>OZ241749.1:0-702500 GCA_965200945.1 Chitinophagaceae bacterium
TCATTCAACATGGGGCAAAATTAGCTTTTTTGAAATAAAAAGGAAAGCCAAAACCTGTGCCGTGCACCATTTACTGTTTAAACACCTGTTCTCCATTGATGTAGGTGGCCACCACTTTTGTCTGTAACAGCGCCGGCCCCTCCGTTTTCAGCAGATCCCGGTCAAGGATGATAAAATCCGCCCATTTACCTTTTTCCAGGCTTCCTTTCTCCGCCTCTTCAAAATTGGAACGGGCCGCCCAGATCGTCATACCCCTGATCGCTTCTTCCTTTGTAAGGGCGTTCTCCATCTGGTAACCGCCTTCGGGCCAGCCCTTTGCATCCCTGCGCACCGTGGCAGCGTAAAAGGTTTTGAGCGGACTGATGTCTTCCACCGGGAAATCGGTGCCGAGCGGGAGCCAGCCGTTCTGCTGCAAGAGCTGTTTGTAAGCATAAGCGCCTTTCACGCGTACAGGGCCGAGCCGGTCGGCTGCCCAGTACATATCGGAAGTGGCATGTGTGGGTTGCACCGAGGGAATCACGCTGCTGGCGCCGAACAGCGCGAAATCTTTCTCATCGATCACCTGCGCGTGCTCGATCCGCCAACGCAAATCATTCTTTCCTTTCAGGTGTTTGGTATAGATGGTCAGTATGGTGCGGTTACCCGAATCGCCGATGGCATGCGTACACATCTGAAAGCCGTGCGCTGCAATGATGCCGGCCACCGAATCAAAATGTGCCTGCGTGTTCAGCAGAAATCCGCCCTTACCAGGCTGGTCAGCATACGGTTCCAGCAAACAGGCGCCGCGCGAACCCAGCGCTCCGTCTGCATATACTTTGAACGACCGGATGTTCATGCGGCCCGTTTTGATCTTTCCCTTTGCAAACAGGTAATCGTAATTGTCCCGGGCGTCGCTCAGCATGGCATACACCCGCATCTTCAGTTCGCCGGCCTGCTGCAGACTGTCCATCAGCTCCGTCTGCCGGTAGTGCAGTCCGCAATCATCCACCGTGGTCAGCCCGACCGCGAAACAGTTTTTCTGCGCAGCCATCAGGGCCTTCGTCATATCCCCTACCGTAGGAACGGGTATTTTGGAGCCCACCAGTCCGACCGCATTGTCGATCAGAATGCCGGTGAGCGATCCGCCCTTCATTTCAACCACGCCACCGTTTATGTCGAGTCCGGGTGCGATGCCGGCCAGCTCCAGCGCTTTCTGGTTCACGATCGCCGCATGCCCGTCGATACGGGTCAGAAATACGGGCCGGTCCTTAAAAAGCTGGTCCAGCTTTTCTTTCGTAGGAAACTCTTTTACCGGCCAGTCGTTCTGGTCCCAGCCGCGGCCGGTCAGCCATCCGTCCGGGTTCTTTGAGGCAAACGCCTGAAGCCGGGCCACGATCTCGTCCCAACTGGTGGTTCCTACCAGGTTCACCGAACTCAACCCCAGCGCATACCGGAAAAAATGGGTGTGCGCATCGATCAATCCGGGATAAACAGTTTTTCCTTCCGCATCCAGCACTTTGGCCGCCTCGAATATTTTTCTCAGCGAATCAGTGGAACCGGTAGCCACGATCCTGCCGTCCTTCACCGCAAAAGCCTGTGCCACGGAAAACAGGCTGTCTACCGTATATACAACCCCGTTGTACACGAGCAGATCGACTTTTGTGCGTGTTGAGCAGGAGAGCAGGAGAGCGGCAGACAAAATGGAAAAGAGCAGATATTTCATGATCGGCAGAATAAAGACGAAGGTCAGTTCAGAAATTTTTCCGGATGTTTCTTGTTGAAGTCGGTGGCATCCTGATAAGCTTTTGCAAGCGTCAGGATGCTCGCTTCATCGTACAGGTTTCCCAGAAAGCTGATGCTTACAGGCAGTCCGGCAGGCGTGAAACCCACTGGCAGGCAGACCACGGGGTGCCCTGTCAGGTTGGTAATAGACAACTGGCTGCCCGCGAATGTAGGCACTACCAGCACATCATAATCTTTCATGAAATTGTTCATGGCAATGATCAGCGAGTAGCGGTGCCTGTTAGCATTGATGTATTCTACCGCCGGAATAAAACGGGCCGCACGGAAACTGTTGGGCCAGTCGTTGCGGTTCTGTCCGGTAAGCTCATCGTCGAGCCGGCTGCGCGAAAACGCATCGAAGGCGGCGCCGGATTCGGAGTTGAGAATGATATCCGCCATGTTGAAAGGATACATCACCGAGTCGGGGAACACCACTTCCTGCACCTGCGCGCCCATCTTTTTGAGCTGATCGATCACCTGCCACTGCGGAGAGCCCGCAGGTACCGTCCGGAAATAATTGGCGGCATAGGCGATCCTTAGTTTTTTAAGATCTGCTTTGCCGGTATAGTTGAAAGCATGATCTACCGCGCATTCATCTTTGCCATCGGTTCCTTTTATCAGACTGAATACCAGCGCCGCGTCTTCCGCGCTGCGACACAGCGGCCCGATCTTGTCCATGCTCCAGCTGAGCACCATGGCGCCGCTGCGGCTGACCGACCCGAAGGTAGGGCGCAGACCGGTGGTGCCGCACACGTTGGAAGGCGATACGATGGAGCCCTGTGTTTCCGTGCCGATGGCAAAGGGCAGCAGACCCGCGGCAGTAGCCGCCGCCGACCCGGCAGAAGAACCGCTGGACCCGAGGCGGAGGTTCCAGGGACTGCGTGTGCGGCCGCCGAACCAGAGGTCGCCCATGGCCAGTGCCCCCAGGCTCAGCTTCACACAAAGAACACCGCCGGCTTTTTGCAGCTGCGAATACACGAACGCATCTTCATCCACTACCTGGTTCTGGAAAGGTGTTCCTCCCCAGGTGGTCTTGGTACCCTTAACGGCAAACAAATCTTTCAACCCATAGGGAATACCCTGGAGCGGGCTCTTGTAAATGCCCCTTTTCAGATCGTCATCCGCCTGCTTCGCCTGCTGCATGGCAATGTCTTCCGTCAGGTTGATGATACAATGCAGGGAGTCGCCCCATTTTTTAAGGCGGCCGATAAAGAACTGGGTCAGCTCCACGGAGCTGATCTTTTTATTTTTGACGAGGGAAGCCAGCTGCAGCAGCGAATAGAAAGCCAGCGCATTTTTATCGGCCGGCAGCGAAACGTTTTTGGGAATATCCCACTTGATGGATTCCTGTTTCACCGGCACTACGAAACCGATGGGCGCCGGGTTGAACGTATAAGGCAGCGGCTGGCTGTTGTCGAGGTTGTGCTGGTGCATCCGCTCGTATGTTGCCTGGCGCTGGCGGAGGCTGCCCCGCATAGAGTCTTTTTCGGCGGAGGTAAGATTGATATCGATTAATTTCGAGGCGGCGGTGATCAGCGATGTATCCAGCGGAGCAGGTTGCGCAAGCATCCTGGCTGTACAGATCAGCGCACAAAAAAGCAGGGTGGTTTTTCTCATAATGCGGTTTTACCGGTTATAAAAATAGGGAAAATGGCCATCAAATATTATGGATCAGTCACATACAGAATGAAAATCCGGCAGGGAAAATGAATTAAATATAAAACTTGTCCTGAAGAGTGAACGAAACCAACAATAGAAGAAATTTTGATGTGATCATTTCCGGGGCAGGCCCCGCCGGATGTGCCTGCGCACTTTCGCTGAAGGAGAGCGGATTGAAGGTGGCTGTCTTCGACAAGATGAATTTCCCGCGCGACAAAGTGTGCGGCGATGCCATCCCCGGCAGGGCCGTCCGTGTGCTGGGGCAGATCGATCCCCGCTTCGAAGAGGCTTTCAGAAACTTTCCCGGCAAACTGCTCACCCGGAAAACCCGGGTCATCTATAAAGAAAAATGGAGGGAAAAGGCGTGGGTAAGGGAGGCTTATACCTGCAGCAGGCTGGAGTTCGATCATTTTTTGTTCTCCCTGGTGCGTGACCATGCAGGGGCAACGGTATTTACCGGCACGGGCATAACAGGGGTGCAGGTGGATGAAGGCGCCGTACAGGTGGCCGCAGGCCCGAACAACGACAGGTTCACCGCCTCTGTGATCGTAGGCGCCGATGGTGCTCATTCGGCTGTAGCCAGGCAGCTGGGCGTGCACCAGGTAGACAGAAAGCACTATGTGGCATCGGTGAGGGGGTACTATGAAAATGTTGAGATGCACGGCCCCGACCAGACCGAAGTATTTTTGGATAAAAGGTTTCTTCCCGGCTACTTCTGGCTCTTTCCGCTGCCCGGCAACCGGGTCAACGCAGGTTTCGGGATGCTGTCGCACGAAGTTGCCCGCCGGAAGATCAACATCCGCCATGCCTTTCATGACTTTATACAGTCGACGCACAATTTGAAAGAACGGTTCCGGCAGGCGCGGCCCACCAGCCCGCTCGAGGGGTTCGGGTTGCCGCTTGGTTCGCGGCGGATGGCACTTTCCGGACCCCGCTACCTGCTGGCGGGGGATGCGGGTTCGCTGATCGATCCGGTATCGGGCGATGGCATCGGCAACGCCATGCTGAGCGGCCGGCTGGCCGCGCTGCAGATCATCCAGAGTTTTCAGCACCAGGATTTCAGTCCGACTTTTATGCAGGCTTATGACCAGGCGCTCGATGCAGCGATCGGCCGTGAACTGCGCACGAATACATTGCTGCTCAGGATGGGTGAAAAAATGCCTTTCCTGCTTGACCTGGCCTTTTTAGCGGCCCGAAAAGAACATCCCTGAAGCGAAATGCTTCTTACACATGTTCTCATGAACGGTGATCCCGCTCACGCTGCTTCCCGGCTGGTACAGATTTTTTATACTGATTACTTGTACCAATAAATAATCTCATGGAAAAAAATCTTGAACACAAGGAAGCGAACAAGAAGTACAAGGACCTGATCGATGAAGTGAATATCTGTATGTTCCTGACCTTTGGCAACGATGGAAAACATTCGGCCCGGCCAATGGCGACCATTCAGGTGGATGACGATGCGACCGTCTGGTTCTTCACCAGCAAAGTGTCTCATAAGGTGGAAGAGATCAACGGACTGAAGGCGGTGCATCTTATCTATTCGCACCCAGGAAAAGACAGCTACCTGGATATGTGGGGCAATGTGGAGCTGGTGGAAGACCAGGCAAAGATCAAAGACCTGTGGAACCCGATCGTGAAAGCATGGTTTCCAAAAGGCGTAGACGACCCCAACCTTGTTCTGTTGAAAGTAGTACCCGTAAAAGCCTTTTACTGGGACAATACCAACAGCAAAATGGTAGAAGGACTCAAGATCATTGCTTCTCTCGTAACAGGCAAAAGACTTGACCAGGGAGATGAGGGGACGCTCGAACTGAATTAAGCCCCGCTATATTAAGATTACATGACTATGAAAAACAACCGTACTATTCAGGAAGCTCCTTTCTTTTACAGGATCGTCTTTACCTGCCTGCTGGCTATGGCGCTCTTTCTGTGTGCCCTTTCGGCAGGCAGGAAAGGGCTTCCCATTCCCAAAGAGGGCGACCTCACCATCGAGATCACCGGCCTTCGGAACGACGAGGGTTTTGTGCTGCTGAGCATGTTCTGCAGCGAAGACGGCTTTCCTACTCACGCCGAAAAATCGTGCAGGAAGGGGAAAGAAAAATCAGCCGCCGGCAAGGCACGTTTTGTTTACAAGAACCTCGGGGCAGGTACTTACGCCGTCGCAGTGCTGCACGATGAAAATGGCAACATGAAAATGGACACCAAGTTCCTGGGACTGCCCAAGGAGGGATACGGGTTTTCTCAGAACCCCAAACTCAGGTTCGGACCTCCGAGTTTTGAAAGCGCCAGCTTTGTGCACGACGGAAACCAGACGGTCACCATCAGCATGAAATATTAAAATAATTATGCTTCTGTTTCAGCATCTGGCTCACTCTGCCCCCGACCGCCTATATTTGGAAAGATAACATTCTTATGAAGCAAGTTTTCCTTGGTCTATTCTTTGGAATGCAGATGATGGGTGGCATAGCACAAACAGGCAGCAAGGCGGATATCAGCAAGAAAGCGGACAATCTCGAACAGCAGATCGTTGCCTGGCGCCGCGACTTCCATGAGCACCCCGAACTGGGCAATCATGAGGTCCGCACATCGGGCATCATCGCAAAATACCTCCAGTCGCTGGGAATGGAAGTAAAGACCGGCATTGCCACCACCGGGGTGGTTGGGATCCTGAAAGGCGGCAAACCCGGTCCGGTGGTTGCCCTGCGATCCGATATGGACGGGCTGCCGGTAACCGAACGCGTGCCGGTTCCTTTTGCTTCCAAAGTCAGATCCACATACAACGGCCAGGAAGTGGGCGTAATGCATGCCTGCGGGCATGATGCGCACATGGCCATCCTGATGGGTGTAGCGGAGATCCTCAGCGGCATGAAAAAAGACCTTGCAGGCACCGTAAAATTTATTTTTCAGCCTGCAGAAGAGGGTGTGCCGGTCGGGGAGAAAGGCGGGGCGGAAGAAATGGTAAAGGAAGGGGTGATGGAGAATCCCAGAGTGGATGTCGTTTTCGGTCTGCACATCAAATCCGAAATCGAAGTGGGCAACCTGCGATACCGCCCCGGAGGTACCATGGCTGCCGTAAACGATATGCAGATCATCGTAAAAGGAAAATCTTCCCATGGTGCCGATCCCTGGTTCAGCATCGACCCGATCGTTGTGTCGGCACAGATCATCACCAACCTGCAAACCATCATCAGCCGCAATCTCAACGTCACCGAAAACCCCGGCGTGGTCACCATCGGTGCGATCAAAGGCGGCAACCGTTCCAATATAGTACCCGAATCGGTAGAAATGCTGGGAACCATCCGCGCGCTCAGCCGGGAAGACGAACGCATGATCATCGAACGCATCAGGCAGATCGCCACAAAAACCGCCGAAGCTGCCGGAGCGGTGGCTGAAGTGAAAATACCCTACAGCAATCACTATCCGGTCACGTTCAACGATTCGGCCCTTACCTTCAAGATGCTGCCTACCCTGCAGGCCTCGGCCGGCGCTACTAACGTAGCCCTTGTACCGGCCGCTACCATCGCCGAAGATTTCAGCTTTTACCAGGAGAAAGTACCCGGACTCTTTTTCTTTCTGGGTGGCATGCCGAAGGGACAGGACAAGGCCAAAGCGCCTTCCCACCATACGCCTGATTTCTTCATTGATGAAAGCGGACTTACACTTGGTGTGAAAACACTTTGTAACCTTGCACTCGATTATATGGCATCTGCAAAAGCCAGATAGTCGTATATTGTAAAGAACGGGGTATGCTAAAAATAGGGTTTCACCCTTCTGTTTCGGGCGTTGAGGCATCTTGGAAAAGGGAGGCGGCGGGTACATGCATTTTTCCCGGTATCCTATTCATTCAACAGTATCATATCAATGAAGGCAGGCAAATCAGACAAACGGATCTTTTTCATGGGTATGGTGCTGTTCTCTTTGCTCCTGTTGAGCCAGGACCTGGCGGCACAGGATACGCTGGCCATGGCCAAGGAAACCCAATACTACCGTACCTATTTCCAGAACCTGATAGGGCGGGTATACACTGCCAGAAAATATGTCAATTTCGATATGAAATCGACCGATGGTACGCACGATTTCAAGTACAAGGCCAACACCTCGAACGGTATCGGGCTGGGTGTCACTTACCGGGCGCTTACTATTAACATCGGCTATGGCTTTGGCTTTTTGTTCAACGACAAGAACAAGGGCAAAACAAAGGCGCTGGACCTGCAGACCCGGCTGTATGCCAGCAAGTGGGCCATCGATTGTTATATAAAATCTTATCGCGGATATTACCTGTCAGCCCAGGATGTGGTGAGTGGCGACGGAACAAAACTGGGCAACTACTATATCCGTCCGGATGTGAAGCTGCGGATGTTCGGCGCGTCCGCGTACCGTATGTTCAATGGAAAAGGGTTTTCACTCAGGCCGGCCTTCGTGCAGGATGTGCGGCAAAAAAAATCAGGGGGCTCTTTTCTGGCCGGTGGAGAATGGTATTACATGAACTTCAAGTCTGACAGCAGCATTGTGCCGAACAAATTCGTAACCTCCGGTTACAAGTCCTTTTCCCTCGTGAACATGCTGCAGATCGGTCCCGGTATCGGATACGCTTACACGAAAGTGTTCCCCCGCAATTTTTTTGCAACGGGATATGTCACCGGCAACATGAACGTGAGCCTGCTGCACGAATCAAAAGAGAGCGGATTGTCGCTGCGCACAGGGTTCAATACAAACCTCCTTTACCGGTTTGCGCTGGGTTACGACAACGGCCGGTACAGCATCTGTGCCTACATCATCAACAACCGGATCGATTTCAAAGGCACGGCTTATAACTACAATGTAAATAGTGGCAACATGAGGCTCATGTTCGCAAAACGGTTCAGTACAACCCGCGCCATCAAAAAATACATGAACTACTTTAACATCCTGATCGACTGATCCCTTGTGTGCATCAGCTCTTTTACTTTCTCTTTGTCTTCTTTTTCATGTTTCAGATCGAACATGGTTCCGAACACCCGGTCCCACAACGTCGTGCTCACACCAAAACCCTGGTGATCGCTTTTGTAGTGGTGAAGGTGGTGGTTTCTCCAGAGGGGCTTCATCCATTTGTAGGGTGGATTCCAGGCGTGGATGGCGAAATGCATGGTTCCGTATAAAAGGTAGCCGGTTATGAAACCGGGAAAGAAGATGAAGGCATGCGTCCGGCCGATGAGGTACATGATGGAAAACAGGACGGAAGCAATGATGAGGCTGGGCACCGGCGGCATGAAAAGACGCTCTTTGTCTCGCGGGTATTCATGGTGGTTACCATGCAGCACGTAGATAAAGCGGCGGGCGCGCGGGTTCTCCGTAATATAGTGAAAAGCAAAGCGATGCATCAGGTATTCGAAGAAAGTCCAGAAGAGCATCCCGAAGACGAACAGAAAAAGGATGTAGGCAGGCGAAAAGCAAAGGGTATCGTAACTATAAAAAAGCAGGAAGATGTTGAGTGGTGTATACATGCCCCAGATAACAAGAGGATGTGTTTTGGTGAGCATTTCCAGGTACTGATTGCCGAAGAGTTGCGCCTGTCCTTTATTATGAATTTTGTCGAATTTCATGGTAGAACTTTCTAAAGGGCAAATTTAGATTTTTTTACCCAGCCTTCCCGAATCTATATCTTTGGGCAGGCGCGCCAAACCAACGGCCACCAGCGTAGATATGAGCGAGCAGACAGGAAAGATCATCGTGATGGCAGGCCTACTGCTGGCCGTTGCCGGTGCAGGCATTTATTTCTTTCACGACAAACTGCACTGGATCGGGCGGCTGCCTGGCGATATCCGCATCGAACGGGAGAACTTCCGCTTCTATTTTCCCATCACTACCATGATCATTGCGAGTGTGCTGCTGACCATCATATTCAGGATCGCAGGCCGGTTTTTTCCATGACCGGGAAGAGGTTGCCGGAGATGGATGCTGTGTGAGCAGGAGACGCTGGGCGTCGCTTCTCTGAAATTCAGCGTTCCGGCCGGTAGTAGACGCCATACAGGAGGCTTCTATAAAAAACAATGACTATCCTCTCTTGATGGGCAGCACCGTTCTACCGTACACTTCATTCAGTACCTGCGCCACACATCCGTAGAAAGCAGACAGTCCGCAGAAAATGCCGACATAGCCTCCAAACACGCGAAGGGATGCATTACCCGTGAAATCGCTGAAAGCCAGCAGGAAGAAAAGCACGGTGAGGCTCAGAAAGATGACCTGCAGCGTCAGGTTGATCCTGAGCGTGCCGATGAACATGAACAGGGTGAACAGTCCCCACATGAACAGGTACCATCCCACCGCCACTTCGCTTGATTTGTAGTCGGCCCCGAAAGAAGTTTTGGGGATCAGCCAGAGGGCTACCAGGGAAAGCCAGAAAGAACCGTAGGCGGTAAAGGCCGTGGCGCCGAAGGTGTTGTTCTTTTTCCATTCCTGCAGACCGGCGAAGATCTGGGCAATGCCGCCCATGAAGATACCCATGCCCATGATCATCGAATTCAGCTCAAAAAAGCCGGCATTGTGGATGTTGAGCAGCACGGTCGTCATGCCAAAACCCAGGAGGCCCAATGGTGCCGGGTTTGCAGTATTATCCCTGATCGTAAGCGTAGTGTTGGCGGAATCCATGGCAGCAATTTTCATTAAAGATTTATAAAAATCGGAATACCGCAAAATATTTGTACTTCTCCATAAATTGCAGCAGACAGGCACGATCTAAAAAACTGATATGGATTACATCGATTACTATAAAGTGCTGGGACTGGAAAAAGGAGCGTCGGAGGCGGACGTCAGGAACGCTTACCGCAAGCTCGCCCGGAAGTTCCATCCCGACCTGAATCCGAACGACAAGGAAGCCAACAAGAATTTCCAGGGCATCAACGAAGCCAATGAAGTGCTGAGCGATCCGGAGAAACGCAAGAAATACGACCAGTACGGAAAGGACTGGAAACATGCGGAAGAGTTTGAAAAAGCACGCCAGTCGAAGGGGCAGTCCCGCGGCGAAGGTGGCGCCGGATCCTATTCTTACACGGGTGGTGAAGACGAAGATTTTTCCTCATTTTTTGAATCTATGTTTGGACGCAAAACAGGCGGCGGAAGAAAAAGTGCTTACCGGGGACAGGATTATAACGCCGAGCTTCACCTGAAGCTCCCGGAAGCCTACCATACGCACCAGCAGACTTTTACCATCAACGGCAAGAACATCCGCATCACCATCCCCGCGGGGGTGGAGAACGGCCAGACGATCAAGCTCAAAGGATACGGAGCGCCCGGTGTGAACGGAGGGCCGGACGGTGATGTATTTATCACATTCACGATCACGGACGAGCCTCCGTTTACCCGCCTGGGTAACGACCTGCATGCTACGGTAGACCTTGATCTGTACACCGCGGTGCTGGGCGGCGAGGCCACGATCGACACGCTGGGCGGAAAGATCAGGCTGAAAGTAAAACCCGAAACCCAGAACGGCACGAAAACAAGGCTGAAAGGAAAAGGCTTTCCTGTATACAAACAGGAAGGTTCGTTCGGAGACCTGTTTGTAACCTATAATGTAAAGCTGCCTGCCAACCTGACCGACCGGCAGCGGGAACTTTTCCGGGAATTGCAAAACTCGTAAATCAGACACATGGAAACGCCAGAACTCATCTCCGCGGTGGAATTCTGTACCAGCCACCAGATCGATCCCTCCTTCATCAGTTCCCTGCAGAGTTACGGGTTGATAGAAGTGAGTGTCGTGGAAGAGCACCGCTTTATCCCCGCGCCTCAGCTGATCAAGCTGGAACAGCTGGTACGCCTCCATTTCGACCTGCACATCAACCTCGAAGGCATAGACGCCATCCTGAACCTGCTCGACCGCGTGCAGTCGATGCAGTCGCAGATCGGGACCTTACAAAACCGGCTGCGCCTGTATGAAAACGGGCAGGAAGCGTAACAGGCTCTCCGATGCGCCCGCACCATGATATGGTCACACAGCAGTTAATCCATTTTCTGAACCGGCAGGCGGATGCCTTCAACCAGCCTTCCTTTATCGCCGGCGATCCGGTTGCCATTCCGCACAGCTTCAGGAAAAAGCAGGATATCGAGATCGCCGCATTTTTTGCCGCCCTTTTTGCCTGGGGCAACCGCACCACCATCCTGAACAAGAGCCGCGAGCTGATGCAGCTCATGGACAACGCGCCGCACGATTTTATCAGCCGGTATGACGCGGCGGGTCTTCGCCGGCTGACCCTCTTCAAACACCGCACTTTCAACGCGACCGACATCCTGTACCTGGTGGATTTCCTGCACCAGCATTACCGGCAACACGCTTCCCTCGAATCTGCTTTCACCCGCTTCATGGATCCGCGGGATGAAACCGTGGAGACGGGGCTTGACGGTTTCTATACCTATGTGTTCTCTCTGGAGGATGCACCTTCACGCACCCGCAAGCACATCGCCGCTCCCTTTAAGCAGTCTACCTGCAAACGCCTGAACATGTTCCTGCGGTGGATGGTGCGGCGCGATGAGCGGGGTGTCGACTTCGGCCTCTGGAAGGACATCTCGCCCGCGCAGCTGGTCTGTCCGATCGACGTACATGTTGCCCGTGTGGCAGCGCGCTTTGGCCTGCTTACCCGCCGGCAGCTCGACTGGCAGGCCGCCCTCGACCTTACCCGCCACCTCCGCACCTTCGATCCCCAAGACCCGGTCAAATATGATTTCGCCTTGTTCGGACTGGGGGCGGAAGAGCGGTTTTGAAAAGTGAGATGAGGGACGGTTACAACCGCCGGCGTGTCACGCCGTTGCGTCTATGGATATTCACGTCCCTGAAGTGAAGGGGCATATTGTTGAGGCGTCATCGTAAGACCAGATGAGAGCGACCTGCAGGGCGTGCTGCAGAGAGAAATCCTGCCTGTTCAAGACCCGTAATTGCGTTCTGATCCCCTCTTTTTTTGTCCTCCTCGGGCAGGCGCAACCGTATGCTGCGCCTGCCCGAGGATCCAAGCAGAGCAGCCGGATGGATAAGGGTGTTTCTATATGAAATCACGATTATCGTAAAAACAAAATAACCGGCCTCGCGCCGGTTATTTTGATAGTGGGGTTGTTTATGCTACTTAACTTTTTAATGACCGATGACGATCTTTTTGGTGGTGGTGCCACTTTGCATCTGCATTTTGATGAGGTACGTGCCGGCGGGCAGGTTGCCGGTAACAAGCCTGTACGACACCGCATTGTCTGATACAACATAACGCTGCAGCACCCGGCCGGTGAGGTCGGTCAGCAGCAGTTCCGCGCCTGCCACACGGCCGGCGAAATAGATGGTGGCCTGGTCTACAGCGGGGTTCGGACTGATCGAGGAAATGCCGCTTTGCATGAATTTAACCGTTTTGATGGCGGTGTAAGCATACTGCCAGTCTTTGTTGTTCACCCGGATGCGGTAGAAGTTCACATCGAGCGGACTTATATCGGTAAACGCATACAGGCTGTTCCCGGTACCCCGGGCGGCAACCGTGCCGATCGAAGTCCAGCTGATGCCGTCGGCGCTGCGTTCCACCACGAAATTGCTGGTGTTGGTCTCTGCCAGGGTCTGCCAGCTGAGCGCTACTTCGGTACCTGCCTGCAGCGCGGTAAGGTTGATGGATGTCGGCTGCACGGTAGCGGTTGCTGCCCTTACGAAAGAAGGGATCGACAGCGAATCCGCTTTGCCGGAACTGCTGTTCAGCACAAACCGGCTGATGCCGCCGCAGCCGGCAGCCACCGTGATATTGTCGATGTACCAGCCATCATATAACTGGTTGCTCGCGTTGTTGGTATTTGTCTGGAACCTAAACCTGACCTGGATGGTCTGGCCATTAAAGGTCGACAGGTTCACGATCGACTGAATGAACTCTCCGCTGTTCACACTGCTGGTGGCATAGCTGGTGCCGCTGAATGCCCAGGTATTCGGCTGTATGCCTGCGCTGGCCGACAGTAGTGTATTGTAACCATTCTGCAGGAAGTAGGGACCGGCATCCAGCCAGTTGTTTCCACCGTCTGCCGAAATCTCCACTTTGCCGCCATCAAGCGTATTTTCCGTAACGAAATAGTGCCAGAAGGACAATACGGAAAGGCTTCCTGCGGTAAACGGCGCCGAGGTAAGCGAGAAATTGGTGAGCCGCGATGAATCGGCCGCATACCAGGCTTTGGTTCCATTGTAAGCTCTGTTGGAGGAGGTGACGAAGTTGGTGTTGCCCGAGCTCCGGCTGGAAGCAAAGTTGCCCGTAGAGTCGGTGTCGCGATCGTCGCTGACCGGCGTCGCAACGGCACAGGCCTGACTGCCCGCCATCAGCGTTACGTTGATGTGCAGCGAATCGAGGGAAGCAGTGAAACGGACGGTGTTGAACTTGAGCACGTTGCCCGACAGCACGCCGCCCTGGTTGTTGCTTACATAGCTGAACCCTGCGGGGATGGTGTCATTGATGGAGAAACCGCTGGTTGGCACCTGGCACTGGCAGGCTACCGTGAGGCCCACGGTGGTCTGCTGACCCGCAGCCACCACAGAAGGCATCGCCGATTTTTTGAGGATGATGCCGGAAGGAACATCGTATGCCGGCACCTGGTCGGTTGCGATGGTGGAAAGGCCCTGCACAGCGCTCACGCCCATGCCGCGCCGGGCGAAGGCGTTCCAGATATCGCATTTGTGACGGTAATTGTACAGGATGGAATCGGCGGCCAGGATCGCATTGCGCGCATCGAGGAAGCCAGGCCGGCAGGGCTGCAGTTTCAGGCCCTCGATCACAAGTTTGAGCGCGATGGTGTTTCCGCCGCCGCCGTTGGCATTGTAAATACTTTTGGTGATGCCGCCTTCATGCTGGATAATGTACCAGGTCATGTCCCACAAAGCCGTGCACCACACTTCACCAATGGCGTGCACTTCAGTGTTGGTGGCCACATTTGCGTAGGTGAGCGTATCGATGGCCAGGTTGGTGCTGTAGGGAAAGCGGCGGATGCCGCTGCCGGAAGCATTCTGCTGGTTAACATAGGTGCCTACAGGCCTGGCTTTCGCACCATCCGTAAGCTGGGCTGTTGACCAGTCGGTGGTGAGCATCAGGGCCAGGTAATCGCTCCATCCTTCACCGCCCTGCTCTGCGTTGCCCAGGCAGCTTGCATTGAGCCTGCCGCCCGTAAGCCGGTTTGAAACGCCGTGGCCATATTCGTGGGTGATGATGCCGTTGTCGATGTCGCCATCCAGCTGGATGTTGGTGGTTGCAAGGGTTGCGTTCACGCCATTGGGTATCTGTGCCGCCAGCAGTGCGCCGTCGCTCTGGGATATCATTAGGCCGGGGATCACTACGTCGTTGTCTGTGCCGCCCATGGTGATCGGACTGCCCGGTACGTTATTGACCACGATCACACCAATGGCGCCCGCTTTTTGTGCGGAACGGAACTTGGTGGAAAAATTACAATTGGTACCGCCCCGGTACAGCAACGCGATCTTGCCTGCCACCGGGTTGCGGGGCGCCTGTGATGAATCGCAGCCCAGGTGCGTAACATCGCCGGCATCATCATAAAAAACGACCTGCCCCATGACAGGCCCCGTAGTGGCAAATTTGTTGTTGGTACTGAACCCGCTTTCCCTCGACTCATATTTTCCTGCGATGGAGGCAGGCGCATTTACGGTGAACTGGGATGGCGCGGCCCAGAGATACATCTGCATCCGTCCGCTGGAACCATCGACGGGAGTGCTGAAGTTGGCATTGTCGGTGCCTGATCCGTCCTGTGCCTCGGCGCGTACGTAATCGTTGCCTGCGCCGCCCCGGGCCAGGTTGTTGTTCTGGAAATTACCTGCATTTTCATCGAAACCGTACTGATAGGTAACATCGTGCACAACATTGTTCCAGTAAAAAAGATTGGTAAGGGCAAAACTCCTGTTCACGGAATCATAGGGCGGCCTCGTGAAATCGGGCATATACTGAAAGGAAACGGATGGCACCGGTGTGTTCGACACGGCAGCCCGGCCCGGTGCATTGCGGCTGGCGCTGTCGTCATACGCATATACGTTGTTGCCACGCGTGATCAGGTAATTGTCGCTGCCGTCGAAATGCCAGCCATACGTGATGGCCGGATTGTTTGCACCCGCCCTGAGCCAGGGATTGTTATCGATCGATACGGGTCCGTAGTTACGGCTTTCATACGGGAAAGGAACAACCAGGTAAGCGGCGTTCTCCACATTGGGCGGACTCCACAATGCAGCTGACTTCGGAGCCGGTGCACGATAGACCTGCAGCGGGTTAAATCCGCCATGCTGTTTTACCCAGTAGGCTTCCCCGTTTTGCCCGGCAGGAGCAGACTCGTGAACGGTCCAGTTGTCTTTGTTCACCACTTCGCCGCTGCGGGCATCCACACGTACGTTCCACCAGTCGGCCGACCCGGCCACGTCGATGTTTACGTTCCAGGCCAGGTGTACTTTTCCTGCCTCGTCTTCCACCCACAACAATTCGGTCTCAATGTCTTTCTTGGCGATCCTGTCTTTATCAAACACCACCTTGTGTTCGATCTGGAAACGGTTGGCTTTGGTCTGTAAGAGGAGGGGTGTTCCCAGGTTGAGGTGGCGGGCGGAAGTGACCAGCGCGCTGGCCGGCTGCACACCCGGGGTTGCATCGAGACCGAGCTCGCGGATATTGGGGACAAACCTGCCTGAATGATGGAGCAGCCGGTCGTTGCGGAATGCCAGGGTAACAATGTTGTTGTACACCCGCAGCTGCTGGTAGTTCTGCTGTAAATAAGCATACTCGATGCCGGTAGAGGCGTCGGTATAGCTGCTGCTGATGGTTGCTTCGGCTGCATCGGCAGGGGAGATGCCGATCGTACCGGAATATTTGGTGACGCGCGTCTTCCATTCATCCGGCGTAGCCTGCCCGGAAACAGCAATGGCAACACACGCGCACAGTAAGGTAAAGAGCGCTCTTACAAGGGTAGAGTTTGATCGCATATAAGGTCAGTATCGTTTCGTTTCTGGTGGAGGGAGGATGGAATGAAGATAAGATAAATAGCGACAGATCAATAAAATAACTTTCCGTTCACGGGGTAAAAAATAGCCGGGAAATAAAACCATTCAGTGTGTGCAAAGTTGAAACTTGAAGGGGTTAGGGGCCACCTGCTTACAAACATGATGTTTCGTTTCCCGGCTAATGGAGAGATAAATAGGATAAGGTCTCCTGCAGGTTATCATTATAGTCGGTGAAACAGGAGAAAAGGAAACAGCCGCAGCAAAATATTTTTTAGATTTTTTTCTTACTTGTATCCCATGGCCTGCAGGTTGAACAGTTCGGCGTACCGGCCGTTCTTTTTCAACAGCTCTTCATGGCTGCCGATCTCGATGAGCCGTCCTTTGTCGAGCACCAGGATGCGGTCGGCCATCCGGACGGTAGAGAACCGGTGGGAGATGAGCACGGCCGATTTGCCACGGGTGAGTTCGGAAAAACGCTGAAACACTTCATATTCAGCGCGGGCATCGAGTGCAGAAGTGGGTTCATCGAGAATGAGCAGTTCGGCATCGCGCATATACGCCCTGGCAAGGGCGATCTTCTGCCATTCGCCGCCCGACAGGTCGACCCCGTTGCTGAAGCGCCGCCCCAGCATCTGGTTGTATCTTTCCGGGAAACGCTCCACCACGGCATCCGCCAGGCTCTGCCGGGCCGACAGTTCTATGAGGGAGTTGTTTTCTTTCTGCTGTATATTCCCGGCGGCGATGTTCTGCGAAACCGTCATCTGGTAGCGCAGGTAATCCTGGAAGATGATGCCGGTATGTTTCCGTAGTTCATTCAGGTCATATTCTTTCAGGTCGATCCCGTCGAGCAGGATGCGGCCTTCCATAGGATCGTAAAGGCGCACCAGCAGTTTCACCAGCGTTGTTTTGCCGGCGCCGTTCTCTCCTACCAGCGCCAGTTTTTCATTGACATGCAGCGTAAAGTTGAGGTGGCGGTTCACCCATTTTTCGGAGTTGGCATACCGGAAGCCTACGTTCTCAAAAGTAAAACCCTGCCGGATGGGGTCGGGAAAGGGAAGCGCCTGCGCCTGTATGGTGATGCGGGGGGTGATCTCGAAGAATTCGAACAGGTCCTGCAGGTAGATGGCGCCCTGCGACACGCTGGTAAAGCGGCCGAGTATGTTTTCGAGCAGGCCGCGCAGCTGCCGGAACGATCCGCTCAGGAAGGTAAGGTCGCCGATGGTGAGCGATCCGGTGATGGTGCGGTAGATGATGAGCAGGTACGCGCCATAATAACCCGCCGTGCCGATCAGCGAAAACAGCATACCCCAGGAGGAGCGGCGGATGGCGAGGCTTTTGTTGCTGACATAGAACTGGTCAGACAGCTGCCGGAAACGTTCGGTGAAGAAATCGGACAGACCGAATACTTTGATCTCTTTGGCCGTTTCATCGCTGGCGGCCATGTAGCGCAAGTAGTCGAGCTCCCTTCTTTCGGGTGTACGTCGCCGGTTGAGCGCATAGCTCTGCCCGTTGAAATGCGACTCGCCGAGAAAGGCAGGGATTACGGCCACCAGCAGCAGCAGGATCAGCCAAGGGTTGAAGGTCATGAGCCCCACGGCAAGAAAGGCCATGGTGATAAGATCCTGCACCTGGCTCAGCACCTGTGAAAGCAGGATGGTGCGGCCGACCGTCTGCTGCCGGGCTCTTTCGAGCTTGTCGTAGAAGGTTGGGTCTTCAAACTGGTCGAGGTCGAGCGTGGCCGCGTGCTGCATGATCTGCACGGAGGTGCTGTTGGCAAACAGGTCGCCCAGCAGGCTGTCGACCAGGGTAGTGGCCCGCCCCAGCATGTCGGCGAAGATAGCCAGCCCGAATTCGAACGCTACGTATTCCCAGATCTTGTGGTTGGCCAGGTTTTCGTGGCTCCTGTTGAGCAGCACCACCTGGTCGATGATCAGCTTGCCCACGTAGAGGATCGACAGCGGAATGGCCGAGCGGATGATGCGCAGGAGGATATTGATGATGGTGAGCCAGTGGCTGGTCTGCCAGATCAGTTTGAAGAACCGCGGCAGGTTGGTGAGTGCTTCCAACCGCTGTTTGAAACTGGGTTTCTCTTCCTGTTCAACGGCGTCTTTTCTTCTTGCTCTGCGCGATTCCATCCCTGCAAATTATCGAAAGTTTTTATTCTATTTTGTTTCTTTATGTCTTCCCAGTAGTAATGGCCGCAGTCAGTGCAGCGGTGCAGCCCTCAACAAACAAATAAAACAAAAAGCAACAAAGATATTTGTTCCCGCAACGGTTCCCGCAAGGAGGAAAGCTGTATCTTTAAGGAGCAAAAATTACTTTCATGGATCTGTCCTTTTATCTCACCCGACAGGAGCCGGGCAAGTTGACTTCTGTATACGCGCACATCCGGTACCACAAGGTCAAATTTAAATACTATCTCTCCGAAAAAATCGATCCTGAGTTCTGGAACCCGAAAGAACAGCGGGCCAAAAAGACCAACCGTTTTCCCGGTAATATGGAGTTCAACCGCCGCCTTGGGAAAGTGTACGATAAGATCAAGGACCTGTACAGTGCTTACCGTAACAACAATGAAGGCCAGGATCCAACGCCTGAACAGTTTAAACTACTCATAGACCAGGAACTGAACGGACGTACAAAACAGCCGGTAAAGTCATTGGTAGCTTTTCTGGAAGAATTGAAAGAAACGGCTTCAAACGGATCCCGGGTTCAGCCCAAGACCGGAAAACCCTACAGCAAAGCCAGCATCTCCACTTATCACTCCAGCCTTGTCCATCTGAAAGCGTTCGAGCAGGCGCGCCGCCGCAAACTTCAATTCGAGGACATAACGGTGGAATTCCATGCTGACTACACCGAATTTTTGATCAAGGAGTTCAAGCTGAAACCCAATTCGATCGGCGGTGACATCACCAACATCAAAATGTTGATGAACGAAGCCCTGGAGAGGGGACTGCACCAGAACTACCAGTACAAAAGCCGCCGGTTCAGCATCACCAAAGAAGATACCGATTCCATCTACCTGAATCAGAGCGAGATCATGGCGCTGCTCGATATCGATTTGTCCGATTCGCCCAAGGACGAACGCATCAGGGACATGTTCGTGGCCGGGTGTTACACTGGCCTCCGGCATAGCGATCTGTCGGCTGTACGGCCGGAACAGATCCAAGATGGATACATCACCATCACCCAGATAAAAACAGGTCATGAAGTTGTGATACCAGTACATCCGATCGTTTCAAGCATCCTGGATAAGTACGATGGCAATTTTCCTAAGCCGGTTACGAACCAGTTTGCCAATCATTGCCTGAAGCATATAGGCAGGAAATGCAAACCGCTGGAGGTCCAGCTGTCCAAAACTTACACCAAGGCGGGGAGCAAGATCACCCGGACGTTCAAAAAATGGGAGCTTCTGACCACCCACACCGCCCGCCGCAGCTTCGCAACGAACGAATACCTGGCCGGCACCAGTACCGAGACGATCATGGCTTGCACCGGTCATAAAAGCTCGGCGGCATTCGTGAAATACCTCCGGCTTACCCCGACCGAACACGCACAGAAAATGAAAGATATCTGGGCCACGCGTAACCAAATGAAAGCAGTTTAACCCCCATTTTATGCCTTATATAAGTTTCAATTTTTGTAAAGATAACCCTCAAGAAGACGGTTTTTTATACGTAGTAAACGGCAATTTCTTATTTGAACTGACTGATCAGGATTTAACAGATTACGAAGAGGCAATCATTTTCGAAGAAAATTTGAAAAATTGTTCTAACCCATTGGTGGTTGTCGAAATCACGTTAAAACGGCTAAAGCGAGAATTCAAAGATTTTGCAGGCATCGATATGTATGATTTGTGGGATTTGGAGGATATGCCGAGTAGGACCGACTTGGCGAAGGATTTAGACAAATATATAATATATACAGGCTTTCAATGCAAAGCAGAGGGGTTCAATTTGCGTGGTTGTTCCATGCATCCGCACAGCGAATGGAAAAGCGCCCTGCGATGATCCCCGCCCCATGTAACAGATGAATTGCCATTTTACTTGTTGTCCGCTGTAAGTAACCGGAGCCCATCATTCCGTCCGCAGGCTTTGCGCGGGGTTTGCCAGCGCGGCTTTCAGCGTTTGTGATACCACCACGATCGCCGCAAAAAAGGTCAGCCCGGCAACCGCCGCAAGGAATGGAAATGGGGTGAGTCCGACCCGGAAGGCATAATCGCTGAGCCAGGTTTTCATTAGGAAATAGGCGAGGGGGCAGGCCAGCAAGCCAGCAAGGAGGATCGTGCCCAAGATCTCTTCCATAAACAGCACGATGATCCCTTTGACTGTGGCGCCTAGGATCTTGCGGATGCCGATCTCCCGGGTTCTTTTTTGCACACTCAGCGAAATGAGTCCCAGCACTCCGAGCAGCACAATGATAAAAGCCAGCGCAGTGGCGGCATAGGAAGCCCGCTGGAGCTGTATTTCCGTTTTGTACAGCTGTTTGAGGGTGTCATTCATGAAAGTGAATTCGAACGGGGTGCCCGGCAGGAGGGCAGCCCATTTTTCCTGAAGCGCCCTGATAGAAGGCGCTACATCGCCCGGCTTTAGCCTGATAGAAAAAACGCGGTAGGAAGGAAAGGCCCTAACCTGGTAAAACGTCAGCGGCCTGATGGGCTGCTGCATAGTGCCGAAATGGAAATTGCGGGTAACCCCCGCGACCCTGAAAACCCGGTCCCCGCCAGCATTCATCACTTTCTGTCCGAGGGCATCGGCAGGTGATTTCCAACCCAGCGCATACGCCATTTTCTCGTTGATCACGAGTTTGGAAGAATCGGTGAGCGCGCCCTCCGGTCCATAAAAGACACCGGCCGCAAGCGGGATAGCATAGGTGCGGGCATAGTATTCATCCGTGATGATACTTTCGGATTGAACAGCCTTCCGCGGACCTTCGTCCGGCCTGTACAGGGAAAAGACGCCGGAATTGTTGCCGTCGGGCACTTCGTACGAAAGCGACACCGCAGCAACCTGCGGGTTTTGAGCCAGTTTATTGCGTACGTCCTCCATCTGCCTTACCCCGTCCGGCGTCCAGTTCCGGGGAACCTGCAGGGAAAGGATATTGTCTTTGGCATACCCCAAGTCAGTACCAAAAAAAAGGTGTACCTGCTGCGAGATCACGATAGCGCCCGCAAATACGATCGTTGCGGTGCCAAATTGGAATGCGATCAGCAATTTTCGCAAAAGGAGCTTTTCGTGTACAGAGGTGAGCCGGCCTTTCAGCGATTCCGCCGATGGATAGGAAGACAGTAGGAACGCAGGATAAGTGCCTGCGCCCACCCCGAGCACCACGGTGAATGCCAGGAGATACAGAATATACTGCGGAGGGAAGTCTTTTACCTGCGGTAATGCGGTATGGAGGAGCGATCCGAACAGGTCTTTGAACAGTGCGTATAAGACCACAGAAAAAACTACGGCGATCAGCACCAGCAAAAGGGATTCGGTCAGAAACTGGACAACCAGCTGGTGCTTCAGGCCGCCCATGACTTTTCTGACACCGATTTCCCTGAGGCGCCTGCCCGAAAGGCTAATGGTCATGTTAATGAAATTGATGACAGCCATCAGCAAGATAAACAAGGCGACGGCCGACAATATGAGCAGCAGTTTTCGGATCAGGCCGTTGTTCGCCGACAGGTGATACTGCTGCAACGATACCAGGAACGGGTGAAGGTTGTTGGCGACCTCCGGCGGGGCGTGCAGCTTCAGGATCCGGGCCATAGGCTGTTCCAGGTCTTTGGCTTGCACGTGTTCGTTCAGTTGCACATAACTGACCACGTACGGATTGTTCCAGGTATCCATATCGCGGCCAAAGAATCTCATGCTTGCAGTGGACACATAAAACTGGTTGTCGTTTTCCTCGGTAATGAAAGTGACCGAATTTTTAGCGGGTTTTTCCATCACGCCGGTGATGAGAAAATCATGTTTCGTGCCCGAAAAACTTTCTACGGACAGCGTCTGCCCGACTACATCTGCCCTTCCGAAATACTTGAGGGCCATTTCCCTCGTCAGCAGCATGGAAAACGGCCCGTCAAACACCCCTTTTTCAGTCCCGTGCAGGAGTCTGAATCCATACATCCGGAGTAAAGTGCTGTCACAGATCTGTATGCCCTGCCGGAAGCTGCGGTCGCCCTTTGAGATCACGGAAGTGATTCCATCCCACCGGAAATAATTGGCAACCAGATCCGGGTAGGCTTCTTTCAGGGTTTTTGCCAGCAGCCCGATGGAGGTTAGTTCAAGACCCTGTCCCGGGTCCTTCCATCTGCTTTGAATGATATACTGACGGGAAACATTTTTCAGCTGTTTATTTACCTGCTGTTCGCTCCACGCGAAGGAGAGGATCAACAACGCGAACGCCACGCCGGCGGAAAGCCCGGCAATGTGAACGGCGGAATAGAACCGTTTTTTCAGAAGGTTCCGCCAGGCGATAGTGACATACATGTTGAACATAACAACAGTTGAAATTCCGTTTCTTATTCGGACACCAGAAATTGATCCAACAGGATACCAAACATGCAGTTCGTTGCAAGTCAGTAATTTAGCCTGTGTGCCGCTTCCCGGCGTTGTCCGGTTCCGGTACAGGAACTGTCCAGTAACAACGCGGCGCCGGCATGCTCCGCGACGTGTGCCTGGAATGCGAGAAGCGGCCGCTGAAGTATTGCGGCTTCTGCGGCCTGCCGATCCATGAAGGGCAGTTTTACCTGATCAGCGACCGGCTGTATGAATGCATCAGCTGCCATGAGCAGACCGAGGCCATCCTGCGCAGGAGCGCAGGCATCAGGATCCGCAAACAAATTGTATCACTCATAAGAAACACAACGAATATGTCAGAAAATTTAATCGGCGACCTGCGGGCTCGCCTCTTCAGAACCATCGACGGCCTGGAAGCAGGCACCATGTCCCACGAAACGGCTGCCCAGATCACCGATGTCGCCCGGGCTATCATAGACAGTGCCAGGGTGGAGAACGAATTTATCAAACTCACCGGCACGAATGGCAGCGGGTTTATCCCGGTGTTGGAGGTAGCAGGGAAGGATCAGCGAAAGATTGGGCCACCTAAAAAATAATCTCCCCAATCACTCGGCATACGAGACAAAGAAGAAAATGTATTTTTGAATATGTCAGCTCATGTAAACGAATGGTCAAAGATGATGGGTGCCCTTGTGTCGATGGAAGTAAACAACTTCTCCCCTCAACTTTTCATCAAAAGGTTATATAAGGATAGGACTGTAAGGAAGCCTTATGCTTCTTCAGTACTATTCACAGCTCGTGATCGTTATTTTGTAATCACTGCAGGTCATAATTATCCGGATAATGAGAATCCTGAAAATATAGGAGTTCTCATTGACAGTGAATTTGTTAGTTTTGGGTCGAAGGGTTTTAAGATTGAACCAAACAATGAACAGGAGTATAATCCATCTTTTTACGATTTGGCGATATTTGAGCTCGATTTAAAAAAGGTTGAAACCATTTCTCGCAAATACCAATTTCTTGATGGGTCGTATTTGGGGCTTTCACATGAAAACGACAGCGCTCTTTACCTTATGTTTCGTTTTCCCCAAAGAAAAAAAACAACAGCTTTACCATACGGGGCAATTGAAGCTGATGGGAAGTTTTACTTAAAACCTGTAATAGACAAAGAAAAGACGCTAATCTTGAACCTCCGACAAAAACGATCAATTCATGCTGCGAGCACTCAAATTCAGCGGTTGCCTAAGCTTCACGGAATCAGCGGTGCCGGTGTTTGGGGGATAACCTACACTTCTGAACTCAATATTTATTTTCAGTTGGTATCCATCGTCACTGGCCAAAATCCTGATGGAACTGCTCTGTACTCTACGAAATTGACTCATTTGGATGGCTTTATGAGTCATTTCTTTTTATAAAGTCCTCACAACGCCGGCAACCCTTCCCATTTGTACGGCTCTGTCTTGTCCTTGCCATCATTATTCACGACCAGATTGGTATATACAGACTTTTGCTCCTATTTAATGTACGAAGAGTGAATCAGAATTAGAAATAGCAGCAATGGCAACGACCTTATCTTTTATGTTTGCCTTCTTATTACCTGGACGCTTCGAAATTGATCTTGATATCCTTATCTGATATTCTGTAGTAAAAGAGATTGTTTCTGCAAACTCATAGAGAGTGCTGGCAATATATCCGGAAAAAAATTCTTCTTCTTTATTCATGAAGGCAAATTTTGCATTCAAGCAGCTATACGCTCTGAACTTACCTATCACTTCAAACTCTTCATGACTGTCCGCACTAAGCGCTTCATACCTTCGAATAATACTATCAGCTTTGTGCAAATCCATTGCAAATTCCAAAACTTGTCTAGAATTAGGATTATACCATTGGAAATCGAATTTTAATCGAAGATCAATGACCGATGCTAGGAATTCTTTGTATGCCACAATTGCATAGTCACTGTGATTTCCGAAATCGTTGGTCAAGGGTTCGGATTCAGAGCTAGCGTTTAGAAGTTTGAAAATTCTATTTACAATTCCTTCGCTTGTCGAAGATTCTGTAAGTATAGAGTTTAAAGAAGCTGCTGGCTTAATCAAAATGCTATAAGATGCAGCTATACTTGTGTACACCTCTGTAGAAATTAAAGGAACAATTGAATTTTTGCCTTCCTTCGATCTCCTGTATCTACCTCTGTTTTTACCTTTATGTGATCTAACGCAACATTTTTGTAAAAGCCATCAAAAGAAAGCAACGTTCGTCCTAGGGTTTCGGTTACGATAGTCCCGTACCCTACACCGATACCACTTTGTAAATGAAGGTTAAATGTTTCCCTATTCTTTACAGCAGACAGCTCTTTTACTTTATCAATTATACTTGCAGGTTGCAAATCTTCAGAAAGACTAAATGCATCAATAATCAAATCAAGATCTACTGCATCTGATTTACGGAGAAAGAAATTTTTAGCTGGCTTGTATGATTGCGGGATGTCTTTAAAAAAGGTTATTGATCGGTTGATTATTTCGGAATTCTCCACATCCTCCAATACATAATAGCTGTCCTCATTTCTTTCGATAAACTCTCTATGGCTTAAGTCGCCTTCGATAAATTGCTTCAGGGCATCTCTAAAAACCCAATCTACGAAGCAAAAAGTAAATGAACAAAGTGGTAAATTACATAAAATGATTTTATGAGTAAACCAAGGGGTTTGTTTGATGAGCAATACAGGTTAGAAAAACTTTCCAAACAAAAAAATCCACTCGGGAAACTGAGTAGTCACATCGATTTTGAGTATTTCCGTAAACCATTAAAGCACTTCTTTGATAAAGCATCAGATCTTCGTAAAGGTGGCCGTCCGGCTTATGATTATATACTGATGTTTAAAGTTCTAATTCTTCAGCGGTATTATAATCTGAGTGATGACAGCATAGAATATGCGGTTCTTGACCGGTTGAGCTTTATGCGGTTTTTAGGTCTGGGTATCAACGATCCGGTTCCTGATGCAAAGACGGTCTGGCTGTTCAGAGACAAGCTTACACAAGGGGGTATGATAGAGAAGTTATTCAAGGACCTTGATAAGCAACTGGATAAAGATGGTATCATTGTTCATTCGGGGAAGCTTGTGGATGCTACCATAGTGGAAGTGCCGGTACAGAGAAACAGCCGTGATGAGAACAAAGATATTAAAGAAGGCAAAGTACCAGAAGATTGGAAGGACGATGAGAACAAGTTGCGTCAGAAAGATACGGATGCACAGTGGGTTACACATAACGGAACAGATTACTTTGGATACAAGGATCACGTGAAAGCGGATGAGAAAACACTGCTGATAACGGGCTATGAGGTAACGACGGCTAACGTCCATGATAGCGTGGTATTGGAAGAGCTGATGAGTGATAAAGAAGATGGAGGCCAGCCGTTACATGCAGACAGTGCATACAGAAGTGAACAAATTGAAACGATGCTGCGAAGAAAGAACATAGAATCGCAGATACATGAAAAGGGATATCGCAATCACCCACTAACCAAAAGGCAGAAACAGCGCAACAGGAAGAAATCCAAGATCAGGGCGAGGATAGAGCATGTGTTTGGATTTATGACAAACAGCATGAATGACATTTACCTTCGATACCGGAGTTTACAAAGGATCGCTGCAGCCATCGGGTTGATGAATCTTACTTACAACATATTTCGTTTGGTTCAGTTGAATGTAATGTTGAGCAAATAGCAGAGGATTAGTGTGCCCGGCAATGAAACAATGGACACAAATATGAAGGAATTCAAGTCAGAATAGAATTTAAACAAACAATTTACCTTAAATCGATTGGTCATAAAAAAGACGAACAATAATTTATTCTAAAACCAGGGTTGATAGAGATGCCCTTAAGTAAATATGGTGTAGAACGAAAAATTAAGTACCTGTCAACGGAGCCTTCGTTGGAGCAATCGACCCATTCCATGATAACAGGGTTTGCTAAGGCATCCTTATAAATGATAGTTGTTGGCGTCTCCGAAAACAACAAAGTTCCAACAAATTCATTCACTTGGGAGTGTAAATTAAACTGTGTCAGTAGGGTTTAAAAAACTAAATTCACAATGTCAGACGAAGCGGAGACAGGCTCTGTTGAGGAACAACCTTGTCAAGGAATAGTCTGACCCGATAGAATGAGCCAATTCAGGTCTTGCCTGAGTTGGCTTTTTGTAAATATACAAATCATATTCATTCGGCCATGCCTCAAAAAACCTTTGGGCGCCAGCCCAATCCCATCTATGCCCATCAACCTGTTACATCAGAGTGAAGCGGCCCTCAAAATGAATGGACAGCTGGGAGATGGTAAGACTCCAGTTTTGCAATGGTTGTGTCCATTTTTTACTGATGTTGCGGTGAGCCAGATACACCAACTTCAGCAAGGCGTCATCACTAGGAAAAACGCCCTTGTTCTTAGTTACTTTGCGAACTTGACGGTGAAAACCCTCTATGGTGTTGGTGGTGTAAATGATGCGTCTGATATCTTCGGTATATTTGAAATAGGTGGATAACTTGTGCCAGTTGTCCTGCCAGGATTTGATTACCACCGGGTACTTCTTGCTCCATTTATCTGAAAGCTTTTCTAGGTTGACCTCTGCCAAATCCTTTGTAGGCGCTTTGTATACAGGTTTAAGTTCTTCCATAAACTCCTTCTGATCTTTTGTGGCCACATACTTCAAAGAATTACGGATTTGATGCACCACGCAGCTTTGCACTTCCGTTTTGGGAAAGATAGAGGTAATGGCCTGCTGAAAACCCTGCAGGTTATCGATACAGGCGATCAGCATGTCCTTGACGCCCCGGTTGTTCAGGTCGGTGAGGACACTTAGCCAGAAGTTGGCCCCTTCGTTCTCCGAAACATACACACCAATCAGGTCCTTTCTGCCTTCAATGTTGACACCTAGGATATTGTATACAGCGCGTGTTTTGACTTTACCCTGCTCCTTTACTTTGTAATGGATGGCATCCATCCAAACGATACAGTAGAGTTCGTCCAGCGGCCTGCTCTGCCATTCTTTGACCAGTGGCATAATGCGATCGGTGATGGTGCTGAGCGTGTCATGGGAGATATCCATGTCGTACATCTCTTTGATGTGCTCGGAAATATCACGTAGGCTCATGCCGATGCCATACATGCCGATGATACGATCTTGCAGGCTGTCGGCCAGAATGGTCTCCCGCTTTTTGATTATCTCCGGCTCAAAGCTACCGTTACGGTCGCGGCTGGTGACGAGTTCCACCTGACCATCGGAGGTCTTAACTGTTTTGGAAACCTTGCCGTTTTTTCGATTGGAGGATGGTTGCTGCTCATCCTGGTCAGAGAGGTGATTATCGAGTTCAGCTTCCAGGGCTGCTTCAAGAAATTGTTTGAATAAAGGGGCAAAAGCGCCACCTTTACCAGTGAGAGATTTGCCGGAGCGGAACTGTTCCAGCGCTTGCTTTTTGATTGATTCCAGATCAACCGGTGTTTGTTTGTTTTCCATTATCTGTGTTTGAAGTTATGAATTAACTCCTGACACAGTTCTTTTTACAGTCTCATTCACTTCATAAGGCCTGCTGCTTAGTGGTATTTTATGGATTTCCATCATGATGCTATCTCTACCTTGTCTATTATAGCAAATTTATTTGCCAGTTACATCCGCTCCTCGATCTGCTGCCCGATAAACCTCACCAGTGCATTCCGGATGTATGGCGGCTTAACCTCGGCCACCCAATGGCAGTTCTCGTTCTGCTCAACAACAAAGAAGCAGGATCCGTACTGCGGATGCACACGGTGAATGGCTTAGCCGGCTTAATCGCACGTTGAGCAACGGGTCTAAACCTTTAGCCGGCAAAGTGTTGAGCGATACCAAACAGATAGAGCGCTCCAAAAAAACGGACAATAGATCTCGTCTACTTGTCATGGAATAATTTAGGGTCTTTTCACGGTAGGAATTGGGGTTGCCATAGATATATATTTGAATCGCGACCGAGATTGGTTGTAGAGGCGGAACCGAAAAGCCTTCAATAGAGTAGAAGAAACTTTTAAAATTTATTATTATGGCAGTTGTAAGAAGATTTCAATGGAATCAATATCCAAGCATTAATGCAATGTTTCAAGATATATCTCAATACGTTACTCCTTTGGCTCTACGAGAGATAGATGGTAACGGTCAGGCAGCCCTTAATGCTTTATTAACCATTAAGGGCTTTGCACTTACTTACTCAAGTATTATATCGGTTTATATTAGCACGCGCATTGTTCCTAGAAATGGAATCATAAGACAAATTGAGAATGAATTGACACAATTACAAGTTCCAATAGGAGTTGGCAGACAAATAGCTTTTTACACCCAATTGCCTAACAATCCAGTTGAATTCTTTAGAATTAAAATTGAGGGCAAAATAAGTGACAATCCTACTCAAACATTTTTCTGTTCACCGAGATACTAATTGAAATCCAGCTCACCCTTAATAACCGCGTTCTGGTTCGTAATGGCCTATTCTTTGCCGGCTTAGCCAACACTCCCTCTAGACAGAACTCATACGGGTTATTAACAATGATACCGGCGGATTTTTCTTTGGCGGATCAAGGTTCCTCGCTGATGCAGCTGCCGGACCTGGCGCGTGCTGCCGGGCTCCAATAACGGGAGATCCTGACCCAAGATGATTTCTTGCTACATGCGAACGAAATTGATATCGAAGAAGTGGAAACAGGTCAGCCATTGGAATATCTGATCACCCCGGCCGGCATAGCAGCATACGCTGATAAAAAGTATCTGACCGAAGGTATGAAGGAGCGCATGCGTGTCATTTTGGAATGGATACAAATCACTTCCACCGTTATTCTACTGATTTTGGGAATCTGGGCTTTCATAGACAACACAATCCAAGCCCGAAAGGCCTCCGCCGATGTGGACCAGCTCGAAAAAAGACTTAGGCAGATTGAGCAACGGATCTATATCTGCGATCCATCCAAGAAGACTCAGTAAGAAAGAAAGCAAAAGCAAACAATGTTCCCGCAGCAGTTACCGCAAGTAATGCATGGGTCTGTAATAATTTGAATGTCAGCTATAAGAGGCATTAAATACCATCCCTGCAAATTATCGAAAGTTTTGTTGACGGCAGGATAGAGTAGATTCGATTTTAGAGGGAGAGTTCCCCCTCCCGATCCATCACCGGGTCAGGGCTGGAAAGCCGGTATGGCAATAAGATCGATACAAGCCGGGCTTCCATCCGGCATCTATCGTTTTACGGGCAGCGATTTGTCAGTTTCAAAAACGGCATTTTCAAGTGACATCCGGCGGATCTCCGTTGCTTCGAAGATCAATGTAAAGGGCAGGTCCTCTGTATCCAGTTCCAACCGAAGGGGAACTGATTGGCAGTATCTTGCAATTACATCCTGGCCTGCCGTCCTGAACCGTTGCAGGTGGGTAAACCCGGCCGGCAATGCTTTAACGGGATAATAGACCGTACGGTAAAGCGGTTCCTTGCCCTTCCGGGAAGCGGAAAGCTGAAAAACCGCACCACTGCACGGGATGCCAAGGATCTTTTTCGGGTCTATCCTCGTGATCTTTGTAACAGAATCCTGTGCAGTCACGTTCTTAAAAAACAACGTGTCGTTGTTGCTGTTTTTGTCTGTCAGGGTGCTGTCCGACTCCAGCGGATTGAAGATTTCGTACTCCAGGTGTGCGTTTTTGGAAACCCATTTGAAACAGCCTTTCTTGTAGTAGAAGTCGATTTCCCTTCCGAAATATTCATATATCCGGCCGGTATCCGGAGTGCCCTCTTTCAAACTGACGGTTATCCTGTACCTGACCATCCCTTCAAACTCCGCTTTCTCTTGTCCGGTTGCAAAAAAGAAGGTCAGGGTCACCAGGCACGTTAATAAATACTTCATGTAAACAGGTTGATCAATTGTAACGACGCAGTCCGTTGCCACTCGTGTAAACGTGTGGCAGAAGAAGAAAGTATGCCACACTATGCGGTCAAAAAAAGGTGGAAAACAAACCGGGCTTTTGCCGGCCTGGCTTTCCTTCTGCACCGGGATTGCTACCCGGTGCAGAAGGAAAAGGAAATAATCTGGCGACCTGATTCTCCCCATGTTATCAGCGGCATCACTTTGGTATGTATATTCACCCGCGGTAATCCGGCAGGGCCAATCTGTTAACAATGCCGGAGAAAAAGACCGTCAAAAATCTAATTATGAATATCAACCTCGAATTCGAAAAGCCGGCCGGCGAACAGGCGCAGACCGAAGCCCGTGCGATCGCTGACCGGCTCCTGGAGCGCCTGCAGCCGCTGGCGGAAGTGATTGACCAGGCAGGCGCCCGGCTCACCCTTTATTATGAAGAAGGCGCTCCCTGCAGGCTCATCATTGATGCACCGGTGGAAATTCAGAAAGAGGTCAGTGACCTGGCGGGCCCGGCCAACACATGGAGATAAAAGAGTCGATAAAAAACGAAAACACATGAAAGCGGCAGTATTACAACAGCTCGGCACCACGCCGGCTTACAGCGACTTTCCGGAGCCCGTTCCCACCGGTGCGGAGCAAGTCTTGCTCACCATTAAGGCAGCCGCACTTAAAAACCTGGATAAAATAAGATCGGCCCCGGGGCACTATGCCAGCTACCGCGAGCTACCCGTGATCGTAGGCAACGATGGCGTAGGCACTCTTGAAGATGGAACTACCGTATATGCGCAGGGTATCACCGGCATGATTGCCGAGAAAGCCCTTATCTCCGCAAGCCGGTATACCGTTGTTCCCGACGGACTGGATACGGCACTGGCGGCGGCATTGCCCAATGCGGTACTGGGTTCTGCCCTGGCCCTGCATACCCGGGCCAGGATCAAAAAGGGAGATGTGGTGATCGTGAACGGGGCAACCGGCGTCACCGGACAGCTTGCAGTGCAGGTAGCCAAACAATATGGCGCGTCGAGAGTGATCGCGACCGGAAGGAATGAGCCACTGCTGAACAGGTTGAAAACGCTGGGAGTCGACGATACGATCTCCCTCAACCAGTCCGAGGAAGCATTCGTCGGGCAGCTGAAAGAAATTTTCTCCCAAACTCCGGTCGATATTGTGATCGATTATCTGTGGGGGCAACCTGCAGAATGGATCATTCAGTCGCTCCGTGTCGAAGGCATGAATCCAAATCCGCACAAAGCAAAATTTATTACCGTTGGCGACATGGCGGGCCGTGATATCATGCTGAACTCCGGAACCCTGCGCAGCGCTGATATAGAAGTGTCGGGCTCAGGACTCGGCAGTTATCTGCCACATGAGTTTCTTGAGTTCAGCACCCGCATCCTGCCGGAGATGTTTGCCCTGGCAGCAGAAGGCAAACTGAAAATGGACATTCAGAAAGCAAAACTGGAGGATATAGAAACCGTCTGGCGCAGGCTGGCCAATGGCAAACGCACGGTGATAATGGTAAACTAATAAGCAACCTGTTCCTGTAGCCATGGCCTCTGGTGGTAAAGGCTTGCAGGACAGAGTCTTTCTGCCCGGCCGGGCAGCCATTTCTGCGGAACAGACAGGCTAAGTGTTATCCTTTACCTTAAACTAAAAAATCATCTTAGCAAAGCCCACAATCCTTAATAGGAGGGTTAGTGTCATTTGAAAAAAGTACTTTGGTAATCAGATGGTCGCAAACCAGAAAGATCCGGTTCTGTTATTTTCTAACCTGCTAAAACATCCGCAGCTGATCATGCGGGATGTGAATAAAAAACGTGGATAATAGATTCGAAGCTGTGCAATATCCCTTCCTCAGCGTAGGTGGAGAGATGGAACAGCTGATCCGTAGTATTAAATGGAGCGATACCCCTGTGGGAAGCCCTTCAGCCTGGCCTCAAAGCCTGCGCACCACCGTAGGCATTATACTTTATGGTCAGATCCCGATGGCTCTTTACTGGGGTCCGGATCTTGTGCTGTTTTACAATGAAGCTTACCGTGCGGTTGCTGGTTACAACGAACAATACCGGGATGAATTGGGCAAGCCGGCCGCAGCGATGCAGACAGACAACCGGGATGAGATAGCCGGCCTGATCCGCCAGGTGCTGGCCGGGGAGAGACCCGTCTCTTCAGACGTTGCGCTGCCAGGATCCTATGCGAACAGAAAGAGGGAAGATGCCGGCTGGCAATTCAATTACGGACCTGTGCCGGATGAATCGGGCAGGCCCGTGGGTGTGCTGGTGACAGGGGTTCAGACGATGGCACAAACGCCGGCCGGCCGCCAGGCGGAAGAAAGCGAACGGACCCTGCGGAGTTTCCTGATGCAGGCTCCATTTGCTATCTGTATCCTCCGGGGAACCGGCTTTTTCATCGAGGCTGCCAACAGCCATATGCTCCGTCTCTGGGACCGGACAGCAGAAGAGGTGGAGGGCAAGTCGCTGTTCACTGCCCTGCCGGAAGCAGGCGGGCAAGAGTACGAGGAAATCCTTGCCAACGTACTTCTTGAAGGAAAGCCTTTCCAGGCCAACGAAGTGCCTGTCCGGCTCAGGGGCAATGGCCTGCTCAGCAATGGCTTTCTCAATCTGTCGTACGAGTGCCTGCGCGATCTGCGCGGTCATATAACCGGCATCATTTGTATCGCCGTGGAAGTGACTGAGCTGGTGCTCATCCGGAAGGCAGTCGAGCAGAACAAAGAGACCCTCGACCTGGCAATGGAGATCGGAAAGCTGGGCAACTACAACGTAAATCTGCAAAACGGTAGAGCCACTTATTCTCCCAAGATCCGCGAATGGTTCGGCATGCCGGAACAGGAGGCTACGATGGATGACATCCTTTCTCGTGTGTACCAGGAAGATCAGCAGGAAGTGAACCAGGCTATCCAGAGTTCATTGGAGCAAATTAACAATGGCTATCATGATGTAACGTACCGGATGAGTCTTCCGGGCAGCGGACAGTACCGTTATTTGCGCTCGGTGGGTAAGGTGCAGAACAGGGACGGGGTTTCAACAAACATCATCGGCATCATTCAGGATGTTACCCAGGAGGTGGAAAGCAGGCATTCACTCGAAAAAAGCGAGGAGACCCTGCAGTCAGCAGTTGAGCTGGCAGAACTGGCCACCTGGGTCATTGAACTGCCTTCCTTCCGGATCTTGTTCTCTGCCCGCCTGCGGGAATGGCTTGGCATTTATAATCATGTTCATGACCTGGGTGATCTGCCCCTTGTGAAGGACAACGACCGGTCGCGGATAACCGAAGTTCTCCGGAAGTCGGTAGAACCCGGCGGCAATGGGATATTTGACGCCACGTTTACGATTGTCAATCCCAAGACCGGCCAGCAGCGGATCGTACATGCCGCCGGCATAACCTCTTATGATGCGGTCGGAAAAGCCGTCTCCATTTCAGGGATCGTACAGGACATCACGATCCAGAAACAGATGCAGCTTGCGCTGGAAAATGAAGTAAGGCTTCGCACGGAAGAACTTGCTGTAGTAGTGGAAGAACTGCGATATACAAACCTGGAACTGACCAGCTCCAACAACCTGCTGATCAAATCCAATGAGGAACTGCAGCAATATGCTTTCGTAGCCAGCCACGACCTGCAGGAGCCTATCCGCAAGATGCGCATGTTTGCCACCAAGCTCCTCTCCGGCGAATCTCATACACCGGAAATGAACAGGACGCTCCTTCAGAAGATCGACGGGTCTGCCAAAAGAATGAGCCTGCTCATAAACGACCTGCTCGAATTTTCCCGGCTGCTCAAATCAGACAAACTCCTGATCCCGGTCGACCTGCAGGAAATTGTCGCCAATGTGGTCAACGATTTTGAACTGCTGATAGAAGACAAAAAGGCAGAGATCACGGTGGGCCATCTTCCCAGGATAGAGGCAGTGAAGCTGCAGATGAACCAGCTGTTCTATAATCTGATCAACAACGCGATCAAATTCAGCAAACCCGATGTGAGCCCCTCCCTATGGATCGATTCTGAAACCGTGAGCCACACTGAGGTCAGCAGATACATCTCCAAGCCCCTCCTTTTTACGGAATACCACCACATAACTGTAAAAGACAACGGCATCGGCTTCGAAGAGCAATATTCGGAGCAGATCTTTGAAGTGTTCAAAAGGCTGAACAACCTGGCCATATACCCCGGCTCGGGCATCGGGCTTGCCATGTGCAAGCGGATCGCTGAAAATCACCAGGGAGTCTTATTTGCTGACTCAAGGTTGGGAAAGGGATCGGTATTCCACTTATTTTTGCCCGCCGAACAGCAGGAGTTCCATTCAATACTGCCTGCTGGTCTCGAGTGGACCACCAACTAAATTAACCGCTTATGTCACATGCCGGAGCAATACTGCTTATAGAAGACGATCCGAACGATGCTGAAGTCATCCACACAGCCATCCGGGAAATCGGAGTGAGCAATCCTATCCTGACCATGGAAACCACCAGCGCGGCGTACGATTACCTGATGGAAACAAAAGATCATCCTTTGATTATTTTATGCGATATAAGGATGCCGGTAACCGACGGCCTTGCTTTCCGCTCAAGCATCCAGGAGAACGAGTATTTAAAAAGCAAGGCCGTTCCCTTTGTATTTCTGACCGGCATTGTATCGCATGATATCATCAAACTTGCATACGGCCTGGATGTGCAGGGATTTTTCCAGAAAGCCAACAGCTTCGCCGGCCTGAAGGAACAGCTGACCATCATGCTCATTTACTGGAAACACAGCCTTCATCCACACAGCGAGCTCAAAAATAACGGTAAGAATCAGGGGCTCTAGCACTTGCCTTCCGGATCGATGGTTTTCATCTTTGCTTGTTGCCGGGTTAAAGAACCCCTGCCCTCAGGATACTGCCTGCTGCTCTCCGGCGCACGTATACCTTCTGAAAGTTGATACATATCATACCGCCTCAAAAAAAGGGTGTTTTTACGGTATCGGGCGCCTTGCATGAAACAGCAGCTTGCACTATTTTGGCGGTTAAAAGCAGAGGATGAAAAGATCGATGGCTGCATTCGTGATGGTGTTCCTGGGTTTAAAAAGGGGTGGGTATTGAAAAGAAAAAGCAGGTATTTCTACCTGCTTCAAGTAACCTGATCTACGGGTTTGTCTACTCTGACTGATACAGCGATGGCATCGGGTGCCGGATTATGCTAAGGTATTCGGGTTCGAAAATTATTTTGCCGGGACAGTCTGCTCGGTGCCCTGGGTACGGGGAAAAGCTTTGACGGAGCCGGTGGTTCTATGATCCGAAGATCCTAAAACGTCGGGTTTGGTGATGGAACGAAGGAATGAATTGACCGACGACACACCGGAGTTGTAGGAAAAATTGCCCCGGAAATTGTTCTGGAAGAACTCTTTTCTTTTTGCTTCGTCTTTGGATATCCTTTCCATAAAATCTATTTTATAAACTGAGAATTAGATTCTTTTTCTTTTTCAAATAAGGTGTATAAAATTATTTCTCCAATTCTTGAGGAAGTCTATATTTGCCTCCCTTTCTACGATCAATGCCTATCTGGTAATCACAATTATTTAAAAAATTGTGCCATCGTTTCCGGTAAAAATTGCTCCTGCCGGCTTCTACTTAGTCGGTTGATTTTGTATCACATCTGTTAAACCTTAATACTTCATACCGGTTTCCCTTGTCTCTTTTTAAGAGAAATTTTCCCATGCTGGGGAAGGTTCCACGGGTATTTTCCAGTCGAATGAAGGTAAGGCGCAGGAGTAAACGCTGAAATTAAGTTTGTGTGAAGCTTTGGCTATGTGGATACCTGCAGCCGGATGTAGGTACGTTTTCATAGAAGAAGAGAGCGGCAGGGAAAAGCAGGAAGAGGAGAAAATAAATGCATGTCCGGCGCCGGAATGCCGGTGGCCAACTCAAACCCCGGCGCCAGACATGATAGGGAAAGAAGAAGTAAAAGATCGGGAAACAGCCATTAATTGCAGTGACCCAGTGCATACCAGATGATCACGAAAACCAGTATCGTACTGAAGCAGCCGCCACCCAGTTTCTTTGCTCCGTATGCTGCAATGATTCCTCTCAGAAAATTATTCATGGGTCGTATTTAAAGGCAAAATACGTAAAAAGCAAAACCTGCCGAAAAGTTTTGCTTTTCCCTTTGCTATTCTACCATCCGATACCGTAATCTTCCCCGTTGTTGCTTGATCCGCCCCACAGGCTGCCATGTTTACGGTCAAGAAAGATCGCGTTGATGGGGCCGCTGGTGCGGTTTCCTGTACTGATCTTGTAGCCCATTTTCTTCAGTTCGGCACGTACGGGTTCCGCGGTGCGACCGTCCAGCAGCAAGTCGCCGGGTTGGGGTTTCCGGTCAGCCGTTTTCATGCCACCCAGCGAAAGCCACAGCTGGTTGCTGTTGATGTTGGCCGCTTCGGTAGCCTGCTGCACCGTCATGCCGAACTCCACCATGTTTAAAAAGAACTGCAGCAGGTTCTGCTCCTGCGTATCGCCCCCCTGCACGGCAAACGAAAGATACGGCTTACCGTCTTTCAATGCCATACTCGGTGTGAGCGTTACCCGGGGCCTTTTGCCCGGCTGCACCACATTGAAAGGGCTCAGGCTCGAGTCGAGCACGAAGCTCTGCATGCGCTGGCTCATGCCCACGCCTGTATTGCCGGCAATACAGGCAGGCAGCCAGCCTCCGCTCGGGGTGATCGATACCACCCAGCCATCTTTATCGGCTGCTTCCACCGAAGTGGTGCCCCGCCAGAGACGGTCCATATACACCGGGTCTTCATAAGCGGTGCCCTGCGCATCATGCGCCGGCAGGAACCCTTTTTTCTTTGAGGCGGTGTCGGCCTCCTCAGCCCGTGTTTTAAGCATGGCTGCAAAAGGATTTTTTTTGCCTTCGAAGGGGTAGGGGTCGCCGGGAGCGGCGAGGCTGTTGTTCTTGTCGTATGAAATAAGGGCGGCCCTGGTTTTAGCGTACTCTTTGCTGAGGAGGCCCTTCATTGGCTGGTCACGCGCAAACTGGGGATCACCATAATAAAAATCGCGGTCCGCGAAAGCAAGGTTCATGGTCTGGTACAGCGTATGGATGTATTTGGGCGAGTTATAACCCATGCTTTTCAGGTCAAAATTTTCGAGGATGTTGAGAGCCTGCAGCAGCATGGGGCCCTGTGTCCACTGTTGCAGCTTGTACACCTCGATCCCCTTGTAATTCACATGGAGAGGCTCTTCCTCTATCGGCTTCCAGTTGGCCAGGTCCTGCATGGTAACCAATCCGCCCTGCTCGCGCGCGCCCCGCACGTATTCCTGCCCGATGTCTCCTTTGTAAAAGCGGTCGTAGGCGGCGGTGATGGCCTCTTCGCGCGACTTTCCTTTTTTCAGCGCGTCCTGTTCGGCCTCTACCAGGCGGGTGAGGGTTTGAAGGAGGTCTTTCTGCACAAAGATCTCACCCGGCTCCGGTGCTTCCCGCGTTTCGCCGGGATGGGTCAGAAATACTTTTTTGCTGTAGGGCCACTGCTTTATCATCTCCTTGCCTTTCTCCATGCTGTTGGCCGTCTGTGCTTCGATGGCATAGCCCGATGCCATCTGCATCGCGGGTTCCAGTACCTGCTTTAAACTGAACGTGCCGTAATGCGACAGCATATAGCAAAGTCCGCCGGGCGTACCTGGTGTAAGCGCGGCGAGCGGACCGTATTCGGGCGGAAAATTGTATCCCTTGTCTTTAAAGAATTTTACGGTTGCGCCGGTGGGGGCTACCCCCAGCGCATTGATGGCGATCACTTTTCCTGTTTTGGGATTGTAGATGAGCGCCTGTGTTTCACCACCCCAGCTCAGCACGTCCCACATGGTGCAGGTGGCAGCCAGCATCGCGCAGGCGGCGTCCACTGCATTGCCGCCCCTCTGAAACACCATGGCGCCGGCTTCTGCTGCCAGGGGCTTGCCGGTAACGGCCATCCAGTTTCTGCCATGAAGCGGTGGTTTCTGGGTGGGCTGTGCGTACGCAGACAAGGAAACCAGGAAAAGCAGTACAGGAAAAAGATTTTTCATGCAGTCGGTTTTGATGCGTATAAAGATACTCATCCGCGACAAGCAAAATATACCCGATCTGAATCCTTTTTCACCTCATTTTATGAAGGGAAAGATTAAATGCGGAACGGAGTGGGAACTACCGGATGAGCAGTACGGTCCCTGTAAGGCGGGTCTTTGATTTGTCATTGATCTTCATCAGTTCACAGTGCCAAACATACGTGCCGGCATCGGCGGTCTGTCCGTTCACCGTTCCATTCCAGCCCTTATCCGGGTCGGTTGTGTCGAACACTTTTTGTCCCCACCGGTTGAAGACCGCAAGGTGAAATTCCTGCAGGCGGGAGCTGTGCAGCACACGGAACAGGTCGTTTGTTCCGTTGCCGTCCGGTGTGAAAGCCGAGGGAAACAGGAAAACACAGGAGATCTGGCTTACGTTCACCGAAGCGAGGCTTGTGCCGCAGGAATTGCCGACGGTAACGGAATAGAGGCCGGGGCCATGCACGGTAAACACAGGCTGTGCAGAACCATCCTGCCAGCGGTAGAGATCGAACTTGCCCGGGTTCAGTTGCAGCGTATCGTTGATACAGAGGGATAGCTGGTCGGGAAGTACAGGATGAGGATCGCCGATGACGGTCAGTTTCACCGGTTCGGACGCGGTGCGGCAGGATGACTGGTCGATTTTAAGGCCCGGCGCTACCACTAACCTGTACTGGTAGTATCCTGCAGCGGTCGGAGGCCTGGAGTAGGTGGAAGCCGTTGCATCCGGAATGTTATTCCAGGTTGTGCCTGTGTCGGAGCTGAGCTGCCACTGGTAGGCTGTACTTGCATAGCAGCTTTCGATGGTGGAAGTTAATTGAAGCGGCGTTGCATTGTTGGCACAAACGGAGATGTTGTTGCCGGCATAGCTGTAGATGCTCACTGCAACCGCCGCGCCCACCGGACGGAAAGTGATGTCGTCGAGGGCCACATCGTTGCCTCCGCCGCCGGGGGCATTGTTGCGCATACGCAGAATGACCGACGTAACGCCGGCCGGTGTCGTAAAATTAAATCCGTATTGCTGCCATTTTGCGGGGTTGGTAATAGGGATGTCGCCTGAATTATACGTTTGCAGCACGGTGCCGTCCGTTTTTTCAATGGTGAACGTGATGTTGGGAAGGATGCCGAACATACTGCATATGTTTACCAGCCAGGCGGCAAACTGGTACGAAGTGCGTTCGCAAAGGCCGTTGATGGTCTGTACGTAAAATATGCTGGGCTGAAATGATGCGTTCACCATCATAAAGTAGCCGTCGCGGTCGCCGGTATGGTCGGTGAGCGTGTGCCAGTTGCCGTTGGCAATGGTGCAGTTCGAGGTGTAATTGACGATGCCGTAGTAACCATCATTCGGACAGGCCGAGGCGGTGTATTGAAGATCGCTTGTGGTGGCAGGAAGTGGCGGGCCGTAATTGGGACCGGCTCCAAAGGTCACGTTCACGATCGGGTCGCCGAGCGAACCGGTACACGCACCTGTCTGGGCGATTCCCTTGAACGTACACAGCAGCAGGGCCATCATCGATGCGAACCGGAGCTTCCTTCGCAGGTCAATGAAAGTGGTAGCTGTCATACTCCTCCCGATATGTATTTTTCCTTCCTCTATGATGCTGTAAATATAAACTGACTTTGCCGAATGGGGAGATACTGTTGAAGCACGATGGACAGGGAAAAGAAATTTTGCGAAACGTTGTACGGAAGATCATGGAAGCCTGATTTTGTACAAACGGAACGGGTATTCAACTTTGTCTTCGCCGTCGTTGTATTTTTTTGTGCGGTTGATCTGCGAGCAGGTAACATAAAGGTACCCGTCAGAACCAATAGCATAGGAGTCGGGCCAGATCAGCCTTTTGTCGCGCACCAGGGTTTCATACCGGCCGTCGGGCGTCACATACCGGATCGCTTTGTTCGGTGAATCGGTGGTGAAGATGTTTCCTTTGGCATCGGCGATCATCCCGTGCGATACGCCTGTTTCTCCCACCACTTCCACCTGCCGGCTGATCTCTGCGTCTGTAAGCTTCTCATCGGCCAGGTAATCGGTTGCGATGCGGTACAGTTTTGTCTGGTTGATGGCGCGGTAATAAAAATACCGGAAATCATGCGTAAGGGCAATGCCGTTGATGTTCGAGCTGAAAGCCTTGCCTTTGTCATCAACCACATCTTTTCCGTCGATATGAAGCTTGAAGTCAGGATCCGCTTTCACCGATCTGTCTCCTTTCAGCACGATGCGGCTCTTGCCTGTTGCGAGGTTGAGCACGATGATCGCTGCCATCTGCGGCTCCGACAGGTAGGCCAGGTTGCGTTTGGTGTCGATGCGTACATCGTTGAGGCGCGTACGTTCGCGGGGCAGGTCTTCAAAACGGTACACTTTTTCTACCTTGTTGGCAGCAAGGTCTATCTTCAGCAGCTTGATGCCTGCTGGTTTTGCTTCCTGGTCGTTGGGGTTGGCGGGGTCGAGCACCCATAGTTTGTTGTTGTCATCTGCCCACAGCGCCTGCGCATTGATGAAGTGGGTGTCAGGCTGGGTGGTATCGTGCCGGTTCCAGGCTGCATCCGGATAGGCCTGGCGCTGGCCGTTCACGATCTCGGCCACGCCCATTGCATAAGGATCGCGAAAGGGAAAAGTTACAAAGATCCTACCCGTTCCGGTAACGGCTACCCCGATCGGCTGGTAGTGGTCGAACTGCGCTACTTCGATCAGCCTCGGCGATTCCGGAATTTCCTCCTGTGCCTGGCCCCGCATAATAAAAAGTGATGAGGTGAGTAGAAGGATAAAAGCGTGTTTCATGATAAAGATTTTCTTTCCCCGCTGGCATGAATCTTTTAGTCTGATGCCATACAATTTTCTTCACTGTTACAATTTCTTTGCCATGCAAAAGCCGTTGGTTCTCCGGTCCGTTTTATTTGCCCCCGTATTATTCATCTGCGCTTCACTTGCAGCTCAGGAAACAAAGCCGCTCACCACCGGGAGCATTCAATACAATGACCCACTCCTTGAAACTTTATTGCCAAAAGGAACGAAGATAGAAGTGCTGGCATCGGGGCTGCAGAACGCCGAGGGGCCGGTATGGATCACCGACAGCAGCATGCTGCTGTTCAGCGATACAAAAGGGCAGGCTATTTACCGCATGACCCTGAAAGGAGAGCGGAGTAAATTCCTTGACCACAGCGGCTTTACTGGCAGGCTGCCGTATGGCGAAGAACCCGGCAGCAACGGACTTGCGGTGTACAAACAAACAGATCTGCTGCTTTGTGAGCATGGTGACCGGCGGGTAGCCTTGTACCCCCTGAATGGAAGCTTCGGTAAACGCACCTTCCTGGATCAGTTTCAGGGCAAGCGGCTGAACAGCCCGAACGATGTGATCGTACGATCGGATGGTGCTGTTTATTTCACCGATCCGCCTTATGGGTTGCCGTTGAAAAATGCAGATCCGCACAAAGAGACGGCTGTGAACGGGGTATACAGGGTGGATGCGGCTGGAAGGGCAGCCTTGCTGACCGGAGACCTGGTGTATCCGAACGGCCTTGCATTTTCGCCGGATGAAAAACTGTTGTATGTGTCGGTATCTGACCTGCAGCAGCCGCATATCATGGTGTATGCGGTAAAGGAAGATGGAACGACAGGGGAAGGCAGGGTATTCTTCGATGCCGCCGGTCTTCCCAGGGAAAACAGGAAAGAAGTAACGGATGGGTTGAAAGTGGATCAGCAAGGCAACCTATGGGCAAGCGGCCCCGGCGGATTACTCGTCCTCAACCCGGCTGGCAAGCTGATGGGCATCGTGAAACCGGGCGAAAGGGTGAGCAACTGTGCATGGAGCCCCGACGGTTCATTGTACATCACCGCCGGAGCTTTTGTATACCGGATCAAAACAAATACAAAAGGCGCGGCACACGGAGGGTGACCGCCCAGATCAAAATGCCCCGATGGAATCATACACCACCACTTTCGACCAGAGGTGTTTGCAGTTCTCCACAAATTTCAGGTGAACGGGATCGGTCTGGTACTGCTCCTGGTCTTCTGCCGAATTGAACAGGATCAGCCACGACAGTGAATAAGAGGTATCGATGACCCCGCGGCTGGTACCGGCGGGTTTGCCGATGTGAAACGAGGCAATGGTCTGGATAGGCGCCAGTGAACGGAGGCCTTCCACCAGTTTGTCGGAGTCTTCTGTGCTTTCCGGATTCTGTAGCCAGAAATAGACATGGTGCACGAACAGGTTTTGCGACAGCATAGTTTTTAAGCGGATTTGATGACAGATGGTAACCGGCACTAAAATACATGTAATTAGGCTCTGCCGGAAGTTTTTCGCTGCTCCTGCCATCAGAGCCTCCGAATGTTTGGTTGCTGAGCTGAACAGACCCGGCATCCTTTTTCGAAACACTCCCTTTCATGTGCCCGGCCGGAAGTTTTACGCGATCCTTCCCAAAGGCTTCGTAATTCTACGAATAGTTGTATTTTTGACCGCTAAGTAGTTAACTTTCTTTGAAAGGCTGCCGGATTTTTGCACGAGAAAATATTCATCATTACCCTGGAGGACTAGGTTCATATGTCAAACATTTTAATCATTGATGACGAGAAAGCGATCCGCAAGACGCTTGGTGAAATATTATCGTATGAAGGCTATAAGATTGATGAAGCCGTCGACGGTGAGGAAGGGTTAAGAAAGTTCAAGGAAAAGACCTACGATGTGGTACTTACCGACATCAAGATGCCAAAAATGGATGGCATTGATTTCCTGGAAAAGTCACGCGAGTCGAATGCCGATGTTCCCATCATCATGATCTCCGGGCATGGCACCATCGAAACAGCCGTGGAGGCCGTCAAAAAAGGAGCGTTTGACTATATTTCCAAACCGCCTGATCTCAACCGGCTCCTCATTACCATCCGCAATGCCATTGACCGCACTTCCCTGGTCAGCGAAGCAAAAGTTCTTAAGAAAAAAGTGAGCAAGGTGCAGGAAATGATCGGAGAATCTACGCCTATCATGCGCATCAAAGACACCATCGAAAAAGTGGCGCCCACCGACGCCCGCGTGCTCATCACCGGCGAGAACGGGGTGGGAAAAGAACTGGTGGCCCGCTGGCTGCACGAAAAAAGCAACCGGGCGGAAAGTCCGCTCGTGGAGGTCAACTGTGCAGCCATTCCGACCGAGCTGATCGAAAGTGAACTGTTCGGCCACGAGAAAGGCTCTTTCACTTCCGCCTTCAAACAACGCATCGGTAAATTTGAACAGGCCAGCGGCGGCACGCTCTTCCTCGACGAGATCGGGGATATGAGCCTGAGCGCCCAGGCCAAAGTGCTGCGCGCCCTGCAGGAAGGAAAGATTACCCGCGTAGGCGCCGACAAAGACATCAATGTGGATGTGCGCGTGATCGCGGCTACCAACAAAGACCTGCTGCACGAAGTAGACGCCAAACATTTCCGGCTCGATCTCTATCATCGCTTAAGCGTGATCGTGATACACGTGCCTTCCCTCAACGAGCGGCGCGAAGATGTGGACATACTTACCAATAAATTCCTCGAAGATATCTGTGCCGACTATGGCATAGCCCGCAAAGGTATCGACCCCGATGCCCTGGAAGAGCTCAAAAATCACAACTGGACCGGCAACATCCGCGAATTGCGCAACGTAGTCGAAAGGCTGATCATCTTCTCCTCCAAAACGATTACCCGCGAAGACGTGGTAAGTAATTTGTTCCCGAAGAAGTAGGGGCGTGTGACGGTTTAGAACCATACGCGTTCGAAAGCCTGGGATTAAGCTCTCACCACTCCTTTTTTGTGCCCTTTGGGCCGGCGCGGAACCACTCGGGCACTGCCAGCCTCTTGCTGTGCTTCCCCTGGGAACGATTTTGTGGAATAACTTCTGTTCAACATTACATGCGATGTTCCTGAAAGGCGTGATACGTTTCTGAACCGTGGTATGCCAACCCAAAAATCATTTTCACCCAAGGTCCTGTACCGCTGGTTTCTTTGTATTTTCGTCCCTACTCAATTTTATATGCACATGAAAATGACTGTTCTGATGGGATGTTTGCTGCTGTGGTGCGGAGGCCTCTTTGCACAACCCGACCGCTGGCAGCAACGGGTAAGCTATACGATGGAGGTAAACATGAACGTATCCACCAACCGGCTAGCTGGAAAACAGAAACTCGCCTATACCAACAATTCTCCCGACACGCTCGAACGCGTATTTTATCACCTTTACTTCAACGCTTTTCAGCCCAACAGCATGATGGATACCCGCAGCCGTGAGCTCGGCAAGATCGTGCTGGGCAAGGACCGCCAGGGCAATGACGTGCGCGACTGGGACTCCCGCGTCCGCGACCGCATCCTGTACCTGAAACCTGAGGAGATCGGCTATCAGAAGATCCTCTCGCTCAAAATGAACGGCGTGGCGCAGACTTTCTCGGTGGAAGAGACCATCCTCGAAGTGAAGCTCACCAGGCCCATCCTGCCGCACAGCACCGTTACCTTCGATATGGAATTCGAAGCCCAGGTGCCCCTGCAGATCCGCAGAAGCGGCCGCGACAACCCTTCCACCGGCGTGCGCTATTCCATGAGCCAGTGGTACCCTAAAATGTGCGAATACGATTATGAAGGCTGGCACCCCACGCCATATATCGCCCGCGAGTTTTACGGCGTCTGGGGCGACTACGATGTAAAGATCACGATCGACAAGAACTATTTGGTTGGCGGCACCGGCTACCTGCAGGACCCCGACAAGATCGGGTTCGGCTATGAAACCGCCGGGACAAAAGTGGCGCCGGCGGCCGGCAGTACGCTGACCTGGCATTTCCTGGCGCCCAACGTGCACGATTTTATGTGGGCCGCCGATCCTGAATACAAGCACCTGGTGCGCAAGGCAGCCAACGGCACCACCATCAACGTGATCTACGATGCCGACGAAAAACTGTTGCGGCAGCGTTTTGATACGATGGGCACGCGGCTGAAGGCTTCTTACAAAAATGATTTCCATACCTATGTCAGCTCCTACAACGCTGCGTGGGCGCAGATCGCGGATGCAGCTGTGATCGTACTTCCGTTCATCGAAAAGACCTTCGGTGCGTACCCCTACAAGCAATACTCGTTTGTGCACGGGGGCGACGGCGGAATGGAATACCCGATGGCCACCCTGATTTCGAGCGGCAGCCTCGGTACCGCCTTTCACGAATGGATGCACAGCTGGTACCAGATGATGATGGGCACCAACGAAAGCCTGTATCCCTGGATGGACGAGGGTTTCACGAGCTACGCCTCTACCCTGGTGATGCAGTATTACCGGGCGCAGACCAAACAGGCCGCGCCTGCAGGTGACGATGATGCCCCGCCGGCCGGTGCGCCGGCATCCGCCAATATTACGCCCCACCAGGGTTCCTATAAAGGGTACCTCAACCTGGCCAGAAGCGGCATAGAAGAACCGCTGACCACCCATTCCGACCATTACAATACCAACTACGCCTACACCAATGCCGCCTATTCGAAAGGCGCCGTGTTCCTCGAACAGCTTGGCTATATCACCGGGGCACAGGTGCGTGACAAGATCCTGCTTGAATATTACAAGGACTGGCATTTCAAGCACCCCAACGTGAACGACTTTATCCGGGAAGCTGAAAAAGTGAGCGGGATGAAGCTCGACTGGTACCGGGAATACTGGATCAATACCACCAAGCTGATCGACTACGCCATCGACAGCGTGTGGGCGGAAGGAAACAAGACAAAGGTGCGCCTGAAGAACAACGGCGACATGCCGATGCCGGTCGATCTCCAGGTCATATACAAAGACGGCTCAAGGGAGCTGCACTACATGCCGCAGTATTTTATGTTTGGACAAAAACCGGAAGAAGCGGGCGCAGGCCCGCGGGTCGTTCATGAAGCCTGGAAATGGACGCATCCCTTGTATGTAATAGAGTTGTCGCACAAGCCGGAAGATATCTCCTCCATCGAGATCGATCCAACGCAGCGGATGGCTGACATCAACAGAGAGAATAACAAGCTGGAGATACGGTAATTTAAAACAACTTTCGGTTGAATACCGCCGGTTCCAATCTCCTGCTGCTATCGGAGAAGACAAAAATCAGAGACGATATTCTGATAGCAGGTTCTTCTTATGTTCCAGCGGAACATCTGCCGGGTAGCTATAAGACCGTCCCGCACAACGTTCCATCGGAACGTCTGTTGCTCCTGGGTGCAGCACCCGGGCAACAGACGTTCCGATGGAACGTGATTGGATCTCATGGCATGCTACCCATCAAATGTTCCTCACGGAACATGAAAGCAATCGCTTCCATACGTTATAATCGACCCCCTGTTGCTTCTATATTTTTCTACCCGGCAGGTGTTCCAACGGAACCTCACAAACAAGCAAAGCTCCTGTTGTGGTTCCTTACCCTGCTGAGATTACAATGAGGATTAAAAATAGATCCCTGTGCTTCCTACCCAAGCTCGATCTCGAAATTCACCAGATCCACAAACTGCCGGATACGGTCGTCGATGTCTTTTCTGGTGATCTCGCGCAGACGGCCGGTACCGAATTTTTCCACGCAATAGCTTGCCATCGCGGAACCCACGATGATGGCGGTCTTCATGTTCCCGAAGGAGATGTCGCCCGTTTTGGCGATATGACCGATAAAGCCGCCTGCAAATGTATCCCCGGCGCCAGTGGGGTCAAACACATCTTCGAGCGGAAGGGCAGGGGCGAAGAACACTTCCTTGCCATTGAACAGGAGCGCACCATGTTCACCTTTTTTGATGATCAGGTATTTCGGTCCCATCTTGAAAATTTCCTTGGCTGCCTTTACCAGCGAATGCTGTCCGCTCAGCTGCCTCGCTTCGCTGTCGTTCACCATCAGCACATCTACCTTTTTAAGTACTGTTTTCAGGTCATCCATGGCTGTGTCCATCCAGAAATTCATGGTATCCATCACCACCAGTTTAGGACGCTCCCTCAGCTGTTCGATCACCTGCAGCTGTACCGAAGGAAGCAGGTTGCCGAGCATCAGGAAATCAGCGCCCTGGTAACTTTCGGGCACCACCGGGGTAAAGTCGGCCAGCACGTTGAGCTGGGTATCGAGGGTGTCGCGACTGTTCATGTCGAGGTGGTACCGGCCACTCCAGAAAAATGATTTCTCGTCTTTTTTGATCTGAACCCCTTCGAGCACCACGCCCCTGGCTTCCAGGTCGTGCAGCTCGGTTTCCGGGAAATCGCCGCCGACCACCGAGATCTGGTACACCGGTTTGGTGAAATTGGAAGCGCTCCATGCGATGTACGTGGCCGCGCCACCCACGATCCGGTCACTTTTGCCAAAAGGAGTTTCTATCGCATCAAAAGCCATCGAGCCAACAACGATTAAAGACATATGGAATAGATTTGCCTTGCCCCTTCAAGGATGGATTAGATGATTTTCTGTTACAATGCCCCAGGGGATGGGATCGAATAATTTTGCAAACCTAATCAATTTTGATGTCCACTCCTTGCTTATACCCATCCGGCGAGGGAACATTTTAGCGTGAAAGCGGATACCCCAATTATGGTTGAAATAGCCAAGCGCTAACTATCGTTCGTTAGTTTTCTTATATTTGGTTTGGCATGGCGAAAATACCCAGCAGACATAACAGCACCAAAAAGGAAACCATCCTGGAGGAAGCGGCACGTCTTTTTTACAAGCAGGGCTTCTCGGCCACTTCCATGCGCGAACTCGCCGAAAAGCTGGGCGTGGAAGCGGCGAGCCTCTACAACCACATACATTCAAAAGCGCAGATCCTGAAAGACATCTGCATGAAAGTGGCAGGCGACTTCAACGACAACATCAGCAGGATGGAAGAGAGCGTGGAACCGGCTATCAGCAGGGTGGAGGAACTGCTGCGTTTTCACATCCGTAAAATGATCAATTCGCACGAGGATGTATATGTGAGCGACCGGGAATGGAAACATCTTTCGGAGCCGTTCCTGACCGATTACCGCGAGCAGCGCCGCAACTACCGCAAACGCTTTGCGTCGATCATAGAGCAGGGCGTGCAACAGGAAGAGATCAATCCCATAGATGCTTCTACCGCCGTGCTCATTATCCTGCATGCGGTCGGCGGCATCGAATCATGGCACCGCAGCACTCAAAAGATCGGGGCCGACCTTCTCGAAGAAAACATGGTGACCATTCTGGTAGAAGGATTGCGAAAAAATTAACGGTTGCCAAACTTCCTTCAACCTCCTTTGTTGATAAACAGGTTACCTTTGTAAAAATCACCTTAGCATGAAGCGGTTTGTAGCGGGTTTATCCCTGGTGTTCTTTTGTTCCCTGCAGGCGGGCGCGCAATGCTCCATCTGCACCCGTACCGCCCAGCAGCTGGGCGAAAAACCTGCCAAAGCCCTCAATACCGGCATCATCTATCTTGCTGCCGCACCCCTGATGATTGCAGGCGTGATCGGGTACCGCTGGTGGAAGCACAACGACTGGTCGGAATAATTTTACTCTTTTTATTTTGCCGATGCCCGTAGCGGGTAATTCGGAATCTCCTGGTAGTCTTTCCCTCCGCCTTCCTCAGACCCCACAGCTGCTTTTTTGAAGAAAAGATGGCTCCCTTTTTTCCAGTACACGAAAATTTCTGCCGCCAGCAGCATCGCTGCAACCGGTGCCGTGCAATACACCCACAAATGTTTCCACTTGTTTGCCACCAGCGAGGCGGCAAAGGAACGCGCCGGGTTGAGGCTCATCCCTGAAAACGGTACTTCCACCGTTATAAACAACGCAATGCAACCTCCAGCAACGAACGGCACCCATTTTTCGTACCGCCTGGAACTGGCCGTGCATAAGAGAGAGAACATCATCAGAAAGGAAATTACAAATTCTGCAACAAACGCAGAAAGCATGGAATGCGGTGGCCGGGGTTCAGAGATCGCATAATTGATCACGGGATGCGAGAACAGGTCTCCTGTAAGCAAGGTCAGCAGCAGCGCGCCGCAGGCAGCCCCCGCAAACTGCATCAAAACATACATCACTGCGGTGCAGAGATCCATTTTGCCGAGGCTGAGAAAGGAACAGGTAACGGAAGGATTGAGGTGAGCTCCGGACTTTTTTCCGGCGAGAAGGGTTACGATAACAATGTATATACCCAGCATCAGCCCGAGCATCATGCGCCTGAGCACAGGCTGCTGGGCAAGCCCGCTGCGCATCACAGGCAGCGAAGGATGTTCAAACCAGATCGTCATCAGTCCGGCCAGAATTACAAAGCCGGCCGTGCCCGCTGCTTCCATCAGATATGCCTGTCTATCATTTTTTACACCCGTCTTCTCCGGCATTTCATACAGATATTAGGTGACCAATGTATTCAGTCTGATCAGATCTATATTCAAATAATGTTCCCAGCCCGTATGTTACCCGTGGCTGAAATTTAAAATGGATCTTGGAGCATGCCCGCCTTCGCCCGAGCCCTGCCACCGCCATTATTGAAAGAATAACACAAACGGGAAAAAGATATTTTTCTATTTGCAACAAAGTTGCAATCTTTATGCTTTCGGAATAAGAGGTTTCAGGCTGATCCGGCATCTAACGGATAACCGGGGTTCTTTGAAACCCGACAACGATCGCTGCCGCAACCAGTCAATCACTGCCTGTTGAGATGTAACAAGACGATACAAAATATTATTGCGGCTTTTCTGATGCTCGTGCTCATGGTCAGCACGGCACCGAAAACCTGGTTCCACGATGCCGTGGCGCACCACAAAGACACCGTCGCCGTCTGCAACCATCCCCTCAACGGTTCCCCCTGCTTGCACCAGAGCACCATCGATTGTCATTTCGACCTGCTCGTTGTTACTTCCCTCTACGTTTTCAAGGCGGACCTTTTTCCTGCCGGTCCGGCTCTGTCTTTTGCATCTTTTCTATGTGCGGCCGTTGCCGCTAAAACCTCCATGCGTACCGGCTCGCCCGAAAGCCGCGGACCGCCTGCCTTTTGCTGAATCTTTCCTGCCATCGCGATCTTAACTATTTCTCATCAATCAAACTCGTTCATGAAAAAGTTCTTACTTTTTTCCATGTTGGCATGTTGCGTCTGTGCGGCGTTCGGGCAGTCGCGCACGCGCACGGTCCTTTCCGGGAAGATCCTGGATTCCAAAACGGGGCAGCCCCTCTCAGGCGCCTCTGTGGTGCTGGCCGAATCGAAACAGGGCACCACCACCGACACTGGCGGCACCTATTCGTTTCGCAACGTGCCGTTCGGGCACACCATTCTCGAAGCTTCTTTCGAAGGCTATAAAACCATTGTGGCGCATGTAGACATTGTTTCGGGTGCCAATACAAAAGATTTCTCGCTCGCCTCTTCGGTCATGGAGAACGAAGCTGTGATGGTAACAGCCGTTGGGGCGGCCACTTCCATCCGCAAGGCGCCGGTTCCGGTGACCCGGATGAACAAAACCGAATTGCTGTCGGTGCCTTCCACCAACATCATCGACGCCATCAGCCGCCAGCCGGGCGTGAGCCAGCTCACCACCGGACCGGCCATCTCCAAACCCATCATCCGCGGACTTGGCTATAACCGGCTCGTGGTGATCAACGACGGGGTGCGGCAGGAAGGGCAGCAGTGGGGAGATGAACATGGCATCGAGATCGACGAGAACAGCGTGAGCCGGGTGGAGATCGTAAAGGGGCCCGCTTCCCTCATTTACGGCAGCGACGCGCTTGCCGGTGTGATCAATATCATCACCACCGTGCCTGCGCCGGAAAATACGATCCGCGGCAACGTGCTCGGTACCTACGGCAGCAACAACAAACAGCGTTCTTTTTTCGGCAACATAGGCGGCAACCAGAACGGTTTCAACTGGAATGCATGGGGTGATTACGTAGCCGCCGCCGATTACAAGAACAAATATGATGGCCGGGTCTGGAACTCGAAGTTCAACGAGAAGAACCTGGGCGGCTATGTGGGATACAATGGCGCCTGGGGTTACAGCCACCTCATCGTGAGCAATTTCAACCAGAAGCTGGGCATTGTGGAAGGCGAGCGGGCCGACAATGGAAATTTTATAAAGGCGCTGCCCGGGGGACTGGACGACTATCCCAGTGCGTCGGATTACAACAGCATCAACCCTGCGATTCCCTACCAGCACATACGGCATTTCAAGGTGATCTCCGATAACTCTTTCAAAGCGGGGTCGGGCAGGCTTTCGCTAAACCTGGGCTGGCAGCGCAACCAGCGGCAGGAGTTTGGCAATCCGGACGCGCCGGATGAAAAAAGCCTGTACTTCGATCTGCAGACCTTCAACTACAGCACTGCGTATCATTTCAAGGATACCCGCGGATGGACGACCTCGGTTGGCATCAGCGGTATGGCACAGAGCAACCAGAACAAGGGATTGGAAGTGCTGATCCCGGAATACAGCCTGTTCGACATCGGCGGGTTCGTATATACCCAGAAGGCGGTCGGCAAGGCCACGTTCAGCGGGGGCGTGCGGTACGATCACCGGTCGCTCAGCTCGAAAGCCTACGCAGACAACGGCACGCAGAAGTTCAATGCGTTCACAAAGGATTTCTCCAATGCATCGGGCAGTGCGGGCGTCAGCTTCGCAGCCACCCAAAACCTGGTGCTGAAACTGAACCTGGCAAAGGGTTTCCGGGCGCCGAGCATACCGGAACTGGCTTCCAACGGCGCACACGAAGGCACCAACCGCTATGAATACGGAGATCAGAACCTCAGGTCGGAAAGTTCTTGGCAGGGCGATCTGGGACTGGAAGTGAACTCTGAGCATTTCCTGTTCAACACCTCGGTCTTTTACAATTCCATCAGCAACTTTATATTTTACAGTAAACTGTCAGGCAAGGGAGGAGGAGATTCCCTGGTACTGGCCGAGGGCAACCTGATACCAGCGTACAAATTCGGGCAGCAAAGCGCGAACCTGGCAGGGTTTGAAGCGCTGCTCGATCTGCATCCGCATCCGTTCGACTGGCTGCACTGGCAGAACACCATCTCTTACGTACGGGGACGGTTCAGCGAAGCGATCGAAGGTACCCGCAATGTTCCCTTCATACCGGCCACCCGCTGGCTGAGCGAGCTGCGTGCGGAGTTGTTTGCACAGGGAAAAAAATTGAGGAATGTTTCGGTATTTCTGGAAACAGATCATACCTTTAACCAGAACCAGCCATTCACTGCGTATGGCACGGAAACCGCCACGCCGGGGTATACTTTGCTCAATGCTGGTATCACCGCCAACATCCGGAATACTAAGAAAACCCTGTTCAGTGTCTACCTCATCGGTAACAATCTTACAGATGTTGCCTACCAGAATCATCTCAGCCGGTTGAAATACACCGATGTGAACCAGCTCACCGGAAGACAGGGCGTGTTCAACACAGGAAGAAACATCGTGTTAAAGGTAAATGTGCCGCTTTCGTTTGTAACCAGGTGATAATTCCTGCGTCTAATCCACAACATCTAAAGAGCCTGAAACCATTTCAGGCTCTTTTTTCATATTAAACTACGTAAAACATAACCATGAGAAAATCTGTGTTTATTCTTTCCGCTGCATTTGCCCTGGCGGCCAGCTATGCCATCGTTGGCTGCAGCGACAACAAAGATCCAAAGGCAACCGGCACTACGGCCGGCATTTCACCCGACAGTATGGTAAAACGAGGCGAGTACCTGGTTGCCATCATGGGCTGCGAGGATTGCCATTCTCCCAAAACTATGGGCCCGCATGGTCCGGAGATCGACATGACGAAAAGATTGTCGGGCCATCCGGCACAGATGCCGCTGGGGCCGGTGAATGCCGAAGCGCTGAAAACATGGGTCCTGTTCAACAACATGGAAACCGCTACCATAGGCCCCTGGGGCGCGAGCTTTTCAGCCAACATCACGTCCTCTTCCTCGGGTATCGGCGACTGGACCGAAGAAAGATTTCTTAAGTGCATACGCGAAGGAAAGTCGAAAGGACTGGAGGGCGCCAGAACCATGTTGCCGCCCATGCCCTGGCAGGAAGTTTCCCACGCAACAGACGAAGACCTCAAAGCCATCTTTGCTTTCCTGAAAAGCACCAAGCCGGTAGACAATATTGTTCCGCAAGCGATTCCGCCCGACCAGATCGCCAAGCTGGCAAAATAGTACTGATTTCTAGTTGCTGAACAAGGAAGGCATTTCAATTATATGTTGAAATGCCTTTTTCATGTGCTGCCATGCCGGTTTGAAAGAAATGATATATATTTAGCATATAACCATTTGCTTATGCCTCCATATCCTGGAATACCGTACGGTGTTGCCCCTGCGTTCTGCTTTCCCCTCACCGAGCTTTGTATGTATGCCCTCTTTGTGCTGTGCTTCCTGCATGCCAGGAAACAGGGTTTGTCGCATATCACTTACCTCCTGGGTGGCGTGCTGTTCGGGCTGATCCTCGAATGGGTGAATGTGCATGCCAACATGGGATATGTGTACGGGCAGTTCATGGTTATGTTTGGCAAGGCGCCCCTCAATATCCCGTTGTGTATCGGTATTGGCTGGGGCGTGATCATGTACAGCGCGCGGCTTTTCACCGACTCTTTCGGGCTGCCCCTGTGGACCGCCGCTGCGATGGACACCCTGCTGGCGATCAGCATAGACCTGAGCATGGATGCGGTGGCTTACCGCCTGCACATGTGGCACTGGAACTGGAGCGGCACGGGACTGAACCCCCTGAGCGCCGACTGGTTCGGTGTTCCGTTCGGAAATTTCTTCGGCTGGCTGATGGTGGTCTTTTTTTACTCCGCTTTTTCCCGTTTGCTCGAACGCACCTTCCGGGTTCAGTCGGGAAGAAAGATCGTACTCAAGCTGGTGGTGCCGCTGCTGGCGGTGCTGCTTTCACAGGTGGCGCTTTTTGTGATGCTGATGTATGTCGACAAGTTCCTGCTCGACCAGTTCGGCATTACGGCCCTCATGCGCTTTGTGGCATTTCTTGCCATCCTTTTTGTACTCGTGGTATCGGGGTGGGGTAGCCGAAAAGGAAGCGGTTTCACCGGACCGGTGCCGCTGGTGACCTGGCTGGTGCCGGTATGGTTTCACACGTATTTTTTTGTGTGGCTGTTCACCGGCGGGTTCTACATGGAGAGCCCGTGGCTGATCGCGGTTTCATGTCTGAATATTTTGATCGGGCTTGCCATTCATTCCGCCATGGTAAGGTCGAAGCCGGCGGAGGAGATGCATTTTTCAGCGTTGCAATAACGCAACGTTACACCAAACTGTTTAACAAGATAGTTGAGAAGATAAGGGAGGTTAAGCCGGATAAAAGGGGTAGAGACACGAGGCGTGGCGTCTCTACATCAGGGGTTTGAACGTTTTGATAGCGGCTTGTTATTATGAAATTAAAAAGAGGCCGGTATATTATTTACCGGCCTCTTTTTTTATGGATCGATCTGCTGCAGACGCAGATCACACCGCATCCGATAACGACGAGAACGTAAAGTCGCGGATCTTCATCGGCGGTATCATTGCATTGATACCGGATTCGCCGCTCACGGTGCGCTCGGGTTTGCCGAGGGCGTCGAGGTTGTTGAGCATGATGATCGGACTTTCGTTGAACCGGAAGTTCTTGACCGGGAACTTGATCTGGCCGTTCTCGATGTAAAAGGTTCCGTCGCGTGTGAGGCCGGTCTGCAGCAGCGTTTGCGGGTCTACGGGACGGATGTACCACAGGCGCGTTACAAGGATCCCTTTTTCAGTGCCTTTGATCAGCTCTTCGAGCGAGGCTGTGCCGCCTTCCATGATCACCGAGCTGGGAGAAGGCACCGCCTTCACCCCTTTTGTCTGCGCCCAGTAGCGGGAATAGTATAAATTCTTCATGACACCTTTCTCGATCCAGCTGATCTTTTCCTGGGGCCGGCCGTCTCCCGACCAGGTGCGGGTGGGCAGGTCGGCATCCAGCGGGTCCGAATAGATGTTCACGCGCTCGTCGACCAGTTTTTCGCCGAGCTTGGTTTTGCCGCCCGGTTTGCTCAGGAAGCTGCGGCCTTCGTCGGCGCTGCGGGCATCCAGGGCAAAGAACATCGGCTCGAGCAACACGATGCCGGCAGCCGGTTCCAGGATCACGGTATACTTGCCCGGTTCAAGCGCACGGGCATTGCTGGAGCCGGCGGCTTTCTGTGCAGCGATGCGGGTGCTGGCAGCCGCATCGAGCTTGCTCACATCCGTATAACCTTTGGTGGCATATCCCGATCCGGTGCCGTCGCCGGTGCGCAGCGTAACGTTGAAGTTGACACTGGTTTCCGTAGTGTAGGCAGAGAGTCCGCTCGAGTTCATCATGGCCGCGAACCCGGCGCTGTTCTCGAGAAAACCGGCGGCGGTCAGCTTGTTGTCTTTCGCGATCTGCAGGCTTTGCTGCACTGCGTCGGCCCTGCCTTTCGGGCCCATCGCCGCCGTTGCGGGCACCCATGTTTTTGGTTCGGCATATTGCTGCGGGCCCAGGTTCTTTACAAACTCCGGGTTTTCCGGAGCGAGGCGGGCCAGCTCTTCCGACAGCCGCACCGCTTTTTCGAGCGAGGCATCATCGAAGAGGTTGATCGTGGTAACGCCTACTTTTTTACCGTACGAAGACTGGATCACCAGGTTGTTCTGGCTTACGCCTCCGCTGGTGGATACGGCATTGCGGGCATAGCGGATATTTCCGCCGTCGGAGCCGGATAAATTGACTTCTATCTCATCTGCTTTTGAATACGACAGGACCTTTTTCATCAGCGCCTGCGCTTCATCTTTTGTCAGGATTGGCATGGTTAGATTTTACGGGCTGTGTTAATAACGTTTACTCCATTGAAGCGGGTGGTGGACGAGCCGTGCGATACCGCGCTCACCTGGCCGGGCTGGCCCTTGCCGTCGAAGAAAGAACCGCCGAGCCGGTAGTCGCGCTTGTCGGCGATGGCTGTGCACGAGTTCCAGAACTCCTGGGTGTTCGACTGGTACGCCACATCTTTAAGCATGCCGGCGATCTTGCCGTTTTTGATCTCGTAGTACAGTTGCCCGCTGAACTGGAAATTATACCGCTGCTGGTCGATTGAAAAAGAATTGTCGCCCACGATGTAAATCCCTTTCTCCACATTCTTGATGATATCGTCCGGCGACATCGTGGTTTTGCCCGGCTGCAGCGATACGTTGGCCATGCGCTGGAACTGGATATCATTCCAGTTGTCGGCATAGCAGCATCCCTGCGATTCTTTCAGTCCGAGTATATGCGCCTGGTCGCGGATCACCTGGTAGTTCACCAGCACGCCGTCTTTGATCAGGTCCCATTCCTTGGTAGGCACGCCTTCATCATCATACCCGACTGCGCCGAGCGAACCTTTCTGTTTTTTATCGGCGACGATGTTTACGAGCTTGCTGCCGAAATTGAATTTTTTACTTTCCCATTTGTCGAGTGTCAGGAAGCTGGTACCTGCATAGTTGGCCTCATAACCAAGCACACGGTCGAGTTCTGTAGGGTGACCGACCGATTCATGGATGGTAAGCCACAGGTGGGAGGGGTCGAGTACCAAGTCGTACTTGCCGGGCTCCACCGATTTGGCTTTTTGTTTTTCCGCCATCTGCTGCGCACCGGCGCGGGCATCTTCCAGCATGTCGTAGCTGTCGCGATACAAGGTTGTCACCCCCTGTATCTTGTCGGCCGCTTTTGGCTGCAGGTATTCGTACCCCATGCCGCGCGGCGCGCTGAGGGCGGCACGCGTTTCAAATTTGCCGGTAGCTGCGTCGATCTTGGTAATGGAGAAGGTAGGCCAGATGCGGTGAACATCCTGGTCGATGTAAGAGCCTTCGGAAGAGGCGAAATATTTCTGTTCGTTCACCAGGAACATGATCGAGTTCACGTAGTTGGCGCCCGCTTTCAGGGCGGCATCATTCACGCTGAGCAGCAGGTCTACCTTTTCCTTCACCGGCACTTCAAAAGCGTTGCGTTCAATCGGCGCTTTCCACGACACTTCCCCGAATCCTTTCTGTGGGGCAAGCTGTACCGGCTCTGTAAGCAGGCGTGCATTTTCCTTTGCAATATCTACCGCCTGGTAAGCTGTTTTGGCGATGCTGTCGGGGTCCATACGGTCTATGGCTGCAAAGCCCCAGCTGCCGTTGGCCAGCACGCGGATGCCGATGCCCTGCGATTCGGTATTGACGATGTTCTGCACTTTGTTTTCACGGGTGACCACATACTGGTTCAGGTAGCGGCCGATGCGCACATCGGTATAGGTGGCGCCACGCGAGCGCGCTGCATTCAAGGCAATATCGGCCCATTTCTTTTTCTCGGCCACGTCTATCTGGTACCAGGCGGTGTCGGGCGGCACCGCACGGCACACGAGCGGGATCTGCGACAGCATGGCTGCTCCCGCACCCATGCCGGCCAGTTGCAGGAATTCTCTCCTTTTCAAATTAGATTGGTATTATGGTGAATAATTGAATACGAAGTAAAATAAAGAAAATACTTGTTGTCCCTGCATAAAAAGTATGAATGGCGCTATGGCCTGATCTGTTGCCGGCAACACAACATCCCGCAGGCCGTATCGTTAGATCAGCTGTTATTCAGGAGAAAGTAAACATCCACTTAGTCTATTATTTAACCTTCAGAAACACACCAACTGTTCTTATTCCTCCACCTAAAAGAACCTATATGAAAAAAATGGCTTTTTGCCTGCTGATCGCAGTATTTGCATTGTGCACGCTGAAACTTCATGCGCAGTACCTGGATGAAGACAAGACCTGGACCGTCGGTCTCGGGCTCGACGGTGGCATGATAAAAGGGGATTTCAAAAATGTGTTCACTGCGGGTGCAGGCATCAATCTGCGCATCGGGTACCAGGCCGGGCCCGGATTTATCACTTTCTCCAGCGGCAGCATCATCCTCATACCCAACAGCAAGGCGCCGGATATACTGAAGCTGGCCGTGCTGGTGCCTTTCAAGCTGGGTTACAAACTGGTGATCGCCGATCATTTTTTTGTAATGGGCGAGGCGGGATATGCATTGCTCAGATCTTACCTGGATGATTCGTACGGATTAGCGACCATGAACCAGGGAGGCTTTGTGTACAATCCAACGGTCGGCGTTCAGTTTGGGAAAGTGGAGTTGGGGCTTCATTACCAGTCTACCTCCATCAAGGGAACGCACCTCGATATGCCCATGGTGCGGCTGGGCATTAATTTTTAATTTTTTTCTCCCGATGGCCTTGCCATCGGAATATTGATAGGCACCGGCGATCCGAAATTCGGTGTGCCGTCCGCATTCCAGGTGAACTTCTGGATGCGCGGGTTGCGGGTGTCGTTGCAGCCCTGGCCGGTCTGCGGGTTGGCGTGGTAGATGATCCAGTTCTCTTTTCCGTCGGGCGATAAAAAGAAACCGTTGTGGCCGGGACCGTAGGCATTCGACTGCACATTTTTTACAAACACCGGATTGGCATTTTTCGTCCAGTCGGCGGCCGACATCGGATCGCCGCCGTCTTTGAGGGTGAGCATGCCCAGGGCATAATCATCCGTCCAGCAGCCGGAAGCCGAGTAGACCAGGAAGACCCTGCCCGCAGGGTTTTTCAGGATCTCCGGGCCTTCATTTACTTTAGGAAGGCTGAGCGATGATCCGTTCGTTTCCCAGTTGTATTGCGGCGTGGAAAGCTGCACGCGGCCTGATGCCATCGTATAGGGATTGGACAGCTGCGCGATATAAATATTCTGCGTGCCATCAAAGCCCGATGAATGCCCGCTCCACAGCAGGTAACGCTTTCCGTTATATTCAAATACGGTTCCGTCAATGGCAAAGTAATCGGCGTTGGCATCGACCAGTTTCCCCTTGTCTGTCCAGGTGCCCGACATAGGATCGGCAGAACTGTTCTCCAGTACGAAAAGGCGTTGCGTGCTTTGGTCGGTGGAAGAGCCGGCTGTGTAGTACAGATACCATTTCCCATCCAGGTTATGCATTTCAGGGGCCCATACGTTCTGCGAATTCGCGCCGGTAGCCGGTTTGGTCCACACCGTCTGGTTATAGGCCGAACCGAGTTTCGACATGGCCGTTGTGCGCCAGAGCTTGATGCGGTCGCCGGAAGTATTGGTATAATAGTAAAAGCTGTCTTTCTGCACCACCCAGGGATCGGGCCCGCTGGACAGCAGCGGATTGGTAAAGGTCGTGTCTTTCACCACCGGCGGCGGCGTCACCGGCGTGCTCCCGTTGTTGCCTTTTTTGCAGGTAACGGTTGCGGTGACGAACAAGAGCAGGAGGGCGTAGGTGAACGGTCTGGTTCGCATGCGATAAGATGTTTGAATAAAGAGTTTTTTTATGATTACATGCCTCCGGAGGCACATGTTGTGAAGAGAAGTAAGGCCGCGAACGCACAGAAAGCCAGTAAGATTCTACTCACAAGATGTTGCCCCGGGAACATGGGAATGGATGAAGGAACAACGTTTTTAACCGCCATTCTTTCATCCATTCTTGTTTTCTACCACCCCGGGTTCTGTTTCATGTTCGGGTTTACATCGAGGTCGAACTGGATGATGGGCAGGAGTTCGTGCTTGCCTTTCACGAAACCCGAAAAACCGGCATCGCGTGCGGCCAGCTGCGGACCGAGGTCGCCCCAGCGTGCCAGGTCTTCCCAGCGATGACCTTCACCCACCAGTTCGGTGATGCGTTCGTGTTTCAGCTGCGTCAGAAAATCGGCCTGGCTCAAACCTGGCCTGGCCACCGACAAACGGGCCAGCCCGGCGCGCTGCCTTACACGGTCTACATACTGGTAAGCGGTTGATGTTTGTCCCTGTGCATTCAGCGCTTCTGCATACAGCAGCAGTACATCGGCGAACCTCAGGTAGCGGTAATTATTGCCGGAATGGAACACTTCTGCATTCATGACCGAATCATCCAGCAGCTTGCGGAAATACACCGTATGGTTGGTAGCCACGCCCACAGGATCGCCTGTTACGTTGGCGTAATGGAGCGAGTCCCAGATGGTGCCGTATACCTTGGTGAACTTTGGGCCGCGTTCATCGGTGGAATCATAGATAAAAGAAGCGGCCAGCCTTGGGTCACGTCCGCCTGCAGTGGTCTTTTCCTGCAGAAACTCCCAAACCGTCCAGCGCCGGGCCTGTCCGTCGGTGAACCCGATCGGGCGGGGGGCAAAGAAAGGCGGAATAGAAGAACCGTAGTTCAGGTTGTCGACCCGCGGATCGGTATCGTCATCGTGGTTGTCGGTGGGGTTGGCGGCATTCTGCACTTCAAACACCGATTCGAGGTTGTTTTCCGAAGGTTCTACAAAATTGCTGCGGAAATTCGGTACCAGATCATACACCCCTTTCAGGTCTCCATCCACCAGGTGTGCAAGCGCCTGCTGTGCCTGTGCATACATCTTCTGCTGCAGGTAACTTTTTCCCAGCATGCCGTAGGCGGCTCCCTTGGTGGCACGGCCCACGTTGGCGCTGTTGTAGGTAGACGGCAGCACGGTAGCGGCTTCTGAAAAATCCTTTACCACCTGTGCATACACCTCGGCCTGGGAAGAAGTGGCGGGGTAATCGGTCGGTACCGGCGTCTTCAGCAGCAACGGTACATTGCCCCAATAAGTGGCCAGGTAGTAATAGAAGTAACCGCGCAGGAACTTGGCTTCCCCCAGCAGCTGCTGTTTCAAAGCATCGGTCATGGTGATGTTGGGAACATTGTCGAGCACCTGGTTGGCGCGGTCGATGCCCACATAACAATCCTGCCACACCGTCCGTGTTTCGAACAGGTTGTAATCGTTGATGATAAAGGCATCGAAGTTGTTGATCAGCGTGGCATTCGGACTGGTGCTGAATCCTTCGTCCGACCGGATTATGGAGATAAAGAACTGGTTCCTGGCCAGCCCCACCCGGTGAAAAGTGCTGTAGATCGAATTGACGCCTTTTTGCGCATCGTCGGCAGTCTTCCAGAACTGCGCCGTGGTCGGTGTGTTGGGATTGGAGATCGTCAGTTCCCCTTTTTTGCAGCTCACCGCCAAAACACAGACAGCGAGCGCGACTAGATATATATTTTTCATACCTGACTTGTAGTTAATTGATTAAAAATCACATGTAAGTCCTGCCGAAACAAACCTGCTTGCCGGCCAGTTGCCTGCATCGAACCCTCTTGAAATAATACCGGTACCCTGCACATCCGGATCAAGGCCTTTGTATTTCGTGAGCGTGAACAGGTTCTGCCCACTGATATACACACGGGCGTTCGAGAAACTGATCTTGTTGAGCAGGCTCTTGCCGAAATTGTATCCCAGCTCGATGTTCCTGATGCGGATATAGGAACCGCTTTCAAGCCAGCGGTCGGTTTGCGCCATATTGTTCTGAGACACGGTAGGATCACCCGGCTGGTCTACCGCAAGCCGCGGGTCGCTCGTGCTGGTATTGGAAGCGGTCCACGGATTGATGTCTTTGCGGAAATTCGTCAGCTGGTAGGAGTCGAGGCTGTGGCGGATATCGTCGTAGATCCTGTTGCCAAAGATGCCTACTACCTGCAGGTTCAGCGTAAACTGTTTGTAGCTCGCGTTGAATTGTGCACCCGCCTGTACTGTGGGCCAGGGCGAACCTGCAAACTGCCGATCGTTGTTGTTGATCGTTCCGTCTCCGTTGGCATCTACATACCGCACATCACCCGGCTTTGCGTTTGGCTGGATCAGGGTGCCGGATTTGCTCTTGTACGCATTTACTTCGGCCTGGCTGTTGAAGAGGCCATCCGTTTTGATGACGTACCATTCTCCGATCGCATGGCCCACCTGCGCACGGATAAAGTTGGTTGCCTCTATGTAGTTCACTTTGTTGCCCGACGCGTCTACACCGGCATTGCCGACAGATACCACCCGGTTTCGGATGGTAGTGAAGTTGGCAGACACATCCCACCGGAACGGATGGTTGTTGTCGCGGTACGTAGCCGAAAGTTCGACCCCGGTATTTTTGATGGAGGCGGCATTAATGGCCGGACTGCTCACACCACCGAGGTAGAAGGCCAGCGGCAGGTTCACCAGTACGTCTTTCGACTGGGTATTGTAAACATCGGCTGTGATCTGGATCCTGTTGTTGAACAGACCGGCGTCGAAGCCGGCGTTCTGCTGGATACGGGTTTCCCAGTGCAGGTTGGGGTTTACCAGGGCGGCCTGGTAAGCACCCGTCTGCGGCGTCTGTCCGGTACCGTAAATAGCCCTAGGTGCGTAGTTGATCACCGCGAGGTAATCGTATGAGCCCAGTACGTCGCTGAAGCCCAGTTTGCCGTAAGAGGCCCGCAGCTTAAGATCACTGATCCAGCTTATGTTGAAGAATTTCTCCCGGCTGATGCGCCAGCCGGCGGCTGCCGAAGGGAAATAGCCTGTCCGGTAGTTGGGTCCGAACCTCGAATCCTGGTCGATGCGACCGGTGAGGGTGACCAGGAACCGTTCGTCGTAGGTGTAGTTGATACGGCCGAGGTATCCGTGCGAACGCCAGAAAGTGGGCGTGAGGCCGCTTGCGGAAGGAGCCCCGGATGCAGAGTTGATGGTGGTGAACTGGGTGCCGCCGACCGTCTGCAGGTTCAGCCTGCTGGCATTGGTGATGTCCCTTCTCTGCTCGATGCGCGAGAAGCCTACCACGCCGTTGATGCTGTGCTTGCTGATTGTTTTATTGAAGTTCAGCGTATGCTCCAGCAGGATGTTGGTGAATTTCTCCCTGTCTTCATAGGTGCTGGTCTGGGGCGGCTGGTTGGCATAGCGCCAGATGCCGGTATCACGCAGTTCGGTGCGGTAATCGAAGCTGGCTTCCAAACCCACGTTCAGGCGGTAACTCAGCCAGTTGGTGAACTTGAAATCGGCGTAGGCATTGCCCACCACTTTTGCAAAATTATAAGTCTGCCTGTCCAGCGCGTTCACTGCCACGTAGTTGTTGGCATAGGAAGGAACGTCGGATGTTCCCATGCCCCAGCCTGCCGGGTTGGAAGGAATGGATTTGTACTGGTTGCCCTGTACACCGATGATGGGCAGCATCAGCGGTGCCTCGTAGAATGCGTTGATGCCACCGCCGGGGTTGCGGCCGTTGGTATTGCTCAGCAGCAGGTTCTCACCCACGGTCAGCCGGCCTTTTTTGGCTTCCGTATTGATGCGCAGGCTGCCTCTCTGGAAGTCGTTGCCGATCAGCACGCCCTGATTTTTAAAGTAGTTTCCAGAAATGTAAAAGCTGGCTGTTTGCGAGCCGCCGGAGATACCTACATTATAATCCTGCGTGTATCCGGTGCGGTACACCTCATCCTGCCAGTCGGTGCGGGTGGTATTGTTGGCTACCTGCGCAGCGATGCCCGTTGGCAGCGCGGTGTTCGAGTTCTTGTACTGTGTCTGTACGGTGGAAAGGTACTGGCCCGCATCCATCACATCCCAGCGTTTTGGGATCTGCTGTACGCCGGCTTTGGCAGAAATAGAAATCTTAGCGGGACCTTCGCGGCCTTTCTTTGTGGTGATGATCACGACGCCGTTTCCTGCCCTCGATCCGTAGATGGCGGCGGCGGAAGCGTCTTTGAGGATCTGGATGGTAGCCACATCGTCGGGGTTGATGGTAGTGTTGGCGTCTGCCAGCATCCCGTCGATCACATAGAGCGGGGTGGCATTTCCGAAGTTGCCCACACCCCTGATCTCAATGGCGGCATTCGATCCCGGAGCACCGGTGTTGCGTACCGTTACACCCGGCACGAGCCCCTGGATCTGTTCGCCTACAGAAGAAGCGGTGACGCGGTTGGCCTGCGTCATGTCAACGACGCCGGTGGCGCCGGTCAGGTCTTTTTTGCGGACGGTCTGGTAACCGATCACCACCACTTCATTGAGTGAAGCGTTGGCGCCCTGCAGGGTCACGGTCATGGAAGAGCTGTCGCGCACGGGGATCTCCTGCGAGGCAAACCCGATATAACCGAAAACCAGTGTGGCTCCGCGGCCGGCGCTGATAGAGAAGGCGCCGTTCTCGTCGGTGGTGGTGCCGTTGCTGGTACCACGTACCTGCACGCTGGCGCCTACCAGGGGCTTGTTGTCTGTGCCGGATATCACCCGGCCCGACACGCTCTGCTGGGCTTGCAGGCCGGCAGAGACGAAGAGCAGAAAAAGCAGAATAAAAGAAGATAGGACAATGATACCGGAACGGCTTCGCGCTTTCGGGCGAAGCTGAGATTGTGTGAAGTTTTCCTTCATGGCAATACTTTGTTACGTGAATAGAATGTTGAGATCTGGGACGCAAAGAAAGGACGCATCAGGGACCGTTCGCTGCTGTTTTCATTGATACCGTTTTCATAAATAAATGACCCGGCGGCCCTCGCATCAACGCGGGCCGCGAAGCGGCAATTGGCCATAAACAGTTGGTAGGTGAAGGTCTTCAGCGCATTGAAGCGGGCTGACAGAAAAAGCGGGCTCAGGTATTACTGATCAACCAGACCAGGGTTGTTCCGGTTCGATCAGGCGGGAACCTATCACTTGACAGGAGCACAATGAATTCTGCTGCATCCTGCGGTTGTGAAATCATCTTTTTTCCGGCGTCTGTTTTGTTTGAAAGGACGAATGCTTTGAGGACAGTCCATGCATTTCAGACAGGAATAAATCGTAAACCTCCTTTGTTAAAAATCGAAATTAGGGAGCATCTTATTAAAAATATTTTATTTTGTTATGGAAAAAATAGTTATGCAGGCTGTGGCGCCGCCCGTGTAGAGCAAAAAGGCAAGCAAAGAGACAATGAACGGGAACGGGAAAGGGCTTCGAAACTTATTCCATTTCCCCGACGCCAGGCACGGCGACTTCACATGAATCAGCAATACCTGTTTCGGGGATGTGAGAAAGTTTATACGGACAAGGGGGGGCCTGGGGACGCATCTTGCTATGGGCCTTCACCGCTTCCGATGGCAATTACTCACCCAATAAAAAAAGTCCTGCAATAAATCTTTGCAGGACTTTTTTAGTTTTCTTACTACCAATGACCCATTGTAGGAACTGTCTTTTTTATTAATGATGTAGTCTTCCGAGACTACTTAATAAAACCCTGTATACAGGGGAACTAACAGTCATGGATACACTAAGCTGTGGCAGCGATCACTCCGGCGATCAGCATCAGTGCGATGGTAAGAACCAGGCTAAGGGTTTTGTTCATGATCAGAGCTTGAGGCGTTTACAAAAACATGTGTTTTCCGAAACTTATTACAAGAAAGTTCCAAGTAGGGTGCCGGTTGTGTAAAATGCTATAAATCAGCGTGAACGCCGGTTTCAGCGGTTGTATCTTTTCCTGCATCGGGAAAATGGGTCCTGAATAGGGAATGGCTTGAACAACGCGCTTAAAAGAAGGAGTGGGACAAAAGGAGCGGATGCCTGTTCTTATTGAGCCGATTATATTCAAGACTGCCCTCACCGGTGAAAACAAAACCTGGTTGCATTAAATACGTTCGGATGACCCCATTTATGGGGGTAGATTCCCCCATAAATGGGGCTTACTTCTGCCTGATTTTATTTTTATTTTTCCGTCGTTGATCGTTTTAAGGGTTACTAATTATCGTGAGTTTCTGATCAGTGTCAAGAATGAGTGTTATGAAAAACCAGAATCATCTTTTTGTTTCGTGCGTGAACGCTTCTTCCCTCGAAATGGTACCTATCCCACCCTAGTCTTTAGCATTCTTTTGCGGTTTACCGTAATCCAGATTGTTCAATTTCTGTCTAACCAATATTTTTATGAAACAAACTATTCATAACTATGGGCGTCGTATTGCCTGCAGGCAAACGGCCTTATTTGTACTCGCCGTGATTTTTTCTGCCACACATTCATTCGCTCAGATCTATTACTCGAATTTTCCAGCGCCGGCCGGTAAATATTCTACCGTATCCCCATCCGGAGGTATTTGTCTGGCTCCTTCGATCACCGATGACGGCAGGATAGCAGATGCGGACCTTACCAATTATGCGTCCGTGGCTGCTATCATCAGTCTGTCTACCCCGTTGTCATGTAACAATAACATTTATACTATCCGGACCAGGATCAATTTTCCTCCGGGCATCACCCAGGCGCCGGCCGGGTATTTTGCGGGGTTCAGGATGCAGCTGAACACGGTTTTGGACCTCACCATACTTCAGGGCGGGATGACGATGCATACCTATCAGGGAGGCGTTGTAAAGGAAACAGCGGAAGGCGTCACGAGCCTGCTGAACCTGAACCTGCTGTCGCTCGGCAACGCACCGGTCAATGTCTTTTTCCCGACTACGGAGCCTTTCGATGAGGTAGAGATGAGTTTCGATGCCTCCATCATACCGGTGGGCCTGTTGTACGACTACCACTATTTTTATGCGTTCGCCAGTGCGACCACCCTGCCTGTTAAGCTGACTGCGTTCAATGCGGCGACCCAGTCGAAGAACGTAACGCTGAACTGGTCTACCACCACTGAAACGGGTACTTCCCGGTTCGATGTGGAAAGGAGTACAGCCAACGGTGAATTCGTAAAGGTCGGCGAGGTGCGGGCACAGAACACCCACGCACAAAGCGACTACACTTTTACCGACCGCACAGCGCTGGAAGGAACATCCTACACGTACCGCCTGAAAATGGTGGATCTGGATGGCACTTTCTCTTATTCGAAGGTGATCCTTGCAGACAGGCTGATGACGGAATCTTTCAAAATCTATCCGACTCTTGTGAAGCAGGGGCAGATGATCAATGTATTGTCCAATGATATTGGGATGGGAGAGGCAGCCCTCGTGGATGCCACCGGAAAGCTGATCCGGACCTACAAGCTAAGTGGCCGCCTGACCATCCCGACCGACGATCTCAAACACGGAATCTATATTCTGAAAGTGACGGGTGAAAAGAAAAACAGCGTCTTGCAAAAGATCCTTGTCGAATAACGTCACCCGGTTCTATATCCTGTGAAAGCAAAACATCCGGCGCCGCAAGCGCCGGATGTTTTTTTATGCGTGCAATTTAATAGGAAGGGTAAGATGGAAGGTACACCTTACTGAAAGGAAGAGATTGCTTCAGCATGCGGTTCTGCGTGCCGGTGGCAGGCCTGTTTTATGAAGCTGATCGGCATACCGCAACCCGATGCGGCCTCCTCCTGCATCGAACGGCGCCGGGGAAACAATATGTTGTGCAGGTGAAGCCGGGCGGGGCCTCGCCAAAGAGCATGCGCGTCAGATCGAAGGGCGTGATTTTTTCATTCATAAATGAAAAGTTCAATTGTATGAGCCGCTCCGGATCACTGTAACGGAACAGACAGCAGTGCGAAACTTTGCCGGGCGATCTCCAGTTCTTCATTGGTGGGTACTACCAGGATCTTCACCCGGGAACCTTCCAGGCTGATATCACTGATCCCGCCTTTGTGTGCGTTGTTCTTCTCGGCATCCAGTGCGATACCCAGAAACCGGAGATTGGTGCAGATGCGTTCGCGCATCCTTTTGTCGTTCTCGCCCACACCGGCCGTGAAGATGATGGCATCCAGTTGGTTCAGTGCGGCCGCATAGGCGCCGATGTATTTTTGCACCCGGTATGCGTAGAGCCGGCTGGCCAGTTCCGCCTCGTGATCCTGCGCCTGCACCTGCTTGCCCACATCGCGCATATCGCTGAAACCGGTCATGCCCAGCATGCCGCTCTGTTTGTTAAGCAGCGTGCCTACTTCATCGGCGCCGTATCCGAGTTCGTTGACCAGGTAGAAGATCACCGACGGGTCAATGTCGCCGCTGCGGGTACCCATCACGAGGCCGCTGAGCGGACCAAACCCCATACTGGTGTCGATCGACCGGCCGGCCTTTACGGCGGTGATGCTGCACCCGTTGCCCAGATGGATGCTGATGAGTGCAGCGTCCGGCTTGTGCAGGTATTGCATGGCCTGCTCGGTCACGTATTTGTGGCTGGTGCCATGAAAACCATAGGCGCGTATATGGTGCTTGTCGTACAGATCCTTGGGGATGGCATAGCGGTAGGCATGTTCCGGCATTGTTTGGTGAAAAGCCGTATCGAAGACGGCCACCTGCCGGGCCTCGGGAAACACTTTCTCCGCCACTTCTATGCCCGTATAGCTTTGCGGGTTGTGGAGCGGCGCCAGCGAGAACAGCTTTTTAATCTCCTCTTTTACTTCATCGCCGATGATGGTGGCCGCATGAAAACGTTCGCCTCCATGCACCACACGGTGGGCCACCGCTTCGATCTCGCCGGAATGTGCGATCGCGCCGTACTGCTCGTCTGTCAGCAGCGCCACTACCTGCAGCAGGGCCGTTTCGTGATCGGGCAGCGGCAGCGTTTTCTCCACTTCCCGTTCTTCCCCGTTGATCAGCAGTTTGTGTTTGATGGTCGCCTGCTGCTGGCCGATGCGATCGGCCAGCCCGGTACACACTGGCTGCGTGGAAGGCATACGGAACAGCTGGTATTTCATGGAGCTGCTTCCTGAGTTCACTACAAAAATGTTCATATCGTGCGTCTGAAAGATCAGGTGAAAAAATCATTTGTCCTGGCACTGGATGGACGTGATGATAACGGTGTTGAAGATATCATCGACGGTACATCCGCGGCTCAGGTCGTTGATGGGTTTGTTGAGGCCCTGCAGCATCGGTCCGATGGCCAGGGCGCCGGTTTCGCGCTGCACGGCTTTGTAGGTGTTGTTGCCGGTATTGAGGTCGGGAAAAATAAGTACGCTGGCCTTGCCCGCCACTTCGGAGTCGGGCAGTTTCTGGCTGCCCACCACGGGGTCTACCGCCGCATCGTATTGGATGGGTCCTTCGATCTTGAGGTCGGGCCTTTTCTGTTTTACGATTTCCGTGGCGCGCCGTACTTTCTCCACGTCTTCCCCTTCGCCGGAAGTGCCCGATGAATACGACAGCATGGCAATGCGCGGCTCTATGCCAAAGCGCTGGCTGCTTGCTGCGGATGAAATGGCAATGTCTGCAAGCTGCTCCGCCGTCGGGTTCGGGTTCACGGCACAGTCGCCGAACACCGACACGCGCTGCGGCAGGCACATAAAGAAAACGGAAGAAACGATGGATACGCCGGGTTTTGTTTTGATGAACTGCAAGGCAGGGCGGATGGTATGCTGGGTGGTATGCACGGCCCCCGACACCATGCCGTCTGCATGGCCCTTGTACACCATCATGGTGCCGAAATAGGAGACATCGGTCATCAGGTCGCGTGCCATTTCCAGGGTCACGTTCTTGCTCTTGCGCAGCTCGTACAGCGTGTTCACGTAATCGTCGTAATTGGGCGACGCGGCCGGGTTCAGGATATAGATGTCGTTGAGGTCGAGTTTGAGTCCCAGCCGTTTTACGGAAGCCGAGATTTCCAGTGGGTCGCCCAGGATGGTAAGGTCTACAATGTCCTGGTTCACGAGCCGGGCAGCGGCTTTCAGGATGCGGTCGTCGTTGCCTTCCGGCAGCACGATGTGTTTGCGCTGGCTTTTGGCCCATTGCGCCAGCTGGTACTGGAACATATGCGGCGTAATGTTCTCCGAACGGAAGGTGATGATCTTCTGGTCGAGTGCCTGCGTGTCAACGTGTTTGTTGAACAGGTTGATGGCCAGCTCGATCTTGCTGGTATTGTCGGCCGTGATCTGCGATGGAATGGCGCCGACCGTTTTGGTGGTTTCGAACGTGCCTGTTTGTACCGCAATGATCGGGAAGGGGGTCTGCAGGCCTTCGATCAGCCTTCTGACCGGTTCTTCCGGTTCCACGCCGGCGGTGAGTACGATGCCTGCGATCTTGGGGTAGCTGGTGCTCAGGTTGGCCTGCAGGGCGCCGATGATGATGTCGCCACGGTCGCCGGGCGTGATGATGAGCACGTTCTCGCGGATGAAGCTCAGGAAATGCGGCAGCTGCATGGCGCCGGTCACGAAATGGTCTACCTGGTTCATCAGCTGCTGTTCGCCGAAAAGGAGTTTTCCCTGCAGCTGCTCATGGATCTCTTTCATGGTCGGACTCTGCAGGCTTTTTGCAAACGGCAGTACCGTAAGGATGATGCCGGCGGGCAGCTGAGCCTGCAGCAGTTCGCGCACGTCGCTCTCCTGCTCGGCCTTCACCTTGTTTACCACGATGCTGATGACCTGCACCTCGTGCGCTTCAAAGCTGCGCAGCACGTTCAGCGCGAAGTTCACGATCTGGGCAGTCGTTTTATTGTCGCCCGACACCACGATCAGCGCAGGCGCCCCCAGGTTTTTGGCGATCGACACATTGTATTCAAACTCAAAGGCGGTTCCGGTGCCCACGAAATCGCTGCCTTCGATCACGGTGAAGTCGTAGTTCTCTTCCAGCTTCTTGTATTTGCCGATCACCGTGTTGATGATCTCGCTCTGGTTGTTGGTTTCAATGTGGTGCAGCACCTGCTGGCGCGTGAACGCGAACGCATCTTCGTAGCTCACCGGCAGGGTGAAATAGCCGAGCACCATTTCAATGTGGGCGTCTTTTTTCTCTTTCGAATCATGGCTGATGATGGGTTTGAAGTAGCCGATCTTGTCTGCTTTTCCTAGCAGCATGTTGACGAGCCCGATGGTGATGACAGATTTCCCGCTGTATGGTTCTGCAGATGCAATAAAGATCGCTTTGGTCATGCGATGGATTTTGCGCGAAAATAGACCTTTTAACTGCTGGCTCTTGGCCTTTCAAGCGAGGAAAAAAATAAATTCTATGGTACATCCGGTTTTTTTGCAAAACAAAAGGGCGCATGACCCAGACAGATCATGCGCCCGGCAGAATTAAAAACGGTTCAGGGATGCGAGCCGGTCACCAAAATCATGCTGGTTGGATCAAAAAGATCAGAGAGGAATTTGTTTTGCCACGTAAATCGGGAACACATTTCTAGCGACGGCCAGGGCAGGAAAGTCGTAAGCGGCCGGGGCGGGGTCTTTATCCATTGAAGCGGCTGTTTTGCAACATGAAACACCGCCACACGGGGAGCCTTACTTCTTCCCGGAAACGCCTGTGTGCACATCGTGTTCTGGCGTTTTCAGCGCAGATCCTTCCCTGCCGGCTTGTTCTGATAATTGGGGAATTATATACATGAAAGGTAGAAAATCATACAGGGACAGGTTGGAATCAGGCCATCCGGCAGTTGCGTTGAAGCTGACCGGAATCTATTACAGAGTGCATATCCTCATAGAACTTAGGATTGTATACAGTGGCATAGCAATATTATCCGATAGTACATACCGTGTGTAAGAAAAGTGAGTCAGGAGAAGTCTGTGCAAATGTCGCTTCCCGGTCGGTTCATGAGCTCAGAGGACAGCGCGCCGGAGACCAAGCGCTGATCCGGCCCTTGGATTACCCCTGTATCGGATTGATATTGTTGGATGCCGGAATGCCGTCAAAGGGAATTTATAACATGGATGGAAGTCAGCCTGCCGGATAACAAAGCAGCTGACACCTGTTTTCTTCGCTGTGTGAGTGGATGCATATGGCATCTGCTGGTTTGCCTGTGATGCTGTGAAAACTGATGAGTATGAAATATAAAAAGTGGTTGATAGGTGCTTTTTTGCTGGTGATGCTTTGTTTGGGTGGATGGTTGTGGTGGAGGACGCCTTCCGCGGCTCCGGCCAGGAAGAGTGTAGTGAGCAAGCTGATGCCGGAAGTAAAAGTAGGAAGCATGAATGTATCGGATATCGACCCAAATCATATCAAAATGACTGCAAAGGTCAGCATCAAAAACACGCTTCCGTTCGAACTCCGGACGCACAACCTTTCGTATGAAATTTTTATAGATTCTGTGAAGGTGCTGCAGGACGCGTATAAAAAGCCGATCAGCATCCGCTCTCACGACAGCACGACGATCGAGCTGCCCATGGAACTGCTGGCTCCGCAGATGGCAAAGATCCTCCGCTATTTCGACCAAAGAAAAATAGACAGTGCAGACTATACAGTAAAAACCCATTTTACGGTAGAGGTGCCGGTGACAGGCGACCGGGAGTTCAGCCCCGATTTCTCCAAACGCATGCCCGCCCTGCATTTGCCGAATATAAGAGTGACGGATGTGGACATGAACGTATTGAAACTAAAAAAGAAGGGCGTCGATATACAGGTGCTGGCGGAGAATCCCAACCTGTTTCCGATAAAAATGAAGGAAGGTACTTTCAGGTTCACGGTGGAGAATGACATGGAATTGGATGGAGTACTGGAAAAGATCATCGTTATCCCTGCACACGGAAGCCAAGCGATTTCCCTTCATGCAGACCTCAAAAAAGGAAAAGTGTTGAAAATGGGCTGGAAGATGCTGACTGCAAAAGATGATACGCATTTTACCTATGCTTTTCAATGCGGGCTTTTGTCGGATAACGGGATGCTGAACAACAGCAAGATTGCTATGACAGTGAACGGAACGCTCAACGAGTTGCTCCAATCCGTAAAAAACATGAAAAAGCAGGAAAGCGCCAAGCGTGATAGATAACCTGAATCCACATCGGTTCATGAGATGATATAAAAGCGGACGGATTGCCGGGACTGCCCATCTTAACCTCGTTTTACAAACATATAGTGGAAGTGCCGACTCCTTCACCGTGCTCAATCCCAGCCTGCAGAAATTAAGGTCATGTGCAGAAGATCCGGAACCGCCGTGAAGGATGCGCTGTCTGCCACGTACATGACCGGACACCATCTTGCCTCCAAAATAATTCGTGAAACAAGAAACCAGAATAGATCGATCCGGCTGGCCAGCGATATTTTACGGGCAGGTGCCGGCAGCGATTTACATCGAACTGCTCATCCAATCAACAGCGCGATGGTTATACAATGTGAAGGCTTGTAGCCGCCATAGTCAGAGCAAGTCAGTAAAGGCCGGCCAGGTAACAAAGGCGGAATCTCATTAATGATTTTTCAGGTGTAAGGATTACCGTTAAGAATGGGGTTGTTACACTGAACGGCATATGTGCTACCGATAAAACAACAAAGATGGTGAAAGCCACTGCGGAATAACTGTATGGGGTAACCGCCGTTGTAGCCACATCGTTGTGGCGCCTGTTGTGATCGGCACCAACCAACTGACGAAGCGGTCGGTTGGCAGCATACTGAAAAAACGGGCCGGCGTAACAGCCATCACAAAAGACAACATCATTCAATTGCAGGGAAATATCCCGGCCGCGCAGCTCCGGCCACTGGCCGATTAAGCAAACAGCGTTTATCCCTAAATGATCGAAAACTGGATATTGGTACAATAGTGGGACTATAGTGTCATATCTAAATGGCGACTCTACCGGAGCCTGTGCTATATTACAGGGAACCGATGAAGCTGAGCAGAGCAGGAAGGGAGCTTACCTGTACTTATAAACAAAATAATTGATTATGGCAAAAGAGCAGAAAATAGAGATCTGGGGTGGGATAGAATGTACGATGAACCGCGTTCAGAATGCATTCTTCGACCAGTGTGAATATGCAGGACATTATACAAGAGAAGGCGATATCGACCTTGTCGCTTCCCTGGGCATAAGCCGCTTGCGGTATCCTGTGCTATGGGAGAAACACCAGCCGAAGAAAGACAGCGTGATCGACTGGAACTTTGCAGGGAAGAGCCTGAACAGGCTGAGGGAATGCGGGGTGGAACCCATTGCAGGCCTTGTTCATCATGGAAGCGGACCGGTCTTCGTTAATTTTTTCGACGGAAGCTTCGAGGAGGGCCTAGCTGCATATGCAAGGCTGGTGGCGGAAGCGTTTCCCTGGATCCGCTACTATACGCCGGTAAATGAACCCCTCACCACTGCCAGGTTCTGCGGCCTGTACGGCCACTGGTATCCGCACCACAAAAACGATCTGAGCTTTTACAGGATCCTGTTGAGCGAATGCCGCGCAACCGTCATGGCCATGAAGGCCATCAGGCAGGTTAACCCCGATGCACAGTTGATTCAAACAGAAGACCTGGGGAAAACCTACAGTACCCCATTGCTGCAACACCAGGCAGACCTGGAAAACAGGCGCCGCTGGCTGTCGTACGACCTCCTGTGCGGCAGGGTACGTCCGGGTCATTTGCTATGGGAATACCTCACCGCAAATATCGGGCTTGATAAAAACGAGCTGGAATACTTTACCATCAACCCCTGCATTCCGGATGTGTGTGGGTTTAATTATTACGTCACTTCAGAGCGGTACCTCGACGAAGACCTTTCGAAGTATCCGGCCTCCTCTCATGGAAGCAATGATCACCACCACTATGCCGATGTGGAAGTGGTACGCGTTCGGGTAAACCACGAAACGGGCGCTTACGCGGTCATCCGGGAGGCGTACGATCATCTCGGGTTGCCAATGGCCATCACCGAATGCCATCTGCACTGTACCCGGGAAGAACAGATGCGCTGGTTTTATAACATGTGGCAGACCGTCTGCACCCTTCGAAGCGAGGGAGTGGATATCAGGGCTCTTACCGCCTGGGCCCTTTTCGGTTTGCACGGGTGGAACAACCTCGTCAGAACACCCGGAGGTACCTACGAACCGGGCATCTTTCATCTCAGGAACAACCGATTAAAACCTACCGCACTTGTCTGCCTGCTGCAGGATCTTGCCAGGCACGGTTCCTGTGATCATCCTGTACTGCAGGCGGAAGGATGGTGGAAAAGAGAGGAGCGGTTGATCTATCCATCCGCGAACGTGGTGGAAATAAACAGCGGCCCGGATAGTCTTCTTTCTCCGCCGCTACTCATCATAGGTGAACAAGGTTCGCATGGCGGCATGATCAGCGATGCCTGTGCGGAGCGGAACCTGCACCATGTGCTGCTAGGCTGGCACCAGATAGAGAACGGTGAAGGAGGCATACAGCACACCCTACAGGAACTTCAGCCATGGGCGGTGATCCATTCCCCGGAATGCCTGCCCCGGACCGGAAGCGGAAGTGGCGATCCAAATTCTTTTTCCCGGAACGAGTATTTTAGTCTGGCCAGGTTTTGCGAGGCCCGTCAGGTAAAGCTGGTCAGCATGGCAAGCGATGTGGTACACGAAGCAGGCGGGGTTCAGGTGGCGGAATTCGCCGGCGTGCTGCCTTCCCTCGCTACAGGTCTTACACTGGCGCAGATGCTGAAAAAAGGGCTGTCTCTTAATCCTGGCGGACTGGTTGTGAGAACCGGTTATATTTTCGGGCAGCGGAATGGCGGTCATTTATTGCATACGTTGCTGGCGGAAGAAAAACCGGGTAGCCATGCCCAGGCAGGCTTCGGCAATAAAATCGCGCTTTCCTTCCTGCCTGATCTGATCCATGCCATGCTCGACCTGCTGATAGACAACGAAACCGGAACAGTCAGGCTGGTGAACAAGGAAACAGGTAGCAGAAAAGAGACCATACGCAGGCTGACGGCTGCTTTTCCTGCATATGCCGCGATCCGGAAGCACGCTGGATCGTCCGGAAGGGGCACTGTGATGCCAAATCACCTGTTTCACCTGCGGGTGGATACGGATAGAGAATGCTGCCTGCCGCTCCTGGAGGATGCACTGCATACCCATTTTACCCCGCTTGCAAAGATAGGCCGGCCCAAAGCTATAGCGGTATGATGCCCGTCTCCTTTTTTGTTGGAAGGGATATTGAGTAACTTGTATATCATGCCTGAACAGGCAAAAACAGTAAAAAATGAAAACAAGCGCACTCGTTATACCGGCTGTGGCCGGCACGTCGGCAATGACGTTGTTCAGCTGGCTTGCAGCGGAGGCCGAACAGGAAAAGTTTGAAGAGCCCGTGCTGCTCGCCGACCTGGAAAAAGATATGTTGCCTGCTGACCTTAAAAGGTTTGCCGGAGCTGCCGGATGGGCAACTCATTACGGCATCGGCCTCCTGTTTGCCGGGCTGTACACGTACCTGCGCCGGAACAATGCTGTACATCCCCTGCTGAAAAGCGGCGTTGTTTTCGGTGCGCTCAGCGGGCTTGGAGGAATAGCAGTCTGGAAAACCGTTTTTATGCTGCATCCCCGTCCTCCACGCATCCGGTCGAAATCCTTTTACAGGCAGCTGTTCCTTGCCCACCTGATCTTTGGTATGGTGGTGCAGTCGGCGCTGAAACCAGATCGTTCCTCCAAACGCATCTGATACCGGTCAATCCCCGATCTCCTTCAGGTGTTTGATGTTTGATCTGACCGTTTCACCTACTTCGTCCCATTTGCCGCTCAGCATAAGCTTTGTCATGGAAAGCGCCATACCGGCCACCATTTTCATTTCCACTTTGGGCGGCATAGCAAGCGCATTGGGGTCGGTGATCACGTTCACCAGCACCGGACCTGGGTGGTCAAAAGCTTCCTGCAGGCCTTTCTCCAGTTGCTCTGGATCGGAAACGGTGATGCCCCAAAAACCCATCGCCGTGGCGATCAGGGCAAAATCAGGATTCACCATATCCGTTTCGGAATCGGGCAGTCCGGCCACTTCCATTTCCAGCTTTACCATGCCAAGCGCGTGGTTGTTGAACACGATGATTTTGACCGGGAGGTTGTATTGTTTGATGGTAGCGAGATCGCCTAGCAGCATCGACAGACCGCCATCACCGCACATGGCTACCACCTGCCGGTCAGGACAGGCCAGGGCTGCACCGATCGCCTGGGGCATGGCGTTGGCCATGGAGCCGTGGTTGAAAGAGCCGATCATGGTTCTTTTGCCGGTGCCCCGGATATACCGCGCGCTCCAGACGCAGCACATGCCCGTATCGACGGTGAAGATGGCATCGTCACTGGCGATCCTGTTTACGAGGTGCCCCAAAAATTCGGGGTGGATAGCTGATTCTTTTCCTTTCGCTTCCACATATGTGAGCAGGTGCTGCTTTACTTTTTCATAGCCTGCCAGCTGCTCTTTCAGAAAAGCTTCATCGGCATTAACGTCAAGTAAGGGCATCAGGGCCTGCAGCGTGTGTTTTACGCTTCCCTGCAAACCCATCTCGAGCTTTGCCCGGCGCCCGAGCCGCTCGGGCTGGAGATCTATCTGAACGATCTTGTTCTTTACCGGCATAAAAGGCGTGTATGGAAAATCGGTTCCCAGCAGGATGACCAGGTCGGCTTCGTGCATGGCATGGTAAGCCGAAGGTAAACCCAGCAAGCCGGTCATGCCGACCTCGTACGGATTGTGATGCTGGATGCTCATCTTACCCCGGTACGAATACCCTACCGGAGCATGGAGCCTGGCTGCGAGCTGCACTACTTCATCATGCGCGTCTTCGGCGCCGATGCCGCAATACACGGCGATCTTTGTATATTGATTGATCAGCGAAGCCAGCGCCTGCAGTTCCTCGTCTGCCGGCCGCACAATGGCTTTCGGAAAGAAGTTTTTTACGGAGGTAAGTCCTTCTTCCGCATCCATGTTCGTGACGTCGCCGGGCAATCCCAGCACGGCCACGCCTTTGCGGTACACGGCGTGCTGAATGGCGGCCTGCGTCATGCGCGGCAATTGCTGCGGGGTAGTGGCGATCTGGTTGTAATGGCTGCAGTCGTCGAACAGTTTGATGGTATTGGTTTCCTGGAAATATTCGGTGCCGAACTCGTACGTGTTGCAGGTGGAGGCGATGGCCAGCACCGGCGCCCCCGAGCGGTGTGCATCGTAAAGTCCGTTGATGAGGTGTACATGTCCGGGACCGCTGCTGCCGGCGCAACAGGCGAGCCCGGTGAGCTGGGCTTCTGCGGCGGCGGCATAGGCGCCGGCTTCTTCGTGCCGCACATGGATCCAGCGGATCCGGCCGTCGCGGCGGATCGCATCGTTGAGAAAATTGAGGCTGTCGCCCGTGACTGCATATACGCGCTGAATGCCGGCTTCCACCAGCATTTCGACCAATTGCTCCGCTACTTTTTTTGCCATACTGTTGTTTAAGATTTAAAAGTAAGCAGTTCCCTCCTTATCGGGGTTAATATAGTGTGAAACCAGCCGCAGATACCGTAAAAAGAAACACCGGGGCCGGCAATAATTTCAGGCCGGGCAGTTGTCATACGCAGTGGATGCGTAATTTGCAGCCTTTCAAAACCGGAAGGCAGCGGTGATTTCATCCAAATGAGCGGTACACAACAGCAAGCAATACTCAGCGAAGGAAGGGTCGTCAGTCCGGATGGAAGGACCGTTTCTCCGCAACGGTTGCGGGTGGCGACCACCGTCTATTTCTTCCTCTCGGGTTTCGGTTACTCGAGCTGGGCTTCCCGCATCCCTTCAATCCAGCAGAAACTGCACCTGGATGAAGCGCAGCTGGGAACGGTACTGCTGGCGCTTCCGGTCGGGCTCATCGTTACCCTTCCTTTTACGGGGCGGATGCTCGGCCGGTTCAACTCGAGAAAGATCATGCTTCTAGGTGTCGTCTTTTTCAGCCTTGTGCTTTGCCTGCCCGGCTTTACCACCAACATTCTGCAACTGATCGCGGTGCTGTTCTGTTTTGGTTCGTCGCGCAACATGCTCAACCTGTCGATGAACGCACAGGCCGTAGGCGTGCAGGGGTTTTTCAGCCGGTCGATCATGACCACTTTTCACGCGGTGTGGAGCATAGCCGGTTTTGCCGGGGCAGGGGTGGGTTACCTGATGGTGAAATACAATGTGCCGCCCACCTGGCATCTTACGGCGATCGCGCTGGCTGTGCTGCTGACAGCCCTCCTCTTTTATCCGGCGACACTGCATCAGGAGCCGCTGACCACGGCGGAGAAAAAGCCTTTCTTTGCCTTTCCCGAACGGTCCCTGCTCAGCTTTGCCCTCATCTGTTTTGCCTCCATGGCCTGCGAGAATACCATGTACGACTGGAGCGTGATCTATTTCCAGAAAGCGGTGCATGCTACCAAACCCGCGGCCACGCTGGCGTTCGTGGTTTATATGGTGGCCATGACCCTGGGCCGGTTCACAGGCGACCGGCTGGTGGCGAGCCTGGGCGTGAGCAGGATACTGCAGGCCAGCGGCTGGCTCATCTTCGGCGGACTGATGACGGCGGTCTTGTTCCCTTTTCCGCTCACCGCCGGGCTGGGTTACGTGATGACCGGCCTGGGCGTATCGTGTATTGTGCCGCTGGTGTTCAGGATCGCGGGCCGGTCGAAGACCTCAAGCAGCGGCCACGCCCTGGCTTCCATCTCTTCCATCGGGTATCTCGGTTTTCTGCTGGTACCGCCGTTGGTGGGTTTTGTTGCGCAAAAAGCTAATTTGCGCTGGTCATTCGGTATCATTGCCCTGTTGGGCATCCTGATCATCGCCATGGTGCAGACGATCAGGGAAGAATAAAAAACTGGACAGGATGAAAGTATTCATTACAAGAGCGATCCCCGGCAACGGGTTGAAATTATTAGCGGACGCAGGCATCGAAGCCGTGCAATGGACCGAGAAGCGGGGCCTGAGCCAGGAAGAGCTGATAGGGCACTGCCAGGGCTGCGATGCCCTGCTGAGCGTGGGCCAGAACAAGCTCGACAAAATCTTTCTGGAAGCATGCAAACACCTGAAAGTGGTTTCCCTGCTGTCGGTCGGGTTCGACAACCTCGATGTGGCAGAAGCAAAGCGGTTAGGCATCCCTGTTGGGAATACTCCCGGTGTGCTCAACAATGCCACCGCGGATACGGCGTTCCTGCTGATGCTGGCCGCCTCGCGCAAAGCTTTCTACCTGCACAAAAAGATCCTGCGGGGCGACTGGGGTTTCTATGAACCCATGACCGACCTGGGCATCGAGATCTGGGGGAAAACGCTGGGCGTGTTCGGACTTGGTAAGATCGGGCTGGAAATGGCCCGGCGGTGCAGGGGTGCTTACGGCATGAAGGTCATCTATCACAACCGGCACCGCAATGAGGAGGCGGAAAAGGAAACAGGCGCACAGTTCGTTTCCTTTGATGAACTGCTGGCGCAAAGCGATGTGCTCACCGTGCATACGGCGCTCACCCCCGAAACCAGAGGTAAATTCGACCGGGCAGCTTTTCAGAAAATGAAACCGGACGCTATCTTTATCAATACCGCCCGGGGTGGCATTCACAACGAAGCAGATCTGATAGAGGCGTTGCAGAACCGTACCATCTGGGGCGCAGGGCTTGATGTGACCGATCCGGAACCTATGCATGCCGGCAATCCGCTGCTGAACATGCCGACGGTTGCGGTTCTGCCGCATATCGGCTCGGCCACAGTGGAAGCCCGCAACGGCATGACCGAGCTGGCCATAAAGAACGTGATCGCCGGATTGCGCGGAGAGCCGCTGCCACACCCGATCAGCTGATATGCCGAAAGGGCACCGCAGCTGCGGTCTCTTTCTTTACTAATTTCGATTACTGCATCTAAACCGCTCCATATGAAATTTCACCTTTCTGCCGTAACCTCGCTTTGCCTGATCTTTCTTGTCCATCTTCCCGCATTTTCACAGATCGGAAAGCGTTTTCCTTCCGAAAAAAAAGTAGTCAAGGACCCGGTCACCGGCACCCCGCTCACCTTCCTGACGAGTACGCCCTTTGGTGATTCCAAAATTTACCAGACGCACAACCAGTGGACCTCCGACGGCCAGTGGCTCATCTTCCGGTCGGGCCGGGTGAAAGGAGAGGCGATGGCGGTAAACGAGACAACGGGGGAGATGGTACAGGTAACGGAAGGCGGCTACACGGGCATGCTCAACATAGCCCGTAAATCGATGAAGCTGTTCTTCATGCGCATCCCGGTCACGGATACGGGTAAGCGCAGCGGAGCCCGGGTTCAGATCATCGAGGTAGACCTGGCAAAGCTGTTCAGCGACAGCAAAGCCGGCAGGCTGCAGAAAGCAGACGTGTACCAGCGTGTCTGCGGCACCACGACACCTGAACTGGGCGCGGGCGGCGATATGGCGCTTGACGGCGCCGAAGACCGGGCTTATTTCCGGGTGGGCAAAGAAGAAGCCGCCAGGCATATAAAGCCGGATACCAAAATTGAAGGTCCATTCGGTCCCAGGAACATGGGCGCCGGCCCTTCGGGGATAGCTGCCATGAATGTGCAGACGGGTGAGATAAAGTATGTGGTGTCGGTGCCTTTTCAGATCGGGCATATACAGACCAACCCCTGGGTGCCTGGCGAGATCGTTTTCTGCTGGGAGACCGGTGGCAAATCGCCGCAGCGCACCTGGACGGTGCTCTCGGATGGCAGTGGCCTGCGGCCCCTGTACCCCGAATCCGAAAATGAATGGGTAACCCATGAAGCCGTGATCTCGAAAGACGAAGTGGCCCTGTCGATCATGGGGCACCGGAAAATTCCGGGCACCAGCGGTACGGCCGCGGCGGGAACAGCAGTCGGAGGCGCCAATCCCGGACAGGAGACCGCCTGGGGACCATCCGGCACCCGGGAAAAACCGACCGGCCTCGCGATCGTCAACCTCCGCACCAGGGAGATGACCATCGCCGGACAAACACCTTCGGGCAGCGGGCTCTGGCATGTGAGCGGCTCGCCCGACGGGCGCTGGGCGGTAGGCGATGATTTTTCGCGGGGTATTTACCTGATCGACCGGCACACCCGGGAAATGATCCTGTTGTCGACCGGTCACAAAGAAACAGCCGCCGATCATCCGCATCCGACCATGAGTCCGGACGGCACAAAGATCCAGATCCAGTCGGCCATGCTTTCCGCCGACAACCGCTCCATGAATATCTGTATCATACCGGTTCCGGAGAGCTGGTTAAAAAGGACTTATGGAGATTAGAAGGGCGGATAAAATAGCGGGTGGCGTACGTGTGCCTGTATGATTTAAAAGCACCCAACTTTTCCGTAGCAAACAGGATTTTGCCTTCCATCCTTTTTTGGCTTTTCGGGTCGGTAGCCGCGGAGTACCATTGCCACAAATCTTTAAACCGTGACTGCTCTCACCGGATCCTCTTTCCGCCAGTTCAAATCCTTGTTTTTCGTTGGTATCCTGGGGCTGTTCAGCCTGTCTGCCTTTTCGCAGGCTGCACCCACTGTGCTGGTCAAAGGCATGGTGCGTGATTCGGCCAAACATGAACCGCTGGCTTACGTAACCATCACCGTGCAGGACCCGAAAACCAGCGAACCCATCAAAACTATGCTCACCAAAGAAGACGGCAGTTTCGAGGTGGCAGTCGCCAAAGATAAAAAGCTGGCCCTGGTGTGGGCGTTTGTAGGATACGCCGAGATCCGGAAAGAACTGACGGCCAGCCAGCCGGTCACCGACCTGGGAACGATCTCCATGACGGCGGCTGCATCCGGCCAGCTCAAAGAAGTGGCGGTAACGGCCAGCAGGCCCATCCTGAAGCAGGAAGCCGACCGCATCACCTTCGACGTGCAGGCCGACCCGGAAAACAAAGTGATCACCGTACTCGATATGTTGCGGAAAGTGCCGCTGGTATCGGTTGACGGGTCAGACAATATCAAACTGAAAGGCAATACCAATTACAAGATCCTGCTCAACGGCAAACCCTCTTCGCTGCTGGCAAGGAACCCTTCCGACGTGTTCCGCTCCATGCCCGCCTCCAACATCCTCAAGATAGAGGTGATCACCACGCCACCGGCAAAATACGATGCGGAAGGACTGGCCGGCATCATCAACATCATCACCAAAAAGAATATAGACCAGGGATATAACGGCAGCATCAACACCCGCTATAACAGCGTGTACGGACCCGGTATCAACCTGAACGGCACGGTGAAACAGGGCAAGTTCGGGGTGAACGGATACATCGGCTACAACAGGCAGAACAAACAATCCACAGATTTCGGGTTCACCAATTCCATTTTTCACCCTGTTACTTCCACCGTTTTGCAGAACGGCCAGCGGGTGAACCAGGGCAACAATACCTATGGCAGCGCCGAGCTGAGCTTTGAGATCGATTCGCTGGACCTGCTGACCAGTTCGGTGGAGATGTACAACGGGCGTTTTACAAGGGATAACAACCAGCTGTCGCGCTCCCTCATTGCTAACGATGCGCTGGCCCAGCAGTACCGCCTGATCAACCAGGGAGAGTCGGAATACAAAGGCACCGATCTGGCGCTTAACTACGAACGGGGTTTCAAGAGAAGCAAGGAACAGTTGCTGACCACTTCCTACAAATACGGATCGAACGGCAATCTCCAGAACACGGATGTGTCGCTCACCGAAAAGATCAATTACCTCGCGCCCAATTACCTGCAGTACAACAACTCGGGAACAAAAGAACATACTTTCCAGCTGGACTACATCTACCCGGTAAAAAAGCTGAATGTGGAAGCGGGCGCAAAAGCCATCCTCCGCAAAAATTACAGCCTGTTCACAACCGACAATTACAACGACGCCAGCCAGAAATACGTGAACGATCCGTTGCAGACCAATGACTTTACCTACCTGCAGAACGTGTACAGCGTCTATAATTCGTACCAGCTGAAGCTGAAGAAATCGGTGATCAAAGGCGGTTTGCGCCTCGAACATACCACTGTGGATGCAGACTTCACTTCCACGGCCAGCAAGGTGAAACAGGATTACAACAACCTGGTACCGTCTTTCTCGATACAGCAGACCCTCAACAAGACAAACAATATTACGTTTGGCTTCAGTCAGCGCATCCAGCGGCCGGGCATCTGGCAGCTGAACCCGTTTGTAGACCGCTCGAATCCCAAGTGGCTGAATGTAGGCAACCCCGACCTGAAACCGGTCGTGAACCGGAACTTCGAGATCGGCTACAGCAACTTCGCCAAAGGGTCGATCAATGCAGGGCTGAGCTATTCGTTTGCCAGCAACACCGTGGAGAATGTGGTGAGCGTGGGGCTCGATACCGTAACCACTTCCACCTACCGGAATGTGGGCAGCAACAAACGGCTTGGCGCGAGTCTGAACGTCAATTATCCCCTCACTTCCAAACTGACCCTCAACATAAATTCGCAGCTTATTCACGTGTGGCTGAAGGGAACGTACAACAACCAGTTCTACAACAACAAGGGCTTTCAGGGCTATATCTTCACCTACGGCAGCTACAAGTTCGACAAGGGCTGGAGGGCCGGCATCAACCTCGGTGTCGACAGCCGGTATGTGCTGCTGCAGGGAAGAGACAACTACTGGGTCAACGCAAACGTGAGCGGGTCGAAGGTCTTCTTCAAGGAAAAGGCGACGCTGTCGCTGTCAGTGAACAATCCCTGGAAGAAACTCCTGCGGCTCGACTTTTACACCAACTCGCCCGATTTCCGGCAATCGAACTACAGTTACCAGTATTACCGCACATTCAATATCAGCTTCAACTACAAGTTCGGCAAGCTGAACAGCAGCATTAAAAAGAACCAGCGCAACATTAAGAACGATGATGTGAACAGCGGATCAAGGTAGCCGCGAAAATTGCCGCTGAAATTTTGGGAGATGCGTATTTTTATCTTGTATGAAAAAAATATCCCTGCTGCTGGTAGTTGTTTGTACCCTGGCGCTCCGCGCACCCGTGAAGGAGCTAAGCTGGCTGGCCCTGGGTGATTCGATCACCTACCTCAACGACCATCTGAACGAAACAGGCAACCGCGTTTCGAAGGGATATATGACGCGGGTGAGCGAACGGTTGCCGAACATCCATTTCATCAACCAGGGGCACAACGGCTGGACGGTGGTGCGCATAGCAAAGGAGATCGAAACGCTGAAGCTGGAAAAGGCGGATGTGTTCTCTGTGTTCCTGGGCACCAACGACTGGTGGCGCGGCGAGCCGCTCGGAACGATGACCGATTACATGGGCGATACCGGCACGGGCACCGTGTTTGGGGCGTACCGGGTCATCATCAACAAACTGCGCAGCCTGAACCCCGAGGCCACTTTTATCCTCATCACCCCCATGCAGCGATCCGATTTTGTGTATGTTGGCAATGCGCACAACAATGCATACGGTTCCTACAAGCCAAAGAACGGACAATCCTTGTTGCAGTTCGCTGATGCCGTGAAGGAGATCGCCCGGTATGAACACTTCAAAGTGGTGGATCTGTATCATGAATCTTCCCTGTCTGCAAAGCATGCGGTAAAGTTCAAGCACCTGAAAGATTCTCTCACGGGCAGCTACCGCAACTATCCCTACCCTTCGTACGAGAACCGCTCCTTCAATCCGGATACCGACGAGTATCCCTATCCCCCCGAAGCCATCGGCATCACCTATGACGGACTGCACCCATCCGACAAGGGGAACGAGATCATCGCGGGGAAGCTGGTGAAGATCTTGAAGAAATTATAGAGGCTGGGTAAGCAGGTGTTAACATCTTTCCCCGGAATGCAATTCTTCCCTACCTTGCCGCCCACGGAGGCATCGGTGAATGTCATGAAGCTTTTCCCTGAACCCACTTTGTTATCCTGCATCTAATCCGCTCCCTGAAATGGCCAATAAAATAGAAAGACTGAAAAGATCCAAGGAAGAGGCCGCGGTGCGTACCACCTGGTTCAGCATCGTGGGCAATACGGTACTGGCTATCATCAAGGCGCTGGCCGGTTATTTCGGTCACTCGTATGCCCTCATCGCCGATGCCATCGAGTCCACCTCCGACATCCTGGCTTCGATCGTGGTGCTGTTCGGACTGAAGTTTGCCAGCCGGCCGGCCGACAAGAACCATCCGTATGGGCATGGAAGGGTGGAACCTCTTATCACGTTCTGTGTGGTGGGGTTTCTGGTGATGTCGGCCACCATCATCGCGTACGAAAGCATCAAGAATATCAGCACGCCGCATGAGCTGCCCCGGCCTTTCACGCTGTTCATCCTCGGGGCCATCATCATCTGGAAAGAGATCTCGTTCCGCATCGTGATGAAAAAAAGCAGGGAGACCAACAGCTCTTCCCTGAAAGCCGACGCGTGGCACCATCGCAGCGATGCCATCACGTCTGTGTCTGCCTTTTTAGGTATCTCTTTTGCGCTGATCATGGGCAAAGGCTATGAATCGGCCGATGACTGGGCTGCCCTCTTCGCGTCCGGATTCATCCTCTACAACAGTTACCTGATCTTCCGGCCTGCCCTGGGTGAGATCATGGATGAGAACGTGCATGGGGAGATCGAGGAGCGCGTGCGGAGAGTAGGCATCACGGTGCCCGGTGTGCTCGACACCGAAAAATGCATGATCCGGAAAACAGGGATGTATTACCTGGTGGACCTGCATGCCATCGTGGCTTCAGACATCTCTGTGAAACAGGGGCACGATATCGCGCACAGGCTAAAGGATACTTTAAAAGAGGAGATACCCGAACTTTCGGATGTGATGGTGCATATCGAGCCGTTTGAGTAGTGCCATGCGAGGTTGGGACAATGGCAAAAGACTAGAGACAACCTTCTTTGGAGGTCTTGATAACGGGTTGGTATAAATGCTATTCTTCCTCCGGCTTTCCCTGCGCGAAGTTCTGCATCACCACCAGCTTTTCCTGACTTTTGCGGAGGATCTTTTCCAGGATATCATCCGATTCGTCTTCGTGGTTGATGAGGGCATGGAGGGTGACCTGGTTAAGGAGGTTGTCCATCGTGAACTGGACCATCTTCCAGAGCGACCGCACAGAGCAGTCGACGGAGCGGTTGCAGAGTTTGATGGCGTTGCCTGCGTGGGTGAGGCAATACTCTCCATCGAACAGGGCGCCGCCCAGTGCTTTGAGCACGTGATTAATGATGATCTCTGTAGACGGCCGGGCCAGTATGTATCCGCCTTTATACCCGGGCGTGCTGTTGATGAAACCTGCGATTCGCAACAGCCGGGTGAGCTTGGCCACATAAGGCACGGTCAGTCCTTCCGCTTCGCTCAGTTGCGGAATACTTATCCCTTTTGGATCGGGGCAGCCTGCAATGCGTACCAGGATCCGCAAACCATATTCCTCCTGCGATGAGATCTTCATGGCGTGTTTACTCTTTTTATAACATTCCTAATTCAAGCTGGGCCGCTTCAGACATCATGGTCTTGTTCCAGGCCGGCGTCCAGGTTACCGATACGTGTACGTCGTTCACCCCTTCGATCAGCCGCACTTTCTGGTCTACCTCAATCGGGAGCGACTGTGCTGCAGGACAGCTAGGCGCGGTGAGGGTCATCACGATCTGCACATTGTTGACGGGCAGGACGTCTACCTCGTAGATCAGTCCCATCTCCCAAATGTTCACCGGTATCTCCGGGTCGAAGACGGTCTGCAGTTGTTCAATGACTTGTTGCTTCAATTCTTCCGTTTCCATGGTCGTTGAGTTTTTCTTTCATCTTGAAGGCGAGCGCAAAATTTTTCATCTGCCGCACCATGGAAAGCAGTCCGTTGGAGCGGGTCTGCGCCAGGTGGGTGGTCATGCCGATGTTCTGTATGAAATTCAGCTTTGTTTCCAGGATCTCGTCGGGCGTATGGCCGGAAACTACGCGGATCAGCATGCTGATAAGGCCTTTGACGATGATGGCATCGGAGTCGGCTTTAAAAAGCAGGCGGCCGTCTTCTTCCTGTGCAGTGAGCCACACGGTCGACTGGCAGCCCTTAACCTTGTTGCTGTCGGTCTTGTATTCGTCTTCCAGCCTGGGCAGCCTTTTGCCAAGGTCGATGATGTATTCGTATTTATCGTCCCAGGAATCAAAAAGGGCGAACTCTTCGGTGATCTCGTCTTCGGTTTCCTGGATGGTAGGTTGCGTGTTCATGCGGTTTACAACAGCATTTTGATGGTTTTGTGAAGGCCCTTTACCAGCGCGTCCACTTCATCGCGGGTATTGTATACGGCGAACGAAGCCCGGGCGGTGCCGGGGATGCCAAAGCAGTCCATCACGGGCTGCGTGCAATGATGACCGGTACGAACGGCGATGCCCTGGTTGTCGAGTATGATGCCGATGTCCTGCGGATGTGCCCCGCGAAGGCCGAAGGAGATGAGCGGCGATTTGTTGCGTGCCGTTCCGATCAGCGTGATCTCCGGGATCTGTTCGAGCTGGGCTGTGGCGTATACCAGCAGGTCGTGCTCGTGCGCAGCGATCGCTTGCTTGCCGATGCCGTTTATGAAGTCAAGCGCCGTTTTGAAGGCCACCACATCCGCGATGTTGGGGGTGCCGGCTTCATATTTGTAGGGCAGGTCGTTGTAAGTGGTTTTGGTGAAACTGACGTCTTTGATCATTTCACCGCCGCCCATAAACACAGGCATGGATTCAAGGAGTTCCTTTTTGCCATACAGCACGCCCACGCCGGTAGGGCCGTAGAGTTTGTGACCGGAGAAGGCAAAGAAGTCGCAATCCATTTCCTGCACGTCGATGTCGATGTGCACGGCCGACTGTGCGCCGTCGATCATGACCACTGCGCCCACGGCGTGGGCCGCGTCGATGATCTGCTTCACCGGGTTGATGGTGCCCAGCGAGTTGGACACATGCACCACCGAAACCAGTTTTGTGCGGGCGTTCAGGAGTTTTTCGTATTCCTCCATCACCAGTTCACCTTCCTGATTGACCGGTATCACCTTTAATTCAGCGCCTTTTTCCTCGCAGAGGATCTGCCAGGGAACGATGTTGGAATGGTGCTCGATGGAAGAGATGATGATTTCGTCGCCGGCCCTCACGTTGGCGCGGCCCCAGGTGAACGCCACCAGGTTGATGCCTTCGGTGGTGCCTTTGGTGAAGATGATCTGCTCGCGCGAAGGGGCGTTGATAAAATCGCGGGCCGTATCGCGCGTCTGCTCAAACGCCGCGGTGGCTTCTTCAGCCAGCGTATGGATGCCGCGGTGGATGTTGGCATTGAAGCCGGAGTAATAATCGACCAGCGCATCGATCACCACCTGCGGTTTCTGCGATGTGGCGGCGTTGTCGAGGTACACCAGCGGCCTGCCTTTTACCAGCCTGCTGAGGATGGGAAACTGCCGCCGGATGCTTTGCACATCTATCGAAGCGGAGACTGATTTTGTTGCTATCATGATACTTCGGAAGTTAATCGCTGTACGATGAGCTCTTCCACATAGGTTCTGAGTACAGCAGGTTTAATTTTTTCCAGGATGTCCATCGCAAAACCCTGAAGCAGCAGCGCTATGGCTTTGCGGTAGGGGATCCCTCTTGCCTGCAGGTAGAAAAGGCCGTCTTCATCGAGGCTGCCCACGGTACAGCCATGCGAACATTTCACATCGTCCGCAAAGATCTCGAGCTGCGGCTTGGTGTTGACGTTGGCGGTATCGGAGAGCAGGATGTTCTTGTTCGACTGGAAGGCGTTGGTCTTCTGGGCGTCTTTGCGTACGAAAATTTTTCCGTTGAACACGCCGGTGGCCTGGTCGTCGAGAATGCCTTTGTACAGTTCGTTGCTCTGGCAGTCGGGCACCATATTGTCGACCAGGGTGTGGTTGTCGATATGGCTTTTGCCGCGCTGGAAATAGAGACCGTACAGGTGGGCTTCGGCGTGAGGCGCTTCCATGATGGCGTGCAGGTTGTTGCGCACGATGCCGCCGTTGAGCGAGATGGTAACGGTGTTTACCACGCTCGTGCCGATCTGCCGGATGTGCGTAGTGCTTACCTGGCTCGCATGCGAACCGTCGTTCTGTATTTTGTAATACGCGACGTTGGCGCTTTCTTCCACCACCATTTCCATGACCTGGTTGGTGATGCTGCCGGCCTTTCCAAGCGTAGCATAGGTTTCCACGAATTGTACCTGTGCCTGTTCACTGACGAGCACAAGGCTGCGGGGCTGCGCCAGCACGGGTTCGTTGCGGGTATCGGTGATGTTGTAGATGTACACGGGCTGATCGATCAGCTGCCTCCGCTGCACATGCAGGAAAACGCCGCCATGGATGAAAGCGGTGTTGAGGGCGTTGATACCGTCTTTCAGGTAGCGGCTGCTGTGGTTGAAATGGAGGTCGACAAACGATCTGTATTCGTTGGAAGCGGCTTCTTCCAGCGGGAGCAGTACAAGTCCTCTTGACCGGATGGTGGAAAGCGGGGAAGAGAAGATGCCGTTTACAAATACCAGCTCGTTGGCGGAAGCGGAACCCGGCAGGCGGATCTCCTGGAGGTCAGCTGCGGTTACGCCGTTTTCAGCTGCAGCTATTGAATAGGGCCTGTCGAACAGGCTGTTGATCTGGGTATATTTCCATTCTTCATTGCGTACGGTGGGGATGCCCATGCGGTCGAAGTCCTGCATCGCTTTGCGGCGCGCGGAACCGAGGAGGCTGTCGTCGCCGGCCGGCTGCAGCCGCTCGAACGCTTCCCTGAAATTATTGGTGCTGTTCATGCATTGCTTGTTTAAGAAACCACCGCTTCCTGCTGCAGTTCATTCTTGATAAAGTCGTATCCTTTTTCCTCGAGTTCGAGCGCCAGTTCCTTGGTGCCCGATTTTACGATGCGGCCATTGTACAGCACGTGTACGAAGTCGGGCACCAGGTAATCGAGCAGGCGCTGGTAGTGGGTGATCAGCAGCACGGCTTTGTCGCTGCTGCGCAGCTTGTTGACGCCGTTGGCCACCACGCGGATGGCATCGATATCGAGACCGGAATCGGTTTCATCTAGGATGGCGAGTTTGGGTTGCAGCATGGCCATCTGGAAGATCTCGTTGCGTTTCTTTTCACCGCCCGAAAAACCTTCGTTGAGGGAGCGGCTCAGCATGGACTGGTCCATTTCCATGAGCGCCATTTTTTCCTTCATCATCCTGAGGAAAGACACGGCGTCGAGGGGGTCCTGTCCGCGGTACTTGCGTACTTCGTTCACGGCGGTCTTGATGAAATTGGTAGTGCTCAGTCCGGGTATTTCGATGGGATACTGGAAGCCCAGGAAAAGGCCTTCGCCCGCCCTTTCTTCGGGGTCGAGTTCAAGGAGGTCTTTGCCGCCGAAATCGACGGAACCGCCAGTGACGGTGTAGCCCTGGCGGCCTGCGAGTACGGAAGCCAAGGTGCTTTTGCCGGCACCGTTGGGACCCATGATCGCGTGCACTTCACCCGGGTTGATCTCCAGGTTGATGCCCTTTAAAATTTCTTTTCCTTCTACAGATGCCTGTAAATTTTGAATGCTCAACATATTCTCTGATTCTAAGTATTTCAATGATCGTTCAATGTTATCCCACGCTGCCTTCCAGGCTGATGGCCAGGAGTTTCTGCGCTTCCACGGCGAATTCCATGGGCAGCTGGTTCATCACTTCTTTGGCAAAGCCGTTGATGATGAGGGCCACGGCGGTTTCGCTGTCGATGCCGCGCTGGTTGCAGTAGAAGATCTGGTCTTCACCTACTTTGGAGGTAGTGGCTTCGTGCTCCACGATGGAAGAATTGTTCTTCACCTCGATGTAGGGAAAGGTATGGGCGCCGCATTTGTCGCCCAGCAGCAGGGAGTCGCACTGGGAGTAGTTGCGGGCGTTGGTGGCCTTGCGGTTCACGGTCACCTGTCCGCGGTAGCTGTTGTTGCTGAAACCGGCGGAGATGCCCTTGGATACGATGCGGCTGCGTGAATTTTTGCCGATGTGGATCATCTTGGTGCCGGTGTCGGCCTGCTGGCGGTTGTTGGTAACGGCCACCGAGTAAAATTCACCGGTGGAGTTGTCGCCTTTCAGGATCACGCCGGGGTATTTCCAGGTGATGGAAGAGCCGGTCTCGACCTGTGTCCAGGAGATCTTGGCGCTGTCGTAGCAGATGCCGCGTTTGGTGACAAAGTTGTAGATACCACCCCTGCCGTCTTTGTCGCCGGGATACCAGTTCTGGACGGTAGAGTACTTGATCTCGGCGTGGTCAAGCGCTACCAGTTCCACTACAGCCGCGTGCAGCTGGTTCTCGTCGCGCATGGGGGCGGTACAGCCTTCGAGGTAGCTGACATAGGAGCCCGGTTCGGCCACGATGAGGGTGCGTTCGAACTGGCCGGTATTTTCGGCGTTGATGCGGAAATAGGTGGACAGCTCCATCGGGCAGCGTACGCCGGCCGGGATGAAGCAAAAGGAGCCGTCGCTGAATACGGCGGCGTTGAGGGCGGCGAAGTAGTTATCGGTGGCCGGTACTACGGAGCCCAGGTATTTTTTGATCAGTTCGGGGTGTTCCTGCACGGCTTCGCTCATGGAGCAGAAGATGATGCCCTGTTCGGCGAGCTGGTCTTTGAAGGTGGTGGTGATGGAAACGGAGTCGATCACGGCGTCTACGGCCACGCCCGACAGGCGTTTTTGTTCTTCCAGGGAGATGCCCAGCTTTTCGAAGGTGCGGCGGAGCTCGGGGTCGATCTCGTCGAGGCTGTTGAGACTGACCTTCTGTTTCGGCGCCGAATAATAGATAATGTCTTGATAGTTAATGGGAGGGTAGTTGATATTGGCCCAGGAAGGCTCTTTCATCTGGAGCCAGCGCTGGTAGGCTTTCAGGCGCCAGTCGAGCAGCCACTGGGGCTCGTTCTTTTTGGCGGAGATAAAGCGGATGGTGCTTTCATCGAGCCCTTTGGGGGCGGTTTCGGATTCGATATCGGTCACAAAACCATATTTATAGTCGCTCAGCACCGTTTGTTCCAGATCGGTCAGGTTGTCGTTCATAGTATTCTTTCTGGTTGATCTTTTTAAGAGTGCGAAGGTACGACTGATTTATACAAAAAAGTATAAATAAAGGTGAAAAAGGATAAGAAAATGAAGAGCTTTCAGGAAGCGGCCGGCAGGGGGGAAGGGTGAAAGCACGGTATCAGGAAGCAAGGAGGATCGATAATTTGGGGAGGGGTTGGATGAAACAGCCCTGGTCAAAAATTGCCGGCATGGAAAACGTTGTATTAGAAGCGGTCAGGCACAAGGGCGAGGAGTATATCCTGATCCGCTGCGCGAATAAGAAGATCCTGAACGATGCGGTGAAGCGGTTGCCGAAGGTAAGATGGAGCCAGACGCATCGTGCCTGGTATGTGCCGCTCACAAAGGGTGCTTACGCCGGGGTGGTTGAGGCGCTGTCGGCGGTTGCAGCAATCGATTCCAGTCCGTTGAGAGCGTACCTGGAAAAGCGAAAGGCGGTGGAGCGGACCCTTGTTCAACCTACCCGGAAGGAGCCGGGTGCACGGGGAGCGACCGAAGGCGTTCGGGCGCGTTCGGGGAAGCATTCGCCGGCGGCCGGTCGACTGAGCGCGGGCAACCTGGAAAGCCTTGGAAAAGCGGTGGAGTTGCTGACTTTAAAGGCATACAGTGTAAGTACGATCCGGACTTACCGGGCGGAACTGATGATCTTTTTTCAGGTGCTGGGGGGCATTTCAGCGGCAAGGCTTACGACGGACGAGGTGAAGCGTTACCTGGTAAAATGCCTGAAAAGTGGCCTTACGGAGCATACGGTACACAGCCGGATCAACGCGTTAAAATTCTATTATGAGCAGGTGCTGCGCAGGGAAAAATTTTTTGTGGAGATTCCGCGGCCTGCAAAGCCGGCGCAGTTGCCGAAGGTACTGTCGGAAACGGAGATTACCCGGTTGTTCAACGGAATTGGTAACAAGAAGCACAAGGCGATCTTGTTTACGGCGTACAGTGCAGGGTTGCGGGTGAGCGAGGTGGTGAACCTGAAGCTGGCTGATGTGGACAGTGAGCGTATGCAGCTGTTCATTGAGAGAGCGAAGGGAAAGAAGGACCGGTATGTAGGGCTGAGTGTGGTATTGCTGGATATCCTGAGAAATTATTTCTTGGGGTGCAAGCCAAGGCCGATAAAGTTTGTTTTTGAAGGGCAGGAGGGGCCTGGCACACCGTACAGTGCGCGGACGGCGCAGCGGGTGTTTCAGCTGGCGCGGGAGAAGGCCGGGATCCGGAAGGAGGTCAGTTTTCATTCTTTGCGGCACAGTTTTGCGACGCATGTGCTGGAAAAGGGGATCGATATCCGGTACATCAAGGATATCTTGGGGCATTTCAATATCCGGACGACGGAGCGATACCTGCATGTAAGGAAGGAACAGCTGGTGCAGGTTCCCAGTCCGCTCGATGATATCTGGAAGAAGGGCGGGCTGGAGTGGTAAGCGGATTAGCGCAATGGATAATTTGCAGAAGCGAATGCGAAGCAGTTGAGGATCAGCGGGAAGAATTTTGTAGCTTGCTGATAATACATATGTTGTAGGCAATGACACAAGCACCCTTTCTCAAATCGTGGCCGAAAATTATAATAATCAACTCTTATGGACAACAGCAAAGTATTAAACGCTACTTTGAAATTTAAGCAGCGTTTAAAAGCAGAAATAGAACAGACCAATTTGCATTCTGAGGATATGAAGTTCTGGCTTTGGAAGACATTGATAATGTCTGAGATTGCCCAACGAAGCTTTGCATTGCAGGTAAATGTTGAGTTGTTTGAAAAAGAATATTTTGATAGATACGCTGCTGTATCAAGACATTTCAGAGATTGGGGTATGGACTGGGTAGCGGACAATTATTACGAAATTTCAAATTATATTGCTAAGTTCTATTGGCCCGACAGTAACAAAGAAGGGTTTGATAAAAAATTTATACCTTTTGAATTGTTTAACATCATAGATTGAAAGGTAGTGTTGGAACCAACACAAATGACATATAATTTACGTAACGTTTAGCAAAGGTGAGTAGACAAAATTTGAGAAATAGAAATAAGGCCAATTGCTAGTTTCTGCAGAATATTCTTCGAGCGTGATTATTAGTCTAAATGTGAACTCTCCAATTGCCTACAACAGCTGCATTTAAAAAATTGGGGCCGACGGAATGAATATGATCTCTAAATACGATTGAACATTTGTCCTGGGGACAGGATAAAAATGAACATTGGGATAATATCCTGACAATGGAATCTAATCAACATCAGTTGGCGGACGGACGAATATAATGCCCCAACTTTCTAAATGCTTTGGCGTTGTACGCCACTAGTTATCACATTAACTTAGAATAAGACGGTTATGAGGTTTTGCGCAATAAAAAGTCTGTGTATACAATTTCTATTCATTTTAGTAGGCTGCAGCGGAGGTGTAAAAGAAAAGAGTGTGTCATTCACTAACCTCAAAAAATTAACTTTGGATTCGACAGGCTGGACTGATTTATGTATCATTAAGACTTATCCTGCCAAGAAGAACTGTTACCTCAACAAAAGTTATTCGAATCTCTATATCTGTAGGCGATCTATAAGCGACACTGTCTATATTTTAGAAGAATGTTGTGGCGCAGTAAGTGATATGGCTTTTGATACAACTTGTCGCTATCCCATCATAATACAAAAAGAATTTGTCAGACAAGGTAAAGATTCAGCTGTAATATTTGTACCACCAAGTTTTAAAATAAATAAAGATGCAAAATTTTTGTTTGCTAAAGTGGGTTTTATTGTTGAGAGTTAACAAGCGGCGTACAACAGTGGTATTTGCAATACCAGGGCGGGAGGTTAAAGCAATATGCATCAGTTCGCTATTGTACAACACATCCGGGCTGGACTTTATATATCTGGCTGTTCAACATATTTTGTACATTAGGTTTCAATCGGCATTTGTTTCAGCAAATGGAGCTTAGAAGCCCTGCCATCGCAAATACCTGTTCGTTAGGCGCAACTTAAAACGATAATTATTATGAGATATAGTGATGTCTTCGTCCCAGGTGGTTTTCCAAAATACACTTATAATCCTAGAAGCGAGATAAAACTTGAAGAGCAGCTAGTTGAAGGCAAAGAAAACCTTTGCAAATTAATTGCAATCACTGGACAGACCAAATCAGGGAAAACTGTTGTTACAAAGAAAATATATCCTAAAGACTCTTCTGTTTGGATTGATGGAGGTTCAGTAAAATCTGAAGATGACTTTTGGCAACAAATTATTGATCAGCTTGAATATTTTCAAAACATTTTGGAAGTAACGACAAGTGAGAAACAAGGGTCATCAACACTAGAAGACAATGTTTCTGCGATGGTCGCTGGACTTGGAGGTAGTAAGAAATATACTACTAATGAGCAATCGAAGGAAAGTAATGCTACCTCTCATTCTCGTAACTTAAGCAGCAAAGTTGCTGCGATCAAAATTCTGACAAAGACACAAACCCCATTAATCGTTGACGACTTTCACTATATATCAAGAGAATTACAAGGTGACATTATAAGAACGCTTAAAGGTCCAATCTTTGAGGGAACACCTGTTATTATTATAGCAATACCGCATAAGCGATACGATGCAGTAAAGGTAGAAAAGGAAATGACTGGCCGGGTATCTCAGGTACAAGTGCCAACATGGCAAGATGAAGAACTCCTTATGATTTCTGAGGTCGGATTCAGATTATTAGAAATTAGCATAAATCAAGAAATTGCCGAATCTTTTGTTCTGGAAGCTATTGGGAGTCCTCACCTCATGCAGGAATTCTGCCGGTCATATTGCAAAGAGCTTGAGAAAACCGGCAATCAAATAGTAGATATTAAGGCTATATACGGAAATATTGCGGATCAGATTGGGAAGCCAATCTTCGAAAAACTTGCTAAGGGCCCTAGGCAAAGGGCAGACAGAATGCAACGAAAATTAAAGGATGGATCAACAGTGGACATATACGGCTTAATTCTCAAAGCCCTAGCGTTTTTGAAGCCAGGTTTAGTGAGTTTGGAATATGAGAATCTTCGACATGGGATCCGTGAGGTTGCTGAACTTCCTGCCCCACAATTGCATGAGGTCGCACGTGTATTAAAACACATGGCGACAATTGCAGCGACGGATGAAAGTTCAGCACCTGTTATTGATTTCGATGAAAAGGAAAAAAAGCTCCATATCACTGATCCATTCTTTTCATTCTACTTGAAATGGGGTAAGATCTAACTGCGCCTAACATGGGGCTTTACGCAAGTGGGGCGGACTGGACAACAATCGTCAGCTTTAGCGAGACATGAGCATTTGTTAGAGCGGTAGGATAATGCTAGGCTTCGGATTAAGTAACGGACTTTTAAACATAACTGGGCAGTGGTCATCGGCAGACGAAAAATTCAGCCCCACCTGCTTAAAGCCCTGACCGTTATGCGCAACTAAAAACCAGCGTTATGGTAGATAAAGAGAGACGGAGAAAACTTGCTTTTCATTTGCGCCAACTTTCAGTTGGACTGACAACCAACGACGATTTTGAAGAAGCCGTTATTGAGGACGTTTCGGACGGCTGGCTTCCTGAACAATACCACCGTTCAAAACTCGCAAAGAGTGACAACGACGACCCTATCATCAAACCCATGCTGGAACTATGTTGGGGACTGTACGACGATACAAAGAACCATAAGCTAACCGGACGTCACCAACTCACAGACGAAGCATTGAAAATAATTGCTCGATGTATCTTGTTTTTGCATTCAGACAGAGAATACGAATGGCCTTACTTTGACACGAACAATCCGCTGTTGAGGTTTTCCTTAAAAGACTTAATTCTTTCTATTCTGACGCTTGGACACCACTACCGAAATAAGAGAGAAGAGCACCTTATTTCTTACTATGAATGGCAAAAGTTAGGGCACTACGATGTATGGCCATTCTTAAGACAATCGGACTACGAGGCGCAACTGAAACTACAACCGTTTCTCAACGGCAGACAACCCGTCGGCGCATAACATCGGGCTTGGCGTTATGTCGGCGGACTAATAACGCCACCTCGGCTTCACCTAATCATCAGCTTCGGTTTCGGCTGACGGACCAAAGATGGGCATTCAAAAAAGTTCTGTACATTGGCTTTTCAATCATCAACAGTCCGGGTTGACGTTTTGCAAATTCCGCCACAAACGCCAAGCCCGGCCGTTAGCGGCAATTATAAATGGACACACCAAAATCTTTTAGAGTAAGTATTCGCCGAAAGGTTCCTTATTTGACAAATTTGTTTTTGCTTGTAGGTGGACTTTGCTTTTTAGTTATTATTATTTTTGACTTTGTATTTTCCCCTTTTAAAAGTGCAGGACAAGAAGCTCAAGCTGTTGTTTTCTATTGGTTAGTTCCTGAATTTTGGAAAAAAGTCTTGATTTTTTCTGTTATCGGCTTTTGTGTGACATCTGTTATTTACAATAGTTCGGTAAGTTTTTGATCAGTCAGGGGCAGGAATAAAAATGGCATTAGATGATTGTATGCAACTACTCACATCTAATGCCTCTGACAAGATTCGCGGTCTTGTCACTGCAAGTTTACAAAAGTTAGAAGACATCAGCAAACCGCAAGTCAAATTCATGATGACAATCTTTGAATTATGGCTTGGAATGCCAGTTCGCTATACGATGTTGAACTTAAGCCGTTTCAGCCGTTACGCTGAAAAAAGTATCCGGCTACATTTCGAGCAGTTATTTGATTTCAGCAGTTTCAACGACCGACTTATCAAAAAGAGTTGTAGTAAAGAACTCATTGCAGCTTTCGATCCCACCTTTATACCCAAGAGTGGTAAAAAAACACCCGGTCTTGGCAAATGGTGGAGTGGCAAAGATCAACGTGCATTGAAGGGACTGGAGATCAGTTGCCTCTCCATCGTAGATGTACAGGCAGGTACCGCTATGTCGCTGGAAGCAGTGCAAACGCCTTGTAAAGAGATGCTTCAGACAAATCAGGACAATCTGGTGAGTCATTATGTAAGCATCATAAAAAAGCGTCTGCCTGCATTAAAGAAAATGGTGACGTACCTGGCAGCAGACGGATATTTCATGAAGGACAGCTTTATTACTCCACTGCTTGGGGAAGGGTTGCATGTTATTACAAAGATGCGCCCTGATGCCGATTTGCGATACCTTTATCATGGGCATAAACTGAAGGCACCAGGCAGGCCACGGGTGTATGCTGGCAAAGTGGATTGCAAGCTCATCGACAAGCGTCGCATCAGGAAGTTTGCCGAAGATGAATGGGTGATTTATTACAGTGCCGTAGTGTACAGTATGATCCTGAAAAGGTTGGTAAGAATTGTATATCTGTACGATAAACACAGCGGCCGCTATGAGATTTTTGTTTGTACCGATACCGGGCTTAGTGCTGCATTGATCATAAAGTACTATCGCTTAAGATTTCAGATAGAGTTTTTGATCAGGGATGCCAAACAGCACTGTGGATTAGCGGAGTGTCAGGCAAGAAGTGAAAACAAGCTGTATTTTCATTTCAATATGGCTTTAAGCGCGGTTTCGGTGGCTAAAGCAGCGTGTTGGCTATCATTGCCAAAAGAAAAAAGAGAAGCGTTTTCGATGAGAAACATCAAGCTGATGTTTTACAATAAGATAATGACCGAAACAATATTTTCAAACTTAGGTTTGGAGCTGAGTTGCAAGAAAATAAAGCAGCTGTTCGACCAGTGCTTGAACTTAGGTGCTTTGGCCGCTTAAAACTTACCGAACTATTGTTATTTATGGAATACTGAGATATTATAAAACTGCAATTTTAAAGTTTTATGAAAATGAAATTAGTGTTAGAGGCAAGGCTCTCAACTTGACAATTCCTATCAAGAGCATTCGCAAGATTTACTGTAATGACGCTAGGACAGCTAACGGAGAACCAAAAGAAAGACTTTGCATAACTATTGAACTAAAAGGAAAACGAAAAGCCACAGCAATTCGACTTAAAAACTATAATGAAGCGGAAGAATTTATGGAACAACTTATAAAGTATGAAAAAATTGACGTGACGTTCTACGACTTTTCTTTTAATCCGACCCACATTGAGGAAGAGTAACTGCCACTAACATTCGGCTTTAGGCAAACGGGGTGGACGGAAGTGCAATCAACTGTTTGCAAATCCAGGCGTCAGTATCGAGGGACGAACAAAGCCGGGCAGGAGTAATACATTAAACAACATTTATTTGTAATTTCAGCAGTGGTAGTGGGCGAACATTAAACAAATCCCCGTCTGACCTAAAGCCGTGGCCGTTATGTGCCATTCCCCATATTCCGGCGACCAGAATTAAATCTTTGGCTAACGGAAAGAAAAAAAAGCGAAAATGAATGGGTTCAATTCAGAAAAATAAACCATTCATTTTAAGAATATTAAAAAACGTTAGTCAGAATTTAAATCGGTACAATTGAACAATCGAAAATCAGTTCTAAGTATAATACTCCTGACAAATTTCTTTTGCACTTTTGATGTTGGACATTTTACAGCGCCGATTGGTATGTTGGAATTTATTTTAATACACGATGTGACTTTAGGAGGTTTCAATAAATTAAAAGTTATTTCACTCCTAACACTTGCAATTGTTTTCATTATAGTGGGACAAATCACAATAATAAGAGAATTACTTACCAAAAACAAAAAGCAGTCAAATAGACATCCAATATTCGGAATTGCTGAATTGGCAATTGGGTATTTCTTTTTGTTTTTTGCACTACCAAAACATACTTTAGGACTTATGATTTTGACAAGTATTCCGTTCTTTCTCTCTTTGTCTTATTTTGGCTGGACAAACATTAATAGACGTTCTATGGCACAACAATCATAAAAGCAAACGGCACATAACATGCGGTTTTGGGCAAACGGGGCGGACGGAATATGTGACCAACTTTTAGTGCAAATCCAAGCTTCAGTCCAGGCGGACGAATAAGGCCGGGCATTAGAAATAAATAATGAACATTTAGTTAATAAATCAGCAGTAGGCCGGGCGACTGGACAATCCGCCCCATCTGCCCAAAGCCGATTGCGTTGAACGCCACTTTAAGCGACTATGTCTAAAACTACAATTAATCCTATTAACAGACGACTAAAAAAAGTAGAAGTTAACGATTACATCGACAATCATGGTGCGAGACTTCATGAAAAGTTCACAAAATTGTTCTTTGAAGATCATGGAACTGGATATGTAAAGCAAGACCTTGTTTATGAATTACCGAACGGCGACTTTATTTTCATTTTTGACCCAAAAGGTGTAAGTATTCCAGGCAAAGGAAATTATTATGAAAGAGACCGTTTTCTTAGAATGGTTCGTTGGACGCAAAAAGCAAAGGAAGATTACAAGCATGGCAGAGCTTCATCCGTTGATCACTGGAGATTTTACTCAAAGCAAGGCAATAACCTGTTTTTAAATGGAAAAGAAAATATTGAATCGGTCAGTGCAAAATTAAATTTAGAAAAGTCGCAACTCGACTTTTCTTATGAGAGCTTAGGTAAAATAGATATTGAGGTTGACAAATTACCTTATGGAGAAGTTTGGAACACACTTTACGATGCCTTGGTTTTTTATGTTGGAGAGGTAATCATAAAACGGGTGGACGGTAAATGGAGAATAAATATATCCCATGCGGGTGGTGACTATCCTTACGTGACTGTAGACAATTCAGGATTGCATTACATGCCTATAAACCTTGTCTGGCAAGAAATTGACGGGTTAAATTCCTGCAATCTGCGAAAAGCAACAGCAGACGAGATAAAAACAAATGCGATTTGGCATCCTAAGAACAACAAGTGAAAAAAGCGGCGTACAACATGGGCATTCAAGCAATTGGGGCAGGACGTTGGAGCGATGAACGACAGACCGCTATTCAACTGTAGTTGGCTGGACTTCATGGCATGAGCAGTAGTATTAACAATGAACGATCGGTTGTATATTCAGCCGCAGCGCCGGGCAACAGTAGCACAGAGGCCCAACTGCTTAAATGCTACCACGTTGTACGCCAGTGTAAGCAAACCCTCTGCGAATATTTACATCCATTTACATTCTTTTTATAAGGTTTTTACTGACCCTTCTCTCCTCAAGACGTACGTTTGGTTAAACAAAGCCAACTTGCTTTTTTCCCGCAAACTTGCTAAATAATCAAAAATGAAAGGACTCATTAAATTATCTGCTATTTTTTTATTGTCTGTTTTTATCGCCTCCTGCGGACAAAGCCAAACAAACGCACCAAAAGATGGGTTCAAGTCCGAAACCAAAGACACAGTCACTTACTCCGGACCTAACACTATCACTCGGAATATAATACAAGATAGAAAAGGTAACATGTGGATTGCTGCATTTGATGGTATATTTCGATACGATGGAAAGTCTTTTACCAATATTACAAGTAAAGTAAGTTCGGCCCGCTTCTTTTCCCTTTTAGAAGATAGAAAAGGCAACTTGTGGTTCGGCTCAGCTGGGTCAGGTGTTTATTGCTACGATGGGAGATCCTTCCGAAACTTCACAACCAGGGACGGACTGCCTAATAATGACATTGTTTCTATTTACGAAGATAAAACCGGCAATATTTGGTTCGGTGCTAATGGAGGTGTTAGCCTTTACGATGGGATGTCGTTTCGAAATTATATGATCAAAGGAGATTCTATGATTGAAGATCCGGATTTGGCACGCCCCGGTAATGAAGTTAATTCTATTATTCAAGACAAGACGGGCAAGTATTGGTTTGCCACAAGAGGTAAGACGTTCGTTTATGATGGAAAAGCATTCACCGTTGTCTCCAATTACGGTAAACCTTTTAACAATGTTCGTTCAATGATCGAAGATAAGAAAGGCAATATTTGGCTTGGTGGAACTGATGGCCTTTGGAGCTATAACGGCCATGCCTTTACTAATTTCACCAGGGATTTTGTTGGTTATATCTACGAAGATAAAAAAGGGAACGTTTGGACTAGTTCGCAAACTAATCACGGATGGGCGCTTTCCCGTTACAATCAAATGTCGCTGTATGAAAAAACGCCAACAACAACCCAAATAAGGTTAGAATATGCAGGTGACGCGGGAATGACTTTTGGGATTCTTGAAGCTTCTGATGGAACTATTTGGTTTGGCGCTTTAAGTGGGGTGTATCGCTATGATGGAAATACTATCACTAGTTTTAAAGATAAAAAGGGTCAGAAATAATGAGCATAGCCAACATTTCAAAGTGAATTATGCTTCAAGACTATTTTAGTGCTGAGAGAAGAGGAACAGCGGCGTACAACAATCGGTTTGTTGCTATGCCGGCAGACGCAACGCAGCATCAGCTTTTTGTTCGCTTATCAGCAGCGGTTTCGACTGACCGAACGCAGATGAACAAAAGAATATATTTTGTACTTTGGTTTTTCAATCCGCTTCGGTTGACAGCCTGATGAACATAAAATATCGGCACAGCAGCAAGCCGTTTAACGTTGTACGTCATGCAATCGGACACTCCTGATATTCGGCATAGGCTTTGTTGCACGAATACTTTTTAAGCTGCTCTAACTTTGATGGATGCAGGCATTCCTATACTGGTCATCTTGTTCAAAGCGCAACACCTGAATCTCACCTCCACTTTCTGCTGTTCTATATCTCTGGAACAAAGTTTTTCTCCAAACTGGCTCTTTAATCTGAACATGGCCGACTCCGCTATGCTGCGCCTGTGATAGCCCGACTGCTTCTTCCAGTTCTTTCTGCCTGCTTTTCTGATCCGGCGGATCGCTTTGTCCCTGGGCAGCGCCCTGCCTCCACTGTTTCCGTGCTTTGTGATCCGTGCATTTTTACGTGGCGGTATCACCGGCTTTATCTTCCTTTCATCCAACTCCCGGTACACCTTCTTCTTATCATAGGCGCCATCTGCTGCCAGTTTCTTCACCTTACCCTGTACGCCATCCAGTAAAATGCCTGCCATGGCTGCATCATCCACGCTGTTGGTGTATAGTGTACCCGTTGTTTAGGACAGATAATGTGGGATATTAAAGTAAAATTCGAGGCGTTTTTTAAGCTGATGTCTTTTTTGCTGCCTGAGTCAAATATACCTCTCAGGCTAAAGACATCAGCTTAAAAAATGCAAGCCCGCGGCAGGCGTCATGCTGCCACCCTTTTGTAAAGAATTTCCGGAGCCAAATAGCCCAATGATTGGTGCAATCGCTGCCTGTTGTAAAATGTAAAATAATTGCATAATCCTTCATACAGCTCTACTCCGTCTGTCGGCGAATGCAAATACACGTGTTCGTATTTTACACTCCGCCACAGCCTCTCGACAATTATATTGTCGATTGCCCGACCTTTGCCATCCATGCTGATCTGAACCTCATACTTTTTGAGACAACCCGTAAACTCTTCGCTCGTAAATTGACTTCCCTGATCCGTATTGAAGATCTCCGGCTTGCCGTGAACCGCTATGGCTTGCTCCAACACTTCTTTGCACCATTCGGCAGTCATAGTGTTACTGATGCTCCAATTCACCACATACCGGGTATGCAGGTCAATGATGGCACACAGGTACATGAACCCCTTTCGCATCGGAATGTACGTGATGTCGGTTGCCCACACTTGGTTTGGCCTGTCGATCAGCAGCCCTTTGAGCAGATAGGGATATATTTTGTGACCCTTTCCTGGCTTACTGGTGTTTCGGCCACGGAACAGGGTTTTCCATCCCATGATGCTCATCAGCCGGGCAACTCTTTTGCGATTGACCGGGTATCCCTGATCCTGCAGCCAGGCGGTGAGCCGGCGGATACCGTAGAACGGTGTTTTAAAATATTGTTCATCCAACAGCCGCATGATCGCCAGGTTTTCTTCGCTTTCCGTGCATGGAGTATAATAAATCCCACTGCGATGGATACTGAGCAACCGGCACTGTTCAACGAGACTCAATTGACAATCATCCTTCTCAATCATGGATTTACGCTCCGCAACCGGCTTCACTGCAATTTTTTTTTAAGAAAGTCATTTTCCACTTTCAGCTGGCCGATCTGTGCATACAACCTTTCGGTATCAGCTTCCTTCTGCTTTTGTTCACTGTCACTTTTTTCATCAAAGACACTGACAGCTTTGCTTAGGAATTCACGTTTCCAGGTGTTGATCTGAGTAGGATGAACTTCATGCTTCTTAGCGAGTTCTTCGATGGTACTGCGCTCTTTGAGGGCTTCCAGTACGACCTTTGATTTGAATTCTGCGGTAAATTTCCGTCTGCTTTGTTTTGTCATGATGTAGGTAATTTAAAGATAAAAATTTCTATCTTAATTACCTGTCCTGTTTCCGGGGTACACTATAGTGGTCATCGCACAGCTTTCTATCACTCCCGTACTTTCATCCACCGCCAGGTGGATCTTTCTCCAGGTGCGGTGCTTCGACCAACCATGTTGTCTTACCTTCCATTCTCCTTCTCCATATACCTTGGCTCCCGTGCTGTCGATAACAATGTACTTGTCCGGGCTGTCAGCGCCTTTAACTTCCGGATGCAGTCTTTTGTGCCTGCGGTTGATCACGCTGTAATCCGGTACTTTGAGCTTCCAGCCCCTGAAAGCTACCAATGATTCCAGGAACCCTTGTGTCTGCCGGTAGCCAAGATGGTATACTTCCTTGACAATACAGGCCATTTCGATACAGCTGTCAGAGTACAGGTACTGAGCACCTCTTTGGCTACCTCCCTGGTAGTACCACTTGTTTTCCAGTTCTGCCGGCATCCATATGTGCAGGGAGCCTCTGTGTTTTAGTGCTTGGTTATATTCTGGCCAGTTTGTAAGTTTGTACCGGCTACGTTTCGTAGCCTTTGGACGGTTTGTTTTTTGTTGCTTCACATCTCAAAATTCCGACCGTCCTTTTTATTTTTAGCTATCTCTCCTGTTATTTCTTCCCTATATTCATGCAACAAAGCCTTCGGCAAATATGAATTTCTTTCACCGAGTTGGACACAGATTTTTGAATTTTGGAAACAATTAAAATGAATACAGAAAAGAAAAAGTATAATTTACCGGTAGGATATTCATTTTTCCAAACTGCATTAAAATCAGTTGACTTTTTAAGTAATCCTATAAAGTTTATATCAAAAAGCATGGATGCTTATTCTGATACCTATACTGCTTCTTTGAAAAGAAATAAAAAAATTATAATTACGCAAAACCCTGACTTTATTAATTACATCTTAAAAGAAAATCATAAAAATTACAAAAAATCAAAACTTTCAACTGAAAGTGCCGTTAGGCTTTTTGGAAAGGGGCTACTATTTTCAAACGGCGATTATTGGCTAAGACAAAGAAGGCTTATTCAGCCTGCATTTCATAAAGAAAAGTTACTTGGTTTAAATAATATTATCATTAAATCAATTACTGATTTTCTTGTAACATGTCCCACAGGAGAAAGTATTGACATTTGCCCAATCGTTCACAGACTTTCATTTACCATTTTAATAAAATCACTATTTGATATTAATCTGTCTTCCGAAATTATGGACGAGATAAGTCAAATTTTCAGCGACCTTTTAGATTTTTTAATTAAAGACACAAACCAACCATTCAGAAGATTGCTTTATCCCATAACAGGGGAGAAAAATGATACGCTAATAAAAGCAAAAAGGCTAAGAGAAATCATTGGAGAGATAATAAGAGAACGTAAATCAGAAAACAAAAATTATTCCGATTTATTGGATATGCTTTTATATAGCAAATATGAAGACACAGGAGCATCACTTTCCGAAGAACAAATTATTGATGAATTAGTGATCATTATTTTTGCAGGACACGAAACAACCGCAAACACACTTTCATGGCTGCTATATTTGTTGTCTTCCAATAGCGAAAAGCTACAAAAACTTACGGTTTCATTAAACAGCATTAGCGTTATTGAAAGTGTTAATAACGAATATGTTAAATCCTCAATAAGTGAAGGAATGCGTTTATATCCTGCTGCATGGATGACTGAACGGGTTGCTATTGACGATGACAAATTTGGAGAATTTTCATTTCCGAAAAACACGATTATAATACCCTTTTTCTTTGGGCTTCATAGAAATAAAAGTCTTTGGGAAGAAGAACTGCAATTTAAACCAGAACGATTTATTTCTAACCCCAAAATCTTTAAATCAAAAAACTATTTTCCTTTTGGGGCGGGACCAAGGATGTGTATCGGAAATAATTTTGCAATGACAGAAATGTCTTTTTTTCTTCATCTTTTTTTAAATAAATTTGAAATAAAGGCAACAGGACAAATACCGGAGATGAAACCGTTAATTACTTTAAGACCCAGTGAAATTATTTTAAGTATCAAAAAAATAAATCATTGACGAGACATGCACAAACGTACAACAAAAGTATTACTGCAAGTGGGGCTGACGGAAGAATAGTCGGCTATAGTTATCTATAAGCTACAGTTCCAGCAGACGAACAAAGCCGAGCAAAAGTTCTTATCTTCATCTTTTACCTCATTATTGAGCTTTAGTTACTGGCTGGACATTCATTGAATTCCTCACCTGCAGCAATACTAGACCGATGTGCGTCATGTCGTTTGACAATCTTTAATAATTTTGGAAGTGCGCAAACTATTTCTTTTTCTTTTGGTTTTTTCATCCATTGTTGAACACTCATATGGGCAAAACACCCAAATTGAAAAGCAGCTTGATGAACTTCTTAGTAAAGAATTTAAACCGGTAGAACCTGGCTGTGCAGTGCTGGTAGCGAAGGAAGGACAAATAATTTATAAGAAAGCTTTTGGCAGTGCAGACGTTGAACTAAATCTTCCTCTTAGCCCAGACCTGGTTTTTAAGCTAGCTTCTATCACAAAGCAATTTACTGCCATTGCCGTTTTACAACTGGTTGAACAAGGTAAAATCTCTTTACAGGACAGTTTGCAAAGATATGTTCCTGATTTTCCTTCCAAAGGGCAGACAATAACAATAGAAAACTTACTGACACATACTTCAGGTATTAGGGATTATATGCAGATTGATTATCCCAATTTGTATATGGAACGATGGGATTTTACGCCTAAACAGCTTATTGACAGTTTTAAAAGTTATTCTTCAGAATTTGAGCCAGGCACTAAGTATTCGTATAGTAACTCAGGATATTATTTATTAGGTTACATCATTGAAAAAGTTTCTGGCAAAAGCTATCAAAACTATGTGCAGGAAAAGATTCTTACACCGTTGGCTTTAAATCATACTTATTTTGACAGTGCAAATATCATTATTCCAAATAGAGTCAGTGGCTATCGCAAAGAAAATGGAGTGATTATAAATGCCGACTACTGGAGCCCTACGATTGCGTATGCAGCAGGAGGCTTGCTCTCAAATACCGAAGATTTGTTTAAATGGTTTAAAGGACTTTTAGCGTACAAAATTATAAAGAAAGAAACACTGGAAAAAGCTTTTACGCCTTTTAAACTTAGAGATGGTTCTGTGATTAGTTATGGTTATGGATGGTATGTTGAAAACTCAGGCAATGCTAGTTCTATTGAACATGCCGGCAAAATGAACGGTTTCATAACAAATGAAATCTATTACCCCCAACAGGATGTTTTTATTGCTGCCTTGTTTAATTGCGAAGATGCACCGAAAGATGAGATTTCAAGGAGCATATCTGAAATTGTATTAGGACAATCATTGCAAACAGGAATAGTTGAATCCAGTAATGAAATTTTAAATGCCTACGTTGGCACATATTCATTAACAACAGACCCAAAGCGGACAATCGTTATTTCAAAAAAGGATAATCACTTGCTTGCAAAAATTTCCGGGCAGACTACATTGGAGATACTGTTCCAAAACACAACAAAGTTTCAATTAAAAAATGTTAAGGACATGACAGGCGAGTTTATTAGCGAGAATGGTAATGTTACAAAAATACTCGTGAATCAAAATGGGCAGTTTGAATGGAAAAAGACCAAGTAAGACAAAACACGAACGCACAACATTTGCTTACCAAAATGGCGGCTGACGGAAGTCATTCAACACAAGTAATTCTATTGAACGATTTAACTATATTTGAGCTGGCGGAATTTTACTGCTGCTACTTCGGCAAGCATTGAGCCGTTGTGCGTCAGCATAGTTAGACAAGCATGATACACTTCACTAATCATGAAATACACTTCAATAATTCTTACAACGCTCTGCTTTGTCTCAAAAGTGAATTTTGGACAAACATGTAATTGCAAACAAAGTTTTAACTGGGTAAAAAGGACGTTTGAATCCAATGATGCAGGTTATCAAAAAATAGTTGAGCTCAAAGGCAAACAGGCATATATCGTACATACCAATTCTTATATTCAAAAAATAAAATCTACAAAAACAACCCCACAATGTGCATCGCTCCTAAACGATTGGATTAAATTTTTTAGAAAGGGGCATATTGGCGTATTTCCCGCTGACGAACAGGATGACAACAATACAAATACCCAATGGGGAAAAGTACATATCAACTTACAAGATTTTAAAAGGCAACTTGAAAGCAAAAAGGATCCCGAATATGAAGGGATTTGGGATCTGGATAGTTATAAAATCGGCATTATAAAAGAAAAGAACCAATACATTGGATTCATAGTCGAATCCGGCAATACAAATTGGAAGAAAAATGAAATAAAACTAAAATTTACAAAAAGTGCCGATGCGGACCGTTTACTATTTTATACGGGCAACAAGTCAATGGAAGCATATAAAAATGTGGAGCTTATTGGTAATAATTACCTACAAGCAGGAGGCTATGTGCTAAAAAGAACCTTCCCGAAATTTGAAAAAGACGACAAACAAATAGAAGATTACTATAAAAGCATGACAGCCGAACAACCTTATGCGGAGCAGTTAAATGACAAAACGGTCTATCTTAGAATTCCCTCGTTTAACTTAAAGTATAAGAAAGCTATTGACAGTGTCATTTTAGCCTATAAAAGTAAAATTGTAACGATCCCCAATTTAATAATTGACCTGTTGGATAATGGCGGCGGTGGCGATGACAGCTATCGGGAACTTTTGCCTATTCTTTATACAAACCCTGTAAGAAACATAGCAGCAGCCCGTAGATCAACAAAGTTAAACAATGAAGCCTTATTAGATGCCTACTATAATCCGGAATATGGATTTAGTGCTGAAGACAAGAAATGGGCAAAGCAAGCTTATGATAAATTAGAGAATCATTTAGGTGAATTTATTAATTTGGGAAATAGCCCGATGGATATTGAAAGGAGAGACACAATTTATTCCTATCCAAAAAATATAGGTGTGATAATCAATGAACATAACGGAAGTACAACGGAACAATTTTTACTGGCTGCTAAACAGAGCAAAAAAGTAAAATTGTATGGAAGAACGACATTTGGCGCCTTAGATATGTCGAATCTAAATGTCGTAAAATCTCCTTGTAACAGTATTGTTTTGGTTTATGCAACTTCCAGAAGTTTTCGAATTCCCGAAATGCCTATCGACGACATTGGTATTCAACCGGACTATTACCTTGATAAAGGTGTTCCAATGTTTAAATGGGTTGAATGAGATGGTCCTGTTTTCACGGACAGTAAATTCTCTTAAATTAGAGAGAATTTATGAAAGAAAAACAGATCAAGTCAAGCCGTCGCAAGTACGACGCAACGTTCAAAAAAGAAGTGCTTCAGATGGTCGAATCAGGTCGTCCCATACCAGATATAGCCAGATCGCTGGGCGTGGGTGAAAACCTCATTTATCGCTGGAAGAGCCGCAGTAAGAACAAGGCGGCAGACACACCTCAAAGCACCATACCAGTTCTGGACCCCGAAAAACTTTCATTACAAAAGCGTGTCCGGGAACTGGAGCAGGAGCGTGATATTTTAAAAAAAGCGTTAGCCATTTTCAGCCGTCAGACATCGTGATGCTATACGAGTTCATAGACCATCATGCAAAAGAGTTTCCCATTCAAAAGCAGTGTAACGTGTTAGGGGTTAGTAAAAGCGGCTTTTATGACTGGCTGAGTGGCCGGAGCCATCAAATCTCTGCCGACCAGGCACAAAAACGCCAGCAGATCATCGGCACCTTCGAACATCACCGCAGCCGATATGGAACAAGACGCATAGTGGCTGCTTTGGCTGAGCAGGGCCTACAGTTGAGCCGCAGCAAGGTTCGAGGTGTCTTGAAGCAAGAGGGGATGAAAGCCATTCAGCCGCGCAGCTTTGTTCCCCGTACTACCAACAGCAGGCACAGCTACCCCATAAGCCCAAATCTGCTGCTGGAGCGGCCTGGGCCGCAAAGGATCAATGAGGTGTGGGTGGGTGATATTACCTACATACCTATGTCTGGGGGAGTATGGGCGTACCTGTCGGTATGGATGGATTTATACTCCAGAAAGATCATTGGATGGGAGCTGATGGATCACATGCGCGAAGAACTGGTGATAGCCTCCATGGGCAAAGCGCTGCAAGCCAGAAGTCCACCGGCAGATTTGATCGTTCACTCCGACCGGGGTGGGCAGTACGGAGGTAAAGCGTTCAGAAAGCTACTGGGCAAAGGGATCAGCCAAAGCATGAGCAGGGCTGGTAACGTATACGACAATGCGTTTATGGAAAGCTGTTTCAGCCGCTTCAAAGCGGAGTTGCTGCAGGGTGGAATGTTCCAGGGAATTGAAGATGGCTACACAGAGGTCTTCGAGTACATAGAGATGTATTACAACACCGAAAGACTGCATTCATCGATTGGATATAAAAGTCCGGCGCGTTTTGAAGCAGCGTATAAAAAAACGAAGTAGCTTTATGTGGCACAAACTAGCGGTGAGGTTTTGCACCGAAGAACTATTTAATTCAAGGGGCATCGAGCCCCTTGAATTAAGCACAAACAAAGCAGTTCAGTATTACCCAAAGAATTATTTCCTTATTGCTTCACTAAGAGAGTTTACTGTCCGTCATTTCTGGACCACCTCAGAATATGTAAATGAAATATTGAACAGTAAATAGAATGCCTAACGCACAACCTAATGGTTATAAAATTATGGCTGGACGTTAAGCACTCAGCTATAAATCGCTATTTTGCTTTGTGGTTAATTGAAACTGAAGTTTTTCAATTGCAACCACTTCATAAACACTCTGACGTAAGCAGCAATTTTTAACTACATCCCGTAACCTTAGACAGTACTTAAAAAGTGGAGCAAATTTCAAATTTATATCTTGGTGGAGTTTATCAAACAAAGTGGGACGAAAGACCATTTCATGTTTTGGCGTTTGACAATATAGAGCTATTTTATGATTGCTAAGGGCCATCAATTGACAATTGGACTTTTGAGAATTTGAATAGTAAAGGCTACTATTATAGAAAGACACCGTTATTGTATAGTGTACCCCGGAATCAGGACAGGTAGTTAAGATAGAATTTTTCATCATTAAATTACCTACATCATGACAAAACAAAGTAGACGCAAATTCACGGCAGAATTCAAATCCAAAGTCGTTCTGGAAGCGCTCAAAGAGCGCAGCACCATAGAAGAACTCGCTAAAAAGCATGAAGTTCATCCCACCCAGATCAATACATGGAAACGGGAGTTTCTAAGTAAGGCTACCAGTGTCTTCGATGATAAAAATGACAGTGAGCAAAAGCAAAAAGAAGCTGACACCGAGAAGCTGTACGCACAGATCGGACAGCTGAAAGTGGAAAATGATTTTCTTAAAAAAATGTTGCATTGAAACCTCTTGTTGAGCGAAAAACGATGATCGAAAAAGAGCATAGTCGTTTGAGCCTGGTTGAGCAGTGCCATCTGCTTGGCATACATTGAAGCGGACTTTACTACACCCCATGTGCGGAAAGTGAGGAAAACCTGATCATCATGCGCCTGTTGGATGAACAATATTTTAAGATTCCGTTTTACGGTATTCGCAGACTCACAGCCTGGCTGCAGGATCAGGGATACGCTATCAATCGAAAACGGGTTGCACGGCTGATGAGCATTATGGGATGGAAGACCCTGTTCCGTGGCCGAAATACCAGTAAGCCAGGCAAGGGCCACAAGATATATCCTTATCTTCTCAAAGGGCTTCAGATCGACAGGCCCAATCAGGTATGGGCTACTGACATCACCTATATTCCGATGAAAAGGGCTTTATGTACCTGTGTGCCATTATTGACCTGCATACCCGGTACGTGGTGAACCGGAGCATCAGCAATACGATGACGGCCGAGTGGTGCAGGGAGGTGCTGGAGCAGGCCATAACTATGCACGGCAAGCCGGAGATCTTCAATTCGGATCAGGGCAGTCAGTTTACCAGTGAAGAGTTTACGCAGCATCTGAAAAAGCATGAGGTTCAGATCAGCATGGATGGCAAAGGCCGGGCGATAGACAATTTTTTTGTTGAGAGGCTGTGGCGCAGTGTAAAGTACGAGCACGTATACCTGCACTCGCCGGCAGACGGGGTTGCATTATACGAGGAGCCTAGCAATTATTTTACGTTCTACAACCGGGAGCGGTTACACCAGTCATTAGGATACCTGGCTCCGGAAGTTCTTTACAGAAAGGTAGCAGCATGACGCCTGCTGCAGGCTTGCACTTTTTCAGTTGATATCTTTTGCAGCAGTTGTAACTTAGATGAACAGTATCAGAAAAGACATCAACTGAAAAAGTGCCTCGAATTGTATCTTAGTTTCTTACATTATCTGTCCGACAACTGGGGTACATTATATACATACGGAGAAATGTTGATTGATGGGAGTTGCTCGATGGCTTACATAACATTCGGCTTGCTGCTATGTTTCCTGACGTTGTAACAATCGGCTGCAACTCTTTATCGGGTTCGTTTCAGCGGGACGTACAATTTTTAGGATTAGTTCATAACTTCAAGTTCGGTTTTTCAACACGGCTACAGCTCCGGGCTGGACAAGTAATGAATTCCAGCACAGCAGCAAGCCCTCAGCGTTAACTGATATTTTAGAAGACGCATTGGACGAAAGTGTGGAAACTGAAACTGAATATTATAATGACTAAAAAAATCCCAATCACAGCGATTATAGTTTTTTATGCAATTGCTATTTTTTTAAGATATATCACCGAGTATACAAGCTTAGCTTCAAATCTTGACAATAAATATTATGAGATTTTGACAGGAATTGGTCCAGCAATCGGAGCATTAGTTGCATCAAAATTATTTGGCTTTAAAATTTCAATGACACTAAAAGGGGATTTTAAAAATTTACTAATCCCTTTTTCTATTTATTGGTTACTGCCGATGATACTAATATCAACATATAGCTATATCACTACTAACGACTTCTCAATTATGTTATGTTTGACAATTTTAGTTTACGGACTATGTGAAGAATTTGGCTGGCGAGGTTTTTTACAACCAGCTTTAAAATTTTTACCAAAATTTACAGGCATATTCGTTTTGACAATACTTTGGTACGTTTGGCATTTAAATTTTGGCTTAGATTTATCTCATTTAATGTTTTTTGGAATACTTCTTTTGGGGAGTTGGGGTATTGGTGTAGTTGCAGATAAAACAAATTCACTTTTGGCAGTTGCTGCATTTCATTCACTAAATAATTTCTACCCAAAACTTGACATTGCGAAAGCTATTATTTTTATTATTTTAATATTAATTTGGATTGCAACCATAGTTTATTTTAAAAGGTATTTTAGAATGAGTGGCGAGAAAAACATCATCTGACATGTGGTTTTGCAATACTGGGCCATGACGTTGTAATCTTCATCTTTAGCAACATGGCAGCATTAGTTAGTGCAGGACAGGCATCGGTGAGCTTTTGGTTGTTGTATTGTATATATGTTTTCAATCGGAAGGGGTTCCGGGCTTGACGTTTTCCACATCCCCCAATATCGCAAAGCCCTGTTCGTTAGGCACAAGCTGCTCGAAGCCAAAGAAGGAAGCACCTTATCATCTTAAGCAAGATTGCTTAAATTTGAAAAGTAAACTGAGAAACAGTGGATAATATAACCTTATACAGTAAATTGGCGACATTGCCTTACGACCTAAAAGAAGAAGACTTTGATTTTGTTAACTTCTTGGCAACTAAGCGGAAGAAATCACAAGAGATAAAAGGCCGCAATTTTGCAGTGGCAAAGGTATGGTTGTTATGATGCCTAAGTTTGATTAGCCATTGGATGATTTCAAGGAATATATGCACTGATGTAGCAAAATTTATTGGACACACATATCCTAATTTGGTACATCAACAGAGCCGGAACTTTCCGAAATTACAAGAACGGCTATTGAAGCAGACGACACCATCAACTTTGTAAGCATTGCTTCGTTGTGGAAATGGGCCATCAAAGTAAATATGGGTAAGTTGGAGCTAAAAACAACAATCAACCAAATTGGCAGAAAAATAGAGGAAAATGATTTTGAAGTGCTGCCAGTTACCTTTGAAGATACTCTAACCGTTACTACCTTGCCCTTTGATCATATAAGATATGCACGAAATCACAACTACCCAAGTCTTCTACGACGCAGATGGCCTGAACATGGTCGCTCATCTAGCACGGCCACATGGCGAGGGTCCTTGGCCCGCAGTTCTTATGGGACACGACGGCGTTGGTCTTGACGACTACCAACGGAGCCGTGCTGATGATCTCGCAGCGCACGGTTATGTTGCGCTCGCGATGGACTTCCACGGCGGACAGACCTTTTTTGGCAGTCCCGACGCGATGCTGGCTCGGACCCTGCCCTTGTTAGCCGACGAAGGACGGATGCTGGCTATTGGTCGCGTAGCGCTGGACGTTCTCCTTGCGACGCTTGAAGTTGACGCCAACCAGCTCTTTGCTCTAGGCTATGGTGCTGGCGGCCGTATCGTCCTTGAGCTTGCGAAAACAGGCGCACCGTTCAAAGCCGTCGCGGTTGTTCATCCCGGCCTGCCGAAACCTGATGCCCATAACTGGCGCGATGTAAACAGCACCATCCTTCTCTGTACTGGCTCCGAGGACCCGCTGTGCACTCCCGACCAACTGCTCGCATTTGGTCACGCATTACAGGATGCCGGGGTTGACTGGCGCGTAAACATCTATGGCGGTGCCCAGCACGCTTTTTGGGCTCGCCCAACAAACTCGGACGGATCACCGACCGAAGGGCTCACGCATATTCAAGCGACCGTGCCAGGTGTCGGCTATCATCCAAAACACACTGAGCGCGCATGGCGAGCGGTTCTTGATCTTTTCGGAGAGGAACCGAAATGAACGATGTTGATGAAATCCGGACACGGGAAGAAGATTTGCGAAGCGCCATGTTGGCCGGGGACACCTCGGCCCTGTCGGACCTCATAGATGACCGAGCGGTTTTCACCGGACCTGACGGTTCAGTGCTGGCAAGGCTCAAGACCTTACGACGCACGAGTCCGGGATGCTGAAAGTCAGCAACATCGACGCGACCGATTCCTTGAAGACCCATTTGACAGAATTATAATAGTACAAAGCTTCACTAATGGATTGACACTGATATCAAAGGATAAGAACTTATAGCTATATAAGGCGAAAATCCTTTGGTCAACAAGCTAACGCCCAACATGGGTATTTATGCAAGTGTGGTAAGACGTTATATATTAGGCGGACGAATATCACGGTATCAGCATTTTTTCAAACAGCAGGAGAACGGCCAATCCCACACCTGCATAAATACCTTAACGTTGGCTTTTTTGACGGCTTCACTTACCACCCACTGAGTGCCGCGCTGGAAGAGGCAGGTACCATCCTGACCTTCAAAGAGCCATTTGTTTGGGCGCTCGACCTTGAGATATTTGGCGATGCCGCGGCAAAGCATGGTACCCAGGGGAATATATCGATCTTTACCGCCTTTGCCGTTTTGGACTTGCAGCATGCCGCGGGCGAGATCCACATCGGCGATGCTGAGCTGACGCACCTCGGCACAGCGCAAACCGCCGCTGTAGGTGGTACCAGCAGAATGCTGTGCTTGAGAAGGGTGCAGGCTTTGAGCAGGGCCCTCACCTCCGGCTGGCTGAGAACGACAGGCAGCTTGGAGTCGTGTTGAATCTCTGGCAGGTTGAACTGCTGATAGCTGAGTCCCCGCATTTTACAGGCATAGCGCATGCCGTAAACAGTGAACTTAAAAAAGGTGGCCGACCGGGAACCTTTGGATTTGACCAGGTACAGATAATCGAGGACTTGTTCGGAGTCCGGTTCTGCAGGTAAGCTGTTGAAGTGCAGGGCGAGATGAGCGAGCTGGCGGCTGTAGTTGGTGAGGGTGCTTTTACTCTTGCCGCTGGCGCTAATGGCTTGCTCCATTTCTTTGTAGAGTTGCTTAAAACCCTTTACTTTAGAGGAAGCTTGTGCTACGATGGTTACGTAATCGTTGGCTGCCGTACGCAGACCGGTAGTTCGTTTTGCTTGCTGGAGAAAAGTGTTTTTTATTATATGCAAAGCAAAGCCACCTTATTCCTGAAGCGGCTTCTCAAATACCGGTAGGTTTAGTAAACAGAAGGTTTGCTCCTGTGCCGGCAGACGCAGGGCATTTCGTTATCGGGAATCCTATTTATCTTTCAATTGTTATTCGGCAAAATGAGTGCTATTGCCAGTACAGCAGAAAGCCGTTAACCATTGTAGGGCATTTTGAGAGAGCTTAACTACAAAAAAATGAATAACAAGCTTGATATAAAGCTTCGACAAACGGAAGTTACTGACCTCGACAAACTGTTTCTTTTCCAACTCGACGAGGAGGCATGTAACCTTGCCGCATTTACACCTAAAAATTCGTTAGACTGGTCAGCGTACTTGACAAAATTCACGCAATTATTGAGCGACCCAACTGTAAATAACAAGACAATCATGGTTGACAATACCATCGTTGGAAGTATTGCAAAGTTTGAAATGATGGGTGAAGCAGAAATAACGTATTGGCTCGACAGATCCTATTGGGGACAAGGAATTGCCACAAAGGCACTTACAGACTTTCTTTTCATTGAAACGACAAGACCAATTTTCGGACGAGTGGCGTTTGACAATTTTCCTTCGCAAAAGGTTCTGGAAAATTCCGGCTTCATACGAGTCGGCTCAGACACGGGTTTTGCTAATGCCCGACAAAAGGAGACTGAAGAATTTATTTATAAGCTTGGATAGTGGCGTAAAAACGCCCTGTAACAAGAGGCTTTACATAAGAGGAGTGGAGTCAAGAACAACCATCGGCTTCAGCATGACATCAGCATTTGTTCCAGCTGTGGGATAGTGCCAAGCATAAGATAGATTATGAATATGTACTGACAATTTAGCACCAGTTGTCGATGGACGGAAAACGCCGTCCAACTTGGCGTAAAGCCCTCAAAGTTACCTGCTATGCCGTTCGGCAGCTTTAGGATTATTACAGGCTGACAAAAATTATTGTAGTGTAGTCAAGCTTAACAAAACAAATCCAATGAGAAATAAAAATTATATGAGGTTTATTCTTTTTTTAGCTATCATTTTTCTTTCTTCTTGTGAAACGAAAAAAGAAACAATTCTAAATAAGCAACAAGCTATTAAGGAAGAAATGGAACAAGTAAAAAAAATCTATTACAAAAAACAAGACAGTTTAGAAAGCGTAAAGCAGGCTGATACAAATTCAGCAAAACGTCTTGTAATTGCCGTAGATTTAGTGGCAGCCGATAGAGAAAAATCAGTTACGCTGATTAAATTCCAACACGAATATGATTCTTTGGGAGTAGAAATTGAAAAGAAGTAAATAATGACTTCAGTTCTTTAGAGAATGATTAAATCACAAAACATATAGAAGAAGTTCTGTTAGGGTCAATTAAGCAAATCATCGATAGAGAAAATGGCTTGCAAAAGCAGTTTTGATTAAGTAGGGCGGACAGAAGAACAATGAGCTGATTGCGGAGCCGGCAGCAGTTTAAGCAGATAGATAGAGCGGGGCAAAGTAACAGAAAGTATTTTTTCAACGTATATTGAACACCCGTCATCGGCGGACGTAACACCGAATACTACCTAACCAAAGCCGTTCGCGTTGCCCGTCAAGCGTACAGACTTCACAGACAAACTTTAAAATGGAAACACGACCTAAAATGATACTTCCGCTTTCCAAATTTGATAACAAATTGGAGTTGACAAGCAAAGTAGTATTGATTATTATGTGGGTATTGACACTTTATACTTTTTTTAAATTGCCAACAACGATTCCAACGCATTTTAATGCTTCTGGACAAGCGGATGATTATGGAAACAAGCTTACACTTTTTATTTTGCCTATTCTTGCAACCGTAATTTATTTTGGGTTGACTCAATTGAATAAGTATCCCCATATTTTTAACTACATGAAAAAAATCACTGAAGACAATGCCGAAAAACAATATACCATTGCGACAAGAATGTTGCGATTTTTGAAATTGGCAATTCTTGCAATATTTTCTTTCATTATTCTTATCACCTACTTAACAACAATTGGTGTGACAAAAGGATTGGGTTTTTGGTTTTTGCCATTGACGATCGGCCTTTTAACAATTCCGACTATAATCAGCATCAGTCAATCATTTGAGAAAAAGAATACCGCGGCTTGACAAGTACGAACATGAAACAATGTGTTCGCTGTTCGGCTTTGGCATCGGCTTGACGGAATGCAATATGGCTGATGGTATTTAACCTGTACTTTAGAATGAGTATTGAGCAGTGATTTCAGCCGCGTCGAATGTCAATACCACACATGCAGCAAGCCCTGGAGGTTGCCTGTAACGCTGGCTGACCCTGACCAGCATAATCACTTAAAATAAACTACTTTGAAAACCTAACCTTGTGCAAAACCCAGAAGTGATTTTGTGTGGTAACGCAAAATCACTTTACGACTTCAGAAACATTATCTTAGCAACGTGCCAATAAACCATTGTAATAAACAAGTAAAAACCTGCAAACATGAATTTAGAAGAAAACAAAAGGTTTATGAATTATGGGCATCTCTAAAAACCCAATCTACGAAGCAAAAAGTAAATGAACAAAGTGGTAAATTACATAAAATGATTTTATGAGTAAACCAAGGGGTTTGTTTGATGAGCAATACAGGTTAGAAAAACTTTCCAAACAAAAAAATCCACTCGGGAAACTGAGTAGTCACATCGATTTTGAGTATTTCCGTAAACCATTAAAGCACTTCTTTGATAAAGCATCAGATCTTCGTAAAGGTGGCCGTCCGGCTTATGATTATATACTGATGTTTAAAGTTCTAATTCTTCAGCGGTATTATAATCTGAGTGATGACAGCATAGAATATGCGGTTCTTGACCGGTTGAGCTTTATGCGGTTTTTAGGTCTGGGTATCAACGATCCGGTTCCTGATGCAAAGACGGTCTGGCTGTTCAGAGACAAGCTTACACAAGGGGGTATGATAGAGAAGTTATTCAAGGACCTTGATAAGCAACTGGATAAAGATGGTATCATTGTTCATTCGGGGAAGCTTGTGGATGCTACCATAGTGGAAGTGCCGGTACAGAGAAACAGCCGTGATGAGAACAAAGATATTAAAGAAGGCAAAGTACCAGAAGATTGGAAGGACGATGAGAACAAGTTGCGTCAGAAAGATACGGATGCACAGTGGGTTACATATAACGGAACAGATTACTTTGGATACAAGGATCACGTGAAAGCGGATGAGAAAACACTGCTGATAACGGGCTATGAGGTAACGACGGCTAACGTCCATGATAGCGTGGTATTGGAAGAGCTGATGAGTGATAAAGAAGATGGAGGCCAGCCGTTACATGCAGACAGTGCATACAGAAGTGAACAAATTGAAACGATGCTGCGAAGAAAGAACATAGAATCGCAGATACATGAAAAGGGATATCGCAATCACCCACTAACCAAAAGGCAGAAACAGCGCAACAGGAAGAAATCCAAGATCAGGGCGAGGATAGAGCATGTGTTTGGATTTATGACAAACAGCATGAATGACATTTACCTTCGATACCGGAGTTTACAAAGGATCGCTGCAGCCATCGGGTTGATGAATCTTACTTACAACATATTTCGTTTGGTTCAGTTGAATGTAATGTTGAGCAAATAGCAGAGGATTAGTGTGCCCGGCAATGAAACAATGGACACAAATATGAAGGAATTCAAGTCAGAATAGAATTTAAACAAACAATTTACCTTAAATCGATTGGTCATAAAAAAGACGAACAATAATTTATTCTAAAACCAGGGTTGATAGAGATGCCCTTATTTTATTGACGAAGTGATAAATAATAATAACCTGAATGCTGCTGATGATATTGTAGCGGAAGATTATATACAACATGTTCCATTTCCAGGACAGGAGCCCGGGAGAGAAGGACTGAAGTTTGTGCTTCAGTCAATGTTTGCAGGATTTCCCGACATGACTTGGAAGGTAGATGAACAAATTGCGGAAGGTGAAAAAGTTGTAACAAGATTTACGTGGACGAGAACGCATAATGGTGAGTTTATGTGAATACCTCCAACGAATAAAACCGGTAAAGTTTGGGAATAGTCATTGATGTTGTTAAAAATCACTCTTTTGCCGAGAGCAGAATACTGATGGACAGTATGGGGCTGTTACAGCAATTGGGTGTAATGTCTTAACCTGCAGTGGAGCAGTCAATGATTGAAAAGCAGTACAGGCATAAAATTTTTCTCCTTGGGTGATCGCCGTGGTCTGGAGGATAGCGATCTATCACAAGAATACATGCTAAACTGATGGAGACTTTCCAACTTCATAAAATCGCAGTAAGTTTGCTTTGAAGCTGTAACAGCCATTTACTTAAACCGGTATATCAATCAACCAAACATGTCAATTACCAAAGAAGCGGAGCTGGTCGGAATGCAGAAGGCAAGCGAAGCCGTTGCGCACACCTTGAAAGAAATGAGGGAGTATGCCCAACCGGGTATGACAACAAAGGAGCTGGACGATTATGGTGCAAGCATACTGGCTGGTTTTGGAGCAATATCGGCGCCCTTACTGACTTACCGGTTTCCTGGCTGCACCTGTATAAGTGTCAACAACGAGTTTTGCCATGGTATTCCATCTCACAAAAAAGAGCTGAAAGAGGGTGATCTGGTGAACATCGACGTTTCGGCCGAGTTGAACGGGTTTTGGTCAGACAATGGCGGCTCTTCCGTAGTAGGCAAAGATATTTACCGGCACCAAAAACTCGTAGATGCCTCAAAACTGATCCTGCACAAAGCCATATACAATATAAAAGGCGGCGTGCGAATATCAGACATCGGGCACCTGATTGAAACTGAAGCCAGGAAATCCGGATACAGGGTCATCAGAAATCTTACAGGACATGGAATAGGAAAAAGCCTTCACGAGGCACCCGGAGAAATAGCGAATTACAGGGACCGTTCCAACCTGGCCAGGTTCAAGAAACATTCCGTTGTGGCGATTGAAACCTTCATATCAACCACCTCATCTTATGCCGATACCCTCAATGATGGATGGACCATGGTAGGAAACAAAGGTGGTTTCATGGCTCAGCATGAACATACGATCATTATTACAGACGATAAGCCGGTTGTGCTGACAGAAATGAACGGGATCTGGAATTGATGAAAACTGCGACCTAGCAATAGTTCGGTAAGTTTTAAGCGGCCAAAGCACCTAAGTTCAAGCACTGGTCGAACAGCTGCTTTATTTTCTTGCAACTCAGCTCCAAACCTAAGTTTGAAAATATTGTTTCGGTCATTATCTTATTGTAAAACATCAGCTTGATGTTTCTCATCGAAAACGCTTCTCTTTTTTCTTTTGGCAATGATAGCCAACACGCTGCTTTAGCCACCGAAACCGCGCTTAAAGCCATATTGAAATGAAAATACAGCTTGTTTTCACTTCTTGCCTGACACTCCGCTAATCCACAGTGCTGTTTGGCATCCCTGATCAAAAACTCTATCTGAAATCTTAAGCGATAGTACTTTATGATCAATGCAGCACTAAGCCCGGTATCGGTACAAACAAAAATCTCATAGCGGCCGCTGTGTTTATCGTACAGATATACAATTCTTACCAACCTTTTCAGGATCATACTGTACACTACGGCACTGTAATAAATCACCCATTCATCTTCGGCAAACTTCCTGATGCGACGCTTGTCGATGAGCTTGCAATCCACTTTGCCAGCATACACCCGTGGCCTGCCTGGTGCCTTCAGTTTATGCCCATGATAAAGGTATCGCAAATCGGCATCAGGGCGCATCTTTGTAATAACATGCAACCCTTCCCCAAGCAGTGGAGTAATAAAGCTGTCCTTCATGAAATATCCGTCTGCTGCCAGGTACGTCACCATTTTCTTTAATGCAGGCAGACGCTTTTTTATGATGCTTACATAATGACTCACCAGATTGTCCTGATTTGTCTGAAGCATCTCTTTACAAGGCGTTTGCACTGCTTCCAGCGACATAGCGGTACCTGCCTGTACATCTACGATGGAGAGGCAACTGATCTCCAGTCCCTTCAATGCACGTTGATCTTTGCCACTCCACCATTTGCCAAGACCGGGTGTTTTTTTACCACTCTTGGGTATAAAGGTGGGATCGAAAGCTGCAATGAGTTCTTTACTACAACTCTTTTTGATAAGTCGGTCGTTGAAACTGCTGAAATCAAATAACTGCTCGAAATGTAGCCGGATACTTTTTTCAGCGTAACGGCTGAAACGGCTTAAGTTCAACATCGTATAGCGAACTGGCATTCCAAGCCATAATTCAAAGATTGTCATCATGAATTTGACTTGCGGTTTGCTGATGTCTTCTAACTTTTGTAAACTTGCAGTGACAAGACCGCGAATCTTGTCAGAGGCATTAGATGTGAGTAGTTGCATACAATCATCTAATGCCATTTTTATTCCTGCCCCTGACTGATCAAAAACTTACCGAACTATTGACCTAGTACAACAGCGAACAATTTTTCACCGGTAGCAGAAGAGCCGGGATTCTTTGGTCCACGGTAAGAATACGGAAAAGATCCTGCGAAACGGCTGATGCCTTTCCGGTCATCCTTTCGAAAAGGTCACTGCCCGAATCGCATCCTGCCTCATCGCATATAGTACTATTATTGTCGCATATGCACCGCAGGTGCCACATAATTGTTGCTGACATTTGTATTTCAACCAAACGGTGCGATATGAACAAGCCAACTTTTATCCGGCATTCCATTGCCGGTATCTTTGCAGTATTGGCATCCTGTCAGCCAGGCTCCGAAAATGGACAAACAAAGTCAACGAAACCAAAAGATACTATTGTGAGCCAGCCTTTAAAACCCGCTGAAACGGGATACGCAGATGTAAACGGACTGAAAATGTATTACGAGGTGTATGGGAGCGGTAAACCCGTTGTACTGCTGCATGGCTCCTTTATGACCATCCCCTTGAACTGGTCGCATTTCATACCGCTGCTGGCCCGCGACCGGCAAGTAATTGTGCCCGAATTGCAGGGCCATGGCCGCACCAGGGATATTGCCCGCGAAGTAAGCTATGAAGGCATGGCAGACGATGTATCCGGATTGCTGCAGCACCTCCGCATAGACAGTGCAGACATCCTGGGATACAGCATGGGAGGAGGCGTAGCCTTCCAGGTGGCTGTGCTTCATCCGCAGCAGGTACGCAGGCTGGTGGTACTGTCAGGCGCTTATGCGCATAATGGATGGTGGCCCGATGTGGAAGCAAGTTTTGGTACGTTCACTTCAGACATGTTTAACGGCAGCCCCATACGAAAGCAATACGACAGTTTCGGTAACGATCCGGCCCATTTCCCCGAATTCGTTAAAAAAGTCATCCAGATCGACCTGAAACCGTATGATTGGACAAATGAGGTGAAACAGATAAAAGCCCCGTTGTTCATGGCAATAGGCGATGCCGATGGGGTACGGTATGAACATGCGCTGGATTTGTTCCGCGCAAAGGGCGGTGGCAAAATGGGAGATCTGCACGGACTGCCGCAATCAAGGCTGGCGATCATCCCGGGAACCACCCACATCGGCATCATTCAGCGTACGGACTGGCTGATACCTATGATCACGGATTTTCTTGACTCCGACTTGAACGCGAAACCACCGACTTTTTAATGTCGCGGTTCAGAACAGGAATCGTAAGCGTAAGACACTCATCGGGTTAATAGGAACGGAGCTGGCATACCAGGAAATGTTCCGCATAATTTCTTACATTTAATTTCAGGTTTAGCGAAAACGTTTACAGCCAGCCGGAAATTTTAACTGGCAGGCTCTTGCTGATGCTTTTGCGCTGATCACCTGCCTGCAGGAAAGCTTCACTGACAAAACTTCCGGATTCAATGAATAAGACTTCAGTATTTGCATTAGGACTTGTTTCTTCATTCAGCCTGGGGTTCACCATCAAAACCATCATTGTTAAACAACATACTTCATACTCAGCAAAAATGAAAAAGGTAACAGGCATCGGCGGTGTCTTTTTTAAATGCAAAGACCCTAAAAAGATCAGGGAATGGTACAAAACGCATTTGGGCTTCGACACAAACGACTACGGGGCAAATTTTGAATGGCGCGAAGAAGAAGACCCGGCCAGGAAAGGCTCTACCCAATGGAGTCCGTTTCCCGAAACTACAAAATACCTTGAGCCTTCTACAAAAGAATTCATGATCAATTACAGGGTGGAAGATCTCGTAGCTCTAGTAGAACAGCTTAAAAGTGAAGGCGTGACAATTGTCGACAAAATCGAGACCTTCGACTACGGCAAATTTGTACACATCATCGATGTGGAAGGCAATAAAATCGAACTCTGGGAACCAAAGTAGCATGTGAACAAAGCGGGCCCGGGTTCGCAGGCACAGTTTAGTTCCCAATCAATTAACTCTTTATCGTACGAACATGAGCGAATCCACAAACGAAGCAGCGATCCCAAATCCAGCGCTCAGTCCTTTGCAGGCCCTGATCGGAAAATGGAATACCGTCGGTACGCATCAGCTTGTTCCCGGCACTACCTTTCATGGACAAACTTCTTTTGAGTGGATGGCAGGAGGTGCATTCATTATTATGCATTCGCAGGTAGATGAGAAGGAGATTCCCAGTGGCATTGCTGTTTTTGGAAGTGATGACCAGACGGGGGAGTTCTTTATGCTGTATTTTGACGAGCGTACAGTATCGAGAAAATACAATGTGTCTTTTCAGGATAACATCCTGAAATGGTGGAGAGATACGCCGGAATTTTCCCAGCGCAATACGTTGACATTCTCCGTCAATGGCAATGAGATCACCGGTAAAGGCGAGATGTGTAAGGACGGCAAAATATGGGAAGGCGATCTGGAACAAACATTCACCCGTAGAGTGTGAGCGCTTAAGTATTTTACACATTTTCTGCCGACAGCAAAGAGGAAATAAGGACAAATACCATCAGCAGAAATAACCGGTCGCTTCTCATGCCTGCAATGTTTTTTTAAAAATTTTATATAAAGCCGAATTTAAAAAGGTATCCTGTTGGCATAGCTGTAACCACCATTGGCTTTAAAGCCCTTGGCGCCTCGCTCGCCAATCCTGCCAAAAGCCTGAAAAGCGAATGATACTGCAGGAGCAAAAGGGTGAGATGTGTCATTTTGCGTATCTTCAAACCCACTTCCGTCCCCGCCCCGATGCATTCCTTTGATGTCTGCCGCCCACAACCGGCCAGAGTGTACGTTTCCATTAAAAACGCAAGATGACGCTGTCAAACATAATCCTGGTAAGTACGATTGCCTGTACGGCGCTGATGGCCGGACTGTTCTTCGCATACGCCTGCTCGGTGATGCCGGGGCTGCGGCTGATGCCCGATGAACAGTTTGTCGGCGGTATGCGGTCCATCAACCGGGCCATTCAGAACCCGCTATTTTTTCTCGTGTTCTTTGGGGCGTTGCTGTTGCTGCCTTTGAATAGTTACCTGCAGCATTCCCATTCGCCGGCCGGTGCTTTCCGCCTGTTCTTATCCGCTTTCATCATTTATTTCCTGGGTGCCTTTTGTGTAACAGTTCTGGGGAATATCCCGCTTAACAATGCACTGGATAAAGTGGATGTACTGGCCGCCTCAAAAAATTCCCTGCAGCAGTCGAGAGTCATTTTTGAAAAGCCCTGGATCATCCTGAACTGGGTCCGCACCTTTTCTTCCTTCATGTCGCTGATTCTTCTTGTTTGCGGCTGCCTCCGGGCAAATAAGGCCTGATGCAGGTTCCGCTTGCCAGCCGCTGCTTATTAAGCGGCGTTCCTGTATATTTATCGAGGCTGATCATTTAATCATTGGGCAAGTAAATCTATATGAAACAGGTTCCAACCTTATACGAATGGGCAGGTGACATGGCGACTTTCCACACGTTGTTTGAGAAATTTTATGACAAGGTGCTGAAAGACGATCTGCTGGGAGAGGTGTTCAGAAACATGTCGAAGGAGCATGTGCGGCATGTGTCTCATTTCGTGGCGGAAGTATTTGGCGGGCCGGCGCTGTATACGGGCGAAGACCAAGGCTCTCATGCACGCATGATCGGCCGGCATGTGGGAAGAATGCTGACGGAAGAAAAGCGGCGGCGATGGATCCACCTGCTGCTGGAAACGGCCGATGAAACAGGACTGAAAAGCGATCCGGAGTTCCGTTCCGCGCTGGTAGGGTATCTCGAATGGGGTTCAAGGATCGCCGTAATCAATTCGCGGCTTGCGGAGCTTCCATCCGCCCCGCCCGAAGCCATGCCCAAATGGGGCTGGGGCGTACCCGGCGGCCCCTATGATCCGGAGGCGCAGGATTGACAATTAAACTTCAGTTCAACATGAAGTCGCGTCATTTTCCAACTCTGCATTCATTGCTATAGCCGGCTACTGCGGCACCATCTCATCCAGCCTCTTGCGGATAAGCGAGGCGATCAGGGTTTCTTTGCTTACAAAATTGGTAATGTTGCCATCATAGCTGGGCGGCAGCGGCACTTTTGTTTGGTGGATGCCGAACGACCGCAGGTCGATCCATTGGTATTGCGACAGCGGACCGGGCAGTTTGGTATTGTCGAGCAGCAGGGGGATGATCTTCTTGCCTTCTTCAACGGCGACCGCCCATTCTTTTTCTACATAGGTAGACGCCGCGGCATGCTCGCACCAGAACACGATCACAACAGACGATCCATGCAGGGCTGTCAGCAGCGCATCTTCCCAGCGTTCACCCGGCAGGATGTCCTGCACATCCTGAAAAACCAGGTCGTCGCGCAGCGATCGCACCAGTTTCACGACCGGCGCGATCCGGCTCTCGTCTGCCCGGCTGTAGGAAATAAAAACATCGTATTTTTTGGCAGCTGTCGCCATGTACATAAAGATGTGTTACAATGCAGGCAGATCCTTCCAGTGATATTCAGCGGTTTTGTCTTTTCCATCCGGCCGCGGTTTGGTGGTGCGTATGGTATAAACAGGATGGTAATCGAGGTGGTCCGACGGGATCTCGTAATCAAGCACTTCGTCGATCTCTTTGTCGGTAAGGTCAGGCGCTATCCAGCGCAGCTCCATTTTTTTGTCGGCCAGGAACATCGGCATCCGGTTGTCGTTCGGCCCTGAATTATGGATCTTTTCCATCACCGAATTGGCTGCCCGCGTGATCAGCGTATAGGTGCCCTTGGCTTCGCCGGTTTCTTTGTCGGGCGTAAAATTATACAAACCCGGTATGCAAAAAAGCTTCCGGTGTTTCTCGCGTACAAAATAAGGCACCTTGTGTTTCCAGCCTTCGATTCCGCGGTGCTCGAAGATGCCGGTCACCGGTATCAGGCAGCGGTTCTTCCGGATGCGGTGCCAGAACGATTTGGGTTCGTGAATGATCTTTTCGCTCTGGGCGTTGCACATGAACGAGCGGCTTTTTTTGATCTTCTCCGGAGTGTTCATGTAAGGCGCGATCACACCCCATTCCCACATTTCTACTTTCATGTCCCCGTCCTCATTTACGATCACCGGATAGCGGTTGAACGCCTGTGCCTGCACATGTTCGCGTTCCTCGAAACCTTCTCCCGCAGACACGTTCAGCATGGGCAGATACTCGCTCAGGGTTTTCATATCGGCTGTAAAAGATACATCGTAGCACATGAATTGGATGGTTATAAAGCAAATATACTCTTCCTCTCCTGAAATGTCCTGATCGCTGAAATCAACGCCTGTTTATGGGGCTATAATTTTTCTATTTCTTCAAATCTGATCCGCAACTGCTGGTTCTGGTATTTCAGCAAAATGAACAGTTCGCCGAATATGAGCTGCAGCTTAGGCCTTACATGCACGCCGTTGGATATTTTCCAACTGGTGTTCCGGTCGATATAAGTACGCAGCTTGTTGGCATAATACCTATCTGCAAAATTCTCCACCGAGTGCCGGTCGCGGATCAGGCATGAGTACACAAGGTAACCTGATCCGGGTTGCAGCAGCTCCATAACCTTGTTGCGGTGCTTTTCCCTGTTCAGGTCTATGATGGCCGCCAGCGGATCATCGTGCAGCGCCTGCAGGTGTATCTGCGCGAACCCCAGGTCGTTGTACTGCGACAGCATCAGCACCCGCATTTCCTCCGTGGTCATATCCATGCCCGCCCGGAAGGTCTGCGATACCAGCAGGTGTTCGCCATGCCGGAGAAAAGCTTCTACCAGCTCCGGGATGAACCGCACAAAAGGGTTGAACATGGAGCTAGTGCTTTATCACTACCAGTTCGCTGATACGGGTAGTATACCGTTTGGATAAGTAATCTGCCTTCATCTGGTAGGCTTTCTCATATCCCTGACCGGCATACCTTACTTTGTCGCGCCCCATGTGGTTATTGATCCCGTCGAGCACCTGGTGGATCCGCTCGTCTTTTTCAAAATCTTTGCTTTGAAAAAGGCTCAGCTGGATTTGCTCGTCGGGCACCAGGTCCATCATGATCACGCCCGCCTTGTTGTAGTTGTATCCTGGCTGGAAGATTCTTTTAAAACCGTCGAGGGCATAGCGGATCAGCTCGGACGTGCTGTTCGACGCCAGCGGCAGCTCTATGGTGATGGAGTTCTGGTATTGCCTGTCGGCCACCCGGTGAACATTCGTTTCAAGGAACACCAGCATTTTGCGGGCAAGCGAATTTTCTTCCCGCAGCTTCTGGGCGCAGGCGGCGGTGTAATTGGAAATGGCCTGCCCGATGGGCGCTTTCTCGGTCATCAGCCGGCCGAAGGATCGGGTAGTGGAAATGTTTTTCTTCCTGGGCTGTTCCTCCTGCCATTTGATGGAGGGAATGCCCCGAAGCTCGTTCACCAGCCGCTGACCCACGACCGACATATTCTTCCTGATCCATTCATCATTGGCCTTTACCAGGTCGGCGGCGGTATGATAGCCGTTCCCTTTTAGAAAGCTGGCATACTGGCGGCCGATGCCCCAGATGTCGCGCACTTCTGTGAACGCAAGCGCTTCATCGGTCAGTTGCTGGTTGTACAGCCAGTGAACGCCGGTCGTCCTTTGCTTCTTTTTGGCATAGCGGTTGGCCATTTTCGCCAGTGCCTTGGTATTGGCAATACCGATACTCACTGGCATGCCTATGTGCTTGTCGAGCGTCTGCACGATCCTCTCACCCAATTCGAACAGGTTTTCATGGGCCAGTCCGTTCAGGTCGAGAAAGGCTTCGTCGATGCTGTACAGCTCCATGCCGGGCACAAAGGTCTGCAGGGTGGCCATTACGCGGTTGCTGATATCCTGGTACAGCGGATAGTTGGAGCTGAACACTTTTACATGGTGATGCCTGATGAGGTCGCGGATCATAAACTCGGGCGTGCCCATTTGGATGCCCAGCTGCTTGGCTTCCTCCGAACGTGCGATGCAGCAGCCGTCGTTGTTCGACAGCACCACTACCGGTCTTTTCTTCAGGCGCGGATCAAAAAGCCGTTCGCAGGAGACATAAAAATTGTTAACATCGATCAGTGAATACATGGCTGATGTTCTTTGGATTCACAATAATTTGTATTACGACGCCCCAGATGGTGATATCGTCGTCGGGCTGGATCTTTTGATCGGGATACTTTTTGTTGGCCGTGCACAGCCATGTTGATGAGCCGTCTTTCTTCAGGTAGCGGACGGTAAATTCCCCTTCTTTGTCGACGACTACTATATCGCCGCTTTTTGCCGTAATGGATTTGTCGATGACCAGCAGGGCCCTGGGTGGAATGAATGCGCCCAGCATGGAATCGCCTTCTGCATGCATTAAAAAAGTGGCATGCGGATGCCTGATAAGCTCTTTGTCGAGACTGATGCCCTGCTCGGCATAATCTCTTGCGGGTGACGGAAATGACATGATGGTTGGGTCAGTTTAGGATATAAACATACTAATGAATTTAGTTTTAAAGCAACTATTTTTTTTAGCAAATACCTGTAAACCTGTATATCAACAGCTTATGTAAAGCGGATTGGTTCTCTGAAACGCCCGGCGAGTATACGTTAGAGAATTTGCGTTTGTATTGCCAAATAAATTAGCAAAATGAAAAATCTGATTTATAGCGTGTTCGTGCCCGGTATGCATGGACTATGATCGCTTGTACGACAGTGGAACGGAATGAAAATTGCTGTTCAACTGGTAAGCACTTTGAAATAAGAAAGTTTGTGTTGGTGCGGATCATAGTATTCCATTAAATACTGTGTCGCTATCCAAACTATTTCCTTGGTGCCCCTATCTTTTTTTGAATTTTAAAACATGCATCCATGAACAAACTCATCACCCTCGCCTGTCTTCTCTTTCTGATCACAGCAGGTTCATCCGCCTATGCACAGAAATATAAAAAGGCTTCGGACACAGCTGATCTGAACAAAGAATATACAAAAGTGAACAGCGAAATCGCAGGGATGAATGCCGACCTGGCCAAAGAGCGCGACAAGTACAACGAGTTACAGGGCAAGGCAGGGAAGGCCAACGCAGAAGCGCAGGAGTCTGCCACAGCCAGCGGTGACCAGGCCGCCAAGGCAACCAATGGCAACGTAAAGGATGCCAAGCGCGCAAAGAAAAAGGCCAAAGAAGCGTACAACGATGCCAAAGACGCGAAAGACGCCAATAGCGACCTGAAGAAACACGACGACAAAATAAAAGACATCTCCGACAAGATCGCCAAAAAGCAAAAGCGGATCGAAGAGCTGGACGCGATGCGCGCGGCGATCAGTTCACAGGTGCCTGTGCAGTAACAGGAGATTGTTCGCTGAATATATGGTTCGTGCCAGAAACGGTGGCCTGTGGTTCTGCGGAAACACAGGCCACCGTTTTTTATGATCTCTTGTTGATGGAAGCAACACCATGGATTTATTTGATCACGTTTCATCCAGCCAGTACTGTCCGGTCCCGAATGGATCATCCGCAACAACATCACCGATGCAACAAAAGCCGCGATGCCAAATACAGTTGAGGTCTTACTCCCATGGCGGTTTTTGATCATCATATCAATATACCACAAAAACAAAGCCCCCGAAATTTCGGGGGCTTTGTGCCCAGGACTGGATTCTTAAATTATTGCTAATAAGCCAATTGCATGGTATTTTCGCCATTAGATAGCCAGTTGAAATGGGCTCTTTCTGAGTTTAATCGCTCACTAGCAAAAATGCCTGCATTGTTCAAAAGTGAATACCAAGGTTCTGCCATCCCTTTCAGCTGCAGATTTGATCAAAAAAGGTGTTTTTCACGTTTTTTATGTACTTCGGAAAAAATACTATTGCAGCCATGAATGATCCGAACCTTTATCAAAGATTATGTTATGAACATGAAGTACTTTGGGCCAGATATGAAATAAGGGAGCATTACCTTAAAACCGTTGTTCAGGAAGTATATCAGGGAACCGGACAGATCCTGAGCATGGTTCGGGTGCAACTCAGCTTGTTGTCTGTTGGGAGTATGATGGCTGCGGAAAAGACCCGGGAGCCCGGGCAGCTGGTTGGCAAAGCGATCCACGACCTGCGCGACATGTGCCGGTATTTCACTCCTGATACCGCATTGATTGAAGATGGCACCTTTGTAGAAACGATCCGTCATGAGCTGTCGCTGACAGGCATTCCGATAACACCCAGGGGGATCAAAGTGAAAGGGGAGGAAGTGCCTTTTTTTGTAGGTACAGAATTGATTGTTTTTCGCATGTTGCAGGAAATCCTGTCTCTGGTAAAAGAGAAATATAAGGATAAATTCAGTTTTACAATTGAGTATGTACATGATGCTGTCAGTTTCCTCATTGCATACGTGGGGGCTCCCATAAAGCTTGATCAAGCCGGCTCTGAGGCAAACGGGATGTTACAGCTAAGAAGGCTGAGCCTGCAGGACCGTGCAAAAGTAATCAACGGGCGATTGCAGATTGTGAGCAGAACGAACAATACAGTGCGTATCAAACTTTTAGTTCCTTTCAAAACACCTTTTCATGAGTAGTCCAACAAAACTTATCCTGGTTGATGATCATGTTCTTTTAAGACAGAGCCTTGCAGGGCTGCTGGAAGCGCTCGGGTATTCCATTTTATGTCAATGCGACAATGGAGAAAGCTTGTTGCGAAAAATTGACAAAAATAACCTGCCGGATGTTGTACTGATGGACATACACATGCCTAAAATGGACGGTTATGAAGCCACGCTTTGGCTGTCAAAAAATTATCCTTCGGTATATGTGCTGGCATTGAGCATGCTGGACAATGAGACATCGATCATACGCATGATTAAGAACGGAGCAAAAGGATACATTTTAAAAGATGCTGATCCTATGGAGTTAAAATCAGCTATAGATTCGGTCATGAGAATCGGGTTTCACTATACCGACCGGGTTACCGGTAAGCTGGTTCATAGCGTTGAACATATGGATGACAACCTGGAGGGGAATAAATTGTTGTTAAGCCTAAACGAGCGTGAGATAGAGTTCCTGAAGCTCGCCTCCACTGAAATGACTTACAAGGAAATCGCTACACAGATGTGCTTGAGCCCACGCACCATCGACGGTTACCGGGACACTCTTTTTAATAAGTTACAGGCCAAAAGCCGTATAGGGCTGGTGCTGTTCTCCATTAAAAACAATATCATCCAGTTGAACTAGAGCCTTTTTTCTGGATTTCTTCCCTTACTTAGGTCATTTACAAAACCGGATTACATTTTTTTGTAAAAATTTTCCGGTGAATATAAAATGATTTCGAAGTAAATTCTTAGTATTGTTAATCGGGACGCAGTTTCTCATTTTCTTTCCTACCTCTCTGAAAACGGTTTTACCAACTACAGTTATAAACTCTGAAACCAATTCTACAAAATAATGGCAAACCATGTGATCGTTTTAGGTGGGGGCGTGGCCGGTATGAGTGCTGCCCATGAACTGGCTGAAAGAGGATTTAAGGTGACTGTTTTTGAAAAGCAACCTAACATTCCAGGGGGAAAGGCCCGCTCGGTGCCAGTAGAAGGAGAACATAGTAAAGAAAAAAAGCCTTTACCGGGTGAGCACGGCTTCCGCTTCTTTCCGGGTTTTTATCGCCATGTGACCGATACTATGAAGCGCATACCTTACCAGGACCCCATTACCGGAAAGGGCAATCCCCTTGGTGTGCACGATAACTTGGTAGAGTGTACCCGTATCATGATGGCACGCCTGGGGCAGCCCTCTATTTATGCACCCGGAAGTTTTCCAAAGTCCCTCGCCGATGTGGAGCTGCTGGTTCATGATAAGTTTCATGTAGAGACCGGCCTTACGCCCGAAGAAAAAAAGTTGATTGCCAAAAAAATATGGCAGTTAATGACCAGTTGCGAAGCCCGTCGGACGAACGAGTATGAACACATCGGATGGTGGGAATTCACAGAGGCGGCAAAAAACAGCGACAATTACAGAAAGCTGTTTGTGGACGGTATTACCCGTACGCTGGTGGCGGCCAAAGCCGAATCTGCCAGCACGAAAACAGGCGGCGATATTTTTCTTCAGCTCCTGTTTAACATGGCCAACCCTTCTGTGCGAACAGATAGAATCCTGTGCGGCCCTACCAATGAAGTATGGCTCGACCCCTGGCTAACTTATCTTCAAAGCAAAGGGGTGCAGTATAATTTCGGCAGTGAAGTGAAAGAGCTGGAATGCAACCACGAAAAAATAACCGGTGTATGTGTCATTCAGCAAGGGCAGGAGTTTAAATTTACCGCAGATTACTACATCTGTGCGCTCCCTGTAGAAAGGACTGCGCAACTCCTGAAGAGCAGTCATAGGGTATTCAAGCTCGACCACTGCCTGAGAGACATAAACACCCTTGCCAAAAGTGTTGCCTGGATGAACGGCATTCAGCTTTACCTGAAAGAAGACGTTGCTATCAATAAAGGGCATATTATCTTGTCTGACTCCCCCTGGGCGCTTACAGCCATTTCGCAGGCGCAATTCTGGAAAAATTTTGATCTTAGCCGGTATGGCTTAGGTGATGTGAAAGGAGTTATATCGGTGGATGTATCCAATTGGATAAAACCGGGTCTGGAACAGAAGAAACCGGCTAAGGACTGCTCTTCCGCCGAAGTGGTAAAAGAAGTATGGGAGCAGATGAAACAAAGTCTGAATGTGGATGGAAAAGTGATCCTGGAAGACAGCAACTTGAAGTTGGCACATATTGACTGCGACATCCTCTTCAGCGACGACATCCATGGCGCCGAAGATCCGACCGTAATGCACTCCGACAATCGTATACAGTTCGGATCAAGCAACTGCGATACAAACCAGGAACCCCTGCTGGTGAATCAGGTAGATACCTGGCAACTGCGCCGGGAATCTTACACCGCCGTTCCCAATCTTTTTCTGGCTTCTGATTATATAAAAACTTATACGGATCTGGCTACCATGGAAGGTGCCAATGAAGCGGCCCGCAGGGCGGTGAATAACATCATCGACGCTTCCGGGGTAAAAGCTCCTTATTGTAAAATCTGGAACCTGCACGAACCTTCCTGGCTGATGTATTATAAGTGGCTTGATGAAAAACGTTATAAGAAAGGTCTTGACTGGAGAATGGATGCACCTGTAGGGGCTAAGATATTGAACAAAGTTTTCAATCTGGTAAAAAAAACTTAGAAGTACTGATGAGTGTGCCATATAATATTCGGGAAGTAATCAGCAAAAAGGAGTTCTGGTTCATGCTTTTCTCGCTTGCAATTGTTCTAGGCGTGGGAGCTGTCAGCGCCCGGTATGCACTGGGCTGGAAGTCGGCATGGATCCTTTCCATAGGGATGTATATCATTTTGTGGGTGTTTGCCCATCTAAACGGAGATGCTTTCATTAAAAAGATCCTGCTCTTAGGTATTGCTGCTGGCATAACAGAGTTGCTTGCAGATTGCTGGTTGGTAGCACATATTCAATGCCTGGTATATACCAAGGGTGAACCTATGATAGCATGTTCGCCGGTTTACATGCCTTTCTCTTGGGCGGTGATCCTTACGCAGGTTGGATATTTGGGTTGGCTGATCGGGCATAAGGTCAATCTGACAATTACGATAATCGTAACCGCATTCATCGGTGGTGCTGTAATCCCTTTGTTCGAACACTGGGCTAAAGATGCTGGTTGGTGGTATTACAGATCGGTACCTATGATTGGAAACACCCCTTATTTTATTGCGGCAGGTGAAATGCTGCTGTGTGCTGCATTACCTATTGCATTTACATCTATCTACGAAAGCAGCAAAACAAGGGCGTTGTTATTGGGAATTGCGGAAGGGTTCATTATCTGGATAAGTTATTTTTTATTTTATATGGTTTTTCATAGAGATACATGACCATGTCAATTGCAAACTGTATAATCGGAAGTTGTGAACAGAATTGTATGTTACTTTATTCCTATAGAAGAACAGGCGGACTCTGAAACCCTGCGTCGGTACAAACTTGTTATATATGGCATTATACTGACCTCACTGTTTGTAATGAATGACATAGGGATATCTGCGATGATCCATTATCCTGAGGGCATGACAATTCTTTCTCTTTACATATTGTATAATGGGATAGTTCTTCAATCAATTCGCCGGAAAATGCAGCTGCTGCTAGCTACCAATCTATATGTATTGGGAGGGGTGACATCTATCCTAGTATCTATTTATTTCTCAGGCGGCTTTCACTCTTCTGTAATGCCAATGCTTGCCACTTCGCCTTTTGTTGCCCTATTGCTGGCAGGCAGAAAAACGGGATTCGGATGGCTGGTGATAAATGTCGTCTGTGTAATTGTATTGGGCATTATGAGCAGAAATGATTACGTCTTTCCTAATCATTACGACCTTCGGTGGAGCAACTTCTTTACCATAAATAACTACATTGGCCTCATCCTGCTTACTTTTTTTGTAGGTGTAGTGCTGGAGAACGGCAGAGCTACCGCACTGGCTAAACTTCATGAAAAGAGCTTGCTGCTGGCGGAAGAAAAAAAGAAAAATGCTTTGTATAACCTCTCCCAAGAGTTGCATGATAATATAGGACAGACGCTATCATTGGTAAAAGTAAACCTGCATACAGCGCAATGGCTTAAAGATGAAAAGCTGCAGGTTAAAATAAGTGAAACACTTGAACTGGTTGCCAAGGCCATTAAGGATGTAAGAGAAATATCGCACAGTCTTAACGCCGAAAACCTTAGTGAATTTAATATTGTAGAAGCAATAAAAGAGCAAATAGTATCCATTTCCAAGATCGGCAACTACTTGACGGATTTTGCAGTGACCGGTAGCCACCGGAAGATGAGTCCTCAAACGGAATTTATCCTGTTCAGGATCGTACAGGAAGTTATCAACAACATCATCAAGCATTCAAAGGCAAAGTCTATCCGGATCGCAGCCCATTATGATACACAGCATTTTTCTCTGACCATTGATGATGACGGGATCGGGATTGCCCGGGAGAAGCTTTTGGCAGACGGCCAGGGTGTCAGAACAATGCGCAGCCGTGCCGAGCTGATAGGTGGCGTCTTTAGCATCCGGTCGGAGTTGAACGAAGGAACTACCATCAATGTGAAGCTGCCGATCAAATCCACTTGAATGCCTCAATAGGAAGCTGGTAAGCTTTACGTAATTTGTATAGATAAAATTAATGCGATGGCCCTTTCCTGAAGTTGTCCAGCTGACCCTGAGCCATGCTTAGTTCGCCTTTAACCTTGTTTAGTTCGGTTTCGAGCATGCTGATCTTTTCTGCGTTGCCTCCTGCACCGACAAGCGACTTTTTTGTCTGCTGCAGCTCCAGAAATGTTTCTACGATCACTTTGTTCATCTGTCCGTAGAGGCTGCTGTCTTTTTGCTGCAGGTTAAGCAGTTCTGTCATCCGTTCCGTCAGCTGCATGTCGAGCAGGTTTCCATTTACACCGCTTTTGCCCATAGAGTCCAGGTAGGTTCTTGCTTCCTGCATGCGGCTCACAAACTTCTGCTGGTACTGCGCTTCCGACTGCTGCATGCCAATTTCATCGCGCAGCATGCTGTTGATCCGGCCGGGCATCTGATAATTGAAATACACGGCTCCTACCACCAGTATGACGGTCACCAGAAATAATCCGAGAAATTGAAAAAAGGCCTTGTTTCTGTCTTTTGCATTTATTACTTGTTGCATAATATTGGGATGATATAATGATTGAATAGGCTTATTCTGCTAGAGAGTTTGTGTAGCATTTATAGGTACTACGGGTTCATAATGAAGGTTATGACTGTTTAAAACACGGTGCACAAAGAGAATAAGTTAGCTAAGAGATCTGCTGCAGATGATAACATCGTTTTCTCTGATGTGGTTATTAGTGATGGTTTTTTCGGGGTCTATATACCGGTTGGAGAGCGAGTACCACTGTGGCTTCTTGTAAAATATCCAGGCATGCGGGTCGCCGGAGCTGTCGGTAAATTGGATCTTACTGTTCAAGTGATGCTCATTGTAATCATTTAGGAAGTGATAGAACAGCTGGTTGAACTCCATTTCGATCGGGGCTTTGGCGCGGAAGTTGGTCAGATGGGTATCGCCTGCCTGTTTTTCAAACTCAAAACTGATGACCAGTAAATCCTTTAGTTTGCTTTCGTCAGGTTCTGCTATTCCTTCATGCAGGGGATAAAACCATTGTTTGCGGATTTTGAGGGGAATATCAGCTGCCATCAGATAAGTGTGATGAAAGAAGAACGGAATGATGAAAAAGCAGATGCTGCCTGCCATGGAATGCTCCATCCCATTGGGGTTTAAAAATCGGTACAATACGATAAAAAGAAGACTGCCTAACAGACCTACTATCAGCGTGAACATCATCTCAGGAACAAATGATTTAGCATCGCCGCTCCATTTCAGCTTGCGGTACATGAAATAAACGTGGGCACTTCCCAGCAACAGAAAATATGCCTGGTAAAACACAAAAAATGAAGAAGGATTGGTAAGAACAACCGGATGCACACTCAGTACTGCAAGGGTAAAAAACAGCAGGTAAACCAGTATATAAACAAGTGTAGGTACGAGGTAAGGTTTGAAGCTGCCCCGCAGTTTGACTACGAACTGTACCCACAGCGTTGCCAGGCTGATGGCTCCGCCGCCGAGCAGCATAAAAATCTTGCTTATGTCACTGGACAATACCTTTTCCATTTTAAAATGTTTGATGATGAATGAATGATCGTTTGCTGTTATGAATTATATATACCGGTTGCCCGGTTATAACACGTTGAAGTAGCCCGGCACGGCACCTGTTTCCCCTCTCCCTTGCAGTCCTTTCTCCGCTTCCCTGCTTTGATGCTGAACATGATGTCAGCTTCGGCAGGGGCAAAAAAGCTTTCAGCATAGGGAAAGGGTTGGTTTCGCCAGTCTGTAGTCAGCATGAGATGCTGTTGCTCGACTACAGACTGGCGAAGCTGGCGCGCGATGTACTTTGCGGTTCATGACGGTTCCGAGCTTCAGGATCAGAGAATAAGACTCAAGTCGCATATAAATATTTTTTACTTGTTTTAAGATACACAGCCTTGGATCAGTTCTGCCAGCAGTCATTACTTTTGTGGTTTCAGCGGCAGCATGGATCAAATATACATGTTGGATCAAGGGATAAGCAACGTGAAAAACACGGTATTGGGAAACATTGGGAACTGTAATGGCTTTGGGGACCTGTTTATAAACGCCTTGTTCCTTCTGAACATACAAATTCTTATCCCGAACTCACTTTAACAAAACCGTTTAGTGCTATTTAGACAAGCGGGTTGTTATGTCTTTTACCAGTGTTTCCTTATGATGCTTCATTAGCGAATCAAATATTGCCGGTACATCGGTGGAAATAAAGTTTTCGGCATTCTCATTAGCTATCACTTCTCGTGTAAAACCTGCACTTCCAAGCAGCGTACGTTGAACGCCTTTGTGGGTCGTTGCAAGAATCAATTTATCATGTTGGATGCCTTCTTGGGTTTTCACTACAATTACGTGCTTTTGCAAAAAGACTTTAATTCCCGAACGAACCATCCTGCTTGCTGCCGGCTGCACAAAGTAATCCGATTTTTTACTGTAATAAGCTCCTTCATCAAGATACACTTCAATGTCTACATGGTCATAGTAACTCATCTTGCATAAAACAGTAAGAATATCCACACCCGTACCCCGTTTTTTAGGACTGATTAAAAATTGGCGTATAATGATTTTTGATGCTCCTGCCAGCTGCTCAATTATAAAGTCGGTAATATGCATGACGGGAGCTAAAGCAATCTTTAGATGGTGTTCTTCTTTATTATATTTATCAAGGGAATCTTTAACTTCTTTCCATTGAGGTTTCGATTCTAGGTTTGGCATTCTGATCAATTCTAAATACTTGCCAAATAATTTACCAAGTCGAGGGCTTTTAATGTAAATACAACTTTCGTAATTATTGCCTTGCAGCCCTGCAAAACTAACATTTGGCGACCCGAGAATAATACCTTCGTAATCTATAACCCATATTTTGTTGTGCATTCTGGTAATTTTGCCTGATGTGTTAAAGATCGCTGCCATTTGATTCTTTGCTTTGTTTAGTGCAGCGAGGGTATCGCTATCTTTAGTGCCAAGCGTTAAATCAATAGCAATGTTATTAGCCAAGATGTGAGCAAGTATGCTGTCTCCGTAACTTATATGTGGATAAGGAAACTGATCGACTGCAAGTTGAATGCTTTGAGCACTACCGATATAATTCATTATGGTGGCTTTAAGATTAGATGTGGTGGAGCCATACACACTCATTAACGGGATAAACCTCTTTAGCAAATCAGCTCCTAAATACTTCCATCTTTTGCAAACCATGCTTAAAAGTGCAAGTGATTTTTCATCGCAATGACTAAAAATGTACTGTAGGATTGCGTCAGAAAGATCATTTGCATTGGCGACGGGCGGAATATTGGGTGAAGTAACCGGAGTTTTTCTGATTGGTTGGATGAGTGATTTCTTCACTGACGGCGAACCGGTAACAGGAACTGAAGGACTGGTGTTGGCAAGAGGCGCCCCTAATTTTTTTCCTGGCTTTTTGCATCCTGAACAAATCGCATTATCAGTATTCCATGGAAGGTCGAAATTTTTTTTACAGGTGTTGCAATGATAGTGATAGGTAGGCATTTTTTTTGGTTTATAGGTTAACAATGAATGTGAATTGTATAGCTGATTGTCAGCATTTTTCTAATAATTAAAATGGCAAACGAATACAAGTTGTTAAATAATTTATTCTTTGATATGATATTGAGGTAACGTATCCTATTGCGATACCGAGGCAAGTAATAAGACCAGGGGTGGTAAACAGGGAAAACGTGTGTAAACTTGGCTCAGAATTGTGCTTTGTTACAACTGGAGGCTTTTTTCAAACCGGCTTATTCTCCAATCATCACCGTAGGAAACCCCGCCACAATAGTACCTCCATGTGCTGTTAAATCTCCCATTCTTGCCGCAGGCCTGCCGCCTATTAAAACAGTCACAGATCCTTTTACAATACTGTCAGGCGGGCCAACACAAGTACAGAGATCACCTACTACGGCTGCCGGCATATTGCCAATTAAAACCGTGGGTACTCCTGGTCCGGTAATAGGCCCTCCGACATGCGGTACAGGGGGTAGACCCGGCGTTTGCATCGGACAAGTATGCATATCAGTTGATCTTGCTGCTGGAGGCATCGTTATATTTTTATGGTTAATTAATTTTTACCAAAGCAGCAGTAATTTCTGCCATTGCCGCAGAGGATAATTTAGCCATTGCGGTTCCCTCCAAAGCTAAGTTGGCTGTAGCCTTTGCGGAAAGGTTGGCGTTGGCTGCCAGATCCAGGTTGGCATTGGCTTTTACTGCTATGTTGGTTCCTTTTACACCTACTTCTGTTGTTCCTTCAATGTTCACGGCCTGGTCGCTTTTCACTTCTACTTTCATTTTGCCGGTAATCAATATCGTACCATCCTTTTTAAGGATAATAGAACTGTCGCCTGTCTTCAATTCTATCTGTTCCGAGCAATTGACATTGATGTTACCGGTGCCGTCTATCAAAACGCTGTTTCCCTTCACATCTTCCATCAGCATGCTTCCTTTGTCGTCGTCCATGGTAATGGTGTTGCCCTTATTGGTGGAAATGGTTTTGATCTTGTTATCCTTGCCGCCGCCGGCAGCAGATTTGCCATGAAAAAGGCTCCCCATTACAAATGGCCGGTCAGGATCGTTGTATCGGAAGCCCACCACTACCTGGTCATTCACTTCGGGAATAAAAACAAAGCCACGGTTCTTTCCGGTTTTTCCACCCAGGCCTCCGTCGGATGTCATTACACGTATCCAATCCGTTGTTGCATTCTGGCTATGCCACAGCATCTGCACTTTCACCCTGCCCAAATTGTCAGGGTCGTTATTATCTTTCACAATCCCAATCTGTTGCTCTGCCATAGGCCCTTTAACGGTGGCTACGGGCATCACTTCTATTGCGGATGGCAATCCTTCGAAAGTGTTCTGGTACTTACCTTCTACTATTTTGTGATAGACACTGGTAATTATATACTTGCCTTGTTCTGTTTGGGTAAAACTCTCTCCCTTGCGGGAAGAAACAGATATGGTGGCTACCGAACCTAACGTTATCTCTGCATTCGCGCTTGTTCCTGAGACTACTTCCAGTTGTGCGGCTTGGGCTGATTTCTGCACCTTTAGAAAAGTATCCAGGTCAGCTTTGGTTTCTGCCCTTGGCCGCATAGCAGGTGTTGTTACCGGGGTATAAAGCTTATTGGATTCTCCATGCGCAAACTTACCGTATACACCTCCTGCTTCTAAACCGGAAGGCGTGCTTGCTGATAAAACAGTGTCATCTTTAGATTGATAGGAGAAGGACTTAAACGCAAGTGGCATCACTTGCATCTTAAGCTCCAGGCTTGTTACATCCTCACCTGCTACAAGGTCTACACTTTTGGAGCTGTCCGGCTTGCCGAAAAAAATTTCTTTACCGTCATAGAAAAACCATTCTCCGAACTCTGCTGACAACCTGTTCAGAAATTCGAAGTTGCTTTCTTTGTATTGAGTAAAATATCTCAGCGTTTTCTGGTATACGGGATTTAGGGTAATGCTGCACTCTCCGGCCATATCCTTGGTTGCTTCATCCGTAATTTTTTGCAGGTTCTTTTGTATAAAACAAGTGGTGTGAGGACAACTTTCCAACAGTATAGTGGGACTATATCCGTTTAAAATGATCTGACTGTGATACGTGTCCGCCTGCTTTATGCTAACATGGCAAATAATCCCTTTGAACTCGTTAACAACCTTGTCTTTTGTGCCAGCGCATAAGTTTATTAAAGCAACCTTGCCAACTAAAGTTTTCGCATTGCTTAAAGTAAATGATCCTTTTGCTTCCAAAACCTCATGCGGTATGGTGATTGAAAAGGAGTGATGTTGGTTAAATTGCTGTCTGATTTGCATATCATAATACTCGTCTATAGGTGTGCCATCCACTTCTATCTGTGCAAAAATGTTATGTACTTTCATACGCTTGCGGTTTACTCATTTTTTGAGATTGCAGGCAAATGAACGTTTGAAACAATACTCCACTTGCCTGCAATAAGATTTTGCTAGCTTTTTGCCTTCGGCCAGTCGTTGACCAGCTTCGCACTGCTGCCGATCGTCATCGTTTTGGCAGACAGCGTGATCTGGTACACCATCGGCGAACCGTCCGAGAAACTCTCCGAAAACTGGATGACGTACGCCTCTTCCAGCTTGATCTTTTTCATGCTCGCTGTCGATTCGCTCTGCTGAAAATCGATCTCCACCGTCTGCGGTTTGTCCTGGTTGTTGAGCATCGTTTCCAGGATGTCCGTCTCCTCCGTCGATTCCAGCGCCAGGTTAACGGTGCCTCCGCTCGTGTCTGAAACAGGTTTGCCTTTGTGGTCCGTGTTTCTGCTGAATGCGTAGCTGCAGGACAGTACATCTACTGTTTTGCCTGCCATGGTGAGTGATGATTTGTAAGCCATGTGATTTCAATTTTTGATTGGTTATTAATTAAAGAAAAACTTGAATGATAGATTGTGTTATTTCTGTTCGTATTCTGAACTCCACTCCGCGCCGTCATCCCCTTTGTGCCCGTCGAGCTTTACCACAAAGCTCTTGGCCGGGAAGTAGGGTGTGATCACCAGGTCCAGGTAGATCCGGTCCTTTTGCTTGTCATCCCTTTCAAAGCGCGCTATGCGGAAGTTCTCGATCAGCTTGTCGGCTCCCTTGATGCCATCCAGGAACTTGATGATCTGGATCTTCAGGTCTTTTTCCGTCAGCGTGGTCCAGTTCTCAAAAGCACGCCGGTTCAAAAAGTCGACCAGCACTTTGGCGATGTAGTCAAACACCCTTACCACCGAATAGGTCTGCAGGCCCAGGTTGTCTCCGTTGAACAGCGTCTTTGCGGAGAAGGCCATTACTTTTCCGTATTCGTTCACCATGGGCACCAGGCCCACTCTTTCCAGCTGCGATATCTCGCTTTTCTTCAGGTCGAAGCGCACGGCGTCCACCTCGTTCATGCTGCCATGCTTCTTGCCTGCCGTCACCTGCGACATGAGCGTTTTGTACATCTTGCCTGCCAGTGCCGCTGAGCCGGGTACGTACAGGTCTTCCTTTTCTCCTACTTCCGCCACCTTGCCGCGTCCGACCAGGTAGTTGCAGGTCATCACCACGTTCGACTTGAAGGCATCCGCACTGGTCAGGTTGGCGCCTGTGAACAGGTCGAGCACATCATCGGGGTTTTCCAGGTTTTCAAAGTCGGTTACCAGCATGACCTTGTTCTGATAGGCCAGCTTGCACCATTTCTCGACGACCTTGTTTGATTTGAGATAGCCTGGTATCACCATCAGGGAGTAGTTGTTGCGCAGATCGAGGCGGTCGTAGTTCTGTTTGAGCTCCGCACCCACGAAGTCGATGAAGCGGGGATTGTCCAGATCGGTGAGCTGTTCCATGGAGGCGTTTACGATGGCTACATTCTTAAGCTTGTCGGCTTCCGTGTTGCTGTAGAACAAGGCTACGGAACGGTAGGCCTGCTCGAGTTCTTTTGTGGCATCCAGTGCCCGGGCCAGGTTCGTTTTGAGGTTTTGCCGGCTGTCAGTGGCTTTAGTGGTACAGTAATCGGCCATGGCGGCAACGGAGTCATGAGCGGAGAGCACTTCAATCCACAGGTTGAGTTTGCTTTTCAGGTCCTGGCGTTCTGTTTTTTTAGAAGTGTCAGAGAGAAAGATCTTTTTCCGTGCTTTTCTGTCAGGATTGAGGTTTTGCAGGCCATCGATGGAGGCTTCCAGCAAATCGAAGCCGCCTACCCGTACAAGTTTATGGAGAGAGTTCTCAATAGAAGGTATATCAGCAGATATAAGTGTATCGCTTGTTCTTACAGCCGCTTCCAGTGTTTGGGAAGCGTCTTCAGTTGTTTGTTGTAGTGCCATGGTATTTGTTTAAGAAGATGAAGGGGAAAAGGAAGGGTAAAAGCTGATCGTATGGGATTAGTTTTCTTCTTCGAGTTCGGCTGCGAGTGCACGCAGGGCATTCACGAAAGCCTCTTTGGTGTCGGGGTTGTCGATAACGGTCTTCAAGGCCTTGTTGGTTTTGAGTTGTTTGAGCACTTTCAGGTACGACTCGTGTTCAAGGTTTACGTTTTTGAGGTACTGGCTGTCGTTGACGATGTTCTTGACGCTGAAGGAGCCGACGTTGGAGAACCGGAGATTTTCGGTTACCGAGGAGCCGTCCTGCTTTTCGAACTCGACGTCGATGTTGGGGGAGAAGTGTTCAAACACCTGGTCGGTTGATTGAAGGTTGACGGCCTGGGGCCGGATGGGATCTTCGGAGGTGAGTTTCTGGATGAAGAGGGTTTTGTTCGAAGCTATTTCGGCCATGGCTTCGGAGACCTGCACTTCCACCGAGTTTCCGCCTAAGTCATAAGTAAACATACAAGTATAGTTTTTAAGATGAGGAATCAGTTGTACTACGGGCAGCGATGATGTAAGTGATATCAGCTGCAGCACAAACCAAAAGTACAAGTTGGAGGCAGGGGCGGACAACGTGAAAAACACGGTATTTGAAAAAGTACAGCGCAAAGAAAGGGTTAGCTAAAATACGAAGCCATTAAATGAAGCGGTTCCAGCGTTGAATGAAGAAAGTGAGAAGTGATACGGGTGATTTTGTCTTTTTCAAGATACCGTGTTTTTCACGTTGTCAACCCCCCTCTCTATCTTTTAGTTTTACCATAGTTGTATAATTATTTTTCTTTTAAAAGTTTACTTTCAAATCTTCTTCTATGCTTACATTCAGCGACTCTGTTAAAACAGCAATCGAAATTGCTCAATCACTAGCCAAAGAATATCACAGCGCTACTTTTTCTTCTCCTCATTTGTTGATGGCACTCATGAACCAGCAGGTAGGATTGAGAAAGTTTCTCGATTCGTTGGGAAAAGACAGTAACTATATAAGTGATTGGGCGGAGGTGAGGCTGGAGGATTATCCAAAAACAGCATTGGTAAAAGAAAATGTCACCGGTGATGAAGCAATTCGCCGCATATTCGAAGAGGCGGATAATACACGGATGAAACTGGGGCTTGACTCGATTACGCCTATTTGCGTGTTAACTGCTCTAACCAAACCTGGTATAGGGTTCACGAGTGATGAGTTAAAGTCTTTTCCTGTTAAAGAGCGAGAAATTTTAGACCTGTATTTAAAAGAAGATACGCTTCAGCAGGCAGTAGCACCGCAAAACGAAGCGATAACCCAAGGTGGCGGTAGCGGAGGATTTCTCCTGAAATATTGTATTGAACGTACGGCTCTGGCAAAAGAGGGCAGAACCGACCCCATTATCGGCAGAGACAAAGAGACAAGAATGATGATGGAAATTTTATGCAGAAGAACAAAGCCGAATGTCATTATCACCGGAGAGTCAGGCGTAGGTAAAACAGCGCTTGTAGATGGTTTTTCACTTGATATTGTAAATGATTTAGTCCCTTCTCAGCTGGCAGGTTCTAAAGTATTTGAACTGGACCTGGGTGCACTGATTGCAGGAGCCTCATACAAAGGAGAAACTGAGGATCGTATAAAGAACATTGTAAAGGAACTGAAACAAATAGAAAAGGCTATTCTGTTCATTGATGAGATACATGTTCTGCTGGACAATAAGGGCTCTTTAGGTGCAGGAGTCGCGAATTTACTCAAGCCAGAACTCGCAAGGGGCGAAATAACGTTGATAGGTGCAACCACCAACGACGAATACAGAAAATTGATTGAACCTGATCAGGCCTTTTCCCGAAGATTTGAAGTGTTAACTGTAACGGAACCTGATCCGGAAACCGCCGTGAGAATGCTTCAGCGTTTAACCTCAAAATTTGAAGATCATCATAAGCTGAGAATAGAGGCAGAGGCTATAAATGAATCCGTAAGACTAGCCAAGAGATATATCAAAGACCGGCACCTGCCCGACGCGGCAATCGATCTTATGGACAGGACGATGTCGGCAATCAAGTTGATGACACAAAAATCACGTCACGATCTGTTAAGTTTAAAAGCTGAATTTGAAAAGGCAGTTCATGGCAAGACACCATTAAACCAAGCTGACCTGTTTAACGAGTATAAATGGATCTATACTTTGCTTAAAAGCAGACTCAGTCCTGTTTTAATCGGCAAATTGAACGACGAAACACAACCGGACAAATTTGAAACAGCAGACGAATACGAAAAATACTTATCGGACACGATTGCACAGCTTACTCCCTTGGCCGAAAATACAGTGGAATGTGTAACCAGGGAAGATATCGCCGCGATAATTTCCTATAAAACAGGCATTCCTTTGGGAAAGATCCAGGCAGGGGAGAAGGAGAAATTAATGAACATGGAATCTTTTCTGAAAAGGCGGGTGATAGGGCAGGATCACGCGGTGAAAGCAGTATCTGAGGCGATTCTGGAGTCGCGAAGCGGGTTAAACAAAAGGGGCCAGCCGATAGGTTCATTCTTTTTCCTGGGACCGACCGGCACAGGCAAAACCGAGCTTGCCAAATCCATTGCAGAGTTTTTGTTTAACGATGAAACTGCCATGATAAGGTTCGATATGTCTGAATTCAAAGAAGAACACTCTGCAGCTCTTTTATATGGTGCTCCTCCTGGTTATGTGGGCTATGAGGAAGGAGGAATGCTGGTGAACAAGATAAGACAAAAACCTTATTCCATCGTGTTATTTGATGAAATCGAGAAAGCTCATCCTTCTGTATTCGATACTTTTTTACAGATACTGGATGAAGGGAAGATGCATGACCGGCTTGGGAAAGAAGGCGATTTTTCAAATTCGCTTATCCTTTTTACTTCTAACATTGGAAGTGAATGGATTGCGGAGCAATTTGATAAAGGTGAAACGCCCGGTTCAAATAAGCTCATTGAAATAATGACCCAGCATTTTCGTCCTGAGTTTTTAGCACGCCTTACCGAAATAGTGCCTTTTGCTCCTATAAATGAAAAAAGTCTTATCCGGATATTCGATATTCAGCTTCGGGGATTGTTGGAAGCTTTAGACAAGCAGGGTATAGGTTTCGAAATTCATGAGACGGCAAAGAAAATGCTTGCGATAAATGGATTTACTCCTAAATACGGAGCCAGGCAGATTTCAGGGGTCATAAGAAATCAATTGCGAAGACCTATTTCCAAATATATTATCTCCGAACAGTTGAAAAAAGGAAGTAAAGTTGTGGTAAACCGAAATGAGGATACCAATGAATTGGTATGGGCTATTGAATGATCTATTTTTTCAAAAGGACATCTCCAAAAACTTCAGATATTTTTACATTTCTACGGTTCTAAGAGATGTCCTTTGCGAACATTTATCCAAAAAAGCGTCTCTTTGTTTTTGTTTGAGCGTCTGAATTCCCCATCGTCTCTTCCTTTACAAAAATTCCTGATTCCCGGCGTTTTCCAATAAATTCAAGCTTACTTAAAGCTTCAAATAAGTGGGAGGTCACTTTTGCAAACGATACGACTTTTTCTATATTTCTGTTTATGTCGTTACTGTCATACCGGAGGTTCGCAATGCCGCTTAACAGGTTTTCGAGTTCTCCTTGCTTTAGCTCGCACCATTCGCTTAAATAGTTCATCATTTCCTCCTTGCCGGAGCCCGTACGTAGATCGATTGAATTTTTCATAACCCTCGCCAGGCTGGCAATTACGGTAAAAAGTGTGGCAGGAGAATCATGCAAAACTGTCCACCGCATATTTGTTATAGACTGCCCGAGGCACAACATTATATGGTCACATAAGAACATCACCAGTTCCGATATTTCGTTCTGATGGGTTTTCTTAAACACTTTCTGCATTATTTGCGAGCATTTTATTTCAAGTCCTCCAAGGAACTGATCTATCTCGGAGTAAAGTGAAATAAGGTCTGGATGTGCACTGACAGAAAAACAGGGAGGTATATATTCGGTATCTACTTTTATGTCAGTTCCGCTTACAGCTATTTTTCCCACAGGTATTGCATAGGGATGATTGATAAACTGATTAAATTGGTCATGGCTAACTACTTGTACGGTGTAGGTGGGCAGTACAAAAGGATATCTTGGCGGGTTGTCATCTAGGTCAGGGCTTCCTGCAGGTTGTTTTTCGTACGGGTTCACGCATAAAACAATCCACCAGGCTGTTTCTGATGCAGATGGTAAAAATTGAAAGGATATGGCTGGAACTCCATCGCTACCAGGCAGACTTAACCTGCCTGAAGCAGATAACATAATCCGTACACCTCCCGGAGTAATGGCATTACAGGCAAGAATGGCAACACGCAGCGTGTTCTGGTTGTCTATCGTTGATTTGATATTAAAGGTTTCTTCACCAGAGACGGCAGGCGGAAGTACGCCATACCGGATAGGAGAAAGGTTGATTGCCGCCATATCATTCAAAGCGTCTCTCCATCCATCATCCTGTGCAATAAAATGGTCTTTATTGACCTTCATCCCGTTTATCCAGTTTACCGGAAAATGTCTGAGGTTGTCTCTCATGATTGTATGATAGTAAGGTTTTGAATACTTTTACGAGTTATTGCACTTTTTTGGGCGATCGGTTGGCTATCCGGCATCTCTGAACCCTGCAATCACCGGGCTCTTCCAGGTCATCTGCAGGTAAATTTATCTCTTTTTTAAGATAAGCCCGGGAAGTAGAAGCAATATGAAGAAAATAATATATGCTATCGGTTATGTGCCTGAGTAAAACAGGCCCTGAAAAATTTCCGGGTAAAAGAGAGTAGATTTGCCACCAGTGGGAAGACCGCTTTAAACGGACCGTTCAGAGGAAGTGTAAGAAATTACTCACTACCGCATGGTCAACCCGGAGCGCCTGCTGACAGGCACTAATACAGGATTTATCCACAAGGAATGGGATAGATGGTCTTTAAAATTTATCTTAACTTTAAAATACAGTATTTCTTGAATTGAAATTATCGGTTTTCAAGGGTATGCACAAAAATTGAGTCAAGGATTTAAATACTTTTAGAATGGATTTTTAAATATTAACATGCCTGTCAACTCCTACTATAAACTCCCGCTTACTTTATCAAACATCACGGCAGGAAAAGATGCTGCCACTATTGACCTTGGAGGCTCCATATCACAAAATCTGGAATTAATTATCATGACGAGATTTGGCGAGCATAGGAGCGACCCCACTTTTGGTTGTGAAATATGGGATCTGGACTTCGAGCTGATCGTGAGCCAGGGTTACTGGGAACGACAAATGTGCAAGTCGATACAACAGTCAATAGCACAGCATGAGAGCCGGCTCTCTGATATTGACATAACCGTTGTGCTGAGTGACATAGAAAGGACCAACGCAATTTACAAACACCCGGAAATAAGAAAAAAGGCGGAAATAAAATTGAAAGCCGTTTTAAAAAGAACAGGTGAATCCTTCCATTTTTCTGCCAATCTTTTTTTAAGCCCCCTTTCGTTGGATTGATGTTCCTCTTAAAATTTCACCTTTCAAGCAGACAAATTAAGTTAACTATACTGTTTTATGTTTTTCGATTCGGATAATTCCAAGGAGGCTATAAAAACAAGGATGTTTCGTGTTGCCCTAACTTTTTGGCATGTCAAGAATATGGATGAGCTGGATCCGCTTGTCAAAATTTTGATGGAAGCGCTTTCTGCTGAACTGTATGATGTGACAAATGATATAAAGAATGCAGAAAGTAGAATTCTCGAAAAAATGGCGCATCTTCTTGCGCCCGATCTTCTCACGGCTCCGGTACCTGCTCATGCTATCATGCAGGCAAGGCCGGCGGAAGCATCTGAAGTTATTACCGCAGACAGCCAGTTTTATACCCAAAGTAAGATGGTTTCAAAGCAGGACGGCCCCAAGGATACCAGCGTAGACCTCTGCTTCAGTGCTGTGAACAGCGTAAAAATATTTGATGCCAAAATCGGTTATCTATTTTCCGGTTCCAGCCTGTACTTCTTTGATCAGGAGGGAAACAGAAATATAGCCGGACAGGCAACCAAGGGCATACCGGTTCCTGAGAGTTGCGTATGGTTTGGTTTAAAAATCCATCCGCATAACAGGAACATTGACCGAATGCGCTTTTTCTTTGATTTCAATAATGTGGATATTTCCTCAGCTGAGCAATTTTATCAGTACCTGCCCTTGTGCAGATGGTCCATAAATGAGGTTCAACTAAGTGTTTCCCCGGGTTTACAGGAAGGTGAGAGGGCGAGCCTTCATAGAGAGCAGGACATACTTAATTCGGATTTGATGCATTCTCTTCGGCACAACGTTATCAGCTATTATGATAAAAAATTTATAACGATAGATGATAACATTGTCGAGATAAAACCAGAAAGCCTGAAACCTTATCCAGATCAATTTAAAAAGGTGCTTTCACAATCTACACTGCAAAAATTGAATGAAGGGCTTTTATGGGTAAAAGTGGTTTTTCCGACCAGCATACGGCAGGAACTACTGGATGAACTGAACGTGAAAGTAAATGCTTTCCCGGTTATGAATGCTAAGAAAAACGATTTAAGATACCGGTTGAGAGGAGGTAGAAACATAATTCCGCTTCCTAATATACCAAATGAACGTTTCGTGGCTATTAAGTCGTTTACAGATGGGGTAAAAGAGTATAAAGCCATTCCATATAGGAAATCCGGAGACGAAGCGCTCGGAACATACAATTTGCGAATTGGTGGAATGGAACGTTTTGACAGCAGGAACGGCAAAGAAATGATCGAGTACTTATTGCAGCTTTTGAGAAGCGAAAGCGCTGCATTCTCCGCTATAGGACGTGATTATATCATCAGTACTTTGAAGGAGATGAACCAGTTGATTGCCATGATGGAGCAAAAAACAAATACGGCTTTGTCTGATGCCCTCGAAATTCCGCATTATATCATCGTTAAGCCGGAGGAAAACCAGGAGATCATGTTTGTAGAATATTGGACAACCAATATAAATTTGGCAAACAATATTCGTTCCGGGACTAAACTACAGCAATCCAGTGGTGTAACCTGTAAATCGGACTCGCTTGTTTTGTTAACTGCAACGATGGGTGGAAAAGACAAACTGAAATCCGAGGAAGAGCTGCATGCTTTTAAATACAGTCTGTTGACGCGCGGCCGGATTGTTACGGTGGAAGACATTCGCAGTTTCTGTTTTTATGAATTGGGAAGCAGGTTAGGCAATGTGACTGTTAAAAGAGGTTTTTTAATCTCGGAAAATCCAAAGGTTGGCGCCAAGCGGACAGTAGATGTAATTTTGACACCGGCCAATCACAAAACGGAAGATCAGGATGAGTGGAATCTGATATGTAACCAGCTAAGATCCAAATTGCAAACAAAATCGGGTATGTCATACAATTACCGGATCATGTCTGGCGGAGTGTCATAAAAGAAGCATATTCCTTTTCCTGTCTACTTCATCGTCCAATAAATTCTTAAATCTCCATCATGGATCTCAATATGCATTTTTCTGATGAAATAAATGGCGTAGCAACAGATTTCAGGGCGGAAGTAATAGCTGTAGAAATGTTGGAGAACGATGTACCAGGTGATCGCATTCTGATCGTTCCCTTGGGCGCATCCGGCCGGCCGCATAGTAAAGATGTGGAGGGCGTAGAAGAAGAACTCTCGGCATATGATCATAAGGAATATGTTCTGATCAAAGCCCACAAAGAAGGATTATATGACCAACTGCCGGAAGGGTTATTTCATACGCCAATCTCTTATACTTCGGACAGGGCAGAACAGGAGGTTATTGAAGCCATCAAGCGGCACCGTGTAGAAGAAAAAGAAGCCAGAAATTTCTTTCTCCCTTTTGATGCGGCCCTAAATGATGCCAGGATCAAGATCGCCTTATACGAAAGCCAGCTCGATAAGAGTTTTCATTCCGACCAGCTGGTGAATATCTTTTGTTTCCATTGGGAAATCTTTCAGCATTTAAACGTTTACCAGGCCCATATTTTTCTTCAGTTTTTGCCTCTTATACATCGTATCCGTGATGATTGGGATACTATTGAAGTTTTCTTTGAGTGGATGTTTGCTGTACCTGCTAAAGTGGAAATGAGGAACCAGGTAAAAAAACTGGAATGGGAGGGGAGCCCCGGCTTTGTTGTTACTCCAGGGTTGGGCCAATGTGTTTTAGGAGTTGATTTAACAACAGGAGATTATGTGGTAGGAGGAGAGTTTGTTGAAATGGTTGTTACGTTAGGACCGATGTCTGCTGCACAAGTAAACGAGTTCACTGGTGACAAACAGCAGGGAAAGATATTGCGGCTCATCTCCGATTACCTTCTGCCCGCAGAGATTGATATGGTAATAAGTTATGATTTTGCAAAATCTGACCAAAATTTTTTATTGAGTAAACAAGATGAAGTTAGTAATAATTGCGAAATGGGAGTGAGTACTTTTCTATAGATATCTTGTAACTCTTCAGACTGTTTTAGAAGTGAGCAAGGAGCCAAAGACTTTGCCGCCATCTGCAGCTTAATCTCTACTACGAAAGAACAAGGTATCTCCATCATGGAAGCACTGGCTGCTGCCATCAATGGCTCTCCTTTCTTCTTTTCAGTCTGAATAGTTACAAATATTCTAAAAATTTAAATACTCCATTTTTAAGTTATTTTAATATAATAACGTCATAACGATTCGTATTAATCACACGAGTGTTTCGACATTGGTCTGAGGTAGTGATGTGCTATCAAGTCAAATTTATTATGACCAATGCTTCATATTACTGTCAACATCGAATTTCTTTAATAACTCAAAAAGATCATCTTCTTTCATAGATGATCTTTTTTGTAGAAGCTCTCCTAACTCATCAAAGTTAAATTTCTTTCTTTTGTCAATTGTAAAAGACATTCCGTAACGCCCACTTGCCGTTGGTTTGTACCCTAATGCATGTATGTTTATTAATTCGTGGCTTAAGACAGTTAAACCATACTTAGACCCCCATAACAAATTCCTGGCAATCTCCGAAACTTTAGGTGCATCATTAGAAATAACTATATCATTACCTCCAGCAGCCGCACCAAAAATCATTGCATCATTTAGTAGAGGACTCCATTTACTTTCAAATAGTATACTACCTGTTTGAAGAAACGAAGAATCCTTAGCCACAAGTTTCTCAAGGTTCTCATATGCCGTGCGCCCCCCTTCATCCAGCCAATATTCTTGATTTGCTAATTCTTTAAATCTTTCATCTTTTAACAACACGTTTTCCAGCTTAAATGGATTATTGGAAAGTCCACCAAAATTTTGTAGTACAATTGGATCCCAAAGGGTTGGACTTGAGCCAAGAACAGTAAGATTAAGTGAGTTCGTTCTGGTTTTTTCAAATAAAGTAATGCTATTTTGAATATGCGTTTTGTCAATTGGTTTTTTGCCTCGGTCTAAAAAAACATATTTATTTTTATTTGCTATTATAGCATTATAGAACGGGATTGCGTTTAGTGGCACAGACCAAGGTTCACTAGTGGAAAAGTGTGCACCAATTTGCTTTGTTATTGAACTACCGATTTGTTTTATTATATTCTTTCCCATATATATATATATTTAAAATTCAATTATTATGAGTTTTACTCATTTTTTGAGATTGCAGGCAAATGAACGTTTTATTCACAGCTTCACCTGCCCGCAATACACTTTGCTAGCTTTTTGCTTTCGGCCAGTCGTTGACCAGCTTCGCACTGCTGCCGATCGTCATCGTTTTGGCAGACAGCGTGATCTGGTACACCATCGGCGAACCGTCCGAGAAACTCTCCGAAAACTGGATGACGTACGCCTCTTCCAGCTTGATCTTTTTCATGCTCGCTGTCGATTCGCTCTGCTGAAAATCGATCTCCACCGTCTGCGGTTTGTCCTGGTTGTTGAGCATCGTTTCCAGGATGTCCGTCTCCTCCGTCGATTCCAGCGCCAGGTTAACGGTGCCTCCGCTCGTGTCTGAAACAGGTTTGCCTTTGTGGTCCGTGTTTCTGCTGAATGCGTAGCTGCAGGACAGTACATCTACTGTTTTGCCTGCCATGGTGAGTGATGATTTGTAAGCCATGTGATTTCAATTTTTGATTGGTTATTAATTAAAGAAAAACTTGAATGATAGATTGTGTTATTTCTGTTCGTATTCTGAACTCCACTCCGCGCCGTCATCCCCTTTGTGCCCGTCGAGCTTTACCACAAAGCTCTTGGCCGGGAAGTAGGGTGTGATCACCAGGTCCAGGTAGATCCGGTCCTTTTGCTTGTCATCCCTTTCAAAGCGCGCTATGCGGAAGTTCTCGATCAGCTTGTCGGCTCCCTTGATGCCATCCAGGAACTTGATGATCTGGATCTTCAGGTCTTTTTCCGTCAGCGTGGTCCAGTTCTCAAAAGCACGCCGGTTCAAAAAGTCGACCAGCACTTTGGCGATGTAGTCAAACACCCTTACCACCGAATAGGTCTGCAGGCCCAGGTTGTCTCCGTTGAACAGCGTCTTTGCGGAGAAGGCCATTACTTTTCCGTATTCGTTCACCATGGGCACCAGGCCCACTCTTTCCAGCTGCGATATCTCGCTTTTCTTCAGGTCGAAGCGCACGGCGTCCACCTCGTTCATGCTGCCATGCTTCTTGCCTGCCGTCACCTGCGACATGAGCGTTTTGTACATCTTGCCTGCCAGTGCCGCTGAGCCGGGTACGTACAGGTCTTCCTTTTCTCCTACTTCCGCCACCTTGCCGCGTCCGACCAGGTAGTTGCAGGTCATCACCACGTTCGACTTGAAGGCATCCGCACTGGTCAGGTTGGCGCCTGTGAACAGGTCGAGCACATCATCGGGGTTTTCCAGGTTTTCAAAGTCGGTTACCAGCATGACCTTGTTCTGATAGGCCAGCTTGCACCATTTCTCGACGACCTTGTTTGATTTGAGATAGCCTGGTATCACCATCAGGGAGTAGTTGTTGCGCAGATCGAGGCGGTCGTAGTTCTGTTTGAGCTCCGCACCCACGAAGTCGATGAAGCGGGGATTGTCCAGATCGGTGAGCTGTTCCATGGAGGCGTTTACGATGGCTACATTCTTAAGCTTGTCGGCTTCCGTGTTGCTGTAGAACAAGGCTACGGAACGGTAGGCCTGCTCGAGTTCTTTTGTGGCATCCAGTGCCCGGGCCAGGTTCGTTTTGAGGTTTTGCCGGCTGTCAGTGGCTTTAGTGGTACAGTAATCGGCCATGGCGGCAACGGAGTCATGAGCGGAGAGCACTTCAATCCACAGGTTGAGTTTGCTTTTCAGGTCCTGGCGTTCTGTTTTTTTAGAAGTGTCAGAGAGAAAGATCTTTTTCCGTGCTTTTCTGTCAGGATTGAGGTTTTGCAGGCCATCGATGGAGGCTTCCAGCAAATCGAAGCCGCCTACCCGTACAAGTTTATGGAGAGAGTTCTCAATAGAAGGTATATCAGCAGATATAAGTGTATCGCTTGTTCTTACAGCCGCTTCCAGTGTTTGGGAAGCGTCTTCAGTTGTTTGTTGTAGTGCCATGGTATTTGTTTAAGAAGATGAAGGGGAAAAGGAAGGGTAAAAGCTGATCGTATGGGATTAGTTTTCTTCTTCGAGTTCGGCTGCGAGTGCACGCAGGGCATTCACGAAAGCCTCTTTGGTGTCGGGGTTGTCGATAACGGTCTTCAAGGCCTTGTTGGTTTTGAGTTGTTTGAGCACTTTCAGGTACGACTCGTGTTCAAGGTTTACGTTTTTGAGGTACTGGCTGTCGTTGACGATGTTCTTGACGCTGAAGGAGCCGACGTTGGAGAACCGGAGATTTTCGGTTACCGAGGAGCCGTCCTGCTTTTCGAACTCGACGTCGATGTTGGGGGAGAAGTGTTCAAACACCTGGTCGGTTGATTGAAGGTTGACGGCCTGGGGCCGGATGGGATCTTCGGAGGTGAGTTTCTGGATGAAGAGGGTTTTGTTCGAAGCTATTTCGGCCATGGCTTCGGAGACCTGCACTTCCACCGAGTTTCCGCCTAAGTCATAAGTAAACATACAAGTATAGTTTTTAAGATGAGGAATCAGTTGTACTACGGGCAGCGATGATGTAAGTGATATCAGCTGCAGCACAAACCAAAAGTACAAGTTGGAGGCAGGGGCGGACAACGTGAAAAACACGGTATTTGAAAAAGTACAGCGCAAAGAAAGGGTTAGCTAAAATACGAAGCCATTAAATGAAGCGGTTCTATAATTGCGTATTTCGGCAATAAGTAATATCCTGCTGATTCAGTGTGCCGACAAGGTAAGAAGACACCAAAGCCCGCTACTTATTTCAACATTGTTTAAAATACGAACAATAGGGCTAAACCTCCACTCACTTGTTGTTGTCTGCAAACAAAAAGAAATATATCAGTGTAACGAATTGAGAAAATGCGAGAATGCCGTTGGTTGGCGCACGCTGTTTTATAAAAAAGGAAAACGTGGAAGTGATTACGAATTTGTGTGTCCACAAATTAAGATGGACGAATATCAAAGACAATGTAGATCGATATATTATGCGGGTTGAAATAAAGATTATGCCGGATGCAATTTCTTCTTGTGCACTTCATCCGCAATCATGCCGTTAAGTGCTTCATGCGGTCAGTGGCACATGGGAAATACTACTTGTTCCAAGAGCTTAACTGGGATGTGTATCATATCAGTTTAGAAATAACAAAGGCATTAGAAGCAATTAGCTGCGTACTAACTTCTAATGCCTTTGTTATTCCAGTCTCTGGCTAATCAGGAGCTTGCCGAAGCAGTGTGGTATTATAAGTTTAGAAAATCTTATCAAAGAGGGATTTCTTATTAATTGTTACGTTCATCGTTATGATGCACCCTGTAACACCATCCTTTGTAAGTAACACTTTTGGCTGCTGAATCTTTTTAACCTTTTTGAATTGACTGATTTCATTGCACATCTCTGTAAAGGTCATGGCGTTGCCGTTGTACACAACCATGAGGTTCAGATTGTCGCATAGGTAGCTGGCAAAATCGGCTGCTCTTTTCTGACCGGTTACGAGGTCGGTAAGGCCTGCACTCATCTGCTCGTTTGTGATTTCGGGCGCTTTGGGTTTGGGGGCCTCCGCTTTCTCTTCCGGCTGCTGGTTCAGGGCCGGAGCCTCCGGCTCATCTTTTATTTCCGGCATCTCTGCTGCGGCCACCAGAGCAGAAGCCTGCGATTTGACAACTTGCTTCCACTGTGCATCTTTTACATAAATAATCCTCGCTGTTATTTGATCTGAACGGCCGTTTACTTTGAGATAAATGGTTTTAATCCCGGATGTTTTAAAAATGTATGTTGGCTCCCTGGAAGTCGCATCCACGCCGGCACTTTCCCCAAACCTCCACTCCCAACTAAACGCTTGGGGAGTATTATCGTGGAATGTTACAGGAGTATTGACAAGGGCTGTATCGGGACTGATAAACATAGGTAACAAGCTGGTAGGGTCGATGGGCGGCACTTCGTTTATAAAAAGTTTCTGGGCCTCGGTGCAACGTTTGTTCACCGTTACCCCTATGATGTAATTACCTGGTTTTTTGTAGATGTGGATAATGGATGGAACGGTCGTTTCCTGCAGCGTGCCATCACCAAAATCCCATTCAAACTGCTTCCCTTTTTTACATTCTGCATGAAATTGAATAGGGTACCCCGTCAGGAAACCGGATGCACTGACTGCAATCTTTATTGACTGGCAAGGTTCATAATTTTTGAAACGGAATGCCAATGTCATTACGGAGAGAAAACCTATAATTCCCATTGTCAGAAACACACGCTCATCAATGCGCAGAAAGGATGAATTCTTATGAAGCTTAACCTGGTTCATTTAATGTTGTTTTAAATTCTGAATGGACGACTGTTTGGGCTGCATCAAAACAGCGTTGCTATGTGATAGCAAGGTAGGCCACCACAATAGGGGTAGGAAACGTGAAAAACACCTATTCTTCGTGCACTAGCAAAATATTACTTTGTATCAGATTTGATGATGACTCCTGTTATCTAAAAAATCCTAATAATAGAATGTTATGAAACTGAATCGAATTTATTTGGTGGCGCTCACTTACCTGTCGCTTGTGTCATGCGGACCCTCTAAGAAGGTTGCAAGTCACGATACCAGTAAGGTAATTGTCATTTTACCGGATACTCCGCCAAGTGTTGAAAAAATAATCAGATACGATTCTGTACAGCTCAAATTTGCAAAACAGTTATTAGTATCTCAGGATGCCATTAAAAATATAAAGCTGTACAACTTCATCGACAAATGGATGCACACTCCTTACAAATGGGGCGGTACCAATGAGAAGGGCATAGATTGCTCTGGTTTTATGCAACTCCTCCTCACCGAAGTGTATGGTATATCTATTCCGAGAACATCAGTGCAGCAGTTTCTGATGCAGCAGGTAGAGCAATTCGGTTCTAAAGACTATTTATCAGAAGGAGATCTGGTATTTTTCAGAACGATAGACAATACCATTGTATCGCATGTCGGTCTGTATCTCCAAAACGGGATGTTTATAAATTCATCCTCTTCCAGAGGCGTTAGTATTGCTTGTCTGGATGATCCATACTGGAAAAAACGGTATGTGGCAGCAGGGAGAGTAAAAACCAATTTGGTAAGAAAGTAGCTCTGTCATCTGCCCCGACTTTTTTCACCATTCGATATAACACCAAACCTTGCTTTTATCTCAGGAGAGTTTGGTAAATACAGTAACTCTCATAAATTTTAGATTAGGAGTTCACTGACTGTATGCTAATTGGGTGATAGAATGCGTGGAAAGGTGAACAAGAATGGAGCTAATAAAATAAAAAATCCCTGCAAGTCAAAGACTTACAGGGATTTTATAGTGCCCAGGACTGGATTCGAACCAGCACACCTCGCGGCGCTGCGACCTGAACACAGTGCGTCTACCAGTTTCGCCACCTGGGCAGGTGATCGGGGTGCAAACGTAGTGTAATTTTGTACATCAACCAAACGATTTTAGTGCCACCGAAAAATTATTTTTTCCGCTTCCAGCCCGTCAGCAGAACCCCCGCAACCACCAGTACGGTGCCGGCCACCTGCTGCACATAGATCTGCTCTCCCAGTATATAATGTGCCTGCAGGATCGTGGATACCGGACCGATCCCCGATATGATCGCCACATTGTTCGACCCGATCATTTTCAGTCCGTACGACAGCAGCAGCGATGGCACGACGGTCGCCACCACGGCCAGCAGCAGCCCATACCACCACAGCCCGGGCTGTCCGTTCAGGTCATGATAACTGCCCGCCAAGGTAAAGTGGATCAGCACACCCGCCGTGGCCGCCAGCATCGCATATGCTGTAAACGTGGTGGCGCCCACCACCGGTATCGCCCGCCCACTGCCTGCAATGTAAACGGCATACGTAAAAGCACAGGTCAGGATCAGCAGGCTCCCTTTATAAAACCCCGGATGGCCCAGTTCGAGATGCAGTTCTCCCAGGTACGCCAGCAGGATGCCCGCATAGGTTAGCGCAAGCGCCAGGAACTGGATACGCGAAAGCTTCTGTCTGAACACAAAGAAATTGATCATCACGGCAAAGCTGGGATACAGGAACAGGATCAGCCGTTCAAGCCCGGCCGACACAAACTGCAAACCTAGAAAGTCAAACAGGCTGCTCAGGTAATATCCGAACAGGCCCAGCGTAACAATAGCGGCCCAATGCCTGCCGGTACGGGGAAGCGGCTCCCTCCTCCGCGCCACCGCGGCCATGACCAGATAAAACGGCAGCGCGAAGATCATGCGCAACGCCAGCAACGCGAGCGGCTGAACGGAGGTGCCCGCGAACGCCAGCTTTACAATGATGGCTTTGGTGGAAAACAGCACCGCCCCTGCAAGCGTGATGATAAAGCCCGCCGGAACAGCGGCCGGGCGCCGGGTCTCATTCATAAAACAATGTTAGCCGAATAAATCGATATCTGTCTCTGCCGGCTTCCCAAACGGAAATAAGCGGCCTGCCGTGCAGCATTTATTGTTTGCCCCCGCTCATCTATACACAATTGCTGAAAGTTGAACAGGATAGGGCAGGATGCCCGATATAAATGCCTGCTTTACATTTATCAACTTCTTTCTGAACAATTAACATTGTGGCTATATGAAAATGAAAACCGGCTACGCGTGGTTGCTTCCCGCGTTTCTACTCCCTCTATCTTTGCAGCAGGTACAGGCCCAGGGTAAGGCCAGAACCGTTCTCGCCGCTATTACCCACATCCCCGGCGCACTTCATTCTTCTCCGGCAGCACCGCTGCCCATCAAAGGCCGCATCACCGGAGCCAGCGGGGAAGCGCTTGCAGGCGTGGTGGTTGAAGTGAAAGGCGCCTCCAGGACCACCATTACCGATGCAAACGGAAATTTTTCCCTCACCCTCGACCGCGGCGACGAAACCCTTGTGATCACCCATGTAGGGTACACCTCCCAGGAGATCGCCGTCAACAACCGGCAGACCCTCTCTGTCTCCCTGCAGGCGGATTCTAAAACACTGACCGACGTAGTTGTCATTGGCTACGGCACACAGAAAAAAGCAAATGTAACCGCTGCCATCGCCACCTTCAAGGCAGACAACCTGGACGAGCGCCCCATTCTGCGTGTAGACCAGGCCCTGGTCGGACAAATGGCTGGCGTAACGGTAAAACAAACTTCCGGCGCGCCCGGCAAGGCTTTCAGCATCCAGGTGCGGGGTACCGGCTCTATCTCAGCCGGCAATGAACCGCTCTACGTGATCGATGGTTTTCCACTGTCCAACACCAGTCCCAACGGCTCAGGCAACTACGCTGCCGGGAACCCGCTCGACAACATCAATCCCAACGACATTGAATCCATCCAGGTGCTGAAAGATGCGGCGTCGGCGGCTATCTACGGATCGCGGGCGGCCAACGGGGTGGTGCTTATCACCACCAAGCGGGGCAGGGTCGGCAAACCGCAGATCACCTTCAATACCACCGCCGGATATACCGAAGCATCCCGTAAGGTTGATATGCTGTCGGCCCAGGAATGGATCGACCGCGCCACCGAGATCATCAACGCACAATGGGTGGCCTCCGGAACCGGCAGAACCGCCGCGCAAACAAACGCCCAGCGCGCACAGATCCTCGGCCTTGCCGCCGGAACCGTAAACACCAGCTACATGACCGACGACCGCTGGCTTCAGCCCGGCCATCCGGGCCTCCGGTTCATCGACTGGCAGGATGAAAGTTTCCGGAAAGGACTGACCCAGAACCACCAGATCTCGGCCAGCGGTGGCAACGAGTTCGTGAAATATTATATGTCGGGTAACTACGTACACCAGCAGGGCATGGTGATCGGGATGGACTACACTTCCTATTCCGCCCGTGCCAACCTGGAAGTGAACGCCAGCAGCAAGCTCAAGTTCGGCCTGAACGTAGCGCCCACCCTGTCTGTCACCAACGACCCGGGTGTGGAAGGAAAAGACAACCTGCTGCACCAGCTCGTCAGCTTTACGCCAGTGCAGGAAGATACCATGGGCCTGGCGCCCAACGTGGGCAAGAACGGGCAGTACCGCTGGGGTACTTCCGCCAACAGTTCCATCAGCAAACTGCGCGAGGTGATCGGGCAAACCAAACGCTACCGCACCCTTACCTCTCTGTACGGAGAATACCAGATCCTACAGGGGCTTGCCTTCAGAACGACCGTGAACCTCGACAACGTAGACAATGTGTCGAAAGGATATACGCCGTTCGATGTATCGGGCACGCAGACGACCCGGGCGGCACAGCTTACCGTACTCACATCCGGCTCGTACTCCAGCTACCGCCGGCAGACCTTTGCGAATGAGAACACCCTGTCGTTCAACAGGACCATCGCCGACAAGCACGACATCTCGCTGCTGGCCGGTGAATCGTATAATGTAGACAAGCTCGACAACGCGCGCATCGCATCCAACGGCGGATACAACAGCAGCGTGATCAACACACTGAATGCCGCCACCGGCGTTACCGGCAGCACCACAGAAACCAAGAGCGTGCTGATCTCCTACTTCGGCCGGCTGCAGTATGCGTTCGATGGCAAATACCTGCTGTCGGGAAGCATCCGCAGAGATGGCTCCTCCAGGTTCGGCGCCAATACCAAATGGGGTATCTTCCCCTCTGCATCTGCCGGCTGGCGGGTATCGCAGGAAAAATTCATGGAAGCGGTTCCGCAGATCAGCGAGCTGAAAATCAGGGCCAGCTGGGGTACTGCGGGCAACTTCAACATCGGTGATTACAGCACCTACGCCACACTCGGCAACTACAATTATACTTTCGGGGGAAACACACCTGTGGCCGTGATCGGGCAGGCCCCCGCCGGCGTTACCAACCCGGACCTCGCCTGGGAAAAACAGCAGACGGTCGACATCGGGTTCGACCTGGCTATCCTGAAGAACAGGATCACTTTATCGGCTGATTATTACAAGCGATCGAGCAGCAACCTGCTCCTGAACGTGCCCATCCCGCAGGTGACCGGTTTCCCGACCCTGCTTACCAACATCGGCAAAGCGCAGAACACCGGCTGGGAACTGGAAGTAAACACCCGCAACCTGACCGGCAAACTGCAATGGAACACCTCCATCAACTTTACCCACAACAGCAACAAGGTGGTGGCGCTCGCGGCCGGACAAAACCAGATCCTGATCCCGTCATCATTCGATATTCCGCACAGCATACTTCGGGTAGGCGACCCCGTTTACAGCATCTATGTGGTACGGCAGAACGGCATTCTCACCCAGGCCGACATAGACAAAAAAGCGCCGGTGTTCGGCTCTGAAACCGTGGGCGACCCGAGATATGCGGATGCCAACGGCGACGGTGTGATCGACGGCAACGACCGCGTGATCGTCGGGCATCCCAATCCAGATTATATCTGGGGTATGACCAACACATTCCGCTATAAAGGATTCGACCTCAGCATACTCGTGCAGGGGCAGTCAGGCGGTTCCATCTATTCCCTGTTTGGCCGCGCCGTAAGCCGTACCGGGCAGGGCGCTTCAGACAATGCGATCGGACTGTACCGTAACCGGTGGTTCTCGCCGCAGAACCCGGGCGACGGCCGCATCAGCAAAGCCTACTCCACTTTCGGCCGCATCGTGAACACGGACTGGCTCTATCCTTCCGATTATTTCCGGGTGAGGAATATAACGGTGGGGTATAACCTGGCACAGCTCTTACATGCGAAGTTTGTCCAGAACGCCCGTGCATTCGTAACGGCTGAAAATTTCTTCGGGCATGATAAATACACGGGAGGCTTCAATCCGGAAGCTACCAATACCGACCTGAGTGGCAGCTCCACCTTTCCGGAAGCGGGTGACTATGGGGGATTGCCCTTGCCCAAATCGCTTATCCTTGGCCTGAACTTCACCTTTTAATTCTTTCAGCCTAGTAATATGAAACGACTATATTTTCTTTTTGGCATCGCGGTTGTGCTGCTGGCCTCCTGCACCAAAGACCTGACGCAGATCCCTATTTCCTCCGCCACCACCGCAACTTTTTATGGTTCCACCAATGATTTTATCCAGGGCGTAAACGCCGTATACAACGGCCTGCGGGGGTATCCCGACCGCCAGCTCAACCTGTCGGAAACCCGCTCCGACAACCTGTATGCCGTGTCTGACGGCGGCGTGCGCGACTGGGAAGGGATCAACAGTTTCCAGAAGACCATCGCCAGCAACCCGTATGTAACGGAAGCCTGGTCGGCCGACTTCAACGCTATTTACCGCGCCAACACCCTGCTCGACCAGCTGCAGCAGAAAGGAGCCACCATCATTGCCGATGCCGGTCTCAGGACCCGGCTGCGCGCTGAAACCCGCTTCCTGCGCGGATTCCTGTACTTTGATCTCGTGCGCTGGTTTGGCAAAGTGCCCGTGGTAGACCGCCCCATCACCGCCGGAGAAGCCGTGGATATTCCAAGAAGTCCGGTTGCCGATGTATACAAACTCATCCTGGCCGATCTGCAGTTTGCCGCCGACAGTCTGCCCGATTCATACAGCGCCGCCGCCGACCTGGGCCGGGCCACAAAGTGGGCTGCCAAAGGCATGCTGGCACTGGCGTACATGACCCGCTCCGGACCCACCTACAGCATCGAAGGACCGGGGCTTGGTCTCAACGAATGGAGCCAGGCGCTGTCGCTGCTCAACGAGATCATCGCGAGTAACAAATATTCGCTGGTAACGCCCTATACCAGCATCTTCTCCTTTACCAACGAGAACAACAAGGAAGTGGTGTTCGACATCCAGTACACCACCGGTTCCACGCCGGTGCTGGGTTCCACTTTTTCCTGGGTGCTGGTGCCGGACACCTATTTCCAGTCGCAGGGAAAATCGACCCAGGGCGGCCTCACCATCCGGCCCGTGGCCGTCAACCTGCTGAACTCGTATGAAGCCGGCGATAACCGCAAGGCATTTACCATTCAGTCGGGCTATACCTATAACGGTGTGGCAGAGACGCAGTCGTTTTTCAAGAAATGGGTCGACCTCACCAAAGTGCCGGCCAACCGGCTCGACTGGCCCATCAATTTCATCGTGCTGCGCTATACGGATGTGCTGATGCTGAAAGCGGAATGCATCCTGAAAGGCGCTGCCGGCACACAGGCCGATGTGGATGGCATCGTAAACCAGGTAAGGGCCCGGGCCGGACTAGCAGCGCGTTCCAATGCAACGCTGCCGCAGCTGATGGAAGAAAGAAGAAAGGAATTTGCCGCAGAAGGTTCCCGCTGGCACGACCTGGTAAGAAGCGGACTGGTAGAGACCGTAATACCCGCCTGGATCGCCGCGGAAGACGTGCGCAAGCAGATGCTTCCTTTTCAGAAGAATTATAATATATATCCGGTTCCTCAATCGGAGCTGGATGTAAAACTGGGACTCTACACGCAGAACCCGGGTTACTAACAGGCTGGGTTATGCGTTGAATATCCGGGAGGTTTGTCTTATGAGTGGTTTGAGAAAGCTACTTCTTTTTTCATCCTCGAGCAGGCGCCAACTTGAGCTTGCACTCGCACGATCTTGCTGCGCCTGAGCAGGAATAACAGGGAAACTGGAGGTACTGCTTTAACCCGGCCTTTCAGGTCGCACGGGTTTCATGTGAAAGCAGAAACTTGTGAAGCCGGTACAATACAGGGACGCAGCGCATGGCGTCTGCACACAAACACTTTTAAATCCGTAAATCCTCTAGATTTGCTCAAACGAAACTTTTGTCTTTCATGATAAAATCAACCGCCCTGTACGCCGGTCTGGTGCTCATCCTCAGCAATACAGCAGTTGCACAGGCTCCCCGCAACGATTCCAACACGCCGCTGCACCTGCTGCAGCCTGATTATACCATTCCTTATGGCGCCCCTGATACTGCAGGCGTGAAAGCCGTGCTTGACCGGGTGTTCCAGTACCTGGATGCTACTACACCGGCAAAGCTGGTGAACCGCAAAACCGGACAGGTGGTAACAGATTACTCCAAACCGGATTCGGGCGTTACAGTGCAGTCGGGCGACTACCGGCTCACCAGCTACGAATGGGGCGTCACCTATTCAGCCATGCTCCGGATCTTCGAAGTAACAGGTGATGCCAGATATGCCGACTACCTCAAAAAGCGGTTCGATTTTCTGGCCGGCGTAACGCCTTACTTCAAAATACTGTACCAGGCCAGTCCGCAGGCTTCCAACCCGTTGCGGCAGGTCATCGATCCGCATGCCCTCGACGATGCGGGCGCCGTGGCGGCTTCCATGATCAAGACCACGCGGGCCGGCATCAGCAAAAACCTGCGTCCGCTGATCGACAACTACCTGAACTTCGTAGCGGTAAAAGAGTACAGGTTGAAAGACGGCACCCTGGCCCGCAACCGGCCGCTGCCCAACAGTCTCTGGCTCGACGATCTGTACATGGGCGTTCCGGCGCTGGCCCAGATGGGCAGCCTTACGGGCGACCGGAAATATTTTGATGACGCGGCCAAGCAGATCCTGCAGTTCTCTGCGCGTATGTTTAACCGGGAGAAAGGGGTTTACATGCATGGGTGGGTGGAAGGCATGACCGAACATCCGCAGTTTCACTGGGCCCGTGCCAACGGCTGGGCGATCCTGGCCATGGTTGAATTGCTTGATGTGCTGCCCGAGAATCATCCTTCCCGTGCGGCTGTCCTGAGCCAGCTGCAGGCGCATGCCAGAGGCATCGCTTCGTACCAGTCGGGCACCGGCTTCTGGCACCAGCTGCTCGACCGGAACGATTCCTACCTTGAAACCTCCGCCACCGCCATCTATGCCTATTGCCTGGCGCATGCCGTCAACAAAGGCTGGCTCGATCGCATGGCTTACGGCCCTGCGGCCATCCTGGCCTGGAACGCCGTTACCACCAAAGTGAACGCAAAAGGCCAGGTAGAAGGTACCTGCGTCGGAACCGGCATGGGCTTCGATCCGGCCTTTTACTATTTCCGTCCCGTCAACGTATACGCCGCCCATGGCTACGGCCCTGTGTTGCTGGCTGGTGCCGAGATCATCGACCTGCTGAGAAAGAACTCGTACAAGATCAACGACAGTGCGGTGCAGTATGCCAAGTGAGTCGATGACATCTTTTTTGAGAGCAAAAAAGGTTCGGCTGTTTCCTACGCTTCCTTTGTCGTCTTTGCCAGGTGCAAGTCGATGTGTACTTTTTGTCTTGCAACAAAAAGTACCAAAAAATGCAAGGCTGTTGAAATGGGGCTAAAATTTACTGCATTGCGCGGGCAACGGACATGCTATTATTCAGCGGTAGTAGGGGTTTGGGCCTTTGCATGGATTTGCTTTGGAATAAAGCCAGGCGTGTCTGTTGCACCAAATAGCCGCCTGCGGCAGGCTATTTGGTCTTGCTCCATTCCGTAAATTTCTTCACGCCCCATTTCAAAGGCCGGGGAGAGAAGAAAAAGAAAGGATAGGGAGGGAAGAAGGCTGCCGCGATGTTTAAAAGTTTGAGTGGCTTGGCGTGTCGCGGTTAGGGACTGTGGTACGGGTTTCAGGGACTCGCCGTCTTCCTATCAATAAGCCCTGGTGGGTTTTAGCCTTGCTGGCGGCGTATGGGGACTTTGGATGAACTGGAATTTGCCTGTTAAATGGTTGGTCTGATACATGGTGTTATAACGCTTGTGTGCTAACAGGCGTGCTATGGGGACGCTGCAGGTGCTGGCAACATTTACACACCCGCAATTCGTTGTCGCTGGTATATAAAGCAGTTCGGTCTGGAAATGAAGCCGGCAAATCTGAATTCTTCGATCCCTTCACCCTTTAATGCTGGTTCAGACAAAAAAACGAAAAACTCTATTATGAAAGCAGCTTTGTGGATGCTTGTGTTGGATTTATTATCTCAGTGCGGTTATGCGCAGAGTACGCCCACCGCCTACAAATTCGATTTTGGTCCTGGCAGGGTAGAGAAGGGCTATACCCGGGTGTTGCCCGATATGATATATACTGCGCAGCGTGGATTTGGCTTTTATGGCAATGCGCCGGTAGAAGGCGTGGACCGGGGCGGGAAAGATGCGTTACGGGAAGACTATTGTACCAGCTCGCAACCATTCTTTTTTTCAGTGAAACTGCCGGAAGGCAACTATAATGTGAAGGTGATCACCGGCGATGCGCAGGGCAAGTCGGTGACCACGGTAAAAGCAGAATGCCGCCGGCTGATGGTAGAGAAGGTAGAGACCGGCAAAGGATCGTTTCAGACCACCACCTTTACCGTTCATGTGCGTGATACCCTGATCAAAGGAACCAACAGGATGGTGCGCATCAAGCCGAGGGAACTAAACTACCTGCACTGGGATGATCAGCTGACACTGGAGTTCAACAATGCGGCTCCGAAGGTCTGCGCCATAGAGATCACACCCGCAGACAAAGCCACCACGGTGTTCCTTGCAGGCAACTCCACCGTCGTCGACCAGGCAGAAGAACCCTGGGCTGCGTGGGGACAAATGTTACCGGTGTTTTTCCAGCCTGAAAAGATCGTTGTGGCCAACTATGCCGAGTCGGGCGAAACCATCAGCGGTTTCATGGCGGAAAGAAGGCTCGAAAAGATCCTGAGCCTCCTGAAGGCCGGCGACTACCTTTTTATTGAATTTGCGCACAACGACCAAAAGCAGAAAGGAGAAGGGATCGGTCCGTTCACGAGCTATAAACGCGACCTGAAATGGGCCATCGGGGAAGTCAGGAAAAAGGGTGGCATTCCGGTTCTTGTTACGTCGATGAACAGGCGAAGTTTCGACAGCACGGGCCACATCGTAAACACCCTGGGCGATTACCCGGCTGCCATGCGGCAGACTGCACAGGAAGAGAACGTAGCACTCATCGATCTCAATGCCATGAGCAAGGTGTTGTACGAAGCGTGGGGCCCTGAACAATCCGTAAAAGCCTTTGTGCATTATCCGGCCCACAGCTTTCCCGGCCAGGACAAAGAGCTCAAAGACGATACCCACTTCAACAGCTATGGCGCCTACGAGATCGCCCGCTGCATCGTGCAGGGCCTCCAGTCGAACAAGATCGCCCTCGCACAATACCTGAAAAAAGAAGTTCCCGCCTTCGACCCCGCCCATCCCGACTCCATATCCGGATGGGTACTGCCGCCCAGTCCGCTTGGTATTATCGCAAAGCCGGATGGGAATTGAAAAGGAGTGAAACAGCCGTTACATCAAAGCCATTTAGGGGGCATTCAAACATAAAAACAACAGAGCGCTTATTGCATGTAAAGAGGAAACAACTCATAACACTGACTGTCTGCCGGATAACCTCTGGAAAAGGGAACCATGATTGTTAGCAGGCTTGACGTACCTGCGGATCCCAAAACAATTTGCAAAAACGAACAGGCAAAGGTTTGGTATTCAATAACAATTTGTTTTGCGTATATTGAGGGGGTTCCTGCAATACATAAGTTGGTGCGCCATTATTTCAAGCGATATGAATATTGAAAGACTTCATGGACAATACTGGTTTCATGACGGAGCAGTTAAGTCGTTTCGTTTGGACATTCAAAATGACTTTATTGAAGTGGATTTATTTGTAAAGCGCATTAAAAGAATAAGTTCTCCCGGTCCTCTCCAGAAAGAAGATCTTACGCCCTGCACATTAAACTTAAGATTTGAAAAAATCATTGAGGTATCGCTTTTTGACAAATTTCCAACGCAAGGCTATTTTCTAGACTTTTCCACCTTCAATAAGGGTGGTGAGGGCATTGAGGTGTGTTTCAATGTTCATGATAGTGGTAGTTCTATTTATGAGAAGCCAAACTGGGTTATAAAAGCAAAAAATGTAACTTGGAGAGAGGTCTAAAGCCAATTGCCAGGTTGTCCATGACGAACGGCGTACAACATTCGGTTTGCTATTATGCAGGCAGACGAGACGCAGCATCAGCAACAGGCTTGCTTATCACCGGTAGTTCCAGCGTGACCGAATGCAGATGGGCATTTGAAAAAATTCTGTACTTTGGTTTTTCATGCGGCTACAGTTTCGGGCAGACGAACACAGAATATCGGCACAGCAGCAAGCCCTGGTCATTGTGCGTCACCTTTGTGGTCAATATCTAAAAAATTAAAATTCGTAATTATGACAATTATTGACAGTAACAAAAAGATTTGTACCCTCATTAACGTTTTTACTACAAAGCCTGAAAAGCAAAAGGAGTTATTTGAAAATTTAAAAGAAGCAAGCGAAAAGGTTATGAGCAAAATGGCAGGCTATATTTCAGCAAATATTCACTTGGGCGATGATGGCATAACAGTTACAAATTATGCTCAGTGGGCATCACTTGAAGATTACAAAAGGATATTTTCAATTCCCGAAGTAAAACAGCATATGGACAAAGCCGCAGCGCTAGCATTAGAATTTAAACCTGCAACTTATAACACCATTTGGATAGATAGCAATAATGACTAAACGCTTTCTTATATGTGCAAGCAGGGACCATTCACGTAAAGGTGTGGAAGGAGGTTTTGCGCGAGCAGGACATGGCAGGATAGATTTTATTAGCAAACCATTAAATGGTGATTGGATTGTGTTTATTCGTCAAAAGACAATCCTGAAAATGGCAGACCTTTGCAAAAATTTACTACTGTCGGACAAGTAATCGATGAAGAACCTTATCAACCTGGAGATTACGAGTAAAGTGGGGCGTTCTGAGGTATCAATTGTCCGATTTCTAAGTGCCCGCACACAGAAAACGGGCTTACTTTAATGGCGCAGCGATAATTACCCCGGACGGAATTGATTAACCAAGCGCCTACTTTGAAAATGACAAAACCAATTTAATGATACCCTGTTTAATATTGCTATGCCCTCTTTAGAAAACACCACTCATTTTGCTCCTGAATTGCATATTCCGAACGGGACAACGAACATTGATTTCTACATTCGTTTAGGGGCAAATGAACATTTTTGTCTTCGCAACGACGATGGAAGTATTCACGTGGCTGAATTCGGGTTCGATGGCGCAATTTTTCATGTCCATGAAACGATGCACAATGCGCTGGAACCAGTAAGCGCCAACGGGGTGACTGCTGTGATTGGTTTGTTCGTTCCGGATGTGGAGGAAATCATGCGTAAAGCTATTCATGCAGGCGCTACGGAAATTAATCCGGTAACAGATCATGATTATGGCTACAGGCAAGGCATGTTCAGAGATCCCTTTGGGCATTACTGGCAAATACAAAAAAAAATATAAACATAACCTCACGCAACCGAACCGAAAATCATGAGGAAATTAATTGCTGCCATCAACATGACGCTTGATGGTTTTTGCGACCATACCATCCTGATCGCAGATGATGAATTGCATCAGCATTACACTGACCTGCTCAACAGTGCAGGTGATATTTTGTATGGGAGAACAACATACCAGCTCATGGAAAGCTATTGGCCGGCTTTGGTTAGAAACCCTTCAGGCAACAAATCGGAGGATGACTTTGCCGTCGCAATTGATGACATTCGGAAAATTCTGTTTTCCCATACACTGAGAAATGTCGCATGGAAAAATGCCAGGTTGGCCACTAAACATCTGGAAGAAGAAGTGTCAGCCCTCAAGCAAGATCCGGGGCCAAAAGACATGTTAGTTGGCAGCCCGGGGCTGATCGTGCAAGCAATGAACCTTAACCTGATCGACGAATTTCAGATCTGCGTGCAACCCATCATAGCAGGCAAGGGCTTGCCACTGCTGAAAGACATACAGGAGAAGATCAACCTGAAACTCGCCGGAACAAAAATATTCAACGACTCCGGCTCGATCATACTCTACTACAAGCCTGAATACCGTCAATAGAAGTTTGTCAACAACACAACTCAAAGGATGGAAGAATCATATTGATCAGAAGTACTCCAGGTTTTATACCCGGAAAGTACAAATACGCCGAAAATCGGAAGAAACAGTACGCTCCTAATTTTTCAGGATCACGATCCTGTCGGAAGTGACCGTGTCGCTCTTATGACCGGCTTTGTCGACGGCCACGAAGCGAAGGTTGATGGTATCGTTCTCGATATCGCTTTTGTGCAGAAAGCTGTACTGCAGACTCAGCTGGATCTCTCCAATAGATTTATCGGGAAACTCGGGGAGGGGATTGACCACCGAATCGTAGGCGGGGATCGCTGGCGGCAGCGGCCTCCTGTTCAGGCGGGTAGGAATGTATACGAGCTTGCCATTGCCCAGATCTCCCTCTTTATCGGTGAAAGAAAGATTCACCATCAGCGTTCCGCCAACAGGTACCACATTTCCGTTCATCGACTTTACTTTAATTTGCGGCTTTGTCTGGAAGCTGTCTTTGCCACAGGCCACCAGCAGGCAAAGAAAGACAAGGGATAAAGAGAATTTGCGGCTCATAAAAAGATATTGAAACAAATGTAATCGTTGAAGGCAGATTTACCTAATATGGAAAGTGAATTGATTGATAAAATTTTTAGTGTAACCGATGCTGGCTTTTCTGCGCTGGCGCTGGAGGTTTTCCGCTTCCAGTACAGCCAGAACCCGCTCTACCGCAGCTTTGCAGAGGCCCTCCACCGCCCGCCCGGCCAGGTCCGTTCCATCGAAGCCATCCCTTACCTGCCCATCCGTTTTTTCAAGTCGCACCGCGTGGTCTCTACCAGGTTCGAGCCGGAGACGGTGTTCGAAAGCAGCGGTACCACTGCCACCGTCAACAGCCGCCATGAAGTGAAAGCGGTTTCCCTTTACCGCCGCAGTTTTACGCAGGCGTTCAAACACTTCTACGGCGACCCTTCCGGCTGGTGTATTCTCGGACTGCTGCCATCCTACCTCGAAAGGAATGGTTCCTCCCTTACGCTGATGGCCCAGGAACTGATCGCCCTGAGTGGCCACCCCGACAGTGGCTTTTATATCCATGACCACGAAAAGCTATACCATACCCTTCAGAAGCTGGAAGCTGCCGGGCAGCAAACCCTGCTGCTGGGCGTCACGTTCGGACTGCTCGACTTCGCTGAAAAATATAACATGCAGCTTCGTCATACCACCATCATGGAAACCGGTGGTATGAAAGGGCGCCGCGAAGAAATGACCCGGCAGGAACTGCATGCCATCCTCGAACAACGCCTGGGTGTACATGCCATCCATTCGGAATACGGGATGACGGAACTGCTTTCACAGGCCTACTCCAAAGGAGAAGGGCTGTACGAAGCTCCCCATTGGATGCAGCTGCTGGTGCGGGAAGAGGAAGACCCCGGGGCTGTGCAGAGGGCCTCGAATGCAGGCGCCGGAAAACCGGTCAGCGGCATCCTGAACGTGATCGACCTGGCCAACCTGTACTCGTGTTCCTTTATCGCAACGGACGACATCGGCCGGCTCCATCCCGGCGGCTCTTTTGAAGTGCTGGGCCGGATCGACAACAGCGACATCCGCGGCTGCAGCCTGCTGGTGATATAGCACGCGGCATATTCCCTTTTTCTTAACACATAAATTGTCTATTTTAACGGCATTATGATGAAGAAGATTATGCATTTTGTGTGGTGTTGCCTGCTGGTACTGACCAGCATCCGTGTATGGGCCCAGGATGATTTTCCGGACTACCGGAGCAAAAGAGAGAATTTTACCAAGATGCAGGAAAAAGATGTCCGCGGCGAGATGGCCGCCTTTGCCATGGCCGGCATCGACGAAAGCACAGGCAAGCCGCCCCTGAAGAAAGTGCCCATGTCTGACTACGGCAACAATTACATGACCTTCGAAGGAAACGACCTGCATGTGAAGGTGACCGTGGCTCCTTTTATAGCGGCCAACCACAAACTCAAATACTTTGACGAGAAACACCTGGTGCGGATCGACAACAAACCTTTCTACGGAAGCTTCGGCGTAGTGCCCAAATCAGGGATCAAATCAGTTGCGGTGATGATCGGTAAAGACAGCGTGCAGATACCCGAAGCAGCATACAATGATATTTACAATCCCAGCTTCAGCTACCAGGATGCCGGCTCTACCAAAACGCTCAATACCCTCTACATGTCGAACGACAACCGGACCATCTATATCTACATGCTGTCGAAAGATACCTCGGGCAGCTATGAAGTGACCTGGGTGATCCGCGACAAGAAATACCTGCGCAGGGTAGTGGATTTCAACCTGCTGAAATAAGGCCCCGCTGCCCGGCGCTGCTCCTTGTAATTGAATGATTTTGATTGCCCGCTTGACATTCGCGGGCGGGAGTATTACTTTTGCTCCATGTTAACCGAAACCAAAAAGGAAATCGGCGGATGGGGCAACTTTCCGCTGGTAGAATCTTACGTGGTTCAGCCCCGTAACAAGCAGGAACTTTCGCAAACGACCGGCCAGCCCCTGATCGCACGCGGCCTCGGGCGAAGCTATGGCGACCAGGCCATCAACGCCGACAAACGGGTAGCCATCTGCACGCACCTCAATCATTTCATCTCCTTCGACGAACCCACCGGCATCCTCGAATGCGAAGCCGGTGTCAGCCTGGAAGAGATCATCACCGTCTTCGCCCCCCGCGGCTGGCTTCCCATGATTTGTCCGGGCACCAAATACGTGACCATCGGCGGTGCCATCGCCAACGACATCCATGGCAAGGCGCACCACATCGACGGCTCCTTTGTCAACTGCCTCATCTCTTTCACCATCCTCCTGTCGGATAACAGCGTGGTCACCGCCTCGCGCGTGCAGAACCACGACCTGTTCTGGGGCACCGTGGGCGGGCTCGGGCTGCTGGGCGTCATCCTGACCGCCAAGATAAAGCTGCGCAAAGTGGCCACCACGTATTTCAGACAGAAATCGGTGAAAGTGCGCAACCTCGACGAGATGCTCGAAGCCGTGGAGAAATACGACAAGGACTTCAACTATTCCGTGGCCTGGATCGATGCACTGGCAACCGGCAAGCACCTGGGCCGGGGCGTTCTTTCGCTCGGCAATGCCGCCGCGGTGGAAGACCTGCCTGCCTCCATGCAGAAAGATCCGCTCAGGATCCACAAGCAGAAAGGCCTGTTGTCGGTGCCTTTCTTCATGCCCGACTTTACGCTCAACAATTTCACCGTACGCATCCTCAACTCGGTGATCGCCTTTGTGCAGAATTCGTCCAAAAAGATCGTGCACTACGAAAAGTTCTTTTTCCCCCTGGACGCCATCGGCGAATGGAACCGCGGATACGGCAGAAGAGGCTTCATACAATACCAGTTCGTGATCCCGGAAGCGGGTGGTAGGGCAACCCTGCAAACCATGCTTGAAATGATCAGCCAGAGCGGCTGTACGCCGTTCCTCAATGTTTTTAAAAAGATGGGAACAGGGCAGGGGATCCTCTCGTTTCCATTCAGGGGATACACCCTGGCGATCGATTTTCCGGTCACACCGAACCTGCGGGCTTTCACTAAAAGGCTGGATGCCGTTGTGCTGCAGGCCGGCGGACGCATCTACCTCGGCAAGGATGCCATGATGAGCAAAGAAGAGTTTCAGGCCATGTACCCGCAATACAAAGACTGGCTGAAGATAAAAGCCAAATGGGATCCGGACAATGTTTTTACCTCCAACATCTCGCGCAGGCTGGGGCTGGAAGTGTGACAACTCCTGGCCGGGCCATCAATCAAATAAAAAATAATGCGAAATCATTGTTTACCTTTAAGCAGGAATTAATACTAAATAGCGACGTGAGGAAGATCGGATGAAAAGAGGCAGCCAGCTTCACAGGGTTCTCATGAAGCCGGTAAAGAGAGACATGTCTTTATATGGCTGGTGCTCCATGCAGAAAGCGTTTTCCCTGCAGGACACACAGGCTGGAACCCGCCACAACTATTCTTTAAACCTGCATCAAAACCCAATTATGAGTAAGAAAGCGTCACCTCCTTCTACGAACGGAAAGCCTGAAACCTGTGCTGTTACGGTAAAGATCACGGAAGATCTGAAGCAATCGGTGATTGAACTGCTGCGTTCTTCGCAGATCCCCCCTGACTATTTCGAAAGCATCGTTTGTTCTCCATATGTAAACCTCGAAGTTTTTATTACAAAAAAGCAGTCAGGTGCCGACGAGACAGACCCAGGTACAGAAGCGCCCGCATTCAGCCAGGATCAAAACCTGTTACGGCCCGCACAGGTGCAATCGCTGTTCGCCAGTGCAACGGCCAGCGTAAATGATGAAGATGAAAGCATCCTGTTCAAGGGAGCCATCAAAGATCCGCCTTCCGATCCTGAACATCTCCTGCCCTGAACTTCCGCCGCAGAGCGGCTTTCTCCCGGTTGCGGCACACCGTTTTCCATGACACTTCCCGAACGCTGGGTAATATGTACACGCGCCTTGTATTTTTTGTTATCCTTCTTTTCCCCGCTACTATACTTTCTTACGGGCAATGTCCGGTAAGGGACTCTCTCAATGCACAGATGGCAGCCGGCCTGCGCGTTCCGGCCGGCACTGCAACGGCTCAGCTCCAGCGCCATGTTGCCGGCCTGCTGCGGTCAGACAGCCTGATGAACACCTGTGCATACCGCGGCGATTCCACCCAGGCAAAGCTCCGGCAGTGCATTGCCGTGCTGTATTTCAGGATGCAGCAGTACAACCTGGCCATGAGCTGGGTAAAAATGTCGAACAAGCTGATCGCTGCGGGCCGGATCAGGCATGCGGGTGATCCCACACTTCTCCTGGTGAACTACAACATCCTTTCTTCCTGTTGCGAGAACCTCAATCTGCCGGAAGAAAAGGTCGCCTTCCTCGACAGCTGCGTCACCACTTTCTCCACCTTTGCCAACCGCATCAACATCGATGCCTTCATCGGGTATCCCCTGCAGGCACTGAAAAAGAAAGCGCAGGCGCTGTTCGATATTGGCGACTACCAGCTGTGTTTTAAAACGGCCGACCGCGGTGAAAGACTTAACCAGAGATACTACGACGGCAAACCGAACGGCCTCGTGTACAGGGTGTCTTTCCTTACCTTCAAAGTAAACACGCTGCTCGCCACCAAGGAATACTCCCGCGCGGAAGCCCTGCTGTTGCAGGAGGCCGACGACCTGAAACGGAATGGCTCAGACGAAAGTTTTGGTACGGTGTACGACCTGCTCGGACAGATCCAGGTCAGCAAGGGCAATCCGCAGGAAGCCCGCAGGTTTTTTATGCTGTCGCTGAAATACGGCGAACGATCCAAAAGCATGATATCCTGCATGGAGACCTATACCAACCTGGGGTATCATGTGTACGACAAATCATTTCACGATTTCCCGCCGGCCATGGCCTGTTACCGCCGGGCTTTGGAATGTTTTTATGCCGGCCCCACCCGCGACAAGGCAGCCTCCATGGAAGCGCTGAACCTGCTTGCCAACATGGCGAACCTGTTCGTGCAGAAAAAAGCATACGATTCCGCCTTCCACTATTTTACCCTGGCGCTCGACCAGATACAGCCCGGACTGGATGAGAAAGGTTTGCTGACCATGTCGTTCGATAAAATTTCGAAGACAGAATACCTGACCGGGCTGTTGCTCGACAAGGCGGACGCCTGTTTTCAGCTGTACCGCGAAAAAAAGCGCCCCGAAGATTTTGAGAAAGCCATCAGTCTCTACCGTACTACCGACAACGTGCTCGACAAGCTCCGCACCGAACAATCCGACATCCAGTCGAAGCTTTTCTGGCGCAAAGACAATCACCGCTTGTACGAACATGCCATAGAAGCCTGCTTCCTGGCGGGAAACAAAATGGAGGTCGCGTTTTACTTCTTTGAAAAAAGCCGCGCCGTGCTGCTCAACGATCAGCTCACTGAGCAGATGTTCCTCGACGACAAAGATTTTTACCAGCAGGCCTTTTATGTGAGAAAGATCGCCGGGCTGCAGAAAGAGCTGAGCCTGTCGGACATCAATGCGTCCAATTACGACGGGCTCGAGAACAAGCTGCTCGAATACAAGCAGCTGCTCGAGCTGCTGCAGAAAAAGCACAAAGCGCAAAATGCAGGTGCATACCGGAAACTGTTCGATTCAGCTGGTGTAACGGTGAGCAACGTACAGAAAAAGCTGCTGAAAGATCACCATGCGCTGATAGAACTGTTCGAGGGCGACCAGTCCGTGTACGAGATCATCATCACCCGCAATGAGATCCGCCTCGACAAGATCAACAAACAGCAATTCGACAGTACGCTCTCCGCCTACCTGACCTATATTTCCGATGCTTCCCTGCTGAACCGGAACCTGGATATCTTTCACCACACTGCCCGGCAATTATATGATCTGATGTTCCGGGATAAATGGATCCCAAAGGGCCGGATCATAATTTCGCCCGACGGGCAGTATTTCCCTTTTGAGGCACTGGTTACCGGTGACCCCAAAAAAACGGTGTATTTTCTGGAAGACCACGCCGTCAGCTATACCTATTCGGCGAGGTACCTGCTGATCTCCAATACGGTGGTCAGGAAGCCGGCTGCCGGCACCAAGACGCTACTAGGCATGGCCCCGGTAGAATATCCATACGATTCGATGCTGAGCAACCTGAACGGGAGTGCCGGTTCCATCCGGAATGTAAAGAACTGGATCACGGATGCAGACGATTTCCTGGACGGCGATGCCACGAAAAGCAATTTCCAGCATAATTTCTATAAGTATAAGATCAATTACCTCTCCACACACGCGTCAGACAGCGGGAGCACCGGTGAGCCTGTGATCTATTTTGCCGATGGCCCCATGTCGTTGTCGGAGCTGGTCGCCGAAACAAAACCGGAGACCGAGCTGATCATAGCGTCTGCCTGTAAAACGGGTGTCGGCAAGGTGTACAGGGGAGAAGGGGTGTACAATTTCAGCCGGGGGTTTGCCTCGGTAGGCATTCCTGCCTGTGTCAACAACCTATGGTCGGTAGATGCGGCTTCCGCCAATGAGCTGATCGAGCTTTTTTGCAAATACATTGTGGCGGGCGAGCCCACCGATGTAGCGCTGCAGAAAGCCAAGCTCGAATTCCTGCGCACCAACAAAGACAACCAGCTGCCCTATTTCTGGGCCGCCTCCATCCTTTCCGGCCGCACCGGCATCATCACCTGCAAACAATCCACCCCCTGGAAAGCAAGGCTGATCGCTTCGCTGGCCGGTATCCTCGTAATAGGCGGAGGATGGGTGGTATGGAAGAGAAGGGCCGCCTGATCGGGCGCTCGTCTGAACCGGTATTTTGCGGATTTCCCGATTGTCCTGCCAAATAGATGACTGCAGTCGATATCACTATCAGGACAATCAGTAAAATCCCACAAATGCAGGTTCAAACAACAAAAGCCTTGCACACATCACCCTATCCTAATCTTTTGTCTTCACGCAAACGAGTGCGTAATTATTTATCGTTTTCTTATGAAAATTTTCGATTTTTTTTGTTTTGTAGAATGAGTGATTTACATTTGTTTACGAAATTGAGGGTTTCACCGCTGTTTTATTTAGCCGTCATCTTGTAACAGACTAAAATTCTCCGATCTATGCTCTGCCTGAAAAAGTTCAGCTGGTTTTTTGGAACGCTTATTCTGTTCTCCCTTTCTTTAACCGCACAAACCCGTGAAAGCCAGGATGATGCTTATCTCAAAGTGGTCATCCAGCGGGCCGACAAGATCGTAGCCACCCTCAACATCTCCGATTCCGCCCGCTACAAACAGGTCCGCGAACTCATTGCACATCAATATTTCAGTCTTAACGAAGTACAGACCCAGCACGATAACCAGGTAAAGGAGATAAAAAATGATGCTGCTGCCGACAAGGCCGCCGCTGATGAGCGCCTTAAAACGGTAGAAAACGAAACCAACGTGCGTCTCGACGACCTGCATAAAAAATACCTGGCTGCCCTCGGCGCATCCCTCACTCCTGAACAGGTAACACAGGTAAAAGACGGCATGACCTACAGCGTGCTTCCCATCACCTACAAGGGTTATATGACCATGCTGCCCAGCCTCACCGGCCCCCAAAAAGACCAGATCATGGCCTGGCTGGTGGAAGCGCGTGAGCATGCGATGGATGCAGGTTCTTCCGAAGCGAAACACGCCTGGTTCGGTAAATACAAAGGCCGTATCAACAACTATCTTTCGGCTCAGGGGATCAATATGAAACAGGCCAGCGAGGAATACGGGAAAAAGATCAAGGAAGACGCTGCGGCAAAGAAACAATAATTTCCTGCAGCCTTTTCGGGCTTCCGGTTATCATATTGGTACAGATATCCCGTTATCATTCTTGTTCAACAGGAATCAGGTGCCATGGCCTGCCTGCTTCCCCTGAGTTCCGAAGGCCCTGAACGAATGCAATTCTTTATTTATTCTAAACAAAAACGCCGTATGAACCGGACATTTACCAGGTGTTTCCTTCTGCTTGGTCTTGCCATTTTCTCCCAGCTTTCCCTGCTGGCACAGTCGAGAAAAATCACCGGGTTCGTCCTGAACCAGGAAACGCATGAACCGCTGGTAGGAGTTACCATCGGCATCAAAGGCTCCACAACCAATACCATCACCGATGAAAAAGGCCAGTATACCATCACGGTTCCTTCCAACGAAACCGTGCTGAAGATCTCCTACATCGGTTTTGCTTACCAGGAAAGCGTGGTGGGAAGCCGGTCGGCGATCACCTTCAACCTTTCGAAAGACAGCAAGCAGCTTGAAGACGTGGTGGTTTCTGTAGGCTACGGCAGCCAAAAAAGATCGAACGTGCTCGGCGCCGTGTCGGTGTTCAATCCGAAAGAAGTCGAAGATCTGCCCGTTGCCAACCTGTCTACGGCATTGAAGAACGTGGTGCCGGGAGTGGCAGTGGCCCAAACATCCGGTAAGCCCGGAGCTACAACCAACCTTACCATTCGCGGGTCGACCACCTTTTCCAGCGGCGGTACCTCAGGCCCGCTATACGTGATCGATGGGCTGGTTGAAACCTATACAACTTCGGGTGGTGTAGACGCCACCGGCAAAACATCTTTCGATAACCTGGATCCAACCCAGATCGAAAGCATTACCTTTTTAAAAGATGCTTCGGCTACCATCTATGGTGCCAGAGGTGCAAACGGGGTAGTACTGGTAACCACCAAACGTGGCAAGGCAGGCAAACCGAAACTCACCTATTCCGGGTCTTACTCCACAGAAGCGGCATCCAAAATACCTGACATGATCTCGGGATACGACCAGGCGCTGCTGCTCAACAACTGGGTCACTGCTTACAAACCGGGGGCTGTTGTAGGAACAGAAGTTTACTCACCTGCCGAACTGGACTATATAAAAGCACACAACTACAATTGGTTCGATCAAACCTGGCATTCTGCGCATGTTCAGCGCCACACAGTGAACGTAAGTGGGGGTACCGACCGCCTGACTTATTCCGCAGGCGCGAACTACTACGATGAGAGCGGGAACCTGAACGACCTCTACGCCAAAAAATACGGGTTACGGTTAGGCATGACCGCCAAGATCGTAAACGGGCTGACGGCGGATATCGTTGTCGGAACGGATAATTCCAATCTCAACCGTCCTTCCCCCAAAGGTACTTCGGCTGCAGAACAGTCGGACCAGTTCAATGTAACGGTAGGTACGCTGCTTCATGTGCCGGGATGGGTTCCAATGTACGCAGGCGGATCACCTGTGTTTTACTCGCCTATCAACTGGCATCCCCAGCAGCTGCAGAATTCCGGTACCTATGCCAACGCAAAATCTACCGGGCTCACCATTAATGCCTCGCTTGAATACAAGGTGCCGGTAATCGAAGGACTGACCTTTAAAGTTCAGTACGGCAGAAATACCCGCTCCGGATTTGGCAAAGAGTATTATGCATCCTACAACCTGAACGATTACAAGATACAGGGCACACACACCAACATCACATCCGGAACCAACAAGGCTACGGGAACGCAGAACGTGATGTACACCGACACCGTGAACCTGGTCAGGGCCATCAAAAATGGTAATTCGCTTTCTGAAAATGTTGACTTTTCACTGAACCAGCAGCTGGATGAGTTGATCACATACGCCCGCGTATTCGGCAAACATTCCATCAGCGCAACGCTGGGAGCGGAGCAGATACAGACAACCGGTGATAACATCCGGACAACCAAAGAACTGCAGGTGATCCCGGGCGTCGACCAGTACTTCGGATTCAGCAACGACAACACCGCAAACAACATCACCGTTGTAGGACAAAGTTCTTCTGCCGGCAGGGTCAGCTATTTCGGCCGCCTGAATTACTCTTTCATGGACCGCTACCTGCTCGAAGGCGCCTTCCGCCGCGATGCTTCTCCCAACTTCCCGACCGCTTCCCAGTGGGGTAATTTTGCTTCGGGCGCCATCGGCTGGAAGATCTCCGAAGAAAACTTTTTCAGAGACAACATCCGGTTTATCAACGACCTGAAATTCCGTTTCAATGTGGGCCTTACCGGTAACGATGCAACCTCCGCATTCGCTTATGTAACCCGCTACTCAAGCGGAAACGGCATGCTGTTCGGCTCTTCACTCAGCAATGCCCTCAACAACAACAACATTCCCAACAACCACATCACCTGGGAAAAAGCGCTGTACAAAGACGCCGGTATCGACGGTTCATTCTGGAACAGGAAATTCGTGTTCTCGATCGATTACTACTACCGCCACCAGTACGACATGCTCGAAACGCCGAACTCCACCGTGCCGAACACGTTCGGTGGAACCATCTCCGACCAGAACCACGGTATCCTCAACTCATGGGGCTTCGACGGGTCGATCGGCTACAACGGAAACATAGGAAAAGATTTCAGCTACTTCATCAATATGAACTTCAGCCGCACCCAGAACAAGGTGATCCGGAAATACTACAACGCAGGTACCGATACAGGCTGGAAATACCCGATCGGTGTGCCGTCTGATCTTGGCATCGGCGGTTACGTTGCCACCGGCGTCGTACGCTCGCAGGCCGAAGTGGATGCCTGGTACGCCAAGCATCCGGGCTGGACGATCAACAGCGATTCGCTCCGTGCAGGCGATATGAACTTTCAGGATATCAACGGCGACGGCAAGATCACCGACGTAGACCAGACCCGCCTGAAAAGACGCGCCAATGCGCTTTTCGGAACGGGTTTCAACCTGGGTGTATCGTGGAAAGGAGTTCGTCTGAGCGCGAACATCGGCGCCAGCTGGGGCGGATACACTACCTGGAGAAAGGCCGATGTGGCCCCGCCCACAAAGGACGCGTCATCTCTCGTGATGTGGAAGGATTCGTGGACGGTCGCCAACCCCAACGGCAGCCTCCCCGCGATCTACGCACCACTCGCCGCCGAAGCCTCGTCATACTGGATCCACGATGCCACCAGCATGCGCGTGAACAACATGCAGCTTTCCTACTCGCTGCCGCCTGCTTTTGTAACAAGGAACCATTTGCCCCAGGCCCGGTTCTATATCACCGGGTTCAACCTCTGGACGCTGATCAACCCGACCCCTTACAAGGATCCGGCAGCCAACACGGCATCCGATTACCCCATCCTGAGGACCTACACCTTTGGTGTGAACCTGAGCTTATAAACCGATTGCTTACGCATTAATTATCAGCATGAAAAAGACAATTTTTGGACTGTTCATCATAATGGGCCTCGCGTCGTGCGAAAAAAAGATCCTGGAGAAAGTGGATTTCAACGGGGTGGATGAGGTAACCGTGTACTCTAACGAAAGCACCGCCACCCAGTACCTGAACTTTATATACAACCTGGTGATGCCGATGTGGCCTTCGAACCAAAGCGCAGCAACACTTCCAGGCCCGCTTCACAATATCTCCGATGACGCCAACGGCGGCAGTACCCCGGCAGTAATAAATGGTACTTTGACAGCAGAATCGGTCACCGATTTCTATGGCAGCGGTGGCACCAACAATGCCTACGGCTATATCCGCAAGCTGAATATCCTGATCACTTCCGTTAACCAGAGTCCGCTTACACCGGAGGTAAAGGCAAGGATCAATGGCCAGGCTTATTTCCTGCGTGCCTGGGTTTATTTCCAGTTGTGGAAACTCTATGGCGGTATTCCTTATCTTACCCACCCGCAGGACTGGATCTCGGAAGATCTGCAGGTTCCGCGCAACAAATCATCCGAGTGTGTCGACAGCATGCTGACCGACCTCAGCAAATGTTCCTCACTGCCTTCCGTCTGGAGCAATGCTGCCGACAAAGGCCGCATCACCAAAGACGCTGCGCTCGCGCTGAAAGGCAGGATCCTGTTGTACTGGGCCAGTCCGCAGTTCAACCAGAACGATGCCGGCGGTGTGATCGATGCGACCCGCTGGGAAAAGGCTTACCAGGCCAACCGCGCTGCGTACGACACCCTGACAAGAGACGGATATGCACTCTATTCCAGCTTCAGCCGCATTTTCTTCGACGCGCCCATCGCATCCGATATGGAGCCGATCCTTTTCCGCTCGTACAACGGAAGCACGGCCACCGGACTGTATAACTCCAATGAAAATGCCCGCCCTTATTCCGAAAGCTCCGGCTCGGGCGGACAAACAAATAACCCGACCTGGAACCTGGTGCAGGCTTTCCCGATGAAGAACGGTCTGCCGATCACCGCTACCGGCTCCGGGTACGATCCCGTGTTTTTCTGGAAGAACCGCGATCCGCGTTTCTCCGCTACCATCGTATACAACGGAGCGCTCTGGCAGCTCAGCGGCAAATCGGGCCGTAAGCAATACACGTACACCGGCATCACCGAAGACAAGACCCGCCCTACAGTAACGGGCTTCTACACCCGCAAGAACATCGACTCCAGCCTGCTGGCTGCCAACTCCACCTACGGAAAAACCTTCTGGGTAGAGCTGCGCATGGCGGAAGTGATGATGAACCTGGCGGAATCGGCCAATTGGACCAACCGGCAGTCAGACGCATACGACATGCTGAAGGCAGTCCGCAAACGGGCAGGTATAGACGCCGGAACCGGCAGCCTCTACGGCCTGGCCGCCAGCATGACGAAAGACTCGATGCAGACCGTGATCATGAACGAAAGAAGGGTCGAATTCGCATTCGAGAATAAACGGTACGACGACCTGCGCCGCACCCGCACCTTCGACAAACTGAACGGCACCAAGCGCATGGCACTCATCATTGCTCCGAAACCACCATATACTGCTGCCACCTTGGAGGCAAAGGATGCCAATGGCGTACTGATGCGCGACAAGCTGAACCTCGACGGTGCGGATTATACAACCTATTTCACGGCAACAGCAGCGCCCATCACCAATGAACTGAACATCAATTACCTGCCCCTCTATTATTTCTATGCCATCCCTTCGAGCAATATCTCGAAGAACCCGAAAATGATCCAGACCAAGGGATGGATCTTCGGTACCACCACGGGAACATTCGACCCCACGCAATAGGGAGCGGAAATGCTTTCGTGAACCGTTAACACTTTTAGTGTCCGTTCGACACTAATTTGTGGGGGCCTGGAAGCGGTAATCAAATAATCATTTTAAACTGGTTGATCCATGATGAACAGAGCTTTTCAAAAAGTATTATCCTTGCTGGTCGTTTGCGGTTTCTCTCTGGCAGCCTCAGCCCAGTACCCCGACATTCCAAAAGATGTAAAGGCATGGGCCGATTCCCTGATGAGCGCTGCCATGAAGCATTCGGACGAAGCGTGGATAAAGGCACTTCCCGCCATCGAGAAAGACGCTGTGAACGGCAAGCCTTTTATTCCCTGGGCTGCCCGCCCGATCGACCTCCCGCAGGCCAATATTCCCGCGTTCCCCGGCGCTGAAGGCGGCGGTAAATTTACCTGGGGCGGCCGCGGCGGCAGAGTGATCGTGGTTACCAGTATCGACGACAGCGGTCCGGGCACCCTCCGCGACGCCTGCGAACAGGGTGGCGCACGCATCATCGTATTCAATGTAGCCGGTATCATACACCTGAAAACGCCGCTCATCGTGCGTGCTCCCTACATCACCATCGCCGGGCAATCGGCCCCGGGCGACGGCATCTGTGTGGCCGGTGAAACCGTCTGGATTAATACGCATGATGTGATCATCCGTTACATGCGTTTCCGCCGCGGCGAAACAAACGTAGGCCGCCGCGACGATGCCATCGGCGGCAACCCGGTCGGCAACATCATCATAGATCACGTATCGGCCAGCTGGGGCCTCGACGAGAACATGTCGATGTACCGCCACATGTACAACGACAGCACCGGCATACCCGAACAGAAGCTGGGCACGGTGAACATCACCATCCAGAACTCCATATTCTCCGAATGCCTCGACACCTGGAACCATGCTTTCGGCAGCACGCTGGGAGGGGAGAACTGCACCTTCATCCGCAACCTCTGGGCCGACAATGCCGGCCGCAACCCATCCATCGGCTGGAACGGCATTTTCAACCTTGTGAACAACGTGGTCTTCAACTGGGTACACCGCTCTACCGACGGCGGCGACTACCGGGCCATGTACAATATCATCAACAACTACTACAAACCGGGGCCGGCCACGCCGAAAGACGAGAACATCGCGCACCGCATCCTGAAACCGGAATCGGGCAGAAGCAAGCTGAAATACCAGGTATATGGCCGCGCTTATGTTTCCGGAAACTTTGTAGAAGGAAACGAAAAAGTGACCGGCGACAACTGGAACGGCGGCGTGCAGATCGAAGAGATGCCCGATGCCGGAAAATACAAGGACCATATCAAGGTCAGCAACCCGTTGCCCATGCCCGAGTTCGGCATCCTGAACGCCAGCATGGCCTATGAATATGTGCTGGGCAACGCAGGCGCTACCCTGCCCAAACGCGATCCGGTAGACACGCGCATCGTGCAGCAGGTAAGGACCGGCAAAATAGATTTTATTCCCAACGTGCCGCTGCCTTCCACCCAGTTCAAACACCGGAGGCTGCCCATCGACTCCTACAAACAGGGCATCATCACCGACGTGGTGCAGGTAGGCGGATATCCCAAATATACCGGCACTCCCTACAAGGATACCGACAAAGACGGCATGCCGGATGATTGGGAAACAAAGCATGGCCTTAACCCGAACGACCCGTCGGATGCCGCTGCATCCAAGATAAAGATGGGCTATACAAACATTGAAGAATACCTGAACAGCCTTGTACGTGTGGAAAACGTTGAACCGGTAAACGCCGGCAAATACTCATCCGTGCACAGGTAAAACCTACCGACGCTGAGCCCCGGCTGAACCATCATTGTTATACAAAAAAACACGTTGAATGAAAGGTTATCTTATTCGCATAACGGCTGTGGCTGCCCTGTTGGCAGGTAACGGCGTCGCAAGGGCACAGTATCCGACCATACCGCCGCCGATGGAAGATTCGGCCAATAAAGAGATGAAGCAGTTTGAGCAGCGTGCGAAAGACGCGTGGGACAAAGCGCTGCCCGTCATTGAGGCCGATGCAAAGAAGGGAAAGCCCTTTATTCCCTGGGCGGAGAAGCCATCCGACCTGCCACAGGCAAAGATCCTGGCCTTTCCCACTGCGGAAGGCGGCGGTGCTTACAGCTTCGGCGGCAGGGGCGGCAAAGTGTATGTGGTAAAAAGCCTCGACGACAGCGGTCCCGGCACTTTTCGCGACGCCTGCGAACAGGGCGGCGCCCGCATCATCGTGTTCAATGTGGCCGGCATTATTCACCTGAAAAGTCCGGTCATGATCCGCGCTCCTTACGTAACTATCGAGGGCCAATCGGCCCCAGGCGACGGCGTATGCATTGCCGGCGAGTCTGTCTGGATCGACACGCATGATGTGGTGATCCGTTACATGCGCTTCCGCCGCGGTGAAACACAGGTGACCCGCCGCGATGACGCACTGGGCGGCAACGGCGTCGGCAACATTATCATCGATCACGTATCCGCCAGCTGGGGGCTCGACGAGAACATGTCGATGTACCGCCATGTGTACGACCGGGGCGGGAAAGATGAGAAACTTCCTACGGTTAACATCACCATCCAGAATTCTATTTTCTCGGAAGCGCTCGATACTTACAACCACTCATTCGGAAGCACCATCGGCGGCATCAACAGCACGTTCATGCGCAACCTCTGGGCCAACAACATCAGCCGCAACCCTTCCGTGGGCATGTATGGCGATTTCGGCTTCGTGAATAATGTGGTCTTCAACTGGTGGAACCGTAGCGCCGACGGTGGCGACCACCGTTCCCTGTTCCAGTTCATCAACAACTATTACAAACCCGGGCCCATCACCCCGCTCGACAAGCCCATCGGTCACCGCATCCTGAAACCCGAAGCCAACCGCGACAAGAACGATGCGGAGCATTTCGGCAAAGCATACGTGAACGGTAATATTGTGGAGGGCAACGACAAGGTGACGAAAGACAACTGGGACGGTGGCGTACAGATACAGGAGATGCCTGATGCAGGAAAATACACTTCGCAGATCCGTGTAGACAAGCCCTTCCCGATGGCAAAGATCACGATGATGAGCGCGGGCGAAGCATACGGTTACGTGCTCGAGAACGTAGGGGCCACCCTGCCCAAACGCGATCCGGTGGATACGCGCGTGGTTCAGGAAGTACGTACCGGCAAGATCAGTTATGTGGATGGCGGCAAAACACGCATCGGCGCTCAGTTCATCAAACGCCGGCTGCCCGACGATTCGTACAAGCAGGGCATCATCTCCGATATCAGCCAGGTGGGTGGTTACCCTGAATACAAGGGTGCTCCCTACAAAGATGCCGACAACGACGGCCTGCCCGATGAATGGGAGAGCAGTCACCACCTGAACCCGCGCAGTGCCGCCGATGCCACCGCCGACCGCAACGGCGATGGGTATACGAACATCGAAGAATACCTGAATGAACTGGCAACCAAAGGAGAGAAGAGTCTGAAGAAATAGCCTAAACCACATTCCGGAACGACCGATGTCAGAAGCCCACTTCATGGAAGTTACAAGGAAAGATCAATTATCGAAGTACAGTTCCCATTCCGGAAGGAAGGGAGCTGCTGATTGTGCAACAGTCAGCCCTTTCGCCTGTGTTCCTGCCAGGGGTGGGTTCAGGACCGCTCTCTCATCCATCCCCGCAACACCCTATCTGTTCTGCATGTCAGCCATCAGCGGGCTGCGGTACGCATGCATCATCATTTTAACCCTACTCTACACAACGCTTTCCGCGCAGAAGCCTGCGCAGGCCCCCAAACCCTTGCCGCCTCTGAGCGTCGGGCGAAACGATGAGCTCATCTATCAGCCCGACGCGATGGGAAACCGCGTTCTTGATTTCTCGTATTGCGGCTATCTGGCCTCCGAACAACCCATTCCTGATGTGCCGGTGAAAGTGGTGGTGCCCCTGAAAAATGGCGATGCCACCCTGCGCATCCAGTCGGCCCTTGATTATGTGGCTTCCCTGCCTGCCGGAACCGACGGCATCAAAGGCGCCGTGCTTCTGCAAAAAGGTACCTATGAGGTGGCCGGACAGCTCCTCCTGCGATCATCCGGCGTGGTAATGAGGGGAAGCGGCGCGGGGAAAGACGGCACCATCCTGCTGGGCAGCGGTACCGACCGGCAGACGCTGATCCGCATCCTTGGTACGCCTGATAAGTCCATAGGGAAAGAATCGAAGATCACCGATCTTTTCGTTCCGGTGAACGCCAGTACCGTCACAGTCGCCGATGCCTCCGCTTTCAAAACCGGCGACAAACTGATCCTCCACCGCCCCTCCACCAAAAAATGGATCGACAGCCTGGGCACCGGCCATTTCGGTGGCGGCATCACCGCCCTCGGCTGGAAACCAGGCGAGCGGGATATTTACTGGGACCGCACCGTTGTATCCGTGGAGGGAAGCAAACTCCATCTCGATGCGCCCATTACTACCGCCCTCGATACCAGTTATGGCGGCGCCCTTGTAGCTCCTTACAACTGGCCCGGACGGATCAGCCAGGTGGGGATAGAGAACCTGACCCTGCGTTCCGCCTTCGATATCAACAACCCCAAAGACGAAGCCCATCGGTGGATGGCCGTCACCCTTGAAAACGTGCGTGATAGCTGGGTGCGCCAGTTAAATTTCGAACACTTTGCCGGCTCGGCAGTGGATGTGCTCGAAACCGCCAGCCGCATCACTGTCGAAGACTGTAAATCGCTGGCGCCCGTGTCGGAGATCGCCGCCCAGCGCCGGCAGACCTTTATCACCACCGGCCAGCAGACCCTTTTCCAGCGCTGCTACGCCGAGAACGGATATTACGATTTCGCGACCGGCTTCTGCGCACCGGGGCCCAACGCCTTTGTTCAATGTCAATCCATACAACCTTATAATTTCAGCGGCGCCATCGACAGCTGGTCTTCCGGCATCCTGTTCGACGTGGTGAACGTAGACGGACAAGCGCTGCGTTTCGGGAACCGCGGGCAGGATGGACAGGGAGCAGGCTGGACCGCTGCCAACAGCGTGTTCTGGCAATGCACCGCCGCCCGCGTCGACTGCTACCGCCCGCCCACGGCCAACAATTACGCTTTTGCCATCTGGGCCCAGTTCTCCGGCGATGGCTTCTGGGCCGAATCGAACAACAGTGTTCACCCGCGCAGTTTATATTATGAGCAGCTCCATGAGCGGCTCAGGAGGGATGTGTCGGCTCAGGCCCAGATCATGCCCATGGAAACGGACGCCTCGAGCAGTCCGTCGGTGGAAGTGGCTGCCAAGCTCACCGCCAATTCGGTTGAGCCGGCTCCGCAGTTAAAAGACTGGATCGATGGTGCGGCCAGGCGGCATCCGGTACAGGTGAATGCAGCCGGCGTTAAAACAATCGACCAGATCGGTATTTCCAAACAGCCGGTGCTGACCGCGGCGGCCGCCATGCAGATCCGCAACGGCTGGCTGGTGCGGGGTGATCAGGTCGTTACCGGCAGGCGGCAGGAAGTGCCCTGGTGGAACGGCAGCGTGCTGCCCACCGACCTTCCCAAAATGAAAGCGCATATCACCCGCTTTGTACCCGGTAGAACAGGCCTGGGGCTCACCGACGACCTGGACTCGCTCACGGACGACATGAAGAGGACCAACCTGGTGGGGCTGGAACACAACTACGCGCTCTGGTACGAACGCAGGCGCGATGATCATGAACGCATCCGGCGCATGGATGGCGAAGTATGGCCACCCTTCTACGAAGTGCCCTTTGCACGCACAGGCAGTACAAGCCTGGGCTGGGACGGGCTCAGCCGCTACGACCTCACCAAATACAACAAATGGTACTGGAGCCGCCTGAAACAGTTTGCCGACCTGGCCGACCGCAAGGGGCTGGTACTGGTACACCAGAATTATTTCCAGCACAACATCATCGAGGCGGGCGCACACTATGCCGACTTCCCGTGGCGCCCCGTGAACAATGTCAACAACACCGGTTTTCCGGAACCGGTGCCCTATGCAGGCGACAAGCGCCTCTTCATGGCCGAACAGTTCTACGACGAAACAAATCCGGTTCGCCGCCCGCTGCACATTGCCTACATCCGTAAATGCCTCGACAACTTCAAAGACAATACCGGCGTGATACAGCTCATCGGGGCGGAGTTTACCGGTCCGCGCCATTTTGCGCAGTTCTGGCTCGATGCGGTGCGCGACTGGGAAAAGGACAATAAGAAAAAGGAGATCATCGGGCTCAGCGTTACCAAAGACGTACAGGATTCCATGCTGGCGGTGCCGGCCAACCTGAACGTGATCGACCTGATCGATATCCGCTTCTGGCATTACCAGGGCGACGGTACCACCTACGAGCCGAAAGGCGGACAGAACCTGGCGCCCCGTCAACATGCCCGCCTCCTGAAGCCGAAGGCCAGCTCCTTCGAACAGGTGTACCGCGCTGTAAAGGAGTACCGTCTGAAATTTCCCGGTAAGGCAGTCATGTATTCCGGGGATGGCTATGATCAGTTTGGCTGGGCGGCTTTTATGGCCGGCGGTTCGCTGGCTTCCCTTCCAAAGCTGGACGAAACCTTTCTTGCCGCGGCTTCCCTGATGCAGCCTGTTGATGGCGCTGCAAAACAAACAGGACAATTTGGGCTGGCCAATGGCACTAAGGGCTGGATCCTCTACCTTGCATCAGCAGGCACGGCCAGGCCGCAACTCCCGGCAAGTGCCAAAGGCTACCGCGTGCGGTACATTGATCCGAGAACAGGAAGCCTCGACGCCAAAGAAGACACGATACAGGATGCAGGCGGGATCCGGTCGCAGCAAAGCGGACCGGTGGTAGTCTGGATCACCCCGCTGTAATACTTACGAACGCTCAATAACATGTATGCCTATGCGAAAAAAAATCAGCCGCCTCCAGTCATTCTTATACATCGTGCCGGCAGTGTGCATGATGCTGGCCTTCTTCCATCCTGCACCACCCGCGCCGGCTGCGCTGAAGATCTCTGCCAACGCCCGTTTTTTCGCCACACAAAATGGCGAACCGTTTTTCTGGCTCGGTGACACGGGCTGGCTCCTGTTCTCCAAACTCAACCGGGAAGAGACGGAGACCTACCTCGAAAACCGCCGCCAGAAAGGCTTTACGGTCATTCAGGTGATGGTGCTGCACGGCACGGCCGACGTGAATGCGTATGGCGACACCGCCACGCTGCGTCATAATGTAGGACAGCCGCACGTAACGCCGGGCAGCAATTTTTCAGATGCTGCCCAGTATGATTTCTGGGACCATATCGACTGGGTGGTTTCCAAAGCGGCCGAGAAAGGCTTGTACATGGCGATGGTTCCGGTTTGGGGTGGCAACGTAAAAGCGGGAAACGTAAACCAGCAGCAGGCCAAAGCCTACGCTTCCTTTCTTGCACAACGCTATAGATCGAAACCCAACGTGATCTGGATGAACGGCGGTGATATCAAAGGCACCGATTCCATGAACGTATGGAACACCATCGGCAACACGCTGCACCAGCAAGACCCCGGTCACCTGATCACCTTCCATCCTTTCGGCCGGATGCAGTCCTCTATCTGGTTCCACAACCAGCCCTGGCTCTACTTCAACATGGTACAATCAGGCCACCGCCGCTACAGCCAGGATTCGGTAGACCTTGCCTACGGGGAAGACAACTGGAAATACATACAGACAGACTACGCCAAAAAACCCGTAAAGCCGGTGCTCGACGGCGAGCCATCGTATGAAAATATTCCGCAGGGATTGCATGATACGACGCAGCCGAGGTGGAAGGCCGATGACGTTCGCCGCTACGGCTACTGGTCTGTTTTTGCCGGCGCCTGCGGATACACGTACGGCGACAATGCCGTGATGCAGATGCGAAAGAAAGGAGAGAAGGGCGGCGCGTACGGTGCAAAGGATTTCTGGTTCGACGCCATCGACGACCCTGGGGCAGGGCAAATGGTCTACCTCAAAAAGCTCATGTTGTCACGTCCCTATTTCGACCGCGTGCCCGACCAGTCGCTCATTGCGGGTGACCAGGGAAGCAGGTATGAATTTATCCTGGCCACCCGTGGCGCCAACTATGCTTTTATCTATACCTATACCGGTCGCAGCTTTGGCGTTAACATGGGCAAGATCGCAGGCAGCACCGTAAAGGCATCGTGGTACAACCCGCGCAACGGAACCATTTCTCCCATCGGCATGCGGCCTAACCAGGGCATTCAGCAGTTCGACCCGCCCGGAGGACCGCAGGATGGGAACGACTGGGTGCTTATCCTCGACAAAGCGTAATTTAGAAGATGGGCAGACAATTATTTTTATTTATTTCCTGCCTCGTTCTGCTGGGCCTCCGCAAACCGGCAAAGCAGGTGTACCTGTTCACATCGTTCCGGGAACCGGCCACCAGCGGCCTGTATTTTCTGTACAGCGAAGATGGCTACCACTGGAAGGATCTGGGCTGCTCGTTCCTGATGCCGCAGACAGGTTCGCAGAAGATCATGCGTGATCCCTCGATGATATTGGGGCCCGACGGTACTTTCCACCTGGTGTGGACCACCGGCTGGCGGGGCGACCAGGGGTTCGGGTATGCCAGTTCGAAAGACCTCCAACACTGGTCCGATCAGCAGTCGATCGATGTGATGAAAGACGAGCCCACTACCGTCAACGTATGGGCGCCGGAACTTTTTTACGACGGGGAGAAAAAGGATTTCATCATTATCTGGGCTTCCACCATCCCGCTGCGCTTTCCGCGGGGCATCGAAGAGGAGAACAACAACCACCGGATGTATATGACCCGCACGGCCGACTTTAAACATTTCTCTCCGGCGAAGCTCTTTTTCGATCCGGGCTTCAGCGTCATCGACGCGGTGATCGTGCAGCAGCGGAAAGACCGGTTCGTGCTGGTGCTGAAAGACAATACCCGTCCGAACCGCAACCTGAAAGTGGCTTTTGCGCCGCACGCTGAAGGCCCTTACACAAACGTTTCAAAACCAATCACAGACACGCTTACCGAAGGGCCCGCCGTCGTGAAACTGGGCCGCGAATGGCTGATCTATTACGATGCGTACGGCCGCAAAAAGTTTGGTGCAGCCAGCACCAGCGACTTTGTCCGCTTCACCGATGTAAGTGACAAGACCACTGTGCCGGAAGGCCATAAACACGGGACGATCATCCCGGTGCCGGAAGCCACACTGGACACCCTGATAAAATATGCGGAACAAAAAAAGAAGTGAAATAACAAACCGGACCCGGTCTATTTTGATTCGGGACTATCGCGCGGATTCATCACCTTTATAACAAAATTCAACCCATGCATTCAGACAACAATACAAGCCGCCGCGGTTTCCTGAAAAAGGCTTCCCTTGCAGGCGCATTTTCAGTGGCCATCCCGTCGATCCTGTCTTCAGGGTATGCCGGATCAACAGCAAAAAAAGTTTCGATCGGCCAGGGGGATGTCATTCTTTTCCAGGGTGACTCGATCACCGATGCCGGCAGGAAGAAAGATGAGAAAGGGTTTAACAACGCAGCCGCCCTGGGGTCGGGATACGCCCTGCTGGCGGGTTCGGAACTGCTGATGCGCTTTGCCGGCAAAGACCTGAAAGTTTACAACAAAGGCATCAGCGGCAACAAGGTGTACCAGCTCGCCGAGCGCTGGGATGCCGATTGCCTCGACCTGCAGCCCAAAGTGCTGAGTATACTGGTAGGCGTAAACGATTTCTGGCATACGCTCACCAGCGGTTACAAAGGCACCATCGAAACGTACAAGAAAGATTACACCGCCCTGCTCGACCGCACTAAGCAAAAACTGCCCGACCTGAAGCTGATCATCGGTGAACCCTATGCTGTAAAAGGCGTCAAAGCCGTGGATGACAAATGGTATCCTGCGTTCGATGAATACCGCACCGCAGCGAAAGAGATCGCGGATAAATACGGAGCCGTGTTCATCCCTTACCAGAGCATATACGACAAGGCCCAGAAATCGGCCCCCGGCGTGTTCTGGACCGGAGACGGCGTTCACCCCACCCTCGCCGGTGCGAAGCTGATGGCAGAGGCATGGATGCAGGCAGTGAAAGGCTGATTAAAACTGATTGAATGATTACAACAATAGATTCCCGCCCTCGCAGATACGCCCTGCATGGCCTCCCTGAAACAGATCGATCCTATGAAAGAGAACGGCCATGCAGGACGGCTCTGCAGGGCAGGTTACTATGTTTCGCGGTCTTTTTACTCGTTGGAACAAACTCCCTGGTTGCCCAGGACACCGTCCGCTACACCGGCAACACACTCGTGAACATCGATTACCACCACGGGCAACTGCGGATGGTAAAAGGGGTGCACAACGTGCAGGTGCTGCGCGCCAACCGGGCTCATCCGGAAATGGCGGAAGGCTTTGGCTGGACCTACAACCATGCGCCCATGATCGCCTACTGGAACAACCAGTTCTTTGTAGAATACCTCAGCGACAGCATCGGCGAAAGCGTGCCTCCCGGCCATACCCTCCTGCTGTCTTCGAAAGATGGGGCTACCTGGACAAAGCCCGCCGAGATCTTTCCGGTTTATATGATTCCCGACGGCACCCGGAAAGAAGGGCACGAGGGTGTGGCAAAGAACCTGCCTGCGGTGATGCACCAGCGCATGGGCTTCTATGTATCATCAAAAAAGCGGCTGCTCGTGTTGGGATACTATGGCATTTGTCTCGAGGAACACGACGACCCCAACGATGGAAACGGCATCGGCCGCGTAGTGCGTGAAATGGGTACAGACGGCAAGCCGGGCCCTATTTACTTCATCCATTACAACCGCAACTGGAACGAAAAAAATACGCATTTCCCGTTTTATACCAGCAGCAAGGACAAAGGTTTTGTGGAAGCCTGCAACGAGCTGCTTTCGAAACCGCTGATGGTAAATCAATGGGTGGAAGAATCGGACAGGAACGACCCGCTCATTACCATGAAGAAGGATGTAAAGGCGCTGAGTTTCTACCACCTGCCCGATGGCCGGGCGGTGGCGCTTTGGAAAAATGCCCTCACCTCCATGAGCAGTGACGAAGGAAAGACCTGGCTGTACAACCCCACGCGGGCACCGAAGTTCGTGAACAGCAATGCCAAGATATGGGGCCAGAGAACCTCCGACGGAAAATATGCCACCGTGTACAATCCGTCCGAATTCCGCTGGCCGCTGGCGCTCTCTGTGAGCCGCAACGGCCTGGAATATGAGAACCTGCTGCTGGTGAACGGCGAGATCAGTGCGATGAGGTATGGCGGCAACTACAAATCGTACGGTCCGCAATATGTTCGCGGCATCGTGGAAGGAAACGGCACGCCTCCGGACGGAAAGATGTGGGTGACCTATAGCATGAACAAGGAAGACATCTGGGTTGGTTCGGTGCCGGTACCCGTCACCGACCAGTCAACGGGGCCGGTCAGCGATGTGTTCAACCAGATGACTGCCGGAAAAGAACTCGATCAGTGGAACTACAACAGCGCCATCTGGGCTACCGTGGGCATCGATAAAATGGCGGATGGTACCCGCGTGCTCGCCCTGCGCGACCAGGACCGGTACGAGTATGCCATAGCGGAAAGACTGGTGCCGGCAACAAAACACCTGGTCGCCGAGCTTTCCGTAGTGCCTGAGCAAAACAACAACGGCCAGCTGGATATTGAATTTCAGGATGGCAAAGGAATCCCCGCGGTGCGGCTCTCCTTCGATTCTGCCGGCACCCTGATCTCAAAAGCCGGTTACCGCAACAAGAACCTTATGAAATACACCGCCGGAGAGACCTATAATATTCGCGTCGAACTGACCACCGACAACCGGTTCTATACCGTGAACGTGAACGGCAAGAATCTTTCGCCCGGACTGTTCTTCGCGCCGGTAGATAAAGTGGAAAGGATCGTGTTCCGTACCGGCGATACCAGGCGGTTTCCCGATGCCGATACCCCTACCGACCCCATGTATGAAGCGATGCCGAAGGCCGGGGAAGCGGTTCCCAAAGCTTCGTTCGTGATCAAATCTCTCCTCACCAAATAATTGAGTCATGCAGGCGGTCAAGATAGCGGCAGTGTGGGTCATGCTGATAGGAGCGGTGCTTAGCGCCTCCGCAGATGTTACGCTGCCGAAGATCCTGGGCAACGAAATGGTGCTGCAGCAAAAGAAGCCGGTACCCATCTGGGGAAAGGCCGTTGCGGGAGAGAAAGTGGAGGTGGAGTTTCACGGGCAACATAAACAGACCACCGCGGATGCGCAGGGAGACTGGAAAGTGCTGCTCGATCCGATGCCTGCTTCCGCCACACCGGCTACACTGGTGATCAGGGCAAACAATACCATTACCCTGGGTGATATCCTGGTTGGCGAGGTATGGCTGTGCTCGGGGCAGTCGAACATGGAATATTCGATGCGCAAGAACAGTAAGGTGGTGAAAACCGACAGCAGCGCAAACTCTCCCATAGATGAGTTGCAGTGGGCAAAGAACCCGATGATCCGGATCTTTCTGGTGACCAGCAAAAACCTCCGCGCGGCCGACCCCAGCCATTCGGGATGGGGTGTGGCCCGTGATTCCGCGCTGCGTGCATTTTCAGCCGCCGGCTACTTTTTTGCCAAAGAGCTGTACAGCAAACTGCAGGTGCCCATCGGCGTTATATCCTCCGCAGTGCCGGGAAGCGCCATCGAACCCTGGATGACGGTGACCGTTCATAAAGACAGCCTGCACCAGGCCGCTGCTGGCAATGTTCAATCGCAACTGCCAGGTTATAGTATCGATACCGCCAGTGCCGGCAAGTTCGTTCCGACCATGGTGCAACCCTTGTCGCCCTTTGCGATCAAAGGATTTTTGTGGTATCAGGGTGAAACAAATTGCTTTCAGAATGAGACCGCTGAATATACCGGCAAAATGGAATTGCTGATCCAGGGCTGGCGGAAGCTCTGGGGCGATCGCCGGCTGCCTTTTTATTATGTGGGGATTGCGCCGTTCTATTATTCCAGAACAAAAAATCAATACCCGCTCAACGAAGAAACGCTGCCCCGGTTCTGGGTGGCGCAGTCGATGGTGATGAAGGAAGTGCCGCATACCGGCATGGTGGTTACCACCGACCTTGTACGCACGCCCGACGATCTTCATCCGGGGTTCAAATGGGAGGTAGGCAGAAGGCTGGCCCAGTGGCCGCTGGCAGAGGACTACGGACTTAAACTAACACCCTCCGGACCGGTACTGAAAAAAGTTCTGTTCAGCAAGGGAAAAGCCCGGTTGCAATTCGAGTATGCCGGCCAGGGACTTGTAAGCCGCGACGGCAAACCGCTGTCGTGGTTCAGCATCGCCGGGCAGGATGGAAAATTTGTTCCTGCCGGGGCGGTCATCCAGGGAAACGAGGTGATCGTGTCGGTGGCCGCAGTGACCGAACCCACCGCTGTCCGCTTCGCCTGGAGCGAAGGCGCACAGCCGAACCTGTTCAACAAAGACGGCCTGCCCGCCATGCCCTTCAGCTACAACAGCAAAGTGGCCAGGGACATACTTGCGTTGCTCCCGTCGGTGGATGTGCAATAGGCGGGCCGGTTAGCCAGGAGATTGGTCATGGTTCAGACAAAGCAATCAAGTAAAACAAGATGATCCGAAAACAAACGATATTCTTTCTTCTCCCGCTGACCCTGATCCTCGTATCTTTTCGCTCACCGGCAGATGGAGTGGAGCCAGGCTACCTGCGCTGCGAACTGCTTGTAGATCCTCATGGCATCGATGTGCAGAGGCCCGAGCTGAGCTGGGAGATCGCCTCCCGCAGCCGGGCCGTGGAGCAGACCGCTTACCAGATCCTCGTGGCTTCATCCGCAGCCAGGCTGGCAGCAGGAGAGGGGGATGTATGGAACTCGGGGAAGGTGGCTTCGGATAAATCCGTGCATGTGCCGTATGCCGGCAAAAAGCTGAACAGCCGGATGGAATGCTACTGGAAAGTAAAGGTGTGGACGAGCAAAGCGGAAAGCGACTGGAGCAAGCCCGCCTTCTGGAGCATGGGACTGCTGAACACCACCGACTGGAAAGCCCGATGGACGGGCATGGACCGCGCCTTTGCGTGGGACAGCGTCAGCAAATTTGCACGGCTTTCGGCGCGCTACTTCCGCAAAGAATTTACGGCAGGTAAAAAAATAAAAAGGGCCACCCTCTACATCAGCGGACTGGGAATGTATGAGGCTTATCTCAACGGGAAAAAGATCGGCGACCAGGTGCTGGCGCCTTCTCCCACCGATTACTCGAAAGCCGTCAAATACAATACGTTCGACGTAACGGCAGAAATAAAACAGGGTGCAAATGCCATCGGCACCGTACTGGGCAACGGACGCTTCTTTACCATGCGCCAGAATTACAAACCCCAGAAATGGCACACCTTCGGCTACCCGAAGATGTTACTGCAGCTCGAACTCGACCTTGAAGACGGCACAAGGCAGACCATTGTGAGCGACGGTTCCTGGAAAATGACCGCCGACGGCCCCATCCGCACCAACAACGAATACGACGGCGAAGAATACGATGCCACCAAAGAAATTACCGGTTGGAACGAAGCTTCGTACAACGAAAGCAAATGGCTTCCTGCCATGCTGGTAAAAGCGCCCGGCGGCAGGGTGGAAGCGCAGATGAGCGAGAACATGAAAGTGATGGAAACGATCAAACCGGTTGCCATCCGTGCGCTCAACGCTGACACGTTCGTGCTCGACATGGGACAGAACATGGCCGGCTGGCTCAGGATCAAGGTAAAGGGTAAGGCAGGTGATACGGTAACTTTGCGGTTTGCGGAAAGCCTCGATTCAACCGGGCATCTTTATATCGCCAACCTCCGCGACGCCATCGTGACCGACAAATACATTCTCAAAGGCGGCAAAGAAGAAAGCTGGTGCCCGGCTTTTGTATTCCATGGCTTCCGGTATGCGGAAGTAACGGGTTTATCGGGCAAATCCGATAAAGATGATTTTGCAGGCGATGTGATCTACGACAACATGCAGACGACGGGTGAGTTTGAAACTTCCAACAACACCATCAACCAGATCCATAAAAATGCATGGTGGGGCATCCGCTCCAACTACAAGGGCATGCCGATCGATTGTCCGCAGCGCAACGAGCGTCAGCCCTGGCTCGGTGACCGTTCCACGGGTGCGTACGGGGAAAGTTTTCTTTTTGACAACTCCCGCCTGTATGCAAAATGGCTGAACGATATTGAAGAATCGCAGACACCCGAAGGCAGCATCCCGGACGTGGCGCCGAACTTCTGGTATTACTACAAAGATGATGTGACCTGGCCTGCAACGTACATCATGGTGGCCAACATGCTGTACAACCAGTATGGCGACAAGCGTTCCATCATCAGGCATTACGCCTCCATGAAGAAATGGATGACCTACATGCGCACCAAATACATGGTCAACAACCTGTTCGCCAAAGACAGCTATGGCGACTGGTGCGTGCCTCCCGAATCACCGGAGCTCATCCATGCAAAAGATACCACACGCATCACCGATCCCAAGCTGCTAGCTACGGCGAGTTATTATCATATGCTGCAGCTGATGCAGCGGTTTGCGGAGATCGCAGGCCAGCCGGCCGATGTGCCTGCCTACAAACAACTAGCGGCCGGCATGAAAAAGGCGTTCAACGACGCTTTCTATCATGCCAAAACCAGGCAGTACAGCAACAATACAGTGACCGCGAACATCCTGCCGCTGGCGTTCAACCTGGTGCCCGATGGTGACGGTGAAACCATCTTCCAGAACATCGTCAGCAAAACCATGAATGAAAGTAAGGGCCATATTTCCACGGGCGTGATAGGCACGCAGTGGCTTATGCGCTGGCTTACCCTGTACGGCCGGGCAGACATCGCGTACCGCCTCGCATCCAACCGCGACTATCCCAGCTGGGGGTACATGGTTGCGAACGGCGCCACCACCATATGGGAACTCTGGAACGGCAACACCGCCAACCCCAGCATGAATTCCCAGAACCATGTGATGCTGCTGGGCGACTTACTGGTATGGTTGTACGAAGACCTTGCTGGCATCAAAACAGATCCCCAAAATCCGGGCTTCAAGGTGCTGCTCATGCAACCGTCATTTGTTGACGGGCTCGATCATGTCAGGGCTTCCTATCATTCACTGCATGGCTGGGTACGCAGTGAATGGCAAAAAGAGGGCAACCGCCTCACCTGGAAGATCACCGTTCCCGCCAATACCAAAGCCGTTATTTCCATCCCTGCTCTCTCCGCCGACGCGGTAACCGAAAAGGGCAGGCCTGCCCGCGAAGCCGAAGGCGTAAAACCGGTAAAAATGGAAAACGGCAAAGCGGTATTTGAGATAGGTTCCGGAGAGTATTCTTTTGAAGTGAAGGTCATCGGGTAACATCAAACAAGACATTTGAAAACTGATCAGATATGATAATAAAAATAATTCCCTTTCTTTTGCTGATGGTTACCGGGCTGCTGTCAGCTTCGGCGCAGGCGCAGGAAACAACCCCTCCCGCGATGACCACCGACGCCCGCGCGAAATCCGACGCCGATGCGGAAAAGAAGGCTGCCGAATGGGTACAATCGCTGCAACTCAATGATGCGGCGAAAGAAGCCCGCGTTTCAGAGGTGATCGCTACACACCTTAAAACCATCCGCGACTGGCACAACGATCATCCTTACACGACCGTGCCCCCCGGTATCAACCCCGTCACCGGTAGTGCGCTCAACCAGCTCGACCGGCAGGTGATCGCCAACTCGGCCATCCCCAAAACGGTGCATGAAGCCCTGATGGCCGGACTGCGCAAAGACCTCGACGAAGACCAGGTGGGGGCCATACTCGACAAATACACGGTCGGCAAGGTGCAGTTCACGCTCAACGGCTATCGTTCCATCGTGCCCAACATCACGGAGAAAGAAGAAACTTTCATTCTTACCAACCTCCAGCAGGCGCGGGAGCAGGCGGTCGACTACAAGAACATGAACCAGATCTCGGCCATCTTCGAGATCTATAAAAACAAATGCGAACAGTACCTCAACGCCAACGGCCGCAACTGGCGCGAGATGTACAAAGCCTATACAGACGCCGTGAAAGCCAAAAAAGCGGCCGCGGCCCAGCAGGCAAAACAAAACTGATCGCGAACAAACAAACTGATATGAAGAAGATCCTAGTGCTGGCGGGTTTCGTGCTGGCTGCGCTGCTGCCCGCCTCGGCGCAGCTCGCCAAATGGCAGACCGGCATGGTGACAGACGAATTTATTTTCGAAAAAGCTCCCTTCCCGGAAAGTCATGCGGCCACCATTGCCGAAACACCGAAAGGACTGGTAGCGGCCTGGTTCGGGGGAACCAAGGAAAGAAACCCGGATGTGGAGATCTGGGTGAGTCACCGGGTCAGCAACAAGTGGACCGCCCCGGTATCGGTTGCCAACGGCATACAGAACGATACCTTCCGCTATCCCTGCTGGAACCCCGTGCTGTACCAGGTTCCCGGCGGCGACCTCCTGCTGTTCTACAAAGTAGGCCCGAAACCATCGGAATGGAAGGGATGGATGAAAACCTCTTCCGACAACGGCAACACCTGGTCGGCCGCAACTGCCCTGCCTCCGGGCTTTATTGGTCCGGTGAAAAACAAACCGGTCGCCGTTGGCGATAAACTGATCTCTCCTTCAAGCACGGAAGGTGCGGGATGGAAAGTACATTTCGAGATCTCGGGCGACAAAGGGAAAACATGGCGGATGGTAGGACCGATCAACGACGGCAAAACCATGAACGCCATTCAGCCCAGCATCCTTCAGTACAAAGACGGCCGCCTGCAGATACTGGCCCGCAGCCAGAACCGTGCAGTGCTCGAATCATGGTCTTCCGACAAAGGCGAGACCTGGTCGCCGCTCGCGAAAACTTCCCTGCCCAACAACAATTCCGGAACGGATGCGGTGACCCTTAAAGACGGCCGCCAGCTGCTGGTGTACAACCACGTGCTGCCGCCGGGCACTGACATAAAAGGCGCGCGCACACCGCTCAATGTGGCCGTATCGAATGATGGCAAAACCTGGTACGCAGTGCTGGTCCTGGAAGATTCGCCGATCAGCCAGTATTCTTACCCTGCGGTGATACAGACGGCAGACGGTATGGTGCACTTCGTATACACCTGGCGCCGTCAGCGCATCAAACATGTAGTGGCTGATCCGTCGAAATTCAGGCTGGTAAAGATAGAGAACGGGGTATGGCCTGCCCTGGCTGGTTATACTGCACCAAAAGGGGATGCAGCCGTTGAGCAGTAAGGCCACTGCCTTTTCACGCGGCGTTTAATCGTTAATCTTGTTGTATGAAAAAATGGATATACTGGATCGCTGCCCTTCTGTTGATGCAGCCGTCACTGAAGGCACAGCAGGGCAACTCTGACAATGCGTACAAGATGTCCCTGAAAGACGTACTCGCGGAAGTGGAACACCGCTATCAGGTGAAACTGAGCTATCCGGCAGACCTCGTCAAAGATAAATGGGTCACTTATGCCGAATGGCGGTACCGCCCCGATGCCGAACAGACGCTTCGGAACGTATTGGGCCCGCTTGATATTACCGTGAATAAAACAGGCGACAAAGCCTACCAGCTGAAGGACTTCCAATACCACCTCAAAACGGTGGAAGAAGGAAAGAACCAGCTGGCGGCATTGTCGACGCTATATAATGATACCGCCAGCTGGCAGAAGCGGAAAGCGGAGCTGCGGCAGTGCATGCTGCAGTCGCTCCGGTTGTCGCCCATGCCCGCGAAACTTCCGTCAAAGCCGATCGTGTCGAACCTGCGCAGGATGAATGGCTATACGATCGAAAATGTGGCCATTGAAACGATGCCGGGTTTATACGTATGCGGATCGCTGTACCGGCCGTCCAATCCCAAAGGAAAGATCCCCGTGATCCTCAATCCGGACGGTCATTTCGACAAGGGGCGCTACCGGGCCGATTGCCAGTACCGCTGTGCTATGCTGGCCCGGATGGGCGCCATGGCATTCAGCTACGACCTGTTTGCCTGGGGCGAATCGCTGCTGCAGTTCCAGGCGGTGGACCACCGGCGGAGCCTGGCCATGACGGTGCAGGCCCTGAACAGCATGCGCATCCTCGACTGGATGCTGACGCTCAAAGACGCAGACCCCGATCGGGCAGCCATCACCGGAGGATCCGGCGGCGGCAGCCAGACCATGCTCATCACCGCCCTGGACGACCGCATCCGGCTCAGCGTTCCCGTGGTGATGCTTTCCTGTTACCACAGCGGCGGCTGCCCTTGCGAAAGCGGCATGCCGGTGCACCTGTGCGGCGATGGCACCAACAACGTGGAGATCGCTTCCATGGCGGCTCCCCGGCCGCAACTGCTGATCTCCGACGGCAAAGACTGGACGGCCCATGTGCCGGAGATCGAGTATCCTTACGTGAAAAAAGTGTATGGTTTTTATGGCGACGCGGCCCTGGTGAAGAACGTACATCTTCCGCAGGAGGGGCACGATTACGGGCCATCCAAGCGCAAGGCCATGTATGAATTTGTAGCGCAGCAGTTCCACCTCGATCTGTCGAAACAAAAGGATAAGAACGGCCTGATCGACGAATCCGCCTGCACCATCGAAGAGGCCCCCGCCATGTATGTCTTTGGCCGAAACGGCGAAAACCTCCCCGCCAACGCCATCAAAGGCTTCGAAGGGCTGGAGCAGGTTTTTCAAAGGAATGTACTGAGGCCGGTGATGGTGAGTCAGGAACACAGGTAGCAAAGCTTGAAACTGAAAATTGGATCGTTCGGGTGCAGCTTTTTGAACTTTATCAAGCAAAATGAGTGCAGCTTTAACCCATCCCTGCCCCTCCGGAGATGGAAATTAGGAAGGGCATCGTCTCTCTCAAATTCCCTCTCAGGAGTCAGGAGGGGTAGGGGTGGGTTCGGTTGCACACAAACAGCGTACAAGAAATTAAACCAGTTATTTTACATGCAGCCCCTCAACCGCCGGTCCTTTCTCAAGCAGGCAGCTTCAGTTGGAGCAGGTAGCCTTCTGCTGCCAGCGGGGCTCTCTGCCATGCCAGAACCTGCCCTTCGCTTTAAGATCGCCGTGGTCGATCTGATGATCCTCAAGCGCCAGAAGCTGGGAGCATTCGACCTCACGAAAGAGATAGGCGCCGATGGGGTGGAAGTGGATATGGGCGGACTTGGCAACCGGGAAACATTCGACAGCCAGCTGGCCGACCCTGCCGTGCGCCGGCAGTTCCTTGACAAAGCCCGCGACCTGAAGCTGGAGATCTGTTCCCTGGCGATGACCGGCTTTTATGCCCAGTCGTTTGCCAAACGCGACGGCGTCGAACGCATGGTGCAGGATTGCATCGACACCATGAAGGCCATGAACGTAAAAACGGCTTTTCTGCCGATGGGTGTGCAGGGCGACCTGGTGAAAAATCCGGAACTGCGGCCCGCCATCGTCGAAAGGCTTAAGATGGTGGCGCCCCACGCGGAAAAAGCGGGCGTGGTGATCGGCATCGAGACTGCGCTCGACGCCGCCGGAGAAGTAAAGTTGCTCGACGATATCGGCTCGAAAGCCATCCGGAGCTACTTCAACTTTTCCAATGCGCTGCAGGAAGGACGCGACCTGTACAAAGAGCTTCAAACGCTGGGCGCCAAACGCATCTGCCAGATCCACTGCACTGATCACGATGGCGTCTTATTGCAGAACAATACCCGGCTCGACATGCACAAAGTAAAGCAGACGCTCGACAAAATGCGCTGGAGCGGATGGCTCGTCATTGAACGTTCACGCGATGCGAACGATGTACATAATGTGAAAGGAAACTTCGGCGCCAATACCGCTTTCATGAAATCGATCTTCCAATAAAAGATTCCCCCTAACAGGCAATGATCTACCATATGAACCAGAAACATCAAAGTAACCGTCTCTGTTCCGCTTTCCATGCAGGAAGCTCATCTCATAGTACGAAGAGATCGATGAAAAAAGGCAGCTTGCTCCTTCCGTTCTTTGCACTCATTTTATCGCTGTTTGCTGGTGAGCTCAGGGCCCAGAAAAAAGCGACCTGGATCTGGTACCCGGGTGATTTCGAGGTGTGGCTTGGCAACAAGATGCAGAACCGCCGCACCGAACGGGGCTCTTTCCTGCCTCCTTTCTGGCGCATGGACAATCACTATGTGCTCGTGGAATTTCACAAGGAGTTTGACCTTACAGCTCCGGAAGAAGTGGACCTGGCGGTTGAAGGGCAGTATAACGTAAGGCTCGATGGAAAAGCATTTCAGGGCTATCCTTCGCGCATCTCCGTGCCCGCCGGCCACCATGCCCTGTACATGAAAGTGTTTTGTCAGGACCGCGTGCCCGCCATATTTGTGAAAGGCAGCCAGGTGGTATCCGACACTTCCTGGCTCGTAACTTTTGAAGACAAGGAATGGATCGATGCATCCGGTAAAGTGTCCGACAAATCAGGCACCTCTTACCTCTATGCCGCCGGCTGGAACTTTGACGCGTCGAACACACCGCCTTCCGGATACCGCCTGAATACTGAACCGCAGTCCGCCGCTGCCACCGAGAAAGGAACCAATTCGCTGCTGGTCGATTTCGGGAAAGAGACCTTCGGGTATATCAAATTGCACGGACTGGAAGGAAAGGGAAACCTGACCCTGTACTACGGCGAATCGCGGGAGGAAGCGCTGACGACGGCCAGCAGTGAAACACTCGATCATATGGAGATCAGCCGGCCATCGAAAACCGATACCACGCTGAACAGCTCCAAAGCGTTTCGCTATGTGAACATCCAGTACGATGGCAGTGTGCGCTTTGACTCTGCTTCCATGCTCTACGAATTTTCGCCCGTTGTGCAGCGGGGCAAGTTCCGCTGTTCGGATGAAGAGGTGAACAAGATATGGGATGTGGCAACCTACACACTGCATCTCAACACCCGCGAGTTTTTTATCGACGGCATCAAACGCGACCGCTGGGTTTGGTCGGGCGACGCATACCAGAGCTACCTGATGAATTATTATCTCTACTTCAACTCCCCAACGGTCACCCGTACCCTGTTCGAACTCCGCGGCAAAGATCCGGTGACCAGCCATGTGAACACCATCATGGATTATACTTTTTACTGGTTCCTCGGCGTATACGACTATTATCTCTATACCGGCGACAAGGCGTTCATCCAGCAGATCTATCCGCGCATGCAGAGCATGATCGATTTCTGCCTCTCGCGCCGCAACAAGAACGGAATGATGGAAGGGCTTGCGGGCGACTGGGTGTTCATCGACTGGGCCGACGGCCTCAGCAAGCAGGGCGAAGTGAGCTTCGAACAGCTGCTCTTCTGCCGCAGCCTTGAAACCATGGCGCTGTGTGCCGGATTGGTCAACGATGCTAAAAGCGCAACCACCTACAACTCCCTCGCAGCTGACCTTAAATCAAAAATACTGTCGTTGTACTGGAACCCGCAAAAACAGGCTTTTGTGCACAGCATTGTCGATGGCAAGCCTACAGAAAAGGTGACCCGTTACACCAACATGTTCGCGATCTTTTTTAATTATCTCAACGAAGCGCAGAAACAGGGTATAAAACAGCACGTGCTCCTGAACGACAGCATACAGAAGATAACGACTCCGTATATGCGTTTTTACGAACTGGAAGCGCTGTGCGCGATGGGTGAGCAGCCTTATGTACTGAAGGAAATGAAATCATATTGGGGTGGCATGCTGAAACTCGGCGCTACCTCTTTCTGGGAAGAGTACGATCCCGGCAAAAGCGGTGCGGCCCATTATGCAATGTATGGCCGCCCGTTCGGCAAAAGCCTTTGTCATGCCTGGGGCGCCAGTCCGATCTACCTGCTGGGCAAGTATTACTTGGGCATCCGGCCGAGCGCACCCGGGTATTCCACTTATCTGATAGAACCCAAACTGGGCGGGCTGCAATGGATGGAAGGCAGTGTGCCGGCGCCCTGGGGCGACATAGAATTGTACTGCAGCCTGAAAGAGATGAAGATCCATACAGCAGGCGGTTTAGGCACCCTGAGGTTCCGCAGCAAAACAAAGCCCGTGTGCAAAGAGGGCGTGATCCAGTCCAGGGGGGATGATCAGTATGAGATCCAAATTGAAGGCAACAAAAATTACCAGGTGAAGTATATGGCACCATCCAGCTGATTTTCAATGCGCCGCAAATGAATTGTTAAACAGGCTCCTGATTGTTTTCCCCCCAAAAGAACTCCGGCTATTTGATATACCTTAAAGGAGGGTAAAAAGAAATACTAATTTAATTAGCATTATTTTGCCAAATATTTTAGCATTTCCGGTTATTGTCCTAGCTTTATCTGCATTCCAAACCATCATCTGAAAAATTCTCATCTATGTGCAATCATCACAATCCAATCCAGTGTATCATCCCGCCTTACATGAACCTGCAGCTAGCCAAAAATGAAAGCTTTGAGAAGAAGACCATGGCGCTGCATGTCAGCTCCTTTACCACCGACGCACAGTTCCGCGCCCGCCGCAGAGCCTTTACCCAGCTCACTGATCAGGGAAAAGAGATCATGGCACTGGCTACCCTGAAGAAGCCTTCCAAGAAAGTGGCAGTGAGCCGGGAGGTATATACCGCCGGAAACAAACAGGTGGAGCCGGGCACGCTTGTCCGCAAAGAAGGAGAGGCGCCTGTGAAAGACACGGACGTCAACAATGTGTACGACGCAGGCGGCTATACTTGGGATTTTTACTACTCGCTCTTCCAGCGCAACTCGATCGACAATAAAGGACTCAAGATAATTCAGACCGTTCACTATGGAAAGAAATACGACAACGCCTTCTGGGATGGGCAGCAGATGATCTACGGCGACGGCGACGGAAAGATCTTCGGCACTTTCACCGGCGATATCGACATCGTGGGTCACGAACTGACCCATGGCGTGGTGCAGTATGAAACCAACCTGGCCTACCAGGATCAGAGCGGCGCGCTCAATGAATCACTTGCCGATGTATTCGGTACCATGATCAAACAGAAAGTGCTGAACCAGGATGTGAAGACCGCCGACTGGCTGATCGGGGAGAATGTGTTGCTGGGCGACCAGTATGCACTTCGTTCGCTGAAGGCCCCGGGTACGGCTTACAAAAACCATCCCGACCTGGGTACCGATCCGCAGCCGGCGAACATGAGCGGGTATACCAACGACCCGTACGACAACGGCGGGGTGCACCTGAATTCCGGTATCCCCAACCATGCGTTCTACCTGGCGTGTTTTGAAGTGGGCGGATATTCATGGGAAAAGGTGGGCCGTGCCTGGTATGCGGCCATGTGCGATAAAACCGCCGTGAAGCCGACCGCTACTTTTCTCGACTTTAAAAACGCAACTGTTGCGCAGGCACAGAAACTGTTCAAGTCCGAGAAGACCGTGGCCGACGCCATAAAAAAAGCCTGGGATTCGGTAGGGGTTAAATAACTTTGAAGAATGATACTGAAATTGATCGAAGCCGGTGGTTTCAGCGGGCTGAAAAAAACGGCGGAAAAAGACATTTCAGATCTTCCCCAAGATCTGCAGTCACACGTAGAGACCCTTTTTTCGGCCCCGCCGCCACCGGCTCAGGCCAGGGCACAGAGCGCAAGCCGCGACAGGGCCACTTATTCTATCGAATACAACGGCAAAACCCTGCCGGTGCAATCTATTCAGCCCAGCGAAGAACTGCATGATCTCATTGAAAAGATGAAGAACGGCCTGCAGTACCAATCAGATAAAAAATAACCCTTTGTTTAATTGCAGCGGCCTTCTGGCTGATCTCTTTTAAACACTTGAAAGGCTGGGTGAAGCGGCCATGACAAGCCGCTTCACCCAGCCTTTCTTTCCCCTCTTTCCCTTTCCAGCACCATCCATCGGCAGCCTCCGGTTTTCATGAATTTAACGTACGTTTGCTGCTTTACTGTTTGCGGAAAGACTATGCATTTAAAATCTATTCTGGCGAAGCCTTTTGCTTCTTATGTGTACAAACAGGTAAGAAAGTCGATGGCCACAGCCCTTGAAGACCAGGAGGGAATTTTCAAGGAACTCCTGAAGACCGGTTCCAACACCATTTTTGGTGCGGAACACAAACTGGCACAGGTTAAAACCTATGAGGAATACAAACAGGCGGTGCCGATCAGGGATTATGAAGAGTGCAAGAAATGGATCGAACAGATCAAGGAAGGAAAGCACAACGTGCTCTGGAAAGGCCAGCCCATCTATTTTGCCAAAACATCAGGAACCACCAGCGGTGTCAAGTACATTCCCATTACCAAGGATTCCATCCCAAATCACATCAATACGGCCCGCAACGCCCTGTTGTGCTATATGGCCGAAAGTGGCAACAACCGGTTTGCAGACGGCAAGATGATCTTCCTGTCGGGCTCACCGGAGCTGGAACGCATAGGCGGCATACCGACAGGGCGCCTGAGCGGTATAGTGAACCACCACGTGCCGCGCTACCTGCGTACCAACCAGCTGCCCGACTACGAAACCAACTGCATAGAAGACTGGGAGACCAAGCTCGACAAGATCGTGGAAAAAACGCTGAACCAGGATATGACGCTGATCAGCGGCATACCACCCTGGATGCAGATGTATTTCGACCGGCTGATCGATGTGAGCGATAAAAAGATCAAAGACCTGTTTCCCAACTTTTCCGTGCTTGCCCATGGCGGGGTCAATTTTGAGCCCTATCGATCAAAGCTTTTTGAAAGCATCGGGAAAAAGATCGCGACCATAGAAACCTATCCCGCTTCCGAAGGCTTTTTTGCTTTCCAGGATTCACAGGAAACGGAAGGTCTGCTGCTGAACACAGACAGCGGTATATTCTTCGAGTTTGTGCCTGCGGCGAAAGTCCTTGAAAAAGATCCGCCGCGCCTTCGCCTGCATGACGTACAGACCGGAGAAAACTATGTGCTGATCGTCAGCAGCAATGCCGGACTCTGGGCATACAACACGGGCGATACCGTCCGCTTTGTATCTACCAGTCCGTACCGCCTGCAGGTGACCGGACGCATCAAGCATTTCATTTCCGCCTTCGGCGAGCATGTGATCGGCGAAGAGGTGGAATACAGCCTGCAGAAGGCGGCCCAGTCGAACGGCATACACATCACCGAGTTCACGGTAGCGCCTTTTATATCCGCTGGGGAAGGCAAGAGTTATCATGAATGGTTCATCGAGTTTGAGAACCCGCCTCCCAACATGGAAGATTTCGCGCTGGAAGTAGACCAGTATCTCCGCAAAAAAAATATCTATTACGACGACCTGATCACGGGTAACATCCTGCAGCCCCTGCACATCCAGCCGGTAGAAAAAAATGGCTTCATCGATTTCATGAAAAGCATCGGCAAACTCGGCGGCCAGAACAAGGTTCCCCGCCTCAGCAACGACCGCAAGATCGCGGATCATCTGATGCTGTTTGTAAAGAAGTAAGGGTTGTTGATGATGCGGGCCCTTTTCCGCTTCAGATACGCCAGGTTTGCTTCCGGTAAAGCCTGTAGCCTGCCAAACCCCCGCCCAGCAGCACAACTAACACTGCCATCACCCACCATATCCGGTTGCCGGAACTCTCCTCCAGGCGGATGGGGTCGCTGTTGCCGGCGAGGATGATGTTGGCCCAGTAATAGGGGAGCAGGCCGTCGCTGCCAGACTGTTTTATAAAGGTCAGTTTGGCCTGTTGCAGGGCTTCATCCTTGCGCATGCCCCGGCTGATGTTCTGGTGAAACAGATTCGTGATGACGGACATTGCCTTGGAATCGGCCTTCCACAATGTGCTGGCGATCGAGGGAATGCCGGCTGCGGCAAAACCACGTGCCAGACTGAATATTCCTTCTCCGGCAGCGTTCCTGCCGGCGCTGGTTTCGCAGGCCGTGAGCACGACCAGCTTTGTAGACGGCCGCGAGAGGAACTCCAGTTCCGACAATCGCACCACCGAATCACGCATGTACAGGAACGGTTCCGTGCCGTTGCTGTCGGCAGTGGCATGTGAATAGATATTGACGATCCGGTAGCGTGAAAACAGGTCCAGAAAGTTCTTTTTACTGGCCTCCATTCCCAGCAACAGGCGCGTCTGCCGGTAATGCATTTGCGATTCCTTTACGAAGTTCTGCGCTTCATCCAGGTTGCTGACGTTCAGAGCCGCCGCATACGAGCCGGGCGACACCAGCAGGCAATCGCCCGCGCCCGAGGGGTTGTCAAATTTCCGCAATAGGGATCGGGCAGAATAGGCGTAACTGAACACGTACCGGCTCAGCAGGAACTCTTTTCCAGCCGCATCGGGCGACAGTGCCTCGAAGGGCAGCAAAAAGTTGTCGTTGCATATGATGACATGCCGTGTAGACAGCTTCAGCGGTTGAAAGAAGATCTGGTACAGCTGGTGCGACAAGCCGGTGAATTGCGCATAGTTCCTGTTGAGTGCCTGCTTGTCGGAACAAAGCTTCAGGAAACCCGCCAGCAGTGAATTGCTCTGCACACACTGCCTGATCAGCTGCCCAGAGTCGGGTGTAGTTGCCAGCACAAACACGCAGGTATCGCTTACAAAATAATGTACAAAGGATTCGCCGGCCACCCGCATGGTTTTTTTGAACGAATCGTATGGCGGAACATCGTCAGCGTATTTATACTGGTAGTAAACAGGATAGCGTGCCTGCAGCGAGCGGGTGAAAACCTCAAATCTTTCTTTGGCTTCCAGGTACCTGGCCTCATGCTCCCTGTATAAAGGATCTTCCGCTTTCCATTTCGACCATTGCTGTTCTTCCGACAGCATGGCGAATAAAAACTCTCTTTCCCTGGCCGACTCTCGCGCAGGCAACAGGGCGTTGGCGCCCAGCTCATTCAGTTTGTCGTTCAGCAGCACCGACCGGCTCTTCTCCATAAAATAAAACGCCAGGGAAGTATTGCGCGAGAGAAAACAGGCTTCCAGCGCATTGGCAAAAAAATCACGGGCATCTTTCAGCCAGTGCAGCTTACTCAGTTCTTCCGTTTGCTCATGACGCATACCGGTGATCACCGAATCTGTGAGCAGGGCGGTAGTTAAAGCCGCCTTCAGGTATGCATCACTGTTGGTGGTTTTGTAAAGCGAGAGCAGGGATTCGGTTTTGTTCGACAGCAACTGGTATAAAAAAACTTTGTTGGCAGCATTGGTCCGCCGGTAAGAAGGATTTTCGTAAGCTCCTTTTTTACACGGATAGGAGAGCAGCTCGCTGAGGCTTCTGTCGAATTGTTCCCTGGCATCTTCGTAGCGCTTCGTGCGTAAGCTGATGATGCCGAGGTTGTTCAGGGCTTTCGCTGATACTTCCTGATCGCCGTTGTCTTTTGCCAGCGTGTATGCTTTTTCATAGTACGGTCGGGCCGGGACTGTTCCGGACAGGTGATCGAGTATAAAATTGCCTGCGTCGAGATAGTCTTTTGCAAGCTCGCGGGGCACATCCGCCTGTTTGCGTGCTTCGATGGCTTTGTTGTAGTAGTCGAGCGCCTGCTTATCGTTGTTGCCCGACAGGGTCCTTGCCCTGAGTTTAAGATTGTCAGCATAGGCTTTGTGATCGTCGGGTGACAGATACCGAAGCGCCTGGTCGAGGTCGGTGATAGCCGCCTGAATGTTTTGCAGGGAAGCATGGGCCTCTGCCTGAGCGATATACAGATCAAGCAGGATCTTATTGTTCCGGTAAGGAAGGGCGGATCGCAGTCCCAGCGTGGTTTCCGACAGGCTTCTCTGGTCGTCGCCCAGCTGGTGAAAAATAAATCCCCTTTTATGACGGGCGTAGGTAAGCTTGCTGATGATAGCGGAATCCTGTCCATCCTTTCCTTCCGCAAAGCATTTGTCAAAGGCTTCCAACGCTTCTGCATAAAAATGCTGCTCCATGTAAAAGAAACCCAGGTTGTAGGTGCTGGAAAGAATCATTTTATGTGCACTGGAGAGGTGGCCGTTCCCGTTGATGCGGATGGCCTCGCGGGTGTAGCGGACGGCTTCGCTCAGGTTGTTTTCCAGGCTTTCCAGCACGCCGATGCGGTGCATCATTCTTGCGTACACCGAATCTTCCGGGAGGCCGCATTTCCTGAATTTTTGCGAGAGTGTAAGCACCTGCTCCAGCTTTACCGGATTGGGCGCTCCTGATTTTTCGAATGCCGCAAGCTGATCATAATATTGCAGGCTGGTAAAACACTGGGCCTTCGCAGTGAGTGATAGCAGCAGAAAAAAACAAGCGCAAGCACTGGGGTGGAAAAAGCCCGGCCGGCTTTTTCTATTTTTTGCAGAAGCTTCCATCTTTGATAAAGGATTCCAGCCGGGCATCGCCGTCTGCCAGGCCGAGTACATCCAGTTCGTGGATCAGCCGGTCGCTGTCGAATTGTCCGCCGGGCATCACCGCGATGAGTTCGTTGTAGAACTGACTGAGTATGCCGGTAACAATGGGGGTGGCAAAGGAGGAACCGTAGATGGCTGTGTTGTTTTTAAATGGATGCAGGAAAGCATAATTCCCTTTTTCCACCAGGTCGCAGTTGACGCCGATGTTGACCGCTTTGTTGGAGAAATTCTGGTCGGGACTCGCCGTGGCTTTTGGCTTGGTTACGGACACCGTCGTAACGGTGATCACATTGCTGAATTCTTTTGAAAGACAAGCCGGATAGAAAGGATGCTCTTCCAGGTTGCGTGGGTTTTGCCGGGTATGGGAAAGAAAATCGCTGTCGGCTTCCAGGTTCGCATTGCCGGCGGCCGCCACCAGCAGGATGTTGTTGCCCGCAATGTGCTTCTTTACAAATTCGCGGAGCAGGCTGGGGGCCTCGGATTTTTGCTGGGCATAAAAACCAAAGCTCGCATTGATGATTTTAGCGCCGCAATTGGCTGCATACGCGAAAGCGCACAATACACTGAACAGGTCCCCTTTGCCATCCTGGTTGTGCACCTTCACCGGGAGGATGTTGACACGCCGCTTGTTATACTTGTCGGCCTGATCGAGGATGAATTTGGTGACGATGCTGCCGTGCCTCATGCCGTTGTCATCAGCGGTGTTGGCGCTCTTGTCAACAAAATTCCAGCCTTTATCTCCGTTGCTGATACAGTTCTCGGGAATAGCCTGCGTGTGGGTGTTCTTCAATTCAGGCAACAATCCGGTATCGAACACCGCCACCACGATCGGTGCTTCTTCCGAACCCTGCTGTTCACCAGGCCTCGTTTCGCCAAAGCGGTAGCGTCCCAACTCACATTCATCCGGCTCGGGTTCCGGAAGGTCGATCACAATATTATATGAATAAAAGGCGACTTCGTCTTCCCCGCCGCCCTGCACACCGGAATCGCCCGAAGAGCTTCCGCCGCTAGCCAGCTTGCCGCCGCCTGAGATGAAAGCCGGCACGTTATCGCCTTCCCACAGCTCCAGACTGTCGTCGCAGTTGCCGCACACTTTCAAAAAACGGATGTTTCGTACCCGCAGGTTGCGGGTTTTCCAGCGCTCGAACTCCTCCGCTGTTACATCGTCTTTTTTCAAAACGATCAGCTGGTTGCGGATCACCTCCGCCTGAAAATAATCTGTCTTGCGTTTTTTCCTGCTGCAGCATCGCAGGATCCAGTAAAGGAGTTTAAGGATGATCAGAAGAAAGAAAACATCTCTCCAACCGGGCTTGGTCCAAAACTTTCTCATTCGAATTGGTTTATATGAATAGAAAAAGTGGCAGACGGCAAAGATCATTTCATCAGATCCAGCAGCTGTTGAGCTTCATCCGCGCCCGACAGTTTCCCGTCTACTACGGTGTGCAGGATCTTTCCGGCGTTCTCTTTGTCGCCCTCTCTGTTGCGTTCCAGCAAGGTAAGCGCCGCAGCGTACGGCCCGCGGTTCGTATGCAGCGGGTGCGCCGACAGCTCATTGAAAAGCGCCAGCGCTTTGTCGTAATCTTTCAGGCGGAGGTAGACATAGCCTGCATACAAAAGTGCATCGTCGTTCTTAGGGTCGGATCGGAGAAGGCCCGTGAATACGTTGAGGGCCTCGGTATATTCATTTTTGTTGTACAGCTGTTTGCCTAGCTCGAGGCTGTCGGCACGGTCGCCCATGGTCTGGGAGAGCTTGGAAAGTTCCTGCTCGACATCGCTTGCAACCTGGCGGTTGAGCGAAGAGCGGCCGTTGAAAAAATAGAGCCCCACGAAGAGCAGCAGGCAGGCAGCCACTGCATACGGAAGCCAGCGGCGAACGGTCATTTTTCTTACAGGTGCCGGTGTCAGAACGGTTCCCGGCTGGTGCTTCAGGGGAGCCCACTCTTCCATTTTCTGTTCGAGCAGCGCCTGCTTTACAGCGGCCCGTGTGGTGATATAAAAGGCCACATCCTGGGCAAACTGCGTGTCCTGCTCACATCGCTGTTCAAATTGTTTCCTGTCAGCTTCAGGCAGCTGCTTTTGAAAATAGGCTTCAATATATTCTAAGGCGTCATCCATGGCTCGTAAATAAATGTTTCATTTTTTCTTTTATTTTTTCCAGACACCGCAGGCGGGTGGTTTTTGCCACGGCTGCGTTGCTGTACTGCAGCTGGTCTGCAATCTCTTTGTCGGTATACCCGTCTTCGAACAGGAGGAGGATCTCTTTGCACTTTTCTCCCATCGTGTTCAGGTGCTGCCGTACCGCCTGCATTTTCTGCTGGTCTATCAGCTTTTCAACGACCGTTTTGGCCCTGTCGGGCAGGTAGCTCAGCAATTCAGGCTCGGCGGTGGCGTGGTGAACCTTCTCTTTGTTAGTCGTCTTTTTTCGTACAAGGTCAATACACTTATTGGAAAAAATTTGAAACAGGTAAGTTTTGATGGATGAACGGTGATCGAAGTTGCGGTGAACGATGTTGTTGATCACCGATACAATGGCGTCGCTGTAGGCGCTGAAGCTGTCGTCGTTTGACAGATGGTATTTCCTGCTGCCTTCATGAATGAGGTATTCATACTGAACGTATAAATCCTTTTCATACTGCCGCCGCAGCTGTCCACCGTTTGTAAGGCCCTGGATCATCTGGTCATCGGGAGTCGTCAAGAAAAAAGGTTTTAGCTGGATAATAAAATAGTAACAGTCACCAAGTTAAGGGATAATTTGATTCGGCAACGGATATTGCCCTCCTATCACAGAAGGGGAAACAACCGGCAATTCAGCAGGAGAAGGCTTTCAATGACTAAGAGGCAAATGTAACAAAATCCTGTTACGTGCAGGCAGGTCTGCCCATTCCTGAAAAGATCTTCGTGCACCGCAACGCCCGGCATGTGATAATTGTAAGAGGCGGGCATCGCAACTTATTCACCAAAGAAAAGAGTTTGCTGCCTAAAATATATTTACTTTGACACCGGTTTGGATCACCGTAAAATCAGCTGGCCAGCAGGCAAAAAGGCCGGCAAACCATCTCTTCATGTTCAACCTTAACAACAAAGCAGCCGTCATCACCGGAGGCGCGAGCGGCATCGGCAAGGCCATTTCAGTAATGTTCGCACAAAACGGCGCCACTGTGCACATCATCGATCTCAATCACGAACAGGCCGCTCAAACAGCACAGGAGATCACCGCGCTGGGTTTCCAAGCGATGGCCTATGGCTGCAACATCACAAGCCAGGAACAGGTGGCAGATACCTTTACCCTGATCGGGCAGCCAGACATCCTCGTGAACAACGCCGGCATATCGCATATCGGTACAGCGGAAAGTACCACTGAAGCGGATTTCATACGCGTGTTCGATGTAAACGTGCGGGGCGCCTACAACTGCCTGCACACCGTTGTGCCCATGATGAAGAAAAACGGGGGCGGCGTGATCCTTAACCTCTGTTCCATCGCCGCCCAGATCGGCCTTGCCGACCGGTTCGCCTATTCCATGAGCAAGGGCGCCATCTACGCCATGACCTTATCGGTGGCCAGAGACTACCTGGAAAGCAATATCCGTTGCAACAGCATCTCTCCCGCCCGCGTACATACGCCGTTTGTAGACGGATTCATATCAAAAAACTATGCAGGCCGCGAAAAGGAAATGTTCGAGAAACTTTCCGCTTCGCAGCCGATCGGCCGGATGGGAACGCCCGACGAGATCGCCGCGCTGGCCCTCTACCTTTGTTCGCCGGAAGCTTCTTTCATCACCGGATGCGACTATCCCATCGATGGCGGCTTCCTCAAACTGAATTCCTGATCCAACCCTTACCGGTATTTAAACATATAATCCAGCATTTCACAACAACCAACCAAAGCATATGAAGCTGATACGATGGGGCCAGCCAGGCGCAGAAAAACCTGGTATCATGATAGAAGAAAAGAACTACGATGCGTCTCTCTTCGGGGAAGATTATACGGAAGCATTTTTTGCCGGCGACGGACTGAGCCGCCTCAAAGCGTTCGTGGAGTCTCATGGCAGCAGCCTGCCCCCGGTGCCGGAAGGCGCACGGCTGGGCGCGCCGCTGGCGAGGCCATCGAAGCTGCTGTGTGTCGGCCTCAATTACGCCGAACATGCCAGGGAAACCGGTGCCACGCCACCCACAGAGCCGGTCCTCTTCATGAAGTCGACCACCGCGCTCTGCGGCCCGTTCGATGATATCATGATCCCGAAAGATTCGGTGAAGACAGACTGGGAAGTGGAGCTGGCCGTGGTGATGGGAAAGAAGGCCAGTTACGTGGAAGAAGCGGAAGCGTTGGATTATGTGGCGGGCTATTGCCTGCACAATGATGTGTCTGAAAGGGAGTTTCAGCTGGAACGAGGCGGCACCTGGGACAAAGGCAAAGGTTGCGATACCTTCGCACCGGTCGGCCCGGTACTGGCCACGCCCGACGAAGTGGGAGACATAGACAATCTTCGGCTATGGCTTACCGTAAACGGTCAACCGATGCAGGACGGCACCACCGCCACCTTTATCTTCCGCATCCCTTTTCTAATTTCTTACATCAGCCGTTTCATGACCCTGCTGCCCGGCGATATTATTTCCACCGGCACGCCTGCCGGCGTGGCCCTCGGCATGAAGACACCTGTGTACCTGAAGCCGGGTGATGTAGTGGAACTGGGCGCGGATGGATTGGGCGTGTCAAGACAAAAAGTAGTTGCATATGCTAAGAATTGACGCTCACCAGCATTTCTGGAAATTCGATGCCGGAAGAGACAGCTGGATCACAGAAGACATGCAGGCGATCCGCCGCGATTTTGGGCCTTCCGACCTTGGCCCGCTTTTAAAAACGCACCGGTTCGATGGCTGCGTGGCGGTACAGGCCGACCAGTCGGAAGCGGAAAACAGGTTTCTGCTGGAACAAGCCGCAGGCCACGATTTTATCAAAGGAATAGTAGGCTGGGTAGATCTGCAGGCCGTTGACATCGAGCACAAGCTTCACTATTACCGGGGCTATCCGCTGATGAAAGGGTTCCGCCATGTGCTGCAGGGCGAAACAGACCGGGCCTTCATGCTGAAGCCCGCTTTCCTGCGTGGCATCAGCAAACTGGCCATCCACGATTATACGTACGATATTCTCGTTTATCCCGACCAGCTTCAACACGTTACATCGCTGGTTACTTCTTTTCCGGAGCAGCGCTTCGTGATCGACCACATCGCAAAGCCACCCATCAAAAGCGGTGATATCAACGAGTGGAAATACGCGATGACCCATCTGGCAACCTACGAAAATGTGTACTGCAAGATATCCGGTATGGTAACGGAAGCCGACCGGGCCCACTGGACCCTCGCTGATTTCAGGCCCTACCTGGATGTGGTGGTGGAGGGTTTTGGCATCCACCGCATTATGTATGGCTCCGACTGGCCGGTGTGCCTTGTGGCGGGCTCTTATGAACGCATGCTTGGCATCGTGGAAGACTATTTTTCAGCTTTCTCACCGCACGAGCAGGATCTTTTCTTTGGTGGTAACGCCGTGAAATTTTACAAGCTAAAATAATTTATATGGATCTGCAACTGAAAGACAAGGTAGTCATCGTAACCGGCGGGGCAAAAGGGATCGGGGAGGGCATCGTACGCGTGCTGGCGAAAGAAGGCGCCATTCCCGTGATCATCGGCAGAAACGAGCAGGACAACCTCAAACTGCTGCATGATCTGGAGCAGCAGGGGTTCAAAGCCGGGCAGGTGGCAGCTGAGCTGAGCGTGCCGGCGCAGTGTGAGGAAGCGGTGAAGAAAGTGCGGGAGCAGTTCCATCGCATTGACGGTATCGTGAACAATGCAGGCGCCAACGACGGCGTAGGACTTGAATCGGGCGATTACGAAAGGTTCATGGCCAGCCTGCACCGCAACCTGATCCATTACTACCTGATCGTGCATCATGCGCTGCCGGCCCTCATTGAATCAAAAGGCGCAATCGTGAATATCACATCTAAAACCGCCGAAACGGGGCAGGGCAACACATCTGCCTACGCCGCTGCCAACGGCGGCCGCAACGCCCTCACACGCGAGTGGGCCGTGGAACTGCTGAAATACAGGATCCGGGTCAACGCGGTGGTGGTGGCTGAAAGCTGGACGCCGCTCTATGCCAACTGGATCAAGACCCTGCCCGATCCAGAAAAAAAGCTGGAAGAGATACGGTCGATGATACCCCTGGAGAACCGGATGACCACCACGGAAGAGCTGGGCGAGACCGTTGCCTTCCTCCTGTCTGAAAGATCGAGCCATACCACCGGCCAGCTGATTCATGTGGATGGCGGCTATGTACACCTCGATCGCGCGCTGGCCAATGCCTGACCCGCAGGTTTTTCTTGTGAACGAGTGCGGAAAAAAAAGGGTGGAGGGCAACTCCAATGCCAAAAATTATCCCTACTCTTGCTTCGTTAACCTGAATGAGCTTGCAGGGCCATTGTAAGGCCTTTATACCAGGCGGAAGCGGGCGCTGCTTCCGGGAAAGTTTCCGGCGATATCCTCTTTTCTACCCGGAAACTCCGGGCCGAGCGGCAGCGATCATCGGGCCGAATACTCATGAACTTTAAATAACTTCACACAAAATCTGTCAGGACAAATTCCGGTTATGTGTACATGTTATCAATCCTGCAGCATAAAAATTATCTTCACGCCATGATTTTATCCAAGAAGACCGTACAGAAGATCCAGACAAAAAATCATACTACGGCGGTCAGCCCCGAACTGCTGGCGCTTCCCGAAAAAGTTCTTCAGTTCGGTACCGGGGTACTCCTTCGCGGACTTCCGGATTTTTTCATCGACAAGGCAAACAAACAGGGCCTCTTCAACGGCCGTATCGTGATCGTTAAATCGACCTCGGCCGGCGACAGTGCCTCATTCTCCACGCAGGATGCGTTGTATACGCAGTGCATCCGCGGTATCGAGGACGGTGAAAAGAAAGAAGAGAATATCATCAATGCATCCGTAAGCCGCATACTGGCCGCAAGCGACGCCTGGGAAGACGTGCTGGCGTGCGCTGCCAATGCCGACATGCAGATCGTGATCTCCAATACCACCGAAGTGGGCATCACGCTCGTGGAAGAAGACATTCACCGCACGCCGCCAGCCTCGTTCCCCGGCAAGCTGCTTGCCTTCCTGTTGCGGCGTTACCAGGCCTTCCATGGAGAACGGGCGAAAGGCCTGGTGATCCTCCCTACGGAATTGATCCCCGACAATGGCAAAAAGCTCAAATCCATCGTGCTGGAGCTGGCTAAATTCAATCGCCTGGATGATCCCTTTCTGACCTGGCTCGAGAACAGCAACTATTTCTGCAGTACTCTGGTAGACAGGATCGTGCCGGGCAAGCTGGCGCCCGAAAAGCACCAGCGGATGCAGCAGGAGCTGGGCTATACCGATGAGCTGATGATCATGTCGGAAAGCTACAGCCTGTGGGCCATCGAAGCCAAAGATCCGGAAGTGAAAGAGATCCTCTCCTTTGCACCGGCCGACAACGGCGTGGTGATCGCACCGGATATCAACGTTTTCCGCGAACTGAAGCTGCGCCTGCTGAACGGCACACATACGTTCTGCAGCGGACTTGCCTACCTGTCTGCTTTCCGCACGGTGAAAGAAGCGATGGACGACACGCATTTCACGCAGTTCATGGAGCACCTGATGATGAAAGAGATCATCCCCGCCATCACCGGTGAAACCCTCTCCGAGAGCGATGCGCAAGAATTCGCTTCCAAAGTGCGCGACCGTTTCCGCAACCCCCATATCGAACACCTCTGGCTGAGCATCACCATGCAGTATACCTCCAAAATGAGGATGCGCAACATGCCGGTCCTGAAAAAATATTACGAGCGCAAATCAAAAGTGCCCATCCACATGGCGCTGGGTTTTGCCGCTTACCTGCTCTTTATGAAATGTGAAAAGGGCGGCGACGGCAAGTTCTACGGCAACGCGAACGGTACGTCGTACCTTGTAAACGACGACAGCGCCGAGTATTTTGCAGCCGCCTGGGAAGGAGCCGACGCTTCCAGCCTGGTAAAGAAAGTGCTGGGCAACACCGCACTCTGGGAATACGACCTCACGCTGCTGGACGGTTTCGAAGAAGCCGTTACCCAAAACCTGAAACAACTGCAGGAAGGAAACGTGCGTGAAGTGCTGCACGGGAAAGAACATATTAAATAATGACGTTATGAAAAAGAATGTTTTAAAAGTTCACCCCTCCGACAACGTCATCGTTGCCCTGCGCGACCTGGCGAAAGATGAAGTGGTTGAATACAATGGCAACAGCTATAAGATCGCAGAGACCATACCTGCCAAACATAAATTTACCGAGACCCCGCTGCAGCCCGGCGAGCCCATCACCATGTACGGCGTACTGGTGGGCAAGGCCAGCGAGCCGATCCCTGCCGGCGGTCGCATCTCCACCAACAATGTAAAACATGCGGCCAACGATTTTCAGCTTGGTTCGCGCAAAACATCGTGGCATGAGCCGGATGTGTCGAAGTTCAGTACCAAAACTTTTATGGGCTATCACCGTTCCGACGGTTCGGTAGGCACGGCCAACTACTGGCTGGTGCTGCCGATGGTTTTCTGTGAGAACCGCAACCTGGAAGTCATGCGCGAAGCGCTTGTGGAAGAACTGGGCTATGCACGGCCGAAAAAATACCAGCAGTTTGCCAAGCAGCTCCGGCAGCTGCAGCAGGCTGGCAGCAATACAGAAGACATTCTGCACGCACCTTTCAGCGATTTTGCACAGGAAGCGCAATTCCAGCGTGTGTTCAAAAATGTGGATGGGATCAAATTCCTGACACATGCCGGCGGCTGCGGCGGTATTCGCCAGGATGCGCAGGCCCTATGCGGCCTGCTGGCCGGCTACATCACCCACCCGAATGTGGCTGGTGCAACCGTGCTCAGCCTGGGTTGCCAGAACGCACAGATCTCCATGCTGCAGGAAGAGATCAAGAAGCGGAGCCCGAACATGGACAAACCCCTGTACCTGCTCGAGCAGCAGCGGCTCGGCACGGAAGAGGAACTGATGACGGCCGCGATCCGGCAGACCTTCGCCGGACTGATGCTGGCAGACAAAATGGAACGCAAGCCGGCGCCCCTGAACAAACTCTGCATCGGCCTTGAATGCGGCGGATCAGACGGGTTCTCCGGCATCTCCGCCAATCCCGCCATCGGGTATACTTCGGATCTGCTGGTAGCCCTGGGCGGTACCGTGATCCTCTCCGAATTCCCGGAACTCTGCGGTGTGGAACAGGAACTGAGCGACCGCTGCATGGATGAGAACGACGCCGTGCGGTTCATCGATATTATGCGCCTCTATGCAAAAAGGGCCGCCGAAGTGGGGTCCGGTTTCGATATGAACCCCTCACCGGGAAACATCAAGGACGGACTGATCACCGACGCCATCAAATCATCGGGTGCCGCCAAAAAAGGCGGTACTTCACCGGTCACCGATGTGCTCGACTACCCGGAAAAAGTAACTACCCCGGGCCTGAACCTGCTTTGCACGCCGGGCAACGATGTGGAATCGACCACCGCAGAAGTTGGCTCAGGCGCCACCGTGGTGCTGTTCACGACCGGCCTCGGCACACCGACCGGCAACCCCATTACACCTGTTGTAAAACTTTCGAGCAATACCAACCTGTACAATAAGATGCGCGATATCATCGACATCAATACCGGCTCCATCATCGAAGGAGACGAGACCATCGAACAGGCCGGCGAACGCATCCTTGATTATGTGATCGAAGTTGCCAGCGGTAACATACAGGTAAGCGCCGTCAGGAATGAACAGAACGATTTTATTCCCTGGAAACGCGGTGTATCGCTCTAATGCCATATTTGATAAAAGAAATCAGACCGTTATGAAAAAATTTCTGGATGAAGATTTTCTGCTGGCCAATAAAACCGGCCGCGAGCTCTACCACCATTACGCCAAACAGATGCCCATCATCGACTATCACTGCCATCTGCCGCAGGCACAGATCGCCGACGACCACCAGTTTGACAACCTGACCCAGATCTGGCTCTATGGCGATCACTACAAATGGAGAGCGATGCGTACCAACGGCGTGGACGAAAAATTCGTTACCGGCAACGGCTCCGATTTTGAAAAGTTCCAGGCGTGGGCCGGCACCGTGCCCTATACCATGCGCAACCCGCTCTATCACTGGACGCACCTGGAGCTGCAGCGTTATTTCGATGTACATGAGATCCTCAACCCCGACAGCGCTAAAAAGATCTACGACGAATGTTCGGCAAAGCTGAAAACGCCGGAGTTCTCCGTGCGCAGCCTCCTGCAGAAGATGAACGTGCGCATGATCTGCACCACCGACGACCCGGTGGATAACCTTGCCGATCACCAGCGGCTCAGGAACGAAGGGTTCGCCATCCCCATCCTGCCGGCATTCCGCCCCGACGTGGCCATGAATGTGAACGATCCGGTCACTTTCAACAATTACCTGGGCCGGCTGGAAAAAGCGGCCGATACTTCCATCGGCTCTTACTCCGATTACATCAGCGCCCTCAAGAGCCGCCACGATTACTTCGCGGCCAACGGCTGTACCGTATCTGACCATGGACTCGAACAGATCTATGCGGAAGATTATACCGAAGCGGAGATCACGGCTGCCTTCGACAAAATCCGCAGCGGCAAGCAGCTCGATGAGCTGGAAATACTGAAGTTCAAATCCGCCATGCTGATCCAGTTCGCTACCTGGGACTGGGAACGCGGCTGGGTGCAGCAATATCATTTGGGCGCTTTGCGCAACAACAACGGCCGCATGCTGAAACAGCTCGGTCCGGATACGGGCTGGGATTCGATCGGCGATTTTTCACAGGGCCGTGCCCTGTCGCGTTTTCTCAACAAGCTCGACAGCGAAGACAACCTCACCAAAACAATTCTCTACAACCTGAACCCCGCCGACAACGAGCTCATGGCCACCATGATCGGCAACTACAACGATGGTTCCGTGGCAGGCAAGGTACAATGGGGTTCTGCCTGGTGGTTCCTGGACCAGAAAGACGGCATGATCAAACAGATCAACACCCTGTCGAACATGGGACTGATCAGCCGCTTCGTGGGAATGCTGACCGATTCCAGAAGCTTCCTGTCTTACCCGCGCCATGAGTATTTCCGGAGGATCATTTGTAACCTGTTCGGGGAAGAGATTGAGAACGGCGAACTGCCGGCCGATATCGAATGGACCGGCAAAGTGATCCAGGATATCTGTTATAACAACGCCAGGAACTATTTCAACTGGCAGTACCTCGACAAAAAATCTCCCGTTGCAGGCAATGTGTTGCAATAAGGGAGCCTACATTTAAATCAAGGATGCATGGAATTTATTGAAGAGCTGAAACAAATTTTCAAGCCGGATGCTGAGATCCCGGATGCCTACCGGCTGCCGGAAGAGATCCATCAGAAAGAATACTTATCTGATGGCGAAATGAAGCAATGGGACGGCGCCGTACATGAAGTGTATTCGCCTGTTTGCGTTCAAACCCCCGAAGGACTGAAGCGGGTGCTCATCGGTACTTACCCGGTATGTGGTGAGAAAGAAGCGATGGAAGCCCTCGCCGCCGCGGAAAACGCGTACAACAACGGAAGAGGGGAGTGGCCCACCATGAGCGTGGCTGCCCGCATCACCTGCATTGAAGAGTTCACGCGTCACATGCTGAAGCAGAAAGACATCGTCGTGAAGCTCATCATGTGGGAGATCGGAAAATCATATGCAGATTCGGTGAAGGAGTTCGACCGCACCGTGGAATATATCTATGCCACCATCGATGCCCTCAAAGACATCGACCGCCAGTCGTCCCGTTTCGAGATCGAACAGGGCATTGTGGCGCAGGTAAGGCGCTCGCCCCTCGGTGTGGTGCTTTGCATGGGGCCGTTCAACTATCCCCTCAATGAAACGTTCACCACGCTGATCCCCGCGATCATCATGGGAAACACCCTCTTGTTCAAACCGCCGAAACACGGAACCCTGCTGCATTACCCGCTGCTGGAAGCCTTTAAAAGCTGTTTCCCCAAGGGGGTGGTCAACACCATTTACGGCAGGGGCCATTCCATTGTGCCGGCGCTGATGACCAGCGGCAAGATCAATGTGCTTACCCTGATCGGTTCGAGCAAAGTGGCCAATGAACTGAAAAAGCTGCATCCGAAAGTAAACCGCCTTCGTGCGATCCTTGGCCTCGATGCCAAGAACGCAGCCATCGTTACGCCCAGTGCCGACGTGAAGCTGGCGGTGCAGGAGATCGTGCTCGGCGCACTTTCGTTCAATGGTCAGCGTTGCACCGCCCTGAAAATGATCTATGTGCACGAAACGATCGCGAAAGAGTTTATCGAGAAACTGAGCGAAGCCGTCTCTAAACTGAAATACGGTATGCCCTGGGAACCAGGCGTGTCGCTCACGCCGTTGCCCGAGCCGCACAAACCCGCTTACCTCAAGGAATGCATCGATGATGCCGTTGCCAACGGTGCGCAGGTAATGAACGAGCATGGCGGCGCCACGGTGGAATCTTTTGTATTTCCGGCCGTGGTTTACCCGGTCAATGAAAAGATGAAGCTCTACCGGGAGGAGCAGTTTGGTCCGGTGATCCCGGTGGCCCATTACCTCGATATCCGGGAGCCGATCCAGTACCTGATCGAATCTCCGCACGGCCAGCAGGTCAGCATCTTCAGCAACGATACGGATGAGCTTGCGGAATCGATTGATCCGCTTGTGAACCAGGTGAGCCGGGTGAACATCAATTGCCAGTGCCAGCGCGGACCGGATCAGTTTCCTTTCACGGGGCGCAAAGACAGTGCGGAAGGCACGTTGTCGGTGGTGGATGCGCTCCGGTCGTTCTCCATCCGTTCGCTGGTAGCTACCAAGCTCAACGACCAGAACAAGCAACTGCTCAACGAGATCGTTCAGGGACAACACTCTAATTTTTTAAGCACCAAGTATATATTCTAGATGAACAAGGTTTTCTGTTTTGGAGAAGTCATGCTGCGTTTTTCACCCCTGCTGCACCGCGAATGGATCAGGCACGCCGCCATACCGGTCTACATCGCCGGTGCAGAGCTCAATGTAGCGTCTGCACTGGTAAAATGGAAGGTGCCGACAAAATACTGCACGGCTGTTCCCGACAATTACATGGCCAGGGAAGTGATCCAGGACCTAGAAGCCAAAGGCATGGATACTTCGTCCGTGATCTATTCGGGCAGCCGCCTGGGCATCTACTACCTGCCCCTGGGCGGCGACCTGAAAAGTGAAGGTGTGATCTACGACCGCGCCCATTCCTCTTTCGCGGAACTTGTACCCGGCACCATCAACTGGGATGAGATGCTCAAAGATGTGACCTGGCTGCATTTCAGCGCCATCACACCCGCACTCAACGAAAATACGGCTGCCATCACCAAAGAAGCCCTTGCCGCGGCCTCAGCACGCAACATAACGATCTCCGTCGATCTCAACCACCGCGCAAGACTGTGGAAATACGGCAAACAACCGGATGAAGTGATGCCTGAACTGGTGGAATTTGCCAATGTGGTGATGGGGAATATTTGGGCGGCCAACACGCTGCTGGGCATACCGGTGGATGAGAGTATCCACTCCAAAAAATCGAAGGACGCGTATCTGCAGCATGCGGAACTTACTTCGCTCTCCATCATGAAACAGTTTCCCAATGCACGGGCGGTGGCGAATACCTTCCGCTTTAGTTCGGGCGACAAGGGTGTGCTGTATTACAGTGCGCTCAATACGAACGGCAAGCAATATGTTTCGGCTGAATATGCTTCTGCCAACGTGATCAACCAGATCGGCACCGGCGACTGTTTCATGGCCGGTCTTATCTACGGCCTGCACAACGATCATGCTCCTGCAGACATCATCAATTTTGCGGCGGCGGCTGCGTTCGGCAAAATGAACGAGGCGGCCGATGCCACCGACCAGCCGGTAGAGGTCGTCCGGTCTATAATGACTTCATATGAGTAAACAACAATCTATACTGGATGTGATCCAGCAGCAGGGCTTCCTGCCGCTGTACTACCATCAGGATGCCGACATCAGCATCGGTGTTCTGAAAGCCCTCTATCATGCCGGCATTAAAACGGTGGAATACACCAACAGGGGCGCCAACGCCCTGAGCAATTTCCGCGAGCTGCTGGCCGTACGCGACAACGAACTGCACGACCTGGTGCTGGGGATCGGAACGGTAAAAACCACCACCGATGCAAAAGCTTACCTGGCTGCCGGCGCCGATTATATCATCGCCCCGGGGATCAGTCCGGAAGTAGCCGAAGTTGTACATGCCGCCAACGTGCTGTGGGTGCCCGGTTGCATGACGCCATCCGAAGTGATGGTGGCCGAGAAATGGGGCGCCAAGCTGGTAAAACTCTTTCCGGGTAACCTCCTGGGTCCAACCTTTCTATCCTCTATCAAAGAACTATTTCCATCCATGTTGTTTATGCCGACCGGGGGCGTAGAGCCCAACGAATCAAGCATCGGTGCCTGGTTTGAGGCCGGGGTATGTGCTGTGGGAATGGGTAGCAAACTCATCACAAAAAAGACTTTTGAAAACAAGGAGTTTGATGAACTCAGTTCTGCCACAAGATCATTACTGGCCTTAATTCAAACCATTAAACTGAAATAACATGATTACAGCGGAACGTCCTTCCGGAATGACAAAATACAGATGGGTCGTCGCCTGGCTGCTTCTTTTTTCCACTACGATCAATTACCTCGACAGACAGGTTCTCAGTTATCTCAAAGAGTTTTTCTCCACACCTGTTGCCCAGGGGGGATTTGGCTGGACAAACAGCGATTATGCGGATGTTACTGCTGCCTTTACCTTCTTTTATGCAGGTGTAACCCTTTTTGCCGGCTGGTTCATCGACAAGATCGGTACCAAGCTGGGGCTGGCATTGTCGCTCATCGTGTGGTCGATCTTCGGTATCCTGAATGCGTTTGCCGGAAGTACGGTCGCCGCCCACATTGTGGTCAGAAGCCTCTTCGGCATCGGGGAGGCGGGGAATTTCCCGGCCTCCATCAAAACAGTGGCTGAATGGTTTCCAAAAAAAGAACGGGCGCTGGCTACCGGTATCTTCAACAGCGGAACCAACATCGGCGCTATGATCGCCGCGCTTTTCATTCCCTGGTGCCTCCTTCACTGGGGCCCGGAACCGGGATGGAAATACGCGTTCATCATCACCGGTACCGTGGGGTTCCTGTGGCTGATCTTCTGGTTTGCTTTCTATCAGTCACCTTCCAGACACAAGCTGGTTTCAAAAGATGAGTACGATTATATTCACAGCGATGACCTGGTAGCGCATGCAGCCCCTTCGGAAGATGTGGCGGTACGCGAAAAAGTATCCTGGGTGAAGCTGCTCGGGTTCGGACAGACCTGGGCTTTCGTGGTGGGCAAGTTCATGACAGACGGCATCTGGTGGTTCCTCCTGTTCTGGCTGCCTGATTATCTGAAGAAACAGTTTGGCATGTCGACCCACGAGGTCCGGTGGCCTACCTTCATCGTATATGGCATCGCCATCCTGGGAAGCGTATACGGCGGAAGGATACCCATGGCGTTCATCAACAAAGGCATGACGGTGTACAAGGCCCGCATGACCGCGATGCTGAGCATTGCGGTTTTCCCGATCATTCTTACTTCCACGCAGTTTTTTGCGAACACCGAGCGGTTCGGTACCAATGCATCCATGCTGGCCATTGCTGTGATCTGCGTGGGCGCCGCGGCTCACCAGGCCTGGTCGGCCAACCTGTTCACGACCGTGTCCGACATGTTTCCCAAGAAAGCGGTTGGCTCCGTAGTGGGCATCGGCGGGATGGCGGGTGGCATCGGCGGCGTGCTGGTGCAGAAACTTGCCGGCCGTCTGACAGATACCTATGCGGCCAATCCCCAGAAAGCATACCTGATCATGTTCATGATCTGTGGTTTCGCCTATGTGATCGCCTGGGGCGTCATGAAGGCCTTGGTACCGAGGATGAAGCTGGTAGAGATCTGATACTACCGATCAATTTTATACTTACCGGCCGCTTTCAGCAATGGAAGCGGCTATTTTTGTGCAACGCGACCTCCTCCTACGTTTACCTCCTGGTTGATACTCGAATTTCTGTCCTCTCTGCACAGGCGCCAACACGCCAACATACCAAAATATGTTGTGGAGATTGAGGCGAGGATCCCAACGGAGCAAAATAACTGAATTTTACCGTTGCTTACTGGGAGGATCCTCCAGCGGGCGCAGCTACTTTATGAGAGTGCTGCTTCAAATAAGTGCCTGCTCAAGGAAGACAAATATCAAAAAGAGAGCGAAGTGATGCCTTAACAGAGGTTGGGTAAATAAATTATCCTTTTTTCACTGCCTTAGCGGGAGTCTAAGCCGGGAAGCAAAGACTGACATTGCTCAGGCAGACAAAATCAAAATATAGAGCACAAAAAAAGCCGGATCATAAAATCCGGCTTTTCGATATTCACATTCAGTAGATACTTAATTGGTGAGCTTGTTGGCAGCCATGGCGGTATTGCGGTGGTTGACCATGTCGTCCACTACGTTTACTGCTTCGTTGAGCCAGATGTCGTTGCGGAGATTTTTTGTCCAGGTCTTGAAACGTTCTTCCTTGTCCTTGTCGGCGGTGAATTTGTTTTCTTCGCCTTTCAGGTTGTTCACGCTCAATTCCTTGGGCAGCTTGTTCAGCGTTTCCAACTGTTTGGAAGTGGCGCTTACGGCTTTACGGTCGTCGCGGTATTTGTCTATCTTCAGGCTGTATTCTTTGTCGTCCTGTTTGGCCAGCCATTCGGTCTTTTCCTTGATCAGGTTGAAAGACGAATTCGATTTTACGCGTGCTGCGCTGGTGTTCTCGATTTCCTTGTAATCGTAGCCGGGTTTCCAGGGACTGTAATCGGCTTTCTGGATCTCGTCCCAGGGCAGTGCATCCGGATCGTCTTTTTCGCGGATCTTGAAATGTTCGTACAGGTCGGGGAGAACCACGTCTGAACTTACGCCTTTCAGCTGTGTGCTGCCGCCATTGATGCGGTAAAACTTCTGAAGGGTCAGTTTGATCGTTCCCAGCTCGCTGTTTGCCGACATGAAGCCCATATCCTTATCGAGTCCGATATTGCGCTGAACGGTGCCTTTGCCATAGGTGGAGGTGCTGCCGATGATAATACCACGGTGGTAATCCTGGATGGCAGCAGCGAAGATCTCGGAAGCCGAGGCGCTCAGTTCGTTGACCATTACAGCCAGCGGACCGTCGTATAGAACGGATTTGTCTAAGTCTTTGAGTACGGTCGGTTTGCCGTCGCGGTCTTTCACCTGAACGATGGGGCCGTTCTCGATGAACAATCCTACCATCTGAACTACGTCGTACAGGGAACCGCCGCCGTTGTTGCGAAGGTCGAGGATGATACCGTCTACGTTTTCCGCTTTCAGCTTCATCACTTCCTTGCGTACATCGTCGAATGAACGGGCGCCTTTGGGGTTTTCGAAATCAGCATAGAATTCAGGCAGGAAAATATATCCGATCCTGGATTTGTCGGTTTCACTTTTCACGATCATGCTGCGGGCGAAGGTTTCATCCTGCACAATCTCGTCGCGGAGAAGGGAAACTACTTTTGAGTTACCGTCTGTCTTTCTAAGGGTGAGCCTCACTTCGGTACCTTTCTGGCCGCGGATCAGCTTCACGGCATCCTGAACGTTGTAGCCTGTAAGGTCGGTCGGTTCTTCACTGGCTTGCCCTACCTTGGTGATGATGTCTCCCACGGTTACCTGGCCCGATTTCCAGGCAGGGCTGCCGGTTACCAGGGTTTCTACCTTGATGCCACCTTCATCTTCTTTCAGCGAAGCGCCGATGCCGAAGAAGCGGCCGCTCATCTGCTCGTCAAAATATCTCTTTTCAACCGGCGGAAAGAAAGCGGTGTGCGGGTCCATCGAGTTTGTGATGATGTTTACGAAATCATTGAAGTTGTCATCACTGGCACCTTTCACCTTCATGCTGTTGAACACCCGTTCCATGCTTTTGGATACGGCCGCACGGGCATTTTTCTCCAGCTCTTCATTGGTTTTAGCTACGAAACCGGGCTTGGTCTTGTTCTTTTCCTGGTCGTCGAGCGCATTCACATATCTTTCCAGCGTCATGAATTTCAGGCGCTTCCTCCAGGCTTCCTTGCGTTGGGCCTCTGTGGCCGGGAAATCGATCTTCTTGGGATCGGTGATCAGGTTTTCGTCTACATTATAATCGAACGGCTGTGCCAGGATCTCTTTATACATGGCTTCTACTTCCGCGCTTCGCTTTTTAACGAGCTGCGAGACGGCAGGAACGAACTGTACGGGAGCGCCGAGGATCTCATCGTCGATGCGATTTTCGTATTTTTTGAGGTCGGAAATGTCCGACTGCAGGAGGATGTTCTTACTGGGATCAACGGCATCAAGGAACTTCTTGAAGACTTCCTTTGAGAATTTGTCGTTGATATCTTTTGGGCTATAGTGGATCTGGGTAAGCATTTCACCAACATTACGCAGGATCTTTTCGTATTTGGTCGGGGGAACTTCGTTTCTGCCAAGGGTACGGGAAGCGATAAAAATGCCACATGCTAAAACCAATGCCAGAATAGGGAGACTTCTTTTGCTAAACATATACTGAAAAACTTTTGACATTATATTCAAATGTAACGATTAATTGAGACGTATTGTTGCAGCTGATTCCCAATTAACAAGGGATTAAACCTAAGAAACAAAATACCTGCCGAAATAGATTTACGGGGAAATGGGAGGAGAAAAGTGGGGTGACTGATGGGGTTCGAACCCACGACCCTCAGAACCACAATCTGATGCTCTAACCAACTGAGCTACAGCCACCGTGTGAGGCGCAAAAATAGGGTAAATCAGGGTTCTTCCAAAACAATCTTCCACTTTTCCTGTTGGTGCACCCAGAATTTCGAACCTTTCCGGGAAAGTCGGCCTGCGGGCCGGTTCCGTCCGAAAGAAGACTCCGCAATTTTTGTTTCGCGAAGGGAGCAAGTTTAGAATAATTTGGGCGTCTAAGCTTGCGGATTCTTCTTTTCAGCGGTACTATTTTACAGACACGGATATCCCTGATTTGCAGACCTCACCGATTGCCGCCCTATTTCACCGTTTTCGCTAATTAGTCAAGTTTAACAGATAGTCAATGAAACAAATTCTAAGCGTTACACTAGCATGTTTACTGGTCATGTTCTCTTTTGCCCAGATGCCCGGCGGAGGCCAGGGCAGGGGAGGAAGAGGCGGCGGACAGGGAATGAATGTAGGCCATTTCTACGGTAAGATTGTAGATAAGAAGTCTTCCCGTGGGATAGACGCAGCCTCGGTTCAGCTGCTGCAGAACCGGTTCGATACCGCCACCAAGGCCCCCAAAGAATCAGTAGTGGGCGGGATGCTCACCAAAGCCAACGGTGAATTCAGCATCGAAAACCTGCCAGTTATGGGTAGTTACACGCTCAGGATCACAGCCATCGGTTACAAGGCCTACGAACAAAAGATCTCTTTCAGTATCAAAATGCCGCAGCCCGGCGCCGGCGCTCCCGACCCGCAGGCGATGCAGGAAGCGCTCGCCGCGGCTGACAAAGACCTCGGTAACATCAAACTCGACGCAGACGCCCAAACCCTCGAAAACGTTACCGTTACAGCAACCAAGCCCCTCATCCAGATGGGCATCGACCGGAAGATATTCAACGTAGAGAAAAACCTTACCAGCACCGGCCAGACCGCCCAGGAGATCATGAAAAATATTCCGTCTGTCAACGTCGACATCGACGGCAACGTCACCCTCCGCAATGCCGCTCCCCAAATCTTTGTTGACGGCAGGCCGACCACCCTCACCCTCGACCAGATACCGGCCGACGCGATCGAAAGTGTCGAGATCATCACGAACCCCTCCGCCAAATTCGATGCTTCCGGCGGTAACGCAGGTATCCTCAACATCGTTCTCAAGAAAAACCGCAAGGCCGGTTTCAACGGTAACCTCCGCGCAGGCGTCGATTCTCGCTACAAATTCAACGGCGGCGGCGACATCAACATCAAACAGGGCAAAGTGAACTTCTTTGCCAATGCCAACTTCAACCAGCGTAAATCACTTTCCAGCACCAATACGTTCCGCCATAACATCAGCGTGCCGATCGACATAAACCAGCACAGCGACGGCCGTAACAACGGTACCTTCGCTTTTGGTCGCGCCGGGCTCGACTACCTTCTCGACAACCGCAATACCCTCACCGTTTCGGGTAACATCGTGAACGGAAGCTTCAAAAACACCGACAACCTCATCTTCGACTCATCTATGTACGGTGGCCTCTTCACCCGGGCGAACCAGCTCACCGATACAAAGAACCAGTTCAAAAACTATGGGGCCACTTTCAGTTACAAACACACTTTCGCACAGACCGGGAAAGACATCACGGCCGACTTGAACTACAACAGCAGCAACAATACTAACAACGGCTTGTACACTACCCGTTACTACAATCCTGACCTGTCGGTAAAAGCGCTGCCCCTGCTCAGGAAGACCGACGGTACCGGCGACAACAGCAACCTGACCGCCCAGCTCGACTTCAACGATCCGATCACCGAGAACATGAAGATCGAAGCCGGTAGCCGCGTATCCCTTCGCCAGAACACCAACCTGAGCAACAACTATTTCTACAACTATACCAGCCAGTCGTACGTGTTCAGCAACTCTTTCAGCAGCAACTACAAGTATAAAGACCGTGTGTATGCTGCTTACCTTACCTTTTCGAACAAGATCGATACCTGGAGCTACCAGGCAGGACTGAGGGCAGAAAGTTCGAATTACACCGGCACCCTGCTGCAGACCAAAGACACCACTTTTCACACCAAATATCCGGTGAGCCTGTTCCCGAGCTTTTTCCTGACCAAACAGCTGGGCGACGGCCAGGACCTGCAGGTAAACTATTCCAGAAGGATCAACCGCCCGAACTTCTTCCAGCTGAACCCGGCCATCGACCCAACCGATCCGCAGAACCCCTCGAAAGGTAACCCGGGCCTGAAACCGGAGTTCACCAATTCCTTCGAGCTTTCATACCAGAAATCCTTCCCCGGCGGCCACAGCATCCTGACCACCGCTTACTATAAAGGAAGCAACAACCTCATCACCCGCTATATCGACTCTGCCTACTTCCTGACCTACAGAAATGCCAACAGCAGCCAGTCGTACGGACTCGAAGTAACCTCCAGGAATCCGCTTTTCAAATGGTGGGACATGACCACCAACGTGAACCTGTACGATTCGAAGATCAACGGCATTGAAACGGCCAGCTCTTCCGAAAAGTCGGTGAGTTCACAGGAACGTGTCAGCTATTTCATCAAATGGAACAACAGCTTCAAGCTGCCGGCCAATTTCAACATCCAGTTCTCCGGCGACTACCAGAGCAAATCCGTTCTGCCCCAAAGCAGTGGTAACGGCGGTGGTGGCGGACGAGGCGGCGGAGGCGGCGGAGGCGGCGGTTTCGGCGGCGGCGCGCAGCCCACAGCACAGGGATATGTGAACTACAACTACGGCTTCGACATGGCGATCCGCAAAGACCTGTTCAAAACCAAAACTGCTTCCATTACACTGAGCGTGAACGACCTTTTCAAGACACGCCGGTACAGCTACTACTCAGAATCTGACTACTTTACGCAGACCTATCTGCGCAGAAGAGACCAGCAGGTGTTCCGCCTGAACTTCAGTTACCGTTTCGGTAAAATGGATATGTCTCTTTTCAAACGCAAGAACAACAAAAGCGACCAGGACAACCTGCAGGATATTCAGGGTGGCGGCCAGCAACAAGGCAACTAACCTGTTTCGCATCGTGGTAAATTTAAAGGGGCTGCACTTCGGTGCGGCCCCTTTAAATTTGTGCTAGATTTACAAAAAAAAATTCATGCAAGTACCAGTGATGGCGGAACTTTTTGCCGCAGGGGAACAGCCGGAAGTTCTGTTCTGGGTGGGGTGCGCAGGCAGCTTCGACCAGCGGGCGCAAAAGATCACCCGTGCTTTTGCCACCATCCTGAACCGCCTGCAGATCCGGTATGCCATTCTCGGAAAGGAAGAAATGTGTACCGGCGACCCGGCCCGCCGCGCAGGCAACGAATTCATGTTTCAGATGATGGCGTACCAGAACATCCAGGTCCTCAATAATTACGGAATCAAAAAGATCGTCACGGCCTGTCCGCACTGCTTTAACACGCTGAAGAACGAATACCCGCAACTAGGGGGCCAGTATGATGTAGTTCATCATGCGGTCTTCCTGCAGCAGCTGATCGATGAAGGAAAGATCCGCATGTCGGAACAGGGCGGCTACAAAGGCCGGAAGATCACGTACCACGACAGTTGCTACCTGGGCCGTGCGAACAACATCTACGATGCGCCGCGTAAAGTGCTGGAAGCCCTCGATGCGGAACTGGTAGAGATGAAGCGATGCCGGTCGAACGGCCTGTGCTGCGGCGCGGGCGGATCGCAGATGTTCAAGGAAGAAGAAAAAGGGACACTGCGCATCAATACAGAGCGAAGCAATGAAGCGATGGCCACCGGCGCCACGGTGATCGCCGCTGCCTGCCCGTTCTGCAATACCATGCTCACCGACGGGGTAAAAGCAAAAGAGAAGGAGCAGGAAGTAGCAGTACTCGACATAGCCGAACTCATCGCCGCCAGCATGGAAACGGGCGCTTCGGAACCAGCCTCAGTTTAAATATCTTTCGTTTATCACCTTGATGTGGTGGGCAACATGCCCCGCACACATATAACCCATTGCGCCTACATTGCTCTGCTGGTTGTTGGCGTTGCCCCTGGCTTTCAGATCTTCTATGGTAAAGGAAGCAAACAAGCGCTCCGTTGCCTTGCGCAGGCTCCTGAATTCTTTTACCATGTCGTTCCAGTCGCGGCCAGACACATTCATGTTCAGAGCCCAGCTTTTTTCATCAAAGCCCGGCAGCGAGGCGGGGTCGCGGCGCGCGAAGGAAAGCGCGCGGTAGGTAAAGACCCGTTCCGTATCTATGATGTGCTGCAGAAGCTGACGCAGGGTCCACTTGCCGGGTCCATAGGCATAGTCATATTTTTTGGCCGGAATGCGCTTTAGCAGTTTGCGGAATGCCCTGGTGTTTTTTTTCAGCGCATCAGGCAGCCTGTCTCTTTGCACAAGATTGATGTAGGCCTGTGCATATTCGGGAAGTACCAGTTCGGGCGGTTGCATAAGATTGAATGAGTTGAGGTTATAAAGATAAAAAAAGGTTGTATCGGTGAAATACAACCTTTTTTTATCAGGATCATCGATCCTTAATTTATTTTATTCTTCAGCGTAGATGACGGACGATTCTGCCGGCCGTCGGGCTTCAGTGTGGAAGCCAGCTTGATGGCCGAATACGCATTGATGATGCCACCCGAAGTAGAGAGGTCCGACAGCGAAACCAGCGCCGCCTGGTCAGGCTCGTCCGAAGAAGGAACTTTCACCTTTTCGGGCAGGGCGATGGCCGATTTCTCGATCACGTATTTCACCTGTTCCGCACTCAGATCGGGATAGTAGCTCAGGATAAATGCAGCGACACCGGCAACCACGGGCGAAGCCATACTGGTACCCTGCGCAATGCCATACGTATTGCCACCCGGAACCGAAGAGTAAATTTTTGTACCCGGGGCAAATACATTCACTTCTTTTTTGCCGTAGTTGGAGAACGAAGCAGTATAACTCTTAAACCGGGGCTCAGCCAGCGGATCGCTGCTGGCGCCCACGGTGATCCAGTTATCGGCCGTGCCGGTATCCATTTTGAATTCCGGATTCGGGAAATTGTCGGTGCTGTCTACATTCTTTGCATCGTTACCGGCTGCATGCACCAGCAGCACACCTTTCGATTCGGCGTATTTCACGGCATCATCCACCCAGTCTTTGTGCGGTGAAAAGCTTTTTCCAAAGCTCATGTTCACCACTTTGGCGCCGTTGTCTACCGCGTAACGGATCGCCAGCGCAATGTCCTTATCATGTTCATCACCGTCCGGTACCGCGCGGATCATCATGATGCGCACGTTGTCGGCGATGCCATCCATCCCTTTGCCGTTGTTGCGTTTGGCGGCGATGATACCGCTCACATGGGTGCCATGGAACGGCGTGCCCGCCATGATATCGTTGTTGCCGTAAAACTTGTCGTTGATATCGTCTTCATTGTCCTGAACGATCTCTTTTCGGTAGTCTTTCGGAGGCGTGTTGAGGGCTTCGCGTTTTTTCTGTTCGCCGGTTACAAACTCTTTAAATTCATCGAGGAACTCCTTGTTGGTGGTTTCCATGATGTTGTTCGCCTTGAACATATACATCAGGATGGCTTTGGCTTTTGTTTGCTCTGCACCTGCCGGAGTATATTTGTCAAGGTCTTTGCCGGTATAGATTTCCTTGCCGATGCCTTTGCGAAGCAGGCTGTCGCCTGCCAGTGACGACTCGAGTGTCTGCTGCATCAGAAGCAGGTCAACGCCGTTGCCGGTGGCGTCGCCTTCGATGGCCGATTTTACTTTGAGCCACATCTTATATTGATCTTTTTGGTCCGGCGTGAACGCTGTGGTGTCGACTGCTTTATCGCCGTATGTTTTTTTGAGCTGGTGATAGACACGGGCGCCTTCATAGGAGTCGTCCTTTACGTTGCGGCCGTCTTTGCCGCCCAGGAAGTTCCAGCCGTGTACGTCGTCGGTGTACCCGTTCTTGTCGTCGTCGATGCCGTTGCCAGGAATTTCTTTGGGGTTGGTCCACAGGATGTCTTTCAGGTCTTCGTGCAGCGTGTCTACGCCGGAGTCGATCACCGCCACCACGATGGTCTTGCTTTTTTTGCCTTTCACAAAATCGTAGGCCTTTTTCATGCTCAGGCCGTAATAGCCATCGGTTTGTTTGTCGAGCAGTTGCCAGCCTTTGGGCAGGTCTTTCACGGAGTTGCCCTGCGCCTGGGAGAGAAGGGAGGCAGATACCAGCGCCGTAGTAGCCATCAATGACAGCACAGTTTTATTCATATATTTTTACTCTTAAAATTTAAAATTATCCAGAAACTTTTGTAAGTGGAACCATGCCGAGCCTATTTATTGTTAAAATAGAACCTGTTAACGATCGCAAAACAGTCACCGGCGTGAGGTTTAGGCCTTTCAGCTGATAGCTTTTTACAATGGAGCCATCAGTATTGTTCGTTGTCGTTCGGGAAGTCGGATGATTTAACATCACCGATGTATTGCTGCACGGCTTTGCCGATCTGTTCGTTGAGGTTCAGGTACTGGCGCAGGAAGCGTGGTTTGAATTCGGTGTTGATGCCGAGCATGTCGTGCATCACCAGCACCTGCCCGTCGCAGTGTTTGCCCGCGCCGATGCCGATGGTGGGGATGTTCAGGCTGTCGGAGACTTCTTTGGCCAGCGTTGCCGGTATTTTTTCCAGCACTACCCCGAAGCAGCCGGCTTCCTGCAGCAGCAGCGCATCTTTTTTTAGTTTTTCAGCTTCTGCTTCTTCGCGCGCCCGCACCGTGTAGGTGCCGAATTTGTAGATGGATTGCGGGGTGAGGCCGAGGTGCCCCATCACCGGTACGCCGGAAGAAAGGATCCGCTTGACAGATTCGAGCACTTCTTCGCCGCCTTCCAGTTTGATGGAATGGGCGCCGGTCTCTTTCATGATCCGGATGGTGGAGTGCAGGGCTTCCTTGGAGTTGCCCTGGTACGATCCGAAAGGAAGATCGACCACTACCAGGCTGCGTGCCACGCCGCGGATCACAGAGGCTGCATGATAGATCATCTGGTCGAGCGTGATGGGAAGGGTCGTGTCGTGACCGGCCATCACGTTGCTGGCAGAATCACCCACGAGTATGATATCGATGCCGGCTTCGTCGAAGATGCGGGCGAAGGAATAATCGTAGGCAGTGATCATGGCGATCTTTTCTCCCTGCGCCTTCATCTTCTGCAGCGTATTGGTGGTTACTTTTTTTACATCCTTGTGTACAGACATGCAATCGACTTTAGATTTTAGAGAGTGGAAATCGGGGGAAGTTATACCTCCATGTTGCGGTAGCGCACCTGTTTGTATAAATATTTTATGAGCCCGTCGGCGAGGCCGATCTTGGGAACGAAGATTTCGGTGGCGTCGGCCCATCTCATTACGTTGATGAAAATATGCAGTGCAGGAACGATCACGTCGGCGCGGTCTTCGCGCATGTCGTATACCCGCATGCGGTCGTACACGGAGAAGCTGCTCATCTCTCGATGATAATCTTTCAGCAGCTCCAGCGGAAGCGGTTTGCCGTCTTTCTTTTTTGACATGGAAAAGACCTTGTTGATGTTGCCGCCAGTACCGATGGCCATCAGGTTCTTGTAGGCCTTTGTTTTTTCTTTCAGAAACTCCTTGATGGAAAGCCATTTCTCTTCGGTCACCTGGTTCTTGAGCAGGCGGATGGTGCCGATGTCGAACGATTCCTTGAAGACGATGGAGTTGTTGCTGAAAAGCGTGAGTTCGGTGCTGCCCCCACCGACGTCGATGTAGAGATAAGAGTGGTCCTTGTCGAGGTTTTCGGCCACATGAGTTTCGTAAATGATGGATGCTTCTTCGTCGCCGGTGATCACTTCCACGTTGATGCCGGTGGCGCTGCGTATGTGTTGGAGAATACCTGCCGCATTGGTAGCGTCGCGCATGGCGGAGGTGGCGCAGGCCCTGTAATGCTGTACCTGGTAGGCGTCGAGCAGGTGTTTATAGGCGTGCAGCGTGCTGATGATCATTCTCTCTTTCTCAGGCGAGATCGTGTTTGTTTCAAACACGTCGAAGCCGAGGCGGAGCGGCACACGCACGAGATTGAGCTTGCTGAATTCAGGACTGCCGTTGAGGCCCCTGTCTACATTCGTGATCAGCAATCTGGCCGCGTTACTGCCGATGTCAACTGCTGCAAGTATCAAACTGGTTGGTTTTAAGTGGTGATTGCCGGTTGTTATGCCGGTTCCGTACTGTTCTTTTCTTCCGATTCCTGCTTTTTGTCTTTCGATCCCAGCGACAGGAGGTAGTTGTAAATCTCGATCTGCGACCGTACCTTTCTGAGGCTGCCGTTTTTTACATAATGGTTGTTCAAATCGTTGTCGAGCACCCTGGCTTTCACATTGTCACTTAACTGGATGTCGAGGATCGTTTTAAGCTGCTCCCTGATTCCCGGATCCAGCACCGGGCAGGTAACCTCTATTCGGTGATCGAGGTTGCGTACCATCCAGTCGGCCGAAGATATGTAAACTTTTTCTTTGCCGCCGTTATTAAATACAAAAATGCGGGCGTGTTCAAGGTACTCATCCACGATGCTGATGGCGGTTACCGGCCTGGGGTCTTTTTTGTTTTGAGAGAACATTCCGAGGATGCTCCGTACGATCAGTTTCAGCTCCACACCGGCTCTGGCGGCCTCGTACAGCTTGCCGATCAGTTCCTCGTCGGAGAGTGAATTTACCTTCAGTGTGATAGAGGCCGGCTTCTTGTTACGGGCCGCCCTGATCTCGCGGTTGATCATTTTTATCAGCTCTTTGCGCAGTGTACCGGGGCAGGGGATCAGCGTGGTGCATTCCTTCAGCAGGTGCGTTAACTCACGTGGTTTTTCGAGATAGTTGAACACGCGGTTGATGTCGGCCATCACCTGCCGGTTGGCGGTGAGCAGGCAGTGGTCGCCGTACAGCACAGCCGTTTTTTCATTTATGTTGCCGGTGCTCACAAATCCATAGTGGATGGTCCTTTTACCGATCCGTTTTTTGATCAGTCCCATTTTACAATGCACCTTCAGATCCGGCAGGCCGATCACCACTTTCACACCTTCATCCTCGAGCCGTTCCTTCCATTCGAGGTTGGCCTCTTCATTGAAGCGGGCACGCAGCTCCAGCACCATGGTCACCTGTTTGCCATTGCGGGCGGCGTTCACCAGAGCATTTACAATCTTTGAGTTGCTGGCAAGCCGGTACCCGGTGATCTTGATGGTGCTCACATCCGGATCGATGGCCGCTTCCCGCAGCATATCGATGAGGGAACTGAACGAATGATACGGAAAATGAAGCATCACATCTTTTTTCAGCATCACATCGGTAACCCGCACAGCATTGATAAGGAGGGGATGCATGAACGGTTTTTTCCGCAGTCCCTTGCGCGGAAACACGGAATCGGGAAAATCCATGAACTGCCTGAAATTGTGGATGCGACCCCCGGGGATCAAGTTGTCTTTCCGGGTAATGTTCATCCGGCGCATGAGGTTTTCGAGCAGCATCGGGTCCATCTCCCTATCGTACACAAACCGCACGGGCTTGCCCTTGCGGCGGTTCTTCAGGCCTTTCTCAATCCGCTGAATGATGGAAGTGGCCACGTCGGTATCCATGTCGAGCTCTGCATCGCGCGTTACCTGGAAGATCCATGAATCGTATTTGCTGTAGCCGAAATAGGAAAAGATGGCCGGCAGGTTATAGCGGATCACATCTTCCAGCAGTATGATGGCATGCTGGCCGGGCGGGGTGGGCAGCAGCACAAAGCGCCCGACGGCTTTGGTAGGAATTTCGATAATGGAATACTTTTGCCTGTAGGCGCTGTCTTTCTTCGACATGACCACACCCAGGAAAATAGATTTGTCTCGCAGGTCGGGGAACCGGGTTATGGTATCGATCATCAGCGGGATGGTGTTGGACCGGACCTCTTCCTCGAAAAATTTGAGCACAAATTGTTTCTGCTCCTTGTTCAGCTGTTTTTCGTTGAGCAGGGTGATGTTTTCTTTCCCGAGTTCCACCCGTATGTTTTCCCAGATGCGCGTGAATTCCGTCTGCTGGTCGAGCACGATCTGCTGGATCTGTTCAAGTATCTCTGCGGGTGCCAGCTCAAGGTGCATGTTGGCTTTGCCTTTCAGCTCCGTCATGCGTTTGAGGGTGGCTACCCTTACGCGGAAAAATTCGTCGAGGTTGTTGGAAAAGATGCCAAGGAAGCGGATGCGTTCGCGCAGGGGTACGGTATGGTCTGCAGCTTCCTGCAATACCCGCGCATTAAATGAAAGCCAGCTGATATCCCGGGGTATTGTTTTGCGTTTTGTATCTGACATGCGGTCCTTTGCTCCGGGCAGCGGCCCTGAGCCGCAGGTAAATTAATTAAATATTGAATGCCTGCCTGCCCTAATTTTACCGGAGTTGCATAAGCAGGCAGCTGTCTGCTTTTAGCTACCAGCTGTCAGCTTACCTGATGCCCTGATCAATAATAAAAAACCAACAGCCAAAAGCAGCCAGCATACTACTGGAACCAAAAACCCAACAGTCCATCCTATGACGCTTCTGGATAAATTCAGGCAGATCACGACTTTTGTTTTCGATGTGGATGGCGTACTTACCGACGGTACGCTGCTGATACCGGATGACGGGCAGATGATCCGCAGTATGAACATAAAGGATGGATATGCCCTGCAGCTTGCCTTGAAAATGGATTTCCGGGTTGCCATCATTTCGGGGGGCAGCACCGAAGCAGTGCGGGAACGGCTCAACAGGCTGGGGGTGAAAGACGTGTTCTTGAAAGTGACCGACAAAAAAGAAAGCCTGCTTGCGTATGCTGCCAGCCACGACCTTCCGTTGGACCGGGTGCTTTTTATGGGGGATGACATTCCCGATTATTCGGTGATGAAAGAAGTAGGGCTGGCCTGCGCGCCGGCCGATGCGGTGCCGGAGATCAGGCAGGCAGCACATTATATTTCTTCTTTGCCGGGTGGCGCCGGCTGTGTAAGGGACGTCATCGAAAAAGTGCTGAAACTGAACGGCAAATGGCCGCTAGATACCCGTCTCCAAAGTAAATAATTAACAGTCCGGGTTTCACAACTTCTGATCCAATAATTATCTTAGAGGCCGAATACACCCCGATGAAGCTGACAGCCGCTTTTTTTAAACTTGTGCGCTACCCCAATCTGATCTTCATCGGGATCACCCAGCTCCTGTTTTATTACTGTTTCATGTTTTACTCCGGCCGGTTCGGAGATGCCTACCAGATCAAGCTGCAACAGCCTCACATGCTGCTGCTGATGACAGCATCCATCTTCATCGCAGCGGCCGGTTATATCATCAACGATTATTTCGATCTCAACATCGACAAGATCAACAAGCCTTCCGGGATCATTATAGAAAAGGTCATCAAAAGGCGGTGGGCCATCATCTGGCATCTCATCCTCACAACCATAGGCGTACTCATCAGCTTTTGGGTGGGGGCACTGATCGGGAACAGTCTGCTCGGGCTCATGAACCTTAGCTGCGCGCTGCTGCTTTGGACCTATTCAACCACTTTTAAAAGAAAGCTGCTGATCGGCAACATCATTATTTCGTTGCTCACCGCCTGGGTGGTGCTGGTCTTGTATTTTTGCGAACTGCGTGTCACCCGCGTGTTCTATCCCCTCAACGACGGTTACCAGGAACATATTACCCGGCTGTTCAAGCTGGCGATCCTGTTTGGTGGTTTTGCCTTTATCATTTCCATGATCCGCGAAGTGATCAAAGACGTGGAAGATATGCAGGGCGATGAACGGTACGGTTGCACCACACTGCCGATCGTGTGGGGCATTCCGGCGGCCAAGGTGTTCAGCGCCACGCTGCTCACGGTGCTGATCGCTGCGCTGTGCATCGTGCAGGTGTACGTGATCCAGCTGCACCGCTGGTGGTCTGTGCTGTATTGTGTGGCCGCTATCCTGTTTCCGCTGGTTCAGGTGCTGAGAAAATTATACAAGGCATCCACAAAAGAAGACTATCATGCGCTGAGTTCGGCAGTCAAGCTGATCATGCTTACAGGCATACTCTCCATGGCGCTGTTCAGCTTCTAGATACTGGCCGGAAGTTTTCCGCAATTTTGTATTTCTTTGCCTGTCTGTACCCGTTCACCAGCAGGCAGCAGTTAACTTCTAACACCACCTCCACATGCAAACAATCATCCTTGCTTCCCAGTCGCCGCGCCGCAAACAGCTGCTTGAATGGGCAGAGATCGATTTCCGGGTGGAGGCCAGGGACACCGATGAAAGTTTTCCGGCGGTGATGGATGCTGCCGACATCCCCGTTTTCATTGCCCGTAAAAAAGCGGCGGCGGTGAGGGCGGAGCTGGGTGAAGGCACTGTGATCCTGGCGGCAGATACGGTAGTGGTGCTCGATGGGAAGGTGATCGGCAAGCCCCGTGACCGGGCAGATGCCGTCAGCATCCTTACTTCCCTTTCGGGCCGTAAACACTTCGTGATCACGGGCGTTGTGATCACCGGCCATCAGAAAGAGATCGAATTTTCCGAGACCACCGAAGTTTGTTTTCATCCGCTCACTGCGCAACAGATCGGATATTATATCGACACCTATAAGCCATACGACAAGGCCGGAGCTTATGCCATCCAGGAATGGATCGGCGTCATCGGTATTGAATCGATCAAAGGCGATTTTTACAACGTGATAGGATTGCCCGTGAACAAAGTGGTGCGCGCCCTGCATACTTTCTGAGCCGGCTTGAGGCAGGGTGAAAGAACGGTATGGGCAACCGCGGGGCCGTGATATTTTCACGGAAGATATTTCGCCCCATGTTTATCCCTGTCAACGAACGACTTTTACAATTTATCTGGCAGTTCCAGTATTTCGATGCCCAGGGGCTGCAGACCCTTGCCGAGGAGCCGGTGACCATCCTCGCACCGGGGAAGCTGAACCGGGACCAGGGTCCGGATTTCTCCGCCGCCAGGATTCAGATCGGCCCTGCCTCCTGGTCGGGCAATGTGGAGATACATATTCAGTCATCCGACTGGTACCGGCACCATCACGAAGAAGACCGGACGTACGGCAGCGTGATCCTGCATGTTGTCTGGAAATACGACGGTCCTCCGCAAACCATTCAGCCCGACATTCCCACCATCGAACTTCACAGCCGGGTCGCCAACATCCTGCTCGACCGCTATGAACAGTTGATCGGCAACGGGCTCTTTATTCCCTGCGAAAAAAGCCTTCACCACGTCAAAGAGATCGTGTGGATCAACTGGAAGGAGCGGCTGCTGGTTGAGCGGCTGCAGCGCAAATCCGCCTATGTGCTGGAACTGCTGGCGCAAAGCAAGTTTCATTGGGAGGAAACTTTCTGGTGGATGCTCGCGCGCAACTTCGGGATACTGGTGAATGCTGATGCTTTCGAAGCCATAGCCCGGTCCATCCCGCTCACCCTGCTGGTGCGGCACAAGAACCAGATCCACCAGCTTGAAGCGCTGTTGTTCGGGCAAGCGGGACTGCTGGGCAGGCGCTTTACAGAAAGTTACCCGTTGCTGTTGCAGCGTGAGTACCGGTTTCACAGGAAGAAATACCGGTTGAAGCCGGTGCAGGTACCGTTAAAATTTTTGCGGATGCGCCCTTCTGCTTTTCCATCCCTCCGGCTCGCGCAGCTGGCCATGCTGATCCATACGTCGACTCATCTTTTGTCGGCCATCACCGAAAAGGAATCTGTATCGGAAGTAAAATCTTTTCTGCAGGTAACGGCCAACGACTACTGGCATTATCATTACCGGTTCGAAGAAGAAACAGCGTATAAAATGAAGCAGGTGGGGGAGGATATGATCCGCAATATTCTGATCAACACCATCGTGCCGGTGCTTTTTGCATATGGCCGGTACCGGAAAGAAGAGCGGCTGGTGAACCGTGCGCTGCGGTGGATGCAGGAGATCGCCGCGGAAAAAAATCGCATTACCCAGGCATGGGCCGGCTGCGGAATGGTTTGCAAAACAGCCTCCGACAGCCAGTCACTGCTGGAGCTTAAAACAAGTTATTGTGATGAAAAGCGTTGTCTCGACTGCAGTGTGGGAAATGCCCTGCTGAAGCCTATGCAGTAACCGCCTCCCACTGCATCGTTACCTGTACTTTGATGTCGGGATGGATACTATAAATGACCGGACAGGTATGGGCAGCCCTTTCGAGGATGGTCTTCTCTTTTTCGGTGAGGCTCAGCTTTTCCGGAAAAGAAAATGTTAAATCTATGCCGGTGATCCTGCGCGGATCGGGGCTCATTTTTTTTAGGATTTCTATGCGTGTATCTGTAAGATCGATGTTGAGGTCTCTTGCTTTTATGCCCATGATCGTCATCATACAGCTGCCCAGCGCGGTGGCAACCAGGTCTGAGGGTGAAAAACGCTCTCCCTGTCCCTGGTTATCAACAGGTGCATCTGTTTGGAGCTGTGTGCCGGATTGAAGGTGTGTGGCCAGCGTTCTCAAATTCCCGCTGTAAACAACAGTAGAGGTCATTTTGTATTATTTTATATAAATTTACGTTAGTAAAATCAAATACATTACGGTGAAAAAACTTTTGTTGGTTTGTACGGTGATCTTAGTCAGTACGGTAGTTTTTGCGCAGAACGGAAATAATTCAACAACCCCCACCAAAAAAAATCAGAAAGCAGACAAGCGGGAGCGGATGAATACCATCTCCAAGATGCAGGAGGAAGAAGATGCCATCGTCTTCAACAAGCACAGCATTTTCGGTATCAAGATCGCTACAGACGGATATGGTCTGGTATACGAAAAAGGGAAGTACAAATCGCCGCGGTGGACGAACATCTGGCAGATCGAGCTGAATGAAAAACTTCACAATAAAGAGGAGAAAGTAGGCAGGGGCATAGATGTATTTGGAAACGTTTCACAGGCCAAATTCGGCAAAGCAAACAATTTCTACCAGCTCAAAGGCGGACTGGGCCGGCAATATACCATCGGGGGCAAAGCAAACCGCAACGGGGTGGCCGTTTCGGCCTTGTATGTCGGCGGCTTGTCGCTCGGACTTGAAAAGCCTTATTATGTGGATGCCGAACGGATCAGCGACCAGGCCCGCGTCCGGGTAAAATATTCAGATCCTACCTTTTCTGAAGCGGCTTACAACGTACAGGGCGCATCCGGTGTAACAGTGGGATGGAGCGAGCTGAAAGTGGTACCCGGCATCCATGCCAAGACCGCCCTCCGTTTCGACTACGCCCGTTTCAACGAAACAGTCACTGCCCTCGAAGCCGGCGTAAACGCGGAATACTACTCTTCCAAGATCCTTCAGATGGCCATAGGGAGCCAGAACATCAAGGAAGCCCGCTTTTTCTTCAATGCTTATGTGGCCATCGAATTTGGACGGAGAAGATAAAAGCCTGCCGGAGATTTCTTACATTTGATGGAACATTTCCCGCCCGCTGCGGGATGTTAGATTGTCTTATCAGAACCATATGTCTTGTCATTTGTAAAACAGGCGATGCCATACCAGGCGCGCCAAGCTATTTTTTGACAGAAAACATACCATCTATTTATGCAGGAGTTACCTGTTGTTGCAAAACTCGATGAATCTGAAACCCGCGTAAAGAAACCCGGATGGCTGCGGGTGAAACTGCCCACCGGTGAAAATTACAAACATGTTCGCGGCCTCGTGGATACCCACAAGCTGCATACCATCTGCGAAAGCGGAAACTGTCCGAACATGGGCGAATGCTGGGGTGAAGGCACCGCCACCTTTATGATACTCGGCAACGTGTGCACCCGCAGTTGCGGATTTTGCGCAGTTGCCACCGGCCGCCCCGATGCAATTGATTGGGATGAGCCTCAGCGTGTCGCCGAAGCCATCTACCTCATGAAAGTAAAGCATGCCGTGCTCACTTCCGTTGACCGCGACGAGATCAGGGACGGAGGTTCAATCATTTGGCAGAATACGATCCGGGCGGTGAAAGCCATGAATCCCGGTACTACGCTGGAAACGCTGATCCCTGATTTCAAGGGACAAAAAGAAAACATACAACGCGTGATCGATGCGGCGCCGGAAGTGGTGTCGCATAACATCGAAACGGTGGAAAGGCTGACGCGCCAGGTGCGCATCCAGGCTAAATACTGGCGGAGCATGGAAGTATTGCGCACGCTCAAGGAAGGCGGTATGCGTGTTAAAAGCGGTATCATGCTCGGACTGGGAGAGAAAAAAGAAGAAGTAGTGCAGACACTGAAAGACCTTGCCGACAATGGCTGCGACGTGGTAACCATCGGCCAGTACCTGCAGCCTAGCCGTAAACACCTCGCGGTACAACGCTTTGTACATCCCGATGAGTTTGCCGAGCTGAGGGAAATCGGGTATGAACACGGCCTTGACTATGTTGAAAGCGGTCCGCTTGTCAGATCGTCTTACCACAGCGAAAGACATGTTATTCCGGGGTATGGCAGGAAATCATGGCTGGAATCCAAAGCAATCGAAACGCTCGTTTCATAAAAACTGGGAGCTGATAAATTATTGGTGTAAATCTTGCTAGAGAATGCACGCCAGCAGATCAGGGAGCAGGCAGGGAACAAAAAAGTGCCTGCTTCAATATCCATAAATTTAAGTAAACCTAAAAAGTAACTACATAATTCTTTGATAGCATAAACGGCTGTACGGTTACTTTTGCTACTACGTTATATGGAATATTTCAAACAGGCACAATATTTAAAAACTAACTCATTTCTCAACTAAAGCCTCAATCACGGTTAGTCAGGTCTGGGTAAAAGTTGTAATGACTTGTTTTCAACTCACAAGGGGTTGAAAAGCTACAAATTAAGTCAGAGAATAATTGTTGACAAAGTTTATTTTTCACGGGACCCGGCAGGGCTATACCGGATTTCAGCTGGATCATCAAAAGCACATGAATGCATTCAATCACAAGTCAAAGGTACCTATTCTACATAAAGAGGCAAGAGTAAAAACGCCCGATTTTACCGATTCAGTATTTACGCCTAGTATCGTATAAGTACGTTCTTGAATTCTGTACATGAAAACTTTCAGTCTCATTCCGGCCTTGCGAACAGCAGGTCAAAGATCGGTCATTGTGTAAACGACCGGATGTTTCCGGGATTAGCATTTCTAGGAAATATTGCGCAATTTGCACAATGATTTTGTCCGGTTCGGTTGAAAATATTTGAAACTCACCTTGATGAAAATGCCTGCTCCTTCTCAAAAGATCAAAGTTATTATTGCAGACGACCATGCACTTTTCCGCAAAGGTGTGATCACCGCCCTGCAGTCTAAAAAAGATGTGGAGATCGTAGGGGAGGCTGACAACGGGCTGCATTTGCTGGATGTGCTGAAACAAAAAAAAGCGGACATAGTATTGCTCGATGTACAGATGCCGCTGATGGATGGCATCAACACCCTCCACGAGCTGCACAAGAGCCATCCCCTCATGAAGATCATTGTACTGTCTATGTACAACGATCATATCCTCATCGCCAAACTGATGGAAAAAGGGGCCAACTCCTACCTGACCAAGAACTCCGATCCCGACATGATCTACCAGGCCATCAAGACCTGCTATGAACAGGAATACTTCTTCAACGACCTAACGAACAAGGCCCTCCTCTCCGGCCTGCGCACAAAAAATCAGGACCATCAAAAACAAGACGATCATCAGCTCTCCGAAAAAGAGATCCGCGTATTGAAGCTGATGTGCGAAGAAAAAACCACCCGCGAAATCGCCGATATAGTAGAGATCAGTCCGCGCACGGTGGAAGCCATCCGCGACAAACTCAAACTTAAAACAGGCGCCAAAAGCATGGCCGGTCTGGTAATTTACGCAGTCAAGCATGGCATCTTTCACGAAGAATAAATACGTGTGTCAGGGCTGCACTTGGGTCGGCAGTATATCAGGCTTATTTATTCATTGCTGGCAGCGGCGATCGAACCAGTTCTGGCTGCAACCTTTCCCCTGGTAAACTGTTACAAGCTGTTTTATGCAGCAGCAGATCATGAAAAAATCCGTCAATCTTTTCTGGTTCCGCCGGGACCTGCGCCTGGAAGACAATGCAGGTCTGTATCATGCATTGCGCAGCGGCCGCCCCGTGGTTCCGATATTCATCTTCGACCGGAACATTCTCGATAAACTGGAAGACAAAAATGACGCGCGTGTGGCGTTTATCCGGCAGCAACTCCTTCTCATACAACAATCGCTGCACATGCAGGCAGCTTCCCTCGAAGTGTACTATGGGTTTCCGCAAGATATCTTCACCGGCCTGGTCGAAAAGTATTCCGTCGGCACGGTGTTTACCAACCACGACTACGAGGCATATGCCCGTTCACGCGATGCGGAGATCGGTGAATATCTGAAGAAGGCCGGGGTTGGATTCAGGACGTATAAAGACCATGTCATATTTGAGAAAACGGAGGTGAGCAAAGACAATGGAGAACCTTACAGTGTGTTTACCCCTTACTCACGCAAATGGCTGGCCAGGCTAAACGACTTCTATCTCAAAGCATATTTGGTGTCCAAATACAGGACAAATTTTTACCGCCAGGAAGCCTTCGCGATCCCTTCCCTGCAGGAGATGGGCTTTGAAGAAGGGACGTACGGAATTCCCTCCGCCGACTGGCAGGAGGAACTGATCAGGCACTACGACAAGTCGCGTGATTTTCCGGGTCAGGAAGGTACGTCCAGGCTGGGCATCCACCTTCGATTCGGTACGCTCAGTATCCGGGAAGCGGCCAGGCAGGCGATGGATCTCAACAAGGTCTTTCTGGGAGAACTGATCTGGCGTGACTTCTACCAGATGATCCTGTGGAACCATCCCGAAATAGGAGAGGGGCACGCTTTCAAACCGGCGTATGAGCGTATAAGATGGAGGAACGATGAGCACGATTTTGCTTTGTGGTGTGAAGGAAGAACTGGCTATCCTATAGTGGATGCCGGGATGCGCCAGCTCAACAATACCGGCTTCATGCACAACCGTGTACGCATGATCGTTGCTTCATTTTTATGCAAACATCTCTTGATCGACTGGCGCTGGGGGGAAGCCTATTTTGCCGCAAAGCTGCTTGATTTCGAATTTGCTTCCAACAACGGCGGCTGGCAGTGGGCGAGCGGCAGCGGTTGTGATGCCGCGCCGTATTTCCGGGTATTCAATCCTGCCCTGCAGACAAAGAAATTCGATAGGCAGGCAGATTATATCAGGGCCTGGGTGCCTGAATATAAAGGCAGCGACTATCCTGAACCGATGGTCAATCATGAAGCCGCCCGGGAAAGATGTTTGAAGATCTACCGGGAAGCGTTGCGCAGGCAGTAAGTGTGCACTGTAACGCAGTTCTGTTACACCGCCTCTGCCACAAATATATTTTCACCTGCTTCTTTGTTTTTGTGGATCGAACTGTACACGTCGAGCAGCTTGCGCACTGCGTTTCTGCCGTCTTCTTTCAAGGCAATGGAGTAATCATTTACATACAGGTCGATGTGCTGCCGCATCACCCCTTCTTCCATTTCCTGGGAATGCTCTTTGACGTAATCAGCCAGCACCGGATAATGCTGATAGGCATATTCAACGCTCCGGCGGATCAGTCCGTCGATGGTCTGCTGTACTTCTGCAGGGATACTCCTTTTTGCAACGATGCCTCCCAGCGGGATGGGCGATTTTACCCTTTCTTCCCAGTATTCGCCCAGGTCCATCAGCTTTACGAGTCCGCGTTGCTGGTACGTGAACCGGTTCTCGTGAATGATCACGCCGGCGTCGACCTCTCCGCGAAGCACGGCGCCTTCGATATCGGAAAAAAGGACAAACTTCTTGTGCCGGGCTTCCGGAAAGGCCAGCGAGAACAACATGTGGGCAGTGGTATGCTCGCCGGGGATGGCTATGGTAGCTTCGTTGAGCTGATCGAGCGGGATGGAGGATCTGGCGATGAGCAGCGGGCCGACCCCTTTGCCCAGGGCACCGCCCGCATTGAGGGTAATATACTCATCGAGTACAAGCGGCAATACGCCGTAGCTGATCTTTGAAAGCGCAAGCCTCCCTTCCAGTGCCCATCGGTTTAAGGTTTGCACATCTTCCAGCACAGGCTCAAATTTGTAGCCCAGCGTATCGATCTTGCCATTCACCAGTGCATCAAAGATAAAGGTGTCGTTGGGGCAGGGAGAAAAGCCGAGTGTATAGGTCATGACTGCATAAGTTGTTGGATGATCTGAATAAGATGGCGGTTCAGGCTGGAGAGGGAGCCGGGAATGTTCCATTTCGATTTGTCACGTTCTCCTGCAAAGTTGGACACTGACCGGATCTGGAGGAAGGGGACCTGCTGCTGCAGGCACACATAATGAAAGGCGGCGCCTTCCATGGTTTCAATGTCCGGATTGTATTTGCGGCGAAGCACTTCCAGCCGCGGAGGGCGGGAGGTCACTTCGTTTACGGTGATGGCCTTTGCGGAGCGGAGATGCAGGTGGTTCCAGTCGGCAAGGTGGGGATTGATGAGTTTTTTACGGGTAAAGGGAAAGCCGTCCGGATTGGCAAACCCCATGTCGAACACATCACGGAACCCTTCTTCTTCCACCCCCAGGTCGCCCAGCATTTCTTCCTGCACCAATACAACTTCGGCGAGGGGAAGCTGTTCCGAAAAGCTGCCTCCGATGCCCGCCTGGAGCATAAAATCGAAAGGTGACCTGCACAAGGCGCTGGTAATGAAATGCGTGGCGGCCATACTGCCTACACCGGTGATGAGCGGAACAAGCTGCTTGCCGGAACTTGCCGGAAGCTGATTGATAAAATCCAGTGCAGGCCGGATCTCGAAAGTGGTTGCTGCTACAATGCCTATCTTCATATATTCACCGGTAAAAGTACGTGCCGGATTCCAGAAAAGCCGGCAAGCACGGTAACAAATGATTGAACGGATTGTTACAGACCCTGCAGCCCGTCACCACCCGAGGTCCTTTTCCGGAAAATTCTGTTAGATTTGCACAATTTTTTCGAACTATGGTGTATCTGACCCGTGTTGAACATTTTAATGCCGCCCATCGCCTGTTTAACCCGGCATGGAGCGAGGAAAAGAACGAATCGGTTTTCGGCAAATGCGCGAACCAAAACTGGCATGGACATAACTACGAACTGCATGTGACCATCCGCGGTGAAGTGGATAGAGATACCGGCTTTCTCTACGACGTAAAGAAACTGAGCAGGATCATCGATGAATATGTGCTTGAACTGTTGGACCACAAAAACCTGAATATGGATGTGGAATTTTTAAAAGGCAAGATGTGTTCTACCGAAAACCTGGCCAAGGGAATATGGGAGCAGCTGACACCGCATCTTCCCGAGCCGGTCGTGCTTCATCGCATCAAGCTGTTTGAAACGCCCCGAATTTATGTGGAATATTTCGGAAGCTGAAAACCACCCTCTCACTATCACGATCTTATCTTTCATTGATCAATTCCCATCGCGGTAACCCATGAACAAAAGAGTTGCGGTATACAGGAAAGAGCATTTCAATGCAGCCCACCGGCTCAACAATCCGGATTGGGATGCAGCAACCAACGCCGAAGTGTTTGGCAAATGCAATTATGGAAACTACCATGGACATAATTATGAACTGGTGGTGCGTGTAACGGGTGTGCCCGACCCGGCTTCCGGTTTCGTGATCGATCTGAAAAAACTGTCGGGCATCATCAAAGACCATGTGCTTCTGAAGTTCGATCATAAAAATCTGAATCTCGATACCGAAGCTTTCCGGACACTGAATCCAACTGCAGAAAATATTGCCGTCGTGATCTACGATCTGTTGCGTGCACACCTTGATGAACACCTCGATCTGCAGATCAGACTCTATGAAACGGAACGCAATTTTGTCGATTACCCCGCGTAAGCACAGCATACCGCAAAGCAGAAATAATCACAGCAATCATTATTACAGGCAAGCCTAAATACAAGTACCTATGGCATTTCACAAATCAGAAACATACGATGAGCAGGTTACTTCCGGACTGATAAAAAATTACCGCGAATCCATCGCCCTGCTGGGAGAAGACCCCGACCGGGAAGGCCTTGTTAAAACGCCGGAGCGCATGGCCAAAGCGATGCAGTACCTCACACATGGTTACGACCAGGATGCGTATGCGATCCTGGAGTCGGCCAAGTTTCATGAAGATGTAAGCGAGATGGTGATCGTGAAAGACATCGAACTGTACAGCATGTGCGAACACCACATGTTGCCCTTCTTTGGCAAGGCGCATGTGGCCTATATTCCCAATGGCTTTATCACCGGGCTGAGCAAGATCGCGCGGGTGGTAGACGTGTACAGCCGTCGGCTGCAGGTGCAGGAGCGGCTTACGCACCAGATCATGATGGCCATCAAGGAAACGCTGCATCCTTTGGGAGTAGCCGTGGTCATTGAAGCTTCCCACCTTTGCATGATGATGCGCGGCGTACAGAAACAAAATTCCGTGACCACTACATCTGCTTTCTGGGGTGAGTTCGAGCGCAACGAAACGCGCAGTGAATTCATCCGGCTGATCGGCTCGCATCTGCATTAACTGTCAAAAGGCAGTCTTGTTTTATCTCTGCAATTCCCGTTCACGGTGATTGCTCTACTTTGGGCCGATGTTGCATCAACTTAAACAGAAACATCTATATTCGTTTCCAAAACTATCTTCTTATGAAGCATGCATTCGTGTTTCCGGGTCAGGGTTCACAGTTTCCGGGCATGGGGAAGGAGTTATATGAACAAAACGCCTTTGCAAAGAAGCTGATGGAACAAGCCAACGAGATCGTCGGTTTCCGGATCTCGGAGGTGATGATCTCCGGTACCGCGGAGGACCTGAAACAGACCAACGTTACACAGCCTGCGATCTTTTTACATTCCGTTATTGCTTATAAAATGATGCCCAACGCAAAACCTGAAATGGTTGCCGGGCATTCGCTGGGCGAGTTTTCCGCCCTTACCTGCAATGGTACACTGAGTTTTGAAGATGCACTGCGGCTGGTGGTGATCCGTGCGAATGCCATGCAGAAAGCTTGTATTGAGAACCCTTCCGCGATGGCTGCCATACTGGCCCTGGAAGATGAAAAAGTGGAAGAGATCTGCAAAGAGATCCAGCAGGAGACAGGTGAGGTTGTAGTGCCGGCGAATTATAATTGTCCGGGCCAGCTGGTGATCTCCGGAAGCATCAAAGGAGTGGAGATCGCGTGCGACCGCTTGAAAGCTGCCGGCGCAAAAAGGGCGCTGCTGCTGCCGGTGGGAGGCGCTTTTCATTCGCCGCTCATGGAGCCGGCCAAACAGGAGCTGAAGGCAGCCATCGAGAAAACTAATTTTCATCAGTCGAACAGCCATATATACCAGAACATCACCGCCAAAGCGGTGTTCGACCGGGAGCAGATCAAGCAGAACCTGATCGACCAGCTCACCGGCCCCGTAAGATGGACGCAAAGCATCCAGTCGATGATCGCCGACGGCGCCAACCAGTTTACGGAAGTGGGTCCGGGAAAAGTACTGCAGGGCCTCATCACGAAGATCAACAAGGGCGTAGCGGTGGATGGAGTGAGCTGACCCATTGCGGCACGCCGCTTCCTCTCCCTATAAGGATACGGTGCAATTGATCCATTCAGGATCGAGGTGCGCACCGTACTTTTTATAAAAATTGATGGCGGGTTCATTCCACTCGAGAACCTGCCAAACCATGCCGTTGAACTTCCGTTCGCGGCATTCTTCAAATAACCGGTCGAACAGCTGCGTGCCCAGTCCCTGGCCGCGCATGGCTTCGGTGACGATGAGGTCTTCGAGGTACAAGCGTTGTCCTTTCCAGGTGGAATAGCGCACGTAATACAGGGCAAAACCTTCTATCTTACCATCGGCTTCCGCTACAAAGGCCCACCATACCGGCGCGTTGCCAAATCCGCTTTCTTCAAAATGTTCCGGCGTCACGGTCACTTCATGCGGCGCTTTTTCATAGTGGGCCAGTTCGTGTATCAGTTCGAGGAGGCGGGGGCAATCTTCCCGCCCGGCTTTACGGATGTTTACTTGCATGGGAGGCAGAATGGTTGATGGAAGAGTGAATATAGGAAATAGAGCCGGATCACCTGCATGGATCTGGTTGGTGTAAACTTTCCCAATCCGGTCTTTGCTTCCGGATACGGGAATGGGAGTGAGGGAGGAAAATTTCGCTTTGCTTGATTTGCAGACGATTACTCCAGCCTGGCTGCCCGGCATGATTGTGCTGATATAACGGGCATGAAACAAGTGAGCCCAACCATATTTGTGGCAGAGGATACCCTATTTTATCAGCAGCTAATCCGCCGCATGCTGGAGCCGGTACGGGTCGAATCCATTTTTTTTACGTCCGGCGAAATGCTTCTTCTGCAGCTTCCCTTTGCCAGGCCGGAAATGGCGATCCTCGATTATAACCTGGAGGGAAAGATGACGGGTCTGGAAACGCTGCGCGGCATCCGTAAATTGTACCCTGATGTTTATGTCATTCTGTTTTCTACCCGGATCGATCTGCCTTCGCCGGAAAATTTCAACCGCTATGGCCATTTTGATTTCATCGAAAAAAGCACCATCGGGTTGTACAGGTTGCACCAGAAAGTAGTGCAGGCGTTCAATCCTTTGTGAGGGGGTGTTTTGTGCCCAGGACCGGATTCTAACCGCACATAATGCAGGTATGTTCTCTCCGAACAAAAAGTCCGTCCCGGGGTTGTAGAAGCCATACAAACCTATCATTGTTATGGCAGTGCATTCACTTAAAACTGTTCAGCTCATTCCCGTTCCCGTAGCGGAAGCCTGGCCTTTCTTTGCCGATCCGGCGAACCTGGCGGCCATTACGCCATCCTATCTCGATTTTACCGTTGTTTCACATCATTCCGGTAACACCATGTATGCCGGGCAGATCATTGAATACACGATCAAGCCCCTGTTCGGGGTTCGATTGTACTGGATGACGGAGATCACGCATGTGGTGCCGGAACAGTATTTCGTGGATGAGCAGCGGTTCGGCCCGTACAGCTTATGGCATCACCAGCATCATTTCAGGCCGGTGGAAGGCGGTGTAGAGATGACGGACATAGTGCATTACAAGATGCCTGTTGGGGTGGCCGGGCGGTTTGCGAACCGTTTGTTTGTGCGGCGGCAGCTGCATGGCATTTTTACGTACCGCTTCAACAAGGTGGAAGAGCGATTCGGGAAATGGCCACAGGAGCACCGGAACGAGATCCGCTTTTACTAACCCGGCATTCTCGGGATGAACTTCTCGATCTGTTTGATCTGATCGACGATCTGGGGGGTGGTGGGTTTCAGGGCTTTTGATTTTCTGAAAAATTCCTTTGCCGCCCTGAATTCGCGTTTGGTCATCATGATGGAGCACATCTGGAGGTAGGCAGCGGCTTCGTTTTCCTTGTCGGGCAGTCCTTTGCGGAGTGCGGATCTAATATAGTTCTCGGCCTGTTTCAGGTCGTTTTTCTGCATGGAGATCATGCCCATCTGCAGCAGGCTGGCACCTTCGGCCTCTTTCATCGGCATGCCGAGGTCGAGTCCTTTTTTCATCATTTTTTCCGCCCCGTCGAAGTCCTGTTTCATCATGGCGAGGTTGCCTTTGAGGGTGTAGAACACAGAGCGGATGGGTTTGAAAAGCAGGTTGGGATATTTGATGGAGGCCAGTATTTTTTCAGCGCCTTCGAGGTCGCCGCTTTCCATGTAGGTCTGGATCAGGCGCATGGGGCCGAAGAAGAAGTGACCGACGATGAGGATGATGCCGATGAGATACAGGATGAAGGAAGGCCAGAAGCCGCTTGTGATATTGACGAGGATAGCGATTGCCAGGATGGCGATGCCGACGTATAACCTGTATTTGATCAGCCAGTTGTAAAATTTCATGGTGGTTCGATGGACCGCAAATATACACCTGCCGGATCAGAATGCAGATTTTGCCCGCTGAATTGCCAGAAAACTTTATTTTTGCCCGCTACCGGAAAGCCGGTCGTTTACAAGGTCCCGTAGTTCAATGGATAGAATAGAAGTTTCCTAAACTTTAGATACAAGTTCGATTCTTGTCGGGACTACATTTTTTTTCTCGCTCTTTGTCTTGTTTGGTATTTCTCCGCAATAAATCATACATCTAGCGCGATTTTCCAGCCCCTGAAACAAGATAGAATAAAAAGCAGCAAATATATTTCTTACTGCAACCGTTACCGCAAGGAAAGTATTTTGTAACGTCGGGGGGCAAGAAATACTTTATGGAAGTTTCCTTTTACCCCACCAGACTGGAGAAACCGGCAAAACTGGTTCTTCGTCACTTTTGGTGGCAACTTATTTCGAAGCTCATCTTCTCACATGCAACCATCCTAATCTGTCGCAGTAATTGAATAATTGACAACCATTCCGAAAGGGAACACCACCAATAGTGACGAAGAACCAGTTTAAAAAGGCCCACCTGGGTTAGCTTCCCGTTGCCGACGGAGATCTTTTTGCGTGGTTGATCCACTACACAAACACAGCCGCAGCAATGCCCCGTTTTAAGCCCATAAGCGCTTGCCTTTCGATCGCCGTACTAGTTGGCAGGCATGACCTTTTTTCCTCCTGTAGCAGCGAGAACTATTCGAACGGCGAAAATATCGGAATGATCACGCAGTTCTCGCGCACCGGGATCTTCTGGAAGTCATGGGAAGGTCACCCAAACGCAACCCTGACCGGCATGAACAGCTCCATGCCGTTCGATTTCAGCATTGACAACGACAACGAGCCCGCCCAAGTGATCCGGACGATCGACTCAGCAACTCAGTATGGCTGGAAGGTACAGCTGAAGTATCATGAGACATACAACAAGGACTGGTTCAGGAACCGCGGGGAGACGGACCACTTCGTTACCACCGTCGAGGTACTGGACCGGGCAATGGCCACCATGTTCAGCCCTGGCGGCGCTGACAGTACCGGTAAAACCACCTACCGGGTGCAGTCGGTCAAGTCTGGCCAGAACGATACCCTCACCATCATCATTTACCGTAAATAACCGCATGTCATAGAAAACATCACAATCCAATTGTTTGGTATGGAATATTTGTAATTATACATTGGGTACATCAGCCTTCTGTTTATAAGTATGTCTAAGTTTTGCGAGTTTTCTATTCATAGAAAAAAGGACGATATATACACCAGTAAAAATAATAAGTAGAACAGCTACAGGTACAAACACTTTGCCATTCCCATTGAATAACTGAGAAGCTTTGTTCGGGAATTCAGTAGTGGGTTGGCTAAAAATTGAGGTGGGAAGCGCCAACAAACCGACTATAACTGAGCTGATAATAGACGATTTATAGAATTTCATTATCATAAAGTTTTGCAATGCGTATTCGTAATGAGGTAATCCATAGACCTAACAAGATCCAGCCAGGTGCCGCTATAGTCCAAAAAATTAAAAACATTGTAGGATCAACGTCTTTAGGGCTGATGACCGGATTACCGGTGCCTCCAGGGTGCAGACTTTCTACCATTCGTGGAATGATAAAGAGGGTAGGAAATAGCATAGTAAAGGCAAAAATATTGTATACAGCAGCTATCCTTGCACGCTTATCAATGTCAGTAAGCGAATTTCTGAGCACTAAATAAGCAGAGTATATGAGCAGTCCTACAGCAGTGCCAGTGAGTTTCGGGTCTCCGGTCCAAAAGGCTCCCCATGTAAAGTTCGCCCAGAACATCCCTGTACAGATACCTAATAATCCAAAGAATAAACCCGTGCTCGCAAACTCTTTGGCGATTAAATCATGCTTTAATTTATAGCTCCTTAAGTAACGAATTGAAAAGATAATGGAAACAGTGAAATGAACCATCATTGCTATCCATAAAGGAGGATGAAAAAAATAGTTCCTGATTGATTCATTTAAATTCGGCCGCGCTGGTACTGGCATACCCATTCCAATTATTACTGTTGACAGAAGAAGGACAATGGCAAGTATTTTCCACCACCAAACATATTTCATAGTTCACAAAGTATTGATGCTAATATATAGCTATTTCTTTAACAGACCTGTGTTGTCAATTTAGAACCACGGCTTCATGGATTCCATGAATTATCATTTCAACCGATTTACTGATAATTAAACCCATCACAATGCGAAAAGCAGATCAAATCGATCAGATAGCACAACAGACCGGCGTCTCCAAGGTAGATGTCCTGATAACAGTGGTAATGACACTTGACGTTATCAAGCACCCCCTTGCGGCCGGTGAATCCATCTTCATCCGTGGCTTCGGCACGTTCTCCCCGAAGCACCGGGCGGCAAAAGTCGGCCGGAATTTCAAGAGAGGACTGCCGGTGGAGCTCCCGGCGCACAACATTCCGCATTTCAAGCCGGCTGCCGAGTTTAAGGCAGAGCTGAGACGCCTGGCCGGAAGCTTGGAGCGATCCGAAGAATGATATCTTATCTTATCAATTCAAAGCTTCAAACAATGAGAAACACTGCAAAACCGCTCGGCGGAAAATCTTATGGTTCTATCCCTCATCTGCCCGGCAGCCGTACCGGTCCGGGAGATTATCATGTAAACGAAGGACAGTTTTACCTGATCAGCGAGAGACTGTATGAGTGCATCAGCTGCCACGAGCAGACGGAGGCCATTATACAGCGAAACACCGCCATCAGGATCCGTAAACAAATTATTCAACTCATCAGAAATACAACAAATATGTCAGAAAATTTAATCGGCGACCTGCGGGCTCGCCTCTTCAAAACCATCGACGGCCTGGAAGCAGGCACCATGTCCCACGAAACAGCTGCCCAGATCACCGACGTAGCGCGTGCGATCATTGAGAGCGCCAGGGTGGAAAACGATTTTATCCGGCTCACTGGTAGCGGCGGCAGCGGTTTTATGCCAGTGCCGGCCGGATTGGTAGACGATCAGAAGAAGATCGGACCACCGACAAAGTAGCTTTCAAGAACAGGAAGCAGATCACCTGTCCTCTACAGGTGATCTTATTTATTCACAGGCATTGTTGGTTTCCATAAGGGTTTCCAGAATGTCTATCAGTTTTCATTGTGTAATCCGGGCAGTTCTACTGTTCGGGTTTTTAGTATCAACAACTTATGTTAAATTGAAAGTTCATTTAGCTTCAAAATGCACTATATGAAAAATCAGCTTTCTACGGACGAACTTTTTCACTTCACAAAATTTGATTTTCTGCTAGGCATAATTCAAAGCGGGTTTTATCCGAGGTATAACATGGAGCATACTTTTTTAAGTGACCTTTTCGAAAGGAAGGTCGATTTTGCACTGATTCCCATGGTTTGTTTTTGCGATATTCCACTCAATATGGTAGAAGAACATTCTGAGAAATATGGAAAGTGCGCAATTGGTTTAACAAAAAAATGGGGAGAAAAATATGGGTTAAATCCTGTTATATATATACATAAAAATTCAATTATTGCTGACGCTATCGCCGGAATGGCAAATGCATTCAATGGATTTAAATCATCAATGATATTAGACGGTTCAGATACTAGAATCTTTAGCATGATTTCTCAAAATGCAATTGGATTCCGCCAACTCAGTTATAATGTCAAACAATATGAGCAGAAGGAGGACATTGGGGCACTCGTGGATGGAAAGCCTGTTTGGCTTAAGAAAGGCAGATTCTATGATGAAAGGGAATGGCGCTATTTCCCGCCAAATTCATGGGATGACAATTGGCTGCTCGATTTGGCGACTTATCATGATAAGTCGAAAATGGAATCCGCAAATCAACAAATAAAAAGATATGTACTCAATTTCAACATTGAAGATATAAAATACATTATTTATGAAACCCACGTTGAAAGAGAAGCGCTTGTTAAAGCTGTTTGTGATAGGTTTAACATCGACAAGGATCAAACTACTTCAAAAATCTCATTCATGAAATTGGATCAACACCATAAATCAAGCCTTTGATCAAATTGTTTCATTTTTCACCTCCCGGAACACCCGGTCCAGCTCATCACCATAGCCTTTGATAATTGCCTTGTCAGCTTTTGGCAGGGTTTTTTTCATGGCATTGTCCAGCATCTGTTTCCGCTGGCCTGTTCTTAAATGAACGAAGGAAGTAGCGGTCGGCATGCCTTTCCTCATCCATTTCCGGATGGTGGCAGCAGCGGCCCACTTTGCCCTGTTCTCGGGCAGTCCACGCAGCATCCAGTATTTCACCAGGAACGGAAACTGCCGCATCGATGCTGCCCGGGCCTCAAAGCCATCATTGAGGATCCGCGCATAACCTGCCACCTCTCCCGTTACGGTGGTATGGTCCTGTGCTTCATCTACTTCAGCTGTCAGGGATCTCTCCAGGTTGCCGGTGAGGTAGTGCCCTTGTGCTGTGGCTTCGTCCTGTATGGCCTTCTCAATGATCCGGCGGCCAACAAATAATATTTCTCGTGATGATTTCAGAAAGTATGTGTCGCCTGCGTAATAGGCAGGCATAAATTTTCGTAACTTAAGGGGAACTAAATTTTGCATTATGTCACACTACAACTCCCACCCTGCGGCCATGGATCCCGCGGTGGCCAAGGCATTCAGATTCAAAATCAACAGTCTTAGAGACTGTTTAAGATTTTTCGGAAAGGATTGATTATGAGATGTTAAAAGAAAAGCTGCCACGACAGTTAATGGATAAAAAGTTGTACCAATTGTGAATCACTACAAACGCAATCAGTATGACAACTTATCCAACAGACTTAAGTGACAGCCAGTGGCAAGTTATAAAAACTTATGTATCTGATAGCAGAAAGCGCAAACATAGTCTCAGACGCATTTTCAATGCTATCTTCTATTTGGTAAAAACTGGGTGTCAGTGGCGTATGCTGCCGCTGGACTTTCCCAAGTGGCAGCTGGTGTACTTCTACTTCCGACAGTGGAAAAGAAATGGCACCCTGGAACAAATACAGCTGCAGCTGGTGGAGAAAGTAAGGGAAAATGCAGGCAGGAAACCGGAACCCACGGTTGGCATCATAGACGCACAAAGTGTAAAGACCACGTTAGTGGCAGGAGAAGCCACCGGATTTGATGCCGGAAAGAAAGTAAAGGGACGAAAAAGGCACATAGTGGTAGACAGCCTGGGATTGGTATTGATGGTAGTAATCCACTCGGCCGGCGTGCAGGACAGGGACGGAGCATGGGAAGTGCTTAAAGAGTTGAAGAAACTATGGTGTGGAATCGTGAAAGTGTTTGCAGATGCAGGTTATAGGGGCAAACTGATCTTAAAAGTAAAGCAGCTGCTGGGGTATGATCTGCAGATAGTGAAAAGGGACGAACTGCATACTTTTAAGGTGCTGCCCTGGAGGTGGATAGTAGAAAGAACATTTGCCTGGCTGGATACCAACAGACGCAATTCAAAAGATTATGAACGCTTAACTGAATCAAGTCAGGCAATGGTTCACATTGCAGCTATAAGAATGATGCTCAAAAAATTTTAAACAGTCTCTTAGAAACAAGGTCAATGCCCACAAAAAAATGAATGCCGGTAAAGCCGGTGTCGCTGCACAGGTTGCACAAGGGGAAAAAGACCTGTCGGAAGCAGAAGCAGAAGCAGAACTGCATACAGCGGAAGTTGTGAACAGTTTTTCTTCATCCACTCGGAGCAGGCATTTTGTAGCTGGTTGGTAGCATCTATTCCCGCTGCTGTTCCCGCAAAGCAGAGAAGGCCCACCAAGGTGCGGACCTGGTAAGGCTTTCAACTGTTTGTGAGTAGTCTGCTTACGACTCTATTTTTTTCTCGCTCTTTGTCTTGTTTGGTATTTCTCCGCAATAAATCACCTATCTATCTCAAATTACGAAAGCATTCATTTTCTGGTGACATGATCATTATCACCAAACGAGCTGAAATAAACTTCGTCCAGATCCCGATCCGATGTTGAACATGTTGGACACATTCATTGCACCTGGAATCAATGCGTCTCCATTAATTAACGAACTTCCATTATTTACTATTCTATAGGTAATTTTATTATCATACGGTTCCCCATCGCCCCACAATTGCAGATACCAGTTGCAATCAGCCGCTGATGGTGAAAAGTATTCGTTGGGTACAGACCCGAGATTGGTTTTGCTTGGTGTAACATACCCCCGCATACCGTAATTATAGAAAAGTCCCTCCGTCACCAGGCCGCCGAAATTAGATATCGTCACAGTGTTTTGACTATTATCTGTAAATGCGAGGTTCCATAAAGTCAGCGGAGGTGAAGCGGGCATAAGAAAGACAACGAAACACGGATCCGCCGGAGAAGCGGAGCCGTTCACACTATCATTGTACATATACATACCGTTCGCAATATCCGTGTTCATGATACTTACCTGTTTGCCACTGACGATGTTGGCAAAGTCGGTATAGGCATTTGAACACAGATATAATGGTGCGTTTTGTACATAACCGGACACTGTTGTATAAAATGGAGTTCCGGAGTTTGGTTTTGAGAGGGTCAAATCCGTTACGGCCCTTGTTTTCATTAAAGTGCTGATGTCTGCTTGTTGAGACCTGGATAGCGTACTAAATATCGACCCGGACCGGTCTCTGTCATTGTATATTATCTGCACCGCCTGAAAGGCCGCTGCCGCTGAATTTGCAACTGCCGCTATATCTGCTAAGACTGACATCAACAATTGCGCATGAGCGTTTACATAATCACCCAGGTACAACGGATCTTTAGTAAGAAGCGGCAGGTTCATCTGGTAAGCATAATAAGTGGTTATAGCTGACGGATTATAGGGCACGGAGTCAGCAATGTCTGGCAACTGGATATTATATACAGTATACAAGAGGGCGCTTGACAGGGACGCATAATCGTTTCCGGTGGTTCCTGCACCCGGAGTGATAAAGTTGATAATCGCTGTCCATTGTCCATCCGAAACAGCAGCTAACTGTGCTGGATCTGTTTGCTTGCCGGCAGTGAAGTTAAGGATGATGTCTGCGCTGGAAATTTCACTGTGCAGACTGGTATGTGCAGTGAGATATTGCTCCTCGGTTGCAGTTTGTGCGGGAAGGGCATTTATTGCCGTTTGAAGTTGTGCAATCTGCGTTTGAATTTGACTAGACATACCGGATGACGTACCTAAAATCATTTGTAAAATAGCCTCTCCGATTTCGCTGCCGGCCTTGCCTCCCGCTACAGAAAGGAATTTTTCAAATACAAAGCTTATAATCGCCAGTGTGGTTGGGTTCATGGTATCTATTTTTAGAAGGACCAAGCATGTACGTTCTAAAAATGAACATGTATCATGACTAAGCAAAAGAGCAGACGGGGTAATTCCTCGATTTAAGTGTTTGTTCGTAATTCAAATCAAGGTGAGTGTATAATGGTTAGATGCAAATTTTGAAGAATCAACAAACCTTTTGCATATCGGGAGAACATAAACTGTAACATTCAGAAATCAAGTCTTATTGTAAAGGAGCTGTCAGCCAAAGTTGATTTCATTGAATCTGGTACCCGGAAATGCAATCGCAGACTATGCGCTTCAATCCGCTTCTTTACCGCTTACCTTGATCAATGATATGTGCATGAGCGATAGAACGGCTCCCTTGTAGAGAAATCACCTATAAAAATGTCGGTTTGCGCCACTTACTTATACGTGTTCCAGAATCAGATTTTCAGGCATTCGATGGAAAGAAACAAAGTCAGTAAGAATTCCTTGTCAAAAGTTCACAATGAAGTGCATACCTCCATTAATTGAGTGAGCGGTAGTCCAGCGGGGAATGACCGACCTTTTGCTTGAAAAGCCGCGCAAAATGCTGCGGATATTTAAAGCCCAGTTCATACGCAATCTGGCTGACCGTTTTACCGGTGTCAAAGATCCGCTCTTTCGCGATGTCGATCAACTTGGACTGAATGAATTCCGATGGTGTATTCCCGGTTTCTTTTTTGATCAGATCCCCGAAATAGTTTGGTGACAGATGCAGTTCTTCGGCACAATAAGCAACTGTAGGCAAGCCGATCACATGCGGCTTTTCAGATTCGAAATACCCATGCAGGATTTGCTCGAACTTCTCCACAATTCCCCGGTTTACTTGATCACGTGTGATAAACTGCCGGTCATAGAACCGTACGCAATAATCCAGCAGTAATTCGATATTGGACACTATGAGGCCTTTACTGTGCTTGTCGATGGACTGCTCCAGTTCATAGCTGATCTTTTTAAGGCAATCGAGGATGATTCCCCTTTCTCTTTCAGACAAGTGTAGCGCTTCGTTCGACTGATAGCCGAATAAACCGTACTCGTGGATGTGACGGCCCAAATGGGTGCCGGGCAGCAGATCGGCATGAAAGACCAGCCCATGACCTTTGGGCTGGTAAAATTCACCGTTGCTTTTTATGCCCGCCACCTGTCCGGGAGCAAGGAATACCAGGGTGCCTTCCTGGTAGTCATACGTGTTCCTTCCATAAACCATGTCCCCGCATTTTACATCTTTCAGGAAGATCGTATAAAATCCGAAATACATCTTATGGCCCTGCCGTGGCACCGCTTTTGTAAAATCTACCACACTCACAAGCGGGTGCTTCGTTTCATTGTTATTGAAAGCGTTGTATTCGCTTATCGAGTCGAACCTAAGCATCTTCTCCATTTTGTCTTGTTTCAATACCCAAATTTACCGTATTCCTTCCCTGGAGGCTGCTATCGAGAGGCCAATCAGTAAAAATGGTATGGATATCAGTAATCCATATCCTGATTAATACATGGACAGGTATGACCTTTGTACCGATGATCAAAACAGAGCAATGCAAACGGTAGAATTGAATAACGGCGTTGAGATGCCCATTCTGGGCTTCGGTGTATTCCAGGTCACGGATCCGGCGGAATGTGAAAGAAGCGTACTTGATGCGATCGTAACAGGGTACCGCCTGATCGATACGGCGCAATCGTATATGAATGAAGAAGCGGTCGGTAAAGCGATCAAACAAAGCGGCATCGCGCGGGAAGAGCTCTTTGTCACCACGAAATTATGGATACAATCGAACGGGTACGAAGGCACAAAGAAAGCTTTTGAGACTTCTTTGAAGAAACTGCAGCTCGACTACCTCGACCTGTATCTTATTCACCAGCCTTATGGCGACGTATATGGTGAATGGCGGGCGATGGAAGAACTGTACAAGGAAGGTAGCATGCGTGCGATCGGTGTCAGCAATTTTCAATCCGACAGGCTGATAGACCTGATCATCCACAACGAGATTGTACCGGCGGTGAACCAAGTGGAGACCCATCCGTTTCACCAGCAAAACGAAGCACAGCAGTTCATGAAAGAGAGCGGGGTCCAGATAGAATCGTGGGGGCCTTTTGCCGAAGGAAAGAACGATATATTCCATAACAGACTGCTGAAGGCGATCGGTGAAAAGTACAATAAGTCGATCGCCCAGGTAGTGCTGCGGTGGCTGACCCAGAGAGGCGTTGTCGCCATCCCGAAATCGGTGCGCAAAGAACGCATGGCGGAAAACCTGAACAGCTTCGACTTTACACTTACCCCTGAAGAAATGGAACAGATCAAAACACTGGATACGAATGCGAGCAGCTTCTTCGATCACCGCGATCCAAAGATGGTGAAATGGCTCGGAGAGCGTCAGCTGAAGAATTAATTCATTAAAAACTTGAAATCATGCAAAAGAGAGAATTAGGAAAGAGCGGATTAGAGGTGTCGGCACTAGGCCTGGGCTGTATGGGGCTGAGTTTTGGTTACGGACCTGCCACGGATAAAACGGCTGCAATCAAATTGATACAGGCCGCAGTGGAACGCGGGGTGACCTTCTTTGATACGGCGGAAGCCTATGGCCCGTTCGAAAACGAGGAGCTCCTGGGCGAGGCGCTGGCGCCGTACCGGCAGCAGGTGGTGATCGCCACCAAATTTGGTTTCAAAGAAGGGAAACCCGCATTGGGCGCCGACAGCCGTCCGGAACGCATACGGGAAGTTGCCGAAGCCGCACTGAAACGCCTGCGCACCGACCATATCGACCTTTTTTATCAGCACCGGGTCGACCCGAATGTTCCCATCGAAGACGTGGCCGGCGCCGTAGGGGATCTGATCCGGGAAGGCAAGGTGAATTATTTTGGCCTTTCGGAAGCCGGGGCCGCTTCCATCCGCAAGGCGCATGCCGTGCAGCCGGTAGCCGCTTTGCAAAGCGAGTATTCCCTTTGGTGGCGCGAGCCGGAACAGGAGATCATGCCCACGCTGGAAGAGCTGGGCATCGGCTTCGTTCCCTTCAGTCCGCTTGGCAAAGGCTTTCTGACTGGGGCTATCAATGAAAATACCCGGTTCGACAAGAATGATTTCCGCAATACCGTTCCGCGCTTTTCTGAAGAAAACCGGAAAGCCAACCAGGCGCTGGTAGACCTGCTTGGCAGGATGGCCGCTGAGCGGAATGCAACCCCTGCGCAGGTTGCTTTGGCGTGGCTGCTGGCCCGGAAGCTGTGGATCGTTCCCATCCCGGGCACAACCAAAATAGATCGCCTTGAAGAAAACCTGGGTGCGGTGGATATCGATCTGTCAGGCAACGACCTGAACAGGATCAATGAGGCGCTTTCGAACATCGAAGTGCATGGCCACCGATACTCCGAGCAGGCACAGAAGATGATCAACCGGTAATTCCAGGTATTTACCACCGGGGGCGGTCATACGCCTCATCGAATTCAACACATGAAAATTGCCAAGGCCGAGGTTATCAAAGCAGTGCCGGGTGTGCCGCACTAACATGGAGCGGCTCCGAAAAGCAGCTTCACCTACATCGCGGTAAGCACCAACAGTGCAAAGAACAAAACTGTCTGGCTGCAGCGCGTCACCAGCCTGGAATACAGCACGCCAAAAGATTAACCTGAAATATTAAAGCCTAAGAAAGTGAAGAAAGCTATTTTTGGAATCGTTGTATGCATCGCTTGTACGCATCTCTGCCATGCCCAGGCGAACTATGGTATACCAATGTTTAAGACAGACGATGCGGGAAATCAAGAGCCCGGAAACTCTGCTCTATCGATGTCTTAGATAGGAGTACGGGTCAGTTCGCAATTCCCGGATTTCAATCCTGATTATACTTTAAGGGAGCGGAGGTAAAGCTTCAAATACGTCATGCCGGACAGAATAGAAAGTGCCAAATCGAGCGATGTGGTTTAATTTTTTGAGACCGTATGATCGGTAGTAAGTGAAATCCGCAGTGTTCTTCTTGCGACCAGCTACCCTTCATCGATCATGATAAACAGGTTCTTGCCTGAATCTGACCGGCGAAGAATGCTTTTGAGCTGAGGAAAAGGAGCTTTTTCTCACCCATCTTTTTTATCAATCGATGTTCTTTATTTCTTAGCGGGTTGTTTTTTATAAGCACCTGCCGCAAAGTGTCGCGCATCTCTTCGTTGTTCCAAAAATCGTTGGGCAGATCCGCCAGCCGGCTATCGCGTGCAGGCGCTTCTGTCAAATCAAACAGCTTGATGAAGGCTGGGTTAACCCCTTGAACTCTGAGACTGCCATCCAATATGATCATGGCCATCTAATTGGAAGAATAGAAAATGTGATCAAGCATTTCCTCACTGTCATTCAAAAACAACAGCAGTTGATTCTTTGCCTGCAGGTTGACGATATCTTTCACAATGAACTTTTCACCTTCCCCGTCTTCAACCAAAATGCATTCTTCGGTACACCAGATGGCTTCCCCTTCTTTATTGATGATGAAATTATCATCATGAACTTGTCCGGTCGCGGCTACGGTAGCCAGTTTCTGTTCCGGCTTTCCCTGAAGTTTATCGGCATATTTGAACAGGATACTGAAATTTTTTCCTTTGATTTCCCCTTTACTCTAGCCGAAGTTGACAGTGAAGGAATGGTTTACGTTCAGGATATTGCCCAAAAGATCCATGATCACGATGGCATTCACCACGGCATTGTCGTAGTAATGATCAAAAAAGCGGGAAGTGTTCAATTTCTATGATGAGTGTAACGTCACTGCAACCTTTTGCTGACTGAGGGGGCATTACGATGATCGGAGGAGAGGACCTGAAACTGGGAAAGGTAGTCCTTAATAAGCAGCGGAATGAAGTATATATTTCCCGGGTAGATCCGAAAGTCCCTAACTGTAGCTTAATCAGTCTGTTGCTGCCTTCCTCAACCTGTTTCCCTAACCAACGTGCAAGGCCTTTCAGGATGAATCGGAGCATGATCCCGCACATCCTCTGCGATTACACTTTTCCATAAGAAGGATTCAAGGAGGAAAACAACAGCTTAAATTTCACTTACATTCCGAAAACACCGGGAGCATCTCCTAAAATGAAAGATTTTCTTGATGCGACTTACATTGGACCTAGGGATTACTATAACTCTGAAAATGAAGGATTCGAAAAAAAAAAGTAGCTCGTAGGGATGTGAATCTCCGTGAAGCTTATGTTTCGAAGAGGATCCGGATCCCGAACGATCTCTTTTGGTACCCTATGATAATTTTTTGTAAGTAGATTAGTCTGATATTCATCCAGCTATTCTTTACATCATTCTCTTTGTTTCCCGGCAAGGGTAATAGGCACAACATCGCTTAGCTGAAGCGACTTTACCATGTTTTGTGTAGTCGCCTTGTACTGGAGGAAGTGCGGAGTCAGTATATGCGAAGCATAAGCCTCCTTGCTTGCATATACTTCAAACACTGTAACGCTCGTGGGTTTGTCTTTATCATAGACGCCATACAGGCTTAGTACCCCGGGCTCTACCCGGACAGCTGTTTCTGCGCCTTGCTTCAGGGCGGCTTTATAGGCATCAAGTTGGGCCGGATCCACCTCTATTTTCGCAATGCGTACATACAGCCCCTTATCCTGGGCAGAAGCGGAACTGCAGCTCATGATACAATACAGGCAGAAAAGGAAAAAGACCCCTCTATACCTGCGTGGGAGAAGGTTAATTTGTGGTGTAGTTGACATACAGCCACAAAAAAAGAATTTTTCTTTCAAAGTCCGGGCAGTTATTATGTCCAGATATGCCAGCGTATACAGCAGGGAGATTCCATCGATAAACTGTACGCAGGCAAGCCAGGAGTAGCGTTTGCCTGGCTTTCCAAACGCTACTCCTGGAATTACACTGTATTCCAACGCCAACCTGCTTTGAAGCCACGTGCACCAGCGATTTCAACCGATGTATCATACCTCTTCTTTGCCACGGTATATAAATCGCTTTGCCAGTCAGCGGTCCTTCCGGGTGCCGCTGAAAATGCTTTTTTGTCACCAACAGGCTTTCCATAGTAAACAGACTCCCGATCAATTTCCCAATTTTTTCGTTCATCACCCTGGAAAGGGTTTGCGCAAAGCCGTTTATTTATTAACTTACTTTTCTTCTTTCAAGTATCCTTACAAAATACCGTTTCATAATTCACGATAACATTGATTGTATGAAACATGTGTTTTTGAGCTTCGCCAGCCTGCTTGCCTGCGCTTGCCTGTGTGCCCAAACAGCCCAGTGGACCTGGGTAAGCGGTGACAGCATCCCTGACAAGATTGATGTTTACGGTAACAAGCGAACACTCGACTCGGCCAACAAACCGGGCAGTATCGCTCCGCTGAATACCTGGACCGATTCAGCCGGTAACTTATATATGTTCGGGGGAAAAACGCTGGACCTTCGTTTAGGTTTCGATACCATACCGGTTTTCTCCAACGCCCTGTGGAAGTATAGTACCCAGCAAAATGCCTGGGCCATGTTAACAGGAGGTAACAGTTCATTGCCTGACAACCCTGCCGGGGGTGGAAGCATTGGAACTCCCGGTAACACGCCCGAAATCCTCCTTTACGGTGGGGCCATCTGTACGGATGCCTCCGGCAAATGTTTTATGTTCGGTGGAAAAGCCAATTACCGCGACTTCGGTACCAAGTCTCAGCTATGGCAGTTCGATCCGCTGTCCAGTCAGTGGACCTTTCTCAATGGCTCCGCCGATGACAGCTACGCAAATTACGGCACCAAAGGCGTACCGGCTTCAACAAACAATCCGGGCGCGCGTCAGGGAAGTGCAACATGGACGGACCCTGCCGGCCACCTTTATCTGTATGGTGGATTCTGTACGCTCCGAAATGCCAGATACGGCGATGTATGGTTGTACGAGCGTACGCTGAATCTATGGACATGGGTCAGTGGAAGGCAATGGGCCGCTGGTGCTGCTGACGGACCTGTATACGGAACTGCGGGTGTGCTTGCAGACGGCAACACTCCGGGCGCCGGGCAGGCTTCCGATGTTGAAAAACCTGATTCAGCCAACACCGTATCGATTTCAATATCAGGCGAGGTATGGAAGTATTCCTTCACTACAAATCAATGGGCCTGGATAAGCGGCAACAGGGCCATAAGCGCACCGCCTCCTCTCCGGCATTATGGGATCAAAGGGGTACCTGCAGCAGCTAACAATCCGGGACCACGTACGGATGCGATAAGCTGGGCCGATCCCGAAGGTAACCAGTGGATCTATGGCGGATACACGGTGAATGCGGCTTATCAAAATCAGTATTTCAACGACCTGTGGAAGCATATCAGGAAAACCGATGAGTGGGAATGGGTAGACGGAGACAGCAGCGTAAACAAACCTGCGGATTTTGGAACCAAAAGCATTCCTTCGGCCACCAACCAGCCAGGCGGAAGAAGCGGTGCGGTTACATGGAGAGACGCCCAAGGCAACATTTGGTTGTTCGGCGGTAATCGTCAAAAACAACCCGCCGTAGCAGTCAATTCCATAGTGAAGCTGAATGACCTGTGGAAACTAAGCATAACCGGAACAACACTTGCATCGAAGCTGGGCGGCTTTTATGCCCTGAAACAGGACGGGTGGGTTGTGCTGCACTGGAACACAATCCAGGAACAATCAAGCAAAGAATTTATCATTGAGCGCAGCCCCGATGGCATCTTGTTCAAGACGATCGGCACCGTAGCGGCTGCCGTCAATACTTCCACCCTTACCAGCTATGCATTTACGGATACAGCTCCATTAAACGGACAAAACTTCTATCGACTCAAGCAAGTAGATAGAGATGATTCATACGAATTTTCACCGGTGGAAAAAGTATTTGTGCCGTTAAACGGATTCAGCTGTACACTCAGGCAAAACCCGGTAGGGGAGGAGCTCAGGCTGGCTTTTCAAACAAACGAAGCGATGGTTGTACAGATCGAGGTCAGGGATCCTGCCGGCCATGTGCTTATCCTGGATAACAAAGCACTCGTACAGGGTACATCCATTTTCTCCCTCCCTGTTGCCCGACTTGCCAAAGGACTGTACATGATCAGTGTAAAGAACAACAAAACGATCATCACGAAGCAGTTTCTGAAAATGTAAAAGGCCCTCCCCATGACACGCTACCCCCGGTGACAACCAGGGCTTCCGGCAAAGAGACGGAAGGGAATGGGCGCAAAAAAATCACGGTTCAAAGATCTCTGTCTTGAGTGTCAATAGGTAGAATGGTTTTGATCGCGGGTTTGCCGTTGCATCATTGTAAATGTTCTCCGTGATCTTTGCCGCACCGGAAACTTAAACCAGTTCAGGGTTTTTCCTTGAGCCACAAAGCATTATCCCTCGGCTTCCAGATTTAAGCTTCTCTTATATGTAAGGTGTAGTTCTTACTACAACCTTTGGGTCTGAAATTTCGTTAATTACAGTAGTTCAGAATAAAGTAACAATTGTTGAGATGAAGAAACAGATCTGCGTTATAATCCTGGTTTTACTTTCTGTTGTAAGAACGTACAGCGCTCCCCCGCCGGTGAAATTCGATACGGCTACTTTTGCCACCGGTTGTTTCTGGTGTACGGAAGCGAAATTCATGCAGTTGAAGGGAGTTGTAAAAGTCGTATCCGGCTTTGCCGGGGGCAAAACGGTGAAGCCTACTTACAAAGAGGTATGCACCGGTACTACGGGGCATGCGGAAACCTGCAATATCTTATTCAATCCTTCGGTAATTTCATATGATGAGCTGCTCGAAGCTTTCTTCACCGCCCATGATCCCACATCGCTGAACCGGCAGGGGTACGACGTAGGAACCCAGTACCGGTCCGCTGTCTTTTATCACAATGCCGCGCAAAAAAAAAAGGCGTTGTTCTATATCAAACGGCTCAATGAAGAACACGCCTATAAAAAGCCCATTGTGACCGAAGTCACCAGGTTCACTGCCTTTTACCCTGCGGCCGGTGACATGCAGAACTTCTACAACCAGCATCCCGAACTGCAGTATTGCAAAAGGGTGATCGAGCCGGAACTGGCCGAATTCAGGAAGGTTTTCAAGGATAAACTCAAGCAACCATGATCCCGTTTCGCCGAATTGTTTACTCTGTTTCCCTGCTCTTATTCGTTTCGGTATCCTCCTGCTCGCAGCATCAGCAGGCAGAAGGCCACGAAAACAATCCGTATTACTCCACCACCGATACGGCACATCTGGGAGTAAGCGATGCCGAGTGGAAAAAGATCCTCCCCACATCATTATACCATATTGCCCGTGAAGAAGGAACGGAGATGGCTTTCACAGGCAAATACTGGAAAGACAATCCCATAGGAACCTACTATTGTGCTGTTTGCGGTAACAGACTGTTCCGGTCAGATTCAAAATTCTCCAGCACCTGCGGCTGGCCAAGTTTTTTTGAAGCAGTAAGGCCCAACAGCGTGGTCTACCGGCCAGATGCGTCGCATGACATGGAACGTACAGAAGTCATGTGCGCCCGTTGCGACAGTCACCTGGGGCATATCTTCGATGATGGTCCGCCCCCTACCTACAAACGGTTTTGCATGAACTCCGTTTGCCTTGACTTTACTCCCGGCACAACTGCCAAATAAGTGATGGTCTGAAGAAGGCCTGCCTTTCCACCTGATCGTTCGCAATGCCCGCCGCCGGACGCTTGTACAGGCATCCTTTTGCACAAAGCTCCCCAATGCCGGCTCAGAATTCAACAGACAGGTTGTATACCTGATCTGTCAGTCTCACGACAAAGAATATGCGGAGCGTGCAAACCTGCCAGTCGCAAGCGAGTTACAACCTGTTATACTGGTGAGGTCGTTGTACGCGCCCTGATCGGGGATCGCATGTATCTGGTTGGTAAGCACGGTGACCAGTTTAAGGTATTTTTGCCGGTTGCGCCAAACCAGGAAGATGATGCCAGCAGCGATCAGGCCGACAATGATCAATAACCTGCCCACATATTTCTGGATGAAGGAAGCGTTCTCGCCAACAACTTCCTTTACATCATGCTTCATGCGGTAGGCAACCGTCATCATGGCCGTATCCACGATCGCCCTGATGGCTTCGTTGGTTCGCGGACCCAGCAGTTCGTTGCGCAGGGCAGACAGCTCCTCCTTTGTTTTGGCACCGAGCAATTCGTCGCGCATCATTCCCAGTTTTGCATTGGTGTTGTCGTTCAATACCTGGTTCAGCGCCTGCGACACCAGCAGCTTTACCTTCCTGCGCGTGGTATCGCCCACCAGCTCTTTGCGCAGCAGGGCCACGTTACCCAGGGTATGCGGGCCGCTCAGTTCTTCCACCAGCTGCCTGGTGAACATGAACCATTTGTCGCTCAGCACGGAATCGCGCAGCGCGATCAAGCTGCGGTTCGTGGCAAGGCCTGCCTCGTTGATCACCGTGTCGAGCAGGATCTTCAGGTTTTGCCTGAAAGCGGAGTCCGTCAGGCCTTCCTGAACCCCACTGATCAGATTTCTGCCAAGGTCCTTTGTGTTCTTGTTCAAACCCAGTCCCAGGTTGTTTCCTGCTTTTTCAAAAGATTTGCAGCCATACAGGTACATGGCAACGCTGAACAGGAACGCATAGAGGGGCAGCTTTTTCATATAGAAGCAGTTTTAAAAAGGAGAAATGAGGCATTTCGTGCCAGTGATATAATTGTATCAACGATGGAAGGAAAGAAGTGTGTGCCAGTCTGATGAGTCAGGTAGAGAACGGGGCGGGAAGTGTCGTTAAGCCCTTTCCGACACCCGCAGGTCAACACCTGCCTTGCAGCCAGGGTATGGAGCCGGTTTGCAGGAGGTAAGGTTCCAAAAAGAGAAAGTCCGGTTAGGCGAAATAAGGATCGCCTGTTGTTTCAGAAAATAAATACTTTTCAGCAAGACAGTCTGAATGATTGTGGCCGACAGCTGGTCTGCAGCATGGCAAAGCAGCAGCATCCCGATGCGACTGCAAAACCCTCTCTTCAAGGCTTTGTCGAAAGATAAATAAGAATGAAAACATCTTTTTCAAGAAGGCTCAAATCAGGGTTCATTCAGTTTTGGGAAGCTTTACCTACATTAGCTTCCAAGATGACTATCTCAAAATGGCCGTTCCTGTTTGCCTGTTTCCTGGCCTTTTCAGGCGTTCGGAACTGTGACGCGCAGTTTAAACCCGACCACCTGCTTTTTGGCGTTGCCTACTACGATGAATACATGCCGTATGAGCGCCTTGACCTCGACATCCAAATGATGAAGGAAGCCGGCATCAATGTGGTTCGCATTGCTGAGTCTACCTGGAGTACGTTGGAGCCGCAGGAAGGCGTATATGACTTCTCGCATATCGACCGCGTGCTGAATGGAATGCACAAGGCCGGCATCAGCATCATCATCGGCACGCCCACCTACGCGGTGCCCACCTGGCTGGTAAAAAAATATCCGGATGTACTGGCCATCACCCCGCGCGGCCAGAACCAGTATGGCCCCCGGCAGAACATGGACATCACCAACGTCCACTACCGCGAACGGGCCGAAAAAGTGATCCGCAAACTACTCGAACACATCAAAAATCACCCGGCGATCATCGGTTACCAGATCGACAACGAAACAAAGCCCTACGGCACCAGCGGTCCGGCGGTGCAGTCCCTGTTCGTTGAGTCCATGAAGAAAAAGTATCCGTCGCTCGACAGCCTCAACAAGATCTTCGGGCTCGATTACTGGAGTAACCGCATCAACGACTGGAACGATTTTCCATCCGTGAACGGCAGCATCAATGCCAGCTTAACGGCGGAGTTCGCGAAATTTCAACGATCCCTGGTGACCGGTTTCCTGGGCTGGCAGGCGGCGATCGTGCGTGAATACAAAAAGCCCACGCAGTTCATCACCCAGAATTTCGATTTCGACTGGCGCAACGGATCTTACGGCATTCAGCCGGAAGTGGATCATTTTGCAGCTGCCAGGGTGCTGGATATTGCCGGGGTGGATATTTATCATGCTTCGCAGGACCATCTCACGGGTGCGGAGATCTCATTCGGCGGCGATATGGCCCGCTCCATGAAAGCTGGGCAGAACTACCTGCTGCTCGAAACGGAGGCGCAGGGGTTCCCGCAATGGCTGCCTTATCCGGGACAGCTCCGCCTGCAGGCGTTCAGCCACCTGGCATCCGGTGCCGATATGGTGGAGTACTGGCACTGGCATTCCATCCACAACTCGGCGGAGACCTACTGGAAAGGATTGCTGAGCCACGACTTTCAGCCAAACCCTACTTACGAGGAAGCCAAAACGATCGGGGCTGATTTTAAAAGGATCGGTGCGCACCTCGTGAACCTGAAGAAAAAGAACGAGGTGGCTGTTTTCTTCAGCAACGAAGCCCTCACGGCATACAACTCTTTTGGTCCGGGCAACTACAACGACATCCTGCGGCCCCTGTACGATGTGTTGTATGAGATGAATGTAGGCGCTGATTTCATCGATCCCTCTGGTAAAGAGATGGAAAAGTATAAGCTCATCATCGTGCCGGCCCTGTATGCCGCGCCAGACACCCTGCTCCGGCGGTTGAACGACTATGTAAAGAGGGGAGGACACGTGGTGTATACGTTCAAGTCGGGGTTTGCCGATGAGCATGTAAAAGTAAGAACGGTGGGTCAGCCGGGCATCATCGGCGAAGCCTGCGGCATACAGTTTACCGAATTTACGGCGCCCGAAAATGTATCGCTGAAGGGCGATCCGTACCAGGTGGGCAAAGAGCAGAACCGGGTCACCAAATGGATGGAACTGGTTAAGCCCACTACAGCCAGGGTGCTTGCGACCTATGACCATCCGGTCTGGAATCAGTATGCAGCTGTTACACGCAATACCTGGGGTAAAGGCACAGCTACTTATATTGCCTGCGACCCCGGGAAGGCAAACACAAAAAAGATCCTGGAAGAAGAAGTGAAAAACGCAGGGCTCTGGGGCCCCGACCAGCAGCTGAAGTTTCCGCTGATCACGAAGTCGGGGGTCAATGAACAGGAAAAGGCTGTTCATTATTATTTCAATTATTCTGCCTCCGGCCAGTCGTTTGTTTATACATATCCGGCAGGTCTGGAACTGCTTTCAGGCAAAAAACAGGGTACGGATAGCCAGGTCTCACTCCCCGCCTGGGGATTCATGATCGTTGAAGAACAGTGAGGGGTTTTGTGGGATAGGAAGATGGGTGTGCGTACAAGACACCTGTAAAAAATATTGACGGTAATCAGTTTAAAACAGGTAAATATGAAATTGCTGATCATTCTATTGTTGTTCATCCCAAACTTGGTAACGAGGCAGACCATCCATCCTGCAAAGGGGCTGAACATCCTTACGCTGGGCGACAGCAACGGTACGTTTCCCTACAGCTGGCCCCAGCAGCTTCGGCTGGCCCTGCCGGAAGCAGAGGTGTTCAACATCAGTAAGTCGGGCCGCACCATTGGTTTTGTAAACCTTGGTGATACAACACTGAATTCGCTGATGGTGATTGATGAAAACCTGAAAAAGGCTGCAGAGCATACGAAGGATAGACCTTATGATTTTATAGTGCTGGAGCTGGGTACCAACGATGCCAAGGCTGTTTTTGCTGACCGGCAGCAGGAGGTTCCCGTGAACCTGGAAACACTGATCCGCAAGATCAAGTCATCACCCTATCAGGTCATCAGCAAAGCAAAGATCATCGTGATCGCCCCACCTCCCTATGGTTTGAAGACAGAGACACAGGAGAAATATACCGGCGGCGCAAAAAGGGTTGAAAACATGAGCATCGCATTTAAAAAAGTTGCGGAGCGAACCGGGGCCGTTTTCATCGATGGGTTTGCCACGCCCGGACTGGATATCAACAGCATGACGGCCGACGGGTTGCACCTCGATTCCACCGCATCCAAACGGTTGATTGAACCCGTGGTAGCTGCCATGCGGAATTGATCGGAAGGGGTGTTCGGAAAGATCATTTCCTGGGTCAGTACACTTTTCTGCTTCGAAATGATTAAACCGGATGATCGGTTTCGTGGTACAGCAAGACAAAGAATTGATTGCTCGGCGATGAATTTAATTTACCAGCCAACTATTCTGCCTGAAATAGTATTATATGCGGGTAAGTAAATTTTCATTGCGCAAAATTGCACCCATGCATTATGTTTCTACCCGCCGCCGGCTGCTAGAGCAGGCTGTTCAGGCTTCTCCCGAGGGCCCCTGGCAATTCGATTTTATTCTTACGCCGGAAGAATTTTCCCGCCTCTATGGTGCCGGTGCTGCCACTTTATATCATGAAACAGTGCGTAGAAAGCCAGTCTTCCCGGTGCTGCTCTGGTCGGTTATCCTCCTCTTGGTTCTCGCACTTGCAGGTCCTCGTGTCTTCAAGCGGTTATTCAAACACTCCCATCGAAATATCAGTTACCATTCGTTCGTACATGTCCGCAACTCCATCATCCGGAACAACACCGTCAACGCATAAGGCAGAACAGGCAATCCTGTATTGAAGGGGAGTTGTGTGGCATCTTCCATATCATTGCCTTTCCTCAAAATTTGTATGTTGTCTCAAACCCGGACGACCGCCTGGTAAGCAGAACGGTTGCAGAGTCCTGTCCGTTCACAATCCATTGTTTTATTCCCCTACACGAGGTAGGGAACCATCCAATCCAATGATGCCTCTTACTAAATTTCTTTTCGCTTTTCGAGCACTTTGTCATTCTCTTTTCTGCAAACTACAATCATCACAACCACCCATACGGCAAATCCTGTTACAAACACACGGAAACCGGTCAGGTCAGTCAGCGAAAATCCCGATGTCATAGTCACAACAATTGCAAGCGTTACGGCGATGCCGAACCAGCCTGCCCGCAAGGGAAGCCGCCTGGTATTGAGAATGGCCACCGACCAGCCCAGGATCGCGAGGGTGGAAGCGCCTATAAACACAAGATCGAAGCCATGGTTAAGCGCCGTATTGTAGGTCACGATCGGTTTTATACTTTGAATGGTTGCGGGAGATGCATCTTTGTAATGATTTACAAACAGGGGTAGGGCCAGTCCGTTCAAGGTAGCAGCCATTACTACGGCAAACAGTCCCACCACCTGAAGGGCGAGTGCCATCCTGGAAAAGAAACCGCCATCCTCCAACAACTTCGTCAGTTCCAGGAAACCCGGCAGCCAGAATGGAACGGAAAGAATGGCGATGGAATGCGTAGTCATAATGAGCGTACTGATCCGCTGCAAATGCTCTATGGAACCACCTGTGGGATGAAGCACCATTGTAAACACCATCAGCACGATGGCGATCATCAGCAAATACGTGAAGTGGAGGTTGGATGACTGTTTCAAGCGGTATTATTTTATTGGCAACAAATCTAGCCGCCTCCCGTTGAAACAGACTTGACCAAAGTCAAGAACCGGGGTCTGCTTACCGTATCCTCTTGCGGATGCGGCTCAGGGTTTCAGGTGCCATGCGCAGATAAGAAGCGAGGAGCTTCAAAGGGAAGAGCTGCAGCAGGTCAGGCCTCTGTGTCAGTAGATGCCGGTATCTTTCTTCAGGCGAGAGCGGAAGCGTGGCCAGATCTGTATACTGCATGGTCTCCAGCAGGCGACCCGCCCGGAAGAACACCGGTGCGTGCAGTACCAGTTCATGCAGCACGTGTACGTTGAGCATTGCAAGCCGGCAGTCTTCAAACGCCTCTATATGCGCCAACGCCGGTTTCTGTGATGTGAAACTCTGATAATCGGTCAGCCAGTTGCCCGGCACATAGAGGTTTATCACCTGGTCGGTACCGGCCTCCGTGCGAAGTTTGTGTACCGCACTGCCACGCATCAGAAAATAAATAGCCTGGCAAACCATTCCTTCTTTTACGATAAAACCCATCTTCGGAACCTCCTTCTCTACCAGCCTGCTTTCGAAAAAAGAAAGTTCTGCTGTGGAAAAACTGCCGAAAGACTGCAATGCATCAAGTACTGCCTGGAACATCTGGTTTTTGTTAAGCAATGATACGATCAGGAATAATCATGACGGATAAACAACCGGGATGCCATAAATATCCTAATTCGCCCTCAACGACGTTGTTTTCCCGGAAACCCGCCACCCTTGTATCCTCCAGATCGATTTTGGCGTATTTTTAACCGGCCAACAGCTGTCATTTGATGTAACCTCAGGATGCGACACGGTAAGGAAAACGGAGGTAGCTGTGGCAACTCATCTGATCTAATCTACCCTTTTATGACGAAGCAACCACGTTCTGTCTTCTTTCTTTTGATCTGTATCTCCGGTTTTGTTCTTTCGTGTTCTCCCTCAGGCACTGCTGACATGCGCATCAAAGACCTCGACTCAGCCCGCACGGCTAAAGATGTGGCATCCATCGAATCGATCGTGAAACCGGAACTGGCCGAGGGGCTCACCCTGCGTTTATGGGGAACCGACTCTCTCATCGTTTCTCCCATCGGCATCGACATCGATGACCAGGGCCGCCTGTATTACACGACCACCCATCGCCAGGACCACTCGGAATTCGACATCCGCGACCACCGGGAATGGGAAACCGGATCGATCGGTCTGCAAACGGTGGAAGACCGGCGTGCATTTCTTCACAAGGAACTTTCCCCGGAGAACAGTAAACGCAACGGCTGGCTGAAAGATATGAACCTCGACAGCTCGCACGACTGGCACGACCTTACGATCGAAACAGAGAACGTCTTCCGCATAGAGGATCGGAACGGTGATGGGATCGCGGACCGCTCGCAGCTGGTGGTAGATGACTTTCACGATGAGGTATCGGACGTGGCAGGGTCGGTGCTGAGCGAAGGCGATGATCTGTTCGTGGCGGTGGCGCCCGACCTCTGGAGGATGAAAGACAAGAACGGCGACGGGATCGTGGACGAGAAAACGTCTATCTCGCATGGCTATGGCGTACACGTCGGTTTTTCAGGCCATGGCATGTCGGGTATCGAAATGGGCCCCGATGGCCGGATCTACTGGCAGATCGGAGACATCGGCTTCAACGGGAAAGGACCCGACGGACAAACATGGGCTTATCCGAACAGCGGCGTGATCGCCCGCTCGAACCCCGATGGCAGCGACTTCGAGATATTTGCGGCGGGCCTCCGCAATACGCATGAATTTGCATTCGACGAATACGGCAACCTGCTGAGTGAAGACAACGACGGTGATCATCCGGGAGAAAAAGAGCGGCTGGTATACGTCGTGAACGGGTCGGATGCCGGCTGGCGCAGCAACTGGCAGTATGGTAAATACCGCGACCCGAAAAACAATATTTACAAGGTGTGGATGGATGAAAAAATGTACCTGCCCCGCTTCGAAGGGCAGGCCGCCTACATCGTGCCCTGCATCAGCAATTTTGTGTCGGGCCCCGCCGGTTTCGTGTACAACCCCGGCACGGCGCTCAGTCCGCAATACAACAAGACCTTTTTCGTGGCCGAATTCGTTGGCAACCCTACAACATCCGGTATCTACAGCTTCAAACTAAATCCGAAAGGGGCAGGCTTTGAGCTGGGAGAGAATAAACGGGTGGTCGGCGGTATCCTCGCTACAGGCCTCGATTTCGGGCCGGATGGCAGCCTGTATGTTGCCGACTGGATCGACGGATGGGCCACCCACAAATATGGCCGCATCTGGCGCATGGACGACCTGAGCGGTGCGCAAAGGGCGGAAAGACTGCTCACCAAAAAGCTGTTGGGGTCAGATTTCACAAAAGAAAGTGAGGAAGCCCTTGCCGGTATGCTCGGCAATGCAGATATGCGGGTGCGTTTGAAGGCGCAGTTCGAGTTGGTGAAGCGGGGTGAAAAGGGGATGAGTCAGTTTCAGAAAGGGCTGGCACAAAACAAAGAACAGCTGGCCCGCATTCACAGCATCTGGGGCATCAGCCAGCTGGCCCGTAAAGACAAAAAATATGGCTCTGTTCTATTGCCCCTGCTACACGATGCGGACCCCGAGATCAGGGCACAGGCGGCCAGGTGGCTGGGAGATATGCGGTACCGGGAAGCCGGTAGCCAGCTGATCTCCCTGCTGCAGGATACCGCCAGCAGGGCCCGCTTCTTTGCTGCGGAGGCGCTTGGGCGTATCCGCTATGAGGCGGCTGTACAACCGCTCATCACCCTGTTGCGGGCAAACGATGACCGCGATGCCTACCTGCGGCACGCGGGTGCGCTGGCCTTGTCGCGTATCGGCCAGGCAGGCCCCGTTACCGCCCTGGCGGCAGATCCATCCCGTGCGGTGCGCATCGCGGCCGTGGTGGCGCTGCGCAGGATGTCTTCTCCCGGCGTCGCCCGTTTTTTGGATGACAAAGATGAATTCATTGTAACGGAAGCGGCCAGGGCCATCAATGACGACCTGTCGATCACGGCGTCGCTTCCGGCATTGGGCGCAGTGCTCGGCACAACCCGGTTCACCAATGAAGCGCTTATCCGCCGGGCCATCAATGCCAACCTGCGTACCGGTTCGGATGCGGCCCTGCAAACCCTGCTGGCTTACGCACAAAAGGAAACGGCACCGGAAAAAATGCGTGCCGAAGCCATCGATGCCCTGGGCGTATGGGCAAACCCGTCTGTACTCGACCGCGTCGACGGCCGATACCGCGGACCGGTAAAAAGAGATTCGGTGGCTGTCCGCTCCCGCCTGACCAACCCGCTGCTTACGCTCCTCAACAATCGCAGCGCACCCGTACGGTTGAGCGCCATCGGGGCCGTTACCCGGCTCTATGTGGCTGAAGCAGGGGCACCGCTGCTCGCCCTCGTGCAGCACGATAATGACCCCGGTGTGCGGGTAGAAGCGCTTTCGTCGCTGGTGGCGCTGGCCGATCAGCGTGTGCCCCAGGCAGTTAGCCTGGCACTGTCCGACAAAGAGCGGAAAGTACGTGTCGCCGGGTTGAACCTTCTGCAAAAGGCGAACCTCCCGGGCGACCTCATGGTTAGGCTGCTGTCGAAGGTGATCTCGACGAAAACAATGGAAGAAAAACAGGCGGCGATCCTTACGCTGGGCAAACTGCCTCCGGCCAGTTCCGGAAAACCGCTCGAGCAGCTCCTTCAGAAGATGGCGGCCGGACAGCTTTCTGCGGCCCTGTACCTGGAACTGGGCGAAGCGATCGACAGCAGTCGTATAACGGAGTTGGCTACCCGCTATCAAAGTGTCACGGGCAGGCTTTCACCCGATAAGCTGCTGGCTTCCTATGCAGGCAGTTTGATGGGCGGTGATACGACGCAGGGGAAAAATATTTTTTTCCGCAACCAGAATACTCAGTGTATGCGGTGTCATTCGTACGATGACAAGGGAGGCACGGCCGGTCCACGGTTGAACGGCATTGCCAGCCGCATCAGCCGGCAGCAGATCCTGGAGGCGCTGATCACTCCAAGCGCAAGGTTGTCGCCCGGCTATGGCATGGTAACGCTGCAGCGCAAAGACGGCAAAACGGTTTCCGGCACCCTCGAAAACGAAACGGCCACCGCCGTCACCGTCAAGATCGGCGGTCAGTCGCCCGAGCAGATCTCCAAAGCCGACATCACTAACCGGACCAATTCCCCTTCCAGCATGCCCGACATGAAGCTGCTCCTCTCCCGCAAGGAGATCAGGGATGTGGTCAGCTTTTTATCGACGCTGAAAGAGAATAACTGATGGTCGATTTCCATTCTCATGTCCTCCCCGCGCCGACGCAAACACGCACCTGCCTATTCAGTCGCTTGCTGCGCCTGTAGGAGATCGAGGAAATGACAGGCGGATCTTGTAAATTACTGGTTCCCGATTCAAATGCGAACCTCAAACACCTGCCCATACTCTACTTTCAGTTCAAACATCGATGAAAGCGGTATGCCGTTGATGCAGGCCATGATGATCCGGATCACGCCGGCATGGGTAACCACGGCGACCTTTTCCAAGTTTTTTTGTTGCAATTCCTGCCAGAAGAGGAGCACCCGTTCGTTCATTTGCAGCAGGCTTTCTCCGCCGGGCGGACACGCATGTACGAAATCATTCATCCAGGGATTCAGCTCTTCGCGTGGAATACTGTCCCATCGCCGGCCTTCCCACATTCCGAAACAGACCTCCCGCAAGCGTTCATCATAAGCAACGTCGGGTGAAAGGCAATGTGCGAGCCGGGTACAACGGGTGGATGGACTTGAATAAACATGTTTCACTGGTAAGGGCAGCCGCCGCAAAACCTCCTCCCTTTCCGTCTCAAACAGGTCTGCCAGCTGTACATCGAGGTGGCCATAGACGGTGCCGGGAACGATGGCGGGGGTGGTATGCCGGATCAGGTAAACTTCCATATGGGAATAATGGCAAGGTAGATGAGCAGTTCGGACAACTGCTGTGCTGCGCCCAGGCAATCGCCCGTGTAGCCGCCGATCCATCTGTTGAAATAGCGGCCGAGGATCAACGTGAACACCCAGAGCAGCGGAAGGAGCACAAGTAGAATAAATTTATGACTGTACACCACCAGGAAGGCAAAGGGAAGCAATGCCAATACGGCACCCACCAGTATCGTTGCTCTTCCGGCCTCCTCTGCCACGGGTTTCGCCTTGCTGTCGGCCGACAGGCGCACATACTGATGTGTGATGATGAAAGAAGCCGCGGTAAAGCGGCTCATGGCATGTGCTGTCACCAGCAACAGGAGCAGCATCACGGGTTTTGGAAAGAACAGGAGGATCTCCCGCAGGGCCAGAAATTTTGCCAGCAGCATAAGTACCAGACCCACCACGCCATAGGTGCCTGTCCGGCTGTCTTTCATGATCTCCAGAATGCGGTCTTTCGTCCAGCCGCCGCCGAAGCCGTCGCAGAAATCTGCCAGGCCGTCTTCATGAAAGGCGCCTGTCAGTAAAACAGACGCAGCCATGGAGAGCAGGATGGCCATATCTGTATTCAATATCCAACGCAAGCTTACCAGTATGACACCCGACAGCAATCCTGCGATCCACCCGATCACCGGCAGGTAGCGCGTGGCTTCGTGGAGGCTTGCGCTCCGGCGATCGATCCATCTGCCGCAGGGAATGCGGGTGTAGTACTCCAGGGCTGTAAGAAAAATGTTCAGCTCCTTTTTCATATTTCTTTATTGCTGACGCCTGCACTTTCAAAGCTGGCCATCTCCTCCAGAAAGGCCAGCGCACTTTTCAGCAGCGGAAGGGCTACCGCGCAGCCCGTACCTTCTCCGAGGCGCATACCCAGCTGCAGCAGGGGCTGTGCCCCTAAAAAAGACAACAACTGCCTGTGACCTTGCTCCTCCGATTGATGACAAAAAACGGCATTTTGCCGCACCGCAGGGTCCAGTTTGAAAGCGCATAGGTAAGCAACCGAAGCGATGAAGCCATCTATTAGGATCAGCATCCGGTTTTCCGTTGCTTCCAGCATCGCGCCCGCCATCTGTACGATCTCGAAACCGCCGAAATAGGCCATCAGTTCTTCGGGCCCCGACCCGCCGGAATAGTTTTCAATCGACCGGCGGAGAACCTGTTGCTTGTGCAACAGTTGATGATCCGTTACGCCGGTGCCCCTTCCCACACAATCCTCTACAGGTATGTCGCACAACTGACTCATCAGCACGGCGGCGGTCGATGTGTTGCCGATCCCCATCTCTCCAAACCCAATCGTATTACAGCCCCGGCCCGACAGGTCCTGCACGATCGAACGCCCTTGCCGCAGGCACTCCTGCACCTGTGCCGGTTCCATGGCGGGCCCGTGCAAAAAGGAGCGGGTGCCTTTTGCGATCTTGTGGGGTACGATCGGTAGCGCCGGATCAAAATCAAAGTCGACGCCCGCATCCACCACCGTAAGGCCGATGCCATGCTGCCGGCAAAACACGTTGATGGCAGCACCGCCCCTTACAAAGTTGAGGACCATCTGGGGTGTCACTTCCGCCGGGTACGCACTCACCCCTTCCGCCGCAATGCCATGATCGGCCGCGAAAACCACTATCTGCGGATCCCTGATCTCCGGCGTGAGTGTGTTAAAAACAAGTCCCGCTTGCAAGGCTATCTTTTCCAGCATACCCAATGCGCCCGGGGGCTTGGTTTTCCCATCGATCTTTTGTTGCAGCCGGTGGTGCAGATCCGCTTTGATCAAATCTTGCTCATCCATAACGTACTTATTTTTTGAGATATAATGAAATGCCCGATACCATGAATATAGCTTGCGTGGCGCATGCGGCCACATACTGGTTGGCCCATCCCTGCAGATCTGCAAACCGGCGCCCCATCGGTGTTTCTGCATGAAGCCCCATACCCAGTTCGTTGGAGATGATGATAAAATTGCCCGACAGCTGCTGCAGGCCGTCGATCTCTTTTTTGAAATCGAGCAACGACCGGTCCGCATCATGGTCATATTCCATAAAATAACCGGTTAGCCAGAGGGTGACGCAGTCGACCACCACCGTGCGGTTCTGCAACGGCAGTTCATACAAATGCCGGTCGGCTTCGTAGTTGGTCCACTGCGGCCCTCTTTCCTGTTTATGCCTGCTAACCCTTGCTTTGAAATCTTCGTCCAGCACTTTGGCTGTGGCCACATAAACCGGTTCTGCGCTGAGCTGCAACGCCAGGTCCTGCGCAAAGCGGCTCTTGCCGCTGCGGACCCCGCCGGTGATAAACACGATCATTCGGCAGCTGTGTTTGGACCTGGTTCCGGTTTTTTAAAACGCTTGTACAGGAACAACTGCCATTTTTCCTCGGCAACGCCGGCCTTGTCCATCTCCGCCCTGGCCAGTGTAAAAAAAAGGTCGGACAGCCGGTTGATATAGGCAGGGATCGCATCGTGCACTTCATCCTGTTTCATGAGGGTGACGAGCTTGCGCTCGCCTCTGCGCATCTGTGTACGCACCACATGACAAAGCGCCGACACTTCGTTTCCGCCCGGCAGCAGGAAATAATCGGACGGGGCGGTCATGGCGCCTTCCAGCTCATCGATCCAGGCTTCGCAGAAAGCGGCGCCATCAACAGGCATTGGGTTGTTGTTTACCTTGTGACTGTCTGAAGGCCGCGCCAGGTGCGACATCATATCCATCATGTCTTTCTGGATGCGGTGCAGCTTCGGTTGCCATGCATGGTCGTTGCCAAGCTTCACACGAAGCAGCCCGATGGTTGAATTTACTTCGTCGAGCGTGCCGTAGCAATCCACCCGCACGTCATCCTTGTAAACCCGGGTGCCGCCATAGAGGCCTGTCATACCCTTGTCACCTTTTTTTGTGTAGATCTTCATAACATAAGTTTTTGAGGGTAAAACCGCTGTTAACCCTCATGGAAAAAAATCGTCAGAAACTGATGCCGTACCGCAGGTTGATGCTGCGGCCCTGCAGGTTGAAGCCCCGTTTTTCATAATAGTTCTCATCGGTGAGGTTGTTCACGAACAGGGTGAGTGAATGCTTGCCCGCGTACGTGTAGCCTGCACTGAAATCAAGCACCATAAATTCCGGATAAACGATCTCCGGTGAGCGGGCATCATTGAAATCGGTGTCTTTGCGTTTGCCCACATAACGGCCCATCAGCTGTATGTTCAGACCTTTGCGGTTGTTGTAATCGAGGCCGTAGCTGCTGGTGAAGCTGGCTACATTGTAGATGCTCCTTTTTGTCTGTGCGCCATTGCTGCCGATGGTGATCTCTTCTGCTTTGAATGTCTTGGTACCGTTCACGAACAGCCGAAGTACATATGAATTATTGTGAAGCGCACCGAAATCATACGCCAGTTCCCCTTCCAGCCCCTGTATGGTTGCCTTGTTGGCATTGATATAGGTAGTGCGCGACAGGATATCGTAACCGCTTTCCGTTTTTTCTCCGGCGGGCGGCGTTGTTCTTTGTGTGGTGATCCGGTCTTTTACATCCGTATTGAAATAGGTGAGGTCGGCCGTGAAGCCCGACTTGTTGTTGCTGAAGCGGAGGCCGCCATCCCACGAAACGCTGTTCTCGTTCCTAAGGTCGGGATTGCCTTGCGTAACGCTCGCTTTGTTGTTTGAAATGATCTCCGAATACCCGGCTACATTGTAGGCATCCGGCGTTACAAACGCACGGCCTACGGTGCCGTGCACAGTAAAACTGTTCGACAACCGGTACTGCGCAGCCAGGCTGGGACTGAAGAACGGGTTGCTCACTTTTCCCGGAGCGTAGGTATTCAGCAGCGGTGTCTTTTTTACGTCATAGCTGATGATATCGTAGCGGATGCCCGGGTTCACAATGAGCTTTTCATTCAGGAAGTTGAACTGTCCCTGTACATAGGCCGCCGCGGAATTCAGGCTGTAGTTAGGCGAGAACGGGGCCCGTTCGGTCTTGTTGCTGTTGTATGCCCTCGAACTGGTGGTGGCGCTGTTGTAATCCAGCCCGGCGATGATGCTGTTGCGGCCCAGGTGGTACACGTCTTTTACCTGCACGCCGTTCCAGTGGGCGGTGCTTTGAAAGGAAAGATAGGGAACGATGGCGGTGTTGCCTGAGGTGAGGGTGTTGTTGTAATTGTGTTCGCCTGCCAGGTAGCCCCTGAATGAAAATTCGTGCTTCGTGAAAGAGCCGGTGACACTGAATTCGCCGTTGGTTCTGTCGATGTCTTTTGTACTGGGCTGGCCATTGGTGAAAAAGATATCGCTGGGCGATTCCACATTCTTTGCCACAAAACGGTCTCCCTTGAGGTTCAGTTTCCAGTTAGGCGCTATCTGGTAGCCCACCCGCATGCTGCCCGCATTGTAATTGAGGCGGGTATACTCACGCCGCAGACCGTCGGAGCGTTTGTCATCTACCTGCACCGCGCCGTCGGTGTAATTTTTCTGAGCTGTTTCTGCGTGGAGCAGCTTGCGAAAAAAATTTCCGTCGCCCAGCTTCATGTTTTTATTGCGGTCGAACGTGGTGAACGAAAGATCGTAGTCGAGCTTGCTGGTGATGTTGCCACCGGAAGTCACGCTTCCTTTGAATGTCTGGAAAGAACCGTATTCCGCTGCCACGGTGGAGTGTACCGCGCCGGATGATTTTCTGGTGATCACATTGACCACGCCGCCCATGGCCTGCGATCCGTACAGGGCCGAAGCCGGCCCTTTGAGCACTTCGATGCGTTCGATATCGGAGGGGTTGATCGTGGCCAGGTTCGCTGTGCCGGCGGGTCTTCCGTCGATCAGCAGCAGCGCCCGCTGGTTGAGGCCGCCCGTCTGTGGCCTGAACCCGCGGATGCCTACGCCTGCCAGCAGTCCGGGATACTGGATGATATTCACAGACGTGTTCTTTTTCAGCAGGTCGGTGAACTCCTGCGAGCCGGTGAAATCGATGTCCTTTTTGCTGATGAGGGAGATGCTTTGGGGTGTTTTGTTGCGGGTAACCGCCGAGCGGGTGGCGGTGACCACGACCTGCTCAAGCGTACGGGAGGCCAGGCTGTCTTTCGGCTGTTCCTGTGCGCCGGCAGAGAAGGCGGAAAAGGAAGAAGCGATCAGACAGACATTCCTCAAAGACTTGCGAAGATTCCGGTTCATATTGTTGTGTTGCATAATTAAATGGGAGGGATCTTTCCCCCCGGCTGTTTCTGTTGGTTCAGATCTGTTTCCGGCTCTGCAGCTGCTGCCAGCAGGTCTGCAATGGACTGGCAGACTGTTTCGCGGCCGCCCCGGCGGTATACCCAGCGGATAGTGCCGCCTTCCTGCCGGATCTCCACCTGTTCCGCGGCTTCGCCTTCGGTGATCAGGTAGCCCTTACGCAGCAGGGCTTTCGTGGTCCATACGAGGGGTACGCCTGTGCCCGTTATGCGTACCGGCCGCCGGGCTTCATGCCGGATCAAGAAAGTGCCGCTGGTTTTGTCGAACTCAAACCCTTCTGTCAGAAATGCGGTTTCAAAAGAGCCATCCAGCACAAGGTCTTCGGGAAGGCCTTGCAGCAATGAGCCCCCGGCGTTGAGCAGCCAAAGCTGGTCGGCCGTTTGCAGGGCCAGCTCCAGGTCGTGGGTAGAAAGGAGGATCGACTTACGGGTTGTTTGCGTAAGCTCGTGCAGCAGGCGCATCAGCGAGATGCGGTTGGGCAGATCGAGGTAGGCGGTCGGTTCGTCAAGGATGACCACCGGCGTGTCCTGTGCCAGCGCCCGGGCAAGCATTACGCGCTGCCGTTCGCCATCGCTGAGCTCATGGATTCTTCTTTGAAGGAAAGGCTCTGTACGGGTTATCCGGATGGCATGTTCCACAATTTCCCTGTCCCTTTCCTCCAGGCTGCCTTTCCAGTTGGTGTAAGGTGAACGCCCCAGCGCGATCACCGTATACACATCCAGGTTGCCTGCCTGCACCTTGTCTGTCAGCACCATGCTGAGGCGGGTGGCCAGGTCGGCCGGTTTCATTCCGGCAATGTTTTTTTCCAGTAACTCAACGGTTCCCGACAGCGGTTTTTGAAGGCCCGACAGGGTCCGGATCAGCGTCGACTTCCCTGATCCGTTCGGTCCGAGCAGGCAGATCAGCTGACCGGGATACATGTCCAGCTGCAGCGACGAAGCCAGTACCCTTGGCGGTTTACCGGCCGTACGGTATCCGATGGACACGTTCCGGGTTTGAAGTAAGGGTGCTGACGGGCTGCTCACAGGGTGGATTTTAAATTGTTCCGGCTCACGATGATCCAGATCACTACCGGCGAACCCACCAGCGCAGTGATCACATTGATGGGAAGCACCGACTGGCTGCCGGGCAGCTGGGAAACAATATCGCAGCCGAGCATGAGCGTGGTTCCCACCAGGCAGCAGCCGGGTATCAGCACGCTGTGATCGGATGTATTGAAGAGGGACCGGGTAAGATGCGGCACGGCAATGCCTACGAACCCGATCGGTCCGCAAAAGGCCGTGATGCTGCCTGCCAGCAGGCTGGTGCTGGTGATGATCAGTAAGCGCGCATGGTTCACCGTGAGCCCCATGGTGCGTGCATACGCTTCTCCAAGCAGCAGCGTGTTGAGGCGTTTGGCCGAAAAGTAGGAGACAAGGAGACCCAGCGCCACCACCACGGCCAGCAGGTAGAGCTGGCTGCCTGCCACGCCACCCAGGGAGCCGAAGGTCCAGACAAGAAAATCCTTCACCTGTTCGGGCGCGCTGAAATATTGCCAGATGCTTATGACGGAAAGAATGATGTTGCCGATCATGACGCCAACGATGAGCATGGTCACGTTGTCTTTCAAGCGGGCCGAAATACCTGTGATAAGCAGCATCACGGCGGCAGCGCCCGCAGAGGAGGCGACAATGATGAGCCAGCTCCCCGAGATGCCCAGCTCGCGGATGGTAAAGAGGGTGGTGATGCTGCCGGCAGATAACATCACCAGCGCCACACCCAGACTGGCACCCGCGGTGAGGCCCAGTTCGGAGGGGCCTGCCAGCGGATTGCGGAACAGGGTCTGCATCTGGAGCCCGCCTACCGGCAATGCACAGCCGACAATAATGGCGGTGAAGGCTTTGGGTACCCTGATGGCCGTCACAATGTAGTTCCAGGCTTCATTGCTGGTATTGCCCGAGAACAGGATGCGCACCACTTCCCGCAGCGGGATCTTGACCGGCCCGAACGCGATGTCGGTCAGGAAGAACACCAGCAGCAGGAAGCTTAGCAGTCCCGTTTTGAGATACTGTGCACCCATCGCAGAACCGGCGGTGCGGCGGGCCGGAGAAAGGGAGCCCTGTTTCATTTAAGCTGTTTGTAGTAAACCAGTTCGTGGTTGGGAAGCAGTTCGGGATGCAGGATCCGGATCAGGTCGGCCAGGATCGTCTGGGGGTTTATGGCGCCCGATTCCCAGTAGTCGTTGGCGCCGATATCATTGGTTTTTTTGTTGTTGTTGTAAGCTGTTCCCTTTGTGTACGACCGGAACCTGCTATAGCGTCCGTCTTTCGCTGCGATGTCGGCCAAACTGTTCGCTTCGCCGGTGTTCAGCCAGTAGTCGGCAGTAAGGGCGACCGGCGCCACCGTTTCAAAATCCAGCGCAAGACTGCCCGTACCCTGTATGTTCGCCCAATGGTAGCTGGCGCCGGCATCGAGTAAAAAACGGGTGGTATAGCTGTCGCCGTCGGGCACAAACCAGCTTCCTTTGAAGGGCATCCCGATGATTACGGAAGGCCTGGTCCTTAGTTGAGAGGTCAGTTCCTTGAGGCGAATGTATTCTTTTTCCACCTGGTCGAACTTGCTGTTGACCAGCGCTTCTTTGTTGAGGAGGGCGCCGACCAGTTTGACCCATTCGGACCTGCCCAGCGGATCCGTTTCGAGCCATTCGGAATTGATAAGAACGGGGATGCCGGTGCCGATCAGGTTCTTGTAACGGCTGAACCTCGCCACCGGGCTGCCCATCGTCATCACGAGGCCGGGATGCATGGAAATAATGAGTTCATCGTTCATGCCGCTGCCGTTGCCAACTTCTTTTATCCTGCCCGCAGCCACATTTTTCCTGACTCCGGAGGATGTGATGTATTTGAATTCGGATACTCCTGACACCACATCCGTTGCGTCTGCAAAATCGAGCATGCCGATGTGCATGGAAGAGGTCACGATCATCTTCTGCACCGGGATCTCGATCACCTGCGCACCCGCATAGTTTCCCGGAACGGGGGTGCCTCTTTGCACCAGCAGGTAGGTGAGCGTATCGGCCTTTACTTCTGCCTTGTCGGAAAAATGGTTGAGGATGCGCAGTACTTTGTAATGGCTGAAATACTGTAATGAAAAGCCTTTCGAGTGCCGGAGCAGGACAGTAGCTTTGTAAAGGGCAGGGCCGTTATACGGGTCGGGATGAAGATCGGTATGCGGGACCTGTTTACAGGAGAAGATCAGTGTCGTGAGGAGACTGATGATAAAGAAAGAACGGAATGACGGATGAAGCCGGCCGTACAGAGAACCAGGTTTTCTGCAGACAGGCGGATACCTGTGTGTTGTACTCATAACTCGTTGCTTTTCTTCCGAAAGCGGTTGAGAAAATTTATGTTGTAGGCAGGTCTTCTGACTTCCTCCGGACCTGGCATCCTTCCCATCCTTCCGGGACAGTGGACATGTAATGCAGGTCCGTTTTTATGAGGTTACAGCAGCGGAGACTGTTCCGGATTTAAACCGGATTCCCTTTTAAAGCAATTCTGGATTTGCTACCCCTAAGGCGGCAAAAGTAGCCATATTTCTGAAACCACCAATTTTATGATTACAAGGACATACGCTTGGGGTGGTCTTTTTCTGAACCCTGCCGAGGTTCGGCACCCTGCCATTTCGATACAGCTGAATCGGATTTAATACCGTTTAAGTCCTCTCTGGGCAGGCGCAAACATGCCGCAGCAATCACATCGTTTGTTCCTCAAATGGGTGACCCGGTTGCCAACGTGCTACGCCAGTCCAAAGGGCATCTCAAAATAAAAAGAACAACACGATCACCACAACCATCACGAGGCAAGTCAGGTGATTGACCTGTCGGGTTTTCAGGAAGTCGTGGTCGGTCACAGGCCGGGTGTTGCTGCCGATATGGGGTTTGCTGACCAGCACGCCGTGGTAGGTGTTGGGGCCGCCGAACCGTACATCGAGGATGCCGGCCAGGGCCGACTCGGGATAACCGGCATTCGGACTTTTATGATGCCTGCCGTATCTGAACAGGAAAATACATCCGCGGGGGCTGGCACTTACCAGGCACATGAGGAGGGCGGTGAGGCGGGCGGGGATGAAGTTGACGACGTCGTCGAGGCGGGCGGCAAACTTGCCGAACTGTTCGAATCGCTCGCTGCGGTAGCCGATCATGGAGTCGAGCGTATTGATCATTTTATAGGTCATCATGCCGGGCACGCCGCCGAGGGCATAGAAGAAAAGCGGCGCCACCACGCCATCGCTCAGGTTTTCGGACATGGTCTCCAGCACAGCGATCCTGATCTGCTGCGCATCGAGCCGGGAGGTGTCGCGGCCGACGATGCGCGCCAACTGTTTCCTGCCCGCTTCCAGTCCGCCTGACCGGAGGGCGGCAAAGACCAGTTCCCCTTCCCGGATCAGACTTTTGTTTGCGAGTCCGTAAAAAGCAAACAGGGTGCTGAAGAGGATATACAAAACAGGATGCACCATCAGCTGGAAGTACAGCACCAAGCTAAAGAGGAAATAAGTGGCTGTACACAAAACAACCGTAGTGAACATACCCTTCAAAAACTGGTACCGTCCGGCATTGAGCCACTTCTCGAAACCGTAGATCAGGTTGCCGAACAACCGGACGGGATGAGGCATGCTTTCCGGATCGCCAAACAGCAGGTCCAGCCCATATCCTGCGAGCAGGGGCAGTATGGTCAGGACCTCTTCTCCCATTGCTGCAGGGCGTTTACGAGTTTGTTATTGTTGAAAGGAGCGAGGGTAGCCAGGCGGATGTGCATCTCCGTGAGCCCCCTGAAGTTGGATGCGTTCCTGATGAGGATTCCGTATTCGTCGATCAGAAATTGCTTGAGACCGGATGCTGTTCCACTGGTGAGTCTGGCAAGGAAGAAATGCGTGCTACTGGGTTTTACCTCCAGGGAAGTTGCCTGCAGCTGCGTCAAAAAGGCCGCCTTATCCAGCCTTAACCGGCCCAGCGGAACCTGTTCCTGATCGTACTGTGAAAAAATAAAGTGCCCTGCTTCGATCGCCCATGTATTCACTGTCCAGGGAATCTTAAACAAGCGCAGCTTATCCATCAGGATGCTGTGTGCGGCTATATAACCCAGGCGCAAACCCGGTATGGCAAAGGCTTTGGTCAAGGACCGGAGAACGATGAGATTCTGCAGTCGGTGCACTGAGGGGATCAGCGAGATGCCATCCTGCGCAAATTCGATGAACGCTTCATCAACGATAAACAGCGTCGCGGGATGACGGGTGATGATCTCTTCCAGGTTATTGTACAGGTGGCCTGTCGGGTTGTTGGGGTTGCAGACAAAGCAGAGGCCGGGAGCCAGTTCCACCGCTTCATTAATATATGTTTCCTGAATGAAGTGCAACTCGTGCCCATGCATGCGGCAGGCATCTTCGTATTCCGAAAAGGTGGGTATCACGATGGTGGTCAGGCTTTTCCGAAAAGCCTGTGCGATCAGGTAGATGCTTTCTGTGGTGCCGTTCGTGACCAGCACGCTGGCCGATTCCAGCTGATGATGCGCCGCGATCCGGCGGGCCAGGCTCTCCGCCGCCACTTCCGGGTATTTGTTCACCGCAGTCCAGTGGCTGAACAGGTGCTCTTTCAGTCCGGGCGGTTCACCGCCCCACCATACATTGGTGCTGAAGTCGGCAATAATCTGCTTCGTGTACTGGTAACCGTCATCTCCGTGTCCGTACAGCATCTTACAAGTCTGGGTTTAGGTGGGTATACACTTTTTCCATATCGATGTGTTCCCGCAGCAGTGCAGCCAGTTTGTCGTATTGCTCTTCTTTATACTCCCTGTAGCTGTGACCTGCCGCGGGCCGGGCCCCAAAGCTGGAAAGCAGCAGGTTGATAGTGGAAGGGTTGTCAAAGATTCCATGCATGTAAGTGCCCCAGCAGGATGGACTGCTGAAGTACCCATCGGTGCGGCCGTCCGGCAGATGGTTCACCGGTTGATGACCTCCGCCGAGGGAGACTGTTTCACCCATATGGATCTCGTATCCCGAACAGGGTTCGTTTGAATCGCGGTGCGTAAATTGCCGGCGGATAGTTGTTTTTTCCGGCAGGAGCCTGGTTGTTACCGGTAGCAGGCCGAGACCGGCTTCCTCTCCGGCAAGGCTTTCCACCCCATCGGGATCTTCTACCCGTTCTCCCATCATCTGGTATCCGCCGCAGATGCCGATCACCGTTTTGCCCTTGCCGTGCGCGTGGAGGATGGCCTGCGCGATCCCGTTCTTTTTGATGGCGACAATGTCGTCGATCGTGTTCTTGCTGCCCGGAAGGACGATGATATCGGACTGTTCAATATCAGCCGGCCGGTGTGTATAAAACAAGTGTACCCGTGGATCATGCTCCAGATGATCGAAATCCGTGAAATTGGAGAGCCGGTTCAGCAGCACCACTGCAATGTTCACCTTTCCCGATTCCCGGTCAGGATGCTTTTGCTTCAGGGAAACCGAATCTTCCTCCTCGATCCGGATATCCCGGAAATAGGGGAGCACCCCGATCACCGGCACGCCACAGAGTTCTTCGATCATCTTTCTTCCATCCTCGAATAACCGGCTGTCGCCCCTGAACTTGTTGATGATGATGCCTTTGATGCAGGCTCTTTCCGGGGGCGAGAGGAGGGCCATGGTTCCATACAGGCTGCCGAAAACGCCGCCGCGGTCGATGTCGCTGATAAGGTAAGTTGCGGCCCCTGCATGCTGCGCCAGCCGCATGTTGGTGATATCACGCGATTTCAGGTTCAGTTCTGAAATGCTGCCCGCTCCTTCCATCACAATGGGATTGAATCGCTGGGTCAGCCGGTCGAATGCCTGGGTCACTTCACCAAACAGTTCTTGGCGGTTGTTGCCGGTAAAATAATCGTACGCCGATTGCGTGCCGATGGGCCGGCCATGAAGTATGACCTGCGAACGCTGATCGGTGGTGGGTTTCAGCAGCACGGGGTTCATGTCGGTGTCGCAGTCTGTGCCGGCCGCTTCCGCCTGTACCGCCTGTGCACGGCCGATCTCTCCGCCGTCGGGTGTTACAAAGCTGTTCAGCGACATGTTCTGCCCCTTGAAGGGAGCCGGATGGTAGCCGTCCTGTTTAAAGATCCGGCAAAACGCCGCGGTGATCACGCTTTTGCCGACATGCGACGCGGTACCCACGAACATAACCGGCCTCAGTGATTTGTTGTTTGTCATGTAAGATCATTGCACCGGATAGCCGGATGCACAAAAAAAGTTTGAAATGCCGGGGGCGAAGGTAGAGAAGAAAGTGGGAGAGAGGAATAATCAAATCCGGTACACCAAATGGGTTATCGTAAGTGGGCGAGGTGTTAAAAACAAAAAAGCTCCTCTGTAGAAACAGAGCAGCTTTTAACGATTGCTTGCCATATGAAAAAAACGTAAATTCTGATTTGATCCAAGAGAGCTTTCCGGTTTTTCTTTTGCTTTTCTTTCTTCAGTCTTTCCGGCCGGTACGCCCTTTTTCCTTGATGATGTAAAAGTACGGCGTGCTGTTAAATGTTTTTTTCCAACTATAGAAAGGTTTCATGATGCCCAAAAGAGGGGGCGTCTTTTAAAAACCCGACTGGGAGGACATCTTAACGACGGATTTGCATTGTGTCCAGTGTACACATTGGGATGAAAAATAGTTTGCAGGAGCCTGTTTATGGCCAGACAAAGAGGCGCCGGGTACGTCGGATCTAACATTTTATAAGGTTAGAAGTGAAAAGCTATATTTGTGTAACCAATTACGTAACTTATTATAATGAACTTCTATACCCAAACTGGCAAGATGGCGATCGGTAGTCGCCTCCGCCAGCTCACCGACCAGGTAACCAGCGATGCCGCACAGATTTATTCGCTCTACGGCATCGACCTGCACCCCAAATGGTTCCCGGTCTTTCATGTGTTGTCGCAGGGCGACGAGACCATCACCGCCATTGCCGAACAGATCGGTCATTCTCATCCGTCGGTGAGCAAGATAGCCGGTGAAATGGTGAAGCATGGCATTGCGCATGAAAAAAAGGATCCTGCCGACGGCCGCCGGAACCTGCTCGGCCTTACCACGAAAGGCCTTGAACTGGTGGATAAAATTCAGGAACAGTATAGAGATGTGAACAACGCCATTGAAGAAATACTGCAGCAAACGCGGAATGATCTCTGGAAAGCCATTGAAGAATGGGAATTTGTGCTCGACCAGAAATCTTTGCTGCGCCGGGTGGTGGAGCAAAAGAAATTGCGCGAAAGCCGCGATGTTCAGATCGTGGACTATCGCCCTGAGTGGGCAGGTGCATTCCGCTCGCTTAATGAAGAATGGATCTCACGGTATTTCCGGATGGAAGAGTCGGATTACAAAGCGCTTGACCACCCGGATGAGTATATCATAAATAAAGGCGGACTTATACTGGTGGGGCTGTTTCATGAACAACCGGTGGGCGTTTGTGCGCTGATCCGCATGGATGATCCTAAGTATGATTTCGAGCTGGCAAAAATGGCGGTATCGCCGCTGGCACAGGGAAAAAACATCGGCTTTCTGCTCGGACAGGCCATCGTGGAAAAAGCCCGCGCACTGGGTGCTTCCACGCTGTACCTTGAAAGCAATACCATTCTTGAACCTGCCATCAGTCTCTACCACAAACTCGGCTTTGTGAAAGTGGCCGGCCGCGCCACGCCTTATGAACGTTGTAATATCCAGATGGAATTGAAATTGAAATAGAGGGTTGAAAGAAATCATTTTCGAACAGGCGGCACAGTTACTATTGGGATTTTCGGACCGGTGGCCGGCTGGTTGTTGTGGAGCAACTGCGAGGCATGCTGTTATCACGACAATTGCCGGAGTAGTTCACGCTCCCAATCCCGGGCGTTCGTCTCCTCAGTAACAATTTCTCGAACAGACACCATGCCCGGCGTCTCTCTTGCACAGCATGGATCCCCGCAGGAGACGCAAGGCATAGCATTTGTACGTTTGGCTGGATGATCACAAAGTGGGCAAGCGAAAAATTCTTTTTTAATGGCATCGCGGATGCGGTCGATGGCTTTGGTGATGTCTTCGGTTTCCAGGTTGGAACGGAAGACGTTTGTGTAAATGTCCCCTAACGCCGGTATGCACTATGACCGGATAAGGAAATAGAGTTTCGCGATCGGAAAAAGCCGGCAGGTGCAATCTTATATGTGAAAGAGATTTCTTGAAACCTACCGGTAGATATGTTGGATCAAACAGTCGAAGGGAAACCGGATGTGTATGCAGGGTTGGTATTCGATGAACAATCGGATGTATGATCGTTGCCCGCCGGTGTTGCGATTTTGCTTCTTTCCTTGCAATCAGGTAAAAGGAAAGTTTACAGCTCATAAGAATTCCAATTCCTCATTAAACAGCATGTAGGCAACAGATGTCATGATATCTTCATCTGCGGCTTGCCCCAAGCGTTGTATTTTTGAACCTAAGTAAGATAAGGCCGTGCAGGGTGATCGATTGAGAAGATCAACATGGCGCCATGCGACAGCATTTTACCTCTGGCTAGTCGTGCCGATTTCTGTAATATTGTTTCAAAATCCAGCTTGATGAACTATAAAAATCTGTCGGAACAGGTGCAGAACCATGTGCAGGCCCTCTTTCACCAGCGCAACTATCCGGCACTCCTCTATCACAACCTGAACCACACGGAAAACGTGGTTGCCGCCGCCGTTCAGATCGCCGGACATTACCAGCTCAACGACCGCGATTTTTTTGTGGTCACCGCCGCCTGCTGGTTTCACGACATCGGCTATCTCGACCAGCAGGCCGGACATGAACAGAACGGGGCCCGGCAAGCCGCCGATTTCCTGGGGCCGCTGCAGGTAAGCAACACCGATATAGACGCCATCCGGCAATGCATCCTGGCCACCAGACTGCCCCAGCACGCCACCAACCTGCCCGAGCAGATCGTATGCGACGCCGACTTCTTCCACTTCGGCACCGACGCGTTTACCGAGAACAACAAACTGATGCGCAAAGAAGTGCGGGCCGTTTACGGTACAGACATCAGCAAAGACGACTGGCGCGACAAAACCATCGAACTGCTTCAGAAACATCATTACTACACCGAATACTGCCGCATACTGCTTGAACCGAAGAAACAGGAAAACCTGGTCCAGCTGTTAACGAAACAGCATGATTACGAAAAAGAGGAGCCCGCAAAATATCCGCAGCCAAAGGAGAAGCCCGCAACAGACGCCCCTTCGAAAAAGAATGACCGTCCCGAAAAAGGCATCGAGACGATGTTCCGCATCAGCAGCAACAACAGCCAGCGGCTGAGCGATATGGCCGACAACAAATCGCATATCATCATCACCGTTAACTCCATCATTATTTCCGTGGTGGTAAGCCTGCTGCTGCGCAAACTGGACAAAAACGATTACCTGATGATCCCCGCCATGATGCTGCTGGTGGTCAGCCTCGTCGCTATCGTATTGTCCATCCTGGCTGCCCGTCCGAATATCCCGAACGGCACCTTTACGCAGGAAGACCTGGATAAGAAAAAAGTAAACCTCCTTTTCTTCGGCAACTTCTACCACATGAACATCGAACGTTATACGGAAGGCATGCGGATGGTTATGGATGACCGGGATTTTCTGTATGATACCCTTATTCGCGATGTGTATTCGCAGGGTGTGGTACTTGGCCGGAAATACAAGCTGCTTCGGGCTTCTTACAACGTATTCATGTACGGGCTGATACTGTCGGTGATCGCATTCATCATTGCCTCTGTGCTCGTAACCCCGCTTTAACACGAGGAACCGCTGGCAATAAAACAACGTATGACAGAACCCCCATTTTTCAGCCGCGATATCAGCTGGTTGTCTTTTAACCAGCGGGTGCTTCTGGAAGCAGACAGGGCAGCGGTGCCCGTGGGCGAGCGGTTCAGGTTCCTGTCTATCTTCTCTTCCAACCTCGATGAGTTTTACCGGGTACGCATGCCCGTACTCATGGCGAAGCATCAGCTCTCGCAGAAAAAGACAGTCCCCCAGCCAAACCACGGCGGTGCCTCCTCAGAATACGACACCGTCCGCCAGGTGATCGGGCAACAGCAGGAACAGTTCGGGCAGATCCTCAACCGCCTGATCCCTTTGCTGAGCCTCGAGGACACCGTTCTCATCTATCGGGTACCAATACCTGCATCCCTGCATCAGGAGGTACACGACTTTTTTTTTTCTATCCTCTCCGCTTACCTGCAACCACAGTTGCTAACAACCAAAACCGGTTTTTTCCCGGAAAACAACCGGCTTTATTTACTGGTTTCCGTGCTGCATGACAAGGAAGAGGCGCTGATGGTCGTCAACATCCCTTCTGAGGAACTGCCCCGTTTTTTTACGGTTGACCATGATGGCAAACAATATATCGTCTTCATCGATGATATCCTGAAACTTCACCTGCCCACTCTCTTTGCGGGCAAACAGATCACGGGCGCTTACAGCTTCAAAATTACCCGGGATGCAGCCCTGGAACTCGACGGGGAACTGCCGGACAGCGAGGCGGAAAAAATCGAAAAGCTGATCGCCAGCCGCGACCAGGGACTGGCTACCCGGTTGCTGCATGAGCCGGGCTTGCCGCTCAGGCATATCCAGCTGCTGAGCCTGATCTTCCGGCTCTCTATCGGGAATGCGATGGAAGGCGGCGTATATCATAACCTGCGCGACATGGCCGACCTGCCGCTTAAGAACAAGCGCCTCTTTTTTCCGGTTCAACCACCCATTGTGATGCCCCGGGAGGCCATCCTGACCTCTCTCTTCGAAGAGATCGGCCGGAAGGATATTGTGGTGCATGCACCCTACCAGAGCTATGGACTCGTACTGCGCTTTTTCAACGAAGCGGCGATCGATCCCGATGTCGACGAGATCTTTGTAACGCTGTACCGCATCGCCCGGGATTCGAGGATCGCACATGCGCTGATGAGCGCCGCCAGGAACGGAAAAAAAGTGATGGTGTTCGTTGAGCTGAAGGCCCGGTTCGATGAAGCCAACAACATCAAATGGAGCCGGCGCATGAAAGAGGCCGGCGTGAAAGTGGTCTACAGTATCCCTGCGCTTAAAGTACATGCGAAGATCGCGCTGGTGAAGAAAGGGTCCGGCAGAAACCATCAGTATTATGGACTGCTGGCGACCGGCAACCTCAATGAAAGCACTGCCCGCTTCTATACGGATCACATTCTGCTCACCGCTCACACGGCCATATTGCATGAAATGGAACTCCTGTTCCTTTTTCTCTCCAACCGCAAAAAGCCGGAAAAACAGGACAGTATCCGCTTCGATCACCTGCTGGTGGCACAGTTCAATCTGCAGCAACGGTTTCTCTCGCTGATAGATGCGGAGATCGCCCATGTAAAAAACGGACAGGCAGGAAGCATCATCATAAAACTCAACAACCTGGAAGAGCAAATGCTCATCGGCAAGCTGTATGAGGCCTCCCGGGCCGGGGTACACGTACAGTTGATCGTGCGGAGCATCTGCTGCCTGGTGCCCGGCGTACCCGGACTGAGTGAACGGATCACTGTGAGGCGTATTGTGGGCCGCTACCTCGAGCACGGGCGGGTATTTGTGTTCGGGAATGGCGGCGCGCCGCTACTTTTCATGGGCTCCGCCGACTGGATGAACCGGAACATCTACACCCGCATAGAAGTCTGCTTTCCGGTTTATGATGAACAGGCAAAGCAGGAAATACTACGCATCCTCGACCTGCAGCTGCATGACAACACACAGGCTGTACAGATCGGCCGTTCGCTCGACAACATCCCGGTGCACCGGAACCAGGACCAGCCGGCAGTCGATTCACAGGCAGGCATATACGAAATGCTCCGCACAAATACGAACCATGATGTTTAACAAGATCATATGGAGTTTCTTCTTTGCCATCGGCCTATTGGCCTGCATTACCGGCTGCAGACAAAAGCGGAAAGAAAAGAAAGAAGACCCGGTTCCTGTTCAGACGGCACATTACCGGCTGGAAGCGCCGCAGGTATTCGGTATGCCGCCCGCGCTTGATGAGATCTCTGGCATTGCCTTCCGCAACGGCCGGCCCGACACGGTCTATGCCGAGCAGGATGAAGAAGGAAGACTGTTCAGGCTGCGGCTGGGGGAAGAAGGTTTCACCGAAACAAAGTTTGGCAAAAAGGGGGATTATGAAGATATTCAGGTGGGAAACACCCTGGCCTATATGCTCCGCAGCGATGGCACCCTCTTTAGTTTTCCTTACCGCCTTGCAGGCGATGAGCTGAAATCAGCCACCATCGAATACAAGGAACTTCTTCCCGCCGGTGAATACGAAGGCATGTACCTGGATGAACCCAACAGGAAGCTGTATGTGCTGTGCAAGCATTGCGACGAAAAGATCCATCAAACGAATACCGGCTATGTGTTTTCAGTGGAGGGCAACACGCTCACAGCAGCCGGTTCCTTTACCTTGTCTGTAGAAGCCCTCGCGGAAAAGGCAGGGATGAAAAAACTCCGCTTCGAACCTTCGGCCCTGGCCTGGAACCAGCAGACTGGTCGGTGGTTCATCCTGTCGTCGGTGAACAAACTGCTTGTGACCACCGATAAGAACTGGAATCCGCTCGAAGTGTTTCCGCTCGATCCCAGTCTTTACAATCAGCCCGAAGGCATGGCGTTCGACCAGGCCGGAGACCTGTATATCTCGAATGAAAAAGGAAAGACCGCACATGCCACCATCCTGAAAATTCCTTACAGGCCAACGCCCTGACAGGTTCACCCAAACCGGAAGCTTATGACCAAATTATTTTACACTGCCTTTTTTCTGCTGCTCGTCTCCGCTGCCAGCGTGAGCGGACAGGACAGCATCCGACACCGCCTTATCCTGATCGGGGATGCGGGAGAGATGGACAAACAGCAGCAGGCCGTGCTCCCCGATGCAGCTGCCCGCATCCTGCCGGGCAGAACGACGGTCATTTACCTGGGCGATAATATTTACCCGCACGGCATGGGGCTTCCGGGAAGCAGGGAAGAAGGCGAATCGCAGGCGATCATCCGTTCGCAATACACGCCGTTCAGGCAAAAAGGGGCGCCGGTCTTCTTTGTGCCCGGCAACCACGACTGGGACAAGTCGGGCCCCGACGGGCTGGCCAAGATCCGCCGTGAATCGGCGTTCCTGCAGGAGCAGGGCGATTCCCTGCTCAGGCTGCTTCCTGCCAATGGCTGTCCGGGCCCCTCCCTCATTCCGCTCACCGATGACCTGGTGATCATCGCGTTCGACAGCGAATGGTGGATGTATCCTTACAACAAAACAGACATCAGTTCCGATTGCAGCTGCAACACCAAACAGGATGTGATCGCTGCGTTGCGGGAAATGTTCTATGAGAACCGGTACAAGACCATCCTGCTGGCCGATCATCATCCGTTCCAGAGCTACGGATCGCATGGTGGATATTTTTCCCTCAAAGATCATTTGTTCCCGCTTACGGTCGCCAACAGATACCTGTATATTCCGCTGCCTGTGATCGGTTCCCTGTATCCTTTCCTGCGCGGCACCTTCACCAACCCGGAAGACCTGAAGCATCCGCTGTACAAAGACATGATCCGTTCGATCGACGAGGTGTTCCGCGATTTCCCGAACCTCATCCATGTCTCCGGCCACGAACATGGGCTGCAGCTCATCAACAACCCGGAGACAAAGCTGTTCCAGGTAGTGAGCGGGGCCGGCGCGAAACAGAACCATACCTTCAAGGGTAAATATTCCCTTTTTGGTGAAGAGAAACAGGGATATGTAACCGCAGATCAGCTGCTTGACGGCACCATGCGGTTCACTTTCTATCATTACGACCATGACAAAGTAAGCAAGGCGTTTGAGTATCCCTGGAAGCCGCACCCTTATAAAGTGCTGGAAGATTCCGGGTATGCGGCGTATCCTTCAGACAGTGTGCTGGTGCAGGCGCATCCTGACTACGCAGATGCTGGCTGGCTGCACCGCTTGTTCCTGGGAAAAAATTACCGGCGCGACTGGGCCGAGGCAGTGAAGTTGCCGGTCATCCGTACTTCAACCCTGAAGGGTGGGCTGACCCCGGTAAAGCTGGGCGGTGGTTTTCAATCGACCTCACTGCGCATGACCGACAAGGCCGGAAAAGAATATACGCTGCGCACCGTTGAAAAAAAGCCCGATCTTATTGTGCCGCAGCCGTTCCAGGGCACTTTTGTACGCGAGCTGCTCGACGATGCCACCAGTGCCCAGCATCCCTACTCTGCACTGATCGTACCGCCGGTGGCAGAAGCAGTGGGCGTTCCGCATGCCACGCCCATCATCGGCATGGTGGCGCCCGATACCGGTCTGAACACCTATCAGCGCCTGTTCCAGGGCAAAGTCACCCTTTTTGAAGCCCGCGAGCCCATCGGAAAAACAGACAACACCGGCAAGATGCTGGAAGAGCTGCAGGATGACAACGACAACAGCTATGACTCACCCAACTTTCTCCGGGCCCGCATGCTGGACCTGCTGCTGGGCGACTGGGACCGGCATGGCGATCAGTGGCGTTTTTTCAACCGGAACAAGAAAGGTGAATCGCGGCTATACGTAGCCGTTCCCCGCGACCGCGACATGGTGCTGAACGTGACGCAGGGCGTACTGCCTACCGTTATGAAGCGGTTCTTTGTGCTGCCGCATGTGCGTGGCTTCAATGCGAACCTGCTGACGGGCTCCAATTTTTACCTGTACAAATCTTCTTTTCTCAATGCGCACCCGGCCAGCCAGATGACATATACCCGCTGGATGACTACCGTGCAGGCGTTCCGATCCGCGGTCACCGATACCGTGCTAGAACAGTCGCTGAAAGCTCTGCCCGAACCCATCTATTCACAGCGGCATGATGCCCTGCTGCACGAGCTGAAAAGCCGCCGTGATGAGATGCCCGGAGCCATGGATAAATATTACCGCTTTGTCAACCGGGTGGTCGATATCCATACCAGCGATAAGAACGAGTTTGTAGACATCGCCGACAGCAGCGGCGACCGCCTCCATGTAACCATCCGCAAGATCAGTAAGAACGGGGCGTTGGAAGATACCCTGATGTCGAAGACCTTTCCTCATCATGTAACAAAGGAGGTCCGTCTGTACATCGCCAGGGGAAATGACAGCGTGGTTGTCCGCAACCGGTCGGGCATCAGGCTGCGCATCATCGGCGGCAAGGGCCATAAGTCGTACACCATATTAGAAAGCAGGACGCCCATACCGCTGTACGACCGGGAAAAGGAACACTATTACGGGCAAAGCTCGAAACTCCGCCTTCATCTGTCGAAGGACAGCTTGAATACGGCTTTTATACCGACCAACCTGTACAATACATCTTTGCCCCTCATTACCGCCGCGCTCAACAAAGACGATGGGTTATACCTCGGCGCGGGTATCCGTTTCGTACAGCAGAAAGGGTTCAGGAAGACGCCCTATACCTCGCTGCAGCAGGTCACCGTGTCGCATGCCTTCAGCACCAAAGCCTTCAACCTGCGGTATGCCGGAGAATGGATCCATGTGATCAACAGGGCTGACCTTACTTTCACCGCCAACATCAAGGCGCCCGACAATACCCAAAATTTTTTTGGCAGGGGCAACGAAACGGTGTTCGATAAAACAGGCAACTTCAAACGGTATTACCGTACCCGGTTCAACCTGGTGGAGTTGCAGCCGGCTTTCCGCTGGCGCGGAAGGAAGGGAGCGCAGTTAAGTATGGGGCCTGCATTCCAGTATTATCATTTTAATGCAGACGGTAACAAGGGAAGGTTCATCCAGAATACTTCGCAGCTGCATTCGTACGACAGCAGCACCCTGGCAAAAGACAAAACACATCTGGGGCTGTTCGCAAACTACGAGCTCGACCAGCGCAACAACAAGGTGCTGCCTGCGTGGGGAACGTATGTCAACGTTCAGGTAAAAGCCTACGATGGGCTCAGCAGCACCACCAGGTCTTTTGCGCAGATCATCCCGGAAGTGGCGCTGTATAAAAGCCTCAACACGCGCCAGACCCTGATCCTGTCCGACCGGCTGGGCGGCGGCGTCACGCTTGGTCATACCACCTTCTACCAGTCGCTGTTTCTCGGCGGGCAGGGCAACCTGTCGGGCTACCGCCAGTACCGTTTTGCGGGACAGCATTCTTTTTATAACAACCTGGAGCTGCGGGTCGTGCTGTCGAATTTTGGCAACTACATCGTAAAAGGGCAGATCGGTGTGGGCGGTTTTTACGACGTCGGCCGCGTGTGGGAACTTCACGAACACAGCAGCAAATGGCACAACGGCGTGGGCGGCAACGTGTATGTTGCGCCGGCCTCCCTGTTTGTGTTCCGCTTCAACATGGCCTATGGATCGGAGGGATGGTATCCCTTTTTCTCCATGGGGTTGCGCTTTTGATCAGTACGCCGGGTATTGGCATACGACCAACCTTATTTACCTTGCAACCCCGATGAAACAGGTCAGCTTTCATATTCTACCCCCGCAGGCAGACGCAAAGAGAGAGAATACCTATCTTTCTTTCCAACGGTTTATCGCTTTTATCGAAGCGCGGCGTTCTGCCGAGCAGACGATGAAAACGAAACTCTACGATTTTGTACTGCGCTATTTCGAAGCGTACCCGGAGGTTTTTCAGCATGTAGACACCGGTTCCCTTGCCAAGTACGATCACCTGCTCGACCTCCTGTATGCCTGCCTGTTCCCGCCGTTAAGCGACGAACAGGAACTGGTATGGGCGCTCAGTCTGCCCAACAGCGACCATGTTTTTTACAGCACCAGCGCTTTTCACCGGCTGCTGGCCCCCGACAATCCCAACGGTATGTCGGCCAATGCTTCCGGGGAAGAAAAAGCGGCTTTTATTTCCAGCCTGGAGCAGGTAAAGTATGCGCTGATCCTGGAACGCCTGTACCAGATCAAACCGCTGGTTCAGGAAGAGATCGTGTATGTGTGGACAGATAAAAGGACCGGCCTGTCAAAGTACTACAGCATCCACATCGATAACCGGTTTGTAGATGTGCGTCGCCTCACCGGAGAGCCGGTCGTGAACAAGGCAGATATGCGCCATCACCTGAAGAAGATCAACGCACTGTGTGAGCTGGAAGAGGCCATTCCCCTCACCGATTTTGCTTTTGAAGGATTCTCGATCGTTACCGGTACCGACATCACCGCCCGGTATGCGCTGCACAAGATGCGCAGCGCTATCATCCGCCATGTGCCTGAAAACTTCGAAGAGACTTACAAGACCATCATTTACCTGCTCCGCTCTATGTTCGGAAAGCGGCAAGTGGAATTCGGCCTGCTGCCTTTCCTCAAAGTAAACAACCGGCTGGTGGCTTATTACGCCGACTATTCGCACAGCATCTCCATCAACGTGGCCCGCACGCAGCAACTGGCCGAAGAATTATTTGTTGCCCGGATCAACCAGTACTTTCAGGATCCGCAGGTGGTGTATTTCGATAGCCAGACAGAACCGCTGCAGGATGATTTTTTTCAGCAGGCCTTTACCCGGCAGGGCATTAAAGCTTACGCACTGCTGCCCGTGTACCACAACAATGTGTTGTCTGGCTTGCTGGAAGTGAGTACCGCCGCTGAAAACGTGCTGGATGAAAAGCTGCTGGCCGGACTGGAGCCTGCCATGCCGATACTTGCGCAGCTGATGTACAACAACCAGGTTGAATTTACTTCCGGGATCGACAATGTGATCAAGGTCAACTTCACTTCGATACAGCCATCGGTGCAATGGAAATTCAACGAGGTGGTATGGCGGTACCTGAAGAACCGCTTCGAGCAGGGCGTTCCCGGGGTGCCCGGCGCCATCCGTTTCGAGCATGTGTATCCGTTATATGGTGCAGTCGATATCCGCAATTCAACGATCGAACGCAACGATGCACTGTACCGCGATCTTCAAGTATATTTCACCGTACTCGAACAAACCCTCCTGGCGCTGAGGGCCATTCCCGGCGAGCATGCCTCTGCAGAAGACCTGCTGGAGGAAGCCGCCGTGATGCAGGAGGAGCTCAGTGCTTATATATCTGGCAACGAAGAAGTAGAAGTGCTTCAGCTGATGGAGCGCATGGAAGTCTTTTTCAGGGGGCTGCGGGGTAAGAACAGCGTGTATGCTTCTCCGATAGATGCATATTTTGCGTCGGTCGATCCTGTAACCGGTCTTGTGTTTGCCCAGCGCCGCATGCTCGAACAGTCGATGCAGCTGATCAACACTTCCGTAAGCCAGTACCTCGAAAGCATGCAGGCAGAGTTTCAGCGGCAGTATCCGGTGTACTTCGAAAAATTCAGGACCGACGGGATCGAGTATGATATGTACATCGGTCAGTCTATCAACCCGGCCATCCCGTTCCGGCCCGAAGCTATACCGGATCTGCAGTCGTGGCAGTTGAGGAGCATGGCGGGCATTGCAAAAATGGTTCAGGGAAATCAGCCCTACATGCCGGTAAAGCTCCATACCACCCAGCTGATCTATGTGAACAACGGCAGCATCGACATCAGTTTCAGACCCGATGAGAAACGCTTCGATGCCGAGGGCGGTTATAACATCCGCTACCACATCGTAAAAAAACGGATCGACAAAGTGCACATAAAAAATACCGGCGAACGCCTCACGCAACCGGGCAAGATCGCAATAGTATATGCACAGGAACATCAGCACCAGCAATACCTTCGCTACATCGCTCAACTGCAGGAGGAAGGCCTGCTCGACGGCCACCTGGAGGATCTCGAGCTCGAAGAGCTGCAGGGCATCAGCGGATTGAAGGCCCTGCGCATCGGGGTGGTTTTGTAAGAAAGTGCAGGACATTCCTGGAAATGCGCCCTGTGTGGCGTCTTCAGTTCGCCAGCATCGATGAATATCAGAGAAGCAATGCATCGATTCTCTATCGGGGATGCCGTTTAACTTTCCACTCTCCGTTTATTTGTATTGACGCCACGTTTGGCAAGCCCTGCCTGGTATCAACCTTTTCCCCTTGCAGGGCGCTCATTCTTTCCCGCTCTTCCGCGGATGATCCTTCACCATCAGGGCTGCCAGCAATGCACCGGTGAAACAAAGTGCGGCCGAGATAAGCAGGATGCGGCGGTAGGCAGAGAGAAAGCTTTGGTGATAGAATTGCTGCACTTCCGCCTTTGCCTTTGCGTCGAGTTGCGCGGGTGGTTTTGCATTGCCCAGATCGGCGGCCTGTGCCATGATCAATCTGTCGTTGCTGTGAACAGGCCTTTTTTCCAGCCGGGACTGCAGCGCGCCTGTAAAGAATACAACGGCCAGCGCCCCGAACACCGCGTTGGCAAATACATTCGAGATGCGGGTCAGCGCGTTGTTGATGCCAGAGGCAGTACCGGACAGGTGATCGCTGACTGAACCCATGACCGTAGCCGTTAGCGGCGCCACGGTACACGACATGCCCAGTCCGAACAGCACGATGCCCGGGAAGAACGTAGTCCAGTACTCGCTGATTCCGCGGGTTTGCCCCACAAAAGCAAGCAGCAGCATGCCACAGCCGGCCACCAGCGGTCCGCCCGTCAGGAACCATCTCGGGCCCCATTTATCAGCCAGCCTGCCGGCAAAGCGGGCAAGCGTGATCATCAGCAGCGTAAAAGGCAAAAAAGTGAGTCCCGATTGCAGCTGGCTGTAACCCTGCACCTGCACGAGGTTCAGGGAAAGAAAGAGCATCGCTGCACCCAGTCCGGCATACAGGAAAAAGGTGAGCAGGTTGGCGCCGCTGAAAGTCCGGTTGCTGAACAGCTTCAGCGGCATCATCGGATGTTTGCCTTTAAACTCGATCAACAGAAAAGCCGCCAGCAACAAGACCCCCGCCGCCAGCGACGCATATACCTGCCAGTTATGGAAACCGGCGTGCGGGATGCGCAAAAAACCGAAGGTCACAGCGGCAAGTCCAAGCGCGATGGTTACGGCCCCCATCACGTCTATCGACTGGTCGCCGTCGTCTTTCACCTCTTTTACCCGGGTGGCGAGGATGAAGAAGGCGAGGATGCCGATGGGGATGTTGAGGAAAAAGATGTACCTCCACAGGCCGGCATCTGCAAGCGCCCCGCCGAGAATGGGGCCACCCACGGTAACCACGGTGGTGATGGCCGACCAGGTGCCGATGGCGCTGCCTCTTTCCTGTTCGTTGATGGAAGAAGAGATGAGTGATAAGCTGCCCGGGATCATCAAGGCTCCGCCGATTCCCTGGAGGATGCGGAACAAGACCAGGAAAAAAACATTCGAAGCGATCCCACACAACCCGGACCCTGCGATAAAGATCAGGATGCCCAGCCCGAAGATCTTTTTCCGTCCCAGCTTATCGCCCAGCGAACCGCCGACCAGGATCAGGGCTGCCAGCATCAGGAGGTATGCATTGAGTATCCAGAAGATGTCTGCTCCGCTTGCATGCAGCGCCTGCTGCAGCGAAGGAAGCACCACGTTCAGGGCGCTGCCGTCGATGAATGCCATCGCCGAAGCCATGATGGCCGCTGCCATCACCCACCTGCCCTCCGCGCTGTCGAGTGCCACCGTTGCCATACTCTTTTTTTCTGCGAAGATCAAGAATCCTGCGGGTGCGGGGGTCTTCTTTTTTGTGCCCAAAAAAGAAGCAAAAAAGGCTTGGCTTTTGAAATGGGGCTAAAATTTACTGCATTGCGCGGGCAACGGACATGCTATTACTCGACGGTAGTAAGGGTTTGGGCCATTGCATGGATCAGCTTTGGAATAAAGCCGTGCGTGTCCGTTGCACCAAATGGCCGCCTGCGGCAGGCCATTTGGTCTCGCTCCATTCCGTAAATTTCTTCACGCCCCATTTCAAAGGCCGGGGGAGAGAAGAGAGAGTAGGGAGGGAGAAAGCGAGCAAGCCGCTACGCAGTAGCTTCTTAAATCGCCTCCTGGGAGGGGTAGGGGTGGATTAAAGCCGCACCCAGAGCGAATTTGCAGCCCTTGCACCTTCAACCACTTTGTCACCAATACCTCCAAAACACTTGTCATCCTCGCCAGGCGCAAACACGCTGCTGCACTCACAATCTCTTGCTGCGCCTGTGCGGGGATCTAAGCGGGGAAGGAATGCTGCTTTTATGTATTTGTCTGAACCGGAATTTGCCTGATTACCTGATCTGCCTGATAAGTGATCGATGACCCCCATCCCCGCCAGGCGTGCCCCGGGGGGCAACTTCAACCCACCCGTGGTACGCCGTCGCCCGGTAAAGCAGCACTTACTGGATAAACACAATTGTAAAACCGGAATCCCTCGATCCCAGGTGTATGGGTCAGACAAAAACATCGACCGGGCTAGCAGGTACCCCCTGGGCCAATCCCTGTCTGATAAATATCCTACCTCCATCCGCCCCCTAAACTTCTGTACAATTCTACCACAGCCTGCAGTTGTTGCAGCCGGTCGGAGACGCCGTTGAGTTCGGCGGCCAGGAGGCTTTGTTCGGAGGTGAGTACGTCGGTGTAATTGGTGTTGGCTGTGTATTTGAGGAGCTCTTTGGTGAAGTCGACCGACTTTTCGAGAAAGCCGATCTGCTGCGACCGGATGCGGATCTTTTCGGTCGCGGCCTGGTAATCGAAGAGGGCGTTGGAGACTTCCTGTCCGGCGGTCAGCAGGCTCTGCTGGAAAGTGAGCAGGTATTCCTGGCGCTGCGCCAGCGCCACTTCCAGCCGCTGCCTGTTCAGCCCCTGGTTCAGGATCGGTTGGGCCAGTCCGCCCACAATGTTTCCAAAAAGCGCAGAGGCATTGAACAGCTGCGATACATTGCTGGTCGACAATCCGCCCTGCGCCGTGATGCTGAGCGTAGGGTAGAAGTAGGCACGGGCTACATTGGTCAGCTCGAAATAATACCGCAGCTGGTACTCCGCCTGCTGCACATCGGGCCGGTTTGCGAGCAGCTGTGCGGCTATGCCTGTCCGCAAGTCGGTGCGTACCTGCTGGTCCATGAGGCTATCCCGCACGATCGCACCGGGCGGGCGGCCCAGCAGGTTGCTCAGGGCGTTCTCCGTCTGGCGTATGTTCTGCTTCAGGTCGGGGATGGTCACTTCCGCCGAATAGCGGTTGGCTTCGCTCTGCACCACGGCCGCACCGGTCACCACGTCGCTTTCCTTGAGCAGCTTCATCGTCTCCACATCCTGTATCCGGTTCGAAACGGTGCGCTGGGTCACTTCCAGCTGCGCGTCGTAGCCGAGCAGGGCATAGTAATCGGTGGCGATCTCGGCCACGATCTGCGTTTGTACGGCTCTTTTGTAGGCATCACTCGCGAGCAGGGAGGCCAGGGCAGCACGCCTCGAACTCCTGAGCCGGCCCCAGATATCGGCTTCCCAGCTGGCGCTGCCGTACAGCTGCGTAGCTGCCACGGTTACTTTGCTGCCGTTGGTAGATTGTTCGGTTCTGCTGGCAACGCCGGACAGTACCGGCAGGAACGCAGCCCTGCTCTGGCGCAGGTTCGCCTGTGCCTGCGCAAGGCGCGTCACGGCTATCTGCAGGTCCAGGTTGCGGTCGATGCCTTCCCTGATCAGCGCCTGCAAGTTGGTGTCGGTGAACATCTCTGTCCAGGGAATGGTGGCAATGGAACTGCTGTCGGTAGAGTCGGCGCCGCGGAACAGGCCGTTGCCTGCCAGGTCGCCGGCACGCTGGTACTGCCGGGTCACCTGGCAGGAGCAAAGCGCGGCTACGGAGGCCATCACAAACATCAGTTTCCAGCCTGCGCCACTCCACTTTCTTTGGTTTGTTACATTCATACGCATTCTCTTTCTGAACAGATAAACAACGCTCCTTATGCTTTTGCCGGTTCCGTCGGTTGCCCCTCATCTTCTTCTTCCGGCTGTGGCGCTTTCCTGATTTTTTCCTGGAGGGTCTGGAAGATCACAAAAAGCGTCGGGATCACAAAAACACCCAGCAACGTACCGAACAGCATCCCGCCGATGGCGCCCGTACCGATCGACTTGTTTCCGCTGGCGCCCACGCCCGATGAAAACATCAGCGGCATGAGGCCGAAAATAAAAGCAAATGACGTCATCAGGATCGGGCGCAGACGGGCCTTCCCGCCTTCGATCGCCGCATCCAGGATCGACATGCCGCTTTGTCTCCTTTCCTGCGAAAAAGTGACCATCAGAATCGCATTCTTGGCAAGCAGTCCGATCAGCATGATGAGCGAGATCTGCACATAGATATTGTTATCGAGCCCGAAGATCTTTGCGAAAACAAATACGCCCGACAACCCCACCGGCAGCGACAGCAACACGGCGAACGGGAGCAGGTAGCTTTCATATTGGGCGCTGAGCAGCAGGTACACGAACGCCAGACACAGCACAAAAATGTAGGCGGTCTGCGATCCGCTGTTCTGTTCTTCCCGGCTGATTCCGGAATACTCGAATCCATAGCCTGCCGGGAGTGTGGAAGCCGCCACCTGCTGGATGGCCGTCAGTGACTGCCCCGTGCTGTAACCCTCATTCGGCGAGCCATTCACCGACATGGAATTGAACAGGTTGAACCGGCTCACGCTTTCCGGCCCGAATACGCGCTTCAGCGTAATGAACTCCGTGATGGGAGCCATGCTGCCATCCGACACTTTGATGCCGATCTTATTGAGTCCGGCCGGGCTCGAACGGTAATTGGTATCTGCCTGTACGATCACGCGGTACTGCTGGCCAAACTCATTGAAGTTCGAAACATAGGAGCTGCCGTAAAAAACCTGCATCGCATTCAGCACGTCCGTCACCGCCACGCCCGCTTCCTTGCATTTCGATACGTTCACATCGAGCATATACTGCGGAAAGTTGGGGTTGAAAGAAGTGGTCGCGTATTGTATTTCGGGGCGGCTGTTGAGTGTGGACAGAAACTGCTGGGCCACCTTATAAAAATCTGCGGTCGAGTGTGCGCCTTTGTCCTGGAGCTGGAACGTAAAGCCGCCGCTGGTACCGAAACCGGTGATGGTGGGTTGCGACATAAACTTGAGGTCGGCTTCCCGTATATGGGCGGTCTTTTCGGTGAGCTGTTTGATCACGTCATTATTGGAAACGCCTTTCCTGTCGCCCCAGGGAACCAGCCTGATCACTACCATGCCATACGAGCTCCCGCTGCCTCCGATAAAATTCTGTCCCAGCGTGCGCATGGTATTGCCGACCTGCGGGATGGTGCGCGAAAGACTGTCCACCTCATCAGCCACCACTGCCACGCGTTCCATGGTGGAAGCAGGTGGCAGCGTGATGTTCGCGAAGATGGTACCCATGTCCTCGCTCGGAACAAAGCTCGACGGGGTGGATTTCATCAGGAAATAAAACCCTCCGGCAAACAGCGCGATGGAAGTAAGCACGATCCAGGTACGGGCAGAGAAAAAGCGTACCGCGCCGGTATATTTTGCCGTGAGTGAATCATTGGCTGCATTGAAAGCAACGCCAAACCGCTGCATCAGGGTCTTTTTTTCTGCATGCGCGCCGTGGTCGGGTGGCTTCAGGAAGAGGGCGGCCAGCGCGGGGCACAGGGTAAGCGCATTCACTGCCGATATGATGATGGCAATGGCCAGCGTAATGCCGAACTGCTTATAAAACACACCGGCAGATCCCGTCACAAAGGTGACAGGAATGAAAACCGCTGCCATGATGAGGGTGATAGACACGATGGCGCCCGAGATCTCGCTCATGGCATCGATCGCTGCTTTGCGGGGTGATTTGTATCCGCTTTCAAGTTTTGCATGAACCGCTTCCACCACCACAATGGCATCATCCACTACAATGCCGATCGCCAGCACCAGCGCAAACAGGGTGAGCAAATTGATGCTGAAGCCAAACAGGTACAGGAAGAAGAAGGTGCCAGTAATGGCTACCGGCACGGAAATGCCGTGGATGATGGTGGAGCGTACGTCCTGCAGAAATAAAAAGATCACGAGAAACACGAGCAGGAAACATTCGATCAGCGTATGGATCACTTTATCGATCGATGCATCGAGGAACTGGTTGATGTCGACCAGGTACACAAACTTGACGCCTGCCGGAAACGAAAGCGCCGCCTGGTCGATCACTTTTTTCGAGTTGTTGATTACGTCCCTTGCATTGCTGCCCGGTGTCTGGTTGATGGAGATACCAACGGAAGTTTTGCCGTCGGTCGCATTGGAGCCGGTATAGGTCTGCGCGCCCAGTTCCACCCGTGCAATGTCTTTCAGCCGCAGGTATTGGCCTTGCCCCGTCGAGCGGATGATGATGTTGCCGAATTCTTCCGGTGTCTGCAGGCGGCCGCGATACGTGATCACATATTGAAATGTCTGGTTGTTGTTCTCGCCGAACTTACCAGGCGCCGCATCGAGGTTTTGCTCGTTCAGGGCGGTGGAAACGTCTGAAGAGGTGATGCCGTAGACCGACATCACATCAGGTTTCAGCCAGATGCGCATAGAGTAGGTCATGGCCGAACCAAATACGTTGGCTGCCCCTACGCCGTTCACGCGCTGCAGCTGCGGGATCACGTTGATGGCGGCATAGTTCTGCAGGAAGGTCTGGTCGTAGGCCGGGTTGTCGCTGTAGAGCGACATAATGAGCAGGTTGCTGCTCTGCTGCTTGCGCACCGTAACCCCCGCCTTCGTCACATCCTGCGGAAGCAGGCTGGTAGCGGAAGACACCCGGTTCTGCACATCCACCGCCGCCTGGTCGGGGTCTGTACCTACTGCAAAGAAAACGCTGATGGAAGCCGAGCCGGTATTGGTGGCCGACGAGGTGATGTAGGTCATGCCTTCCACGCCGTTGATCTGCTGTTCAAGCGGTACGATCACGCTTTTGAGAACCACGTCGGCGTTGGCGCCGGCATAAGAGGCATATACCTGCACCGTGGGAGGGGAGATGTCGGGATATTGCGCAATGGGAAGTTTCACAAGACCCAGAATGCCCAGCAGCATGATGAGCACCGATATCACAGTGCTCAGCACAGGTCGTTCAATGAAAATTTTCAGCATGGGGATCGCGTGTTATTGATTGCCGGCCGGCCGGGAAAGCGTTGCAAAAAGGCTGTCGGTATTTACCGGGCGGGGAATGATCTGGGTGCTGTCTTTGATGTTGGTTCCGTTGATCACTACCCGGTCGCCCCTTTTCAGTCCGCTCTGTACAATAAGAAAGTGACCGTCGTTGGTAGGCTGCGACACGATGGCGGTACTCAGCACCCTGTTGTCTCGGGTGAGTGTGTAAACAAGCCGTTTATCCTGCAGTTCGTAGGAGGCGCTCTGGGGAATAAGCAGGGCAGTGTCGAGGGTACGGGGAATGCGCACGGTGGCGCTGGCGCCGCTGCGGATGATGCCCTGCGGATTAGGAAAAATGGCTTTAAAGCTGGCCGTACCGGTTTCCGTGGTAATGAGCCCGCTGGCTGTTTGCAGCTGCCCTTTCTCATTGTATTCGGTTCCGTTGGAAAGGATCAGGGTAACGGCAGGAAGGTGGTTGAGCTTTTCCTGCATCGTGTTACCGGGCACGTTGTGCGTAAAGTTGAGCACCTGCTTTTCATTGAGCGCAAAATACGCATATACGTTACCGATACTCGACAAGGTAGTGAGCGGATCGGCGGTGCTGCTGCTTACCAGTGCGCCGATCTTGTAGGGGATGGAGCCCATAACCCCTTCTACCGGGCTCCGCAAAAGGGTATAGCCTACATTTGTTTTCGCGTTCTCAAGCGTGGCGTTGGCCTGCGCCAGGGCGGCTTCTCTCGATTGCAGGGTATACCGGGCCGATTCCAGCTCAAACTTACTTACGATGTCCTTGGCTACCAGCGGGCGTACCTTTTCCACATCCATCTTGGCTGCGTTCACGTCTGCCTGGGCGATCTTGATGGCTGCATTGGCAGTCACCAGCTGCTGGTCGTACTGCGGATTTTTAATCTTGAAAAGCATCTGTCCCTTTCTTACATTGGCTCCTTCCTGCACATAGATCTCTTCGAGGTATCCGTCGACCATCGGCCGGATCTCCACTACGTTCTCGCCCTGTACGGTGGCCGGGTAGTCGTTGAAGGTGGTTGCCTGCGTCGGTTGCAGGGTGAGTACTGCGTAGTCTTTGGGCGTGGCAGGCTTTTGGGCCTCTTTCTGTTTGCCGCCACCGCAGGAGGTGAGCAGGATGGACGCCATCAGCAAGGGAAAGCGCAGTAGGTTTTTATGAATACATGACATCGTCGGTGTATTGAAACTAATAGGATCAGTTGCGTTCAGAACGGCGAAATTACCCTCGAATGCCGTTAATCAAATGTAAAGGAGCAGGCTGGCAGGCGATTTCTCCGCACAAGGCTCTACAGGAATAAGTTAAAATTTCTGTCGAAGAGTGGCGGGCCCCGATCGGAGCGGAGGAAGGGAGTGGCTGGTGAAGCGGCGTAAGCAGATAGGGTCCGGAATAAAAGGAGGCAGGGCAGGCACTCAGGCTGCCCTGCGAGGGGGGTAGTTTATGCGTAGCTGTCGCCTGTATTATCTTTCAGGTCTTCCCCTTTGCTGGTGTTGCGGTTAGGGTGCCGCAAAGGCACGCCCGGTGCGAGGCTGTCTTCCCTATGCGTATATTTATCTGCCAACTCATCGTATACCTCCGCCTTTTCCGGGGGCGTATTGGTTAAACCGAGTCCTTCTTCCCTGTTTGCGCCGGAAGGCTTTCCCTTGTCGAGCCGTTGGCCGCCCTGATTTGAATCTTACATATGAATTTTTTTAGATCGAAGTCCGCAATTCGTATACCATCTAACAGAAAGCCCTTAGATCACCACAAACCAGGACGCCCGACATCGCTGACCGGTTATTCATAATCCTCTCAACCAGGCGTAAGTATAAATTCTTAGCGACGGAGATTTGGATTATCAGGTGCAAATATCTTTCCAAGACCTCCGTTAGATTTGCCGTAGAAAGAACTGGTTGATCCAATAGCCACATTCTTACAACTATAGCCGGAAGTATATCCGTTACCAGACCTGCAGACAAACCTGAGAAAGCTTTTTATTAAACTCCTAATACTATGAAAAAAATGAAAAAACAGGTTGCGATCGCAATCGTACTGTGCGTGATGGCAAAAGCATCTTTTGCCCAGGTCTCTGCTACTGCTACTGCCACTGCAACCATCGTTACCCCCATTGCCATTACAAAAACTGCCGACATGAACTTTGGCAACGTGGCCGTGAGCACTACGGCGGGTACAGTTGAGTTGACACCGGCCGGCGCGCGTACCGCAACTGGGGGCGTCACCCTGCCTGCCGCCGCGGGAACCGTGGCCGCTGCTTCCTTCGATGTAACCGGTACCGGTAACTACACGTACAGCATCACCCTTCCATCCACCAGCCTCGTGCTCACCAGGAACTCCGGCACAGAAACCATGAACGTGGACAACTTCACGAGTACACCGTCGGGCACCGGTACCCTTTCATCCGGTGCGCAGACCGTTACCGTTGGTGCCACACTCAACGTGGTAGGGGCGCAGGCTGCAGGCACGTATGTGTCGGGCACGCCCTTTACCGTGACCGTCAACTATAATTAATCATTCCGTCAGCCGTAGCCAGGCTCTTCTGGCCTGCAGCTGCGCGGGGGCAACTACTGATCCAATCCGTCACCTTATTGCGAAAACCTTAAAACGATTATATAGCTTGTACAGACATTGATAAAAATCGATCGAACAAATTATCAGACTATGTTGAGACCGGGACGTAATGCGTTTTACCAGGTGTTTGATGGCAGGTGCATTTTTGTGGGGATTGTCTTGTTGCTGAACCTTTGTTACACGAAGGGATGGTCACAGGGCAATCTCCTTGTTATGCCGCGGCGGGTAGTTTTTGAGGGAAATAATATGAGATCGCAGGAACTGAATCTTGCGAACACGGGGCGGGATACCGCCCGCTATATCATCTCCATCCTGGACATCCGAATGACAAAAGAGGGAAATTTCGAGGTGATCGATCAGCCCGATTCGGGGCAGCATTTTGCCGGCCGTTTCCTGCGTTTTTTTCCGCATGCCGTTACGCTTGGCCCCAACGAGTCGCAGGTGATCAAGTTGCAGGTGTCCAGAACAAGTGAACTGGAGCCCGGCGAATACCGTTCGCACATATACTTCAGGGCCGTGCCCGAAGAAAGAACGGCTGACGTAGTGGAACCCTCCCGGGATTCAGCCATTACCATCCGGATCGTACCTGAGTTCGGCATTTCCATTCCCGTGATCATCCGGTCGGGTGAAACAAGTGCGCAGGTAGAACTGCAGGATGCCTCCATTGATGCTGCTGCCGAGGGCGCTGCCCGCCTCAATCTGGTGATTGCCCGGAAAGGCAACCGGTCGGTGTACGGCGATCTTGCCGTCAATTTTTATCCGACGCAAGGCAAAATGATCCAGATAGCCGCCGTAAAAGGAATTGCCGTGTATACTCCCAACGCGTCCCGTCAGATCCGTCTCGACCTCGCTAAAAAAGCAGGTGTGAACTACCACGCAGGACGAATACAGGTGGTGTTTTCCGCCCCCGCGGAAACAAAATATGAAAGATATGCTGAAACAGAATGGGTGCTGCACTGAGCAGCACCAGGAGAAGAAATAAAGGCTGGCCACCCGAACCACAAGGGATTGCTGCCGACACGAGATGACCTTTGGATGAAAGACGCTTTTAACGTTGCAAACCTCATCTGAACCCCAGATTAATGTTCCGGACATGTGTAAGTTTGATCTCCGCTTTATTGCTCACGTAGCCAGTAAAAGCATCCGGTTTGCGGCTATGCTGGCACTCTGCATTACAGGCTGGATCTGTTCTTCCGCACAGACGAGCTGGAGAGGCGTCACGAGCACCAACTGGTCAACCTCCACCAACTGGACGAACGGCGTTCCTTCCGCCACCCTGGAAGCCATCATCGGCGACGCCAGCTTTACCGGCCCTTACCAGCCATCGCTCACCACCACATCGTACTGCAAAAGCCTGACGGTCGGCGGACAGGTAGAGGCAACCCTTTCCGTGGTAAAAACCTGCACGGTCAGCGGGAACGTGACCATCAACAGCAATGGTACCATAGCACAGACCAGCGTAACCCTGACCGTTACAGGGAACTGGACAAATGCAGGCGCCTATTCAGCTACGATGACCAGCACTACCACCCCGACGGTGAAACTTACCGGGACCACGCAGTCTGTCAACGGCCCGGTTGTAACGCCCTTCTATAAACTGACCACAGCATCCACCACATTTGTAACACTTAACAACAACATTTCCGTTTCTTCAAACCTGACCGTGGCCGGTACTTTTCTGCCCACCGAAACAGCCACCCCCTATACGGTTTCCGGGGCAGGGAGCCTAACGGTAAGTTCCACCGGCACCCTGAAAGTGAATGCTTCCACTTTTGCGGGCAATTATGCGAACACCGGTACGGTTTCGCTGAGCGCCGGTTCCACCGTTGAATACAGTGCCACCACCGTTGCGCAGACTGTTCGCAACAACCTGACCTATTCCACCCTCACCATGAGCGGAGGAACGACCAAAACACTGGCGGGCAGCCTGAACACCATGACCTCTTCCACGGCAGCAAGGGGAAACATCAACCTTCTTGCAGGCACGCTCGACATGGTTACTTTCACCGCCAACCGGGGCACTTCGATTGCAGGTGGAACGCTTACCATCGCAAACGGCGCCACCCTCCGCATTGGAGGCGTTACCTCCAGCTTTTTCCCTGCCAATTTCGCTACCTATGCGCTCGCGCTGAACAGCACGGTCGAATACTATGCCGGCGGTACGCAGATCGTGGCGGCCCACACCTACGGCAATCTTCTTTTTTCTTCGTCGACAGGGGCAGCGGTCAAAACGCTTCCGGCTGCGGCCTTTACAGTGGCAGGCAATTTTACTTCCACCGTTGGCGCAGGTACTTCGGTAAGCTATACGGCTGCTGCGGCCATTTCTTTCAGCGGAACAGTTACCATCGGCGCATCTACCACCTTCACTGGCGGTAGCGTTGCCATCAACATTGCAGGCAACTGGGTGAACAACGGTACCTACACCGGCGCATCCAGTACGGTTTCCATGAACGCCTCCGGTGGCTCGCTCAGCGGCTCCGGCGTAAACAATTTCTACAATCTCACATTTGCAGCTTCCGCCAACACGGCCGCCGCGGCTACTTCGATCAGCGTAAGCGGCGACCTTACGAGCACGGGTGCCGGCGCCTTCACCCATGCAAGCGGAGGCACGTTCACGCTTACAGGTGTTTCCAAATCCATCACCGGTACCGGTTTTGTTTTCGACAACCTGTCGGTCACCGGCACCATCAGCACCGCGTCGGTGTTTACCGTGGGAGGCAACCTGGCCGTGGCCGGTACCCTGAGCGCCACTGGCGGCACCATTACAATGAGCGGCGGCAGCAAAACCATTTCCGGTGCCGGCACCATCAACTTCAGTCTTTTCTCGGTTTCGGGCAGCATAAGTGCAGCTTCCAATTTTGGCATAAGCGCTTCACTCGACATCAGCGGCAGTTTTACGGCTACCGCAGGTACCGCAACTTTTACCGGTACAAGTACGCTCAATGGAATTGCCAACCTGTTCAACGTAACGCTCAACGGCACGTCGCTGCAGCTTTCCACCAATTCGGTGCTGGGCGTCGCAGGCGTTTATCTGCTCACCGCCGGCACCCTGGATGTTACAGGCTCCGCTCCCAATACGGTCAGGTATAACGGCTCGGGTGCACAGAACATTCCGGGAGGCACCTACAACAACCTGGTGATCACGAACGGCAATACCAAAACGGCTACGGCCGGCATCGCGGTGAACGGCAACTGCACCATCGACGCGGGCACTACTTTCGATGCTTCCTCTTTCACGCATACCATACTGGGCAACTGGGTCAACAACGGCCTGTTCACGCGCGGTAGCAGCACCATTGTTTTCTCCGGATCGGGTGATGCCACCATCAGCGGCAGCAACACGTTCAACCTGCTTGCCATCAGCAAGTCGGTTGCCAGTAACCAGGTGATCATGCAGAACGCTGTGTCGGTGGCAACTGTAAACCTCACCGGCGGCATTCTGAACACCGGGAGCAACCTCCTCACGATCACGACTACCCGTACCGGCGAGGGTTATATATGGGGAAACATCCAGCGCAGTCATGCTTTCACCGCTGGTGTGGCCTACGAGTTTGAAAGCCCGAACAACACCATCACCTTTGCCGAGGTTTCCGGCGTTACATCCGTCACAGTCAGCGTGGCGATCGGCAGCGTGACCGATTTTCCGTTTGGCGGCTCTATCAGCCGGCTCTATACCGTCGCCATTCCCGTCGGAACCTACAATGCAACATTCCGGATGCACTATGAAGATGCGGAGCTGAACGGGAACAACGAAGCGTCTGTACAAACGTGGAACTACAGCGGAACCACGTGGCAGCCCGCAGGCAAAACAGCCAACAGCACCACCGACAACTGGGTTGAGCAGTCGGGACTCACCAGTCTGGACGGAAGATGGACCTTGTCTGACGATGCCAACCTCGTGATCTGGAACGGATCGGTGAGCAGCGACTGGTCGAACGCCGACAACTGGACGGTTCTGCAGGGCAATCCCTCCAGGCCGCCCTCTGTAAACGATATCGTGCAGATCGGTACCGCCTCTTTTGTGAACCAGCCCGTTATCAGCACCGCTGCCGTGGCAAAGAGTATCGTACTGGGAAGTGCCGGCGCTGTAACGCTTGCGCTCATGGCCGGCGGCAGCCTGTCTGTGCAGGGCAATATCAACGGAAGCTGGTCGGCCACCGCGACACATAACCTGAACGTGAACGGACAAACGCTCAACGTGAACGGAGACCTGTTGCTGAGCGACGGCACAGCGGGGGACGCCATCAATCTGTCGGCCGTTTCCGGAACAGTGAACATCGGCGGCTCCCTCACGCAGAGCGGCGGGGCAACCGTCTCCTTCAGTGGCGCGAGCATCCTGAACCTGTCCGGCAGTTATTTTTATACAAGCGGGACGTTCGCGGCGGGTACCGGAACGGTGGTATACAACGGGCCGGGCTCGCAGACGGTTGCAGGTATAGCTTACAACAATCTCGGCATCAGCAAAGCAGGCGGCGTGGCGGCCGTGTCCACGGCGCTTACCGTGTCCGGAAACCTTGCTGTTACCGCCGGCGAGTTCGATCTCAACGCAGCCACTACTGTCGGCGGAAATCTTGCTGTTTCGTCCGGCGCTTCCCTTGTTGCCGGCAGCATCAACTTAATCGTGGCCGGCAACTGGAGCAACAGCGGTACATTCTCACCTTCCAGCAGCACCGTCACTTTCAACGGATCCGCGGCCCAGGCGATTTCCGCTTCCACATTCTATAACATGACCGTGGCCAAACCGGCGGATATAGCCATTCTCACCGGTAATGCGACGATCAACGGAAATCTGTCCGTAACAGCCGGCACACTCAACCTGCAGACCTTCACCGCCGGACGAAGCTCCGCAGGCGGCACGTTCACACTCGCTGCCGGAATGAATCTTACGGTTACAGGTGCAGCAAATTTTCCTGCCAGCTATTCCACCTACATCCTGGCGCCCACGAGTACGGTCACCTACAATGGAACCGGGGCGCAGTCGGTTGCAGGCGTTGCTTACGGCAACCTCGTGCTGAGCAATGGAGGCACGAACGCGAAAACCCTCGCTTCCAGCACAATGGTCAACGGCGACCTTTCCATCGGTACGGGCGTAAACTTCAACGGAGGCGCCTATACCGTGCAGCTATACGGTAACTGGAACAACAGCGGCACTTTTGCGGCCGGCACAGGTACCGTACTGTTTTACGGCACCGGAAAGACCATTACCGGCAACACTTCGTTTTACCGCGTAGCCGTATACGGCAGCTATGCCGTGAACGGAAGCGACCTTACCTTCGACAATACCATCAGGATCCTGACCGGCGCTTCTTTCAATGTGGGATCGGGCAATGCCACCGTGAACGGCGACCTCACCAACAACGGCTCGCTGATCAGTTCCGGCGTTACCACATTCACGGGTACGCGTGTACAGAATATCAGCTTTTACAATGCCCTTGTCTCCAATTCATCCGGTGTCATCAATTTCAACGGAACGGTTTCTCCGTTGCTTAATTCCACGAGTGCCCCCACCTATGCCACGCTCAATATCAACAATACCGGAGGCGTAACCGCCAGCGTGGGCTGGAATGTGTTTGTTGCCATGAACATCAGCAGCGGCGCCACCTTCAACGGGGGCACCGCTACCCACAACATTTACGGATCGTTCTCCAACAATGGCACCGTAACAAGCAACGGCACCCTCAACTTCCTGCCGACGGCGGCACAGACCATCACCCTGGCCGGCACTGCTTTTTCCAGTACGGGCATGGTCGTTTTCGGAGGCAGCGGCGCCCTTGCGGTGTCGGGTGGCGCCACGGCTGTTCTCAATGAGGTTACGATCTCCAACACCACCGGCGTAACGCCCACCACCAAATGGACGATCGGCGATGATTTCAGCATTGCAAGCAATGCCATCTTCAATGCGGGCACCTACACCTACCTCGTAGGCGGCGACCTGGAAAGCAGCGGTACCCTGAACGGCGGCACAAGCACGTTCACCATGAGCTCGGTAGCCGGCACAGTCGACGGCACAGCCACCACCACATTCTATGATTTCATCGTTACAGGCGACATCACCGCCAATTCCGATTTCAACGTCGCGCACAATTTTACCAACAACAACCTCTTCACCGCCAATCCCGGTACGGTCGTATTCACGGGAACCGGTATCTCTACGCTGGGTGGCTCAGCCAGCCCGTATGCCCTGGCACAGTTTGACATACGCAAATCGGGCAGCGGCTCGGTGTTGCTCTCAAAGAATGTTACGAACATCGTTGAAGCAAATGTCTATACAGGTACCCTTGACGCATCTACTTTCACACTCGCGGGGGATGCTGCCGGCGCTTTGCTGCATGTGGACGACAGCGCCCTGCTGCGCATAGGTGGAACCAGTACTTTGTTCACGTTTACAAATTATGCAATAGATACATTCAGCACGGTAGAGTATTATGGCACTACGCAAAGCATCGCTGCCGTGACGCCCTATGGCAACCTCACTCTCTCGACAGGCGGAACCAAGACCGCCGCTGCAGCCCTCACTATTTTTAATAACTTTTCTCTTTCAGCAGCAACGTTCGCAGGCGGCAGCTTCACGCATTACGTAGGGGGTAACTGGCGGATGACCAGTGGTCTGTTTACCAGTACCGGCACTACCATCACTTTCAATGGCGCCAAGGCACAGGACATCAATTCCACAGGCAGCTTCAACAACCTCACCTTTAACAAAACCGGCGGACAAACGACGATGTCCTCCAACATAACTCTTACAGCTGCACTGACTTTTCTGTCCGGCAAGATCACGACAGCCACGTACACGCTGATAATGACGAGCGCCACCGGAACGGTGACAGGCGCATCCGCCACTACCGGGTGGGTCAATGGCAATCTGCGCAAATCAATTCCTACAGGTTCATCTGTCAGCAGAACGTTCGAAGTAGGCGATACATCCTATTCGGCTGTGTCAGTTACTCTGGCGACAGTATCGACTGCAGGTACGCTTACAGCCAAAGTCAATACAGGCGATCACCCGCTGATTGCGGGCTCAGGGGTCGCGGCCGGCAATACGGTGAATAAATACTGGACACTTGCGAACGTTTCCACTATCTATAATTCCGCTACTTGTACCTTCAACTGGAATGCAGCAGATGTTGACAACGGAGCAGTAAGGGCAAATTTCAAGGTAGGCCGGTATTCTTCCGGCTGGACTCAACCAGCTACGGCTTCTCCGATGGCGACTTCTATCCAAACTACGGGCCTGCCTGACCTTAACGGCGATTTTATCGTCGGAGAGCTGCAGCAGATCATTGTGTGGACAGGAAATTCCAGCACTGACTGGAACACCGCAGCCAACTGGTCAACTTCTGTGGTTCCGACGTCTACAGGCAGGGTGAACATTCCGTCCAATGTATCACGCTTTCCGGTACTAAGCAGTGGAACCGGAGCCACAAGCGATCTCATCATCCAGTCGGGCGCTTCCCTTACGGTAAACAATGCCACCATGAGGCTGATCGGTGCCATCACCAACAACGGCACTTTCAACACTACAAATGCCACGATAGAATTCGCCGGCAATGTGGCACAGACAATTCCTGCAAACACGTTCTCCGCAAATTCATTGTACAACCTCACAATCAACAACCTGAGCGGAGTAGTTTTGGCAGGTGGGCTCGCGCTCACCAATACGCTCACCATCTCCACCGGAAGTCTCAACACCGGCGGCTTTCTTACCCTTCGTTCAACGGCCACCAGCACCGCCCGCGTGGCGGCGATCACGTCCACCGCCTCCACACCCGTCAGCGGGAATGTAACGGTAGAGCGCTATATTTCCGGCCGGCGGAAATACAGGCTCATGACAAGCAGTGTGACCACCTCAGCAAGTTCAACCCTTGCGGCCGGACAGGAAAGCTTGTCGATCTGGGGCAACTGGCAGAACAAGGGCAACAACACCACTGCCAATGTGGGCACCATCATTACCGGCGGCACAACCGCCGATGGCTTCGATCTGCAAACCAATTACCCTTCGCTGTATACCTACGATGCGGTAGGAAAGCAATACATCGGATTCAGCACGGCCAACGCAAGAAGAACGAAGTATACCCCCTTGCAGGCCGGGGTCGCCTATTTTATGTTCATATACGGAGACCGTACCAATAATATCTACACAGGTACGCCCAGTAATACGGTACTCTCTGCCCTGGGAACCCTTACCACCGGCGACCAGGTGTATACTACCTCTTCAGCGATCCCGCTCTCGGGTGTTACCGGGCGGTATACGCTGCTGGGCAACCCGTTCGCTTCGCCGGTCGACTGGGCTTTGCTGCCCAGAACAAATCTGGAAAATACGTACTGGGGCTGGGATCCGAACCTGAATACCAGCGGAGGTTATGTAACGGTGAGCACCACGGGAACGGTCACGCTTATTTCACCCTACTCGGGTACCACCGGACTGAACCAGTTTATTCAGCCAGGACAGGGGTTTTTTGTGCGTACCGCGGGCGCTTCGCCTACGCTCTCGATCCGAGAACAGGACAAGTCGGCCACCGGAAATAACAATGCGTTTCGCGTGAATTCGGAACGGAGTTCCGCACAGATGCCGCTGCTGGCGGTGAACCTTTTGTTCGATGATGCGGGCACTGCCACGCTCGCTGACGGGGCGCTGGTAGCCTTCGACCCGGCCTTTTCGAATGAGATTGGACCCGAAGATGCGGCGAAACTGCCGGGCGGGGCGGAAGGACTTTCCATAAAGAAAGGGAGCGAGCTGCTGAGCATCGATGCGCGGCAGATGCCCCGCCAGCCAGATACGCTGCTGTTGCAGTTGTCGGGCCTGGGCAAACCGCGCTATACGCTGCAGGTTTTTGCCCAGGAGATGGGCGCTGCGGAATGGCAGCCTCTGCTCTCTGATCTGTATCTGCATACGGCCCTTCCACTTTCCTTGCAGGACACCAATTACATCGCGTTCGACGTCAACTTGTCTGATTCCGCTTCTTTCCGGCCAGACCGGTTCTCGATCCGGTTTGTGCCACAGAAAGTGCTGGCGGTTTCTTTTATTTCATGCAAGGCCCTGCTGCACGACGACCAGGTAGAGCTCAGCTGGACGGTTACCGGCGCATCGGGGGTGCAGAAGTGGGTGATCGAACGGTCGCAGAACGGGCTCGATTTTATCCAGGCAGGTGAAATGGGTTCAAGTGGGGGTGATGAGACGCATTCCTATATGTGGCAACAGAAGGGAGTGGGCAACGGCACCTGGTATTACCGGATCAGGTCAGTTGAAAAAGACGGCAGTGTGCGTTACAGCCGGATCGTAGCGGTGAGTAGGGAGACCGGCGGGGCCGGGGTGCGGGTTTCTCCCAACCCTGTCAGGAACGGTGAGATCAGGTTGCTGCTTACCAATTTACCGAAAGACCGGTACCGGACGGTGGTATACGATGCGTCGGGCAGGCAGGTGATAAGCCGGATGCTTGATCATCCGGGCGGTTCCGCAGACCAGGTGGTGCCTGCAAACGGTGTGGCCCCCGGCACTTACAGGCTGGAGCTGACAGCAAAAGATTTTCGCCGCAGCGAAACCATCATAATACAATAGCTTTTGATAAGAAAAGGGGATCTCCACATCCGGTGCATACACAAGAGCCTGCTGACCTTTTTGCTCAGCAGTTTCTGCGTATGTGCCTTTGCGCAGATCCCGACGGATACGATCCCGAAAGATCCCAGCAGGATATCGGTGTATTCCGTTCAGAACCTCAATTTCGGCTCTGTCTCCCAGGGAAGCGCGGGTGGTACGGTCACGGTGACACCTACGGGCATCCGGTCTGTAACCGGAACCGTGCTGGCCATCAACCAGGGAAGCGCGGTCTTTCCGGCCATCTTTGAAGTGGAAGCGCCGGCGGGCGTGATCGTTACGTTCCAGAACGGGCCGGATGCTACACTCGCCGGCAGTAACGGAGGTACGATGACGTTGCGGTTAGGTACTTCTAATCCGGTGTCGCCCTTTACTTCAACGGTTGCTCCACCGGGCCGAACGCAGGTGTCGATAGGAGGGACACTCACGGTCGGCAATGCCGCCACCAGCCGGCCCGGCAATTATACGGGCACTTTCTACATCATCTTTTTTCAGCAGTAAGAATACCATCCAATTTTCATGAAAACCAGCCTTCGATATCCGCTTCCTCTTGTACATGCCCCGGGCATGCGCAAGAGGAAGTTCGTACTCCTGCTGCTGCTGGTTTTGATGATGATACCTGCCCGCATGTTTGCGCAGCCTGACAGTGAATATGATGAAACCAGCGTTACCGTAAACGTGCTGCGCGTAGGCACCGTTGAATTGCCTGCCCTGATCAAAAATGACTCGGCCTATCTTTCCGTGACGGACCTGTTCAGCTACCTGAAGATAAGCAACCAGCCATCCGAAAAGTACGACAGCATCAGGGGGTATTTCATGGACCCGCAGGCTTCTTTCCTGATCCTCAAAAAGCAACACCTGATCCGGTATAAAGGAAAAGAGTTTCCGCTTCCGGCCGGCAGCATGTACGGCTCCGAAGGCAGCCTCTACCTGCGCGCCGACCAGTTCGATTCCGTATTCCAGCTGAAATGCCTCTTTAATTTCAGGAGCTTGTCCGTTCTGCTCAGCACAACGATTGAGTTGCCGGTGCTGCGTGAAATGCGGCTGGCCATGATGCGGAGCAATATCGGGTTGTTGAAAGGGGAATGGAAAGCAGACACCGTGGTAAATCAGCGCTCGCCGTTTTTTAATCTGGGGGTAGCTGACTGGGCCGTTACGACCAAGCAGCAGGTAGGCGGGCTGAATGAGGCGGCGCTGAACCTTACACTGGGTGCACGGCTGGCGGGAGGAGAAGCCACCGTGGCGCTCAACTATTACAACCTCGACGGCTTGCGCGAAAGGCAGCAGATGTACCAGTGGCGCAGGGTGAACAACGACAACCCCTTCGTGAGGCAGGTGGTGGCAGGCAAATTTTACAGCCAGTCTATCTCTACCATTTACAGTCCGGTCGTGGGCGTACAGGTCACCAATACACCTTCCATCTACCGCCGTTCTTTCGGAACGTATACGCTCAGCAACATCACCGAACCCGGCTGGATGGTGGAGCTATACGTGAACGAAGTGCTGGTCAACTATGTAAAGGCTGATCCCTCCGGCTTCTTCACCTTTGAAGTGCCGCTGGTATACGGAAACTCGGCGGTGAAGCTCAGGTTCTATGGGCCTTACGGCGAAGAGCGCACAAAAGAGGGCGCCGTGCTGATACCATTCAATTTTCTTCCCAAAAACGAACTGAACTATTCGGTCAGTGCCGGTATCGTGGAAGACAGCATCGGCAGCCGGTTTACGCGCGCCACGGTGAACTACGGGCTCGGCCGCCGCATCACTGTCGGCGGCGGAATGGAATATCTATCTTCTGTTCCCGCCAACAACAAGATCCCCTTTGTAAATACGGCGCTGCGGATCGCATCGAACCTTATGCTGTATGGCGAGTATGCGCATGGAGTAAGAGCAAAAGGCCTCCTGACCTATCGCCATCCGTCCAACCTGCAGCTGGAGCTCAGCTACATAAAATACAAGGAAGGCCAGCGGGCCATCCAGAACAATTACCTGGAAGAACGGAACCTGCTGCTGTCGGTGCCTTTCCGCGCAAGGCGACTGGCCCTGTTCACCCGCCTTACCCTGAACCAGAAAACCTTTCCCAAAACAAAATATACCAGCGGAGAGATGCTGGTGTCGGTATCGGGGCCCCGCCTGGGAGCCAACCTGACCACCTATACGCTGTACAACACGCCGCGCGACTACCTGCTGTACAGCAACCTGGCGCTCAACTTCAGGCTGATGCACCAGATCAGTATCATGCCGCAGGTACAGTACGAATACCGCACGCAAAAGATCAGCATGGTAAAGGGGCAGGTAGACAAGCAGTTTATGCGGAACGGGTACCTGAGCCTGTCGTACGAAAAAAATTATTATTACCGGATGGAAAATGTAGGTGTCGGCATGCGCTACGATTTTTCTTTCGCGCAAACTTATCTCTCCGCCGGCCGGAGCAACCACCGCACCACTTTTATCCAGTCGGCGCGCGGCAGCATCCTGTTCGACCGGAAGACGGGATTTACCGATGCCAGCTGCAGAAGTGGCGTGGGCAGGGGAGGAGTTGTGCTGATCCCCTTTCTTGATATAAACTGCAACGGTTTTCATGATGCGGGTGAGCCACGTGTGGGCGGACTGAAAGTGCGGGCGCGCGAAGGTACCGTGCAGTACCACCTTGAGGATACGTCCGTGCGCATCGGCAACCTCGAGCCTTATGTCAACACTTTCATCGCACTCGACAGCAACAGTTTCGACAACATCGCCTGGCGCCTGAAGAAAAAAGCTTACAGCGTATATGTGGAAGCCAATGAATCGAAGCTGATCGAGATACCGGTGATGGTAGTGGGGGAGGTGTCGGGTACGGTATTCATTGCGGAGGACAAGCATAAACGCGGGGTGGGGAAGGTGACCGTGTCGATCTTTGGTAGCGACGGGGCGCTGGTAACCCGGGTACAAACGGAAAGCGACGGGTACTTCAGCTATTTGGGACTGGCGCCGGGTGCTTATACGGCCGCAGTGGATCCTGCGCAACTGGGCCGGCTGCGACTGGTAGGAACTGTGACCCGTATCCCTTTCCGGATCGGCGCCCGCAAGGAAGGCGGGCTGGCCGACAACCTTCAATTTGTTGTTCAGCCGGCTCCCCGCAGGAGCAACGGCAATGAGGATGAGGAAGAAGATCAATGACCGGATCTGGTTTTTCCAAACCGTTGTTTTGTTATCTTCCGCCCTTAATTTCCTGCAATGATCCCAACTTTCAACGACCAGGTAGCGGTGGTTACCGGGGCCGGACAAGGCATCGGATATGAGATCGCGCGCCAGCTGGCAGTACAGGGCGCGTCGGTGATGCTGAACGATGCCGACCGGCCCCTGGCAGAAAAAGCCGCTGCAACCATCCGTGCGCAGGGAGGTGTTTGTGAAGCGAGTGCCGGCGATGCGGGGGACGTCTCTTTCATCCGATCCATGGTTGCAGATGCCGTGCACCGTTTCGGGAAGCTGACGCTCGCCGTGGCAAATGCGGGCCTGTCTCTCTACGGTGATTTTTTTGATTACCCGGTGGAAAACTTTGAAAGAGTGCTTCGTCTGAACCTGGGCGGTAGTTTCTATCTCGCCCAGGCGGCTGCCAGCCAGATGAAACAGGGGGAGGGCGGCAGCATCCTGTTCATGAGCAGCGTAACCGGACATCAGGCACACAAAGATCTTGCAGCATACGGCATGACAAAAGCCGGCCTCGAGATGCTGGCACGCAACCTCGTCATCGAATTATCTCCCCATCGCATTACCGTGAACGCCCTGGCGCCGGGTGCAACAATCACAGAGCGCACACTCGGTTTTCATGATTATATCACGGCCTGGTCTGCCATTACCCCCAACGGGCGGCCGGCCACCGTCGATGATATCGCACATGCGGCGCTGTTCCTGCTGGCACCGGCATCGCGGCACATCACCGGACAAACCCTGGTGGTGGATGGAGGCTGGACGGCGGTGAGCCCGCCACCGCCGGAGAAATAAACTGTGTTTTGAGAAGTGCTAATTGGCCGACGGCTCAGGGATGATCATCTCGCGCACCAGCTTGCCCTCGCGCAGCAGGCTGACCTGCACCGGCACGCCGATGGTTTCTTCGGTCAGGTGCTTGAACAGTCCGTCGATTGTTTCCACTTCTTTTCCGTTGAAACCCACGATGATGTCGCCATACCGGATCTTGCGGTGGTTCAGCGCATTGATCTTCACCACTTCAAAAACAAATACCCCGGTGCGGTTCTTCAGGTGGTTGTACTCACGCATTCTTGGGGTGAGCGTCACCGTTTGACCCGCTACGCCGATCAGGGCCCGGGTCACTTTACCTTTGATGATGATCTGTCCGGCGATGGTGCTGGCCAGGTTGGCTGAAACGGCAAAACAGATACCCTGTGCGGCGGAGATGATGGCGGTATTTACGCCGATCACCGCGCCTTCCGAATTGAGCAGCGGCCCGCCGGAGTTACCGGGGTTCAAGGCTGCATCGGTCTGTATCACATCGTCGATCAGCCGTCCGTTGCCGGCCCGCAGGCTGCGCCCTACCGCACTCACCACACCGGCCGTAACGGTTTGCTGCAGTCCGTACGGGTTGCCGATGGCGATGGCGATCTGTCCGGGTTTCAGTTTGTCTGAATCTGCAAACGGCAACGCTTTGAAATTGCGGCCGTCTATTTTAAGTACGGCGATATCGGTGGAAGGATCGCTGCCTTTAAATTCCGCTTTGTGAATGGTGCCGTCATCGAGCGTCACAAACAACTCACGGGCGCCTTCCGTAACATGATGGTTGGAGATGATATATCCGTCCGAAGAGATGATGAACCCCGATCCGGCCGACTCTGCTCCTGCCGCATTTTTATTGTTCCTGTCTTCTTTTCCCCTGTTCCGGATATGCACCACGGAGGGTGCGATCGACTGGTAAACTGCACTGACGGTATCTGAATAGGCATCCAGCAATTGCAGATCCGTCTGAAAAAAATTGATCATACTTTAAACGAATCAAGGCGTGTACCAGAGTAAAAACCCTGACAGAATGTACGGGAAAGAGAACATTCCGGGCAGGTCTCAACCTTGCTGACCGCGGTGATCAGGTCAAACGGTACTGTATGTGAAGAAAATGTTTCTTCGGCTGCGTTTCAGCAAGGCTTTCTATATTTAGGCCCTTAATCCAGATCAACTGAAAATAGTGTTATGAGAAAGATCTCTGTTTTTGCTTTTGTTTTATTTTCCCTGGTATCCTATTTGTCTGTAGGGCAAAAACCTGTTGCCGGTCTTGCACGTCCGAAACTGGTTGTAGGCATCGTGGTAGACCAGATGCGCTGGGATTATATCTACCGCTATTACGACCGCTACCAGGCCAATGGCTTCCGCCGGTTTTTGAGTGAAGGCTTTACCTGCGAGAACACTTATATCGACTATGTTCCAACGGTAACGGCGATCGGTCATAGTACGGTGTATACCGGTTCCATCCCCGCGATCCATGGCATTGCTGGAAACGACTTTTTTGATGAAGCTACGGGCAAAAGCATGTACTGTGCGGGCGACAGCACTGTGCAGACGGTCGGCAGCACGTCGGATGCGGGCAAAATGTCGCCCCGCAACCTGCTGGTGAGCACCATCACCGACGAACTGAAGCTGGCCACCAATTTCCGTTCAAAAGTGATCGGCATTGCCCTGAAAGACCGTGGCGGTATCCTTCCTGCCGGCCATACGGCAGATGCTGCCTACTGGTTTGATGACGTGTCGGGAAACTGGATCACGAGCACTTATTACATGAAAGAACTGCCTGCCTGGCTGGTGCAGTTCAACGGCCGGAAATTGCCGGAGAAATACCTGAAGCAGGACTGGAACACCCTGTACGATATCAGGACCTATGTGCAGAGTGCGACGGCCAATGCGAAATACGAAGGCGTGTATGGCAAAGGCGGGCTGAGCAGCTTTCCCATCAAAACATCGGACATGATAAACCCGAAAGACTGGGACATTATCCGCAGCACGCCCTATGGCAACACCATCACGCTGGATCTGGCAAAAGCGATCGTGGACAATGAGCAGATGGGTAAGCATGCGGTCACCGATTTTCTTACGGTCAGCTGCTCTTCCACGGATTATGTAGGTCATAAAATGGGTGTCAACGCCATTGAAACAGAAGACACCTACCTGCGTCTTGACCGCGACCTGGCAGCTTTCTTCACCTATCTCGATACCAAAGTGGGCAAAGGCAATTACACCGTTTTTCTGACCGCCGACCACGGCGCCGCCCACAATCCGAACTTTCTGACCGATCACAATGTGCCTGCGGGTTTCTTTGAAGGCGGCCCGGTGCAACAGGAGCTGAACAGCATGCTCGAGAAAAAATACAACACCAAAAACCTGGTGATCAGTCTCACGAATTCGCAGGTGCATATCAACAACAAAGCCATCGCTGCAGGCAGTCTGAATGAAGAAGCCATCCGCAAAGACATCGTGACCCTGCTGCGTACGAAACCGCATGTTTCCTTTGTGATAGACAACCTGAATCCGGATGAATCGGGCGCGCCGGAGATCGTGAAAACAAGGGTTAGGAACGGCTTCAATTTCAAACGGTCGGGCATCATTACGTTTGTGCTCGATCCGGGCTGGTATGCCGGTTCTCCCAAGCCCGGCACCGGCACCACACACGGCTCCTGGAACTCGTACGATGCACACATCCCGCTGCTGTGGATGGGCTGGGGCGTACGGCACGGTGTCACCAACCGCCACACCGGCATGACCGACATCTCTGCCACCCTCGCCGCCCTCCTCCACATACAGGAACCCAACGGCTGCGTAGGGCATCCGATAGAGGAGGTGATCAAGAAATGAGTCTTCTTTTTTGTGCCCAAAAAAGAAGCAAAAAAGGCTTGGCTTTTGAAATGGGGCTAAAATTTACTGCATTGCGCGGGCAACGGACATGCTTGAATTCAGCGGTAGTAGGGGTTTGGGCCTTTGCATGGATGGGCAGTGGAATAAAGCCGTACGTGTCCGTTGCACCAAATAGCCGCCTGCGGCAGGCCATTTGGTCTCGCTCCATTCCGTAAATTTCTTCACGCCCCATTTCAAAGGCCGGGGAAGAAAAAAGAGAGAGTAGGAAGAAAGCAATCCGCTACGCGGTAGCTTCTTAAATCCTCTCCTGGGAGGAGTAGGGGTGGGTTAAATCCGCACCCACAGCAGGTTTGCAGCTCTTACACCTTCAACCACTTTGGTCACCAGCACCCTCAACAAACTTGTCATCCTCGCCAGGCGCAAACACGCCCATGCACTCACAACCTCTTGCTGCCTGAGCGGGGATCTAAGCGAGGAATGTATGCTGCCTTTGTGCATTTGTCTGAACCTGAAAAGTGTCTGATTACCTGATCCGCCTGGTAAGTGATGAGGGGACCAAGGGTCAACTTTTTTCGGGAGGAGACAGGATGGTCGAAAAGCGAAATCCTTCCATTCCGTAATCCCGGTGCAGACCACTTCCCATTTACAACTCCGCCTTGATCTCCTGCAGGGTGTCGATGAAGGCGCGCTGGGTGCGGATGTCTTTGCGCCAGGCGAGGTCGCGGGCGCAGAGGTCAATCTCTTTTTTGATGGTGGATCCGGGCTGGCCGTCCTGCTGGCCGAGTACATATACCGTGTCTGAGATGGCTACCGACGTGCCGATGTCGTGCGATACGATGATGAGCGTTTTCAGTTCATCGGACAGCGATACGTTGATCAGCAGTTCAACCACACGGTCGAGCACCAGGATGTCGAGACCGGAGAACGGCTCATCGAGCAGCAGAAAATCAGTGCCGTTGAGCATCTGCTGGATGATGCTCGCACGCTGCCGCTGGCCGCCCGACAATTCTTTGGGGTATCGTTTCAGGTGTTCGGTAAGGTTGAAATCTTCGGCGTACTTCATGATCGCTTCTTTCTCCCGTCCTTTCAGCGCCGGGTTCTTTTTTGCAGCGAGCTCAAGTGAAGTATAGATGGTGCGCCATTCGAACAGGTAATAATTCTGGAACACCACGCCCATGTCACCGGCCTGCACCGGTTTCTCTTTGTGGATGGTGATGGTGCCCGAAGTGGGTTTGTGCAAACCTGCCAGGATGCGGAACAGCTGTGTCTTGCCGATACCGCTTCGCCCGATCAGCGAAACAACCTGCCCCTGCTTCACGCCCGGACGCACGATATCCCTGATCTCGAAATTTATATCGCGGAGAATCTGCTTCTCGCCGTAAAAAAGATTGACGTCTTTCGCCCGGAGAAGCACCTCGTTTTTTGTGTATTCCATCAGAGAGGTTGGGTTTCAAATTTTGAATAAGGTAAGAACCATACTTTGAGAAGCCCGAGAAGATAATCGAACAGGAGGCCAAGCAGAAAGATCACGATCTGGATGGAGATCACATTGGTGAGGTCGTTGTACTTGTTAAACTTGATCAGCAGCGTACCGATACCGCCTTCGCTCATGCTCAGCCCTTCCACCAGCGTGATCATCAGCCAGGAGATGGCGAAGTTCTGCCGCACGATCTCGAACACCTGGTCGGCTTTCCCCACTATGATCACTTCGTACAGGGTTTCCCAGTTGGAATAGCCCAGCGTTTTACAAAGTTCATACTGCTGCCGTTCGGTGGCAAGGATCACCGAAAGAAAAGAAGTCACAAAGAACGGCACGATGCCGAAGATCAGCAGCGACAGTTTCAGCTGGCTTCCGTTCTGTGTGAGCAGGGTGAAGATGAAGATAAAACCGGTCAGCGTCAGATACCGGCATTTCACCAGGAACCGGGCGATGGAATTAAAAAACGGAAGTACGGACAGATAAGAGAAGATCAGCGTGATGATGATGGAGATCACCATGGCCTTGATCGTAAGCACGATGCTCTGGATGGTATTGTCGAGCAGCGTTTTTGTTGTGAGCAGCGCCAGCAGCGCTTTAAAGACCTGTAGTGGCCGCGGGATCAGTCCGGTAGAGGTCAGGTGCCAGAAAAGCAGCGCCAGCACCATCTGCCCGGTGATCATAATGGTTTTGGAAGACCTTGAGATGTGCCCGAAAGGTCTGAAAATAGATTTCATGATGTAAAATTATAAAGGTGGGTGCCCGGTCAGGCATCCACCTTTTAAGAGGGTGATGTACATTACTGGCCTAGAACGATCTCTACACGCCTGTTCTTGGCTTTGCCGTCGGCGGTGGAGTTGTCGGCAACAGGTTTCTGCGAACCGTATCCTTTGGTTTCGATGCGGGCTTCTTTCAGGCCTTTTTTCAGCATGTAATCACGCACCGAATTGGCCCTTTGTTCCGAAAGCGGAATGTTCACCTGGTCTGATCCGCTGTTGTCGGTATGCCCGTAGATACCCAGTTTCAATCCTTCGGCTACAACTGCCGATTCAAAGATCTCGTCGAGCATTTTGTATGAAGAAGTTTTGATCACGGAAGAGTTTGTTTCAAACTCGATCGAGTATGATTTCGATGACACTTCCGTAGTTATCTCGCTGGCGTATTTCGACTGTATCTCTTTACCCGCCAGCAGTTCAGGGTGATTGGAGATCACGCTGTTCAGGAACGATTTGTCCACCGCCTTGTCGTACGGCACGAAGGTCGACATGATGCTGGGATACATCTTCACCATCAGGTTACCGAAGGTATTGTATACCGCCTTGTAACGGTCTACCTTGTCGTTGCCCAGTCCGTAGGTGTTGGCCATATCGTTCAGGTTGAACACCGTTGAACCACCGAGGTTCACTTTCATACCCTGGATGTCTTTTTCTTCCGACCCGTTGTAATATTTGAGCCAGTAGTTTGCATCCTGTTCCTTGTACACGTCGTAGCTCACTTTGGCCGCGAACTCTTTTGCTTCGTTGAACGAACGGACCTGGTCGCCGGCCTGTGCAAGCGCGATGATCATATTCTCCACATCGGTTCTGTGGTCGTATGCCCATTTTTTGATAGCGATGGTCTGGTTGGGCATCTGCGAAGCATACTGCCGTGTATTGGCGATGGTTACGAGTCCGCCTTTTTTCTGGGCCACGTTCACGTCACCCGGCGTCCAGGTGGCAACACCGTCAACAGCCACGGTGGTGTCTTTGCCGGTCGTTTTGCCGTTGAGCACGATCTTCCTGTTTTCGGTGTATCCCGTGATGTACTTGTTCGGCGCATCCAGAAAATCGCTGGCTGCGATGATGTTCACGGCTTCCGGATCGTAGGTCGTTTCATCGGGGTTCACCTTGATGCCGTTGTCGCCGGCCCATTTGATGAGTATGTTGATATCACCATCGCGAAGCACACCGGCCACGCATTTGCCGATGGCGTTTTTAGGATCCTGTTTCCAGGCGGGCGGTCCCATGATCTGGTCTTCACCATACGATTTACCGTGCGCGATGGGAAGGATGATGGGCTGGTATTCGGGCCCGAGCGACTCAAGCGATTTCGCGAGAGACGTCATGAAGGCGGGCATGCCGTCACCCATAAACGTAACGAACACGGCGGGTGCGTTTGGATTGTTTTTATAATCCTGTCCGAACTTCACAAGGTCGGCCATCTGTTTGTTACAGTCGTCCTGGCGGATATAGGTGACGTCGAGTTTGGCCTGGTCGAACAGGGAATTTTTGGTGGTTCTAACGCCGCCGTTTGCGTACATGCCCGAGAACTGGCTGTTCCATGCCATGCGTTCCCAGGTGATCTGCGTACCGCCGTTCACGGCTTCTGCGGAAGAAGGCAAAGCCAGTTTGGATGCGTTGCCGGACAAGGAAGCTTCCGGTGCGTCGGGCAAAGCAACTTTGCCGACCTCTATCGATTGAGCTGCTTCTTTGGGACGAGCCTGATACCATTTAACCGCCAGAACAAGTACAGCTACTATAACTGCAATGATCAGGATTTTTCCGGCCGGTTTTATTTTAACTGCCATTTGTTTGTTGTGTTTTTGTTGGGGTTAGATTGCTCCGGAGTTGATGGGGGAACATCGTGAAAGTTAAGTTGGCGTGAGCGTATGGTCTAAATTTTATGTAAAGTTATAATTGAAATTATAAGAAAATAAAAATCTTTATTGCACCAATCGTGCAATTTTACTCAATTTTCAGTGTAATAATTGGTCGGAATAAATGGAAAACAGTATCAGAAAATCAGAAAAAAAGCAGAAATTTTTTACCGGGCGGAAAAGGGATCGATGTCTATTCCGCAAGGGTTGGTTGGCTGATCCGGCTTTTTGCAATCCTTAGATCTACAATCGGTTATGTCGAAATTTTTTGGAAAGACGTGGTGGGGTCAGCAATGGCTGAACTCACTCTCGAACATTGATTACAGCAACCGGCTGCCGCGCGGCAGTACGTATGCGCGAAACGGCTCCGTGGAAAAAATTTCCATAGAAGGCAATACCATAACGGCCACCGTAAAGGGAAGCAGGCCCAGTCCTTATAAGGTTGTAATCATCATTCCGCCTTTTTTTGAACGCGAAAGAAAGCAGCTGATCAAGGCCGTTGCAGAAAGGCCCGTCATCATCTCCAAGCTGCTCAACCGCGAACTGGATCCGGAGATACTCGACATAGCTGAACGCAAGGGCCTGCGCGTGTTTCCGCGCCAATGGACCGACCTGAAGATGCAATGCGATTGTCCGGACTGGGCCACACCCTGCAAGCACCTGGCCGCGATCATTTACAAGGTCAGTTCCGAGATCGACAACAATCCTTTTCTCGTTTTCGAGCTGCACAATGTAGACCTTGTAAAAGAGCTGGAGAAAGAAAACATACATATCCAACAGGCGAAAGATGGCGGTGTTCCGCTTTACCGCACCGAGCTCGAAGGTGGTAAGAAACAGCCTGCCCGCAACAAGACTGCTGTTGCTCCGCTGCCCGACACTGCCAAAGTGGGGGCGGGTTTTCAATCCCTCAATTTTTCCATACTAACGCCCCTCACCGACCCGCTCATTCAACTGCTCGGTGATGCACCGGTGTTCTATACCGGAAACGGTAACTTCCGGGAGAAGTATGCCGCATCCCTCCAAAAGGCGGTCCGCAATGCGCAAAAGATCATTGCGGGAAAAGCTTCCCTCGCCGAGTGGGTAAGCGATCTGAAAACGGAGGGGCTTCCTGGCAAACAACGCGAACCTAGGGGAGTTTGGGGTATCGGCCATCATACGGTTCCCTCGATCACGATCGATGCAGATTCCCTGGTAAAAGTGAAGATGGGCGAGGAACAGCAGGAAGGGGCGATGGAACAACTGCTTGCGGCTTTATGGCAGATCCCGCCGGCACAGCTGCCCGACTACCAGCCATCAGTAGCTGCACTTCGCACCGTGCTTTTGCTGAACATCAATCTGCTTGCCAACGGAGCGGTGGTGCCGCAGATCCTGAAACTGGATGAGGGGGGCTTTGTGATCCGCTGGCTTCCGGCCCTGCTCAGTGAAAAAGTACAGGGTCTGACAGACAGGCTGGTGGCCCTGCTGCCAGCCGGTTTGTTGCTCTTGCCCGATGGGAAGCCGGTCATGCATCAGCCGGTGGTAAACCTGCTTTCGGTAGTGCTCACCGAACTGGTGTGCCGGCTTTCCGATGCACCGAAGGATGATCTGTTCCTTGACCTGTTCTTCCGGTGCAAGCGGGTCAGGTTCAACCAGCCTGCACAGGAAGCGCTGCCCGGAAGCATCCATGCCTGGCTACAGCGGTACTATCTCACCCAGGGCCGCTACCGCCCTTCGATCATCGTGGAAGAGCAGGACAACGAAGCGTTTCAGGTCACCATCCACATCGAAGACCGCGACCAGCCGCTGGAAAAGCCTGTGCCGCTGAGGGACGTAACCAACCAGAAAAAGTACGAAAAACTGCGTTTTGACATCCTTCAGTCTGTGGCGCAGCTCAGCAATTTCATACCGGGCCTCGACCAGTACATCAATTCTCCCAAAGAGCATACGCTGACTATGAACCGGCGCGCCTTCGCGCCTTTTCTGATCAATGCCATACCGGCCATCCGGTTGTTGAACATCCACATCCTCTTGCCGAAATCGCTTCAGGACATCCTGCGGCCGCAGCCCACCATTCACCTGAAAAAAGCTTCCCAGCCAGGACTGGGCCTTGTTCGGCTGACCGACCTGCTCGATTTTGAATGGCAGGTGGCCGTGGGTGATGAAGTGATCAGTGAAGCGGAGTTCAGGCGGCTGCTGCAGAACAGTGAAGGCCTCATCCGGTACAAATCCGATTATATCTATGTGTCGCCCGGCGACCTCGAAAAGCTGCACAAGCACTTTTCCGGGGCCAGGGAGCTGTCGGCCTTCGAGATGCTCCGGGCTGCCCTGAGCAATGAATATTATGGGGCAACCCTTTCAAGAAGCGAGGAGGTAACAGCGCTGATCCATCAGCTTACAGAACAAACAGAGACCCCGTTGCCGGCAGGCCTGCGCGCGCAGCTGCGGCCTTACCAGCACCGGGGCTTTTCCTGGATGTACCGCAACACCCGCATCGGTTTTGGAAGCGTGATCGCCGACGACATGGGCCTGGGTAAAACCCTTCAGGTGATCACCACCCTGCTAACATATAAACAGGAAGGCCTGCTCGATACCGAGAAAGCGCTGGTGGTTTGTCCGACCGGCCTCCTGAGCAACTGGCAGTCCGAATTCGAAAAGTTTTCCCCTTCACTCCGGTTCCGCGTTTACCACGGACCAGGCAGAAAGCTGGAAGAGGATTTCGATGTGCTGCTGACCTCGTACGGCGTGGTGAGAAGCGATTCGGCCAAACTGAGAAAAGTGAAGTGGCATGCGATGGTGATCGACGAGGCGCAAAACATAAAGAACTATGAAGCGGAACAAAGCAAAGCGGTCAAAAGCATACCTGCAGGCACTTTCATAGCCATGAGCGGCACGCCGGTCGAGAACCGGCTCAGCGAACTGTGGAGTATCATGGATTTCTGCAACCGCGGATTTCTGGGTACCCTTTCCGAGTTCAGACAGACTTATTCGAACCCTATCCAGAACCAGCATGATGAACAGACTGCGGCCAAACTCAGGATGATCACCGCACCTTTCCTGATGCGACGCCTCAAGAGCGACAAAACGATCATCGATGACCTGCCCGACAAGATCGAGATCGACTGTTTCACCCACCTCACAAAGCAACAGGCAAGCCTGTACGAAAAAGTGGTGCAGAAAGCGCTGCAGGAGATCGAGGACATCAAGCCCGTGAACCAGCGTTCGCTTTTTGAACGGCAGGGACTGGTACTGCAGATGATCCTGGCCCTGAAACAGATTTGCAATCACCCCACGCAGTTCCTCAAGAACAACGTGCTGGATGCTTCCCTGTCGGGCAAGATGGACCTTCTGTTCACCAAACTGGAAACGATCCTGGAAGCAAACGAGAAAGTGCTGATCTTTTCGCAGTTCACCGAGATGGGGGAGCTGCTCCGTCATTTTATTGCAGAAAAGTTTGAGGCGCCGCTGTTCTATCATGGAAAATGCAGCCTGAAGCAAAGGAAAGAGATGGTGCAGGCTTTTCAACTCGACCGGGCAGATAAAATATTTGTGCTTTCCCTCAAAGCGGCCGGTACCGGGCTCAACCTGACTGCAGCCAACCATGTGATTCATTACGACCTTTGGTGGAACCCGGCAGTGGAGGCGCAGGCGACCGACCGGGCTTACCGCATCGGGCAGAAAAGCAATGTGATGGTGCATCGGTTTATCACCAAAGGGACTTTTGAAGAACGCATCAACGAAATGATCCAGCAGAAAAAAGCGTTGGCCGATCTGACCGTGGGAGCAGGGGAAAACTGGATCGGCAACCTGAGCAACACGGAACTGAAAGACCTGTTTTTGCCTGCATAAATTCAAAGGGTTTATTATGAGCAGAATATACAATGAGCTGGCGGCCGACTGGTACCGGCTGCTGACACCACTCCACGAATACAAAGCGGAGGCCGGCAGTTACCATGCGATCATACAACAACATCTCGAACAACCGCCGCAGACCATACTGGAGCTGGGTTCCGGCGCCGGCCACGTCGCGTACTTTTTAAAGCAATGGTATCAGCTCACGCTGTCTGATCTGTCTGCACCGATGGTGGCACTCAGCCGGGAAATAAATCCTGAACTGGACCATCATATCGCCGACATGAAAACTTTGCAGCTGGGAGATACCTTCGATATGGTATTCGTGCACGATGCGATCATGTACATGCTGAACGAGCCGGAACTGAGCCAGGCGATGCAGACGGCATTCGTTCATTGCCGGCCGGGCGGATCCGTTCTTATTTCTCCCGATTATACCCGTGAAACTTTTGCGCCCTCCGATGACCTGGGAGGGGAGGATGGGCCGGAGGGCCGGGCGATGAGATATCTTTCGTGGGCCTACGATCCCGACCCCGGCGACACGACGTACATTGTCGATTATGCATTCCTGTTACGAGATGCTGCGGGCGACACCCGTGTGGAACATGATCGGCATACGGAAGGCTTATTTGCCGAGGATACTTGGATCAGGATGCTGACCGAAGCCGGTTTTGGATCGGTTGCTGCGATCCCTGATTCTTTTGGCCGGGTCAATTTCCTTGCACGCAGGCCGGGTGCATAAGTTTCCCGATTAGTCGTCATCTTTGCTCTATGAACGAGGCAAAACCTATAGTTGTGATCGAGTATTGTCCGAAATGCGGGTGGCTGCTGCGTGCGGCGTATATGGCGCAGGAGCTGCTGACCACGTTTTCAGAAGAGCTCCGGGGTGTGCTCCTGCAACCTTCCGCTGTCAGTGGCCGTTACACCATCTTCCTCAACGAAGAATCCCTTTTCGACCGCAAAGAGCAGGGCCGCTTTCCCGAAATCAAAGAGCTGAAGCGCCTGGTTCGCGACAAAGCCTGTCCCGGCAAAAGCCTGGGGCATTCGGATGAGAAGTGAGCGGTAACCTTTTCCGGTTCGGATGCCGGAAAATGATCGGCAACCAGTACCATCCATCCCTGTCAAACCTCCATAACCCCTTTTATGAACACCCCTGAAACGTTCGAAAGTATTGAACAATACATAGCCGGTTTTCCGGAACCGGTGCAGGAACGTTTGCGGGCTTTGCGCAAGTTGATCCGGGAGGCTGCGCCCGAGGCCGTGGAGGCCATCAGTTACCAGATAACTACGTTTAAAATGGAGGGCAACCTGATCTATTTCGCGGCTTTCAAGAACCATATAAACGTATACCCGACGCCCGACGGCATCAAGGCGTTTGAGGAAGACCTGTGTACATACAAAAATGTAAAAGGCTCCGTACAGTTCCCCACGGCAAGCCGCTTCCGCTCGACCTTATCCGGCGCATCGTGCCGAACAGGCTGCAAAGACGCAGGCTGAAAAGTAAGCAGCGTATCCGTTACTTTACAAGGATCGGAAAGTTAGCGGTAGCTATATTGTTGTGCCCATCGCTGATATATACAAACACGCGGTACGGCCCTTCTTTTTCCGGCACTTTTACCTCCACTTCCGCTTTGCCGACCGCTGAGAAACTGTTTGCTACCGGCTGCGGGCGGTCTTCATGATCCCCTCCCTGGCTGAGTTGCGTTGGTTCGGGCAGCAGCTCCCAGCGGTACTGCAACCGGTCGTTGTCGGGATCGGAGGCTACCGCCACTGCATGCAGACCGGAGCCAGGCCGAACGGTCAGGCTGCTGACCGGGTTTACCCCGTTGAGCTGAAGCGAATAAATGTGCGGTGCTTTGTTGACCGGCCACTTGCCCGACCAGAGGTATTGCATCACATCCACTACTTCCGATTCTTCCCCTTTTTCGGTGAACAGCCCATACCAGGTCGGTGTCCGTTCCTGCTTTTGCCCCCACAGAAATACATATGAACCCAGGCATCTCCCCAGGTCATTTTCGACGCCCCATTCGTAGCGGCTTTTGTAGACAGCGGCTTTCTCGCTGCTCGTCTCTTCGATCGCGGAGTTCCAGGCAGTCTGCAGGCCTTCCCAATGCCCGGTGGGGCCCCATTCCGTGACCATGTACGGGCCCTGCCAGCCGCTCGAGCGGATCGCCTTTGGCAGCGTTGCCAGTCCGGCATACGTGTTCACGGACAGCAGGTCGAGATCGGGGCACCGGGTTTTGATGTGATCGACCAGGTCTTTGTTGATCCCTGCCAGCACCGTGCAGGTGGGGTGGTTCGGATCAAGGGAATGGATCATCTTCGAGATCTCGTTGACCGCATCCCACACTTTCGGATTTTTATATTGCAGGTTCAGTTCGTTGCCGATGCCCCAGGCGAGCAGGGCGGGGTCATCTTTATACCTGATCACTTCCCCCTGCAGTTTGCGCAACTGGCCGTTCACCTGCGCAGTATCGTTGTAATCGAAGCCATGCCGTTCGCGGGCCACGTCAAGGCCCATGAGTACGGTAAGTCCGTATTTGTTCGCCGTGTCGAGCACCTTCCGTCCGTCGCGGCTGCCCCAGGTGCGGATGGAATTGCCTCCGTATGCGGCTATGCGGTCGGCATAAACACTGCCTCCTGCGCCTTTCACAAAATAAGGTTTGCCATTGCGCAGCAATTCGTATGCGCTGTCACGTTTGTGAACGGTCACTTTCTGCGGCTGACAGAATACGGGAGTGCTAACGATAAAGTCCAAAACGAAAGGAAGGAGGACCAAGATTGAAAAACAGGATCTCATAAAAGTGTTGTTGGGCGTGCTGACAGAAACTATTCCCTGATCAGTTCAAGTGATTTGAAGCTCAGCCGGCCTTTTTGAACGGCGACCTTTATCTGCGGCTCCGCATGCAGAAAATCGAGATGCTTCAATTCAATGGTCTTCCAACCGGTCCGTCCGCCTGTATTGGGAACCGCAATATCCACATACTCTTTATGTACGCCGGCACGAACCGACAGGAGGCTCCCGGTGGTGTCGGAAGAAACCTGCATCCGGATCGTATACGGGCCATCACCCGCAGCCGGGATCGAATACAGCAGCCATTCACCCGCTTCGAAATCGCTCACATAGTATTGATCTTCACTGCCTTCTTCCTTGCGGATATCCACACCGTCGTTCCGGTACACACGGCCCAGGTTTCCCCGCCCTTTCTGCCCGGGTTGGCGGTAATCGGCTGTGTCCAGGTCGTAATAGGCCACACCATTTTTCCCCAGGTCGTAATCCACTGCCATCACGTCGATCTGTTTGCCTTTTTTTGCCGGTTGGAAGGGGAGTGTGCTGTTCGAAAAAGGCTGCCGGAACATGGCATCTATCACGTCTTTATGGTAGATGGTATGGCGTATGTTCGTTGCTTCCGCCAGTTGCATCACCCCGTCGGCGGCTTCGTTTGCGGATGGCCGTGGTCCCTTGCCGGCCCAGTACTGCAGGATCTTGTCGTAGCCGGCGTTTGACCGGATCTCAAGCGGATTGTTGAAGCCCAGTTTTTTGAGGGGCCACCACGACCATCCGATGTTGTTCTCTTCGAAAAGCCGGATGGCCTGCGTAAACCACACGTTCGAGTTTTCACCGGTTTCTCCCAGCCAGATGGGGATGTTATACTGGTCGCGTGCAGCCAGCATGTTCTTGATAGAGGCCTGATCGTTTTTGTTCCAGTACTTGTGAAAGCTCAGCACCATGTTCGGATCCCAGGGCGGAAATACGCCGTTGTAATTGTTGCCCCATCCGTTGCCTTCGATGATGATCAGGTGTTTCTTATCTACTTCGCGGATCGCGGCGGTGATGTTCATCATCAGTGTGCGCAAAGGCTCGTTGTGCTGCTCTTTGGTGCCGTTCTTGTCATTTGCCGGGTCGGTAAAACCCCAGTTGGGTTCGTTGATGATATCGTACCCGCCGATCCAGGGCTCATCCTTATAGCGCCCGGCTAATTTTTTCCAGAGCGCGACTGTCTTTTGTTTGTTGGCATCGCTTTCCCACAAAGCGGGTTTCGACGGATCGCGATCCGATATGTTCAGGTCGTTTCCCTGTCCGCCAGGCGCTGCATGCAGGTCGAGGATCAGGTAGATTTTGTTGGCCTTGCACCACGACAGCAAGGCATCGGTAAGCTGGAAACCTTTGTCGATCCAGGTGTTGGCGCCGGCCACCGGTTCTTTTTCCACCGGCAGCGTATACAGGTTATAGTGCATGGGCAACCGGATCGAATTAAAACCCCACGAACGCAGGGAGTCGATATCTCCTTTCGTGGTATGATTGTTCAGCCAGGCATCGTAGAAAGCAGCCGTCTTTTCCGGCCCGATCAGGGAGTCGATCCGTTCGCGGACACGGTGCTGCTGCTGTCCGGACCCCTGTACGCGCAGCATATAACCTTCCTGCAGCATCCAGCCACCCAGTCCGATGCCCCGGAGCAGCACATTGTTCCCTTTTTGATCCACAATCTTTTTTCCGCTGGCTTTCAGGTAGCCCTGGCTCAGTACAGGCAGCGAACCGGAGACAAGTAAGATCAGAACGAAAGACAACGGACGCAGCGATTTTTTGGGGAATGACATACAATCGGGAACTTGATGAAAAAATATGGACCGGGTGAAAATAGAACAAACTTTAGAATAGTGGATCACAATCCCCTTGCCGCATTCCGGCGCGATACGATCTGCCAGATAAGCTCCGCGCTTGCAAGGATGGCCAGCGCAAAAAGCAGCGGTTTCACTGTTTTGCCGGAGTTCAGTACGGCCCCGCACATGGCAACCACATACACGGAAAGCGGCAACAACGTCATCACGATGAGGCCTGCCTGGTTCAGCGGGATCCGGAAGGGCCGGTGCAGATCCGGAAACAGGCTGCGGAAGCGGATCAGCGCCACAAACTCGAGGAAAAGCGCTGCTCCATATAACGTAATGTCGATGATGATAAGGTCGCCGAAGGTCCACATTACCATGCCGCTCACCACTACCGAGCAGCAGATGATTGATATGTACGGGCTTCCATACCTCGGATGCAGGTCGTGCAGTCTGGCAGGCAGCAGCCGGTCGTCGGCCATCACCTTGGGGATCCTCGACACAGAAAGCAATACGGCCGAATACAATCCTGCAGCACTGGCAATGCCTCCCACGGCCACCACGGTACCCAGCCATGGCCCGCCGATGCGTACGCCGAGCACCGGAAAGCCTTCTTCAGCCAGCACATCGAATGGAACGCCTGCATTGATGGCGATGACCGTTGCGATAAAATAGATCGCGAACACGACGAAGAAAGCCGAAAAAAGCGAAATAAGATAAGAGCGCACCGGCTGGTTCACTTCTTCCGCATAGGTGGTGGTATTGTCCCAGCCGATAAAATTCCACATCACCGTATACAGTCCGAGGCCGATGGCCGCAAAAGGGGCGTGATGAAAACCGGGGGCCGGCACAGGCAGGTGCCCGTGGTGCTGTACAAGCGACCAGCCAAAAAGAACGAGAAAGGGGATAAGCACGATGGTGCCCAGGATCACCGATATGCGGCCTACGGGAACAATGCCCAGGATGTTGATGGCAGCCGAGATCCAGATCACGGCCAGGCAGATAGGGATCTTATGGACGGCAGCTTCCGGGTAGAAGTAGGAAAGGTATTCAACAAAGAGCACCGGATAGATGGCGAGGTCGGCAAACGTGTAGAGCCAGGTCCACCAGCCTTCATAGAATGCCGCCCTGAGTCCGAGCGCTTTTTTTACCCACTGGTAATAGCCGCCGGTCACCGGCATCATGCTGTTGAGCTCAAGCACCGTGAAGATGGTGGGTATGTCCCAAAGCAGGGGCGTGATGATCAGCAAGAGCAGGGCTGCCTGACTGCCTGCGATGCTCAGCAGGGGTTCGAGACCGTAGGGACCGCCGGAGACGGTCAGGAAGATGACGGCCGCGAGCTGCAGCGGCCGCAGTTTTTTGTTGGGGGTTGCCGGGGTAGACATAAGCAGAAGCGCGTGATGATGCGGATAAAAATAAGTGTTTCAGCAATGCGCACCTGTTTTTGACCCTGCAATGCTTTTTTCCCGGCACCACAATTTATCTTCGGATCTTTCCTGAAAATCCTTTTCTCATGTCGGGCACACCGCTTTTTACCAACAAGATACTGGCAGCGTTCGGGGAGATCGGCATTCCGCGCACCCTCAGCAAAGGCGATTTTCTGATCAGGGAGGGAGAGGTGGAGCGCAATTTTTACCTGGTGGAAAGCGGCGCTATCCGGGTCTTTTATCTTTCGGAGTACGAGGAGCATATTATCCGCTTCGGGTACGACGGTTCATTCATTGCGTCTCTTTCATCGTTCATCAGGGGCACGCCTTCCGAGTTTTACATGGAGGCCATACGCAAGACCACGCTGAAAGCACTATCGAAAACCAGCCTCATGCAGCTGGTGCATGAAAGCCCGGTAAACCTGCAGCAATATACGCTGCTGCTCGAGAGTTTGATCGCACAACAGATCGACCGGGAGATCGACCTGCTCATTGCTTCGCCCACCGAGCGGCTGCAGCGGGTGCTGAAACGGAGCCCTCACCTTTTCCAGCACATCCCGCTGAAGTACATTGCTTCCTATCTGCGCATGACACCCGAAACACTGAGCCGCATCCGTAGTTCTTGACTTCGATCAAGAACCACGCAGGCGTGCTGATTCATCTTTGCGGAAACAAAACTATATGCAAACCGATTCAAACAACCTGATCGCAGAACTGCTTCTCCTCACGGAACATTCCTCCCGTGCCGTCCGCCATTTCAAAACACTCAGCCTAGATCAGCTTCATCACAAAAACAGTCGGAACGAATGGAGCATCCTCGAATGTATAGAACACCTCAACATGTACGGTGACTATTATCTGCCCGAGATAGAAAAGCAGATGATCCGCCAAAAAAACGGACAGGCTTCCCCTTTGTTCCGCAGCGGACTGCTGGGTAATTACTTCGCCCGTCTTATGCAGGACAACGGCGGAAAGATCAAAAAGATGAAAGCCCCGAAAGACAAAACGCCTGTCGCTGAGCAGTTATCGGTTACAACCCTTGACCGATTTCTGAAACAGCAGGAGCGGCTGGTTTCGCTGCTCGGGCAGGCACGCACCGCCGATCTGACGCGCACCAGGATACCCATTTCAATCGCCAGATGGATCAGGCTGCGGCTCGGGGATACGTTCCGCTTTTTTATATACCACATCGAACGGCACATCCGGCAGGCCGGCCGCGTATTGCAGTGATACGGGCCACCGCCGCTCTGTGGCATCTGTTATCAAGACTTCCCTTAATTTTGTTTTCTTCAGCAAATTATACCGATGACGCCAACATCAGAGATCCGGGAAGCTTTCCTGCAGGCTTTTTCATCCATTTCTTCCGCGACGCAAACTGGCCTGCACTGCTGGACCGAGATCGAGAAAGCCTACCAGGATGCGGGACGGTTTTACCACAACCTGCAACATCTCAACTTTTTGCTGGTACAGCTGGCTCCGCTCAGGTCTTCCATCCTTGATTGGAACGCGGTCGTATTTGCCATTGCATATCACGACATCGTGTACAGCGTGACGAAAGGAGACAACGAAGAAAAGAGCGCAGCGCGGGCCGTTCAAGATCTGTCGCCGTTTGCAGGAAGCGAGATGCTGAAGCATTGTGAAGCGCTGATCCTGGCCACCAAAAATCATAATCAAACCGGGGACAGCGACTTGAATTATTTTACGGATGCGGACCTGTGCATCCTGGGTGCTGCGGCTGGAGAGTACCGGCAGTATGCTCAGGCTATCCGCATGGAGTATAAAATTTTCCCCGATGAAATGTACGTTCCGGGAAGAAAGAAGGTGCTTCTGCACTTCTTTGAAAAGCAGCGTATCTTCAAGACAAATTGGTTCTATAACAGGTATGAGCAAACTGCGAGGGAAAATCTGGCGTATGAATTGAGCCGGTTAAGCGGATAGTTTACTGTGACCAGAAACTGGAACTGATCGGTATAGTAAGATTTTTAATATCCGGGTCTTATTTTCTAAGTGAAAACATGTACGCGAAATAGGGTACAGTCCGCGCTGGTGAATAATTTGGAGATTTGTATTGTTGCTTGAAAACTTCTTGATACCTTTGATTTCATCCTTTGCTAAAAAGCCGCCCTATTTAATCTCACATGTTCTTTTAGGAAAATCCACAGCTTGCCTCTCATGAAAATTGACTACCTGTTTCAAGGGCTTTTTTAAATATGTTATTAGTTTGTTAAAGATTTCAATCGCAATCTATCTCACGTTATGATTAAGAACTACGTCATGAGAAGACTTCTACTCATTTGCCTGGTTGCTATTTCGCTGGGTTCACAAACCGGTCATGCACAAAATATTTTCGATCCCAACGATCCGATCGTTTCTTACGATCCGTTGAAACCGCCCGCCGTGCCGGCGGCCAACACCCTTGCCAAATGGGTCCGTACCAAAGTATACAGCTGGAACACAGACAAATTCAAAGCATATTATTTCAATGGCATGGCGTTCCGCCTGCGCTATCCCGATGGTTACAATCCAGCCGACCAGACAAAAAAATATCCGGTCATTGTTTTTTATCATGGTGGTGGCGAAGTGGCGCCAAATACGGATAATGAATCCCAGCTCCTTTATACCGGTGAGAAATTTCAGAACATGGCCGACGCCGGCCAGTTCAACTCGTTCCTGCTTTATCCGGTTCACTGGGAAGACGGCATCTGGGAAGACACCCATTTCACGAAAGTGAACCAGATCCTCGATTCCATGCAGAAGTATTGCAACCTCGATCCTGACCGCATCCTGACCATGGGACTGTCGATGGGCGGTTTTGCTTCGATCCGTTACAGCGCCTGGTATCCCCAGCGCTCCTGCCTTTCCATCTCCTCTTCTCCCGCGCTCATCGAAACTCTGCCCGACAATGACCAAAACAAACTGGTGCACATTCCCATGTGGGTTGGCAACGGAGGCCAGGACCTGAACCCGAACCCTTCCTATGTGACGGCTTTCGTAAACACCATGACTTCCAAAGGGGCCACCATCCGCCACAGCTTTTACCCTTCCATCGGCCATCTTGTATGGTTCTCGCAGTTTGAAGAACCCTACCTGCTTCCGTATATGACCAACGCCCACAAGGCAAATCCGGTGGTGCTCTATCAGCAAAACCAGTTCGACCAGTCATCTTCCATCAGTGCACGCCTCGGGCTGAGTGCAGGATTTTATGCTTACGAATGGCAGAAAGACAATGTAACGGTGGCTACAAGCACCAGTGGTGTCAGCAAGATCGCCGATACCCTTGTGGTGCACAGCTTCACCGGCAACGAGATCACCGTGGCCGCCTACGGCAAGTACCGCGCCCGCTTTAAACGCACGGCCACCTCCAACTGGTCCGACTGGTCGCCCAATCCGGTGGATGTGTACCGCGGACTTAAATACAAGTACTTTGAAGGCGCCTGGAACAACCTGCCTGATTTCAACGTCATGACGCCGGTTGCCACCGGAACTTCGCCCAATGTAGACATCGACAGCCGGTCTGTACTTACTTCCAGCCAGTATGCCATGATCTGGGAAGGCCGGATCAACCTGCCTGCCGCAGGTACGTATACTTTTGAAACCGTTTCTGACGACGGCAGCAAGCTTTATTTTAATACGCCCTATTCAGCCAATGCCACCGCTACCGTAAACAACGACGGAGCGCATGGCGCCATCTCGGCTACCGGTACGGTAACCGTAACCACCCCCGGCACCTATCCGATCGCCATTACCTACCTGCAGAACCTGGGTAACTCCACAATGCAGGTATACTGGTCGGGCCCCGGTTTCACGCGGCAGCTGATTCCGAATTCGGCTTTTACCAGCACCGGAACCATGGGTGATGATGTGCCGCCCAACGCACCCGCGAATTTAAAATATGCCTATAACGGCCGCACAGCCATCGACCTCACCTGGAACAAAGCCACCGACAATGTAGGTGTGGTGAGCTATGATGTGTATGTGAACGGTACGTTGCGCACATCCACTTCGGATACCAGCATCACCCTTGATCCGATATTGCCGAATGTAGCCAACACCTACGCTGTGAAGGCACTGGATAAAAAAGGCAACGTATCTCCTTTCAGCAACACCATCACCGTTACCAGTACCGCCAACGGACTGCAGTATAAATTCTATCAGGGAGCCTGGTATAGCCTGCCGGATTTCACCAAGCTGACTCCGGTGAAAAAGGGAACCACTTCCAACGTCGATCTCGGGGTAAGGCCTGCGGGCGTTCAAAACAACTATGCGTTCCTGTGGGAAGGTTATATCAACATCCGCACTCCCGGAACCTATACATTCGAAACGGTTTCCGACGACGGAAGTAAATTCTATTTCAATACGCCTTACTCATCTACCGCCAAAGCGCTGGTGAGCAATGATGGTGAACATGGAGCCGTTTCGGTGAAAGGCACGGTCACCAATCTCGCCGTGGGTGTGTACCCGGTAGCGATCGCGTACAACCAGATCACCGGCGGGGCCAGCATGCAGTTGTACTGGACCGGTCCGACCTTTGGGCGGCAGCTGGTTCCTGACTTTGCTTTTGTTGAAAACGTATCCGACAACACCCCGCCTACCACGCCCTCCAATTTCAAGGCTAACTACGTGGGCCGCACGTTCGCCGACCTGAGCTGGGACAGTTCAAGCGATAACATTGCCGTGTCGCAGTATTACGTGTATGCAAACAGCGTATTCCAGTTTGCCACCACTTCCACATCGGTAACGGTCGACAGCCTGAAGCCCAACACCAACTATTATTTTGAAGTGAAAGCCTACGATGCGGCAGGCAACTATTCCTCCTCTGCCTTCACCCAGTCGCTGAGCACCTCGGCCAATGGCCTCCGGTATAAATATTATGAAGGTGGCTGGTCAGCCCTTCCTGATTTCTCGAAGCTGACGCCCGTAAAAACCGGCACAACCCCTAACGTAGACCTCACGCCCAAACAGATCCCCGATTATTTCGGATTTGTGTGGGAGGGATATATCAACATTAAAACCGCGGGCACATATACATTCGAAACCATATCGGATGATGGAAGCAAACTGTACTTCAACAGTTTCTATTCACCCACCGCCACACCGCTGATCAACAACGACGGCGTGCATCCTTCCAAATCGGTGTCGGCCAGCGTGTATGTGGCCACGCCCGGACTGTACCCGATCGCCATGACGTTCTTCGACCAGCAGGAAGCGGACATTATGAATGTATACTGGACCGGGCCCAACTTCGGCAAACAAAAAATACCTAATGCCGCCTTTACGGAATACTTCAACGGGTTCACGGAAACAAGCTTCAGCACCGCTTCGGGAATCACCGGTGCCGCTGCCGATGTTGCCGCGGATGCCAACGCAGGCAAGCTGTTGAACGCTTATCCCAATCCGTTCAGCAAAGACCTGCGCATCAACTTCAATAATTCCGCCGCCGACAACGACATCATGGTAGGCATATACGATCTGGCTGGCAGACTGGTATACAACAAACATTTTGGAAAACTCGCCCCCGGCGCCAACACGCTGCGGATCGACTTGAGTGGCCAGACCCAGGTTGATGTAGGTACTTACATCGCACGTTTGCAGGTAAACGGAATTCCGATGAAGACCTGGAAACTGACGAAAGTCAGGCGCTAAGAAACTTACAGGGTTCTGATCTGAAAGGCCGGAGGTATCCTTCCGGCCTTTTTGTTTTGCCTTGTCCGGGAACGATTGCATAGATTGTTGGGCAATATTTTGTTTTGTTACTCAAACCCCCCTAAATTGTTGTACAAGAGCAGAAGCCATTCCGTATTGCCTAGAAAACAGATCAGCCAAGGATCTTCCAAAAACGATTGCTCTTCCTAGCTAGTTTACAGAAAGCAGACAAATTCAACTGACCTTCCCCGCAGGGTTGGCCCCAGTATGTATCTGTCTGTTTGATTCGTCAACATTGGTGCAGGGCATTTTGCTTTGCGCATATGTAAAACATGCCGTATGAAAAAGAAATTTCTACCCGCTCTATTTTTTCTTTTCACCGCTCTTTTTATTTCACAAACTTCAGAAGCCCAGAAGATCACCGTCAAAGGCAGGATCACACAGGATGACGGCACTTCCCTTTCAGGTGTTTCCGTGCAGGTAAAGGGTGCAAAGACAGGCGCTACCTCCGATGCGGAAGGCATGTACGGCATCTCGGCCGGCAAGGCCTCCGATGTGCTTGTTTTTTCTTATGTCGGCTTTGCCAGCCAGGAAGTTTCCATCGATGGCCGTGCGGTCATCAACGTAAAGCTGGCAGGAGCAGGCAATACTAAGCTCAACGAAGTGGTAGTGGTGGGCTATGGAACCCAGCGTCAGAAAGATGTGACCGGTTCGGTGGTGGCCGTCAATTCAAAGGACTTTAACCAGGGACCGCAGCTGAGCCCCCAGCAACTTATCCAGGGCAAGATGGCCGGCGTGAACATCGAACAGAACAGCGGCAAGCCGGGCGGTTCCAGCACCGTCAGGATCAGGGGCGGTACTTCCATCACGGCATCGAACGAACCTTTGTATGTGATCGACGGGGTGCCCATCTCCACTTCTTCCATCTCACGCCAGCCCAATCTTAATTCGGGTGATGTTTCCTATCTCGACCAGGAACCTGTGAATCCGCTCAACACCCTGAACCCGGCCGATATCGAGAATATTACGGTGCTCAAAGATGCCTCCGCCACTGCTATCTATGGCTCGCGCGGGGCCAACGGTGTGATCGTGATCACCACCAAAAGCGGTACAGCCGGTGCGGTGCGAACGAACTACACCAGCCGCTTTGGCATCGCCAACGTTACAAAGAAACTCGACATGCTCACCGCAGACGAATACCGGCAGGCCGTAAAAAATCTGGGGCTCAGCCTGGTTGATTCCGGGGCGAACACCAACTGGCAGGATCATGTCTTCCGCACCGCCGTTTCACAGGATCATAACCTGTCGATGAGCGGCGGAAGCGAGAACACGCAATACCGCGCTTCTGTAGGGTACTCCATTCAACAGGGCGTGGTCATTGCGTCGCAGCAAAACATCGGAACGGCCCGCCTGAACGTGCGGCACAAGGCGCTGGATGGCAAGCTGGACTTCGATTTCCGCGTGACCGGTTCGCAGATCAACTCAAAAACGGCGCCCATTTCCAATACGGTGGGAGGGGAGAGCGGTACCAATATGCTGTACGACAGCTATGTGTTCAATCCTACTTTTCCGGTGTACACCAGGGCGGGCAATTTTTCCCAGTACAGCCAGTTCACCGTGAACCCGGTATCCTACGCAAAACAGATCGAGGACCAAGCTGTCACCAAGCGCTTTCTCGGCAACCTGTCCACCACCTACCACATCATCGATCCGCTGAGCGTGAACGTGAACATAGGCTATACTTACCAGGACATCAACCGCAACAATTACATCTACAAGGCAAGTCCGCTCGGCGGTGGCTATGGAGGGCTGGCCAACATTACATACACCGGCGACTGGAACAAGCTGATGGAAACCACCCTGCGTTTTCAAAAGGAATACGGCAAACATTCGTTTAATGCGATCGCAGGTTATTCGTACCAGTATTTTATCGATCAGGGCAACCGGGCGCAGGCTTCCGGCTTTATCTCCGACGCGTTCAAGTGGAACAGCTTTCAGGCTGCCAAAACGATCAGCAATGTGAGCACCTACAAGGAAAGCAATACGCTTATCTCCTATTACGGCCGGCTGAACTATTCCTTTGCCGACCGCTACCTGCTCACGGCAACGCTCAGGCGCGACGGTTCCAGCCGTTTTGGCGCAGGACACAAATGGGGTACGTTCCCTTCCGGCTCTTTTGCCTGGCGCCTGTCGAACGAAAGATTCTTTCCCAAGAACCAGACGCTCACGGATCTCAAGCTCAGGGCCAGTTACGGGGTGACCGGTAACCAAGAAATAGGTAACCTGAATTCGCTGACCACGCTTGCCGCCAGCACTACCGGCTACATCGTGGGCGGCACCCGGCTTACGGTGGTACTGCCGGCGCAGCTGGCCAATCCCGATCTGCGCTGGGAGCAGACGGCACAGGTAGATGTGGGTACCGATTTCGAACTGTTCAACGGGCGCATCACCGGTACGCTCGACTATTACAAAAAGAAAACGACCGACCTGCTGCTGCTGTTTGCGCTGCCTTCTCCCTCGGTGGTGGCTACACAGCTGGCCAATGTAGGCAGTGTGCAGAACCAGGGCGTGGAGCTTACCCTGGGCAGCCGCCTCGTGCAAAGCCGCAATTTTTCGTGGCGCATCAATACCAACTTTACCAGCAACCGCAACAAAGTGCTGAGCCTGTCGAACGGAACCTTCAGCACCAACCGGATAGAGACATCGCCGGTACAGGGTTCCGGACTTTCGGGGGTAAATGCACAGATCATTGTGCCGGGCCGATCGCTGGGTACGTTTTACGGACTGAATTACAGGGGAATGAAATCCGGCGTCGAGCAGTTTGACTCGGCCAGAACGATCATCGGCAATGCACAGCCGAAGCTTATCTTCGGGGTCAGCAACTCTTTCTCTTATAAGAAATTCGATGCACAGATCAACGTGCGGGGGCTTGTGGGCAATGACGTGCTCAACCTTACCGCCCTGAACCTTTCTTATTTAAGCAATCTACCCGGTAAAAATGTGCTGGCCAGCGCGCTGACCACCGGCATGGACAGGTTGCAGCCGAAGAAATACTCATCTCGCTGGATCGAGGACGGTACGTTCGTACGGCTTGATAATCTTACGGTCGGTTATACCCTGAACGCAAAGGCTAAGATCATCGGCAACGTACGGTTCTATATCACAGGGCAGAACTTGCTTGTGATCACGAAGTATACAGGCCAGGATCCGGAAGTGAATTCAAATACCAATGGCAGCGGGAACGCGCCGATCGGAACCGATTACCTGGGCTATCCCAAATCAAGGGCCTTTATGGCAGGAGCCAGTTTCAGTTTCTGATCGCATCACCCATTTATTACGCACAACGATGTTTGTTATGAAAACCTGTCTTTTTTCTCTCCGGTCGATCGCTGTTCTTACTTCCCTGCTGTTGACCGCCGGCTGTACAAAGCACCTCAACGAAGAACTGTTCAGCACCTTGTCGCCCACCAATTATTACAAAACGGAAGCGGAAGCGCTTTCGTCGGTGGTAGGCGTATACCAGCGTATGTCGGCGGTCACCAACTACAATGCAACTTTCAGGGCCACGGAACTGGGCACCGATGAGTTTATCATGGCGGCGCGTACCAATGGCGGCTGGTACGATGGCGGGGTGCACCTCGAGTTCACGAATCACAAGGTAACACCCGACAACAGTGAGAACAATTCGGCCTGGGGCGAAGTGTTTGGCATCATCGGCGCGGCCAACGGTGTACTGGAAAGCATGCAGGGGTCGCCGCAAAGTTCGACACTCACGCCGGAGATCGCTGAAGTGAGGGCGCTTCGCGCCTATGCTTATTTCTATGCCATGGATCTGTGGGGCAGTGTGCCGATCGTAACGGCACCGAAAGTGGATCCATCGAACCCGCCGAAAAGCAATACCCGCATCGAAGTGTTCAATTTTGTAGAATCCGAAATGCTCAAAGCGGTCGACGACCTTCCGTCGGTCACCAAGGTAACAAGAACAACGTACTACCCGCGTTTCACCAAAGAAGCCATCTGGGCGGCCCTTGCGATGGTGTACCTCAACGGAAAGGTTTATACCGGTAAAGACTACTGGACCCAGTCGCTCGATATGTGTAACAAAGTGATCAGCTCGGGCGGGTACAGCCTGGAGCCCCAGTTTATCACCAATTTTAATGGCGATAACGACAAGTCGAAAGAGCTGATCTCTTCTTTTTCGATCGATCCGGCACAAACGGCCGGTGGCAACAACTTTGTGCGCGGTGCGCTCAATGCCCTGCACGTAAACAGTTTCAATCCCATTCTGCCTTTTGTTCCGGCCAACGGATTCAATACTTTCGAAGAAGCGCTGAACCGGTATGAAGCGGCGGATATTCGCCGGAAATACATACTTTGGGGTCCGCAATTCGATTTCAACGGCAACCCGCTCAAATATACGAACGGCACGGCGCTGGTGCTGATCCCGATCAAGGACCCCACGAAATCGGAAGACAACGAGGGGTACCGCGTGCTGAAATACATACCCGACGGTAAATGGGTAGGCAGGGATGCCGACAATGATATTGTGCTTATGCGCTATGCGGATGTGCTGCTGATGAAAGCCGAAGCGCTGGTGCGCACCGGCAATACCGCAGACGCACTGCCGCTGGTAAACCAGGTGAGGGCAAGAAGCAGCGCCACAGCCCTTGCCGGTGTAACATTACAGAACCTTGAAGATGAAAGGGGCCGGGAATTTTTATGGGAGGGCGCCAGGAGAAGGGATATGATCCGCTTCGGTGATTACTTCACCCGCACCTGGACCTTCAACGCTACACCCGTGGCCGCTTTCAGGGGATTATACCCCATACCAAACCAACAGATCATCGCCAACAGGAACCTCGTTCAGAACCAGGGATATTAAGTTTCAACCTCTCAATCTTTTTCATGCGGAAACAAAACGTGTTTATTCACACCCTGTTGTTCATTTTTGTTTTTTCAGGTCCGGTAATCGCCCAGAATAAACTTCCCGACGAAGTGCAGCAGGCCATGCTACGGTCTACAAAGTACATGGTGGAGGAGGTCAGCACAAACGGCGGCTTTGTATGGTATTATACGCCCGATCTTTCCAGGCGCTGGGGTGAGATGGAAGCGTACCCGACCATGGTGTGGGTACAGGACGGGGGCACGGTCAGCATGGGAAATCTGTTCCTGGAAGCATACCATGGCACGCATGATGAATATTATTACCAGGCGGCTGAAAAGGCGGCTACCGCGCTTATCTGGGGCCAAAGCCATGAGGGCGGCTGGAATTACATGATCGATTTTGCCGGCGACCGTTCGCTGAAGAACTGGTATAACACGATCGGCAAGAACGGCTGGCGGCTGGAAGAATTCCAGCATTATTACGGCAACAGCACTTATGACGACGATGTTACTTCCGACGCCGCCCGGTTCCTCCTGCGCGTGTACCTCGAGAAGCTCGATCCAAAATATAAACCGGCGCTCGACAAGGCCATCGGTTTTCTGCTGAAAAGCCAGTACCCCGCCGGTGGATGGCCCCAGCGGTATCCCCTCCGGTACGACTTCAACAAATCAGGTCATCCCGACTATACGTCTTACTATACTTTCAACGATGATGTTACCTGGGAGAACGTGAACTTCCTGGTACAGTGTTACCAGACACTGGGCGAAGAGCGCTTTCTCGACCCCATCAGCCGCGGGATGAACTTTTATCTCCTTACCCAACAGGCCAACGGCGCCTGGGGCCAGCAATACAACCTCGACCTCGAGCCTGCCGGCGCCCGAACCTATGAGCCGGCAGCGCTGTTGCCCCGCGCTACCAACTGGAATGCGCTGCTGATGATCAAATTCTATGAGTACACCGGCGACCGTAAATTCATTGCCCGCATTCCCGACGCCATCAAATGGCTCGAGAAAACACGCCTGCCCGACAGCATGACACAAAGCGGCAGGTACAGTCACTCCCTGTTCGTTGAACTGAAAACGGACCGTCCCATTTTCGTACACCGCAAGGGGTCGAATGTGACCTATGGTTATTACTATTACGATTACAGCGACGACAAGTTGCTTGGACATATGCAGGGAAAGGGAAAGATCGATGTGGAGAACCTGAAACGGGAATATGCCCGGGTAAGTGCATTGTCGCCGGCAGAAGCTTCCAAAAACTCGCCGCTGCTCACAGAAGCCTTTCACGGAGAAGGCACGCCACAGCACTATTACGACCTGAGCCGCAGTGCCGCGTCCTCCGCACCGCCGCCCAACGAGGCCCGGGTAAAAGAGATCCTGAAAGCCCTGGACGATCACAGCCGCTGGCTCGTTCCTCATGCCGCAATCAGTCATCCCTACACCGGGGAAGGTAAGAACAGGCAGCCCACGGATGAGTTTGCGTCTACCCATGTGGGTGATGACACAGACACGTCGCCTTACGCCGATCCATCCGACAAATTATATATCTCCACCACAGCCTACATGCGGAATATGTACCAGTTGATCCAGTATGTGAAATCGACGCAAAAAATGAAGACAGGGAAGTAAGAGAAGTTTTGGATGCGGATGAGGGTTTTTTTGCACGGTTGGCCGTGCGGGAGGAAGGCAGAAGTCGGTTCGGGCATCACCGGATCCACTCAGCCGATATAACACCCATCAATAAACGAAGCGAACGTTCAACCAGTCAGCCTATATGAAACACCCGAACAGCATTCTCCTCCGCAAACACACCTTCCAACCATTTCTCGCGCTGGCTATGCTTCTGCTGGCTGGTCAGCTTCTTCATGCACAGGTATTTCCTGAGCCTCAACCCGGCCTCATGGCGGGGCAGGCAGTGCATCCAGTAAAATCTGCCGAGCCGGGCCTTCTTTTTTACCTTTCCGGCGATCAGAAACTTACGGCCGATTTTGCCGGCGGCGGCCAGACGATGCCTAATTTTCTCAGGAATGTATCTGTGATACCCAGCGGTGCAAAAGGGGCAGGGTTGTCGGCGGAAGACGACCAGCTGCTTTCATACTGGGCTCCCGGTAATATCTATGCGCAGCGGGGCACCCTGTCCTTTTTCTGGCGTTCACGGTATCCGATGGGCTCTACGCCTTTCCCGGTGTTCAGGGTCGCCTATGCTGACCACTCCAGCTGGGACATGGTCTGGCTTCGCATCGATTACAACGGGAAGGGGTTTGATGCCTTTGTAACAGATATTGGGTTGTCGCGCACAAGGGTCTCCTTTTTCATGGACAGCCTTCCGGCACCTGACCAGTGGACGCACCTTGCACTCTCCTGGGATGAGACCGAAGGCATCCGCTTTTATGTGAACGGCAAGCTGGCCCAAAAGCAGACCGCGTCCGGTACGGTATTCGATACGGGGCTCGATCAGTTCGGCCCGCATTCCCGCATCATCAGTCCTTACCAGGTGCAAAGCGAATACAGTTTCGTACGGGGCGGCGACCTTGACGAACTCCGCATCTATGACCGTATGCTTTCCGACGAGAACATCGGTCAGCTGGCCCGTGGCCAGCAGCCGCAGCCGGTACCGGCGCTCAACCGCACCCTTGCAGAACGGCGCTGGCGCGATGAATGGTGGATCCGCAACGGATGGAACCTGCCCAACGAAGCCCCGCCCTTGCTAGAGCGTGCCGATATGTCGATCCGCAAGGTGGAAGTGCACGATGCCTACGATATCCGGCGGTGGTTCTGGAAAGCCAACGACGGCATCCGCGAAACCACCTGGCCCGGCGTATACAATATGTCGCGCCTGCCCGGCCGTTACGACTACTTTGTACTGCCCGACTGGGACATCTATTCGCATTCGGGACAAACAATCCGTTTCAACATTCCGGATGAACCCTGGAACCAGGTGGAGATTTGGGGCAAGGCCTGGGGACAGCTTACGTACGAAAAAGAACATCGGTATGATACCACGTTCGCCGTAAGGACCCGGCAACAGATCAAATCGGTTCACCGCACAACAGATAACCGGGGCGGCACCCTCCGGTTCGACAATGCCCTGATCGAAGAGCCGATCGGCGAGCTTGGCGTATACAATGTGGTGCCGGGGAAGGCGCCTGCCGGGCGGACAGCGGAAAGTTTTTTTCTTTCAGCGAATGTCGCAGCCGGGTCAAGCAAAGGGCTAGATGAACTGGCTGCGTTTATTGATGGCCGCTACCCGGCCGACGAACGTCAGAAAATGGTCGGTGTTATGGATGGAAAAACACCCGCCTCCGCAACGATGGCTCCCGAGGCCATTCCATTTATTCATCTGATGATCCCTTATGGGGAACATCCCGGTGCGGCCCTGGATGGCGTTGAGCTCGATCTTCCAGCACTGGCAGTGAAACCAACGCATGGCGACTTGTTTCCGTTGAATCTCCGGATCAAGGATCCGCTGTGGGCCATGCGCGACCTGGCGGATGTCAGCTTTTCCATCCGGCCCGGACAGGCTTACCGGCTGTGGATCGATACCCGCGACCGGATCTTGCCTGACGGCCATGCCTTGTACATCACCCTTGCCGGGGCAGGGGCCGACCTTACGCCAGGCCTGCTACAGGGCGCCACCGTGCGGCTCCTCTATACCTCCAAGGAAAAAGCGCTGCCCGAGCATATCCTCGACCGCGCCACCCAGGTCCGCGACCTGTACGGCTTTACAGTGGAAGAACGGCCGGTAAACCCACGGTTCAACCTCTACAACCGGTTCGCTGCCGACGATTCGGACCTGCTGAAAGCGGACCCCCGGAATTTTTCAGGCCTGGCCTACAAATATGTGCTGACCGGCAATCCGAAATACCGTCCTGAGTTCCGGATGCCGGTGTGCCCGGCGGGGATACCGGAATGGGCATTCCTGCAGAGTGAATACCTGAAGCGGTTGGGAACCATCGTAAATTTTTACATCGACAAAAGACAGATCGGCAACGGCGAATTCGGGGGCGGCTTATCCGATGACGACGATCTTACAAACTCCTTTGTAGGCACTGCTTTCATGGGCATTGAACCCGACAAGACGCTTCGTTCGATGCAGAAATTTATGAAGGGATTTTACGACCAGGAGCGGCCCGCCTCTGATGCCACACTCAAACAGCGCAGTCTGCCCCTGTTCACCAACGGGCTGGCTACCATCAAAACCGATCTGCTGCATGCTTATGAAGACGGCATCGAAGCAGTGGGACAGATGGAGTTGCTCGACTATGGCAATCCGCTGCATCTGGTGCATGGAATGGAGATTGCCCGGCAGGTGATGGGGCAGGTGACACAGAAAAACCAGGCGGGCCACCGGCACTTCCGGTCGCGTTATTATGGCGGCACCGGCATTACAACGGAAGATCCCTGGCAATGGTCGGGCGCCAATTCGTACCATGTTCTGCATACGGCGTATAATGTTGCCCGTTACAATGGCAATCCTGTTCTGCGGAAGATGATCGTTGAGGTGGCCGACGGACTCCTTGCCCACACCGATGCGAACGGTGTTCCGTATACAGATATCAATTTCAGCACCGACCAGGTGAGGGGAGTAGCCGGCATACAAAACACCTGGCAGATCTTCCGGGCGGCGTATGATTATACAGGCGATCAGAAATACCTGAAAGCGATCGCCACCCGCCGGGAAGAGAGCCATGCCTTCAATGCCGACAGTGTGGCAAGGCGGTATGAAGAGCGGATCAGGGACCTTGCCGCCCGTGAATTCATCAATACCGAAGGCAGTGTGTGGATCGACCGGGTTGTGGCGCCGAACAACGATATACAGGCCGACCGGCTTGGCGGTGTAGCCTTGTCGCGCATCCAGAATATTTATCAGCAGAACTATCTGAGCTGGAAGATTGAAAAGCCAGCCAGCTATGAAAACCTGGCCGTTTTTGTTACCGGCGCCAGCGGGAACCGGATCGCGTTTATGGCCTACAACCTGGGCCAGAAGGATCTTCATGCAGCCATGACGATGTGGAACATTCAACCCGGCCGCTGGCGCATACGCCAGGGCGCCGATGCCAATGACGATCAGAAACCGGATTCCGCTCCGCTCGAACGCATAGTGGAGGTAGCCAGCGGCGACAGCCTGCCCATCGTGTTTGCATCGCATCAGAAGATCCTGGTAGACATGGAGCTGGTTGCCCCTTCCCCGGCCGGCTACAACCAGCGCCCCGACCTCGGCATCAACCCCGAAGACGTGAAGATCGAAGGCGATACCTTGTCCGTAAAAGTATACAGTTTGGGCGCGGTCGAGGCCCCGGCTACCACCCTCGCGATCAAAGATGCTCACAAGAAGACCATAGGCACCGTACAGGTGCCTTCCCTCAAAGCCCCTGCCGACCTGCTGCCGCAATGGACGGAAGTCAGATTCAAGATACCGGCTACCGCAGACCTCGGCACCGGCAGCGTAGAGCTCGACCCCGGCAAGAAGATGGTTCAGATCACCCGGCGGAATGATGTGGCTTCGTGGTAAGCGGGCTGTCCAGCGCTTGCAGTGATTGCCTTCATTCTCTGACCCCTGATTCAGAGAATGAAGGGATGGCAGGATCCTCACGATTAAAACTCCTTCCCTGGAGGATTAGATATGGATCAATGCCGCACCCACAGCGACCTTGGTTGGATCTGTCTTTTTTTTGGCGAGATATTAAGAGATTGAGCCAAACCGCCCCTTACCAGCAGGTACAACTTCATGTCTTGAACGTACTTACCAAGAAATTTAGAGACGCGAGGCCTCGTGTCTTTCCCGGGATTGGCATGGTAAGATTCCGGGCATGGTTAGTTTAATATAAGCCGGAGAATTCCTTTACGAAGCAGGCGCATAGATCAAAACCGCTGTAACTGGCCAGCGCTGAGTGCAGCCGGATGAAACCTGACTTCGCTGATGTTCCCTTTGAACCAGGAAACGTGGTTCAGTCGCACCCCCAGGGATATTTGTCCGTCAGACATAGGATCGATCCTTACCTCGCCAGCCAGTTCGGGGGCGCCGTTGACAAAGTCGCGCATCTGGTGGCCGTCGTATACGAGCGCGAGCCAATACCACTGACCGCAGGGATGCAGCCGGGTGGAATCGATGAGGGTGAGGCCTTTATCTGTGCGGCCATTCTTTAAAAATGTGTCCGCATACCAGCGCCCGTCGCGCGTTACGCGGAGCTCGAGCGTACCGCGTCTGCCTGCAGAGTCCTCGAAATGCATGAAACGCGGGGCCGCAGGCCCATCGGCCGCCGGGTTGAACAACACTTCCACGGTAAAACTTTTCCAGTTCTGGACCGGGTTCACTGGAACGATCATTCCGTCATCGACCCCATCAAAGAAAACGGACTTGGGCATCGTGTTCTGTGCTGCAGGGCTGCCCAGAACTTCCGTCTGATAGCTCCCTGCCTGCGCTGGGTTCTCCAGCTTCCAGATAAGGGATTTACTTTGTTGCGGGGCAGGGAGTGCTGCTTTGAAAGCCATGGAAGAAAACAGTACCAGGGCTGGCATCACCAGCAAAAGGAAGGTTGACGCCGACAAAAATTTTTTCATATGGTCGTTCATTTTGATAGGAGAGATAGTAACAATCGTATACAAGGTAAATTACGAAGTTCCTGTTACCGGGAGCAGGAGTTTATATTCTTTCAAGCACTTCCACCGGGTCACCGAGGCGGATGGTGCCCAGCGTGCGTGGGATCATATTGATGCCGAAACGAACGCCGCCCCGATGGTGGCGCCGGTAGGCAGCCATCGTGCGGAGTGGCTCCTGTAGCGGGTTCCGGGCGCCTGTTTCCGGGTCCATGGTTGTCATCACGCATCGCTTGCAGGGTTCACTTTGTTCCAGTACCGTATCGCCGATGCGGATCTTTTTCCAACCTTCTTCTTCTCCCGCGCCGCATCCGCGCACCACCAGGTTCGGCCTGAAACTCCGCATGCGGGCCGGTAGCAGGAGCCGTTCGTTCAGTTCCGCGAGCGTCGCCTCGGACACCAGCAGGAACGGGGCGGTATCGGCATAGCTAACCCGGTCGTGCTCGGTTCCGCCATAGGTCCGGCTCATCGTTCTGATGCAGTCCCAGTCCATAAAGATCAGCCGGCAGTCCGTCTGCAGGAAATTCGAAAAAGCCTCATTCACACCGGCTGGCATCGCATTGGCCGGAACCGCGTTTCCGAATAATTTCACCATCGTATGATTTCGCTCATCTGGCTGGTAAGGGACGCTAAAAGCCGGGTAGCCAGGGAGTTCTATCGTCAGTTCCCCGTTGCCCAATGCCGTGCGGATGCCCAGCATCTCTGGAAATTCACGGGCTGTCAGCACCGCATCCTGTTTGTCTGCAAGGGCCCACCGGCGGTCGTGCCGGAAGCCTTCGGCAAGCACTTCACTTGCGCCGAGCGCGATTCCGTAAGTGGACTTGATCGGATATACATAGATTTCAGAAACAAGGATGGAGCTCATACTGGGAAGATAAGCAGGTTATGCCAACTGCCTGACGGATCAAATGTAGGAAAGGAGGTATAAGTGTATACACTGATTTTTTCCGGGAGGAAAACTTTGGATATGTCAGGAATAACTGTACTTTAGTCTGGCAATATTGTTTGCCACCCCAATTCCCTGTTTATGATTCTGCCCAAAAACTGCCGGTACGCCTGTAGTTTACTCGCTTGCTTTTTTATTCTGTCTTCTCTTTTCTCACAGACCGTCACAGGGCCTAATGGCGAGGTCTTTAACACCCGCATCGTCAAAGACGGACTGTCCGATCCCTGGGAAATCGTATACGGACCTGATAACTATCTCTGGATCACCGAAGCGCGGGGCTACCGGGTAAGCAGGATCGATCCTGTATCCGGAACAAAAAGCGTTTTGCTCGATGTGAGCAACCAGCGCAATTTCCCCCGCTACGACCTGCTCAATAATCAGAACGGCAAACCCTGGCCACAGGGAGGGTTGCAGGGGCTGGCATTGCATCCGGCTTTTCTGAGTGGAAAACCGTATGTGTATCTCAGTTATGTCTACAATTTTTCCGGTGCCAATGCGTCTGATAATGGCTGCGCCGTAAACAGCGGCGGATGTTTTTTTACTACCCGCCTCGTTCGCTACGAATACAATGTATCGGCCCAGGCACTGGTCAATCCGCTCATTCTCTGCGACAGCATCCCCGGAAGCAGCGACCACAACTCGGGCCGCATCCGGATAGCCCCCCTTACCGCCAACGGGAACGACAATTACCTTTTTTACACGGTGGGCGATATGGGCGCCGGCCAGTATGAGAATGCCGGCAGAACAAACAAGGCGCAGAACAAAAGCAGCTATGAAGGCAAAGTGCTGCGTTTCAACCTGGAGCCGGATGCGGATGCGGGAACTTACGACCGCTGGATCCCCAACGACAATCCGTTCAACAGCGCTGTACAGAGCGCCGTGTGGAGTGTCGGGCACCGGAATGCACAAGGGCTCGCCCATGCCGTCGTGAACGGTCAGGTGAGGATGTATTCGTCTGAGCACGGGCCGTTCTCCGATGATGAAGTGAACATAATAGAAAGAGGAAAGAACTACGGGCATCCGCTCGTGATCGGATACAACGATGGAAATTATGATGGGCTGGCGGCAGGCGTCACTTCCAACTCCTCGCTGCCCGGCATATGGCATACCACTTACCCGTTCATCGGCAGTGAAAACCAGAATGCGGCCGCCATAGGAGCGGATCTCAAACTGCCGATCAAAACGCTCTATCCTTCCTCAAACAGTTTTCTCACCACCCTGCTGCATAAAGTGCAGAACGATGATCCAACCGGCGACCCCAATTCAAGCCCCAACTCGTGGCAATCGGAAGCGCCCAGCGGCATGACCGTTTACCAGTCGGCCGGCATACCGGGATGGAACAATTCATTGCTGATCGCGGCGTTGAAAGGGGGCAAGATGATCCGGCTGAAACTGAACGAAAACGGCGACGGAATATCGGGCGATACCCTCAACTACTTCTCGTCGGCAAACCGGTTTCGTTCGGTTACGGTCTCTCCCGACGGTAAAAAGATCTACCTGATCGTCGACAGCAGCAGCATCACTTCAGGCCCGTCGTCCTCTTTTCCCAAAGTGAGTCTCAACCGGGGCGCCATCATGGAATTCAGCTACCAGTCGGGCGGGATCGCGGGCGGATTGAACTACAAATTTTACCAGGGCAACTGGGACCGGCTGCCGGATTTCAACACCCTGACCCCCGTGAAAACCGGCAACAGCGCCAATGTTTCCATCGGTGACCGGCCGGCTGGTATCGACGACTATTTCGCTTTTAAGTGGGACGGTTTTATCACCCTGCCGGCTGCCGGAACCTATACGTTTGAAACAGTGTCTGATGACGGCAGCAAGCTTTATTTCAACATGCCCTATTCGGCCGGTGCCGCGGCTACTGTCGTCAACGACAGTGTGCAATCGCCGCAGACCAGGACCGGTACCGTGGTTGTTCCGGCGGCCGGCACGTACCCCATCACCATCACCTTCTTCGACAAAGTAGGTGGGGAGACGATGGAAGTGTATTGGTCGGGCCCCGGCATTTCACGGCAAAGGATACCCGACAACGCGTTTACCTCGTCAGGTACCGGTGACCAGGTGGCGCCTTCCGTGCCTGCTAACCTGCGGGTGCTTACCACCACCGCCACCGCTGTTACCCTCGACTGGGAAGATGCGACAGATAATACAGGCGTCGCCGGTTACGACGTGTATGCAGGCGGGGTGCTCAAATACAGCAGCACGGCTTCCACCATCACGGCAGACGGGCTGCAGCCAAATACCGCGTATACCTTCATGGTGAAGGCACGTGATCTTGCAGGCAACCAATCCGGTTTCAGTAACGCTGTTTCGGTGAACACGCAGGGAACCGGCGGAGGTTTGGCCTACAAGTATTATGAAGGCGCCTGGAGCAACCTGCCCGATTTCAGTAGCCTCACGCCGGTAGCGAGCGGCCGCAGTACGAATGTAGATATCTCGGTACGCCCGGCCGGCAGGGACAATAATTTTGCGTTTGTGTGGGAAGGATACATCAACATTCCATCGACCGGCACCTATACGTTTGAAACCGTTTCAGACGATGGCAGCAAACTCTATTTCAACACGCTGTATTCGCCCAATGCGGTTGCAACAGTAAACAACGACGGCATGCATGGTGCTATCTCGGCAACCGGCACTGTGACTGTTCCGGCGGCCGGCACGTACCCCATCACCATCACGTTCTTCGAGCGGGAAGCGGAGGAAAGCATGCAGGTGTACTGGACCGGGCCCGGCATCAGCCGCCAGCGGATTCCCAACAGCGCCTTCACAGACAACGCGCCTGCAGAGGGACTGACCTACAAATACTATGAAGGAGCCTGGAACACGCTGCCTGATTTCAGTACGCTGACACCGGTACAGACAGGCAAAAGCGCCAACGTGGATATCGGCGTTCGGCCCGCATACCGCAACGATAATTTTGCTTTTGTATGGTCGGGCTACATCAACATACCGTCGGCCGGCAATTATACCTTCGAAACGGTGTCTGACGATGGCAGTAAACTTTATTTCAACATGCCTTACAGCGTGGGTGCTGCAGCAACCGTGAACAACGACGGCATGCACGGCGCCATCTCCGCCACCGGCACTGTTTCCGTACCCGCGGCCGGACTGTATCCGGTCACGATCACGTTCTTTGAAAGGGAAGCGCAGGAGAGCATGCAGGTGTACTGGACGGGGCCGGGCATTGCACGGCAACCCATCCCTAACAGTGCTTTCAGCGGTGGTGTTTCCGCGCCGACCCCGCCTGCACCGAACCTTTCCTATAAATATTATGAGGGCGCCTGGAGCACGCTGCCCGACTTCAATTCGCTGGTGCCGGTACAAACAGGCAAGAGCACCAATGTGGATATCAATGTAAGGCCTGCCGGTCACGACAATAATTTCGGGTTCCTGTGGGAAGGCTTTATCAGGATCCCAGCCGCGGGAAACTATACTTTCGAGACCGTGTCAGATGATGGCAGCAAACTTTACTTCAATACGGGGTATTCAGCAGGGGCCACGGCTACTGTAAACAATGACGGCATGCACGGCGCGATCAGCGCCACTGGTACCGTGTATGTGCCGGCAGCGGGTGTGTATCCCATCGCCATCAGCTTCTTCGAAAGGGAAGCGCAGGAGAGCATGCAGGTATACTGGTCGGGGCCGGGCATTGCACGGCAACCCATTCCTGATACTGCGTTTGTTGCAAGCCAGCAGACCCGGAACCTGACCTACAAATACTACGAAGGAGCATGGAGCAGCCTGCCCGATTTCAGTACGCTGACACCGGTGAGAACAGGCATCAGCGCTACGCCCGACATCAGTGTGCGGCCGGCCGGCCACGATGATAATTTTGCGTTCCTGTGGCAGGGATGGATCAATGTGCCCGCGGCGGGCAGCTACCTTTTTGAAACTGTGTCTGACGACGGAAGCAAATTTTATTTCAACTCGGTGTATTCACCCACGGCCACCCCGCTGGTCAGCAATGACGGCATGCATCCGCCCTTGTCTGCTTCCGGTACCGTGAATGTACCCGCAGCCGGCATTTATCCGGTTGCAATAACTTTCTTTGAACGCGAAGGAGGAGAAAACATGGAAATATACTGGTCGGGTCCCGGGTTCGCGCGGCAGCCGGTACCGGCAAGCGCTTTTGTCGCTCCACCTTCCTTTGCTGCGCCGATGCAGGCTTCAGCGGGCAGTCCGGGTCAGGCGACAGCGGAAAACCGGTTGGCCGGTACTTCGGTCCGCCTGTACCCCGATCCGTTCAGAGACAGGCTAAGTGCGGAACTCTCCCTGCCAGCGGCCGGCAAGGAAGTGAGTATCCTTGTCCACGATCTGCAGGGCAGACTGCTGTACCGGTATCAGGCCGGAAGACTGCCAGCCGGAAAGCAGACCCTTGCTGTGCCGCTGCAGCAGGCGCACCTGGCTGAAGGGGTGTACATGGTAACGGTACAGGTGAACGGCGTGAACCAGAAGACCGTGCAGCTCTTCAAATCCAAATAGGGCGCGTCCTGCGCGCTCCGACCTGTGCAAAGACCACTATCCGGTTTCTTCCTGATGTTCTATGTTTTATCGTGTGCCTGTTTCTGAACAACCATGCAGCATCTGCAAACTATGTCCTGGTAAACCATACAACCCCGCTCTGCAAAAGGCCGGGGGCTGACTTAAACCTTATCAAACAATTTTTAGAAACACGATTGTATGAACACTCATGCACCCCTAAATCAGAAAGCGGTCACCAAGATTGTCCGCCAGGCTCATCAGTCTATCGCTATTATCTTATTTGTGCCGGCTTCCGTATGCCTTTATTTTATCATGAAAGGATTTCTTCAGATGGGGCATCTTCCACATGCCGGAGACCCCGCACTGATCTCGCTTGACGGACCCGACCGGACAATGGTGATGTGGTCGATGGGATTGATGTTCTACGGCATCATCAGCTGGACGGCGATCGTATTGCTGAGGCGCATCTTTTCAGTGAATATCACTTCGCGGTTCAGCATGATAGTTGGCCTCATCGGGGTCTGCCTCAATGTGGTATTGCTAGTATTCAATGACCAGATCACCTGGCTGCTCGACTAGACCAGATTTTTAAGAGGATACAAGCGGATAAGCAGTGCCGCTGCACTTGTCCGTTGTTTGTCGGCTTTCGTTACAGAGCCGGCATCCCTGTTTGTGCATGTACCCGGCTTTTGTAAGCACGGGTGCCATTAATTTGCACGCGAATAGAAGAGAGGTTTTTCTTGCGCGTGTACAGATGCTAACAGATGCTAACTTTAACCGGTAAGGCTGAACAAAAGATCAGCAGCTAGAGGAGGGAAGGCCGTTCAACCATGTTAAAATACGGGCATTGAAAATTACAGCGTGGTCATTTTTATCCTGGCGATCCTCATCGTATTGTCGGCACTTGGAGACAAGATCAGGCTGCCGTATCCGATCCTGCTTATTTCGGCCGGCATTGCGATCGGATTTATCCCTGCCGTGCCCGATATCGAGCTCAATCCCGACGTCATCTTTCTCATCTTTCTGCCGCCCCTGCTGTACGATGCGGCCTTCAACATTTCTTTCCGGGAATTCAAAACCAATATCAATACGATCGGCATCCTCGCGATCGGGTTGGTGTTCCTGACCACGGTGGGCATTGCCCTCATCTCGCACTACATGATACCGGGCATGACCTGGCCGCTGTCTTTTGTGCTGGGTTCCATCCTGTCTGCAACAGATGCGGTTGCGGCCATCGGCATTACAAAAGGACTGGGGTTGCCTCATAAAACGATTGCCATCCTCGAAGGCGAAAGCCTCGTGAACGATGCCTCTGCACTCGTGGCCTACCGGTTTGCCGTAGCCGCAGTTACAGGTACTGCCTTTGTTTTCTGGAAGGCTTCCCTGGTCTTTCTGGGACTGATGGCGGGTGGATATGCGTTTGGCTGGCTGATGTGGAAGGTGCTGAGAGCCATTCTGCGCTGGGTGCACGACAACGCCGTGGTCACCATCAGCTTTATGTTGCTGATGCCCTTTGTAACGTACCTGCTGGCCGAGGAAGTTCATGTGTCGGGCGTGATCGTAGTGGTTGTGCTGGGACTCTACATATGGTACTGGAAAACAGGCAACCTTTCCCGCAGCGCGAGCCCATCATCTTTATTTCGGTGGCGGTGGTACTGTTCACGTTGTTGGGGAAGGGGCTGGCGTTACCGCTGCTTATCCGCCGGATGCGGAAGCGGCAGGGTTATACGTCAGGAAACTGAGCAGCCGCCTTCAACCGGTATGGATCAGGCAATCGCCTGACCGGTGGTCCGGCTTAGGCTCCTTTAAACATGAGGAGCATTTCGGCAAGCGCGTTGGCGGAGTGCATGACGGCCGTTTGCTGAAGCGTCATGTCAGTGGTTTCGGATGCCCTGATCAGCATTTGTTTTTCATACGCAGAAACAGCGGCAGCCAGGTCCGGAAAAGTAGAACTGACGAGACATTCGGCTAATTCCAGGGCGTCGAGCATCGCCATATTTACGCCTTCCCCCGCAAACGGCGGCATAAGGTGGGCCGCGTCGCCCAGCATGGTGAGGTTGGAGACAGTTTGCCAGCTTTGATCAGGCGGCATGCAGTACTGCGGTCTTACAGTGAACGGCGTGCTGGCATGTTCAAACATTTCCTGCCATACCGGGTCCCACCCATCGAATTCCGCTTGGAACCATTTGAGCACCTGTGCCTTGTCGGTAAAATCGATCCCGCTTTGCAGGCTCCAGCTTTCTTCTTTTTTGCTGCCTGTATAAAATACAAAACTGCCGTCTCCTTTCGAGCTCACGATCAAGGTTTTTTCCTCTCCCATCGCAAAAATCTTTCCTCCGTCGAGCAGCCGGTGGATCCTCGGACTGGCCTGGGCAGCGTTGTCCACGCTTCCTTCGATCATGGTGATACCGGAATAGAAGGGCTTGATAGGGGTAATGTAAGGCCTTATCCTCGAGTTTGCACCGTCGGCTGCTACCACGAGGTCTGCCGCAGCTGTTGACCCGTTTTTAAAGAAGAGCATCACCTTGCCATTGTGCTGCTCAAGTGATTGGAACTGGCTGTTCCAGACGACGGTACCAGGCCTCAGCGAATCGAGAAGAAGTTCTCTCAGCGGGCCTCGGTCGATCTCGGGGCGCGAGAGTTCGCCAGCTTGGTTCACGGCCTCGTCGTACAGGATCTGTGCGTGCTTGTCGGTAATACGCATCTTGTCTGCCCCCGGCCGGTAATTTTGTTTAAAAGCGTCCATCAGTCCGGCCGATCCGAGCGCCTTCAGACCTGACTCTTCGTGCAGGTCGAGCGTGGCACCCTGTACACGTACGTTCCGGCTGGTATCACGTTCATATACCTGTACATCCGCGCCGTTCATCTGTAACAATCTGGCGAGGGTGAGTCCGCCGGGACCACCGCCCACAACGGCGATCTGTTTATGTTGGATTGTGTTCATCATATTATTTTTGAATGCTTTTAATAACCGCCTCGCAACATTGCAAAACGACTTCCGGAGTTATGATCTGCACCGGCCTTTCCCGGTAATCAAAATATTCGCTTACCAGGTCCATCAGGGGCGCAAACAAGAGTGCGCGGTGTACTTCGTCAGGCAGATCGAGGATGGCACCTGCCTTCACCTGCGCCCGCAGGAACCGATGGATGGGAGCGAAGAACTGGCCTTCGGTGATGTTTTCCTGCTGGAAGGAGCGGTTCAGCAGGGGGGATGATTTGCCGTAGCGCATCAGGGAGAAGGAAGGCCGGTTCTCCGACAGGTATTGGAAGGCACTGAGCCAGATCTTTTGAATGCCTTGATGAAGCGACATAGATTCGTGAAACCCTTCGAGTACAGCTAGTTCATAAGCGCCCAAAACTTCTTTTATAAAGAGCTTGACCAGAAAATCTTCCTTGTTTTCGTATTTGATATATATGGTTCTGGGCGATACGTTGGCTTCACGGGCGAGTTTCTGCATGCTGAGGTGCTCGAGCCCTTCTCTCGCTATGATGTCGAGGGCGATGGTACGGATTGCCTGTTCTTTGTCTGTATTCCTTGGACGCATGGTGGAGTGAGATTGGAATACAAAAGTAAGTAAATGTTTGTTTACTTAAAAACTTAATTCTTGTGAGAGTAAATAGATACAACAAGAAGGCTGGAAATAGAAAAAGGGAATGAATTTGCTTCATTCCCTCTTTCAGTGACCCCGGAGTGGCTCGAACACTCGACCCGCTGATTAAGAGTCGCTTTAATTACATTTTCGGTTGTTTTTAATTACTTCCAGTTATTTCTGAAACCCTTGCTGGTATTGGTTTATATTGGATTTAAACTTATTATTGCAAATGCGTAATTGATAGTTGTTTTTCAAAAACATGTATCAAATTATGTATCAAATTTAATAAATATTAATATGAAACATGATCGTGTAACCATTGCTGTTGTTCCGGATATCAGGAGAGTAAAGGGAAGTGAACATTTCCCATTAAAGTTGCGGATCACCTACAAGGGTGTACGCAAGTATTATGGTACGGGGTATGATGTATCCATGAATGACTGGGATGTTATAAACAGTCCGGATGCAAAGGCCGGTTTAAGAAAAATAAAAAATACACTTGCGACTATCGAAATAGATGCACAGAAATGTTGCAATGAAATCATCCCCTTCACATTTGAAAAATTTGAGTATGATTTTTTCAACAAGAAAATAGCCTATGTGAATATAACGGCTGCTTTTGATACGTACATCATTCAGTTAAAGCAAAATGAACAACATGGTACAGCCAAAGCCTACCAGGATTCAATAAATTCTCTCAGCAAGTTTAAACCGAATTTGAAGTTCGTTGACATTACAAAAGAATTCCTGGACAATTTTGAAAAATGGATGGTAGACCGCAACAAATCTCTTACTACAGTAGGTATCTACCTGCGACCATTACGGGCGATCATGAACCTCGCAAAGGAGAATGGCACTATAAAGCCGGATGCCTATCCTTTTGGAAAAAGACGATATGTTATTCCCACCGGGCGGAATATTAAGAAAGCCTTAAACATTAGCGAAATAAAGCAGATATTCAACTATCCCGTAGAACCGGGAAGCGGCCTGGAGAAAGCAAAGGATTTCTGGACCTTTAGTTACTTATGCAATGGAATCAATATGGCAGACATTGCCCGGCTCCGATGGAAAAGTATCACCACTGACACTATTGTTTTTGAAAGGGAAAAAACAAAACGTACGCGCAGGGAAGCGCCTGTTAAGATAATCGCCTTGAGAAATAAGCACATAAACGCCATGCTTGAAAAGTGGGGGAGTAAAGAGGTTCGCAATTCAAATACCCTTGTATTTGATATAATTAACGAACAGGACAACGGTGATAAGGCTCGTAAAAAGGTGTTGCAATTTATTCATGTCACCAACGACTGGATGAAACCCTTGGGTCAAAAACTTGAATTCGATGTAAAACTGACCACCTATGTTGCCCGTCACTCTTTTGCTACTATTTTAGTTAGAAGCGGCGCACCATTGGAATTGGCCAGCCAAACGCTTGGACATTCAAGCATTTTAACCACCCAAAAGTATTTTGCAGGATTTGACCTGTCGGCACAGGCAGAATACACGAAAGCGTTAACGGATTTTTAAAAGAGCATCAATGAAGGAAATACAAGATTTTACCATGCTTCCAGCAATATGCCTTCAATTTCCGTAAAATGACCGTCGCGGGTTACCAAGGACAAATTGAACCGCATTGCGATTGCGGCAATCCAAATATCATTTTCAGGAATAGGCTTTCCTTTTTTCCTTAAGGACGCTTTTATATTACCATACATTACAGTTGTTTCTTCATCTATTGATAATATCTGGTAATGATTTGTCAGTTTCTTTACATTCTCAGTATTCCTTTGAACTTGCGTGGAGAAAGAAGCGCCATAATACAATTCTCCGATAACAATGATTGGAATGTAGACTTCCATAGCCTTATCAATATTATCTGCTATTGTTGCATCACCTTGTAACCAAGCTGAAATAATATTGGTATCTAGAATGAAGCTATTTCCAGTCATCCGGATGTATTTGTTCGCAACCTTCTTCTATTGCTTTGTCAATTAGTGCTGCATCTTCTTTGCTCCAGGCTCCCAGTAAATCTTGTGCTGTTGACAATGAAAGCTTTTTCTCTAGCTCATGTTTTTTGAGGACGGCTTCTAATTCAATCAAAATTGCATCGTTTTTTACTTTTAAAACCTCCTCTATCAGATGTAGTTTTAGGGCTTCTTGATACATGCTAGCTTTCTTTGAAAAAGCAAATTAAGATTTTTTTCGCTATATTTACGTTAATAGCAATAGGCGTCTTTAGGAATATGAATGTATAAACATATGGATTTTGGGATACCCAAGTATTTATGCAACGATATCAATATGATGGATTTGCTTCAGTTACAATAGAGGGATTTGCACACAACTGCAGTTACGTTTGTTCGTAAATAAAAATGAATCGATAAAGCGAATCTGGTAACAAAGTGTGCGTTCCTCTTAGATGTTTAAAATTATAATAATATCTTCTCAGATTTTGTTTTTGAAAAGTCTTCCTTAATATCTGTTTGATATTGCTCTTGAATATAATCTAGATGTCTTGATACTTTCCGGTGATGAAAAACTGTGCTACTGCCCCTATTATCTACAACAAATTTTTTAAACATTTCGTAACCTCTTTTATACATGATAACATACCATCCATAGCCAGATTCAGAATTATGATGTTTGCTTGAATTATCCGTTGAATGGGTTTGCCAGTATATAGACTCTATAGTCTTATTTCCCTGTTTATCATCCCATCTAAAGTTCCCTTCATTGGGATTGAACACTAAGTCTAGACCCTGGCATAACAAGGGATTAATCGCTAGCCAATTTCTCTTCTTGTTAATCGTTAACAAACCATTATATAATGTTACGCCATCATCTTCAAGTTCTAGATAATCTTGTATTGTATCCTTAGATGTAAAGTTGTAGATTAGGGAACGGTGCTCTCCCCAATGTACAATATTATTGAAATCAATGAAGCTTTGGCGGACTTCTAAAGTATGCCCCCATCCCATTCCCTGCAAGATCGAGTGTTCTGCCAAAATGAAGGAGTTATCCTCGGTACTGAAAGATAAAACTTTCGAAAGATATTCATCAGTTAATTCTTTTCCCCACCCTCTTTTAGCAGATGGTGCACGGCCTGAATTTTCCTCTAATATGGAATTGACAAATGGCGGTCGCGGCTTAGGTTCTATTAGATAAGCATATGCGTCAAATTCATCTGACAACATATCTGCTGTTGATGTATCAATTCGATTGAGTTCCCACAATTCTTTAATGACTTTCATCATACCATCCCAAACTGTTCTATACCTTGGTCTTATATACGAAATTCTTAAATCAAATTTGCTATCATAGATTCTTCTGATTTCTTCCTCTGATATAGAATTGCACCAATCAGGAAATTCTTCATTGGTACCTAAAGTCATAATTCGATATGCTATATTGATAACCGGTATCTTCGTGTGATCTGATAAATGATTAACTTGCGTTCGATACAATTTGATATAGACTAATGGGTCCTCCGTATCCTTTAAAAATCCCTTTTTGTCTATGTGCTTCAGCTCAATTTCTTCAGAGCTAAAAAACGAAGGTGTGTATTTGAAGTCGAGACTGTATACAAACGGAAGTTCTTTAGCCGATTTTATTAGCAGAAGTTCTGGGTTGACGTTTATGCACTTTAAAATTTGATATGCTATATGAGAGATGTCATACCTATTGCTGTTAAGTAGATAGATTAAATTCTCCTTGTTTTCGATTGTTATACTTGTGTCTTTTAAATTTATTACTGATAACAATTGGATATACTTAGTATAAAATTTTTGTTTAAATAAATTCTTCAAAACTTGTCTTATAATATTAGTACTTATATTGTATTCTTCAACTAATGCTGTACTTAAACCATATCCGAAATCGCTTGGAAAAGTAATAAGAAAATGGATAGTCTCTAATAGTAATCCGTTTGTATTTAAAATGCCCTTAACTGATGGAGAAGAGGTGTCAATGGTGTGGGTTTTCAATAACTCATTTCTAAATTCTCTAATCTCTTTATACATGACAGTTAAATCCAGATTAGTGGATAAAAGATTCCAAATCTTGGTATCTTTTAATAGTAATTCATAACTCTGAGTGTCTAATGATCCTACAGAATCTGAAAAGTCATTGAAAGCTGCTCTATTAAAGGTGTTTGCATCTTCTATTTTATAAAGTAGTTCAAATGGTACAATTTTACTTCCTCCATCTATAAAATTAACCCATCCATATTTTTCTCCTTTCGAAATGGCTAAATACAACAATTTCTTAGCTGTCGAATATTTGTTCAAATTAATTAATGCCTCTGCTACTTCAGCTAATTCGAGTGATTTAAATTTTTGTCGTTGTGAAAACTCTAATATGTCATTTTCATTTGACTTATTGAACACTTTCTGATAGATTCTACTCCAGTCGAAGCTACCATAATAGTGAGATTGGTCTCGTATATCTTGTAGTTCATCGAGGTTGTTAATCTTGTCAAAAAGGTCAGAAGAAGATATCTTACTGCCATCCTTCAATTTGATCTCGCTTAATTCTGAATTGCTTTGACGCTCCCTTTTTAGGATAGGAATATCAATTCCTATTAATGTTGAATCAATATTGTTAACAGTTGCATATTCTTGCACTCTATATAAATAATCATTTGTATACTCAGAAATCGCATAGATTTTAATTTCCTTTACTAATTCCTTAAGCTCAGTTATAGATAATTTTAGGTCTAACTTAAACACTTCTTCTAAGAAGTATTGGCGTTCATGGTGATTATCATCGTACGCTATCAAAACCTTCGAGAAAATTTTGATTATCAATTTTCTATCTGGACTCTGGGTTGATATTAAATAAGATAAAATTACTTCTAACCCGTCTGTGAAAGTAATTAGACCTTTAAATAGTAAATATTTAAATACCTCAAATCCGTTATTGAAGTACAATGACAATCGTAAAAGTTCTAATGAAGGTGTGTGTGAACGGGAGTTAACTTTACTATTAAGGGAATTGACTCTCTCTAAATAAAATTCTATCTCCTCAGCCGAGCTAATTTTGGCAATCTCCATCCATTGAACGAGATAATCTAATTGATTGTCTTTCTCCCCTCTTACATCAAAAGAGATTTTCATGATATGGTTTAATAAACTTATGCCTTTGTCAGTGTTACCTACTTTAGCCCATAGGTTTATTTGAATTACTGCTTCTTCTATTCTCTCATTTAAATATCCACTATTGAAAGCGTAGGTATCAATTTTTTCAAGTTGCTTGTAAATCCATGAATTCTTGCCAATTAGATCAATTACTTCTTCTATAATTTTTTGTTTGTCTCTTACATTCCAAAATCGTTTCTGATTATCCCATTCGTTATCCAATCTTAACAATATCTCATCTAAGATTTTCTTGGAGAGCTTTAATGAAATCTTTAGTACCAAATTGATTAGAGTCGACTTATTTGTAGATATTAAGTATTCATATTCATATTCTGTATGGTTATAATGAAACAGTTGGAGAATCTGATCAAATTGGAAGTAATAATCTATGGCGGCATCCTTGTGATTATGGTAGATGTATGCGTATGATTTGCCTAATTCTGCAAATGCTTTGAAAAATGCATTTTTAGTTTGTTTACTTTCTTGTGGTAGAAAAGTAATTATTGGAATAGTAAAATCTTTGCTTACAATGTAAAGGAATGAGGAGTAGTCAAATATATAATGCAAAAATGACGTCTCATCAAGAGAAGCTGTCGGTCTGTTAATCTTGTGCGGCGCAAGCACTTTATTGAAAACTTGCTTTGCTTTTTCTTTATCTTTTTTCCAAAATAAGTATACTTTCAGTAATCTCCGGTTGATGGAATTATTTTCTGTTATTTCAAAATTTACCAACTTATTTGCACAGTGAGCGTAATATGGGTTTTCGTCAGGAAGTTGCTCCACTATATTGTAATAATAGTAGAATTGATCGTAGGCTTCGCTTTTTTTATCTAAAATGTTTTCCAATGTTTTTAGGTTATCCCAGTTCTTAAATTCAATGCTTATATCTAAGACTTCAGAGAACACTTCTGCAAATAAGTTTCCTTTCTTTTCATGGCCATACTGTTCTGTGGATGTTAATCCCCCAATTGTGTGAAATATTTCGTCAAGTGGAGTAAATAAACTTGCTGCTTTTGCCCATTTGCAAACTAATTGAACTTCGTCTGTTTCTTGAAAGTGCTTTATTTGATTTCGCCTTGGAATAGTTTTTTTTTCATGATCAAGGATGTATGTAGGAGTTGCCCTTGAAAATACATCAAAAGCTAGTTGTATATAACCTTGCTTAAAAAGTGTAATACAATAATCTAATGCTTGAGCTGCGGGCACTAGTAATTCTACATTATTGTAAATGAATGAATTTGCTATAGCTACATATCCAAGCTTGTGAAAAGTTGTGACATGATCTCTAGGGTCGAAGTTCGAATGCCTCTGTTTTAACTCAAATAGTGATAAGAAACACTTAAATAGACAATAAATATCATCTATTTTGTTCGATGAATCTATCGCAAGTTGTATGTCCTCTTTTATTAATTTATAATTTCTATACTCAAACCATTGTTTTCTGAAATAGCCCTGTGAAACAATCGTTATTATGGAAGAATATTTCTTGGCTTTATGCAAATGGTAAATTTCGTTCCACATATAGGAATTCTTCATTTTTTTTGTTGCTTCATATATTTTTACATGGTATTGCCGGTCAAGGTCTATGTTGAATTCCTCTGTAAACAAGTTTTTAGCAGTCTCCATAATAAGAAATTCTTTAAAGCTACTGTGAAAGAATTGCCAAATATTTCCTGTCTTATAAAAGTAGTCTTCCGAGAGCTTATTTATCTTTATCATATTTGCTCTTGTTATTTTCTCAAATGAATCTAACAAATGAATATCAAAGTATGAATGTCTAAACCTTGCCATTAGCCCTAATACTTCAATGAAATCATCTTGGTCTTTATTTTTATCCCAAAATATCTTGTATTCATTATCAATGTTACCGGTAAATATTTTTTGAGAAATTACATCTTCAATTTCCTCTGGTTTCCCATTCCTTATTGCCTCTATTGTATAACGTAAAAAGAGAGGGTGTCCTTGCGTGTTTTGATAAAGCTCTTCAAATAATTCCTGTGACAAAGTTATTTGGTATGATGATAGGATTTTGTGAACTTTTTCTTTAGAGAGAGGGTTTATTTTTACAACTCTTTTTTCAGATGAGATGTTGATTTTTATACTTGAGCTTAGCTCATCTAGATTTTCTATTCTTCTTGAGCCGAGTATAAAGTATATGTTTTTAGGAATATTGTCAGGTTTGGGAAGTACACTCAACAAACTTCTTGAAACATCTTGCTCTCTTTCAATATGGTCTAATCCGTCTACAATAATGATTACTTTTTCTTCCCCTTCAGAAAGTTTATTAAGCTCTTCATTGAAGTGTTTTTGCAGATCAATCAAGTCTAATGTGGGAAGTCTCTCTTGTAAAGCATATGATGATTGTCTTATTTGTACCAATAGATCATGCAGAAAACTTTTTGCCTCTCCTCGAAAGCCAAATTCATAATTCATATCAACATTAACGTACGTGTAGTACCTTAATATTCTGTAACTACTCCGTTGTAGCCATTTGGTTAGCAATGTAGATTTCCCTGAGCCTGCATTTCCTATCAAAGCAATGTATCCGTTGTTATAGCTCATTAAATGGTTCTCTATTTCATTCAATGTCCCATCTATAGATTCATAATGTTCTTCATCGACAAAGAAAGAGTGAGTATAATAGCTCTCATATCTTCTTGCTAGGCCAAACTCTTCTAGAAATTCCTTTTTATTGTATCGAATACTACCTTTTTTTCCAACAATTCGAAAAATATGTTTTGCTATATTTTCAATATCTATTTCTCTTTGTCTCTCAATATATTTGTCGAAATACTTTGGTATTGAATAGTCAAAAACGAACTTAGTATCCTTAATAAAATCAATTATTTCTTTTCTAGATGAGGCCTTAGTTACCATCATTAAGTCTTCAAATATTTCTGCCCAAACATCAGGTATTGAGTTGATGTTATATCGGTCAGTAGATATAGCTATCCACAAATGATCCAAGAAATACTGAAACGAAGGCTTTTTGTCTCCACCAAAACTTAAAATCTTATCATTATTAGATACAGATTGTGTTGTGATAAATCTGACATCTATCTTTTTATCCGGATTGTCAACCCTAAGTTTTTTCCAGCCCACAAACATACCTTCAAGTATACTTTGTGTTTCAGATTCTACTAAATTATTATAAGTAAAATTTGTTGTTACAATGTTTTTGATTTGAAAAGCAAGGATGGAATCTGATAACCCAATCAGCACATCATCTAATTTTCCTGCCTTATTGCTAGCAAATTCTACCCACTCAACTAGACTATCAGCATACAATAGTGCATTGTATATTTCAGTAGCAAAAATGATATATTGAAATCCATATCCTTTAATTGCAGCGATTTCACCTGTTATTGGCCCACTTTTCATTTATGTAAATTTTAACTCCACAATAGTAACAATACCTAAAATAACTTTTATAATTGAGTGATACTGGTGTTGGATATAAATTTTGTTAAATATCGTTTATGTTATTTTAATTGGTTGTCGAAAGATAACATCACTTTTCATTCCTTTTGTCGCAAACATAGAAAACTCTATAATGGAAATTATCTACAACAGCCCATCTGAATTCACAATATAGAGATAGATCTACATCATTTTAATGTGGATAGCGCTACATTGTGAGTACTAGTTCATAGTTGCTCCAATAAATCGAAATCAAGGCTGAATTGCTATAAAGCCTTTTAATTCCTCTAATTGTAACATGGAATCGGTTTTCGAATAAGATTTGTTACCACTAATTTAGGATTTACTAAACGACGTGTCTTTAATGACTTTTCTGCCAGGTATCAATAATTTTCTTCTTACCCTCCTTATCAGCATGCTGGTATAAATAATCAAACGCCGTTCTTGCATGATTGGCTTCCAGATTCTTCAGTTGAACTCCTTCCCAACTCTGGATACCTTGCCTTCCTAAGACAAACAGGTAAGTAGCCAGCAGAAAAATCATCATCCAAAACAGCAGTCTTCCAAAAACAATCCGGTAGTACTGCTCTGCAAACTGTTCCGGAAACAGCAGAAACCGGAACTGCCGGACGATATTTTTAGGCTGTGCTTCCGTATCCCTCCGGTGAAGTGCCGTTTAATTGTATTAAATGAGCCAGTAGTTTTGCATGCTACAAATAACAAGTTCATGCAAGCCCATCAGTCGTCAAAAGAAAGTATGTTTGCCAGCATCCGCCAGTGGCAATCTGAGATGGTCCTGTTTTCACGGACAGTAAATTCTCTTAAATTAGAGAGAATTTATGAAAGAAAAACAGATCAAGTCAAGCCGTCGCAAGTACGACGCAACGTTCAAAAAAGAAGTGCTTCAGATGGTCGAATCAGGTCGTCCCATACCAGATATAGCCAGATCGCTGGGCGTGGGTGAAAACCTCATTTATCGCTGGAAGAGCCGCAGTAAGAACAAGGCGGCAGACACACCTCAAAGCACCATACCAGTTCTGGACCCCGAAAAACTTTCATTACAAAAGCGTGTCCGGGAACTGGAGCAGGAGCGTGATATTTTAAAAAAAGCGTTAGCCATTTTCAGCCGTCAGACATCGTGATGCTATACGAGTTCATAGACCATCATGCAAAAGAGTTTCCCATTCAAAAGCAGTGTAACGTGTTAGGGGTTAGTAAAAGCGGCTTTTATGACTGGCTGAGTGGCCGGAGCCATCAAATCTCTGCCGACCAGGCACAAAAACGCCAGCAGATCATCGGCACCTTCGAACATCACCGCAGCCGATATGGAACAAGACGCATAGTGGCTGCTTTGGCTGAGCAGGGCCTACAGTTGAGCCGCAGCAAGGTTCGAGGTGTCTTGAAGCAAGAGGGGATGAAAGCCATTCAGCCGCGCAGCTTTGTTCCCCGTACTACCAACAGCAGGCACAGCTACCCCATAAGCCCAAATCTGCTGCTGGAGCGGCCTGGGCCGCAAAGGATCAATGAGGTGTGGGTGGGTGATATTACCTACATACCTATGTCTGGGGGAGTATGGGCGTACCTGTCGGTATGGATGGATTTATACTCCAGAAAGATCATTGGATGGGAGCTGATGGATCACATGCGCGAAGAACTGGTGATAGCCTCCATGGGCAAAGCGCTGCAAGCCAGAAGTCCACCGGCAGATTTGATCGTTCACTCCGACCGGGGTGGGCAGTACGGAGGTAAAGCGTTCAGAAAGCTACTGGGCAAAGGGATCAGCCAAAGCATGAGCAGGGCTGGTAACGTATACGACAATGCGTTTATGGAAAGCTGTTTCAGCCGCTTCAAAGCGGAGTTGCTGCAGGGTGGAATGTTCCAGGGAATTGAAGATGGCTACACAGAGGTCTTCGAGTACATAGAGATGTATTACAACACCGAAAGACTGCATTCATCGATTGGATATAAAAGTCCGGCGCGTTTTGAAGCAGCGTATAAAAAAACGAAGTAGCTTTATGTGGCACAAACTAGCGGTGAGGTTTTGCACCGAAGAACTATTTAATTCAAGGGGCATCGAGCCCCTTGAATTAAGCACAAACAAAGCAGTTCAGTATTACCCAAAGAATTATTTCCTTATTGCTTCACTAAGAGAGTTTACTGTCCGTCATTTCTGGACCACCTCAATCGTCCGGATTATCACAGCGGTCGTTTTGTGAAGCTAATCAGATCCGCTATCATGTGTTTCACTACTGGTACCGCGTGTTCAAAGATGCTGGTGAACAAAATCCATCTGCTCCGGCCAGCTTCGTGCGTGTTCATGTTCCTGCTGTATCCAGCGATATGTTTGCTGATGTAAGCTTTCCTGGTGGTAGCAGGATCACCTTCTATCAGCCTGTCAGCAGTGAGTACTTAAAGTACTTGTTGTAAACCACATGCTGCACCTCTCTGCATACCAGCGTTATTTTCTCTATTCAGGTGATACCAACATGAGGAAGAGTTTTGACTCCCTCAGCGGCATGGTCACCACCCTGTTGCAGCAAAATGTGCTCAGCGGTGACATCTTCATCTTTGTGAACAAACGCCGTAACCAGATCAAACTGCTGCACTGGGAAGGTGACGGCTTTGCCCTTTATCATAAACGACTGGAAAAGGGCACCTATGAACTACCTGCGAATGATTGTAATAAAGTTGGTATCATGACCACCCATAGTGAACTGCTGCTGATCCTGCAGGGCATTACCCTTGCCAGCGTAAGAAAGAGAAACTGGTACCGGCCTACGGCTATAAATGTGTAAAAAATACCAGGCTGTAACCCTTGCCCTTACTGCATTTATACGGATATTTGCATCCTCATGGAGCAGGGGCCTGATTACAAACATCTATACGAACAACAATCTCTTGAAGTACTTGAGTTGCGGCAAACAGTGGCTTCTCTTTCCCACCAGCTCACTGAGATAAAGCGGCTCATCTATGGTAGTAAAACAGAAAAGTTCATCCCTGCCGATGACACACAAAGCACACAACTGAACCTGGACATGCCGGTAACAGAACCGGTGAGCAAGCCCGCACCAAAGCTTCAGCAGATCACCTATAACAGGCAGTTGAAAAACACAGATGCTACCAGTGCTCACAACGGACGTATGAAGCTGCCTGAACACCTGGAGCGCAAAGAGATCGTCATTGAACCGGCCGACACTAAAGGCATGCGCAGGCTTGGGGAAGAGATCACCGAAGAACTGGAATACAAACCAGGCAGGCTGTACGTCAACCGATTCGTACGACCGAAGTATGTAAGTGCTGACAACAATAGTATTGTGATTGCACCCATGGTGGACCGGCCACTTCCAAAAGTCATTGCAGGGCCGGGACTGCTGGCACAGATCGTCATTGATAAGTATGCAGACCACCTGCCTTTGCATCGCCAGCAGCAACGCTTCACAAGAGAGAACGTCAACATCCCTTATTCCACCATCACCGATTGGGTAAGTGCCACCTGCAAACTGATCACGCCTCTGTACGATGCCCTGCGAAAAGAAGTGCTGTCATCAGATTATCTGCATGTGGATGAAACTCCTATCAAGGTACTGGACCGTGACAAGAAAGGAGAAACACACCGTGGCTTTTATTGGGTCTACCACTCTAGTATCAAAGACATCGTGTTGTTCGACTACCAGCCTGGAAGAGGTAGAGAGGTGAGATGGTCCTGTTTTCACGGACAGTAAATTCTCTTAAATTAGAGAGAATTTATGAAAGAAAAACAGATCAAGTCAAGCCGTCGCAAGTACGACGCAACGTTCAAAAAAGAAGTGCTTCAGATGGTCGAATCAGGTCGTCCCATACCAGATATAGCCAGATCGCTGGGCGTGGGTGAAAACCTCATTTATCGCTGGAAGAGCCGCAGTAAGAACAAGGCGGCAGACACACCTCAAAGCACCATACCAGTTCTGGACCCCGAAAAACTTTCATTACAAAAGCGTGTCCGGGAACTGGAGCAGGAGCGTGATATTTTAAAAAAAGCGTTAGCCATTTTCAGCCGTCAGACATCGTGATGCTATACGAGTTCATAGACCATCATGCAAAAGAGTTTCCCATTCAAAAGCAGTGTAACGTGTTAGGGGTTAGTAAAAGCGGCTTTTATGACTGGCTGAGTGGCCGGAGCCATCAAATCTCTGCCGACCAGGCACAAAAACGCCAGCAGATCATCGGCACCTTCGAACATCACCGCAGCCGATATGGAACAAGACGCATAGTGGCTGCTTTGGCTGAGCAGGGCCTACAGTTGAGCCGCAGCAAGGTTCGAGGTGTCTTGAAGCAAGAGGGGATGAAAGCCATTCAGCCGCGCAGCTTTGTTCCCCGTACTACCAACAGCAGGCACAGCTACCCCATAAGCCCAAATCTGCTGCTGGAGCGGCCTGGGCCGCAAAGGATCAATGAGGTGTGGGTGGGTGATATTACCTACATACCTATGTCTGGGGGAGTATGGGCGTACCTGTCGGTATGGATGGATTTATACTCCAGAAAGATCATTGGATGGGAGCTGATGGATCACATGCGCGAAGAACTGGTGATAGCCTCCATGGGCAAAGCGCTGCAAGCCAGAAGTCCACCGGCAGATTTGATCGTTCACTCCGACCGGGGTGGGCAGTACGGAGGTAAAGCGTTCAGAAAGCTACTGGGCAAAGGGATCAGCCAAAGCATGAGCAGGGCTGGTAACGTATACGACAATGCGTTTATGGAAAGCTGTTTCAGCCGCTTCAAAGCGGAGTTGCTGCAGGGTGGAATGTTCCAGGGAATTGAAGATGGCTACACAGAGGTCTTCGAGTACATAGAGATGTATTACAACACCGAAAGACTGCATTCATCGATTGGATATAAAAGTCCGGCGCGTTTTGAAGCAGCGTATAAAAAAACGAAGTAGCTTTATGTGGCACAAACTAGCGGTGAGGTTTTGCACCGAAGAACTATTTAATTCAAGGGGCATCGAGCCCCTTGAATTAAGCACAAACAAAGCAGTTCAGTATTACCCAAAGAATTATTTCCTTATTGCTTCACTAAGAGAGTTTACTGTCCGTCATTTCTGGACCACCTCAAGGGACCAGTTGCCATGCTCAAAGATTTTACCGGACACCTGCAAACGGATGGATACGCTGCATACAACATCTTTGAGGATAAGCCAGGCGTAACGCTGCTTCACTGCATGGCACACGCGAGGCGTAAGTTTTATGAGGCGCAGGATAACGATGCGGTGCGGAGTGCATATGCGATGGGGCAAATACAGTTGCTGTACGGCTTAGAAAGGAAGGCCAGAGAGGAGCAGCTGACACAGGAACAGGTGCTTGAGTTGCGTCAGCGTGATGCGGTACCCATCCTGGAAACACTTGGCCAGTGGATGAAAGAGCAGTATATGCAGGTGCTGCCCAAAAGCACGATTGGCAAAGCGCTGGCATATAGTATACAGCGGTGGCCTGAGTTGATGATCTACACCAAAGATGGCAAACTCAACATCGACAACAACCCGGTAGAAAACAGCATCCGTCCGGTAGCTGTCGGCAGAAAAAACTACTTGTTTGCCGGTAGCCATGAAGCAGCACAACGATCAGCGATGCTGTACTCACTGATGGGCTCCTGCAAACTGCATGACATTAATCCATTCATCTGGCTTAAAGATGTGCTGGAGCGAATAGCCAGTTACCCTGTCAACAAAGTGTCTGAACTGTTGCCGCAAAACTGGGCTGCTGAAAATAAATAATATTTGCTTCCGTCGTTATGGCACTTCACCGGAGGGATACGTGCTTCCACTATTTGCTGTATCTGCCTCATGCCAGTTGAAACAATTGCCTGCACTAGCTTGGTATCAGCCGTGCGTAGCGGAGCTTTTTGCAATTCAAGTTTCTGGTAAACACCTTCCATTTTACTGGTCAGATTATCAATATTTGTAGACAATTCTCTGTTTACCTGTAAACTTGCCTTTTGCTCTTCCAAAATCTCTTTAAGTACAGATTCAATGATTTCAGTCTCCATATGTATAACGTTTTTAATTTACCAACGGTGGGATCTTCTTATCTTCTTTTTCCGCTTAGGCTGTTGTAGCAATTCATTAGACGACTGCTCTTTGGTTTCTTCCGGCTTGAGAACCTGTTCAACCATTGCAGTTAACCCAGCCCTTAATTTTTCACTTAGCGCTTCGCTGATGGGTTTCATTTTAGGGTCCGGGTTTGATTCTTGACCACCAGCAGTTTTTTTTGAGACAGCCTGTAATCCAGATGGCTGTGTCAGGTGGGTCATCCTTTGCTTTTCCAATATCCGCTCGATGGTTTGCAAGGAATAGTTTAGTTCACTCCCTTTAACCTTTACTTTCTTGTCATCAATAAAGGAAATACCTCTTCCTTTAATTATACGGAAGCCTTTTTCTTTTATCTTCTGCTCAAACTCCTGAAAATTCCTGGATTCTTTCAAAGCCTGCTGAATGTGTTGCTTTAACTGCTCTTTGCGCCGGTCAAGCCTGGGAAGGTTACGCTGCTCTTTAGGTAAGAACTGTCTGGGGCTGGGTGAGGTGGTCCAGAAATGACGGACAGTAAACTCTCTTAGTGAAGCAATAAGGAAATAATTCTTTGGGTAATACTGAACTGCTTTGTTTGTGCTTAATTCAAGGGGCTCGATGCCCCTTGAATTAAATAGTTCTTCGGTGCAAAACCTCACCGCTAGTTTGTGCCACATAAAGCTACTTCGTTTTTTTATACGCTGCTTCAAAACGCGCCGGACTTTTATATCCAATCGATGAATGCAGTCTTTCGGTGTTGTAATACATCTCTATGTACTCGAAGACCTCTGTGTAGCCATCTTCAATTCCCTGGAACATTCCACCCTGCAGCAACTCCGCTTTGAAGCGGCTGAAACAGCTTTCCATAAACGCATTGTCGTATACGTTACCAGCCCTGCTCATGCTTTGGCTGATCCCTTTGCCCAGTAGCTTTCTGAACGCTTTACCTCCGTACTGCCCACCCCGGTCGGAGTGAACGATCAAATCTGCCGGTGGACTTCTGGCTTGCAGCGCTTTGCCCATGGAGGCTATCACCAGTTCTTCGCGCATGTGATCCATCAGCTCCCATCCAATGATCTTTCTGGAGTATAAATCCATCCATACCGACAGGTACGCCCATACTCCCCCAGACATAGGTATGTAGGTAATATCACCCACCCACACCTCATTGATCCTTTGCGGCCCAGGCCGCTCCAGCAGCAGATTTGGGCTTATGGGGTAGCTGTGCCTGCTGTTGGTAGTACGGGGAACAAAGCTGCGCGGCTGAATGGCTTTCATCCCCTCTTGCTTCAAGACACCTCGAACCTTGCTGCGGCTCAACTGTAGGCCCTGCTCAGCCAAAGCAGCCACTATGCGTCTTGTTCCATATCGGCTGCGGTGATGTTCGAAGGTGCCGATGATCTGCTGGCGTTTTTGTGCCTGGTCGGCAGAGATTTGATGGCTCCGGCCACTCAGCCAGTCATAAAAGCCGCTTTTACTAACCCCTAACACGTTACACTGCTTTTGAATGGGAAACTCTTTTGCATGATGGTCTATGAACTCGTATAGCATCACGATGTCTGACGGCTGAAAATGGCTAACGCTTTTTTTAAAATATCACGCTCCTGCTCCAGTTCCCGGACACGCTTTTGTAATGAAAGTTTTTCGGGGTCCAGAACTGGTATGGTGCTTTGAGGTGTGTCTGCCGCCTTGTTCTTACTGCGGCTCTTCCAGCGATAAATGAGGTTTTCACCCACGCCCAGCGATCTGGCTATATCTGGTATGGGACGACCTGATTCGACCATCTGAAGCACTTCTTTTTTGAACGTTGCGTCGTACTTGCGACGGCTTGACTTGATCTGTTTTTCTTTCATAAATTCTCTCTAATTTAAGAGAATTTACTGTCCGTGAAAACAGGACCATCTCAGGGCACCCGCTTCAAACCGTACCGGAGTTCCATCTTCCTGCAGTAATCGGCTATCTTTTTATAGCTGTTGCTGTCGCTTACTGTTCGCTTGTCATAACCAATCCGGTTGGCAACAATATGGATGTGCTGGTGATTGGTGTCCCGGTGAAGGATGGCTACATACTGGTTATTCTCAAAACCCATGTCTTTGGCGCATGCCTGGCTCATCTCCATTAGCTTATCTTTGGATAAGTTTTCTCCTGGTGCAAGACTTAACGTAATATGCATGACCGGTTTTGATAGCTTTGGATTGAGCTGCCTTACGTCATTAAATTGCCGGATTAGTTCTTTCTGATCTCCAAAGCAGTGATTGTATAACAGAACCTCCGCCCTGTCTTTCATCACTGCCTCCGATGCTGATTGCAGGATTTTGTCATTCAGGCAATAGCGTAAACAGCCAGCAAAAGATTGTCCTATTATTACCTTACCAATCATTTCAAATAATTTTTTATTTCACTTGCCAACTCTTTGCAGCGCCGGGATAACTGGTTTAACTCCGCCCTTTCGATAGCATTTAATTCATCCATGCTATTTCGTTTTTTTGCTATCTGGTTAAGGTTGGCAGCAGTATGGTTCAGCGTGCCGGTGAGTAGTAAAACTTCTTTCGGAAGCGTTTTTTCCTGCCTGTCAATTTTTCCGGAAAGCCCCATTTGCCGGAGGTACTCAGAGTTGGTAAGGCCTATGCATCCGGCCTTATATTCGATAGCTTTTCGTTCCAGCAGGGTGCAGGAAACGGTGATCTGCTGGTCACGTTTGACTGCTTTTTGTGGCCTGCCTCCCTTTCTGTTCTTTTGTTTAGGTAATTGTTCCATGCTGCTTTCTTATCGTTTTGTGAATGCTGGCACCGCCGGCATGAGATGGCTTCCTGAATACCGCCCCTGGCGGGATGAAGGAAGGTAGCGTTTTGGCCCTGCCAAAACATAGCTGGCTCCCTGAATTCAAAGTCCTTTTCTTACTCCCCGGCTTTGCTTTTGTGCATGTTGCTGCTGAACAAGACCCTCGTTTAAGTCTTTGTGATTTTTATAGAGATGGCTCTGGTCAACGTATTTCCGATCCCACTTCAAAGCTTTTTGAGTGGACGTAATTCCGGCATGATCCCGGTCCAGGTACAAATGAATTGCCTCATGTTTCTCCATTAACGGACGGCTTTTTTCAAAGAAAGAAAGGGAATTGAGCACAAGAAAATTTGTCAGGTGCTGTTGATTTTGGTGTAGAACCAGGTAAGACAGGAAGCTGAAAAAGCCTTCCATAACTGCAACTTCTTTTGCGCCATTGTCAATCAGGGTTACATCTTTTGGAGAACTGCTACCTTTGAAATTAGGACTGCGCAGCTCATATCCACCTGAATTGTTTTTAAAACCAATGGCTGCATAAACTTTTCCGTATAACTCGTACCGTACCTCTCTGCAATACTTTTCAGCCACTTCATCCGGAATCTTTCTTTGACTCAGGTAATTACAAAGCCAGTAATCAGTGATCTCATAGGAACCAAGTACATTAATGAGTTTCTTTTCATCTTCGTTTTCAGACTTCGAAACAGGCATGATTTGTTGTGGGTTCAAGGAGGCGGTTCGCAGGTTCTCCAGCAATTCCTTGACGGAACACTTGTGATACAGAAGACCGAAGTCGATAATATTACCGCCCTTTCCCAAACCGTAATCGTACCACACGTTCAGCTTCCGGTTTACTTTAAAGGAAGGTTCTTTTTCATCTCTTAATGGTGACAGGTACCAGCAGTCATTGTTTGTGATCCTTTGCGGTCTGAAACCAAGCTTTTCCAGGTAGGTTACCATGTCGATCTGCCTTGCCTGCCTGCAGGAAAAATTATAGGAATCCATATCAATATTTTTAAGAAATGTAAATAATCAGGAAACTAAAAAAGTAACTTACTTTGCTTACTTGCTTACTTATTCTGGCGGGTGAAATAAAAATGTAAGTAAGGAAGTAAGCTATAAGTAACTTAAAGTAAGATCCTTCTTACTTATTAGAAGCCTTGCCAGTATTGGCATTGAGGCAAATAAGTAAGATAAGTAAGCTGGTTTTCAGGTTTCATCACGGTATTTGAGGTAATAGGCCTTGATGGGATACTCTTTTCCTTTCTGGTAGCGGTTATCCCTTTTGAAACCAAGCATCCTGAGTGCCTTTCCCAACTGGTTGTTTGATATCCTGATCATACCGTTTGTAGCTTCCTTCAGGCCGATCTCTATCTCGCCTGTTGTCCGGAACAGGTCATGACTTTCTTTTGTGCCGGGAGCGTAATACTTCATGAGCAGCTCCATTTCCAGGCTCACTACTGTGAACTGCCGGTTCTCTTCTTCGTTTTCTTTCATCTCCTGCGATGTTACATCACACTGAAAGCCGGATTTATACATCGCATAAGCCTGCGCCCAAACCTCATCAATGTTGATCACTTTGGAATAGTTCCAGTTGATTCCGGTTATTTCAAACGGGATCCATCTTACATTGCCTGTGGGATCGTTTAAGAATTCAATCAGGTTGGTAGAACCGATGAAACTTGCCCGCCTGGGCAGCTTTTTGGCCTTTCGTTCAAAGGGATGGCGTTCTTTTACGAATGTCTTACTGAGTATGCTTTTTAAGGTGTTGATCTCTACTTTGGAAAAGGTGGCCAGTTCATCCAGGTTAATGATCAGGTTTTCAATCAGGGCAATGAGGCTATCCTTGTCAAAGGATATGTTTTCAGCCATATAGTTCCTCAAAGCCGGCGGGTACAGAAACCGGATGAAAGTTGTTTTGCCGGAATCCTGCTCTTCATGCACCAGGATGATGGCATTTTTATTGGCATACTGGTCTTCCAGGGCACACTTAACGGTTCTGACCATCCACTTTTTAAAATGCCTCTCAAACCGCTCGGCATTCCTAACTTTCACATGGTTGCACAGTTTACTGATGTGATCCTCGTTTTTTGCATTCCATACCGGCAGGCTTTCGAAGTAAGTCAGAAATGGATTATACCTGTCCACATAATCCGACTTGAGTAAATAAATGAGTTCATTTAAGTTAAGGGTAAAACCTTCCAGCTTCAGCTGCCGGTATATATTAAATTCATTGAGTTCCTCCCACTGGCTGTCAAACCGCTTCTTAAACTCAATGGAGCCGGTGATCTCATTCAAGCGGAAATGGAACTGTGCTGTTAAATACTTTTCCAGTCTGAAGTGCTCCAGCTTTTTATCAACCTTGTTCATATGGAATTCACTTTTCTTACCGGTTTGCTGTAGTGGCATAGCCGGCATGGTTAAATAATTATAAGAAGAATGAAAAGGCGTTAATGCTTCCGGTATCTTTTTCTGTTCTCGAGCATAGGATCAGATGCATCCTTAGGCGGTTCCTTCTTATTAAATTCATTAACCCACTCCAAAAGCGCCTGTAATTTGATCAGGTAACTCTTGCCCACCTTCATGGCAGGAAGGTTCCGGTGATGGATATAGTGGCGGACAGTGCCAACCGGCTTACGCACGATCTGGGCAGCTTCGGTCAGATCCAGTAACCGCTCCGGATTAAAGATGTCTGTGCCGGCTTCTTTCTGGTTATTATCAGCCAGAGTGTTTACAGTTGATTGTAACTGGTCGAGCCTGGAAAGAATGAGCTCGAATGGATTGGTGGTTTGCATTACAGTTGTGTTTAATTGTGAGTAACTGCATGCAAAATGGGGCGGGAGTGATTTTTATTCAGGCAGATCAGGGAAGAAAATTAGGCAGGTTTGAGGATTCCTAATCGGTTATGCTATGTAATTGAATTACAATTAATTATGTTTTTAATAGTGAAATACACAAGTTTCACAGGATGGAATACGGCGAAAAATTACGTAGGTTTGAAGGAGTGCAAGTGAAAGTAGAGATAAATCTTCCAGGACAGTATTAACGATAATAACTCTTGACCAAGAGTAGTTTCAGTCAGGCGTCCATGATAACGGTCGGGTTTATAAATCAAAAATCAAGAGCGTTGTTCTTACTATTTCCTTTTGTTGATTTCTCATATTCAGCAGTATAATCAGCTGTTTGCATAATCAACTTTCCACCTGTTTTCCCAATTTCTGTGAATTCGCCAGTCACTTTTGAACCGTCCCATTTAGTTTCCCAAAAGCCTACGGAATTTTGAGATCTTTGACCTTGGCCAAACAACTCATTAACTGCTTCTAATAGGCATTCAGTAGTTTTGTTGTCTACAGTTAATAGCGTTATCCTTTTAAGCTTTGAAGAAATAAAGATCACATATACAGTGGTAATTCGGCATTCACCTACAGATAAAAAGTTGGAATCCTTGACATCGTAAAGCATATGGCCTGTCGGCATTGTCATGGGAACGGCCTTCTTCACGATTTTGGAAAACTCCGTCTCGGTCATATCGAATTTCAATGTCTTGTAACCATTCTTCTGGTCAATCTTTGATAACTGAGCTGTCGCGGTCACAGACAAAAGGAGAGTTGTAACAAGTGTTGCAAAAAGTGATACCCAAGACATTTCAAAATTGTTTTAATTAAATTTACTTCCAGCTTCTTTACTTTGGATGAAAATTACAACTGAAAGCTGAAATGAATTTTAAATTCCAAGTTGATCAAATGTAAAGTTAATCTATCGCACTTACCGAATATCTAACCTTATGCAGTTTTGAGATTGGAGGAATAGACCAATGGTTTTGACACGAGATTTTCTATCATAACATTTTATCTACTTTTAGTCGTTTAAGCTTATCGGAGTGTTTTATAAAACTTTTGTCATTCCTGAATTCAGATAAAAAAGTCTTCAGTTTCCCAATGGTATTGCCGGAATACTGCAGGTAAGCCTTGAAGATCTGTTCTAGGGTGTATTCATTTTTAAAGTAGTTAAGCTGGTAGAAATGGTCGATCATAGCCGCCATACAGCCATTCAAACCATACGGATTCTTGCCATTGTCAAGCCTGAGCACCGGGGAGAATAGGTTAAACTCAAACCCCGCGTCTTCCATCCTTTGCCTGATGAACTGTAAAGTTTCTTCCGGGCTGCCGTTGTAGGGTCTTAATATATCTAAAAAAGAAACTTTATTACTACTTGTCTGAGTTATATTTTCCTTTATGGGCAGTTCTTCTGGAGTTATAGGCTGACGGAGTGAATTTTGGAGTTCAGCCATTCTTTTTTCAATTGCTTTTAAAATGGCCGTTCTGTTTCCCTGGTCTACCAGATACATCTGGCTGAACTTGGGATCTTTCTTCAGGTTTCCATTCTTGACATAGCAAAATTGCACTTCTTCATCTATATTATCCGGCATTGGTTCGCCATAAGGTATAAAGTTTTCTTTCAATAGTTCGGCACAGCGTTGTACATCCGAGAGCTTCAGGGATTCAATCTTTTCAGTAAGTTTCAGCACAAAGCTTTTATTAAAAGTCCAGAAAACGAATCTGGTTATGTCTTCCAAATAGTTGGTATTCCAAAAGTTATCCACTGAAATGGGAATAACTGTGCTTAGCAGCGTAATGCAGTTACCTGTTCGGATGATCAGGGATACATAATGTTCATTATACCCGAGTCTTTTAAAATATTTGCCGGTGGTTTTCCCATCCACCGGAACCTCACTCAGATAGTGATGCATGGATAAAAGCTTTGTAACAAAGTGCACTTTTATTCTCTTGTCCATAATTTACGGTTAATAACTGCGGGGGGCCAAATAATTATTCCGGAAAAAACATGTATCAAATGATGTGCAAAACATGTATCAAATTATGTATCAAATAAAAAAGCACCCTGAAGTAAAACCTCATAAGTGCTTGATTATCAGTGACCCCGGTGTGGTTCGAACACACGACCCGCTGATTAAGAGTCAGCTGCTCTACCAACTGAGCTACGGAGTCATGTAACTTGATCGGGAGCGCAAATATACCAGCTTTTCTCAAATCCGGAAGAGGAATTTGCAACTGCTCCGATTTTTTTCATGTACCGTTTTAACGGTCAAACGAATTGCATAACCGGATCGCTTTCAGTGTTTGAGCTGGTCTGTCTTATACAGGTTCGGCCCATATGTGATGTTTTGGAGTGCTTCAATCTTTTTTTGCATCAGTGCCGTATTTATTTGACCTGTTTATTTCCCTGCCCCTATAATATTTCGTCTTAATTGACGTACTATATGGGCAAAAAATAAAAAAGCTTTGCAGGCAGTATAAGTTCAAAATGGAAAAAAGCAGGGAGTTTTCTATGAAGAATGGAAGGGGTGCTTTATCTTTGTCCATTGATTGACGAGTCAGGCATACAAAGGCGTGTATGAGCAATTTAGCCCCGGTCTCTGTAAACTGATGGTAAACTGAAAGCAGTCATGCTTGTTCTCTTTCTGATTACCGGCCCGGAAAAGCCTTATTTGTTCAACAGCTTCTCTGCGGTCTTCGCTCAATCCGTATCATCCAGCCCCCAGGGCAGTTTTTCTCTTGTGGAAAATGATATAACCGGTTGAATAATGTTTGCTTGCCCAACACCGTCTGAAGCCATTCCTCTTGATTAACCTCTCGTGCAGAGTGCTCCACTATTTTCTATTGGAAAACAGCCAGTATATCTGGTTCAATGCGGCCAATATATTTTGACTATTTAATGTATTCTTTCCTCAAAACCCTTAAATTCATGAAACTGACAGGATTATGGATTGTTTGTATTTTATTGCTCGGATCAGTTGAAACAAACGCCCAGCAATCCATGCTGGAAGATGTGAACGTCCCTTACCTCGATACCCTGGTGAAGATCGCCAAAAAGAATTATCCCAGGCAAAAGATCAATATTCAAAACGTGGCCATTGCCCAGTATAATGTCAATAAGGTCAAGATATCGTGGTTTGAAGGGATCTCCCTTTTTTATCTTTACCTCCCCAAATCGGTTGGCGATTCCGTGCTGACTACCGTCCCCACGAATCCGGCGCTTCCGGTGTATACCATCAACCAGTCGAGGGCTGGCGGCTTTCAGCTTGGTTTCTCGCTGAACATCGGGTCACTTCTGCAAAAGCCGGCTGCCATCAAAGCCGAGAAAAAAAGAAAGGAAGTGGCCATGCTGGAAAAGGACGAATACGAACTTACCCTCGAAGCCGACGTAAAAGAACGCTATTACAATTACATTACCCAGATAACCCTGCTCAAGCGCCGGGCAACCATCGTACTCGATGCCGATGCTGCCCTTACTTCTGTTAAAAGCAAGTATGAGCGCGGACAGGAAACTTTTGATAATTACAACAAGGCTCAGATCATCCTGAACCAGCAGATAGTGGACAAGATCAACACCGAGAACGAAATGCTGACCGCAAAAGCCCATCTCGAAGAGCTGTTGGGTGTGAAACTGGAAACAATCATTCTCTGACCAAAGAAAGAATTTTATGGAGTTTGCAAATTTTTTACGGGTTTTACTGCGATACAAGAAAACCCTCCTCATTATTCCGCTCATCACCATGGTGGCGGCGTTCTTCCTGCTCAGGAACATGGCCAACACCTACCGTTCCACTTCGCGGATCGCTACCGGTATCGTGGAACGTTCGGATGAATTCATCACCAAGAACGTGATGATGGAAAGTAAGATCACCCAGGAGTTCAGCAACATCATCCAGATGATGCTCCTTAAGAAAGTGGTGAACCAGGTTTCCTACCAGCTGATGATCCACGACCTCCTGCGCAAGGAAACGCCTTACCGGAAACAAAGCTCACTGGTCAACAACCTCACCGACGACGAAAGAAAGCGCGCAATCGCCACCCTCACGCAGAAGTACAACCGCCAGGAAGAACTGTCGCTGTTCGACAAGGACCAGAATTTTTACAACAAGCTCCTGATCTCCCAGAAGTACGATTACGAATCGCTGACCAAAAAGCTGAACGTGTACCGCCTTCAGACGAGTGACTATATCTACCTGGATTTTGAATCTGAAAATCCCATCCTGTCGGCTTATGTGCTCAATATGCTGAGCAAGGAATCCATCGCCTACTACACCAACAGCGTCAACCAGAAAAAAGATGCGACCATCAACTTCCTCGATTCATCCCTAAAAGCCAAAGAAGTTACCCTGCAGGGCCGGATGAATGCTTACAAAGCCTTTAAAATCAAACATAAGATCCTGGATGTGAACAACCAGGCGAACGTTCTGATGGGGCAGATCGCCGACTACGAATCCAAAAGGCAGGAAGCGGTCAAGAATATCAGTGCCTACAGCAGCATCCTCAACGACATCGACGCCAAATTGGATCCCAATGACAAGAAGAACCTGGAAAACAGCGTTACCAAGTCGAACATGGAGATCCTCACCACCCGCAACCGGCTCAGTACGTTGAACGACGAGTACATCAAAAACAATTTCGATCCTAAATACAAGGTCCGGATCGACTCTCTCACCGGTGTGCTCACCAACCACATCAATGATGCCAACGACCGCACTACCTACAACACCAGTTCAGCGAAACAGGATCTTGTAAAAGAACGCCTGAATACGGAGATCAATCTGGAGATCGCCAAGAACAGCGTATCGTCGCTGAACAGTATGGTGAATAACCTGAACGGCCAGCTCAGCGTGCTTGCGCCGAACCAGGCGAACATGCAGGAATATGAAACCCAGATACAGAACGATACCAAAGAATACCTGGAGCTGCAGAACCGCTTCAACCAGACCAAATTGGAATCGAGCTTTCCCGTAAAACTGCGGCAGGTGGAAGCGGCGATGCCGGAAGCACCGGAGCCTTCTAAAAAGATCATTATGCTCGGCCTGGCCGGCGTGGTCAGCTTTATGTTCACCGTAGTGGTTTTGTTCATCATGTACTATGTCGACAACACCGTAAACGACGTGCAGGAACTGGCCGACAGTACCCAGCAGCCGGTGATCGGCACCCTCAGCCTTATCCGCGGCGCCACCCTGGAACCCGACGCTTTGTGGGACAAGAGCAACGACACGCCGGTACTCAAACAGTTCAAAAGTCAGCTCCGCTCTATCCGCTTCGAGATCGACAACGACCTGGGTGAATCCAAGATCCTGGCCATTACCAGTCTTGACAACTCGGAAGGCAAGACCTTCCTGGCGCTCAACCTGGCCTATGCCTACAAGATGATCAACAAAAAAGTGCTTTTGATCGATGGCAACTTTGACCATTCGAACCTCCGGGAGATCGTGGAGCCGGACTTGTACCTGGAAGATTTTTTGCTCTCTAAACAAAATACCCGCGCCATCTATGAGTTAGAGAAGAAATTTGTGGTGATGGCCAACAAAGGAGAAGACGTATCGCTGCTCGAACTCAGCAACCCCGTTAACATCCAGGCGAAACTGCAGGCGCTGCGCGAGCAGTTCGATATCATCCTGATCGAAATTCCTTCGCTGGCCCAGTTCAACAAGGCCCGGGAATGGGTTTCATTTAGCGACAAGGTAGTACCGGTATTTGCGGCCGGACAGAACATTACCAGTGGAAAGAAAAAAGAGATCGAATACCTGAGCAGCATACACCAGAAACTGGCCGGCTGGGTCATGAACAAGGTGGTGTCGAAGAAAGACACGGAGGAAAAACTGAAAGCAGTTAAAAAAACATATGCATGATGCTAGTAGTTGCCTGCTGGATCCTCTTACAGGTGGTGATCGGGTATAACCTGGTGATGCCACTGGTATTGTATTTTATCTACCTGCTCAAAAGAAAGAAGGTGCGCCCGCTGCCTGTCACCACCCGGGAAGCGGATTTTGCCGTCATCGTTACCGCCTACGAGCAAACCACCCTTTTGCCGGAAGTGGTGGGTTCCATCCTCCGGATGAATTACCATAACTACCTGGTTTACATCGTGGCAGATAAATGCGAAGTGTCGGGTCTCAGTTTCCCTTCCGACAAAGTGGTGGTGCTGCGGCCCCCGGAAACACTGGCCAGCAACACCCGTTCGCATTTTTATGCCATCCGCCATTTCCATCGGCCTCACGAACGGCTTACCATCATCGACAGTGACAATCTTGTTGATCCCAATTACCTGAACGAGCTCAACAGGATGTTTGATACAGGAGCCGGATTTGACGCGGTGCAGGGAGTGCGGGCTGCCAAAAACCTGAACACCACCTATGCCTGCCTCGATGCCGCCCGCGACATCTACTATCATTTTTACGACGGCAAAGTATTGTTCGATGCAGGTTCCTCGGCTACCCTGGCCGGTTCGGGCATGGCATTTACCACCAGCCTCTACCAGGAAACTCTGGGTCACCTAGATATCACAGGCGCCGGTTTCGACAAAGTGCTTCAGTATCAGATCGTAAACAGGGGTAAAAGAATAGCCTTTGCCGAGGATGCGATCGTGTACGATGAAAAAACAACCAATACCGATCAGCTGGTGAAACAAAGAGCCCGCTGGATCAATACCTGGTTCAAATACTTCGGCTACGGTTTCCGGCTCCTGGGAAAAGGACTGGCATCGCTCAACTGGAACCAGTTCGTGTTCGGACTGGTCCTGCTGCGTCCGCCGCTGTTTATATTCTTTATCCTCTCTGTGCTGTTCATGCTGGCCAATTTGTGGATCGCCCCGGTAGTGGCACTGGTATGGCTGGGAGCCATCGCCCTTTTTGCGGCGGGCTTTGTGCTGGCCCTGCGCAAATCGCATACAGATCAACGCATTTACAGTTCATTGCCCAATATTCCCAAATTCATGTTCTATCAGGTGCTGTCACTCCTGAAGATCCGGAAAGCCAACAAGTATTCGGTTGCCACCCGCCATTTTTATAACAAGAGTTCGGAAAGCATGTAACGCAGTCTCATGCAATCCTTACTGAACAGCCCATTATGAGAACGTATCCATCGCAGCAGATCAAAAAACGGGTAGAAAGTTCGCGGAACGAACCGGAGCCTACGACCACCGAAAAGGTCACAAAGTGGCTGGCCATATTTGTGTCGGGTGCGCTCACCTACTATTTCCTCATCAAAATATTGTTCTTATAAGTGGAAAACAGGGCTTTACATGATCAGTTAGAGGGCGATCGCAGATCGGCCAGGGTACACCGTTTTAAAAAGCAGCTCCTTGGCGACAAGATCAATCATCCGCTGGTGCTGGGTGTGCTGGTGCTTTTTTCCATGGCATCCGCCGGCGGTATCGCGCTGTTGGGTATGAAGATGGGCATCCTGCTGGTGATCGGCATCATCGCCATACCGGTGGTTTACGCCACCATCGCCTTCCCGAAAGTAGGACTGGTTATCTCGTTGATCGTCTCCTATTTCCTCATGTACGCAGAGAAGTTCACCGATTTTCCTGTGGGTACCATCATGGACGGACTGCTGGCCATGCTCATTTTCGGGTTTTTCCTCAAGCAGAAGCAGGCGCAGGACTGGAAAGTGTTCAAGAGCCCGATCAGTGTGATGGTACTTGTATGGATCGGGTACAACCTGATACAGGTAGGCAATCCTGCGGCTGAGTCGCGGCTCGCATGGGTGTATACCTTTCGTACGGTTGCTGCGGTTCTTCTCATGTACTTCATCTTTACCTATCACATCCGGTCGCTTTCGTTTGTTAAACTGATCCTGAAGATCTGGATCGTGGTTGCTTTTATTGCCGCGCTGTACGGACTGAGCCAGGAACTGTTTGGCTTTTTTCCTTTCGAACAGAAATGGCTCGACGACAACCCGACCGCCGTCTCACTTTATTTCATCGGTGGCGTGTGGCGGAAATTTTCGATCTTTTCCGATCCGGTGACATTTTCTTATAATATGGTGATCGCGGGGGTGTTGTGTATTGCGTTGATGACGGCACCGATCAAACGCTGGAAAAAGATCACCCTCGGCATCATTGCGGCTACCTGTCTTTATTCTATGCTGTTTTCAGGTACTCGCGGGGCTTATGTGCTGGTGCCGGCGGCACTGGGTATGTTCATGATCCTGAAATTCAACCGGGGCGTATTTATTTTCGGTATCCTGTCTGCGGCTGCCATGGCGTTGCTTGTGTTCATGCCCACCTCCAACCTGTCGATACAACGGTTCCAGTCGGCCTTTTCGCCCGAGTACGATGCTTCGTACAACGTTCGGGCCACCAACCAGAAAAAAATTCAGCCTTTCATACTGTCGCATCCGCTGGGTGGCGGCCTGGGTGCCACCGGTACCTGGGGGCAGCGGTTCTCTCCCAATTCGTTCCTGGCCAACTTTCCGCCCGACAGCGGCTATGTGCGTGTAGCGGTAGAGATCGGATGGGTCGGCCTGCTTATATTCTGTACTCTAATGTTCACGGTACTGCGGGTCGGCATCCGGAACTACTTCAAGATCCGCGACCCCCACTTGAAAAGCTATGCCCTCGGCATGGTGATGGTCATATTTGCCCTTAACATCGGCAATTTCCCACAGGAAGCGCTTGTTCAATATCCCTCGAATATTCTTTTTTCCCTGGTACTCGCATTAATTAACACACTGATGGTGCTCGACAAGCAATCGGTGCCCTTACCCCAACTTGAAAAGAATGAGCGGGATGATCATTAAAAACAAAGACATTATTGTTGTTGGACAGCAGCCCTGGGACGTAGGGATTGGCAGCAACTGTAAAAATATTGCCCTTGAGTTCAGCAAGCACAACCGCGTGCTGTACATCAATTCACCGTTGGACAGGATCTCTTCCATCCGCGAGAAAAATGATGACAGGATCCGGAAAAGGATGAACGTGATCATGGGAAAAGAGAAAGGGCTTGTAAAGCTTCAGCATAACCTGTGGAATCTTTATCCTGATTGCCTGGTCGAATCCGTCAACTGGATCCCGGTGCCGTTCGTATTCGACCTCGTAAATAAGTACAACGCCAGGAAGTTCGTTGCCTCCATCCGCAGAGCCTTGCAGGAACTCAATTTCAAGGATTACCTGCTTTTTAACGACAACGAGATCATTAAATGCTTTTACCTGCAGGAACTGCTGCGGCCGGTTAAGTCAATTTATTATTCACGCGATTATATCCTGGCCACCGATTACTGGAAAAAGCGCGGACCACGGCTCGAGCCGCTGGTGATAGCTAAAAGCGATCTGTGCGTGGCGAACTCGCCTTACCTGACCGATTACTGCAAAGGATACAATCCGAAAGCATACTATGTAGGGCAGGGCTGCGAGCTGGAGATATTCCAGAAACCGGCTTTCGACATGCCGGAAGAAATGAAACAGGTCGAACAGCCTGTGATCGGATATGTGGGCGCCCTCATCACCAGCAGGCTCGACATCGATGTGCTGATGGACATTGCCCGGAAGCGGCCCGACTGGAGCATTGTGCTTGTGGGCCCGGAAGACGAAGGCTTTACAGCCAGCGCACTCCATAGTATGCCCAATGTCCGTTTCACCGGTTCAAAACCGGCCGAACAGCTGCCCGATTACATCAACACTTTTGATGTGTGTATCAACCCGCAGATCCTGAACGGACTCACCATCGGTAATTATCCGAGAAAGATCGACGAGTACCTCGCGATGGGGAAACCGGTGGTAGCCACCCATACGAGGGCCATGGATATTTTCGAAGATTATACTTACCTCGCAGATAACAAGCAGGATTTTGTGCCCCTGATCGCGCAAGCCCTGCAGGAACATACGCAAGCCAAAGCGCAGGCCCGAAAAGAATTTGCGGCTACCCATACCTGGGAGAACAGTGTTGCCGGAATTTATCAGGCGATCACTGTGACATGAGCAAACCAGAAGACCCCAACAAGTAACCCATTACATGAACACCCTCCAGAAACTCATAAAAAAACTCAAGAACAAACATTTTCTTTCACTTGCAGGCAACGGCGCCATGTCGGCGCTGAGCATGGTCACATACGCGATCCTGTACCGTATACTGCCGGAAGGAGACATGGGTAACTGGGTGTTCTTCCAGTTCATCTTTGCGCTGCTCGACGCCATGCGCACCGGCTTTTTGCAGACCGCGCTCGTCAAATTCTATTCCGGATCGAGTGCGGAGAGAAAGATCGCCATTGCAGGGTCTACCTGGTATATCGCCATCATCATCACTGCGCTTTTTGCGCTTCTGAACGTGCCGTTGTTCCTGTTCCGGAACATGATCACCGACAGCGGCGTACACCTGTTCGTACAGTGGTACGGCATCAGCTTTTTATGTACGCTGCCGTTCAACGTGGCCTTCTGGATCCTGCAGGCCGATGAACGCTTCGACCGCATTCTGGTTCTGCGCATCGTAAACCAGGGAACGTTCATCCTGGCGCTGGTCGGCCTGCTGTTATTCAAAATGGTCAGCCTTGAAACGGTTGTTTACTTTTACCTGATCAGTTCCCTGGCAACCAGCATAGTGGCGATCGTGCTGGGTTGGGCCAAATTGTCGAGCCTTGCCCGGAAAACCACCGCCAACGTGCAGGAGCTGTTCCATTTCGGCAAGTACAGCGTGGGAACCTATATCTGTTCAAACCTATTGCGGAGTTCCGATTCCATCATCATCAAAATAATCATCAGCTCCGAAGCGTTGGCGGTTTACAACCTGGCGCAGAAAGTGGGAGAAGTGATCGAATTGCTCATAAGAAGTTTTCTGGGTACGGCCATGCCTGCCATGGCAGCGGCTTTCAACCGCAAGGAAGACGGTCAGGTAGTTTATATCATGAAAAAATACGCAGGTACGCTTACCATTCTGCTGGTGCCCGTGATCATCGGCATGTTTATTTTTGCCGACCTCCCCGTGCGGATACTGGGCGGTGGAAAGTACGTACATACAGAAGCCACCAACCTGCTGCGCATTTTTATGCTGCTTGCCATAACGTTCCCTATCGACCGCTTTTTCGGCATCACGCTCGATATCATTCACAAACCGCAGCTCAATATGCTGAAGGTGATCTTTACCCTCATCATCAACGTAACCACGGATATCATTGCCCTTAAGATCGTCGGCAATGTTTACGGTGCGGCCGTGGCATCATTCATCACCCTCATTTTCGGGATCTGTTTCGGATATTTTACCTTGAGAAAATACCTGCCCTTCAATTTCAACGGCGTCTTGCAACTGGGATACGAAGAAACAAAACTGATGATCTCGAACGCCTGGAGAAAACGGTCACTACTATGAAAATAGCACATCTTATTCTGGCCCATAAAAATCCGGCACAGCTGCTCCTGTTGCTGGAAGCGATGCAGCACCCTGCGTTTGATTTTTATATTCATATCGATAAAAAGATCGATGATGCCCCTTTCAAAGAGCTGATCCGCTTGAAGAATGTTCATTTTCTCGACAAGCGCACGAAAGTGTACTGGGGCGACTGGGGTACGATACAGGCAACGCTCAACGGATTCGAGGTGATCCTTCCGAAGGACTATGATTATGTGAATGTGATCTCGGCCCAGGATTTTCCGATCAAATCACCGGAATCTATTTATCAGTTCTTTCTGCAACACAAGGGCGCCGAATTCATCACGTGTGATTTTATCGAAGGCGACTGGAGCGATGTAGCCTCCCGCATAGAAGAATACCACCTGATCAACTGGCGCGTGCCGGGGAAGTTCAGGCTGGGTAAGCTGCTCACCAGAATCCTTCCTGCACGTGTGTTTCCGCTCAATTATGATATTGTGGGAAGGGCCAACTGGTTCACATTGTCGGCCGATGCCGCCCGTTACGCGGTGCGTTTCCTGCAGGAGCATCCCGAACTGGTTCGCTACTTCAAATTCTGCTGGGGTGCCGACGAGTTTATTTTCTCAACCGTGCTTTACAATTCCCATTTTAAAAGCCGGATCCGCGAGAACATGGTGTATGTTGACTGGAACAACGACGGACATATCGGGCATCCGAAAATGCTTACCTCCGCCGATATCGACAACCTCAGAAAGTCGGATAAGTTGTTTGCAAGAAAGTTCGATATGAACCAGGACGCCAGGGTGCTGCCGCTGTTGCGGGAGATGATTGGCAATGAAGAACTGACCGAAAGCCGGTCATGATCTCTATATGCAGGGTTCAAGATCAGCTGTTTCCTCCTTCACCGAGAGGATGATCATCCAGTACGGTGCTGAAACGTTCAGCCCATGTGTCCCAGTTCAACTCGGTATCAAATTTTTTTCTGCTGTCTGCAACCAACCGGTGATAATGCTCCTTGTCACTAAAAACTTTCCCGATCAGTGACGCATATTCGGCTCCGCCTGCGGTCGCAGACAGGCAATATCCGTTAACACCGTTCTCCACCGCTCCCGCAACGCCCCCTACGTCGGTGGTGATGCAGGGTACGCCATATGCGTTGCATTCGCTGAAAGCCACCGGTGTGCAGTCTGCCCGGGTGGGTAAGATCAGGAAATGCACCGTGGTAAGCAGGGCATCGAAAAGTGTATGATCCGATTCGAGGTTCTTATCAAGAAAAGGGATCACCTGCATATCGGGATCATTGAATTCCTCCGGCGGCACACACCCGCAAACGATCAGTTTGGCGCAAACACCGGAGCGGTTCAACTGAACCAGCGTATCAAAGGCGATAGGGCCGCCTTTTCGTTCCCAGTCGACCGCAAGAAACAGGAGCGTGAGAACAGGCGTGTTTTCTTTTATAAAGATGGAATCATAGGGAGGCACATCATCGATGTTGGCGCCAAACGGCAACACAACAATTTTTTCTGATGGGGTATCGTAGTCCTGAATCGCCGAATCGGCAGCCCACTGGGAAGTAAGAATGATAAGCGAGCTTTTGCGGAGTGACTTTTTCTCCAGCCAATCGCCCTCCCATTTCGACAGGCTGTTCACGTTCTCAAAAACCGTGCGATAGGTTCCGCTGTACGATCGGAAGGTGGCGTCGCCAAAATAGATGATGGGAAGGTCCGTATCAAGGAAAGCCAGTTCGGAGGCTGCGGCGGGCGCAAGGAGAAAATCATACTTCTTTCCACGCATGCGCTGTTTCAGATACCAGGAAGCATACCTGTTCTTGATGAGACTATACTGGGGAAGGTATTCGGTATGGAGAAAATTGCGGGTGAACTTCATGATCGCCCGCATGGCTTTTTCGAGTAGCCAGGGAATCTTCACGGGCCCCAGAAAATCCACATCACCGATGTTGTTCTGAAGGGTCTGACCCAGGTAAAAAGGGATGCCAGACCATGACCGCTTGTCGAGCGGATCGTTGAGGCAATAATAAGCTATCTTTTTGCGCGTTGGATTTTCCATATTCACTGCTACACCTTAAAAGATTCATATGCTTCATATGGGAGGTGCAATGACGGGCTTTCAAAAGATAGGATGGAGGATAAGCTTCATAATATTCAAATCGTATGCCACAGGAGGGGGGGATGATAATACTTATTCCACGCTCTCCTGGCAGTGTGCAGGAAAGAAAAAATTGGAAGCAGAACAGCAGGCTGGGGAAGGACGTACAGCAGTTTATTTTACCCTGAGGGTCCCATAACTTTACAACCGGTGCCTGATCAGCATCTGGTTAAATTTTTCCGCGAACTTTTCCCAGTTCAGCTGGTCTTCGAACATGTTGCGGCTGCCAGTAATGAGCTGATGATAAATTTCTTTGTCGCCATAAGTACGGGCGATCACCGTGGCGTATTCCTTACCCCTTGCATCGAAAGGAAGGCAGTAGCCGTTGATGCCGTTTTTTACCACATCCGACACTCCGCCCACATCTGTACTCATTGTGGGAACCCCATAGGCGTTGGCTTCGCAGTTCACCAGCAGGGAACAATCGGCCCGGGTAGGTACGATCATAAAATGTATGGAAGACAAGAGCGCTGCAAAACGCTGGTAATCGCCCGCCTCATTTTTGTTCAGAAAAGGGATAACTTCCATCAGGGGATCGGAAAAGTGTACCGGAGGCACAACGCCGCACACGATCAGTTTCGCCGGTATGCCCATCGCATGCAGCTCTTTCAGCGTTTCAAATGCAATGGCGCCGCCCTTGCGTTCCCAGTCCACGGCAAGAAATAACAGGGTAAGTGTGGTGTTCGATTCTTTGTTGAAGATGATCTCGCGGCCGGGGATCTTGTCTACATTGGCGCCGAGCAGCAGAACTTCTACCTTGTTGGCCGGCACCTGGTAATCGACCATGGCCGACCTGGCCGCCCAATGGGATGTCATCACGACGAGCGAACTTTTTTTCAGCGATCTTGTCTCGAGGTGATTACCTTCCCAACGGGTAAGGGCGCCCATATTCCTGAACTCTTTTTCGTAGGTGGCGCTGTAGGCTTTGTAAGTAGCGTCACCAAAATAAATGATGGGAAGTGAAGTATTCAGGTATCCCAGTTCCGAAGCGGCTGCCGGCGCTATCAGGAAATCATATTCTTTCCCCTTCATCCTGCGCTGCAGGATTATGCAGGCATACATATTTTTAAGCAGGCTGTATTTAGGTATCCATTCGCTTCTGAACAGGAGCCGGGACAGCTTTTGCAGCGCACGGATGGTCTTGTCGAGCAGCCAGGGAATCTTTACCGGTCCCAGAAAATCTACGTCGCCGACGTTCTTTTGCAGGGTCTGTCCCAGGTAATAGGTAGTACCCGACCAGGACCGTTTATCGAGCGGATCGTTGATACTGTAATAAGCAATTTTTCTGCGACGGAAATTTTCCATATTCTTCTGTTCCAGGTTTTGATTCATTGACCTGGTCAATGATGCTTTTTTCTACGCGGCTTTCTGCCTGCGCTGCCGGAGCGCTTTTCTTCTCTCCTTATAAGCCGTGCTTTTGCAGCACCTGCCGAAAATGGTTGCAAAATGTTTCCCAGTTCAGCTCCTCGTCATATCTTTTCCTGCTGTCGGCCACCATCCGGTCGTACCGCGCCGGATCGGAGAAAATGGAGGCGATCACACCGGCATATTCTTTTCCCTCTGCTTCATAAGGAAGGCAGTAACCATTCAGTCCGTCGATGACCGAGTCTGTTATTCCCCCGACGTCGGTTGTGATCACCGGAACACCATAGGCATTGGATTCGCAATTGACCAGTGGGGTACAGTCGGCCCGTGTCGGCAACAGAAGGAAATGCGCACTGGACAGCAGTTCTACGAAACGGGCAAAATCTTCCGGTTTGTTTTTGTTAAGGAAGGGGATCACCTGCAAATCCGGATGTGCGTACTGCGCCGGCGGCACGCAGCCGCAGACAATCATTTTCACCTTCCAACCCTGTGCCACCAAAGCTTTCAGCGCATCGAAAGCGATCGGGCCGCCCTTGCGCTCCCAGTCTACAGACAGAAAAAGCAGGGTCAATATAGGGTTCTGTTTTTTTCTGAAGATCACGGATGCTTCGGGTGTTACTTCGATATTGGCACCCATCTGGATCACTTCTATTTTTTCTGTCGGCACACCGTAGTCCTGCAATGCGGAGCGGGCCGCCCACTTCGAAGAAAAGATCACGACACTGCTTTTGCGAAGGGCCCGTTTTTCGAGGTGCTCACCCTCCCAGCGGGTGATGGCGCCCATGTTCCTGAATTCTTTTTCGTAGGTTTCGCTGTATACCTTGTAGGTAGCATCGCCAAAATAGATAACCGGAAGGTCGGTGTTGAGGTAAGCCAGCTCAGACGCAGCCGCAGGTGCCATCACGAAATCATATTTCTTTCCTTTCATCCTGCGTTTCAGCACAATGGCAGCATACATGTTCTTGAGCAGACTGTACTTGGGGATCCATTCACTTCCTAAAAAAAAACGGGATGTTTTCTGCAGCGCACGGATGGTTTTATCGAGCAGCCAGGGAATTCTTACCGGCCCCAGAAAATCCACGTCCCCGATATTCTTTTGCAGGTTCTGTCCAAGATAATAAGTGATGCCCGACCAGGAACGCTTGTCGAGCGGATCATTGATGCTGTAGTAAGCTATTTTTCTACGGTGAAATTCCGACATGTACCATCCGGTTTTTATCAGCTAGTGTTGGAGGGGATTTCTCCCTGGGTTCCAGCTATAATCGAAAATCAGGCGTGTAATATTGTCGAACAAAATTAAGATTATGGCCTGAGGCACAAAAATCTGCATGGAACCGGTGTCTGTCCGGCAAACGTTTCCTCCTTCACCGCTGTCAGCATCCACGGTAAAAAGGACCGGCTTCCCGTCGGCCGGTCCTTTTCCTTATAAAGAAACCTCAAGGCTGATTTGATTTCAGTACAGTTTTCGTCATGACATTGCTGCCCTGCCTGATCTCTATAAAATAATACCCGTTCGGCAGTGAACTGATGTTCATGCTCTGGTACTGAAAACCAAACGGTTTGCTGAACCGGGCGGTCTTCAGCACTTTGCCGGACCCTGCCTGCATGATCCTCACCGACACATCTTCGCTGCTGGCATTGTTGAAAATAAGCTTGAGTATATCGGAAGCAGGATTGGGAAAGATCTGGATCGAACGGATGAATTCCTGTGGATTGACAGGGGAGATCACCGGCTCGGGTTTGGCGCCGGCCTTCGCGCTGTTCGCCGCCAGCGTGCTGCTTCCATTCCCGTATGGAACCACAAACACCGGCGTTTCGGCGGCATACACCGCAAAACGGCCGTTTGTCTTTGCCATGATCGTGGAATCCATGCTCTCGCTGCCAACCTTTGGCGTATAGAGTGTGGCATACGGCGTGTTGGGAATATCGAGGTTGTAGAGCGCATACCTGTTCTTTTCATCGGGCACGAGGATCACATACATCGACTTTCCGTTGAGTTCGTACCGGTCAACAACCGGATCGTTGCCGATCGTTTCTTTATATACATACTCACCGAATTTTTTTGTGACCTGTTTTATATAATCGGCAGCAGGCTTGCGCGACTTGTCGGGGTTGAGCAGGCCTGAAGAGCTGAACTGGAGCGGGTTGTTGACATTGTCGTCGTACATCTCGTAAAAAAAGATGCGGTCAATTCCGGCACGGGCATAGAGGAGCGATGACCGGAGGATCCAGTCTGCCTGCGTTTCAAGGGCCGGCTTGCTGCCGATTGGAATGGCTTTGAACGGACTGTTCTGGTTGATATCATACCCGAGTTCCGTAACCCATACCGGCATGTCGCCAGCATACAGGTGAGCCGTTTCAACAAAATCGGCAGCCACCTCTGCAGCCCCGGATATTTCGGGGGCTGCACCGCGGGTAGCATTGCCGCTCTGCGAAGTTTTGAAATCGTTTGAATAGAGGTGATAATTGATCACGTCCCAACAGAGGTTCACACTGCCATCGGCATTGTAGCCGCGATGCCGGCGGCACCAGTCAACCATTCCTTTCACATAATCTGTGGTAGCCAGGGCCGTGCCTGCCATCACCACTTTCATGTTCGGATCAGCGTTTTTGACGCCCACGCCCGCACCCATGGTGTTCTTATTGCCGTCGTAGAAAGCCGATAGGTTAGCCGCATATTCAAAAGCCGTCTGGTACGCCTTGCGGCCTCTCCACCATTTATCACGTTCATTCTCACATTCGATGTACTTCACCGAGTTCAGTCCTACTTTGACGGTGTTCACCACATCGCCGCTCCAGCGGGGAGTCGTATTTACGCTCAGCAGCGAACGGTCTACATTGGGATTACTGCCATAGCGCGCCGCGTATTGAAAGGCAACCTTCGCCTGCTCGAGATACGAGTTGGGATCGCTGAAGTCTTTTCCATATTTCACGGGTACGTTCTCCGCGTCGCGCTGGTCGGCGGGGTAGGTGTTGAGCATCCAGCCGGGCAGCGTCTTCAGGCAGGCGAGTACTTCAATGCCGGCGGCTTTGCAGCTGTCGTACAGATCATCGTAGTTCCAGCCGCCGCTGACCGTCGGGTTGAAGGAGTAACTGCCCTGCGATTGTTCCAGCTTTTCCCAGTCCATGTAATGACGGAAGCCCGTAAATGTTCTGGCAGCCGCCAGACTGGGCTTGTCGACCTGGCCCGGACTGGTCGGTGATTCGAAGTTCCATTCGAAACCGTTCACGCCAAACATCTGTTTGAGAAGGACCTGTCTTTTAACCACCGGGGAAACCGTTTTTCCCGCAGTATAGTTTCCAAGAAATTCCACTTCTGTCGGGAACACGTTCCAGCTGTTCATAACGAGGTAGCGGATATTGCTGAAGGTGGTAGGGAAGTTGAATTGCGCCTGGTTGCCGGGATCGGGGCCTACCCAGGTATTGTATTGGCTGCCGGTGAAAGTGCCCACGTTGATTTTTTGTCCGTCGGCTGTAATCACGGAAATGGTTACCGGCTGACTGGCATTGGTGCCGGCGCCATCATAAAAGCGGATGCCGCTCAGGTCGATCTTTTCGCCATTGAGCACCGGATAGTACGAGTCGTAATTGTCGAGAATCTTGCCCCAGCCGGTGTGTACGTCCACGCTTGTATTGCCATCGAACAGCGCTTCGAGTCCGTTCGATGCATTGGTGAGCTGGAACCATCTTTTGGCATCGATGGGTATCTTGGCGTTCGTTTGAGGTCCGGAACCGGAAGGAGACACAGTCAGGTTTTGCGATACATCGAGCGCTGCTGCGAACTTGCTGTTGCCGGCCTGGGAGGCGGTGATAGTGGCGGAGCCTGCACCGCGAACGGAGGCCATATAGGTATTGTTGGAAAGTTCAACCGAAATAACGGCCGGATTGCTCGAACTGAACCTGATGGGCGTTTCGGCATTGGAGCTGCCGGCGATGAGCATGAAGGGTGCATCTCCTGTTTTTTTCGAAGCAATATCCCAGAACGTAATAACCGCCCGGGGGAGGGCAGGGGGAGGGTCGGGCGTTGTACTGCCACCCAGTGACGTGCCATAGATCTGGATCTTCTGCGGAATATTGTTACAGTATTTGTGGATGATAATCGATTCGGCTTCCACCGGGGTGGCAGGCACCATGTCTACGTACACTTTGTACTGGTCGCCGGTAAAAGTGCCTATGAGTGTTCGTTGCGAACCGGTGACGGCGTAGATGGTGGCGGGGTTGTCGGCAAAAGAACCTTCGTAATCGTAGAGCGACAGTTTGCTGATCCGGCTTCTGGAAGGCAGCTGCAGCGTAACATCGATGTATTTGAAATTGGCCGCCGTCCAGCAATTTGGAACAAGTGCACTGAGGTCGTCGTTAAGCCAGTTCGAGTAGTCCTGACCGGTATTCTCGCTGGGAATTATTGACGTGATACCGATCCTTCCTTCGGTTTGTGCACAGCTGATAAGGTAGAGGAAGATCATGAACGTCAACAGGGATGGCTTTCTCATGATAGGGTTGCTGTTTAGATTAGGGTAAAAAGATTTGTTTTCATCAACGTACATCACTGGATATAAATAACGTGTAAGCGCGGATTTTCGATATAGGGAATGGAAGTTTTCGGGTGCCATGCGATAGATTTAATCTTTGCCAAACCTGCACCTGTTCTGGTTTTCAGCATTTTGCGCCGGAAAAGACAGCAATGCGTCCTGTGCAGATAGCATGGCAGGGCGGCGATCAAATCCGGTTATCAGCATGGAAGTTTCCTGTTGCGGGGCAGCGTGGTAAAGCGTTTGGGTACAGCAAATTTCGGGCTGGCTTTATCAGGAAAGATTTAAAGGGATAGCAACTGCTATCAACATATGGAAGCGATCGGGGAACTACGCATGCAGAAATGATCTATATGAAATAAATCCGGTGAGTTGCCTGCAATTATAGAAAAGGGTAAATCTCAAAGGATAAGAGGACCGTATTTTTACGCAATCGGACGTTCTTCTGTACGTGAATGTTTACCTCCCGGAAGATAGTACGTCTCATATATTGCTGATTACAAATATATAGTTTATTTTCGCGTCCGGTTAGAAAAAAATCACTCCCGGGTTCCACATCCTGTTAATTCCACGCATAATCTGAGCCAATTCTACGTTAAGTAAATTAATTATAAAATTGTACACTCTTTAAAAAATACAAAGCTATGAGTAAAGTACTCGTTACCGGAGCTGCAGGTTTCGTAGGTTCGCACGTGTGTGACCACCTGGTAAATGGCGGCTATGATGTCGTTGCTCTCGACGATCTTTCAGGCGGGTTTGAAGACAACGTAAATCCCAAAGCCAAATTTGTCAGTGGTTCAATCAATGATGTCGACCTGGTTAACCGGCTGTTTCAGGAACACCAGTTTACTTATGTTTTTCACCTCGCCGCGTACGCTGCTGAAGGCCTCAGCCATTTCATCCGCCGTTTCAATTACACCAACAACCTGATCGGAAGCATCAACCTGATCAATGCCAGCATCAACGCCGGCACTGTAAAATGTTTCGTATTTACTTCTTCCATCGCAGTATATGGCAAGAACCAGCTGCCGATGACAGAAGACAATACGCCGATGCCCGAAGATCCGTATGGTATTTCCAAACTCGCCATCGAGCAGGATCTGAAATCCGCACATGAAATGTTTGGGATGAATTACATTGTTTTCCGCCCGCACAACGTGTATGGCGAACGCCAGAACATCGGCGATCCTTACCGCAACGTGGTAGGAATTTTCATGAACCAGATCATGCAGGGCAAGAAGCTGACCATCTTCGGTGATGGCATGCAGACCCGCGCCTTCAGCCACATCGACGACGTGGCCCCGATCATTGCAAAAAGCATCGAGATCCCCGAAGCATACAACGAAGTTTTCAACATAGGCGCCGACAAACCTTACACGGTGAAAGAGCTGGCTACGCTGGTTTGTGATGCCTTCGGCGTATCGGAGCAGATCGAAGCGCTGGAAGCAAGGAACGAAGTGGTACATGCTTACTCAAGTCACGAAAAAGTGCATCAGTATTTTGGTCACATGATCAAAAACATTCCGCTGAAAGAAGGCATCGACAGGATGGTGGAAGATGCCAAAGCCAAAGGACCGCGCCAGGGCGATAAATTCAAGAACATCGAGATCGAAAAGAACATGCCCCCCGCCTGGAAGAAGCTGATGTAATCCCGGAAATTTTTCTTATTTATATAATCATACTCATCAACGGCAGACACCTGAACCCCCCGGGTGTCTGCCCCTTGTTATTTTTTCACTGATACCTTCATTTACCTCCATGAAGCTCGTTTCTCTTATTACCCTGAACATGAACCAGCCCGCCATTACAGAGGCCCTGCTGGACTCACTGATATCCGTAAACGTGTACCCGAACATCGAAGTGATCGTGGTCGACAATGCCAGCAAAACAGATCCGGTACCGGGATGGAAAGTCAAGTATCCGACCATGCAATTTTACCGGTCAGAAAAAAACCTTGGCTTTACGGGTGGCAACAACCTCGGCATCACCTATGCAAAAGGCGATTATCTTTTTGTGATCAACAACGATACGGAAGTAACGGCCAACCTGATCGGACAGCTGGTGGATACGCTGGAGAAACATCCGCAGATCGGCGTCATCTCGCCAAAGATCAATTACTGGGATAAGCAGGATGTGCTTCAATACACTGGCTATACCGACATGAACTATTATACCGCCCGCAACCAGTGCATCGGCCAGCTCGAAAAAGACAAGGGGCAGTACGATTACCTGACCGGCAAAACAGGCTACGCACACGGTGCAGCCATGCTGGTGAAACGGGAAGCCATGGACAAAGCCGGTGTTCTGGCAGACAACTTTTTCATATACTATGAAGAGCTCGACTGGTGCGAGCGTATCAAGAAAGCCGGATATGAAGTGTGGGTGGACATGAAGGCGCTGCTGTATCACAAGGAATCGATGACGGTGGGCAAGCGCTCTGCGTTCAAGGAATACTATATGACGCGCAACAGGATCCTTTTTAACCGCAAGCATGCGCCGCCTTTTGCTTTCTTTATCTTCACTATCTTCTTTACCGCCTTCGTTATTCCCAAGACCATGCTGGGCTATGTTAAGAACAAGGAGTATGGATTCTTTAAAATATTCAGGGATGCCGTTCGCTGGAACCTGGTAAATAAAGTCGACAGCCGTGAATCGAGTTTCCCGCCGAAATTTTAAGGCGGCTGATATGATTGCGGAGCTGCCGTTTACCTCTATTGTCCAATTATGATCATACTTTTCTGGATAAGTCTGTTCATCGTATTCTATACTTTTGCCGGCTATGGCATCGTGCTTTTCATTCTGGTGCGGCTCAGACGCCTCTTCTTTGGCAAAAGGGAGCTGAACTACAATGAAGCTACCCTGCCCACGCTTACCATGATCGTGGCCGCGTACAATGAAGCCGACATCATTGAAGCCAAGATCCGCAATACCCTCTCTTTGCGGTACCCGCCCTCCAAACTCCATTTCATTTTTGTGACGGACGGCTCTTCCGATGCTACGCCCGACCGGATCCGGCCTTACCCGTCTATCCAGCTCATGCATACGCCCGAACGCAAGGGAAAAGTGAGTGCCATGCACCGCGCCATGGGGCAGGTACGCTCGGAAGTGGTGGTCTTCACGGATGCCAACACCGACCTGAACCCCGACGCGCTGATCAACATCGCCCGCCACTATGCGGATCCCAAAGTAGGTGCTGTATCGGGTGAAAAGCGGGTACGCGTTACCGAAGTATCCGATGCCACTGCGGGGGAAGGGTTCTACTGGAAGTACGAGTCGCTGCTGAAGAAATGGGATTCGGAATTGTTCTCTGTAGTAGGCGCGGCGGGTGAGCTGTTCAGTATCCGCACCGATCAGTACGTGCCCGTACCGGCCGATACCATTGTAGATGATTTTATGATTTCCCTGGTGATCGCGGACAAAGGCTACCGCATTGTATATGAACCCGAAGCCTATGCGATGGAAGACAGTTCTGCCAACACCAAGGAAGAGCTGAAAAGAAAGATCCGCATCGCCGCCGGCGGCATGCAGTCCATCCTCCGCCTTACCTCGCTGCTCAATCCTTTCCGGCATCCCGTGCTATCGTTCCAGTACATCAGTCACCGCGTACTTCGCTGGACGGTGACGCCTTTCTTCATGATCCTTGCTTTCCTGCTCAACATCGCGATCGTGTTCTATGCGCCCTTTCCTGTTTACAAACTCCTCCTTGCCGCGCAGCTGCTCTTCTATGTGCTCGCGCTGGCCGGCTGGTTCTTCGAGCAGAGACAGATCAAGATCAAGCCACTTTTCATTCCTTTCTATTTCTGCCTGATGAACTACGCCGTCATCAGGGGCATCATCCGCTATTTCTCCAAAAAGCAAAGCGCCGCCTGGGAAAAGGCGAAGCGCAAATAAGGGGTTCCGGGGCGGGTCGATGTGTACTTTTTGTCTTGCAACAAAAAGTACCAAAAAATGCAAGGCTTTTGAAATGGGGCTAAAATTTACTGCATTGCGCGGGCAACGGACATGCTATCATTTGGCGGTAGTAGGGGTTTGGGCCATTGCATGGATCAGCTTTGGAATAAAGCCGTGCGTGTCCGTTGCACCAAATAGCCGCCTGCGGCAGGCCATTTGGTCTCGCTCCATTCCGTAAATTTCTTCACGCCCCATTTCAAAGGCCGGGGGAGAGAAGAGAGAAAGAATAGGAAGGAAGGAAGAAAGAGAGCAAGCCGCTAAGCGGTAGCTTCTCAAATCCCCTCCCGGAAGGGGTAAGGGGTGGGTTGAAGCCGCGCCCACAGCGAGTTTGCAGCCCTTACACCTCCAATCCCTTCGTCACCAGTCCCCACAACACCCTTGTCACCCGCACCTCCAAAACTCTTGTCCTTTAGGTTTGTATTAGATTTTATATTAATACAAGTACTATTATTACTACCCTTTTCTTTTTTGCTACTTTTTTCTTTTACTATTCACATTTTTGTGTGGATAAAACCAACCCCGGCAGGGACGCATTTATCTTTTGTCAAGGTTTTCATGCCTATAGGATGATACAATCCCCTGCCGGTTTTTTCCCTTGGTGTCCATATAGCAATTAGGGCTTAAGACCCATTATCAAGGACTCGGACGATGGGGCAAAATGGTTGGTCTGAAACTTTACTTTCAAAAACGAATGTATGCAAAAAAACACCCGCTCTTTCCTGGGCATCGATGTGAGTAAAGAATGGTTCGACGTGGCTCTCATGCACGTCACCAACCACATCAAAGAACCTGTCCTTGCCGACAGGTTCTCAAACGATCCTACCGGTATCAAAGCCTTTCATAAGTGGCTCAGGGCCCTTAAGGTCCCTTTCAATGACAACACCCTGGTGGTCATCGAGAACACAGGCGTCTACCACCGGCTGATCTGGCAGTACTGCTCCGACAGGCAGCTGGCCCTGCACATCGGCAACGCCGCCCACATCAAATGGAGCTTTGGCATCGTCAGATCCAAGAACGACCGCATCGACTCGGAGCGGTTGTGTATGTATGCCTTTCGCCATGCCGATGAACTGAAAGCCTCCCCAGTGCTGAACCAGGAGCTGTTGCGGCTTAAAGACCTGGCACATGCAAGGAAGCGGCTGGACAGGCAGATCACCTCCACGAAGGTGTATCTGGCAGAACTCAAAAGGCAACAGGATGTAGAAATGGAAGCCATCATGGAGCAGGCACACAAGGCGGCGCTGCAAGGTCTGGAAGCGTCGTTGGAGATAGTGGAGAAACGAATCATGGAGATCGTGTCGGGCAATGAAGCAGTGAACAGCAATTACAAACTGTTGCTCACAGTGCCAGGCATAGGCAAGGTGATAGCGGTGTACCTGCTGTGCTGCACGGTGAACTTTGCTGCCGGCAGAACAGGTAAGCAGCTGGCGAGCTATGCGGGAGTGGCGCCGTTCGAGCAGAGCAGCGGCAAGAGCGTGAAGAGCCGCAACAAGGTTCACAAGATGGCCAACAAGGAGCTCAAGGGGATGCTGTTCATGGGAGCCAGATCAGCGTCTGTGAGCAACAAAGAGTACAGGGAATATCACGATAGAAAGATAGGGGAAGGCAAGCAGTACAACAGTGTGATCAATGCGATCAGCAGTAAGATATTGTTACGGGCAGCGGCGGTGATAAGAAATGGGAGACCGTATGTGGATAAGTACAGAAAGGCAGGCTAAAAAAAGAGCAAAAAAGATTTGTTTTAACCATAGCAATCATCCTCGCCAGGCGCAAACACGCTGCTGCACGCACAACCTCTTGCTGCGCCTGAGCGGGGATCTAAGCCGGGAAAGAATGTTGGCTTCATTGTCTGAACCAGAAAAGCCCCTGATAAGACATCCACCTACCAGGCAATACTGGTTTTGACGTAATATCTTACCCGACATGGTTCATTACTGTACCTTCTATAACCCTGATCATCACGATACCTTGATCAGACTCCCCTTAAAAACAAACACCCGGCTTCGAACGTGGAACGGTTCGGAGCCGGGGTGTTGTGTATAGAGTAAGATACCTGTTCTTTTTACACGTCGCTTTTCTGGAAAAGAGCAACGGGGGTTCTGGCGAGGATCTTGAGGTCGTAAAGGAAATTGCTGTCTCTGGAATAGGCAATGTCGAGGCTGATCCTTTCTTCGGTCGACATATCAGCCTTTCCCCTTTTCTTGACCTGCCACAGACCGGTAATCCCGGCGGGGGCATTGAACCTTTCCACAAACTGGTTGGTGGTCAGCTTTTCGGCTTCGTACAGGGGTAAAGGACGGTTGCCGACGAGCGACATATCCCCTTTCAGTACATTGAACAGCTGCGGTAATTCATCGGCGCTGGTATTGCGCAGAAACTTACCGAAACGGGTGATGCGCGGGTCGTTCTTCACTTTGAAGAAAGTGGCATCCGAACCGTTGCTTACATACTGATTGAACGCCAGCAGCTCACCCACTTCTTTGTCGGCGCCCGTCCGCATGCTGCGGAACTTGTGGAAGCGGAACACCTTGAAGCCTTTTCCGGCCCTTTTGGCACTGTAGAAGATGGGCCCCTTCGATTCGAGCTTGATGATGAGCGCGATGAGCAGAAACACGGGCGACAGCAGGATGATGCACAGCAGGGCTGCGATGATGTCGACGCTTCTTTTCAGCAACGAAGAAAAGCTGACATCCGTTTTGGCCCCCTGCCTGACCTGTCCCTTGACAGCATAAAAATGCTGGAAGATCTTGCTTTGTTTAAGAAAAGCGATCTTGCTGAAATAATTCACCTGGGCAGCGTCGAGGATCATGATATCATCTATCAGCTGCAGGTTATGGAGGCGGAGGACCTGGTTGTCGGTCAGTTGCTTTTCGTTGTAGATGACCGGTACACTGTTGAAAAGGATGTTTCCTTCAAGGGCCGTGTGAAATTTGTTCAGGTCGTTCTCATTGTAGGGAACATCGATGAACAGAACATCCGGGAAGTTCTTATGCTGATCGGGCAGTGATTGGATCAGGAGAGAAGCATCGCTTAAAAGAGCTTCGGAGTAACCCGATTCGAAGTGATGATTGAAATGTTCAATCATGCGGTCGTCTGATCCGATATAAAGAAAGCACATGTGGGTACGCTTATACAAGAGTTCTGTTACGCTGTAAAGTTTAGAAGTACCTTGACTTGCTGTTCCTGGTGAATGCATACAAGTAAATTGGGTGGTTAAAGGCTATTAATTAGGGGTTAATTCAGGAAAGGGAAGGGGACAGGCTTGATGCATCAATCTGGTTGATGAAAGTCACGAAATCCACCGGATTGAAGGGCTTGGTAAAATGTTTACGGACACTGGAATGGGGAACCGATTCGCTTATCTTGAAGCCAGGCTCCGAGGAGAGCACTATAACCGGCTGTTTGTATAATCTGCTTGAACTGATGTGTAAAATAAAATCCATAGCTTCTTTAGTTTGGTAATCCAGATCTACAATGATCAGATCAATGTTCTTTTTGGTTTTCAGAAGATGCATTCCGTGAAACACATCATCCACGATCGTAAGCTTGTAAGCATCCGATAAAACTGTTCCAATTAGATAGTTCATTGATTGTCCTATACTCAATACATTTGTTATCATTCCTGTATAATTTTGCTCGTAAATCAGCATAGACCATTGGCATGGAAAACACTGTTCATGGTGAAAGTTTAAGCAATCGCGATTACTGAAAGATGATAATGCTACAGGATATTAGAACCGCTAGTATAGGAATATTGCGAGATTTTCGGGGAAAACTGGACCTAGGAATATAGCAGCAATAGAGAAATATTAATAATTCACAAATCTAATCGAATTCTTCAGAAAAAGAAAATTATTCAACATTTTTATATCTCAATGGACGTTTTTACCTTTTCTGTAACAGCAAACATATTCTAATTCACTGTTTTATCTCTCACACTCCATTTTTGATATTCCGCTTTCCCTGCCGGCAACCTACGATGGTATGTGACGGGTTTTCTTCCCCCAGGGTAACAAAACCCGTAAAAAACCTGCTATCTCCTGCAATTCAGATACATACGGGAAAACAGCTATCAAAGATTTATAAATCTGTCAGACGCCACTATCTTCTTTCAGGTTACAGGAAGGGGACAAATTTTATACCGTGATTCATCTGCAATGAGCGGGAAGGCAAAACCGCGCGGCACTGGCCGCGGCATCCACAGGCAGCGAGCGGGCCTGCGATAGCTGATGACAAAATAAAAGCCTTACTTTGCGGACAGAATTACGGGAAAATATACCATGAACCGTACCCCATGCGTTTACCATTCATTTCAAAACCGTTTCCAAATCCTGATCTGAATATGTGTTTTTACGTATGTATGCCGGAACATCCCATACATCCGGTCAAATTATAAAGCCTGACGGGCTATTTACATATTGAAGAATTTATTCATGGAAGAACAAATACAAGAAGCACCAGCACCTTCACCTGAATCATACGGTCTGATGCAAGAAACTCCACGTAAGAAGCCAGTAGCAGGCTGGACGCTCCTGTTTACCGCCGCTGCCGTGTTGCTTGGCAGTCTTTCCCTGCTCCCCGTATCATCCGCGCCGGCTTACATCACCCTGCGTGGTCTGCAACTCGCCGCTTTTATTTTTACCGGCGTCGTTTACATCCGGCTGTTATACCGGTACGTTCCCGGCCAGGAAGATAAAAACATCCAGGACAGCTGGTCGTTTACCATTGTACTCGCCCTGCTTATGTGCAGCGGCCTCTTTGCCCTCTATTACTTTACCGGTTTCCTCAATGCGTCCACTGCCGGCTCTCTTAGCATGCTCTCCATCGCGAGCGCGTGTGCTTTCCTGATACCCTCCATCATCGAACAATCTTGGTTTTTTTACAACACCCTTTTCAAAGCCCGTCAGCCGTCCGCAGTACTGCAGGGGGCTAGTGAGGCTACTGCTGAAAACAGGATCCCGGAAAGCGGTGTTTCAATCGAGGAAAAAAAGTTCAGGGCCCGGGAAGAACAGCGCTTACTCAAGGTACAGGAACAGGAAAGGGCCATAGAAGCAAAACGCCTGCGTGAAGAGAACCGCAGAAAAGAAATCCAGGACAAACAAAACCGCGAAAAAGAAGCCAGGCAGCAGCGAGAAGAGGCTCGTCTGCAGGAGGCAGAAGGCAAAAAGCAGGAAGCCAGGGAAAAAGAAGCCCGCGATAGAGAACTGAAGCAACAGGAGGAAGAAGCGCGCCGGCAGGAAGCGGAACGCAGGAAAGAAGACGTGCGGCGGAAAGAAGAGAATGAAGCACGCGAGAAAGCCCGGAAAAAACAACAGGAAGAGATACGCCGCCAGGAAGTGGAACTGCAGAAGGAAGAAGCCCGGCAGGTAGAGCTCGAACGGCAAAAACAGGAGCTGCTGGAAAAGGAAGCCCGCGAACTAGACCTGAAAAGGCAGAAGGAAGACGTGCTTCGAAAAGAGCAGGAACGCCTCAAAGAAGAAGGCCGTCAAAAGGAACTGGAGCGGCAAAATGAAGAAGCGCGTGTAAAGGCAGCTACGGAAAAAGAAGCCCGCGAAAAAGAGCTGAAAAGGCAACAGGAAGAAACCCGTCAGAAAGAGCTGTTGCGTCAGCAGGAAGAAGCCCGCCGCAAGGAATTGGAACGGCAGAAAGAAGAAGCGCGGCGCAAGGAAGCGGAGCGGCTGAAAGAAGAAACCAGACAGCGTGAGATAGAACGGCAGAAACAGGAGGCCCGTGAAAAGGAAGCCCGCGAAAAAGAGCTTAAAAGACAGCAGGAGGAGGCCCGCCTGAAAGAGATCCAGCGTCAGCAGGAAGAAGCAAAGCGAAAAGAAGTTGATAAGCAGAAACAGGAAGCACTTGAAAAAGAAGCCCGTGACAAGGAAATAAAACGACAGCAGGAAGAGACTCGCCTGAAAGAAGTCGAGCGTCTGAAAGAAGAAGCGCGACTTAAAGAGATCGAGCGTCAGAAAGAGGAAGCCAGGTTGAAAGAACTCAGGGACAAGGAAGCGCGGGAAAAAGAGATCAAAAGACAGGAAGAGGAAGCACGCTTGAAGGAACTGGAACGGCAGCGCGAGGAAGCCCGTGTTAAAGAACTGGAGCTGCAAAAGGAAGAGGCGCGCCTTAAAGAGCTTGAACGGCAGAAAATAGCGCGTGAAAAAGAAGAAGCGCGTATAAAAGATATAGAACGGCAGAGAGAGGAAGCGCGTCAGAAAGAACTGGAAAGGCAGCGCCAGGAAAAGCTGCGGGAAGAAGCCCGGTTAAAAGAAGAAGCGCGCCAAAAGGAAGAAGCCAGGCTGAAAGAGATCGAACGGCAAAAGAAGGAAGCACTCGACAAGGAAGCCCGGCTCAAAGAAGAACTGCGACTGAAGGAAGAGGCAAGACAGAAAGAGCTCGAAAAACAAAAGCAGGAAGCGCTGGAAAAAGAGGCCCGTGAAAAGATACAAAAAAGGCAGGAAGAAGAAAACCGGCTGAAAGAAGTGGCACGCCAGAAGGAAGAAGTCCGGCAAAAGGAGCTTCTCCGCCAACAGGAGGAAGCCAAGAAACAGGCAGCCCTCGAAAAAGAGCGCCAGAACGAAGAACGCCGCCGCCTGGAAGAGGAAAAGCGTGAACAGGAACGTGCGAGAAAAGAGGCAAAACTTCGGGAAATAGAGCTGCAGAACCAGGAAGCCAGGGAGAAAAAGTCACGTGAAGACGAGATCAAACGCCAGGAAGAAGAGAAACAGGCTGAAATAGACCGGAAGATACAGGAAGAAAAGGCTGTTGAAGAAGCTGCCTTCCAGCTCGCCGAACGAAACCGGAAAGCGAAGATCTGGTACCAGCACGATTCAGGAACTGAACAGCAGCCGGTGATCTTCCTCAACAGCGTGGTGCTGTATATTCAGCTGTCGGTAAAAATGCAGGAAGGCGAAGAAGACGTGTTCAATTTCTCTGCTCCGCTCGAAATGCGGCTCGGAGAATTCTTTGATCATTTCATCCATGTTAAAAAGAAAAACAAGACGCCCGATATTCAGCTCAAAAACGGCAACGAGGAGCCGTTCGGATGGAAGTTTTATACCAAAGGCATGTTCGGCATGCGGCAGCTCGATCCCAGCCAAAGCCTCCTCAAAAACAGGATTAGGGAAGCGGGCGTGGTGATCGTGCGGAGAGAGAGCGTGTAACACATCTCCGGTTATTCATATAAAAATTTGGAATCCATTTTTCGCAATCCCAGAAAACCTGCACGGAGTTTGGCGAAATCCCTGCGGTACAGCAGTGCGAAGAACGCTCCAAAGGCTATGAGCAGCATCGGTTAACGATGGCAGTCAGCCTGCCCTGCAGAGATTTTCCCGCGCTCAGGCGCGCGGCTGCTGATGGGATAAATTTGCAACTGCACCTGTGTTGAATTGACAAAGGGTTTGCTTGCGATACCCGCAAAGCGACAAGGCATTACAGCTCATAAAAAAAGAGACACCCCGTAATGGGCGTCTCTTTTTGAGACTGTAAAAAGAACTGTGTCAGGAGTTAATTCATAACTTCAAACACAGATAATGGAAAACAAACAAACACCGGTTGATCTGGAATCAATCAAAAAGCAAGCGCTGGAACAGTTCCGCTCCGGCAAATCTCTCACTGGTAAAGGTGGCGCTTTTGCCCCTTTATTCAAACAATTTCTTGAAGCAGCCCTGGAAGCTGAACTCGATAATCACCTCTCTGACCAGGATGAGCAGCAACCATCCTCCAATCGAAAAAACGGCAAGGTTTCCAAAACAGTTAAGACCTCCGATGGTCAGGTGGAACTCGTCACCAGCCGCGACCGTAACGGTAGCTTTGAGCCGGAGATAATCAAAAAGCGGGAGACCATTCTGGCCGACAGCCTGCAAGATCGTATCATCGGCATGTATGGCATCGGCATGAGCCTACGTGATATTTCCGAGCACATCAAAGAGATGTACGACATGGATATCTCCCATGACACGCTCAGCACCATCACCGATCGCATTATGCCACTGGTCAAAGAATGGCAGAGCAGGCCGCTGGACGAACTCTACTGTATCGTTTGGATGGATGCCATCCATTACAAAGTAAAGGAGCAGGGTAAAGTCAAAACACGCGCTGTATACAATATCCTGGGTGTCAACATTGAAGGCAGAAAGGACCTGATTGGTGTGTATGTTTCGGAGAACGAAGGGGCCAACTTCTGGCTAAGTGTCCTCACCGACCTGAACAACCGGGGCGTCAAGGACATGCTGATCGCCTGTATCGATAACCTGCAGGGTTTTCAGCAGGCCATTACCTCTATCTTTCCCAAAACGGAAGTGCAAAGCTGCGTGGTGCATCAAATCCGTAATTCTTTGAAGTATGTGGCCACAAAAGATCAGAAGGAGTTTATGGAAGAACTTAAACCTGTATACAAAGCGCCTACAAAGGATTTGGCAGAGGTCAACCTGGAAAAGCTTTCAGATAAATGGAGCAAGAAGTACCCGGTGGTAATCAAATCCTGGCAGGACAACTGGCATAAGTTATCCACCTATTTCAAATATACCGAAGATATCAGACGCATCATTTACACCACCAACACCATAGAGGGTTTTCACCGTCAAGTTCGCAAAGTAACTAAGAACAAGGGCGTTTTTCCTAGTGATGACGCCTTGCTGAAGTTGGTGTATCTGGCTCACCGCAACATCAGTAAAAAATGGACACAACCATTGCAAAACTGGAGTCTTACCATCTCCCAGCTGTCCATTCATTTTGAGGGCCGCTTCACTCTGATGTAACAGGTTGATGGGCATAGATGGGATTGGGCTGGCGCCCAAAGGTTTTTTGAGGCATGGCCGAATGAATATGATTTGTATATTTACAAAAAGCCAACTCAGGCAAGACCTGAATTGGCTCATTCTATCGGGTCAGACTATTCCTTGACAAGGTTGTTCCTCAACAGAGCCTGTCTCCGCTTCGTCTGACATTGTGAATTTAGTTTTTTAAACCCTACTGACACAGTTTAATTTACACTCCCCTCTTTTTTTATGAGCTACAGTAACAACCCGTCATCCATTGATCAAATTATACAGTTCATCCAGTTTCGGACTCAGAATGATCTCTGTTCTCCTGTTACGGGCCCGCCCTTCCGGAGTGGCATTGCTGTCGACCGGATCGTATGAACTATGACCCGATGCTTCAATCCTGATGGGGTCTACCTTGTAATCTTTGGTGAGGATGCGTACGATGGAAGAAGCCCTCGCCGTACTCAGCGCCCAGTTGTCTTCGAAACGGCTTTTGATGGGGATGCTGTCGGTATGTCCTTCGATGTTCACATTGATATCGGTGTTGCTGTTCAGCACTTCTGCCAGTGTTCCCAGCGCTTCTTTTCCCTTTGGGTTCACCGCCGCACTGCCCGAAGGGAACAGCAGGCTTTCCTGCAGGCTCACATACACCTTCCCGTTTTTAACGGTCACGGTCAGCTCGTTTGAATTGAACTTGATCAGTGCATCGGCCATTTTCTGCCTGAGCGCATCCGCATTCTTTTTCTGCTGTTCGAGTAGGCTTTGCAGATTCTCGAGTTTTTTCTGCTGCTCCGCCAGCTCTTCCTTGCTCTTGTTCAGAAGCGACTGCTGCGAGGCGATTTTTCCCGCCGCATCCCTGGAAGTGGCATCCATCTGCTGTTTCAACGTACTGATGTTTTGCTGCAGCGAGTTGTTGTTCTGCGTCATGTCGGCCACATTCTTTTCCAGCTGCGAAACCCTGCCCGCAAGCGCGGTGCTGTCTGTACGAACATTCTGCAGCTCGTTCTGGGAGGCCAGATACTTTTTCTTCGACACGCAACCTGTCATCAATAGTACAGATCCTGTCAGGGTCATGAGGCCAACAATCAATCCTGTTTTCATATTGCTTTTGTTTAAGTGGTTATGTGAATAGCATTTCGTGCATGGCATAAAAGCCAAGATTACTGGGTGTAATGCAAAAACCCGGCTAAACCATGTTGACAGCTATTTTTAAATACAAGATCCCCGGTGTAAACCTTTATGCGGCAATGCCGAAAAACCCCTGTCAAAGGAGCAATCTACTCTCCAAATGCTTATTTCACTTCGATAGGGAATGAGGTGCTAGCCGCCTTTCCGTCTTCGGTGATACCTTCCACTACCACAAGGTATTTGCCTTTCAGATCGGAAGAGTAAAAACGGAGCGCCGTTTTGCCCGCTGTGCCGGTATGGATCTCGGGCGCCCACTGTAGCACGGTCCGGAAGTCGGGTAGACGGCTGGCGAATTGCTTGGGGCTGGCATAAACAGGGGAGTAGAATTCACGCTGCAGCTGTAACCCATCGTAGTCGAGCACCAATGCTTTGGGATCAATCTCAAAACCGTCGAGCTCGCCCTTGTAGGTAATAAAGCTCGCTATGCCGTTGAAAGCATAATACCCCAGAAAATACTGGGTAGGCACCACATCCAGCTTTTTCACTTTCAGCGGATCGTAGGAAAAGATCTTCGATTGGTCAAAAACCGGTACGCCATCCATCAGTACCAGCATATTGCCGTTAAAAAAATTACGGTGCGGCTCGTCGAGCATCACCATCTCCAGTGCGCCCCCGTGGTTTCTCACATTGATCTCCCGCACATATTCCCGCAGCACTTCTTCCATGGTCACAAACCGGGTGTAATTATCGAGAAGGTATTCATGATCGGCCCGGCCGTAAAAGGGCAGGGTGTCGGTAACGGGCAGCTGAAAACGTGTGATGCTGTCTTCGGCGTATACATGCTGAACCTGCATGCTGATGCTGTGTTCACTGATCCGGGAGGCATCCGTTTCCTGCAGGCGGAACAGGGGTGCGGACGATGCATTCACTTCTTCAGCAAAAGGACTGCTCACCTCGATCCGGTACGAGCCCTTGTCCGGCGACTGGGTTTGCACCACGATCTCACCCGGGCCATACTGATCTTTCACATCAAAACGGACCATGCCGCTGTCGTCCGATTTCTGCACATAGAATTTGGGATAGGGTCCGGGAACAGACAGATAGGTCTGCACATCCCTTTCCGGCCGGCCGGTAGCGGCGTTGGTGACGCGGCAGAGGATCAGGTGTCCGTAAAATTCAGGACCATAGGCTGCAGATCGGCCGGCTGCAGACGGCCTTGCCACGGGCTTGTATCTCCGCCATCCATGCGTGAGCATCAGGTTGTCTTCCGCCTGCCGGTCGTTGTGTGAAAAATAGTATCCCGGCGATTCGATCTGCCCTCTGAGTTCGGAGCCGAGCCAGAGATAGCTGTCGATGCTGCCCTCATCCTCTTTTTGCAGGGAGTCGAGCTGGTAAACCGACAAGGAGAGGCTTGCTGGCACTGCCTTGGCTGCCGCATCATAAGTGGCAACAGACAGGCGGATCTCTTTCCTGGAGCCATAAGAGGCAGCATCGCTGCCCGCATCAATCGTTAATCCGGCGGGAGGCTTTTTAAAGTAGAGCCGCTCGCATACTGGCCGGCGGTTCTGGTCGAAAAGGGTGAGCACGTTGATGCCTTCCGCCAGCTGGTCTTTTGATATTAAAAGGGAAGCACTGTCTGCCTGCATAACCGCCCGCTGGGCAACCAGCGTTTTCTTCCGGTTGCTGGCAGTGAGCATCAGCTCGCCCGGCTGCCCGCTGCCTTTGATCCGCACTTCGATCCTGTCGTTTCCCTGCTCCTCCACCTGCAACAGATAGCCTGAGTTCATGGCTTCCGGCAAGTCTTTCGTGAGGGTCTGCTGGTTGCTGAAACTCAGAATGGCCCTGTATTTTTCCCCTTTGACCGGGCTGAACGTAAAACTGCCCATCCCAAACCGGTAGGGTTCAAACCTGGCCACCGTGTCGCGTTTGTCATTGACCACAACGCCGCGAAACTGAACTCCCCGGAGCGACTGATCCGTTACCTTAAACGCGATCCGGTTCTTCAGTCCGGCCACAAAGTTGCCGCCTTCCGGGAAGAAACCGGTGATGTAGAAAGTGGTATCTTTTACCGGTGCCTCGGGTTGCTTCAGTGAATTTATTATAGTGATGCGTTTCTCAAAGAAAAGGTCCGCCCCTGCATTTTTCATCCAGTTGGTATAGGCCCGCAGCAGATAGCTGCCTGAACCGAGGGCGACCGGCAAAAGGAATGAACCGCTGCCTTCCCCTTTCTGTAAAGCGATCTTGGCCTGCAGCACCGGCTTGTTGTTCTGGTCAAGCACATCGGCGTAGGCCACCTTGCTCATGCCGAGCAGCTGGTGAGAGGTACTTTCCATGCAGTACATCTTGAACCACAGGATCTCGCCGGCGAGATAACTATTTTTATCGGTCTGCAGGTAAATCTTTTCCTGCAATGGGCTGTTGCCGGCAACCAGCGGTTGCTCCTGCACGTTGTTCTGTGCTGAAGCCTGTGCGTTCAACATCAGCGACAACCCCGCCAGCAGGGTGGCCTTTTTCATCAAGGTCCGTATTATTCCAGGTCTGAGTTTTTTCTCCATAGCAAAAGTTGGGTGCTTCATCCGGTTGTAAGTTTACCAGAAAGTGGGCTTAACATTGGTACCTCTCAGCCGGCAATCGATACAGCCGATCGATGCATAATTATAACCGGGCGCGCCGGTCGGCGACATGGCTTCGTTGATCGGCGAGTTGGCCCCTGGGCCCAGAAAAAATTCCAGGCTGTCGCGGATATTGGGAACAAAATACTGCTCGCAGCCGCTGTTGAATCCCCAGCTGCCCACGTCGCTGTTCGATATGAAAATGCGTTTGCTCTGTACCGTTCCGGCGCTGATATAACCGATCACCAGCTCCGACGGGTTCGACAGGGAATGTATGTTGCCGGTTATCTCCGAAGGCTGCGGATCAAAAATGGAACCGAGGTTCTCCGTATTTTTCTGTATGTTCTGCCAGTACTGGTACCCTTTGTCAGACAGGGCATACTGCCTCATCTGGATGCTGTATCGCACACTCAGCATCTCCGATGCATTGGGGATCAGGGTCACCGGGCTCATAAAGATCACGTCCTTCACCAGTTTCGCCGATGAACCCAGCAGGATGCGCGTGGAATTGTCGTTGCCCCAGCAATAGAAAATGTTTACGTTCGGATCGCGCCGTACGATCGCATGGTTCTTATAATCGAGATTGGAATAGAACGCGGAATGATACTCCCAGGTCTCATCGTAATCCCAGCGGTAATAAATGGTTTTGTTCTGGTCGTCGTGCGTGTTCACATAGAGTTGCACACCGTCGCTGTTGCGCTTCCAGTTGATGCTGTCGATGGGCGGCGTTGTTTTATAGGCAACATAATCAGAAACATACTCTTTGTTGGCCGACGTGCGGATATACAACCGGTATTGCCGGTCCGGATCGAATGAGGTCTGCGCCGCTTCATACACGCCGTTGCCTTTGGCTATCAGGGGATAGGTCTGGCCCCCATTGCTTTCTATCCTCAGTTGCGCATTCTGTTCCACGATGACCCTGGCAGTGTCTGCCAGTTTAAACGTGCGTGTAAGCCTGATTGTCGTAATGCCATTGCCATTCAGGTACCCTTCCACAACCAGGTAGGAGCTGTTGATCGACACTGCCGGCGGATTGTAGCGGTCGCGGCAGGCGCCTACGCACAGCAGTAAAAGCAGGCAGAACCATTTTCTTGTCATCAGAATCTGATATTAAAGTTCACAAATGGGATCACGCTTCCAAAGATGGAGAGCTTGTACCCGTTGATGCGTCCGCTCTCTGTCACGAAGTAGACTGAGTAGGCATTCCTTCTGCCGGTCATATTGTACATGCCGATCGTCCACGAATTGTGCGTCAGCTGATGCACCTTGTGATTCCCTTCGATGTTCATGGAAAAATCCATGCGGAAAAAATCAGGGATCCGGTACTCGTTCCTGTCCGAATACAGTACTCTTTGTCCGCCCGCATATTCATACCGTGCAACCGGCAGTGTGATGGGCCGGCCGGTGCTGTAGGTTGTATTGAGCGACAGGCTGAAGCGATGGTTTACCCGGAAGTTGCCGATGATAGTAAAGTCGTGCGGTTTGTCGTAGTTGGCCGGATAGAACTGCCCTTTGTTGATGAGGTTGGCCGAGAGTGCGTCGTCGGCGCGTAGCAGGATGCGCGAATAAGTGTAGCTCAGCCAACCGTTCAGTTTGCCGGTCTGTTTCTTTACCAGCAGCTCCACGCCGTATGCTTTTCCGCCGGTGTTCACCACGTCGGTCTCTATGTGATGGTTGAGCACAAGCATGGCGCCGGGCTTGTAGTCGAGGTAATTGTACAATTTTTTATAGTACACTTCCAGGGAGGTCTCGATGGTATTTGATTTCAGGTTTTTGAAGATGCCGGCGGATATCTGTTCACCGCGCTGCGGGAGGATGTTGGGGTCGCTCAGTTTCCAAACGTCGGTAGGGGAGATGGCTGTGGTGTTGGACAGCATGTGAATGTACTGGCGGCTCGAGTTGTAGCCTGCCTTCAGTGAAAAGCTGTTGGTGATGGCATAGCGCAGGGCGAGCCGGTATTCAGGGCCTTGGTAGGTCTTCACCACTTTGCCTTTGCTGTAATTTTTTACGTTCACCAGCGTGTTCTCATCGCGGGGCAATCCGTTAGCATATTGGTTTACCTGCTGAGGACCGAGCGACTGGAAAAAAGAATACCTGATGCCGGCGTTGATCGAGAACCGGTTGGTGACCGTGTAGCGATCGGCCAGGTACACCGCGCTTTCGAGTGCCTGCTCGGCCGGCATCCGGTCGGGTTTAACAAGCGACTTGCTGCCCAGCGGCTCAAAATCGCCGGCATGTAGTGTATAGCGGATGGTTCCGGCGCCGAAATCAACCGTGTGTTTTGCGTTGAGGAACCAGCTGAAATCCGTCTTGACGTTGAGCTGGTTGATGTCGAAGGCCAGCTTGTAAGCATTGACCGGGTTCACGTCGCTCGACACATTGTACTGGTAGCGGTCAGCCCCGCCCGTTATATACGCGTTCAGCTTGCTGTTGAAAGTGTGTTTCCATTTGAGCGAAACGTTGCGGTTGCCGTACTGATATACCGTATCGCTGTTCAGGTGAAAGCGGTCGCTGCTGAGATAGGCTGTAAAGTAAAGGTTGTTCTTTTCGTTGAACTGGTGACTGATACCGAGGTTTACATCATAAAAAGAAGCGCTGCTGTTCTTGTAGGTCTTGGGCAGCATGTTGAGCAGCCAGTTGGCATAGGTAGAGCGGGCGCCTAAAACAAAAGAGGTCTTGTTCTTGTCGAGCGGACCTTCCAGGTTGAGGCGGCTGGTGAGCGGACCGATGCCGGCCGTGCCGTGATATTCTTTTTTGTTTCCCTCCTTGCCGGTAACGTCGAGCACCGAAGAAAGACGGCTGCCGTATTTGGCCGGGATGCTGCTTTTGTAGAGTTCGATATCTTTTACAACATCCGGATTGAAGGCCGAGAACATGCCGAAGAAGTGGGCCGGGTTGTAGATGGTCATGTCGTTGAATAGGATCAGGTTCTGGTCGGCCGATCCGCCCCGCACGTTGAATCCGGTGCTGGCTTCCCCCACTGTTTTTACGCCCGGAAGGGTAAGCACAGCCCGCAGGATATCCGCCTCGCCAAACACGGCGGGCACCTGTTTGATGTCCTGGATGGTCAGTTTTTCCACGCCGAGCTGTACCCGGTTGATGTTCACCATCTTCTGTGCAGACACCACCACTTCTTTTAGCGAGATCACCTGTTCCGACAATTCCATGTTCAGCTTGCCGTCTGAATACAGCATCACCTGGTAATGCGTGTCTTTCATGCCGATTCCCTGCAGGTTCAGCGTATGGCGGCCCCGGGGAAGCGTGAGTGAATAATACCCGAACTGGTCCGTCACTGTATTGCGCTGCAGGCTGGGGATGAAGATGGCGGCGTTGATGACCGGCTCACCTGTCTTGGCATTGATGACATACCCGTTCAGCGTGGCATTGCCTTTGGGCACTGCATTTATTTTGATCCCAATTTCATGAAGCCTGTTCTCCGGCAATGCTTCCCTCACACCCTTGTTTTTGTAGGGGATAAAATTGGCTATGCCGGATGTGTCACGCCGTTTCCCGGGGATCGCATCAGTGGAGAAATAATCCGGCGGCAGCGATGTCTGTATGGAAAGGCCCTTGGTGATAAATACATGGTGGCTCTGGTCGAAGGAGAATTGAAAACCCGAATCGACAGGAAAAGCGGCGTGCAGTACTTTCTCCAGCGGTTCGGCCTGTACCCGGAGGGTAATGCGGATGCTGTCGAACAGCGAGGCGGTGTAGTAGAAGTGAAACGGCGTCTGCGCTTCGAGCTGCTGCACAAACTCTTCGATGGTCAGGTTGGTGAAAGATCCGCTCACGGGTGCAGATCCTCTTTCCTGCCCAACCATCGTTTGTGCATACAGGATAAACGCCAGCATAACACAGAGTAAGCGCATATCAGTGATTGGTTAGTTGGTTGTAATAAATGCCCGCCTTCACCAGAGCCGCTTCCGGGGTTTTCCTGAATTTGATTTTGTTCTGTTTCAGGTATTGCTGGATCTCCGGTTTCTTATCTTTCAGCACCGCCAGAAACGAATGTTCGTTGTTCACCGGGTAATACCTGCCGTCTTTCAGTGCATAGAAACTTTCCTTGTTGTCGGTGCGGTGCCTGACTTCCATGTTTTCTATGAACTCGGCGATCACTTTTTTTCTTCTTGCAAGGATGGTCACGTTACCTGCAACCAGCACTTCATAAAAAGAAGTGGGCGGACTGCTCTCATGGCTGGAATCACGTACAATGCGGATAAAGGGATGGGGGCCGATGGAAAATCTGCCTACCCGTTCGCTGGTCAGCTCAAAGGCGCTGATCTGATTGAAATGCTGCACCACGACCTTGTCGCGTACCTCATCGTACCAAAGCGGAACATGTTCAAAAAGAATGTTTTCGAATTGCACGCTGCCGGTCTGCGGATCGTTCGAGAGAAAGTAGGGAATGCCGATCATATTGGGCTCATAGCGGATATGCGTACGCCCGTTGTAAAGCTGCGATTGCAGTCCGGTATCGTGGTGAAAAATGCTGATGGCCTGCTGAACGGCTGCATCCGGCCGGGACGTGGAATCGGGCAACGGTTGCTGGGCCCCGGCGGTCAGATTCAGTACCACCGAGAGGAACGATATAGCGAGCAATTTTTCCATGAAGCGGAAGTTGATTAGCCGCTTCTAAAATAACCTAAAATAGGGATACAAAGAACAGAAACCAGACAGCCGGAGCCCTGAAACCGACGAAGGGCAGGCATGGCTTATGCCTGGCTGTTTAGCAACGCAGTGTAATCTTCCATCGTGTCGATATCGATGTAGCCGTTTGGAAAGGGGACATAGGCGACCGGGCCGGGGTGCTGCAGAATGAGCTTCTTCGCTCCCTCGTCACCGTTCAGCGAAGCAAGTTCATCAAATAATTCTTTCTTGAAAAGTACAGGTGTGCCGGCCGTGTCGCGGTAAGAGCAGGTTGCGACCTGTACCTCCCCTGCAGCGGCGGCGGCGATCAGGGTATTGAGCAGGTCGGGTGTAACGAAGGGCTGGTCGCAGACCATAAAGATCACCGAACCGGGAGCTGTTTCTCTTTGCCGTAAAACAGAGAGCCCCAGGCGGATGGATGATGCGATCCCTTCCCTGGCTTCATGGTTAAAAACAACCTGCAGCCGTTCATGCGCCGGGAGAACAAGACCGGTTTGCGGTCCGGCGACAAGAATCACGGGATCCACGCGGGCTGCGAGTGCCACCTGCAGACTGTGCTGCAGCAGCGTGGAATCTTTCCAGGGAAGCGATTGTTTGGCCTGTTTCAACCGGCTGGAAGAGCCGGCTGCCAACAGGATAAGCCCACAGGTTTCCATACAAAAATTTTAAGGATTAGAGGAAGTGAAAGATGCTGCCGCCGGCCGCAGATGAATGGTTTCCGCTTTGTCGCGGAGTGAGTGTGCTTGGCGCCCGGCCAGCACCGCCTTGATCTCCGAAACCACCGACAGAGCGATCTCTTCGGATGTTTCCGCCCCGATGTCGAGCCCCACGGGCCCGAATATTTTCTCTATCTGCTCAGGAGCAGGTACGATGCCTTTTTCTTCCAGTTCACCCAGCATTCTTTCCAGCTTCTTTCGGGGTCCGAGCAGGCCGATGTATTTTACCGGCTGGTAGATCAGCTGCTGCAGCATGGCCAGGTCATAATTGTAATTGTGGGTCATCAGCGCAAACACCGTCCTTTCATCTATAGCGATCTGCGAAAGTACTTTGTCGGCTTTGGCTGCGATGACCCTGGTGACCGACGGAAAGCGTTCGCGCGTGGCATAATTGGCCCTGCCATCGACGACGGTACATTCCCAGCCGAGAATTCCGGCCATGCCTGTCATCGGTATGATGTCGTTTCCTGCCCCGACCACCACGAGGGAAACCACCGGTTGCATAAATTCGACAAAGGCCGTGAACCGGTGAGTACCGGTGTGGTACACGGTATCCAGGGAAGTGTTGTCTTGGTACGCCTTGGCAGTGTCGGCAAGGATGGCCTTCTGCAGAACAGGGTCAATGGCGGTTGAGCCGCAGGTTTTGTGCTGCAGGTAAAGAAAGCAGGTGCCAGGTTGTATTTCTTTGCGGTTCTGGAGGGAAAACAGCGTTACGATCACTGCTTTCTGCCGCTGTTCAAGCATTTTTTTAAACATCGACACCGGATGATCCGGCTGTCCGGCAACGATCGGTTCAATAAGGATATGGATGATGCCGTTGCAGCCCAGGCCGACGCCCAGTTTCGCATCGTCTTCGTCGGTCGTGTCGTAGGTTACGAGCATGGGCTTCTGCTCGTTGATCACCAGGAGGGCTTTGCGAAGGGCATCTCCCTCCAGGCAACCACCGCTGATGGCGCCCGTAAGCTCACCCTTTTCGGTGATCAGCATACGGGCACCCGCACGCCTGTACGAAGATCCGTCAACATGCACCACGGTCGCGAGGGCCGTTTGCATGCCTTCCTGTTCTGCGCGGTCGTAGGCGGCAACAATGTCTTTGATCTCTTTCATGTGAAGGGTTGGTATGTTGCAAATTTACCGGATCAGCATGATCTGTTTTTTATTGCGCTATGCCGGATCGGGAATAAATTTCATCGAAATAGAATTCACGCAATGCCGTACGTTCTTGCGGGTAAAGCGCTCACCGGTAAACACGTGACCCAGATGCGCCCCGCAGTTGGTACAAACAATTTCCGTGCGCCGTCCGTCGGCATCCGGTACTCTGGTCACAGCGCCGGGTATCTCATCATCAAAGCTCGGCCATCCGCAATGCGAATCAAACTTGTCTGCAGAACGGTACAAAGCAGTGTCACAACGGCGGCATACATAGGTTCCGCTTTGCTTGTTGTTGGTAAACTCACCGGTAAATGCTCTTTCGGTGCCTTTGTGCATGATCACTCTTTCTTCTTCAGGCGTCAATTTGTTGTAGGCCATAGCTTTCGGGCTGAGATTTGACTCAATTCCCCACTCATTACAATTTATCTGCCGTGTTGTTCTGAGCATGCGCGCAAAACCGCTGCTCTGCTTCCCATGATACCGCTGGTCATCTTTCGCTGCAAAATTATGCAGTATCTTTACCCGTCCTGAAATTAGTATTATGAAGATGAAAGTGTTGGCATTCGGGATCGTAAAAGAGATTGTTGCAGGCTCTTCCATAACCGTCGATATGCCGGAAGGCAGTACGGCTGCGGAATTAAAAACCGCGCTGGAAGACCGGTACCCGCGCCTTCAGCAGCTGGCAAGCTGCCTGATGGCCGTGAACAATGAATATGCGGAGGCCGGACAAATAATTGTTGAACGCGACGAGATAGCGCTGATCCCGCCAGTGAGCGGGGGGTAAAATACAGCACATGACGGAAATAAAGATCCTTTCTGAAGAAATTGACCTCCAGGCTTGTATCAGCCGGGTGATGACGCCTTCCAGCGGAGGGATCGATGTATTCATCGGCACCGTTCGCGACGCTACCCATGGCAAAAAAGTAGTTCGTCTCGAATTCGAAGCGTACGAACCCATGGCGGTGAATGAAATGACGAAAATTGCCGTGCAGGCAAAAAGCAGGTGGCCCCTGCAGTCTGTAGTGATCCATCACCGTACCGGTTCTCTCCAGATCGGAGAAGTGGCGGTCGTGATTGCGGTGTCGGCAGCGCACCGTGCTGCCGCGTTTGAGGCCTGCCGTTATGCCATCGACACGCTCAAGCAAACCGTTCCTATCTGGAAAAAAGAAGTATTTGAAAATGAAGAAGTGTGGGTGTCGGCCCATCCCTGAAACCGGTCAGGATCTATCGTTCTTTCTCCACCTGTTGCCATGCTCTGGTACCACCTTCCAGAGAAAACAGCTTTCTCTCCGGAAACTTCTTACTGATCTGCCTCACGGCTTCCCCACTCCGCTTTCCCGTGGTACAGTAAAAAAGGACCGGTCTCGGGTCATTCAGGTAACCGGTTTCCAGATCCAGTTGCGCTACGGGCACGTGAATGCCTCCTATGCTGAAAGCTTCGCGTTCACCCGCTGTGCGCACATCAACCAGCAGGTAACGATCAGCGGAAGCGTTTTTAAATTCGGTTGCAGAGATCGTTGGAACAGGCTCTTCCTCCGGCAAGCGGGTTATTGTTATTTTAGACACTTCGCCGAGCCGGATTACGCGGCTCTGGAGGGTGGCGGCATCGAGCATAAGCAGCCTGCCAGCCAAGAGTTCGCCGGTACCGGTAAAGTATTTGATCACTTCGTTGGCCTGCATGCAGCCGATGATCCCGGCGATGGGTGGTGTTACGCCGCCCACACTGCAATCCGGTACCATGGCCGCATTCACGTGGGGGAACACATCCCGGTAGTTCGGTGACCGGGTTCCGTCAGCGCGTGGTACATTCCAAAAGGCTACCTGCCCTTCAAACTGATAGATGGCGCCATACACTATCGGCTTACCGGTGAGTACACAGGCATCGTTGATCAGGTAGCGTGTTGCAAAGTTATCCGTAGCATCCACCACTACATCATACGGTTCAATCACAGCCAGAACATTGTGCGCTCCGATCATTACGTCATGTGCCCGCACCTGGATATGCGGATTTTGCAGCTTTATTTTATCTGCTGCAACCGTTACTTTTTTGTGGCCCGCATCCTGTTCGGTGTACAGCACCTGCCGGTGCAGGTTACTCACAGACACCACGTCGCCATCGGCAAGTCCGAGCAGACCGATGCCGGCAGATGCGAGATAAAGGGCTGCCGGACAGCCGAGTCCGCCGGCGCCGATGATCAGCACTTTCGCTGCCTGCAGCCTTGATTGGCCGCCGGTCCCGAAACCGGGCAGGGCGATCTGGCAGCTGTATCTGGCAAGGTCATCCTGCATTTTCGAAAGAGGTTTGTTGGCGGAGAATCTCCTGTACCCTGTCTGCGTCGGCGGGCGTATTGGCATTGAGGAGGGCTTCCTGAGAGGGTGGTTCCAGCAGGGTGATATTGCTGTTGAGCAGCACTTTCCTCGGGCAGGTAATGCCTTTGTCAGCAAAGCTGCGCAACACGGCGTGGGCAGCCGGCTCCCAGATGGTGATCAGGGGTTCTGGCAGTCCGTCGTGCGGACTCCTGAAAGTCGTAGCGATCGTGCCGGGGTTCCGGTTGGCGATCAGGAATTGAAGTGTGGAAGCATCTAACAGCGGCAAGTCACAGGCTGTTACAAGCCAGGCATGGCCGGGGCTCTGTCTGAAAGCAGAAAGGATGCCTGCCATGGGGCCGGCCACCTGAACACTGTCGGGCAAAGGGGAGTAATCCGGGTCGATCGCCTGCTGCTGATCGGGTCTGCAGGAGATAAAGACCTGGCTGCACAGGGGCGCCAGCACGTCTGCCATGTGGTAGCGTTGTTCTTTTCCGTACCAGTGGATAGCACCCTTGTCAGTACCCATCCGGATGCTTTTGCCGCCGGCGAGCACAAGGCCGGTCAGTATATAATTTGATGTCATGCTTTTTAAATTTAAGCCGGATGTTTTCTGTTTTCTCTCGCCCCTTACTCGACGCTGAAATCAGATTTTCCACCTGTTTTGCGGATGAGCCGGGTTTCGCGGATCACAATGTCGTGGCTGAGGGCTTTGCACATATCATAGATGGTAAGCGCTGCGACAGACGCGCCCACGAGTGCCTCCATCTCTACGCCGGTCTTTGCCTCAAGGGAAGCCGTGCACAGGATCACGACCTCATTATTTTCCCTTGCACTGATGTCCAGCTTGCAGTTTTCGAGACCCAGCGGATGACAGAGCGGGATGAGCTCGCCTGTTTTTTTTGCAGCCATTACCCCTGCAATCACGGCCGTCTGGAAAACCGCGCCTTTCTTTGTCTGGATGTCTCCGCCCGCAAGCTTTTCCATCACAGCGGGTGGTAGTACAACGATCGACCGGGCGGTCGCACTGCGACGGGTGACCTTTTTTTCAGTGACGTCTACCATATCGGGCAGTCCGCCGGCGTTGATATGCGTAAAATCCTGCATTGATATACGGGTTGATCCGGGTTACAAAAATAAGGACTGATAAGGCCACACACGATAAAGTTCGCCTTTTTTGAAACGGGACCGGTCGAGCGGCAGCTCCATGAAGGCGTTGGTAGAGAGCAGGTTGCTGAAGTCGCCTGAACCGTTGCCGGCCTGCGGTGCGGCGGCTAACGATCCCTGGGGATCTATGGTCAGCTTTACCTGCAGAAAATATTGAAGGGCAGGTGGAAAAAGGAAATCCTGGGTCAGCGTGGCGAACAGGAGGGCAGAAGCTTCAGCGCCCAGCGATGCCTGCAGCCAGGGGACGAAATAACGCAGCAGACAGAGAAAGCTGGCCACCGGGTTGCCCGGAAAAGCAAAAACAAGCGGACCTGAGGGGTGCGACCCAAACCACAGCGGCTTGCCAGGCCGCTGCTGCACTTTATAAATCAATTGCGTGATCCCCAGCTGGTCAAACGCTTTCGGCAAATAATCGAATTTACCCATCGATACACCGCCACTCAGCAGGATAACATCGTAATCTGCAAGGCACTCTGCCAACCGTTCCCGTACCTGCTGCAGGTCGTCGGGGAGGTGCAGCATATCTGGCTGCATGCCATAAGGTTGCAGCGCAGCCTGGATCATATAATTGTTTGACCGCCTTATCTGGTAAGGGGTAGGGGTCTGGGCTACTTCAACCAGTTCATTCCCGGTTGAAATGATGACTGCCCGCGGCAGTTTTCTAACAAGCAGACGGCTTTTGCCGACCGATGCTGCCACGGCCAGAACGAAGGGCGTTACCGGCTGGTAAGCGGAAACCAGGGTTTCTCCTTCTTTGCGGTCCTGCCCCTGCGGATGAATATTCTGTCCTCCCTCAACATTGCCCATGATCCCAGCAAGCCCGTCCCTGATCTGCACGTCTTCGTAAGGGATGACGGTATCGGCTGATGCGGGTAAAGCTGCACCGGTCATGATCTCTATACACTGATCAGGCTGATCGGTCTCCAGCGGCTGGTCGCCCGCTGCCTGGGTGCCGGCAATGCGGAACCGGCGTATGCCTGCCGTGTATGCCGCAAAGGAAACAGCGATGCCGTCCATCGTGCTGCGGTTGAAAGGAGGCAGGTCACGGTCAGCCCTTATTTCTTCGGCCAGGATGCGCATGGAAGCCTGCGCTATAGCTACGGTCTCCACTCCGAAATCACGTTGTTGCGAGGCAATGATCAATTCGGCTTCTTCCACCCGGATCATACAGAATGTGATTGTTTAAGTAAAGAGAATACAGGGAGTAAGAACTTATCCCCCGATAGTGGCCATCGATTCATGCACGGGATGATGCCTGACGCTCATATCTTCCGCTTTCCAGCCGTCTTCTTCCTTGTGAAAGACTGCCTGCCGCAAAGCCTGCTGAAGCGCTTTGTCGTCTTTCCCCTCCCGCATCAGGTCGCGGAGGCTCAGCACACCTTCGCCATACAGGCAGGTTTTCAGCATGCCCTGTGCCGTGATGCGGATCCGGTTACAGGTGCCGCAGAAAGAACGGGTATAGGCGGCTATTATTCCAACATCCCCTTTGTGGCCGGGTACATGATAGTTGGAGGACGTTGAATAGAGGGGATCGGGGATCTTCGTGATGGCCGGGTAAAACTGTTCGAGTTCCTGCAGGATGCGGGCATGGTTCCAGGCGATGCCGGAAAAGGCTGCGTTGCGCCCGTTGAAAGGCATCTGTTCGATGAACCGCACTTTTACAGGCAGTTCTTTTGAAAGCCCGGCGAGCGGGAAGATATCCTGTGTGTTCTTCCCTTCCATCACCACTGCGTTGATCTTTACTTCTATGCCGAACCGGAGCAATTGTTCGAGGGTCTTCAGCACCTGTTCAAGCTCGTCGCGGTAGGTAATGGCGAAGAACCGGTCGCGATCGATGGTATCGAGACTCAGGTTCACCGACCGTATACCCATTTTTTTGAGTTCGGGAACCAGCGATGCCGTCAGCACGCCGTTGGTAGTGATGGAAAGGTCGCGCAGCTGGCGATTTTGAGAGATCTCGCCGAGGTATTGCATGATGTCTTTGCGTACAAAAGGCTCGCCGCCGGTGATGCGGATCTTATCGACACCCATGCCGATCGCCAGGTTGGAAATGCGCAGCATTTCTTCCAGCGTCAGCAGCTCGGCGCGGCCCAGCCAGTCCAATCCCTCCCGGGGCATGCAATAGAAGCACCGGAGGTTGCACTTGTCTGTAACGGCAAGCCTGAGATAATTGATGGTTCTTCCGAAACGGTCTGTTAACACACTGAGCTGCTTTATTTGATTTTCCTGACCCGAAGATCACGATAATATACCAGAATACCAGAATGGCAATCAATTTCGGGAAAGCCGCCTGACTTTTCCTGTGAAGTAGTAATGCATTCAACACTTATGCCCCCACGTTTGTTCTGGTTATTATAAAAGCGTTAACGGGTAAGTTCCTGTATGGATTTTATTTGCTTCCGCTTATCTTGCAGACCGGTACGTTTGTCTTTTTGCTTTAAACAATTTCCACATGAAAAAAAATCGCATCATTGGTTTAGTAACATTCACTTGTTTGTCGGCCCTGATCCTGATGTCCGCAACCCGCTCGCACCTCACGGTCAGCGCCATCCCCGTTCCTGATGCCGGAAATGCCGGCCTGAAGCTGCCTGCAGGCTTTGGCGCCCTGATCGTCGCCGATTCCCTTGGCGGCGCACGGCACATTGCCGTTACGAAACAGGGTGATCTCTATGTTAAACTGTCCCGCCCCAAGAACGGCAAGGCCATCCTCTTCCTGCACGACAATAACAAGGACGGAAAATATGACGAAAATACTGGCTTTGCCAACTATGGCGGTACCGGTATGTATATCAAGAACGATTACCTGTATGCGTCTTCCAACGAAGAAGTGTATCGCTATAAACTGGATGCCAACGAAAAGGTGGTAAATCCCGATCAGCCTGAAAAGATCGTGACCGGCCTGCTGAACCGCCGCGAGCATGAAACAAAATCGCTTGTAGTCGACAATGCCGGCAATGTATATGTGAACGTCGGCGCTTATTCCAACTCATGCCAGGAAAAAGACCGGGTGCCCGGTTCAATGGGAAGACCGAACTGTCCGATCCTCGATTCGGCCGGCGGCATCTGGCAGTTCAAGGCCGACAAGCCAAACCAGACCTATGGCGACGGGGTGCATTATGCCATGGGATTGCGGAATGTGGTGGGGCTCGACTGGAACCAGCAGGACAACGGCCTATTTGTGATGCAGCATGGCAGGGATCAGCTGAATACACTGTTTCCTGGAATGTATACCGACAAGCAATCTGCCGAGCTTCCGGCAGAATGTATGTACCAGATAAACAAAGGGGATAACGCAGGCTGGCCTTTTATGTATTACGACTGGCAGCAGAACAAGAAGATGCAGGCGCCTGAATACGGCGGAGACGGTAAAAAGGAAGCAACTGGCAATTTCATCAACCCGGTCGCTGCGTACCCCGGGCATATGGCTCCAAACGGCCTTCTGTTTTACACCGGTAATATGTTCCCTGAAAAATACAAGAATGGTGCGTTCATTGCTTTCCACGGCTCCTGGAACCGAGCTCCCGAACCGCAGGCCGGTTACTTCGTTGTGTTCCAGCCTTTCAAAGACGGGAAGCCTTCCGGCAAATGGGAAGTGTTCGCCGACGGCTTCTCCGGATCTCCCGAACTGACCGCCTCCGGCAAAGCCATCCATCGCCCCTGCGGCCTCGCCCAGGGACCCGACGGTTCAATTTATGTGTCGGATGACAACAAAGGAACTATTTACCGGATCGTATATAACAAAAAATAGACTGGATGAAACGATTGACTGGGATCTTTCTGCTGATGCTGGCTTGTTCGGCCGGACTGATGGCGCAGAATAAAAAACCGGCGCCGGCCAAAGCCGCAGGCGGCGCTTCGGCCAAGCCCTCCGTTGCGAAAGGCAAGGTTGTGTATACTACTTACTGTCTGGCCTGTCATCAGGCCGACGGTACCGGCGTTCCTAATATGAATCCTCCGCTGGTGAAAACCTCGTGGGTACTGGGTGAGAAAACGAAACTGATCAAGGTGCTGCTCAACGGTTTGAATGAGGAAACAGAGATCAACGGCAATACCTATTCAAACCCGATGCCGCCACACAATTTCCTGAGCGATGAAGATATTGCCAACGTGCTGAGCTTTGTTCGGACCAGCTTTACCAACAAAACTTCCCTTGTAACTACTGCAGAAGTAAAGAAAGTGCGCGATGCAGGGGCCAAATAGCCTCTTTTTCAGGATTCATTGCAGAACCGGATCAGACGGGTCATGTCATCCGGGTTCTTGAAATTGGTCTTGTTCTTCCGCACAAAATCCTGGATGGCATCAGCACGGCCGGGAAACAGTTTTGTAACCTGTTTTACTGTATAGATCCGGATAAAGTCATTGTCTTTTTTCAGGAAGAATTCCGTTTCGGGAACCACCTTGTAATCTTCCGGCAGCCTGAACCTGAACAACTGGGTTTTCGTATTGACCTGTGAAACATTATCTATGCTGCCTGCTTCTGAAGAAGCGCCGTAACCGGCTGGTTTTCCGGGGGCCAGCAAATTGCTGTGATAATTTATATAGAGGGGAACGCGGGTATCGGTAGCCACTTCGTAAAAAGCATCCTTTACCGGGATAAATTTCCGGCCTCCCAGGTATATGGTATCGATGTTCTCGAGCTGGCTAAGCGCCAGGTAATTGCCGTTCTGGACAAAGACCATTTCCTGTGTCACTGAATTATAGTTCATGAGGGCTTCTTCCCTGTGCCCATTCTTCTGAGCTACCGCACCTTTTATAAAACCGGGAAAAACAAAGTGCGCCATTCGGCTCGAATCGGGTTGCTGGGCATAAGCAGTGTGCAGGAGGAGCAGTGCCACCACAAAAGAAAAACATTTCATAGCAATCGCTTTTGGATCTTAAATGTAAGGATTCTCCGGCAGATGGATTTCCGGCTCTTTTAAGATAGGCGGCGCGGGGTGTAAAATATATTTCCGGGGCATACAACGCTTTCGTTTCCAGGCACGTCAATATAACTGTTACATGCCTGTAATCTAGAAGTTAACCTTTGTCTCATAAGCTGTTAGTTTTAGGTTAAAAGCCATTTGTTTCCACAAATGGCTTTCTTTTTTTACTACCCCTATACCCTTATATCTCCTTGAAAACCTTATTGGGCGGCTGCTTTAACAGATTCTTGCTTGTTTTATAAGCCTTTTTTCGCTAGTTTTGGTACTCTCTCGATAACAACGTAAAGGTAAACTCCCAGGTATTATTCAATACAGCGTTATAGAGTTGGCACCTGACCTCCTGCAACTTACTCTACTAATCAACTGGTGAAGATTGAGAAATCTTTCAAAAAAAATTTTTATTTCACCACAAGGATATTATATGAAAAAACAAGAGATCGTAGATATTATTCCTTCCAAAAAGATCATAGTCGGCGACAAAGCCGCACCCATTACCATTGTCCAGTTCGGGGATTATGAAAGTGAAGAATGCGCACAGACCTACGAAGTGGTCGCCAAACTGCTGGAGGTATACGCCGGCAGCGTAAAATTCACTTTCCGTCATTTTCCCATGCTTAAAATACATCAGAAAGCCCATAAAGCCGCAGAAGCTGCCATCGGTGCAGGCCAGGAAGATAAATTTTGGGAGATGCACGGCCTCCTTTTTGCCAACAAACGCAACCTCGGTGTGATCAGCCTTAAGCAATATGCCCGCGAAGCCGGTGTTGTCAACAAAAAGTTCCTTGATGAACTCATCAACGGTACCTACGGCGTGTATGTACAGGACGACCTGAAGGAAGGCATTCAGCTCGGTGTTACTGCCGTACCAACTTTTTTCATCAATGGTGTCCGTTTTACCCAGACGCCGAATTTCAAGAACCTGAGCGCCCACATCAAGGGACTGCTGGGTAAAACTGAAGTGAACGCCAAGGTGGCTGCCTGATCATCTTACTGCAGCCGTACTTTTATATTCTTCAAAAGTGGTTCTGATCTTTCAGGACCACTTTTTTTGTGCCCTACTCAATTATCACCTTAACATTTATTTATCATCGGTTGCTTTGGGAAGTTTTGTAAACTCGTTGCCTCGAACCCTGGTTTTGTAATACATGTTTCTAAAGCGGGAGCATGGCTCACTTGATTGGAGAGATCCCATTGCTGAGGTCTTGCTCGCAGAGGATCCATCTTTTCCCGGGACGAGTAGTTTCACGTCACTGCGAGGAATGTGGAACGATAGACCAGGTTTTACGAACAACCCGAAATGACCCCATGCACCAAAGAACGCTGCTTTTACTTATTCTACTTTCGGCGGGCCCTCTCGCTGATGCACAGGAGTTTATTTTGCGGGGAAGGGTCAGCGACACCCGTCTCGAACCGCTGTCCTTTGTCAGCATCCAGGTCAAAGAACTTCATTCGGGTACCATCAGCAAGGAAAACGGCGAATTTCAACTCCGCCTGGAAGAAGGCAAATATGATCTTGTCATCAGCATGACTGGCTACGTGACGCAGGTGATCACAATTGCCGTAACAAAGAACATGACCCAGAACATCCTGCTGGAAAAAGACAACTCCCGCAGCCTGTCGGACGTGGTGGTAAAAGGGAAAATAAGGGACCGGGCCGAAGAGATCATCCGCAATGTCATTGACCGCAAAGACGCAGTTCTGAAAGCGCCGGGTGCTTACTCCTGCGATCTTTATATAAAGGCCGTTCAGTTTGATTCAGGAACAGTCAGGAAAAAATCGCACCAGGTCGATACCCTTCTCCGATCCGACGCCGATCTTGGCCAAATGGCCATGGCGGAAGTGGTTCTCCGCCTCGATGTTTCCTCCGGCCGACATATCCATGAGGAACGCCAGGGAGTAAAAAAGAACGGCCCCTCACAAAGTCTTTTTTACCTGTCGGCGACAGAAGGCGATTTCAATTTTTACAACAACCTGGTTCGCGTGCCGGGGCTTTCCGAAACCCCTTTTCTCTCGCCGGTCAGCTACAGCGGCCTGCTTGCCTACAAATTCAGGACCCTCAAAATTATTCAGCAGGGACGTTACAAAACCTATCTCATTGCCATAAAGCCGCGCCAGATCTCCAACGCAACGGTGCAGGGCGAGATCGCCATTTTAGACAGCGCCTGGACGATCACCCACACCCGCCTGCAGTTCCCCAGCTACCACCTGCCCGAATACGATTTCTTTGAAGTGGAACAGGATTATTCCTCTGTTGCCCCCGACGCTTCCATGCTCACCCGCCAACGGTTTTCTTATTTTTCCAAATCAGGGAAACAGAAACTTTCCGGGCAAACCATCGTTGCCTATGTGGGTTACCAGCTCAACAAACAATTTCCACCCCGCTACTTCGGTACAGAGATCAGCGCCACGGCACAGGAAGCTTACGAAAAAGACAGCAGTTTCTGGCAGAAAGCCCGTACAGAGCCGCTGACGCCGCAGGAAGTCCGCTTTATCCGGTATCGCGACAGCCTGTACCGCGCTACGCATACCCAACATTATCTCGACTCTGTCGACCATCTGACCAACCGCATTACCTGGCAGAATGTGACCTACCTCGGACAGTCGTTCTACAACCGCAAAAAAGAACGCCGGTGGTTTGTGCCGCCGCTCAGCGGTTTGTACTCTCCGTTTGCATTTGGTGGCAGTCGCATCAACCCTTATGCGTTTTACAACAGAACGTATCCTTCCAAAAAGAACCTGAACTTATATGCCAATATCAGCTACGGATTCCGTAACCATGATGTCAATGGTACCTTCAATGCTACCCGTATGTACAACCCTTTCAACCGTGGTTTTTATTCCATGACAGTAAAAAGAGACTTCGATTTTATTTATCAGGGAGATGCCTGGATCAACCTGCTTAAAAGAAGCAATTATTTTCTTAACAACGAGCTCGGCGTGGGGCACGGGCTAGAGATAAAGAACGGCCTGATGCTGTTCACCGACCTCAACGTTGCGTTCAGACGGTCACTCAGCGGATACAAGACCGGGGAGCTGGTCGACAGCCTCTTTGGTTCTGTACTGGATAACAACCGGGCGGTTTATTTTCAATCGTATAATGCATTCTATGGCAAGATAAAATTGCAGTATACCCCTTTTCAGCGCTACATCCGCGAGCCGAACCAAAAAGTCATTCTTGGTTCGGCATGGCCTACTTTTTACACGCTGTGGAGCAAGGGCATACCGCATATCGGCGGCAGCAAGGTCGATTTCGATTACCTTGAATTCGGGATAGAACAAGAGATCCACCTGGGGCTGCTGGGCGTGTCGAAGTACAGCATCAGAACCGGAAATTACCTCAGTAAAAGGGATCTGCGGCTCGTCGATTACCAGTTCATGCGGCGTGGCGACCCCGTTCTGTTTATGAACCCGGAACACGCATTCCAGGCGCTTGATTCTTCTTTTGCCGTTTTCAGGCAGTTTTACCAGGGGCATTATGTGCATGAGTTCAACGGCGCCCTGATCAATAAAATACCCTTGCTAAAAAAACTGCAACTTCGCGAAATGGGTGGCGGAGGTTTTCTGGTTGCGCCGGAACGCAAACTCACCTATGCCGAATTGTTTGGCGGTATCGAGCGGGTGTTTAAGTGGCCGTTCAACCCGCTGACCAAATTCAAGCTGGGGGTGTACGTGGTGGGTTCGGCCGCCAACAGTTTCCGCAACCCGGTTCAATTCAAGATCGGTATCACCTCGTGGGATAAAGTGCGTAACCGCTGGCTCTGATTCCGATCCTCAATAAAAACTGACTTATGCAAACCGTCGATCTTTCCTGGCTTCGCAGCATCGAATCATTTCGTGATGTGCCCGATGACCAGCTCAACTGGCTGAACGAGAATAGCCGGCATTACATGCGGCAGGCCGGCGAACATCTTATACAGCCCGGCGAACCCATTGCAGGCATGCACATCCTCGTGCATGGCAAGATCCGCCTGTATCTCATTCAGGAAAAAGCCAAACGCGAACTGGCCACGCTGAGAGACAAGGAGATCACTGGCTATCTTCCCTACTCAAGGGGTAAGATCGCGAACGTGTTCGGCGAATTCGTGGAAGATACGCAGATGATGACGCTGCCCATCGAGCGCAACTATGAAATGATCCGCAGCCAGTTCGAGCTTACACAGTCACTGGTGCACATCATGAGCGACCGCGTGCGAGAGTTTACCGCCATGCAGCAACAGAATGAAAAGATGATGGCCTTGGGTAAATTGTCTGCAGGCCTGGCGCACGAGCTCAACAATCCGGCGGCCGCCATTGTGCGCGATTCGCAGCTGTTGAAAAAACACCTGCAGCTGCAGCCGGAAACTTTCAAGAGCGTGATAGAGATCCAGATGACCGCCGGGCAGGTAGACCATGTGAACAGCCAGCTGTTCCGCATCCTGTCGGAGAACAGAAAAGTACGGCTCAGCCTGCGCGAAAAAAGTGAAAAGGAAGATGAGCTCACCGACTGGCTCGATGAGCTTGGGATCGACTGCGCCCACGATCTTGCGGAAAATTTCGTAGACTTCGGATTTACGATAGAAGAGCTGGAAGGCTTCCGGTCGCAGATACCCGCCAAATATCTATCCCCCATCTTCAACTGGATCAACAGCAACCTGGTAACGGAGAAATTCGTGGAAGACATCCACCATGCCTCCGAACGAATCTCCGACCTGGTTTGCTCCGTAAAAGTGTTTACCCACATGGACCGCGGGCCCGACAAACAGCGCACCGACATACATACGGGCATCCTCAACACCCTGACCATGCTCGGCTACAAGATCAAGAAAGGCAATGTAACCCTGGTGGAAGAATACGACGAAGCACTTCCGCAGATCATGGCGCTGGTTGGCGAGCTGAACCAGGTATGGACAAACATCATCGACAACGCCCTCGATGCCATGGAACCCAGCAAAAAAGGCATCCTGAAGATCAGCACACGCAGGGATGGAGATGATGTGAGGGTACTCATCGCCGATGACGGTCCGGGTATACCAACGGAGATCCTCAGCCGCATTTTCGATCCGTTCTTTACGACGAAAGAGATCGGCAAGGGAACCGGAATGGGGCTCGAGGTGGTTCACAGCATCATCGAGCAGCAAAATGGTTCGGTTAAAGTAACTTCAAGGCCCGGTTTTACGGAATTTAATGTCTGTTTCCCGATGAATAGCTGACGGACGGAGATTTTTCGTAATATGCCGAAATTAAACTGATATGAGCAAACCTATAATACTCTCCATAGACGATGATGAACAGGTTCTGCGCGCCATCAGCCGCGACCTGAAATCCGAATATGGCAAACAATACCGGATCGTAAGCACCACTTCGGCGCAGGAAGCGCTCGACATACTCGTGGATTACAAAAACAAGTCGGATGTGGTGGCGATGTTTCTTTGCGACCAGCGCATGCCGGAAATGCAGGGGGTGGACTTTCTGGAAAAAGCCATTCCGGTGTTTCCTGCTGCAAAAAGAGTGCTGCTGACGGCATACTCCGATACGGATGCCGCTATCAAAGCCATCAACGACGTGCAGCTCGACTATTACCTGATGAAACCATGGAACCCTCCGGAGGAGAAACTGTTTCCGGTGATCACCGATCTGCTGAACGACTGGCAGAGTAATTATCACCCTGATTTCAAGGGGATCAAACTCATCGGCTACCAGTTCTCGCCGCAATCGCACGAGATCAAAGATTTCCTGGCAGGCAACCTCATACCTTACCAGTGGCTCGACGTACAAAAAAATCCGGAAGCCTGTGAGGCGCTTGCCACCAACAAACTGGACACCGAACAACTGCCGGTGGTGATCTATGAAGATGGCACGATTGTGAGCAAACCCACCATCCGCGACATCGGCAACAAAACCGGGCTCAGTCCGCAGGTCAAGAACGAAGTGTACGATGTGGTGATCATCGGCGCGGGACCGGCCGGACTGGCAGCGGCCGTGTATGGCGCTTCCGAAGGATTGAAAACGCTGGTGATCGAGCGGAAAGCGCCCGGCGGTCAGGCAGGCACCAGTTCGCGGATCGAAAACTACCTGGGATTCCCTTCCGGCCTCAGCGGGGCTGATCTTACGCGCAGGGCACTGAGTCAGGCGCGACGGCTGGGTGCCGAATTCCTGACGCCCCAGTCTGTCAACGATATCAGGCAGAAGGATGGGTACAAAACTATTTTACTCGATGATGGAACGGAACTGATCAGTCGCACGGTGGTGATCACAACGGGGGTCGATTACAGAAAACTGGACGTGCCGGGTGTGGAAAATTTCACGGGTGCGGGCGTATATTATGGCGCTGCGGTCACCGAAGCCACTGCCTGTAAAGACCAGGAGGTGTATGTGATCGGAGGGGGAAATTCTGCCGGTCAGGCAGCCATGTACCTGTCGAAGTTTGGCAAAAATGTATACATCCTGATCCGCAAGCCGGCCCTCACGGAAACCATGTCGGCCTACCTCATCAACCAGATCGGCGATACCCCGAATATTCATGTGATGCCCTGTACGGAAGTGGCGGAAGTGATGGGCAGCAATACGCTGGAAAAAGTAAGGCTGATGAACCTTAACACGGGCGAAACCGAAGAGCGGGAAGCAAGCGCGTTGTACATTTTCATTGGCGCAAAGCCTTATACCGACTGGATCCAGCTCGATATCATCAAGAACAAGAAACAATTCATCGAAACGGGCCGCGAGCTCAGCACCTACGAAAACTTCCGCTCCGTATGGAAACTGAAGCGCGATCCATACCTGCTGGAAACCAGTTGTCCGGGTATCTTCGCCGCCGGCGATGTACGCGCCGGCGCCATGAACAGGGTGGCCTCCTCGGTTGGAGAAGGATCCATGGCCATCAGCTTTGTACACAAATACCTGGCGGAGGTATAGAGATTTGTCTGAAAAGGGAAAGAGCCTGTTTTACTAATTGTCCGGATAATCGATGACTGTTTTTGTAGTCACTCTTAGGCGAATCAGTAAATCAGGCTCTTTCCCTTTTCAGACAATCTGCTTACAGCAACAACTGCCACTCCATCCGCTTGCCTTCATCTCCCCAGTTTTTGAGGATGTCTTTGAGCTGCTTTTTAAACTCGCCGGCGGCGATCTTTTTGCCGCGGGTGGGGGAAGCGAGTTGGGCATCGTTGATGGGAGCCAGCTCCAGCTTGGTGGCGTACCAGGTGGTGTGCATTTTAGGGACCGCAACGCCGAGTATCATGCCGGGCAGGCCTGCAAAGGATTCCGGGCCCCCGTTCGGAAGTATCTCATCTGTATAGAATGCGATCACGATGATGGAATCCATCACTTTGCCCACGGCTTTGCGGCAATCGAACCCTGCTATCTTGCGGATCTCGGTGCTGATCTTCCAGTCGATCTTGCGAACGGAATCGGTGATGAGATAGGTGTCGCTGTAAACGCTTTTTTGCGTGATCGCGGTGTTGGTCGACAGGTTGGTGGCAATGGTATTATCGCCATCGAATACGCCCCAGTACTTGTTTTGTTTTACATCCGCATCGCGGCCCGCCTTGTACAGCAGCTTGTCATTGTCGAAATCCAGGTTGAAATAATAGGTCACGAATTTCGGCAGGCTCTTTTTTGCCTGCGCATCCCATGAATTGTTCTCATCGAGAAAGGCATGCTGGTTGGTCTTTCGTTCAAACTCGATCCTTCCTTTCGATATAAACTGTTGCGCGGAACCGCTCATTGCAATAGCGGAGAGGCAGAAGAACCATATCAATTTCTGTTGCATGGTAATAGATTTAAGGCGTATTAATATTGTTGTGGGGAACCGTTCTTGTTAAAGTTGTAGATCAGTGACAGCATGAAAAACCGTCTGATGTTATCATAGGTACGTTCAGAGATAAAGTTGCTGTTGATATTCCGCTGGAAACCCAGGTTCTGGTCGAGGATGTCGTTGGCCGTGAGGCGGATGGTGGCAGCATCTTTCTTCAGGAATTTCTTGTCGAGGAACATGTTCCATTTGATTACATTGGTGTTGCGGTCGAAGGCATCCGTTTTCTGTCGGATGCTGAACGTAACATCCTGGTTCAGCTGCATCTTCCAGGGCAGGTACACGAGGCCGTAGATATTATGGTCCTGTGTCCAGTATTTCGTAGGCTCGTCGGGCCGGATGGAAGACGTTGTGCGGGTGCGCGTAAAGCTGGGCCGGAGGGAGATCTCGTATTTTTTATCTTTCTGAAAATAAAGAAATGGACCGGCGCTCAGGTTGAAAGATTTATTTAGATTTTTGATGGCATTGATATAGTTCGTGTTGTAAATTTCACTTGCATTCATGTATATACCTACCCGTGCATCGGGTTTTTTGATTTTGACAAAGTACTGAGCGAATCCGCTCATGCTGTGATTTCCGTTCACATTCACCGGCTGCGAGATCCTTTTACCGAGTGCATCCACGAAATTGATGGTGCTGAAATCGTTGGAGGTCATGTTGTAGCTTAGGCTGGCGTAAATGTACCGCTGTGTCAGCAGCTTTGAGTTGTTGAAGTTGAACGAAAAACGCTGGCGGAACGCCTGTTTCAGGTTGGGATTACCGATCCGCTGGTTGAGCAGGTCGGAGTTGTCTTTGATGGGTTGTATCTGGTCGATGGTCGGGGCCTGGGTAGAACCGTTGTAGTTGAACCCGATGTTGCTGCCGCCCGGGATGGTCCAGTTCAGGCTTGCGCGGGGAAACAGGTTCAGGAAATGGTAGGCTACGGATGTGTCGGCTTTTACGTCGCGGCGGGTATAATCTGCGCGGGCAATGTTACCGCCAAATGAAAGGTTGATCTTTTTGACCTTTGCAAACCGGTAGTTGACGCCTGCTGAGTTGGTGACCACGTTCAGCGTATAGTCATTGCTGAGCGAATCGACCAGGTCTTCGTATTTGCTGCTGCTGGAATTCATTTTACCAAAGGTGGAAATGGCTGAATGCCCGTGGTTATTGGTAAGGGTGTAATTGAATTCAAGCACCGCTCTTTTCGAAAGAGGCTCTGTATACACCGCCTTGCCCGAGATACCCGACTGGGTGTTGTTCCTGACCTTTTGCTGGTCGGTCATCTCTTCTTTCTTCACCGAGCCGTTTGTGTTATAATACTTGTAATCAGCATTCAGGTACCCGTTCGATTTTGTCTCGTTGTACAACTGCGAGATGTTCATCGAGAACGTTCGGCCTGTCTTCTTGAATTTTTTGCGGTAAAGCATCGTTGAACTCAGGTTGCGGTTGTCAGCCAGTGCAGAGATCTTCCGGTCGCTTGTATTTACAAAACCACCGTTGCGGTCGAGCGATTCGGTGTACGAGTTGGTAAGCGTGTTCGATTTGCCGGTGTACCCGGAAGCCGTCACTTTCAGCGTTGAACTGGAGTCGATCGTGTAGTCGTACATGCCACTCAGCGTGTTCCTGAATTTGCTGCTGTAATTGTTCCCTCTTTCATTGATGTAGTACAGCGTGTCGGGCAGGATGTACTTGCTTTGGGTAGTACCGCGCGCCGCGATATCAAGTTTCTTGTACTGGAAACTAGAGTTCAGGTTCTTCTTGTCGTTGTCCCATTTATTGGAATACAACGCACCGGCCGTCCAGCTTTTTGGAAGTCCTTCTCCATAAAATGAGGAACCGCCGAAATCGTCATTGGAGAAAGACATCAGCACGTTGCCGCTTTCCTCGTCGTAAAATGTGTTCTGGCTTCCGTAATTACTTGATTCCTGCCAGCTGAGGCCGGTCTTGCCGGTGTTCGACATAATGCCGAAGGCCGCGAACTTTCGCTTGCCCTTGAAGGCATTGAGCATGCCGTTGTTGTTCCAGTATTTTTTGGCATCGGTACCGGCTTCCACCTTTCCGAAATACCCGTGTTTGCGGTTTTCTTTGAGCTTCAGGTCGATCGTCTTTATTTTCTGTCCGTCGTCTATACCGGTAAAAGTGGCCTGGTCGCTTTTTTTATCATATACCTGTACCTTGTCGATCGCCGCCGCGTCCATATTCTGGGTTACGATGGTCGGGTCGTCACTGAAAAATTCTTCCCCGTCTACCAGTACTTTCTGCACCGCCTCGCCCTGTGCCGTGATCTTGCCGTTCTTGTCGACCTGGATGCCGGGGATCTTTTTAAGCAGGTCTTCCACCGTGGCGCCCGGCTTCACGTGGAAGCTGTCGGCCTTGAACTCGGTGGTGTCTCCCTTCACGCGGATGGCGCCGCTGTTGGAAACGATCACTTCCTGCAGCAGCTGGCTTTTAAGGGTCATGTAGATCCGGCCCAGGTCTGTATCGGGCGATTGAAAGTCGAGCACGTCGATGTAATCTGCATAGGCCGGATGGGTGATCATAAGGATCGACTTGCCGGGGGGCACCTGTTTGAGCGAGAAGTTTCCGTTTTTGTCGCTGCGGCTGTAGCTAATCAGCACGGAGTCAGACTTTCGAAGCACAGCAATGACGGAGTTCGAGAGGTTTTTCTTTTCGGTAGAATCGATGATGCTTCCGTGCAGCGTGTGGTCCTGGGCATACATCACCAGGGTGGTTCCCATAAGCATGAGAAGCAGCAGAAAGGGTTTCTTCATGTGTGGCAGTTAAGGATTCGGGGTTAGATGCGGAAACCGCATTATTTACCAAAAATTAGCAAAAAAAATTAGGATTTGTAAAAACAGTCTTTAAGAATAAGTTAAAGCTGCGAGCCGGCCCCCGGTATCGATTGTGTGTCAAATACACACTTATCGGAGAATATTCAGGCTGTTTCCGGTAAAAATAAAAATGGAATTTGCGGAGATTTTTCTTGATATTCGTTCAACCTTTTTTAACGATCTGCCTGTTTATGAAAAATCTCATTGCCCTCGCCTTCCTGTGTTTTTTTGCTACTGCCTATAAGCATACGCCACCCGCCGACAGCGGTGGCCGCCGACTAGAAATTCTGCTGCTGGGGCACAAAAGCAAACACCACGATTCCGAATTGCTGGCCGATATTCTTACCAAACAGTATTTCAAGGATGGCATCAACATCTCCTATACCAACGACCCCGATGACCTGAACGACCAGGTGCTGGGTAAATACGACGGACTGGTAGTGTATGCTAATTACGATTCCATCAAACCTGCGCAGGAAAAGGCTTTGCTCAACTTTGTAAAGAGCGGCAAAGGTTTTATACCCATTCACAGCGCATCCTATTGTTTCCGTAATTCGCCCGAGGTGGTGGAAATGATCGGCGGACAATTCTGGAAACACCAGGTCGATACCTTCAGTTCTCATATCGTTGAACCGAACCACCCGGTCATGAAAGGCGTAGCTTCTTTTACAACAAAAGATGAGACTTATGTGCACCGGCTCTTCAGCAAGAATATCGAAGTGGTCACCGAAAGATGGGAAGGCGACCATCATGAACCTTACACCTGGGTGCGTCCATTCGGAAAAGGACGCGTTTTTTACACGGCTTACGGCCATGATGAGATCACGTTCAACAACAAGAACTTTCTGAAACTGGTTGAAAACGGCATACTATGGGCCGTCGGTGATGAGGCGAGGGGCCGCCTCGCCTCTTATAAGGTCGCCAATCCCGCTTATACCGATGCCGCCATCCCGAACTACGAACACCGCGACCCTGCCCCAAAATTCCAGGCCTCCCTGTCACCACAGGAATCGATGTCGCTCATGCAGGTGCCGGTGGGTTTTGAACTCCAGCTGTTTGCTTCCGAGCCGCTGGTCGTAAATCCCATCTTTATGAACTGGGATGAAAAGGGCCGCCTCTGGGTGATCGAAACGGTCGACTATCCGAACGAGGTGAAGAACGACGACGTGGGCGACGACCGCATCAAGATACTCGAAGACACAGACGGTGACGGCAAAGCCGACAAAGCCACCATCTTCGCCGACAAGCTCAACATACCCACCAGCTTTACCTTCGTGAACGGCGGCATCATCGTGAGCGAAGCCCCCACTTTTTTATACCTGAAAGATACCAACGGCGACGACAAAGCCGATATCCGCCAGCCTATCCTCACGGGCTGGGGCAAAAGCGACACCCACGCCCAGGCTTCCAACCTGCGCTACGGTCTCGACAACAAGATCTGGGGCGTGGTCGGCTATTCCGGTTATAAAGGCGTGGTTGGAAAGGACTCCCTGAAATTCGGGAACGGCCTGTACCGCTTTGCGCCCAGCGGCAAGAACCTGGAATTTCTTTCTACTACCAGCAACAACACCTGGGGGCTTGGATTTTCCGAAGAATTCGATGTCTTTATCTCAACTGCCAACAACACGCACAGCGGCTTTTTCGGCATCCCGAAGAAATACCTCGACATGGCGAAAATAGCAGAGTCGGGCGTCGAAAAGATCGATGCGCATTACGGCATGCATGTGGCCACGCAGAACCTGCGCCAGGTCGATGTTCCCGGCGGGTTCACAGCGGCTGCAGGTCATGGGCTGTACACGGCCAGAAGCTTTCCCAAAGAATACTGGAACCGGGTGGCTTTTGTGAACGAGCCCACCGGCCGGCTGGTGCATAAACAAGTGCTGAAACAGGTAGGAGCAGGATTCAAGGAAGACGGCGACGGATGGAACATGCTGGTGAGCGCCGACGAATGGGCTGCCCCCGTGCAAACCGAAGTGGGGCCCGACGGCGCCGTGTGGATCGTCGACTGGTACGATTTCATCATCCAGCACAATCCGACACCTACACCGGAAAGAGGCGGTTACCAGGCACAGACCGGAAAAGGCAATGCCTATGTAAACCCGCTCCGCGATCATGAACGCGGCCGTATTTACCGGCTTTCATACAAAGACAATGACCAGCACAACAAGATGTCGCTTAGCAAGTCTGACGCCGACGGACTGGTAAAGGCGCTTTCCAATGATAATATGTTCTGGCGCACCACGGCCCAGCGGCTGCTGGTGGAGAAAGGTGATAAAACCGTTTTGCCGGCGCTTTACAAAATGGTGCAGAACCCGGAGCCTGACGAAGCAGGCATCAATCCTGCAGCCATTCACGCCTTATGGACCATGCAGGGATTGCATGCCTTCGACGGTACCAACAAAGCAGCGATGGACGTAGCATTGAAAGCCTTGTCGCACCCGCTGAGCGGCGTTCGCCGGGCGGCTATCCAGGCGCTGCCTCATACGCCTGCTACCGTGCAGGCCATGATAAAAGCCAATTGTTTTCAGGACCCCGACCTGCGCGTGCGGCTCGCTGCCGTGCTCGCCGCCACCGATGTTAAACCATCGGCAGAGATCGGGACGGTGCTGGTGGATATGGCAGAAAAAGAAGAGAACATCAGCGATCCCTGGCTGAAAGGGGCGCTTACCATCGCGGGTAAACTGAACCGGGAAACCTTCCGGGCCGCCTTCAAGAAAAAAGGGCTGCCCGATAATCCTTCGCTGATGCAGGCCTCGCTGGCACAGCGGCTGGCCATGGGTTCGCGTCTGGTTCAGGTATTGCTGAGAAGGACGGTTGGTCCCCAACAGGGCGACGCTCCGGCGCCTGAACTGAATGGAAGCGAGCTGCTGATCACCGGCGAGGTGGAAAAAGCGAGGGAAGATGTTTACAATGGACTGGTGGCAGCGCAGGGCAACAAGGCGAACGGGTATGCCCTCTACCTGCTCAACAACAAGATGTTCTTCCAGGTAAACGAAGATGGCAAAGCGTATGAAGTGAGCACACCGAAAGACCTGCCTGCCAAATTCTCTTTCCGGGCAGGCATGCAGAAAGACGGCACCATCAACCTCCTGATCGATAACAAGGAAGCGGGCACAGCCAAAGCTGCCGGACTCTTTAAAAAGGCGCCGGAAGGCGCGGTACGTGTCGGTTATGAAAGCAAGACCGGTGATGACAAGATCGGTAACTATCCCGATACCTTCCGGATGCGTAGCAACCTCACCAATGCCAAGCTCGAATACCTGACCAGCGCAGTAGCTCCGGCGGCTGCCAAGCTGGGTACCGTGGAAAAGACGATCGTGCTGAAAGTGATCCGCGACGTCATGAAATACGACAAGGCGCTTGTAATGGCCAAGGCCGGCTCTGTGGTAAAGATCGTTTTTCAGAATCCCGACCAGATGCAGCATAACGTGGTGATCGTTAAACCCGCTACGATGGAAAAAGTGGGTGCGGCGGCCGACAAGCTGGCGGCTGATCCCAACGGAACCAAACAGAACTATGTGCCCAGGATGCCAGAGGTGCTGCAGGCCACGCCACTCGTAAATCCGGGCGGCAGCTATTCACTCACCTTCAAGCTCCCCGATGTGCCGGGCGACTATCCCTACATCTGTACCTTCCCCGGTCACTGGCGGATCATGCGGGGCATTCTCCGCGTCACCAGATAAGCTGCGATTGCCAATCACTTCATAACCCAACAAACAAACTTCATGGAGAAAAGAGCCTATCAACCTTCTGCTACTGGTGCTGCGCCGGATATGAAATTATTCTATGCCTGTTTTGTGTCTCTTGTAACTACGGCTTTTGGGTTTATCCTGCGCGCACTCATGCTGCCGGAATGGGGCAGGGAGTTCAACCTTACACAGACGCAGCTCGGCGAGATCGCCGGCGTGGGGCTCTGGCCGTTTGCCATCAGCATCGTGCTGTTTAGCCTCATCATCGACAAGATAGGGTACAAAACAGCGATGGTCTTTGCCTTTATCTGTCACATTTCTTCTGCCATCATTACCATCTTCGCCACCGGGTACTGGATGCTGTACCTGGGTACTTTTATCGTTGCGCTGGGCAATGGAACCGTGGAAGCGGTGGCCAACCCGGTGGTGGCTACCATGTTCTCGCGACAGAAAACAAAATGGCTGAACATTCTGCATTCCGCATGGGCATGCGGCCTGGTACTGGGCGGTATCATAGCGCTGGCTATGGGCGTTCACACCCGCTGGGAATACAAGATCGCACTCATCCTGCTGCCGACCATCGTGTATGGCATCATGATGATATCCAGGAAATTTCCCTTGAATGAAAGGGTACAGGCGGGCGTCTCGTACAAGGAAATGCTGCAGGAAGTGGGCGCCTTCGGAGCGCTCATCATTGTATCGCTCATTGTATTCCAGCTGGGGGCGGTGTTTCAATGGCCGACGGCCGTAAACGTGATCATCATACTGCTGATCACGGCCTGGTTCGGATACTACACCAAAAGCCTCGGGCAACCACTCTTCATCGTGCTGCTGCTTATTATGATCCCGCTGGCGGTTACGGAGCTTGGAACGGACAGCTGGATCACCGATCTAATGACGCCGGAAATGACCCGTTTGGGATTGCAGGCCGGGTGGGTGTTGGTATATACATCGGCGATCATGTTTGTGCTCCGCTTTTTCGCAGGCACACTGGTGCATAAATTATCACCGCTCGGGCTGCTGGCGCTCTGCTCGGCCATTGCGGCCATCGGCCTTTATTCTTTGTCTGTTTCTTCCGGCGTAGCCATCCTGATGGCCGCCACGATCTACGGGCTGGGCAAAAGCTTTTTCTGGCCCACCATCCTGGGTGTGGTCGCCGAACGGTTCCCCAAAGGCGGGGCGCTCACGCTCAACATTACCGGCGGACTCGGTATGATCGCTGCCGGTGTGATCGGGGCGGGCATCCTGGGATTTATCCAGGACAAATCGGTTGACTCGAAGATCGCTGATTATGATATGGTCAACAACACCCGCATCCACAGCACCTATGTGACCGAAAACAAAACCAGTCTGTTCGGCAACTACCAGGCACTTGACCAGACCAAGCTGGATGCCGCGAGCGCAAACGAACTGAAAACGGTGACGACGGTTCGTGATACGGCGAAAAAAGAAGCTTTGCGGTATATCGTTATTTTTCCCGTAGTGATGCTGATCAGCTTCCTGGTGCTCATCTTTTATTTTAAAACAAAAGGGGGCTACCAGGCCGTAGTACTGAACAAAGAGCCGGAAGCGACCGCCTATTAATTATCAAACAATCCGTACAATTTTATGGCCCTGGATGTCAGTTTTGGCGTAAGTACCTGGTTATGGACTTCCCCTTTTTCCACCGCTTCCGTGCATGAGTTGTTCCAAAAAATCGCTGGCATGGGTTTCCAGGTGGTGGAGCTTGCGGTTGAAGATCCCGCACTCATCGAGGCCGCTGCGGTGAAGGAAGCCCTGGATCAACACGGATTGAAGGCGCTGGTCTGCGGTGCATTTGGTCCGTCGCGTGACCTTACCAACGAAGATGTAGCCGTGCACCGCAATTGCTTTTCCTATATTGAATCCTGCCTGGACCTATGTGTAGAGCTGGGTACACCGTTTTTCAGCGGGCCCATGTATTCGGCTGTGGGCAAGGCCCGCATGGTGCCGCCCGAACAACGCAAGCGCGAGTGGGCACTGGCCGTCAACAACCTCCGCACCGTGTGCGACATGGCGGCCTCGCGGGGACTCCAGATCGCACTGGAGCCCCTCAACCGCTTTGAATCGGACCTGGTGAATACTGCCGAAGATGTGTGCCGGCTGGTATACGACATCGGCCATCCTGCCGCCCGCGTGATGCTCGATTCTTTTCATATGACCATCGAAGAGCGCGACCTCGAAAAAGCGGTGCGTACGGCGGGCAGCCTGCTCATTCACCTGCAGGTGGCAGAAAATTACCGCGGTACTCCCGGCACCGGTCTTACTCCCTGGCACAGCCTGAAAGCAGGACTGGAAGCCATCAACTACAAAGGAACCGTTTCTATCGAAAGCTTTACGCCTGAAAACAAGGAACTGGCGGGGGCCGTCTGCTTCTGGCATCCGATGGCGGAAAGCCAGGACGGCTTTGCAGAAGAAGGCCTCCGCTTTCTGAAAAGCTGGGCTTCTTCATAACTATTTCAAACCAGACAAATCTCTTTTTATCATGGACAAACGATTCAATGTAGCGATCATAGGGCTGGGTTTTGGCGCAGAGTTCATCCCCATTTACCAGCGGCATCCGTATGCAACAATGTACGCTGTCTGCCAGCGCAATGAAGAAAAGCTCAACGAATTAGCTGATGGCTTTGGCATAGAAAAAAGATATACCGATTACGATGAATTGCTGAAAGACCCGGCGATCGATATGGTGCATATCAATACGCCCATCCAAAGCCATGCGGAGCAATCGCTCAAGGCGCTGCGGGCAGGCAAGCATGTGGCATGCACCGTGCCGATGGCTACCACGGTGGAAGAATGCCGGCAGATCGTGGAAGCCGTGAAAGAAACCGGTCTTACCTATATGATGATGGAAACGGTTGTGTATAGCCGTGAGTTCCTGTTTATAAAAGATATGTATGAGAAAGGGGAGATGGGCCGGCTGCAGTTTCTGCGGGCGTCGCACCAGCAGGAGATGGCCGGCTGGCCCGGCTACTGGGAAGGATTGCCCCCGATGCATTACGCGACGCATTGCGTAGGTCCGGTGGTGGCGCTCGCGAAGGCAGATGCCGGATCTGTTTCCTGCCTGGGCTCAGGCCGCATCGATGAAAACCTGATCAGCAAGTACGGGTCGCCTTTTGCGATCGAGAGCTGTCACATCAAGTTCAGAAATTCCGATCTGGCAGCAGAAGTGACCCGTTCCCTTTTCAATACGGCCCGCCAGTACCGCGAAAGTTTCGATGTGTACGGATCCAAAAAAACTTTTGAATGGACGCTTGTGGAGCACGAAGATTCCGTGATCCATGTGGGAGAAACACCGCAGCGCGTCAAGATACCCGATTTTGCCCATCTTCTTCCGGCCGAGATACAGGCTTTCACCACGGGCGGCGTGTACGATGCCGACAGCAACCAGCACCTGTCATTCATCCAGGGCTCCGGTCATGGTGGTTCGCATCCGCATTTAGTGAACGAATTTCTATCTGCCCTCAAAGACAAACGCGAGCCGTTCCCCAACGCCCGCCAGTCGGCCAACATCACCTGTGTGGGCATCCTCGCCCATGAGTCAGCCCTGCAGGGCGGTAAGCAGATCGGGCTGCCTGAATTTACATTCTCCAGCCCTGATTCAGCAGACTAGAATATAAAGAGATCGGAAGCGCTCCCCATATCCCCTCCACGGAGGGGTAAGGGGTAAAGCCACGTCCAAAGAAGCTTGCGGTGTCTTCTAAATATCTTCCTGTAATGTGAATCAAGGTTCACACTCACATGAACTTCGGCAACGGATTCAACGTCAGATTCTGGCGCTGGTGCCAGTAGGGGTAGGTGGTTGGGACCTCGCTTACCGCGTCGAGCTTTTTGATCTGTTCGGGCGTGAGGTTCCAGCCGGTGCAGGCCAGGTTCTGCCTGAGCTGTTCTTCATTGCGGGCGCCAATGATGATGCTGGAAACGGTTGGTCTTTGGAGCAGCCAGTTCAGCGCCACCTGGGCCACCGTTTTTTCTGTTTCTGCGGCAATGCCATCCAGCACATCGATGATATTGTACAACACTTCTTCGGAGATCACCGCCTGCGGTACCGGGCTGCCACCCTGTGCCACACGGCCTTCTGCGGGTGGTGGCTGGTTGCGGCGGTACTTGCCACCCAGCCGGCCAGCCGACAGGGGGCTCCAGATCAGGCTGCCCACTTTCTGGTCTATGCCCAATGGCATCAGCTCCCATTCATACTCGCGGTTGGCAAGAGAATAATATACCTGGTGCGCTGAATACCGGTTCCAGCCGTAACGGTCCGATACACCCAAGGATTTCATCAGGTGCCACCCAGAAAAATTCGAGCAGGCGATGTAGCGCACTTTTCCGCTTTGCACGAGGTCGTCGAGCGTGCGCAGCGTTTCTTCCACTGCCGTATTGCCATCGAAGCCGTGCATGTGATACAGGTCGATGTAATCGGTACCCAGCCGTTTCAGGCTGGCCTCGCAGCTGCGCATCACGTGATAACGCGACGAGCCCTGATTGTTCGGACCATTACCCGTTGGAAAGGTGGCTTTGGTGGAAATGATCAACTGGTCGCGTTTTCCCTCGATCGCCTTCCCAAGGATCTCCTCTGCCATCCCATGCGAATATATATCGGCAGTATCAAAGAAGTTTACGCCTGCATCGAGACAGAGGTCGACCAGCCGCCTCGCTTCTTCCACCTGGGTGCTGCCCCAGGCCTTGAAGAAATCATTGCTTCCGCCAAAGGTGGCGGTTCCGAAACAAAGCACCGGTACAAAAAGCCCGGAGCCTCCCAGTTGTCTGTATTCCATATTTTCGTCGTTTTGCCTGTTGGTATGAATGATAAAAGGAGCATAAAACTACAACTTCCCGCTGTTACACCACCGGTCGCCGTTAAACCGGACTATCCCCGCAATCACTTTCTACTTTGGTTATCTTTGCGCCTGCTCTTTTTTCCGGACAAACCGGATTGAACTGTAGAAACCTGTTCCCTTTGCTGACCGTAACCGTCCATACATTCATAAAGCGACCATGATGTACCGTTTGAAAGCAAAATTATTTTTCTCGCTGGCTCTTTCCCTAACGTTTTGTTTCGGGAGTGCACAGGCGCAGCAGCCTGGCGGATGGCGTCTCCGCATGCAGGCTGACTCTGCAGTGCAGCTGCTGCTCGATTCTTCCATCAGTGACAATGATATTCTCAACGAATTCCAGAAGACTTTTGAGACCCTCAACGAAGTGCAGGACGCTTCCGCCATAGGGGTCGACGCCAAAACGCTGGAACGCCAGCTACCCGAGATCACCCGTAACCTTCAGATCATCCGCAACGGGGTAGGGCAAAACACCGGCAGCGTGAGCATCCGCAACCTGCAGATGTTCCAGCTCATGCTCGATCAGATCAACAAAGACCTGCAGCGGGGGAAACATGTGCTCGATGCTTATCACAAAAGACTTTCCGATCAGAGGGAGAGAATGCGCGGCTTTCGTCAGAACAGCATCCTGCGCAGCATGATCCGCGATACGGTGATGCGCAAGAACTACTTTACCCAGCTCCGCGAAATGCGCAGCAAGTTCAAGACTGCGCGCACAGCAAACTCCGGCGGACTCACCTACATCGGGAAACTGCAAAGCCAGAATTCGAACAATGAGCTCACCTGTACCGAGCTCATCAATACGGTGGATGATCACCTCAAGAACAGTACCGCCCAGCTGTTCCGCAATGAATCTGGTTTTCTGGGACAGGCATCTGCCTCCGGCGTCCAGCTCCGGCAGTCGGGGGGTACCCAATCATTCGACGGGCAGCGCGAGCTGTTTGCATATTATTTCCGCACCAACTGGTACAAACGCGTGCTGTGGCTTTGTGTAGGTCTCTTTTTCTTTCTGTGGGTAACGCGCAACTACAATACCCTGCGGCGTAACGGTAAACTGCAAACGCTTGACTCGTTCAGCTTCCGTTACCTAACCAATCTGCCTGTGGCCGGCGCCTTTGTGTTTATGTGCAGCCTGGCACCGCTGTTCGATGTGCATCCCCCTGCTTCTTACATCGAGCTCGTGCAGTTCCTCTTCATGGTGTCGCTGACAATCCTTTTCTGGAAACGCTGGCCCCGGGAGCTTTTCCGGTACTGGGTCGCCATCGCGCTCTTATTCCTTTGTGTTTCATTCGCCCGACTGATGGAAGCCCCCGGTACCTTCGAGCGCATCCTGCTTTTGCTGATCAGCCTGGGTTCGATCGTTTTTGGCGGGGCGTTTTTTGTCCGCATACGCAAGCATTCCCTCATTGCCCTTTTCACTAAGATCGTCACTGTGGTGTACATCCTGGTGAATGGTCTTGCCCTGTTTTGTGTGGTCTCGGGGCGCATCACGCTCTATCATATCCTGAGTACGTCTGCGGCCTTCGGGCTTACGCAGGCGGTCGGACTCTCGGTTTTTATTGAGCTGGTGGTGGAAGCCTTCCTGCTGCAGATGCAGGCAAGCCGCATCCAGGGCGGATTCGGGAATTATTTTTCTTTTGAGACCATCGAGAAAAAATCGAAGCAGATCCTGCTGGTACTGGCGGTGCTGCTGTGGATCATCGTATTCACGACCGATCTCAACCTGTACTCATCCCTGTACAACGGCCTGTTCGATCTGCTCACCGAACGCAGAACGATTGGGAGCACGGCGTTCACGATCGGCAATGTGGTCGTATTCTTCGCGATCATCTGGGTAGCCAACATGCTGCAGAAATACATTGCGTATTTCATGGGCAGCGTGGGCAACGATTTTGAGACCAGCGACAAGGCCAAGGGGTCACGCCTGCTGATCACGCGGTTGCTCCTGCTGACCATCGGCTTCCTGCTGGCTATCGCCGCTTCGGGGCTGCCGATCGACAAGATCACGATCGTGCTGGGTGCGCTGGGTGTTGGCATTGGCTTGGGTCTGCAAAATATCGTCAACAACCTTGTATCGGGTGTTATCCTGATCTTTGAGCGCCCGCTGCAGGTGGGTGATCTGATCGAAACCGGTACCAAACGGGGACGGGTACGCGAAATCGGGATCCGCTCGAGCCGGCTGGTAACGCCCGACGGTGCGGAGATCGTGATACCGAACGGGGATATGCTGTCGGGCTCGGTCACCAACTGGACCCTCAGCGACGATTTTATGCGCATCACCCTCTCCTGCAAAATCACCAGCACCTCCGGTAATCTTCCTGCTATCCGGCAGTCGCTCCGTGATACCATCGTGAACCATCCGTTCACCGTGCAGGGCCGGGAACCGGAGATCCTGCTCAATGGCGTCAATGCGCAGGTGGCCGACCTGACCGTCAAATGCTGGTGCAACAACATCGCCAAAGCCGACCTCTTTAAAAGCGATCTGACAGAAACTTTCTACCGGCTGTATGAAAAGGACGGGATACAGATAGCGTAAAAGAATGTAACGCTTTCGATGTTGCGGTCGAAGGCATAGTCTGAACCGGGAAAGAGCCCGATGGAGTGATTCACCTGAGACAGGAGGACCAGATTCCAAGTTGCTGTCTTTTGTCTGAACCACAATTAAGGGACAGAAGCATTCTTATAAACTAAATCCCCACTTGGGAGGGGTGGGGGTATCAAAGCCGGACCCACAGGGATTTGCAGCTCTTGTATCTCCAACCACCTTTATCACCAGCACCTCCAAAACCTTTGTCACCAGTCCCCACAATACCTCTGTCCCCAGCACACGCAACACCCTTGTCACCAGCCCCTTCAAAATACTTGTCATCCTCGCCAGGCGCAAACACGCTGCTGCACTCACAACCTCTTGCTGCGCATGAGCGGGGATCTAAGCGGGGAATCGCTGTCTTTTGTCTGAACCAGAATTAGCCTGATTACCTGATTCGCCTGATAGCGATGACCTGCTTCGGGTCGCTGTTTTATCTGAACTATGATGCACAGAAGGAAAAAATGGAAGGACTCTTTTGGGAGACAGCATCACTAAAGGCTATCTGTTCTGCCAGCACAGGAAGAATGATCACTACTGCTAATACCGACCGAACCAACGAGTCAGTTATTCGTGGTTCTGACAAAGGCACAAAAAGCAGAAAGCCCGCACTTTTCAGTTGCGGGCTTTCTGCGTGAATATAAATTACTATTGATGGCCAGATCTTTAGTAGAGAATTAATTACTGCTGGGTAGCGGTGTAAACTACAGAGAGTGTGTAAGTACCTGCATCGTAAGCGTAACCAGGGTTTGCATTGTAATCAATATTGAAAGAGTTGGTGCCTCTTGCGCCACTTGTCAGTGATGAAGCAGTGGTAGACAGTGCACTAAAAGAAGAACCGCTGTTCAGTTTAACACCCAGTACGGAAGCAGGCATCTGGGTAGCTGGAGTAGCAGGACCGGAGAAGTTGGCAGCGGCCGCTTTCACGGTTACAGCCCAGGGGCGGTTCGATTTTACCTGGAAGGTGGAGGCGTTGGAGTTGGTAAGGCCGCTGCCGTACTTGGTAACATCATCGAAGGTGAAGGAAGTACCGGTGGCAGAGGTGATGGAGATGTCGATGGCGTTGGCGAGGTTCAGGGTAACGGTCTGGCTGGCGGTGGAAGCAGACTGGGCGTTGGCAGCAGTGAAACCAGTGAGGAGGACAACGGCGAGGGTGAGAAGCTTTTTCATGATATTTTTTCTTTTTGTGTGTTTGTGTGTTGTGCCGATATAGATTCAACCGGAATGCCGGAAGTGTAAAGGATTGATAGTGAGTGGGAAGCGGGTTGGCACGAGCAGTGGATCTTTCCCAGGATTGGAAAGACTGTCTGTAAAGGAGATTCTCATAGGGTTACCGGAATACAGGAAATTTTATGAAGCAAGCTTATGGGATCGACTTCTCAGCGGTTACAGCAGACACAAGTGCCTGCTTCCGCGACAGACAGCGGATGCCCGTCAGCGTGAAACCCGCTTCAGGGCGATTGGCGATGAAAATCTCTCATATCAAAACAACTGCTGTTATCTCCTTTGCCACAAAAATTAATACTAAAATAATTAGCAAAACGCTATTAAATTCAAATTTATTTCCCGACTTTTAAGCATCGTATCAATCTAAAAAAAACAGCATGACGCTCTCGGAAGAGCAGGTACTGGCACTCGCCCCGGATGAGGCGTCGGCAAAGGCGGGCGTGGGCCTGGCGGTTGCCGCCAAATGGCTCATTAAGGCATCTTCAGAAGAAGCGCTCTGGGGCGAATGTCAGGGAAGCGGCAGCAAGCCCTACCAGACCGCGGTCGATCTGAGGAGCGTCGCCTTTAAATGTTCCTGCCCGAGCCGTAAATTTCCGTGTAAACATGGGCTCGCCCTGCTTCTGCTCCGTGTCAGGAAGCCGGATCTTTTCCTGCTCGGAACTATGCCAGACTGGGTCGCTCTATGGATCTCGAAAAGAGGAGAGCCGGAACAAGCACCTGCCGGCAAACCAGCGAAACCGGCTGACCAGGCCGCTCAGCGCAAGCGGCAGGAAAGCCGGGAGAAAAAAGTGGCAGAGGGAATGGAGGACTTGCTGGTCTGGCTCAAAGACCTCGTGCGCAACGGATTGATGCACCTGTCCGGCAAACCGGCCGGCTTCTGGGAACAGGAAGCCAAACGGATGATCGACGCCCAATCGCCCGGGGTGGCCACCCTGATCAGGGAACTGGGCAACATCAACTATTTTAAAGAAGGATGGCAATCCGTCTGCCTCGAACAACTCCTGCATATCTACCTGCTGGCCCACGGCTATCTGAACCGCGATCTTCTACCCCCGCTCCTGCAGCACGATGTCCGCAGCTGGATCGGTTTTACCCGCAACCAGGATGAACTGCGTGAGGAGCCTGGCATCCACGATACCTGGCTCGTGCTGGGCAAACAGGTTTCGGAGGATGACCAGATCACCATTGAACGGTTCTGGCTGCATGGTACACAAACCGGACAATCTGCACTGATCCTTCAGTTTATCATCCGCGGACAGGGAGCCGTTCTGACCCTTACCCCCGGTATGTTCGTTCAGGCAGAACTGGTATATTTTCCTTCTGTAGCGCCTCTGAGAGCCGTTATAAAAAAACAGGCTGCAGCCCGGGAGTTGGCGGTCACCCATATACTGTCTGGCTGGGAAGCGGTGTTGAAGGAGGCATCGGAAAGATACGCCCAACTTCCCTTGCCCCAGGACAGGCCCTATGTGGTGGAGCAGCTCAGACCGGTTCTGTACCAGCAAACATGGTGGCTGCAGGACCGGCAGAACAACCTAATGGAGATAGATCCGCAGTTCAGGCAACGCTGGAAACTGCTGGCCATGAGTGGCGGAGCGCCGCTCAATATGGCGCTCGTTGGAAAGGAGCATAACTTTGAACCCATCGGGGTATGGGACAATGATACTTACAAAAGCCTGTAAATGGAACACTGGCACACCATCCTGCATACTGCCTTGCTGGGCACCGATAAATCTTCGGTAGCTCCCGATGCCATGCCCCCGGCGCTCGCAGAGCCGCTGGAAGTTGTACGGCCTTCCGACAAAGAAGACCGGTTCCTGCAAATGGCTTCAGTGGTGATGAACTACCGGCGCTGCGGCTTCCTTCCCGTACAAGCACAACCGGAGTTTGCGGTTTCACTTCGGGAAGAAAAACTGTATTGCGCCCCTGCAGCCCTGCGGGCGGCAGACGCCATCTTACAAGCCGAGAACAGGGCCCTGCTGCAACGCTGGCTGCAGCTGTGTGAAAAAAGAGGCCAGTTGATAGTACCGGAAAAGCTGCCGGTCTTCTTTGATGTTGCGGCAAAAGATCAGACAGTCCTGCCGCTGCTTTCCGCCTGCGCAGGGCAACGAGGAGCGTGGCTGCAGAAGCTGAACCCCGAATGGAAACCAGGATCGCAGCAACCCGGCGAAGACCTGTGGCAGACGGGCAACTTATCGCAGCGCAGCGGATTTTTGCTGCAATTGCGCAAGGCGGAACCGGCCCGCGCACGTGACCTGCTGCAGCAGGCCTGGCCGCAGGAAAATGCCAATACCCGCAGCGAACTTCTCCGTCAACTCCACCAATCGCTCAGCGAAGAGGATGTTCCCTGGCTTGAGCAACTGCTCACCGAAAAAAGCCAGAAAGTAAAAGATGAATGCCTCCGGCTTTTAAAACAGCTTCCCGGTTCGGATATCGTGCAGCAGTACCGGGCCATCCTCCGTTCTTCGGTCAGGTTCGAAAAAAAGAAAGGGTTGCTGGGCATCGGTAAGAAAGTTTCCGTGGTTATGAAACCCGTGGATCTGCCGGATGAAAAGATCTTCAAAACAGGCATCGAAAAACTCAGCAGCAGGAAGGGGCTGAGCGACCCGGACCATATCCTTCACCAGCTGCTTGCAAGTGTGCCTCCTTCGTTTCACGGGGAGCAAGAACACTTAACGCCGGAAGAAATTCTGGAAGCTTTCTCCAAACAAGATCACTATGCGGAGATCATCCAGGCACTGACAGAGGCCGCCCTTCGGTTCCGCGACCTTACCTGGCTCCGTCTGCTGATCAGTCTGCCCGAAAACAGCTGGCACCCGGAAGCGTTTGCCCTGCTTCCTGCAGTTGAAGTTGAGAAATACGCGGTCAGGATGCTGGAAGCAAAAGACAGTGCCGCATTGCTGAAACAATCCATGGATGGATCCTTCGGTTTCAGCTGGAGCCTTCCGTTCACTAAACTGCTGTTCGCACAGGCTGCCGGTGATCCTTACCTCTTCAACCGGAATTTCTACAGCCAGCACATTCTTTCCATCCCGGTAGAGATCATTCGTGAGCTCGAGAAGCTGACACCGGAGAACGTGTACGCCCGTGAACAGTGGAGCAAAACAGGTGAATTTATAGTCTATCTTCTAACCTTAAAAACAGAGACCCTTCAGGCTTTTCAACCTTAATCATCCCAACATGTCAACCGTATTACGAGAACACGCAGAGCAATTGTATGCACACGAACTGGAAGAGATCAATAAACAGGAAGTGGGTGATCGTCCGGCCAGCTGGAAACTGACACCGCAGGGCGTGGTCACTTACCTCACTGGCGGCAAACTGAAAAATGGGTTTGAGGTTTCACCCAAATACATCGGCAACCGGCGCCTGATGGAGATCGCGGTTGCTACGCTTACCACCGATCGGGCGCTGCTGTTGTACGGACTGCCCGGCACCGCCAAAAGCTGGGTGAGCGAGCACCTCGCGGCCGCCATCAGCGGCGATTCCACGCTGATCATTCAGGGAACGGCAGGCACCAGTGAAGAGTCGGTGCGCTATGGCTGGAACTATGCCCGCCTGCTCGCCGAAGGGCCTACCCGCGGGGCGCTCGTGGAAACACCGGTGATGCGGGCTATGCAGGATGGCAAGATCGTACGCATAGAAGAGCTGACGCGCATCGGAGCCGATGTGCAGGATACCTTGATCACCATATTGTCGGAGAAGACCCTGCCCGTTCCTGAACTGAACCTGGAAGTGCAGGCGGTAAGGGGCTTCAACGTGATCGCAACGGCCAACAACCGCGACAAGGGCGTGAACGAGCTCTCGAGTGCGCTCAAGCGCCGCTTCAACACAGTGATCCTGCCGGTACCCGACACGATGGAAGAAGAGATCAGCATCGTACAACGGAGAGTGGAAAGTTACGGGAAGGTCATGGAGCTGCCAGTTGAGCCACCGGCGCTGCAGGAGATCCGGCGCATTGTTACCATCTTCCGTGAACTGCGCAGCGGCGTAACGCTCGACGGCAAATCAAAGATAAAGATCCCATCGGGGTCGCTGAGCACCGCCGAAGCCATTTCCGTGGTGAACAACGGCCTGGCGATGGCCGCCTATTTTGGCGACGGCCGGATGAAAGCCGGTGACCTGGCGGCCGGCATTATCGGCGCCGTAGTGAAAGATCCTGTGCAGGACAGAGTGGTGTGGCAGGAATACCTTGAAACCGTGATCAAGCCCCGCGATAAATGGAAAGACGTGTACCGGGCCTGCAGGGATCTGGGTATGTAGAGCGTGACCGACTGCCAGTCTGCATATTAAAACTTCTGCCTTCCATGAAACAATCCTTTTTTCAACAATCCGGCAACTGAAACCTAAAAGCTCACAGTTAACAGCGTTTCCCAATGTCTATCCACATACTCGGCATACGGCATCATGGCCCAGGTTCGGCGCGGAACGTGCTTTCCTTTCTGGAGGAACTGCAGCCCGACCTTATCCTGGTTGAAGGGCCGCCGGAAGCCGATGCCTTACTGTCATGGGTAACCGATCCTGCGCTCCGGCCGCCGGTAGCCCTTCTCTGTTATCAGCCGGATGATCTGCAGAATGCTGTCTTCTATCCGTTTGCCGAATTTTCGCCCGAATGGCAGGCCATCCGGTTTGCCCGGATGCACCATACTCTGGTGCGGTTCTTCGATCTTCCCATCGTCCACCAGCTGGCGGTGGAAAAAGACCAGAAGGAGCCGGCCCTCACACCGCAAGTGCACGAAGAACAACCTGCAACGGAGCAACCGGTTTTCACGGCGGCCGCTGTCAGGGCTGATCCGATCCTGTCTCTTGCCCAGGCTGCCGGGTGGCACGACAGCGAAAAGTGGTGGGAGCATATGTTTGAACATCGCCTCCGCAACGAGCAGGTCTTTGATGCCGTGCAGGAAGCCATGCAGGCACTAAGAAGCGACCTCCCGCTGAAGGAGGACCGCCTCGACCTCCTGCGGGAAGCCCATATGCGTAAAATGATCCGGCAGGCAGAGAAAGATCTCCACCAGCGCGTGGCCGTCATCTGTGGAGCCTGGCATGTGCCTGCCCTGCTCGATCGTACGGCACAAAAAGAAGACCATGAATTGTTGAAAGGGCTGCCCAAGATAAAGATCGAATGCACCTGGGTACCCTGGACCTACAGCCGGCTGAGTTACCAGAGCGGCTATGGCGCAGGCATTCAATCACCCGGCTGGTATGAACATGTCTGGAGCTATCCGTACGACGACGGTACCCGGTGGATGAGCCGGGTGGCTACGCTGTTCCGCCAGAACGGGATGGATACTTCGGTGGCGCATGTGATCGAAGCGGTGCGGCTGGCCGCTTCACTGGCCGCGCTGCGAAACCTGAGCAAGCCGGGGCTGGAAGAGCTGAATGAAGCCACCCTCAGCGTGCTGTGCAATGGAGAGGCGGTACTGCTCCGCCTGATCAGCGAAGAGCTGATCGTGGGTCCTACCTTGGGTGCCGTGCCCGATGAGATACCCAAACCACCGTTGCAGGTAGATATAGAAAAGCAGCAGAAAAAGCTGCGGCTTCCTCCTGCAGCAGAGGCCAAAGACTATACCCTCGATCTCCGCAACGAAACCGATCTTGGGCGGAGCATCTTTCTGCATCGCCTCAGGTTGCTTGAGATCCGTTGGGGGCAGCAGCAGGAAGTGTCGGGCAAGGGCACGTTCAAGGAATTGTGGCACCTGCAATACGACCCCTCTTTTTCCATCGACATCATTGAAAAAGGCGTCTGGGGAAATACTGTTGAAAAAGCGGCTGCTTTTTTTGTGATCGACCAGTCGGCCAGGGCCTCCACCCTTGCAAGGATCACCACCCTGCTCGAACAAACCCTGCCGGCTGAACTGCACCCCGCCGTGGAAGTGCTGGTGGAAAAACTCAACAACCTCGCCGCCGCAAGTGGCGACGTGATCCAGCTGATGGAAGCCGTGGCGCCGCTGGTATCGGTGAGCCGCTATGGCAATGTTCGAAAGACCGACTCGGCGCTGGTGCTGACAATCCTGGAGAGTATGATCACCCGGATCTGTGTGAGCTTGCCAAATGCCGTTACGGCCATCGATGAGCAGGCAGCCCGTCATCTGCTCGATCTGTTTTATCAGCTCGATGCAGCGGTGGGCACCCTTCAGCAACCGGGGCAATCTGTTCAGTGGCAGGGCGTGCTGAAGCTGATATCTAGAAACCCGGGAAGTTCTCCGGTCATCGCAGGATACGCGGTGAGGCTGCTTGCCGATCACAAGCTGTTAGAAAAAGACGAGCTGGTGACCATTTTCTCGCAGCGTATGTCGCGCACCGTGGCTGCCGGCCTCACGTCCGCCTGGCTCGAAGGTTTTTTACGTGGCAGCGGCACCATGCTCCTGCTTGATGAAGCTATGTGGAGCGTGGTCAACAACTGGGTGGCGGAACTCGAAGACGACCTGTTTATGCAGGTGCTGCCGCTGTTGCGCCGGACGTTCTCAGCATTCACCGGTCCGGAAAAAAGAAAGCTGGGCGAGAAAGTAAGATCTGGCACCCACGGTACCGCACAAACGATCCGGGTCCGGTTCGATGAAACAGGAGCAAGGCGGGGAATACCGGTGGTGCTTCAATTTTTTGGCTATCAGAAATAAACAGGTATCAATATGCAGGATGAATCTTTGACCAGAAAATGGCGTTTAATCCTGGGCGGTAAAAGCGACGGTACGGGTCAGCCGCTTTCACAGACCGATCAGCGGATCGATGCAACACTGGAAGCGTTGTACGACAGCGAGCGGCGGGGTAACCTGGGGGCGTCTTCGCCCAACGTTGCGCGCTGGCTGGGCGACATCCGCACTTTTTTTCCTTCTTCCGTTGTGCAGGTGATGCAGCAGGATGCCCTTACCCGTCTGAACCTCACACAGATGCTGTTTGAGAAAGAGACGCTCGAAACGGTGGAAGCAGACGTAGACCTGGTTGCCACCCTCATGACGCTGAGCCGTGTAATACCCGATAAGACGCGCGACACCGCCCGGCAAGTCGTTCGGAAAGTGGTGGAAGAACTGATGCGCAAACTGGCGTCCCCCACGCAACAGGCCATTACCGGCAGCCTGAACAGGAGCGTACGCAACCGCCGCCCGCGTCACAACGAAATCAACTGGCCGACAACGATCCTCAAAAACCTGAAAAACTACCAGCCGGAATATAAAACAGTGATCCCTGAAACCCGGATCGGCTATGGGAAAAAGCGCAGTTCGCTGAAGGATGTAGTGCTTTGTCTCGATCAGAGTGGTTCCATGGGGACCTCCGTAGTGTACTCAGGCATCTTCGGTGCGGTGATGGCGTCCATCCCTGCCATCAAAACAAAGATGATCGTGTTCGATACGGCGGTGGCCGATCTTACGGAAGAGCTGGCTGACCCGGTGGAACTGCTGTTCGGCGTGCAGCTCGGTGGTGGAACCGATATCCGCCTGGCGCTGGGGTACTGCAGCCAGATCATCAGCCGGCCGGCAGATACGGTTCTCATCCTGATCACGGACCTGTACGAGGGTGGCAACCCGCAGGAGATGCGAAAAAAGGCGTCGGAGCTGGTGGCTTCCGGTGTGCAGCTTATTGTGCTGCTGGCCCTGAACGACCAGGGGGCGCCAGCTTACGACCATCAGAATGCGCAATTTTTGTCGGACCTCGGCGTGCCGGTGTTTGCATGTACGCCCGACAAATTCCCCGATCTGATGGCAGCGGCCCTTAGCAAACAGGATATCGGATTATGGGCGGCCAGGGAGGAGCTGGTGCTGAAGAAATAATTGTCTTCCCTGCAAACTGCTCCCGGCTCAGGTCCGGATGCTGAGGATGTCGTGAATGGCTGCACCTGGTTCTCCGTACTGAAATGCAAAGTCGTTGTCGAGCAGCCGTTTCGGCGCCACCCACCGGCTTTTGAGGATCAGTTCGGTCTCCGTTCCGATCAAAGCTGCTCCTGCGTTCAGGAGCCATTCCGGTGAAGGCAGTCCGAATGGCATACCGTAGGTCTTGCGGATCAAAGTCATCAGATCCTTGTTTTTGATGGCGACCGGTGCGGCGCAATTGATCACTCCGCTGATATCGGGGCAACGGGTCAGCCACTCGATGGAACGCGCGGCATCCTGTTCATGTATCCACGAAACATATTGATGACCGTTTCCCTGATGGCCACCCAGTCCACACCGCACGAGGTTGAGCAGCCGTGGAAACACCCCGTCGTTCCGGCCGAACACGATGGCCATCCGCAGTGCGATGCGGCGGGTGTGCTGCAGCGCGCTTTCAAAAAACGTGGCCTCCCACTGGCGGCATACATCGATGGAGAAACCGTAGCCGGTTTCACCCTGTTCTTCATCCTGCGGCCTGTCTTCGGCATGCCGGTAGATCGTTGCCGAGGTTATGTTGATCCATAGTTTTGGCGGAAGGCTGAGTTGTTGGATCGTTGCGGCAAGCAGCCGGGTGGGTTCAACCCTGGAACGGATGATCTCGGCTTTGTTCTCCGGGGTGTATCGACAATTCACGTTTTTACCGCAGAGGTTTACCAGCAAGTCCGCTTCAGCAAGTGCCGGGGCCCAGTCATCCCCGGTTTTTGCGTCCCATACAATCGTGCGTATGTTGTTTCGGGTGGCTGCAGCACGGCGGCTGAGAAGAATGACCTCATCGCTGATGGGGGCAAAATAGGTGGCAAGCACGGTGCCCAGGTATCCGCTGCCTCCGGCAAGCACCACTTTTTTGAACGGGTTCATGTGTTAAAAGGAATTTTTGCTATAAAAAATGATGAAAAGAACGCCCAACCGGTACATGGTCCAGCCAACCGTAAGTGCCCAGCCTAACCCTAGCAGCCGGGTTCGCCGGATGTGTTCCAGCAGCATCAGTCCTGCGACGCACATAAACCAGGCGGTGCATAGAAGCGGCGACAGCGATACGACCTTTGCCAGCCAGGTCACCGGCAACAGGAGAAGGGCGCCGGCACATGATATGGTCATCATATTGCCAAGATAATCCCATCGTTTGGCGGGTGCAAGAAAACCGATCACAATGGCCTGGAAAAAGATCTGTGCGCCGCAGACCACATACTCGCGGTAATGCGCGCCGGCTGGTACAACGGGCACGAGCAAAGGGGCGTAGGCATTGAGGATGGAGGCGGTGATGAGCCAGGTGAAAACAAGGTAGGCCAGGCGGTACGGCAGCCGGAACGAAGGTTGCACGGTGTTGCCGGCGGGCAGGGTGGGCGGGATGATCACCCGCCGGTTGTACGAGATAAAGGCATAGAGTTTCGACATGACCCATACAAAAGGACCAAATCTGAACAAGGGGTTAAAGAAGGGCCAGGCGTTGCCAAGTACAGCAAAGAGGCTGTGGATGCCGTACCTGACTTCGCCCGTGATTGTATTGACGAGGGCGATCTCGTCGGCAGCTCTTTGCGGGTCTATGTTGCAGCATGCTGCCGGCGGGTGCTGGTAACAGGCCCTGCCGTTCATTTCGAGCATGCCGGTTATTACAAACGCCTTTGTATAAACGCTGCACATGGGGCATTCCTGGTCGTACAAGATAATATGTTGTTTGAGCGTACGCATGAGGGGGGGATAGAGAGATGCCTGTAGCTGTTGGCTTTGGGCTTCCCGGGTTCTGGGATGGTTGTTCGAAATCCGGTTTTACTTCTGTGGTGGAAAATTCAATACCGGCTGACACTGGAAAGCAGGTTTGATGCGGCTTACAGCTAAAAGCTTTTCCTTACGTTCAGTTGTGCGCGGTTGCGGAGTTTGAAGAATACGGCCAGGTTGAAAAAATGCATGGCTCCGAGAATGAGGATGATGCTGCCGAGTTTATAACTGAGCGCTTCCACCACTGCCTGGATATCAGGAATGCGCTGTGTTTCCTTCATGGCAATACTCATGTAGCCGATGTTGATCAGGTAGAAACCAACTACAAGAAGTTTATTGACCGAATCGGCGAGGGGGGCATTGCCATGAAAAATGTCGACAAGAAAAATGCGGCCGTTGCGGAAAAGCACGCGGGCGACCCAGATGGTGAGAACAATGCTGACGGAAATGTAAAGAGCGTAGGTTAAAAGATAGTAATTCATGATTTTTGTTTTTGAATTTTCAGTAAATTATGAAAGTTTATAAGAAAAAAAATTATTTGAAAATTTTAAAGAGGGAACCCCAGAACCAGTTTTCTTCTGCCTTCAGCATGGTTTCGAAGGTCTTGTTCACATTGCCGGCCAGTTTGCCGATACTGCCGGTGGTTGTTTTAAATGTTTTGAAAGCAGGATCTTTTTCATCTCCTTTTACAGATGAAAGTTCACCAAGTACTTTGAGCATCGGATCGAGTTCTCGTTTTTTTCTTTCTCTGGCAACCTGACGGGCGATGTTCCAGGTGTTCTTGTCTGCGAAAAAATACTCTTTGCGTTCGCCCGCACGGTGTTGTTTTTCTACAAGTCCCCACCCGATGAGGTCGCGGAGGGTCATATTGGCATTGCCACGGGAAATGCTGAGTTCTTCCATGATCTCTTCCGTAGTGAGGGCGTCGGGACTTACCAGCAGCAGGGCATGTACCTGGGCCATGGTGCGGTTTACACCCCATTCGGAACCGAGCTTGCCCCAGGCCTCTATGAACTTCTGTTTTGCTTCCGGTAATTCCATACTCAAAAGTATAAAACTTTTTAAACTTTCAAAAAATATTGAAAAATAAATTTACAACAATGATCCGGCAGCTCATTCAGGCAGTGACTCTGTACCTTCTTAAATAAAAAATTAACCCGAAATCAGCGACTTAATGAATAGATACCTATTTTTATGCTTCACGCCTCTGTTCGTACCCCTTAAATAACTCAGCCGGCGATGCAGCTCATTGCTGTTTCCCTGATCCGTGGGAAGTCCCCGTTTTATCAATCCAATCTTACTGTGTCTGCCGCATCATCAGGTTTATAACCAAACCAACTATATGAAACTTCGCTTCTTGCCCTTTTCACTTCTTGCAATGCTTTTTCTGTTCTCGGCCTGTGAGAAGGAGCCCGTACAATCTTTGTCCACGCAATCAACCCAGCAGGGCAGTGCTGCAGTGGCGGCTGATTTCACCCGATATATCTCTGTCGGCAACTCCATCACTGCCGGCTACTCGAATGGCGGACTCTACCGCGCCGGCCAGCTGGCTGCCTACCCGAACATCATTGATTCGCAGATGATGAAGGTAGGCGGTGGAAATTTCTTCCAGCCGCTGTTTTCAGAAAGCCAGGCCAACGGGTCCGGATATCTTCAGCTTGCTGGCTTTAAGCCCGACGGGTCGCCCGACATTGTTCCCGTTACTACCAACCTGGCCATCCGCGGCGTAACAGTGATCCCGGGTTACGGGCCCGTCACCTTGTACACCAAGTATACAGGCGACCTGAACAACTATGGTGTTCCGGGCATCAAACTGCTGCAGATCACCACTCCCATCCTGGGCAACCTCAACCCTTATTTCGAGAGGTTGCTGCCCGGTGTGGCAGGTACCAATACCACAGCCTATCTTGATTTTGTAACCGCCAAACCCTTCACGTTCTTCAGCTGCTGGCTGGGTACCAACGATGCGCTGGGCTACGCCACTTCCGGCGGAGAGGGCGATTCCCTTACCAACAAATCGGTGTTTGCCTCGCTGTATACCCTGGCCATCTCTACGCTTACAAAGAACGGGGCCGGCGGCGTGGTAGCCACGATCCCCGATGTGACCGTGCTGCCTTACCTGAACACCATTACCGTGAACGCGGTGAATGAAAGGCTGAAGGCCATTTCAGCCGGGCAACTCTACATCAACGCCCTCAACCCCACTACAGGCCTGTATGCTCCGCGCGCGGCGGCAGCTTCGGACCTGATCAACCTCACATTCGATCCGGGCACGCTGGGTACAACCGTAAATGGTCTTCCCGGTTACGGACTCACCCTCAGCAACCCTGTGATGAGCAAGGAGGTACTCGATGCGGCAGAAGTTTTGAAGGCGCGTGAATACATCACCTCCTACAACCAGACGATCAAAACCATCGGCAACCTGTTCGGTCTGGGTGTGTTCGACACCGAAGATTTTCTCAACAAGGTAAAAGCCGGCATGACTGTCAACGGTGTTTATGTGAATGCCGATTTTATCACCGGAGGAGTATTTTCGCTGGATGGCGTGCACCTTACCGCCCGCGGAAACGCGCTCACTGCCAATGAATTCATCAAAGCCATCAACGCCAGATACAGTACGCTGATTCCCCAAGTAGACGTTTCGAAGTACAAAGGCACACCATAAGCTGTATCAAATCATGCAAGTGGTCTTGTGCACAGGAGATGCGATGTGGGGAGACGCATGGGTGAGTAAGGCTCCGCAAAAGGGGTGTCACGGTTAAGAACCGTGATACCCCTTTTGCGCTCTTTGGAGAGAGGCGGAGTATCGAGTGTGCGCAATTCCAGTAAAGACGTTACCCTTCCTGCCGCAGCACCTCCAGCGGTGGCCTGTTCAACACGCCGCGGCTGTTCACCAGGCCGATCAGGACAGTGAGGAGGCAGATCAGGATGGTAACGATGAGCAGGGGAGCGAAGCTGACTTCAAACGGCATTTTGAAAATAAAACGGGCGAGGGCCCAGCTGGCACCGATGGACAGGATGACGCCTGTGACAGAAGCAAGCGCGCCGAGGAAGAGATATTCGAGGGCCGTGATGGCGAGGATCTGTTTGCGGCTTGCGCCCAGCGTGCGCAGCAGCACGCTTTCACGAATGCGCTGGTACTTGCTGATCAGCACCGAAGCGATCAGCACCACCAGCCCGGTGATGATGCTGAAAGCCGCCATGAAACGGATCACAAAAGCGATCTTGCTGAGGATCTCGTCGAGGGTGCTGAGCACCAGTCCCAAATCAATGATCGACACGTTGGGAAACCGTTTCACCATCTCCCGCTGGAAAGCGGCCGACGCCTGATCCGACCTCACCCTTGTAAGCAACACGTGGAACTGCGGCGCGTCTTCCAGAACGCCCGCCGGAAAAACCACGATGAAATTTGTCTGAATCCTGTTCCATTCCACCTCGCGGAAACTGCCCACGATCGTGTTCACCATTGCACCCTGCACATTGAACACCATGGTATCGCCCAGCCTGATACGCTGCCGCCGCGCAAAAGCCTGTTCCAGCGAAACATAGACCGTCTGCCCGGCACCCAGGGGCCGGCCATGCCAGGTACCCGCAGTAACCCGTTCCGCGCTGGTGAGGGTGTCGCGGTAAGTGACCCGGTATTCGCGGGTGAAAACGCCTCTCGAATAGAGGCTGTCGCCGCCCGACGGATTCGCTGCTGTGCGGCCGTTGATCTCTTCCAGCCGCATGTTCACGATAGGCACTTCCTGCAGCACCGGCAGCCCGTGCCGGCGCGCCAGCGAGAACACACTGTCTTTTTGCGTACGCTGGATATCGAACAGCACCATATTCGCCTGGTTGCCGCTGGCAGACAGTTTCACGCGGTTGATGAGAACAGACTGTACAAGAAAAAGCGTACAGATAAAAGCGGTACCAAGGCCGATCGAAATAATGAGGATCGCCGTCTGGTTCTGTGGCCGGTACAGGTTGGCAAGCCCCTGCCGCCACACGTATTTCCAGGAGGAAGGAAAGAAGCGGCGTACCAGCCGCATCATCAGCAGCGCCATGCCGGTAAGAACAAGGAAAGCCGTAACCAGTCCGGCAGTGAAAAAGAAAGTCTCCCGCCAGCTCTTTACCTGCATCCAGGTAAACAACACTATAAACAAGCCAATGAGGGCAAATACGCCCCACCGCGCTGTATCCCTTTCCGGTGCTTCGGAATCCGTCGCCACACGCAATGTATTCAGTGGTGAGATCTTTCGCAGGGAGATGAGCGGCAGAAGCGCGAACAGGATGGAGATACAAAGCCCCAGGAAGATCCCTTTGCCGATGGCGCTCCACGATAAAGCCGTCGTGATCTCTACTGGCACGAAATCTTTCAGCACGCCAGGCAACACCTGCTGGATCAGCGCTCCGAGGATGGAACCCAGTACCGAACCCAGCAATCCGATGCCTGCGATCTGAAAGAGGTAGATGAGGAATGCCTGGTTAGCTTTCACACCCAGGCAACGCAGCACGGCGATGCTGGGTATCTTTTCTCTGATATAAATATGAATGGAACTGGCAACCCCTACGCATCCAAGCAGCAGGGCAATAAAACCTACCAGTGATAAAAATGAGGTCAGGTCGCTGAATGATCTGCCGGTGCTTTCTTTCTGGCTCTCGACCGTGTCCCAGTTCAGCCCTTCTTTCCGCAGGCGCCGCTCTATCGCCACTTCTATCCGGTCTATACTTACGGGCTGGTCCCATTTATAGAAATAAGTATAGCTGACGCGGCTTCCTTTCTGCAGCAAGCCCGTCGAGTTCAGATACTGCAGCGGTATGTACACGGTGGGGGCGATGGTGGTGGAAAAGCCGGTTTGTCCGGGCGCTTTCTGCAGAATGCCAGCGATCACAAATGCGGTGTTGCCCACTTTTACAGAATCGCCCACATGGGCATTGTACTGGAGCATCAGGGTTTTGTCGACAAGGGCAGCCTGCTTGCTGCGGAAAGTTTTCGCTGCCGACACGGGCGTCGTTTCCAACGAACCATAGTAAGGGAAATCTCCCTGGAGCGCTTTCACCTGTACCAGCCTTGTACCTTGCGTTTTGGGGAAATAAAGCATGGAGGCAAAGCTTCGCTGTTCCGATTTGCGGTCACCCAGTGAATCCAGCAGGGGCCGCAGCGAGTCACTCACCGGTTTGTTGGCGGAGATCTGTAGATCGGCGCCGATGAGGCCGGCAGCCTGCTGGTCAATATCAGCGCGGAGGTTATCGCCCAGCGAGTCGATGGCCACCAGCGCTGCGATGCCCAGTACGATCGACGAAATAAAAAGCAGGAGCCGTGCACGGTTCCGGCGGCTGTCGCGCCAGGCCATCTTCAAAAGCCATTGTATGTTCAGTCTGTTCCTGTTCGTCATATTGCTGTTGCCGGTCTGTGAGGTAGAGTAGAATGTTGTGATGGAGCTCTTGATGCCTGGGGCGCATGCGCGTACCCGCTATACGGCAGGCCTCTCCGCTGGTGAGGCGGAGGCTGTTTTCTCATCCGATACCACAGAGCCGCCTTTGATGCGGATGATGCGTTGTGTTTTTGCGGCAAGGTCGAGGTCATGTGTCACCAGTACCAGCGTGGTGCCGGCTTCGCGGTTGAGTTCAAATAACAGGTCGATGATCTTCTCGCTGGTTTCAGCGTCCAGGCTGCCAGTCGGTTCGTCGGCAAAGAGTATACGCGGACTGTTTGAAAAGGCCCGTGCCAGAGAGACGCGTTGCTGTTCGCCACCGCTGAGCTGGGAAGGGTAGTGGTGGCTGCGGTCGGCCAGGCCTACTTTTTCCAGGAGGTTCATGGCCCTGGCTGAGACATTTTTTTCTCCCCGCAGCTCGAGCGGTACCATCACATTTTCCAGTGCGGTAAGGGTTGGGATCAGCTGAAAGTTCTGGAAGATAAAGCCGACATACCGGTTACGGACAGCCGCGCGCGCATCTTCGTCCAGGCCGTCGAGCCGGATGCCCTGAAGTTCCACGCTGCCGGAACTGGAGCGGTCGAGTCCGGCGCACAGGCCGAGCAGGGTGGTTTTGCCGCTACCGGAAGGTCCCACAAGGGAAATGATCGAACCCGCTTCAACGGAAAAATTGATGTCGCGCAGCACGGTGAGGGTGCGGCCGGCCGATCTGAATGTTTTGTTGACCTGCTGTATGCTGAGAATGGTGTCCAAGTTGTTTAGATTATCTTGCTGTGATCTGGTGAACAGATCAAAAATAAATGAATATAAAATGGTAATATGATAAGAAGAGTGTAAAAACTGTACCGTGGCTGAAAACCTGCACCCTGTCCGCTGGTTACAGTCTGGCCAACATAAGCGCACATTGTTTGCTGTTAAATACCAACCTGCATCCGGGCATGGCTTTCGCAGGCAATAAAGATCAACTAAACCGATTATGAAACATACCGATATTCTGCCAGGGCTTCTTTTTCTGCTCCTCGCAGCTTCCTGCGGTAACCGGGCATCCGAACCTGCTGCGAAAAGATCCGACACTGCCACCGTTGCTCAACAGCATAAAACAGATTCCGTGAAGACCGTCTTGTTTTTTGGCAACAGTCTCACTGCCGGTTACGGCCTCGACCCAGCTGAATCTTTTCCCTCCCTCATCCGCCAACGCATCGATTCGCTGCACCTGCCTTTCAAGGTAGTGAATGCCGGTGTCAGCGGGGAAACTTCAGCCGGTGGAAACGGCCGCATCGACTGGATACTTAAGCAGCCTGTAGATGTGTTTGTGCTTGAGCTTGGAGCGAATGACGGCCTGCGTGGCATTCCACTGGCGGAAACCACCAGGGATCTGCAGTCGATCATCGACAAGGTAAAAGCAAAATATCCGGATGCCAGACTGGTGCTGGCCGGTATGGAAGTGCCGCCGAACATGGGTGGCGACTATGCCAAGGGGTTCCACAACATCTTTCCCGATCTGGCCAGAAAAAATCAGATGCACCTCATTCCATTCCTGCTGGAGGGAGTAGCGGGCAACCGCGATCTGAACCAGGGAGACGGGATACACCCAACCGCAGAAGGCGCAAAAATAGTAACCAATACCGTTTGGCAGGTATTGAAGGAAGAATTGGAATAGAGTTTCGGTCATGAGCAACAGGTGACCGGGCGCTTGGCCTCTCTGCGTGGCCGTTGAAACATCGTCTTGTTCACTACGCTGCTATTCTCCCCGAAAGGGCGCAGGCAAGGACTGTGAGACCGCAGCCGCCTGGTTGCGCGTTCAAGGATGTTCACCAAGGTTTCTCGTATATTGACGCTCCAGTTCTTTTGAAAATACCAACTTGCATTTTATGGCGCTGCAGGCTCTGCCATCAGCTGATCGATCAGTTTGTTGAAATTGGCCTGGAACTCTTCATAATACTTGCCCGTTGCCTTCCCGCTGAAGCCGGTATAAATCTCGCGTACACGGCCCTGCTTGTCGAGGATGATGGTAGTGGGAAAAGCCTGGAATTCGTTGAGGGCCGGGAATTTTTTCGCAGCCACGTCCTTATCGGCATATCCGCCGAACAGGAGCGGGTACTGTATGTCATATTTTTCCTTCAGCTTCCTGAAAGTGTATTTTGCATACTCGAGGCTGTCTTTCATCTCGAAACCCACGGCTGCAATTTCTACTCCGCGTTTTTTGTTGGTCTTGTACCACGGCGCGAGGAATATGGTTTCATCCATGCAGTTGGGGCACCAGGTTCCCATAATGTCGATGATGACCACTTTGCCTTTGAAGCGGGCATCATCCTGGGTGACCGCGTTCCCCTCCACATCCGGAAAACTGAATGTGAGCTTATCGAAGCCCGACTTCAGGCGGGTCAGTTTGTAAGGATCGAGCAGCTCGGCTTTTTCATCTTTCACACCGCTGTAGCGAATGGTGTCTCCACCGGCCACCGACCAGACGCCGGAGATAGAACCGTCAGAATTGATGATTCCTTTATACATCTTAGGCCCCGAGCCGATGAACGAAGAAAGCGAGAACTGGCTTCCCTGCACGGTGCCTTCCAGGTCGCCACTGTCGCCCGTTACCTGCATGATCACGCCGTTGAGCGCATTGCCTTCCTGTTTGAACAGCGCCACTTTATCGGGCACCGGCTGCTTTCCATGGATCTTTATCAGCCATTTGCCGCTCAGGTTGGCCGCAGGAGCCGCCTCCTTGCCAGGTTCAACAAACCGGTAAGACTTGCCATATTCAGCTGCGAAAGGGATCGGTCTCGAACGGGTGCCGGGCACGGTGTTCTGGTAGATGCCTGTCAGCTTTCCATCCGGTTCAACCTTCACCAGCAGCGTGGCATCGAATGTATTCATGTTGATGCGCAGTGAATCGGCTCCTTTGCGCTGGATCGGAAAATCATCGCGCCGCGAGGCGTTGAGCAGCGTAAGGGTGAGCTTCGACTGGTCGGAGCCCCTGATCTGGAAATTGAACGGGATTTCGGCGCTCGCGGTGGTGAACACGCCACGCCATGTGCCGGGTTTCACCACGGTGACCGGTTCTTTGTCATAGGCCTGAACAGTCATGAAAAGGAGCTGTGCAAGGATCAACAGCAGGAAGGGGGAGCTGGCTTTCATACCCGCAAATATATTAAAAGATATTCAATAGTATACCGGAGGAGTAGACTACTGAATATCTTTCAAAAAAAAGGAGTAAAAGGAGATAGTGACAAGGATTTATACTTCGATGAATTTTTCGAACGCTTTTCTTACGCCATCGTTCTGGTTGGTATCGGTGACCCATTTGGCCACCGCTTTTACCGGATCAGGCGCATTGCCCATGGCGATACCGGTGCCTGCAAAAGCGATCATATCCTTGTCGTTGTAGTTATCACCGATGGCAATGATCTCATCGGGCGTAAACTGGTAGCGGTTGATCAGGAACTTGACGGCATTGGTTTTGGAAGCTTCCCGCCGCATGATCTCGAGATAGGTGGGTTTGGATGTGTAGATGTTCATTCCATCGCCATAGATTCCATGCAGCTCGTCTTGCAAGGCATTGATGACATCGGGTTCGCCCACCGCCATGATCTTATCGATCTTCGTATCGTTCTCTTTCCAGTAGGCCATCAGCTCCTGGAACGGAGCGATCTGTACCTCTACGCTTGTGATGCGTTGTTCTTTGGTCGTTGCTGCATTACCCCGCTCCGCGAACCATTCAAGCCCGGCGTAATAGATGAGGGTTACCTCGTAGCGCTCCGAAACGTTTTGCAGACCATTCACCCGGTCAAGCTCAATACCCGACTCGAAAATGACCTTGTCTTCGTGACCGATATATCCTCCGTTCAAACTCACTACCGGCAGGGTGTCGATGCCCAGCCAGCGGCTGATGGGGAGGATACCATGGATGGGACGGGCAGAGACGAGGATCACCGGGATGCCGGCGGCGACGAGCTTTTGGATCAATTCTTTGGTGGCCTCACTGATGGAATGGTCATCACGTAAAAGGGTGCCATCCATATCAGTAAAAACGGCTTTATACATGTACGGTCGGTTGTGCTGCAAATGTAAGGGGCTTTACATCATCTTGCTCTTTGCAAACTGGTCGGCCATCTGATTTAATTGCGCCGGCGAAAGCGTCTTGTTGTTTTCATCTATCACGATCCGGTAGGTGAACTTCACTGATTCACCCTTTTTCAGCTGGAGGTTCTTCGCACTTTTGCCGTTGGTGAAAACGCTTTCTCCCAGCGGGTTCAGCGCAAACAGTCCGTACCCGCGTGCATGCCAGAACGTGGGATAGTTGGGATTCGAAGGATGATCGAACATTACGATGGTGACCGAGTCTGCACCCATCTTGCCGTACAGCTTGCACCACCGTCCGCGCGTGCTCCAGGCATCATTGCCTTGCTTGCCTTCGCTGGTGAGGTAGGTGCCGCTGGCTACTTTGTCGGTACCGCCTTTCACCACCGTCACGATGCCTTTGTCATCCGTGAATTTCTGGTCTTCGGTAGAAGGGATCTGCAGCTCATGCGCCACACGCATGCCCATCATGCCGTCTTTGGCATCTTTAAAGTTCACCTCACGGCTTGCAGTAAGCGTAGTGGTACGGTCGATGATGCGCTGGTGTGCATCTCCGCTGAACTCAAGGCGGGTCGTTTCTTCAAGCAGCACTTCGTTCTGCTGGTTTGTCCAGTTGGCATGATAGGAGAGAACTCCTTTTTCACCGCCATCGGCTTTCAGGATCTTATCTGTTTTGATCCAGCCGTAGCCTGATTTTTTCTCTTTCGGGATGGCGTACGAATTATTCCAGAAATCAAGTCCGTTCACGTTCTCGTAGTTGAACCAGATACCCATGTGGTGCGGATGATCCGTTGGCTCGCCGGCTTTCGGCTGAAAAGGAAAGCCCCTGGAGACCATGGTGCCGTTCGAAGCAAAGACCGGGTAAAGAACCGGTTTTTCGAGCGTGTCGGGATAAAGGAAACTCGTGAATGGCTTGTCGCCGATCACCACGTCGATCCTGGTGGGGTTTTGCTCCTTTACCAACCTGACCAGTTGTTTTTGGGAAAAGGCGGATGACATGGAGAGTAAGGAAAATGCGCAGATGGCTGCGCATTTTATCTTTTGTTGCATAATTATATTTTGAAAATGTTAACCGTATTTGAAAGGTTTGCCGCCGGCCATCACTTCCTGCGTTTTTTCGTCGAAGGTCACTTTCTGACCGGTGTGCACGGCCGCGTTGGTCATGATGGTGGCAATGGAATGGCTGTAGCCGGCTTCCACGGGTGCGTTGGGTGTTTTGCGGCTGCGTACACATTCCATCCAGTTGCGGACGTGGTTGGAAGTGAGCTGGTCGCCGCCGGTGTTGGCGGACGATACGACCTTTTCAGTCATGGTCAGGCTGGTTTCAGGCAGCTGGTTGGCCTGCATCTTCATGGCACCGGCCGCTCGTTGCGTGAGGCCTCCTTTGGGTGTAACCTTGTTGGTAACGAGGTTCAGTTCGCCTCCGTTTGAATAATACAGTTCGGAAGGATCATCATCACCGTTGTCCATACGGGAAGTGAAGGTGACCTGGAAACCGTTGGCCGGATCGTTGGAAGGGCCGTAGTCGAATACAGCGGTTACGGTATCCCAGTTCTTCCTTCCGTCTTTCCACATGTAAATACCGCCGTTGGCCACCACGCTTCGGGGATGCTGCAATCCGCTGAACCAGTGTACAGTATCGATCTGGTGGCTCATCCACTGGCCTGGCAGTCCGGATGAATAGGGCCAGAACAGGCGAAACTCGAGGTATTTGCGCGGATCGAAACTGTCGTTGGGACGGTTCATCAGGAAGCGTTTCCAGTCTGTGTCGGATTCCTTCAGCTGGCCTAGCAGCTCGGGCCGGCGCCAACGGCCGGGCTGGTTTACGTTCCAGGTGAGTTCCACCTTCTTGATGGGACCGAACTTGCCGGAATTTATAAAATCGTTGGCGGCGTGGTAGTTGGCGCCGCTTCTGCGCTGCGAACCGATCTGCACGATGCGGTCGGAGCCTTTGATCACTTTCAGGGCTTCGCGGTTGTCTTCCATCGTTTCAGCGAACGGCTTTTCGCAGTACACATCACAGCCGGCTTTTACCGCTTCGATGGCATGGCGCGCATGCTGAAAATCGGCCGTGCTTACAAACACCGCATCCACGAGTTTTTTGTCGTACATCTCTTCGTTGTTCCTGCAGGCAGTCACATCATGGCCCATTTTTTCTTTCCAGATGCCGGAGCCATCTTCCCTTCTTTTATTCCAGATATCGGATACGGCAACCACATCGAAATTGAGCTCTTTGTAATGGTTCATGAAGCTGGGGATGTGCGAGCTTCTGTGACGGTCGGAAAAGCCGACTACACCCACCCGCACCCGGTCATTTGAACCGATGATCCGGCGGTAGCTGCTGGCAGAGAACCCTGTTTTGGCAACGGCAAGTCCGGCGCCGGCCAGGGCGGCCTGCTTGATAAAAAAACGACGCGAATTTTTCATGTGACAATTTATAAGTAAGTAATATTTTACGTAAGTCGGGGTTTTGCTTCAGGTTTACACTGTTTAGCGGAGGCTCAGCAAAAAGCCGATCGTGAAATTGGCATCCCAGTCGAACACGAACGTGTCGGTTTTGGTGGCATCCTGAATGGCTTTGTAGATGTTGATGCCCGCGCCCATCTTCTTGTCGGCCGCTTTGTAATTGCGTGGCGCATTCAGCACGGTATAGCGTTCTTCTCCGCTCCTGTTCTGCTTGGCCAGGGTGAAAGGCACGCCGCCAATGATGAAGCAGACATTTCTTTTTCCTTCCGGGATTTTCGAGGCCTGCTCCTTGACCTGATCGTATACAGCATCATCCGATTTGCCCTGCTCATAATATTTTGCACCGGGCACTTCAATGGCTTTCAGACCTTGTCCGTCCTGCCAGGATATCTTGGTGTTGCCGGACCCGATATCGACCAGGAAAGAGTTGTCCTGGTACGTAGGCGGTACCGTTGCTTTGAGTGCAAACTTGGCTTCCTGATCGGCGGTCACCAGGTTAACCACATAGCCCATCTTTTTAAGTTCGTTGGCGATGGTGCTGGTTTTCGGCTCTTTTTGTGCCCCTGAAGAGATCACAAAATGCATGTTGTTCTTACCAACCCCTTTTTCGAACATGCCGGCCAGGTATTTTTTAAGTCCGGCCCTGATGTCGTCGGTGGTGGCCAGTCCTTCATAGGCCAGCGACTCCCCGAAATCTTTCGATACGATTTCCCATCTTTTGTCCTGGTCCATGTTGATGACGAAAGAGTTGAACCCGGAGGCGCCCACTTCCACCACACCGCGCAGGGTGCCGTTGACCGGTTTTTCAGCTGTGTAATTAAAGCTGCGGCTTTCGCTGCCGGAGGGGCTGGAAGAAGAGGCTGTTTTGCTTTTGGAGGTCTTGTCCTCATCACGCTCGTCCCTGCCCGGCGAGGTGCTGTCTGTTTGTGAGTAAGAAGGGTCACCGGAACGGTCGGGTGTTGGCAGGAACCGTTTCAGCACAAAAAAGGCGACCACCGCCACGATGACAAAGATCAGGATTTTACCGCCCAGTTTAAGTTTCATACGTGTTCTTAGATTTTAGAGAAGGGACTTAGGTAGATGGCAAGCGGTTCGTCAGTAAAGCAGATCGGGATGCTGGGTCACCAGCATCCCGATCATTTATTTTTTTAAGGAAAGAATGTACTTGACCATGGAGGTGGCATCTTCTTTCGACAATTGCGGATGGGGCGACATGGGAATGCTGCCCCATTTGCCTGAGCCGCCGCTGATCACTTTGCTGGAGAGGGTGTCAATCACATCCGGAGTGGCGGTGTAGCGTTCAGCCACGGCCTGGTAGGCAGGCCCGGTGAGTTGTTCGCTGATCTTGTGACAGGTAAGGCAATCGTTGTTGGCCACCAGGGTAAGGCCTTTGCTCACTTCAGGATCTTCGGCGGCTGGTTTGGCGGCCGTTGAATCTGCGGAAGCCGAATCTTTTTTGTCAGAATTGTTGTTGCCGCAGCTGACGATGATGCAACCCAGTGATAGGATGACGAGAATTTTTTTCATGTAAACTGGTTATTAAAAATACAAAATTGAGTATAACAATATGGCTTTTGGTGTGGTCCTGGTCTGTTTTGTGAATCGTTTTATGCCGGATACCGGCAGGGAAACAGAGGCACTGCAGCTGTATCGGCCGGACATTCAGAACAAATTTATAGGTTTCAGGTCAGTGCATAAAAATATTTCAGGATCAAATAATTTTTTTCCGAAATAGATAGCGTATCTTTTAAAAATCCTACATTTAAGCCCTGTAAATAACGGATGCTTCTGCAAATCGCCTGCTGTTACTTCTTTGATTTGTACTTTATCCGTTCTGCAAGTTTGGAATAGATCAGTAACCTATAATAATAAATGGCCCGCACATGAATTTAGCCATGCGTTTCCGGCTTTCTCTGATGATGTTTTTCAACTTTTTTATCTGGGGTGCCTGGTTCGTAACAATGGGAACGTATCTTACTTCAATCCCCGGGATCAAGGAACTGGATGTCGCAAACGCTTACGGAACACAATCATGGGGAGCTATCCTGGCGCCGTTTATCATTGGCCTCATCGCGGATAAATTCTTCGCCGCGCAAAAAATTCTGGGACTGCTTCATCTTTTGGGTGGGGCCCTGCTCTATTACCTTACCACCCTCACCGATTTTTCCGCTTTCTTCCCGGTTCTCCTTGTTTATATGATCCTGTTCATGCCTACGCTGGCACTGGTGAATACGGTGTCTTTTAACCAGGTAAAGAATGCAGAGAAGGATTTTTCTAACATTCGTGTATGGGGCACCATCGGCTGGATCGTTGCCGGTGTGCTCATATCATGGCTTGCCTGGGAAAAGACGGGCTCGCTGGTCAATACTTTCCGCATGGCTTCAGGCGTTTCCATCGTAACGGGCCTTTACTGCTTTACGCTGCCAAACACACCGCCGGCCAGGAAAGGAACCACTACCAGCTTTCGCGAGATCGTTGGCGCAGACGCGCTTATGTTGTTAAAAGACAGAAACTTCCTTGTTTTCTTTCTTGCTTCCATGTTCATCTGCATTCCCCTTGCTTTCTATTACCAGGAAACCAATATCTTCCTGAACGAGATCAAGGTAGAAGGCGCTGCGGGAAAGATGGCGCTGGGCCAGGCTTCGGAAATGATCTTCCTGCTGGTGATGCCGTTTTTCTTCAGAAGATCGGGCCTCAAAAATATGTTGCTGATCGGGATGGCCGCATGGGTGTTGCGATACCTCTGCTTTGGTTTCGGGAACACAGGCAGCGGCATGTGGCTTCTTTATGCTGGCATCATCCTCCACGGCGTTTGTTATGATTTCTTTTTTGTGACCGGACAGGTCTACACCAATAAAAGAGCAGGGGAAACGATCCGTTCTTCCGCTCAGGGTATGATCACCCTGGCTACCTACGGGGTCGGTATGCTGATCGGTTTCTGGATTGCCGGCCTTGTTGCAAACAAGTATGCGCTGCCCGGCGGCGGCCACGACTGGAAAAGCATCTGGATCATCCCGGCCATCATCGCGGCGGCAGTTTTTGTTCTGTATGCACTGCTGTTCAAAGACCAGGGCAGATCGGAAGTATCGGAAGTAGAGGGTGAAAAAGGACTGGCAACCAGCCCGGTAACATAAGGAAGCTGTTGGCCCTCGGGAGTGGGCGATCCATCTGTCTTATCTGATAGGGTTGGGTAGCAGGCCTGCCAGAAGCAGAACTGACAGTCCCAATAAAATGGCTTCTTTCAAAACACAAATCATGAGCAAGCATACATCCAGGAGGCGTTTGTTGAAGAATCTTGCATTGGGCGGGTCCGCGATCATAGCCGCACCCCTGATTCCCTCATCCGTTTCCGGTTCAAAAAGACCTACTACTATGTTGAAAGGCCGAATCAATCACTCCGTATGCCGGTGGACGATGCCCTCGTTTACAGTAGATCAACTATGCCAGCATGTAAAAGAAATCGGGTTTTCCGCAATCGATCTCGTAGGTCCGGCCGACTGGCCTACGCTGCAGAAAAACGGTGTTTTTTCTTCCATGTGCAACGGAGCCGAGATCAGTCTTACAGAAGGCTGGAATGATAAGCAATACCATCCCACACTTCTTAAAAACTATACGGAACACATTGACCTGGTATCGAAAGCAGGCTACAAAAACCTGATCTGCTTCAGTGGCAGCCGCCGGGGCATGGACGATGAGACCGGGCTGAAAAACTGTACCGAAGGCCTGAAACAGCTGATGGCGCAGGCAGAAAAAAAGGGGGTGATCGTTCAGATGGAACTGCTCAACAGCAAGGTGAACCACAAAGACTATATGGCCGACAGGTCGGCATTTGGGGTGGAACTCTGCAAAAGGATAGGCTCGCCCAACTTCAAGCTGCTCTATGATATCTACCACATGCAGATCGACGAAGGCGATGTGATCGCCACCATCCGCGCCAGCCATGAGTACTTCGGTCATTACCACACCGGAGGCGTACCCGGCCGCCACGAGATCGACGACACACAGGAACTTTACTACCCTGCTATCATGAAAGAGATAGCGGAAGGCATCAAGTTCAAGGGATATGTTGCCCAGGAATTTATTCCGGCAAAAGAAGACAAGATCGCTTCCCTGAAAGCAGGTGTGCTGATCTGCGATGTGTAGGAGGGAGGCAGGGGCCGGATTTTTCATATACAAACCAAAGAAACTGCTCAAAAGCGGCAACAATGCATTGCGTAAAATGTTATCCGGAATGCATAAGTAACATGCCAGTTTAAAAGCAGAAGGAGGGCAGCTCACGGCTTTTGGAATATAAACATTGATCAACTTAATAATATGGCTATAAACACGTACGATGCAATCGTTGTCGGATCCGGAATCAGTGGAGGATGGGCCGCCAAAGAGCTTACTGAAAAAGGGCTGAAAGTGCTGCTCCTTGAGCGCGGCCGCAATGTGGAACACGTAAAGGATTATGTGAACGCAACGAAAGGTCCCTGGGAATTTCCGCACCGCGGATTACGGACCAGCCAGATGAATCACGAGTACCCTGTACTCAAGAGAGATTATCCCCTCAACGAGATCAACCTGAACTTCTGGGCGAATGAAAAAGATGCGCCCTATGTGGAAGAAAAACGCTTCGACTGGTTCAGGGGTTACCAGGTGGGTGGCCGCTCCCTGATGTGGGGCCGGCAAAGCTACCGCTTCAGCGACCTCGACTTTGAAGCCAACGCAAAAGATGGCATCGCGGTCGACTGGCCGATCCGCTATAAAGATATTGCTCCCTGGTACGAGTATGCCGAAAAATGGGCTGGCATCAGCGGCTCCAAGGAAGGCTTGCCACAACTGCCGGATGGCAACTTCCTGCCCCCGATGGACATGAACTGTGTGGAGAAAGATGTGGCTGCCCGCATCAAGCAGCATTACAATAACAAACGGACCATGATCATCGGCCGCGTGGCGAACCTCACCGCCCCGCATGAAGGCAGGCTCAACTGCCAGTACCGCAACAAATGCTGGCTGGGCTGCCCGTTCGGCGCCTATTTCAGCACGCAGTCATCCACCCTGCCGGCTGCCCTTAAAACAGGCAACCTCACGCTGCGTCCTTTCTCCATCGTGAAAGAAGTGCTGTACGACAAAGATTCCAAAAAAGCCAAAGGCGTCCGGATCGTGGATGCGCAGGACAACAAAACATATGACTATTTCTCCAAGATCGTTTTCGTGAACGCTTCCGCGCTGAACAGCGCCTGGGTGCTCATGAACTCGGCCACCGACATCTGGCCCGACGGCCTCGGCAGCAGCAGCGGCGAACTGGGCCACAACGTAATGGATCACCACTTCAGGGCCGGTGCCCGTGGCTTCGCTGAAGGCTATGACGACAAATACTACTACGGCAGAAGGGCCAACGGCATCTACATTCCCCGCTACCGCAACCTGAACGGCGAAAAACGCGAATACCTCCGTGGCTTCGGCTACCAGGGATCCGCCAGCCGCCAGGGCTACGATCGCGACGTGGCTGAAATGGAGATAGGAGCCGACTATAAAGATGCCCTGGCAGAACCAGGTCCGTGGACAATGAGCATCACTGCTTTTGGCGAAACGCTTCCATACCACGAAAACACCATCCGGCTCGATAAGGAGAAGAAAGACAAATGGGGCCTGCCGGTGCTGGTGATGAACGTGGAGTTCAAAGACAATGAGAAAAAGATGCGGCACGATATGATGGAAGACGGTAGGGAAATGCTCGAAGCAGCCGGTATGAAGGATGTGACTACCTACGACAACGGCAGTTTTCCTGGCATGGGCATCCATGAAATGGGGACTGCACGCATGGGACGTGATCCGAAAACATCCGTCCTCAACGAGCACAACCAGGTATGGGATGCAAAAAATGTGTTCGTCACCGATGGTGCGTGCATGACCTCCGCCTCGTGTGTGAATCCTTCGCTCTCCTACATGGCACTCACCGCCCGGGCGGTAGACTTTGCCGTGAGCGAACTCAAAAAAATGAATCTGTAACCGGTACCGATCTTTCCAGTAAACGATTGAACCATAATTTCTAAATACCAAAGGATGGAAGACAACAAAGAACAAAACGGACGTTCCAGAAGGGAATTCCTCAAGACCTCTTCGCTGGCAGTTGCCGGTTTTATGATCGTGCCCCGTCATGTACTGGGTGGCAAAGGTTTTATCGCTCCCAGCGACCGGCTCACGATCGCAAGCATCGGCGTAGGCGGCAAAGGCCAGAGCGACATCGCGAACTTCTTCAAGTCGGGCAAGGCCGACATTGCCTATCTCTGTGATGTGGATGACGCAAGGGCATCCAAAACCGTCGCCAACTTCCCGAAAGCAAAATATTACAAAGACTGGCGTCAGCTGCTCGACAAAGAGTCGAAAAATTTCGATGCCGTCTCTATCTCTGTGCCCGACCACAACCACGCCGCACCTACACTGGCAGCCATGCAGCTGAACAAACACGTGTACGTGCAGAAACCGATGACGCACGATGTGTACGAAGCGCGCGTGCTCACCAATGCCGCCAAAAAATACAAGGTGGTAACGCAGATGGGCAACCAGGGCGCCTCCGGCGACGGAGTTCGCCAGCTCATTGAATGGTACGATGCAGGCACGATCGGCGATGTGAACACGGTTTATGTATGGACGAACCGGCCCGTGTGGCCACAGGGTATTCCCTGGCCGAGCACCAAGGCGGAAATTCCAAAGACGCTCGATTGGGATCTATGGCTGGGCAGTGCACCGAACCGCGATTTCGTAGACAAACTGGTGCCTTTTAACTGGAGAGGCTGGTGGGATTTCGGTACCGGCGCATTGGGCGATATGGGCTGCCACCTGGTAGAACCTGCTTACCGCGTGCTGGGTCTGCAGTACATCAACGATGTACAGGCCAGCGTCGGCACTGTTTACGTAGATGAGTTCAAACAGGGTTATTTTCCGCAGTCATGCCCGCCCTCCAGCCATGTAACCATGACCTTCCCAAAGACCGCGAAAACCAAGGGACCGGTCATACTGCATTGGATGGACGGTGGCATACAGCCTGAAAGACCTGCCGAACTGGCGCCCAACGAAATGTTTGGCGACGGCGGCAACGGAGTTCTCTTCGTCGGCTCCAAAGGCAAGATGATGTGCAGCACCTATGGCGCCGACCCACGCCTGCTGCCGCTGAGCCGCAACCAGGAAGTAAAAGTAAAACAAAAGCTTGCCCGTGTTCCCGGCAGCGCCGATGGTCACTACGCACAATGGGTGGAAGGTTGCATCGCCGGTTACGGCAAAACGGAGATGAGCTCTCCGTTCGAAATCGCCGGTCCGCTCACAGAAGGCTTGCTCATGGCCAACCTGGCCATCAGGGGGTACGATGTGAGGGTGCCTAAAACTACCAGCAACGGTGCCAACTCGTTCGATTATCCCGGCCGCTATGTAAAGCTGCTATGGGATAACAACAACATGAAAGTGACGAATTTCGACCTGGCCAACCAATTCGTGAAACGCACGTACCGGGAAGGATGGAAACTGGGCGAAGTTTAACTGATTCCAATCACAACAAAATATTTTCCGAATGAACAGAAGAGAAGCGATCCAGAGCATCAGCCTGTTGCTGGGAGGAACCATCCTGGGTGCGGAAGCATTTCTGACCGGTTGTAAAACCAGCACCGACAAGAATGTTGCTTTTTCCGAGAAGGACATTGCCTTTCTCGATGAGGTGGCTGACACCATCCTGCCTGCTACAAAAACACCCGGCGCAAAAGCGGCCAAAGTGGGCGAACTGATGAAGACCATGGTCAACGATTGCTATGAGGAAAAAGATCAGAAACTGTTTCACGACGGCATGAGCACAATGAACGATCAGGCCAAAAAAGATTACAGCAACGATTTCATGGAACTGAAACCGGATCAGCGTCATGCACTGCTTGTAAAGCTCGACAAAGAGCAGAAAACATATATGGCTTCCAAAAAAGAAGCCGATCCGCCCCATTACTTCCGCCTGATGAAGGAACTGAGCCTCCTGGGGTATTTTACTTCGGAGATCGGTTGCAAGCAGGCCCGCAGGTATATTGAAACACCCGGCAAATGGGATGCCTGCGTTCCATATGCAAAAGGCGACAAGGCATGGTCCTGATCTGATCATTAAACCCAGCAACAAGTGAATACAAAAAGAAGGGAATTCATCAAAACCGCCGCACTTGCTTCGGGAGCGGTGCTGACAGGATTGGGCAACCCATTGCAGGCTTTTACCAATAAGGGTGGTGCAGCTTCGGTAGGCAAATTCGGGCTGCAGTTGTACAGCCTGCGCGACGATCTGCCCAAAGATCCGAAAGGTGTGCTGAAACAGGTGGCGTCTTTCGGCTACAAGCAGGTCGAAAGCTTCGAGGGTCCGAAAGGCATCTTCTGGGGAATGTCGAATACCGAATTCAAGAAATACCTCGACGGCCTCGGCATGCAGGTCGTTTCGAGCCACTGCAACTACAAGGAAGATTTCGAGCGCAAAGCAGCGGAAGCAGCAGCCATCGGCATGAAATACCTGATGTGTCCTTACCTCGGACGGCAGAAATCTCTGGATGCCTACAAAGAAGCGGCAGACACCTTTAACAAGTGCGGAGAGATCTGCAAAAAGAACGGCATCCGCTTCGCCTATCACAACCACGACTACTCGTTCAAAGAGCAGGACGGACAATTTCCCCAGGATGTGATGATGAAGAACAGCGATCCTTCCCTGGTTGATTTCGAGATGGATATTTACTGGGTGGTCAATGCCGGACAGGATCCACTCGCGTGGTTTAAAAAATATCCCGACCGCTTCCGGCTCGGTCATGTAAAAGACGGCAAAGGCGGTGAAACCGTTACCCTGGGCACAGGTACGATCAATTTCGCGTCCATCCTCAAAGAAGGACAAAAAAGCGGCATGAAGTACTTTATCGTTGAACAGGAGCAATACACCGGAACAACGCCCCTTGTTGCGGCCAAGGCAGATGCGGCCTACATGAAGAAACTATCAATCTGATTTTAACAAGATGACCGCCCCTTTCGGGCGGTCATCTTGTTTCTGATACCATGCAAACGACAAAATCACTGATGGTCTTGGTGGCCGGTCCATACCGGTCGGGCACAAACGACGATCCGGCGCTTATAGCGGCCAATGTAAAGAAGATGACCGATACGGCGCTCCGTCTCTACCACATCGGTCATCTTCCTGTGCTGGGTGAATGGTTTGCGCTTCCGCTGATCGAAGCCGCCGGCTCCCGTGAGATCGGCGATGATATCTTCAACAAGATGTTTCATCCTGTCGCCATCCAGCTGATCGCGCATTGCGATGCGGTATTGCGCATCGGCGGTCCTTCTTCCGGGGCAGATGAAATGGTTGCCGTAGGTGAAAGCAGGGGAAAGATCATCTTCACCGATTTTCAGCAGATCCCGGAAGTGAAAACGGTGACGCCGGAGGAATAACAACAGGTTTGGAAGGATCGGCGCTTTCTCATGCTACCGGAAATTTTTCAGGATCTCATAGAACCGGTACACATCTTCAAACGAATTATAGATCGGTGCCGGGGCAACCCTCACTACACCGGGCTCGCGGTAGTCTACCACAATGCCTGCGTCTATCATACTTTGGTGCAGTTCTTTGGCGCGGTCGGGGAAAAAGAGACTTAGCTGGGCGCCCCGTTGGGTGGGGTCGGCGGGCGTAATGATCTCGAAGCGGATGTTGGTGAGCTGGTGCAGTAAAAATTCGAGGTAGCCTGTCAGCTGTATGCTTTTGGCGCGGAGGTTTTCCATGCCGGCCTCGTCGATGATCTCCAAAGCTGCCTTCAGCGACACCATGTTAAAAACCTGCGCGGTGCTTACGTTCCAGCCCCCGGCGCCTGCCTGCGGCACAAAACCTTTCTCCATTCTGAAACGGGTCTGCTCGTCGTTGCCCCACCATCCGCCCAGCCGTCCGTATTGCGGGTCGCTCCCGAATCTTTCGTGAACATATAAACCGCCCACTGCTCCCGGTCCGCCATTCAGGTATTTATATGAGCACCAGGCAGCAAAATCAACATCCCAGTCATGCAGTTTCATCGGTACGTTGCCCGCCACATGGGCCAGGTCGAACCCTGCCATGGCTCCGGCTTTGTGCGCCGCTTCCGTGATGGCGGCAATATCGAACAGTTGTCCGGAATAGTAGTTGATGCCACCAAAAAGCACCAGCGCCAGCGTGTCTTTATGATCGCTGATCGCCTGCAGGATGTCTTCTGTGCGGAGCGTTTTTTGACCGGTCCGGGGCGCTATTTCGATGATGGCTTCGTCGGGGTCAAGTCCATGAAGCCGCATTTGCGTTTCCACGGCATACTGGTCGCTGGGGAAAGCGCCTGCTTCCATCATGATCTTGTTCCGTTGCCGACCCGGTCGGAAAAACGACATCATAAGCAGATGCAGGTTCACCGTGAGGGCGTTCGACACCGTCACTTCCTCTTCCGCGCAACCCATGATCTTCGACAGCGAAGTTTTGAAGAAATGCTGGTAATACAGCCAGGGAGATCTGGCCTTGCGGTATCCATCTATCGCCAGTTCTTTCCAGTCCTGCAGTTCCTGTTCGATGGCGGGCTGTACGTTGTCTGACAAGAGCCCCAGGGAGTTGCCGCAGAGGTAGATCACCGGCTGTCCGTTCCGATGGGGGAAAAAGTACCGGCCGCGGAAACGTTGCAGCGGATCAGCCTGGTCCGTTAGTGTGGCAAAAGCGGGGGTTGCTTCGTAGATCATGCAAAACTCAATTTCGTGCAAATTAGGGCAGTCGGGCGCAGGAATGTGGTTTGTGAATAACCGGTTTTGGTCATTTTTTGTAGAGGGGAGGCTGGTTTGAGTGGTATATTGTGCAAGGAAGCACGCAGGCTGAAAGGGGTGCTCCGGTTTATAACCAGGACGCTGCAAGCATGACAGCTTTATTCTCCCGGAATTAAGCCAAAAAAATCCCGATCCAACAAATGAACATTGTCATCATCGGTACCGGTAATGTGGCCCATGTTTTCGGAATGCTTCTGGCGAATGCAGGCCATTCGATCGTGCAGGTGTTTGGCCATACTCCCGAGCATGCTCAGGAACTGGCCGGCTTGCTGCATACAAGTGCCTGCAGCGAGTGGCACAGGATGGATCCGGAAGCTGACCTGTATTTGATCGCCGTTGCCGACAAGGCGCTGTATGAGATCGGGAAGCAGTTGCATCTGCCTGGCAGGATCGTGGCCCATACCGCGGGCTCTGTGCCCATGACTGTGTTGCAGGGCATTTCCGAGAACACCGGCATCTTTTATCCTCTTCAAAGCCTTAAAAAATCGATGCCGGTGATCACAGAGATACCGATCCTGATCAATGCCTCTAATGATTTTACAAAAGAGGCTTTATGGGCGGTAGCCCGGGATATCTCCTCCGACATCTCGGAAACTACCGACCAGGAGCGGCTGCAATACCATGTGGCAGCCGTGTTTATAAATAATTTTACCAATCATTTGTACGAGGTAGCCGAGCGTTTTTGCGGACAACAGACCCTGGATTTCCGGCTTCTGCTGCCCCTGGCACAGGAAACCAGCCGGCGGTTGTCGCTTATTTCCCCGTTTGAGGCTATGACCGGACCGGCCATCCGGAAAGATATTACTACGATCAGTGAGCACCTGGGGCTGCTGGAGAGCGACCCCATGGCCCGTAGGCTCTATGCCACGCTCACAGCGAGTATTCAGCAGTTTCACAACCTGGGGGAAGCGGAATGATAGGGTGATACAAGGGGGGCGGTTGTTTAAATAAGGGTGTCGTTAAACCGCAAATTCCGGAATTGTCCGAATTACATTTTGATTTGTAGAATGTTTTAGCGAAATTTGCCGTCCAAAAAAGAGAGAACCATGTCAAGAGTATGTCAGGTTACCGGTAAAAGACCTGTTTCGGGAAATAAAGTTTCGCATTCCAATATCAAGACCAAACGCAGGTTTCTTCCAAATCTGAAGACCAAGCGTTTTTATCTGGCCGAAGAAGACAAATGGATTACGCTGAAACTTTCTGCCGGCGGTATCCGGACAATCAACAAAAACGGTTTGTATACCGTTATCAAAGAAATGAGACTTAAAGGAGCAAAAGTCTAACTTGAACTCCTGATCTATAAATTACTGTAAACATCACATCCAATGGCAAAGAAAGGAAGCAGGGTTCAGGTAATCCTCGAATGTACTGAGCACAAAAATAGCGGCCTGCCTGGCACTAGCCGTTATATCACCACCAAGAACAAAAAGAACACACCCGAAAGGCTGGAATTGAAAAAATTCAATTCTACCATGAAAAAGGTGACCGTTCACAAAGAAATCAAATAACCGGTTTTACTGCATAAACTGAGTATTACTCCACCTCGATAACAGCATACGTTATGGCAAAGCAAGCGAAAACAGCGATCAAAACAAAAGACCAGAAAGCCGCCTCGGAAGCAAAAAACTGGACAAAAGTCATCAAGGCTGTCCGCAGCCCCAAAACCGGCGCTTATACTTTTAAAGAAGCGATCATTCATAAAGATAAAGTAAAAGACTTCCTGGCTGAGAAGTAAGCAGGCCTGTCAGATATTCAAAAGCTGTTCCTTCACCGGAACAGCTTTTTGTGTTTAATTTCACCGATCCTTATCCCGACTTCAGCTGCCTCCATTATTTCACCGGACTCGTTCTGAAACATCTATCACATGGGATTTTTCGACAAGCTATTTGGTAAAAAAGAAAAAGAGAACCTCGACCAGGGCCTTCAGAAAACGAAAGACAATTTCCTGTCCAAGATCACCAAGGCCATCGCAGGTAAAAGCACGGTAGACGAAGAAGTGCTCGATGAACTGGAAAACGCCCTGATCAGCTCCGACGTGGGAACCGACACTACTTTCACTATCATCAAAAATATTGAGGAAAGGGTCGCCCGCGATAAATACGTCAGCACTTCCGACCTTAACAAGATCCTCCAGGATGAAATAGAAAGCCTGCTGGTGGATGCTCCCGACTCCGGTACCTATTCCTTTTCCAACCTGCCCTCAAAACCTTTTGTGATCATGGTCGTAGGGGTGAACGGCGTAGGCAAAACGACGACCATCGGCAAACTTGCCTATAATTTCAAAAAAGCTGGCAAGTCAGTGCTGCTTGGCGCGGCAGACACTTTCCGCGCGGCGGCTGTGGATCAGCTCACCATCTGGAGCGAACGGGCAGATGTGCCGCTCGTGAAACAAGGCATGGGTTCCGATCCCGGGGCCGTGGCCTTTGACACTGTACAAAGCGGTGTGGCCCGGAACAGCGATGTAATTATCATCGACACCGCCGGCCGCCTTCACAACAAGATCCACCTGATGGATGAGCTCAGCAAAATGAAACGGGTTGTCAGCAAAGTAATTCCCGCCGCGCCGCATGAAGTACTGCTGGTGCTCGATGGCTCTACCGGCCAGAATGCGCTGGAACAGGCCCGGCAGTTCACGGCCGCCACGGAAGTGACCGCCCTGGCCATCACCAAGCTCGATGGTACGGCAAAAGGCGGCGTGGTGCTGGCCATCGCAAACCAGTTCAGGATCCCGGTAAAATTTATCGGAACAGGGGAAAAGATCGAAGACCTGCTTCTTTTCGACAAACACGAATTCGTAGACAGCCTGTTCAGTCTCGAGAAAAAATAACCCGGCGCCATTGATGCGCTGCCAGCACTTGCTGCCAGAACAGATCTATCATGAAAACAAAAACACAGAGAAGGGATAAGGTCAACATCATCACGCTCGGCTGCAGCAAGAATATGGTCGACAGTGAAGTGCTCAGCGGACAGCTGGCGGCAGGCCAGTTGGATGTGGTGCATGAGAACAAAAAAAGCGATCACAACATCGTGATCGTCAACACCTGCGGTTTTATCGACAAGGCCAAGGAAGAATCCATCAACACCATTCTAGATCAGGTGGAGTTGAAGCGCCGCGGACGGCTCGACAAAGTCTATGTTACCGGATGCCTGAGCGAGCGCTATAGGAACAACCTGGAAACAGAGATCCCGGAAGTGGATGCTTATTTCGGCACTTTCGAGCTGCCGCAGCTCCTCAAAAAATTTGATGTGAACTATCAGCAGGAACTTGTAGGCGAGCGCTTGCTGAGCACCCCTTCGCACTATGCCTACCTGAAAATTGCCGAAGGCTGTAACCGCACCTGCTCCTTTTGCGCCATCCCGCTGATGCGTGGTAAACACGTGAGCCGCCCGATAGAAGAGCTGGTACAGGAAGCCCGCCGGCTCGTGAGGAGAGGGGTAAAAGAAATTATGCTCATCGCCCAGGAGCTCACCTACTACGGTCTTGATCTGTACAAACAACGCGAGCTGCCCCGTTTGATGCATGCCCTTGCCGACATCGAAGGACTCGAATGGATCCGGCTCCATTATGCCTATCCGTCCAGATTCCCGATGGAGATACTGGATGCGATGCGGGAAAGAGACAATATATGTAACTACCTCGATATGCCGCTGCAGCACGCCAGCGACCGCATGCTGAAAGCCATGCGCCGGCAGATCACCCGCGCCGACATGACCGAACTGATCTATTCGATCCGCGAAAGAGTGCCGGGCATCTGCCTGCGTACGACCCTGATCGCCGGTTTCCCGGGTGAAACGCTGGACGATGTGGAAGAAGTGAAATCATTTTTACAGGAACACCGGTTCGACCGGGTCGGTGTGTTCTCATACAGCCACGAGGAAGATACGGGCGCGTATGCACTCACCGACGATATCCCGCAGGATGAAAAGGAAAGAAGGGCCCAGGAGATCATGGAAGTGCAACAGGAGATCAGTTATGAGAAGAACCAGGAAAAAGTGGGGAAGATATTCAAAGTGCTGATCGACCGCAAAGAATCGGGAAACTGGGTGGGCCGTACTGAATTCGACAGCGTGGAAGTAGACAACGAAGTCATGATCGCTACCTCCGGGAAACTGGTCCCGGGTGAATTTGTGCAGGTGCGGATCACGAAAGCTTACGATTACGACCTGCAGGGAGAACTTATCGTGTAGGGTTTATATCGAAGTCATAAAAAAGGCGTTCCGAAAGAACGCTTTTTTTGTTATTGAACACTCACCCTCGAGATCAGCTGCAGATGCGAATGTTTGTTTTCCGCCTGCACCACATAAATGCCTTTGTTCAGCGTGCCGGGCAACGACAAGCGGGCGTAATCCGATTTTGCAATGTCGGTCTGCTGCACCAGCCGGCCGTTCATATCCACAACCCTGATCGTCCAGTCGTCTTTCGGGATGTTGGAGAAAAACACCCTCATGTAGTCAGTCACCACCGTGGGATACACTTTCATGGCCGGCGCCAGTTTGGTGGTCAGCACCACTGTTCTGACAGCGGTGTACTTGATACCGCCGCCCTGTTCGTATTGCTTGATGCGGAAGAAAAGCTTGGTGCCGTCTTCAGTTACAGCCTGGTAGGTATGCTGGTAGTTGCTGCCACCGGTGCGGGTGGAAACGAGCGATTGTACGGCCGAGAAAGACTTGCCATCCACGCTTTTCTCCACTTCATATTTTTCGCCCGCCACGTCATTCGGAGTATACCAGGTAAGGTGTACAGATGTGGCAGACACCGGCGTGGCGCTGAAATTCATGATATCTGCAGGAAGAAAATTCAGGTTGCAATAGTAATAGGTCAGTTTGAAGGAAATGGAATCCGTAGCGCTGGTCCGGTACAGGTAGTGGCTGCTGCCGGAGGGATAAGAATCCGTAGTGGAAGCATACTCAAAGTTTACCTGGCCGTTGCCCATAAACCCGGCAACCTGACCGTTCACATTGTAATTGATCGGATAATTGTTGTAGGCATACACCGGCCCGACTTCCACATAGTCATTTCCCGCACTCGGAAATGGATCCGAGGACTGCAGCAGGTGGGTGTTCAGCGTTTTCGACAGGTTCGAACTGAGGGGGGCAGTAAGCGCCGAACAGTTGATGTCGTCTGAACGGTTTACCCTTACCCGGTAAATGATCGGATTGGCATCCGTGTTTTCCAGCTGGTAATTGTATTTGACCGTGATCACTGTTTCGATGCCTACTTTCACCAGTGTGCCGAGTGAAGGATCGAACTGGGGAAAAGTAAAAGGATAGAGATCGTTGCCCCCGCCGGCAAAAACGGTATCGTAAGAGATAGAATGCGCATACTGACCGTCATTGCACTGGGCAATCGAAGTTTGCTGCAGGAGGGTAGTGGATATAAGAAGGACCACAAGTATCTGGAAGGGATACGTTGCTTTCATAGGATAAGGTGGATCTGGTTTACGGGTTTATAAACGAAAATCAAGTTCTGTTTATGCAGAATTTCAGGTTGTAAAGAGTACTTTCTTTTTGGAATAAGGGGGAACCATTAGAATATATGATTGCTGTAATTAACAGGCGGTGCGAGCCTTAGCCTGACATAGGTGTATACAGATAGCTGCCATCCAGTCGGTTAGGTTGTTCTATCTGCCTGCGGCCATGGAACGGCTGAAAAATTGCTGGAAAAACGTTGCTCCGTAAAATTTATCCCGAACCGGGGCCAGAAAATTATTTCAATACACGTAAAACATACTTATGACATACAGACCCGCTACCATGCAGGAGATCGGCAATATCATGACCGCAGCCGGGGATGCGTTTGGTATTTTCAGAAAGACCCACCCCGAAACAAAAGCTGTTCTCCTGGAAACCATAGCCAGGGAAATCGATGCGTTGGGTGATGCCCTGATACTCAAAGCCTCGGAAGAAACAAACCTGCCCGCTGCCCGTCTGATGGGAGAACGGGCACGTACCACCATGCAGCTTCGGTCTTTTGCCGCCCTTCTTCGCGAAGGAAGCTGGGTGGAAGCTTCCATCGATACCGCCGTGCCCGACAGAACACCCCTTCCAAAACCAGACGTCCGGAAAATGGTTGTGCCACTGGGGCCCATCGTGGTGTTTGGCGCCAGTAATTTTCCGTTCGCCTATTCCACGGCTGGCGGAGATACCGCCTCCGCACTCGCCGCCGGCTGCCCGGTGGTGGTAAAAGCGCATCCGGCCCACGGCGAAACTTCGCTGATGGTATACCAAGCCATAAAAAAGGCGGTGGCGGCAACCGGTTTGCCCGACGCGGTATTCCAGCATGTGTTCGGCGACAACGATACCGGTAAAGCGCTGTTGCAGCACCCGGTAACAGCAGGTGTCGGATTCACAGGTTCTTATACCGGGGGAATGGCACTTGTGGATTATGCGCGGGAAAGAAAAAATCCGATCCCGGTATTCAGCGAAATGGGCAGTATAAACCCAGTGGTGATCTTTCCGGATACCTTACAGGCAAACCAGGAATCGCTTGTGACGATGTATACTGAATCAGTGACTTCCAGCATGGGACAATTTTGCACGAACCCCGGGGTGATCCTGTCAATTGAAGGAGACAGCCTCGAACGGTTTGTTCATGGACTGAGCCAGGAGGTAGGCAAGGTTAAACCGGCGAAAATGCTGCACGCCGGCATTCACCGCGCCTATTTTGAAAGAATGGAGCAGGCGCTGTTACAGCCCGGTGTAGCGCATGAAGAAGTGACCGTGTTGCCCGGTGACCTGGAAGCCCTTCCGAACATTGCCACGGTTGATGCGGCGACGTTCCTGGAAAACCATCTGTTGCAGGAAGAAGTGTTTGGTCCTTACTCGATCATCGTGCGGTGCCGCGATGCGGAAGAACTGCGCAAAACCTGGCTCCAATTGGCAGGCCAGCTTACCACTACCCTGATGGGAACGGAAAAGGATTTTAGTGACTATGCAGATATGATCGGGGAAGCTTCCACGATCGCGGGCCGCATCGTGTTCAATGGAGTGCCTACGGGGGTGGAGGTTTGTCCGAGTATGGTGCATGGCGGACCGTTCCCTGCAACGACCGACAGCCGTTTCACTGCGGTCGGCACCAGTTCGATCCGGCGCTGGGTTCGGCCTGTGTGCTTTCAGAATTGTCCCGGCAGCCTCTTGCCCGCAGAACTGAAGAATGCCAATCCGCTGCATCTCATGCGGTTTGTAAACAGTGTGTGGACGAGGGAAGCCATCGACCTGTAATTAACTTCGATCGATCTGAAAATGATCACGTTCACGGTTGTGGTAAATTTTGCGCAGGGTGAATAGCGAGAATCACTTAATTTCACCCGCGCATGTTTTATCCTCAGTAAGCTCTTGCTTAATTGTATGGTATTTAAAAACTCTAAAAGCTATATGAAAAAAATCCTTGCTGTATCAGCCGGCTTATTCCTGTTTGTACAACTGTTTGTTTCCTGCGGTAATTCCGGCAGTACGTCTGGCGGAGATAAAGATTCTGTAACCTCAAACTCAACCTCAACGTCTATGAGTCCGAAACCTTATGGCAATTTCGAAGGAAAAGAAGTGAACCAGTACACCCTCAGCAACTCGAAAGGCATGGTGGTGAAAATACTGAACTACGGCGGTATCGTTACCGACATCATCACACCCGACAGAAACGGAACTCCGGGCGACGTGGTACTTGGCTATGATTCCCTGTCGGGCTACACACAGAAAGGAAGTCCTTACTTTGGTGCGCTGGTCGGCCGTTATGGCAACCGCATCGCCAATGCCAAATTCACGCTCGACGGGAAATCGTATACGCTGGCAGCCAACAACAACGGCAATACCCTTCATGGCGGCAACCAGGGTTTCGACAAACGCGTGTGGACCGCAAACCAGAAAGACGACCATACCCTTGAGCTGACCTACGAAAGCAAGGACGGGGAAGAAGGCTATCCGGGCAACCTGAAAGCCACCGTTGTTTATACCGTAACCGGCGACAATGAACTGAAGATCGAGTATTCTGCCACAACAGATAAAGCAACGCCGATCAACCTCACCAATCATACCTACTTTAACCTGTCTGGCGGCAAATCAGCGACCATCGAAGATCATGAGGTGATGCTGAACGCAGCCAAGTACACCATCGTAAATGACAAACTCATCCCGACCGGTGCACTGCCTGAAGTAAAAGGCACGCCGATGGATTTCACGACACCTAAAAAGATAGGAAAAGACCTCGCTCAGGTAAAGGGTGGTTTCGATCACAACTTTGTACTGAACAAATCGGGCAATTCCGTTACGCAGGCTGCTACCGTGTATGATTCCGCCAGCGGCCGTTTCATGGAAATGATGACCTCTGAACCGGGCGTGCAGTTCTATTCTGGCAACTTCCTCGATGGTACGCTGAAAGGAGGTCGCAATGGCCTGAAACTGGTTCAGCATGCAGGCCTCTGTCTCGAAGCACAGCATTTCCCTGATTCACCTAACCAGCCTGCTTTCCCTACCACCATCCTCAAACCGGGCGATACCTACCATCAGACAACGATCTATAAATTTTCCACTAAATAGTCCGAACGTTCTATAACGCATTGCTCCGGGAGCGATGCGCCCATAAAAAAAGCGGTCCGTGCAACACGGACCGCTTTTTTTATGGAGAAAGAAAAAATTATGAACCCTGGTTGAAGATGCCCGCGTCTATGTCTTTGTTGATCTCTACTTTCTGAACTGTGGTAGAAAGCTGGAACTGGCCCAGGTCAACCATGTAAGTATACGGAATGACGTTCCCGAAATCGGTCTTTTTGTAATTGGAAAATGTGGTGGTAACGGTGATGTCCTGGTTCTGCATGTTTGTTTTCGACACCGACTTGTTCACATAGTACGTGGTAGGGTCGATGTAGAAGGTCATTTCGGCATTGGAGGCTGTGGTTACCTTGATCTTGTAATCATTTCCTTCTTTGCCCTGCAACTCAACCTTGCTGCCTTTTACGGCGTAATCGTAGAGGGCGCCGCCCGGATAGATCTGGCTTTTGCCGTAATTATACTGTTCTGCCGGCATAGGCTGTGCAGCGGCGTCTCCGCCAAAGGGATTTACCACCCATCCGCTTTTGTCTGTAAAGCATTGTACGATCTTCTGGCCGTTGAAATCGATCTCGCTTTTGAATCCTTTTCCAGTGAGCATGTAGGTTTTGCCCGTAGCGGCGTTGCCCATCATGTCAGTGGAAGTTTCGGTATACATCGATTTGATCTGGGAGATCTTTTCTTTCCCGCCAATGGCTGCAATGTGTTTGGCGATGATGTCGTCGGCAGATTGTGCCATGAGCACGGAAGTAGTTAGAAGGGAACAGATACTGAATAGGAGAGGTTTCAAATGTTTCATACACGTAAATTTAAGATTTAGTCATTCTGACGAATGTACAACAGGTTGCCAAAAAGTAAAGAAAATTATTGGGGGTGCACTCTGTCAGAGAAGTGTAAAATCTTTCTTCATCAGGATCGGTAAACCATTATTTAAGTGACAATTAAAGGATAAGCGGTCGATATTCGGTAACAATTTCTTAATCATGAATATTTATTCACCTATCTTTACCTGGTGAAAGTTAAGGATCAATCGAAGATCGAACACATTTTTGATGCTACACTGAAATTGGTTAAAACCAAAGGACTGGCCGGCATTACCATGAACGAGATAGCAGCGAGTGCAGGCATGGCAACTGGTACTTTGTACATCTATTTCGACAGCAAGGAGGATCTGATCAATGAGTTGTATGCAACGTGCCGGCAATCGTCTTTACAGGGGTGTTTTGATTTCAACGAGGACGAGCCTTTCAGGAACATTTTTCAGAACATCTGGCATAACCTGCTCCATTACAAACTGAACAACTTCAAGGAAGCTGTATTCATGGATCAATGCAGTCATTCTCCCTTCCTCACGGAAAGCAACAAGGAAATGACGAGTGTATTACTTCAGCCCCTGTTCAAACTGATCGAACAAGGTAAGAAAGAACAGGTGATCAGGGACGTTGATAATTTTCTGCTGATCACTTTTATCACCGGAAGCATAAATGAGATCGTTAAATATGCTCATTTTCACGGTAAAAAGATAACAAAATCCACTGTCCAGCACATGTTCGACATGTGCTGGAATGGAATAAAAGCTTAATTTTCAACATTGGTTCCTTTTCATTTGTATTCAACGTTGTAGTGCCGTTGTTTGGTGATATTGAAACCTTTTATCTATTTAAATATTTCTGATAAGCTAATGCATAACAATCTAAAGGAAAAAGTGTCCAAGTTCACGGCAGCCAATGAAGTGAGAGCCCGGGGATTGTATCCTTATTTCCGACCGATTGAATCGGGGCAGGACACGGAAGTGATGATCAACGGAAAAAGGATGCTCATGTTTGGCTCCAATTCATACCTGGGCCTCACCAACCATCCGGCCATCCTTGAAGCGGCGAAAGCGGCGATCACCAAGTATGGTGCGGGTTGTGCAGGCTCCCGTTTCCTGAACGGCACCCTCGATCTTCACCTGGAGCTCGAACACAGGCTCGCCCGGTTCGTAGGCAAGGAAGATGCCGCCGTATTCAGCACCGGCTTTCAGGTAAACCTCGGCGTTTTATCGAGCCTGGCAGGCCGCAACGACTACCTCCTGCTCGATGAGTACGATCACGCCTCCATCATTGACGGAGCACGGCTTTCGTTTGCAAAAACGATCAAATACAGCCATAACAACATGGCCGACCTCGAACGCAAGCTTTCGCAGCTCCCACCTGAAGCCGTCAAGATCATCGTGGTAGACGGTATCTTCAGCATGGAAGGCGACATCGTAAAACTCCCCCAGCTTACCCTTCTCGCCCAGCAATACCGCGCCAATATATTAGTAGACGATGCCCATAGCCTAGGTGTGATTGGTAAAAGAGGGGCTGGCACCGCCTCCCATTTCGGTCTTGAGAACCAGGTAGACCTGGTGATGGGCACTTTCAGCAAATCTCTTGCTTCACTTGGTGGCTTCATTGCGGGCGACGCCTCTGTCATCGACTTTATACGTCACCACGCCCGTTCCCTTATCTTCAGCGCCAGCATGACGCCGGCCTCCGCCGCAAGCGTGATCGCCGCGCTCAACATCATAGAAAACGAACCTGAACACATAGAATCTCTCTGGAAGAACACCCACTACGCCAAAGGCCTGCTCCTCGAAACCGGATTCGACCTGGGAAATACTGAAAGTCCCATCCTGCCGGTTTATATCCGCAGCAACGAAAAGACTTTCATGTTTACAAGGCTGCTGCAGGAAGAAGGCGTATTCGTAAACCCCGTGGTGTCGCCTGCCGTTCCACCGGAAGCATCCCTGATCCGCTTTTCCCTTATGGCAACCCATACCTTCAAGCAGATCGAAGAAGCGGTGGAAAAACTAACGGCCGTGGCGAAAAAAGTCCGGCTCAATCTTGTCAGAGAACCAGCATGAAAAGAATAGAAAAGGTTACGACTTCAAAACAACTGAAACATTTCATCGACTTTGTTCATGATCTGTATAAGAGTGATCCAAACTATGTTCCGGAACTGTTCATCGCGCAGCGCGATCTCCTCACGCCGGGTAAACATCCGTTCCATGAACATTCCACCGTTCAGTTATTTCTCGCATTCGAAGAGGAGAAAATAACCGGCCGCATCGCGGCCATCTTCAACCGCAATTACAACTCGTTCAACCATGTAACCGAAGGCTTCTTTGGTTTCTTCGACTGCATCAACGACCAGGCCACCGCCGATGCGTTGTTCCGGGAAGCCGGTACCTGGCTCAAAGAAAAAGGTGCCCTGAAAGTGCTCGGTCCGGTAAACCCCTCCACCAACGAGCCCTGCGGACTGCTGGTAGAAGGTTTTCAACTGCCGCCGGTGGTGATGATGACCTACAATGCGCCGTACTACAGCACGCTGATCGAAAAAGCAGGCTTTATAAAAAATGTAGACCTGATCGCTTACCGTTTTGATGTTTCTGACTACACCGACAAGCGCCTCATGACCATCACCGATGCGCTCAAAAACAGGCTCGCTTCCCGCAACATCACCTTCCGCCCGGTAGACCTGAAAAATTTCAAGGCGGAGGTTAACAAGCTGCGTGAGATATACAATTCGGCTTGGGACAAGAACCTTGGGTTTGTTCCGATGACCGAGAAGGAGTTTGCCTATATGGCCAAGGACCTGAAAATGATCCTGGACAAAGACTTTTGCATGATCGCCGAGCATGATGGAAAGATCGTGGGTTTCTCGCTCGCCATTCCGGACATCAACCAGATCCTGATCAATATACCGCGGGGCCGGTTGCTGCCAACAGGCATCATCAAGCTGCTGACCCGCAAAAAGAAGATCAACAACCTGCGCATCCTGGCGCTGGGCATCGTGGAAGGATACCGCAAAACGGGTATCGATATGTATTTCTACCGCTCCATCATAGAAAACGGATTGCGCAAAAAATTTGTGTCTGCAGAGGCTTCGTGGGTGCTTGAGCACAATGTGCCAATGAATAAGGCGATCATGAGTATCAATGGCAAGCCTTATAAAAAGTACAGGATCTACGAAAAGGATTTATGAGCAAAAAACTTCTGATAACCGGTGCAAGTGGATTTGTCGGATATCATCTGATAAAAGAAGCCTTGCTTCAGGAGTATGAAGTTTTTGCCGCCGTCCGGAAAAGCAGTCAGGTCGACCACCTCAAACCGTTTCCTGTTCACCTTGTTTATCCCGATTTCGAACATACGGATCGGCTCGTTCGCGACCTTGCCGGCAACGGCATCACGCATATCATTCATGCCGCAGCTGTAACAAAAGCAGCAAGGCAGGAAGATTATAACCATGCGAACGCAACGCTGACCCGCAACCTGGCCCTGGCTGCAGTGCAGTCTGGAAGCGGGATCGAAAATTTTGTGTTTCTCAGCAGCCTTGCTGCCAAAGGGCCTTCCGTGCAGGGTATGCCCATCACAGAAGAGAGTGCTGCCCACCCGGTTACCTTCTATGGAAAAAGCAAGCTGCTGGCCGAAAATTATCTCTCTGAAATAGATGGCCTCCCGCTTACAGGCCTGCGGCCAACCGCCGTGTATGGCCCACGGGAAAAAGACCTATTCATTGTGCTCGACATGATCAAAAAGGGATGGGAATTGTATATCGGGCGTACTGCGCAGCGCCTCAGTTTTGTGTACGTACAGGACCTGGTGAACGTCGTTTTCCGTGTACTCAAAAATTCCACCACCGGAAGCTATTACCATGTCAGCGACGGTCAGCGTTATGACCGGTACGCGCTGGCCGACATTACCAAATCGATCCTCCATAAGCGCACGATCAGGCTGCATGTACCGCTGAAGCTGGTCAGCTTCTTCCTGGGGCTGATAGAAAAAATAAAACCCGCTTCCGGAAAAGCTTCTATTTTAAATACGGACAAATTGAACGAACTCACCGCCAGCTGGGAATGCAGCATCGACAAGCTCCGCCGCGAGCTGCAGTACGAACCGGCGTACTCTTTACAAGACGGACTCGCCCAGTCCATCCAGTGGTACCAGGCGAACAAATGGTTTTGACATTCTCATTATTCAATAATTTATATCAAGATGAAAGAACAAGTTCAAAAGGCAGAAGGCAAGCTGGCGATCCTGCTCCCGGGTTTGGGCGCAGTGGCCACCACCCTTATTGCCGGCGTTGAAGCGGTAAAAAAAGGAATTGCGGAACCCATAGGCTCACTTACACAGACAGGAAATATAAGGCTTGGTAAAAGAACGGAGAACCGCTCTCCCAAGATTAAAGATTTTGTACCCCTGGCACACCTCAACGACATCGTGTGGGGCGGATGGGATGTGTATGCAGACAATGTGTTTGAATCTGCCATAAATGCAAAAGTGCTGGAGCCGGTACTGCTTCATGCCGTAAAGTCAGAACTGGAAAGGATCAAGCCGATGAAGGCTGTGTTCGACCAGAGTTATATCCAGAACCTGCATGGCACCAATGTAAAGGAGGCCGACACAAAGTGGGAGCTTGCCCGCATGCTCATGGATGATATGGAAGAGTTTATCCAGGCCAACGACTGTACCCGTGCAGTGATCGTATGGTGCGGCTCAACGGAAAAGTATACCGAGCCCGGCGACGTACATGCCACCGTGGAATCATTCGAGGAAGGTTTGCAGAACAATGATCCGCTCATTGCCCCCAGCATGATCTATGCGTACGCGGCCCTTAAGCTGGGCATTCCATTTATGAACGGCGCGCCCAACCTCACCTGCGACATACCGGCGCTGGAAGAATTGGCTAAAATAACAGGCACTCCGATCGGTGGAAAAGATTTCAAGACCGGCCAGACCCTGATGAAAACCATCCTGGCCCCCGGCCTGCAGGCCCGCGCTTTGGGCGTAAGAGGCTGGTTCTCGACCAACATCCTGGGTAACAGGGATGGTTACGTGCTGGATCAGCCGGAAAATTTCAAAACCAAGGAAGTATCGAAGCTGAGCGTGCTCGAAGATATCCTGCGCCCCGATGTGAACCCGGAATTATACGGCGAACTTTACCACAAGATCCGGATCAACTACTATCCGCCACACGGCGATAACAAGGAAAGCTGGGACAATATCGACATTTTCGGCTGGCTGGGATATACCATGCAGATCAAGATCAACTTTCTCTGCCGCGACTCTATCCTGGCCGCACCGATCGTGCTCGATCTGGCCCTCTTTGCCGATCTGGCAAAACGCGCCGGTAAAAGTGGCATCCAGGAATGGCTTTCGTTTTATTTCAAATCACCCCAGACCCTGCCCGACCTGCGTCCGGAACACGATATCTTTAAACAACTGATCAAGCTGCAGAATACCCTCCGGCATATGATGGGCGAGGATCTGATCACGCACCTGGGACTGGATTATTACGAGGAAGAAGCCGGAGTTCTGAACGATGTGGATGCATAAGATCATTTCCAGCTGCTTTGGCATTGGTTACCTGAAAGGCGGTGGCACGTACGCAGCCTTAGTGTATGTGCTGCTGCGGTATCTGACCAGGGCAGATGGAAACAATATTTGGATGGAATCAGCCGTTTTTTCAGGGATCTTCCTGCTTGGTATGTGGAGTTCTTTCGTTGTGGAAAAAGAATGGGGGAAAGACAGCAGTAAAGTTGTCATAGATGAGATTGCCGGTATGTGTGTTGCTATATTGTTTGTACCGGTAAAATGGCCCTATCTGCTTGCAGGATTTTTGCTTTTCCGTTTTTTCGACATCGTGAAGCCATTTTACATCATGCGGCTGGAAAAACTACCCGGTGGATGGGGTGTAATGCTGGATGATGTTGGCGCCGGTTTGTATGCCCACCTGGTTTTATCGGTAATGATTGCGGGCCAGCTATTCTGAAATTTATGTTTGTAAAGGCTCAACTTGCGTCCTTTTTTGCCACAGTCATCGATTTTCTCGCGGCAATACTTTTGAAAAGCGTTTTCAAACTGGACCCTCTGCCTTCCAGCATGCTGGGTCTAGTTGCAGGCGGAATATTCCATTTTTCAGTCAGCCGCTACTGGGTTTTTTCTGCCACCGAAAAAGACAAACTATTTCAGATCATAAAATACGGATTGGTATGGGGCGGTAATTTTGTACTCAATTCCGCAGGACTCTCACTGATTCTGCAATATGCCCCTTTCATAAAGTTTGCGATTGCCAAAGCGCTTGTTGCCATTGTTGTCGGGATTAGTTACAACTATGTCCTGCAAAAAAGATTTGTATTTAAATAGTCAAACCACCCAGAAATGTCAGACCGACAGATTTATAAATGGATCGCGCTCCTGGTCATGTTCCCTTTGATGCTTACAGGTTTCGCACAGGCACAAACCATCGTGCTCACCGGTACCGTAAAAGATTCATCGAACAGCGCACCCCTTCCCAATGTGAGCGTATACGTCAAGGGCTCACGCGGAACCCGCACCGACTCAACCGGCCATTTTTACCTTCCCCTTACCAAAGCCACAGCCTACGTGGAATTTTCCACCGTCGGCTACAAAACCGTGCGCAGGAACCTTTCATCAAACCCGGCGCAAACGGTCAACGTGAGCCTGGTAGCCACCGCCAGCGAACTCGGCACAGTAACCGTTATCAACAAAAAGATCAAATACAGCAACAAGAACAACCCCGCTGTTGAACTTATCAGGCATGTGATCGAGAACAAACAGAATAACCGGCTCGGTGCTTTCCAGTTTGCCTCCTTCGAACGGTATGAGAAGATCATGTTGTCGATCGACAAAGTGCCCTCCAAGATCAGGAACAACAAGATTCTCAAAAAATTCGATTTTGTGTTCGACAACAACGACACTACCAAATTCGAGGGCAGGTCGCTGACCCCGGTTTACCTGGAAGAAAAATTATCCCAGAACTACCAGCGGAAAGACCCCGACAAAAACAAATCCATCATCCTGGGAGAGAAGCGGGTCGACTACGGTGAATTCATCGACGTGCAGGGAGTAAGCAATTACCTGAACCGGTTGTATGAAGATGTGGAGATCTACGACAACAACATCTCTCTTCTCACCAACCAGTTCCTGAGCCCGATCGCCGACATGGGCCCTACTTTTTACATGTATTTTCTCGGCGATACCGTGCAGGTGGGCAACGACCGGCTCCTCAAGCTCTACTTCTCACCGCGCAACGCCAACGACCTCTTGTTCAGGGGAACCATGTGGATCACGCTGGATGGAAGATACGCGATCCAGCGTATCAACATGCTGGTAAGCTCCCGCATCAACCTCAACTTTGTGCGCCAGCTTCATGTGATCCAGGATTATGAAAAAGATCCGGAAGGAAAATACCGCATTACCAAAAGCGATGTGATGGCCGATTTCGGCATAACAAAAAAAGGCGGCGGTATCTACGGAGAGCGAAGCGTTTTTTACAAGAAGTTCCAGACCAATGTGCCCATCGCGGATAGTATTTTTCGCGGGCCTGGCGTGGTGACAGTCCCCAACGCCAGGAACCAGCCCGACAGTTTCTGGATCAGTCATTACTGGCCCGATACACTGTCGAATGCCGAAGCAAAAGTGTATGCCAACATCGACAGCCTCAAGAACATGCGGTCGTTCCGAAGGATCCTCGACTGGGGAACCCTGCTGCTCGCCGGTTACAAATCGCTTGGCCCGGTGGAGATCGGCCCGGCGAATACCTTCTACAGCTTCAACCCCATCGAAGGGCTTCGTCTCCGTTTTGGCGGCAGAAGTACCACCAAGCTCAGCAAGCGATTTTATTTTGAAACTTATGGCGCATATGGGTTCAAGGATGAACGCTGGAAATATTTCCTGAGCGGCACCTATTCGATCAACAATAAATCCATTTACGAGTTCCCATCCAATTATGTGCGGGCGAGTTTTCAGCGCGACACAAAAATTCCGGGACAGGAGCTGCAGTTCGTGCAGGAGGATAACTTCCTGCTCTCCTTCAAACGAGGCAACAACGATAAGTGGCTGTACAACGATATCTTCCGCCTCAATTACCTGCACGAGTATGAGAACCATCTGTCGTACAATATCGGGTTCAAATACTGGAAGCAGGAGCCTGCAGGTACCATCTCGTATGTGAAGATGCAGAACAGCACGCCCACCATCCTCAGCGACCTTACCACCTCTGAAGTGTCGATGGAACTTCGCTGGGCGCCGGGTGAAAAGTTCTACCAGGGCAAGCTGTACCGCACGCCAATCGTGAACAAATACCCCATTTTCATGCTCCGGTATATTCAGGGTGTGAAAGGTCTGCTCAACGGGGGATATAATTACCAGAACCTGTTTCTGCATGCCGAGAAAAGGTTCTACCTGTCTCAGCTGGGCTATACGGATGTAACGGTGGAAGGGGCCTACATATTCGGAAAGGTGCCGTTCCCGCTGATGACCATCCACCGGGCCAACCAGAGCTATGCTTACCAGCTTACTTCCTTCAACCTCATGAACTTCCTCGAATTTGTGAGCGACCATCATGTGAGCGTGTACGCCGATCATTATTTCAACGGATTTATCTTCAACAAGATCCCGCTGCTGAAAAAGCTGAAGCTGCGCGAAGTGATCGCCGGCAAGATCCTGTATGGCGGAACCCGCAATGAGAACAACCCGTACAAGAACGAGGACCTGATCAAATTCCCCTATACCAACGGCGCCGTAGCAACTTACAACCTGTCGAGAACACCGTATGCGGAAGCAAGCGTGGGCATAACGAACATCTTCAAACTGATCCGGCTCGACTTGGTCAAAAGATTTACTTACCTCGACCATCCCGAAATTGCAAAATGGGGCATCAGGGGAAGGGTAATATTCAATTTTTAACGGCTGTAATCTCTGAAATTATGACTACTCGAACCAAACTACAGCACGGCATCTACAAGGTGATCGACCCCGTGGTGCGCTTTTTCATCAAAGCCGGACTGACACCGAATGCGGTCACCATCATCGGATTGATCCTGAACATCGGGGTGGCGGTGGTCTTTGTGCTGGGAGCTGAGGAAGGAAACAGGGGAGACCTGAGATATGTAGGGTGGGCGGGTGCCCTTGTGTTGTTTGCCGGGCTTTTCGATATGCTCGATGGCCAGGTGGCGCGCATCGGCAACATGGGTACCAAGTTCGGAGCCCTGTTCGATTCTGTGCTCGACCGGTACAGTGAGTTGATTATGTTCCTGGGTATCTGTTATTACCTGGTGGGCCATCATTATTTTTTCAGCTCGCTGTTTGCGTTCATTGCGCTGATCGGTTCCATGATGGTAAGCTACGTGCGGGCAAGAGCGGAAGGGCTTGGCATCGAATGCAAGGGCGGACTGATGCAAAGACCGGAAAGGGTGATCCTGGTAGGTGTTTCGGCGATGTTGTGTGGCATCCTTTCCAAATGGATCGGGGGCGATTACAAGCTGTTTGTGCCAGGGATCCGGTATCATGTGTTTGAGACGATGTCGATTTTCACGATACCTATTACAGTGATGGCTGTGCTTACCAATATCACTGCCATCCGCCGCCTTTATGATTGCAGGATGGCGATGAAAGAGCCCGCCACTTCTTCGCGTGTAAACGTAAAGGACAAAGCCGTTGTTTAAGCGGAACATACACTCCGCTTCTCCTAATTGAAAAAGGATTTGAAGGAATAAAAAATTGAAAGAATAACCGCACGGCGTAATTTTGCAGCTGTGAAAAAAGAAGGGAGGCCGGGTTGTTCCCGGTTCCCCTAAGGAAAGGCTTTTGAGCCGGTCGGGGCCGTGCCGGCGTCATGCAAAGCAGAGAATCATGAAAAAAAAATATATCTCCAACTCATCCGAATCGATCCGGATGTTCAGGAACAATCTTCTGGAGAATCTCTCCAAAGTGCCGTTCTATGTCCCACTCATCATTTACATCCCCGTTGTACTCTATTGTGCGTGCAGGGCGTTGTTTGTGGAAAGGATAGAAATGATCCAGTTCGCCGGTTTATTCATTCTGGGCCTGCTTCTGTGGACCGTGACCGAGTATTTCCTGCACCGCTATATCTTTCATTTTGTTCCCAGGTCGAAATGGGGCCTCCGGCTGCACTTTATCTTTCACGGCGTTCACCACGACTATCCGCGTGATGCAAAAAGGCTGGTGATGCCGCCAAGCGCCAGCATACCGCTTGCACTCGGCTTTTACTTTTTATTTGACCTTATCTTTTCGAGGCCGCAGCTGTTCTCTTTCTTTCCCGGTTTTGTGACCGGTTATCTTGTGTACGACATGATGCACTATGCCATGCATCATTATAATTTCAAGAGCTCCCTGATGAAGCGGGTGAAGCAGCACCACATGCTGCACCACTATTCCGATTCATCAAAAGGGTATGGCGTGAGTTCATCGTTGTGGGACAAAATTTTTCATTCAGATTTTCTTAAGTAGCAATGTTGGCAGCGCAGTTGAGTAAGCAGGGGGGAAGATTCAAATATTTTTTGTACGCGGCACTGATCTCGGTTGGATACCTGGCGCTCTCCTACGTGCTGATCGGGTTCAAGCCGGAGCAGTTGTATCTGGTTGGGCTGTTCGATCTTTTTTATCTGGCCTCTCCGGTCACGCGGCGCTTTGTAATGGGGTTCTCGATTTTCATCGTTTTCTGGATCCTCTTCGATTACATGAAGGCTTTCCCGAACTACCGCTATAATACGGTGCACATAGAAAGTCTGTACCATGCCGAAAAAAAACTGTTCGGCATAGGAGAAGGAGCTGCCCGCCTTACCCCGAACGAGTACTGGCAGGTACATGGCAATCTCTTTCTTGATGTGCTGTGCGGCTTTTTCTATCTCTGCTGGATACCGTTGCCCCTCTTCTTTGCAGGCTGGCTCTACTATAAGGACCGCTCGCAGTTCTTCCGTTTTTCCTTTACGTTCCTGCTTATCAACCTGATCGGGTTCGTGATCTATTATATTTACCCGGCGGCCCCGCCTTGGTATGTGGAATTGTACGGTTCCCGATTTGATCCGCATACCCCGGGCAATACCGCAGGGCTCGCCAAATTTGACCATTTCTTTCACGTGCAGATATTCCATGCACTGTATACAAAAAGTTCAAACGTTTTTGCGGCGATGCCCTCGCTGCACGCTTCTTACCCTTCGGTTTCCCTCTATTATGGCCTTAAAAACAGGATCGGGTACATGAACATACTTTTTGCCTTGATCTCCGTTGGTATCTGGTTTACAGCCGTGTACACCAGTCATCATTATGTGCTGGATGTGCTCGCCGGTGTTGGTTGTGCCGTTACCGGAATCATGCTTTTCAATGCCGCCGCACGCAAATGGGGCTGGTTCCCCGAGCGGCATTAAGTCATTATCACGCATGGTAATCAACGCAGTGAAGAAGAGCAGAATATTGTACTTTTATTCTGGCATGTGTTTTTCATAGTCAAAGAAAGCCATGTAGCACAGAGTATCTGCATCCCGGAAATTTTATTCATCACCGATCGTTCAAAGTGATCACAGCCAATGAGCGTAAACAGAGCAGAGCCGCGTAAATTTGTCTTATCAAAGGGTTTGGACCAGTTTTTCCTGGACATTTTCCTTACGTTTAAATTCATTCTCCGTTTCTTCAGAGAAGCTTTACGGCCTCCCTTTGAATTCCAGGAAATTGTACGGCAGTGTTACTATGTAGGATTCAAATCACTGTCTCTTATTACGCTCACCGGTTTTATTACCGGGCTGGTCTTTACCAAGCAATCGCGTCCTTCCCTGGCAGAGTTCGGCGCTACTTCCTGGTTGCCATCCCTGGTGTCCATTGCCATCATCAAGGCGCTGGCGCCTCTTGTAACGGCGCTGATCGCCGCAGGAAGGGTCGGTTCCAACATAGGTGCCGAACTGGGTTCCATGAAGGTGACGGAACAGATCGACGCCATGGAAGTTTCGGCGGTGAACCCGTTCAAGTACCTGGTTGTTACCCGCATCATCGCTACTACCTTTATGATACCGGTGCTTATGTTGTATACCGGGCTGGTAGGGCTGCTTGGTTCGTACCTCGATGTGCATGCAAACGAGCTTACTTCCTTCGCCACCTTTTTCGAAAAAGCGTTTGAAAAAATATCGTTCCTTGATATTTTTTCCTCCATCGTAAAGGCGCTCACGTATGGCTTCACCATCGGGGTGGTTGGCTGTTACAAAGGATATAATGCCACCCAGGGTACAGAGGGTGTTGGAAGGGCAGCCAATTCATCTGTTGTGTTATCGATGTTCCTCATATTCATTGAAGAAGTGCTGATCGTTCAGGTTACCAACTGGATCAGAGTACTATAGCATATGCGTAAAGAACCAATACAAAGAGACGAGTCGACCCGCGACATTCACATCGAAAACCTGTTTAAGTCTTTTGGTGAAAACCATGTGCTGCGGGGTGTGAACCTGGAAGTGTACAAAGGAGAGAATGTAGTGGTGCTGGGCCGTTCCGGCACCGGTAAGTCCGTTCTTATTAAAATCATCTCCGGCCTGCTGAAACAGGATTCCGGTATCGTAAATGTGCTGGGACAGGAAGTGGCGAACTTGTCGGGACCAGAGCTGCGGGAACTCCGTCTCAAAATCGGTTTTTCTTTCCAGAACAGCGCCCTGTACGATAGTATGACAGTGCGCGAGAACCTTGAATTTCCGCTTGTGCGGAACAAAAAGAACCTCAAGCGAAAAGAAATCAATGAGTCGGTGCTGAGTGTGCTGGAAGCGGTCGGGTTATCGCAAACGATCAATCAGATGCCCGCAGAGCTTTCCGGCGGCCAGAAAAAAAGGATCGGCATCGCCCGTACCCTCATCCTGCGACCGGAGGTTATGCTGTACGATGAACCCACGGCCGGGCTCGACCCCATCACGTGCATCGACATCAACAACCTGATCAACAAAGTGCAGGAACGTTACAATACAAGCTCTATCATCATCACCCACGACCTTACCTGCGCCAAAGCAACCGGAGACCGTGTGGCCATGATGCTCGACGGACAGTTTCTGCGGGAAGGCACGTTCGATGAGGTGTTCAGCACGCAGGACCAGCGCATCGAAAGTTTTTACAATTATAATTTTATTCAATAAGATATGAGATCTACCAAGAATACGAGAGCCATTGTGATCGGTGCCTTTGTTTTCATCGCGGTGGCGATACTGGTTGCCTGTATACTGACATTGGGTGGACAAAAGAAAACTTTTGTAAAAGCCATCACGGTGCGGGCGGTGTTCGATGATGTGAACGGCCTGCAGAAAGGGAATAATGTCTGGTTCTCCGGCGTTAAAATAGGTACGGTAAAGTCGATCGATTTCAACAAGAACGCTGATGTACAGGTCGATCTCAATGTGGAGCAACAGGTCACCAGGTTTATCCGCAAAGATGCTTTGGCGAAGATCAGTACCGACGGACTGATCGGTAACAAGATCGTGGTGATCTACGGCGGTACAGACGGACAGCCGCAGGTAACGGCCGGTGACGTGCTCAAGGTGGAAAAAGCCATCGGTACCGATGAAATGATGACTACGCTGCAAAGCAATAACAAAAACCTGCTTGCAATTACCGGCGACATAAAAACCATAACTGCGAACCTGGCCAACGGACAGGGAACGCTGGGCCGCCTGCTGTCTGACCAAACCCTCATGAATTCGATGCAGTCCACGCTTGCAACCCTCAACCGGGCTTCTTCTAATACGGAAAAACTGTCCAAAAGCTTATATGCGTATGCCAATCAGCTGCATACAAAAGGAACGCTCCTGAACGACCTTGTTACTGACACCTCCGTGTTCAGCAATGTACGTACTACGCTTGCACAACTGCAGGTAGCATCGGATGCCGCCACTGCAGTGGTAAAAGACCTGAAGCATGCCAGCGAACAACTCGGAGACCCAGAAGGTCCGGTAGGTACCCTGCTGAACGACCAGCAGTCGGCCCAGGGCATTAAAACGACCATTCAGAACCTGCAGTCAGGAAGCCAGAAGCTGGATGAGAACATGGAAGCCTTACAGCACAATTTCCTGTTCAGAGGATTTTTCAAGAAAAAGGCAAAAGAAGAAGCGAAACAACAGAAATAAGTGAATGTTGTTTCTATTTAGCATTGTTTTAAACCGGATGCATACAGCGATCTCAATCTTAAGTCCAGTACAGAATTCGCGCGATGGGGAACCGGGCTGCGATCTCCTGCTCGAAGAACCCTTTCAATTCCTTCATTACATCTTTCGTGTACACGTATTTCAATCCGCCAAACTTATTTCTTTTCACAGACCGGCCTTCTTCGTTCATATCCAGGCTTGTGTTCGGATACCAGTCCATCAGCACTTCTTTTGACCCGGGCGTGAACCGGTGACTGATCAGCTCAAAGGTGAGATTGGTGTGGAAATCCAGGTTTTTTTGGAGCCGGTCAAAAAGCTCACCGTAATGCTGTCTCCAGTCGGCTATCGGCATAATAGGGGCAAGTACGACACCAATGGGGTAGCCTCCGCCGCCTTTTTCGCGGGGCATTGCCAGTTTCCGCAATGCGCCGATCCTTGCCGTAATGGAAGCGGTTCCTCCTTCCAGGCGACGGGAAACAGGTTCCGCGTTCAGGCTTATGCGGCAGCGGGTGCGGCCGTTGTGCGCAAGTGGCAACAGAGAATCCACCGCATCGAATTTAGAAACAAACCGCAGGTGCGCCTCCGGACGCTGTCCGAAGTACTCGATCGTACGGGCAAGTCCACCAGTAAGGTGTTCGATCCCGAGCGGATCGGTATAGCAGCTGGCTTCGAAGCTGGTGACGAAGCCAGGTTTCTCATAGTTAGCCAGGTTATCAAGGATGGAAGGCAGGTTAGCATACACGCGGATCACAGGAGGCCCTGCAAGACTGCCGGCAAGGTAACAATACTGGCAGTGGGCAGGGCAGCCTTGCGCCAGGTGAAACTGGTAATCTGCCGACGGCGGAATAGGCTGCAGTTTGAAGGCACTAGGCGGCGCCTTTACAATGGCCAGGGTCGTTTTGGCCAGCCTGTAAGTCTCCTTTTCCGTGGCACCTTTTATGCCATTGAGACGATTGGCGGAAAGCACTTCCACCGGAAGATTCATCGCCGATACACGTTCAAAGATCTCCTTTCCATAGGGTTCTTCGATCGCTTCGGGCGTAAAGATCACACGGCGTGGCATCCACGATTTAGCGGGCTTGCCAGTTGTTTCCGGTGCCGGCGTTTCTTGCTGAACGGGGAGGAATAATTCTGCTTGCGTCATTGCTCTTTATAACAATTTTTCCGTGTCATAGTTGGAAAAGAGTTGCGCTTTTAACCCGATATTTTGTCTTTGCCGGCACGCCCTTAACGCGGGCTCCTCCTGTATCAACGCAGATTGTCCCCGCTTCAATAACATATTCGGATGCTTCGGGTTAAGGTGAATTCTAGTAGCCTTTTACGAGAGACGATTCTGTGCTACAAAAACATCCAATTGTCGCTTAACCTTTAAACAATTTTATAGGAAACACAATCTTCCCGCATCATTTCCGGTATTTAAACTTGATTGAGGTCAATTTCTCTCTGGCCCTGCGCTGCATTGTATCCCGGCTCGTTACTTGCACTTTTAAACCAATAGACCAAGGAATTCTACACCTCAACGGAAGAATCTGAAACATGGTATAGCGGAAAGGTATGATTAACGATGCGGGTCAACATATTCAGTTCATCCGGGAACACGAGGAAAAGGATCTGCCCGGCGTATGGGATCTTGACATTCCGGAGAGCTATATTTTCTGGCATGATCAGGCTTTCGCCATTCATGGTTTTCCCGTTCAGTCGCCTGCCTGTTTTATAATCAACCAGGCGCGGTTACTGATCCATCCCGAGGATGTGGAAACGCTTCGCCAGGAGTGCGAAAAGCCGGGTACAGAGATGGCTGTATATACCTACTTCCGGATCCTGACACCCTCCGGTGAACTCAAGATCATTTATCTCGAGGCGGTACCTGTACAGGTGGAGGGAAAAACAGTCTGTCAGGGTAAGTTCATCGATGAAATGGTTCATATTGCACGCATTCCGGCCATCGCGTCCGCAAACCTGAGCCATGCATTGCTTCTCTCGAGTGAGCAGTTTCTTCATGCAGGTACCTGGCAAATCAATCTTCACACACATAAGACCTTTTACTCCACCAATCTGTACCGGATCTACGGCGTGATACCCGGCTCGCTGAAAGCACATACGGATACTTTCCGGAAGTTCATACATCCGGACGAAAAGCGGATCGTCAGCGACACGTTCGACAGGGCCATGGATGAACGCATACCCTTTCATCTCGAGTACCGGATCATCACCGGTCAGGGCGAGATACGGTATGTGAAACAACTGAGCAAAGTGATGCGGAACGAACTGGCGGAAACGATCATGATCGGTGTAACACAGGACATCACGGAAACCAAAATCAACGAGCTTGCCTTGCGGGAATCGAAAGAATCTGCTGAGTTGCAGAACGAACTTTACTCCACGACCGAAAAACTGACTGAAAGCGGATACTGGCAGCTCAATGTAAGAACGCGGAAGCTTGTGTACTCCGACAATTTTTTTCGCCTGCATGGTCTCAAACCGCAGCATCAGATACTGGGACGGGAATTTTTTCTGAATTATGTGTATGCAGACGACCGGACGCAGGTAACCCAGGCCTTTCGCGATGCGCAGGACAAACAGATCCCTCCGCAGCTTTCTTACCAGATCTACCGGGCCGACGGCAAACTCAGGCGGCTGCAGCTGGCCGGCAAAATTCTGACCAATGCGGAAAAGGAAGTGGTGATCCTTGGCGTGGTAAAAGATGTAACCGATGAGTACCAGCTGGGGAAAAGCGTAGATAGTGTGAAAAACGGAAATTACCTGCAGCAGGAACTCTTCCAGTACCAGGAAGAAATCACGTACACAGGCAGCTGGCGGACCGATCTGGAGACCCTCGAAACCGCGTTCTCGCCAAACTTTTTTCGCCTGTGGGGGCTGAAGATCAACCACCCGGAAAACACCGTGGCGGAGCTGGTTAAATTCATCCATCCCGATGATGCCGAAGCAGCATCTCGTTTATTCGGCAGCATGTTCACCGAACCTGCGTCGGCACCGCTCGAATGCCGCATCATCGGTGCGGATGGCACAATGCGGGATATCAGGCTGGAGAACCGGCTTCTTAAAACAGAAGGGAAGATCACGCACCTCATGGGCGTGATGATGGATGTTACCCAGGTGAAAACCATCGAGCTTGAAAAGCATCATCTCAAGGCGTTCAGCGATCTGGTGGGCGATACGATGCGGGAAATATATTTTATCACTGATCTTCATCATACCATCATATCGTACAACAAGCGTTTTGCAGAAGAATACGGTTTTAAGGATTCGGATGTCAGGAACAGGAACCTCTTCGATGTGCTGCCTCCCATGAAACATCCGTCGGTCGTAGAGAACCTGGAACGCGCCATGGCCGATGAGCAGGTGTTTTTGCCGAATTACCGTTCCTGCCTCAACAACCAATACCTCGACGTGCACATGGCCCCGCTGAAAGACCCGGCCGGAACCGTGAACGGCGTACTCACGATCGTACAGGATATTACACCCGAGACGAACCTGAGAGATCAGCTTAGCCGGCGGTTGGAGCTCAATGAAAATCTGATTGAAAATACAATAGACCGGATCATTGTACTGGATGAAAATTTCAACATCATCGTATGGAACAAGCAATGCGAAGTTTATTTTGCCCTGGCAAAGAACCAGGTACTTCACAAGAACGTGCTCGACATCTTTCCCACTTTTAAAAAGGAACCAACTTACGAAAACCTGCAGCAGGCGCTCAAGGGTGAAGCGGTGTACATACCCGGCAGCGAGCTCATGAAGGATGGCCGCTACACCGAACAATACATGATCCCGTTGCGTGATGAAAAAGAAAACGTGTATGCCGTTTTATGGCTTGTACACGATTTTACGAAAGAGCATTTGCTGACGGGTAAGCAGAAAAAAGCCGACACAATTCTCGATGCCATGAACGAGGGCTGTTTTGAGCTCGATAGTAAGAAATACTGTTTCCGGTATCTGAACAGGAAAGCGGAAGAGATGCTGGGTTTTTCTTCGGATGTGCTGACCGGTAAATGCATCTGGGATGTTTTCCCACATGCGCAGCATACCCCGCTCTACACGGGTGTGATGCATACCTGCGAGCATGCGGCCCCTTATCAGGAAGAATATTTTTCTCAGTTCCTGAACAAGTGGGTACTGCTGAAGGTGAGCCCCACCGAAAGCGGCGTCATTGTGCTGCTACTCGACCTGCAGGAGATAAAAGACGCAGAAGCGCGGGCGCAGAGAGAACAGGAATACTGGCGGGCCCTCGTAGAATCGACCCCCGATGAGATCAGTCGTTGGAACAGGAATCTGAAGCTAATGTATGCAAACCCGGCCTTTGAGCGAAACCGGAAACAACCCGCGTCGGTCCTCCTGAATAAAACAAAGGTTGAAATAGGCTTTCCACGGGAGGGAGCCGCCGCTTTCATGAAAGCCCTGCGCGAGGTGATAAAGACCGGGAAGCAAAAAGATTTTTACAATTCACTTGACATGACGGATGGCCTCCATTATTTTTATTCCCGGATGGTGCCCGAATCCGGTGAAAACGGCGAAGTGGAAAGTATCCTGTCCATCACCCGCGACCATACGGAACTGCAACTGGCCTTGCACGCCGTGCTCGAGAACCGGTATGTAACGGAGCAGCTGGCGGATGCCGTGGATGAGATGATGTTTGTGGCAGAGGTGAACACCGGCGAACTTGTTTTTACAAACAGCGCCTGGCAAAGATGGACTGGCCGGCAGGAGGGGGGAAACAACGGGCCTGTTGCACTTGTTTCGATTGTGCACCCGGAAGACAGGGCGCTGTTTACAGCGCATCTCGAGAAGATCAAAACAGCCGGGCCACATATGATCGTTGAGTCGGAATACCGGGTGATCAACGCATCGCAACAAATCTGTTGGGTGAAGGACCGGAGTGGGGTAATAAAAAGGGATGCCTACGGAACTGCGATCGAAGCTTTGGGATTATGGATAAACATCACCGGTATCCGTGGTGGAACAGGCGGATAATTCCAATGGAAGAACTGGTAAAGAAGGAAGTCTCATACAGGCACGATTCGGATATCGCTGCTGAAGATCAAGATATTCACACCTGAAAAACCGTGGTTTGGATTCCCGTTAAAATCATTTTTGTTCATAACTAAACTTTCGCAGCTTGAACAAACATGATACATTAGTCTCTATTTGAAAACCCCCGAATAATTTCAGAATGGAATTTTATTATTGTGATGATCCTGAGGAGAACTGTCTGACGACCCTTTTCACCTTGGATTTTTATTTCGAACACAAGGAGTTTCACTGTCTCGTACGCGCAAAAGCCCAGCTGGGCAGCGTGTATTACCACCTTACACTGCTGAACCCCGATATGGATGAAGTGTTTACCGAGCCCTACATCCTCACCGAAAAAGAACGTACCCTCTTCATAGAAACGCCCATCGAAAAATCGGAACAGGCCGGCGTAAAGTTTGCTTCCGTCGTCGCCCTCAGAGAGCACCTGGTTCACTATCAGGCTGCCAGCCAGTTCAGTCACCGCTATATTGCCTGATCAGTGTACAGGGCAAGCAACAGAATTTCCTAATTTCACCTTGCCGGTCCATTTGCCCGGAAAGGTCGCATGAATCAATCAATCCGCTTATTTCTCTTTTTATTCTTCAGCCAGTGCTGCGGGCAGGAAGCACTCCATGCCCAACGTGTCATGGAATCGCTCGACCGGGGGCTGGTCGCTGTTCCCCAGCAAGAAGGAACGGCTTTCGTTAGCTGGCGTTTAGAAGCAACCGACCCGCCGGATCTCGCCTTCAACCTCTACCGCAGGGCAAACAATGGCGCACTTGTGCGGCTCAACCAGTCACCTATCCGCGACGTCACCGGTTTTGGAGATCACCACCTCGACAGCAATCTTGCTTATATCTATACGATCAGGGCACTCAGGAACGGACGGGAGACAACCGATACCGGTTCCTGCGTGCTGGCCGCGCATCCAAAACCTTATTTATCGATCTCCCTCCAGACACCAGCCGGTTATGTGCCGAACGATGCCTCGATAGGTGACCTCGATGGCGACGGCCGCTATGAGATCGTACTTCACCAGGCCGGCAAGAGCCGCGACAATGCCTCTGCCGGCTTCACCGACCCGCCCGTGTTTCAGGCCTATACGCTGGATGGCAACCTATTGTGGACCATCCATCTCGGACGCAACATCCGCGAAGGCGCTCACTACACCCAGTTTATGGTTTATGACCTCGATGGCGATGGAAAAGCAGAAGTGGCCATGAAAACGGCGGATGGTACCGTAGATGGAAAGGGCGTGGTCATCGGCGATTCTTCCAGGGACTGGCGGAATAAAGACGGTAAAATCCTGGATGGTCCGGAGTATTTCACCATTTTCGACGGGCTCACCGGAGCAGCGCTTGCCACTACCCCGTACATTCCCGGCAGGGGACGCATCAACGGCTGGGGTGGCCGCGGAGGAAACGGTGGCAACGACAACAGCGGCAACCGGGTCGACCGTTTTCTGGCCTGCGTGGCTTACCTGGATGGTAAACTGCCCAGCGTCGTGATGTGCCGCGGCTACTACGGCCGCACCGTACTGGCAGCATGGGACTGGAGAAACCATCAACTGACCTCCCGCTGGGTCTTTGACACGAAAGACAGTGCGAACCTTTTTTCGGGGATGGGCAATCATAATCTCACGGTTGCAGATGTAGACGGTGATGGAAAAGACGAGATCATCTATGGTTCCATGTGTGTAGACGACAACGGCAAAGGGCTGTACACAACCGGTCTTCGGCATGGCGACGCCATCCATGTCAGTGACCTCGATCCGTTGCGGCCTGGCAAGGAAGTGTTCGGCGTTCATGAGATCGAAGAACGGACCAGAGGCGCGGGTTCCGCCTTGTACGACGCGCGCACGGGAGCCATCCTCTGGACGGGAGATGCGGACAAGGATGTAGGCAGAGGCGTAGCTGCTGACATTGATCCCCGGTACCCCGGTGCCGAAACCTGGGGCGGAGCGGAAGGTCTCCGCAGCATAAAAGGCGAGCGGATCGGTGAACCGCCCCACTCGGTGAACTTTCTGATCAGCTGGGATGGCGACCAGCTCAGCGAATTGCTCAATGGCCCGCTGATCGAAAAATGGGATTATCAGTCGCACCAGCTCAGCACCCTGCTCGATGTGCGCAAATACGGCTGTGTATCGAACAACGGCACCAAAGCCAATCCCGTGCTGTTGGCAGATATCCTGGGCGACTGGCGGGAAGAAGTCATCTACCGGACGGAAGACAACAAGGAGCTCAGAATTTTTTCGACCCCGGTTCCGACAAAATTTAAATATTATACCTTCATGCATGATCCTCAGTACCGCCTGAGCGTCGCCTGGCAGAACGTCGGCTATAACCAGCCGCCCCATACCGGCTTTTTCCTGGGAGACGGTATGAAAACACCGCCCAAACCCCGGATAGTGCTGTCACACAGGAAGTGATCTTTATACTTTCATTCAATACACGACGATGTCAAAGATTTCAAGGCTCGCCCTGAGTGCAGCTTTCCTGCTCTTCGCCTCATTCGTTCTATTGCCTCCCCAACGTAAACCCATCCTGTATATCATCGGCGATTCCACCGTGAGGAATGGCGACGGCACGGGTAAGAACGGACAGATGGGCTGGGGCAGCGTGATCTCGCAATATTTCGACACCGCGAGGGTCAGCGTTCGCAATGTTGCGCTGGGAGGCCGCAGCAGCCGCACATTCATCACCGAAGGCCACTGGGAGAGCGTGCTGCCAAACCTGGCTCCAGGCGATTACGTGATGATGCAGTTCGGCCACAACGATGGCGGTGCGCTCGATGACACGGCCCGCGCACGGGGCACCATCAAAGGCACGGGCGATGAAAGCCGGGAAGTGTACAATCCGATCATGAAAAAACAGGAAGTGGTTCACACATACGGCTGGTACATGCGCAAATATGTAAACGATACAAAAGCCCACGGGGCCGTAGCGATCATTTGTTCTCCCATCCCGCGCAATATGTTTGAAAACGGCAAAGTGGCGAGAGGCGGCAGCGACTATGGCGGATGGTCCAAAGAAGTGGCCAGCGCCACCGGCGCCTTCTTCATCGACCTGAACTCTTTGATCGCAGACCAGTATGATAAAATGGGTGCGGAAAAGGTAAACGCTTTTTTCCCGGCCGACCATACCCATACCAATGATGCAGGTGCGCGGCTGAACGCCGCTTCCGTAGTCGAAGGACTGAAGTTGATCCCGGCATGCAACCTCAATAAGTATCTTACGCTGCCCGTCAAAACAGACATTACGCTCCGCCGTTTTTAAACAAGACCCTCCCTCACTGATATGCAACCTGTACGCATAAACGCTTTTTTGTTTTTCCTGCTCTGCGCTGCTTTGCTCATCCAGGCACAGCCCATCGACCGGCGACAGCTGGTGCTGCGGCATACGGTGGTCAATACCAAGATAGATACGTTGTCGTCGCTTTCGCTGGGCAATGGCGCTTTTGCATTTACTGCCGATGTAACCGGGTTGCAATCGTTTCCCGAAGTGTACGAAAAGGGGATTCCGCTGGGAACGCAATCTGAATGGGGCTGGCACAGCTTTCCCAACCTGCACGACTACAAGCTGGAAGAAGCCTACAAGAATTATACGCTGAGCGGCAAGCAGGTCCCTTACACGGTACAGTGGTCGACCCCGCAGCGGAACAAAGACGCGTCCAATTACTTCAGGGAGAATGTGCATCGCCTGCAGCTGGGAAACCTCGGTTTCGAGATCATAAAAAGGGGAGGCCAGCCGGCTGTTGCATCGGATATCGACAGCATTCACCAGGAGCTGAATATGTGGACCGGTGAACTCACCAGTCATTTTACGGTGGAAGGGGAGAGTGTGGATGTGGTAACGCTGGTGGATCAGGCAAAAGATGTAGTGGCAGTAAAAGTAAGATCGGCCCTCATGTCGCAAGGCCGTTTGTTCATCCGGCTGCGGTTTCCGTTTCCTGCCAATGCATTTGCAGATTCGGGCGATAACTGGAGCGACGCGGAACGGCATCGCTCGTCGTTTACCAGGACAGCCGGCGGCGCTTTGTTCATCCATACCCTTGATACGAACTCATACTTTGTGAAGCTGGCCTGGAGCGGTACTGCCGCCATCACAGAAAAGGGAGCGCACTATTTTTTGCTGCAACCCTCTGCCGCGAACTTTGAACTCAGCTGCCTTTTTTCTTCCCAGAAAACCGGAGCCCCGGTTCCAGGGTTTGCGGCGGTGAAAGCGGTGAATGCCGCTTCCTGGAAATCGTTCTGGAGCAGGGGCGGGGCGGTTGATTTCAGCGGAAGCACAGATCCGCGTGCGATGGAGCTTGAGCGGCGGGTGGTCCTTTCCCAGTACCTGACCAAAATTCAGTGCGCAGGACGGTACCCGCCGCAGGAGACGGGGCTTACCTACAACAGCTGGTATGGAAAGCCGCATCTTGAAATGCACTGGTGGCATGGGGTTCATTTCGCGCTCTGGAACCGGATCGATCTGCTCGAAAAAAGTATGGAATGGTACCGTAAAGCATACCCGCTCGCTAAAAAGATAGCGGAACGGCAGGGGTATGATGGTGTACGCTGGCAGAAAATGACCGACCCGGAGGGCAATGAGAGCCCTTCGTCTGTAGGCGCTTTTCTGATCTGGCAGCAACCGCATTTTATCTATTTCGCCGAACTCAGCTACCGGGCCCATCCCGATGTTAAAACCCTGAATAAATACAAAGAGCTGCTTTTTGCCACGGCCGATTTCATGGCTTCCTTCGCCCGCTATGATGCAGCCACGAAGCGGTATGTGCTCGGGCCCGGCTTGATCCCCGCCCAGGAACGGTTCAAACCGGAACAAACGTTCAATCCCACCTACGAGCTGGCGTACTGGCAATGGGCCTTGAACATTGCACAGGCCTGGAAGAGCAGGCTGCATCTGCCAGCCAACCCCAGATGGAAAGAGGTAAGCGAACAACTTTCTGCCCTGCCCGTACTCCAGAAGGATCAGGTGTACCTCGCCACCGAGAGCGCTCCCGACTCCTACACCAATCCTGCATTCAAAACAGATCATCCTTCGGTGCTGGCTACCTATGGCATGCTGCCTCGGACGCCGCTGCTCGATACGGCGGTTATGCGAAATACTTTCAACCTCATCTGGACCGACTGGGACTGGAAAGATACCTGGGGATGGGATTTCTCGATGACTGCCATGACCGCGACCCGGCTGGGCATGCCGGAAAAAGCGATCGACGCCCTCTTCATGAACATAAAGACAAACACCTACCTTCCAAACGGGCACAATTACCAGGATGACCGGTTAAGGTTGTATCTTCCGGGCAACGGCGGATTGCTGGCGGCGGTTGCCATAATGTGCGCCGGCTACGATGGTTGCCGCACCGACCATCCGGGCTTTCCAGCGAACGGAAAATGGAAGGTGCGCTGGGAAGGACTCCGGAAAATGCCATAATTCCGTGGCGGTTTTAATTACTGAATAATTTATCGCATGATACAGAAAATCGTACTTCCCTTTTTAATGTTGGCCGGGTTGGTCGTTTCGATAAAACCGCAGGCGCAGAAGCCGCCGGACAAAAAGACTGTATTGAAACAGATGGAGCTGGCCAACACTTATTTCATGAACAAATGGCCCGATCCCGGCAAAGAGATTTTCACAAACATCGCGCGGCCAAGCAACATCTGGACTAGGGCCGTGTATTACGAAGGGTTGATGGAGTTGTACAAGCTCGACAAAGACAAAGCGCTGTATGATTATGCGGTGGACTGGGGCCAGAAACACAACTGGGCTCTGCGCGGAGGCGCTACGCGCAATGCAGACAATCAATGCTGCGGACAAACTTATATCGATCTCTACCTGATCGATCCCAAGCCGGAGCGCATACAGGCCATCAAGACCTCGATCGACGAGATGGTGAAGTCGGATAAAAAAGACGACTGGAACTGGATCGATGCCATACAGATGTCGATGCCGGTTTTTGCCCGCCTGGGTAATATGTACAAGGATACTTCCTACTACCGCAAAATGTACGACCTGTACAGCTTCGCTAAGAATTCGCACGGCACCAACGGACTGTACAACCCGCAGGATCACCTGTGGTGGCGCGACAAGGATTTCGTGCCTCCCTACAAAGAGCCAAACGGGGAAGACTGTTACTGGAGCAGGGGCAACGGGTGGGTGGTAGCCGCCCTGATCAGGTCGCTCGATCTGCTGCCAAAGACAGATCCCCACTATGCCGAATATATGAAAGACTATAAAGACATGATGACAGCCTTGCTGCCCATACAGCGGCCCGATGGTTTCTGGAATGTGAGTCTGCACGATTCCACCCATTTCGGTGGTAAAGAATTGAGCGGAACCGCCCTGTTCATATATGGCATGGCGTGGGGAATGAACCACGGACTGCTCGATAAAAAAACATACCGCGCACCGGCTCTCAAAGCGTGGAGCGCCATGAGCCGGGAATGTGTACATGAAGAGGGTAAGCTCGGCTTCGTGCAGGGCACCGGTAAAGAGCCGAAAGACGGACAGCCCGTAAACTACGATCATACGCCGGACTTTGAAGATTACGGGCTGGGTTGTTTTTTACTGGCAGGCAGCGAAATATACAGGATGAAATAGATGCGGCAAAAATTACTATGAAACGATTATCAGCACTGGCAGCGATCTGCATGTACCTGTTTGTTTGTTTGTTCTCTGCAAGCGCGCAGAACAAGTCTGCCGCAGGCAAAAACAGACAGCCCAATATCATCCTGATCGTTGCCGATGATCTCGGGTATGGAGAGGTCGGCTGTTACGGACAGCAGAAGATCAGTACGCCCAATATAGACAGGCTGGCATCGCAGGGGCTGCGCATGACACAGTTCTATGCCGGCACTTCGGTATGTGCGCCTTCACGGACCAGCCTCATGACGGGTATGCATACAGGCCATACTACGGTGAGGGGCAACCGCGGCATGAAACCGGAAGGCCAGTTCCCGCTGTCTGACTCTGTGCTTACGTTCCCGCAGGTATTGCAAAAGAGCGGCTATGCGACCGCCGCCTTTGGAAAATGGGGGCTTGGATATCCGGGGTCGAGCGGCGAGCCGTTGAAAAAAGGGTTCGACCGTTTTTACGGCTATAACTGCCAGACCCTGGCCCATAATTATTACCCGGATCATTTGTGGAGCGATCAGACAAAAGTGAATCTGCCGGAGAACCTGCAGTCAGACTCTATCTATTCCGCAGACCTTATCCATCAGCAGGCCATGCGTTTCCTGCAGTCCGACCACGCTAAACCGTTCTTTCTTTTTCTTCCCTATACGCTCCCGCATGGCGATGTGAACGTACCTCACGACGCTGTCTACGAGCGGTATGTAAAGCTTTTTCATGAACCCGATGCAGCACGTCCGGCCAACGACAACACGGTTGAACACCAGTATGAACCACAGAAACATGCCGCTTTTGCCGCCATGGTTTCACGGCTCGACCGGTATGTGGGCGAAGTAGTGGCTGCTGTTGACAAGGCGGGGATGGCAGAAAACACCTTGATCATTTTTACCAGCGACAACGGTCCGCACCGCGAGAACGGCGGCGACCCTGATTTTTTCAACAGCAGCGCCGGCCTGCATGGCATCAAGCGCGACCTGTACGAAGGTGGTATCCGCGTGCCATTCGTCGCTGTGTGGAAAGGGAAGATCATGCCACGCGTAGATACCGTCCAAACCGCTGCATTCTGGGACCTCATGCCCACTTTTGAAGCCCTGGCCGGCCTTCCCGTAACAAAGCGCCTCGATGGCCTGTCCATCCTGCCTTTCCTCAGCGGCGAGGTTCAGTTGCAGCAGCATCCCTTTTATTACTGGGAGTTCCATGAATCCGGAGGCCGGCAGGCGGTTCGCCTGGGCCAGTGGAAGGGTGTGAAGCTCAATGTAAGCAAGAACGCCGGCGCTCCCATCGAACTGTACAATCTGAAAACCGATCCGGCCGAAAAAAACAATGTGGCTACCCGCCATCGGGACATTGTAAAAAAGATCGCCGCCATTATCGCAGGCGAACACAGGAGCGACAAGAACTGGCCGTTATTGGTGAAAGAGGGCGGGGAAGGAGTGAAGGAGTAGATGGATCAGGGGTCAGACAAACATGCCCGCAACAGCTTCGATATCTCCTCAGCCCTGGAGATCAGCATCAGGTGCTGACCCCCTTTCACGGTATGGTCGGCTTTGATAAAGCGATAGGGCAGCATGAGGTCTGCAGTGCCGTGGATATGGCAGGTATGGGGCGGAAAGCTGGTATTCTTCCAGCGGGCCAGTTGGTCAATCGACCATTTCAGCAGATCGGCGTCGGTGACCCGCAACATGCGGCTGAACACCTTTTTATCTTCTTTGTGTGTTACCCGCATAAGCCGGTACACCAGCTGATTGGCAGCATGAAGGGTGTTGAGTGTGATCATCCGGTGCAGCGGCACAAACCTGAGCCATTTGTAATAGAATGGAATTTCGCGGTCTGTTTTCGCACTCGAGATCAGCACAACTTTGCGTACCGGTTTGCGTTTGGCGATCTCGATCGCCAGTACGCCTCCGAATGACAATCCCACGATCAGCGGTTCTTCTTCCCGGATCTGGCTGCTGAGCCGCAACGCGTAATCCGCAAGCCCCTCATTGGGCAGCGGTTTGATCCACTTCACAAAGACGGGCCTGCAGAACGACAGGTCGAGCCGGGAAAATGCCCGTTCATCGGCACCCATTCCGCTGATAAAATAGACGGTTTTCAAAGAGGTTCTCCTGAAAGTACTTTAGATGGCTTTCACCAGGTAATATTGTTTGCGGCCCTTCTGCACCAGCAGGTACTGATCGTGCAGCAACAGGTCCGGCTGCAGCTTCATCGCAGCATCGCCCACTTTTGACCGGTTGATGCTTACACCGCCGTTCTGGATCATTTTCCGGGCTTCCCCCTTGCTTGCAAAGATGCCGGTGTCGGCGAGAAAACTGAGCACGTCCGTGCCCGATTGTATTTTTTCTTTTGCGTAATCAAAATGAACAATGCCTTCCATCGACCGCAGGTCTTCGATGCTGAGCGAGGTGGCGGGAGCCGACTGATTGCTGAACAGTTTTTCGGTCGTTTCGATGGCTTTGCGGTATTCATCCTCCCCGTGTACAAATACCAGCAGTTCCTTCGCCAGGGTCTTTTGCAGCAGCCTGTCCTGCGGATTTTCTTTGTGCTTTTGCGTCAGGTCGCCGATCTCTTCCTGGGGCAGGAAGGTGAATATCCTGATCCATTTTTCCGCGTCCTCGTCGCTGGCATTCAGCCAGAACTGGTAGAACTGGAACCCGGAGGTTTTGTTGAGGTCGAGCCACACATTGCCTTTTTCGGTTTTGCCGAACTTGCCTCCGTCGGCGCGGGTGATGAGCGGACAGGTAAAGGCATAGGCTTCACCGCCGCTTTTACGGCGGATAAGTTCGGTGCCGGTGACGATGTTCCCCCACTGGTCGCTGCCCCCCATCTGCAGTTTTACCTGCTTGTTCTGATGCAGCCAGAAATAGTCGTAGCCCTGTATCAGCTGGTAGCTGAACTCGGTAAAGCTCATGCCCACTTCGCTTTCCAGCCGTTTCTTTACGCTGTCTTTGGCCATCATGTAGTTTACGGTGAGGTGCTTGCCCACGTCGCGGATGAAATGGAGAAAACTGAAATTTTTGAACCAGTCGTAATTATTCACGATCTCGGCAGCATTGGGTCTGGAAGGGTCGAAATCGAGGTAGCGCTCAAGCTGCTGCTGTATGCCCGCCAGGTTTGCCTGCAGCACTTCTTCGCTGAGCAGGTTTCTTTCGGCGCTTTTTCCGCTGGGGTCGCCAACCATGCCGGTAGCCCCACCTACCAGGGCGATCGGTTTATGCCCCGCCTTCTGGAGGTGAACCAACAGCAGGATGGGCACCAGGCTGCCGATGTGCAGGCTGTCGGCGGTAGGGTCGAAGCCGATGTAGGCGGTGGTCATTTCCTTTTGCAGTTGTTCTTCTGTTCCGGGCATGATATCCTGTAACATCCCCCTCCACCTTAATTCCTCGATCAGACTCATATGCTTTATTTTTGGCGAAATTAATTCAATATACCTGATCCCGTTTCCGGCAATAATCCGCTTATTAAGACGTTCTCCCTGATAAGAATCAGTCGTTTATGAACACGTGGTATGATGTACCTTACAACCGGTTCACGCTCATAACTGCCAAAGATAAATCAATGAGAAAATTATTCTGCTATGTCTTTCTATTGATGGCCTTCATGTGCTCTTCTCTCCTCAGCCTCGCGCAATTCCGAGTATACTCAAATGAATTCCTGAACATCGGCGCCGGCGCCCGCGGCCTGGGCATGGGCAGCGCCCAGGTTGCTTCTGTAAAAGACGGCACGGCAACCTATTGGAACCCCGCTGCGTTGGTGGAAGTAAAAGATTACCCCCAGCTGAACCTTATGCACGCAGAATATTTTGCCGGCATCGGCAAATATGATTTCGGAAGCCTTGCCATCCCCGTCAGCGGTGGTAAACGGACCATCGGTGTGTCGGTGCTTCGGTTTGCCGTAGATGACATTCCCAACACCGTTTTTCTGGTTGAGCCCGACGGCTCTATCAATTTCAGCAATATCACTACGTTTTCCTCGGCCGATTATGCGTTTCTTTTTTCATTGGGACAGCTCCTTATGGCCAAAGGTGACAAAAAACTGAGCATCGGATTCAATGCCAAAGTGATACACCGCAAAGCAGGCGATTTTGCGACCGCTTGGGGTTTCGGTTTCGATGCGGCCATGTTATATAAAGGAAAGAACTGGAGCCTGGGTGCCGTGGCCCGCGACGTTACTACCACTTTCAACGCATGGTCCTTCAACATCAATGAACAGATGCGCGAGGTGTTCTATGTAACGCAGAACGAGATACCCGTTAAATCAACCGAACTCACCGCTCCGCGCCTTATTCTGGGAGGCTCCTATAACTTCAGGCTCAGCAACGCGATCAGCCTGCTGGGAGAGGCCAACCTCGACGTTACGTTCGATGGCCGGAGAAATACGGTGATCAGCATGAAACCCGTAAGCATCGACCCCAAACTCGGACTGGAAGCCTCAGTAAAAGAGGTGTTTTTTGTACGCGCGGGCATCAATAATTTCCAAAAAGCCCTCAACGATGCCGACTCCACAAACAAATCGAAAGTATGGATCTACCAGCCTTCGATCGGGGCCGGCTTCCGGATCTCGAACGTACAGATCGATTATGCCTTTACCAACCTGGCAAACCAGTCGAACCCCTTATACACGCATATCTTTTCCGTAAAGCTTGACCTGAAGAAGCGTAAGCAAAACTGATTGATGTCATGAATTCCAGGAATCCTTCCGCCATGAAAATATCTCTTATCCTCCTCTTCCTTTTTATTGCCACCGGCGCTGCCGCACAGCAGTTCAACAACGAGTGGATAGATTTCAGCAAGGTCTATTATAAATTCAAGATCGCCGAAACGGGCCTCTACCGGATCAGTCAGCCGGTACTCAATGCGGCCGGCCTCGGAAATGTGCCTGTGCAGCAGTTTAAGCTGTACCGCAACGGCGCCGAAGTGCCCTTGTACACATCCGTTTCCGCCGGCACGCTTCCCGCAAACGGATACATCGAGTTCTGGGGAGAAATGAATGACGGCAAACCCGACAGGGCCCTGTACCGGGAAGCGGCCGGCCAGCATACGGACAAATGGAGCCTCCAAACCGATACCGCCGTTTACTTTTTAACCGCCACGGCCGCGGTGAATGCCCGACTGGCCGATGTGCCCAACCAGGTTGCAGGCAATACCCTTCGCAGCGAACCTTATTTCACGTATACCGCCGGCACGTATTTCAAAAACCGGATCAATCTCGGCTATGCCTCCCCGGTAGGCGAATATCTGTATTCCTCTTCTTATGACCGCGGGGAGTTCTGGAGCACCGAAGATATCTATCCATCCAATCCGGTGCAGACTACGATCCCCAACCTGTTCCCGGCCACCAACGGGCCGGCTGCCAGCGTACGGTTCGGCGCATCGGGAAATGCCCAGAACAGCCGCTCCGTGCGCGTCAGCCTTAATGGTACGGTAGTGAAAGACGTGCAGATGGATTATTTCAATGACACGGTCACCCAGGCAGCGATTCCGCTCAGCCTGATCGCTTCCGGCTCTGCCAGCCTGCAGGTCAATAACACCTCCCCTTCCGGTAACGACCGCATGGCAGTTTCCTTTGTGGAGGTCACTTACCCGCGACTGTTCAATTTTGGCGGATCCAAAAATTTTACGTTTGATCTGCCCGCTAAAAATGAAGGCTATTATCTGGAGATCAGCAATTTCAGCTTCGGTGCGGTTGCCCCCGTGCTCTACGACCTGGATGGAAAAGAAAGGTATACCGGTGATGTGGCCGGCAACGTGGTCCGTTTTGTGCTGCCGGGATCAGGGGTTGGGCGCAGACTGGTGCTCGTGAGTGAAGAAGCGGCGAACATCCGGCCGGTGCTGTCGCTGACCACAAAAAATTTCATCAATTTCGGCACAGGCGCTAACCAGGGCAACTATCTCATCATCAGCAATCCCATCCTTTACGGCGGCAGCAACGGAAACAACCCCGTGAATGATTACCGCAACTACCGGGCCTCGGCTGCAGGCGGCAGCTTCAACGCCCATCTGTACGAGATCGATGAACTGGTTGACCAGTTTGCGTTTGGTATCAAGAAACATCCGTTGTCTGTCCGTAATTTCCTGCGGTTTGCGCGCAGCCGCTTTTCTGTGGCGCCCCAGTTCGTGCTGCTGATCGGAAAAGGGGTGGTTTACAACGAATACAATGCGGCGCAAAGCGATCCGATGGCCGAGCGGCTCAACCTGATCCCTACGTTCGGAACACCGGGTTCCGACAACCTGCTCAGCGCCGCCAGCATTACCTCCACCATGGCCGTAACACCCATCGGCCGGCTGTCGGTGGTTACGGCCAAGGAACTGGAAGATTACCTGGAAAAGCTGAAAGAATATGAACTGGCACAGAAGACAGCCCAGAACACCCTGCAGGGACGGCTCTGGATGAAGAACGCCCTTCATCTGACGGGCGCCAGCGATAGTTACCTGGGCACTGTATTGTGTAATTACATGGATTCGTACAAACAGATCCTGGAAGACACCTCCACAGGTGCCAACGTATCCGTTTTTTGCAAGGCCTCTACCAGTACCGTGGAACAGCTGTCGAACGACCGCATCACGCAGCTTTTTCAGGAGGGCCTCAGCATGGTTACCTATTTCGGCCACTCTTCCGCCACCACACTGGAATTCAACCTCGACAACCCGCAGAATTATAACAACCTGGGAAAATATCCGGTGTTCTCGGTCAACGGTTGTAACGCCGGGAATTTCTTCACCTACGATCAGCAGCGCTTTACTTATAACGAGACACTGTCTGAAAAATTTACGCTCGCCAAACAACGGGGCGGCATTGCATTCATAGCCAGCACGCATTACGGCATCGTCAACTACCTGAACATCTACCTGAACGGACTGTTCACCAACATAGCCAAGCCCAAATACGGCGCCAGCCTGGGGTCTATGGTGCGTGACGCCCTGCAGCAAATGGTGGATGTATCCGGCCCTACCGATTTCTATGCCCGCCTGCATGCAGAAGAAACGACCCTGCACGGTGATCCTGCCATCGTCATGAACTTTGAAGCGCTGCCCGACTATGTGATCGAAGAGCCACAGGTTAAGATCGCACCCACGTTCATCTCCATTGCCGAAAACAAGTTTACACTGGCGGTGAAGATGTTCAATATGGGTAAAGCGGTGAAGGATTCGATTACAGTGACGGTAAAAAGACAATACCCCGCCGGGAACATAGAGACTATCTATACCGGCCGGATCAAAGGCATAAAATACAGCGATTCGCTCAACCTCGACGTTCCGGTGGTGGCCACGCGCGACAAAGGGACCAACAAGATAATCATCACGGTGGATGCCGACAACAACGTGGCGGAAGTTTCAGAGAACAACAATACTGTGACGAAAGAGATCTTTATTTACGAAGATGAGGCCCGGCCTGCTTTCCCCTACAATTACAGCATCATCGGCAATACGACCCAGCAGCTGTATGCTTCCACCGCAAACCCCCTGAGCCCTTCCAAACAATACGTGCTGGAAGTGGATACCACCCAGCTGTTCAACTCGTCGCAGAAAGTGGTCAAGAATTCAACTTCCGCAGGCGGGGTGCTCCAGTTCGATCCCGGCATTTCTTACCGCGACAGCTCGGTATACTACTGGCGGATATCCCTGGTGCCCGCTACGCCGGGCGATTACCACTGGAATACTTCTTCCTTCCTCTACCTCCGCGGAACCAACACCGGTTTCAACCAGTCGCACTACTACCAGCACCTGAATTCGACCCTGGACAGGATCTACCTGGATTCGGCCGACCGCACCTGGAAATTTGCAGAGCGGATCAATAACCTTTTCCTCAAAAATACGGTGTACCCAACCGGTTCTCCGAACCAGGATGATTACGTCAATTCCATCAACGGCCGCAACATACTGGGGCCAGGCTGTAATTATGACGAGATCATTTTCCAGGTCGTTGATCCGGTCAACTTCAAACCATGGGCAAACGATTTCAGTGGTGCCACCGGATTATATGGCAGCGAACTCGCCACCTGCGGATTCACACGCGAGTACAATTTCGACTTTCTCCTGAACAGTGCCGCGAGCCGGAAACGGGCGATGGACTTTATGGATGTGATCCCCAACGGGTCTTTTGTGATCGTGCGAAGCAATACCAATCCGGATGGGTCGGGGAATACCTACAGCAAAGCCTGGATGGCCGATACCGCGCTGTTCGGACAGGGTAATTCGCTTTACCACAAGTTGATGAACCAGGGATTTGCTTCGGTTGATTCCTTTAACAAACCTGTTGCCTTTATCTTTCTCTATAAGAAGAACAGTGCGCGTGATTTTGCGCCCCGTGCTTCTTTCACCGAAACCATCTACGACCGCACCACCATCCTGGCCGACTGCTTCACACCGGATACACTTGGCTTTATCACTTCCCCGCTGTTCGGACCGGCGAAAACCTGGAAACAGCTGCACTGGCGTGGTTCGAGCCAGGAAACAAATTCAAGCGATGATCCGACCATCGACATTACAGGTGTGGATACTTTGGGCGTACAGACGAAACTGTATACCATCCGCAAGAACCAGCAGGACTTTGACATTTCTTCCGTGAATGCCTTGCAATATCCGTACATCCAGTTGCATATGCGCAACATCGATTCGGTTACGCTCACTCCTTACCAGCTGCGGTACTGGCGGCTCGATTATGATCCGGTGCCGGAAGGGGCCCTCACGCCAAACCTCTTCTTTACTACAAAGGATTCGCTCGATATCGGGGAGCAGCTGAGCTTTGGCATTGCTTTCAAAAACATCAGCCAGGCGCCTTTCGACAGCCTGAAGATCCGGCTGGCCATTACCGACAAGGACAATGTGGTGCATGAGCTGCCTCTTTCCAGATACAAGCCCCTGGTCAGCGGAGATACGATCTTGTTTAAATATGTGCTGGATACGAAAGACTACCCCGGATTGAATACGCTGTATGTGGATTTCAATCCGAACAACAGCCAGCTCGAGCAGTACCATTACAACAATTTCCTATACCGGAACTTTTATGTTCGTCCCGACAAGCTGAACCCGCTTATGGATGTCACATTCGACGGAGTGCATATCCTGAACCGGGATATAGTTTCCTCGAGGCCGCATATCCAGATCAGGTTGAAAGACGATGCGAAATTCCTGTTGCTCAACGACACATCACTCATGACGGTGCAGGTCAGGTTCCCTGATCAGAACTACACGCTGCGCACGTTCAAGTTCGACAATGACACGCTCCGCTTTATACCGGCGCAGAGCGGATCTGATAATACGGCGACCATCGAATTTTCACCGGCCTTCGCCCAGCAGTACAACCCGGATGGCGACGATTATGAACTCATCGTACGCGGTAAAGATAAAAGCGGTAACAAAGCCGGGGAGACGGAATACAAGGTTACGTTCCGGGTGATCAACAAGCCGATGATCAGCAACCTGCTCAACTATCCCAACCCATTCACCACGTCGACCGCGTTTGTGTTTACCATTACCGGCAATGAGATCCCGCAGAACATGAAAATCCAGGTGCTGACGGTAACCGGTAAGATTGTGCGCGAGATCACCCGCGAAGAGCTGGGACAGATCCACATCGGCCGCAACATCACGGACTTCAAATGGGATGGAACCGACCAGTTTGGCCAGCGGCTGGCCAACGGCGTGTACCTGTACCGCGTGGTGACGACCCTCAATGGAAAACAGATGGAAAAATTCAAGGCGGAAGGAGATGATACCGATAAGTTCTTTACCAGGGGTTACGGTAAGATGTACCTGATGCGATGACGCTACCTTTTTAGCTGCGTAGCCTGTGGGCCTGCTTTGAATCCGTCGGCCAGCGATCTTCCACGGAATAAATAGACCGGGGTAACATCCGAGCAGGGCAGGGGAGTGCCGCCGCAGGCACAGCCTTTTTGAGGAACATACAAGGGCAGTGCGAGGTAGGTTCTTTTTTCATAATGGCAAACAAACAATCCGTCGGCCGACAGCAGGTTGCGGGGCGCAAAGAAGTTGGCCAGGCGATAAACCGTGTAACAGCCGGTACAGAGGCTGAAGGCTACGGTGCCCCACAGGACAAGGCGCCTCGCTACAGGGCGGGCGAAAGCCCTTTTGCTGGCAAGACTGTAAAATACGATGGCTGGCGTAGCTATAACAAATCCATAGCCGAAACGGGGATCCGGGGCCTGCAGGAACCAGAACAGCACTCCTGCCACCGAGGTAAGCAATGCCCAGTTCTGTGCAGCAGAGCCGGCAAGCAGCAATCGCTTCATTCTCACAAAGACTGCTATCAGGCTTGCCAGCAACAAGGCAATCTCCACTTTTTCAGCAATCGATCTGAGCTGCCACCAAACAGGCAGCCATTCCTGCAGGTGCAGTACACTTGCGGGTGCACGCCTGCCGAGGTTAGCCCGGGCCCCTATCTTTCCATAATCCTGTACATACGTAACCACCCTGCGAAGCGTCTCGGGATCCAGTTTCCAATTGGCGCTGAGCAGGTCAGGAAAAACCGATGGAAACAACGGGTAGCCCGAAGTGATAAAATTGCGGATCAGAAAAGGCAAGATCAGGCAGAGAGACACCAGGCCGGAAAGCGCCAGAAGCCGGTATTGGCGGGAGCGCAGAGACCGGAAGCCAAGATACAGGGAAAGGATCAGCACCGGTGCACATGACAACTTAATGGTAACGGCAAACACGCTGAACACAACTGCAAGCAATGCATGACATTGACAGGCGTGATTTTGCATGAACAGATACAGCACAAGCCAGATACACAAACCCGCCATGAAATCCGGACTGGCAGAGACGGCTGTCAGCCTTAGTTGCCCGAAATCGCAGAATGTGATGATCAGCAGACCGAGCGATAAAATAGCCTGACGGGCATCTCCTTTTCCATGACCGGCCTGCGCTTGCAGGAATCTCTGGATGCGTCCGCCTATAAAAACAACGAACCATATGGCAACGGTCGTATTGATGAAGGTAAATGAATGAGTATGTGTGAACGGGAAACTGAACAGGGCACAGAGGACGAACCAGTTGTTCTGGAGCCCATACCGGACATGCATATGCGCTAGTCCGGGAACCACCCGGAATTCCTGGATCCATTTTATGATCTGCGCATGGTAAGCCAGCGTATCAGGGTGCATGATCACATATACGCTCATCACCAGTATCAGGGCGATCATCACCAGCGTCATCGCTAAAACCGGGAGGGTAACCGCTTTCAGAACAGAATTTATTTGCAGGGGGAAGGTTTTTCGCAGCCCACGGTTAAACAGCCAGTAAGCCAGGCAACCCACGCCGGGGAAAACCTGGATCCAAACCCCGCCCAGCGGCATGAACAAGGAGAGGATACTGCCTGCCATGGCGAACATGGCAAGTCCGGCCATGCAGGTGATGCTGAAGGGAACCTCCGCTACTCGCTCACGGAAGAAACATCCAAAACCGGAAAGCGCACATCGCCCGGCCGACCAGCAGAGCCAGCTGATATACAGGACGGCGATGGTTTCCTGGAGCATGGTTCAAGATTTTTTTTCACCCACCGCAATCACCGACAGGCCAGCTTTGCGTGCGGAAAGCCTGTCGAGCAGCCGGGCCACCGGAACCAGTTTGTTGAATGCATTGAATTCACCGGCCCTCAGTTGTTTCTGGCCCGCAATGCGCCCGTACACGAGCCAGCCTAAAAGTCCAAGCGCATTGAAATAATCCGAGCGCAATACCCTGAATTGTTGCTGTTCCAGCAGTTGCACAAAATCTTTTGTTCGGTATCGCCGGTAGTGCCCCAGCTCTTTGTCGAGCCGTGAAAACAGGAAGCGGTAGGCGGGGGCCAGCAGGATAAGCCGTCCTTCCGGTTTCAGCAGCCAGGCGCAATTCCGAACCGCCCGGTGGTCATCTTCCAGGTGCTCGATCACATTGAGCATAAAGATGGCGTCGTAACAGGCTTCCAGGGAAGCATAAGCGGCCTTGAAATCGTTGTGCTGCAGGTCGATCGATAAAATGTTGCGCACATTCGGAGCGCCGGAATACTTTTCCCGGAGCACATGACAGTATGCAGGGTTGTAATCGGTAAGGGTGACCGGGTACCCTGCCTTCACCACATAATCGGAAATGTTTCCGATCCCGCTTCCGATCTCGAGGATTTCGCCTTTGAGGAAGGGCCGTATGGTCTCATACATCCACCGGTTGAACGCGCCTGCCCGGGAGATGATCTCCAGCGTTTCATGCCCGGTGGGGTCGAGGCTGCCGGCCGTGGGGGGAACAGGCGTCATGGTCGGGAAAATAAATTGTATTTGAGGATGCAATAAACGGCATGCAGGCCGTCTTTCCAGTTTATTTTTTTACCTTCTTCATAGGTGCGTCCGTAATAGGCTATTCCTACTTCATAGATCCGGATGCCCTTCATGCGACTCAGCTTGGCGGTCACTTCCGGTTCAAATCCAAACCGGTTTTCCTGCAGGGTGATCCGGCGCAGGATCTCTGCCCGGAACATCTTGTACCCGGTTTCCATATCGCTTAAATTGAGGCTGGTAAAAAGATTGGAAAGAAAGGTCAGGAATTTGTTGCCCATGGTATGAAAGAAGAAGAGGACACGGTGCGGCTCGCTGCCACGGAAGCGGGAACCGAATACGACATCGGCATGGCCTTCGAGCAGGGGTTTCAGCATCCGGTTGTAATCGGCCGGATCATACTCCAGGTCGGCGTCCTGAATTATGATGATGTTGCCGGTAGCTTGCCGTATGCCGGTCCGGATCGCATGCCCTTTGCCGCTGTTGGTGGCGGACCGGATCAGATGAAATTGCCGGTTGGTGGAAAAAGACTCCAGCAGGGAAAGGGTATTGTCGCGCGAGGCATCATCGATCACGATGATCTCTTTTTCCGTATTGCTGCAGAGTTCCACGTCGAGCACTTTCTGAAGCAAACGGAGGATGGTGTTTTCTTCGTTGTAGCAGGGGATAAGAATGCTGAGCCTGTTTTTTTCCGCCATTCAAATAAAATTAAGGAATAAGGGTGATTCAGGGAGCCAGTTTAAATCCGTCTGCAACGGTTCTGCCTCTTGCATGCAGGCCCGGCACGATCTCATATAAGCAGGGCAGTGCGGTGCCGTAACAGCGCGGGTTCCAGTTACCAGGCATTTTTTCGGGTATCCTGAGTTCGATCCCATCGATCAGTACCGTTCGGGTAACAGGCTGCGGCAGTTGAACCGGATAAACCCATGCATGCGACTCCGGATACCGGATGTTTCGCCAGACCGTGTATACGCCCATCCAGCCCAACAGCACGACAGGGAGCACGAACCTGACCCGGGAGGAAACACTCAGCCGCGGCACAGGAAGCATCAAACACAGTAGAAAGATACCGCACAGCAGGGGGCCGTACACAAATCTGGGGTCAGGCGCAATGAAAAACCAGCAGACCAGCTGTAGAACCATCACAGCTGCCATCCCTCTCACCGGAATGGTTAACTTCATAAACAACTTCCAGCAGATCAAACAAAGCAGGTAACCTCCCAGGCCAATAATCAACACTGGCTTGTCGTACCGGAACAAATAATGAAACCACACCGGAATCCAGTCGGGAAAAGCAAGCTTTTCCGTTATTGCGAGCGGAACAAAACCGGTGTTCACCCGGTTGAAATACCTGATAAAATCGACCAGCACCTGCGTTCGTCCGGGATCGGCTTTCCAGTCGACCGGAAACAGATCGATCTGACAGGCAGGGTAGAACAGGTATCCGGAAAGGATCACATTGCGAATGAGAAAGGGGACGACCAGGAGGGCGCTGGCAACCAAACTGCCAGTGAAGAATCCCCATTTCCTTTTCCTGATCGCCACTGCGATGCCCCATAGGCTGAGCAACAGCAGGGGAAAATTTAAGATCCGGACGGAAAACAGGAAAACGGGCCAGAGGATGAGTTCCGGCAGGTATCGTTGCCATTCTGACCGGGAAGCCGCTGCCAGCTCGATCAGGAGCACGACGAGCAGGGTAGTGGTGATGCAGTCGTAGTTGGCCGTCGTGGCGTTGCCCCGGATCATCGGCCAGCACAGCAGTGCTGCCATAAGTACCACCAGGCTCCCCAAGCGAAGATGATTGACTGCCGTCGGCCGGCGGGTGAACGGCTGTGTGCGGTAGAAGAGGTAACAGCAGAACCAGACTGAGAGCAGGCCGTTTGGGATGGAATAATAATTTCCGGTGGCCCGGGCCGGGGTAAAGAAGGCCACGAAGCTGAACCAGGAAGAGTTGAATCCATATCTTTCGTGCAGGTTGGCCAGACCGGGTACGCTGCCGTATTCCTGTATCCATTTGATCATCTGCACATGATAACTTTCCGTATCATCCATCTGCAGAGGGCCTGCGCTCAGTTGGCTGATAAAAAGCACGATCACAAGATAGGGAACAGCCTTTTGCCAACCGCTCAACGCGAACAAAGTTGCGGCAGCAGGGCCGATATTCAACTCCTTTCTGCGCCAGAAAGTGACAGCAGCCAATACCATCATCCAACCCATCCAGGTGGTCTGGTTCACCGGCATTAATAGTACAAGTATCTGTGAAACCATTACCAGTCCGATCAGGCCCCAGAGAAGGTACAACGGGAGCGGCTTTAGGGCCGGCGGCTGTTTCTGCAGGAGTTTGGCGAAGTAGAAATGGCTTATGTAACCCGTCCAGAGGCAGGTAAGGGAGATCAGCAGAAAATAAAAAAGCACAATGAGCATGCGCCTGGTTTTTCAGGATATGGGAATGGCTCAGCTTGCGGCATCAGCGCCAGCCAGACTCAGTTTGCGGTATACGTATTTGCCGATCATATCAAATTCCAGGTTTAACCGGTCTTGTGCGGCAAGCTGCGACATATTGGTATGTTCGTATGTATAGGGAATGATGGCGACCGAGAATTGGTTGCCTGTTACGTTGAAAACGGTGAGGCTGATGCCATTCAGGGAAATAGAGCCTTTTTCGATGATGAGGTGGGCGAATTCTTTAGGGTAGGAAAGCGTATACTGCCAGCTGCCGTTCATGTCGAGCACCTGTGTCACCGTTGCCGTGGCGTCTACATGTCCCTGCACAATGTGCCCGTCGAGCCGGCCGTTCATGAGCATGCAGCGCTCCAGGTTTACGCGTCCGCCTTGCCGCCATCCGCCGAGGTCGGTTTTCTGCAGTGTTTCCAGGATGGCGGTTACCTGATGGCTGCCTGGCAGCACCTGTTCAACGGTAAGACAGACGCCGTTGTGGGAAACGCTCTGGTCAATCTTAAGTTCATGGGAAAGCGGAGAGCTGATAATGAATGTTTTATTGGTTCCGTTTTCGCTGATGGCTGTAACAGTGCCGGTTGCCTCGATAATGCCTGTGAACATAGTGCGCTTTTGGCCGGCAAGTTCGGTTTTCCTGCGTAAAAAAAGTTTTTGTGAAATTTCGGGGGAAATATTTATTTTTGCCCTCCAAAATCATCGTAATACCATGCTCATCATTGATTCAAAGGATTGTGAAAATATTGACAAAGCGCTGAAAAAATACAAAAAGAAATTTGAAAAAGCCAAAGTGCTTGTTCAACTGAGAGAGCGCCAGTCATTTACCAAGCCATCCGTGAAACGCCGTGGCCAGGTGCTGAAAGCTGTTTACAGACAGCAGGTTGCTGCGGGTAAGTTCGAAATTTAATCGCCCTTCTCTAAAATATCCGGTAGCTGCAAAGTCAATTTACTTTGTGGCTATCTTCGTTTATGCCTGATCCACTGTCAAGTCATATTCAGCCATTTCTTGATTCTCTCCGTTTCGAAAAGCGTTATTCACCCCATACCATCCGTTCCTACCACGACGACCTGTTCCAGTTTTCCACTTTTCTGCAATCCACTTTCGATGATCCTGAGCTTAAAGACATCAGCGCCCCCTTCGTCCGCAGCTGGCTGGCTTCGCTCAAGGAGGCCAAACTCACCGGCAAGTCGATCAACCGCAAGATCTCTTCCCTAAAAGTTTTTTTTAAATACCAGATGCGGGTCGAACTGCTTGAAACGACGCCGATGGTGAACATCGTGTCGCCGAAAATCTCCAAACGGCTGCCGGTGTATGTAGAGCAGAAAGACATGGAAGTGCTGCTGAACCACGTGGAATTCGCAGATAACCTCCAGGGGCAGACCGACCGGCTGATCCTCAATCTTTTTTACAGCACAGGTATGCGGCTGAGCGAAATGGTACAATTGGAGGAGCGGCAGGTCGACCAGCATTATAAAACCGTTCGGGTGCTGGGAAAAGGGAACAAGGAACGCATCATTCCCGTGAGCGAAGAACTCATGCGCGACATAGAATTGTACCGGCAGCTGAAGAAAAAAGAGCTGGAAGACTCAGATAGTCCTTACCTGCTGGTGGATAAAAAAGGGAAGCAGCTCTACCACAAATATGTTTATCTCGCCGTTAAAAAATACCTGAAAGAAGTTTCCACCCAGGAAAAGAAGAGCCCGCACGTGCTCAGGCATACGTTTGCCACGCACCTGACCAACAACGGGGCCGACCTGAACGCTGTAAAAGAGCTGCTTGGCCACTCCAGTCTGGCGGCCACCCAGATATACACCCACAACAGCATTGAGAAGCTGAAACAGATCCATAAAAAGGCGCATCCAAAGTCGTGAGATAAGGGTGAGCGTATGGAAAACACTAAGGGTTTTCTCGCGCAGAATAATTTGGATTTGAGGGGCTGAAGGATTAACTTCATTGTCCAACCTAAGCTCATTGAATTCTAAAATCCATGCGTCTTATTTTTTCATTGTTTCACCTAAAATGCGATTGATATGAACGTAAACATTCAGACGGTGCACTTCGAGGCAGATTCCAAACTGGTGGTGTATGTCAACAAAAAACTTGAAAAGCTGAACACCTTTAATGACAGGATCATCAAGATCGACGTTTTTCTCAAGCTTGATAACCTGGTTCATACCATCAAGGATAAGGTTGCGGAGATCCGGGTGCATGTGCCACGACACGATTTTTTTGTAAAAGCCAGCAGTAAATCCTTTGAACAATCTTTTGACAATGCGCTGGAATCCCTGGTGAATCAGATCAAAAAGAAGAAAGAGCGGCAGGCCGCCTGACCGATAAATAAGTTCACAAATACAAAGACCTTTTCGAAGGTCTTTTTTTATGTATCGGGGCGGAGCAATTTTTATGAAAAAAATAATTTCAAAATTTCGGTATATCAAGAATTCTCTTACCTTTGCCGTCCTTAAAATCAACATTGTAAACGTTGATTTTAAGCATTGTTCTTTCAAATAATTATCACGCCAGAGTAGCTCAGTTGGTAGAGCAGCTGATTTGTAATCAGCTGGTCGGGGGTTCGACTCCCTTCTCTGGCTCCGTAGTGGTACATTCGCCGTAATCTTTAGAAATAATTCATTGCAATTGTTCGTTGATATACCGGTTGATTGGTCCACCGGATCGGGCAGGTTCCAGAGCGGCCAAATGGAGCGGACTGTAAATCCGCTGTCTTTCGACTTCAGTGGTTCGAATCCACTCCTGCCCACAGGTGCTACCCGGTCTTCAGGTACAGAGGCAGATCATGCTTTTATACCCGGAGCCGGTTTGCAGGTTTCATGCGGAAGTAGCTCAATTGGTAGAGCGATAGCCTTCCAAGCTATAGGTTGCGGGTTCGACCCTCGTCTTCCGCTCAGAATGCTGGCTGAGGTTTTGTTTCAGAAAAGATGACATGAGCCATCGCAGCCAGCATCCACATTCCTGACCTAACAGGCCGTTGTAGCTCAGGGGTAGAGCACTTCCTTGGTAAGGAAGAGGTCGTGAGTTCAATTCTCATCAACGGCTCAGAATTTTTCTTATCTGCGGTCTGAGGAAAGGTACACAGTGAGGGAGGTCCCTGGTAGGAAAACACAGCGATAAACTATTCAGCCAGCCGGTTGTTGTCTGATAAAGTTTGCAATAATTTTTTAAAAAAGTCACAACAAAAAACAAATAAAATGGCAAAAGAGACCTTCAAGAGGGATAAACCTCATGTGAACGTTGGTACCATTGGTCATGTGGATCATGGAAAAACCACCTTGACTGCCGCCATAACCAGTATCCTGGCAGCGAAAGGCATGGCAGAAGTTAGAAAATACGATGAAATTGACGCTGCTCCCGAGGAGAAAGAAAGAGGGATCACTATTAATACTGCTCACGTAGAATATCAAACAGTAAACCGTCACTACGCACACGTTGACTGTCCTGGTCACGCTGACTACGTAAAAAATATGATCACCGGTGCCGCCCAGATGGACGGTGCAATACTGGTGGTTGCAGCTACAGACGGCCCGATGCCCCAGACAAAAGAACACATCCTGCTGGCCCGCCAGGTAGGTGTACCCCGTATCGTTGTTTTCATGAACAAAGTTGACCTGGTAGACGATCCTGAACTGCTGGAACTGGTTGAAATGGAAATCCGTGACCTCCTGACTTCTTACGGTTTCGACGGAGACAACACGCCGATCATCCAGGGTTCTGCCACCGGTGCCCTTGCTGGTGACGAAAAATGGATCAAGGCCATCGACGACCTGATGGATGCTGTGGATTCTTACATTCCGTTGCCTCCGCGCCCGGTTGATCAGCCGTTCCTGATGTCTGTGGAAGATGTGTTCTCTATCACCGGTCGTGGTACCGTTGCTACCGGCCGTATCGAAAGAGGTCGTATCAAGGTTGGTGAAGGCATCGAAATCGTCGGTCTGATGGAAAAGCCGCTGAACTCCACCGTTACCGGTGTAGAAATGTTTAAGAAGCTCCTCGACGAAGGTGAAGCCGGTGACAACGCAGGTCTGCTGCTCCGCGGTATTGAAAAGAACCAGATCCGTCGTGGTATGGTTCTCTGCAAACCAGGTTCAATCACTCCCCACACCGAATTCAAAGGTGAAGTGTATGTACTGAGCAAAGAAGAAGGTGGACGTCATACTCCATTCTTCAACAAATACCGTCCTCAGTTTTATTTCCGTACTACGGATGTAACCGGTGAAGTTGAACTGCCGGCAGGAACTGAAATGGTAATGCCTGGTGATAACACTTCCCTCACTGTGAAGCTCATCCAGCCCATCGCGATGGAAAAGGGTCTGAAGTTCGCGATCCGTGAAGGTGGCCGTACGGTAGGTGCAGGACAGGTTACTGAAATCCTGAAATAAATTGTATATTTAAGTTTTGAAAGTCATTGATCAATAGTCATCTATTGGTTAATGACTTTTAAAACATACGGGCATAGTTCAATGGTAGAATAGAGGTCTCCAAAACCTTTGATCTGGGTTCGAATCCTAGTGCCCGTGCAGTATAATGAAAATATCCGTTTCAATCTTCTGAACCGGGTATTTTCCTGTTTTAAAAAGAACATATGAACAAAATTGGCGCATACTTCAATGACTCCTACAAAGAGCTGGTAGAAAAGGTGACCTGGCCCAGCTGGCCTCAGTTGCAACAGTCTACCGTGATCGTTCTCGTGGCTACCCTGGTGATCACCGCAATTGTTTTCGTTATGGACTTCGCTTCCAGAAATGTGCTTGAATTCATCTATAGTTTCTTTAAAAGTTAGTTATGGAAGCAGTAAGCAAAGAAGAAACCAAATGGTATGTGCTCAGGGTTGTGAGCGGGAAAGAAAGAAAAGTAAAGGAATATCTCGACAAGGAAATATCAAGAAGCGGCTGGAGCGAAATCGTAAAACAGGTGTTCCTGCCGGTTGAAAAGGTTTATAAGGTACAGAACGGGAAAAAGGTCATGCGCGAACGCAATTACTATCCTGGCTACGTGATGATTGAAGTACAGGAAGGAAAACTGGGTGACGACATACGCGAAACCATCAAAAATACTTCCAACGTAATCCATTTTCTTGGAAAAGAAAACCCGATCGCTCTTCGCAAAGCCGAAGTGAATAAAATGCTGGGTAAGATGGATGAGATGGCAGAAGTTGGTGGTGTAAGCATGAGCGAGCCCTTTATCGTTGGAGAAACCATCAAGATCATCGAAGGCCCGTTCAACGATTTCAACGGTATCATTGAAGATGTAAATGATGAAAAGAAGAAACTGAAAGTGACCGTCAAAATCTTCGGACGTTCCACCCCTGTAGAACTGAATTACATGCAGGTTGAAAAAATAAGTTAACAACTTGTGTTTCATATCATAGAAGAAAATCATCCCCTCCCGGATGATTTTTTTATGCCCGGAATAAAATAAGCAGCACCAGAAATCAGTTATTTCAGATTGAATTTACATCCGGGCATTTTCCCCGGAAACATAGTTATAAAAATATATCTTCGCACAGCAAACAAAAAACCTTCTGCAGCATGGAGCCTAAGTTCAAACGTATTTTATTAAAGCTTTCCGGTGAAGCGTTGATGGGTGATAAAAACTTTGGGCTCGATTCCGCGGTTATTTCGCGCTATGCCAAAGAAATAAAGTCAATCATCGATCTGGGTGTGGAAGTGGCGATCGTGATCGGCGGCGGTAATATCTACCGGGGCATCAACGAAATTGAGAGCGGGATCGAACGTGCGCAGGGTGATTACATGGGTATGCTCGCCACCGTTATCAATGGCATGGCCGTACAGGCCGGACTGGAAAAGGTGGGCATCTATACCCGCCTGCAAAGCGCTATTAAAATTGATCAGATCGCGGAACCCTACATCCGCCGCCGGGCCATGCGGCACCTCGAAAAAGGACGCGTGGTGATCTTTGGGGCCGGAACGGGAAACCCTTATTTTACAACAGACACAGCAGGCACACTGCGCGCTGTGGAGATCAAAGCGGAAGTGATACTGAAGGGTACTCGCGTTGATGGCATCTATACGGCCGATCCTGAAAAAGACCTGAGTGCCACAAAATATACACAGATCACGTTTGCTGAATGTATTGTAAACAATCTTCGCGTGATGGACATGACGGCTTTCACACTCTGCATGGAGAACCAGCTTCCCATCATCGTTTTCAATATGAACAAGCCCGGAAACCTGTTGCGCGTTGTAATGGGCGAGAATGTGGGTACGCTGGTAACCGGTTAAGCATGCCGGTTCCACCGGGCAACCCATCAGCCTGGTTTGCCGATTGAATTTTTACCATTAGATTGCCGGATGTTTTTTGCACGTCCGGCACACCTTTTTTTCAGGATCCTTTCCCTTTCCATCCTCTGCTGCTGTTCGATGCAAACAAAGAGCCAATCCCTCGGAGGTAGCTCTATCTTCAGTTTTCTCGATCTGCCCAGTTCACCGCAATTGACTGCTCTGGGGGGAGTGAATGTTTCCGCTATCACACAGGATATCGGCCTTTCTTTTAACAACCCTTCCTTGCTGAGGCCGGATTTGAGCGGCCAATTCAGCGCCGTATTCAATTCTATGTATGCCGGCATTCATACGTACCATGCAATGGCTGGGTATACAAGTGAAAAGCTTACAACAAATTTCGCGGCGGGTGTTTTTTATTTCGATTATGGTTCCATCGCTCAAACAGATCCTTCAGGGAATGTGTTGGGCAGCTTCCGGCCTTCCGATTACGTAGCGCAGGTGTCTGCTTCCCGGCAATATGAGTCGAAATGGAATTACGGCATCACATTGAAATTCATCAGTTCAAATTACGGGGTTTATCGTTCCAACGGTGCTGCAATGGATGTGGCTGCAGCCTATTACGATAGTGTGCGACAGCTGCAGGTGTCGCTGGTAGCAAGAAATATGGGAATTCAGCTGAAAAAATACGAGGGCAGTACTGCAGATGGGCTTCCTTTCGATCTGCAGATCGGCATCACCAAAAGACTCCAAAAAGCGCCGATCCAGTTTTCGCTGACGGCGCACCATCTTCCGAAATTCAACATCCTGTACCGCGACACTGCCTTCAACAACGCAAACAACTTCGACCAGAACAAGTCATCCGCTTCCGTAGCCGTCGATAAATTTTTCCGGCACATCGTCTTCGCCACCCAGTTCTTTGTCGGTGACCACCTCGAGATCACCGGAGCTTACAATCACCTCCGCCGGGCTGAACTGAACATTGCCGGTTCTGCCAATGGTTTAAATGGATTCTCGCTGGGGCTCGGAGTGCTGTTTTCAAAGATACAGATCCGCTATGCCCGGTCGTACTACCAAAGTACCACGGCCTACAACCAGCTTGGCATCAACCTGAAACTCAATGAATATTTCGGATTGGGGGAATAGAAGGGATACCTGATCGCAGTTTGAGAGAATGATTTGCAGATCAAAGCGGGGCTTTGTTTTGTGACCGTGATGCCAGGCCTGACGTCTGTACGGGATCGTCTTTCGGCAAGTGAATGTGGCGGGCAGGTTTCAAAATGTAGCAGCCCCTTGGAAACCTTTGCATTTGATGTGGAGACTCGATGCATCCCTTGTCTGACATACAACGATCCGCTGAAAACAGAGAAACGCCACGAAGGGCGTCTCTTTGTTTTTATAATTCTATTGTCCGGCAGTTCCTGGCATCGGAACGACTTAAAAGCTAGTACTCTCTACTTTCTCTTCCTTGAAAGCCTTCCTTGGCTTGAGACCCAGCAGCTGAAACATGGCGCTGTCTTCGGCGAAACCAGGGTTGGGAGTAGTCAGGAGCTTGTCGCCGGTGAAGATGGAATTTGCGCCAGCCATGAAGCAGAGGGCCTGTTCGGCCACGCTCATTTCCGAGCGGCCTGCGCTCAGCCGTACCATCGTCTGCGGCATGATGATGCGTGCGGTGGCGATCATTCGCACCATATCCCATACATCTACTTTTGCATTGTTCTGCAACGGTGTGCCTTTTACCCGTACCAGCGCATTGATGGGAACGCTTTCCGGATGTTTGGGCAAAGTAGAGAGTGTATGCAGCATGCCGATGCGGTCTTCATGAGTTTCACCCAGACCGATGATGCCGCCGCTGCACACGCTGATACCGGCCTTGCGCACATTGCCCAGCGTGTTCAGCCGGTCGTCATAGGTGCGGGTGGTGATGACATCGTTGTAATAATCCTGTGAAGTATCTACGTTGTGGTTATAGGCATACAGTCCGGCATCGTACAAGCGTTCAGCCTGTTCTTCCGTAAGCATGCCCATGGTGCAGCACACTTCCATACCAAGTTCGTTCACCCCTTTCACCATATCGATCACGCGGTCGAAGTCGCGGTTGTTGCGAACTTCGCGCCAGGCGGCGCCCATGCAGAAACGGGTAGAGCCTGCTTCTTTCGCTTTCTCTGCATACCTGACTACTTCGTCCTTGTCCATCAGCGCCTGCACATTCACCCCGGTACTGTAGCGGGCAGCCTGCGGACAATACGCACAATCTTCCGGACAGCCACCTGTTTTGATGGACAGCAGGGTGCAGACCTGTACTTCGGCAGTGTCCTGGAAATTGCGGTGCACGGTGGCGGCTTCATAAATAAGTTCGAGCAGCGGGCGGTTGTATATTTCGGAGATCTCGTCGATGTTCCAGTCGTTCCGGATGTCAGTCATGATCACTTGATTTATTGGTGCCGGGTCTCAAAACCGGTCACACAGGAAAGGAATGGGTTGATAAAGTTCAAAAATATCTATTTAATCAAAACAAATCCAAAATTCTGCTTACTTCCTCTTCCATAGATAGAGGGTCCTCAATCCGTTGCTGAGCTGCATGGAATGCACAAGAGAAAAAAGAAGGGTGAAATGTGCTTCGAACCCGGATCGGTTATACCATTCATAGCCGGTCTCTTTTCGTTGCAGCAAGATCCGGGCTTTTTCGTCTTCTTTTTCCACGAATTCAATGATCAGATATTTGCCGCACAGCGCATGGAAGCAGGGAGCCATCTGCTCAAAGTGAATGTTTTTTGCAATGGCAAGATGGTGCACCAGCGCCAGGGCAGATACGAGATCATAGGTGCTTCTTTCCATAAAGGAAGCTCTTTCCGTGTTCGACCATCCAAGTGCCGGAGTGGGCTGAATAATGTCTACAACGAGCGGAAGTACATCAGTTGCTGCAACCTTTTTGAGGTCGAGATAGAGATCATTGATGGCGCCCGGATCAAAATCTGCGGCAATGACCTGCCAGTGTTTTTCAGCCAGCAGACGCGAAAAAACGCCGCGGTTGGCTCCGATGTCCAATGCAGTACCAGCAGGTAATGCATCAAGCAGCTGGTGGAAGGCAGCTTGCTTTTCCTGCAGGTACGCCTGGCTTTTGATGGTGTCGGAATAGTAGTCGCTCCACACGGTTTTTTCCCCACCGATACGCAAGGCAGCAATGCCGCGCCGTAGATGCTGAAGGATGTTCCGGAGCTTCTGCCTTGAGAACCCTTGCCGGTGCTCCTGTTGCCTGTTGTCGGTTTTAACGCCTGCCTGCAGATGGATATGCAGCACGGTCAGCAAGCTGAACCAGCTTTTCCAGGGAAGCAGCTTGGCGCATATTGCAATGGGTATTCCTTCAGGGTATGCCATAAGCAGGCGGTTCAAATCCATACCTGTATAATGCGTCAGCAGGAGAGGAGCCAGAAAACTTTCACAGAACTGCCGGTAAGCAATCCATGGCTTAGTCTCGTCGTATTTTTCGAATGAAGCCGTGTCGATAAAAACCGGTTTCGCCTGTTCGAACTGAACATTGAAAGACGTGGCGTCTTTCAGGATCATGCCGTGTGCGATCGCTTCCAGACCCACATCAAGAGTGAGCAGTGCAGCATCGCGCAGCATATCGAAACTCCATTCATATGCATAGCTGATGAAAGTGATCTGTTGGGGAAGCAGTGTAACATGAAAGTGGGCTGAACCGCTCACGTTTTCCCTTATCTCGGTATGCGGGATGAGCTTATTTTTTCTGACAAGGGCATCGTATAACCCTGAACCCATCAGGAGCGCATAATCAGCTGCGTATGAAGCGTTGAGATGCCGGAACCACTGGCCATCACGCTCAAACATGAATCCTGCCGGGTCTTTGAACGAAGCAGGATGTCGGGCTGGCTCAGTCATGCAGCTGATCTTTTTCCTGTTCCTCGGGTTTGTGGCGTGTAAAGAATGATTTTATCCTCCACCAGATCGTTTTAAAATAAAACAGTGCGCCTACGATCGCCGCAATGATCATCTGGACCAGATAACTGCCGCTGCCCGGATCCACATAGAGGAGAGTGCCCATCAGAGGTAATTTAAGTTGGTTTCCGGACTTAAATGTAACAATGTTTCATACATTAACCTGATCGTGTTTTCCACGTCGGTTTTCTGGATCATCTCCACAGTTGTATGCATATACCGCAGCGGGATGGAGATCAGTACCGAGGGACAGCCCTCAAAGGCATAGGCAAACGAATCGGTATCGGTGCCGGTGCTCCGGCTGAGCGCACGGGTCTGTACGGGAATGTCGCTGCTTACGGCAGTCGCTTGCACGATACTCAGGAGTTTGTTGTGAATGGCCGGGGCATAAGCAAGCGAAGGGCCTTTTCCGCACTGTATGTCGCCTTCGATCGCTTTGTTGATCAGCGGAGTGGAAGTATCGTGCGTAACGTCGGTAATGATGGCGATATTCGGTTTGATTCTTCTGGCGATCATTTCCGCACCCCGCAGGCCTACTTCCTCCTGTACGGCGTTCACGATGTACAGGCCATAGGGTAATTTCCGGGAATTCTGCTTGAGGAGGCGGGCTACTTCTGCGATCATAAAGCCGCCAATGCGGTTGTCGAGCGCCCGGCCTATGAAGTGATTGTACGCCAGCTCATCGAAACCATCCTGGTAGGTAGCCACGGCACCAACATGCACGCCGAGGTCTTCCACTTCTTTTTTGCTGGTAGCCCCGCAATCGAGAAAGAGGTTGTCGATCTTGGGCTGCGGTTCTTTTGCTTCGGTGTTGCTGAGCCTGGTATGAATGGCGGGCCATCCAAACACCGCTTTCACCGTGCCTTTGCTGCCGTGAATGAAAACGCGTTGTCCGGGAGCGATCTGGTGATCTACCCCGCCGTTTCTCTTCAGGTAGATGAGCCCTTCCGGGTTGATGTAATTCACGAACCAGCTGATCTCATCGGCATGCGCTTCCAGCACTACTTTGAAAGGGTGATCGGGGTTGATGACGCCGACTGCCGTACCGTAAGGATCGGTGAATTGTGAATCGATATAAGGCTGAAGATAGTTGAGCCAGATCTTTTGTCCACTGCTCTCGAAACCGACGGGCGATGGATTGTTGATATAAGTTTTTAAAAACTGTAATGATTCGGGCGTGAGGATGGAGGAAGATTCAGCTTTTACCTTTTTAGCCATGGTGTCGTTGATTGATCGGCAAATTTAGCCATTTGATCCAAACGAAGTAAACAAAGCTGACAGCATCATCAGCCCGTCGAGCACGAAATAATAAAGGTAATCGGAGAAATGTTTTTTCGAATACCCGTACAGGAAGCAGGTGATCACTCCGGGAATCAGCAAGAATACCACCGTCTGTATAGAAAACCCGGTGAAATAGAGGCCGGCCGTGGTGCCGGCGAACAGCAGGAGGGTAAAATAAAAGATCCGGTTGATGCCCTGTTCGCTGAAGTAAGTGATAAGGCTCCGTATGCCTTCTTTTTTATCGGAGATACGGTCGCGGAAATCAAAGATGATGCATATGGGATAAATGAGAAAGAAGCGGCTGCAGCATAAAAGCGTTGCAGCCCAATCCCAGCTTTTGCCGGAAAAGATGATCGGTAAAAAAGTAGTGACATACATCCAGACGAAAGCAAGAAAAATGGTTTTGCCGACGGCGATCCTTCGCAGCAAGGTGAACGGATAGTACGGGATCTTGGGTGCCGAATACAGAAAAGTAAGCACAACCGCTCCGCCCAGCCAGAACCAGTGCTGAAGAAAATAAACAGCCCCGGCACCGGCGCCGATCAATCCGATCATATAGAGAACCATATGGAGCTTTTTATGCTGCTGCGTCCAGGTTACCCTCAGTTGTTCGGTGGGGGTGTTGGGGGTGAGGTACCAGTGAAAATTATAACTGCAGATGGTACTGAAAAATACAAAAAGGTAGCAGACCAGCGCATCATACTGCAGGCGAAGAAGGTGATTGGTCTGGTACACCATCAGCACGGCGCATCCCGCAATATATAAGCTCGAAAAAATAAAGAAGTTGAATAGTTTTTTCATCATACCGGATACCCTGTTCTTGCCCGCGAATCCATACCTTAATCAGCACCTGGCCTTGTCTTAATTGCCTACCTGCATGTCTTCCGAATCTACCACGTGAAGCGGTTTGTTATCTGCCGGCTGGATCAGCACGTTGGTAAACTTCCAGCCTTTTGCAAAAGCCACATCTCCCGCTGCAGCCCCCTAGATGAACAGGTTATCGAAATAAAAACCGGTAAGTGCAGACTCCTTCAGACCGGCAGCGTTGATCACTTTTTTAACACCTTTTGCGCTGATATTGGAAACATACACGTCTTTAAAATGTGGAATGCCCCTGTCCGCCGGTTCAACGGGGTGCAGCATCGTCTTCCAGTGTGCGGGAATATTTTTTTCGTCGTAGCCGGCCGGCAGCGTGGAGTAGCTGTACGTCGGATTCCAATTCATGGTAAACTGAAAAGCGGTGCCGACACTGTCGAGCTGGATATTGCCGAAGTGAATATCCTCGATCAGTCCGCCCCTGGTGGTGGCCGATTTGATGTGCAAGCCGTTGCCGGTCCCTTTGCCGACTAATTCGGTCGCCACTACATGGCGGATGCCACCGGAAGTTTCACTGCCCAGTGTCAGCAATCCGCCGCCTTTGCGGGCCACGCATCTGCGGATGATCACGTATTCCGTCGGACGGTTCACCCGCAGTCCGTCCCAGTCGCGGCCGGCCTTCAGGCAGAAGTCGTCGTCGTTGCAGTCTATGTCGCAGTTCTGAACCAGGATCCAGGAGGAGGAATCGACATCGATGCCATCGGTGCTGGGGCCCTTTCCATCTTCATTGTTCCTGACGATCAGTCCGTCGGCAGTCACGTGGTCGGAGTAAAGCAATTGAACGGTCCAGAAACCGGCATTTTTAAAGGTAACACCTTTCAGCAGCACATCTGACGAGGACTGGACCAGCAGGGTACGCACCCGTTTTGCATCGTAATCCACGATCCAGCGAAGGCCTTTTGCTTCATAATCCTTACGCATTGTCCAATATTTATCCCAGCAGAACTTGCCGCGTGCATTTACTGTTCCTTCCCCCGTCAGGGCCACGTTTTTCTGGTTAACGACATTAATAAGGGCTGCCGGCCATTTCATTTCGATGCCCGCGATCCGGGTGTCGATTTCCGGGTAATCATCGAAGTTCTGGCTTCCCAGGATGAGTACGCCTTTGTCGATCCGCAGTTCAACCCCCTGCTTCAGGAAGATGCTGCCCATGACGTAGGTGCCTGCATCAAAAACGACCGCACCGCCGCCTTTCCGGCTGCAATAGTCGATCGCTTTCTGGATGGCAGCCGTTGACAGTGTTTGGCCGTCGCTTACAGCACCGTAGGCATTTACTTTGAACTCCCTCCTGGATGAAGGCGTGTACCGTGAGCCGGCCTTGCTGACCCAGTCGGGCATACCATTGTTTTGCGCCTGCAGGTCCTGGAATACCAGCAGACCGCAAACCATCAGCAGACAACACGCGCATTTGAAAAGAGTGGAATTCACTTGGCAGTATTTATTTGTTGCACCAGGTTGCTGTACTCTTTGGCAGTGATCTGGAAAACCGTTCCGTGCCGGAGACCTTTTGGAAAATTGACTTTGTCGGATATGTCCGTCCAGTTTTTAAGATCGGTGGAGGAAACGGCTCCATACTGATGCTGGGTGTATTTGTCGAAATAGACGATCCATTCATTTCCTATCCTGATTGCGGTGGGTCCTTCCGCCCAATAGTTGCCGGTAATGGAGGGAGAGGGTTTGCCCCAGCCGGTTTCAAGCTGGTTGCTGAACGATACATGAATGTTTTTCTGAGCGGGGTTTTTGGTCTCGTCCTTCAGGAACATCACATACTGCTTCCCGTTCTTCTGGATGGTGGCGTCAATCGCGTTGAAGCCCTGGTCGTATAACAGTTTGGCTTTGCTGTAGTGCCTGAAATCTTTGGTGGTGACGTAGTAAATCCGGTGGTTGTTGTCGCCACCTGAATCGGTCTGCGGGAACCGTCCCGGGATGGTGGTAGCCCAATAGATCATATAATCTTTTTTGTCGATGTCGTAGGTGATCTCAGGCGCCCAGCAGTTTCTGGCTTCCGGCTCATGGGCCATCACCGGTACATCCTGCTGTTCCGACCAGTGGACCAGGTCGGACGAGCTGGCATACCCAATGCTTTTTTCTTTCCAGCTGACCGTCCACACCATATGAAACCGGCCGTCTGCACCGCGGATGATGCAGGGATCCCGCATGAGCTTATCGATGCCTGCAATTGGCTTTAAGAATGGACTGTCGTTCTTCAGCGCTGTCCAGTTCATTCCATCTTCGCTGCTCGCGAGGTGCAATCCGTCTTCGCCGTTGTTCTTGAAATAGCAAAACAGGTAAACAGGCTTGCCAGGGGGAGCGGATTGTTGCTGGCCGAAACCACGATTGCCCCATGGCACAAAAGTAAGCAGCAAAAGGACTGCAACGAACGGTCGTAAACATTTCCGGAACGCATGACGCGGAACGAACTTATTCATCTTGATGGGAGCGGTTGGTCTGTTTGAATCGGATTATAAGCCGTAAAAATACAGCATTTCGATGCATGCGCGGCGGGTGCCGGCGCGAAACAGGAAAGGCAGGTATCGTACCTGCCCTTCCTTGTCACCTCAAAATAAAAAGACTTCTATGCGAACGAATAACTATTGATGATCGCTTCGGAGAAACGCTCCATTTCTTCCAGCTGCGGACTGCACTGGAGCAGAAAGAGGTCGACACCGACCTTTTCAAATTGCTCGATCCTGTCCTGCACCTGGGCTGGCGTGCCGGTGAGGCCGCTTTTCAATCCCCGGTTCGACACGCTGTAATCTTCAAGTGAAACACGTTGTTCAAGCTGCGTGCCGGAGAGCCATTGCTGGTAATTCTTGTAGCCTGCGCTGCCTTCCTGAACATTGGTGATCCGCTCTATTTCCTTTTTTACCTCCTGTTCCGTTTCACGGATGATGCTGTAGGCAGCCACGCCGTATTTCATGGGCGGCAAACCTTTCTTTTCGCGGCGCTGGCGCATGTCGGCAATGCGTTTACCGATCGATTCGGGGGTATCGCCATGCATCACATACGCATCGCAGGTGGTAGAGATCAGGTCCTTGGCCGCTTCCGATTCGCCGCCGGCATAGATCATCGGCCGCGGCCGCGATACCGGTTTGGGCTGCAGGATGTTTTCCTTCACATTGTAGAACTTGCCCGAAAAAGAATAATGATCCTTCTTCCAAACATTGTCGATCACGGTAAGCCATTCGGCCGTACGTGCATAGCGGTCGTCGTGCTGTTCGAAGCCGACGCCATATTTCTCGGCTTCGTCTTTCCACCAGGATGACACTACGTTGAGACATAACCGGCCGTTGCTGATGTGGTCGATATTGGCGGCCTGCTTGGCGAGCAGCGCCGGGTTGTGAAACGTGGGTCGCACCGCCACCATCAGTTCGAGCTTGCTGGTAACGGCTGCCAGGGCGGCAGCGGTAGACCAGGCGTCGAGGGAAGGTGCTTCTTCACCCTTGATGTCGTTGAGGTTCAGCTCTGCAATGAGCGAGAGGGAATAACCCAGCTCTTCACTTCTTATGGCCAGCTTTTTTACATATTCCCAGCTTGCCTGCATGTTCTCATTTTCGACATTGCGCAGCCAGCCACCGAAAACAGGCATCCAGTATCCGAATTCCATAATTTGGTTGTGGGTTTTGATTAATAAGTATGGGCCAGCATTTTCATAGGAGCCGCCTGTACCTGCTGTTCCAGGAAATCAACCAGCTTTTCATGCGGGTTAAAGCCGATCACGTTCACCGCATCAGCCACGAAGTTCGACAGCGCGTTGACGTCATAATAGAGTATCTCGCCATCGCGGTCATCCACAATGTATTCTATCCCGCCCACATCGATGCCGGTTTCCTGCATGATGGTTTCGATCGCATTGATTACTTCTGCCGGCGGTTCATAAGCTTCCACTTTCAAACCGTTCTTTGCTGCATCGAGCGCACAGGCATTTCTCACGAGCTCTTTGCCGTTGCTTGTCTGGCAGATGTCGGCCGGACACAGATTGAATGTATCCCCGTTGGTGTACACGCGGATCCCGTACAGGTATTTGCCTCCGAGCGTTTCAACGCGGGTGATGAAACCGCCCCGTGCCGGAATAAATTCCTGTACGAGGGCTGTCATGTCCACGCCAAAAGAAATGCTGTCTTCTTCCACTGCTGCTTTTAATTCTTCGAGCGAATCATAGCGGGTGATGCCTGCGCCGCTGCCGCCGATATTGGCTTTCACCACGATCGGGAAGCGGAGGCCTTCAGTGGCGGCTTCCAGCTGCGATACATGGTTGACGACCCTTGCCTTGGGGTATTTCAGTCCCAGGGATTCCATCAGGGTAAGCTGAAGGGCCTTGGATGTTTCGTAGGTAAATGCCTTGTAACCGTTGATCACCCGTACGCCCAGGGTTTCAAGGTGTTTGAGATAGTTGAGGGTATAAAAAATTCCCTGTACCCCGTCGCGCAGATAAGCCGAAGGACTCATGCGGTTGAAGAGGAGGGAATATTCAGGTCTTTCTGCTTCGATGGCAAAATGATGTTGTGCCGGGTTCAGCGACACATAAGGGATGCCCCTGTTGTCCAATTCCTTGAACAGGGGTTTGAACCAGTCCGGGTGTTCATGATAAATTGCAAATGGTTGCATACGAAGTATTGATTAAAAGTCTACAAAATTGGTCGAGTTAAAGGTAAGACAAGAAAATCAAAGTTCGGATTCTTAAAGTTTTCCGGGAAAGAGATTTTAAAATAAGGCACTCCGGATCGGGAAAGCCGAACGGCAGTCTCCGGTATCTCTATTGCGCCTTGTTCCTGACCGGGTGTAGGTTGAGGCTGTAATAGACGTCGGCAGGTACGTGGTGGCCGGGGTAAACCCTGTCAAGAATGCTGTACAGGGTAGGATCGTAGCTCTTGAATTCGTCGGGTGTCTGTATGCGGGTAGGGCCATCGTAATATTCGATGTTCGACCAGAACCACCACTGGGTGCCTTCGGCCCAGTATTCGGCAACGGTGTTGATAGCATACTGGCCTTTGTATTGTCCGCGTGCTTTGGCTTCTTCATAGGCTTTCTCGACCTCGGCATACAGCGGCGGATCGGAAAAACGGAGTGCGCCCATGATGTTATGACTGAACTCGTGTACCAGAATGTTTTCCCCATAGTAACGGGTACCGGGGTAGCCCAGCAGGTTCTCTTCGGCGCAGGAGGTAACGAGTCCGCCCATGCCGCGGGCGCGGCGGTTCCAGTATTCGCGGTCGCTCATGCTGGCGATGCCGCCGGGCTTGTTGTAATTATCGCGCTCGCCGGGGGTGAGGCGTCGGTCGTCGAGGGCAGGTTTTTTCCAGCTGCTGCGTTCCGGCAGGTCGGTTTCCATTTCAGATTCCGCCATTACCAGCACGCGTCCTTTGCGCGAAACAAGGCTTGCCCGTACATCCGGCCGTTTGGAGAGCATGTAGTTTACAATGTCCCGGGCCATAAGGAGAGCGGCATCCGGTGCTTTGTCAGAAGATACGATCGGCACACCGAACGCATCTGCATACTTTTTATAAAAGGGATCCAGGTGAAGCGAATCTGGCGGCGCGGCGATCATCTTTTGTTCATAGCTGGTGACCAGGGGCTGCCGGGCGGATTTCGATTGGTTCGCAACCGGCGGTGCGGTGGCGGTTGTGGCCGCCTGTTTCGATGCAGAACAGGAAAAAAGGCAGGCCAGCGTGCAGGCTGCGGTCATCTGCCGGAGGAAAGAATGCATCAGCATAAAGAGTGTTTAGTCGATAAAAAGATGGAGGCTCTTTAAAGATAAACAGGGATGGTGAACTGAAAGTGTGCCAGTGAAAAACGGATAGGAACGTGTTAAAATCTGCTTTTCCGGAGCAATTTTTTGCCTGAACCTGGATTCATGGGATAGGAAAGCTTATACTGATCTTGACTTTGATGATAGTCATCAAAATCAAGATCAGTATAAGCTTTACCATCAAACCAGGTTCGGACAATTCTTCATTCCATGATCCGCAACTTGGCATAATTCAGCATGATCTTTTTTTCACCGTTGTGTTCAAATTTTACGGTGGCTACCGGGTTGTGGGAAGCACCTTCCATTTTGACCACTTCGCCAAAACCGAATTTCTGGTGTTCCACTCTTTGACCGGCTTTCAGGTGGGAAGTGTCGCTGGCGGCGAAATCGGCGCTCGGCGTGTGTTCTACTATTTTTGATTCTGGTTTCGGAAGATAGGATGGTTTGCTTTCCTGCTTGGCGGGCGGCGGGCCATACCTTTTTTCTGCCTGCTGGGCTACGTTGAAACCGCCGCTCAGCCGGTCGAAGGCGCTGCTGTTGCCCCAGTTGGTACCGCTGTTCCGCTGGCTCGGACCGGCAAAGCTGCGGTCAAGATAGGTTTCCGGCAACTCGTTGAGGAACCGGCTGGGTTCATTTTGCTGCAGGTTGCCGAAGCGGTAGCGTGCATTTGAATAGGAAAGCCACAACTTGTGCTTGGCACGCGTTATGGCCACATAGAACAGCCGCCTTTCTTCTTCCAGCTCCTCGCGGGTGTTGATCGACATGGCATTGGGGAACAGGCTCTCTTCGAGTCCGCCCACAAAAACCACAGGAAACTCAAGGCCCTTGGCAGCATGGATGGTCATCAGCTTTACCACGTCCGCGTTCTCGTCTTTGGAATCGGCATCGGTGAGCAGTGAAATATTCTGAAGGTAAGAACCAAGGCCTTTGTCGCCCACTTCGCCATCGTCGTTCGATGGTGTTTCGGTAAATTCCTTGACGGAGTTCAGCAGTTCCTGCACGTTTTCGTAGCGCGCCAGGCCTTCGGTGCTTTTATCGTTGAACAGATCTTTTACAAAATTGGTGCTCTTGCCGATCAGCACACCCACTTCGTACGCATTCTTCTTCTGCAGTTCGCTCTGGAACATCTTGACCATCAGCACAAAGGCATCGATCGATTCCAGGGTGCCGCCCTTATATCCGAATTTGTTGGCCTGCTCGAGTACCTGCCACATGGAGATGTTCTGCTCGTTTGCATTGAGCACGGCCCGGTCTATCGATGTTTTGCCGATTCCCCGCACCGGCACATTGATGATGCGCTTGAGGGCTTCCTCATCGTGCGGATTTACCACGATCCGCAGGTAGGCTAAAAAGTCTTTGATTTCTTTGCGCTGGTAGAAGCTGACGCCTCCGTAAATTTTGTAAGGGATGTTCATGCGGCGCAGGCTTTCTTCAAAGCTGCGGCTCTGGGCATTCGTGCGGTAAAGTATGGCAAATTCGTTGTTGCGGAAATGGTTGCGCAGTTTCTGCTCCTGGATGGTATCCGCCACGATCTTCCCCTCATCATTGTCAGTAGCGGTGCGCACCAGGCGGATCTTATCTCCGACCAGGTTTTCCGTCCACAGTTTTTTGGGGAGCTGGCTTTTGTTGTTGCCGATCACTTCATTAGCGACGTTGAGGATGCTCTGGGTACTGCGGTAGTTCTGCTCCAGCTTGATCACTTTAACGTCGTCGTAATCTTTCTGGAACTGGAGGATGTTCTGGATGGTAGCACCGCGGAAGCTGTAGATGCTCTGGGCATCATCGCCTACCACACACACGTTTTCATGCATCGCGCCGAGCAGCTTGATCACTTCGTACTGCGCCGGGTTGGTATCCTGGTACTCGTCGATCATGATAAACTTAAATTTCACCTGGTATTTGTGCAGGGCTTCGGGAAAATTCTTGAGCAGCAGGTAAAACTTGTACAGCAGGTCGTCGAAGTCCATGGCGCCGTTTTTCAGACAGCGCTTGCTGTAGGCTTCGTAGATTTGCGCGATAGCCGGCCGGTTCGCACGCATGTCTTCCTGCTGGATAAAATAATCGTTGGCATACTCACCCGGACCAACCAGGGCATTCTTGGCCGAGGAGATCCGGTTGTAGACCACGTTTGGCTTGTAATGCTTGTCGTCGAGGCTCAGCTCGTTGAGCACGGTTTTGATCACGCTTTTCGCGTCATCGGTATCGTATATGGTGAAGTTATTGGGGTAACCCAGTTTCGGTGCTTCCACGCGCAGGATGCGGGCAAATACCGAGTGGAAGGTGCCGATGTACAGGTTGCGTGCTTCGCTGTTGCCCAGGATCTTTTCCACGCGTTCTTTCATCTCGGCGGCAGCCTTGTTCGTGAAGGTGAGCGACAGTATGTTGAATGCATCTACTTTTTTGTGGTTGAGCAGATGGGCAATGCGCGTGGTAAGCACTTTCGTCTTCCCGCTGCCGGCCCCCGCAATGATCATCACCGGTCCGTCTGTGTGCAAAACCGCTTCGAGCTGCGGTTCATTCAGGCCTTTCAGATATTCGTATTCCATATAGGGCAAATGTACGAAGCGGCCCCCGGCCCGGTAGGGGTGTGCAGAAATTTTTCCTAAACTACAAGGCGGGCCTCGAGGGGCCCGCCTTGTAGTTCAAAAACTATAAAAATTTACTTGAACTGGTCAGAAACCGAGTCCGATAGAAAACCCTGTTACCGGCCTTGGAAAATCCATGACAGCGGTTGCAGCGCCGGTCGAAAGATTGATGCGGTACAGTTTTGTGGTGGCACCGGTGGTTAAAACCGCATAGGCAATGCCGCTTGTACCCCCTATGTCGAATCCGTTGCCGGAGGTAATGCCGATACCAAGGCTGCCCACTTCCACAAGCACGCCGTTGTTCGGCGGATTCTGCATGTAAAGCTTGCCGGTGGTAAAGTCCAGATCATACAGAGTAGTAGTGATTGCTCCCGGGAAGTTGTTTGTATAAGCAGCGGCTGAAATGGCAGGGGTGCCGGGATTCAGTGGGAGGTCAACTGCCGCAACAAGGCCTGTGTTGGGATCAAGGCGGAGATTTTGACCGGTGTTGCTTACCACCCGGATGCGGTCTACGGTCGGGTTAAAATCAAAACCGAAGGAAGTGCCCGACAGCATGGTGCTGAGCTGCATGGAACCAACCTGTGTTGCAACGCCACTCGACAGGTTCACTGTATACAAACGGCTTGTGCTGCCGAGTGCATACAGCTGGCCGGTTGCAGGGCGAAAATCAATTCCGACAATTCTTTCACCACTTTGCACCCCGGTAATCGCCTTCACAGTCTGGTCGGTATTGGCCGGATTGAAGATAATAAGGTTGTTGGTTTCATCTACAGCATACGCCACCGGAGATGTAGGAATGGCGAGGCCGGCGATCCTGGTAGCGAACTGTCCCAAAGCCGTCGTCATCCCAGTTGTCAGATCCAGCTGGTACAGGGAAGACATGCCCGTACTGGTTGTTACGCTTGCGAGGGCAACACCGGAGGGGGAGATATCAAATCCGGATTCCGTGGCTGCATCGGCGATGGTAACGGACCCTACTTCCACCAGTGTGCCGTTGTTAGGCGGATCCTGTATGTACAATTTTTTGGCGGCTACATCCAGATCATAGAGCAGCGTAGTTGCCGCACCAGCAACCGGGTTGGTATAGGCAACTCCTGAAACCTGGGGAGAAGCGCCGCCGTTTATGGGGAGGTCAACATTTTGCACTGCACCTGTTTCGGGATTGATGCGTAAATTCTGGCCGGTGGTAGTAACCACCCGGATACGGTCTACCGTGGGATTGAAATCGAAACCGGCTACGATGCCCGAAAGTTTGGGAGTGAAGCCGTCTAAACCAAGCGGTGTGGCTTTTCCGTTGGCATCAATCAGGTAAATGCGGCTGGTGTTGCCCAGCCCGTAAAGTTGCCCTGTAGCCGGTCGGTAATCTATACCCAGCAACACTTCTCCCGAGATCAGTCCCGTTACGGGCATACTTTTAATTACAGCGCCTGGATCAGCCGCATTGATGGTCTGCAGCACCATATCGCCGGTGAGCACGGTGAAAACAAGATCGGGTCCGGCGGCCGCCGCATTTTCAGTCGCTTTTTCACAGGAAACAAAAAAGAGGGAAAGAAGGCAGATCGAACTGACCATCGCGGCTCTGGCCGAACGTAGAAAATAAAACATAAAGGATGCTTTTGGTTTAGTTAACTAGATGTTAACGGATATACGTTCATGTAGATAATCCGGATTTTTTTTGTTATGCGCCCGAAATTATGCCCTACTGAAAAACTTGCGGATACCCTGTAGCTTGGAGGTAATGAAGCTGGCACGATCATTTTGAAAGGATACCCTGACCGGATTTCCGAACGTCGACATTTATACCTGCGTCATGAAGAAAAAATTTCACCTCGATCCAGTGCTTGCGCAAATCGGCAAAGCGGTGGCCTCGTATCCGAAGGCCGCCATGTTCGACCTGTACGAACGCGGGTACAACAGCCTGTTCGAACAGCTGATCTCCTGCGTCGTCTCTATCCGTACGCTCGATGAAACGACGATCCCCGTATCGCTCCGGCTCTTTGCCGAAGCCAGAACCCCGGAAGAAGTGGCGGCCTTGTCGCACGAAAAACTGGAAACACTTTTGAATGGATCTACCTTTCCCGGACAAAAAGCAGCTACCATTGCAGGGATTGCCAAAGCAGCTGTGGAGCAGTATGGCGGTCGGTTGCCGGCAGACTTTAAAAAACTCACCGATCTGAAAGGGGTCGGACCTAAATGTGCAAACCTGGCGCTGGGGGTGGCCACCGGTTTGGCGGCCATCAGTGTCGACATCCATGTGCACAGGGTGGTTAACCGATGGGGTATCATTGCCACCGCACAGCCGGAGCAAACAATGCTCGCGCTGGAAAAAGCGGTTCCGCATGAAAAATGGATCGACATCAACCGGTTGCTGATGCCCTTCGGCAAACATATCTGTACCGGCAGGATGCCGTATTGCTCAACCTGCCCCGTGTTGGAATACTGCGAACAGGTGGGAGTTACCTCTCACCGCTGATGGCAGTAAGCCCAGCCTCCGCCCGCTGTCAGGTTAAGACCCGTGTACTAGTTTTTGAAACCGGATCTGTGCCCGCCATACACTTCAGAAGCTTCTTCATCATTAAAATCAATCTTTTTGTATGAGCTACATCGAATCAAATAACTCATCTTCCCCGGGTGAATAGGGTTCTTACTACACAACAATAGCCGGTTCTACAGAGCCGGCTATTGTTTTTTGAGTTGAAATGCACCTCTCTAACCTGCTAATCGTGCAAGTTCAGCTTTGAGAGGTTGTATGAAATGTTACAATAAGGAAATTCGTGTTGTGAATGATTCCGGTGAAGCTGGATCGGCAATAGAACGCAGGCCTGCAGGGGTCAATACTTCCCTGATTCAAGTCGTTCCGCGATGGCTACTTCCACATTGTCCGGGAGGATCGATGCTTCGTCGTTGATGGCGGCTAGCCTGCCAAGTTCCGAATCCCAGGTAAAGATATATTCCGGGCTATCGCCGAAGCTGATCTTGTAACGGGTTTCGGTGTTGTATTCGTAGGGTATCACCTTTACTTCATATGGAACATTGTCGACTGTAAATTCTATTAATCCTTCTTTCATATCATTGGTTTTTGAAATAAGTGCAAAAAAGATTCCAGAATGGATGTGAAAACAGGTTGATGCCACCGATTTACGCATCCTGCTGTATTTTAGCCGTTCAAAGTATTGTATGAAACGCCACTCCGGACTGCTCCTGTTCATTGCACTTTTTTCCCTGGTCGCCGGTTACCTTTTGTCGAAAGTGTCGCTGGTAGGCCGTATGGGCATGACCTTGTTCTACCAGGAGTACAATTTTTTGAGATCGTGGTGGAAAAGCACCCTGCTTCTGCTGGCAGTGCTGATGCTGGTATTTGGGGTACATGTATGGATGCAGAAAAAACTGACCCGGTCCGGTTCAAACAGGGGTTTCCTCGTTTCGGTGATCCTTGCCATCATTGGGCTCTATGTTTCCTATGATGATTTCCGGCATACCGTTTCACATCACCTGCTGGGAGAGCGGTTCCATATTGGTGTCTATCTGTTCTGGATCGGCTGGATGGCGATAAGCTTTTATTTTATCGTTCAGAATGCGCTCGATGGCAGGTTACCTTCGGCGTCCGCGGAGAATAAACCTGAATCAGGTCCGGTTGTCTGACCGAATGAGTCAACCAAAATGCCTGGTCTGTTTGTATGACCCAGAAAAGATATGTTTTTCTTGTTGTGATCCTTGGAACTCTCTCCGCCATCGGGCCATTTTCCATTGATATGTACCTGCCTGGTTTCCCCTCTATTGCCACCAACCTGCATACCACTGTTGCGGAGGTGGCGCTTTCCCTCTCCAGTTTTTTCATCGGCATTTCCGCCGGCCAGTTGCTGTACGGCCCCCTGCTCGACCGCTTTGGCCGGAAAAGTCCGCTTTATTTCGGCATCAGCCTGTACATCGTTGCTTCACTTGGCTGCGCCGCGGCTACCTCGGTGAACGCACTCATTGCCATGCGGTTCCTGCAGGCGGTCGGCGGATGCGCCGGCATGGTGGTGGCCAGGGCCATGGTGCGCGATATCTTTCCTGTGAGTGAGAACGCGAAAGTTTTTGCCCTCCTGATGCTCGTAGTGGCGGTCTCCCCGCTGGTGGCGCCTACCCTTGGCGGATACATTGCCGCCAACCTCGACTGGCACTATATTTTTTATGTGCTAACCGGTTTTGGCGTTTTCATTCTGGCGGGCATCCATTTCGTGCTGCCGGAAAGCAGAAAACCGGATACAAGTGTCTCGCTCCTGCCCAAGCCTATCCTCCGCAATTTTTACTCGGTTTTTACTGAACCACAGTTTTATACGTATGTCTTTACTTCCAGCATCGCGAGTGCCGGACTGTATGCTTACATCGCAGGGTCTCCCGGTGTGTTTATCCAGATGTACAAGGTAAGCGCCCAACAGTATGGATGGGTGTTTGCGTTTGCTGCCGTCGGACTCATCGGGTCCAGTCAGCTCAACAGTTTGCTGCTTGGAAAATTCAAAAGCGAGCAGATCATTGTCGGTTCGCTGCTTTGCCAGTCGGCCATTGCCCTTGTTTTTTTTGCCGGTATGTTGTATGGCTGGTGGAACCTTTATGCGGCGGCGGGCGGCGTATTTCTTTATCTCTGCTGCCAGGGGTTTACTTTCCCGAACGCCTCTGCGCTGGCGCTGGCCCCTTTCGAGAAAAAGGCCGGCAGCGCCTCGGCTCTGATGGGAAGTATCCAGATGAGTCTGGGAGCGCTGGCTTCTGCCGTGGTGAGCTTTTTGAGTAACCGCTCCGTGAGCGCGTTGCCGATGACGGGGGTGATGGCTGCCTGTGCACTGGGCGGTTTCTGCATGCTGATGATCGGCACCCGCGTGGTCAGGTACAAGGCCAACAAGGCTACATTGCAGAAAGAAGTGGTCACTATTCTGGAGACGGTGTAACTGTTCCGCTGTCTGCATCCGGTTTTCTGGCGCTATTGAGCCAGATCCCGATCACAACAAGAAGGCAGCCGCCGACCTGAAGCCAGCTGATCTTTTCATGCAGAAAAATGATGGCGATGACAGCGCCGATCACCGGATCGAGGTTGAGAAAGGTGCCTACCTGCGCTGCACTCAGAAACTGCAACGAGTGGTTATACAGCACGTACGCAAACGCGGAGGCGAACATACCCAGGTAGAGGATTGAAAGCCAGTTCTGTAAAGACGGCATGGTAAGGGGATGATAAAATGATTCCGCGATCACAGCCGGTATCAGGAACAGCGTTCCCGATACTGTGATATAAGCCGTTACCAATGTCGGATCATACCCAGCCACCTTCTTCGACAGGATGGTGTATACCGACCAGGCGATGATGCAGCCGATCACGAGCAGGTTGCCGAACAACGGGTCTTTCTCTCCGGTTGAAGGCGGCTGCAGAAAGCCGATCACAAACACACCAGCAACCGAAATGAGGATCCCCGCAACCTGTTTCTTGTTCAGGGCTTCCTTCAGAAAAACAGCCGCCATCACCGCTATCACCACCGGAATGAATCCCTGCAGCAAAGCCCCCGTAGAAGCGGAAGTGTAACGCATCGACAGGTTTAGAAAAAGATAATAAATGGTGACGCCGGTGAGGCCGAGCCAAAGCAGGCTTCCAATCGGTGGCCGGTCGGCACCCGCCGGCTGTTTTTTCCGGAAGAAAAGCATCCCCAACAAGATGACCGAGGCAACCGCATGCCGCAAAAAAGCAAACCAAAATGGCGGCAGATCCGCCACCACCAGTTTTGTGACCGTGAAAGAGCTGCCCCAGATAAACATGACGAGGACTGTATAGAGGATGGCTTTATTGTAAGCGGACATAGGATAAAGATAGGAGAGGATCACCTGTTTCGAACCCAAGCAGTCCAGGCGGTCTACGGGTGCATTGATGATGACAGTACACCCAGTGTTCCCGTGGCATGCCGTCGCTCGTGAAGGCGCCGGTTCGCTCCGCTCCCCATTTCAGAAACAACCCTTACTTTTATTTTATGCCAACAGTTCATATCATCATCAAGGGTAAAGTACAAGGCGTGTTTTTCCGTGCTACCGCGAAGGACAAGGCTGAAGCGTTTGAGGTTACTGGGAAAGTCAGGAATACGGAGGAGGGGCATGTGGAGATATGGGCGAGCGGGACGGACGATCAGCTCAAAGTCTTTCTGGAATGGTGTACGAAAGGCCCCTCCCGTGCAAGGGTAGACGATATCTGGTCGGAGACGGCTCCGGACCAGGATTTTGATGGGTTTGAAGTTATCCGTTCATGAAGGGTCAGGGTTTCAGCCAATTGATCACATCTTTCCTGCGCGATTCCGGCAGAACTTTGAGCTGGGTAAGCTGGCCGTTCTTCAGCGTGGCTTCCACGGTGGTGCTGTAGGGCGCATGCAGCTTGAAATGAACATCCAGTTGCGCGGGCCAGGCGGGGAAAAGGATGATCTTCCGGTCGTCTGTCTGCATCAGCATCTCCTGGAGGCCGATCATCCCGGAGCCTCCCCAGTTATGGTCGGGTGTCCAGTCGAAGCCGGGCCCCCAGAAAGCCGGAAAACGCCTGTCTGAATCTTTCAGTTTCAAAAAGGTCAGCCGGGCTGCTTCTTCGGTGAGGCCGAGGCGGGCCGCAAAAATATTGTCCTGTTTCCAGCCAATGTGGCTCCTGAATCTGATGGCGTTGGTATCGTATTTCCAGGTGTTGAGCGCCGTTTCCAGGTCCGGCTTGCCAAGACCGTAGATGCCCCAGGGAAACACAGGGTACAGCTGCGGTGATTCCACGTTGTTGATCCGTTCCCAAAGCCGGGCAGGGGCGAGGGTTTTGTGGCCATCGAACTCCTGGAATGAAATGGCGGGGATGCTTTTCAGCATGGCGCTCCATTGCGCACGTTGATCCGCAGAAAGATATTTTCCGGGCAGTTCCAGCAATCGTGTAAGCACTGTTTGCAGTCCGGCGATGGTAGACGTGGAATTGTACGCCATCTTATAAGTTTCGGCGCCGGAGCCGGGAAAAAGAATGAGGTGACCCGATTGATCGAAGGCCTTGTTGCCCCGTTGTTTGGCGAGGTACTGATAATGTTCATTGAAAAACCGGAGACAGCTTTCCACAAAAGCGACATACCGCGTGATATCTCCACCGGTATATTTTTCCGTTTCCAGCATCATATTGCAGAACTCAAGCACCGTATCCCACAGGTATTCCAGCCAGGCATTGTATTCCATTCCCTTGTCGAAGTCGGCCGGATGATTCCATCCGTATTCACTGCAGTTAGGCAGACCGAAATTTTCGATCTGTTCGGTAAAGCAGGCGCCGCCATGTTTCCAGTATACTTCGCTGCGCAGCTCGGCATTGCGCTGTGAGTGCAGGTAGAAATCGAACTGCGGCTTCATCATATCGAAGTCGCCGCTTTTGAGCATGGGAAAATAGACCAGCCGCTGGTTCTGGGCGGTCATCGTACCGCCGCCCCAGTTGCGGAAATCCGGCGTGAAGCGCTGAGAGGTATCGATGTAGAAGGGATCATATGTAAACAGTCCGCCGTTGAATTTGGTGGGCCAGGCCCCGTAAGCGTTGCAGCCCAGCATGTAGCGGAAAACCTGGTAATTGCGCCCAGCCTGCCACCCGGGCGACTGAGGCGTTCCGTTCGGGGGGTGAATAAAAACAAAACTGCGTTGCCAGAAATCCTGCCACCACTGCGCTGTTTTTTGTCGGGCTGAAGCGGAAACGGCTGCCGGATCTTTGCTCTGATTTCGAAGCGCTTTCTTCCAGGAGGCCGCCTCCCCTGTTTGTGCAGTGTTCAGAAAAAGAAGCAGCTGATGAGAACGGGCGGGAGCGCTGCTTTTGAGCCTCCAGCCTTCAAAGTCTGTATCCTGGTACCTGCCGGTGTACGTGCCGGCCGCTTTCATATTCGCTCCCGTCATATATCCACCGAACAAGAGGTTTTTGAGGGGATCGAACAGCTGTGGTTTGACCGATTCGAGACCCTGCTGCTGAACGGTGACATCAAAAACGGTTTCGGGCCGGTTATGGTGGTAGAAGAGAACACCGCTTTCTTCAAATGCAACCTGGTCTTTATAAGTAACCACATCGCGGGCGGCCCATTTGTAAGAATTTGCGTTGTTGGCCTTCCCTCTCGCAACGCGGTCGGCTGTCCGCCAGCTTTCATAGCCGGCTTCTGCATCGACCGGCCTGTTACTATTCACTTCCACATGTATCACCGGCCGGAACACATCTACCCATACCCGTACCTGTGTCTGCAAGTTTGCATTCCCTGCGTTGAGTAGGATACTTCCTTTCTCCAGCTGCAGTTCCTGACTGAACTCCTGTTCCTCGAAAGGGTTCGGACTCAGATGCAGGCGGACGCGCCCCAGCTTGAGCATCTGGTTGTTCTCGTCGAAAGTTCCGCTACGCGAAACATAGAACAGCAGATCCCCCTTCTCCACCCACACATTCAGTCCAATGTCGCCCCCGCCGCAGGGCATCGACTCGCCCGCATTTTTACTGGGTGAACTCCACCGTACATTGCAGGCCCCCAGTTCCGAGTTTTGTGCCCAAAGTGAAAAATTGAAAAGGATCAGGGCAATCGTTGAGAGGATTTTCACGCTGATTATTTTTTCATCAACCGTTCGATCTCTTCCGCTTCCAGCGGGATGTTTTTGAAGAGATCATCATTTCCGTCGGCGGTGATCCATACATTGTTTTCGAGCCGCACACCCATCTTTTCTTCTTCAATATAAATACCCGGCTCGATGGTAAACAGCATGCCTTCCTGAATAGGTTCGGTCCGGCTTCCCAGGTCGTGCACGTCGATGCCCAGGTGGTGCGAGATGCCGTGGTACAGGTATTTGCGATAGGCCCTGTTTTCAGGATCCTCGTTCTTTACATCTTCTTCCTTCAGCAAGCCGATCTTTATAAATTGCTGCGTCGCTTCTTCTCCCACCTTGTCGGTGTAGTCTACTACGGTGATGCCTGGTTTTAAGATGCTTTTGCAGTAGTTCACCAGGTTGAGACAGGCATTGTACACTTCTTTCTGCCGTGGGGTGAAAGTGCCGTTCACCGGCACGGTCCGTGTGAGGTCTGCATTGTAGCCGCCGTATTCGGCGCCGAAGTCCATGAGGATCATGTCGCCGTCTTTGCATTCCTGGTTGTTGCTGTGGTAATGGAGGGTGCGGGCCTTGTCGCCGCTCGCCAGGATGCTCGTATAACCGGCACCCGTAGCCCGGTTCCGGAAAAATTCATGGTAGATCTCCGCTTCGATCTCATATTCATACACACCCGGTCGGATAAATTGCAGCAGCCTCCGGAAAGCTTTTTCGGTGATGTCGATCGCCTCCTGTACCACGGCGATCTCACCCGCTGTTTTGATGCCGCGCAACTCTTTCATGATGCGTGCGCTTCGTTTGTAGTTATGAAGCGGATAGCGCATCTTCATCTCCATTGCAAAGCGGTAGTCGCGCACAGGCACGAGGTTGGCTTTGCGGTCGTTCTCGTTGGAGTTCAGGTAGATGGTGTCGGCCAGGTGGATCCAGGGCTGCTGTACGCCGTCGAGCAGGTCAAGCCAGATAATGGTTTCAATGCCTGAGATGGCGGTGGCTTCTTCTTTCCGAAGCCGGTGCCCGTCCCACTTTTCCTTTAATTCGTTCGGACGCACCAGTACCAGCACTTCGCGGAATTTGGGATCCGGGTTATCCGGGAACAGGATGATCATGGTGTCTTCCTGTACGATGCCGGTGAGCCAGTACAGGTCTGCGTTCTGCTTAAAAGGATGCAGTGCGTCGCCGTTCAGCGGCAGTTCGTCGTTGCTGTTGAAGATGGCAATGGAACGGGGATCCATTTTTGCGGTAAACCGTTTCCTGTTTTCGGTGAAGATGCCGGCATCCAGCGGAAGATATTTCATGAAAATAATTTTAAGATGATCGAACGGATGGTTGGATTACCATCGCAACCGCAATATATTTTAAAATCGGTTATCAGCGGGCAATCAGCCAAAGCAAGCCTGGTTTAATGAAGCAGAACCGTTTTAAGATTCCTTTAAGCACAATCCGGCAGCCTTTCACGTTTTGGAGATCTATGCTCCGACTACTGACCGTTCTGATATTGTGTTCTTCTTTATTGCCGGCCGCGCCCGAACCTGACTGGATCCCCTGGAGACCAAACGGGAGGCTCAGCTGGAATGATTTCAGGGGTTCACCGCCGCCCCTTGCCTCCAATGCGGCGCTCACGAGCAGCGGCGTATCGCTCAATTACAGTTCGGGCAGCAGTTTTTCCTACCGGATCGGTTGTCATTTCGACCAGAAAAAATCGTGGGGGCGGGTGCGCAACAGGGCGATCCTGGCTCATGAGCAGGGGCATTTTGACCTTTCCGAGGTCTATGCCCGCCAGCTCAACAAGGCGCTCCGGCAATACCGGTACAATCCTTCCACTGCCGGCAAAGATGTAAATATCATTTACCAGGAGGTGATGCGGGATCTGCAGGACAAACAGAACGAGTACGACCAGCAGACCGATCACTCGCGCAACGATCGCAGCCAGGAAAAATGGCTGGTGGCGATCGGGCAGCAGCTGAAATCGCTGGAAAAATATAAGGACTATGAGTAAGAGGGGAGCTGATTAAAACAATCCGTACAGCTGCGAATTGATCTTCCCGATAATATCGCCCAGGTGCTCGGGGTTTTCGCCGAACTTGTTTTTGTCAATGTCGATCACGAGCATTGGTCCTTCCTTATAGCTCTCGGTCCATTTGTTATAGAAATCGTTGAGGCGTTTCAGGTATTCGAGGCGGATATTTTCTTCGTAGCTGCGGCCACGTTTCTGGATCTGCGCCACGAGTGTCGGTACGGAGCCTTTCAGGTAAATGAGCAGGTCGGGCGGAGGCACCATTTTGTTGAGCGTCTCGAAAAAGCTGGCGTAGTTTTTAAAATCACGCATGCTCATCAGGTTCATCTCATGGAGGTTGGGCGCAAAAATGTAGGCATCTTCGTAAATGGTGCGGTCCTGCACCACTGTTTCGGTGCCGTTCTGGATCTCCAGCAGCTGTTTCAGCCGGCTATTCAGGAAATAGATCTGCAGGTTAAAGCTCCAGCGGGGCATATCTTCATAAAAATCATCCAGGTAGGGATTGTGCTCCACATCTTCAAACTGCGGGATCCATTTGTAATGCTTGCTCAGCAATTCAGTAAGGGTCGTTTTGCCCGCACCGATATTCCCTGCGATCGCGATGTGCTTCGGTTTCTTGCTCTTTGCCATTGCGTTTTGTCTGGTTGTGAAGATAAGAAAAGAAAGGGCTTGGGGGTTAGCTGTTAAGGGTTTTAGCGACCGTTGTGTCCCGCTTTCTTCTTATCCCTTTTCAAAATTAAAACACCCTTTAAGAGCAACACTTTTCTGGCTGAGACGTGATGCTTTGCTGGTAAGGAAAAGATCGACCCCGTGTAAGTAGAGACGCCATGCCTGGCATATCGCGTATCGACTCAATAATATTTCAGTCCCATCGCCTCCCGTACCAGTTCGATCGTTATACGGGCGCTTTTGCGGGCTTTTTCGGCGCCTTTTTCCATAACACCGGAAAGATATTTTTCGTCGGCCATTATTTCATTGACTTTTTCGCGGATAGGCGCTATAAAACCGATCATGTCCGTTGAGAGTTGTTCTTTCATGTCGCCGTACCGGATCACACAGTTGTCGTAGTCTTTTTCAAATTTTTCGATCACCTCCTCTGTGCTGACCAGCCGCATCAGAAGAAAGATATTCTTTATATAATCAGGTTTTTCTGCGCCTTTTTCAGCCGGGCCGCTGTCGGTCTTTACTTTTTTGATCTTTTTGCGGATGGTATCATCCGCGTCAGACAGGTAAATGGTCGCATTCTGGTTTTCACTTTTGCTCATTTTGCCCGTACCGTCGAGGGCCGGAACTTTCACGAGCTCGGTTCCGTAGTTGAAAGCCACCGGTTCGGGAAACACACGGCCGTAGCGGTGGTTGAAGCGGTTTGCAAAATTGCGTGCCATCTCCAGGTGTTGCTCCTGGTCTTTACCTACCGGCACCAGGGAAGCCCTGTGCAGGATGATATCCGCTGCCTGCAGCACCGGATAGGTGAGGAGGCCTGCATTCACATTTTCCGGTTGGAGCCTCACTTTATCTTTGAAAGTCGTCGTTTTTTCAAGCTCCCCTTTGTAGGCCAGCATATTCAGATAGAGATAGAGCTCGGAAGTTTCGTAAATATGACTCTGGCAGTACAGGGCCACCTTGTCGGGATCGAGGCCGCATGCAATGTTTTCAGCCAGTACCCTGTGCACGTTCTGTTTCAGTTGTGTGGTGTCGGGATGGGTGGTGAGTGTGTGCAGGTCGGCTACCATGAAATAGCATTCAAATTCGTTCTGCATGCGCACATAATTGCGGATGGCGCCGAAATAGTTCCCGAGGTGCAGGAAGCCCGTAGAGCGGATTCCGCTCATGACAATCGGATGTGTACTCATAAAGACCGCGAAGATAGCAATTGCAGGGAATAGGTGCCGGTTCCGGCCATTTTTTCGGCGTCCGGAAAGCGGGCGTATTGCTTTGGGGAGCCGGGTTGCTGAAGCCCGTTTTATTCAGCGGGCATTCCATGCTTTCTGTTATTTTTGTTCTTCATATCTTACATGCATGGAAGTAACAGACGAGATGATCGACAACCTGGCGGCCCTGAGCCGGTTGCGGTTCAATGAGCACGACAAGGAAGAGATCAAACACGACCTGCAGCGCATGATCAGCTTCGTGGAAAAGCTCAATGAAGTGGATACCAGCGGCGTAGAACCCCTGCTGCACATGTCGGAGGTGATGGATGTTTACCGCGAAGACATCGTGGAGGGTTCGATGCCGAAAGCGGAAGCCCTGGCCAACGCACCCGCATCTGATGATCAGTTCTTCAAAGTTCCGAAAGTGATCAAAAACCCGGGCGCCGCTCCCGATCCTAAAGAATAAGATTATGGCAATCATCCAGCTGGATACTATTGTGAAGAGTTACATCATGGGGAAGCTTCAGATCCCGGTGCTGAAGGGCATTTCGCTTGAGATCCAGAAGAACGAGTACGTGGCGCTGATGGGTCCTTCGGGTTCCGGTAAGAGTACGCTCATGAACATCCTGGGTTGTCTGGATTCCCCGACCGGCGGCCGGTACATTCTGAACAACCAGGATGTGAGCAAGATGGAGGACAATGACTTGGCCGAAGTGAGGAACAAGGAGATCGGCTTTGTATTTCAGCAGTTCAACCTCCTGCCCCGGCTTACTGCGCTCGAAAATGTGGCGCTACCCCTCATCTATGCCGGCGTTGCCAAAAAGAAGCGGCTCGAAATGGCCAAGGAAGTGCTTGAAAAAGTAAGTCTGGGCGACCGCAGTCACCACAAACCCAACGAAATGAGCGGCGGACAGAACCAGCGTGTGGCGATTGCACGGGCGCTGATCAACAACCCCTCGATCATCCTGGCAGATGAACCTACCGGTAACCTCGATACAAAAACATCCATCGAGATCATGGACATCTTCGGTGCCATACAGGCCAGCGGTAATACGGTTGTGCTGGTTACGCACGAGGAAGACATCGCAAACTATGCGCACCGCATCGTACGTCTGCGCGATGGCGTTATAGAAAGTGACAAAAGAAAAGAATCACTGGCTTTCAGCTGAGCGGTTCCCTATCAACTTTTTCAAGCAGCCGGACTCTCCGGCTTTTTATCTTTTTATGGCTTTCAAGATTTACACCAAGACCGGCGATGCCGGCAAAACCGGACTCATCGGCGGAACAAAAGTCCCCAAAAACCACATCCGCATCGAGACCTACGGCACCGTAGATGAGCTCAATTCTTACCTCGGACTTGTCGGCGATCTGCTGATGGATCTACCCGGCAAAAAAATGCTCAAGGAAATTCAGGATACGCTGTTTGCAATGGGCTCCACGCTGGCCAGCGATCCGCAGAAAGAGACAAAGATGAAATTGCCCGAAGTGAAGGCCTCTGATGTGGCCGGGCTTGAAGAACAGATCGATGGCATGGAAGAAGTACTGCCTGAAATGAAGAATTTCATTCTGCCTGGCGGTCATCCCACGGTGTCTACGATCCACATCGCCCGCTGCGTATGCCGACGGGCGGAGCGCCTGTGCGTCAACATGCAGGAAAGCGGCCTGCCCGTACAGCCCCTTGTGCTGCAATACCTGAACCGCCTCAGCGATTATCTTTTTGTGCTGGCCCGGTATACAGGGCATCAACTGCAGGTGGGGGAAGTGATTTGGAAGGGAAGGGAGTGAACCAAAGTGAAGTCATCCGTTTCAGATCGAGACGCCCTGCCTGGCGTCTCTGACCCACATCCGGCCATATAAAGGATCGGTCACTTACAACGTCTTCAAATATTCTATCACTGATTTTCGCTCGTCATCTGTCAGCTTATCACCGAAGTAATGACCTGAATTTCCGTAGCCTTTCAGGGTGGTGTTGTAAACTGTTTTGTTGCCCGAAGGCTGGTCCTTCTGTTCGTAGGCCCAACCCAGTTTCTCATAATCATACACCGGATGATTGAAGTCGCGTCTCCAGTAAGTAGGGCGCAGCTTGCTGTTCAGCAGCGCTTCGATGGTAGGAACAGAGCCATTGTGAAGATAGGGCGCGGTGATCCAGACGCCGTCAAGCGGTGGTGCGACATAGCCATTGGACGGCACCAGCTTCGCCGGGTGATCTCCTTTCGCAAACCAGCTGTTGTTGAACCAGTTGATCAGCTCCGGGTTCTGGTAATTGCTGGAGAACAGCATGCTGTCTGTTTTTATGATCGACTCGGGAACGAGAAGGTTCGGATATTCTTCCTCCGCGCCGTATTTGCCATGGCACTTGGAACAGTATTGTATAAAGACACCCTGCCCATCATGTGCAAGCGGAGCATCTATCTTCCGTGGGTATTTCGGTGGCTCGATAGACCGGATATAAGCCAGCACATTGTTGAAATGACTGTCTACTTCCCGCGATTCGGCCGTATCGGTCACGGTGAGCAGGTTGGATGCCATCAGGAACCGGCCAAAATCACCCCGTCCGAAGCCGTTGTGGAACATAGCATTCTTCTTTTTTAACAGCCACCAGGCAGGCACATCAGTGGGAATCACTTCATTGGGCAACTCGAACTGTGCCTTGTCGATCCATTTAAAGGTTACCGGATCACGGTGTGCGGCCAGTACGGCGGTGAGCCGGTCAGCGGCATTTACGCCGCGCACCTCCGTGCCCAGATACGGACTGATCGTTTTGATGACGGTAAGAAAAGGCAGGGAAGCTTCATATTTCTGGGCTGAGGATTTTTTCAGCATGCCCTCCATAAGCAGCATGGTCTGGGGATTGAACCGCATGTCATTAGAGAAATCCAGAAAAGTGTTACCAAGACCCATTACAAGCGTGCTGTCGAACACCTGGGCATGACACTGCATGCAGTTGGGCGCCACAAGGTTTTCGCCGTTCGGAGATTTTACCACGCTGTAATCATGGTTTACATTGGCATTCAGTCCATCGCGTTTCAGGTAGTTCGTTTTGGCAGCGCCAAAACCCATTAGGTAATAATCGTAGGGAAGTCCGCCTTTCACGTAATCACCGGTAGTAAGATACCGGTATCCTTCGGCGGCATCGCCGGTCCTTTGTTTACTGGGTGGAATGGGGTATGGCTTCTCCGGACCGGCCCCCGTGAAGATGACGGAAAAGGAGAAACAAACTAAGACCATTGATAAACCCAACAGATACTTCAGCATACAATACCTTTAAACACTTTAAAATTACCCTGGTTCATTTGCAATGGCAAAGTTCCCTGCTTAAATTAATCCTAATCTTCCGGCTTTACCTGTCCATACGTTTTCAGCATCTCTTTCAGGTCCTCGATGGTATTAATCTCGTCCGGTTTTTTATCTTTCCGCCAGCGGAGGATGCGCGGAAAACGAAGTGCGACACCCGATTTATGCCGGCTGCTTGCCTGGATGCCTTCGAATGCGATCTCGAACACCAATTCCGGCTTGACGGTTCTTACCGGACCAAATTTCTCCAGCGAATTTCGTTTCACAAAGGAATCGACCTGCGCCATTTCTTTGTCTGTCAGCCCGCTGTACGCTTTTGTAAAAGGCAGCAGCTTTTCATGATCTTTTACGGCAAAGGTATAATCGGTGTAGAGGTTACTCCGTCTGCCATGCCCTTTCTGTGCGTAGATCATGACGGCATCGATGGTGAGCGGAGCCACCTTCCATTTCCACCAGTCGCCCCGTTTACGCCCAACCTGGTAGGGAGAATTTTTCCGCTTGAGCATGATGCCTTCACTGTTGTTGTCACGCGCACGCAGTCGCGCCTCTGCCAGTTCCGTCCAGGTGGAATATTCAATGATCGGGGAGAGGGAAATGACAGACAAGCTGATCGCATTCACGATCTCTTCGAGCTTGGCCCGGCGCTCGGTCAGCGGTCTGGGGCGCCAGTCTTCCCCTTCGAACTCCAGCAGGTCGTAGGCAAAAAATGAGATCGGCGCCTCCTGCAGCTGTTTCCTGGTAACGTTCTTCCGGCCGATCCTGGTCTGCAGCAGCGCAAAGGGCAGCGGCTGACCGTTCCGGCTTGGGATGATCTCACCGTCGAGCACCAGTCCGTTCGGAAGCAGGTCGCGGAGCAGATGATACTCCGGAAATTTATCGGTCATAAGCTCTTCTCCGCGGCTCCATACAAACAGTTCATTGTTCCTTTTGATGACCTGTCCCCGGATACCGTCCCATTTCCATTCGGCCTGCCATTCGGCGGGCTCACCGAGCTTTTCCAGTTCATCCTCAAAAGCATAGGAAAGATAGAATGGATAAGGCCTTGAATGATCCGTGGAGGCGGCGGAATCCATAAGGAGATCCTGGAAAGGCGTAGTTACCGGGTCCCAGTTGCCGCTGATCCGGTGGGCAATGACCGAAGCGGAAAGATCAACCGTTTTGGCCAGGGCGTTCACCATGGTCTTTTGCGACACGCCGATCCGGAAGCCGCCGGTGATCAGTTTGTTGAATACGAACCGTTCGTTCTGGTTCATGTATCGCCAGCAATCCTGGATATAGTTCCGGCGGATCTGTTCTTCCTGTTTTTCAATCTCCAGGAATTTCTCCAGAAAATGGCTGAGTGAATTTTTGTCTTTCGCCGCCCTTTCTTCCGGTGAAGGTTCCGGCAACAGCAGGGCGATGGTTTCGCCGAGGTCGCCAACAGTATGATAACTTTCGTTGAAAAGCCAGGGGGGCAGTCCGGTGATCTCGATGCACCATGTGAGCAGTTGCGTGGAGTTGACGACCCTTTTCGGACGGCGACCGCTGAACAGGGCGATCACCCAGACCCGGTCTTTGTCGGGCGCCGATGCAAAATAAGCGGCAAGCGAGTCGAGCTTGTCGTTGGTCTTTGTGCTGGAACTTAATTCGGTGATCAGATCGGCAAACAAGCTCATACCCGACACGGGTTCCCCTTCGGCGTTCAGGAAAACAGGTTCCTGATCAGGTGCGGCTTCATTCATCGGTTGCATGGTTGTCTGTTTCAGATGGTTCTTCCACGGTTGCTGCGGGAGCTTCTTCTTCCTCTCCGCCGTATTCTGTTTTCACTTCTCCTGCTTCAATACCGTTCTCATTGAGATAGCGGCTGAACGCCGACTGAAAGCCGTGGGTCACGTAAACTTTTTCCGCTTCGGTGGCTTTTACGGCGGTAAGCAGACCCTGCCAGTCGGCATGGTCGCTCAAGGCGAAACCAGCGTCTACATTGCGTCGGCGGGCATGGCCCCTCACCTGCATCCAGCCGCTGCATACGCCCACCGAATAAGGAAAGAAGCGTTTCATCCAGGGCGAACCTTCCGCTCCGGGCGGCGCGATCACCAGGCTGCCCTTGTACAGGTCTTTCGGCGTGTCGACCGTAAGCCGCTGTACTTCGGCAAGTTTCCAGCCGGCTTCGCGCAGCACTTCCTGGATGTTCCAGATGGCGCCGTGAACAAACGGTATGTGAGTAGTCTCTTTCAACCCCTGCAGAACCCGCTGGGTTTTGCCCAGACTATAAGCGATCAGGACGCTGGTTTTGCCTGATTCTTTGTTGCGGCTGATCCACTGAATGATATCATCGAAGATCTGCTGCTGTGGTTTCCAGTGGTAGATAGGAAGACCGAAAGTGGATTCGGAAATAAACGTGTGGCATTTTACGGGCTCAAACTGGCCGCTGAGATGGTCGTCTTCCAGTTTGTAATCGCCGCTCACCACCCATACTTCACCGTGGTGTTCGATCCGTATCTGGGAAGACCCAATGATATGGCCGGCCGGATGGAGCGATACTTTCACGCCGTTGAGCGATACCGTTTCATTCCATTCCACTCCTTGTATCGCATGTTCGCCCAAACGCAGGCGCAGCAGGGGTTTGGTAGCATGGTGACAGAGATAGGAATCGCTGCCGGCCCGGGCATGATCGCTGTGGGCATGCGTGATCACGGCTTTTTCTACCGGGCGCCACGGATCGATGTAAAAGTTTCCTGCCCTGCAGTACAGTCCCTTATCTGTAAATTCAATCAATCGCATGAACAAATGTAACCGATCGGCCTGAAACCGGAGAGGAAAGCGCAGCTTAAAATGCGCCTTTGATGGAACCGTCGACCATGCGGATAAAATACAGTTTGCGGTTCTCGTAGTAATCGATCGTCATGGTGCCATGGTTCAGAACTGGCTGAATGTCGAAATCGGTGAAGACCTTATATTTTTTCTCCCCGATGGCAGCCGACATGCCGTTGGCATTGTCGAGCAGCATCCTCGAAAAACGCATCAGACATTCATAACCCCTGAACGCCATATCCGTGGGGCGGGAATAGAGACTGGACTTAAAGTAATTTGCAATATACGCACTGGCTTTGTCGGTACGGGCATTGTAAAAAGGTGTGCTGTAATAGATTTCCAGTCCGGCGTAATCTTTTTTATCAAAATCCCTGATGGCGTCCCAGGTAGGCATGCCCATCAATTGCACGGGATAGCTCTTGTTGAGGTAGGCAAGGTTCATGCTCAGCTGCTTGGCAAAGCCTTCGTCGAGACTGCCAGCCACGCACATGGTCATGCGGGTACTGTCGAGGTAGGGGATGATCTGTTGCGGACTAAGATTCGGATTGAGCGTAACAAATTTCGGTTTGAGAAAGATGGAAACCGAACTTTTCTGCACATCGGCAAAGATGGCTTTGATCTTTTCGTCGGCTTCTCCTTTACGGCTGAAAACCACGATGGGAGCGGTGGAATACCCTTTTTGCAGAAAGCGGAAGATCGCTTCCACATGGGTGCGAAGCGTGGAACTCAGCAGCACCAGGGACGGATTGTCGGTGACGCCGTAATTGTTTGGCAGGTTGGTGTCGATGAAAGGGATGTTTTTTTGTTTCGCCACTTCAGACAGCTGAATAAGCTCTTCGCGGTTTACCTGGCCGATGATCAGTTCCACATTATCGAAATCGGGCGAATGGATCACTGAGTTGACGGCTCCGGTGGACGAGCGGGTGTCATAAATATTGATGTCGAAGGCAGCATTGGTATGGGTGAGCGAGTCGGCGGCAAGTTGCACGCCTTCGTAAAATTCGAGGCCCGGACTCAAAAATTTAGGAAAAGTTTTTCCGTATTCGTAATCCAGTGAACGGTTGAAAGCGGAATCGAGGTAGAGGGGAATAAAAACGGCGATTTTGTGCCGCCGGGCTATTTGCGCCCTGGCGGCTGAACAAGTACAGAGTATCAGGCAAAGCAACAGCGCCGCACGTAAATTTTTCATGTGATCAGTGACTAAAAGAATGACAGGGGTTATTCCCATTCGATGGTAGCCGGCGGTTTGCTACTGATATCATACACAACCCGGTTTATGCCTTTCACATTGTTAATGATCGTGTTAGAAACGCCGGCCAGGAATTCATAAGATAAACGGGCCCAGTCTGCGGTCATTCCATCTACGGAGGTCACAGCCCTCAGGGCAAGGGTAAATTCATAGGTTCTTTCATCGCCCATTACCCCCACACTCCGCACCGGAAGCAGGATGGCGCCTGCCTGCCAGACGGATGAATAGAGATCCTGGTCTTTGAGTGCCTGGATATAAAGGTGATCAGCATCCTGCAATAACCGTACCTTTTCAGCGTCTACCTCTCCCAAAATGCGGATGGCCAGCCCCGGCCCCGGGAAGGGATGACGCTGCAGCAGCTCATCGGGTATCCCTAGCTCATGGCCCACCCGCCGTACCTCGTCCTTAAACAACAGACGCAGCGGTTCCACCAGTTCCATCTTCATATTCTCCGGCAGACCACCCACATTGTGATGCGATTTGATGGTAACAGACGGACCGTGTACCGACATACTTTCGATCACGTCGGGATATATGGTTCCCTGGCCCAGCAGTTCGATGTTCTGGATCTTGTCTGCTTCCTGCTGGAAAACGTCTATAAAAGATTTGCCGATCGCCTTGCGTTTGGCTTCGGGATCCGTTTTGTGTTCAAGGGCTTTGTAAAACAGGTCTTTTGCGTCGATGCCGATCACGTGAAGGCCTATGCGATGATAGGTCTCCAGCACTTGCTCGAATTCGCCTTTGCGCAGCAGGCCATTGTCGATGAAGAGTCCGTGCAGCTGCGAACCCACCGCACGGTGGATTAGGGTGGCAGCCACAGTACTGTCGACCCCGCCGCTCAGCGCCATGATCACTTTTCTCGGGCCGATCCTTTGTTTGAGCGATTCGACCGTATCGGTGATGAAATGCGCGGGCGTCCAGTTCTGCGCACAGCCGCATATGTTGACCAGGAAATTTTTGAGGATCTTTTTTCCTTCGACCGAATGATAAACTTCCGGATGAAACTGGAGCCCGTACAACGGGCGGTCTTGTGCATGAAACGCAGCAACCGGAATGCTTTCGGTTGTGCCCAGCAGCTCGAAGCCTGCCGGCAGTTCCTTGATGGTATCGCTGTGGCTCATCCACACCTGTGAAGGGGAAGAGATATCCTGAAGCAGTACATCCGGTTTGATGATGTCGAGCTGTGCACGGCCGTATTCGCGTTTATCACTTTTTTCCACTCTGCCTCCGTATAGTTTGGCCGTAAGCTGTGCCCCGTAACAAACTCCCAGGATGGGGAGCGACTGATCCCAGCCGGCGATGTCGACAGAGGGCGCTTCTGCTTCGTTTACTGAGAAGGGTGAACCCGACAGAATGATGCCTTTGAGGTTGGTGGTATCGATGGGTTTGAAGTAAGGAATAATTTCGCAGAATACATTTGCCTCTCGCACCGCCCTGGCAATCAGTTGTGTATACTGCGAACCAAAGTCAAGGATCAGAATTTTCTCAGTCATAACGCCGCTAAGGTAAGAAAACAGCTGGTAGCTTTTCGCTGTTGGCGGTCACAAGCGAAAGATCCGTCAGTATAGCAAAAATCCGGCAGCCGAAGGCCAACCGCTGACAGCTGCTTCGTTTCCCTACCTTTGCCTCAAACAACCGATTATGAGAAATCTCTTTTTACTATGTGCGCTGGTTTCAATATTGTGCGCTTCCTGCGGCTTCGGCGGAAAAAGGGTGCAGGGTGATGGCAACATTAAGAAGGAGCAGCGGAATGTTTCTTCTTTTGATAAAGTACAGGTGAGCGGCGCCATCGATCTCTATGTTTCCCAGGGAGATGCCAAACCTGTTGAGATAGAAGGCGACGCGAACCTGATCCCTTACATCGAGATAGAACAGACTGGCAGCAGGCTGGTGGTAAGAAGCAAAAAAGGCTACAATCTGGACCCCACCGATCACATGAAATTATATGTAACGGCTCCAGTGTACGAGAAGATCGAAGTGTCGGGCGCCTGCAATATTTATTCGCAGTCAAAGATAAACAACGACCACAACCTGAAGCTGGGGGTGAGTGGAGCAGGCGACATCAAAATGGAAGTGGACGCCCCGAAGATCTCGGCAGACATTTCCGGCGCCGGTAACGTAGACCTGAAAGGGGAAACAAAAGACCTGGATCTCGATCTCACCGGTGCCGGCAAAGCGCATTGTTATGATCTGAAGTCGGAAAACACCAAAGTGGATATTTCAGGAGCAGGCAGCGCGGAAGTGTATGCCAGTCAGAAGCTGGATGCGCAGGTAAGCGGCGCCGGCAGTGTACACTACAAAGGTAATGCGAAGGATGTTTCACAGCACGTGAGCGGTGCAGGGAGCGTGAGCAAGACCGAATAGTTCACAGGTTTACATACCGCACCTGTATCCAGATATCCTTGTTCCTTCCTTTGTCGTCGGTACAGGAAATTTTCACCGGTCCTTCCTCAGGTACAAAAAACTGTTTGGTGTGAGCCGGTGAAGCTTTATAAAAGCGGTTGTTGATGTACCAGTACACTTTATCGACATCGCTGCCGGTGTTGCAGATGAGCTGCAGCGGCTCGGGATTTTTCCGGCTGATGAGGTATTCGGCATCCCGCGATGGAAAAGTGATCACCGGCGCCCCTTCCTTGAATATTTTCTCACAGGCCGGGTTGTGTGGCGGGATCTTGTCATACGGAATTTTGTTATCCGTCATGTAAGCTTCCATCTCGGGTGCAACCAGTGTGTAGCGTTTCTTTTTGTATCCGGCCCTGGGCTGGCAGCTTTTGCAGTACGAAATTTTCTCGTCTGCCGACACCATGATCTCCTGCACGTTGCTGCAGACCTGGTTGGAAGATACGAGCGGAATAAAATAGTCGGTTTGACGGTGGGTACAATTGTCGCCCGGCAACAAACCGGTTTCAGAGCACACCGTGCGGATGCTGCACCCGTCAGGCTGCTGAAACCATTCCTGGTCGCTGTTGTAGTCGAGCGTATTGAAGAGGCGGAACAGGAGGGGCGTGGCAGTCGATGCCCCGCTGAGTTCGGCCACGCCTGTACCGGAAAAGTTGCCCACCCATACGCCGACGGTAAAGTGGTTGTTGTAACCGATGCTCCACGCATCGCGTTTGCCGTAAGAGGTGCCTGTCTTCCACGCGATCTTAGGCATGTGCTCGGTGGCCTGCCAGCTGAGCGGAAAATCAGGCCTGTTCAATTTGGAGAGTGTTTCATTGATCATATAGGTAGCCGCAGGACTGATCACCTGTACATGCGGCTGTTTGGTTTCTCCCAGCCGGTACGCCGGTGCGGTCCACACGCCGTTGTGCGCAAAGGAGGCATACAAGCCGGTAAGTTCTTCAAGAGTGGCGCCGCATCCGCCCAGGATCATGGAAAGGCCCAGCTTCGATTGGTCTTTGCGGACCTGCCTGAAATTACAGGCGGCGAGTTTTGCCACCAGTTTATCTTTTCCGAGCAGGTGCAGGCTTTTAACGGCGGGAATGTTGAGGGAATGTTCCAGCGCGTATTCCATGGTGATGTACCCGTTGAATTTGCGGTCAAAATTCTCGGGCGCATAGCCATCATAGGCCACCGGCACATCGGTGAGCACCATCTTTGGCGTCATCAGTCCCTCGTCGATGCACATGCCGTAAAGGAGTGGTTTGAGGGTACTGCCCGGTTGCCGCACGGCGGCTGCGCCGTTTACCTGGCCGCCGTCGGTTGTATCCAGAAAATTTGCCGATCCTACATAGGCCACTACTTGCTGCGTGGTGTTGTTGATAACGACCACTGCCGCATTGCGTATACCCAGGTACCGGATGCTCCGGCTATAATCTTCCACGAGTTTTTCTACTTTGAGCTGGGTGTTGAGGTCGATGGTAGAGCGGATATTGGGTTGTCCGGTCTTCAAAAATTTGTATCCAAGGTGCGGAATAAACTGCGGAACGGCACCGCGGGTGGCGGTCAGCGGTTCATGCAGGGCGTCCTGGATTTCTTTGTCAGTAAAAAGTTTTTCCTGTGCAAACTGGTGCAGCCACCGGTTGCGTTCGCGCACGATGAGGTCATTGTTCCTGCCGATGACGAGGGAAGAAGGCCGGTTGGGAATAATGGAAAGCGCCGTGATCTCGGCGAGGGAAAGATGGTCGGGCGATTTCCTGAAGTAAAGCCAGGAGGCGGCTTTCACCCCTTCGATGTTGCTGCCGTAGGGTAAGAGGTTGAGGTACAGGGTGAGTATCTCGTCTTTCGAGTATTTTACTTCGAGCTGCAGTGCCCTGAAAACTTCGATGGACTTGTTGAGATAGGTCCTGCGTTTCGGTTCAAGTGCCCTTGCCACCTGCATGGTGATGGTGGAAGCCCCTGAAGTGCGTTTCATCCGGAAGATATTCTTGACGAAAGCTTTTGCCAGGGCCAGGGGGTTCACGCCCGGATGGCGGTAAAAATACCGGTCCTCTTTCTGCACAATGGTCTTTTTCAGCAGGGAGGAAACTTCACCGAGTTCCGTCTGCATCCGCCACTTCTCGTCACGCGTCAGGTAAGCATGCACCAGATCTCCCTTGTTGTCGGTGATGATGGTCGAATACTCGATCTGGTCGGGGAGGGGAAAGAGGAGATTGAGGAAGAAGAACGTGATGAGTAAGGCGCCGGTACCAAGCAAAAGCCTGCGGATCCATGGGGTGATATGAGTTTTAGATTTCAGCATGAAATGGGGCTCCCTAGGGCCTGTAAGCAAGTTAGGTTATTAGGTGAATCCATTGCTTGTTTCTTCGTTTCGATGAATTGTGCAAGGAAAAGTTCATGATTACACTTCTCCCCAAATCACAAAAAATTAGGTGCTCTGCACGGTGTGGCACGCCTTTCAGCGACTGGGACTTACATGATCAAAGACACCACGCCATCGCTTATGTTTTGATAAGAGTCAGCATAAAATGGTTTCTTGTCAAATGACGGACATTCCCAATCCTACATCTTCACTACAAGGTTGGCAATCATTGGATGCTGATGTATATATTGCAAAAACCTAGTACTATAATCATAACCGGTGCGAGTGGTTTAAACCGCCCGTGTATTCAGAAAAAATGACGATCCGGTACAACCGTACATCCTGTAAAATGCCTGTGTCTAAGTGCTTACAAAACGTCGGACTCTTTAGTACAGCACATTTATCGTCTTTCCGTTTATGAGGACGGATGGAGTTGTTGTTAACGTTGCATAGGTCAAAAATGAAAATGAGTTGGCGTGAGACAATAACATAATACTTCACAGCGAGGAAAAATAGAGTGGTGTATTTTGCGGAGAAAAATTTTATACCTGACAGGTGTTATGAAAACCGGTTGATCATTGTTAACGCGGTTGTAAACATGGAAGAGTTGATTTTGTTGCCTGTTCTTTCAGCATGCCTTTTCTTAAAAAATTATACTTCAGCGAATGTGCAACCCGCCATTTCAGCCTTGCATCTGTTATCCAGCAGGAAGGCTTCTCAGGCTTTCTTCCCCTATCCAAAATAAATCTTACATTCAACTTCTTATTTAACCCTTATGCGTAATGTTTTTCTGGTGCCCGGCGCTTTGCTAGTGGCACTGCTTTTTGGTGCGTGTAACCGTAGCACCGTTACTTTGGATTCTACCAATGCAAAAGACGAGGTTCCGCAACTCGGTAACCTCAGCTTTCACTTCAACAGATCACTCGTTCCGGATTCCCTTCTCAACACCTGGGACTCTACAGACTACATCAAATTCTCGCCCCATATCCCCGGCCGCTTTCGCTGGGAACACCCGGATGAACTCGTTTTCTCGCCCTCCCGCCCGCTGCCGGCGGCCACTTCGTTTGAAGCTTCCATCAACGACGACGTGCTCGACCACAGCAAATTCGGACGCATCGAAAAGGGCGACAAACTCCAGTTCCGCACGCCCGACCTCAAACTTGAAAACAGCAACCTTTCTTGGGTGCTCCTCGATGAACGCTCAAAGGCCATTGCGCCGCAGGCAGATTTGTACTTTAATTATCCTGTCGATCCCAACTCCCTGAAGGAAAAATTACAGATAGACATAGAAGGCAAAAAAACCGGATTCTCCCTGCTCACCCTCACGCCGGACAATAAGATCTCACTCCGCCTCCTGAACGTGAAGGCAGAAGACAAAGACCTGTCTATCACCGTTGGGATCGACAAAGGCCTCGCCCCGCAGGGTGGTTCCAACAGTACCAGCGAGCCCATCGCCCTGAAATCATTCATCGCTTCCCCCTTTGAATTGCACATCAACGGCGTTTCGGCTGAGCATGACGGTACGGTCGCTACCATAGAAGTAAAAACAAGCCAGCAGGTCGACGATCCCAACCTCGCTTCCTACATTGCATTTGACCCGGCGGTGAAATTTTCCGTTCAGCTTACAGACGATGGCTTTATCGTTAGCAGTGATCATTTCGATGCGTCAAAAAGCTATGCCCTCATGATCAACAAGGGCCTCAAAGGCAAGCTGGGCGGTATTCTGCATGAGCAGTACGATAATAGCGTAGCCTTCGGCGACCTCGAACCTTCGATCCGTTTCGGCGACAGCAAAGCGGTTTATTTGTCTTCTCACGGACAGAAAAACATCGAGGTAAAGATCGTGAATGTGCCAAAAGTGAAAGTGGTGATCTCCAAGATATATGAGAACAACCTGACCGCTCTTCAGCGCAATGGATATTACCCCCACGAAACACAGAAGGGAGAGGGCGACCAGGAGTATTATGACGACAACGGCTCCACCGCGGGCGACGTGATATTTGAAAAGGAGATTGAAACGCGCTCCCTTCCGCAACTGGGTAACAGCCGGTTGTTTACATTCAACCCGGCAGACCATCTGCCGGATTTTAAAGGGATCTATCATATCAAGATCCGCTCCACCGAAAGCTACTGGGTCAACGACAGCCGTTATATTTCGTTGTCGGATATCGGCCTGGTGGCAAAGGAAGGCAAGGAAAAAATGATCGTGTTTGCCAACTCCATTAAAACAGCCTTGCCGCAAAACGGGGTGAACGTGCTGATCTATGGCGACAACAACCAGGTTTTGGGTATGGGGGCTACGAATACAGACGGGATAGCAGAGATCGCCTACACCCGTAGGGATTTCGCCGGCTTCAAACCTGCGATGATCATCGCCAAGACAGCCGACGATTTTACGTACCTGCCGTTTGCCACCACACAGGTGGCCACTTCCCGCTTCGATGTAGGCGGCAAAAGCAGCAACAGCACGGGGCTGGACGCCTTTATTTACGGCGAGCGCGACATGTACCGGCCGGGCGAGCAGGTCAATTTTTCGGTGGTGCTGCGCGACCGTACCTGGAAGGCGCCGGGCGACATGCCTCTGAAAATGAAGTTCCTGCTGCCCAACGGGAAAGAACTGAAAACCTTCCGCAAAAACCTGAACGAACAGGGAAGTGCAGACGGAAACGTGGCGCTGAGTCCGGCTGCCATTACCGGTAACTATTCGCTGGAAGTGTATACGTCGAACGATGTGTTGCTGGGAACAAAGTCTTTTATGATCGAAGAGTTTGTTCCCGACCGCATCAAGGTGAGCGCGACGCTCAACAAACCTTTTCTGAAACCCGGCGAAGCTGCTTCCCTTCAGATCAACGCCCTTAATTTCTTTGGGCCGCCGGCGGCAAACCGCAATTATGAAACAGAGATCCAGATCAAGCAAAAGCCCTTTTATCCTAAAAAATACGATCGCTTCTCCTTTGACCTGGCCAACCAGAACACCTTTTTCGACAAGGTAGTGAACCAGGGAAAGACAGACAACAACGGCAATGCCACCGAATCATACACAGTTCCCGAAACCTACAAGAACATCGGTATCCTGCAATCGATTTTCTATGCCACTGTTTTCGATGAAACGGGGCGGCCGGTCAGCCGCAGGGCCAGCGCCGATATCTATACCCAGTCTATCTTTCTCGGTATCGGAAACGACGGTTATGGATACTATCCGTTGCGGCAGGCAGTGAAATTTCCCTTGCTGGCGATCGACCGCAACGAGGTGCTCGTGAACGGTACGAAAGCCGAAGTAAAAGTGATCAAGCATGAATACCGGACCGTACTGGCGAAGCGGGGCAACTATTTCAATTACGAGTCGCAGAAACAGGACAAGATTCTGGCGAACAGCCTCGTTACTATCACCGGCGAACAGACCATCTACCCTTTTATTCCGGTAACCCCGGGTGAATACGAGATCCGGGTCTCGCTGCCAGGCGTCAACAGTTATGTAAGCCGGTCGTTCTACAGTTACGGAAGCTGGGGCGGAGACAATTCTTCCTTTGAAGTGAACAAGGAAGGAAATATAGATATCCAACCCGACAAGACTGTGTACCAGTCGGGTGAATCGGCGAAAGTACTTTTTACCACGCCTTTCAGCGGCCGGATGCTGGTGACGATGGAAACGGATCACGTGGTCTCACACCAGTATGTAAACGTTGACAAAAGGTCTGTTTCCCTCGATCTGAAGCTGACCGCGGAGGACCTGCCCAACGTTTACATAACCGCCACCCTCATCAAACCGCACGATATTTCTGACATTCCACTTACGGTGGCCCATGGATTTCAAAGCCTCCCGGTGCAGGAAAAAAGCCGGCAGCTGCCGGTAGAGATCGTGGCACAGAAAACCGTTCGTTCCAAAACACACCAGAAAGTAACAGTGAAAACGGTGCCTGGAAGTTATGTGACCCTGGCGGCTGTCGACAATGGCGTACTTCAGATCAACGATTACAAAACGCCTGACCCCTTTGGTTATTTTTATGCAAAAAAGGCGCTGGAAGTAAATGCATACGACCTGTATCCCCTGCTGTTTCCGGAGATCAGGGCAAAGCTGAGCAGCACCGGCGGCGATGCCGACCTGGAGATGAGCAAGCGCACGAACCCGATGCCCAACAAAAGGATAAAGATCGTTTCCTACTGGAGTGGCACCACGCGCACCGGTAGTGGGGGAGAAGCCTCCTTCGACATCGACATCCCTTCTTTCAGCGGACAGGTGAGGCTGATGGCGGTGGCATACAAGGATCAAAGTTTCGGTTCAGGAGAAGCGGCTATGACGGTCGCTGATCCGATCATCCTGAGTACTGCGCTGCCCCGTTTTCTCAGTCCTTCCGATACCATCAATGTTCCTGTCACGGTGTCGAATACTACAGCGAAAGCCAGTTCGGCCACGGCAACGATCAGGGTCAGCGGCCCTCTCGCTGTGATAGGGAACGATCATAACACCGTGAGCCTGCCCGCTAACAGTGAAGGAAGAACGATGTTCCGGATCGTTGCTTCGCCTGTCATCAGCAGCGGAAAGATAGTAGTGGAAGCACAGGGCATGGGTGAAAAATTTACCAGTGAAACCGACATCACCGTACGGCCGGCATCCAGCCTCCAAAAAATAACAGGCAGCGGCTCTCTCGCTGGCTCAAGCGCCGGCCGTATCGCCATCGGCACAAGTGATTTTATTCCCACCAGCGTCGATTACAGCGTAACGGTCAGCCGGTCGCCGGTTGTGGAAGTGGCCGGACTACTCCGGTATCTTGTCAGGTACCCGTTCGGTTGTACGGAGCAGGTCGTGTCTTCCGCCTTTCCGCAGTTGTATTATGGTGATATGGCCGACCTGATCGGGTCTAACTCCGCGAAGGGGTCGAACGCCAACTACAATATTCAGGAAGCCATCCGAAAGATTAAGATGCGGCAACTGTACAACGGCGCCATCATGCTGTGGGATAATGAGGATACGGAGAACTGGTGGGCCTCCGTGTATGCAGCGCAGTTCCTGCTGGAAGCGCGCCGTGCCGGGTATGATGTGGAAGGCGCGTTGCTCGATCCGTTGCTGGGTTACCTCAATAACCGCCTGAAGAACAAACAAACCATCTCTTATTTCTACAACCGGACGCAGGTAAAAAAGATCGCTCCAAAGGAAGTGGCGTACAGTCTTTACGTACTGGCCATGGCCTCCATGCCCAATATCAGCGCGATGAACTATTACAAAGCAAACCCCCAACTGCTCAGCCTCGACAGCCGTTATATGCTGTCGGCAGCCTTTGCGCTGGCCGGCGACAAGGCAAAGTTCAGGGAGTTGCTGCCCACCTTGTTCAGCGGCGAAGAGTCGGTGGCACAAACGGGAGGCAGTTTTTATTCCGATATCCGCGACGAAGCCATAGCGCTCAACGTGCTCATCGACGTGGATCCCCTCAATGCGCAGGTTCCGGTGATGGCCCGCCAGGTGATCAGCAAGCTGAAACAGCGCACCTGGTACAGCACGCAGGAAAGCGTGTTTGGCTTTCTGGCCGTCGGTAAAATGGCACGGAAGGCAGCCAAGTCCACCGTTACGGCCGACGTAAAGGTAAATGGCAAAACAGTTGGCCATTTTGCAGGAACTACCTTCGTGCTCAATGCAAAACAGCTGGGCGGCACCAACCTGGAGATCAGTCCGAAAGGGGAGGGGCAGCTGTATTACTGGTGGGAAAGTGAAGGCATCAGCAGCACCGGGGCTTACAAGGAAGAAGACAATTACCTTCAGGTGCGCCGCCGTTTCTACGACCGGTTCGGCAACCCGCTGAGCAGCACTACTTTTCATCAGAACGACCTGGTGATCGTGCAGGTGGCCATCAACAAATCGTACTCGGGGGATGTCGACAATGTAGTGATCACCGATCTGTTGCCGGCGGGTTTCGAGATCGAAAACCCACGCACCAAGGAAATCCCCGGTATGGAATGGATAAAAGATGCCGAAACTCCTACCCAGCTGGATGTGCGGGACGACCGGATCAACCTGTTTGTAGACCTGCACCGTTCGCGCCAGGTTTATTATTATGCAGTAAGGGCGGTGTCGCCCGGTGTTTTCCGCATGGGGCCGGTGAGTGCCGACGCCCTGTACAACGGGGAATATCATTCCTACAACGGAGCCGGAACTGTGAGGGTGGTAGAATAATAAACGGTCAGTACCTTTTACGATACTGACCGTTTATGCAGCTTCTCGGGTTTCTACGGTTTAAAGACTTGGGAGTATCAAACATCAACTCGTTGTAAACTTAAGGGAGTGGGATATTTCACGGATATCCAGCACTTGCTTGTTTGAAAATGTAAGCGGTTTCTTTATGAAAGAGTAGGTACTCCTGTTTAGGTGTTTGTGTGAACATGTCTGAACGGGGTAGTCTGATCAGGAGATCCGCCTGAGATGAGCTTGATAACGATGAAGAGTAGAAAAGTGATTGTGAACGCAGCCGGTTTTCTACTCTTCATCGTTTTTAAGCTCATGCTGCTTCAGACAACTAAAACAAACAGGGTTTACTCGACCCTGTACACGGGGTACCGCAGGTAATCCGGTTCTTTGTAAGGTGTGTTTTCGAAAACAAAATCGAGCTGGGCGCGGGCGCTTTTGGCAAAAGTGGTATCTGTCTGCCGGCGCTGTTCCAGTCTTGTTTTGATGTCGGGATGCGTTTTCAGGTAGTCGGCGGCTTCGTCTTCGAACATGTAGTTGCTGTACCCTTCTTTTTGCTGCAGGATGGCATCGAAAAAATTCCAGGCAAAATACGAATCATTGCCCCGCGGTTCGAGCACTTCGATCAGGAAGCGGTTGGCGGTCTGGTTCATCGGGATATAATAATCGCCTTTGCGGAACTGCACTTTCTGGCTTCGCACATTCAGTTTGGTGTCGCTGTTGGCATGGTGCATCTCGTACTGGCGGGGGGCGGTCTTGTAATCTTCCACGTACGAAACCTTCACATCGATCGCCGTGTCGCTTGCAAAACGGCGCATCACCACCTGGTTGATCTTCAGCAGGTCGATCACTTTCCACCAACCTTGCGGGATCACGTAGGCGGTGGGTTTGCGAATGGTGATGGTCGTTTTGTAGTAATTGAAGATCTTCACTTTTTTCTCATAGGGTTTTGTGCGATCATAGTATAACCGGGGCAGTCCCGACACTTCGCTTGGTTTTCTGCCGGCAGTGTAGCCCCTGAAGATCAGCTCTCCGTACTGGCTCCGGTCGAGTTCCCAGGCAACAGGAAAATCTGCCTGTGTCTGCGCTGCTTTTTCCGTTTGTTCGCGCAGCGAAATAATGGTCGAAGCATTTTGGGAAGCGAAGGCAATAAAGCATTCTTCCAGGGCGTAGGTTGATTTCACCCGCTGGTCGTAGGGCTTGAGCATGTGCGTTTCCGGTGTGAACCCGAATGTGTTCCACAGGGTGGCATAACCGCTCGAGTAGCGCGGACTGTCAAAAAACTCAGGCCAGCCGTTGTCGGGCGTGTCGCCAAAGAAATTGACATAAGGCACCAGGTCGTACCCCTTTTCCTTCATCAGGGCGTACATACCCGGTTCAAATTGCTTGTTCATGAATTCACCCATGGGGCCACCCAGCTTGTTGTGCTGTGAACAGATCAGTGTCATAACGTGCTGGTAGTCGGCGCCGTCGCTCACATGGTTGTCGGAAAACACATCCGGGTTCAGGTAGTGAAAGATCTCGGTGAATGAGCGGGCCTCCCTGGAATCGCATTTGATAAAATCACGGTTCAGATCCAGGTTCTCGGAATTGCCGCGGAAGCCAAATGCTTCCGGACCGTTCTGGTCTACCCGGTAGTTTTCGCTCCGGTTGAGGCAACCGCCGATATTGTATACGGGTATGAACGCCAGGGCTACGTTGTCGGGGATCTTTTTGACGCCGGTCACAAGGTCGCGCAGCAGCAGCATGCTGGCATCGATGCCATCCGGCTCACCGGGGTGAATGCCGTTGTTGAAGAAGATGACCACCTTTTTCTGCCTGTGCCAGGCGGCGGGGTCAAATTTTCCATCGTTGGAATACAGCAGGAGGTGCAGCGGAAAACCGGCATCCGAAGGGCCCATGGTTTTCATGAGCAGCTTGTCAGATGCTTTGTCGAGTTTCTGGTAATAGTCAACGACCTCGTAGTAGGTAGGTGTCTTGTTGCCATGGCCCTTTTCAAAAACGGTCTCGAATTTTTGCGCAGTTGTGGTTGATAACCAACCGGCAAAGAGGATGGTAAGAAATCTTTTCATGCAAATGAAGATAGGAAATCAGGGAATAAAAAGGGGCGGAGGACCACCGAGAAAAAGTGGGCATAAAAAAACCTGCCGGAGTATTCGCGGCAGGTTTCAAATATGGTAAAGATGAAATTCGTTATGCCTGGGCTGCGGCTGCAGGGGCCATGGCATTCGCTTTTCTGGCCAGTTTGCTTTTCAGGTTGGACGCTTTGTTTTTATGAATAACGCCACGTTTAGCCAACTTGTCAATCATAGAGATAACTGAAGGAAGCTGTTCATCAAAGGCAGCTTTTTCTTTGTTTTCTTTTAAATCGCGTATAGCATTACGGGTTGTTTTTCCATAATAGCGGTTCCTTTCCCTGCGTTTGCTGGCTTGACGAACATCTTTCTTGGTAGCCTTATGATTTGCCATTCCTGAATTTTTTGGAGTGCAAATGTATGCATTAAAGTGACACTTTCAAAACTTTTTGGGGCAGATAACTATTTTATTTGTGACGATGCATCAGCATCTTTAACAATGGATTAGCTGACACGAACCCGATTTTTGCAGGGTTTGGACGAGGTGATAACTCCAACAATATCATAGAATTTTATCCGTTGATTCTTCTATATTCGTATAAAGTTCGGATTTGCGGCGCCACCATGCGATTCTTTATAAAATCCTGTAGTTTTGTCTACTTTTGTAGGCCTTACAGAAGCGTGGCTTTTTAAAGATTGCCCACCCAAGACCGGGCCATCCGCCGTGTTTCCTGATTGCAAAAGTTGTTTCTTTGAGTATTGATTGTTTTCAAAACAATCAAAAACATGTAACCAGATGAAAGATTTCTCGTATATCACTAATTCTTCCCCTTCTTTTATTGAAAGTATGTACCAGGATTTTGTGAAAAATCCTGCCAGCGTAGACCCTGAATTCAGGAAGTTCTTCGAAGGTTTTGATTTCGCCGTGGCAAACCCCAATGGCCATACGAACGGTGCGGCCGTTAATGGAACCACCGCCGATGCCAAAAACGGTCAGCCCAAAGCTGCGCCGCCCACCGAAGCAACCGACTGGAAACGGGAGATCGGCGCTTACCGCCTCATCCTTGGTTACCGCAACAAAGGCCACCTGCTGGCTAAAACCAATCCCATCCGCACACGTAAAGACCGCGGCGCCAATGTAGACCTTGGTTTTTACGGTTTATCGGAAGCCGATCTCGACAAACAGTTCTATGCCGGTAATTTCATCGGCCTCGGTACTACTTCCCTGCGTAACATCCTGCAGAAAATGCAGGACTCCTATGCCAGTACTGTTGGCGTTGAATTCAAATATATTTCGAACCAGGAAAAGGTAGCCTTCCTGACCAACGAGGTCGAAAACAATTTTTCCAACCCGCTGCCGATCGAAAAGAAACGCCGCATCCTCGAGAAACTCAACCAGGGTGTGATGTTCGAAAAATTCCTGCATACCAAATACGTAGGGCAGAAGCGCTTTTCACTGGAAGGCGGCGAAACAACCATAGCTGCGGTAGATGCGATCATCAATACCGCCGCCGACGAAGGCGTGCAGGAAGTGGTGATCGGTATGGCGCACCGGGGCAGACTGAACATCCTTGCCAACATCCTCGGCAAAACCTACGAACAGATCTTCAACGAATTTGAAGGCACCGCCGTTCCCGACCAGACGATGGGCAGCGGCGACGTAAAATACCATCTTGGTTTCAGGGCCGAGCACAGCACGCCTGACGGCAAAACCGTTAACCTGCAGCTGTGCCCCAACCCGTCGCATCTGGAAGCGGTAGACCCTGTGGTGATCGGCTTTGCCCGCGCCAAGGCAGACGTGATCTATGAAAGCGATTACGACAAAATCCTTCCTATCCTCATCCATGGAGATGCTTCCGTGGCCGGACAGGGCATCGTATATGAAGTGTCGCAGATGAGCGGACTGAAAGGCTATTATACGGGCGGAACCATCCATTTTGTGATCAACAACCAGATCGGTTTCACCACCGATTTCGATGACGCCCGCACCTCCGATTACTGCAGCAGTCTGGCTGCAGCCATTCAGGCGCCGGTATTCCATGTGAATGGTGACGATGCGGAAGCCGTAGTAAAATGCGTGGAGATCGCCACCCGGTACCGCCAGAAATTCAACAGCGATGTGTACATCGATATGGTGTGCTACCGCAAACACGGGCACAACGAAGGCGATGATCCAAAATACACCCAGCCCCGGATGTATGCCCTGATCGAGAAGCTTCCCAACCCGCGTGAAGTGTACTCAAAACAGCTGATCGCCAACGGCGCCATCGACGCTGAACTGGCGCAGGAAATGGAAAAGAAGTTCTGGGCACAGCTGCAGGAACGCCTCGATGAGATCAAGCAAAACCCGCTTCCTTACACCTACCAGAAACCGGAACTCTGGTGGAAGGACCTGCGCAAAGCTGCACCGGCAGATTTCGACGAATCTCCCGTGACCGCCATCAGCGAAGACGAATTCAAAAAGATCTTCGATGCTATGATGACCTTGCCCAATGAATTGCACCCCTTGCGCAAAGTGGAAAAACTGCTGCAGGACAAAATAAAATTGTACAACGACGAAGGAAAAGTAGACTGGGCAACCGGAGAGCTGATGGGATACGGCAGCCTGCTGCTCAACGGATTCGACGTACGCATGAGCGGGCAGGACGTTATCCGCGGCACTTTTTCTCACCGCCATGCCGTGATCCGCGACGAGAACACCGACCAGGGCTTTAACCGGCTGAGTGCTATTCCCGATGCGGAAGGCAAGTTCATGATCTACAACTCGCTGCTGAGCGAGTACGGCGTGCTGGGTTTTGAATACGGCTACTCCATTGCCAATCCCAACGCGCTCGTGCTCTGGGAAGCGCAGTTCGGCGATTTCGCCAACGGTGCTCAGACAATGATCGACCAGTTCATTGCAGCGGGGGAAACCAAATGGCAGCGCATGAGCGGACTTGTTATGCTGTTGCCGCACGGCTACGAAGGACAGGGTCCTGAACACAGCAGCGGCCGCATGGAACGCTTCCTGCAAATGTGTGCGGAAATGAATATGGTGATCACCAACATCACCACCTCTTCCAATTTCTTCCATTCCCTGCGAAGACAGCTGGCATGGCCGTTCAGGAAACCTATGATCAATTTTGCGCCCAAAGCAAACCTGCGTCACCCGGGCAGCTATTCGAAAAAAGAAGAGTTTACCCAGGGTCGCTTCCAGGAAATCCTCGATGATGAATTTGTACAGGACCCGGCTGCCGTTAAGAAGGTCCTGTTCTGTTCGGGCAAGATCTACTTCGACCTGGCCGAGCGCCAGCTGAAGGACAACCGCCGCGACGTCGCCTTGGTAAGGATGGAACAGATCCATCCCATACCGATCAAAAAACTGACTGCCCTCTACAACAAGTACAACAAGGCCACCTGGTTCTGGGTACAGGAAGAACCGCTCAACATGGGCGCCGCCTCTTTCCTGCAGATGAACCTGAAAAGCCTGAACTTCGGTGTCATCAGCCGTCAACCCAGCGCTTCCACCGCATCGGGTTACATCAAGGTTCATAAACAGGAACAGGAAGAGATCGTGCAGACCGCCTTTAGTATTTAAAGCAAGGCAGAGGCCGGCTCTATGAAGATGACAAACCTTTCAGAAAAACAATATAAACTGGAAAATCTGACAGAAAAAAGATTATTATGATTGATATAAAAGTCCCGACTGTAGGCGAATCCATCAGTGAGGTAACACTGGTGAAATGGTTAAAAAAGAGTGGTGATTACGTACAGCGCGACGAGGTGATCGCCGAGCTGGAAAGCGAAAAGGCAACCTTTGAAGTAAATGCCGAAAAGGCGGGTGTGTTGAAAACAGTGGGCGGCGAAGGTGATACCCTCAAGATCGGCGATTTGCTGGCTTCCATCGATGAAACGGCTGCAGCGCCGCAGGGTGCCGCACCAGCCGACGCCAAACCAGCAGCGCCTTCCATTTCAAAAGAAGAAACGCCACAGGTTCCCAAGCCTGCCGCCAATGCACAGGAATCTAAACCTTTCGTCGAAATTCCGGCCTCTGCTGCCTTTTCCGACGTAAAAGCCTCTCCTGTAGCCGCAGCGATGCTGGCTGACAAAAAACTCGATCCCAAATCAGTGCCTGCTTCCGGCTCAAACGGCCGCATCCTCAAAAATGACGTTCTCGAAGTGCTGAACAACCCCGGCAGAACGCCCGGAAAGCCGCTGTTTGGCAGGGAAGACAAGCGGGAAAGAATGAGCAATCTGCGCCGGACCGTATCGCGCAGGCTGGTGGAAGCAAAGAACACCACGGCGATGCTCACCACTTTCAACGAAGTGGACATGAGCCGCATCATGGAGCTGCGCGCCAAATACAAAGAAACCTTCAACAAAAAGCACGGTGTGAACCTGGGCTTTATGAGCTTCTTCACCAAAGCCGTTTGTTTTGCGTTGCAGGACTGGCCCGCAGTGAATGCTTATATAGACGGTGAGGAGATCGTATATCATGATTACTGCGACATATCGATTGCCGTATCCGCGCCGAAAGGATTGGTAGTGCCGGTGATTCGGAACGCTGAAAGTCTGAGCATGGCCGAGATCGAAAAGAAAGTGGTTGAACTGGCTACCAAAGCGAAGGAAAACAAGCTGACGATGGAGGAAATGCAGGGAGGAACGTTTACCATCACCAATGGTGGCGTGTTCGGTTCGCTCATGAGTACGCCCATCATCAACATACCGCAGTCTGCCATCCTCGGCATGCACAAGATCCAGGAAAGACCGATCGCGGTGAACGGACAGGTAGTAATCAAGCCAATGATGTACCTGGCAGTGAGTTACGACCACCGCATCATCGACGGCCGTGAGTCGGTCAGCTTCCTCGTGAAAGTGAAAGAATTACTGGAAAACCCTGAACAGCTCCTGTTTGGAAAGGACCCGGTGAAATCTCTGCTCGAATTATAAACATGCCTTCTCGATACGCCCGCGTGCCACGGTCATCAACCGTGGCACGCCTGTTTGTAAGCTTATGAGCCGGTTCTATTCCTATCTTAACACAGCCGTCCGGATCGTCGGGCAGTACCAGGGCGAAAGTCCGCTGGCTGCCTGGCTGAAAGACTTTTTCCGTGCGCACAAGCAGATGGGTTCGAAAGACAGGAAACAGATCACCGAACTGGTGTATGGGTACTACCGGCTTGGGCATGGGGTAACGGGCATTTCGGCGGAAGAAAGAATCTTGTGCGGCAGCTTTTTGTGTAACAGGGCATCCAGTCTTTTTCTTGCTGAACTCAATCCGGAACTGGATGAGCTGATCGGTTTGCCTCTTTCAGGCAAATTGCAAGTGCCTTATATCCAGAAAGCTGGTTTCGACATCGGGGCGGTCTTCCCATGGCAGGGCGAACTGAGTGAAGGCGTTGATACAGCTGGGTTTGGCCGATCGTTCCTGCAACAGCCCGATGTGTTTGTACGCATAAGACCTGGTTTTGAAAAAACGGTAAAAGCGAAGCTCTTCCAAGCCGGGATCCCTTTTCAGGACCTGGAAGCCGGATGCGTGGCCTTTGCTCCGGCCCAAAAGCTGGAGGGCCTGCTGGAAGTCGACCGGGAAGTGGTAGTTCAGGATGCATCCTCGCAGCGGACAGGGGACTATTTTTTTCAGGAAGGCTGCAAAGATTCGCTCAGTGTGTGGGATTGCTGTGCTGCCAGCGGGGGCAAATCGATCATGGCATACGACCGGTGCCCTACGATGCGGCTCACGGTATCAGATATACGCGCTTCGATCCTGCATAATCTTGGCCAGCGCTTTACGCGGGCGGGCATCGGCTCTTACAGGTCATTGCTTACCGATTTGTCTCGACCCGGGGCTGCAATGCCCTCGGGCAATTTCGATGTGATCCTCGCTGATGTGCCCTGTTCCGGCTCCGGTACCTGGGCACGCACGCCCGAACAGCTGTTTTACTTCGAACCCTCGAAGATCGACCACTACCGGCACCTGCAACAAAAGATCTTGACCAATGCGGTCAGCAAACTTGAAAAGGGGGGCAGGATGGTGTACATCACCTGTTCGGTATTCAAAAAAGAAAATGAAGGGATGCTCCGTTTTGCAGAAGAACAGCTGGAACTGAAGGTCGCTGCCTCGAGGTTGATCCAAGGCTTTGGGATGCGGGCGGATACTATGTTTCTAGCGGTTCTTACCAAACAATAGCACTTCTAATTGTGCGAGATCATACGCAGCTTGATGCCATAACCTTCCTTGTACCCGACGGGGTAGGTGGTAGTGCGTGGCTGGAAGACCCAGTGCAGAAAGTTTTTGTAGACCAGTCCGACCCCTTTGGCGTACACTTCCATACCGTAATTGCGTTCACTGTACGAATCAAGGTTGCTGGGGTTCCCAAGTATTTCATCCCGCTGCTGCACGGTGACCGTATGGGGAACCGCTGTGCCAGCCAGGCTGAACGAGCTGTCCACTTTCTGGTAGGTATAGTCCCAGTCGAACAGGTACCGTACGTCCGAGTCGATTGAATAGGTATCGATATAAGAATTTCCTTTCCATACAAAACCGTTGCTGACAGGCAGTTTCAGCTTTTGGTAGCGGAGGTTGTTTTCAATTACTTCCACCGTTTCCCTGCCGGGCACCACCATGTAAGTGGAGGTGGGCTGCCAGTCGGCTTCGTTCAGGCTTGCACTGTCGCGCATGTAGCGTACGATGCGCCATGCTTTGCGGCCCAGGTTATCGGTGATGGAAGCGTCTACCACATCTTTTGCCTGGTAGCGTACAACCGTATCCTTCTGTCCGAAATTGACGAATTTGGCAGAGTCGAGGCGGTAGATCACCCATTTACCCGGCTGAAGGTTCATGTATACGTCCGGCTGCTCCGAAGTAAAGTCGGATGACTTGTCGCAATACGTCACCGTAATGGCCACAAAAATGGTCAGGAGCAGGGAAGTCTTTTTCATGGACGCAGCTATTTTGCTTTTGGAAAGGAAAAGCCGGATAACGGCATGGTATTGAAAACGTTGTTCATGCCCCGATATTGCCTTACTCAATTCCCGTCTGCTGGATTATGCCACCGCCGATCACATCGTCTCCTTCGTAGAAAACGGCGCTTTGTCCTGGCGCGATGCCTTTCACCTCTTCAAAAAATTCGACCCTGACGCTGTTGTTTTCCGGGTAGATGTTCGACAGGCTGCCCGGGCTTTTGTACCGGATCTTGGTGATGGCTTCCATGCCAGGTGTGATGGTGTCGTATTTTATCCAGTTGAGACCGCGCACGAGCATGCGGCTCCGGTTAAGGTCTTCTTCGTCGCCAAGTACGACCGAATTGCTTTGCGGATCGATGGATGTGACGTACATGGGTTTGCCGAATGCGATGTCGAGCCCTTTGCGCTGGCCGATGGTATAAAAGGGATAGCCTTTGTGCTTGCCCAGCACTCTGCCGGTTTTGTCGAGGAAATTGCCGCCGCTCACACGGGCTTCGAGGTCGGGCGATTTTGTTTTGAGGAACTGGCGATAGTTGTTGTCGGGCACGAAGCAGATCTCGTAGCTTTCCGCCTTTTTGGCGAGGTCGGGGTAGCCCATATCATGCGCCATTTGACGGATCTCGGTCTTCCTGTATTGGCCAAGAGGAAGAATGGTGCGGCGCAGCAGGTCCTGCTGCAGGCCCCACAGCACGTAGCTCTGGTCTTTGGTATCGTCGATGCCTTTGCTGATCACATACCGTCCGTTATCGTGCTGGTAAATTTTGGCGTAATGGCCGGTGGCGATGAAATCGCAGCCCATGGCGTCCGCTCTTTTAAGCAGCGCCCGCCACTTGATGTGCGTGTTGCACATGACGCAGGGATTCGGGGTACGTCCGGCCAAATACTCTTCCACGAAATTGTTGACGACAAAATCGCCGAACTCGTCGCGGATATCGAGGATGAAATGCGGAAAGCCGTTTTGAACGGCTGCCGAACGCGCGTCGTTGAAACTGTCGAGATTGCAGCAGCCCGTTTCTTTTTTGCTGCTTCCGCTGCTCGCATAGTCCCATGTCTTCATGGTGATCCCGATCACTTCGTATCCTTCGTTGTGCAGCATCAGCGCGGTGACGGTGCTGTCGATCCCGCCGCTCATGGCCACCAAAACTTTTCCTTTCCTGCTCATAATAATCAGATAAAACTGGTGATAAAAACCCTGCAAATATACAAAAGGATCGGCGCTTTTTCGCCCTGTCTGCGGCGCCCCGGAAACTGATCTGTCTGGCCACTTTCAAGCACGAAAGTATGTGGGTAACAAGTGCCAAATTACCGTGAAAACAACAGGATTTACGTCCGGAAATTGCGTACTTTGCTGGTTCATTTAAATACGGAAACTATGATCAAGTTACAAGTTATCGGAAACCTGGGTAAAGACTGCATCACCAATACTGTGAACGGGAAAACCGTGATGAATTTCACTGTGGCGCATACTGAAAAATTCAAGGATGCACAAGGCAACCAGAAAGACAAGACCATCTGGGTAGAATGTGCTTACTGGTCGGACCGCACAGGTGTGGCCCCATACCTGAAAAAAGGCACACAGGTTTATGTGGAAGGAAGCCCCGAAGTCAGAACGTATACAAAGAACGACGGCACTACCGGTTCTTCCCTGAGCCTGCGCGTGTTGAGCGTTCAGCTGCTTGGTGGCGGCGGTGCTGCCGGTGGGGCCCGTGGAATGGACGGAGCCAACGATTCTGCCCCTTCTTATTCTTCCCAGCAGCCTGCGTACGCAGCGCCGTCCAACAACGACATGGGCGGAGACCAGACAGACGATCTGCCATTTTAAGTTCCCCTTGCCAACAACTTCGATTTCCGGCGGTGTCATCGTGGGGCTGCATACACGTCGATGGCACCGCCGGAATCTTTTGTTCTTTACCAGTTTTTCCCGTATCCTTTTCTCCCACACCAACACCTGGCGTTGCGCACCGCACTGCCTGCACTTCTCATGGAACAACTGTTCTCTTACCAAACATTATCGGATCTCGTTTTCGCGGTATTCAGGAAGATCGGCTGCAGCGAGGCCAATGCCCTCACTGCCACCCGCTCACTGCTGATCGCCGACCTGCGCGGCATAGATTCGCACGGCATCGCCCGGCTCAGCGGCTATATTCGCCTTTGGGAAGTAGGGCGCGTGAACGCCAGGCCTGCACTCCGTGTAATCCATGAAACTCCTTCCACGGCCGTTGTGGATGGCGACAGCGGGCTCGGACTCGTGGTGGCACCTTACGCCATGCAGGTGGCCATCGACAAAGCCAGGCAGGTGGGTACCGGCTGGGTAAGCGTGCAGCATTCCAATCATTTCGGCATTGCCGGCGCCCACGCCATGATGGCCCTGCAACATGACATGATCGGCATCGCCATGACCAATGCCAGTCCGCTGGTAGCACCCACCTTTTCGCTTGAAAGACTGCTTGGCACCAACCCCATCTGTGTGGCAATACCGGCGGGCGAACAGCCCCCATTTGTGGCCGACCTTGCCACCACCACCGCTGCCAACGGCAAACTGGAGATACTGCAGCGAACCGGTAAAGAAGCGCCCACCGGCTGGATCCAGGACAAAACCGGCCAGCCGGCTACGAATCCCTTTGAGCTCAAGGAGGGTGGGGCGCTGCTTCCCCTGGGCGGCGACCGCGATCATGGCAGTCATAAAGGATATGCGCTCGGGGCTGTGGTCGATATCTTTTCGGCCGTGCTGAGCGGTGCGAATTACGGTCCCTGGGTGCCGCCTTTTGTAAGTTTTCTGCCGGTGGCAACCGATCTTCCCGGCAAAGGGATCGGCCATTTCTTTGGTGCGATGCGGGTCGATGCATTCCGTCCGGCTGCCGATTTCAAATCGCATATGGACCGCTGGATCAGCCGTTTCAGGGCAGCCCGGCCGGTGGAAGGTCAGGCTGCGGTGCTGATACCCGGTGATCCGGAAAGGGGGATGGAAAACAGGCGCAGGGAAGAAGGGATTCCGCTGCTGCCTGCCGTGGTGGATGATCTAAAACAAGTGGCGGAAAAATTTTCTCTCCCGTTTTAGCCCCTATATTTGCACTCCTTATAATTCCAGGTAAAAGCAATCAAACATATGAAAGTCATGAAGTTCGGCGGAACCTCTGTTGGAAAGCCGGAAAGAATGCACCAGGTGATGGAACTCATCACGCGTGATGATGAACCGAAGATCGTAGTGTTGAGCGCCCTCAGCGGCACAACCAATGCGCTGGTGGCCATCGGCGACTCGCTCAGCAAGGGTGACAAGGAAAAGGCAAAACAGCAGATCGACAAGCTGACCACACATTACGAAGAATTCATCACGGCACTGGTAGAAAAAGAAGATTCGCTGCAGAAGGCAAAAGCGATCATGAGCGAGCATTTCGAATTCCTGAATATCATACTCAAAATTTCGTTCAACCAGGCGCTCAACAAAGACATCCTCGCGCAGGGCGAACTGCTGAGCACGAAATTATTCTGCGTATACCTGGAAGAACGGGGCGTTCCGCATGCGTTGTTGCCTGCCCTCGACTTCATGACCATCGACGCCTACGATGAGCCGCAGATCGGCAGCATCAAAGTAAAGCTGAGCCAGATCCTGCAGCAGCAGGGCGATCTGAAAATTTTTATTACCCAGGGTTACATCAGCAGGAACGCCAAAGGCGAGGTCGACAATTTAAAAAGGGGGGGAAGCGACTACAGTGCCTCGCTGATCGCGGCTGCCATCCAGGCCAGCGTCTGCGAGATCTGGACCGATATCAACGGTATGCACAACAACGACCCCCGTGTTGTCAACAAAACAGTTCCCATCGATCAGCTGAGCTTTGAAGAAGCGGCGGAACTGGCTTACTTCGGCGCCAAGATCCTGCATCCGGCTTCTATCTGGCCAGCACAGACCTACAACATTCCGGTAAAGCTGCTCAACACCATGGAGCCCGATGCCAGGGGTACGCTCATCGTGCAGGAAGCCGGCAGCAAAGGGGTAAAAGCCATCGCTGCAAAAGACGGCATCCATGCCATCAAGATCAAAAGCAGCCGTATGCTGCTGGCGTACGGATTCCTGCGCAAGGTTTTCGAAGTGTTTGAAAAGTACCGCACCCCCATCGACATGGTCACCACCTCCGAAGTGGCTGTTTCCCTCACCATCGACAGCGCCTACTACCTGAAGGCCATCCTCAAAGAACTGGAACCGTTCGGCACCGTCGAGATCGACGACAACCAGACCATCGTATCCATTGTCGGCAACGAGATCAATCATTCTCACGACGTGCTGAGCCGCCTTTTCACCGCCCTGGGCAATGTACCGGTGCGCATGGTCAGCTATGGCGGCAGCCGCCACAATATTTCCGTCCTGATCCCCAGCGAACACAAAGTAAAAACGCTGCAGCTCCTGAATGAAGGGTTGTTTGGTCTCGTGTAGACTGAAAAAGGAATTCGCCTGATAATGGATGAATACATGCTGAGTAGATATTCCTATCTGAACCAGCATCAAGGAATTTAAGTACACTTATTTTCCAACTGCATCTATCAAGCGAACAATCCTTTGGGCGAGCGTCGGTGTGCCACACGGGTGCTTTGATCCTGACTGCGCGCCCAGCAGACCCGCGGCACGCCTGTCGGGGGAGCCTGTTTGCGATTGATCATCGCTTATCAGGCGAATCAGTTCATCAGGCTCTTTTATGGTTCACACAAGAAACAGCGATTCCCGGCTTGGATCCCCGCTGGTGCAGCAAGAGACAGTGTGTGCGAGTGTGTGTTTGCGGCTTTAACCCGCCCTTCCCCCTCCGGGGATGGGAGTTGAGATTTTTGATCCCTTGATCCAGGTTCGGACAATCATCAATAATCCAGGTCCAGTTTCAGTCTGTCTTTCAATTCTTTTACAAGGGGGTATTGCTCAACGATCCTGGCGAACTGCTCTTTGGAGTTCAACGGGAGATCGGTGATCTCGGGCATGCTGGTTTTTTCGTGGAGGGTGATGCGGTAGGTGATGGTTTTGTTGTTGAAGAGTGCCTGCAGGTATTCACAGAGGCGCATACGCTGCTGGTCGATGAATTTCTGCTCGAGGTTGTTGTGGCTGGTGATCTCGAACAGGCTGTCGTCGATCACCTTAAGCTCCGCCCTCTCGAAACTCTGCACAGCCGGGTTCTTGGCTTCCCGCAGGGAATTGCCGAAATCGGCCCACGCTGCTTCGAGCGCTTCCTGTGTCAGCGGTTTGATGGTGCCTGAAATGGCCTCATTTACCTGCGTAAACTGCTTGCGGATCTTGCTCAAAGCGCCCAGTTTGCCGGAACCGGCCGGCGGTTTCGGGGGTTCCACCGCCACTGCAGCGGGCTGCACCGGTTGTATGAAAACAACCGGTTTGGGTGTTTCATTGTTATCACGGGCGGGCTTGTCTGCCGGGGTTTCGATCATGATCCGGGCAGCGGGCTGGGAGGCAATACCGGCACCGGCTGCCGGTTTCTTTTCTTTTTTTAGTTCAATGCGGGGAATATTGCGGAAGGCCAGCGGAGAGACCGCGTCCACGCTCTTTTTTTGGGTGACGCCTGCGTGCTCCGCCAACGCGGTGAGCTCGAGGGCCTGCTGCAGGTAGCACAGTTTGATGAGCGCCAGCTCCACATGAAGCTTTTTGTTGCGGGCAGCTTTGAAATTGATCTCTGTTTCGTTGAGGATGTTCAGGGCGCTTACAATATAGGCAACAGGCATGCTTTCAGCTGTCTTTACATACCGGTCCTTGAAGTTCTCGACCACCTCCAGCAGCCCGGCTGCTTTCTTGTCTTTACACACGAGCAGGTTTCGGAAGAATTCCAGAAATCCGTTCAGCACCGTGTCTCCTTCGAATCCCTTGTAGTTGATGTCATCAAAGAGCACCAGCACTTCGGCAATATCCTGGTCGCTCATGTGCTGCAGCATCTTGAAATAGTACTCGGCATCGAGGATGTTGAGGTGTTCCAGCGTATTCCCGTACGTGACCTCCGCATTAGTAAAACTCACGATCTTGTCGAGGATGCTCAGGGAATCGCGCATGCAGCCTTCACTTTTCTGGGAGATCAGCTGCAGGGCCGACGCTTCCGCCCGTATCGATTCTTTGCGGCAGATGTCCTGCAGGTAAGCAACCGTGTCGCGGGTGGTGATGCGTTTGAAATCGAAGATCTGACAACGCGAAAGTATGGTAGGGAGGATCTTGTGTTTTTCCGTGGTGGCCAGTATAAAGATGGCGTATGGCGGCGGCTCTTCCAGCGTTTTGAGGAACGCGTTGAAAGCGGAGGAACTCAGCATGTGTACCTCATCGATGATGTACACCTTGAACCTGCCGGCCTGCGGTGCAAACCGGACCTGGTCGACCAGCGCGCGGATATCATCCACCGAGTTGTTGCTGGCAGCATCGAGTTCGTGCACATTGAAGGAAGCGCCTTCGTTGAACGATATGCAGCTGGTGCAGTGATTGCAGGCTTCTCCTTCCGGCGTAATGTTCTCGCAGTTGATGGTTTTTGCAAGGATGCGTGCACAGGTGGTTTTGCCTACCCCACGTGGCCCGCAGAAAAGAAATGCGTGCGCCAGGTGATTATTCCTGATGGCGTTTTTGAGCGTGGTTGTAATATGATCCTGACCCACAACCGTTGAAAAATTCTGGGGTCTGTACTTGCGTGCGGAAACGATGAATTTATCCATATGCTTGTGTGCGAAGTTAAAAAAAAGAGACCAAATCCGGATAGCGAATCAACTCTCTCCGTTTATCCCTACCTTTCAACCATCGTTTGATCCAAAAGCCCAATTTTATGATGTCAGGAAGTACGAAACGACCCAGAGTGATCATTGTAGGAGGCGGTTTTGCCGGTCTCAACCTCGCAAAGGAATTGCGGAACAGTCCGGTGGAGATCCTGATGTTCGACCGGCACAACTACCACACTTTTCAGCCCCTTTTGTACCAGGTGGCCACCGGCGCGCTGGATGCGGGCACCGTGGCCTTTCCGATCCGCCGCATTTTCCAGCGACAGAAAAATTTCAGCTTCCTGATCGCCGAAGTGCTGAAAGTGAATGCGGCCGATAATACCCTGCAGACAACGCTGGGCAATTATGCCTACGACTACCTGGTGCTTGCCACGGGAGCGGCCACCAACTTTTTTGGCAACGAGCAGCTGCAGCATTTCACCATGGACATGAAAACGGTTCCCCAGGCCTTGAACCTGCGGAGCATGATGCTGCAAAACCTTGAGAAAGCGCTTACCGAAAGCGACCCGGTAAAAAAGAAATCACTGATGACCTTTGTGGTCATCGGGGGCGGACCCACCGGTGTGGAACTGGCCGGTTCGCTTGCCGAAATGAAAAACCATATCCTGGGCAAAGACTATCCCTCCCTGGATAAGAACCAGATGGAGATCTATGTTGTGGAAAGCAAGCCGCGGCTGCTTGGTGTGATGTCGGAGGAATCTTCCGCCGCCGCAAAGAAATACCTGGAGGAGATGGGCGTGACCATCTACAACGGGGTGCGACTGAACTCATACGATGGCGAGACGCTCCAGATCAACGATGGGAAAGTGCTGCATGCAAAAAACGTATTGTGGGCTGCGGGCGTGATCGCCGATATCCCGGATGGCATCGAGAAGGAGAAACTGGCCGGTGGAAACCGCATCATTACCGATGAGTTCAACCAGGTAAAAGGCTGGCAGAACGTATTTGCCATCGGCGATGTAAGCGCCATCATCACAGCCGACCTCCCGAACGGCCACCCCGGTGTGGCGCAGGTAGCGATACAACAGGGCAAGCACCTGGCAAAAAATATAGAAGCGCTGGTAGACGGAAAGGCAATGGCGCCCTTTCATTACAACGACAAAGGTTCCCTTGCCACCATTGGCCGCAACCAGGCTGTGGCCGACCTGGGGAAATTCAAAACGCAGGGCTTCCTTGCCTGGCTGATCTGGACGTTCGTGCATCTGTTCTCCCTGATCGGCTTCAAGAACCGCATCTCCGTCTTTCTGAACTGGGTCGACCGCTACTTTTCCTACAACGCTTCCAGCCGCCTCATCATCCGGCCTTTCAATTCGGATATCATGACGGAAGATGTGGCAGCGAAATAATGGCCTGCCGGATCAACGTATATCATAAATTTTGATCTGACACCGAACCTGGTGCTGCACCCTATTTCGTGCTGAATACTTTCTAACCGAACCCTCATTCCAGGTACTTTATTGTATATTGCCGTCATTTGTTCAAAATAGCCGCTATGCTGCAATGGGAAAATCTGTTAAGGGGGGCGCTCGGTATGTTCTTTCTTATTATCGTTTGTTTTGTGCTCAGCACAAACAGAAAAGCAATTCCCTGGCGGCTGGTGATGATCGGCATCTTCGCACAGATCATGTTTGCGATGGGGGTGCTCAATTTTAAGGTGGGAGGCCAGCCGCTTTTCTGGGTTTTCTTCGGCCTTATCACCATTGCCTATATCATCCGCAAAATCCTCCAGAAAGAACAATCCATTATCAAATGGCTCATCCTGGCTCTTTTTCTTTTTCTAAGCGTGGGCGTGTTCACCCGTTTTCTGAATCCGGATATTTTCAAGATGTTCCTTGAAAAGGTATCCGGCGCTTTTGTGGAGCTGGTGAACCTGGGTCACAAGGGAACGGAGTTCATGTTCGGCAAGCTGGCAGATTCGAACCAGAGCTGGGCCTACGTATTCGCAATACAGGTGCTGCCCAATATCATTTTTTTTGCGGCGCTTTCTTCCATCCTTTTTTATCTTGGTATCCTGCAGAAGGTGGTATACGTGTTTGCCTACCTGCTAAACAAGCTCAATATATCAGGGTCGGAAAGTTTGTCGACAGCCGCGAATATCTTCCTCGGACAGACAGAAGCTCCGCTCATGATCAGGCCTTACCTTGATAAGATGACCCGCTCAGAGATCCTGCTGATCATGGTAGGAGGGATGGCCAATACTGCCGGCAGCGTGCTTGCGGCCTATGTGGGCGTGCTGGGCGGCAACGACCCGGTACAGCAGCATTTTTATGCGCTGCACATGCTGAGCCAGTCTATCATGAGTGCGCCGGCAGCCATCGTCTGTTCCAAAATATTGTATCCGCAGACCGAAGGTCATCTGGTGTCGAAAGACCTTACCATTCCAAAGGAGAAGCTGGGAGACAATTTCCTGGACGCCCTTTCCCTTGGCACAACCGACGGTCTGAAGCTGGCTGTGAATGTGGGCGCGATGCTCATTGTATTCACTGCTCTTATGTATGTGCTTGATGCCCTGCTGGGCTGGGTGGGCGGCATCACCCACCTCAATGCAACTATCGCCGGCTTAACATCCGGGAGATACAAGGAACTTTCCCTGCAGATGTTGCTTGGGTATGTGTTTTCACCCGTTGCCTGGCTGATCGGGGTCGACAAGGGAGACATGGTATCCATCGGGCAATTGCTGGGTGAGAAGACGATCCTCAACGAATTCGTCGCTTACATCACCCTGGGCGAAATGAAGTCGGCACACGTGATCACGTCTGCCAAGTCGCTGCTCATTGCTACGTATGCGCTGAGCGGTTTTGCCAACTTTGCCTCTATCGGCATCCAGATCGGGGGGATCAGCCAGCTCGCGCCCAATCAGCGGAAAAACCTGACGGAACTCGGTGTAAAAGCCCTGATCGGCGGTACGATCGCCTGCCTGATGTGTGCCTGCATCGCAGGGGCGCTGGGATAAGCCGGCGGAAAGCCTTAAATTTGCGGGTCCGCCGAACTCTTCGGGGTGGGCCATGTTATTAAGGCAGAAAATATGATTTTATGGAAGTACAGGCGCTCAGGGTATTGATCGGGCAGGAAATAGATCCGGCATTACAGCAGATAGGAGAAAAAGTATTGAACCGGATTCGGGTCACGCCCGAAGAAGGCGTTTTGCTGTATGAAAGGGCCAGTATTTCTTATATCGGCGCCCTGGCCAACCACATCCGGGAGCGCATTCATGGCGACACCACTTATTTCAACCGCAATTTTCATATCGAGCCCACCAATGTGTGTGTGTTCTCCTGCAAGTTCTGTGCTTACTCCCGTCTCTATGCCAACCGCGAAGAAGGGTGGGAGCTGACGATGGACCAGATGCTCGATATCGTGCGCAGTTACGACGGCAAACCGGTAACGGAAGTGCACATCGTGGGCGGTGTTCACCCAAAACTCAACCTCAATTATTTCCTTACGCTGATCGGCAAGATCAGTGAGCTTCGTCCCGACCTGCATATCAAGGGTTTTACGGCAGTGGAGCTTGATTATATGTTCCGCAAAGCCAAAGTGAGTGTGGAAGAAGGGATGCGGATCCTGCACGAGGCCGGACTTGATTCGTTGCCCGGCGGCGGGGCGGAGATCTTTCACCCGGAAGTGCGGGAGATCATCTGCAGCGACAAGGTGGATGCGGAAGGCTGGCTGGGCATCCATGAAGCGGCGCACAACCTGGGCATGCATTCCAATGCCACCATGCTCTACGGCCACATCGAAAGTTACTGGCACCGCATAGACCATATGGAGCGGCTGCGCCAGCTTCAGGACAAGACGGGCGGTTTCAACACGTTCATTCCGCTTAAGTTCCGCAACAAGAACAATGACATGAGCGATGTAAAGGAAAGCGGGATCATTGAAGACATGAAAGTGTATGCCATTGCCCGCATTTACCTGGATAATTTCCCCCATATCAAGGCTTACTGGCCGATGCTGGGCCGCAAAAGTGCGCAGTTGACGCTGTCGTTTGGCGTCAATGACATCGACGGTACCATCGATGATTCTACGAAGATCTATTCGATGGCGGGTTCGGAAGAGCAGCATCCTACCATGAATACGGCGCAGCTGGTCACGTTGATCAAGCAGGTAAAACGGCGGCCGGTGGAGCGTGATACGCTGTATAACCAGATACGTGACTATACCGATATCGAGATCAGTGAAATAGAGTTGAATCCTTTGTTGAATTGATCATGAACTTTTTGGAATATTCTTGAAGCTTCGCTATTTTTGCGCTCTGCTTTAAAAAACGGCTGCGTAGCTCAATTGAATAGAGCATCTGACTACGGATCAGAAGGTTTCAGGTTTGAATCCTGACGCGGTCACACTGAAAAAAGAGGAAGTTGTACTAAGGTATGGCTTCCTCTTTTTTTGCACTCAGGTGTACTTCCAGCTTTTTGCAATCACATCCGCATCGCAACTCACCAGTTTATGAATCGGGCATCCACTTATATCAAACCACTGACAATATGCCTCCTGTTTCTGCGCACCGTAAGTGTGCCCGGTAGGTAGAAAATAGATAGAAGTTATGATGCGTTCCCGCGGAACGCCAGGTGCTATGCCTGCACACGAGAACATTAGGGGATAGACTAAAAGGTATGAAAGCCACCTGTTTCTGTGTTCCGGCGGAACACCTGATGGGTAGCTGTAAGGCCCCCCTACACAGCGTTCCATCGGAACGCCTGTTGCTCTAGGGTGCAGCACGTGAGCAACAGACGTTCCGATGGAACGTTATTGAATCTCATAGCATGCTACCCATCAAATGTTCCTAGCGGAACATGAAAACAATCGCTTTCATACTTCTTAGTCAATCCCAAATAGTATTGAACATATTTGTGCTACCCACCGGGCTTACCTGCAGCAGGTAGAGAAAGGATGGGCCTATTTCAGCGAAAAGGCTTTATTCGCTCTGATGGATCCCATATCATGTAAGCGGTTTGGCATTAATCACTCCCTATAACATATAGATGACTTAATTCATTTAAAAAAGGAACGCCATAGTTAACTTACAAAGAATGGAAAGCATGGAAGTGACAACGACCGTTCTGAATTTCACCTGGCTGCTGATCCGGAAATAGTTCGTGATCGGTGGGCGCCACAAGAATAAAACAAATGCCAGTTTTACAAGGATCCCAATTAAGAAAGAGGTTATGTTTCCGTGATAAACTTCGCGAAATTTAAAAAAAACGTACGACTCGCTTGACCTGACGATCAGCCCGCTTAAATTGTCGGCGAAGAGGAGAATCCATCCCCACCGGCGCCTCTTGTAGAACAAGTAAATGATCAGGGGAATGTATAAAAGTATTCCAACTTGAAGGAGGATCACCCGCTGAAAGGAGCAGGAGGTACAGGCAAAAAAGCTTGCGAGTGTTTTAATGACAACAAACAGCGACCATGCGTAGGGAAGCGCCAGTATCCCCATCAATGCGTTGACCCACTTATTTCCTTGCGCCTCCTGGCCAGGAATTGCCGGGCCATCAAGAAAGCCTTCCGACGCCGATGTGAAGCGTTCAGGAGGTGCTGGTTTATCCTCCCCCGATGCTTCCTTGTTTTGCAGGTCGATTTCTTCAGCGATTTCCCGCTCTCCGAGGATCTGTTTCGCTGCTGTCACCACTTCTGCCTGATATGGCGCAGGCGCGTGCACAATGCGGAGCAACTCTTCATCAGGCAGCTTTACAAACTGTTCATAGAAACCAAAATTCATCATCCAAAAGGTTCAGTGATCGACTTTGCCGGCTTCGAGAACCACTGTGGTCCGTTCTCCGTCATATACACGCAATCTTCCAGCCGTACGCCAAACTCGCCGGGAATGGAAATGTTGGGTTCGATGCTGAAGCACATGCCGGTTTGCAGGGGCTGCTTGTTGCCCTTCACCATGTTGCCCCACTCGTGGCCGTCCATCCCGATGCCATGGCCGGTGCGATGTGGAAGACCCGGTAATTTGTAACCCGGACCGAAACCGCCGTCCGTCACCACTTTACGGGCGGCGGCATCCACATCTTCGCAGGGCGCCCCGATCTTGGCCGCGTTGAAGCCTGCTGCCTGCGCCTTTTGCTCGAGCGTCCATACATCGAGCTGGCGTTTTGTGGGATCAGCGCCGAATACAACCGTGCGGGTGATATCGGAAATATAATGTTCCACACTGCAGCCGCAGTCCATGAGTACGATATCGCCTTTTTTCAACGTTTGTGGTTTGAGGCTGCCATGCGGGAAAGCGGATGATTCGCCGAAGAGGACCAGGGCATCGCCGGATGCTCCGCCCATTTTCCGTTGCGCCTCTACTATGATGGCCGACAAGTCTCCCTGCGACATGCCTTCCTGCAACTGGCTGATGCCCCATTTCATAGCGGCCGATGTAATATTATTTGCTTTCTGCAGCAGTGCCAGTTCCGCTGCTGACTTTATCATGCGGCAGGGTATCGTTACCGGGTCGCCGCTGACAAAGTTGAGGTGGGAAGCTTCCTTGCGGATACCGTCAAAAATAAAAAAGCGCACCCTTTCTTCTATCCCGATATTTCCCGAAGACACACCGGCGTCTTTCAAAGCCGCAGCCACCTGTTTGTACGGGCTCTCATCTTCCTGCCAGGCATACACATCTTTACCGACTTTGATGCGTTCTCGCAAACGTGATTCCTCAAATCCCGGACACACAAACCTGACCGCTCCCTTCGCCGGTAACACCGCTATCATCGGCCTTTCACTGCCTGACCAGCTGATGTCTGTAAAATATTTCATGGAAGTGCCAGCGTCGAGGATCAAGGCTTCCATTTTCTGTTCCGTGAGCAGCCGTTGCGCCTTTTCGATGCGCGCTTCCACTTCTTTCAACGTGATGGGCACCACATCGCCGGTCATGGATGCAAGATCCTTTTTATCGGAACTGTTGTCTTTGTTTTGGGAAGCAGATGTACAGGATGTGAGACTGCCGGCAGCAGCTGTAACGCCCGCGAGTGCAGCGCGGGTGATGAAATCTCTTCTTTTCAGCGTCATGCAGTGTTGGTTAAAAGTGGACGGGTATATGACGGGTTGAAGATAAGGGTTTCACCGGGCACCGCAGGTTTGATTTTAACCAAAAGTTCGATGAATTGAATGAAAAAGGCATGTCAAAACATTCCCTATTTTTGTTCCGGCTGGAACAAGAACAACAATCTGTGCTTTGCTGCCACCCAGCTCACCAGGAGGAACGACCTCCCCCGTATTGGGAACAAATGTCCGGGACGGCCCGGACTAAAACCAAAGGAGGAAGTTATGGCCTGGATCTCACTGATCATCGCGGGAATTTTAGAGGTCGTGTGGGCCTATTTCATGAAGCAGTCTGCCGGCTTCTCAAAACCGCTTCCTTCCTCCATCACCATCGTTGCCATGATCGCCAGCTTCCTGTTGCTGGCCTATTCCATGCGTTCCTTGCCGCTCGGTTCCGCTTATGCCATCTGGACGGGCATCGGAACGGTGGGCGCTTTTCTTCTGGGCATCCTGCTGCTTGGGGAGAGCGTCAGTTTTACACGTATTTTGGCTGCGGTATTAATCCTGGCAGGACTTGTGCTTATGAAAATCTCTTCCGTCAAATAACACTTTGCAACAAAACCAGCGAACCCTGCTTGGAGGAAAGATAGAATACGGAATGCCGTTCTCCTTCCCTTCATCACTATTCCATCCAAGAGACTGAGCCCTCCTGCTTTGAGTACCGGTCAGGGTTACACGCTCTTGTAACTTTCTGAGTGTTTTCACCTACTTGTATATGATAAATTTATTTAATATTTTTCTGAACAAATCAAGCTTCCATGAAACTCAGACTCCGGACCCTTATTTCGGGCTCCAAAACTGTGGAACATGCCAAGTACAACCTCAGTTTCCAGCTCACCGCAGACGCGATGGGTTACCTTCAGCCCGAATCGCAGCCGGACGGAAACGAACATTCCGGCCGCCACCTGGTAACCGCCGAAGCGTATATCCTCAACGGCGCCGACCGAAAACGAATCACTGAACTACTCAACGAAATAGTGGAAATATTTCCTGCGTTTATAAGTACCGTCGCTGAGATCAGGCACGTGATCGGCTTCAGCGAAGTGGATGTTCCCCAGCCGGATCTCAATCTATAAACTTTTTTCAGTGCCGGCAATCGTTTGCAGATTTCACCGCTCCGGGTCAGGATTTCTGCTACGCCAGTTTTTCCATCTCCTGACCATGTGCCACAGCCCGTTTTTGCTCTTGCTTCATTCTCTCCTACCTGCCGAACGCATTCGCTTACCCGCGCTCTGTAAACTCAACGCTGAACCCTGCATCTCCTTCGGTTCACCGTGAACTTCATAAGACCCTGGCAAAAGCCGGATGAACGATTGTGTGTAAAACCGAATGGTATAGGGTTCTATCCCGGCAACCAAAAACAACAAGTCATTTATGGGCCATCGGCAGCTGCAATGGGTGGCTCTTCCTCCTGTTCTTTTCTATCGTGAAAGCCGACCTGGTTTGATCGCAAAAGGCCCCCTGAATTGTCGGGTTCACACCTCTGTGTTCAGAGGGGATTCAGGTATGTTTGCCTAGTAAGGAAACAAAATTATCCTTCCATCAAATCAACCCATATGCAAAAGATTGTTCCATTTCTCTGGTTCGACGGGCAGGCGGAAGAAGCCACCAATTTCTATATTTCGGTATTTAAAGATTCAAAATTGATCAGTGCGATCCCGGCTCCGGAAAATGCGCCGGGCGTAAAGGGAAAAATCTTCGGAACAAAATTTCAGCTGGAAGGGCAGGCGTTTATGGCGCTGAACGGCGGGCCGATGTACAAATTCACACCCGCAATTTCGCTGTATGTAAACTGCACCACCCAAGAAGAAGTGGATGATCTCTGGAACAAGCTGACCGCCGATGGCGGAAAAGAAAGCAGGTGCGGCTGGCTGGTCGACAAGTTCGGCGTTTCCTGGCAGATCATTCCCGTACAGCTGGGCCAGCTGATGGGTGATCCCGATCAGCTGAAAGCGCAGAAGACCATGCAGGCGATGATGCAGATGGTGAAGATCGATATAGCAGCTTTGCAACAGGCACACGACTCTTAACCACCGCACTTCCTGCGCCCCGACGCAGGCCTGTTTCTTGCATTACTTTGTGTTATTCACCAGTAAACACGAACTATGGACCAGGAAAATAAAAACATCAAACCAAATCCGGTAACAGGCAATGAACCGCCGAACGCGGAGAACACGCAGGCAAGGACGGACGACAACATAAGGGAAGGACAGGAAGACAGTTCGCTTCATTACGACAAGGAAGATCCCAAAGGCGATCTGCCGAAGATCAATGAAGACGACAAACAGCGGGATAACCAGCAGGAATATCTGTCTGACCAGAACACGCTGAAATCAGACAACGATTACAAGGAAGACATTCACGAAGAATAGCCGGAGAATCAGATCGTCCAGTCCACGATCTGATTCCTCCATTCGGGGCGGTAGGGTGTGCTAATCTTGATGTAATTGTCAGTATACCCTTCCATCAGCCCGTTGTTGTTCTGGTTCTCGAAGAGCACCTTTCTCGTAGCCCCGCTATGCTGTTGCGTAAAATATTGCATTTTCAAAAAGCTGAGATTTCTCAGCTTTTTGTTTCTCTCATTGCGTATCTGCACCGGCACCACCGGTTCAATCTCCAAAGCCTTTGTGTGGTCGCGCTCCGAATAGGTGAACACATGGAGATAGGACAGGTCCAGGTCGTGCAGGAAGCGATGCGTCGTCCCGAACTCCTCGTCACTTTCACCCGGAAACCCAACGATCACATCAGCCCCGATCGCGCAATGCGGCATCAGGGATTTAATCTTTTCAACTTTCTCGGCGTACAATTCGCGGCGGTAGCGCCTGCGCATCATGCCTAATATCCGGTTGCTCCCGCTCTGCAGGGGGATATGAAAATGCGGCATGAACTTCTTGCTGCCCGCTACGAATTCTATGATCTCGTCCGACAGCAGGTTGGGCTCAATGGAGGAGATGCGGTAGCGGCTTATACCATCCACCTGCTCCAGGGCTTGTATCAGTTCCAAGAAATTTTCCGAGCGCATCCCGTTCTCCGCCTGCTTTCCAAAATCGCCCAGGTTGATGCCGGTTAGCACGATCTCTTTCACGCCTTTTGCTGCCAGCCTGCTCGCATGAGAAGCTGCATTGGAGATAGAATCGCTCCGGCTCGTTCCGCGGGCCATCGGGATGGTACAGAAGGAACAATTGTAATCGCAGCCGTCCTGCACTTTCAGAAAAGCTCGCGTCCGGTCGTCCAACGAGAAGGAGGCGTGGAAGTCCTGTACCTCTTCAATATCGCAGCTGCAGATCCGGGCAGAATCGCCTTTGGTAAGTTCCCGTAAATGATGGGTGATGTTGAATTTTTCCGCTGCGCCAAGCACCAGGTCCACACCCGGTATTTCCGCGATCTCGCGCGGTTTCAGCTGGGCATAGCAGCCGGTGATTACCACGATGCTTTCAGGGGCTTTGCGCTGGATGCGGCGTACGAGGTGACGGCATTCCTTGTCGGAGTTTTCCGTGACCGAACAGGTATTGATAACATAAATATCTGCCTGATCGGTGAAATCCCTTTTCACAAACCCTTCTTCCTGCATCAACCGCGAAATGGCGGACGTTTCCGAATAGTTGAGTTTGCAACCGAGGGTATGAAATGCGACTGTTTTGTTAGTTGCCATAGAAGGCGGCAAAGATACATTACCGGCGGGGCTCTGCAAAGCATGCACTTTTCGGCGCCACTTTTACTCCACAGGAGTGAGCACCGCACACCAGCCGCCGCCCTTTCTCATGGAAACAGTGATCGTCTGCGAACCGGTGACCTGCTTTGTTTCGAGCGCATAATCCGCGGCATGGTCGTCTGCATTGATCCCGTCTTTCAACACGCTCATGGAATATTTTTTCGAGCCCAGGAAGTTCAGCGATACCTGAAGGTCACGCGCGTTCCAGTCCGTCATGCCGCCGATGTACCATTTGTTCCCGTGTTTCTTGGCCACCACGGCATATTGGCCCACTTTCGCGTCAAGGGCGATGGTCGTATCCCATACGGTAGGCATTTGTGCGATGAAAGCGGTACAGGCGGTGTCGGCCAGGTAGTTGGATGGATTGTCGGCCAGCATCTGAAGCGGGGCATCGTACAACACGTACATCGACACCTGGTGGGCGCGGGTGCCCTGGCTCATGGGTTCCGAGAAGACAGCATTGTAATTTTTCCTGTTGGCATTGTGCATGGCGCCCGGGGTGTAATCCATCGGACCGGCTGCCATGCGGGTGAAGAGGAGGGTCACATCATGCGTAGGCGTGATCTCGGTGCTCCATTTGTCGTTTTCGAGTCCGCGCACCCCTTCGTAGTTGATCACGTTGGGATATTTCCGGTTGAGGCCCACCGGTTTAAAGGCGCCGTGGAAGTCAATGAGCATCCTGCGTTTGGCAGTCGCAATGGCAGCCCTCTCGTAAAAGTTCACCATATACTGATCGGCCCTGGCCATGAAGTCGACCTTGATCCCTTTCGCGCCCCAGCTTGCATACTGATCCAGTACGGCATCCATATGGTCATCCAGTGCATTCCACAGTACCCACAGGATGACGCCCACTTTTTTGGAAGTGGCATACCGGACCAGTTCCTGTATGTCGATGTCTTTGTTGGGATGCATCAGGTCGAGCGTACTGAGCGTCCACCCTTCGTCGAGAATGATGTAATCGAGTCCGAACCGCGATGCAAAATCAACATAGTATTTGTAGGTCTCCGTATTGAGTCCGGCCCTGAAAGGCACGTTGTAAATATTGTTTGCATTCCACCAGTCCCAGGCCACTTTGCCCGGCTTGATCCACTCGGTGCCGGTGAGTACGCTGGCCGGGGCCAGCTTGTAGGTAAGATTGGTTTCCAGCAAACCCTTATCGTCTTTTGCGATGGCGATGGAGCGCCAGGGGAATGTGCGGGTGCCGGCCGTTTTGGCGATATAGTCGGCGAGTTTGCTGATGCGGATGCCACGGTCGCCGCGGCGGGCGCTTTCGAGGATCACTTTCGGGTATTGGGCCGTTACGCTGTTACCGCCGGTGCCATACAGGAACATATTGGGATAATCGTGCAGGTCAGATTCGCTGATGAGCAGGTTGGTACCCCTGGCCGTTTGTGTAAGAAAAGGAAGCGCCGCGTGCTGAGAGGAGGGAAAGGCTGCGATCACGGAATCCTTGTACAAGCTTTCAAAATGCGACTGGTAACTGGGGTCGGTCTCCAGGGGCCAGATCACCCGGTTGTTGCCGGTGAAATTATATTCAACGGTTTCATGATTCACCACAATGCTGTCGGCTATACTTGTCTCAAAGCGGTAAGCTACCCCATCATTATAAGCCCTGAACACAACCGCAAAGTTTCCTTTGCAATTCAATCTGACCTCGTTGAAGTTTTCTGCGATCAGCCGGCTCTTCACAGCCACCACCGCTTCTATGGTCCCGTTCACGGTGCGTGTTTTGGTATTCTGCACCACCGGCTGCACACCGGGCTGCATGCCGTTGCCCAGGTTAAGGGCCAGCCTGCTGGGCATCAGAACCGGTTCGCCGTTGAAACTGACGGACCATTTGATGTCCTGGCCGGTAGACACCGTTACCTGGATGTTGTGGTCGGGAGAATACAATACGATGTCTTTGGAAGAAACCGTGAGCGACAGGATCGTTACAAGCAGGATCAGAAAGAGATGTTTCATGTAGTCGGAATGGTTATATGAAGGGGGTAAAGATAAGGGTGAAACAAGATTCCTGTCTTTGTGGATATTAGCCCGGAGTTCGCAGTTCATGCGTGGTTGAGCCGCTTATTCTTCCATCGGTTCGATAGCTGGCTCGATGCCATCGGTAAGCAGCTCCATCGTCTGGTCTTTCGGCAGTTCCTGTACGGTGCGCAGTTTTCTTTCAATGACCCGGGAGCGCACGCCGGCCTGTTCGATCACGTTGCTTGCTTCCTGCAGTTTTTTCTGTGTCTTTTCCAGGATGCCGCCGAAATTCCGGAATTCCGTTTTGATGGCACCCAGCAACTGCCATACTTCGCTCGACCGCCGTTCGATCGCCAGGGTACGGAAACCCATCTGCAGGCTGTTGAGGAAAGCCGAAAGGGTAGTGGGGCCGGTAATGATGATCTTGCATTCGCGCTGAACAGATTCAAAAAGGCCGGGTGTTCTGAGCACTTCTGCGTACAGGCTTTCAAATGGAAGGAACAGGATCGCAAAATCGGTGGTGTTGGGCGGGTCGATGTACTTGACGCAGATATCGGCTGCACATTTCCGTATGCCTTTTACAAATGCCTGCCTGTGCACTTCCACCATCTCCAGGTTGGCGACCTCATACGCATCCGTCATCAGCTCGAAATCTTCTTTTGGAAATTTGGAGTCTATCGGCAGCCACACTTCCCGGATGCGGTCTTCTTTACCGGGCAGCTTCACGGCAAACTCCACGATGGCATTGGAGCCGTCTTTTGTTTTCACGTTCTTCGCGTACTGGTCAATGGTCAGCAGCTGTTCCAGCATGCTTTCCAGCTGGTATTCACCGAGGATGCCGCGCGTTTTCACGTTGGTGAGCACCCGCTTCAAGTCACCCACACCGGTAGCGAGCTGCTGCATATCGCCGAGTCCCTTGTGTACGGCTTCCAGGCGCTCACTCACCAGTTTAAAAGATTCGCCGAGGCGCACTTCCAGTGTTTTCTGCAGTTTTTCATCTACGGTGGCCCGCATCTCGTCGAGTTTTTTTTCGTTGCCCGATTGCAGGTCGTTGATCTTTTTCTCCAGGGTATCGCGCATCAGGTCGAGCCGGCCGGAGGTGGTGCCGTTCTGTTCGTCCTGTTTGTGCAGCAGGGTCAGAAAGTTCTGCTGCTGCAGGCGGTTGAACTCTTCGATAGAGCGGGAAAAATCTTTGCGGAAGATCTCCAGCGCTTCTTTCTGTTCACGCCGGCTGTCGCGGTCGTTCATATGGATGGTTTCCGCAAAAGAGCGAAGTGTTGCAGCCAGCTCCGATCGGGTGCTCTTGGCCGCCTCGTTGTTTTCCGTCCGGCTGATCGCCATCTCCGACTTCACCGCGTATTCGGTCCGCGTGAGTTCCGCCCGCACCTGTTCTAAAGGCTGCTGCTGCGCGGGTATGTGAGCCTGCCCATGGCGAGATGCCTGGTAAGTCATCACAAGTATGATGACCAGCAGTATGATGATAAGGACCAGAAGAATGCTAATGGTTGTCATAGTATGCGGACAAAAATATAGATTATTTCGGCAGGGCTAAATACTTTAGTAAAATGAAGAAGCTATTGCTAAGGAAATATCCAGGCTTCCGTGTGCCGGAGACTCATTTACGCGTGTCAGGCCTTTCAAAGATTTTGTACCTAAATCTTAGAAGACGTATCGCCAGCAATTCTTTCTTGTAGAGACGCGATGTGTCGCGTCGCTGGAATGGATCGATGCTGTGTCAGAGAAACGCCAGGCTTGCCGTCTTCACATCGTCGTTGCGTACTCCTCCATACCACTGCCCAAGAAAGAAAAAATATGTTGAGGTACAAGCGCCGATCTTGTATTTGATACCTGCGAAATTTGTAAACTTGCTGCAAAATCTTTCCGCAAATGATCCGCATTCTGGGCATCTCGGGCAGCCTCCGACAACAGTCATCCAATACAGTACTGCTGTCATCGGTGGTGGCTTTGCTGCCGGGCGATACTGAATTCCAGGTGTTCGAAGGGATCGGTGACCTGCCGCATTTCAATCCTGACCTTGACCAGGGCCATGGCATCGAAGCTGTAAACAGGTGGAGGGCGGCGGTAAAAGCTGCGGATGCGGTGCTGTTCAGTACGCCGGAATACGCGTTTGGTGTGCCGGGCGTGCTGAAGAACGCGCTCGACTGGCTGGTGTCGTCCGGGGAACTGAACGAGAAACCGGTCGCCGCAATCAGCGCGTCGCCTTTGTATGGCGGTGGCGACAAGGCCATGGCCTCGCTGCTGCTGACTTTAAAAGCGCTTGGAACGGAGATGAGCGGATTTTCATCCTACAGCATTCCCTCGGTTTATCAGAAAGTAAAAGGAGAGGAGATCACCGATACAGAAACAGCAGAAAAACTGACCTCTTTGCTGGCTGTTTTGTGTGAAAAGCCCCTGTCGCCGAAACAGGATTGAATTTATTCTTTTCCATACCGCACAATGATGTCGGTTACCTGCTGGCAGCTGCGGGCAGGTTTTTTCTCGCCTGGCACGATCAGCCGGAACGGGCCCTGGGTGGCCACCAAAGGCTTTCCTTCTAACTCATATACCAGCGCGATCTGGCGGTCGGTAAAGCTGCTGTCGAGCTCCGCGAGTGAAAACACCACCTCATAGCCGTCGGCGCATTTTACCATCATATACTTCGACAGGTTTTCGCCCCTGAGCTCCCTGCCCATAGTGGCGCCGGCAGTCTGCAGGATTTCCGCAACAGGAACTCCGCTGTAATTACGGATGGCACCGTCACGGTCTTTCATGCTCACCGGAACATGTTTCATTTTCGACAGATCCTTGATCGAAAGGCTAAGCGGTTTTGTGACTTCCCCGCTCACTTTTACCACTGCCTTGGAAGCCGTTGCCTGGGCGAATACCTGAAGCGTGCATGCAGAGATCAAAACAAACAAAAGGACCGGTCTGTATATCATGGCTGTGCTTTTATGAAAGGATTGGAAAAACGTTTGTCGCGGATAAAAGTAGAATCTGTGAGCATGTGCATAAAGGCGATGAGGTCTTTTTTCTCTGCATTGGTAAGATCGAGATTTCTGCTGCCAGCCGTGTTTGACCGGTTCTGCAGAAAAGAGCTCAGCGCAGGGCTCTGGCGGATGTGTTCATTGTAGTGCGAAACCACTTCTTCGAGCGTGTTGAACCGCCCGTCGTGCATGTAAGGCGCGGTGAGGGACACATTGCGCAGCGTTACTACCCGGAAGCGCCCCCGGTCGGTAGGCTGCCCCGTAAGCTGTTCGATCCCCGCATCGGCGGAGAGGCTGTCGAGGCCGTTGTTGTGAAACAGTTCGTTGTAGGTTTTGGGTCCCCCGTGACAATGATCGCAGGCGGCGCCGCGTACCTGTTTGGCAGGGTTGGGATCGGTGTAAAACAGGGCAATGCCGTTCATCTCCGACGGCGTAGGCTGGTACTGGCCACGCAGGTATTGATCATACCGCGAATTTGCCGACACCAGCGTCCGTTCAAACTGGGCCAGCGCCATCGTGATCTTTTCGCCATTGATACTGTCCGACCCGAATGCGTTGCGGAAGCGGCTTGCATATATCCCTTTGCCGCGCAATTTTACTGCGCTCATTTCCAGCGACTGGCCCATTTCGTGGGCCCCGGTGAGTGGCGTTTCGGCCTGTTTTTCCAGTCCGGCCGCCCGGCCATCCCAGAAAAAGCGGCGCACCCATAGCAGGTTTGCCAGGCTCATGCTGTTACGGGTCTGCGGCGTTCCATCGAACCCGGTGCTTACCTTTTTTCCATCGGTAAACGCAAGTTCCTGGCGGTGGCAGGTGGCGCAGGAGATGTTGCCTGCCGACAAAGCGGTTTCATAGAACAACATGCGGCCCAGGTACACGCCTTCTTCGGTGGTCGGATTGTTTTCCGGTATCTGAATCCTGTTGCCGAAATTCTGCGGGTAACTGATAGCAAGCGGAGTGGGCTGAAAAGGCACATGGATGCCTCTGGCTGCCAGACAGCATGCAGCCACAATGCAACCCGCTGCTTTCAGCAGTCGCGATATGGTTTTATTACAGGTGATAGACAAAATTTGCAAAGTAATTTCTTCCTGCCTCCGGATATCCTTCCACGAGGGCATAGTTCCGGTCGGCGATGTTGTTGATGCCGCCTTCCACGGAAAACCATTTCCAGATATGCACTGCAGCGCTTGCGTTCAGCAGCATGAAGCCACCCGTACGGGCGCCATAGGTTGTGCTGAACCTTTCCGAATTGTATTCGGTGTTGCCTTGTAAAAATACCCTTTCTTTAAACTGGTACTGCAGGAAGCCGAAAAATTTATGCTCCGGCACATCGATAAAATGCAGGTTGGGGCTCGACAGATTATTCCGTTTGGTATAGGTGTAATTGGCCCCGATCTTCAGGTAGGCAAGCAGTTGGTATTCCGCTCCCAGCTCGGCGCCCATGTATTCGGAGAGGCCGCGGTTCTGCAGCTGCGTAAGCCAGACCCGCCGTGCCGTATCGTACTTTACGTTGGAGACCATCAGGATCGTATTGTGGATCTTGCTGTAAAAAAGATCTGCCTGTAGGTTCAGCTTGCTGCCAATGACGCCGGTGTAGCCTAGATCCCAGTTCACAGCGAACTCCGAATGCAGGTCGGGATTGGGCAACGCCGTTCCGAGACGATACGAGTACCGGTCTTTGGTAGTCGCAAATCGGGTTTTGCGCGCCAGGGAAAAATGCAGGCTGTTGGCAGCATCGAGCCGGTACTGCAGGCCGCCCTGCACGTTCACCGCATCGTTGCTGTTCGATTTGTAATCGCTCACCGCTTTCGTTGTGCTGTTGTAATCCTGCGCCTTTATGCTTGTGCGGTTATTGTAACTGAGGCCGGTCTGCAGGAGAAGGCCCCTTGTAACAGTGAGCTCATTTTCCACGCCGGTGGTGAAGGTACCGTCCGACATGGTACGCACCGGTTCGCCTTCATTGTGTTCCCGGTGCACATCTTTCTTATACTGTACCGTCCCATTAAGGCGGTCACGCGCAGAAAATGTTTTTCCATATTCAACGATACCGCCCACCGTATAATCATCATAATAGCTTTTGAAAGCATATGGCCGGGAGATGCGGGTGTAGCTGGCATCATCGTACGAGTTCAGCAGGTTCTTGAAATTGTCGTAATACAACCTTGTTTTTACATACTGGGTGCTGTCGATGGTCGTGTTGGAGATAAAATACATGCTCCGCTTGTCGTAGTACGGCCATTGCCAGAACCGCGGACTTTTAAGCTGGCTGTTCAAAGAATCGCTTCCCGCGTACACCGGCGTCCCTTTTTTACCATGCTGGTAAATATAGCTCAGCGCATACTCCGACTTTTTGCCAGGGGTGTAAGCCAGCTTGATATTATATTTGTCGTCGGTGCTCCACGAATTGTTGCGGCTGCCCCCTTCCTCGGTTTTCACCGGCCTGAAGTGGCCGGAAAGCGGGAAGGAGTCGCGGCGGATGCGCGAAGCGCCGGCCTGCACATAAAACTTTCCCAGGTTGGCGCCAAGGTTCAGGTTGGAACGGTAACCTCCCGACATCCAGCCCGTTTCGCCGTTGAATTCAAACGCTTTTACCGGACGCCGGCTGACCAGGTTGATGGCGCCGCCCATGGCATTGGGACCGTACAACACGGAAGTATATCCTTTGGAGACGTTCACCTCCGCCAGGTCGAGCGTGGTGAAACGGGCAAGGTCAACATACCCGTCGTACGGAATGTATACCGGGATGCCATCGATCAGCACCGGCACCTGGCGCAGATCGAAGCCCCGTACATACACCATGGCTTCGTTGCGGGGGCCTACGGCGGAAAGGAGTACGCCGGGTAAGAGGTTGAGCGCTTTCGACACGTCGTTCTTAGCGAATTGCTGCAGCCTGACCGCTGATACGGTCTGGTTGATCTGAGCCGATATGTCCGGCGTTACCACCACTTCGCCCAGGGTGAACACCGATTGCGTGTCTTTCTGAACAAGGGGAAGCTGGGCATGAACGGAAACAAAAGCAGTACATAAACAGGCGAGTAAGAAATATTTCATGGTAGTCAGTTCCGGTGCGTTATTTATTCAAAGATATAACGGTTTGCGAATAAACAGCGCAGGTAGGCAGTACGGGCCTGCATCCTGAAAAAAGGGGGTCACATAGCAGCGAGTTCGCGGGTTTCGTTTTCCAGGAAAGCTTCGAACCGCTGCCGCATCTGCTGGTGGTAGCGGATCAGGTGGCGGGCATCTTCGGTGATGCGGGATCCTCCGCCTTTGTCGCCCCCCGTTTGGGTAATCACCATGGGGCGGGAAGCCTGGGAATTCAGCGCGTTGATCATCTCCCAAGCTTTTTTGTACGACATGCTCATCATACGGGCTGCCTTGTTGATAGAGCCTGTTTCGTCTATCCGCTGCAGCAGCTCCACGCGGCCGGGGCCGAAGAACCGTTCTCCTTCACATTCGATCCACAGACTGCCGTTGGCCTTGTAAGAAAACTTATGGTGCAGGAACGCCGGAAGGGCACTTTTTTGCATGGCAAAGGATTGAGCAACTAAGGTAACAAAGAAAGCGGCTCAGCAAGACGGTTCAGCCGGTCGGAACAGGGGCAGACGAGGAATAACCTGCCGGGGCACATCGACCCGCATTTCCTATATTTGCAACCCATCGCAGAAAACTATGCCGAACACCCTGGAGCTTCTCGAAAAGACCCTCGACTTTATCCGTTCACGAACTTCCACCCGCCCGCAGATCGGGATCGTGCTCGGCAGCGGGCTCAGCAATTTTATCCGTGACATTGCGGTGGAGGTGGAGATCGGCTACGATGCCATTCCGCACTTTCCGGTATCGACGGTGGAAGGCCATCACGGCAAGCTGATCGTTGGTGAGCTGGCCGGCAAAAAAGTGGTGGTGATGTCGGGCCGGTTCCATTTTTACGAAGGCTATTCGCCGCAGGAAGTGGCTTATCCCGTCCGGGTGATGAAAGCGATGGGAGTAGAGACGGTGCTCATCAGCAACGCCGCCGGCGGATTGAACCTGGGCTTCAGGGTAGGCGACCTGATGATCATAAAAGACCATATCAGCATGTTCATCGTGAACCCCCTGCTGGGTAAGAACGAGTCCGCGCTGGGCGAACGTTTTCCGGACATGAGCGAACCGTATGCGCTGGAGCTCATCAAGAAAGCCGAAGGGATCGCCGAAAGAAAAGGGATTGTTCTGCACCAGGGAGTATACGCCGGAGTAACCGGACCTACGTTTGAGACCCGCTCCGAATACAAGATGCTGCACCTGCTGGGTGGAGATGCGGTGGGTATGAGTACGGTGCAGGAAGTGATCGTGGCCCGCCATGCAGGCATGAAAGTATTTGCCATGAGTGTGATCACCGACATCGGCATCCGGGAAGAAATGAACACGATCACCCACGAAGAAGTGCTGCATGCGGCAAACGAAGCAGAGCCCAAACTGACCCTCATTTTCAGAGAGCTGATCCGGGAACTGTGATCCTTCCGGTACATTCAATTATTTCCCGCTTTTAACGTTTCTAAACCGGTCGATCGCCCTTTAATAATTAATTTACCGCCTTTTTATATTGACCTGCAGGACAATTATATCATCTCTTATATGTATGGCTCTGCTCTGCACCTGTTTCGATGCAGCTGCACAGAGTCCGCTCAGCCGGTTCAAAGGCATGGGCGGAGGAGGACGTTCAGGCGGGGGCGACAGCCTGGCCCACCGTACGGGCAAGGAAGATTCCATCACCATCACTTTCCGGTATCTCGACAGCAGCCGGTATAACCTGTTCGATTCCAGCATCAGCGATTTCACCCGGCGGTATCCTATTCCGGCGAATTACGCTTATCTCGGAAACCTGGGCAACGCGGTAAAGCCACTGATCTTTACTCCAAACACGAAAGCGGGCTGGGATCCCGGTTTCCATGCGTTCGATGTTTACCAGTTCAACATTCCGGAAACAAAATTCTACAACACCACGCGCCCCTATTCGGAACTTGGTTACCTGCTTGGCAGCAAGAACGAGCAGATGATCAACGTGGTACATACCCAGAACATCACGCCCGACTGGAATGTCGCGTTTCAATACCACCTGATAAATGCCGTCGGCTATTTCCGTAACCAGAACACCAACCACAATGGTTACAAGATCAACTCTTTTTACCAGTCGCGAGACCGGCGCTACCACCTGTTCTTCGTGCTGATGCGCAACAAGGTGCAGTCGTCGGAAAATGGCGGCATTGCGAGTTATGAAGATCTTGACAACACCAAGGCGTACCACGAGCGCTCGAGCATTCCGGTGCAGCTGGGGAATGTAACTTCTGCGTTCGCCAATGTGTTCAACAGCACATTCTACAACGGCAACCGCTATAAAAGCTTTACTTTTTTCCTCCGCCAGCAATATGACCTGGGAAAGAAAGATTCGGTGGTGACCGATTCAACGGTGATCCGCCTGTTTTATCCGAAGCTGCGGGCCGAATACAATCTGCAGGTGGCTTCGTACACCTATCAATACGACGACAACGTGGCGGGAGGCCGAACCCCCGACCCGGTCTACTACCGCAAGAACTACAATTTCCTGCAGGATCCGTCTGTAGTGTCTATACAGGACCAATGGAAAGAACTGACCAACGACGTGTCGGTGTACCAGTTCCCCGATACCAAAAATCCGCAGCAATTCATAAAAGTTGGCGGCACCCTGCAGACGCTCACCGGCACTTTCGACGTGGGCCGAAGCCATTATTTCAACGCCTTCGTACATGGCGAATACCGCAACAAGACAAGAAACCAGAAGTGGGACATCGAAGCGAACGGACAGCTGTACGGTGCCGGACTGAATGCCGGGAACTATGCCGCCATCATCAGCCTGAAACGGCTGATCAGCAAAAAGATCGGTTACCTGCAGGTTGGTTTTCAGAATGTGAACCGCACGCCTTCGTTCCAATATACTTCCCCCAGCAGTTTCAGCTTCTACCAGGCCCCTTCCCTGAACAATGAAAATATCACCCGGCTCTTTGCTGCCCTCGAACAGCCAAGATATAATCTCCGCCTTACAGGCAACTATTACGCGATGACCAACTATACGTATCTGCGCGACTATTATCACGCCGATCAGTCGGGCGCCCTGTTCAACCTGCTTCAGCTGGGGGCGGAAAAGATCTTTTCGCTCACCAAACACCTGAAATGGTATGCTGAGGTAACGGTTCAGCAGAAAGCCGGATCGGCCCCGGTGCATGTACCGCTCGTGTACACGCGTCAGCGGATCGGTTATGAAGGCAACCTGGGCTTCAAGAACCTGCGCATCACGTTCGGTCTTGAAGGTAAATACCATACGCCTTACAAAGCGGACGGGTATTCGCCGTTGCTGGGCCAGTTCTACTTCCAGGATACGGCCACCATCGCCCTCAAAAAGCCGGAGATCAACGGGTTCCTGCATTTCCGGATCAGGAGCTTCACAGCCTACATAAGGGCAGAAAACCTGAACTCCGCCAGCGTGCGCAATGGATTCGGATTTACAGACAACAACCTGGCAGCACCGCTGTATCCTTATCCCGGTCTGCTGATCCATACCGGTATCTTCTGGAGTTTCGTGAATTAGTTGGGATGGGAGCAAACCGGGGAGTGCAGTTTTACGTTAAACCTTCAGTGCCGGATGGCGCTGGTCTGAATCAATCTTTATGAAACAATTCTTTCTTCTTTGCATGCTGGCGTTGGCGGTGGGCCAGGGCCGCGCGCAGTTCAACACTGCCGTTCTCGGCGCCAGCGGCCTTACCTGCGCACTCTGTTCCAAAGCCATCAACAACTCACTCGAGCGCCTCGCGTTCGTGCAGTCTGTTTCGCCCGATATCAGGAATTCAGCCTTCAAAATAACTTTCAGGGCCAACAAACCGGTGAACATCGATGCACTGAAGAAAGCGGTGGAAGATGCCGGTTTCTCCGTGGCATCCCTGAAACTTACCGGCCGGTTTGATCATCTGGCGGTGAAGAACAATGAACATGTTGAGATCAACGGCGACACCTTTCACTTCCTGAAAGTCGCCGACCAAACTCTTACCGGCGAAAAAGAGATCCGGATCGTCGACAAATCTTTTCTTTCTTCAAAAGAGTTCAGGCAATACAGCGCCGCCACTACCATGCACTGTATCCAGACAGGGCATGCCGAAAGCTGCTGCAGCAAAACAACGATCCAGGCCGGCCGTCGCATTTATCATGCGACGATCTAGCCGTTCCAACACTACTCCGTGAAATAGTTTCGGAAAAGGCTCCCTTAAGTCAGGCAGTTTCACAGATATTTGCTGCGTGAGGCCGGGCATTCTAGGTCACTGATGCTGGATCATTCACGTGGGCGCCGGCTGTGCCGGCATTTCAACGTTGCGCATCAGGATGCCGGCTGGTCCGGGAGCCGGAAAAGTGCCCCACGCATGTTAAGATGATCAAGTACCTATTCATTTTACTGTTGCTGCTGCGGGCTTCGGCGCTCCGTGCGCAGGAACTGTATGTATTTACGGAGCCAGCCTCGCTGATGCCGGCAAAATCGATCACCGCGAAGCTGGGTTCCCGCTTTCCCAACAGCTGGTACAATGATCAGCACCGGCAGCGGTTTATCCCGGAAGTGATGGTGGGCGTCAGTAAAAAGATCATGTTCCACGTGTCTTCCACCTTTTCTGATTATTATTCCTCTGCTGTACGATACGAATCCACAAAACTGTACGGACAATGGCGTTTTCTGGCGCATGACGATGTGCACCGCCATTTCAGGATGGCGCTGTTTGCCGAAGGCGCCCGCACGCGCAGCCCGTTCCTGTACGAAGAACTGAACCTCGACGGCGACCAGAGTGGCGTGCAGGCCGGACTGATCGCCACGCAGCTGGTCGGCAAGTTCGCTCTTTCCGCCACGGCGGGCGGCACCCGCGTTTTTGCCGGCAGCAGTCATATCATGCGCGACGGGCATGCTACCGCTGCGCTTAATTATTCCCTCTCCGCCGGATTTCTTTTGTTCCCGCGAAATTACACCAGCTATCGGCAGTTGAACCTGAACCTCTACGTTGAAATGCTCGGCATGCGCGCCCTGCAGCAGCCCCACAACATGGTTGACCTGGCGCCGGCTGTACAGGTAATCGTGAACAGCAGCTATAAATTCAATGTGGGTTACCGGTTCGAGGTTGCGGGCAACATGGAACGGGTAGGACGGAAGACCTGGTACCTGGGGGTGGAAAAAACATTTCTCGGATTGCTACAGAAAAAATAAGTTCGTTCTATGATAGAACAGATGGAAACAAAGAACTATTTCATGGATGAAGCCACCGCTGCAAAGAAACTGGAACGCATGGCTTACGAGATCGCGGAACAGAACATTGATGAAGAAAAAGAACTGATCCTCGCGGGTATACGCGACAACGGGGTTACGATCGCACACATCATCGCTTCCTATCTCAAAGACCTTTTGCCCGTTGCAGTAAGGGTGATCGAGATCGGGCTGGACAAAAGGCACCCTTCCGATATCCGGATCAGTGAGGAGACTGATTTCAACGACGCCATCATCATCATCATAGACGATGTGGTCAACTCAGGCAAGACCCTGCTGTTTGCCCTGAAGCCATTCCTCGCATTCTATCCCAGAAAGATCCAGACCCTCACGCTCGTTGAAAGAACGCATAAGATGTATCCGGTGGCGGCCGATTATGTAGGCATATCGCTGGCCACTACCTTGCAGGAACACATTTTTGTGGAAGTGCAGCACAACCGGGTGACGGGGGCGTATCTGGTTTAAACCGGTGGTGGCAGGTTCACGTACACCGGGCAGGAATCGGGCAAGAAAATGGGATCGATCCATAAAATTTTCTACCTTCAGCCCCTCAACCATAAACTTAAAATTAGCCACATGGATCCCAAGATTCAGGAAAAAGTCAACGACTGGTTACAGGGAAATTACGATCAGGAAACCAAAGAAGCGATCAAAAAGCTGCAGCAGGAAAACCCTGAAGAGCTTATGGACAGTTTTTACCGGAGCCTGGAGTTCGGAACCGGTGGTTTAAGAGGTATTATGGGGGTTGGCACCAACCGGATGAACAAATACACGGTCGGTATCGCCACACAGGGGTTTGCCAATTACATGAAAGATCAGTTTGATGGCGAGATCAAAGTGGCCATTGCACACGACAGCCGCAACAACAGCCGCTTTTTTGCTGAAACCACTGCCAATGTCTTTGCGGCCAACGGCTTCAGGGTGTTCCTGTTTGAATCTCTCAGGCCTACACCCGAACTGTCGTTTGCCATACGCCATCTCGACTGCAACGGCGGTGTGAACCTGACCGCATCGCACAATCCCAAAGAATACAACGGGTACAAGGCATACTGGGCCGATGGCGGCCAGCTGGTGCCTCCGCACGACAAGAACGTGATCAAGGAAGTGGAGAAGATCATTTCCGTGGATGACGTGAAATGGGAGGGTGGCGAAAAAAACATTACGATCATCGGGGCCGACATCGACAAGGCCTATATTGAAATGGTGAAAGGGCTGAGTGTATATCCCGAAGTGATCCAGAAACAAAAAGACCTCAAGATCGTTTATACCCCGCTTCATGGCTCCGGCATCACGTTGGTTCCGGAAGTGCTGAAAACATTCGGATTCACGAATGTTCATATCGTAGAACAGCAATCCAAACCCGACGGCAATTTTCCGACGGTCCCATACCCGAACCCGGAAGAAAGCGCGGCCATGAACATGGGGCTACAGGAAGCCAGGGAGCTGGATGCCGACATCCTGCTCGGTACAGACCCCGACGCTGATCGGGTAGGCATCGGCGTGAAAGACCACAAGGGCAACTGGGTGCTGATGAACGGTAACCAGACCGCCGTGCTTGCATTCAACTATATGGTGGAAGCACGAAAGAAGAAAAACGTGGCCACTCCGCAGGATATGATCGTGAAAACCGTGGTGACCACCGGCCTGATCGATGAGTTCGCCAAGGCAAATCACATCAACTGCTACAACGTTCTTACCGGTTTCAAATACATCGCTGAACTGATCCGCGAAAAAGAGGGAAAAGAAAACTTCGTGGTGGGAGGAGAAGAAAGTTACGGCATGATGATCGGAGACAAGGTGCGCGACAAAGATGCCGTAAGCGCGGTGGCGCTGCTTTGTGAGATGGCGGCTTTCGAAAAAGACAATGGCCGCAGCCTGTACGATAAGCTGATCGATCTCTATGTGCAGTACGGACTGTACAAGGAAAGCCTGATCTCCCTGACCAAAAAAGGCATGAACGGCCAGAAGGAGATCGCGGAGATGATGGAGAATTTCCGCAATCATCCGCCGGCTTCCATCAACGGTTCTCCCGTTAAACAGCTGCTCGATTATGAACTGCAGGTATCGAGGGAGATCGCCAGCGACAAGCTGACGGATATTGATCTGCCCAAGTCGAATGTGCTCCAGTTCATTTTGGAAGACGGCAGTAAAATTTCCGCCCGTCCATCGGGTACGGAACCCAAGATCAAGTTTTATTTCAGCGTCCATTCTAAACTCGATTCCGTCGGCAATTTCGACACGGCGATGGCTGCGCTTGATGACAAGATCAAGGGCATTATTGACGACATGCACCTGAAGTAATACTGATCCGTTTTCTAAAAGTATCTCAACACACGATCCGATATCCGTGCTGCCTTCGCGGCGGCTTAAGTGAACAAGCATGAGAAAGTTTGAGGACAGCTACCGGCACAAAGGACTCCGAAAAAAGCTGGTAGACACGGTGCGTGAAAAAGGCATCACGGACGAACGCGTACTCGATGCCATCAGTGCCATTCCACGGCATTATTTTCTGGATTCCGCCTTCGAAGACCGCGCCTATGAAGACAAGGCCTTTCCGATTGCACAGGATCAGACCATCTCACAACCTTATACAGTGGCTTACCAGAGCGAACTGCTTGAAATAAAACCCCAGTTAAAAGTGCTGGAGATCGGCACCGGCAGCGCCTACCAGGCCTGTGTGCTGGCGGAGATGGGCGCACAGGTTTTCACCATTGAACGGCAGAAACCTCTTTTTGAGGCGATCAAAAAGTTTCCTTACAAATCAAAATACCCGAACATCAAATTTTTTTACGGCGATGGATATGAGGGGCTGCCTACGTATGCGCCCTTCGACCGCGTGATCGTAACGGCTGCCGCCCCCTTCATCCCCGAGAAGCTGGTAGCCCAGCTGAAGACCGGCGGACTGATGGTGATCCCTCTCGGTGACAAACCCGTACAATGCATGATCCGTTTGAAAAAGATGGGCGACGGAACAGTACAGCGCGAAGAGTTCAACAACTTCTCGTTCGTGCCCATGCTGGCAGGGAAGAATTTGTGATCAGCAAGGGATGAGCATAAAGTATAGGTTCAACCGTAGAGATCTAATAACGTTCCGATGGAGCGCTGTGGGGGAGGGTCTTATAGCTACCCATCAGGCGTTCCGCCGGAACACAGAACCAGGTGGCTTCCCTACTTTTTAGTCAATCCAAAGATCCTGTTGACTCAATGTTTTCTTACCGTTCCTCTGGAATGAAATAGAAGTGATGCAGTCTCCTATTCGTTGATTCCTTTCATCAGAAGATAATCAAAATAATAAAGGCGTGTCAAAGTGTTGAACTTCGACACGCCTGTTTGTTAGCTGCCCATAATAAAGAAAACCTGTTGGCCGGAGACGCCAGATTTGGCATCTCACCTGGCATATTTTTAATACTTTTCAAGTCCCGAGAAGAAAAAGCTGCCTTCGAGGGCGGCGTTTTCATCGCTGTCGCTGCCGTGAACGGCGTTCTCTTCCACGGAGCTGGCGAAATTTTTACGGATCGTGCCTTCGGCTGCATTGGCCGGATTGGTAGCGCCGATCAGCTGACGAAAATCGGCTACGGCATTCTCTTTTTCCAGGATCGCCGCAATGATCGGTCCACGGCTCATAAAAGACACCAGGTCATTGTAAAACGGTCTTTCCTTATGCACGGCATAAAACTCGCCCGCTTTTTCCGCTGACAGGGAGGTCAATTTCAGGCTTACTATTTTAAAACCGGCTTTGATGATCTGATCCAGGATCAAACCGGAATGTCCTTTTGAAAATGCATCCGGCTTGATCATCGTGAAAGTCTTGTTGCTCATGTTCGTAAGAATTTGGGGTGCAAAACTATACTTTAGTTTCAAGTATCACAGTGTTTCGCTGTTATTTTGTGAATCTCTTTTCACCGGCCCGGCCGGGTAAGTTTAAACAGGAAGCAGGAAGCGGTAGTGTGACAACGTTGAAAATCAGCCAGATCATTCGAAAACAGCCCTTTTTTCTGGCTTTGCAACGGCAAAAAATCTGTTCGGTCAAACTGAGAACTTTTAATACCTTCGCAGCCGTTTTATGAAGCCTATTTCAGCCATATTTCCCCAGTTGCAGGATCCGAAGAAGATTGTCATCACCATGCATCAGAAGCCTGATCCGGACGCCATGGGGTCGTCTCTGGCCCTGTTTCACTTTCTCACACAGTTCGGCCATGATGTTACAGTCGTGTCTCCCACCAACTGGGCGGCCTTCCTCAACTGGATGCCTTCCAGTTCTGAAGTACTCGATTTCGAGACGCCCAAGCAGAGAGATAAAGCTGAAAAGATCATGCGCCAGGCCGACTGGCTGTTCTGTCTTGATTTCAACAACATTGACCGGACCAAGCACATGGCTCCGCTCATCCACTCACTCGCCTGCACGAAGATACTCATCGACCACCATGAACAACCACAGGTCGCCAGCTTCGACTACGGCATCAGCGTTCCCCCCAAAAGCTCCACCTCCGAAATGGTCTACGATTTTATCGTTGCCGCCGGCGGGGAAGAAAAGATCAACAGCTCCATCATCGAATGCCTGTATGCCGGCGTGATCGGCGACACGGGTTCGTTCCGCTTTACCTCTGCAACCGAATCGCTTCACCTGATGGTAGCAGCGCTCAAAGCAAAGGGCCTCGATCATACCAGGGTGCACGACAACATCTACGATAATTTCCTGGAGAACCGACTCCGTTTCATCGGGTACATCCTGCTGAATAAGATGGAGGTCTTTTATGAATACAACGCCGCCCTGATTACCATCACGAAAAGCGAACTCATGCGTTTCGAGATTAAGACCGGCGATACGGAAGGATTGGTAAATTATCCGCTGTCGATCCAGGGCATCAGGATGGCTGCGCTGGTGATAGACCGCGATGAAGAAAGAAAATGGAGCTTCCGCAGCAAAGGCAGCTTCGACGTGAATACGTTCGCCCGTACCTACTTCAACGGTGGCGGCCACTTCAACGCCTCCGGCGGCCGTACCTACGACAACCTCGATACTACCGTGCGCAGATTCAAAGAGGCGCTGGAAGAAAACGCTTTACAATTACAATAAAATACACATGACAAAAAACAAGATTTCCTTTTTATCCATATCCCTCCTGGTGTTGCTGGGCGCCTGTACCAGTCCCAGTTTCAACAAAACACCCAGCGGGATCCTGTATAAGATCGTTTCTTCCGGCAGCGGCCCGCTGGTGAAATACGGCCAGATCCTAAAGTTTCATTTCTCGCAGAAACTCAACGATTCCGTCCTGTATTCCTCTTTTCATGCCGTTCCCATCTACCAGAAAGTAGACAGCGTGGGTTCAGTATTTGATCCGCGTGAAGTGTTTCCCTTTCTGCACAAAGGCGACAGCGTGGAGATCGTTCAGCTGGCCGATTCGATCCTGAAAAAAATGCCTCCCGGACAGGAATCCATCCTGAAAAAGGGCGACAAGATCACGGCTTATATCAAAGTGATCGACATCATCGCCGGTGATTCACTGGTTCAGAACGACCTGACGAAAGAAATGCAGAAGGAAACTTCCAAAGAAGACAGCGATATCAAGAGTTATCTCGCAAAGAAGAATATCACGGCTCAGAAAAGCCCGAGAGGTGTTTATGTGGCGATCCAGTCGCCCGGAACCGGCACCCAGGTAGATTCCGGCAAGTATGTGTCTGTAACCTATACCGGTAAACTTTTCGCCACCGGCACACGCAAAACCGAAAACGTGTTTGAAACCAATGCTGGCCGCGAGCCGATCGGCTTTGTGGTGAACAGCGGACAGGTGATCCCGGGATGGGACGAAGGCATGAAAATGCTGAAACAGGGCGGTAAAGCGACCCTCTACATTCCCTCTACGCTTGCATATGCACAGCAGCCCGTACCTGGCGGCGGCGCATACGAAAACCTGATCTTCGATGTGGAAGTGATGAACGTGTCGGACACCGCTCCCAAGCCGAAAGCCATGCCCGGCATGCCACCCCAGATGCCCGGCGGACAGGGAGGCAGATAAAACACTTTATTCAAACTTCATACAAAGGCATCCGCGGCTCAAACTGCGGATGCCTTTTCTGTTTCCTGGTAAGCCTGTACCAGCCTGATCGCTTCCATGGCTTCTTTCACGTCGTGTACCCGGAGTATGTCTGCGCCGTTCAGCAGGCTGATGGTGTTCAGCACCGTAGTTCCGTTGAGGGCTTCTTCGGCGGTTACGCCCAGCGTTCTGTAAACGGTGGATTTGCGGGAAAGTCCGGCCAGGATGGGCCTGCCAAGCATTTTAAGAACAGACAGCTGTTGCAGCAGCCGGAAGTTATGGACGGGTGTTTTGCTGAAACCAAACCCCGGGTCTACAATCACATCGTGGATCCCGGCTTTTTTACATTCATCTGTTTTGGCGATAAAATAGTCAAGCACTTCCAGCGCAACATTTTCATACGATGGATCTTTATGCATGGTGTCCGGCGTACCTTTTACATGCATGCAGATATAGGGAACACCAAGTTGCGCTGTAATGGGGATGATGGTATCGTCGAAACTGCCACCACCAATGTCGTTGATCATGGAAGCGCCCGCTTCGATCATTTCACGGGCTACAATGCCTCGGTAGGTATCTACCGAAATGATCGCTTCCGGAAAACGGCGGTGCAGTGCACTGACGGGGTCGAGTAAGCGGCGCAATTCTTCTTCCGCGCCTACCTCGCGGCTGCCGGGGCGTGTACTCTGGGCGCCCAGATCAAGGATGGCCGCCCCTTCGGCCAGCATCTTTTCCGCCTGTTTCAATACGGCATCCGGTTCGCTGAGCCGGCTCCCGGCATAGAAAGAGTCGGGTGTAATGTTGATGATGCCCATCACAACGGGTTTGTCGATCACCAGCAGCCGGCCCTTACAATTCAGCGTAAACATAGTCGGTATAGATTATCTTTGATCGGTTGAAAAGATTCCGATTTCAAAAGTAAATAAAAGCCAACCCAATTACCCGGGTTGTTGGATGCGCATGACTACAACATACCAGCAGTACGACCAGGCCGTACAAACCAGCCGGGACATATTCCTGAAAAAAACCATTGATTACGGCACTTCCTGGCGGGTACTGAGAACCATCTCGGTGGTAGATCAGATCTATATCAAGGCTAAGCGCATCCGCACGATCCAGGAGAACGGCACCCGTGCCGTATCTGACGACATACCATCCGAATTCAAAGGCATCCTCAACTATTCGGTGATCGGCATCATCCAATGCAGTCTGGCTGCCGGCGAAGCGGAAGAGCTGCCGGTAGACAGGGTTTCCGAGCTGTACGACGCGGTTGTAGTAAGCGCAAGGACCCTGATGCAATCGAAGAACCAGGATTACGGCGAAGCCTGGCGCGACATGAGCCAGGAAAGCTATACCGACCTCATCCTGTCGAAGCTGCTGCGCATCAAACAGATCCTTATGAACAAAGGACAGACGCTGATCAGCGAAGGGATAGAAGCCAACTATTTCGACATCATCAATTATTCCGTCTTTGCCCTGATCATGATCGGGGAGGGAAAGCATGGAAGGTAGCAGAGACGCGGCGCCCTGCGTCTCGGAACATCAGCAATGCTGTGTGTGAGAGGCCCTGCATGACGTTTCTACAATACAAACAAACTGTAACAAGACCATGAAGCCAGTCATTACCGCATCAAGAATCATCGTGGGGGTTCTGTTTATCTTTTCCGGTCTTATAAAGGCGGATGATCCGCTGGGACTGAGCTACAAGATGCAGGAGTTTTTCGAGATCTGGGGTTGGAACGGGCTGAATGATTTTACACTCGCGCTCTCGGTGTCCATGATCTTTTTCGAAGTGTTTGCCGGTGTAGCGCTGCTGGTGGGGTGGAAGATGAAACTGTTCAGCTGGCTGCTTCTGCTGCTCACCATCTTTTTTACTTTTCTTACCGGCTATGCGTTGTTTTCCGGCAAAGTGCGTGAATGCGGCTGCTTCGGCAATTGTATCCCGCTCACCGCCCAGCAGTCGTTTATCAAAGACCTCATCCTGCTGGTGCTTATCCTGGTGCTGTTCTTTAACCGCGACAAGCTCAGAGCCCTTTTTCAGGACATGGTTTCCATTGGCACGCTGCTGGTGGCGGCCGTGCTCACCATCGGTTTTCAGTGGTATGTGCTCACCCACCTGCCTGTGATCGACTGTCTGCCTTACAAGGTGGGTACCAACATACAGGAAGGCATGAAAGTGCCGCCCGGCGCCATTTCCGACAGTTCCGTGATCAGCTTTGTATATACGAAAAAGGGACAAAAAGTGGAATTTACCGCCGACCGGTTCCCGGAAGATTTTGATGATTCGCTTTATCAGTTTGTGACCCGCTACGATAAACTGGTGCGGAAAGGCAACGCTGAACCGGCCATCAAGGACTTTGTGCTGGTAACCCCGGAGGGCACCGATACCACGCAGGCCGTGCTGGGCTCAGATGGATACAAGGTGCTGCTTTTTACAAAAGGCATCCGGCAGGACCATCCCGGTTGGCTTCCGGGGTTACAATCTATTTACCAGAAACTCAGGCAGAAAAGCATACCGTCTGCTTTAATAACCAGCGATTACAACAACGTAAAGGCCTGGACAGGCAGGAACGGTCTGCCAGCCGACATGGCGGTGCTGAAATGCGATTTTGTGGCTATCAAAACCGCTGCCCGGGCAGACCCAGTTCTGTTCCTGCTCGACGGCGCCACCATCGTGAACAAGTGGAGCTGGGCCGATTTCGACAAGGCCGGCAAAGCCATCGACTCGCTGCCTGCCGACATCAAATCACTGAATGAGCCTATTCATCCATAAGGTTACTTCCGTTACGCTACTCCAACATTGGCCCGCTATCTTACCATAAAACTCCTGTACGGTCTTTCCATCATGATGGGGGTCATCGTGGTCGTATTCCTACTTTTCCAGGGTTTCGGTGATCCTTCCCGCCTCATCATGGGACAAAGAGCCGACGCTGCCACGCAGGAAAATATCCGGAAAGACCTCGACCTCGATCAGCCAAGATGGAAACAGTTTCTGCTGTACCTCAATGATGTATCGCCTGTGGGCCTGCACACCCGCGACGAGATCGCCCGCAAAAACCTGCGCGGGTTCTTTGTTGGAGGAAAAACAGCACTGGGCGTAAAAGTTCCTTATCTCAGAAGATCCTATCAGACCAAGAAGGACGTATGGACGCTGCTGATGGAAGCCCTGCCGGGTACACTGATGCTTGCTTTGTCGGCCATGGTCTTTGCAACGGTCATCGGCGTTTTTCTTGGCGTGATCGCAGCTGTGCATAAAGGGACCTGGATGGACACAGGCGCGGTGCTGGCCAGCATCGCAGGCATCTCGGTGCCTTCTTTTTTTATGGGAATCGTGATCGCCTATCTGCTGGGCTATGTACTGAGCCCTTATACAGGGCTGCACATGACCGGTAGCTGGTTCGACCTCGATGAGATCACCGGGGAAAGATACTTGTCGTTTCGCAATCTGTGGCTGCCTGCGCTTACACTCGGCATCCGCCCGCTGGCCATCATCACGCAGCTTACTCGCAGCGCCATGCTCGATGTGCTGCAGCAGGATTATGTTCGCACTGCCTATGCCAAGGGCTTGCCCAGGCACACGGTGATCTGGAAACATGCCCTTCGGAATGCCCTCAATCCGGTCATTACGGCCGTTACCGGCTGGTTTGCCGAATTGCTGGCAGGCGCCTTTTTTGTGGAATATATCTTTGGATGGAAAGGCATCGGCAAACTGACGGTGGATGCCCTTGAAGAACTTGATTTCCCGGTTGTGATGGGTTCCGTACTGGTTTCTTCCGCCTTTTTCATCGCCATCAACCTTCTAGCCGACCTGCTGTATGCGGTCGTTGATCCACGGGTAAAATCGTGACGTACACAGTGGTTGTCACCCCAAATTCTACATAAGGGTGAGAGGAAGCGTGTTTCTGCTTGTGGGGCAAACAGCCTATCTTTATACTGTGCACCCAGGCATTGGAAACACGGGTGCGCTCTTACTCCATCGAAAAGCTTTCTTCAGACATATGAAACTCACGTACAGATCTTTCTCTCTTTCTTTTCTCTTGGTTCTTGCTGCAAACGGTCCGCTCCTCGCACAGGAAAAGGCGCTGGTCAACACCAGCAGCAGCGCCCATGCCAGGCTGAGCTCCATTGACCTTGGCTCCGTACAGTGGACACAGGGTTTCTGGGCAGAACGGTTCGCCATCTGCAAAGACTCGATGGTGCCCCACCTCATGGCTACTTACATGAACCCCGCCAAAAGCCACTCCTTCAAGAATTTCGAGATTGCAGCCGGCCTCGACACAGGCTCGCACAAGGGGCCTCCTTTCCACGACGGTGATTTTTACAAACTCTTTGAAGCCGAAGCCAGCCTGTATGCCACTACCCATGATAAAAAACTGGATGAACAGATGGATAAGATCATCGCCGTGATCGCAAAGGCGCAGCGGGCAGACGGCTACATCCATACCCCTGTGCTCATTGCCGAGAAAAAGAATTCAACCCAGGCCAAAGCGTTTGAAGACCGGCTCAACTTTGAAACTTATAATATCGGTCACCTGATGACTGCCGCCTGCGTGCATTACCGCGCCACCGGAAAAAAGACCCTCCTGAATGTGGCCATCAAAGCGGCCGACTACCTGAATAGTTTTTTCAAAAGATCTTCACCGGAACTCGCCCGCAACGCGATCTGTCCGTCTCATTACATGGGCATTGTTGAAATGTACCGTACAACCAAAAACCCCGCCTACCTTGAATTGGCCAAGAACCTGATCAACATTCGCGGACTGGTCGACAACGGTACCGACGACAACCAGGACAGGATCCCCTTCAGGCAGCAGCATGTGGCGATGGGGCATGCCGTACGGGCGAATTACCTGTATGCCGGGGTAGCCGATGTATACGCGGAGACTGGAGATGATTCGCTGATCCAGCGGCTCGACGAAATCTGGGACGATGTGGTTCACCGGAAGATGTACATCACCGGTGGATGTGGTGCTTTGTACGACGGTATCTCTCCCTACGGTGTCTCCTACCAGCCGGTAGAGATCCAGCGTACGCAGCAGGCGTACGGCCGTGACTATCAGCTGCCCAACATGACCGCACACAACGAAACCTGCGCCAACATCGGTAATATGCTCTGGAACTGGCGCATGTTGCAGCTTACCGGCGAAGCCAAATATGCGGATGTGCTGGAACAGGCCCTCTACAACAGCGTGCTTTCGGGCGTGAGCCTCGACGGCAACCGCTTTTTCTACACCAACCCGCTGAGCGCCGCGGATGCGTTTCCGTACAAGCTGCGCTGGTCGGGCGGGAGAGTGGATTATATCAGCTTGTCCAACTGCTGTCCTCCCAACGAGGCCCGCACCATTTCCGAAGTGAGCGATTACATGTACAGCGTTTCCCAAAAAGGCATCTGGCTGAATCTTTATGGCGGCAATACCCTGTCGGCCAAACTGCACAGCGGCGCCCCGGTCAGTATATCTGAAACAACAGACTACCCCTGGGATGGTACGGTGACCGTGCAGGTGCAGGAAGCACCCAAAGAAAATTTCTCATTCTTTCTGCGGATCCCGGGCTGGTGTAAAAAAGCGACGCTGATGGTGAATGGCAAACAGCGCAACATGGAACTGCCCGCCGGACACTATGCAGAAGTAAACGGTCCGTGGGCCAAAGGCGACAAGATCCAGCTTGTGCTGTCTATGCCGGCTGTTCTGATTGAGGCAAACCCGCTGGTGGAAGAGACCCGTAACCAGGTGGCTGTTCAAAGAGGGCCGGTCGTGTATTGCATTGAATCGGTCGATATGCCGAAAGGACAAAGCATATTCAATATTGAGATTCCCGCCTCCGCCGACTTTAAACCGGTCACTAGAAAAGTGGATGCCGGAACCGTGGCGGTGCTGGAAGGGTCCGTTTTACTGAAACAAGACAACGGCTGGAACGACCAGCTGTATAAGGAGATTTCCTCGAAGCCCGGCCAGCCGGTAAAAGTTACCCTTATTCCATATTATGCCTGGGGCAACCGCGGGCATTCCGAGATGTCTGTATGGATGCCGCTGAGCCGGAAATAATACCAGTGGGTGCCCCTTCTGATCATGTGAAACCAATACTCTTCTGCTACCCATGCCCGTTAGATTTATTGTGCTGGCGATTATTCTGCTCCCCGGCATGTTTTGGAGTGCCTGGGCACGCAAGCTCACCGTTGCCGGTGCGATCACGGGAGGCATCACCGGCCAGGCCGTGTTTATGGGAGCGGGGTTTACCGGCCTGATCATGATGACCCTGTTCTTTCTTCTGGGCACCCTGGCCACGTCCTGGAAACGGGCGCGTAAAGAAAGTTTGGGAGTGGCCGAAAGCCGGCAGGGCCGGACGGCCTGGCAGGTTCTGGCCAATGCCGGCGCCGCCGGTTTGCTTGGGCTTTGTGGCTGGATGTGGCCTGGAAACCATCATTTCTTTACTTACCTGATGGCCGCCGCTTTTTCTTCCGCCGCGGCCGACACCATTTCGTCGGAACTGGGCAACGTATATGGAAGCAGGTATTATAATATTCTCACCTTCAAAAAAGACTTGCGGGGTCTGAACGGTGTCGTCAGCACAGAAGGAACCCTGCTGGGAATGGCTGCCAGCGCAGTTGTGGCAGCCGTGTATGCAACAGGCTTTGACTGGAACAGGTGGTTCGCCTGCATCGTTGCAGCCGGTACCATCGGCAACCTGGCCGATTCGGTAATGGGAGCCACACTTGAACGCCGGCACCAGTTGAACAACGACGCGGTGAATTTTCTGAATACGGTGCTGGCGGTGCTTGCCGCATGGGGCATGTATGTGTTGTTGGGCTGAGTGCTATTTGGGGCTTTACACTCATACAAACGACAGAACAAAGTTCGCCTCTCCAGCCAGCTGGGTGACCTACTGCCTTTTGGCCAGCTTTTTCCAGAGCAGTAATCCTGTAGCTACACCGCCTACCAGGATCGCGGCGGTCAGGGTTTTCCTGCCTGGATTGACACGCTCGTTCCATCCGCCTTCCACCTCTGTTGATTGATCCGGCCAGCCGTATAAATTTCCTGTAGAAGTAGGGGCGGGGTCAGCCTGTTTGAAATAGGATTCCATCACTTTAGCGGTGATGGCAACGGTGAGTACCGGGGTCAGAAAATGCGACAGGCGCAGAAAACTGGCCACGCTGCCGACAGTTGTGGAATTGCGGGGACGTTTTGCGAGCGATACCATCTTTTTTGCCACGAGTTGGGGATCATACACCGGCGGGGCAGGCTTTAGCACGGCGCCTGTATAATTTGCGGCATGCTGAATGCCCGGTGTGTCGAGAAAGGCGGGATATAATTCACAAACATGAACGCCGGAATACTTTCCCAGTTCGCCCCTGAGCGCTTCCGAAAAACCGCGCAGGCCGAACTTGCTCGCCGAATACGCAGCGCCATAAGGTACCGGCATCCATCCACCCACCGAAATATTGTTGATCAGGATGCCTGAATTCTGTTGTTTGAAATACGGCAGCACGGCATGTGCGCCATGAAGATAACCCATCAGGTTGGTGCGGATCACCTGGTCGTGTACTTCGATGGGGGTGGCCGTAAACTCTCCGGCAGCCAGCACGCCGGCGTTGTTGATCCACACATCGATTTTTCCGCTGAAGTCGATCGCGGCCGTAGCCAGACGGTGCACTTCGGCCGGATTGGTTACATCTGTTTTAACAGCGATGGCAGAGGCACCGAGTTCCTTGCAGGCCGATACCACCTCTTCCAGCGCCTGCAACCGGCGGGCTCCCAGCACAAGCGTCGCTTTATGCTCCGCAAAAAGAAGGGCAGCAGCCAGTCCGACCCCGCTTGATGCGCCAGTGATGACGACTGTCTTACCCTGTAAACTCTTCCTGTCGGTTGATAACTTTGATCTGTTCATAAACTTCGAATTACTTTCTAATAGTAAGAAACGTGCCACTGAAAGCAATGCAGCAGCTCGGAAAATCTTTCTCCCTTCCTTAACTTCGTATTCACACCAAACTATTACAATATGGATCGCAGGTGGTTTCCGGTACGGATAATTATTTTTCTATTTCTGTTGGTGTCCTGTACGGGCCCGGCCTCCAGAAATCCACGTGTTGTGATCGAAACAAAGTTTGGTGAAATTGAAGCCGAACTGTATCCGATGCAAGCTCCGAAAAGCGTTGCCGCATTTTTGTCGTATGTCGATTCAGGGTTTTACAAAAATTCATTGTTCTACCGGGTGCTGAATGATGAAAACCAGCCTTCCAATGCGGCAAAAGCAGAGTTGATACAGGGAGGAATGTGGCGGACCAACTACAAAAAATCCAGGTCGGTACCCGGCATCCCGCACGAGACCACGCAACAGACAAAGATCCTGCACAAAGACGGTACCCTTTCCCTGGCCCGCGAAGCGCCGGGCAGTGCCTCCACCGAATTCTTCATTTGCCTGGGCGACCAGCCCGGGCTCGATTATGGTGGCGAAAACAACCCCGACCTGCAGGGGTATGCGGCTTTCGGACGGGTAATAAAAGGAATGGATGTAGTGAAACGCATTCACCGCCAGCCCGATGATAACCAGTCATTCGACCCGCCAGTCTATATTTTCGATATCAAAAGGAAGTAACCCGGTATCCATGCCCGGATCGTCTGAGTGTTGAGCCATCACTTGTCCGAATAGATTTCGGTTCTGCCATCTGCTGTTTTTCTTCTGTTACATGCCCTGCTGTTCCTTTCTTCCCTAAGCGCGAATAGACCGATGTTTCCATCCTGATTTACCTGTAATTAGTGTGCTGTTTCTGCGTCCTTGTACTGCTTGCCAACAGGTGCCCACAAGTTCCTGTAAGGGGGATCATGTAGGGGTTAATGACGGGTTCGGTCACTGCTGCCAAATACCCTTAGCGCTTGATTGGTAGAAGATTATATATTCAGGAACTTTTGCAACCATAATTGAAATTAATCCTACTTTAATAGGGTCTTAACCACAAAAAAAACAAGCATAACCGCCGGAACCTGAAAGCGGAATGCGTATCCTCCGTCCCTCACCTTTTTCAACTTTTAAACCTCTTGTATGAAAAGAAGCTTACCTCTTCCTGCCCTTCTTTATGCCTTTTTGTGTGTATCTGTGTTGCCGGCTCGGGCCCAGACGGACCAGCCCCCTGTTCTTAAGTCCGCCGCACTACAACAGAGCCTCATTCAGCTAAAAACGCCCCATCTCAGCCAGCATCTGCTCCAGTTATCCGGAAAGCAACTTTTTCGTACGGCACAAGCCCGGACGCTTTCTACAGGCAAAACCACCATGCCTGACCCGGACCTCACAAAATACCTCATTGTCGAAGGAAACAAAGTGCTGGTGAATATTACCCTGAAAGAAGCAACCAAGTCCAATCGTGATCAGCTGCAGGCCATGGGTGTGCAGATCACCGCTACCTATGGAAGGGTCGTTTCGGGGTTTGTTGCGATCGATCAGGTTGAGCAATTGCAAAACAACGCCGGCGTGCAATATGTGCGGCCGGCCTATAAAATGAAATCGCAATTGCAGCAGGTCCCGACACTGCCTCCATCCAGAAATACCCGGATGCTGGCGGAAGAACCGGTGATGAGCCAGGGCGATGTTGCCCAGGGTTCGAACCTTGCCAGGCAGAAATACAAAGTGACAGGGAAAGGGGTGAAGATCGGCATCCTGTCTGACAGCTACAACAGCGCGGGCATTACGAACATAGGGGTCGGGGAGTTGCCGGTGGTGATCGGTCCGTACGGTGCCGAAGACGCTGTGCAGGTGCTGCAGGATTTTTATGACGGGGGTACGGATGAAGGAAGGGCACTGGCAGAAATACTGCATGATGTGGCGCCGGGAGCAGAACTTGCTTTTCATACGGCTTCGTATGGTCAGGCCAACTTTGCAAAAGGGATCGTTGACCTTGCGGATATAGATTGCAAAATCATTGTAGATGATGCCCTGTACCCGGATGAACCTTTTTTTCAGGACGGCATCATTGCGCAGGCAGTGAATTCGGTCCGAAAAAGAGGGGTGACATATTTTTCGGCAGCCGGCAACAAATCGAATATCTCTTATGAAAGCGAATACCGGCCTTCCGATTTTTCACCTTTCATCACCAGCAATATCGGCGGCACCGCTCATAATTTCAGTAACAACGGCGCTATGCCGAGTTATTTTCAGGCGATCAATATCCCGGTCAACAGCCACTTCCTGACTTCCTTTCAATGGAGCCAGCCGTTTTTTTCCGCGGGCGGACTCGGTGCGGATTCAGACATGGATATCTTTCTGCTGGATGCAAACGGTACGATCGTCGCTGCCAGTCTTGACGACAACATCTCCAGTGGCGACCCGCTCGAGATAATGGACTATACCAACAACACAAACAGTTCTCTTTTTTACATCACCATACTTAAGTTCAGCGGGCCCGATCCTGCGAGGTTGAAGTATGTCAGTTTCGGGGATGATTTTGCTTTCTATTCACCACCGCAAGGCCTGCCTGGCATTTATTCGCCTGCGCTCGTTGGTCACCCCAACGCGGAAGGCGCGATTGCCGTAGGAGCGGCCAATTATGCTAGTACACCTGCTTTCGGCATCAATCCGCCACAGGCTGAATACTTTACATCGCAGGGTGGAGTGGCGATCCTGTTCGATGAACAGGGGTATCCCATAACGCCGGTGACCAGGAAAAAGCCCGAGATCACCGCACCCGACGGGGGAAACACTTCTTTCTTTTATACGGATAGTCCGCAGGACGTAGATTTATATCCCAACTTCTTCGGTACTTCTGCTTCCTCTGCGCATGCCGCCGGAGTGGCCGCGCTGATGATGGAAGCACAAAAGCTAAAGACCATCACCCCCGACCAGATCAAAGGCATCCTGTCGGCCAAAGCCATCGACATGGACGATATCACCACCATCGGTTTCGATGCGGGATTCGATTACAAAACGGGGGCAGGACTGATACAGGCCGATCTGGCGGTAGATGCGGTACGGTTCCCGAAAGTGTATGTGAAAAACCTTCAGGTTAAACCGGAGTGCTCAAATAGTCCTTCGTCGCAAAGGAACTGGAAGATCACCAATCCCAATCCCTTTGAAGTGGAAGCACACTGGTTTCTGGTAGGTTTTCCACAATCGGGCAATGTGAAAATGCAGCCCGGCGAAACGGTGATGACTACCAGCACAGGGTACCTGTACAACCGCGAAGTACCCAATATCGTGATCATGGATTGGGAAGACAATTTCGGATTTCCGCATATTGAACTTGCGCTCAGCACAAGATCGGATTGCAATACTCTTTCAGCCATTCTCGGAGATGCAAATGCAGGAGGCGGATCGGCTGGCGAACTGACAGCGCGGCCAGATATTGCCGAAGCCTTTCCAAACCCCTTCAACCGGTCGTTCAAAGTGTATCTGTCCTGTCCGGGCCGCCAGAACCTCGACCTTGAAATGTTCGGTGTGGACGGACGGCAGCTGTCACGCAGAACGGTCACTGCGGAAGGAATCGTAACGATGGACGTGGCCGGCTACAAGCCGGGTATGTACTACCTGAAAGTGACAGGACTGAATTTTACAAAAACCATCCGCCTAATGAAATTATAGCGGATACACGGGAGGATACGGCAGGCAAAATTTTTGATGTGGGATCATCATATCCCACATCTTTGCACCATGACAACTCTACCACCCTACGATATATTTGAAGCGTGCAGGCGCAATGACCGCGCCACGCTGGAGCAGCTGTATGCAGAAGATACACAGGTCATTCATGCACATGACCACCGCGGTTTTACGCCGCTGATCCTGGCCGTTTACAACGATGCGCCCGACGTAACCGCGTTCTTGCTTCAGAACGGGGCACCGGTGGATGGGCAGGATGCAGCCGGGAACACGGCCCTCATGGGTGTGTGTTTCCGCGGTTACCATGCAATCGCGAAGCAGCTGATGGAGGCTGGCGCCAATGTAAACCAGCGTAATGCGAGTGGAGCCACCGCCCTTACTTTCGCCGCCACGTTCGGACAACTGGCGATTGCCACCCTACTGCTTGAACATGGGGCTGAAACCGGTTTGCGCGATGCACATGGCAAAAGTGCGCTCGATCATGCGATGATACAGGAAAATCATGACATGGTGAATCTGATCAGGAGTTACCTGCAATCTTCGTAGAGGCACGATGCGTCGCGTCATTGTGTCGCAGGTGATGGCCGTAAACGTCAGGCAAGGCTTCTTTACCCGGGCGTGGATATTATAAAGGCAGGTTTCTGGTGAGACCTGCCTTTTCTATTTCCCATCAGCCCTTCAAATGATGGTGCGGGAACAGAGAATATTTTGTTTATTTGAAAACCGGTTTGCCGGTATTGGCTGTATGAAAGAAAATAATCAGGTACAACACTGGAAGGTCTTGCTTGCGTTTGCGGCTATCTATCTCGTATGGGGCTCCACGTTTCTGGCAGCGCTCATCGGCCTGAACGGCATCCCGCCTTACTTCATGATCTCCATGCGGTTCCTCATTGCCGGACTCATGCTTTTCACATGGGCGAAGATCAGGAAGCAACCGAATCCTGACTGGGCCACGGTTCGTTCACACGGATTGTCGGGTATCCTGATGCTGGTGGGTGGAACCGGTTCGGTGGTTTGGTCGGAACAATACCTGCCTTCCGGCGTGGCGGCCATCATTGTTGCTGCACTGCCAATCTGGTTTATCCTGTTCGACCGGCCGCAATGGAAATCCAATTTCAGCAGCGGGCTTACCCTGGCCGGCATTGTTGTCGGCTTCTCCGGTATCCTGTTGCTTTTTGGCAAAGGGAAAGCAGGTGTGATTCCCCTTGAGAAACAGCACATGCAAAGCTTCAGCATCGCCCTGCTGATGGCGGGCACCGTATCGTGGGCCATCGGTTCGCTGTATTCAAAAAAGATCTTCTCGGATTCCTCCACGCTGATGACTGTGAGCATGCAGCTAATGGCGGCGGGCGTATTTGCTTTTCTGATAAGCACACTCCTGGGCGAATGGCGGTCATTTACCTGGGCACAGGTTTCTTCCAAAGCGTGGATCGCACTGTGGTATATGATCATACTGGGATCAGTGATCACCTACCTGGCTTATATATGGCTGCTCACCATTCGGCCTGCCGTACAGGTGGGCACCTATGCGTATGTGAACCCCGTGGTGGCGGTGCTGCTGGGCTGGGGATATGCCGGTGAACAGGTGAACGGCCGGCATCTGGTGTCGTTGCTGGCGGTGATCTCGGGTGTTCTGCTCATCAATCTTCCAAAATATAAATCGGTTACCCATGCTTGAAAAATTGCTGGCCATCGGCATGCTCGGCCTCTTTCCGCTGCTGGTTCCACAGCAGGAAAATCCTGTATCTCGCCAACCAGCGGATCTGCAGGGAGTTCACGTGCTGGTTTATACGAAGAATGGAAAAGGATATGTGCACCAGAATATCGGAGCGGCAAGCGCCTGCATCATGCGGCTGGGAAAACAAATGGGCTTCCTCGTAGACACCACGCATGATCCGGCTGCGTTCAGCGAAGCTAACCTCAGAAAATACCGCCTGCTGGTATTCAACAACACCAACAACGATGTGTTTGAAACCGATGCGCAGAAACTTGCGCTGATGCATTTTGTGGAAGCGGGCGGGGGAGTGGTGGGGCTGCACTCTGCTTCAGGCACCGAACGCAACTGGCCCTGGTTCAAACGCATGCTGGGCGCAAGCTTCCTGCGGCACCCGCCCCATCAGTCTTTCACCGAGATTGTACTTGATCCGCACAATCCTTCCACTTCCTTTCTCCCTAAAACATGGGCCCGGAAAGACGAGTGCTACTTCGTCAAAGAGATCAATCCCGATATTCATGTGCTGATGGTGCATGACCTGCGTACCCTCTCGGATTCTGCCAAGTCTGAACTGTTCGGCACCGCTTTTCCTTCCGTGTGGTGCCATGAATTCGACGGAGGCCGGCAGTGGTATACCAGCCTCGGCCACGACAGCGCCACCTATACGGAACCGGATTTCGTACAGCACATCCGGGGCGGCATTGAATGGGTGCTGCAGAATAACCGGCCACTTGATTATAAAAAGGCACACGCGGTTTCACCCAATGATCCGCTGCCTTACTAGATTGCGGCAAGCTGTTGCGGGGATGAGGAATGTTGCTCCAACGTCTAAGGATTTTTTACTACTTTCATCGCAACTTTTAAATCAACGATATGTCATCGAGAAGAAGTTTTCTGCAACAATCCGCGCTGGGGCTGGCTGCCTCGGTGGCTTCGCCCTTTGCCGCGCCGGCTGCCGTTCAGAAAGCCACAACCCCTTTACAGGTTGGCTTTGCCGGTTATACATTCCTGAAATTCGATGTAGAGAAGTCGATCGCCATGATGAAGCGTCTGGGGGTGGAATATCTTTCTCTCAAAGACTTTCATCTTCCGCTCAACAGCACACCCGAGAAGATACAGAGTGTGCTTTCCCAATTCTCCACCGGCGGCATCAAAATTTATGCGGTCGGCGTGATCTACATGAAAACGCAGCAGGAGGTGGACACCGCGTTCGACTATGCAAAAAAAGTGGGCGTGCCGCTGATAGTGGGAGTTCCCAATCCGGAACTGCTCGACTATACCGAACAGAAAGTAAAAGCTACCAACATCCGCATCGCCATTCATAACCATGGTCCGGAAGACAAGCTCTATCCGAGCCCGAAGAACGCCTGGGACCTGATCAAAAACCGGGATCCACGGGTAGGCCTGTGTCTCGACATCGGTCACTCGATGCGGGCGGGCACCGAACCCAGCAAAGCGATCCGTGAATACAAAAGCAGGCTGTTCGACCTGCATATCAAGGATGTGAACTCAAATGCCAAAGATGCCAAAGCGATCGAGATCGGTCGCGGCGTGATCAATTTTCCGGCAGTGATCAAGGCCCTTCAGGATATTAATTACCAGGGCATCTGCAGCGTGGAATTTGAAAAAGACATGACCGACCCGCTGCCTGGCATGGCGGAGTCGATCGGCTTTTTCCGTGGAGTTATCAAAACCGAATCGTAGATCAGGTAAACAGCAAAAGTTTGAAAAAGAAGCTGGCTGAACGCTTTGCCGCTGCGAGCATTACAAGGCATGCAACTTTTTTTATCGGGTTACTTGTTGTACTGTTTGCATCTCCACAAGCAAGTGCGCAAACGGATTCAATTTTAGTAAAGCAGGGGCGCTGGGTGACCAAAAAGATTAGCCGGGGTTTAAGGTGGAAACATGTGTGGTACGATCACCTGTTTGGATCGCATGAGAACGTCGAGATCGTGGAAGTAAGGCCCGTCCGTCGGTTGCGTTTAGGCATTGCCTATGAAAAAAAGGAGCTCGTGCATACCAGTGCTTATGGCACCCGTGCACATGCACTTGCCGCCATCAACGGAAATTTTTTCGATACAAAAAATGGTGGTTCCGTAGATTTTTTGAAAGTAGACAACCTGGTGGTCAGTGAAGACCAGCTGGAGGCGCATGGAAAAAGGGCCCGTCATCAGCTGGCCGCAGTTACAATACAAGGCAGGAAGGTAGAGATCGTAACCTGGGATGGCACCGCAGACTGGGAACATCATCTGCCGCAGGCTACTGTCATGTGCACCGGCCCCTTGTTACTTAAGGCGGGGCGGGAAGTACCGCCCGACACTGCTGCTTTTAACCGTCTGCGTCATCCGCGTTCAGCGCTGGCGATCACAAACAAGGGAAGGATCCTGCTGGTGACGGTGGATGGCCGCGATGCGGAATCTGCCGGAATGAGCCTTCCGGAGCTGAGCCGGTTCCTCAAATGGATCCATGCAGTAGATGCCATCAACCTCGACGGCGGCGGCTCCACTGCGCTCTGGATAGCAGGCGAGTCCGCAAACGGCATCGTTAATTACCCTTCCGACAACAAGATATGGGATCATCAGGGTGAACGGAAAGTTGCGAATGCGATCCTGGTTTTAAAAAAGAAATGATGGTATCTTTAAATAAAAAAGCCGCACCCTGGGCACAGGGGCGGCTTTTTTATTTAAAGAATCGATGCGGTTCTATGCCCAAGGATCGAGCACCACTTTCACGCAGTTGTCTTCTCTTTTTTTGAAGATGTCGTACGCATGCGCTACTTCAGTGAGCGGCAACCGATGCGTGATGATATCATCGAGCCTAACCTTTCCATCTATGACATACTGCAGCAGGGTGTCGATGTGTTTGTGTGCCGGTGCCTGTCCGCCTTTCAGAATGATGGCTTTGTCGAAGAACTGGCCGATCGGGAAATTGTCATAAGTAGTAGGATAAACACCGAGCACAGAGACTATTCCGCCGCGGCGTACGGCGCTCATGCAGGCTTCCAGCACTTTCGGCGATCCTTTTTCAAGGTTGAGAACTGCTTTTGCGCGGTCGACCAGGTTGCGGTCTGGTTCAAAGCCAACAGCTTCCACGCATACATCCGCGCCCCGCCCGTCTGTCATGGCGCGGATCTGTTCAACCACTTCCTTGGCCCCTTCGTCCCAAAGAATGGTTTCCACATGGGCGGTCTCTTTGGCTTTTTCAAGGCGGTATGGAAGCGTATCCACGATGATCACCTTGGCGGCCCCGCGCAGGTAGGCGCTTTTGGCTGCCATGATGCCTACCGGTCCCGAACCGAAGATGGCAACTGATTCACCGCCGTTTACTTCACCCCAATCGATCCCCGAGTATCCTGTCGGAAAAATATCGGTCAGAAAAAGAACCTGCTCGTCGGTCAGGTTATCAGGCACTTTGCGCGGACCAAAATCGGCGTACGGTACACGTACATATTGGGCCTGGCCGCCATCGTATCCGCCATATAGATCGGTATAGCCGAAGAGGGCGCCTCCTTTCTGGGTGAGCAGTCCGCCTTCAGGGCCGTAATGCTGTGGATTGCTGTTTTCACAGTGGCCGGGCAGATGATGTCCGCAGAAGAAACAATGACCGCAGGCGATCGGGAAAGGCACTACCACGCGGTCGCCCCTTTGCAGATTGCCCACACCTTTACCTACTTCCTCCACGATGCCCATAAACTCATGGCCCAGAACCATGGGCCGGGGCTGGGGAAGACCACCGGAGTAAATGTGAAGATCCGATCCGCAGATAGCGGTGGCCGTGACTTTCAGGATGACATCGCGGTCGTTGATAATTGTCGGGTCATCTACCGTGTCACAGGTAACTGTCCTCGGACCATGAATTCTTGCTGCTTTCATACTGTAGATTTAAAATTGTTAGGTGAAGATCGAAGTCGGGTGAATGACAGACAGATCTTCTAAAAGATTATGCCACCCTCATTTTATGAAGGCAGGAGGACCGGAACAGAGAAAGCAAGGGATCAACAAGGCAAATGGTTTGCGGGTGTGGACCTGAAATGCAGTATGCTCACTTTCGGTTTTGAAGGCGTAATGATCTTCTGGCAGGTTGATACAAAGCAGCGCAGTGGAGCGGATTACAGTCGGGGTAAAAACTATCGTTTGAACTGGAAGCCACAGCCTTCGTAGCAGAAGTGATCTATGGAACTCAGGGTGAGTGTATGCTTTACGGAGTCGAAGCGGGAGAAATATCTTTCGGGAGGCTGGGAGGTGCTTGTAAAACGAAAACGAATCGAATCGATCTTTTCGAAACCCATCCAGGAAGACAGTTCCGGCATGTTGGTTTTAAACTTGCCATCATCACTGAATTCGATCCACTGATGTAGTGATGCGGTGGATTCAAAAATGGCCGGACCGCCGATGCTGTAGTACCGCTGGGAGTAGTTCCATCTTCCGGTAAGAGAGTAGGGCCCACCGGACTGTTTTTGGAGGTCATTTTTTTTACAGGCAAAAAGGACTAAACACAAGGTCGTGAAGAGCAGCAGATATTTCATGATCCTTTTTTAAAATTGACATCAGCGGGTAACAGAACGTTGCAGAAGGATGCCCGTTACGCGTACCCGGTTCAGCTACCGGCCGGGATCTTCAGATTGATCGTAAAAGCAAAGCCTCTTGCGGAGCTTTCTTATTTTTGGGATCTGACCCAAACAAAAAACATTCGGTTCCTGCGTTTGAGGATGCACTTTAGCAGTGCGCATTAAGTTAGTGTACAAGTATATTTCCATTTACCCCAATATTGGGGGTTTTTTGTATATTGCGCCACACATAAGCATTGGATGAACAGCGAAATCTCTCCGTACCCTGTGGAAATTGAGATCCGGCCCGGTTCATGAAATTGTTCCTGCATCTTTAGCAGACAGACAAGGACAGTTTCCGAATGTTGTGAAATACAAGAAGCCCCATCCGGGGCTTTTTTCGTTTGGCGTCTGTTGATTTTACGCCGTCCTGCCCATTCAATTTTTTTTCCGGGTCTCTTTTAAAAAACCGGATCAAATTTTGCGGAGAATGTATTAGTTTGGAAAATCCTTCAATATTTCTACTGGAAACTGGGTCTTGTGACCCCTAACGTATGGGAAAAGTTTACATATAAATTTGTATTCATTTGTGATAAAAGCACTTTTGTTTGCTTGTCTGTTGTTCTTTGCTGGCACGGCGTGCAAAAAACAGTCGTACCTATCCGAACTTCAGCGGGCTGCGAACCAGGTAGTTGAAACAGGTGTGCCCTTACTGGGCCTCGATTCTTCCAATGTAACAAATGCAACCAACGGTTTTTACTACAGCCTCCCCGGGCACTATTCCCAAACCAGCAAAAGTTATCCTTTGATTGTCTCTGTTCACGGTGGGGGGCAGATAGGGACGTCAGACAGCGAACTTAAGTTGCTGATGAACGACGGGATCGTTCAAACCATCCAGCTGAAAAAATTTCTTCCTTCTTTTACGGTCAATGGCCAGAATTATTCTTTTATTGTACTTGCACCCCAGTTCAACGGATTTCCTTCATCTCAGCAGGTGGAAGATTTTATACTGTTTGCAAAAAAGCACTACCGGGTAGATCCGAAACGCATATATCTCACCGGGTTAAGTATGGGTGGGATTGTAACATCCAAGATGGCTGGTGATTTTACCTCAGAACTGGCGGCAGCCGTGCCTATGTCGGGCACAGTGAACGATACGCTGGTATGCAAGCACATAGCGAAGGGCAGCATGCCCGTATGGGTGTTTCACAACAAAGGCGATTATGTGGTGGAGGTAGGGTTCCCTATCAGCTATGTGGCACTCATCAATAGTTTCAACCCAGTTTATCATCCCAAGCTGACCTTATTCAACTCCGGTGAGCACGATGCGTGGACGGTTCCGCTCAATCCAACCTATAAGGAAGAAGGTATGAACATATATGAGTGGATGCTTCAGTATTCACGCTGATTTGTGATTAGGAGGGACAGCAGCACCCTATCCTGTTCTTCTTATTCAATATCGAAGGGTCCCCTGAAATAATCAGTGTTGGGTAAAGAGTTATGACCACAACTGTACAGGACGGCTCTGGGTAAAAGAATTGTAAGTGGTCATCAGGATACCTTTCAGGTCATTTTGCACAGATTGGATGGCGTAGACGATCTGGTTGTTTTGTGATTGTGCCTTCCATTTGGAGCGGTATACTTCGGTAATCTCGAAGTCGTCGGCAGATATGCTTTGGCTTCCCTGAACGTAATACAGTTGTCCGTTCTGGAACATAAAATCCTGGTCGTATCCTTTTTGTTGGAGGTGGATGATTGCGGCGGTTTTGCTGGTAATATTTTTCATAGTGAACTTTTTACATGCCCTTTTAATCGCGGGTTCATATCCCGTTTCACTGATGTTCAAATCAAAGTATATGCCATTGAATCTCCAGAGCATAACGTTTGTCAACGGGGAATTATTTATTCCATCATCCATGTTTTGACCAAAATGGACGGCAATCCGGGGAATACGGGGTGTACGCATCCCGGTTTGCAGGCCATGCTTTGTTTTGGAGTGACGTCCGGATCATTCGGTCCGCAAACTCCTCACAGGGTTCAGGATCGCGGCTTTCACCGACTGGAAGCTTATCGTAATCAACGTGATGCCCAGGGCGCCGAGTCCGGCAGCAACAAACACCCGGGGCGAAATCGGTGTTCTGTAATGGTAATTCTGGAGCCAGGCCCGCATGAACAGATAGGACAGGGGAACGGAGACCGCCACAGCAATGATCACCAGCAGCACAAAATCTTTCGAGAGCAGGTTCCACACATTTACAACCGAAGCCCCCAGCACTTTTATGACGCCGGTACGTCACTTGTGGAAAGCGCTGCTGAAGGTCAGCCTTTCCTTAAGCATTGGCATACGAACATTGGACCTTCCCGTTTCGACATTTTCCTGCATCGGGCTTCACTGGTAAAGGTCCGCTTTCTTCCTACAAGCGTTTTTGCTATTGCATCAGGTCTGCATGGGGGCCACATAGATCTTGCCACCACACTTTCCACTGGCAACCTGTGGTTTCGTAAAAAGAAAAATTTATTTCGGCATGAACGGAGGCTTAGAGGCAGATGGTGTCAGCTATGGCAGGGGGGTCGGATACGTCCGGGTGACTTACTGGCATCACGTGCTGGCTCATGAACTCGCGCACCAGTTTCAGTATGATGAATACCAGTCGTTCAATGCCTGGTTGCAGCCTCTGGCTCCCAAATTTAAATGGACAGCCGGAAGAAAGATATTATCTGAATGGGTCTCCCTGGACCTTCCTTATTTGTCTGGCGCATATTTTCTTGAGGGCTATCATGGATTTGACGACTATTACAAAAACTTCTTCGAGTTTGAAGCAGAAAGCTTCGTTACCAACCGATACGTACGAAGGCATAGGTGAGTTCGTTGCAATTGCAACATGGCTGATTACATTCACCTGTATACATGATCCGTGATGTGCCGGAACTCAAAAGACCCTGGTGCCATCCCGGGTCAAGCTTATTAGAATTTCATTGCTGCTTTTGCCCGTTCTGATGCCTGCTTACCCTCGTGATTGGCCAGCACACGGCGGCGATTGTCAGCCATGGACCGGTTTACCATGACCTGAATATTGCCGGCGCTGTACTTGTATCATAGTGCTACACTATAAAAAAAAAGTAGACTTAATCAGATTTAAGTTGTAACAAGGTTTCAAGAACATGCATGTCATCGTTGAAACTTGACAACAGGTTTGAATAACTATGAGCCGCTGTTTGCCAAAGCTCACTACCCTGTTTCTCCTTTTTGACAAGATCTCGAATCCGTATCAGATCAGGCAATTTCGTGTCTATCCGTTTGATAACTTCTTGCAATTGTTCAAAGTGCTCAGGATTCATGATTATAAATTTTAGTGGTTCAAGTCCATTCTTCAGCTGGCCCTACCAGCTCCCATATCTCATGCAGCAGCGACCGCGGTGCATTGATGATCACCCTGCAGACATCATCCTGCATATAGAACACCGTCAGCCAGGCTTCTGCCTCCTCTATGGCATTCTCCAGGGGTGCCAGCCGGATCTTCAGCTGGTCAGCTATAGCCCGGGCTTCCGTCTGCTGCAGGTCTGTCGGTGGCTGGTCGTATTTGAAGGTGATTGTCAAAAAGATGTGAGAACTGAGTGTTTATATACCGCATCAGTTGCCCAAAAGTAAAACGGCTCTATAATTTGATGATTTACAGGCCGTTTTATAGTTTACGTGTGATCCGGATTGGATTCGAACCAATGACCGACAGCTTAGAAGGCTGTTGCTCTATCCAACTGAGCTACCAGACCATCGAGAGTTGCAAAAATATCAAATCTTTGGGATGCTCCCAAAGAGAATTCAAAATTGTTCCTCCGCCTGAGCCCTACCCTAAAGTTTATTATCTTTCCCCCTTAAGCCCGCTCCATGCAGCACACTGGTCAACAAGAAGGACTTTCCCGGTTTGCGCCTGCGGCCGTTTTCATCCTCTCCCTTCTGTACCTGGCTGTTCTGCTTTCCACTATTCATACAGGTGTCTTTTTCTCCGGCGATGGTGGCCTCAAATACCTTACCCTGCAACAGCATACGGGTACTTCGGGTTTTACTACCCTTCGGGTGCAGTCGCCGCCCTGGATGAGCACGATATGGGAGAAGGGTTATTATCCATTCAAGGAACCATTTGTGTACGACAGGGCAGGAGAGAAGATTCTTTCGTTTCCCCCGTTTTTTCAACAACTCAGTTCTAACCCTTACCGGCTTTTCGGGTATGAAGGGATTTACCTCCTGCCAGCCCTGAGCCTTGTACTGCTCTGGGGCTGGTTCACCTGGCTGCTTTATAAACTCAAATTTCCTCGTTATATCATCGCGCTTGCTCTTTTTGTGCTGACTGCCTGTTCACCGCTCACATTTTATGCTGCCACTTTCTGGGAACACACCCTGGCAGCGCTGCTTTACTTCTCCGGCATCCTGTTCCTTGTGAAGCCGGTTGGCAAACCTTTGCCAGCACTGGTTTTAGGTGTACTGACCGCACTCTCTTCCTGGCTCAGACCGGAAGCCTTGCTGCTGTGCGCAGGGCTTGTCGCCGTCCTATTATATGACTCCACAACCAGAAAAAGACCAGCTGTCCAGTTTTTTCTGGGCGGAATGACAGGTACAATTTTCCTCTTCTTCCTGTTCAATTACCAGGTGTATGGAAACCTGCTGGGGGCACATAGTTACCAGATAGAAACGGGCGGGGAAGCCAGTCAAAGAATAGTGGAATCGGCCGGGTTCTTGTTACACCTGAATCTGCGGCAGATCCAATTTTTCCCCATGTCGCTGCTGAGCCTGGCCTCCATTATAATATGCCTTCTGCAAAAGAGGGCGCTTCCCCGGGTTGTGCTGCAATTGTCTTTCATAAGTCTGGCGTTTATGATGATCGCTCCTTTCTTTCTTCCCAACGCCGGTGGCCGGCAATGGGGCGCCCGCTACTTCTTGTTGCTCATCCCCCTCGTATTGGTTGCCGGTGTTACGCTGCTTCGATCCTTCAAAACCTTTGACTTCTTTCACCGCACATGGCGATGGATTCTCCTGCCGCTCGTTATTTATAGCGCTATCCTGAATTTGTATGGCGGATGGAAAACACTGCGGGATGATTATCGCGACCGGGTCAGGCCTGCCCTGGCCTACCTGCAACAAGACAACTGTAAAACCATCATCGTACAGAACCAGTACGTAGCGCAGGAATTTGCTGCTCTCTTCGCCTCCAAACACATATTCAGGGCAGAGACCCGGCAGCAACTGCTTGCCCTTCAGCACCTGCTGAAAACTGCTTCCGTTCAGGATGCGGTCTTCTTGGTACGGGAGAAAGAAGGTTTACTAAAATGCATTCCCTCCGCTACCATGGAAGGAAATACCGTGCACCTGGGCGACTACTATCTCAGCCGTTGCAGCTGGTAACAAAACCCTCTTCTCACAAATTCCCTTAATTTCAACGCATGCGACTTGAAACGGAACAAATCCTCATGATCCTGTGCGGCATCGTTATCCTTTCTTACCTGTTTACCATCCTGAGCCGCTATATCCGTGTACCATCGGTCATCCTGTTGCTGGCAGCCGGCATTGTGCTGTGTACCATCACCACCCACTACAACCTCTTTATCACCTTTCCGCCTACTCTTACCGAAGGCCTGGGTGTGGTCGGTTTGATCATGATCGTACTCGAGGCCGGTCTCGACCTCAAAGTGGGACGCAGCAAACTTGCACTTATCCGGAATTCTTTTTTTGCGGCGTTCGTGATCCTGGTCGTTTCAACGGCGCTGATCACCGCCGTCCTCAATTACTGGCTGCATGTACCTGTCATCAACTGCATCATCTATGCGCTGCCACTTTCCATCATGAGCAGCTCCATCGTGATACCCAGCATCCATCCGCTCACCGATGCGAAAAAAGAATTTCTGGTCTACGAAGCTTCGTTTTCCGACATCCTCGGTATATTATTCTTCAACTATTTTACGGCGGGAGAAGTACTCACCGGTAAATCCCTGTTCCTCTTCGGCACTAACATAGTGGTGGCAGTCGTTCTTTCCCTGGTGTTATCGTTCGTTCTTTTTGTTATCATGTCCAAATCGCAGCTCAACATCAAATTCTTTCTGATCTTCGCACTGCTTATTCTCATCTACTCGGCCGGCAAAACATTTCATCTTCCTTCACTTATTATCATCCTGGTGTTTGGACTGATGATCAACAACTGGAACCTCATTACCAGCAAGGGGTTGCTCCGTTTCCTGCCCCATAGGGAAGTGCAGCCGGTCACACACCTCCTGCATACCCTCACCGCCGAATCTTCTTTTCTCATCCGTACCTTTTTCTTTATCCTGTTCGGCTACTCCATCAATTTGCGTTTTCTGCAAGTCGCCGGCGTATGGGAGGTGGGCGGCATCATCGTGGTCGTACTGTTCCTGGTCCGGCTGCTGTACCTGCGGTTTTTCCTGCGCACCAGCGTCTTTCCCGAATCGTTCTTCATTCCGCGCGGACTCATCACCATCGTGTTGTTTTATAAGATCCCGCGGCAGTTTCAACTCAGTGCTTTTGATGACGATATCCTGTTCTTTATCATACTGGTTACGAGTGTCATCATGACCATCGGAATGATCCTGTACAAAAAGCAACCCGAGCAGGTGGTGGAAGAAGGTCAGTTTGTGGAACGAAGCAACATGCCCTGGCATTAGAATGGAATGCCAATATTGATATTCGATGCCAGCTTGCGCGATTGGTCACAGTACATCACGCTCAGCTCAAGCGGACCAAGCGCAAAATTATAGGCGAAGCTCAGGGCGTATCCTGTAAGGAGTTCGGGATTTTTAAAATAAACCGGTTTATTGATGAAATTGCTGACCAGCGCATTTCCCCGGCCGATCAGGTAGGTGTTGTTGAACAGCTCATACCGCAGCCCCAGCTGAAATGTAGCCACTTCCGATGCATACAGATTGCCTTCCTTCAAACCTGCAAACATCACCTGGTTGCGGAACAATTCATTCAATCCGCCAATCACAAATTCGTTGAGCATGCCCTCCCGGTAACGAAAGTTGATGCCCGACTGCGCATGGATCATCAGAACAGCCCTCCGGCTCAGGGAAGTGAAATTGTCGAGCGTCACCAGGGTCCTGAAATAATCGGGGTAAACAGTGGCGGCAGAGTCGAAATAATGATATGATTGTCCGCCCGCCGAAAAACGGATGTCGGGGTGCTGGTCGAATACCATTTGTCCTTCCGCGTTCAATCGCAGGCCGTCTTTCGGAAAGATATTTCGGTCGAGTGAATTGTAATGAAAGTAGGCAAACGCAGTTGAAAAACTGTTGCTTCCCCTGAATTGTATATTCGATGAGATCGAGGGTTGTGCGCGCACCCATTCGAACCGGGTACCAACGCCAACCGAGTAATGCCGGTTGCCTGAGAACTGCAGCCTTCCATTGAAATTGAAATAGTGCTGGCGGTATACTCCGTCCTGCTCAAACCGGTTGAATGTATTGATGTCAAACCGTTCCAGCTCTGTACGCAGGATCAGCGAAAAACTCTTCGATCTGCCGATATACTGCAGGTGCTCGCCTCGGAGTTGCATGTTCGCACCTACATTCACAGATACCAGGCTCTTTGAATTCTTGACAAATAAATTGCGGCTGGTGACATTGGCGATCAGGCTGATGCCGCTGAACTCATTGTAATGCAGTCCCAGCTTTGCAAAGGTGAGCGGGTTCTCGGTCACGTCGAAAAGAACTTTACGGGTGCCGTCTTTCTGCTCGCTTAAAGAATAAACTATCCGGCTGTAATATCTCGTTCCGTAAGCCCGCCGTACCATTTTGGAGAGCTGCCGGGGTAGATACGCCTTGTTCATGGAGATGTTCATGGTGTTCAGGAAAAACCCCGTTGTGGTCTGATCGAGCCCGTTCACGGAAATGGAGGAGATCACTCCGGCATTCGCTTTCGGAAGCCTGTTTTTGACAAACGGTTCCGGGCCATAGATCGCATCCAGCGAATCGCGAAGTTTTATCAGCACCGGATACAACCTGCGTCCCTCCTCAAGCCCCGCTTCCATGATCTCGTTTGCCTGGCCGAAACTCCCCATCGTGTAGTTTTCCAACGGGATCGGCACATAAATATTACACAGCGGAACTTCCACTTTCCTGTCTTCCGCCTCCCGGAAAAATGCTACCTGGAAAAGAACCTGAAACGCATTCACCACTTTGTTGCCTGGCGACAATCCCGCTGCTACATTGCTTCCAATCACAATGTCGGCTCCCATTTCCTTTACATCCCTTACCGGAAAATTACGGACGATGCCTCCGTCGACCAGTTTGCGTCCGTCATAATCTATTGAGGTGAACAGGCTTGGAATGGCGATGCTGGCACGTACCGCACTTACGATCTCGCCCTTGCTCATCACCACCGCTTCTCCGGTGCCGATGTCGGTAGCTACGCATTTGAAAGGAATATTGAAAGTGGAGAAATCCTTGTTGGAAGCGACCGGTGCAAACAGTTCCGCAAGCTTCAGCCACAGCTCCTGGCTTTCCAGTACGCCACTCGGTAAACGGAACTTATTGTTTTCCCAGGGAAGCTCCACATCGTACCGGCCGTATTCACTCTTTTCCTCCATTACCATGCTGCTAAGCGACGACTGGTTGCTCAGCAGCAGGTCCCAGTCGATGGTGTGACTCAGTTTTTCGATCGAATCAGCTGAATATCCGGCCGCATACATACCCCCGATGATGCTGCCCATGCTGGTTCCGGTGATGTAGTCGATCTTCAGGCCGGCGGAGTCTATGGCTTTGAGTATGCCAATGTGTGCCAGTCCTTTCGCGGCGCCACCGCTGAGTGTGAGCCCTATTTTAGGACGACCCGTTTTCTGCGCCCAGCTTTGCGGGAAAAAGAAAAACAGCCAGAGAAAAAAAGGAAGCAGGGCTTTCAAATTCATGTGTCAGTGTGTGCCGGAAGCAGTAAACCCAAATTTACTTTTTATTTCAGTCGGCAGTTGCTATTTCACCCGTTTTCTTCAAGCTGTTAACAAAAGAATAAGTCTGTCAGAGATAATTGCTTTACCGCTTTATATTTTGTAATTTTGCGCCTCCAACCAGAAATATGAATATTCGTAATATAGCCATCATTGCCCACGTAGACCACGGTAAAACGACCCTGGTCGACAAAATTCTTCACTCCACCAACGTATTCCGTGCGAACCAGGATACCGGCGAGCTGATCATGGACAGCAATGAACTGGAAAAAGAAAGAGGCATCACTATCTTCAGCAAAAACGCCGCTGTTGAATACAAAGGTGTTAAGATCAATGTGATCGATACTCCGGGTCACTCCGACTTTGGCGGAGAAGTGGAAAGGGTACTGAAAATGGCAGACGGGGTACTCCTGTTGGTAGACGCCTTTGAAGGGCCCATGCCGCAAACACGTTTTGTACTGCAGAAAGCTTTACACCTCCATCTCCGTCCGATCGTCGTGATCAACAAGGTCGACAAGCCCAATTGCCGCCCCGACGAAGTGCATGACGCCATTTTTGAACTCTTCTTTGCGCTCGACGCCACAGAAGAGCAGCTTGATTTCCCTACCATCTACGGCTCTTCCAAACAGGGCTGGATGAACACCACCCTTACCCCCACCGACAACATCACCGCTTTACTCGATGCGATCATCGAACATGTGCCGGCACCGAAAATTAGCGAAGGTACTCTGCAGCTGCAGATCACTTCACTCGACTACTCCTCCTTCCTGGGAAGGATCGCGGTGGGCAAAGTAACCCGTGGCACCATCAGGGAAGGTCAGCCGATTTCGCTGATGCAGGCAGAAGGCGTGATCAAAAAATCGAGGGTAAAAGAGCTCTACACATTCGAAGGAATGGGTAAGAAGAAAGTACAGGAAGTACAGTCTGGAGATATCTGTGCAGTGGTGGGACTGGAAGATTTCAACATCGGCGATACCATCGCCGATTCGGAAAACCCGGAAGCGCTGCCTGTGATCAGTGTGGATGAACCTACAATGAGCATGATGTTCGGCATCAATAACTCCCCTTTCTTCGGTAAAGACGGTAAGTTCGTGACTTCGCGTCACCTCAGAGACCGCCTCATGAAAGAAACAGAGAAAAACCTTGCCCTCCGTGTGGAAGATACAGACAGCGCAGATAGCTTTCTCGTGTATGGCAGAGGCATCCTTCACCTCGGCATCCTGGTAGAAACCATGCGCCGCGAAGGGTTCGAGCTCACCATCGGCCAGCCGCAGGTACTCGTGAAATATATTGACGGTCACAAAAGCGAACCGTATGAAAACCTGGTGATTGACGTGCCGGGCGAATACAGCGGTAAAGTGATCGACATGGTCACACAAAGGAAAGGGGAGATGCTGGTAATGGAAAGCAAAGGAGACATGCAGCACCTTGAATTCGAGATCCCTTCACGTGGACTGATCGGTCTGCGTTCAAACATGCTTACAAACACAGCCGGTGAAGCCGTAATGGCCCATCGCTTCATCGATTACAAGCCCTGGAAAGGCCCGATCCCCGGACGAAACAACGGCGTGCTGATCTCAAAGAACCAGTCTCCGACCACTGCCTACTCGATCGACAAACTGCAGGATCGGGGTTCCTTCTTCGTGGATCCGGGAGATGAAGTGTACACCGGCCAGATCATCGCCGAACACATCAAACCAGGAGACCTCGTGGTGAACGCGACGGAAGGAAAGAAACTGACCAATATGCGCGCCAGCGGAAGTGATGATTCGGTACGTATCATCCCTAAAAGAGAAATGACACTGGAAGAATGCATGGAGTATATTCAGCAGGATGAGTGCATCGAGGTGACGCCGAAACACATGCGTCTCCGCAAGGTGATCCTCAATGAAGATGATCGCAAAAAGGTGCAGAAAAGTATGAAGTCAGAGCAGGTTTAAACAGCCTGTTCTGTTTCTCCGGTCAGGTTTTGAAAAGCTGGTACGGTGCCTGACCGGAAATAATATTTGTGAGATAGTAAGCCGGGATATTTGCAAAATAGAATTGTTTTCCTATTTTTATCCCGGTTTTTCATAGGATATTGGATTTTAAAACGGGGCTGGATGTCTATCCTGGCCCTTTTTTTATGCTTTCTATTCAGGCACCGGAGCGACGGCTGCTTCAGCCCCCTGGTTGAAATAATCCCTGATGATCTTCGCCTTTGAAGCGCCTACGGCATCTGTCAGTTGGGTATCGGAAGCCTGTCGCACGTTCTTGACCGATTTGAACTGTTTAAGCAACGCATTCGCCGTCGTCTTCCCAACGCCCTTGATGTTTTCCAGTTCGTTCTTGAAAGTGCCTTTGCTCCGGATGTTGCGGTGATGTGTGATGCCGAACCGGTGCACCTCATCTCTGATCCTCCTGACGAGCTTCAGGCTTTCACTGTTATATGGGAGTTTCAAAGATTCGGTATCATCCGCAAAAAAGATCTCTTCCTCATTCTTCGCCAGTCCCACCAACGTCATTTTGCCTAGTAAGCCCAGCTCTTCGATGCTTTCCATCGCGGCATGCAGCTGGCCCTTTCCTCCATCAATGATGACCAGTTGGGGCAATTGTTCCTGCTCTTCCGTCAACCGGCGGTATCTTCTGAACACCACTTCTTTCATCGTGGCAAAATCATTGATGCCCTTCACTGTCTTTACGTTGAAATGGCGGTAATCTTTTTTACTGGAAACCCCGTTCCGGAAACAGACCATGGCAGACACCGGGTAGCTTCCCTGGAAATTGGAGTTATCAAAACATTCAATATGTACAGGCACCTCCGGCAGATGCAGATCCTCCTGCAGGCCGTACAACACCTGTGATACTTCTTCGTCGGTCTTGCCTTCCAGGTGAAGCGATTTTTTCTTATTGAGCTCTTCCTTGAAATAATTGACATTCTTTTCGGAGAGCTCCAGCAGCTTCTTCTTATCGCCCGCCTTTGGAACCGTAACGACGATCCCTTCTTCGGGATATTCTATCTGAAAAGGAACAACCACCTCACTCGATAAACTGTTGAAGGTGGTGCGGATCTGCGCTACCGCAAAGGCCAGTACTTCCTCCGGCCTTTCTTCCAGATGGGTCTCCAGTTGCGTGGTATGGGTCTGTATGATCGCTCCGTTCTGTACCATCAGGTAGTTTACATACGCACAGTCGCCGTCTTTAAGGATCGAGAACACGTCCATATTGGTAAGATGACGGCTTACTACAACCGACCTGGCGCTGTAATTTTCGAGGTGGTCGATCTTCTTACGTAACAGCTCCGCCTTTTCAAACTGCAGGTTCTCTGCAAACCCCTTCATCTCGCTTTTGAAATGCTGGATGACGGGAGAGAGGTTCCCCTTCATGAAATTTTTCAGCTGGGAAAGTTCGTTGTTGTAATCGGCTTCTTTCTGAAAGCCTTCACAGGGCCCTTTGCAGTTGCCCAGATGATATTCAAGGCAGACCTTAAACTTGCCTTTCTCGATGTTGGCAGGGGTAAGGTTCAGCTTGCAGGTGCGCAGCTGGATGTTCTGTTTTATAAAATCGAGGAGCTCACGCACTTTGTTGACAGAGGTAAACGGTCCGAGGTATTCCGAACCATCGTTGATCCTTTTCCGGGTGAAGAACACCCGTGGAAAGTGTTCCTTCTTGATCACGATGAAAGGATAGGTCTTGTCATCCTTCAGGTTGATGTTAAAGCGCGGCTGAAATTGCTTGATCAGCGAATTTTCCAGCAGGAATGCATCCTGCTCCGAATTTACAATGGTAAACTCAATGTGGTGGATGCGTTTGACCAGTTCATGGGTCTTGTAAGTCGTGAAGGTTTTGGAAAAATAAGAACTGACTCTTTTCCGCAGGTCTTTTGCCTTGCCCACATACAACAATTCCTTCCCCGCATCGTAATATTTGTAGATACCGGGCTCATGCGGAATGGTGGGCGCTACCGTCTGAAATTCGTTTGCTGTCATGTCACGTCTCCTGTAATATCAATTACAATTTACGGACTAATTTTGTTGGGGATCAGCCTTCCACACCACTTTTGTGATGGTTGTTTCAGGCTTTTGATGACCCGGTCGCCGGGTGGTAATGAGCTGGAAGTTCCGGTCGGCTTTCCAGTATAGTTTTTCGAGTACCGCTGTGTCGCCTGTACGGTAATTTTTTTCCATATAAATGCTTCTCACCTGGTCGTCGAGCACCGGATCGGGGTGAATGATCACATCCAGTCTTTGCAGAGGAAGTTCTGCGTTGGTGGTGGCGTAGGTGAGGGTGGCGCTGCCGATCGTCTGGTCTGCGAAGCTGTTCTCGGTATATTGTTTGTGAAGAAGCGGATCGTTCAGGTCGGGCGTCATAAAATTTTGGGCAAGTGCTGCAAATTCCTCCTGACTTATGTTAGCTGAATCAGTGCGGCCCTGTGGCAGGGTAGTGAATTTCAGCAGCGGAAAACCGAGCGAATCAACATAATGGACCTGGTTTCTGATAAAATCGGCCACCGGGAAATAGCCGGTCTCTTCGGGAGCAGCTGGTTTTGTTTGACAGGCTCCGGACCATACAAAAAGGAGTAACCATAACAGATTTTCATAACGGAGTAAACGCATAGTAAGTTGCTGTCGGAATAAAGAACTCCGGAACGATACCACTCAAACTCAGCGCAACGTTTTGCTGATGCCAAACTTGATCCCGTATTCCATGAGGTATTCACGGATAGGGTAGCGGTCGTTGTAAGAAGAGAGCATCTGGTAGCGGAACTGCGGCCCCACCTGCCAGCGCACGTTTGCAAACTGGTAAGAGATATAGGCTTCTGCACTCGTATGCACATTCCAGCGGCGGACCAGGGATGGTTCCTTGGTATAGTTGATATAATCAGTAGAAAGCAGATAAGTATCGTTAAACAGAAGGAAAGTAGGCTGAACCGTACCAGCTACGTTCAATTGAAATCGTTTGTTGCCGAGGATCTTGAATTCTGCACCAATGGGTACAGATACCTGCACATATTGATTCTGAAGCTGCTCCTGCAGGTATCCGTTGAAATTGCGGATGGTGGTATAGGAAGTAAGCGTATCTACCCGTCCCCATGAATTGAGGGCAATGGAGGCTTTTTCATAGCCCGCTTTGTAGGCTTTGATCGTGTAACGGGAGTAATTGAGCTGCAACCCGGTTTTAAGGGTGAGGTTTTTGGAGACCTTGTACAAAATATTCGAGCCAAGTTCCACCCCGATGGACGGTACGTGGTCAACATACTGATTCACGTTAACAGGCGCTGTACGCATCATGCTTGAGGAAGGATTGTGCGACAGAAAATCGTTGTCGGTCAGGTTCCGGTAGCTGACCAGCGGGGAAAAGTAAAACTGAAGGTTGAACTTGCTGCCCTTTTTGGGCGTAAGCCTGATTAAGGCCAGATCTTCAAGCCAGTTCACGGTTCCCGTAGTTTCTTCCGGAAGGTCCGATTCATCGGGCCTGACCGCAGTTTCCTCTTTCGCGCTGTCTTTTACAGCCGGAACGGAGGTCGTGAAATGACTGGCAATATCGATATCTTGTCCGGCACGGGCCGCTGCTGCATGCGGAACCGATGCTTCAACTGTATGCGAACGGACAGGATAGATAATGGATGTAGCGCTTGGGGTAGTAACAACCCGGGCAGATAAAGGGGCCATAGTGGGTGCGGCGGAGACGCGGTTCGCCTCTCTCTGGTTGATGGCGTCAGACCCGGCCGGCAGACGGGAAAGATTACCGGGTATGGCTTTCAGGCGATTCGACCGGCCGGCGGAACTCTGCAGGGACGGCGCACCGGATTTAGCCATTCCATCGTGTGAAGGCTGGTCGGTGGAAGCAGGCTGTGGAACAAATATGCTGTTGAAAAATGATTCGGGAATAAAGAAAAGAAGAAAGAGGAAGAGAACACTGCCGGCAACGGAAATCCAGTTTTTGCGCCAGAAAAGTTGGGTTCGGATCTTTTTCCAGACGCTTTCGGAAGGGTACATCAGATATTCATCCGCCTTTTGTTGTAAGAAAGAATCAAAATCATCATTGTAAAAATCTTTCTCCATGGTAAGATCTTTTCAGGTAAGGTTGTTTTGGTTTCGATAGGTTACGCGCAGGTTACCTGCTGACGGCAGAGAGGAAGCTGGGCTTTTCCTTGGGTTTCTGAATGATCTTTTTCCTGACCAGTACATCTTCAAGCATTTGTTTGGCGCGGGTATATTGAGAGCGGCTTGTACTCTCTTCAACTTCCAGCATTGCGGCGATCTCCTTGTGCGAGTAGCCTTCAATGGCATATAAGTTCAAAACAGTCCGGTAACCGATCGGCAGGAGCCGGATACACTCAACCACCTGTTTCGCCTGAACAACAGACGGAACAGTTTCTTCCCTTACCTGGAGGCTCGTCGCATAGATCAGGTCTACACTTTCGCTGAACTTCTTGTTCTTTTTGAGAATGTTGATACAGGTATGAACGATGATACGCCTGACCCAACCCTCAAAAACACCCTGGTTGCGAAACGTGTGAATCTGCGAAAACACCTTGATGAATCCCTCCTGCAACATGTCTTCCGCATCTTCCCTGTTATGTGCGAACCTGTAACAGACTGCCAGCATTTTCGGGCTGTACCGGTTATACAATTCCCTTTGTGCAGCAGTCTCTTTCCGTAAACATCCTTGTAAAATAGCTTCCTCGGTCATAATTACCGTTTAGTGACCATGTAAATTAAGACAATTTTATGAATTCAATGCTGCTTCAGTAACGAAAAAATCACGAGGGCTTAACGTTTTCTTGACACAAGCGTTTGCGGTGAACAGAAAATTGTCTCTGTCCTAATAAAAATGCTTGATTCATAAGCCAGTAAGCGTAGAACCGGAGTAAGAGGATGGAAAAAAGGGTGAGAAAAAACTTACAACACTTCCATTTCCACGAGTTTTTGCCGTAGTTCAGCACCCGTCGTAAAACGGATCGCATAAAAACCCAGCGTTTCCGCCGCCCACACATTTTTGATGTTATCATCAATGAACACGCAGCTGGCAGGAGTTAGCCCATACCGTGATGCCAGCAGTTTAAAGATCTCCGGATCCGGTTTGATCATTTTTTCTTCACCGGAAACCAGGATGCCGTCGAATACTTCCAGGAACTCGAAGCGCTGACGCGCGATCGGGAAAGTTTCGGCCGACCAGTTGGTGAGCCCATACACCTTGTATTTTTTTCTGACCTCGTGCAGGATCTCCACTGTGTCAATGATCTCTCCTCTCAGCATTTCTTCCCAGCGGCCATAGAAGGCTTCTATCAATTCCCTGTGCTCAGGGTGGTTGGCGGTCAGCAGGGTGGTTCCTTCCGTGAGCAGGCGTCCTTTGTCCTGTTGTACGTTCCAGTCATCGGAGCAGATGTTGGTGAGGAACCATTCCATCTTCTCTTCATCTTCAAACAGTTCCCTGAATACATAGCGGGGGTTCCAGTCGATCAGCACGCCGCCGAAATCGAATACGATCGTGTCTATAGCCATAAGAATTTGCTGGGATTGTTATAAAAGAGTCTATATAAAAAAATCCTGTTGAGGCAGGATTTTTTTATATAGTGTATGAAAAATTCGGTTAAACGAGCATTCTGAGCGGTTCTTCCAACAGGCTTTTCACTGTTTGCAGGAAGGCTGCGCCGGTAGCGCCGTCTACCACGCGGTGGTCGCAGCTGAGCGTCACCTTCATGATGTTTCCGGGTACCACTGCACCGTTCTTTACAACGGGCACCTGCGAAATGCCGCCGATCGCAAGGATACAGGCATCGGGCGGATTGATGATGGCAGTGAATTCATCGATCCCGAACATGCCCAGGTTGGAAATAGTAAAGGTGCTGCCTTCCCAGTCGGACGGCTGCAGTTTCTTATCCTTCGCTTTCTGGGCGAAGTTCCTTACTTCCGTTGAGATTTGTGAAAGGGATTTCGTGTCTGCAAAACGAACCACCGGCACCAGGAGGCCTTCTTCAACTGCAACGGCAACGCCGATGTTGATGTGGTGGTTGGTGCGGATCTTGTCGCCCAGCCAGCTGCTGTTGATCTTTGGATGCTGTTTGAGTGCCACGGCAACCGCTTTCAGCACAAAATCGTTGAATGATATCTTGACCTTTGCGTTTTCGTTGATCTTTACCCGGCTGGCAACGGCATTGTCCATGTCGATGCTCATGGTCAGGTAAAAATGAGGCGCGGTGAAGAGGCTTTCCGACAGGCGTTTGGCGATCACTTTGCGCATCTGAGAAACCGGCACTTCGTCGAAGCTGACCTGTCCGGCAGGTGCGGCGGCAGGCTGTGCTGCAGGTTGCGCAGCTGCAGGCGCCGGAGCGGGGGCTGCTTCCTTGAAATCGTCCACATCTTTTTTTACGATCCTTCCGCCATCACCACTGCCCTGAACCCTGCCGATGTCGATGCCTTTTTCGGCGGCAAGTCTCTTGGCGAGGGGAGAAGCTTTCACGCGGCCGTTGGTCGCAGGGGCCGGTTCCTGGGCCTGAGAAGAAGCAGGAGCAACGGCAGCATCACTGCGCACCTGATCAACCACAAGCTGTTCGGAATTTGATTCTGCGGGTGTTCTTACTTCTTTATCAGCTGCGGCCTGTGGAGCCTCTGCACCACCGGCAGCAACCGGACCGCCTTTGGCAGCGGCCACAATTTTATCTATGTCCACTTTCCCCTCTTCTCCAACAATGCAGAGAAGTGAGTTAACCGGAACTTTGTCGCCCTGCTGGGCGCCGATGTATAATAATTTACCGTTCTTATAGCTTTCCAGCTCCATGGTGGCCTTGTCGGTCTCCACTTCTGCCAGCAGGTCTCCTTTTTTTACCATGTCGCCAACCTTTTTGTGCCATGCCGCGATCACGCCTTCCGTCATGGTATCGCTCAGGCGGGGCATCAGGATCACTTCTTCCACTTTGGAGAGATCAAGCGGAGTGCCTTGTGCAGCGGCCGGAGCCGGTTTGGGAGCAGGCGCTTCAGATTTCTGTGGAGCAGAAGCAGGGGCTTCCTGCGGCTTCGGAGCAGCTGCTTGTCCGCCGCCGCCGATCAGGGAAGAAACATCCTCGCCGGGGCTGCCGATGATAGCCAGCAGGTCGTTCACCTGCAGTTTGCCTCCATCGCCAACACCAATATGCAGCAGGGTGCCGTCTTTATAACTCTCGAGTTCCATCGTCGCCTTGTCGGTTTCCACCTCTGCCAATAACTCTCCTTTTTTTACTGGATCTCCGACCTTTTTATGCCACGCTGCAATAACCCCCTCGGTCATTGTATCACTTAAACGCGGCATCAAAATCTTTTCTGCCATAATGCAAGTATAATTTATAAGAACCCCGAAATTAAAGGAAAATGGGGAATCCTATTCAGGGCGCCGTTAAATTTTCGTCGGCTGCCGCCTTGGCTAGAGGGCCAGATGAAACCGTACCCCGAAAACATTCACTGGGCCCCGGTCTTTATTGTAAGCAGGATGAAGTACAAACTGGTAATCCGGACTCACAGATACATGAAGCCGGTCAAGTGCGAACGAATAGTAGAGTTCCAGGATAGATTCTGTGCCGTAATTCAGGCGGCCGTCGCCGACGATGAATCCATAGCCGCCTTTTTCAAGATAAAGCCGGTGCGGGTTGGAGATGCCGTTGTTCACTACTGCTACTCCCCACTGGTCGTGGTCGCGGTGCCAGCGGCTTCCATCGAACGACGCCCCGATCGAGTAACTCTGGTCGATCTCGGTGAACGCCCAGGTCTCATTTTTGCCGTCGTTGCTGCTTGCCCGCAGAAAAAAACCGCCATGGGCTCGATTGTATTCCGTGTTCAGGTAAAAGCCTGATTTCGTACGGCCGTATTTGCGGGTGCTGGTTACATCGGGTACAGGCAAAGTATACAACGCATCGGTATAGTTACCCATATGAGCCTGATTGTAAAAACCTGCCACCCGCACCACCAGGTTTTCCTCTTTCGAAAAGGGGAACGTTTTCTCCACTTCGGCAATCGTTCCAAACGCTTTGCCGATATGAGCGTCGAGGTCAGGACCGTTCGCCTCTTTTGGCACCTGGGTAATGCCGCCGCGTACCGCAAACAAGGGTGAATGATATTCCACAATGCCGCCGATGGTGTAACCCCTCGTGTTGGCCGGATAGTCCCACGCGCCGGCGCTCATCAGCGACCAGTTCAGGAACTGGGTACGGGGGTCATGACTGTAATTGTTGGCGTCGAAAAAATCTGATAGGCTGAATTTTCCGGCTCGCACCGATAAGTATTTTACGGGCGTAGCCTTCTGCACCTGGTTCATGTTATCATCGTCCTGTTCCAGGGTGGGGGAGAGTGCAAAGCGCTGCTCCAGGTACAACCTTGCCAGATATAATTTTGGAGTGGAGCTGCCGATCCGGAAGGTTTCGCCGTTGGGAAAACCTGCGATACCCTGGGCCTTGCTAAGCCCGCTGCCTCCCGACAGTTCGGGATTGAATATGAGTGAAGCATTTTTCCACAACCGGCGTCCGATAAAGAGGGTGGTCGTCAGTGAAACCTTGGGCGACTCTTTGGTGAGCATGCTCTTTTCGCCGGTATAATCGGCAGAAAAATCCGCGTGTGCCTGAGGAATCACCGTGGCCTGATAATGTAACGTCCATTTTCTTTCTTTGATCGAATCGTTCTGTGCCTGTGCTGTCAGAAAGGGGAGCGTAACAAAAACGAAAAGTGATAGATTTCTGATCATACGAATCATGAGCGAACAGTTGTTTTGTTGTTACGGACAATGGCAGGCGGTGCAAAGAAAAGGGAATCGTTTGTTAATAAAATGATATGACAAGTGTACTCGAAACTGTCTGAAAATACAAAACTGTGCTTTTCATTCTATACTCACCCACGGCTTACCAGTCCGGTTCTTTTCAACAGTTTACGGTTTGCGCTTCTATGCATCAGTTTGAACACCAGGGCATAGATCGCAGGCAGGATCAGGAGGGTCAGGATGGTGCTCGTGATCAGTCCGCCTATCACTACGATGGCAAGCGGCTTCTGCGTTTCACTGCCGATACCGGTTGAAATAGCCGCCGGCATGAGACCGATCATCGCCATCAGCGCTGTCATCACTACCGGGCGCGTTCTGGATAGAACCCCGCCCTTGATGGCTTCGGTGAGGTGCATCCCTGCTTCCAGGTTCTTTTTGAACACGGAGATCAGGATCACGCCGTTCTGGATACAGACCCCGAACAAGGCAATAAATCCGATGCCCGCTGATATGCTGAAGTTCATACCTGTGATGTGCAAGGCCAGGATGCCGCCGATAAGTGCGAACGGAACGTTCATGATAGTGAGGAAGGCGTCTTTCACGTTGCCAAACGTCACAAACAGGATCAGAAAGATAACCAGCAAACAGATCGGCACAACTTGTGTGAGCGTTTTGGTGGCCCGCTGCTGATTCTCGAATTCACCGTTCCAGGTAGCCTTGTATCCTTGCTCAAAATGTACGTTGGAATACACTTTCTGCTGCGCTTCCGCGATCGTACTTCCGAGGTCGCGTTCGCGGATAGAGAACTTGACCGCAATGTACCGGGTATTGTTATCGCGAAAGATAAAGGCCGGGCCGGTCAGTGTGCGGATGTCGGAGATTTCTTTGAGCGGAACTTTCGACCCATCGGTCGTAGGGACCATCAGGTTTTCGATCTTTTCCTGCGTATCACGATAGTCTTTCTGGTAACGGATCCGTACGTCGAATTTCCGCTCGCCTTCGTACAGCTCGGTCGCTTCCTTGCCGCCGATCGCCATTTCGATCACAGCGTTGGCATCAACGGTGTTCACCCCGTAAAAGGCCATTCTTTTCTGATCAAGCTCGATGCGGAATTCCGGTTGTCCCAGATTCCTGAGAATGCCGAGATCCTGTATGCCACGCACCGTCCGCAACAAGTTGGCGACGCTGTCTGCTTTCTGATCCAGGGTGTTGAAATCCGGACCGAAGATTTTCACAGCGAGTGCTGCATTCACGCCTGCCACAGCTTCTTCAACATTGTCGCGGATGGGCTGTGAATAATTGTACACGATGCCAGGGAATTTCCGGAGCTGCGCATCCATCTCGTCGATCAGCTGTTCACCATTGATCTTTCTTTTCCATTGTTTCTCCGGTAAAAGATCAACCTGTATCTGTACATTGAAAAAACCTTTGGGGTCCGTACCGTCATTCGTTCTTCCTACTTGAGAAAGGGTCTGTTTCACCTCCGGGAACGCGGTCAGCACCTGGATCATTTTCTCGGAAATGCTGTTGGCTTCCGTGAGCGATACGCTCATCGGCAGCTCCGCTTCTACCCAGAGGGCGCCTTCATTGAGTTCCGGCAGAAATTCTGTTCCCAGAAATTTGGCGGAGAAAAAAGTAAGCGCCATAACCGCCACCGCCAGAAGGATGCTGGTCTTCTGATGATTGTAGATCACATTGAGGGAACGTGAAACCGTTTTTTCGAAAAAGGTCACCACCGGATTGTGCTTTTCCCGTACATTTTTGCGAAGCAGGATGCTGGAAAGGGCGGGTACAAGGGTCAGCGTAAAAAGCAGGGCGCCGAGTAGCGCAAAACCCAGGGTATAGGCGAGGGGAGAGAACATTTTTCCTTCCACCTTCTGAAAAGCAAAAATGGGTATCAGGCAGGTGATGATGATCAGTTTCGAAAAAAAGATAGACTTTCCCATTTCTGTTCCTATATTTTTGAACAGACCCAGTTTCGCCAGCCGGTTGAAGCGTTCCATGCCCACTTCTTTTGCCCGGTGGTCGAGCGCTACAAACAGTCCTTCCACCATCACCACCGCACCATCGATGATGATGCCGAAATCGACCGCGCCCATCGACAGCAGGTTGGCGCTCATGCCTTTGATCCGCATGCAGATAAAGGCAAAAAGCAACGATAGCGGAATGATGATGCTGACCGTTACCGTAGTGCGCCAGTCGGCCATGAAGATCAGTACGATCAGCGTTACCAGTACGATGCCTTCGATCAGGTTGTGGATAACGGTCTCCTGCGCAAAGTCCATCAGGTTGGTCCGGTCGTAAAAGGTAGATATCTTGACGTCTTTCGGCAGGATGTATTTGTTTAGCTCTTCCACTTTTTCGTGCACCCTGTCGAGCACTTCGCTGGGGTTTTCGCCCTTCCGCATCACCACGATCCCTTCCAGCACGTCTTTCTGCTGGTCACGCGCCACTTGTCCTAGCCTTGGCTTGCCAGACTCTACAATATTGGCCACGTTCTTTGCGAGCAGAGGAACGCCATTGATCTTGGTGATGATGGTATTCTGTATCTCACCCACATCGTTCAGCAGGCCGATCCCGCGAACGAGGTACGACTGCCCGTTCCTTTCGATCACATCTCCGCCCACGTTCACATTGCTTTTTGTGATGGCATTGTACACATCGAGGGAAGTAAGATTGTATTTGATGAGAAGGTCGGGGTTCACGCTCACCTCGAATGTTTTTTCCTCTCCGCCAAAACTGTTTACATCGGCGATTCCGGGCACCGATTTAAACTGGCGGTCGAGCACCCAGTTCTGAATGGTGGTCAGATCGCGGATCGAACGGGTATTGCTTTTGAGCGTGTAGCGGAATATTTCGCCGGTGGGCCCGTATGGCGGCTGCACATCGGGTTTCACACCATCCGGGAGGTCGGCGCTGCTCAGGCGGCTCAGCACCTGCTGCCTTGCAAAAGCATCGTCCACATCATCGTCGAAGATGATCCTGATATAACAAAGTCCGAATGCGCTTGTGGTGCGCAGGTTCGATTTTTTCTGGACCGAGTTCAGCACGGTTTCGAGCGGAATCGTCACGAATTTTTCCACTTCTTCGGCGCTCCGGCCCGGCCACTGCGCAATGATGATGGTCTGCGTATTGGTGACATCCGGAAATGTTTCGAGCGGCGTGTTCTTGTAGCTCCAGACGCCGATGGCGACCAAGATACCGGTCAGGAAGAAAACAAAATACCGGTGCCGCAGTGAAAAATGAATGATCTGTTTGATAAACTTGTTCATGGTAACCGCTGCTATTCTGTGCCGGCAGCCGGCAAATGGACTGGTTTTAGGAATGGTAAATTCGACCTGGTGGGTTCCTGTTTATTCTTTCAGTGCGTTGAACAGGAGGATCTGGTTTTTAGATACCACTTTGTCACCCACGTCCAGTCCCGATGCCAGGTAGGCTTTTTCTCCGACCGTTTTCATCACTTTCACTTCCTGGATCTTCATATCGCACTTGCCATGATAAATCACCACGTACGATTTGGAATTTTCATTCAGGATGGCTGTAAGCGGTATAGCGATGAGGCGCAGGCCTTCCTTGTGGGTGATCATGATGTCTGCAAACATCTCCGGTTTCAGCAAAAGGCTGTCGTTGGGCAGCTTTACCCTGATCTTCATTACTTTGGTGACCGGATCAAGCACTTCGTTGATCTTGTCGACAGTGCCTTTAAAGACCCGGTTCGGGTAAGCAAGCGTTTTTACAGTGGCGGCATATCCTTCTTTTATTTTGGCGATGTCGGTTTCATACACATTTGCCCACACCCATACATCGCTTACATCACCTACCGTGAACAAGTTGTCGGCATTGTCGGTGCGGATGAATGCTCCCTGGTTGATCTTTTTCTCCACCACATAACCGGTCATCGGCGCTTTCAGGATGTACGTTCCGTTGGCCGATGTGTTTCCGCCACCATTGATGGCAATCTGTTCTTTCACCTTGTTGGATGCGATCACTGCATTGTTGAAATTCTCTTTGGCCTCATTGTATTCGCGTTCACTGCTCAGTCCGTTCTTGTACAGCGATTCGGCGCTTTCCATCTGCCTGCGGGCGATCGAAACTTCGTTCTGTGCAGTGGACTGGTCGCTGTAATTACTGGCTACGTCCGCACTCTTGATGATAGCCAGCACTTGTCCTTTGATGACTTTATCACCGAGCGAAACAGGTACCTGAACCACCTGCCCGCTGCTGAAGGGGTACACTTTTACCACTTTGTTATCGTTAAAGCTCACTTCTCCGGAAAGCTTCAGCTCATCGTCCACATTGCTGAAAACGGCAGAATCAATGCTGACGATCTTTGCCAGTGAATCGGTGATGCACACTTTTTTCTCTGTCGTTTCTTCCGGCTTCGGTGATTCACAGGCAGCCAGCAGTGCAAGGCAGGATAGCAGGAGAGTGGTCGCTTGAATGTTTGATCGGGTATTCATGGTTCTTCTTGAGGCGTTTCTATTGAATGGTGATGATGTTGCTGCCGGTCGTAAAATTCAGTTCCGAGCCGGCGCTGCGGAGATTGGCTTCCTGTTGAAATTGTTTCAGACGGACTTCTTTATAAGCGTCGAAGAAATCAATAAACTCAATGAGGCCGACCTGCCGTTCACGAAAGCTCCGGGTGATGTTCTGAAGCAGCTCGTTGTATTTTTGGGTAAATTCCGGATTGATCAGTTTCTGCAGGTTGAGGGCTGTCAGCCATTTCTGCCACGCAGCGCTTACTTCCGCATCAACCTGCTTCCCAACAAGCAAGATCTCGTTGGAAGCCTGTTTGATGTTGATCTGGGCAGCCTTTATGTTCCCTTTGTTGCGGTTGAGGATGGGGATTGGAACAGAAAGCGAGAGCCCGTAAAAATTTGGGACGTAGCTGCTGCGCTGGTCATATTCCACGCCGGCATTCACATCCGGAACGGCCAAGGCTTTCTGGTAAGCCAGGTTGTGTTGTTGGGTCAGCAGGTTGGTTTGCGCCAGCAGGATATCGGGACGGTTCTGCCTGGCAGTATCGAGCAACTGCGAAAGGGTGATCGGAGAAGTATTGTCCGGAGTGATCGAAAGTACGGGTACGATCGTAGTGTCATTACCCGTCTGGAGCAGGGTGCGCAGGTCTTTTTCTACGTCAGTAAGCTCGAGTTGAAGGTCTGCCTGTTCGCTTTGCAAAGTATAAAGAAGCGATTTGATCCGGATATTTTCCCGCTGGGAGATATTGCCTGCCTGCAGTTGCGCATCCATTCCTGCTGACAGTGATTGCAGCAGCACTGCTTCGTTCTGGTACAAGCTAATGGTCTGGAGGTACTGATTCACAGCAAAAAGGCTGGTATGCAGGAGGTAGCGCAGGTTGCGGATCACATCCTGAAACTGTTGCTGGGAGGAAAGGGCGGCGTCCTGCGAGAGCCTGACCAGCTTGTTGCGTTTACCCGCCGTCCGGATCAGCTGTTGCAGCTGAATAAAGACCTGCCCGTATTGGGCGTTGTGCCTGAAAAATTTCCCGTCGTAAATGTTCTGATCGGTATTCAGGATCGGATTGTCGCGGTACCTGCTTTGAAGTATAAGGGCCTGGCTGATCTCGATGTTGTATTGCTGGGCAAGCAAGGCAAGGTTCTTCTGAAAGAAGGTTTGTTCTGCCTGCTGAATGGTAAGCCGGACGGTATCGGAATGCAATTGCGCTTTTGCACTGAGAAAGATGATTTGGAGAGAAACAAGAAAGAATGCAAAGCGTCTTCTCATAAGTGCAGGGTTTGGTTTTGCTTGGTGCAAAACTGTCCCCTCTTTTAGTTAAGCCGTCATTAACAAACGTTAATATGTGGTTAACAGGAAAACCTTGGCTCCTCGGCGAAAGCAATCAATATTTTGTAAGCGAGGGCACGTTAAAGCGGAAACCCACCCCATGAATGGTTTCAAGCACAATCGCCGGATCGGGCCTGAAATGTTTACGGAGTTTTGTGATGAATACATCCATGCTTCTTCCCAGAAAATAATCATCTTTTCCCCACACATTCAGCAGCACTTCTTCCCGGCGAAGCACTTTGTTGGGGTGCAGGCATAAGAAACGCAGCAGGTCGGCTTCTTTTTGGGTGATGGAGACGGTTCCTTCTGCAGAGGTGATCTTGAGTTCAGTGTAAGAGAAATGAAGGCTTCCTATGTTATATTCCTGAACCTGTTCCGAGTGCATTTTCTTGGTCCGGCGCAGGAATACGTCCATCCGGAGCAACAGTTCCGCCATGCTGAAGGGCTTGGTGATATAATCATCGGCGCCTGATTGGAAACCTTTGATCTTGTCTTCTTCCATCGATTTGGCCGTCAGGAAGAGGATGGGTACACGATCGGTTTGCTGCCTGATCTTTTTTGCCACTGCCAGGCCGTCCTTGCGGGGCATCATAACATCGAGAAGGCAAATATCGAATTCATTTTTGTTGAAGGTGTCGATGGCGGTTTGTCCGTCCGTGCAAAGAACAACGTTGTAACCGTCTTCCTGCAAACTGTCCTTGATCACAAACCCAAGGGCCGCATCGTCTTCTGCCAACAATACTTTTGCTTTTGATTCCATTGGTTCATATTTATTATTTGGGTAAAATTATTTTAAATTCCGTACCGATCCCGGGAAGGCTGTTCACCAGGATCCTGCCCCGGTGGGCATCGACCACTTTCTTGACAAAATTGAGGCCGAGTCCGAAGCCTTTCACGTTGTGCACATTTCCGGTGGGCACCCGGAAAAACTTTCTGAACAGGAACTTTATGTACTTCTTTTCTATACCTACGCCGTTATCCTTTACAGACAGGCAATAGCCGTCATCGTTTACCGTAGTTTGAATTAAAACGTGCGGCTCGCCCGAATATTTGATGGCATTCTCAATCAGGTTCACCAGTACCATCGAGAGGTGCGACTTATCGGCTGTGAACCTGATTTGTTTGTTACCGGGACTGTACTCAACCTCGGCGTTGTTTTCTTTGATCAGGGGGTCTAGCTGGCGCAGCACATCAAACACCACCTCATTGATCACGAAGTCTTCTTTCTCGAGCGCCAGTTTGTGCTGATCGCTGTTGGCGGTTTTCAGAAGGCGCTCAACCTGATGCTGCAGGTGTTCGTTTTGTTGCTTGATGATATTTGAATAGGCCAGCAGCCGGTCAGGTTTGTTAATAATAGAGGGGTTGATGAGTACGTCGGTAGCCAGCTTGATCACGGCCAGCGGTGTTTTGAACTCATGCGTGAAATTGTTTACAAAGTCCTTTTGCACTTCGTTCAGGGTTTTTTGCTTGTAAAGGTAAATGAGACTTGCCGACAACCCCACCAGTGCTATCAGCAACAGGATGGACCCTGTGATCCAGAAAGAGAGCTGGCTGAGAATATATTGTTCCCGGTGCGGAAAGTAAAGCTGGATATAATTAAAGTTCTCCCTTACAGGGCGGCGAACGGATGTTGGCTGCAGCGGAAAATGAGAAGCGGGAGTAGGCTGGTACTCGCTGTATACAAAACGGTTCTCCTTGTGATTGTAAACGGATATACTGCAGTCGGCCAGCACATAAAAGTCGTTGAACTCACTTTGCATGAACTGAACAAGGGTGTCTTTCGGGGGGATGGTATCGATCTGTATGAAAAAGGTGGTGAGGTCGTTTGAGATAGATGGCCTTTGTGCGATGCCGGCAGGAAAGTCTGCCAGGCCGAGATCTTCACGCAATCCTTTGATGCTTTTGACCACATTGGTGGTGAACTGTTTCTGCTCGAATGAATACACCTTGTCGAGATAATAAAGCTGGATACCCATAATTATGACCACCAGGATGGTGGAAAGAAACATGATCCATTTTAAGGTTGCTGAGCGCATAGGTTGATTTAAGGAACCCGCACTGCGTTGAATGCATCAATCACAGACCGGGCTGAACGGGCTTTCGACAGGAAAATTTGATTGTAAAGTAAAGTAAAGCAACGGTATTCTGAGTTACGTTAACCAGTAGTTAAACAGCTTTATAAACTTTTTTGGGGAGTTATAAAGGTTCACCTTAGATGCATCAAACGAACCGGTTCACTTGCCATAACAAAGAAATTTAACTCGGTTCAGAAATAGAGGGTTCTTTAGGTTTGAGACGTCGCTTTTCCAAGCGACGTTTTTGTTTTGGGTATATGGCGAAAGAAAATACCTGCGCAAAAGGAATTCTTTTCAGGCGCAGGCATCAATTACTAAATCAGGCCAGCTTCTTCTGAAATCTTCCTCCCGGAGTAGCCTGCTGGATAATCTCCCTCACATTGCCGGTTCTTTTTAAAACTCCCCAGCTCTGTATTTCTCCTTTGATCGCTTTTACAAACGACTTGTACAACACGTACCACATCAGCCATCTCCATACCAGCCGCTGAGGAATGATCCATATCAGCTTCAGCACGTTTTCCTTTTCGAATAAAAAGGCCGTCAGGGCCACCAGTATATCGACCAGCATAAACAATTCATAATAGTGCAGGATCTTCATCGCATTACCGGAGAACAAACCGGCGATCATAAAAACATCAGCCAGCGGAATCAGACAAGGAATGATGTATTGATATATCAGAATATTGGGGAGCGCCGCCCATCCCAGCCATCTGTAGCGTTTGTTGAAGAGGGCATCGCGGTGCTTCCAGAAAGTCTGCATTACACCGAAGCTCCAGCGGAAACGCTGTTTGATAAACATGTTCAGTGTTTCTGGTGATTCCGTCAGGGCGATCGCCTGGTTTTCATTTTTGACCTGGTATCCGCACTTGAGGATGCGGATGGTAAGGTCGCAGTCTTCTGCCAGCGTATCGGTGGTGAAACCGCCTGCATCTTCGATCGCCTTTTTATAAAATGCCCCGATGGCACCTGGCACAACCGTGATCGCATTAAGCGCAGCGAATGCTTTGCGTTCAAAATTCTGGCTTGTCGTGTATTCGATCGATTGCCACCTCGTCAGCAGATTTACTTCATTGCCCACCTTTACATTGCCTGCCACTGCACCGATTTGCCTACCTTCTTCCGGTTGCAGAAAGTGCTGCATCAGACGGGTAACTGCATCAGGCAGCAATTTTGTGTCTGCATCGATACAAACAACATAGTCGGCTTTGGAGTTTCTGATGCCGTAGTTGAGTGCAGAAGCTTTACCTCCATTGGGCTTCGTAAGGATCTGCACTTTCGGGTGATGCTGAAAAACTTCCTGTACGTTAAGAAACGTATTGTCTTTACTTCCGTCATCTACAAAGATGATCTCAAAATTCGGATAATCGGTTTTGAGCAGGTTCTGAAGCGAGCTGACCGCATTAACTTCTTCGTTGTAGGCCGGAATTATCACGCTCACAAGCGGTGCATCCTGCGGAACAATCACAGAGCAGGTAACAGCAGCCAGTTTGCTTTCCTTCCGGTGTTGCCTGGCCGCCATTATACCGAGAAACAGGATGCGTGCAATGGATAGAACAATGAATAGAACAAACAGGGTGAAGAGCGTATGCCCGCCCCAGTATCCAAATTCAGCCAGCAGATAGTTCGCTTCGAGAAGATAGTATCCGGGTCCCTTTGGAACCGCAGGCATCAGGTCTGCCTTTGATTTATGCAGGATGCTGGCAACGGTTGTGAACGTATAACCCCTGTTCTTGTAATATTCAATGATGCGGGGCAATGCGGCAACGGTTGCAGCCCTGCTGTCTCCGCCGGCATCATGGAGCAGGATGATATTTCCACCCAGGCCGTTTTCTGTCAGTTCATTCTTTCTTTTAATAATTCTTTCAAGTATTGTGTCTGCTGATATGCCGGGGTACCAGTCCTCCGGATCAATCGATTCTCCTATATCCAGGTAATTTTTCGTACGCGCAATCGCCACCGGGAGAAGTTCGTCGATTTTCTCAGGTTCTGCGTCGGCATTGTACGGCGCACGGAAAAGGATGGTGGAATGTCCGGTAATACATTCCAAAAGGGCCCGGGTCGATTCCATTTCAAGCAGCGCCCGGCTTCGGCTGATCTCTGCCACATTCGGGTGAGTGAACGTATGGTTGCCTATTTCATGACCTTCCTGATAGATCCGTTTCACCAGGGGAATATTGTTCTCTGCGTTGATACCAACCATAAAAAACGTAGCAGGTACGTGTTCGCGGCTCAGGATGTCAAGGATCTGTGGTGTGTAAACAGGGTCAGGACCGTCATCAAACGTTAGGACGAGCTGCCTTGCATCTGCCTGGCCGTATTTCTGCACCACAAACATAGAGGGCAGGCTGTCATAGTGTTCTTCGCTGATGAGCATCTCAGCGCTGTCTACTTCAGGTGTGATCTTCCCATTGGTAGGCGTCGCGATCACATCCAGCACTTCCCCTTCACCGCTGTAGTCCACATCGTCAGACGATTCTACTTTTTTGAATTGTTTAAAATCGAACGACTGAAGTGCGGCCTTCGTCATGTTCCTGTTGTAAAAATCCCACAACCGGCTGTCTTCGGAGCCCAGGCGCCAAAGAGCGACACCGCCGAGTTTGCACTCCGTGGCAAACCGCATGGTATTGAAATTGGTAGCAGCGTCTGTAAAGTACACGCTGTGTTGCCGCTTGTTTTCGTCGGAATAAGTAAAATTCAGGTTATAGGTATCGTTGTTGTATTCAATGGTGCTTTCTTCATCCCTTGCAATCTGTAGTGCTTTCTGATAGGTAACGGATTCGCCTTCCCTGCCTTTGGGCCAGTCGTAACCATACGCCGCCAGCGCCAGGATCACTTTATTTCCAGGCAATTTTTTAGTCGCCTCATCTACAGCAGCTTCTACCCAACGCTGGTCGCACACAGGACCAGCGGCGGTACCTTCCGAAAACTGATCGTACGCCATCACAAAAATAAAGTCATTGTATTTTCCCAGTTCGCTGTAGTTATAATCATCATCAAAGGGGATTACATCTTCTGTTACCAGCAGGCCCCTGGCATGAAGCTTCGTATACAACTCTTTCTGGAAAGCAATAAAAGGCTCATCGGTTTTCTGGTCGAGTTCTTCAAAGTCGACGTTCACACCCACAAAATCATTTTTCACGAGCTGACTGATCACATCATTGATCATCCGTTCCCTTTTCGCAGGATTGGTAATTATGCGCTGAACGGCATCGCCTCTAAAAGTTTCTTTCCAGTTATTAGAAAGGATGGGCATAATTTTGACGCCGGCTTTTTTCATTACCTGCAGCGCACGGTCGTCTTTCTGGATGGTGAGCGTATCTGCTTTAGGATCTATGAACATCCATTCCGGTATCACCAGATTTAACTTGGAGATGTTTCGCTGGAGGGAATAAAAAGATTGCGGGTCCCAGGCTACGTAAAATGCAGACCTGATACCACAGGGAAACTGGTTAAAGCTGGCAAAGCTCGTGTCTTCGGCTTTGCAGACAAAAGGAAACGGCTTCTTTCTGGTTTTGTGTGGAAAGCCGGCTGCCTGCTGGTTTATGAAATAACGAAAGCCTCTGTACTGCTGCGCGATCAGGTTGCTTTTATAAACGAAATTTTGCGGCGGAAGCGCCTTCTTGTACTGGTATGTTTTAAGATGGGGGAGGGAAGGAGTATAGCCCCTTACCAGGGTAAAAGTGATGGCTGCAATGCCGAGTAGAGTCAGCAATAAAAAAAAGCGGGAGGTCCATTTAACGGTAAGCCAGCGGTTATGCGAGAAGGTTTGAAATACTTGTTGTGAAGAAACAGGGTTCATGACGGTAAGACAAGCAAAATTCCCGAAAGTTAGCCGTACAGGTTCACCTTAACGAGCGGTTAACCGCCGGTCTAAGTCTTAGCCAAGAAGGTGTTACAACGAAAACCCTCTCTGTCGTTATATAATCAGCATGGCATCACCATAGCTGAAAAACCGGTATTTATCCTTGATCGCCTTCTTGTACACTTCCATGGTAAGGTCATAGCCGGCGAAAGCGCAGGTCATGATCAGCAGGCTTGTTTTAGGGAGGTGAAAATTGGTAACGAGTGAATCAGCGATGTTGAATTTGTAGGGGGGATGAATGAAATGGTTGGTCCAGCCTTCTGAAGGCTTAAGGAGTCTTTCGGCTGTGAACGAAGACTCCAGGGCACGCATGGTGGTGGTACCGATGGAGCAGATCCTTTTTCCATCTGTCTTTGCCTTGTTTACGATCTTGCAATCGTGGTCTTCGATCAAATAATATTCGGCATCCATCTTGTGTTTGCTGAGGTCTTCCACTTCGATCGGTCTGAAAGTTCCGAGACCGGTATGGAGGGTGATTTCTGCGAAGCGAACGCCTTTGATTTCAAGCCGTTTGATCAGTTCACGGCTGAAATGCAAGCCCGCTGTGGGAGCGGCCACTGCGCCTTCGTGTTTAGCATAAACTGTCTGATATCTTTCTTTATCTTCTTCGTCCGGCTTCCGTTTAATGTATTTGGGAAGCGGGGTTTCACCCAGGTGTTCAAGCATCTGCCGGAACTCTTCGTCCGTGCCTTCCCATAAGAAACGGATGGTTCGGCCCCGACTTGTGGTGTTATCGATCACTTCGGCAACCAGTTCATCACCATCGCCAA
>OZ241749.1:707500-4542500 GCA_965200945.1 Chitinophagaceae bacterium
ATAAAGCGAAAAACTTTATCGCCGTAAGACTAAGGGTTCCTGATCAACGCTAATCGGATCAGGGTTAGTCGGGTCCTTAGGCAAAGCCGAAAGGCGGAGTTGATGGAAAACTGGTTAATATTCCAGTACCTGCTTTAGTTTCGATGGGGTGACGGGGAAGTGAAAAGACTGCGTGGCAACGGAAGTTCACGTTAAAGGGAGTAGATATATTTCTGGCAGGTAAATCCGCTGGGAATGTCGAACCTGATAGTACAGCAAAGCTTCGGCCGAGCTGATAATGTCTGTAAACAAGCCTCCGAGAAAAACCTCTAAGGTGTGGCTAAAGCAGCCCGTACCGTAAACCGACACAGGTAGTCGGGAAGAATATTCTCAGGCGCTCGGGTGAGCCGTGGAGAAGGAACTAGGCAAATTGACGCTGTAACTTCGGGATAAAGCGTACCATCGCGAGATGGTCTCAGTAAAATGGTTCAACCAACTGTTTAACAAAAACACAGGGCCCTGCAAAATCGTAAGATGACGTATAGAGCCTGATACCTGCCCGGTGCTGGAAGGTTAAGGAAGGTTGTTAGTCCGCAAGGGCGAAGCTGCTGACCGAAGCCCCAGTAAACGGCGGCCGTAACTATAACGGTCCTAAGGTAGCGAAATTCCTTGTCGGGTAAGTTCCGACCTGCACGAATGGTCTAATGAGTTGAACACTGTCTCCTCCACGAGCCCGGTGAAATTGTAGTATCGGTGAAGATGCCGGTTACCCGTCACGGGACGGAAAGACCCCATGAACCTTCACTATAACTTTGCATTGATTTTGAGTAAAGGATGTGTAGCATAGTTGGGACGCTATGAACCGTGGGCGCTAGCCTGCGGGGAGCGGTCATTGAAATACCAACCTTCGTTTACTTAGAGTCTAATGCCTAACGGCAGACATTGCATGGCGGGTAGTTTGACTGGGGTGGTCGCCTCCTAAAAAGTAACGGAGGCTTGCAAAGGTACCCTCAGTACGGTTGGTAATCGTACGCAGAGCGCATTAGTAAAAGGGTGCTTGACTGTGAGGCAAACAAGCCGATCAGGGTCGAAAGACGGCTAAAGTGATCCGGTGGTTCCGTATGGAAGGGCCATCGCTCAAAGGATAAAAGGTACTCTGGGGATAACAGGCTGATCTCCCCCAAGAGCTCATATCGACGGGGAGGTTTGGCACCTCGATGTCGGTTCGTCACATCCTGGGGCTGGAGAAGGTCCCAAGGGTTCGGCTGTTCGCCGATTAAAGTGGCACGTGAACTGGGTTCAGAACGTCGCAAGACAGTTCGGTCCCTATCTGTGATGGGCGCAAGAAAATTGAGTGGACATGACCTTAGTACGAGAGGACCGGGTCGTACGTACCGCTGGTGTATCTGTTGTGCCGCCAGGTGCAGTGCAGAGTAGCTATGTACGGGCAGGATAAACGCTGAAAGCATCTAAGCGTGAAACCTTCCACAAGATGAGTTTTCTTTTAAGGGTCGTCAGAGACTATGACGTTGATAGGCTACAGGTGTACAGGTGGTAACATCAAAGCCGAGTAGTACTAATTGCCCGTATGCTTTAAATTTTTTTTTCTTTCTTATATCATCATGGTTCTTTTTATTGTTGTACACTGATACGAAGACCAAAGTTATACCGACTTGCAATATGTCACTTTTTTTATGGTGGTTATGCCGAGGGTGTTCACCTCTTCCCATTCCGAACAGAGAAGTTAAGCCCCTCATGGCCAATGGTACTGTCTGCAACTGCAGGCGGGAGAGTAGGTAGCTGCCATATCTCATTTATACGAAGAAGCCTCTTATACACTATAAGAGGCTTCTTCGTTTTTACTACTTTCTTACTCGCACCCCTCAGTTCAACCTCCTGCCTCTCCCATCCTGGCTCTCCAGACATGTTATGTGATGACTTCACACTACCACTCCATTCTCACCACTCCCTCCTCCTTTTTACTCCCCCATTCCTTCCCCTGACTTTTATCAACGAAAAAACCCAGAGAAAATATTTTGGTGCAAGTTTTCTCGCAGTACATACTTTACTCTGTTTTTCATCTAACTGCTCTCCATACTTTACAAACTTATCCGCATAATTTGCTACCAACTGTCCGCCTGGCTGATTTCAGCTTTCCTTTGCCTACTTCTATTTTGCCTTTCAGTGAATACAATGTGATACTTAAGTAAATCGTGGTGGTGTGTCTCAAAATCAATACCTTAGAAGAACGAAGTTATATCAGCTGCATAATTCTCAGGTTATCTCTATGTACGCTGATATTCAATGTTTTAAAACTTCTGAAAAAGAAACACATGTCTTATGCAACAATATGAGAAGCTGCACTTTGTGGATACCTCAAAGCCCATATGGAACTATTCCCTCCTCACCGATGAAGATGTAGCCAACTTCCAACGCGGAACGCATTACACCCTCTATAAAAAGTTCGGCTCCCATAGTGTAAATGTCAATGAACATGAAGGGACTTGCTTTGCTGTATGGGCGCCCAACGCCAAAGCAGTATCAGTCATCGGGAACTTCAATGACTGGAACAATCAAAGCCACCCGCTCAATGCGCGATGGGATAACAGCGGTATCTGGGAAGGTTTTATTCCTGCCTGTAAAACCGGCGAGCTTTATAAATACCATATCATCGCACCCGACGGGTCCGGCATGGATAAGGGAGATCCTTTCGCTAATTTTTGGGAACATAAACCGAAAACTTCTTCTATCACCTGGAAACTCGACTACGAATGGAATGACGATTCGTGGATGAAGAAGCGTAAAAATAAAAATTCACTCGACGCCCCCTGGAGCGTCTATGAAGTGCATCTGGCCAGCTGGATGCGGCCCGACAAAAATAATGAAGACTTATATAATTCTTATACACAGATAGCGGAAAGGATGGTACCCTATGTGAAGAAGATGAACTTCACACATGTCGAATTTATGCCAGTAATGGAACATCCCTTCGATGGTAGCTGGGGCTACCAGGGAGCAGGGTATTTCGCACCTACTTCCCGCTTTGGATCACCGCAGGATTTTATGACTATGGTTGATGCATTTCACGACGCAGGCATTGGCGTAATCCTCGATTGGGTGCCTTCTCATTTTCCCTATGATTCACATGGACTTTTTATGTTCGATGGTGCACATACCTATGAGTACGCCGATATGCGCAAAGGCTACCATCCAGACTGGAGTTCTTATGTGTTTAACTACAAAAGGGGAGAAGTGAAATCTTTTCTGATCAGCAGCGCCATCTTCTGGTTCGACAAATTTCATGCAGATGGTCTTCGTGTCGATGCTGTTTCGTCCATGTTAAAACTTAACTATTCGCGGAAAGAAGGCGAGTGGGAACCCAATGAATTTGGGGGTGACGGCAACCTGGAGGCAATCGCATTCATCAAAGACCTGAACGAAACAATTTATCGGGATTACCCGGATGTACAAACCATCGCTGAAGAAGCCACCGATTGGCCAGGGGTTTCAAAACCTACGTTCCTGGGCGGACTTGGTTTTGGAATGAAGTGGATGATGGGCTGGATGCATGATACCCTAAACTATTTTAAACAGGACCCTGTAACCCGAAAATTTACGCAGGATCAGTTCAGCTTCAGCATGGTTTATTTTTATGACGAAAATTTCATGCTGCCGTTAAGCCATGATGAGGTGGTTCATGGAAAATCTCCTATGATCTATAAGATGCCGGGCGACGACTGGCAGAAGTTCGCCAACCTCCGGTTACTCTATACTTATATGTTTACCCACCCAGGTACCAAACTGCTATTCATGGGAGATGAGTTTGGTGTCACTTCAGAATGGAATTATCATACTGAACTTCCCTGGGAACTCTTGGAATATGATTCGCACAAAGGCATGCAGGAATGCGTGAAGCAACTTTGCAAGCTGTATAAAGATGAGCCTGCATTATATGAACTCCAGTTCGACCGGGAAGGTTTTGAATGGGTAGATCTGAATCACCGGGATGAATCAGTGATCATTTACCGCCGGAAAGGCCACAAATCCAAAAACGATGTGCTGGTCATTCTTAATATGACACCTGTGGTTCGGAACGATTGGAAACTGACTGTAAATGGAAAAGATTCCTGGAAAGAAATTTTTAACAGCAATGAAAAAGAATTCTGGGGTTCTGGTGATGTGTTCAACCCTGACATCAAAGTGAAAACCATCGATAAGTATGAAAAGTTATTCGAACTTACTTTGCAGTTACCCCCACTGGGCGGAATTGTGCTGAGATAGAAGTTGTCACTTTACATTCTGTCTGGTACCTCGATACCCAACAGTTTCATTGAAGAAGCAATTACATGCGCGGTCATCTGACAAAGTCGCAACCGTAATTGCTTCTTTGCTTCCGATTCGGCATTTACAATTGAATGCTCCGTATAAAATGAATTAAAGGTCTTTGCCAGGAAATAAACATAATTGGCGATAACTGCCGGATTGTATTCGTTCGCTGCCTGCTCGATCTGTGCCTGATATTGCTCTAAAAGTATCAGCAGAGCCTTTTCAAGCGGAAGCAGGTCATGGGCTACAAAGTTCACACCGCCACCCGGCTGCTCTTTCCTCAATACCGATTGAATCCTCGCATGGGCATATTGTATGAATGAGCCGGTGAAACCGTGCAGGTCAATCGACTCTTCTGGGTTGAAAATCATCTTCTTTTTGGGATCTACCCGCAGAAGATAAAATTTCATCGATCCAAGCCCGATCATCTCATACAGCCGGGTTAGTTCATCTGCCGTAAAATCTTTCACCTTACCCAGTTCTTCTGTTTGCGCTTTCGACACAGCGATCATTTCATCGATCAGGTCGTCGGCATCAACTACCGTTCCCTCCCGGCTCTTCATTTTTCCACTGGGCAATTCGATCATGCCGTAACTAAGGTGATAGATTTTATCCGCCGATGGAATACCAGCTTTCAGACAGATCAGTTTCAGCACTTTCATGTGGTAGTTCTGCTCATCACCAATAACATAAATACTGCTATCGGGATGGAAATCATCGTATTTCTGTTTGACCAGTGCAATATCCTGGGTGATGTATACGGAGGTCCCGTCCGACCGTAACAATAATTTTTTATCCATGCCGTCATTGGTAAGATCTATCCAGACACTGTCATCTCCTTCCCGGTAAAACGTGCCTTTTTCAAGGCCTTCTTCTACATACTGTTTTCCCATCAGGTAGGTCTCGCTTTCGTAGTAAGTTTTGTCGAAATGCGTTCCTATACGCTGATAGGTTTTGTCGAAACCTTTAATAACCCACTCGTTCATCGTCCTCCACAGAGAAAGCACTGCAGGATCCCCTTCTTCCCATTTTACCAGCATCTCCTGGGTCTCTTTCATCACCGGCGCTTCTTTTTTCGCTTTTTCTTCCATCACTCCGCTGGAAGTAAGCTCATCCACTTCCTTTTTATATTCATCATTGAACTTCACGTAATAATCTCCAACAAAGTGGTCCCCTTTCATATGGGTTGAAGCCGGCGTAGCGCCGTTGGCAAACCGTTCCCAGGCAAGCATGCTCTTGCAGATATGAATGCCCCTGTCATTAACAATGCATGTATTAACCGTATCGTAACCATACGCGTCGAGGATGGCAGCGATGCTTTGCCCCAGGAAATTGTTTCTCAGATGTCCGACGTGCAGTGGCTTGTTCGTGTTGGGCGAGGAAAACTCAACAACTACTTTCTGTTGCCTGCGTGGAAATTTTCCATATGCAGGATCCTCATAATTATTCAAGAGGAGAGTGACCCAGTAAGTATCGGAAATGGTCAGATTCAGGAACCCCTTGATGATGTTAAATTTGGAGAACAGGTGAGGTTGTGCCTGCAAAAGCTGGTTTCCAAGGTCAGTCCCGATCTTGTCTGGAGACAGTTTCAGGAATTTCACAAGCGAAAAAAGCACGATCGTATAATCACCTTCAAACTCGGGTTTCGTGAGGTTGAGCTGAAAATCTTTTTCTGAAAGCACCTGATCTTTATATAACTCAGTCAGGCCTAGTACGACTGCTTCCTTGATCTGTTCGGTAACCGGCATCTTTTTGGATTGAGGTGGCAAAATTAGGAAAAGCTATTTTAGTGGAATGAAATAGATAAAGTTAATAACCGTTTGAAAAGAAGAAAGCCGTTAGTAAAATTTCCAACTTATGAGTAATTTAGCCCCCGAAAATAGTGGTGGCATGACAAACCTGGTGACGCGCATTCTGGATCTTTTATATATACCATTTAAACGGTATATGCCGGTGCAAACATTCCGTTACCTCGCCTGTGGCGGAGGTAACACTTTTCTGGATATCGCAGCCTTTTTCATCAGCTACAACTATATCCTTAAAAAGAAAGTGATCTATCTCGGTACCATCGCGGTAAGTCCTCACATCATGGCGTTTATCATTGCCTTTGTTATCAGTTTTCCAACCGGCTTTTTCCTCATGCGCAACGTGGTGTTCCACGATTCTACCCTTCATGGACGTGTACAGCTATTCAGGTATTTTCTGCTGGTAGCCGTTTGTGTGATCCTTAATTATGTGTTCCTCAAGCTTTTTGTGGAACAGTTTCATATCTATCCCACCGTTTCCAAGATCTTGACCACCTTTATCGTCGTCAGCTTCAGTTATATCACCCAAAAGAAATTTACATTTCAGTCCTCCACCACGCTCGAATCCGAAGAAACCTTCTGATTTGCGAACAGCTGTTGCACGAATTGACGCATCCACTGCAAGTGTTCTGCAAAATCTGCAACGCTTTAACCATCCGATAAAACACGAACGGGTAATTTCTGCCATTTTTTCACCCTTTTTTGTGTGGCATAATCATTGTCTTCCCTGCTGTATAAATTCAACAAATCATGGGAAAAATAATAGGAATTGACCTCGGTACCACCAACAGCTGTGTGGCCGTATTGGAAGCCAATGAACCCGTCGTGATCGCAAACGACGAAGGCCGCCGTACTACCCCTTCTGTAGTGGCATTCCTGAAAAACGGAGAACGTAAGGTAGGCGACCCCGCCAAACGCCAGGCTATAACCAATCCTCAAAACACGATCATGTCTGTGAAACGCTTCATGGGCCGCAGATTTGACGAGGTAACCAATGAGATCAGCCATTGGAGCTATAAAGTAACAAAAGGTGACAACAATACTGTACGCATTGATATAGACGGAAGACTCTATACACCACAGGAAATATCTGCTATGGTGCTGCAGAAAATGAAGAAGACAGCAGAAGACTACCTGGGTCAGGAAGTGACCGAAGCTGTAATCACCGTACCTGCGTATTTCAATGACGCACAAAGGCAGGCTACCAAAGAAGCCGGTGAGATTGCCGGTCTCAATGTACGCCGCATCGTGAACGAACCCACCGCTGCAGCCCTTGCATACGGTCTCGACAAAGGCGGTAAAGACCAGAAGATTGCCGTATTTGACCTCGGGGGCGGTACATTCGATATTTCCGTACTCGAACTCGGTGACGGTGTGTTTGAAGTGAAATCCACCAACGGTGATACCCACCTCGGTGGCGATGATTTCGATAAAGTGATCATGGACTGGCTCGCCGAAGAGTTCAAGAAAGAAGAAAATGTAGACCTCCGCAAAGACCCGATGGCACTTCAGCGTTTGAAAGAAGCTGCTGAAAAGGCCAAGGTGGAACTGAGCTCTTCTTCCGAAACAGAAATCAACCTCCCCTATATCACTGCCATCGACGGCGTGCCCAAGCACCTCGTGAAAAAGCTGGCCCGCGCAAAATTTGAGCAACTGGCAGACACCCTGTTCGAACGTTGCCTTAAACCCTGCGAACAGGCCCTGAAAGATGCCGGTATGTCGGTATCGCAAATTGATGAAGTGATCCTGGTAGGTGGTTCTACCCGTATCCCGAAAGTGCAGGAGATTGTAGAAAAGTTCTTTGCCAAAAAGCCGAACCGCAGCGTAAACCCGGATGAAGTTGTGGCAGTAGGAGCCGCTATCCAGGGTGCAGTTATGACCGGTGAAGTGAAAGATGTGCTGCTGCTCGACGTCACCCCGCTCAGCCTGGGTATCGAAACCATGGGTGGTGTAATGACCCGTCTCATTGACTCGAATACAACCATCCCTACCAAAAAGTCAGAAGTGTTTTCTACCGCTTCCGACAACCAGCCCGGTGTACAAATTCATGTACTGCAGGGTGAACGCCCGATGGCCGGACAGAACAAGAGTCTTGGTATGTTCAATCTGGATGGCATCCCGCCAGCCCAGAGAGGCTTACCGCAGATCGAAGTGATTTTCGATATCGATGCCAACGGTATCCTGCATGTAACCGCTAAAGACAAAGGAACGGGCAAATCGCAGAATATTCGCATAGAAGCCGGCAGCGGTCTGACCAAAGACGAAATCGAACGGATGAAGAATGAAGCAAAGGCCAACGAATCGACCGATAAGGAAGCCCGGGAAAAAGTAGACAAGCTGAACCAGGCCGACAGCCTCGTATTCCAGACTGAAAAACAGCTGAAAGAATACGGCGACAAGATCTCTGCAGACAAAAAAGCGCCGATCGAAGCGGCACTGAGCAAACTGAAGGAAGCGCACAAGTCACAGGATGTAACTGCGGTTGACAGCGCGATGACAGAAATGAACACTGCGTGGACAGCCGCCAGCGAAGACATGTACAAAGCTACCCAGCAGGGGGGCCAGCCCGGAGCAGAAGGAAGTCAGCCGGGTGGCGGACAGGCCAATGAGGCAGCCGGCGATACAGTGACCGATGCTGAATATGAAGAAGTGAAATAAGTGTTTGAATAGATAAGGGTAGCGGTTGCTACCATAAAAAACCTACGAAATTTCGTAGGTTTTTTTATTTTATGAAGTTACATAAGATCCATCGCCTTCACAAACGAAGTACACATGAAAGGCAGGATCAAAGTAAGATACTCCCAATGAAAGACAATGGCCAGTATCAAACAAACGGCTGATGTGAAAAAGATCATCCAGTATATTCCCGTTCTCTTATTTTCTGTTTGCATATGTCAGGTTGTTTGCACGAAATTAACGCAAAATTGCAGAATCACTTTTGCCGGCATAAAAAAAACTGCCTACTATAAATCCCGTTGCACAACTCTATAAAAAGTTCGATGATAAGGCTCTCCTAAGGGTTATGATGTACCTCCACCCGCCTGTTTCGCCTGCTTCCCTTTTTGTACTACTTTCGTGGCTTTCAAAGTATATCTCATGAAACTAAATTTCTATCTGCGTTTTACTACAAAATTCGGCCAACAACTGCAAGTTGAGACAACCTTCAAACAGGAAAATGATGAAAAAACCACATCCCGCCATGCCATGCAATATTTCAGCAATGAGTTCTGGCAGGCTTCTTTAGATATCGATATGCCGAAGCAAAGCCTGCTGGGCTACAAATATATCCTCACCATGGAGGATGGTTCACAGGTATCGGAAGGCGAACACGACCGGATCATCGACATAGGCAAAAATAATTTCCAGGAAGTTCAGACGGTCGATACCTGGAATGCTGAAAGCTGGTATGAAAATGTGTTCTATTCGATCCCTTTTGAAAACACCCTGCTGGTAGAAAACAAATCCAGGACCAAAGAAAAACCGGTTAAAACCTTTACGCATATTTTCCGGGTCAAGTCGCCGCTGCTACAGAAAAACGAGATCCTCTTTATTACCGGCAATTGCGCCGAGTTGGGTAACTGGCAAAAAGAAGCTGTACTGCCGCTCACCCGGAAAGGAAACTGGTGGAGCGTCAAACTGACCCTGCCACATGAAAATTTCCCCTTAACTTATAAATATGGCAGGTACGACACTTCAAAAAAGGAACCCGTTGAGCTGGAAGGCTCTGCAGACCGCACCCTGCTCGGCAATCCGGCCGACAACCTGCTCACGCTTGTGCATGACGGGTTTGCCCGTTTCCCATTTAAAGCGTGGAAGGGTGCCGGCGTTGCAGTGCCTGTTTTCAGCCTGAAAAGTAAGACCAGTTTTGGGGTGGGCGAGTTCAGCGATATCAAACTACTGGCCGACTGGGCGAAAATTGCCGGTCTGAAATTGATACAGCTGCTGCCTGTAAATGATACCACCGCCACGCGCACAAATGCGGATTCTTACCCATACGCCGCCATTTCAGCTTTCGCACTACATCCGATCTATATCAATCTTGAAAAAGTTGCGGGTAAAGGACAGGCGTCTCTTATCAAACAGCTGAAGAAGAAACAAAAGCAACTTAACGATCTCCCAAAGCTGGATTATGAGCAGGTGATCAGGTTTAAGCTTGATACGCTTGGTGAACTGTACCAGGCACAAAAAGAGACCTACCTTGAACATCCGGATTTTTATGCCTTTTTCCAGGCCAACAAACACTGGCTCATTCCCTACGCTGCCTTTTCACACCTTCGCGATAAAAACGGCACTTCTGATTTCAGCCAGTGGAAAACAAACAGCGTCTATAACAAGGCGGCGATCGAAAAATACACCTCGTCTAAAATGAAGTACTACGACGAGATCATGATTTATTATTTCATCCAGTACCACCTGCATCTTCAACTGAAGGAAGCGACCGAGTACGCACACAAAAAAGGCATCATAGTGAAAGGCGACTTGCCGATCGGGGTGTACCGCTACGGATGCGATGCCTGGGTAGACCCAGAACTGTATAATATGAATATGCAGGCCGGCGCGCCTCCCGACGATTTTGCCGTGAAAGGACAGAATTGGGGATTTCCGACCTACAACTGGGATAAGATGCAGGAGAACGGGTTTCTCTGGTGGCGCCAGCGTTTTGAACAAATGAGCAACTATTTCGACGCGTTCAGAATTGATCACATCCTGGGTTTTTTTCGCATCTGGTCGATCCCGTTGCATGCGGTAGAAGGCATCATGGGATACTTCGTGCCCGCCATCCCGGTTTTCAGCAACGAATTTGCAGAAAGAAATATCTGGTTCGACCATGACCGCTATACAAAGCCCTGCATCACGGATTCTGTTTTGGAAGACCGTTTTGGCGTTGACCAGGCAATCCTGGTAAGAGAGCATTTTTTGAATCCTTATGAGAATGGTGGCTACACACTAAAGTCCGATCTGGATACACAGAAAAAAATAGAGCAATACTTTAATACCGGTCAGGCAGGGGAGTTGCAACCACTCAAAGAAGGGCTGTACGACCTGATCTCCAACGTCATCCTTTTTGAAGAACCGGGTTCAGCCGGAAGCCGGTATCATTTCAGGATCAACATGGATAAAACCAGCTCCTTCCGGACCCTCGATCCTCATACGCAGTATCAGCTGAGAGATTTGTACAACGATTATTTCTACAGAAGGCAGGATAATTTCTGGAAGCAGGAAGCGCTTAAAAAGCTGCCTGCTCTCAAGGCTTCCACAGATATGCTCGTGTGCGGCGAAGACCTCGGTATGGTACCTCATTGCGTACCCGATGTGATGAGCCAACTCGGGATTTTGAGTCTGGAGATCCAGCGGATGCCCAAAGACCCCCGTGCCACATTCACGAACCTGAAAACCGCACCGTATCTGTCGGTAGTAACGCCCTCAACACACGATATGAGTACGATCCGCGGCTGGTGGCAGGAAAACCAACATTTGACACAGGCTTTTTTTAACCAGGAATTGGGACAGATCGGGGAAGCCCCCGCTACTTCCACCGAGTGGGTTAGCAAAGCCGTTATCATGCAGCACCTCAATTCACCAGCGATGTGGAGCATCTTCCAGCTGCAGGACTTATTTGGAATGGATGAAGCTCTCCGCGTGAACGACCCGGCCGAAGAACGCATCAACATCCCGGCCGATCCCAGACATTTCTGGGGTTACCGCATGCATATAACCCTGGAAGACCTTATCAAAGAAAAAACGCTGGGTAAAGAACTGAAAGCGCATATTGATGCAAGTGAGCGCTGATATTTTCATTCACCCGGTTTAACAATGCCTCCGGCTCCGCCGATCAGTTATGATATGTAATTACTTCGCGCACAACCTGGCCTTCCGTTATCCGTTCACGATCTCACGCGGTACCAAGACCCATCAGCCGACCCTGGTTGTAGAGCTTGATAACCACGGCATCAGCGGATGGGGCGAAGCCCCGGCCATCACCTACTATCAGATCCCCGTCGAAAAAATGATCGCGGATCTGGAGTCCAAGAAGACCTTTATCGAAAAATTCTTTTTTACCGATCCGGAACGGTACTGGCATTATCTCCATCACTTGCTGCCACAAAACAGTTTCCTGGTATGTGCGCTCGATATTGCAGGCTGGGACCTGTACGGCAAGCTGCATAAAAAGCCACTCTATCAATTTTTTAAAGCAGATCCGTCAGTATGCCCGGTAACCGATTATACCATCGGCATCGACACCATTGAAAAGATGGTGGAGAAAATGCAGGAAAAACCCTGGCCGGTTTATAAGATCAAGCTGGGAACAGATAATGACCTCTCTATCATGGAATCACTGCGCAGCCACACAGATGCGCTGTTCAGGGTAGATGCAAATGCGGCGTGGACCACCGAAGAAGCTTTGCAGAAAATACCCGTATTAAAACAACTGGGAGTGGAACTGATCGAGCAGCCGCTCGACAAAGACAACTGGGAAGGTATGAAGATCCTTTACGAGTCGACCGATGTGCCGCTGATCGCCGACGAAAGCTGTGTGAAGGAAGGAGATGTGCAGAAATGCGAGGGGCACTTCCATGGAATCAATATCAAGCTCACCAAATGCAGCGGCATTACCCCTGCCCGAAGAATGATCAGCGCAGCGCGGCAGCGCAACATGAAAGTGATGCTGGGCAGCATGAACGAAAGCACCATCGGTTCCGCAGCCATCGCGCACTTGGCGCCCCTGGCCGACTACCTCGATATGGATGGCCCGCTGCTGCTGTCGGAAGACCTTGCCACGGGGCTCGATTTCGATCCCGGCAAGCCGGGTGCATTCAGGTTCTCTTCTGCTCCCGGACTGGGTATTTCCTTCAGTGGTTTGTACCGCAAATAAAATGGGATTGCCCGCGGCAGTTAAGAAGAATAGAATTATATTTAGGTATAAAAAATATTTGCAATGAGTAAATCGAAAGCGAAATCACCGAAGAAGCAGGCACCGAAATCCGGATTGATAGTGAAAAATACAAACCCCACCACTCATTCAAAATTTGGCATCGGCGGTTCGGCAAAAAGTGTGTCCTCCTCCAAGAAGGGCAACAGTGTAGGTAATCTGCCCAGAAAGGCCGGTTAGATTATTGATAATTTTCTTCTCAAAACTTTAAACATATTTTATTGCCTCAGCATCGCACGGTGCAGGGCGTCAATCCTGGCTTTCCATTGAGCCTGTGGTTCTTTCTCCTGTCCGTGCGTTGTTTCGGCATCATATCTTACCTGCAGGGTGTCGTAATAAGTACTCAGCGATCTGTATATAGAATCGATCTCCGCTTTATAACGGTTGCGGTCAAAGCAAAAACCAGCAAGGTTTCTTTGTAACTGCACGGAAAAGGTTTCTGCCAGATCGTAGTGCCCCTGCTCATGTTCGAGCAATTCCCGCAGCAGCTGTTTGCTCCTGATCTTATCGAATTTCATCCATGATTTTTCCCCGACCCGGATGGTAGTCTCAAAACCGAACCTCACCTTGGCTTTGTTGCCACAGGCTACCGGATTGGCATATTGGTACGACAGATTCGTAAAGGTTGTTGCCAGATACGGGGCGTTGGCATCTGGGGTGCCTTTAAAATCGGAGAGGGTCAGTTTCCTGTATAAACTCTGTGCAGGCGTGGTTTGTGCATAAAGCCCCGGCTTGCCAGGTGCAAGCAGCAAAAAGCCGCAAAAACCGATATAAAGAAGGGGAATAAAACGTTTCACACATGCGCGGATAGGCAGGGAGAACAACATCAGGTTAGGAGGCAGGGGCGACTTGCTCATCGCAGATTTGCACGGAGTTCCGCATACCGCTGGGAGAACTTCTCCAGGCATTCATTCTGCCGGCTGAGCTTGGTGCTGTTTATTTTCTGAGGTCCGCTTACTACGTACTGTCGCAGCACATCATCATTAAAGAAGTAAATTTCCGCGTGGTTGATGTCTTCCGTCTTTGAAGCGTAGGGCCCTTCAAACTCGGCCATGCACACCAACCGGTTTTTGCTGACGTAATAAGTTTCCGTGAATTCACTGGTATCGATGGCGTACCGCAACTGAAAGAAAACAGGCTTTCCGGCTTTCAGGGTGTAGTACCAGGTTTCTTTGATACAGCGGTCGTGCTTGAGGTATCTGACCTGGTAGAACGTGGTTTGTGTTTTTAAAGACAGGCTGTCTGTCTGCTCAATAAGATCGTCGATCTGCTCGCGCCAGGTAGGAGCTTTCTGGGCCAGGCCCGGCAAAGCCAGTAACACAATGCAACCAGCCAGCAAGCCCTTCACCGTCCACCCGGGGATAGCCGGTTTGCACACTCGATCTATCATCTTCATACTCCAATTTACGGATTCCGCTGAATATAATTTTGTTTGACCTGGTCGAGAAGTGCTAAAAATTTCCTGACCGTATCATTCGGATCGTAGCCAAAACCTTCCTGCACCAGCCTTTTTCCATTGTCATCCAAAAAGAAATAGTAAGGTTGTGTGTTGGCATTGTAATCTTTCACCTGGAGGTCTGTATTCTTATCGCCCAGGGTCTCTACCTGTTTCTTCAGATATTTCGAGTAGTACTGTTCGTTTTCAGGAAGATCAACCTTTACATCTACAAACAAGGATACGATCACAAAATCGTTTTTCAGCCGCTCCATCACTTCCGGCTGACTCCACACCTGGCTTTCCATTTTACGGCAGTTCACGCAATTGATCCCGGTAAAGTCGATCATCAGCGGTTTCTTCAGTTTCCGGGCCGCCGCCAGGGCTTCATCATAATCAAAATAGGTTACCATGCCGTATTTCACCACTACTTCCGGTTCATATATTTTCATCTTTTCTACATACTTCACAGGATGCAGTTCGTTGGGGCCTGGCTGAGTGAGAGGGGCGAAACCGGCAGGGGCAGACGAATTAAAATCCTGCGTTCCCATCGGCGGTACAAAGGCACCGATCCCTTTAAGGGGAGCGCCCCAGAGTCCTGGTATCATGTACACGGCGAAGCTGAACGTGGCGATGGCAAAGAACAGCCGCGTAACAGACAGATACGGCAGTCCGAAATCATTTTTAGGCAGGTCGTCGTCATGGTGAAACTTGATCTTGCCCAGCAGGTATAAACCGAGCAGAACAGAGATCACCACCCAGAGGCTGATGAAGATCTCACGGTCGAGCAGCCGCCATCCCTTTGAAAGGTCCGCGTTGGAAAGGAATTTCAGGGCAAGCGCCAGTTCGATAAAGCCAAGGGTCACCTTTACGGAGTTCAGCCAGCCGCCTGCTTTGCCCAGTACATTGAGCATGCTGGGGAACAGCGAAAACAGTGCAAAAGGAAGGGCTAATGCCAGCGAAAAACCGAACATGCCGATCAGCGGGCCGTAGTAGCTGCCCTGCGCGGCCAGCACGAGCAGGTTGCCGATGATGGGACCTGTGCAGGAAAAAGAAACAATGACCAGCGTGAGCGCCATAAAAAATATGCCCAGGAAATTGGTGGTGCCTGCCTTGGTATCCGCCGTATTCGACCAGGAACTGGGCAGGTTAATCTCGAAAGCACCGAGAAAAGAAATACCGAACAGCAAAAAGACGGCGAAGAAAATGAGATTGGCGATCCAGTTGGTGGCCAGGTTATTCAATGCCGCAGGACCAAAGATCACGGTAATCAGAAAGCCAAGCAGCGTGAATATGACTATGATGGAAGCCGAATAATACAACGAGTTCCGTATGCCCTGCCCGCGCGACTTGCTCCGCTTCGTAAAGAAGCTCACGGTGATCGGGATCATGGAATAGACACAGGGCGTTAGCAACGCAAGCAGTCCACCCGCGAACGCAGTAAAGAACACCCACCACAACGATTTGCCGGCCACAGAGGAAGTTGTGGCAGCATCAGACTCGGTAGGGGAGGAATGCACATACACTTTCAGCGGCTCTTCGGCCGGGGTGTAATTACTTCCTTCCTTATACATATAGTTGATCGTACCCTTCAATACAAGACTGTCGGCAGGAGCCAGGTTAATCTTCTGTTTCCACACGGCCGAATCCATATAAAACTTAACGCGGCTTTTTACCACTGTATCTGTTTCTTCCCGCAGCTTACCCGTTTCGGAAACGCTGCCATTCAATTGTTTCGTGAAAGCAGAATCAAAGGAAAGACTGGAATAAGGAGCGTCTTCAGATACTTTGTCGAGGGAATAAAGTTTTACGCCAGGGCTTATCAGTGCTTTAACGGTGACGAGTACCTCTTTACTGTTGATGCGGCTGTTTGAAAACTGGAACGTAACCGGCTTTGCAGGCTGGGCACTGGCGATCTGAAAAAGAGAAATAAAAAGCAGGGATAGAAACGCAGTTGAAAGCTTCTTCATCTTCAGGAATTGAATGAAACGGCTATTTCAGGGATACGGAGAAATTTTCTGTAGCAGGAGGCAGACATTCCTTGTCGTTGCAAGCCATCGATTCTACGGTGCCCGTAACTGTAGTGTTCGCAGTACCTTTCACTTTCACGATCTGCACAAATTCAACTTTGTTGGAGAATTGTTTTACATCTACTCCAAAAAGGGGTTCATGGTGCTGCTCCAGTTTACCCAGTTCTTTTGCTTTACCTTCCATGGTGATCAGCGGATTCTTGGTAAATTTAATGGAGGTAGGCAGGGGCCCGCCGTCGGGGGTATTTTGAGAGTAGGTGTGCCAGCCGGGGTCGATGGAGGCAGTAAGATGAACTTCGTATGTATCGGCAGCCAGCTTTTTTGAGCTGTAAGACCACTTCACCGGCTTCATAACCTGGGCATAGGAGGCTGCAGCGAAAAACACACAAAAGGAAAGAAATAGAAATTTTTTCATGTATCAGACTTGAGTACTTGGAAAGAAAAGAGGACCAAAGATAATCGAGTGAAGGGACCTAAACCATTGTCGGCTCTTTTTTTGCAAGGTTTTAGTATTTGGAATTTACAGGCTTTGAGAGACCGGTTAAACCGGACGCTGCCTGGTGTGACCTGTTCGGACAAATAAGATCTTTCGCAAACTTACAAACCATATCATGCGCCTGTCACCTTTTATCCTGGCATTTGTACTCCTTATTGCAACAGCATCGGTCATACTACCGGGTTGTAAGAAAGACGAAGCTGCGCCCCAACCCCCCGACAAAACCAGGCTTAAATCGCTGGTCGACTCTGTCACCCGGGTGTACAATGCAGCTGCGGAAGGTACCAAACCAGGCAATTACGCTGTGGGGTCCAAGGCTCCTTTGAGAGATGCGATCGACCTTGCCCTGCAGGTAAACACCGGCACTGTGTTCATACAGGAAGACGTAGAGTTTGCATACTCCAACCTGCGCACCAAGTTCAAGGATTTCACTTCAAGGCGCATACCCGAGGTGGCTGCTGCTAACCTGGTAGCACAGTGGAAGTTCGATGGAAACGCAAATGATACCACCGGCAACGGACATACGGGGCAGCTGAGAACCAACTGGATATCGGTAACGGGAACCACCGGCACCGACGGAGGAACCCTGCCGGTGCTCACAGCCGACCGGTTCAACCGGGCAAACAGGGCGTACGATTTTAACAATGGCGCCTGCATGGAAGTGCCATTCGACGCAAGCCTGAACCCGCAAAGCATCAGCATCAGTCTCTGGGTCAGCTCACGCAATTCCAGTCCAGACAGGACGCTGGTTTCTCTCAACCGGCAAAACGGCTACAAATTCCAGCTTGGATATAATTTCCTTCAGTTCTCTTATAATGCCAGCAACGGGGTACATGACGTTTCCGACAGTACAACCGCCGTCACCTCCGATCAATGGAACCAGGTAGCGGTATCTTACTCATCCGGTAACATGAAATTCTACCTCAACGGGGCCCTGCTCAAAACGGTGAGTACCACCGGTGCGCTGCTGTCACTCTCGGGTCCGGTGAATCTTGTGATCGGCAATGAACTGCCCAAATCGCAGTACACATTCACTGCAGGTCCGTACCTGTATACCGCTGCAAATTATTTTAGCGGTTCTATAGATGATGTACGGCTGTATAACCGTGTACTGACCGATGCGGAAATAACAACCATCTACAACCAGGAGCGCACGCCCTGACAACTGAAGGCCAGGCACAACGGGAAGGGAGTAACTTTTCGGTGCGGATTTCTGTTTATATTGCACAGTAAACGATTGTGTATTGGTATCATCCTGTAATCCAACAATTATACTTCAGCCAATCAGATGTTCCCCGCTATCCGACGAGGTGCTGCGGAAGCGTTTTTTCAATTCCCGAATTTTTTGCTGCACATATACAACCTTCGCTCTATTGAAGAGGATATCTGGTTGCAGTCCCTGCTCCTTCATACAAGCATTGTCATAAATTAAAAACTATGAACGTGAAACCTCCTTTTTATTCTGTCCTCTTTTCTATTGCCTTACTGCAGATGGCCGATTTGTCTGCACAAGCACCCAAACGCATTACCACCCAGTGGGCGGCCGACATGCAACCGGCCCACCCGCTACCTGAATACCCCCGCCCCAAAATGGTACGTGCCAACTGGACCAACCTCAACGGTTCGTGGGATTACGCGATCGTGCCGAAAACAGACGAACAGGTGCCGTCTTCCTTCAATGGCAAGATCGTAGTGCCTTTTGCGGTGGAGTCTACCTTGTCGGGTGTTGGACGCACGGTTGGAAAAGACAGTGTATTGTGGTACAGCCGCAATTTTACGATGCCGGCTAACGCCAAGAACCAGCAGATACTGCTGCACTTCGGCGCGGTAGACTGGCTTTGTGATGTATACGTAAATGGGAAAAAAGCAGGTACGCACCAGGGTGGTTTCGATCCCTTCAGTTTCAACATCAGCTCCCTCATCACAAAAGACAAACAGCAAAAGATCACGGTGCGTGTCTGGGATCCCACCGATGACGGCCCGCAGCCCCGTGGCAAGCAGGTAAAGAACCCCCGGGGAATATGGTATACCCCGGTGACCGGTATCTGGCAAACCGTATGGATGGAAGCAGTGCCTCCCACCTATATCGCATCCATCAAACAAACCCCCGATCTCGATAACAACACCATCCGGTTCAGCAGCTCGGTTGAAAATGTGCAAACAGCCGATGCCGTGAAATGGACCGTGATGGATGGCGACAAAATAGTAGCAGAGCAGAGCGGCTCCGGCAACGGAGAAGTGGCCGTGAAACTTGACAACGCCAAGCCCTGGTCGCCTGAATCACCGTTCCTGTACAAGCTGAAAGTGGCTGTAATGAGAAACGGTAAAACGGTGGATGAGATAAAAAGTTATTTCGCCATGCGCAAGATCTCGCTGCAGCCCGACAGTAAAGGTGTGCAGCGCATGATGCTGAACAATAAATTCGAGTTTCAGTACGGTCCGCTCGACCAGGGCTGGTGGCCCGACGGATTGTACACTGCGCCGACCGACCAGGCGCTGCGTTTTGATATTGAGAAGACCCGCGATATGGGATTCAATATGATCCGCAAACATACCAAGACCGAACCTGCCCGCTGGTATTACTACTGCGACAGCATCGGCATCTTGGTATGGCAAGATATGCCCACCGGCGACTTGGGTGGCGGAAGGTGGGAGAACCGCCCGGGAATGGAAAACTCAGGCGCCGACAAAACCCGCACGCCGGAATCTGAAAAGATCTACCGCACCGAATGGAACTCCATCATGGACAACCTCTACAATTACCAGTGCATCGTAGTGTGGGTGCCTTTCAACGAAGCGTGGGGACAATTTAAAACGGCCGAGATCACCCATTGGACGCAGAACCACGACAAAAGCAGGCTGGTGAACAGCGCAAGCGGAGGCAATTTTCACCCGGTCGGAGATATCATCGACATGCACAGTTATCCTGCGCCAGCTATGCCGAGCCCGGAGATCTTCGGCGCAAAACAGGCTTTGGTGGTGGGTGAATTCGGTGGGCTGGGTCTTCCGCTCGAAGGGCATGTATGGCAGCAGAACAACAACTGGGGCTACCGCAACTTCAACAGCGCCGATTCACTCTTCAATATCTACATCACGTTTGTCGACAAGCTTCAATACCTCATACCCCGCGGGTTGTCGGCTGCTGTATACACCCAGACCACCGATGTGGAAGGCGAGGTAAACGGCTTTATGACCTATGACCGCAAAGTGGTCAAGTTTCCGCTCGACAAATTGAAACAGACAAACAAAAGGCTTTACACGACCAACCTTCCCTGACTTATTTGGAAAGGTTGTTTCGGCTTTCTTCCATGGCGTTTAGCCTCTTCATAATAACAAATCAAGCTTTGCTGATGCCTCAAAAATTCTTTTCGCTGATCGTTTGCATTGGGATGTCGCTTTCGCTTGCTGCCCAAAAAGATGCGGTGAGTGTTACCAATGTGGCCAAACCTACGGCCACCGGTTCCAGCGCCTATTACGTAAATAATAAAAAGCCGTTGCAGAGTTTGTATTTTATAAAACTGCCCGTCGGAAGCATAGAACCGAAAGGGCTGGTTAAAAAATACCTCGAGCTGCAACGCGACGGGTTAACGGGGCAGCTCGGAGAGATCAGCGCATGGCTTGCAAAAGAGAACAACGCCTGGTTCAGCGGAACCGGAAAAGGAGATCACGGGTGGGAGGAAGTGCCCTACTGGCTGAAAGGATACGGCAACCTCGGATATATCCTGCACGATGAACGCATCATCGCCGAGACAAAGTTGTGGCTCGAAAAAGTGTTTCAAAGCCAACAGCCAAACGGCTATTTCGGGCCCAGTATCATAGAAAACGAGCACCAGAAAAATGCGGGTAACACACCCGATCTCTGGCCCAACATGATCATGCTCTGGTGCATGCAGTCGTACTACGAATACAGCAAAGATCCGCGCGTGCTGCCTTTCATGACTAAATATTTTAAATGGGAGGCTACCGTGCCCGATGACCAGTTGCTGAAAATTTACTGGGAGAACAGCCGCGGCGGCGATAACCTGTACAGCATCTACTGGCTGTACAACCGCACAGGAGAGCCTTGGCTCCTTACCCTCGCGGATAAGATTCACAGGAACACAGCCAACTGGATGCAGAAAGACAAGTTACCCAACTGGCACAATGTGAATATTGCGCAGTGTTTTAGGGAGCCGGCCACCTATTACATGCAGACCCACGACACCAGTCACCTGGGCGCTACTTACCATGATTTTTACCTGGTCCGGAACCTGTACGGGCAGGTACCGGGCGGTATGTTTGGCGCCGATGAGAACGCCAGAAAAGGTTATGATGATCCCAGGCAGGCGGTAGAAACCTGCGGGCTGGTGGAACAGATGGCCTCGGATGAAATTCTTACTGGCATTACCGGCGATGTGATGTGGGCCGACAATTGCGAAGACGTCGCTTTCAATACCTATCCCGCTGCCGTGATGCCTGATTTCAAAGGCCTGAGGTATCTCACAGCGCCGAACATGGTGGTAAGCGACAGCCGCAATCACAGTCCGGGCATACAGAACAAGGGCCCTTTCCTGATGATGAACCCGTTCAGCAGCCGCTGCTGCCAGCACAACCACGCCCAGGGCTGGCCTTATTATGCCGAGCATCTGTGGATGGCTACCAACGACAACGGAGTGGCGGCGGTTTTATACAATTCCAGCGATGTGACCGTGCAGGCAGGTAAGAACGGGAAAGTGACCTTGCATGAGACCACCGAGTATCCATTCAGTGACCGCGTACGTTTTGAGGTGGCCACGGCCAAAGCGGTCCGCTTTCCATTGTACCTGCGTATTCCCGGATGGTGTACGGGTGCAAGTGTAGTAGTGAATGGCAAACCTGCAGAAGTGAACATGAAAGAAAGCGCTTATGCAAGAATTGAAAAAGAATGGAAACAGGGCGATGTGATAGAGTTGATACTGCCTGCGAAGCTGGAACTGAAAACCTGGGATCTGAATAAAAACAGTGTCAGCGTGAACTATGGTCCGCTTACGTTCTCGCTGAAAATAGACGAGTCGTATAAGAAGATGGACAGTAAGAAATCGGCCATCGGTGATTCCAAATGGCAGGCCTCGGCTGATCCTTCCAAATGGCCCTCGTACGAGATCTATCCGGCCAGTCAGTGGAACTACGGGCTGGTCCTTCCGAAAGGACCACTGGAACAGCAGTTCCAGCTGGTAAAAAAGGAATGGCCGAAATCCGGTTTTCCGTTCACGACCGAAGATGTGCCATATACGCTGAAGGCAAAAGGCAAGATCATTCCCGAATGGATCCTGGATGCAAACGGGTTGTGCGATACGCTGCCCCATAGTCCGGTCGCCGTGTCCACAAAGGAACAATCCATAGAGCTGATCCCGATGGGCGCCGCACGGTTGCGGATCTCGGCTTTCCCGGTAGTTGAGTGAGAAATAGAACACCATCGCTTCGTATGTTTACCGGGTAAAAAGACAACCCATCTTTACAAAATTGTAAGTTGCATAACTGATAATCCATAAAATCAACTGCTAAAAACAGTATCCTTCTTATGAAGAAACAGCTGCTTTACCTCTTCCTGCTCTGCCTTCTTTTTGTATCCGGCATAGTAAGCGCACAACAGGCAAGTTTTACAAATCCGCTGTTGCCATCCGGCGCTGATCCCTGGTGCATTTACAAGGAGGGATTCTATTACTACACCCATACCACCGGCAACAGGATTGATCTGTGGAAAACAAAAAGCATCGCAGATCTGGCCAATGCAGAACGCAAAACGATCTGGACTCCGCCTGCCAGGGGGCCATATTCAAGAGAGATATGGGCACCCGAGATTCATTTTATGAAAGGCAAATGGTATGTTTATTTTGCGGCAGACAGCGGTAACAACGTACAGCACCGGTTATGGGTAATCGAAAACGGATCGGCCGATCCGATGCAGGGCCAGTGGGCAATGAAAGGGAAGCTCGCTACTCCGGACGACAAATGGAGCATCGACGGATCTGTGTTCGAATTTAAAAACTCGTTTTATCTTATCTGGTCGGGTTGGGAAGGGGATGTGAACGGGCAACAGAACATTTACATGGCAAAAATGAAGAATCCCTGGACGGTGGAAGGCAAACGTGTGATGTTGTCTTCACCCTATTACGACTGGGAAAAGAACGGCGACCTCAACACTGCGCATGACCCTTCCCGGGTGCTGGTGAACGAAGGACCGGAAGTGCTGGAGCATGATGGCAAGCTGTTCCTCGTGTATTCTGCGAGCGGTTGCTGGACGGATACCTATGAACTCGGACTGCTTAGCTTCAAGGGCGACAGTATCATGAGCGCAGCCTCCTGGGTAAAATCACCGGATCCCGTTTTCAAGCAATCGCCCATGAATAAGGTGTTTGCGCCGGGTCATAACTGTTTTTTCAAATCGCCGGATGGAAAGGAAGACTGGATACTCTATCATGCCAACAGCCAGCCCGGACAGGGCTGTGGCCGCTTTCGCTCGCCCAGGGCACAGCAGTTTTTCTGGAAAAAAGACGGCACGCCTTATTTCGGCGAACCCATGCCGGAAGATGTGATGATCGGGGTGCCCGGTGAAACGGCTCAAAAACAAGTCGTCTCCAAAAAACAAATTGTAAAACGATGACCCTCAACAGAATCTTTATTTGCCTGTTGGCACTGATAATATTTACCGTTTCTACTGCCGCTGCACAAACGATCCAGGGAACCTTTGCCATCAAGAATGTGCAGACCGGCATGCTTTTGCGGCCGCTGGAAGCCAGCAACAAAAATGCCACTCCCATCGTAAGCTATCAACCGACCAACTGGAAATGCATGACCTGGGACTTTAAAAAAGCGGGTGATCAAACTTATTACCTGCAGAACCTGCTGACCGGCAAAACCTTTCAGCCGGCCTCCAAAACACCTGCCGATGGCACCGCGCTCGAGCAGCAGCCAATCGAGGAAGGACCCGCACAGCAGTGGGAGTTTATTGCGGCGAAGAACAATGCGTTCATGATCCGCCTGAAGGGTACGGAGCTATACATAACGCCGTCAGAAGAGGGATCGATCAACAGCAAGATCCTCCTGGAAAAAAAGAAGGCGGGAGAGAGCCAGCTCTGGACCATCTACGAGCAGCACCCGACGATGTGATGGCGAAGTAAAACGTGAAGGATTATTTTACGATAGGAAACCCTAATTGCCTTCCACCACTTTTTTCAATCCTTCCAGCATCATACTCCAATTCTTCTCCGATTCATTTTTCGATTCTTCGGTCGCGTTCTTATCCTGTGAGAGCGTCACCTCTGTGCTTTGATCTTCTGGAGATAAACGAACGGTCACGGTGTGGTAATTCTCCGGAATGTCCGGTTGCCCGGCCATGGCACTGAAATGGGAATACTGGAATACTTTCCCGGGTTCCAGCTTCAGGATCTTTCCCTTGTCTTCAAAGGGCTTGCCTTTGAAGACGCCTTTCCACACGATGTCGCTGCCTTCTTTCCAGCCGGATTCAACCTGGGAGCCCATCATATATTTTTCGATGAGCGAAGGAGTTACCAGGGCTTCCCAAACTTTTTCGGCAGGTGCCGCAACGGTAACGGTCGGTTTTGCAAGGAGGTTTTGCTTTTCCATGATGCTTGTTTGAGCGTTATAAAGAAGTGGGCTGTTTGGCCGGAAACTCCTTTGGATATGTTTTTTCAAGCCACGCAAACCGTGCCAGTATTTCGAGCATGCCCGACTGTGGCACCAGCTCCAGCGGTTTGGTCTTTCCCATCACGCCGCTCCCGTTTCTATTGGTTTCCAGCGCATTGTCGAGGCACTTCTGAAAGGCCCTTATATAGTGGAGATCCGGATCGAATTTGAGCAGGTGCTGGTATGCACGCAGCAGCACGGCGCTGAACCAGTACGAATCCCGAAAACGACCGCTGCCCAGGAAATAGACCGATGAAGTGTCGGCGATCCGCTGCGCTTCCGACAAATATTTTTTGTCGTGCGTGATCTCGTACAGGTACACGTTCGATTGCAGCATGGTGCCGGTGTTGTAGGAGAACATATGTTCCTGTATGCTGCCATTGAGTCGGACGTTGTCATAATATAATCCGGATGGAGCCTGCAGGTGTTTGTTTGTCCAGCTGTACAGCATCAGGGCTGTATCGAGGTATTTCTGGTTGCGGGTAGCTTTATATAATTGCAACGCTACCAGTATGCCCGGCCCGTTCGAACAGGTATTCTTGGAAATTTTTTTGGTTTCCTGCCAGTAAATACCGCCCTGCAGGGTGGTATCGAAACCCGTCATCATATACCGGTAAATCAGTTGTCCTGTGCGCAGGTCGGCCGCCCGTTTGCTACGGCTGTAGGCATCGAGGCATGCAATGCCGATCCATTGGTTGTCGTCATAAAAGCGGTCGCCGCCTTTAAACTTCATCACATACGATGCGTAGCCTGGAGCCGGTGGAGCCGGGTCATAATATTCGGGCAGTATGTGGATGATGCGGTCCATCAACGAATCCTTTGGATCCACTTTTTTTATCTCATTACCGGCCTGTATCAGTCCGCACAAAGGCCAGAGATAAGACCAGGCATTCTTGCCGGCTTCAACCACCACCGATTCTTTATAAAAGCCGCTGGCGATATCATAAAAATTGTTCTGGACAGCCGACTCAAGATCTTTGAGTTGTTTAAGATAAGCGTCACGTTGCGCAGGGTGAGCAGGGGAGGAGACTATCTGACCGCGGGAATTGACCGCCATAAAAAAACAAACAAGGCTCAGTACAGCGTTTTTAAGAAGGGGATTCATACAAGTCGAAGAGTTGCATGTATAAGGTAAAGATTGTCTTGCGTTCATGGCATGCATTTGGAATACAATATTGAATTAAATCCATCAACATGCAAGAAAAAGAATTTGAAGAAGATCAGTTCAAAACCGATCCCCAGGTACTGGGTGCCGGTGAAGACAACCGCGACCTGCGTGACAATCCGGTGGGAGATGCGGACCGCGACAGAAACGAGGATCCTACTGCGTTGTACCTTACTTCAGACAGTACGTTGCAATCTCCGGCGGAACATGAGAAAGACCAGAAAAAAAACCCGCTCAAAGAACCGGACACTTTTAGCGATACGCGTGCACTGGACGAAACCGGCGAATATGACGACAAAGGAGAAGCGGCTTCCTGACCTCTGTTCCGCCCGCAATCATTTTGCTAAATATTTAGCTGAAGGCTTTGCCCCTGCCGGGTGCAAAGCCTTTCTGTTGCTGGGCTTGCCGCTGCCGTAGGGGAGACTGGCCATCCCGGAAGAATTTCTCCGGTGATGTTCGCCGGATTGATCTTTCTTGGTTATTTTTACCTGAGCATAATTCCCGCACTTAAATTTTCTTTCATGAACGATTGCATCAGGCGCCGTGATTTTATCCGCGATGTTTCGCTTGCCGGCAGCAGCCTCCTACTTACACCCGCCCTTTCGCAGGCCAACAGTTTCTTTCAGGGTAAACCTGCCAACAAAGTGGTACTTGCCGTGATGGGAACCAACAGCCGCGGGCTGTTTTTATCGAAAACTTTTGCTGCGCTGCCCGATGTAGAGATCGCCTATATCTGCGATCCGGACGCCAATGTGCTGGAAAAGACGATCGCCGAGATAGCAAAGATCACCGGCAAAAAACCGGTCGGTTTTTCCGATATCCGCAAGCTGCTGGAAAAAAAGGATTTTGAAGGGCTGGCCATTGCAGCCCCCGACCACTGGCACGCGCCGGCCGCCATTATGGCCCTGCAGGCCGGCAAAAATGTTTATGTCGAAAAACCCTGCGCACACAATCCGGCGGAGGGCGAACTGCTGGTGGAAGCGTCTAAAAAATACAACCGCAAAGTGCAGATGGGCAGCCAGCGCCGCACGTTCAAAGGAGTGCAGGAAATGATCGCCAAACTGCATGGTGGTACCATCGGCCGCGTGTATTTTGCCCGCAGCTGGTACGTCAACAACCGCAAATCGATCGGAAAGGGCGCTGTGGCTGCAGTGCCTTCCAACCTGAATTTCGATCTCTGGCAGGGGCCGGCGCCGCGCCGTCCGTATCACAACAATTATGTGCACTACAACTGGCACTGGTTCTGGCACTGGGGCACCGGTGAAGCGCTGAACAACGGCACCCACGAGCTCGATGTGGCCCGCTGGGGTCTGAATGTGGATTACCCGAATTCGGTGGTATCCTCCGGGGGGCGGTTCCAGTTCCAGGATGATTGGGAAACGCCCGATACGCAAACGATTACGTACACTTTCCCCAACAACACCGCCTGCACCTGGGAAGGCCGGAGCTGTAACGGCTACCCCTCCGAAGGCAGCGGCCGCGGGGTCGTTTTCTACGGCGACAATGGCACCATCGTGTACCCGGGTGCCAACAGCTACAAAGTGTATGACTACAACGGTAAATTGACCTATGAAAGCAAAGACGATACGCCCTATGACCCTTCCAACACAGTAAGCCCGACGGAACAACTCGACGGATTGCACCTCAGAAATTTCTGCGAAGCCATCCGTGGCAATGAATCCATCAACGCACCCATCACGGAAGGACAAAAGTCGACCCTGCTGCCGCAGCTGGGCAATATTGCCTACCGCGTGGGCCGCGCCCTTAAATGCGATCCGGCCAACGGCCATATCCTGAGCGATAAGGAAGCTATGCAGCTTTGGGGGCGTGAATATGAAAAAGGGTGGGAAGTGAAGGTGTAAGGAAACAATTCAAACTTTAATACACGTACATATGAACAGGCGTTTGATGGTGAAACAGCTGCTGCTGGCAACGGGTGCTTACCTGCTGCTGCCGGCGTGCGCTGAAAACAAAGACAGAACCTCGGTTGAACTCAAGAACCTGAAGATTGACGGCGACCAGGAACAGCTGATGGCAGAACTCGCCGAGACGATTCTCCCCAAAACAGATACCCCCGGCGCAAAAGACCTGAATGCCACCCTGTTTACGCTGCTGATGATCGACGACTGCATGGATAAAGACGGTCAGAAAAAGTTCGTGCGTGGCATGAAAGACTTTGAAAAAGCTGCCAAAAGCAAGCTAGGAACGGACTTCGTAGAAGCGCCCGCCGACCGGCGCCTTGCATTTGTTACCGCACAGGATCAGAACAAAGAGGAAAGCGATCTTCATTTTTTCTATTCTACGGTAAAGCGCTACACGGTGCAGGCTTACACCACTTCCCAGTATTTTCTTACCAAGGTGCAGGTCTATGAGCTGGTGCCCGGCCGTTACCATGGATGTGTGCCTCTGAAACCAGCTCCAAAAACAACTCTATAATTATTTCCTGTTATGGGTAACACCAATACGTTCGATGCCATCGTGATCGGTTCCGGGATCAGCGGCGGATGGGCCGCGAAAGAATTCACCGAAAAAGGTTTTAAAACGCTTGTACTCGAAAGAGGGCGCAAAGTAGAACACCTGAAAGACTATCCCACGACCAACAAGATGCCGTGGGAATTTCCGCACCGCGGACAGATGCCGGAAAAAGACCGGGAAGAAAATCCGGTGGTCAACCGCTGTTATGCGTATCACGAAGATGCCGCCCACTTTTTTGTAAAAGACACGCAGCATCCCTATGTGCAGGACAAGCCGTTCGACTGGATCCGTGGCTACCAGGTAGGGGGAAAATCGCTGCTATGGGCCCGCCAGACCCAGCGCTGGAGCGATTTTGATTTTGACGGTCCTGCACGCGACGGTTTTGCGGTCGACTGGCCCATCAGGTATAAAGACCTTGAATCATGGTACACTTACGTCGAGAAATTTGCAGGCATCTCCGGAAACAGGGACGGACTCGCTTCGCTGCCCGATGGCGACTTTCTGCCTGCCTTCGACCTTAACTGCGTGGAAACTTTTTTCAAGGGGGAAGTGGCAAAAAATTATAAAGACCGACATGTGATCTATGGCCGCTGCGCGCATCTCTCGAAACCGCAGCCCGTACATTACGAACAGGGCCGGGTGCAGTGCCAGAACCGCAATCTCTGCCAGCGTGGCTGTCCGTTCGGAGGCTACTTCAGCAGCAATTCAAGTACGCTTCCCTGGGCCATGAAAACCGGTAACCTGACCATGAAACCAGATTCGGTGGTACAGGCCGTGATCTACGATGACGCAAAAGGTAAGGTGACCGGCGTACAGGTGCTCGACACCCACACCCGGCAAACCACAGAATATTTCGCCCCGGTCATATTTGTAAATGCCGCGGCTTTCAACACCAACCTGCTGTTGCTGAATTCCACTTCGAAAAGGTTTCCGAAAGGACTGGGTAACGACAATGAGCTGATGGGTAAATACGTGGCTTTCCACAACTACCGGGGACATATATCCGCCCAATGTGATGGCTTTAAAGATTCGATGTACGACGGGCGCTCTCCCACCAGTGCCTACATTCCGCGCTTCCGCAACCTGGTTAAACAGGAGACCGATTTTCTTCGCGGGTATGCTGCCGGCTTTTCGGCTGGCCGCGGGCGTATGTTCAGCTCTGACGGGGTAGGGCAGGCCCTGAAAGATCACCTTTCTTCTGCCGAATGGGGCGGCTGGCATGTAGGCTCGCACATGATGGGAGAGACCATTCCCAAAGAGACCAACACGCTTACCCTCGACAGCAAAAAAGACGAGTGGGGCATGCCATTGCTCAAGATAAACATTGCCTACGACGACAACGATGAAAAAATGCTGAAAGACTTTTTTGAGCAGCTCACTGAAATGTATACCAGAGCGGGTTTTACGGATATCAAAACGAGCGACTCGAAACAGGCGCCCGGCCTCGATATACACGAGATGGGCGGGGTAAGAATGGGGAAGGATCCCAAGACTTCGCTGCTCAATGAATGGAACCAGCTTCATGCCTGCAAGAACGTTTTTGTTACGGACGGCTCGTGCATGACCTCCACCTCTACCCAGAATCCTTCTCTTACCTATATGGCGATGACCGCCCGGGCTGTCGATTATGCGGTGAAAGAACTGAAAAAAGGAACTCTTACCTGACCTCACTTATATGAAAGTCTTCCTGTACTATGTTAAGTAACAATATGAAAAAAATCTGTATCGCTGTGTTGGCTGTGGCCGTTTGCCTGGTTGTGTCGTGTGCGCATAAACGGGAGGGAAAACCGGTTGTGCTGGTCTTTTCCAAAACAGCTGATTTTGTACATGCATCCATTCCCAAAGGCATTGAAGCCATTCAAAAGCTCGGACGCGAGAACGGGTTTGACGTGGATACGACCAAAGATGCCGCCATGTTCACCGACAGTTCACTGGCGAAATACGCTGCAATCATCTTCCTGAGTACCACCGGCGATGTGCTCGACTTCCGCCAGGAAGCGGCATTTGAGCGGTATATTCAATCGGGCGGCGGATACGTGGGTATCCATTCGGCGACTGATACGGAATACGACTGGGGCTGGTATGGCCGCCTGGTGGGCGCCTACTTTGTAAGCCATCCCAAACCGCAGGAAGCAAAGTTTGTCATCAAGGACAAAAGCTTCCCTGCTACAAAATTCTTTACCGACACCATCTGGAAAAGGACCGACGAACTCTATAATTTCAAGAAGATCAGTGCCGACATCCATGTGCTGGTTACCATCGATGAATCAAGCTACCAGGGGGGCATCAACGGTGCCGTGCACCCGATGAGCTGGTACCATGATTATGATGGTGGCCGTGCCTTCTACACGGAGCTGGGCCATACCGACGAAAGTTATGTGGAACCCAATTACCTCAAGCACCTGCTTGGTGGGATCCAGTATGCCATGGGCGATAACAAGGAGCTCGATTACTCAAATGCAAAGACCCAGCTGCCCCCGGAAGACGACCGGTTTGTAAAGACACAGCTGGTAACAGGTGAGTTCTATGAACCTACTGAAATGACCATCCTGCCCAACCTCGATGTGCTTCTGGTGGAGCGCCGGGGCGAGATCATGCTGTATAAGAACGAATCCAAAAAAGTAAAGCAGGTGGGCTTCTTTGATGTGTATTGCAAAACACTTCACACCCCCGGCGTAAACGCCGAAGAAGGCATGCTCGGTCTGTGCAAAGACCCGCATTTCGACAAGAACCACTGGGTCTATATCTATTACAGTCCGGCCGACAGTTCAGTTAACCGCCTGTCGAGGTTCACGTTTGAAAACGATACGATCACAAAAGCTACGGAAAAGGTCATCCTGGAAGTGAAAGCACAACGGGAGATCTGTTGCCATACCGGCGGCTCCATTGCTTTTGGCCCCAACGACCTGCTGTATCTGTCGGCTGGTGACAATTCTACCCCCTTCGATGAAAAGGATGCACCTTATGTGAGTCATGGATATGCACCGCTCAACGACATTCCCGGCCACCAGCAATATGATGCACGCAGATCTGCGGGCAATACCAACGACCTGCGCGGCAAGATCATGCGCATAAAAGTGAACGACGACGGTACGTACGATATTCCCGAAGGGAACCTGTTCCCGAAAGGAACCGCGAAGACCCGCCCCGAGATCTATGTGATGGGCGACCGCAATCCTTACCGCATATCGGTAGACCAGAAGAACGGAAACCTGTACTGGGGTGAAGTAGGACCGGATGCACGGCAGGACAGTATGGACACGCGCGGCCCGAAGGGATATGATGAGCTGAACCAGGCCCGTCATGCCGGCTTCTTCGGCTGGCCCCTGTTTGTTGGAAACAATTCCCCTTACCGCGCTTACAACTACGAGAACGGACAAAGCGGCGCTGCCTTCGATCCGCAGCACCCGGTCAATAATTCAAGGAACAACACCGGACTGACAGAGCTGCCGGCCGTTCAGCCTCCGTTTATCTGGTACCCGTACGACGCCTCTCATGAGTTTCCGCAGGTGGGCACCGGGGGCCGCAACGCCATGGCCGGCCCCGTTTATTACACCGACATGTATCCCAAGGAAACGCGCCTGCCCGATTACTACAACGGCAAGCTCATTTTTTATGAATGGATCCGGGGTTTCATGAAGGCAGTCTCTTTACAGCCGAACGGTGACTTCGACAAGATGGAGCCGTTCTTTAAAAACCTGAAAATGCATTCGGTCATCGATATGGAAGTAGGGCCCGACGGCCGCCTATACCTGCTGGAATACGGTACCGGCTGGTTTCAGAAAAACGCCGATGCCGGTCTGGCCCGCATCGATTACATCAATGGCAACCGTCCTCCGGCTATTTCAACTGTAAACGTGGATCGAACTTCCGGCGTACTGCCGTTTGCCGTGAAACTGAAAGCGGAAGCCAAGGATCCGGAGAATGACGCTGTCAAATATGTATGGAACCTGGGGAACGGGACCGTAAAAGAAACCACCGTTCCGCAACTCGACTATACTTACAATACGATCGGCGATTATGCCATCACGGTTGAGGCGAAGGACGACAAAGGCGCTTCTTCCACCAGTGAGCCAGTAAAGATCTATGCTGGCAACGAGGCACCGCAGATCTCGGTTCAGGTTACGAACGGCAACAAATCATTTTACCTGCCCGGCAAACCTTTGACGTACGCTGTATCCGTCAACGACAAGACCGATACATCCCGGATGGATCCTGCAAACCTGTTTGTGTCTGTCGAATATGTGGAAGGATATGACCGTGCCGCTTCCACCATGGGCCACCAGCAGGGCGTTGCCAACATCAGCGGCAAGAACCTCATCCAGACCCTGGATTGCAAAAGCTGTCACAAGGAAGCGGAAAAATCGATCGGTCCGGCTTATACGGATGTGGCCAAAAAATACGAGAAAGATCCGAACGCCAGTAGTTACCTGATGCAGAAGATCGTGAAAGGGGGCAGCGGCGTGTGGGGAGAAGTGTCGATGCCATCTCACCCGGCGCTTTCGCAGGGAGATCTTACCCAGATCGTGTCGTATGTACTCGGACTGGCGAAAAAGGATGAAGCGAAAAAGTCGATGCCTGCGGCCGGCTCATACACACCGGTGGTAAACGAAAAACCGGCCAGCACCCTGGTGATGACGGCCAGCTATACCGACAAAGGCGGTAACAACAGCAAAGCGCTCACCGGCAGCTCTTACGCATCGCTGCGCAGCAACAGTTTTGCAGTGAGCGGACGCGACAAAGTGCATGAGATGAAAGGATTCCGGTACAACAATAACAGGCTGGTGCTGCCAAAAGGTGGCGGCTGGTTCGCGTCAGACAGTCTTGACTTCACCGGTGTAAATTCTGTCGCTATCACCAGCGGCTGGAACGTGGCGGTATTGCCGCAAACAGGCTTCGAGTATGAAGCGCACCTGGATGCACCGGATGGAAAACTGCTCGGAAAGGGCAGCATGGCAGCACCGAAGAAAGATGCTAAAAACGGTACGGCTACCATTGCAATACCTGCGATCACAGACGGGCGGTTCCATAAGATCTACTTTGTGTACAAGCCGCAGCATGCGGATGATAAACTGGATGCGGGAATTTCGAGCGTGAGCTTCAATGCGAAATAGGCGGAAGACAACAATGCCTGACCCTGCAACTCTCCGGAGAAGCAAGGTCAGGCATTGACATTAAACAGATTATCCAGCCAACCATCGATCATTTATTTACCAACAGTTCTATCATCATGAAAATCTTCTTCCTGTTTACTGCTATCCTGTTCACGACCGCTGTGTTCGCACAGCGAGATTACCTGGCCCAGGTTAAAAACCCGATCGATCATCCGCGGCTGCTTATGCTGAAAGGGGAAGAAGCAGGAGTGAAGCAACTGATCGGATCCGACAAAACCTGGAAGACCATCCACGAGGCCATCTTATCACAGTGTGATACTTTTTTGACGGCGGCGCCCGTGGAAAAGATCAAGATCGGCAAACGGCTCCTCGACAAATCGCGGGAATGTCTGCGGCGTGTTTTTTACCTGTCGTATGCTTACCGCATTACCGGAGAAGAAAAATACCTGAAGCGGGCGGAGAAAGAAATGCTTGCCGTCTCCGCCTTCAGCGACTGGAACCCATCGCATTTTCTGGATGTGGCCGAAATGACCATGGCCGTATCCATCGGGTACGACTGGCTCTATGATCATCTTTCGGAACAATCAAGGTCGGTGATCAGGGCGGCGATCATGAAGAACGGCCTGGAAGCTTCCCGGGATCCGAAGAACAGCGATATGTGGCTGAAGGCTAGCCACAACTGGAACCAGGTATGCAACGCAGGCATCTCATTCGGGGCCATCGCCACCTATGAAGATCACCCGGCAGTATCCAAAGCCCTTATCAACCGGGCCATCCAGACCATTGACCTGCCGATGAAAGAGTACGGTCCGGATGGGGGTTACCAGGAAGGTTACGGATACTGGGAATATGGAACCACCATGAATGTGCTGTTCATCTCCGCGCTGGACAAACTGTACGGCCAGGATTTCGGCCTGACCGAAAAACCGGGCTTTCTGAAAACAGCCCGTTTCCTCGAGAACATGACCGGCCCTACCGAAGATGCATTCAATTATTCTGACGGCAGCTCACACGGTGTAATGCATCCTGCCATGTTCTGGTTTGCCAACCAGCTGCACGATCCATCGCTGCTCTTTGTGGAACGCAGCCTGATGCAAAAAACAAACAAATCCGAATATGTCCGTGACCGTTTGCTTCCCGCGCTGTTGCTTTGGGGCAGCGGGCTGAACCTCAGAAATATTGCGCCGCCGGGCGCCAAAGTATGGGTGGGCGAGGGGAATAACCCGGTTGCACTCATGCGCACTTCCTGGACAGATTCGAACGCGGTTTACATCGCCATGAAAGGCGGCTCTGCAGCTGTGAACCACGCACACATGGATGTCGGATCCTTCATCATGGATGCAGCCGGTGAACGCTGGGCCATGGATTTCGGTTCCCAGGGCTACGAAACCTTGGAATCGAAGGGTGTGGATCTCTGGAACATGAAACAGAATTCCCAGCGCTGGGAGGTGTTCCGGTATAATAACTTCTCGCACAATACGCTTACGGTAAACAACCAGTACCAAAAAGTGGCAGGATATGCGCCGATCAGCAGCTATTCGAACCAGCCGGCTTTCATGAATGCCATTACCGACCTAACACAGGTGTACCAGGGTGACCTTGAGAAAGCGGTACGCGGTGTCGCTATCATAAACCAGCAATATGTGGTGGTTCGTGATGAAGTGCAGACACTGCCGAAAGAAACTACCATCCGCTGGACGATGGCGACCCCCGCTGAGCCAACCATCACCGGTAAGAACGAAATCACCCTCACGCAGCACGGTAAAAAACTGACCCTGAAAGTTCTCGAACCCGCAGAAGTGACTATGAAGACCTGGCCAACCAGTCCGGTCCATGACTACGATGCCCCCAATCCCGGCACCGCCCTTGCCGGCTTTGAAGCCAAACTGCTGCCAGGGAGCAGGGCTACGCTCTCGGTGATGCTCATTCCGGAGAAAGCCGCTGGTTCCGCTTCGGCTCAGAAGGTACTTCCACTCGATCAATGGCCAAAGGCGCATTGATCGAGTGGCTAATACCCTGTATTCTGCGGGAAACCGGTGGGGTTGTTATGGATCTCTATTTCGCGCTGCGGTATGGGGAACAGGAAGCGATTCGCGGTGAGCACGGGTGTGGCGAGGCCGTATTCTTTCTGGAGATGCGTTTGCATGGTGGCCAGGCCTTTGGAATAGCGGATCAGGTCGAACCAGCGGTCGTTTTCAAAGGCCAGCTCTATGCGGCGCTCACGGAAGATGGCTTCGCGCACTGCATCCTGCGTAGCGAGATCCGTGCCGCTGACTGCATTCAGGCCGGCGCGCAGACGTACCCTGTTCAGGTAGTACAGCGATGATCCGTCCGTAACGGCTGCGCTGTACGCCTGTTCATTCTGGGCTTCGGCGAGCAGCAGCAGGGCATCGGCGTACCGAAGCACCGGGAAGCTGTTGCCCTGGTCGCCGGTGGTGGCCGGCAGATCGAGGTATTTTTTTACATAGCGGCCGGAAGAAAGGGTGGTCGCATTGCGCAGGTAGGTCGTGTCCATCGAGGCTGCAAAACGTTTGTCGCCGGCTTCATACGCTTTTGCCATATCCACCGTAGGGCGGTTGTTCGTAGCACCCGAATAGACGGTGCCGTTGATATAGATCATAGGCGCCATATCACTGAAAAATGTATTGCCTTCGGTCGGACTCAACCCTTTCCGGAACCGCACGGTGAAGATGGTTTCAGCACTCACCGGATTATCGGCCCTGAACAGATCGGCATAATTGGGCAACAGCGAGTAATTTGGCAGTACAGTCTTCAGTACTGCAGCTGCCTCACTCCATTTCTTTTCCGTTACATACACTTTTCCAAGCAGGGTGTTGGCGCTGCCCGCGGTGGCACGGCCCAGGTCGTTGCTGTTGGAATAGGTTACAGGAAGCAGGCTGGCTGCGGTTTTGAGATCGCTCTCAACCTGAGCGTAAATTTCTGAAACCGCATTTCTTTTGTCGGACAGAGACTCATTGGGCGATTCGGTTCTCACCACCAGGGGAACATTGCCATACAGACGTGCCAGATTGAAATAAGAGAGGGCCCGGAGAAAAAGCGCTTCCCCTTTGAACTGCTTTTTAGAGGCATCGTCGATGGGGGCGGCATCGATCCGGTCGAGCACCGCATTGGCCCGCGTGATGATGACATAAGAGCCGGCAAAGCCATCACTTACAAAGCTGTTGGTGGTCGCTTCCGTAAAGAGGTCTACCTGCGAAGCCACGCCCGCGTTTGCGCCCCGGTCGCCAATGTCGGTATTATCGCTCCGGACCTCCATCAGGTAATAGAATGTTTTACCATACGCCTGCTGGCTTTGCAGTCCGTCGTAAACTGCGTTCACGCCCTGCTGGAAATCTGCCGCAGTTTTGAAAAATGTGGCGCTGGTCTGGTTCGACACAGGAGCGAGGTTGATAAAATCTTTGCTGCACGAGCTGAACAAAAGGAGGGAAGATGCGGCCAGCAGGGAAAGTATTTTTGGTTGCATGTTTTTCGATGTTAGAATGAAAGATTGAGACCGCCAATGATCGTTCTTGCCAACGGGTAAGATCCATAGTCCTCACCCTGCGACAGCGAGTTGTCGGGCCGCGCATTTACTTCCGGATTATATCCCAGGTATTTGGTCCAGGTATAGAGGTTTTGCGCGGAGGCATAGAGACGCAGCGATTTGATCTTGTTGTTGAAGAGGCGGCTGTTGAACGTGTAGCCGAGTACCAGGCTGCGGATGCGCAGAAAAGAGCCGTCTTCCACATGAAATGAACTGATCTGTGCGCTGTTGGCATTGGTGACCCGGTTGGCCCGCATCACGTTGGGATCTCCCGGATCGGTGGGCGATTTCCAGTAAGGCAGGGCCTCTATATACTGGTTGGCATTGCCTTCCATATTGAACAGATAGCGCCGTTGCAGGTTCATGATCTCGTTACCCTGAACAGCCTGCAGCGCAATGGAAAGATCGAAACCCTTGTATGAAAATTCGTTGGTGAGACCGGCGATGAAATTGGGAAAGTAACTGCCGATGGAAGTACGGTCGTTGGCATCGATCTTTTTGTCTCCATTGACATCGATGAAGCGGCGGTCACCGGGTTTGGCGGTGGAATAGTGCGGGTAGTTGTCGATCTCTTTCTGGTCCTTGAAAACTCCTCCGTTCACATACCCGTAATAGCTGCCGATCGGCGATCCGATCTGGGTAATATATAAGCTGGCCACGCCTCCATCGGAAATAATGGGCGCACCGTTTGGCCCCAGCTGCAGCACTTTGTTCCGGTTGCCGGAGATGTTGAAATTGGTTGTCCAGCTGAAGGGGCCTGTAATGTTGCGCGAGGTGATATTCAGTTCAAGCCCTTTGTTCTGCACCTTGCCCACATTGCGCAGGGCGGTGGCGAAACCGGAGCTGAAAGGCACTGGCACATTGAGCAGCAGGTCGCGGGTTTCGCTGCGGTAAAAATCGGCGCTCAGATAAATGCGGTTGTTCAGCAAGCCAATGTCGAGGCCGAGGTTGAACTGCGCCGTTTTTTCCCAGGTGAGGTCGGGATTCGCAGGCTGCGAAAGGCCGTTGCCATTGACTGATGTGCCGTTGCCTGTTCCAAGAATGTAGTTGTTGGCGCTCAGCAGATCGTAAGAGCCGTAGTTGGTGATCTGGAAATTACCCGTCAGCCCGTAACTGGCGCGCAGCTTCGTTTCCGAGATGGCGGGCAGTTTAAAGAAAGGTTCCCCGCTCACCAGCCAGGCGCCGGAGACAGCCGGGAAATAACCCCATTTATTGTTGGCGCCGAACCGGGAAGATCCGTCGCGGCGGAGACTGGCGGACACGAAATATTTCTCACTGAAATTATAATTGAGGCGGCCGATGTAAGAGATAAGCGACCATTCCGATTTGGTGGAATAGCCCCCGTTCACGGTACCGGCATTGAGCGTTTGAACCGAATTGTTGGGAAAATTGGTGGCATCCACTTCGTTGGCGGTCGTCTGGTTTTTCTGCGCGGAATAACCCAGCAGGGCGTTGAACTTATGACGGCTGGCAACGGTGAGATCATAAGTGAGCGTGTTTTCCCAGAGCCAGTTCTTGGCGATGGCGGTCTGCGACGAACCTTTCGGAACGGTAGGCGCTCCCTGCTGGATCGGGCGGTAGGTGCCCAGGGTGGAAGGACGATAGAAATTCCGCCCGAAATAATTGATGTCGGTGGCCACCATGGATTTGAAGTTGAGCCCTTTAATGATCGCATATTGGGCAAAAATGTTTCCGAGGTTGCGCACCTGCTCCAGCTTGTCCGAGATCTGTGTAGCCAGCGCCACTGGATTTTCACCACCCGAGTAATTATAAGCCCAGGTGTTCTGGTTATTTACTGCCAGCGAGCCGTTCGCGTTATACACCGGGAAGATGGGGGTGGCCTTCAGGGCATTGTCGATCACCCCGTCGTAGATAAAAGGACCCTCTGTATTCACCAGGTCATGATATGAGTAGGTGGGGCTCAGGTTGATGCCCACTTTTAGTTTTGAGGTGAGGTCGGCGGTCAGGTTTGCCCGTACGCCATACCGTTTGAACCCGGAAGCGATCACGATCCCCCGCTGGTCGAAGTAGTTGCCGGAAATATAATACTGAAATTTGTCGTTGCCACCGGACGCGGACAGCGTATGGTTCTGCACCGGCGCGGTGCGGAAGATCGCATCCTGCCAGTCGGTATTGGTAAGGCCCGGTGTGTTGGTAAGATAAGGCATGATTTCAGGAGGCAGCTGGTAGTTGGCATTTGCCCGCACGGTGTTGTTGTCGTTGATATTCGCACCGGGCACGGCATCGAGGTAGGCATTGTTCTTGGCATCCAGCGCAAATTTTGACCACTGGTACCCATCCATCAGATGGATCTTTTTACTCACCTGCTGCACACCCGCATACGTGCTGTAGCTGATCCGGGGCGTGCCCGACCGGTTCCCTTTCTTAGTGGTGATGAGCACTACCCCGTTCGAAGCGCGTGATCCATATATTGCTGCAGCGGAGGCATCTTTCAGAACTTCGATCGATTCAATGTCATCGGTGTTCAGGGAACTGAGCGGGTTGGGAGCTTTCTGGAAGGAGCTTGCGCCGGTGATGTTGATGAGATCGGTGCTGCCCTGCAGGTTCTTGAGGTCATTTGAAACGGGAAAGCCATCCACTACATAGAGCGGATCAACACCGGCTGATATGGAATTGAGTCCGCGGATGCGGATGCTGATGCTGCCGCCCGGAGCGCCGGAATTCTGGAGCACCTGTACACCGGCCATCTTGCCGGCGATCGCCTGCTCTACATTGGCTACCGGCTGGTCGCGGATATCGCTCGCGCGAAGCGATGCGATGGCGCCCGACACTTCCCTTTTGCGCTGCGTTCCATATCCGACCACCACCACATCCGTGAGGGCGTTGTCGCTTCCTGCCTGCGGGGTCAATTCAATGATGACGGTGCCCATTTTGTCATCCGCCTGTGTGTATCCAGGCAACGTTCGTGACTGATAGCCTATGCTTGTAACCGTTATAGTATACCCGCTGCCGGCCGGCACGGCCGGCAAAAGGAATTCACCCGCCGAATCGGTGGCGGCGCCTTTTGAAAAATTGTTACGGCTGTTCCTGATCACTACGCTCGCGCCGGCCACCGGTTCCTGGGTCAGGGAGCGCACGATGCCTTTGAGGCCCGAAACGGTTTGCGCATCCGCCGGGTTCAGGAGGGCGGACGCGGCGATGACGAGTAAGCATAAAAACCATATCCTTCTGAAGTACAAATGGATCATGTGTGCTGATTTTGAATAAATTGATCTTGTAAACGGATGTGGACGGATTAGACCCGAGGCTGCAAATTTACCGGGACCGGCGGAGCATGATGGCAAGAGTGCACCGCGCTTCCTGATAAGAGCCGAAGATACGAAGCCCCGATGATAAACAGGATTGGTTACATTTGACTTTTTTCAAATAAAGCCATGTGATCTCGAGAAGAAAATTTATCCAGAACTCTGCTATGGCCGGTTCCGCGGCTTTGTCTGCCCTCTGCGTACCCGAGCTGGCCGCTTTCACTCCGCCTTCTTCAGAACTGTTGAACCGGAGCGCCCGCCTGCTCGACACCTGGATACAGGCCCTGATGCCTCTGCAAGTGACCGACAAATCAAGAACGAAAGACTATGGCGGTTTTTATTGTGCGGCCGACCGGGCGGTTCACGGCCGCGTGGGCGATACGATCTATCCCCTGCTGCACCTGGCGGAGAAAAAAAGGGATCACAGTTTCCTCGATTCTGCCATGTTGTTGTATGAGTGGATGGAAACCCATGTGAGCCAGCCCGATGGCTCGTGGCTCAACGAGCCGGTGGCGGGATCATGGAAAGGCACTACGGTATTTGCAGCCATCGCGCTTGCTGAAAGCCTCAAAAATCACGGCGCCCTGCTGGAGCCGGGTTTCAAAAGCCGCCTGCAGGACCGGCTCCGGAAAGCAGGCGACTTTGTTTTTAATAATTTTACCATCGATTACGGGAATATCAATTACCCGGTGTCGGCTTCCTACGGGCTGGCCCTGCTGGGGCAGGTGCTCGATATGCCCCGGTTTACACAGAAAGGAAAGGAGCTCGCGTATGCAGCCATGAAGTGTTTTACCTCGCACAACAAACTGTTGTATGGCGAAGGCGACCTCCTGCCCCAGGCCGACCGGAAAGGATCGTATGCGGTGGACCTCGGGTACAACGTGGAAGAATCATTGCCTTCCCTGGCGATGTACGGATTGCTGGCCAAAGATGCGGAAGTGCTCGACCTGGTCACAAGATCCTTGCAGGGCCACCTTGAATTTATGCTGCCCGATGGCGGGTGGGACAATAGCTGGGGCACCCGCAACTATAAATGGACCTATTGGGGCAGCCGCACGTCAGACGGTTGCCATACGGCCTATGCACTGATGGCAGACCGCAACCCGCAGTTCTACGAAGCGGCGCTCCGCAACCTGCGGCTTCTGAACCACAACACCGGCAAGGGCTTGCTCACCGGCGGCCCGCACTGTTCCATTCAGAAAGTAACCCCCTGCATTCACCACACCTTCTCCCATGCCAAATCGCTGGCGACCATACTCGATTACAGTCCCATCCCGGCCAGGATGCCCCCTACAAAGATCCAGCTACCGCGCGATCCTGCGTACGGAAGCCGTTTCATGAGCGACGTACAGACCTGGCTCGTTGCCAAAGGGCCATACCGTGCTACGGTAACTGCCTACGACAAAGAATACAAAAACACCCGCAACGGTCATGCATCGGGTGGCGCCCTGACCTTGCTATGGCACGAGAAGGCAGGTCTGCTCTTTTGCGCCAGCATGAACGAATACCAGCTGGTGGAAGCAGGCAACATGCTGCCCGACCCGGACCCCGATTCGATGAGCCTCACACCGCGCCTTGAGTTACGGAAAGAAGGGAACCTGTTTATGAACATCAGTGACCTGAATGCGGGTGTACTGGTAAGCACCGATATCCGGGGCCTGCAGGTGACCACCCTTTCGAAGATGGTGGACAAGAACCAGCGGGCGCCGTATCAGGCGGACCTGTTTGCCAATGTGAGCTATTTGTTTACGGAAGATAAAGTAGTGATGCAGTTCCGCTGCGACGATGCCGGAGACAAACCGGTCCGGATTGTTTTTCCACTGATCTCGACCGTAGATGAACCGGTTACAGCAATAACGGATCGTACTCTGATCGTTGACAAAAAAGATTGCCGCGTCAAGATCACGGCAGACGCGCCGATCGAACGGCTGCCTGCGGCGAACGGCAGGATCTTCAACTATGTGCCCGGGCTGCAGGCCATTCCCTTGTGCATCCGGCAAAACGCTGCCACCATACAGATAGAGGTATTGTAAGCGGTTCTGAAAATCGGTACAGAGCTGGTTAATTTTTGGAAAATTCCCCGCTACCAAACACGCTAACTTAGGGGCGTTGTCACCAGTCTTTTTCAGAAGCTGTTGACACAGGGTCTCCATTCAAAACTGTTAACCATATATACCATGCATACTGCGACTCCTTTTTCTCTCCTGTCCAATGTTTATCGTTCATCCCGCAGGTTCTTTGCAATCAGGGTTTTGACGCTGCTCTTGTTCACCCTTCCGGTGCTGCATGCGTTTCCACAGGGCACCCTGGCCGATTACAAGCGGGCCGGGCTGATGAAGCAGGCCATGGAAAAAACTTACTATGCGCCAGAGCGTTTTCAGTGGGTAGGGCCCGAACACCGTTTCTGGTACCTGGACCCTACCCCCAAAGGCAAAGAATTCATCATGGTAGATGCAGGCAAAAAAACGCGGGAGCCGGCTTTCGATCAGCAGCTGCTGGCAAAAAACCTGGTCACAGCATCGGGCCAGCCGGTTGAGCCGTACAACCTTCCCTTCAGCTCGTTCACGCTGACCGATAACGGCAAAACGATCGAATTTATGACCGATGAAAAAGTATGGAGCTGCGATCTTTCCACTTATGCCTGCACTGTTAAGTCGGGCGGGAACCAATCCGGCGCCGCGCGGTACTGGGGCAACGGCTTTGATGAGCTGGGCAACCGCCCGGTAAAATCTCCGGATGGCAAATGGCTGGGCTACATCAAAAATTACAATGTGTATGTGCAATCCGTTGCCAACAAGTCCGAAGAATTTGCTTTGAGTTATGATGGCTCGGAAGGCGATTATTATTCTTCTTTCCTGCAGTGGTCGCCCGATTCAAAGAAGCTGGCCACGAACAAGATTCGTCCGAACAAACAACACCTCGTCTACCTGATCGAATCGTCTCCGGCCGACCAGCTGCAACCCAAACTGCATTCGCGCAATTACCTGAAACCTGGTGATGCGTTGCCGGAGAAACAACCTTACCTGTTTGTGATCGACGGTAAAAGATCGGTGGGTGTGGACATGAGCCTGATCGCCGGGCAGTACAATGTCACCAATCCCGAATGGCGTAAAGATAGCCGGGCATTTACGTTTGAATTTAACCAGCGCGGTCACCAGGTGTACAAAGTGATGGAAGTAGAAGCCGCGGGAGGGCAGTCCAAAGAGCTGATAGGAGAAAAAAGCAATACGTTCATCGAGTACAGCGGCAAGCGTTATCGCTATGATGTGGCAGATGGAAAAGAGATCATCTGGGCATCGGAAAGGGATGGCTGGAACCATTTGTACCTGTTCGACGGTGCAACGGGCAAAGTAAAGAACCAGATCACAAAAGGGGAGTGGCTCGTGCGCGAGGTGGTGAAAGTGGATGAAAGCAAACGCACGATCTTATTCGGCGCCAGTGGCCGGGAGGCAGGGCAGGATCCTTACCTGATCCAGTACTACCGCATCAATTTCGATGGAACCGGTTTGACGCCGCTGACGAAAGAGAATGCGAATCACACCGCTGCTTTTTCCGCCGACTACAAATATTTCGTCGATCAATATTCGAGGATCGATGCGCCGCCGGTGACCGTGTTGCGGAATGCAGACGACGGCAGCGTGGTCATGGACCTGGAGAAAGGGGATGCATCGGAACTCACCAAAGCCGGCTGGAAGATGCCGGAAGTGTTTACTTCAAAAGCACGCGACGGGCAAACCGATATCTGGGGCATCATCATCCGGCCATCCAATTTCAATCCGGCAAAGAAATATCCGGTGATCGAATACATCTATGCGGGTCCGCAGGGTTCTTTTGTACCAAAGACCTTCAACCCGGGCGGAACGGGCGGCAGGTACCGTTTCCTGCATGAGCTGGCGGAGCTGGGTTTCATTGTCGTCCAGATGGACGGCATGGGAACTTCAAACCGCTCCAAGGCGTTTCATGATGTCTGCTTTAAAGACCTGAAAGATGCCGGCTTCCCCGACCGCATCCTGTGGATAAAAGCCGCTGCCAAAAAATACGCTTACATGGATATCAACCGGATGGGTATTTTCGGCAATTCGGCAGGCGGACAAAATTCCGCAGGCGCATTGCTGTTCCATCCCGAATTTTATAAAGTGGCGGTATCATCTTCCGGTTGCCACGACAACCGGATGGACAAGATGTGGTGGAACGAGCAGTGGATGGGCTATCCGATCGGACCGCAATATGCCGAATCCTCCAATGTAACGAATGCCTACAGGCTGAAAGGCAACCTGCTGCTGATCCTCGGCGAAATGGACGACAATGTGGATCCTTCCTCTACCATGCAGCTGATCAACGCCCTGGTGAAATCAAACAAAAATTTCGATTTCATCGAGATACCCGGCATGGGTCATTCCCTCGGCGGCGACTATGGTGAACACAAACGCCGCGACTTCTTCGTCAAACACCTCCTCGGCGTAGACCCGCCCGTGTGGGAAGGGCAGGAGAGCGTAGCCGGAAAATAAGTGATGCAGAAGTTACTTGTAACAGCGGGTGAGGCATCTCACGAAGGACGTTTTTTCCAAGCATAGTATGAACCCCCTAGTGGTGCGTTGGCGTGCGAGAATTCCCAACCATACGTATTCGAACCGTGGCACGCCTGGGTTTTGTGAGAGACTTTGTTACTGGGGCTCATCTTCCCGCACGCCCAACCACCTCTTCCGACACACGCGATCCGGAATCTGACCTTATGCCTTGAACGAAGTTCTGTAGGCGAGCAACCTCAGCGCGTTGAATACCACGATCAAAGTAGAGCCCTCATGCCCGATGACGGCAGGGCCGATGGTGGCGAGGCCGGAGATGGTGAGGGGCACGAGGATGGCGACCATGCCCAGACTGATGATCAGATTCTGGCGGATGATATTCCGGGCTTTGCGGCTGAGCCCGATGGCGAAAGGAAGCACACTCAGCTTGTCGGCCATCAGGGCAATGTCGGCCGTTTCCAGGGCCACGTCGGAGCCGGCAGCGCCCATGGCAATGCCTACCGTGCTTTTGGCCATGGCGGGGGCATCGTTTACTCCATCGCCTACCATGGCCACTTTCTTTTCCGAGGTCTTTAATTTGTCGATCGCTTCCACTTTTTGTTCCGGCAGCAGGTTGCCCCAGGCATCGGTGAGACCGGTTTCTTTGGCAATGGCGTCAGCCACCTGCTGGTTGTCGCCGGTCAGCATCACCATTTTGCGGATGCCTGATTTTTTTAGTTCGGCCAGCGCTTCCTTCGCGTCGCCGCGGGCGACGTCCATGACGGTGATCATGCCGCTGAACCGGCCATCCTGCTGCACCAGCATGGTCGTGTTTCCTTTTTTCTCCAGTTCTTCCGCCTGCTTACGGATCTCGTCGGGGAGAGTTTTATTCCCGTCGGTGAAAAATTCCTTGTTGCCGATCTGTACCGCTGCGTTCGCATAGGTGGCCCTGATGCCACGGCCCGAGACGGCCTCGAGGTTCGAGGCAGGCGCTACTTCTTTTTGCAATTTTTCCTTTCCGCCTTTTACAATGGCAGCGGCAAGCGGATGGTCACTCAGCTTTTCCACTGCCACAACCGCTTCCAGCAGTTGCTGTTCGCTGACACCGTTCAGCGGATAGACGCCGGTGAGTTTGGGTTTGCCTTCTGTGAGCGTGCCTGTTTTGTCGAATGCGATGGCGGTGAGCGATCCCAGCTCTTCGAGTGGCCGGCCACCTTTTACGAGCACGCCCGCGCGGGCCGCGCGGGCAACGCCGCTCAGAATAGCGCTGGGCGTGGAGATGGCCAGCGCACAAGGGCTGGCAGCTACCAGTACAGACATGGCGCGGTAGAAGCTGTGGCTGAAGGGTTCGTCGATGACAAGAAAGGCGAACAGCAGCAGCCCCACCAGGATGAGCACTGCTGGCACATAATATTTTTCGATCCTGTCGGTGAAATTCTGGGTCGGCGATTTCTGCGTTTGCGCCTCGTTCACCAGCTTTACCAGTCGCGCGATGGTGGAATCGGCCGCCACCCTGCTTACTTTGATCTCCAGCACTTCGCTGCCATTGATGGAGCCGGAGAAGACTTTGTAGCGCGGATCGAGTTTGTCGGCTGCGGCAGTATCTATACCCGTATCTTCCACTGCCGTTTTATCAACCGGAATGCTTTCACCCGTGATGGGCGCCTGGTTCACGCTGCTGTTACCCTTGAGCACGATGCCATCTGCTGCTATCTTTGAATTGGGTTTTACCACGATGATGTTCCCGGGTTTGAGGGAGTCGATCGGAACTTCTTTCACGTCTTCCCCTGTTTTGAGCAGGGCGGTTTTTGGTGCGAGGTCGGCCAGGGCAGCGATCGATTTGCGGGCTTTTTCCATCGCATAGTGTTCCAATGAATGACCAAGGCTGAACAGGAAAAGGAGCAGCGAGCCTTCCGCCCATTGTCCGAGTACCGCAGCCCCCACAGCCGCCACCAGCATCAGAAAATCGATCTCGAAATCGCCTTTGCGGATGCCTTCGATCGCTTCTTTCGTAGTATAGAAGCCACCGAAGAAATAGGCGCCGACGTACAGGATCACAGGCACGTAGGCAGGAAAAGAAGCCCAGCGGGAAAGTGCGAATCCCGAGGCCAGGAACGCGCCGCAGATCAGGCTAAATATAAGCTCTGTCTTCTCCCCGAAGGGCCCACCGTGCGAGTGCTCATGGCCGTGAGCATGACCTTCATGATCATGGTCGTACCCATGTGCTACGTGATCGTGCCCTTCGTGGCTGTGTGCATGATCCCCTCCATGTTCATGAAAGTCTTCCACACTTTTTATGCGTAGATCGAGGGTCCCTAATTTATCAACCAGCTCTTTTTCCTTGCCGGCGGTTTTGTCGTACTCGAGCTGAATGAACCCCGTACCGGAGACGGAGGCGGAGATCACCGACCGGGTGGTCCGCAATTCGGTCTCGATGATCCGGGCATGACGTGGCTGCCGGATGCCGTACACTTCTATCAGCAGGTGGCCGTAGCGGCCGGTGATATCGGCGCCTGCTTTGCGCGCCAGGTTTTCTACTTCGTTGAGCGAAAGGAGGGAAGGATCGTAATGAAAGCACAATTGCGCTTTGGTATCTTCCTTTTCCGGAACAACATGCACTTTGTCGATGCCCCGCTTGTACTGAAGCAGCTGGATGAGCCGGTTCACGCAGGCATCCCGCTCATCAGGAACTTCAGGTAACAGCAGGTCGAGATTAAATCTTGTTTTATCCATCATGGGGCCGGTCTGATTTTAAGGGAACGCATGGGCGGTCTCTTTTCCAAAGGTAGACTGGCATGGAGGTTTGTGACAAAACTATGTTTGTAGCATCGTTGCAATATCTTCCTTCCCCGGGCGGGTGCTGCCATTTCAACTACAACATCCGATCGAAATAAGAACCTGTAGCAGGCCTGATAAAAAATCAGTTTAATAAATTTTTTTCCTTTCTATTAACTTCCCGTTATAATCCTGACCATGCGAACAAAGAAACAATCTCGCCCGATGCAGCCGGAGGCGGTTGCAGAACAAACGATGTTCATACAAATTATTGCCGGTAAGAAAGTCAATTCTTTAATTACCTGATCCTCCATTGCCAACAGTTTCCATTTTTCCATCAGCACCAACCAGCGATTCAGACGATGCAAAAAGACCAGATGAAAAAGCCGCGCTTCCAGGTACTCACTATTCTAGCATTCAGCTTACTTGTATATACAGCGGCGGCTCAACCGTCTTCCGGCAACCGGTCGGCTGTCTTTCCGAAAGCGCCGGCACCGGTTTCCCTGGAAGAAGGGTTTCAACATCCGCCGGACGATTACCGGCCGGGGGTATACTGGTATTTCATGGATGGTAATCTTTCCAAGGCTTCCATCACGCGTGACCTTGAATCGATGAAAAGGGCCGGGATCGGGTATGTCACTTTTCTGGAAGTAAATGTGGGTGTGCCCAGGGGGCCGGTCGATTTTCTGGGTGATGCATGGAAGGGTATCTTCACACACGCCGTACGGGAGGCCGAACGGTTAGGTATCTGCATCTCTCTGGGAACGGGTCCGGGCTGGGCCGGCAGCGGTGGGCCCTGGGTTACGGCCGCACAATCGATGCAGCACCTGGTGCACAGCGACACCACCATTACGGGTGCCGGACAGCAACAGGTTAAACTCGCAGTACCGCTTCCCAAAAAACCTTTTTTCGGGGAGGGAAGTCTTTCGCCGGCATTAAAAAAGCAGCGCGATGAATTTTACCGGGATGTGGCGGTGCTTGCATGGCCTGCCGGCAAAACCCCGCAGCAAAGGCACGACGCAGATGAGAAAGCCCTGTACTACCGTGCCCCTTATTCTTCCGCAAAAGGAGTAAAACCATTCTTTTTGCCCGCGGAACCCGACAGTGCCACCGCTTTGCCGTATGGCTGGATCACCGATCTGACCCGTTACCTGCAACCCGACGGCACGCTCAACTGGAAAGTGCCGGCAGGCATCTGGACCATCATGCGGTTTGGCAGCCGAAACAACGGCGCTGTTACCCGTCCTGCGCCACTTCCGGGACTTGGCTTTGAAGAAGATAAATTTGACACGACCGCCCTCAACGCCCATCTCGATCATTACATCGGCTCCCTGATAAAAAAGACTGGGGGGCTTCAGCTTGACAGTGCGGGCGGACTGAAGATGCTGCACATCGACAGCTGGGAAATGGGTGCCCAGAACTGGACAGGCCATTTCAGGGAAGAGTTCAAAAAACGCCGGGGCTATGATCCCTTGCGGTACTATCCGGTATATGCGGGTGTTACCGTGGGCAGTCCGGAGATCAGCGAACGTTTTTTGTGGGACCTGCGCCAGACGGCCCAGGAGCTTATATTCGATTATCATGTGTTGCACACGAAACAATACGCCCACCGGCTCGGACTTGGTTTGTCCGTTGAGCCGTACGATATGAACCCCACTGCAGATCTGGCCCTGGGGGCGCTGGCCGATGTTACCATGTGCGAGTTCTGGAACAGGGGCAAGGGGTTCAATACAAATTTCAGCTGCATGGAAGCCACCTCGGTTGCTCACGTGAACGGGCAGCCGCTGGTGCCGGCGGAAGCGTTTACATCCGATGCGGGCACCGATGGCTGGCAGCAGCATCCGGCTACCATGAAGAACCAGGGCGACTGGGCCTTTGCCGCCGGCATCAACCGCTTTGTGTTCCATACTTTCCAGAACCAGTACCTCGACGATAAATACCGGCCGGGGATGACCATGGGGCCCTATGGTGTTCACTGGGACAGGAACCAGACCTGGTGGCCGATGGTGAATGCCTATCATACCTATCTGTCGCGCTGCCAGTTCATGCTGCAGCAGGGCAGAAGCGTGGCGGACATCCTTTACCTGGCTGCCGAAGATGCGCCGCATGTTTTTCTGCCACCGCCGTCTGCCCTCACCGGCGACCGACTGCTGCCCGACCGCAGGGGCTACAATTTTGACGGCTGTGCACCTTCCCAGTTTTATCGCGCTTCCGTAAAGGATGGACGGATCGTTTTCCCGGGCGGCGCATCTTACCGCATCCTCGTGCTTCCAATTTTTCAAACCATGACGATCCGCCTGCTGAAAAAAATCCACTCGCTTCTGGAAGCGGGCGCCGTGGTAATGGGCGTACCACCGACCCGTACTCCGGGTCTGTCGGGCTTTCCGGAAACAGACCAGCAGCTGCGCTCGCTGGCAGAAGAGATATGGGGAACTGGAAAAATTCCTTCAGGTGTTCAACCCCGTAAAATAGGGAGGGGACGGATGTACTGGGGAGAAGATGTAGCGCAAAAAGACAGCAGTACATTGTACCCCGCTTACCAGGTCACGGCTGGTATACTCCGCCAAACCGGCCAAGCAGAAGATTTCGTTGCCGACGGCCCGTTCCGGTACACCCACCGGGTGAAGGGAGAACAGGATATTTATTTTGTTTCGAACACCAGCGGAGAAACTGTGAGTGGCCGGCTGGGTTTCCGGGTGAGCAAGGCCTTTGCGCAGGAATGGAACCCTGTGGATGGATCTATCCGCGCCATGCCGCAGGCCGCCACACGATCGCAGACAACAATCCCACTTTCCCTGGCCCCCTACGAAAGCCGCTTCATCATATTCCAAAAAGTGAATAAACTGCCTGTAAAACAGGACTTCCGATCCGTCGGGCAGATGTCCGTTCAGGCATTGGAAGGCCCCTGGACCGTTTCCTTTGACACTGCCTGGGGAGGACCCGCCTCTGTGCGCTTTGATCAGCTTTCCGACTGGAGCAAAAACAGCGACAGCGGGATCCGGTACTACTCGGGCATCGCCACCTACCGGCAGCACTTTCTGTTCGGGGCAGACATTTTGAAGAAGAGCCAATCCTTTCTGCTTGATCTTGGTGAAGTAAATAACATGGCCCGGGTGAAACTGAACGGGCAAGAAGCGGGCACTATATGGACGTCCCCCTGGACCATAGATATCGGCTCCCTCTTGAAAAACGGCGACAATGAGCTTGAGATCGAAGTGGCCAACCTGTGGACAAACCGCCTGATCGGGGATGCGGCACTTCCCGATGATGGCATTAAAGACAACAAATGGCCCGACTGGCTGCTGAATAAACAGCCCCGGCCGGGCAGGCGGTACACTTTTTCCACATACAACTATTACAAACCCGATGCGCCTCTTTCCCCCTCCGGCCTCCTTGGGCCGGTGGTGATCAGGCAGGTTCGGTGAGTAAGTTGAGTATCGTTCATGCAAATATCATCTGTCTGTACTATGCGTTACCTGGTCTGTATCTCTTTGTCTTTCCTGTTTTTTTCATCACTCCTTGCCCAGGTCTTCCTCGGTCCGAAGGGAGAGATGTTCCGGCTGCGGGTGATGGCGGATCACCTCAGCGATCCCTGGGAAATTACCTGTGGCCCCGACAACCAGGTATGGGTCACCGAAGCCAAAGGGTACCGGGTGAGCACCATCGACCCTGCTACCGGACGCAAGACGGTTTTGCTGGACCTTACCAACGAACGGGCGTTCCCCCGGTATGACAAGCTGGCCGAGAAAGCCGGTAACAAACCGTGGCCGCAAGGTGGATTGATGGGACTTGCGCTGCATCCCGGCTTGCTGAAAGACAAGCCTTACGTGTATCTGAGCTACCTGTACCGGTTTTCCGGCGCGGCCGACACCGGCAGAGGATGCAAGCTGAACTACGGCGGCTGTTATTTTACCACCCGCATCGTACGGTATGAATATAACCGCGCAGCACAAAAGCTGGAGCATCCGGAGATCCTCTGCGACACGATCCCCGGAAGCAGCGATCACAACGGAGGACGCCTGACGCTGGCCCCCGTGAATGGGAAAATTTACCTGTATTACGGGATCGGTGACATGGGGGCCGGTCAGTTCGATAATTCGGGAAGACCGAACCATGCGCAGCAAAAAGAAGTGTGGGAAGGCAAGATCCTCCGCTTCAATACCGAGCCGGATGGTGATGCAGGAAGATTCGACAGGTGGATCCCCAACGACAACCCGTTCAATGACCGGCGGCAAAGCGCAGTGTACAGCTACGGTCACCGCAACGTACAGGGGCTGGTGTATGGCATGGTGGCCGGTACTGGCCGCCTGTATGAAAGCGAGCACGGTCCTTATTCCGATGACGAGATCAATGTGATAGAAAAAGGCATGAACTATGGGCATCCGCTGGTGATCGGTTATGCCGATGGCAATTACAACGGGTTCGCCTCCAGCGTAACGCCTTATAAAGAAGTGCCGGGCCGCTGGCATACCTCGTACCCGCTGATAGTGAGCGAGCAGGAGAACGCAAGCAGGATAGGAGCTGCATACCGTGACCCACTCAAAACTTTTTATCCCAACAGCCACGATTTCCTGCAACATCTGTTTGACAGGATCAGCGCAGGGGACACGCGGCCGGAATGGAATTCGGAAGCGCCCAGCAGCCTCGACCTGTACACGTCGGATGCCATCCCGGGCTGGAAGAATTCGCTCCTGCTGCCCTCCCTCAAACACGGGCATCTGATGCGGGTGTCGCTGAATGAAGAAGGCAATGCGATCGCCAGCGATACCATGATGTACTTTACGCTGCCTGTAAGATTCCGGGACCTGGCCATTTCCGGGGATGGGAAAAAGATATGGGTCTGTACCGACAGCGCTGCCATCAGCAGTGGACCATCGCGCATGAACCCGAAAACAATCTCTTACATGGGTTCCATCCTCGAATTTACGTATGAAGGAATCAAAGCGCCGCAAATTGAAAGGGCTGCCGCGGATACTATCATCTCCCGTTACCGGCAGTATTTCCTGCGGAGTGCGTCGCTCCCTGCTGTAGATGAATATGTAGCCAGGTGTGGATTTAAATTGACCGCAAATAATCAGTGGCCGGATATCAATTATGCTGATACCAGTCCCTCCTTCTGGCCCACCCGCGACCACCTGGGGCGGGTAAAGGAGTTCGCGCTGGCATGGGTCAGCCAGGGGTCAAAATACTATCACGATACCCTGGTATGGCAAACGCTCAGCAAAGCGCTCGACAACTGGCTGGAAAAACGGTATCAGAATTCGAACTGGTGGGTGAACGAGATCGGCGTACCGCAGGATATGCGGGATGTGCTTTCACTCATTGCGCATGATCTGTCTCCAGCGCAAAGACAGGGCGCGCTGGAAGTGCTGAACCAGCACAAGGTACGGGGCGTGGGCGCCAACCTCATCTGGAGCGCAGACCTGGCCATCCATTACGGCGCGCTGACAGGCAACGAAGACCTGATCCGCCGCAACAGGGACCTGATCGGCAAAGAGATCAAGGTGACAAAGGAAGACGGCATTCAACCGGATGCCAGCTATCACCAGCACGGCGCCCGGTTGCAGATCTATCATTACGGTTTGTCATACCTGGAAACCAACGTGCGCATCGCATGGGAAATGCATGGCACGCCCTGGTCTTTTCCGGCTGACAAGATCGCTATACTGACCGATTTTATTGTGAACGGATGGCAATGGATGTCGAGGGGCATCAACATCGTGCCGGGCACCATCGACCGGGCGGCCAGCCGTCCCGATCAGCTGCACAATGCCGATATCCGGTATCTCATACCCTATCTTTCCGAACTGTCGCCTGAAAACAAAGCGGTGTTCGATGCCATTGCTGCAAGACAGAACGGCGGCGGTCAGGCGCTGACCGGTTTCCGGTACTATCCGCAATCAGACTTTGCTGTGTACCAGCAAAAAGATTTTGCCTACTTCCTGAAAACCGTTTCTACGCGTACCCTCAACTCAGAATCGATCAACACGGAAAATCTGAAAGGGCGGCTGCTTAACAACGGTGACGGATACCTGATCGCGAAGGGCAACGAATACTTCAACCTGCTGCCGTTCTGGGACTGGAACTTTTTACCGGGGCAGACAAACTACAACCACTCTGCCGATTCAATTGTGCGGACCCCCTTTGCGGGCAGCGTGACGGATCAGCAGAGCGGCATGACCGCCATGGTATACAAGACGAACAGGCTTTCGGCGAGAAAAATGTGGGCATGCTATAACAACAAGGTAGTGTGCCTTATAAGCGGGCTGCGGGACGAAGGCAGCGCAGACAGTGTGTTTACGGCGCTTGATCAGAGCCGCTGGCAAACACCGGTGTGGGTGAGCAATTACGATTCTGTTTTCACCAATCCGGGTTCTTTCCTCCTGAAGAAGGTAAAATGGCTGCAGCATTCATCCTTCGGTTTTATTTTTTTGCGCCCTTCCACTGTGAACCTTCGGCTTGGTATGGTCTCCGGCTCCTGGAGTACGATCAACCAGTCGGCGCCGGCCACCATGCTGCAGGAAAAGGTGTTTCTGCCCCGGCTCTACCATGAGGCCGGTACCACGTCGAGCGGCTATGTGCTGGTTCCTTCCACTGATCCGCACATGCTGGAGGCGATCGCACAAAAACCCGACTGGCAGGTGGTCTCCAATGATTCCTTATCCCAGTGTGTCAGGTTTGCCGGCGGTACGGTGATGGCAGTCTTTTACAGTGCCGGGGCTGTGAACGCTGGGGGCGTAAGTCTGAAAGCGGACAGGCCTTGTCTGCTCCAAATGAAAACCGGTTCCTTCTATCTCAGCGATCCCATGCAGGAGGGAGGCAAGGTGGTTATACATATCGGGTCCAGGAAATACAGCGTTCAACTGCCTCCGGATGGAAGTACGGTTGTTGTGAAGAGGTGAGGTTATCTGAACCTGCGTTGAACTGATCCATTGGGATGATCACCGCTTGCCGGGACGCTTTTCTTTATCGTGACATGCCAGGCCGGGCTGGAGACACTACTTCTTTGAGGCTTTGGCTCTGTCGTTGAAATCGAGGCAGAGGTTGAGCCAGAAAGTGAAATCCTTTGTGGACCTGAAGCCTTCCGGCTCTACGTAACAGTAACCGGCCACTTCCTTTCCCCGCATGATCATCGTCCGGTAACCTGTTTTTTCAGCCACGCTTTCCTGCAGTGCGGGATCGAAGCGGCACATGAGGTTGTCTTCGCTCACGTTGAGGCACATTTTACCGTTGACCCCGAAACAGAGTCCGCGGAACATTTTCTTTTCAGTGATCTCGAGGCCGGGAAACAACCCCAGGTACTCTCTGACCCGGTCGGCGAGTGCTGAGTTATAAGCCATGATAAAAATTTAGAGATCCAAACCTACATATATTTCAAGCGATAGGTGCGGGGAGAGAGGCCGGTCTTTTTCTTGAACAGTTTGGAGAAGTAGTACAGCGATTCGAAACCGGTCTGGTTGGCGACTTCGTTGATGTTAAGCGCAGTGGACGTCAGCAGGCCTTTGGCTCGGTTCAGTCGCAGGTTGAGGTGATACTGGTTCGGCGATTCGCCGGTGCTTTGCTTGAAAGCCTTCCGGAATTTCGAGTACCCCATCGGCAGCTCTCGTACCAGTTTTTCCATGTCGACCGGTTTGTCGAGCGACTCCTCCAGCATGAACTTGGCCGTGGAGATGAGGCGGGCGGTAGGATCGTGCTGGTCGCCCTGCTGCATCGTTACGGCATGGAGTGTTCCAAGGATCTGCAGCGTCATGCCGGCAATGATCTGGTTATACCCCGCCGAAGACGCCTGCACGGTCGACAGCAGCTTGTGCAGAATGGTTAAGAGGTCGGGGTTGAGTCCGACAGGAATAAATGGATGCGCAGCATTGAAAAAATCCTTGTTCATCAGCTCTTCGGCAAAATTACCCTTGAAGCCGATCCAGTATTCTTCCCACCCTGAATTTACGCTTGGCTTGTAACGGTGCCATATATCAGGATATAAGAAAAAGCAGGTACCTGCCTTCACCGTACAGGGTTCGGTAAGTGCGGATTCGAAAACGCCTTCGCCGTTTGAAATGAAGACGAGGTAGTAGCCGTTGAGTATGCGCCCCTTGTTCCAACTGAAAGAATGGTTCTGCGGATGTTCAGAATTGTTGAAATAGTTTTCGTTTGGCTGTATCCGTGAGTAGCCGACCGTGGTGATGTAAAATCCCCAATTCTCTTCAAGCGCGCTCGCGTTCAGGTATTTAAAGTAATTGGTTGTCATTTTTGCCGTCCGGCAGCCATTTTTTCCGCTCCCTAAAAATATCAAAAAGTACAAATAAATACCATTTTTAATATTTTTCGTTCTTCACTATCCCTTTAGCTTTGTTTCCATCTATTTAGTAGACCTGCTGGATTCTTCCATTTACTGAAAACAACGATTGCCGAGGTAGTACATCCTGATCACACCCTGCCCGACCTTCATTGTTTTTACTTCCATATATTCATGTAAAAATATCATTTACAAGATATTGCGTTTTGCGATTTCCTTAAAAATAAACATTTCCATATGATTCTTGATTATTACCCCCCGCTTCGGGACTGGCTCAAAAAAACCACTTTGGCTGTATGTGCGCTGACGCTCTTCTCTCTCGTTGCCCTGTCTCAAAATGGACCAACCGTAACGGTCACCGGTACGGTCACCCTCGGCGCCGCGAACACGGACGTGAGCGGCACTACCGTTCAGGTAAAAGGGCGTACAACGGCTGTTACAACCGACAACAAAGGCCGGTTCAGCATCGCTGCTCCCAGCAAGGCTACCCTTATTATTTCACACGTAGGTTTTCAAAGTATTGAGCGCGCCGTTTCGGGCGCCGGTGACATCACTGTGAAACTGGACGTTACCGCAAACAACCTCGATCAGGTGGTGGTAGTCAGCTACGGCACCCGCCGTCAGCGCGAGATCACCGGATCCGTATCCAGTATAAACGCCGCGGCCGTACAGGATGTACCGGCTGCAGAGTTTGGTCAGAAGCTGCAGGGCAAAGTACCCGGCCTGCAGCTCAACCAAACCTCCGGAAGGCCCGGACAGGGTTTCGATTTCCGCATCCGTGGCGCGGCTTCTTTTTCGTCGGGTTTCCAGCCGCTGATCGTGGTGGACGGGCAACCGCTCGCGGGCGCCAGCTCGCGCAACGGCGACCTGAACCTGATCAATCCGGATGACATCGAAACGTTCACCGTGCTGAAAGATGCCGCTTCCGCTGCGTTGTATGGCTCGAGGGGCGCGAACGGTGTGATCCTTATTACCACCAAATCGGGCAAAGCCGGCCGCACCAACGTATCGCTGAGCGGCTATACCGGCTGGCAGAGTGTGCCGCAGAAAGGCCGTCCCGACCTCATGAACGCGCATGAGTTTGCTTCTTTCATGAAAGGCTTTTATGAAGACAAGGCGAAGTATGAAAACTATACCGGCGGTGTTCCTGCACAGTACCAGAACCCCGACCAGTATGGCGAAGGAACAGACTGGTACGATGCCATCCTGCGCACCGCACCGATCAACAACATTTCGATGAACCTGTCGACCGGTACCGACAAAGTATCGTCAAGCACCACGCTCACTTACTTCAACCAGCAGGGTGTGCTGCTGAACACCGGTATGAAACGTTATTCTTTCCGCAGCAACAATGAATACCGCCCGAACGACCGCCTGAAATTCGGCCTCAACCTGGCGCCTACTTACCAGATGGATCATAATACCCGCGGCTATACGGACGGAAGCCGGCAGATCATCGGCAATGCCACTACCGCAAACCCTATGATTCCCGTAAGAGCGGCAGACGGTAGCTTCAACAGCCGCGTCAGTGCCTTCGGATCAACAGGTTTGGGGCTCAACAACCCGGTGCAGCAGCTGCTTGCCGTAAACGGCAACCAGAACACCGCACGTATCCTGGCAAACCTTTATGGCGAACTGGAGATCATCCGGAACCTGAAGTTCAGGTCGAGCTTCAACATAGATTACGGAACAGCCGACTACAACCAGTACTTCGGCACCATGTACGGCATCGGGCTGAACGCCGCACCCGTTCCCCGCCCCGCTACGTCTTCATCGGCTACCCATTCTTCTTACAACTACCTGTCATGGCTGAACGAAAATACACTCACCTACAACCTGAAGCTGAAGGATCATAACTTCGACTTCCTTGCCGGCTACAGCTCGCAGAAATGGTCGAGGAATTACAGAAGCATCAGCGGCAGCAACTATCCGAACGATGCGGTGCAGTGGATCTCCGGCGCCCTCACCACCAGCGGCAGCAACAACAAAGAAGCATGGAGCCTGGCTTCGGCTTTTGGAAGGATCAACTACGATTTCAAAGGAAGATACCTGCTGAGCGGTACGATCCGCCAGGATGGCTCCTCACGCTTTGGGGAAAACAAGAAATATGGCTACTTCCCTTCCGTGTCTGCAGGCTGGATCGTGAGCGATGAATCCTTTTTTCCGAAAAACAATGCCATCAGCTACCTGAAACTGCGCGGAAGCTACGGCAAGACAGGGAACTTCAACATCGGCAACTATGCACAGATATCTAATATCACCAATACTACTAGTACTACTAATGCTAACTACGTTTTTGGTGGCGCTCTGACGCCGGGATTGTCAATCACGACCCTGGGAAACAAGGACCTCACCTGGGAAGTGTCGAACCAGACGGATTTCGGTCTGGAACTGAACCTGCTGAACAACAGGCTCACCTTCAACTACGACTACTACAACAAAACAACGGAAGGCATGCTCTATACCACGCCGATCCCGTTGAACTCCGGCTTCACGCAGGTAGTGTTGAACGTAGGCAAATTCAGGATGTGGGGCAATGAGTTTACGTTGAGTTCAAAGAACCTGACGGGTAAACTGAGCTGGAGCACCGATTTCAATATCTCGTTCAACGATAACAAGGTGATCGCCCTGCCACCGAACACGCCGTTCATCGGTGGTGGCCCTACCTATTCCGGCTACAACCGGTCGGTGGTTGGTCACAGGATCGGTGAATTCTACGGATATGTCTTCGACGGACTGTACCTCAACCAGGCAGACTACGATAAATCACCCAAGTACGCCACCTCGGTAGTTGGTTCCGCGAAGATGAAGGATGTGAACGGCGACGGCAAGATCGACGCCAACGACCGTACGCTGATCGGCAACCCGAACCCCAAGTATATCTTCGGATTGACCAATACGTTCCGGTACGGGAACTTCGACCTGAACATCATTGCTTCCGGACAGGTGGGTAATAAAGTGATGAACGTGAACCAGGGGGATTATCACAACATCGACGGTGTGTTCAACATGACCAGCGACATGCTGAACCGCTGGCGTTCTCCCACAGAGATCGGTGATGGCAAAACGCCTACCACGCGCGCCAATTCCACCGAACTGTACCGCCTGGCAAATACCACCTGGATTTCGCCCGGTGACTACCTCACTATCCGCAACATCACCCTTGGCTACACCCTGAAACCCAACCAGTTCCAGTATCTGAAATCAGCCCGGTTGTATGTAAGCGTTCAGCAGGCATTCGTGTTCACCAAATACAAGGGACAAAATCCCGAAGCCAGCATTGGCCGTGATGACGCCATCGGTGTATACGGACAGGACCTAAGTACATACCCGGTTCCACGCGTGCTTATGATCGGTGCAAACTTCAATTTCTAATTTAAAGATGTGGAAAGCCGCTCCATGCAGGAAAGCATCGTTGAACCGGATCGTATCTGTGTAAACTGTTGACCCTGCATTGAGCTGTTTTCCCGAAGAATAAAATTGCTTTTACTATGAGACGGAATAAAATTTTGATTTACCTGGCACTGTCGACTGTTGCTTTCAGTGCCTGTAAAAAAGATTTCCTGACGCTTTATCCGGAAGGAAACCTGAACGAGGGCCTGTTCTACAAATCCACGACTGATTTTCAGCAAGCCGTGAATGGTGCCTATGGCCCGCTGAGAGACATTTCGAACAACGCCTACTGGATGGATGAGATGCGTGCAGACAATGCCTACTTTGAATACAACAGCCGCGACCGGGGCAACGCGGCTACCGAAAATCTGGTCACCTTTCTCGATGACGCGAGCAGCGTGGTGACCCAGAACCGTTACCAGGCCGATTACACCGGCGTTACACGCACCAACGTGGTGCTCGACCGCCTCGCGGCCGCTACGTTTGCCATATCCGATTCAGCCAAAAATGCCATCATCGGCGAAGCCAAGGCTCTCCGTGGCCATTATTTCTTCGACCTCGTGCGTACTTATGGTGGAGTTCCGCTAGTCTTGCATGAAGTAACCACAGCCGAACAGGCTTATGTGGCCCGTGCTTCAGCCGAACAGGTGTATACTCAGGTGATCTCGGATCTCACCGATGCCATGAACCTGCTGACGGCTCCGTCTTTCTCCGCCGCTTCAACGGGCCGTGTGAACAAGGGATCCGTGGCAACAGAACTCGCTGCCGTATATATGCAGCGGAAAGACTATGCGAAAGCCTCGCCGCTGCTGCAAAGCGTGGCAGGTATGGGATATGCGCTGATGCCCAGCTTCAGGGACGTGTTCGACCCAAACAAAAAGCTGGCAAGCGTGAACCGCGAGCTGATCCTCGATGTACAGTTCCAGTCGGGCACCACCCTTCAATCGAGTAATTTTATATACCGCTTTACGCCCATCACCACCAACACCATGAACCTGCTGGGCGTCAGCTTCAACAACACCATCGGTGGCTGGGAAGTGCCGACCGATGACCTGATCAGCAATTACGACACGGCAACCGATACCCGCTTCGACGCCAGCGTCGGCATCGTGGAAGGAACACTCGATGCAAGCTCCAATTTCATTCCTTCGCGCGTGGTGAGCGCCAAAGGCTACACCGCACCGGCCGGCGTGATCGCAAAACGGTTTGCAAAGAAATACTACTATCCTCCTTACCCGAACCTCAACCAGAACACCGATCAGAACTGGCCCCTGTACCGCTACTCCGATGCCCTGCTGATGCTGGCCGAGGCGCTGAACGAAACCGGTAACTCTGCCGGCGCCCTGCCGTACCTGAACCAGGTGAGAACCCGTGCATTCGGTGCAGGCAAAGGCCAGGTTACGGTAACCGACCAGGCCGGACTGCGTGCGGCCATCGCCAAGGAAAGAAGGCTCGAGCTGGCTTTTGAAAACAAACGCTGGCAGGACCTGATCCGCACGGATCAGGCGATCACCGTGCTCAATGCGTATGGAGTAAAACAAAAACAAATGTTCGGCTACCTGCTGCCACAATCCTATAATGTAACAGCCAGCCGTCTGCTGTATCCCATCCCGCTGCGCGAGATCCAGCTGAACAGCCAGCTGACACAGAACCCCGGCTACTAATTTCCAAAAAACACATTGCATATGAAATATCAGATTTCACAGGACCAGATCGAATTCTACAGGAAAAACGGATTCGTCGTTATAGAAGATTTTTTGTCACCCGAAGAACTCGAACAATGGCGCTCCGCGGTGATGGAAGCGGTGACGGAAAGAGGCGGGCAGAAAATGCCGGGCAAGATGACCAAAGTGGGAGAGGACGATGGCATCAACGAGGATGCTGAATACTTTGGAAAAGTGTTTGACCAGCTGCTGAACCTCTGGCAGACCAACGACAGGGTAAAGGAGATCATGTGCGACGAACGCATTGGCGAGATGGCGGCGAAGCTGGCCGGTGTCGATGGCATCCGCATCTGGCACGACCAGGCCTTGTTTAAACGCCCCTGGGCCAACCCCACGGCCTGGCATCTCGACACGCCGTTCTGGTCGTTCTCCGACCGCAAGGCACTCTCCATCTGGGTGGCCCTCGACGACGCCACGCTGGAGAACGGCTGCCTCTATTTCATCCCCGGATCGTTCAATGAAACAACGTATGATAACAGTGGTATCGGCAAGAACATGGACGGCATCTTCAAAGTATATCCGCAGTTTGCCCGTTCGGTGCCTTTTGTGGGTAAGATGAAAGCCGGCAGCTGCTCTTTCCACAACGGGCTCACCATTCACGGCGCCGGGGCCAACATGACGCCGGGTTTCAGAAGAGCCATGACCTGCGCTTACATGCCCGAGGGCAACGTGTTCAACGGACAGAAAAACATCCTGCCGGAAGAATATATTTCCACCCTTGCCATCGGTGATCCATTAAACAACGACGAGCAAAACCCGCTCATCTATCATGCCTCCGTAAAGATGGAAGCATGAAGTTAAAGTTCTTTTGTCCCCGGTGGGGTGCCGAAGACCAGGAATGGGAGCCGTTCCTGCAATCGGTGAGGGAGGCCGGATATGCAGGCATCGAATGGTTCCCGTACAGCAGGCCGGGCGATCACACCGGGGTGGTCAGGTTACTCGAAAAATACGGACTGGAATTTACCATTGTGATGGACGTGACTGGCCAGTCCGAATTGAAAAGTTTCACTGAGTATCTCGATCAATTCGAGCGGCAGCTGCGTGACCTGGCCGCCATCCGCACCGGGAACCTGTCTCCGCTGTTGATCAGTGCGCAAACGGGGCGCGAATTTTACACGCCCGAACAGGTGAATGAGTGCCTGCTGCGCAGCAGAAGGGTGAGTGAAGAAACAGGCATTCCCGTTTACCAGGAAACGCATCGCAACAAGTGGTCGTTTGCCGCCCATGCCGTGTACCGCCAACTGCAGCTGCAGTCGGATTTTTACCTGACCCTCGATGTGTCGCACTGGTTCTGCGTGTCGGAAAGCTACCTGCACGATCAGCAGGCCGCAGTCGATCTGGCGGTTGTTCATGCCCGTCATATTCATGCCAGGGTAGGCTATATCGAAGGACCGCAGGTATGGGAACCGGCAGCGCCCGAATATGCGGAAGCCCTGAACGAGCACCTGAAGATATGGGACAAATGGGTGAGGCAGATGAAGGATCTCGGAGCGCCCTGCTGCACCATCACGCCAGAATTCGGACCGCCGCCTTATCTTGTGTTTGCAAACCGTACCGGTACCCCTTTCCAGGAGCAATGGCGGCTGAATTTATGGATGAAAGACCTGCTGGAAAAAAGATACAAAAACTATTGAAAACGAGCACCCTTTGATGAAACGAAGAACGTTCCTCAGAAACAGTTCCCTGATCACGGCCGGCACTGCCCTCATGCAAACCTTTCCTTCTTTTGCCCGCGGCACGGGCCTTCCCGGCGAAGCCTATGCCGGCGACCTGTACACGTTGTTCAAAGACCCCCCCGCAGGCTACCGTCCTTTTGTACGCTGGTGGTGGAACGGCGACAAAGTGGAAAAAGCAGAATTGTCGCGCGAACTACGGCTGCTCAAAGAAGCCGGCATCGGAGGCGTGGAGATCAACCCGATCAAGTTTCCTTCCCGTACCGATGACATGGGCAAACCCTCACTGCAATGGTTAAGCGATGAATGGATCGATGCATTGCAACATACGTTTACGGAAGCCAAAGCCCTCGGCCTTACCTGCGACCTCATCGTGGGCTCGGGCTGGCCTTTCGGCGCCGAATACCTGGAAGGAGAAGAAAAGGCGCAACTTGTACTCATCGGCACCAAAAAACTGGAAGGCATCATCGATTATGAAGCATCCATCTTCGATATGCTGAAGGAAGCCGACCCCGCCGTTACAAGTCCTTACTATAAAAGAAAACAGGAAGTGCTGGCGCTCAAGCTGGTGCCGGATCCGTTCACCAGCATGGACCAGGTAAGGGATCTTTCTGGCCAGATCAAATCGGGGTACATCACCACCACCATCCCGAAAGGCAAATGGGTGTTGTACGCCCTCGTGAAAGTGGAAGGGTTCCTGGAAGTGATCAATGGGGCGCCCGGCGCCAATGGGCCGGTGCTGAACCATTATAACAAAGCGGCGGTGACCAAATACCTGACGCATATGTCGGACGGTATCCAGAAAAAGATCGGGCCGCTGTCGAAAAACATCCGCTCGCTCTTTGCCGACAGTCTCGAGCTGGAAGGCGCCAACTGGACGGCCGACATGGAATCCGAATTTAAAAAAAGGCGGGGCTACGACCTGATGCCTTATCTGCCGTTCACGCAGTTCAAGATCGGGGGGATGGGCAATGTGTTCGATTATAATTACGGCGCCGTGCTAGGCGACGAGATGAAAAATATGATCCAGCGCGTTCGGTACGATTATGATCTTACCAAAGCGGAGTTGATGCGAGAACGCTTCATCGATACGTTCGTTCAATGGTGCCGCAGCAACAATGTAAAGTCACGGGCGCAGGCTTACGGCCGCGGGTACTTTCCGCTGGAGGGCAGTTTCGACATCGACATTCCCGAATGCGAAACCTGGGTGAAAGCAGGGATTGGCAAGGAAATGAGCGAAACCGATCCGCGCATCGGCCGCGGGTATACGATGGTGAACAAATATGTGGCCTCGGCGGCACATCTGAAAGGCAAAAAACTGATCAGCTGCGAAGAGCTGACCAATACCGACGTTGTTTTCAATGAGAGCCTCGAACTGCTGAAGATCACCGGCGACCTCAGCACCATTTCCGGTGTTACTCAACCGGTGTTTCACGGATTCAATTATTCGCCGGCAGACGCGCCGTACCCGGGCTGGATCCGTTATGGTTGCTTTTTCAACGAGAAAGCGACCATCTGGCCCTATTTCAAACATTTTACAGACTACAAGGCCCGCATCTCCGCGCTGCTGCAGCAGGCCGAGATGTTTGCGGACATCGCCGTACTTACGCCGCTGCCCGATATGTGGAGCCAGTACGGCGCGCAGAACGAACCTTTTCCCTCGTTTGCGTACCCCGCCTATCTTCCGCTGGTATGGGAAGCCATGCACCAGAACGGCAACGCCTGCGACTATGTATCGGAAACCGTGATCGGTGATGCGGGTATCAAGGATGGTTACATTACCTATGGCCCGCGGAAATACCATACCCTGTTCCTGGTACAGATTGACAGCCTGGAACCCGCCACCGCACAAAAGCTGGTGCAGTTCCTGGAGAGCGGCGGCCGCATTTTCTGTCTGGATGTGTACCCAAACAAATCGCTGGGCTGGAACAACTACAAAGAGCGCGACCAGCAGGTGCAGGCAGCGGTGGAAAAAATGAAGACCTACACCGACCGCTTTTTTCTGCTGACAAAGCCCGAAAAGGATTTTGTGCTTTGGTACAAAGCCATACAGGCGAAATATAAGATCACTCCCTATGTGGAGATCAGTGATCCCGGCCGTTTTGTAACGCAGGTGCGCTACCAGGCCAAAGGAACAGAGATCCTGATGTTCATCAATTCCAGCATGGACGATGCGCACAGGATCGACATTGCGCCGTCGACGGCGGTCACTGCAGGAAGAACAGCCTGGAAATGGGATGCGGTAACAGGCAACCGCTACCGGCTGGAAAACTCTGCCCGCATCACGCTGGATCTGGCTCCTGCCGATTCGGTGCTGCTCGTATTCGATACAAACAAAAAAGGCGCTGCGCTGGCTGTGCCGCCTTCCTTCGAAGGAAAACAGCCTGCAGTCAGCAACTGGTCGGTGGTGTTTGAGCATGTGGACGGCACTCAAAAAACTGTTGAAATGCCTGCCTTGAAAGACCTGAAAGACATGCCCGAATTTGTTTCTTTTTCTGGTACAGTCGTGTACAAGGGCCGTCTCGACATCGCCGACATAACCGCCGCCAGATATCTCAGCCTCGGAAAAGTCTATGGCTTGTCGACCGTTACCCTGAACGGTAAACCACTGGGCGTGCAATGGTATGGCCGTCATATCTATCCGCTTCAGGATGTAGTACACCAGGGCAGCAACACCATCGAAGTAAGGGTGGTGACCACGATGGGGAACTACATGAAATCGTTAAAAGACAATGCGGTGGCGCAGTACTGGACCAATACCGGCCGCAAGGACCAGCCGATCCAATCCATGGGCATGACCGGCCCGGTAACCGTTGCGTGATGAAAAAAAGCAAGTTTATAAAAGTTTTGTGTAGTCTCCTGGTGCTGGTATCCACGCAGGCCAGCGCCAAAGATTACCTGGCAACTTACTTCGGGATCCGCTCCGACGGGGCGGTGCTCAACACAAGATCGATCCAGTTTGCCATCAACTATATCAATCAGAACGGCGGCGGCCGGCTGGTTTTTCATGTGGGGCGCTATCTCACCGGCACCCTCCACATGCGGTCAAATGTGACGCTTCATTTTGAAGAAGGCGCCGTGCTGCTCGGATCGCTGAACCCGTTCGATTACGAGGCCAGAACAAACCCGTTCATGACCTCCATGATCTTCGCCGACAGCGTTTCAAACATCGGCATCACCGGTCGCGGCATGATCGACGGACAGGGCAAACAGGTGGCCAACAATTACATCGACGTCATCGACAAGGGACTGCTGAAAGACAAGTTCCGGAACGGACGCCCTGAAATAGAGACCCGGCCGATGATCATCTATTTCCGCAACTGCCGCAACGTAGTGATCAAAAACATCATGCTCAAAAACTCCGCGAGTTGGAACCAGACCTACGACCAGTGCAGGAATGTTATAGTAGACAGCATCTCCGTCGACAACAAGGATTACTGGAACGAAGATGGTGTTGACCTGATTGATTGCGACAGCGCGTATGTGGGCAATTCGTTTTTCGACGTGGCCGACGATGGCATCTGCCTGAAATCGCACGATGCCAAGTTCTACTGCAACAACATCCTGATCCGGAACAACACGGTGCGTTCAAGCGCCAACGCCATCAAGTTTGGAACGGTGTCGAGAGGCGGTTTCAAAAACATCCGGATCATACACAACAAAGTGTACGACACCTACCGGTCTGCCATCGCACTCGAGGCCGTCGACGGCGGCTTTGTGGAGAACATCGAGATCGACTCGCTGGAATCATACAACACCGGCAATGTCATCTTTCTGCGCGTGGGTGAACGGTGGGGCGAGAAAACAGCGCGAATGAAGGGTGTAACCATAAAGCATGTGGTGGCCGACATTCCATCGGCGAAACCCGATGCCGGCTACTCGTACGAAGGGCCCGTTGAAGACCTTCCGAGGAACCTTTCGCCCGCCATCATCATCACCGGACTGGCCGCCAAGAAAATTGAACAGGTCTCTATGAGCGACATTGAGGTACGGCATGCCGGCGGGGGGAACGCGTTGTATGCGCGCCTTGATCTGCAGCACCTCGACAGTGTTCCCGAGCTGCCAGCGAAGTATCCGGAGTTCTCTATGTTCAAGGAACTGCCGGCCTGGGCGGTGTACATCCGGCATGCGACCGGCGTGCGTTTAGATAAAGCGTTTTTCACTGCGGAGAAAAAAGATTACCGCCTGCCCATCGTGCTCGACGATGTGCATGACGCTCTTTTCTCAGCGGTTTCTGTGAAGCCAGGTACGTCCGGGCCTATACTGCACCAGTATAAATCAACCAATATTAAAACCGATCAGTCCGTAACACAGACCCGGTCCGGTAATCATTAAAACCTTGTTACGTGCGTATCAAAAAACATCTGCTGCTCATTGCTTTTTTTCTGCAGGCAGCGACCGTGTTCGCAAAGGATTACAACGCTTCCATGTTCGGTATTTATTCCGACGGATCTACGCTGAACACGCGCTCCATCCAGGCCGCCATCGACTATATCCATGAAAACGGAGGCGGCAGGCTGGTGTTCTTTGTAGGCCGGTACCTGTCAGGGTCCATCCACCTCAAATCTAATGTGACCCTTCAGCTGAATGAAGGGGCGGTGCTGATCGGCTCTCTCAACCCCTACGATTATGACAAGGAAGGATTCATGGCTTTCATTCTGGCCAAGAACGAGCATGATATCGGCGTAACAGGCCAGGGCGTGATCGACGGACAGGGCAGGAGTGTCGCCCGCAATGTGGTGGGACTGATCAACAGCGGGGTGCTGAAAGACCGCTTCGCATACGACCGACCGCAGGAAGATCACCGTCCCATGGTATTTTACCTGCGGGAATGTAAGAATGTGACGGTGCGGGGTGTTACCATCCGCAACTCAGCCTCGTGGGTGCAGACCTATGACCAGTGCAAGAACCTGACGCTCGACAGCCTCTATGTAGACAGCAAAGCCTACTGGAACAACGACGGCATCGACATCGTGGACTGTGACGGGGCCACCGTCACCAACTCTTACATCGACGCGGCGGACGACGGCATCTGCCTGAAATCGCATGATCCGAAATCCTTCTGCAACAACATCCTGATCCGCAACAATACCATCCGCTCCAGTGCCAACGCCATCAAGTTCGGCACGGTTGCATATGGAGGCTTTAAAAATATCCGCATAAAAAATAACCAGGTCTTCGATACCTACCGTTCGGCCGTGGCGCTGGAGTCGGTGGATGGCGGTTTCCTGACCGATGTTGAAATTGATTCGCTGCGGGTGGTGAATACCGGCAACGCGGTGTTCCTGCGCCTGGGTGAGCGTGGTGGCGGGCGCAAGAGCTCGTTCGACAAGGTGAAGATCAGCAATGTATATGTGGAGATCCCTGCCAACAAAGCAGATGCAGGCTATGAATACGAAGGGCCGATAGAAGATATGCCGCGTAATATTTCTCCCATCGTGATCGCCGGTTTGCCGAACCAGTTCATCAATGACATAACTTTTACAAATATCGAGATCAAATACCCCGGCGGGGGTACGCCCATGTTCGCGAATGTATCGCTCGACCGGCTCGACAGCATACCTGAGATACCGGCGAAATACCCGGATTTTTCCATGTTCAGGGAACTGCCGGCCTGGGGTGTTTACATCCGGCATGCGAAAAACCTCCGGTTCAACAACGTGAAGCTGACGGCGGAGAAGAAAGATTACCGGATGCCGATCGTGCTGGATGACGTGCACGGGGCGCAGTTCACCGGCATGAAGATCAGTCAGCCGAATCCACAGAAACAAAATATCTACCAGTATAAATCAAGCGATATCACGCAGAAGTGATCTATGTAGGCCCAATGTGTTATTTTCGGCGGCCATTCCAAGCTCATGAAAAAAATTAGTGTCTCGATCTTCGCCGCGCTGGCTCTTTCTCTTCCTGTTTTCAGCCAGCAGGCCTTGCAGGGTCTCGCCCGTTTTGTGAATCCGCTCATAGGCACCGAGAAAATGGGCCATACCTATCCCGGCGCCACGGTCCCTTTTGGATCCGTGCAGCTGAGTCCGGATACCGATACGCTGCCCTACGCCGTGAACGGTCGGTACAACGGCGATGTGTACAAATATTGCGCAGGCTACCAGTACACCGACAAGACCATTGTCGGGTTCAGTCATACCCATTTCAGCGGTACCGGCCATTCCGACCTGGGCGATTTCCTGATCATGCCGACCGTCGGCGCCGTGCAGCTCAACCCGGGAACGGCCGATGCACCGGAGACCGGCTTCCGGTCGCGCTTCTCGCACAGCACGGAAGTGGCGGAGCCCAACTACTACAAAGTACAGCTCGAAGATGATCACATACAGGCCGAAATGACCACCACCACCCGCGTGGGCATGCACCAGTACACATTTCCCAAATCGGATCAGGCCCATGTGATACTCGACCTGATGCATGGCATCTACAATTACGATGATAAAAACGTATGGACCTTCCTCCGGGTAGAGAACGACACCCTGGTGACCGGCTACCGGCAGACCAACGGATGGGCGCGCACCCGCACCGTTTATTTTGCCATGACCTTCTCGAAGCCGTTCGTTGCATACGGCAACCGCAACTTTTCATCGCGGAAACCCTACCGCGGCTTCTGGGGCCGCTTCGACCAGAGCCGGAACTTCCCGGAGATCGCCGGCGAGCAGATCCGTGCCTATTTCGATTTTAAAACAGAGGAAGGGGAAAAGATAAAGATCAAGTTTGCCCTTTCGCCGGTGAGCACTGCCAACGCGCTGCTGAACCTGCGCACGGAAACGCCCGGATGGGATTTCAACCGGGTAAAGCAGCAGGGACAGGAAGCCTGGAACCGGGAGCTCGGCAAGATCAATGTGCAAATGCAGAACCCCGACGACATGCGCAATTTCTATACGGCCATGTACCATGCGTTTATCAGTCCGACCGTTTACATGGATGTGAACGGTGAGTACAAGGGGCTGGATCAGAACATCCACCAAACCAAAGGCTTTACAAATTATACGACGTTCTCCCTCTGGGATACGTACCGTGCGCTGCATCCGCTGTTCAACCTCGTACAGCCGGCGCGTAACCGCGATATGATCAATTCGATGCTGGCACATTATCACCAGAGCGCCGAGCACATGCTGCCGGTATGGTCGCATTACGCGAACGAGAACTGGTGCATGAGCGGCTACCACAGCGTGTCGGTGCTGGCGGATGCCGTCATCAAGGGCAACACCAACTTCGATCCGCAGGAAGCGCTTGCAGCCTGCGTGCAAACGGCCCGCACCGGGTATTACGATGCGCTGGGGGTGTATGAGAAGCTGGGATGGGTACCTGAAGATAAAAAGCAGGGTACGTCGGTTTCCGCCACGCTTGAATTTGCGTACGACGACTGGTGCATCGCGCAGCTGGCCAGGAAGCTGAACAAAACGGCTCTCTATGATGAGTTCATCAAGCGGTCGCAGAACTGGAAGAATGTGTACGACGCATCGATCGGCTACATGCGGCCGCGCATGAGCGATGGCAGCTTCCGCAAGAACTTCGATGTTTTGTCGACCAACAACCAGGGTTTCATCGAAGGCAACGCCTGGAACTTCAGCCTGTTTGTACCACACGATCCGGCCGGACTGATACAGGCGATGGGCGGCAATAAATTTTTTGTGCCGCATCTTGATTCGCTGTTCACCATGCACCTGCCCGACAAATTCTTTGAAGAAACAGAAGACATCACACGCGACGGCATTATCGGCAACTACGTGCATGGCAACGAGCCCTCCCATCACGTGGCGTACTTATATAATTTCACCGACCAGCCCTGGAAAACACAGGAGCGCATCCGCATGATCCTGAAAAAGCAGTATCACCCATCGACCGATGGTTTGGGAGGCAACGACGACTGCGGACAGATGAGCGCCTGGTATATCTTCAGCAGCCTGGGCTTTTACCCCATCGCACCCGGCTCCGACCGGTACGAACTGGGCAGTCCGGCAGTTGACCATGCCGTGCTGCAGCTGGAGAAAGGTAAAACGCTCACCATCGAAACAAAGAACCAGGGAGAAAACAACGTGTACGTGCAGAAGGTGCTTCTCAACGGCAAACCCCTGAACCGGCACTTTATCACCCATGGTGAGATCATCAACGGCGGTACTTTGACGTTCTACATGTCGGGGACGAAGTAGCATAGCCTCCTTTCTTTGGTCTGAACCTGGATGTATGAGATTAAGAAGATTGTCTGAAAGACGCTTTGATTCTGACAATCCAATTTCAGGATTGTCGAAAAAATCTCATACATCCAGGTTCAGAGAAATTGCCTTCATCGAACCGCCACATTACTCCACCTCTTTTTTCGACACCAGGATCCGGTCGATCTTCGGGCCGTCCATGTCTACGACTTCCAACCAGTACTGGAGCCAGGGAAACTTTTCGCCGGTGGCGGGGATGCGGCCCGACTGATCGATCACGAAGCCTGCCACGGTATTGTAATCTGCATCGCCGGCCGCAGAGGCTGTGGGCTCATTCACTGCATGAAAAAGATCCTGCATAGGCGTGTTGCCTTTGATGAGGAAGGACCCGTCTTCCCGCCGTACGATGTCCGGATTGGCGGCACGTCCGTTATGGCCAACCAGCACCCGCAACAGGTCATTCAGGGTCAGTATGCCTTGTATGGAACCGTATTCATCTACCACCACCGCAATGTGGCTTCTGTTCTCCATGAAGCGCTCCAACGCGCCGTATGCCTGGATGCTTTCCGGTAGAAAGAGCGGTTCTCTCAGCGCCGATCTCTCCAGTGGATCCGCGTTGTTGAGCAGGCGGCGGGCATAGTCCTTCACATAGAACATGCCGGTCACTTCATCGAGCGAGCCGTTACAGACCGGGAAAATGGAATATGAGGTTCCGGTGATCTTCGCGATCTGCTCTTCAAACGGTTTCTCCGCATTGATCCACACAATCTGGTTGCGGTGTGTCATCAGCGACTGTATATCACGGTCGCCCAGGTGCAGCACGTTTTCCACCAGGTCCTGTTCGATCTCCTCGATCGAACCGGTATCGGCGCCTTCCTGCACGATGGCTTTGATCTCCTCGTCGGTGACCTGGTTTTCCAAAGTTTTGCGGATGCGGAAAAGCCGGATCAGCAGCTCGGTCGATCTCGACAAGAGCCAGATAAAGGGCGCCGCGATGCGGGAGATCAGGTACATGGGACGTGCCACTACACCCGCAATCTTTTCCGGCATCGCCAGCCCGATGCGTTTCGGGAACAGTTCTCCGAGTACGATCGAAAAATAGGTGATAATAATGACGACAACCGTGATCGAAATGCCATGCGCGTAGCCGGCAAAAAAGGGTATGGTCAGCAGGTGTTTTTCGAGCCGGAGGGCCAGGGTCTCTCCTCCGTACAAACCCGTGAAGATGCCAATGACCGTGATGCCAACCTGCACGGTGGAGAGGAAGCGAGTGGGGTGCTCAGACAGTTCAACGGCTTTGCGCGGACCTGCTTTGCCGTTGCGTGCGGCGGCTTCGAGCCGTGAACGGCGGGCGGAGACCACGGCGATCTCCGACATGGCAAAAAAGCCGTTGATAACGATCAGAAAAAGAAGTATGAAAATTTCCATAACGAACGAAAGGTGAGTGAGAAAATTAAGCGGTTCCTGCTCTCGCGGCCTTCAAGCGGGAAAACAGGAGCCAGTTGTAATAATGGTATGAAAGAGGGTAAGGGGAACAAGAGCCAGGGAGCGTTGTTCAGGTGGCAGGGTCGGGTGGAGGAGAAGGAGTTACAAGCAGCGGCTGAACATGTCCGGATTCCGCGTAGGGCTTGTAAGCGAGACGGAGTGCAACAGAAAAAAGCGGAGAGCCCACAGGCAGGGTAAGGTGTTCCGACAGGTAATCAGCCGCCTTACCTGTATGTACATAGATCGCGTTGTCGTCGTCCTGATCTCCTTGCGCATCGGGGGGCGTGTCGAGCAACAAGTCGCTCAGCAGGTCGGTGACAGCGTTGATGTCGTGTACCTGTTTGCCTTTCGCATTGTAGATGTCCACTTCATCCAGGTGCGGGGTGAACATCATAAAATTGAGATGGGAGAGAAGCGCAAGAAAAGCCAGAATTTGTTTCATTCCTTCCCAAAGGTAGGCCCTTAGCCTTAATCGACCCTTCCTTTTTCATCATCCGAGGCATTGTTGACATGCCTTCTTTTTCTGGCCAGCTCTTCTTTGCCAAACCGGTACGTAAATGCCATACCGAACCGCCGGGTGTCGCTCGTGGTAACCTGCTCGTAAGAAGCCTGCCGGAGGCTTATAGAGCGGTTGTGATAGATCCATGAGTGAAACAGGTCTTCAAAAGAGAGGCGAATGCTGGCCTTGTCTTTCCAGAACTTCTTCTGTACGCCACCGCCCACCCGGTACATGGCGCCCGTCTTCGTCTGGCCCGAGAGATCCGCACTGGCAAAATAAGCGTTCAGTTCTGCGTTCAGCGTTTTTGTTACTGGGAACTGGTTGATCACATTGATACGCGCGATGTAAGCGTTGGGGTTCAGTTTTTCCGTGTAAGCCTGGCCATTCAACCCTATATGAGACAGGAGGATATCGCTGTTCAGGTTCCACCAGCGGGTGATGTAGAACGTGAGGCCGGTGTTGAGCAGGAGCATATGTCCGGCGCGTATGTTTTGCGGCTTCGTTATAAAAATATCGTCCACCGCTTCTGTGGTCTGAAAGAGGATATGGGTGAAGCGGTTGTAGCTCAGTGCCATCCGGAGAAACTGTTTGTGCTGGAAGCGGAGCTCGTAGCGATACTGGAACTGCGGCGTCAGCAGCGGGTTTCCTGCATAGTACGAGTAATTGTCGCGGAAGAACAGAAAGGGATTGAGTTGCTGGTAATTGGGCCGGTTGATGCGCCGGGTGAGACTGAAGCTGAGGGAATTTTTGTTGAGGGTATCGAGCTTGTAGGCAGCAAAGAGGCTCGGGAACCAGTCGGTGTAGCTTTTTGTAAACCTGCTGCCCGCAGTCTGTGCATTGCCGTCCTGCCTTCCCCATGCCTCGGTATTTTCCATGCGCAGTCCCAGTTGTGCGCTGAACCGTTTCCAGGCTTTCTGGGAGTTGATATAAGCTGCGTTTATGTTTTCATGATACCGGAAATGATTCGATCGCTGGTTGTCTATTTCAGCAGATCCGCCCTTGACTGTATAGTAATTGGCCGGATTCATCTGGTCAACCACGCTTGTTTTAAAACCGCCTTCCACCCGGGCCTTGTTTTTGAACGGATGCACGTAGTCGGCTTTGGCCGTATAGATATTGATGGAGGAAGGAAGCTGGTAAAGAAAGGTCTCTTCCCCTACAAGCACTTCATCCGGTAGATACAGCCTGTTTAGAAGATCCTGCCGGCTGCTTGTGCTATAGTTCAGAAAATTAAGGTCGCCCGAGAGTTCACGCCCCGTATTGGAGAAGCGGTGGAGGAAGTTGAGATTGGTACCTATATTGGTGCGCCGGTCGGCACTGCGGTTGCCGCCGCGGCCGATGGTGTCGGCAAGTCCGTGTGCGTTAAAGCTCATGCTGGTATAATCAAGCAGGCCATTGCGGGTGCCCCGGTTCCAGTTCAGCTGCGCACCGATGGTGGTGCTGGCTGTCAGGTTGTAATCGAGGCCGAGGTTGGCGTTCAGGCCCGTGCCGCTGTTTTGCTGGTAGTTCCGCAATTGCACAGACGACACTGGCTGGGAACCACTGCCGTAAAAAGACCGGTTGTACCTGTCGTCTGAAAAATTTTTGTCGCCTGCCACTCCGGCGGAAGTAAAAACACTGAGCTTTTTGCGGTTGTAGGTAAGGCTGGCCGACTGGTTATTCCTGGCATAGCGGCCCTGGCTGAAGCCGGAAGAAAGCGTACCCATGTAGCCGGCGGTGCGGTTCTTTTTGAGGCGGATGTTGAGAATGCCGTTTCCGGTGGCATCGTAGCGGGCGGATGGGTTGTCGATCAGTTCGATCTTGTCGAGCAGGCTGCCGGGGATCGACTTGAGATAGGCGGCGAGGTCGGCACCCGACATAAAGTTGGTGCGGCCGTCGATCATTACCAGTACGCCCGAGCGCCCGTTCAGGCTGATGTTGCCGGCACCGTCTACCGTGATGCCCGGGGTTTTCTCCAGCACTTCCAGCGTGTTGCTGGTGGCGCTGCTGAGCATCGAACCTACGTTCACGATGGTTTTGTCGATCTCCTGTTCTATCAGGGGTTTGCGCGCTTTTACCACCACTTCGCCCAGGGTAGTGGCTTGTGAGGGCGGTAAGATGACCGCCGGCAGGTTCAGCCCTGCGGTGCCACCTGGAACGGTGAAAGGCATCCCGCTAAACTTCCTGTGACCGCTTGCCGCTACGACCAGCATATACTTACCTGCCGGGATCGCTGGAAACATAAATTTTCCGTTCTCATTCGACAATCCCGTTCCAATGACCGAGGAATCGGCGGCATGAATGATAGTAATCGTAGCGCCCGCAACCGGTTCATTCCGGTTATCTTTTACTGTTCCGCTTATATCGGATCCGGTTTGTGCCTGGGAGATAGCAGATAGAAGCAGGAACAGCATGAAGAAGGGGATATTTCGCATGAGAGTAAATTTTTGCCTGGGTGAAACAAGGTGCAAATATTCTACAGCCCGCTGAGCACACGAAACGGATGTGACGGACGATGCTGCAAGGCTGACGGAAGGCAGATCCGGGATGACTAACCTGTTGATCAGCCCGGACAAACCGTTCGTCACCGGTAGAGCAGGGTTCGTCAGGGAGATTTCCGGATCCGGTTTTGTTTATCAACTTTGTATCGAATACTTACACATGCAAACACTCTCAGCAGGTAAACCTCATGGGAAGCAGCCGGAAGGCTTTTTTGGAAAGCGGATCTATTTCTATGCTGCCCTGCTGCTCTCTGTTCCCCTGTACCTGGTCATCAATGAGTATGTGAAAAGTATCGGGGTAGGGGAAGATGAGATGGTGTCTTCCCTTGCCTCCGGTTTTTTTTTACTGGGTGTATTCGCCGGCCGTTATCTCTCGCGGTTATGGACGATCAGGCAACGGCCCTTTCCCAAAGCGTTTGTGGTGGTACTCGTAACGGTGATCATTACCTGTGTTTGCTGGCTTTTCTTTCATGCGGATTTTCCTTTCAACAACCAGCCGGCCATCAACCTGCTTTTGTTCTGGCTGCCTTTTATGGTGGTAAGCCTCGCCGTCGGGCTCTGCATCAAGATAGTGCATACCCTTACCCAGCAGCAACTGACGGAAGCCCGCACCGAAGCCGCCGCTTCCCGGTCCGAACTGCAGCACCTGCAAAGCCAGCTCAGCCCGCATTTTTTATTCAACACCCTCAACAACCTGTATGGTTTGTCGCTCACGCAGCACGAAAAGATACCGCCGCTGCTCCTGAAATTGTCGGAGCTGCTCCGCTATTCGGTGTACGATGCCAGCGAACTGCTTGTGCCGCTGCAGGATGAACTCACTTATATCAACAATTACATCGATTTTGAAAAGATCCGGATCGGAGACCGGCTGGTGCTGAACACCGACCTGGAAGAAGTGCGCAGCAAAGACATCCGCATCGCGCCCATGCTGCTGATCGTATTTATCGAGAATGCGTTCAAACATGCAAAGAACAGCGCGGAACAGCAGATCTTTATCGACATTGCACTCAAGACCTGGGGTGATTCAATCCTGTTTTCGGCAAAAAATTCTTATCGTAGAAAAGAGGAAGCGGCCATGACCGACCGGCACAGCGGCTTCGGACTGGCCAGCGTACGGAAACGGCTTGAATTACAATATGCCGGTGACTACGAACTGACCATCCGGGAAGAAGAGCCGACTTATCTGGTGATGTTGCAGCTCAAAATGAAATAGCATGATTCCACTGAACTGTCTCATCGTTGACGACGAACCGATCGCATGTGATATCATCCAGACTTACTGCAACCACCTCAGCTACCTCCGGGTAGTCGCCTCCTGCGGCAATGCCCTCGACGCCCGGCTGGTGCTGCAACAGCAAAAGGTACATATCCTGTTTCTCGACATCAACATGCCGGTGATAGATGGTTTGTCATTTCTGAAAACTCTTCGCAACCCACCACAGGTCATCTTTACCACAGCCTACAAAGAGTTCGCGCTGAATGCTTTCGACCTGGCTGCCTGCGATTACCTGCTGAAGCCATTTTCACTCGACCGGTTTATGATCGCGGTAGACAAGGCCCGGGAAAAGATCGGGCAGCCGGCACCGGTGGAGGAAACGCCGGCCGCAAGAGCCGATACTTACCTGTTTATAAAAAGCGACGGAAAAATATTCAAGGTAGATTACGATGACATCCTTTTCGCAGAGGCGAGAGGCAACAATACCCTGATCACGACCGTGCAGGCAACCCTGATGCCGGCAATCGGCTTTACCCGTTTTGAAGAACTGCTGCCCCGGAACCAGTTCATCCGCGTGCACCGCTCCTTTATCATCAATAAATCGGGCATCGGTCATATTGAAGGCAACCGTGTTTTTATACGCAATACGGAGATCCCGATCGGCAGCAATTACAAGGAAGGATTTTTGAAAGAACTGGGATTTTCATCCTGACCGGCTTCCTGCACCCGCAATTCGGGGCAGTCAAAAATTGATTTGATACGACCGGATCGCCTTTTGGTCTCATTCCTGTCCAAATCGGCGTGAATCCCGCGGGCAGGAATAATTTTGCGGGATGAAGCAGAAATTCCTGACGAAGAAACGCATCGAAATACTGGTGCACATCGCCTGCTGGATGCTGCTTTTTTTTCTGCCTTCCCTGTTGCGCCCGACCCAGGAGCATTCCGTGAAAAAGGAAGCCGCCCTCGAAACTAGATTTTTCCTGCAGTACATCTGCAATTTCATTTCGTGGATCTGCCTTTTCTATTTCAATTCCAATTTTCTGATCCCGAGGCTTATCAACAGCCGTCGCTATGTACGCTACGGCCTTTCTCTGATCCCTGTCTTCCTGATTCTGTCACTGCTTAACTGGCTCAGTTACGCGCTCCTGATTCCCCTGGAGTACAGCCTGCGCGGGGGTGTGGCTTTCTTTCTGCTCCCTTGTATATTCTTTCTTTCCTGCAGCACCGCCGTTACCATGTTCCGCAATAAACTCTATTCGGACCAGTGGACGCAGCAGCGTGAAACGGAGAACCTCAAGACCGAGCTCGCATTCCTTCGTTCGCAGGTGAGTCCGCATTTTATGTTCAACGTGCTTAACAACATGGTGATGCTGGCCCGCAAAGGCTCCGAATCGCTGGAGCCGTCCCTTTTCAAACTCTCTACCCTGATGCGGTACATGCTGTATGAAACAGATGAAAAAAAGGTGCTGCTCGACCGCGAAGTGGAATACCTCCAAAGCTATATCGACCTGCAGCTGCAACGGTTCGGCCGGAAGCTTTCTGTTGCAGTGGAGATCGAACCTTTTGACGACGGTTATTTCATAGAACCCATGTTGCTTATACCCTTTGTGGAAAACGCGTTCAAACACGGTACCGGGTTCAAGCAGAAGGGAGACATCCTCATCAGCCTGAAAGCCACGCAGGGCGTACTGCAGTTTTGTGTCAGCAATTACTACGATGCGACCCTGCAGCAGGTGAAAGACGGTACTTCAGGGATCGGCCTGCAGAATGTGAAACGCAGACTCGATCTCTTATACAGGCAGGCGCATACCCTGAAGATCACCGATGCAGACAACCGTTTTTGCGTTTCACTCACCCTAAATTTGCACCATGCTCAGATGTATAGCCATAGATGACGAAGACCTGGCCCTCGAACTGCTGGAAGATTATATCGGGAAGATCGGCTACCTGGAGCGTGTGGCTTCTTTCGACAACGCCATCGATGCCGTCGCCATACTGGAAAGGGAGCAGATCGACCTGGTTTTTGTAGACATTCAAATGCCCGGACTTACCGGGCTTCAGTTCATACAGAGCCTCGAAGTGAAACCCATGTTCATCCTGGTAACTGCGTACGACCAGTATGCGCTGGAAGGTTTTAACCTGAGCGTGGTCGATTACCTGGTGAAACCTGTGCCCTTCGACCGTTTTCTGAAGGCCTGCAACAAGGCCAAAGACCTCCACCAGCTGAAGAACCGGGAGCCCAAGAATACCGAGCCGGATTACCTTTTTGTATACGTTGATTACAGTCATATCAAAGTGAATTTCAGCGATATCGTATGGGTAGAAGGGTTGAAGGATTATATCCGCATCCACCTGCGCAGCAGCAGCAAACCGGTGGTGGCAAGGATGAGCCTGAAGAATATGGAAGAAGAACTGCCTGCCGCCCGTTTCATGCGCATTCAGAAATCTTACATCGTGGCCAAAGACGCCATCACCGCGATCCGCAAGAACAGCATCTTTATCGGGAACCAGGAACTGCCGGTAGGGGAGAATTATAAAGAACTGATCAGCAGCTTCCTCGGAAAGCAGCCTGAATGAAAGTTCCGGATCCCTTTCTCCCAACTCTCCTCCATACAAATAAAGATCGTTCCCGATCGTTACTAGGCCGGCCGATCAACGAATCCGGTTTGGTCGCCTACTTTCTTCTTTTCATCTCAAAGAAGATCAACGCAGTTTTCCGGATACTACTTTTGCGCCACTTACACAGAATAACAAACGACTCTATAATGAAATCTGTACTTTTTTCCCTTTTTTGCCTCTTTGCTTTACATAGTTTCGCCCAGCCTCCTGCGGGAGCCCAGGCGGGCCGTGCGGGCCAGGCGCCTCCTTCGATCGGCCACATCTACGGCAAGATCGTAGACAGCGCGGACAGACCACTTTCTGCCGCTTCGGTGGTGCTGCTGCAAACCAAATTCGATACGGCCACGAAAAAACGCAAAGAAGTGCTTCTCAAAGCCGTAAGCGCCGCCGCCAACGGTGATTTCAGCTTCGAAGACCTCCCCATCATGGGCGTACTGAAACTGAAAGTTTCCGCAGTTGGCTATAAAAATTATGAAGCACCGGTCGCTTTTCAGCTGAAGCCTGCAGCTGCGCCAGCTGCGGGTCCCAAAAACGCCAATCCCATGGCTGCCATGAGCAGCATGGTGGGCGCCTTCGACAAAGACCTGGGCAATATCAGACTCGCTCCCGACCAGGCACAACTCCAGACGGTTACCGTGACCGCTTCCGCCCCCGGTCTGAAAATGGACATCGATAAAAAAACATTCAGCGTAGACAAGAACATCGTTACCGCGGGTGGTACTGCGGTAGACGTGATGCGCAATGTGCCTTCGCTTCAGGTCGACATCGACGGGAACGTAAAGCTCCGCAACGCCGCTCCGCAGATCTACATCGATGGCAGACCCACCACACTTACCCTGGATCAGATACCTGCCGATGCGATCCAGAGCGTGGAGGTGATCACCAACCCATCCGCCAAATTCGATGCAAGTGGCGGTAACGCGGGTATCCTGAACATCGTTCTGAAAAAAAACAAGAAGACCGGTTACAACGGTACCGTGATGGCAGGCATCGACCGCCGGGGTGGATACAACGGTGGCGGCAACTTCAGCGTACGCCAGGGCAAGGTGAACCTGACAGCTTCGGTGATGACCAACGGAATGCGCAACCGCGCGACCGGTCATACCGACCGCCAGACCTTCGGAACCACCCTCTCGCATGTGTACCAGGATAACCTCGACAAAACCAATGGCGCATTCACTTTCGGCCGCCTGGGGCTCGATTATTATATCACGAACCGGACAACGCTCTCTGTTTCCGGTGTTCGTGTTCATGGTGCGTTCAAACCCAATTCAGGCATCACAAGCGACAGCCTGGGTACCGGCAACCAGCTCCTGAACTACAATGTGCGCAACACCACCGGGTCACGCACGTTCAATGCCGCCGGACTTCAGCTGGGCATGGTGCACAATTTCAAGAAAGAAGGGATGCAGCTGACCGCCGACGGGAACTATTTTTCGGGCAAGAATGATGGAATCTCGATGTACAACACCCGTTACTACAGCAAGAACAGCGAATACCTGAACACCGGCCTTCAGCAACAGCTGTCTTCCGGCAACAACCAGTTCCTGACCGTGCAGACGGACTATATAAACCCGATCACTGCCAAAACCAAACTCGAAGCGGGTTTGCGCGCGCAGGTCCGTAAAACGACCAGCAACATCGACAATTATTATCAGGACGGGAGCGGCAACCTTGCCAAGAACCTGGGCGGTACCAACAATTACAACAACACAGACAAAGTATACGCCGCTTACACTACCGTTACCAGTTCCATCAAGAACTTTGGCTACCAGCTGGGGCTGCGGGCAGAAAGCAGCAGTTACAGAGGCGACATCACGAACAAGAATCAGCTGTTCAGCAACAAATACCCGATCAGCTTTTTCCCTTCCGTGTTCCTGAGCCAGAAGCTGAAAAAGAACCAGGAACTTCAGGTCAATTACTCCCGCCGCATCAACCGTCCCAACTTTTTCCAGCTGATCCCTTACACAGATTCGGCGGATCTTACCAACATCACCCGCGGCAACCCGGCCCTCGTGCCTGAGTTCACCAATTCGCTGGAGTTCTCTTATTCGAAGAGCTTCAAGGGCAGCAATTCCATTCTGTTCTCGCTTTATTACAAGCATACCAACAACCTGATCACGCGGTATCTTGATTCGTCATACAATTCTTCCGGCAAGCTTTATTTGATCAATACCTACGTGAACGCAGCTTCGAGCTACAACTACGGTGCAGAGCTTACTTCTGTGAACAGCATAAAGAAATGGTGGGATGTGACAACGAACCTCAACCTGTACCGTTCCCGTATCAACACTGAAAACCTGAACCAGGCTTCGCAGGCCGCACTGATCAGCTGGTTTGGAAAACTGAACAATAATTTCAAACTGCCCAAAACCTTCACGATCCAGTTGTCGGCCGACTACCAGAGCAAGACGAGCTTGCCGGTGACAAGCCAGCAGCAGCAGATGGGCCCTCCCGGTATGCAGGCACAGAGTTCTTCACAGGGATATATCAAACCCTTCTGGGGCATCGACCTGGCGCTGAAGAAAAGCTTCCTGAAAGACAATGCGGCTTCGGTGACCCTGAGCGTGAATGATATTTTCCGCACCCGGTTCAACGAACAGATTTCGAGAAGCTCTTTTTTTTACCAGGATTATTACCGCCTGAACAATCCGCAGATGGTTCGCCTGAACTTTGCGTACCGTTTCGGAAAGATGGATGTGTCGCTGTTCAAACGGCAGAACACGAAAAGCACCGGCACTCAGGATGCCATGCAGATGGGGCAGTAAGAAAAATTTATAAGTTCAAGGCTCCAGGAGGCTTGAAGAGTAAACACAGTAGAATAGAAAGAGACGCCGGAAACGGCGTCTTTTTCTGCTTATAGCCTACCCTCATGATGTGAAAACACCCCTTTCTTGAGTAGGTAAATCATTACATTTAGGCAGGGTAAAAGTGAAAAAGATAAACAAGTAGCGTATGGTTTTATTACCGGAAAACGATCCTGTGCACCCGCTCCCGCAGAAGGTATATACGGGCAAACCGACTTACTGGCTCACGCGGTTCGTACTTCTTCGCCTGCTGGGAGTTGTGTATGCGGTTGGATTTCTGGTGGCCATCAACCAGCTGCTTCCGCTGATCGGTTCTCATGGCCTGTTGCCGGTCGGCCATTTTCTCGATGCGGTTACCCGCGGCCTGGGTTCGCAAACGGCTGGTTTTTTCCGGCTGCCTTCCGTGTTCTGGTTCTGGCATTCCGATGCGGCCCTGCTCACCATCGCCTGGACCGGCTTTTTCCTATCGTGCCTGGTCATCGCCGGTTTCGCGAATATGCCGGTGATGTTTGTGCTGTGGTCTCTGTACCTATCGATCGTACATGTGGGGCAGGACTGGTATGCGTATGGTTGGGAAATACAACTGACAGAGACAGGCTTCCTTGCCATATTCCTGTGCCCATTGCTCGACCTTCGTCCTTTTCCCCGAACTGCGCTTCCCTTTCAGGTGATCGTGCTTTTCCGCTGGCTTGTTTTCCGGATCATGATGGGTTCCGGACTGATAAAAATCAGGTGGGATGAGGCCTGGCGGAACGGGACTGCCCTTTATTTCCATTTTGAAACCCAGCCAATTCCGGGACCGTTCAGCCGCTGGTTCCATTTCCTGCCCCGGAGCTGGTTGAAGACCGGTGTCTGGTTCAATTTCCTGGCAGAACTTGTGGCGCCGCTGTTTGCTTTTAGTCCTGCCGGGCTGAGAAACATCGCAGGTATCGTGATGATCCTTTTCCAGTTTACCATCATACTGAGTGGCAACCTTTCGTTTCTGAACTGGCTGACCATCATTCCTGCGCTGGCCTGTATCGATGACAGCGTGTGGTCAAGGGTATTGCCAGCGGTGCTGGTTAGGAAAGCCGAGGTGGCCCAAGAACAGGCCCGTGCTTCAAAACCACTGGCCGTGACGGCCTGGGTGGTAACCGGGATCATTGTCCTGTTGAGTATTCAGCCTGCGATCAACCTTGTTTCGCCGGGGCAGATCATGAATACATCATTTGATCCGCTGGATCTTGTAAATACCTATGGCGCTTTCGGAACGGTGGGAAGGGAAAGGTTGAACGTAGTGTTTGAGGGTACGTATGAAACGCATCCGGATGAAAATACCCGGTGGATCGCCTATCCGTACAAAGGGTTGCCCGTTGCAACCAATGGAAGACCGCCGCAGATCGCTCCGTACCAGCTCCATTTCGACTGGCAGATGTGGTTTGCCGCCATGTCGACCCCCGATGAGTACCCCTGGGTGTACAACCTGATGGCGAAAATGATGCGCAACGATCCCGCGGCGGTCAGCCTGTTTGCAAAAAACCCGTTTGCAAAAAAGCCGCCGGCTTACTTGCGGGCCGTGCTGTACCGGTATTCTTTTGTGCCCTCTGGCAGCAAGGATGGGCGGTGGTGGAACCGCGAGCGCATAGGCGACTGGATCCCGCCTGTGTCGAGACGGGAGGCCGGGTTTATAGAATAGTAACCATGATGCCACTGTACACGATCGGCAAAAGTGAGTTGATTATGATAAGACTAAATGAGCGTGGGGTCACGCGGCGCTTTGCTTTTCAGCAGAATGGCCTTGCAGCTGATTGAACTGTTCCAGAATAGTCCGGCCCGCTTCCTCCTCGTCCCTTCCAAAAGCGATCACCCCGTCTTCATGGCCGCCCATGGCGAAGATCCGGTTGCTGGTCAGTGCTGATTCGCGGAAGAGACGGGCAACCTCGTGGGCCATCGCCGGTGTGCCGTAAGCTACCTCGGGCGCTGTGGCAGGCAGCGTTTGGAGCAGGTGCTTCCAAAGTGCGGTGTGGTGCACATGAAAAACTGCGTTTGCACCAGGGTCGCATTCATAGACCATGGCATGCGTGAGAGATTCGGAAGAGGCTTCGATAGGGCCTTCCGAGGTAAGGTTGTTTTCCTCCACGTCGTATGCCTTTACTCTGGTGTAGTGGTCAGGTGACAGTTCATTGAACCGGCCGGTAGATGAACCGGTGATAAGAAAGATTTTTTCTTGCAGGCGTATGCTAAGGTTGCCGTACCCTATCCCGTCGCTGTTTACACCGATCAGGCCCCGTTCGTACAAACGATCGCGCCATGCATTGACAGCACCGATCGCGGCTGCATCGGGAGCTGCGGCTTTCATCCAATGGCTCCTGAATTTGATGGAACCTTCGTCGGGCGTTTTGGGCTTTTTTTCGGGGAACAACCGAAGAATGTCCGCAGGGTTTGCGTTGCAGATTCCCCTTTCTGTAATCAGCCCGGTGATCAATCTCGCGGGGGTCACATCAAAACCGTAATTGGCCGCAGGGCTTTCCAGTGGTGTAACGAGTACCTGCCGGATCTGTCCGTCGGAGAGCCCGGAGATCCACTTCACTTCTTCCGCCCCTCTTTCTTCGATCGGAATGCCGGTCACTCCATCTTTCACCTTCCAGTCGAATGTGGAAGACGGCAGCGCAACGTAAAAAGGAATCCGGTTGTCCTGTGCCGCGAGGGCTTTCAAATAAGTGCCGATCTTGTTGGCGGCGTCTCCAATGCTGGTGACGCGGTCGGCGCCGGTGATCACCATATCCACCATGCCATGCTGCATGAGGTGGCCGCCGGCATTGTCGCTGATCACCGTATGGGGCACGCCGTGGTTCAGCAGTTCCCAGGCTGTAAGACTGGCTCCCTGGTTGCGCGGGCGCGTTTCGTCTACCCAAACATGGATGGGAATGCCGCGGTCGAAAGCTCCGTAGATGGGTGCCGTGGCAGAGCCATGATCTACAAATGCGAGCCAGCCGGCATTGCAATGCGTCAGGATATTTACCGTGCCGCCGGATTTGATTTTGTGCATCTGTTCAATGAGCGCAACTCCATGTAGGCCGATGGCATGGCAGCTCTCTGCATCTCCATCGGTTATTCTGATGGCATTCTCTTTTGCAGCAGCTATTTTTTCTTCGATCGTGACCGCCTTCCCGATCGCCTCCAATTGCAGGTCCACTGCCCATTCGAGGTTGACGGCGGTAGGCCTGGTAGCCTTGAGGAGCCGGGCCGATGTCTGTACTGCATGACTAAAATCCGCCAGGGGAGCCGCTTCCAGCACTGCCAGGTACATTCCCCATGCAGCAGTGGCGCCGATCAGTCCGGCCCCGCGGATATGCATGTCTTTTATTGCGGCAGCCACCTGTTCTACAGTGATGAGATCTTCGAGCACAAAAGCATGCGGCAGGTGCCGCTGATCGATCACCCGGATTGTGGCAGGTTGTTCCTCTTCAAGCCAGATGGTGCGGAAATGTGTACCCTGTACGTTCATAGGCGCTAAAGATAAGCGGAATAGGGGAGATGTGGGGTGTGCTGCCTCGTTGGTCATACCCCATTCACCGATAACGATCGGCTGATTATGAAGCACTGGCTAACACTTAAACCAGTGTGCAATTGACTGCGTGACCGCTTGTTCCTCCTGTTGTTGGTCCGAGGCCCAGGCGACGATGCCGTCAGGTCGTATCAGTACAGACTTAAGCCCGAGTTGATCTTTCGCACTGCCTGGGATATATTTTATCAGTCCATCACATTCCCCTGCAATCTTTTTCAGGTATTCATTGGCATCAAAGTCAAGGAGTATCCCCCGACCGTCGTGCAACAGTTCATTGATACGCGTGCCGTCTTCCAGTTCGAAACCGGGAACGCTGCATCCCGTCAGGGGGTGTCCATTTCCTATATTATAACAGGTATGTATACCCCACACCCGGGATGCAAAATAAGTAGCTCCATCGCGTGTGGCGATCAGTTCACGGAAGATCGCGTTCAAGGCACGGGCGGATGGATCGGGTTTCATGATGGCTACCTGGGAGCGCGACCAGTCGAGCACCTGCATACCAATCGGGTACCGTTCTGCCTCATAACTGTCGAGTAAGTTTTGCGGAGCTTTGCCCTTAATCGCTGCAGCGAGTTTCCAGCCGAGGTTCATGGCATCGCCCAGTCCCAGGTTCAGTCCCTGTCCGCCCAGCGGGGCATGGATGTGGGCTGCATCACCTGCTAAAAGCACGCGGCCCTTGCGGTAAGTGGTGGCCTGCCTTGCCCGGTCGGTCCAGGTGGTCACCGCATGCAACGTCTTGATCGTTACATTGGTGTTGGAAACCCGGCGTAGCACTTGTTGCACATGTTCGAGCGTAATGGGCGCATCGGAACCATGAAACGCTCCCTTGTCGAAATCCTGTATCACCAGATACCCCGGCTGCGATTGCAGGTACATGCCGGTGGCGGTAAAGTTGCGGCCTGAACCCAGCTTCTCCGGATCAGCAAGCTCCAGTTTCGCGGTATATCCGGTGAATTCCGGTTCTGTGCCGGCAAACTCAAAACCACCGGTTTTCCGGATAACACTCCGGCTCCCATCGCAACCCACCAGCCAGCCTGCATCGAACGTATGGTCGTTCGATGCAACTGATACCCCTCTTTCGGTTTCGTGAAAACCTGTCACAGGAAGACCGCGCATGATCCGGACCCCCAGTGCTTCCGCGCGGCGGCTCAGGATTGTTTCAAGCTCCTGTATCTCAGAGATCAAACTGGGCGCTGGTGATCCCGGCAACCGGTAGATCCATTGTGATGTGTCGATATCGCTTTCGTAAAACGGGATGCCGGCAAAATGCCCTGCCTGACGACGCATTTCGGGAGAGGCAGCTGTATGCGGATTTTTTAGACTTTTGTGAATAACTAGTTCCTGCAGCAATCCACGCCGGTCGAGCGATTCGATGGTGGGTGCAGATAGTCCGCGGATGCCAAAAGGGATTTGCTTCAAGGGACTGTGCGGATCGGACGACTTCTCCAGGATGAGTACGGAGCAATGGGCCAGAGCAAGCTCACAGGCAAGGAACAGGCCTACGGGGCCGGCACCGGAAATAACTACATCGTATAAAGCAGGGTCTTGTGCAGATAAAAGGTTTCGGGTTGTTGGATACATAATGCATGATTGAACCGCAAAACTCTGCAATGATCCGTCATTATGTTTGTAAAAACGCGACAAAATCGTTGCCGGGTCCTGGTTTGCGGTCTCTGGCGTTTCGTGCAAAAGCTGCGGGTGTACTGCCGCTGTACCGTTTGAATTCCCGGGTGAGATGGGCCCGGTCAGTGTATTCGAACTCATACGCGAGATCCGCAAGATTCGCATCCGGTTGCAGCCACAGCCGGTTCCTTACCTGCTCAAAACGCATCAGGCCAGATACATCTTTCACTGTAAACCCGGAAGATTGCTTGAATTTTCTTTCCAGTGTGCGAATGGTGGTATGGGCGGCGGCAGCCACCTGGCTCACCGGCAGGGTGCCATTCGCTTCCGTCATGGCAAGCCCTGCTTTGTGAAGCAAACTATCTGCAGGGATCTGCGAGGTAGATGCCACGAAAAATTGCTCAACAAGTGAAATTGCGTGTGGTATGTTCCCGACACGGAGAGCGCGCTCCAACCCCGGTTGAAGGGCGGCGATGGGATGTTGAAATGTGCGAATGCCCCTATTGCCCGAAGACAGTCCCAGCAGATCGAAAACTGTCCACGGAAAACAGCGTACAGCAATTACTTCGAGGCGATCTTTCATCGCAAAAACTGCGGGTTGATTGAGAAGTCCCATCATAAACGGCGAAGGCAAAGGCTGCAGGGTGTTCGCGGGAGAAATGCAGCGCAGGCTTCCGAAATAAAATATGATCTCAACGTACCCATCCGGCACAACCTCAAAAGTGGAATTTGGGGTACCTGAATCCCGCTGGTTGTACCAAAAACATTTGATAGCATTCCTCAGTATGTGGGGCGGCGAAAATTCAATGTGTCGCATAAGGAAAGATACTATTTTACGTATTGATGGAGCGGGGAGAAGACAACCGATGTGCACAAGTAGTTCAAATAAAGAATACAATCTCAAAAGAAGGAGGCCTGGCAGAATTGCCTCCTGCACCGGTTTGTTGTGAGTTGAAGTTTACACGGAGAAGAAAGAAAAAAGGCAGGCCAACTTTTGTTTTGACTTGCCCTTTCAGGTCGGGATGACTGGATTCGAACCAGCGGCCTCTTCGTCCCGAACGAAGCGCGCTACCGGGCTGCGCTACATCCCGAATCGTAGGCAGATCGCAAAAATAAGGCATTGGCCGGATTCCAGAAAAGTCATTTTAGCATACAAATTTACGGACCGGAGGGTTCCGGGTGGCGTATCAAAACCCGCCAGCATGGACCCGGAAAGTCATTTTTTTGCCTCAGGGTTCTTTTCGCAGCGCGACCTCTATGGTCGCCTCACTGGTTTGGGGTCGGGCGCTGACCGAATAATTTACCGCCGGCGGTTCATGCATCAAAAAGGATCGCCTCACCACGCTGCAACACCATAGCAGATACATACCGGCCACTCCCAGGGTGACGACTTTGATCCATCTAAAAACGAGTTCATTCTCACAGCTTTCCTTTATCATATCGCAGAGTATTAAATTTTTTACAATCAATGCCGGGCTCATTACAGAAAGACCCAGGCACTTCATAAAAATACTTCTGCCCCTGTTCCGCATATTTGATAAAAATCAAATATGCGATCCAAAAAGTTACCTAAAATTATGTCCGGTTTGGGATGGTTCCATATCGCACGATTTCTTATCTTCATTCCAGCCGAATAGATCGATCCGTACCTTCCGGTGCACACTTGACAGTGCATCAAAACTACCGCAAACCTTATCCAAAGTTTATTCACCGGTAAATTGCCATCTTATGAACGAGCTATTGGATTACCTCCATCAGATCAATCCGTTGTCGCCCGGATTGCGCCAACAACTGCAAAATATTCTTCAGCTGAAAGTGCTGGCCAAAAAGGAATACCTGCTGAAAACCGGGCAGACCTGCAACAAGATCTATTTTATCGAGCAGGGAATGGTGCGGTGTTTTTATGTGAAGTACGAGAAGGAGATCTGCTCCTGGTTTATGAAGGAAGGAGATGTGATCATTTCGGTGGAGAGCTTTTTTACGCAGAAGCCCAGCTATGAAAGCATCCAGGCCATCGAAGATTGCGTGCTGCATTCCATCAGGTACGATGAGTTGCAGTATATCTTCCGCGAGTTTCCCGAATTCAACTACATCGCCCGCATCCTCACCGAGCGGTACTACACCCTCAGCGAACAACGGCTCTACTCACTGCGAATGGAGCGTGCAACGGAGCGATACAACCACCTGATCAGCGAACATGCCGAGATCGTACAGCGGGTGCCTTCCACCTTTATCGCTTCTTATCTGGGTATCACGCTGGAAACACTCAGCCGCATCAAGCATGTAAGGCCGGTCAAATAACAAGGATGTAAAGCGACGGATCACAGCTTCGAAGAAGCATCGGCCAGCGGCAGATACCGTGCTGCAAGCCAGCTGTTCCGTACAGGGATGAGCCAGTTTTCTTCCATCTCCTGCTTTGTCTGCACCAGGTTATTGAAATAAAGTGTGTCTCCGTCAATGAACCCGTTCGCAACGGCGTAGGCCAGCTGCGATTGCGGTAACATCTGGATCTTGTCTTTCACTACAAAGGCCAGCAGCTTCCTGTCGAACAGGTCTACCTGGTAAAGTTTTTCGATCTCCTTTACAAAACGAACGGAACTGTCGGTGCTGCATCCGCTCACGCCAGCCTGCGATTCATCCGCCATCAGCACAATGAACTGGCCAAACAGGAGATTGGCATATGCCTTTACCTTGCTGCCATGGCTCTGCCAGGCCACGCTGAAATCTTTCAGCAGGTCTTCGATCTGGACGGCTTCTGTGATGGTGAACAACCGGTTGCTCTGGTAGATCCAGACCCTGGAGACAGGTTCAAAACCGGCGGGCAGCAAATGGAGGTATTCTAAATTCCGCATGAAGGCAAAATTACGGATCACCTGGCCTTTTACCAGCCTTTTAACAAATATATTCCACCCTTCCTGCGTTAGTGTAGAATCAGTCGGTAAACGGAAACACTTAAAGAAACCTTCAACTGCCTGTTTATGTAAAGCAGGTCTACACAACAATTTTCTTCACTCATTACTTCTATTATGAAAAGGTTTGTTGTACTGCTATCTGTTCTGCTTCCCCTGCTGTTGAACGCACAGCGGCTTCACCTGAACCTGTTTGGCGGCTTTTCCAGCTACCTGGGCGATCTGCAGGAAAAATCGGTGACACTCGATCAAACGAGCCATGCGTTCGGCCTCGGCGCCTCCTATGACCTTACCCGGCATCTTTCGCTCCGCTCCGGTTTCTCGGTCGGCCGCATAGGCGCCGATGACAAGAACAACCGCGCAGCCGACCTCAAACAACGCAACCTGAGCTTCCGCTCTTCCATCACCGAATTCAATGTAGTGGCGCAATACGATTTTCTGGACCTGCGCTATCATAAGTTTACGCCGTATGTATTTGGCGGACTGGCCCTGTATCATTTCAACCCCTATACCTACGATTCGCTGGGCAGCAAGATCTATCTGCGCCCGTTGAGCACGGAAGGCCAGGGATTGGCCGCCTACCCCGACCGTAAGAACTACAAGCTCACACAGCTGGCGATCCCCTTCGGAGGTGGAATAAAAATGCGGCTCACCGATAACATTACCATCGCCTATGAGCTGGGGATGCGAAAGCTGTTTACAGACCACCTCGATGATGTGAGTTCTAATTATGTGGATGCTGCCACCCTGCTGGCGGCCAAAGGTTCAACCGCAGTGGCCATGGCCTACCGGGGAGGGGAACTTAAGAACAGCCTTTCTGCCTACCAGGTTGCCGGCACCATCAGGGGCAATCCCCGGCTGAAAGACTGGTACTATATGCATGGGCTCACGCTGGGCATCGGCATCAACACCGGCCTGAACAGGCGGTCGAAGATGGACTGCCCGGCAGATGTACGGTAAAAAGAGCGTGGTTCAATCTTTGCTTTTTATCTTCGCAATCAATCCAAACCCGTGCGCACATTTTGCGGGCTGCACTTTATGAAGCTATGAGAAAGACGATCCTGATTCTTCTGCTCCTGTTCCCTTTACTGTCGTTTTGCCAGCGCCTGCACCTGAACCTGTTTGGCGGTTTTGCCAACTACCAGGGCGATCTGCAGGGGAAACCCTTTACCCTCGAACAATCGAATGCGGCCATCGGCGCGGGATTGTCTTACTCTTTCTCCAACCATTTCCAGGTTCGCACCGGACTTACAAGAGGGAAAGTGGAGGCAAACGACAAACTAAACAAACCGAGCCTCCAGCTGCGGAACCTCAGTTTTCAGAGCGACATCACCGAAGTCCACCTGCTGGCGGAATACGATCTGGTCGACCTCATGCGGCATAAATTTACGCCCTATGTTTTTGCTGGTATTGCGGTATATCATTTCAACCCGTATGCAATTGATTCACTAGGAAACAAAGTGGATCTGCAGCCGCTGGGTACGGAAGGGCAGGGCCTGGCCCAATACCCCGGCCGGAAACCCTACCGGCTTACCCAGTTCGCCATTCCCATAGGAGGCGGTTTAAAGCTGCGGCTCAGCGACCGGGTCACGATCGCCTACGAGCTGGGCATCCGCATCCTGTCGACAGATTATTTGGATGATGTCAGTAGTACGTATGCAGACCAGACCGCCCTTTCGGTCAGGGGGGCGAAATCTATCGAAATGGCGTACCGCGGTGGTGAAATAAAGAATGGTAATCCCGTGTATCCGGCTGCCGGCACACTGCGGGGCAATACCAGATTAAAAGACTGGTATTATTTCCACGGACTCTCCCTGAGCATCGCCTTTCCCGACAGAACCTCCCGCGCCAGGGCACGTTTCGGTTGCCCGGAGATGTAGCAGGCCCTCCTCAAAAGGCGGGATGCGCCGCGTCTGCGCAACGGATGACCCGGATGAGAAACGTGCGTACGGCGAGGCGTCTCTACAGGAAAGCCGCTTACTCTCACGTATCTTTGCAGTGAAACATCACCCATGGCATTTAAACATCAGAAAGAATTTATCGACAGACTAGAAGAAGCAGGTGAACTGCTCAGGATCAGCCAATATGTAGACCCCCACCTTGAAATTGCAGAGATCACCGACCGCATCAGTAAAAGCGGCGGAGGAGGCAAAGCGCTGCTGTTTGAGAACACCGGTTACGATTTTCCGGTGCTCATGAACGGTTATGGCAGCGAAAGGCGGATGTGCATCGCACTGGGGGTAGACCAGCTCAACGATGTAACGAAAGAGATCGAAGACCTGTTCAAGCTGCTCGCAGGCCCCAAGGAAAGCATGTTTGAGAAATTGAAGATGCTTCCCCAGTTGGCGCGCTTTGCCAGCTGGATGCCCAAAGTGAGAAGCGGCAGGGGAGAATGCCAGGAAGTTGTGCTGCCCGAACCGGACATCACCAGGCTGCCGGTGATCACGTGCTGGCCAAAAGACGGCGGCCCTTTTGTGACGCTCCCCGTAATACATACCAAAGACCCGAACACCCATACCCGCAATGTAGGCATGTACCGCATGCAGGTGTTTTCGCCCACCCTTACCGGCATGCACTGGCACAAACACAAAGTGTCGGCCCGCCACTTCAACGAATATAAAAAAAGGGGCGAACGCATGCCTGTTGCCGTCGCCCTCGGCGGCGACCCCGTGTATGCTTACAGTGCCACAGCGCCGCTGCCCGAGAACGTGGATGAATACATGCTTGCCGGTTTTCTGCGCAAGAAAAAGGTAGAGCTGGTGAAATGCCTCACCCAGCCGGACATAGAAGTGCCGGCCGACGCCGACTTTATCATCGAAGGGTATGTTGACCCCAACGAAGAACTTATCTGGGAAGGACCCTTCGGCGATCATACCGGTTACTATTCGCTGCCCGACTGGTACCCGCGCTTTCATATCACCTGCATCACCCACCGCAAAAATCCGGTGTACCCGGCCACCATCGTCGGCATTCCGCCGCAGGAAGACGCCTGGCTCGGAAAGGCGACCGAACGCATTTTTCTTGCACCCATCAAAATGACCATGGTGCCCGAGATAACGGATATGGACATGCCGGTGGAAGGCGTGTTCCACAATTTGGTGATCACCCAGATCAAAAAGGAATACGCGGGGCAGGGACAAAAAGTGATGAACGCCATGTGGGGCGCAGGACAGATGATGTTCAACAAGATACTGGTGCTGGCGGATGAAAAAGTAAAGATCCAGGATTATGAAGCCCTTGCGAGGTATGTGTTTAAGAATCTGCATCCCCTGCAGGATATTTCCTTCAGCACCGGCCCGATGGACGTGCTCGACCACAGCTGCAGCAAGCTCGGCTTTGGCGGGAAGATGTGCATCGATGGCACCTCGAAATTTGAAGAAGAGATCGTTGATGATTACCAGATGACACCTCCGGGAGTCTCCTTAACTGAAGAACAGCTCAAGGGGTTATTTCCCGAAATAAAAGGCGTGAACACTTCCCTTCTTTCCAGGGAGATTCCCTGTCTTGTGATCGCTGTGGAAAAAGACCGCAAAGGCCATGTAAGGGAACTGCATGAAAACATATGCAGTCTCCCTGAAGCGGAGGCGCTCAAAATGATCTTATACGTAGAACACACCGTAGATGCACACGATCTTGCCGTAGCCTTGTGGCGTTTCTGCAATAACCTGGATCCCAAACGCGACCACATTCCGTTCTCCGCAACATCGCGCCGGGATGCTGCAAAGACCATTGCCTGCATGGGGCTCGACGGAACCCGGAAGACCCGGGAGCTCGATAACTTTCAGCGCGACTGGCCCAACATCATCGTGGCTGCAGACGAGACCATCGGGGCCGTGGACCGGAAGTGGAATGACCTGAACATCGGACCCTTCATCAGTTCGCCGTCGCTCAGGTTCAAGACGCAGACCTATGGGGAAGAAGCCGCGGTTCAATAGCAGGCATCCATACCATTTGCGGACACCGGCTGTCCGGAAACGGACACTCCCGTCCAATCGGGCTTGCCGAAACCCATGCTCCATAAGCCTTTCGGCATTGGCACAGGGCTGGAACCGATTACTCCTATGTTCCGCAACTACTTTAAAACAGCCTAGCGAAATATCGTCAAAAGCCGCTTGTATTCCCTGGTCAATGTGATCGGACTTTCGACAGGGATCCTGTTCGTATTTCTGATCGGCGTGTATGTATGGAACGAGCTGTCGGTGAACAAGCAGCTGCGGAATGCCCGGAACCAGTATTTCCTGGAGAGCAGGTGGACAAACCCGAACATGGGCAACAACATCACGACCCTGGGCCCGCTGGCAAAACAGCTGAAGGAAGCCTATCCTTCGCTCGTCAAAAATTATTACCGTTGGGACGGGATCACCTCTGTTGTTTCGAAAGGAGAGAAGCACCTGCGGGAAAATATTCAGTTGGGAGACAGCACCCTGCTGTCGATGTACGGGTTCGGACTGCTTCACGGCGATGCACATACGGCGCTGACCCTGCCTTATTCCGCCGTCATCACCCAGGAAGTGGCGCTCAAGTATTTCGGTAGAACGGATGTAGTGGGGGAGACGCTTTCCATACAGAGTTTTTCCGGCTCCGATCATCCTTTTTCCATCACCGGCGTGCTGAACAGGATACCCGAAAATTCAGTGATCCAGCTCAACGACGCCAACCACAACGGTGTCTTTATTCCTACCAACACCTTTGCCTACTTCGGCAGAAACGATTTTGAATCGTGGACCAATATTTACATCCCATCGTATATTGAGCTTGCAGATGGCGTTACTCCCGATGCTCTGGCCGGGCCGGTCCGCAAACTGATCGGGGCCAATGCCCCTGCCGCCATCGCCCAGAACCTCCGTGTGGTGCCTCTTCCGCTCAGGTCATATTACCTGCTGAAGAACAACGCCCTGGTAAAGCGCATGCTTTGGGCGCTTTCCTTCGTAGGGTTTTTTATCATGCTCATGGCCGTCATCAATTTTGTAAATATATCTATCAGCAGCTCTTCCGCCCGCATCCGGGAGATCGGCCTGCGCAAAGTAATGGGAGGCATGCGGAAGCAGATCATTTTTCAGTTTTTGATAGAGTCGGTGATCCTTGTGCTGATCGCGACCGTGATTGCGCTGGCAGCGTATCCTTTTGCAAAACCCCTTTTCGGAGGCATGCTGGGTAAAGAGCTGCCCTCGCTGCTTTCCTTGCCGGTTGTGGTGGCTGCCATCCTCCTTCTTTTCGTTGTAGTTGCCGGCGTGCTGGCGGGTTTTTACCCGGCCTGGATCCTGTCTGCCCTGCAGCCCGTTGATTCGATCAAAGGAAAGCTGAAAACGGTGGAGGAAAAAGTGTGGCTGCGCAAGGGGTTGGTGACACTGCAATTCAGCATTGCCGGCGTTGTGCTGATCGCAGCGGTGATCGTATCGCAACAGGTGGCATTTTTTTTCAGCCAGGGGCTGGGCTACAACAAAGAGTTTGTGGTATCGTCGCAGGTGCCCCGCGACTGGACGCCGGCGGGTGTGCGGAAAATGGAGACCGTCAGGAGCGGGTTCAGCCGCTTGCCGCAGGTCAGCGCCGTATCGCTCTCCTACGAGATCCCGAACGGGATGAATAGCGGTGTGCCCTCGGTTTACCGCTTTGGCGGCGACAGTACAACCGCGGTGGTGATGCAGTCGCTGATTACCGATGCTCATTATCTGGATGTATACCAGATTCCCCTCAAAGCCGGCAGCTTTTTTGAGGATGGAGACGTGGATTCATCGCGGGTGGTGTTGAATGAAAAAGCGGCCGTCGCCCTGGGCTGGAAAAATCCGGCCGATGCCGTAGGCCAGTTACTCCGCATCGCCGGCAGTCCGCTCACCTACACGGTAGCCGGGGTCAGCGGCGATTTTCATTTTGACTCCATGCAGCGTCCTATCCAGCCCGACATCTTTTTCCAGTCGAGGCTGGCGAATACATACCGGTTCCTTTCTTTCAAAATAAAAGCCGGCAATGCGATGACTGCGGTACGGTCTATCGAAAAAAAATGGGCGGAGCTGCTGCCAGGCAGCTCTTTCGAATACAGTTTTATGGACGAGTCGCTCCGAACCTTGTACAAAAACGAGATACAGCTGCAGAAGGCGGCGTATACTGCAACGGCATTGTCTGTGATCGTAGCCCTGCTGGGCATCCTCGGACTGATCTCGCTTGGCATCAAAAAGCGGGCAAAGGAGATCGGTATCCGCAAAGTGCTGGGCTCTTCGGTGGCCGGCATCATCCTGCTTTTCCTGAAAGAGTTTTTATGGGTCATCCTTGTGGCGTCGCTGGTGGCTTGTCCGCTCGCCTACCTTACCATGCAACGCTGGCTGCAGGAATACGCCTACCGCGTTCCCATCACCGTACGGCCTTTTCTGCTTACCATCGGGCTGCTGGCTTTCTGCACCACGATGCTGATCTGCCTGCAGACCATCCGGGCCGCGCTCACAAACCCGGTCACCAGCTTGCGGTCCGAATAAGTATTTTACGAATCATTCAACGGCTTTTTTCTTTCAATCACACCCATGCCTTAATTTTAGCTGTTCAAACAAATATGAAATTGACAGTTAGAAAAAAGATCAACCGCAAGTTCAGCAAACTCATGCTTCCCCTGGGTGCGCTCCTGCTGTTCGGTGGCATCGCCGTAGCCCAGAAAGCGGGAAGATCACAGGGCAGCCAGTCGGTACAGGCCAATGCTCTTTCGCGCAACACGCTTCTTTGGCAGGTCTCGGGCAACGGCTTGCAGCAGCCTTCATACGTGTTCGGAACGATGCATATTCTGTGTGCCAACGATGTAAAACTGGGCGACAGCCTCAAAGGGATCATCCGGGATGTCAACAAGATCTACTTCGAGGTGGATATGGACGATATGATGGAGATGATGAGTGTGATGAACTATATCCAGATGAGCAACAACCAGAAACTTTCCGACCTGCTCACTCCCGAAGAGTATGCAAAACTCAAAGAATATTTTTCGAACCATCCCGGCATGCTCCCGCTGCAGATGATGGAAACCTTCAAGCCTTTTTTCATCAGCTCCATCATCGAAGAGCAGAAAATGGTTTGCACCGACAAGAAGGGGATGGAACAGCTGATCATGAACGAAGCCAGCCAGTACAAAAAGGAGATCAAGGGACTGGAGACCATGAAATTTCAGGCGGATGTTTTCGACAGCATCCCTTATAAAGAACAGGCCAAAGAACTGGTAGCTTCCCTCGACAGCATCGATGCCAGCAGCAAACAGACGCAAGAGCTGATCGAAGTCTATAAAAAACAGGATCTCACTAAAATAGAAGAGCTCTCAAACAAGGGTGAGCCGGGCATGGATAAGTACATGGACCTGCTTCTTTACAACCGAAACAAAGACTGGCTCACCAAGATCTCCAACATCACCCCCACCGGCAGCTACCTCTTTGCCGTAGGCGCCGCTCACCTGGTCGGGGAAAGAGGGGTTTTAAGTTTGCTCCGCCAAAAGGGCTTTACGGTAACACCGGTGAAGAACAGCTTTTGATTTTTTTGCAAAGAAGGGAAGCTCGCTTCTCTGCTGTGCAGGATCATTCTCTTCAACAGACCCCGGGCATGCAGTCTCTACCGGGACGACTGAAAACTAACTCCTTTTTCCTATCTTCATCACCTCATACTATTCACGGAAACAACATCTACATGCATACGAAACTCAGGCTGGGTATGGTAGGAGGAGGGAAAGGCGCATTCATTGGCGCTGTTCACCGCATTGCCGCCCGGATCGACAGCGAATACCAGCTTGTGTGCGGTGTCTTCAGCAGCGATCCCCTGAAATCGAAAGAAAGTGGCAACTCGATCGGCATCCCGGCCGACCGGGTATACAGCAGCTACCAGGAAATGTATGAAAAGGAAAAAGCGCTGCCCGCCGGCGTGCGCATGCAGGTGGTGAGCATCGTAACACCCAACCACGTGCACTTCGAGCCGGTAAAGATGGGCCTGGAAAGCGGCTTTCATGTGATCCTCGACAAACCCATGACCTTTTCGCTGCAGGAAGCGAAGGAACTGCAACAGGTTTATGACAGTCATGACCAGCTTTTTTGTCTGACCCACACTTATACCGGTTACCCCATGGTAAAAGAAGCCCGGCAGTTCATCGCCGGTGGCAAACTGGGCAAAGTGCGCAAAGTATATGTAGAATACCCCCAGGGCTGGCTTACTGGTACGGAAGAAGAACATGGCAACAAACAGGCCGCCTGGCGAACCGATCCGCAAAAGAGCGGCATTGCCGGCGCCATGGGAGACATCGGTACCCATGCGTTCAACCTCGCCGAATACGTCAGCGGACTGGAGCTGACAAAACTCTGTGCCGACATAAACATCGTGGTGCCGGGCCGCAAGCTGGATGACGACGGAGATGTGCTGCTGAAATTTAACAATGACGCCAGCGGGCTCCTGTTTGCCACGCAGATCGCGGCGGGAGAAGAGAACAACGTAAAGATCCGGGTGTACGGCGAAAAGGGCGGACTGGTATGGCAGCAGGAAGACGCCAACACACTCCAGGTAAAATGGCACAACAAACCAACGGAGATATACCGGGCGGGAGGAACGTATCTCAGTTCCTTTGCCAAACATAACATACGGACGCCTGCCGGCCATCCGGAAGGGTATCTGGAAGCTTTTGCAAATATCTACCGCAATTTCGCGCTTTGCGTGCAGGCAAAAATAAAAGGGAACACCCCCGAGCCAGAGTGGCTCGATTTCCCGGGCATGCGGGAAGGTGTACGGGGCATGGCTTTCATCGAGGCGGTGATCGCTTCCGGCAGATCAGATCAGAAATGGCTCGACTTCAACGTATAAACATATGAAAACAATTAAAGGACCGGGGATCTTCCTGGCACAGTTCATCGGCGACCAGGCCCCTTTCAACTCATTGCCTTCTATTTGTGCCTGGGCTAAAAGCCTGGGTTTTATCGGTGTTCAGCTGCCAACGGCTGACCCGCGTTTCATCGATCTGCAGAAAGCGGCCGAAAGCAAGACTTACGCAGACGAGATCAAAGGCATCGTAAACGAACAGGGCCTCGAGATCACCGAACTTTCCAGCCACCTGCAGGGACAGCTGGTAGCTGTTCATCCGGCCTACGACAAACTGTTCGACGGCTTCGCGCCGGCAGAAGTGCACAACGATCCGAAGGCCCGCACGGAATGGGCCATCCAGCAGGTAAAATGGGCCGCCAAAGCCTCCCGCAACCTCGGTCTGGATGCGCATGTCACCTTCAGCGGCTCGTTTTTGTGGCCCACCGTTTATCCCTGGCCGCAACGCCCCGCCGGACTGGTAGATACCGGTTTTGAAGAACTGGCCAACCGGTGGCTTCCCATCCTGAATGAGTATGAAGAGAACGGAATAGACCTTTGTTACGAGATCCATCCAGGCGAAGACCTGCATGACGGCGTAACCTACGAGATGTTCCTGGAAAAGGTCAACAACCATGCGCGTGCCTGCATGCTGTACGATCCTTCCCACTTTATTCTGCAATGCCTGAACTACCTCGAGCACATCGATATTTACCATGAACGCATCAAGATGTTCCACGTAAAAGATGCCGAGTTCAACCCGACCGGGCGCCAGGGTGTGTATGGCGGATACCAGAGCTGGGTAAACCGCGCCGGCCGCTTCCGCTCGCTGGGTGATGGCCAGGTCGATTTCAAAAGCATCTTCAGCAAGCTGACCCAGTACGATTACCCGGGATGGGCCGTGATGGAGTGGGAATGTGCCCTCAAGCATCCCGAAGATGGCGCAAGAGAAGGCGCGCAGTTCATCAAAGACCATATCATCCGCGTCACCGAACGCACTTTCGACGACTTTGCTTCTTCCGGTACGGATGAGGCGGCGAATAAGAGTATGCTGGGGTTATGATCTGATGCTTTGGTGAAGGTGCTTGCAGGTATGAGTTGATCTGCTTTTGTACGATGCTTGCTGGTGCCGGTTGAACCTATCCCTTCAAGCCTCAACCATCTCTATCAGGAACCACCCCTTTCGATTAACCATCCTCGTTACCGCTCATTCTATGCACATGAAAACACTTTTCCTTGTTCTGGCCACTGTCGTCATCAGCAGCTTCGTGGCCGCTCAATCCTCTCAGAGAACCGTTCAGCTGTTCACAGACAACTGGAAATTTCACCTGGGTGACCTGCCGGATGGACAGTCGCCTGCACAGGATGAATCAGGGTTCAGGACCCTTTCGCTACCGCACGACTGGAGCATCGAAGGGGAGTTCAGCAAAGACAACCCGGCGAGGGCGGAAGGGGGGGCGCTGCCGGGCGGCATCGGATGGTACCGGAAAACGTTTACCCTGCCTGCTGCGGCAAAGGATAAAAGGACCTACATCGATTTTGACGGAGTGTATCAGAAAAGCGATGTATGGATCAATGGCCATCACCTCGGTTTCCGGCCCAACGGATATATTTCCTTCCGCTATGACCTGACTCCCTTCCTGAAACAGGGAGCGGAAAAAAACATCCTCGCCGTAAAAGTAGACAACTCGTCTCAGCCGAATTCCCGCTGGTATTCAGGTTCAGGGATCTACCGCAACGTATGGCTTGTGACCACCGGCAAAATTGCCGTGGACCACTGGGGTACTTTCGTAACGACCCCGAAGATCACTGCGCAACAGGCTTCGGTACAATTGCAGACAACCGTAAAAAATTACGGCGGCGCTGGCCAGGCGGTTAACGTGCGTTCCGTTATTCTCAATGCGGCAGGCAAACCTGTTGCTACCTCCCCATCGGTGCGTGTATCCATGGCCGATAGCACTGCTGTTACCACACAATCACTCGTCGTGAACAATCCGGTCTTGTGGACGCTGGAGAATCCGTATCTCTATAAAGTGGTGACGGAAGTAAGTGTGAACAACGCAATTGTTGATCGTTGCGAAACCACGCTGGGCATCCGCTTTTTCAACTTCGATATCGACAAAGGCTTTACGCTGAATGGCAAGCCTGTCAAGATCCTTGGCGTATGCGACCACCATGACCTCGGCTCACTTGGCGCCGCAGTGAACCTGCGTGCACTCGAACGCCAGCTTCAGATACTCAAAGAGATGGGGTGCAACGGCATCCGTACCTCTCACAATCCGCCGACCCCAGAGCTGCTGGATCTTTGCGACAAGATGGGGTTTGTGGTCATGGATGAAGCGTTCGATGTGTGGAGAAAGCGCAAAGTTCGCTACGATTACAGCCTCTTCTTCAATGAATGGCACAAACGCGATGTGGAAGACCAGGTGCTCCGCGACCGCAATCACCCCAGTGTTTTTATCTGGAGCATGGGCAACGAGATCCCCGAGCAACGCGACACCAGCGCATACCGGATCGCCCTCGAGCTGGCAGCCATTTATCACAGCCTGGATACTACCCGTCCGCTCACTACCGCAAACAACAATCCGGATACCGGCAACCAGATCATCCGCTCTGGCGCGATCGATCTGGTCGGCTACAACTACCACCACAAGGAACTTGCGAGTTTCCAGACCCGTTACCCCGGTAAGAAATTCATCGGCACTGAAACCACGTCCGCCCTCGAAACGCGCGGTTATTACAGCATGCCTTCCGACAGTGTCATGCGCTGGAACAACCGCAACAAAGAGGTAAAAGACAGTCAGTACGTAGTGTCGTCGTACGATAATGTGTCGCCGCCCTGGGGTTCTACGCACGAAGAGACCTGGAAAGAGATCAAGAAATACGATTATCTGTCGGGCATGTTTATCTGGACCGGCTTTGATTATCTCGGCGAGCCCACGCCCTACACCTGGCCGGCCCGCAGCTCTTACTTCGGCATCATCGACCTCGCCGGCTTTCCGAAAGACATGTATTATATGTACCAGAGCGAATGGACCAGCAAACCCGTACTGCATATCTTCCCGCACTGGAACTGGAAAAGCGGACAGGTCATCGATGTGTGGGGACTGTACAACAATGCCGATGAGGTGGAACTATACCTGAATGGCAAGTCGCAGGGAATTAAAAAGAAAGAAGGCGAAGATCTGCATGTGGTTTGGAAAGTGCCCTTTGAGCCGGGCACGCTGAAAGCTGTATCTAGAAAGAACGGCAGACCCGTTCTGACCCAGGAGATCCACACCGCCGGAGAGCCGGCGAAGATCGAACTGACGGTAGATCACAACAGCATCAAAGCCGATGGCAAAGATCTATCCTTCGTAACGGTCAGGGTGCTCGACAAAAACGGGAACCTGGTGCCGGATGCGGAGAACCGGGTCTCGTTTCAGCTGAATGGGGCAGCTTCCATTGCGGGTGTCGACAACGGCGACCCGGTGAGCCACGATTCCTTTAAAGCAAAGAACCGCAAAGCATTTCATGGCAAAGCGCTTGTGATTGTGCAGTCAGGGAAGCAGGCAGGCAGAACAACCCTTGCAGCCACTGCCGACGGTTTGCAACCGGCCTCGCTGTCCATCACCCTGAAATAATTATCTGTGAACCAGACACCTCTCATCGAACCGGCTACCGAGCAGGATATTCCTGCCCTGTTGAAACTGGTCAACAGCGCCTACCGGGGTGACAGTTCCCGCGCAGGCTGGACGTCGGAAGCCGATCTGCTGGATGGCATCCGGACAACAACAGCTGCCCTGCAGGAGATGTTGACCCACCCGGATGCCACCATCCTCCTCTGTAAAAATGCGGATGGAGAGATCATCGGGTGTGTTTACCTGGAACAGCTCAGTCTGTCGATGTACCTCGGCATGCTGTCGGTTTCACCCAACCTCCAGGCGCGCGGGATCGGCAAGCAGCTTCTGTTCGGGGCGGAAGAGTATGCGATGACCAAAGAATGCACTACCATGCAAATGACGGTGATCTCGGTCCGGAGTGAATTGATCGCGTGGTATGAGCGCCACGGTTATTTCAAAACAGGCGAAACAGAACCGTTTCCTACCGACGAAGAAAATTTCGGCATCCCGAAACAAAAGCTGGAATTTATTGTCCTGAAAAAGCTGCTGTAAGCTATCTCACCAGCACTACCGTTCCTTTCTTGAAGATTGATTTTCCTGTAAAGTCGGTCCCTTTCACCATCCATACATAGGCGCCCGGCTCCTGGGTTTTACCACCGAATGTGCCATCCCAGCCTGTTGATGTATCGTTGTTACTGTACAGCAGCTGTCCCCAGCGGTTATACACCTGGAACACTTCGATCTTCGATATGCCTACCGGTATCGGCCTGAAACGCCGGTTGGTACTCTTCTCCGGCGTGAAAGCCGTGGGTACAAAAATGTCCGGACTTGTTTTGAACACTTTCACCGCGATGGTATCGTAACCGAAACAGCCTTCCGCCGTGAACACTTTCACGTTATAGGTTATGTTGTCGTACAGTAGCGCGGTGGGGGATGCTACATCCGTACGACTGAGCCCGGTGGGGGGATTCCAGGTATAGAACTCTGCGCCGCTGGCTTTGAGTACGAGGGGTTGTCCGGCAACGACGGCCGTATCGCGGCCGGCATCTGCGAGAATGGGCGGACGAACGGTCACCACGACCGTATCCTGTTTCGGTTTCGGGCATCCTCTCACGTCGTAGACCGATAGCACATACGCGGTGGTGCGCAGTGGGGAAGCGATGGGGTTCAGCACCGTATTGCTAGTCAGTCCTATGGTGGGTATCCAGCTGAAGGTGGATCCGGTAATGACCGCATTCAGCTGTGTTTTATCGCCATAGCAGATGATGGTATCGGGCCCTGCATCTGATAAGGGGTATGGGATGGCTACCACGGTGAGGTCGCGCTGGGCAGTACACTTCCCAATGGAAGCCGTGACATGGTACGTGGTAGTGCCGGCCGGCTTTACCACCGGATTGCGGGTCGTTGCATTCCGAAGGATCGTGGGCGAAGCGCTTGTCCACTGGTATTTGAGCGCGTTGCTCGATGGAAGCAGCGTAATGGAATCGGTGAGACAGATGGTGGTATCGGCTACGTTCAGGCTTACAAAGTCTACCACCCGTACCCGGACGGTATCTGACGACACACAGCCGTTGTCGCTCACCGTTACCTGGTAGGACGTCGTTGTTTTGGGGAAGACCAGGGGGTTGGCGGTGTTGGCATTGATGATGCTGGTGTTGGGAAGCCAGGAGAAAGAGCCGCCGCCGCTGACACCGAGCATGAGCGTATCGATGCTGCAAATGAGCGTATCCCGGAACGGAAGTTTCACCACCGGTTTGTCTCTTACCTCAACACTGTCTTTCCTTACGGTCGCTATGCATCCCATGCTGCTTTCCACGGTCAGCTTCACCGGTTTGTAACCGGTAGTCGAATATTTCCAGGCAGGGTTGCGGGTGTGTGCGGTGTCCGCCGTGCTGGTTTCGTCGCCAAATTCCCACGACCATTTTACGACCGATCCATAGCGTACCGAACTGGCATCAGAAAACTGGAAAGGATTGAAACGGCAGGAGCCGTCGACATTGAAGTTGGGTATGAAGCCGGGATACACTTTCAGCTGCGTGACCGCAGAGTCGGAACATTCTTCATTTTTGTTGATGATCAGTTTTACGGTGTACGTACCGGTATCGGGGTATACAAAAGTCGGTTTGGCCTGTGTGGATGTATCGGTGGTTACATTCTTTAGTCCGAAATCCCAATAATAGGTATGGATGAGGGAAGAGAACGGTGCTTCGTTCGCAAAGGAAAAATCGAACCCGTCGCAGGTCACATACTGGGGTTTGAGCTCGGCCGCGGCAAAATCACAGTTGGCGTCTACCCGCACGATAAAGTCTTTTTGGTGGGTACTGATCGGCTGCCCCCTTCGCCATTCCGTGAGGCACACGCAAACCACATAATCACCGCCGGTGGGAGCGAGTCCGCTGATGAGGCCGGTCTTGGGATCGATGCCCACACCGGAGCCCAGCGGCTGCGCTCCGGAGAAGCCGGCAGCGTACCCTACATAAGAGAGGCCATTGGGGGAAGGCGGATTGTTTACGATCGGCACATTGCTGGAGCCGCCGTCGTAGGCTTCGCAGAACTCATACGAGAGCGAATCACTGTCTGCATCTCTCGCTCCGAAATCTAGCGAAAAGCGGCGGTTCTGGCAGATTAGTACCGTGTCTTTCACCAGGAACTGCGGGTTGTTATTTGTTTCGCCGGGATTGAGGTTGGAGTATCCATGGATCTGGCAGGTATACGAAGCCCCGACCGAGCTGTTCGGGCTCAGGTTGCGGATGTTGTCAATGCGGCAGCAGCGTTGAAAAAGCGCCGTGTAACCAGAGGGGTCTTTGGGAAGAGAAACTTCCACGCCATATTTCAGAACCTTATAGCACACTGCGGAAGGGTTGAGAATACAGGGACTTGGAGAGGTCAGCCGGATGGTTTCGTTGCTGATCATGTCCATGCTGAACGGTGACCGGTTCACGGCTTTGTTGTCTGCGTTCCGGTAGATGCCGAGGTAAATGTTCTGGTCGATCTGGGAAGAAGTGGCGCTGCAGTCGAGGAAAAGCCGGGCGGTGATGTAAAACCGGTCGTTCCCGTTTGCATCGGTTCCACGGTATTCATAGTAGAGCTCTCCTCCCTTGATATGCCTGGCGAACAATGGAATGGTTGCGGTAAGAAAAACAAAAGCAGTCAGTACCAGTTTTTTCATGTAGAAATGCATTTTCAGCAACCCGCGCTTCCTGAACGGCCGGATGATCGATAGATGGTCAGTCTTTAAAATTAAGACATATAGGCGTCATCCAGAAATTTCTTCAGCTGCGCATTGCTCCTGTCAGGCTCCTCGATAAAACCCATGTGACCCGATCTTTCAAGCACACAGATATATTCGATATCAGCCAGATATGCTTGCTCCAGGCTTTGCTGCAGCGGAATGCCGGCATCTTGTTTTCCCATTACAAAAAGCACAGGCCCGTTCAACTGGGCGAGCATAGCGGTGCGGTCGGGTCGGTCCATCATAGCCTGGTTGTACGCCATCAGAGAAAGCGGGCTGAAATTGCGGTACCGTTCGATCAGCTCCTCTACCATGGCGGAGCTTGCAGCTTTGGTATCCTGGCTGAACAAACCAGGTGTAGCCTGTTTCAGGAACTCATGTGTGCCATGTGTTCCGATGAAATCGATGTTTCTTGTGCGGGCTGCTTTTTTGTCGTCGCTGTCGGCGTATGCGGTGGAGTTGAACAATCCGAAAGCTTTGAGTGAGCCGGGGAACTTTTCCGCGAAGGCAAGGGTAACATATCCGCCCATGCTGTGGCCGATCAACACAGCCTGCGGGATGATTTCAGCATCCAACACAGTTTTCACTGCATTGGCCAGGCTTTCCATACTTGTGTGCGCGAGTAATGCTGAACCGCCGCTCCCAGGCAGGTCGGGAACGATGACGCGGTAATGAGCCGATAAAAAGCGGGTCTGCTGCTGCCACACCGTATGATCTTCTGCAAGTCCGTGGACCAGCACAACAGCATCGCCATTGCCTTCGATGCTGTAAGTGAGCGGCTGATCGTTGACGTAAATTGTTTTTTGCATAACCAAGATAATTATTCCGGTTCGCCCGGTTCTCAATGACCTTCCTGGCGCAGCGACCGCTGCATTCCCTAAGGCTTGTATCAGGTACCGATTTTCTTCTTCATCAACCCGTAGATAAAAAACAGCAACACGAGGCTTGCAAGGGTGAATGCGCCTTTAGAGATAAGGTCACCGTACCGTGCGTAAAACGTAAGGGAGGTGAGGGGATTACATTGCATTTTGATGGCGGCTGCCTTATCCCATGGCTGCTGGTCGAACAGTTCACCGGTGGGAGATATGAAACAGGAGATGCCTGTGTTTGCGCTTCTCCATACCCAGCGGCGCGTTTCGATGGCCCGGAGGCGTGCATATTCCTTGTGCTGTTTATGGCCCGATGTATTGGCCCACCAGCCGTCGTTCGTAATAATGCAGATTACATTGGCTCCGTTGCGTGCGTAAGCGGACATGAATTCGCCATAGATACTTTCATAACAGATAGACGGCGCTATCCGCATACCGCTTCCCGGCGATTCTAACACCGTCCTTTCTTCTTGTGGTGCATATCCGCTGGAGGTGCCTCCAAATTGTTCGAACCAGGAATCGAGAAACCGCAGGTAGGTGGGAAGCGTCTCCACTCCCGGCACGAACTTCGATTTGTGGTAAAAACTGGTCGTGCCGTTGCTGTCGAGCAGTGCAGCGGCGTTGTATGTTTCATAAAATCCATTCCCGTTCGGAAAAGGACGGGCATTGGCAGGTGGATCGTTTTCCGCAAACACCTGATACGAGTCGATACCTGTGAGTAATCGCAGCTGATGATGTACTTTGAGGAAGTTCCAGAGGGGAATAAAAGTGGGATACTCATGGATCCTGCTTTCTACAATGCCGCCCGGAAGGTTGAGGGCTGTCTCCGGCCATACCACCACCCGGGTAGCTGTGTCGATATGTTGTTCGCTGAGCTGTATCATTTTTTGCAGCTGCGCATCCTGCATGCCAGGCTCGAATTTCTGGTAGGGATCGATATTCGGTTGCACGACCACTACGTTGCCTTTACCACCTTGCGGAAAATGGAAGCCCGATGATATAACGGCTGAAAAAACAAAAGGAAGGGCTAACGCAATCGTGGGTGCTATCGCCAATTTCCAACGGACCGTACCCGGTAGAAAGGCTTTGCGGAGCGACTCTGCGATAAGAATGTTTACGACCCATATCCATAAGCTGCCTCCGCTCGTGCCGCTAACCTCGTACCACTGTATCCAGCCCGGATGTGAGGCAAACACGTTGCCCAGCGTCAGCCACGGCCAGCTGAGCTGCCAGTTCAGGTGAATGTATTCGAAGCTGAGCCAGAAAGCGATCAGCGCCACGTACGCCAGACGCCGGCTCAGCTTTTTTTTAACCTGGTAATAGGCAAGCCATGGAAGGCTCATCAGGAAGCTGTTGGCCACCATGGCCGCTATGCCACCCGGCACGGTGGAGTTACAGATCCACCAGGTGGTGCACACATTCCAGATGAGGAGCATCAGGTATACCTGGAAAAAAAAAGTGCTCCGTTTATGGGTTTGTCCCTCTATCGATAAAAACGGTACCCAGGCGACAAAAATGAGGAAAGTAAAAGGGGAGACCGGCCAGCTTGCCCAGAGCAGTAAGCCGCTCAGGATCGGGTAGAGCAGGACAGCATATTTCTTCAACGATTAATTTTGCGAAAGTTCGTAAAAAAAAGGATAGGGCCGCTTAAATTTATCGCATGATAACGGTGAGTGAATTCAGGTTCGGAAACCTGCTGCTGCAAAAAAACGGTCCCAAAATAACGAAGGTTCCCTTCGGGCTCCAGCACATCGACCTGCTGGTAAATAGCGACCTATCAGCGCTGTACCCTATCGTACTGAAACCGGACATCCTAGAGAAATGCGGCTTTCAGGAAAATAAAAAATATCCGCTGCTGCCGGAAGCAAGGGAGTTTATTCTCGTACTGCCGGTTCCCGGTGGTAACAAAAACGAGCTGCGGGTCTATAACAAAAGCAACGGGGAATGTTTCGGGCGGGCCCTGGTAAATGATGCGGTGGCCAGCCAGAACTTCTTCCAGCTGCACCAGCTGCAAAATCTCTTCTACTCGCTCACAGGCGCTGAGCTCGATATATCGGCCGTAAAATAAAAAAAGCAGGCGTGTGCCTGCTTCTATACATTCAACCCATCCTGGTCAGGATTTCACCGGCGAACCGATGTGCGCTTCGATCTTCTTTACAAAGTTAGATTTTGGCTGGGCCCCAACCAGTTTGTCGACAACTTTACCGTCTTTTACAAACAGGATAGCCGGAATGCTGGTGATACCGTAGTCCATCGATAATTGCGGATTGTGATCCACATTTACCTTGCCGATGTTCACCTTGTCAGCGTATTCTTTCGACAATTCTTCGATGACCGGTCCGATTGCGCGACAAGGGCCACACCATTCAGCCCAGAAATCGATGACCGATAATTTATCAGAAGTGATGACTTTTTCTTTGAAGTTTGCATCTGTGAATTCAGTTGCCATAAAAAATTGATTTAAATGATTATTCAAATTCTGTATGCGAATACATTAATGGTACAAAAATACGTCCAATTCCAATAAAACCTGTAGTTCTGGCAGTATCCCGTTCTACAACGATGAAACCTTTCCCCACAGTATAATCCCACGTCACACCGTAACCACCTGAACTTCCATGGCAGGGTTGTCATTGAGGAAATAAGCCATTTCATCGTTCATCAGGAAACCGGTTTCCAGGGAGCTCAGGCTCACCTTGAAATTGGTCTTCGGCTCCGAGATGCTGATCTTCAGCGATGACCGCCCCGGGTATTTTTTGAGATTGCCTTCAATAAAGCCAATCATTTCCTCACTTAGGTAGCGGGCTTCCATTTCCACAATCAATTGTTTTGTAAGGTTTTGTTTGATGGTTTCAAGCAGGGTGATCCTTTCCGTCTTGAATTCAAACTCGCTGCTGTTATACCGCTGTTTGAAGGAGCCGCACACAAACAGGTTCTTGCCTTTTTCGAGGTAATTCAAAAACTTGATGTAATCTTCGCTCCAGAGGATGAACTCGCTTTTACCAGAGTAGTCTTCCAGCTTGTAAAAGCCGAACTGCTTGCCCGTTTTCGTGACCCGGTGCTGAACATCGGTGACCAGACCGGCAATGCGGAAGGTTTTGCCGGGATTTGTTAAAAGATGGATCGAATCCTTGATCTCATTAAAATCTGCCAGGGTCGTAATGCCATAATGCCGGAGTTCGAACTGGAAATGATCGAGCGGGTGGCCGCTCATGAACATGCCTGTCACCTCTTTTTCGTGATCGAGCAGTTCTGTCAGTGTCCAGGGTTCGCAGTTGGGGATCTTGGGCGTCGCAATCTCGGGCATGGCCAGGTCGCCAAACAGGCTGTTGGTAGTTGTATTGGCATTGGCCTGGAACACGTTGCCAAACTTGATGATCTTTTCAAGGTTGGTGGCATTCTCATTTTCCGGCGTGAAAAAGTATTGCCCCCGGTGCATTTCCTTAAAGCAGTCGAAGGCGCCGGCATAGATGAGACATTCCAGCGACCGCTTGTTCACAGCCCGCATGTTCACCCGCTTGATCAGGTCAAACACGTTCCGGAAGGGACCGCCGTTTTCCCTTTCCTCTATCAGGTTTTCGATAGCCGATTCACCGACCCCCTTCATACCGCTCATGCCAAATCGGATCTCCCCCTTCATGTTCACGGCAAAGCCCTTTTTAGATTCGTTCACATCGGCCCCCAGCACTATGAGTCCCATTCTTTTACACTCTTCCATAAAGAAGGTGATCTTTTCGATGCTGCCGGCGTGGTTGAGCACGGCCGCCATATATTCCGAAGGGTAGTAAGCTTTCAGGTAAGCCGTCTGGTAAGCAACGAGTGCGTAACAGGTTGAGTGACTTTTGTTGAAGGCGTACTGGGCAAAAGCTTCCCAGTCGGTCCAGATCTTTTCCAGGATGTCGGCGGGATGCCCTTTCTGAGCGGCGCCTTTCACGAACTGGGTCTTCATCTTGTTCAGGATGGCGATCTGTTTCTTACCCATCGCTTTGCGGAGTACATCCGCGTCTCCTTTGCTGAAGCCGGCCAGTTTCTGCGAAAGCAGCATCACCTGTTCCTGGTATACGGTGATCCCATAGGTCTCCTCCAGATATTCGGCCATTTCGGGAAGATCGTAAGTGATCGGTTCCCGCCCGTGTTTGCGGTCCACAAAGTTCGGGATGTAGGCCATAGGGCCCGGGCGGTACAGGGCGTTCATCGCGATCAGGTCGTCGAACTTGTCCGGTTTAAGATCACGGAGATATTTCTGCATACCCGGACTTTCAAACTGGAACGTTCCGTTTGTTTCGCCTTTCTGGTACAGTTCAAAGGTTTTCTTATCGTCGAGCGGCAGGTTGTCGAGGTCAATCGACACCTTGTGGTTCTCTTTGATCAGTTCAAGGGCGGTCTTCAGGATGCTCAGGGTTTTCAGACCCAGAAAGTCCATCTTGATAACGCCTGCTTCTTCGATAATGCTGCCGTCGATCTGGGTTACCCACAGTTCAGAGTCACGCGAAGTGGCTACCGGGATCAGCTCGGTAAGGTCTCTCGGTGCAATGATGATTCCGGCTGCATGCACACCGGTGTTGCGTACCGAACCTTCCAGGATCTCTGCTTCCCGCAGCACTTTGCCCTGCAGGTGGTCGCCCTTGTGAATGTCACGGAGCTTTTTGACGTTTTCCAGCTCATCGGGCATCAGTCCTTCTTTCTCGACCAGCGATTTTTCACCGTCCTTAGGTGTCAGGGGCGCCTGTAGCACGCGCTTTAGGGTGATGCCCAGTTTGTCGGGCAGCATCTTGGCCAGGGTGTTGGCTTCGGGGAGGGAAAGGTCCATCACGCGGGCAACGTCCTTGATGCTGCTTTTGGCGGCCATCGTACCATAGGTGATGATCTGCGCCACCTGTTGCTTGCCGTATTTATCGACCACATAATTGATCACTTTCTGCCGGCCCTCATCATCGAAGTCCGTATCGATATCGGGCATGCTCTTACGGTCGGGGTTCAGGAACCGTTCGAACAGCAATTTGTATTTGATGGGATCGATGTTGGTGATGCCGATGCAGAAAGCCACCACGCTGCCGGCTGCAGAGCCGCGGCCCGGCCCCACAAATACACCCAGTTCGCGGCCTGCCTTGATAAAGTCACTTACGATGAGGAAGTAACCGGCAAACCCCATCGTTTTAATGGTAAAAAGTTCAAATCGAAGACGTTCCTCGATCTCGACGGTTATGTCGGTGTACCGTTCCTTTGCGCCCATCCAGGTGAGGTGCTCGAGGTATTCATCGCCGGAAGAGAATTCTTTGGGTACCGGGAAGTGGGGGAGCAGGATATCGCGCTTGAGATCGAGCAGTTCTATCTTGTCTACGATCTCATTGGTATTGTCGAGCGATTCGGGAAGGTCGGAAAAGACCTTGCTCATTTCATCTTTCGTCTTGAAATAGAACTGGTCGTTTGGAAAAGCAAAACGTTTGTTCTTCGACGATACATCGTCATCGGAAAAGTCGGTCAGCTTTTCGGTTTTCCATTTTTCTCCCGTGTTGATGCAAAGCAAAATATCATGGGCGTCATAGTCGGTCTGATCGACATAGTGCGAATCGTTTGAGGCGATGACCTTGACATTGTGTTTTTTTGCAAACCCCAGCAACACCTTGTTCACCTTGTCCTGATCGGGTATGCCATGCCGTTGGAGCTCCACGTAATAGTCTTCCTGAAAGATATTGAGCCACCACTTGAATTCATCTTCGGCTTCGACTTCCCCTTTACGGAGGATGGTTTGCGGCACCAGTGCGCCGAGGCAGCAGGTGGTGGCGATGAGCCCTTCGTGGTGCCGGTGGATAAGCTCTTTGTCGATGCGGGGGTATTTGGAATAAAGCCCTTCGATGTACCCGGTGGAGGTCAGTTTGATGAGGTTGCGGTAGCCGGTGTCGTTCTTGGCGAGCAGGATCTGGTGATGGCGCGGGTCTTTGTCGTCTTTGCCGAACTGCTTGCGGTGCCGGTCGTGGGTAATGTAGAACTCGCAGCCGACGATCGGTTTTACTTTCAGCGAGCCGTCATCATTTTTATAGGTATACGCCTGTTTCACAAATTCAAATACCCCGAACATGTTGCCGTGATCGGTGATGGCGAGGGCGGGCATTTTGTCGTTGATCGCCTTTTTGTACAGGTTTTGTATGGAAGCTGCCCCATCCAGCAGGGAATATTGCGTGTGAACATGTAAATGAGAATAATTCATATCTGCGCTGCGGTTTCTTGTTGTTCTTTTCTTTGTAGTTCTTTTCGGGAGCGTTGTACGGGGTACATAATTCTTTCTCCGGTCTTGCAAGTTACCACAGATTTCCGCTTTTGTAGGAGCGACGATCTTCACAAAATTTCCACATTAAAAACCCGTTTCTATACATTTGTGGCACCTAGGCCATTCACTAAAGTTTATGTTTTGATAAAGACAACTGTATTAATAAGTTGTGTCGGTGCAACGCTGCTGCTTTCTTCCTGCCGGGTGTTTCGTCCTGCCGCGTCCGGCGATGCCGGTGCGGCCAGCAACCGGGCGGTACAGCCCAACAATCATATCAATACGCCCACCGGCGGCGGAAGCAGGCGGGTATACAAGGTTCCGCACGGAGCCAGCGCTGAAACAGCGACCACCATCACCCCCGACCCCGGCTATCTCCTGCTCAATGGAAACATCGAAAACAGCTCTCCGCTGCAGTTCAAGTATGCCGTTGAGCTGAATGTGATGGTGGAGGCGCTTAACAATGTGCAGTTGCTGAACTATATCGATGATTGGTGGGGCACCCGCTACCGGTACGGAGGGAATTCCAAATCGGGCGTCGACTGCTCCGCATTCGCCGGTGGACTGATCAGCAATGTGTATTTGATCACCGTTCCGCGAACTGTGCATGAGCAATACCAGAACTGCCAGCACATTGAAGATGCCGATCTGCAGGAGGGCGACCTGGTCTTTTTCAACACGAAAGGTCCGCTCAGCCATGTAGGTGTATACCTGGCCAACAACAAGTTTGTGCACGCGTCCGTCTCCAGCGGTGTCATGATCAGCGACCTGGCCGAACCTTATTTCCTGAAACGCTATGCGGGAGCGGGCAGGGTGAGGTAGCGGGGGGTGCTGCCGGTTTGTTTGGATTTGGATGGATCTTACTTCAGTATCTTTAACAAAACTTACTTATGCGGTCTATAGAAACCTATCCGGTGCGATTTTTTGGAGATGACCTGGACGGTGACGCCGGCGCCACCGGCATCGGTGAACAGGATGCAGATGAGCAGGAAAGCCTGAACGAGGACTACGAAGACAAAGAAGACGAAGCCCACATCAACGAAGTGATCGACACCAACCCACCCGGTACCCCGCCCACCATACCGCAGCACGGGTTGGTAGAAGAAGGTCCAGGACCGGATGCTTGAAATTGCCTGAATCTTGGATTCCCCTGATACGATGATGATTGTGTTCTATATCGCTTTTTTTAACTCCATCGGGTTAAGATCATATTTATTATTATCCAGATAGGAGATGTTTGTAATTAAAGCTCTTCAAGGACAACGTTTTTAATCGCATGTGTCAAGGTTCAGACATAGGCCGAGTGAGCCCGTCTATTACCGATGACTGTCATGCCGTCGCTTTTATTCAGGTTCCTAAAAAGCTGAAACGTGCTGCGGCTGCTTGCTATAATCCCCTTCCCGGAGGGGATTATAGCAAGCAGCCGCAGAGTGGCGAGTCGCTGAAAGGCATGCCACGGTCCCAACCGTGGCATGCCAAGCCAGTCAGGTCAGGCAAGGCGAAGCGATCCTTAAACCTAAACCCCATATCCAGCCACACTGCGGCAGCCTTCTTCCCTTCTTCTTTCTTCTCTCCCCCCGGCCTTTGAAATGGGGCGTGAAGAAATTTACGGAATGGAGCGAGACCAAATGGCCTGCCGCAGGCGGCCATTTGGTGCAACGGACACGCCTGGCTTTATTCCAAAGCCCCTCCATGCAATGGCCCAAACCCCTACTACCGCTGAAAAACAGCATGTCCGTTGCCCGCGCAATGCAGTAAATTTTAGCCCCATTTCAAAAGCCAAGCCTTTTTTGCTTCTTTTTTGGGCACAAAAAAGAAGGCATCGACCTATACAATCTTCACATCCACATAGAAATTCCGGTCTACTTCCAGCTTGGTCGCTTTGGTAGGCAATGTTTGCCATTGGTCGGTTGGCTTGAGCCATTTTTCAGCGTCGAGGGTAACTTTGAGGGGCATGGCGAAACCGGCGATGCAGTTGGTGTAGCGGTAGGAGAGCTTGCCGCCGTCAAATTTGTATTCGAGGGTTGGGATGCGTGTGTCGGCCAGGTATTGAGTAAAGACCTTTGAAAAGTCGATGCCCGCCTGTTTGCTGATATAGTCTTCGATCTGTTTTGCGGTGACGGTCTGGTGATAGAAGGTTTTGTTGAGGCCGCGAAGGATGCTGCGGAAAGTTTCGTCGTTGTTGATCACCTGCCGGATGGTATGCAGGAAGTTGGCGCCTTTGTTATACATGTCGCCGCTGCCTTCCTGGTTGACGCCGTACGGGCCGATCACCGGCGTGCGGTTCTGGATACCCGCGCGGAGCCCGGTTACATAGTCATCGGCCGCCTGCTTGCCGTACTGGCATTCCACGAAAAGGGTCTCGGAATAGTCGGTGAACCCTTCATGGATCCACATATCTGCGATATCCTTCGAGGTGATGTTGTTGCCGAACCATTCGTGCCCGCTCTCGTGTACGATGATATAATCCCATTTCAAACCCCATCCCGAATTGGACAGGTCGCGGCCCAGGTAGCCGTTCATGAATTTGTTGCCGTACGCCACCGCGCTCTGGTGTTCCATGCCCAGGTGCGGCGTTTCTACCAGCTTGTAGCTGTCTTCGTAAAACGGGTAAGGTCCGAACCAGTGTTCGAAACAGGTGAGCATGCCCGCTACCTGCTTAAACTGCATTTTTGCTTTTTCGAGGTCGTGGTCGAGCACCCAGTAGCTGCAGTCGAGCGGACCTTTTTCGCCGTTGAAGGTTTCGGTAAAGTTGACGTACTTGCCGATGTACGGAATGATGGTGTAGTTGTTTATGGGAACGGTGACCGCCCAAGTAAAGGTGGCTGTGCCGTCGGTATTTTTGGTCTGTGAACGGAGGCGGCCGTTGCCAACGCCCACCAGCGTATCGGGAACGATCATGGTAAGCAGGGCGCTGTCGGGCTCGTCGCTCTGGTGATCTTTGCAGGGGTACCACACGCTGGCGCCAAGGCCCTGGCAGGCGACCGTCATCCAGGGACTGCCCTGGTCTGTTTTCCAGATCCAGCCGCCATCCCACGGCGGATTCACCGCCTGGCGGGGTTTGCCGGAATAGGCGATATGGATCGTCTGGGCACTGCCTTTTTTAAGCGTTTCGGGAAAATGCAGGAAAAAAGCGTTGCTATCACGGGTAAAGGGAACAGTGACGGCACCCCACCGGATGGTATCTATCTGCATCGGCATCTGCAGGTCTATCTGCATTTCCTTACCCGCATCGAGTACCTTGAAAGCGATATCTGTTGTTGCTTTGATCGTTTTGGTGTCGAAGTCGGGCTTTACCTGGATGGCATAATGCGTTACATCCCACCAGGCCCTGGCCGGTGTAATGCTTCCCCGTAAGGTATCCTGGTGTGTGAACGCATGTATCCGGTGAAGCGGTTGGGCCTGAACAAACGGTGCGGATAAAAAAAAGAGAAAGAGCAATCCGGGGATGAATTTCATTCGATATTTTTAAAATGTAAAGTAAATGTATGATTAAAGGGGAAAAAAATTGACCGCATTTTGCCGGCCCGCTCCGGTTTCTACCGGTGGTAAAAACAGGCGAACGGATGGCAGGGATCTGGCATTGGAAACCGGGATCGGGAGGGCCAGGAAACTGTTGACGCTCCTGTTTTTGCTGGCTGCAGCATTGGCCGGATGCACCGGGCATTTTCATGAAAACCGGCAGGTGTTCCGCTACAATGAATACAACGGGATCGCTACGCTCGATCCGGCCTTTGCCAAAAGCCAGTCGGTGATCTGGGCCGTTCACCAGTTGTACAGCACCCTGGTGGAAACGGATGAACACCTCAACGCCGTTCCCCTGCTTGCGCGCAGCTGGGATGTATCGGCCGACCGGCTCCTCTATACTTTTCATGTACGGCAGGATGTCTACTTTCACGATGATCCGGTTTTTCCGGGCGGAAGGGGACGACGGATGACTGCCAGGGATGTTGTCTACAGCTTCCGGCGTATCATCGACCCTGCCACGGCAAGCAGCGGCGCGTGGATCTTTCATGGGCGGATCGATTCCCTGCGGGCTTTTGAAGCGCCGGATGATTCCACATTCCTGCTGCGCCTCTCACAACCGTTCAATCCGGTCCTCGGACTGCTGAGTATGCAGTATTGCTCCGTGGTGGCGCCTGAAGCCGTCGAAAAGTGGGGAAAGGATTTTCGCAGTCATCCCTGCGGCACGGGCCCTTTCGCATTCAAAGCCTGGGAAGAAGGGCAGGCGATGATCTTCCAACGAAATGCGCGTTATTTTGAACGCGACAGCGCCGGGCGGGCGCTGCCTTACCTCGACGCCATCAAGATCAGCTTCAACAGCAACCGCGCCACCGAGTTCCTTCTGTTCCAGCAGCGGCAGCTTGACTTTCAGAACGACATCGACATCTCTTTTAAAGACGAGGTGCTCAACAAAAAGGGAGAACTGAAGCCGGAATGGAAAGACCGTATCGTGCTCTCCAAACATTCCTTTCTCAACACCGAATACCTGGGCATGCTGGTAGATTCAACCGACAGGCAGGTGGAGCAGTCGCCGCTGCGCCTCCGCAAGGTCAGGCAGGCCATCAATTACGGCTTCGACCGAAGAAAGATGATGCTCTACCTGCGCAACTCGATCGGTACGCCGGCAGAAAGCGGGTTTGTTCCTGACGGACTGCCTTCGTTCGACAGCAGTGTGGTGAAAGGATATGCATTCGACAGACCCCGGGCCCGGCAACTGTTGAAAGAAGCCGGCTTCCTGGAAGGCCGCGGCCTTCCGCTGATCAGGTTGCTTACCATACCGAACTATGCCGAATTCGCCAGCTTTGTGGCAAAAGAACTGGAAGAGATCGGGATCCGCATCCAGGTTGAAGTGGTTCAGAAAAGCCTGCTGCTGGAAGAAACAGCCAAATCGCAGGCGCCTTTTTTCAGGGCCAGCTGGATCGCCGACTATCCCGACGCGGAAAATTATCTCAGCGTGTTTTATTCCGGAAACCCTGCTCCTCCAAATTACACCCGCTACAAAAATCCGCACTTTGATCTGCTCTATGAAAGATCGCTCACGGAGAACAATGATTCTGTGCGGATGGATCTGTACAGGCAGATGGATCAGCTGGTGATGGCCGACGCACCCGTGGTACCCCTCTGGTACGATCAGGTGCTTCGGCTGGTGCAACCGGATGTCAGGAACTTCCGGGCAAACAGCCTCAACCTGCTGGAACTGAGGCAGGTATACATTGCCAGGTGAGGGCAAAAAAATTAGCCACCTCGCTGGGTGGCTAATGGTATTTGGATTTAATAACGGGACTGGCTATTGCATCTGTGTTCTGAGCTTTTTCCTGAACACTTTCTGGAATTTTTCCACTTTGGGACGCACTACGAAATAACAATAGGGTTGCGCTCCATTGTTGTTGTAATAATTCTGGTGGTAGTCTTCGGCCGGGTAAAAGTTTTTGAAGGGTTCGATGGCAGTGACGATCTTATCGTTCCACGAGCCGCTTTTATCCAGTTCTTCCTTATAATGCGCGGCTTTCTCTTTTTGTTCATCGCTGTGATAAAAGATAACACTGCGGTACTGGGGGCCCACATCGTTTCCCTGCCGGTTCAAAGTGGTGGGGTCGTGTGTCTGCCAGAATACTTCCAGCAGCTCCTCGAAAGTGATCTTGGCAGGATCGAACACAACCTGGATCACTTCCGCATGACCGGTGTTTTTGCCGCAAACCTGTTCGTAGGTTGGGTTTGCCACGTGTCCTCCGCTATATCCCGAAGTTGCTTTCAGCACACCATCCAGTTGCTGGAATACCGCCTCCGTACACCAGAAACACCCTGTTCCGAACGTCGCTGTATCTGTTTTGACGCCGTTTGTCTCGTTTGATTCGTTCATTGTAAGGTTTTGGGGTTGATCGTGTGCACAGGAACTGGTGCTGAGAGCCATCGCAGTCAATAAGGTCAGCAAATGTAGCACTTTCATCATGGGGGAATCGGCTTTAGATTTTCCGCAATTTACTGAAATGAGTTCCTCAATCCATTACAATTGGCTGTCATGAAAGTTTTTACGGGAATGTTAACGTTGGCTATGGTGCACTTTTTATGGGACTATGACGCAGAAAAGGCTTCGGCGACTGGGAAAATAATCCGAAATTTGCCGATCTAAAAATCCTGATGTTTGAGAATATTTCCGGAATCTGCAACCCTGCAACTCGAGTTCGACAAAGTGAAATCCTTGCTGGCCGAGCACAGCAGGAGTGAATATGCCAAAGAAAAAGCCAATTCCCTCCGCATCCACACTGTAAAAGAATTCATCGATCTTGAACTGAAGCAAAGCCATGAGTACCGGCAGCTGATGATAAACGGGATCTATTTCCCCAACGACCTTACATTTAATCTTTCGCGTGAGCTGAAACTGCTCGGCATCCCCGGAGCCGTGCTCTCGGCCGATCAGTTTGTGATGATCCGCAAACTGGCCCACAGCATTCAGGGTATTTTCCGCTGGTTCGACGCAGAACGCAAACTCGTCTACAGCGGCCTTGCCCGGATCATTCACAACATCCACTACGAAAAGTCAATCCAGGAAGCCATCAACGCTGTGCTCGACGAGAACGGCACGGTGCTCGACAGCGCGTCGGAAGAACTGGGGAATATCAGGATGAGCCTGTACCGCAAACGCAACGAACTGCGCCGCGTGTTCGACCGCATCGTGCAGAAACTGAATAAACAAGGTTACCTCACCGATATCGAGGAGGGCTTTCTGAACGGCCGCCGCGTGCTCGCCATTTTCGCGGAGCAAAAAAGAATGGTGAAAGGGATCCTGCATGGCGAAAGCGATACCCGCCGTACGTCGTTTGTCGAACCGGAAGAAACGATCGAATTGAACAACGATGTATTCTCCCTGGAGCACCAGGAAAGCCGGGAGATAGAACGCATCCTCCGCGAACTGACCGGCCGCCTTTCCGTGCATGCGCCCCTGCTGATGGCTTACCATGAAGTCATGGGTGAGTATGATTTCGTAGAAGCCAAGGCCCGCTTGGCGGCCGACATGAACGGGGAATACCCCCTGGTAACCGACAAGGCGCATGTTCACCTTGTAAATGCCTGTCACCCGCTGCTTGTCATCTACAACAAAAAACAAAACAAACCTGTCATCCCCATCTCGGTCACACTCGAAGAGAAGAGCCGCATACTGGTCATCAGCGGTCCGAACGCGGGGGGTAAAACGGTTACCCTTAAAACGGTCGGCTTGCTGCAACTGATGGTACAAAGCGGCTTGCTTGTGCCGGTACATCCTGCTTCACAAATGGGTGTGTTCAAGCAGCTCATGATCCACATCGGTGACACGCAAAGCATCGAGTTCGAGTTGAGCACCTACAGTTCGCACCTTAAGAATATGAAGCATTTCATTGAAAACGCGAACGGACGCACCCTCTTTTTCATTGACGAGCTGGGAAGCGGCAGCGACCCGAACCTGGGTGGTGCCTTTGCAGAGGTGATCATGGAAGAGCTGGCTCGCAAGCATGCCTATGGCATCGTGACAACGCACTACCTGAACCTGAAAGTGATGGCGAACAAAGTTCCCGGCATTATGAACGGGGCGATGGCCTTCGATGAAAAGACCCTGCTTCCTTTGTACAGGCTTGTCACAGGCAAACCCGGCAGCTCCTACACTTTCTCCATCGCTGAACGCATCGGGCTCGATAAATCACTGATCCAGCGGGCCAGGGAGCTGGTGGATGAAGATCATTTCCGGCTCGATAAGCTGCTCAACCGGACCGAACAGGACCTGCAGCAGGTACAGAAAGAAAAGATCGAACTCAACAAGCTGCTCAAAGAAAATGAACGGCTGAAAAAGGAAATGGAAACGGTGCTGAACAAAGAGCGGCACCAGCAGCAGGTGGACCTGCTGAAGCAACAGAACAAGATCTCGGAAGACCGCATCGCCTATCTGAAAGACATGGAACGCAAGCTGAAGCAGATCGTGATCGAATGGAAAAAGGCGGAAGACAAGAACAAAGTGGTGCGCGAGATCCAGAACCTGCTGTTCAAGAAAAAAGAAAAAGATGTGGTCAACAAGCTCCAGAAAAAGGTCGATTCCAGATACGATGAGGTAGGAGGAGACATCAACGTGGGTGACAAAGTAAAAATGAAACGGAACCACCAGGTCGGAGAAGTGCTCGAACTAAGGGGCAAAAGGGCGGTGGTGAAGATCGGACTGCTGCCTATGCAGGTAGACCTTTCGGACCTGGTGGTTGTAACGGAAAAAGCTGCGCAGGAAGAAGAATAGTGGTTTATCTGGCTGGCTTTACCCCTTCGGAGGTCATCACCACCCTCTTCATGGTTCCATCCGGGTTGTAATAGAGGTAGTCGATACAAACCGACCGGTGGAAGCTTCCTGCATCGGGCGTCAGCGCACCATTGTGGTATACAAAATAGGTCTTTCCTTTAAAGTCGATGATGGCCTGGTGGTTGGTATTCGAATTGCCAGCCAGCTCATTCAGTATGCCTTTGTATTGCCATGGCCCCAGGATACTCCGGCTCATAGCATACGCTGTTTTTTCCGGGAACTCGTATGCATAGGAAAGATAATACCATCCGTTGTGCTTATGGATCCAGGGGGCTTCCGTGTAATGCGGCAGGCTGATCGTTTGGATCGGGCCGTCTAGTTCCGTCATGTTTTCCTTCAGCTTTGCATAATAGCAGGCTGTATTCCCCCAGAAAAGGTACGCCTGCCCATTGTCGTCTATGAACACGCTCGGGTCGATATCATCCCAGGAAATGGTGGCGGCTTTTGTCATATCGTTGGTAACGAGCGCAGATCCGCGTGCGTCTTTGAAAGGTCCGGCAGCACTGTCTGATACAGCTACCCCAATGGCTTTACCCTGAATGGTGCCATGCTCTACTGCCACATACCAGTAAAATTTATTGTTCCTGAAAATCACCTGGGAAGCCCAGGCATCGTCTTTTGCCCATAAAAAATCCTTTACCCGCAGCGGTACAGGATGTTCTGTCCAGTTTACCATGTCGGTAGAGGAGTAGCAGAGCCATTCGTGCATTTCGTATCCGTTTCTCCGTACCGGCGCTTCATCGTGACCAGTATAGAGGTACACAGTGTTTTTATGGACCATTGCTCCCGGGTCTGCGGTGAATTTATCACGGATAATAGGGTTTGAATCCGGAAGTGACCTTGACAAGGTCCGCGAGATCAAAGGTGCCGGTTTTCCGAACGAGAGGAGGGCGGTAAAACTGACAGCGGCCAAGATAACAGGCAGGGTTCTTTTCATATTATTAAAAGTAGCAACACCAGCCTGATTACCAAAAAAAATGGGTCGCTGTTCCCGCTTTTGTTGCTGACCGGAACGCTGCCGGTCAGCAAGAATGGGAAATAGATTACACAGGATCGTAGCGTTATGACCGGAGAGCAAGCGGTTCTTCACAAATAATCCGGTTTGGCAGCCGAGTGTATTCACCTGTTTTCATAAGAAATCACTTGCTGGCACTATTTTTTAAACCTGGAAGTTATAAATCAATACATAAAAAACTTACTTGTATGGAAACCAGGATGGAAAACGACCTGAATTCTGTGACCGATTCAAAACTGAAAACGTTTTTTATCGATCAGTTGCAGGATATTTACTGGGCAGAGAAGAAGCTGGTTAAAACCCTTCCCAAACTTGAAGAAGCTGCGACTTCAGGGGAGTTAAAAACAGCTTTTGCGAATCACCTTGAACAGACAAAAACCCATGTTACGCGGCTCGAAAAAGTCTTTGACCTTATCGGTGAGCCGGTCGACACTAAAAAATGCCATGCGATGGCGGGTATAGCCGATGAAGGCAATGATTTGATTGATGAAACCGAAGCTGGCACCGCTCAGCGGGATGTGGGTCTCATTTTTGCAGGACAGAAAGCAGAGCATTATGAAATTGCCACGTACGGCGGCTTGAAACAGCTGGCCAAAACGTTGGGATATAAGGAAGCCGCTGAAGTGCTTGATCAGACATTGACGGAAGAGAAGGAAGCTGACCAGTTGCTTACACACATCGCAGAGCACAATGTAAACTATGAAGCCAGCCGAGAGCCGCAGGATGCGTAATAGTTGTATCAGGGATGTTGAGTGGACCTCCCCGAGTTTTTAAAAAGTTTTCAAATCACCCTTCCATAAAACACAACATCGAACATTCATCTTTAAAAGAACACATTATGAAAAGAATACACGTTAAAATGATGCCTTATTTGTTTGGCATCGTGCTTACAGCCGGAATGACCTCATGCGGTGGAAACGGCAATGCCAATACCGATGCCGATTCAACTGCAGCCGGTACAGACACATCCCTGGGTGCCGACCACACCAGCAACAGTATGTCGGGAACGGTGGACTCCACTAGAAGCAAGATCTCCGACATGTTCAGCAGTGGCAGTCCGGACTCCAATTTTGTGGTGAAAGCGGGCACCCAGAATGCCGACGAAATCAAGTTGCTGCAGGCCGGTATTGCCAACGGTACGAGTGCGGAATTGAAGTCGCACGCTAAAATGATGCTGGCCGACCACCAGAAAATGGGTATGGAAGTGAAGGCATACGCAGCGAAAAAGAAATATTCTACCCTCGACAGTTCCGAAAGCAAAGCAGCAGACGAGCTGAGCGACCTGAACAAGAATACAAAAGGGAAAGAATGGGATAAGGCCTGGGCTGATAAGCTCGTTGATGGCCATGAAAAGACCATCAAGCTTTTCGAAGATGGTCAATCAACCGTGAAAGATCCGACCCTGAGCGGAATGATAGGTAAAAAACTGCCGACGCTTCATTCACACCTGACGATGGTACAGGGTCTGCAGAATTCCCTGAAATAATCCAGGTCCCGGATAAAATATCACCGACGTACTTTCGACGAACAAGCCCCTCAAGTAGGGGCTTTTTCTATTTCTGTTGTTGATAAGTTGGGGGCGAAATCCCTAATCTGTCTATAAAATTGGCTGAAAGCTATAAATTCAGGCCTGTGAGAAGTATTTTAGCCCCGCAATGATGACAAACCCCCGCAAGCCTTCGTTTTGGTTCACCGTGCTGGTATCTGTGCTGTCAATGCTGATTTTTCAGCCGTCGGGATTAACCCAGACGGTGTATTATTTCTCCAGCAGCAAGGGAAATGATGGCAATACACCCGCGCAGGCCCAAAAACCGGCTTCCCCATGGCAAAGCCTCCAGAAACTTAATCAGATCATGCCGGGTTTGCAACCGGGTGACAAGATCCTGTTTATGCGCGGAGATAAGTTCGATGGATCATTCCGGATCACAAGGTCAGGGAGTGCCTCCCGCCCCATTGTTTTTTCCAGTTACGGCACCGGAAAAAAGCCGGTGATCAACGGGCTGGCGGAGGTAACAAACTGGACGAATTTCAAGAACAACATCTGGCAAGCGATCCTCAATGGCAGCGACCGGCTGAATATGGTAATGATCAGCGGAAAAGTGCTGCCCATGGGGCGGTATCCGAATGCAGGGGCTGCCAACGGCGGGTATCTGGCCATAGAAGGGCATGACCGGTCCGGGTTCGACTCGGACCGGCCGCACAATTCTTCTGTGACAAGTTCACAGGTGCCGGCCCAGAAGACGAACTGGACCGGTGCCGAGATCTGTATCCGACCGGTAAGATGGATGCTGAACTGGCATCAGATAGTTCAGCATGCGGGGAACAATATTACCTATTCTAATGCCCAGTATGAGCCGGCCAACGGTTTTGGCTTTTTTATCCAGAACGATCTCAAGACGCTCGATGAGCGGGGAGAATGGTACTATAATGGCAGCGCTCATCAGCTGAACCTGTACAACCCCGGCAACCCGGATGGTTTGCAGGTACAGGCTTCTATGACAGATACGCTTGTTACCATAGTTAACCAGCGATTTCTTGTTATAGACGGACTCAATTTCACGGGGGCTAACCAGATCGGTATCTATGCTTACAAAGGTTCGGATATCACCATCCAAAATTGCGTTGTGAGCTACTCGGGCGACAACGGCATCAACAGTGATCAAACCACCCGTGTGGTGCTCGACAGGGATACTGTGCTGTATACCAACAACAATGCGATATATATAGCGCCCTTTGCCAACAATGGACTGATCCAGAACTGCGTTGTGCGGGTAAGCGGTATGGTTGCCGGGTTCGGGCGAAACGGAAACCAGGCACGGGAAGCCATTGTGCTGGACGGGAACCGTTCGGAAGTAAGGTATTGCCGGGTTGACAGTATAGGGTATAACGGGATCGTAACGGCAAATGATTCAAGCGTGATCAGAAATAACTTGGTATCCAATTTCAACCTGCTGTTCGATGATGGGGCCGGCATATACACCTCGGGACGCGGAAAGGGAAGAAGGATCCTGAATAACATCATCATCAACGGCCCGGGCAATCAATGGGGTACCAATGCAGGCCCCGAGCTCAATGCGGCGAACGGTATCGGGCTCGACGACCTGAGTGAAGACGTAGTGATCGATGGCAACAGCGTGGCCAATTGCAGCCGGGAAGGAGTCGGTCTCCATAATTCGAAAAACGTTCGTATCACAAACAATACATTTTACAATGTCCGTGACCGCTCCATTGGGTTTCTGCACGACAACCAGGAGCCAAACAACCCGATCCGGGATGTGACCATACGAAGGAATATCTTTTTCGCCACCGGCGTCTCAGACATGCTTACCCGCTTTGATACACGCCGCGATTTCAGTGATCTTACCCAGTTTGGGCAATCCGACTCGAATTACTGGGCACGGCCTTTCAACCCCACCAGTTTTTTCGGGGTATCATACGTCAATGGCAGCGGACAGCGTATCAGTCAGACCTATGATTTTGCAAGCTGGCAGAAAGTGTTCAGGCAGGATATCCATTCCGTACAGGTGCCTGTTTCGCTGCCTGCCTTTACATTCAGCGGAGCGGGTGCGAATAAATTTCCTGCCGGCAACTTTCAAAGTGTAACGGATATCGTGCGCAGCAACCAGCCCAATCTGAAATTTACTGCAGACCGGACGCATCTCGACAACGGATGCCTGCAGATCAGTTCAACGGATGCGGGCGGCGCGAACCAGGGGCCTGTGCATATATGGTTCATCGATTTCAGCAGGCTGGAAACGTTTCAGGCGGGCAAAAGCTACCGGGTCAGGTTCAGTGTGCAGGGCCAGGCGGAGGGGGAGGCCTTTGCCGTGCTGATCCGCGGCAGCAATCCTGCTTTAACAGACCCACAGTCGGGTAAGCTGTCGCAAAAAAGAACGGAGGTCGATATGATATTTACTCCGGCACAAAATATTGAGCATGCCTGGGTAGAACTGACCTTTGAACGCAAGGCTTGTCCGGTATGGATCGACAACCTGCAAATCCAGGAAGTGACCGGAAACCGTGTAAGAGCAAGCGATTATTTCCGTTTCGAATACAATGCATCCACCAGCCAGAAAACCATTTCCCTTCCCGGAGAATATACTGATCTGAAAGGGAAAGCCTATCGGAATTCCGTGCAACTGGCGCCGTTCACATCGGTGGTGCTGATGAAGAAAGGAGTGATGAAGGGAAAGTGATGGGAGGTGCACTTTTCCCCTTCGTAGTGTGAATTACCTCTCAGGAGGACCCTCAACGCCGTTGGAGAATAAGTATTCTACTCCAACAAGCCCCATTGGTGATTTAAATGCCCATACACCGAATGCAAATTCGAGTGTCCACGACCAAATTCTGGGGGAATTCAGTTTATTTGGAACCGATGGTATAAACAGCATAAATCCTAATGGTTGGTTAGGATGTCTGTCGTCAAAAAATACGAAAGTGTTCTGTTTTTGAAAATCAGTTAATCTCTGATAAATATATTTTTCAGTTGACAGGCGGATAGGAAGAGCTTGTAAATGATCCATAAAATGATCTTTATTTCTTTCGGCAAAGAATTGAATTGATGTTAAATACTCTTCTTTGAAAGTTTTGAAGTTTTCTTCTGGTATTTCTTTTGCCTTGAAGTGCCTTTCATCGGTTGAATCAAGTGGAAAATCTGAAACTAAATAATTCAATAAGACAAACTTAAGGCTCGCAGTATCAAAGATCTCTTCTTTTGTTTGAATTTGTTTTACCAGGAACTGTTTGTAGTCTAAGAAGAGTTTATCGTAAACATGTTCTTGACTAGTATAGCTGCTTTTCTGGCTATACCCTTTCATGAAACATGAAACAAGGATAATAAAGAAGATGAAGACTTTAACTTTCATAAATATAGTTTATGTATTTGAGAATCAACATTCACCTTGTCTTTCAACTGGTATGTTTATGTTTTTTTCACTTATCGTTCTGATTACTTTGCGGCCTCCATTTTGCGAACTAAACTCTTTCAAATTTAATTGTCTGAGATCTTGTCCCAGATCCGCAGGATTATTCCCTCTAAAAAATACTGTTGACTTAATTGTGGACGGGAGAAGGATATTTATGGAATGCAAAGCGGATAACGCAGAATTTGTACAATTAAAATTATTCAGATCATAAAGATAATTTTCTTGATTCTTTATGTTGTTAATGACTTCATTAAATTCACTTGAAGTGACACTTATCTTCAATGATATAGAATTAGTAGTATAGGAATCATCTCCAAAAGTGGCTTGATCAATCGTATTTCCTGCTTTAGCACTGTGTTTGGGATAAAAACCAACATTTCTAGCTACAATTCGACCATCTGATAATTGCTCTTGTAGGGTTAAGTATGTATGACCAACTTGATGATTAATGAATGGGTTAACGAGATTACGAGTGTTAGCTAGCGGCTGATTCACATTCACGGTTACCGTATAAGTGGCCTTGCCAGTGATTGTGAAGCATTTTAATTCTTCCTGCACATTGTAGATCGGATGGTCAGGGCTGTCGACGACCGGAATGATTTCCATGTCGCTGAAATTGGTGGTGTAAGAGCCGGACAGGTATGACCGCTCAGGGGTGTAGCAATAGGTGAAATCAGAATTTTGGGCAAACAGCCAGTACAGGCTGTAATACAGTTGCATCGTAGTATATCCCTGCAATACAAAATCATCCAGATTTTGTGGATTGTCGGGCGTGCTGATCATCGAGCGGTGATTTGTTGGAGGATCGTCTGTTTTTACTCCCGGATCGTTCCCCGTTGCCTGCACGCCGGATACCCGGTTGTTCGCAACTTCATACATTCTTTCGGACTGAGTCACAAGGTCTGTTATGAAAACTTTTCCGGATACCTTACCGCTGATGTCTAAACGTAAACCGGTCACGTCGGCCGATACACCGGTAAATTTTCCGTCTGCACTTCGCATCAGCACAAACCGCTTCTGATCGCTGCCTTTCTCCCAGAAGCGGACCGCCATCCGGTCGCCCTCGAACCTGATCACATCGGGTTCATCCACGTTGATTTTTTCAAAATGATCCTTCGGTAACAATACCTTCAGCCGGTCTTTCGCTGAATCGACATAATACTGTGTAAGTAATTCTTTATGCGGAGCGTCATGCTTGGTGCAGTAAGTGATCGCCACACAGATAATTGCAAGTAGCCAGAGGTGCGTGTGTTTCATATATTTTTTTACAAAAATGTTCTGATCAACACAAACAAAATTTGATTTATATCAAACAATTCTGTTTGTAAATCAAATAAAATGGTGTGATGAATATACGCATAATCAAAGACCACCCGGGCGGGGGGGCTGTCCTATATTCTCCCATTTCCTTTTATCTTTACTCCGGAGTCAGCTTGCTGCTGCTCCAAAGCTCCATTTGCTCATTCTCTTTACACGAAAATTTCATGACCAGACTTGTCTTAACCTGCAGCATTCTGCTGTGCTCACTTTTTTCTTCCGCCCAGTCTCTTTCGCTGACCAACCTGCGTTGCGAGTACAAGATCAACCCGCTGGGAATCGAATCACCGGCACCCCGCCTGAGCTGGGAACTGACATCGGTCCGGCAGAATACCCTGCAGACGGCTTACCGCGTGATCGTTTCAGATGATCCGGCGCTGCTCGAAAAAAACATCGGTAATATCTGGGATTCAAAGCAGACCAACAGCGCTGCCTCCATTCAGGTTGCTTATGGAGGCAGGAAAATGGAACCGGTAAAAAACTATTTCTGGAAAGTGATGGTATGGGACAATCATTCAAACTCCTCCGCCTGGAGCAATGCTGCCAGCTGGCAGACCGGTCTGCTCGCAAAACCGGACTGGAAGGGCGCCGCATGGATCGCATACGACAGACTGCCGGATTCTAACCGCACAATTCTACCTACAGACGGCAAGCCCGACAAGTACAAAGGAACAAACGTGTTGCCCCTCCTGCGCAAAGATTTTACTGTATCCAAACCGGTTTCAACTGCCACCATGTTTATCTGCGGACTGGGGCAATTCGAGCTGCACGTGAACGGCGACAAGACCGGTGATCATTTTCTGGACCCGGGATGGACCAAATACGACAAACAGGCGCTTTACGTGCCTTTCGATGTAACCAGACAACTGAAACAGGGCAGCAATACCATAGGCGTGATGCTCGGAAACGGTTTTTATTATATTCCTCCGGTTTCATCCCGCTACCGCAAGCTTAAAGCGGCTTTCGGATACCCAAAGATGATCTGCCGCCTCGCCATCCGCTACGAAGACGGATCTACACAGGATATCGTCAGCAATCTCTCCTGGAAAACGGCACCGGGGCCCATCGCGTTCTCGAGCATCTATGGCGGTGAAGATTACGATGCAAACAAAGAATCGCCCGGTTGGGACAAACCCGGGTTTCAGGACGGCCAATGGGAAACGGCGCAGATCGTTGACGGTCCGCCGGAGATCGATGCGCAGCAGACCGACCCCATAAAGATCATGCAGGAATTCGCTCCTGTAAAAGTTTACCAGTCACAATCACAGGCATGGATATACGATCTCGGACAGAACGCATCCGGCATTCCATTCATAAAGCTCAGAGGGAAGAAGGGCGATACCGTCCGCATCGTGCCCGGGGAACTACTGACGGAAGCGGGATTGCCGAACCAGAAAGCTTCCGGCTCTCCCTGTTATTTCGAATACATCCTCAAAGGTGAGGAAACAGAAACATGGCAGCCCCGCTTTACCTACTACGGATTCCGCTACCTCCAGTTAAAAGGCGCTGTGCCGCGTGGTGAACCAAACCCGCAGCGGCTGCCGCAGGTGGAGGAACTCAAAGGACTGCACGTCCGGAATTCCGCCGAAAGAACCGGCGAATTTTCCTCTTCGAGTGAGCTGTTTAACAAGACGTATACCCTGATCGACTGGGCGGTCAGAAGCAATATGATGAGTGTGTTCACCGATTGTCCGCACCGCGAGAAACTCGGCTGGCTCGAAGAGGCACACCTGATGGGTCCTTCCGTACGCTACAATTACAACATCGCTACGCTGTGCAACAAGATCGTGCAGGATATGATAAATTCACAGACCGATTCCGGACTAATACCGGAGATCGCACCGGAATATGTCAGGTTTGAATGGGGCAACGGCATGTTCCGCGATTCGCCCGAATGGGGCAGCAGCAGCGTGCTTATTCCCTGGTATATGTTTCAATGGTATGGAGACAAAAGACTGCTGGAAAAAGCCTACCCGATGATGGTGCGGTATATGGCTTACCTGAAATCCAAAGCAAAGAACCACATCCTTTCACAGGGCCTGGGCGACTGGTATGATATAGGGCCGAAAGCGCCCGGTGTGTCGCAGCTAACCCCAATGGGCATCACGGGCACTGCCATTTACTATTATGATCTGGATATACTTCATCAGATCGCCGTATTACTCGGCAAACCCGCCGATGGAATGCGCTTCAACGTGGAGGCGGCGGCTGTAAAAAAATCCTTCAATGCGCATTTTTTCAACGACACCACGAAACAGTATGGAACCGGCAGCCAGGCCGCAAATGCAATGGCTGTGTACATGGGGCTGGTAGACCCGGCTAACAAGCAAGCCGTAGTGAACAACATCGTGAAAGACCTGCAGAACCGCAACAACAGTCTTACCGCCGGTGATATCGGTTACCGCTACCTGCTCAGGGTGCTTGACGACGAAGGCAGGTCGGACGTGATTTTCAACATGAACAACCGCTCCGACGTTCCGGGCTACGGGTACCAACTGGCGAAAGGCGCCACCGCCCTCACCGAATCGTGGCAGGCGTTTGCCTCTTCATCAAACAATCATTTTATGCTCGGGCACCTGCTCGAATGGTTTTACAGTGGCCTCGGCGGCATTCGTCCGGCTGCAGGATCCATCGCTTTCAACAAGATAGAGATCAGGCCGGAGCCGGTTGGAGATATCAACAAGGCCAGCACCGTTTACCAGTCGCCCTATGGACTGATCAAGACTGATTGGAAAAAGGATAAAAACGCATTTGAACTCAAAGTGGTGATCCCGGCTAACACCATCGCATCCATATACCTGCCGGAAGGATACGTCAGCCATATTTCAGTGAACGGAAAAGAGGCTTCACAAAATGGGGACGTACTGCGGATATCAAAACAAAAAGACAGAATAAAGGTGGAGACCGGATCAGGGACATACCTGCTCAAGGCGGAAGCTTCCCGCTAAAATCCGATCTTCGGGTTAACCAAACCATTTTACATCAATCATCAGATCATCATGAACTACAAACGAATCATATTGTTCTGGACCGGCTTCTTGCTCGTTGCGTCCGTGGCAGGCCAGACGGTTCAGAGAACTGTGTCCGAGGCTGTTATGCAGGATGTATACAACAAGATCAAAACGCCCTACAAATACGGGCTGGTGATGGTGTCGCAGGACGATTCCAGGAAGATGGATTGTCCGACGATCTTCCGGGAAGGGAAAGACTGGTACATGGTTTACATCATTTATGACGGACGCGGATACGAGACTTGGCTGGCCCAGAGCAGCGACCTGCTTCAATGGAAAAGCAGGGGCAAGATCATGTCATTCACCGACACCACAACGTGGGATTCGAACCAGAAAGCGGGATATATTTCGCTGCAGGACATGAACTGGGGTGGAAATTATGCCTGGCAACAATACAACAACAGATACTGGATGTCATATTTCGGCGGCAGCACCCGGGGCTACGAGGCCGGATTGCTGTCTATCGGAATCGCCTCCACGCAGAAAGACCCTGCAACCGTGCATGAATGGAACCGTCTCCCAAAGCCGGTACTCAAATCCACCGATGCGGATGCGCGGTGGTCGGAGAACGCCACCATGTACAAAAGTTCCGTTATCTGGGACAAGCGCAAGTTGACCGGTCATCCGTTTGTGATGTATTACAACGCAAAAGGAGATAGTTTGAACAAGGCACGAGGTGCAGAGCGGATCAACATGGCCGTTTCGGACGATATGACGCACTGGCAGCGTTTCGGAAAAGGACCCGTCATCAATCACAACGTGGGCATCTCCGGCGACGCCGTCATCCAGAATATGGGCAACCTGTATGTGATGTTCTATTTCGGGGCTTTCTGGGCTGAGCGCAAGGGCGATGGTGCATTCAACAGGTTTGCCTGTTCTTACGACCTGGTTAACTGGACCGACTGGACGGGTGCAGATCTTATCAGGCCTTCGGAGCCTTATGATGAAACCTTTGCCCATAAATCGTGTGTCATAAAATATAACGGCGTGGTGTATCATTTCTACTGCGCCGTAAATAAAAAAGATCAGCGGGGGATAGCGGTAGCTACTTCCACCGATATGGGTAAGAGCAAGGTTCAATTTCCGCAATAACACTAAATACCGTTAGATCGCCCTCGCCGTTGTGAGGTTGTCTTTCAATATTTGCATAGCATGACGACACCATTGAAGATCGGACTGTTCGGGATCGGACTTGATACATACTGGGATCAGTTCAACGGGTTGAAAGAACGGCTGGAAGGGTATCTGCGGCAGGTGGAAGACAAGCTGGATGCTATTCATCCGCACATTGTGAGCGCCGGGCTTGTGGATACGGCTGACAAGGCATTTGAAGCAGGCCGTTATTTCAGACAGCAGGATGTTGATCTTATTTTCCTGTATGTGTCTACCTATTCGCTTTCTTCCACGGTGCTGCCGGTTGTGCAAAGGGCCAAAGTGCCGGTGATCATCCTGAATCTTTCACCGGCGGCGGCGATCGATTATGCCGCTTTCAATGCGATGACCGACCGCACTGTGATGACGGGCGAATGGCTCGCCTTTTGTTCCGCCTGCCCGGTTCCGGAGATTGCAAATGTGTTTAAGCGCACCGGGATGCGGTTTCATCAGATCACAGGCATGCTGGATGATGAAGAGGCCTGGCACGAAATAGCGGAGTGGGTGGATGCGGCCCGGGTAGCACATACCATGTTTTACAACAGGCTTGGCTGTATGGGCCACTACTACAGCGGTATGCTCGATATCTATACAGACCTCACGCAGCAATACGCCTGTTTTGGCGGACACATTGAACTGCTTGAGGTGGAAGAACTCGCGGCTCTCCGAAAAGCAGTGAAGAACCAGGATATACAGCACAGGTTGAAGCTGTTCCAGGAAGTATTTGACGTGCAATCAGATTGTTCTCCCGAAGAGCTGGAAAAAGCAGCAGCCACATCAGTAGCGCTCGACCGGCTGGTTGAGCAGTATAAGCTGGGTTCCATGGCCTATTATTATAAGGGCACGGGCAATGCCGATAATGAAGAGGCCATCAGCTCCATCATCCTGGGTAATTCGTTGCTGACCGCCCGTGGCGTTCCTGTGGCAGGCGAATACGAGATCAAAAATGCCCAGGCAATGAAGATCATGGACTCCTTTGGTGCGGGAGGTTCATTCACGGAATACTACGCCATGGATTTCAGGGATGACGTCGTACTGATGGGGCACGACGGGCCAGGCCATATAGCCATCGCCGAAGGCAAAACCAAGGTCAGGCCGCTGAACGTCTTTCATGGCAAAGTAGGGCGGGGGTTATCGGTCGAAATGTCGGTCAGGAACGGTCCGGTCACTTTGTTGTCGGTAGTCGAGAAACAGGGTGGAAAACTGATGCTGCTTGTGGCAGAGGGAGAATCTGTGCCGGGGCCCATCCTGCAGATCGGCAATACCAACAGCCGGTACCGGTTTCCTGTCGGGGCGCGCAGATTTGTACAGGACTGGAACAACCAGGGGCCCGCCCACCATTGTGCCATCGGGGTCGGACATATCTCTTCGAAAATATCCAAATTAGGGGAACTGCTGAACCTGGACGTGGTGAAGATCTGTTGAATAATCCGAGCCTTTTTGTTACGCAAAACGGCTAACAACCGATTGGTTTTTCTAATCAGTTTCTTCACCTTGTCAGACGGGTTGTATATGCAAGCAAAGTGGATTTGATAACTCTTAAAGTTTTCACAAAAACCCGGATGCTCCATTACATATAATCATAATTCCGTACAAAGAATCTCTTAATGCCTGCCATTTAACCCAAATAATCTATGTAGTTCGGAGAATATAAGGTAAATTTGCGATGTCCTACGTTATTGTCTGCTTGCTATCAGAACTTTATTGTCTATAACGTGTTATTTAATTCAAATATATCATTGCATGAGGCAGCTTAAAATCGCTACACAAATTACTAACCGCGACTCGCAGGCGGTTGAAAAGTATCTACAGGAGATTTCCAAGATATCCATGATTACCCCGGAAGAAGAAACAGTGCTGGCTCAGAGAATTAAAATGGGTGACCAGAGAGCGCTCGATAAATTGGTTCAGGCAAACCTTCGTTTCGTAGTGTCCGTTGCAAAACAATATCAGCACCAGGGTCTTTCCCTCAGTGACCTGATCAATGAAGGCAACCTCGGTTTGATCAAAGCTGCACAGCGTTTTGATGAAACCAAAGGGTTTAAATTCATTTCTTACGCCGTTTGGTGGATCCGTCAGTCCATTCTCCAGGCATTGGCCGAACAGGGCAGGCTGGTACGTTTACCACAAAATAAGATCGGTACCTATAACAAAGCCAACAAGGCATATATGGCGTTCGAACAGGAGCATGAGAGAGAGCCTTCAACCGAAGAGCTCGCTGAAATCCTGGAAATGAGCGAAACAGAGATCAATAACATATTTCAGAGCAACACCCGTCACAGCTCACTCGATGCCCCGGTTCACGAGGCAGAAGATGTAGCCATGGGCGATCTGCTTGAAGGGGGAGATGAAACCGATGAAGATGTAATGCAGGATTCTCTCCGCAACGAGATCCGCCGCGTTCTTAAATCCCTGTCCCCCCGCGAGGCAGAAATTGTAAACGCCTATTTCGGTCTCGACGGTGAAAACGGTGTTACCATCGAACAGATAGGCCAGAAATACGATCTCACCAAAGAACGTATCCGCCAGATCAAGGAAAGAGCCATCAAACGTCTCCAGAAAGCCCGCTACAGCAACGCGCTGAAAGCGTATCTGGGATAATCAACACCATATTCTGCGCTTCAAAAAAGCCGGAGGTTTACCTCCGGCTTTTTTTATCGGCGGCCGCGTGCTCCTTCCTGCTATCCTTACTCACTGAAAGTTTTGCACATGTGCCGGTGTGCGTTATTTTTGTCAGGTTTTTTAGAACGGTAAGCCTTTTGCTTACTAAATCATACTTATGGAACACAACAAAACTGAACATGTAAGCTGTCTGATCATCGGCTCCGGACCCGCCGGTTATACTGCAGCCATCTATGCTTCAAGAGCCAATGTTAAACCCGTTCTCTACCAGGGCATCCAGCCCGGAGGCCAGCTGACCATCACGACAGAAGTGGAAAATTTCCCCGGCTACGCCGATGGCGTTCAGGGCCCCGAAATGATGGTCGACTTTGAAAAACAGGCTACCCGTATGGGCAGCGATGTCCGGTTCGGTCTGGCAACGAAAGTGGATTTTTCTCAACAACCCTTCAAGGTATGGATCGATGAAGAAAAGCTGGTCACAGCCGACAGCGTAATTATTGCCACCGGTGCTTCAGCCAGGTGGCTGGGGCTGCCCAGTGAGCAGCGCCTGAACGGCTTTGGCGTCAGCGCCTGTGCCGTATGCGACGGATTCTTTTTCCGCGGCAAGGAAGTGGCTATCGTAGGTGCAGGAGACACTGCCGCCGAAGAAGCCATGTACCTGAGCAAGCTTTGTTCCACCGTGCATATGTTCATCCGTAAGAACGAAATGAAAGCTTCGAAGGTGATGCAGGAAAGGGTTCGCAAAACGGCCAACATCAAAATGTACTTCAACACCGAAACCGAAGAGATCATCGGCGACATCAAAGTAGAAGCCGTGCGTACGCATAACAATATGACCGGTGAAAAAAATACCATACCGGTACAAGGCTTCTTTGTGGCCATCGGGCACACGCCGAACTCGGATATCTTTCAGGGGTTCCTGGATATGGATGAGGCCGGATACATCAAGACTATCCCGGGTACCACCAAAACCAATATCGAAGGCGTATTCGCAAGCGGAGACGTACAGGACAAAATATACCGTCAGGCAGTAACCGCTGCAGGCAGCGGCTGTATGGCTGCGCTCGATGCCGAACGCTATCTGTCGGAAAAAGGATTTGTGTAGAACAGCCTTTGGCTATGAGCTGCCCGCTTTTAGCTTTCCCTGTTCTGCCTCTTGTGCGTTATCAAACATTCTACTCACCGCTACCTGCAAAAGGCTAATAGCTAAAAGCTTCTTCCCATGCTCTCAGTTGAACTTTACGACCTTAATTTTTACGCTTATCACGGCTTGTATGGAGGTGAATCGGTGGTTGGAAGCAACTACCAGGTGAATCTGAAAGTGGAGTACGATGAAAAAAGTAACAAGTTCGAAGATATTGAAACCCTGATCAGCTACGAACACCTGTACGAGATCGTAAAAAAGAGGATGGAGATCCCCAGTCCCCTGCTGGAAGAAGTGGCCGCTACGATCATACGTAAAATCAAACACCGGTATACCGCCGCCCGGCAGGTATCGATTTCCATATACAAACTTCAACCACCCATCGAAGGATTTCAGGGTAAGGCAGGCATCACGCTGCAGAAAAAATTCGATAAATAGAGGAAAATGGTTCTGTGATTTTTGACGTACTATTGCATACCTGAAATGTTAAAACCGGTATTCAATATTGCTTCAGACGACATTGCCGCCGATCAGTGGATGCACTGCCGTCTTATGCTGCTTATCAACGCAGCATACCTGCAGTATGCCGTGTTGCAGGACAAAAACCTGCTGGTGTGGAAACACTACCAGTTTCCTACCAGTGATCCGGAAGAGACTTACAGACACATAGTGGAGATCGCTGACAAAGATGACGTGCTTAGACAACCGGTCAAAGACCGGGTTATTGTCTATAACTATCCCGAGAATTGCCTGGTGCCGGAAGCGCTGCAGAATACAGACGTAAACCGGCATTGGCTCGACATGGCACATGGCAACTTGTCGAAAGGGCTGGTGATCACTGAAAAAGTTCCGGGGTGGAACCTGTACAATGTTTTCCGACTTCCCGTAGCGCTGGATCATCTCTCCCGCACAAAATTCCAGAACGCCCTTTTTCAGCATCAGACCAGCTTGTGGCTGGCCGGTTTCCGGAAACAGCCAGACCGCGAAGATCAGCTCAGCATCATCTTTCAGGCCAAAGAGATAGACGTGAGCGTGCTGGTAAGGGGCAACCTGCTGCTGGCACAGTCTTACTCTTTTAAACATCCTTCGGATGTGGTTTATCACCTGCTCAACATCTGCCGCCAATTAGGTCTTGATCCAAAGAAGTTTCCCGTGTTTATTTCAGGGCTGATAGAATTCAGTTCGTTCATGTTCCATGAATTGGCTAAGTACTTCACTGAAATTGAAGCTGACGCGTTGTCAGAAAAATTTCTGATCTCGAAGAACTTCCGGACCGTACCTGAACATTTCTTTACACCTTTGCTGAAAATGTCAAGATGCGTATAATCGGTGGTTCCATGGGAGGCCGAAAGATCCATCCTCCCACGCATATGCCACATACCCGGCCGACGACCGACATGGCCAAGGAAGGCCTCTTCAATGTACTCGAAAACAATTTCGACCTGGAGGAAATCAAAACCCTCGACCTCTTCGGCGGCACAGGCAGCATCAGTTACGAACTGGCATCGCGGGGTGTAAAAGACCTGACCGTAGTGGAAAAGGACCCGGCAATGTCTGAATTTATTCGCAAATCAGCAGCGGAACTGAAATTGCCGGATTTTAAAGTGATCAGGCAGGATGTGTTCCAATACCTCGGAAACTGCCGCGACCGGTTCGACTTTATTTTTGCGGGCCCGCCCTATGCCCTCACGACCATCGATAAACTGCCCGAAATAATCATCCGGGACAGGATCCTCCGGCCCAAAGGCTGGTTTGTGCTTGAGCATACACCGCGCAATGCATATGAACAATACCCGGGTTTCGCAGCCGTGCGCAAATACGGCACTACCCTGTTCACCATCTTCATCAACCGCGAAGAACCATGAAACCGATTTTTATTACAGGTATCGGAACCGATGTGGGCAAAACACTTGTCTCAGCCATCGTAGTAAATGCCCTGCGGGCTGATTACTGGAAACCCATCCAGGCAGGCACGGAAGACGGAACCGATTCGCAGACCATCGAACGACTCCTTTCACAAACCCAAACAACCATTCATCCCGAAGTATACAGGTTACGGCTGCCGGCCTCCCCGCACATTGCCGCCCGGCAGGAAAATGTGCACATAGATCTGTCGGCGATCCGTGCATCCATGCCGCAAACAGACCGGCCACTGGTGATAGAAGGGGCAGGGGGCCTGCTGGTGCCGGTAAATGAAACTGCTTTTATCATAGACATCATCAAAGAGCTGGATGCAGCGGTGATCCTTGTAAGCCGAAACTACCTTGGCAGCATCAACCATTCGCTGCTGACTTCCCAGATATGCAGGCAGCAGGGCCTCGAGGTGCTGGGATGGATCTTCACAGATCAGTTCCTCGACTACCAGGAGGAAATCTCCGAATGGTCGGGCTACCCGGTGCTGGGGTCCATTCCCTGGCTGCATTCGGTTGACCAGGATACCGTGCGCGAACAAGCCGACCGCCTTGAACCAACCCTGAAAAGAAAAATTGAATCTAAACAGGTATGAGCAAAGAAGAACTTCGCAAGATCTACCGCGAAAAACGCAGCCAGCTGACACCCGCTGAGATGTCACGTCTCGATGACCTCCTTCTCATCCAATTCCAGAAATGGCCGCTCGGAAATATTGAGAAACTCATGAGTTTCAGACCCATAGAAGGAAAGGGCGAAGTGAACACCCACCTCATCACCGACTACCTCTCGTTTCGCATCCCCGGCCTGCAGATCGCTTACCCGGTCATGGAGAAATCCGGGTTTAATTTCAAGGCGCACCTCACGAATAGACATACCGAATACAAACAGAACGTGTTTGGCATAGAAGAACCGCTTCAATCTAAAAATATCTCGCCGGCGGAGCTGGATGCCGTGCTTGTTCCCCTGCTGATCTGCGATACAAAAGGGGCGCGCGTGGGTTACGGAAAAGGGTATTACGATCGTTTTTTATTCGAATGCCGGGAAGATGTTCTAAAGATCGGGTTTTCCTTTTTTGAACCGGTCGATGCGATAGATGACATCCACCAATTTGACATACCTTTAAGCATATGCGTTACGCCGACAAGAATCTATGAATTTTAACCATTCATACCTGCGTATTCTGAGGATGCTGCTTTTTCCCTTTTCCCTGGTTTACCTCTCCATTGTGTGGTGCCGCAACCGGCTGTATGATAAAAAGATCATTTCTTCCGCGCGCTTCAATATGCCCCTGATCTGCGTTGGCAACCTGTCGGTGGGCGGTACCGGCAAATCTCCCATGGTGGAATACCTGATGCGTCTGCTACACCGCGAATTTCCGGTGGCTACCCTGAGCAGGGGCTATAAACGCAAGACCAAAGGCTACGCACTCGCCGGACAAAATACCAGTGTGCTCGATATCGGTGATGAGCCCATGCTGTTCCATATCAAATTTCCCGATGTGGCTGTAACCGTAGGGGAGGAGCGGCTCGTGGCCATTCCCCAGCTGCTCCACGACCGGCCCGGTACCCGTGTGATCATCATGGACGATGCCTACCAGCACCGGGCAGTTCGGGCGGGCCTCAATATCCTGCTGACGGATTGTAAGAACCTGTTCACGCGCGACTGGTATCTGCCGACAGGCAACCTGCGCGACGAAAAGCGAAGCTACAAGCGGGCTGACATCATCGTGGTCACAAAGTGCAATGCGGACATGACACCGGAGCAGCGGGAAGAATACATCACCGAGATCAGGCCGCTGGCCCACCAGCATCTCTTTTTTTCGGCCATCCGGTACGGCAAGCCCTACCATATCACCCATCATACGAACTATTTGATCGGTCAGACTGTTGAAGTATTGCTGATCACCGGTATTGCCAATCCAAAACCACTGCACGAGTACCTGCAACACCACGCCGGTTCCTATTACCAGCTTTCGTTCAGCGATCACCAGATATTTACGATTGATGACCTGAAGGATATGATCAAAAAGTTTGAAGCCATCCCTTCACCCTTGAAGATCATGCTGACCACCGAAAAGGACGCGGTGAGGCTGGCCAAGTTTGATAGCATCATCAAAGACCTGCCCTTTTACGTGATCCCGATCGAACAAACCTTTCTGTTCAACGGCGCAGGCAGTTTCAATATCCTGATCAAAAATTTTATAGAAAATTTTTCCAACACCGGTTCACCGGCACTACATGAAAGATAAAAACAGAAAAGACAAGCAAAGACCGACCGGCGAAATATACGCCGGCACCCTCGACATCACACGCTCCGGTATGGGGTATGTGGTCGTGGAAGGCCTGGAAAACGATATCCTGGTCCGCCCCAACGATTTCAACACCGCCCTTCACGGAGACAAAGTAAAAGTACAGGCATCGGGTATCCCTTCCCGTAATGGCCGCCTGCAGGGTGAGATCATTGAGGTGAGTAACAGGAAGCAAACGGAATTCATCGGAAGGCTCGATGTAAGCAATAATTTCGCCTTTTTTATAGCGGATACCGACAAGCCTATGCCCGATGTGTTCATCCCGATCGATAAACTGAACGGCGCCACCTCGCAGGATAAGGTGCAGATCAGGATCGTGGCATGGGAAAAAAACAAAAAGCCCCGCGGCGAAGTGATCCAGAAACTGGATGCCACCAACCAGAACGACATGGCCATGAAGGAACTCATCCTGCTGGCCGGCTTCCCGGTTGGATTTGAACCCGACGTGCTGGAAGAAACCGCACAGCTCCCGGAAGTGGTGCCGGAAGAAGAAATTGCCGGCCGCCGCGACATGCGGGGTGTGCTCACCTTTACCATCGACCCCGTCGATGCCAAAGACTTTGACGATGCGGTATCATTCGTGCAGCTGGACAATGGAAATTATGAGATCGGCATCCACATTGCAGATGTCGGCTATTATGTGAGGCCAGACACACAGCTCGACAAATCGGCCTATGAAAGGGCCACCTCGGTGTACCTCCCGGATCGCGTGAACCCCATGCTTCCCGAACGCATATCCAACGAACTGTGTTCACTGCGTCCGAATGAAGACAAGTTGACATTTTCCGTGATCGTGGAAATGACAAAGAACTGCGCCATCAAGGACCGCTGGATCGGCCGCACCGTGATCCACTCGGACCATCGGTTCACTTATGAAGAAGTACAGGAGATCATCGAAAATAATGAAGGGTTGTATGGAGAACAGGTACTGACACTGAATCTGCTGGCGCAGAAAATGCGGAGCCAGCGCTTCAAGAAAGGCGCGATCAATTTCTCCTCTACCGAAGTGAAGTTCAAGCTGGATGCAGAAGGCAAGCCGGTAGGCGTGATGCTCAAAGAAAGCAAGGAGTCGCACCAGCTGATTGAAGAATATATGCTGCTGGCCAACAGGATCGTGGCAGAAAAAGTGGCCAAGACAAAGCTCAAGAAAAAGGCCATTCCGTTTCCATACCGGGTACATGATAAACCTGATGAGGAAAAGTTGCTGCCCTTCGTGGATTTTGCCAAAAAGTACGGTCATAAATTCGATACCAAATCGCCCGAAGGCATCGCGGCATCTTTTAACATGATGCTGAAGGAAGTAAAGGGCAAGCCTGAGCAGCATGTGCTGGAACAGCTGGGCATCCGCACCATGGCCAAAGCGGCCTATACGGCGGAAAACATCGGCCACTATGGGCTGGGCTTTCAGCACTACACCCATTTCACCTCGCCCATCCGGCGCTATCCGGATGTGCTGGTTCACCGGGTGCTGCAGCAGGTGCTCGACAACGATGTGGTGCCGGATAATGAAATGGAGGTCAAATGCAAGCACTGCAGCGACCGGGAGCGTGCCGCCATGGAAACCGAGCGTGCCGCCAACAAATACAAGCAGGTAGAGTACATGCAGAACTACCTGGGAGATGAGTTTGAAGGCGTCATCAGCGGTGTGTCATCTTTCGGGTTCTGGGTAGAAACCGTGGAGCATAAATGTGAAGGACTGGTGAGCCTGAACAGTTTGTCGAACTACGACAATTTTGAATATGTAGCCAGCGATTACTGCCTGGCAGGCCGCCGCAGCGGCCGCATCTTCCGCATGGGCGACAAGATCCGCATCAAAGTGATCTCCGCCAACCTCACCAAACGCCAGCTCGACTATGAATGGGTGCTCACAAGCTCCCTGGGCGAGCAGCCCGGAGAAGAGCCGGTCTTCAACAAACCCAAAAAAGACAACCGCTCGGGCCACAAAAGACGGAAAGGCAAAAAGAAAGGACGGAAGGAAGAGTAGGTGTGGGCCTGCACGTCTTTGTCTGAACCGGCATTATCCTGAAAGCGACTTTGGATCGAACCATCCGCTTTCAGGTTGATCGGTTATTCAGGGTAATTCCGGTTCAGGCAATAGTACTTCTTAACCCCTCACGCCTTACTTTTGCGGATGCATTCTTTTCAGGAGCTGTCAGCTCTTTTTACCAAACATTTCGAAGTCGGTCATTTTCCATCCTCGCCCGCATCCCTTTACGAACCGGCAGATTATTTCCTGTCGCTCGGTGCCAAACGCGTCCGGCCGGTCATGTGCATGATGGGCAATGAGCTGTTCGATGCCATCAGCGCCGATACCTACCATGCGGCCACCGCCATCGAACTCTTTCACAATTTTACTCTGATCCACGACGATATCATGGACAAGGCACCGCTTCGCAGGGGCATGCAGACGGTGCATGCGCGTTACGGCGAGCCAACGGCCCTGCTTGCGGGCGATGTGATGCTGGTGGTAGCCTATGATGCGCTGAACCGGATCGAATCGGCGGCGCTCAGGGAAGTGATCACGCTGTTTAACACTACCGCCAAGGCCGTTTGCGAAGGTCAGCAACTAGACATGGATTTTGAAAAGGCAGCCAGTGTGGGCATGACCGAATATATCCGCATGATCGAACTGAAAACTTCGGTGCTGCTGGCTGCCAGTCTGCAGATCGGGGCGGTACTCGGCCAGGCGGTTTCTGCCGATCAGCATTACCTCTACGAGTTTGGCCGCAACCTGGGCATCAGTTTCCAGATACAGGATGATTACCTCGATGCGTTTGGCGACCCGGCAAAATTCGGCAAACAGCTTGGCGGCGATATCCTGGCCGATAAGAAGACGTTTCTGATGGTAAAAGTGATGGAGGTAGCCACCGCACAACAGCTGCAGGAGATCGAGCGGCTGCAGGGTTCTACCCCCGGGGAAAAGATCGCCGGCACCCTGCAGATATTCAGGGAAACCGGCGTGGAGGAATGGGCCCGGGCGCTGAAAGAACAATACCGCGACAAGGCCTTTGATTTCCTTGAAAAAAGTTCTGCCGATACCGCACGCAAGCTACCGCTGCAGGATCTCGCAGACTTCCTGATCGCCCGCGAGCATTGAGGCCTGCGGGTTATATCGAAACGTTGAAATCTCTGAGCGCATCATTCAAACTCGTCTTCAGGTCGGTACTCGGTTTGCGCTGGCCGATGATGAGGGCGCAGCTCACATGATATTCGCCGGCCGGAAATTTTTTGGGATAAGTACCAGGGATCACCACGCTTCTGGCAGGCACCCGTCCCTTGTATTCCACCGGCTCGCTGCCGCTCACGTCGATGATCTTCGTGCTCTGGGTAAGCACCACATTGGCGCCGAGTACGGCTTCTTTTTCAACGATCACCCCTTCCACCACGATAGAGCGCGAGCCCAGGAAACAGCCGTCTTCCACGATCACCGGTGAGGCCTGCAGCGGTTCAAGCACACCGCCGATCCCTACCCCGCCGCTCAGGTGAACGCCCTTGCCAATCTGCGCACAACTGCCTACGGTGGCCCAGGTATCAACCATGGTGCCTTCGTCCACATAAGCGCCGATGTTCACGTAGCTGGGCATCAGCACCACGTTCTTCGCAAGGTAAGCGCCATAACGGGCAACCGCATGGGGAACCGCCCGTACCCCCAGTGATGCATAGCCGCTTTTCAGCTTCATCTTGTCGTAAAACTCAAAAGGAGGGAGGGTGAAAGTTTCCATCTGCTGTATGCCGAAATACATCAGGATCGCCTGCTTGACCCATTCGTTCACGACCCATCCGGATTCACCGGGAGAGGCGGTGCGCAGCCGGCCTTTATCTACTTCTTCTATCACTGCCTTCACAGCTTCCGAATATTGTTCTTGTTTTAACAGGCTTCTGTCGCTCCAGGCTTCCAGTATAAGTTCTTTCATATCCCAATTTTTTGCAAACATAATTCACGGGGTAAGACGGCGGAAACAATTTTTTGCCCATTTCTGCCGCTTGCTTCCTGAAAAGCAGGGAAAATCTTGCCTTCCGTACCGGGACAGTACATGACGGTGTTGCAGGTAAATGCTCTATATTTACCCTCTCATTCAACAGAAGGGCCATATCGAAAACACATACTCATGCAGTCTATCTTCGGCGTTATCTTTCATTTTCTGGGTGGATTTGCTTCCGGTAGTTTTTACATACCATATAAAAAAGTCAAGGGTTGGTCATGGGAATCATATTGGATCGTCGGAGGTATCTTCTCCTGGCTGATCGTTCCCCCGCTGGCTGCCTACCTTACCATTCCACATTTCGGCGAGCTTATCAGGCATGCAGACACCAATGTGCTGCGCATCACCTACATATTCGGAATTTTATGGGGTATTGGCGGACTTACTTACGGACTTGGTGTTCGTTACCTGGGGGTGGCACTGGGCAGTTCGATCATACTCGGCCTTTGCTCCGTCTTTGGCGCGTTGATCCCGTCTTTGTATTATGAGTTCAATCCTTCTCCCGGTAAAGACAATATCAGCATGCTGATCAATACCGGCTGGGGCAAATGGGTACTGGCCGGTGTGCTTGTGTGTGTGCTTGGGATCATCATTTGCGGAAAAGCCGGAACAATGAAAGAACGCGATCTCGCAAAAAATGCCGTTAACGCAGAGAACAAAGAGTACAAATTCGGACTGGGCCTTTTTGTCTCCATCGTTTCAGGTGTGTTGAGCGCCTGTTTTGCTTTCGGCCTCGATGCAGGCAAGTCAATGGCCAATGAGGCCAATGCGATATGGAAAGCAGCCAACCCCACAGAAACCGGGAATTTTCTTTACCAGAACAACGTCACATACATAGTGATCCTCTGGGGCGGACTTACTACCAACCTTATCTGGTGTATGATACTCAACGCCCGCAACAAAACCTTCGGGGATTATACCAACAAAAACACGCCGCTGCTGAGAAATTACCTGTTCTCCGCCCTGGCGGGTACGACCTGGTTTCTCCAGTTCTTTTTCTACGGGATGGGAGAAAGCAAACTGGGCAACGGCGCCAGCTCCTGGATCCTGCATATGGCCTTTATCATCCTCATCGCAAATTTGTGGGGCCTGGCTCTCAAGGAATGGAATGGAGTGCGCAGACAGACCTATTCAACCGTAGTGGCTGGTATCCTGGTTATTATGCTGTCGGTACTGATCGTGGGACGCGGCAATTATCTGAAGGAAAAGGAGGAAAAAGCGAAAAAAGAACACAAAATTATAAGTACAATTAAATAATGAGTTATGGCTGTTGAAACAACAAACTTCAAGCATGTAAGCTACCTGTGGGACGAGAACAAAGCCGCAGAAATGGCCGGTGATGAGGTGGCTTTACTGATCTATCGCTCCAACCTGCTTGGCGCCGATCTTCGATTGACCAATTACGGCGGAGGCAATACCTCCTGCAAAATATATGACAAGGACCCGCTGACGGGTGAACAGACCGAAGTGATGTGGGTGAAAGGATCAGGCGGCGACCTGGGTACCCTGAAGAAAAGTGGCCTGGCAGCTCTCTATCTCGACCGCCTGCGCAGTCTTAAAAAAATCTACAAAGGCATCGCGCACGAAGATGAAATGGTAGACCTGTTCAACTACAGCATCTTCGACCTCAAATCAAAGGCACCTTCCATCGATACGCCCCTGCATGGCTTCCTTCCTTTCAAACATATTGATCACCTGCACCCCGATGCGGCCATCGCGATCGCTGCGGCCAAGGACGGCAAAGAGATCACGCAGCGCCTGTTCAACGGCAGCATCGGCTGGGTAGAATGGCAGCGCCCCGGTTTCGATCTGGGTCTTAAAATGGAACAGACTCTCCGCGACAACCCTACGATCCGCGGCATCATGCTCGGCTCGCATGGCCTCTTTACCTGGGGAGATACCGCATATGAAAGCTATATCAACACCCTCGAAGTGATCGAGCGCTGCGCTGAATTCATCGAAGAACAAACCGGCAAAAAAGGACCGGTGTTCGGCGGTGAAAAAGTGGCTGCCCTTGGAAAGACCGAACGCCTCAAACAGGCTGCAGCCCTGGCTCCCGTGCTGCGCGGTTTCTGTTCCGACAAGATTCACATGGTCGGTCATTTCACCGACGACGACCGCGTACTGCAATACATCAATTCCAACGACCTCGAACGCCTGGCGCCTATGGGTACCAGCTGTCCCGACCACTTTCTGCGTACCAAGATCAGTCCGCTTGTTCTGGAACTGGGTGCTGCCGAAGACCTGGGCAATGTAGCCGCACTGAAAGAAAAGCTGGCTCCGCAGTTTGAAGCTTACCGGAAGATGTACGCCGACTATTACAACAACTGCAAGCACCCGAACAGTCCGGGCATGCGCGATGCCAACCCGGTCGTGATCATCTATCCGCAGGTGGGTATGTTCACTTTCTCGAAAGACAAACAGACCGCCCGCGTCGCTTCTGAATTTTATCTCAACGCCATCAACGTGATGAGAGGCTCCGAAGCCATTTCCGAATACACATCGCTGCCCCGCCAGGAAGCGTTCGACATCGAATACTGGCTGCTTGAAGAAGCCAAGCTTCAGCGCATGCCCAAGCCGAAAGCCCTCTCCGGCAAGATCGCTCTGGTCACCGGCAGTGCAGGCGGCATCGGCAAGGCCATCGCCAAAAGATTTGCGGACGAAGGCGCCTGCGTGATCATCAACGACAACGACGCCCAACGCCTTGAATCGGCCAACGAAGAATTCAGCAAGCAGTACGGCAAAGATGTGTTCACCGGGGTGAAGCTCGATGTAACCAGCGGCGACGATATCCGCCAGGCATTTGTAGCCGGCGCGCTTGCATTCGGCGGCGTTGATATTGTAGTGAACTGTGCAGGGCTCTCCATCTCCAAACCGATCGAGGAGCATACCGAAAAAGACTGGGACCTGCTGTATGATGTACTGGTAAAAGGCCAGTTCCTCGTAACACAGGCAGGAGTGGAAGTAATGCGCAAACAGGGAACCGGTGGAGACGTGCTCAACATCGTGAGTAAGAACGCGCTGATGTCGGGCCCGAACAACGCAGGTTACGGATCGGCCAAGGCAGCCCAGCTGCACCTGAGCCGCCTCAACGCGGCAGAGCTTGGCAAAGACCATATCCGCGTGAACGTGGTGAACCCTGATGCCGTCATTTCAGACAGCAAGATCTGGGAAGGCGCCTGGGCGGAAGGCCGCGCCAAAGCATACGGCATCACCGTGGCTGAACTGCCGGGTTACTACGCCAAACGCACCCTCCTGAACGAAATCATTTTACCGGATGATATTGCCAGCGCCTGCTTTGCGTTTACCGGCGGACTGCTCAACAAATCGACCGGCAACGTGCTGAACGTGGACGGTGGCGTGGCCACTGCGTTCGTGAGATAATAAATTATAACATGGCGCGACTCGCTTTCAAGATGCGGTTGTTTGAAGGGTTTGAGGCGGAATACAAAAAGAGGCACGATGAACTGTGGCCCGAGCTGCATGCCCTGCTCAAAGAAACCGGCGTCAGCGAATACTCGATCTATCTTGATCCGGACACTTTATTGCTGTTCAGCGTGATGCAGGCCGAAGATCCTGCCGCGCTGGACAAGCTGCCGGCACACCCGGTAATGCAGCGCTGGTGGGCCCGGATGGCCGAAATAATGGAAAGCCATCCCGACAATTCACCGGTCAGCGTATCTTTACAGGAAGTTTTTTACATGCCATAAACTAGAACCATGCAAATCGAGAAATACAAGATCTCAGAATACAACGATCCACTGCTGGCGGCCCACAAACGGAGCTTCGACTACGTCGCTTCAGAGGTATCTGACGTATCCGGCATCATCGAAAAACTGAAAGATTTCCAGGTCGCCATTCCCAGCTGGGCGCTCGGCACCGGCGGTACCCGCTTCGGCCGTTTTTCCGGCGGCGGCGAACCCGGCAGCCTCGAAGAAAAAATCGAAGACATCGGTCTGCTGCACCAGCTCAACCAGTCGAGTGGTGCCGTTTCCCTGCATATACCCTGGGATATTCCCAAAAATGCCGGTGCCATCAAGGCCCTGGCTGCCCAGCATGGCCTCCGCTTCGATGCCATGAACTCCAATACCTTCCAGGACCAGCCGGATCAGGAGCACAGCTATAAATTCGGTTCGCTCCAGAACGTAGACAAAGCCGTTCGCAAACAGGCGATAGAGCACAACATAGAGGTGATCAAATACGGGGAGGAACTGGGTTCCGAATCGCTCACCATCTGGCTCGCCGATGGGTCCTCCTTCCCCGGCCAGCTGAATTTCCGCGGCGCGCACCAGCGCACGCTCGAAAGCCTCCGCGAGATCTACGAAGCGCTCCCCGACCACTGGAAAGTGTTTGTGGAATACAAGGCATATGAACCCAATTTTTACTCAACTACCGTCGGCGACTGGGGCCAGTCGTTGCTGTTTGCCAGCAAGCTGGGTCCGAAAGCTTACACGCTCGTAGACCTTGGCCACCACCTGCCCAATGCCAACATCGAGCAGATCGTGGCTTTGCTGCTGGGCGAAGGAAAACTGGGCGGCTTCCATTTCAATGATTCCAAATACGGCGACGATGATCTTACCGTGGGCAGCATCAACCCCTACCAGCTGTTTCTGATCTTTAACGAGCTGGTAGAAGGGATGGACGCACGCGGCATGAACCATGCCTCGGACCTGGGATGGATGATCGACGCGTCGCATAACGTAAAAGACCCCCTGGAAGACCTGCTGCAATCGGTGGAAGCGATCAAGATCGCTTACGCACAGGCGTTGCTTGTAGATACCAAAGCCCTGAAAGAAGCGCAGGAAGCAAGCGATGTGGCCCGTGCACAGGAGATACTGCAGGAGGCCTACCGCACCGATGTGCGGCCGCTGGTGGCGGAAGCCAGGTTGCAGGCTGGTGGCGCCTTACAGCCGCTTGCCACATACCGTCAGCTGGCTGTAAGATCGAATCTGATAAAAGAGAGAGGCCAAAAAACCGTTGCTACCGGACTGTAATGACGCCGAATTCTGTTATAGCCATATTTGACATCGGGAAGACGAACAAAAAGCTTTTCCTCTTTGATGAACAATACCGCATCATCCTGGAAAAGTCGCAACAGTTTCCAGAGATAACCGATGAAGACGGCGATGCCTGTGAAGACCTGCCTGCGCTTACCACCTGGGTGAGGGAGCAACTCGATAGAGTGGTGCAGCAGGAAGGGGGGCGCCTCAAAGCACTGAACTTTTCCACGTATGGAGCCAGTTTCGTTCACATAGACGGGCATGGCCAACCGGTGGCGCCTTTGTACAATTACCTGAAGCCCTTTCCCGACAACCTGAAAGAACAATTCTATGCGAAGTACGGCGAGGAAATGGATTTCGCGCTTGATACCGCTTCACCTCCGCTGGGTAACCTGAACTCAGGGCTGCAGCTGTATTACCTGAAACATGCAAAGCCTGCATTGGCCGCGCAGGTCAGATACTCGCTGCATCTGCCCCAGTATATGAGCTTCCTGGTATCCGGTGTGCCGTATTCCGACATTACGAGCATAGGATGCCATACGGGTTTGTGGGATTTTGCCCGCAATGCCTATCACCCATGGGTAAGCGAAGAAGGGATAGACAGCCGGCTTGCCCCGCTGTTTCCTTCAGATCAGCTGATGCCGGCGCAAGGGTACCAGTCAGGTTTTCTGACGGGTGCCGGGCTGCACGACAGCTCTGCGGCGCTGATCCCGTATCTTTCCTATATTACAGAACCGTTTGTGTTGATCTCCACCGGCACCTGGTGCATCACGCTCAATCCGTTCAACCAGACAACCCTTACGGCGGATGAACTGCGGCAGGACTGTTTATGTTACATGGAATACCGGGGCAAACCGGTGAAAGCATCCCGGCTGTTCGCAGGGTATGATCATGAGCTGCAGGTCAAAAAAATGGCGGACCATTTTGGGGTAGGCATCGATACGTACAAAACGGTCAGGTACGAGCCTGATCTGATGGCAAAGCTCCTTGAGCGGATTCCGGCGCGTAAAAATGGATCTGTACAGACGCTGATGCCAGAATCGCTGTTCGACAAACGGGATCTGAACCAGTTCGATACCTATGAGCTGGCTTATCACCAGTTGATCCGCGACGTAATGGAACAACAGGTCGCTTCCGCCAATCTCGTAATGAACGGACAAACGACGAAAAAGATATTTGTGGATGGCGGTTTCGGCCGAAATCCGGTTTATATGAACCTGCTGGCTGCAGCTTATCCGGGCATGGATGTGTATGCCGCTTCCGTGGCGCAGGCATCAGCCATCGGGGCGGCCATGGCCGTTCATCCGTACTGGAACGAAGGACCGCTGCCCGCGGATCTCATCCAGCTTAAACATTATCCAAACACCCAGGCGGTACCCATATGACAGTAGGCTTATTCATCCCATGCTACGTGAACCAGTTCTATCCGCAGGTCGGCATTGCCAGTCTCGAGCTGCTTGAGAAACTGGGATGCCAGGTCGATTTCCCGCTTTCGCAGACCTGCTGCGGACAGCCCATGGCAAACTCCGGCTACGAGCACCTCTCGCAATCCTGCAACGACCTTTTCATCCGGAATTTTGCGCAGTACGATTATGTTGTTTGTCCGTCGGGCAGCTGCACACTGCATATAAAGGACCACCTGCATTCGCCTTCCAATGAAACGGCCGCCAATGGCATCCGCAAAAAGATCTATGAGCTCACCGAATTTATTACGGATGTGCTGAAGATCGATAACATCAAAGCTGCGTTTCCACACCGGGTGGGAATGCATCAGAGCTGTCATGGCCAGCGCGGCCTGCACATTTCGCAGATGACCGAACTGGTCGGCAAACCCTTTTCCAAACCCGAACACCTGCTCAACCAGGTGAACGGCATTGAACTGGTGACGCTCGACCGCAAGGATGAGTGCTGCGGCTTCGGGGGCACTTTCTGTGTGGCGGAAGAAGCTGTTTCTGCCAAGATGGGTAAGGACCGCGTGGCCGATCACCTGCGACATGATGTAGAGTACATTACCGGTGTCGACATGAGCTGCCTGATGCACATGGAAGGCATCCTCAAAAGGCAGAAAAGCCCGGTGAAAGTGGTGCACATCGCCGAAATACTGAATGCCGGAATATAAAACCGCAGCCTTCGCATATTCAGCATCGCACCACGTTTATGCGGTTACATGAACAAGATCCCCCTGCTGCTGATCTGGTCGAGATTGGTCTTTGCCTTTCTTATCCTGTTGCTAAGTTATTATCCTGTACCGCATAACAGGGCGATCGCCGTGCTGCTGTTCAGCATCGGTTTGTTGTCGGATGTGTTCGACGGCATCATCGCAAGAAAGCTCGGCGTGTCGTCTGTTTTGTTGCGGAGAATGGATTCGATCGTAGACCAGGTTTTCTGGATCGCCGTGGCTGCTGCTGCTTTCATCCAATGTCCTTCATTCTTTTCCAGCCATGCCGTGTCCATCGGCGTGCTGGTAGTGCTTGAAGTGGCTACCTATGGGGTCAGCTTCCTCAGGTTCGGTAAAGAAGTGGCGACCCATTCATGGGGCGCAAAGCTGTGGGTGCTTACTTTGTTTGCCGCACTCACCGAAATAATGTTAAGTTGCAGATCGGGTTTGCTGTATGATATTTGTTTTTACACGGGGCTTGTTACGCGGGCGGAAACGATCGGCATCCTGCTCCTGCTCAGAAAATGGACCAACGACGTACCTACCCTGTATCACGCCTTATTGCTGAGACAAGGAAAGCCGATAAAAAGACACAAACTTTTGAACGGCTGATCAGAACTTCTGCCTGCCGGAATTGTTAAAGAATGATTGCTCCTGCTGTTATACATCAAACGGGATTTCATGAAAGAGACAACCGCCACTCACGCAGAACTTTCCGAAAAATTCAATGCCGACGAAGCCAGGGTCGACTGGCACGACGAAACCCTCTGGTGGGTGCGGGCCAAGCGCGACAAGGCGGCCTGGCAGGTGCCGGAATGGGAGCAGCTCCGCGAAACGGCATCCCAGATCAAGAACAACGTACTGGGTAACCTGCATAACTACCTGCTCGAATTCGAAAAGAATGCCCGCCTCAACGGCATCTCCGTGCACTGGGCCGCCGATGCGGAAGAACACAACAAGATCGTGCGGGGCATCCTGGAAAAAAATGGGGTAGAGCGCATCATTAAAAGCAAGTCGATGCTCACCGAAGAATGTCATCTGAATCATTACCTTGCCGACCACGGCATCGAAGTGATCGACAGTGACCTGGGTGAACGCATAGTACAGCTGGCGAAAGAAGCGCCAAGCCATATCGTACTTCCCTGTATCCATAAGAAGAAAGAAGAGATCGGCGAGCTGTTCCATCAATTCCTGGAAACGCCGGAAGGCAACGCCGATCCGCAGTTCCTCACGCATGCCGCCCGCCTCCATCTGCGTGAAAAATTTCTTACCCGTAAGATTGCCATCACAGGGGTCAATTTTGCCATCGCCGAAACCGGTGAGTTTGTGGTTTGTACCAATGAAGGCAACGCCGACATGGGGGCGCACCTCGCCGACGTACACATTGCCTGCATGGGCATTGAAAAGATCATTCCTTTCCGCAGGCACCTGGGCGTTTTCCTGCGGCTCCTTACCCGCAGCGCCACAGGCCAGCCCATCACAACTTATTCAAGCCATTTTTCAAAACCGCGGGCCGGACAGCAGATGCATATTGTGCTGGTCGACAACGGACGAAGCACCCAGCTGGGCCGGGAAGATTTTCGCAATTCCCTAAAATGTATACGCTGCGGTGCCTGCATGAACACCTGTCCGGTATACCGCAGAAGCGGCGGTCACAGCTATCACACGGCGATCGCTGGGCCGATCGGTTCCATCCTGGCGCCCAACCTCGATATGCGGAAATTTGCCGACCTGCCCTTTGCTTCCACGCTCTGCGGGTCGTGTACCAATGTATGTCCGGTCAAGATCGACATTCACGACCAGCTGTATAAGTGGCGGCAGGTACTTACCCAGGAGGGTTATTCACCGACGTCAAAAACCGTGGCCATGAAAGCGATGGCGACCACTTTATCGAAACCTGCGCTGTTCGAAACCGCCGGCAAAACCGGCCGTTGGTTCATGCGCGTGATGCCCTGGCTGGTCAGCAACAAACTGAATCCCTGGTATAAAGAACGTGACATGCCATCTGCGCCCAGGCAGTCATTTGCCGACTGGTACCGCAAAAACAGAAAGTAACAATCAGCCTTTAATTTGTTTTTCATGAACAGCAGGGAAAAAGTACTCGCCGCCGTCAGTAAGAACCAGCCATCTCCCCGAACATTGCCTTCATTGGCAAACCTGAACGCCATCCGGTTCGAGGATACCAAAGCCAAATTCATCTCGGTAGTGGAAGCCATCGGTGGCAGGGTAGAAGAAGTAAGCGGTTATGAAGAGATTGCAGCGTTCATTCCCACTCATTTTACGGAAGGCTCACAATACATCACTACCATCCAGGCTCTGACAGGTATAGATAAATTATCGACGGGTGATGAGCCGCATACGCTGGAAAACCTGGAAGTGGCGGTTATACCCGGTTTATTCGGCGTCGCCGAAAACGGCGCGGTATGGATTACCGAGGAGCAGGCCGGCATCCGTGTGTTGCCGTTTATTTGCCAGCACCTCGCCATAGTGCTGAAAGCGCAGGACATCGTTGACAACATGCATCTGGCTTATGAAAAGATCGGTGCGGAGAATTACCATTTTGGCGTCTTCATCGCCGGCCCTTCCAAAACTGCGGATATAGAACAATCGCTTGTCCTTGGTGCCCACGGGCCACGCAGTTTGGTGGTATTCCTGATGGGCGAACGAGGGCAGGGCATATAACTATTCCAGATTGTTTCATCATCCCCGATTTGTTCCGGAAAAGGGACAGCGATCTCAATTTCGGTTCCCCGTCATCATCCGGCTGGCATGAGGTTCAGGCTTATTCCATGCTTGCCATTAATATCCCTGCTTTTCATATATGTTTTACCGGTTACCTGTTTTTTGCCTAATTTCCCCTGCTTAAACCAAAGCTGCATGTCCCACCCACTGTTCCGGAAAAAATCGGTCGATGCGATTTTAGCCGATGCCGAGTCGGGCTATTCCGATGCGGAACTCTCTTCCAGCGGCCTCCGGCGCTCGCTGGGGGTAAAAGACCTCACGGCGATGGGCATTGCGGCCGTGATCGGAGCGGGCATTTTTTCTACCATCGGCAAAGCCTCCTTCGAAGGCGGCCCGGGAGTTACCCTTCTTTTCGTGATCACCGCTGTGTGCTGCGGCTTTTCCGCCTTGTGCTATGCTGAATTTGCTTCCCGCATTCCTGTCAGCGGCAGCGCTTATACGTACGCGTATGCTTCTTTTGGCGAACTGGTGGCCTGGATCATCGGCTGGGATCTCCTCATGGAATATGCCATCGGCAACATCGCCGTCGCGATTTCATGGAGCCAGTATTTCAACAACCTCATGAAGGGACTGGGTATTCACATCCCGAATTATCTTACAACCGATTATGTGTCCGCCTTCCGTGGTTATCAGCAGGCAATTACCCAAACCAACGCGGGTAAAACGCTGCAAAGTCTTCCCGACAATATCCGCGAAGCATACAATGCCTGGACAGGCGCGCCCCAGATCGGTTCCATCCGCGTGATAGCCGATCTGCCAGCCCTGCTTATCGTGGTGCTCATCACCTCTCTTGTATATATCGGTATATCCGAAACCAAAAAGGCTACCAACATGATGGTAGCACTGAAACTCCTGATCGTAGTGGCGGTGATCGTGATCGGATTTTTTTATGTGGCCCCGGCCAACTGGAGCCCTTTCCTGCCCAACGGTTTCGGGGGGATGATGAAAGGCGTGTCGGCCGTTTTCTTCGCCTATATCGGTTTCGACGCCATTTCGACCACCGCCGAAGAATGTAAATTTCCACAGCGCGACCTGCCACGGGGAATGATGTATTCGCTTGTGATCTGTACTATACTCTATATCCTGATTGCGCTGGTGCTTACCGGCATGGTTCCGTACACCGAACTCAATGTAGGCGACCCGCTGGCTTTTGTATTCACAGCCAAAGGCCTCAACAAGCTCAGCTACCTGATCTCATTCAGCGCGGTGATCGCAACCGCCAGCGTGATCCTGGTCTTTCAGCTCGGGCAGCCCCGGATATGGATGAGCATGAGCCGCGACGGTCTCCTGCCAAAAGTATTCAGCCGCATCCATCCCAAGTACAAAACACCTTCGTTCTCTACGGTAGTGACCGGTTTTGTGGTCGCCATACCGGCCCTGTTCCTCAACCTGACGGAAGTAACCGACCTTACAAGCATCGGAACCCTGTTTGCTTTTGTGCTGGTGTGCGGTGGCGTGCTGCTGTTGCCGAAATCGGAAGAACCGGTCACAACAAATCGGTTCCACATCCGCTACATAAACGGCAAATGGATCGTTCCTGTCCTGTACGTTGTGGGATTGATCGTGTTGTGGAAAAACCTGATGGGTCTTTTTAATTACGAGAACGAAGCGGTATTCAAGGACAAGTTGCCATTTTATCTTTTTGTGATCCTTGCGTCCGCCCTCACCGTGACCACATTTCTGAAGAACTTATCACTGATTCCGGTGCTCGGTCTGGCGAGCTGCTTTTACCTGATGACAGAACTCGGCTACACCAACTGGCTCCGGTTCCTCATCTGGCTTGTGATCGGACTTGTCATCTACTTTCTTTACGGCCGCCGCCACAGCCGGCTGGCGCAGCAGGCGGCGGGACGAACAATTTAACCTGATAAACGTTTTTTGTCATTATGAAATTTGAAGTAGGCGATAAGGTGGTGGTAAAACATTCCAATGAAGAAGGGGATGTGGTCGAGATCCTGAACGACAAAATGGTGCTCATCGATGTAAGGGGTGTTAAATTCCCTGCTTACACCGATCAGCTGGATTTTCCCTATTTCAAACGGTTCACAGAGAAAAAGCTGTTCCCGGAGGCGAAACCGGCCAAGACCTATATCGACCAGGTGCCCAAAGAGAAAGAAGCATCCCGGGATAAGGTCACGAAAAAGACGGAGCAGCGCAACGGCGTGTGGCTGCTGATGTTCCCGGTTTTTTCAAGGGATGAATTTGGCGATGAAGTGGTCGATTCAATCAAGACGCACCTGGTGAACGGCACCGAAACCGGCTATAATTTCGATTACCGCGTCACTTACCAGGGCCTGGCGGAATTTGAATTGAAGAACCAGGTTTTCAATCACCAGGACTTTTATTTGCACGACCTGAGTTTTGAAAAAGTGAACGACAATCCAATCATCGAACTGGAATTTTCGCTGATCACCCCCGATAAGAAAAAAGCTCCCCATTTCGAAACCAATATAAAGCTGCGTCCCAAACAGGTTTTTAAAAAGATTGAAGAGATCAAGGCATCCGGCGATCCTTCCTTTTCCTATAAGCTGTTCGACCAGTACCCCGATCTTTCGCCCGACGTCAGACCGGATGCAGTGGCCCCGCCCTCTGTGAATGCCGATGTAAAGCTGTACAATGCCTCCCATGCGCGCAAGCACCTCGAGCAGCCCAAGTTTGTGATCGACCTGCATATGGAAAAACTGGCCGACAACTGGCAGCACCTGTCCAACTTCGAGATCCTTACTACACAGATGAAGGAGTTTGAAAAATACTATGACCTCGCCTACCTGCATCACCAGCCATCCCTCACCGTGATCCATGGCGTGGGCAGCGGGCGGCTGCGTGATGAGATACACGATTTCCTAAAACACCGGCGGGAAGTGAAGACCTATATCAACCAGTATCATTCTTCTTACGGCTACGGGGCCACCGAGATCTATTTTGGGTATTAGCGCGTCCATCCTTACTTTGACCCTTCCTCCAAAGCAGGTATCTTTGCCGCATAAACTGCAGACCGAACTATCGAGCCGCCTCGAGCGGTTAGGAAAGTCCGGACAGCGCAGAGCAATGCACCGGTGAACAGCCGGGAATGGAGGCTGGCAACAGCCGCCGTTACAGACAGTGCCACAGAAAATAACCGCCCCCGGCGTGCCGGAAGAGTTTTCCGAATCACTCCGGCACGCCGGGGGTAAGGGTGAAAATGCAGGGTAAGGGCCTGCGTGAACAGGCAGAGATGTTTGTTCAGGGTAAACCTTGCATGCTGAAATGCCATGTATACCCGGTATTGCCCGTCAATATGAGCTGCTCGTTTATGCTTGTCCGTGAGGACAGCGCCGGGAGGGTAGGCAGAAAGAGGTGCTGAGTAATCCGCATCCCAGATAAATGATAGTGTTGAAACAGAATCCGGCTTATGAGTCTGCAGTTTATTTTTACAAAGATGACCGGAGGGTAAGACAAAAAGGTATCTCGATGTGCTCGACCGACTGACTGAGGATCAGCGTGGCGGCTTGTTCCCCCATCAGTTGAAAATCCGTTGAAATGGTCGTGATGCCGTTGAGGATGATCTTCTTCAGCGGGGTTTCATTGTACGAGATCACGCCCACCTGTTTCCCTACTTCCATCTTCGATCCCAGGATCTTTTCGATCAGGATCACCAGATCGTCTTCCATCAGGTTGATATAGACCTCTCCTTCAGATATCGTTTCAGCGGAAATATCATGCACGATCTTGTGCTTGAAAGAAAACTGCCTGCAAAACCGGATAAATCCGCTCAGGATCTCTTCGGGATGGTAGGTGTATTCAGGAAAAATAATTTTGATAGTGGTGTATCGTTCCAGCCGGGGGAGGGCTTTCTCAAGGGATTCATAGATGTCTTTCTCGAAGTTCTCGAACACGGCCCCGTAGCGGCCGTTCACCCCTTTCACCAACTTGTCCATCAGGATGAGTTTTTCTTTCGGAATGGTGTTGATGATCTCATGGGCATTGTGCCCGCCTTCGAGAAAATGGGGGATGATGACGTAGTGACTATAACCTTCTTTTTTGCTGTTCAGCAGCTTTTTAAAAAAAGAAAAATCGTTGTTGTAGATATAGAAGTCGATTACGGCCCGTTCTCCGACGGAAGCTGCAAAAGCATCGTAAATGATCTTTTTATGCGGGCTGAGCTTGTTGAAAAGCAGGCAAATCTTGTACTGCTGGTTGAGGTGTACCTGCTGAACAAAATACCCTTTTCCCGGAACCGATCCCAGTATACGAAGTTTTTTAAGGTACTTATAGCCTTTTTCTGCGGTGTCGCGCGATATCTCCAGCTCGAAGCTGAGTTCGTTGATGGAAGGCAGCGCATCGTTGGCGTTCACTCTGCCTTCCCGGATGGCGCGGGTGAGTGTATTGGCCAGCTGAAGATACTTGGGCGTTGCCGAGTACACATCGATGGAAAGGTGGTCGAAGATGGAGGGCTTTTTCATAATCCTGCCATTCCGGTTTCTTCCGGAAACGGATCAAACCTACAAAGAATGCCCGAAAATGACCGGTGAGGCTTTTCAATTAAGCTTGAATGGTCATTTTCCATCCCCCGTTCGTTTTGTGTGATTGCCCGATTGCCTCCCTGTCCGGCAACAGCAATCTGCGCAGGCACAGAGGCTGGCCTTAAAACAACTGCCGCAGAGCCGGTTTATAAAGGCAGCAGGGCAGACATGCAAGGCCGGAACAGAGTGCTGCTGTGCCAGCATGGTCCCGTTACAGGCATTTCCTTTAAGCTGTAGAATAGGATTGAGAATAAATAATTAAAAATCATCATTTTATATCCGGATTTCGCTTTAAGGTGCCGGCCCGAAAGAAAGGGTGAAAACCCCATTGCGTGTGGTGTGCTTTTTGCAACATTTGTAGTAAAATAAGTTATGGCAAACCAGACAGAACATACCAACGGACAGGAACAAAAGCACAGTGGCAACAGCCAGCAGCAAAACAACGATACCCTGGGCTCCAATACGGTGAAAGACCCCAGCGAGTGGTCAACCGGAGATGAACCGATGACCGGTGCACAGAAATCGTATCTCAAAACCCTTTCCGACGAAGCAGGAGAAGAATTTGACGAGAATCTGAGCAAGGCGGATGCTTCAAAAAAGATCGATGAGCTGCAGCACAAGACCGGCCGTGGCCTCGACAAGAATGATGCTTCCTGATGAACGATTTCTTCCAACAAAAAAGCCTTGCGGTGATCCGCAAGGCTTTTTTGTTGGAGATAATTACTATTTATACAGTACCATCTTCGGCAGCGTCTTTGCTGTCGCCACCCAGGCTGTATTCGTTGTTTTCTTCATCCTCTTCCCCAGTCTCTTCATCTGCGTCATCGAGTTCTTCACCCGGGGTGTCAATGTCCCTTCCGGTGACATCCGTGCCCATGCTGGCTTCATTCAGCGGCTCACCATCTTCATCCGTATCATCAAGCGCCGTTCTTCTCAGGCGGTCGTCATCTTCGCTTGGCACGTCCTGATCTGCTTCGTCGAGCAGGGAACGTTCGAGGGGCGTGATGTCAGAGTCGTTTTCTCCTTCTATGTCTTCATCGACCGGGTTATCAAGCACATCATCGCCTTCTTCGTCATCGGAGGAAGCGGTGGTGTCGGCAAGTTCATTCATTACCGGCACCTTGATGTGTTCTTGGCCGGGAATGTCTTTAACATCCGGCAGATCGATGGTAACTTCTTCTTGTTTGAGTTCTTCCAGGTCGCGGGGTGAGTCTTGTATGTCATTGGTGTTCATACGTACTTGGTATGTTGGGTGAATATTTGGATCAGGAACCGGGGTTGGGACAGGATCCATTGCCCGGCGCTCCATGCCGAAGATATGCAAAAATATTTCCAGCGTCTCCGGCAGTTAAAGCTTCTTCGTTATCCGATTTTGCTGATCTTCGGGATCTCATAAACAGGGTTGCCGGAGAAGGGATCAGATACCCGCCGGGCCGGCTTGCCGTCTTTTTTGTTTACCATACGCTGCCTGTTTTTCCGGATGGCTTCTTCTATCAGGGTCTGCGAAGCGCGCAGTTCCTCCGCGTACGGTTCATATAGCACACGCAAGGGAGGCTGGCCTTCAACCACTTCCGCATCCCACAAACCAGCTTGGTGCCAGGGCGTCAGATGGTCCCAGTCGGGCCGGTCGATGATCGGGTACAGGCATACACCGAGGAACGGGATATCCATATCGATCACAGCGGCGGTTTCCTGGGCTATGTAATTGATCCAAAGGGGCCTGTCTTCTTTCGGGTGACTGGTTTCCGACAACACCACCGGAATTTGATAGCGGTTATATGCTTCGAGCAGAAGGCTGCGAAGAGGCCGCCAGCGGGCGTCATAGGGTTCGTTGACCCAGGGCAGGAAGTTGCCCGATCCGAAAACCCATTGGTTGTTGTAGTAAAAGTTCAGTCCCAGCACATCCAGGTACTCCGGTGATCCGCCCAGCTCCGGGCACAGACGGCCGGTGAGTATGTCCATCGACTGAAACTGGTTTGTATGCGCTTCTTTAGCCCGTTTCCGCATTTCGCGGTCGGCATTTACAGGGGGGACCATATTCACCAGCGGTTCAGTAGACATGATCCTGATCGTGGGGTCGATCTCTTTCATGGCTGCGGTGCCTTCTATATAGGCTTTCATCAGGCCGTATTTCACTTCCCAGCCCTGTTTGTTACAATAGGGCGCCGTGCCTCTTGCATCGCCTCCGAGCCACGACAGAAAACTCACTTCGTTGATGGGAGTGACGATCAGCGTTTCGTCCGGGTTTTTCGAGCGGTAAAAATTTACAAATGCCCTGCACAAGGCGGTAAAACGACGGGCGAACATGGGATGAAGCGGTGTAAGATCATCCGGAAAACCAAAATGACAGATATCCCAGATCTGCTGAACGCCAAGTGCTTTGCCGGTATCCATCATCGCAGATACGGTGCTCCAGTCGTACTGGTAAGGAACCTTTTCAACCTGGCTCCAGCGTATGCCTTCGCGCACAGTGCGGATCTGGAATGGTTGGAGTAATTTATAATCTTCTTCAAGAAGCTGGGTATGACCGGTGATTTCCAGGAAATCGACGCGGTTGCCAAAAGCATTCAACTGGTCGGTGCACTCATATCCGCCCATCCAGAAGGAACGGAACAACTGATCAGTATGAAGCGGTAGAATGCTTGAATCATTTAGAACCATGTGTACGATATTGGTGATTGGTAAAAGTAAAGCTTATTCTGTTAAGCGAAATCGAGTGGAAACGGGGCAAGCACCATCGAATTATGTGGAATAAAACCAGTGACGATAATGTATCTTTAGCATATTTTTGGATCCATGTATACGCATAAACGGATTGCACCGCACATTATTCCTGTTTCGGCCTTATTCTCACTAACCCTTTATGCAATAATTGATCCTCAATTTATCCTGCAGCCGATACGCAATTACTTTACTGCCAGCCACGACGAATTTTCTTACCAAGTGAATAAATTTTTCTGATGATCATGAATCGTTTTTTGCTCCCCGTGTGCCTGTTATTTATGTGTTTGTCGCAGGGTCTGTATGCGCAAATGATCACGGCGCAGGAAGCTGCCCGTAAGATGCCCAAAGTAGTTGAACCGGTTTTTAAAAAAGATACTTTTTCCATTGCAAAATGGGGTGGAAAAGCGGATGGCATTACGTTGAATACAGCGGCTATTGAAAAAGCGATCGATGCCTGTAATAAAAATGGCGGTGGTGTGGTGCTGGTCCCCGGCGGCTTGTGGCTTACAGGGCCGGTAGTGCTGAAAAGCAACGTGAATTTCCACGTAGATCGCGATGCTGTATTGCTCTTTACAAATGATTTCGATCAGTTCAAGCTGGTGGCAACGAACTATGAAGGGCTGCCTGCTTACCGCAACCAGTCGCCCGTGTCAGGAAAAGATCTCAGCAATATTGCACTGACCGGCCCCGGCATCATCGATGGCAACGGTGATGCATGGCGGATGGTGAAAAAGGAAAAAATGACAGAGTCGCAATGGAAAACGCTGGTGGCATCCGGAGGCATGGTAAGCGAAGATAAACGGACCTGGTATCCCACTGCCAAATCTCTAAAGGGAACAATGGTGAAATCGCCGGGCGTAATGACCGAGGGACGAACAGAAAAAGATTTCGCGGATATCAAGGATTTTCTGCGGCCCAATTTGCTGAGTCTCACAAATTGTAAAACTGTATTGCTGGAAGGGCTCACTTTTCAGAACTCACCCGCCTGGTGCCTGCACCCGCTGATGTGCGAGAACCTGGTGGTCAGAAACGTATATGCCAAAAATCCCTGGTATGCACAGAACGGCGACGGCATCGATCTCGAATCGTGTAAAAACGTGCTCATCGAAAACAGTACGTTCGATGTCGGTGATGATGGCATCTGTATCAAATCGGGCAGGGATGAAGAAGGCCGCAAGCGAGGAATGCCAACCGAAAATGTGGTGATCAGAAACAACGTTGTGTATCATGCGCACGGAGGATTTGTGATCGGCAGCGAAATGTCGGGTGGTGCCAGAAACATTTATGTGTACGACTGTTCATTTCTGGGTACCGATGTCGGACTGCGTTTTAAAACAACGCGCGGCAGGGGAGGTATCGTTGAAAAGATCTATGTTTCCGATATCAACATGAAAGACATCGGCGGTGAAGCGGTGCTGTTCGACATGTATTACGGCGGAAAAGATCCGGTGCCGATGTCGGGCGAACAACGCGAAGCTCCCAAGGTGGAAACTTTTCCTGTAACGGAAGCCACGCCCCAGTTCCGTGAATTTTATATCAGCAAGATCGCGTGCAATGGTGCGGGAGAAGGCCTCTTTATCCGTGGATTGCCTGAAATGAATATCAGGGACATATACCTCGAGAACATGACCCTGAAGGTGAAGAAGGGGGCCGACCTTGTAGAGGCTACCGGCATCCATCTTAAAAATGTGCAGCTTCTTACCAGTGAAACAAACCCTGTAATAAAAGTAGAGAACAGCAAAACAGTCTCGCTGAACGGGATCCGTTTCAATGAACAGGCCGACCTTCTTTTTGCCATCAATGGCGACAAAAGTTCGGGTATTACTGTTACAAACTCCTACCTGTCAAAAGCAAAAAAGAAATCCAGTTTTCAATCAGGCGCCGTTTCCTCTTCTTTAGAAATAAAATAATATGAAATCAAGAATTGTCTGTCTGCTCTTTGCTGCCTTCTTTTGCAGCGCTGCCGATCTGAATGCACAATCGCCCGAAGCCGCGTCGGAGCAAATGACCCAGACCGTTATGCGCATGTGGAATGATTCCACTACCCGCTATACCTACGACTTTGGCGTGATCCTGGAAGGCATCGAAGGCATCTGGTACCGCACAGCCAACCCCAAATATTACGACTATATCCAGAAGAGTATCGACCTGCTGCTCACGGAAGACGGTACCATCAAAAACTACAAGGTAGAAGATTATAACCTTGACAATGTAAAGCTGGGAAGGAGTATGATCCTCCTGTACAAAGCGACCGGAAAAGCGAAGTACCTGAAAGCCGCAACCCAGTTGCGCAACCAGCTTCTAAAACAGCCCCGTACCTCTGATGGGGGCTTCTGGCACAAGAAAAGATACCCCTCGCAGATGTGGCTCGATGGCCTTTATATGGGTGAACCCTTTTATGCCGAATACGCGGCGCTGATGCATGAAGACACCACGTTCAATGACATCGCCCGTCAGTTCATCCTCATGGAACAGCACAGCCGCGACGCAAAGACCGGCCTGCTTTTTCATGGCTGGGATGAATCGAAGGAACAACGCTGGGCCGATAAAAGCACCGGCAAATCGCCGAATATCTGGGGCCGGGCCATGGGCTGGTATGCGGTGGCGCTGGTAGATGTGCTTGAATATTTTCCTGCTTCCAATAAAGGACATGATTCACTCACGGCGATCCTTAACCGCCTGGCAGCAGCGGTCAAAAAATACCAGGATCCTGCAACCGGTCTCTGGTTTGATATCATCGACAAACAGACTGCGAAGGGAAATTATGTAGAAGCTTCTGCATCCTGCATGTTTGTAAATGCGCTGGCAAAAGGGGTGCGGCTTGGAGTCCTGGACGACTCTTACCTGCCCGTTGCCAAAAAGGGATATGATGGCATCCTGAAGCAATTTGTAAAAACGGATGACAAGGGCCAGACCATCCTCACCGGTACTGTGAGTGTATCCGGGCTGGGTGGTGCTCCTTACCGGGATGGAAGTTACCAGTATTACATGAGCGAGAAGGTAGTGCCCAATGACGCCAAAGGGGTAGGAGCTTTCATCCTGGCAAGCAATGAAATGGTGATCGCGGCCATGCCCAAACCCGGAAAGGGCAAGACGGTGATGCTTGATCATTTCTTCAACGGCGAAACGATCAAATCAGGTACCGGGCTTACAGATCAGTTCCATTATGTATGGGAAGAAAAAGACAACAACGGATTCTATTTTTTCGGCAACGCTTTTACATACAGCGGTGCAAAAATTGACCAGCTCCTTACGGCGCCAACCGCAGACAACCTCAAAAATGCCTCCGTTTATATCATCGTGGATCCCGATACCAAAAAGGAAAGTCCGAACCCCAACTACCTGGAAGCAGGGCATATCAATGTGATCGCAGACTGGGTGAAGGACGGCGGCGTGCTTTTCCTGATGGGCAACGACAGCGGCAACATGGAATTCGAACACTTCAACAACCTGGCTGAAAAATTCGGCATCCATTTCAACGTCGACAGCAAGAACCGGGTGATCGGCTCCGACTACCAGATGGGCAAATTCATGATCCCTTCCGGCAATGCAGTATTAAAGAGTACCAAACAAGTATATATGAAGGAGATCTCTACGCTCCAGCTGAAAAGCCCGGCGACACCGGTGTTCAGCGCCGGCGGCGATGTGGTGATCGCCATGGCCAAATACGGGAAAGGCACTGTGCTCGCGGTAGGTGATCCGTGGGTGTATGACGAATATACAGACGGCCGTAAGATACCGATGGAATACCAGAACTTTCAGGCCGCCCAGGATATCGCGCGCTGGCTCCTGCAACAGGCTGCCGTAAAAAAATAGGGCCTTAGTTTCCCGACACTTCGATCTGGACTTCAGATTCGTTTTCGGCGTGGTCGGTCGCTTCTATCTTGATGGTGTAAGTAACGCCGGCCTGTACCGTAAACGTTTTCTGGAGATTGTACGATTTCATGTCGAGATGTTCTTCCATGTGTACAATTTCAGCACCGGTTGATTTGTTGTTTACGTACAGATGCACCGCATGGATCTCATTGTCATCAGTGATGGTCGCGGTGACGGTAGAGACCTGTCCACCGGTGTACGTTTGGTGATTGTTGGGGGAAGAAAGGCTGATGCGGGGGGAAGCGGCATCGCCCACATCTTTTTTGCAGGATGCGAAGGCTACTGCGATCAAAACGAAGGGTAAATATTTTTTCATGAGGTTTGTTGTGTTGGGAGTGAACATTAGTCATTCTATACGGAGCGATATCCGCACAGGTTGCCTCCTTTGTGACAAAAAACCTCGCTGGCAAGCAATAATTTTGGCTATTTTCCGGGCTTGGAAAGTGTGGTGGTGGTGCCATTGCTATGGCCCAGTATCGCCATATCCGCCATATGAAGAAACAGTCCGTCCTCCACCACACCGGGGATCTTGCTGATGCCTGCCTGCAGGGCTTCGGCCTGTTCGATCTGAAAGAAAGAACAGTCGAGGATGTAATGCCCGTTATCGGTTATATACGGTTTGTCTTCTACCATGCGGAGGCTTGGCGTGCAGCCCAGTGCCTGCAATTTGTAGAACACCAGCTCCCAGCCGAATTTAATGACTTCCACCGGCAGGGGAAACAGGCCGAGGTGGTTAACCAGCTTTTGTTCGTCGGCGATGATGATGTAAAAGTTGCTCACAGAACCGATGATCTTTTCCCTTAACAGCGCACCGCCGCCGCCTTTGATCACATTCAGGTTTGCATCAATTTCATCGGCGCCGTCGATGGTGACGTCGAACCGTTCAATCTCTGAGATGGGTATGATGGGAATGTTCAGGTCAAGCGCCAGTTTCTCCGACTGCAGGGAAGTGGCCACCGCCCGCACGCCCAGGCCTTCCGCCACTCTTTTTCCGATCTCCTGGATGGCCCAGTACGCAGTGGAGCCTGTTCCCAGCCCAACGGTCATTCCATTCTCCACATAATTTACGGCTTGGTCGGCGGCGAGTTTTCGCGTGTTTACAGTCTCTTTCATACAGGCTGGTTAAGTGGATGCAAAGTAATACTAAGCGCTTCCAAATTCAGCGAATTTTACAAAAAAGAGCTATTTTTAATATCCCCTGCCACTTTGCGCAGCGCCTATCCACGATCAACCGCCATATCAAAAATCATGAAATACCCCGTCATAAAAAATTGGGTCCAGGGAACATGGACCGGCTGTGAAACCACGCGTTACCTTCCAGTAGTTTCTCCCGTCGATGGCTTGCTGTTGTCGGAAGTGCCCATGTCGACAGCCACAGACCTCGACAAAGCCGTTCAGGCGGCAAGGAAAGCCTTTCCCGAGTGGTCGAAAACCCCTATCAAGGAAAGGGTGCAGGTCTTGTTCAGATACCGTTCACTGCTGGAACAAAACCTCACTGAACTGGCGCAGCTGGTGTCGGAAGAGAATGGAAAGATCCTTTCTGAAGGAGTGGCCGAGATCGAGAAATGCATCGAACTGACAGAATTCGCCTGCTCGATGCCGCAGCTGGTGACAGGCGAGATCCTCGAGGTAAGCAAGGGTGTCGAATGCCGTATCGACCATGTGCCGCTGGGCGTGGTGGCCTCCATCGTTCCCTTCAATTTCCCGAGCATGGTGCCGAACTGGACAATTCCCAATATTCTGGCGCTGGGCAACTGCATGATCCTGAAGCCATCCGAAAAAGTTCCGCTCAGTGCGGGCCGCCTGGCCGCACTGCTGAAGGAAGCGGGCCTGCCCGACGGTGTGTTCAATATTGTACATGGCGACAGTGAAGCGGTCATGGCCATCTGCGACCATCCCGGCATTGAAGCGGTATCCTTCGTCGGCTCTACCCCTGTAGCGCGGCTGGTGTACCAGCGCGCGACCGGCAATTTCAAGCGTTGCGTGGCGCTGGGCGGTGCCAAGAACCACCTGCTTGTATTGCCCGATGCCCACCCGGCCATGACAGCGCAGAACGTAGCGGCTTCGATGAGCGGTTGCGCCGGGCAGCGCTGTATGGCGGCGTCGGCCATGGTGGCCGTAGGGCAAGTCGATCATATCATCGACCGGCTCTGCGAAGAAGCCGGGCGGATCGTGCCGGGTCAGAATCTGGGGGCAGTCATCAACAAAGAGTCGAAGGAACGCATTGAACGATTCATCACCGAAGCGGAGCAGCAGGGCGCAAAGGTGCTGGTGGATGGACGCAACGTACGGGTAGAAGGAAAGGAGGGCGGCACCTATGTGGGCCCGACAGTGATCGATCATGTGCGGCCGGATATGGCCATTGCCAAAGAGGAGGTGTTTGGGCCGCTGATCAGCATCATGCGTGCCGCTACCGTGGACGAAGCACTGGCCATCGAGAACGGTTCACCTTATGGCAACGCTGCATCCGTATTTACGCAGAACGGCAGCATGGCCCGGTACGTGATGGAACATGCCAGTTCAGGCATGGTAGGCGTAAATGTGGGCGTACCTGTGCCACGCGAACCTTTCTCTTTCGGGGGCTGGAATGAAAGTAAGTTTGGCGTCGGCGACATCACCGGCAAAAGCTCCATCGGGTTCTGGACCAAGCTCCGCAAAACAACCATCAAATGGAACCCGGAAGCGGGCGTGAACTGGATGAGTTGATTTCCCGCCAGAGACGTGATATCCCGCTTCTCTGCGAGGGTAACAACGGTGCGGAAGGTCCAAGGATGATGTCCGCCCTATTAACCTGCATCATAAAATCGAATTTATGCTCGATACCATATTTTCAGCAAAATCGCATACCGACGAGATCGTGGAAGACAGCCTTGAGTATACCCTGTTTTCCTGGAGCAAGCAAAAAGGGATCGCGCCGCCGGCCATCAAATGGGGCAAGGGCGTGTATATGTACGACCACGATGGCAAGCGGTACATCGATTTCTCCTCGGGGCTCATGAACGTGAACATAGGGCATGGCAACCAGCGGGTGACGCAGGCCGTAGTGGAGCAGATGCAGCAGATCAGCTATGTTACACCGGGTTGTGTTACGGAAGCAAGAGGCGCTCTCGGAAAGAAACTGGCTTCTATCACGCCCGGCACGCTCAACAAAACGCTTTTCACCACAGATGGCGCAACCTCGGTGGAAAATGCCATCAAGCTGGCGAGGCTGTATACCGGCCGTCACAAGATCATTGCCAGATACCGGGCCTTTCATGGCGCTTCCTACGGCTCCATGACGGCAGGAGGCGATCCCCGCAAACTGCAGTCTGATGGCCAGCAGGCGCCCAATTTCGTACACGTCGAAGATCCGTATTGTTACCGCTGTCCCTGGGGCAAGCAGCCCGACTGGTGCAAGCGGGAATGTGTAAGCCATGTGGAGCGGGTCATAGAATTTGAAGGGCCCGAAAATGTGGCGGCCATCATCATGGAAGGAGAAAGCGGCACGTCTGGGTGTATCAAATATCCACCCGACTATCTGCAAAAGATCCGGGATTTGTGCGACAAGTATAACATCCTGCTGATCGCCGATGAGGTGATGAGCGGCTTCGGCAGAACAGGCAGCTGGTTTGGGGTGGATACGCATGGCGTGATCCCCGATATGATCGCTACTGCAAAAGGCATTACAGCAGGCTATATACCATTGGGGGCGCTGATCGTATCGGAAAAGATCGCCGCGCATTACAACGACAGACCGCTTATGCTGGGACTGACCTATTCCGCGCATCCGGTGAGCTGTGCTGCGGGCCTGGAGGTATTGAAGATCTATGAAGATGAGAACCTGGTCGAAAATGCCGCAAATATGGGCCGGTATATCGATGCAAAGGTAGAAGAGCTGAAAAAGATACATCCTTCCATTGGTGACTTCCGCAACACCGGCCTGCTCGGGTGCCTCGAGCTGGTGAAGAACCGCGACACGCGCGAACCCATGGCACCGTTCAATGCCAAACCCGATGAAATGGCGGTGATGAACAAAGTAGCCGCAAAGCTGAAGGAGCTTGGCATGTATACCTTTGTACGCTGGAACTATGTCTTTATCGCCCCGCCGCTCTGTATCACCAAAGACGAGGTGGATGAAGGGTTGGCGATCATTTCAGAAGCGCTGAAAATTGCGGATGAGCATGTTGATGCGTAGCGATCCCTAGCCCAGCGGTTCCCTGTTTTGACGCCCGCGATACATGGCCTATACCGCATTGCGGCTTGGGAAGCAAATGCAAACCCCCTGAATGGAGTGCCACGGTTCGAAACCTTGACATCCCCTCCGGTCGCACCTCCAACCCGATTGTCATTTCCGCCAGGCGCCAGTGCGCGCTTGCCTGGGCCGCCTGTTGCTGCGCCTGCGCGGGAATCTAAGCGGAGACTCAAAGTAGGATGGATGTGAGCCGGTATGCAAGGCTTACGACGTAATAGCTGTTCCACTCAATTTCTGGAGATCTCCGCGCGTACAGGCGCGCTGCTGCGTGTGGTTGCAGGCATGCAACTGCGCCTGCGCGAAGATGACAAGCGGATTGGATGTGCAAGCGAAAGGTGCAGCAGGGTTTCGAACACGTATAGTGCTGAACCGTGACATTCCACTGCATCGCATGTCGGGATTTAAACGACCCGGTGCAGTGAAAATTCTCTTGGCTCGATTTTCTGCTATGCGATACTCGATACGCTCAGGTAAGAACCAAAAACGCCCATAATCGGGAACCAGTGCGGGAAAATTTTAATGGCTTTGCCGGAACCGAAGATGCGGATGGTTTTGAAGCCGTTCTGGTACAAAAGAGTCTTGTGCACTTCGATGGGCATGATGCTGAGGTGCGATGGATCATCGAAGACATGATCCCTGCCGGCTTTCACCAGGAAGGAATCGGGATTCGGCGTGGTCATGAGCAGCTTTCCGCCAGGCTTCAACACCCTCCGCAGCTCGCCGAGGGTGGTACCCAGGTCTTCCGGTGAGATATGTTCGATCACTTCGCCCGCCAGTATGAAATCGAGGGAGGCGGTGGGAAGGGAAATGCTGGTAATGGATTCGGAGAGCAGCGAATTGTACAGCCCTTTCGGAATGGACTTCAGGCGGTTCTCTACCACATCGATGCCGATCAGGTTGGCCTGTGGGAAAGATCTCCGGAGAACCTGGCCGCCCCGGCCGGTATTGCAGCCGATGTCGAGGATGGAAAGTGGTTCAGCGCCCTTATTCATAAACCGGGCGAATTGGTGATACCGCTTTTCAGTAAAAGAATCAGTTTCGCTGACAATCTGCTGTTCATTCAACAGCGAGTAATGCTTCGTTTGAATCACTATAGTACGAGGTAAGCGTTAAAAAATCAGTGTCGGGCAGGGGAGTGGTACTGATTATATGCGGAAGCTTTGTGGTTTCAAAACAAAATTCCGGCCTTTCTCAGGAGGGTTATCCTGACAGTGCAATTTTACAGAACTAAAAGTATACCAACAAAATACGTTCTTACTTTATTTCTTTTTTTTGTGCCCGGGCGGCCTTCAGTTATCACATTATATTTTTCGGTAACTTGTTTACCTATGCAAGACACCACTTCTTCTCTTACCAGCGAAGACCTGGCGCCCGTACCTGCCTCCGGGCGCACCTGGAGCACCTGGAACTATGCCGCCCTGTGGATCAGCATGAGCCTCTGCATTCCCACTTACATGCTGGCCAGCTCGCTCATAGAGGGCGGAATGAACTGGTGGCAATCCATCCTCACCATCTTTCTCGGCAACACCATCGTGCTTGTGCCGATGGTCCTGAACGGACATGCCGGCGCGAAATACGGTATTCCTTTTCCCGTACTCGCCCGTGCCAGCTTCGGAGTAAAGGGCGCCAACATACCGGCCATGCTGAGGGCGATCGTTGCCTGCGGCTGGTTCGGCATCCAGACCTGGCTGGGCGGTTACGCGCTGTACCAGATGTGCAAGGTCTGGTTGCCTTCACTGGAGCACCTGCCGCAGATCTTTCCCGCTGCCTTTGGACTGCAGACCGGACCGGCCATTACCTTTTTGCTTTTCTGGTTGTTGAATGTGTACATCATTCAGCTGGGTGTGGATGTGATCAGGAAGCTGCTCGTGTTCAAAGCTTTCTTTCTGCCATTTGCGGCCCTGGCTCTGCTGGCGTGGGCCATCGTAGCCGCACATGGCCTCGGCCCGATCCTGCAGCAACCATCCAAACTACAAGGCGCCGCTTTCTGGAATTATTTCTTTCCCGCCCTGACCGGCATGGTCGGTTTCTGGGCCACCCTGTCGCTGAACATTCCCGACTTCACCCGGTATGCGAAAAGTCAGCGGGCACAAGTGAACGGACAGATCATCGGCCTGCCGTTCTCCATGACCTTGTTTGCTTTTATAGGGGTGGTTGTTACTTCGGCCACCACGCTCGTGTATGGAAAAACCATCTGGGACCCGCTCACACTCGCCGGCAATTTCCAGAACAGGTGGATCGTTTCTTTTGCGATGGTCGCGGTTGTACTATCTACCCTTGCCACGAACATCGCTGCCAACATCGTGAGTCCGGCAAATGACTTTGCCAACCTGGCCCCAGCGAAGATCAGTTTCAAAACCGGTGGTTACATCACTGCCGTCATCGGCATCCTCATCTTTCCCTGGAAACTGATCGCGGATCCGAACGGCTACATCTTTACATGGCTCGTGGCTTACTCGAGTTTGCTGGGTCCGGTCGGCGGTATCATGATCGCAGATTATTTTTTTCTGCGCAAACAAGCGTTGTCTACCGGCGACCTGTATTCGCTGCATGGACGGTATAGTTATGCCAATGGATTTAACCGGCGGGCGCTGCTTGCCCTCTTGCTGGGTATACTGCCCAACGTGCCTGGCTTCCTGACAACTATTAAAGTGGTGCCTGCAGAAGCCTTCTGGCACTGGCTCACAGGTTTGTATAACTTTGCCTGGTTCATCGGTTTTTTTGTGTCGGGCATCACCTACCTGCTGTTCATGCGCAGGCCATTGCAGCCCGTTGCCACGATGCTTCATCCCAAAGAAAATGCCTATGTCACTACTCATTAAGAACGGGCGGGTCATCACCGCCTCGGAAGACCAGGTCGCAGATATTTTGGTGGAAGATGAAAAGATCGCAGCGATCGGAAAAAATTTAGCCGTTCAGGCCGACAAGGTGATCGATGCTACGGGGCTACTGGTATTTCCCGGCGGCATCGACCCGCATGTACATCTCGACATGCCCTTTATGGGAACTTTTTCAAGCGACTCCTATGAAACAGGCACGCGCGCCGCGCTGTTTGGAGGCACAACCATGGTGATCGACTTTATCCTCCAAAAACAGCAGCATACCCTGCAGGAGGCGCTGGAAGAATGGCAGTCGCGCGCCACCGGAACGGCCGTGGGCGACTATAGCTTTCACATGGCGGTGACCGATTTCAACGAACACACAAAAGAAGAGATCAGGCACCTGATAGAGGAGGAAGGCATTACGTCGTTCAAAGCGTTCATGGCTTACAAGGGCTCGCTCATGATCGACGACCGCCAGATGGTGGGACTGATGAACGAAGTGAGAGACCGCGGCGGAATGGTGACGGCCCACGCAACCAACGGCGACATGATCGATTTTCTGGTAGCCAAATTCAGGGCCGAAGAAAAGCAGGAGCCTGTCTATCACTATCTCTCACAGCCGGAGATCACCGAAGCCGAGGCGTCGGGCCGGTTTGCCGACATGGCGGGGTACACCGGCTGTCCGGCCTATATCGTGCACATGACCTGTGAAGGTGCGCTTAATGCGGTGCGGGAAGCGAACCGAAGGAACAAACAGGTGTTTGTGGAAACCTGTATCCAGTACCTTTTGCTGGATGCCTCTCTGTATGAAAACAAGGAAGAAGGCGCCAAATGGGTGATGAGTCCGCCATTGCGCGAAAAAAAGGACCAGGCGGCCCTCTGGGCGGGCATCAACCAGGGACTGGTAAAAGTGGTGGCCACCGACCACTGTCCGTTTATGTGGGAACAAAAAAAGATGGGTGAACACGACTTTTCAAAAATACCCAACGGTCATCCGGCCATCGAGAACCGGATGGAACTGCTGTATTCGGAAGGGGTGGCCAAAGGCCGGATCACCCTTCACCGCTTTGTTGAGGTGGCTTGTACCAATCCTGCCAAAATTTTCGGCATGTTCCCCCGGAAAGGGACCATCGGGGTAGGGTCGGACGCCGACCTTGTGATCTTCGATCCGGAAGAAAAACACACCCTCTCTGCCCGCACGCATCACATGCATGTAGACTATTCTGCATACGAAGGGTGGGAAGTGACGGGTAAAGTAAAAACTGTTATCTTACGTGGACAGATCGCCATCGATCACAACGAGTGTAGGGTGGAGAAGGGATACGGCCAGTTCATCAAACGAGGGAAGCTGCGGCAGATGATATAATCAGCCGCGAGGCGGATGAACGAATTCTATTATCTAAACAAGAACTTTTATGCCTAGAATCATCAAGTCGGGGCTTATACAGATGAGCCTGCCGAAAACGGAAGGAGAGGGAACGATCGAAGAGATCAAAGAGGCCATGATCGAAAAGCACATCCCATATATAGAAAACGCGGGAAAGCAGGGTGTGCAGATCCTTTGCCTGCAGGAGATCTTCAGTACCCCCTATTTTTGTCCGGGCCAGAATGCCATGTGGTATGCTTCCGCCGAATCGGTACCGGGCCCTACCACCGAAAGAATGGCGGCGTACGCAAAAAAGTATGGTATGGTGATGATCGTGCCGGTTTACGAAAAAGAGCAGGCCGGTGTGCTGTACAATACTGCGGCCGTCATTGACGCCGACGGAACCTATTTAGGTAAATACCGCAAAAATCACATTCCGCATACATCGGGTTTCTGGGAGAAGTTTTTCTTCAAACCCGGCAACCTGGGCTATCCGGTTTTCCAAACCAGTTTTGCCAAGATCGGTGTATACATCTGTTACGACCGCCATTTTCCGGATGGGGCCCGCTGCCTGGGACTGAACGGGGCGGAGATCGTATACAATCCGTCAGCTACGGTGGCCGGACTTTCCCAGTACCTCTGGAAGCTGGAACAGCCGGCCCATGCTGCCGCCAATGGTTATTTTATGGGATGCATCAACCGGGTGGGCGAAGAAAAACCCTGGAACCTGGGCCGTTTTTACGGTTCATCCTATTTCGTGGATCCACGTGGACAGATCATTGCCACTGCCTCCGAAGACAAGGATGAGCTGCTGGTAACAGAGTTCAACCTCGACATGATCGAGGAAGTGCGCAATGTTTGGCAGTTCTTCCGCGACCGGCGGCCGGAGACGTATGATGCGCTGGTGCAGTTGTAGGAAGATGCGGTAAGCCGTATTCCACAGGCTCTTGGTTTGCGATGTGGTGCAGCACTTGCCACAGCGATGCCTGGAGCGCCGGCCGCATCAATGAACTCGTGACACTCCCACATCCGCAAGACTGGGCGCTTTCTTTCACCCTAATACCAAACCATGTCTATACGCAGCAACAGATTGAAGGCGGATGAATATGAACACAATTTCCGGGAGGTGCGGCCGGCGTTCGACAACCGGGAAGCTTCGCTGGTGGAGGCCAACCGGTGCCTGTTCTGCTACGATGCACCCTGCACCAAATCTTGTCCGACCAGTATTGATGTGCCGAAATTCATCAAACAGATCTCAACCGATAACCTGAAGGGTTCGGCGCATACCATCTTTCAGGCTAACATCTTTGGGGCCGGATGTTCAAGGGTGTGTCCGGTGGAAAAATTATGCGAGGGAGCCTGCGTTTTTAATCTCCTGCATGAACCACCGATCCCCATCGCCCGGCTGCAGCGCTATTCAACGGAAAAAGCCATTCACGAGAACTGGCAGCTTTTTTCCCGGAAGCCGGCAACCGGCAAAAGGGTGGCCGTGGTGGGAGCGGGACCGGCCGGACTGTCATGTGCACACCGCCTTTCGCGGGAAGGCGTGGATGTGACGGTTTATGAAAAAGAAAACAGGGGTGGAGGCCTTATGACCTATGGCATTGCCGCATACAAAGTGACACCTGCTTTTTGTGAAGACGAGGTCAGCTATATTACATCCATAGGCGGCCTCTCAATCATCTATAACCAGGAACTTGGCGTAGACTTTTCGCTGGCTGATCTGCAGTCGCAATACGATGCGGTATTTATGGGAGTGGGTGTGGGGCTGGCCCGACAGCTGCAGATCCCGGGCGAAGAAGCGGACGGGGTAGTGGATGCGATCGAGTTTATTTACAACCTGCGGGCTAAGACTTACAACCAGATCCCTGTGGGCGATAAAGTGATCGTGATCGGGATGGGCATGACGGCGATCGATGCTGCCACGCAGGCCAAACGGCTGGGGGCAAAAGAAGTTACGATCGTTTACCGCCGCACCGAGGCCGAAAAACCCTGCACCGATTATGAGCTGAACATTGCAAGGCTTGATGGCTGCCGCATCATCTGGCTGGCCGCGCCGCGCGAGGTACTTACGGAAAAGGGAGAAGTAAGATCTCTGGTATGCACCAAAATGAAACTGGGCACGGCGGACACCAGCGGCAGGCGCTCACCGGTAGAAACGGGTGAAACCTTTACCCTGGAAGCAGACATGATCATCAAAGCGGCCGGGCAAATGCCCTTCACCGCCCTGATGCACGAAGAGCGATTGACCCATGTGCACGGCCGCATCCAGGTACAGGCAAACGGCGCTACAAACATCCCCGGCGTCTTTGCCGGTGGCGATAACGTCAATGGCGGTAAAGAGGTTGTTGATGCCGTTCAGGCAGGCAAGGAAGCGGCAGTTGGAATATTGGATTATTTACAGCTGCCCGCACCAGCATTATAAGATGGATGGATTGAAAGTGTCTTATGCGTAAATCCCCTCGCAGGAGATAGAGGGCGCAAGCCGTGCACCGGCCAGTTATACTTCCGAAAAAACATGCGCGGTCTTCTAAGGGTAATGTTGCAATCATTGAATTCCGGTTCAGACACCCTCAAAAATTAAAACACTATGGCGGACATATCTTCCAGTTTTCTCGGTATTCGTTCACCCAACCCGTATTGGCTGGCCAGTGCACCGCCGACCGATAAAAAGGTGAATGTGCTTCGTGCCCTGGAGGCAGGATGGGGCGGGGTTGTATGGAAAACACTCGGATCGCAGGTCAAAAATGTGTCTTCGAGGTATTCGGCGGTAAACTACAATGGCAACCGTGTGATGGGATTGAATAACATCGAACTCATCTCCGACCGGCCCCTCCATATGAACCTGAGAGAGATAGCCGAAGTGGTCAGAGAGTTTCCTGACAGGGCCATGGTGGTATCGTTGATGGCCGACAATACCCGCGAAAAATGGCACGAGCTGATCAGGCAGGTGGAAGACACGGGCGCACATGGGCTCGAGTTGAATTTCGGGTGTCCGCACGGGATGACGGAAAGGGGTATGGGGGCTACGGTAGGGCAGGATCCGGAGATCGCGCGGATGGTAGTGGAATGGGTGATGGAGGCGGCCCATATTCCGGTGATCACGAAACTCACGCCCAACGTGCATTCGGTGGTGCCCACCGGCAAGGCCTGTGTGGAAGCAGGTACCAACGGATTGTCGCTCATCAATACGATCCAGTCGGTTACGGGCGTCGATCTCGATACCCTCGTTCCCAATCCGTATGTAGCAGGAAAATCGGTTTTCGGTGGCTATTGTGGTCCGGCGGTAAAGCCGATCGCGCTTAAAATGCTGACTACGATCACTCAGAACGCTACCACCCGCCGGGTGCCGGTTTCAGGGATCGGCGGCATCAGTACCTGGAAAGATGCTGTAGAGTTCATGCTGCTGGGAGCATCCAACGTGCAGGTTTGCACGGCGGCCATGAAGTCCGGATTCCGCATCGTGGAAGATATGTGCGAAGGGCTTAGCAACTGGATGGACGAAAAAGGCTTTCTCACCCTCAATGATTTTATAGGGAAGTCTGTACCAGCGATCACGCACTGGGAAGATCTCGATATCAATTATCACATCGTCGCAAATATCAACCAGAACAAATGCATCCATTGCGGGCTTTGCTACATCGCCTGCGAGGATGCATCGCACCAGTCTATCAGTCTGGCCTGGGGCAAACCCTACAACACCTATGCGATCAAGGAGGACGAATGCGTAGGCTGCAATCTTTGCAAACTGATCTGTCCGGTGGAGGATTGCATTACCATGGTAGAGAGACGCAAAGGCGACGAATACCTCAACTGGAAAGAATTTCAACAACGGGGCCTCCCGTTGAATGATCATTAAGGTTTGACCTTAATTAATAAAATCGATACCCGCTGTGTGCTTGGTGCGTTTGTCCGAACCGGGACTAGCCTAGTTCAGACAAACACCAGCCATCCTATTTCCTATACTGCAAAATCACTTTCTTGAGGTTCACCAGTTTTTTATGGATCAGGTCGCGCGTTGTTTTGTCGGTGAGTTCGCCGTGATCGTTGAATTTGGACTGGGCCTGGGCAATATAGATCTCGGGCTTGTGCACCGGTTTCATGTCAAGGTATTGGAAGATGGGATGGAAAGCGGTCTGCATGCGCACGGTTCCCCAGAGGCCGATGGTGGCGCCCATGACGGCGGCCGCCTTGCCCATCATCGGCGAATCTTCTCCCCTCGATGCCCAGTCGATCGCGTTTTTAAGTGCGCCCGGGATGGAATAATTGTATTCCGGAGATACGATCACAAAACCGTCTGCCTTCGCCAGCACATCGCGGAAGGCCTGCACGGCCGCTGGTCGTGCTGAAGCTGCAGGCAGGTCAAGATCGGCATTGTACATAGGAATATCGTCGTAAGCGGCCAGCTCGAGAGAAGTCTCTTCGGGAAGCAGTTCAAGACAGTTTTTTAAGATTCTGGTGTTCATCGAATCTTTGCGGAGGCTGCCGGAGAGACCGACAAGATGTATGGTTTCCATTGCTAAAAAAATTAGTATTTTATATAAAAAATGTTTACTTTTATCAGATCAGCACAAGAGGGAAGAAAGAGTGATTGTTTGTCACTTTCCGGTGCTGACAGACCAAAAATAGAGAAACAAGACAAGTATTCAGGCGGTTGCCCGGCCGGGGCCGGAACCATCCATTTAAATTCATTGTTTAATACCCGAGATCTGATGTTTAATCCATTGGAAAAATTCGACCAGCAGCTGATAAATGGGTTCCGCCACAAAGGCATCCGTTATCTTGTATCACAAACCTACCAGGCCGGTCAGGATCAGTTGTTTGAGCCCGGCAAAGATTCTATCCTTCTTTCCCACTACCACAACCTGGAACTTGCATTCACCCATTACCAGTCGCTCGGCGATGACCCTTACAAATCGCTGATCGATCTCGAAAAAGAAGCGCACCGCCAAAAGATCGCCCAGATTGTTGCGCCTGGCTCCCGCTTCCTGGTGTATTCTTCGCTCATCGGCAATGCCCGTCTCATAGAAAAAAGAGCCAGTCAGAAATACCGTCACCAGGTCTACCGCTATCTCATGAAACATACCTCCTGGACGCTTCAGCCCTTTGAGAAGGTAGAGCCGCACCTGCAGCTTGTGCATGGTGAACTCTTTATCTGGGTTGAGCGCAGGGGAGAAAAGATCCATCTGCCGCTGCAGGAACTCGATAAAGTATAGTTTCACCAAAGAAGTGTTTCCTCCTGGCTTTCAGCTGTTTCCGCTGTCCTGCTTCCTGCTTTCAACAACTTCAGCCAGTCAGTCCGTTCAGTGGCTAGTTCCCGCAAACCGTTTGTGTTGTATCCTTTCCCCATTTCCAGCCACAGATCTCCACATGTGGTGAAGCCCTCATTTGCATCCTGCTTTCCCGATCGGTTATGATCACTGCGGGTTTGTTTCAGTATTCCTGCTTTATATTTCATCAATCATAAACGGTTTCAGTTTTAGAAATTGAAATGATTGCCCGAGTATGGATTTTGAAATGATGCAGCGGTTTCACACAACTAAAATCAAAACCAGAAGATCATGAAGAAGAGATTTTTGTTCAGTACCCTCGTTGTAGGAGTCATTTTCAGTGCCTGTCATAAAGACGATAAGCAATCACTGAATGATACAGACCGGAATTACATGATGCAGGCTGCTTTGAGCAACCTCGCAGAAATTGATGCGGGTACACTGGCATCCACAAAAGGCAATAAAGATTCCACGAAAATGTTTGGGGCAATGATGGTGGCCGATCACCAGAAAGCGAACGCTTCCCTCGACTCGCTTGCAAAAGTAAAAGGCGTTACACTCCCAACTGCACCGGATGCCGAACACGTAGCCCTGAAACAACGCCTGTCGACCCTGTCAGGCCGCACTTTCGATACGGCTTACATAAACAGCCAGGTGAAAGATCACCAAAAAACGATCACGCTTTTTCAGAGTGAAATTTCAGGCGGTATGGACCAGAACACCCGTGACTTTGCATCCAAGAATTTGCCTGTCATACAAATGCATTACACGATGGCAGATGCCTTGTCGAAGAAACTGTAAATTCAAATCTATAGCATCCAAAGGCTGTCGCAACGAAAGGTTGTGGCAGCCTTTTGTGTTTTATCTTTCTTGTTTTTCAGCGGAATCTTCTTAGTTTCATGCTTCCTCAAGTTATTCGACTATGCCAATCGCTGCCAGTATGAAAAGATGCCTCTCTGTGCTGTTACTCCTTGCAGGTTGCACGCTTGCTGCCCAACCGCCTTCAGCGGACATCGGCAAAATTTATCCTACCCGCGAGACGCCCGTGCATGATCCGGTGATGATCAAGCAAGGCAACATGTATTACCTGTTCTGCACCGGCATGGGAATCACGGTCTTTTCTTCACCCGACATGCAAAACTGGAAACGCGAAAAACCGGTATTCGACAAAGGCCCCGACTGGGCAATGAAAGCGATCCCCGGTTTCAGGGGTCATATCTGGGCGCCCGATATCAGTGTGCACAATGGCAAATACTATCTCTACTACGCGACCTCTGCTTTTGGCAAGAATACTTCGTGCATCGGGGTCACCGTCAACAAAACCCTCGATCCAGCCTCTCCAGATTTTAAGTGGGAAGACCAGGGAAAAGTGGTGCAGTCGGTTCCCGGGCGTGATATGTGGAACGCGATCGATCCCAACCTGATCATGGACGACGCCAATACGCCCTGGCTCTCTTTTGGTTCGTTCTGGAACGGGATCAAGCTGGTAAAGCTCAATGCCGATCTGTCGGCCGTTGTACAGCCTGAGCAGTGGTATACAGTCGCCCGTCGGCCCCGTGACTTCAATGCACCGGATTCATCGGCCGGCAATGCCGCCATCGAGGCGCCATTCATTTTCAAAAAGGGTCAGTATTATTACCTGTTTGTTTCGTTCGACTATTGTTGCCGGGCGGAGAAGAGTACTTATAAAGTGGTAGTTGGCCGGAGCGATAAGGTCACCGGCCCGTATGTAGATCGCAACGGCGTCCGGATGGACCAGAACGGCGGTACGCTGGTTGTGGAGGGTGACAAAGACTGGTACGGCGCCGGGCACAATGCCGTGTACCACTTCAACGACAAAGACTACAACGTGTTCCATGGCTACGACGCCAAAGACCGTGGCCGGTCGAAGCTGCGCCTCGAAGAGCTGACCTGGGATGCCGAGGGCTGGCCGGTGAAAAAGAGTGAGTAGGAGCCAGGAAAAAATTGTAGAGAAGATGATTGGTTTACACCAGGATATAAAATGGATACAAACCAGTTGTATTGTGTGAAGAAAGGCGAATCATGCAGCTGACTGTTTCACTCGCACTACGTACCCGAGGTATGCGCGTCTCTATACAACGATCAACAAAAGGATTTTATCGAAGGGATGTCTTCAAATGTTATCATCTGACCCTTAAAAACCCGGCATTCAATTCTCTTTCCTTCAATACGCCCACTTCACCAGCGTGGCGCCCCAGGTGAATCCGCCGCCGAAGGCTGCGAGCACGATGAGGTCGCCTTTGCGGAGCTGCTTTTCATAATCCCAGAGACATAAAGGAATGGTGGCGGCGGTGGTATTGCCGTAGCGTTCGATGTTGAGCATCACTTTTTCGGGGGAGAGGCTCATGCGGTTGGCAGTGGCGTCGATGATCCGTTTGTTGGCCTGGTGCGGCACCAGCCAGGCGATGTCGTCGCCGGTCAGGCTGTTGCGCCGCATGAGTTCAAAAGCTGCATCTGCCATGCCTTTCACGGCAAACTTGAAAACGGCCGGGCCCGACTGGGTAATAAAATGTTCCTGTCGGCTTACGGTCTCGATCGAAGAAGGGTAGGCGGAGCCGCCGGCCTTCATATAAAGGAACTCACGGCCGGAGCCATCCGATTTCAGCAGGCTGTCGAGCACCCCGAAACCTTCGGTATCCGGTTCCAGAAGCACCGCTCCGGCACCATCACCAAACAGCACGCAGGTGGTGCGGTCGGTATAATCAACGATGGCGCTCATTTTATCGGCGCCCACAACAACTACTTTCTTGTAACGGCCGCTTTCGATCAGTGCGGCAGCCGTGGTAAGGGTAAACAGGAAACCGGAGCAGGCAGCTTCCACGTCAAAGCTCCACGCGTTTACCGCACCGACCTTGTCGCATACTATGTTGGCAGTGGCCGGGAACAGCATGTCGGGGGTAACGGTGGCACAGATCAGGCAGTCGATCTCGGCAGGGTCGATGCCGCGTTTCCGGCAGAGTTCGAGCACGGCCGGCGCTGCAAGGTCGGAGCTTCCCTTGCCTTCGCCCCTGAGGATACGCCGCTCTTTGATGCCGGTTCTGGTAAGGATCCAATCATCGTTGGTATCCACGATCTTTTCCAGATCGGCATTGGTCAGTTTGTCTTCCGGAACATATCCTCCCACAGCGGTTATAGCGGCGGTAATCTTTTGGTTCATGGCGCTCCTTTGATGATGTAGAATGGCGTCAAATGTACAGCAAAATGGGAAATATCAAATGTTGCCCGACTTTCACCGGGTGTATGAAAATCCCCTATTTTCGCAGGCATGATCGCTTATGTGAAAGGTGACTTTACTTACAAATCGCCGGCTACCGCGCACGTAGACGTGGGAGGGCTTGGCTATGAAGTGCACATCAGCTTACAAACCTACATACAGATACAGGCGCTCGACAAGGGGCTTTTATATACTTATCTCCACATCCGGGAAGACGCCCAGGTGTTATACGGGTTTGCGGAAATAGCAGAAAAAGAAATGTTCGTACAATTGATCAGTATCACTGGGGTCGGTGCAGCTACTGCGCGGATGATGTTGTCATCTATGAGGTATGATGAAATTCAGCGGGCGATCGTTCAGGGTAATGCCCGGCTGCTGGAAAGTATAAAAGGAATAGGAAAGAAATCAGCCGAAAGAATCATTTTGGAGTTAAGGGACAAATTAAGCAAACAATCTACCGAAACAATAATTTCAACTGCCGTTAACAATAGTTTAGAACTCGATGCGTTAAATGCTTTAGTCTCGTTGGGCATCGCACGGCCACTCGCCGAACAGGCCATCAAAAAGGTGGCGACGCCGGAAAATGCCTCAGATAAAGTGGAAGACCTCATTAAAAAAGCCTTAAAAACACTGTAGCCTATCGACCCCTGTTCTACCTAACTATTAGTGAGAAAAAAGACTTGAGCCGGATTTCGAATATACTTCGCGGGACAATCCTTTTAACTGCCGCCCTGCTATCTTTGTGCATGGCCCAGGCACAAGACAGTACAAGGCCCAGCTTAAACCGCGCTGATACATTAAAATATCCTATCTCTGACCGCAGGGGGGAGAAAATCACTTCTTCCAGCAGTAACCCTTTCGATCTCCAGGATCCGGCAAACATCCGTGATTCCATCGAATACGATCCCAAAACAAAGCAGTATTACATCATCGAAAAAATAGGTACTTTTTATTATCGTAAACCTACCTACTTAACGTTTGACGAATTCATGCGCATTCAATCGAAGCGTGATGAAAATGATTATTTCAAAAAGCGCTCCAACATTCTGAGCGGGCTCAATAAACGCTTGTTAAAGCCTCAGCTATCGATCACAGACAACCTGTTCAACCGCATTTTCGGAAACGGAAAAGTGGAAATTCGACCCCAGGGAAATGTAGATATTCTTGCCGGATATCAAGGACAAAACATCAAGAACCCGACCTTGCCCGAACGCGCCAGGAAGAATGGCGGCTTTGATTTCGACATGAACGCCAACCTCAACGTGATCGCCAACATCGGCGACAAGATGAAGCTGCCGATCAACTACAACACACTCGCCACCTTCGATTTTGAAAACCAGCTCAAGCTCGACTATACCGGCACCAACGATGAGATCATACGCCGCATAGAAGCGGGCAACGTCAACTTTACTTCCAAAGGATCCCTGATCCCCGGCGCACAGTCGCTGTTCGGGCTCAAAACCCAGCTGCAGTTCGGCAAGCTGGCAGTTACTGCCGTGCTGGCCAACCAGCGTGCACAACGTCAGTCGCTCGGTCTGCAGGGTGGCGCTGCCTCGTCCGTATTCCAGTTCAAGGCCAACGATTACGAAGAGAACCGGCACTTCCTGCTGGGCCAGTATTTCCGGAACAATTACAACAGGGCCATGTCGCAGCTGCCTGCGGTGAATTCGCTGGTGCAGATTTTACGGATCGAAGTATGGGTCACCAACCGCACGGGTACCACCACCGATACACGGGATGTGGTTGCCCTGATGGACCTCGGTGAAACGAATCCTTACCTGCGCCCCCCCGTCATCAACCCGCAGACCAACACCCCGTATCCGTTCAACGACGCGAACGACCTTTACCGCAAGATCATCAACGACCCGACAAGCCGCACTTCCTCGGCCATCACCGGCAAATTGAATTCATTGGGACTTACCCAGGTGCAGGATTTTGAAAAAACATTTGCGCGTAAGCTGGCTTCCACCGATTACTATTTCAACCCACAGATTGGTTTCCTGTCTCTTACACAACCCCTGCAGTCAGATGAAGTGCTGGGTGTGGCTTACCAGTACAGTTACAATGGAAAAATTTACCAGGTGGGGGAGTTCTCGCAGGATGTTCCGCCTGATACCACCGCAGCGAAATCGGGCAACCAGAAAGTGCTGCTGCTGAAACTCCTGAAAGCCACTTCCCAGCGGCCCACACTTCCCCTGTGGGACCTGATGATGAAGAACGTGTATGCCCTGCGGAGCAGCGACAACAGTTACCTGACAAGCATCCAGCCAACCGATTTTCAGTTGAACGTTTTGTATGAAGAACCCAGTCTGGGTTCAAAAAGATACCTGCCCGAAGGTCCGAAAGCAGGTCAGCCGCTGATCACGGTGCTGAACCTCGACCGGTTGAACAACCAGCGCGATCCCCAGCCGGATGGGGTGTTCGACTACATCGAAGGATTTACGGTGATCTCCAACCAGGCAAGGATCATCTTCCCACTGCTCGAGCCATTCGGGCGCGACCTCGATTCGGTCGCCTTCCAGGGAGCGACGCAGGATCTGAAGAATAAATATGTTTTCTACCCGCTTTACGATACCATCAAAGAGATCGCGAAAACATATGCCAACCTCGACCGCTTTCTGCTGAGCGGTACAGCCAAAGGCTCGTCCAGTTCGGAAATATCGCTGGGGGCATTCAATGTGCCGCAGGGGTCGGTGACCGTTACATCGGGCGGAAGAAACCTGCTGGAAGGCGTTGACTATACCGTCGACTATAACCTGGGAACGGTGAAGATCATCAACCAGGCCATCCTTAACTCCGGCGTGCCGGTGAACGTACAGTTCGAGAACAACGCAGGCTTCGGCATACAGCAGCGAAGCTTCACAGGCCTACGGCTCGACTACCAGTTCATCAACACGGCGAAAAAGTCTTTGTCGGTAGGGGCTACCATGGTGAAGCTGAGTGAGCGGCCGTACTTCACCAAAATGAATTACAGCGAAGACCCTATCAACAACAAGATGTACGGGCTCGACTTCAACTATCGCTCCGAGCTTCCCCGGCTTACGCGCTGGCTCAACAAGCTGCCTTTCTACCATACCAACGAGATGAGTACCATACAGGCGTATGGTGAAGGCGCTGCGCTGAAACCCGGCCACCCATCGCAGATCGGCAAGGGCAGCAACGGCCTTATCTATATCGATGATTTTGAGGGAACCCGCAACAGCATCGACCTGCGTTTCCCGCTCATCAGCTGGTCGCTGGCCTCCACGCCGCAGAACAACGGAAAGTTCCCCGAAGCAAGCCTGACGGATGACCTCAGCTATGGCTTCAACCGCTCAAAGATCGCCTGGTACAATATCGAGCCTAACCTGCAGGACCCCAGGGGAACAAACAATCCCGTAAAAGGCTACCAGGATTTCGCCGACCCGCGCATCCATGGCCTCAACCAGCAGCAGCTGTACCCGGCCAAAACACCGGAGTTCGGACAGGCCCAGCTTATCACATTCGACATGGCGTTTTATCCTTCCGACAGGGGCCCTTATAATTTTGATACGAGGGCAGCCAACATCAACCCGGCCAACGGAAAGTTTCTGAATCCGAAAGCCCGATGGGGCGGTATCATGCGTTCGCTCGACCAGGTCGATTTCGAAACAGGTAACGTGGAATACATCGAATTCTGGATGCAGGACCCCAACATCCTGAAACCAAACAGCACCGGGGGCAGTCTCTTCTTCGACCTGGGAAATATATCGGAGGATGTCTTGAAAGACGGCAAACGCTTTTTCGAGAACGGTCTTCCCACACCAAACATCCTGGCTGAAACAGACAGCTCCAACTGGGGCAAAGTGCCTTCCAACCCGATCCAGGTAACGCAGGCTTTCAGCAACGACCCGACCGACCGGCCGTACCAGGACGTCGGTTTCGACGGACTGAACGATACGCTCGAGCGCCAGAAGTATGCACCTTATCTGTCACGGCTTCAGTCCATCGTAAATCCCAATGTTTTCCAGGGCGCAGTGAACGACCCGGCTGGTGACAACTTCCGCAACTACCGCGATGAAGCGTTCGACAACAACCGTACGGGTATCCTTGGCCGTTATAAGAACATCAACAGTCCGCAGGGCAACTCACCCGTGGCAGCGGCAACCGCAACGTCTACGGCAGCTTTCACGCTGTACCCCGACCAGGAAGACCTCAACCGCGACAATACGCTTAATGAACTGGAAGAATACTTTGAATACGAAGTAAAGCTCGATCCGCAAAACCTCCAGGTGGGCGTGAACCATATTACCGATGTGCGTGAGTTTGTTCCCCCGATCGCCAACGCACAGAGAGAGCGGTGGTTCCTGTTCAGGATACCGATCAAGGAATACAACACCAGGATCGGCAACATACCCGATTTTAAATCGATCCGGTTTATCCGCATGTATATGAACGGGTTTGAAGATTCGGTGGTTTGCCGCTTTGCCAAGCTGGAACTGGTGCGCAACAACTGGCGCAATTTTGCTTATTCGCTCGACACGGCAGGCACTTACAAACCGCTGCCCGATCCTTCACCCACGACGCTGAATGTATTGGCCGTTAACGTGGAAGAAAACAGCAGCCGCACACCGATACCGTATGTCATCCCGCCTGGCATCGAACGCGTGCAGCAGCTCACCAACAACAACCTGAACGTGCTGCAGAATGAGCAGTCGCTGAGTATGCAGATCTGCGGACTCAGCAAACAGGATGCAAGAGGGGTTTTTAAAACCATCAACCTCGATCTTCGCCAGTACCGCAAGCTGCAGATGTTCATCCATGCAGAAAGCGTGGCCGGTACCACTGCGCTGAACGACGGCGAGATCAACGCCATCCTGCGTATCGGTAACGACTTCATCAACAATTTTTACGAGATCCAGATCCCTTTGCGTATCACCAGGCCCGGAGCAAAGCTCGACACGCTGGTGTGGCCCACCGCCAACAACCTGGATCTCGATCTCGACCGGTTGACGAGTCTCAAAGTAAAGCGGAACAATTCCGGCAACCCTTCGGTGATGTACCGCGAACGGGATGCGAACGGCCAGATATTTTCCATAATTGGCAACCCGAACTTGGGTCAGGTGCAGGGGTTCTTTATGGGAATCCTCAATGTCAAGAACGAAAGTGTGTGTACCGAAGCCTGGTTCAATGAACTACGTTTGTCTGACATTGATGAGAACGGCGGCTATGCCGCGCTTGGACGGGTAGATATCAAGCTTGCTGATCTGGGTACCATATCATTGTCGGGTAATTACAAGACACGCGGTTTTGGTACACTTGAACAAAGGGTGAACGAACGGTCAAGGGAAGATATGTCGCAGTTCGACGCTGCCACCAATCTCGAACTGGGCAGACTGCTGCCCGCGAAAGCGGCCATCTCGATTCCGGTGTATGCGGGCGTTTCGCAAACGGTGCTTACCCCGGAATATGATCCGTACGACCTGGACATAAAGCTGAAAGACAAGCTGAGCGGGGCACCGGCTTCACGACGCGATTCGATCCGCAACGATGCGATCGATATTGCAACGACGCATACACTCAACTTTACGAATGTCAAAAAAGCGAACACCTCGGGCAAAAAACAAAAGATCTACAGCATAGAGAATTTCGACGTCAGTTACTCCTATACAAAAACCGAACACCATAATTCACTGATCGAAAGCGAGGAAGTGATCAGGGAGCGCGGTGGCGTGGGATACAATTATTCATCGTCACCCACGTACAAGGAGCCCTTCAAAAAACTGATCCGTTCCAAATCGACCTGGTACGATCTGGTACGCAGCTTCAACTTCAATCCGACACCTTCGCTGATCAGTATCCGTACAGACATCAACCGGCAGTTCAGCGCGTTCAGGGCACGCAATGTGGGCGGCCCGAAAGGCGTGCTACCAGAAACCTATAACAAATATTTTACGTTTGACCGGCTGTACAATTTCCGCTGGGATATCACCCGTTCCCTCAACATCGATTTCACCGCTACGAACAAGGCCCGGGTCGATGAAGCGGCGGGCAGACTGAACAAGCTCGAAAGACAGCGGATGTGGAATAACTTCTTCAAGGGTGGGCGTACTACCAGTTACGACCACACGGCCAATGTCACCTATACGCTGCCAACCACCAAGTTGCCCCTGCTCAACTGGACCACTTTCCGTGTGGGTTATTCAGCCCGCTTCAACTGGCTGGCTGCCTCGCTTGATACCCTTGCACGAAGCCTCGGTAATTTTATTTCCAATTCGCAGCAGAAAAACGCCGTCGGCGAGTTTGATTTTACCCGTCTGTACCGCAACTCCAGGCTGTTGCGGGCCCTCGACTGGGATGCCGCTGCGCAGGCTCCGCCGCCACAGCAGCCGGCCAACAAGGCAGATACGGCCAAAGGAAAGAAAGCGAAAGTTAAACGCGATCCCAGCGAACCGCTGGTGCTGCCGGGCGCCGTGAAGTTTATCGGCCGGTTTATTACCTCCGTCAAGCGGGTGAGCGTCAATTATTCAGAAACCGGCAGCACCAATCTGGCAGGCTACCTCGACAGTACCCAGGCATTCGGCATGAATTTCCGGAGTATGAAACCGGGATGGGGTTTTGTACTCGGACAACAGCCCGATACCAACCTGGTAAACAGTTTTGGGCGGAAAGGAATGCTTACGAAGAATGTACTGTTCAATACCCTGAACCGCCAGGATTACAACCAGAAACTGAGTGTGACGGCGCAACTGATTCCGATCAGGGACTTTACGATCGATGTGACGCTCGACAAAACCTTTGGCAAGACCTATTCGGAACTGTACAAGGATACGATCGGATCGGCCAACAGTGAATTCGTGCGGCTGAATCCTTATGCATCGGGCAGCTTTAACGTAAGTTTTCTTTCGTTCCAGACGATGTTTGAGAAATTCAAGCCGAACGAGATCTCCGGTACATTCCGGCGTTTCGAAGCCAACCGCCTGATCTTGTCGAACCGGCTGGGAGCGAAGAACGGGTATATCGTAGGACAGCCAAACAACAAGGATGCGGAAGGCTATTTTATCGGTTATGGCAAATATGCGCAGAATGTGCTGATCCCTTCTTTCATCGCGGCTTACACCAATGCCGATCCGAATACGGTGCCGCTGATCAAGGAGAACAATCCGAACATCCGTTCCAATCCGTTCGCGGGCATACTGCCGAAACCCAACTGGCGGGTGACCTATAACGGCCTTAACCGGATCGAAGGGTTTAACAAGATATTTACGAATTTCACCCTGTCGCACGGCTACACGAGTAACCTGAGCATGAACAGTTTCAATTCAGACCTGCTATTCAGCGACCCCTTGTTGCTCGGCGTGCCGCAGTTCCGCGATACCGTATCGGGCAACCTCGTGCCGTTCTTCCTGGTGCCGAATGTGTCTATTTCCGAATCCTTTGCGCCCTTGCTCGACATGGATATGCAGTTCACGAACCAGCTGACCGCCCGTTTTGAATACAAAAAATCGAGGCAGCTGAGCTTGAGCCTTGTGGATTTCCAGCTGAGCGAATCCCGTTCAACCGAATTCACGATCGGAGCAGGCTGGCGCAAGCGCGGGTTTCCGCTTCCGTTCAAGGTGCCGTTCACCAAGAAAGACACCAAGAAACTGGAAAACGACATAAATTTCCGCCTCGACCTGAGCATCCGTGACGACGCCACCGCCAACAGCCGACTCGACCAGGACGCAGCCTTGCCCACCGGCGGACAGAAAGTAGTGACCATTTCTCCTTCGGTAGATTACGTGCTCAACAATCGTGTGAACATGAAATTTTATTTCGACCAGCGCCGGGTGGCGCCCAAGATCTCAACGTCTGCACCTATCACAACCACAAGGGCAGGCGTGCAGATCAGGGTCTCGCTGGCGCAGTAGCCAATTTTGCTCCGTGACCATACAACTTCCAGAATCCCGGCCGGGGATTCTGGAATAACAAACACCTACCCCTTAAACGTATAATAAGAATTTGCCTGCGCCACGCATGTAACATCGAGGTCGTTGATGCAGACATGGGGTGGGAGGGAATGACAGAAGTGGATGATCTGGGCGATGTCGTTGGGTGAAAGCGGTTGATAGCCTTCATACACTTTTTGGGCTGCCCCCTCGTTGCCTTTGAAACGGACGAGCCCGAATTCGGTTTCTGCAGCACCGGGGTGGATGGCGGTTACACGGATCGCATGCGGCAGCAGATCGATGCGCATCGTCTGTGACAGCATCTGGACAGCGGATTTGGTGGCGCAGTACACGTTGCCTTTTTCATAGGCCTGCTTGCCCGCAATGGAGCCGATGTTGATGATATGACTCTCTTTGCGTTTGATCAAGAACGGGAGCACAGCCTTGGAAACATAGAGCAGTCCCTTGAGGTTGGTATCGATCATCGTCTCCCAGTCGTCCAGATCCGCGTGCTCAAACAGGTCTCTGCCCAGCGCAAGTCCTGCGTTGTTCACCAGCAGATCGATCTGTTGCCATTCTTCCGGAATGCCTCCAATAGCCTTGAATACTTCTTCCCGGTTCTGCACATCGAAGGTGAGGGGAAGCACTTTGATGCCGTTTTCTTCTTCGAGCGATTGTTGTAATTCCTGCAGGCGGTCGCTGCGTCTTCCGGTCAGGATAAGGTGCGAACCGCCGGAAGCGAATTTTTCTGCACAGGCCTTCCCTATACCGGAAGTGGCCCCTGTGATCATCACAATGTTTTCCATGCTTTTTTGTCTTCTAAAGTTGAAATATTTTATCTGTTAACATCCATTTTTCACCCGACTTTGCCTGCGGCAGGGCCTGCTGGTATTTCCACATGAGCGATTCCCATTCCTGCACTTTGGGGTTGCCGGCGTCCATGTCGGCCTTGGTTTCAAAACTGAATGCATCATCGGTCTCCATGATCATGAACAGCCGGTTGCCGGTACGGTAGATCTGCATATCTGTGATCCCTGATCCAAGGATGCTTTCCCGTATTTCCGGCCAGACAGATCGATGATGGTGTTCGTATTCTGCGATGAGGGGCGGGTCATCCACCAGGTCGAGTGCGAGGCAATATCTTTTCATTTCTTGGTATATCGGAATTTTTTATGGTAACCGGAGAACACTCCGGTGAAAAGTTCGCGATCCAAAAACATAGTTATGCAAATTATACTGTTTTGGGCCGCTCTCTCAGTAATAAATCTGAAAGTATTTATCAAATACAGTTCCACATAAGATGATAAAGAATAAAGATATTTGCGCTCTCTAAAATTCAAGTCACCATCATGTCTACTGAGGAGATCGCCCTGGCAGAGCCGCTTCCTGTGTCAGTTTTGTCACGGAAACTTGTTATTCTCATGTCCATCGCCTGCGGCGTTTCCGTGGCGAACATCTATTACAACCAGCCTATCCTGAAAGCGATCGCGCTTACTTTTCATACCGAGGAGAGCAGGGCGGGGATCGTATCCATGCTTACACAGATTGGGTATGGACTGGGACTGTTTTTTCTGGTACCGCTGGGCGACAAACTGAACCGCAAAAAAATGGTTCTTTCTTTGCTGGCGGCGCTCGCGGTGGCGCTGGTAGCATTGGCCCTAGCACAAAACCTTGCGCAGGTGTATGCGCTGAGCGTGGTTGTGGGCATCCTCTCTATCTCTGCCCAGGTTATTATTCCGATGGCGGCCTCGCTTGACCGGGTGAGCACCGGCAAAACGATCGGCATCATTTACAGCGGCTTGCTGGTCGGCATCCTGGGAGCAAGGATCTTTGCCGGACTGATCTCGGCATGGCTGAGCTGGCGCTATGTGTATGGGTTTTCAGCCGCTTTTGTGCTGATCATTTTGCTGTTGCTGAACCGCTATCTGCCCGCAATGAAGAACAGCTTCGAAGGGCATTATTTCCAGTTGCTGCGATCCACGATCGTACAGATCGTAAAATTCCCGCTGCTGCGGGAAGCGGCTTTTTCCGGTGCTTTTATTTTTGGCGTATTTTGTTCTTTCTGGACCACCCTCACTTTTCACCTCAGCGGATCGCCCTTCTTTTATCATTCTGATGTGATTGGGCTTTTTGGGTTCCTGGCCATAGCCGGCGCGCTGGGAGCGCCGCTGTTCGGCAGGCTGGCCGACAAAGGGAACAGCCGGCGTTCCCTTTTCTATGCGGTCGGCACGCTGCTCGTCAGCATCCTCATTGCGAAATTTTTTCCTGATAACCTGTTCTCCATGCTGGCCTGTGTGCTGTTTTTGGACGTGGCGGTACAGGCGGCACAGGTCACCAACGTTTCCCGCATCTATACACTCGACAAAGATTCGCACAGCCGCATCAATACGGTGTACATGACCACCTACTTCATAGGCGGCTCGCTCGGCACTTTTGCCGGTCTGCTCGCCTGGAAACACGGCGGATGGAGCCTCGTAACGACCCAGATGCTGGTGTGGACAGGCTTGGCCTTGCTGGTGTTGGGGATAGGAGGAAGGAAGCAGCCCGAATTTAATGCGTTCAGTTGATACGGCTAAATCATGGCTGCTTCCATTCACTCAAATAAGCTCCCTAGGCGGATTCCAGCAGGAAAAGCTACCCCAGCGTGCTTGCTGTATTTATTACGTTCACCCCTTTGAAAAGCGTAGTGGAGCAGCCGTGAGAGACAGCGCTGGCCTGTGACGGCTGGCCCTTGCCATCGGAGAAAGTGCCGCAAAGACGGTAGTCGTTCTTGTCGCAGATGGCGGTGCACGAGTTCCAGAACTGTTCCGTGGTGGCCTGGAAAGAACCATCCTTCACCATGCCCACGATCTTTCCATCGCGTATCTCGTAGCACAGCTGGCCGCTGAACTGGAAATTGTAGCGCTGCTGGTCGATCGAATAGGAATTGCGGCCCAGGTAGTATAATCCTTTCTCCACATTTTTAATCATGTCCAGCGTATTGAGCGGGGTCTTCCCGGGTTGCAGTGATACGTTGGGCATGCGCTGAAACGGCACGCTGCTCCAGTCGTCGGCATAGCAGCATCCCTGCGATTCCTTGAGGCCCAGGATATGTGCCTGGTCGCGGATGGTCTGGTAGTTCACCAGAACGCCGTTCTCGATGATGTTCCAGTTTTTGGCCGGCACCCCTTCATCATCGAACCCGATCGCGCCAAGGGAACCTTTCTGGGTTTTGTCGGCCACGAAGTTGACGATGTTGCTGCCGAACTTGAATTTCTTCGATCTCCATTTGTCGAGCGTAAGAAAGCTGGTGCCGGCGAAGTTCGCTTCGTACCCAAGCACCCGGTCGAGTTCGGTGGTATGTCCGACGGATTCGTGAATGACGAGGAACAGGACGGTGGGGTCGAGGATGATATCATACTTGCCGGGTTCAATTGACCTGGCTTTCAGCTTTTCGTTGAGCTGCAGGGCGGCCGTTTTTGCATCTTCCTGCATGTTGTACCGCTGTTTGTACAGCGTGAAGATCCCGTTGTTGATCTCTTCCTTGCTGTCTGGCGTGAGGTACTCATAACCCAGGCCGACAGGTGCGCTGAGTGCGTTGCGGGTTTCTATCTTACGGGTGGCACGGTCGATCTTTGTGACGGTAAAATTGGGCCACATGCGGTGTATATCCTGTTCGATGTAGGAACCGTCGGAGGTCGCAATGTATTTCTGTTCATTCACCTGTGAAAGGGAGGAGTTGGCAAAGCTGGCGCCGTTCTGCAGGGCTGTGTTGTTGACTGCGAGCAGCAGGTCGATCTTTTCCTTGATGGGCACTTCGAAAGCGTTCTTTTCGATGGGTGTTTTCCAGCTTACCTCACCCAGCCCTTTCTGCGGGGCGAGGATCACCGGCTGAGATTGCAGTTTGGCATTCACTTTGGCGACGTCCACCGCACGGGCCGCTGTTTTGGCTATGCTGTCGGTGTCCATGCTGTTGGTTGCCGCAAAACCCCAGGCACCATTGGCGATCACGCGGATGCCCATGCCGTACGATTCGGTATTGGCCAGGTTCTGCACCCGGGCTTCCCGCGTGGTGATGAACTGGTTGAGGTAACGACCGATCCTGATGTCGGCGTAAGAAGCGCCACGTGATCTGGCCGCATTCAGGGCCGTGTCGGCCATCTGTTTTTTCAAGGCTGTGTCGATGGGGGTCAGCGCTTCTTCCACGGTAACAGACCGGCCCAGCACGGGTACACCCACCAGCAAACCCGCACCCAGTCCCATGCCCGCCAGGTTGATGAAATCTCTTCTTTTCAAGTTGATGAATTTAAATAAGCTCCTGAACAGGCGTGCCACGGTTTGGAACCGTGGCACGCCTTGTTACCGAATATTTTTTCTAGCTATACTGCTTCCGAAGTGGATGTAAACGTAAAGTCACGGATCTTCATCGGCGGGATCAGGAAACTCCTGTACGATTCGACGTCGACGCTCCGCTCCGGTTTGCCCAGGGCTTCCACGTTGTTGAGCATGATCACCGGACTTTCATTGAAGCGGAAGTTCATCACCGGGTATTTGATCTTGCCGTTTTCGATGTAAAAAGTTCCATCGCGGGTGAGGCCGGTCAGCAGAAGCGACTGCGGATCGACCATGCGGATATACCACAGGCGTGATACGAGGATGCCTCTTTCGGTGTTTTTTATCATGTCTTCAACGGATTGGTCGCCGCCTTCCATGATGATGTTCACGGAGCCGCCGAAACCGCCGCCTCCACCTCCACGGCCTCCGCCACCGCCGCCGGGACCAGACAGCGGCTGTACGCCTTTCTGCTTGGCCCAGTAACGCGAGTAACCGAGGTTTTTTACTACCCCCTTTTCGATCCAGTATGTTTTTTTCTGTTCAAGTCCTTCGCCGTTCCAGGTGCTCGATGGCAGTTCGGTGTTGAAAGGGTCGGAATAGATGGTCACTTTTTCATCCATGAGCTTTTCGCCGATCCTGTTGCCGCCGCCGGGTTTGCTCATGAAGCTGCGGCCTTCATCGGCGCTGCGCGCGTCGAGGGCGCGGAACATATTGCCCATCATATAGGTGGCTGCCACCGGTTCGAGGATCACCGTGTATTTGCCCGGTTCGATTGAACGGGCGCCCACAGAGCCGTTGGCTTTTTGCGCGGCGATCTTGGTAGCAGACAAGGTATCGAGTTTGGAGAAGTCGTTGAAGCCGCGGGCTGCATAGCCGGAGCCGGTGCCTGCTTCGTTGCGGGTGGTGATGGTAAAGACCACATCGGTGTCTTTGTTGTACCCGAAAAAGCCGGCAGAGTTCATGACGGCGGCGAAGCCGGTGGTGTTTTCGAGAAAGCCTGCCGCCTGCAGTTTTGCATCCTTGGCGGCAGTAATACTTTTGGCTACGGCATCAGCCCGCTGGTCGGGGGAAATGGCTGCGGTGCCTTGTACAAAACCGATGCCTTCCTTGTAGTCCATCGGGCCGGGCAGGGGCATGTGCTCGGGGTTCTCCGGAGCAAGCTGGGCGAGCTCTTCCGCGCGCTGCACCACTTTTTTGAGCGACGCGTCGTCGAACTCGTTGATGCTGGCGGTACCTGTTTTCCTGCCGAAGGTCGAATTCACCGACAGGCTGAGGGTGCTGATATCGCCGGAAGTGGAGATCGCGTTGAGGGCATAGCGGATGTTTCCGCTTTCGGAACCGTTGACACTCACGGTGCACTCATCTGCCTTCGAATACGTGAGTACTTTCTTTAAAAGAGCCTGTGCCTCTTCTTTGGTTAAGATTGCCATATAGATTACCCGATTTTTCTTGCTGTGTTAATAACGTTGATACCCTTGAAGAGCGTGGTGGAGCAGCCGTGGGAGACGGAATTCGACTGACCGGGCTGCCCTTTCCCATCACCGAAGGCGCCGCCCAGGCGGTAATCGCTTTCGTCGGCTATGGCTCCTACGGAGTTCCAGAACTCCTGGGTGATCGCCTGGTACGATACGTCTTTTAACATGCCCACGATCTGGCCGTTCCTGATCTCATAATAGGTTTGTCCACCAAACTGAAAATTGTAACGCTGCTGGTCGATGGAGAAGGAGCCGTCGCCGATGATATAGATTCCTTTCTCCACGTTTTTGATCATATCGTCCACGCTCAGTTTTTGTTTGCCCGGCTGCAGCGATACATTGGGCATACGCTGAAATTGAACATCGTTCCAGCTTTGCGCATAGCAGCAACCCTGCGACTGTTTGAGGCCAAGGATATGCGCCTGGTCGCGGATCACCTGGTAGTTCACCAGGATGCCATCCTTAATGATGTCCCATTTCTGGGCTTCCACACCTTCATCATCGTACCCGATCGCCCCGAGTGAACCCGGTTGAAAACGGTCGGCCACGATATTGACGAGCTTATTGCCGAAATTAAATTTTTTGGATTTCCATTTATCGAGTGTGAGGAAGCTGGTACCGGCGTAGTTGGCTTCATATCCCAGTACGCGATCCAGTTCTGTGGGATGCGCCACGGATTCGTGAATGGTGAGCCACAGATGGGAAGGATCGAGCACGAGATCGTACTTGCCCGGCTCTACCGATTTTGCTTTGCTTTTCTGGTCAACATCGTTGGTGGCCGCCTTGATGTCTTCCATGATGTCGTAGCGGTTCTTGTAGCGGGTAACGATGCCCGGTACCTTGCTGCCGGGAGTGGAGGTCAGATACTCGTATCCCATACCCATCGGGGCACTGTACGAGTTACGCGAAGCGAAACCGCCTGTGGCCCGGTCTATTCTGGTAACGGTGAAATTCGGAGAGATGCGGAACAGGTCCTGGTCGATATAGGAACCCTCGGAAGTGGCGAGGTATTTCTGTTCATTGCGGGCCATGATGGCCGAGTTTACGAAGCTGGCCTTGCCCGCAACTGCCACGGCATTGGCGGCAAACAACAGATCCAGTTTTTCTTTGATAGGTACGTCGAAAGGATTTCTTTCTATCGGTGTTTTCCAGCTTACCTCTCCGAATCCTTTCTGGGGAGCGAGCTGTACAGGCGGGGCGCCGAGTTTGGAATTGGCTTTGGCCACCGCCACCGCTTTCTCGGCGATCTTTGCCATGTTCTCGCGCGTCACATCGTTGGAGGCGGCGAAACCCCAGCAGCCGTTGGCGATCACGCGGATACCGACACCGAATGATTCTGTGTTGGCAACGCCCTGCACCCGGTTCTCACGCGTAGCAACGAACTGGTTGAGGTACCGGCCAATGCGCACATCGGTGTAGGTAGCGCCTTTGGCTTTGGCAGCGTTCAGGGCAATGTCGGCCAGCTCCTTCTTTACTTTTACATCGATGCCGTCGTTCAGTGCCGCGGCAGGGTCGATGGAGCGGCCAAGCATGAACTCGGGCATCACAAGTGCGCCCAGGCCCATAGCCGATAACTGAAGAAAATCTTTTCTTTTCAATGGATCTTCTTTTAAGATTTATAAATAAATGTCAAATTGAAACATATTCGCAGTGAACAGGGATGAGGACAAAAGTTTTAGTTGTTTGGCAGAGCAATCTAACTAAAAATAGTTTCCCCCTGCCAATCTCACATCAATTTTTTTTCTATCCACAGACCGGACGCCGCCAATAGAAATATAATGAAAAAATATATCTTAGGAACCGGCACCCGCACCATATCCTGCCGCTCATTAGGCCCTGCTTTTATTGTGTTCCGCGTACCAAGCAAAGCGGCTGTGTGCTGAAGTTGTTCCGCTGCCTGCAACGGCATCCAGTCGCGGGCATCGTAGACAAACCAGCGGGCCGCATCCTGGCCGTTCCCTGCTGTCTGCCAGCCGGCATGGGGCCAGAACCGAGCCTGCCATTCAAATAGGGTGCGCGCATCCTGCGCATAGGCAACAGGGATGCCGGAGATCCGGTCGCCGGGCGGGGTCATCCCTTTTTCCAGCCGAACCTTTACCGGCCCCCCCGCAACGGGCAGGACGGGGGAAAAGCTCCAGGCGGCAGTTTCATCCCGCTGCCTGATCGCCTTGCGGATGAGCAACGACCAGAAACCGGCATATCTCTTTTCTTTTCCGGCCAGCAGCCAGCTGTAAGTATTGTTGAGCGTAGAGAGCACCACTTTACCGCGACCCGAAAGTGCGCTGCTGACGACTGAACCGCTTTTATTACTTTCCACCAGCGACTGTGTTTCCGGCTGCGGGCGGATGAAGAGCGGTTCTTCGGTGATCCACTCGGCCGTGTCGGTCACTACGTCGTTGATGTACAGGGGCAGTGTACGTTCTGCGCTGTCGTGGGTCTGAACAAGCGGAAAAGAAGCGGCATAAAAAGATCGCGGAAGCAGGCTGTCGGCCCGGATGATCAGTCCGAGTCCCTTCTGCGATACCTGGTTCGATATGGTCTGGTATTCGGCAGGCTGCAACAGTGAAAGCGATGCAGGATCGCTGAGCAAAAGATCGAAGCGTTGCAGGAAAGAAGCGGTGATTGTCTGCGTGGCACCTTTATCAGCATTTACCGTCAGGCGGTTGAACTTGTTCGTAGAGATGCGGGTTCTTACATCGACTTCATATCCGTGCGTGGACAGCCATGATTTGAGGAACTTGTTCTCAAAATCCGGCGACGAAGCAAGCATCAGGATCCGGATCTCCGTGGAACTGTCTACCTGCACCGGCAGCCGTTCTTTCTCGATCGTATCCGTTCCCGCCAGCGCCGTTAGTTCATACAGGGCATTGCCTGCAAATTTCGGAACGGTCGACAGCGAAAAAGCCGTGTCGGTGGCAGCTCCGATCAGCACTGAATCGAGCGTGGCCTGTAATCCGCCCAGTGAAAGTTTTACCGGTTTTTTTGTCGTGTTTTGAAACCGCCCCTGCACAACCAGGTCGTCGCCTTTTTTGAGTGTGCCCGTCCAATGAACAGCGGTGATCCCGGATGCGGTTTTTGCCGGATGAAAAATGAAATCGCCATGACCGGCCTGGGCTGCTTCCGCAGGCGTAAATCCCCAACCGAACACATGCACCGGCTGGCAGTTTTGAAAGATGGTGTGCAGGGAATCAGGATCGTCGATGATAGCGTAAGATATAGAAGGCGGCAGCTTCAGATCAGATCCGGCCGAAAAAACAGCCGGCGGTTTTTCAAACTGCGATAAAAATTGCTTGAGACTGTCGGTGCTGTATCCACGGGTAATGATCACGGCAACTTTACCGTTCTCCTTCAGGGAGCTTTTCTGATAGGTCAGTGGCAATGCGATCGCAGCGAGTGCAGCTGTCATCAGCAGACTGGCCACAATCCGGAAAGTGAGGCGCAGCCTGTTTTGCCGTCGCGCTTCTACCCAGATCAGGAAAGCCAGCAACAACAGGCAGCACACCATTACAAAAAGGGTCCAGCTCATAGATCAGCGGTTGGAATGGAGGTTGAGGAAATACTGCTGCGACAACTGTTGCCGGATGCCGGCCCGCTGCGCACCCGGTGATTTGGAGATAGCGGTGATCATGGACTGGATGCCTTTCACTGCCAGATTGAGGTCGGGGATCGAACGACTGTTTCCCTGCGGCGGTGATAAGACCCTTTTCATCGCTTCAAAAGAAGACAGGTAGAGAGAAGGTTTGGCGGCGGCCTGCGTGCCGAGTTGACTGGCAGCTGCCTGAAGCACTTTTCTGCCGGATACGGACAGGCTTTGATCCGACTTCATTCCTTCAAGGAGTCCGGCAGCCTGGCGGAGATCCTCTTCTACAGCCCGGTCGGTGTGCATGGTTTGCTGATTGTCTGGTTGGGTGATCTTGCTCAGGTCTCCCGTCAGTCTTTTTTCCGGTTTCAGTGGGGTGGTCTTATAAGCCGCTTTGGCAACGTACGAGCGTGATTGCTGTTGCAGGTCTTTCAGCAGGCGCAGCGCCTTGTATTCATATACCAGGGCATCCTGCGGTTTGTACAGGCGCAGCTGCAGCTCCGCTTTCCACATTTCGGAAAGTGTGGCTTTGAGCTGTTCTTTCAATTTGGGATCGAAAAAAGTGGCGTCTTCCGCGTTGTCGTGTTTGTGTGTGAACTCCTCAATGATCTTGGTGGGATCTCCGAATACCGTTTCCGTGTGATCGCCGTCATCGTCGTGGTGGGCGCCGATCTCGTTATCGGTTTCTTCGCCCAGGAATTTGCCATAGCGAAGGCGCAACAGTTTCTGGTCGATGCCGAGGTTGTTACTTTTTGCATTGAAGCCGGTAGCGGTGATCGTATCGCGGTCTTTCAGCAGCTGCTCGGTTTCGATGATGATCTGGCGCTGGCTCCGGAAATAGTCCAGCTTCAGGTTCACGCCGTTGGTGAGTCCTTCTATGTCCATGAGTTCGGTGGTGTCGGGCAAGGTGATGATGTAGATATCTGACCGGTTCTCCTGGCGGTGATTGTCGACGGCACTCACATAGTAATAGAGTTCGTCACCCGGTTTCATGCCCAGCTGATCGAGGTTGAGTGTTTTCTGAACCCGGCTTTCCCGCCCTGCCGAAAAATCCGGAAAGGCGATGCGCTGCTCCTTGAACTTCACTGCTTCGCCGCTGCCGCTGGCAATGGTGGCCGTAATATAGGAATTGCTGACGCCGAAATCGTCGCCGACTGTCACTTTCAGAGGCACCTGTTTTGAAGCCCCGAGTTCGAGGGTCGTGTATTGCTTGGGTGCTACGATATGGATCGAAGGGGGCTGGTCTTTGAGCAGATCGATCATGTACATTTCGGAGATCTTGCCCCTTATTTTTACCTGATAAAATCCGGGACCGAGCAGCGTTTTATGAAGGGTCCATTCGGTATGTGCATCGTTCATAGCTTGCATCGCAACAGTTTCCCTGTCATTGAAGATCAGTGACAGGGAATCAAGGGCTGTGTTGGTAGAAACCTTCCAGTCTCCCCTGGTGCCTTCTATTGCCTGGATGGTGAAGTTTGATTGCTGGTGCACAGCTTCACCGGTATAGGAGGGAGGTGTGAGCAAGAGCGACACGCCTGTAACCGAGGCCGGTCTGACCTCTTTGGGCCCCGACGCCGGGGATGAACCGATGACCTGGTTCTGGTCGTGGTGGAAATATTTCTGGAACGGGATTGCCTTTATTGTAATTGCCAGTACTCCTGCGACCAGCAGTACCAGCCAGGCCCTTGTGAATTTCAGATCCTGCAATGGAGGCAGCCCGGTCCGGCTGATCGCATCTTCCAGCCGGTTTACCTGTAACTGTTCAAGCAGGCTGAGAGAGGTGACCGGTCTCAACAAAAGCTGAACGCTTTCTTGGAGTTGAGGCAGGCTACGGTTCAGGTGCCGGGCTGTTTCTTCGCGGGAGATGATCCAGAAACGATGCCGCCAGCCAAGGAGTGCGAAGGTGAGGATCTCCGCCAGTATCGGGATCCAGTTGGAGCCGGTAAATAAAAATTCTGTGAGCAATGAAACAAGAAAACCGATGGAAAGGGCATACAACAAGTCTGATACCAGGAAGGTAAGCATCCTTCTTCTCCGTACTTTTTCGATCAAACTTTTACCTGTCAATTCCATTACGATGGTTTTTCTGTTTTCTTCCGGAAGGTAAGAATTCTCTCCAGCAGCAGGATCAGGAAGGCGGCGATCCAGAGCGGTTTGGCCAGGTCTGTTCTTTCTCCGGCGAGAAGTGTCGTTCCGGAAGCTGCAGTCTTTATAATTTCCGGCTCTGATTGTTGAGGATCTATCCTGCGTGTATCCTGACGTACCCAATCTTTATTGTGATCGTTCTCCTCCAGCAGCCGCATCAACCACACAGGAAACCGGTTGCTCCAGGGCAGATCGTTCCATTGCGGATTGAAATGCGTATACAGGCGGTATAAATGCCCCGTGCCCTGATCGCTTTTTGTAAGAAGTGGATTGCCGAACCCATCCTGCCACAAAGCAACCTGAAAAGAGGTGGCGGAGCTATCGGCCACCAGTTTATAGACAGACACCGGTTCCGCATTGCTCTGCCGGTCGGCTTCCACGATCCAGGAACGAACCGGTTTCGGGTTGCCTGCCTGGTACCGTAAAACATGGTCTGCTTTAACTGAAGGCGGAAGCGGTTTGTCGGACAGCCAGAAGATCCAGTCGGGCCTGCCGGTTATTTGAGTCGGAACACCCACTCTTTTTATTTCCATCCGCCTTTGCGCATACTGACCGATGGCCCGGAGTGCCGCCTGCAAATAGTTGGCATCGGCCACAAAGGTATCTGTATAAATGATCATCCGCTTGGTAGCGGTGTCGATCTCCACAGCCGTCTGATCCAAGGCACCTGTATCCGATGGCGCCAGTAACATCCTTCCCTGATCAAACCTGACCTGGTAACCGGCCGCAGCGGGGCGGGTCGCTGAAACGGTACGCACCTGGTATTGCAGCGCATCCGGACTGCTGACAGCTTCCAGTATGCGGATAGAGTCGGCCGCAGCAAGCTGTGCTCCGGCCAGCCGGCGATGGCTGGAATCGGCCGTCGTAAAAGTTTGCCAGTGAAGTTGGAGTGAAAGTTGGGGCCGCGGCCCGCGAAAAGCGTTGAGGCGGTTGGGGGTGTAGAGGTAAACGGGAAGGGTGACAGGTACCTGCTTTTGAAGTGGCCGGAGTAAGCCCCAGTAAGACACCGTATCATTTGTGTGAATGGTATCTTTCAATGCAGCCAATTCCGCTTTATTCAACCGGGTAAATTCTTTTTCAAAATAACGAACCTGCATTCCCGCTGCGATCAGGGAATCTATCTGCGGCCGGAAATGCCGGTAAGCCTGGGCAGCGGTCTCTTTATCCAGCACGATCCACCCTTTTTGCTGTGATTCTGGGGGGGTGCTGGTCCTGAAGGGGCCGGCAAGCAGGGAAGCAAGGAGGAGAATGACCAGGCAGCGGAGCAGGAGCAGGAGTATATCCCGCAATTGCAGGCTGCGGGCGCGTTGTCGCGAGCTTTCGACGAGCAGCGCCACGCTGCCGATCTTCAGGGTTTTGCCTTCGCGGATGTTCCACAAATGGATCACCAACGGGACTAATATACCCGCGGCCGCCAGCATCCACATTGGTTGTACGAACTGAAGCAAATCTTATGATCTTGATTTGTTCCGCTGATTGAGAAAATCCCGTAAAGCCTGGTCGAGAGGCTGGTCGAGATTCATCAGCCGGTAAAAAATATTTTTGTCGAGCAGCTGCCCTCTTTTCACACTCAGATATTCCTGCAGCTTCTGCTGATAGATCTTCCGCGTCTGCGACTGGTCCGTCCGTACGATCTGTCCGGTTTCCAGGTCCTCGAGCGCGGTGTATCCCTTGAAATCAAGTTCCTGCTCGTTGCGGGCAAGCAGGTGAAACACCAGGATCTCGTGTCGGTAGGTTGCCAGTGTATCCAGCATTTGCATGATCTCGCCGTTCTGCTCATACAGATCGGTGATAAAAACCACCATTTCTTTTTTCCGGGCGGCGGCAAAAAAGTTCTTGTACTGAACCGGGTCAGTGAATTGCCCACCGGCTTCAACAGACTCAAGCTGGTGATAGATGCGGGCCATGTGCTGGTGCTCCTGTCGCGAGGCAAGGGAATAGAGGCTGCCTTCCCGGCAAACATAAAGCCCGACCGCATCGCCCTGCAGATGGCAGAGATAGGCCAGCGAAGCAGCCAGATAACGAGCGTAGCCGATCTTGCTGACGCCCTGGTCGCTGTGGTTCATGGAGCCGCTGGCATCGATCACCAGCCTCACCGAAATGCTCGTTTCGATTTCCGATTCCCTGATGTAATACCGGTCCGACCGGCCATACATTTTCCAGTCGAGCCACCGCAGATCGTCGCCGGGCTGGTAGCTGCGGTACTGGCTGAATTCCAGTCCGGGCCCTTTTACCGTGCTTTTGTTGATGCCCGACATAAAGCCATCGATCGCCGTTTTGGCAGCGAGCGACAGGTCTTTGATCGACATCAGCACTTTGGGATCGAGTAGGCGGCTCATATCAGCGTAAAACTGTTTTGGTTCGTTCCACCGCTTTGATCAGTTCAGCGGTCGCATCGTCCGAAGTAATGTTCTCTGCGTCGGCCTTGAAGTTGAGCAGAATGCGGTGCCTCAGCACGGGAAAGATCATCGAATGAATGTCTTCCATCACCACTGCATAGCGTCCTTTCAGCAGCGCACGCGCCTTGGCCGTAAGGATAAGGGCTTGTCCGGCCCGCGGCCCGGCTCCCCAGCGAACCCATTCCTTTACATAGGCGACCGTTGTGGTATCGGGGCGCGTAGCCCGGATAAGCTGACTGATATATTGCACGAGGTCATCGCTGATGGTCACTTCCCGCACCAGCGACTGCAGCCGCTGGATCTCTTCGGCGCCGAGCACCGGCTCTACGGTTACCTTGCGGCTGCCGGTGGTGTAGCTCAGTACCCTTACTTCTTCCTGCTCGGTCGGATAGCCGATCTTTACGTAGAGCAGGAAGCGGTCGAGCTGGGCTTCAGGCAGGGGGTAGGTACCCGCCTGCTCGATCGGGTTCTGGGTAGCAAGGATGAAGAAGGGCCGGTCGAGGGGGTAGGTCTGGCCCGCATAGGTGACCTCGAATTCCTGCATGGCTTCCAGCAGGGCCGATTGTGTTTTTGGTGGCGTACGGTTGATCTCGTCGGCCAGCAGAATGTTGGCGAAGATGGGTCCTTTGTTGAATTTGAAAAAGCGTTTGCCGGTCACGTGGTCTTCTTCCAGGATCTCCGTGCCGATGATGTCGGTCGGCATCAGGTCGGGCGTGAACTGGATGCGGCGGAAACCCAGGTGAAGCGCCTGCGACAGCGTGCGTACCATCAGGGTTTTGGCCAGGCCCGGAACGCCTTCCAGCAGGCAATGGCCGCCGGCCAGCAATGCAACGATGATCTCTTCCAGGATCTGGTCCTGGCCTACAATGACTTTCTGAATTTCCTGTTTTAGTCCGGCGAGTTTTGATAACAGCTGTGTAACCTCTTTTTCAGCGTCCAAAGCAGTATATTTATATTAAATTAATAATCATTCTGGATTTAACTACAGGCGGGCAAAGGTTTATAATTGTCATAGTTACACCTAAATTTCTTTCCTGCCTGCAGCAGTGGGAAATTTTTATTAATTATTTTCACATTTGATAATTTGCTATCATTGTTCGCCGCATCGGTCAGGCAGGAGATATTGAGCACCCATGGACAGATCAAAATTCACTTTCACAAGATTGCGCTATCATTCGGGCGACTGGGATACCGACCAGCGCATGCCGGCCAACCTGCTGAATTCCCTCATTGAATATACCACGCTGCCCGTGAGCCTGCAGGAAAAGGTGGTTGACCTGGGCAGCCAGGAACTGTTCCGGTACCCGTTCTGTTATCTGAGCGGGCACAAACTGGTGCAATTCGACAAGCAGGAAGCCGCCAATTTCAAGACCTACGTGCAGAACGGCGGGTTCGTGTTTGCCGACGACTGCAACCACGACATCGACGGGCTTTTCGCCAAATCGTTCGAGACGCAGATGAACGCGCTCTTTGGCGTGGGCGCCCTCAAAAAGATCCCCAACCAGCACCCCCTGTACCGTTCTTTCTTCCAGTTCGACAAAGGTCCGCCCACCACCTCCTTCGAGCTCAACGGCTGGGGCGACGACCTTGTGCACGACTACCTCAAAGCCATCGAGATCAACGGCCGCATCGCCGTGCTGTACAGTAACAAAGACTACGGCTGTGAATGGGACTACGACTTCCGCAACAAACGCTTCCTCGCCGAAGACAATACCAAGTTCGGGATGAATATTATTATGTATGCGATGAATTCGTGAGTCGATGACTTCTTTTTTGTGCCCAAAAAAGAAGCAAAAAAGGCTTGGCTGTTGAAATGGGGCTAAAATTTACTCTATTGCGCGGGCAACGGACATGGTTTTATTCGGAAGTGGTAGGGGTTTGGGCCTTTGCATGGAGGGGCTTTGGAATAAAGCCAGGCGTGTCCGTTGCACCAAATGGCCGCCTGCGGCAGGCTATTTGATCTCGCTCCATTCCGTAAATTTCTTCACGCCCCATTTCAAAGGCCGGGGAGAGAAGAGAGAAACAATAGGAAAGGATGGAAAAAAGAGAGCAAGCCGTTACGCGGTAGCTTCCTAAATCACCTCCCGGGAGGGATAGGGGTGGGTTAAAGCCGCACCCACAGAGGGTATGCAGCCCTTGCATCCACAAGCACTCTGTCACCAGCCCCCTCAACCGCCCCCTCAACGCCCTTGTCGTCTTCGCCTGGCGCAAACGCGCACTTACACTCACAACCTCTTGCTGCGCCTGAGCGGGGATCTAAGCGGGGAATCGCTGTCTTTTGTCTGAACGTGAAAAGAGCCTGATTAGCCTGATGAGCGATGACTACATGCGGCTCATTTTCCCGCCAGGCGTGCCACCGGGCCGCCGGCATTTCTGACTCCATCAACACGACTGTGGCACGCCGTCGCCGCTCGCAAGGAAGACACTCCGCATCCACACATAAAACCCAATAACCGGGAATCCTTCAATCCCTTAGTACTTATATCATGGTTCAGGCAAACAGCACGAAGCAGCACAAAACGCAACCACTCCTCAGCCAACTTCACAAAAGCGGCCTGAACCCTGTTCCAATACACCAGGCAACCGGCAGCGAAACTGCAAAGAGACCCTGTATTGAAGTAAAAGGATAAAATTGCCTTTGCAACCAGAAAAAGCTTCGTTTTCTGCTTTTTACCCTTATTTTTGCCGCTCTAAAATTCAAGCAGTGCCAACAAATTTTTCGAAGGAAACTTACTTGCAATGGTATGAGTTGATGCAGCGTATCCGGCAGTTTGAGCTGGCTGCAGAAGAAAAATACAAGATGGAAGGAAAGATCCGCGGATTTTTTCACGCCTACGTAGGGCAGGAAGCGATTGCCGCCGGCTGTATCTCGGCCACCCGCCAGATGGATCCGTTCATCACCGGTTACCGCGACCACGGTCTGGCCATCGCCAAAGGCATTGATATGAACTCCTGTATGGCCGAACTCTACGGCAAAGCCACCGGCTGTGCAAAAGGAAAAGGGGGCAGCATGCATTTCTTCGGGGTCGACAAAGGATTTTTTGGTGGTCATGGTATTGTAGGTGCACAGATCGGTACCGGAGCAGGGCTTGGATTTGCAGAAAAATATAAGGGTACAGACAATGTTTGCCTGACCTTCTTCGGCGATGGCGCCGCCCGCCAGGGCATGCTCCACGAAACATTCAATATGGCCATGACCTGGAAAATTCCGGTCGTATTCATATGCGAGAACAACAACTATGCAATGGGTACCTCGGTGGAAAGAACTTCCAACGTGGTTGATATCTATAAGCTGGCCGATGCCTACGACATGCCCTACGATACGATCGACGGGATGAGTCCGGAAGCTGTTTACGAAAGCGTCAGCCGGGCCGTAGAACGCGGTCGCAAGGGCGATGGCCCTACACTGATCGAAATAAAGACCTACCGCTACAAGGGCCACTCCATCAGCGATCCCCAGAAATACCGCACCAAGGAAGAAGTGGACGAATACCGCCAGCGCGACCCGATCGAAAAAGTGTCAATGACCATGCTGGATAGCCAGTTTGCCACACAGGAAGAGATCGATGCCATCAACAAACGCATCGACGAGGAAGTGGCCGCCGCGGTGAAATTTGCGGAAGAATCTCCGTTCCCGTCCGAAGACGAATTGCTGAAGGACGTATATGTTGACCAGAATTATCCGTTTATAATGGGCTAAACCCCGCCTGGCTTATTCAGGCTGTTCTTATCATAACTTTCACTTACATGATTTCAGACAAAAAAAATACGATCGACGAGTCGCTGTCAGAATTTTCCACACCTGATTCCGGCAACTTCATGGACTCTGCCACCCTGCTCTGGGAAAAATATAAAAAACCGCTGCTCATAGGTCTTGGAGCCGTGGTGCTGGTCATCGGCGGACTGATCGCATACCACGAGCTTATTTCCGAACCCAACGAACGCAAGGCCAGCGAGGCCATGTTCAGGGCACAGCAGTACTTCGACCAAGATTCTGTTCGCATGGCGCTGAACGGCGACAACATCAACCTCGGTTTTCTAAAGGTGATCTCCAAATACGGCGGTACCAAATCTGCCAATCTCGCCCACTTCTATGCCGGTTATTGTTACCTGAAGCTGGGAGATTACAACAATGCCGTAACACAGCTCAAAGATTTCTCCACCAGCTCCAAACAGGTTGAAGCCCGTGCTACCTCTTTGCTTGGTGATGCCTACAGTGAACAGGGTAAAAAAGAAGATGCGGCCGAAATGTACAGCAAGGCCGGTAAGATGTTTGAAAAAGACGATTACAATTCTCCGGAATACCTGTTCAAAGCCGGCTATCTTTATGAGAGCCTCGGCAAGAACAAGGAAGCGATCGAACATTACAAACTGATCAAGCAAAAATATTCCAAGACCGAACGCGGTTTCGAAATCGATAAATACCTGGCGCGGCTGGGTGAAACCGGAACGGATCAATAATTTACGATCATGGCTGATATCAGCAACAGCACCTTACTAAAGAACACAGGCATTCCCCAACAGGATGCCTGTGTCGTTATCGTGAAAACCGAATGGAACGCGGCCATCGTGGATGAGCTGGAAAAGGGTTGCCTGCAGTCACTGCAAGAAAGCGGTGTGAGCAAGATCTTTACCTGCCTTGTGCCTGGCGCGTTCGAGATCCCGTTTGCAATCAAGGCAAGTTGGGAGGCCGCCAAATATTCCGACAACCGGCCGAAAGCCTTTATAGCCCTGGGTTGCGTGATCCGCGGAGATACCCCGCATTTCGATTACGTATGCAAGGGCGTCACCGACGGCATCATCCTGCTGAACCAGGCTCTTCCCGTACCAACCATATTCGGGATCCTCACGGTCGATAATGAGCAGCAGGCGATCGACCGGATAGGTGGCAAGCACGGACACAAAGGCCAGGAAGCCGCAGTTACGGCACTCAAGATGATCGCCTTCCAGGAGTTCGTCACAACCACTTCGCTGAAAATACCTATATAGGAGCCGGACGGCTCCGGTAATTACACCCGCATGGATGTTCAACTGTTTATTCCGTGTTTCATCGACCAGCTGTATCCTGAAACGGCCTTCAGCATGGTGCAGGTGCTGGAGGAGGCCGGGTGCAACGTACAGTACAATGGCAAGCAGACCTGCTGCGGACAGCCCGCCTTCAACGCGGGGTTTCGCGGTCAAGCTGCAGATATTTGCCGGAAATTTTTGACAGATTTCGACGGAGCGGACTATATCGTTGCCCCGAGCGCTTCCTGCGTGGGGTTTGTAAAAAATTATTATGCTACGGTACTGGAAGATGCTACGCTCCTCACCGGAATAAACGATGTGGGTGGCCGCATCCATGAGTTCTCGGAGTTCCTCGTAACCGTATTGCAGGTGACCGAACTGGGCGCCGTACTCCATGGCAAGGCCACCTATCATGATTCCTGCGCCGCTCTCCGCGAGTGCCGGATCAAAACCGAACCGCGCACCCTGCTCCAGAACGTGCAGGGCCTCGAGCTCATCGAAATGAATGAGGTCGAAACCTGCTGCGGATTCGGTGGCACATTCTCCGTCAAGTTCGAACCTATCTCTATCGCAATGGCCGACCAAAAAGTAAACCACGCCCTCGCAACCGGCGCCGAATTGATCATATCTACCGACCATTCATGCCTGATGCACCTCGATGGCTATATCCGGCATCAAAATCTGCCTTTGAGAACGATGCACATCGCAGATGTATTGGCCTCAAAGAGGTGATTGTTGATCTGTATGCTCGGGTTTGTATTAGGATGTGCTATACTCAATCCTGGTTCCGACAAAAGGCAGTAGACGTCACTAGCCCTCTTTCACCTTCTCCACTTCAAATCCCGAAACCATCGATCTGAAATTGTTCCAGCCGGCGCGAAGGACCTGGAGGATATGGATGATGAAAAAGAGGCAGTAGCCGATGGTGAGTATGAAATGGATGATACGGGCGGAAGTGTAACCGCCCAGGAGCCAGCAAAGCCAGTAGAGTTGGACCGGTTTGTAAATGGCAAGTCCGCTCGCGAGCGAGCCGAACCCCATTAAAATGACGGCTGTGTAGGCGATCTTCTGGGCACCGTTGTACTTGACCTGTGGTGGCGGGGTCTTGCGGATTCTGAGGTCGTGAAGAACCACCAGCCAGGCTTCTTTGAAAGAATGTTTGTCTGGCATCAAGAACCGCCATTCACCCGAAATGATGGTATACAGCACGTAGAGGATGCCATTGATGATGAACAGCCACATGAAAAGAAAATGATAGGCCATGCCTTCTGCCAGTCGGAAAGGGATGTTGAGGGCCTTGTAGAATGAATCCGGAAAAAATTTCAGCAGGGTGGTTGATCCAAAGCCGATGCGGTATACATCATTGGCCCAGTAGATCAGCAGTCCGCTCCAGATCATGATGCCGAGCACAGGAAAATTCACCCAGTGAAACCAACGGATCGCGAGTAGATGCTTTTGTATGATCTTCTTCATATTGAATGCCCCGGTGATCGGTTTGTATGTAAAATGGCAGGAAGCTCCGGATCTAAAAATAAGACTTATTAGGTGGAAGATAACGGGAGGGGACAGACAAAAAAAGGCCAGCCATAAAAAGGGCCGGCCGGTTTGAAAATCCCACTATACACCAGGTTGAATAAATACAAAAGGAAATGCCTTCCGTATTTATAATTATATGTAATCTGAACAGGGTATGAGAACCCGTTTTCCCTGTCCGAAAAAGTCGTTAATTTATCTGATCGACTCAAGCTGCCGCTGTAGGCAGATTGCAGATCAATTTAGTGTACTTACGTAGTACGTTCTACACTGGTTTTCGGGTTTTGAATTTTTTTTGACGAAATACCTGATTCTACTTGCACAAAACGGGAGGAAAACAGGTAGATTGATGGAATCAGACCGATTACAACAAAACCGAATATTTATGACTTACTGGCTGGTAAAATCTGAGCCCTCGTCGTATAGCTGGGCACAGCTCGAAAAAGACGGGGGGACCCGATGGGAGGGTGTCCGTAACTTTGCCGCCCGAAACTTTCTCCGGCAGATGAAGGAAGGCGACCAGGTCCTTTATTACCACAGCAATGAAGGCACGGAGATCGTTGGCATTGCCGAAGTGGCGCGTGAAGCCTACCAGGATCCCACTACAGAAGACCCCAACTGGGTAGTGGTCGACATCCGCCCGCTGCGGAAACTTGGCCGACCGGTGCCACTCAAACAAATCAAGGCAGATTCCCGGCTGTCTGACATGGCCCTGGTTCGCATCTCCCGGCTGTCGGTCCAGCCGGTCAAAGAGCAGGAGTGGGCAGTGATCATGGAGTTGGCGGAAGGATAAGAGGCAGGCAAGCTGGTCCAATAAAAGAACTCGGGATAGTAGTCGTCCGGAAACGGGGTAAACTGAAAGCAATGCGTTTTGGGGTATCTAACTGTTGTCTCCGGGTGAGAAATGACCTGCTAGCGGGATAAGGGGTGTTCCGGAAGATCTACAAGGTAGCCAGCCCTTTCCGGGGTTAAGTTATTTTACGCTTACTGAACAGATAGATTATCAATCGGGTATAAAAGGGTTGCCGGTCGGCCCTGCCGGATGAACGGGATCCGCAGCTGTATGCCGCCCTGGTACTGACTTTGCATAGAGATGTTTGTAAGGATCTAAGTGAAATCCTGTATAGTAAATCGGGGGCGAAATTCTTATCTTTAGCGTATGAAACAGAAACTGGTCGTCTTGTCTGGCGCTGGTATCAGTGCAGAAAGCGGAATCAAGACCTTCCGCGATAGTGATGGGTTATGGGAAGGATTCGATGTGGAGCAGGTGGCCACCCCGGGTGCCTGGCGAAAAAATCCGAAACTGGTGCTTGATTTCTATAACAAGCGCCGCAGAAATGTAGCCACCGCACAGCCCAATGCTGCCCATCACGGCCTGGCTGAACTGGAAAAACACTTCGATGTTACCATCATCACCCAGAATATAGACGACCTGCACGAACGCGCCGGCTCTTCACAGGTTGTGCACCTGCACGGAGAGATCTTCAAGATGCGCAGCGAACGCAACGAGGAACTAGTGTATGAAGTGCACAACGACATGGAATGGGGCGCCAAAGCCTCCGACGGCGCGCCCCTGCGCCCGCACATCGTATGGTTCGAAGAAGAAGTGCCGATGATCAGCAAAGCCGTGGAGATCGTTCGCCAGGCCGATCTTTTTGTGGTGATAGGAACTTCCTTATATGTTTATCCCGCCGCCGGGCTCATCCGGTTCGCGCCGGTACATATTCCAAAATTTGTGATCGACAAGCGTATCCCGCACCTTATGTCGTTGAAAAACGTGACCGAGATCGAGAAAGTAGCGAGTGAAGGGGTAGGGGAGTTGCTGCAAACGCTTCTTGAAACAAACCGGATCGAACTGAACAGCCACTGATCCTTCAAGCTGAAACAGGTCCGGGTTATCCGGAGAAGCAAACAGGTTCTCCATACACCTCCGGGATCACTTGGTTACCCTGGCTGTGATGATCACCTGATAATGTGGATCGCGGTATTCCAGTTCCTTTTTACCTATCTCAGGCAGTCCTAATCCATATAGAAAAGCAGCGGCCACAAGGGTATTCCCAAAAGTTTCTATTTCAATACCCTCTGATGTAAAGTGTTCTTCCAGCATGGTTCGTAACGACAATGCAGTGAATGACCATTGCCAGTATTTGCCCCATTCATCCTGCGCAATATGACTGATGCCCGGTACGGTAAGCAAGAGGGTTCCGCCTGGCTTTAGGATCCTGTAGCATGTTTCCAGGGCTTCCTTGCAATTGTAGATAAGGTGCAGCGTCTGCGTGAGCACGATACAGTCAAAAGTGCCATCGGGTACCTGGGGCGCGTTGCTCAAGTCTCCTACAAAGGTTGCTTTCGGGTTATCTGCGCTGATGTGCAGCACATCTGCGATCGCGACATTGTTTCCACCATAGGCCAGGGTATATTCGTTGTCACCGATTTCAAGCACACGATCTTTGATCAGTGCACGGTTTCTTTCCAGAAAAGACTCAATGTAATACCTGTCGATAGGGCCTCCACGGTCGTATCCGAACTTCACACTAAAGGGATAAGTGCGGTTCAGACTGCCAAAGGTGATGGGTAGCGAAGAAGGATCAGGCTTACGCAGAAGTTTTTTTAATACTTTTTTGGCTTTTTCCGGTACCATTGATTTAAGCTTCTCAGACCGGAATTTCTTTTTCAATTCTTCGTATAAATGGGGTGTATGCATTTTGAGTGTTTTAATATCCGGATGACTGTCGTCAAAGGAACGAATGTATCCAGGCTCATTGAAATTCGCATATATCCTGTCAGTGTAAAATTTTATCCATTCATACCTGCCTGCTTCGTAGTGCTTGAATTCCGTTTCATTATCCAGTTGTTCATGTTGTCTTTGAAGTACCAGCAGTGCATAATGCAACATGTTACTGATGTTATGGGACATGTTGTGCCCGTGAATCCTGTACACGGCAATTACACGCCTGTGAAATACGGTCTGAAACCTTCTGGTAACCTTCAAATACAGATCATAATCTTCACAATACGGCAAGCTGGTATCAAATTCAAAGTTATCGAAGACCCAGCGTCTATACATCACAGTAGCGTGCATTCCGATACAATTCCCCCTTAACATCTGGTAATAAGCGTGATAATGAATATAAGGTCGGATGATACAATCAATATGTTCCGACTTTTTTATCAATTCATATGCTCCGGATGTAAAAGCAGCATGAGGATGAGCGTCAAGACTTCTTATGTTGCTGATCAAGGCTTCTGGCAACAACCAGTCGTCGGCATCGAGAAACACAAGCTTATCGCCCGTGCTGTGTCTGATGCCGGTGTTCCTCGCTGCTGACAAACCTGCATTGGACTGGTAAATGTACCGGACCGAAGGGTAACGTTCCGTAACCGAGCTGGGATTGTCTTGTGATCCGTCATCAACGACGATGATCTCCGTTTCAACCTGTTGTTTCATCACGCTCTCGAGGGCTTCTGACAAGTATTGCGCATGATTATAGCAGGGGATAATCACCGAAACGAGCGACGATCTTTTCACCATATTTTTTGATTTAGTACATGAAGTGTGATCTCGCCTTATGCCGTTTGTAATACCACAGACCCGAAAAAACGCCTTTCATCTCCACAAAGATCGTTTGGAGCCTTCCGGGATAGGAAGGAAAAGATTTAATGATTATACGGCCATAATTCAACAGCAAATGCTGATACACATACCTTCTATAGGAGAACTCTTTGCCCTGGTCATCCTGGATCAATGCCGCCACCGTGTGTCCCCGCATGTAGCTGAATAATTGACGTCTGAGCGCATTCATATCCCTGCGGTGTTCGTGGAATACGATCGACCGGGTGGTATAACTAATCCTTCCACCTGCTTTCAACAGTCGGAACCACATTTCGGAATCGCCATTGCAGCCTGCCGCACCCACATCCAGTCTTTCATCGAAGAGCCCTGTCTCGGCCAGCACCTTCTTTCGAAAAGCCATGTTCGCTCCAGCCCCGATGTTCCACACACGTGGATGGGAGGTGCCGCTCAGAAAGCCCTTGTCGAACCGGATGTCGAGGTAACCTTTGTTGAAACCCCAGTATCTTTCAAAGATAAGCTGGCTTTCTGTGTCCAGTGCACTCGAAATGATAAGACCCGTTGTTGCATCTGTTTCCCCGTTTTGAAATGCCGCCCATGTATGAAAGGCCCAGTGCGGGTGTGCCTGCACGTCATCATCCATATAAGCAACAATCTCCGATCTTGCCGATACAGCCCCTTTGTTGCGTGCAATGTCGAGCCCAGGTCTGACTTCCCGGACATAAGTGACCCCGGGAAATTGCGCAGTGACGTCGAATGTGCTTTCATCTGTTGGCGCATTATCTACCACTACTATTTCTGCGGGAGAAGAGGCCTGCTTCATCAGGCTTTCCAGGCATTTCTGCAATTGCTGGCTTCGGTTCCTGGTACAGATCACCACTGAAATATCCACCGCTTGCGGAAATTCTGCAGGAACGAACGGATCGCAGATCCGTGACAGCGTGGAAGACAGCGTTCGAAGGTCGTCTACCTGAACCTTGCCCAGCGGCTCACCGGCACGGGCGGCATAAGCTTCGAGTGCAGGATGGATCGAATCAATGGCCCTTTGCATGAATTCGGGATGGGTAAATGCCTGGCCGGATTCGATGTATAATTCACCAAGCGCAATATCTTTCCACCAGAACACGCAGTAGTGGGCCTGGCCGGTTAACACAGGCAACGTTGCGGTGTCAATGAGATCCTGGAGCTGCAGGTGATGTATCTGATACGTATGGTTCATAGGTGTTATCATATTTCAAGAGAAAACCTTTCTCGCCCATTCTCTGAAGCGGTAAGCCTGCATCAGCGCGTACATCTTTCCTATCTTGAACCGTTGCCATCCATTTGGCGCAATGACCCGGATGGCTTTCATCTGTTTCCGCACGGTCGGTCGGTCCCGGCTGCTGTACCAGTTTTTTTTTGTCTGGGCCCATGACCAGAAATAATAATTGGTGAGCGCCCGCCGGATAGTAGCGGCCCGCATGGCTTCAGGCAGATAAGTGGCGGACTGGTGTATCACTTGCTGAATGTCGCGGATATTGTCTCCTTTCAGAAGGGCCAGTCCGGAAATGGACGAACTGTGCATCCGGTAGTCGGCCAGTAGATCAGGCGTATAAGCCGTCGGAAACTCCCGTGCAATACGCGCCCACATTTCGCGGTCTTCGCCGTAGATAACGCCGTAGAAGCCACCGAGCTTTTCATAGACGCTTCGCCTTACCACCATACAGGCATACTGGGCAGGTGTGTACTCCACCACTCGCTGTAACCAGTCTTCGACGATGCCGTCGCAGGAAGCTTCTATCTCCGAACGGGTGAGCAGCCTTCCCTGCGCATCGATGGTATTCCAGCCACAGCAGGCGGCTCCGGCCTGCGGATTGGCTTCCATCAGGTGTCCCATTTTCCGGTAGAATCCCCATTTCACCCGGTCATCTCCATGGAGGAGATGAATGAGGTGCCCACCCGACCGGTTGAGGCAGGTTTCAAAGTTCCGGAGGCTGCCTACATTGGCAGGCTGACGAAAATAGCCTACCCTGCCTTTTCCAAATCGCTGTACAAGGGCCTCCACATCACCATCGGTACTGGCATCGTCAACCACCTCTATCTGCATGAGGTGGGCACCCGGATCCTGTTGCAGCACACTGTGCAGAACTTCTTCAATAAACGTATAACAGTTGAAAACGGGGATCATAACAGACCACAACGGCCGTACTTCGCCAGTCTGAACGGGAAGTATGGTAGGAGGGCTGTCGGGAATTCGCTGCAACATGAAGAAATTTTGGATCAGGTACAAGGGTTTGTTGACTCAACTAAGGTTTGGTTTGCGAAGCCGTGCAATCAGGCGGAGCCGGATGAGCGGAACAAAAGTTTCCGGGCGACTTTCCATACAAAATTCCTGAAGGGAGAGGGCAGGGTCCAGTACATCAGGCGGTCTGCGTAATGGAACCACCCCCGGCCTTTTGTGCGTGCGGCCGGCTCAACAGTCTCGGAAGCATTTACAGGTTGCCGATAAAAATCCATTACGGAGCCGATCTGCTGGGCCCTCCGGGTATCATCGTGTACAAAAGGCTTGTGCAACTCGTCCTCAAATTCGGACCGGATCTCGCCAAGCCGTTTCATCGCCCAGCTGAAACACTCCCGCGCTTTGGCCCTGGCTTCTTCTGAAAGACAGAACCGCAGGCTCAGCTCCAGCTTCTTTATGTCGAGCGTTTCCGGGGTATAAACAACCGGCCAGCCGATTTCCTGCATCTGCTTCACGATCTTGAACCCGCCTTTTTCCGGATCTATGGCCAGTACCGGCACACCATTCTTGATCGCCATTACAGAACCATGCAGGCGGGTCGTGATCAGCGCATCCATGCGGGCAATCAACGATTCAACTTCAGGTGGCGTGCGCAGGTGCGTTTCGTTTACAGTCAATTGGGTATCTATGTAAACCACCGACATTTCCATCGTGTCAATCAACTGCTGGATTTGCCGGTTTACAAAATCGACCTCACCGGCGGGGTAATCCTCCACCAGACAAACGCCTACGACGGGCACCCGTTTTTGGGTTGATTCAAAGACCATGTCAGGTTGCACGGCTTCCGAGCTGTCTCTTTCCAACAGGATGTCGAACGGGTTCCATTGTTGCAAGGGTGTTACCATCGACAGGTTCAAACCAGAAAGCCGGCACGAGCTGAAACGCGCAAGAAACCGGAACTCGTGCGGCTTTTGCTCAAAAGGCCCGCAAACGAAAACAGCGTCCGAATAGCTTGCCGGATCGGCGGTTTGCCAGTCTATCCCTTTTCCGATGGTGTCGTCATAAGCTATGTCGAACGTGAACCCTGCCTTCGACAACCAGTTACAGGCTACTTCCAGTGCCATCACATCACCTGCCGTTGCATGCCCGTCGCTGAAGGAGAACCAGCCGGCCACGAGAGCATGCCTGCCGGGTTGCATACGATCAGCGCTGCCGGTTTGGGTCAAAGAGAGGTTGTTTTCATTCGTCATGCCATACTCAATTTAGGATCAGACCGATTAAGGGGATCTTGTTTGCGTCTTTACAGTTCATCGCAATCGATTCTTCCATGCGTCAATTCCGTATTTATCGAAAGTGCCGACCTTCATTGCCAGTCGTACTTTCCAAATGTGACACCATAATCATAGTCACCATGTTTCACGAGAAAGGTCTCGTTGTCAAAAACAGAAAATTTGCATACGTCTTCGACCCAATCTACCGGATACAGTTCGGGGGTGTGTATCAGTACAGTGAAGGAGTAACTTCCCCTCACCAGCACCCCCGCTTTTATGGTTAACCTAATCTGTTCCTTCAGGTCGGTCGACTCGCATGCGAACACCCGCCTTTTCTTTCCATCGAGGACAAGCACAAAGAGGCTGTATGATGTATGGGCAGCCTGCATGGCGATCTCGAAATCGATTTGAACAGAATCGCCGACACCAAACAGCGAGGCAATTTCGTTGCGGTTGTCTACTACCTTCATGCGGTTGATAAAGCAATCGCCCCTGATGTTGCTGACACGTTCGAAAGCAGGCGAGGTGCTGAACCGGGTCAGGTACCGGCTTATGACATCTGACATCGGTCCGACTGTTTCCATGCGTCCCTTTGTAAGTAACAATCCGGTTTTGCATAGCTGTGCCATGGCATGCAGGTCATGGCTCACGAAGATGATCGTCTTTCCCTCACTGCGGTTCAGCTCACTGATCTTTTCGATACATTTTTTTTGAAATTCAACATCGCCTACCGCCAGCACTTCATCGAGGATCAGGATCTCTGCATCGAGAAAGGCTGCAATGGCAAACCCAAGCCTCACATACATTCCGGATGAGTAGCGTTTCACTGGTGTGTCGATGTACTTGGAGATGTTGGCGAAAGCGATGATCTTCTCAAGCTTTTCCTTGATCTCGTTCCGTTTCATGCCGAGTATAGATCCGTTGAGAAAGATGTTCTCCCGCCCGGTCAGTTCAGGATGAAACCCTGTACCGACTTCAAGCAGGCTCACCAGCCGCCCGTTGCCCAACACCCGGCCCGAGGTAGGAGCCGTGACCCGGCTCAAAATTTTGAGCAGGGTGCTTTTGCCCGCCCCGTTTGCTCCTGCGATACCCAGCGTGTCACCGGTTTTTATCTCTAAATTTATATTTCGCAGGCTCCAGGTGAGGTGAGCCCCTTTTTTAGAATCCGGCTCTTCCCATTCGTCGATCTCGCCAGTTTCTACGGCCTGTCCTTTAAGCTTTTTCATCCACCTTTCCACATCTTTGATCAGCATGCCTGACCCCACTTTACCCATCAGGTAAGCCTTCGAAACATCCTCAATCTTAATTGCATAATCCATGGTTGCGATTCATTTACAGGCTTTCAGGCAATACGTACAAGGATTGGACCCCGGTAAACAATGATGTTGCATTTTTATGTGAGACCGTTTATACAATATCGATGTAATTTTTCTGCACCCTGTTAAAAACGATGATCCCTGCCAGTAATATAGCAAATGAAAAAACCGCCGAGTAAACCAGGCTCTTCCAACTGATGGCTCCGTGGCCCGTGAAGCCATATCTCATTCCTTCCAGCAGCGGTGTCATCGGGTTTACGTCGATGATCCATTTGTACCGTTGCGGCACAGCTGAATAGGGTATGATAACAGGAGTGGCGTACATAAGCATTTGCAAGGAAAAAGAAAGCAGAAAGGCAAGGTCGCGGTACTTGACCGTCAAGGCAGACAGCAGCATGCCGATGCCTAAGCTCAGCGCAGCCAGCACCAGTATGAATACCGGCATGCCAAGGAGTACGGGATTTGGGTATAACTGAAAGCCCCTCAACTTATAATAAAGCAAGGTCAATCCACATAGCACAAACTGAACGCTGAAGCGGATCAGTGCGCTCAGGGAGATACTCAGCGGCACAATGATCCTCGGGAAATAAACTTTGCCGAAAAGACTTACATTGTCTTTCAGAACGGAAGCCGTTTTTGTGAGACACTCGGAAAAGTAATTCCAGAAAGTGACACCGGTAATATAGAAGAGCGGCCCGGGGATGCCCTCGGTGGAAAGTCCGGCCATCTTTGAAAACACCAGCTGGAAGACCAGTGCTGATATAAGGGGTTGAACCACGAACCACAAAGGACCCAGAATGGTTTGCTGATAAAAGGAAACATAATCTCTTTTCACGATCAGCAGGATCAGATCACGGTAATCCCAGATTTCTTTCAAATGCAGAGATAACCAGGGTTGCCTGGCAGAAATTTCCCAATGTTGATGTTCCGGTTTCGACATATGCTTCCACTTTGATATGTTGAATATTTAAGATAATATTCAACATCTGAATTGGTGTGCTGTTGTTGGTATTTAATGCTGTTTCCTGAATGACTTAAACATATATTGCCTAATCTGTTTGAGCCTTAAAAAATAGAGTGTATAAAACCTGCCTGCCCAAAAATAAGTTTTCAAACTTTTGTAGTTCTCCAGTGCTTTCCTGGTTTGTATCAGTGCCACGTCGGGCTTTGTCAGCAGCAGCATGTTGGCCAGGCGTATACAGGAGATCGAGTAATGCTCTTTAGCAAATTCTACGATCTTTTCTTTTTGAGCCGATGGAAGGTAATGCTGAATAATGTCAATCACTTTTTTTATATCCTCAAAATTCTCTCCGGTCTGAAATGCCTTGTAAGAGATGCCTCCCGTGTTTGCGATGCGGTATTGAGCCAGCACCTTGGGAGAATACGCAATAGGAAAGCGTTGTGCGATACGACACCACATTTCCCAGTCTTCTCCAAATTTAACGGCATAAAACCCGCCCAGTTGCTCGTATACATCTCTTTTTACAACGATGGCGGGAGGCTGGATCAATTGGGTCTTTCCAATCTGCGTAATAAAGTTAGGCAGAAGGGTAGGAACATCCGCCAGGTTCTCTTTTTGAAATTGTATAACGGAGCCTTCGCGGCTGATGAATGAGTAATTGGTGAACACAGCCCCCGCCTCGGGAAACCTGACGAAGAGACTATCCACCTCCTTATAAAACCCGGATAGGATGCGATCGTCTCCATGCAGCAGGTGCACCCTGTGTCCACGGGATCTCCTGAGGCAGGTCTCAAAATTCCGGATGCTGCCTGAATTTTTTTGCTGGCGGAAATACCCGATCCTTCCTTTTCCTATTTCCTTCACGAGGGCTGCTACATCTCCATCCGTACTGCAATCATCTATTACCTCTATCTGCATCATCTCCGGCGGGGGTGCCTGGGCCAGCACATCATGAAGAACACCGGGTAAAAACTGAATGCAGTCGAAAACAGGGATCATGACCGACCACAACGGCCGTTCTCCAACAGCGTTCACAGGTTCGATCACAGGAGGAGACAAGGGAATTCGTTCAGACATGCTTATAAATTAGGTCTCTCGATTTGGTTTATGGGGAAAACTACAGCACACTGAAATCCTCCGCATGCTGAATTTGTTGGTCTGAGGCAGCTCATCTGTCTGTGTCACCATCTTAAAAGGAGCAATTGATGTTGGTCATTCTCATCCGAATAAGTAAAGGGATAACTTTCATTCAAAAAGAGCGGTTCCCAGTAAGGGGTGTAAATAAGAGGTATTGGATTTAATATAATATGAGGCCGTTTACTTCTTTGCAAAGTACTCTAGCCGGCTATAAGTATTGGATATTGGTGCGGAGATCATGGATTGGAAATTACACATATGTTGGCCGGTTAAGACCGCCAAAAAGGATTTCACAGGAGAAGGAAGAGGATATTCCGCGAAATGGTCAACAAAGATATGTAAAAATGAATCCTTGAATACATATTAGCAAAAGCCCATTTCAGGGTGCAGTTTAATCTATTTTTAATATCGAAAAACCCCAATTACCGTATAATTTAGTTTTGCCCGATTCCCGATTTGACCGTATTATTGCATCAGAAAGGTAAAATCTTTCATCCCACCATAATCAGGTCCAAAATATCCTTTGAATCAGCCTTCGTCATACTGCATTGCCAACTTTGCTGTTTCCATATGTAAAGGTTTAATCATACGTGACTCTTCTGATCGTAGTCAGAGGATTTTTTTATGAATTGCGTAATGTGAACCTTGATGGTTGCGAAATCCTATAAATTACCGATTTTAACTTTGCCTTATTATATATTCATCGTTTAAGGTGAGCAGGTAAATTAATCTATTCTTGAAACGTTACAGGCCGCCTATGCAATATCCAACTGAAATTTAGGCGAATTTCTATAAGTGTCTAAATCCTTTGATTTACCAAGTGTGTCTTTCCGTGCCCTTCATTACTCTCTTTGTGTTACAAGGTCAAATGAACGCATTGAGCTTAGTTGCTCTTCACTCAGGCACCTATGTGACTGAGGAAAGCGGAGCTTTGTCTACTCTAAATTAGTTAACAATGCAAGTATTTAGTAAGGACACTAGCAAGTGGAATATTATTCGCTCAAAGCAAGGGCAAGAGAAAAAAGTTTCTCTTCATCTTTCTCGAAAAAATATCCTCAACTTTTGCCCTTATTTTTTGCCGACCCAGGATAATTTCACTTCGAGAAAACCTATATCTAGTCCACTTTTCCCTGCTTGCATATTTGTAAATCTAAGAAGTGACCAGACGAGCAAGGTTCTGAAGATAAGAGGGGTTGAAGGGTACCTGTTTTCACTGGGAAAACGCACCTCTATTCCGGATGAGATCATCCAGTTACTTGAACACATAGTTCAAGAAACAAAAATCTTGCAAGTACACAGATTGCCGGTTGATTTTTTTTCAAAAGAAAACGTTCTGGTTAAAACCGAAAATTATCATCATTCGGTCGTTCCATCGACGAATCCGCCAATCAAAGTAACATTGCCAACCCTTGGGATCACGTTGCTGTTTCAACAGGAAAGTTATAAAACAAAATCACCATTTTATTCTCTTTTGAAACTAAAAGAGCAGCAGTTATGAATACCGGACCTCGGGCTTTACTGGTTGAATAATAATCTGAAATCCTCGGCAATAGTCATCATAATCAAACTAATAAATGTTCATCTGCAACAGGAAACAAATGCCATGTTAACACGGTGAAAATGTAATCTATCTAAACTAAAAAAGCATGAAAAAAGTAATCGTTACTGGCTCATCTGGCCTTATTGGATCAGAGGTATGTAAACACTTGCATAGTTTGGGATGGGAAATTTTTGGTATAGACAGCAATCAAAGAGCAGTCTTTTTTGGTTCCAAAGGAGATACCAAATGGAATCAAAAATCATTAGAGGAGTCTCTGGTTAACTTCACGCATTTTGATTTAGATATACGAAACCGGTCTGGAGTGCAAAAATATATTAAAGAGATAGCCCCGGATGCGATCGTGCACACAGCAGCACAGCCCAGCCATGATAGAGCGGCTGATATACCCTTCGAAGACTTTGACACCAATGCCGTAGGTACTTTTAATATGCTGGAAGCAACCCGGCAATACTCGACGACTATTCCTTTTGTACATCTGTCTACGAATAAGGTGTATGGTGATGCGCCAAATAAAATTCCTATGATCGAACAAGAGATGCGCTGGGAATATGCAGATAGTACATTTCTCAACGGCATATCAGAGAATTTTTCTATTGATCAAAGCAAACACTCGCTATTCGGCGCTTCGAAAGTTGCCGCTGACATCTGTGTTCAGGAGTATGGCCGCTATTTCGGCATGCCTACATGCGTCTTGCGTGGCGGATGCTTAACCGGGCCTAATCATTCAGGAGTAGAACTTCATGGGTTCCTGAGCTACCTCGTAAAATGTAACCTCCAGGAGAATTTGTATACAATTTTTGGGTACAAAGGCAAACAGGTTAGAGATAATATTCACAGTTATGATGTTTCCAGGTTCATTGAAGAATTCATTGAAAATCCCCGCGTTGGTGAAGTGTACAATCTGGGCGGCGGAAAAAATAATACATGTTCGATTTTAGAAGCATTTGAAATAACTGAAAGATTTTCAGGAAAAGAGATGCGGTACGTGTATAATGAAAAGAATCGCGAAGGCGACCATATCTGCTATTACAGCAACCTGGATAAAATAAAGAGTCATTACCCAAACTGGGATATTACCGTTACACTGGAAGATACCATCAGTCAGATCGTCGAATCTTGGAAAGCCCGCATTTCCGATACGGTGTTGGTGTAAATTCGGATAAAAGGTGGCCTCTAAAGGCCGCTTCAGTCGATCTGTTTGAAATTGGAAGATGGTGTCGGTAAGGGGATCTGGAAATCATCTTGAAATTAGAATCATACACTTTGATCATATGTTAATGAAGAAACAATTGTTTACAGTCAATTATACATTGGCCAATTATCAACAAGCTTCTGATTTTATAATTGAAAAGGCGAAGAGTCGCTCCAGTTTTGCCGTCAGTGCCCTGGCAGTGCATGGATTGATTGAAACCGTATGGGATGACAAGTTCAAAGAGACGGTTGAGCGCATAGACATGGTGGTGCCAGATGGTCAGCCTGTCAAATGGGCGCTGAACAGCTTTTACCAGGCAGGGTTGGGCGATAGGGTAGCCGGCCCGATCCTTACCAAGCATGTGCTCTTCAAAGCCAATCAACAAGGTCTGAACCTTTATCTCTACGGCAGTACCAGCTCGACGCTCGACAAGCTGCAGTCTTTCATCAAACTGGATTACCCGCACATAAAGATTTGCGGCATTCACCCGGATCGCTTTAGAGAGGCAACGCCGGAAGAAGACCAGCAAGATATAGAGGCGATCAATCGCAGCAACGCTCATATTGTTCTTGTTGGACGGGGATGTCCCCGGCAGGAGAAATGGGTCGCCGGGCATATCGGAATGGTCAACGCAGTTATGATGGCAGTTGGTGCGGCCTTCGATTTCCATGCGGGCAATATAAAGCATGCCCCGATGTGGATGCAAAATGCCGGGCTAGAATGGATGTTCAGGCTGGCACAGGATCCTAGAAAGCTGTGGAAAAGATACCTGACAACCAACTCCCACTTTATCTATCTCGTCATTTTATGCAAGCTCGGTTTGCGTAAAGTTGCATTTAATTAATTTCAACCGTTATCACTAAGCACGTAAGATTTCCGTTCACCCATACCGCCTGCCTTGTTCTTACAATGAAACTAAGGTTCGGAAAGCCTTCCTTCGTTTGCCTGATTAAAAAAACTATCGCCGCAGATCATGCTGAACCAATAGATCTGCCATTGCGTAGTTATCTTTTTTTGGAACCCCGGAAGTCCTGTTTTTATTACGAGACTTGATCTTACAAGGGTGTAAGGCGTAATTTTATCTAATTTTTCCTGAATATGCTGAAAGACAAAGCAGACAAAGCCAAAATCTTGTTCGTATTACATTTGCCACCCCCTATCTATGGTGCAACAGTTGCGAACAAATATATCCTAGACAGCAACATCATAAACCAGGAGTTTGAAACGCAATATATCAACTTGGCTACCAACACAAAGCTGGTAGAGCTCAACAAACCCACTTTTTCCAAATTTTTCACGTTCCTGCGCATCTTGTACAAGGTCTTTACCACCCTGTTAACCAAGCGGTTTGATCTTGGTTATGTTTCCTTGACGGCTTCCGGTCCGGCGTTCTACAAGGATGCTGTGGTAATACTGCTCCTCAAGATGTTCCGGGTCAAGATCGTTTACTTTTTTCACAACAAAGGGGTCCTGAACGCTTCCAGATCGGGGTTCAACAACCTGCTCTACAAATTCGTTTTCCACAACACAAAAAGCATCATCCTCTCTAAATACCTGTATCCCGATATCGAGAAGTATGTCGCGAAAGAGAATGTGTTTTACTGTCCGTATGGTATACCGACCATCGCCGCCGCCGAATATCAGCGGGTACCCCGGGTGAATGAGGAACCCTGTAAGTTGCTGTTCTTCGGGAACATGACGGTTGAAAAGGGGATACTCGTTTTGTTGGAAGCTTGTAAAAAGCTGCAAGACAAAAACTATCCCTTCCGCTGCGATTACGTGGGAGGGTGGCATAACATCTCTGAAGAAGACTTTAAATCGTCTATAAAACAGTATTCGTTACAGGATCATGTGATTGCCCACGGGCCGAAATACACGGATGACAAATATGATTTCTTTAAAGGGGCAGATATTTTTGTTTTTCCCACCTACTACGGGTATGAAACGTTTGGCCTGGTGAACCTGGAAGCCATGCAGTTCGGACTACCAATCATCTCCACTCCGGTAGGCGGCATACCCGATGCGGTGATCGACGGCAAAACAGGCTTACTGGTCTCGACCGAGAATGTAGATGCGCTGACTGAAAAGCTCGAACTTCTTATAAACAATCCTGCTCTCCGTCTCCAGATGGGAGAAGCCGGTAAAGAAAGGTTTGCACACCATTTTACACTTCAGGTGTTTGAGAACAAGGTTATAGACATCATCCGTGAAATCACTGCTGTGAACTAGATGAAGGTTGTAGAAGCTACTTCCTTGTAGTTCCCCGAAGCTTGACTCTTTCCCCATGATCAACATACAGATTTTAGGTTCTTCAAATTTTATATTATAATCAATGCAATCCACTACCCAATCCGATAAAGCTATTGTAATTACATCTATCTTCCCCCCTACAGAGGCCGTCTATGCATTTGCGGCGCTTCCCGGCTTCGATCTTATTGTATGCGGAGACGCAAAATCGCCTAAAGATTGGCAGTGCGACAATACCACCTACCTTTCTTTGACCGATCAAGGGTCCGTTGGTGAACACTTAGCGAAAATATTGCCCCAAAACCATTACTGCAGAAAGATGATTGGTTATATTCATGCGATAAAAAAAGGAGCCCGGTTTATCATTGATACGGATGATGATAATATACCGAAGAGCAACTGGATCTTTCCTGCATTCCAGGGATCCTTTGATACGATTCCGGATAAGGGCGGCTTCGTCAACATTTATCAGCTATATACAAAGTCCCTGATCTGGCCGCGGGGATTGCCTCTTCACCTGATCAAAACGGATTTTAGATTGGAAGAGTCTTTGGTTATTTCCGAAAGTAACGTCGGAATATGGCAGGGCCTGGCTGATGAAGATCCGGATGTGGATGCCATCTACCGCTTGACCAGTGACGAGCTTTGCGTGTTCAGTGAACGGCCGCCCGTTGTGTTGGAGCAAGGAACATTCAGTCCGTTCAACTCACAGAATACTATTGTAAGAAAGGAACTGTTTCCCTTATTGTACTTACCAACGTATGTTACCTTCCGGTTTACCGACATCTTGCGGAGCTATGTCGCTCAACCGATAATGTGGCTCAACGGGTTTAAACTGGGTTTCACAAATGCCACTGTGGTACAAAAGCGGAACCCGCACGATTACGTTAAGGATTTCGTAAGTGAAATTCCGATGTACCAGTACTGCAACGAAGTAATCGATATAACGACGGGTGCGATCACAGCCAATGAAAGCATCGCCCATAATTTGTACAATGTTTACGATGCCCTGAGAAAAAAAGGGATTGTGATAGACAAAGAACTGCAGGTTTTGGAAGCTTGGCTGCTGGACATTCAGTAGAATCTTGAACTCTACCGTTCGAAGGCTCGTGCGGTAGGATTGTGTTTTCGAAAGACCGAACCGGATCCGGATAACCGTGCAAGTTAATAAGGACCTGATCAAAAGAAAATTTGACGCATGAATGTTAAAAGGAATGTACTTTGGAATCTGCTGCTGACGTCTTCTTCATTCATATTTCCACTAATCACCTTTCCTTACATCACCCGTATCTTATCGAGGGAAAGCATGGGAAAGGTGTTCTTTATTGATTCTTTCACGCAGTATTTCATCATCTTTTCTTCCATCGGTATACCATACTACGGACTCCGGGAAATAGCCAAGCTGAAAGAGGAACCTGCCCTGAGATCTAAACTGGTGCTGGAACTGGTTACCATCCAGGCTTCTATTGCCTTGTTTCTGTCAGTTTTGTTTTTGCTTGCATACAGGTTTATTCCTTCGCTGAAAGGGGAATCGACAATGATTGTTCTTGCGTGCCTCACTACCTTGGGCAGCTCCTTTGTAATGGAATGGTTTTTCCAGGCCATTGGCAACTTCAAGTATGTAACAAACCGCACCCTGCTGATCAAAACCATCAGCATTTTCGCCATTCTGCTTTTTGTGCGGCATTCCCTAGATTATGAGATTTATTACGGAATCTCGGCGCTGGTAGTTATTTTAAATGGCATTATTAATACTGTTTTCTACTGGAGGCTTTACCATGCGCACTTCAACCAGAAGTTAACCTTTCGCCCCCATATCAAACCCCTGCTCATTCTTTTCAGCATCCACGTTGCGATCAGCATTTACACAACCTTGGACACAATCATATTGGGCATGTTTACTAATCCTGCCAGCGTCTCCCTCTACAATGTGCCTCTGAAATTGGTGAAAATGTTCTGGATGGTCACAGGAAGCATTGGCCTCGTTTTAATACCAAAGGTATCCCAGTATTTCCTGGACCAGAATATTGAGGGCATCAAAGCAGTGCTGAGCAAATCCTTGAACGTGGTCTTTATTCTCACAATCCCGTTTGGCTTTTTTTGCATGATGTTCTCAGGTGAGATCCTGACGATTATTTCTGGTGATAAGTATTTGCATGCGGCACCGGCATTGCGGCTCCTGGCTTTTCTACCTTTCATCATTGGAGTCTGCAATGTGATGGGAACGCAATATCTCATGCCGATCGGAAATGAAAACCAGATCCTGCATGCCACGATCGCAGGCCTGATTGTAAGTTTGTCGTGCAACTTTCTCCTGATTCCCAGGATCGGTTTTCTGGGGGCTTGTATAGCGAGTTTATCAGCGGAAACAGTCGTTTGCGTGTATCTTATTGTTTCGGCTATCAAGCACAGGATCAACTTGTTGATAGATTACTCTCTCCTTGGGCACACGCTGTTAAGCCTGGGTGGCAGTCTTATTTTCATGCTGGCCTTTCGCAATTTCTATAAACCTTTTGTGCTGATGGGCGGTACGATCGGGGTTTATGCCCTCTTCTTTATAGCGCTCCAGTTCCTGTATTTCAAGAACCAATTCTTGTTTTCAATCGTAAAATTTAATCAATAGCTCTATGCCGAAAGTGGCTCTCCTCATACTTTTCAATCACAACTTTGAAAGAAATCTGGATCGGTTAGATGAAATCTACAAAGGCAGATTCGACCATGTATGGTATGTCATGCCCTTTTATACCGGAAGCAGGAAGGATGTGATCAGGGTGCATGAAAGCTCTTATCACTTTCAGGGGTTCGTTGCCAAAGCGCTCGACCTCGTGCGGGATGAAAGTTTTGATCATTACCTGTTTATCGGGGATGATCTTCTTCTCAATCCAAAAATCAACCAAGAGAATTACCAGAGGTTCTTCTGTGTCGATAAAAACTCGGCTTTTTTGCCGGGCATGTTTCTGTTGACAGATGAAAATGAGTCAAGACCGTATCGCCACCTGGCCCCTTACTGGCCCTGGTTGCAATCGGCGTTAGACCTGGAAATCGATACGCCTGGTCTTCAAGTGAGCCAGTTTTTACCCTCCTATGATCAGGCCCTTAAACGTCTGGCTGCTCACGGTTTGCATTTTGAACCGAAAGTTCACTGGAAAATGTTTGTTTGGAAGAATCTGTACAGTACAGAAGTTTTTAAAGCCTTGTACAAGCGGAAACTGTCAAAAAAATACAAGTGGGCATTATCAGTACTCAAATCCTCAAAAGTTTTTTCCAAGAAATGCCTCCCGTACCCGGTGATAGGTTCATACAGCGATATACTCCTCGTTCCGCATGCCGATTCTTTCGAGTTTATGCAGTATTGCGGTATATTCAGCGCCCTGAATCTTTTTGTGGAAATTGCGTTGCCCACCTCACTAGCCCTCGCAGCAACTGTGATAAGAGAAGAAAAAGACTTGCCTCATAAAGGCTATACTATGTGGACGCCCGAAGATGCGGAGACTTTTGAAAACCGGTTCAACAAAAGCCTGGCCAATCTATATAACCGGTTTCCAGAAGATGCGCTTTACGTGCATCCGGTCAAGTTCTCAAGGTGGAACTCTTAACTTGAACACATTTTCTCCTTTCAGGGGTTTCAGGAATATGAGGATATTACGTGAGAGGCAAGCCTGTCCGGCGCGGCAGCTACACAGTGTCCTCTTTGGTGGGTTCATCCGAATCCGTCCTTCCTGCTTATCCGTTAAACCTGTAACTGATCTGTTTCCAGGCCTTGCCTAACATTGCATGGGAACGTCATAAATGGCCTTACCTACCGGCACATCAGGTATAACTGTTCATGAACAATGATTTAAATTATCATATAATCGCCTTTCGAATTCTTCCTTTGGGGTTTATTCGGTAATATTGCAGCATAATTAGCATGAATTTCCTTCAGAAAATCGTAATATCTAGCCTTTCGTAGGGTTTATTTGTTCCAATCATCCTTCCTTGGTAAATATTTACTTGTCGGTATATTAATAGCATATTCGAAATCTTTATGCATCTTGTATCTGGAAGTGAGTGCAAACATGATATGCTGATGGTGAAATGATAAAGCAGAGGGGAACTGTAAACTGATTGCAGGCAGTGAGCCTGGCATTTATAGGAGACCTCTTCGGTTGTATCCGGCCACATCTGAATTGATTGTCAACTTAATAAATTTGCTCTTGTGAAAGCAGAAATGGAATATAGCGAAGAAAAGAAAGAAGATCTGCTTAGTCTTCTGTGGGCAAGGATCTTTCCCTTCTGGCCTGTCTTTTTGGTCCTTGTTCTTTTTTCTTTATTGGGTGCCTGGCTTTATATTCAATACCGGGTCCCCCTATATGAATCGAGCGCTACGGTCCTGATAAAGGATGAGAAAAAAGGGACGGAAGATTCCAAAGTGACGGAAAGCCTCGACCTTCTCTCGAGTAAAAAAATCATTGAAAACGAGATCGAAGTTCTGAAGTCAAGGGCGATACTGACTCAAACGGTCAACGACCTGAAATTGTATGCTTCGGTGTATCAGCATGACCGGTGGCGCAGCAAATTGCTCTACAAAAACTCCCCTGTAAAGATTGAGGTCCAGAATCCGGACCTCATCAAGGAAACAGAACGAGTGAACTTTACGGTCGATAAAGGTAGACGGCAAATCACCTTGAACGGTAGAAACTACCCCGTCGGTCCTTGGGTTGCAACTCCATGGGGCACGATCCGGTTTTCCTTCAACGACGGTTCCCAGGTTCAAGATGCCGAATTGTTTTTCACGTTGGTGCATCCAAAAAGGGTTGTACAAAGTATTGGGTACCGCCTGAATGTTTCTTCCGTCAACAAACTGGCAAGTGTTATCAACCTCAAGCTGAAAGATGAAGTGCCCAGGCGCTCTGAGGATATCCTCAATACGATTATCGACATTTACGACAAAGCATCGGTGAACGACAAAAATTCGCTGGCTAACAGCACCCTTTCTTTCCTGGACGAACGGCTGAAACTGGTGTCAGGAGATCTGAATTCCATCGAAAAACAATTGCAACAGTACAGAGCCAATAAAAGTGCCATCGACCTTCCGACGCAGGGAAAGCTCTTCTTGGAAAATGTGAGTGAAAATGACCAAAAGATCGGGGATGTGGACATGAAGCTGGCCATTCTCAACCAGGTCGAGCAGTTTCTTTTTTCCAACGACACCCGCAACGGGCTTGTGCCAACTTCGCTAGGCTTTGATGAGCCGGTGCTTACTGGGTTGCTGAACAAGCTGTATGACCTGGAGTTGCAAAGCGAACGGTTGAAAGGAACTACTGGTGAAAATAACCCCCAGTTGAAATCCATAGCCGACCAGATAGAAAAGATCAAACCCAACATTCTGGAAAACATTAGGAGCCAGAAAAAAAGCATGGAATTGAAAAGAAATTCCCTGTACGCAAGCAACAGCAGCTACAATTCCATGCTCGAAAGCCTGCCGCAACAGGAAAAAGATATTGTTGGCATCAGCCGGGAGCAGAATATTAAAAGTGGAATTTACAGTTACTTGCTACAAAAAAGGGAAGAGACCGCCCTTTCCCATTCTTCAATTTCTTCCGACAGCAGGATCCTGGACCGGGCTGAGTACTCCTTAGATCCTGTGGGGTTATCCAATAAGCTCATCTACCTGGTCGCCGTCATGATCGCGCTCGGCCTGGGTGTTGCCGCCATCACTTTGTTGGATGTGGTAAACCCAAATGTTCTTTTCCGCAAGGATATTGAAAGTGTAACATCGCTTCCGATCATCGGGGAAATCGCTTACGAAAAAAGCAAGAAGCCGATTGTTTTTGAATCCGGAAACGATGGCTTTATTGCTGATCAGTTCAGGATGCTGCGCACTTCTCTGACCTTTTCGGACGATCACGCAAAATGCAAAAAAATCCTCGTCACCTCCACGATCTCAAGCGAAGGAAAAAGCTTCATCGCCTCCAACCTGGGATTAAGTTTGTCCCTGACTGGCAAACGGGTCGTGCTGGTAGATTTTGACCTTACTAATCCCAGCCTGGCACAAAAGATCCAGATTAAAGCCGAGAAAGGGGTATCCGATTTCCTGTATGGGGAAGTGGATCTGAGAGACATTGTCAAGAACAGCCATGAAAACGCTAATCTTTTCCTGATCTCTGCAGGTAAGCGTCCTTCCAGTTCCTCAGACCTTATCGTCAGCGAAAGATCCTCCCTATTATTAAAGCTTCTGGAAGAAAAGTTTGACTATATCATCATGGATACGGCGCCGATCGGGCTGTTGTCGGATGGGTATATCCTCTCCAAGCAATGTGATGTAACCCTCTTTGTTATCAGACACCGCCGAACTCCCAAAAAGCGGCTGGAGCACTTGATAAACAACTACAAGATGGGGGAACTCAAAAACCTCATGATCGTATTCAATGGAATCAAGCAAAGGGGATTTGCTTCAGATAAGTATGGATATGGATATGATTATAACTACGTCAGCAAAGCAAAAGTCTAGTTTTCTTCCCCCTCATTTGAGGTGTAATGGACCCTCGACAAGATGCCATTTGTTTTCAAATAAATATTTATGCCGTGAAAGCACAAGCCCAGATTTCTAAATCAAAACCGGAAGGTTGGAAGCTGTCAATATAAAGTCAAAAGCTATTGCAGGTTCAGTCTGGGCACTGGTAGAAAAGCTGTCTGTTCAGCTGATGCAGTTTGCGGTAGCAGTTGTGTTGGCCCGCTTATTGAATCCTAAAGACTTCGGACTCATTGTGCTGGCAAACTTATTCCTGGGAATTTCCGCTGCCATTGCGGACGCAGGATTTGAAAAAACTATCATTCGACACTTTCAGTTACTTCCGGTTCAGATAGACACCATATTTTATATCAATGTAGCGTTAGGTGTACTGCTGACTTCTGTCTTGTTTTTAGCAGCGCCGGTCATATCCTGGTTTTTCAATGAACAAAAGCTTACACCAATGTTCCGGGTGATCTCTTTTGTTACTATCATCGGTGCGCTCTGTCAGGTTCAAAGAACCCTGCTGATCAAAGAACTGAATTTCAGGAAGATTTCCATTGCTCAAATGGTAAGCTCAGTAGGGGGCGGAATGTCGGGAATCGGAGCTGCTTTCTCCGGTTTGGGCGTTTGGTCGCTTGTGATCTCCGCCTTGACCGCACAGGTTCTGCTGCTGGCGGTGTTCTGGATCAAATCGGATTGGTACCCATCTCTCCGGTTCTCCTATGGCTCTATAAAGGGCATGCTGTCATTTGGCTTGAACATCCTGTTCAGCAGCATGTTGTTTTTCTTCCTTCAACAGTTTAGCAACCTGATCATAGGAAAGTTCTACAGTGGTAAAGAGTTGGGACTGGCGAACCGGGGCATGAAAACACCGGAGATGATGACAGGCGTGATCCAGAGTGTAATAGTAAAAATCGCGTATCCTTTTCTCACGAAGTCTCAAGAAAATGAGGAGTTGTTCAGGGTTTTTATTAAAAGACTGATCCAGACTATTGCTTTTTTCGCTTTTCCCATGTTATCGCTTTTGTTTGTCAATGCAACAGATGTAACAGTACTCCTCTTTACCAATAAGTGGATAGAGTCCGTAATCTTTCTTCAGATTTTTTGTGTCGTCAAGATATTCGACCCATTCGTAAGCCTTTACCGGGAACTGGTCGTGGCGAAAGGCTATGCAAAATCTCTCAGCCTCGCACTCATAATCACTTCCATAGTAGAAATGAGCTTGATTTTACTTGTCACAAAATCGGGCATATACTATATTACCGCAGCACTTGCCGTAAGCGTCTTATTTCAGTACATCTATTACTTGGTATTGCTATCCAGGAAATTAGAAGTATCTGTATTTGAACAACTATCCTGGATCTTGCCCTATCTAGTAACCTCCCTGATGGCTGCGGTTATGTGTGCAGCACTCGGGTTCTATCTGCAGTATAAACAGGTGCCGCTCATTCCTGCACTTGCATGTAAAGTGGCTGCAGGGGGATGCTTATACGTTTTGGGATTACTTGCATTCAGAAAGATTCCCAAAGTGGCTTACTTCAGAGTCAAGAACAATGCTTTGCAGAGTCTGATTGGAAAGACTTGACTAGTTTACTTTTGCTCAGGCACATGGTTCGTTAGATTTTCTTCAAAGCTGGCCTTCTGAGAATAGAACACTGGTAAGGTAGTTGGTGTGCAAGTATGTAAACTTTTAATTAGGATGAAATGAAGGTATTGTGGTTTACAAATACACCCTCCTTGTACAATCAAGGACAACATTTTTATCACGGGGGGGGATGGATCGAGTCTCTGGAAGAATTGATCCGGCACGTTGATAGAGTGGAATTAGGCATTTCCTTTTTTCATCAAACAGGTTCTGCGAAAGAAGTGCGTGGAAAAGTAACTTATTACCCCTTGCATCGCCGAACCGGGAAAAAATTTCCTTTTATCACCTGGGTCAACAACTGGAAAGGTAAAACAGACGACAAGGGGGTTAAAGAGCAGTTATTAAAGGTCATAAGTGATTTCAAACCCGATATTATCCATGTTTTTGGTACCGAAGATGTATTTGCCTCCATCCAGACTGAGACAAAGGTACCTGTGGTCATCCATCTGCAAGGCCTCCTCAATCCTTATTACAATACTTATTTTGGCATCAATCAATCTTCCCTGAATTATGTGTTAGATCCCAGGTACCTGGTACGAAACATACTTGGAAACAGCCCGGCTTTTCATGCCAAAAGGATGAAAAACCAGGCTATGCTGGAGAAGAATATTCTCAAAAAGGCTCGGTTTATCATGGGAAGAACCCGGTGGGACGAAGCTGTTGCCAAGATTTACAATCCCCGAACGACTTATTTCCATGTTGAGGAGGTTCTGCGTCCTGCATTTTACGGGCAACCCTACGTGCAGCCCAGCGATGTAAAGGGGGGAATGCAGATCCTTTCCACGCTTTCCTCCACCGTTTACAAGGGCGTCGATGTGGTCCTAAAAGCTGCTCAGATGCTCAAGGAGCATGTAAATGAACCATTTGTGTGGACGGTGGTTGGGTTGCCCGGCGATGCTTTGCTGGTGAAACATTTTGAAAGAACCTTGGGGTTGTACCACAAAAAAGTGAATGTTAGTTTCGTGGGCAGGAAGGATCCGGAAGAGTTGATGACTTTGTTGGGCAAGAGTCATATTTTTGTACATCCTTCTTATATCGACAATAGTCCCAACAGCTTGTGTGAAGCCCAAATGCTCGGACTGCCTGTAATAGCCTGCGCCGTCGGAGGGGTAACCAGCCTAATCCAGCATGAGCAGACGGGTATACTAGTGCCATCTAATGGAATATACGAGATCGTTTATTCCATTCAATCATATATACAAGACCCGGAACCTTTTGTGCAGATGGGGCGGAGGGCACGGGAGATGGCACACGCCAGGCATGACCGCAACAGGATTCAGAAGGAACTTCTTTCTGTTTACAGGAAAATAGTCAATTAGATGCAAAAGCTCCTCGTTTATTTCTTCAAGGGAATCAAGTACGCCAAAGTAGGTGTTCTTAAACCTATAGATAGGATCTTGACCTCCTGGATATTTTATGTGAATAAAGTAAATTACTCAGAATTCCAGACGGCCGGGCTTCCGAGGATGAACGTAGGAATAGGAGGGACCTGTGTCATAGGAAGAGGATTCAAGATGAACAACCGGGAGGTTTCGAACCCCATTGGAAGATTTTATCGCTGCAGTATTATTGTCAGCAGGCACGGCAATCTTTGGATTGGGGAAGATGTGGGCATGAGCTCCGTTGCAATCGTTTGTCACCACTCGATACACATTGGAAACCATGTTAAGCTGGGGGGGAATGTGGTGATCTATGACACCGATTTTCACAGCTTGGATGGGGAGGTTAGAAAAGACCCGGCAAAGGATCTTGTGTCGGCAAAAGTGGCTCCTGTAAAGATAGGAGATAACGCTTTTATAGGAGCTCACACCACAATCTTGAAGGGCGTCGAGATCGGAGCGGGATCCATCATCGGAGCTTGTTCTGTTGTCAGCAAAAGTATTCCGCCCAACGAAATTTGGGCCGGTAACCCGGCGAAGATGGTTCGAAAAATCACTGCTGACAGGTTTGTAAAGAGCAACAATCTTGCAGAGTAGACCTTCTTCTTTTACACTTAAATTGTCACATTGTACACGATTCAGCAAGAGAGACCAGCATTCCGGTTGAGCAGGAAACATTCAGGCGCTCGGAACCGCAACAGAGAAGACCTCTTTCTTGTTACATTGTTGCTGGTGGTAAGCGGCAACCCAGCTTTTCACTTCCAGTCATGGGCTGCAGTAGGGTATGTGCTGGTTGGCGTTGCTTTGTTTGCATTTTACAATAAGGAACTTACCAGGAATTTTTACCTGAAGTTCGGCCTGCTGTGCGCCGGTTTCTTATTAATATTTATCATTCAGTATTTCAATCTGGGTTACCTCTCGGCAGTCAATGCACTGGGATTCCTGACCAAAGCGCTGATTGGTGCAATCGTTTTTTTTATTCTGAAAACCAGATTTGCTCAAATATTCTACCAGGTCATCTTTGTATTGTGTTTGCTGAGTTTTCCCTTTTTCCTGCTGCACATCCTGTTCGGCGATGATGTTCTGAGAAATTTCTTCCTGGGGGCTAATACCGAATCGGTCGGCTTGTACACGTTCCGCCCCCAGACGGTGGAAGAATCCTCGTTGCGGAATTCGGGTATGTTCTGGGAACCCGGTGCGTTCCAGGCCTTTATCAACCTATGCCTGTTCATGAACTTTTACAGGATGCCTTACTTGCTGGCACACAAAAAGTTCAGTTTGTGTGTGATAGTGCTGGCGCTAATCACCACCCAAAGCACCACCGGATACATCATCTTTGCCATGACTATCGGGGCGTACATCCTGATCTATTCAAACATCAACAAAATGTTGATTGCCGCGATGCTGGCCCTTTTTGTCGGTGCATGCATTTACCTGTTCTTTACCCTAGATTTCCTGGGAGAAAAGGTTGAACGCCAGTACGAGGAATCCGTTCAGTTGGAGGGTGACTTCGATCCCTCGCGGTTTGGCGCATTGCTGTTCGACTTACATTACATCAAAAAAAACCCTCTTACCGGGAATGGGTTTCGGCCTATCACGCGTTTTGCTGATCACCCAATCCTCATCGTACAGGAAGAAAACGGAGAGTTCCTGGGCCATGGGAACGGGTTCAGTGATTTTATAGCGAGTGCAGGCATCTTAGGGATGTTCTGGTACTTCTACACCCTGGGGAAGTTCAGGGGGCGTGGTTCCCTGAGTGATTCCCTTTTACTCATCATGCTCATGATCGTGTTACTGCAGGGTGAGCACTTCCTGATTTACCCATTTTTCCTGGGACTAGCATTTTTTAAATTTAATAGCGTACATGAGAAAAAAAATGGCCGTATTAATCACTTGTTACAATAGGAAAGCTGGTACGCTTGAATGTTTGAAAGCTCTTTTCGCAGCATCCGCGCAAGCTCCGTATGTTGATCTATCCGTGTTTCTTGTAGACGACGGATCTACGGATGGTACGGGAGCCGAAGTACAAAAAGCGTATCCGGAAGTTCATGTGATAGAGGGAAGCGGGTCTCTTTACTGGGGGGGCGGTATGAATGTTGCGTGGGAAGAAGCCGCAAATCAAGGATCTGATTTTTACATGTGGCTCAACGACGATACCTTGCTCCAAAAAGGGGCGATCCGGAACCTGTTGGCCGACTCAGCCAGGTTCAACGACAATGCCATCTTCGTAGGCGCGAGCGTCTGGAGAGATAAGCCGGAAGTTTCTTACAGTGGCTATTTGCTGTCTCACAAAGTAAAGATGGTGCCTACAGGAATCCCTATTGAATGCGATTATTTTAATGGTAACATTGTGCTCATCCCGGAAAGTGTATTTTCGCAGGTCCGCTTCTTGGACCCTTATTTCAAACACGTGCTAGGTGATAATGATTACGGGATGCGCGCCCGAAAAGTCGGCATAAAGTCTTATGTGGCTTCTGAGATAGCCGGTGAATGTGACGGACACCTCACGTTATCGAAATGGTGTGATCCCCAGGTGCCGCTGGCAACGCGCATCAGGCACTTCAACTCACCGAAGACGAAGGGTCCAAAACAAGTATTTAAATTTGAAAGGAGGCATACATCCCTGCCGATGGCTTTGTTCAGATCCAGTATCATTTATGTCCGGCTTGTTTTTCCTTCGCTGTGGATCCTAATGGGAAAGCCCAAATTAGGAGAAGGCTGATGCCGAGAAAACTTGCCGTTCAAAAGGTACTGGTTAAGTGAACTTCTAAAACAAGTTGAGTGCTTCATTTTTATGGATGGGTGGACTCAACAAAAAATAAGATTTACAGGATGAGAAATTTCCTACTCCGTTCTACTGCAAAATTGATCCGAACATTTTACTCATTCCGAATCCCAAAACTGAGCAAGGACAACCGCCCCACGGCAGATTTTAAGCTGGTTTTTTTCTGCGGCCAGTATGGGATCAAGTATTTGAATGCGTCCCTGTATTCAGTGCATGCAAACTGGGACTATCTGCCAGAGGTATACATTGTAACAGATGGCACACCTAAAGAAATAATCACGAACAAAATGGTGAAATGGCCCAAGATAGTTTCCATCATTTCCTGGACGGAGTGCGCAGAGTATTTCAGAAACAAGGGGAATGAAAATTTGCACTCCTATGCTTCCAAGGAGTTGTGGGGCAAAAAGATGATTTCTATCATGTATCTAGCTGAGAAGTTTCCATGCCTTTATTCTGACACGGACGTTCTTTGGTTTTCGTCTCCCCAAAACCTCCCCCTCACTACCAATCCGGTCCTGAAGATGTCTGAAGACATCGAATTCTGCTACAGCTACGAAATGCTGAAAACATTGAATGAGGAGGATTGCCTAAATAAAAAGCCTTTGAATGCAGGCGTTATATACGCATCCGGGGACTATGCCAGCTATAACAAGTGGCATAAGCTTTGCGATTATCTCAATTCCAGCCCTGATAACCGGTCAGAGCAAACTGCATTTGCTATTTTGAACAACTATTTTAATCCTGAACAGTTCTTTAGTAAACAGGAGATCATCATCACATCCAATGATCAATATACTTTAAAATACACCAAGAAAGATTTTCCGCACATAATTGCTCGTCATTTTGCCGGCATCAAAAGTGTAACGTTCTGGAGAGACCTTCTTTACATGAAGTGGAGTTGATCGCGCACGGAACATTACACTTTTATTTTGTCTGGGATTTTTTCGCTGTTAAAACCCTCTGTCAGGTTGAACACACGGATGGCGGATGGCTTAAGCTGAAAGTTGGATTTACAGCTTTATCAGTTTCTTTTGTTCGAGCATCTTGTTGTTCGAGAAGAAAGAAATCACGTACGTCCCGCTGCTAAAATTAGATAAATCAATCTGGAGGGATAATTCCTGAGGGGCTATACGGATCTTTTGTACAAGCACTCCGTTCAGTGAATGTACAACCAGAAACCTGTCAGCATTAGCATTCACACTTCCGTCCAGCATGATTGTAACAGTATGGGTAGCCGGATTCGGACTTAGCTTCAGCGAAGATTGTAAGTTGAATTTAACCATGACGATCTTACTCAGAATGGTCTTGCCTTCTTTAGTGACCAGCTTGATGCGGTAAAAATTGCGATTCGCTGCGGGAGTGTTGTCGGTATAATTGAAGTAAATGCTTTCCTTCGGAACATCCGCGATTTTGTCCATGGTAGTGAAATTCACCGCATCCGTTGATCTTTGGATTTCGAAATGGCTAATTGCTAACCCTTTGTCTACATTCCAGGCAAGTTTGGAAGCATTTGGCATTTTGGTACCGGTCAGATAAATATCTTCTGCAGGAAGCAGGGAAGCCTGTTGCTTCATCAGGATCGCTGATGTATAAGGTTCAAGGGTGATGACACCAGAATACAGCGTGCTTTTTGCATCCACATAGGTTCCTTCTATTGTCATTGTTTTGGATATCTTGGAAGGATTGTCGATGAACAAGATATTGCTGTCAACATTCTCGACCGACACATTCGCCGTGGTTACAACAAAATTGTCGAAGTACACCGGACTTGTCTGTTCTTCCACCGACAATACCAGGCTCGCGTTTTTTTCGTCGATGGTGGACGTGAAGATCCACTCGCCATCCTGGCGCTGACTCGACAGCAGCGTGTATTTAACATCGGAGATGGTTCCGTAAGGTCCAAAGCTCTGACGTAGAAAGATGCCGACGTGACTGTTGTTATCAGTTCCTCTTGTGCTGAATTTCACGCTATAGCTTTGTCCGGCTTTTACTTCTCCGATCCCGATCACTACAAAAGCTTCATTGATAGTTGGAGACAATCCATTGAAAGAAATTTCCAGGGCACCCCGGTCTAATTTATCGGTATTTTTCCAAGCAGCCACACAGTAACCTTCCGGTGACCATGCATTCAATCCGGAAATGTCAGCATCAAATTTTCCATTGGCGTATTTGTTTTCACCATAACTGCTTACATTGCTGTAATAGCTGGCAGAAAGAGGAGCTTGTTTGGTGTTGCTGTCTTTCTGTTGAACTGATTGCCACTTCGGCAGGTTGTATACGTCCAGCAGGTTTTTGTCGCCCCGTTTGGAGGTGCTTTGGATAATGACGTTGTTACCGGAAGGCTTGCAGTAATAATTGCTGTCGAAGGCCGCAAAGTTTTTAATGTCATCGTACTGGCTCTCCAGATTCAGGATGTTTTGAGACTCGTATTTGGAGAAAAAGATATTCTTCTTCAATCGGTTCCTTCCTACATAAGTGTCGAAAATATGCGACATGTTGATCTGATATCGGGTATTGAACACGGTATTATCAGATATCTGAATATCGCTCGGATTGTTTAGGAAGATGCCTCCCAAGCTGCAGTTCGACACGGTGTTGCCCGAAATATCTACCTGTCCGGCATGCCCGTCTACATAGATGCCGTTTGCCGACAGGAAAGAAGATTGGTTCGTTCCTGAACCATCACCGATCCCGTTCTTTACAATATTACCCACGATCTTCCTGGCATAATGGATGGTTGCATCATCCCCGGCCTGCCATGTGTAAATCCCGCCGCCATCATCCTTCACCAAGGCGAAATAGTCGATGTAATTGTTTTTGATCAAAATGGAATCACCTTCGAAACGGATCGGCATATAACCGGTACTGTCTATCTGGTTGTATTCCACGGTATCCTGGATCCCTCTCATAACAACAGCCTGGTAGGCATCATCGTTGTTCGCTCCCATTCCCCGGATGATTCCGGTTTGCGTAATTCTTGTTTCCCCGATCCTGCACTGAAAGCACTCATTGGCAAGAACTGCGTCATTGTTTGAATAAGCGATCGTGCAATTCTTCACTTTGAGTTCCCGCGTGTTGTATACATTCAAGGAGTTGGCTCCGGAGTACGAGATCTCACAATCCGAAAGCGTGATACCTTGTGAGTAGTAAATGTCGATCGTAAACAGGTTGCTTCCCTTAAAGGAAAGGTTGTAGAACACAATATTGCTCTGGTAGTGTACCCGCACAAGTGTGTCGAGCGTGCTCACCTGGATCTTTTTCCCGGCAGGATTTATGCTTCCGGTATAAAGTAATAAGGATTTATCAGCATTCCGGTAAGCCCATTCGCCGTACAGGTCAAGGGCCGCCGGATGGTTTTGTATAAAGTAGCCATAGTCATCGCTGGGCTCGTAAGTATACCCGTCCACTTTGAATTTGATACTGCCGCCGCTGTGGTCTGAGATCGGGTACTTGTCTATGATCCAGCGGTTTTTACGGATCACCACATCGCCGCCCGTCCAGTTAGGCTGCGCAGCCAGGTGACTGTCAGATATCTCTGTGTTCCCGTTGTGACTTTGAATGGCAAGATATCCATTATTACTTGTTCCTAGGTTAGGATACCTGCCGACAGCGCGGGCCGTATCTTCCAATAACAACATATTAACCCGTTCCTGGCAACTGGCGCAAGAGCTTTTCCAAATGCCACCTTCAGTATTTTCCCAGTTCGTCAAAGTTGTTAACCCAGAAACAACGGGTTTGTTACCGGTTCCATAAGATGCGAAAATGATCGGTCTACCGGGAACACCAGATGTTTGTATCACGAGTTGTCCCTCGAATACTTCATTACATTTAAACAGGACTGAATCCCCTGGTTTCAGGGAAGGTGCAAAACGGTTCAGCTGCGCCAAGCTCTTCCAGGGGGTGAGCGGGTTTTGTGCCTCAACAGCCGACTTAGAATCATTGCCGGCACTTTGTGAGAAATAATAGTTGTTGGCGCTGGCTGTACAACTGTACAATACGGTTAACAAAATCAAAAAAGTTTTCACAGGAGAATAAGGATTAAGGGTATTAATCAAACACAGTAAGCTTACAGGTGCTTGAGTCAGGATAAGGATAGGATTAAAAATGAATCAAGCGATCCGAGGGAAATTCAATCTGATGACAAGGGATTTTTGAAGAATCAAGGAACTGATCAATGAATGACAGATTGCATAAAGACAACTGTTGAAGAGGGTAGTTGACATAGGATTTAGTTTAATAATGATCGATTGATTTAACCGCCTTTTAAACGAGCAAATCAGGGTACTATTGGCTCGATGATGAAGATCAGCAAGTGGGGCTAAGCCCTATGAGGAATGTTATATTAGGAAGTGATTAAAGTCAAAGAGGGGTAACATTGGTTTGGCATGCCGCAGCATAAGCACCTGGATCTTTCTTACTTGAGGTCATGATTATTGACTTTGATGTAACTCTCTTATGATTTCAACTTACTTTGGCTTTACATTTGCTTATTGCTCCTGCACATTGGTTTTGGGTTCCTATGAACCGGAACTTTGTTTTTGCAACCGGCTGTTTTTTCAAGTACCACTTCTTCGTACAGGCTCATAAACATCAGGATTCAAGCAATAGCCACAGTGATCTGAAAGACATCTTCCTTATCATATATAAAAATTCTATATTTTTGTCTTGGTCGCTTTTGCGTGCGATCTCAAGCGAGCATTATTCAACGCTTTATAAAAATTGTCTAATTTTTACTCTTTGGGGTTTAAATTGACGGAGATTAAAATTTTTGATAATCATCGTTTTAGCATGATTTTAGTGATGTACAAATTTTTTATATGTATCTGGCTACCAGCCGCTCTTTGCATCTTTAATCAGTATAATCGTATGTTAAGATTATCCATTTTGCTAACACTCATCCTTTGTAGCCGTTCCGTAATCGCAAACACGTATTATCTGTCTTCCACCGACGGGCAGGACTCACGATCGGCGTCGGAAGCTCAGAATTCTCAGACTCCGTGGAAATCCCTGGATCGTCTCAACGCTTTTATCCCGAACCTCCTGCCCGGCGATTCAGTCCTGTTTAAATGCAACGATACTTTTACAGGACAGATCAACATTGTGAATTCAGGTTCTGTATCCGCCCCTTTTGTTTTCTCCTCTTACGGCGAAGGAAGCAAGCCCATCATCTCCGGTTTAGAGGAACTAAAAGACTGGGAACATACCAGTGACGGCATTTGGAGAAGCGTTTGCAACAACTGCAAGCTCAACGTGAACAGCTTATTTGTAAATGGAAAATCTACCCCGGTGGGAAGGTACCCTAACGTTGATGCGGAAAACAAAGGATTTCTAACCATTCAAAGCCATAACCGGAACACAGAGATCACAGATACGCATCTGGCTGAACAGCCCAACTGGACCGGGGGCGAAGTGGTGATGCGCAAGAACCGGTGGATCCTCGACAAACACACCATTGTAAATCACAGGGGCAGTACCCTGATGTACAATGGCGACAACTCCAATTACTGGCCTTCCGATAATTACGGGTACTTTATACAGAATCACCCGGCAACCCTCGACCTGAACGGCGAATGGTGTTACCAGGCCGACGGCAGGGCTATTTTTATCAAAACGGGTACAACAAATCCGGCTGATCTGCACATTGGAGCGGCTTTCGTAGACACTTTGCTGCTGATTAATTTTTATGGTTACATGGTCATTGACAACCTCAGCTTTTACGGCGCCAACAAGTATGCTGCCATTATCTTCAATTCGGATTATGTCACCATCAGAAACTGTGATTTCATTGGTGCTGGCATAGATGGCATCCATAGCAGCAGCAACCGCAAACTGGTACTTGAGAACAATCTGTTTGAGGACTCGCACAATGACGGGATCGTGGCTTCCGGCTGCCTCGGCTGTCTTATCTCTGCAAACACAATCCGCAGGTCCGGCGTCGTCAGGGGAATGGGAGGGAACGGTGACGATGCATACCAGGGGTTGATCGTACGGGGCATCGGCAACCGGATCACATACAACACCATCGACAGCACGGGCTATACTGCACTGCGGTTTGAAGGCGATTCGGTGCTGGTAAAGAACAACTTCATCGATCATTTCGTACTGGTCAAAGACGATGGGGGGGGGATATATACCTGGCAGGCTGGCGACGACAATACAGTTTACCCTGACAGGAGCATAGAAGGAAACATCATCCAGAACGGGATTGGAGATGGAAGCGGTACACTCAAAACTGATTTTATCTCCGCAAATGGCATTTATGTGGATGGCCATGCAGGAGATTTACACATCACGGGTAACACCATTTTAAACTGCAGTTTGGGAGGGATGTTCTTCAATAACCCCCATAACATTTTTGTTCAGAACAACAAGGTGTTCAACAACGGCAAGCAATTGTATATGGGTCACATCTTTGCCTCTGCTATCGGCAACAATGCGTTCAACGGCAACATGCTTGTTTCAAAAGCCATTACACAGAACATCCTTGAGATTGAAAGTGAATTCGACGACATCCAATATTTCGCGAACTACGACAAGAATTACTATTGCCGCCCGGTTGACGACAATGTTTTTATCAGGAATACCTTTAAACGGGGAGATAAAACCTTGATCGAAAAGTTTAACCTTGAAGACTGGCAGTTATCCACCGGAAAGGACCAGGGAACCTTAGGATCGCCCGTTACCTATCCATATTACTCCTATACCTTACCGATGGGCGAAAACAAATTTCCGAACGGATCATTCGAGAGTAACTTCAACGGCGTTTATACTTGGTCTCCGGAAGGCTACAGCAAGCTGAAATGGACGAAGATGGGGCAACTCGATGCCGGACAGCTAGAACTTTCGTTTGAACAGGAATCTCCCACCAGCAACATCAGTTTTACCGTAATAGGGATCGGCAGCGTCGTGGCAGGGCAAACTTACCATGTAACATTCAGCCTCGCCGGGGTCGGCAAGGATAAACATTACGAACTCTTCCTGAGGCAGAGCTACTACCCTTACCAGAACGTCAGCACGGTGAAGGACTTCATGGGTACAGCCGACCGATTCAACGGAGAATGCATATTCACGGCCCTTACAACAGAAGAGAATGCCAGTATCGTGATCACGCTGGAAGAGCAGAAACAGCCGATCTACATCGACAACATCTCCATGCAAGAGGCTGATGTAAAGATCGACAACTTGGACGAGAAGATCATACAGCTGATCAACCCTTCCACAAACAGAAGATCGCTTTCCCTGGATGGCACTTTCATGGATCCCGCCTCAACCACTTACTCCGGTTCTATCACACTGGAACCTTATGGATCCGCAATCCTGTTCAAGCAGCCTGTCACGATAGCCGTAGCGGACGAACTGGCTTTGTCGGGGAATAAGGCGGAAGACGCCGTTCAGCTACAATGGGACCAGAAAAACAACTCCGACGTCAAAGTGTATGAAATCCAGAGATCCCAGAACGGAACGAGTTTTACAACGATCGGAAGCGTTCCGGTAAACTCGCTGTCGACCCCAAACTTCTCCTTTACCGATTACTGCCCTCTGGATGGAAATAATTTCTACCGTATCCGGTCGGTTAAAAACAAGGGTACTCAGATCAGTAAGTCCCTGATGTTAAAAACATCACCCGGGGCTTCGATGAAATTAAGTCCTAATCCGGCTCAACAGCTCCTTACGGTTGACCTGAGCAGGATCCTGGATAGTTCGGTTACGCAGATCATCATCCGGTCAATGACAGGTTATGTCCTTTTAAAAGAAACTGCTCCTGCAAACACCAAAGCGGTCACCATCAATATATCCAAACTCGTGAGTGGAACTTATTTTATCTCTGCACTTTCAAACAATTCGGTTGTCTCGCAAAAGTCATTCATCAAACTATAAAGATTGACCTGCTTCATCCTAACCCACGGGCAGGATGAAGCATTTCTAAAGCAACTTTCCTTAAAGCCAATCGTGTGCTGGAAGGACTGACGCGAGCAAGGTCCCATGCCTGTTGTTCCAACCGAGCCGTATCCATTCGCCGGGCGAGTCTGGCAACCGCATGTTGGAGCAAGAGGCATTCTTTTTGCCTTGCACTCTTTTACATAAAAACCTCCTCCGACGCCTACACATTTACTTTACTTTATCAAACAGGCATTTGAAGAAGAAGTAAAGTGCAACTTGACCACATCTATGCCAACCCGATCTCTTCAACTCCGCCACTTAAATTCTCGCACTGTATAGCGCTGGCCAAGTCCCACATGGTTCGATCCATATGCATGGCGGAGGTCCGTAAGCAACCGGGGAACCCGCTTCTGTACAAGCCCCCCAAATGACTGGACTGAAATGTAAAATCATTTTAGTCACGTAAACATTTGGGGGGCCTGGTTCAAGGAGCGGTTAGGTATTGAGAGTTAGAAGATGTGACTTGAGAATGGGAACCGGATGCACTGAGAAGAGCACGTCTGATTCTGAGAAAGGCTGGGGGTGCAATTCCCCCGGTCTACTCACCGGCACTCATGAAGCTTCACAACGGGCGGCCATGGTATACTCACTGTTTGCCACCTGCAAGCTCCCTGACATCGATCGGTACGGCTAACTCAAAGACGCACTTGAAAAGATGCATAAGTATACAATAACCAACCTGCACGAACTGCTGCCGCAGAACTGCAAACCGCTCACTGACGAATCATAAAATTACATGCGCAGAAAAATTGAGTTAAGGGAGTTGCTCAATGGCTTGCAGCACACTATAATCGATAGTGCCATGCTGAGTAATATAATTTCTCCCATTCACTTGCATATCTGAACATTGAAATATAATTTTGAGGCTCAATCCAATCATGCCTCTGCATTTCCAATGTTTATCTGCTTATAAGAAAACGCGACATGCGTCTCAATCTATTCCACATCCTTTGTAGATTCCTCTGAAGTTCATTTTTTCCTTACAACACTGTTAGCACAGGACTTTCATTTTTTTCTGACCGGACTATTTCCTGTCGGGAAGAATATTTTTTTTATCCGGGATCACCGATGCGACCGGGAGTGGCGAAGCCCTGTTTGAGATGCGAAGTTCCAAGCCTGAACTTAGAAGATGTTTCGGTTGAGCATGCTGCCTTTGAGAGCAACCTAAACAGTGCCTGAGCCGGTTTTTTTAGTAAGCGTCGGCAGTACAAAAAATACCTCATTCAAACAATATAAACGTGCAAACCCACAAGAAAGATTTACCAAAAAACGCAGACAATCAGCTCGGCCAGCTCTGGGCGCGCTATGTGCCTTACTGGCCTGTCTTCCTGTTGCTGACCCTCGTTGGCATCGGCGGGGCCTGGGTTTACCTGCAGTGCAAGCTGCCGGTATATGAATCCACCGCCTCGCTGCTGATCAAAGACGAAAAGAAAGGCATGGAAGATTCCAAGGTCACCGAAAGCATGGATATCCTGTCGGGCAAGAAGATCCTTGAAAATGAGATAGAAGTGCTGAGATCCCGGGCACTGCTCGGCCAGGTCGTGAAAGAACTGAAGCTGTACGCCCCTGTGTACGGGAAGGGCAAATGGCATGATCAACCCCTGTATGACAATTCACCGATCGGCATCGAGGCACAGAATGAAGAAGCCATCACTGAAAGCAAACAGATCTTTTTTACGATTAACAGGCAAGCTCAAACGATCGGTGTACAGGGACACAATTATCCCCTGAACACCTGGACCTCCACGCCGTGGGGTACCCTCCGGTTCAGTGCAAAAAATACGGCGTATGAAAGCAAGGCGCCGCTCTTTTTCAACCTCGTCGATCCGAAGCGGGTCATTCTCTCCCTTACCCGCAACCTGACCGTAAGCTCCACAAACAAACTGGCCAGCATAATTACCCTGGCCCTGAAAGACGAAATGCCCCGCCGCTCGGAAGACATCCTGAACTCACTGATGGCAGCGTACGATAAAGCTTCCCTGAACGACAAGAACTCCCTTGCAGAGAACACCCTCTCTTTTCTGGACGAGCGCCTCAAATCAGTGTCAGGTGACCTGACGGACATCGAAAAAAAGTTGCAGCAGTACAAGTCGAACAGGGGAGCGGTCGATCTTACTTCGCAGAGCAAACTCTTTCTGCAGAACGTAAGCGACAACGACCAGAAGCTGTCTGAGGTCAATATGAAGCTGTCCGTCATGAACCAGGTGGAACAGTACATCGCCGTAAACGACAACCGCGGAAACCTGGTCCCTTCCACTTTTGGCATCGATGATCCGCTGCTTACCAACCTGCTTAAAAAACTGTACGATACCGAGCTCGACTACGAAAAGCTTAAACAGACCACGGGAGAAAATAACCCCCAGCTGATGTCCCTGCGCAGCCAGATCGATAAGATGAAACCCAGCATCCTGGAGAACGTACAGGCTCAGAAAGAATCCCTCGAAGCCAGCAAACGCAATCTTTTTGCTACCAACAGTTCCTACTCCGGCATTCTGCAGAACCTGCCGCAACAGGAGCGCGACATTGTCGAAATCAGCCGTGAACAAAATATCAAGAGCGCCATCTACAGCCTCCTGCTCCAGAAGAGAGAAGAAACAGCGCTCTCTCATTCCTCCATCGTCTCCAACAGCCGCGTGATCGACAAGGCGGAATCTTCGCTCGATCCGGTAGGCATCGGTAAAAAACTGGTGTACGGGATCGCCGTGCTGCTGGCGCTGGGCATCGGCGTGGCTTTTATCACGCTGTCTGAACTGTTCAGCCGCACCGTTCTTTACCGCAGGGAGATCGAAGAAACCACTTCGTTTCCGGTGATAGGGGAGATCGTATACGAAAATTCAAACAACCCGATCGTGATAGAAAAGGGTAAGCCTACTTTCATAGCAGAGCAATTCCGGATGCTGCGCTCATCGCTCTCCTACCTGGGCATAGGCTCCGGAAGCAAGAAGATACTGGTCACCTCCACGATCTCGGGAGAAGGAAAAAGTTTTGTGGCAGCCAACCTGGCGCTCAGTCTGGCCATGGCCGGCAAAAAGGTTGTGCTCATCGAATTCGACCTGAGTAACCCTTCCCTGGCCGACAAGTTCGGAATGCAAGAAGAAAGAGGTGTGTCTGACGTACTGAACGGCGAAGCGCAGCTGAAAGATGTGATCAGGAAAACGCATGAAAACGCCAACCTTTCCGTGATTTCCGCCGGCAACCTGCCTGCAGATCCATCCGACCTCATCTTCGGCGACCGCCCGGCAGCTCTCATGGCGGCGCTGGAAAAGCAGTTCGATTATGTGATTGTAGACACTGCCCCGGTCGGACTGCTTTCCGACGGCTACGTACTGTCGAAGCTGTGTGATGCGACCCTGTATATCGTTCGCCACCGCAACACCCCCCGCATCATGCTGGAACGGCTGGGTGAGAACAACCGCATCAACGAATTAAAGAACCTGGGCATTGTATTCAACGGGGTACGGGCCAGGGGCTTTGGCAGGAACACGTATGGCTATGGCTATGGATACGGATACATCTATGGCAGGAAGGAAGACCGCCGGATAAACAGGCGTACCTACAGCAAGGTTTCCTGATGGAGGCCTGGCCGCCAACGATTTTTCAAACTACACGTAACTACAAAGTTGAACCCCTTGAGCTCAGTCAAATCAAAGAACCAGTTAACCCGGAACGTCTTCTCGCTGACGCTTGTTCAGCTGGCCACCTATGTGCTGCCGTTGATCTCCGTACCGGTTATCTCCCGCATCATCGGACCGGGTAGATATGGGGTCATCAATTTCGCCGCTGCGTTCGTGGTCTATTTCAATCTGCTCATTTCCTACAGCTTCGACTTTACCGCCACACGCAAAGTGGCCGGCGATCCTGATAACATAGAAAACAGGAACCGGGTGTTCAGCGAAGTATTTTATACACAGTGCCTTCTGTTCGCGGCAGCGACCCTTGTCTTTATCGTACTGCTGTTCACGGTACCACAGCTGAAGGCAGACAGGCTCCTGTTTATTTTCTCCTACCTGGTTTGTGTGTCTGCCCTGTTCACCCAGAACTGGATTTTCCAGGCCATGCAGGATCTTTCGAAAGTGGCCGTCTTCAACATCATCAGCCGCCTGTTGTTCACTGCTTCCATCCTGCTGCTTGTGCGCAGGGGAGAAGATTACATCTGGCAACCCTTTCTGATCGGTGTTACGCAAACAGTGGTGGCAGTATGGTCTTTCATATGGGCCTTCCATACCTACAAACTGAAACTCATAAAAATCCCGTGGAAGGAATGTCTGCAGGTCCTGATCGATGAAAGGATCGTTTTCTTCTCGCTCATATTCGTGAACCTGTATTCAAGCACCACCACGGTGATCCTTGGACTGTACCAGAACACGGAACAGGTGGGCTATTACACGGCGGCGCAAAGGCTGATCATCATTGCCCAGTCGGTGCTGGCGATGCCGCTTGCGCAGGCATTTTATCCTTACGTAGGCAGGGCTTTCGGTGAAAGCCGGGAGAAAGGGCTCCAGGTTGTGCAGAAACTCATTCCGCTTATCGTGGCTTTCCTGGGACTGGCTTCCATCCTCATGTTTGTTCTTGGCCCCCTGGTTATCCGGCTGTTCTACGGTAACAAATTCGAGGGTGCTATTCCCGCTTTCCAGGTGCTGGCAATCGTGCCCCTGTTTTTCTCCCTCAACAATGTATTGGGGATCCAGATCATGATGAACCTGAAAATGGATAAGCAGTTCTTCCGCATCACTGCCTATGCCGGCATCCTCAGTGTGGGGTTGAACCTGCTGATGGTGAAACAATGGGGATATATGGCTACCACCGTCAACTGGCTGGTTACCGAGGTCTTCATTTTTATCCTGATGAACTGGTTCCTTTCGCGCGAAGGGCTCAACCCGATCAACATGCGGTTTTTCACAACCGCTGCCCTGGGCCAATACCTGCAACCCCTGAAACAGAAGTTCCTGCGTACAAGATGAATTACACGCGTATCAAGCAGAACCCAATGAACAAAAAGACGATATACTTATTTTTCCTGGTGATCTTTTCACTGAAGTTTTTCGATGCCGTGATCGCGAACAACGGCATCCTGAAAAACCTCTGCTATGCGTTCATGCTGGGGGCGGTGGCCGTTTCCCTGCCCCACTTTCTGAAACGCCGGGGTGGCTTTGTACTGCCCGTGCAGCTCATCTCAGGGTCAATCCTGCTGTCCATATTTGTATCCGCCTATACCTGGGGGCAAGGCCTCGAGTACAGCACCACCACGCTGCCGTACCTGGTATGGTTTACGTTCTTTTACCTGCAGAAAGCAGATTTCAGGATCAAAACGATCGAAAACATCGTGCTGTTCTATGGCGTGGTGTATATGATCCTGTTCCTTTTCCAGTTCACGCATACTTCGGTCGTCTATTTCGGGATGCACGAAGAGTTCAAGGAAGACCGCGGCATCGTACGGGTAAATTTTCCGGGAGGCGGGGTTTTCTTCCTGGCCTGCTTCATAGCCCTTAACAAGATCACCAGCCAGGCAAAGCATCGCTTTTTGTGGGGCTCGTACGCCACAGCCGGTGTGGTCATCATCGTGCTGCAGGTGACCCGGCAGGCCATCATGGCCCTGTTCCTGATCTACCTGATCCATTTCCTCAGAAACGTGCGGCTGTCGTACAAGGTGATGATCATCGGTGTTTTTGCGGTAGCGGCGCTCATATTCGTGAACTCCGGTACGGCGATCAGCAAGGGACTGGCCGAGCAGCAAAAGGAAGATGCAGCGGCGGGCGGAGATTATGTGCGGATCCTGGAAGCAGAATTCTTTCTGACCCGGTTTACACCCAATACGGTCAGCAAGGTGTTGGGAAATGGCATGTACAACCTGAACTCGGCCTATGGCAAAGTGATCTCTGCGATCGAGGAAGAGTACTGGTATTTTCTGACCGATGTGGGAGTGGTGGAGGTGTACGTTATGTATGGGGTACTGGCCATACTCGGGTACCTCCTGATTTTCATAAAGAGTTTCCGCATGCCGCTGCCCAAAGAATATCATTACCTGAAGTATTATCTGTGGATGCTTATCATCACCTGCCTGACATCTGATTTTATGATCTCATACTATTTTCTGATCACCACTGTGCTGGTCTTATACTGTTACCAGAAAGTGTGGGAGAACGGACAGGAAGAAGCAGAGGGTGAAGAGGTGACGGAGCCTGCATTCGGAGCCTTAAGCGTGTAGCGAAGTAGCACATTATAAAAAGAGACAGTTACCAGAACCATGACAAAAGAACTTGCGATAGTGATCCCGGCCTACAAAGCCGACTTCTTTGACCAAACGCTGGCATCGATCGCCCGTCAGACCTGTAAAGATTTTACGCTTTACATCGGCGACGACAACAGCCCGTCTGACCTGTACCGGATCGTACAGCAGTACGAGGGACAACTGGATATCGTTTTCAGACGGTTTGATATGAATCTGGGGGGTGCAGACCTGGTGTCGCACTGGAACCGCTGCCTCGACATGACCGGTGACGAGAAATGGATGTGGCTGTTTTCCGATGATGACCTGATGGAGCCCGGATGCGTAGAATCCTTTTACAACTTTACGAGTAAGCATCGGGATGAAGAGCTGCTTCATTTCAACGTGGATGTGATCAACGGTGCAAACGAAAGCATACTCGATCCGCAACCGTTTCCCGAGTTCCTGAACACCGCCGATTTCTTCTCCCGCCGCATCAGGGTGGAGATCCACAGTTACGCAGTGGAATATATCTTCCGGAAGGACCTGTACCTGAAGGCCGGAAAATTCGAGTACATGGACCTTGCCTGGTCGGCCGATGATGCTACCTGGATCAAGTTTTCACGTTCGAAAGGCATCAAAACGATTCCCGGCACCAGGGTGAAATGGCGGTACAGCAACGCAAACATCTCGTCCATCGTAGGCAACAGCGACATCGTGCTGAGGAAACTCAATGCAAGCGTCGCCTACCTCACATGGGTCGCCCAGTATTTCCGGGAACACCAGGTAACAGATGGCACGACAGATTTCCAGAAATTCAAAGCCCTCTTCCTGACGCTCATCAAGAACTCTTCCCTCTCACCTGCGGAAAAATACAAGGTGACGCTGGCGTACCTCGACAAGCTGGGATACAGCAAGCTGAAGCCGCTGTCGCTCTGCTATCTTTTTATGACGCTGGTGAAAATGAAACTGTTCAACAGAAACCTGGCTTACTGATGTGCGCAAAGCAACCAACAAAAGAAACCCGTTATGATCAAGAATAAAACCGATCTCACCGCCTACCTGGCTGCCGACGAGCAGGCCCTGGGAAGTTACAGGGGTGGCCTGCTAAGGCGCATCTTTTTCTCGGAGTCGTTATACCTGCATGCTTTTCTCAGGGCCCTCCGCAAGGTTGAATACCTGACCAACACGAAAAGAAATGTATGGGATAACATCCGCTATGCAATTGCCTTCTACCGGTACCGGAAACTGGGTCTCAAGCTGCACTTGTCCATTCCCGTGAATGTACTCGGCCCCGGGGCGAAGATCTATCATACCGGCTTTATTGTGCTGAACCCGCATGCCCGCATCGGTGCGAACTGCACCCTGCAGCCGGGCGTGGTGGTCGGACAGAAAGATACGCCGGAAAATGTTCCTACGATCGGTAACAACGTATACCTGGGTCCGGGTGCACAGGTGATCGGCCGGGTGCGGGTGGGCGACAATGCGGTGATCGCACCGAATTCGGTTGTGATCAGGGACGTGCCTGCCGATTGCGTGGTGTCGGGCGTACCAGCGAAGATCATTAAAGCGAACGGGGTCAGGCAACCGGTGTTATGGCCGTAACTCGTTTAAATCCATCAGCCCTTTAACACAAGAATTTTCAGCTCAACCTATCTCTGTTATGACTGCCTTATTTTATACCGCCACCTGTTTCCTGGATGTTTCCCTGGATGTGATCAATGTGCTCAAATCGGGCGTGGACCTGCATGTGCTGATCGAGATCCATCCCGGTGTGAAAAAATTCAACATCATCGATGTGGAGCAGCTGCCGCACGGAAAGGTTCTTGTTCACCCGGCCGACCTGCTGACGCCGGAGCAGTACACTCACTTCAAGCCTTATTTCGACGGACTGAAAAGCGTTCACTTCGTGGTGCATTCCCGCAAGAGCGTTTCCACCTTTTTCAGGGCAGCCCTTGAGATCACCCGGTTCACGCGACGCATAAAGCCGGATGTCCTTCATCTGGAAGCCATGCTGCTGCGTTCGGTCAGTCTGCTGCCGTCCGTTCTGTTCTCCCGGAAGCTGGTGGTCAGTATCCATGACCCTTTGCCGCACTCCGGTGAAAAAAACAGGGCAGAAGGATGGCTTCGGTCACTCTATCTGAAGTTGCCGGTCGCCAAATCTTACTTGTTCTATTCCCAGTTCGCGAAAGGCCAGTTTGAAAAACACTTCATAAAAGCAAAGAGCCCGAAAGGGGTCATTCAGATGAAACCTTATACCTATTTCAACAGGCTGGCAAGCGCTGAACGGCCGGAGGGCAAACACATCCTGTTCTTTGGCCGGCTTTCCAGATACAAAGGGATCGATGTGCTGATGCAGGCGATGCCCGATGTGTTTGCGGAATTTCCCGGCGAGACCCTGGTGATCGCCGGCCGCAGCATGGCCGGGTTCGAGATGACGCAGGAAGTGGTGCAGGCCTATGGCAGTAACATCCGCTTGCTGAACCGCTATATTTCAAATGACGAGCTGGTGCAGCTGATCCTCGATGCAAAGTTCATTGTTTGTCCTTATTTGGATGCCACGCAGAGCGGTGTGCTTATGACGGCGTTTGCCCTGAACACCCCTGTGATCGCAACCAACGTCGGCGCTTTTCCTGAATATATCAAGGAAGGTGAAACGGGCTTGCTTACTACGGTGGGTAATCCTGTACAGCTGGCTCAGACCATAAAAAAAGCATTGCAGGGTGATGCTTACAAACGGATGAAAAATCGCATCGTCGCTATGAACAGCCGCAACCAATGGTTCGATAACAAAGAGGTGCTGCTCGCATCATATGCATAGCAGCACCGGTTTGCGTTCACCATCCTATTGAAAGCCTGAATAAATAATTCCCCAACCCAGAAACAGAACAGGCAGTGAAAATCTTATTAATCGGACCCAGCAGAGAAAGAACCAAAGGAGGCATGGCAACCGTCATTCAGAGTGAACTTGACAGTGATCCCGGAAAGTACGGCTTTACTTTGGAGCACCTGGTAACGCATGTGGATGGCGGCAAAGCCGAGAAGCTGGTGTTTTTTCTCCGGGCCCTCGCAAGCCTGCTTGTTAAGAAAGGCATCGCGATCGCCCATATACACGTGGCTTCCGGTCCCAGCTTTTACCGGAAAAGTCTTTTTGCGCTGATCTGCATGGTCAGGAAGATCCCGGTCATCATGCATATCCACGGACATGAGTTCGACCAGTTTTTTTCCGGCTCTTCACCGGTGAAACAGACGTACATCAGAACCATTTTCAGGCACTGTAAAAAAGTGCTGGTTCTCTCGCAATACTGGCTGAATTATTTTTCTGACAACATCGTACGTAAAAACGTAGAGATCCTGAGGAACGGTGTTGATGCGGACCATTTCGGAAACCTGGCCGCTTCAACTGCAACCATCACAAAGTTCCTGTTCCTTGGCAGGCTTGGGCAGAGAAAAGGCGTGTATGACCTGCTGGAAGCGATCCGCATCGTCGTACAGAAGTACAACCAGACATCCCTGCAGTTTTACCTGGCGGGTGATGGCGACGTAGAGGAAGTCGAGTCTCTCGTCCGGAAACACCAACTGGAAGACAACGTATTCCTGCCCGGCTGGATCGATGACAGGTTAAAGGCAGAATATCTCAGATCGGTATATACCGTCATCCTTCCATCGTACAGTGAAGGGTTGCCCATGTCGCTGCTGGAAGCCATGGCGGCCGGCAAAGTGGTACTAAGCACGAAAGTAGGCGGGATACCCGAACTGGTAGACGATGGCCAAAACGGCTTCCTGGTGGCACCCGGCGATATACAGGCACTGGTACGGTCCATCCTGTTCATCAGCAACAACAAAGAAAAAATGCACCGGATCGGTGAGAACAACAAACGAAAGATCCGGCAGCACTACAATATCACCCATCTGAATAACCGGCTGTACAACATATACGGCCATTTGGCATCCTCTTCCTGACAGTGCGCTGTTGTCCTGTTAACAGGCCATCTGTTCTCCCTCATTTTTACAATCCATCTTCCCTGATCACACGCATGCTTTCCAATCCTTCGTAAACCTCTTTTTTAACAACATACCAAGCTCCTAGTAACCGCATCGTTCCGATACCGGCCTGCCATTGTATTGTCCGGCCGGTAAAAGATCAACCCCGTTTTACTCATCCATTTTCATCACCATCTGATCGGAGTACCGTATGAACAGCAATCACATTTTAGGAGTTAGATTTGATGATTTTCTGAACAAACAGATCTTTCTGGATCGTCTCCTGGCCGAATTCAAACAGGCGAAGGCGACCGGAAAATCGAAGCTCGTCGCGCACCTGAACGTGCACTGTCTGAATCTGGCTGCAACCAATCATCAGTACAACCGGTTGCTCAACCAGGCCGACATCCTTTTCTTCGACTCTGTTGGTCTCCGGCTTGTGGCCAACCTGCTGTTAAAGCGCAAGGTCGAATTTGCATCCACGCCGCCCGAGTGGATGCATGTGTTCTTCGGCATGGTGCCCGCAGGAACGAAAGTTTTTTTCGTAGGGGACGAGCCTGAAGTGATCAGGGCATATCATGACATGTTTTCCGCGCAGTTCCCGCAACTGGAGGCAACCGGTTATCATCATGGCTTTTTTCTGCGTAAACCCGAAACAGAGGAAAAACTGCTTGAGCAGCTGGAAAGAGTCCGGCCGGATATCGTGCTGGTAGGCATGGGTATGCCCATCCAGGAAATGTGGATCGAACGGATAAAAAGCAGGGTCAATGCTCCGCTTTTTATTCCGGTAGGCGCCTATTTTCAAAGAATGACCGGCAAGCAGAAAAGGCCGCCGGCGTTTATCTGCCGGCTGGGACTTGAATGGCTGCACCGCCTGATTACCAATCCAAAAACTATGTTCAGCCGGTACGTGATCGGTAATCCCTTGTTCTTATACCGTGCATTGAGGCACGAGCTGATACAGCGAGCCGGGTACGGACAGAAAGCGTTGCCTGATGTTGCCGAACCGCAATCTGAACGCATGAGCACCGGCTACACCAGGATCATTCAAACCCGATCATCCGATGCCAAAAAGGCCGTGTAACAAACCCTCGCTTTCTCTTACTACCTCTAAACCACCGAATCAAAATGATTTTTAATTCCATCCAGTTCGTCTTCTTTTTCCTGCTCGTTACGACGCTGTATTATCTATTGCCTCATAAATACCGCTGGCTGTTGCTCCTGTCTGCCAGCTGTTATTTTTACATGGCCTTCATTCCTGTATACATTCTGATCCTTGGCTTCACAATTGTGATCGATTACTTTGCCGGTATCTTGCTGGAAACGGGGAAAGGAAACAGGCGTAAATTTTTCCTCTATGCCAGTCTGGTGGCCAACATCGGGGTCTTGTGTACATTCAAGTACTATAATTTTCTAAACGATAACTTTACTGTCTTTCTCAGCCAGTTCGGCTACCGCAATCCTTTTCCTTTCATGAGCATACTACTGCCCATCGGTTTGTCGTTCCATACTTTTCAGGCCATGAGCTACACCATCGAAGTATACCGGGGAAACCAGAAGGCAGAACGGAATTTCGGCATCTATGCTTTGTATGTCATGTTTTATCCGCAGCTCGTGGCCGGGCCCATAGAAAGGCCGCAGAACATTCTGCACCAGTTTTATGTGAAACACCGCTTCGATCAGGAAAAAGTGGTGTCGGGCTTAAAACAGATGCTGATCGGATTTTTAAAAAAGCTGGTGATCGCCGACCGCCTGTCTATCTATGTGGATACGGTGTACAATCACTCCTCTTCGCAGAACGGACAAACACTGGCGATAGCCACCCTTTTCTTTGCGGTCCAGATCTATTGCGATTTCTCAGGCTATTCCGATATCGCCATCGGGTGTGCCAGGGTGATGGGGTTTGACCTGATGAAAAATTTCGACCGGCCCTATATGTCCAAATCGGTGTCCGAATTCTGGCGCCGCTGGCACATTTCCCTGTCTACATGGTTTCGCGATTACCTGTTCATTCCGCTGGGAGGAAGCCGGGTAAAAAAAGCGAGACTTTACCTGAACCTGCTGGTGGTGTTTACGGTGAGTGGCATTTGGCACGGCGCCAACTGGACCTTCGTGATCTGGGGAGCCCTGAACGGGATCTTCCTGATCGCCGAGTCTATCCTGAAACCGAAGATGACCTACGATACCTGGTGGAAAAAGCTGTTGAACATGGCCCTCACATTCGGTCTTATCTGTTTTACCTGGATATTTTTCCGGGCCACTTCAGCCACGGAAGGATTCCGGATCATTGGAAAGATCCTGCGGTTTGAAGGCCCGGTTTATCTGGGTTATCCCAAAGACCATTTTTACTATTGCCTGCTGTTCATTGTACTGCTTGGTGCGTACGAACTAAACCAGGAATTTTTTAAAGGAAGGATCAGTTTGTTCCACCATCCCAAACCGGTTTTCCGCTACGCATTCTACACCGTGGCCGTTGCGATCATTCTGTTGTTCGGCGTGTTTGATGGCGGACAATTTATTTATTTCCAGTTTTAATGCTTTTACGATGAAACCGTACAATAACTTCTTTTTCAAACTCTTTCTTTTTGCCGCAGTGCTTGTTACAGCCGACTTCCTCTTTGGCATGCTGCTGCATCCGGTGTTCAGCCGGCAGGAAAGAGGCAAGTATTTCACCACCTCCTATGCCCTGTATAAATCGAGTGAAGATGTGATCGTGCTGGGCAACTCACATGCAGCACAACATTTCAATGCTGCAAGAATGACCGACAGCCTGCATACCGGGGCATTCAATTTCGGGAACCAGTCACAGAGCATCCTGTACTATTATCCCCTGCTGGAATCTGTTTTATTGCATCATTCTCCCCGGCTGGTCGTTCTGAACCTCGACCCCGAGGAATTGCTGTATGACCCCGCCGATTACGAAAAGCTCAGCGTACTGCTGCCGTACCTGCACGAGAACCCGTATATAGACAGCGCCATCTACTCGATCGGCCCCTGGGAAAAATATAAAGCCTACTCCAGCTTTTACCGGTTCAATTCCACGATCGGTTATATTGGTCTTAACCTGGTAAGTAAATCATACGGAAAAAGCCTGCAAAGCAAAGGGTTTGATCCGCAGGACGGGCTGTTGTGCCACCTGAACATAGGTGATCTGTTAAACGGCGAGCCCGCAAAAAAGGCCCGGGGACTTGATCCCGTGAAAGTGCGGTACCTGAAACAGATGATCACCGACCTTAAAAATCAGAATGTAAATCTGCTGGTAACATTTGCCCCGGTGTATGAAGGCCGGATCAGGAGCGCGGCTGCATTTGACACACTCAGAACTATTTTGAAATCAAACGATGTTGCTTATCATGACTATTACGCAGATGCCCGATTCAATACGAATTGCGCTTTGTTCCACGACCAGAACCACCTCAATGCCAGCGGCGCCGATAAGTTCACCGATCTGATCATCCATGAGATAATAGAAAAGAAACTGATCTTTCCTTCTTCTCCTCCCCATCAAACGCTGGCCTCAAATTCTTATTAAAGCAGAAGTAACCAGGAGTATAACAAGAGGTGAGTCCTTTCCATGTATGTTGCCCTGAATAGGTGCTCCGTTTTAAAACGGCGGCGCACGCTCTATAAGCTGATGTGTTTTACCAGCCTTTCATGATCGGCAAGAACTTCGATCCAGCTGCCTTTTTTCACCGGCCTGCAGCTCGAGTGTTGTACGGAACAAATGCCGGCTGTCAGCAGCAATCCACCCGTACCTGTGGCATCCTGCATCTTTTTCAGCCAGTCGATCTCCCATTGTACTTCATCGAGCAGGTCGGGGATGCCCTTACCGCTTTCTGGTATGTTCAGGTTTTCACCAAAGATGCCGGGGTGCAGGCGGTACGCTTCGAGCAACTGCGAAACCGGCTCTACTGCAAAGGAGACATATTTGTAGAGGTGATTTTGGAAGGAGAGGCCCGGCAAAATGGGGATATGAAAAGAAAGGTCAAACTGATGATCCGTTTCATGGGGTTCGATGCTTTTTGTTGAATTGAAGGGCAGGAAACCTTCCGCACCTACCAACCGCTCCAGCCAATTCCTACCTCACCGCCCCTCCACTTGAATTCCCTGGTATCAGAGCGCTGCCCCAGCCCCACATGGTTCAGTCCGTGCACCCACCGCAGATCCACGACGAGTCCCTTTGCCACCTGCACTTCCACACCGGCCACTGCAGAGATCGCCCGCTCCTCCGTATCGTGCGTGACATTGTAAATGGTTCCGTTCAGCTTTTGGGTAGAACGCACCAGTAACCCGAACTCTGGCCCTGCCAGCACCGCCAGCCTGGGCGAAACGGCCGCCTTCAGCAACACGGGCAACGACAGATAATCAAGATGATAGCCCGCTTTCACGCGCTCTTCCCACCCGGGCATGAACCGGTAGACATACTCCGGCTGAAAGGAAAAAGTTTCGTCCAGCGGCACGGTCAGCCCGGCGCCCAGGTAGAAACCCGGTTTCCACTTGTTCTGGAACCCGGCGCCGCCGGTGTTGGCGCCGGCATTAAAATTCATGACGTTGCAGGAGGCACCCGCCCGGATGCCGAACCGGGTATGCAAGACTTCTGTCTGCGCCAGTACCACGGAGGAGCTGGCACAGGCTATGGCGGGTAGGATCAACAATTTCAGGTTGCGGAGCAGGATCATAGGGACCGAAAGATAAACAAGAATCCGGATTTACACCACTACGCACCGGGGCCGGACGCCCTCTTCTGGTCAGAAAAAAGGCAGTTTCCGGTTATATTGATACATTTGCGCCGGAGGGGAAAGCGCAGAAGCGCAACCCCGGAAAACACCCGCGCTGCATGCACAAACCTTTACTGTCGGTCATCACCATCAATTACAACAACGCCGCCGGACTTGAAGCCACCCTGAAAAGCGTCGTGCCGCAAACGTTCACCGGTTTTGAATGGATCATCGTCGATGGCGGTTCCACCGACAGCAGCCTTCAGGTCCTAAAGGATTACGAAAGCAAATTTGCTTATTGGATCAGTGAAAAGGACGGGGGCATCTACAATGCCCAGAACAAAGGCATTGCCCAGGCCACTGGCCAGTACCTCCTGTTCCTTAATTCAGGTGATTGCCTGGCAGATGCAAACGTGCTGCAGGACCTCGCAGCCGCCGCTGCCAGTGGTGCCGACATCCTGTACGGTGATATCCGGTTTAAAAGTGCCCATGCCAATTCGGTCTACACCTGCCCCGACAAGCTGCACTTCAGGTTCTTCCTGCAGCACTCGCTGCCGCATCCGAGTACGCTTATCCGCAAAGCGCTTTTCGACGCCCACGGCTTTTACAACGAGCAAATGAAGATCTGTTCCGACTGGGTCTTTTTCCTCGATATGATCTGTAAGTACGACGCCACTTACAAACACGTGAACCGGGTAGTCAGTGTTTTCCAGACCGGCGGACTCAGCTCCGATCTCGCGCTGGTTGAACTGGAAAAGCAAACGTATCTCCGCCAGCATTATGCTGCGTTCTATGAGGAATACCTCCTGTTGGACCGTGCCTCTGAGGAACTGGAACACCTGCGTGAACGGGTCGGCATGTTCCGGGATTCGCGGATGATGAAACTGCTTTTCGCCCTGATCCCCGGCCGGTACCGCCAACTTCTTTCCTGAACAAACCACCTATGCTCAACAGAATCACCCGGAAAATACAACGAACGCTCGCTAGCTTCTTACTTCCCCCCCAGACCACCGAACTGGAGCGCATTTCATCCATGCCCAACGTGTTCCTGGATCAGGATCACAGCCTGTCGCCCGACGCCGCCTTTTTCATCAGTCCGGCCGCCAAAGCCTTCCGCGCCGGGAAATATGCCGGCTGCAGGCGCTTCTGCAGCTTCCTGGTGTTCGAAGGAGGCTCGCTCGAAATTGGCCCCGGCGTATATTTTAACAGCTACTGCTCCATTAACTGCCTCGGAACTATTGAAATAGGGGAGGGTACCTTGCTAGGCGAAGGTGTCAAGCTCTACGATCACAATCACCGTTATGACTACCGCAACGGCCAACTCCACTTCGAAAAAGCTTCTTTCGCGATCGGCAAAATTTCCGTCGGAAAGAACTGCTGGATCGGCAGCAACGTCACCATCCTCAACAATGTCACTATCGGTGACAACGTGATCGTAGGGGCCAACTGCCTGATCTATAAGTCGATTCCGGCCAACAGCATCGTAAAACACGGCGAACAGCTCATTGTCAGCCGGGAACCCGGTTCTGAGCCTCAACCGTAGGCATGGGGTGTATCTGACCCGCTCCTGGAGGAGCGCCTGCCAGGGCAACTTTTTTACCCACAATTTGTAATCATTGGCAAGTGGGCACCACTGAATTTGGACAGAGCGAACCTGAAAAGGCATACCTTTACGCATCTTAAAAAGTGCCTCACAGCACCTATTTTACTTATGGAAGAAAACCTGTTGCCAGAAGAAACGTCCGACAATAACCGAATCATCCAGATCAACATTGAGGAACAGATGAAGACCGCCTACATAGACTATTCTATGTCGGTCATCGTCGGCCGGGCGCTGCCTGACGTGCGCGACGGCCTCAAGCCCGTACACCGGCGCATCCTCTATGCCATGAATGAGCTCGGAAACGCCAGCAACAAACCCTTTAAAAAATCTGCCCGTATCGTTGGGGAGGTGATGGGTAAATACCATCCGCATGGCGACTCCGCCATCTACGACACCATGGTGCGGATGGCCCAGCAATGGAGCATGCGCTACACCCTGGTCGACGGACAGGGTAACTACGGCTCGCAGGATGGCGACGGTCCGGCGGCCATGCGGTATACCGAAGCCCGCCTTCACCGCCGCGCCGAAAGCATGCTGGAAGACATCGACAAAGACACGATCGACTTCCAGGGAAATTTCGACGACTCCCTTGAAGAGCCTACCGTTCTGCCGACCCGCCTGCCCAACCTGCTTATCAACGGCTCCAGCGGCATCGCAGTGGGTATGGCCACCAACATGATGCCCCACAACCTGTCTGAAGTGATCGACGGCTGTGTGGCTTATATAGAAAACCGCGATATCACCATCGACGAACTTATAAAATATATAAAGGCACCTGATTTTCCGACCGGAGGCATCATCTGGGGCATGGAAGGCGTAAAAGCCGCCCTGCACACCGGCCGTGGCCGGGTCGTGCTTCGTGCCAAGCTGCATGTAGACACCAAAAGCAGCGGCCGTGAAACGATCATCGTTACAGAAACGCCCTACCAGGTGAACCGCGATGCCCTGTGCGACAAGATCGGCCAACTTGTGATCGACAAGACCATCGAAGGCATTGCCCACGTCAACAACGAATCCAACCAGAAAGAAGGGACCCGCATCGTCATCGACCTCAAAAGGGATGCGGTGGCCAACGTGGTCATCAACCAGTTATACAAGTACACCGAGCTTCAGACCTCCTACGGCATCAACAACGTAGCCCTGGTAAACGGCCGGCCGCGCGTGCTGAACGTGCGCGACATGATCGGCGAGTTCGTTGCTTTCCGGCTCGAAGTGATCATCCGCCGCACCCGCTACGAACTGCGGGAAGCGGAAAAAAGGGCCCATATCCTCGAAGGGTATCTCATCGCGCTCGACCATCTTGATGCAGTGATCGCCCTCATTCGTAATTCCGTTACACCCGACGTGGCCCGCGAAGGGCTCATGAGCAGTTTCGGGATGACCGAGATCCAGGCCAAAGCCGTGCTGGAACTGCGTCTGCAGCGCCTCACCGGCATGGAGATGAACAAGATCAGGGAAGAACATGCCGAACTCATGAAAACGATCGCCCGCCTCAAGGAGATCCTGGCCAACGAAGACCTCCAGTACGATATCATCAAGAACGAGCTGGCCGAAATAAAACAAAAGTTCGGCGACGAGCGCAAATCGCAGATCACCTACCTGGCCGACGAGGTGAACATCCTCGACCTGATCGAAGAAGAGAACGTGGTGATCACCATTTCGCACCTGGGCTATATCAAACGCACCTCGCAGGATGAATACCGCCAGCAGCGGAGGGGCGGACGGGGTTCGATAGGAGGGAAGACGCGCAACGAAGACTGGATAGAACACCTGTTTGTTGCTTCGACGCACCATACCATGCTGATCTTTACACAGAACGGCCGGTGTTACTGGCTCAAGATCTACGAGATACCGGAAGGCGACAAAACCAGCAAGGGCAGGGCCATCCAGAACCTGATCCAGATGCCGCCCGACGACAAGGTGCGCGCCATCATCGACATCAAGAACCTCGACGACAAGGAATTTGTGAACTCTCATTATATCATGCTCTGCACCAAACAGGGCATCATCAAAAAGACCTCACTGGAAGATTTCAGCCGTCCGCGGCAGAACGGGGTAAACGCCATTACCATCCTGGAAGGCGACCAGCTGATCGAGGCCAGGCTCACCGACGGCGATCACCAGATCATGATGGCGGTGAAAAGCGGCCGTGCCATCCGTTTCAATGAAAGCCACGTCAGGCCCACCGGACGGGGCGCGATCGGGGTCAGCGGCATCGAAGTGGATGATGCAAAAGACGAAGTGATTGGCATGATATGTGTCAAAGAAGATGATACCACCCGGAACGTGCTGGTGGTCAGTGAAAAGGGCTTCGGAAAGCGGACATCCGTCAAAGAATACCGCGAAACCAACCGCGGCGGCAAAGGGGTGAAGACCATCAATGTCACCGATAAAACCGGTTCACTCGTAGGGATCCTGGATGTGGCGGAGAAAGAGGACCTTATGATCACCTGCAAAAGCGGAATCACCATCCGGACTGGTATCAGCAATATCCGGGAAGCCGGCAGGGCCACCCAGGGGGTCAAACTGATCCGCATCGATGGCAATGACGAGATCGCTGCCATCACCCGGCTGGATGAAGGAGAAGAGAACGAAACGGAGATCACCCTGACCGAACTACCACCGGCTGAAGATGCCGGCACAACGCCTGACCCTGAAACACCGTCTGAAAATGGAACGGAAGAACAGTAAGAACTCATCTATCATAATCAAAAATCAATAAGAATGAAAAGGTTACTGATTGCTTTTATGTTTGTGTCAGCGTCTTCTTATACGTTTGCACAGGCATCCAGTAAGGCCCTCGAACTTTTAAAAGGCAAAAAAACAGCAGACGCAAAAACGGAAATCGACAAGGTGATGGCTTCCGACAAAGGGGCCAAAGATCCGGACGCATGGTATGCCAAGAGCAAGGTATATGATGCAGTGAGTATGGACCCTCAGTTAACGACCGCCAATCCCACCGCAAAAGCAGACGCGTTCGAGGCGCTGAAAAAATATGTGGAGCTGGACCAGAAAAAGCTGATCGCCCTGCAGCTCGACAACTACAGTGTTCCGCAGGATCTTTATAAAAACTACTTCCAGGCCGGCGCCACTTTTTACAACGCCAACAACTACGCCGACGCCTTCAACAGCTTCAAGAATACGCTCGACATCAGCCAGTACATGCATTCCAAAGGCTGGACCAACGTCTCCCTCGATACCAACGTGGTGCTTTACACCGGCGTATCCGCCGAAAAGCTGAATAAGAAAGATGATGCCGCCATCTACTATTCAAAACTGGCGGATGCCAAAGTAGCCGGCGATAACATGGCCGATATCTACAAATGGCTGACCGACTACTACTACCAGAAGAAAGATGTGGCCAACGCAGAAAAATATATGGCGCTCGGTGAAGGTCTCTATCCGAAAGACGCTTTTTGGGCCGGTATGAAACTCGATATGGCCCGCGATAAGGGCGACAAGCAGGCGCTGTTCACCCGCTATGAAGACATCATCGCCAAAGATCCTTCCAACTACCTTTATTCTTACAACTACGGGATCGAACTGTACAAGGAAGCTTACAAAGAAGACGCTTCACAGCGCCCGGCCAACTCTCAGGAGCTGATCGACAAAGCTGCCGTGAACCTGAAAAAAGCGCTCGAGCTGAAACCCGACTACGCTCCGGCCAACCTCGTGGTAGGACAGATCTACTACAACCAGGGTGTAGACCTGAACGCACAGTACAAAGCGATCAAGTTACCTGCTACCGGCAAGCTGAAACCGGAAGACCAGAAGAAAAAAGACGACCTGAAAGCTTCTATGCTCAAGAAGTTCGATGAATCTATTCCCTACTTCGAAAAAGTAGACCAGCTCCTGGGCAGCCAGGGTAAGCTCAAACAGGATGAAAAAGCCAACCTGAAAGATGCTTATGACCTGCTCACCACCATCTACGACCAGAAGAACATGAAGGATAAGTCGAAGGTGTACGAAGACAAGTTCAACAACGTCGACAAAGCACACTAAGTAATATTTGCTCCTAAAAGAAAGGCCGCCTCAAAAAGGCGGCCTTTCTTTTAAAACATAGTAAGATCGTGGGATCAGGACCCATTGTATTCTTTTGTTCTGGTCTGTTTCACCCGGAGTTTATTCCAATGTAATCTAACCCGTAAATTCCCTATCCTGGTATTCTTTAAATCCTGAATTCCAGATCAGACAAATGATTTTATCTTTACCCGATAATCAACCCCTTCTCATGAAAACTCGTTTGCCGCATTTATTGATGCTGGTGCTGCCTTTTTTGCTAATGATCGGCTGTAAAAAAGATGACACGGGCCCAGCAACCGATACTTCGCTCTTTGTATCGGTCACTTCTACCGGAAGCTATTCCAAAACCGCCCTCCAAACTCTTGCAACCGCCGGCGGATTTGGAAGCTTCAATGACATTATCAAATACGATGTGGATTTTTACCGCCTTACCTACAAGACCAACTGGAAAGGCAAACAGATCGAGGCTTCGGGAACGCTGGCAATCCCGAAAAATATGGCAACTACCCCTTCGATCATCAGTGCGCAGCACGGAACGATATTCAAGGATACCGATGCGCCTTCCAATTTTCCTGCAACGTTCAGCGGCTTTGAGATCTGTGCTGCGGCCGGCTATATCACGGTGATCCCGGATTTCATCGGGTATGGCGTATCCAAGGACACGGTCCATCCTTATTACATCCAGCAGTATTCGGGCACCGCTGTGGTAGACATGATCAATGCGGCCAAGATCTACCTCAACCGCCAAAAAGTCGTTTTCAGCAACCGGCTCTTCCTGATCGGGTATTCTGAAGGCGGCTATGTAACGATGGCTGCGCAGAAAGAGATCGAAACGCATCCAGAACACAACCTGACCCTTACGGCAGCGGCCGAAGGGGCGGGAGGATACGATCTGACTGGTATGCTCTCTGCTGTTGCCACCACTCCTTCCTACAACAATCCGTCTTACCTGGCACTCATCCTGCAATCTTACAATACTACCTACGGATGGAACCGCCCCTGGACCGATTTCTTCCAGGCCCAGTATGCGGCCAAATTTCCTGCGCTGCTCGATGGCACGAAAGACGGTACGCAGATCAACAACGAGCTCCCCCTATCACCCACCGCTTTGTTCAACCCCGCTTTTTTTACGAACCTGACCAGCGCTAACGGGGAGCTTATGCTGAAACAGGCGCTGATCACCAACGGTTTCACCGGATGGGTTCCCAAAAGTCCGACCCGTTTATATCATGGCACGTCGGACGTGACCGTCTTTTACCAGACGTCTGTTACCACCTATAACCAGTTCAAAGCGGCCGGGGCCACCAACGTTACACTCACCTCGATCCCCAATGGCACCCATGGCACCAGCATTCAGCCGATGATGCTCGATGTGTTCCCCTGGTTTCAGGGGCTCGACAAATAGGGAAACGGATAAGTCATATATTTGCCCGCAAACCCGCACGGGAAACCTGTAACCGGGAAGAGCAGCGCTGCTTTCGGCTCCTCCGGTTTGTCGGCGGTGATGAAGATAAGTCTTGCCCCATTTACCTGCACTGGTTACCGGAAAAAGACAGTGCATTTTAACAAGGACAAAGCTATGACGGATCAAAAAAAGGAGACCCGAAAATTTCTGTTTATTTCCCATCACGCCTCCCGTTCGGGAGCTCCGTTCCTGCTGTTGTATCTACTTCAAAGGTTGAGAAGATGGACCCAATACAGTTTTGATGTATTGCTCCTTGAAGATGGCCCTCTTCGTGAAGATTTCAAGAAAGTATCGGATCGCCTGTTTCTTTTACCCGAACTTTTAAACAGTCAACCCGGAATTGGCCAGAGAATAAAAAAAAAATTCAAATTTCCGGTCCGGATTGGAAACGACCTTGAAAAAGTGACCAGTCAAATTTCGCTGGGGGATTACACTTTGGTTTATGGTAATACAATTGTAAGTCTCTCCTGGCTCATCGGTTTCAAGCGGGTAGCAGAAATAAAGACCATCTGCGCGATACATGAGCTTAGTTATGCTTTGGAAGTGTTCCACAATGCAGTAGAACTCCGCACCCTTCTTCCACAATTGGATATGATCGTTCCCGGTTCCGAAGTGGTAGCGCGTAACTTGATTGACCGCTATGGAATACCGGAAAGTATGATCAGGGTAATACCTTCTTTTATAGAGGTTCCACCCTTAATTAGTGCCGAGGGTCCTGAACTGGAAAGTTTGGGAATTCCGGTGAATCGTTTCATCATCGGTGGTGCAGGCATGGCGGAATGGAGAAAAGGAACTGATCTCATTGTGCCACTCGCACAAATACTTAAAAAAAGATATCCTGCATTCGAATTTCACTTAATTTGGATAGGCTCACGCAAAAATGATGATTTTACCATTCGTCTCCAGTTCGATATAGAGAAGGCGGGCGTGCAAGACAGGATTACGCTGGTGGAAACAACACCCTATCCTCTGAATTATATTAACCAGTTTGACGTATTTGCCATGTTATCACGCGAAGATCCCTTTCCCCTGGTTAGCCTTGAAGCTGGTTATCTGGAGAAACCGGTAATAATGTTCAAAGGAACTGGAGGTACGGCCCAGATCTTGAAAAACGGAGGTGGGGTGGAGGTCGCCTACCTGGATCTTGAAGCCTTTTCCCAGACGCTTTGGGAATTATATCAGGATGAAGGATTACGCCATAGGATGGGTCGTATCCTTAAAGAGGAAATCGTCGAAAAATATACAGCGGATATTGTTTGTCTAAAAGCAGTGACCATCCTAGAAAATATGAGTTGAGCCAGGTCTATATACTAATTAACCGGCACTGATTTTGAACAGGGGTTTGCCGGTAAAGATGCTTGGAAGCTATTCCTTCTAAGAAAATGTTCCATAGGAACTGCCTGTCAGGAAAGTACATCGTTAGTAAGTATATTTACGCCTGACATACTCAATAACTTAAAAACCGGATTGATAGATTTTCGCAGTGCCATTTTCACAGGGGCGCTGCCTTGCAGGAAGATTTAACAGTCAATAACTACATGAAAATATGGCTCTAGCCATTAAAGTCGAAGATGTTTCCAAAGCCTACCAGCTGGGCGAGATCGGTACCGGAACGCTTGCCTGGGATTTGCAGAGATGGTACGCCCGGATGCGCGGAAAAGAAGATCCGTTCCTGATGGTAGGCGAGACGAATGACAGAACGGTGCTGGGAAAAAGCAGTGTCGTATGGAGTTTGAAAGATATAAATTTTGAGATTGAAGAGGGGGGAGCCATCGGAATAATTGGTCGCAACGGGGCCGGAAAAAGTACCCTCCTCAAATTATTGAGCAGAGTAACCGCACCTACTTCAGGAAACATAAAAGTAAAAGGACGTATAGCCAGTCTGCTGGAGGTCGGGACGGGTTTTCATCCTGAATTGACCGGAAAAGAGAATATATTTTTGAACGGTGCGATCCTGGGTATGCGTAAAAAGGAAGTCGCGAGAAAATTTGATGAGATCGTTGAGTTTTCCGGTGTGGAGCGATATATCAATACCCCGGTCAAACGCTATTCTTCCGGAATGTACGTTCGTTTGGCATTCGCCGTGGCTGCGCATTTGGAATCTGAAATACTAATCATTGATGAAGTGCTGGCAGTAGGGGACTCGGAATTTCAGAAAAAATGCCTGAGCAAAATGGATTCGGTCCACAATAAGGAAGGAAGAACTGTATTATTTGTAAGTCATGATCTTCAATCGGTTTCCAAACTTACGAACCGGGCGATATTACTTCAACACGGAGTTGTCATTAAAAATGATGATACGCGATCAGTGATAAAGTATTATGCCGACAGCACCAAGGCGAAAGAACTGCAGTATATAGCGCCTATAAGAGGTACATCTCCCCAAATTACCAAAATCACGATGCATACCTCTTATGCGAACAACATCCATTTGTTCACGGAGCAGCTTGAAATTACTTTTGAAGTTTACGCCCCTCATTCCATCAAAAATGCCTGCTTCTCATTTCAAATTCTTGATTCTAAAGAAAGGAATTTTGTTCATATGTGGGTGTTTGATGCAGACATGCCTTATTGCAGGGAAAGAGGCACATATCAATTAAAATGTGTGATTCCTTCTCTTAAACTGTACATGGGAAAGTATTTTCTTAAATGTTACTTTACTGAGCCGCCAGGAGGCGAGATATTCGAAATCCTCGAAAATGTATGTCCATTTGAAGTGGTGATGTACGACACAAAGCGAACAGAGTTTCAATGGATGCCTGAAACTTGCGCCTATATTGAATCTGGTTCATGGAACACCCAAAAAATCGATTAAGATGTTTAAATTCAAAAAAGCAAAAAGGCAGCTTGTAGACAATACAAACGCAGAACTTTCAAAGCAGCCTCAAAAAATTGAAGATGAATACCCCGCTGATTTTTCCCCGGCAGAAATCGAGGCAATTAAGTTGGTGAAAGATTTTACAATGACCAGTGCGGAACGTCTTGTGAGTTTATTCAGAGCCATCGATTATATTGAGCAAAATAACATTGAAGGTGATATCGTGGAGTGTGGAGTATGGAAGGGTGGCAGCATGATGTTAACGGCACATCAGTTGCAATCGCACGGCAATACACAAAGAAGTCTTTTTCTTTTCGACACTTACGAGGGTATGTCTGAGCCTACAGCTGACGACTCAACTTATAACAACCTGAGTGCCGACGAGTTATTGAAAAATTCAGATAAAGAAGATGCAACAAGTGTTTGGTGTTATTCCTCCATCGATGAGGTAAAACAAAACCTGTACTCAACCGGATATGATAAAACCAAACTTTTCTTTATCAAAGGGAAAGTGGAAGAAACGCTGCCGGATGATAATATCAGGAAAATAGCTTTATTGAGACTCGACACGGATTGGTATGAATCTACAAAACAAGAGTTGGAAACGCTTTATGACAAACTTGTGCCTGGAGGCGTTCTCATCATCGATGATTATGGGCATTGGAGTGGTGCAAAAAAAGCTGTAGATGAGTTTATCCAGACCAGGAACCTGCCTTTGTTTCTCAGCCGAATCGATTATACAGGCAGATTAGCGATTAAGATTAAATAACCCGCCGTTTCGCGCTAGATAATGACAAGAGAAGATCTCATCAATCAGTATTTCCTGAATCTACCTTTGCAGAAGGAACATATTGATATATATTATGTCCGCACCAGCATTCTCAAATACATCCGTTCAAAATTGCATTTATTCAATGGCAGGCTGTTGGATGTGGGTTGCGGGATAATGCCTTACAGGGAAATCATTTTAAAGGAAGGGGCAAACGTAGCTTCGTATACTGGTTTGGATTTTGAAAGTGCCCTGGATGAGGAATATGCTTTAGGCAAACCCGACCTTTTTTGGAAAGGGGATGTCATTCCACTCGAAAGTAATTCTGTTGATACCATTCTGGCTACTGAATTCTTTGAACATTCTCCTTCTCCGGAAGCCGTGATGCTGGAGATGAAGCGGGTACTTAAGCCTGGTGGATTGTTGTTCTTTACCGTACCATTTTTATGGAACCTCCACCTTGTTCCCTATGATGAATACCGTTATACTCCGTTCTCACTGAACAGGCACCTGCAAAATTCCGGTTTTGATAACATCGATCTGACCCCCCTGGGTGGATGGGATGCAAGTCTGGCACAAATGCTTGGCATCTGGATGCAAAGAAGGCCCATGACAGAAAGAAAAAGAAAATGGCTGTCAAAGTTCATCATTCCTATCATGCAAAAATTGATCAGCTACGACACGAAATTTGACAAAAAACAATTATTCCAGGATGGGGGAATGATCACTGGAATAGGAGGGATAGCTTATTCAAAATGAAGACAGCTTATACCATTGCAACGGGAAATTATCTTGCTCAAGCAAAAACAGTTGCAGACTCCTTTTTAACTCATAACAGGAGTTATAAGTATACCATCTTTCTGCTCGACAAAATAGAAAAGATCGATATCGGTTTCTTCAGCGGCATCGATATAATTGAAGTTGAACAACTTGGCTTTCCGTATTTTGATGAAATGGTCGAGCGGTACACAATTTTTGAGCTTAGCAATGCTTTGAAGCCGTATTGTGCTGACTATCTTTTACAGTCGGGAAATGAATCAATTGTATATTTCGACAGTGACATATATGTATACAGGCAGTTATTAGGGTTGGAAGATGCTCTCAGGGAAAATGAGATCATATTAACACCTCATCTGTTGGCTCCCCCACCAGATGATGACCATGCGCTGGCTGAAAGTGATTTTTTAAATGCAGGAATTTATAACGGAGGATTTTTCGCCCTTAAGAAAGGTGAAAATTCAGCTCAGTTCCTGATATGGTGGAAGGATAGAATGCGCAATAAATGTTTTGTCAATTTTGCAAAAGGTTTGTTTGTTGACCAGATCTGGTTAAATTTCGTGCCGCTTTATTTTGATCGCGTCTGTGTACTTCGCGATATTGGATACAACGCTTCTTATTGGAATCTGCATGAACGTTCCATCACCTTTCAGTCCGGCGATACGTATCTTGTTAATCAAACGGTTCCTTTATCATTTTACCATTTCAGCGGTTATGATTTTGCTCTTCCGCAACTGATGTCCAAATATCAGGACCGCTTCTCGCTTGCTGATTCGACTGATCTGACTCATTTATATGACGATTACATTCAAAAGGTCAGGCAAAACCGTTTTGAAGAATTATCACTTCTATCATGTTATTATGTGGAGAATAAAAAGATTCAAGAACAGAAGGAAACACCAGTTTCTACCCCCCCGCCCGGTTGGAAGACCAAGATTAGGAATGTGATAAAAAGAACCTTGACGCGATAGCAATCTGTAAGCTTGCGGATTTAAATTTAAAGCCATCGCGAATTAAAATTTCTATGAAAATCCTGTACGACCACCAGATATTCGCAGCCCAGAAATTCGGCGGCATCAGCCGGTATTTCCAGGAGATCATGAAGATCCATGATCAGGGAGTGGATGTGATGACCATCGACCCGGAAATGTTTGTAACTCCGGCACCCGTTCCCGGGCCACCTCCACCCGCCGGCCTTTTTTCAAGGGGAGCCAGGTTGCTCAAACGCCGGCTCGGAATGGAGGCCCCCACGCCAGAACCCGAACCGCCTCCCGCTTTTCCTGCAGCTGTTTCCGAGATCTTTGCAGCCGGCAGGTATGATATTTTTCATCCCACATACTACGACCCGTATTTTCTGGAGCGCAACCGCAAGCCTTTTGTGCTCACGGTGTACGATATGATCCACGAGATCTACAAGGAGTATTTTGTGGAAGACCCCGCCAGTCAGCATAAACTCCGGCTCTGCCAGCAGGCCAGCCAGGTGATCGCCATCTCCGAAAAAACAAAGGAAGACCTTGTCAATATTTTCCGCATACCGGCGTCAAAAGTGCATGCCATTCCGCTGGCTTCCACCTTCGATACGCTGATACCACAAAAGCCGTCGGGACCCGTGAACACCGATCATTACATTCTTTTTGTCGGGAACCGAGGGGTGTACAAGAATTTCTATTTCGCGCTTCTGTCGCTCGCCGAGATCCTGAAAAATGACCGCTCGCTGAGTCTGCTGTGCACGGGGCATCCTTTTTCTGCAGCGGAAATAAACCTTTTCAGGGAACTGGGCATTGAGCAGCAACTGAAGCATATTTACCTCTACAACGACCAGGAGCTTGCCTGGGCTTACCGGAATGCAGCCCTGTTTATTTTTCCGTCGCTGTACGAAGGGTTTGGCTTCCCCCTGCTCGAAGCCTTTGCCAGCGGATGCCCCGTAATCACCAGCAACGGCGGTTCCCTGCCTGAAGTGGCCGGCAATGCGGCACTTTACTTCGATCCGAAGAACCTGGTACAGATCCAGGAAGCGGCGCATACAGCCCTCTATGAAGGTCCTGTCCGGGAGGAGCTGATCCGCCGCGGCTATGAACAGTTCAAATTATTTTCATGGGAAAAATGCCGCAGTGAAACACTTGCCATTTACCGGTCAGTCGCAGGTTTCTAGATAATTATAAAGTAGATTTATCGTTTTACCACTTGTTATTATCCAAACCTTTGACACGCATGAATACATATACCAAAACCGCGCTTATCACAGGCATAACCGGGCAGGACGGTGCCTACCTCACTGAGTTTCTCCTGAAACGGAACTACAAAGTGGTCGGACTGATCCGATCATCCGGAGGTTCCAACCTGTTCAGACTCAAATACCTCAACGTTCTCGACAACATCGACCTGCAGGAATGCGACCTGCAGGACATTACCCAGCTTATCAAGATCATCATCGACTATCAGCCGCACGAAATTTACAACCTCGCGGCGCAGAGCAGCGTGTCGCTTTCTTTCCGCCAGCCGATCGGAACCATTCATTACAACGTGAATTCCGTGCTCAACATTCTGGAAGCCATCCGGCTGATCAATCCGAAGATCCGGTTTTACCAGGCGAGCAGCAGCGAAATGTACGGGCGGGTGGCCGAACTGCCCATCACCGAAGAATCACGCCCGCATCCGTTGAGCCCGTATGCCATATCAAAGGTAACGGCGCATTATACCACCATCAATTACCGCGAATCCTATAACCTGTATGCCTGCTGCGGCATCCTGTTCAACCACGAATCATATCTGCGTGGCGGCGGTTTCTTTGTAAAGAAGATCATCATGGGCGCCCTCGATATCAAAAACGGCCGCAAGTCGATCCTCGAGGTAGGCAACCTCGATATCAAAAGGGATTTTGGCTATTCCAAAAAATATGTCGAAGTGATGTGGCTGATGCTGCAGCAGGATATTCCCGACGATTACATCATCTGCTCCGGACGCTCTATCTACCTGCGCGACATCGTCGAATTCGTTTTCCGTCATCTCGAAGTGCCTATTACTGCTCTAAAGGTGAGTCCGGCGCTCTTCCGGCCCACAGAGATCGAAGAAATATACGGCTCGAGCGAAAAAGCAAACCGCAAGCTGCACTGGGAGTACACTGAAGACTTCCTCGACACACTCGAAGGGCTGATCGCCGAGGAAGAAGTCAATTACAAGTGAGGAGGAGAGTAGAGCTGATCACTTTCTATTTTCGTTGATCGGTTCGGAATTTATTTTGATCGTATATGCGGAAAAGTAAAGGCTGACCCAAGTGTCCGAATACATTACTTAACATAATATTAATTATAAGAAAATTATTCCCTTGATACCGGAAGTACGACAATAAACGTAGATCCTTCATTTTCCCGGCTCCGTGCACTGATCAGACCATTGTGCTTGGATACGATCTTCTGCGCCACAGCCAGTCCGATTCCCGTGCCTTCAAACTCGCGCGAATGTAATCGCTGGAACAGCGTGAAGATCTTGTTCAGGTATATTTCATTAAAACCGATCCCGTTGTCTTCCACACATATCCGCCAGAAACGGCCTTCACCCGACTGAGCGCTGTCGATATGCTTGTCACCGATCCGTTCGGCCATGATCCGGATCAAAGGCTGCACATCCGGCCGTGAAAATTTCAGCGCATTGCTGATCAGGTTCTGGAACACCTGACGGATCTGCGCCGGCACCGCCTCGATCACAGGCATCGGACTGATCTCGATCACGGCATTTTTATCCTGGATATACAATTCGAGGTCGGACAGGATATCCTGCAGCGTCCGGTTCAGGTCCGTTTCTTCAAACAGATCGGTGAATGACAGGTTGGAAAAGTTCAGCAGGTCATCGATCAGCCGCATCATCCGTGTGGAGGATCGTATGATGCGGTCCATATAATCATGCACCCGCTCGTCCTCGTTCTGCAAATATTTGGTTTTGATGATGTTGCCGAATATGTTGATCTTTCTGATCGGCTCTTTCAGGTCATGCGAAGCAACGTAGGCATATTGCTGCAGTTCATAATTGCTTTCTTCCAGCTGCCTGTTCGAATGAAGCAGGGCTTCGGTCCGTTCCTTCACCTGCTGCTCCATGATCTCGGTGGCCAGTTTCTGTTCATGTATGTCGGTGTTTGTTCCTACCCAGAAATTCAGGTGCTGGTCTTCCTCAATCCTTGCCTTGGCTCTCACCAGCTGCCAGCGGTACATGCCGTCCTTACGTCTGATCCGGAGCTCCACATCAAAATCCGAGCGAATCTCCAGCGCGTGCTGCCACCGGTTTTTCAGCTCTGCCTTATCGGCCTCGTGCACCACGCTGCTCCAGCCCGGCACTTCAAGCCGGTCCGATTCTATGCCCGTATACCTTGAAAATACGGGGTTGAGAAAGGTGATCGTTCCTTCTTTGGAGGCCGTCCATACGCTGAGCGGCATGGCCTGTGCAAGGAAATTGCGCTGTGCGATGCTGTTGCTCGCTTCCGCTTCTGCTTTCTTAACCTGCGTTACGTCGAGCATGGAACCCAGCATACGGTACGGCGTACCGTAATCATCTTTCAGGATATACCCCCGGTCAAGGATCTCGGCATAGCTTCCATCGGCTTTTGCAAACCGGTATTCGGCCGACCATTGCTCGCGGTTGCTGTTGATGGCCTGCAGGATGCTTTCCTGTACCCGCTTGTGGTCTTCAGCATGCAAATGATTGATCCAGAAGGTGCGGTTGAGTGTGTCGGCATTCTGCCCGTAGCCAAACACCGTCGTAAAATTCTCACTCCACCATATGCCGTTGTTGGCCAGGTTCCAGTCCCAGAAAGTATCGTTGGTTGCTTTCGCGACCATGCGGAACCGTTCTTCCTTGTCGGAAAGATCCTTGGTCCGTTCCATCACCTTGTCTTCCATGGCAGCGTTCAGCCGCTTCAGATTTTCTTTTACGATCAGCAGCTCATTATAATTCTTATGCAGCCGTTCTTCCGCATCTTTCTTATCTGTAATATCTGTGAATGTGATCGAGATGCCATACGGTGTTTTCACCGCGACAAGCTCATAGCAGATCGCGGGGTCATGCGGATGTAGGTTGGCCTCGGTATGCATCACCTGGTTGTTCTCCACCACATTGATGTATTCCTCGAAAAAGCCATCTTTCGATAGGTTAGGAAACTCCTGTTTCATTGACCGCTCGATGGCCTGTTCATGGTGCAGGTTCAGCAGCGGATCGGATGCATAATTGGCTGCCGTCAGCACAAAGTCGACGATCTCCCCTCGCTGGTCCCGTACCACCCGAAAGGCCATGATCGCGCTCAGGCTCGAGTTAAATGTGCCGTTGAGTATGCCGTTCAGATACTTGATGGTAGTGATATCGATGAAGGTGACAACAGCCCCTTCGGATTGTTTGTCTTGCCGCACATAAGGAAGGATGCGCAGCAGGTACGTATTGTTGTTCAACAGCACCATCTCTTTTTCGACCGGTGTACCACCGTTCAGTACCTCCTGGATGTCTGCCGCCAGGTTGGAATCGCGGAGGTTGGTCGACAATTGATTGATCGAGCGGCCGATATCCGCTTCGATCACGTTGATGAGTTTGGTGGCGGCCGGATTGAACTTGCGGATTTGCAGTTGCTGATCTACAAAGAGCTGACCGATGTCGGAACTCTTGAAATAATTGTTGAGGTCGTCGTTCAGGTCTATGAGCTCCCTGATCTTGAGCTGGTGCTCGCCGTTCAGCGTGTGCAGCTCTTCATTGAGTGACTGCAGCTCTTCGATGGAAGAAAGTAGTTCCTCGTTGGTCGACTGCAGCTCCTCGTTGGATGATTCAAAGTTTTCGAGTGTGGTCTGCAGCTTGTTGCGGGTTTCATTCAGCTCCATCTCAAGCAGGTATACGTCGTGGCTCTGCCGGGCTTCCGTGATCACGGCTTCCACCACGTTCTCGTTGCGGTCGCCACTCTGTTCCACCTCACCCAGGGCAATGAACGTGTATTCACCTGCACCCAGTGCTGCCGGCTTTACAGTGATGCTTATGCGCCTGAACTGCACTTCATCCTTGATCTCCACACTCCGCATATGCACTTTCCTCCCCTCCTGCCACGACCGGCTCACGGCGGCATTGAGGGCCTGCGACAGGTCGGGCGGTGCCATCTTGAGTATGCTGAGGTCGAGCTGGTGATCTGGCAGGGAAAGGTATTTCTTGTAATTTCCTACGGCATCGCGTATCCTGAAATCGCGGTCGATATATAACCCGGCAAAACCGAAATCGTCCGCCAGCGCCGACCGGAAATCGTCCGTCAAGGCATTTTTTGTTTTGTCCGTATGCTGACCCGGATCGAATTGCGCGATCGACTGGTGGCGCGACTGTCCCTTGTCTGTGCGCTTTTCCTGGGGAACGGCAAACGAAAGCGGTTTTCCTTTCACCTTCCGGTACATCTTCCATTGAAAACTCAGCTCTTCCATATATGGTTTGATGGGAGAAATGTTTTCGCTGGTGCCCAGGAAAAGGAAACTGTTTTGCTTCAGGGCAAACAAGAATGTTTCCAGCACTTTTTTCTGCACCTGCACGTTCATGTAGATGAGCATGTTGCGGCACGTGATCAGGTCATTCTTAATGAACGGGGGATCCTTGTACGCGTTGTGTTTTGCAAAAACGATCTGCTTGCGGATGCGCGGAATAATAAGGAACTGTCCGTTCTCGGCGCCGAAATATTTTTCGACAACGTTTGAAGGCACTTCTTTCAGTGCAGCCTCCGCGTACAATCCCCTGGAAGCGGCTTCGATGGCCTGCTGGTCGGCATCCGTCGCGAAGATCTTTACATCCCGGGTAGTGCCGTGTTCCTGCTGATACAGATCGAGGAGGATGGCGATCGAGTAAGCCTCCTCGCCGGTGCTGCAGCCGCAGACCCATATCTTTACCGCCTCATCACCTTCGGTACGGCTGAAGATGGCGGGAAATACTTTTTCGTTCAGCAGGTCGAATGCCGGCTGGTCTCTGAAAAAACGCGTAATGCCGATGAAAAGGGCATTGTACAGCTCGATCATCTCCTCCGGATGGTCATGCAGGTGCGCTTCGTAACCGGCCATTTCTTTCATGCCCAGCATCACCATCCGCTGCATGATCCTTCTGAAGAGCGTGGAGTTCTTGTACAGGCTTACGTCGTGACTGGTATGTTTCAGGATCAGCTCTTCGATCTTTCGCAGCAGTCTCTCTTCCGCTTTGCCGATACGCATCAGCTGAACGGACGATTCACGCACATGCATATAGATCTCTTCTGGCATCGAGCGAGGGGCCAGTACGAAATCGGCGGCGCCCGTGGCGATGGCGGAAACAGGCATCCCGTTGAATGCGGCTGTATCGGGTTCCTGTACCAGCACCAGTCCGCCCGCTTCCTTTACGGCCCGTACCCCTTTGCTTCCATCAACGCCGGTACCGGAAAGTATAACAGCGACGGCCTCTTTCTTTTTATCTCCGGCAAGGGTGAGCAGAAAATGATCGATGGCCATGTTGGGCATCTTGTCCGCAGGCTTCTCTTCCAGCAACAGGCGCCCCGCCTGTATCGTAATGAGTTTGTCGTTTGGGATTACATACACGGCGCATTCTTCCATCACCATATCATGCGCCGCTTCCCTCACTTTCATCCGCGTTGTTTTGCCGAGCAGCTCTGCGAGCATGCTCTTGTATTCGGAAGAGAGATGCTGGATCACCAGGAAGGTAAGCTGCCGGTTCTCCACTATGTTACCGAAAAATTCCTGGATCGCTTCCAGTCCGCCGGCCGAGGCACCGATGGCGACCACATACAAAGGGGATTTTTGCACTTCCGGCTTTTCTCTCATGATTCTCTGCGTTATGCTCTATAACTGCCTGCTGCTAATAGAAGATTTTACAATATGCTCAAGTATAAAATAGCGGAACTGCTCCGCCACTTCGCATTCGGATCTTTGCCAGGGCAGCGAGGTATATTTCACGACCTGCTGCCAAACCTGGAAGGAATTGCGGGGATGATAGTTTACGCTGTTCATCTCAAAGCGGATGGCTTCGGATGGATTTCCGCCCCACTCTACTTCCTGTACCACTTCGGGCCGGAAGAACAGGATAAAGTCACCTTTTGCCGGGTTTATGGGAATAGCCATGATCCCGCTGGCGACATTGGCATAGGAGATGGCATTTTCAAAAGCGGATGACAGGCTGTCTTCGGTGTAAATGCCGGAGATGTTGCGGGTCTGCAGCCACAGTATCAGGTCGCGTATGCTGTTGCGGTTCGGTACCTGTCCGGCGGTTTCGATCGTCTTGTTATAGGAGATCACCACGCCGCCGGAGTTCATCAGTTGCAAAAGGCTCGTCTCGCGGTGCAGCAGGCCTTTGATCAGGTTGTTTTCGGTATATACCTGGTTGATCAGTTTGGTCAGCATCTCCTGCAGCCCTGCCGAAAGAGAAAACTCTTGCTTCTGCAGCAGCAGCTCCATGCGGGCAGAGATGCTGGCCGACACCATTTCGAACACGCTGCAACTTTCGAAATCCATCCATTTGGCTTCCCGGTGATGACAGGAGATCAAGCCCCAGAGATGATCGCCGTTCAGCAGGATCCGCGTAGACATGGAAGCGTTGATCTCCATATTCTTCATGTACTCGAGGTGTACGGCGGCTACTCCCCTGATCTCGCAGTCAGACATGTCGAGGAAAGCATTGGTGAGCGGGTTGAGCACCGGGTAGATCCTGACCGGTTCATACTGACGGTTCGGTATCAGCCGGTACGCATTGCGGATATACATCTGCCTCGCCTGCTTCGGAATGTCGGAGGCGGGAAATTTGAGGCCCATGTACGACTCCATGCCCTCTTCCTTTACTTCCGCTACCACCGCTCCGTTCCAGTCTTCATCAAACCGATAGATCAGTACCTTGTCGAACCCGCTGAATTCCTTGAGTTCACGGGCGGCCACAGCGCACAGTTCGGCTTTGGTGGCTGCCGTTTCCAGGGCTGCGGTAATGTACTTCACCTGGCGGAACATATTGATAAAGCTGAAGTTTGACCCTTCCGCTTCCGAAGTGGCAAAAAATTCAAGGATCAGGTATTCAGCCTGGGCATGGGTTAAACAGATGGTATCGACGCGGCGGCTGCGGCAACGGAGTTGGATATGGACCGGAACTTTGCCCCCGACATCCCGCTGGAACCGTTTGGAAAGAAGGGCCAGCCCTTCTGCATTGGCATAATCGGCAAAGGGCGTATTCACAATGTCTGGTGCGGAAATTCCCAGCAGTTGGAGCACGTTCTCGCTGGCCTGCAGAATGAACCGCCCGTCCTTGCCGAGAACCAGGAGCACGCCGTGCGGCTGGATCACGTTCAGGTGGTGGAGGGGCAGACTGCCGCAGAAAGCCGAATCAAAGTTTTTCTTTTGTATGTTCATAGCGGTAACAAGTTTCCGCCCAGGATTTTAAATGAATAAAAGTTTGTTCCGCTGCTTTCTCTACTTCCGGGTACTGTGACCGATCTGCACAGAACCCGGCGAGCACTTCCTGGAAGCATTCCCATTTTGCCGCCGTCTCCTCCCCGTACCCGCTAAAGAACCGGAACCCGGTCTCAGGGCCCCGGTGCAGGTTTCGTTGCAGGATCTTTGCAATGATCTGTCCGCCCAGGGTGGAGCCTTCGAGTACATACAGGGCTCCCATCGCTTGGGGCAGGTTGCTGATTGCTGGCACAGCGGCAGACATAACCGGCAAAGGTTCCGCTGTCAGGTCTTTCATGTCCTGCAAGATCAGCGCAGCCTTTCTCCGCAGTTCAAAATCGGCCAGTACGCCGCCAACGGGGAACCGGTCGATCGCATCTTCCAGCGGCTTATAATAACCGTAGAACATGCGCAAAAGTTTACCGTATTCTGCAGGCGTGCGGGTTTGTTTAATGATCGGGATGAGAAAGGCTTCAAGTGACTGATGTGCGGCGGCTGTGGCGGTTTTGAGCTGATCTGACATTATGGAAAAACGAGGGTTGTGATGGTAGTGAATAGATGGTGCTGATGGCTTGCTAAAGTTTCTTTCCCAGTAGTTTCGATTTAAAGACACTGGCACCGATGTCATACAACGCGTACAGGGTATCGGTCAGCTCCCGGCGCATGCTTTTCGGCGGAAAGAACTGATCGGCCCATTCCAGCTTCCACTGGCGTTGAAAATACTGCAGTACCGCAGGATCCTGCGGGTCTACGACAAAACGGAAATCGTGCTCCCATTCAATACGGATGGTAAGCAGGTTGGCATGTGTTCGTTCCAGGATCTTGAAACCCATGGAATGCTGGGGCAGGTATAACAAAACAAGGTCGGAAAAATCGTAGCGGTTCTCAAAATTGACCTTCGTTTTTTCAACGAGGTACACCACATCACCGATCTCGTGGAGTATCCATTTATGCGAATTCTTCGGGAAAAGATTTTCGCCCAGCAGCGAAGGCGTGTCCAAGTATCCCCGTTTTGCCACCCTGAATTGTTCCGCCAGAAAACGTGCAGGGTTTTCGACATGTTCCAGCACCTGGCAACAAATCACGTAATCGAATTCTTTGTCTTCGAACGGAAGGTTTTCGCCGTCCGCCGCTACAAAGGTCTGGTTCTTATAGAGGCGGAGGTCACCGCTGCGGTGATCGTTGCTGTCGACGAACTTGTCTACCACTACATTGGATCTTGGGTGGGGGTTATGCCCTCCCCCGATCTCGAGTACACGGTCTGAGCGTTTGATCCCGATATCGAATTTGTTCCTGGGGTTGCGGATCTTCATAAAGAAGCTTGATAAAGATTCAGATAAAAATAATGATTTACCGTCATTTCACGGGTCGTTTACTGCAGATATGGGTCCTATCTTTATCGGATAAGTGGTTATACTATGAACCTCCGGGAAGAAATCAAGCAAGAGCATTCAAAAGCCCGGTGCGACCGGATCGTTCAATGGGTGGGTGAAAGCCAGGATCGCTTCGACGCCCTCGCCGGGCTTTTTTTCAGCGGCGAATCCCGCATTTCGCAGCGGGCCGCCTGGCCCCTGAGTTATTGTGTGATGGCCTACCCGGCCTTTATCCGTAAACATATCGGGGAACTGGTGCAGAACATGCAGCAGCCGGGAATACACAACGCAGTAAAACGCAACACATTACGCCTCCTTCAGGTCGTGGAGATACCGGAAGAGTTTCAGGGCACCGTAATGGATCTGTGCTTCGGCTTTATCACAGATCCACAGGAAAAAGCGGCCATCAAGGCTTTCTCGCTGACCGTACTGCAAAACCTGTCGGAGTTGTATCCGGAGATACTTCCTGAGATCCTCCTGGTGATAGAAGAACGCTGGGATACCGAAACACCCGCTTTCAAAGCCAGGTCCAGGAGGATCCTGAAGCTGAAAGACGAGACGGGTAAAACATGATAACACCGGCCTACAGTTTGGCAGTCGCCACTTCCACTGCTTTTTTGGGTCTGTTGAAACTTTTAAAGATCAGCCGGAGCGACTGGTCGTGCGTAAAGTAGTTGATGAACCAGTTAAGGAAAACAAACAGGCGGTTCTTTACGCCCAGCAGCAGCAGCAGGTGCAGGAACATCCAGATCAGCCAGGCAAAAAAACCACCAAAGTGGAGTTTGGGTTTCGGCATGTCTACCACCGCCAGGTTGCGGCCAACAGTGGCCATAGAACCTTTGTCGTAATATTCAAACTCTTCCAGCTCTACGCCGGATTTGCGTTCCATCTTGATGAAATTGGCTGCCAGCGCCTCCGCCTGCTGGATGGCCGCAGGTGCCACCTGTGGATGGCCGGTGGGGTATTTTGGAGTTTCCATGGAAGCCACATCGCCTATCGCATACAGGTCGCGGAAGCCCTGCACCCGGTTATAGCGGTCTACCTTGATCCGGTTTCCACGTGCGATAAGGTCCGGACTGATCCCTGCAGGCACGTTGCCCTTGATGCCGGCGGCCCAGATCACGGTGGCGGCGCCAAACGATTCGCCGCTGGTAAGCGTTACGTTGTCGCCGTCATAGTCTTTGACAACGGTATTTGTCATTACAGCCACGCCCAAGTCTTCCAGGTACTTGCGCGACTGGGCCGAAGATTTTTCGCTCATGGGGCCGAGTGTTTTCGGACCGCCTTCCAGCAGGATGATCTTCATGTGACTGAAATCGAGCTCGGGGTAATCTTTGGGCAGTACATATTTCTTCATCTCCGCAATGGCGCCCGAGAGCTCGACCCCGGTGGGGCCACCACCGACCACCACAATGGTCATCAGCTTGTCCTTTTCCTTTTCGTCCGTAACCACCAGCGCATCTTCAAAGTTCTGCAACAGGCGGTGCCTGATCTGCAGCGCTTCAGTGGTCGATTTCATGGGAAACGTATTTTCGATCAGGTGGGCGTTGCCGAAGAAATTGGTGTCGGCCCCCGTGGCCAGTACCAACACATCGTAGTTGATCGTACCAGAGTCGGTGATCACCAGTCGCTGCTCCGGCTCTACCTGTTTTACATTGGCGAGGCGGATGTGTACGTTCTTGGTTTTCTGAAAAACCTTCCTGAGCGGAAAGGAAATATTGCTGGCATCCAATCCGGCGGTGGCTACCTGGTAAAAAAGAGGCTGGAACTGATGATAGTTGAAGCGGTCGATGAGGGTAACTTCAAAACCCGGTTTGTTGTTGAGCTTGCGGGCCAGCTGCAGACCGCCGAATCCACCACCTATGATCACGATTTTCATATAAAGAGTTTTTATCTGCGAAGTGAAACTTGTCACATGTCGGATTTCTCTCTTTGTACGGCATGAACCGGTTCAGAGGGAAGGCAGCCGTCGGGGAAGCACCGGTAGGTAAAACCTTACTGGATCTGCCGGTGCAAGCTGCGGAGGGATCAGTATAGATCAGTATAAAAGCCTCACCTTGATGGTCTCCCTGATCTCCTTTAGCAGCTCGAAAGCCTGTGAAGAAAGTCTTTTGTCCACATCCAGCACCACATAACCTATTTCCTCATTGGTTTTTAAATATTGTGCCAGGATGTTGATATGGTGCTTGGAGAGTTCCGTGTTAATGGCCGAGAGCACACCGGGCACGTTCCGGTGGATGTGCAGGAGCCGGTGTGTGCCTTCCAGCGGGGGCAGGCTGATCGGCGGCACCGTGTGCGAACCGATGGTGATACCCATTTCCAGGTATTGATAGAGTTTGTTGCTGACATCTTCCCCGATATTTTGCTGCGCTTCTTCGGTAGACCCGCCAATGTGCGGGGTCAGGATCACGTTGGGCAGGTTCTGGAGCGGACTGGTAAAGCTTTCACCGTTTTTCTCGGGCTCCTGAGGATAAACATCTACAGCAGCTCCCCCGATATGGCCCTCGGAAATCGCTTTGGCGAGCGCGGGCTGGTCCACCACTTCACCCCGGGCATAGTTAAGCAGGATAGCCCCTTTTTTACATAATTTAAGCGTCGTCTTGTTGATGAGGTTCTTTGTTTGCGCCGTTTCCGGAATGTGCAGCGTAATGATATCGGCTTGATTCAACACCTCCTTGAGCGATTTTTTCGATACCGCGTTGCCAAGAGGCAGTTTTGTCACCACATCGTAATAGATGATCTTCATACCCAGCGCTTCGGCCAGCACGCTCACCTGAGAGCCAATGTTCCCATAGCCGATGATGCCAAGTGTTTTGCCGCGCAGCTCATAGCTGCCTTTGGCATCCTTCATCCATAGGCCTTCATGGGCGGCCTTGTTCTTGTCGGGGATTTTACGGATAAGCATCACCGATAAACCGATCACCAGCTCGGCTACCGACCGTGTATTTGAATAAGGCGCATTGAAAACCACGATGCCTTTCTGCGTCGCACACCGGAGGTCTACCTGGTTCACCCCGATACAGAAACAGCCGATGCCCTGCAATTTCTTTGCGGCATTCAGCACTCCTTTTGTGATCTGTGTTTTGGACCGGATACCCAGCAGGTGAACGTCTTTGATCTCGCTGATCAGTTCTTCTTCGCTCAGGGCGCCGTTGATGCGTTTGACCGAAGTGTAACCCGCATCTGTAAAGCGGCTCGCCGCAAGCTGATTGATATTTTCCAGCAGGAGGATGTTGATCTTATCCTTGGGGTAACTGGTAGGAGAATTTTCCATAGTCGTGAACAAAATGAGCCTGATCTGGTCGCGCTTTCAGGCAAGAGGGTGAAAACAATTGTGCAAATATGTGCTATAAATCTGAAACAATAAAAAGTAAACAAAGCGTTATAATCTCATAAAAATTCCTTGACACACTTATTTTTGTGGCATGACTGATTTTCGTTTGATCACCCTGTGCAAGACACTCGCGGGTATGATGTTGATATGGGTGAGCATCTGCTCCTGTCATGGCTCCGAAAAAAAGAATGCGCTGTATGCCAGTCATGGCGTCGTCGATACCGCTTCCGGCCGACCCGAAAAATTGCCGCAGGAGGAATTCGAACATTATTATACGACCTGTAGGAACTACTTCAACCACCTGCTGCCTACCCAGTCTTTCAACGGCAGTGTGCTGGTAGCCAAAAAGGGCGTAGTGGTGTATGAAGAATATTCAGGATATGCCAACCCGCTGGAGAAAAAAGATTCCATCACCGCTAAAAGCTCCTTTCACCTGGCTTCGGTCTCCAAGACCTTTACCGCCATGGCCATCCTCAAACTGTGGGAACAGGGAAAGCTGGGACTGAACGATACCCTCAACAAATACTTCGCGGATTTTCCTTACAAGGGAATCACTATCAAGATGTTGCTGAGCCACCGCAGCGGGCTGCCCAATTACCTGCATTACCTCGAGGCCTATAAGTGGGACAAAAACCAGATGGTCACAAACCAGGATGTGCTGCGTTCACTCTATACCATGCATCCACCGCTCGAATTCCCGTCGGGTAAGCATTTTGCCTACTGCAACACCAACTTTGTGCTGCTTGCCCTGATCATTGAAACCGTTACGGGGGGCTCTTATAAAACCTATCTTGAAAATACGTTTTTCAAGCCCCTTGGTATGAACGACACTTATGTGTTCACACCTTCTGATATGTCGCGTTCCCTTCCCTCCTACCAGTGGAACAACAAACAGTTTCCCTACGAGTTTCTGGATGTGGTGTACGGAGACAAGAACATCTACAGTACGGTCCGAGACATGCTGAAATGGAACCAGGCCCTTTATCCCGGCAAACTGTTCAAGCAGTCGACCCTCGACAGTGCTTTTACACCTTACAGTTTTGAAAAAGACGGGCACCGGAACTACGGGTTGGGCTGGCGCATGACGCTGCTCGACAACGGCAAAAAGCTGCTTTATCACAATGGATGGTGGCATGGCAACAACAGCGTCTTTATCCGCCTGATCGATGAGCAGGCGGTGATCATCGTACTCTGCAACCGCTTCAACCGGCAGGTCTATTCTTCGAAAGGCATCTGCAACCTGTTTGGTGATTACATGCAGAACGAAGAGTTCGCCGAATAAACGAAAGGCTGGTTTTCATCTTGTTTACTGCGTAGTTTTGTCTAATTTGACCGACAAATCATACGCATGGAATTGCTTTCTGCGCAACAGATCAGGGAATGGGATGCCTTTACCTGCCAGCACCAGCACATTACCTCCTGGCAGTTGATGGAAAGGGCGGCCTTGGCCTGCCTGCAATGGCTGGAACTACACGACTACTTCTCCCGCGTTTTCCTGATAGTCTGCGGAAAAGGCAATAACGGCGGCGATGGCCTCGCCCTGGCGCGCCTGCTCAACCAGAAAGGCTGCCAGGTGTATGTTAACATCCTCGAATCCGGCCCGGCCGGTTCGGACGATTACCAGTCGAACCTGGAGCGGCTGCGAGAAACGCCGGTAGAGATCGACCTCATGCAGTCGGCTGCAGATTTTCCTTTTATCGACAGGGATGTCATTGTGATCGATGCCCTGTTTGGTTCGGGCCTGAACCGCCCGCTCGAAGGCATGGGCAAAGAGCTGGTTGACCATCTGAACGGCTCGCGGGCGCAGACCATCGCAATAGACATTCCGAGTGGTATGTTTGCCGATAAAAGCTCGCAGGGAAATACAGTCGTCAAGGCAAGGCATACCCTTACTTTTCAGGTTTATAAAGTCGCTTTCCTGGTAGCGGAGAACGAAGAGAACGCAGGCGATGTTTCCCTGCTCGATATCCATCTCGACCCGGCTTATCTCGACAACATCCGGTCTTCTTTTGCCACCATCGACGAGGAAACCATCCGGCTGATCTACAAACCAAGAAAACCCTTTTCCCACAAAGGAACATACGGGCATGCGCTGCTCGTGGCGGGAAGTTACGGCAAGATGGGCGCGGCGGTGCTTTCTGCACGCAGTTGCCTGCGCAGCGGCGTGGGATTGTTAAGTCTTCATGTACCCCGCTGCGGGTACGATATTTTACAGACGGCGGTGCCGGAAGCGATGGTTTTTACGGATCAGCAAACGGACCTGGTAACCGCCATACAAACGGACCTTTCGAAGTACACGACGCTGGGGCTTGGTCCGGGACTCGGAACGGAGGACGGTACGGTAAAAGCCCTGACGACTGTAATCGAAACTTTCAAAAATCCGCTTGTGCTGGATGCGGATGCGCTGAACATACTTTCCCGAAACCAGCGACTGTACCGGTCGATACCGGCTTTTTCCATCCTGACGCCGCATCCGAAAGAGTTTGAACGGCTGTTCGGGGCAGCAGACAATGATTTCGAAAAGATGGAGCTGGCTGTTACGAAAGCCAAGGAACTGAAGATCATTATCGTGCTCAAGGGGCATCGCACTTTTATCGCCATGCCGGGAGGAAAGGGATTTTTTAATATGACGGGCAATGCCGGTATGGCAACCGGGGGAAGCGGAGATGTGCTGACGGGGTTACTGACCGGGCTGCTTGCACAAAAATACCGCCCTGCGGAAACGGCTTTGCTGGGGGTTTATCTGCACGGAGTTGCAGGCGACCTCGCCGCGGCCGATGGATCGGAAGAGTCGCTGGTGGCCGGTGATATTGTTGAATTTTTGGGAAAGGGATTCAGACACGTACAAACACTCAAATAACAGGCTCGCCCAAAACTGCTGAAAGTAAAAAAGCACCGGACGTCCGGTGCTTTTTTCTTCACAAAATCTAAAACTCAAAAAGTTTATTTCAGCGCATCATTGATCGCTTTCGCTGAATCCAGGTGCATCTTCAGGATCGGAAGCTTCTGGGAAGCAAAGGATTTGAGGTCCACATCGGTGGCTTTGTCCGATGCTTTTTCAAATTCACTGATATCGTTTTTATGGTCATCGACCATCATTCCCATATAGGCTTTGTCGAAATCTTTGCCTGCTTTTTTCTTAAGGTCGTCTACATGATGCTGTTCATCTTCAGCGAGCGCACCAGGAAGGGCTATGTTCTTGTTCAATGCGAGGGCCTTTAATTCGTTGTTTGCCGTGGTGTGGTCGGCAACCATCATGCTTCCAAATCCTTTTACACGGGCATTCTGCGATTTCGACTGGGCCAGTTCTCCCAATACAACTTCCAGGGTACTGCCGTTGGCGGCCGTAACGGCAAACTTGGAATCGTCGGCGTCCACTGCTTTGTTGTCTTTGTTGAGGTCCTTTGCGCTTTCTACGCTGTCGTCCGGCTTTTTGTCGGGATTGTTGTTATTTTCCCCGCAGGAGGAAAGACTCCAGGCGGCAACGATCATCATGGCGATCAGGCTGTACTTTTTCATATCGGAGGATTTGTTTTAGTCCGGTAGATGGAGTTCAAAAGATGTGCCGTACAAAAGCAGGTACTGTTTAGCCGGTGACGAATGGAGAAAAAGGATCAAAAGGAAATTTACTCCCTGAGAATCATAAGCTTGGGAGGGAATGTGGAAACAATTCCACTGCAAAGGTTTCAGCAGCCCTTAGGAGGAGTAGTCCGCTGCGTTTTGCCGAGTTCATCTATACATTCCGGCCGGCGGCCGACGAATCCTGCTCTATCTGTAGAATATCTGTTTCTTTGCCCATGGGTTCTCCGAAACCAGGTAATGTACTTGCTCATATCACCAGCTGGCTTTTATTTTTCAGCCTGATCATCAGCTTCGATTCCCTTTCTTCCGGATCCGGAAACTTATGGAAGGAAGTATTCTCTCTGCCCTACCTGGTTTTTTACCTGATCTACCTGGCCGTCTTTTACCTGAACCTGCAAGTGCTGGTCCCTTACCTGTACCTCAGAAAAAGATATATATATTATGTGGCCATCATCCTGGCGCTGCTGGCATTGGTTTACCTGGTACAGCCTTTCGACCGGATTTTCAACCATGAACCATTCTCTCCGGGCGGGTTGTCTGAAGGTCCGGGGCCATTAGAGTCCGGATTTCCGGGCCCTCCCCGGGGTGAACGTCCGCCGGGTCCGAGGGGACCCGGACACATAGATATCGTCAGCGTGATCCTCTTTTTTATGATCTGGTCTCTGAGTACGGCGATCCAGATCATCCGGCAGTGGCGGGTAACGGAGCAGAGGGCCATCCGTGCGGAAGCAGACAAAGCCAACGCCGAATTGTCGTTTCTCAAAGCGCAGATCAATCCTCATTTCCTGTTCAATACCCTGAACAACATTTATTCGCTGGCTGTCACCAAAAGCGATCACACACCGGTCGCCATCCTCAAACTTTCCCATATCATGCGGTACATGACCGATGAGGTTTCGGAAGATTTTGTTCCGCTCGACAGCGAGATCGAATTTATCGGCGACTACATCGACCTGCAGCGGATCCGTTTCAACAGCCAGGCCTGTATCAATTTTTCTGTGACCGGCGATGCCACAGACAAAATTATTGCACCGCTGGTGATCATGACGTTTATAGAGAACGTGTTCAAGTATGGCATCAGCAGCCACGAGCCGTCGGAGATCATCATCAAAATATTCATCGACCGTACAAGCGTGGATTTTTTCTGCCAGAACCGGGTCTTTGCAGCTAAACAGCACCCCGGGAGAACCGGCATAGGCATCAGCAATACCCGCCAACGGCTGGAGTTCCTCTACCCTTCCAGGCATGTCTTGAATATCGTGTCGGACAATGACCTATACACCGTTCATCTCTGCTTACAGCTGGCATAAGGAAGACCCGGCAAAATATTATCTTTACAGCATGCAGATCAAATGCGTTGCCATTGATGATGAGCCGCTGGCACTACAGCTTATTATGGAATATGCGAAACGCTTCCCCCTGCTTAAAATGGTACAAACTTTTGACGATGCTGTTGCCGGAGCCGAATATCTGCGCCACGCCGAAACAGACCTCCTGTTTATTGATATAAACATGCCGGATATTTCGGGCATCGACCTCGTTAAATCGCTGCTGCAAAAGCCCTCTGTGATCTTTACGACCGCTTACCGGAAATTTGCCATGGAAGGTTTCGAGCTCAATGCACTCGATTACCTGCTGAAACCCATCTCTTTTGAACGGTTTGAAAAAGCTGTTAACAAGGCCATTCAGCATGTGGAGTTCAGGGAAGTGCAAAAAAAGGCGTCGGGCCAGGTGCTGTTTGTACGTTCGGAATATCAGCTGGTGAAGATCAATCTCTCGGAGATCGAATACATCGAGAGTGTGGAAGATTACATCAAGATCCACCGCACGGGACAAAAACCGGTCATGACGCTGATGACCATGAAGAGTATTCTTGAAAAACTGCCTTCAGATCAGTTTCAGCGTGTGCACCGGAGTTTTGTGGTAGCGTTGGCCGGCATCCGATCGATCGTGAACCGGAAGATCCGCCTCTCTTCTGCTGAAATCCCGATCAGCGATAGCTATGCCGACTTCATGAGCCGGTATAAAAAAGATTGATGGAGACAATTATGTTAAACAGATTGTTTCCCGCTTACTTTTTCTCCAAATTGTTAATGCCCTATTTTTGCAGCTATGAGTAAACACGACCAAGCAACAGATACGGAAGTTGATGTGGTGATGATCGGTGCCGGCATCATGAGCGCAACGCTCGCGATGCTGCTGAAGGAATTGCAGCCCGACATCAGGATGGAAATATTCGAGAGACTGGATGTAGCGGCGGCAGAAAGTTCAGACGCCTGGAATAATGCAGGAACGGGCCATTCAGCGTTTTGTGAGCTGAACTATACACCGGAAAATGAAGATGGTACGGTAGAAACGGGCAAAGCGGTCAAGATCGCTGAATCGTTTGAGGTGTCGAAACAGTTCTGGAGTTACCTGGTGCAGAAAAATTACCTTGAGTGCATACCTTGTTTCATACGCACGATCCCGCATATGAGTTTTGTATGGGGGGAAGAGAATGTACAATACCTGCAAAAACGGCATGAATCACTGCTCCAATCGCAACTTTTCAAGGGGATGCAGTATTCGGAAGATCCGGCCCAACTGCACAAATGGATGCCGCTTGTTATGGAAGGCCGTGAGGCGAGCGAAAAGGTGGCTGCGACGCGGATGGAGATCGGTACAGATGTGAATTTCGGTGATCTTACCCGGAATATGTTCGGGGAACTGAAGAACAGGGCTGGGATATCCATGTATTTCAATGCCGAAGTAAGAGACCTGGATCAGGCCGAAGATGGCAAGTGGGATATCACCGTAAAAGACCTTTCGACCAGAAAGAAACGCGACATCAGGGCCAAATTCGTGTTCATCGGTGCGGGTGGCGGTTCCCTGCCGTTGCTCGAGAAATCGGGGATACAGGAAAGCAAAGGGTACGGTGGGTTTCCGGTGAGCGGTCAGTGGCTTAAATGCGTGAATCCGGAGGTAATTGAGCGGCACAATGCCAAGGTATATGGAAAGGCGGCGGTTGGCTCTCCTCCCATGTCGGTGCCTCACCTCGATACGCGGATGATCAACGGTAAAAAGGAATTGCTGTTTGGTCCTTACGCGGGTTTCTCAACCAAATTCCTGAAAAACGGTTCTTATCTCGATCTGCCGCTTTCCATCAAAGCCAATAACATCATCCCGATGCTGGCGGCCGGCATCCATAATATACCACTTACCAAGTACCTGATCGATCAGGTACGGCAATCACCGGAAGACCGGCTGGATGCATTGAAAGAGTACCTGCCGAATGCGGAGATGCAGGACTGGGTGCTGGAGATTGCGGGACAGCGGGTACAGGTCATCAAGAAAGATGAAGAACACGGTGGCATCCTGGAGTTTGGGACAGAGGTCGTGAGTGCGGCCGATGGAAGCATTGCGGCCTTGCTGGGAGCGTCGCCAGGTGCTTCTACGGCGGTGTCTATTATGCTCGGTTTGCTGCAGCGATGTTTTCCGGACTGGTACAGCACACCTGAATGGCAAGGTAAGTTACGGGAAATGATCCCCTCCTTCGGTCAATCGCTGGCTGATGATGAAGCCCTGTTGCGGAGCACCCGCGAACGGACGAGTGAAGTGCTCGGCATTTATGTGGATGCCGAACCGGTAATGTAATAAAGATCAAATTGTTATAGCAGGAATGGACTGAAAGGTTCATTCCTTTTTTTTGCACCTGTCCCTCCACCGTTGCTGTAATTTTTCCTTGTCTTCGGCCGACATATTCATCCATTTGTTTCTCCAGGCCCCTCTGTTCCAGGGTCCGCCCCCCGGGGAGGGATTTTTTGTCCAGTGCCCAAATCCGGCGAACAGGATGCGGCTGAGGAGCCAAAGTGCGATTGCCTGCCAGTAAGATACAGGTTTCAGGCTGGAAATGGCCGGCATCAACCAGTTCCACAACCACATTACAAGAACTCCCGAGAGCAAAACCCTCACGAGGCCAAACACAATGAAAGCAGGGAACCGGCCCTGCGGGCGTCGTCTGTTAAAAGCCATATGGAATCAGTTAATAATTTATCAATTCATCGTACAGGGTCTCGAGGCGCTTTCGCAGGTGTTTTACCGCGTAGCCTTTCCGGGAAATGAGGGTTTTGATATTTTCACCCGTTTTTTCCGCGATTTCGGCAAAGGTGCGCCCCTCCAGTTCATTCCAGACAAAAACGGTGCGCTGATTTTCGGGTAGTTCCTGCAGGGCGGCGAAAAGCTGTTGCCAGAAAAGCTGTCGCAGGTTTTCCGTTTCCGGGTTGTTCGAGGGGTCTGCCAGAAGAATATCCAGGAATCCCTCCCCTTCCTCATCTGCAAAACCCTGGTCCTCAAGCAGTTCATCCTGTTTTTTGCGGTACTTGTCGGTAATCACGTTGCGGGCCACCCGGAATAGCCAGGCGCTGACCTGTTCAATTACTTCTTTTTCGCTGGTGTTGGAGAACCGGTACCAGACATCCTGAAGTATGTCTTCAGCATCCTCGTCCGAGCGCACTCTTTTGCGGATAAAATGAGACAGCCTGCTGCCATATGTTTTTACAGCCTGAATAATATTGTTTTGGCCTTCCGCCATTTCTAATGTTCGGATAATTGTTTTTCATATAGACGTTGACGCAGAAAATTTACTTTAAAAAATTCAAAACAAAGGGACCTGCGTTGGAGGAGGTGTCTAAGCAGGGAGAACATGGTTATAGCTAAAAGATACCCAGGTGAGTAAACTAATCAGGCAACTAAGTTGCGAATTCTACATCTTAACTAAAAAAACTGAAGATCAATTACTTACAAGATAAGCTTGAAGTAACGATGAATATGTTTGTTATGATCAGGTACAGAGTAAATTTATAGAGAAGGAGTAAGGAAATGGATAAAATCTGAAACTGAAAACCGGCTCAAAGAATAGGAATGAGATGGGAAAAAGAATTAAATTCAATTTTATGCAATTAATTCAAAATAATAACTTCTTCAAAATTTGATTCCTGATATTATGATGAAAAATTTGTCCATTTTTAATAGCTCAGATTTTAATTCATTTAGTAGGGTAAAGTTTGGGAATTGAATTAATTGAGAAATTTATATTTGTTGCTGCTATCCAGCATAAAAATTTTCATATATGATTTAGATTTAATCATCTTTTACTTGAAGCTTAACGAATTGAAATAAAAAAGAATTAAATAGGATAATAAAAGAATATATGCAGTTACTGATCATTATCTTTTTTCATAGCTTTACTTTTCATCATTCTATTTATGCCCAAAATTGTTGAATATCCACTGGCTCCGTTCGACAAGGTTTTTAAACTGGCCGAATCAGTAGATTACCTCGGGGGAAGTTGTACCATCCAGGACTGCGCTGCATCCATGAAAAAGAAGGTAACCGGTGGATTCGGTATTTTAATCAGTTCAGGCATCAAACACGACCTTGTAATCAGGCGTCGCGACAGGCTGCTGCTAAGCGAGCAATTTAACCGGATTAAATTCTCATATGACAATGCGGAAAAAATTGAAAATCAACGGATTTCTTTTTTCCATCCTGCTTTATATCAGAAAATCCGCGAGCGGTTTCACGACAAGGAATTGCCAGTTACCATGCTGCCCAAACTGCTGATTCGGGAGTTCCAGGTAGAACCCGAGGTGAGCGAAAAGATTGCGGGTTTCTTTCTGGACGGAGTTAAACAACTGCATCTGCTGCAGGATGGCAAGCTCCTTGGGAATTTAAAGGCTGCGAATGAGCAACCATTCAGTATACCGCATACGACCACAGCTCCTCCCCCGGCTGAAAAACAGGTCCAAATTCCGTTCAGGGAGGCAGAATTGCCTGGAAATGAAATACCTGTAGCCAACACCCGCCCGGAGAAGATGCCCGCTGCACCCGCATCGACTCCAGACCAGTATACTATTATTGTAAAAGGGAAAGGGCTCGAATCTACTATTGTTGTGCACGACCTGGATGACCTTGTGATTGTAGAAGCCCTGCTGAGCAAGATCCGGAAAACACTCTGAGAAATGGGAGGCTCCGGCAAAAAAACATTCTTAATATTTTCCCAGGGCTTTAATACCGTTTATTTGCTTCGTATCTTTACACCTCACCAAAGAAAAGGAGGTATTCATGCAATCTTCAGATATGACATGGATGCCTCTGGCCAGCTAAACCTGGCCAGGGTCTCCATCAACTAAATCTGGTGACGCTAGTGAAAGCGTCGTGGCCACAAGGTATACCTTGTGGCCTTTTTTATGTCGAGAAATGAAGATTACTTCAACCTGTTTAACATAATTTTTCCAACATTTTGCTAAAAACAACTCTTACTTCGCCGGGGCCATTTTTCGCGTTTTGCGTAATGCTTTGTGTGTCGCCGTGTCAGTTTTTTTATTCATTTTGGAGGTGTCGTTGTTTAATCTTTTGTTCATTTGATCGGAATTATTTTCCATCTTTTTATTCATTTTGTCTTGTCCCATAGCAGTCAGCATGAATACGCTCATAAATGCTAAAAACAGGATCTTTTTCATGGTAGTATGTTTATGGAACAGTATATCAAGAAAAGTACCCACTTTTTGCAGCTCTCCGATTGTGTCAGGCATTCCCCTTTCACTACTACCCTAAATTATTATCGTCAAAATGGTTTGCGGCTGCTACATTTGCCTTCAACGTGTTATGAAACCTATCCAGCTACAAACAAATGTGATCATCGTAGGTGCCGGTCCGGCCGGTGCAGGGGCTTCTATCTTCCTTACCAAGGCCGGCATTCATCATGTGATACTGGACAAGGAAACCTTTCCGCGCGACAAAGTATGCGGCGATGCATGCAGCGGCAAGTCAACCTTTGTGTTGCGGAAAGCCAATCCTGCCTGGCTGCAGGAGATCTTTCAGGATGAAGCCAATTTTACCCCGAGTCACGGTCTCATCTTTGTTGCCCCCAATGGAAAGGAACTGCATATTCCATTTGGATCCAACGGAGTACCCGGTGAAGCCGCGCCCGGTTTTACCACCCCCCGCCTCATTTTTGACCAGTTCCTTTTTGAAAAACTTCCCAGCCCGTACGCTGCCATTTACCAGAAAGCCACCATCGAACACCTCGATCGGGTCACTGACGGTACCATCACAGTGACATTTACCCACCAGGACCAGGTGTTTGAGCTTACAGCCCCCCTGATCATCGGAGCCGATGGTGATAAAAGCCTTGTCCGGAAGACCTTCCTCAACAATCAAAAAACGCTTCCCAAGGCCTATGCAGTGGGCTTGCGCGCTTATTACAGCGGTGTTACCAACCTGCACAAGGAGAATTATGTTGAGCTGCATTTCATCCGCGAGACCCTTCCCGGTTACCTGTGGATCTTTCCTTTGCCCAATGGGATGGCCAATGTAGGCACAGCCCTGCTTTCGGAAGTGGTACGCGATAAAAAGATCAACCTGCGCGAACAGATGCTCGAGACCATGCGAACCCATCCCAAGATCAGGGACCGCTTCAGCGGCGCCAAGCTGGAAGGCAAGATCCAGGGATGGGGACTTCCCATGTCGGTTGAGCAGCAGCCGATCTCCGGTGATAACTTTCTGCTGACAGGCGATGCAGCCAGCCTCGTTGATCCGTTCAGCGGTGAAGGAATCGGGAATGCCCTGTACAGCGGCATGCTGGCAGCATTTGCGGTCGAAAAAGCGGTGGCTGCCAAACAATACGATGCGGATTTCCTGAAAACAGCGTATGATGATGTCCTTTTCAAACGGTTAGGCAACGAATTCAAAGTGAGCGCCACACTCCAGCGCCTCAGCAATTATCCCTGGCTCTTCAATTTCGTCATCGGCAAAGCCAATAAAAGTCCCTCCCTCCACAAGACCTTCAGCTTCATGTTCACCGATATAGACCTGCGGGCCCAGTTTCGCAAACCTTTATTTTATCTCAAAATGCTCTTCAACCGGTAGGTTTCCTTACCTCTTTTGGGTGTCTATAATTCTTTGACCGGCCGGCATTTTGTGCTGGGCGCATCCCTATCTGCCTGATGCTGAACCCTCTGGAACGGCTCATCCTCTGCGCTCCCCGAAAGGGTGAAAGAACGGTCTTTTTCAGGTAGGTTGAATGGGTCAAATACCTTACTTTTGCCTCTTGTCTGCGCGGAAGCTTACTACTCGTCCGGCGACGGGGAAACCCAGGCCGGAAAGCGCGATAACCCATTAATTCACAAGTGATTGTCTTGCTCATTTTTTAAATCTGTTGGTTCATTAAAACGTGATAGTATGTACTCGTATGGGTTGTTGGAACCGGGCTGTTATTATCTGATCCAGGAAGAAGAAAAATCTCCTGTTACGCTCATCAAAGTGGCCGTGGAATCAGACCATTGCATGTTCGTTTCCCTGTATGGTGAAACGGAAACCGTAGGCTGGAAAAAGAAAAGTGATGGCATTCATGACATCATCGAACTACTGAGCGATGAAACTGTAAAACAATGGGATTCTTTATACAATAATAACCAGGACGCATTCAACTACGAGGAGGGAGAAGAATAACTTTTCTGCCTCTTCCGAGCCAGGTTAAATTCTTGTTGGCGCAGCATCCGGCCATGAAAAAGCTTTTGTTCCGGCCGGCCCCAAAAAACACGGGACGGCGGCTTTTTTTCCGGCCGCAAACCCCTATTTTTGCGCACTTCCTAATTCTCAAAAAGAATTTAACAAACAACATGGATAAATTATTTTATCTCGTTCCCGTAATGGGGATTGCCGGCCTGCTTTATACCGCCTGGAAATATGCCTGGGTAACCCGACAGGACTCAGGTACCGAGCGCATGAATCTTATCAGTAAACACATTGCCGAAGGAGCCATGGCCTTCCTGAAGGCCGAATGGAAGATCCTCTCTTATTTTGTTGTCGTGGTCGCCATCCTCCTGGCATTCATGGGCAGCAGAAACCCCAACTCACACTGGTCTATATCCATCGCTTTTATAATAGGCGCTTTTTTCAGCGCGCTCGCCGGCTTTATCGGCATGAGCATCGCTACAAAAGCCAACGTTCGCACCGCCCATGCAGCCCGCACCAGCCTTTCCAAAGCGCTCGCTGTTTCATTCACCGGTGGTTCTGTTATGGGACTGGGTGTAGCAGGACTGGCCGTATTGGGACTGGGCAGCCTGTTCATAGTGCTGAAATTACTCTTTGCTCGGGATGCACCCGTGAACTCCGAAGAGATGGTAAAAACCATCGAGATCCTGACCGGTTTTTCCCTCGGCGCTGAATCGATCGCACTCTTCGCCCGTGTAGGCGGTGGCATCTATACCAAAGCAGCCGATGTGGGCGCAGATCTGGTGGGTAAAGTAGAAGCCGGTATTCCGGAAGACGATCCCAGGAACCCGGCTACCATCGCCGATAACGTGGGCGACAACGTGGGCGACGTGGCTGGCATGGGTGCCGATCTGTTCGGCTCTTATGTAGCCACCGTACTGGCCACCATGGTTCTCGGACAGGAAACCGTTTCCAACGATAATTACGGCGGACTGGCCCCCATCCTTCTGCCTATGCTGATCGCGGGGGTTGGCATCCTTTTTTCGATTGTGGCCACGTTTTTCGTTCGCATCAGCGATGCAGCCGGTATCAGTACCAGCGTAGTGCAGAAAGCGCTGAACCTCGGCAACTGGGGTTCCATCATCCTCACCGCCCTCGCCAGCATCGGACTCGTTTATTACATACTCCCCGAAACCATGACACTCCGCGGCATTGAATTCACCAAATGGGGTGTACTCGGCGCCATTGTGGTAGGTCTGCTGGTAGGTACGCTCATGAGCATGATCACCGAATATTTCACTGCCATGGGCAAACCGCCTGTACTTTCCATTATCAGGCAGTCATCCACCGGCCACGCCACCAACGTCATCGGCGGACTGGCTGTAGGTATGAACAGCACTTTCTTTCCGATACTCGTTTTGGCCGCCGGTATCTACGGCTCTTTTGCCTGTGCCGGTCTGTATGGGGTGGCTATCGCTGCGGCCGGTATGATGGCTACCACCGCCATGCAGCTTGCAATAGATGCATTCGGCCCCATTGCGGACAATGCCGGGGGGATTGCGGAAATGAGCGACCTGCCCAAAGATGTGCGTGAAAAGACCGACGTGCTCGACGCGGTCGGTAACACCACCGCTGCTACCGGAAAAGGGTTTGCCATCGCTTCGGCGGCGCTTACCTCCCTGGCCCTTTTTGCCGCTTATGTGGGCGTGGTACAACACAACGGCTATGAAATGACTGGCATCGATATCTACAAGGCCAAGGTCTTGTCGAGCCTGTTCATCGGTGCGATGATCCCGTTTGTATTCTCGTCCCTGGCCATTCGGGCGGTGGGCGAAGCGGCCATGAGCATGGTGGAAGAAGTGCGCCGCCAGTTCCGCACAATCCCGGGCATCATGGAAGGAACGGGTGAACCTGAATATGACAAGTGCGTGGAGATCTCAACCAACGCATCCCTGAAAAAGATGGTTCTTCCGGGTTTGCTGACGATCCTTTCTCCCCTGCTGATCGGTTTCGTGCTCGGACCGGAAGCTCTGGGTGGTTTCCTGGCCGGTGCTACCGTGAGCGGCGTACTGATGGGTATTTTCCAGAACAACGCCGGCGGCGCCTGGGACAATGCAAAAAAGAGCTTTGAAAAAGGGGTTAATATCAACGGAGAGATTTTTTACAAGAAATCCGAGCCGCACAAGGCTTCTGTAACCGGCGATACCGTGGGCGATCCGTTCAAGGATACCTCCGGTCCTTCCATGAACATCCTGATCAAACTGATGTCGATCGTATCTTTGGTGATAGCGCCCACCCTGGCAAATGTGCATAAGTCGGGCGATATCCTGGCTTCCAGAAAAGAAACGCCTGTCCGGATCACAAAGGTTGTACAACCTGCAACTCCGGTAAGCAGGATCACGGTGCGGCAATAAAACGAACGTGCGTATCTGTTTATAACTATAGAGGCTATGACCCAAACGGTCATGGCCTTTTTCTTTGTCCAGGGCACCGGTTTCCGCTAAGGATTTTTTTCATTTTACACGCTAAATTATCATTGCATTACGAAAGGAGTCGTATATTAGTGCTTTAAACTGCCAAGCATGTCAACCAAATATGTGAAACCCACGGAAAGTGAATTGGAGATCCTGGGTGTATTGTGGAACAAGGGCCTTGCCAGCGTCAGGGAAGTGCATGAGGAACTGGCCAAATCGAAGGATGTGGGGTATACAACTACCCTCAAGCTGATGCAGATCATGCATGAGAAAGGGCTTGTAAAAAGGGATGCCTCGGTGAAAACCCATATTTACCAGGCGGCTGTAAGCCGTGAAAAAACACAGAAACACCTGCTGGGAAAAATGATAGACGGTTTATTTGGCGGGTCAAGCACTCAGCTCGTGATCCAGGCACTCGGCAACCACAAAGCTTCCCAGGAGGAGCTGGATGCTATTCAGGAGCTGCTGAACAACCTCAAAAACCAGTAGTTCCATGAACCCCACCTTATTTTGCAACGCTTTGGGATGGGCGCTCTTCCATAGTTTGTGGCAGTTTGGTTTGTTGTGGATGGTCTATTTTATTGCTACTTCTTCCAGCAAATTTTCCGCTGCCGGTAAACATGCCCTCGCCCTGGCGGTAAACCTCACGGGCTTTGTCTGGTTTCTCGTCACACTTATCTCTGCCTGCTCTGCCGCAGAACCTGTCACTGCCGGATTCTTTGAAACCGGCGTACTTCCCGCAGGGTCCGTCCGGTATATCCAGGAACTGGCGGATAAATACCTGATCTACATTACTTACGCATACCTGCTGGTAACCGGCTGGCAGTTCATCAAATTCATTTACGTCTTTTACCAGTCAAACTTGCTTTATGCCACCGGTGTTTCGAAAGTACCGGTAGCACTCCGGCATTATGTCCGGAAAATGTCTATGCAGCTCCATATCACCCGGCGTGTGCAGGTGTTTATCTCCGAATATGTAGACACGCCCATGGTCATAGGCTTTCTGAAGCCTACCATCCTGATGCCGGTTGCCTGCGTGAACCAGCTCTCCCTCTTTCAGCTTGAATCCATCCTCCTGCACGAACTCGTGCATATCAGACGCAACGATTACCTGATCAACATCTATGTGGCCGCAAGCGAGATCCTGTTCTTTTTCAACCCTTTCGCCCGGCTTTTGTTGCAGGCAGTGAAAAGTGAACGCGAGCACAGCTGCGACGACTGGGTCATGCAATATGATTACAACCCCCACCAGTACGCTTCCGCCCTCCTTTTACTGGAGAAAAGCCGTACAGGCTATGTGAAAACCGGACTGGCCGCTACGGGCATCAGTCGCAGGATCCTGCTCAACAGGGTACAACGGATCCTCAATGTACCTGTGACCAGGAAAAACCGCATCAAGCCCCTGACGGCCTTGTTTGCCGCCGCAGGGCTCGTTTTCTTCTGTGCCTGTCTTCCCCCCCGGGTGATGCCTTCAAAAGGCGGTTTGCAGCAGGAGTTTTACAGACTGGCGAAAAGATTGTCTTTCAGGAAGAAAGTCACCGCAGAACAGTACACCATGTTCACGGCTTTTCAGCCCGCTGTTGTGCCTGTAAACAGACCGGAAGCACATCAGAATACACGCGCTCCTCTTTCTTCCCTGGCAGCGGTTGCCGCGCCGGAACAGGAAGATATTAACGACAATATCATTCCCGTTGCCTCGGTAAGCGATGAGCTGAGCGATCTCTCTCCGATCCAGGTACAGGCTCTGAACATCGAGCCCCGGAATTTTTCGCTGCCCGAACCCACACAACCGGAGGCACCGGCCACTATCACCATAACAGACTATCCGTACGTACCCGCTTCCAGCTTTTATTTTTCCGCCGACACCGCAAAACCACGCGTTAAACCGGAGAGCTATCATGACCGCAGTGCACGGGAATCGCTGATGAAAACCAAGAAGGCGCTGAGCGAGATCGACTGGAACGCCATCCAGAAAAACCTGCCTAAAAAAGTGAACATAGAACAGCTTCGCAGGCAGTTGGAAAGCTCGATCGACCAGCTTAACTGGCTGGCCATCAATCAGGAGATCAGGGATTCGATCAATGTTCAGACCAAAGTGGAGTACCAACAGGCCCTCAGCGAAGAATTGAAGGAGATGGACAAATGGAAGGCACAGCAGACCCAGTACCAAAAGATCCAGATCCAGCTGAAAGAGCAGCAGGAAAAGTACAAGGCCGACGCCCAGGTCCGTGAACTCGACCTGCAGAAACAGGCCGCAAAAGGCAAAGTCATCGTCATCCTTTAGCTTTTACCACACATTCCTCGGACACGAGTCCCCATACTTGTTTCCGATCAGGAAACCCAGCACGATCTCATGCGTGCCCTTGCTCACTGTTCTCAGCCGCGAGATACTGTAATCATACGCATAACCGAGGTTGAACGTGTTTGAAACATTCAGCCCAACCATGCCTGCAAAGCCGTCCTGCAGCCGGTACGTTGCGGCCACCCAGAACCGGTCGAGGTACTGAATTTTCGTGTTAAAATCGAACTGCACGGGCAGGGGCCTCACCAGTTTCATCATCACGGAAGGCAGCAGCGAAAAATCATCACTGAGCATAAATCGATAACCGGCAGTCAAAAACAGGTGAGGCACCAGCTTTGAATCGTCGGTTTTTACCGTAAGGTCCGAAAAGTATATCTTCTGGGTGACCAGCTGCTGGACCGACACCCCTGCAAAAAAATCAGCCGAATACAGGTACAGCCCCGCTCCCATATCGGGTTTGATCCGGTTGATATCGCCTGACGTGTACACCGCTGGATCGACCGGATTGGCAGTTCCGAAATCAAGTTTGCTGCGATCCAGGCTGATGTTCCTGAACCCGGCCTCGAAGCCGGCGGCAAGGCTGGTACGGGCGCTGATGCCCACGTGATAAGCATAACTTGCATAGCCGGCAAACCGGTTCAGCGGGCCGGTACGGTCGTTCAGGATCTTGAAACCGAGCCCATGGTGCGGTTTCGCCGCTTCATAATCCAGCCAGTAACTGCGCCCCCGTGGATTCTCTCCCGGCATCTCAAAGGAAGTGGCCGTGGTCCGGTCGTCTTTTTTCCCGATCGGCGCCTGGAAAGTGAGGTAGGTCGTCACCGGTGCATCCTGCAGGCCCACCCACTGGTGACGGTGACTGATCTTTACATCGGCATAGTTCTCTATGCCGGTAAGGGCCGGATTGATGATATACTGGTTGAGGATATACTGCGTATAGTGCGGCTCCTGCTGCGCATGGAGGCCCTGAGCAAGTATCCACAAAAAAAGACAGGATATAAATTTCTTCATAGAATCTGGTGTCAGCGAACAATGGTCACGGAGCCATTGATCTGTTTGCGGCCGTTTTTCGGATCGATGATCCAGTAATACGTGCCAAGGGGAAGCGGGTTCCCGTTGTAGGTACCGTTCCATTCCTTGGTGTAATCGGAGGATGAATAAACACGCTGGCCATACCGGTTAAATACCTCTATGGTGGCTCCGGGATATGATGCCAGGTACGGGATCTTCCAGGTGTCGTTGATGCCGTCACCGTTGGGTGAAAAAGCATTGGGCACCTTCAATTCCTTCAGCAGGCTCACAATTACCTCATCTGTACCCTTGCAACCACTGGCAGTAGTTACGGTGAGCTGGTAAGTGATGTTATCAATGGGCGTTACCCTGGGGGTGATCGTCTGCGGATTGTCGAGGTAGGCAGGTGGCGACCATAACACACTGCTGTTCGCCGCGGCCCTGCCTTCCAGCATGGTTGAACCGCCTTCCAGCACTGTTTTATCCGGGCCTGCATCGGCCAGCGGCACGGGGTTCACCGTGATGTAGCCGGTATCTTTTGCGCTGCAACCTGCGCCGGCGGTGAAGGTGTAATAAATGACAGCGGTGCCTGACCTCGCAACAGCGGGCGTGAAGAGCCCGGTTGAGGAAACCCCGGTGCCGCTGAAAACTCCGGTCCCCGTCAATCCATTTACCTCCCGCACCCCACTGATCTGAAATGCCGCCGCATCGGCACATACCGGGTTCACTGAATCGAGCACTACCTGTGGCGTAGCAAGCAGAGTGATGGTTTTAGTGATCTGCTGGGTACAGCTGATACCTGAATAAACCTGGTAAAGGATCTGGACGGATCTGGAGGCCGGAGTACCGAACGCAGGGTATCTGAAAGCATAGACTTTCCCCGCAAAAGGCTGGAGATCCGTTATTTTCAGGGCGTTGTTGCTGCCGTTGTCCCTGGTAATATCTACCCGGGTGATCTTGCCGAAATCCACGCCGGATCTGTCTGCAATGCGTACGCTGTCGCTGCTGCAAAGCTTACCTGCCTCCAGGATGTCAAAATCCGCCTTTGGCACCGCCCCGTTCACCGTGAATGGCTGTATGGTGTCTGTGCTGCATCCTGCGGCGGAGGTGACCCGGAGCGTGACCTGGTAAGTACCCGCAGCAGTGTATTGATGAGTTGCATTTTTTACGATGGAAGTATCCGGGTTCGCGGAGGTCGCATTGCGGTCGCCGAACTGCCAGCGGTAGCGGAACAGCGACTGGCTGTTGTCGGCAATAACACTCGAATCGCTGAACTGTGCATACTGATCGTTCTGACAGATCTGCGGCAGTCCAAACGCCGGTTTGGGTAGGTAATTCACGGCAAGTGCCTGGTTTGCAGCACTTTTACAACCGGTTTTCGTCTCTACCTGCAGGGTAATCATCGCTGTGCCTGCTGAAAACTGGTGGACCGGATTCTGGACAGACGCCGTGCTGCCGTCGCCGAAGTTCCAGCTCCATTTGGTAATGTCGCCATTGGAGGGGGTGGACTGGTCTTTAAAAACCACCGCTGTTTTCTCGCAGGGCGCGTTGGCGGTTGTAAAGGCGGCAACGGGGTTCTGGGTCAGGCTGATGGTCTTTGTTATGGTGTCGGAAAGACAGCCGATATCTGTGATGGAGGAAAAACGGAGTGTATAAGTGCCGGCAGCAGTATAAACATGAACCGGACTTTTAACGCCGGATGTTGTCTGGTCGCCGAAACTCCAGTTCCAGCGTACAACCTGGCGTCCGTTCCCGTTTGTACTGTCGGTGAGCCTGAGGGTGTCGCCCAGGCAGACAGGCAATACGCTGCTGAAGGCGGCATTGGGGCGCTCGAAGATCTGCAGGTCGTAACTCAATTCCTGTTCCCCGCTGCATCCATCACCGGTAGGATTGTTTGCAACAATTGAAACGGGATAAGTGCCGAGCGTGGAAATGGTATAGAACCGGTTGATCTTGAAGCGGTACAACCGCTTGTCGTTCACGACCCAGGTAGAATCATAGGCCGGATTAAACAGGGTCGTATCGGAAAAGAGGCCGTTGAAATTCCATTTGAGTGAAACGGGCTGGTATGGCAGTACGATCGAGAACTTGAAAGGCGAATTCCTGCAGCCGGCGGGGAAACTGACCGTTGCATACTCGTTTTGAACCGACACAAACTGGTAAAGGTCTTTTAGGTTGGTTCCTGCAGAGTATCCGTACGATTCGGCGCTTCCAAAGCCATAGGCAATGGCATTAAAGCCCGAATCGCAGGTCAGGGTATGCGTCCCCTGTCCTACCGTGAGCTGGGTGTAGGCGTAACTGCCGTTCGCCGGAAGAGGTTTGAACCCGCCGGGAGCCAACCCGTCTACCTTGAAAGAATTGGTGATTTCCGGCAGATTTTTGCATACCACGTTTAGGTGGTGCTCATTGATATTGGTATTTGCTGCCGGCTGCATCGAGTTCAGCGTCACATTCGAGATCGTTTGTTCAACCGGGTTCAGGTAAATCATCTCCGGGTCTCCCTGTCCGCCGTTGCTGCTGCACCCGGAAGTGGTAAAATACTGCGCCACAAGTACTGGCTTGTCGGATTCTATAAAACCCGGAGTTGAGCTGCTGAACTCATAGTACTGGTTGTTAACAAAGGAAGCGTTGCTGATGACAGTACCGTCGAGCTTCACGACCGCCGCCGGATCGGATTTGAAGATACGGAAGAAGTTGGTCTGGCTGGCGGTGCTGGCTTTGTTGATGGAGGGCACTGTGATGTAAGTTTTTCCCCACGTGCTTAGCGGATACATCTGCTGGTACAGGTTGTCTGAAGTGCCGGAAGATCCGCCGCATCCGATGGATATCTTCCCGCTTCCGCAGAAGACGGCGATCTTTTTACAGGAGCCGGCCGCGGTACTGAGCGACCTTATCCTCGAACCTGTCAGGTCGACCCCTCTGAAAGGCGCATTGGTCGAAGTGAGTGCCCCGAGCGCCTGGTATACCTGTCCCTGGGTGAGCGTTACGGTATAAGGCTGGTTTGCCTGGCGGCCACCTTTGGTATTTTGAGCCGGCGTTATTTCCACGGTGGTGGTGCCGGTGTCAGTTGCGATCACATCAAAATAGGAATAGGACGCATTTGAATTGGAGATCTGCGTGTAATTGATGGAGTAATAATCTTTTCCAAGAGTGCTGACCGGCAAACAAAGTGTTGCGCCGGAGATGGAGTTCACATAGATAAAGCTGTACACTACCACCGGCTTCGCGGCCATTACATGAATGCCCAGGTTGTACGATCCTTCGTCCAGCAGCGCAGCCGTCCGCGGAATGTCGACCGTGGTCACCTGGTTGGCGGTGACGGTAAAACTCATGGAAACACCGATCCCTGGAATATCGACCGTCCCGGTTGTGTTCACATCCGAAGTCATGTAAAGCTGCATTTTTTCTGCAGCATTGGTGTTGTTGATGGCTTCGAACATCCGGACGTGGTTGCCATAAGCAATCCAGAAATCTTTTCCCTTGTTGGTGAAGTCCTGTGCCTGAAGATCCGCCAATGTCAACAGGCAAAGCAATACAGGCAGAAGCTGAAGTAAAATTTTTTTCAACGTTGCAAATCGGATTGTTGACGGGATTAGTAAAAGTAACGGCTTCGATGATGAATGAAAATAATCACTTTCACTTAGTCAGCCCCTTTCAATCAGGATCAATGCGGGATAAGATAAGGAAATTTTAAAAGATAGCCGGAGTGCGCTAAAAATAAAAAAAGAGGAGGCAAAAATTAGGATGAAGCTGCACAAAGAATGAATTATGAGATTAAAATGTTGGTATACTTTATATTCGATTAATAATCATTTAGTTATGTTTATCTAAATCTTAACGGGAAGATGTCACTAAAGAGCGAACAAGAAAGTAATGCATATGGGCAAAACGTTCATAAAATATCATACATAAAATTTCAAATTGAATCCTAATATATTTGTAATGAGTAATTTATGTTATAATTTAAATGCTAACAATATTCGCATTTAAATTTTCAATTTTAGACTTGCCTAAAAATAATATTTGATAAAAATTTTAGTAGTCATTTTATGAAAATCTTTACCCTTTTTCTGCCTAGCTTAGCACCTATGAAAGGACTTCTCTCCTGTTTTTGCCTTGCACTGGTTTTACTCATGGTCAACGGGTGTAAAAAGCCTCAGGCTCTTCATTATGTAGACTTCCAAAATTTCCGGGTTTCCGAGATCGTGAAAGGACAATCGGATCTGTCTGCAGAACTGAAGTTTTACAATCCGAATGGATATCAGCTGCGGATGAAACATGCCGAGATGAATTTTTATGTGAACGACCAGTATTTTGGGCGTTCAGTGCTGGACACCATGATGGTGATCCCAAAGGCCGATACTTTCCTTATTCCGGTGGCAATGAAAGGGGTTCAATTGCAGAAAGTGCTGCTGAATGGATTGGGGGCCCTGATCTCAAACGAATTTACGATCAGGCTGGAGGGAAATGCAAAAATCGGAAAAGCAGGCTTTTACCATACTTTTCCGATCCATTATGAAGGAAAGCAGAAATTGAATCTGTTCCGGTAAGATGAAAAGGCAACTCTCTACTTATTTGCCGGGCGGCGCAGCAGCCGGACCCACCGGCTTTTTGCAACATGGCGGAAGTTTGTTGTAGAACTCAGGATTGGCCGTTACATCATCCGCGTCAAAACCCAGGTTGGCCAGGGCAGTTTTAATGTTCTCAATATTCGTTTTGTCGGTGATCCAGGTCACTTTCGTCACTTTCCGTTTAAAATCGACCACCGTTTTTGTAACACCTTCTTCACGTGCCATAAAAGCCTCGATGCGCTGCTTGCACTCTTCACAAAGCGCATTGGGTGTGCTGATGGTAGCCGTCATCACCGCTTTTTTAGGGGCCTGGGCCCAGGTCGCCGAAACAGAACCCAGTAAAACAAATAATAAAACGATAAACTGTTTCATAAGATCAAATTACAATCAAATGTAACTATATACCCTTCCAGTTGGAAGGATCCTCCCGCCAATTTAACAAAATTCCTTCCTGTTCCGTATCTACCAGTCCTTTATCCTTTGAGAGTGAAATAAGTGTGTTGTAATCAGTGAGGGAGAAGGTTCTGATACCGGCTTTTTCAAAAGATTCGGCCGCCGTACTGAAATTGTAATTAAAGATAGACACAACCCCGACTACTTTTATTCCGCCGGCCTGGAGCGCTTCCACTGCCTGCAGACTGCTTTTGCCGGTTGAGACAAGGTCTTCCACCACCACTGTTTTCCATCCTTTTTCAAAAAATCCTTCTATCTGGTTGCCCAGTCCGTGTTCCTTGGGCTTGGCACGAACATACACAAAAGGCAGCTTCAGCTGATCAGCCGCCATGGCTCCCCAGGCGATGCCGGCAGTAGCCACACCAGCCAGCAATTCTGCCTCGGCGAACTGTTCGAAAATGAGATTGCACATTTCGGATTTGATAAAATCGCGGCTGTAGGGAAATGACAGGATCTTGCGGTTATCGCAGTAAATCGGACTTTTCCATCCGCTGGCCCAGGTGAAGGGCTCGGCCGGACGAAGGCGGACGGCCTCTATCTGCAATAATTTTTCAGCAACGGCTCTCTGGTCTGTCATACGGCGAAAATAATGCATTCATGAAATCGCCCTGCAAATTATGATACATTTGTGCCCCTATGTATTATAAAATTTACCTCGATAATATTCCCGTCTTTCTGCTTGCTTCCCTTGACCAGGACCTGATCCGCCAGCTCGACCAGTCCAGGATCCTTTACGTGAATGAATGTTCTCCGGAAGTGATCCAGCAAACGCTGGCACAGGTGAAAGAGGGGAAAGCAGATGCCGTCGTCTTTTACCACGAGGATGTCGATCTGCTCAAAGCAGCCTTCTGGAAACAGTTCACTGTTATTCAGGCTGCGGGCGGACTGGTAGCGAATGAAAAAGAGGAAGTACTGTTTATTTTCCGCCGGGGAAGGTGGGACCTGCCAAAGGGAAAACTCGATCCTCCTGAATCGCTGGAAAGCTGTGCACTCAGGGAAGTAGAGGAAGAAACCGGCTTGCAGCCCATCCGGCTCGGCCAGTTCCTGGTGACCACTTACCATGTTTATCGCCAGGATGAAGAGGAGATCCTCAAAGAAACGTCTTGGTACCGGATGACCGCAGACAGCCGTTCGACTCTCACTGCACAAACTGATGAAGACATTACACAGGCTGAATGGCTGGGCAAACCTATGCTACCCATGGTTTATAACAACACCTATCAAGCGATCCGGGATGTAGTGAACTTGTGGGTATAAAATGGCGGAGGCCTTTGCTCCTATGTTGTCGTTCACGATTACAGATGAGGGCAAACATTATGTTAAGATGAGTGCAACTTAACATAATGTTTGCCCTCATCTGTAGTACGAGAAGAACTTTTATAGTACCAGAAAAAGTCGCGTAGAGACAACCAATCTGGTATCTGCGAAAGGTAGAAGTGAAAAGTTAGGATAGCCCCTCTCTACATCAGGAGCTTCTCCTGTTGCAGGTGTTTGATCACGATCTGGGGTAGGAACTGCGAGGCATCGCCGCCGTGTTTAATGACGTCGCGGACAAGTGTGGAAGCCACGGAAGTGTATTGTGGCAGGCAGGTTAGAAAAACCGTCTCGATATGACCGGCCAGGCTCCGGTTCATATCGGCAATGGCTTTTTCATATTCGAAATCATTCACATAGCGTATCCCCCTCAGTATAAACTTGGCATTGACCCGCTTGCAGCAATCCACGGTCAACCCTTCATAAACCACCACTTCCACCTTGCTGGTGTGTTTGTATGTCTCTTCTATCCACGACTGGCGCAGCTCATCGGAGAACATGGGCTTTTTGTTTGAATTTTTGCCGATGCCGATGATCAGCTTGTCGAACAGGGGCAGTGCACGGTCAATGATATCCAGGTGGCCGATCGTTACAGGATCAAAGGTGCCGGGGAAAAGCGCAATGCGTTTCATATAGGATTGTTTACATTGAAATCATAGTATCAAAATTATACCATCTCCCCCGGCTACGGGCACGCAGTGCCGTTAGTTTTCGCGGTTGCCGGCCAGCAGGTACAATACGGCCATCCTGACCGCCACACCGTTCTCCACCTGTTGCAGTATGAGGGATCTGGATCCATCGGCCACATCGCTGTCGATTTCAACCCCCCGGTTGATCGGTCCCGGATGCATGATCAGAATGTCTTTGCTGACCTGCTGCAACAGTTCTTTTTTGATGCCGTAGGCGAGGTTGTATTCGCGCAGGGAAGAGAACAGCACCTGGTTCTGCCGTTCAAGCTGGATGCGGAGCACATTGGCCACATCGCACCACTGCAGCGCTTTGAGCAGGTTATACTCCACCCGCACGTCGAAGGTTTCTTCCAGGTACTTGGGGATCAGCGTGGGCGGACCCACCACCATGATCTCCGCTTCCATTTTTTTCAGGAGGTATAAATTACTCAGGGCCACGCGTGAATGCATGATATCACCGATGATGGCGATCTTCTTCCCCTTCAGCGAGCCCAGTTTTTCCCTGATGGAGAACGCATCGAGCAGCGCCTGCGTGGGATGCTCATTGATGCCATCGCCGGCATTGATGATGGATGCATTGATGTGTTTGGATAAAAAATGCGGGGCGCCTGTGGCGCTGTGGCGCATCACCACCATGTCTACCTTCATCGAAAGTATGTTGTTGACCGTATCGAGCAGCGATTCGCCTTTGGAAACGGAAGAGCCGCTGACGGCGAAATTGACCGTGTCTGCACTCAGCCGCTTTTCCGCAAGCTCGAACGAAATGCGGGTACGCGTCGAATTCTCATAAAAGAGATTCACGATGGTGATATCGCGCAGGGAAGGAACTTTTTTGATGGGCCGCTGGAGTACGTCTTTGAACTGGCTGGCGGTGTCTAAAATAAGCTGGATGTCTTCAGGAAGGAGATGCCTAATGCCAAGCAGGTGTTTTGAACTTAGTTGCATTAGAGAGCTAAATTAGATAAAAAAATGGTATCCCGAGATCCAAAAAACAGGCCTGGTGTTTTGATCCATGCCAACAGGCCGGCAGCACGTTTTCAGGTGAGCACCACTTCTTCCCTCCCATCGCGTTCTTTCCAGAACACCTTTACTTTCTGCGACAGGAACGAGTCGATCGATTTACCGATATAATCAGGCTGTATAGGCAACTGACGGCTGAACCGCCGGTCGATCAGGATGCAGAGCTCCACTTTTGCCGGCCGCCCGAAATCGAGCAGCGCATCCATGGCCGCGCGGATGGTGCGGCCGGTAAACAACACATCGTCGATCAGGATCACGTTCTTGTTCTCGATGCTGAACGGGATCGTGGTCTGGGTCGGGATGTGCAGCTGTTTGCGTACATCGTCGCGGTGAAAAGTGATGTCGAGCTTTCCGTATTTGATCTTCTCCGCCGGCAGCTGTTTCTGCAGCTGCAGCATCATGCGGTCCGACACAAATATGCCCCTGGGCTGTATGCCGATGAGGATGGTATCCTGCAGGGCCAGGTGATTCTCCACGATCTGCTGGCATAACCGCTGTATGGTGAGGGAAAGGTGTTGTTCGGTGAGGATGGTCTTCAAAAGATTTTTTTTTAAAAGTAGGCCAAATGGAATAGAAATTAAAAAGATGCCTCCAGTTCCATGGGCCCGACCTAGAAAAAAACTGCGACCTTGGCGCGCCAGAAAAACGGGGTGCCTGGCGTGAAATTCAATTCCGTTACCGGAGCGGCTTCCGTTCTCAACCTCGATTCCGTCGCAAACTGCGCTTCGTTCCACCGGCTATTGAGCGCATTCTCCACCGAAAAGCCGATTTCATACTTCGGCCGCGTATAATTGACCGCTCCGTCGAGCAGCAGGTATCCTTTGGCAATGATCGAATTATCTTCGTTGGCAGGACGGTGCTTGATGTAGCGATAAGTAATTGAACCGTTCAGTCCTTCTTTCTTCTTGTAGAACAAGCCACCGGTAGAAGTGCAGGTTGGCGCGAGCGGGATATAGTTTTGTCCTTTCGGTTCACCGGCCGAGCGGGGACGCGTCAGGTTTATATTCACATTGGCGAACAGGGAAGAGGAAAACTGGTAGCGCCCGATCAAATCGATCCCTTTACGGAGCGATTTGCCGTTCGGCTCAACCACCCCGTCGTCTCCTGCATACACAAACTCCTGCTGCATCGACAGATACCAGAAGGCTACGTTCAGCAGTAAATGGTCTGTGGGTTTCACGATGAAACCAAGATCTGCTCCATAGGCAGCCGGCAATGTCTGTACCGTATTGTTCACCGCCACTACGCCCCTTGCATCGTTCGAGTGAAAACCTTTGCCCGCCTTTGCAAAAAACTGCAGCTGTGGCCGCACGGTGTACTGAATGTTCAGTTTCGGGCTGGCTATCCATCCCTGTTTGGGCGATGACTGCACCGGATGCAGCTTATCATAATAACTGAAACGGAGATAGTCGAGCCGGGCGCCCGCATCGATCAGCCATCTGCCTGCGCTGACCTGATGTTCTGTAAAAGCAAATCCATTCGCTTCGCGGATGTTACCCAGTTCAATGTCGCTGAGAAAATTCCGTTGCTCCACATGCGAGAGGCGGCTGTTGTTCGTAGCATCGTAGCGCATGCCCGCGGCCACCGTGGAATGCAGCGACCAGTTGTCGAAGAAATACGTGTGATCCGCTTTGGAAAGCGAACCCGCCACCTTTCTGCTTTCTGCCTGGTTGATCTCGTCGCCATGCAGCGGATCGTTCAGGAAAAAAGTAAAGTCGGAATACAGGTTAAAAATGTAGCGGCTGTAAAACACCTGGTTTTCCCACCGGGTGCCATCAGCAAACTGGTGGCTCAGCTGCACATTGGCGTTGTGACGTTCCGTATGACCGCCTTCTGACGGATCAATGGAGCCAAACCGGTCGATCTGCCCGCTTTCCACCGCCCTCTCCGGCACCTGGCCCGATGCATCCCATTTGCTTTTAAACGAAGACAGGGTGGCATGCAGCTGCGTACGTTCCGAGATTGCCAGGTTGTATTTTCCAAAAAGGTTGAACCGGTTGAACGCCTGTTTGCTGATCGTAGGGCCATCCGTATAATAAAAATCGCCGGCGATATAAGCGCTCTGGTGATCCTTGTCTTTTTTCAGGAGATCGATCATGGCCAGCGTCCGCACGGTATTGTACCGACCGGCTTCCACCTGCACGCGGCTCCTGTCTATGTTGTTATAAGTGGAAAAAGCAACATAACCTGCCGTATTGAGGTTGCCGTGTGAAGAATAGTACGGCCCGGCGCCGTAATCGATGTTGTTGATGGTTTCAGGGATAATAAAATGCGAGTCGGCATATCCCTGGCCGTGTGCATGAGAAACCATGTTTACCGGCATGCCGTCTACAGAGATCTGTACATCAGTGCCATGGTCGCAGTCGAAGCCGCGCAGGAAGATCTGTTCGGCTTTTCCACCGCCGGCATGCTGGGCAATGAAAAGTCCGGGTACCAGCCGGAGCAGTTCCTGGGTGTTGCGGACGGGCTTCAGGTTGAGATCGATCCGGCTGAGCGTGCTGAAATCGGGTTGATGGCTCGAATGCAGCACGACCACATCGCTGAGGTTCAATGTGGCAGGTTCGAGCCCGATGGTTAGGAGAGCGCCCTTTTCAGGTATTACCGTCACCGGTTTATAGCCTACGTAGGAGATCAGCAGGGGTGACTTTTCTGAGCTCAGTTTCAACGTAAAGCTGCCGTCTTTGTCTGTCATCACCGAGGCTTTGCCACCCGCTTCGCTGATGTAAGCCGCTTCCAGCGGCTGGCGGCTGATGCCATCGACTACTTTTCCGGAGAGCAACTGGGCATATACGCCCATTGTACAAAACAGGCAGATGGACGGCAGGAAAAAATATCGGCTGCAAAATCGAAGCATGGCGTTATTACTGGATGATATACGCAACAAGATACTGGTTCAGATTTGCTGCGCAAACCGGTTGCCGTTGAACGGCCCAACTCCGGCGACGAATGCCGGTTCCGAGAGGGGGATGACTACTTCGGCATCCAGGCCTCGCCACAAAAAAGCCCGGCATCGTTACATGCCGGGCTTCCATATAAATAAGATATAGAACGGGTTATTCTTCGCCAAGATAGGGATAGCGGTAATCGGTGGGCGGCGTAAAAGTTTCCTTGATGGTACGCGCGCTGAGCCAGCGATACAGATTCAGGATGGAGCCGGCCTTGTCGTTGGTACCGGAACCCCGCGCACCGCCAAATGGCTGCTGCCCTACCACGGCGCCGGTCGGTTTGTCGTTGATATAAAAATTGCCCGCCGCGTTGCGAAGCTTGCTGGTGGCCAGCGCTACTGCGTAGCGGTCCTGTGCAATGATGGAACCCGTGAGTGCATAAGGCGAAGTGGAATTCACCAGCTCCATGGTCTCTTCAAACTGGTTTTCGTCGTACACATAAATGGTCAGCACAGGTCCGAACAGTTCTTCGCACATGGTCACATACTTCGGGTCCCTGGCTTCTATAAGGGTGGGCTCAACGAAGTAGCCGATGCTTTTATCGCATTTGCCGCCTGTAAGTATGGTAGCTTGGTCGCTGCCGGCTACGTCATCAATGTATTTTTTCAGTTTGTCGAAGCTGCGCTCGTCGATCACCGCGTTGATGAAATTGGAGAAATTTTCGACGGAACCCATCTTCATGGTCTGCATGGTGGCTATCAGTTTCGATTTGATCTCTTCCGCCAGGTTGGAGGGAAGATAAGCCCTGGAAGCTGCAGAACATTTCTGCCCCTGGTATTCGAAAGCCCCGCGGGCCAGTGCGGTGACTGCCGCGTCTACCTGTGCAGTTTCATGCACCAGCACAAAATCTTTTCCACCCGTCTCCCCTACCACGCGCGGATAGGAACGGTACTGGCCGATGTTCTCTCCGATGGTCTTCCACATGGCGTTGAAGACGCCGGTGGAACCGGTGAAATGAATGCCGGCGAAATCGCGGTGACTGAAACAAACCTTGCCCAGCACAGGGCCGTCCACATAGATAAGGTTAATCACACCATCGGGCAGACCCGCTTCTTTGAGGATGCGCATGGTAAGTTGCGCACTGTAGATCTGGGTGTAAGCCGGTTTCCAGACTACGGTGTTGCCGCACATGGCGGCCGAAGCGGGCAGGTTGCCGCCGATGGCGGTAAAATTAAAAGGGGTGATGGCTAGCACAAAACCTTCCAGCGGACGGTATTCGAGCCGGTTGTGCATGCCCGGAGAGCTTATCGGCTGCTGTCGGTAGATCTCGCTGAGGAAGTGGACATTGAACTGAAGAAAATCGATCAGCTCGCAAACGGCGTCGATCTCGGATTGATACGGATTTTTGCTCTGTCCGAGCATAGTGGCCGCATTCATCTGGTAATGGTACTTGACAGACAAGAGGTTGGCGGCTTTGAGGAAGATATTCGCCCTGTTTTCCCATGTGGTGTTGGCCCAGGCTTCCTTCGCCTGCAATGCGGCATCGATCGCCTGCTGCACATGCGCCTCACCGCCCTGGTGGAAATAACCGAGCGTATGTGCGATCTCATGTGGCGGGTGGATCCGTATCCGGTCACCGGTTCTTACTTCTTCGGAACCGATGTACATGGGAACGTCGAGCTCCGACTGTTTTGCCGATTGCAACGCTTTTTTAAGTTCCGCTTTTTCGGGTGTGCCCGGCGCATATGAAAATACCGGCTCGTTCACCGGCATCGCGTAGTGGAAGTCTCCAAATTTCATAGTGGAAGTTATGGGCTGTCAGCTGTGAGCGTTTAGCCGCTAGCTGGAAGCCAAAGTTGTTATTAATAAATATGTTACAAAGAATGAATACAGAAATTAGTTCCCGTCGCTTTATCCTTCTTTCTCCGACATCAGGTACGCCTTGATAAAACCATCGAGTTCGCCGTCCATCACGGGCTGTACGTTACCGGTCTCGAAATTGGTGCGGTGGTCCTTGATCATTTTGTAGGGATGGAACACATAGCTCCTGATCTGGCTTCCCCACTCGATCTTCTGTTTGCTGCTGTTGGCTGCATTCTTAAGTGCTTCCCTTTTCCGGATCTCCTCCTCGTACAGTTTGCTTTTCAGCATTTTAAGTGCTTTCTCCCTGTTTTCACCCTGCGTGCGCGACTGCTGACATTCTATTATAATGCCAGAAGGAATGTGTTTGAGTCGCACAGCCGTTTCTACCTTGTTCACGTTTTGGCCGCCGGCCCCGCCGCTGCGGAAAAATGCCCATTCGAGGTCGGAAGGATTCACTTCTATCTCGATGGAATCGTCGACGAGCGGATACACAAAGACGGATGCAAAAGAAGTATGCCTGCGTGCATTGCTGTCGAACGGCGAGATCCTCACCAGCCGGTGTACCCCGCTCTCTGCTTTCAGAAAACCGTATCCGAAATCGCCGTCGAATTGCAGGGTGGCACTTTTGATGCCGGCACCCTCCCCTTCCTGCAGGTCGAGCTCGGTAACAGACCAGCCCTGTTTTTCACCGTACATGCGGTACATGCGCAGCAGCATCTCTGCCCAATCCTGGCTTTCCGTTCCGCCGGCGCCGCTGTTGATCTCTAGCACCGCCGGCATCTCGTCTTCCGGCTGGTTGAGCGTGCTTTTGAACTCGGCTTCTTCAATATCGCCCTGGGCCTGGTTGAACGCTTCCCTTACTTCGGCTTCTTCTCCTTCACCTTCTTTCCAGAATTCGAACAACACTGCAAAGTCCTCCACCTCACCTTCTACCTTTTCATATAATTTGACCCAGTATTCGTTGATCTTGATTTCTTTCAGAATGGTAGTCGCACGTTCCGGGTCATTCCAGAAGCCGGGTGAGAGTGTCAGTTGCTTGTCCTGCCCGATTTTGTCCTGTCTGTTAGGGACGTCAAAGAAACCTCCTTAGGACGGTGACCCTGTCCCTCATTTGTTTGATTTGCTCTTGTGTCATAGCCGGCGAAGGTATTAAAAAATGATCACTGCTTTCTGAATTTCCGTACTTTGCAAAAGCACGGTCACACGCGATTTAATGAAGATTTCACATTTCGGAAGCGCGGTTCCCGGTAAGTTTGTACAAAGGCAGGATATAAAACCAGAAATCATGAAAAACTTTATCGTTCCGGTCGATTTTACCGAATCTTCCATCCAGACCACGCTCATCGCCGCACAGCTCGCCGCCCAGGTACAGGGTGGCACACTCACCTTATATAATGTATACGAAGCGATCGCCGCAGGCATCGACGGTACGCCGCTGACCGACGATACGGATGCGCGGCGCAAGATCACCGAACTGGCTTTCCAGAACCTGAAGACCCGCATCCAGGACCTGCAGCCTTCCGTAGATGTGGAGTATTTTGAAGAAGAAGGCACTTCCCTGGTCAGCAACCTGGAAAAATTTGCGCAGCAGCGGTCTGCTGATTTTATCGTGGTCGGCGTATCGGAAGGTACCGGGATGGAGCATTTTCTGCTGGGTACCACTGCCATCGACGTTGCCAAACGCAATATTTGCCCCGTCATCATCGTACCCCCGAACGCCATATATAAAGGAGTGAAAAGGGTGCTGTTTGCTTCCAACTACAAAGAAGTAACAGCCACCACCCCTATCCGGGAGATCCGCTCGTTGCTTTCCCTGTTTGGCTCCGAAGTGCATGTGGTACATATTTATCAGAATCCCGAAGAAGGGAGCCAGGCCGAACTCAAGACGGCCACTGTTCAGTTGCGGGAGATGCTGATCGAGTTCAGTCCGCAGTTCCATGTGCTCGATGAAACAGATTTCATCGGAACGATCGGCCGGCTGGTAGAGGAAAAAGACATCGACCTGATACTTACCGTACCGCACACCCATGGCTTTTTCAGTAACCTTTTCAGCGCAGGACATACCAAAAAACTCGTCTACGAAAGCCGGGTTCCTGTTGTAGCCATTCACGACTGATTCTTTGCATCTAACAGCCAGGTTCACCCGCTGCGGGGGCAGTAAATTCAAACATGCTGTTTACCCGGCTGACAAGCTTGTCCCTGGCCCGACCCTTTGCCTGGACCGATGGTCATTTTGCACCGGAACCAAAAGGCAATCAGACAAGAATCAGTGAAGGAAAACGGTTCGGGAAAACGATGGCTCCACTAGCTCAATTCAACCGGGTAATTGCTTATAACAGTAAAAACAGCGCCTGTTTTATCTGCTTCCTGCAGTGAACGGGGTGCGGTAAAATGCGGATCGTCAGCAGCTTTTCGCCTTCTGGTTCACGGCCTTAGCACTCCATTGCCTATATTAATATTATATAAATTCCAAATAATAACTTACCTGTACATAAAAAACAAAACCTTACTTTTATGGCTTCTTGAACAGCATGGATTTTCTGACAGCATAGGGTAGGAAAATAATTAAAGTAAATATTCTATAATTGATGAGTGACAACAAGGTGACAAAAATTGGTGTGCTCACGTCTGGGGGGGATGCCCCTGGCATGAATGCCGCCATCAGAGCTGTTGTGCGCACCGGACTCTACAATGAATTGGAAATGTTTGGCATCATGCGTGGTTACAGCGGCATGATAGAAAATGATATTCAGAAAATGGAGTCCCGTTCCGTTGCCAACATCATCCAGCGCGGGGGAACGGTCTTGAAAACGGCCCGCTGCAAAGATTTTTTTGAACCAGAAGGAAGAAAAAAGGCATATGATAATTTAAAAAGCAGGGGTATCAACGGACTGGTCGTGATCGGGGGCGATGGCTCATTCAAGGGTGCCCTGAAATTCAGCCAGGAATTCGACATTCCCTGCATAGGTCTGCCCGGAACGATCGATAAAGACATCGCCGGCAGCGATTTTACCATTGGTTTCGACACGGCGGTGAACACAGCCGTAGATGCAATAGACAAGATCCGCGATACGGCCGATGCGCACGACCGGCTTTTTATCATTGAAGTCATGGGCCGCGATGCAGGGTATATTGCCCTCCACAGCGGACTGGCCACGGGCGCCGAACACATCATCATCCCCGAAAGAAAGACCGATATAGAAGACGTGATCGCTTCCTTGCAGGAGAAGGAACGGCGTAAAAAGCTTGTAAATATGATCGTGGTGGCGGAAGGCGGTGAAACCGGCGGGGCCGAAGGGATCAAGAACATCCTGAATACCAGGCTCCCGACTGCCGACACCCGCATTTGTATCCTCGGCCATATACAACGGGGCGGCTCTCCGAGCTGTATCGACAGGCTGAACGCAAGCCGGATGGGGTACCACGCGGTGGAAAGCCTGCTGGTAGGCCGCCATAACGTGATGGTAGGGATCGTAAACAACCGGATGCATTACACACCCCTCGAAAAAGCGGTGAAAGCAAAACAGCGCATCAGCGATGAGTGGATCAAAATGGTCCGCATCCTCGCCAGCTGACGGAAAGGGAAAAGCAGCAATTTGTAAACTGTCAAGGACAATTCTATAAATGGAGACTGCCTTTGGTCTCTCCGGGAACGATGCCGGAAAGAAGGAGGGCAGCAGTAAAAAATGGAAATTTAGGTATATGGCAAAAGAACTTTCGAAGTACTTACAGCCGGCAACAAAAATGCGGGCCGGGATCGAACACAATTTTCACAGGACAAAGATCGTCGCCACCGTAGGCCCGGCCTGCGACACCTATGAAAAGTTGCTCGACCTCGTAAAGGCAGGTGTAAACGTTTTCAGACTGAACTTCTCACATGGCGCTCATGAAGACAAGACCAAGATCATCGAGCACATCCGCAACATCAATGATACCGAACCCTACAACATTGCCATCCTGGGCGACCTTCAGGGCCCGAAACTCCGCGTAGGCGAAATCGAAAACAACGCTCTGCCTGTTGTTCCGGGCGACATCCTCACTTTTACCAACGAAAAGCTCGTCGGTAACAAAGACCGCATCTACGTAAGCTACCCCAACCTCCATGCCGACGTCAAGGTAGGTAACAAGATCATGATCGACGACGGCAAGCTGGAAGTAAAGGTCATCAGCATCGAGAAAAATCACGACGTAAAAGTCGAGGTGACCATGGGAGGTGTGATCTCCTCCAAAAAAGGGATCAACCTGCCCGATACAAAGATCTCCCTTCCTGCCCTCACAGAAAAAGACCTCATCGACCTTGAATACATCATCGAGCAAAAGCTCGACTGGGTGGCGCTTTCCTTTGTACGCAGCGTAAAAGACCTGGTCATTCTCCGCAGCAAACTGGTGGAGAAAAAAAGCAAGACTAAGATCATCGCCAAGATCGAGAAACCGGAGGCGCTTACCAATATCAGGGACATTATCATCGAATCAGACGGCATCATGGTGGCCCGTGGAGACCTGGGTGTGGAACTGCCTGTTGAGCAGGTACCCCTGATCCAGAAACAGCTCATCAAAAAATGCCTGCACCGCGCCAAACCGGTGATCGTTGCCACCCAGATGATGGAAAGCATGATCGACAGGAGCAAACCCAACCGGAGTGAAATCACCGATGTGGCCAACGCTGTGCTGGAAGGCGCCGATGCTGTAATGCTCAGCGCCGAAACCGCAACGGGTCAACACCCTACACTGGTGGTGGAAACCATGCGCAAGATCATCATGGAAGTGGAAAGGACCGACTACAACTACAGCCGTGAAGACGAGCTGGTACCCCAGCCGCATTCACCTTCCTTTCTCAGTGATGCCATCTGCTACAATGCCTGCAAGCTGGCACAGGATGTAAATGCCGACGTGCTGATCGGGATGACACAAACCGGCTATACGGCTTTCACACTGAGCAGCTATCGTCCCAAATCACCCCTCTATATTTTCTGTAAGGAAAAGTACCTGATCACACAGCTTAGCCTCAGCTGGGGTGTACGCGCTTTTTATTATGCCGAGGAAGACAGCGTGGATGAAATCGTAAAAGACGAGATAGAGATCCTGCGGGAAGAAGGCTTTGTGAAATCGGGCGATGTAGTCGTAAATACCGGCTCCATTCCTGTTCAGTATCACCTGCCGACAAATATGCTCAAGATCACGAAAGTGGATTGATGTACCGGAATAGATTTTAACAAAGCCCTGTTAGTAAAATCTGACGGGGCTTTGTTCGTTCAACAACTATCCCCAGGTTCGTCCTTCTCCCCATCTTGCCATCCTTCAGCTGGCGCAAATACGACGTGCACCTCAACGCCTCTTCCTGCGCGGGCCCGGGGATCCGAACGGAGAATGTATGGCAGCTATGTTAAAGAGATTTCTTGAGATGATCCATCTCCGGGCCCTGTTGTGATCCTCGCACAGGCGCAGCAAACCGTGTCGGTGCAAATACAGAGATTGCACTTTTGCAAGAATGAGTGAAGACAATAGTTTGTGCAATGACAGACTTAAACCGGGTAGACTTAGAAAAGGTTACTGCCCCTCCTTCCATGCTATGATCTTTTCATCGCTCTCCTTGTGCGTAACGAATTGCTGGTGCGTGTACTCGACGAGGTCTCCGGGTTCGAAAGGGATCTTTTTGGGTTTGGAATCGTGCGACAGGATGAAGGCCTCCCCTTCCTGGAGCCAGGCCCGCATGGTGTTATTGCGGTTGTAGATGTTGAATTTCGCACCGAAGGCCACCACATCGAAATGCGCCGTATGGATGGTGACCCCGTTGGTATCGGCGGTTTGAACGGTCGTGAAATAACCTTCGCCTTCCACCCACGCTTCCCGGTTCTCGTCTTTTGTCCATTCATCGCTGAGCGTCAGTTTGGATTGCCGGTTCAGCACCACCTTTGAGCCGTCTGGCAGGGTTTCCCGGCCAATTCCGGCATGCGTTTTCATGGCGGTTACCGGTTTAAAATAGCGGAGCGATTCAAAAACTGAGACAGCAAGCAAGAGTGCCGCTACAATGATCACCATCAGCCAGCCCTGCCGGCTGGCCGGCTTTTTTTCTATTTCCGGTTTGTCCTGATTCAATTGAATGTTGTTTTTCAGCTTTGTAGAACTGTTCTTGCTTTCTTAAACGGACTGCCCAGCCGGATGTTGTGCAGATAAAAGTGATCACATCCAACCCGGCAGCACACCTTTGCTGCTGTCTACAAAGCCCGAATATCTGAAATTCAATTGAAATTACCGGAACCGGTCTTGGCCGATCATGGTTTTTCGTTGCCTGGCTTCAGGTTTACCAGGTAAGAATTCATCGCGCTGATCAGATCACCATTGAAATGGTAGATATCGCAAAAGGCCCACTCTCCTTTCTGCCCGTCTTTTTCAGTCATCGACATGGTACCGGTACTGGCTACCTTGTCACCTTCCACTATCGTAAGCTCAAGCCGTATATCTGCCTCTGCAGTACCCGCCGGGTCAGACATGTCATGGAAGAACTGCCGGATGGCCTCTTTTCCTTCGGCCACGAACCCGCCGAGCATCGTCCACCGGATACTGTCAGCACAGTAAGCCAAAAAAATACCGGGGTTGTTTTTCCGGAATCCGTCGTTTACGATCTGCACGATCTCTTGTTTCGAACAGGCCATAACAAAGGTTTTAGTTTCCTAAAAGATAACCTTTGCAATAGCCGGTGAAGAGGGCTGAACACGTCGAAATCGGGGTGAAATGCGGCTTCAAAGAAGCGCTGTCAGGACTGTAGCGGCAGGTAGATATCGGTCAGCTTCCGGTTCTTTTGGTGCACGATGATGGCCACACAGACTCCCGACTGATCAAACTCAAAGCTGATACCGCCCTTCACATCGTCATAAAATCTTTTGGCAGAAGAAGTCGGACTCTGGTCCGCAACTTCAATAAGCTGGGGCATCTTTGCTATGATCTCTTCCAGCCGGAGCCCGGTATGCAGGCTGTCTGCCGTATGAAAAAAATCGGAGGTGATACGGATCTCCCTGACCCGGCTTACTTCCCTGCCGACACCCATGTTACGTGCGGTGTAAATAGCCGTCTCGTGCGCTGAATGGGTTTCGTGGTTGGCCGTCCATACCAGCCACGCTTTGCCCATGGCGGCATCGCTGCGGTCGGGCTTGCCGAGCCGCGCAACCACACTGTCTGCATCTTGTTCCAACTGGATAAGACCGATCTGTTTGCCGGGTATGATCGCAATGGTCTCCTGCATATAGGAAGGTGGCGGTGGGGATGGACGACGGCCCGTGTCCATCATCGCAGGCTTCGTCGTGTCGTGCCGTTCAGAGGCCGTGTTAGCAGACTTTCCGTTGCCGGAGCAGGAATATACAACAAGGAAGCATACGGAAATGATCCAATGAAATTTCATGATTGAAAAAGAGCAAGCATCATACCGCTTTGCGGCTCTCTGCACCTTCGGCAATTTCCTCCGCCTCACTTACATCACGTATAAAATTGCTGTACCAGTGCCCCGAAGATTTGATGATCCGTTGCTGTGTGGCAAAGTCGACATAGACCAGTCCAAAGCGGGGATGATAGCCTTCCGCCCATTCAAAATTGTCTGTGAAGCTCCACACAAAATACCCCTTCACCGGCACCCCTTCCTTTTTTGCTTTCAGCACCTGGCCAAGGTATTGTTGAAGATACTCAGTCCGCTGTTCGTCGTTCACGGTGCCATTCTCCACGCTATCCGGAAAAGCGGCTCCGTTCTCGGTAACGATAAGCTCTTTCACGCCATCATACGCGGCCCATTTTTTCAGCATGTAGTAAACAGACTCCGGATACACTTCCCAGTTCATCAGCGTGCGCGGTACATGACGTTCGCTGGCTTTCATGATCCGGGCATGCATGTAAGGTGTAAGGTAGGAATGCGAAACGACCTCCCTCGTATAGTTCTGGATACCGATGAAATCCATCTCGCAGGGCAGCCGCTGCTCGTCTCCATCTTTCACGAACTGCTCGAGCCGCTGCAACAGTCCAAGGTCTTTTACCGGATAACCCAATCCCAACAGCGGTTCTATAAATGTGCGGTTGAGCAGGGCGTCTACCTTTCGCGCCGCTGCTATGTCCCGTGCATGGAGCTTGCGCCAGGGTTCGATATGCGAGCAGGAAAATGTGGTGCCGATGCGGAGATCGCTTCTAACGGAACGGGCCACCCGCGCACCCTCCGACTGGCAGAGCGCCGCATGATGCGCGGCCGCAAGGAAATTCGACAAACCCTTTTTGCCGGGTGCATGGATGCCAAGAAAGTACCCCGCGCCGGTAAATACCATCGGCTCGTTCAATACCATCCAGTTCCTGACGCGGTCACCAAAAGTTTTCACGCAAAAAGCAGTGTAATCGCTGAACCAGCCCAGCACATCGCGGTTGGTCCAGCCGCCTTTTTTCTCCAGTTCAACGGGTAGATCCCAGTGATAGAGTGTGATCCACGGCTCTATATTCAGTTCGAGGCAGAAGTCGATCATCCGGTTGTAAAAATGGACGCCGGCTTTGTTCACCGGGCCGGTGCCCTGTGGAAAAAGACGGCTCCACGACATCGAAAAGCGGTAGTTGCCGATGTTCATCAGGCTCATCAGCGTGAGGTCCTGCGTATAGCGATGGTAAAAATCGCAGCTTGTGTTCGCGTTCTGGTTCAGATAGATCTTTCCTTTGCGGGCGGTGAACTGGTCCCAGATGGAAGGGCCTTTGCCCGCCGTATTGTGTGCGCCTTCGATCTGGTAGGCGGCGGTAGACACTCCCCAGGAAAACGTGGGCCCGAAGTCTGTGCTGGATAGGATATTCATATTAACCGGCTACATAAGCCATGATCTTTTTAAAGCTTGCTTTTTTGAGATCTTTTAAAGTATATTCTTTGTTTTCAATTGGTTTCTGCAGCTGTGCATTACCGGCAGGGTGCTTCCCGATCAGCTCTTCCAGGATCTGTGCGGTGATATCCGGGAAATCTACGGTGAGCTGCACGCCCGAACGGATCCATTCATCGATCTTTTCGCAATGCTTTTTCTTGAAGCTCTTTAAGACCGGAATGCCCATCTGGTGCAGCGCAGCGGCATTGCAGTGCTGTTCAAACTGCCCTTTCATCGGGATCACGATCAGCTTTTTGCCCAGGAACATGGCTTCCGCCGGCGTTTCGAAACCCGCCCCGCAGATAACACCTGCCGCCCCGGCCATGCTGTACAGAAAAGCCTCGTTGTTGACCGGAGTGATCGCGATGTCACCGTCCGTCCACGCCTTTTTCGTGTGTTTGGAAAATACCTGCCAGGGCACGCGGCTGCACTGTTTCAGTACTTTGATGATGCGTTCATCATCGTACGCGGGCAAATAGATGGTATAATGCCCTTTGTTTTCTGCATGTAATTCCCTCACCTGCCGCCGGATCACCGGCGTGTAAATATGTTCGTCGTATTCACGGAAATGGAAACCGTAATACTCGGTAGCAGGGGCGTAGTATTTAAGGATGGCCTTGCCCACCGGATCGATCCTTTTGGGCATGGGCGCATGTTTGCTGAGTATGGCCGACTGGTGGCTGAGTGAAATACAGGGTTTGTTGCGCACATAACAGGCCCATGAAGATACCGGCTCAAAATCGCTGATCACAAGATCGTACTTTTCCACCTGCAAGCTGTCGATCTCCTTGAGCAGCCGGCGCAGGTTGCTCTTCCGGTAGGTGGCTGCGAGGTCTACGCCCCCTTTTTTCCCAAAGATGAAACTGAGCCCTTTGAAACGGTATGCCACCGGATACGGAAGATCGATGTCTCCCTGGGTGCCGCTGATCAGGATGTCGAGGTTTCCCATGCGGTGCAGGAGCGGCACAATGTCTCTTGCCCGGCTGAGATGGCCGTTTCCCGTGCCTTGTATCGCATACAATATATTCATCGCATCAGGTTGAATTCCTGTAAGAGGTTGTTGAACAGCTGGTCGTTGCTGAGCTCGGCTTCTTCTGTCTCTTCCGGCGCTGCGTCTGGCGGGAACCGGTAGATGCTCCATTCTCCTTTCGTGTATTCAAGCGAAGTGAGGTTCTCGATCCAGTCGCCGGAGTTCAGGTACGTGATGCTGCCCTGCTCATTCCGGATCTCTTTGATCTCAGGGTGGTGAATATGGCCGCAAACAACATAGTCGTAGCCGTTCATGATGCCGATCCCGGCGCTTGTCTGCTCGAAATTGTTGATGAACTTAACGGCCGATTTTACGCTGTTTTTAATTTTTTTGGAGAGGGAGAGCTTGCCTTTGCGGAAGATCTTTTCCGAGATGAAGTTGGCGGCCATGTTGATAAGGATCAGGGTGTCGTAGCCGATGGCGCCGAGTTTGGCGAGCCATTTGGAATGCTGCATCGTTACATCGAACACGTCGCCATGGAAGATCCAGGCTTTCTTTGCATCGGGCAGGTCAAGTACCAGTTTGTTCACGATGCTGAAAGAACCCATGGTGAAGCCGGCAAACCGGCGCAGCATTTCATCGTGGTTGCCGGGAATGTAATAGACCTTTTTGCCCTTGCTGATCCAGCCCATGATGTGCTTTACGATGCGGGTATGACTTTTCGGCCAGTACCGCTTGCTGAACTGCCAGATGTCGATGATGTCGCCGTTGAGGACAACCACTTTGGGTTTGATGCTTTTGAGATATACCAGCAGGTCTTTGGCACGGCAGCCATAGGTGCCCAGATGTAAATCAGACAGTACGAGTACATCTACTTTGCGTAAATTTTTCATTACTGGATATTATAGTATCTGAACAGGGAGTAATAATCTTTGAACAGGAAGAGAAAAACCCTGGAGACAAGGTTTATCAGGTAATTGTGTGCCGTTTTCATAGCTGTGAAGTTTATTGGATGACCCGGTGCCTGGCCGGAATAAACAAATATCCCACTCGTTTGTGACCAAATCTTTATGGTATTATTATCTGTATGTTAAGTCGGCAGGAAAAAAGAAAGGCAAAACCAGGAATGGTTCTGCCTTGCGATTAATAAACTGTTCACCTGTGAGAAGGGTGTCTGATCCCTGCAAGACCAGACAAGATCGAAAGTAATGCAGGCGTTTAAAGTAATTGTTACGGCAAGTTTACCAAATTGTTACCCTTACTTTCCAACGCTCCCACTCCATAAAAACCAATGGATAAAGTAATGCATGCGCTTCGGGTACCATGAACGATCCCTTCACTCCCGTATCACCAGCGTGCTTATAAAAACTGGGCTGCTTGCCTGGTAATGACGTATTTTGGCCTTCAATTTTGTTCACTATGAAAAGAATGACGGCTCTTTTTACCGAAAATACGGAATCGAACCTGCCGGCTATCCTCCAGCTTGCAAAGGAAGAAGAATACGAATTGCAGGGCATCTTCCTGCGGCACGTAAAACCCATGCCAGCGCTCCAATACCCTTTTGTCAATGATCTGAACCTCACCCAGCCGCCGGTGATGGAAGTGATCACGGAACAGGAAGACCTGCAGCCTGCGCAGGAACGACTTAAACGGATCCAGGAACAATGCCAGCTCGCGGGGGTGCCTTTTGCAGGCACGCTGCTCGAAGATGCTTCGCTGGAAGATATCCTTTTCTATTCTTCTTTTGCAGACCTCTTCCTGCTCGATGGCACGCTGCCGCTGGAAGAGTATGTGATCAGCCCGCTGAATATATCCATGGAAGACCTGCTCATCCGCTCTTACTGCCCTGTGCTGGTGCTGCCTTCCGGTGCCGCACAAACGCAGAAAACCATCCTTGCCTACGACGGGCACCATTCCACGCTGTTCGCCATCCGCATGTACAGCTACCTGTTCTCTTCCTCGCGCCACCGCCCCACCCTCCTCGTAACGGTCAACCCGGCCGAGACGGAACAGCCGAACCTCGACAGTCTGCGCCACTGGCTCCTTGAACGGTTCAGCAATGCGGAGCTTACCTTTCTGAACGGAAAAGCACGCGAGGAGCTGGTGAAATACATACAGGAACAAACGGAGCCGGTACTGGTGGTGATGGGTGCTTTTGGCGGAGACGCGCTTTCGAGGTTGTTTCACCAGAGCATTGCCAGTACGGTTCTCAAAGAAACAAAAGCAGCCGTCTTTATCACCCATCAATGATCACAAAGCCGCAACCGGTGCGGCCTGTGGCCCGAAGGAAGGTGAATCGCCCGCAATCGCGGGCAGCCCCTGTGCGTCATAGATCACCCGGTCCATACACATTTTCCGCTTGAAGATCCCGGTACCGCTGATATAGCGGTCATGGGTATCCACTGCATGATAAATGATCCAGTCATGCCCCGCGGCATCGGTCAGGACGCAGTTTTGGCCGGGTGCATCCCAGTAGCTGTTGGCCAGCACGATGGGCTGATCGCCGGGGACCGGTTCAAAAGGACCCAGTGGTGACCCCGACCAGTAGACGCTGATGGCATAGGAATTTGCTTCCCAGGTATTATCGCCGGAAACCCAGAGCAGGTATTTTTTGAAAGTGGGATGGTACGTGACAAAAGCACCTTCACGCAGCCGGTGGAACCGCTCACTACCCGGATAAAGCACCGGTACCGGCTCTGCCCGAAAAGTGATGCCGTCCGCTTCGAGTTGCACTGCGGCGATCGGCTCGTGGGCCGATCCGTAATACAAAAAATCACGGCCGCTGACCGGGTCACTAAAAAAGCAGGGATCAATCATCTGGTACGAGGAACCGGGGAGGCGGCTGACCGGGAAGCCGCAATCCACAAAGCCGGTAGGCGCTGCAGACCTTGCCATGGCCACGCACATCCCGTCTTTCGTATCCGGCTCCGCCGCATAATACAGCCGGTACTCCCCTTTTACAAAAACGACCTGCGGGCACCAGAACTTTTTACAGGTCTGCGCCCACACCGGAGGCTCAAGCAGGGCGCCTTCCGCAGGCGACCAGTTCACCAGGTCGGCAGAGCGCCGCACGAGGATGTTGTTGATCGTGGGAGAGAAAATATCGTGCGTGGCATAAGCGAAATAACCCTGTCCGGGTACGTGAAGTACGGTGGGATCGGGAAAATCATCGTGGACGATCGGATTGGTATAGTAAGCTGGCATTGGTGCAGGAATGTTTAAAGCAGATAGGATCAGGATTGCCTTGTTGAAACAGATACGTTCCTGGCTGCTCATTCTCCCCACGCCGTTATCACCAGTGAGCGCGGGCCGCCCTGGTTGCGGTGTTCGCAGAGATAGACGCCCTGCCACACACCCATCGCGAACCGGCCGTTGCGGATGGGGATCATCACCGAACTGCCCATGAGCGAGGCTTTGATATGGGCCGGCATGTCATCCGCTCCTTCTGTATCATGCTCGTACCGCGCATTCTCGGGCACGGTACGGGTGAAATAGGTCTCAAAATCCTTGCGCACCGTAGGGTCTGCATTTTCGTTGATGGTGAGCGACGCCGACGTATGCTGGATAAAGACCTGGCACATTCCGGTCTGCCATTCTTTTAACTGCGGAAGCGACCTCGTGATCTCGTCTGTGATCAGGTGAAAGCCTCTTCTTTTTTCGGCAAGACGCACGATCTGCTGGTACATTTTCATATCTTCTTTTTCGACTGGGCAAACAAGATAAAGATCATTCCGGAATAAAAAAGGACGGAATTTTTCCGGGCCTTCAAAACTTGTATCTGCCGGAAAACACTATAAGAAGAGAATGTGAGCCGCCTGAAGGTGGCATGGACCTATTCTTCCGTAGGAGCAGATTCGGCTTTGCCAGGCACCCAGATGCAGTGCAATCCGCCATAACCCGGAACGGCAAACAGATCCCTGCCGTGGCACAGGTGACCAAGCAGGGTTTTGTATTCGTGTTCGACCCTACAAACGGACGGCCGCTGTTCGATATCAGGGAACAGCGGCCGTCCGCACAGATGCCATGCCGGGTGCGTCTCCCAGCACTACGCAACCCATACCCCAAAAGCCGGCGCCTTTTACCAGACAGGTGTTCAGGCAAAGCGATTTCAACCCGTTTGTGGCCGACCGTGATTCGCTTGCCAGGCTGCTCCGGGCGGCAGGCACCGGCGGTCAGTATGTTCCGGTGACCGGCGACATGACGCTGTTCTTTCCCGGAACAGACGGCGGTGCGCAATGGGGCGGCGCAGCCGTCGATCCCGCAGGAGTCATGTATGTACCCGTTAAGCAGATCCCGGTCTATACTTCGCTGAAAAAAAGGGAGAAGCCGAAAAACGGGACCCCGGTGTTCGCGGGAGCACTTTTTATCAACTACTGCTCGGGCTGCCACGGAAGAGACAGGCAGGGCTCGCACGACGGCTCCTACCCTTCGCTTCTCGGGCTGGATAAGAAATATTCGCAAGTACAAATCATGTCCCCGCTTCAGAAAGGGCGCGGGATGATGCCCTCTTTCTCTCATCTGCCCGAGACTGAACGCAGTGCCATCGCCAGCTTCCTTCTGAACGATAAAGACGAGCCGGTGAGTGTTTCGGCAGACAACGAACCGCACGTTCCGTATCATCACACCGGTTACAACCGCTGGTACGATCGCAACGGGTACCCGGTCAGCAGGCCGCCCTGGGGCACACTCACCGCCATCGACCTGAATACCGGTGACCAGAAGTGGCAGGTGCCCCTGGGTGAATACAAGGCTTTGATGGATAAAGGGCTCTCTCCTACCGGGACAGACAATTATGGCGGGCCGCTGGTTACAGCCGGCGGACTTATATTTATTGCCGCCACCCGCGACGAGAAATTCAGGGCGTTCGATGCGGAAAACGGTCGAGTTGTGTGGGAAACCGCGCTGCCTGCAGCCGGGTATGCCTCTGCAAGCACCTACTCAATCAAAGGCAAACAGTATGTCGTTATCGCCTGCGGGGGCGGCAAGCTGCAGACAAGGTCAGGCGACCAGTATGTGGCGTTTGCACTGGAGAAATAATGTTAGCTGCCGTGCAGGGCGCCTAGCCGGTGTACATTTCCAACTGCAGCCGCGTTTCCTCCAGGTCAAGCTCCCGCTCTATCTTGCGCAGGATCTCTTCACTCGCCTTGCCCGACTGATGCAGCAGGTCCAGCGCCTGTCGCTCCACAGAGATCAATTCGATCTGCATCTTCGAAAATTCATTAAAAATGTTTCCCTGCAGGGTTTTGCCACCGCCAAAATAGTTGGCAGGCAGATCCGTCTTTTGCAGGCGGTTGTACTTTACCTCGTATTTTGTTTTGATGTTGCGCAGCAGCTCATCCTGCGAGAGGGACAGGTTTTCCTCGATGTACCCGATCGCCGTGGTCACCACCTGGTTCCGTACCTCGTATTCTTCCAGTACGATCGAATACCTCTCCACTTTCATTTTACGGATGACCCACGGCAGGGTCAGTCCGAGCAGTACCAGCGTGGCAAGGATGACGCAGAACGTCAGATAGATGACCAGGTTGCGGTGCGGGAAAGGCGTCTTGCTTTTGTCATCGAGGTACATGGGCAAAGCCAGTGCGGCCGCCATCGATACCACCCCGCGCATGCCTGCCCAGCCGAAGATCACCAGGTTGCGGATATCGTACGGCTCCGTCTCCCGTATCCGTTTACTCAACCATCTCGGCATCATTACAGCCGGAAACACCCATATGAACCGAACCACGATCACGATCAGACTGATCACCACTCCGTACATGATGAGGGCCCCGGTGGGATATTCACGGATGTCTTTCATCACATTGCGCAACTGCAACCCGATCAGCACAAAGATGAGTCCGTTCAGGATAAAGATGACGACATCCCATACTGCATAGGTCATGATCCGGCTCTGGTGACTGAATATTTCGCCGGAGCGGTACGAAAGATAGAGGCCAGTGGTAACGACGGCCAAGACCCCCGAGCAATGGAAATGCTCGGCAACAAGGTAGGACGCAAATGGGGTCAGGAAAGTGAGCGTGACCTCGATCACCGGATCGCAGATAAAATTTTTATGAACAAGCATCATGGCAAAACCGATGGCCAGCCCGATGGCAATGCCGGCCCCTGCCACCAGCACAAAGTTTCCCCCGGCTTTCCACAACACAAAGTTGCCGGTGGCAATGGCAACCAGCGCATACTGATAGGCGATAAGTCCGCTCGCATCGTTCACCAGACTTTCTCCCTCCAATACAGCCACCAGCCTGGGATGCAGTCCAAGCCCTTTGGTGATCGAAGAAGCCGCGACGGCATCCGGTGGCGACACAATGGCGCCGATCAGAAAAGCGACAGGCCAGCTCATATCCGGAATGATGGCGTGCGCCACAACGGCTACCAGGATGGTGGTGAACAGTACCAGCCCGATCGCTGCCAGCGAAATGGGGCGAATGGCGCTTTTAAACTCGTGCCAGCTGGTGTTCCAGGCGGCTCCATACAGCAGCGGCGGCAGGAACACAAGGAATACCACTTCAGGTTTCAGTTCGATGACGGGCAGGTTCGGGATGAGGCTGATGACCACCCCGCAGAGGACCAGTACGATCGGAAACGGAAACCGGTACTTGTTGCTCAGCACGCTGAGAAACGTAATGCCGAAAAGCAGCATAACGATGACACCGACGTTTTCCATGGGCTAAATATAAGTGTTTCATCCGGATCCGATTCAACGACTCAGAGAAGAACTGGATGCGGAAAAAAGGGGGAAATAGTTTGAAGGCAAACTATTGACTCCTTAACTTTGTGAAGCAGGGGCAGGACAGTGAACATCCGCATCGTGGATCGTTCTTTCCCACTCCTGTACGAAAGTTATGTCTGTAACAAATATCACGGAACTGGCGCTCGATCTTACCCGGTCACTGGCCGAAGTGCGATATTACATGCGCCAGTTCATTCAGGAAAAGATCAAGGTGCATGGTCTGGACATCACCTTTGAAATGCTCGAGATCATCGCCTGTCTCTGGCGCAAGGATGGCATCAACCAGCAGGAACTTGCCGACATCACCATCAAAGACAAATCGAGCATGACCTACCTGGTCGACAACCTCGTGAAACGAAACATGGTCAGGCGCGAAGCGGACCAGAAAGACCGGCGCAACAACCTTATCTTTCTTACGAAGGAAGGCAAACAGCTCCGGAAAAAACTGCACCCCTGGCTTCAGGACATGCACGGCAAAGCCACCGTCGGTATCAGCCAGGCCGATCTGCAGCAGGCCCTTTCCCTGATCCGAAAAATGACAGGAAATATGAAACAAGACCAATAAATTTTGATGTGATGAAAACAATGCTGATTCCGGTCGATTTCACCGAAACCTCCGACAACGCCGTCCGGTATGCGATCGAATGGTGCAAAGACTACGATTACGAACGCATCATCCTGCTCAAAACCCTGTATGATTCGGTGTTCTACAACGTGATACCTTCTGCCGACTACATGCATGTGAACAACGAGTATATGGCACGCGAGCGCGAGGAGGCGCGGGAGCGAATAAACCTGATCTCCCGGAACATGATAAGTGTGGCCGCACCAAACCTGAAAGTGTCGATTGCCCTGCCGGGCAAGTACAGTTTTCTGTATTCTCTGACACACGGCAGCATTTCAGAAGCGATCTACCGGAATGCGCAGAAACCCGTGCTCATCCTGAAATAGTCGCCGAAGCAGGCTGCGTGCTTGTACTGCCGGCAGGCTAAGCAGTTACTTTTATGGCAGCGTCTTTGTGATCCACGGATTCCATTTCCGAGCGTGCAGGGAGTAACTTGAGGCCGGATTGCTTACCTTGTATTTTTTATTATGTGAATATGGCCGAACCTGCAGCCGGAGCCCTGAACCTTGAATCCTCTTCTATTTCCCCTCTGTTGGGAGAGAGTGAAATGGGGCAGCTCATCAAAAAGCATGACTGGTCGGCCAGCCCGTTAGGCATTCCTTCCCTATGGCCCAGGAGCCTGCTTACCACACTGAACATCATCCTTCATTCCCGGTTCCCCATGTTCCTTTTCTGGGGGGCCGATCATATCTGCTTCTACAATGATGCCTACCGCCCCAGCCTGGGTAACAATGGCAAACATCCTTTTGCGCTTGGCAGCAAAGGCAAAGAAGTATGGCCGGAGATATGGGACCAGATCGGGCCCATGATCGGGCAGGTAATGTCGGGCGGAGGTGCCACCTGGAGCGAAGACCAGCTGCTGCACATCTACCGCAACGGTATGATGGAAGATGTTTACTGGACCTTCAGCTACAGTGCGGTATTCGATGATGAATATAAACCTGCCGGCGTGTTCGTGGCCTGTACTGAAACCACCCGGACGGTTGTCACCCTGCAGACGCTGCGCGAATCGGAGCAACGCTTTCAGAACATGGTTCGTGACGCCACCGCCGGCATCTGTGTAGTACTGGGGAAAGAAATGAAAGTGGGGATCGCCAACCAGGCCTACACCAACCTGATGGATAGGAAAGTTGAAGAGCTCGTAGGAAGGGACCTGTTCGAAGTGATACCCGAAGCAAAGGAACATTTTTATCCGCTCATCAATACCGTACGACTGACCGGTGAACCGTTGTACCACAACGAGTATCCTTATTTCGTGCTTGTGGATGGCCGCCGAAAGGAAGGCTATGTGAACCTGGTCTTTCAGCCTTACCGGGAAGCCGGAGGCCCTGTTACCGGCGTGCTGATGCTGTGCCAGGATGTGACAGAAAGCGTGATATCGAAAAAAAGACTCCAGGAAAGCGAAACCAATCTGCGGAACATCATCCTGCAGTCGCCCGTTGCCAACAGCTTACTGGTCGGCGCCGACAAAACGATCCGGATGGTGAACGAACGGATGCTGCAGATATGGGGTCTGAAAGAAGAAGATGTGCTCAACAAGCCTGTCTGCGATGCCGTGCCCGCATCCATGGGCCAGGGCTTTAAAGACATGCTGTCGAAAGTGTACAATACAGGCGAAACTGTTGAACTGTATGCGCAACCGACCCGGGTTTTCTCCGGTGAACAGACGGGCACCATGTACATCAACTGGGTGTTTCAGGCATTCCATGATCCCGGAGGAAGCATTGCAGGCATTATGGTAGCCGCAGTGAATGTGTCGGATCTGGTGGAAGCCAGCAAACGGATCGAGGTGGCGGAAGAAAGGGCCCGCCTCGCCGTTCAATCGGCCGAGATGGGTATATTCGAAGTAAACTTCATGAGCAACACCCTGGAAGCCGATGAACGGTTTTACCAGATCTACGGATTCGACCGCTCGGCCAACTGGAAAGACGTTTTGTCGGGCATCCACCCAGACGACTTCCATATCCGTCAGAAGGCCATCGAGAATGCGATCAAGGCCGGTGCGCTTGATTACCAGGCGCGGTTCATCAGGCCCGACGGATCGATGCTCTGGATAAGGGGTAAAGGCAAAGTACTGTACAACGAACAGCATCAGGCAACCAGGATCATCGGCGTGGTACAGGATATTACCGAACATAAGCAGTTTGCGGAAGAGCTGGAAAAAAAGGTAAGGGAGCGGACCAACGAGCTGAAAGAAGCCAATGAACAGCTGATCCATACGAATGCCGAACTGAACCAGTTTGCCTACGTGGCTTCCCATGACCTGCAGGAACCGCTCCGCAAAGTCAAAACTTTTACCAGCCTGCTCGAGTCCAGTCTGCCGGAGGTGCCCGAGAAATCCGCTAACTTCCTGAAAAAGATCCAGGATTCTACGGCCCGCATGCAGACCCTCATATTCGACATACTTCAGTTCTCGCAATTATCGAAAGAAAGGGAAAAGTTTGAATGGGTGGATCTGAATGAAGTGGTGAAAGAGGTTCTGGGCGATTATGAGCTGCTGATAGAGCAGAAAGGAGCCCTTGTGGTCATCGACCCGCTCCCGCGCCTGGAAGTCATTCCCCTGCAGATAAGCCAGCTGTTCACCAACCTGATCTCCAATGCGCTGAAATTCAAGAGTGTGGACCGGGAGCTGAAAATACATGTCTCCGTCCGGGTGCTCCCTGCCTCCGATGCGGCCCTTTACCACGAACTTGATACGGCACAGCGCTACTATGAGATCGTGGTAAGTGACAATGGCATCGGATTCAGCCAGGAGTATGCAAAACAGATCTTCGTGATCTTTCAGCGTTTGCACAACCGCTCCAGGTATGAAGGCACCGGAATCGGGCTCGCCCTTTGTAAAAAGATCGTGCTGAACCACAGCGGGCTCATCTTTGCACATTCGCAGCCAGACCATGGCGCCACGTTCACGATCCTACTTCCCGCAGAGCATCTTAAAAGCGACAGTTGACAAAACAAGCAATATGATTATTTTTGCAGTAGAATTCGGTGATGCAGCAGGCGGCTGCATCCCGGCCTTCCCCGTGTTAACCCCTTTTACGGTTCTGCCGAGCGAAACCGGCCCTTGTGTTCAAGATGGCGGAGAAAATATTTTTCCCGCTGTTTTCCGTACATATCGGGAGTTGGTTTCCGGCACAAAAAGAGGTAAACCTTCATTATGAACACTCTCCTGCTCACATTGTGGTATCTCTATCTTTTCATCCAGGTCTGCTTTGCCACGTTCCTGTTGCAGCCTTTTTTTCTGTTGGCCGTCTACGCCATCCGTAAGATGATCAGGCCGGCCGCTAAAAAGCAGGCGGGTGCCCCCTCTTTCAGAAACTTTCAGTTCGGGGTCATCGTTACCGTGCACAAGGAGAGCAAATTCATCCATCCCATCGTCGACTCGCTCCTGAAACAGACCTATTCTGCCTTCAATGTATATGTAGTGGCGGATGATTGCGAGGTAGCCGCCCTCCCCCGCTTTACCGATCCGCGCATCCAGGTGCTGAGTCCGGGGCAGCCGCTGAACTCGAATACCCGTTCCATCCAGTTTGCCTTGCAGCATTTTCAACCTGCCGACGAGGTCATGGTCATTTTCGATCCTGACAACCTGGTTCACGCCCGTTTCCTGGAAGTGCTGAACCAATATTACAACAAAGGGTACGAAGCCGTGCAGGCCAATATGCTTGCAAAAAACGCAGACTCGCTCTACGAACGGATCGACAGCGTGGGTGTCATCTTTAATAATTTTGTAGACAGGGAAGTGCGCAACGAACTCAATCTTTCGGTGAACACCTGGGGCTGCGGCGTATCGCTCAAGCGGTCAGTGTATGAAAAGATCCATTATGATACCAGAAGCACTTTCGGAGGGTTCGACAAACACCTGCAATCGGAGATCGTAAAAAATATCCCGCGGCTGGCCTACGCCGAAGAGGCGATCTTCTATGATGAAAAGATCAGCAGCGGGGCAAGCCTGGAAAAGCAGCGGGCCCGCTGGATCAGGTCTTACTTTAAATTTCTGCCCGATGCGTTCAGTGTCTTCTTCACCGGCCTTGGTAAAGGAAGTTTCAATATGGCCTATTTTGGCTATAACCTGATCCGCCCACCTTATTTTCTCCAGATCGTGATCGCGCTGTTGCTTTCAGGGATCAATTTTTTTGTGGAACCGACCCTGAGTGTGCTTTGGCTGCTGGTGTTGGGGCTGTTCCTTTTTTCATTTGCTACCATCGTGCTGATCCGTAAGAACAATAAAACCGTGATGCAGGGCATGTGGTACGCACCCCTGTTCTTTTTCCACCAGCTGCGTTCGCTCTTAAAGCTGGGGCAAAATAAAAAATCGATCCTGAAAACAGATAACAGCAAAGTCCTTTACATCAAAGACATGTTCGGGCATGAAGATTCTTAAAACGCTGTTCTTTGCCGCCGTCTCCCGCCTGAACATGTCCTGGGTCATGCAACAGTCGTCGCTGGATGTACTGGTTCCTTACCAGCACCTGGTTTCCGATGAGCCCGTTCCCTGGATCAGTCCGCTTTACGGTTTCAAGAACCTCCGTCAGTTCGAAGCGGACCTTGACCTTCTTTTACGGCATTTTCAGCCCGTTACACTCAGCGAACTGATCCTGCAAAGACAAAGCGGACAATCGTTTGGCAAAAAGAGTTTTTTACTCACCTTCGACGACGGTCTGCGGCAGGTATACGACACCGTGATGCCGGTCCTCTTACGTAAAGGAGTACCTGCTACGCTCTTTGTGTGCCCGGCTTTCGTAGACAACAAAGCGCTTTTCTATGACCTTAAAAAAGCATTGATAACCAACAGGCTGCAAACGGGCCCGGTTTCCACCGCTGAGTTAATGGAAATCGGCAGGTTACTTCCCGGAACAACCGGTTCCAGTAACGACCTTATTGCCGCGGTACGCGGCATCAATTATATGAACCAGTCGCTCACCGATCGGCTGGGTGAGATCCTCCGCATCGATTACCACGACTTTGTCCAAAAGGAACAGCCCTTCATGAGCCAGGCCCAGATCCGCACGTTCCTGTCGAAAGGTTTTGAAGTAGGCGCCCACAGCTGGGATCATCCCTTGTATAGTCTCCTCTCGCTTGAGGAACAACTCCGGCAAACCATTGATTCTGTGAACTGGGTCCGCGAAACATTCAATCTCCCGTACAGCAGCTTTGCATTTCCCCACGTAGACGCCGGTGTACCGGCGCGTTTTTTTGATCTTCTGTTTTCGACACCCGGTTTCTCCCTTGATCTTGTGCTCGGCAACCAGACAGCGAGGATGGAACCGCGGTCGCAGGTCGTACACCGTTACATCGGCGAAAACCCGCACCTGGATGCAGCTACCATGGCAAAAGCGGTATTAAGCGCGCATGCACTGCGGGAAAAACTGGATCGCAGCTTTGTGAAAAGAAGCTGAAAGAGAAAGCTGCAAGCCCGCTCCTTCCGCCCGCCAACGTTTTGTTCTCCAAACGGGGCATAAGTATTGTTGCGCTACCTTGCATTGTACTTTTGCACCAACGCTCAGACGATCCGAACAAATTATGGCGACAGAACACGAACGCATCTCCGAACACTACAGAAAAAAAGCAAACTGGTTACAATGGGGCCCCTATCTCTCCGAACGGCAATGGGGAACCGTACGGGAAGACTATACAGCCGGCGGAGACGCATGGAACAGCGTGACCCATGATATGGCACGCAGCAAAGCTTTCCGCTGGGGAGAAGAAGGCCTGGGTGGCATCAGCGATAAAGAGCAGATCCTGTGCAGCAGCCTGGCGCTCTGGAATGAAAAAGATCCGATCCTGAAAGAGCGTTTGTTCGGCCTTACCAACGGCGAGGGCAACCACGGAGAAGATGTAAAGGAACTCTATTACTATCTCGACAATACGCCCTCCCACAGTTACCAGAAGATGCTGTACAAATACGTGCAGCAGGCTTATCCCTACGCACAACTGGTGGAGGAGAACCGCAAACGCGGCAAACACGATCCTGAATTTGAACTGATAGACACGGGTTTGTTCGATGATGACAATTACTTCGATGTGTTCATCGAATACGCCAAGAACGCGCCCAATGATATCCTGATCAGGTACACGGTGTACAACCGGGGAAACCACGACGCGCCCCTGCACCTTCTTCCCCACTTCTGGTACCGGAACACGTGGCAATATACCCCCCTGCTCGGCAAACCATATATTACCCGCGAACAGACAAACGGGCTGCAGCTGCATTCGGATGAGATCGGCGATTATTTCTGCTATGCCGGGGAAGAACCGGAGTTCCTCTTTACCGACAACGAGACCAACAACCAGCGGCTGTACCAGTCAGAAAACACGAACGGCTTTGTAAAAGATGGCATCAATGACCATGTGGTCAACGGCAATCCGCACAGCATCAATCCAAACAGTACCGGCACCCGGGCCGCCCTCTGGTTCAAGAAGACGGTCCCTGCCAAAGGAAGCTGGACGGTCTGTGTGCGCCTCACGGATGCACAACAGGACCAGCCATTTGAAGGTTTTGATGAAATTTTCGCTCAACGGATCCTGGAAGCCGACGGGTTTTATGCAGAGAAACAGAAAGACAGCAACACTGATGATGAAAAGTCCGTTCAGCGCCAGTCATGGGCCGGACTGCTCTGGAACAAACAGTTTTACTTCTTTGATATCAACCGCTGGCTGCAGGGAGATGAGGGGGTGATCGCTCCACCGGCAGAACGGAAAAAAGGGCGCAATGCACACTGGCGCCATTTTGTGTCGCAAACGGTCTTCTCGATGCCCGACAAATGGGAATATCCCTGGTTCGCCTCCTGGGATCTGGCTTTTCAGTGCATCGCATTTGCGCCGGTCGATCCTTCCTTCGCAAAAGAGCAGTTGCTCACCCTCGTAAAGGTCAATTACATGCATCCGAATGGCCAGCTGCCGGCCTATGAATGGGATTTCAGCGACGTGAACCCGCCCATGCATGCGCTGGCTGCGTGGCAGGTGTTCAAGATCGACCGGAAGATCCACAAAAAATCCGATTATGCATTTCTGGAGGAAGTGTTTCAGAAAATGCTGATGAACTTTACCTGGTGGGTGAACCGGAAAGACAGTGAAGGCAACAACATCTTTGAAGGCGGTTTTTTGGGGCTGGATAATATCGGCGCCTTTAACCGGAGTGCGCCGGTGCCGGGCGGTGGCTATTTAGAGCAAGCCGACGGCACCAGCTGGATGGCCATGTATGCGCTGAACATGATGCAGATCGCGATGGAACTTTCGGTTCATAATCCGGTATACGAAAGCATGGCCGTCAAGTTCTCCGAACATTTCCTGTTCATTGCGGGGTCCATCACCAACATGGGAGAAGAATCGCTTGGCTTGTGGGACGACCAGGATGGCTTCTATTACGACCTGCTCCGCATGCCCGACGGTACCTGGGACAGGCTCCGGCTTCGTACCATCGTGGGGTTGATCCCCATGTTCGCCACCATCATTTTTGACGAAGCCAAATGGACCAACCTGCCTCACCTCAAACAGCGAATGGACCAGCTGAAAGAACTGCGTCCCGACCTCGCTTCCCTGGTGAGCAACTGGAAAGACATGAAGGGCAACGAGCAACATCTGCTGTCACTTCTTCGTGGCCACCGGATGAAGCTCCTTCTGCGGCGCATGCTCGATCCGAATGAATTCCTGTCTGACTTCGGTATCCGGTCCATCTCCAAAGTGTATGAAGCAGCTCCCTTTGCATACCACCTCAACGGGGAAGAGTTTACTGTAAAGTATGTTCCCGGGGAAAGCGATTCCGATATGTTTGGAGGAAACAGCAATTGGCGCGGACCTATCTGGATGCCCATCAATTTCCTGCTGATAGAAGCCCTTTATAGCTTTCATGATTATTACACGGATGAGTTCAGGGTCGAGTACCCGACCGGGTCGGGAGAATTTCATTCGCTGGCCGGCATCGCACAAGCGCTCAGTCAGCGTTTGCAAAACATTTTTTTACGCGATGATGCAGGTGAGCGACCGGTTTTCGGCGGTCACCCCAAACTGAACCAGGATCCGCATTTCAGGGATTATATCCTTTTTCATGAGTACTTTCACGGCGATTCAGGCAAAGGCCTCGGGGCGAGTCACCAGACCGGCTGGACCGGTTTGATCTCGGTGCTGATGGGTTCATAAATTGTATCCAGGTATGGTAATAAGCAGATCGATGTTCCGGCTGTTCTTTTCCGAATTCATTGGAACCGGTATGTTGCTGTTAATAGGCTTGAGTTTTGTGATCCTGAACTGGGGAGAAGGATCGCTCGTGGCTCAACTGGTTCCCGTACCGTGGCAGCGGCGTCTGCTCACCGGTTTTTTGTTTGGATGTACCGGCTGCGCGGTCAGCCTGTCGAAAGTCGGCAAGATCAGCGGGGCGCATATCAACCCGGCGGTGAGCATCGCTTTCTGGCTGAGGGGCACGATGAAGACGCCTGCTATGGTGGGCTACATCGTGAGCCAGCTGCTGGGGGCGGTGGCAGGGTGCCTCCCTTTGCTTTTGTGGGGCAGACAGGGAAAGAGCATCAGCTATGGCAATACAGTGGCCGGAAATGGCGGAATGGTGGCGGCATACACCGGTGAAGTGCTGACAACGGCCGCGCTGATCACGCTGATTTTCTGTTTCGGAGGCAGCAAAAAACTCCGCCACTACACGCCGTTTGCCATACCCTTGTTATATGGCGTGATGGTTTGCCTGGAAGCTCCTTTCTCGGGTTGCAGTACCAACCCGGCCAGGAGTTTCGGACCGGCAGTGGTCAGCGGCGTGTGGAACGGTTTCTGGCTGTTCTGGGCAGCGCCCGTAACGGGCGTTGTGATCGTGGTGGCCTTGTTCCGGCTCACGCGCCTGCATCATCTGTATAAACTGAAAACTGCGCGGGTGGCCTATCACGATCACCTGACACATGAAAGCCTGCGGGCCACGGAATAAAAAGGAGCCGTCTGCCAATCGCATGTTGCCGGGATGCGCCGTGGTGGTATCAAAACATAAAAGAAGATCACCAACAACCACTTAATAAAAAATATTATGAATCGTTTTGAAGGAAAGATCGCACTGGTCACAGGCAGCAGTCAGGGCATCGGGGCGGCCTGCGCCCTGCGCATGGCTTCCGAAGGCGCCGATATTATTCTCAATGGACGCAAGCTGGATGAGCGCGGGCAGGGACTGATAGACAAGATCACGGCGATGGGGCGGCGCGCAACTTTTGTGGCCGCCGATGTAAGCCAGATGCAGAATGTGGTCACGCTGGTGAACGATGCCATTAAAGCCTTCGGGCAATTGGACATCCTTGTGAACAACGCCGGTGTTGAAAAGAATCACAATTTCTGGGAAGTAACGGAAGAAGAATATGATTTTGTGATGGATACCAATATGAAAGGCCTTTTTTTCGGGATACAGACCTTTGTGAACTACTGCCGAACAAACCAACGGCCGGGAGTAGTGGTTAACATGAGCTCCGTGCACGAGGAGATCATCTTCCCCCATTTTGCCGCGTACTGCGCCAGCAAGGGCGCACTAAAAATGCTGACCCGCAACCTCGCCACGGAACTGGCCCCGCTGAACATCCGCATCAACAATGTAGCGCCCGGCGCCATTGCCACACCGATCAACCAGCACCTGCTGGAGACGCCTGAACTGCTCAACAACGTGTTGAAAAATATTCCGGTCAAAAGGCTCGGCAAACCGGAAGACGTGGCCGCAGTGGTAGCTTTTCTCGCATCAGACGAGGCTGCCTATGTGACCGGTTCCACTTATTTTGTAGACGGCGGCCTCACATACCATTACGAAGAACAATAATTGATCACTGTCAAAATACAGACATGGAAAATACAACGCAACCCGGCAACATACTCACGATCGATATCGGTGGCTCGCATGTAAAAGCCACCCTGCTGGATGATGCCGGCAACCCGGTGGCCGATTACATAAAGCTTGACACACCGATGCCATCCAACCCGCAGAATATGATGGATACGATCCGGGACCTCGTGAAGGATTTTAACGGCTACGACCGCATCTCGGTCGGCTTTCCGGGCTACATAAAAAACGGCGTCGTGAAAACCGCTCCCAACCTCGGCACTCCCGATTGGAAAGACACAGACCTCCAGTCGAACCTGAGCCAGATGCTGAACAAGCCTGCGCGTGTGGTCAATGATGCAGACCTGCAGGGCATCGGTGTGGTGAGTGGAAAGGGGCTGGAACTGGTAATCACGCTAGGCACCGGTTTTGGCACCGCCCTGCTGCTCGACGGTACCCTGTTGCCGCATCTGGAGATGGCGCATCACCCGTTCAAGACGGATAAAGTGTACGACGATTACATAGGAGAAAAAGCATACGAGAATAAAGGCAAGGAAGGCTGGAACCAGCGGCTCAAGAAAGTGCTCAATGTGCTGAAGACCGTGTTCAATTACGATCGGTTATACATCAGCGGTGGCAACGCCCGTAACATCACCTTCCCGCTCGATCCGAATATCACGATCGTCAGTAACAAAGACGGCATCAAAGGCGGCGCCCAACTCTGGAAACAGGGCAAGCTGGCGACAGGGGGTTGAATTGAAGCTTTGTTGCTATAAGCGTGCAGCAGGTTGCAGGTGTGTTGTTCGGACTATGTAAAGTTCACCGGTGTAATGACAAGTTACACTGGCTGCGGCTTTCGTTGTGGTTTTGTGGTTGAACTTCCTGTACCAGCAGCCCTTTCACGGTCTTACGGTCGGATGGTTTCCTGCTACAATCCTGTTCCTTCTTTCCGCCGATCTGAATAATTCTTCCTAATATTATGGTTCGTATCTAACGCCGGGGAGCATGCGGTGCCTGTTTTATTGCTGCTTCCCTTTAACCATTCTTGCAAATATGAAACTAAAGACCTCCCCGCCCATTCGCTTTCACGCTGTTCTGTTCCTGTTGCTCGCATCTTTTTCAACCGGGTTGAGGGCACAGCAAAACCCGGCCGATGTTTTCAAAGGGGATTACATCAGGAGTACGATGATAAAAGTAACAGACTGGCAGCTGAAAAATCCCAAGCATGGTCCTACCGACTGGACCAATGGCGCTTTCTATGCAGGTGTTGTTGCTGCTTACAACACCACTAAATCGAAGATGATACTGGATTCACTGATGGCACTGGGCGAACGAACCGGCTGGAAACCCGGCGCCCGGTACGATCATGCCGACGACATCGCCATCTGCCAGACGTATATCGATCTTTACCGCATAAAAAAAGACCGTAAGATGATCCAGCCGGTGATCGATACGGTCAGAAAAATGCAGACCGTGCCGGGCAACGAGATAAAAAAACACGGGATCACCTGGTGGTGGTGCGATGCTCTTTTTATGGCTCCCCCCACCCTCATCAAACTGGGTGTTACCCTCAAAGACCCGTCTTACTTTGTGCTCAACGATACCCTGTTCAGGCAGACCTACAACCTGCTCTACAACCAGGAAAACCACCTCTTTGCCCGTGACGCCACCTACCTGGTCAACCAGCAGGGGGAAGGGAAAAAAGAAAAGAACGGCCAGCTGGTTTTCTGGTCAAGGGGCAACGGCTGGGTGATGGGCGGACTGGTACGGATACTGGAAGAGCTGCCGGCCAGTTATCCGAACCGGAATTTTTATCTCTCTGTTTACCGCGAAATGGCTGAGAAGATCATCACGCTGCAGCAGGCGGACGGACTCTGGCGCGCAAGCCTCCTCGATCCCGAATCTTATCCCGGCGGGGAAGGCAGCGGATCCGGATTTTATTGTTATGCGCTGGCCTGGGGCATCAACAAAGGCTTACTCGACAAGGCGAAGTATGGGCCGGTAGTGAAAAAGGCATGGCTGGGACTGAACACGCTGGTGAACGAGGAAGGCCGGGTGGGCTGGGTGCAGCCGATCGGCGCCGACCCGCAGAAAAACTTCAGCCAGGAAAGTTATGAAGTATACGGCGCCGGAGCTTACCTGCTGGCAGGCTCAGAAGTGATCAAACTTAAAAAATAGCGTAGTTGCCATCAAAGTGTCAAACCGGATTTGTGTAATGCAGTTGCACAAGCCCGGTTTCATATGATTTGCTTTTTACCAGTTGTAATCTCTGTTCCGGGCGTCCGTCTTTGAAAAGGCGCACACCGTCTCCAAGCAACACCGGTATAACGGAAATGATCAGGTCATCTATCAGTCCTTCTTTCAGCAGGGCCTGCACGATCTCGGCCCCGCCATCTGCAAAAATATTTTTCCCCTCTTTCTTTTTAAGCTCTTCGATCAGCAGTTTCAGATCCCCTGAATAAAATTGAACCGTTCCGTTGGCAGGGCGCGGGGTGCGGGTGATGATAAAGGCTTCCATATCGGCGTGCGAAAAATCGGGCACATGCCGCATCACCCAGTCGTATGTTCTGCGGCCCATGATCACGGTATCAACGCTTTCGATAAAGTCGCCGTAGCCATAGTCCTCCCCTGCTTTTTCGACGAGCGACAAAAAGCTGAGGTCGTCACCGGGCCGGGCAATAAATCCATCGAGGCTCATGGCGATATAAAGGATCACTTTTCTTGGTGCAGGCATGCGGTGAAGTTCGGTTTTTATTTGTGAGCAGATGGATAGTAATTATACCACCATTTTCAAAGCTACAGACAGTGAGGATAGAAAGCGCTGAAACATCACGGGCAAAGAAAGAGCGGATTTCACAATGCCTGAAAAGAAGGGCTGGTTTCCTTAACCGGCCCCTCCTGTGACAGAGGAAACAGATCCAGTAGGCAGTTCTTGTCTTTTTCATATAGTATCCGCTTACCCGAATAAAAGCGCCCCCAAATTTCCACGAGAGGTTTTTGAATAAATTTTTTGATGGTTCTTGCGGTTGTGGAGAACGTGAAGCAAAATCATATGCTGCCAGGTTTATCTTTACAGTGTATCAACAATGCCGTATGTATGAAAAAGATCAGGTGTCTATTTGGTTTCCCATTACTCATGTTGCTGGTTTCGGTTGGTCCCAGCTTTTCCTACAATAATACTGGTGGTTCGAATTTTCCGCCTACCGGGGCAACCGGCAAGCCTGCTCCTGCTTCCTCCGACTTGCAGCTCATCCGGGACAGGATCGTGCACGATCTGCTCGAGCCAGCAGTTGATAAGGAAAAGGTAGCCCGGTTGATACAAACGCTTCAGCCGGACGGCAGCTGGCCGGGCATCAATTACAAGGATACAAGCCGAACCGGCTTCCAGCACAGCATTCACCTTGAGAATATGTTCCTGCTCAGCCGGGCATATAGAAAAAACGGCTCCTCTTTTTATAACAACGGATCGGTACAGAAAACGGTTTCCTCCGCCCTGGATTTCTGGATCGCCCATGACTTTATCTGCGAGAACTGGTGGTGGAATGAAATGGGTACACCCAACCTGATGATCAACACCCTGCTGCTGCTCGACAGCAGCTTGACCCCTACTGAACGCACGGAAGGCGCACGCATTGCAAGCCGGGCAAGCCTTACCGGTTTTGGTGCACGGGCCGGGGGAGATTTCGTGCCTATTGCGGGGATGGTCTGCAAACAGGGCCTTTTTAAAAACAATGATTCCATCCTGCAGCATGCTATCCGTGTGATGACAGACCAGATCGTAATCACCAACGCGCGCGGCATCAATCCGGATATGGGGTTCCATCACCGGGTCGACAATGTTACGTCCATCCATACCTACGGAACAAACTATGTGAGTGCGTTTGCGTACTGGGCAGTGAAAACTGCCGGAACCAAATATGCCCTCTCCGCAAAATCGCTCAATCTGCTGATCGATTATTATGTAGACGGCATCAGCAAGTGCATGGCCTACGGCATCTATTCCGATGTGGGCGCCCAGAACCGCGATCTCAGCCGGAGGGGCGCGCTGGAAGCAGCCGGTACCGAAATACCGGAAAACCTCCTGAAATCATCCGGTTACCGCCGGAAGGAACTCGAATACCTGGTAGCGGTACGAAAGGGAAGTGTAAAACCAACGCTGACCTGGGACAGGTACTACTGGCACTCCTCTTATTTTGCGCATCAGCGCGCAGGCTATTACGCTTCCGTCAGGATGTATTCCGACCGCCAGAATAATATGGAAGAGCCCTACAATGAAGAAGGGTTGCGCATGCATCACCTGGCGGACGGTTCCAACTTTATTTCGCGGACGGGAAGGGAATACATGGAAGTGTTTCCGGTGTGGGACTGGCAGAAGATCCCGGGCACGACCGTTGTGCAACGGGCAGTGATGCCGCCAGCCAGAGAGATCGCAAAAAAGGGGCTTACCGGTTTTGTGGGTGCCGTATCGAACGGGCAATTCGGAGCGGCTGCATTTGACTTCAGGAGTGTGCATGATCCGCTCACGGCACGCAAAGCCTGGTTCTTTTTCGATCGGGAATGGGTCTGCCTCGGCAACTCCATCAGGTCGGAAGCCGAAGACCCGGTTGCCACTACCCTGAACCAGTGTCTGCTGCATGGAGAGGTCGTCGTAAAAACGCCAAAGGGCAGGCAGGTACTCGACCGGGGCGATCATCCATTGAACGATGTGGGATGGGTGCTGCACGACAGCGTTGCCTACCTCTTTTCCACACCGGCCTCCGTACGCCTCAGCAATACCACCGCAACAGGTAACTGGCGGCAGATCAGTCACCAGGCATGGGCAACGGAAGCGCCGGTGCAGAAAGATCTTTTCACCCTGTGGCTCGACCATGGCCGCAAGCCGCAGGCGGCGTCGTACCAGTACATCGTTCTCCCTTCTGCCAGCGCAGACGCTGCCGACCGGTACAGCAAAGCTCCGGAAGTAACCGTGTTATCGAACACCCCCAACCTGCAGGCGGTTACAAACAAGAACATGGGCCTCTCGCAGATCGTTTTTTATCAGCCGGGCACGCTCGGCCTGGGAAACGGCCTTGCCATCACAGCGAAGAACGCCTGCCTGGTAATGGTTTCGGTGAAAGACAAGAAGATCCGCGCCATCACCGTCTCCGATCCGACCGAAAAAGTGGCATCCATTCTGCTGGAGGTTTCCGCGAAGCTCGAGGGAAAAGGGACAGCCTTCACCAGCCACTGGGATGCACAGCGGGGCGTGACAGCAATGGAAATTCGCTTACCTGCAGAAGGTATGGCAGGAAGCAGCGTGCGGCTGGATTTTTAACAGGCGGATCAACCGAAGTGACGTCGTGCAGGTGTTGAGGGTGTGTCTTGGGTGAATCTAACCAGGAACCGGATTCAACCATCCATGGCACGCTTTTTCCGGGGCCTCTTCTTCAACAACAAAATATTTTTATGCAACAGGATTCCAATTTACAACGCTTTGTGGATGCGCAGAAACCGGTATACGAAACAGCGCTTACAGAAATAAAAAATGGCAAAAAACGCTCACACTGGATGTGGTTTATTTTCCCGCAGGTAAAAGGCCTGGGCTACAGCGAAACTTCACGCTACTATGGCATCGCTAGCAAAGAAGAAGCCGTTGCCTATTTGCAGCATCCGGTGCTGGGCCCCCGTCTCCTGGAAATTTCGCAGGAATTGCTGAAGCTGTCCGGGCAGAATGCCAACCGCGTGTTCGGCTCGCCTGACGATCTTAAACTAAGCTCTTCGATGACGCTTTTCAACGCTGCAGCACCCGGTGAACCGATCTTTCAGCAGGTGCTCGATAAATATTTCCAGGGTACCAAAGACCCGAACACCCTGCAACTTCTTGCGCGCTCCTGACCGCTCTTTTTTGGTGTAAGTTTTATGTTGGCTGCAGGGGGGTCTGCGCTCCATTTCCAGCATTCGGTGGCACATTTTACCATTTCGTCGAATAGCCCTCCGGGGCCTTAAACGGACGCTTTCTTTTACCGTCCATAATGCGTAAACAAGCTCATAAAATTCGAAATTTTACGCCATGAAAAAGATGTATTTATTCGCTGCTTTTCTTGCCATCGCAATCACTTCCGGCAGTGTCGCAAATGCACAGCTCAGCATACATGTCAATATCGGTCACAACCGCCCCGCAATGGTTCCTGCTCCTGTGTTGGTTGAACAGCAGTCCGACTGTTATTATTACCCCGAAGCAAACGTCTACTTCGATCCCCGTCAGAGTCAGTACCGTTATTACGATCAGGGAAGATGGGTGAATGCCAGGGAGCTGCCTCCCATGTACCGCGGCCGCGATTTCAGCCATATGCGCCGGGTGGCTGTAGACCGCGAATGGGCTTACCGCCAGATGGACCAGCGCCGCGACCAGGACTGGAGAGGTTCCAGGAACGACATGGACCGGGGTGGTATGAGAGACCGCAACGACCGTGATTACAACCGCAACGGCAACATGCAGCGTGATGATCACAGAAACGATATCAACCGGTACAGGGGATAGATCCTGATTCCAGCACAGTGAAACTTTTTACTAGTCGAACGGAAATGGGTATGCGAAGAGCGTACCCATTTTTTATATGAGCCCTTCACACATCACCCGGCGAACAGGTCGCCCGACAAATATTTCATACCGGAATCACAGGCAACGGTCACCACTGTTTTTCCGGGGCCCAGTTCTTTGGCCAGCTCAAGGGCGGCTGCCACGTTCACTCCGGTCGACGTGCCTGCGAAGATGCCTTCTCTGGAAGGCATCAGCCTGGCCATCGCCCGGGCATCGGCTTCTTCCACGGCTCTTGCTTCATCATAACTTCCGGGCAACAGCAGCGGTGGTACGATGCCGGTGCCGATCCCTTCTACCCGGTGGCTTCCTTTTACTCCTTTCGTAAGCAGGGGGGCCGAAGCGGGTTCCAGCGCAACGATCTTTGTTTGCGCACTCCGCTCCCTGAATTCTTCCGACACGCCCGACAGCATGCCGGCGGTACCGACCGCGGCACAGAATACATCCACTGGTTGACTGAGTTGCTCCAGTATCTCGGCGCCCATCTTCCGGTATCCTGTCAGCGCATCCCGGTTGTTGAACTGGTTGGTCCAGTAGGCTCCTTGCTCCCTGATCATCTGCTGTACTTTCTCATTCATCGACACAAAAAGGGCCGGCGTGATCTTCCCTTCTTCTGCTTCCACGATCGCCAGGTCTGCGCCAAACAATTGCATCGTCCTTCTTTTTTCCTTTGCAAACGCATCCGATGATACCAGTTTGAGATGGTAGCCTTTCACGGCACAAACAAATGCCAGCGAGGTGCCGGTACTGCCTCCAGTGAACTCTACAATGGTTGAGCCGGGATGGATGTCGCCACGTGCTTCTGCCTCTTCTATGATAGCAAGCGCCATCCTGTCTTTATACGAACCTGTTGGATTGAAATATTCGAGCTTTACATATACATCTGCACTTTCCGGCGATACTATTTTAGAGAGCTTCACCAGGGGCGTATGTCCGATTGATTGGAGGATCCGGTTCTGATCAGCTGGTTGCATATCGCTTTTGACAGCCAAGTTAGTTGTTTCAATACAGAAGAAGGAGGCTGTAAGAATAGTCAAAAGAGTTGCCTGTGCCACTTCCCCCAAATCCCAAGGCCACCCCTGGACAAGGGCGGCCTTTTTTGTTGAAACTATCGAATATGGTTGATCTGTATTTCTTTGTGTCTCTCTCTTACAGCTTTACGAACCTGGAAGAGACCGTCTTCAGGCCGCAGTCGAGCTTCACCGTGTATACGCCTGCTTTCAGCTCTGCCACCTGGATCGTCAGCGCTGGTGTGCTCACGCTTACCTGGCTCTGCTTCACCACCGTGCCCGCCGCGTTGTACAGCGTCACCACCCCTGCTTCCTGACCCTTGATACCCAGTCCGTGCGTGAACCGGATCTGGCTGGTGGCCGGGTTCGGACTGATCTTCACGCTCGCCGGCAGCACCGGCTCGCTTACCAGCTCCGCCGCTTTTGCAGAGGCCGCTGTCGCTCCCTGAGTCTGGTCCTGCGCCGTGGCAAGGCCGCTCTTTTTCAGCAGTACCGCACTCGAGTAACCCCCGATCGTGATCGTGCCGTTGTAGCTCTGCCCTTTCATGTCTACATACGTCCCGTCCAGTGATACCGTCTTCGCCGTGGCGCTGGCGTTGTACTCGAACCGTACGTAGTCGTCCACGTTCGTGTAGCTCAGCGTCACTTCCTCCATCCGCACGTTGTCGATCACAAAGCCGTTGCACAGGCCCGCGTTCATCGTGAACACGCTCAGGTACGCCGAAGCAATGTCGCTCGCCGGTACGAAGATCAGCTCTATCTCCTGGCGCGTGTTGTACACCTTGTAGATCTTCGTGTCGCTCGACGTGTTGGAGCTCGCAGAGCGGATCGCCGCCTGGAAGTCGGTGTTGTTGTCCTGCAGCCCCCTGATCGAGAACTTCACCCGGTAGCTGTGGCCTGCCTGCAGCGTGCGCACGCTCGCCGCATCGTAGAACCACACGTTCAGCGGCATGCCGCTCGCAGAGCCGTTGCCCGTGAAGGCGATCTTCAGCGCTCCCCCGTCCAGGCTTGCCCTGTCCATCGACAGCGTCGAGTAGCCACCGCCCGGGTTCAGGATGCCGTTGAGGTTGTTGTCGAACGTGCCGTTGCTGATCATGTTTGCTCCGGTGGAAGTAACGCTGTAGGACGGGATGCTCAAGGGTGATTTCTTCGAGTTCAGGTCCTGACCGGCAAAGCCTCTCCAATGGCTCAGGTCGTAGTCCTGCTCCTTGTCCGATCCGGAGTTCCACATCGAATGGGTGTGGAACACCAGGCCGTCATCGATCGGGCGGCAGTAGTAGTTGTTATCTGCGGTGCCGAACTGCGCCGCATCGTCGTCCTTGGTCACGATGGTGAACACCGGCTGGCCGGCCTGCTTGGCAAACAGGATGTTGTCGGTCATGCTGATGTTGCGCGTAGGGCTCTGGGCGGCGATGTTGTCGTGGTCGAACTCGATCTGTGCGCCCTTGTTGTTGAAGATGGTGTTGCCTTTGAGGGTGATGGACTGCGAGTTGTGCAGGCCGATGCCTTTGCCCGAGCAGTTGGCGATCGTGTTGCCGCTTATCTCCACGTCGGTGGACATGTCATCCGTTCCGATGCCCTGCGCCGAGCAGTCCCACGGGGTGTCGGTGCCTTCTTTGCTGCCTTTGCCGTTGAGCACCACGTTGCCCATGATCCTTCTTCCCTTGTAGCCGGCGTCGTGGGTGTAGATGCCGGCCCCGTCGTCGGTGGTGAGGGCGAAGTTGTTGACAAAGTTGTTCTCGACCGTCACCGATTCGCGGGTGAAGGCGATGGCGATGTAGCCGGTCGAGTCCACGGTGTTGAACTGGATCACCGAGCCGGCCCCGTCGATGGTCATGCCTTCGTAGGCCTGGTTGTTGCTCGAGCCCATGCCCGGGATGAGGCCGGTATTCCTGATCGTGTTGTTTTTGATGGTCGTGTTGAGGCAGTAGGGAGCCAGGTAGAGGCTGTTGTTGTTGGTGTGGTTGATGGTGCTTCCCAGCAGCTGCAGGTTGCGGGTGTAGTTGGCGGTGATGGCGTTGACGCCCGAGAAGTCGATCGAGCAGTTCTGGATGGTGACGTTGCCCGCCTGGTCGTAGGCTGCCACGGCATAGCTGTTGGCGCCCTGCAGCGAGACGTTGTCCAGGGTGATCCAGTTCCTGGAGCGGATCACCACCAGCGTGTCCACCACGCTTGGTTTGAAGCCGAGGGAGGCGGGGTTGCCGGCGTTGCCGGTGAACAGCTGCACTCTTCTGGTAGCGGGGTTGAAGTACCACTCGCCCAGCTGGTCCAGGGTGCGGGGGTCGTTCTGTATGAAGTAGCCGAAGCCGTCGATGGGCTCCATGCCGCTGGGGTCTGTCTGGGCGATCACGTTGCCGCTGTGGTAGATGACCGTACCGCGGTCGATGGTCCAGCGGTTCTTCCTGATGGCCAGCTCGGCACCGGTCCAGTTGGGGGAAGCGGGCAGCTGGTTGTCGACGATGGTCTGGGTACCGTTGTGCGATTCGAAGGTCATGTAACCCCTGTTGGCGTCGGTGATGTTGGGCCAGCGGCCCATGCCCTGTATCTGGCCGCCACGGGCCACCATGTTCATGCGGGAAAAGGAGGTGGAAAGAGGCGCTTCCCACACCCCGTTGCCAAGGGCAGACCAGGAAGCGGAGGAAGCAAAGCCGCTGATGACCGGCTTGGCACCGGTGCCGTAGGCCGACAGGACGATGGGAGCACCGGAAGCGCCGCTGGCGGCGACGGTGATGGAGCCATCGAAGGACTCGCCTCTTTTGAGCAGGAAAGCGGTACCGGGCTGTGCGGTGGGCATCACCGCGTTGAGCTTGGCGAGCGACTTCCAGGGAGTGGCCGGGTTCTGCGCCTGGGCGGCGGAGCGGCTGTCGTCTCCCGTAGTGGAAGAGAAGTAATAGTTTGTAGAACCGATGAGGCCGCCTGTTTCCGTGGAGTTATCGTTTATGACAGGCGCCGGCACAACCGGTATGGGCAGCTCGGGAGCAGTGACGACAACCGGCGGAGTGGTCGCAGCGGCGGTGCGCGAGTAAGCGTCGCTGGGCACGGGTTGGCGGCTGATGCCGGGGCCTGTCCAGTAGAGCTGCAGGGTGCCGTCGCAGCAGGCGTTCATGTACACGATCTTCACCGGGTAAGTGCCGGCGGCCAGGTAAGCGGAGCCGGAGCGTGACAGCACCCCGTGCTGACCGTCGTTGTTGACTACCAGCGGAAGACCGGTGCCGATGTAGACCATCGAGCCGTCATCGGAGATGGATTCAAAGGTATAGTTGCCGGCGGCGGGGATGGTGATAAAACCGGTCCACCGGATGGCGTAGTAGATCTCGCGTGAGCGGACCGACAGGTCCAGGTTTGCAGAAGTGCCCGACTTGAGGGCGGTCATACCGGAGAAGTCGGGCAGGTTGTTCCATCCGCCTTCGAAGTACTGGTAGTCGAGACCCGAAGCGGTGTTGGAGACAACCGGTGTGTTGGTGGCAGAGAAAGCCGAAGCGGGCACGGGCTGGCGGCTGGTGCCGGGGCCTGTCCAGTAGAGCTGCAGGGTGCCATCGCAGCAGGCGTTCATGTACACGATCTTCACCGGGTAAGTGCCGGCGGCCAGGTAAGCGGAACCGGAGCGTGACAGCACCGCGTGCTGGCCGTCGTTGTTCACTACCAGCGGCAGGTTGTTGCCGATGTAGACCATCGAGCCGTCATCGGAGATGGATTCGAAGGTATAGTTGCCATCGGCGGGGATGGTGATAAAACCGGTCCACTGGATGGCGTAGTAGATCTCGCGGGAACGAACGGAGAGGTCGAGGTTTGCCGAGGTGCCCGACTTGAGGGCTTTGAGGGAAGAGAGGTCGGGCAGGTTGTTCCATCCGCCTTCGAAGTACTGGTAGTTGAGGTCGGCCTTTGCGGCGGAACCGATAAAAAGAGAAGCGATGAGAAGGAGTCGGAATAGTTTCATAGGATAAGGATTGGGGATCGAAAGGGCAGGGGTGAGCAGCCATCGATGGTTCAAAAGTAGAGCGGGGAGGATGGGCGTTCAATGACCTTGGGAGTGAGCAGGCGTGAGAGTTATCAGGGGAGGGGTGATAAATGTCAGTGTTACACTTGAAAAAGCGTCGGGAGAAAGTCAGGAAAGGGAGTCAGGAGGCTGATAGTGAGGAAAAGAGGGACATGACGCAGGTCAGGAGGGCCGTTGTCTGACCCTGGATCGATGGGGATGGAAAAGAGTATCCTGACAGCGGCTTTGATGATGGTCATCCGGTATCAGGGCAATCGGAAGGATCCCATCAATCCAGGTTCAGACAAAGCCCAAACACGCTGCCAGCGCAGCTTCAACCCACCCCTGCCCCTGCGGCGGAGGGGATTGGAGGAGACAAATCCTGCCTTCTTTCAATCAGGAGAATCATGCTTCAGACAATGCGCATCAAGCAACTTCGAACTGCATCGTAGTTTATCAGGACAACCGTTCAGCAGATAAATTCCTGATCGTGACCCTCATAGCTTAACCCCGTAGCACGTAATAGATTTTACGCACCAGTGTATGAACGCGGATCAAAAAAAAATTTATATTTGATATGTAGAACATAATAACTTATTGATCTTGTCACTCAAATTCATAAGTCATATGAAAAGGCCTATTCCGATCGCACTCATTTTGATCTGCATCATAATCTTCCTGGTCACCTGCCGTTCCTCAAAGGTCGCGAACACTTCACCGATGATCGATTCTTCGATCGTGTTTGATCCGGGACAGGCATACGCCACCACGAGGATACCGGCCATGGTTGTTACCAGGAAAGGGACCATCCTTGCTTTTTGTGAGGGCAGGCTCAGCGGCTCGGGCGACTGGGCGGCGATCGACATCCTGTTCAGAAGAAGCACCGACGGCGGTAAAACATGGGAAGGGATGAAAACACTGGTGCGGCATTTCGATGACAAACCGCCTACCAGCAATGCTACACCCATCGTGGACCGCAACGGTGTGATACACCTGCTGTTTCAAAGGAACTACGAGAACGCCTATTATATCAACTCCACCGATGACGGCAAGACCTGGTCGGAGCCGCGTGATATTACCGACGCGTTCCGATCGTTCCGCAGCCGGTACGACTGGAAAGTGCTGGCACCGGGTCCGGGACATGCCATTCAGTTGAAGACGGGTCGCCTGCTGGTTCCCATCTGGTTGTGCAAGCCAAACAAAGGGGCGCCCGGCGGTGATCACCGTCCTTCCTGCATCGCGACCATCTACAGCGACGACGCAGGCAAAACATGGCAGGCGGGCGATATCGTGACCAACAACGGCGACCTCGCGGCAGGCAGCAACATCCAGATCGTAAACCCCAGCGAGAACGTCGCTGTTGAACTGGCCGATGGCCGCGTCATGCTCAACATGCGCACGGAATCAACCAACAACCGGCGACTGATCAGCTACAGTACCGACGGCGCCACCAACTGGACCAAACCCGTTTTCGACAACAACCTTTACGAACCGGTCTGCATGGCAAGCCTTCTGCGGATCTCAGGCAACGGAGTAGGCACCCGCAAAAGGATCCTGTTTGTAAATCCCAACAGCATAAACAATCCCCAGGTCATCAACAAGACCAATTTCAGGACCCGGGAAAACCTGACAGCCCGCATGAGTTACGATGAAGGGCAAAGCTGGCCGGTACAAAAAGTACTCTGGCCCGGTTTCGCAGGGTATTCGGATATAGCTATAGACGATAAGGGAACGATCTATTGTCTGTACGAAAGAAGGGAGGCTTCAGACAACAACCAGAAGTACAGGGTGGTGATGCAGAAATTCAACGTAGCATGGCTGACGGATGGCAGGGATGGATGGGCCGGAAAATGAAATGATCCGATCAACAAATCCACTCTTCCCATCCTCGCACCCCTGAGCAGAAAAGCAGCAGATAGATTTAAATATCAGGCGTCCTGATCTTTCAGCACCTGCACCGTGTGATCGTCGATCCAGTCCCAGTCGATCTCCACACCCAGTCCGGGATTTGTGGGACAGTGCTGGCAGCCGTCTTCCCGGATCTCGAGTGGTGAACCTTTAAGTCCGAAACGGAACATGGGATGATGCGATTCAAGAAAGCGGGATGCGCGGGTGGCGCATCCTACGTGCAGGTTGGCCACATCGAGCAGCGGGGAAGCGGCCGTGTGGATCTCAAATCCGTATCCCATCATCTCACACATACCGATGGCTTTCATGGCGCCGGTGATGCCGCTTTTATGATGCACATCGCCCCGGATAATGTCGATCGCACCGTCGATCATATAATGTGGCAACTCGAACAATCCCACCGTTTCGGCAGCCAGCACCGGGGTGCGGATCGCCTGTGATAACTTCTTCAGCTGCACGATATGTGCATCGGGAAATGGCTCTTCGAACCACTCGTAACGCAGGTCGTCCAACTCATAGCCGATCTTCAGGGCATCTTCAAAAGTGAGCACCGCGGAAGAATCAAGCATAAGCGGAAAGTCATCCCCCGCTATTTCCCTTGCCAGCCGCAGTTTGGGAATATCAGCCCGGGAGCCGCCCGACAATTGCAGCTTGATACCCTGAAAACCTTGGCGGATCTTGGTTTCAACCTGCAGCCGCAGATCCTCCGGTGTCGTTACGGTCTGTGGCGGACAGGTGGAATATACCGGAACCCTGTCGCGATATTTGCCCAGCAGCACGGCAATGGGCATACCGGCGGCTTTGCCTTTGATATCCCACAGGGCCACATCGATGTTCCCCCAGATGGCTTCCCGGAAATTGTAGAGATGCCGCTGCTTCATCCGGAAGGCCTGCCACACCGCTTCGTGATTGAGGGGATCATGACCAACGAGGTCGTTGTAAAAAATATCGTGCAATGCCCGCGCCGAAGCCACTCCCTGGCCGAGCGGACCATAATCCATCGTATACCCTTCAATACCGGCATCGGTGTACAGGGTCGTGAACGGAAAATCGAAATAAGCCGGATATCCCGCCAGCACCGGATGCGGTGCATACCATTGATCGGATGATCTTCTTACGATTCGGGTAGTGATACCTGTTATTTTCATTGATGGAATTTATGGAGATGGAAAAAGATTCAGATAATATTATTCTCCTGCTGCAGGATGGGGTGTAAGGCGGCCCATCCGTCAACGGCCTTGCTGGTCTGTTTCAGGTGCGTTGGGGTGGAAATCATCCACGGCAACCAGGATCCTTTTTTTCGAACCATACGGCGGAGTAAACAGGGTGTTATATGTTACCCATCAGATCTTTCTTTGTCGGGAACCTGTCGAGGTCCGTTTCCCTGAAATGCAGGTACAGCACCCGCTCCCACCGGTGGGGAATAAAACAATGGATCTCTCCCCCATCCATAAAAACATCCATATACGAACACTGGTAGTTGCGGAACGCACTTTCATAGGCTTCCGCGAGCGCGTTCACCAGGAAAAGCCGCGGCTCGCTCCAGGTTTGTCCTTTCTTTCGAGCGGTAAGCGAGCATGTCGTTTGTCTTTACCGGCGAACCGCCATAGTGACCGCCGTCGGGAAACATAAGCAGGTAGTCGCCTTTCGGGGTCACGGTTGCCCGGGTCTCATACAAACCTCCTTTGCGGTTTCGGGCATGATGGATGATGGTGCCGTTTACCCAAGAAAATGTGGCGATGCCGAGGTGTTCCCTGATCTGCAACGGCCCGGGCAGGGCGGCGGCAGAAAAAATTTTATCCTGTATATCGATAGTGGCAGTGATCCGGTCCGTGGTGTCGAGGATCGGTTGCGCATGCGAAAGAAACGGGACGGTCAGTAACAGGCATAGAAAACAGGTTCGGCTAAGCATGATCGTAAAATTTATAACTGAAAGGGTTATTGAAGGGATGGAGCGGCCGACTCAGAAAAAGAATGAAGGCAGCAGTTTCTTTGCCTCCCGCTGAGCACCCGGCACTTCATCCATCGGGATCCAACGGTAAGGCCAGCGCAGCCGTGTGCCGATTCCGGACCACCCTCCTACCGCTGCCAGAAATTTATCAAGCGCCGGGTTCGAATACCCGGCCTCTTTGAAGGGCACGATGCAGCGAGTAAAGAAACGGTTGATGCAGTCTTCCACTTCCAGGGCTGCAGGCAGATCCGACAGGATCATGTTCCACCAAACCTGCGCACCGGCGGGGCTCAGACAGGCTACATTGGAATAGGCCCCGGCAGCGATCTTTTCGTTCATCCCGGTCGCCAGCAGATGGCCGGGCACAAAAACCGACAGGCGGCCGGCCACTTTCCGCATCTCTTCAAACCATTGTTCCGTACCCAGGCCCACTTTTATTCCTATCAGCTGCGGAACACACTCTGCCAGCTTCCAAAGCACTGCCGGAGTAAGCACCTGCTTCGCATGCGGCGGGTTATACAACACGAGCGGAACGGCACCGGCGGCTTCTGCGATCGCCGTCAGGAAGCTGACCTGCTCGCCGGGGGTAACGGTCAACCAATCGGGCAGGATAACCTGGAAAGCGTCCGGTTGCAGGCCCGCCCCGCGTTTCAGTCTTTCAAGCGAAATGATCGGTGACGGGTGAGATGCGCCGATCTGGAACCGCATATCCTGCCGGTGACATTTATCTGCGAGCAACTTTTGCACCTGGTCGAATTCTTCTTCGGTCTGGTTGTGAAACTCCCCTGCCGTTCCGTTTGAATAGATGCCATCGACTCCTGCGTGAACCAGGAAATCGATCTCTTCCGCCAATCTGGCTGCATCTATCCGGTCAGAAGCGTCGATCGGCAAGAGCAAGGTGGCCCAGTTGCCCCGCAGGTTTTTTGCCGTCAATACGGTTTTATTTTGTGCTTGCGGCTGCATCAGCGGCTGTTCAATAGCTGATCGATTATAATTTCTTCGAACACGATGCCTTCATAGGCCTTTGCATAGCCGGCTTCATAGAGGCAGCCGATATGGCCGTTGGGCAACACTACCACATTTGAATAAGCGGAGGGCCCGGCATACAGGAGCTTTCTAAAAGGCCAGGTCTTTCCATCATCCGGGCTCAGCTTCACAGTCATGGCTACCCGGGCGGTCTTGCTGGCCGGATTGGAGAAAACGAGGTAAGTCTTTTTGCGGAAACTATACCGGACCAGACTGCCCTGGCATACCGGCTCGATCAGATCTTCATCGGCCTGCAGATCGGACCAGCTGGCGCCGCCGTCGGCACTCAGAGCGATCTGCCGGTTTCGCACGGGACCGAAATTGCGCATGTTGAGCATCAGCTTGCCATCGGATAGTTCCGCGACGGTCGATTCGTTTACATGATCCTGCGGCGTGGTACCGCCGAGTGCCCAGGTTTTGCCGCCATCATCCGAGTACACGGCATGCGAGAAGTATTTGTTCGTTTGTGCCTCAATGTGGTCGCAGGCTACAACCAGCCGGCCCCTGTATTTTCCTTTCTGCACCTGTATGCCAGAACCCGGGCCGGTGGCGTACCAGGTCCAGTTTTCCGGTTTCACGGCTTTGGTAATGTCCGAAGGGGACGACCATGACCGGCCATTGTCGCGGGATGACAGCACAAAGACACGGCGCGTATCCTGACTGGTACCGGCAATAATGTCTTTTTCGTGATCGGTTCCGCGGTTCCAGGTAGACAGCAGGATGATATCACCGCTTTTCTGGTCGACGATGGGCGACGGGTTACCGCAGGTGTTGGCGCTGTCGTTCCAGATCACACGCAGGCCGCTCCAGTTTTTTCCTCCGTCATCCGAGCTTTTTACAACCAGGTCGATATCTCCGGCATCGCCGCAGTTCCCTTTCCTGCCTTCAGCTATGGCCAGCAGCGTGCCTTTTTTTGTGGCAACGATGGCCGGTATCCGGAAACAGCTGTAGCCATCTTCACCTGACTTATAGATATGGTTCAGCTGTTTCTGCACCGTATCGGTTTGCTGGAACGCAAGCAGCAACGAGGCATTGCATAATAAGACCGTCGATAGAAACAGCCGCAGGGCCAGTAGTAGACGCACGTGATTGATGTGCCGCTTCATTTCTTAAAAAATTGTTTATTTCCCGGGAAGCAGTTCCATCCGGCATCGGGACGGAAGAGGCCCCGACTTCAAATCTTTTTTCCCCTTCTACACGGAAAATTTCTTCCGTCATACCGACTCACAGATTTTCTTCAAAATGTTCCACTTCTTCGTACTGGGTGGTACCGTTGACGAGGCGGCCAAGACGCGGTTTGCGGTTGTTGTACACTTCCACCGCGTCGGCATCTGCGTAGCGGAGGAACAGGATGCGCCGGTCGCGGTCGGTTGAATAGTTGCCATCTGATTTGTGCAGCATCCAGCAATTAAAGACCAGGGCGTCGCCGGCTTTCATTTCCATGGGAATCGCTTTTGCATCATCGGCTTCCACGATGATCTCCGAAGACCTGCTTTTTTGTTCCGCCGTCTGGTGCACACGGATCTGCCCCTGTTTATGACTGCCTGGAATCAGCCACAGGCAACCGTTGCCCCGGTCTGTGTCATCCAGCGCTGTAAGGGTGGTGAGCGCGTTGTAGGGCTCCAGTTCACCATAGCCGTTGTCCTGATGCCAGCCAAAAGGTTTGGTGTTGCCCCGCATCTTGAACGTAAGTTGTGAAGTGGCCCCTTTTACATTCTTGCCTATCAGCTGCATAGCTACGCCTACCATCGGCCCTTCAAAATAATAGGCTTTCACCGCGGTGGAACGGTGGTGTATATTCACGAGCAATGAATTCTGCAGCCAGGTTTTAGCCGGATCGAAAGACTCCTTTTCTGCGCTCCAGGCCTGCATGGCTTCCGTTTTCATCCGCTCAAGTCCTTTTGCAGTAAGCACCTCCTCCATGATCAGGTACCCCTGCCTGTTATACTCATCGAGTTGCTCCTGTGTTAGAACCGGGGAATTAAAAAGCTCGGTGTGTTTTTCCATATCAGTGAAATTTATTCGTGTAACCTGGCAAGCTTGATGGGAAAGGTTCGATGGGAATTCCATTGTGGCACATACAGGTTCTCTTCGTCGTCGATGCACACATCGTGCGGATGCATGAACCAATGACCCGCCTGTTTCTGCGGTTGCAGCACCCCCTTGCGGTATACAGGTTCAGTACCGCCGGGAGTGGAGACGACCTGGTTGTTCTTATCCAGGATGGTAAGGTAGCCGGATTCGGGGTTCTGGTTGTTCTGTGACCGGAAGACCGCCGCATACACGTGGTCTTTATGAATTACGGGCCGGCACACAAAGGAGCCGGGCAGATGGACTGTTTCCAGATAGCAGCCATCGAGTGTAAAACGTTTCATGGTATTGTGATTCCGGGAAGTGATCAGTAAACAGGGTTCCGCCGGGTTCCTGAGGTCCACAGCCACGCCATGCACGCAATCGAACTGAGCGGGCCCATCGCCCAAACCGCCCCAGTGCCGGATATATTCGCCTTTGTAGTTGTATTGGATCACGTACTGCAAACCATAGCCGTCCGTGACGTAGATGTCCCCGTTGGGTGCAACCGCCGTTTCCGTTGGCCGGTAGGGAGCTTCGTTGTAGTAGCAACCCGTTTCTTTCGGATAACCGATCACCATCACCTCCTTTCCATCGAGGGTGGTCTTAATCACCTGCCGCCTGTCGTAATCGGTGATCAGCAAATATTCCGTTCCGTTCTCGTTCCACAGGGTAAGTCCGTGCGCCCCGGGATAGGCTGTGCCCCATGATCCGGTCAGCTTGCCATCCTTGTTATAGATCAGGATGTTGTTGCGGGTTTCATTGGTAAGCATAAAAAGCCGGCCCCTGCTGTCCATCACCATTTCATGGCAATCCTTTACCGGATACTTATCCGGATCAAGCTGCCCCCAACCGGGAACCGTTTGGTAGCGATGCGAAGCATGTCCGATGACCGTGGAATGATTCATATTTTTTTTGTTCCTACTACTTTACTGATTTCAATATCCTTTTGCCAGTTCTATCCGGTTGAGCAGCGGTCTGCCCTGGCGGAAGTTTTCCAGGTTTTCCAGGAAAAATTGGAGGATGCCTTGCATTTCGCTTTCCTGGCCGCCACCGGAGTGCTGTGTCAAAATTGTGTTGGGGCAATCCCACAACCGGCTGTCGGGCAGAATGGGTTCAAGCGCGGTTACGTCCAGCACGGCTCCGCCGATGGTGCGGTTCATAAGGGCCTCCGCCAATGCCTGTTCGTCGGCCACCAGGTTCCCCCGGCCTACGTTGCAGAACAGGGCGTGCGGCTGCATCGCCCGGATCATGTCGGGGGTGAACAACCCCTTTGTTTCTGCGGTTCCGGGCAAACAGCCGATGATGATATCCGCCCAGTGAATGTTGTTGTGTAAGTCATGAGCTGTGCGACAGGAGGCATCCGGCGCCGTACGACTGAAAAACCGGATCTCCGCATCGAAGCCCGACAGGATCTTTGCCATGCACCGGCCGATATGACCGGCTCCCAGGATGATGACTTTTCTATGGTGCAGCAGGCGGAGTCCGGAACGGATGGGGGCTCCGACCCATTGTTTTTTTTCCTTGCACAGCGTAAAGCCTGCAATGTCGCGATAGAGCGCGAGGATGCCGGCCAGGATGGTTTCCGCGCACGGTTGAGAATAGTAATCCTGCATGTTGGTAACAACGGCGGAGGTGCTAATGCCGCTGTAATACTCGAATCCGGTCGAATATAACTGGATCCATTTGAGGTTGGCTGCTTGCTGCAGCCATTCTACCGGTCGCGGATTGCCAAAGAGGATATCCGCCTGAAGCAGCGCCTTCAAACGTTCCTCCGAACCGGCCAGTTCTTTGCCAAACCGGAGTGTGTCAAGCGGCGTCTGTGTTTTGAGCCACTCTTTCTGTTCCGGTTCCAGCGGCGTGTCTACATAGATCGTCATTCTTGCATATTTTTTTTATTTATCACCGTTTCTGCCGTACCGGTTCTCCGAACAGCACGAGGTTGCTGCGGACCGCGGGCCGTGCTTCTCCTCCTGCCAACACAATCTTTCCCATCCACACAACCAGCGGCGTAGTCACCGGCGCATACATGCTGCCGTGAGGATCGATAGCCGCATCTGCTTTTTTGTCGACCGGGATCGTACCTGCCACCGACCAGGTGTTCAGGCCGGTATCGTATGTGAGTATTTCGTTCCGGAAACCCGGATGGTCATCTTTCAGTTCCGCAATCCGGAGGGCGTTCACCCCATCATCGCCCCCGAATATGAAAATTCCTTTTCCCCCCGGAAGATCGAAAGCGGGTGAGGCGGCTGCAGCGAGGGGGTAAGGCAGGTCTGCCAGCTGGCTCCAGCCCTTGTCGGGTGAGTATTTCCAGCAGTCGCGCAGGTATTCGCGGCGGGCGGCAGTATCGGGCGGGGTAACTGCTAGGTGTACCCCACCGAAAACATAAAAACTGTCGCCGTCACCGGCTGCCATCGCGAGCATACGTGTTGGGCCGGGCACGGCAGGCAATCTCTTCCAGGCTCTTTTACGGGCGTCGAAGGAAAGATCCAGGCACCAGAAATTATTCTCAGTGAGTCCGGCCGGGGTTTGGATGCCACCCGCGATGTACACTTTTGCGCCGATGACCGCGCCACACCCGTTGATGAGGGAGAAAGGCAAGTCGGGCAATGGGTGCGTCTCTCCCTTTCCGTGGATGTATGAAAGGCTGAAACACTCAGCAAAGTTTTGTTTTGCGTCGCCGCCGCCCAGGCACAACAGTTCGTCCTGGTAGGTGAGTGCCACGCCATAGCCCAGCGGGCGTGGCAGCCGGCCAGCTTCTTTCCACCTGCCGCCCGGTTGGTCCAGTACAAATATCTTGTCGTACCAGGTTTTCACCCCACTCGTCCAGGGCCTTCTGTTGCCGGGAAAATTGGTTCCTCCCGCCACAAGGAGCGCGCCATGACTTACACCTGCAAAAGCGCCGGCCAGTCCGTCGTCATCGGGCAGGCGGTCGAGTTGCTTCCAGGTAAATGAGGGCGAAGGAACATGAGGTTGTGCAAGAGCCGTCATAGGATACAGACACGAATAGATGATAAACAATTTGCAGTAAGCAACCATGGATATTTCATTAAGTGGACTTTCATCCTGCAACGCAGACTCCGCCTAACGGCAGGGCCTACCTGCAGATCAGTACCCTTCCGTTTGCTTGATCAGGCTGTTGTTTGCCAGCACCGTGGTGTTGACCGGCCAGAACAGCGGGGTTGTTTTACCCACCAGGTTGGGCACATAGGTGTACACATTGATCGTTCCGCCCTTGTGAAACCGCACGAGGTCGAACCAGCGCTTGTTTTCAAAAAACAGCTCGCGGCCGCGCTCGTCGAGGATCTCTTTTTCGACCGCATCTTTGGTCGTGGCGCCGCTGTAAGCAGGGTTCCCGGCGCGTGACCTTACCAGGTTCAGATAAGTGATGGCGGAATTTACATTGCTGATGCCCGCATACGCTTCCGCCTTCATAAGGTCCACCTCCGCCAGGCGGTACAAGATCAGGTCGTTATCGGAGATCCGGTCGTCGGAGTATTTTGTACCGGGGTACTTGGTGATCCACGCCACTTTCGGACCGGTGCTCTGGCGTTCCACGATCCAGGTGTAGGGCCGGCGTTTGTCGTTCGGAAATGCGTTGAACAGGGCGCGCGACTGTGTACTGATCTGGTAAGCGCCCTGGCCGGTAGTGGATGTTTGCGTGTAGGGAAGGCTGTCGAGGTTGAGTGCTCCCTGTACGATGGTGATAAAGGGAAGCGCATTCACCCCGTAATTGCCGCCGGTTTCATCCCGGCTGTAATAAGCGGCCAGTATATCTTCCGGGTTCGCCGAGGCGCGCAACCCGGTTACGTTCTTAAAGTCGGCGTTCAGGGAAAGGCCTGAAGCTTCTACTTCGGTGATGGCCGTAAGCGCATCGTTGAAGTCGGCCGCTCCGCCATTGAGCACCTTGGCGCTCCACAATTTGGCATCGGCTTTCAGGGCCTGTGCAGAACCGTAGGCGAACCGGTATTTGCTCGGATAGGTCTTTGCTGAAAACTGACTCATGGATTTGAACAGACTGATGGAGGTATCCAGGTCTGCCGTGATCTGTTTCATCACGTTTACCTGGCTCGAGCGGGGAAGAAGCGGAACGTTTTCATCTGTAACAGCCTGCAGCATCAGGGGCGTATCGCCGATGATGCGGGTAAGATGAAAATAGAAATAAGCACGCAGCGCATAGGTTTCGGCAAGTATCCGCTTCCTGGTATCCGGACTGGATGCAAATGGAAAATTCTGTATCTTGGTCAACAGCAGGTTGCAGTTGCCGATCGCCTTGTACCAGTCGTTGTAATTTACGGCGCCCGAGGAGGGGGTGATTATCTGTGTCCAGGCTACGCCAAAACGTGAATTGGAGCCGCTGATCAGCTCTTCGCTGCGTTCGGTACCATAGGTCAGGTTATTGGCAAAGGAACGCATGTAGGTATAGATACCGGTAACGTATGGTTCGAAATCACCTTCGTTTTGAAAGTAGGTGGCCTCGGTGATGCTCGACTGCGGCGCCACGGTCAGCAGTTTTTTACAACCAGACAGCAGCAGCAGTAGCATGCACATGGCCGGAAAAATGGCGGGAATCTTTTTCATATCATTTAATTCAGACATCTTTTCAATAATGATCAGCTCAAAATCAGGTATGCGTCTCAATTAGAATTTCAGGGTTCCGCCGAGTGAAAATTGCCTCGGGCGGGGATAACCCGCTTCGTCGTAACCGGTATAGGTTTCAGGATTGATGCCGGTGTATTTGGTCAGGTAGCCGAGATTGTATACGCTGGCAAACAGGCTCAGCCCTGACGACCGGATCTTTTTCATCAGGGTTTTGGGCACTTCATAAGAAAAGGAGATCTCCCGGAAAGCCAGAAAGTTTCCTTTCTCGATCAGTGCCGACACGTCGGATGCATAGGAATTGTTGTTGCCAAGTGTAGCCAGACGGATGTAATTTCGCTGTCCGAAATCAAAATCGGCAAAAGAAAAGCGTGCATATTTTTTATCTACATCGCCCGACTTCTGCCAAATATCGGGTCCCAAGGCTTGTGTCGGAGCACCTTCGTTAAATGCGCGGCCTTGTCCGAGCGAGCGGGCGAGGGCGCCATTGCTTATCACATGTCCGAGCGCATAATCGACCGCTATGCGCAGTGAAAAAGCCTTGTAACTGAACGTATTCTGCATCCCTCCTATTTTGTCGGGGGTACGGTAGCCCATAAACACCTGGTCTTTGGTATCGATGACCCCATCGTTGTTGATATCGGCGAAAATATAGTCTCCCGCATGCTTGCCGGTTGTAATGCCGGGCGGGGAGGCGAGGTTGTCTTTCTTGGTCGCATTCCAGGCAGCCGCTTCGGCTTCGGTGGAAAATACGCCCAGTACTTTGTAAGCCCAGAGGCCATAAGGACGTTCGCCTTCCGCCAACCCACCAGCTTCTACGAGCTGTTTAGACCCTGCGTCGTAAATCACATCACCACCCTGCCGATTTTTCGCCCTTCCGTTGTTAGGCAATTTTTTCACGATAGTACGATTCAGTGCAAAAGAAAAATTTGTTCGCCAGGTGAAGGCGTTTGCCTTGATTACTGTCGCGCCAAGCTCTACTTCGACCCCTTTGTTCTGCAGGGTGCCGTTGTTGTAGGTGATAGATGGAAAAGGCGCTTCAGAAGGCAGTGGTTTGGATGCAAGCCTGTTCTGCGTGAGTTTGTTGTACAGATCAACGGACAGGGTTACACGCTCATTAAAAAAGCCTGCGTCGAAGGCAAGGTCGGTCGTAACCGTTTGTTCCCATCGCAGATTCGGATTTGAAAGATTAGAACGAAGGATACCGGAGCCTATCGCGTAACTCGACGCAGTGTACCCGCCATAAGTATCGGTGAGCATCAGATCACTGGAGCCCGCACTTCCAAGACTAGCCCTGAATTTAAGGGAACTGACTGCTTTGGTGTGCCAGAAATTTTCTTTGTGAACATTCCATCCGATAGAAGCGGAAGGAAAGAGCGCATACTTATTTTCGGGTGCAAAGTTTGAAAAGCCATCATAGCGCACTGCACCACTTGCCAGATACTTGCCATTGTAGTCGTAATTGAACTGGCCAAAGAAGCTGGCAGACCTGCTTTCCGGAAGTGAGGAATTGAAATTCGTCACATTCGGTGTCACCACTCCGTTAATGACGGTTGTGGAGGGCTCATTGATGGTATAGATATAATCACTGTTGGCTCTCTGGGAACCAATGCTGACGATGCTGTTTGTAGACCGCGTGTAATTAAAGCCGGCGAGCAGAGTGAACTGATGTTCCTGGTGAATGTTGAAATCATATTGCAGAATCTGATCAACCATCAGCTGTCGGAAGTTATTCACACTGTCGTTTTTCTGGCGTTGCGTGGTGGGCTGAATTTCAGAAGCGGGTGTTGCTTTGCGCATAAAAAGATAGCGAAAATCCTGCATCAGATATGAAACCGAAGGTTTGAAATGAAGACCTTTGGTAATCGTAAGATCACCAGCCAGCCTGGAAACGATCCTTTCCGTAGACGCTCTTACATCATCATATTTCAGGGTATGAAAACGGTTCCTTGCCGTGAACACCTCGCCGGGCGTAGGATTGCCATCGTCTTTATAGATTCGGATCAACGGAGTGAGACGAGTGCCCCGGGTAAGATCGTTTTGATAAGATTCTACGTAATTCGGCAGCACATTCTGGTAATTAACCATTGCATCAATCCTGAAATTATCAGATGCTTTGAAGCTGAAATTTCCCAGCGCATCGTAACGCTTGTACTTGGTTCCCACAAAAACTCCCGCCTGATTAATGGTCCCTAATGAAACATTATAGTTGGCCCTGTCACTACCTCCGTCCAGTCCTACATTGTAATTTTCAGTGATTCCTGTATTCCATAACATATCCTGGTAGTGATTGTCGGCATACAACAACTTCGTCCCGGGATTGATGGGATCATCCATAGTCTTCCAGCCTTGGGACAGCAGATTATCTACATAGGGCTGGCCTTCCACGGCCACAATATTATTATACAACGCTGTCAGGTTGATGTTGGAACCGTACTGGCCCTTTGCAGTATATACGCGTGTACCTGCTGAAAAGCCGCCGTTATTCAGTAGGTTGTTTTTGTCGAGCGGATCAAACGTATTATTTACAGTATTTCGTGCCAGCCGCAGGTATTGCTCGGCATCGACATATTTGTAATCCCGCGCTTTTGTTTCCCAGGTAGTGCGATGGTTGAGGGTCAGATTGGCTTTACTGTTGAATTTGCCCCCTTTGGTTTTGATAACGATTACTCCATTGGCGCCCCTGGCGCCATAAATTGCGGTCGAAGCTGCATCTTTCATAACCTGGAAAGATTCGATGTTGTCTGGATTGATATCATCGAGTGAGCGGAAAACCCCATCTACGACTACCAATGGACTGCTTGGATCGCTGTTTGCCGTTGGTGAGCCACCACCGTTGCCAAGTCCTGATCCATATACATTCAGCTTCGTTCCCCCGCGGATAATGATGTTGGTAGCTCCGCCGCCCGGCTGTCCGGATGTGATGGGAACCGACACTCCGGCGATCTTGCCCTGTAAGGCCTGTACCGGATTTGGATTGGAAGTGTTTTTAAGTTCATCGGGGTTGAGCTTCGAAACCGCCGCGGTAATCTTTGTTCTGGATTGCTGGGTGTAGCCCACTACCACTACATCGTTCAGGCTGTTGGTAGCCTGCAGCAGCGAGACCGTTATGATGGTTTGGGAGCCCACCGGAATTTCCTGTTCCACATACCCGATACGGGAGGCCACCAGCACAGATTTAGGGCTGCCGGCACGGATGCTGAAACTGCCCTTCGCATCGGTGGAAGTTCCGCCCGCGGTTCCTTTGATCCTGATCGATACGCCTTCAAGGGCAACGCCTGCGCTGTCGGTCACCTTTCCGTTGATGACAGTCTGGGCAAGCGCAAGTAGAGGAAAAGAAAAAACAATGACCAGGGAGAGAAACAAGCGAAGCAAATGAAATCTGTTTTTCATAAGCAATCTTTGAGTAGAATCGTTAGTAGTATTAGTAGTTATGTCCTACATAACAAATCTGGGAAAAATAATTCAAACCCCAAAATTTTTTTGTTTCTTCCTGCTTGTAACGAATCTGATGAAATGTTCTACATTTAAACAATACAGTTTAACATATGAGTTCTTCCAACGCAGCAACCGACCTTAAGAGGATCGATCGCAAAACAATGGCGGATGTAGTGGAGACACGCCTGCGCGAATACCTGAAAAACAACCACTTTAAACCGGGAGACGCCCTTCCGAGCGAACAGCAACTGGCCGAATCGCTCGATGTAAGCCGCAACGTGGTGCGCGAAGCCCTGAGCCGCCTGCGCATGCTCGGCATCATCGAAACTCGTAAAAAACGCGGCATGCTGCTCACAAGCCCCGACATCCTGCTTTCTTTTGAACGCGTGCTTGATCCGCTGATCATGGACAAGGAAACGCTGGAAGACATCTTTGAGCTGCGTTTGACCCTGGAGGTTGGGCTCGCAGATCTTTTGTACCTGCGCAAAACAAAGAAGGGAGTAGAAGAGCTGCGTAAGATCGCGCTCGACCAGAAACAGGTGGCGGGCCGGCAATCATTCAGGATCAAGCATGAGATCGCGTTTCATGGGAAGATCTACGAGATGACAGGAAACAATACCATGCAGCGTTTCCAGAGTATGTTGCTCCCGGTGTTCGGCTATGTGCGGGAAACGGAAAAAGTATATACCCCGGCAAAAGTGTCGCACCTAGAACTGGTTGACCTTCTTACCCATGGATCGAAGGAAGAGTTCCGGCACGGTATGGTAGAACATCTGCAGAATCATTTCGACCGGCTTACGGCTAAGCGCTGACCGGGGGCTTCCGCAGCCGCACCGCAAACAGCAAAAGCGTGGCGAGCAACATCAGCACTGCAGATATTTCGTATACGATCGACAAGTCTACCTGCGCGTCTTTCAGCCATCCGCCCACATACACCATCAGTCCGCCCACGATGGTGCTCAGGAAATTCAGGAAACCATAGCCTGTAGCGATGTAGCGGCTGTCGACGATCTGCCGCAGGATGGGCATCAGGTTTGCATCGCTGAAGCCACGAGCCAGTCCGAACATGACCATTGCCACGATGGCAATGCTGAATATGGTAGTGGAAGAAAGCAGGAACAGGAAAGGTGCGCCGATGCAAAACCCGATGATCACCACGTAGATCCGGCTGCGCTCGTTGCTGCGCGACCAGCGGTCGGCCAGCAAGCCGCCCGCCAGCACGCCGATAAAAGATCCGGTCTGGATCCAACCGGTCGCCGATATGCCTGCCTTGCCCAGATTCAGATGGTAATGCTCTTTCAGAAAAGCAGGCAGCCACCCGTATATAAGCCAGTTCACCATGCCCAGTACACAGAAGTAAACCAGCAAAACACAAAACGAACGTTCGCGGAACAGGATCCGCATCGAACCGCCGAGACTGATCGCTTGCCGGGGCTCGCTGGCCGCCTCTGTTTCAATGGGTTTGTCGCGCAGAAAATAGAGCAAAAAAAGCGCATATACGATACCGAAAGCACCGCAAACCTGGAAACCATAGCGCCATCCCCACGATTCCGCAATGTATCCGCCAATGCCGCCGAGGGCCAGTCCGGCGTACAGTCCGCTGATGTGCAGACCGGTGGCCAGGGAACGGGTAGCACCCCGGTGATAGTCGGTGATGAGCGCAAGCGCCGCAGGGATATAACAGGCTTCGCTGAGCCCCATTACAGCGCGGGCCGCCAGCATTTCGGGAAAGGACCTGATAAAGCCTGTCCAGACCGTAACGGCAGACCATACAAAGACGCTGAAGACAATCACTTTTTTACGGCTGTATTTATCTGCGAAAAAGCCGCCGAACGGGCTCAGCACACCATAGGTCCACAGAAACACGGAAGTAAGCAGTCCGAACTGCGCGTCGTTGAGGGAGAAGTCGGCCACGATCGGATCGCGCATGGACGTGATGAGGATGCGGTCGAAGTAGTTGAGAAAGGCCACCACCCATAGCATGGCTACCAGGGCCCAGGAATAGCTGTTCGTTCGCATAGCAAATCGTTTGAAATGGAAAAGAGAGCTGTTGAAATATTTCAGTTGCAGAACAATTGGTTTTCCAATTTAGCTGTACAAATTCGGCCTCATAAATTCTGCTTTGATCGCCATGCTCAGATAACATCCCGTTCGTTCTGAAGCGCGGGGATGCTTCGCTTACTCGGACGCTGTTACGGTCATCATGAGTGCGCTCGATTGCAGGGCTGCCTGGTGCTGGTGCAGCAGCTCAAAAAATCCAACATTCTCCAGGGAAGCCTGCAGGGCAGCTGCTTCCGACTCGCTCAGGTTCACCAGGGGAAGTCGCGACGGCCCAAGATCGAATCCTTCCATTTTCATGATGGCACGCTGGGCGGCGATCGGGGCGTAGCGCACAAGGCAGCGCACCATTTCAACCATACTGAAGTGCAGTAGGGCCGCATCGGCCTGCTGGGCAGCAGAGAAGAGTTTCATGATCCGGAGGTAAACGGGAGCAGCATAGGTATAGGTGCTTCCTATGGCGCCTTTTGCCCCTACGGCCAGCGCGCTGAGCAGCATTTCGTCGAGACCGAACAGTATATCGTAGCGGCCATTTTTGTAGTTTAGGCAAGCCTGGTATTCATGAACGGTGGTGGCGGTGTATTTGATACCCGCCAGGTTCGGAATGCGTGTTTCGCTGAGCCGCAGAAATTCGACCATATCCATTGCAACGCCGGTAAGGTGCGGAATATGGTAATAATAGAAAGGAAGCCCGGGAGCAGCCCCGGCAATGGCGCCGATGCTGTCGACCAGGTTGTTGAGGGAGGAAGGCTTGAAATAAAAAGCCGCGACGGAGGAAATGGCATCGGCGCCGATCTGCGCGGCATGGCGCGCCAGCCGCGCCGATTCCGCGATGGCCGGATGCCCCACATGTACCAGCACCAGGATCCGTTTGCCGGCGGCTTTCACGTAAGCCTCGGCCACTGCCATCCGTTCTTCTAGGGTGAGGTTCGGCCCCTCCCCGTTTGTTCCGCAGATAAACACCCCGGTAAGTCCGTCCCGGATCATTTTTTCGACCAGGCCGGGGATGGCAGACAGGTTCAGCGACCCGTCTGGGTTGAACGAAGCAAAAGTGGCGGCAATCAGTCCTTCAATTTTCATGGTCAGCAAACTTTACAAAGTAGGTTTCACCTGCGGAACGGGTGAAATAATTTATTAATCCGGCTCAGCCAACTCATGCCGGATCTTTGCCTGGCCAGGTATGGCAAGTGCAAAGAGGCAGTTGAGCCGATTCATCAACAAATATAATATGTAGAACATAATAACAATAAAAAATTTCATTACAGCGGTCTCCTGATCAGAAAGGCAATATGCCGGCAGATGATACACAACTGATGAGATGCTTATATTTTGTTTCACCGCTTTTTACCGATAAATTACCTTTCCGCCCAAAGGCGTCGAATCCGTTCCGGCTGAAAAGTGTTCTATGTCATGCGCTCAAAAGCGGAAGTGAATGACTGTCCGGTTTAGCGGTGATGATCAGGTTTCCCAAACATCAGCACCTGTAATAATGAAGAATCCATTGTTTCCAATATGCATGTTTCTCCTCGCCGTTTGCAATTTATGCTGTTGTGCAGATTCCCCGGAGGAAAAGGAGGTTTCCGGTGCGGTAGTAAAAGTTCAGCCTGCGTCAAAACAGGAACAGGGAATTTTCCCCCGGGGGAAAATCATTGGGCGGATACCCTGTTTGTCTGATACCCTTCAATCGTTCGCCCTGTATATTCCGTTGGGTAAGGCTACCCCGATGCCGGTCGTTTATCTTTTTGATCCGCATGGTGACGGCACTTTTCCGCTGGGCTTGTACCGCCCGCTGGCAGACAGGTTTCATTTTGTGCTGGTCGGAAGCAACAACTCGAAGAATGGCAATGACTGGCAGACGGCACAATTTATCATCCATCTGCTTTTGAGTGAAGTATCCTCACGCCTGCAGGTTGATGGAAACAGGCTGTATACTGCCGGATTTTCCGGCGGTGCAAAGGTTGCTGTGTACGCTGCGCTTCATCAGCCGGCCATCAGGGGTGTGATTGCTGCCGGTGCAGGGATCCCGGAAGGCGAAACGCTTAACCGGACAGATTTCAGTTTCACCGGCATTGCGGGCCGCGGCGATATGAACATGACCGATCTGGTTGCCCTCAACACCGAACTGGATGGAACGAGGCTGCGGCACCGGCTCATTCTGTTCGACGGCAAACATGCATGGCCGCCGGCGCCTGTCATGGAGACAGCTTTAATGGCCTTTCAATTCGACGCTATGAGGGATGGAACTTCTCCCCCAAATGATTCCCTGCTGGCCGCCTACACGGATCAAAGCCGGAAAAGAACCGAAGCTGAGGTCAGGGCCTACAAACTGCTGGAAGCGGAACAGGAAACCGCGCTTTCGGCAGTATTGCTGCAGGGATTGCCGCCTTACACGACCTGGTTTGTACAAAAAGAAGCCTTGCTGAAAAAAGACCCGCTGTTTAGCCGCCAACAGGCTGCTGCACAACAGATCTTTGCGATCGAACAACAAAAAAAGCAAACCTTCCAGCAACAACTTCAGCAGGGCGACCTGCAGTACTGGGGCCGCACCATCCAGGAGCTTAAAAGCGGCACTTCTTTACCCGGTGGGGAAGGCGCCATGAACCAGCGGCTGATCGCTTATTTGTCGCTTGCTTTTTATTCGGTCAGCAACCAGCTCATCAACCACAACCAGTCCGATATTGCCCGGTTCTATGTGGCACTCTATAAACTTGCAGACCCTACCAACACGGAAGCGTGGTATTTTTCTGCCCTGCTGAATGCAAAAGCCAATCAACAGGAGGCTGCAGAGAACGATCTCCGGCAAGCTGCAGCCCTTGGTTTCACTGATTCCGCCAGGCTTCTGCAGGAGCCGGCATTGCAACGCTATCTGCCGGTGTTACGCAAGGGTGCGAGGAAAGCGGCTTCTTCCAAATAATGCGGCAAATGGATTCCTGCTTTTTAAAACGGAGGCAACCCGGAGGCTTCGTCCGGCGTTTCCTATTGTGAGCAAACAGAGGGCTGCAGCTGTTTTCAGACAAAGAACAGGGCCGGGTTACCGGTCGATCAACCTGTTTGGAACCAGTTCGCGATTGTGCTGAAAATTTCTTAAATTCGTTACCGACCGATCAAAATATTCAATCACATCACAGGTGGCATCAAACAAGAACCGGGGTATCTACCGTCAACCGTATTATTTACTTACACGGCGTTTTATTCTGTTTATCGCATTGTTTGCCGGCCTCACTCCTGCCGTCCGGGCACAGGTCTGTCCGCCCAACATTGACTTTGAAACCGGTACTTTTGATGGATGGACCTGCTACACCGGTTCTGCCGCTGCGGTGAATGACCAGAACGTGATCTCGCTTTTTCCCTCCGGACCGGTCTACAACCGCCATACCATGTATACCCGGACGCCGGTTGCCGAGCTAGACCCTTACGGCGGCTTCCCGGTGGTCTGCCCCAACGGCAGCAATCATTCCATCCGGCTCGGGAACAATTCCGCCGGTACGGAAGCCGAAGGCATCTCATATGAATTTACCATACCGGCCGACCGCAACATCTATTCCCTTATCTATCATTACGCGGTCGTCTTCCAGGATCCCAACCATCTCCAGTTTCAGCAGCCCCGTATGGAGATAGAGATCACCAATGTCTCCGACAACAGCATCATCAGCTGTTCTTCTTTCACCTTTGTTCCCTACGGTTCTCCCCTGCCCGGCTTTTTTCTTTCTTCCAGTCCGGGCGGCGACACGCCCGTATGGTGCAAAGACTGGACGGCGGTTTCCATCAACCTCGACGGCAATGCAGGCAAAACGGTCAAACTCTCCTTCAAAACATCTGATTGTACCTTCCGAAGGCATTTTGGCTATGCCTATATCGACCTCAACTCGGAATGCAGCGGTGAATTCACGGGCGCCAAATTTTGCCCGGGTGATTCGGCGGTGCAGATCGTTGCGCCTTATGGTTACCAGGGATACACCTGGTTTACCAATGATTTCAGCCAGGTGCTGGGCAACGACCAGATCCTGACGCTCCGTCCGGCTCCGCTGACAGGCACTTCGCTGGCATTGCAGGTGGCACCCTACAACGGGTATGGCTGTTTAGACACGCTGTATTCCCGGCTGATCGATTCATTCACCGTAAAGGCCTTCGCAGGAAAAGATTCCAGGGTCTGCAACGGCGATCCCGTGCAGCTGGGGACTGCCCCGAGCCCGGGCACGTTTTACAATTGGAGCCCCGCGGCGGGTCTTAGCAGTGCAAGCATTGCCAACCCGTATGCGAATCCGCGTACGCCGACCTCCTATGTGCTTACGAGCAGCAGTTATGGAGGCGGGTGCCTTGTAAAAGATACGGTAGATATCACACCCGTACTGCTCGACAGTGCCATCCGGCTCACGGGCAAGGCGGCGTATTGTTTGGGCAGCGGCGACAGTGCGGTGCTGCACCTGACGGGTGCCGACACCATTCAGTGGTACCGCAATAACCAGGCGATCGCCGGGGGCAATGGCATTAATTACAGAGTAAGCCAGTCGGGATCTTATTACGCGGTTCTCTCAAAACAAGGTTGTACGACAAGCACCGCGAAGCAAACAGTTTACATCGAAACGGCCAAGCCTGGCATCGTGTATCCCGTGATGTACATCGTGGCCAACACATCGGTGCCGCTGTCTGCGCGCACGTTCGGCGACAGTGTGCGATGGCTCCCTCCCACTTTCCTGAATAGTCCAACTTCATTCAAACCGCTGTTTTATGGAGCACAGGACCAGAGCTATGCGATCTCGATCCAGACACCCGCCGGTTGCCTGACGGTAGACTCGCAGACGGTCAAGATCGTGAACAAGGCAGATATCTATGTGCCCAGCGCCTTCACCCCCAATTTCGACGGCCACAACGATGTGCTGCGACCCATCCTGTTCGGCATGCGCGAGCTGCGATATTTCCGGGTGTACAACCGCTGGGGTGAGCTGATCTACGAAAGCCATAGCATGAACACAGGCTGGGATGGCACCTTCCACGGCACTTTTCTGGCCAACCAGACAGTGGTATGGGTAGCCGAAGGGATCGGTATGGATGGAAAGACCTATTTACGGAAAGGGACAAGCGTATGCATAAAATAACGACTCTCTCAGACTGATTCTCGGGCTCTTATTCAACATCATTTCAGGCCAGCCAGCTAATATCTCCCGGCTTGAGTGCAGCGATAAATTCGCCGGCAGCGCTTTTGCCGAATGCCATCATGTTACGCATTTTCACCGGGTCAAACACCAATCCGCCGGCGCCCCCTTCGAGCGGAGCAGAAGGGCGCAGTATGAACAGTTTGAAGGCTTGAGCCAAATTGAACGGTGGAGCCGGCGTTGCAGTGCGGAAGTAAGCATCTACTTTATCAGGCGCAATGCCATCAGCTAACATCTTCTTTTTTACGGCGGATAAGTAATCGATGGTGCGCGCCGTTTGCGCCGGCTGCAGCAGGTCATTCTTTTCCACATCATCTGTGAAAATATCCACCGTCCTTTCCAGTATGGGCAGCAAGGTGGCATAGTTTTGCGCGATGTTACCGGGAGTGGCAGCGGAGAGCAGGATGCAGAATATTTCTGTGGCTCCCTGGTCGATGGCCATCTGAACGCCGGCGTATTCCCGGACGCCGCCGTCTACGTATTGAAAATTTTTTTCCGGCCCCGTTTCATATGCCTGATCGACCATTACAGGCGTCATAAATACCGGCTGACAGGCTGAAGCGAGAATAGAGAGCCGCATGTGCTCCCCGTCGTGAAAAGACCTGATCGGATATTCACCCGTTACCACCGGAGTGGGGTTGCTGGTGAAAACGGTGGTGCTCCCGGTTTGCAGGCAGGTGGTATTGATGTAAATATGCTTCCCCGAAGAAAGGATCTGCTGATAGCGGGCGTCGGTCATGTAAGTATTGATCAGCTGCCACAACGGTTCCACAGTGTAGATCGAAGCCTGGTTGAGGCGGTCACCTAGCCGGTGGGTGGTGATGACCTTGTCAGTGGTAACGGTGGAATAGATCTGTAGCAGTACAGGCAAGGCTTCCACGGCGGCAAGTGGTGACATAAGCGCGCCGGTGCTGGTGCCAACCACCAGATCGAAATGGAGATTCGGGTATACGGTGCGAAGTTGCAGGAGAATACCAACGGCGAAAGCGCCTTTACTGCCGCCGCCGCTGATCACGAGTGCCCTTTTCATGGAATGCTGTTTAGTGAGGAAAGGTTTCTGCCGGAGTTTTTACCGGCGTGATGCGGAACGCGATACCGGTTTGAAGCCACCACTGGTGCAGGTGGTAATCGCGGTGAGAGCTGAGACTCAGCACCACCCGGTTCAGCAGATCGAGGTTGAGGCCACCGCCAACCAGGCGCTGACTGCCCGTTCCCCAGAGATGATCCGCATTCAGGTGAAGGTTCCCAAGAGAACCGAAATAGCTGCCTTTTAATTCCAGCAGTTTCAGCGATACCGTCGGACCCGCGAAACCGTCTGTCTGCCGGTTCGAGTAAGAGCCGCCCAGGATCAGTCCTCCGCGCAAGGTATGTTCAACGAGCGTTAGCTGCGGCACAAGCTGCAGGGCTCCTGTAAATGCGGGAGCAAGCGGTTTGGGTTCCGTTATCATCCCGGATGTGAGGCGCAGATGCATGATAAACTCTTTCGGGAATTCCGTCTGGGCCCGCAATGTATAGCTGATGAGGAGGAGCAGGCAAAGGCCGGCATTGCGGAGGCAGCAAAAGATCAGAGGTAAAGTGGTAGCATCCAAGAGCTAAAAATAAGTTCTTTTGCAATGCGGTCTTCCTAGATCGGGGCTATATTATCAGGAAGCGGTGTCCAGCAGCTTTTTCTCATCGGTGGCTGCCTCGCTGGCCTCAACCGGAGCCGGCTGGGTGTTTGCGGTGTAGCCAAACAAGCCCCTTTCCTTGATCTTGGTTGCCACGTCGGCTGGCATATATTCTTCCCATCCTTCGGTATTCTCTTTGATCAACTGCAGCACCAGGTCGGTCTGTACATTGAGGTTGTTCTTGTTGTAGTCAAGGATGTCCTCGATCTTGTCGTTCGCGATCAGGTAACGATACAGATCGATGAGGTGCGGTGGCAGCTGCAATAGCTGGCAGTTCTGTATCACGCCATCGCGCAGGGTGGGATAGATAAAGAGTTTTACTTTCCGGCTGAAGAGTGCGGCAAATGATTCGAGGATGCCGCCCGGAAGCTCCCGATAATGCTCCTCCGAGAAGATGTATTCAAGGTTCGGATATCCCAAAACGACGCCCAGCTTTAGCTTGGTGATCGTTGAGAGATAGGCCACCAGCTTGTAGTATTCATGAAAATTCGAGATCATCACCGTTTGTCCGAGCGAAGAAAGAATATCGACCCGGTCGAGAAAATCTTTTTTATCGATTTCCGCGGTAAGGTCGGCATTTCTTTCTTTCAGGGATTGCAGGGTGAGCTCTGTAAGTACCACTACGTTTGCCTTGTCCACATCCGGCTCTTCCTCGAACTGCTTCACGCCCGTGCTCAGCATATCAAGGTGTACGTTGATGACCGGCCGGAAACGCCCGCGTACCACTACGATGTGTTTTTTATAAAGCACTTCCGAGGGTTGCAGGTTTTTCCCGTCGGGACCAAAAACGGCTGCATCCGAGAACCCGTTCTGTACAAGCTGGAGACTCATGAGCCGGTTGTCGACGGTAGCAAAACCGGGCCCTTCGAAACGGATCATATCGATCTGGAACCGGTCTTTCGACAGGTCGTCCATCAGTGAAAGCAAAAAAAGCAGCGCGTTGTCGTTGTAGTTGAAGCAGGCGTAGATGAGGTTCACACCCAGTATGCCGACAGCCTGTTGCTGCAGGTTGTTGTCGCTGTCGAGCAGCTTTACGTGCAGCACCACATCGTTGAACTGGCCTTCGGGCTCCAACTGGAAACGCACGCCCATCCAGCCATGGCCGCTGTTGGTCTTGTGGTAATTGAGGGCGGCGATCGTATTGGAAAAAGCAAAGAAAGTGGTGTTGGCTCCGCGCTGCGCTGCCAGCCGTTCGATCAGCAGGCTGTATTCCCGGTCGAGCATGGAGATCAGCCGGTGTTCGCTTACATAGCGCCGTTTTTTTTCGGCGCCGTAAATGGCATCCGAGAAAAGCATGTCGTAAGCCGACATGGTTTTGGCGATGGTGCCTGAAGAAGCGCCTGCCTTGAAGAAGTTGGCCGCCACATCCTGCCCCGCCCCGATTTCCGCAAAAGAACCATAAATTTTCGGATCGAGGTTGATGGCCAGCGCTTTTTGTTTTGTACCGATGTTGCTGTGTTGAGCCGCTATCATACACGTATGTTTAGGTGAGTGTACCGTGGATCGTGATATGGCAAGAAGGCCTGAAATTACGACAATCCGCGCTTCCCCGGACCGGTTTCTGAAAGCAGGATGTAAACGCGGCAAACGATCACTAATAGAGTCATCGGTAAAATTGCGCGTGAGCAACCTGCATCTCGTCTACAACGTGCTTATAAAAGACCAGCTTTTACATTTCTTGTTTGTCGTTCCCTGCTGCTGCAAACAAACGGACATCCTGGTCTGCATCCTTCATTTTGTTCCGGTTTCTTCTCCCGGGCTGTGATGTCCGGAAAATGTATTAGCAAAATTATTATTTCAGAAACTGTTGTAAATCCGAAAAACGGTCGATAGCTTTGAATTACAAAGTACTTTTAAAACATTATCTTTAAAGTACTGCGACAAGGTAAAAAACTTCTCATTCTCTAAAAATCGCATTACAATGTCAGCAGCTAACAACTTTTCAGCAAAATCCGCCTTTTTCTCCGCCTCCGCAGGTAAACGGATGTTGGTCGGCGCGGCGATCGGATTGGCGGTCGTCCTCTTTTTTCTGGTTCAGACCGATGAACCCAACCCCAACTGGTCGAAATTCTGGATGATCAAGCCGCTGATCGTAGTGCCATTTGCAGGCGCAATGGGCGGCCTCTTGTATTCGCTGATGGACAGGCTCCGCTACCAGGGCGGATGGAAGAAGATCACGGCGAACATGGGTAGCGTGCTTGTTTTTATCGTTGGCTTATGGATGGGCCTGGTGTTCGGCTTCGCTGGCACACTCTGGAACTAAACAAAGGTCCCCCCTTTTATCGAACCGAAACCTACCAACTTACACGCATGAAAGACGAAATCCTCACACACCTCAACGACCCCAGGCATCTGGAAAGAATATACCGCAACAACAAGCTCCGGTTCAAACAGGTATTCAGCGGACTTTACCCGGAACTCAAAGGAAATACGCTTGCAGAGTTCTGGAATGAAAGACTCACCTATGAAATAGAGGAAATCAACTGGGGAACCCGGCACGAACTCTTCTTTGTTATCATCATTGCACTGATCGCCGGTCTTTTTGCCAAGCTTCCGGCCTTATTACCCGTTAACCAGGAACTTTTTTTTCAACGAAACTTCGGATTTGTCATCTTTCCTTTTCTCACAACTTACTTTGCCTGGAAAAATAAACTTCCGGGAGGGAAGATCGCGGTGATAGCGGGTCTTACCCTGGGAGCAGGCATTTATATAAATCTTTTGCCTGCCCGTCTGCAGTCCGATACCCTGATCCTTGCCTGCATTCACCTGGGTCTGTTTCTATGGTCAGTCCTGGGTTTTGCATATGTTGGCGGTGCCGGCAACCGTGATGAAAAACGCCTTGGCTTTCTGCAATACAACGGCGACCTGCTGGTAATGACCGCCCTGATCACGATCGCCGGCGGCATCATGAGCGGAATCACGGTCGGACTTTTTTCCCTGATCGGGTTCGATATAAAAAACTTTTATTTCGAGAACATCGTTGTGTACGGCATGCCCGCCGCTCCTATCCTGGGCACCTACCTTATCCAAACCAACCCGCAGCTTGTTGGAAAAGTTGCACCGGTCATAGCCCGGATATTCAGCCCGCTGGTTCTGGTGATGCTGCTGATCTACCTGGTTGCCATCATCTACTCCGGAAAAGATCCCTACAACGACCGCGAGTTCCTGCTGATCTTCAATGCGCTGCTCGTGGGTGTAATGGCCATCATATTTTTTTCGATCGCTGAATCGTCCAAGAAAGAAAAAACCCGGGTGGAGACCTGGATCCTCTTCCTGCTTTCGGCCCTCACCATCATTGTCAATGCAATTGCGCTCTCCGCCATCCTGTTCCGTATCTCTGAGTATGGTATAACTCCCAACCGCGCTGCGGTACTGGGCGGCAATGTGCTGATCCTGGTTAATCTGGTGCTCGTGACAGTGCAGCTGTTCAAAGTTGTTTCGAAAAAATCAGCACTGACGGGTGTAGGAAAAGTTATTTCATTTTATCTGCCTGCGTATGTAATATGGGCGGTGGTCGTTGTCTTTTTATTTCCTGTACTTTTTGGATTTAAATAAAGGCACCCGGAACTCACAGGAAGCGCAGGAGCATTCGATTCAGTTGTTGAAAGGGATTGGGCACTAAATCAAAATAACCGTTCTTTGTTTGAAGTAAATCCTTGGTTACCTGAAAGCGGGTAACTTTAACGAAGGAACCAGTAAACAAATACTCAGTTATGTTGCAACCCGGTAAGTTTCAGTCTTTCATTGCGCTCTGTCTTTTTTTCACCACAACAACAGCGAATACCCACATAACATTTACGCCTTCTTCCAACTTGCCTGCCGATACCACCCTTCCGCCGGTGGAAATCCAGAATCCCAACAGCCAGTACAAACCGGCATTTGCCGGACAGACCCGGATCGGAGGCGTCAAAACAAAAACACCTTATACAGCCACTGTGATCAACAGTGAACTGAAGTTTCCCTGGGCGATCGTGTGCATGCCCGACGGTCGCTTCCTTGTAACGGAAAAAAGCGGAGCCCTGCGTATCCTGAAAGCAACCGGGCAGGCAGACAAGACAATCAGCGGACTGCCGGCGGTGGTATTTGCCGGGCAGGGCGGGCTGCTGGATGTGAATATAGATCCGGACTTTGCAAAAAACCGGATGATCTTTTGGGATTATGCCGAGCAGACAGCAGAGGGTGCCCTGCTGGCGGTTGCGAAAGGCCGTTTGTCGGATGATGAAAGTAAAGTGGAGAATGTGGAAGTGATCTACCGGGCCAAACCAGGCTACAGCGGAAAGCTTCAATACGGCTCCCGCATCCTTTTTGACCCGCAGGGAAACCTTTTTGTAAGCACCGGCGAACGGGCGGGCGGAGACATCCGCATGAAAGCGCAGGATGTGACCGCTGCCATCGGCAAGGTGTTGCACATCACAAAAGAGGGCAAAGCGGTGGCCGGTGGGCCATTCGCCAATACCGCAGGCGCGTTGCCCGAAGTATATGCCTATGGGCTGCGCAACCCTGAAGGCATGACCTGGAACCCCGATACTCATGAAATATGGGAAGCCGAGTTTGGTCCGCGCGGCGGCGATGAGATCAACATCATCAAACCGGGAAACAATTATGGCTGGCCCGTAGTTACCTATGGCATCGAATACAGCGGGGAAAAAGTGGGTGAAGGCATCCAGCAGAAAGACGGCGTAACCCAGCCCATCTATTACTGGGACCCGGTCATCTCACCCTGCGGCCTCCTGTTTTACACCGGCAGCCTCTTCCCCGAATGGAAGAATAACCTGTTCGTATGCGCCCTGAGCGGCCTTCACATTGCCCGGCTGGTGATCGAAAATAACAAGGTCGTTGGTGAAGAACGCCTCCTGAAAGACAAGAACGAACGCTGGCGCTCCCTCACCACCGGAAAAGACGGTGCGCTGTACGGCGTGACCGATAAGGGCAATCTTTACAGGATCGGAAAGTGATGAAGGGAACACGCCAGCGTGAAGAATTATTGTATCCAGAACCTGAGCGCTCATCCCTCTGATCCACTTCCTGCCTGTCCCCTTCCTGTTACTGCAGGAAGAAAACCGCAATACAGTAAGCGATCACAATGGCGTTCACCACCCAGGCGAAGAACAGCGATGGCAAGGTCACTTTCGTGGGTTGTGCGGCAAGGTTGAGGGCAAGTACCGGCACGTTCACGCAGCAAACTACGAGCAGTAAAAGAAAATGGGTGTTGATGCCAGCGAGGATCAATGCCAGAACGGTCAGCGGAAGCACAGCGCCGATGTTTACTATAAAGCCCACAGCGAGCCATAGAAAACGTTTCTCTTCCTGCGCATTGCACCACCCGAAAAACTTCTGTACGGGATTCTCCTGTACGTGCGTGTTAGCCCCGGAAATTTCAGGCTGAATGGTGTGAACGGTGTGAGAGGCGAGTATGTGTTGCATATATTCTTATTTATATGCAAAGGTTGAAAGATGATCGCAGGCCGGACCTGACGGCCGTCAGCAAATTGTATGTTTGACGTCAGCAGATAAAATGCCGAGTTCTTGTGGTTGTGTGCTTTGCGTACGGTGTAGCCGGTTTGTCACGCTGATGTTCCCATCTATTTAAATAATTCTCAATCGTTCCTCCTCCAGGTCGATCTGGAACAATTGCTGCCGGATGATCTCTTCGTCGATCTTCGGATCCTTGTTCAGTTCGGTAAGGAACTGGCGCTGGCTATCCAGCAATTCAAAAAAGATGGCTTTTGTTTTATCGTTCATCCAGCTGTCGTCTGCAGATTTGGACCGTTCTTCCCATTGTTTGAAAAATTTTTCCATGCCGGCATGCCCGTTCAATTCCTTTTCATACTTCGATTTCAGAAACTGGTAAATGTGATTTTTCAGGTCTTGTTTCATTTTCTGCCGGGTGGTTGCTTCCACTTGCTCAAAAGGAAGAGAATCGAACAACTTTGTGCGGGTGATGAAGTAGGGAAGCGTGAGTCCCTGTATCAAAAGGGTGAGCAAGATAGCTACAAACGTGATGAATAAAATAAGATCTCTTTGCGGAAATTCATGGCCGTTTTCCAGATAAACAGGAATGGCCAGCGCCGCCGCCAGCGACACTACCCCCCGCATGCCGGTCCAGCCCAACAGAAGGGGTATCAGCAATGTCCTCTTTTGTGAGCCTGCCCTTGGGGCCACGCTGGGCCGGAAGATATAGGTCGCGATCATGGCTACGTACGAGCTGATAATCCTGGCAACGATCAGCACTAACGTTACCAATACGCCGTACCCAATAGCTGTTTGTAACGGTATGCCTTTTTTGTGCAGCCCTTCCACAATTTCAGGCAGTTGGAGACCGATGATGAGAAATACGATTCCGTTCAGTATGAACACGAGGCTGTCCCACACGTTGTAGCCCGCGATCCGGCTCGTGCTGTTTAAAAACATCAACCGCTTTGCCGACATGAACAATCCGCCGCTCACGACTGCAAGCACGCCCGAACAATGAAATTCTTCCGCTACCCAGTACATAATATACGGTTCGATCAGCGTAAGCGCGATGTCGGACGAAGCGGTGGTAGGCAGGCGTTTGTGGGCCTGCACAAAGAACCAGGCCAGCAGCAGGCCAATGCCCGTGCCACCCGCTACCATCCATACAAAACTGGTGGCGGCGTCCATCCAGACAAACTGGCCGGTGCCTACTGCTACCAGGGCAAACCGGAAAATGATGAGAGAGGAAGCGTCGTTGAGCAGGCTTTCTCCTTCCAGAATGGTAGACGTCGATTTCGGGATACGCACAAAACTCGTGATGGCGCCGGTACTGACCGCATCGGGAGGCGACACGATTCCTCCCAACAGGAAACCCAGCGCCAGCGTGAATCCGGGAATGAAATGATTTGCGACCACCGCGACAGACAGGGCAGTGAACATGACTACCAGAAAAGCAAAACTGCTGATGATGCGCCACCACTTTTTCATCTCCTTGAAAGAAATATTCCAGGAAGCTTCAAACAACAGCGGTGGAAGGATCACAAAGAATATAAGGTCCGGATGGATCCTGACCCGCGGCAAACCGGGAACAAAGCTGACCAAGAGTCCGGCAACCACCAGCAGGATCGGATAGGCAATTTTCAGTTTCTGGGCCCACATCTCCAGTAACACGACAGCAGCGATCATAGCCAGCAGGAAAGGCAGAATGGTATGCATGGATGAGCGGGTTAAACTTTTAGAATTGGAAAATTGGGTAATATTTTTCAGAAGCGAAAATTAATACTTGGTGCACAGGGTTCTTTTTATTCATACCGTTTCCAAAAGAGACTACAGGGATCATCTGCCGTTGTCACAGTATAACAGGATAAAGGACTCAGATAGAAACCAGTCTGACACACCTTCTTGCAACATTTCTCAGTAACATAAATGGCCGGAAGGTTCAACCCCGCTAGAAACTCAATCAACCGCCATGCCGTCTTCCCGCTTGTTTCAAAACGCCCCCTGTTCGCATAAACTGGTCCTGATTTTAATTTTGTCCCCTACCTGCAGTAACAGCATTGAGCAGATCAAATCACAAGCAGTCAAGAGAGGTTCCTGGAATCTGGTTCCCTACCTCGATCCTGCCATTGGAAATGTTGCGCCTTTGCTGAACACCAACCACCCTTTCGTGCACATGCCGAACCAGATGATCGGGGGTTTTCCACACAGGAAGGACCATCTGGATATGCAGATCACCGATTTACCGTTGACGGCCTTAACATCATTACGCCGCAGGTGGTCTTTGGCATCAAGTCCTCCCACGGCCCGGTCAATGATACAGTATGGTACAGAAGGTAGAGGTAAGACCATGATCCTGAAAAGACCCAGCCCTGGTATTTCGCCGTGGAATGCCGGACGACAACATCCTGGCAGAATTTACTGCCGGTGAAAAAACAGGTTTTTCCGGTTTGCCTTGCCTCCGGGTGTACGTAAAAATGTGTTGCTGTCAGATTATTATAAAGGAGGCGGATACTGCATCACAGAGAAAAGGATCATAACGGGAAAGGAATATGTGGATGAAGCCATCCACCAGCAGATAGGGGTGGCTTACCTGTACGGTGAGATTGCAGGGAGCCCAGGGAGCGGACCCGGAAACGGCGGCGTGCTGCGGTTGAAATGGGCAATGAGAACCCGGCCACGGCTCAGGGGCCCCACCTTAAATGTGCAGGAGAGTAAGACCGGTCAGTCTGCAAACAATTCGGTATCAAATAGATCAACTGACGCCGGGAAAAATGAGTATGAAATTTCCGACCTTTTGCAATCATCCGCTCAACAGGAATTGGGTGGGATAGTGTGAAATTCCTGTAAATAAATATCTTTATGCGTTAGCATGAAGCCCTACCCCCTGATCCTGTTGCTGTTTCTGACCCTTGGAGCCAGAAGCCAGCTTAAATTGACTGTGTCCGCATTCACCAATTCCGATTGCGGAATGAACAACGGAACCATCACCTCCTTTGTGACCGGTGGGGTTCCTCCCTACGAATTCTCCCTGGCCGGCATGGGTGGATTCAATACCGGAAATTTCACTTCCCTCAAGCCTGCCGACTATGTGCTTGCCGCGCGTGATGCGAATGGAACCGTTGTAAGTCAGCACGTAATCGTCACTTCGACCTCGATCCCGCCTACCCCCACATTTACAACCAAGGATCCCTCTTCCTGCGATAAACTGGACGGGACGGTGACCGTAAACATGGCGGGAGGAGCCCCTCCTTTTCAATACAGCCTCGACGATGTGACTTATCAAAGCAGCAATATGTTTACCAACCTGGCGCAGGGTACCTACCATATGTATATAAAAGACCAGTTTGGTTGCCGGCGCACCGCCGCTGACCTGTTTTTCCTGGTTGCCCCGGATTGCGGATATACAATGCGGGTAACAGGCGCTTTTCCGAAATGTGGTAATATCGGCTGGCTCTCTGTAACGGATCCGCTACCCGGCATTCTGCCCCTGAAGTATTCGCTTGACGGAATCAATTACCAGGACAGTGGTTCGTTTTACAACCTGGGCCCGGGCTTGTATACCATCCGCGTGAAAGATGCGGCAAGTGTTGTACGGTTGTTTGGTATTGACCTTAACTACAGTTGTGCCATGCAGCTTACCCTTACGACCGTGGCTGCAGGTTGTAACAACGCAGCAGGCAGCATCACCGCTGTCCGGTCGCGCGGAGAAGGCCCATTCGAATATTCGCTCAACAACGGTCCTTTCCAGACTTCGAACTTTTTTGACCGGTTGCAGCCAGGCACTTATCAGGTGAGGGTGAGAGACGTGAAAGGACTTACGGTAAGCATGAGCGCGACGGTTGGTAAAAATTGTGCGACGCCGACCGCCGCTGTCAAAGATGCCACTTGCGGCCTGCCAAACGGTGAAATTGAAGTAACGGATGCCGGCGGATTGCTTCCCTATCTCTACTCGATTGATGGCAGCAATTACCAGCCCCTGAACCGGTTTGTTGGGTTAAGGGGGGGCACTTATACCGTTTATGTGAAGGATGCGGCCGGAGTAATCACGACGACCGGCACAGTGATCGGCGGACAAGCGGCCCCCGTGGTTTCAGGGCTTGCTACTGCTGCTACCTGTGCCGATAACGATGGAATTATCAACGCGGTTAACGGAAGCGGACAGTCGCCATTGGCATATGGTATCTTTCCGGCCAGCTATCAAGCGTCGCCGGTTTTCCCGAACCTGGCGAGCGGCAGCTACAAACTGAACATAAAAGATGGCAACGGCTGTACCGACTCGGTGGATGTCATCGTTCCGCTGAAAAATTCTTTGCAGCTTACCATGGACTCGGTCGTGACCATTTGCGAGGGCAAATCAGCTTCTTTAAAAGTAAGCTCGAACGCCTCCTTGTTCCAGTGGGCTTCGGGCCCGGGCATCACCGATGTCAGCAAACAGGACCAGACCGTTGTCCCGACTGTCACAACAAAGTATTTTGTGACTGCCACTCTTGGAAAATGTACGCTGTCGGAGACCGTTTTGGTGAAAGTAAATGCGGCTCCCCAGGCCAGTGCCGGCAAGGACCAGACGATCTGTTATGGGGAAGATGCCAGGCTGGAAGGCGCCGGGGGAGGGACATATAACTGGACACCCGGCCTGTACCTCACGGACAGCCGCAGTGCCAGTCCGGTTTCCAAAAAACCTGCTTCAACCCTGGAATACGCGCTCAGTGTAACGGATGCCAACGGATGTGCTTCCCTGCAGCCTGGCAAAGTGAAGATAACTGTAACAACCCCCGTACTTTTTGCGGGCCATGATACAAGCGTGCTGATCAATCAGCCATTGAGCCTCCATGCTGTGGATACCAACAATACCGGGTTTATCCAGTACAACTGGCAGCCGCAAACCGGATTGAGCAACCCGGGTATTGCAGATCCGGTAGCCAACCTGAGCAACAGCATCACTTACAAAGTAACCGCTAAAACGGCATCCGGCTGTGAAGCTTCCGATAATGTGACAATAGAAGTATACAGTTCAGCCGATATCTACGTACCCAATGCATTTACGCCAAACGGCGATGGTCACAACGATTATGCGAGGCCGATTCCGAAAGGGATCAAACAGCTTACGTATTTTACAATTTACAACCGCTGGGGCGGCATCGTGTACAGGTATACACCCGGTTCAAAAGGATGGGATGGCCGGTTGAACGGGCTGTTACAGGATGCCGGAACATTCACCTGGCTTGCGGAAGGGGTTGATTTTGGTGGGGTCAAAATCAAAAGGTATGGAACGATCATCCTGGTCAGATAGGGATCGTTGCTGAACATTGAAGAGACTCTTCCTACTCTCAAATTGCAGGTAAACACATGGAAGATTCTGGAGAATTTATCCTTGATCGGATCATTTATTTTAGTTACGCATATGTGCCAGAGTAACGTTTTTATTGCTGTGGTGAAAAGAGATTAAAGATCCTGGGCGATATGTGCAGATTTTTCCCGGGTCAAAATGAGAGTGGGCTCTCTCATGTAAATTTATGTACGGGGCTTCTGTATGAAGGATGCTTTTAATTGTTACCATATCATCCGCCCAAAGTACCGGCCATCTGCTTCAACAGCCTGAACAGGCGAAGTAACATGATTCTATTCCTGCAGTTTCTTCGCCACTTTCCCGATCGTGAGGCCCTGCACAATGATGGAAAACAGCACGATCAGGTAGGTAACCGAAACAAACACTTCCTTGAAAGTGCCTGCAGGCAACGACAGCGCAAGGGCAACGGAGATCCCGCCCCGCAGTCCGCCCCAGGTGAGTATCGGAACGGCGTTTTTTTCAAATGTTTTCGCATACCGCAGAAATGCGATCGGGATACCGACCGATACGAACCTTGCCAGCAGTACAACACCTATGCCCAGGCAGCCGAGCCAAAAAGTAGGCGTGTTGAACCGGATGATGAGCATCTCGAAACCGATCAGCATGAAGAGGATGGCATTCAGCAGTTCATCGATCATTTCCCAGAACTTGAGGATATAGTCGCGGGTAACATCACTCATCCCTTCGTCGACACTTTTGTTGCCCGTTATGATGCCGGCCACCACCATGGCGAGCGGACCGCTTATATGGAGGTGGTCTGCCAGCAGGTTGCCGCCCATTACTATGGCCAGGGTGACCAGTAGCTCTACGATATAATTGTCGATTGAACGCAGTATCCAAAAACCAAGGTAGCCCAAGATCCAACCCCACACAAGGCCGCCACCCGCTTCTTTCAGGAACAGGATGCCAACTTGTACGGAAGAAACCTTTTCCGGCCCCGCTATGATGATATCGAGGATCGTTGTAAAAACCACGACCGCTACACCGTCGTTGAAAAGGCTTTCCCCGGTTATCTTGATCTCGAGCGAGGCAGGGATCTTTGCCTGCTTCAGGATACCCAGTACCGCGATTGGGTCGGTCGGAGAAATCAGGGCACCGAAGAGCTGCCAGTAAATAAAGCCGATAGAGATGCCGAACCAGGGTGCGACCGCATACATGAGTCCAGCTACAACAATGGTGGAAATAAGGACGCCGATTGTTGAAAAGGTGATCACCGCACCGCTTTCCCTCTTCAGCTGCTTGATATTGATGTGCATAGCCCCGGCAAAAAGTAGGAAACCCAGCATCACTTTCATCAGGGCCGTATTGAAATCTATGCTGGCAACTATCCGGGTGACTTCTGTATAAAAACCTGGCCAGAAGAGCCCGGTTACAAATATAAGCAGAGAAGCCAGGAGGGAAATGATCATGATGCCGATCGTACCCGGCAGTTTGATCAACCTCAAATTGATGTAACTGAAAACAGCCGTAAGTACGATAATGATAAAAATAAGGTTGTAAACCGGCAATTCATGTCTGGTTGGTGAGCTTGCAATTTATGGTTAATATATTATGTAAAGGTGAAAAGCAGCGCAATAGGGCCTGAAGATCAATTCCAGAAACAACTGTTTACACTTTTCTGAAACCAGGCCTGGCAGCTCTGATTGCAGGCAGCCGCAGGCACTGATCTGCTTTAAAATGAGGTAAACAGCTATTTGCATCAAGAACCGCAAGGAGAGTCCTTATGCAGATAGCTGTTGGACGAGAAATTTTCTTTAGTTGAAGAAGATAGCGGCTATTTTGTCAAGGCTTTGTTCCAGTCCTAGCTGGGCGAAGTTGCTGATAGAACCGAAATCACTGTACTCAGTAACCGTCATCTGCGTTCGATGGGTACCCTGTTGGGTGAAAGTTACTACGGTTCTGATGTCGATGGGAAAGTCAGGCGGCATGCCGACCTTTGTTGGTTCTATTTTATTTCCATCCTTGTCGGATAAGCTTTGAATAAATTCAATCTTTTCCAGGGGAACGATCCGCTGATAAACCCACAGTGAAAAGTATTCCTGTCCGCCCATTTCTTTTGGCGCCTGCATGCTTACTATGGATTTACCGCCTTCTCTGAAATCAATCCGGGCAACAGGCGAAATGAAATGTTTGGGTCCCCACCAGCGCTTCACCAGTTCAGGGTCGGTCCATACTTTCCATACCAGTTCTACAGGCGCGTTGAATGTTCTGGTAACTTCAATTTGCTTTGTCATATAGTTTTAATAAAGTCATTCTCAGGAGCGGCAAGTTTGATGTCTCCTTCGTTTTTGCACGCGCACAATAATTGTAGTTAAAGAGAAGGCAGAACCCAAACACTTGATAGGTCAACTACGCGTTTTGCAGTGCTTCGATATCAAATTTTTTCATTTTCAGGAACGCCTGCACAACCCGTTGCCCTTTTTCAGGGTTCGACATCAACCGGCTGAGGATCTCAGGCACTACCTGCCAGGAGAAGCCGAACTTATCTTTACACCAGCCGCAGTTCTCTTCTTTGCCACCATCGGCTGTGAGTTTGTACCAGTAGTGATCGATCTCCTGCTGGTCTTTACACAGTATTACAAAAGAAACAGCTTCGTTAAAGCTAAGGTTATTACCTCCGTTCAGCCCCATGAACAGCTGCCCGTTCAGTTCAAAATTTACAACCTGTCCTGAGTCATGAAGGATCTTAGAAGAAGGAAAAATGGTGCAGTAAAAGTCTGCTGCTGCCCTGGCTTGTCCATCAAACCACAAACAGGGATACATTTGTTTTGTCATTTGCTTATTATTAAATTGTTAGAAGACTATTTTTTAGAACTTTTCTTTTTCTGAATTTCGTTTAGCAGATCATCCATTGCGGAGAGTCTTCCTTCCCACATTTTCCGGTATGGCTCTAACCAGTCTGCCACTTCTTTCATCTTTTGCGGGTTGAAATGATAATAGATTTCCCTGCCCGAATGTGCCTGCTTCAGAAGTTCACATTCGGTCAAAATCTGGATGTGTTTGGAGATCGTTTGTCGGGATGAATCAAAATTGTCAGCGATGGCCCCGGGCGTCATCGCCTGCATTGCAACCAACCCCAGTATGGCCCTTCTTGTGGGATCGGCTATCGCCTGAAACACATCTCTACGAATGTCCATATCACGCAGTTATTTGACTGCAAATATAACGCAGCCATTTAACTGCGCAAATTTATTTCACTTTAAGTCTCAAATATTTTGTCTGATAAGATGGATGGAAGATTCATCGTGCAGCGAGGTACCTCTCCAAGGGTAGTGTTGACCACTTACATTCACGGAAGGAAGTCCGCTGTTGGTTTCATATTTTATGCTGGTGAGATCAGTCAGATTGGATTGGTTGACAGGATTGAAAAGTCATGAACTAAAAAACGCTATAACCCATACGATTTATAGCGTTTTAGAGATTTGATACTGTAAGAGGTGGAACTGGAGGCTCCGCTCCCCTATTCCATAAAGCTTCTTATATCAAAGCATTATATGCCACGATCTTCGGGAGGTCTCTGATTGGACTCTTCAAAAATAAACTTGTAAGCGCAATAAATCTAAGAGCTGTTACGAATTTAATGAAGATTGTGTAAAAAAAGCGTTTGATTAAGTTGAGCTTTCCAAAAATGCGGACTATTCTAAAGTACTGTCAGGGTTCGTAATAATCTCCTTCACATTTGTGGACCAGCATAGAGTATAAAATATTCATTTTACAAACCGGCAATGTATAAGAAAGTAAATAACCAAACAACTATTTGTACCACTCCGAATGTGGAAAGCAGGAAATATACCTCCAGGAACCTATTTATGATTGAGGCAGAAAAACTATAGTCGACTGATATTTATACATATGTTAATGAATTATGTCGAATGTACTTTTTTGCGATTGAATATTACCATTTCATTCGGTACTACATCCTGCTTAGTTGTCGGTTCCAGCCCACTCATTGTCCTTCATATTGGCATCCATGAATATTCCGCCGTCGAGTTTCAGCGACTTCACCGTTTTATGGGTTTTGATATAGACAGAAGTCTGCTTTTGATCCTTCTTCCAGACAACCGGGGTCTGATGAAACGTCCCGGTCGAACCATCTTCAAATGTAGCGATCACGTTGAAAGGAACTGCGAAGCCGCCGATATTTCTAACATCCAGCGTATACCCTTTTGAAGACTTATTGGCCTTTGTCAACGCCAGATCGATATAGCTTGGGGTATAGAACCAGTTGTAAAAGAACCAGATCAAGTCCTTTCCAGAACCCTTTTCCATCGAATAAAAATAATCCCATGGGATAGGATGTTTTCCATTCCAGTTGCTCATAAAGTTGAGTAAGGCTTTTTTGAATAGCTTGTCTCCAAGCATATCCTTTAAAGCGAGATAACTCAGCGAGGGCTTACCATACGCATTGTTGCCGGCACCGACTGTCACATCAGGGCTGGGAGTGATGATCGGCTGCTCCTTATTGTGCGCACCATGGATCCACCTGTTGACGCGAAACTGCTTATAAAAATTATCGGCTGCTTCCTGTCCCTTCTCCGTAATCCCGATCAGGTATTCAAAGGTAGTCGCCCAGCCCTCATCCATAAAAGCATAATAGCTTTCATTGGTTCCCATATAGAATGGGAAATACGTGTGCGCCTGTTCATGATCCTGTACCAGCTCTGCAAATCCCAGATCTTTTTCATGGCTATCATTGATCATCATTGGATATTCCATATCGGCAAATCCCTGGAAGGAGTTGGACTTCGGATAAGGATAAGGTACTCCCGGCCAGTTGTTCGAGAACCACGCCAATGAATTCCTGCCGAACTCGACCGAATGGTGGAAATCATCGCTAGAATCAGCGAATGCGCTCTGCATGCTTGTTCGACGTTGCGTTCTATTATCCACTACAACGCTTGCCGCATCCCAGTCATATTGATTGCTTATTCCAATGGCGAGATCGCTCACATTGTTTGCTGTCCATTTCCAGGTGTTGGTGGCGTTCTGCTTAGTTACACCCTTAGCGGTCAATTCCTGGGCGGTAGCAATATGTATAACGGAGTCGCTTGTCAATGAACGCTGCAGCCGATCGGCAATAGCGGGTTGAAGCACTTCTCCAGGATTATTTAACATACCGGTTGCCCATACGATGTAATCTCCGGGAACGGTTACCTTCAGTTCATAATCGTTGAAGTCATTATAGAACTCCAGTGAACCAAGATGGGGCTGCATGTCCCATCCTTTATAATCGTCATACACAGATATGCGCGGATAAAAATAAGCAAGATAGAAAGTGGTTGAATCTATCACGCCTTCTCTCCCACGACGCCGTAATAAATTGTAATGCCATTTGATATCAAGGCTTACCGAATCATGAGGAAGCAGCGGCCGTGACAGATCCACCAGTTGATTCGTAGAGCTGTCTGTTGCGTTGTCCCACGGCGCGTTGGCACCTCTGATAAGCATTTCGTCGATCTTGATGCCTGCGGAGGTATCTTCTGTCGCCCCTCTTCTTCCCCCAAGACGATGAACATTCATGATCAGCTTCATGTTCAGGCTTTTCAGGGTATCAGGACTATTATTTACATAAGTAATCTGCTCGATTCCCGTGATCGTATTATCAGGCGGCATAACGGTTAAGGCTATGTTGTAGCGGCCATGATTTTGCCAGTAATTTTTGCCTGGCTTGCCGTTGAGGGACCGGGTCCCGTTATCATAGGCTTTTTGAATTCCATCAGGGATGATGAGTGTTTGGGCGACACCCTGTAGAAGCCCCAGAATAAAAATGACAAAGACTGCGAATGATCTTTTCATATGTATTACAATTAAAACTGTTGTAAATTAACACATGTTTTTAATTCTTGCCTAACCCGTTGGTCTGATTTTAAGGAGGAGGTCAATCCCACTTCAGAATTGCGGCGGATAAATTTTTCATATTCATTTGGCTTTGTTGCATGAATAATTTTAAGCTGCTCTTACTTTGATGGACACAGGCATTCCTATACTTGCCATCTTGTTCAAGGCGTAACATCTGATGTTCACCTCCACTTTCTGTTGTTTTATGTCTCTGCTCGAAAGCTTTTCTCCAAACAGAGTCTTTAATCTAAACATGGTGCATTCCGCTATGCTGCGCCTGTGGTTTCCCATCTGCTTTTTCCAGCACTTACGGCCCGATTTCCTGATTCCTCTTATTGCTCTGTCGCGCGCTAGCGCTTTGCCTTTACTGTTTCCATGCTTTGTGATCCGCGCATTTTTACGAGGTGGAATCACCCCCTTTATCTTTCTTTTCTTCAATTGCTCATACACCTTCTTTTTGTCATAAGCACCATCCGCTGCCAGCTTCTTTACCTTGCCCTCCACACCATCCAGCAAGGTGCCCACCATAGCGGCATCATCAACACTGTTGGCGGTCATCGCACAGCTTTCTATCACTCCCGTACTTTCATCTACTGCCAGGTGAATCTTTCTCCAGGTGCGGTGTTTTGACCAGCCATGCTGTCTTACCTTCCATTCTCCTTCCCCATACACCTTTGCTCCCGTACTGTCCATGACAATATACTTGCTCCCCCTGTCAGTGCCTCTGACATCCACATGCAGTTTTTTATGCCTACGGTTTATCACACTGTAATCCGGTACTTTCACCTTCCAGCCCCTGAAGGTTACCAAAGATTCCAGAAACCCTTGTGTCTGCCGGTAACCAAGATGATATACCTCCCTGACGATACAAGCCATTTCAATGCAGGTGTGAGAGTACTGGTATTGAGCACCCCTTTGACTTTCTCCCTGGTAGTACCACTGGTTTTCCAGTTCTGCCGGCATCCATATGTGCAATGAGCCTCTCTGCTTTAGTGCTTGGTTATATTCTGGCCAGTTTGTAATTTTATACCGGCTACTTTTCGTGGCCTTTGGACGGTTTGTTTTTTGTTGCTTCACATCTCAAAATTCCGACCGTCCTTTTTATTTTCCATCTGCTCTACCGTTATTTCTTTGCTATATTCATGCAACAAAGCCCTTCTTAGTTGTAATATTTAGCATTACCCGCTACTAACTGTTAGGAAAAACCATCCGCTTTATCATATAGTGAATTTTTCTTAAAATAGAAACCCCATTATTAGGATTGTTTCTAGTTCAAAAAGAATTAAGTTACATCATCGTTACAAGGATACAATAACCCAATAATTTCTGAATCTACGTACTAAGTTTTTCTTATTTCTATTCTTGCTCTTGAGTTGTAGACAAACCAAAGTTTATTAACTAAATAGAGATTGCGATTTTATGTATTTAGCCGATGTAAGACTGTCCTGCAGTATTGATTTAATGTTGTGAGGTTGTAAGTACAACTTAACCTTTATTATATATAAATAATTTATTGTTTCATTTTAGGGCAAAAATCATGTTTCTAAATTTCTATAGATCATATGGTCTACAGTTTATAAAGTCTTTTTAAATGAGGACGCCGAAAATCATTACTAGAGTAGGCAAAAAACAATTCAATTTCGAACAATGAGAAACAAGCTCGCCTTGCTGATGCTTTCATTATTTCTAGGCATTTCTGCTGCCTTTGCATGCAGTCATGCGGAATGTGGAGCCGGAAGTGCTAAATGTTGCACAGATGTTTTCGGGGCTACTTACTATTCAAAGCCACCACCACCCGCATTTGCGCCGTAATGTAAAGAGTGAAGTCGTGATGTGGCAAATATATAATGAAGCATACAACTCACATTAGAAGTCCATTCATTTATTTGTCGATTCGCGACTTCACTTCTTATTACGGGTCAAATCGTGTCTTTAGCTTTACTTCAGGTTACACGATCTGGGATTTCTAATTGCGATTGATGTTAAATGAGGACGCCGAAAATCATTACCAGAGTAGGCAAAAAACAATTCAATTTCAAACAATGAGAAACAAGCTCGCCTTGCTGATGCTTTCATTATTTCTAGGCATTTCTGCTGCTTTTGCATGCAGTCATGCGGAATGTGGAGCCGGAAGTGCTAAATGTTGCACAGATGTTTATGGTGCTACTTACTATTCAAAGCCACCACCACCCGCATTTGCATCATAAAGTAAAGAGTGATGTCGTAAGGCAGCAATCAGTATAATGAGTTTCCGAGAGTTTATTCAATAAATCCTGATTATGGCCTTACGACTTCTTTTCTTTAAAAATGTATCCATGAAAAAAATAGTTTTGTTTACCCTGCCAATACTCGTTCTGGCGGTGTTTTATTTCAGTACTCAAAAAAGGAGCTTGCATAGCAAATTCAATAGAGTAATAAGCAAAGGTCACAAAATCATGGCAGAAGACACTTTAGTATTGTCAAATGGGAGCACTGTTGATGGGATGTATCTTGACAATGATGATTTGTGGTTGAATGAAAGATTCTTTCTAATGAAGATGGTAAACGGCAAAACGGAACTTCATACATTAGGCCTCAAATATAATAAGGACAATCCAATTGTTGATTTCTACGTTGAGAATGACAGTATTTATTTCTATCAGGCTAATACTCGAACGGTAAAGGTGGTTGATACAACTAATCGATTGTTACACGAGTATCAATTCGCTTTTCCAATATCATATTTTATCAAGTCGCGTGGTAATTCATTCCTTTTTCAAGAAAACTTACTTGGAAATGGAACTGTTCAGGTTCACGCAAAAAATTATACAACTAACAAAGAGATAGTTGATTCGAGTTCTTTTTCGAGGGAATTTGGATCAGGAATGAAATACTCGGGAAAATGGCTTGCATCCCAATCCATGTCAAATATCTTCTTTATTTCATTCTATGATAATGACATTTGTTGTTTTGACTATACTGGCCGCCGTAAGTACAAGTTGAAGACAATTGATTTCCAGAACCAAGATCTAAAAATTATCAAAGAGGGTAATCGTTTCTATTTAAGTCCAGAGGCCAATGTCATGAGAACTGGCGCGTCGACGAGTGGAAAGAACTTGTTTATTTCCTCTTATGTGCGTGAAGAAAAGCAGCCTGAACAAGACTTCAATCAGAACCTAACCATTGATGTTTATAATATCGAAAATGGAAGTTATAAGTATAGTTTTTATCTTCCAAATTCATTTAATAAGAAGGCATCAGAATTCTCAGTATCCAACAACTCCGTTTTATATGCAATGTATGGGGACGCAATAGTTTCATACAATATAACAAACTTACTCAAAAATGAGAACTAAGGTCATATCAACAGTCAAATATCTGTTAGCAATTTTGTTTATATATGCAGGTGTTTATAAAATAGCTGACGTAAGCCAATTCAAATCGCAAATATTTCAGTCGCCTTTAATTCCAGCAAATTTGGTCCCACTTATAGCCATTGGCTTGCCATTATTTGAAATTGCTCTTGGTTTATTACTAATCTTTAGCCAAAAATTGGAATATGCAATGTTATGTGTATCTTTTTGCTTGATGTTGTTTTTTAGTGTCTACTTAAGCATGCTCTTTACATTGTATTCTAAACCACCGTGTTCATGTGGCGGCATTTTAAGTGGCATGAGTTATCCGGTACACATTGTGTTCAATTTTGTGTTTACTCTTTTGACTGGTTTATCCTTATACCTTTATGAGAAGCAAAAAGCTGTTGTACCTGCTTTGTAGTGTATTTTATTTTCTAATTGGTGCAAGTGAAGTGCATCCTCAGAGTCAATTAAAAATCACAATCATTGATTCAGCGTCTATCAAACCTATTGAACTGGCCACGGTCAATATTCATGATGGGACCCATAAAGTGGTAAATAGTATTCTAACTGACTCAAATGGTACAGCATATTTCAATTTAGTTTCTAACAATGTCTATTTTCTGAAGATATCATATTTAGGCTATGGTGATTATTTTAAAGAGGTCAATGTGCAATCTGATACGAGCATGACTGTCTATTTGCACTCTGAGGTTAAAACGTTAGCGGAGGTCATTGTTAGAGATAAGAAAACGGCCCTAAAATTCAAATCAGATAGAATAATTTATACCATAAATCAACCTTCGGAAAAGGGGAAATATACATCCGACGTGATGAGAAATATTCCTTTCGTCGTTGTGACAAATGATAGGGTGATTATCAAAGGTAACTCGAACTACACAATCCTAAGAAACGGAAATCCGAGTAATTTAACTATACAGGACTTAAGATCGCTTCCTATCTCTCAAGTTCAATCTATTGAGCTTATAACTTCTCCATCTTCAAAATATGACGGGCAGTTTCAGAATATTATCAATGTTATCATGCGTTCCGAGAATGACTATGCAGGCGGAGTAGCATTTACTCGCTTAGGAACAAGGACTAGTTCTGCAGGCATTTCGTATTTGAAGAGCAACAAACGAATAAACACATCAGTCTCTGGTAATGTTTCGTATGATCAACTGAAATCAGGTGCGTATACTCAAACCAGTTTGTTCGCTGACACTCCCTTCATAACTAGGCAAGACAACACCGTCAAAAGCAAAGCACCGTCGTTCTCATCTAATTATAATAGTGAAATCACGCTTTCAAAAAGGCAATATCTTAGCATTGGCGGTAAACTTGGAATACAAAAAAACAGTGTTACAGGCGATTATATATCCCAAATAGCTCCTTATAACAGCGAAATTCGTTCTGCAAATAGAAGCCGTATAAATTCTACTGCTGCAGATTTCAGATTAGATTATTCTAATAAACTTACTTCAAATAGTAATCTCTTTATTTCCAACCTTTTCCGTTATACACAAGGGGCTTTTTCATTAAGCTCCGTCAATAATGGAAGTCTTTATTTAAGTAGTAATCATTCCAATACTAAAGAATATACTTCTCAAGTAGACTATGACTATTTGTATAAAAAAGGGGTTAAGGCGGAAATTGGTGCAAAAGTTATCGTTCGGAATTACAGAATGTCGCCCATTTATAATGAAGTGGCTTCTAATCAATTTTCATTTAATCAAATTGTAAGTAGTGCTTATCTTACCGTAAGCAAATCTGTGAAAAAGATATCTATTAGATTGGGTTCAAGGCTGGAACAGACTCAAAATAGTTATGTTGAACAAAACACATCCAATTTAAATCTGTTGCCTAACGTTCTTGTGTCTTATATACTAAAACCTGCAGTTACATACAATCTTTTTTATCGTAAAAATTTGATTCGACCTGGATTTGCATACTTAAGTAATTTTGAAAACCGGTCGTATATTCTTAACAGTGTCACCGGTAACCCCAACTTAACCTCAGAAATTTATAATTCTTGTGGTATCGAGGGCTCTTATATTTTAGGTAATTCTAGTTTGTCCTTTTCTGCATCTTTTGGAAGTGCCAATCATTTAATTAGTAGTAGAAGAATTGTTGATTCATTTTCAGCTAATACAACTTTTGGCAATTTTGCCAAAAGCCGATCTTTTGACAATTATATTTCTTTTAATTCCCCTATCATTGACAGTAAATTATATTTCAATTTCTCGGGAAGTTTAAAATACTATCACATAGCGGGTTTAGATCAATTTAATGAGGGGTTTGTTAAAGATTTCAATGTTGGATTCAATTATACACTATCGAAGATGTCAATTGACTTGTACGTTAACTATTTGAATAATGACATCTTGCTCCAGCAAAGTATGGGTAACAGTCTTTATTATGATTTAAGTGCACGATATCAGCTTAAGAGATCCTCTTTTCTCTTACAGCTAAACAATCCGTTAGCTGGTAAAATCACTCAATCTACGAAGGGGAAGGGAGAAAGATTTGTATACTCAGGAAATTCTTATATCATTGGAAGAGCAATCGCTGTTGCATATGCAGTTAGCTTTGGCAAAACAAAGGATGATAACAAAAAGACAAAGAGTGTTAAAAATGGCGATACTCTTGATGACAAGAAAAGATAATTAGGATTATGTTTTTCCTATTGACTGGCGTATTTGGGATGTTAAACATTCTCCTCAATACTGTTTCGTGTTGCTGCAGTTTTTCTGAAAGTGGATGGTTGTCGTATTTATATCCACTCTGCGATCAGGAGCTGTTTGTTAGGAGGTATTGGATGCGCTAAAGGCAAGAGAGGCATTTATTGAATGTATTATCCACAAACTGCCCTCTTAGCTTTGAACGTGATTGAGAAGAGGTGCTGACTTAGCAAGGAAACTATGAGACTGAATAGGCTTTGTTGCACGAATACTTTTTAAGCTGCTCTAACTTTGATGGATGCAGGCATTCCTATACTGGTCATCTTGTTCAAAGCGCAACACCTGAATCTCACCTCCACTTTCTGCTGTTCTATATCTCTGGAACAAAGTTTTTCTCCAAACTGGCTCTTTAATCTGAACATGGCCGACTCCGCTATGCTGCGCCTGTGATAGCCCGACTGCTTCTTCCAGTTCTTTCTGCCTGCTTTTCTGATCCGGCGTATCGCTTTGTCCCTGGGCAGCGCCCTGCCTCCACTGTTTCCGTGCTTTGTGATCCGTGCATTTTTACGTGGCGGGATCACCGGCTTTATCTTCCTTTCATCCAACTCCCGGTATATATTCTGGTGATGGTACCCCCTCATTCTGTAGGATGGTAACCCCGGTGTAAGAAGAGCCAAAAAGAGAAAGAGCTTGATGAGATTTTAAAGATACGATCTGGTGTTTTTGGTTGTCTATTTTTTCTTTCTTCTCGATTCGCCCTTAAGTTCCAGCCGGTGACATTTAGCTGTCAATCTGTCCATAATGGCATCGGCCAGCGTCGGCTCATCCAGATAATCATACCAGCCCGACACTGGCAGCTGCGCGGTGATGATGAGCGACTTCTTTGCATACCGGTCTTCTATGATCTGCAGCAGCGCAAGCTTCATGTTCTTGTTCAGGCTTTGCAGCGCAAAATCATCCAAAATAATGAGCGGTACTTTTTCCAGCTGGTTCAAAAACTTCAGGTAGCTCCCTTCCGTTCTGGCCATCAGCACTCCTTCGATCAACCGATTCATATTCAAGTACTTGGTTTTGATGCCCATCAGACAGGCCTGGTAGCCCAGCGCACAGGCGATGTGGCTCTTGCCACAGCCTGTGGCGCCGGTGATCAGGATGTTCTCGCCCTGTTCCAGGTAGCGGCCCTCCAGCAACGTGGCCCACTGGCTTTTGGTCAGGTTACGTGTTTCGGAACATTCTATTTCCTGAGGCATGGCCTGCAAACGGAACCGGGCTGCTTTCACCAGTGAAGTCATCCGCTCGTTGCTGCGGTGCAGTTTTTCGGCTTCCACCAAGTGGCCGATCAGTTCATGGCCGTCGAGTTGCTGATCGACCGGCAGTTCCAGTTGGGCATGGTAGCTGCCGGCCATACCGGCCAGCCGGAGTTGCTGCATGTGCTGAAGTGTTTGTGTGTGATTCATTGAGTGCATGTTTTTATGGTGATGAATAAAAAAAACAAAGTCAACGCGACAGCAGGGCAGATGATGGTTGAGTTTCAGCCACTGGTGAGCTGCAGCGGGTAACATCATCTGTCCTGATGCTCGCCGAGCCCGCGGCAGCGTCCGGGTGACAGTCTTTGATCAGCCGTACAGCATTACCGGTAACTTTCCCGGCCACGGATGTTGTCATGCGCGATCAAAGTTTTTTGTTCCGATTCCCTGAGCAGCTCTGCGGTCTCCAAGCCCGCTTCCAGAATGTTGCGGATCAGCTTCAATGTCGGACGCATGACGCTGGAGGCCCGCTGGCAGGCTGCTTCCAGCCGGGCTGCGCCATAGCGGTGGAAAACCCAGCTAAACTAGTCCCCTTCGGCCATCTCAAATTGACCCGCTAAAAAGCGATTGTAAGATTCGCCTTTTCAGCAACTGATTTCCGGTGCAGATAATGAGACAATGTGTGGTTGTTTTATGCCGTGATAATAGTGATAGTTTTTCAGTCCGGTTTATTTGTAATTATACGTTTTTCTTTTCACCCGCCCTTTCTATTTTCTTCTCAGCGAGTCGCCGTATAGTTCTATGCGCATCGACTTGTGAACAATACGGTCCAGGATCGCATCGGCGATCGTTTTCTCTCCTATGATCTCATGCCATTTCTTCACCGGTACCTGTGAGGTAAGGATCGTCGTTCGCTTGCCATGCCGGTCCTCTATGACATCCAGCAGCAGCGCCCGGCTCTGCCCATCAAGGGGCTGGATGCCAAAGTCATCCAGTATCAATACGTCCTTTTTCTCTATGGCCGACAGCTCTTTCAAGTGAGCTCCGTCAGCTTTGGCTATCTTGAGTTGCGACATCAGCTTCGTCGTGTTGGCATACAGCACCTTGAAGCCCAGCAAACAGGCCTGCTGACCCAGCGCCGAGGCTAAAAAACTCTTGCCCGTTCCCGTAGGCCCCGTGATGAACAGATCTTCCCCTTTTTGGATGAAGCCGCCTTCGGCCAGCCGCTGTACTATGTTCCTGTCGAGCCCTCTTTCGTGCTCGTAATCCAGCTGCTCAATGCTGGCTTTGTAGCGGAACTGGGCGTTCCTGACAGTTCTCTGCAGCAACCGGTACTGCCGGTCGTCCCACTCGCTTTGCACCAGGTGGTGTACCAGTTCGTCATTGGTAAACGTTGCCGTCTGCCGGTTTTCGATACAGTTTTCAAAAGCATGATGCATGCCCAGCAGGCGCATGCGGTTCATTTTGTCCAGACTTTCCTTGTTCATGTGTGGTTGGTTTTAGTTATTGATAATAGTCTTCTCCCCGGATGTTGTCGTGCTCGGGCATACCGGTTTGGTTGATGGGTGGTTCCAGCGGGATGTGATCGGCTTTGGAAAGCAGGATGCGTTCCACGATCGAATAACTATACACCCCGAAGCTGTCGGCACGCCTGCAGGCGTTGATGAGTCTTGGCCCGCCAACCCGTTTGCCCAGGTTGAGGATGCCCTGGCAGGCCCGGTAGTTCTTCTCCGGGTATTCGTTCCTTGCCAGCACTTTTTCAATGTAGCCGGCCACCACCGGGTCAACCAGCGTAGCATCGGAGATAAACTTCTCCGGGTTCCACTCGGCCGGATAGCGGTGCCAGGAAGCCAGGTGCTGCTCGTTCTGAACATACTTTTCCTTGTCGTAGCTGCGCTCATGCGTGGCAATGAGATCATGACCGCTGTAGGCTTCCACCCGTGTACGGTTATAGAGCAGCTTCACCTTCTTTCCTATGAACTTGTACGGGATGCTGTAATAATACTGTTCGATGAGTACATAGCCTGTTTTGGCCACAGAGAGCATTTTGGCCGTCATCGGATCGAAAGGGTAAGGGTTCAGAGGCTTGAGCAGCGCCTTTTCGAGCTCATCGAACTGTTGCCGGCGGCTGTAGGCGCAGCCGGTGAGCAGGGTCGTGTTGTGTGCCTGCAGATGCACGAGGATGGCCGCATTGAGGGAATCCAGGTCGTGGTAGACTTGGCTGTCTATGTGGGTGAAGATGGAGGTGTAGATGATCTTTACGGCCCCTTCCACCAGCGCTTTGTCTTTCGGCTTATACACCCGGGTGGGAAAGACATACGTGTTGTAATGGGCTGCAAAGGCGGCAAAGCCCTCATTGAGCTCCGATTCATACCGCCCGGCTTTATGGACAGCCGATTTGAGATTGTCGGGTACGATGGCTTGTGGAGCACCGCCGTAAAAGTAGAGCGCCCGCTCACAGGCCAGCATGAAGTCGTGCTTTTGCTGGGAGGCAACGGCCGTTACGAAGGTGAGCTGGCTGCAGCCCAGGATGGCTACAAACACTTCCACCTCCTGCACTTCACCACTTTGTTTATCGGTGATGTAGAGATGCTTGCCCGTAAAGTCTATGAAGAGTTTATCGCCTGCTTTATGCACAATGCGCATGGAAGGCTGGCTTTTACCCATGAATGCGTTGAGGCGTTCCAGGAAAGCGGAATGTTTGAACGGATCGGTGCACTGGCTGCAGTAGTACGCATATACTATCTTCTTGGTAACGCCTCTTTTCTTCAACCGGGCAACCAGATCGGACAGCAGGCTTTCCAGGTCGTCTATGCGCTGGTTGGGCGATACAGGTTTCTGGATGAGGAAAGCCCGGGCCAGTTCAGCGTCGCTCATGGCCTCCGTTTGAGCCACAGAGACGTTTAGGGAGACGAAGTGCTGCAGATACTTCTTGACGGTATTACGGGCGATGCCGGTAGTGTGGCTGATAAACCTGGTGCCCTTTCCGCAGGCATAAAGCCGCAGGAGTTGTCTGATCTTGTACATATCAATGGGTTTGTTGGACATAAACTACCGGGGATGTTTTAAGAGCAAAACATCCGCTTATTATCCTACAAAAACAACTGATAAATTATCTCATTAACTAGGGGTCAATTTGCGCCGGCCGAGGGGGGTCAGTTTAAAATGGTCGACGGGGGTCAGTTTGCCGTGGCCGACGGGGGTCAATTTGCGTGGTTGTTCCAATAATAGATCTTTACTAAGAGACTGTTTAAGATTTTATGGAAAGGATTGATTATGAGATGTTAAAAGAATAGCTGCCACGACAGCCAATGGATAAAAAGTTGTACTAATTGTGAATCACTACAAACTCAATTAGTATGACAACTTATCCAACAGACTTAAGTGACAGCCAGTGGCAAGTTATAAAAACTTATGTATCTGATAACAGAAAGCGAAAACATAGTCTCAGACACGTTTTCAACGCCATTCTCTACCTGGTCAAAACCGGCTGTCAATGGCGCTTGCTGCCTAGTGATTTTCCTAAATGGCAGCTGGTGTATTTCTACTTTAGTCAGTGGAAAAGAAACGGCACGCTTGAACAAATACAGCTTCAGCTGGTGGAAAAAGTAAGGAAAAACGCAGGCAGAAAACCGGAACCTACGGTTGGCATCATAGACGCACAGAGTGTAAAGACGACGCTTGTGGCAGGAGAAGCCACCGGATTTGATGCCGGAAAGAAAGTAAAAGGGCGAAAAAGGCATATAGTGGTGGACAGTTTGGGATTAGTGCTGATGGTCCTTATTCATTCGGCCGGTGTGCAGGACAGGGACGGAGCATGGGAAGTGCTCAAGGAATTGAAGAAACTATGGTGCGGAATCGTGAAAGTATTTGCAGATGCAGGTTACAGAGGCAAATTGATCATGAAAGTAAAGCAGCTGATGGGTTATGATGTACAGATAGTGAAAAGGAACGAACTGCATACTTTTAAAGTGCTGCCCTGGAGGTGGATAGTAGAAAGAACATTTGCCTGGCTGGATACCAATAGACGCAATTCAAAAGATTATGAACGCTTAACTGAGTCAAGTCAGGCAATGGTTCACATTGCAGCTATAAGATTAATGCTTAAAAAATTTTAAACAGTCACTAACACAAACAGGATAATTCCTATACTTTTCAATGAGTGCAAGTGGGATAGGTAAGATAGGAATTCTTGAAGCACCATCTGTCTTTTGGCGATTGGGAGTGTAAATTAAACTGTGTCAGTAGGGTTTAAAAAACTAAATTCACAATGTCAGACGAAGCGGAGACAGGCTCTGTTGAGGAACAACCTTGTCAAGGAATAGTCTGACCCGATAGAATGAGCCAATTCAGGTCTTGCCTGAGTTGGCTTTTTGTAAATATACAAATCATATTCATTCGGCCATGCCTCAAAAAACCTTTGGGCGCCAGCCCAATCCCATCTATGCCCATCAACCTGTTACATCAGAGTGAAGCGGCCCTCAAAATGAATGGACAGCTGGGAGATGGTAAGACTCCAGTTTTGCAATGGTTGTGTCCATTTTTTACTGATGTTGCGGTGAGCCAGATACACCAACTTCAGCAAGGCGTCATCACTAGGAAAAACGCCCTTGTTCTTAGTTACTTTGCGAACTTGACGGTGAAAACCCTCTATGGTGTTGGTGGTGTAAATGATGCGTCTGATATCTTCGGTATATTTGAAATAGGTGGATAACTTATGCCAGTTGTCCTGCCAGGATTTGATTACCACCGGGTACTTCTTGCTCCATTTATCTGAAAGCTTTTCCAGGTTGACCTCTGCCAAATCCTTTGTAGGCGCTTTATATACAGGTTTAAGTTCTTCCATAAACTCCTTCTGATCTTTTGTGGCCACATACTTCAAAGAATTACGGATTTGATGCACCACGCAGCTTTGCACTTCCGTTTTGGGAAAGATAGAGGTAATGGCCTGCTGAAAACCCTGCAGGTTATCGATACAGGCGATCAGCATGTCCTTGACGCCCCGGTTGTTCAGGTCGGTGAGGACACTTAGCCAGAAGTTGGCCCCTTCGTTCTCCGAAACATACACACCAATCAGGTCCTTTCTGCCTTCAATGTTGACACCCAGGATATTGTATACAGCGCGTGTTTTGACTTTACCCTGCTCCTTTACTTTGTAATGGATGGCATCCATCCAAACGATACAGTAGAGTTCGTCCAGCGGCCTGCTCTGCCATTCTTTGACCAGTGGCATAATGCGATCGGTGATGGTGCTGAGCGTGTCATGGGAGATATCCATGTCGTACATCTCTTTGATGTGCTCGGAAATATCACGTAGGCTCATGCCGATGCCATACATGCCGATGATACGATCTTGCAGGCTGTCGGCCAGAATGGTCTCCCGCTTTTTGATTATCTCCGGCTCAAAGCTACCGTTACGGTCGCGGCTGGTGACGAGTTCCACCTGACCATCGGAGGTCTTAACTGTTTTGGAAACCTTGCCGTTTTTTCGATTGGAGGATGGTTGCTGCTCATCCTGGTCAGAGAGGTGATTATCGAGTTCAGCTTCCAGGGCTGCTTCAAGAAATTGTTTGAATAAAGGGGCAAAAGCGCCACCTTTACCAGTGAGAGATTTGCCGGAGCGGAACTGTTCCAGCGCTTGCTTTTTGATTGATTCCAGATCAACCGGTGTTTGTTTGTTTTCCATTATCTGTGTTTGAAGTTATGAATTAACTCCTGACACAGTTCTTTTTACAGTCTCTGGCGATTTGTAAAAATCCATTTTTCACCATCCACTCCCATGTTAACTTCTGATCGTTTCAGCTTTTTCATATCAACATAAGCTAATCCAGTGAAACATGCGAATACAAAAAGATCCCTGACATGATTTAATCTTTCTATTTTGAATTCGTGGGAAACAATTGTTTGCAGTTCTGGTTCCGACAGAAAATCCCGGACCACTTCCTTTTTGTTCATTTTAAAACCAAAGAACGGATCCTTTAAAAGCCATCCATTCTTCACACAAATATTAATGATCTTCCTGAGATTGCTAATGTATTTAATGGTGCTATTATGATTACACTTTCTGACAGACCTGAACCAAAAATCAAAATCAGAAATGAATTGATAGTTCATTTTCTTAATATCTATATCACTCGACTGATATTTCCATTCTATAAAAGCCTTTGTGTGATCAAACGAGGTTTTATATCTTTTCTGAGTAGCAGGTGCATAACTTTGCCCAACTAGTTGCTTCAAGCGGTTATTATGATCCTGAAAAATTTCCAGCAGCATTTTAGGACGCTCAGAAATACCCAGCCACTTTTCCTTGAAGGAGTGAACGTTTACTTGTTTACCCTCCTGAATCAATTGCTGATAATCACTATAGACCTTGTTCTTTAAAGTATCCAAATAGTAATTTATACTGCGTGCTTCTTCACTATTCCCTTTGACGCGACCAGAGTCTGCTGACCATTTATTAGCTTCTATATACCGTTGTGTACTTATCTCAAATCTACCCCCGTCAATTGTAACCCTTAAATAAATTGGCAAGAGGTTAGTTTTAGTGGCTTTAGTTCTTTTTACGTAGAATAGGATACTTATTTTCAACGACATCTTCTATATTTTAGGATTAGAATACAAGATCGGTGGAGACGCTTTTCTTTTTTAACTCCACCGAATCTTCTCCCTAAGATATGAGAAAATTTGAAAGATTTGAGAGGTTGCTCAAAAAATAAACGCTATAAAACAATTGATTTATAGCGTTTTGAAGAGATTTGATACCGTAAGATGTGGAGCTGGAGGGAGTCGAACCCTCGTCCAAACACAACCGCCGAAAGCTTTCTACATGCTTATTTCCGCATTACTTGTCGGGAACCGGCAGGAACAGAACACACCAACCGGATCCGTAGCCATTTTATTTCATCCCGGTGCCACGGCACTCACCAGGACTAGCCCATTTTTTTTTGATTGGTCGGGGAAGCTTGGCAACGGGCCTGCCTGCTTCCGGACATACTGAGTGCTAATTCACTGAATTAGGCAGCCAGGGCGTAGTTAGATTCGCCTTTTGAAATTTGTACATTCCAGATTAAAGTGCAGATTATACAACGCACTGCATGCTTACACCTTCAAAGATCTATGCTGTCAAAACCAATGCAGCCCCCTTAGATGAACCCACAAAACTACAAAATTCCGCCAATTCATCCGCGAAATTCTTCCGCCATTTCCCGATTCCCTATTTTGCGGCATGACCGCCTCCCCTGCTTCCGTATACGAACAGAACATCAGCCTGCTATCCGATCAACAGAAAGCGCTCAGATCGCGCATGAGCCTCATCGCCTGGAGCCGCCTGCTCGTTGTAGTGATGCTTATCCTCCTCTGCTGGTACCTCAGATCCATCAGCCTTTTCTCCATGATATTGGCAGGCCTCATTCTGCTCGCCCTCTTTCTGCGCCTCGTCATCATCGCCGGCCGCTACAAAGCTCAACTGCGCAATACCGACCTGCTCCTGCAGATCAACCTGCAGGAACTGGAGATCGCAGCCGGCCAATATATCCAGCGCCCGGATGGAGCTCAGTTCATGCCCCCCCTGCACGACTTTGCCTCTGACCTGGACCTCTTTGGCCGTGCTTCCCTCTATCAGTATATCAACCGTACCACTTCCGAACAGGGCAACCTCACCATCTCCCAATGGCTTCTTTCTCCCTCTGATGTCGATACCGTCATGGAAAGACAGGAAGCGGCCAGAGAACTTGCTCCAGCGCATGGGTGGCGTCAGCAATTCCAGGCCCATGGCATGCTCGAAAAGGTCAAAACCGCTACGGAGGAAAAAATCGGAAGATGGCTGAAAGAGAAAAACCAGTTCATGGGAGCACAATGGAAGCTGTTTCGTTTTTCGGGGCCTGCCTTCATGCTGGGTGCGACTGCATGCTGGGCTGCGGATCTATTATCAACTTCGCGGCTGTTGCAATTCATTGCCCTCTTTTTTATCCTCAGCTCACTGATCAGCCGCAAAGTAACGCTGCAATACCTGCAGCTCGACAAGATCGTACCGGAAATCAATACCCTGCTTTCCGTTGTACAATGGATCGAATCAGCGCAGTGGAAATCAACGCTTTTATTGCACGCGCAACGTCTGTGTACCTCTCGCAACGAACAGCCTGCCTCCGCAGAGATAAATAAATTGAAATCCATCCTGAACCGCCTAGAGTACCGGATGAACCCGATGGTATTCCTTCCGCTCAATATCTTTCTCTTCTGGGATCTTCAGCAGGTATTGGCACTGGAACAATGGAAAACGCGGAATGGCGAAACCATCGACGGCTGGTTCAAAGCCATGCAAACGGTGGAAGCACTTTCCACCCTTGCCACCCTGCACTTCAATCATCCCGGATGGACGTACCCGGTCTTTGTTCCTGAGGAAGGCGCTTTGGAAGTAACGGACGCAGGGCATCCCCTGATCGCCCAAAATAAACGGGTTACCAGTTCTTTTTCTACCACCGGATTGGGAAAGATCGCCCTGATCACCGGTTCCAACATGGCCGGCAAAAGCACCTTTTTAAGGAGCATCGGCATTAACCTGGTGCTCGCCATGATGGGTGCCCCCGTTTGTGCAACTGGTCTGCGGCTGGCTCCCCTGCGCGTGATAAGCAGCATGCGCGTCACCGACAACCTGGAAGAAAACACGTCGACCTTTTACGCCGAACTTAAAAAGCTGCGGCACATCATCGAAGAAGTCAACAAAAAAGAGAAGGTTTTCCTGCTGCTTGACGAGATCCTGCGCGGCACCAATTCCCTTGACCGCCACACCGGCTCCAAAGCGCTTGTCGAACAACTGATCCGCCGGCAGGCCACCGGAATAGTTGCCACCCACGATATCGAACTGGCTGCCCTGCACAATACGGTTCCGCACAACATCACCAACTACCATTTCGATGTGCAGGTAGCCAATGACGAGCTCTACTTCGACTACCGCCTCAAAGAAGGCGTCTGCCAAAGCCTCAATGCATCTATCCTGATGAAAAAGATCGGGATCGAGTTTTGATACCCCCCCGGGAGGAAAATGAAAGTAAGATGGATAAAACGAGTCGGGACCAGATGCCTGGCGTCACTACCAAGGTCTTTCGAATCAGTTAACAGCCGTTTAACACTGGAGATTGTAATAGCCAGTATGCAATGCCAAGTGGTTTAAAACCACTCCCACCACCATTCCTGAAAAGCAGGATACATTCCTACTTGAACAACCTGAATATATCCATTCCCAACGCATACGCCATCAGGCCGAACATGAGGGCCATGCCGCCGATCTGGGCGTATTCGATGAATTTGTCGCTGGGTTTGCGGCCCGAGATCATTTCGTATAATGTGAAAAGGGCATGTCCACCGTCGAGAGCCGGGATGGGCAGCACGTTCATGAACGCAAGGATGATCGAGAACAGGGCCGTCAGCGCCCAGAAGCTTGGCCAGTCCCAGGTGGGTTTGTACATCTTGCCGATGCTGATCACACTGCCGATCGACTTCGAAGTATTTACTTTTTTCTTGACGATCAGTTTCAGCTGCAGCCAGTACGACTCCAAGGTTTCTATGCTGCGGGAGAATCCGGCAGGGATGGCCTGGAAGAAGGAATATTTTACCGTTTTGAAATCAAACAGGCTGTCGGGCTGGTGCGAGTACACACCGGAAATGCCATCTGCCGGAATAAAAGCCTGCTTCCGCAGGGTATCCGCGCCTCTCAGTACGCTGAACTGCACCTGTTTCGAACGGTTCCTGGCTATCTCGCCCTTGTAATCATTGAAAAACTGAGTGCTTGCACCGTTCACTGCAACAATGCGGTCACCTTTCATCAGACCGGCTTTTTCGGCAGGTCCGCCTTTGGCCAGACTGTCTACCGCGCCAAACGGAAATCTGACATCCAGGAAATCCATTGCGCTGTTGTTGACAACATTGCTTGCAAAATCTTCCGGAATGTTTATTGTTACCGGCTGTCCGTTCCGTTCAACCTGCAATGTTCTGGCATCGCGCAGAATGATATCGATGCGGATCTTGTCAAATTTCTCCACATAACGGCCATCCACACTCTTGATCACATCACCGTTGCGCAGCCCGATGGTCTGCGCCAGCGAATCCGTTGCTATGCCGTATTTCAGGCTGCTGCTCGGCAGATAGCTGTCGCCCCAGTACCAGAGCATGGCGGCATAGATCACGAAGCCGAGGATCAGGTTTACCGTTACGCCGCCCAGCATGATGATGAGGCGCTGCCAGGCCGGCTTGCTCCGGAACTCCCAAGGCTCAGCCGGTTTGCCCAGCTGCTCTTTGTCCATGCTTTCATCGATCATCCCCGAGATCTTCACATACCCACCGAAGGGGATCCAGCCGAGGCCGTATTCTGTTTCACCGATCTTCTTTTTAAAAAGGGAAAAACCTGGATTGAAAAAGAGGTAGAATTTCTCAACGCGGCACTTGAACCATTTGGCAGGAAGGTAGTGACCCATCTCGTGCAGAACCACAATGATGGAAAAGGAAACAATGAACTGACAGGCTTTTATCCCTGCTTCCGACCAGTTGATAGCTAATAAAGTCATATTGGAGAAACGCCGGATCCGGGCGTTTGTTTGTTTAAATTGATAAAAATAGAGTTAAAGGATAGGCTTGATTTGAAAGAATAGATGATAGGCAATTACATATTGATCAGGGATGCAGCAAAAGTACGGGCCTCCCCATCGCTCTCAAAATATTCCTCGAGGGTAGGATTTTTGATAAATGGCATTTTATCCATGGTCCTTTCCACCATATCGGTCATGTCGAGAAAGCCGAGGCGGTTGCGCAGAAATGCAAAAACGGCGATCTCGTTTGCGGCATTCAGCACACATGGCAGGTTGCCACCCTTGTACAAGGCGGTAGATGCGAGCACCAGGTTCCGGAAGGTTTTTACATCCGGCTCTTCGAAGGAAAGTGTGTTGGGCTTTTTAAAGTCGTACCGTTTCAGCTGGTTGGGAATGCGGTGCGGATAGGCAAGGGCATACTGGATGGGCAGTTTCATATCGGGCAATCCCATCTGCGATTTGATGCTGCCGTCGTCAAACTGAACCATACTGTGAATAATGCTCTGCGGGTGTATCACCACGTTGATCTGATCGGGCTCAAGGTCGAACAGCCATTTCGCTTCGATCATTTCGAGCCCTTTGTTCATCAGTGTGGCCGAGTCGATGGTGATCTTGGCGCCCATGCTCCAGTTGGGGTGCTGCAGGGCATGATCCCGTTTTACATTCACCAGAAAGTTGGGTTTCTTTCCCAGGAACGGGCCGCCGGATGCGGTGAGAATGATCTTTTCTACCTTGTTGTCTGTTTCACCAACCAGGCATTGAAATATGGCCGAGTGCTCCGAATCTACCGGAATCACGTTCACTTTGTTTTCGCGCGCCTTTTGCATCACGAGGTCACCGGCTACTACCAGTGTCTCCTTGTTGGCAAGCGCCACTGTTTTGCCGTTTTCGAGCGCCTGCAGGGTCGGCTTCAGTCCGGCAAAGCCCACAATGGCTGCCAGCATCAGATCGTATACGTCCATCGACGCCACTTCGTCAAGGGCCTGTTCTCCGGAATAAACTTTGATGGGAAGCGAAGCCAGGGCCAGCTTCACTTTGGCATATTTTTTTTCGTCTCCGATCACCACCACTGCCGGTTTGAACAGCTGGGCCTGCTGAATGAGCAGGTCATCGCTGTTCTGCGCCGTGAGCACGCCAACCGAAAAGATATGCGGATTGGCTGCGATCACCTCCAACGCCTGCGTACCGATGGAACCAGTTGAACCGAATACAGCAATGCGTTTTGTGTTAGAGCCTCCCTTCATGGGCAAAGATTTTTTACGGGTGTCATGAGAGGGGCAATTTACTGTAATAATTGCTCTAAAGCGCTATGCACCTTGTGAAAATTGAATTCGCTTAACACCGCTTCCATTACGCCGCTGATCTCTTTGTTCTGCAGATTACCGATAGATCCTTCATGCGTATGATGTATATCGTAAGAGTAGGTATAGGTTCCGGCCTCGATGGATCGGCCGATCTCTTTATAAGCATCACGGAAAGGGACGCCCTGCAGAACGCGCTTGTTCACCTCTTCCACACTAAACACATATTTATATTTCTCATCCTGAAGGATCCTTTTTTTCACTTCGATGTTACTGATCATAAGAGAGGCCATACGAAGACAGGAGATCAACGTGTCGAACCCCGGAAACAAGTGTTCCTTGAGCAGTTGCAGGTCGCGGTGATACCCCGAAGGCAGGTTCACCGTCATCATCATGATCTCGTTTGGCAAGGCCTGCAGACGGTTGCAGTGCGACCGGATCAGTTCGAATACGTCAGGATTCTTTTTATGCGGCATGATGCTGCTGCCCGTCGTCAGCTCATCGGGAAACGAGATAAACCCGAAATTCTGGTTGAGGTACAAACAGGCGTCCATGCTGAGCTTCGAGAGAGTAGCCGCAATATTCGCCAGGGCAGATGCCACGATCCGTTCCGATTTACCCCGGCTCATCTGCGCATACACCACATTGTGATGCAGGTCATCGAACCCCAGCAACCGGGTAGTGAGCGTGCGGTTGATGGGAAAAGAAGATCCATAACCGGCAGCGGAACCCAGCGGATTCTTGTTGACCACCCGGTATGCAGCAAGCACCGTAACAAGGTCGTCGGCCAGACTTTCTGCATAAGCGCCAAACCACAATCCGAAGGAAGACGGCATGGCCAGCTGAAGATGGGTATACCCGGGCAGCAGGTCGTCTTTATACTTCTCGCTTTGGGCGAGCAGCAGGTCAAAAAATTCTTTTACCGCATGTACCACTTTTTCCAGCTCATGCCGCAGGTAAAGTTTGAGATCGACCAGCACCTGGTCATTCCTGGAGCGGGCACTGTGGATCTTTTTACCGGTATCACCTGTATTTTGTGTCAGCAGGAACTCCACCTGTGAATGGATATCTTCCACGCCCTCCTCGAGCGTAAAGCCTCCGGCTTCTATCCGGCGATAGATGTCCTGCAGTTCTTTCTTCAGCACCCGCCATTCTTCTTCCGTCAGCAACCCTGTTTCCTGCAGCATACGGATATGCGCCAGCGAACCGAGCACATCGAAGGGGGCGAGGTACAGGTCGAGCTCACGGTCATTTCCAACCGTAAATTTTTCTACTTCCTGTAGAGCCGATTTATCTTTCTGCCAGAGTTTCATAGTATGTGATAGATTTATAGACCCCGCTAGGAGGATGAATAAAAGGTCAGACTGTCATTCCTTCGAGCAGACCGATGTAGGTGCGGATGCCTTCCCGGATCTCATGCAGCCAGATAAATTCGTCGGCCGTATGGCTCCGGGCACTGTCGCCCGGACCGCATTTCAGGGACACAGCCGGTATCAGCGCCTGGTCGGATGTGGTGGGCGAACCGTAGCAGGTCTTACCCATCCGGACGCCTGCCTGCACCAGCGGATGATCTTCCCCGATCATCGACGAACGCAGCCGCATGCTTCTCGGCTTTACTTCACTCTGCACCTGTGCCCGGATTAGGTCCAGGATCTCTTCATGCGTATAGGCATCCGTTACCCGCACATCCACCACAAAACTACAGAGATCGGGCACCACGTTGTGCGCCTTGTTCTCGGTGCTGATCACGGTTACGGTCATCTTCACCGGTCCCAGCGTTTTCGACATTTTGGGGAACTGAAATGAACGGAACCATTCGAGGTCGTGCAAGGCTTTGTAAATGGCGTTGTCTCCTTCTTCCCGGGCGGCATGCCCTGCCCTTCCATGTGCTGTGCAATCCAGCACCAGCAGGCCTTTTTCCGCTACGGCCAGATTGGTGAGGGTTGGTTCACCTACGATGGCCACATCGATGGAAGGCAAGGCCGAAAGGATGCTTTCTATCCCGTTCACGCCCGAGATCTCTTCCTCCGCTGTTGCTGCAATCACCAGGTTGAAGTTGAGTGCGGGTTGGTCGTAAAAGTAAACAAAGGCAGACAGCAGGCCTACCAGCGGTCCGCCGGCATCATTGCTTCCCAGTCCGTACAATTTCCCGTTTTCCTCCACAGGCTCAAACGGATCTTTCGTGTAACAGCGGTTGGGCTTTACCGTATCATGGTGCGAATTGAGAAGGATCGTGGGCTTGCCCGGTTCAAAATATTTGTTGAGGCTCCATACATTGTTCCCTTTTCTTTGGGTAGGTATGTTCTTATCGTTTAAAAATTGTTCGATAATTACGGCGGTATCCTGCTCTTCCCTGCTCAGGGAAGGCGTGGCAATGAGTTGCTTCAGCAGGTCAACAGCTTCCGTGTAAAGGGTGGTCAGATCCATGATGCCCAGGTTCTCTTCGTGGTTTGACATTGATTTATTTTATGAGCGTGCCCTGCATCTGTGCGCCCGTATTGCGTACAAGGTCTTTTGCATCGCCGATCAGCACTTCCTGTACGCCTGCTTCTATGGCTTTGAAGGCATTGTCGATCTTGGGAAGAATGCCCCCGGAAAGAATGTTTTGTTCCTGCAGTTGCGGGTAGGTTTCTGCAGTGATAAGCGGAATCACTGAATCATCGTTCGCCGGATCCCGGAGAACGCCCTTTTTCTCGAAGCAAAAGATCAGCCTGACCTCGTACCTGACAGACAGTACGGTTGCGATCACCGAGGCGATGGTGTCCGCATTGGTGTTCAGCATCTGGCCTTGCCCGTCGTGTGACAACGGCGCCACCACCGGAATCAGATGATGCTCAAGGAACAGTTCCCAAATGCCGGCCGGCATCAGTGAACTGTCCAGGTCTCCCACAAATCCGTAGTCGATCTCTTTTACGGGTCGCTTAACCGCCGGGATGAGGTTGGCATCTGCACCGGTTACGCCGATCGCATTGCAGCCGGCCGCCTGCAGCTGTGCCACAACCTTTTTATTCACGAGTCCGCCGTACACCATGGTTACGAGGTCGATGGTTCCTTCATCGGTGATCCTTCTGCCGTTCACATATTTTGATTCAATGCCCAGCTGCTCGCCTATGCGGGTAGCGATCTTGCCGCCGCCATGTACCAGGATCTTTTTGGCTTTTATGCCTGCGAACTCGTGCAGAAAACTCTGCAGCGCTGCAGGATGATCGATCACATTGCCGCCTATTTTTATGACAAACAGTTGTTCCATTACAGTTCACGTAAAATGTCTGCAAGCACCGCCTGGGCCGCCCATACCCGGTTACCGGCCTGCCGGGTTACCAGGCTGTTTGCACTGTCGAGCACCTCATCGCTCAGTTCCACATTCCTGCGCACCGGCAGGCAATGCATCACTTTCGCCTGGTTGGTGAGGGCCAGTTTCTCTTCCGTCAGCATCCAGTGGGGGTCATTGCTGTAGATCTTGCCGTAATCTTCATACGTGCTCCAGTTCTTCACATAGAGATAATCAGCGTTTTTGATGGCTTCATCCTGGTCATGTATTACCTGCACGCCTTGCGTGAACTGCGGAGCCAGGTCGTAATCTTCCGGATGCGTAATCACAAAATCGGCTTCCCCCCAGGCGTTGATCCACTGGGCGAAAGAATTGGCAACGCACTGCGGCAGTGGTTTTACATGTGGCCCCCAGGTGAGCACCACTTTGGGCTTGCGCGGTTGATTGAAAGTTTCACGGATGGTAATGATATCTGTCAGACTTTGCAGCGGATGCAGGGTAGCGCTTTCGAGGCTTACCACCGGCACCTTTGCATATTGCAGAAACGAATGGATCACCTGCTCGCTGTAGTCTTCTTCCCTGTTCTTTAAGGAAGGAAACGTGCGGATGCACAGGATGTCGAAATACTGACCCAGTACGGGCGCCGCATCTTTCACATGCTCCACGGTCTTTCCGCTCATGATGGCCCCTTCTTCAAACTCAAGTGCCCAGCCTTCCTTGTCTACGTTGAACACAATGGCTTCCATGCCCAGGTTGCGGGCCGCTACCTGTGTGCTGAGGCGGGTGCGCAAACTCGGATTAAGGAACAAGAGTCCGACCCGTTTGTCTTCGCCCAGCTTACGGTCGGAGAAGGGCTGACTTTTATACTGCAGCGCTTTTTCAACGAGGGCGTTGATATCGGCGACATCCTGTACAGAGACGAAATTCTTCACGCTTTGAAAGAAGGGTTTTTGATGAATAGTTACGGTTATTGATGATTGTTACACCTGTGTTGCAGCGGTCCTGTTTCTTTCTTTGGACGAGGCATCCGCTCCGAGCTCTTGCCGGAGTGCATCCAGGAACAGGTCTGCTTCCGCATAACCCAGGTTCAGGGCAGGCAGCAACCGGATCACATTCGGTTTTGCCTCGCCGGTGAAAATATGATGCTTGTACAGGAGGTTCTTCTTTACATCCTTCATCTCTTCCGGCAGATCGATGCCGATCATGAGCCCCTTGCCCCGTACTTCGCGGATGTTGGGCAGCTGTTGCAGTTCGCTTATCAGGTAATTGCCCACTTCCAGTGCGTTGTTCATCAGGTTGTTCTGCTCTATGATCTCGAGCACCGCCAGTGCCGCGGCACAGGCAAGGTGATTGCCACCGAAGGTAGTGCCGAGCATATAATACTTTGCATGGAATTTAGGCGCGATGCTGATGCCGGCCACAGGGAAGCCATTGCCCATGCCTTTTGCCATGCTGTAGATATCTGCATCCACGCCACTGTAATCGTGCGAGTAGAACTTGCCGGTACGGCCATAACCGCACTGAACGGAATCGGCGATAAACACTGCATTGTACCGGTCGCACAGCTGACGGATCTTCTGCAGGAAAGAAGGCGTCGCTACATTGATTCCGCCCACACCCTGTATGCCTTCAATGATCACGGACGAGATCTCTTCGCTGAACGCTTTCTCCAGCGCTTCTTCATCGTTGAACGGGAGGAAGACGACGTTGTCGGTCTGGTTTACAGGTGCTACCAGGCTGGGGTTGTCGGTAACGGCCACTGCAAGGGAGGTACGGCCATGAAAGGCTTTTTTAAAAGCGATCACTTTCCTGCGGCCATTGTAAAAAGAAGCCAGCTTTAGTGCATTCTCATTGGCTTCCGCGCCCGAATTGCACAGAAAAAGCTGGTAGTCGTTCTTGCCCGACACTTTTCCCAGCTGGTCTGCCAGTTGCTGCTGAAGCGGGATGTGTATGGAGTTGGAATAGAACCCGACCTTGTGCAGCTGCTCCTGGAGGCGCTGTACATAATGCGGGTGTGTATGACCGATGGAGATCACGGCGTGGCCCCCGTACAGGTCGAGGTATTTCTGACCTTTGTCGTCCCAAACGTACGAACCCGACGCTTTGTCGATCGTTACGTTCTGGAGCGGGTATACATCAAAGAGTTTCATGTGTGCTGATTTTGCAGGTGATGCGGGAGAGTTGCTGTAAAATTAATCCCTCTTGTCAGTAACGAGACCGCCACTGGATTAATAAACGATTAAAAATAATTTGCCTTCAGTTTCAGTCCGGCCGTTTCCTGTCGTCGGAACATCAGGTTCATATTTTGAACGGCCTGTCCTGAAGCGCCTTTCAGCAGGTTGTCGATCGCAGAATGTATCACCAATTTGTTTTCGACTTTCTCGAGCTGGATGAAGCATTTGTTGGTGTTCACCACCTGTTTGAGAAAGACCGGCTCGCGGCTCACGATGGTAAACGGATGTGTCGCATAATAACCTTCAAACAGCTTGTAGGCCTCTTCTTCCGTAAGTTCACAATCAAGCTGCGAGCTTACGAAGATGCCCCGCGTGAAATCTCCGCGCCAGGGCACGAAGAAGAGGGATGGCTCCTGTGTACGGTCGGCGGGCGATAGTTGCCTGAGCGATTGGTTGATCTCTTTGAGATGCTGATGCGTCAGGGTTTTGTAGGCCTGGATATTGTTGGCCCTCCAGGAAAAATGAGAGGTTGGCTGCAGCCCCTGCCCCGCCCCGGTGGATCCGGTGATGCCGGTTGTGTGTACTTCCTTCAGCAAGCCTGCCTTGGCCAGCGGCAACAGCCCTAGCTGGATCGCCGTTGCAAAACAGCCGGGGTTTGCGATGTTGGACGCTTCCTGAACGGCTGCCTTGTCGAGCTCCGGCAAACCGTATGTGAAAGTGTGGCCCGCCATGGAAGCCGGTTTCCCGTCTGCAAGCAGCCGGAAATCCTGTGAAAGATCAATGATGCGGGTAGCGGCGGGTATCGGATGCTCCTGCAGAAATTTTTTGGCTTCCCCGTGACCGACGCATAGAAAAAGCACTTCCACGTCCAGGTCAAGTTCAGCGGAAAATTTGAGATCGGTATCTCCATTCAGGTCGCTGTGTACTTCGTAAACCGCTTTGCCGGCGTTGCTGTTGCTGTGTACGAAGCGGACGTCTACGTCGGGATGGTTGACCAGCAACCTGATCAATTCTCCGCCGGTGTATCCGGCGCCTCCTGCTATGCCTGCCTGAATATTGTTCATATGCGCTGATTGCCTGCCTGTCAATCAATCAGTCTGAAAAGTGAAAAGATGGGTTATTGTTCGGCGCCAGTCTTGTTGACCTGGTTCCAGATCATGGTCTGGTTGCCGAAGATCTTTGTGAAGCCGCGCACGTCTTCGCCGCTCCAGCCGTTGTTCATTTCACCGTACTTGCCGAATTTGCTGCTCATCAGATCGTACGGCGATTCAATGCCGATGATCTGAAAGCGGTAAGGCTGCAAGTTGATGAATACGCTGCCGGTCACGTTTTGCTGACTGCTCTGCAGAAAGGCTTCCATGTCGCGCATCACCGGGTCAAGGATCTGACCTTCATGGAGCCAGTTGCCGTAGAACTGCGCGAGCTGGTCTTTCCAGTTCAGCTGCCATTTGGTGAGCACATGCTTTTCAAGTGCATGGTGCCCTTTGAGGATCAGCATAGGCGCAGCCGCTTCGAACCCTACCCTGCCTTTGATGCCGATGATGGTATCACCCACATGCACATCACGACCGATGCCGTAAGGGCCGGCGATCGACTGCAAATGACGGATCGCGTCTACGGGATGATCAAAGGTCTGGCTGTTTACACCCGCCAGTTCCCCCTGCACAAAATCAAGCTTTACTTCTTCTCCTTCCGTTTTGGTGACCTGGGTGGGCCAGGCGCTTTCCGGCAGCATCCCTTTCGAATTCAAGGTTTCCTTTCCGCCGACGCTAGTTCCCCAGAGGCCTTGTTGATGGAATACTGCGATTTGGCAAAATTCATCTCGACACCCTTGCTTTGAAGATATTCGATCTCCTGTTCGCGGCTCAGCCTGAGGTCGCGGATGGGCGTGATGATCTCTATACCGGGGATGAGGATGTTGAAGACCATGTCGAAGCGGACCTGGTCGTTTCCGGCGCCGGTGCTTCCATGGGCTACGGCGACGGCGCCGAGTTTCTGTACATGCTCGGCGATGTAGAGTGCCTGGCTGAGGCGCTCGGCGCTTACGCTGAGCGGGTATGTGCTGTTTTTCAGCACGTTGCCAAACACGAGGTATTTGATGATGCGGTCGTAGTAACTTTTGACGGCGCGAACGGTGGTATGGGTTTTAACGCCAAGCCGGTAAGCATGGTCTTCGACCTGCTGAAGCTCTTCGTCGGTAAAACCGCCGGTGTCTACAATGATGGAGTGTACATCGAACCCGGCTTCTTCACTCAGATATTTTACGCAGTAAGATGTGTCTAACCCCCCACTGAAGCCCAGCACCAGTTTTTTGTTTTGGTCCATGGTCTAAAAAGGTACAGGCTTAACCTGGATGTTAAAAATTAAAAAAGTATTGCAAGATAGCTTTCGACTTGATTGGAACAACATGCTTCTTTTTGAGCAGCTTGATCAGGCGGCTTTCCTTGATCTTCATGAAGCGTTCGTAGATATGGGAGTTCTCTGAAAACTCACGGGCGGATGTTTCAGGCTCCTGGTGCTCGGCGGGGTTGTACAGCATGGCTGTGCAGAGGCAGTTCTTTCTTTCCTTGCTCATGAGGATGTCGTAGTTCACACAGCTTTTACAGCCGGCCCAGAACTGGTCGTCATCTGTGAGTTCGGAATATGTAACGGGTTCGTAACCCAGGTCGGAGTTGATTTTCATGACGGCCAGACCGGTCGTAAGGCCGAAGATTTTGGCATCAGGATATTTTTCGCGGGAAAGTTCGAACACCCTTTTTTTGATCTGTTTGGCGACGCCGCTTTTCCTGAAAGCCGGTGACACCACCAGACCGCTGTTGGCAACAAATTTTTCATGGCCCCAGGCTTCGATATAACAAAAACCAACCCAGGTGCCATCGATGGTAAGCGCGATCACTGCTTTGCCTTCTTCCATCTTTTTTTCTATATAGTCGGGAGAACGTTTGGCTATGCCTGTTCCACGGGCCTTGGCCGAAGATTCCATTTCGTCCGTAATAGTGACCGAGTAATGTTTGTCGTCAGCGGTAGCTACCCTGACTACAATGTGTTGATTGTCCAATTTCCTAGAATTGAAGAATGATTCATATTGTGTGAGTCCTTATCCGGGGATAAGTAACAATAAAAGAACGGGGATTGTTCCACTGATAGGGGCAAGGATTAATTGCTCGTCCTATCAGCAACCACGTCGCGGTCGCGCGGAGGTAATGGTGAGAAAGTTAAGAGAAAACCCAATCCTGTTGAACGATTGCCAGGAGATTGTATGGATTGAAGTGTTTTCCAATTTTTGTGTGGTTAGCGTTACAAAAACTTTTTTAAACGATAAATAGGAGACAAAATTATACTTTTTGCGGGATTCGCAAAGAGTTATTTATTTAATGGTTTGTTATAACTCCACTCAGCATTCGCTCAGGTTGATCGGGATATTTACAGCCAGTCCGCCTTCGGACGTTTCCTTGAATTTACTGGACATGTCCATCGCGGTATCCCACATGGTTTTGATGACCGCGTCGAGCGAAACTTTTGCGTAGTCGGGTGTACTCTGCAGGGCCAGCTGGGAAGCGGTGATCGCCTTGATGGCGCCCATGGTGTTGCGTTCGATGCAAGGGATCTGTACGAGCCCGCCGATGGGGTCGCAGGTCAGTCCGAGGTGGTGTTCCATGGCGATCTCCGAGGCCATGAGCACCTGGCGCTGGATACCGCCCAACGCTTCCGTAAGTGCAGCGGCAGCCATGGCAGAAGACACGCCGATCTCGGCCTGGCAGCCACCCATCGCCGCCGAAATGGTCGATCCCTTTTTGAAGATGCTGCCGATCTCCGAGGCGGTCAGCAAAAACTGGATGATCTTTTCATTGCTCCCGCCCTCGCAAAAAAGGATAAAGTATTGAAGTACCGCCGGGATCACTCCGGCGGCCCCGTTGGTGGGGGCCGTGACCACCCGGCCGAAAGAAGCGTTCTCTTCATTCACGGCCAGCGCAAAACAGCTTACCCAGTCGAGGATATACTTGAAGCTGCTGCCTCCGTCCCGGATCACTTCCAGCCAGGAATGATACCCGTCATAAGGCTGGTTGCCGGTCAGGCGGCGATTGAGGTCGGCCGCACGCCGCTTCACGTTGAGGCCGCCGGGCAGGATGCCCGAAGCGTGGCATCCGCGATAAATACAGGCTGCCATCGTATGCCAGATGTGCAGCACGCCTTCCCGCACCGTTTTCTCGTTTCGCCAGGCAAGCTCGTTTTCCATGACGACCTCGCTCACCGATAAACCGGTCTTGATACACCAGTGCAGCAGGTCGTCCGCTTCATTGATGGGAAAAGGCAGCGTCACCTGTGAAGAAAGGGAGTTCTCCTCTCCTTCCACTTTTACAAACCCGCCGCCGACCGAGTAATATGTCCGGGCGATATGCCTGTCGTGCCGAAGCGTTGCCAGAAAGGTGAGCGCATTGGGATGAAAAGGAAGGATCTCGTTGTAAAGAAAATCTATGTCTTCGCGGGGATCAAAGCCGATCTCATGCTTGCCGCCAAGCACCAGTTTCTGCATGTTGCCGATGTCGTTGATACGCGGAGTGATGTTGTTCACGTCGAATGTCACCGGGTCTTCGCCGCACAGTCCGAGCTGAACGGCGATATCGGTTCCATGGCCCACGCCGGTCTTTGCCAGAGAGCCATACAGCAGCACCCGGAGGGAAACTACATCATAGAGCAAACCTTCCTCGATCAGTCCATCAAGAAAACGCCGGGCGGCCCGCCAGGGCCCCAGGGTATGGGAACTTGACGGACCGACCCCGATCTTGAACATATCGAATACTGAGATGGCTTCGTGTGACAATGACTTGGATTTTGATGCGCTAAAATTAATTGATTTACAGATATCTTCCCGTAACGCATCAACCCAGACCCGCCTTCTGATACCGGCCAGGTGGTATTAGAGATAATCCAGCAGTTCGATGTCGAAAATAAGGATGGATTTGCCGGGGATGGGTCCGTAAGCATTCGGTCCATAACCCAGGGAGGGAGGAATAAAAAGCCTGATCTTGCCACCTCTTTTAGCCAGGGGTACGCCGCGTTTCCAGCCGTCGATGAGGCTCATCAGATTGAAGGATACGGGTGAGGAAGAGGAATCAAAAACGGTCTTATTGGTGAGGTAACCTTTGTAGTTGATGAGAACTGAGGAGCAGGGTGTCGGACTCCCTCCTGTTCCTTCGGTGAGCATCTGGTAGTAGATACCGCTGCAGTGTTTTACTGCGGTGGTGATTTTACTGGTGTCGAGGTAAGTCTGGATCTTTGCAATTTCAGAATCGGGCGCCGGATAGGCGCAGGCATCATAACTGCAGGTGGAGGTGCTGCCTGTTTTTTTACAGGCCAGTGTAAAGACGATGATAAGGCAGGTAATCACGGTAAAAAAACGCTTCATAGAGATCAAATTTTTTCTATCCTACCTGACTGCACCAGGATCATTTTCGCTGCATCAGGAAAGAATATTCAGGGATTCTGCGCCTTCAGTTCCTGGTACCGCTGTTCGTTCATCTCCCATTTATGTCGCTTGGAAAAGATGGCTATAAAGGAAACGATGATCAGCAGGGCAATGATGAGAACCAGGGGGTTGAATTCGCCATTCGAAATATGGCTGTTGAGGTCCATGGTGGCTCTTTTATACCAGCCGGAGAACAGGTTGACCAGGATGGGGATGCCGAAAAGCAGTCCGGCCGGTAAACCCATCAGCCACTGTTTCACCACCTTTTTTTCGCGGTCGCGGTGTTGTTCCCAGTAGATTACAAATGCCTTTTCTTCTTCAGATAACATAGTGCCTGTTTAAAATGCGGCAAGCGGAGCTCTCTGCTGACAAGAAACGGAACTCACAGAAAACCAGCTCCTTCCAGCCTGCTGCCCTGCCTGCGCGTAGTAAAAATATCTGGTCCGGCGCTGCAATCTAAAATTAATTGCTCACATATCATTTTGATCTCCGACATAGGAAATTATCCTTACTTTGTGTGGAAAATAGTTCAACTTGAGATTTGACTTACTTCTGGCGCAATACCTGCAACAACATAAGAAACTGGCTCTTCCCGGCATCGGAACCTTTGAATCGGACAATTCCACGGCAACCTGGGATGAAAACGGCAAACAAAGACAACCCGGTAACGGCGTTGTTTTCCGCAACATTCCCGTATCGAGAGCGGAAGATGACCTGATCACTTTTATATCGGAGCACACCGGTAAAATGAAGCCCCTCGCCATCTCCGACCTGGAGAGCTACCTTACTTTAGGCAAACAGTTCCTGTACATAGGCAAGCCTTTTTTTCTGGAAGGCATCGGCACGCTGCAGTTCACGAAAAGCGGGCATTTTGAATTCACACCGGGCGATTTTGTAACTACCAAACTGGATGAGCCGATGGCTGAACGGGTCGAAGAAAGAAGGCGGCCCACACCTGAGGAAGTTGAAGAAACGGAAACAAGATCCCGCGGTGGTGGCAGGAAAGTGTTTATGTGGCTGATCGTACTCTTATGCCTGGGGCTGGTGGCATGGGGCGGATATTATTTTTATACACAAAGCGCAAAGCAGCAGGTTTTTACACCGGTCAACAATCCGGGTAACCAGTCGGACACCGCCGCCACCGTACCAGCAGCTGCAACAGAGCAGGCCGTAGCAGGGGTTGACTCATCCAAGCCGGCCCCTGCTGGCCTTGCACCGGTGCCAGGGAGTAGCAGCTTCCGTTTCGTTGTAGAGCAAACGACAGACAAACAACGGGCAATGAACCGGTACCGTAAACTGAAATCCTTTGGAAACGATATTCAGCTTTTCACCCCAGACTCAACCAATTTTACGCTTTATTTTATACTGCCAGCCACCGCTGCCGACACACTGCGCATGCGTGACTCCCTGAACCGGTGGTACTATGGCAACAACAAAGTGAACCGCGTACAGGTGCAGCAATAACGCAGATGCGCTATCCGGCAATATACTGGAAGGAAAAGCTCCATCTGCAGTCGCATGTGGAGGGAGGGGCTTTTTCTGAAATATACCGGTCTGCACTGATCCTTCAACCAGGCTCAGAAATCTCCTTATCCGCCCCGCGGAACATTTCCACAAATATCTACTTCTTACTGGAAAAAGGACAGATCTCAGCTTTTCACCGCATCCGGTCGGATGAGCTGTGGCATTTTTATGCGGGCGATCCCCTGCAGGTGTTTGAACTGTTGGAAGATGGCGGCCTTATTACGCATACACTTGGCAATGATCCTGAAAAAGGGGAAGCCTTTTGCTGCGTGATCAAAGCCGGTAACTGGTTCGCCTCCTCTCCGGCACCGGGCAGTGAATACAGCCTTTGCGGGTGCACCGTAGCTCCCGGGTTCGATTTTGCGGATTTTGAAATGGCCATAAAGAACGATCTCCTTATGCAATTTCCCCAACACCAGCCGCTCATCGAAGGCCTCACCCGGGACTGACCCTTTTATTGTTTGTAGATCACGCCGTTCTTCATGACCAGCTTCACTTTTCTTACTGCTGAAATATCTTTGGAAGGATCACCTTCCACCGCTATCAGGTCCGCCAGGAGGCCTGCATTGATCCTGCCCAGCTGCTTGTCCAGCTTAAAAACATCCGCATTCACAGCGGTCGCTGATTGCAGCACCTGGAGCGGCGTCATGCCATAGTCCACCATAATTTCCATTTCCAGGGCATTGTTGCCATGCGTGAATACCCCCACATCGCCGCCCATGCAGATGGTGACGCCCGCTTTAAGTGCATCGCCAAAGCTGCGCCTTTTGGCTTTGATGCGCACCGGCTCTTCCGTCCCTTTTTTCCAGCCGCTGTAAAGCTGTATGCTATAGCCCGCAGCCACTGTAGGACAAAGGGCGATGCCTCTTTCTTTCATTTGCCGGAATATTTCAGGCGTGCCGTCATCTCCATGCTCAATGGTGGCTACACCTGCAGCGATCGCACGCCGCATGCCTTCCTGCGTGGAAGCATGTACGGTAACCTGGCGGCCGGCAGACGCGGCTACTTCAACCGCCTTTTTTAATTCATCGACCGTAAACGTCGCCCGTGCTTCTCCGTTTAACCCCCACCGGTAGTCTGCATAGATCTTGATCACATCGGCTCCTTTGCCGATCTGGGTTCGGACCTCCCGGGTCAGTCCTTCTTCGCCGTCTGCTTCAGCCGCCCCTTTTACAGATTCCTGGTCATAGCTCAGTTCTTTGGGTCCGTAACTGCCGGTGGCCACGATCGCACGGGTGGCTACCACCATGCGCGGACCAGGGATCACGCCTTTTTCAATTGCACGCTTGAGGCCCACGTCATCATATCCGGCTCCTTCCGTACCAAGATCCCTTACCGTGGTAAAACCCGCCATGAGCGTGTTCCTGGCATGAACCGTTGCCCTTGCGACCCGCTCTGCCCTCGATTCTTTCAGCACCTGGTCGTTCCATGGAACCTCATTGTACGGATGTAAAAAGAGGTGGCTGTGTCCTTCGATCATTCCGGGCATCAGCGTACAGCCGGAGAGCACGATACGGCGAGCGCCGGCAGGCGTGCTTCCTGCGGGGCCGGCAGATTCGATGCGATTGTTTTTCACGACCACCTGCCAACCTGCATGCATTTCCATGCCATCGAACACGCGGTCGGCCTGCAGCACAAATACCGAATCCGTTTTCTGCCGGGCGTTCAGAATAAAAGGAAAAGAGAGGGAAAAAAGCAGGATAGCCAATACGGACAGCTGTCTCATAAATAGTGATGGATGGTTCCTCCAAACTTAAACAAAAATACCGGCCCCTGTCGGGAGGCCGGTATAATTTATACTATAGAAAGAAGTTATTTTACAAACAGGGGGAGGGTCTGTTTCTGGTTGCCCAGCTCGAACTCGATAAAGTAAGCGCCTTTCCGCATCCTGGGCATGGGCAGGTGCGACTGGTTAACGCCTTTTACGGCTATCGCATCGGCACCGAAAATCTTCCGGCCGCTGGTTTCGAAGATGGTCAGCCGCATTTTGGCATCGCTGTCAGAATCGAAGGAGAAGTACAGATGATCTCCGTTTTGGGCAGGGTTCGGGTAGAAGGTTTTTATGAGGTTCTGCGCTACCACCGCTCCATTATGGAGTAACACGATGTCGGAATATTGTTTTTTTGCGTCCTTGTCGATCGTGATCAGCCTGAAGTAAACGTAAGCGGCCCGGGAACCGATATTACCGACCTGGTAGGAGTATTTGCGGACTGCATTGGAGGAGCCGGCTGCCGCAGTGAAGCCAACATCATTGAAATTCAAACCATCGTAACTCATCTGAACGGCGAACCTGTCAGTGTTTTCTTCAGAAGCGGTTTCCCAGTTGAGCAAAGCGCCACCCTGCTGAGAACTTGCCGTGAAGCTGATCATCTTTACCGGCGTAACGGCAGAAACCGAAAAAGTTGCCACCATCCCCTGTGTTACCGCATGCGGAGTACATTTATAATTGTAAACACCGGGTGCTGTTACCACATATTTGAAGGAAGGCACAGCCGTGGTCAGAGGACTATCCCAGGTTGCAGCACCGGCAGGAATGGTAACCGAAGTTGTTGTATGACTGAAATTCGGTGTGGGGCCGAAAGTAAAGAGGATGGTATCACCGATTACGGCCGTAAAGTTACTGGGGGTAAACTGAAAATTGGAGGCGACCACATTGTGTACGACCTGGGCGTAACCCTGACCGGTGGCAGCCAGAGAAACCGGCACAAAAAGCAAAGCGTAAAGTTTTTTCATGATGCGGGAAGTTTGATTGGGTGATTGTATACGTTGTTTTGGTTCTCAATTGCTGAGATTCGCAGCGTACGGAAGAATTGGCTTTTCAGGATACAAAAAGGGAACGCAGTATAAATTCGGATGGTTGCCTCCATTGTAAATCTTGTTGACAACCGGTACAAACATCATTTATAGAAACCCCTCATTTAAGTAGTGGATACGTTCAGCGGCGACGGTCAACTGCTGTGCTGGTATCCAAATTGCTGCTATCTTTTTCTTACAACTCATACCACATGGCAACAAACGTAACCATCGAGAAAACAGAAGTACTGTCAGACGAGAAATATCCGCTCAAAAAAGTGTCGTTCACCCGCCAGCAGGAAACCGGCGGCGAACAGAAAAAGAACGCGCTCGTGTTCTACCCGGGCGATGCCGCCACCATCCTGCTGTACAACCGGGTACAGAAGACCGTGCTCCTCACAAAGCAATTCCGGCTCCCTTCCTATCTGAACGGCAATGAAACCGGGTTGTTGCTGGAAACATGCGCAGGGAAGATCGATGATGAGAGTCCGGAAGAAGCGATCAAACGGGAAGTGGAAGAAGAGACCGGGTACAGGATACACGAAGTGCAAAAACTGTTTCAAGCCTACACTTCACCAGGCGCTGTATCGGAGTTACTTCACTTTTATGCCGCGCCTTATGCGCCGGAAGACAAAGTAAGTGCCGGTGGCGGACTTAAAGAAGAGCAGGAATTTATTGAGATCGTGGAGGTGGATTTTGAACAGGCGATTTCGATGATCAAAACCGGCGGGATACAGGATGTAAAAACAATTACCCTGCTGCTGTATGTGCAGATGCAGGGTTACCTGTCCTGATCACCGGTGAGCGGTATGGGCACGTACAGGGAGTCGGAGGGATTCAGTTCAACGCCGATAGAGCGTTTCATGACGCCTACCAGCATCTCCGCCCAGATCTTGTACTCGAGACCCGAAAAATGCAGGCCGTCGGAAGCGATCAGAAATGGATACTCAGCTGCACGGCGGCTTTCATGCGTAACGTTGATGTACTGTACATGAAAAGAAGCGGCTACCTGCCTGTTGACCCGGTTGAAGGAATCTATTTCGCGTGCGATCTTGTCGCGGTCGATAGGACCGATGGCAAATGGCGTTACGGAATAGTCGGGAATGGAAAACACCACAACCCGCTGGGGGCGGTTGCCGGCCAGCTCGATCGATTTTTTTAGCAAGGCGGTAAATTCAACTTTGTATCCGGCCACCGGTGTGCCGCGGAACTGATTGTTTACGCCTATCAGGAGGCTCACGAAATCGTACGGACTTGCTGAATGCTTGTTCTTCACCGCGTTGAGTAGGTTGGCAGTGGTCCAACCGGTAGTAGCGATGATATCGGCGTCTGCCACATTGTAGCCTGAATTGCGGAGAATGGAAACAGCCTGTATGGGAAAGCGGTCGGTGGCAGCCACCGACTGGCCAATGGTATAGGAATCGCCCAGCGCCAGGTACCTGACCTGTGAGAGATAGGGAGCGGCGATGGTATCGCGCCGGAAAGAAAGGCCGGTAACAGGGTGTGCCGCGGAAAGGAGCCCGCATACGGCGCCAATGCAACATAACCTGAACAGATAAACGTAAACCTTCCTTTTCATAACTTCATAATGTACGGGAAATTAAAGTCGACGGTTCGATAGAACCCACGGCAAGTAAACGTTTGGGCTTTGTTCAAGTTGTGTGCAGGGGTAAGAATCAGGTAAATCTACGCGAAAAAGCCGGGAACTTTCCAACCAGGTAACATAAAAATCCCCGTTGCCTTGCAAGGCAACGGGGACAATATAAGAGGCTGTTTACACAGCGCAGGGACCGGATTAATAACCGCCCATGCCGCCCATATCAGGAGCGCCATGTGAATGTGCTTCTTCTTTCTTTGGTTTGTCGGCAACCACACATTCGGTGGTCAGCAGCATACCTGCGATTGAAGCGGCATTTTCCAGTGCAATGCGGGTTACCTTGGTAGGGTCGATAACACCTGCGTTGAACATGTTTTCGTATATTTCGGTGCGGGCGTTGAATCCGAAATCACCGGTGCCTTCCTTGATCTTCTGCACCACGATGCTGCCTTCGATACCACTGTTCACCACGATCTGGCGAAGCGGCTCTTCGATGGCCCTTTTCACGATGGCGATACCGGTTGTTTCATCTTCGTTCAGGCCTTTCAGGTGTTCCAGATCGGCAATGGCACGGATGTAGGCAACTCCACCACCGGGAACGATGCCTTCTTCCACAGCAGCTCTTGTTGCATGCAGGGCGTCATCCACACGGTCCTTCTTTTCTTTCATTTCCACTTCTGTGGCAGCACCAACGTACAGAACGGCTACACCGCCGCTCAGCTTGGCCAGGCGTTCCTGCAGTTTTTCCTTGTCGTAGTCGGATGTGGTGGTTTCGATCTGCGCTTTGATCTGGTTCACACGGGCCTGGATGTTGGAGCTTTCGCCTTTACCACCCACAACGGTTGTGTTGTCTTTATCGATCGATACGGAAGAAGCCTGACCGAGGTAAGAAAGGTCTGCGTTCTCCAGTTTGAAACCCTGTTCTTCGCTTACTACGGTACCGGCTGTAAGTACAGCGATATCCTGCAGCATTTCTTTCCTTCTGTCGCCAAAACCCGGGGCTTTCACAGCAGCCACCTTGATGGTACCACGCAGTTTGTTTACCACAAGGGTAGCCAGTGCTTCACCTTCCAGGTCTTCTGCGATGATCAGCAGCGGACGACCGCTCTGGGCAACTTTCTCCAGGATGTGGAGAATGTCTTTCATGGCAGAAATCTTTTTGTCGTAGATCAGGATGTACGGGTTCTGCAGCTCAACTTCCATTTTTTCGCTGTTGGTAACGAAATACGGAGAGATGTAACCGCGATCGAACTGCATACCTTCCACTACTTCAACGGTAGTATCGGTACCTTTTGCTTCTTCTACGGTGATAACGCCTTCTTTACCGACTTTGGCCATCGCCTGGGCGATCAGCTTGCCGATGGAAGCATCGTTGTTGGCGGAGATAGAGGCGACCTGTTCGATTTTGGAGATATCGTCACCTACGGTCTGTGACTGGGATTTGAGATTTTCGACCACTGCTGCAACAGCTTTGTCTATACCGCGTTTGAGGTCCATCGGGTTAGCACCTGCGGCTACGTTCTTCAGGCCTTCGCTGATAACGGCCTGGGCGAGTACGGTGGCGGTAGTGGTACCGTCACCTGCAATATCTGCAGTTTTGCTGGCTACTTCTTTCACCATCTGGGCGCCCATGTTCTCGATCGGGTCTTCCAGTTCGATTTCTTTCGCTACGGTTACACCATCCTTGGTAACGGAAGGAGCACCGAATTTCTTTTCAATAACAACATTGCGGCCCTTGGGTCCCAATGTTACTTTCACAGCATTTGCCAGTGTATCGACGCCCCTTTTCATTTTATTCCGGGCTTCGATATCAAAAAATATCTGTTTTGACATACTAGTAGATTTTTAAATTTAAGTGAGAATCAGGTTCATACCAGCCCTGGGGCCGGCTGAAATTATGGAGATTAAACAATTGCTAAGATGTCGCTTTCCCGCATGATCAGATAATCCTGGCCTTCGACAGAGATCTCAGTACCGGAATATTTGCCATACAGAACAGTATCCCCGGCTTTCACCGTAACGGGTTCGTCCTTTTTGCCAGGGCCTGCTGCCACTACTTCACCACGCTGTGGTTTCTCTTTCGCTGTGTCAGGAATAATGATCCCACCTGCAGTTTTCTCTTCTGCAGCGGCGGGTTTTACCACTACCCTGTCGTGTAAAGGAGTAATGTTTAACTTAGTAGCCATAATAATAGTTTTTGATTTAATTGAAATATTTAGGCGTGCAAACTTAAGCACATTCTATACCAAAAGGTTTGTTAAACCAAAACCGGAATTCCTGTCAGCATTTAGCAGAACTTTGACAGTACAGCAACGCCACGTTCGGATCCCCTCTCCTGTTTTGTCACTTTCAGGCTTCGCCTTCCGGGCTCCCGGTGAGCGAAAAAGCGGACAGGCACAACTTGTTTGGGCGTCGTTGCCAGCGGTCATGGAAAGGAAGAAGTTTTTGTTATCTTCGCGGCCCAAACAGCTCCCATCAAGAATGATCAGCAGAAGAAATATACGGGTGAAAGTGATGCAGACGCTCTATAGTTTAGATTCCCTCCAAAACGATGTAAAACCGGAGCAGGAGGTCAGGATGCTTCAGAAGCACTTCGACCAGAGCCGCCAGCTGTTCGTTTACCTCCTTTATTTTATATCCGAAGTAGGCCGTTATGCAGAGCAGATGGCCGTTCACCGGGCTTCCAAACACCTCCCGACCGAGGAAGACCTCCACGTCAATATCAAGATCGCGGGCAACGAGATCATCTGGAACCTCCAAGACGATGCCTCCTTCCAGAAGTCGCTGAAAGACGACAAACCACAGCTTTCCATCGACCGCGAACTGGTGAAGAAAATGTATCTCCAGCTGGTGGATACCCCTGAATACTCCGCTTACATAGCCGAGGAAGGGAGAAGTAAGAAAGGCGAAAAAGACATCCTGCTTTTTCTTTACCAGGATATCCTGCTTCCCGACGAATCGTTTACCTACCATATAGAGGAACTTTTTACCAACTGGGATGATGATTGCGAGATGATCAATACGCTCGTTACCGGTTATCTCCAGAAAGGAAGTACGTTCAGTTTTCAGGAGATGCTGGGCAAAGAAAAATGGGAATACGGTAAAAACCTGCTCGAAACGGTACTGGGTAAAAGGGATGTGACGATGGGCCTCATACAGCCGAAACTGACCAACTGGGACGCCGAACGCATTGCCACCCTCGATATGATCCTGATGCAGATGGGTGTTTGTGAGTTCCTCTATTTTGAGACCATCCCGCCCAAGGTAACTATCAACGAATACATCGACCTGGCCAAAGAATACAGCACGCCGCAAAGCGGTCAGTTCGTCAACGGCATTCTTGACAGCATTCACAAAGACATGGTGAAAGACAACACGCTGAATAAGGTGGCTTTCAAGAAATCCTGACATCCGGGGCAATCACTACCTTTGCAAAAAAGAGCTATCATGCGTTTTTATTTCTTTTATTTTCTTACACTCGCCCTGTTGGCTGCCTGCGGACAAGGCGGCGGTACAACACACAATGACGGCAAAGGACCTTATGCAAGAGCGGCGGTAGACATGAGCGACACCAGCCATTTCACTACCATGGAGTGGAAGGAAAAGACCATCGACTACGGCCGTATAGACGAAGGTGAAAAACTTGATCTTGAATTTCATTTTACCAATACCGGTCAGTTTCCGCTGGTGATCAGCAAGGTGGAACCCAGCTGCGGCTGCACCATGGCGGAAGTTCCCAAAGAACCGATCGCACCGGGTAAGGATGGCGTTATAAAAGGCTCGTTCAACAGCAACGGACGTACCCATGCCAACCACAAAACCTTGTTTGTATATGCCAACGCCAAAGGAACCCAGCCTTCAGAGCTTAGTTTCGACGTAGATGTACAGCCCAAAAACTAATTATTTATTACCAAACAGCAGAATCACATGAATCCATTGTTTTTACAGGCCGCTGCTCCCAATAACAACAGCATGTTGTTCATTCTCGGCGCCATGATACTGGTTTTTTATTTTTTCATGATCCGGCCGCAGGCTAAAAAGGCCAAGGATGCCAAAAAATTTCAGGAAAACCTGCAGAGAGGCGACAAGGTTGTTACCATTGCAGGCATCCATGGCACCGTCAACAAAGTGAATGAAGACGGCACCATTGCCCTGGAGATCAATCCGGGCAGTTACCTGAAGCTTGAAAAATCTGCCATCTCCATCGAATGGAGCCAGCAGCTCAACAAGCCGGTAGTAGTTGCGGACAAAAAAGCGTAATACCAGTTTTTCACATCATGAGATATATCAGCCACCCCCGCGGGTGGCTTTTTTTGTATTGGACCTGAAACCGTATATTTGAGTATGTTCCGGATCCTCAATATCCTCGCTACCAGCCTCAGAATGGCTCTGGAAGAATTCCGGGCCAACCGCCTCCGCACTTTTTTATCCCTGTTCGGGATCACCATCGGCATTTTCTGCATCATAGGGGTACTTGCCACCGTGAACAGCCTGAAACACAATGTGGAAAACGACCTCAACGCACTCGGAACCAATTCTGTTTACATCGACAAATGGCAATATGCCTCCAATGGTGACAACCCCTGGTGGAAACTGATGAAAAGACCCCAGGTGACTTCGATGGAGATGAAACAGCTGAAGCCAAAGACCCCCAGCGCCGAGAACATGGCTTTCAAGATCGAGATGAATGACAACATCGAGTACAAGGACAACATCCTCAAAAGCATAAAATACCTGGGTATTTCCGAAGAGTTCCCACAGATACAGAAGATCGACATTGAAATCGGCCGCCTCTTCCAGCAGGCGGATTACGACCGGGGAGCCAACAACCTCGTGCTCGGTTACGAAGTTGCCACCCAGCTGTTCGACAAACCGGAGAACGCGGTAGGCAAGCAGGTGATGCTGAAAGACCGGAAGGCCACCGTGGTCGGACTTATGAAAAAGCAGGGTAAGAATATGGTTGACATGTGGGATTTTGACAATGCCGTTTTGATGCCGGCCAGCTATCTCAAAACCATGATCCAGGAAAAAAATGCCAGTCCTGTCATCATCGTCAAAGGCAGGTCAAACGTGCCGGTGGCAGAATTGAAAGATGACCTGACCGCTGCCATGCGTTCGATCCGCAAGCTGCGGCCCCGCGAAGAGGACAATTATTCGCTGAACGACATCGAACCTTTGAAAGAGATCACGAATTCGATCTTTGCGGGTGTGAACCAGGGCGGATGGGCCATCGCTGCCCTCTCGCTGCTTGTAGGCATGTTCGGGGTGGCAAACATCATGTTTGTGACCGTACGCGAGCGTACCAGCCAGATAGGGCTTAAGAAAGCGATCGGCGCAAGGCGCTCTACCATCATGCTCGAGTTCCTGCTGGAATCGGCTTTCCTCTGTATCATGGGAGGCGCCATAGGCATTCTTCTGGTCTTTATCCTTACACAGATTTTTTCCCGTTTACTCGATTTCCCCATATTCATTTCCGTCGGTATCATGGGACTGGCTGTTTCGATCTGTATCGTGATCGGCATCCTCGCCGGTATCATCCCCGCTTCCATCGCCTCGCGCATGGATCCGGTAGTGGCCATCCGGTCCAAATAGCCGGTGCTGCCTGTTATTTCTAATTCCTGCCATTGTTTATGATTGAACAAGATCGTTCCGTAACCATCCTCGCCATCGAATCATCGTGCGACGACACGGGTGCCGCCGTGTGCAAAGACGGGGTGATGCGCTCGAACCTGGTAGCGGATCAGCGTGTGCATATTCAATATGGCGGCGTAGTGCCCGAACTGGCCAGCAGAGCGCACATACAGCACATAGTACCCCTGGTTGATGCCGCACTTCGGAAAGCGGATACAGCGATCCACGAGGTGGATGCCATTGCTTTCACACAGTCGCCCGGCCTCATCGGGTCGCTGCTGGTGGGCGCCGAGTTTGCCAAATCGCTGGCGCTGGCGCTTGGCAAACCGCTGATCGCCGTGCACCATATGCAGGCTCATGTGCTGGCAAACCTGATCGAAGAACCACGGCCCGCATTTCCGTTCCTTTGCCTTACGGTGAGTGGCGGCCACACGCAGATCGTGGTTTGCCGCTCACCTGCTTCTCTTGAGATCATCGGTGAAACCCTCGATGATGCCGCCGGGGAAGCGTTCGATAAAACGGCCAAGATCCTGGGGCTTCCTTACCCGGGTGGGCCGCTGATCGACAAATGGGGGCAGAAAGGAGATCCCCTTAGATGGCGCTTTCCTGAGCCGCGCATCGAAGGATTAAATTTCAGCTTCAGCGGATTGAAAACTGCCATCCTCTATTTTATCCAGAAGGAAACACAGGCATATCCCCTTTTCCTGGAAAGTAACATGGCCGATATCTGCGCATCTGTTCAGCACAGGATCGTGACGATCCTGCTTAACAAACTGAAAAAAGCGGCCGACGAAACAGGCATAAAGAATGTTTGCATTGCGGGTGGCGTTTCCTCCAACAGCATGTTGCGGCGTATGCTGAAAGAAACAGGTGAAGCACAGGGCTGGCAAACCTACATTCCGGCGTTCGCCTACTGCACCGACAATGCTGCCATGATCGCAATGACCGCTTATTACAAATACCTCGAACAAGATTTTGCCTCTCTTTCGGTGGTTCCGTCGGCCCGCCCGGAAGCATGACCTCCCATGAAGAATTCCTATTTTCAGTTCAAGCAGTTCCGGATCGAGCAAGACCGGTGTGCGATGAAGGTGTGTACCGATGCGTGCCTGTTTGGCGCGTGGACGGCCGCCAAAATAGAACGACTCTATCCGGGAAATTTCAATGCACTTGACATCGGCGCCGGAACCGGCCTGCTTTCGCTGATGCTTGCGCAGGAAACAGAGGCTGTGATCGAAGCCTGGGAGATCGATGAGGGCGCCAGCAGCCAGGCCGTGGAAAATTCGGTGGCGAGCCCCTGGCGGCACCGGATCTCCGTGCTCCGGACAGATGCAAGACACCATGATCCGCAAAAGAAGTTTGATTTTATCATCAGCAATCCACCATTTTATGAAGGAGACCTGAAATCATCGGCGGAATCGACGCGTATTGCCTGGCACAGTGAGCTGCTGACGCTTGCGGAACTGCTGGAGGTCATTGACCTGCACCTGTCGGCAGATGGATATGCATCGTTACTTCTTCCATTTCACCGCACCGCCGAATTGATCTCTCTGGCTGGTGAAGCAGGGCTGCTTCCGCGCTCATTGATGTACATGAAGCCTTCCGACCGCCATCCACCCTTCCGCACATGTTTGCTGCTGAGCAGGGAGAAAAACGCTCCCACCACGGATGAAGTCATCTGTATCAGAAAAGACGGAGCATATTCCAGAGCGTTCACCCGCTTGCTCAAAAATTTTTATCTCCACCATTAGCAGCATCAAAAAGATATGAGCAGCGAATTGGCTTATTTTTGTACCGACAAGCTCGGCACGAGATCAATCTTATATTACATGAACCATTTTGAGTTGTACAATATTCCGGTGGCTTTTCAGGTAGATCAGGCAGTGCTGAAGGAAAAGCTGTCCGGTTTCGAAAAACACTCGGGGGGCGAACACTCCGGAGGTTCAACAGAGGAACAGGAAGCCAGGTTGGAACAGGCGAAGAAAGCGTACACAGTTCTTTCGGATGAAGAGCAGACATTGAAGTATGTTCTGCAGATCCGGAACCAGCTCGAAGACAGATACGAGCCTGATCCGGAGTTTCAGATGGAAGTGAGGGATGTGAACGAAGAACTGATGGAGCTGGAACTCGATGAACGGAAAGAGCTGCTGATGGATGTGGAGCAAAAAGCTACGCACCTGATATTAAAAATTTACGATGATGTGGCAGAAATTATTCAAACTTATCGGGCGGATACTGGTACCGAAGAAGAGTTGTTGCAGGTAAAGGAGTTTTATTACAAGAAAAAATACCTGCAGCGCATTTTGGACAAGATCAGGGTAATCCGTAATATTGCCTCCCCTCAGTAACAGGCTTTCAGCAAATGCCCGGGTGGCGGAATTGGTAGACGCAGCAGACTCAAAATCTGCCATTCGCAAGGATGTGCTGGTTCGATTCCAGTCCCGGGCACAGTACCCCCAGACCATGGGGGTTTTTTATTGAAGTCAGATAGCATCATCTATTTCTACCCTCTCCTATTTACTCTTTATACAGATGGCCTAACTACTGTCGGCTTCACTGTGGCAATCCATCACTTCACAATATAATTTATTAGAAACAGGATAGCTAAAAACAGCAGCGAAAAAAGATTATATATTACAGCAGGCAAACCCCAAAGCTAGCATCACGGCAAAGATAAAAATAAGCACAGCGGAATCGGTTGAGACGAGCCGGGGTTTTCCATCAGCAGACATTCCACCTGAATCCTTTAACGTCTTTTTGGTGCTGAGGTTTCTGATGTGGGAGTAGGGGTCGAAGGGTTTCCGCTGTGCCATGGAGTAAAAATAAGCGCCATATGCAAACAGGGGAACCCTACAATTGGGAGTATTTGTGTTCGTACTTCCCGCAAATCCGAACTCCGAACGGCTACTTTTCTTCCTTATTCAGGATATCTTCCAGCTCCTTTTCGGTAACTCCCGCCTTGCCCGCCATCGCAACCAGCACTTCCAGCTGCTTCAGCTGGATCCACCGCAATTGCCGGATCCTGAACACATACGCGAAAACAAATGCAGCGACCAGGATGGCTGCAAGAAATATGATGATCGATAGCAGGAAGCTGGCAATGACATACAGATCATGTCTTACAATCATGAGGGTTTAGTTTAGTTGAAGCAAATTACATATTTAGCCTGTACATTCACTTTACCCATGCGTCTGGCCGGCAGAGGTGGTTACATCAGGCGGAAATGACAAAAGCCAAGGTGATCCTGCCTTCCCTTCACCTTACCAGTATTGGCTGTACGGATGGCGCAAACCTTCGCAGTAAAATGCTGAGTATGTGCTGAAAAGAAAGCTGCCAGACATCCTGCGATAAGCAGATTCGTCTGGCAGCTGATCAATCTTTCCTATAGGTTGCACCCTGCTTAAAAAACGATGTAGTTAAAGTGGCTTCGGGAATTATCCAACGCGTCGCTTATTGACGGCTAGTAGTTTGGATTTTTAACCTTGGCACTGGTGGCGGATGGGGGATTGAGCGACGTTTCATCGTCCGGAACATCCCAGTAATCAGGGAAATTATAGTTGATGGTGGCGTTGGTGCTTACCTTCCCAGTTGTAGGGTTCAGCACAACCGCTTTTGTTCTGCCGCCGCCTTTGGTGATATCATCCAGCACGCCCCATCTCCGGGCATCATACATGGCTACGTCCCGGAAGATCAGCGATACCCTTCTTTCCCTGCGCAGTTCTTCATACGCTGCAGCCTGATCGGTGACCACGCCGGAAGTAGCGGCGAGACCGGCCCCCTGGTAGGTCCTGACAGCATCTACGCTCGCCAGACCTGTTGCTGTGTTACCCAGCATGATATTCGCCTCCGCTTTCATCAACTCATTTTCTTCGTAGGTAGCAGAGATGTAATACTCATAAGCGCCGACCGTGCGGCTGCTGATGACGCTTACGCCCGACATACCCGCACCGCCATCCAGCAGCCTGTACCGGGTACTGAAGGTGATACCGCCTTTCTGGTTGAGATACGTGATAAGACTGGTAAAATTGTTGGTGAGTCGCTTGTCACCGGTCTTGTATTCCTGTACAAGTCGCTCGCTCATTTTATAGGTGGTGCTGGTAGGATCACCGGTGGTGAGCGCTGTCTCTGTGCCACCGGTCGCCGACATATAGCCACCGGTTGCGGCTGAACGGGAGGTGAACACCAGGTCGGTAGCGGTGATGCCTGAATTGACCAGGGTCAGCAGGCTGGTCCAGTCGGCTGCTGTCATGTCTTTCAGCCTTTTGTTCAGCAACAGGTTACGGGCCTTCATGGTGTTGATATTATGGATCCACATGGCCGGCGTGAGCACACCGCCTTTGCCTACCTGGTTCTGCGAAGCAATGACCGCTTTTATGGTGGTATTGTAATCAGTTGTATTGGTAACGCCGTTGAGCGCAGTTATGGCTTTGTCAAAATTGGCGTTCGATTCGGCCAGGATATCCGCACTCGTCTTGAACTCATTGCTGATGGTGTTGTAATCATTCTTGATCAGCCCGGCATAATAGGTAGAACCGATCCGTGAGTAAGCGAACCCTTTCCAGTAATAGGCCCATGCTTTCAGGGCATTTTTTTTGGAAGTGGCATCACCGGAAAAAGCCACATTGTCGACCAAAGAAAGGATGTTGTTGCAGGCATTGTTTAAAAAATACATCCACGTCCATTCAAAATAGAACATGTTCGTTCCCGCCTTGGTTCTTGAATTGTTGGCCCTCACAACCGCTTTCACCGGGGCTGTATTGGTGAGCTTCGTGCCGTCATCCAGTATCACATAATCCGGTACACCGACCTGGTTGGTGATGTTGTTGGCTGCTTCCGAGGAGACAACGTCGGCCATGAAATCGTGGTACGCCGGCGCCAGAAAGAAATAGGTGCTGCCCAGGAAGGAACCTGTGTATTTACTGTCTGTGATGCCATTGAAACCATTCTGATACACCGCGCCGAGCGACAAAGCAATGATACCCGCTTCGGTGGCGGCACTCTCCGGGGTCGGACTGTTTGGATTTTTTACATCCAGTTCTTTTTTGCTGCACCCGGTTCCTGCAAGTATGACCGTCAGTGCAAGCGCATAAAAAAATTTATCTCTCATCTGAAAAAAGATTTGTGTTTTGTTGATTTAGCTTAGAACCCTACGTTGATGCCTGCCTGAAAGGTTTTGGAATTGGGCGTGGTAACATAATCTACTCCCCTGTCGAAGCCCGAGTTGGTCGATCCGGAGCTGGTTTCAGGATCCATGCCGGTATATTTGGTAAAAGTGAGCAGGTTGCGGCCGGTAAGCACCACCTGCAGCCGTTTCACATATTTGATCTTTACCAGGTTCAGCACCTCGTATGCGAGGGTCAGGTTCCTCAGGCGCAGGAAAGACGAACTTTCATAGTAATAGTCCTTGATGGAGTTTCTTGCCCCGTTGATGCTACCCCACATATCGCCATAGGCACTCACATAATAATTTGAATAAGCGGCTGTTTTGCCATTGACGGTGATCTTATCCTCAAAATCGCCATGAATGCCATCCCGGTACATCCACTCTTTGGTCTGGTTGTAGAGGTGGCTGCCGTACACCCAGTCGAACTGCACGTTCAGGGTGATGCCCTTGTAGTTGAAGTTGTTGATAAAAGCCATGTTGAATTTCGGATTCGGATCGCCGAAAGCATAGTTCTCGTTGGTGAATTGTAGTCCGCGGGTAGCCGTATCGACCAGGTAACCGTTCACAAGCTGGTATTTGCCCTGGTCGGCTTTGGCAATGTAAGGGGTGCCATCCTGTTTGGTCTGGTTTACGCTGGTGAAGGTTTTCAGACCATACAGCTGGCCGATGCGGGAACCGGCGCGCAGTACATAGTTGCCGTAACCGGCACTGCTGGTTACGATAATGTCCTGACCGGTGGAAACTGAACCGATGAAGGAACTCTGGTGGTTGAAGTTGGTGGTAAAATCCCAGTTGAAGTTCTTGCTTTTTACCATTCCGAAGTTCAGCGCGAAAGTGAAGCCGTTCGATTTCAGCGAATATGCGTTGGTAAGATATCCGCCACCGCCCGAAGAAGGCGGCGCATCCACGGTATAGATCACATCTTCGCTCGATCTTTTCCAGACGGTGGTGCTGAGCGTTACATTGTTGAGCCAGGCACCCCGGCCAAGCCGGAAGGTCATGTCTGCACCCACTTCTTTTTCTTTGGATATTTCCACCGAGAGATCAGGGTTCGATTGTGTCGACGGTGTGTAGAAAGCCAGGCTGGAACCGATCTGGCGGGTGGTGAGCGTTACATAGCGGTCAAACGCGCCCGGCTGGATACCGGCTTCCCCATAACCGCCTCTCAACTTGAATTCAGGGATCACATTCTCCAGGGCATCCCAGAATTTCAACTCGGAAAGCCGCAGGTAAGCATTTCCGTTATAGAAAGGTTTCGCGGTGGCACCCTGTCCGAAAGCAGAAGAAAAATCACGTCTGAATCCCCCTTTGATACCGGCAATGGTTCCGAAATCGAGGGCTTCGTTCACAAAAGTTCCAAACGTTACAAATGGTGTCACATTATCGGTGCTTACCGTGCGCGTATCTGTCTGGGTAACATTGTAGATGGGATACAGCTGCAATCCATCACCCGTGCTGGTGTAGGTCTTGGCAACGTTCTTCCGGTAGTCGTATCCGATGAGCGTGGTGGATACGATGGGAACATTCAAGTGAAAATCTTTCTGCAGGTCCAGGTGGATGTTGGCTGTGGATAAAGCATTCTGGAAAGTGGTGGTGTAAGAGGTATTGGAGATCCCTCCCTTGGCGCTGCTGAAACCGCCGATAAAGGAAGATCGGCTGATCACGTTGATGTTCTGTGTCTGGTTGTAGTAGGTATTGTTTACGTCCCTTTTTTCGTAGTTGATCCCGTATTTAAAGTCGAGGTCAACAAAGCGGTTCACTTTGTAGGAAGCCTGCAGGTTCTGAATCACGCTCAGCGTCTGATCCTTACCCGCAGAATACTGGAAATAGTAATTCGGGTTGCGGCCGTTCACACTGACCGGCGTGGCAGGCAGCGTGTAGGCGTAGTTGCCGGCAGCGTCTTTCCAGTTGAAATCGAAAAAGGGAGACGCATTCAGTACGGCAAAGATCTGGTTCGAGCCTGCAGTGAAATACGGGTTGAAATTATTTTTCTGGTAGATCAGCTGCGTGGTGGACCGGATCCTGAACCCTTTGAACAGTTCGGTGCCTATATTCGAGGAAAAGTTTGTTCTGTTGAGGTATCCGTTCTGTTTGATGGCGCTTTCCTGCCGGGTGTTGGAACCGACGAGTGCGTAATCTGTATTGCCGGCGCCCCCGGTGATGCTGATGCTGTTGTTAATATTGGCCGCGTTGCCAAACAGCTGCTTCAGGTGATCGTAATACTTCAGGTTCTGGTTGTATAGTTTACTGCCGTCGTTGTTGGGGTCGGTGCTGTTCCAGACGATGCTGCCCTGCGTTACGCCGTCTGCGTTCACTCCGGCCGTATACGTTCCATCGGGTTTTATTTTTATGATCACGCCGTTTGCATCCACCACATTGTTGTTGGCGTCGGTCTTAAACCCATGTGTGCGTGCGGTATGAACGTCGCCGTTGTTGATAAAAGAGCTGGTGCCGTAGCTGGATGACACATCGATGTGCATCTGTCCGGCTTTCCCTTTCTTGGTAAAAACCTGGATCACACCGTTGGCGCCCTGTGCCCCGTAAATGGTGGAGGAGGCAGCCCCTTCCACTACTTCCACCCTTTCCACATTGTTGAGATCGAGTGCACCCAGGTCAGTGGCCCTCACTTCTATTCCGTCGACGAGGATCATGGGTGAAGTGCCTCCGCGAAGGGAGTTCACACCACGGAGAAGGATATTTGTGCGGGCGCCGGGAGTACCATCTTTGCTGCTGATCTGTGCACCGGCCAGTTTACCTACTAGGGCCTGACTGATCGAAGAGGTCGGCGCGGGGGGCAGTTTATCCGCCGTAACGGTTTCTACCGAGATACCCAGCTTTTTTTTGCTGGTAGCTACGCCAACGCCGGTAACCACCACCTCACTCAGCGAGCGGGCGTCTGCTTCCAGTTTGATGTTCAGCGGCTGGCCTGCCCTTGCTTTTACCGTTTGGCCATTGTAGCCGATGAAACTGTAATCGAGCGAGACTTCGCCGTTGGCATTCCGGATCGAAAACCGGCCCATGTTATCGGTGACGTAAGTACCGCCGCCACGCACCCGAACTGTAACGCCTGCAAGCAAGGATCCGTCTTTTGCATCAGTCACTGTTCCTGTAATTGCCGGAGTTTGCGAATAGGTTTGTAAGGAGCAAAAGAACAGAAATACCCCAACAAGGGATAAAAATTTTCTCATGTGCAGTTATTTTGATTTTAATAAAAGTAATCAAAATTAACAAATTTCTATTCCCTCAACCGTTGAAACAGGAAATTCCATCGATGAACAAGCTAAATATTAAGATCATTTTCCGTTCATCATTAACATATAAATTTATTTAACTTGTTGTTTAGTAAAAATTTTTGGGGTCCAAGTCGTCGCTCAGGTGGTTTTAAAAATGAATTAAATAACTGATCGATCTTATAGAAAAAGAATTTCCCCCAGGTCAAGCAACTTCAGGTCTCCCGGTATCTTACCAGCAGCCTCTTCGGCCTTCAGGATGCGGTACGGCTCACCGACCGGCTCATCGCTCAGGTCAAAAGTTCCATAATGCATGGGAATAAAAATACGGGCACCGGTATCGTGGAAACCGTTCACGGCGTGCTGGGGAGAAATATGAAAAGATTGCATGAACCAGGCTGGCTTGTATGCCCCCACTCCGATGATTGCCACATCAACCGGATCAAAAAGCGCTCTGATCTCCTTGAAATGTTCCCCTGTAGAAGTGTCACCTCCGAAGTAGATTGTTTTGTCGCCGTTGCGGATCACGAATCCACCCCAAAGCCGCTTGTTGGTATCGTTCAGGCCTCGCCTGCCCCAGTGGCGGGTAGGAACATAGAAGATTTCGAGCCGGGATCCCGTCTGGTATTGCTGGTACCAGCCAGCACATTGAACGGGTGCACCCCCGATCCAGGGCCGGAGAAGCGGCGCCATCCCCAAACCTGTCAGTACCTGCATGCCGGGGTTGTTGGCCACTACCCGACGGACCGATCTTTCCTGGCAGTGATCGCGGTGGTCGTGTGAGAGGAGCAGATAATCCAGATTCCGGAAAACATCCGGCCCGAAAGCATGTTCTGCATACCGCTTCAGGAATATTTCATGAAAAAAAACCGGATCGATGAGGAGGGAAACGCCACCCAGGCGGATGAAGAAACTGGCATGTCCCAGCCAAACGATGCAGTCTTCCGTGTTGCTTAAAAACTGCCGGTCGTCCCGGTGAGTTAGCCGGAACAGATCATCCTTTTTTTCCTGTTTCTGCGGATTGCGGCTGAAGAACCATTTCAGTACCTGGCCTATCTGTGGCACCATAGGACGTTCGAGGTTCATGAACCGTCCTTTTGGGTCAACGGGGGTACCTTGATAACCATCTTTGAAAGTAGTCAGCTCCGGGTTATTCGTAAATAGCAAGTGCGTAAGGATTTTACATAACGAGATGTCAGGCTCTGTTTAGCTCTGTCATAAAAATCATTCCGGAAAGATAATCTCCCGCCCGATCGCTGAACCTGATCGACTAGATCCCCGGCCGGTACTCGCCAAATACCTGCCGAAGCGCATCGGCGATCTCGCCCAGCGTGCAGTAACTTTCCACTGCCCGGATCACTGACGGCATCAGGTTTTCACCCGACTCCGCTGTTTGACGGATGGCGGAAAGTAACTCTTCACACCGGGAGTTGTTTCGCCGGCTGCGCAAGGCAGCCAATTTTTCAGTTTGCACCTGGCGGATGGAATCATCAATCCTGAACCCCGGAGGCCGGCCAACTTCCTCGGTAACATATTGGTTCACGCCCACGATGATCTTGTCTTTCCGCTCTATCTTTTGCTGGTACGCATAGGCGCTTTTCGCGATCTCTTCCTGGATGAACCCCTGTTCAATGGCTGCGATGCTTCCTCCCATGGCATCGATCGTTGCAATCAGCGACCCGGACTGGGTTTCCAGTTCGTCTGTCAGCGCCTCCACAAAATAACTTCCCGCCAGCGGATCGACGGTGTCGGCCGCGCCGCTTTCCAGTGCCACGATCTGCTGGGTGCGCAGCGCGATGGATGCGGCTTCTTCGGTCGGCAGGTTCATCGCTTCATCGTACCCGTTGGTATGAAGCGACTGGGTGCCGCCAAGCACCGCAGACAAGGCCTGGATGCTCACACGGACTATATTATTCAGTGGCTGCCGGGCGGTAAGCGTACTGCCGCCGGTTTGGGTATGGAACCGGAGCATCATGGCTTTAGGATCGGAGGCACCCAGCTCTTTCATCATCTGCGCCCACATTCGCCGGGCTGCCCTGAACTTGGCGGCTTCTTCGAACAGGTTGTTATGAGCGTTGAAAAAGAAAGAAAGCCGTTTTCCAAACACGTTGATATCCAGATTCCTGGCAAGTGCCGCTTCTACATATGCTTTTCCGTTGGCCAGCGTAAAAGCGATTTCCTGCACGGCGGTACAGCCGGCCTCACGCATGTGGTAACCCGAAATGGAAATCGTATTCCACTTAGGAAGATGCAGGCTGCACCATTCAAAGATGTCTGTGATGATGCGCATGGAGGGCTTGGGCGGATATATATAGGTACCCCTTGCGGCGTATTCTTTCAGGATATCGTTCTGGATGGTGCCATTGATGTTCGACAAATCAGCACCCTGCTTTTTTGCAAGCGCAACGTACAGTGCCAGCAGGATAAAGCCGGTGGCGTTGATGGTCATGGACGTAGAAACGGATTCAAGCCGGATTTCGCTGAAAAGCGCCTCCATATCATCGAGCGAATCAATGGCCACGCCCACCTTGCCCACCTCCCCTTCCGACATGGCATGGTCGCTGTCGTAACCGATCTGCGTAGGCAGGTCGAAAGCCACGCTTAAACCGGTCACACCCTGTGAAAGCAGGTAATGATACCGTTTGTTGCTTTCTTCGGCCGTGCTGAAACCAGCATACTGACGCATCGTCCAGAGCCGGCTGCGGTATCCATCGGGCTGTACGCCCCGTGTGTAAGGGAATTCCCCGGGCCTTCCGAGATCGCCGGACAAGTCATCTGCTGAGTACAAGGTTTTGATCTCGATACCGCTGTCTGTAAAGCGTTGCTGACTCATGGAACGGAACAAGCTGTTAGCTTACAGCTCTGGCTTTTACCTGGTTTATGTTGAATGGATATTCCTTCTGCCCATCATCTGCAAAAAGCTACCGGCTTTTCTTTACAGTAAACCCTTTGCCTCGTAGCTTAATGCATCCGACACCAGGTTGTGCAGCGACGCTTTGGGGTTTTCGATCAGTAGGTCGAGCAGACTTTTGCTGAGTTGCGAACCCGACGCTGTTTCGGGCAGAAAAGAAGCCACCTGGTTGATGATGAGCAGGTTCTGTTCTTTGAGGTTGCGCACCGCCTCCCACGCTTCATTGCTCACATATATTTGCTGCGTTACATTGTGGTCGAATTCCTGCTTGATGCTTTGCGTAAGCAGGTGCTGCATCTCGCGGGCCGACAGGTCCTGCACGCCGATGCGGCTGATCAGGTTCGGAAGCGCAATTCTGTCGGTCAGCAATACCAGCCGTTCATAGGCCTGCAGGCGCAACGGCAATGACGCCGCGGGGGAAGCAGTCACCGGCACGGCATCAGGCGCCGGTCTTTTTTTCCAGGTCATGGTATAAAAGATCGCTCCGAGGATCAGAAGGAAAAGGACCGCAAGCGTGATGATAAGGGTGGTACTCATAAGCTGTGTTGCGCTGCAAAAATAACGGCTTCCGGTGTTACCACGGCACAAAACGGCGGTATGGAATCAGAGGCTTTCAACAAAGATGAAATGATTTTGTTATTATCTTTACCAAGGCAACAGCCAATTGGTTGTCCGGTCAAATTTAAACATTTATTATGTCTCAAGCAGTACTGAGCGCACCGGTAACACTTACTATACAGGCTATCAAAGAGGTCAAACGGCTGATGGCTTCGGATGCATCATCCCCTTTTCTTCGCGTGGGCGTAAAGGGCGGTGGCTGTTCCGGTATGAGTTATGTGCTTGGTTTTGATGACAAAACTACCGGTGACGAAGAATTTTCCATCGAAGGCATCCCCTGCGTTATGACCCCTTCTCATGCCATCTATCTCATGGGCATGGAAATCGACTGGCAGGATGGACTGAATTCGCGGGGTTTTACTTTTTCGAATCCCAATGCCAGTAAAACCTGCGGCTGCGGCACCTCGTTTGCCGTCTGATCAGTTTCCGGCACATCCAACTTCCATTCTCCTGTAAAAAATCTTACTTTTTTTTCAGTGACATCCTGGCGCTGTAAATTGATCTTCTTTCAGCCCATTTCCTATCCAAACCTCTCTGATGGGGCGATCTGTAAACCCCGTCGAAATCCCGTGTTCCTTTTTTCACGGCTTTCTTGTGTACAATCAATTTTTGCAATTTTCCCACATCCGGGGTTGCATATGTATTGGGGATACACTATTTTGTCAGAATTTTTATAACACCCCTATTCTTACGCTACTATGCACTGGAAACGTGTATTCATCGCCGCCGTACTGGCCTGCGGCTCCTTTATGTTCGGATCGGCCCAGGAAAAATTACCCATCAGGTTCGGAAGGGTCACACCGGAAGATTTCACCATTCCGTTGAACCATGTAGACACCGGCACCAGTGCCGTGATTGTGGCCGAGGTTGGCAACTCTTCGTTTGAAGGCAACTCCAAAGGCTGGTTCACACTGGTCTTTAAAAAGCAGGTTCGCATCAAGATCCTGAACAAGAACGGTTTTGACGCCGCCACCGAAAGCATCCTGCTCTATTCCAAAGGACAGGACGAGGAAAGGCTCGAAAACATAAAAGGCTCTACGTACAACCTGGTGGATGGCAAAGTGGTGGAAACCCGGCTGGAAAACAGTTCCGTTTTCAAAGACAAGGTATCCCAGAACCATGTGCGGCGCAAATTCACCTTGCCCGCCGTGAAGGAAGGCTCGATCATTGAGTACTCCTACACCATCAATTCCGATTTCCTCTTCAATCTGCAACCCTGGGAGTTTCAGGGAGAATATCCCCGCCTCTGGAGTGAATACCAGGTGCTCATCCCGGAATTCTTTAATTATGTTTATTTGTCGCAGGGTTACCTCCCTTTTGCCATCAGCAAGGAATCCATGGAGTTCAGGTCGTTCAGCGTAAGCACTTCCGCCTCTTCGGCTGCCGACCATACCGAACATTATTCGGTCAGTGGCAATGTGGTTAACAAGCGGTGGGTGATGAAAGATGTACCAGCGCTGAAGGAAGAATCTTATACCTCCACCCTTACCAACCACATCGCCAAAATCGACTTTCAGCTCTCCCAGATCCGGCTTCCCAATTCGCCCGTCGAAGATATCATGGGAAACTGGTTCACCGTATCGGAGAAGTATCTGAAAAGAGATGATTTCGGTTTTGCGCTCGACAAGAACAACAACTGGCTGGATGACGACCTGAAGTCGATCGATGGTTCGGCCAAGTCGGATCTCGATAAAGCCAAGCGCGTATATGCATACGTACGCGATAATTTTACCTGTACCGCAACCAGCGGTTTGTTCCTCGACAACACCCTGAAGACGATTTTCAAGAACCGCAACGGCAACGTGGCCGACATCAACCTGCTGCTGGTAGCGATGTTGCGGCATGAGAACATCAAGGCCGACCCGGTCATTCTGAGCACCCGCGCACATGGTTTTGCCCATGAAATGTACCCCCTGATGGACCGCTTTAATTACGTGATTGCCCGCGTGGTCGTCGACGACAAGGTTTACTACCTCGATGGCAGTCAATCGGAGCTGGGCTTCGCCAAACTGCCGCTGAAGTGCTATAACGGCGTTGCGCGCGTCATCAATCCGGAACCGCTGCCGGTTTACTTTTTCACGGATTCGCTCGAAGAAAGAAAAGTGACTTCGGTGTTCATTGTAAACAACGACAAAGGCCAGATGGAAGGCAGCTATCAATCGTTGCTGGGCAATGCCGAATCGGTCGACGTGAGGGAAACCATCAAGGAAAAAGGAAAAGAGGCTTTTGCCAAAAAGATCAAAACTTCCTTTGGTTCCGATTTCAACGTGCAGGAGATCGGCGTCGATTCGCTGAAGGAACTCGATGAGCCGGTGCAGGTACATTATAATTTTACACTCGAGAACATGAACGATGACATCGTGTATTTCAACCCCATCATGTCGGAAGGCTACAAGCAGAATCTCTTCAAGTCTGCCGAACGCTTCTACCCCGTGGAGATGCCTTTTACCATGAACGAAACTTTTGTTTTCAACATGGAGATCCCCAAAGGCTATGTAGTGGATGAACTGCCCAAATCAGCCAAGGTATCGTTCAACGAAAGCGAAGGCATGTTCGAATATGTGATTGCAAAATCGGAGAACACTATCCAGCTGCGGTCGCGGGTGATCCTCAAAAAAGCGAATTTCTCACCGGAAGAATATAACTCACTCCGCGATTTCTTCGGATACGTGGTCAAAAAACACAGCGAACAGATCGTGTTCAAAAAGAAAAAATAATTGTTGTGATTAAGAATTTCTATTGGTCGCTCCTGCTGCTCATTTCTGCTTCCGCTTTTGCCGGCGACGGCGAATACTCCGTTGCCAGGATCTCACCCGATCTGCTCAAAAACGCGCATGTGGTTGTCAGGAAACATCTGTTAAGCGTTGAAATAAAGAGCCTCGACAAAATGGTCATCCGCGAAACCGAAGTGCTCACGGTACTCGATGAGAAGGGAGATGACCTGGCTTATATGGCTGAGTCATACGACCGGTTCAACTCCATTGAATCGATGGATGGCACCCTGTACGATGCGATGGGCAAAAAGATCAAATCGGTCAAGAAAGCCGACATCAAGGATGAAAGCACAGCGTCGGATATGAGTCTGGCAGAAGAAGGCAGGTTGAAGTACCACAGCTTTTATTACAAGAACTATCCTTATACGGTTGAATACGAAACCGAGGTCGTAAAACGCCATACCATGTTCATGCCAAACTGGGCACCGGTTCCTACGGAGCATGTATCGGTGGAAAAGAGCGCCATGGTAGTGGAAGTGCCGAAAGACTACCAGCTCCGCTATAAATGCTTCAACTGCACTGACCCTGTTGTCACGAACAACGACAAGAAAATGTACAGGTGGGAGCTGTCGAATTTCAATGCGATCACCCGTGAGTACGCATCTCCGGCCTGGCATAAGATCGTGCCCTACCTGGTACTGGCGCCATCCGATTTCCAGATCGAGGATTACAAGGGAAACATGACCGACTGGAACGAGCTGGGAAAATTTGCGCTCGCCCTTAACAAAGGGCTCGATGTGCTTCCTCCGGCTATCCAGCAAAAAGTACATCAGCTTATCGAAGGCAAGACCACTACGGAAGAGAAAGTAAAAGTATTATACGATTTTCTGCAGCATAGCACCCGCTATATCAGCGTGCAGCTGGGCATCGGCGGATGGCGCCCCTACGATCCTGCCTATGTTTCGAGCAAGGGCTACGGCGATTGTAAAGCGCTGTCGAACTATATGGTTGCCTTGCTGAAGGAAGCCGGCATCCCGGCCTACTACACGCTGATCAGAGGTGGTTCGAACGAGGAAGACATCATCACCGAATTCCCTTCCGAGCAGTTCAACCACGTGATAGCATGCGTGCCCAACGGAAAAGACACCATCTGGCTCGAATGCACGAGCTCGCTGCCTGCTGCCGGCTATATGGGTAATTTTACCGGGAACCGGCATGCCTTGCTCATCACAGAGAATGGCGGTAAGCTGGTGAGCACGCCTCATTACGGAGCCAGGGAAAACACCCGCGTACGCAACATCACCGCAACGATCGCCGAAGATGGAAAACTGAGCGCTGTGGTAAGGTCGAGCTATGGCGCCACCGAAGGGGAATCGTTGTATGGCCTGGCCGATGGCTACACGAAAGACCGCATCAAAGATTACCTTAAAGAGAGGATCAGTCTGCCTACGTTTGACATCACAGATTTTCATTACAAAGAGAACCGTTCAACGCTGCCTTCCATTGATGAAACGCTGGATATCGTCGCGGAGAATTATGCTACGGTGAGCGGAAAACGTCTTTTCATCGTTCCCAACGTGTTCAGCAAGTTCTCGAGCAGGCTCGATGTGTCGGAAGAAAGAAAATACGATATAGAGTTGAAAAATGAAAGCACCATGATCGACTCGGTGGAAATCACCATCCCGGCCGGGTATCAGCTTGAAGCACTCGCGGCGGATAACAAGCTCGATTGCAAGTATGGGAAATACATCACCACGCTGAAGATTGCGGAAAACAAGGTCGTGTACACCCGGCGACTCGAAATGTACCGGGGCCAGTACCCGGCAAAAGAATATGCCGACCTGAGCAAATTTTACGACCAGGTTTACAAGGCCGACCGCGGCCGGGTAGTACTGGTGAAGAAGGAACAATAAACATACGGTAATCTCCAGAAGCGCCCCTGGCCATCCCCAGGGCGCTTTTTACTATCCCCCCTGCCCGACCCATGAAAATTTTAATTTCTGTTTCCGTTCTCCTGCTGGTTTGCTGTTGCCTGGCGGCGCATGCGCAGGAAAATTCGTACCGCTTCAAACCGGTTACTGCCAGCGATTTTGACATACAGGTTCCAAACGCAGATACCGGAACAAGCGCCGTTATCATCGCCAATACAGGCAGCGCAACCTTTGAAGGAAATGCAAAAGGGTGGTTCACGGTCATATACAAAAAGCACTCACGGATCAAAATCCTGAATAAAACCGGTTTCGATGCAGCCACCGAAACTGTGAACCTTTTCACTACAGACAATCATGAGGATGTTTTGGAAGACCTCCAGGCAACAACGTATAACCTGGACAATGGTGGCTTAACAGCGACCAGGCTCGACAATACCTCGGTGTTTCTGGAAAAAAAATCCGGCGAGCGGTCGGTCGAGAAGTTTACGCTGCCCGGAGTGCACGAGGGCTCGATCATCGACTTTTCCTATACACTGAAATCGTACAGAGATTTTACGCTGCAACCCTGGTATTTCCAGGGTGAGTATCCCTGCCTGTACAGTGAATACCAGGTATCTATACCCGAATTCTTTCAATATGTCTTTCTGTTGCAGGGATACCTGCCATTTACAACAGACAGCACATACCTGAATTTTCGTTCTTACCAGGTAGTATACAACGGGTCGACCGGCAGTTCCGGCTGGTCGAAAATCACGTTTGCAGGCAACGCAGTAAACAGGAGATGGATAATGAAAAATGTGCCTGCATTGAAGGAAGAACCGTACACCTCCACCCTTAAAAATTACATTTCAAAGATACAGTTCCAACTGTCGGAATACCGCTACCCGCACGTGCCACCAAAAAAAGTATTGTCGAGCTGGGACATTGTTGCCGGAGAACTGATGAAAAACGAGGGGTTCGGCGCTGAACTCGACAGGCCGAATCCGTGGCTCGGAGACGAGATCAAACTGATCATTGGCCCGGCTGCCTCTGATCTGGAGAAAGCCAAAAAACTATACCGGTGGGTGGCCGATAATTTTACCTGTACATCCGCGGAAGGCAACGTGCTGCTCGACAACCCGCTGAGAACGGTCTTCAGGAACCGGTTTGGTACTGCCGCAGAAATCAACCTGCTGCTGATAGCGATGCTGCGTCATGAAAGCATCAAAGCCGATCCGGTTCTGCTGAGCACCCGCGACCACGGGTATGCACCGGCGACCTACCCCATCATGGATCGTTACAATCACGTCGTTGTGCGGATGTTGCTCAGCGGAAAGCCTTATTATTTCGACGCAAGCCGCTCGCAGCTTGGTTTTGGCAGGCTCCCTGCAGACTGCTACAACGGGCTCGCGCGGGTGATCTGCACTCAACCCGATTCCATTCTTTTTTCAACCGATTCGCTGGTTGAAAAAAAGACCACTTCGGTGCTTCTTACCAGCAGCGACAACGGCAGGATGGAAGGCAAGATCCAGACCACAATGGGTATGCTGGAATCTATCAACACGCGTCAGTATATCAAAGAAAAAGGCGAGGCAAATTATATCAAGACGGTCGCATCTGATTTCGGTCCTGATTACCCGGTGATGAACCTGCAGGTAGATTCACTGCATGCACTCGATCAACCGTTGCAGTATCATTTCAACATAAAGGCGGAACATGGCACAGAGCAGCTGATCTATTTCAACCCGGTCCTCATCACCCGCTTCAGATCGAATCTTCTGAGGGCTGCGAAACGTCTCTACCCAGTCGAGATGCCATCCACCATCAATGAAACCTATATCCTGCATATGGACATTCCCGACGGGTATGTGGTAGACGAATTGCCGGCTTCCGCCCGCACGACCTTCAATGGCAACCAGGGCTATTTTGATTACCTGATCGTTAAAACGGATTCCAATATCCAGCTGCGCACCAGCGTGGTTTTAAAAAAGGCCAATTTCGATCCGGACGAATACAATGCGCTCCGTGATTTTTTCACCTTTGTAGTAAAAAAGTACAGCGAGCAGATCGTGTTCAAAAAGAAGTGATCTGCGTTGCATAGACATGCGTTGTTGACGCAAACCGGGAAAGAGATTCAGCGGTGAAATCAATGGTTTCCCCTAATTTGCAGGCACATGCTTAAAATCGGCTTAACAGGCGGGATCGGCTCGGGCAAGAGTACCGTAGCTGCGATCTTTGAGAAACTGGGCATCCCCGTCTATTACGCCGATCTGGAGGCACGGCGGCTCATGAACGAAGATGCCGGGCTCCGCCTCAGCATCATATCCCTTTTTGGCCGTGAAGCGTACAACGGCGGGGTGCTCAACCGCAAATACATATCTTCCGTGGTGTTCGATAACAAGCAAAAGCTTGCCAGCCTCAATGCACTGGTGCATCCTGTTACCATCCGCAACAGCGAAGAATGGATCGGCGCCCAGTCGAGCCCCTACATTGTCAGGGAAGCAGCCCTGATCTTTGAAAGCGGCGTGAACAAATCTCTTGATCATGTGATCGGTGTATCTGCCCCGGAGGAACTGAGGGTACGCCGGGTGATGGCCAGGGATGTAACGAACCCGGAGGCTGTGCGCAGCCGCATCAGAAACCAGATGGATGAAGCGGAAAAAATGCGGTTGTGTGATTTTGTGATCGTGAACGATGAAACCCGGCTGGTGCTCCCGCAGGTGCTCGTACTTCATGAAAAGTTCATTGCCATCTCCTCTCAGAACGCCGGACAAAGCAAATAGTATCTTATCTTTCAGCGTGGCATTGCCTGCTGGCCCGTAGAAAAGGCAGCGACGCTGGTATCAAAACTCACAGGTAGTTCCACCTGGTTTTCTATCACCCAAATCAACTCATCATCGTATGCAACCAATCAAAACAGGTCTGTGCTCGTTTGGAATGTCGGGCTGGGTATTCCACGCCCCTTTTATCGCCGCGAACCCCGGCTTCGAGCTGCAGGGCGTTTATGAAAGATCGAGGCAGACAGCAAAGGAAAAATATCCTTCGGTTGAAAGCTACCGCTCACTGGATGACCTGCTTGCAGCCGACAATGAACTGATCGTTGTGAACACCCCCAACGATTCCCATTATACGTACACAAAAAAAGCACTGGAAGCAGGCAAGCATGTGATCGTCGAGAAACCCTTTACCGCCAAAGTGGAAGAAGCACAGGAACTCATCGACCTGGCTAAAACAAAAAACCGGCTTCTTTCGGTGTTCCATAACCGCAGGTTCGATTCCGATTTTAAAACAGTGTCTCAAATAGTGCGTGGTCAGTGGCTCGGAGACATCACGGAAGCCGAGATCCATTACGACCGGTATAAACCCGAGCTCAGTCCGAAGCTGCATAAGGAAACTCCGGGCGCATCTACCGGCGCCCTGTACGATCTTGGTTCCCACCTCACCGACCAGGCGCTGCAGCTATTTGGGAAACCGGAGGCAGTGTTCGGCGATCTGCGCACCCTTCGCCATGGCTCGCAGGTGGATGATTATTTTGAAGTGTTGCTTTACTATCCCAACCTTCGGGTCAGACTGAAAGGAAGCTACCTGATCCGCGAACCGTTTCCTGCTTATGTGATCCATGGCACCAGGGGGAGCTTTCTGAAGAGCCGCGCCGACGTGCAGGAAGCGGCGCTGCAGGCCAACATCGCCCCGGATACCGAAGACTGGGGCGTGGAACCGGAATCAGAGCGGGGATTGCTCCACACCGAAAAAGACGGCATCGTGATCCGGGAAAAAATTCCGATCGAGAAAGGAAACTACATGGAATATTATGACCTGATCTATGAATCCATCCGCAACCACAAATCCTTGCCAGTTGCGGCCCAGGAAGGCCTGGAAGTGGTCCGCATCATTCAGGCTGCCCATCAGAGCAGCCGGGAGGGAAAAGTAATTTCACTCCGCTGATCCGGCCGATTTTGAATGCGAATGTTTAGCTGGGTGCTGGTTCTTATTTACACGGTATGCCCGTCCACCCTGGATGTTTGGAAGCAGACAACTGCATGGGCTTGTTGTAACAGATGGTACAGTTTTGATGCGGATATAAGTATACTGATTTTTATGATAACTTCATCCACACCCAACAGCAAGCCAGCTGGTAATAATTCAGCGAAAAGAACTTCTCAGAACAGACCCGAGATCAGGGATAACCTCGACAGCCGGGCCGGGGAAGAACAGGACGATAAAGGCGATGATACTACCCACAATGAAAGGGAGACAAATAAAGACAAACTGAAAAGCAAAAAATAACTTTGGACGGAGGCAAGGAAAAATCTTTGCCTCCGCTTTTTAATTAGTTATCATCCTGCTCCGGACGACCAAACAACACCCTTAGTTTGTTTTTCGCATCTTCCACCGGTTTTTTCTCTTCGTCGGTAAGGTTCTTGCCCGCCCTGTTCAGATAGAAATTAAGTGCCGACATAGCAGACTGCAATGTTGTTCCTTTCTTTCTCTTACTTTTTTCCGCCGCTTTCTTGACCGCCTCGGCGATCTTTTGAGGATCTTTCATGGTAAACACGTGTGGCGGGATGTCCATTGCATCACTCTTCTCCGTTACTTTGGCCGACCATTTCTTTGCTGTTTTTTTAGCGGTTTTCTTTGGCATAGTTGTAGTTTATACGAATGATGTAGAGAAAACAGAAGGTAACCAAATTAGCCCTTCCGAATTACATAAATATTATACGTAAATTGAAATTATGACAGACAATCAACAAGATCATGTAAAGGACCTGCATGATAAAAAAGCAGTAGACAAAATCAAAGATCTGGCAAAAGGCGCAAACATCTGTATGTTCACTACCAACCTCAGCGAGGTGCCCCTTTCGAGTGTACCTATGTCGACACAGGATGTGGATGATGAAGGCAACATCTGGTTCCTCAGCGCGAAGTCAAGCAACAAAAATCAGCATATACAATCCGACCCGCGCGTACAGCTTTTTTACAGCAATACCGGCAATTCTGAATACCTGTCTGTTTATGGCAACGCAACCATCACCACCGACAAAAACGAGATCGAGCAGTTGTGGTCTCCTATTGCCAAGGCGTGGTTCACAGAAGGAAAAGATGATCCGGATATCTCGGTGATCAAGGTAGCCCCCGAAGAAACGTATTACTGGGACACCAAGAACAACAAAGCGGTGCAATGGGCAAAGATCCTGGCTGCAACCGTGATCGGTAAAACCATGGACGACAGTGTGGAAGGCAAGCTGAACGTCTGACCCTAAAAATGCGTTTCTGCTCTAATGCATGAACGATATGCCTCCAGGCATATGGGAATCCAGGCGACCGGCAGGGTTATAAAGCAGGATTATGACAATAGAATGCTGCCCACCCAGAAATTTTTTTCCCAGTCGCATGAAAAGATAAACTCCTGATCCTCCTCGATACGGAGGTATGTAAATTTACACCCGGCGCCTAGTTCAGCGATGTCAAAGCTGGCTTATCATACAATGCCAAATGGCAGGGCGTTGTGGTCGTCACCGATCAGAAAGGTGTGGAAAAATTTACTGATATCTTCTGTCTGGCTGTTCCCGGCGAGTACAGAGGGTTTCAGTTGAACGAACGGCAAACTGCCATCGACTGGCTCCCGGTCGTGCCTGCGATCGACGTAGTATTTAGAAATTGAGCGAACCTCATCTCTCCTTATATGCGAAAAGCCTTTTCAATTGAAAAGGCTTTTCGTGTTCTGTCATGCACACTTTCTTCCCTACAGATTCCATCGTCATTCTTCACTAACAGAACGATCAGGTGAACTTTATATAAATCAGCTTCCCACAGAGTTCCGCATGGAAGCATTGAGGCGTTTAATTTTCTGGTCAGTAACTACGGTTTTCCTTTCCGGAACGCCCTTCCGGAAAGTTTCCGCACGCAGGCCTGTGATGCTTACCATGCCATCCCCGGTCAGCCGACCAGCAGAAGTATCGTACAACCTGTTGGAACCAAACTGCAACTTTACGAAACTGGCTGTTGCATTCAGCAGTTCCCCGTTAGGAAACCGGAGCTGAAAAAGTATACCTTCTTCGGTTTCGCCATACTGTTCGTCAGGTCCGGAAGCCAACATACCACCCGGAGACGTTGATTTTACAAGGTCTCTACTTGCATCCCCTGTATATCTTTTGCTGTTGAACGGTGTGTCACCGAGAAACGATTGTAAAAGCCGGTCTGTTACTTTCATATGATCTACGCAATTTCATATGTACAGATAAAAAACCTGTGCTAGGCTTGAACCGGCCATGGCACTTGTTTTACGTCGCTATCGTAAATTTCCTTTTTCTACACTTTAAACCGAAAGGATGAAAAACTGGTGGATCGGCTGCTCCGGATTTCAATACAAGCACTTTAGGCTGCGTCTTGTTCCAGCTACCACCCAGAACTGATTTCACGCAGGAACGGCTCGACCGGCTTTGTGAATGTCTTGACCCTGCTTTCAGGAATGTGATTGAATTCAGGCATGCAAGCTGGTGGAACGCGGCAGTTTACCAGCAGTTGGCACAACACCGTATCTCGTTCTGCAGCATCAGTCACCCCGGATTGCCGGACGAGCTGGTGATCAACTCGAAAACGCTGTACGACAGGTTTCATGGCGTGCCTGAACTCTACAAGTCGCTGTACCCTGCCTCGAAACTTAAGGAAACGGTAGATCAGATCAGGCTAAGTGATTCACCGGAAGAAGCTTATATCTACTTCAACAATGATATCGGCGCTTCGGCGCTGCAAAACGCCCGGGAAATGCTGGAAATGAAAAAAGGATAACCGCAGTTAAATCTAACAGCGGTTATCCCCTTATATGACTGAACTTCAACTTTAATGGTCTGACCGGCCTCCTTTCTTCTTCAGGAACAGGGCAACTACGAGCGCAGCGGCGGAGATGCCGATGGCTTTGGTAAAGGGTAGGGAAGGCCTGGTTTTCTTAGGCACGAACACCACGCCGGTCTCGTCCATCAGGGCGGGCTGCAAAACATACCGCCCCTTCTTAGGCACCGCGAGTTCACGGAAATGCTGTGACAGGTTGTGGAGCGATTTCCGCATCGGAGCACCTTCCATCGGTTTGCCATGTCCTGTGGCGGCCACTTCCGGTTCCAGGGCATCCAGCAGTTCAACAGAAACAGCCGCTGCTTCCCAGTCGGGAGTGAAATATTTGGGAGGGCCCGACAGCACTTTCTTCTGCAGCATCGTGTAGATGGCGGATTCCGATTCTGTGGTTACAAAAGCATCGCCGGCAATCAGTACACCGTCGTGTTTACGGAACAAACTGATGTGGCCCGGAGAATGACCGGGTGTATGATAGTAGGTCCATTCAGGCAGGAAAGGCACCTCACCCCGATCGGACAATGCTCGTATATGCTCACTGATGTCGATGGGCCCACGCGGATACATCCAGGCCATTTCAGCCATCAGTCCGCCGTTCACGGATGGATCACCTGGCGGATATTTCGACAGTCCGGTGAGGTAGGGCAGTTCCAGGTAATGCGAATAGACATTCACGCGCCATTCTTCCGCCAGCTTTTTAACGGAACCGGTATGATCAAAATGGCCATGGGTAAGGATGATGCAGGAAGGTCTGCTCTCGGGTCCGAAGAGCAACGCAGCCATCTTTTTGATCTTTGCGTAGGCGGTCTTCAGCCCGGCATCGACCAGCACCCAAGTGTTGTCTTCGGTGTTCACTACGATGTACAGGTTTACGAAGATGTCTTTCAGCCCCCATACGCCCGGTGCCACGGCGAACATGTCGATTTCAGTGTCTTTGATTGTAGTATTCATAGAGTCGTTTAATAGAAAGCGGTTAGCTGCCGGCTTGCAGTGACGGGCTTCTTCCAGCGTGCTGATTTTTAGAATCACGTCACGCCATATTCCCCGGGAGACAATATCTATTGCGTCTGTTAATCGAGTCCTCCCGTGCTACAGATACGCCATACATAGTGTATCGGGGGAGCGCAAAGTTCTTTATCATCTCAATACCACCTCTTCAGAGCCAGCAGCTTCAAACTCAACAAAAGCATGCCATACCGGCATCAACCCAGCTTTTCCAGCGCCTCTATGATCCTTTTCCAGCCTTCTTCGATCTTTTCCATGCTGTTGGCGAAAGAAATGCGGATACATTCCGGCTGGCCGAAAGCGCGGCCGGTCACGGTCGACACGTGAGCATTATTCAGGAGATACATGCACAGGTCATCTGCATTTTCGATGGTCTGGTCGCCGGTCTTTTTGCCGAAGTAGGCGCTGAAAACCGGGAACACATAAAAAGCCCCGTCCGGTTCAACACATTTCACTTCGGGCAGGGTTTTCAGTATTTCCATCACGCGGGCCCTGCGGCGGGTGAACTCTTCAACCATGGTATGGGTGGAAGCCAGGTCGGCCGTGAGCGCGGTGATCGCTGCGCGTTGCGTAACTGCAGTGGGTCCGCTCGTGATCTGGCCCTGCACTTTTTCGCAGGCTTTGATAACGGTAGGGTTGGCAGCAAGATAGCCCATGCGGTAGCCGGTCATGGCGTATCCCTTGCTTAAACCGTTGATCACCCCTACCCTCTCCTTCAGAAAATCGAACTGGGCAATGCTCTGGTGACTCCCCACGAAATTGATGTATTCGTAAATTTCGTCGGACATGATAAAGATCCGGGGGTGATTTTTGAAAACTTCCGCCAGGGCAGCGAGTTCAGACTGGTTGTAAACGCAGCCTGAAGGGTTGTTGGGAGAAGAGAACATGAACAGCTTTGTTTTTGGGGTGATGGCCTTTTCCAGCTGCTCGGCGGTGATCTTATAGCCGTTTTCGAGGGAAGTCTGAACCAGTACCGGTTCACCTTCGTTCATGCGCACGATCTCGGAATAAGTGACCCAGTACGGGGTGGGGATGACGACTTCATCGCCGTTGTCGACCAGCGCCATTACGAGGTTGGCGATGCTTTGCTTTGCGCCGGTGCTTACAATGATATTCTCTGGTTTGTAATCGAGGTTGTTGTCGCGCTTCAGTTTGGTGCAAATGGCCTCACGCAGGTCGAGGTAACCGGCTACCGGTGTGTAATGGGAGTAATTGTCTTCCACCGCTTTTTCAGCGGCCTGTTTGATGTGATCCGGTGTGTCGAAATCGGGTTCGCCTAAACTCAGGTCAATGACGTCGATCCCCTGGGAGCGGAGTTCCCGGCCCAGTTTGGCCATTTTGAGTGTTTCCGGTTCGTTGAACCTCGAAAGCCTGGATGATAGTTCCATAATGCAATTTGTTTGTAAACTGGAGTCGTTTTTGGATAAAAAAAATAGGTTGCCCGGCTCAATTTCCCCGGGGAGAAAGAGCCGGGAGGCAAAAGTAACTGAAACGGTGAATCCGAAAAAATAGAAGCGCCGGCTGCGGGTGTAGGGTCGCTAATTATTGCGCAGCACAGAAAGTCCTTGTGCCTTGGGGCCGGTACCGCCAGGCAAACCTTTGGCAATGATGGTGTAAGATCTGCCTGCAGCAAACGAGACACTGTCAGTCTTCGCAATAACCGATAGCCCCCGGTACAACCTGAGTGTCCAGCTGCCTTTTTTCAATGTGTAGCCGAAAGCGTAGGTAGGAGACGATTTGAGGCCGATATAAACATCTGCCGCCGCATAGTTGCTGGTATCATGACTGGCCACGAGCGTCAGCGAATCACTGCCGGGAATGGTATTTATAAAGCGCAGCTGAGCTACCGAATCGATCACGGTGATGGCTTCTTCCAGCAGAATGGTCTTGACCGTATCGCTCTTCAGCGAATCATATACAAGCAGCGAATGGTACTTACCGGCAATGGCCTGAAAGTTCTTTTCCTTCGCCAGTTTATTGTTGACAAGGATACTTAGATCATGTACGCCGGCCCCGGGCCTGAGGTAGGCGATGCTGTCGCGGCTGGTGGTGGCGCCGAAAGAAAGGGCGCGGTTGCCGTTCAGCGGATTTCCGTCATAAAGGACCGTCAGCGAGTCTGCATTCAGTACAAAATTCGAGATAGAAAGGCTGGTCTGGTAAGCTGCGCTGTTGTCGGATTTTTTACAGGCCCAGGCCCCAAACAGCATCGCTGCGATCAGCACATATGGTCCGCTTCGCTTCATCTTTCGGTTGTTTTTTTATTTAAAAAGCCGGTTTGCCTCATCCGGCTCTTTTATTCATGCGGCTTGTCGTAAGTAAGTTTGAATGCAGAGAGATCGGGTTTGCGGTGCGGCCTTTTGAGTTCATACTCGTACAAGACCCTGCCGAGATTCTTCATGAAAGGGAACCCGACCGTGTCGTAATCATACTTGTTGTCGTTGATGATCCCGTCGCTGTTGCAGTACAGAGTCGCGCTTACCATGAATTCAATTCCCTGTTTGAAGTCAGCGATGTAAGCCACATCGGTCAGGAACCCATAAGCATCCCCGACCTTGTTAAAGATGCGGATATCTGGCGACAGCGGTCCTTTTTCCGATCCGTACAGCAAAAATTTCACATAGGCATCGTGATACTCTGCCGGATCGTAGTAAGGAAACACTGTTTCCGATGGCACCTGCGACATATATTTCAAGACCAGCTGCTGGTCGGCCGGGTCGAGGCTGAACCGCTGCTTCTCCGGTACCGACGCAGGGAAAAGGATGCTTTTCAGCACGTTGGTAAGATCTTCCAGCGAGATGCGGTTCTTTTTTGCGAAGCTCATCGGCGTAGGAACAAGCGTGTCTTCATTGTAATACTTTGTGCCTGCAAATTCATTGCGCAGGAAGAACGGATCGCTGCTGAACTGCATGGGCTGCGTATACAGGCTCTGTCCGGCAGGCGTGTAAAAGTTGACCGGATTTGTATGGCGGTTCTCGTCCTCGTTCAATGTAATGGCCAGCCGGTGGCGGATCTCGGCGTCTTCATACCCCATGGCATGAAGCCGTTCGTTGATGTATTTCGGCCCCAGGAATTCATACAACCGGTTGAACGCATCATTGTCGCTCACCAGAAAAATTTTCCGTATGTACTGCGCAATGCTTGGGCGTCCGTCCGGTGTCGTTGGGTCATTGTAAACCGGCGTCTGCCGGGGCGTCGCCTGGCCGGTGATCATGGTGGAGCCGCTGGCCAGTCCGGGAATCCTCAGTTCCCGCAACCTTTGCAGCGCCAGCAGAGCTACAGGCATTTTTACCGTTGAAGCCGGATAAAAATAGTTGAGTGAATCAACATTGTAGTAAAAAGAGCTGAATTCGGGGGTGTTGTCCGCTTTCCGGTCTATCTGGGTGTAAACGACCTGCAGCCTGAAAGAATCTTTCTGCTCCATCAATTTTTTAAAGTATTCCGGATGCGACGCGAGGAGACTTTGCAGCAGGGGGCTGGTACGGGCATAAGAAACAGGGACAACTGTTGTATCTTGCTGTTTTAGCGGAGCTTTGACAGTATCAGCCACTGGAGGAGGAGTATATCTCTGATCTGGCATGGGGGCAGAAGTTATCTTTTTGGCCGGATGGCAGGCAAACAGGATCACGTAAAATAAAACTAAAAACACACCGGCAGGTTTCATGCGATGAAATTACAGATTCCTGCCTGAACCTGAAAACGGCTGAAATTTATCCTTTATCTGCACCCTAAAAACAGGCTTTCTGCGTTTTGGGGAGGGTAGATTTCCGCTAAATATTGCCCGCTTCTGAATTCAGCACTAAAGCCTTATATTTGCGCTCTTTTTGACAAGTTATATCTAAAACAACGTCTATCAATGAAAGCCCTGGTTTCAATTTTTGTAGGTCTACTGATTATTTATTCATTATACCTGCTTTCCTTCACCTGGTTTGTGAACAGCCATGAGAAAGAGATGGATAAAAAAGCCACTCAGTATGTCAAGACTAACTTCACGCCTGCCAATGTAAAATATTCTTCCGACAAAGATTTACAGACCGCCTACCAGGACACGCTCGCTCAGATCAAAAAAATCCGCCTCAACAAGTTACTCGACAGCACGAAAGACAAAAGCATCACCTGGTGGGGAACCACGTACCAGGATGCCAAGGAGAACGAACTGCTGCTGGGCCTGGACCTTCAGGGGGGTATCAACGTAACGATGGACGTGGAACTCGCCGGACTCATCAAGGGTCTTGCGAACAACCCCGGCGATCCTGCGCTGAAAAAGGCGCTCGATGAGGCCAACCGCCGTAAGCTGAACAGCGACGCGAACTACATCACCCTGTTCGACGAATCTTTCCGGGCAGTGAATCCCGGCGTGAACATGGCGCCGCTTTTCGCCAACAGCACCCGCAATAAACTGAAGATAGACGCTTCCAACAATGCTGTGGTCAACTACATCCGCGACCAGTCGACCGCGGCAATGACGCAGACTTACAACATCCTCACCAACCGTATCGACAAGTTCGGGGTCGCGCAGCCGAACATCAACCTCGATGAAACCAAGGGTATCATCACGGTGGAACTGGCCGGCGCCAGCGATCCGGACCGTGTCCGCCGGTTCCTGCAATCCACCGCCAACCTGCAGTTTTACGAAGTGTACAACATCGGCGAACTGGATCAGCAGATCGAAGCGGCCGACAAAGCCCTGGCCACCGCGCTCGGCGGCAAAAAAACCGTAGACAGCACCGCCAAACCGGCCGACAGCCTGAAGAACACGGTGTCTTCTATTGACACCGCTTCCGGATCGATATCTGACAAGCTTAAAAAAGCCGCTGCTCCGGCCGCAGCTCAGAATACTGCTGCCCAAACCGCCAACGAGCACCCGCTCGTGAGCGTGATCAGCTTCATGGGCCCGCGCGATGACAACAAAGACGGTAAACCGGAGTATCCTTCCATGCTCGGCTACGTCAGAACCCAGGATACCGCTACCGTCGACACGTATCTTGCCAACCCCGCTGTAAAAAGCAACATGCCCGCCAATATCAAGTTCGTATATGGCATGCTGGAAAAAGACAAGAACGGCAAAGCAAGCAATATTCTTCCCATATACGCCGTGAAAACTGTTCCCGGCTCCGAAAAGGCCAAACTGGAAGGCGAAGTGATCAAGGATGCCCGCCAGGATTTCAGTCCGATCAACAACCAGGTAACCGTGCACATGAGCATGGACAAACAGGGTGAGAGGATCTGGGCAAAAATGACCGGCGATAACATCGGCAGAGCTATCGCGATCGTGCTCGACGACATCGTGTATTCGGCACCTGTTGTGAACGACAAAATCGAAGGTGGCGAATCGCAGATCGCCGGCAGCTTCACCGTTCAGGAAGGACAGGATCTCGCGAACATCCTAAGCTCCGGCAAACTTGTGGCTCCGGCCAAGATCGTGCAGGAACAGGTGGTTGGTCCTACCCTGGGCCAGCAGGCCGTCAATGGCGGTTCCCTGGCGTTCCTCATCTCCTTTATCATCATTTTCGCCCTGATGCTGGTGTACTATAACACCGGCGGCTGGGTTGCTAATATCGCCTTGATCCTGAACCTGCTGTTCACGGTCGGAATACTGACCGCTTTTCATGCCACACTGACCGCCGCTGGTATTGCGGGTCTGGTATTAACCATCGGTATGGCGGTAGACAGTAACGTGATTATTTTTGAAAGGATCAAGGAAGAGCTGACGAAAGGCAAAACCTATCAGCAGTCTATAAAGGACGGTTACCGTCGCTCGCTGGCACCCGTGCTCGATGCGCATGTAACGACCTTGCTCACGGCCTGTATCCTCTTCCATTTTGGATTGGGACCCGTACTTGGCTTTGCTACCACACAAATTATCGGTATCCTGCTGTCTCTGCTCTGCGGTATCGTCGTATCCCGCCTGATCACCGACTTCTGGACCAACAAGAACCGTCACTTCAATTATTTCACCCCGCTCTCGAAAAGGATATTCCAGCACGCGAACTTCCATTTTATCAACTACCGTAAAGTGGCTTACGCGATCTCCATTGTGGTGCTGATCCTGGGTGTTTCCTCTATCTTCCACGGTTTCCGGTACGGTGTTGAATTCCGCGGTGGACGCAGCTACGTGGTCAATTTCGGAAAACCGGTAGATGTGGAAAAAGTGCGCGAATCGCTCGATAAAACCTTTGGCAGCTCGCCGGTGGTGAAGACCTACGGCAGCAATTCACAGCTCGATATCACGACCGATTACAAGGTAAACCAGACAGGTCTGGCGGCCGACAGCACTGTGAAGAGTGCATTGTATACAGGGCTGCAGTCTTTCCTGAAACCCGGTACAACGCTCGAGCAGTTCAGCACACCACAGATCCTGACCGCTTCCTCCAAGGTTGACCCCACAATCTCTGATGACCTGAAAACGGGCGCACAGTGGGCTACCTTCTGGTCTCTCCTAACCATTTCACTTTATATCTTCATCCGTTTCCGCGACTGGAGATATTCAGTAGGTACCATTGTAGCGTTGCTCCACGATGTACTGCTCACGCTCGCCGTGTTCTCTTTCCTGAAGGATGTTGTTCCTTTCCCGCTCGAGATCGACCAGCACTTCATCGCAGCGATCCTTACGGTGATCGGGTTCTCTATGAACGATACGGTGATCGTGTTCGACCGTATCCGTGAATACAGTCGCACCATGAAGGGTGCCAGCAAGGCAGAGATCATCAACAAGGCGATCAACGACACGTTGAGCCGCACCATCATGACCTCTCTCACGGTGTTCCTGACCATCCTCATCCTGTTTATCGTGGGCGGTGAGGTCACCAAGGGATTCGCCTTTGCGATGCTTATAGGTGTTATTACCGGTACTTATTCATCCATCTTTGTGGCAGCGCCCATCCTGGTGGATTTTGCCCGCAACAAACCATTGGGTGAAGCCGACAGCGCTACGCCGGTGGAAAAATTCAAACCTGCGGTGCTCGAAAAATAAAACCTAGAATTTATTATACTGATTAGCCTGATGACCGGAACCGAGTACCTTCATCAGGCTAATTTTTTTTCCCTATTTGAACAAAGATCAACATACAAGATTTATCAGGGAGACGGCCTCCCGCCTCGGTTTCGACTATTGCGGGATTGCCCGTGCACAAAAGCTCGATGAGGATGCCCGAAGGCTGGAGACCTGGCTAAACGCCGGTATGCAGGGTAGGATGGCCTATATGGAGAACTATTTCGACCTGCGCATCGATCCTTCGCGGCTGGTTCCCGGTGCCTGCTCGGTGATTACCCTGCTGCAGAATTATTACCCTTCGGAAGAGCAGAAACAGGATGCCCCAAAAATTTCAAAGTATGCTTACGGCAAGGATTACCATACGGTGATCAAAGACAAGCTGCACCTTTTTTTGCATACAATCCGGGAAGAAATCGGCGAAGTAAACGGACGCGGATTCATCGACAGCGCGCCGGTGCTGGAAAGGGCCTGGGCACAAAAAAGCGGTTTGGGATGGGTTGGAAAAAACGGCAACCTGCTTACCCGGGAAAGCGGTTCGTTTTTTTTCATTGCCACGCTGATCACCGATCTCGATCTCCACTACGATGATCCTTTCGCAAAAGATTACTGCGGAAGCTGCCGTCGCTGCCTCGATGCTTGTCCGACCGGGGCTATTCAGGAAGACAAAGTAATCAACGGGAGCCAATGCATTTCCTATTTCACGATCGAGCTGAAGGAGATGATGATCCCGGATGAAATGAAAAACCGGTTCGACAACTGGATGTTTGGGTGCGATACCTGTCAGGATGTTTGTCCCTGGAACCGGTTCAGCAAACCGCACCATGAGGCCGGCCTGGTGCCGGCGCCGGAGGTGCTCAACTTCTCAACCGGCGACTGGGAGGCCTTGACAGAAGAAGCCTTCAAGAAAATCTTCAAAGATTCACCCCTGAAAAGAAGTAAATACCAGGGCATCAAAAGAAACCTGCGCTTCCTCGAAAAAGATTAAAGCATACTGGTCTAAAATACTCCCTCCGCTCGCACGTACAGCCCTATGTCATTCACTGGCAACTGTCGCCCTATATCCCGCTTGTCCCCTTTGCGCAGGCGCAGCATGCCTGCAACCACACGCTGCAGCGCGCCTGTACGCGCGAAGATCTCCAGAGGTTGAGCAGGAAAGGTATTACGCAGTGAACATTGCACCGCATATCATCCTTGCACAAATGGTTTAACAACATCACCTTCTAATCCTCCGCTTAGATTCCCACGCAGTCGCAGCAGATGCCTGCTGCTGCAAGTGCGCACTGGTGCCCGACGGGTATAACAAAAGGGTTAGAGGCGAGAGGGTAAACCGCCTTGTTTTTCCGAACCTCCGATTTAAAGGGACGGAGGGCAAGGTTTAAAAACGCAGGGTGAGAAAACCTGACATGCCCTTCAGGAACTCATTCCTAGAACCGCCATCCAGCCTTCAAGGCCAACCGGGGCATGTGGTAGTTCAGTGTGGTTGGCGTCATTGAACAGCCGTTGGAGGTGCAGTTCCACGCACTGCCTTTTGCGTGCATTTCCTTGACACTGTACCCGATGCTGAACAACATCACATCTTTCCGGCTGAAATGGATGTTGTAACCCAGTCCGGCATCATAATAAATTCCACCCCGGAAGTTCAGGTTGCCGTACCATTGGTCTTCCTCGGTTTTATCTTTTTCGGTCAGCCAGTCGAAGTTGCATCCGGCATCGGCGTATACAAACAGGTTCCTTGATCTGCGGCCGAACTCCTGTCTGAAATCCAGGAAGAGCGGCACACTGCGCATTTTGTAGTCATCGATGCCAATACCCACACCTGCGAACGAGTTATGGAATAAAATGCCGGGTACAGCCTGCAAGAGATACGCCATGCCCTTGCTGCCATTTGCGACGCCCAGGGAAGAGATGACATGAAAGGCCGGTCTTTGATGAAGTGAATCCTGAGCCATGGAGCGCATCTGGATAAGTAAAAAAGAAAGGGTGACAGTAAATATTTGCTTCATATAGATGAGTCGGAAGGATTGAACGAATACGATATTGTATCAATGGCTCTGATAACAGGAATGCATCGATAAACGTTGCATGACGACGGGTAAATTTGCGCTGAAATCCAGTCGCTGAGATCCGGAAACGAAAAGCCCCTCCGGGCAAACGGAGGGGCTGTATTCAATGAAGCGACGGTGAAATATCACCGGCAAGCCTGTCAGCCAATGGAGTGCAGGCTCGTTTGATCACTTATCAGGGCGATCTATCAACCAGGATCTTTTTTGGTCCATACAAAGGCTAAAACCCGCTGCCGGTGCAGCTTTAACACACCCTACCCTTCTGGTCGGGGGAATGTTGACGCCAATATCCGGGAACCTGCGGAGTCCCACTCCGGGTTCAGATAGCTTCCGGGTCCTTCGATGCAAGTATACCTTCGGGTACCTTGAGCTCGCCGGTGAAAGCGTCGATGATGCCGTTGCGCTCATCTTCGATGTTGGTCGCCTGCGTGTAAACATCGCCGGCGATCGGACGTTTGCGCAGTTCTTCCTTGAACACCCTGATCAGTTCCGAGCGTTCTTCGGCATCGCGGGGACCGCCGTAATCGGGGAACCCGAAACCACCCCATTCGCTCACGATCAGGGGTACCTGCCGGCGGTAAAAGAACGGGTCTCCCACAACCAGCGGAAACGCAGCTACGCCGGTGATTTCACCCTGCACCAGCTTGTCGAGCAGTTCCTTCCAGCGGCCCAGCTCCGGCGTGTACAGGTGAGCGGTCAGCAGATCCGATTTAAGACGGCCTTCCTGCGAAATATGCTGCCAGCCATCGTTGTCAACCACCAAAAATTGCGGATGATGGATCATCATCATATGGTAGGTATCGGTGATATAATCGCGCGTCTCCTGGCTGGTACCGATGTCCTGTGCGCCCCAGTCTTCGTTGTAGAGGCTCCAGATCACAACGGACGGATGTGTTTCAATGAGCGCCAGCATGCGGTTCAGCTCTTCGCGGTGGTTGCGCCGGCTTTGCGGGTTCGAGCGGTGCGGACTGGGCACTTCCACCCACAGCAGCAAGCCCATCTCATCGGCCATGTTGTAAATGCGCGGGTCAACCCCTGCAATGTGGATGCGGACAAGGTTGCAACCCAGCTTCTTCATGGAAAGCATGTGCTTCTTGATCTCTTCATACGTTGAGATGCCGGGCTGGTACAGGATGCCGTCGATATAGATGGGTTCGTTGTTCAGATAAACCTTGTTGGCCCTTGCTTCAATTTTCCGCAGGCCGAAGTGCGACTGGATCTCTGCTTCATATCCGTCGTTGTCGATCAGTTTCGCCACCAGCCGGTACAGGTTCGGTGTTTTCACCGACCATAGCTTTGCGTTGGGCAATTCGAGCACTACACGTTGCTGCTTTTGTCCGACCTCGAGCCGCAGTGGAAAGTCGGATGTTGCCAGCGGTTGGGCATCGCCGTTGCCATTCCCGTTGCCGCCTTTTTTCCTTTCAAATACCTGTACCCGCAGGGTGTAAAGTCCGGGGTCTTTTACCCTGGTCGTAAAGTTAAACCTCACGAGCTGTTCTTCCAGGGAGCCGATCACGCTCACCCTTGAGCGAAGCCGGTTCCGGTCTACGATCTCGAGCCATACGCTTCTTACAGCACCGGTATAGGTCTGGTACCAGATACCGCCTCTTTTGTACACAAACGATTCCTGTTTTCCGCGGGTGATGTCTGCATCCATCGTATCGCAGATGCGTACCGTGATGCGGTTGACCGGACGGAGGATATCGGGGCTGAGTTCATAAGAAAAAGAAGTGTATTCCCCTACATGCGTCGCTTCTCCTTCAATGGTGTTGAGCAGGAAGCCGTTCATCCAAACGGTCGTCTCATACCCGCAGGCGCCGAAGGTAAGCTGCAGCATCGAATGGGGGTTCGTCTCTTGCTTCTGCGGAATGGGGAACTCTCTCTCATACCAGGCAACGACCTTTTCTGACCAGGCATTGGATTCAGGATGTTCCTTGGCTTCGGCCATGTGGGCCTCGATGAAGCCCGGCCAGTGGGCCGTACGATCGTAGTTATGGCCGAGATACCACTGTTCCAGGATCCCTCCGTCAGCCGGGTCGAGCGAAAACTTCCATTCGCCATCCAATAATACAAATGAGTTGTTTCTGAGTACAGCACGGGGAAGGGGATTCACAAAGTTCTCATTCGAGGTGATTTCTTCCTTGCTTCTTGAGAGGCCAAAATTCGGATGCATGGCCTCAACCGGGGCAACTGGTTCCATGATTTCCATATAACTTTCTGTTGTTCTGAGTGAATTAATAGGTTAGAACGAATTAACTGAAATAGATATATACCAAAATGTTAATAATTGTTAAGTTCTTCCCTTAATCAGTTAAGTTAAGCAATCGGATTCTTCATTGTATTGGGAAACAAATCTGTGTGATCGGACTTATGCGGAACAAATGATCGGGGCTCTGCTGCCGGTGCAGGATAGTCTGAAATAATCAGGCCATACTTTGGTAAGGAACGCTTCAGATAGGATAACTGTTGCCTGGAGCTGGTACGCTGAAGGGAATAGTACAAACCGTTCAGCTTAGTAGTACCAAGATATAAAACCGTTTTCGAATATTCCAACATCCGGGGGCATATTATTTGCCGGGATGCAATAAAAATTTCAGTTTATGATCAAAAGAAGTGTTACTGCATTGATTATCTGTGCTTCTCTTTTTGCCTGTCATTCGCAGGAATCAAAAAAAGAAGAGAACGCAGGTAAGGCAGACGAGGTGGCTACACCCGTAAAACAGGAAGTTGCCCTTCCCGCACCCTATGATACCAAATCCGCAGTGAACTACTCCGAGGTCACTGGATGGCATGGCGGTACCACCCCCAAAGCACCCGAGGGCTTCACCGTAACCAGATTTGCCGACAGTCTGCTGAATCCCCGCTGGATCTACACCGGGCCCAACGGCGACATATTTGTCTGTGAATCAAACGGCAAGAACTCCATGAAAGACAAATTCAGCGGTAAATCAAAATCAGGTAACCTCGAATCCGATGAAAGCGCCAACCGCATCACCCTCTTCCGTGACCTGAACAAGGATGGTGTGCCGGAAATGAGAAGTGTGTTTCTGACGGGGCTCAATCACCCCTTCGGCATGCTGATCATCGGCAATTCCTTCTATGTGGCCAACACCGATGCCGTTATGCAGTTTCCTTACAAGCCGGGAGATACCAAGATCAGCGCCGCTGGTAAAAAGATCGCCGATCTGAACACCGGCAAAGGACACTGGACACGTAACATTATATCAGACAAAGAGGGGAAGAAAATCTACGTCGCCATCGGGTCGGGCAGCAATGTAGGCGAGAACGGGATGGAGAACGAAGTAAACCGCGCCTGTATCATGGAAATGAACCCCGACGGGTCTAACCTGCATCTGTATGCGAGTGGACTCCGCAATCCGCAGGGTATGGCCTGGGCTCCGGGTACCAATACCTTATGGACAGCAGTCAACGAGCGGGATGCCCTTGGAGACGACCTGGTTCCGGACTACCTCACCAGTGTCAGGGAAAATGGGTTTTACGGATGGCCTTACTCCTACTGGGGACAGCACGAAGATCCGCGGTTGAAAGACAAGCAGCAGCCACAGCTGGTAAAGAAAGCCATTGTTCCCGACGTATCGATGGGAGCCCATACGGCATCGCTCGGACTTGCCTTCGATGACAAAAAGAATTTCCCTGGTAAATGGGCCGGCGGTGCCTTTGTAGGCCAGCATGGCTCCTGGAACCGTGCTACCCTGTCAGGTTATGCCGTCGTGTTTGTGCCTTTTAAAGATGGCAAGCCCAGCGGCCCCAAAGAAGATTTCCTGACCGGTTTTATCGAGAACCCGGCCGACAAAAAAGTTCACGGCCGCCCGGTAGGTGTCGACTTTACCCAAACCGGCGACCTGCTGGTGGCTGATGATGCAAGCAACGTGGTCTGGCGCGTGAGTGCAAAGAAATAAAAAGCTCCCTTTGAGGATCCAATGGCATGGCGTTTAGCCATGCCATTGTTGTTTGGGAGAGTTCACAATCTGATAACCTGTGGAAGCATACACAACATTTTCTTGAACAGTCAGAATCTCCTATATTTATAACAGTAACAACTTCAATCACTAACTAAACTAGATTTTATGGGAATGTTTCATGAATTCAAAGAATTTGCGATCAAGGGCAATGTGCTTGATCTGGCAATCGGTGTTATCATGGGTGCGGCCTTTGGGGGCATCGTAACAGCTGTTGTAGACAACATCCTGATGCCGATCATCGGCATGCTCACAGGCGGTGTGGATTTCAAATCGCTGGCCATCAAAGTAGGTTCAGCGGAACTGAAATACGGTATGTTCATCCAGGCCACCCTCACCTTTATCATCATTGCCTTTTTCCTCTTCCTGGTTGTAAAAGGCGCCAATAACCTCAAAGCCAAAAAGCCCATTGAAACGACTGCCACACTCAGTCCGACCGAAACCCTGCTGTCACAGATCAGCAACGAAATGAGCGGACTCCGTGCCGATCTCAAAAACACCAACAACAGCGGCCGCATCTGACGCCGCAAAGAAGGTTGGTCCATTTCACGCTCAGGAAGGGCCGGTAACGATGACGAATGAACGCTCACCGCATCTCTGGGGCCTAAAGATCGGCTCTTAAATACGATAGTAACCGGGCAAGGCCGGGGTACGCAGAACTGACAGTACACTAAGATTCCCGTTTTATATATCTTTATATTTCTTGTTTGCGGAATCCTATTTATCATGCTAGACAGAAGATCGTTTTTTGAGTCGTCCTTTTTCAGCTCGGCATCCCTTTTCCTCAGAAAACGGATCCCTTTCCTGCCTTCCCCTGCCGGCGGACCGGTTGTGATCACCACCTGGGCGCCCAACAGGAACGCGACTGCCAAAGCGTGGTCGCTGCTTGAAAGCGGGGCGCGTGCGCTGGATGCCATCGAGCAGGGTGTGATGATCACCGAAGCAGATCCGAAAGACCAGAGCGTGGGGTATGGTGGCCTCCCCGACCGCGATGGAAAAGTGACCCTGGATGCCTGCGTCATGGATGAAAACGGTAATTGCGGTGCTGTAATGGCCATGGAATCGATCATGCATGCTGTTTCCATTGCCCGCCTGGTGATGGAGAAAACACCCCATGTGCAGCTGGCCGGCGAAGGTGCGCTCCAGTTTGCATTGTCGCAGGGATACAAAAAGCAGAACCTGCTGACCCCGGAAAGTGAACGGGCCTGGCGGAAATGGCTCACAACTTCTCACTACGACCCCATGATCACGGTGGAAAACGAACTGCAGAAACAGTCGCGCCCCACAGGTGCCAGGATCAACCATGATACCATCGGTATGATCGCCATGGACGGCAAGGGAAACCTGAGCGGTGCGTGCAGCACCAGCGGCATGGCCTACAAGATGCGTGGCCGGGTGGGTGATTCACCGATCATCGGCGCCGGGCTCTTTGTCGACAATGAGGTGGGGGCCGCTACTTCCACCGGTGTGGGAGAAGAAGTGGTGAAAACCTGCGGATCGCACGCCATCATTGAACTGATGCGCGCAGGCTACGGTCCTGAAGAAGCTTGCAAAAAAGTGGTGGAAAGGGTTGCCAGACACAATGACACAAACGCAAAAGAAATCCAGGTAGCCTTTATTGCCATTGACAAAAAAGGCAATTATGGTGGGTATTCCCTGACCAAACCATTCTCTTATGTGGTAAGAGCCGCAGGGGTTGACCAGGTGATCGAAACAAAAAGCCTGCTGTAGCAACACAGTTTATTCCATTCCATTGAAATATACCATTGAGTTAGCTGTCACAGATTTCAATACTGCCCGTGCAGCTGTGGAAGGTGGTGCAGACCGCATCGAACTGTGTACTGCCCTCTCGGAAGGCGGCCTCACGCCTGCAGCTTCCCTCATCCGGTTATGCCGGGATAGTTTTCATGTTCCTCTTTTTCCCATCATCCGTCCCAGGGAAGGAGACTTCCTGTACAACGGGGAAGAGTACCTGATGATGCTGCGAGATGTAGCGTATTGCCGCGCCCTCGGTTGCGAAGGCGTCGTGTTCGGCATGCTGGAGAAAGATGGGCAAATAGACCGTAAACGCTGTGTTCAGCTGAGGGAGACGGCTTACCCGATGGAAGTCACTTTTCACCGGGCGTTTGATCGTTGCCGTGATCCATTCGAAGCGCTGGCTTGTTTGGTGGAGGAGGGCTTTGACCGCATCCTGACTTCCGGTCAGCAGCAGGTTGCCACAGACGGTCTGCCGCTCATCAGGTCGCTGGTAGAAACGGCGGACGGACGCATAAGTGTGATGCCGGGCAGCGGTGTGAGACCGGAGAACGTTCGAAGCATCGCCGAACAAACGGGCGCTTCAGAATTCCATGCTTCGCTGCGGCAAAAAACGGTCAGCGACATGGAATATATCCATCCTTCCTTTGCCGGTTCCGATGATTATAGGAACCCCTCCGTTTTAGCCGCCGCAGTGAGCGCCCTGAAAGCCGCTTTAGATTGATGTAGTTGCCTCCGGCACGAACACTAAGCTCCTCAAACAATCCCCTGAAATTTATTTCTTTTTACAAATCCTTCCCTATATTTACGCAACCGATTGCACCAGCAATCCTTTTCGTCCATTCAACCTGCTCAATTATGCCAGCCAACGTCTCTTTCGTTCGCAATCTTGCCTCTGCTATCTTTCTCATCGGAACGGTTTCTGCCTGTCATGACACACCCAAATCGGAGACGACTGCCGGAGCAGGGAAAACAGATTCTTCGGGCCCCACTTATCTTTCCAAACCCCTGATCAGTTCGATCTATACGGCAGATCCGTCCGCGCATGTTTTCGGTGGCAAGATCTGGATCTACCCTTCCCATGATATAGAATCAGGTATTGCCGAGAATGACAATGGCGACCACTTTGCGATGCGGGATTATCACATCCTGTCGATGGACAGCATCAATGGAACCGTTACCGACCATGGTGTAGGGCTGGATATCAAAGACATTCCCTGGGCCGGGCGGCAGCTGTGGGCGCCGGATGCCGCTTTAGAGAAGGGCACGTATTACCTCTATTTCCCCGTGAAAGACAAAAAGGATGTTTTCCATATCGGCGTAGCCACCGGCTCCTCCCCCGCCGGCCCTTTCAAAGCAGACCCAGCTCCCATTGCAGGAAGCTACAGCATCGACCCGGCCGTTTTTAAAGACACCGATGGAAGTTATTACATGTATTTCGGCGGCATTTGGGGCGGACAGCTTCAAAGATGGCGTTCGGGCAGCTACGATAGCACGGTGGCACCCAGCGGGGCAAGCGGTGATGAGCTGGCACTAAGCTGTAAAGTGGTGAAGCTGAGCAAAGACATGAAACATTTTGACGGTCCGGTAAAAGACGCGCAGGTGCTCGATGAAAAAGGAAAGCCGCTAACAGCCAAAGACACCGACCGCCGCTTCTTCGAAGGATCATGGATGCACAAATTCAAGGGAAAATATTATTTCTCCTATTCCACCGGCGATACGCATTACCTCGTGTATGCCACCGGTGATTCACCGATGGGACCTTTCACTTATCAGGGTCTGATCATGAAACCGGTACAGGGGTGGACGACACACCATTCTATTATCGAGCAGAACGGCAAGTGGTTCATCTTTTACCACGACGTACAACTGTCGGGCAAAACATGGTTGCGCAACGTAAAAATGACAGAGCTGAAACGCAATGCCGACGGCTCGATCATTCCGATCGACCCGTCTAAAAAGGCCGAAGACTGATCAGTGCGCCTCCAGCCAGTTTTCTCCTACGCCTACTTCCGCTTCGGTAGGGATGTTGTTCGGAAGCAGGAGTGCGGTTTTCATGCATTCGAGGATGATGGGTGTAATGGTATCGACCTCTTCCCGCACCGCATCAAAAACCAGTTCATCATGCACCTGCAATACCATTTTTGACCGGAACCTGTGCTGCTTGAATGCCGCATGGATCTTGATCATGGCGAGCTTGATCATATCGGCTGCCGTGCCCTGGATCGGACTGTTGATGGCATTTCGCTCGGCATACCCGCGTACCGTAAAATTGCCTGAGTTGATATCTTTCAGCCACCTCCGGCGCCCCAGCAGCGTACGCACGTACCCGTGCTCACGGGCGAAATTGATGTTCTCGTCCATGTACCGCTGGATCAGCGGGAACTGTTTCTTGTAATTATCGATGATGTCGCGGGCTTCCGCTTTGGTGATGTTGAGGTTCTCTGCCAGGCCGAACGCACCCTGTCCGTAGATGATCCCGAAATTCACACTTTTGGCTTTGTACCGCATTTCCTTCGTAACGCCTTCTTCCGGCACGTTGAAAACCTTGGCAGCGGTTGCAGTATGAATATCTTTTTGCTGGATAAAGGCATCGCACATGTTGGGGTCGGCACTCACGGCGGCCACTATGCGCAATTCTATCTGGGAATAGTCGGCGCTTACCAGAACATGGTCTTTGTCGCGCGGAATAAACGCCTTTCGTATCTCACGGCCCCGCTCGGTGCGGATCGGGATGTTCTGCAGGTTTGGATTGGTGCTGCTCAGGCGCCCGGTTACAGCGATCGTTTGCCCGTAACTGGTATGCACCCTGCCCGTTCTGGCATTGATGATCTCGGGCAGCGCATCTACATAGGTAGATTTGAGCTTGGTGAGTTCCCTGAAACCGATGATGTCATCCACGATCGGGTTCTGGTTCGCCATCTTGCGAAGCACATCTTCACCCGTAGCGTACTGTCCGCTTTTCGTGGTGCGCGCGTTGGCATTTAGCTTCAGCTTTTCAAAGAGAATTTCCCCGAGCTGCTTAGGCGAACTCAAATTGAATTTTACGCCTGCCTGCTCGTATACTTTTCTTTCGCAGTTTTCAGCTTCCCGCTGCAGTTCCTTGGAATATTCGCGTAGAAAGTTGGTATCGACCTTCACGCCTTCAAATTCCATGTCGGTGAGCACGGGCACGAGCGGCGCCTCAACTTCTTCAAAAATCTGTACCGCGTCCCTTTCCAGGATCATTGGGGCAAAGGTCTTTTTCAGCTGAAGGGTAATATCAGCATCCTCCACCGCATACTCTTTTATCTTATCGATGTTCACGTCGCGCATCGTACCCTGCCCTTTCCCCTTTTTTCCGATCAGTTCTTCAATAGGGATGGGCGTATAGCCGAGGTATTGCGCGCTCAGCAGGTCCATGTTGCGGCGGCCTTCCGGTTCAATCACATAGTGCGCGACCATCGTGTCGAAAAGGGGGCCTTTGATCTCCACTCCATACCACTTCAGTATCAGCAGATCGTATTTGATGTTCTGTCCGATCCATTTTTTGGTGGCATTTTCAAACAGGGGTTTGAATGGTTCCAGGATCGCAAGCGTTTTCGCGCGGTCGGGCGGAACCGGCACATAAAATCCTTCCCCCTGCACGAAGGAGAAACTGAATCCTACGAGGTCGGCATTGTTTGCATCGATGCCCGTTGTTTCAGTGTCGAAGGAGATCTCCGGCTGGTCGTTCAGCAATGCGAGCAGGGAGGCGATCGCTTCATCCCCTTCGATCACGGTGTAATTGTGCGGCGTGTTGCCGATGTTTTTATCGGCTACGATCCGCAACTCCTCTGCTGGCTCGGGCGAAGGTTCAGGGATGGCCGGGAAGCCCGATCTGGATTTTTGCGGAATTACATTTCCGAAAAGATCGGTCTGTACGGGGGGCGGAGGCGGGGCGTATGCATTGAATTCTTCGCCCAGGATCCGTTTGCCAAGTGTCTTGAATTCAAGTTCGGCGAATATCTCACGCAGGGCTGTTTTATTGAAATCCTTGATGCGGTAATCCTCTTCATGGAACTGGCAGGGAACGGCCGTGATGATGGTGGCCAGCTTTTTACTGAGCACTGCCAGGTCTTTCCCGTTGCGGATCTTCTCTCCTGTGGAGCCTTTGATGGAATCTGCATGTTCAAGCACGTTCTCGAGCGTTCCGTATTCCGCCAGCAGTTTGGAAGCCGTCTTCTCGCCTATACCTGGCACACCGGGAATATTGTCGACTGCGTCGCCCATCAGTCCCAGGATATCGATCACCTGCCGCACATTGCTGATGTTCCACCGCTCGCACACTTCCTTTACCCCCAGGATCTCTTCCTTGTTGTTCTGGAAAGGCGGTTTATAAATTTTGATGTTTTCGGTAACGAGTTGACCAAAATCCTTATCCGGCGTAACCATTAGTACTTCATACCCTTCTTTTTCTGCCTGCTGGGCCAGTCCGCCGATGATGTCATCCGCCTCAAATCCGTCACACTCCACCACAGGCAGGTTAAAGCCGCGTATGATGTTCTTTATATCGTCCAGTGAGTTCGTAAGGTCTTCCGGCGCTTCCTGGCGGTTGGCCTTGTAATCGACAAAATCGATATGGCGTTCGGTTGGCACGCCGGTATCGAAACAAACGGCCAGGTGGGTGGGTTTTTCTTTGTTGATGAGATCGAAGAGGGTATTGGTAAAACCAAACTGGGCGTTTGTGTTGCGTCCTTTCGAAGTAAGGCGGGGATTGCGGATGAGGGCATAATAAGCCCGGTAGATCAGCGCCATGGCATCGAGAAGAAAAAGCTTTTTGCTCATGCCGCTAAGGTAACGACAAAGGCATAAACAGGAGGCTAAAAAATGGGCTTGAAAAGAGGTCTGAAGGAAGGAACCAGGGCATGCCAGGAACAAAAAAAGCACCCTGAAGATTCAGGATGCTTTTGAAAAAATTGAGGCAGATCGCTCTCGGTTATTGCTGTGTCTGCTGCTGGCCCTGCTGAGCCGGAGGGGGTCCCTGTCTGTTGGGCTGACCACCGCCGGGAGGAGGACCTTGTGGACCGCCCTGGCCGGGGGCTGCTGCTTTTGCCGGGTGCGTAGCCCCGTGATGACAGCTGTAGCAGGTTACTTCCAGCTTGGTATCCAGGTGATCGGGATGCTTGATCTTGAAATATTTTTTGTTGATCTTGTTCTGCATTTTCATCATGATGCGGGCTTCACCCTTCATTTCTTCGTCGTCGCTAGCAAAGTTGAGTTCTTTCTGCCCTTCAACCTTTACATGGCAGTAATCGCAACGGACGCCCAGCGCCCGGGTGAAATGTCGCATTACACTGTCGAGCTGCGGCTTGGTAGTGTTTTTGGGAAGTATTTTCAGATTCTTGTACAGCGGTTCATCGGCAGTAGTGAAAGAGTAACAGATAATGATCATGATGAGGATACCAGCGGTCACACCAAAAGATTTTCTCATATCCGGTTAGCGTATTTAGTTTCGTAAATATACAATCTGACGTCACAAAAAATTACTTTCTCATGACATTTTTTGCATAATTATAATTTAATTGAAAGACCTGCTGCAACTCCGTAGAAATTGATATATGATTTCACCGGGGCGTACTGATTGATGGACATAACAGCCATTTGTGCATTGGGTGTAACGGTTAGGGACAAGGTCCGGTTCAGGCTGTAACTGGCGGACGCGCTCAAAATACCGCTGAGGTACACAGACCGGAGACCCTGGATCTCGGAAGTGTTGGCAAATTCGACCCGGCTGCCTTTGGTAATATAGGTCTCAAGCTTGCGGTTTACGAGAATGTTGGTCTGCAATCCGAATCCGGTGTTGAACCGGAGCCGGCCCTGCCCGAAATGGTATTTCATGATGAGCGGCACAGAAAGGTACTGCAGCCTGCTCGCCGATGAAAAAGATTTGGCAGTATCTCTCCCTGCTGCAGGGTTGCCGGTGGGGCCGCCGCCCGACTGCCCACCGCCTTTCAATTCAATGATCGAATAACCGGAAGAACAATTGAACTGGTATTTTACCGCCCCGTACTGATCGCGGTCGCCGTAAAGCGGGCTCGGACGAATGTACGTGACGCGGGTCGACAAAATGAGACCGGTTCCGACGGTCCACTGGCTGTTCAGGCGGAAATCAAGATTGGCTCCCAGGCTCCATGAATGCCCGTTGCTTTCCTTGTCTTTGATCGCTTTGGAATCTTCGTTCGGTGAATTGGGCGCCATCCGGGGGGCAGTAAATGAATTGTTGGTTACATGGGTGGTAGAAGCATTCGGCGAATAGAAAAAGGTAGCCGTTACCCGGGGCACCTGCGAAGCTGCAAGCCGGATGGTGGCGGCGACAGAACTGCCGCTGGCAAGCAAATCGTACAGGGGGTTGTGCAAAGTAAAAGGCGGCATCTTGTCCGCAAGGGGAAAAGGCTGCAGCACGTTGTTATTGATGCCCTGATCCACCCGGGCCCATTCTATTTCATGACTGCGCACCAGTGGCTCCGCCGTGGATCGGGATGCAACACTGTTTGGCTCAGAACCCGAGTCCGGTTGTTTTTTTGCGCTCACGGTTAGAGGCGTATCTTTTATCGAGTGGTTCTTTGAACCGATTCCCATAGCCTGACCTGCACGCGGCCGGGCACCATCTGCCACAGACACAGCGGTGGTATTGTGATTGGTTTTGGATGCTCCTCCGGCAGTTACCTGCCCGTTGTCCTTACCGGTTGAAAGCGGCACAGGTATATGTTTTCCACTTGTACCGGCGGCGGAAGCAGTAACACCAATACCCTGGGCCGACGGTGGAACCTGGGTAGTAGAAGTTACCAGCTGACTGTCGCCGTTTTTTTTCTGAAGAACAGGCGGATTGCCGGACGGGATTGCGCTGGACGCAGCAGGTTGATGCTGAACCGTTAATGGACTGGAAGGCAGCGCGGAGGGTAAGCCGCCTGCCGTTCGATGCTGTTCTTTGTCGTTCTTCACGACAGCCACAGTTCTGTTGACGCGGTACACATACATGGCCAGGCCGGTAGATACCAGGAAAAGGGCCGCAGCCACCCACTTGAGTTTGTTGTATTTGTCGGCAATGGAAGCCACCTTCCGCTTGTCGAGCTTCTGATCAAGTTCATTCCAGACACCGGGCGGAGGCATCTCCTCCTGGCCTTCGATCGCATCCCTGAAAAGCTTATCTATATCATGTAAATTTTCGCTCATAGCTCTTTCACATTTTGTTTTACAGCCAGCAGGCTGCTGGTAACAGTTTTCTGAAGAATCGCCCTGGCATCGGACAGGTTGGATTTGGAAGTACCTTCCGAAATATTCAGTTGTGACGCTATTTCACGGTGTTTGAGTCCTTCAAACACATATAGGTTAAAGACCATCCTGTACGCCGGCGGCAGCTGCTGGATCAGCTTTACAAGCTCCTTGACGCTTATTTTGGAAAGGATCTCTTCGTTGTCTGCGTATTCGATATTGGGTGAGCCCGGGTCGATATTCACAACCGCATGAAGCTGGCTTTTACTCCTGTATTTCGACAAGGCACAGTTGACCATGATCTTTCTTACCCAGCCTTCGAAAGAGCCGGTGAATTTATATTGCTGGATATGATCGAACACCCTCATAAAACCTTCCTGCAGCACTTCTTCCGCTTCTTCGCGGTTGCGGGCATACCGCAGGCATACCATGAACATTTTAGACGCAAGCAATTCATACAGTCTGCTCTGGCTCGCTCTTTCCCCTTTTGCACAACCCTGTATAAGTTCGCTTAATTGAATCACTTCTATATTTTCGTGTATTGCCATAGATGCCTTCCAGCGTAAAGATGGTTGGGTGATCTCTCTAAAGTAAGATTTTTTCCCCGGCCCGCTGAGCCCCCGCTCCTGTGCACCCTGCTATTAACAAATTTTTTCGGCAACTACCCAACGGTCTCCCTCTTTCCCGCTATCATCGTAGACAGCTACACTTTCACTGCCCGGTTGCCGAAGCAAGACCGGTTCCCAAATCATAAAAAGCAACGGTGTGCGGGAGAGCAGGATGTACGATCTGCTCCTGATCGCCCGTTCCGCAAGGCAACATGTAAAACGCAATTTATGTCGACATTGAGTTTAAGCCAGGTATTACACACGAAGACGGCCTTTACGGCAGGAATGATCCGGATGCTGGAATTCTTTAAACTTCCGCAGCAGTCGAGGCCTTTAAAAACAAGAACCGACAAATCTTCCACAGCGCAGCTGCTGCATATGATCGAAACAGGCCACACTGTTTTCAAGATCGGTTCGCATGAAGCTTCCACCCTGTATTTCCTGTCGCAGAAAGTGGGTGACACGGGCCGGGTGATCGCTTTTGAAAGGCAGCCCGGGGTGCAGACCTACCTGTGCGAGATCAAGCACCTCCTGCGTTGGAACAACGTAAAGATCGACAGTACCTTCATCCGCAAGGAGAGAACAGAAAGAACAAGCCACACCGCCAAAGAGAAAGCTTCCGGCGGCGCCACCGTTATTCCTTTCAACGCCAAAGTTAAAAAGTACCCGGAAACGGTCACCCTCGACCATTATTGCGCGCTGCATGCCCTGATACCCGACATCCTGAAAATAGATGCAGACGGAGAAGAACTACCGCTGCTCCTCGGCTGCGAGCAAACCCTCACGACCCACAAACCAAAAATCATTGTATCCTGTGACGAACGCAAAGCCGGAAGGGAAAAAGTTCTTTCCCTTTTCCGGTACCTGCTTTCGCTGGGATATAAAGGCACGTTTATGCTTGATTCGATGCTGCTGCCGCTGGAGAATTTCGATTTCAACGTATACCAGAACCCTTACGCTGATTTCTATTGCAGCACTTTTATGTTTACCTGATGATCAATAGACGATCATCCCGGAGCCGCTGTGAAGCACGAGTTCTTTTTGGGCTGCGGCTTCTACCCTTCCAACGATCCTTCCTTCAATACCGAACGAGCCGGCGACTTCTATGATCGCATCTGCGGATTGTTCATCCGTAAAGATCTCGAGCCGGTGGCCCATATTGAACACCTGGTACATCTCCCGGTCATCGGCACCCGATGCTTCCTGTATAAGCCTGAAGATAACCGGAGGTTGAAACAGGTTGTCTTTCACGATGCGGAAAGGAGCCGGCAGATATTTCATGCATTTGGTTTGTCCGCCCCCGCTGCAATGCACCAGTCCATGGATCTTGTCGAAATGATCTTCGAACAGCCGCAACAGTACAGGTGCATACGTACGCGTCGGACTTAAAAGAAGCTTGCCCACCACGTGCTTTTCAGGTCCGGGAACCGGGTCAGTCATGGACCATCTGCCGATGTAAACAACGGCATCATCGAGGGAAGGCTCGAAAGTTTCGGGATAGCGTGCCGCATATGATTTCCTGAGCACATCGTGCCGGGCGCTGGTGAGGCCGTTGCTGGCAATACCGCTGTTGTATTCCTGCTCGTAGGTAGATTTTCCAGAACTTGCCAGGCCCACGATCACATCGCCTGCCCGGATGCGGTCGTTGGTGACCAGCCTGTTCTTCGGCCAGCGGGCAGCCATCGTGCCATTCACAGCAATGGTACGTGTCACATCTCCCACGTCGGCCGTTTCTCCACCGAGATAGTTTATCCTGACGCCGAAGCCTGCCAGCCAGTCAAACACTTCTTTCGAGCCGTTGATCACTTCTTCGAGTACAGTTCCAGGTATCAGCAGTTTGTTGCGGTCTATGGTGGAAGAGAAAAGGATATTGTTGTAAATGCCGACGCAGAGCAGATCGTCGAGGTTCATGATGATCGCATCCTGGGCGATGCCTTTCCAGACGGAGAGGTCGCCGGTTTCTTTCCAGTACAGATACGCAAGGATGCTTTTGGTGCCGGCGCCGTCGGCATGCATGATACTTACCCAGTCAGCATCGCCCGTGAGGTAATCGGGATAGAGTTTACAGAAAGCGTTGGGGAAAAGTCCCTGGTCGAGGTGCCGGGTGGCGGCATGAACTTCTTCTTTCTGCGCAGACACACCGCGCTGTGAGTAAAGCGACATGAGGCAAAAATACTATCCTGTATGCACAAGTACCGAACAAGTTTTCAAGTACTTTTGCACCTTTTAAAACGCCGGTTTTCACATACGCCCCTACGGAGCTTCACTTCAGTGAGCCGGCAACAGTTGTCAGACAGCAGATAAGATGGTCATATCATGAAGGTTTTTACAGACATACAATCTTTACCGCCTTTCAGGAATCCGGTGGTTACCATCGGTACTTTCGACGGCGTGCACCTGGGGCACCGCCAGATCATCTCGCAGCTCGTGGCGGAAGCCCGGGAAGTGGAGGGTGAAACGGTCATCATCACCTTTCATCCGCATCCCCGGAAAATTATTCATCCCGACTCCACCATCTTCCTGATCACAACCCTCGAAGAAAAAATCGAGCTGCTCAGCGCACTCGGGGTCGATAACCTCGTGATAGTGCCTTTTGTGGCAGAGTTTGCCAACTTGTCTGCTACCGGCTACATGGAAGATTTCCTGCTGAAGTATTTTCATCCGCATTCACTCATCATCGGATACGATCACCGTTTTGGCAAAGGCCGTACCGGCGACTTTCACCTGATGGAACAGTACGCCCATAGTGCAGGTTTTCATCTGATAGAGATACCCCCTCATCTCCTTCAAGAATCCGCCATCAGCTCCACCCGCATCCGCGAAGCGCTGCGGCAGGGAAACATAGACCAGGCAAACGAGTTGCTGGGTTACCCTTATTATTTTGGCGGAATCGTGGTCACCGGCAACAAGCTGGGCCGAACGATCGGATACCCGACCGCTAACATTGAGATCGGTGACGCCGACAAGATCGTTCCGGGCAAAGGCGTTTACGCCGTTCAGTTCAGCGTACAGGATCCTGCTTACACCGGCAAAACGTTCAGGGGTATGATGAACATAGGCATCCGGCCTACGATCAATGGAACGAGGCAAGTGATCGAAGTGAACGTGTTCGATTTCGACAGTGATATCTACGGCAAAAAAGTACGGGTAACGGTGCTGCATTACCTGCGTGCAGAATCAAAATTCAACGGGCTAGACGCGCTCAAAGCGCAGCTGGGCAAAGACCAGCAGCAGGCGAAAGAACTCCTTGGCTGATACAACCCGCTGCCGGTGCCCTGCGGTCGGGCATGTTAATCCTGTAAACTACCGGAGCTTTGTTTCCTGTTCCATGCACGATCATGACAAAATCATCTTCACCGCCATTTCCTTTAACAGCGAGGCATCCGAGCTCCCGATGTCGTTGATACCGATCGATTTGAGGTTGTATTCATGCAGCAGCAGCAGGGCCCTTTCGATGCCTTCATACTGATACTTTTTTACGGCTTCGAGATAATCTTTTATAAAATAAGGATTCACGCCGATGGCTGCGGCAACGGCTTTGTCATCGCCCTGGGCGGCGAAGGTCATAAATGATTTGCTGAAGAAGTTGTAGAGAGAAGGCAGGATAAGCTGCATCGGGCCAGCCTTCGGATTGCTTTCAAAATACTGGATGATGCGGATCGCTTTGGGAAGGTCTTTTTTCCCAAACGCGTCCTGCAGCTCGAACACATTGTAATCCTTGCTGATGCCGATGTATTTTTCGACCTCGTTTTCAGTGATCTCTTTGCGATCGGGCAGGTTCACCAGCAGTTTGTCTATCTCGTTGTTGATGCGGTTGAGGTCGTTGCCGATATGATCCACGATGAGCAGCAACGCTTTCTGGGTAACGGTGTATCCCTTGCTTTTGATGAGCTCAAGGGTCCAGTCGGGCAGATTGGAATCATACATCTTTTTTGCGGTGAAGAGTTCGGTTTTCTCTTTCACCAGCTTGGCAAACTTTGACCGGCCATCGAGCTTTTTGTCTTTATAGGCCACTACCAGAATGGTTGAACCGAGCGGCTTCTCTAAATAGCCTTCCAGCTTTTCGATCTCGCGCATGTGTTGTGCTTCCTTGATCAGCACCACCTGCCTCTCGGCAAATACCGGGTACCTACGGCATGCGTTGATAACATCCGGCCAGTTGGCGTCCCGTCCGTAAAAAACCGTGAGATTGAATCCCGCTTCCGCTTCACTGAGAATGTTGTGTTCTGCAAAGTCCACAATCAGGTTGATAAAATATTCCTCTTCTCCCTCAAGCCAGTAAACAGGTTTGAACCTGTTGCTTTTCCATTCCTGTATGATCTTCTCTACCATGCCATTTTATAAAGGCCTGCAAATTACTGATTAGCCGCCTGAGTGCCCCCGATTGTTTGACAAAAACCGGTTTCTTAACGGAACGTGAAAGCGGTGAAGCGCAAAATTGGCGCCTGCAATTTGGCATGGTTTTGGAAAATCCGCTATTAATGCTGTATCCACAGCGGTTTTCAAAATTTTTCACTTGAAACATAATCAACAATGAGCACAACAAATTATCCATCCGCTTCGCCATCATCCAGCCAGCCGCCCAAAAGAGATTTCAGAAACCTTATCATCGGAATTCTTGTGGTTGGCATCCTTGGTACCTGGGGGTATCTTTTGTGGAACAACAACCAGCAGGACCAGGTTCACCAGACCGACCAGCAGAAGATTGCCAAAGTAACTGATGAAAAGGGCGATCTCCAGCGCAATTTCGACGCAACCCTTGTACGTCTTGATTCCATTACCGGAACAAACAATGATCTCCAGGGTAAATTAAAATCCAGCAATTCGGAAATCAGCCGTTTAAAGACCGAGATCAGGGGCATCCTGAACAAAAAGAACGCTACAACGAGCGAACTCAAGCATGCAAAAGAACTGATCGATGAACTGAACCAGAAACTCTCGAACCTGGAAGAAGAAGTTGCACGCCTGACCACTGAAAACCAGACCCTCAATACAGAAAAGACCCAGCTCACTGCCGACAAGGAAAAACTTACTACCGACCTGCAAAGCACCTCAACTGCAAAACAGGAATTGGAGAAGAAAGTGGATGTAGCCTCAACGCTCAATGCTACCAATATCGCCATCAAGCCGGTAGATGAAAAGAAAAACGGCAAGGAGTCAGAAACGACCAAGGCAAAGAAAGTTGACAAACTCGTGATCTCTTTCGATGTTGACAACCGCATCGCCCAGACTGGCCAGACGGAAGTTTATGTTTGCATCACTTCTCCGGATGGGAAAGCTGTATCGGTACCGGCACTGGGTTCCGGCACTTTCACTACCCGCAACGACGGAGACAAAGTATATACCGCCAAGAAAACAGTCGACATCGAAGCCGGCAAGCCGACTCCCGTAACCATCGACTGGAAACAAAACAGCGCCTTCCAGAAAGGAAGCTACAAGATAGAAATATTCCACAACGGTTTCAAGATCGGTGAAGGAACAAGAGAACTCAGGAAAGGCGGATTATTTGGATAGAAAAAGATTTCAGCTGACAGCTTTATAGCGATCAGCCCGTAGAAAGGCCGGAACCTGGTTCCGGCCTTTCTCATTTTAATACCATTCCGTTCCTGTAATTTATTCTTGTGAAACGGGATGAAGGGATGGAATGATCGTGATCTTCGCAGCCGCGTTACTCGGGCGAACTGCCTTCTTTGCAAGCAACGGCGTGCCACGGGGCTACCGAGCGTACCGGCCCTTTCGACACTGTGGCAAGCCTGGCAATCAATCATCGCATATAGACTAGTCAGTTAACCAGGTCAATTCCGGTTCAAACAACTTATAACAACGCCCTCAGCGAAGCTCTTCCGATGTGTACGGTTTTCGCAGTGCCGGGTTTGCGGCCTTCATACTGGATATTCATTTCAAGGTTGTTGGAGAGGCGCTTGGTGAGATCTAGGTTCCAGAGAAAATTTTTGCCCGGCAGCAGGCCGTCAAGCATGATATAGCTTACGCTTGAATTGGTGTTGGCCACGCCGCCTTTCGCAGTGTAAAAGCGGATATCGGTATAAGTAAACCGGAGCAGGATCGAACTGCTCTGCAGGATGTTATATTTGGCTTCGGTGCTAGAGGAATGCGAGGTATAGATCTCCCGGTCGTTTTGCTGGTTCCGTTTATCAGTATACTTGTACCCTGTGATGAGCCTGAAATTGGTTCCTTTTGTAAAATTGATCCGGGGCTCCACGGAATAAACGTTTAGCTTGTAGTTGCGGTTTCCAAACTGCGGATTGGACACGGCGAGCGAATTGACGCCGTTCTTGATGCTCACATCAAAAGTAATCGCTTTGAACACCATCATGCGTGCCTTGAAAGTCTGATCGTTCACCAGATGGCTTTCCTCGCCGTAGATCAGCAACGCCTTGGAGCTGTTTTGGATGCTGTTGAAATCGAGCCCCCACCGGGTGTTGAAGCGATTATAAGAAACCGAATTCGAAATGATCGAGTTGAGCGAGATCAGGGAGGTATCGTTCAATCCTTTTCCAAACGGGTTCAACTGCACCACCCCTTTCGCCACTTCCTTTTTCTGGATCTGCAGCGACGACTGAAAGTTAAGACGGGTAAGAAACTTTTTAGTTCCTTTCGACTTGTACACATCGATCGCCGCCCGCGGATTTAACGAGATGCTGTAGTTGAAAGTATTGTAATTGGCTTTTATGAACTCATTGGTAGGCGTATAGATCCGGATATATTTCGCCTGGTCCTGGAACTGCGCGATCTCGAACTCGTTCAGACTTTGTACGCCGTTCTTGTCGTAGTCGATCCAGGTGTACTGGCCCTGGCCTGCCGGCACTTCGAGGTAGGCGTAATCTCTTTTCTGCTCCTGCCCGCTGCCCGCTTCATACAGCAGGTTGCCCGTCAACAGTCCCTTCCATTCGTTCACCAAATATTCCGCCCGGCCCAGCAGGCTCTGGTCCGGCAGCTGCGCCGTCTGACTGCTCTGCAGGATCCGCAGGCTCCTGTAAGTAGCGTTCACCCGGAACTGGTGCCGCGGGTTTTTCAGCAGTTCGGCAAATACATTTACATTCTGGCTCTGGTCGCTCTTCACCAGCTCTTTACCTCCCGGGTATTTATTTGTACGCGTGAGATAGGTGATGCCCCAGTGGTTCGGCTTCTTATCAAATGATTTGAGATACACCTGAAAGGTCTGGAACGAAAAACTGGTGGCAGTGATGGTATCGGATGATTTGTTCCTGAGTTTGTTTTCTTCCAGTGAAAAACTGGCGCCGGTAGTGTAATTCCATAGCCTGGTCAATTGCCTGGAAACGTCGAAAGTGGGGCGAAAAAACGTTCCTTTTTCAGTCTGGCCATTGATATTTGTAAAGTTCAGCTGGTTATTGAATTTCCAGCCACCGATGGTCTGGATCTGGGTAAAAGAATTTCTGAACCCGCTGAACAGACTCCCTCTGTTATAACCCGAAAACTGATACCGGATCGAAGTATTCTTGGCATCGGTGAACTCTGTCCCTATGCGGTACAGCGTTTCATTCGCGGCGCCTATGTCGAAGGGCAAACCCCAGTCGCGGGCAAACTCCACATTGCGCAATCGTTCCAGCGGGTTGAAGCGCGCGTCGACGTATTCATAGCTGCCATCAGTCACCAGTTTTCTGCCGGCCAAGCCCCCCCGCAACTGGCTGACATGGTTGAACTGAAGCCTGACCGAGTAACCGTTGTCGTTGCCCTTTTCTCTCTGAGAGAACAGGTTCACATCATATTTACTGTATCCGACCTCTGCTTTCAGCAGGGTATTTTGGGTAAGATTGTAATCGATGCCCGCACTGGCCACCTGTTGCCTCTTGGGTGTTACCAGATATGCAGCGGGCGCATACTGGCCCTGCCTCACATTGTTTACCGGTGCCACCCACTTGTATACTTTCCCGTTTGCCCCGCTGATATCCGGTACATAATCGGCATTGCCCGCACCGACATCGATAAAGGTCAGGTTGTACAAACGATCATCCTTGTTGGTAGAATACACGTAAACGGAATCATGCAGTGTTCCGTTGAAAACCGTGTCTGCCTTGCGGTACAGGATCTTGCCTACCGAAAAAGTATCCGGAACCGACACAGGATAAAAAGCACGGTTGATGCTGTCACCGATACCGTTCAGGAAAATTTTCTGTTTGGTATCAAGGGTCTGGTTGATGGGCGAGGTTTTGGCATCTCCATTCTGGAACGCGCTGACGCGCATCTTCAGGCGGTTGTGGAAGTTTAGCTCATCGGTAACATACAGGTTGGTGTTGAGATAGTTGCGGTCGGCGTATTCGAATTCTATCTGAATGCGGCTGTCCTTTGTGATCATGCGGTTGGGTGTAAAGGTGACTTCCGCAGTGTTGTAGTTGATCACATATTCCCTGTCTTCCCCGCGTTGCAGCAACACGCCGTCGATGTACACCCTTTCGGTATTGGCCAGTACCACAAAAAACAGTTCATGATTGGCTCCGATGAGTTTGTACGGGCCCTGGTTGCCTTCCAGCCCCTGGAAAACATTCCGTGTAAACTTACCTTTGGCCACCGAGCCGCTTACAAGGCTCGAATTTGTGACGCCCGGCGCCACATGGGCAGTGTTCTCGAAAGCGCCACCCTGCAGGCGCTTGTAAAAATTCAGAAAATAACTGTTGTTCTGCCGCAGGTCTATATCACCCATGCTCAGTTGCCAGTCGCGCTTTTTAAACTGGAGAAATATGCGGTCGAACTCGTTGAGCTGTTGTGTGGTGCCATCCGGCTGTATGGGAATGTTGTTGTCGGTGATGGCGGCGGCGATCTGGATGCTGTCGGCCAGGTACCCGTTCAGCTGGAGGTTCAGACTGGAAGTAACGACTGCATCCTGGCTGTTGCCGAAAGAAATGCCGCGGCCGAAACTTCCGTTGTAGGTCAGGTTGCCGAAGTTAAAGAACCGCTCATCCGCCCGGTTCTGGTAGCCATAAATTTTAGACGGGGCTGCGATGAAATTATTCTGAACGCTGTCGTAATTGAGTCTTTTGGTGACCGCGTTCAGTCTGGTCTGAAATACACGGTACACGACCGTTACCGGCGCGGGGGGCAGCTCCCGCTTCCAGATGAGCAGGGCGTTCACATAATCTACGGAGTAAGCCGAATCCGGATAACCGCCGATGGAAACAGTATTGGGTACAAGGCTGAGAGAATCGAGTGCAGTGATGGTCTGGCTTAAGGAAATTGTTTTTTTGCGCAGGTTCGGGACGGGTTTCGACTGACCAGGCATCTGTGCGATACAGGCAGCGGTGAAGCCGGAGCTCAGGAGGTATATCAGCAACAAACGCCACATTCATGCAACTAGCTTATGTATAAGCGCTTAAATGTAAGATTTATTGTTGAGACGGGTCAGGAAGCGGCAACGGCCTGGCAAGGTGCTAACGGGGCCACCGCATCAGGCTGTCGTTGACCACATCGTACTCGAAAGCCGATTTCCTGGCGCTGTCGAGATAGAGCCAGTGGTCGGTCGAAAAGTTACCTTCGGAGGAATGACCTATCTGGTAGACCAGGTAATGCGCCGTGTCGCTGATCTCCCTTCTGTCGAAGAAGTATGTCAGCGAATCACGCAGTTCCGGTTCCACCGATGCACTGGCGCTGCGGATGTATCGAAGAACCAGTGAATCCGTCCAGGCAAGTTGTGGGGTCTGGTCCGTATCTACCTTTTGCACCGGCACATTTTCCGCAGCGTTGTTCTTCTCCTCCGCAGCGGCTTCGCGGTTTCTGCAACCCACTCCTGCAAAGAGTGTCAGCAGTAGCAGCAGCATGGTGATACGAGGAAATTGGTCTCCGGTCTTATGCATACATATCTTCGCGCATGGCTTTTACGCGGTCATCTGCCAGGTAATCATCGAATGTCATCAGTCGGTCGATTATGCCTTTGGGAGTAAGCTCAATCACCCTGTTGGCCACGGTTTGCATGAAAGTATGGTCATGCGAGGTCAGCAGCACCACGCCTTTGAAGTTTACCATGCTTTCGTTGAACGACTGAATGCTTTCCAGATCGAGGTGGTTGGTAGGCTCGTCGAGCGTAACCAGGTTCGGGTTTTGGAGCATCATGCGGCTGAGCATACAACGCACTTTCTCGCCCCCGCTCAGCACCCCTACTCTTTTCAGGATCTCGTCTCCGCTGAAAAGCATCTTTCCAAGAAACCCCCGGAGGAACGGTTCATCCGCATCGGTAACGGTGGGCGGCACATACTGGCGCAACCATTCCATCAGGTTGAGTGTGGTATCCTGAAAGAATTCGGTGTTGTCGTTGGGAAGATAGGCTTTGGTGATGGTGGTGCCCCATTCGATTTTACCACTGTCGGGAGCGGTTTCACCGTTGATGATGTTGAAGAAGGTGGTGAGCGCAAAATGGTCTTTTGAATAGAAAGCGATCTTGTCGCCTTTGTTCACCGAGAAGGAAACGTCTTTGAAGAGCACCCTCCCATCGACCGATTTCTGCAGTTTTTCGAGGTTCAGGATCTGGTTGCCCACTTCCCTGTCCTGCTTGAAAATGATGCCCGGGTATTTTCTGTTGGAAGGCTGTATATCCTCGATCACCAGCTTTTCCAGGGCCTTTTTACGGGAAGTAGCCTGTTTGGATTTAGACGCGTTTGCACTGAAGCGGGCGATGAAATCGAGCAGGTCTTTTCTCTTTTCTTCTGTCTTCTTATTTTTTTCACCCTGCTGGCGCAGTGCCAGCTGGCTGCTTTCATACCAGAAGGTGTAATTACCGGTGTAGATGCGGATCTTCTGGCGGTCAACATCGGCTACATGGGTACAAACAGCATCCAGGAAGTGACGGTCGTGGGAAACGACGATGACGATGTTCTGAAAATCGATGAGAAAGTTTTCAAGCCAGTTGATGGTTTCCACGTCGAGGTCATTCGTAGGCTCATCCAGGATCAGCGCATCGGGGTTTCCAAAGAGGGCCTGGGCCAGCAGCACCCTTACTTTCATGGGGCCGTTCAGTTCTTTGAGCAGCAGCTGATGTGTTTCTTCTTTTACGCCCAGCTCGTCAAGCAGCGTAGCTGCATCGCTTTCAGCAGTATAACCCCCCATTTCACCAAATTCCGATTCCAGCTCGCCTGCGCGGATACCGTCTTCTTCCGTAAAATCGGCCAGGGCATAGATGGTTTCCCTTTCCTTCATTACTTTCCACATTTCCTTGTACCCCATCATAACCGTATCGAGGACTGTCCTTTCGTCGAACTCAAAGTGGTTCTGGTTGAGCACCGCCATGCGTTCGCCGGGCGTGATGTCGACAGAGCCTTTATTGGGCTCTATCTGACCAGACAATATCTTTAAAAAAGTGGATTTTCCTGCACCATTTGCGCCGATGACACCGTAACAGTTCCCTTTCGTGAAACCGAGGTTCACTTCGTCGAATAAAACCCTTTTACCGAAAGAAAGAGTCACATTATTCACTGATATCATACCTGCTTGAATTTTTGGAGCTGCAAAGGTAAGACAATAGGAAAAGAAAACGAAAGAACCTGCCTATATAGACCGGGAAAAGAGCTGCCTATCCGATTTCTGCCATCAGCCCGGGGTAATCGAGCGGCTCGGTTACCATAGTCAGATTTCCCTCCGCGTCAACCGGCCATTCTTCCGGCGGCAGGTCGCGGTACAGTTCTACCCCGTTACCATCCGGGTCATTAAGGTAGACGGCTTCGGAAACGCCGTGAAACGCGGTACCCGTGATAGGCCAGCCGGCATCGATCACTCTTTTAAGCGCCAGGGCGAGGTCTTTTCGGGAAGGATAGAGGATCGCGGTATGGAACAGCCCGCTGGAATGCACGGGTGCCGGAGCCGCGCCTTTGCTGTACCACGTGTTCAGTCCGATGTGGTGATGGTAACCGCCCGCTGAAATAAACACGGCGCTGGTGCCATACCGCACCGTCACTTCGAACCCCAGGATACCGCAATAAAAAGACATTGCTTTTTCGAGGTCGGATACCTTCAGGTGCACATGCCCGATGCGTGTGCCGGCGGGAACGGTGTAAGGCGATGACATAAGCCGGAAATAAAAACAGCTTAACAAACCAGGCCCCGGAGGCCCGCCTGTTAAGCTGCAAAGAGATAAGTTGGGTTATTTATCAACGGTGAGACCGGCGGTAAGGTATTCGGCGTTGAGCTTTGCGATGTTTCCGATGGAGATCTCCTTCGGACAAACCGCTTCACAGGCTCCTGTGTTGGTGCAGGCCCCGAATCCTTCCTTGTCCATCTGGGCAACCATGTTCAGTACACGGGTCTTGCGCTCGGGTGAACCCTGCGGCAACAGGGCCAGGTGGGTTACTTTGGCGGAAGTAAAGAGCATGGCTGAACTGTTTTTGCAAGCGGCCACACAGGCTCCGCAGGCAATGCAGGCAGCATTTGCAAATGCCACGTCGGCTTTTTCTTTTTCGATGGGCGTAGCGTTGGCATCTACGGCATTACCGGTGTTCACAGAAATATAACCACCGGCCTGGATGATGCGGTCAAACGCACTGCGGTCTACCATCAGGTCTTTAATGACCGGAAACGCCTTGGAGCGCCAAGGTTCCACAACAACGGTATCGCCATCTTTAAAAGCGCGCATGTGGAGCTGGCAGGTAGTGGTACCTTCCCAGGGTCCGTGCGGCTTCCCGTTGATGTGCATGGCACACGTACCGCAGATGCCTTCTCGGCAGTCGTGGTCGAATGCCACCGGCTCTTTGCCCTCGGAGATCAGTCGCTCGTTCAGCACGTCAAACATTTCGAGGAAAGACATTTCCGAAGAAACTTCGCTCACGTCGAAGGTTTCAAAGCTGCCGGCCGATTTGTTGTTCTTTTGTCTCCAGACCCGCAGGGTCAGATTCATATTATAGTGTTCCATTTACCCCTCCTGATCTTCCCTCGCGGGAAGCTAGCTTAGATGATTATAATCATAACGAACCGCCGGGCAGGAGGTTCGCTATATTGCTGATCTTATTTGTAACTGCGCTGTGTCGGTTTGGCCACATCGAACGTCAGCTCTTCTTTATGCAGCTCCCAGTCGCTGTCCTGTTTGAATTCCCAGGCAGATACATACGAGAAGTTTTCGTCGTCACGTTTGGCTTCCCCTTCTTCCGTCTGCATCTCTTCCCTGAAATGACCTCCGCAGCTTTCACGGCGGTTCAGCGCATCGAGGCACATGAGTTCACCCAGCTCGATGAAATCGGCTACCCGGTTCGCCTTATCGAGTTCCGAATTCGTTTCTTCCACATCACCGGGGATGCGCACATCGCTCCAGAACTGTTTTTTCAGTTCCTGTATCTCTGCGATCGCTTCTTTCAGTCCGGCTTCGTTGCGGCTCATGCCGCATTTATCCCACATGATCTTACCGAGCTTTTTGTGAAAGCTTTCCACGCTCTGCGAGCCCTTGATGCTCATCATCTTTTCTATCCGGGCTTTTACCTGGGCTTCTGCCTCGTCAAAAGCCGGATGTGTGATGGGAATCGCTTTTACCCGGATCTCATCCGCCAGGTAATTACCGATCGTGTAAGGGATCACGAAGTATCCGTCTGCCAGTCCCTGCATCAGCGCAGAAGCCCCCAGGCGGTTGGCGCCATGGTCGCTGAAATTGGCTTCTCCGAGCGAATACAGGCCGGTGACCGTGGTCATCAGTTCGTAGTCGACCCACAAACCGCCCATGGTATAGTGAACCGCCGGGTAAATGCGCATCGGCATTTCGTACGGGTTTTCACCGGTGATCTTTTCGTACATATCGAACAGGTTGCCATACTTTTCTTTCACCACGTCTTTACCCATCGACATGATCTCATCTTCGGCTACATTGTCGCGTCCCTGTTTATTGACCTCTCCTCTTCCATAGCGTTCGATGGCCGAACGGTAATCGAGGTAAACAGCCATCCTGGAGTTGCCAACGCCGTAACCGGCATCGCATCTTTCTTTGGCAGCGCGGCTGGCCACGTCGCGGGGAACGAGGTTACCAAAGGCAGGATATCTTCTTTCCAGGTAGTAATCTCTTTCTTCTTCCGGAATGTCGACCGGTTTACGGTTGTCATTCTTTGCTTTCGGAACCCAGATGCGGCCATCGTTGCGGAGCGATTCTGACATCAGGGTCAGCTTGCTCTGGTGATCGCCGCTCACGGGGATGCAGGTGGGATGGATCTGTGTGAAGCAGGGATTGCCGAAGTAGGCGCCTTTTTTATGGGCTTTCCAGGCAGCGGTAACGTTACAGCCCATGGCATTGGTGCTCAGGTAGAAAACGTTGCCATAGCCACCGGTGCACAGCAGTACGGCATGGCCGAAGAAACGTTCGAGCTTGCCGGTAATGATATTGCGGCAAATGATTCCCCTCGCCTTGTCATCTATCACCACCACATCCAGCATTTCATGGCGGGTGTACATCTTCACATTGCCGAGAGCCACCTGGCGTTCGAGTGCCTGGTAGGCGCCGACCAGCAATTGCTGGCCGGTTTGTCCGGCCGCATAAAATGTGCGCTGCACCTGGGTGCCCCCGAAAGAGCGGTTGCTGAGCAGTCCGCCGTATTCACGTGCAAAAGGCACCCCTTGGGCCACGCACTGGTCGATGATGTTCACGCTCACTTCCGCGAGCCGGTGAACATTCCCTTCGCGGGCGCGGTAGTCGCCGCCTTTTACAGTATCATAAAAAAGGCGGAAAACGGAGTCTCCGTCGTTCTGGTAATTTTTGGCTGCGTTGATGCCGCCCTGCGCTGCGATGCTGTGCGCCCGGCGGGGTGAATCGTGAAAGCAGAAAGCCTTCACCTTGTAGCCCAGTTCTCCAAGGGCGGCCGCGGCGGAAGCGCCTGCCAGACCGGTTCCCACCACGATCACTTCGAGGCTTCTTTTGTTGGCCGGGTTTACCAGCTTCACATGGCCCTTGTAATCATTCCATTTATCATCGAGCGGACCTTCAGGAATTTTTGAATCAAGCATACAGTGAAATATTTCAGAATTAATTTGGATCATCGGCAAATGATCGAATGCGTTGAATGGTCAGGGTTTTACCCAGCCAAAATGCATAGAGATGGGCATCATGGCAAAACCGAGGGACACAATCCACGAAAAGGCAAACCCGGAGACGCGCAGCATGCTGAGGTAGCGCCAGTTGCTTACCCCCAAAGTACGGAAGGCGCTCTGGAAGCCATGCATCAGGTGATAGGCCAGCGAGATGCAACCCAGCACATAGAGACCGACTACGAGCGGATTTCTGAACACATCGAGCATCACCGTATAGAGATTGTGGTAAGGCTTGTTATCATATACCACTTCAGGCAGCGGCCTGATGTTGGCAAGGCCACCGAAGCGGGAAGAGATCCAGAAATGATTGATGTGCATGATCAGGAACAGGAGAAGAAGCGTACCCAGCAAACCCATGGTGCGCGAGTACCATTTGCTGCCTCTGTTGCCAAGGCTGATCTTGTAACCCTGACCGCGTCTGCTGAGGTTTTTTGTTTCCAGTACGTATCCCTGTATAATATGAATGATGAACCCGATAAAAAGGACTACTTCCATCAGCCGCACAACGACTGTGGAGCCCATAAAGTGGGCCGACTTGTTGAACATCTCACCGTGGTCGCCGGCCCAGATGCAGGCGTTGAGGCCGACATGTACTACGAGAAAAGAAATCAGAAACAGACCTGTCAGGCTCATCACAAACTTTTTCCCAACAGAAGAAGTAAAAAACTGCGACCATTTCATCGTATACAATTTGTTTTAGCAGTAGCAGGGCTGTCTGAAGAAGCGGCATAGGCAAACCTTGTACTGTAGATTTTCCGGCGAGACGCACAAAAATAACACAGGATTGGTTTAAAAGTTTTTTTCCCGATGTTTTTTTATCGCTACTGACAGTGCTGTTCAGGTGCATCCAAATATTTTGACATTCCGCTTTTTGCTATCTTAGCCGCCTAAACTGCACGAAGAATGAAACAAGACGAGGATTTTGATGCGAACCTGGCAGGCGAAGAAGGGCCGGGGGAAGAATCGAAAACCAGTTGGTTTAAGCGTATAAAAAAAGGGATCACGACCAGCACTGCAGAGAAAAAAGAAACACCCGAAGGGCTGTGGACCAAGTGCCCGAACTGTAACTATATCTGCACCGTAACAGACCTGAGAGAGCAGTTATTTGTATGCCCGAAATGCAATTATCATCACCGCATCGGCAGCGATGAATATTTTGAGATACTTTACGACGGCGAGTACGAGACCATGTTCGAGAACATCCGCTCACATGATTTCCTGCACTTCACCGATCTGAAACCTTACCAGCAGCGCCTGGATGAAACGCTCCAAAAAACTTCCCTCACCGATTCCATCCGCATCACCGCGGGGCAGATCACCGGCATGCCGCTGGTGATCGGTTGCATGGATTTCGAATTCATCGGCGGCTCTCTCGGGAGCGTGATGGGCGAACGTATTTCAAGGGCGGTGGATTACTGCCTGGCTCACCGCACCCCGCTCCTTATCATCTGCAAAAGCGGCGGCGCAAGGATGATGGAAAGCGCGTTCTCACTCATGCAGCTGGCAAAAGTATCGGGCAAGCTATCCCAGCTCACCGATGCCAAGCTTCCCTACATTTCATTGTTAACCGATCCTTCATTTGGCGGTATCTCCGCCTCTTTCGGCATGCTCGGCGACCTCAACATCGCAGAGCCGGGTGCGCTGATCGGGTTCGCTGGTCCGCGTGTGATCAAGGAAACCATCAAGCGCGATCTGCCCGAAGGGTTCCAGCGAAGTGAGTTTTTGCTTGACCACGGTTTCCTTGACTTTATCATCGACCGCAAGCAGCTGAAGGAACGCATGGCCGTGCTGCTGCGCCTCTTTCAAAGTTAGCAGCCACAGTCTTTTCGGCCGGGGCTCGTTAAACTATCTTATTTTTGCACCCGCCAGCAGCGTACCGCTAAAAGCTGGCTGCCTATCACGCCATGGCTGAAATCCGCAACAGATCAGCATTTCACGATTTTTATATTGAAGACACCTATGTCGCCGGCATGGTACTGGTGGGCACGGAGGTAAAGGCGTTGCGCACCGGCAAGGCAAGTTTCAACGACAGCTACTGTATCTTTCACAAAGGGGAACTGTTTGTGAAAAGTCTGCATATTTCGGAATATTCTTTCGGCACCACACAAAAGCACGAGCCCCTGCAGGAGCGGAAGCTGCTGCTCACTAAACGAGAGCTCAAAAAGCTGGAAAGCAAGATGACCGAAAAAGGCTATACCATCGTTCCGCTCAAGATCTTCTTCAACGAGAAGAACATCGCCAAGCTGGAGATCGGCCTGGGTAAAGGGAAAAAGATCTACGACAAACGCGAGACGATCAAGAAGCGCGATACGGAACGGGATATCAAGCGGTATCTGTAGAGCCGCCCGGCATGGCTTCGCCTCCGGCTTACAATCGATTGGATAACCCGGAACGCGAAGCATCGCGTCTCTACCAGCTTTTTTTTATCTTCACTTCATGAAATGGCTTCTCCTCCTTCTGCTTGCGCTCCTGTCTTGTTTTTCCCAGGCACAGAATACCCTCAGCGGCAGCTGGTATGGGAAGGCGCAGGTGATCACCAACGGAACATCGAACGATTACCTGAGTGAATTGATCCTCAAACAGAAAGGGGATGAAATAGAAGGCATCCTGGGTTATTATTTCCGCAACGGGTATAAAAGTGTTTTCATCAGGGGTGTTTACAATAAAAGCAGACGGATCATCACCATCAAAAATGTGCCTGTCACCTATTACCGTTCCACTTCCATCGACGGCGTTGATTGCACGATGGACTTTCTGGGCACGCTGACCATATCGCGCGTCCAGAGCCAGCTCACGGGCAGCTTCATTACGATTGAGCGGTACCGGTATACCTGCCCGGAGATCAAGGTCAATTATACCCTCGACCGCAACGAATACGGACAGGACAGCATGATCCGCAACAGCATCGCCCGCAAGCTCTGGGAGCCGGCCAAGGACGATCTCATCATCACCGCAGAAACCGCGCAGAAGCCTGCTGCGCAGGAAATGGTGACCGGTCTTGACACGGCCAGCAAACTCCTCAAAATTCAACCTGAGACCAAAATCCTGGAAGAATCCTTTAAAAAACGCAGCAGCATCGTGAGCAAGGAGCTCGAGGTCTCTTCTGATTCCGTGCGGCTGAGCTTCTACGACAACGGTGACATCGACGGCGACAGCATCAGCGTGTTTGTAAACAGTGTTCCGGTTCTTACAAAGCAATCCCTCACCGCCCAGGCCCTCAATATTTACCTCAAGCTTGATTCCACCAAAGCGGTCAACGAAATCTCCATGTTTGCCGAAAACCTCGGCACCTATCCGCCCAACACCGCCCTCATGGTCATCAACGACGGTGAAAACCGCTATGAAGTGTATCTCTCCAGCAACCTCACACAAAATGCGGTGGTGAGATTACGCAGAAAGCGCAAGTAGGCTGAATGAATTACGGCTTTCGTCTCTACTACTACCCCTGTCGAATGCCTCCTGCCGGACAGGCAGGAAGCGCTTGTCTATGGCGGAGCTTGTAGATGAATGAAATGTTACCTCCTTAAAATATTCTGGCGAAAAGAGAGTCGGTAATGGAACATCCCCAAATAAAAAAGTTGAGCAAGAACTTTTCGGCTCCGGCTCAACATTGTGTGAGAATATCTGACAGGTTCCAGGTGAGGCCTTCTACCTTAAAACAATTCCTGCTGTTGCTTATCGTCTTTGGTGGGTTTCTGAAACCAGCTTACTTCGGTGCTCTTGGTATAATCGATCAGTTTGGTGCCGACGGCCTTCCAGCCCATGACCTCTACCAGCTTCGCAACTTTGATCTTTTGCTCGCGGGCCTGGGTGCCCTTGCCCGTTTTGACCAGCAGCACCGGGTCAGGGTCGGTAGTCACTGCCACCAGGTAATTGTCGGGACCTTCCTTGATGAACGTGAACTTGTTGCGCAGCGTCGCCGTTTCAATATAGAAGCGCTTTACATTGAACTGCAGCTTGTCGTGGTCATAATAGACGGCGGTGATGGTCTTCTCCGGATCGTATTTCTCGATCAGCAGCAGCGAATCAGGATCGAAGCGCTGGGTGAGCTCCTGCTCGGTGATCTCATAAGAACCATCCTGAGACATCACCAGCAGTTTGTCGTCTCCCTCGAACATACCCAGGAAATCACCTTTCTGCTCTGTATTCAAGCGGCCAAACTGGCTGTCGAACCAAAGCTTGCGGCCATCGAGGGTGGAACGGCCGGCTTCCTTGAACTTCACCGTTCTTACCGGATACTTAGTCAGCTGGTTACCCATACTGCCACGGTTCTTGATTTCCAGTTCCTCGAAAGCAAAATCAAGTTCTTTAACCCGCGCGGTACAGTTCGGGCTCAGCATGATCTTCACCACCTCGGCCTCACCGTTTGCATTCACACTCAGGTAATGAACCTTGCTTTTATCTTCGCCCCGTGTGAGGTCGTATTCCTTGTCGCGCGTGATGCCGGTCACGTTGAAGCGCTTGCCGAATGAAATACCGCTTTTGCCATCGAGGTATATCATGTTGTAGGTCGTTCTTTCGTCGTTCTTCTGGAACACCGCTACATGGATGATATCTTTTCCGATAAATGATTTGTCGGCCACCTTCACCACTTTCATCTTGCCGGCCTTTGTGAAAGCAATGATATCATCCAGGTCGGAACAGTCGGCCACGAACTCGTCTTTTTTCAGGCCGGTGCCGATAAAACCTTCCGCCCTGTTCACATAGATCTTACTGTTGGCGATAGCGACCTGCTTGGCCTGAATGGTATCGAAAAGCCTGATCTCGGTTTTGCGTTCCCGGCCCTTGCCATATTTTTTGAGAAGATTCTGGTAATAGGCAACGGCATAATCAACCAGGTGCTCCAGGTCATGGTTGACCTGTTTGATGTCTGCTTCCAGCTGCCTGATCTGCTGGTTCAGCTCTTCAATATCCAGCTTGTAGATGCGCCGGACAGGCTTCTCCGTAAGTTTCAGGATATCTTCCCTGGTGATGGCCCTTTTTAGGCGTGATTTGAACGGTGTGAAGGCTTTGTCGATGCCGGCGATCACGTTTTCCCAGGTGTCGTATTTCTTTTCAAGCTCTTTGTAAATCTTTTCTTCAAAGAAGATCTTTTCGAGCGAAGTATAATGCCATTTTTCCTGCAGATCGTTGAGGCGGATCTCCAGCTCCTGCTGCAGCAGGTCTTTGGTGCTATCGGCCGCGGTCCGCAGCAGTTCATGCACGCCGATGAAATGCGGTTTGCTCTGGCTGATCACGCAGGCGTTGGGTGAAACATTCACTTCGCAATCCGTAAAAGCGTACAGGGCATCGATCGTGATATCCGGGGAAATACCAGGCGCCAGGTCGACCTGGATCTCGACCGCCGCTGCGGTATTGTCGGTCACCTTTTTGATCTTGATCTTTCCCTGGTCGTTGGCTTTGATGATCGAATCGATCAGCTGGCCGGTGGTGACACCATAAGGCACATCCTTTATGATGAGCGTCTTCTTGTCGAACTCTTCGATATGCACCCGTACGCGCACCTTGCCACCCCTTTTGCCTTCGTTGTAGTTGGTAACGTCTATCATGCCCTCCGTCTGGAAGTCGGGATAGAGCTCGAACTTTTTACCGCGCAGGTATTTTATGGAAGCGTCGATCAGTTCACAGAAATTGTGCGGGAGAATTTTGGTGGCCAGGCCGACTGCGATGCCTTCAGCGCCCTGGGCAAGCAGGAGCGGAAACTTCATGGGAAGCGCGACCGGTTCGTTTTTACGGCCGTCGTAGCTCAGGGCCCATTCGGTGGTTTTTGCGTTGAAAGCCACATCGAGGGCGAACTTGGAAAGGCGGGCTTCAATGTAGCGGAAGGCTGCCGCATCATCGCCGGTTCTGATATCACCCCAGTTGCCCTGCGTTTCTACCAGCAGGTTTTTCTGGCCCATGTTTACGAGCGCGTCGCCGATGCTTACATCTCCATGCGGATGGTACTGCATGGCCTGGCCGATCACATTGGCCACTTTGTTGAACCGGCCGTCATCCATTTCTTTCATGGCATGCAGGATGCGGCGCTGCACCGGTTTGAGACCATCCAGGATATCGGGAACTGCACGCTCGAGGATCACATAGGAAGCGTACTCGAGAAACCAGTTCTTGTACTGACCGTTGATTCCCGCCCCATCGAGCATCAGCTCATTTTTTTCGGACATATTTATTCTCTTGGTTTCAATGATTTAACAACCACAACAACACGAAAATACTAAAATAGTTAGCTAACATCGGGATTATTTTTTGGAAGTATTCAAGGCTCGAATGGCAGTACTGCGGGTTCCACCTGCCTTTGTTTTACTTCAAAATCACGCAGTGTTTTAAGCTCTCCCTGGCTCTCGATCCGGCCTTCGGCGATGAGGCTTTTCAGCCGCCAGCGGAGATAAGCATCACCGGTCGTCTGTTTTGCCTTTTGCATGAACTGCGACACCACCCGGCTCGCTTTCTGCCAGCCTGCCTGCACAAATGTGAGCAGTTCCTGATCGTAAAACCCATCGTCCCACTGGGTCAGCTTCTTACCGCCTTCGAGCAGCCGTACCCCTTTGTTCTCACCGCAGAGCTTTTTCCATTCATCCTGGTCCATTTCAAATTCAGCGGACGTTACCGGCCGGGCCAGCTTTTTGGCTTTCAGGAACTCGCGCGGGGGGATCTGGAACAGGTTGACCGGGTAAAACAGGGTGCCTTTTTCGCTGATAAAAGGCAGGTTATTGAGATAGAGGATAAAGATACGCCCCTGTAAATCAGCCAGCTGGCTTACCAGCCAGTAGTAACCGCTCACATCATGCTTGTTTTGCGCGGCCCAGATCCAGACCGTCTCCCCCTCCTGCTGCAATCTTTCTTTCAGCTCCGCTGCTGTTTTGTTATCATCGATGGCCATAGTTTCGCCCGGCAGATCGTACTCACTGCCTTCCAGCACTTGTTTCCACCAGTTTATGCGCGCTTGCACTCCTTCTTCTGTATAAATTTCATGAAGGGGCCCCACGGCATAATCATCGCGGACAAGTACAACATCGCCCCGGAGACTTTCATCCAGGGCAAAGCTTTTCTGCAGGGTCTCTCTATCCGCCTCCTGGAACACGATATGGATCATAGCTCGGTTTTGCGTGCAATGTTATACAATAACTCCGTTTTTCCTGATGAAGCCCTTGTGAAAACTTCCTAGTTTTACCGCACGCCCAAAACAAATCCTGTATGAGTAAAAAAGGGAGGCTTCTCCTGTTAAAAATGTTCATGTTCGCTACCCTGTTGAATCTCAAACTGTTTGCTCAGGGAACGGATACGGTAACCCCCAAACTGGAACCGTTCTTTCCCCTGGTAGACAACCTGTTCAGCCGCTACGCTGCAGATCATCATTTTCCCGCGCAGGTGTTCGGACTGGTTGTCAACGGGCGGCTTGTGCACACCGGTCAAACAGGCTATACAGACCTGGCAGCCAGATTGACGGCCGGTAGCAGCGCTGAATTCAGGATCGCTTCCATGACAAAAAGCTTTACGGCGATGGCAGTGCTCAGGCTCCGCGACCAGGGCCGCCTCCGCCTCGATGATCCGGTTTCGGACTACATTCCGGAGATGAAGGACCAGCACTACCTAACCGCCGATGCTGCGCCCGTGACCATCCGCCACCTCCTCACCCACGGGGCCGGTTTCCCGGAAGACAATCCGTGGGGTGACCGCCAGCTGGCTAAAACAGATGCAGACATGTTGGCCATGATAAAGAAAGGCATCGTCTTTTCGCGCGACCCGGGTATGGGCTACGAGTACAGCAATATGGGCTTTGCCATGCTGGGGTATATCATCAAAAAGGTAAGCGGCCAGTCTTACCAGACCTATATCACCCAAAACATACTACAGCCGCTGGGCATGACGCATACCTACTGGGAATACGGCAAGGTGCCTGCGGAACAACTGGCCCGGGGATACCGCTGGCTCAACAACGGATGGGTGGAACAGCCCCTGCTGCACGACGGCACCTATGGGGCCATGGGCGGCATGATCACTTCAATTGAAGATTTCAGCAAGTGGGTCTCGCTGCACCTTGCGGCCTGGCCGCCGCGCGACGACGCAGACAACGGTCCGGTCAAACGCAGTTCTATCCGTGAAATGCAGATGCCCTGGAACATCAGCGGATTCAGCCCGCAATATGCTTATCCCACCGGCCGGGCCTGCCCCTTGTTTACCGCTTATGGGTACGGACTCCGCTGGAGCCAGGATTGTACAAACCGTGTTTCCGTGAGCCATACGGGCGGTTTACCCGGGTTTGGCAGCAACTGGCTGATCTTTCCTGCATACGGCATCGGTATCATTTCTTTCAGTAACCTGACATACGCCCCCGAAGCCCTTATCAATCTGGCCGTGCTCGATACACTGGTAACCCTTGCGCGTTTGCAACCGCGGTCCCTTCCAGCATCGGCCATCCTCGAACAGCGCAAGAACGAACTGGTCAGGCTGCTGCCCGGTTGGAAAGAACCGGCGGCCACGGGGATCTTTGCAGAGAACTTCCTGCTCGATTATTTTCCGGATGAGCTGCGCAGGGAAGCGGCTGCTCTCTTTGCAAAAGCCGGCCGCATCGTTCACGTAGGGAACATGATACCTGAAAACAACCTGCGTGGTTCGTGTATCCTTCAGGGTGAGCATGCTGATCTTGAGCTCAGCTTTACCCTGACACCGGAAAATCCGCCGCTCATACAGGAATACCATTTAAGGGAAAAGCCGAAAAACAGATGATATCTTAAGCCCTGTCTGCTTTCCAGCTTTCGAATTGCTAAAAACGCTGATCCATGAAATCGTTGCTGACCGTTATCTTATCTGCGCTTCTCACCGCCGGCTGGGCACAGAAAAAAGCTACCGTAGCTGATCCCAAACTGCTGATCGGCCGGTGGCGTTCGGTAGACGATAAGAACGTACGCATAACGTTCACCGTTGACACCGAAACAGAATATTATGAAAAGAGTGTGATGAGTGTATCAACCTATTCCCTGAAAAAAGACCAGCTGACTGCAAAAGATAAGGAAAGCGGGGAAGTATACCGCTACGCCATCCTGCAGCTCGACGCAAAAAGCCTGTCACTGCTGTACCTCGACCGGGGCAACACGCTCCGTTACAAAAAGGAGTGATCGAAGCCGACCTCCCGTTTTGGATACAAGCTCAAAGGATACGGCTACTTTTTGCTGCCTACTTCTATCGAGCTTTGTGTTTTCGAACATACAAAAGACAAACATGAATCAGATCAAAAGAACGAGATTGGGCAACCAGGGCCTCGAAGTACCCGCTGTTGGGCTGGGATGCATGGGCATGACGCAGATCGCCGGCGCAGACATATACGGCAAAGCCGATGAATCCACTTCCATCGCCACCATCCACCGCTCTCTCGAACTGGGCGGCAATTTTCTTGACACAGCCGACCTGTACGGCCCCCTGCACAACGAGCGCCTGGTTGCCAAAGCGATCCACGGCAACCGCGACAAGTATCTGATCGCTACCAAGTTCGGTTACGAGATCGATGACAGTGAGCAGCTGACGTGGCAGTTCAACGGCCGTCCGGAATACGTGAAGAAGGCAGCAGAACGCTCGCTTCGCAACCTGGGCACCGGCTACATCGACCTTTACTACCTGCACCGGCTCGATCCGAACACGCCGATCGAAGAAACTGTCGGCGCCATGTCGCGGCTGGTAGAAGAAGGTAAAGTGAGGTACCTCGGATTGTCGGAGGTTTCGTCGGCTACCATCCGGAAAGCGCATCAAGTGCATCCGCTCACCGCGATCCAGACAGAATATTCGCTGTTTGAGCGAACTGCGGAGGAAGAAGGCATTCTCGACACACTGCAGGAGCTGGGCATCGGGTTCGTGGCCTACTCACCGCTGGGAAGAGGATTTATTTCGGGTGAAATAAAAAGTCCGGATGACTTTGCGGCCGATGATTTCCGCCGGCAGATACCGCGTTTCCAGGGAGAGCAGTTTTACCGCAACCTGGATCTGTTGCAGGAGATTCAAAAGCTGGCCGCGGAAAAGGGGATCACCGCTTCGCAACTTTCCATTGCCTGGGTTGTTCAGAAAGGGTACGTACCCATTCCAGGCACAAAACGGGTGGCTTACCTTGAGCAGAACATAGCCGCAGCAGGCATCACTCTGAGCCCCGAAGAAGTAGACAGGCTTGAAGCCATCATTCCGGTGGGGACGCATACGGGTGACCGGTACGACAGCAACGGGATGCAGGGGATCGACAAATAAAACAGATCAGCCCGGCCACCTGCGGGGGGCCGGGATCTTAATCTTTTACGCATGAAGAAACATACCTCTCCCTATCTCATCAATTCGGTCTCCGATTTACACCGCTTGCTCGAATTGCCAAAACCGGAGCATCCGCTGGTGAGCATGATCACGCTCGACCAGATCAAATGTTTTTCGGAGGAGCATCTTCATTCGGTCGTCTACAATTTTTACTCTATCTGCATCAAAAAAGATTACAAAGGCAAGTTGAAATACGGCCAGCGCTTTTATGATTTTGATGAAGGGGTGATGACTTTTTTTTCTCCCGGGCAGGTAGTGTCGACCGAAATTACCGGCAACCTCTCACTCAGCGGCTGGTGGCTGGTGATCCATCCCGACTTTCTCCGACCGTATACATTGTCCGGCAAGATCCGCGAATACGGGTATTTTTCTTATGCCGTCAGCGAAGCACTTCACCTTTCGGAAAAAGAAGAAGCGATGATCTACAGCATCATGGCGAACATAGCGCAGGAATACCGCTCCATGACCGATCAGTTCAGCCAGGATCTTATGATATCCCACATCGAGCTCCTGCTCAATTACGCCAACCGGTTCTACCATCGCCAGTTCATCACCCGCAAACAGGGCAACGACGACCTGCTGATCAGGCTGGAAGAAGCATTGGCACGGCATTTCGAGGCTGCTTTGGCGGAGAACAAAGGACTGCCCACGGTGCAGGGCATTTCAAAGGAACTGAATGTTTCACCCGATTACCTGAGCGATATGCTGCGTACCACAACCGGGCAGAACACACAACAGCACATCCACCAGCGGCTGATAGAGAAAGCAAAAAAGAGCCTTTCCACCACGCAGCTTTCGGTGAGCGAGATCGCCTACCAGCTCGGGTTCGAACATCCGCAGTCGTTCAGCAAACTGTTCCGGAATAAAACCAACACTTCTCCCCTCGAATTCAGACATTCCTTCAACTGACCATTGGGTTTTAGTGCGGGGAGAATCATTATTTTAGCGGCATGGAAGCAGCCATCGATCACGGGTATGCGCCGGTGAACGGCGTGAACATGTATTATGAAGTGCACGGCAGGGGTGACATTCCGCTTGTACTTGTGCATGGAGGGGGATCAACCATAGAAACCAGCTTCGGCGTTATCCTGCCCCTGCTTGCAGCCAACCGGAGAGTGATTGCCCTGGAGCTCGAAGCCCATGGCCGCACCGCGCACCGGGAAGGTGATGCATCCTTTGAACAGGATGCCGATGATGTGGCAGCGTTGCTCCGTTTTCTGAAGGTAAGCACCGCAGATCTTGCCGGCTTCAGCAACGGCGGCAATACAGTGATGGAGGTAGCCCTGCGGCATCCCGGGCTCGTGCGAAAGATTGTTGTGGTGTCTTCCTTTTTTAAACGGTCGGGCATGATCGAAGGCTTTTTTGAAGGTTTGCAGCATGCCTGTCTTGGTGATATGCCTGGCCCGCTTCAACAGGCTTTTCTCGATGTAACTCCAGACCAGGAACGGTTGCAGATCATGTTTGACAAAGACCGCAACCGGATGCTCCGGTTCAGAGACTGGCCGGACGACATGCTGCGTGCCATCACCGTTCCTACCCTGCTCGTTACAGCCGATCACGATGTGATGACGACAGACCATACGGTTGAAATGTTGCACCTGATCCCGGAAGCCCGGCTCCTGATCGTTCCGGGAATACATGGGTCGTTTATCGGTGAAGTATGCACTGCCAAACCCGGCAGCAGGATGCCGGAAATGACCGTTGCCGTTATAGAAGAATTTCTCTCAGAATAAGAGGACACGCTGCCGGATCGATCCCGCGTTGGGGCCGCCATCCAAATCTTTTGCCGCACGACCTGAACAGTTACCATGAAAAGTTGTTCCTTTATCCTAAAGAAACTCCGCCGTGACCAGAATTCCTTTTTACCAGGTTGATGCATTTACCGACATCGCTTTCAGTGGCAATCCTGCGGGTTTGTGCATCCTTGAAAAAGAACTTTCCGAACCGGTGATGCAGAACATCGCCCTGGAAACCAATCTTCCTGAAACGGCTTTCCTGCTTGAACAAACCGGTGGCTACAGCTTGCGCTGGTTTACGCCCACCACTGAACTCAAACTGTGTGGCCACGGCACCCTTGCCACCGCGCACATACTCTGGGAACAAAGCTTGCTGGATGGCACTGCCACCGCCCGCTTTTTTACCAAAAGCGGCCTGCTCACCGTGGAAAAAAGGGACGACGGCATAGAAATGAATTTTCCCGCCTTTACCTATCAATCCACATCACCACCCGAAGCAATGCTGCACGCGCTGGGCGTAACTCCCCTCCAGACAGTATGTGCACAGGACGGGAGATACGTTGTAGAAGTAGCGGACGAGCAGTTACTCAGATCGCTCACCCCCGACTTTTCCCTGTTGAAAAAGCACCCTTCAGTAGTGGTGACCTGTGCCGGCGCGGAAGGCTCGCGGTACGATTTTTTATCCCGGTCGTTTGCACCAGCACATGGGATAGATGAAGACCCGGTTACCGGCTCATCACATTGTGCACTGGTACCTTACTGGTCAGACAAGCTGCATAAAAAAACTTTTCTGGCTTACCAGGCCTCCGCAAGAGGAGGCGAACTTCAACTGGAACTGCGCGACGATAAAGTGCTGATCCGGGGGCGCGCAGTGACGGTGATAGAAGGCAGTTTTATAATAAGAGCATAACAAATCAACGTATATATTCTCAACCTAACCTATGCAGATATTTGATGTCATTATTATCGGTTCTGGACAGGGCGGGGTACCCCTTGCAAAAAAACTGGCGAAGGCCGGCAAGAAAACACTGATCGTCGAAAAACGGCTCGTCGGCGGAACCTGTATCAATGATGGGTGTACGCCGACCAAGGCGATGATCGCCTCGGCTAAACGTGCCTACTCCATTGCGCACAGCGACGAGCTGGGGATAGAGAGCGGTTCTTGCCGGGTCGATTTTCCTAAAGTGATCGAACGCAAGAACAAGATCGTGGCGTCGTTTCATGATTCGGCACAGAAAGGACTTGAGACAACGGAAAACCTCACCCTTTTATTCGGGGAAGCTTATTTCACCGCCGACAAAACGATCGCGGTCCGCTCGGGCCCTGAGAGCCAGGAGACGTACACCGCTTCCCAGATTTTCATCAATACCGGTGCTGCTTCCCTCCTACCTCCGATACCGGGGTTAAACAAAGTGCCATACCTTACTTCCACTACCCTGCTTGATATCGATCTTATCCCGGAGCACCTGCTGATACTCGGCGGCAGTTACATCGCCCTGGAGTTCGGGCAGATGTTCAGGCGCTTTGGGAGTAAGGTGACCATCATAGACCAGTCGCCGGCTTTTTTGTCGCATGAAGATGATGACATTGCAGAATGCCTGAAGAACATACTGCTGGAAGAAGAGATCACGATCCTTCTGGAAGCCCATGCAGAAAGCATTCAGGCGCAAGAAGATGGCAAACTGCAGCTGCGCATCAACGTAAACGGGGAAAGTAAAACCGTGACTGGGTCGCACCTCCTGGTGGCTACCGGACGCAAGCCGCAGAGCGAAGCCCTGCAGCTCGGCAAGATCGGCGTAAAGACAGATGATCACGGACACATCCTGGTGAACGAATTCCTGGAAACATCCGCCGAAGGCATTTTCGCCCTTGGCGATGTGAAAGGCGGGCCCGCTTTCACGCATATCTCGTACAACGACTACCTGGTATTGCTCAACAATGTACTCAACAAGCCAACGCGTTCCATAACCGGTAGGTTTGTTCCTTACACCATGTTCACCGACCCCCAGCTTGGCCGGGTTGGCCTTTCCGAGAAAGAAGCACGCGCAAAAGGGATCAATTATCAGGTGACCACATTGCAGATGGACAAAGCCGCCCGGGGAATAGAAACGGGTGAAACCAAAGGCATGATGAAGGCCCTGGTAGACCCGGATACAAAGCAGATCCTGGGCGCGGCCATCCTGGCCGTGGAAGGCGGTGAGGTAATGAGCATGCTGCAGCTCGCAATGGCCGGAAAGATCCCGTACGATGAGATCAGGGAAATGATCTTTGCTCATCCGCTGTTCGCCGAATCACTCAACAACCTTTTTATGCCGCTCGATAAGTAGGTAATCATTCATGATCGTTGCAGAACAACTCAGCAAAACATTCGGTGCCAAAAAAGCCGTTGACGCCATTTCCTTCCGGGTGAATGAAGGGGAGAACTTTGTTTTTCTGGGTACCAGCGGTTGTGGCAAAACAACGACCCTGCGGATGATCAACCGGTTGATAGAACCCACTTCAGGATCGGTAACCGTCAATGGTGAAAATGTAATGCGGCAGCAACCGGAAAAGCTGCGCCGGTCTATCGGCTACGTACTGCAGCACAACGGCCTCTTCCCGCATTACACCGTGGAAGAGAACATCGGTGTGGTACCGAAGCTGCTGGGAACTCCGCCGGAACAGATCCGCAAACGCGCGGCTGAGCTGCTCGACAAGCTGCATCTGCCTCCCGGCCAGTACCTGCGGCTATATCCGGCACAGCTCAGCGGCGGGCAGCAACAACGGGTGGGCCTGGCCCGCGCACTGGCCGCCGACCCGCCGGTATTGCTCATGGACGAACCTTTTGGCGCACTCGATACGATCACACGGGCAGCCATCCGCAAAGAGCTGAGTGAACTCGATGAATTCAGGCGCAAAACGATCCTGCTGGTGACACACGACGTGCAGGAAGCGTTTGCCCTTGCCGATAAAGTGTGCCTGATGGACCAGGGCCGGATCGTGCAGACGGGCGCGCCTGCCGACCTTATCTTCCATCCGTCCGGTTCCTTTGTATCAGATTTTTTACAGGAAGAAAAGATGCAGCTGTCATTCCGGGCGCTGAAACTGAAGGCTATCTGGGACCGACTGCAGGAGGAGAAAGAAACGGGTCAGGCGCCGGTAGCAGTTTCGCCCGACACGACGTTCTGGGATGCGCTTCAGCAAGTATATGGTCAGCCTGCTCAACTTGCACCGGCACAGGACCGCGCACTCCGGAAGCACGTAACATTCTCCAGTCTTATGAAGGCTTATCAGGAAATGCAAACAAAAGAGAGAGGCGCCGGGCAGGACAATTCGCAGTAGCAGTGATCCGGATTCAATCTTATATTTCAATCCATCTATTTGAACCAGCTCCAACAATTTCTACTTTTTGTAAGCCAGCAGCGTGATAAGATCCTGAGCCAGACGCTGGAACACATCGGGCTCACGTTCATCTCGCTCCTTATCGCCGTGCTGGCAGGCCTTCCACTTGGAATTTTCATCGCGAACCGGAAAAAGTGGGCCGGCCTTGTTCTGGGCGTCGCCGGCATTTTGCAAACCATACCTAGCATTGCGCTGCTGGGCATCATGATCCCACTGCTCGGCATCGGCCCTAAGCCCGCCATCGTTGCCCTTTTTCTCTACGCGCTGCTGCCGATCATCCGCAATACCTATACAGGCATCACCGGGGTTGATCCGGTGATCACAGAAGCGGCAAAAGGCATGGGAATGAGCGCAAGGCAAACACTTTCCAAGGTAACCCTACCGCTTGCCATGCCGGTGATCCTGGCCGGCATCCGGACCGCGACTGTCATCAACGTGGGGGTTGCCACCCTGGCTGCGTACATCGCTGCCGGCGGGCTGGGCGAATTTATTTTTGGCGGTATTGCCCTCAACAATGCCAACATGATCCTCGCCGGGGCCGTGCCGGCTGCACTGCTTGCGATCGTTTTTGATTTTTTACTGTCCCGTGTACAGAAGATGAGTCTTGGAAAGCTGCACGCCGGTGCATGGTTGCTGCCTGTTGCGCTTGTGCTTTTATCGTCGTTTTACTTGCTCCCCCGCTTTTATTCGGGCAGCCTGCTGGCCGGTTTTACGCCTGAGTTCATGGGCCGTTCAGATGGTTACCTGGGCTTGAAAGCCACTTACCACTGGAAGGTGCGTACCGTAGTGATCAGCGACGCGGTGATGTACAATGCGGCGCAGGAAGGAAAGCTCGACCTTATCAGCGGCTACAGTACGGACGGACGCATCAAGGCTTTCGACCTGACAGTACTACAAGACGACAAAAACATTTTCCCTCCCTATTTTGCAGCCCCCATCATCCGTAAACAAACCCTTGAAAAATTTCCCGAACTTGAAGCCGTTTTCAACAAACTGAGCGGACTCATCAACGACTCTATCATGACCGCCCTGAACTACCAGGCAGATTTTCTAAAACAGGATCCTGAAAAGATCGCGGAAAATTTTCTCCGTGACAGGTCTTTGTTTCAACCCGCCCGCAACGGTTCCAAGGGCGTCGTCAGGCTGGGGTCCAAGATCTTCGGCGAGCAATATATCCTCATCAACATGTACAGGAAACTGATCGAGGGGTACACCGACCTGAAGGTGGAGACCAAAACCGGGCTGGGGGGAACAAAAATCTGCTTCGACGCGTTAACCAACGGAGAAATCGATTGTTACCCCGAATACACCGGAACAGGCCTGCTGGTGATGCTGCAACCCGATCCGGAGCTGGTGGAAAAGCTTGGTTCAGACAGGGAAAAGGTCTATCGGTATGTATCACAGGAGTTCCTGAAACGGTACCAGATCCTGTGGCTCAAACCCATCGGGTTCAACAATGCTTACGCGCTGATGATGCGCAGAAAACAGGCCGCCCAGCTTCGCCTGCGGTCGATCTCGGACATACAAAAATATTCAGACAAACAACAGCAATGAAGACCTTACCCGATCAGTACATGGAAGTCAGGCAACACTCCGAAGCCATCTGTAAACCACTTAAAACAGAAGATTACGTGGTGCAGCCGGTTGCGGATGTCAGTCCGCCCAAATGGCATTTAGGACATACCACCTGGTTCTTCGAGACCTTTGTACTTAAGCCAAACATGCCCGGCTATCATGAATTTGATCCCAACTACAACTTTGTTTTCAACAGTTATTATGAAACCGTAGGGGCCCGTGTGATCCGTACAGACCGCGGCAACCTCAGCCGCCCCGCCGTGTCTGATGTATACAATTACCGGGAATGGGTAGATGAGGCAATGCGGCAATTTCTGAACACGCCGGAAGCCGCCTCTCTTACCGATCTGCTCACCCTGGGCTTCAACCACGAACAGCAACACCAGGAACTTCTGTTTACCGACATCAAATACATTCTCGGTCATAACCCCCTTTTTCCGGCTTATTACGAAGAGGCTCAAGCACCGGCTAAAGTTTCCGGCTCCAACGGCTATATTTCCATGCAGGCTGGCTTGTACAGTATCGGGCACGAAGGCAGCGGCTTTTGCTTCGACAATGAATTGTCGCGCCACCAGGTGTACCTTCAGCCTTACCGCATCGCCTCTTCACAGGTCACCAATGAAGAGTATGCTGCCTTTATTGAGGCTGGCGGGTATACAAATTTTGCCTACTGGCATGCGGAGGGCTGGGACTGGGTGCGCACGAAACAAATCAGTGCCCCCATGTACTGGTACAGGATCGACGATGCGTGGTGGCATTATACCCTGAACGGCTTGCAGCCACTCAACTTGCAGGAAGCGGTCTGTCATGTAAGCTATTATGAGGCTTATGCCTACGCCTCCTGGAAAGGATTGCGGCTGCCGACGGAATTTGAGTGGGAAGCAGCAGCGGCTCAGTTCTCCTGGGGAACCCGGTGGGAATGGACGGAAAGCGCTTACCTGCCTTACCCCGGATTTACCAAAGCACCGGGCGCCATCGGTGAATACAACGGTAAATTCATGGTGAACCAGAAAGTACTGCGCGGCGCATCGGAAGTTACCCCTTCCGGTCACAGTCGTTCTACCTACCGCAATTTTTTTCACGCGCCGCTCCGGTGGCAATATACAGGCATCCGGCTGGCTGAATAAACAATCCAAATGAACCCATTTTTCCAGGAAGTGTACAAGGGGCTTACGGCTCCTTTTAAACAACTGTCTTCCAAATATTTCTACGATGCGGCAGGCGACAAGATCTTTGAAGAGATCATGGATTGCCCAGAATATTACCTGACGAACTGTGAGCTCGAGGTCATGGCCACGCAGAGCAACGGCATCATCGATGCCATCCAGCAACATCACCCGGCTTTTGATGTGATTGAGCTGGGCCCCGGCAATGCCAAAAAATCATTTTATTTTCTGCAGGAGATGCAGCGGCGGCAGGTACCGTTCACTTATTTCCCGATCGATATTTCAGAAAACGTGATACAACAACTGGAAAGCACCCTGCCACAGCAGCTACCCGGAATCCGGATCGGGGCGCTGCCCGGTGAGTACCTGCAGATGCTGAAAAAGGCCCGGCAGCTTTCAAAGCGGCCCAAACTGGTGCTTTTTATGGGCGCCAACATCGGCAATTTTTCTCCCGGGGATGCTGCCCTCTTTATCCGGGAACTCCGCAGCCTGCTCGCCCCCGGCGATATGCTGCTGACCGGTTTTGACCTCGTGAAAGACCCCCGCATCATACTGGCGGCGTACAATGACCGGGCCGGCGTTACAAAGCGGTTCAACCTCAACCTGCTGCACCGTATGAACCGGGAGCTGGAGGCCAACTTCGTACTCTCGCAGTTCGATCATTTTCCAACTTACGACCCGCAGACAGGCACCTGCAAAAGTTTCCTGGTGAGCCTGCAGAAACAGGAAGTGCGGCTGGGAGAAGCAGACTTTATCCACTTCGAGGAAGGCGAGCCCATCCTTACGGAAAACAGCCAGAAGTACACGTTGCCCTGGATCGAGGAGATGGCCCGGACAAGCGGCTTCACGGTCAGCCGGCATTTCTTCGACGAGAAACACTGGTTTACAGACAGCCTGTGGCGGTGTAGCTGATGCAGCCACTTCGGTACTGACAATCATTCCTGCGCTGCGTTTACCGGCCTGACGGTTGACATTTCATTAACCGATCGTCTGTCAATTTTACACCGTTTGCAGGGGCTGAAACACGCTGCTGCGGCGCACTGTTATGGGGAAGTTAAGTTGCAAACGGCTTGTATCAAACAGCATGGATATTGTGTTATAATATGAAAACATTATATCATGAAAAAGCTATTAGTCATACTGTTTGCACTTGGTTTTGGTTTTGGCGCATCTGCTCAGTATCATGGTGGTGGCCATATAGCTGTGGCGCCCCGTGTAATTAGACCCCGGGTTATCATCGGCGGTTACGCCCCCATCACTCCTTACCTGGGCTATGGATTTGGGTCCGGATACAATCCCTATTTTGGTTATCCTTATGGTCCTTCTTACCGCAGCAGCCGGCCTACGAAACTGGATCTGCAGATAGAAGACATCAAGAATGATTATAAAGACAGGATCTGGTCTGCCAAACACGACGACAGCCTCAGCCGCAAGGACAGGAAAGCCAAAGTGCACGAATTGAAACACGAACGCGACGATGCCATCATCGATGCAAAAAGGAACTATTACAAAACAAGTCTTAACTACAGGTCATAGTTTCTGTGATCTGTCCATAAAAAAAGCCCGCAAAGATTGCGGGCTTTTTTTATGGACTCGGTCTGCTTATTTCTTATCCCCATCCGTTTCATTCTCTTCACTTTCACCCGCAGCAGCCCGTGCTGCAGCTTCTGCTTCTTCCCGTTGCTGGCGGGTCATGGTTCGGATGACCAGCGGTTTGGAAGATTTTATACCGCCGGCCTCGATCTCAACCTGATAAGTTCCGGCCGTCAGTGTTTTTTTATCGGCAGTGCTCAGGTCGTATTCAAACAGGTTCAGTCCGGGTTCGGCCTTACTCGTCAGGGTATTCAGCACCTGACCTTTGTCGTCCTTGATCTGAAAAGTGACTGCACCTGCGCTTTTTGCGTAGTAGTTCACATTGGCCATTGTTCTGGCGGCGCCAAACCGGCCACCGCCTCCCCCGCCGCCAAACCTGCCGAAACTCGCCAGCTGCACATCCCTGATATCAAACAGTTCAACCGGCTTGGCCATCACTTCCGGTGTCAGTTTTTGTACGGCATCCAGGTTGGCAATGTAGATAGAACGGCCATGCGTGCCGAGCACGATGTCGTTTTCACGCTCCTGAATCGCAATATCATGGACAGGCACCCGGGGTAAACCACCGGCAAAAGGCATATAGTTCAGGCCGCCATCGAGGGAAGCGTAGAGGCCTCCATCCGTACCCACATAGAGTACCTTTTCATTTTTGGGGTCTTCTTTTACGGTGTTGATGGGTTCGGTAGGCAGGTTGCCGTTGAGGCTTTTCCAGGTGGTGCCATAGTCTTCACTGATGTAGAGGTACGGATTGAAATTGTCGTACCGGTATGCGTTGAGCGACAGGTACACCCGGCCCGGCTTGAAAGCGGAAGCCGTTACGCAGGTCACCCACAGATCCTGCGGCAGTTTGTCCGATACGCGGGTCCAATGATAGCCACTGTCTTTGGAAAGCTGCACCACTCCATCATCTGTTCCGACGTACAGCACAGCTGCACTCATGGGTGATTCGGAGATCCAGGTGCAGGTCCCGATCGGCACATCGCCGGGTTTGGCGCCTTTTGTGAGATCGCCCGACAGGGTTTCCATTTTCTCTCCCTTGTTCATGGAACGGTGGAACTTGTTGGAGGCCATGTAGAAAATATCCTGGTTGAATTTTGAAAGCAGGATCGGTGATTCCCAGTTCCAGCGCAGCGGGCTCTCACCGAGTTTATGACCTGGATGGATAGCGAGCGACTGTGTGCGGTCTTTGTTGGTACGGCTGTAGTTTCCGAACTGGCTGCCCGAATAATAGATGTTGTTGGTGCGGGTATCTACCTGTACCATCATGCCGTCGCCGCCGTTCAGGTTTTTGTAGGGGTATTCACCGGAAGTGTGCCAGTTTGTATTGTCTACGTTCGTCGACGGCCCGAACCAGGTACCGTTGTCCTGCAGCCCGCCGTAAACGTTGTAGGGCTTTGCGTTGTCAACCACCACAGAATAAAATTGCCCAACCGACACTACGTTGAGTTTCGACCAGTTGGCTCCGCCGTCGTAGCTCATGTTCAGGCCGCCATCGTTGCCGTTCAGGATGTGCTTGTCATCTTTCGGATCGAACCAAAGCGCATGATGATCACTGTGTACAAGGCTGCCACCGCTCGACCGCCAGGTTTTTCCGCCATCTTCTGAGAAGGACAGCGGTACGCCGGTGATGGCCAGCTTGTTGCTGTCGGTTGGCGATACCCATACCTTGCTCATATAATAGCCATACGAGCTGAACGCATCCAGCGGCGTGTTGTTGGTTTTCTTCCAGCTTAAGCCGCCATCGCTGCTTTTGTAGATCTCTGCGCCTTTCACGCTGCCTTCTTCCTCTTCGCTGTTGGCGTCGTGCAGAAATTCAGCCAGCACGGTAGGCTTCAGCTTGCCTTCCGCCACGCGCTGTTTTACCATGGTATCGGTTACATCTTCGGGAAAACGGTTCTGGCGAAGAAAGGCGGTCAGCTTGCGGCTGTCGAGCTGTGCAAACTGTTCTTTGGTGATCTTCTGAAAGGTTTGCAATGTATACCCCGACGTGTCTGCCGCACGGGCAGGTCTTTTCTCATTGTTGTCGATCACGGCAAATACCAGCCTGGGATTTTTAGGGTATACCGCCAGACCGATGCGTCCTGCACCGGCGCCGGTCGGGAAACCCGCGCCCGCTTTCGTAATGAGCGTCCACTTGTTGCCTCCGTCGGTACTTTTATAAATACCGGTGGTAGCGCCGCCCTCTTCGAAATTGGAGCGGGTACGCGTACGGTACCAGGTAGCCGCATACAAAATACTGGGGTTGGAAGGATCGATGTCGATGTCTATGGCGCCGGTCTTATCGTCGATGTAGAGCGTTTTCGTCCAGGTCTTTCCGCCGTCACTGGTTTTATAAACGCCGCGTTCCTTGTTGGGGGAATACAGATGCCCCATGGCCGCCACCCATACGGTGTTAGGGTCGGTAGGACTGATCACCACTTTGCCGATGTGGTGTGTATCGTTCAACCCGAGGTATTGCCATGATTTTCCGCCGTTGGTGGATTTGAATACGCCGGTCCCGGCGTAGGTTGAGCGGCTGGCGTTTACTTCGCCCGTGCCCGCGTAGATGGTCCCCGATTTCCAATCAACCGCAATGTCACCAATGAACAGATGGTCGAGGCTGTCAAAAACGGGGGTAAATGACTGGCCGTTGTTGTTGGTGTACCAGATGCCCCCGGTGGCATAGGCCACATAAAATTCGGTGGATTTATCGGGGTTTACGTCTACATCCACCACGCGTCCGCTCATAATGGAGGGGCCCACATTGCGGAACCGGACGCTTTTGATCAGCGATTCCTTTTCCATTAGTTTTCTTTTCTGGAAGCCATCCATTCGGGCCTGGGTGGATGATGGCTGTAGCTGAGGCTGTTGACTCTGGGCAATGGCGCAGGCACCGAGTAATGTGCAGGCTGCCAGGAGATAGAATTGTTTCATGTGGGTTGCAATTTCCCATAATTTCCCAGATTCGTAAAACTATTTCTGTGATTAACAAATAGAAAGGGCGACCTTTTTACGAGGCCGCCCTTTTCATCGAATATGAGGGGGAATTTTATTTCACATCCCAGAACACCCGTACAAGCAGGTCCGGTTTGGCCGGCACATTCGGGTTGCTGGTTGATTCATTGAGACCGTAAGGCAACGAACGGGGGATCTCATCATAGATCGCCGTAGGTTTGGTCAGGGGCGTGATCGCCGGGTACCCGGTGCGGCGGTAGTCGGTCCAGGGTTCCATCACCACACCAAAATTGGCAATGTATTTTTCCGTGATGATCTGTTGCAGCTTCTGCTGGGTGGTGCCTGCCAAAGTACCGTTTGCAGTCACATACTTATCGATGTCGGCCTGCGCCATCGAAGCATCTTTCATGGAAGCCCTGATCCCTTCCTGGTAAAAGGCCTGCGCATCACCTGCCACGTTCATCGTAAGGGCCGTTTCGGCCCGGATAAAATTATACTCGGCATAGGTGAGCATCCGGGCAGGAGCATTTCCCGCATAGGTAATCGCCGCGTCCTTTAAAGATCCGTCCGTGTTTATCATCGCGGTATTTACAGTGGGAGTACCCTTCAGGTAGGTATGCAGTCGTGAATACAGAGCAGATGCATTGGCATCCAGTATGCTGGAGCCTTTATAGGTAGCGGGGTTCGACAGGTACGGGAACGGAACGAAGTAGGCGGCCCTGCGGGGATCTGCTTTCGCGTTCATCATATCGACAATGGTGCGGTTGGGGAACAACTGGTTCTTGAATTGACCGCCCTCAATACTGACTGTCGGTATCTGCCGGCCCGATTCGGAGAGAAACGGCATCTGGAAGTTGTCGGTGGTCGACTGCAAAAAGGTGGCCCCGCTGCTTATCAGCGCCGTGATCTGCTGCGCAGCGTAAGTAGGGTCTTTTTTGCTGTAATGCAGTAAGATCCTAAGCTTCAGCGTGTTTGCGAATTTCAGCCATTGTGCTTTTGCCGCTGTCCAGGTCGTGTTCACATAAATTGATGTATTGTTATTCGGATCCAGTGCGGAGGTGGTGGCGTTGATGTCGGTAATGCCTGCATCGATGAGCTTGATAAGGTCCGGATAGATCACGGCATCGTCGTCGAACTTCGGGTACAGGTTGCTGTTAAACTTGGCGGCTTCCGAGTAAGGGATGTCTCCCCATGCGTCAACGGAAATCTGAAACACGTAAGCCTTCAGCACCTTGCCGACACCGGCATAGTGCGGGCTGCCCGTAGCCGTTGCCTGCGTGATCATGAGCTCAAGATCGCTGACGATGGTACCGTATATGGTGTTCCACTGGTTGTTGATATCAGAACTGTTGATATTGTAACGTTCATACTCGTTGAACGTGTTTCCCGTGCTCACCGGCCCTTTGGCACTGAACTGCTGCATGATCATGAGGCTGTAGCGAAACAGGTCGCTGGCTCCCATGTAGCCGATGTTGACCGTAATGGAAGGCAGGATCTGCGATACCTGTACGTCCTTGATGTTGTTGGGATCCACATTCACATCAAGATATTTCTTGCATGAAAACGAGAACAGGATGATAAAAAGGGAAGTAGAATATAAAAAGAGTTTTTTCATCTTGGAAGATTGTACTGGTGATGATTAAAATGTGATCCGCACGGTGCCGCCCATGGTTTTGGCTACAGGCTGGATGCCAAATTCAAGTCCGGTTGAGTTGCTTACACCCTGCAGGTTCTGCTCTGGATCGAGGTCAGGGAAATGTGGCGCATACGTGAACAGGTTGCGGCCGTAAGCAGACAACTGAAGGCCACTGATAACTTTGGTTTTCGAAAGGAATGACCTGGGCACATTGTAACTGATGGTGAGTTCGCGCAGTTTGATAAACGACGCATCGCGCACATACCCTTCCCACGCCACATACTTCCCACGGAGGCTCCAGTAATCCTGGGCCGTTACATAGATATTGTTGGGCTGACCGTTTTCAAGCACGCCGGGGAAGATATAAGGTTTAGCTATGGTGCCATCTTTGTTGAAGCGCGGATATTCTGCCGTTTCCGCACTTACGCCGTTGATGCGAAGGTCGCCGAGCGTACGTGAAAGCAGGTCACCTTTATAACGGCCATCAACCAGGAAGGAAAGGCTGAACGCCTTGTAGCTGAAGGTGTTGGTGATACCCATCGTGAATTTAGGATTCGGGTTGCCGATCTTCTTCACGCTGTTGGTTCCGGAGCTAACGATCGGCAGCCCGGATGTACCAATGATCATCCTTCCCTGGTCATCCCTTTTGTAATACGTCGAAAAAATCACTCCATATTGTTGGCCGGGAATCAGCCTGGTATCAGGCGAAGTAAAGCCGCCGATCACCACGGCCTGAACGCCGGGAGAAAGTTCTTTCACTACGGAGCGGAAGCTCGTGAAGTTTACAAGCGCTTCCCACCGGAAATTCCGGGTTTTGACAGGCATGCCGCTCAGCAAGAATTCGATCCCTTTGGTTGACAGTTTACCGGCATTGTTGATCACGGAAGTAAAACCGGAAGAGGCAGGAACCGGTACACTGTAAATGAGGTTTCTTGTATCGCGTTTGTAAACGGAAAGATCGAGTGAAAGGCGGTTGTCGAAGAAAATAAATTCACCGCCGAGCTCCACTTCACGGGTAAACTCCGGAGTCAGAAAAGGGTTGCCTGCGCTGTTGCTGTAAGTATATCCTACCAGTCCGTTGAACGGAAAACTGACGCCAGTTGATCCAAAACCATCGCCTGCGCTGGCTTTGGCGTAATACGTATCGGTGTTGTAAGCGGTTGCGCCTTTGCCTACTTCACCGATGTTTGCCCTGATCTTGGCCTGGTTCAGCACCTTGCCTTTCAGGGAAGTGAATTTCTCGGTAGGCACAAAGCTTAATGCAACCGCCGGGTAAAAGATCGACCAGTTACCCGGGCTCAGCGTAGAAGACCAGTCGTTGCGCGCCTTGATGTTCAGGGTCAGGTAATTCTGGTATTCGGCCACAAAATCGCCAAACAGTCCCACGATCTTCGACTGGCTGTAGCTGTCGGAATTGCTGAGGGTCACAAAATTCTTGAGGTTCTGGAAACCGGGCACTACGATGTCGGTACCGGTGCCGCCGAGCGACCGCGAGTAATTCGAGATCACTTCGTTGCCGACCGTTCCGGAGAAGAAGAAATCTCCTTTCCTTTTGTTCGCGGATACCGTGAGATAACTGTTCAGGTTGCGGATATTGTTTATGTTGTCCGCCAGACCGCCTTTGCCGGCGGATGTGGTGTTCCCGTTTCCACGGATGCCTTTGTCATCGAAGCCCTGCGTGGAATTGCTGAACACGTCCGCACCGATCTTCAGGTCGGCCTGCAGCCACGAGGTGACCGCGTAGTTCAGGTTTACGTTGCCCAGGAAGCGGTTGACCTCCTGGTGATATTTTACGTGCTTGATGGCCCAGTAAGGCTGGTCTTCCGCGGCAAACCACTGCTGGTTACCGGCTGCATCCTGGTATGGCAATCCGCTCAGGTTGTAGGTCCTGGGTGTATAAATCCCCCTCCACAGCGGATTCGAACCCTGGTTGCCAGCCTGGGTGCGATCTGAAATGTTGGAGGTATAGGAAACATAGGTATTCACTTTCAGCTTGTCGGTAATGGAAGTTCCCGCATTCAGACTGAGGCTGTTTTTTGAAAGCTTGTTGCCGGGCACCAGCGCAGTTTCATTGGCGTTGCCATAAGCAAGGCGGTAAGTGGATTTGGCCGTAGATCCTGAAAAGCTGACATCATTCTGGTTCGAAATAGAATGATGCAGGATATCCCTCACATTATCTGGATATGCCTGCAGTTGTTCGGGCTGCCCGAAATAGTTGTTCACCGTTTGCCCGGTGATGAGCGGGCCCCAGGAACCGGTTACGGTCGGACTGTACCCCCCTTTGTCACCCTGGGCGTATTCATTCTGGAAAGAGGGAAACCGGTTGATGGTGCCCACGCCCACGTTCGAGCTGAAGCTGATCTGGTTGCGGCTGCCTGCCTTGCCTTTCTTTGTTACAATGAGAATGGCGCCGGATGCTGCGCGGGAGCCGTACAGCACCGTGGCAGCGGCCCCTTTCAATACATTCATACTCTCGATGTCTTCCGGATTGATGTCCGAAGCGCGGTTCGAAGTGGTGACGCCCGCGTTCACCCCGTTGTTTCCGCCGCTGTTGTTGATCGGTACTCCGTCTATCACCATCAGGGGCTGATTGCTGCCGGTAAAGGTGGTGAAGCCACGGATGATGATGTTTGAGCTGGAAAAGCCACCGCCCGTACCTGACACCTGTACACCGGCCACCTTGCCCACCAGGGCGTTGGTGATATCGGGCGTAGGTGCTTTGCGGAGGTCCTCCGCTTTTACCTGGCTCACACCATACCCCAGCGTCTTTTTATCTTTTACAATACCAAACGAGGTTACCACCACTTCTTCCAGGCTTTTTGAATCGGATTCCAGGTTGATGTTGACGCGTGTCTGGCTGCCGGGTTTTATTTTCTGGCTTACATAACCGAGATAAGAAAAGACCAGCGTGCCATTGGCCGGAGCGGTCAGACTGAAATATCCTTCGCTGTTTGTCTGTGTGCCGATAGAGGAGCCTTCTACTTTGATGGACACGCCTGCAAGAGCCGCGCTGTCACCCTGTCCGTGCACCACACCGGTGTAAACCCGGTTTTGTGCGTTCAGTCCAGCCGCAGCGCATACGAGGATGAATAACAGGAGGAAAAATTTTCTCATGTGCTTTATTTTGGTATGATGAATATAGATAAATCCGTGATAAATGCAGTTCTAACACCAAATCAGACGACATACAATCATCGGGGCCGTCTGAAAGTAAATATATCACCAAAAGTTATATGACACAGATCAAATAAAATCTGCTGCATGCAAATCTTATTTAGAGCCATTCGGATTAGTTTAGGGGAGCATACCTGATCGCCGGGGGCATGGTGCGAACAGTGCGGGGTTATACCAACCCGACGGAAACGGCTTTGGCGACCACATTGATCAGGTCTTCCACTATCTTGTTGGCCTTTTCTATCACCCCGGCTATTTTAGCCAGTGATTCCGCAGATTTTTTCATCTGGTCGATCAGTTCCGTAAGATCCTTGCAGTCTGTCTTCAGTCCTTCAACCAGTTCCTGCTCTTTTTGCTTGATGATCGTGCGTTCAAGGTTTCTCAGTTGTACGGAGGCTTTTTCGAGCAGGAGCTTGTCTGCAGGCTGCAGATCAAGGTCTGCTCTTGCATCTTCCACAACGTCAAGGGCATCATGAACCTGGTCGAGCGTTTTGATTTTTGCGGAATCCATACCTTACTGTTTTAGTTTTTGAAGAAGTGCAATGTGTATCTTGATTTTCTTCACTTCCGAATACAGATCCTGTACTTCTACAATGGTACTCCTGAGCGTCTTCTTGGTACTGATGATGGCGGCCAGCTTTCCATGCGCCTTGCGAAGCTTCTCTGTAGCCTCCACCGTTTCATCCCGAAGGTCGCGTATGGCATCGATGGACGTGCGCATCAGAATATATTCCTTGTCATTCTCCATGCTCGACCGGGTATCGGAGACCAGACGGAGGGTGTCGCGTGGCCCGCGTACATTGGTGACCGTGGATTTTTGACGGAGGTAACTGAGGTAGTTGCTGTTTATGTTCTTACTTTCATTTTCGATGAGATCTTTCAGGTTCGTATCATTCAGGTATTCGGTGAGGTTGGTGCACATCACCGATATCATGGTATCGGCCAGCAACACAAATTTCTTTACTTCCCTGGCCTGTTTGGTCCGGATGTAAATCCGGCCGCCCGCGGTGATCCACTCGCTTACTCCGGCCCCGATGCCAGCAGGCACTTTTCGTGTATCGCCCGTCTGGTTGTACATGGTGATGAGGGAATCGATATTTTCTCCGAATGCCTGCGCCTGGGTGCTTACATCGGCCGAATATTTATTGGACGAGAGCAGCACCAGCGATTGCGCGTATTTATCAATGATCTTGAAAGTGATGTCGGCCTTTGCGGAGATCTTCAGGTCTTCCTTTTTGAAATCATAGATATTGTCAAGCTCCCCGAGATGCAGTTTGGGGTCATCGAGAGAGTTTGCATAAAAGACTCCGCGACGCATGCGCAGATCTGCAAGTTCTTCCAGTATCTTGCTGGGGTAAGCGGAGAAGTTCTCACTTGTTTTTGCGAACTGGTTTACTGTGGTGAGCTGGGTTTTTGTAAGGGTGGCACAGCTGCATAAAAATGTTATCACCAGGCAGATGAAAGTGCAAATTTTCATTTCACAAGCGGTTTATGAAAACGAGGGAGAATCTGGTTACAATCAACGGACCGGAAAGTACAGAAAAAGAATGACATGCAGCGGCATCACAAAAAATTAGACCTTAAAAAACGAGGGGTGATCGAAGCAAAGGAAAAAATAATAAAAAAATAATTAACCCTTAATTTTACCCATTATAAGTACAAAATGCCAGAAAATAAAAACCGGCAGTTCCTTGATTTTGAGAAACCGATCAAGGATCTATTTGACGAAATCGAAAAGCTAAAGCAGACAGCAGAGAAAACGAAGGTCGACATCAGCGAATACATTCATAAGCTGGAGGAACAGGTGCTGGAGAAACGCAAAGAGATCACGCAGAATCTCAGCAGCTGGCAGAAAGTACAACTGAGCCGTCACCCCGACCGGCCCTATACCTTCAAGTACATACAGAAAATGACCACCGATTTTGTGGAGCTTCATGGCGACCGCAAAGTGCGGGATGACAAAGCCATGGTCGGCGGTTTTGCATGCATCGGAGATGAAACCGTGATGATCATCGGACAACAGAAAGGTTCCAATACCAAGATGCGTCAGCTCCGCAATTTTGGTATGGCAAATCCTGATGGATACCGGAAGGCCCTGCGTTTGATGCGGCTTGCTGAAAAGTTCAACAAACCCATCATCACCATGATCGATACCCCCGGTGCCTATCCGGGAATGGAAGCCGAAGAACGCGGACAGGGAGAGGCCATCGCACGGAACATCTACGAGATGATCCGCTTGAAAGTGCCGGTGATCTGTGTGATCATCGGGGAAGGCGCCAGCGGGGGCGCCCTCGGCATCGGCGTTGGCGATAGGGTGTTTATGCTGGAAAATGCCTGGTATTCCGTCATCTCCCCGGAAAACTGCAGTTCCATTTTATGGAGAAGCTGGCAGATGAAAGAAAAAGCAGCAGAACAGCTCCGGCTCACTTCAAACGATATGGCCAGTTTCAACCTGGTGGATGGCATTGTGTCCGAACCGTTCGGGGGTGCCCACTGGGATTATGATGAGGCCGCCAGGCTGCTGAAAGAGACCCTGGTACCGGTGTTGCAGGAATTGAAGAAGATCGCCCCGCAGGACAGGGTCAACCAGCGCATCGAAAAGTTCGGACGCATGGGTTCATGGGAAGAAGTGGCGATATAACCAAAAAATAAAGCATCACATGTTAAGAGATAAACTGAGAGGAACAGGGGTGGCGTTGATTACTCCTTTTACAGCCAAACTGGATGTTGATTATGAAGCGCTCGGCCGGATCATCGATCTGATGATCCGGGATGGTGTCAACTACCTCGTAACCCTGGGAACTACCGGTGAAACCCCCACGCTGAGCCGGGAAGAAAGAGTCGATATCATCAACTTCACTTTTGAACGCGTGAACGGCCTCATGCCGGTGGTGGTTGGTATCGGCGGCAACAGCACCCATGAACTGGTCAAGGAACTCGAATCACTTCCGCTGGAAAATGCTTTTGCCATCCTGAGCGCAAGCCCCTACTACAACAAGCCTTCGCAGGAAGGCCTCTATTATCATTACAAGGTGCTGGCAGAGGCCACACCCAAGCCAATCCTGCTCTACAATGTTCCTGGCCGCACAGGCCGCAACCTCGATGCCGACACCGTGATCCGCCTGTCGAACGAAGTGGACAACATCGCCGGCATCAAAGAAGCGAGCGGCGATATGTCGCAATGCATGCAGATCCTCCGCAACAAACCATCTGATTTTCTGGTGGTGAGCGGCGACGACGAGCTCGCGCTCCCGCAGATCGCCTGCGGAATGGAAGGCATCATCAGCGTTGCCGCCAACGCATTCCCCAAAGCATTAAGCGAAATGATCCAGCATTGCCTCAAAGGTGATTTCAAAACGGCCAAACGCGTGAACGACCAGCTGATGGACGCTTACGAGATCATGTTCGGTGAAAACAACCCATCGGGCGTAAAGGCCATCATGGCTGAAATGGGACTGATAGAGAACACGTTGCGGCTGCCATTGGTTCCGTTAAGCGAACGCTGGAACAGCAAGATCAATCCCTACCTGAGCAAAGAAAAAGCCTGACGGTACGTACAGTCCGGCGCTGTTGAATCTGATCGTTGACGAAGATGGAAAAACTGATGGATGAACCAACCGCAGATCTGAAATTTCACAGTGCCTCCGCAAATGTCTCCATTCTGGACCCGGCTTTTCCGATGCCCCAGTTAAACAGAACCCGGCGCATCTGGCTCTACCTGCCGCCGTCTTATGCCACTACAACCAGGCAGTATCCCGTTCTGTACATGCACGACGGACAAAACCTGTTCGATGCACAAACCTCTTACGCAGGCGAGTGGGGCGTAGACGAAATACTCGATGAGATGCGGGCCGACTGCATCGTGGTGGGCATCGACAACGGTGGTCTCCTCCGGATGCAGGAGTACAATGTTCACGACAATGATCAACAGGGCAAGGGAGAAGGAAAGCCGTACCTCGAATTTATTGTCAGAACGCTTAAACCCTTTATAGACAAGCATTACCGGACCCTGCCAACCAGGAAAAATACTTTCATGGCGGGCAGTTCCATGGGCGGACTCATCTCATATTTTGCAGGGTTGTACTATCCCAAGGTGTTCGGAGGCGTTGGGGTGTTGTCTCCTTCTTTCTGGATCGTACCCGGCGCAGAAAAAGAATTGATCCAGTTTGCCAAACGCATCAAGTACAGCGGACAACGCTACTTTTTTTATGCAGGCGGCAGTGAAAGTCCGGTGATGGTCAGTGGCATGCAGCGTTTTGCGAACCTGATGCAGCAACTGACCAAGGCCGAAGTGGTACAGCGGGTAGAACAGGACGGACAGCACAATGAACAAAGCTGGGGTCGGGTGTTTCCCGATTTTATCGGGTGGCTCCTGCAAACATAACATAAGAGAAGGTCTGCCATCAGCTTTTTAAGAGTATACCGGATCCCGGCAAATTTTCACCGCCAGTTTTAGGCCTTGATACAAACCATTCTTACGCTGACGGCGGTTCTGCTGCGCATCGTTTCCAATCCATTGGGCAATGTTTTTCAAAAGCAGCTTACTGCCAAAGGGCATCATCCGCTGCTCGTTAATTTCATCACTTATTTTTCCCTGTCCGTTATCTGCTTTTTCTTCGCATTGAAAGCCCCGCTGTCAAGCCTTCCTTCACAGTTCTGGCTCTATGGTATCCTTGGAGGGATAGCCGGCGCACTGGGTAACGGCTTCCTCATCAAAGCACTGCATACCGGCGACCTGTCGGTACTTGGGCCCATCAATTCTTATAAGTCGGTTGTAGGAATGATCGTAAGTTTTTTTCTGCTGGGCGAACTGCCCAACGGCTGGGGACTGGCGGGAATTGCGCTGATCATCTATGGCAGCTATTTTGTGCTTGACACAGCCGCTGAAAGGTTTTCCTGGCGGCTGCTGCAGCGTCCGGAGATCAAATTCAGGATCTGGGCGATGATTCTCACCGCCATAGAAGCGGTGTTTGTTAAAAAAGTGATCCTACTCTCCTCTCCCACCCTCGCGTTTCTCACCTGGTGCTGGTTCGGTGCCCTATTCTCTTTTCTGCTCCTGTTTCTAAATCGGGTATCCATTGCCGTTGAATTGTCTAAACTTAAGGCTGGGGATGGACTGGAATACCTGAGTCTGATCACCTGCATCGGCATCATGCAACTCACTACCAATTATGCGTTCGACCACATGCCGGTCGGATATGCCTTATCCCTGTTCCAGCTTTCAACCGTCATCAGCGTCTTGCTGGGCTATCGCATTTTCCGCGAACGAGACATCCGAAAAAAGTTGCTTGGCGCCGGGATCATGATCGCTGGGTCGGTGGTGATTATCTTGATGAAGTAGCCTGAACCAGCATCAGCGAGATCAACCGATACCGCAGGCCGAAATCAATATTGATATAAATTCATTCTGTAGTGTCTGCCTTGAAAAAGGGATGGGAGTGGCTTTTCAATCTCAGGCGATTCAGACGGCCCGGCTGATTCCGGTTCAGACTAAACTGCCAGTATCCGCTGCTTCATTGCTTCATACAGGATCATGCCTGCTGCCACTGACACATTCAGCGATTCGAAATTGCCTGTCATGGGAATGCTGAACCGGCCGTCGCAGATCTTTGAGAGAGAAGGCTGGATGCCTTTTTCTTCGCTGCCCATGATGATGGCTGCAGGTTCGGCAAACTCGAGTTCGTACAGTTTGCACCCGGCGGTCATTTCGCTCGCATATACTTTGACTCCGTTCAGGTGAAGATCATCAACTGCTTTATGCAAAGAGGAAACGCGGCAGACCGCAATCTTTTCAAGCGCGCCGGCCGATGTGGTGATGGCATCTTCGTTGATGGCGCCCACACCCTTGTCTGGAATAATGATCGCATCCACCCCGCAGCAGAAAGCCGTTCTGCCAATCGCACCAATGTTCCTGATGTCGGTAATGCCATCGAGTATCAGGAACAGCGGCACTCTTCCCTGCTCTACTACAAAGGAGACCACCTGCTGCAGATCCTGGTACTGGATCTTGGCGATCATACCGATCACCCCGTCATGATCGGTCACATGAAAAGTGTTCAGTTTCTCAACGGGCACTTTGTTTACAGGCACCTGGTGTTCCTGGGCCAGTTTCCGGATAAGGTCGATCTCCGGTCCATGCGCGGCGGTGGCGAGGTAGATCCGTTCCAGGTTTTTGCCCGATGACATGGCATCGATCACCTGTTTTCTGCCGGGAATAAGAAGGCTTTTCTTGGGACGGAACTGCTGATTGCGGTAATTGCTTTTCACGGATCAAAAATAGGAATTTGCTAAAGAAAAAGGCCGTATCAGTTGTTGATACAGCCTTTACAAACAGGTATGGGAAAGCTTTTCAGCTTATAAATTGAATTCGGCTTTTACCTTGTCGACATAGTCGAGTTTCTCCCAGGTAAACAGTTCCACATCTTTTTTCACTTCCTTGCCGCCGGGCATAGAGAAAGTTTTTGTGATGGTCTCCGGCTTGCGGCCCATATGACCGTAAGCAGCGGTTTCGCTGTAGATCGGGTTGCGTAGTTTCAGGCGCTGCTCAATAAAGTAAGGGCGCATGTCGAATATGCCTTCCACTTTTTTTGCAATGTCTCCATCAGACATACCCACTTTCGCAGTACCGTACGTGTTTACATAAATACTGGTAGGCTGTGCTACGCCGATCGCGTACGAAACCTGAACCAGTACTTCATCGCACACGCCGGCTGCAACGAGGTTCTTCGCAATGTGCCGGGTTGCATATGCGGCCGAGCGATCGACTTTGGAAGGATCTTTTCCGCTGAAGGCACCGCCGCCGTGCGCGCCTTTGCCACCATACGTGTCTACGATAATCTTACGGCCGGTAAGTCCGGTGTCGCCATGCGGGCCACCGATCACAAATTTGCCGGTCGGATTGATATGATATTTGATGTCGCTGGTGAAAAGGTGAGAGTACTTGGCGTATTTTTCTTTTACCCTTGGGATAAGGATGTTGATGATCTCCGATTTGATGGTATCGAGCATCTTCTGCTCGGAGTCGAAATCATCGTGCTGGGTTGAAACAACGATCGCATCGATCCTGACAGGTTTGTTGTTGTCGTCGTATTCTAAGGTAACCTGGCTTTTTGCGTCGGGACGAAGGTATTTAATATCGCTGTTTTCGCGGCGGAGGGCAGCGAGCTCGATCAGCAGTTTGTGGGCCAGATCGAGTGCGAGGGGCATGTAGTCGTCTGTTTCGTTGGTAGCATATCCGAACATCATACCCTGGTCGCCGGCGCCCTGTTCTTCCTTGTTCTTCTTGTCAACCCCCTGGTTGATATCGGGCGATTGCTCATGGATGGCAGAAAGTACGCCACATGAATTTGCTTCAAACATATATTCACTCTTGGTGTATCCGATCTTGCGGATCACGCCACGGGCAATTTCCTGTACATCAAGATAAGCACTGCTTTTCACCTCACCCGCCAGCATCACCTGACCGGTTGTTACAAGCGTTTCACAGGCCACTTTCGAATCTGGATCGAATGCAAGAAAATGATCGATCAGTGCATCGGATATCTGGTCTGCCACTTTATCAGGATGGCCTTCGGAGACACTCTCGGATGTAAATAAATAAGGCATAGTAGATAGCAGAAATTGGTTTAAAGTGAATAATGAATGCCTGCCTGCTTCTGCCGGCGTTTTTCAAACTGCCGCAAAGATAAGGCCCAATTACATCGGGAGCGCACTAAATCCGGGAATATACCAGGCGCACTCTCATTTTCTGGGTAGGGTGACTTCCACCGCCGAGTACCACTCGGCCGCGGCCAATGTGTGAATTGACCAGAAAAGGATATGTTAACAGGGAATACGATGCGGGATAGATATCCGCAGAGGTATAATAAGGCTGTGTCTGGAAAGGGGCATACACACGGAATTTGTACGGTGTGAGTTTGCGGCTCACCACTCCCTGCACAAAACGCGAGATATTGAAAATGTAAGCCGTATCACTTTTTATGAGTCCGCCGAAGTTGTTGTAATTGTAATTGCCGGAATTATCTACCTGGAAATCGTTTTGCACCGTCACATTCCGTTTGTTTACCTGGTCTATGTGATCGAGAAAGAGTACGGGTACCGCAAACAGGTTGTTCTCAGCGGAGGGCAGCACTTTCATGATCAGCTCCGCTTTATAGATCAGCCGGTTGCTCAGCGTGCCCAGCGCCGGAATGGAAATGTTGGCGAACGAGCCCGGACCCGATTGAATATACAACCGCTGCTTGTTATCGGCAGGGTTGCCGAAATTGCCGGCGTAGTTGCTGCCGCCGATGTTTCTTCTTACGATGTTAGCACTGCGCGAACTGCTGCCGGTGTTGTAATAGAATGTTGCGTACGACGTGTCGATGATACCGTTGTTGGGAAAGCGGTAATATACGGTCAGTTTCGTTTTGGCTGTATCGGAAAGATTGAAATAAGCCAATGCTTTTTTTCTCGGTGAACCGTTCGAATCGATGGTAAGGGCAAGGCCTTTGAAGTAGGTGCGGAAAGCCGAATCGCTTTTATATGCGTTGAGGGTATCGTACCCGACAAGTCTTCTTCCCAGGGCGGTGTTCAGCTTTATGCGTACCACGTTTTGCTGCGTGATGATGGCGGTATCTTTTCCCTGCCTGAACTGCCTGTCGTCATTCAGCGTCGTAAAATTCAAAAGGGCTGTTCCCAGCGGTTGCGGCACGATCGGGAAATGAGCCGCCGTGATGGGATAGCCTACGAGCGAATCGGAGAAGTTGGCCGATTGATCGATCTCCGACACGCGGATGTTCTCCACGGACAAAGAATCACCAAACAAGCCGCTGTAACTGAGCGACAGTACCACAGAATCGATGCGGTCGCCGATCGAGTCTTTGTTGAGAAAGGGATGAACGCCGCTGGAAACAGGGGTGAGACCGAAGTAGACTGCCGCGGAGGTGGTGCCGAATTCAGGGTCTTCCATATAGCCCAGTGCATGGTCATCGTATTTCGTGATGCGGCTCGAATCGAGGTAAAGAAGATTTGTATCGGTTACCACACTCAGCAGCGTATCAAATGTGTTTACATTGTCGACTACCGGAATCAGTCCGACCCCCAGTGAAGTGGTGTCGAGTTTCTGACAGGAACCAAGGAACAGAAGCGTTGTGAACAGGCACAGAATGGCCAGGTAAAATTTCTTCACAGCAAAGATTGTGGCAATGGATTAATTAGGTTGAAGATCAGAACAATGGTGTGTTCCTGTTCTTACTTGGAAAGGTCGGTATATAATTGTAAATAGTCTGTTAAATCAGACTCTGCATTGAATGCCAGCAGCTTTTTGCCTTTTGCTTTTCCGAATTCTTCCTGTAAAGATTTTTCCACTTTTTCAGCGCCGAAAGTAACGGCATCTGTGTACATGGCGCCCCCTCTGAAAAGGGCGGTGTTAGTAGCGTCTTTAAAGGGTTCGAGGTCTTTATCTTTTATGTTGGCGTGAATGTTGGCGAGCTTGGTAAAATCGGTGCCCAGCTTTTCCTTGAAGGTATTCTGGCCGATGGTGTATACAATCTTGCTGTGCAGGAAGACAGGCTCTTTTTTGTAAACGGTTTTGAGATACATGGGGATGAGACCGGTCATCCAACCGCTGCAGTGAATGATATCGGGCGGCCATCCGAATTTCTTTACGGTTTCAAGGGCGCCCTTGCAGAAGAATACGGTTCTCAGGCCATTGTCATCGTACCATTTTTCATTCTCATCGTTGAATATGTATTTGCGTTTGAAGAGGTCTTCATTGTCGAGAAAGTAAACCTGTAAACGGGCATTGGGGAGGGAGGCTACTTTGATCTGCAGGGGATAATCGTCGTTGTCGATAGAAACATTTATTCCGGAAAGGCGCACTACCTCATGAAGACGATGTCTTCTTTCATTCACCACGCCGAACCGCGGCATGATACAGCGCACTTCGAAACCACCGTCGTTTGCTTTGATAGCTAACCTGTTGGCTATCTCGGCAAATTCGGTCATTTCCAGATAAGGCGACATTTCATGCGCAATAAATAAAATTCTTTTCTTTGTAGACATTATCAATTAATATTGATGAGAATTATATATTAGGACATGCTTTAAAAAAAGCAGGGTGCAAAGTTACAACATTTTACTACAAATTAGAACCATAGCCAATTCCATGAAGGCAAAAGTTGCAGAATATGATCCTGTTTAAGAAAAAGAATGCATTGCAGGAATACCTGAACCGCAACAGAACAGAAAGTAAAAAAATCGGATTTGTACCTACCATGGGAGCCCTGCACGAAGGGCATATCTCCCTGCTCCGCTCAGCCGCAGAAAACAATGACTGCACCGTATGCAGCATTTTCGTAAATCCAACCCAATTCAACGACCCGGCCGATTTCAAAAAGTATCCCGTTACACTCGAAACAGACATCAGCAAACTGGAAAGCGCCGGCACCGACATCCTCTTCCTACCCGACTTGAACGAGATGTATCCGAATGGCACAACAGGCCTCCGCCAGTACACGTTAGGCCAGCTTGAACTGATCCTGGAAGGCCATTACAGGCCCGGGCATTTTCAGGGCGTGTGCCAGGTGATGGACCGCCTGCTCACCATCGTACAACCCCGCAACCTGTACATGGGACAGAAAGACTACCAGCAATGCATGGTGGTAAAAAAATTGCAGCAGATCATTTATTCGGATGCCGTATTCAATACCTGCGATACCATTCGTGAACCGGACGGACTGGCCCTCAGCAGCCGGAACTTGCGGCTCAATGCAACAGACCGGAAAGAAGCCGTTGCGATTTCGCAGGTGCTGTCCGGAATAAAAGATCGGCTGCGGCCTGGCCCCGTGCAGGCGCTGATCCAAAAAGGAAAAGAAACACTGGCTGATCATGGTTTCAAAACAGACTATGTGGCCATAGCCCATGCAGAAGATCTTTCGCCGGTTGATGTGTGGGATGGAAGTACTCCGTTGGTTGCCCTGGTTGCGGCTTACCTGAACGGGATAAGGCTGATCGACAACATGGTTCTTACTGCCAACAGCTAAAAGCCGAAAGCCGCACGCTCCGGCAACTGTATAACTATGAACAAGAAAACACTCGGCGTTTTACAATACATCCTGTTTCTCGGACTGGGCATTTTCCTTGTCTGGTGGTCGATCGGCAAGATCGAGAAAAAAGACTGGATAGAGATCAGGGCCGCACTGGCGAACGCCAACTACCTGCTCGTGCTCCCCGTAATCGGCATCCTGTTGCTCAGTCACCTCAGCCGGGCCATCCGCTGGAAGATCCTTATGGAGCCGCTTGGCTTCAGGCCTTCAATACTCAATACTTACCTTTCTGTGCTCATCGGTTATCTGGCCAACCTGGCGATACCCCGGCTCGGTGAAGTGCTTAAATGTACCTTTCTCTCGAAATATGAAAAAGTGCCGGCCGACAAACTGGTAGGTACCATTGTAGCCGAAAGGGCTTTTGATCTTATCTGCCTGGTGATCGTACTCACCATCACGGTGTTCTCCCAGCTCGACATCATCGGCAACTATGCTTCCCAGACACTGGGGAATATCTTCCGGAACAGCGCCGGAAATTTCGATCCTCTCAAACTTTTTCTCACCATCGGCATTCCGCTGATCTTCCTGCTGCTGATCCGTTTTTTTCTTCACCGCTTTGCGCACTTCTCCCTTATCAAACGGGTGAAACTTGTTCTGAAAGGTGTGTTGCTGGGCCTTACCAGCGTCCGATACGTACAGCATAAAGGGCTGTTCTTTTTTCATACCGTGCTCATCTGGGTTTGCTACCTGTTGAGTATCCGCATTGGTTTTATGGCGCTTCGCGAAACCCACACATATGGCCTGCGGGCATCCTTCTCGGTGCTCACCATGGGCAGTGTGGGCATGATCGCAACCCAGGGAGGCATAGGGGCTTACCCCCTGCTGGTACAGGAAACGATGATGCTGTACGGACTCAACGAAAACATCGCCAAAGCCTTTGGCTGGCTGCTCTGGCTCGTACAGTTCTTCATGGTGCTGTTCTTCGGATTTTTAAGTCTGAGCCTGCTTCCGGTCATCAACAAAAACAAGTATGCGAAACCCACAGTTTATCCAGAGTAAGATTTATACGCTTTCCGAACTGCTGAAACAGGTAAGCAGATGGAAGCTTCTCAGCAAAACCACTTCCTTCACCAACGGCTGTTTCGACATTCTTCACCAGGGCCATATCTTTTCGCTGTCTGAAGCAGCCAGTGAAGCTGATTTTCTGATCGTGGGCGTGAACGCAGATGCATCGGTCAGGAAACTGAAAGGGCCCACCCGTCCGGTGAACAATGAAGCCTCCCGATGCCTGCTGCTGGCATCGCTGCTGATAGTGGATGCCGTTGTCATTTTCGAGGAAGATACCCCGCTGGAGCTTATCAGCGCCGTGATGCCCGACGTACTTGTAAAAGGAGGCGACTATACGCTGGAACAGATCGTTGGCGCCAGGGAAGTGATGGCCGCCGGGGGCCGCGTGGTGATCAACCCCATCGTTCAGGGCTTTTCTACAACCGGCATGCTGGAAAAGATCCGGAACTTGTAGAGGCGCCCCAAGCGGGATCTGTGTAGCTACGGGATGGATCCGGGTCGGAGAAGCAAAGAAGCGCGTTTCTGCATACACGGGCACTAATGATACATCCTCTCCACTTCCTTTACGATCGATTCAATCTGCTGGTCTTCACCCTGCGCATCGTAGGGTTGCTTGAGGCTGCTGCTGAAGAAAAAGGCAACCGTCTGGTAGAAACGGGCAGTGAGACCGCCCTTGTATTCCTTGATAATCTCGTAACAGTTGTTCCCCGTTTGCCGGTTGATCAGTTTCATCAGGATCCTTCCCTGATACACTGACATGTTGGTGAGGGGTTCCGTAAATTCTTTCTTGAGTTCGCTTTCCCTGGACTTAATATAAGCTTTGCGCTTCTCGGGCGCTTTGATGCTGACCAGCTTGGCGTTGATATCGTTCAGGATGATGCCGGCCTTGCGTGCATAAGGATAAGTTACATAGACCGCGTTGCGCAAGCGGGTCCATTCGCGGAGCCGGTTTTTCATGGCCAGTGGTGCAGGAGCCTCCACATAGCATACTTCGAGCTCGCGGGAAGAAATGGTATCACCTTGGTACACTATATAAGGAACGCGCAGTGTATCATTGGTGCCGTAACGTGGATTGCCTTGCTGGGAAAATGCGGATATGCCGCTTAAGAGTAAGACGAAGAATAAGGTACAGTAAATGCCCAACCGATATGCCTGACGTTTCGCTACAATCATCGGTTATAAATATAAATATTTTTTATTGCTATTTACATTTTTCTCCGAAAACAGCAACCGGACATTGATCAGACAACCGACTTCAGCGCACGGTTCATTTTCATCCTTCTTACAATACTCATTGCAAAACCGGTGATCATGACCAGTGTGCCCAGCCACAGCACGCTGATAAACGGAAACTGATACACCTTCAGCGATACAAAAGGAACGAGTTTTCCTGATTCCTTTATCTGAAGCTCAATCTTCTTGCCTTCGAGCACCCGGCTGAAACCAACAGCCAGGTTCTGGGCGTATACCGTATCCAGGATAAATTTGCCCTGGTTCTGGTCTACATAAAATACCGGGTTGGCTGTGTAGGTATAGCCTTCCTTGCTCACCACTTTGATATCAGCCATCAGCGCGGTATCGGAAGCACTGAAGTGGTATTTCGCATTGTCCGGATTGTGCTCCACTCCGTTGATGACCATGAATCCGTTCGAGTAAAAAACGGTGTCGTGCAGGTTCACCTGGTAAGTCCGGAACTGCGACGTATCCTCGCTCCGGTCCATGTTGTCTGCGTAGCTGATATAGGAAAAGATGTCGCGGTTCCAGTAGTGCCTGCTGTCGGGGTTGTTTGAGAATCCTTCCTGTCCCTTGGTATTTTTGATCAGGTTCGGATAGAGCGTAAACTCGTCGTTTTTGTTCTTCGCCTTGAAATCGATCTTGAAATACATCATGTTGCCGTTCGCACCGGTAGAATCGCTGTTCAGATAGGTTGCGTGATACCGGCCCATATCCGTTTCCAGATTTTTTACCAGTGTGATGTTTTCCAGCGGATCTTCTCCCTGGTTCAGCCGCATGTTCGGAATGCCGGTCGTATTGAACGACAGCACTTCTTTCTTGGAAGAAGAGATCAGGATACCGACGAGCATCAGCCCGAACCCAACATGCGCCACGGAAGCACCGGCCGCCTTCAGCTTGCCATTCAGGGCAGCGTAAATGTAAGAGGCGTTCGACACGACCGAGTAAACAGCGCCAAACAGGGCCAGGTGAATGGCCGTGAGGAACCCGATGCCATATTTGTCGTAGTTTATGTTGCCAAAAATACTGATCAGGGCAGAGAGCACAACTGAAACCACAGTAGGTATCAGGATCTTGCCGGTGAAGTATTTCCTGGGCGTTTCCCGGTAGCGCAGGTATTGGGTGACGGCAGTGAGCAGTCCGATCACGATCGCGATAAAGATGATGATCTTGTTATAAGTGAAAGGTGCATCGCTGCCCAGTGCAAAATTGGATTTAAACACCTTGTTGATCACCGGCAACGACGTAGCGGTGATGATAAATCCGGCGGTAAGAAAGAACACCAGGGCCCCAATGAACATCCAGAACTCTCTCGAGTAGGTGCTTTCTTCCCTGGCAATGAACGGTATGCTTTTGTAACGACGGATGAACAGGATCGCCGACGGTATGAAAAATACAAGGATGAATATGCGGAGCTGCCAGTTGAGGCCGGAACTCACGAATGCATGAACCGAGGTGTCCTGCAGGTCACCGCTGCGGGTGAGATAGCTGGAATATAAAACCAGGATAAAGGTCAGGATATGGAAGAAATACGTGGCGCGCAGGGAATGACCGGTCGCGTTGTAGACGACCTGTGTATGTAAACCCGCGATCAATACCAGCCAGGGAACCAGGGAGGCGTTCTCGACCGGATCCCATGCCCAATACCCGCCAAAGGTCAGCGATTCGTAGGCCCAGGCTGCGCCCATCATGATGCCCGTTCCCAGTATACAGGCAGAGAAAAGTGTCCATGGCAGGGCGGGTTTTGTCCAGCCGCCCCACTTCCTGGTCATCAGACCGCTGATGGCAAACGCAAAAGGAACGATGGTGGAAGAAAAGCCCAGGAAAAGGATCGGCGGGTGAATCACCATCCAGTAATTCTGTAACAGCTGGTTCAGCCCCTGCCCGTCCTGCATGCTCGGCAGGCTCATGTAATCGGCGCGGCTGAAGATCGGCGCGTCCTGAAAATATTCGCGGGCCAGCAGGAAAGGGCTGTTCCCTACCTTGATGTTGAAAAAGTAAAGACCCAGGATCATCGTTCCCAGGAAGGCCTGCATGATGCTCATCACGCTCATCACGGGCGATTCCCACTGTTTGCTGGTACGCATCAGCACGGCGCCCAGCACCACATTCCACATGCTCCAGAGCAGGAAGCTGCCTTCCTGTCCTTCCCAGATACAGCTGAGCAGGTACTTCGGACTCAGCGAGAGACTGGAATGGTCCCAGGCATAATAGTATTCAAACTTGTGCGATGCAATGATATAGATGAGGGTACCGAAGACAAAAAATACGGATGCCCCGCTGGTCAGAAAAGCGATCCGGCCGAGACGCTTCCATCCAGAGGCTTCCTCCGGCAACAGGGAGCGGGTGGATTTAAAGAAAGAGATCGCCGCAACAAGAGAAGAAATGAGGGAAAGAATAACTAAGAAATGGCCTACCTGTCCGGGCAGCAAGTGTTCACCTGTATAATCCATCTGCTGATTTAATTTTGACTTAAGTTGTTACGGGCTGCCTGGGGGTCATCCTTGTATTTGGATGGGCATTTGATCAGGATACCGTCTTTACTGGCAATGTCGAATACTTCACCCGACATCTTTCCTTTTAAAACAATCCTTTCAGCCTTCTCCATATCATATGGTTTTTCATAATGATACACAACCCGGGCTTTGTTGCCAAGGGTATCCACAACATGAAAACTCAGGTAGTTGGGGTTCTTCCGGGGGTCGTAATCCATTGGCTCCGAGTTGTCGAGCCGTGCGATGATGGTAACAACCTTTCCTTCTTTTTGTTTGGCAGACGCGATTGTTTCGTAAGTAGACAGATTGCCGGTAAAGCTGATAAGGGTGGCAATGGAGAGGGCAATACAAATAAGAAGAACTATATGGGTCTTTTTCATATTCTAAATTGCGGTAAAGTTAGTTCAAAAACAGTCTCTACCGGAATCCTTTTCATGTTTAACGTTTGGTGCCGGAGACCCTTCCTTTATTGATCATACCACGGAAAAGTAGTGCTGTTTCACCTGGGAGAGCGGGGGCCACTTCACCGGTATACACTGCCTTGGCTTTCGCTGCGTTATCAGGAGAAAAGTTGAGGTACGTGAATCGGTCGGTCATATCGGTATGCTTTTAGTTAGTAATATAGTCTGGTTTCAAAAATAACCTGTTTTCGTTATCACGAAAGGATTGAAACTGAACAATCAGGCAGTTGGCCTTGCCGGGGTTTATTTATTTTTATGCGAACCCCTGCAATACTAACTTTGCTCTTTTTTCGTATTTCAATAAAGTAGTACTGAATGGCAGATCTTACGCAGTTCGATGCCAATGCAGCGGGGAATCCAAACAACAACATTTTCGGACTTCCCTTCAAAGAAGAGGATGCAAGAGTGATCATCGTACCAGTACCCTGGGAAGTGACTGTGAGTTGTACCGCAGGCACCGCCAGGGCTCCCGAACACATCTTTAAATCTTCCCGGCAGATCGACCTGTTCGACATGGACAACAAAGAAGGCTGGAAGCAGGGCTTTTTCATGCGCCCCGCCGACAAAAAGATCCTTCTTAAAAGCGATTACCTCCGCAAAGAAGCCGAGCTCTACATCGACTATATATCCAAGGGTGAGGTTGTGAACAACAACACCTTCATAGCCAAATCGTTGCGCGATATCAACGAAGGCAGCGTGTATATGAACAACTGGGTGTACGAACAAACCAGCGCGCTCCTGGCAAAGGGCAAACTGGTGGCCCTGCTGGGCGGCGACCACAGCACCCCTTTCGGCTATTTCAAAGCCCTGGCCGACAAACACGGAGAGTTCGGCATCCTGCAGATCGATGCTCACTGTAACCTCCGCAAAGGCTACGAAAACTTCCGGTACTCTCATGCCAGCGTGATGTACAACGCACTCGAAGAGATCCCGCAGATCGCCCGGCTGGTGCAGGTGGGTCCACGCGATTTCAGCAAGGAAGAATGGGACTACATCCAGCAAAACGGGGAGCGGCTCAAAACGTTCTTCGACCGTGACCTGAAAGAACACGCCTATGTGGGCAAACCCTGGAACGAACTCGCCCAGGAGATCGTGAACTCCCTACCCGGCAAAGTGCATCTTTCTTTCGATGTGGACGGACTCGATCCTAAATTTTGTCCCAATGCCGGCACACCGGTAGCGGGCGGTCTTGAAATTGACCAGGTGATGTTTCTTGTTCGCTGCCTCATCAAAAGCGGAAAACAACTGATCGGCTTCGACCTCTGCGAAGTGGGCGTAGACGAGCAGTCGTGGGATGCCAACGTGGGTGCCCGAATCTTGTGGAAAATGTGTAACTTATTGGTGCTTAGCAATCCCTGACCAAAACCAGCCAGCCAATGAGCATCCGATACAATTACGTCGTAACCCTCAAAAATGACCGTGCCCGCTCTGTCAACACCATCAGTTCCTGGATACTTTTCACCTCTGCTGCCTATTTTACTGCGCAGCTGGTAAGAGACGGGTTCAACTGGCTCCTTTTCACCGGGTTTCTTGTTATGCTCGGTGGCCTAACCTGGAACTTTTATATGAAACGCAAATGGGGACGCGGCATTTCATATAGCTTTTACCTGCTGGTAGCCGGATTGTTCTGGTTCCTGATCCCCGCCCCGGTGCCGTATCCCTTTCTTGGATTGGCGTTCATTTTGCTGGGATTATTTGAGAAGCAGGCCAAGCTGCCACTGGAGATCGGTTTTTCCGATGAAGAGATCGTGATCAACAGCCTGATCAGGCGAAATCTTCACTGGCAAGATTTCAGCAACATCATTCTGCGCGACGGACTGCTTACAATGGATTTCAGGAACAACAAGCTTTTGCAGAAAGAGATCGTTGACGACGACGACGATGCCGACGAAGACGAGTTCAACGACTACTGCCGCTATCAGCTCAAGCAGCATCCTTAATAATTACTTCCCCCGAAGTGTGAACCCATCCAGATCCCCGCTATCATTATGACATCTTTTATAAATTCTTCTCCTTACCTTCTTTATTCAGACGGCAACGGAAACATCTTCGAAGATACTTCCCTGTTTACTACCGGCCGTACAGGCTGGGATGCGATGCCCGTGGCGGAAGACGAATGGATCGAGCTTCCGGAAGGCGGCCAGCTGTATGAACTGCCTGGCAGACGGGGCATCGGCATCGACGTAAGAACGGGCGGGATGCGCCTCTGCGAAAAAGGCTGGGCAGTCGCCGCCTTTCTTTCCCCTGCCTATACCGGCCTGTACCTGGCCGCGTACGAAACAACAGCCGACGCTCCTATCTTACCACTTTTTTGCTACACGGCTGCAGGCTGGTACAATGAAAAGATCTATGTACCTGCACTCCGCATCGAACAGGATATCAGGCAGGAATTTGCGGGGTTCAACGAAAAAATGATCGAAGCAGGCGTGACCCGCCTGATGCAGGCTTATCCGCACAACAGGCTCGTACAGCACCTGGGCAACAACTGCGCGCTGACCTATCATTGCCCGGCCGCCCGCAACTTTTTCATCGGCCGCTGGGAATGCCCGGTGCCCTCCTCGCCCGCCTGCAATGCGAACTGCATCGGCTGCATCTCGTTTCAGCCAGAAACAGAAACCATCACCTCCACACAAGACCGACTCCGGTTCAAACCGTCCGTGGAAGAGATCACCGAATTTACCGTACCCCATCTGGAGACCGCTCCCTACCCGATCGTCAGTTTCGGCCAGGGCTGCGAGGGCGAACCCCTGCTGATGTGGGATACTCTTCGCGATGCCATCGTCGAGATCCGCAAACACACCTTAAAAGGCAGCATCAACATCAACACCAACGGCTCGAAACCGGATGCTGTGGAAGCGCTGTGCCAGGCCGGACTCAACAGCATCCGTGTTAGTACCAACTCGGTACGCAAAAAGATCTATGAAGCGTACTACCGGCCCAACAACTACGAATTTGAAGACATCATTGAAAGTCTGCGCGTGGTACGCCGCTACGGGGGCTGGTCATCCATAAATTATTTTGTGTTTCCGGGTATGACGGACAGCGTGGAAGAATACGAAGCACTGCGCGAAGTGATCCGGGAAACCGGCCTGAACATGATCCAGTGGCGAAATTTCAACATCGACCCCGACTGGTACCTTGGTAAGATTGGTGTCACGGAAACGGGAGAGTACCTCGGCGTTAAACAGTTGCAGGAACTGCTGCGGGAAGAATTCCCTGATCTGAAGTTCGGATATTTCAATCCGCCCATGGAAAGGATCAAAGGAGATTATGAACTTGATTTTGCCCACTAGCCAAAACCGTTTTTTAAGATGCAGATAGATTGCGGTCCTTTTTCACTGCGTGAATTCAGGCTGACCGACAAGGAAAGCATGGCGCGCTATGCCAACAACCGCAAGATCTGGCGCAACGTGCGCGACCGCTTCCCTTTTCCTTACCATGTGCAGGATGCGGAAGATTTCCTGCGGATGTATGACGGAGTTACCCCGGTGCTGAATTTTTGCATCGAGCTCAACGGAGAATGTATCGGCGCCATCGGGATCGTGCCACAACCGGATGTGTACCGGAGATCTGCAGAGATCGGTTACTGGCTGGGCGAACCATTCTGGGGCAAGGGCATCGTTACCCGTGCAGTACAAAAACTCACCGATCACGTCTTTGGATCGTTCGACCTGGTACGATTGTATGCCGGTATTTTTGCATGGAACACCGCGTCTATGCGGGTACTGGAAAAAGCCGGTTACCACCTGGAAAGCATCAACAAAAATGCGGTTTTTAAAGACAACGAACTTGTGGACGAATACCGGTATGTAAGGTTGAAGAACACAGAACCGGGGCTGGATTGATTTAACACTTCCTTGCCCAAATACGGGGTAATTTAGGGCCGGCCCGTTTCGTTTACGGTAAATCAGTATTTTCATATGGCGAATCAATCCCTCATGACCTCTGATTTCGAAGCTCAGAAGAACATCAAAGCAGGCAGTTATACGGCAGGCATCTGTGCCGCGCTGTTCATCCTCTTTTTCTTTATCCGCTGGACGACACCCACTTTTCCGCAGCCGGCAACGGAAGACGGGATCGAAGTGAACCTTGGTAACAGTGATGCAGGTCTGGGAACAGACCAGCCCCTGGAACCCGGTGAACCGGCGCCCCGGGAACAGCAGCATTACACGCCTCCCCAGCCTGTTGCTGAAAAAGAAAATATCAAGGATGTGGAAACGGATGATCGCGAAGAAGATGCGCCGGTGATCAAAAGACCCGTTGTTGCAAAACCGGATGCAACGAAGATCGCAGACAAGGATGAGAAAGAAAAAAGACCCGTTAAAGTGACCCAGCCTACCGCTGTACCAACGCCGGCCCCACCCAAACCCAAAGCTGTGTTCAAAGGAGCGAGCGGCAACGGTACAGGAGGAAACGAAGCGGAAACCTATAAGAAAGGCGGCGATGAAGGCATAGCAGGGGGGCATGGCGACCAGGGCAAACCGGGTGGCGATCCTGACAGTAAAAATTACTCGGGCAATGGCGGAACAGGGAAATCCGGGGTCAGCATATCGCGGGGCCTGCAGGGCCGCCGTTTTTCTGGCCTCCCCTCCTTCGAAGATGATTTCAATGAAAATGCGAAGGTAGCAGTGGATATCAGGGTTGATGAAACCGGCAAGGTCACTTCAGCCGTCTACCAGCCCCGCGGTTCTACCACGGGTTCTGCCACGCTTAAAAACATCGCGGTCCGCAAAGCGCTCCAGATCAAATTCAACGCCGGCGGCGAAGAATCCCTTGGCACCATTGTCTTCAATTTCAGATTGAAAAATTAACTGGCACAGACGCCGTACATGGCGTCTCCCCAGCACAGCATCGTTCACCTCGGAGACGCGAAGGATTTCGTCTCTTCCTAACAGCTTCTCTGCATGACTTATCAGGAAACACTTCAGTATATGTACAGCCGGCTGCCTATGTTCAGCCGGATCGGCAAAGAAGCCATCAAGCAGGACATCACCAATACGGTTATTCTCTGCGAACGGGTTGGCAACCCTCAGCAGAAATTCAGATCCGTCCACATCGCCGGCACCAATGGCAAAGGTTCGGTCAGCCATATGCTGGCGGCCGCATGTCAGTCAGCGGGATACAAAACAGGGTTGTATACATCCCCCCACCTCAAAGATTTCAGGGAACGCATCAAGATCGATGGCGGGATGGTGAGTGAGTCGTTCATCACTTCGTTCATGGAACGCATGCTGCCGGTGATAGACGAGATCTCACCTTCTTTTTTCGAGATCACGGTGGCGATGGCCTTTGAATACTTCGCTGCAAACGCAGTAGACATCGCCATCATAGAAACCGGGCTGGGTGGCCGCCTCGATAGCACCAACATCATCACACCGGAAGTATCGGTGATCACCAACATCAGCATGGATCATGCGAACATTCTTGGCGATACCCTGGAAAAGATCGCTGCCGAAAAAGCGGGCATCATCAAGCAAGCGGTACCGGCGGTGGTCGGACAGAAAGGCGTGACCCACGCTGTATTTGAACAAAAAGCCCGGGAGACCGGTTCTCCCCTCTCTTTTGCGGACAGCAAACGGCTCGTAACTGGCTGGACCTTTGAGCACAATGAACTGGTGGCGGAAGTGAGCAGACTCGGTACGGACGACAAACATTATTATCACCTCGACCTCACGGGCATTTACCAGACCAAGAACCTGGTGACGGTGCTTGAAGCCATTCACATCCTGCGGCAGCAAGGCTGGCTCATCTCGGATCAGCAGCTGGAAAAGGGACTGCGACAGGTAAAAAAACTCACCGGTCTGCATGGACGCTGGGAAACCATTCATGAACACCCGCATATTATTGTGGATGTGGCGCACAATGAAGACGGCATCCGGCAGGTCGTCTCACAGCTTGAGATCATGACGTACCGCAAATTGTTAATAGTGATCGGGATGGTGAAAGATAAAGACGCTTCGGCCGTGCTCTCCCTTCTTCCAAAAGATGCAGAATATTATTTTACAAAGGCGCAGATAGAAAGGGCACTTCCAGAAGAAGAATTGGCGCAGACAGCCGCCGCTCATGGATTGAACGGACATTCCTACCCGGATGTGAATTTGGCAATCAAAACCGCACTCACGCACGCGCATAAAGAAGATACGCTCCTTGTATGTGGCAGCGTTTTCGTGGTGGCGGAGATCGATCCAGAAAAATACCTTGCCTGAATGGCGGCTGGAGTTAGGTGAAATTTAGACGGCCCAGTTTCATCAGTGCGAAAAGAACGCAGTTCATGTGCACACTCTGTTTGATCTCCTGGCTGATCACCAGGCCGATCAATTCCTCCAGGCTCACGATCATCAACTCCAGCTCTTCGTTATGATCGAGTTTTTGTTCGCCAACTTTTTTACCGCCGGTGGCCATGTACATCTGCGTATAATTGTTCAATACCCCGGGATTGGCAGCTGATTTTCCCAGGTATTCCACGTTTTCGAACTGGTACCCGGTCTCTTCCACCAGTTCGCGTTTCATCGCCGTGGCGAAATCTTCTCCTTCGTCTACAAACCCGCCGGGGGTTTCAATGACCACCTCTCCGATCGGATGCCGGTATTGCCGCAAGAGGATCACCTTGTTGTCTTCGGTGATAGCGAATGCGGTGGCTGCCGTGGGCAGCTCAACGACAAAATAAGGATCCACAATCACGCCATCCTGCCGCTGGCAGCGGTCGCGGCGGGCAGTGAAATAAACATGCCTGTTGATATATTCTGATGAAAGTGTATCCCAGTGCAGATTGTCCATACGGTGTAGATAAAAGTTGAGTTAGAATGATCACCAGCCCATGCGCGTTCTCAGTGAATTGATATGAGCCACATGGTGTTTGCCATGCCAGGCGTACATCTTGAACATGTGCCAGAGGGTAAAGGTCTTGCCATGCTCCGGATGCACCAGCGTTCTTTCCCAGTCGCTTTCCCGCATGTTTTTCAGCACCTCATACCAGCGTGCATGAAGGGCATGCAGCAGGGTAAGGGAAACGTTGACCGGAATATTTTGCGAATCGCTGAGCCCGGCCCAGGCAGCTTCATCATAGGGTTTGATGGTAGGATTCTCTTCGGTAAGCGCAAGCTTGAACCGGATGTATGCATTCATGTGACTGTCGGGCACGTGATGAACCACCTGCTGTACCGTCCAGCCGCCGGGCCTGTATCTGGTTTCCAGCTGTGCGGCGTCGAGGTTCAGGATACTGTATTCCAGGTATTGGGGCAACAACTGGATGTCGCGCAGAAGCTTGTCCTTTCCCTTTTCGGAAAAAGCATCGGTAGCATAGGGCTGGTCACTCAGCTGGCCGATCGGGTACCGCAGGTCCTGGTCGTTTTCCATGCAATAAAAATTTAAACGGTTTTGGAATCCTGTAAGCGAATCACTCAAGGAAGATCACTCATCCCTGAATTCTTTGCCCGTCAGGTGTATGAACACATCTTCCAGACTGGCTTTCTTTACTTCTTTCCTGCGTTCGAAACCGGAAGCTACCAGATCATCGATCAGCTTCACCGGCGAATCAATAGCGACGATCCTGCCGGAGTCGATGATGGCCACCCGGTCGCACAGCACTTCGGCTTCATCCATGTAGTGCGTAGTGATAATGACGGTCGTACCTTTTTCCCGGATGTCTTTGATGAGGTTCCACAGGTTTCTTCTTGCCTGCGGATCGAGACCGGTGGTAGGCTCGTCAAGAAAAATGATCTTTGGCTGGTTGATCAGTGTGGTAGCGATCGAGAACCGCTGTTTCTGTCCGCCGCTGAGCTCCTTGAATTTCGACCGGGCTTTATCCTGCAGGTTCACCAGTTTCAGCAATTCCATCGGGTTCACCGGCTGGTTGTACAGTCCGCCGAACAGGTGGATCAGTTCCACCAGGTTGAGGCCGGGATAATATCCGGAGGCCTGCAGCTGAACGCCGATGATCTTTTTGATATCTTCCGGAGACTCGTCGAGATTCAGATTGTCGACGACCACTTCCCCACCCGTTTTCCGTCGGAGTGTTTCAATGATCTCCAGCGTGGTGGATTTGCCGGCGCCGTTCGGACCGAGCAGTCCGAAGATCTCTCCGGCATAGACATCGAAACTGATGCCTTTGACCGCTTCGAAATCATCATATTTTTTAACGAGGTCTCTGACTGAGATGATTGCATCCATAGTTTATCCGCAACTGTTATCCGCACAAGATAAGCAAACATCTGAATCGCGCTGTTAATGAGCAGGATAACGGCCGGGAGCCACTGTCAGCGTGCTACGAACAATTGCGTGAAGAAGATGGTACCGTCGTCACGGGTGGAGGTGCCGATGCCTGTGAGGTTGAAGGTTGGCCCTTCGATGTTATGTCGATGGCCGGCACTGTTGAGCCAGATGCCGACCACTTCCCTGGCACTGAGGTGACCGTAGGCCACGTTCTCTGCGAATTTGCGGGAGCCGGCGATCTGTTTGTTTATGACGCCTACCCGGTCGTCGAAACCGTCGTGGCCAAAGGCCGACTTGCCGGAAGCCATATCGGCGCTGTGTTTGCGGGCTTCCCGCGATACCACCGCATTCATTTCAAGCAGGGGCAGGTTCTTCGACTGCCTGTAATTGTTGATCTCCTGCAGGATCTGGTCTTCAAAAGCGGGGGCTTGTATGGAAGCGGAAGTAGATTTGGAGTTGGGGTTGGATACAAATCCGGATAACAGGGAACCCGATACCAGGAGGAGGCATGCTGCCATGATTCCGATAACTGACCGTTTAAACATACCATAAAATTATTACAGCAGTTTTTCAAATCCTATACCACCGGGTACAAGGAACCGTTAAAATACAACAGTTCGGTGATAACCCTTATCGGCCGGATAAAAGGATGTCCGGTTGCAGGTTCAGAAAACGACGGTGAAAACGATTTTATACTTTATTCCCGTGCATAAAGGATTCCAGCTCATCCATCATTCCGCTGCTCCCCACGAAGAAAGGAGAGCGCTGGTGAAGTTCGTAGGGCTGGATGTCGAGGATGCGGGTAGTGCCGTCTGTAGCGCGGCCGCCGGCCACTTCGGTGATAAAAGCGAACGGATTGCATTCGTAGAGCAGGCGTAATTTGCCTTTAGGTTTGGTGATGGTACCGGGATACATGAAAATACCCCCTTTGATCAGGTTGCGGTGCACATCGGAAACCATGCTGCCGATATACCGCTGCGTGTACGGGCCACCGTTGGATTTGTCTTTTTTCTGGCAATTGTTGATATACGCCCTGATGGATTCGTCGTACTGGAAGAAATTACCGTGATTCACCGAATAGATCTTGCCGTGGGGCGGACATTTGATATTCGGGTAGGTCAGACAGAATTCACCGACCGAAGGGTCGAGGGTGAAGCCGTTGATGCCACGCCGGGTGCCATATACAAGCAGGGTGCTTGAGCCGTATACGATGTATCCGGCGGCTACCTGGTTGCGGCCGGGCTGAAGGAAATCATCTATGGTACACGGTTTGCCCAACTCGGTCACCCTTCTGTAAATGCCAAAGATGGTACCAATGGAAACACCCACGTCGATGTTGCCGCTGCCATCCAGCGGATCCATCAGCACCACGTATTTGCTCCTGTTGCTGAGTTCGTCATCAAATACCACGATATCGTCGTTCTCTTCACTTCCTACCCCGGCGCAATTGATCCCATGGTGCAATACTCCGATGAACTGGTTGTTTGCAAACTCATCCAGTTTCTGCACAATCTCACCCTGCACGTTCTCTTTCCCCGCTTCTCCCAGAATGTCGGCCAATCCGGCCTTGTTCACTTCCACGTTCACCCGTTTGGCGGCCAGGCCGATGTCGCGCATCAGTCCGCTCAGTTCACCGGTCGCCCTTGGAAAATCACGCAGTTGTTTGATGGTAAATTCGTCGAGGGTAAAAAACTTTCTGTTGTTGATCATACAGCCGAGTATTAGGGAGTGAAGGAAAGCGGTTGGCTATCAGCTTCCCGCTGCTAGCTTCAGGCATTACGATTCAAATGTAATAAATAAGAAAAAGCTTTTTCAGGAACCTGGATTTATTCTTACAAAGCCAACGGCTGCCGGCTGGTGCTTAACTGCTTCTCCTTATTTCTCTACATCGATCGATTGCTTCAGCTTGATGGGCACGTTCACCTCGAGGCGCACAGCGGGTTTCCAGCGGGGCATGGCCTCAAACGCATCGAGGAGGTGGTCGTTGAGCTCATCAAATCCGCCGCGAAGTATTTTCGGGTTCAGCACTTTCCCGGTTTTGTCTACTATGAATTCCATGGAGATAAAGGCGCTCTTGCGGCCTTCAGGCAGGTATTGTGCGAGGTCTTTGCTCAGTCTATCCAGAAAAGCTTTGAACGCGTCGTTGCCTTCGGGGTACACCGGCAGGTTATTTACGGAGGCGGGGATGGTGCTTTCATCAAAATCGGCATAGGTGCGTTCCTTCTTTACATACACCTTTTTCACGGGTTTGATGACCGGTTTGGGTAGCGCCTCATCATCATTGATATACTCCCCTTTCTGGTTCACCAGCACAACGGGTATCTGTTTATACTTCTCGAAATAATAAAACGCATTTTTCATCCGGCTTTCAAAACCTGTATTCTCCGAAAAGCTCACCAGGTATTTTTTCAGGTAGTCTTCACTCCGGCTGTTCGTGAAATTGATGGGAAAGATGTGCACGGGAATAAAATCCTGCCCCTGGTTTTTGGCATACATGGCCAGGATGTAAAGTTCATCCATCTGCTGGTCGGTAATGGGGATGCATCCGGTGGTTACACAGCTGCCATGAATATAAATGTCGCCTCCGGGCTGCAGTGAATCGCTGAGCAAGCGATCAGACAGGTTCGGATAATTGAGCCCCAGTGAAAGATGATAATTGCTGTTCGGGTTGAACTCATTGATATGATAAAACCCTTCGGGCACCTGGTAGTCGCCCTGAATCCGCTTCGGCCCCAGGGTGCCGGCAAGCGCGCATACCTTGTAGGTCTTGAAAAGTTTGAACGGTTCGCTGCGCTCGTTCTTCACCCACACCTCAAGCTGCGAGTCGTATTTAAAGGAGCGAATATAAATGTATCGGGCAGGCCATTGAAGGTTCTTGTCCCTGAACTGCTTCATCAGCGTATCTTCTTTCCTGCGCAGGATATCGTAGATCTTGGGGTTGGCACGCTGGTTATCGACAAAATTGTATGGCGTGACCGAAGTTTGCGACCACGCAGCGGAAGTTGTAAGAAGCAGGAACAAGGAAAAAAAGAACGTTTTTACCATACGAAACTCATATTTACGCAACGGGAAATAGACATAAGATATTATCCTCCACAGCCGGGGCATCAAAAGTATAACAAAATTAAAAGAACCCGAGCCGGCGGTTCTTTATCTTATTCACAAATCGACGGAGAATCATTTACCCGATCGTATTAAAGGTATGTATATAGAACTTTTTGCCATGCATTCTTTATCTTCACTGCGTAATTAGGACTAACATGCAAAAAGCAGGCATTCTTGGGGGCGGACAATTAGGCCGGATGTTGCTGCAACAGGCTGCCGATTACCCTGTTGAGACCTTTGTGATGGAGAACGACCCGCAATGTCCCGCAGCCCATCTGTGCCATCATTTTATCAAAGGCGACATCCAGGATTATCATGATGTGTACCGGTTTGGTAAAGACCTCGATGTACTGACCATCGAAATAGAAGCAGTCAACATACAGGCGCTGGAGAAACTCGAGAAAGAGGGCGTCCGGGTGATCCCCCGCCCTTCTGCCATACGCATTATCAAAAACAAGATTCATCAGAAAGATTTTTATCGCCACAACAACATACCCACTTCCTCTTACGTGATCGTCAACAGCCGCGAAGAGCTCAGAGAGCATCTTGCTTTTTTACCGGCCGTGCAGAAACTGGGAGAAGGCGGATACGACGGGAAAGGCGTACAGGTACTCCGCGATCAGCACGATCTGGCCCAGGGTTTCGACGCGCCGGGCGTGCTCGAAAAAATGGTGGACATCGATAAGGAGATCGCGGTGATCATAGGCATCAATGAAGCCGGGGAATCGGCTGTTTTTCCTCCGGTCGAAATGGTGTTCGATCCACAACTGAACCTGCTTGATTACCAGATCTGTCCGGCCGGGCTGCCTCCCGAAACGGTGCTGCGGCTGGAAGCCACTGCCAAAGCGGTCGTGGAACAGTTCCGCTCACCGGGGCTTTTTGCCGTCGAATTGTTTGTAGACCGGCACGGCGGGATCTTCGTGAACGAATCAGCTCCCCGGGTACACAACAGCGGCCACCACACGATCGAGGCCAACTATACCTCGCAGTTCGATATGCTGTGGAGGATCATGCTTGGGTATCCGCTCGGCAACACCGGTACCGTCAAGCCTTCGGTTATGGTGAACCTGGTTGGCAAAACCGGCTTCAGCGGAGAAGCCCGGTACAGTGGATTGGAATCTGTACTGGCGATGGAAGGCGCTTATGTACATCTGTACGGGAAGAAACAGACCAAGCCAGGCAGAAAGATGGGGCATGCCACCTTTCTGGGCGACACCACCGGCATCGCGGTTGCCAAAGCCCTCGAGGCCAAACAACTGCTGGAAGTCATTGCCTGATATACAGACGCAACCTGAGCAACCCGTACCGGGGCGGGCAGCGAAAATAAACCCGTGTGTATTTAGAATCTTGATCCAACTTTGCGCACAACATCGATTTTTAAAAAACTATGAAAATACATCTACTGTTTTGCCTGGCCCTGCTGGCGGTTCTTCCGGGTTGTTCTTCCAACAAAGAAGAGAAAAAAAGCGGGCAGGCCGGTGCGGCTTCAAGCAACCGGAACGCTCCCGTGAACGTGGAAGGATACGTGGTGAATACGAGCTCGATCAGCAACAACATCGACGTGCCAGGCAACCTGCTTCCCTTTGAATCTACGGAGCTGCATCCGGAAGTGCCCGGACGGGTCGTGTCGCTTAACATCAGCGAAGGAAACAACGTCCGGAAAGGTGAAGTGCTGGTTAAACTTTTCGACGGCGACCTGCAGGCGCAGCTGAGCAAACTTCAGGTACAGCTGGGCATCTCGCAGAAGACCCTTCAGCGGCAGGGCGAGCTGGTGAAGATCAGCGGCATCAGCCAGCAGGAATACGACCTCAGCGGGCTCGATGTCAGCAACATCAAAGCCGATATAGATGTGGTCAAAACGGAGATCGCCAAAACAGAGATCCGCGCTCCCTTCAGCGGAAAGCTGGGCTTGCGCAACATCAGCCTGGGCGCCTACGTCACTACCCAAACCATCGTCACCACCATCCAGCAGGTCGACCAGCTGAAACTGCAGTTTACCATTCCGGAAAAATATACCCGCAACATTTCCTCCTCCCGCGCCATCACTTTTACAACCGAAGGATCGGCTAAAAAATTCACTGCAAAGATCCTCGCTACAGAAGCCACCATATCCGCCGACAACCGCAGTCTGATGATCAGGGCCGTGGTCACTTCCAAAGACCCCAAGCTGTATCCCGGCGCCTTCGCCAAGGTATCGTTTGATTTCGGTAATGATGACAATGCCATCATGGTTCCCTCGCAGGCGATCATCCCGGGTGCCCGCAACAAACAGGTGATCCTGTATAAAGAAGGCAAACCCAAATTTGTAGTGGTAGGAACCGGCATGCGCGATTCTTCCCAGGTGCAGATCACCAGCGGCGTGAACGCCGGCGACACTGTGCTGATCACCGGCCTGCTCACCATCAAGCCGCAATCAAAATTGAAACTGGCAAAGATCGCCTCTAAAAAAGAAGTGGACGCCATGCAGGCTACAGAAGCTTCGGAGACCGGTTCCGCCAGTCCGGCCGATTCCAAGGAATAAGTTGGTTGATCATCAGGATGGCTTGTAAGAAAACTCAAAAAAAACCGCTGTTTCCCGGAATTGCGCAACAGGATTCAGCCGGAAAAGCGTCTAAAGGTGATTCCGGTAACGGTTTAACCGGAACAGGAAGCCGGCAACCCTTTTTTGAACCAGAAAATAAGCAGGATCTTTTATGAATATTTCAGAACTCAGTCTTCGCAGGCCTGTTTTAGCGATTGTATTAAATATTGTCATTATCCTTTTCGGTGTCATCGGCTTTAAATTCCTGGGGGTACGCGACTACCCTGCCATCGATCCTCCCAACATCAACGTACGTACTTCCTACTCCGGCGCCAACGCCGACATCATCGAATCGCAGATCACCGAACCGCTCGAGAAAACGATCAACGGGATCGCCGGTATCAAAAACATCACCTCGTCCAGCAGCCAGGGCTCCAGCAGCATCAACGTAGAGTTCGACCTGGGCATCGACCTGGAAGCGGCCGCCAACGACGTACGCGACAAAGTTTCACAGGCCGCCCGCTCCCTCCCGCCCGATCTTGATGCGCCCCCCGTGGTCAACAAGGCAGACGCCAGCGCCGACTACATCATTTCCATGACCGTGCAAAGCAACACCCGCGACCAGCTGCAGGTGACCGAATACGCCAACAACGTGCTGGTAGAACGCCTGCAGACCATCCCCGGCGTGAGCAGCATCTCGGTACTCGGGGAAAGAAGATACGCCATGCGCATCCTGTTTGATCCGGTCAAGCTGTCTTCCTATGGTCTCACACCATCCGACGTGCGGGATGCGCTGGCAAGGGAGAACGTGGAGCTGCCTTCCGGCAAGATCACCGGCGATGCCACCGAACTGACTGTCCGTACGTTCGGTAAACTCAATACCGAAGATGAGTTCAATAACGTGATCGTAAAAAACGTGAACGGCACCGATATTCTGCTGAAAGACATTGGCGAAGCCATCCTGGGTCCGGAGAACGAAGAGTTTTTACTCAAAGAGAGCCAGATCCCCATGATCGCACTCGGCGTTGTACCTCAGCCGGGTTCCAATTATGTGGCCATTTCCAACGAATTTTACAAACGGCTCGCACAGATCAAAAACGAAGTACCCAAAGACATCAAACTCGATATCTCCCTCGACCAGACCCGTTTTATCAGGGGCTCCATCTCAGAAGTGGAGGAAACCCTCATCATCTCCTTTGTACTGGTCGTGATCATCATTTACCTCTTTTTCCGCGACACGCTCATTGCCATCCGCCCGCTGATCGACATCCCTGTTTCGCTGATCGGCGCTTTCTTCATCATGTATATCTGCGGCTTCACCATCAACGTGCTCACCCTGCTGGCCATCGTACTCGCTACGGGTCTGGTGGTGGACGACGGTATTGTGGTTACCGAGAATATCTATAAAAAGATGGAAGCAGGCATGGACAAGTGGCAGGCTGCAAAAGAGGGCTCGAAAGAGATTTATTTTGCGGTGATTTCAACGTCCATCACGCTGGCGGTGGTGTTTCTGCCGATCATTTTCCTGGAAGGTTTTGTAGGACGCCTGTTCCGTGAATTCGGGATCGTGGTAGCGGGTGCCGTTCTTATTTCCGCTTTTGTATCGCTGACGCTTACGCCGGTGCTGAATGTAAAGATGACCCGCAAGGAACACAAGAATTCAAAGTTTTATGATTTCACCGAACCGTTCTTTCAGGGAATGGAAAGCGGTTACCGCAAGCTCCTGGAAAAATTTATGAAAGTGCGCTGGTTTGGATTCGTGATCATCGGCATCTGCGCCGCAGTGATCGTTTTCATCGGCCTCAACATACAATCGGAACTGGCGCCCATGGAAGACCGAAGTCAGTTCCGCCTGCAGGTAACAGCCCCTGAAGGCACCTCCTTTGATTACATGAATACCTACCTCGACAGGGTCACCGGATTTGTGATGGATTCAGTACCCGAAAAAAAGGTGGCGATCAGTATCGTGGGCGGAGGCGGAGGATCAAGTGGAGTGAACTCGGGCAGCGTACGGGTAACACTGGTAGACCCCGACCAACGCGGACGTACGCAGCAGAAGATCGTGGACATGGTGAGCAAGAACATGAGCAAGTACACGGTCGGCAAGGCTTTTCCCATCCAGGAACAAACCATTTCCGTGAACCGGCGTGGCGGCCTCCCGGTACAGTTTGTACTGGAAAACAACGAATTCGAGAAGCTCCGCCAGGTGCTGCCGAGATTTCTGGATTCGGCCAATAACAGTCCGGTTTTCCAGGGGGTGGATGTGGACCTTAAATTCAACAAACCGGAACTGCGCGTAAACATCGACCGCCTGAAAGCGAGTCAGCTGGGCATCAGCGTGGATGATATTTCCAGTACGCTGCAACTCACCCTGAGCAACCTCCGCTTGGGCTACTTTACAAAAGAAGGCAAACAATACCAGGTGATGGGACAAGTTGCCCGCAATGACCGCGACGACCCCACCGACCTGAAAAATATCTATGTGCGGAATGCCAACGGCATCTCCGTATCGCTCGACAACCTCGTTTCTTTCACCGAAGCGACCACCCCGCCGACCATTTACCACTTCAACAGGTTTAAGTCGGCGAGCATCTCTGCCGGACTGGCGCCCGGCAAAACCATCGGCGACGGGGTGAAAGAAATGCAACGCATTGCCGCCGGTATGCTGGATCAGACCTTCACGACTTCACTGGCCGGATCATCGCGCGACTATGCCGAAAGCTCAAGCAATACCAGTTTTGCCCTCATCCTTGCGCTGGCCCTTATCTTCCTGATCCTGGCCGCCCAGTTTGAAAGCTTCATCGATCCGCTGATCATCATGCTCACGGTACCGCTCGCCATCGCCGGTGCGCTGCTAAGCCTGTGGCTTTTCGGTCAGACGCTCAATATATTCTCGGAGATCGGGATGATCATGCTGATCGGACTGGTTACCAAGAACGGGATCCTGATCGTGGAGTTTGCCAACCAGCAGCGGCTGGAAGGCATGGGTAAAATGGAAGCCGCCGTGCATGCCGCCCAGATGCGCCTCCGCCCGATCCTGATGACCAGTCTGGCCATGGCGCTCGGCGCCCTGCCGCTTGCCCTTTCGCTGGGTGCCGCTTCTACCAGCCGCATCCCGCTCGGCATCGTGATCGTAGGCGGTATCATGTTCTCCCTGATCTTAACCCTGTTCGTCATACCTGCCATGTACTCATTCTTTTCATCCAGCAAAAAGAAAAGCGAACTGGATGAAACAGTAACCGTAAAAGTGGAAGCGTAAAACCAATTTTCATGAGATCTTTGTGCATCTTAACCATTACCCTGCTCATTTCCGGATCAACCAAATTGTTCTCTCAAGACAGTCTCACCATCGAAAGCGCCGTGGCGCAGGCGCTGAAATACAATTATGACATTGAAATAGCACGCACCGATTCCAGTTCGTACGCCATCGACAATGCACTCTCCTACGGCGTGTTCCTTCCGAGCGTAAACGGCTCGTTCACAGGTCTTAGGAACCGCGCAGACCAGCACCAGCAGCTGGCCGACGGAAGCAAGCGCGAAGGGCGGAACGTACGCTCGCGCAACATGGCGCTTTCCGTAGGGCTGAACTGGACCTTGTTTGACGGCTTGCGGATGTTTGCTACCCGGGAAAAACTGGGCGAATTTGTACGGCTCGGGGAGTATGCCGTGAAAGAGCAGGTGGTGAATTCGGTAGCTGCCGTTATCAACAACTACTACAACATCGTTAGACAGAAACAGCTGTTGAAAGCGATAGAAGAGCAGATCTCCATCAACGACGAGCGGGTGCAGCTGGCCAACAAAAAGTTTTCAGTGGGGCTGGGCGCCAAGCCCGAACTGCTGCAGGCCAAAGTGGATTACAATGCGCAGAAAGCAGCGCAGCTCACCCAACAAACCCTGATCGCGCAGCTGCGTGAACAGCTGAACCGGCTGATCGGCTTTCCCACTACAAAATATTATGATGTGTCTGATACCATCCCGATCAACAGCGGACTGCAGTACGGAAGGATCCATTCCAACCTCGAACGGATGAACCCGACACTGCAGGTGGCCCGTAAAACGATCGACATCTCGAGGCTGACGGTGAAAGAAAGCAGGGCCGACCTTTTGCCCACACTCGCGGTGAACAGCGCTTACAATTTCAACCGTAACCGGAACTTCCTGGTCATCAATCCCTTTACCACGCTGCTGAGCCAGAACAACGGTTTGAATTACGGCGTCAGCCTGAACATCCCGATCCTCAATAATTTTGAATCAAAGCGTGTGCTGAGGCAGGCCCAGCTGGATGTGAGAGTGCAGGAGCTGAACCTGTCGAACCAGGTTTCGCAGCTGGATGTGAACGTGAGCAATTCATTTAAAAATTATGAGCTGTACAAAAAGCTGCTGAACCTGGAAGAAGACAATATCCTGCTGGCAAAAGAAAATGTGAACATCGCCCTGCAGCGTTTCAAGCTGGGTGCCTCTACCTACATCGAGCTGCACGAAGCACAGATCAGCCTGTCGCAGGCTTACGACCGCCTGATCGCCGCCCGCTACAACACCAAGGTGGCAGAAACCGAATTGCTGCGACTGGAGGGAGATATCGTGAGGGAAAGCAACTAGCCAGCGGTTAGCAGGTGCCGGACCGCGGCATCTGGGCGATGCGAGGAAGTGTTTATCATCAGCCACTACGATTGCAGCCCTGACGGTGATTTCAGGGAGCGAACAGGCTGCGGTCTTAGCCACAAAACAAACAACTATGAACCCGCTCGTTGGAATTATAATGGGAAGCGACAGCGATCTGCCGGTGATGAAAGAAGCTGCGGACATGTTGCAGAAATTCGGGATAGCTTTTGAGGTAACGGTCGTATCCGCGCATCGCACGCCGCTGCGGATGGTAGAATACGCCCAAACAGCCAGAAACAGGGGACTTCGTGTGATCGTTGCCGGTGCCGGCGGTGCCGCACATTTACCGGGCATGGTTGCGTCGCTGACCTCCCTTCCGGTGATCGGGGTTCCGGTAAGATCTTCCAATTCGATCGACGGATGGGATTCGGTGCTTTCAATCCTTCAGATGCCCAAAGGCATACCTGTGGCCACCGTAGCACTCAACGGAGCGGCCAATGCCGGACTTCTCGCTGCACGCATCATCGGGGCATTTGACGAACAGGTAGGCGAACAGGTCATCCGCTACAAAAAAGATCTAGAAAACGAGGTCATAAAAAAAGCCGGGAATCTCAAAGACGCCGGCTGGTACAACGGGTTCGACCAGTAAGAGAAAGGCAGTTGCTATACTTCTTCCAGAACAACAAATACGGGTTCGAGGGCAGGTGAATGGTCGTAAATCATATTCAAAAAGGCGGGTCCCCATTTCGCATAATAAGGCATAAAGTTGTCGACCCTTTCCTGCAGTCCGTTCCGTGGAAACAGGTGTTTTTTCAGCGACCGAACCTGGTTCTGCTGATCGCTGTACCGTCTTTTTTCCGCCCAAAGCATTTTGTTTTCCAGCCGGAACAACCGTTCCTGCGCCCGCACCTTGAGTGTCACCACATGCCGGCCCAGGGTGCTGTCGATGTTACCTGCCACATCCTCAATGCGTTCATATAAGGCTGTTAGTTCCCCGATCTCCCGTTCCAGTGCCAGCTGTTTCTCGCTGTTTCTTTTTACAATGTCGTTCAGGATCAGCCTCTCTTCCAGAAAGAGCTGTTTGGTTCCGATACCCAGTTTCTGCATATGTTCTTTCGAACGCCGGTCGATGAAGAGGAAAGAGTTACGGAGCATCAGCACGGGGAAGGGTACCTGGTAATGGCCAAACAATTCTTTCAGTTCGAGCCAGTAAGCTGTTTCTCCGCCGCCACCGATGAAGGCAATGTTGGGCAGAATGGTTTCCTGAAACAAGCCGCGCAGGATCACGTTCGGACTGAAACATTCGGGGTGTTCTTTCAGTTCAGCCAGCAAACCTGCTTCGGTAAACCGGATATCGTGCCCAACCACTTTCCATTCTTCGCCGTTCCGCACGATGCGTTCCCTGATATTGTCTCTCAGGTAGAACAGATTGATCTCGCGTGGATTCGCCTGTACCTTGTAATGTTCGGCGAGGCGCCGGATGGTTTGCTCCATGATGGCAGAAGGCGTTTGCCGGAGTAGATCATCTTCGAATACAGCCGACATTTCCGCTTTCAGGGCAGCCTGATCGGGGATCAGCACCACCAGGCCGTACTCTGCGAAAAGCCGGTTCACCAGCCGAAAGGTGGCAGTTTGCACATCCCCTGTTTCCGTGTAAGCTTCACGGAGCATTTCAATGAGTTCTTTCCCAAAGGGCAACACACCCAGCTCGCCTTCCAGCCGGTCAATGATCTTGTTCAAGCCCTTGTTTTTCATCCTGCCTACGGCGCCTGTCTGGTCGGTCTGCCACCTTATCTCTTCTCCGTTCAGGAAAATTTTGCCCAGTTCGTCCAGATCCGCATCTTCGCTGCCCATATAGTAGACCGGAACAAAGCGATAATCTGGCATCTGGCTGTTCAGCGTATCCGCCAGCCGGATGATATGAAGGATCTTGTATACAAAATAAAGGTAACCGGAGAAAATGTTCGGCTGGTGTGCGGTAACAACCGTGAAGGTATTTACCTCGAGCAGCTGCCTGATGTTTGCCTGCACTTTTTCCGACACCGGCAGGGAAGCATACTGCGATTGTAAGGCTTCGACAAGTACGGGGCGGTTGGTTTGAAATTTTTTCCTGGCTTCTATCGATTGCCTGATGCCTTCGAGGGAAACCGGGTGTTCAAAGAATGATTGGAGCTGGGGGACGCTGTCTAAATAGTCGGTTATGATCTTAGTAAAATATCCAATCTGTTGGTAAGGTATCGATAGAGAAGTACAATCCATAATATGCGGTAAAGATATGACTGTTTGTGGGAGCGCAGAACCAGCATTTGGCTGTTAGCGTGCAGCTGTTAAGGACTTATTCAACCTTGTACGCAACTACGGAGTTCGCATTGAATGTCGGCACATAGAGCACTTTCGAAGCAGCATTGTATTGAATATCTGCAGTATTGATCTTTTGTTGCCGGGTGTCGAGCAGTTTCTGCCTCGTGCCATCCGCATTGATATAATATACGGATCCGCCCCAGCACGACACAATAAATTCCTTCCCCTTTACCTGGATGATGCCATCCGTGTCCGGTTCCATGCCGTCAGCGATCTTTGTCAGCGTCTTGTCTGATCCCACCTTGTACATGATACCGCTGTCGAGCAGATAAAAATCATTTCCCACAGATAAGAGTCCGTTCGGATTTTTCAGATTACCGAGGAAAAGAGACACGATGCCCTTCTCCATTTTGAACACTTTCCCGGCCCGCGAATCGGAAACATATACAACCCCTTTGGGATCGATGGTGACATCGTTCAGAAAAACGGCACCATCTACCGGCACCCGTTTGCTGATGCTGCTATTTTTTACATCGATGATTACAATCGCATCGAGGTCGGCAACATACAGCATGTTATTGTACATACCCATGCCTTTCGGCGCCTGAAGTCCGCTCACCCAGTCTACCTGAATGATCTTTCCACGCTGATCGACCTTTCCGATGGAGCCCTTTCCATCTTTTTCATCCGCTTTTCCATCGATATTCGATACGTACAAAATCTTCGAGGATGGATCGATGAGAACAGATTCAGGAACTTTTAACGTGGAATCGGTAGACCACAGCTTCGTAAGCCGGTGCTGGGCAAAAGTGGAAGAACCCAGTAAACAAAGGGCAACGAGGGGACAGAAAAATTTTATCATAATGTCCATACCAGGTTTTAAAAGGTAAAGGTAATTCCCGGCGCATCAACCACCAACTTGCAGGAGGTGCGACAAAATTATTCCGGTAGCGACGGCCGCATTCAGAGATTCGGCGTGGCCGATGCGGGGGATGGTGAGCTGCCGGGTGGCTTTTGCAAGTAACCCGGGCCGCACTCCTTTCGACTCGTTGCCGACCAGCAGGAATCCTTCTGTTAGGTGTCCGGCCTCCTGCAGGGGCGTTCCGTGCAGGGTAGCGGCGATCAGGGGGATGTCTGCATGCAGGTCTGAAAACTGCATCAGATCTTCGTACAGCACTTCTACCCGGGCGATGCTTCCCATGGTAGATTGCACCACTTTGGGATTGAAAACATCGGCGCAGTCAGGGCTCGCCACGATGTTCCGGATGCCGAACCAGTCGGCGATGCGCACAAGGGTTCCCATATTACCGGGATCCTGGATGGCATCGAGCACGAGGGTGATGCGGCCGTGGAAATCGGTGGAAGCGGGTGCCTGCGGCAGTTTGAAAACTGCGAGTACCTGGTTGGGAGTAGATAAAAAAGAGATCTTTTCAAGCTCAAAGGCTTCTATCACTTCTGCTTTCTCGCCTGTTCTTTCTCTGAGCTGTTCTGCGGCGGCTTCCCACCACGATAAAGTTGTATAAAGTGAAACGAGTGCAGCGTCCCCGTTTTCGAGCAGTTCTTTCACGATCTTGGGGCCTTCTGCAACAAAAACGCCCTCCTGTTTCCTGAATTTTTTCTCGTTCAAACTTTGAATATATTTGACCTGCAATTTTGTAAGCATGGTAAAACGGTTTATCGCCATTTGTGGTTCCTACTTTTTCGTTCCTGATCCAGGCAGTGGCCGGAACCCTGCCTGTAATGGCCGACTATTTTTCAATAATACAACCTATTTGGCGTTTTGCATGCGGCAGGGGTCAGCAGAAACCGCTGTTTTCCGTCATCCAACATTGTAAACTTCCGCGCGGGAGCCGGGTTTCAAGGAAAGACTTTACAGACCGAAAACCAGGAATCCTCTTTAAACTATGCGTTCACTCAGGCCAATCAATCAGTTGTCACGATCCCGCACAGCCTGGGTTTTGCTGGTCTCCTTTTTACTTGTTGCCTCCTGTACCGTTCCGCGTAAGTACCAGGCCAACAAACCTTTTGTCTTTAAAACGAGTATTTATCTTGATGGCAGCGTGGAAGGCAACAACCGGACAGACGTGGAGCTCAGGCTGGCAAACCAGCTCGACGACAGTTTAAAGCCCCGGGTCATTTCCTTTGCCGGTATCCGCCGCACCCTTATTAAACCGCCCGTATTCGATACCAACTATGCCAACCGTTCGGTACTGTTTATGAACGCCCTTTTGAACTCTATGGGCTATTACCAGGCCCGCATCCAATGGGATTCAACCCTGCGGATCATCGGCAAGCAACAAAGGGTGACCATCAATTTCAGGGTGCAACCCGGTAAAAACCTGAAGATGGACTCGATCGGGTATGCCCTCACCGATACGGCGCTTGAGAACCTGGCAAAGCGGAATATAAAAGGCACGCTTCTGAAAAAGAACGAACCTTACTCGCAGCAGCTCGTGGCGGCCGAACTCGACCGCCTCATCAACGTGTACAAAGACAATGGATATTTTAAGATATCGAGGGAAGATATTTATGCGGAAGTGGATACGGTGGTGGCTGCGCTGATCAACCCGACACTCGACCCGTTTGAACAACTCAGGCTGCTGAATGAAGTGAGGCTGAAGCGGGAGCATCCGACCATCGATGTGATCATCAAACAAAGGGTCAAGGAAAATTCGCCTTCGCTCAAAAAATATTTTATCGGCAAGGTCAGCATCTACCCGGATCTCCGGCTGTTTGAAGACACGATCCATGGAAGGGCCGACTCGGTCACGTTGCGGAATAACCGCATCATCAGTCACAACGATCTGTTCCAAAAATCTTTTCTTGTCAATCATAATTCACTGGTTTCCGGCCAGCTGTACCGGCAGGTGAACTATTACCGGACCGTCAATGCATTCAGTCAGCTGGGTGCCTGGCAGCAGGTGAACATTGAACTGCATCCCAACGATTCGCTGGCCACCATCGATGTCGATATCAACCTGTACCCTGCCCGGAAACTCAACCTGGTGATCGATCTGGAAGCGGCACGCAGCGCTACCGCCGATGTGATCATAGCCGCCAGTAACCTCTTTGGTGTTGCTTTAAATATAGGCCTGACTAACCTGAACGTCGCCAAGGAATCCATTCGCTCCACTACGAATCTGCGTGGCGGTGTCGAACTGGGTACTACCACCAACCTCATCCAGACCCTGCAGGGAAGTATTTCTCAGAATTTTTATTTCCCACGGATTATTTCCCCCATAAAAATAAAAAACGCAGATAAATTAAATTCTTCCCGGACTATCCTGAATTTTAATACTGCCTATACCGACCGGCGTGATTTTTTGACACTACGTTCTGTCAACGGCTCTATTGGCTATCAGTGGTCAAGGCGCAACAAAGTATTTTTTTACAGTCCGCTCAATATAGAATTATTCAGAGTAGGACATACAGATAGTCTGGACAACTACTTCATGAAGTTTCCCAACCTGAAGTTCTCTTTTAATGATGGACTGGTAGTCTCGCAGAACTTTATCTTCAATTCGATCGTAAGCCGTGCAAACAGGATCACCAGCCTGAAAATAAGGGTCGAAGAGAGCGGTGCTTTGTTTGGGCTTGTTCGCTATCTTGACCGCCAGGCTGGCTTGTATCGTTTTGTGAAATCGGATGTTGAATACCGTCACCTGATCTCACTCAAAAGAGCCGCATGGGCATTCCGATTGTTTGGCGGACTGGGGGTGCCGTATGGCAAACAGAGCAACGGGCAAGCTGAATCTTCCATGCCCTACTTCACATCATTCTTTGCCGGCGGCGCCAATAGCATGCGTGCCTGGCAGGTTCGCAGGCTGGGCCCCGGCTCCGGTTACAAAATTGATTCTCTTCAAAACTACGATCGTTTTGCTGACATCGCCCTGGAAGGAAACATCGAATTTCGGTTCAACCTCATCACATTCGGAACCATGAAAATAAAAAGCGCTTTCTTTACCGATGTCGGTAACATCTGGAACCGCAAACCATCCACTGATTCCCTGCTTGTGAACACAGATCTCCGGCTCGACCGCTTTTACCAGGATGTGGCCGTGGCAGCGGGAACCAGTCTGCGCTTTGATTTCAGCTACTTCCTGGTGAGGTTCGACTGGGCTTACCGGATAAAAAACCCGATCTATTCGGATGAGAATGCAGGCTGGTTCCACCACCTGAAACTTGGCAACGGACAGTTTCAGCTAGGTATCGGACTCCCGTTCTGATCCAAGCTCTTTGCGGATCTCCTGTTCCCACTGTTCCATAGTCAAAGCATCTGTGAGCACAAACTCACCGATGCGGGTGCGGCATAAACTGCTTAAGTAACCGCCGCTGCCCAGCGCCGCACCGAAATCGTTGGCCAGGCTTCGTATATATGTTCCCGTTGTACACACCACCCTGAAACCAATCACAGGCAGCTCGATCGAAGTGATCTCGAATTCGCTGATGACCACCCGTCGGGGTTCCATCTGAACGTCAATACCCATGCGGGCAAGCTCATACACGCGCTTGCCTCCCTGTTTGATCGCTGAATGGATAGGCGGCAGCTGCATCTGTTCGCCTGTGAACTGTTTGGTGGTTTCGTGGATCTGCTTTTCGGAGACGGTGTTCCATTCTTTATGATCACGGGGCTCGCTCTCGAGGTCGAAGGTAGGTGTAGTGGCGCCGATGGTGATGGAGCCTGTGTATTCCTTTTCGCGCGCCATGTACTCGTTGATGCGCTTGGTAAATTTACCTGTACAAACAATGAGCAGTCCGGTGGCGAGCGGATCAAGGGTGCCCGCATGCCCAACTTTTTTGATCCTTATCAGTCCCCTGATCTTACGGATCACGTCGAATGAGGTCCAGTGAAGCGGTTTGTCGACAAGGAGAGCGCGGCCTTCTTCAAATAAGTTCATGCCGCAAAATACGTACTATCGGTCCGAATCAGGAAAAGGCGTTGAACCCGGTCACGTCCATGCCGGTAATGAGGAGGTGGATATCATGGGTACCTTCATAAGTGATCACACTTTCGAGGTTCATCATGTGGCGCATGACCGGGTATTCACCGGTGATGCCCATACCGCCGAGCATGTTCCTTGCTTCCCGGCAGATCTGCTGGGCCGTCTCGCATCCGTTGCGCTTGGCCATGCTTACCTGTGCGGCGGTGGCCTTGTGTTCGTTCATGAGCACGCCGAGGCGCCAGTTCATCAGCTGCGCCTTTGTGATCTCGGTGATCATCTCCGCAAGCTTTTTCTGCTGCAGCTGAAAGGCGCCGATCGGTTTTCCGAACTGGATCCTTTCCTTGCTGTAACGCAATGCGGTATCATAGCAATCCATCGCTGCCCCAATGGTTCCCCACGCAATGCCATAGCGGGCTTTCGTCAGGCAGCTCAGCGGGCCTCTCATCCCTTTTATATTGGGAAGGATATTTGCTTTCGGAACTTTTACGTGATCAAATACCAGTTCCCCGGTTGCCGATGCCCGCAGGCTCCATTTGCTGTGCGTAGCCGGTGTGCTGAATCCCTCCAGGCCTTTTTCCACGATCACTCCCCGCACGGCACCATCCTCATCTTTTGCCCACACCACCGCCACATCGGCAAAGGGAGCGTTGCTGATCCACATTTTCGAACCGTTCAGAATTATGTGATCACCCTCGTCTTTAAAACTGGTCAGCATGCCGGCCGGGTTGCTGCCATGGTCGGGTTCGGTGAGGCCGAAGCAGCCAAGCCATTCGCCGCTTGCCAGCCTGGGCAGGTAAGTACGGCGTTGTTCTTCACTGCCATATTCGTAAATCGGGTACATCACCAGCGATCCCTGCACCGATGCCGTACTTCGCACGCCGCTGTCGCCCCGTTCGAGTTCCTGCATCATCAATCCGTAGGAAATATTGTCGAGCCCGCCGCCCCCGTACTGCTCTGGTATGGTTGGTCCGAAGCAGCCAAGCTCCCCAAGTTGACGTACGATCTGCTGTGGGAACTCAGCCCGCTGGGCGTATTCTTCAATGATGGGAGATATCTCCTTTTTTACATAACCCCGCACGGCTTCCCGTATCATTTTCTGTTCTTCTGTCAACAGATCATCCAGCAAAAAATAATCGGGCGATTGGAAAAGGTCGCGGGACATCTGCTTTAATTTAATTGAAAAAGTGACAGAGCCGCAGCCCTGTCACTCATAAGTTCATGTTGTCAAATCTGTTATCTGCGGCGAACAGCGCCACCGGCCGCACCAGCAGCACTTGCAGGACGGGCCTTTTCGCCTGTCTGCTCCAGGTCGCGTACAATTTCTTCCATGTCAACCGGCTGCGAGAAATCATTGAGCAGGTACTTGGCGAAATAGTCTGCCTTCAGCCAGAAAAAATACTCCGACATATCACCATAAGCATGGCGCTGGTTTGGCAGCAGCACGAAATCGAACCGCTTGTTTGCCTTGATCAGCGCGTTGGCCATGCGGATAGTGTTGGCCGGGCTCACGTTGTTGTCGATATCCCCTGTAGAAAGCATCAGCCTTCCCTTCAGGTTCTTGGCCAGGTCAGGGTTCTTTTCAATGTTATACAGGAACGAGGTGTCCCCTTTTTCACTTACCTCTTCCTTTACGCCATGATGTTGCTCGCTCCACCAGCGGTTGTAAATGCTGTTGTCGTGATTACCGCTTTCCGATACCGCTACCTTGAAGAAATCAGGATAAACCAGGATGGCTGCGGACGACATAAAACCGCCTCCTGAGTGACCGGTGATGCCCACTTTTTCCAGGTCGATGAATTTATACTTGTCTGCAAGTTGCTCAACCGCAGTTTTCTTGTCTGCCAGGCCGTAGTCGCGCAGGTTGCCATAGCCGAAATTGTGATACCATTTGGAACGGCCGGGGTTGCCGCCGCGGTTGCCCACGGTGATCACGATGAAGCCCATCTGTGCAAGACGATCCGTATAGTCCATGGAACGCGAGAAAGTCTTGTTCACGGCTTCTGTTTGCGGGCCCGGGTATACGTATTCGATGACAGGATATTTTTTTGTAGAGTCAAAATCATAGGGTTTGTACATCACGCCGTAGAGATCGGTTACGCCGTCGTCGGCCTTCACTTTGAAAGGCTGAGGAAATTTATAACCGGCATCCAGCAGGCGCGAAAGATCGGTGGTCTCCATGTCCATCACCTTGCGTCCGTCGCTGGCGAACAGGGCGGTTTTCGGTGCGCTGTTCACTCTTGAATAGGTATCGACAAAGAAAGAAGAATTGTCGTTGAGACTGGTCGTATGGTCAAAATCTCCCCCATCCAGAAGCTTCAGTCCGGTGCCGTCGAAATTGATGCGATACAGGTGCACGTAGTAGGGGTTCTCGCCCTTTTCGGCAGCGTTGGCTGAAAAATAGACGATCCTTTTCTTTTCATCGATGCCTTCAATATCTTCCACATGGTATGGACCGGAGGTAATCTGGTTCTTGAGTTTGCCGTCTTCATCATAGAGATAAAGATGTGCCCAGCCATCTCTTTCCGACCATTGGATCAGTTCTTTTCCTTTGTTGACCACACCCAGGCGGCGGACTTCCACATAGGTGTTGAGGCGTTCGGGGATCAGCGCTTTGATCTCGCCGGTTTTTACATCTACTTTGCAGATATCGATCCTTTTAAGGTCGCGGCTTCTGCGGTAAAAGTAAAACTTGGATTCGTCGCCGAGCCAGGTGTTCGAGCGGTAGTCATTGTCGCGGCTGCTTTGCAGGGGAACAGAGCTCCACACAGTCATGTCCTGGTCTTTAAAGGCACTGGTGTTGATGAGTTTGTTCGACTGGTTTTCCATATCGAACAGGTACATATACGGGATCGGTGCTTCGGCTTCACCAGGCATATGATATTTATAGGTTTCCAGTGTAGGGCGGCCTTCTTCGGCGCTGTGGATGACCCACAGATCCTTCACGCGGCGCTGGTCGGTGCGTTGCAGCGCAAACTTCTTCGAGTCGGGTGACCAGAACACGAACACATTTTTTCTCTTTTTGGCATTCTTGATTTTTTCTTCGTTGGTCTCGTTCTGCGAGCCGCCGTATGAAAAATACTCAACGCCGTCTTTGGTCAGCTGGTGCTCTACGATCGTACTGTCGTCTTCTTTTTTCTTGGCCTTTTCGTAGTTGGCCTTGTCCATCCAGTACAGGTTGAAATTGCGCGAGAACACTACGGTCTGGCTGTCGGGCGATACGGAGCCCCACATCGGGCGGGCCAGCGGTTTCTTGTAGTCGGTGAGCTCCGTGAGTTTATCGGTAAGCAGGTTGTATTCGAAGTAGAAGATCTTTTTTTCGCGGGTCGTGGCTCCGGGTCTTTTGGAAGCAGTGTCCTTCTTCACTTCTTCTATAGAGCTCTGAACCTGGAACTGGATCGTGTTTTCGTCTTTGGTGAATTTCAGGTTCTCGATCGGCAGGTGCTCCGCATCGAACGGATCTTTTATGATACCTGTTATAAGTGCGGCGATTTTGATGTTGTCGAACAGCGGCTTTTTGAGGGCTTTGGCCGGGTCAACGATATACCATTTTTTGCCTTCACTGGTTTCGTACTGATACCAGAACCGGTCAGATTTCTGAAGCCAGTGCGGATCCACGGAAGTGGAGTATACGATCTTCTGTAAACGTTTGGGAGAGAAGCGTGCAGCCTGTGCGTAGTTGGCCTTTGTAACAGGTCCGGTCTGGCCCAGGAGCGAAAGGGAAGTGAATAAGATTCCAGAACAAAGCAGTAATGCAGTTTTTCTCATTGCAGGTGATTAAAGGGATGAAAGTAGGGATAAAAATCATCATTCTTAAAAAATCCAATATGAGATTTTTGCCGCCTTTCATGCAAAAAATGATCTTCTGCAGGGCCTGTGTGAAAGAGAATAAGTAAGTAGGTATCCTGGATCTGACTGATCAGAAAATAAAGCCTGCCATTTGCTGCTGGTACGCACGCGCTGCCGCCCCGGCTTTTTCTGCGAAATCTTCTCCGGCGGAGGCATAAATAACTGCACGGCTCACGTTCACAAGCAGCCCTGTGTCGCTGTTGATCGCCTGTTCGGAAATGTCTGTCAGGCTGCCTCCCTGCGCTCCTACTCCGGGAACCAGGAAAAAATGATGGGGGCAGATGCTCCTGATCTGTCTGAACTTATCGGCCCGCGTGGCCCCGATCACGAACATCAGGTTATCGGGTGAAGCCCATTCCATCGAAGTCTTCATCACCTTTTCGTACAGCAGCTCCTCCCCTGTTTGTTGCAGTTCAAAATCGGCCGCACCGGGATTGGATGTGAGAGCAAGGAGGATGGTCCATTTACCGGTATATTCCAGGAAAGGTTTCACGCTGTCGGCGCCCATGTAAGGCGCTACTGTTACGGCATCGAACCGGTAGGTCTCAAAAAATGTTTTGGCATATTGCGCGGAGGTATTGCCGATATCGCCGCGTTTCGCATCCGCAATTTTCAACACATCCGGAGGCAGGTAGTCGACCGTTTTTTGCAATGACTCCCATCCTTTGATGCCCATGCTTTCATAAAATGCGGTGTTGATCTTGTAGCTTACCGTTACATCGATGGTAGCATCGATGATCTGTTTGTTGAAGGCAAAGACGGGGTCAGGATCATCCTGCAGATGGGCAGGTATTTTCGTACTATCTGTATCGAGGCCTACACAGAGATAAGATTTTTTTTGCCTGATGCTTCCGATGAGTTCCTGCCGGTTCAATGTAATTATTTAAAGGAAAGGATGGATCTGGTTCTGAAACTCAAAATTTTATAACTACCGGGGGAAAAGCTTTTCACTGTTCTCCCGCATTGCTTCAGCGACCTGGTTAGCAGATGGATCGCCGTTTTGTTCCAGTTCACTGATCACGTTGTGGTAACTATGTTCATCCCGGTTCTGGCTAAGTTTGGCTACAGCCTGCAGATCATCGATCCTGATCTCGAACCCGATGATGCCGCGAAGATCTGCGTGCAGCATCTTCTCCGGCAGCTCGTCCACTTTCATGGGATGCAGCTGAAACTTTTCATAGTAATCAACCATTTTGGAAACCGCCGTTTTTAATTGATCTCCTCCCACAAGCCGGATGGTGCCATATACGTGCACCGAGATATAATTCCAGGTCGGCACGTCCAGGGCGGAGTACCAGCGGGGCGAAATATAGGCATGTGGCCCCGGGAAAATGCAAAGCACCCGGCTTCCTTCCTTCAAAGTCTCCTTTTGCGCATTTCCTTTTGAAATATGCCCAGACAGATGGAGGTTTTCAGGATCGTCCAGTTCGAGCAGCAGCGGGATATGGGTAGCCACCGGTACACCCTCATTTACCGATACCAGGATGGCAAAGCTGTTCTCCCGGAGAAAAGAATAGATTTTCTCCTGGTCTTTCTCGTCATATCTTTTCGGAATGTACATGGTTGGAAATATATGGTCAGAAATTGGTTCGGGCGCCAGGTTATTCGATCACTTCCGCAATGTGGGCCGTTTCCATGTGCGCATTGCGCATCGCTACGCTGCGGGCCACGGCGCCTGCAAATTCACCCACAGATTCCTTGGCCGCATGGTCGTCTCCTACCATTACCGGAATGCCCAGGTCTCCGCCCTCCCGGATCGATTGGATCAGCGGGATCTGTCCGAGGAAAGGGATATCATATTCTTCGGCGAGCCTTTTGCCGCCTTCCTTGCCGAAGATATAGTATTTGTTATCAGGCAGACCGGGAACGGTCGGCGCCATGAAGTAGCTCATGTTTTCCACCAGGCCGATGATCGGCACTTTGATCTGCGCCTGCCCGAACATGGCAATGGCTTTTTTGGCATCTGCCAGCGCCACATCCTGCGGGGTCGTTACCACTACGATCCCGGTGAGGGGAACCGTTTGCACCAGGGTCAGGTGAATGTCGCCGGTGCCGGGGGGCATGTCGATGATCAGGTAATCGAGGTCTTCCCACAGCACATCGGTCACAAACTGCCGCACGGCGCTGCTGGCCATAGGACCTCTCCACACGACCGCATTTTTTTCGTCTACCAGCAGCCCTATGCTCATCAGGCTGATGCCATACCGTTCAAGCGGCAGGATCATGCCCTTGTCGCCTACCTGTTTCATAAGGGGTCTTTCGCCGCGCACGCCGAACATGATCGGAACGCTGGGGCCGTAGATGTCAGCATCCATCAGGCCCGTTTTAGCGCCGCCCTGTGCAAGGGCAAGCGCCAGGTTTGCCGCAACGGTACTCTTGCCCACGCCACCTTTACCGCTTACAACGGCGATGATATTTTTTACATTGGGAAGTACCGATTTGGCATCTGTACGGATGGAAGTGGTACTGGAAGTGAAATTGATTTTTACGTCGGCTTCCTTGTCGACCAGGTAGTGAATGGCATTCACGCAGGCGTTGTGGATCAGGTCTTTCAGCGGGCATGCAGGCGTGGTCAGCACAACGGTAAAAGAAACTTTGTTTCCCTCGATCCATACATCTTTCACCATATTCAGCGTCACCAGGTCTTTGCCAAGGTCCGGCTCCTGAACATTGCTCAAAGCCTCCATGATTTGCTCGTGGGTCATCTTCAATATTTTGTTAAAAACTCCTATTTGGTGCAAAATTAACTCCTGAACAGCTTAGTTTGTTTACTATTTACTGTTTAAGAATTATTTTTGAATCAGTATTAAAATTTGTCAGGGTGAGATGTTCGAAGATTTAGATCAACGTTGTAGAAATCGCTTTCTTTGTACTACAACCCAATCCAGTTTGCATGATTAAGTTTTTACGTATTCTTTTTGTGCTGGTCATCATGTTACCGGTTGTTGCCAGGGCTCAGTTCAGTCAATTGAAAGATTCGGTTGTACAGCTCTATGGTGTGGTGATGACGGCCGACAGTCTGGCCGGTATCCCTTCCGTGAGCGTGGTAGTGAAAGGACAGAACAGGGGTACTTTCACGAATGAAGACGGCGTGTTCTCGATCGTAGTCATGAAAGGCGATCAGATCGAATTCACCAGCATAGGCTACAAACCCAAACTGGCAGATATACCCAAAAACCTGGAAGGCAATCAATACAGCCTGCTGCAGCTCATGGTCACGGATACGCAATATCTTCCCGTCACCATCATCAAACCCCGGCCAACGCGCGAGCAGTTCGAACGCGATTTTGTGCGCATCAAAATACCGGATGATGACCTGGAAATCGCCCGGCAGAACAACGACGCCAGCAAAAGGCGCGTACTGATGCGCATCCTCCCCAACGACGGCCGCGAATCAGCCAATCTCATGTTGCGCCAGGGCGCCCAGAAATACTATTCTGCCGGCCAAATGCCACCGCAGAACATCTTCAACCCATTTGCATGGGGTGAGTTTATACAAGCCTGGAAAAGAGGCGATTTCAAAAATAAATAATACTGCCGCATGTCTGAAAGGGTTGCGGTCATCGGAGCCGGCACTATGGGCAATGGCATTGCACATGTCTTTGCACAGTCGGGCTACAACGTGCAGCTGATTGATGTCAGCCCGCAGCAGCTTCTGAAAGCATTGTCTGTCATTGGTAAAAACCTCGACCGGCAGGTCGCGAAGGGAGCGCTTGATGTACAGGAGAGCCAAGCAGCGCTCCAAAGAATACAAACAACATCCGATCTTGCTTCCGGCGTGGCGCAGGCAACCCTAGTGATCGAGGCCGCCACCGAAAATGCTGATCTCAAGCTGCAGATCTTTGAGCAGATCGATAAAGCAGCACCCGCTGAAGCCATCCTGGCCAGCAATACTTCTTCCATCTCCATTACAAAGATCGCCGCTGCCACCGGGCGGCCGGGTTCCGTGATCGGCATGCACTTCATGAATCCTGTGCCCGTAATGAAGCTGGTAGAGATCATCAACGGCTATTCCACACGCCGCGAAGTGACCCAGCATATCGTGGAGATCAGCCGCCAGCTGGGCAAAACGCCCTGCGTGGCCAATGATTATCCCGGCTTCGTTGCCAACCGCATCCTGATGCCGATGATCAATGAAGCCATCTGCAGCCTGCACGAAGGCGTAGCCGGCGTGGAAGCGATCGATACCATCATGAAGCTTGGTATGGCTCACCCTATGGGGCCCTTGCAGCTGGCCGACTTTATCGGACTGGATGTTTGCCTCAGCATCCTCAACGTGCTATATCACGACTTCGGCAATCCGAAATACGCGCCTTGTCCGCTCCTCAAAAATATGGTTGCGGCAGGCTATCTTGGCGTAAAAAGCCAGGAAGGTTTTTATCGTTATACTCCCGGAAGCAAAGACCTTTTGGTGAGCGAACGCTTTACGTAGCCGCCACTCCCTTCTTACCTTAGAACTTAAATCTTTAAATTATGAGCGTGATAATAATCGGCGGCGGAGCTGCCGGATTGATGGCAGCTTATACGCTCAGCAAGGAAGGACATGCCGTAACACTGCTTGAAGCGCGCGACCGGCTTGGCGGCAGGATCCATACGCTGGAAGGCGAAGGGTTTACCCAACCTGCGGAAGGAGGCGCCGAGTTTGTTCACGGGAACCTCCCGGTAACCCTTCAGTTGCTGAAGGAAGCAAACATCGACAAGGAAGAGACCGAAGGTGAACTGTGGCGCCTCAAGGCAGGGCATCTCACCAGGGCCCATGATTTCATCGAGCAGAGTGACCTGCTTATGAAGCAGCTCGATGAGTTGAAAGAAGACCTTCCCATCGAGGCATTCCTGGACGAGCATTTTGCCGGTTCAAAATACGATGCGCTGCGGGAATCGATCCGTGGTTTTGTAGAAGGTTATGACGCTGCCGACATCAGCAAAGCCAGCACTTTTGCCTTGCGGGAAGAATGGGAAGGAGAAGACGAGCAGCAATACCGGCCAGTCGGCGGATATGCGCCGATGATCCGGTTTATGGCGCAGCAATGCAGGAAGCATGGTGGTGAGATCAGGCTTTCGGAAGCAGTGGAAAGCGTGGAATGGAGTGCCGGCGAAGTAGCGGTATATACCCGCCTGGGGCTGCTGTACAAGGCAAGCAGGCTTATCGTAACCATACCGCTGAGCCTCCTGCAGATGCCAGCTTCCGAACCAGGTACTATCCGGTTCCAGCCAGACTTGCCAGTGAAGCTGGAAGCCTGCCGTAAGATCGGGATGGGGCAGGTGATAAAGATCTTGTTCGAGTTTTCTTCCTCGCTTTGGAAAGAGCAGGAAGTTTCAAATGCAGTAGGCTCCAACCTGGCCGGTGCTGCCTGGTTTTTTTCCGGGGAAGCAGTTCCTACCTGGTGGACGCAGCTACCCAGGCAGTCGAACCTGCTGACCGGCTGGCTTGCAGGCCCGAAAGCGGCCGCCCATGCGCATACAACCGATGAAGAGCTTATCACCCAGGCAATCGGTTCACTTGCAAATATCTTGTCTGTGCCGGCTCAATTTGTCAGGGAACAACTTATACAAACCCGTGTGTTCAACTGGGCCAATGATCCGTATTCCCGCGGGGCATATGCCTACAATACAACGGAGACTGTGGAGGCGAGAAAGATCCTGCTGCAACCGGAAGCGGATACGATCTTTTTTGCCGGTGAAGCACTGTATGAGGGAAAGGAAATGGGTACCGTGGAAGGTGCTTTGTCTAGTGGGAAAAACACAGCGGAGTCGATCGCCCAATTACCGGACAAGTGATTACCTGATAAAAAATGAGGAAAATAAAAAAGGCCGCTGAATCAGCGGCCTTTTTGCCCGGGTCTATTTCATTACACTTTGAAATGGGAGAATGCCTTGTTGGCTTCAGCCATTCTGTGAGTGTCTTCTTTCTTTTTGAATGCTCCACCTTCGCCCTTGCTTGCCGCTACCACTTCACCAGCCAGCTTGTCGGCCATGCTTCTGCCGTTTCTTTCGCGGCTGAAGCGGATGAGCCATTTGATGCTGAGGGAAATTTTTCTGTCGGGACGAACTTCTGCAGGGATCTGGAAGGTAGCACCACCGATACGGCGGCTGCGTACTTCTACAGCCGGGGTAACGTTGTTGAGAGCTCTTCTCCAGATTTCGTACCCATCTTCTCCGGTTTGTTTGCCAACTTTGTCGATGGCATCGTAGAAAATGTTGAATGCACCACTTTTTTTGCCTTCCCACATCAGGTTGTTGACAAATCGGGTTACCAGCTTATCGTTATATCTTGCATCCGGTGCAAGGGGTAATTTTTTTGCTTGTGCTTTCCTCATGACTTCTTTATTATAAACGGATCGGGCGACCCGTATGTAAACGTATGATTGAAGGGGTGATATTATTTTTTAGCGCCTGCCTTGTCTTTCTTAGTACCGTATTTCGAACGGCTTTTTTTTCTGTCTTTAACACCGGCGGTGTCAAGGCTTCCTCTTACGATGTGGTAACGAACACCTGGCAGATCTTTCACACGGCCACCGCGGATCAGCACGATGGAGTGCTCCTGAAGGTTATGGCCTTCTCCGGGAATATACGCGATCACTTCAATTTTATTGGTAAGACGAACTTTTGCAACTTTCCGAAGGGCCGAATTCGGTTTTTTAGGCGTGGTGGTGTAAACACGTGTACAAACACCCCGTCTTTGCGGACACGCATCCAAAGCCCTGGACTTGCTTTTTGCCCTGATAATTTCTCTTCCTTTACGAACTAATTGTTGAATAGTAGGCATTCTAACCTTTTTATTTTGGACGGCAAAGGTAATATAACCATCCGGAATATGGAAAAATTAAGAAATAAAATTATCAAAATACCGCGGACCTCTTATACCCTAAACATCCATCCATACGGATCAGGCATCTTTCCCTCTCTGATTTCATCTAACCGGCTCTTCAGCCCGGGGGCGACTATCCATTTTCCGGTATCGAAGGTCATTACGTAATCCTTGTATTTCAATTCCCGGATCATCGATATGGTGGCGGCGGTACCGGTACCAAATACCTCACGCAGCGTGCCAGCCTTGTGCGCTTCAATGATGAGATTGATATCGATGTTCTCTTCCCTAACCGTCAGCCCCATCTCCCTGAGAATGACCATCGCACTGTCGCGGGTAACCCCGGCCAGGATGGTATTGTTTTCGAGCGGCGGAGTGTACGCAGTATTTCCGATCACGCAGAAAAAGTTCATGGTACCTATTTCCTGTACATAACGGTGCTCGAATGCATCGGTCCACAATACCTGGTCGTAGCCCTTCCGCTTTGCTTCGGCAGTGGCATGCATGCTGGCGCCGTAATTGGCGGCGGCCTTTACATAACCGATGCCGCCGGGTGCTGCACGCGTGTAAGTCTCTTCCACGTATATGCGCATCGGAGCAGCATAGTACGGCCCGGTAGGACTGAGTATAATCAGAAACTTATATTTTTCGGAAGGTTTCACGCCGATCACCTCGTCGGTGCTGAACATGAAAGGACGGATGTAAAGTGCATGATCTTGTTTGGCGGGGATCCAGTTCCTGTCGAGCTGGATAAGCCTGCGCATGCCCCCGATAAAGATCTCTTCCGGTACGGGCGGCATCTGCATGCGTTCCGCGGAGATATTGAACCGTTTGAAGTTCTCTTCCGGACGGAACATCGCCAGGTTATTGCTGGCATCGCGGTATGCTTTAATGCCTTCAAAGATAATCTGGCCGTAATGAAGGGCTGCAACGGAAGGATCGAGCAGCAGGGGCTGGTACGGTTTTATCTCGACATTCTTCCACTCGCCGTTCTCGTAATCTGCTTCCAGCATGTGATCGGTAAAATATTTGCCAAAAGGGATGTTCTCCAGGGGAAGATCTGTCAGTTTACTTCTCTCCACTTTTGTAACCGGAATTTCGAATGCACCAACCATGCTCTTTTTTTTACAAAGAAACAAACAATATTCTGGCTAGCAAAATGCAGGTACGCATCCGTAATATTGCAGACAACACCACCCGTCCATGAGTTTACAGCATACCGACCTGCCCGGCTATTTACTGGCCGACCTGTTCCGGAATTCCCTGATCAGCCTGCCGGAAGAACTGGTGCAGGTGCCTGTAAAACAACCGGTTCAGCCGGTGACCATATCCTATATGGGAAAAAATACGCAGCACATCATGATCGGCATTTACAATACAGAGAATGCTTTTCTTTCTGCGGAAGCACAGGATTTTTTACTGAACATCCTCAAGGCGTGCCAGCGGAACATCGACCATGTTTCCATCGTGAATTTCGCTACCCTCGAACCTACCCTCGCTCAATTGAAGGATCAACTGGCTCCCCGGGTAATGATGTTGTTCGGCTCCCACCCTCTCTTTGCCTCCATTTTAGACAACCAGATCGATTTTGTACTGGCAGAAAAGGAAGACCTCCAGATCATGCGCATACCAGCATTGGACAAGATGATGGAAACCAGCGCCGAAAGCCGCGCGATGAAGGGTAAATTATGGCTTTTGCTTAAACAGGTTTTCAATTTGTGAAAATGGTGTGATAATCAGCGCCAGCTCTTTTGTGTACGGCTATTCTCGTTACTTTTGATCAGGAGCCCTTACACTTTGCTATATGGAACTGATTTTCGCTACCAACAATATGCACAAAGTATTGGAAGTTCAGGCCGCTGTCGGCAATGATTTCCAACTCATTACACTCCGTCAGGCAGGTATTGACATTGACATTCCGGAACCTCATCCCACACTGCAGGAAAATGCCCGCGAGAAATCAGCCGCCATCTTCCGGTTAACAGGCAGGAACTGTTTCAGTGAAGACACTGGCCTGGAAGTAGACGCGCTCAACGGCGAGCCCGGTGTAAAAACCGCCCGATACGCCGGGGAAGGCAAATCGACCTACGACAATATCAGCAAGCTTCTGCAAAATATGGAGGGGAAAAGCGACCGATCTGCCAGGTTCCGTACCGTTGTTTCACTGATCCTGGAAGAAAAAGAAATATTTTTTGAAGGCATCTGCGAAGGGAAGATCGTTGAAGTACCGTCGGGAAGGGAAGGTTTCGGGTACGATCCAGTCTTTTCTCCCGGTGACTCGGAGAAGACTTTTGCGGAAATGTCGCTGATGGAGAAAGGCTTATACAGCCACCGGAAAAAGGCGATGGATAAATTGGTTGCATTTTTGCATCAGAAAGACGCAGCATTGTTAAATGGTTCAAGTAAAATCTGAAAGGTGAATAAAGCAAGCAACCCGTTTATCAGTGAAACCGACTTAATCAGGGGATGCCTGTCGGCTAACATCCGAATGCAGGAGGAACTCTACAACCGGTTTTCACCCAAAATGTATGCGGTTTGCCTGCGCTATTCCAATAATGCAGACGATGCGCAGGACCTCCTCCAGGAAGGATTCATCAAGGTTTTCAGGAACCTGGATAAATTCAGGGCAGAGGGTTCGTTTGAAGGATGGGTGAGGCGGGTGTTCGTAAACACGTCGATCGAACATTACCGCAGGAAGATCAACCTGACCAGCACCAGCGACAAGGAAGAGTTCCTGATCGAAGACAACAGCTGGAATGCGCTGGACAGGCTGGGTGAAAAAGACATCATCATGCTGGTACAGGAATTATCGCCGGGATACCGTACCGTTTTTAATTTATATGCAGTGGAAGGATATTCACATAAAGACATCGCCAACATGCTGGGCATCAGTGAAGGCACCAGTAAATCGCAACTCGCACGCGCGAAGGGCATTCTTCAGAAAAAAGTTGAACAATATACCGACGATAAAAGAAAATCCATAACCCGCTAGAAATGTCATCAGAACTTGCAAACCGGCTTCAGCGCTATGAAGTTACACCTCCCGAAAGCGCCTGGTCAAATATCTCCCGGGCCCTCCATGATGAGAAGGGCCAGAGCCAGCTGGCGGAACGGTTACAAAATTACGAAGCAGCTCCTCCGGCCGATGCCTGGGCTAACATCGTGGCGCGGATGCAGGGTGCCATAGAACCAAGCCAACCGCAAACATCTCAAAAACGCCTGTTCTGGTTTAAATTGAGTGCAGCAGCCATCGTAGCCGGCGTTATAGCCGTTGCCGGGCTGCGTTTTTTTTTCGACCAGTCATCCCAGCCTGAATTTGCCTCGCCTCTTGCAGCAAAAGGAGGCCTTTCATCACACAAACAGCCCATCATCACCTTCAAGGGGATGATAGAAGCCACCGTTCCTGCCAAATCACTCGCCATACTTACTAAAGCTAAATCGGTGTTTTCTCCTAAAAAGAAAAAGTATGAAGCGGACGAAGAACATTTGTACCTCCGGAACGCTGTAGTGAACAACACGCCATTTCCGGATACGGCAGCAACCGTGATGGTAGACACGAGGCTAATCAGGAACGAAAGCGGCGACATCATCCAGAACCTGAGCCTTCTTAACGCCGGCGACAACCGTTATATCAGCGTTACCAGCCCCAACGGACAGCAAACCCGCATCTCTTCCAAATTCATACATGCTCTGGTATATTTGAAAGACAACAATTACCTTGAAAATTTTCAGGGTTATATCGATCAGTCATTCCTTGAAAGCCTGGCCTGGAAAATCAAATTCGAAAGCTGGCGTAAAAAACTCATCGAAACACCCTTCATTCCTTCCAATTTAAATTACCTCGACATTTTCCAGTTGAAAGAACTCATCACAAAAGAAGAATAACGAAATCCTCTTCTCCGATATGGCGAGATTCATACCTGATTTCCCCGAAACTTTTTCCTTTACAGCACCGCTTTCCGTCAGGATCACTGATATAAATTATGGCGGGCATGTTGGCAACGACAAGATCCTCTCCCTCATTCACGAAGCACGCGTGCTTTACTTGCAGCACCATGGTCTCACCGAACTTAAATTCGGGCCGGCCAGTCTTATCATGAAGAATGTGACGATCGATTTCATCAAGGAGTTATTTTATGGCGAAGAACTCACTGTAGGCATACAGGCTGCCGGGTTTTCAAAAGTATCTTTCAACCTGTTCTATAAACTGGAAAAAGCAAAAGACACAGGTTCGATCCTGGTTGCCCAGGCAAAAACGGGCATGGTCTGTTTTGATTATTCAAGCCGCAAGGTCAGTCAGCTGACTGATGAATTGAGGGAAAAACTGATCTGAACCAAACAGGTTCAGATCCACGCTGCGGGGTCGCTGTTCCAGATCTTCCAGCTTTCCTCCGCCTGTATGATCAGCATGTCATGTCCATTCTCCGTTACTGCACCCATCTCCTCCCCCTTTTGCAAATACAGGGTTTTTTCCGGATTGTAGATCAGATCGTACAGATAGTGCCGTGCTGTCAGTGCTTCGTACTTGATATCGGGCGCCGCATCGGTGTGGGGATACATGCCCGTAGGCGTTGTATTGACGATGAGCGTGTGGTTAGTTATCATTTCATCAGAAAGGTCCTGATAACGAACATAAAGGGCTCCCGAATGGCTTCGACTGACGTATCTAAAGCCGATGCCTAACCGCTCAAGTACATAGGCAACCGCTTTAGAAGCACCGCCTGTACCCAGGATCAGCGCCAGGCGGTGATGGGGCTGCAGGCTTTTCCTGAGCGACACTTCGAAACCAATAACATCGGTATTGAAACCGGTTAACTGCTGATCGATGATGCGCACGCAGTTGCAGGCGCCCGTTTTTTCGACGACCTGGCTCTTGCGGTCCAGGAAAGGTATGATCTGCTCTTTGTAAGGGATGGTGATATTGAAGCCTTCCAGACCAGGTTCCTGCAGAAGAGTTGAGATCGACTCTATGGAAGGCAGCTCGAAGTTGCGGTATTCGCAGCCTGCAATTTTTTCTTCTTCGAATTTTTGCTGAAAATATTTCCGTGAAAAGGAATGGCTGAGCGGATAGCCTATGAGCCCATACAGTTTCATATGCTCACTTCCTTCTTGAGGAAAAGATGAAAGGTATCGCCTCTGAGGCCGATGCGCATGGCTTCCAGCGCGATCATTTCGGATGGTGCGATGTTGCCCAGGTTTACGTTGCAACCTATCAGCTCCAGGAAATAGAGCTGCTGCGCTTTCTGAGGCGCTTCCCAGATGATCTTTTGTTCCGGCACTTTGGTAAGGATCTCCTGCACCAGGCCTTCCCTGACCTCCCCGCTTCCGCGGTAGATGCCGACGTTGCCTGCTTCCCTTGCTTCGGCTATCACATAAGCGGCTCCTGCTTCCAGCTCTGCCGTCATCAATTCGATCCACTTGTAAGGGGGGATGATATGCGTTGTATCCTTGCTGCCCACTTCGCTGAGCACTGTGGCTATCTTCGAAAGATTTTCGATGTGCCTGCATTTTTCAAAGTGCGGAATAGTAATGGAGCCGTCGCTGACCTCAATGTATTCCACTCCGAACTCCTGACAGACGGCGATATAATCATCGAGCTGGTTCCGGATGAGGAAAGCTTCAAAAAGGGTACCTCCGAAATAAATGGGAATATCGAAGGAACGGTAAACGGCGAGTTTCTCTTTCAGGTTCGGTGTAACGAACGAAGTGCCGAATCCGAGTTTTATGATATCAACGTGGGGATGGGCGACACTTAAAAAGTTCCTGCCATCTTCTACACTAAGTCCCTTGTCCATGACCATCGTAATACCTGTTGTGCGGGGTTTCGGATTTCGTGGAGGGATCTGTGTAAGATGGAAATTCATTTCAGTGTCAAGTTTAATGAGAAGTTGTTAAGCGACGCGGAACAAAAATAGGAAACTACTCTTTAAACCTGTGGTCAACTATCTTAAATTTAAAATAAGCGTTTGCGTTTTAACGATGCGATCAGATCAACCACCTGCTGATTCTGCAGAATGGCCGGATTAAGCGCTATGAATTTCTTCAGATTTTTAGGCGATTCACAGATGGCGTTCTGCAGCTGCAGCAGGGCTTCTTTTGATTTTCCCAATGCGAAATAGACCGCGCTAAGGTAATAGACAAAAAGCGGCTTGCCTTCTGTGACGCGCAGGGCTGTCTGAACCTGCTGGAGCGCCTGTTCGTACTGGCCGGCCTGAAACAGGCAACGTACAAGCGATTCCCATCCGGCCTTGCTTTTCGGCTTGTGACGAACCACCTGGGAGAAATGCTGGATCGCTTCCTTGTAACTTTTAAGCTGCATTTTGCACTCTCCCATCGCCAGGTTGTACTCCGGCTGGCCTCGATGGATCTGCAGCGCAGATTCGAGCTGTTTCACCGCCTGCGTCCATTTTTGCTCATTGATATAGGTGCAGGCCAGCTTGAAAAACAATTTGCTGTCCTCGGGGTTCAGGTGCGAAGCTTTCCGGTAGTAGAACCGCGCATAACCGTAATTCTTGAGCTTGTCGTAACAGTGACCGATCGCCTCGTAGATGACATCTTCGGGATGCGAAAGCTCCAGCACCTGGGTCAGCACTTCGATGGCATCTTTGTATTTGCGAAGCCTGATGTAGGCGTCGCCCATATTGCGGTAGGCATAGTCGAATTTCTCATCGATGGTGACCGCATACTTGTACGCATCGATCGCCTTTTCATACAGCTTGAGGCCCTGGTATGCTGCCGCAAGGTTGAACCAGGCCAGTTCATTGTATGGATAGTCGTTGATGATTTTGCTGTGCAGGGCAATGCTTTCCTCATTGCGTTTGGTGAAATCGGCCCAGAAGCACACTTTGTAGAGAGCCTCCTCATTGGTAGGGTCCTGCTCGAGAATAAGATGCAGGCAATCGAATACTTTGTCGAACTTCTCGTAATCGTCGTACACGTCGGCCAGCTCGAACAGGAGTTCTATGCGTTCTTCTCCATCAAACAGGCTGAGTGAGCTCTCCAGCAGGTCTACCGCTTTCTCCTGTTCGTCCAATGCAAGGTATACATCGGTCTTTAGGATGTACAGATTGATATTCATACTGTCGAGCAGTTCGGCATGCTGTAGAAGGTCTAGCGCATCGTGGTAACGCCTGTTTACAATAAGTAGGTCTGCTTTTTTGAGTAATAAGAGTGCTGAGTAGGGATATTGTTCGATGGCGAAGTCTGCAGCTTCCAAAGCCCGCGGAATATCTTCTGCTTCATCGTAGTAGTCAATTATGCGCTCGAAAGAATCTTCGTCGAAAAAGGAATGTTTTTTACCGGCTTTTAAGTTTTTGTACTGCTGAATCAGTTCTTTAATCTCGTCTTTCCCCTGGTCCGAAGGATTTTCTGTCATGCAACAATAGTTTATGTAAGTTATTGATAAATCGGAATTAAAAAAATTAAAAGTCCCTAATCGAATCGTGAAAATTTGTGGAAGCCATTTTTGGTAAAATGAGCGTAAAAATGGGTCGATTCAATGTGCTAAAGCATTGATAACCAGAAGGGTTAAAAACATAACAGCTTGTGAATGAATGAATTGATGAAGATAGGGAATGCTAAAAATTAACTGCCAAACTGTTAAAAAATTTGGAATGTTATTTGTATATTTGTTATTAAAGATTGAGAATCTGAATCTTCATCATTAGTCTAAAGGTTATGAGAACGCTTAAAGTAATTGTGGTTGTATTGTTCACTGGGCTGACGTTTGCCGCCCTTGGCAGTATTGGTGGGGGTAGCAAGGCAAAAACCAACAGCCTTATTAATTCTGAATTTGCTCCCATCCGCAACAGCCGGGGCTTTTCTTTGAGAAGCGGTCTCAGATACAGCGGCAGCCTTATGCTGAAGCAGGAAAAATCAGCTTCTTTTATCAATTACAACACCCTCGTTACTTATGAAAGAGGTAACACCACTTTCATTCTCCCCACCAAATACAAATTGTCTCTCACTTCCTCGGATGTGAAAAACAATCTTCAGCTTCTTAATCTTAAAATCCGGCTGAACAAATAATCCAATTTTTTATTGACTTATTCCCAGCTTCTTACTTTCTTCATACGTCAACTCTCTATAGCCACTCTTAGGGATATCGAATTTTGAGGCCGGTACAGGATTCAGCGACACCTTCTCAGCAGTATACCTGATCACCAGCGATCCTTGTTTCAACTCATACTCCAGCGGCAATCCGTTCAGATTCTTAAATTGATAATTATACTCCTGGTTGTCGGGCATGATCTCATTAGAATAATACACCGTAAAACTTGCCCCGTCTTTCATCCGGGCATCCGCTTTTACACAATTATATCCGGCAATGGTCTTTGTTTCACCTGTGTTTGTAAAAGTGATGCCCTCGTACGACTTGTTCTTATCCGTCCAGTCGGCCGTAGTCATCCTGATCAGGAGTTTCTGTCCGCTCACTTCCTGCAGGATCACCGAAGACCCGTTCTTTGCATCGTGGATGGTTGTAAATGAGGCCAGCGCGCTTACCATCTCCGAACGGCTCATGGTGCCTTTTATATACACGGTGGCCGTAGCTCCATCGAATGCATCGGCCAGGCCCGGCGTTTTTGTGCCTGTGGTTATAGAAGCGGTATAAGTAAGCGTGAGGTCAGACACCTTTTTCTGTGCCTGCAGAAGCGTACCTGAGGTAAAGAAAAGAAATAGAAGTAGATAGGTAGATCTTATCATTTCATACATGGGTTAATATAATATAAGACGAGATCCGGCCGGCCTTTCGTTGGTAGGCGAGGCATAAAATTCTCCCAACTTTTCTGCGTCCGCTATTTGCCCGATCCTTTGATCTTTTCCTGCTGCCCTTTCTGCTGTGTCTGCTGCATCTGTTCGATGCGCTCCTGCCACTTGGATTTCGTCTTGGGCTTTTTCCGGTTGTGCTGTATGTTCGCGAGGATCTTGTCGTGATCAATGATGTAATTTTGTATCACGTATTGCATCACCAGGGTGATCACATTGGAAACGGTATAATACCAGGTCAGTGCTGACGGAAGCTTGTTAAAGAAACCAAGCAACATCACCGGGAAAATATACGGCATATATTTCATAGCCGGGTTGTTCTGGTCCGGTGCGTTGCTCATGCCATACAAACTGATCAGGAAACTGGTCGCAACGGCGAGGATCGTAAACAAGCTCACATGACTTCCATAGAACGGTATGCTGAAGCTGAGATTAAGTATGGAATCGTAGACAGACAGATCTTTGGACCATAAAAAGTGCTGCCCGCGCAGCGCAATATTTGAATTGAAGAAGCTGTACAAGGAAAAGAAGATGGGAATCTGCAGCAGCGCCGGTATACACCCACCAAGCGGATTCACACCTGCTTCCCGGAACAGTTTCATCTGCTCCATACCATACGCCTGCTGGTCGTCCGGATACTTCTTTTTGAGCGTCTCCATTTCAGGCCGCAGTGCTTTCATCTTTGCACCGCTCATGTAACTTTTGTAAACGAGCGGGGAAGTAAGCAGTCGGATGAATAAGGTCAGCAGCAGAATCACAATACCGTAACTGCTGATAAAGCTTTTAAAGAAATTGAACACCGGCATGATCACCCACACGTTGATCGGGCGAACGAACGAATACATATCACGACCCAGGTTTACAATGCGATCCATATCCGGGGCCTGTTTCTTGAGTATGTAGTAGTCGTTCGGACCATAATAGAGCTGGAGGGGCACGACTGAATTGGCACCTGCTGGCACCTTGGCCTGCAAATTCGTTTCCACTTTGGCAACAATATTTGAAGAATCGGCTGTTTCTTTTGCCCAGTTTACTTTTCCGGTCGAAAAATTATCTTTCGCCCGCAGGATGGTGTTGAAGAATTGCTGCGAAATAGCGACCCATTGAACGGGCTTCTCGAACTCCTTCGAGGTTTTGGAAGAGATGTAATCAAATTCATTGTTTTCGGAGAAACATATGTTCGAAGCAAGGCGCTCATACGTGACGTCACGCTGATGCTTCTGGGGCTGCGACAACCAGTTGATATTCAGTTTGCCATCAGAAAAAAACTTGCCCGCGTTGTTTGTCATCACGTCCCAGTCGATCGCGTAGTTGCCCGGATGTATGGTGTAGCGGTGACTGAGCTGCTGACCTTCCGGACCGGAGAGCGTGAAGGTCACTACCTGTGTGCCATCCGGATTTTTAACCACGGGCCCAGGGGTAAAATACAGTTCACTGATAAAAGAAGATTGTCCCCCCTCCGTGTTGATAGGATAGCTGAAATGGTCTTGTTTACCGACCAGGTTAACGAGTGTGCTGTCGTATGAGTGATAGTTCTTGAGTTCAACGGATTTTGCCTGTGCCCCCTTACTGGTGAAAACGATCTTCAGCAGATCGTTCTCAACGGTTACGAGCTGCTCGTTGCCATGAAGCACTTTTTTAAAGCCGGCAGTATCGGTCACCGCGCTCTGAACTGCCAGGGAATCCTGCTTGGCATTGTATTGCTGGTTCATTTTTGCCGTTACCAGCGCAATGGAATCATCATGGATTTTTTTTTGTACTGCCAGTTCCTGGCTGTTTTTGGAGGAAAGAAAAAGATAGAGAAACAATAAAATACCCAGCAACACAAAGCCAATGACGGTATTACGATCCATTCCCATTATTCTGTTTTTAAAGACGGCAAAGATAGGTGGTTTAGGAGAGAATTAGGCATAAGCACGCAGGAGTCTGCCGGCGTGGCAGACTCCTGCGTCAAAAAAAGCATTTTCAAAAAGATGAGATTAGATCATTTCACTCTGGTAGACTGCGCTTTCAACTGGCTCTTTTTTCTCGACATGCGCCCTGGCCGCTTTTACGAAATGCACGAAGATCGGATGCGGATTCTCTACGGTGCTTTTCAGTTCTGGATGATATTGAACGCCAAAGAAAAAGGGATGGTTGGCTATCTCGATGATCTCGACCAGACCGGTATCAGAATTTTTTCCGCTGGCGGTGAGACCGGCGTTTTCAAATTGTTCGAGGTAATAATTGTTAAACTCCCAGCGGTGGCGGTGACGTTCGCTGATCCGGGTGTTTTCGTAGATCGTGTAAGCAAGTGTATCAGGTTGAATTTCACATGGATAAGCTCCCAGCCGCATGGTCCCTCCCTTGCTGGTGATCTTTTTCTGCTCTTCCATCAGATCGATCACCGCGTCGCAGGTTTCCGGGTTCATTTCCGTGGAATGGGCGTTTTTAAGACCCAGCACGTTGCGGGCAAACTCGATAACAGCCATCTGCATCCCCAAACAAATACCGAAAAATGGTAATTGGTTTTCGCGCGCGTGTTTTACAGCGATGATCTTTCCTTCGATGCCCCTGTTACCAAACCCGGGAGCTACCAGCAACCCATTGAGGCCATGGAGTTTCTCCGACACATTTTCTTCGGTGATAAATTCACTGTGGATGTTCACTACCTGCACCTTGCATTCGTTCATGGCGCCTGCGTGAATGAATGCTTCGAGAATCGATTTGTAAGCATCCTGCAGTTCCACGTATTTGCCGATGAGTCCTATGTTCACCCTTCTTTTCGGGGATTTCAGTTTATCGAGGAAGTGATTCCACTTGGAGAGATCCGGCTCGTGGATACCGGTGATATTCATTTTCTTCATGCAGATGACATCAAGCTTTTCTTTCATCATGAGCAACGGTACATCGTATATGGTAGAAGCATCTGCCGCTTCGATCACTGCTTCCGTTTTTACATTACAGAACAGCGCGATCTTTTTCCGGATCTCCAGTGATAGCGGCTCTTCCGTACGGCACACAATGATATCAGGACGAACACCTTCCTGGCTCAGCAGGCGAACGCTGTGCTGGGTGGGTTTTGTTTTCAGTTCTTTCGCAGCTTTCAGATAAGGTATGAGGGTAAGGTGAATGACCAGGCAATCTTCTTCCGGCAGTTCCCATTGCAGCTGGCGCACGGCCTCAATAAAGGGGAGGCTTTCAATGTCACCAACGGTACCGCCAATTTCAGTGATCACCACATCAAAGCTTTCCTGCTTCAGCAGCAGCATGCGGCGTTTGATCTCATCCGTGATATGAGGAACTACCTGTACTGTTTTGCCAAGGTATCTTCCTTCTCTTTCATTGTTGATAACGGTCTCGTAGATCCTGCCTGTGGTTACGTTGTTTGCCTGTGAAGTAGCGATACTCAGAAAGCGCTCGTAGTGCCCAAGGTCAAGATCCGTTTCAGCGCCATCATCTGTTACATAACATTCGCCGTGTTCATAAGGGTTCAGCGTGCCCGGATCAACGTTGATGTAAGGATCAAACTTCTGGATAGTTACTTTCAGGCCCCGCGCCTGTAAAAGCTTAGCCAATGATGCGGCAATGATTCCTTTACCCAACGATGATGTAACACCACCTGTAACAAAAATGTGCTTGGTCGTCATAACAATTATTTATGTTGATTCAATGCTTAACAAAAAAACGCCCCCTTGCCGAATTGTTCTGCTTGATTAAATACCGGCAAAAAAATCCAACGCGCTCAATAAAAACAGCCGTTGATTGGAAATTAAGTAAAGGGTGACCTAGAAAATTTATAAGGATAATTAAATCCGGGAGGTCAGGCAAAAATACATTATTTCATTCACCGCAAACAAAATAAAATCAGAAAGGGGGCAGCAAAATCGTCATTGTGGATTGCCTGTGCATAAACCCTGTTATGCTAAATGTTTGAATACATTATATACCCGTGCCACATAAAACAGAGAACACAGAATCTGAAGCAACAATGAATCTATAATCCACGCTGAATAAAGGAGAAATGGACAGAGAGCGCGGGCTTTTGAGCAACACTGTGATTTCCTGGTGTTTCTTTAGTGGTGGCCTTGTAAAACTTTACAGCATGGACCATGCTGATAGCAACCAGCTCTAAAATGAGCACTGCGTGGGATAGCTTTTTCTGCATACTGGATACACGTTCGTGAAGGGACTATAAAATTAATTTAAATTACGACTTTTCTGCAATAAAACAAGCCATTACAGAGTAATTATAAGTAGTAAGAGGGAACTCTTAGGAGTTTAACACATGAAAGAACAAAAAATATTCGTATTAAATTAATTTTAATTTTTGCACTACTGCTCTATTTTTTTAAAGCTCGTCGCGATTCCTTTTATCAGGGATGAACTGAACCCCTGGTGTTCCATCTCATTCAGGCCGGCGATCGTACAGCCTTTCGGCGTCGTCACCTTGTCTATTTCCTGTTCAGGATGCGTTCCTTTCTGCAATAACAGCTCTGCCGCTCCTTTCACTGTTTGTGCTGCGATCAAACTTGCCGTAGCAGCGTCGAAGCCGATCTCGATGCCGCCTTGTATATTGGCCCTGATGTACCGCATGGCGTAGGCGGTGCCGCAGGCTCCCAGCACGGTGGCGGCATTCATCAGCTTTTCATCGATCTTCACCACTTTTCCCACAGTTGTAAATAAATCGTATACATAGGAAACATCGTCTTCCAGGGCATTGGCATAACTAAGGCAGGTCATGCTTTCCCGAATCGCGATGGCAGTATTTGGCATCGACCGGAAAACTGGGATTTGCAAACCGATGATCTCTTCGATCTCCTTGATCGTGATACCGGTTATAACAGAAACCAGCACATGCCGGGCCGTCAGCTGATCCCTGATCCCTTCCAGCACTTCTTTGATCTGAAACGGCTTTACTGCAAGAATGACGAGGCTGCTTTGCTGTACCGCAGAACTGTTATCCTGGCTCACCCCTACCCCTTTCTGCTGGAGATAATCCAGGCTCGCAATGTTTCTGCGGGTGATTATAATATCCTGCGCTTTTGAAAAGCCGCTGGCAATGATACCTTCCGCGATCGCCTTGCCCAGGTTACCGCCACCGATGATGGCAATTTTCTTACTCATGATTCTGATTTTGCGGCTCCGCCTTTAGTAATACCTGCCTGCTGAAAGGTAGTTCCTTACATAATCGCCGATGCCTGTTTCCAGGGTGTGGAATTCCCGGCTGTAGCCGGCGTTGTAGAGTTTGTTCATTTCCGCTTCCGTAAAATACTGGTACTTTTCGCGTATGTCTTCCGGCATATCGATAAACTCGATCTTGTCTGAAAGGTCCAGCGCGGAAAAAGTAGCTTTCACCAGATCACGGAAGCTCCGTGCCTTGCCGGTTCCCAGGTTGTAGATTCCGGATGGAGGTTGACTGTTTGCCAGCCACAAACAAACAGCTACCACGTCTTTTACATAAATAAAATCACGCAGCTGTTCGCCGTCCTTGAAGTCAGGCCGGTGACTTTTGAACAATTTTACAAAACCGGCTGATCTTATCTGGTTAAAAGCATGAAATATCACACTGGCCATTCTGCCTTTGTGGTATTCGTTCGGGCCATACACATTAAAAAATTTGAGTCCGGCCCAGAAGGGCGGTTGCGTTTGCTCCGCTACAGCCCATTTATCAAATTCATTCTTCGATACACCGTACGGATTCAGGGGATGCAGTTCATAGCCAAGCCGGTCATCATCTTTATATCCTTTTTCTCCTGCACCATATGTTGCTGCCGAAGAAGCGTAGATGAGGGGCACCTGATGATCCGTGCAGAATTTCCAGACGCTTTGTGAATATTCAACATTAAGGTGCTGATGAACCGAATAATCGAATTCAGTGGTATCCGTACGGGCGCCGAGATGAAAGATGACCTCCACGGGTGTTTTGTTGGCCGTGAGCCAGTCAAAGAAAAAATCCCTTTCCACATATTCCCTGAACCGTTTCAATTCATAATTCGGCAATTTGTCGGTCCGTCTGAAATCGTCGACGAGCACCAGGTTATCGAAGCCCTCTTCGTTCAGGAAACCAACCAGGAAGCTGCCGATAAAACCCGCAGCCCCGGTGACTATGATCAGACCATTTTTATTCAGCATACAGGTGGAGATCAGGGTAAGTTTAATGCATTTTCAGAAGTGGCGGCTTTAAGCTCTTTTTCTATGGCGGTATCATAGAGATCCTTCCAATCGCGGATATGGCCCCAGTTCATGCCATCTATCTCAACGGAGCCGGCGGTTACATTGCCAAGCTCTTCGTAAGGGTGGCCGATCATGTAATTTTTAAATGTCTCCGCTTTCACTGCCTTTACACTGATCACCACCCTGCTCTGCGATTCACCGAACCAGTAGGCATCTTTCCTGAACCGGTAATCCACAGCTACCACATCCACACCGAGGTTCCGGTTGAAACAGGATTCCATGAGAGCTATAAAAAGCCCGCCTTCACTAATATCATGCGCCGACTCGATCACTTTGTTGTTGATGAGTTCCAGCACCTTCTTCTGCAGCAGAAACTCTTCATTGAGATCAAAATGCGGGGCAGGACTGTATTCCACTTTGCAGAGCTTGTGCAGATATTCGGATGAATGGATGTCGTTGTTGCTTTTTCCGACGAGAAATATGACATCGCCGGCCGCCTTGAAGTCAAGCGTCATTTTCTCCCTGGGTCTTTCCAGCAGACCGACCATGCCGATGGTAGGCGTGGGATAAACGGCTCCGTCGGGGTTCTGGTTGTAAAAGCTGACGTTGCCGCCGGTAACGGGTGTTTCAAAACGTTCACAGGCTGCACTCATGCCTTTGATGGCCTGCACGAACTGGTAATATACTTCTGGGTTGTATGGATTGCCGAAGTTGAGGCAGTTGGTTACGCCGAGAGGCTGTCCACCCGTGCAAACAATGTTCCTCGCAGCTTCAGCCACGGCGATCATGGCACCCTTGTAAGGATCAGCGAAAGTATAGCGGCTGTTGCAATCGGTGGTAACAGCGAGCGCTTTGGAGATCTCTTTTACAAGTACCACAGCTGCATCTGAAGGCTGATTGGTAGTGGCATTCGCTGTTCCTACGGTGCTGTCGTATTGCGTGGTGATCCAGCGTTTGGAAGCGATGGATGGCAAGGTGATCAGCTGTTCGGCCACCGCTTTCAGGTCGTCGGGCACCTCGAGGTCTGCGGCTTTGAACTGCCGGATCTTTTCAAAATACGCCGGCTCCTTCGATTCGCGGTCGTACTGTGGTGCGCCACCCCCGAGAACAAGCTCGCTGGCCGGAATGGCAGCCTCGAGGGTACCATTGAGATAAAAATGCAAAATGCCATCATCGGTCACTTCCCCGATCTCCGAACAGGGCAGGTCCCACTTCTCGAATACATCGAGGATGGCCGATTCTTTACCACGTTCGGCGACCATCAGCATGCGTTCCTGGCTTTCGCTCAGCAGCAGTTCCCATGCTTTCATGTTTTGCTGCCGGGCAGGCACTTTATCGAGGTCTATGCGCATACCCACACCACCTTTGGCGCTCATCTCCGAAGTAGAACAGATTATGCCGGCGGCGCCCATATCCTGCATCCCCACCACTGCGCCGGTGGTGATAGCTTCAAGACAGGCTTCGAGTAGTTTTTTCTCCTGGAACGGATCTCCTACCTGTACAGCGGGCAGCTCTTCTGTACTTTCTTCGGTGATGTTGGCCGAAGCAAATGAAGCACCCCCGATGCCGTCTTTGCCCGTGGCGCTCCCGATGAAGAACACCGGATTGCCGGTTCCGGCAGCGGTGGCAGAGATGGTATCGCCTGAGCGGATGATGCCTACGCTCATGGCGTTTACCAGCGGATTGGTATGATAACAGGATTCGAAATATATTTCCCCGCCTACGGTCGGGATGCCGAGGCAGTTGCCGTAGTGGCCGATGCCATGCACAACCCCTGCCAGCAGGTGCTGGGTCTTGGCTTCTTTCAGTTCGCCGAAACGGAGGGAATTGAGCGCAGCCACCGGGCGGGCGCCCATGGTGAAGATGTCGCGGTGAATGCCTCCCACCCCGGTGGCGGCACCCTGGAATGGCTCGATGGCGGAAGGGTGGTTGTGCGATTCAATCTTGAACACCACGCCGTAACCATCACCGATGTCCATCAGACCGGCATTCTCTTCCCCTGCCTTTACCAGCATTTTACTGCCGTCGCGGGGAAGTGTTTTCAGCCATTTGATGGAATTTTTGTAGCTGCAATGCTCGCTCCACATGGCGGAGAAAGCGCATAGTTCTGTGAAGTTGGGAGTGCGGCCAAGTTTTTCCTTTATCATTTCAAATTCCTCTGCAGTGAGTCGGAGCTGTTCGGCCGTTTGAGCAGTAATTTCCATAAGGAGATTGATATGGTTTTTTAAAGGAAACCGGCTGCAAAATACAGATACACCTCGAATGATGGCAGAAAAAATATGTCCGGAAGATTTGATAATGCTATGATAACAACAAAAATTGTTTCACCGCCGCGTTGTATTGATCCAGTATCTGATCCACACTATACGCCGCCAAAACGATCCGGCGGCTCTGCCTTCCCATGGCGATCCGTTTCTCGGCATCCATCAGCAACATTTCCTCCATCCGTGCCGCAAGTTCAAATCGGTCTTTTTTCCGGCAGAGCAGTCCACTCACCCCTACTTTCACCAGCTCCCGGCAACCGGTATTGTCGGTCGTGATCACCGGAAGCTCCATGCTGCAGGCCTCCAGCAGGCTGCGGGGTACGCCTTCATTATAATAGGATGGGTATACAAAGCAATCCGCATTCGCCAGGTAGGCCCTCACATCTTTGGTGAAACCCAGGTACGTGACGCCCCGTTCTTCTTCCCATTTTTTGATCTGCTCCGCTCCTATCGCATCGGGATGTTCCTCTACGGCCCCGAGCAGGTAGCAGTGAAAATGGTAATTCTTCTTTTTGAGGATCAGGGCGGCGTCGGCATATTCGAGGATACCCTTGCTTTTAAGCAGGCGGGCAGACAGCAGAAAGGTAAAAGCATCTTCGGCTTGATGTGAGTAGATACCCGGCGCAAAAAAACGCGTATTCACACCTTCGCCCGACAACACTTTTATTTTCTGGATGGTCACTACCCCTTCGTGCACCAGTAGCTCGGCATCTTCCTTGTTGAGGCACCACACTTCGGAAGGGTAGCGGAGGGCAAACCGGTACAACGCTTTTATGATCACCCGCAGGAAATTCGTGTTGAACGCGTACCCCAGGCCGGTGATCACTGCGATGGAAGGGATCTTCAACCAGCCGGCAGCTACACTGCCATAGATGTTGGGCTTTGCCACATAGTGAAAAATAAAATGGGGACGGTGTTGCCGGTAGATCTTTTTCAGGTCGAAAAAGAGTTTGAGGTCATGAAAAGGATTCAGGGAACGGTTCCGGATATCTACATGTATGAAGCGGCAACCCATGCCCGTCAGTTGGGAAACATATTCATCCTGTTCGGCGATCACCAACACTTCAAAGCCTTTCGAAAGAAAGTTTTGCAATACCTCCAGCCGGAAATTATACATCGTCCATGCATTGTACGACACAAAAGCAATCAGCCTCACCCCACTGGAAGAATCCGTCATTCAAATGATTTAGCGCGTAAGATAAAGAATTCAATACTTTTGTTTCAACCTATGCCGATCGTTTACCTCTGTAACGAACCCTTATGTTGTCCTTCCTTCTGATCTTCCTCTATGGTTTTCTGCTCCTGTTACTTCTTTTCAGAATTACACGTGCTGACAGACCCACTTTATCGCGCGGCTTCCTGACAGCCGCATTTGTGGTAAAAATCTTGTTCGGCCTGGTGTACGGCTTCCTGTTCCTGCGGTTTTATCATGGGGACGACACCTGGATGTATCATCAAACTTCGCTGGAAGAATACCATAAGCTGCTGCACGATCCGGTGCTTTTCATGAAAGATACTTTCATGAAAACACGGGGCAGCATGTCGATGGAAGCAAGCTACGATACGACCAATTCGTTCTGGAGTGATTTCGAAGAGGTCCTGTTCATCAGGATGCTGGTATTGTTTGATATATTCAGCTTCGGACATTACTACGTGAATGTGGTTCTTTTTTGTTTTATCACTCTTCTGGGCCACCTGCTGCTGTACAGGCTGCTGGTAAAATATTATCCGGCAGCAGCACTCCCGCTCTCGCTGATGATCTTTTTTTATCCGGTCGTGCTGTTCTGGCTCAGCGGCATCCGTAAGGAAGGTTTGCTTTTTCTGGGTGTGGCCGGCGCATTGTATTATTTTGACAAATTGCTCCGATCGAAAGGCTCGGCAATAAAAAACGGGGTGGTGTTTGCAGGCTGCATGATCATGCTCTGGCTTATCCGCAACCTGACCGTGCTATGCCTGGCTCCTGCCCTGCTGGCTTGGTTCATTTCTGTCAAAGGGAGGATTGCGGCCTGGCGGGCTTTTATTCCGGTCTATCTTCTCTCCGGCTTCCTGTTTTTTATGGGTGGATCTCTTCCCGGCCTGCCCGATTTTGCACAGAAGGTCACCGAGAGGCAATACAGTTTTCTTGATCTGAAGGGCAATACGCGCCTGCCGCTCGACAGTCTGCATGGCAACGCAGCATCGTTTCTGCATGTGTTGCCACAGGCCCTGAACCACAGTTTTCTGCAGCCCCTTCTGTTTGAAAGCAAATCAATCCTGCAGATCGTATCGGCGATGGATATCTTCCTGTTCTTCGCATCTCTGGGTGTGGGATTTTTCTTCAGAAAGCATTCCTGGCGGGTTGCACTTTCCGATCCGCTGATACTGGCCTGCCTGTTTGCCGCATTCAGCGGTTACCTGATTATCGGTTATATAGTACCGTTTCCCGGTGCGTTTGTACGGTATAAGTCCATCTTCGAGCTGTTGTTCGTAGCGTGTTTCATGGTGACAACCGATTTTGCGGCAGGCCTAAAAATTATAAAAAAATCTATATAGACGCGATTACAACCGTCATTCAACATTCAATAACCAATTATCCAGTAGTTTACAGATTTTTACCTTCTTAAATCAACCAACTACATAATTTATTTAGAAAAATTGGTATTTTGCGGCATTTGAATTTACTTCGTTCATAAAATATTTTTCATCATGTCTTTACGTTTAAATGCTGTGAATAACATTTCTGATCCTTCTTCCAATGTAAAGCTGCCCGGTGCAACCAAGATCACTGCCATCTTTGGAGAAAACGTTTTTACTCTGAAAGTGGCCAGAGAACTACTGAGTGATGAAGCATATAAAAGTCTGAGAAACTCCATTAAAAGCGGGAAAAAAATTGACCGTGTGATGGCGAATCAGGTCGCTTCGGGTATCCGTCAGTGGGCCGAATCTAAAGGGGTGACGCATTATACCCACTGGTTCCAGCCATTAACCGGTACTACCGCAGAAAAACATGATTCATTTTTTACGTTAAAAAGTGACGGTACTGCGATCGAAGAATTCGATGGCGCCGCCCTCATACAGCAGGAGCCCGATGCCTCTTCTTTCCCGAGCGGCGGTTTGCGTGCAACTTTCGAAGCCCGCGGTTATACTGCCTGGGATCCCTCTTCCCCTGCGTTCATCATGGAAGCCGGACTGGGCAAAACACTTTGCATCCCGACCATCTTTGTTTCCTATACCGGTGAATCGCTTGATTACAAGGCTCCGCTGCTGAAAGCGCTGGAAGCCCTGAACAAGTCTGCCGTAGATGTATGTAACTATTTCGACCGCAACGTCACCAAAGTAACCGCCACACTGGGCTGGGAACAGGAATACTTTGTGGTAGACGAAGGTCTGTTCAACGCCCGTCCCGACCTGGTAATGAGCGGCAGAACGGTATTCGGTCATACCCCCGCCAAAGGCCAGCAGCTGGAAGACCATTATTTCGGTTCCATTCCGGAAAGGGTATACGATTTCATGCGTGATTTTGAGCAGGAATCGTACAAACTGGGGATTCCGCTGAGAACGCGCCACAATGAAGTAGCACCTGCACAGTTCGAGTGTGCGCCTATTTTTGAAGAAGTAAGCGTAGCCGTTGACCACAACACCCTGCTGATGGACATCATGAACCGGGTCGCCCGCCGCCATTCGCTGCGTGTTCTTCTGCATGAAAAACCATTCGCCGGCATCAACGGAAGCGGCAAGCACAACAACTGGAGCATGTCTACCGACACCGGTGTGAACCTGCTGGCTCCCGGCAAAACGCCGAAGACCAACCTGATGTTCCTGACGTTCTTTGTGAACACCATCAAAGCAGTCTACGATTATTCCGACCTGATGAGGGCTTCCATCGCCTCGGCCAACAACGACTTCCGTCTGGGCGCCAACGAAGCTCCTCCCGCCATCATATCTGTGTTTATCGGCCAGTACCTGACCAAGGTGCTGAACGACATCGAAACACGGGTGAACGAAAAGTTCGATGAACAGGACGAAGCCATCCTGAAGCTCGACCTGCACAGAAGCATTCCCGAGCTGCTGCTCGATAACACAGATCGTAACAGAACTTCTCCTTTTGCCTTTACCGGTAACAAGTTCGAGTTCCGCGCGGTCGGTTCTTCCGCCAACTGTGCCAATGCGATGACCATCCTGAACACCATCGTGGCAGAAACGCTCAAGAATTTCAAGAAAGAGGTAGACACCCTGATCGAAAAAGGTGAAAAGAAAGAGATCGCCATCATTCATGTGATCCGCGAATACATCGTCAACAGCAAGAACGTACTGTTTGAAGGTGACGGCTACAGCGAAGAATGGCAGAACGAAGCGGAAAAAAGAGGTCTGCCGAATATCAAGACCACGCCGCATGCGCTCGATGCGATGATGACCGACAAAGCCAAGCACCTGTTTGAAAGCAACCATGTGTACACGCATTCTGAGCTGGAAGCACGGTATGAGATCGAACTGGAAAAATACATCAAGGTGGTACAGATCGAGGCCCGCATCATGGGAGAGCTCGCAACCACCAACATCCTCCCGGGAGCGATCAAATATCAGAATACGCTGATTGAAAATATCAAGGGCCTGAAAGAGCTGGGACTGTCTGAAGACGCCTATGCCAACCAATTGCTGGTATTGCAGAAGATCTCCGAACATATTTCGGCAGTGAGCGGAAAGATCACCCAGCTCATTGAAGCCCGCAAATCGGCAAACACCATTTCAGACTCCCGCGATAAAGCCATCGCATATTGCGACCAGATCAAGGGAGAATTTTTCGACAGCATCCGTTACCATGTCGACAAACTGGAATTCCTGGTCGATGACAAGGAATGGACGCTTCCGAAATACCGCGAGATCCTGTTTCTCCGCTAAATAATTCACAAGTTTTGTTTTCATGGCCCTCTAGCCGCCACGCGCCGTAACCAAAACTTTCTACTTCATCGCAAAGAGGGTACAAAAGGCTGTCTCGCAAGGGGCAGCCTTTGCTTTTGTATCATATTGTATACAAGATTAGGCGCTGTTCCCATGTAGAGACATGATGCCTCGCGTTTCTATTCTAATGTCGATGTACTGTATACCCTGTTTTCAAAGGCATGTGGTCACATTCTAAAATTGTCATCTTTGCACAGGCGAAATTGCATGCCTTTCAAATTACGATGCTGTGCGTCTGTATGCCCGAAGATCCCGATGGAGAAGCAACCAAGAAATTCCTCAGGCAGCTTTACCCGCGGCTTTGTGATGTGCTTTAAATTCAGAGACGCCATGCCTGCACTCTCTACCTGTCCGGATCACTTTGCACATCCCGCTGCTCCACAGCCATCCTCGAGCAGGCACAGTAATTACCCATGAATGCAGGAGGCTGCTTGCGCCTAACCTTGGATGACAAAGAATTAAGAAAAAATTCTGGAAACAGTACAGCCGTTTCAGCTCCTCTACTCCGCCACGGCAGCGATGCGGTCCTTAGCCCATTTCAAGGCGATGTCGAGCTGCTCTTTGATGGTGAGATCGGAATTGTCGAGAACAATGGCATCTTCGGCCTGGCGAAGGGGACTGATGGCGCGGTGCGAATCTACGTAGTCGCGCATCTGGAGATTGGCTTTGACTTCCTCGAGGGTGATGTTGGGATTCTTGTCGTACATTTCCTTGAACCGGCGCTGCACGCGGATGGTGCTGTCGGCCGTCATAAAGATCTTGAGTTCGGCCTGCGGAAATACAACGGTGCCGATATCCCGGCCATCCATCACGATGCCTTTCGATTTGCCCATCTCGTGCTGCTGGTTCACTGCAAAGGCACGCACTTCTTTGATGGTGGCTACTTCACTTACTTTCTCGGCTACCACCAGATCGCGGATCACATATTCCACATTCTCATCGTTCAGGTGCATCTCGCCCTGCTGGCTTTTGTAGTTGAACCGGAATTCGAGCCGGATGTTCAGCAAGGCTTCTTCCACTACTTTTTTGCGGGTCCAGTCGATGTGGTTACGAAGGAAATAAAGAGTGACAGCGCGGTACATGGCGCCGCTGTCGATATACACATAGTTGAGGGCTTTGGACAGCTGCTTTGCCAGCGTACTTTTCCCGCAGCTGCTCCATCCGTCTATGGTAATGATGATCTTTTCCATGCCTGTGATTTGACGACTGAATGTCAAATATACAGATACCTTATCTACGAATCTCGCTAAATGACCACGCGTCTTTTGCAGTCTTACTTCTCTGCCGGTCCGGCCCTGCTTCATAAAAAAAGGCCGCCTGTTTGGGGCGGCCTTTCAGCTTTATATTTATCAATGATCATGCTTCCGATTTCTCAGACAGCTTAGGCGTTGTCGGCTGCAGCGTGAACCGGATCTTCTGGTTTTCAGCATCGAAGTCGGCTATCAGCACATCTCCGTCCTTGACGTTCATGCTAAGAATCTCTTCAGCCAGCGGATCTTCCAGGTATTTCTGGATCGAGCGGTGCAGTGGTCGGGCACCGAACTGCTGGTCGTAGCCTTTTTCAGCAATGAAGTTCTTTGCTTCTTCCGTGAGTTCCAGCTTGAACCCTAAGGTGACCAGGCGTTTCATCACACTCTTCATCAGGATGTCGATGATCTGGAAGATATGTGATTTTTCGAGCGAGTTGAAGATGACCACATCGTCGATCCTGTTCAGGAATTCGGGCGAGAAAGTACGCTTCAGGGCTTTCTCGATCACAGCCTTGTTGTTTTCTTCTGCATTCTGCGTTCTGGAAGAAGTGGCAAAACCAACTCCTTCACCAAAGTCCTTCAGCTGGCGGGCACCGATGTTCGATGTCATGATGATCAGGGTATTCTTGAAGTCGATCTTTCTACCTAGACCGTCCGTGAGCTGACCGTCGTCGAGCACCTGCAGCAGCAGGTTGTAAATGTCCGGATGCGCTTTCTCGATCTCATCGAGAAGGATCACAGAGTAAGGTTTGCGGCGGACCTTCTCAGTCAGCTGACCACCTTCTTCATAACCCACATATCCGGGAGGCGCACCGATCAGGCGGCTGACAGTAAATTTTTCCATGTATTCACTCATATCGATCCGGATGAGTGAATCTTCCGAGTCGAACATGTAGCGGGCCAGGGCACGTGCCAGCTCGGTTTTACCAACCCCGGTTGGTCCGAGAAAGATAAATGTACCGATCGGCTTCCTGGGATCTTTGAGACCAACCCTGTTACGCTGGATGGCTTTCACCACTTTCTGGATGGCTTCATCCTGTCCCACAACCATATCCCTCATATCGTCCGACATGCGGCGGAGCTTTTCTGTTTCAGCCTGTACCATCCGTTTTACGGGGATACCGGTCATCATGCTCACAACTTCCGCAATGGCTTCTTCGTCGATGGGATAGCGCTTGTGCTTGCTTTCTTCTTCCCAGCTGTTCTTGGCTTTTTCAAGCTCTTCTGCGAGGCGTTTTTCGGTATCACGGAGTGAAGCAGCTTCCTCGAACTTCTGGCTTTTTACGACCTTGTTCTTTTCGTTCTTGATGTCTTCGATCTTCTTTTCAAGGTCGAGGATCTCCTGCGGAACGTTGATGTTCTTCAGGTGAACGCGGGCGCCTACTTCATCGAGTACGTCGATCGCTTTGTCGGGGAGCAGGCGGTCGGTCATGTACCGGTCGCTGAGCTTTACGCAGGCTTCGATGGCATCGGGAGAATACGTTACGTTGTGGTAGTCTTCGTATTTGCTCTGGATGTTGGTTAGTATCTGGATGGTTTCATCTACGGTAGGCGGTTCGATCATTACTTTCTGGAAGCGGCGATCGAGGGCACCGTCTTTCTCGATGTACATTCTGTATTCATCGAGGGTAGAGGCGCCAATGCACTGCAGTTCTCCTCTAGCGAGGGCTGGTTTAAAGATGTTGGAGGCATCCAGCGAACCGCTGGCACCACCGGCACCTACGATGGTATGAATTTCATCGATGAACAGGATCACGTCGCGGTTCTTTTCGAGCTCGTTCATGATGGCTTTCATCCTTTCTTCGAACTGTCCGCGGTATTTGGTACCGGCAACCAGGGCTGCCAGGTCGAGCGAGATGACTCTTTTGTCGAACAGCACGCGGGATACTTTGCGCTGAACGATGCGGAGGGCGAGACCTTCCACGATGGCGGTTTTACCGACACCGGGTTCGCCGATGAGGATGGGGTTGTTCTTTTTACGGCGGGAAAGGATCTGCGAAACCCTTTCGATTTCTTCCTCTCTGCCTACGATGGGATCGAGGGCGCCGGTTTCTGCGAGGCGGGTAATGTCTCTGCCGAAGTTGTCAAGTACCGGGGTCTTGCTTTTGGTGTTGCCTGCAGTTTTAACTTTTTGCTGTGAATATTTTTTTTCTTCGTCGAAGTCGTCTTCATTTTCATCAGCATATTCGCTGCGGACGTCGTTGCTTTTTACAACGCCCAGTTCATTTCTAAACAGATCGTAGTCCACGTCAAATTGATTTAGAATTTGTGTAGCGATATTTTCCTTGTTCTTAAGAATAGAAAGCATCAGATGTTCGGTTTCGACGGTAGGGCTTTTGAGGGCCTTCGCTTCCAGAACAGTTACACGGATAACTTTTTCCGCCTGCTTTGTGAGCGGCAGGCTGTTGATGTTAGCGATGTTTTTACCGGTTTTATCTTTGATTGCCAGTTCTACTTCCTTTCTGAGTTCATACAGATCTACATTAAAGCTTTTCAGAATGCGTACGGCCGTATTGTCACCTTCCCTTATCAATCCCAGCAACAAGTGCTCAGTGCCAATAAAATCGTTACCCAATCGTAATGCCTCCTCCCTGCTGAACGAAATAATCTCCTTTACTTGGGCCGAAAAGTTATTATCCATTTTTTAAGATTGTGTGTTGTACAATAATAACGAATATTTTTGATTTAAGTTTAAGCCCGGACACGGCTGACGGCTTTACGATTGACTATGTCGGGGGGGTCCTGCAGGCACATCAAACACATAAAGAAATCAACGTTGCGACAAGCACTTAAATTGTAAACAGCATGAGGGTCAAAATTGATACCAGTGAGAAATACCATGTCATAACCATACTTGAACCACATTTTTCTGCTAATATGACAGAAGAGGCGCAGGAACTCATGCTTTCCTACCTCAAAAAGCCGGTAAAAAACCTCATCGTAAATTTACAGGACATTCAAACCCTGAAAGAAGCTGCTGCGGAATTACTTATTAACATTCAACAAACATTTCATGATGCGCAGGCATCTTTCGTGCTCTGCAACATGTCGGCCGCCCTCTCGAAGAACCTGGAAAACAACGACCTGCTCGATATGATGAACCTGGTACCCTCGCAAAGTGAAGCGTGGGACATTGTTCAGATGGAAGAGATCGAACGTGAACTGTTCGGAGAAGATGAAAGCCAGCCGAGTTAACGACCTTCCCATGAAAAAATTTGCCCTGATCGTTGCCGCCGGTTCCGGCACCCGCATGGGGTCGCCGGTTCCCAAACAGTTCCTCCTGTTGCACCAAAAACCCCTATTCGTACATACGATGCTGGCCTTTCTGGAAACCTTTGCCGACCTGAAAGTGGTGCTCGTACTACCCGCAGGTCACCTGCAAACGGGCAATGAGCACCTCGCCCAATGGGTCTCTGCCGACAGGTATGCTGTGGCAACCGGCGGTGAAACCCGCTTCCATTCGGTGCAGCGGGGGCTTCAACTTGTAGATGATGATTCGATCTGTTTTGTACATGATGCCGTCCGTTGCATGGTGAGTGCGCAGCTGATCATCCGGTGCTATGAAACAGCGCTGGCAAAAGGGAATGCAATCCCCGCCATCCCTCCTACCGATTCCCTGCGCATTGAAACTGCGGGCGGTACACAAACACTTGATCGCAGCAAGGTAAAACTGATCCAGACTCCGCAGACGTTTGAATCCGGGCTGCTAAAAAAAGCGTTTGCACAGTCGTATGATCAGTCGTTCACGGATGAAGCCAGTGTGGTAGAAAAGACGGGTAGCCCGATCTATCTTGTGGATGGGGAGAGTACGAATATCAAGATCACCACGCCGCTGGACATGATCGTGGCAGGGAAGCTGCTGGAAGGACGATGAAAGAGATCCGGTCTATCCGCTAGCTCCGGTTCTTCAGCCACCGCAACAACGGAGGCAACCTGTTGTAGAACAATCCAGGGTACTTCTCTTCCACTGCCCCGAAACTCTTGAAGAAAAAAGCGATGTTGTGTACGTCCGACCCTTCGAAATCGAGCAGGAGCGGCCGCCCCGCATGGTCGCGGATAAAAGCGTTGATCACCTGGTGCGAGGCGCCAACGGTACGTCCATCGGCATGATTGCCGGCCACTATATAATATGCACGGTTGTGAGAGAACAGGAAGACCGCCGAGGCAAGCAGGTCTCCTTTCGGTGAGAAGGCAGCATAGTTGACGGCCTTGCCGCGTTGAAGCAACTGCTGATACAGCCGCCCGAAACGGTCGTAATCCTCGTCTTTCACATTGGCCACAGGCACCAGTTTTACTTTTGTGAGCGCCAGTACCTCCTGTATCGGTATGTCTTTCCTGATCGTACAGCCGATCTTGTCGAAGCGCTTCAGCAGCGTCTTGTAGCTCATGCGGAACCCGGCGTACAGCGTTTCATAGCCGGGCGTAAGGTCAAGCGCATGGCTGATGCGCTGATACAGTTCGTAGCCGGGCACGGAAAAAAAATTACCGTAGTTCAGGTACACATCCCACAGCCTGAAACGGCGCGGGATGGCTTCAAAAAATTTCTTCACCAGCTCTGGCCCCACGTTCTGCCCGAAGATGCCCAGACTGGCGCAGAGGAAGGGTTGGTAGAGATAATAGAACCCGTACTTTTTGTTCCAGGGAAGCGGCATCACGGCTTGATAATCATCCAGTACCAGCCCATCCCAATGAGCCGCCATCTCGTCGAGATACAGTGAATACCCGTAGATCAGGCCGTTCGGGGCAGCCTCAATGCAGGCATCCCATTTTGCTTTCTCAATTTCAGGGTAAGGAAGATACCGGATGGAAGAGTTTTGGTTCATTGGTCAGGTGGTTAGAGCGGAATGCCCGGGTCTAGTTTGCGCCAGGTGAGGTTCTGGATGTCGATGCTGAAAGATAGGATCTTCCAGAACCGTTTTGTGCCTAAGGTAGACCGGAAATAATCGCGGTATACCTTGCTGTACACAACGGGAATATAAATATTAACCGCATTTTTGAGGAACGACAACTGAAACCCCGCGTCAAATAATAAGCGGTCGGTATTCGATTCCCGGTCCCACGCATCAGCCGAAGTGCCGATGTCGGCAAACACCCTGATGGGAATGTGTACCGGAATGATCTGAAGGGGGTTGATTTTTTTAGGCAGATCAGCCGTAAAATTGAGCGCGGAGAGCCAGTTGTCTGTTTTGCCTACCTTGCTGCTCAACAGATCTGTCCTTACCTTGAATCCGCCGTCGCGCATCATGATCTGCTGGCTGGCAAAACCCTCGAATTCGCTCCGCCCGAAGAAATAATTGCTGTACGTATAGTCCTCCTCCCCTTTCGGGCCGCTCATGTTCAGATGGAAGCGGTCGGTCTCAAACTGTTTTGTGGTTGTACGCCTGCCGGTGTAAGAGAACTTCCCTGCAAAAAAACGGAGGTTCAGTCCGCCGTCGCGACTGGCGTAATTAAAAAAATAATTACCTGTAAAAGTGGCCCGTAGAAAATTCGTGTTTTGTTCTACCTGCAACTCAGCGCTGTACGGGTAGAGTGCCCGGTAGTTGTTGATCACGAATTTGAGCTGGTTCACAAAATAGCCTTTCGCGATGGTGTTCACCCTATCGTTTGTATCGGATCCTGTGATCACCTGCCTGAATTGTAACCGGTCTTCATTGATCAGGAAGGATTTGAACTGTATCCAACGCTCCTTCTTGCTCAGTGGATCTTCCTGCAGGGTCACACGCACAAAAGGCGCCAGCTTACGCACCCGGGTATGGATCTTCGCCTGGCTACCGGACTGAAAATCGTTGATGGAAAACAAGGATCCCGACGCGCCGGCCGTGATCTTATAAACTGCACTTCCCGGGTACCACGAGTAGGATGCCCGGGCGATTCCGCTGAATTTTTTACTTTTGGTTGAATACATAGGCGCAGCAAGGAAATTAAGTGCTTTCATGGGCACCTGGTAATTGTGCAGAAATCCGCCCACCATTACGCCATCATACAGGTTGTAACCGACAGAAGGCCCTACAGACAAATAATAGTACCGGTTCGACTGTGTCAGGGGAAACAGGGAAATGGGAAGCAGTTTTGGATGCAGCACCGGCGGTTCGAGGCTGCCTTTCCTGTTCAACTCCTGAAAGAGGGGTTCGAGCAGCATGTTGCTTGTCTGTTCCAGTACCGCCCTGAAATCTTCCGGGTAAGGATGCCGGAACTTCCACCTGCGGAAATACTCCCGCATGCACGAATCAAAAAGCGGTTGTCCCATGCGTTCCTCGATCTTCTGCATCCACTCCCCTGTTTTATAGTACGCCACAAGCGAGTAGTTTTCCTTTGTGAAATCTTCCGACCTGGTCAGGATGGGCTGGTCTTTACGGACGCCCGCAAAGGTTTCGAAACCGGTTTTTTCGGCGCGGAACGAGCGGCTGATCCACAGCAGCGAATCTTTGCCGGCCGGTACCCTGCCGGAATAGTTGGAACGCAGGTACCGCCCATCGTAGTAGGTGTTCATGCCTTCATCCATCCAGGGCTGGTCGCGCTCATTGGTGGCGAGCACTCCTTGCAGCCAGTTATGACTTACTTCATGCACCAGCGTCAGTTCCAGCTCATCTTCGGAATGGATCGGCGAAACCGAAGTGATCGTCGGGTATTCCATCCCCCCGCTGAAGCCCATATTTGCTTCCACCGCGCTGACGGTTTGGTAGGGATACTCTCCCAGCCAGCGGCTGCGGGTAAGCAGCGCTTTTTTGATGAAGGTGATGCTGTTCTTCCAGTAGGCCGTGTCTTCAGGCAGGTAGTAACTGAAAGCCTGCACCACATTGCCGGAGAGAAGTTGTACAGTATCTGTTTCTACACGGTATCGCTTGTCGGCAAACCAGGCAAAATCAAGCACCCTTTCCTGAACATATTGAAGGGTCTTGGTCGTTGCGGCAGATACGATCTGTTCCGGCTGCAGGATCGCCTTTTTTTGTGGAACGGGAGCATGCCCTTTTTTAGGAGGCACTTTTTTCGGGACATCCCTCACAGGAAGGATAAAATCACTTCTCTTTTTAAGCCATTCCAACTCCTCGCCATTCTGAAGTTGGCCCGTGGCGGCAACTACGTAATTCTGCGGCACGGTGATATTCACCCTGTATGTACCGAACTCGCTGTAAAACTCCCCCTGGTCAAGGTAGGGCATTTCATGCCAGCCGGTGCGGTCGTATACGGCTGGTTTAGGGTACCATTGCGTTACCTGGTACGACTGTTTTGTATGGCCGCCCCTGGAAAAATTTTCGGGCAGCTGTACGTGGAAAGGCGTGGTGATGGTCACCTGTCCTGCAGGAGGCAGCGGTGCGGGCAGCAGAAGCTTGATGACATCGATGTATTGCGGATGGTCTTCCACGCGGGCGGTCGTTCCGTTGACCTGGAAATTCAGGCGGTTGATATAACCGCGCTGGGAGGGGGCGGAGAAATAAAAGTCGGTCCGGTTGTTCAGGAGCAACTGTTCGCTGAAGGCTGTGCGGTCATTTTTGTAGGCGTTGGGCCACACATGAAACCAGATAAACCGCAAGGTGTCGGGAGAATGGTTGGTATATTCTATCTTCTCAAAAGCATCGAGCGTATGCTCCACATCGTTGAGCGACACATCGATGGTATGGTTGACCTCCTGTTGCCAGTATGTTTGAGAATACGAAAAGAAGGGGATGCCGATCAGCAGCAAAAGCAGCTTGGCTGCCACCGCGGGCCCCGGCCTGGAAAAAGAAGGTGTCAAAAATGGTTGTTTCATATGAAGATAACGATCCTGGTTTTCACCGGATCACTGGATTATTTGCCTTTCCCCGACAGGATGATCCTGATGGTATGAAACAGGATCTTGACGTCGACGACCAGCGTTACATTCTCGATATAGATCAGGTCATACTGCATCCGGGCGATCATCTCACCCACATTCTCCGCGTACCCGAACTGGACCATCCCCCAGGATGTGAGGCCAGGCTTCACTTTCAGTAAATAATTGTAATAGGGCGACTGCTCCCTGATCCGGTTGATATAATAACGCCTTTCGGGGCGTGGCCCCACCAGGCTCATTTCTCCTTTAAGTATGTTCCACAGTTGCGGCAGTTCGTCCAGGCGCCATTTCCGCATGGTGCGCCCCCAGGGAGTAATGCGCACATCTGCATCGGACGACAGCGCAGGCCCTTCGGCTTCGGCCTGATCGTACATGCTGCGAAGTTTTAAGATGGTGAAAGGTTTGCCCTTGTAGCCGATCCGTTCCTGTTTGTAAATGATGCTGCCCGGAGATGAGAGCCGCACTTTCACCGCCGCATAGATCATGACCGGCGAAAGCAACACACCGCCTATCAGCGCTACGGTGATGTCGAGGAGCCGCTTGATGTTTTGCTGCCATTCGGGCATCAGGTCGGTCCGGATATCGGCCAGTACCGGACTGAACACATTCGATGTTTTGATGGAGCCGGAAAGGATATCGATCCAGTTCGGAACGATCTTGATCTCCACATCTTTCTCGCTCAGCCGGTTGATCACCGATTCCACTTCATCGCGTTGCGATTTGTCGAGCGCCACCACCACCAGGTCGATCTTTTTTTCATCGATGACCTGCTCGATCCGGTGGAGCGGTCCAAAATATTCAAGGTGTAGGGCCAGCCCGTTCTGGTGATCGCTGATATAGCCTTTATACTGGTAGCCGGATGAAAGCAGGGAGTTGCGGGTTTCCTGATAAAGCAGAACGGAGCGGGCGGTATCGCCCACCAGAATCGTATTGAAGACGACGGTACCCTTGCGCAGCTGGCTTTTCACAAACGAAAGGATCAGTTCACGGCCGGTAATGGTTAACAGGAAATGCAGAGAAACATACCAGGCAAACAAGGAGTAATGAAAACGCATGGGTTCTTCCATGCCGGTGAGTACGAAACAGACGGAGATGAGCACGCATCCGATGAGGCTGTGAAGCATTGTACCGGCCATTTCGCTGAAGCGTGATTTTTTGTAGAGCGAATTGTAGGAGCCGGCCAGGAAATAAAGGGTGATCCATCCCAGCGGCACAAACAGGAGCCCGTACAGAAACGTAGGATGTTTCCAGAGAAGCGCCGTCTGTTCGGGGGTGCTGCCAAGCAGGTAAGCTTTGACGGGGTTCAGGCTGACCCAGGCGAGGATGGCAGCCAGGAAGTCGCTGAAAATATACCAGTGGATTTGGATTTTTTTTTGACGCCCCATCCCTATCTCAGCTTTTTAAAGAAAAACTTTTTATTTTATTAAGGATCTGGTGTGCGATGTCCATGGCGCGGTAGCCGTCGACCACGCTTACCGGAGTTGGGGTGTTGTTGACCACTGCATCGCGAAAAGCTTCCAGCTCCATTTTGATGGCGTTCACTTCGGGAATGAGCGGGTTCGCCACGGCGATGGTACGTTTGCCGTGGGGCGTGTCGATGTCAAAAGCGAAAACGCTGGCGTCGGCTTCATCCTGCAGTTTGATGATCTCGGTCTTTTTGTTGAGGAAATCGATGCCGATGTAGGCGTCTTTCTGAAAGACGCGCACCTTCCGCATTTTTTTCATGGAGATGCGGCTGGAGGTGAGGTTGGCCACGCAGCCGTTGTCGAACTCGATGCGTACGTTGGCGATGTCGGGCGTATCGGTCAGCACGGCTACGCCGCTGGCCGAAATGGATTTCACTTCACTTTTGACCATGTTGAGGATGATGTCGATGTCGTGGATCATCAGGTCGAGGATCACGCTGACCTCGGTGCCGCGGGGGTTGAACTGGGCAAGGCGGTGCACCTCTATGAAAACGGGTTTCAGCTGCATGCCGGCCGTAGCCAGGTAGGCAGGATTGAAACGCTCCACGTGCCCCACCTGGAATTTGATGTTCATTTCTTTGACCAGCTTCACCAGCTGCCGGGCTTCTTCCATGGTATTGGCGAGGGGCTTTTCCACAAAAACGTGTTTGCCTTTGCGGATGGCGGCGGAACAAAGCTCGTAGTGATAGGTGGTGGGAGCAACGACGTCGATGGCGTCGGAGGCGTTCATGAGCTCGATGGGGTCGGTGTAGCGCGGGAGGTTGTACCGGGCGATGATGTCTGCCGCGGCCTGCTCGTCGGGGTCATAAAAACCGGTGAGTTCTACGTCTTTGATTTCTTTCCAGTTGTTGAGGTGAAACTTTCCCAGATGACCTACGCCAAATACACCTACTTTGAGCATGGAGCGGTTTTGTTTGTGTAAAGATAAGCAACTGGCAGGAAGTTACGGAGGTAACGGCTGAACAGGAGTGAGTTGTAAGCGTTTTTACATAGTTATGATCTCAGCAAGTTTTAAAATGTCTGCTGCGTTGCGATGATGAATGGATCATAAGAAGGCAAGAAAAAATTCAAAATATTTTTGCCGGGAAAGCAAATCCCCCTATTTTTGCCTCCCTCTCATCAGAGGAACGGATCGGTAGTTCAGTTGGTTAGAATGCCGCCCTGTCACGGCGGAGGTCGCGGGTTCGAGTCCCGTCCGGTCCGCTCGGTTTAATCCGATCAAACCCACAATGGGCGCTACTTTCAGCGCCCATTGTGCATTTCAGGGAAGTGGTCACCTCCATATTTTCATCCTCCTATGTTCGCTTTTGACCGCCAAAATGCGCGGTTTGCTTAACCAAAAACAAATTATAATATGGAGAACATAACCATCATTGCAGCCATCCGTCTCCCACGTCAAATCGCTGGGAAAGCTCCTATCATCATTCGCGTAATTGTTGGCCGCCAAGTTGCCAAAACCTTTAATACCGGCATAAAGGTCTCACCGGAGAACTGGAATCCTGACTCACGTGCAGTAAAGAAGGCAGAAATTAATTACCAAGTATACAATATGAAATTAAAGCAGGAGATTGCCAAACTTGAAAACGATTTCATATCTAAGTCCATTCAAGGGGTACGCATCACAAAAGAAAAGGCCCGGAAATTGCGGAAGGTAAGGCACTGAGCCGGGACTTTTACGAATTTTGCATTAACTGGATCCCGCAGAAATATACAAACACTGAAACCATCCGGACTTATACAAGCGAAATAACTAAGCTCCAGCAATTCCGCCATGATCTTTCCTTTGGAGACATCGACTTCAAGTTTCTGACCAGTTATAGAAACTTCATGTCCGCAAAATTGAAAAATTCTCCCAACACGATATGGAAAAGCTTCAAGTTCATGAATACCATGATCCGTGATGCCATGAAGATGAAGGGGATCATTGATTACAATCCATTTGAGGATTTTAACAGGGGAAACTACAAAAACCCTGACAAGTTAGGTATTAAATTAGAGCATTGTAAGCGGATAGAAGGACTTATTGAGAATGAAAATTTACCTGTGCTAATCCGCCGCGTGGCCACCAGGTTTTTGTTTATGTGCTACTCCGGGCTGCGCTTTGAGGATGCTATGAGGTTTGATCCTGTCAAACATATTGTTGATAACGAGCGTATATGGATAAAGACCCAAAAAGCAGGTGTCTTTTTGAATATGAAGCTATACGGACGGCTCTCCCGTGTAATTGATCTCATCAGGATCCATCCCCTACCCCGCATGACAAACCAGGATTTTAATCGGTGGTTGAAGCAAGTTGGAGAATCTGCCGGTATTACTCATATAAAACTGACGTGCCACGTCGGCCGACATACTTTTGGTGGTTTATTAGCTGAAATGGAGATTCCTCAGGAGCAAGCCCAACGACTATTGGCTCATAAAGACATTCGGAGCACGAAAGTATATTACCATGTAAAAGCAAAAAACTTGGATAATGCTATGGATAAATTAAACAATCTCTAGGTAATAAAAATTTTCACTTTAGCTTTAATGTAAATGGAAAAGCTATATAAAACATTTGATTTTACCTTGTTAGATGCGAACCATTACACTGAAGAAAGTGTACGTGAAGATTTAATTAGCCCTCTTATTAGGGCTTTAGGCTATTCAAATAGTGGTAATACAGCTATTATTAGAAACTTCGGGTTAAAACATCCATTCGTTACTATAGGATCTACCTCCAGACCTATCCGTGTTATTCCAGACTATTTAATGAAAGTAGCAGGACAACCAGCTTGGGTTCTAGAAGCGAAATCCCCTCGAGAAGATATTAAAGATTCAAAACACACGCAACAAGCATATTCATATGCAATTCATCCTGAAATTAGAGTTAATTATTTTGGACTTTGTAATGGCAAAGAATTGATTATCTATCAAATCAGTGAGTACCAACCAATGTTTCATATTCCACTTAGGACAATCAATACTGTCTTTAGTTTGATCAAGGAATTGCTTTCTCCTGAAACTGTATTTAAAGATCATCAATTCAAACCTGCAAAAGATTTGGGTCTTCATTTTAAAAGATTGGGTCTAAAACAATTTGAAAGCATTATACTTTTACAATTACAATTATTGGTATTAATTAAATATGATGATAATTTATATAGCTTTTCTTCACCTATAGCTCAAGATGCATATACATACATGGGTACTTTTGATTTCGACGACAACACAGTTGGACAATTAGAACCCTTACTTGGATCAAAAAAAATGGAAATCATTAAACGTCGTGTAATTGATAAGTGGGTTCAATTCCATTTAGATGAAGTCTTACTCATAAATTGCAGAGTTACTTTACCTGAAACTGATAATCTCATTGAGAATGATAAAGAAATTTTTCTTCCGCTACGTGTAACAGAATTTGAGACTGTAAAAAGAACTGTGTCAGGAGTTAATTCATAACTTCAAACACAGATAATGGAAAACAAACAAACACCGGTTGATCTGGAATCAATCAAAAAGCAAGCGCTGGAACAGTTCCGCTCCGGCAAATCTCTCACTGGTAAAGGTGGCGCTTTTGCCCCTTTATTCAAACAATTTCTTGAAGCAGCCCTGGAAGCTGAACTCGATAATCACCTCTCTGACCAGGATGAGCAGCAACCATCCTCCAATCGAAAAAACGGCAAGGTTTCCAAAACAGTTAAGACCTCCGATGGTCAGGTGGAACTCGTCACCAGCCGCGACCGTAACGGTAGCTTTGAGCCGGAGATAATCAAAAAGCGGGAGACCATTCTGGCCGACAGCCTGCAAGATCGTATTATCGGCATGTATGGCATCGGCATGAGCCTGCGTGATATTTCCGAGCACATCAAAGAGATGTACGACATGGATATCTCCCATGACACGCTCAGCACCATCACCGATCGCATTATGCCACTGGTCAAAGAATGGCAGAGCAGGCCGCTGGACGAACTCTACTGTATCGTTTGGATGGATGCCATCCATTACAAAGTAAAGGAGCAGGGTAAAGTCAAAACACGCGCTGTATACAATATCCTGGGTGTCAACATTGAAGGCAGAAAGGACCTGATTGGTGTGTATGTTTCGGAGAACGAAGGGGCCAACTTCTGGCTAAGTGTCCTCACCGACCTGAACAACCGGGGCGTCAAGGACATGCTGATCGCCTGTATCGATAACCTGCAGGGTTTTCAGCAGGCCATTACCTCTATCTTTCCCAAAACGGAAGTGCAAAGCTGCGTGGTGCATCAAATCCGTAATTCTTTGAAGTATGTGGCCACAAAAGATCAGAAGGAGTTTATGGAAGAACTTAAACCTGTATACAAAGCGCCTACAAAGGATTTGGCAGAGGTCAACCTGGAAAAGCTTTCAGATAAATGGAGCAAGAAGTACCCGGTGGTAATCAAATCCTGGCAGGACAACTGGCATAAGTTATCCACCTATTTCAAATATACCGAAGATATCAGACGCATCATTTACACCACCAACACCATAGAGGGTTTTCACCGTCAAGTTCGCAAAGTAACTAAGAACAAGGGCGTTTTTCCTAGTGATGACGCCTTGCTGAAGTTGGTGTATCTGGCTCACCGCAACATCAGTAAAAAATGGACACAACCATTGCAAAACTGGAGTCTTACCATCTCCCAGCTGTCCATTCATTTTGAGGGCCGCTTCACTCTGATGTAACAGGTTGATGGGCATAGATGGGATTGGGCTGGCGCCCAAAGGTTTTTTGAGGCATGGCCGAATGAATATGATTTGTATATTTACAAAAAGCCAACTCAGGCAAGACCTGAATTGGCTCATTCTATCGGGTCAGACTATTCCTTGACAAGGTTGTTCCTCAACAGAGCCTGTCTCCGCTTCGTCTGACATTGTGAATTTAGTTTTTTAAACCCTACTGACACAGTTTAATTTACACTCCCCAGAATTTATAATATTATAAATTCTGTTACACTAAACATGACAGTTCTATCCAAAAATTGAATTTCATTCAATCCGTTCTAAAAGCGACAAAACTGCATCATCTATTTCAGTTTCTGTGGGTGTAGTCTTCATATCAAATCCATATAAATCTACAGGTATTCCCAAAAAAATAGTTGAATCCAGATAGACAGGGATTACCGCTTCTTCAGAGACTCTAGTTCGAAAAGTTTCACGCTCAAATGTCGGCCAGATCTTTTCCAAATGATGCTTGTCAAGTAAACATAGGACAAATCGACTTTCCTCGTTAAATATATTTGTAAACTGCTTAGTCAAAGCTCTACCAAGCAAATTAGGCTCATAAAGTTCATCAAAAAATACACTTGCATCGAATAGCTCAATCTTTTCTGCAAAAGTTCGAGCTAGATCCCTGTTCTCACCCGCGAACGAAATGGCAACATCATACCTATATACTTTATCAATATCATTGAATCCACAATCGTCTCTCAAACTATTCCAATCTAAGTGCCTAATGTAATAAAATAATGCTGGGTCTTCAATGGCAAAATTCTTTGTACCGCTGTTGTAATAAAAAAATTTATTCAATGATTCTTTTGTCTCAAGCAATATATTAAGACGCCGTTCCTTAATGTTATTGATTGAACCTTTAAAATTTTCAAACTGATTTGCCAATTTAGTCAAGTCTACAATGGAAGATTCCTGTTGTCCGATTAACCTGAGAAGCGTAAAGTAAGGGTCATTTGATTTCCTAAATCTTTTGCCACGGCAGAAGTCTTTGACTGGGAGCTGGTAAGAAGCATTTAATTTGCTTACAACTTTTCTTCTAACGTCAAGGATATTAACCTTCAATTTGATCTTATCTATAAGGGTTTCGGTGACGTCATTTAGTCCACATATTGACTGACAAAGTATTTGTGTCAGCCAATAATCGCCTTTAGACTCTTCAAAAATTTGATCGCAATCGGGGATTTCAATGTTTAGTTCATTTGCTCCGTAATTGATGAGATTTTGTATAGTTTCTAATGTCCCTGCTTCAATCTTATGTATACCACACCTTTTCGCTATATCTGGAACCAATTTTATGAGTTCAGAGCCAACTTGATTAATACCGATAATTATTAATTTAGGATACAAGGTTTCTTGACCTTCTTCAGCAGCGAGTTTTGCTAGATCGGCAATCTTAGCTTGCAAATCAATGGATAGCCGATGAAAGTCATCAATCACGAAATAGCCTGGTGAAGGCGTATGGGCAAGTTTGTAGATAATTTCAACATCGGTCGCTTTTCTGGCAGCAAGATACTTTATTTCAATTCTGACACCCAACTGCTCAAGTATCTTCTTTACAGTTGTTGTTTTCCCTGTACCTGTTTGCCCTTCAATGATTACCGGTTTACCAGACTTACGAACATCGAGTAAAATTTCGTTATAATTAGGAGGCTTTACGAATGTATATTCAGGCACGCCTTCTGTAACAAATACTTCCTCTAGATATTTGATCATGGATCTTTAATTCTTAAGCTAATTTACGACTGTTTAATAAGTCTCATCATGTTTACTTAACACTTTCCATTGTTACAATATTCATCGCGAAATCTACAGTACGAATAAAATTCGCCTCTGATTTACGCTAACGCATTAACAAAAATGAAATTGAACTCCAAAAACATCTCAAAAGCTGATTTTCGACAAAATTTTCCTGTCGTTTTTTTTGAATGTGCCATTTTCCCGCTCCGAAGCGCCGCCCGCACTAACCGGCGGAGGCGAACGCCTGGGGGTGTTCCTATGATATATGATTGGCCCTAGGAACCCTCCAGGCGCGCGCCTGCCACCTCTCGCAGTGATGGCAAGACATTAATAATCAATCAGAAACACATGGTCCAACGTTGGATAGGCAGGTGCACACATGAGTAACCGCCTGTCGAACGAAGGGGCGTAAATACAAAAGCCCAGGCGTTCGCCTGGCTAGTGTGTAGTATGGATTAGGTAGCCTGCTTAAGGGCGTTCCACCGTTGGAGTAGTGCCTCGAGACGCGCCTCGTGCTTCTGGATCATGGCCACCGGCTCAGGCGTTGGCTCCTTGCCTTTCAGCTTGTTGATGTTCTTGCGCAGGTTGTCGATCGTAGGTTTGAGATCCAGGTCCTGCACCTCAGCATCACCTGCCTCTTCGTACTCGCTGTAGGGAAGGGTACCATGCTGCCGGACGTGCTCCAGATCATCATACGCCTGGCTCACTTCGTAGTTCTGATTAACCACAGACAAGGCCAGCTTGCGCCGCTGCTCCACCAGGTCGGGCCGGTTGGCGTCATCCCATGCTTCCACCTTGGTAAGGTTGAACAGTACTGCCCGGTCGTTCATCATCTGTTTGTACAGCATGCTGGCTTTGCGCTCGGCCGCCTGCTCCAGCTCAGGGTTCCGTGGTGCACGTGCCGGCGCTTCGCCGGTTGTAGCTGCTGCCTCGGTTGCGGCCGGTTCTGCGTGCAGCTGTGTGGTTCTGCCTTTCATGGCATCGTAGATCTTCTCCAGTTCCTGAACCAGCCGGCCGCGCTTGTACTCGCTCTCATAACCCTGGAAGAAAGCCAGCAGCGAGGCGTCTTCATTCAGCACCGAAAACAGGTTGACCCCGTGCACGTAATTGCGGTCGCTGTAATACAGCCAGTGGCGAAGCAGATCCTTGATCGTGACGGCCGGTGCTTTGCCAGCCTGCTCTTCATGCTGCAGGCGCTGCAGTTCCTTGAACAGCTTTTCTATCTCCCTGGCCAGCAGGCTCTGGCCGTATGCGGTGATCTCATGCAGGAAAAACGGAGCCAGGGACTCGTTTCCGGTCATCGAGCTCAGCATCTTTACTCCCTCGTAATAGCTGCGGTCTCCGTTGAGCCAGAGGTCGAGCGTTTCCAGATCGCCTTCTGTTACCGATAGTTCCTTTGTCTCCGGTACCGGTGCAGTATTAAACTCATAGGACAAACGCTCGATCTCTTCCGTGAGCCGGCGTTCCAGATAATCGGATTGAGGATTGCGGAAGAAATTCAAAAGGCGGGCATCCTTGCAGACCCGCTGGAGGAGATCTTTACCATTTGCGTAGTGCCGGCTGCTGACCAGCCAGGCACCGATAAAGTTTGTGATCGTAGGTGCTTTGTATTCAGGTGCGACAACGGAAACGGCGTTGCTTACCTTCGGTTGAGATGTCATGTATGATTGCATGGCTGTTCTGTGTTGAATAATAAAAACCCACGAAAGGGTCAATGGTGAAGATTAACCTTGTGTCGCGGAAACAATTGATGTAAGGTTATTGATTGCACTACTTGATCAGTGCCTAGACATAGATGAGGCCTTCCTTGCCCTTTTCATCCACGTTGCCATATCGATCCACCTTTGCTGCCGAAATGGACACCGCGCCCTGCGGTCGCCACCCTTCTTTGAGGTACATAGCTACTACCCTGGCCAACTCATTCTGGGAGGATTGTTGGACTGTCATATAACCGGTAACTTTTTCCATTTGTTTTTGCTACTAAAGTACTCAGCCAGGTGGCCCGTAAAAGGACATCGCGGGAACCGGTTCGCGGGGCTCCTTTTTGTAGAGCAGCGGCCTTTGTTTTACCCGGTACCAATAATAATCCTTCTGGATGGAATCGTTGTCCCAGTCCTCTTCGTCGATTTTCATCACCTCCCGGGCCTTCTCGAAACTGTTATCGGCTGGCACGAACAGATCCAGCAGAAAGCGCATTTTCTCCTTGATCACAGCCTGTATGAACCCGTTGAAGTTCTTGAGGTTGGTTTCGTTGAGATTCGCCCCGCGGCTGCGGAATGTGTGCTTGCTGATGTAAACCCGGATCGTGGCGTTGTAGTGAGAGTTGCTGTACTTAGCTTTGCGTTCATTGGTGGAGTGCTGTAGGATATCATACAGTTTGCTACCGATCATGTGCTCCTTGCTTAGCACCGGCTTTTCACCCAGCTCAGCGATGAGGAAAGCTTTGATGTACTTCTTGGTGGGCAAATCGATCGGAACGTGTCCTTTCATGCAGGTGGAAATATTTGTCCCAAAGGAAATGCACCGGCTATTTTTTAAAAAGGACACATCGGGTACAAGAAAACAAGCCGGCAGCTGTAGAAAATCCTAAGGCTGCCGGCTCCCCTTGCGTCATGAAACAGAGGCTATTAAACGACGTCCCGGTTGGCGGTTGAATAGCGGCCGGACCGGTTGCGCCATTTGCTGGCATCGTCCTGCGATTCTTCTTTCGGGGGTGTTGAGTGTTGCTCCTGAGTAGCATAAACGGTCGTGTAACGGCCGAACTGGTTCTGCCACCTGGGTCATAGATTGCGAAGCGAGTCCAGTTTATGATAGAGGGCGCTGATACCGCTCGGTCGTATCTCGCCTTTTCCCGGGTCCGGAGAAGTATTGCTGATAATGCGGCCCTGCTTGTCGACGATCGCATAAAAGGGAGTGTAGGCAAAATACTTCCCGTCCATCGGCTGGCGGGTGATATTACGTGCCAGTTGTACTTCTTCCTCATCTTTCACCAGCACGTGATAGCCCAATGGTTTGTACATGCGGACCTTGTCTTTCCACCGTACTTCCGGCAGCGGATGCCTGTCGATGCAGATGTACAAAAATGCAATGTCTTTAGTGGTTTTATAACGGCTGGCCAGTTGAGGCATATAATCTTTCATCTCCTGAAAACAGTGGATACAGGATGTTCCCCAAACATCTATCTACACGGCCTTGTTCCTGAACTCCGGCCGCTGCAAAATTTGGCGCAGTGATGAATAGGGTTTCCCTGAGTTCAGATATTCAATCTGACTGTTACCACTATACGAGGTTTCGAAAAGCACATGCCTGATGGTAAGCAGCAAAGGGATCGAAAGACAGAGCAGTGAAATCCTGATCCATGTTTTCATGATACGACTTTTTCTAAAAGAGAAAGATGTGGTCCAGCAGATAATGATCTCTGTCAAACCCAGCATGCTTTCAATTCCCGGTCGAAAAGCACACGACAAGAGCCGGAATCTTTCCATGAAACTGCTTTAAGTTGATAAACGGGAATAGCTATCAGACGGTCCGAACACTGGAAAGCCTTTTCAAAACAAAATTATTTTCCGCTGTTGCCAGTATAACCGGAATTTCTATTCATCACCCACTTTACAATTTATATTTCACATCAGGCCTGCAGAAAGCTACCATCAGCCTGTATTCTCCTGTGTATGGTTTTTCTGGAAGCAGCTCCAGGCCTGCTTTGAAGCCTTTGTTCCGAACTTATTTTGCCAACAGCATTACTTTACAATTCAAAGTAAGGAAAGCATTCTCTGTTCGTATGTAATTGCACTTCACCACAGGTACCGAGGTCTGTATAATCCGAAATAAGTTCATAACATAACGAAGACCTCCCCGCTCAGTTTCGATTCACCGCCCCGGAAAGTTGTCGGATTTTTACTATTTCTTGCCAAATCGATGGGATAGCTTTAAACCCGAATTATTCCCTTACACATGTAAACTTCCCGAAATGCCTGTTGAAAAAGATGTTCAGGAACGCAAATACTGGTGGTGTCCAAAATGGTACTGGCCATTTGCAGTATGTTCAGGAATCAGAACCGTACATAAATGGTGTTACAATTTCGCCTGGATCAAAAGTACCGGCTACTTATTCGCCACTTATTACGAAGCATGCGAGGACGGTGTCCTCCATACCTGGCTTGAACCTTTTGGTGGTGTTGGCAGTTCTCCGGCGAAGCGGATTTTTGGAGAAATGTGTTTCAACAGTTCGAGATCAAGGGCGGGCCGCTGTGATCCGAGTAATACCGGGCTGGAAGCTTCCGGCTTGTCTGCAAGCGACCACCTAGCCTCCAATTTCGCTGTCAGCATCACTTCCCTCGAATCGGTCGCGTTCGAACACGGCACTTTTGAATTTACGCCCGAGAACGGTGGACTTTGCCGGGTGGGCGCCTGGCCCTGGAAGAGAACACTGCATAGCCAGAAGATCGTGGTGTCTGTTGATACCCGGTTCGCCACGATAAACTGGTACGTTGGAGGCATGCTGTTAAACAAGGCCAGCGGAACAATCCAGGTGTACTGCCTTTGTGCCTGGCCCTTTCCGCTCCCCTCCGGACGTAGTCACAACCAGGTCGTGGACATCAGTTATGAAGTAATCATGGAACACAACAAGTCTTCCATCATCCTCTATAACAACAAGTTCGACGGATGTTTTTCTGTTCCCGTGGAGATGCAGGCTTTCGACAATGGTAAAATGTTCACTTCAAATTATACCCTAGTCGATTTCAAAGGTGAAACTTGTGACTTTGATCCCAAACAGGTTGCGGACATGGCGGCATGCCTCGACAGGGTCAACAAATTATTTCAGGAAGAAACAAAGTCGAGGAAACCTCTTTTGGGTGAACCTGCGGTAGAGGTTTCCCCTGAAATATCACAACACATCGCACCTGGGAACAAGAAGGTTGCTGACCTTTTAATCAGTATCATAAAAAATACATCAAAGACCCACCCGGATAAATGCATGCTTGCTTTCAATCAACTCGAATTCGAACTGACGATGCCAGGTAGATTGTTCGACTATGTTCAATTCAGTCCCAAAACATGGTCTGTTCAAAATTGCTGCAAACCTGAAATAGTCCTGTCAACAAAAAAGATCGCTACTATACTGGTGATAGGAGTTGTATTGCTGGGTCTTTACTCGAGCCTTGTGCGCAGAAAACGCCCTTGATATTTAATAACCTGTTTCTCTTAAACCAACAACACATCCAATGAACTGGCTACCAATTCGACCCGAAATAAAAATGCATCCGGGTGCCATCGTAACAACGCTTGCTCCCTTTCCGGGACACGTCGACCTGTTCGTGACCGGCACTGACGGTGCTGTATGGTCGATCTTTTTTGACCACGAGATGGGAGGATGGCAGAACTGGTTTTTGATAGCGCCGGAAATAAAGATGTACCCCGGTGCAAAAGTTACTGCCTTCAATCCACTTGAAGGACGAGTGGATCTTTTTGTGACAGGAACGGATGGGGCGTTATGGACCAACTTTTTCCTTTCCAACATCGGTTGGCATACCTGGATCCTGATTCGTCCGGAAATCAAAGTTCAGCCGGGCACAACAATTTCACTGCACCAACCCTTCGATGGCCACCTCGATCTTTTTGCCACCGGTACAGACGGTGCCGTGTGGACGATCTTCTTTGATGCAAATGAAGGAAAATGGAGTAAGTGGGGAGTGATCAGGCCCGAGATCAAGATGCAGCCCGGCGCAACCGTAACGATCGGCCATCCGTTCGGCAGTCATATCGATCTCTACGTTACCGGAACAGATGGAGCTGTGTGGACCACTTTTATCGAAGAAGATTCCAATTGGCGGCCATGGATGACCATCCATCCGGAAATCAAGATGAAGCCAGGTGCAACCATCACGTTGGCAGGCAGTACGGAAGACAATCCGGTACTGCTGGCAACCGACACCAATGGCATCGTATGGAAAAGCGTGTATCTCGATGGCTTTGAAGCCTGGAAATTCATCCGTATCAATCCCAGGATGCAGCCGGGTGCGATCCTCAACACCGAATCTTCCCGCGTGTATGCGCTGGACCCGCATGGGTTTGTGTGGTATTCACATTTGGGAAATGTACCGCCCGACTGGTGGTCGCCAGATGCCGCGGGTTCAGCCTGGTCCCAGATCCTTTCCATCGAACGGATGCATCCCCGGGGAGCAGTAACCGCTTTGCATATCAGGAAAACCGACCACAATGGATTTGTGGAACATGTTGATCTGTTCTGTACCGGCATGGATGGAACCGTGTGGACTACCTATCGCGAGGAAGGCCAGCCCAACAACAACAACGATCATGAGCTGGATAAAGTACTGAAATTGATTGCTCTTGGAACTTAGTTCCTGCCCACATCTTTCCCTGGAACCGGATTTTTATGTATCACTACCTGTTCTAGTCTCCTGATCATGGTATTATAGACCAAGTTGATTCAAATAGGCGCCGCTGTGAACCCGCATGCTGCGAACGATTCAAAAGTACAACACGCACTTACGCAGTTTTGTACTCTTTAATCAGTGCCTTGGTGGAGTTTCAGTACCGATGGTTTGTATGATACCTGTTTTTTAAACGCAGCAGGTGCCTAAAAAGAAGATCCCCGCACTGTTAAGTTGTAACAGTGCGGGGATCTTTTATAGTATCAAGCGTTTGTTCATCCGACGGATGCGATCAACATACGCTGATCGATTACGATGTACGGCTCTGAACGGACCGCTGGTTGTTCTGCGGCTGCCTGAAGTTCCGGTTTGGCTGTTTTCTTTTCTGGCCCTGGTTCGGACTCCGGTGGTTCGATACGGGGGACGGCGTTTCCATAGGGCCGGCAAAGGGATGATCTTTGATGGCGATGGTCTGCGACGTCATCTTGTTGATGTCACGCAGGTTCACCCTTTCTTCACGGTCGCAGAAAGAGAAGGCAATGCCGGTTGCCCCGGCCCTGCCGGTGCGGCCGATGCGGTGCACATAAGTTTCGGGCACATCGGGCAAATCGAAATTGATTACATGGGAAAGACTGTCCACATCGATGCCGCGGGCGGCAATGTCGGTGGCGACCAGAACGGTCAGGCGGTTGTTCTTGAAATTTTCGAGGGCACGCTGGCGGGCTCCCTGTGTTTTATCGCCATGCAGAGAATCGGCATCGATGCGGGCTTTGTTCAGGTTCTTAGCGATACGGTCGGCGCCATGCTTGGTGCGTGAAAACACCAGCGTACGTCCGATCTTTTCTTCTCTGATGATGTGCTCAAGCAGCATCTGCTTGTTGCGCTTGTCGACCATATATACGAATTGCTCCACTTTTTCCGCAGTGGTGGATATGGGCGTTACCGCCACTTTCACCGGGTTGCGAAGCAGCGAATCAGCCAGCTGCGAGATCGCGGGTGGTATAGTAGCTGAAAAGAAAAGCGTCTGCCGTTTGGCCGGCAGCTCGCGGATCACTTTTTTCACATCGTGGATAAAGCCCATATCGAGCATGCGGTCGGCCTCGTCGAGCACGAATATTTCAAGGTGATCGAGATAAACATACCCCTGGTTCATCAGGTCGAGCAGGCGGCCCGGCGTGGCGATCAGGATGTCGGTGCCGTTCTCCAGGGCCCGTGTCTGCGGGTGCTGCGAAACGCCGCCGTAGATCACCTGCTGGGTAAGACCAGTGTATTTTCCGTAGGTATTGAAGCTCTCGTGGATCTGGATCGCCAGTTCACGCGTGGGCGTCAATACGAGTGTACGGATATGGCGGTAGCCTTTGGCATTGGATTTTTCGGCGTGTAAAAGCTGTAAGGTGGGTATGGCGAAGGCGGCAGTTTTGCCGGTGCCTGTTTGTGCGCAACCAAGAAGATCTTTTCCATCGAGGACGGGTTGGATGGCTTGTTCCTGGATAGGGGTTGGATTGGTGTAACCGGTTGATTTAAGCGCTTTTAAGATCGGCTCAATCAAACCCAATTGTTCAAAAGTCAAAATAAAAGATATTTAGTGTAATGAATACTGACTGCAACATTTTATGATTTGGTAGCGTCAGGGTCTGTATATGCTCATCACCGTTGTGACCGGATGGAAGCTTGATCGAAGCAAGGATATCAAGTCTAAGAGAGAGTATATTAACCTTGTAAATATACACCAAATCTTCATAAAGTAAATATAAAACAAATTCCTATGTAAAAGGTTTGCTCTGGTTCCAGCGCCGTAATGTTAATGATCTTTTCATGTGGGGCATCAAACACGAAACGCTGTTACTGCCCATTTACAGGGCAGTAACAGCGTTTGTGTATATACGGGGAACAGGTCCCGCATCTAACGGCTTGCAATCCGTTCGGGGTGATAGTTCAAAGCTAATTAAACAATCCGCCAAGTGCCCCGCCACCGAGCCCCGACAAAGTTTTTGAGATGCTGTCGGGCGTTACACTCTGATCATTCGGATCGGCGGCTTTGTGCGCAAAGCGTTGAAGGATCGACGGCAACGCAGCTGCAATCGCCCCGCTCACCGCCGGCGATAAGCCAAATTTACTCCCCAGCGAGTTCATAAGTCCGCCTTCGATCGCGCTGGTGACCGGACTACCGGAACTCATTCCCCCCTGCAGCATCGATAACAGTCCGCCGATGCCACCAGCACCGGAAGCCTGGCCGGCCAGGCCGTTCGTAACCTGTGTGGCTATTTCTTTGTGTACAGCATCTGCCTGTCCGGGAGGGATAGCCCCTGCCACCTGCGGATCATTCCCCAGATGTTGTTTCACGATGTCTAAAATCTGATCAAACATGGTAGTAGTTATTAGTTCCACATAGGTATGCAGGAAACGTACCAACTTCTACCCTCCACCCACAATCGCCAAATAGCGGGCGAGCGACCGGTTCACAATCTGTTTGGCGCCTTCCGGCAAATCCTGTCCGTCGAAGGCGGCATACAGCGCATCGTACCGCAGCGGAGCCAGCACATCCCTGATCCGGCTGATCTCCGGTTTGCCCAGCGGGATGAGGTTGGGATAGCTGTACATGGCCGTAACGCCTTTACGGTCACGCGCTACCAGCAGGCTGTCGCCTGTGAGCAGGGTGCCGCTTTGGTGGTTGGGCAGATAAAGGACCGCACTTCCGGCAAAATGCCCCCCCGTATGAAGAATCTCTATCCCGTTCCAGAGTGGCTGCCGGTCGCCGGTCCACAGCCGCAGGTACCGTTCACTGGGGTCCATTACCCATTCACGGTCGTTCTCATGGATGTAGACCGGGCAGTTGAAATGGGCGGCATAAGCCATCATGCGGCTGTAATAATGGGGATGGGAGATGCCAATGGCTTTGATGCCGCCCAGCCTTTCCAGGTAGGAAATGGTGGGCGGATCGATGCCGGGGATGCAATCCCAGAGCACATTTCCATCCGACGCCTGCACCAGGAACGCCCGCTGGCCGATGGCGAACTGGGGCGCCAGCCGGAAGGCATGCAGTCCGGTGACCATTTCGGTAAATTTGATGGAATGATCCTTTTCGATCTCTGCCGCATCCGTCCAGCACTGGCCTTTTTCAGTTACATACTGCCGGTCGTCTGCACAGATCGGGCAGGTAGTGGGCAGCTGACCGGCATACAAAGTGCCGCAGGTGGCGCAAATGTTTTTCATATGTTTCGCATGGCTTTAATGGGTAACCGGTTCAAAAAACCCGTCCCGCAAAGTTGCAGCTGATGCAGGGCCTTTTTACTCTTCGTTCCCAAACTGATGCCGCAGCTTCTCTTCCTCAATATCGAGGAGGTTGTGATAACTTCTGATCACCGATTCGTCGGTGCCGGGATCTTTGTTCATTTCGTGCAGGAAATGGTGTTGCTGAGCGAGCAGCTGCAGGTACACTTTTTTGTACTGCGCTACTTCTTCATCAATGCTTCCATCTTCCGAAGCCCGCTGGTGCTCGAACCGGTTCAGCAGTTCTTGCATTGAGCTGTTGTTGCCTATGAGTGCCGCATGCTGGTCTTTCAGGTACGAAAGGCTTTTTTCTGCCAGGTCTTTGCGGATATGGTTCACTTGCTCTTCCGCCGTTCCGAAATGATCGGGATCGGGCAGGTTCACCCAGCGGATCACCAGCGGTAGTGTCAATCCCTGAACTACCAGCGTCAGCAGGATAACTGTAAACGTGATAAAAAGGATGAGATTCCGTTGGGGAAAATCAACGCCGCCTTGCAGTTTCACCGGAATAGAAAGGGCCGCAGCCAGGGATACCACGCCCCGCATGCCGGCCCATCCAAAAATCACCGGTCCGCGCCACCCGGGCCGCGGATCGGCCGTCCGGATAAACCGGCTGATGAACACGGTGAACCACGAAGCGCCGATTGTGCTCAGCATCCTGGTCACGATCAGCACGCCGGTGATGAGGCAACCATATCCCACCGCCGCCGCCAGGCTCACCGAACCCAGCGCTTTGATGATCACCGGCAGTTCCAGGCCGATCAGGATGAACACAATACCGTTCAGGACGAACCCGATGGTAGACCAGACTGTGACCGACTGCATACGGCTGCGGTAGCTGAGGAAATGCTGGCTTCTGGAAGAGAGAAAAAGGCCGCCGGTAACCACCGCCAGCACGCCGGAGAAATGCAGCGATTCGGCCACGATGTACATCACGTATGGCGCGGTAAGCGTAAGTACGATATCCATATTGGCATTGGTGGGCAGCCATTTATGCAGCGCAAAAAACAGAAGCCCGACCACAATGCCGGTTGCTATGCCCATGACGATCACCCATACAAAATTGAGGGCGGCCACATGAAAAACGAACCGGCCGGTAGTGACCGCAGCCAGCGCAAATTTGAATACGATCAGGCTGGAGGCGTCGTTGAGCAGGCTTTCCCCTTCGATGATGGAAGTGACCCTCCGCGGCACTTTCACGTACCGTAAGATGGCCGCGGCCGACACTGCATCTGGCGGCGACACGATGCCGCCCAGCAGGAAGCCAAGCGCAATTGTAAAGCCGGGGATCACCGAACTCGACACGTACGCGACCACCAGGGAAGTAAGGATCACGATCAGGAACGCAAAACTGCTGATCACCCGGCGCCAGCGCCACAGCTCTTTCCACGAAGTGTTCCAGGCCGCTTCGTAGAGCAGCGGAGGCAAAAAGATAAGCAGGGTAAACTCCGGATCGATGTGGATGCCCGGTATTACGTTGAACCGGCTTACAACTAATCCGCCCACCACCAGCACCACGGGGTAGGCGATCTTTAGTTTTTGCGCCAGCATCACCAGCAGCAGAATGGTAATGATAAGTATGATATATTCGATAAATTGAGGAAGCATGCAGTTAATTTACGGATGTTCCCAAACCTCACAGTCCGCAGTACACGAAGAGTTCAAAATAAACAATATTTCTGTAATTGCATGCAACAGTGCCCTCACCCGGACCGGCCATTCGCAAAAAAAGAGCGCCCTGCCCTGCTTACACATGCGGAGGGTTCATCTGCGGAATGGCAAATGTGTTACCCGAAGAAAAAATATCGACCCGGAGGTCGCGGATGGAAACAGGTCTCTTTTTCGAAAAATCACGCATGGAAGATTCCGTGATGTCGAATCCTTTTATGATGATCAACCTGCCTGAACCGGTCATTTCCGCTTCCGGGCCATGGCGTATGATCAGTGCGGTGTCTTCTTTTATGCCTGTACCGATACAGGTCGGTTTGGTGCCCACTACCTGCGCCCGCCTGATGAACCGGCCCCGGTGCACAAAATGCGTATCGACACAAACGTCTTTCAGGAACTCGAGGCCGGTGGTCACTTTGATCTCCCCGCCCAGTTGCTTCACATCTTCGTTCCCCGCGTATATCATGGGTGTCGACAGCACCATGGCCCCGGCGCTGGTTCCGCCCACCACCAGCGGCACACGCCTTACCTTTCGGATTTCCAGCTCTTCTAAGAACTATCTGTATTCTTCGAACATTTCATCTTGACCATCCCGCGAGGCACTGGTTATAACCGGCAGAACAGGCTCTTTCTTTGTAATCAGTCTCCGGAAATCGGTGCGCACTTCAAGGCGAGGCGATGCCTTTTTTGTTTCGTCGTCTTCCGGTAAACCACCCTTATTTTCTTTCCACCTATTATCATGAGCAACCCTGCCGGCACCGGACAGGTGTTCTTGCGATCTTTCGACATCTGTGTAAATTTTATCCAGGTTCACTCGCAGTAGTGCGATCCGGTGAAACAGAAGCAATATCCTATCCACGCGGGAACACGGGCTGCCTTGACAGGAAGCCGGGAAAATGGAGGCTGTTGCCGACGCAAAACACCCTGCAGACAGTCGTTTTCAGCCCCTTCGGCACTGCGTAAGGATGCTTAACTTCATCACTAAAAGAATCAGATATGGGTAAGATCATTCTCCACCACCACCAGTCGCTGAACGGCATCGTTACCGGGATGGAAACCTGGCTCAAAAAGATGGACGACGGCATCATGCAGGCCGGTATTGATTATTACGACACGCTGGATGCCGTGGTGTTTGGCGGTAACACCTATGGCAGCCTGGCCGATTACTGGACAAAAGCAGAAGAATCTTCGCACGATGCCATTGAAAGAGCTTTTGCTAAAAAGATCAACCGGATCCGGAAATATGTGGTATCGAGAAAGCCGGTGGATACCACCTGGAACAATTCGCAGCAGATCAGGATCACCGACGACATTTCTTCACTTGCCTCGGCAATGCAGGAGCTGAAGCAGACGCACCGAAAAGACATATCCGTCGACAGCGGCGCTAAGCTGTGGGAGATCTTCCTGCAACACCGCCTGTTCGACGAACTGCTGATCTACGTACATCCTGTGATCGCTGAAGAAGGAAAAAGATTTTTCCCCGAACCCTCCCAGCTCACCAACCTAGGCCTGAAGAGCCAGAAGGCGTACAGCGACGGCACTATGGAACTGCGGTATGAAAAAAGGGATTAGTGCGGCAGGTTGCATAGCCAGCCAGGTTCCTGGTGGAGGATGTGTAGCACCCGGAAACAGGTTTGTTTCCCTTCCGGAAATTCCGCCGGCTCTATCTTAAATCTGAATGTATGAACCTGCTGTTCTCTCTGCCTGGCGGATCGGAAGTCATGCTCCTGCTGTCCGTGGCGCTTTTTTCGTTCGAGGTCTCTTACCTGGTCTCCCTGCAAAATTTCCTCAGAACCATTCATCCTGCGAACAGGCTCATGCCGCCCGGCACGGTATGGGTGGTACTTGTGCCTTATGTGAGCGCCCTTTTTCATTTTATTGTCGTGTTCAAGCTGTCAGGCTCCATCATAACAGAAGCGGCCTCCCGGGGGATGCAGCTGACTGAAAAAAGACCCGGGCTCATGATCGGTTTGCTTATGCTGATCTGTCATTGCCTTACGTATATCCCTATACCCAGTTTACCGGCAGCCGGGCTCTTTGTCACCTGCCATATCATTTTCCTGATCAGGATGAACAGATATAAAAAACTGTTTGCAACCACTTATATCGGCAGCTAAGCCGCTGAAGAGGGATGTGCGTGCATAAGCCGGGAATCGCTTACGTCAAAAGCACTGTAGATTTCTTTTCTTACCTTGCCCGCACCTTAAGAACAGAACCGGAGGAGGCATTTCCTTCCGGTTCTGTTTGCATATACAAATCAACTGGATCATGAAGAAAAAACCCGGCATCATGCAATTGCTCCGGCCGTACAGGGCTTTAACGCTGCTGTTGCTGGTGTTCACCCTTTTTGGCAATGCCATCAACCTGTGGCTGCCCAAAATCATCTCGAACAGCATCGATGCTTTCTCGCAGGGCCACTTCCACTTTCAGCACCTGCTGCTCCAGTTTACCGTCGCAGTGGTGAGCATATTCATCTTCAGTTACCTGCAAAGCATTATTCAGACCTATGCTTCCGAACGCGTGGCCCGTGAGCTCCGCACCCGCTTGTCGGAGAAGATATCGAACCAAAGCTTTGCATTCATCGAAGAGGCAAATCCTGCCCGCCTGCTGACCAACCTCACTGCGGATGTTGACTCCATCAAGCTGTTTATCTCGCAGGCCATCGTATCGATCGTTTCCTCGGTGTTCATCATCATCGGCGTAAGCGTGCTGCTGATCACCATCAACTGGAAGCTGGCGCTCTGCGTTATCGCCATCATTCCCATCATCGGGGTCACGTTTTTCCTGGTGCTCCGCAAAGTAAGGGCGTTGTTCATCCAGAGCCGCGGAGTTGTCGACTGGCTCAACAAGGTGATCAACGAAAGCATACTCGGCGCCGCACTCATCAGGGTGGTCAACTCACAGCAGCCGGAGTACGATAAATTTCTGGCTGCCAATACGAAAGCCCGTGACCTGGGCCTTTCGATCCTCCGGTTGTTCGCCGGACTCATACCGCTCATTACGTTTACAGCCAATATGGGCGCGCTCTCAATTCTTGCGCTCGGTGGTCATTTCGTGATCAACAGCAGCATGAGCCTCGGTGATTTTGCGGCTTTCAACAGCTACCTGGCCATGCTTATCTTTCCCATTCTTGTGATCGGTTTTATGAGCAACGTGATCGCGCAGGCAACGGCCTCTTACGATCGCATCCGTGCGGTGCTGGAGAAAGAAGGCGAGCCGGAAACAGGCACTATCACCGCACCTCTGGAAGGCAGGATCGAACTGGACCACATCCATGTTACATACGGACAGACACCTATATTAAAAGACCTTTCCTTCACTGTAAACCCCGGATCGCGCACAGCCATCATCGGCCCGACCGCTGCGGGCAAAACGCAGTTGTTGTACCTGCTCACCCGCCTCATCAGGCCCGCCTCCGGTTCCCTGAAATTTGACGGACATGACATCCGCGACTTTGAAAGCCATGCTTTTCACAGCCAGATCGGGTTTGTGTTTCAGGACAGTATCATCTTCAACATGAGCATCCGCGAAAACATCGCCTTCAGCGACAAGGTCACGGATGCTTCCCTGCAAAAAGCGATCGATACGGCAGAACTGAAAGAATTTATCGCAACATTGCCCGAGGGCATGGATACCGTTGTCTCCGAGCGTGGGTCGAGCTTGTCGGGCGGACAAAAACAGCGCATCATGCTGGCAAGGGCCCTGGCGGTGAACCCCCGCATCCTGTTCCTGGATGATTTTACTGCCCGTGTAGACTCCAATACCGAAAAAAGGATCCTCGACAATATCCAGCAGAATTATACCGGCCTTACATTGATATCGGTAACACAGAAGATCGCCACAGTTGAACAGTATGACCAGATCATTCTGCTCATGCAGGGCGAACTGATCGACACCGGCACGCACGGCCAACTGATGGAAACGAGTCCGGAATACGTGCAGCTTTTCAATTCACAACAAAGCACCAGCAACTATGAACTACAATCTTAACGCAGCGGCGAAGCCGGGTGAAAAAACAGGTACGCTGGTGGCGTTGCGCAGCCTGTTGCAGCTGATCCGCGACCAGCGTAAGAACCTGTTGCTGGCGATGGTGGCCATCCTGTTCAATTCGATCTTCAACCTGCTGGGGCCGTTTGTGATCGGCTATACGGTCGACCACTATGTGCAGCACAAAGACTACCACGGCGTGCTTGTAAACGCAGGTATCCTGCTCGTGATGTATTCGGCAGCTCTTCTGGCGAGTTATTTCCAGACCAAACTGATGGGTGGCATCGGCCAGCGGCTGTTGTTCACCCTCCGAAATGCCATCTTCAATAAGCTGCAGCAGCTGCCGGTCGCTTTCTTCAACGCCAACAAAGCCGGTGATCTTATCTCACGGGTCAACAACGATACCGACAAGATCAACACTTTCTTTTCACAGTCGCTCATGCAGTTCGTAAGCAGCATCGCAGTGATGACCGGCGCCGGCATCTTTCTCCTGATCATCAACCCCCGCCTCGGGGCAGCAACGCTCGTTCCCGGCGTATGTATCCTTCTCTTTACGCGCCTGCTCTCTCCCCTGGTGAAACAGAAAAACGCCACCAACCTCAAAAGCGTTGGGGGCATGAGCGCCGAGATCCAGGAGAGCCTCAGCAATTTCAAGGTGATCATCGCCTTTAACCGCCGCGATTATTTCAGGGAGCGCTTTCAAACGGTGAACCGCCAGAATTACCGCACCGCCATCAGCGCCGGACTGACCAACAACATCTTTCTGCCGGTGTATTCCCTTTTCTCGAGCTTTGCCCAGCTCACCGTGCTGGCCTATGGCATCTACCTGATCTCGCAAGGCCGGTTTACCATCGGGTTGCTGGTAAGCTACCTGGCTTATGCGAATAACTTTTATAATCCGCTCCGGCAGCTGGCAGCGCTGTGGACCAGCTTCCAGGTGGCTATGGCGGGTTGGGACCGCATCAACCAGATCCTGGTGCTGGGCAACGATCTGCCGGTACTCGACCACACAACCGGCGTCTATTCCGGAAGCCTCATCGAGTTCAGGGATGTATCGTTCGGATATGAGGAGAACCGCGAGATCCTGCATAACATCAACCTGCGGCTGGAACGGGGCAGATCCTATGCCCTTGTTGGGCCTACCGGCGGCGGTAAAACGACCACCGCCTCCCTGATCGCCCGGTTGTACGATCCAGTAAAGGGCCAGGTGCTGCTCGACGGGCGCGACCTGCGCAGTTATACGGCTGAGGAACGTACACAGAAGATCGGTTTTATTTTACAGGAACCGTTCCTGTTTACCGGCACGGTGAAGGAAAACATATTGTATGGCAACCCCGCTTACGAACATTACAGCAACGAGCAACTGGAAGCCGCGATACGGGACGCCGGGCTCGAGCGGCTGCTTGCCATATTTGAGAACGGTCTGGAAACAAAGGTCAGTTCCGGTGGGGAGAACATCAGTCTCGGGCAAAAACAACTGATCGCCTTCATGCGGGCGGTACTCCGCAATCCGGATGTGCTGATCCTGGACGAAGCGACCGCCAACATCGACACGGTGACCGAACACCTGTTGCAGGAGATCCTGGAAAGGCTGTCGGAAAAGACGACCCGTATCATCATCGCCCACCGCCTCAACACCATCGAAAATGCCGACGAGATCTATTTTGTGAACGCCGGCGAGGTGATCAGGGCCGGTTCTTTCCAGGATGCCGTAAATAAACTGCTCAAAGGCAAACGGGTAAGTTGACCGGAAAATTCCACAGGAATCAGCATCGCGCCAGATGAGTTGTCCGTAAGAAAAGTTTTTCTGATTATTATATTATTTTGCTTGCGCTGAAAAAGATTGTTGTAACACTGATCATGGGCATTCTGCCATTCAACCGGTTTGGGTACCGGGCACTTACGTTCTATCTCCAGGAACGGGCCACCCATCAGCTGGAAGCCCGTTCTGCTGGCATCGGCCAGCGAATTTGCGATGGCAGTACCGGTTGCCACGAACAATCCCGACTATATTGCGCAGATAAACGAGATCAAGACCTGGCAGGCACACCTGACCGGGGAAGACAAGGCAGCCATCCGCTACTGGGGCACCGGTGCGGTGCAGCGATGGAACGAGATCATGCGCGACCTGGTAGCCAAACACAACCAGCCACCTTACCAGAACGCGGATGGAAGCTATCCCATTCCAAATGCCAATAACCCGCTTGCTTTCCCGCAGCATCGGAGCCAGCTGCAAGAACACTTTATATGGCGAAGCAAGAATTCTTCCTGGTCACCAAACACCTGCCAGATTATACTCAACAAGGAACCGTCCCGGTGTTTGATGGCTCTGAGAATATCCTTATCTCGAAGATGCCTTTGTGAATTTCTTGCCGAAGAAGTCGCCGTTGTTCCACACGGGCGCCTGGGCTTCGCCGCTTGCAAAGTAGCCGATCAGGAAATTTACTTTTACATGCATGGTGGCCGCTTTAAAATCAAAGGCCTGGTTCATATCATCTTTAGGCGTATGGTAAGTGGTACTGCGCCAGCCTACGTCCGATCTGGCGCGGTTGACCGTATCCGTGGGCACCGTCATAAAGCCGCTCTTGATGAACAGCGCCGGGATGCCCTTCCTGATAAAACTGTAATGATCGCTGCGGATGAAAACTACCTGCTCGGGAAAAGGGTCGGGACTGATCTTCAGGCCGAGGATGCCAGCGGCCCGTTCCGTTTGTTTGCCGAGGCTTGAATGATCGGCACCGTAGGGAACAATGTCGAGGATGGGGTGGAAAAAGAACGGCATGTCGATCGCCAGGTTGGCTACCACGCGGGCATTGGCGATGGGAACATTGTTAATAAAATAGTCGGAGCCGAGCAGACCGAGCTCTTCGCCGGTGACCGACGCAAAGATGATGGACCGTTTGGGCGGAGTGGCCAGCGACTTGTAAGCCCTGACCAATTCGAGAAGGATGGCATTGCCGGACGCATCATCATGCGCCCCATTCATAATAGAATCGCCGTTTACCGGTGGCACGATCCCGAAATGGTCAAGGTGCGCGGTATACACAATGTACTGATCCCGGAGTGCCGGATCACTGCCGCGTATCATTCCGACCACATTTGAGCTCATGACGGTTTTTGTCGCTGTTCTTACCTGTATAGAGGCCGACACATTCAGCGGAAAGGAAGCAGATTTTCCTTCCGGTGCAAGGGCCTTGATCCTTTGCAATTCGTCCGGAACCTGCGCAAACAGCTTGTCGAGATATTCGTTGTTGAACACCGCTACGGCTTTCAGGGAAGCATACGTATTGGCCGGAACAGAGGCCGGATCAAGCCATTTGTACGAGCCGGTTCTTGATCTCCTTACCGTACCTTCCCAGTTGCTGCGCCGGTTGGAAGGCATGGTAAAACTGATCACGCCCACGGCACCCCGTTTGATGGCTTCCGAATACTTGGCATCCGCGGTTGTATAATACGCCCTTTCACTGGTCGGGAACCGGGCCGGTGCATCACTGATATACACGACGATCTTTCCTTTTACATCAACACCGCTGTAATCATCGTAACTGAATTCAGGGGCGGAAATCCCAAACCCGACGAACACCAGCGGTGCCGTAACAGAGGATGCGGTTGCAGCAAAATAAGGGTTGACGATAAACTGCCTGCCGTAATCCAGCTTTTCTTCCCTGCCGTTTAAGATCAGCGTAAAACCTGAACCAGTCTCTTCCGCCCAGCCTCTCTGCAACGGCACCCGCTGGATGTACGAACTGTCGCGTACGCCGGGATGCAGTCCCAATGACATAAATTCGGTTTCCATGTATTTGGTTGCCAGGGCAAAGCCACGGGTACCGGGCTGCCGCCCTTCCAGCAGGTCATCTGCCAGAAAGCTCATGTGGCCACGGATCGCATCGGGACTGACATTGTCGAGGATGGTTTTAATTTCGGGTGAGACCTGGGCAACAGCGCCCCGGGAAAGCAGCTGGATGGCCGCAAGGAAAAGCAGTAGTTTTTTTGTCATCGATCGGTTGGATTAAGCCGGCTATCCCTACATGAACAGGCCGTTCCGATGAAGATAACGAATTTCCCGAATCAGGCTTTCTTCCCGGATCCAAATAAAAAGGGCGTTGCCGGCCAGGTTCTGATACCAAATAGCTGAAAAGTCACGGGCGGGATCTTCGTGTATCTATGATCCGCGTCGATCCGGATGGTAAGCAGCAGGCCTCGGCCGGTCATCAATCCGGATCGGAGTATGGTCTGTCGGCTTTTTGTGTGCCCCAGGCGGAAGGCTTGGCGCCCATTTCTATTGTTAACGTTCCACCGGCCATGATGTCGCGATACAAAAGATACGATTTTGTAAATGTTTTTCCGTTCAGCTGCACACGCTGCACGTACCTGTTACCTGAAGAATTTTGTTTCACTTCGATGTGAAAAGTTTTACCTTTTGCGACCTGTAGGGTTGCTGCATCCATCACCGGACTACCGATCAGGTATTTTCCGTTCATGGGGTTTGCTTCATACAGACCAAGGGCAGAAAGAACATACCAGGCCGACATCTGTCCTACATCCTCATTGCCGCAAAGCCCGTCTGGCCGGTCGGAGTACATGCTGTCGAGAATGAACCGGATCTTGTCCGCTGTTTTCCAGGGTTTGCCCACATAATTGTACAGGTAAGCGATGTGGTGGCTCGGTTCGTTGCCGTGAGCGTACTGGCCGATCAATCCGGAAATATCCGGAGAGGCGTCTTTGCCGAGATTCCCTTGGGCCAGGAAAAGAGAATCCAGCTTGCTTGTAAAAGCCGCATCACCGCCCTGCAGGCGGATGATGCCTTCCACATCCTGCGGCACCAGCCAGGTATACTGCCAGGCGTTGCCTTCCGTGAAATCATCCTGGCCGTGGCGGGCTTCAAACGGACTGAACGGGGTTCGCCACGCCGCTTTAGAAACGCGTCCACGCATGAACTTTGTTTCAGGATCGAAATAGTTCCGGTAATTGCGGCCGCGGCTGAGAAAATAAACAAAGTCGTCGCTTTTGCCCATCCGTTTGGCCATTTGTGCAATGCCCCAGTCGGCGATCGCGTATTCCAGTCCCATCGCCACCGATTCTTTCATGCTGTCGGCAGGAATAAAACCATAGGCCTTCAGATATTTCAGTCCGCGTTCGTTCCGCATCGCCGTTGCTTTTACGGCTTCCCAGGCTAGCGCGGTATCGAAGCCTTTGATGCCTTTCAGGTAAGCATCGGTTATCACTTCAACGGAGCTGTAGCCGGGCATGGTATTCGTTTCGTTGCCCATCAGATGCCACACCGGAAGCCGGCCCTGCTGCTGGTAAATGGCCAGCATGGAATTGATCATATCGGGCACACGGTCTGCCTGAAACAGGGTAAAGAGGGGATGTGCGGCACGGTACGTGTCCCACAGTGAAAAGGTGGTCAGGTTGGTGAATGACGCTTTTTCGTGCACCTGTTTATCCGTGCCGAAATAGTCGCCGTTGTGATCGTTGAACAGCGAGGGCGCGATCATGGTATGATAGAGGGCGGTGTAAAAAACACGCTTCCTCTTTTCGTCTTTTGTGGAAAAAACGATGCGTCCCAGTTCCTGGTTCCAGGTAGCTTTTGCACGTGCAGCCGTTGCATCGAAGTTCCAGCCGGGCACTTCTGCTTTCAGGTTCGCCCGGGCGTTTTCAATGCTTACCGGCGAAACGGCCAGCCGCAGCTGGATGGCTTCTCCCTCACTTGTGGAGAAGCTGGCGATGCCCTTTACCCTTCTGCCAGTAAGGGTATCTCCTTCGTGAAGCACGGCGTCTTCAGCCAACTCAAAGCCGGTGAAGGGTTTGGAAAATACCGCCGTGAAAAAGATACGCTGATCGTTTGCCCATCCTTTGGAATAGCGGTATCCTTCCACCGTGGTGTCGTTTACTTTCTGCAGGAAGGTGCGGGTCGACTGGTCCCATCCGATCCCTTCTTTCAGGTCGATGATGATCTTTGCTTCTGCGGATGCCGGAAAAGTATACCGGTGAAAACCGACCCTTTCAGTCGCCGTCAGTTCTGCGCGTATGCCATACCGTTTTACCAGTACGCTGTAATATCCCGGCACCGCATTTTCATCCTGGTGCGAAAAAAGCGAATAGTAACCGCTCGCCGGGTCATTGAGCTTGCCTTTTACGGGCATAACCTTGCCCGTCGCCGGCATCACCAGTATATCACCGAGGTCGCCGATACCGGTACCACTGAGATGAGTATGCGAAAAGCCTATGATCGTTGAATCCGAATAGTGATAACCGGAGCACCAGTCCCACCCTTCCGACATATTTACCGGCCCCAGCTGCACTGCCCCAAAGGGCACGTTGGCGCCCATGAACACATGCCCGTGGAAGCCGGTGCCGATGTAAGGGTCCACATAATCCGTCAGGTCGTGGCTGCTCGGGCCCTGCTGGGCAGCAAGCCGGTTCGCACCTGTGAGAAAGAGGAGCAGGAAAGCAAAACGGACCATCCTTACGAGGCGGCAGAAGGGCAGAGGCGATCCTGGAGCGAGTTTCAGATTCATATGAAGCGTGTGTTGATTGAAAGCGTAAAATTAGGGGCCGGCAGGATAAAAAGACCGGTTCTTTATTGCTTGCCGTTTTAAGTTACCGGAGGTTTGATCTGATGGTTAAGGGCATGGATAATTTCAGATCCTGCGAATGGCTGCCTACTATAAGCGTATAATCACCGGCATATAATTTCCACCTTCTTTCCTTCAGATCCCATTTCTGCAAATCCTGCACCGGTATGCTCAGTCGCACCACCTGCGTTCCTCCTTTGCCGATCGCAACCCGCCTGAACGCTTTCAGTTCGCGGACCGGCATGCGTGCGATGGCAGGGAACTTCACATACACCTGCACTACTTCATCACCGTCGCGGTCGCCTGTATTCTTGACCGTCACCGCAAGATCCAGCACCTGTTTCAGTGATAGTACGGAAGGTGGTTTGGCCAACCATTCATATGCAAAGGAGGTGTAGCTCAGTCCATACCCGAAAGGATACTGCACCTTGCCGGTGAAATAACGGTATGTTCTGCCTGTGGTGGCATAGCTCGTATACGCCGGAAGGTCGTTCAGCGACTGGTAGAATGTGACAGGCAAACGGCCGCCGGGTGCACTTTTGCCAAACAACACGTCGGCCAGCGCGTTGCCTCCCTGTTCACCCGGGTACCACGACAGAATGATGGCATCGGCGTATGGATCAATGGCGGCAAGGTCAACATCACTTCCCGCATTCACCACCACTACCACCGGCTTGTTCTTTTTGCGCAGCACTTTCAGCATGGCAATGTGGGCAGCAGGCAGCGAAAGGGAGAGCCGGTCGCCTCCGTTCGCTGCCAGAAATGCATCACCTTCCTCTCCTTCAAACGAAGGGGTAAGACCGATCACCGCGATGGCGATCTCGCTTTCTCCGGCAGCGTAGATACCGCCGAAGTGTACCGTGTCGGTAAAATCGCTTCCCTGATCGTACTGCACGGCGATGGAAGGGCCGGCGGCTTCCGTGATGCCTTCGGCAAAAGTGACCATATTGCCCGACATACCGTGGTAATTGGCTACCAGCGGATCGATGGAACCGGCATTGGCGCCAACCACCACCATAGACCGGTACTTGCTGCGGTCGAGGGGAAGGAGGTTCCGGTCATTCTTCACCAGCACCATACTTTGGCGCGCCGCTTCCCGGGCCAGGGCGATATTGGCAGAACTGTGAATGCTTTCAGCCCCCAGCCTGCTGTAGGGCACTGTTTCCCTGGCGTCGTAAAACCCCAGCTTCAGTTGGGTCCGCAGCAGGGCGATCAGCGCCGAATCAATGTCGGCGGAGGTGACCAGTTGCTGGTTATAAGCCTTGATGAGGTCTCTTTGCAGCAGTGAGGAGCAATCGAGATTTACCCCTGCTTTCAGTGCTGCGGCGGCTACTTGCACGGGATCGTTCATCACCTTGTGGCGGAGAAAAATATCGTCGAGCGCTCCACAGTCGGTGACCACATGCCCGCGAAAATTCCATTCCTTGTGCAGGATGTCGTGCAGCAGGGTCTGACCGCTGCAGCAAGGCTCGCCGTTCACGCGGTTGTAGGCACACATCACTGATTCCACACCGGCATCCACCAGTTTTTTAAATGCATACAGATACGTTTCGCGGAGGTCTTTTTCATCCACGACGGCATCAAATGAATGTCGGCCGGCTTCCGGACCGCTGTGTACGGCAAAGTGTTTGGCGCAGGCAGCGGTTTTCAGGTAATGCGGATCGTCGCCCTGCATGCCCTTTACAAAGGCTGTTCCCATAGTGGCGGTCAGGAAGGGGTCTTCGCCATACGTCTCCTGCCCCCTCCCCCAGCGCGGATCACGGAAAATATTGATGTTCGGCGACCAGAAGGTGAGCCCCATGTACTGCACCCGCTGGTCCTGGGCCACAGCCAGGTTGTATTTCGCTCTTGCTTCGGTGGAGATGGCGCCGGCTACTTCTTTCAGCAGGCTGTCGTTAAAGGTGGCAGCCATGCCGATGGCCTGCGGAAAAACCTTTGCCAGGCCCGCCCTTGCCACCCCGTGAAGCGCTTCGTTCCACCAATTATACGCTGGAATGCCCAGCCGGTCAACGGCTTTGCTGCGGTACCCCAGCAGCGAGATCTTTTCTTCTACGCTCAGCTGTGCAAGGAGGCTGGCAGCACGCTGATCGACCGGCATTGCAGGGTTGCGGTAGGCCGGAACCGGGTTCTGCGCCCGTGCAAATAGGGACGCCAGGACGAAGAAAAATGCAAGGGAATTTTTCATGTTTCCGGAAGATTTTTTGATTTGCATACGAGCTGCATCAACCGGCGCAGCGCTTGCCGCCTCTTTTATTTGACCGCTGTCAGGTTTGCCGGATCGAGTTTCCAGTCGTTGTCAAAAAAACCGGCGAGCTGCACCTGGCTCGCGCCCAACTTCAGCATGTCGAACCGGTAGATCATAAAATCGGGGAAGCCGCTGGCGCCGGCAAAATACTGGTTGGCATTGGCCGCCTGCAGCCCCTTCATGCCGGTACCGGTTACCACGCCCACCGACGCTATGGAAGAATAGGCCAGGGGCCATACAAAATAAGCGCTGAGGTCGTCGCCGGTCCAGGAGCGGTCGCCGGCGGTGATCCGGCCGCGGGCCGCCTGTATGGGACAATCGCCCAGCAAAACGTTCCAGGCGGTGTTGGTCTCCCTGTTGCCGAACAGGATCACCCCGCGGTCGGGAAATTTTTGCAGTGAGTATTGTTTGTCAGACATGATATCCACCGCGCCGTTGCCGCGGTAGTACCAGGTCTCGGCATCATAACGGGCCTTGTTGAAACTCCATGTGTTTTCTTCCACCGTGCCGGAAGTACCGTATACAAATATCATCCGGTGGTTGAACGCATCTTTGAACGTGCCGTACCGTTGCGGTGTTTTCCGTCGGCCATCGGGTGCCGGTGTCTGAATCCACCGGCCGTTCTCGCGAAGCAGGAAAACACTGTCGGCAGCAGAAGCGGTGCTGCAGGTCAGCGACTGTCCGTCAAGCGAAAGCCTTACCTGTGCATTGGCACCAAAGTCGCACAGGGCCAGCTTCAGCAGGCGGATGTTTTGCGTTGTTCCGCCGATCGTTTTTCCGGCTTTGCTCCGGTTGAGTTGCAGGTGGCTGTATTGCAGCGGAAAGGTTTGCTGCTCGATGGAAGCCCAGTGGCAGCGGCTTGAAATGCCCGGGCTTGCGGTGATGAAATCAATCACATCAACGGCACTGTCAAGCGGAAGCGTGTGCCACCTGAAAAACTCAAACAGCGGCTTCCAGTCCACACTCTGATCACCGAACCAGTGTTCGCCATTCGGGTATTCGTAGTAGCTGAGGTCGGTATGGAAATCGGCGAGCAGCTTCCGCATCTGACGGGCATAGGTAACCGAAACTGTTTTGTCGGCATCTCCGTGCAGCACGTATACGCCCAGCGGTTTGTAGTTGGTAGCCAGTTTCGGCACATCGCTCTGGTTGCCGCTGCGCAGCAACATCTGCTCAAGCGGATCGCTGCTGCTGTCAGGTATGAGTCCGTCTGCTGAGCCGTAGCCTTTGAGGGTGGGATAGCCAGAGCAGGCGCCGATGGCAGCCCATTGGTCCGGATAGGTAGCCCCCAGGAACCAGGTGCCATGTCCGCCCATGGAATGACCGGTCAGGTAGATGTGTTGCGGATCGGGTGAAAATTTTGCCTTGGCGATCCCAAGCACTTCCAGCGCATCCAGCCTCCCCCAGTCTTCCCAGTTGAACCCGCGCGGGCGGCGGTTGGTGGCGGCCACGAGTGTACCCCAGTCTTTGGGTTTGTAGGCCCTCGCCTGGCCGATCGCTTCCACGCCTGCTCCGTGCACGGAGAGGAAAAGGGCTGCCTGAGCGGTTGGCACTGTTTGCGGGGTAACGGCATAATACTGCAGGCTGCCGTCTATGTTGCTCAGGAAGGTAGCGCTGTAATGATCTGCCGGATCGACCGCCTCCAGCGAGACTGTTGCTTCATCCACTACTTTTGCCCGTTGCATCAGCGATACCACGCAATCCGGTTTGCCTTTTGCCGCCACCCTGCTTCCGTCGATCCGAAACGGGATCTTTCGCGACGACATCGCTTGAATCGCCGGCACTTCAGTGAAGACCTCCTTTCCATTTGTCCGGCTCCGGATCTGCCAGCCTTTCAGTTCGGCATAAGTTGTGTTGATCACCACGATCGCGCCCATCAGGTCTGCGTTGTTTTTTGTAAGCACAATAGACGGAAGCGTGAGGTCTTCCGAGTTGAGGACAACCGGTTTGGAAGGAAACTGAAGGCCAGCTATCACGGAAGCTCCGCGCACATAAAATTCGTTGAGTCCTTTTTTAAGTTCAACAGGTATTGACAGGTAGCCCAGGCTGTACGCGTCGCCCATGTGCGGCACGCCGTTTACATACACGCCGCTGTTGCCTTTGATATTCAGCAGGGCCGGCTGGTTACGCGGGGATGTGTAGGTCAGGTACAGGTAGGCACCACCCACGCCGATGGAGTTCCGGGCGGCTCCGGGCGCAATGCCCGGACCTGCCGGACCGCCACCCCTTTGGCCCCCTCCCATCCTTCCGCGAAGCCGGTGCAGACTGTCTGCCAACACCGTCTGCCATTTCAGTTCCTGCCCCTGCTCATCGCTGGCGAAAGTTTGGCCTTCCACCGGTGATTCGAGGGTGTGGTTGTACAGGCGGTAGGCGAGCAGATCCATGTACAGGGCTTCGCGGCCATACCGGCTGGGCACGGGTACCAGCAGGCCTTTGGTGAAATAGGTCGTGGTTTGACAGGCCGCGCCGAAAGAGAGAAAAGCAAATGCGGAAAGTACGAGCGCCCTGAGAAAAGATCGAGTCAGTTTGTGGTTCATAGCATTTTCCCGGATGAAATGCTAATTAAGGACATTTTCGGGAAACAGTCGCAGGTTACTGCCATGGTCTGTGCAGTCTACCATCCGATCAGCTGCGCCTGGTCAGTTTGATCAAAAATTGAGAAGGCCGCATGGTAAAAGCCAGGATCTCTTTTACCTGTTCGGGCGGCGTTTCCATGACGACCTGAAAATTGCGGCAGGCCATGGCCAGCACGGCTTTGATCTCGAGCATGGCAAGCTGGTAGCCCGGACAGAACCGTGCGCCGCCTCCGAACGGAGCAAATGCTTTTTCGTTGTGGGCAGCCATCGCCGGGCAGCCACTGTCTATCCATCTTTCGGGAATAAATTCGTGTGGGTTGCTGAAGTGGGCGGCCTGCAGGGGTGCATGCTGGGTTTGCAGCAGGATGCCGTCGCCTTTGTGCAGCTGCACGCTTTCCACAACCACGTCGGCGAGCGCCTCGTGAAACAGAAAGGGGGAAACGGGTTTCAGTCGCATGGCCTCGAAAGCCACCGCTTCAATATAGGTCAGCTTCGCCGCATCTTCGTACTGGCTGATGTTGGTCTGGCCGCCCAGTACCCGGTCTGCTTCTTCCTGCATCCTGCGCTGCACCGCAGGGTACAGATGCATGTAGTAAAAGATCCAGGCAAGCGAATGGGCGGTCGTGTCTTCTCCTGCCAGCAGCATGGTGAGCACATTGCCGATGATCACGGGCGAAGAGACCGGTGGCCCGCTGTCGTTGTCCGCCAGGAGGGCCTGTAAAAAATTTGTCGGTTCTTTTCTGAGCTCCGGTTCATCTTCCAGCTGTTGCCGCGTCTGGTTGATGACCCCAAGCATCATATCATATACAACATGCAGCGATCGCTCCAGTTTTTTGTCGGCCGGCAGCTTGATGTAGCGCCAGTAAGGAAAGGGTAGATTGATGCGGTTGAATATGGCGGGAAAGATGGTTTCGAGGTGGTTCTGAATCACGTCTTCGTGCTCGATCGTGTTCATGTTGTAGCCGAAGGCGAGCCGGGAAGTAACATCCACGGTGTAGCGCATAAGCTCGGCCGTTACATCGACCGAGGCCCCGCCTGCCGACAACCCGGTCCAACGGTTGTGGAGGATGCCGGTGATCCCGGTGAGTACAGGGAAAAAAGTTTTCAGGTGCTGCACATTGAGTGCCTGCGATACGGCCCTGCGCTGCCATTTCCATTCAGCGCCTTCCGCATTAAACACACCGAAAACGCCCATCTCCCGTATGATCTCATCCATCTTGCCCAGCCGCCTGAACAAGTCGGGCCGGTTCTTCAGCACATAATGCACGGTATCCGGCGATGATGCCACGACCACCGTACGTGAACCCAGTTTGAATTTAAACAGGGAACCGTATTGGTCTATCCATCTTTCGAGCACACGATGGAGTTCTTTTGAATTGAGATCAAGCAGGTTGCCGAGTACCGGCAGGGCGGGCGGACCCGCGAGTGCCTGTTTTTTGATTGGAGCAGGAAGACCGGGCGGACCGGCCGGCGAAGAGGTAGCATGGTGTTGCATGAGAAGCGCTTGTATTTCTAAAGATACTCCATTCCACCCAAAGCCCTGCTTCGTTGTGGCTGGCCCGGCGCCCCTGTCATTAAGGGAGGCTGTTACGCACATTTATTCTGATTACACAAGGAATTTAGCTGGCAAAGCTGTTTTGGTGAAGACATGTTTTCAAAGACGGGGATTGGGTGATTCTCCGTAGTTTATGCAATGTCTGAAACATTGCTTCCCTGCAGATTTGCAGAAGTAGCAAAGGCAATGGACATTGCAGCAAAAAAATACTTTACTTCACCTCCAGCTGTACGCTCCTTCCTGCATCAGGCCCTTGCGGAAGCGCTATTGTGAACCAGGTCATGTTTTTTGCCGGCTCGTACCGTGCACTGCCGGCGGGGGCGGTATGTTTGCCCTTCAGCCCGATTTGGAGGGAAGCCACCTTGTGTGTGGGTTCGGAGACCACCAGCTGGCAGACCCCGCCTTTTTTTGTTAGCAGTACAATGCAGGGCTGTTTTGTGCTGATGTCACCGTACAATGGGGAGCTGCATGTTGCGGGTTGCACAAAAACAATGCCCAGCATCTGCAGTGTGTTGCATTCTACTGCCTGCAACCCGGACGTATTTTGCAACAGCTGAAAACCCGAAGCGCGTGACTCGATATTTTGCTGTGTGGCCGCGGGCAACACATAATAGGCATACCTGGCGTTGTCTGGCTTTGCATGATGATCAAACCAGAGCAGGAACAGGCTGTCTTTTATTTCTTTCTCCGGCATCCGTTTCAGCACCCGGTGCCAGTCGCCCTTAGCAACCTGGTTGCAGAGCTGCACTGCCTGACTGCCGGGGAAATAATATCCCCAGCCATCATGCAGCACCCAGGAAGGTCCGGAGAGCGCATGCTGCCCGGCGGAAAGCGACTGCACAGCACCGCCCTGCTTCACCAGAACTTTGCCATGGAGGAAGCTTTGGTTTACGGTGGTTACCACCGGCTCTTCTTCATCCGTATGTATGCCTGCTCCCAGACAGATCACTGCATTTTCAAAAAAGAACCACGATTTCTGGGCCACGAGGCTGTCGCGTTTATACGAGAGCGTTGCTATTCCGTTTTTTCCGTCAGACACGCCGCCCACAAAATCCGTTTGGAGATTGTATCCGCTGCAGGGAAGCACGGGCAGCGGCTTGTCGCCATGAAAGGCTGTGGTGCCGGGTATCATCTTCCAGTCCCAATACGGAAATATGTCCGTATACTCTTTGTTACTCTGGTAAAAGTAGGTAGCACCATCACCGAGATGATAACCCTGCAGGTTTTCATCATTGCATGATTCTGCCCCGCCTACCCTGTTGGAACTCATCTTTACCGATGTGTAAAAATTGTTGCGGCGGTGTACCGTCATATCAGATTTCCAAAAATGGACATCACCTTCAAAATCATTGAGGGCGTTGTTGTACTTCACTGTATTGGCCGGATCCACCACCGGCATCTGCCTGAATATCCTGCGGATGCTGGCCGCCTTGCCAGCCTGTGCATCTGGGAACAGCTGCCGGCCGCAGGCGCTGATGTCCATCTTGTTTTTCCATACGATCCACCGCATGCCATTCAAAAGGTAGTTCCGAAGGATGTCTACTTTTTCCGGCCTGAACTGAAAAGGCGTGCCCTGAAAGATAGAGGCCCATTTCAGGATGTCACCGGCATAGGCAGAGCCATAATTCCCGAACTGCTGCTGCGTACCATGCTGGTGAAATGAAAAGTCGGGCTGGATGCCTTCCGCTTCCGAAACCACCACTTCTTCCTGAATGGCGTTTACTGCGGAATTGATCAGGCCCAGGTCGCCGGTAAGTACGCTGCGGTATATGACGTTGCCCGACAGCCATACTTTGTTCTGGCCCGTCATGCCGATTTTGGCCCGGTTCAGGATCCTGACGCCGGCTTCTTTCTGTGCCGCCGTGAGCAGGTCTTCCATCAAGATCATGGTGGGGCCCAGTACTTTTGGCACACCGATCTCAGGGTACCACCAGTTAGGGCAGATGAAATCATGCTGCAACCAGTAATCGAGCCCCCGCATGATCTGTTGAGCAAGCTTGGGGTCACCGGCCCATTTTGTGCCGGGCCGCGTGAAAAGAACAGCCATGCCGTTGAGGCGTTCATTGTGCAGGTTCACAGGCCAGCCGCCACGGGTCTTATCCGTATAGTCGATGTCTGACCAAGATCCGTCCGCGTTTATTTTGCTGGCAATGCTGGCTACTTCGTCCGGATCCATGGAGGCGGTCAGTATGTCTTTGACAATGTGCTGCTTTAAACTCAGCAGGCTGTCATCCTTTGCGGCTTGCGGCCGACGGGGAGAAAAGCTCCGGTTGAAAAAAGGAAAGACCAGGATAAAGAGCAGGCAAAGTTTAGACATGGCAGGAATATTAATGACCAGGTAACGGTTTCCCCGGTCCATGCAAATGGAAACGGAAACCGATCAGCAAATATAACTGCACACGGCGTTTGAGGAAGCAGGATCTCCAGTGACAGCCGTATGGATTGTGGTGTGAAAGGCCCGATTTGGAATTTTTCCTAATTTCAGAGGCCAATTTGTCCGTACCTGCTCTTATTTATTCATTTCTAAAGCAGGAAACATGAAACCATCTTTTACTTCTTCCGGTCTATTCTCCGGCAGCTGCCTTCTTCTCCTGGTCTTTTTTTCATCAAATTCATTGTCCAATCCCGGGTCTGTCCCGAAAGAGAAGAGGCCGCTTCATTCCACATTTTGCTACGCAGCGCCTGCACAGCAACAACCAGACAGCACGCCCACATTCCCGGGTGGAGCCACTGCGTGGATGAGATACCTGAACAGAAATTTTCATTATCCTGATGCCGCCGTGCAGCAAGGCATTGAGGGAACCGTGGTGGTCCAGTTTACCGTAGACTCCACCGGCAATGTGAGCGATATACATGTTGTCAGCGGACCCGAAAGTGGCGGATTGAGGGAACATACGGAATGGATCATCAGGCACAGTGGCAAATGGGTGCCTGCCTATAAGGATGGCATTCCTGTAACGACCACCAAAAAACAGCCGGTCATTTTCAGGCTGGGCTGATACTAGCTGAACACAAGGGTATGCCTGAACGGGGTAACGCCGGTGAGATACACATGCATGCCGTCCGTGCGCAGCGTACCGAAATGGGTGCTGTACCGCTCGCCTTCCAGGCTGGAAATCGTTTTTTGTGCTACCGTTCCCGGTCCAAAGGAGATGGCATCTTTTCCAAAAGAATAGCTGCCGGTACCGCTTTCCAGAAAGGAGTTCTGGTTACCACCGTCTGTTACCCCGGACAATTTTCCGCCTTCCCGGAAACACAACTCGATGGTCACCTGCACGCCCGACAGTCCGCCGACCTCGAACACCAGTTCGTTTCCGGCCGTGGTCTCGGCAAAAGTGATGGTGGTGTCAAGTGTTTTTACATTGCTGACCGGGCGGTGCGAAAAGTCCATCTTGTTCCAGAACCGGTCATCGATGCTGGGCGACAGCTTGTAATCGCCTTTGGCATTGCGCAGGTTTTTCGGCAGGGGCTGATAATAGGGCACTGTCAGCTTTTTATGAAGTATGTATTTGCTGCCTTCTTTCCTGAGTCCTTCGCTGTAAAAATACCCCATGCTGAAAAAGGTGGTCGACAACCGCAGGTATTTAAGCACCGCCTCCCCTTTACGGAACGCAAAGAAGTTTGGACTGTCGGAGCGGCCGGAAGCAATAATCAGCGGCCAATCGATGCCGCCGAACAGGGTGGTTGTAGATTCGTTGCGACGGATGCGCAGGAGATGCGAGTTTGTAAAAAGTTTCTCGAAATTCACGGGCGGGGTCGACGCCGCCGGCAAAGCCTGCTGCAGCAGCGGGTCTTCCAGGAAGTGAAAATAGGAATGGTTCAGCACCTCTTCTTCAAAGCCTTTCATTCCTTCGATCAAGCGGGTAATGCCAGCAAACAGCGCACTCTTGTCGCGGATGGCCATGTACCGGTAATGCAGATAGTACGAGACAATGTTTTTGGAGGTGTACTGATCCTGCCGCCTTGAATCGTTGACCACGAGTTCGCCATCGGGGTCCATGTAGTAATACGTCGTCTCCAGGTTTTTGCGGGCATATGCGAACAGGGCAGGCTTGTTCAGCAGACGTGCCATGGTGATCATGGAATTGTCTTCCACGTTGGCATAGTTGCGGCTCCGCTCGGGGTAGTTGCCGTCGCTGTTCTGGAAGACATTCTCGCCCATCCAGTCGGCTATGCGATCCGTGTATTTTTTATTGGGATAAAGCGCATTGAGCCGGGCAAGCGCCGCGCAGATCACCCAACGGTGGTTCGGCGTATGTACGCCACCGGTACTCAAGGCCTCTCCGGCCCGCACAATGAAGGTCTTTACATCGCTGTTGATTTTTTGCAGATCAGGCGACGCATTCTTCACCAGAATAAAGGCGCCGGCACTCAACGGCTCGAGCAGGAAAGCCGTATCGGGCGGAGATTCCAGGTTGCCGAAATTCGCAGTGCCGTCGTCCGACTGGGCGCTTTGCAGCAAAACGGTGAGCTTACCAAGGGCCGCTACCACATCCGCACTGCCATGATAGCCTGACTGGGGCGAACTGAAGGCAGCGGCCAGGGTCGCGAAATCGTACCCCGTCTTGCGGCTGAAGCCGGCCTTCTGAAGATCCGTCTTCAGCAAAAGCTCCACCTGTTTGTCGTTGGCATCACGCAGTCGTTTCATAAAGTCTTCGTCAACCTGCGCAACCTGCGGTGCGGCTCCGGCACTAAACGGCAAAGAAGGCGCCAGCATGAGTAATGCGCCCGCCTTCAATGACTGCCTGAGGAAGCTGTGTCTGGTGATCTTGTTCATCGGATAATAAAACCTTGGGTGTTAGGATAAAACTCGGCAAAAGGATTCTAAAACGGGAATTCGTTGGTTTGAGGGAGGTAAATAAGTCCCCGGTCTGCTTATTGTGCTGCTGAACCCACCCCTCCCCCTCCCAGGTGGGGATGAGAAAGTTTTCCAATCTGCTCCATGGATGGGTGTGGGGTGAGTTCAGGCCGCACAAAAACCGTTGGATCAGTACCCCGGGTTCTGCTTCAGCGCAGGGTTCACAACCAGCGCCGAAGTAGGTATTGGAAATATACGCCGGTAGGTATCGGCATTGGTCTTGAAACCCCATTTGCCTTCGTACTTGCCATAACGGATCATGTCGTTGCGATGCCAGTTTTCCCAGGCAAACTCGCGGCATCTTTCCGCGTAAACATCGTCCAGCGTCACGCTCGTTCTTGCCGGTGAAGTGGTGCGTACGGCCCTGAGTTGGTTGGTCAGCGACAGCGCGGTCTGTCCGCCGGTGGCTGTGCCGCCGCGCAGGATCGCTTCTGCTTTCATCAGAATGATATCCGAATAACGGAACAGCGGAATGTCGTTGTTCTGGTTACGGCTCAGCGAGCTGGCATCGGGATAGAATTTGATGTTGCGGTAGCCCATATTCCAGGCGATCTCGTCGTTTCCGCAATCAAACAGGGTTGCATTCTGCCTGAGCACCACATCCGGCGTCAGGTTCACCTGGTATGTGAGCGGAGCTGCAGGATTCGGCCCCGAATAGAACTGGTCGAATCCCTTGTTGGTAGTGGTTACGGTCACGGGGGTCACACCGTCGTTCATGAACTGCAGACCAGTGAGCCACTGCTGGTTGCGGACGTCATTGGCATCGTTGAAATTGACGTAGTATTCAGGCAGCGTGCTTCTGGGTGCGCTCGGCGTAAATTTGAGGTTGAACTTGTTGGTTTCCGAGCGGGGTACATCATAGCGTGCATGGTACTGAAAGCCGTTGAGCCCGTAGGCGCTGGAGGCAGCCGGATCAAAAGGCACGGCAAAGATAAACTCCGGTGAGGAAGGGCCGTTCGTTGGCATGAACATATTCAGGTAGTTTGCACGCGTTGCCAGTATGTACTTACCCGTGTTGATCACACTGTCGCAAGCCCACACGCAATCATTGTAACGGGCGGTGCCGGTGTAGTATTCCGCGTTCAGGTACATCTTTGCCAGCAGCGAAAAAGCGGTGTAGCGATTGGCACGTCCGTACATCGTCGCATCCGACGCGGGGCTCAGGTTCGGGAGAAGCGTCTTTACTTCGTTCTCGATGAAATTGAACACCTGCGTGCGGGCCACGTTGGCATGCGGTGTAAAATCGCCGTACAACGTGTCGATAGGCACATTGCCATATAGATCCATGAACATAAAATAGGCAAGCGCCCGCACCATCTTGAGTTCCGAAATGGTCTGCACTTTGGAAATTCCTTCCGGCATTTTTGTATTCAGGATCGAGATCGACTGGTTGGTGGCGCCGATCGTTTTCGACAGCCACGACCAGTTAGAATTTGTCCAGCCATTGTCCTTTGTCCAGTCGTGGTAATGGAGCATGCGGTAGTTCTGGTTGTCGTACCAGTTGCCGCCGCGTGCAGGCATGATCGACTCGTCGGTGCTGCACGACTGGATAAAAAAGTAGTCGATGGCAAAGTTGCCTCTGAGCGCCACATAGGCCGGACCGGAAGCCTGTACGAACTGCGCTGCGTTCTGCGGAAATACGTCCGGCGTGAGCTGCGTGGTGATCGGAACATCCACCTTGTGGCAGGAAGCAAACCCGATCACAGCAAGAAGCAGCATATAGTTGAATCTGATTTTCATATCGCTGATTTGAGAAATTTAAAATGTAACATTAACACCCACGAGGGCCGTACGTGTTTTAGGATAGAAATTATCTGTATCCACACCCGGCGCTTGTCCGCCCTGGTTGATCTCCGGATCGATACCGCTGTATTTGGTGATCACAAAGGCATTGTTCACAGAAGCATATACACGTATGTTGCGGATGTAGTTGCCGAGCCGGCGGAAGTTGTACCCGAGCGTGGCATTGTCGAGGCGCACGTATGTACCGCTTTCGATGAACCGGGTAGAATACTTGTACGCGTTTCCATCGGAGATGGATTCACCGGCCGCATCTTTGAGGATGTTGGTGTACTGTGCCGTGCTCGGACGGAACAGGTCGGCCCGTGTTGCATTAAAGATCTTGTTGCCGAACACGCCGCGCAGGAATACGTTCAGGTCAAAGTTCTTGTACCGGAAGGTATTCGTAAAACCTGCCAGCAGCTTCGGCTGCGGACTGCCTGCATACACGTAATCGGAGCCGATCGAAGGCGATACGGTCAGCGATTTATCGTTCCTGTAATACTGCGATACACCTGCGCTGTTCTTGCCCGCATAGTTCAGCGTGAAGAACTGTCCGAGCGGTTTGCCTGCTTTCAGTATCTGCAGCGTACTGCCCGTTTGTCCGTTCCCTTCCGGCTGCGTCAGGCGAACAGAGTCGCCACCTGCAAAGAGCGGATTGGTGAGGCTGGTGATCTTGTTGGTATTGTTGGCCAGGTTCAGGCTGGTTGTCCAGGTGAAATTTTTGGTCTCTACCGGTGTGCCGCTCAGGCTCAGTTCAACCCCGCGGTTGTTCATGCTTCCGCCGTTCGCAGTGATGCTGCCAAAGGGGATAAGGATCGGATCGACGGCATAAGAATAGATCATACCGGTCGTATTCTTATTATAGAATTCCACGGTACCGGTCAGTCTGCCTTTCAGTACCGAGAAATCGAGACCGATGTTGGAAGTGGCTGTTTTTTCCCATTTCAAACTGGGATTGTCTGCCTGGGTGGGGCCGTAGGCGGCGGTCTGTACGCCATTGTAATAGTACGTACCCAGCGAACCGGAAAGCAACTGCGCTGTGTAGGCATTGAAACCGCCTGCATTACCCGTAACCCCATAACTGGCCCTCAGTTTCAGGTCGCTGAAGAGGGTCTGGTTCTGCATGAAGTCTTCCTTGATCACTCTCCAGGCAACGCCGCCGGCAGGGAAATACCCCCACTGGTTGTTGGCGCCGAACACAGAGCCTCCGTCCCTTCTTACGGAACCCTGCAGGAGGTATTTCTCTTTGTAGTTATAATTCAGTCGGCCGAAGTCGGAGATCAGCCTGGTTTGCTGATAGATGCTGGCATCGCCGAAATTGATGCGGTAAGAACCGATCGCGTAAGGGTTGCTGAGCGCGAGGTTGTTGTAGCTGATATTGTCTACCGGGAAATTGGTGCTGCTCGACTGGAAGCCGTCGCCATACACATTGTCCTGCCATGAATACCCTACCACCGCGTTGATGGAATGCTCGCCGAACTTGCGGTTCCAGGTGAGGTAGGTTTCAAGAATTTTGTTGGTGTTCTGGTAAGTGTTGCGCAGCGCAGAGCCGTTGGTACCGAAGTTGATCAGACTGTGTACCAACGGAGGATCCGGATTGTTGTAGAAATTGGCGCTGTTGTACTGGGCATAGTAACTGTCGTAGAATTCACCGTGCAGCTGGCTGAGGTTCTGGTACGAGAGATTCAGATCATAAGAGAAACCCCAGGGAAGTTTTACATTGGTGGTAAAGCTGCCGACCAGATTATTGTATTTGGTATTGTCTTTCGCATGTTCGATCAGCGCGGCCGGGTTGAAGTAGCCGGTGTTCTGAAAGTTCTCGAAGAACGTGCCGTTTGCATTTCTGACCGGCGATACGGGCAGGTGGTTCACCATCTGGAGGAGCACCGTATTGCGGTTGGGCGTGTTGTTGGCGTTGCTGTTCGAGTTGCTGACGGTGAGGCCGAAATGCACGCGGTCATTCAGGGCATACTGGTCAACCGCCAGGCGGGCGATCACGCGTGTGAGGTTGCTGCCCTTCAGGATCCCTTCTTTCTGGAAAAAGTTCACACTCGCGTTGTAGGCACCGTGTTCACCGCCGCCGCTCATGGAAAGGTTGTGGTTGTGCGATACGGCCGACTTTCTTTCCACGGCATCCTGCCAGTTGGTGTTGGCGCCCTTGTCGTCGTTGGGTGAGAAAGACAGGTTGCTTTTGGCAAGGAATGCCCGGAGTTCGGAAGCATTCATCATATCGAGCTGGTTCGATACTTTTTCGATGCCGGCGTAGCCGCTGTAGGCAACCTGGCTCTGTCCTCTCCTGCCTCTTTTCGTTGTAACCATGATAACCCCGTTCGAAGCGCGGTTACCGTAGATGGCGGTAGCTGCAGCATCTTTCAGGATGTCGATGGAGGCGATGTCGTCGGGCGCTACAACGGAAATATCGGCGCCCGGAACGCCGTCGATCACATAAAAAGGTCCCTGCGGACTGTTCACTGTGGAAGCACCGCGGAGTACAACAGCGGCGGCACGGTTGGGGTCGCCGCTGGCGGAGATGTTGAGGCCGGGCACTTTACCCTGCAGCAGCTGTCCCACATCGCTGATGGCGCCGCGGTTCAGGTCATCGGGTTTGATGGTGGTGACCGCACTGGTGAGCGTGGCGCGGGAGCTTCGCCCGTACCCGACCACCACCACGTCGTTGAGCGAAGTGGCCGAGCCTGTCATTGTGATGGAATAAAAAGACTCGAGTGTTACCGGGGATTCCATGCTGGCATACGATACCGAGCTGAACACCAGCGTATCACCCTCGGCAGTGCTGATCCTGAACGATCCGGTGGTGCCGGTGGCAATCGACTTGCCGGTGCCTTTCACCGTTACCGTGATGCCCTGTAAAGCGGCCCCTTTGTCGTCTTTGACAACCCCGCTCACATCGCGCGGATTGCTTTGGGAAAATAATAGTGTGGGAATGAAAAAGAGAAATACAAGTACTAACAGTCTGCTTTGGTGCAAGCAAGCGGAATACCTCATACGATGGTAGGTTTTATCAGGGCAGCGGCCCGCGAGGAGCTACTGCCCTGATGTAATTGAGATTAAGAGAGCATCAAATCCGGGATAAAAATCTTACTGCATCACCTGAGCGATTTTTGCATCAGAATGCTGCATGAGCGCTTTAAAAATGCAGGGTGGAAGGAAGATATTTCGCTACAAGGTCTTCGTAGTAAGGCTTGAGTTCAGTCCAGTTCGGAGGTGTAGGATTTTTGGAATAGAGATCGTACGGGTTGAATAATTTCACCCATTTGAGCATGGAACGGTCGTGGTCGTCGAGCAGGTGGTCATAGGCTCCTTCCCGATGCCAGGAGTAGAAAGAATGATAGCGGAGCATATACAGGCCCGATTCAGGCAGATAGTCCTTCATCATCTGGTAAACGTATTCGTCGTGGCCCCACGACATGGTCACATTGCGCAGGCCGCAGTTTTTTTCGTATACACCCAGCTGTGAGTTATAGGCAGGGTTATTATAGTCGGGGTTCGCAGCAAAATACTCAGGATATACAATAGCATCCGAATATTTGCAACCTACGGGGAAGGTATCCCCTACCACCGCCCATTGCGGCTCTCCGAAGAGGCACAAAACTTTACCCATATCGTGCATCAGCCCGGTGAGCACCATCCAGTCGGGATGGCCGTCGGCGCGGATGGCTTCCGAGGTCTGCAGCAGGTGCTGAAGCTGGGAAAGGTCGGTGTCAGGATCGGAATCATCCACCAGCTGGTTGAGGAATTCAAAGGCATCCCATACCGGCATCTGCTTTTTGTTGAATGCCAGGTAGTTCAGGCGCTTATCCTGCACGAAGTCGTAGGTCTGGTACTTGTGGTTGAGCCGGTAAAACTCGCGTACCGAATCCCTTGCCGGACTGTCATAGTTCCGGTATTCTTCCTTGCTCTTGTCGGTGGTGATGGTATCCGGTTCCGGATAGCGGAGAAGCAGGTCGTCTTCCCATTCATCGAGATCCTTGAGGGGGGCGGCATCGGGTGCAAAATTCTGGCTCATATAGACAATTTTTATGAAGTACTGTTTAAGATCAATCGTTCCTCCGGGAAAGTTCTACCGGTTTGTTGCGCGGCTTTCTTTTTGCAACCGATTTCTTTTCGACTGCAAAATGAACCATTTCGTCCGATAACAGGAGTGTTAAAGAAAGTATATTTACGAAAACGTTTTCGCACCGGCAGCTTATATCGGTATATTTGAACCTGCATGCAATGCCATGGGTCCACTTACATTACAACAACTGGCGAAAGATCTGAAACTCTCTATCGGAACGGTTTCCAAGGCATTGCGCGATTCCCATGAGATCAGTCCGGAGACAAAGAAGCGGGTGATCGCCCGGGCAGGTGAACTCAACTTCACACCCAATCCATACGCCAGCAGCCTTCGCCGAAAAAAAAGCAAGACCATTGCCGTAGTGCTGCCCGAAGTAGCCGACAATTTTTTCTCGCTGGCCATCAACGGCATCCAGTCGGTCGCGGAAAGCAAGGGGTATCATGTACTCATCTACCTGTCGCACGAGAGCTATGCGAATGAAAAAAGCATTCTGCAGAACTGCCGCAGCGGCCGGGTCGATGGCGTGCTCATCTCCATATCCTCCGAAACAACAATACCCGATCATATCAACGCACTGCACGCGGCCAATATTCCGGTGGTGTTCTTCGACCGGGACTATGAAGGGATGGAAGCAGCCAAGATCATCACCAACGATTTTGAATCGGGCTTCCTCGCCACGGAACATCTCCTTGGCAAGCACTGCAGGAAGCTGGGATTTTTTTCCGTTTCCGAGAGCCTGTCTATCTGCAAAAAACGGGAAGAAGGTTTTAAGGCTGCCATGCAGAAAGCCGGCGTGGATGATTACCAGGTGGAGTATTTCAGCGGGGAAGCAGACAAAGATTACGCTCAACTCAAAGCCCTCATGCAGTCGGGCCGCTCTCCCGACGCCATCATCGCCTCGGTAGAGCGCATCGCCATCCAGCTCTATCTGGTGTGCCGGGAGCTGAACATCCGCATCCCCGACCAGTTAAAGCTCCTGGCCTTCTCCACCCTGCAAACCGCCCCTATCTTATCTCCCCCGCTCACCACCATCACCCAACCCGCCTTCGACATCGGCAAAACCGCCGCCGAGCTCCTTTTCAAAGGCATCGAAAAAAACCATTTCAACCTCCCAAAAAACCTGATCGTATTGCCGTCTGTTTTGATCGAGCGGGAGTCGACCAGGTAGATTGCTTGAACCCGGATTAAGAAGATTTTTCTGATTATCAGGAAGTTTAATATCCATAATCAAATTCACCATCCGCAAAATCTTTCAAGTTCCATAAATCCCGGTTCAGACAATGGTTGATTTTCCACCTGATCACCTTCACACCATTGATCGTTTATCAGGATCGTCAGTGATCCCAAACCGCAGACAAGATGCATCATGGTTCCGCGTGCCGTAAGTACAACCAATGGGTAGCTAACAGGTTCCATTCTATCTGGGGTCGACTAAAAAGTGGGTAGTGATTGTTTCTATGTTCCGTCAGGAACATTTGATGGGTAGCATGTCATGAGATTCAATCACGTTCCATCGGAACGTCTGCTGCTCGCGTGCTGCACCCTAGAGCAACAGGCGTTCCGATGGAACGCTGTGCAGGAGGGGTTTTTAACTACCCAGCAAGTGTTCCGCCGGAACACAGAACCAGGTGGCTTTCCTACTTTTTAGTCGGCCTCCTTGGTGCTCCCGGGTGCGGGCATAGCGCCAGGCGTTCCGCTGGAACGCTTCTAAACGTCTAATAATTTTATACCCACCGGGCGTACCTCCGGCACGCAGAGCCATGATGCATCTTGCCAGGAGTGCGGTATTAAGCACGCGAATGCTGGTGCAAAACTCTTACTTCCCCTGCAAGTTTGAAATAGCTTCGAACTCATCGGCCAGTTTGGTGCTGAGGCGTTCGAAGATGGCGTAATGTTTTTTATAGACCTGGTGATTGGATTTTACAGGGGTGAAATTGTCGGGCAGCTGTACGGTCTGGGCCGCCTCGTCGAGGTTTTTGTAGATGCCGGTTTTGGTGGCGCTGAGGAGGAAGGCGCCGATCGCGACGCTGTCGGCATCGAGTTTTGTGTTCACGGGTTTGTTGAAGATGTCGGCGATCAGCTGCGTCCAGAAAGGCAGGGAGGCAAACCGGCCGTTCACACAGAGGCTGTTGATGATGCGGTGCTCTTCCAGCGTTTTGCCGATGCTGTACACGGCATACAGGATGCCTTCTATGGTGGCGCGGGCAAAATGCGGCTGTTCGTGCTGGATGTTAAGACCGAAGTACACCCCTTTTGCATTCGCATTCCAGATCGGAGCGCGCTCTCCCTGCAGATAAGGAAGAAACAGGAGGCCGGCCGAACCGGCGGGTATCCTCGATGCATCATGGATCAGCGTTTCCATGCTGTCTTCCACATCGAAAGCCCTTTTGAATACGCCGAATTGCCGGGCATACCATTCAAACACGGCGCCGCCGTTGTTGGTAGGGCCGCCCGACACATAGTTATCTTCGGTGAGCAGGTAATTGAAGAAACGCTGCTTTTCATCTTTCAAAACTTTCTTCCCCATCACACGCACCGCCCCGCTGTCTTCGATGGTGATGGTGGCCTTGCCTTCTTCCCAGATGCCTCCGCCCAGCGTGGCCAGGCAGCCGTCGCTTGAACCTGCGATCAGCTTCAGGCCCGCCGGCAGTCCGAGCGAGGTCTGGTATTCTTTGCGGAGCTTACCCGTGGAATAGAACACGGGCACGAGGTCGGGCAATTGCTCGGGACGGATGCCGGCCCACTTGAGCGCATCTGTTTCCCATTTGATCGTGTGTATGTTGAGCAAGCCCGTGGCAGATGCCAGACTGTAATCGATCACGTACTCGCCGGTGAGCTGCTGGATGATATAGGTTTTGATCGAGATGAATTTACTTGCCTGCCGGAACCGTGCGGCGTCGTGGTTTTTCATCCAGGTGATCTTGCTCAGCGGAGACATGGGATGAATCGGTGTGCCGGTAGCGTGATAGAGCAGGCTTCCCAGCGGTGAACCTTTCAGTTCCTGCGATTCTTTCTTGGCGCGGTTGTCTGACCATACGATGGCATTGCCGAGGGGCACGCCGTTCTTGTCGGTCGTCATCACGCTGTGCATGGCGGCGCTGAAACAGATGGAGACCACCTTGTATTTTTTGGGGTGGATCTTTTCATTCAAAAAATTTTTCAGCACATACAGCATGGTAATAAAGATCTGCTCCGGGTCCTGCTCGCTGAAGTCGGGTTTGCTGTGAAAAGTGGGATAGGATCCTTTCATAAATCCCAGCACTTCGCCGCTGAAACTGAAAGCCGACACTTTTACGGCGCCGGTACCGAGGTCAATCGTGATAAAGCAATCCATGATCGGTCGTTTATAAGTTTGGTCCATTTCGCTTTCTGAATTCACTCGGTGTGTAGCCGGTGAGCTTTTTGAAAGTGGTGGCGAAATGCTGTGAAGAATAAAATCCGGTGTCGAGGGCGATGTCCGTAACATGCACTTCCGGCCGCTTCAGCAATTTGATGGCCTCAGAAATGCGGATGTTGATCAGGTAGTTGAGGGGTGAAAAGCCGGTGAAGCTTTTTACTTTTTCCGAGAAAGCCGTGGTGCCCAGTCCGACCAGGGCGGCCATTTCTTCTACCGTCCACTGATGCATCAGGTTCCCCCGCAGGGTTTCCTCCAGTTTCATGAAAGTTTGCGGGAAGTCGCGCCTCGAGCTGTTCTGCCGTGTCAGCTGCCGGGCGATCATGATGAGCAACTCATCGAGCAGGTGGTTGGTGCGGGTGGTATAGCCGATCTCCTGGTTGAGCAACTCGTGCTGCAGCTGCTGGAATACGTTGCCCGCTTCTTTCAGTTTCATGAGCACCGGCATGCTGTTGAGCACGAGGATCTTGCCGATGGTATTGCTTTCGCTCTCCGCCAGGCTGCTCCATTTGCCGGGCATGAACTGACCTGAAGGCAGGAACTGATCCATGCGAAGGTCAAGCCAGGCCAGCGTTCCGATATCAAGCAGGTCATTTTCGCCCCCGATGGTTTGTCCGGGCAGGATGATGGCCAGGTCACCCGGGTACAGGGTGCAGGCACGCTGTTCAATGATCCATTCGAACTTGCCTTCCATGATATAGAAGAGGTTCAGCGATTCTGATTTGCGTTGCCGGAACGAATGCAGTTGAATGGTCGTGTTCTTGCGGAAAGAGAATTCCATGATGTGCGGAAAGGGCAGTAATTCGCGGCACCCTTTCTGAAAAAGAACATGATTCATGCAAGCATCATTGATGGGCTAATATACGGAGTTCTTTCCTTTACATCGGGGAAGCATCGCGTCTCAGGAAGCAAAGCGATGCTGTGCGACGCAGATGCGATACCTGGCACTTCTGCCGGAGATCTGATTTGTACAAAATCCAACAGTGTGTGTTTTTGGAAGGTTTTTGGAAAAGGCTATTCTACTTTGCATCAGGTGAAGGATCCCATCCCCGGGGTCGTCGCCAGATTGTAAGTAAACAAATTGCCATATGACTAAATCAACCCCGCCGGTTGCCATGCCGGTATGGAGCCGACTGCTCCTGCTTCTTTCTTTCTTCTTTATGTCCGCCGCTGTCACCCAGGCCCAAACCGTTACGGGAACAGTCGTAAACGCCAACGGACAAGCCCTTTCCGGCGTTACCGTTCTGGTGAAGAATACCACACGGGCATCAGTAACCGACGACAACGGAAAATACCGCATCAATGCTTCAGGGAATAATGTGCTGGTGTTCAGCTTTGTGGGTTTCATTTCCCGGGAAGAGCCGGTAGGCGGCAGAACCACTTTGGATGTACAGCTTCAGGGCAGTTCCCAGAACCTCAACGAGGTGGTGGTAACGGCACTGGGTATCCGAAGGGAAACCAAACGCCTCGGTTATTCTACCGCCACCGTGAATACAGACCAGATCACCACCAACCGCACCACCAACGTGGGCAACAGCCTGCAGGGCAAAGTGGCTGGTCTCAATGTTTCTCCCCCCGCCGGCGGCCCCGGCGGCTCCTCCAAGATCAGGATCCGCGGCCAGTCTTCGTTCGGAGGCAACAACTCCCCACTCATCGTCGTCAACGGCATCCCCATCAACAACAGCAGCATCTCGGGTGGCGGTTCAAACGGCAACGGAACCGGCAACCCTACGGGCGGCTCTTCCGACCAGGGCGACGGGCTGCAAAGCATCAACCCCGACGACATAGAATCGATGACCGTGCTCAAAGGCGCTACCGCAGCGGCTTTGTACGGTTCGCTCGCCAAAGACGGCGCCATCATCATCACTACCAAATCAGGCAGCAAATCTTCCGGCATCGGCGTCGAACTCAACTCCAATTTTCAGGCAGAACAGGCTCTTGATTATACCGATTTCCAGTATCAGTACGGACAGGGTGAATTCGGCAAGCGCCAGGCTTCCGTTGCAGACGCGCAAAGCTCTGGTGTATTCTCGTTCGGCGAAAAGTTCGACGGCAAGCTGACGCCGCAGTTCGATGGCTCCATGCAGCCTTACCTGGCCAACAAGAACCATATCAAAGATTTTTACCGTACCGGTTACAGCTGGACCAACTCGGTCGCCCTCTCGGGCGGAAATGACAAAGGCCATTTCCGGTTGTCTTTTGCCAACACTACCGCCGAAGCCATCGTTCCGAATTCGGACTTTCACAAAAAGATCATGAATTTCGGCATGGGCTACAATTTCACCCCGAAATTCTCGGTGCAGCTCAACGCCAACTACTCCAACGAGTTCAACCACAACCCGCCGCAGATCGGCCTGCAGGATATGAACGCCAACACCACGATGTATACGCTGGCCAACAGCATCGCGGTAAAATGGCTGAAAGACACGTACCTCGATGCCAACGGCTACGAACAGCCGCTGTCGAGGTTCACCAACCGCAACAATCCGTACTGGGTAGCCCTTAAACGGTTTGAAAACGTGCACCGCGACCGCATCTTCGGCAACGCTTCACTGCGCTACCAGTTCACCCCCTGGCTCTATGCGCAGGGCCGCATCGGGCAGGACTATTATACCCGGCCCTACAATTACGACCGCCCCACAGGTACCCGCTCCATCAGCGCTGCCACCACCGGATTCAACGGATATTACTACCAGGATGTGACCACCTTCCGCGAACGGAACCTCGATTTCCTGGTAGGGGCCAGTCCGAAGTTTGGCAGCTTCGGGCTCGACCTTACCGTCGGCGGCAACCAGCGGCAATCCATATTCGACCGGATGAGCACCAGCGTCACCAACTTTTACGTGCGTGACCTGTACACGATCGGCAACGGCCAGACCAAATCGCCGAACTACGATTACTCCCGCAAAAAGGTCAATTCGCTCTACGGGTCGGCAGAGTTTTCCTACAAAAGCCTGCTGTACCTGACGATCACCGGGCGCAACGACTGGTTCTCTACGCTGAACCCGAAATCGAACAGCTATCTCTACCCTTCGGTAAGTACCAGCTTTGTGTTCACCGAGCTGGCCCGTCAGCTGCCTTCCTGGCTGAACTTCGGCAAGCTGCGTGCGGCTTATGCGGAAGTGGGCAGCGACACCGATCCTTATTCCAGCAACCTTTATTATTCGGTGAACTCGAACGTGTTCAACGGGGCAGGCCTTGGCACCATCAATACCGCCGTGTCGCCAAACCCGAACCTGCGGCCCCTCAAGATCAAAGAAACCGAGCTGGGTCTTGAGTTGCGTATGTTCAACAGCCGCGTGAACCTCGATATGTCGGTATACAGAAAGAATACCGTGGATGAGATCCTCAACGTCGACATATCAAACGGATCGGGTTACAGCCAGACCAAAGTGAACATCGGCAGGCTGCAGAACAAAGGCATCGAAGCCCTGCTGAGTATAACTCCTGTAAGATCAAAGAACTTCACCTGGGACATGGGCTTCAACGGCAGCTACAACATCAGCAAGGTGCTGCAGCTGGCCAACGGACAGCAGCGCTTTGACGTGGGAACCGGCGAATTCTTCGGTTTTGTATCACAGGAAGTGGGCAAGCCGCTGGCCTCCCTGCGGGGGTTCGATTACAAACGCGATGCGAAGGGAAACATCATCACATCCGGCGGCCTTTTTCAACAGGGTAACCTGGTCACTTATGGAAGCGCCATTCCCAAATATGTCGGTGGCTGGCTCAACACATTCAACGTGCTGGGCTTCCGGATCTTTACCCAGATCGATTTCAAGGCCGGCTACAAGATCATGTCGAATTCAAACCTCAATTTCCTGCGTGAAGGCCTCTCGCAGCAGTCGCTCGTGGGCCGGGATAACGGAGTCTTGTTCGGCGGCTCGAACGCAGACGGTTCGGCCAATGCCAACCGCGTGGAAGCTGAACAGTTCTATACCCAGTACAGAAGCACCAACGTAGCTACACCGTTTATCTACAACGGCAGCTTTGTACGCTGGAGGAGCTTATCGATCGGGTACGACCTGTCGCGGTTCGTGAAATCCACTTTTGTAAAAGGCGTGGCTGTTTCGGCGATCGCGAACAACCTGCTTATGATCAAAAAATACATCGACAACCTCGATCCCGAAGCGCAGGTTTCGGCTTCCGATAACCTGCAGGGCATTGAAACCCATACGCTGCCTACTACCCGCACCTATGGCTTCAATGTAAACGTCAAGTTCTAACCATCAATCTTAGTAAAAATGAGACAAACAATACTGGCTTTGGTCCTTCTGTCGGCGGTTGTATTCGGCATGAGCAGTTGCGACAAAGGCTTTGAACAGGTGAACCAGAACCCGGTGCTCGCTACCAATCTCGACCCGGTCTATCTATTTTCCAACGCCCAGTTCGGCTCGGCTTTTTCCACCATCGATTACCAGATGGAGATCGTGCAGCAGGTGGTTACGCCTTATACCGGTGTTCGTGAAGGCGGCAACCACAACATTGTGTACGACCCCAACAGCAACATCACTTTCAACATGCTCTTCACCGGTTCCACCTCAAACGGCGTCGGTTCAGGCCCAGTGAAACTGCTCACCGATGTGATCAACCAGACCAGCACCGTACCGGCCCGCAGCAACCTGTACAATATGGCCCGCATCCTGCGTGCGTTTAATTTTCAGATCCTGGTAGACAGTTATGGGGATGTACCTTACGGCCAGGCCGGAAAAGGTTATATCCAGAGCATCAATCTGCCAGTGTACGACGATCAGAAAGTGATCTACGACGACCTGCTGAAAGAAGTGAGTGAAGCGACGAAAGCACTGAATGCTGCCAAAGGCACGGAAACCGGCGACCTTTTTTACAAAGGCAGCATCCCCCAATGGAAAAAACTCGGAAACTCCCTCCTGCTTCGCCTTGCCATGCGGTATACAAAAATTGACGCGGCCAAAGCCAAACAATATGCCGCCATGGCCGTGGATGCGGCCAACGGCGGGGTAATGCAGTCGAACGCCGACAATGCCTATCTCGTGTTCAACGCCACCTTCAACCATCCGAATGCCAACCTGTACCAGGGTACGGAAAGAGCGAATTTTTATGTAGGCAAGCCTTTCGTCGATTACCTCAAAGGCACCAACGATCCACGCCTGCAATTCATTGCCGTGAAGTATGCCATTCCCGCCAATCCGCTGGCTACGGCCGGTGCGGAGAACACGAACCCGGCAGACCAGATCGGCATGCCATACGGCTACAACGAATCGACCATAGCAAACGCCCCCGGCTTCCCCGGCAAAACGGGCGCTGCCTTCAACTATTCACAGCTCAACCGCCGCACGGTCGCCAAAACAGATGCCACCGAATTTTTTATCACCAATGCACAAACGCAGCTGCTGCTTGCCGAAGCCGCTTTCAGGGGCTACATCAGCGGTACACCGGCCTCGCTGTATGAAGCAGGTGTTCGTGCGCATATGGACCAGATGAAACAGTTCGATGCGTCTGCGGTTATTTCAACCGGCGCGGCCGATGCCTACATGACGGCAAACCCTTATTCAACGGCAAAAGCGCTGGAACAAATCAATTCGCAGTACTGGGTCGCCTCTTTCCTGAACGGTGCGGAAGCCTGGGCGAATTTCCGGCGCAGCGGCTTTCCCGCGCTCACTGCAAACCCTTACCCGTCAGCTGACCCGGCCGTGAAAGGCGATTTCATTCACCGGCTCGTATACCCGGTACGCGAAGTGTCAGTAAATACCGTGAACCTGAACGCCGCAATTGCGCGCCAGGGACCCGATAATCTGGCGACAAGGGTTTTCTGGGATAAATAGGCCCGGTGACGCGATGCATCGCGCCTCCCGAACAGACCGGTTCTGTGCGGGAGAGCCGCCAAACGGGGCGGCTCGGCAAGAGGTTGTGAATCCGCGGCGCGCGCGCATCAGTCGAACCCTACTGAATTCCTGAACTCTCACAAGGGAGAGCGAACGGGTGAAAGCGAGCATCCAACAGCTTCTCCCATTTACATTATCTTCGATCGTATGAACTACTTCATGGGGGTTGATATCGGAACTACATCGGTGAAAGCGATCGCTTTCGCTGGGGATGGCCAGCTCATCCGGAAGCAGTCTGCTTCCTATGAGATGCACCATCCCCAGCCGGGTTATTCCGAACAGGACCCTGATGAGATCTTTGCTGCCGTGGTCACTGCGATGAATGGCGTACTGGCAGCGCTGCTGCCGGCAAAACCGGTGCTGGTGAGTTTCAGCGCGGCCATGCACAGCCTGATCGCCGTGGACGAACGGGGCACTCCGCTCAGTCAATGCATCATCTGGGCCGACAACCGCGCCGCGCCGATCGCGGCAGACCTGCTCAGTACCCCCCGGGGTGAATGGCTCTACCATACCACCGGCGTACCGGTGCATGCGATGTCTCCCCTGTGCAAGTTGCTTTGGATGAAAGAGCATGACCCTCTGTTGTTTCACCATGCCAACCGCTTTATCGGCATCAAGGAATTTGTTTTCCTGAAATTTTTTGACACCTATGCTGTGGATACTTCCGTGGCTTCGGCGACCGGATTCCTTAACATGGAATCACGCAACTGGGATCCGCAGGTGCTGCAGATGGTTGGGATCTCCGCAGAAAGATTATCAGCCGTGGTGCGGGTTGAAGAGGTATTCTATTATAAACCACTCTCCAACGCATCCTACAACTTATCCCTGTCCGCAGGAACACCCGTGATCATCGGCAGCAGCGATGGCGCGCTGGCGAACCTCGGCACGGGGTCTTCGGCAAACGATTCGGTATCGGTGACGATCGGTACCAGCGCCGCAGTTCGCATTCTTTCAAACAGGCCGGCCACCGGGGAGGAAATGAGCGTATTCTGCTACCATGCCATCGGTGATCAGTACATCATCGGCGGCGCCAGCAACAACGGCGCCATCGTGCTGCAATGGCTCCGAGAATCCCTGCTGGAATCGTCCGACACCTTCGAGACGCTGTTCGACCTTGCCGGTCATGTTCCCGCAGGTGCAGAAGGACTCTACTTCATCCCCCATATCCTCGGCGAACGGGCCCCGGTCTGGAACTCCGATGCAAAAGGTGTTTTCTTCGGGCTCAGCATCAGTCATACCAAAGCCCACCTCGTGCGCGCCGCCATGGAAGGCATTCTGTACAACATCTACAGCATCGGCAAACAGATCATGAAGATCACGCCAATCGGCGATATCTATGCGGCCGGCGGGTTTGCACAAAGTCAGCTCTGGCTGCAGCTTCTGGCGGATGTTTTCAACTGCAGGGTGCTGGTATCGGGATCACAGGAAAACTCTGCCCTCGGCGCGGTGATGGCGGGTATCAAGGCGCTGAATCTGCCCATCACGATCCGGCCGCAGATCGTGGCTTCTTACACGCCGGATGCCGGGCAGCATGCACTTTACCATGACCACTTCGAAAAATTTGAACGCCTCTATCATATCTTGAAATCAGAATTCATCCCCGCAAGGGTTCCTGCACAAATCTCTGTTTAACATCAGCCAACAAAATCAACTTGTGATATGAATAAATCAAAATTACTTCTTGGCTTAACGTTCCTTACCACGCTCACCGTAAAGGGTCAGCAGATCACGCCGACCACCGACCAGATCAAAGCCTACACGGCCGACTGGAAGGGAGAACGCATGCCCGACGGGCGGCCCAAAGTATCTGACCGGTTCCTGAACCGCCTAAAAGATGTTTCTATGGAAGAGGCCTGGGGCTACCTGCGCAACAAAGGCTACCAGAACCAGTACGAGAACGACTGGATGGTACTGCGGCCCGACTCCGCAATGGTAGGCCGCGTGGTCACCGCCCAGTACATGCCCCTGCGGCCGGACGTTGACAACATGGTAAAAAGCAAAGGCAAGGCAGAAGGCCGCATCGGCGCACCCAACTCGTGGCCGATCGATGTGCTCAAAGATGGCGACGTGTACGTAGCCGACAGCTACGGCAAGATCGTTGACGGCACCCTGATCGGTGATAACCTGGGCAACGCGATCTATGCCAAATCGCACCGGGGCGTTGTGTTCTACGGATCGGTGCGCGATGTAGAGGGCCTGCTCGAGATACCCGGTTTCAACGGCTGGGTAAAAGGTTCCGATCCATCTTACATCCAGCAGATGATGCTTACCGGCATCAACGTGCCCATCCGCATCGGCCGCGCTACCGTGATGCCCGGCGACGTGGTGCTCGCGAAAAAAACAGGTACCATCTTTATTCCCGCGGCTTTGGTGGAAGACCTGGTGCTCAATTCAGAGTTCGTGGCGCTGCGCGACGATTTCGGCCATCAGCGGCTGAAAGAAGGGAAATACACCCCCGGCGAAATAGACCAGCAATGGACCGATGCCATCAAGAAAGATTTCCTGCAATGGCTCGACACGCAAAAAAGCCTGCCCATGACCCGCAAAGAACTCGATGACTATATGAAGAGCAGAACCTGGTAATTCCACTTGCTTAACAAATCAATCAGTAAACTCATGACACCTTCCCAGAAATTTCTCTCCCGCTTTGGTCTCAAAGACCCGGAAACCATCGAAGAACAAAAGATCAAAAAAGAGGCGGCTGAAAATCCGCGCCGTTCCTTTTTCAAAAAAACTGCCATGGGCGGCATCGCCCTTGGCAGCTCGGTGATGTTCTCCCCCATCGAGGACGTGATCGCGCAAAGCACGCAGAAAGTGAACCGGTTCTCCTCTCCTTCCGAACTCAAGATCACGGATATGCGCTACTGCGTGATCAACAACGTTGGTCGCACCCCGCTCCTGCGCATCGATACCAACCAGGGCATTCACGGCCTCGGCGAAGTGCGCGACGGCGCCGACGAACGCTATGCCCTTATGCTGAAAAGCCGACTGCTCGGACAAAACCCCTGCAACGTCGAAATGCTTTTCAAAACAATCAAGCAGTTTGGCGGTCCGGCACGTCAGGGCGGCGGGGTGTGCGGTGTTGAAATGGCCCTGTGGGACCTGTGCGGAAAAGCGTACAACGTGCCTGCCTGGCAGCTGCTTGGCGGCCGTTACCGCGACAAAGTGCGGATGTATGCAGATACGCCCGAAGCGCCTACGTTCGATGAATTCAAGGCGCGCGTGAAGCACCGGCTCGAAGTGCAGGGTATGACATGGCTGAAGATGGATATTTCGATCGGGGAAGTAAAGGACGTACCGGGTGCGCTGGTCAACAAAAACTTCTGGGGCAAGAACCTCGGCCAGTGGAACGGCGGCTATATGGATTATGCCAATACCAAACATCCGTTCACCGCTATCCAGATCACCGACAAAGGGCTCGATGAAATGGCGAAAGTGATCAGCGACGTGCGTTCCGTGGTCGGCTACGAGATCCCCCTATCATCCGATCACTACGGCCACTTCGATCTGAACAATGCCATCCGCTGGGGCAGAAAGGTGGAACCCTTCCGCCTGGCCTGGCTCGAAGATATGGTGCCCTGGGAATTCACCGACCAGTACAAAACCATTTCAGACGCGCTGGAAACACCCGTGCTTACCGGCGAAGACATCTACCTGCTCCATGGGTTTAAACCGCTGATCGACGCGCATGCCGTGGATATCATTCATCCCGACCTGGCTACTTCCGGCGGTCTGCTCGAGACCAAGCGCATCGGTGATTATGCCGAGGAAAAAGGCGTTGCCATGGCGATGCATTTCGCGGGCAGTCCTATTTCATTTATGGCCAACGTACACTGCGCGGCTGCCACCCAAAACTTCCTGGCACTCGAACATCATTCGCTCGACAGTACCTGGTGGGACAGCCTCGTGAAAACCACGGATGGCCGCAAGCTGTTTGAAAAAGGATTTGCCAATGTACCGCTCACTGCGCCCGGGTTGGGCATCGAGCTGGTGGATGAAGAAGTGAAGAAACATCTCCATCCGAATGTGAAAGGATATTTTGAACCCACGACAGAATGGGACGAGCAGCGCGCGCATGACAGGACGTGGAGCTGATCAGGATCATAAATTGATTGAACCCCGTATCGCCGGGATGCATCGATACATTATCTTGAAGTAATATTCGCACTATGAACAAAATCCCGCTGACGGGCTTGTTTGGCCTGGGCGCGCTGGCTTTTATGACCGCCTATCTGTTTACGGTTTTCTCCGGCAACCATTCGCTCAGCGGATGGTTGCTCATGTTGTTCTTCCTTTGTATCGCTTTGCTTTTCCGGCAGCAGCCGAATCTGAAGGGGTTCGCCTACAGCATTATGATCTTTGCCGCTGTGAGTGCGGCAATGTACTATCCGCAGTATTTCCTTGCCGTAGGAGATTTCAAATTGTCGAAGCTCATCATTCCGCTGCTGCAGGTGATCATGTTCGGCATGGGAAGCGAGCTGAGCCTGAACGAGCTGCGCGGGGTCTTGAAAATGCCGAAAGGGATACTGGTGGGTGTGATCTGCCATTATACGATCATGCCGACCATCGGTTTTTTGCTGGCCAACCTGTTTCACTTTCCCAACGAGATCGCCGCCGGGATCATTCTGGTGGGGTGCTGTCCGAGCGGACTAGCCTCGAACGTGATGTCTTACCTGGCGAGGGCCAACCTGGCCTTGTCCATCGCGGTAACCACGGTGTCTACACTGCTTGCGCCTCTACTAACGCCCTTGCTTATGCGCCTGCTGGCGGGCCGGTTCGTGAACATCCATTTCTGGGACATGGCCTGGGATACCACCAAGGTGGTCATCATCCCGATCGTTGCCGGACTCCTTTTTCATTACCTGGTGCGCGGGAAGGTCAAATGGCTCGACCGCATCATGCCGCTGATCTCGATGGTGGGGATCGGTTTGATCATTGTGGTCATTACAGCGGCCGGCCGCGACAGCCTGTTGAAAGTAGGCGGACTGCTGATACTGGCGACCCTGATCCACAACCTGGCAGGTTACCTGCTGGGCTATTGGTCGGGCAGGCTGCTGCGTTTTTCGGAGAAAGACTGTCGCACCATTTCGCTGGAAGTGGGCATGCAGAACGGCGGCCTCGCGTCGGGGCTGGCACTCATGATGGGCGGACTGGCGACCGTTGGACTTGCTCCGGCCATCTTCGGGCCGCTGATGAACATCACCGGTTCTTCTCTTGCCACATGGTGGCACGGCCATATCCCGGCGGAAGACCAGGTGACCAATACAGGCGGGGAAAAGGAGCCGGTCTCTGGCAAACCGGAAATACTCAACACACGGATGTGACGATTTTTGCAGAGATTTGAAAGATAGATCAAATCTCCTCTCAGAATATCTAAAAAACACTTGCTATGAATACCCGTCGCGACTTTCTTCAAAAAATTACGGCTTCGGCCATGGCCATCCCTTTTTTGTCATGGACCGAAGAAGCTGCCCGGGCCAGTGGGGTTCCGGACGGACAGGTGCTGCGGGTGGCGATCTGCGGACTGGGGAGCTACGGCACCCGCGTGGCCGATGCGATGCAGGCCTGCACCCGCGCAAAGCTGGTGGGTGTGATCAGCGGTACACCTTCAAAGATCAAGGACTGGCAAACAAAATACAACATCCCGGAAAAGAACTGTTACAACTACGAGAACTTCGACAAGATCAAAGACAACCCCGACATCGATGCCGTGTACGTGATCACGCCGAACGCACTGCACCACGACCAGGTGATCAGGGTGGCCAAAGCAGGCAAGCACGCCATCAGTGAAAAGCCGATGGCCCTCAATGCAAAAGAGGGACAGGAAATGGTGGACGCCTGTAAAAAAGCAGGGGTCAGATTGCTGGTCGGATACCGCATGCATTTTGAGCCGAAGACGCTCGAGATCATCCGGATGCGCAAAGCCGGTGAGCTGGGCCGCATCCGATTTTTCCAGGGGCTGTGCGGCTTCCGCTCGGGCGATCCGAACCAGTGGCGCCTCAACAAACAGCTGGCGGGTGGAGGATCGTTGATGGACATCGGCATCTACGCGATCAATGGCGCCCGGTATATGGTAGGAGAAGAACCTACCTGGGTCACTGCCCAGGAAACAAAGACCGATCCTGTCAAGTTCAAGGCAGGTGTGGATGAGACCATCCAGTTTCAGTTTGGTTTTCCCAGTGGCGCGGTTGCCTCGTGCCTGTCTACCTATAACATGAACAACCTCGACCGGTTCTTTCTGGATGGCGACAACGGCTTTGCAGAATTGTATCCATCCACCGGCTATGGCCCTATCAAAGGCCGCACCAACAAAGGCGAACTTACACAACCGCACATGACCCACCAGACCGTACAGATGGATGAAATGGCCGCCATCCTCTTTGATGGTAAACAACCGGTGGTTCCTATCGACGGAGAAGAAGCCGTGAGAGACCTGAAGATCATCGATGCCATCTATGCAGCTTGTGCTTCCGGGAAGAAAGTGGAGTTGAAGTTAGGGTAAGATGCTGTCGAGGGAAAGCCAGTTTGATCGCAAGGCGTAAGCTGGATTTACATTGCGTTTATTAGTTCAGAATTGCCCGAAAGAAAATTTCTACAAAGCAGCAAAATATAACACACCGCTGAGTGCAGCATCTACATCGCTGCATAACAGCGGTTCCCCCTCCCCTGAAAGATTTCAGGGCAAACAGGCGCTCTATTCCTTGATGAAGACAAGATGCAACTGCACCTGCGATGAAATGACAAAAACATTTGTAACATATTCCTGAATTTACAATTGCATTAAGCCAAAGCAAGCCACCTCATACCGAAAAGAAGAAGCCTCTGCGGGAGTATAGTAACCTGCAGAGGCTTTTTCTTTGATGGACGGGTCAGTTCTTCCATATAACTTTTCATTTCTTCATCCCAGTCTCATTGCATCCAGTCCATTTCACCATTGGGGCCCGATACGTAACTGTCGACCGAAGACTGCATCTGTAATTTCAGCTTTTCATCATTGTAATGTTTGATGGCTCCCTTTTAAGTGTTGGAGAGTTCCACAATGATTTTGTCAATTCGCCTCGACCTTGTATCCGCCGCTTTCGCCTGTTCAACGGGTAGTACCAAGCGCAGTTTATTGCTGTAGGAAAGCGCCTCAAACTGTTTTTTTGCAGCCGGATTTTTGTCGAGTGCTTGTTGCAGATCAGGCGGCACCGTCACTTCCCTGGCCTCAGTGTCAAGCTCGATATGGACTTCTACCAGATCGCCCGCCTGTACGCCGGCTTTCGTGCGTACGTCTGCGCTGATGCTCAGTAGTGATCGCCCACCCATCGCACCGATGCTGTTGCGGTAGGTGAATCCGTTGATCGTAATTTTTACTGCCGGGCGTTTGCCGGCCGCAAGCGCGTTTACAACACTTTCAGGTACTTCCACACCAGTGGCTGTTTTGCCATGTGATTCAACCTTTGCCTTGAATGTCATGTTTAATAGAATTTTTGTGAGCAGGAGTTTAACTGGACAGAAAATGTGCTATCTGTATGTTGGCGTTGTATGAAGCGCTTCGTATTTTTTCCAGAGCCAGTATACAAAGAACATAAAAGCCAGCGCAATGATGGGTGCAAAAATGAGTCCGGCAGGGTCGCCGGCCAGTCCCCGGGAGGCGGCGGCACCCAGGAAGTTGATGGTGAAACCGGCGAACGCCCATTCCTTTATCGTTCTGAACTTTGTCTGTAGCAGGGCCAGCACGCCGGCGATTTTGGCTACACCGAATATTACCAACGCATATACCGGGTATCCAAGGTGGTGCATCACCTCCTGCCCGGTTTTTTCCTTCACAACGCCTGCAATGCCATCCATCAGCATCATGATCAGGAAGAGCGATAAAAATATCCAGTACAAAATTTTCGTTGTTTTCGGTTTCATATGTTATGACTTGTTTCTGTACAAAGATATCCGTGCCCGTAGATCCGGAAGGGGTGTATTTACGACGCTTTTAAAGGCGGGTTGCGAACGCCTGGAATGCGCTGTTGTTCTTCAAAGTTTTTCATTGGCTCAAGCCGGATTGGCAAATTTACATTTGTGTTCTACGACGCGAGGGGACAGAAACCAACACCGGATTCGATGTACAAAGTTAACTTCCTGCAGGAAGCGTCCGCCCGGGGAAGAAAATGGCGGTGCAAGTAATAACTTCAGCCTGTGAAAACAACCAATTACCAGAATACGTTCATCGAAATTGCCGATGACAGCGCGGTGAAACAAGCAGAGGTACCACCCAAAAAAGCTGCGGGTGAAACTATGGCATCCCTTCAATTCGATCTGATCATGAAGCACCCTTACCGGTATACGTCAGACGATGTGATCTTCCAGGTGTATGCCGTCCGCAATGCTGTAAAAGCCGGGGAAGCCAAAGCAGCCAGGGAAAAGTTTTTTTCAAAGGGCCAACCCTGCCTCCGCTCTTCACCGCTGGCCAAACGCTATGGGTGGGGCATTCATCACGATGGGAAAGGCAAGGTGGCGCTGTACCCGTTGGAATCGGCTGACTATGAGAAATTTAAAACCGATCCACAAATCACGCATGTAAAGGCCATGCGTTCAAAAAGGGGATGAAGCAACTCACCGCCAAAGGGAACTACACCACCTCTTTCTCCTGCTCTGCTTTCAGCCCCGGACGAACTGGATAGTTAAACAACAGCGAACTCACTATGGGCACAACAAAGATGGCAACGGTCAGCCCGGAGGTGATCAGGTCTGCCAGGTGGCTTCCCAGAAACCGGCTGACCAGGCTATCCGGAAAGAAATGTTCATACAGCGACAGCAGCAGTTTGATCCCCAGGATGCCGATCACCAGGAAAGCCGCCGGTTCCAGAAAGTGGGATTTTTCCATCAGCCGCACAAAAGCCTGGGCTACAAACCGCATCGCCAGGATGCCGATAAATACCCCCGCACATACCAGGATAATATTAGGCGAGAAAGCCACCGCCGCAAAAACATTGTCGATCGAAAAAGCCATGTCCATGATCTCCACCAGGATCACCGTAGCCCAGAAATTACCCAGCGAACCCACCGTCATCCGGTACAACCAGTTCCCCTTTTTGTCGATAAAGTCGTCCTCTTTTTCCACTGTCTGCCGGCCCTTCCACCAGTCCCACACCAGATACAACAAATAGAGCCCGCCCAGCGGCTTCAGCCACCAGATACGGATCAGGAAGGTGGCAAAGAGCATGGCCAGTCCCCGGAATACATAGGCTCCCCAGATACCGAACCGCAGGGCTTTGTTGCGCTGTTCCGCTTCCAGGTCCATCACCAGCGTAGCCAGCACCGCGGCATTGTCGACCGACAGCAGGCTTTCTATGATCACCAGGTTGCCGATGATGCCCAGCGATGGCAGGGGGTGTACGGCGATCTGCTGCCACAGCACACCGAACTGCGTTATAAGGTCATTCATAACTCTTCTGATTCTTACAAGGCGGCAAATATGCGACGCATATTCGGATTTGCAAACCAAACGATCGTTATTGCAGACTCTTCTTACAGTGCCCTGTAAAAATGGTGCAGGCCGGGAAATCCGTTGCTTCTTCCCGGGTTTCGACCGCAGGGCAACCAACTTTCTGCTTATCTTTTCCTGTAAATTTATCTCCTTAAAACCCGCATGTTATGCAACAACTGATCACAGGCATTCACCACGTGACCGCCATCGTCGGCTACGCACAAAAGAACATAGATTTTTACGCAGGCGTGCTGGGACTACGCCTGGTTAAGAAAACAGTCAATTTCGACGCCCCCGAAGTATACCATTTTTACTACGGCAACGAGCACGGCGAGCCTGGCACCATCCTCACCTTTTTCCCGTATGGTAACCTGCATGCGGGCAGACATGGCAAAGGCATGCTGAACACCACTGCTTTCTCGGTTCCATTGACAGCACTCGCGTACTGGCAAACCAGGCTGACGCAATTCAACATCATTTTTAAAGGACCACAGGAGAGATTCGGGGAAGAAGTCTTTATTTACTTTGAAGACCACGACGGATTGGGACTGGAACTGGTTTTTACGGACGGGGATCTGAGGACAGGCTTTTCTTATGGGCAGATTCCGCCTGAATACGCGATCAAGGGTTTTCACCATGTAGAGATATGGGAAGAAGGGTATGAACGCACCGCTGCCCTGCTTACCGAACAACTCGATCATACGCTGATATCGGAACAGGGCAACCGCTTTCGCTTTGCAGCCACCAATTCACCCGGCAACTATGTAGACATCCTTTGCACGCCGGATGCGCAGACGCAGCAACAGGCGCGGATCAGGGTCTCCCAGCGCATGCTGAACCCGACGCCGGTGCTCGACAGGGAGTATTTTACCTCGGTCTATTTTCGCGAGCCCGGGGGCGTTTTATTCGAGGTGGCCACCAGCGGACCCGGATTCACAGTGGATGAAGACCAGCAACATCTTGGCGAAAGTCTCAAACTGCCGCCTCAATACGAATCCTACAGGCAAAAGATTGAACAGACCGTAGTACCTGTATCCATTTCTCCAGGAACTTTCAAGTAACGAATAGGAAAAGAAATATCCGGAGCCGGTTATGAATTACGGTTTGTGAACGGCGGATCGCTTGAAAGAGGAGATGATAGGACTGTTGCAACTGATCAGAAAGATTTGGGATACGAGTAAGCTGCAGAACCTAGTTTATGCTGGCTTAAAAGTTGTCAGAGGCTGGTAATACAGCAGGATGACACCTGTACCAAATGTTTTTGACCTCAGTAAGCGCAGGTTCATTTGTTTTGCCTGATCCCCGAATAAGGAAACGCCACTTCCGATCACCACCGGGTGCACCCAAATCCTGTACTCATCAATGAGACCCAGCTGCATGAGCGTGGATACTAGTGTGCTGCTGCCATATACAATAATGTCTTTGCCCTTGCAGGATTGAAGGCTGCTGATCTCAGCACCCGCGCTTTTTACAACCCTTGTGTTGGTCCAACCGGCGACAGGAAGGGTGCGGGAAACCACCACTTTGCTGTGGTTGTTCATCAAATCCGTCAGGCAGCCACGGGGCGCGGTGGGCCAGTAACCGGCCATGGTTTCATAAGTAACACGTCCTATCATAATGGTATCCATGTTACTTAACTGCTCAGTGGCACAGGCCGACATCTCTTCGTTCCAGAAGGAAAAATGCCAGTCGAGCCCACCATGCGGGTCCGACAAAAAGCCGTCAAGTGTCACATTCATGGATACGATGACTTTCCGCATAAGCTTCTTTTTACCTGAACTGCAATGCACATATAAACTGGCGGGATTTGTAATAATCCGATCCTGCAAAACTACCCCGTTTCCGGGCCAGGAAAAGGGTGTGTTTACGTCTGAAATCCGGGTTGATTGCGAAACCGGAAATCCCTATTTTTAGGGGATGAAACACATTTCGATCCTGGTGCCCAACGAGGCCGTGCTGGTTAGTATCGATAACCCCCGCTGTCTCTTCTCCGGGGTGAATGAGTTTTTGGAGGAAGCCGGCAGACCACCGCTTTTTCAGGTAGAACTGGTTGGCCTATCTGATGAAGTGCGGTTGCACAAGGGTTCGTTTACCGTGCATACCAACAGGCTACTCAAAGATGTAAAAAAGACTGATCTGGTGATCATTCCGGCGCTGGATGGCAACATGATCAAAGCCCTGGAAGCCAACCAGGAAATGATTCCCTGGATCATCAAACAATACAGCGCCGGCGCCGAAGTGGCGAGCCTCTGCATTGGCGCTTTCCTGCTGGCCTCTACCGGATTGCTGAATGGCCGGCAATGTTCCACCCATTGGAAATCGGCGGAAGCTTTCCGTTCCATGTTCCCGGAAGTTGACCTGGTGGATGACCGCATCATCACTGAAGACAGCGGGCTGTATTCAAGCGGAGGCGCCAACTCATACTGGAACCTGCTGCTGTACCTGGTCGAAAAATATACCGACCGCGAGATGGCCATCCTGGCATCCAAGTTCTACGCCATCGAGATCGAACGGCAGACACAATCGCCTTTCATAATGTTCAACGGACAAAAAGGGCATGAAGATGAAGGGGTGAAAAAAGCGCAGGAGTTCATCGAAAAAAACGTGTCGGAAAAAATATCGGTGGAAGAACTTGCGCTGCGGTTCGCTATCGGTAGAAGGAGTTTCGAAAAACGTTTCAAGAAGGCGACCAACAATACTCCGGTAGAATACATACAACGCGTAAAAGTGGAAGCGGCCAAAAGAAGCTTTGAGACGAGCCGCAAGAACGTAAACGAAGTGATGTTCGATGTTGGGTATTTCGACACAAAGGCTTTCCGTACCATCTTCAAACGCATCACCGGACTTTCGCCTTTCAATTACCGCAACAAATACAACAAGGAAATAGCGACCTGTTAAAGAAAAACAGAAACAGGAAGGCATAAAAAAAGCTCTTTGTAGAAACAAAGAGCCTTAACCAAAACTAACTGCTTATGAGAAAAAATTTATATCGGCTGTTCAATGATACCCTGATTATTTAAACGCGCAAAGTGGAACGTTGGTTGGCTGGGCAGGCCTGAATCCGGGGTTCTTAACATCTCCTTTACCACCGCCACTTTCCCGCTTTCCATCTATGATGCTTTTTCATTCCTTATTCCACACCTGCTGCATCATTCTTACTATATATAAACGCAGGTAGTTTGTGCTTATTATGAAGAACGGAAAAAAAATTTAATTTTTTTTCCGTTCTGTACACAAAGGCAGCGCGCTTTGCTCCCTCATCTTCTTCAACCGACACTGATATCCCTTGCCGGCTGTGTGCTTTGCGCGTTTCTGGTAAGTGAAACCCGCAAAATGCCTTCCAGGTATTGCGCCTGGATATTTTCTGTTTCCACTTTTCCGTTCAATACAAACGATCGTTCAAAAGCAACCTGCTGGTATTCCCGGCGTGTATACCGGAGGCTGTTACCGACCTCTTTGGCGGAAGGCTGGTACTGCACGTGCAGCTTATCGTCTTTTACCAACACTTTGAATCCGGTCTTTTGTAATCCGGGAGCATACACGAGGATCTCGTAACCCGTTTCATTGTCTATGATGTTAACAGGTACCTGCTTTCCGGATGGGCCTTCCCAGCCATGGGCGCCCCATGCCTGATCTGCAAACTGGTTTCCATACCAGCCTCTTCTTCCATTACACATGTTGTATAATTTAATTTTTATTTTAATTCGGGCTTCTGCTCAATAATTTCCGCCTCCGCTGTCCGGTCTGTTTTGGGCCGGTGGCGCTTCTTCCAGTCCACCGGAACGCGGATCGTCGTAATAGCGATCGCGGTAATAGTGACTTGGATACCGGTGACCGTCGTACCAGTGACGGCCGTGCCAGCCGCCGGAATAATAGCCGGGATACCGGGGACCTACAAAGATGTGTAAACTCGTTACGGTGATGATCGCCACAATGATGGCCGTGATGAACTGTGTACGTCGCATATGATAATTTTAAGGGAATGGAGAGGTTAAAGAACGGGGACACTTTTTTCTTCGCTGCTTCCAAACGAGGAAGGAACATCCCCTCCATCGATCGAAACCGGCTGGTTACCAAATCGGTTGTGATAACCCCACCCTGCACCACCGAAACGGGCATAATGGCGCCGGTAACGCCAGCCCGGCCCGCGGAACAAGCGGATCACAAAACTGATCAGCAGAAAAAATAAAAAGAAACGAAACAGGAAGGGAACAAAGAAAAAGAGCGTGCCGGCCAGCAGGCCAATGGCTGCCCCTCTTAAAATATAACGCATAAGGAAAGTTTTTTGATAGTGAATCTTTTTCTTATGCTGACGTACCGGGAACCTTTTTACTTTATCATAGCAGTTTTAAGCTGAAATTATCACGTACGCAAAGGAGCGCGGGAGATTGCAGGGGGCAGAGAACTAAAGGGACAATAAAAAAGTGAGGGATACGAACTATGCTTTCGGCGCAACAAAATCTTCCCGGTACGGACTGAACGCATCTATAAGCACACCGCTTTCCAGGCACACTGCGCCATGCATCACATTGGGGGGCGGGTAATAGGCATCACCGCCTTTCAGCACTTTTTTCTCATCGCCGATCTGCACCTCAAACACACCACTTTCCACGTGTGTGATCTGTGAGTGTGGATGCTTGTGCAGCGTGCCTATGCCCCCTTGTTGAAACTCCACTTTCACGATCATCAGCTTTTCGTCGTACGACATGATCTTCCGGCGTACTCCCGCTCCCACTGTTTCCCATTCGAACGATGCGTCTTCAATAAATATATTGTTCATCTTGTCTGGCTGCATAAGTAACGATATTTAAGAATGATGGGCTGAAAATTTCAGCCCTGAAAATACGCTTCTCCGGTTGATATTTTGTAAAGGGCATAAAAAAAGCGACCTGCCTGCAGGTCGCTTTCTATAAGTTCAGCACAATTTATTTGAGAGTTGAGATGATGCCGCGCGCCAGCTCCACCATTTTGTGGATGCCATCCTCAGGCAGACCGCCTTTTTTGAATTCGGCAAGCACTTCGGGAAGTTTGTTGTCCATCTCCAGCATAAACTGCTCTTCGAATTCTTTCACCCTTCTCACCGGAACTTCTCTCAGGAGCCCCTGTGTACCCAGATAAATTATAGCCACCTGCTTTTCCACGGATACCGGAGAAAACTGCGCCTGCTTGAGTATCTCCACATTGCGGCTTCCCTTGTCGAGTACCACCTTGGTAGCGGCATCGAGGTCGCCCCCGAATTTGGAGAACGCTTCCAGCTCGCGGTACAGCGCCTGGTCGAGTTTCAGGGTACCGGCCACTTTCTTCATCGATTTGATCTGGGCATTTCCTCCCACCCGGCTTACCGAGATACCTACGTTGATCGCCGGACGGATACCTGCGTTGAACAGGTTACCTTCCAGGAAGATCTGTCCGTCGGTGATGGAGATCACGTTGGTCGGGATATAAGCCGAAACGTCGCCGGCCTGTGTTTCGATGATGGGAAGCGCCGTGAGCGAACCACCCCCTTTTACCAGGTGCCTGATTGAATCCGGCAGGTCATTCATTTTAGCTGCCACATCGTCTTTGGCAATCACCTTGGCGGCTCTTTCCAGCAAACGGCTGTGGAGGTAGAATACATCACCAGGGTACGCTTCGCGTCCGGGTGGTCTTCTCAGCAGCAGGGATACTTCGCGGTATGCTACGGCCTGTTTCGACAGGTCATCATAGATAATGAGGGCCGGACGGCCGGTATCACGGAAGAATTCGCCGATCGCAGCGCCGGAAAAGGGTGCGTAGAACTGCTGGGGAGCAGGGTCAGACGCAGAGGCGGCGACAATCACGGTGTATTCCATCGCGCCGTTCTCCTGCAGGGTATTCATGACACCCGCGATGGTAGAGGCTTTCTGGCCGATGGCTACGTAGATGCAATAAACCGGTTTGCCGGCTTTATAAAATTCTTTCTGGTTGATGATCGTATCGATACAGATGGCGGATTTACCGGTCTGGCGGTCACCGATCACCAGCTCACGCTGTCCGCGCCCAATGGGGATCATGGCATCGATCGCCTTGATACCGGTCTGCAGCGGCTCTTTCACCGGCTCCCGGTAGATAACGCCCGGAGCTTTGCGTTCGAGGGGCATCTCATACAGTTCACCCTGGATAGCGCCTTTACCATCGATCGGTTCACCGAGCGTATTAATGACGCGCCCCACCAGCCCTTCGCCCACCTTGATGGAGGCGATCTTGCCGGTACGGGTTACTTTGGCGCCTTCCTTGATGTCGCCCTGGTCGCCCATCAATACAACACCCACATTATCTTCTTCCAGGTTCAGCGCAATGGCTTTTACTCCGTTCTCGAATTCTACCAATTCACCGGAGCGAACATTGTTCAGTCCGTATACGCGTGCGATACCGTCTCCTACCTGCAACACGGTTCCAATCTCTTCCAGATCGGCGCCTACGTTAAAATTGCTCAACTGCTGACGCAGTATCGCTGAAATCTCATCGGATTTTATTTCCGCCATATTTGCTCATTTTAGGTTCTAATCGAAAAAATTGTTTCGGGTTCATGCACCCGCTGTCTTGTAAGGTAAGCTATCTTGTCGCTGCGGGCAGCAAATCTTTACCTGATCTGCTGTACGTATACGTTTTGCTCGAACTGCTTTTTCAGGTCTTTCAGATCGCGCAACACACTGGCATCTACCAGGTTGTTATTGAACTCGAGGGTAAAGCCACCGATCAGCTCATCTTTCACTTCCGTTTCCAGCTCTATGTGCTGCAAGGCAGTGGTGTCCTGTATCTTGCGTATGATGCTCTGCTTGAGCTCTTCGCTCACCGGCTGGGCGGTCGTCAGTTTTACCTTGTTGATGCCCTTGATGCCGTTGTACATGGTAATAAACGCCAGTATGATCTCCGGCAGCGTCTCTTCCCTTCCTTTTGTGATCATCAGGTTAATGAAAGATGACGTAAGGGTGCTCACTTTGCCTTCGGTAAGCGCGGTCAGGATCTTGTTCTTTTTATCGGCCTTGATCACCGGACTGCGCAGCAGGTTCACAAAATCGCGGCTTGATTTGATCATGCCTTCCAGCAGCAGCATATCGTTATGCACTTCCTCCAGCTGATTTTTTTCAACCGCCAGGTCAATGATCGATTTTGCATACCGCCCTGCAACGCGTGGATTCAACATGGTGTCTTTGTTTAATTTCTCAAAAAGAGTGTGAAGCTGTCAGTTGATAGCAGAAGGCTAGTTCAACTTCACGTCGTTCGCCAGTTCAACGATATATTTTTCCTGTTCCGTTTTGTTGCTGAGTTCGCGGCGCAGCACTTTTTCCGACACTTCGATCACCAGCTTGCCTACCTGGTTCTTTACATCGGTGAGGGCGGCGTTCTTTTGCTGCTCGATGGCAGACTGCGCGTCTGTAAGGATGCGGTCGTATTCAGATTTGGCGCGTTCCTTTGCGTCGGCCACCATCTTGTCGGCAGTCACTTTGGCATCCTTGATCAGGCTGGCGCGTTCTTCTCTTGCTTTTGTAAGCAGCGCTTCGTTCTCGTTTTTCATCTGGGCCATTTCTGCTTTTACGCGCTGGGCCGAAGCCAGGGATTCGGAAATGGTTTGTTCCCGTTCATTCAGGGAATTGAGGATGGGTTTCCAGGCATACTTCTTCAGGAGCCAGAACACAATAAGAAAAGCCACCATTGTCCAGATGAACAAACCCAAACCAGGCAATAACAGTTGCATAGATAAATTTTGAAATATGGGAGGTCTTAATAGATTCAGATTCTGACTGCATCCTCCGCCCTGTGCTTTGGATGCAGAAAGAGTTTTACGTGCCGGGCTTGTTACCCTTTCAGTACAGCCAGGATACCTGCGATCACCGCGAACAGGGCAACCCCTTCAACGAACGCAGCGGTCAGGATCATGTTGGCACGAATGTCATTGGAAGCTTCCGGCTGGCGGGCGATGGATTCAACCGCACCTTTACCGATCTGTCCGATACCGATGCCGGCACCGATGGCAGCAAGACCTGCGCCGATGGCGCCGCCCAGGTGTGACAGGGCAAAAGGGCCCACTTCAAGCATTACATTCATTAGAGACATAGTACTCTGTTTTTGTTGATTAAGAAAAATTCTTATATAATGATATCATCTGCATGTCCGTTGGCGTCGTTATGACCGCCTTCGAACGATTGTCCGATGAATACCGCTGTAAGGTTCGTGAAAATGAACGCCTGGATGAAAGCCACCAGGATCTCGATCATGTAGATAAAGACCGTGAATGCAATGCTGATCGGTGAAAATCCCCATCCTGCAGCAGCATTCATAGCTCCGAAGATAAAAATAAGGAGGATGAAACAGGTGATCACGATGTGACCCGCGATCATGTTCGCAAACAACCTGATCATGAGGGCGGCGGGCTTGATGACCAGCACGCCAAGCAATTCAACGGGGATCAGGATCAGCTTCACCGGGATAGGCACCCCGGGAGGCCAGAAAATATGAGCCCAGAAATGAGAATTGGTACTAAAGAGAATGATGATCAGCGAAATGATCGCCAACACCATGGTAAATGCGATGTTCCCTGTTACATTGGCCGATCCGGGGATCAGTCCGATAAGATTGTTGATGAGGATGAAAAAGAAAACGGTGAGCAGGTAGGGCATGTACTTTTGGTACTTCTGGCCCAGGTTGGGTTTCCCTACTTCGTCGCGTACAAAGGTGATCACCGGTTCCACTGCGTTCTGGAAACCGTTGGGAGCTACATGGGAGCCGTTCCTTTTATACTTGTTGGCGATGCCGATCATCAGCACACAGAGTATCACCAGGGCGAGCAGCAGCTGAACCACGTTGCGGGTCATGCTGAAATCATATACCACAACGCCTTCATCCGGCTTGCCGTCGGCCCTCACCGGCTCGATGGTGCCTTCCCGGCTTACATAACCGTTGTAGGTCTCATGGCCATGTTCGAACCGGCCGTAAGAAAATACGGAAAGACCACGCTGGGGAGAATATAAAATAACAGGTAAAGGAATGGAGTAGTGATGTTCGCCGATGGAAAAGAAATGAAATTCATGGGCGTCGAGAACGTGTTCCATGATGACGGCGGCAGGATCGAATTTGCCTTCTTCATGGCCCTTGGTACTGGAAGTATCCGGCGTTTGCAGCAACTGATTATCCGGGCTCACTTGATGCTGAGCGGTTGCATAATTAAAAAAAACTCCTGTCAGAATCAGGGTGAGGGTCAAAAGATAAGATCGTATCCTGCTCGCAATCATGCCTTTTCTAAATTTGCCGCAAATATAAGAAAGGAGGGCTGAAAAACGAAATAGGAATCACTAACAGCCACATTTATAATGCGGCCGCCTGTTTTTCAAACTGCATATAATGCAGTTTGCTGTACATTCCGCCCAGCTCCAGCAGTTCCTGGTGCGTACCCTTTTCCCTGATCTCGCCTTTGTCGAGCACAATGATCAGATCCGCTTTCCGGATGGTGGAAAGCCGGTGAGCGATGATGATGGAAGTGCGGTCTGCGATCAGGGTGTCGATCGCATGCTGGATCATTCTTTCGGAAGCCGTGTCAACGGAAGACGTGGCTTCATCCAGGATAAGGATGGAAGGATCATACAGAAGGGCGCGGATAAACGACAGAAGCTGCCGTTGCCCGAGCGAAAGGGTGCTTCCCCTTTCCATTACGTTGTAGTCGTACCCGCCCGGCAGTTCCATGATAAAATCGTGCATGCCGATGATCTTTGCCGCCTCGATCACCCTCTCCCGGGTGATGCTCTCGTTTCTAAGCGTCACATTTTCAAGCACGGAACCGGAAAACAGGAACACATCCTGCAACACCACGCCGATCTTGCTGCGCAGGGCATCGGTCGAATATTCCTCCACGTTTACATCATCGATACGGATCGTTCCCTTCTGAATATGGTACAGGCGGTTCATCAGGCTGATGATAGAGGTCTTACCGCTGCCCGTATTGCCTACAATGGCAACGGTTTGCCCGGCTTTTACTTTGAATGAAATGTCTTTCAGCACATACCTGTCGTCAACATAGGCGAACCATACATTTTTGAATTCCACGTTTCCGGCGATCTTCTCCGGCGCATGCTTCCCCTGGGTTTTGATATAATCCTCGTTGTCGAGCACTTTGAACACCCGTTCGCTGGCCACCATGCCCATCTGCAGCACGTTGAACTTGTCGGCGATGAACCGCAGCGGCCTGGAGATCAGGTTGAGCAGCAAAACAAAGGAGATCACTTTGCCGGTGAGGGTCACCGCTTCTTCGCGGGGCAGATGCAGCGCATGGCCGGCCGCCCACCAAACCAGCAGGCCGGTAGCTACGGCCAGAATGATCTCCACGATCGGAAAAAATACCGAATAGGCAAAGATGGCGTCGATATTCGCGTTCCGGTGATCCTGGTTGATCTTGTCGAATTTCTGCGACTCGCGTTTTTCGGCGGCAAAAGCCTGCACCACCATCATACCGGTTATGTGTTCCTGTACGAACGCATTCAGCTGCGCCACCGCATTCCTTACCTTGATGAATGACTTGTTCACGCTCTCTTTAAAGAAGTAAGTGGCCACAAAGAGGACCGGGAAAGGACTGAAGCTGATCAGCGCCAGCCGCCAGTCGATCCAGCACATGCAGAAAAGGATGGCCACAATCGACAACACATCGGAAATGATGGGGATCAGTCCTTCCGAGAATATATCGTTGATGGATTCTATGTCGTTGATCGTGCGGGTGGTCAGGGTGCCGATGGGAGTGGTATCGAACTGGGAGAGGTTCAGGCCAAGGATCTTGCGATACACTTTTACACGCAGGTCTTTTACCACGGCCTGCCCCAGCCAGGCGGTAATGAAAGAAAAATAGAAGCGTATCACCGTTTCGACGAGCAGCAGGGCCACCTGCCAGATGGTGATCCACATCAGCAGCGAAAGAAAAGGGTGTTTGGCCGCCGCCGTGGTAGCCGCTTCTCCCCCCTTGATATAATTGTTGACTGTCAGCTGAATAAGATATGGCCGGATGGGAGCAACCACTGCCAGCACAATAGACATGACAACCGAGAGATAGATCCGGTTTTTGTAGGGCGCAGCGAAAGTAAAGACACGTCTGAGTAACGAAAAGTCGAAGATTTTTTTCCTCCCGGAGGTTTCTGCCATGGGGCAAAGATAAGTTTTAGCTTTTAGGTTTCAGCTGTTCGTGTCCCGGATGAACAGTTTCCTTTATTACAAGGTGAGCCCCCGGTGCATCCAGCGTTTTGGCACAGTCAACGTCCCGGCGGCAAGCCTGTGCATGTACGGATTGACGGCTCCTAACCCGGGAGGAAGTACCATTCCAACCACTACTCCTCCACCACTGCCTTCCGGAATGCCTTGATGAATATGGCGCCAAGATTCTTGTACGGTGGAATGTAATCTTCGAAGAACTCCTTTTTTTCACCGGTGAACTGTTTGCTCAGGTCGCGCCACATGGGTATCCAGTCGATATTGCGGCCGTTGCGCAGGGCGGTGTTCATGGCGAGCAGGATCGGCTCGTTGACCGTTTTGGTACCTACCTGTTTGGAAGAGATGATATGCGCATCATCGCTGATGCTCAGTACTTCGTTCAGGTTGTTATAGCCACCGCACGAACCCAGGATCACGATCCGGGCGCTGGGCTGTATCTGCTGCAGCGAATATTTAACGTGATAGCTATGACCGCGGTGGATAAAAATGCTGGGTGTCAGTCCTTTATCGGCCAGGTATTCATCGAGCTTTTCCTGCGCTTTTGCATCCGGATCATCTTCTCCGTACAGGGGTTTGTTCGCAAAGATCCAGACGGGCTTCCCCTTGGTCGATTTGATGGTGATCCAGTTGGGATTGTTATCGGTGATCGTCCAGTCGGCTTTGTTGCGGAACAGGCCCAGGAAGTTGGCGTAACTGTTCTGACCATCCTTGTCTTCATCTCCATAAAAGAACACCTGCTGCACCACGCGGCCGCTGTCGTCTTCCAGCGATTTGTAATCGACCGAATACACCGGCGGTATACCCAGCTCTTCGGAAAGATTGACATGGTTGTTCGAATCGGCCGATTCGAACAGGGTCTTTTCGAGGCGGTAAACGACCTGGCCGGTCTTGTCGGCTTTTTTCAGGCAGCGCTCGTAGTTCCAGTTGGCCTCATCTACCATGAACTTCGCGAGTTTGTCATTTTTTTCAACGATGCTGCTGTATGAGTCGGCCACATCCACCGCATCTTCGGCATTATCGGAACTGGTCGATTTTTCCAGTCCTATCATGAACGCGCGCATCAGCGAAGTAGAGCTTTCCGCCGGCATGGATTTCAGCAGGGTGTCGAGCGTGTTGTAGGCCGCAGCCAGCTTGATGAATTTCCGGAAATAATCGGCATTCACGCTCATGATAAGCGTGTCGCCACGGGGAACTTTCATGCGCTGGAATATCCTTTTAAAGACGCCCAGGTAGCTGGAAGTGTAAATTTCTTCTTCTCCCATCACGCAGAGATAATAAAGTTCCTGCGCCGTGAGAGGCTCCAGGCATTTGAACCGGACGGCCTCCGGTGAATCATGCAGCCCGTTGATCTCGCGGATGAACGCTTCCTTGGCTTTGCGCCCCATCATTTCAGTCAGCGTCTTCATCTCCATCGGAGTATCGCGCTGTGCGCCCGACATGCGTCCGGCATATTCGATCCGGGTCTTTACGAGCAGGCGGTAGTAGTTGAGCGGGTTCTCTTTTACGTTGTCGATCTCCTCAAACTGCATCTGCCCTTTCGACAACTTGTCGATAAAAGGAAAATAAAGCTGGCCGCTGCGGCTGCTCGCCATCTTTACAATGGTTTTCACGAAAGGATCTTGGTTGGTCCTGATCTGCGCAGCCATCTGGTCGCGGGAGGCGGCGTAATCATATATCTTTTTGGGGTACTGGTAGGCGGCCACCGTAATCAGACTGTCGGCAAAAGGCACATCCAGGTTCATGCGAAGCACATTGAGGATCTCAGTGGGATGCAGCGCCAGGTATTTTCTGACCAGCAGCACTTTGGAAGCCTTGATACCGGGATTGGGAGGGAATGAAAAACAGTCGACGAGGATTTTTCCAACCGCGTAATTGTTGCGGGCAACGATGGGTTCGATGCTCAGGTTCTTTTTGTCGAGCTCCATGGCCGCTGTGTACGAATCGACAAGGGTTTGAGCGATGGTAGCAGGAAAATCGCGGCGCTGGTAGTTGGTGTTGTATCCTTTGAGCAGGGACTCTATGCCCAGCAGGTATTTTACCTTTACACTGTGGGAAAGCGCAGAATCGCGTTCGATCTTTTCCTGGAGCTCATCGATTTCAGTGATCAGGGCATATTCGATCTGCTGGTTCACGGTCTCGTTCATGGACAGGGAGATGACGCCATCGTCTTTTCCATCGAGTTTGCGGAGAATAGCCTGTTGTTTGTCGATCTTGTCGTGCCAGAGAAGGCGTGTTTTTTCAAACTTATAGTTGTGAACAGCGGCTCCCGACTGAGCCTGGGCCCCGCCACACCACAAAGCAAGCAATCCGGTAAAAATCAGTATAAATTTATCCATGCGAACCTTTCTTAATATCACCGTGCAAAGGTATGATCAAACAGGACTCGAAACGCCTGCAGAGCAAGTACGGTATATATCTGACAAATAGTTTGCCGGATAAGTTGCCTGAAGTATACGACAATTTTTTCTCAAAAAAGGAGTTCATCTATATTAAGAAATTGTAAACTCAACATGCGCGCCCCTGCGGACAGTATTATTTACGATAGGTTTGCGAAAATAAACCGTTCAATGGATAGTAAAGGCCATACTATACTGATTGCCGATGATGAGCCTGACATAGTGGAAATTATCGAGTACAACCTGACGCAGGAGGGGTATGAGGTTCATTCTGCAAAAGACGGTGACGAGGCCCTTCAGCAGGCCAAAAAGATCAAACCAGATCTGATCATCCTCGACATCATGATGCCGAAGAAATCGGGGGTGGAAGTGTGTGAGATCCTGCGCTCGCAGCCCGACTTCAACAAAACTCTTATCATTTTCTTAACAGCCCTCAACGACGAATCTTCCCAGATGAAGGGATTCGATACCGGCGGCGACGATTACGTGAGCAAGCCGATCAGTCCCAAACTTCTCACCAGCCGGGTGAACGCCCTGTTCAGACGATCCGTAAAGTCTACAGAAGACATCAGCGGCATCCTCCAGGTAGGCGACCTGATCATCGACCCGGTGCGCTATGTGGTTTCGGTGAACGGGAAAGATGCCATCCTGGCGAAAAAAGAATTCGAACTTCTTTACCTGCTGGCCTCGCGCCAGGGAAGGGTGTTTCTGCGGAACGAGATCCTGAACCAGGTATGGGGCAAAGATGTGATCGTAGGCGACCGCACCATCGACGTACACATCCGTAAGATCCGCCAGAAACTGGGGCTCGATTGTATCACGACCGTGAAAGGCGTCGGTTACAAATTTGATATCTGATCTTCCGCTTCTTCCCGTTAACCGTTGTATCTGTCGTACATTGCTTGTTTACGCGGCCAAAGGCTCCTTATGAATGTCAAGAATCTCTCTCCCAACCAGATCGCTGCCATCAATGCGTTCTGTATTTCCCTGCTTGTTGCCGTCGCCAATTACCTTTTTTTGCACCAGATCATCGTAGCGTTGGCCACTTTCGGCATCCTGGCGATCATTTCCTATCTGCTGGTGCACTTCTTTCTGCAGCAGTTTATTTACCACCGCATCAAGCTGATCTACAAGTTCATCTATCAGACCAAGGCCAGCAAGAAGGAAGAGGTTTATTACAAGTACATCCTTCCCAGAAAAAGCATCGACGAGGTGAGTGAAGAAGTGGGGAAATGGGCCGTGCAGAAAAGCAATGAGATCGAACTGCTGCAGAAAAACGAAGCCTACCGCAAAGAATTTCTCCAGAACCTGGCCCACGAATTCAAGACACCGATCTTCGCTATCCAGGGATATGTCGATACCCTGCTGGATGGGGCCATGGAGAACCCGGCCGTCCGGAAGAAGTTTCTGGAGAATGCGTCTAAGAACGTCGACCGGCTGGTGAACCTCATGAACGACCTCGATGAGATCTCGCAGCTGGAAGGGGGCGAACAGGTCCTGTCTAAACAGCCTTTTGTGATCCAGGAGATTATCCGCGAGGTCTACGAATCGCTGTCTATCAAACTGAATGAAAACAACATCAGGGCGGTCATAAAAAAGGGCTGCGAAAGTCCGGTGACTGTGGTCGCCGATATGGAAAAGATCCGGCAGGTACTGATCAACCTGGTCGAAAACTCCCTCAAATACGGCAAACAGAACGGCACCATTACCGCCAGTATTTACCATACCGACGAACGGCATGTGCTGATCGAGATCAGCGACGACGGCATGGGCATCGAGGCCGAACACCTCTCCCGCATCTTCGAACGGTTCTACCGCACCGACCGCGGCCGCGCCCGCGACAAACGCGGCACCGGCCTGGGACTGGCCATCTGCAAACACATCATCGAAGCCCACGGCCAAACCATCCACGTCCGCAGCACCCCCGACATCGGCACTACCATCGGCTTTACGCTGGAGCGGAGGGATTAGGAGAATGGGTAAGCAGCGGGGCTATCCTTCCTCCCGCTTGCAACACAAGGTCTTTTAGAACGATGGTCCGAACTTGTGTATTTTGTTTGCAACCATACTGCCCCGCAAACCCTTCCCTTTTTGTATATTCCTTGAGCAGGCGCAGGCACGATGCTGCCCACACAACCTTTGCTGCGCCTGGTCGGGATCCTTACGAAGCAGCCGGATGGAGTATCATTCAGCAACCATATAGAGACACCGGGCCTGGCGTCTCTCGGCGAGGGGCATCGATTCACTCTGCAGGAGCAGCAACCATAAAAAAGAGGGGGTCCCGATTTTCATCAGGACCCTCTCTTTTTTATGGTTAGACGAGCTGCCGAATCAGAAACTGTATCTCAACCCAAACTGCATCTGGTAGCGGGATGAGAAGAAATCAACCGAGTACGGGTTCTGGGGTGTTATGAAGCGGTACACCGGGTTTGTGGTCGCGGTTCCGGCTCTCTGCAGCGCCAGACCTACGCTGGCTGTTGAATTAAAGGTATTGGGTGAAAAGTAAGAACGGCCCCAGCTGCTGCTGATCAGATTGGTGAGGTTGAAAATATCATAGGTGAACGTGATCGTATGTTTGCGGGCGCCGCTGGCGATCACGAAATCCTGTGTGAACCGGAAATCGGCGGTGGTGTTCCAGGGGGTACGGCCGCCATTTCTTTCGGTGAACTGTCCGCGGCGTTCGCTCAGGTATTTGTTTGCATCGATGTAAGCATCGAATCTTGCTGCCTGCTGTGCCGCCGTACCATCATCCGCACGGTTGGCAAAGAAGCCGATCGTTTCACCCACTTTCGGGATATAAGCCAGACTGACCTGCTGAGGAGTATTTTGAATGGTCGCGTTGGAGAAACCCCAGGTATAGGCATAGCCAGACTGTGCATTCACGAACAGGGTAAAGGTGGAAAGCAATTTGCCTCTTCCGCCCCAGTTGATCTTTTCGTTTACAACACCCACGATCCGGTGACGGACGTCGAAGTTGGAGTTGGCCAGACCGGGTTCGTTCGGGTTGAGGGCCTGGTTCAGCTGCCAGTTAGACTCCATCGAATTGCGGATGCCGTTGGTGATGTCTTTCGATTGCCCGTAAGTATAGGCAGCCATGAAGTCGAGACCGAAAGAATAGCTTTTCGAAAGCTGGGCTGTCAGACTGTACCTGTAACCCTGGTTCGTATTGGAGAGAAGGTAAGCATTGGTATACAACGGATTCACGGCGCCGGAAGGATAGATCGGCTGCTGGTGGTTTACATCGTAGGGGTAATAGACCGGGTTGTCAACGATGTTGATCTGCTGGAACTTGAGGTCGCGGATCACTTTTGTGTAGATGCCTTCGAGGGTCAGCTTGTAATTGGCTGGCAGCGTATAATCGAGTGCCAGGTCGCTTCTCCAAACCGCCGGCATCTTGAACTTGTTATCGATCAGATCGACCTGGGTCGATTTTGTTTTATCGTTCACCGCAGCCCCATTTTGGCTGGCAAAATTGGCTATTCCGTTGTTTGACAACGCGAGCGGACTGCTACCTGCTACGAAACCACCGGCGGACGATCTCTTGTCGAACGCACCGTAGGTTTCACCGTTGTTGTAGAAGCTGTAGCCCAGCCATGCAAACGGAATGCGACCGGTGAAAACGCCTGTACCGCCCCGCAGAATCACGCTGCGGTTTCCTTTGATGTCGTAATTAAATCCGAGCCTGGGAGAGAACATCACATTGCCCAGAAACTCATTGCGGATATCCCTTGCCTGCGTATGCGCATATGTTCTGCCGTAATTGGGATCTACCGGCGAGTTGGTTGTTTTACTGCTCAGGGCCTGTTTGCCCGGAACGCTTGCAAGGTCGAAACGAATACCCGGAGAAAGCTTGAATTTATTGCTGAAACGTATTTCATCCTGCGCATAGACGCTGTACATATTCACATTGAATGCCGCCGGCGGATTGTCCATTATATAAGACCGGGTGTTATTGGCGTAATTGTAGTTGCCCCGTACACGCGAAGGTTTGTTCAGCAGGAAGCTGTCGACGCTGGCATAATCCACACGGCCGTTCCACGAATTCACGAACCCGTACTGAATCCTGTAGAACTCGTTGTGCGTACCGATGGTGAAAGTGTTCTTTCCTTTGGTGAACGTGTAGTTGTCCGTGATCTCCAGGGTCTTTTGCTTCATGTTAAAAATAGAAGCTTCACGGTCAGTACCCAGGAAGATGGTAGTTCCCGGTGCCAGTCCGGCAATCTGCACCTGCGGGAGGCGCGGGTCTGAGGTCGGTTCACGGTAATCATGTACGGAAGAATATCCTACAACAAGGCTGTTGTTGGAAGTATTGGTGAACCTGGTTTTCAGCTCGGCGACCGTGGAGGTCTGGTTGTTGATCTGTTTGTAGTCGATGCTGCCGAACCGGAAGTTCTGCTGATCCCTTTCGAGGTTCGTAGCCTGTGATGTGATGGTATTGTTGCGGATCGAGAGCTGGTTCTTGTCGTTGATGTTCCAGTCGATGCGGTTAAAGAACTTGGTGGAGTTGGAGTAGATGCTGGTGTTGCCGTAGGTACCTGCATTGATGCCATAGGTACTGTTCAGGTAATTGCTGATCTTCTGCGCGCTGGCAAGGTCGATCACATTGGCGATGTCGCGTGAACCGGCGGCAAGGATCACCGGATCCTGGCGGCGGGTAATTTCTTCATTGGTAAAAAAGAACAGCTTGTCCTTAATAATAGGAAGGCCTACCCGGAAACCGGTCTGGTAATCGTGAAACTGTTTCGGAAGCTTGGCCTTGTCGCCGGCGTTGTTGGGTCCTACCAGCGAAGCGTTGCGTCCGTACCCATATACCGACCCTTCCACTTTGTTGGTGCCGCTGCGGGTAACGGCGTTCACGCTGCCACCCAGGAAGTTGCCGATCTTTACATCAAAAGGTGCGAGATACACCTGTATGTCCTGGATCGCATCGATCGACACGGGGTTGGTGCGGGTGCTGCTGCCCGGCATACCGGAAGTACCGCTTTGTCCGCCGAGTGAAGGACTGAACCCGATCGCGTCGTTGTTGATGGCGCCGTCGATTGTAACGTTGTTGTACCGGAAATTGGTACCGGCGAAGGAGTTGTTGGTATTTTGAGGGGTAAGGCGGGTCATATCAGGGATGCTCCTGCTCTGGGAAGGAAGTGTCCTTATCTGCTCGCGGCTGATGCGGGTACCGGCGCCGTTCTGCGGAGCCCGGCGGCCCGCTACCACGGTCACCTCTGTCAACGCGCTGCCCGCAGGCTTGAGGGCAATGTCGAGCTGCTGGTCGATGCCGAGGTTGAGGTAGATATCGGTGTGTTCGTCTTTTTCAAAACCAACATAAGAGATGGTCATTTTGTAAGGGCCGCCGGGGGCGAGATTGCCGATGCGGTAACGGCCGTCGGCGGTGGTAGCCACGCCGTATTTCGTTCCGGTAGGTTCGTGCACCAGAACGATGCTGGCGCTCTGGATGGTCTGTTTGTTCTGGCCGGTTACACTGCCGCTGATGCTGGAAGTGGTAACCTGCGCCATAACGCCGCAGGTGATGATGAGCAGAAAGGGTATAAAAAAAGCCGCCTTAAGCAGCTGTCCTCTTTTGCTGGTCTGATGATTCTTGGGTAATCCTGTTCTCACAATGAATGGTTTATTTTGCGGCAAAAGTACCCGCGCTATGTTACCCCCAGATTACCGGAATATTACCGAATTGTTAAGCGGGGCACTTATGCCATGTATTTATTCACCCGATATTCACATACGGGTTTTTATGTATCTATTTTTGCTTCGCTCTTATTGTATACATTAATTTCCAGTTATTTCGCGACAGGAGAGATTAAGAAATTATTACTAAAAAGGTTTTTAGGAAATGCAAGGTCAATAATTCTATTTTTGCTCAAACATTACTCGTATGGGCCTGAACTCCATTATGAAGATCTTTATGCCGAAAGACCGGGTTTTTTATACATTGTTTGAAGAAGTGGCAGCCACCGTAGCAGAGATGGGGAAATTGCTCAAGGAAGTGGTGAACGAAACGGATTTTGAAAAAAGGGCGGTCATCATCTCGAAGCTCGAAGACATGGAGCATATCAATGATGACTATACCCACAACATCTTTACGGAACTCGGCCGCAATTTCATTACGCCTTTCGACCGGGAAGACATTCATCACCTTGCCAGTGCGCTGGATGACATTGCAGACTACATCTTCTCTTCTGCAAAAAAGATCAATTTTTACAAAGTAAACCCGAACGACAAAGGGTTTCAGAAAATGGCCGACCTCATTGAACTGGCAGCCCAGCAGATCAAGATCGCCGTGCACGAGCTGCGCGACATGAAGAACATGCGCCAGATCACAGATGCCCTGGTGAGGGTCAACAACATCGAGAACCAGGCAGACGACGTGTTTGATGTAAGCATCGACCGCCTCTTCGAGATCGAACCCGACGCCAAGGAAGTCATCAAGAAAAGGGAGATCTTTCAGGTTATGGAACTGGTGACCGACAAATGCGAAGACGCAGCCAATGTCATCGAATCCATTATCATCAAATATGCCTGAGTGGTGTTGCCGGCCTTTCGCCCAACCTCTCTTTTGCGATGCACGCATCGCAGAAAGTTTATATTTCTACCAATTAAACGCTTATGACCTTCCTGGTAATCATTATCATACTGGCACTGGTTTTTGATTATATAAACGGGTTTCATGACGCTGCAAATTCGATCGCCACGATCGTTTCCACCAAAGTACTCAGTCCTTTTCAGGCAGTTATCTGGGCAGCAATCTTCAACTTTGCTGCTTTTTTTATCTCCAAATACCTGATCGGCGAATTTAAGATCGCCAATACCATTGCCAATTCCGTCAATGAGAACTTTGTAACGCCGCAGGTAATCTGCGCCGGCCTCATCGCCGCCATCGCCTGGAACCTCCTCACCTGGTGGTTCGGTATTCCATCCAGTTCTTCGCATACCCTGCTGGGTGGTTTCATGGGCGCGGCCATCGCACACGCCGGCGCACTCAGCAGGAACGGCATGGATGTGATCAATTATGCGAAAGTGGTACCTACCTTTCTGTTTATCTTCCTTGCACCCCTCATCGGTTCTATCATCGCTTTTTTAATAACGGTGATCATCGTTAATATTTGCCGACGAAGTACGCCGTATAAAACAGACCAGTGGTTCAAGCGGCTCCAGCTTGTTTCTTCTGCCCTGCTGAGTCTCGGCCACGGCGGAAACGATGCCCAGAAAGTAATGGGCATCATTGCAGCAGCCCTGGTGGCCAACGGTCACCTCGACAGCATCAAACATGTACCGACCTGGGTGCCGGTTGCCTGTTTCACCGCCATTGGTCTGGGTACTATGAGCGGCGGCTGGAAGATCGTGAAAACGATGGGTTCGCGCATTACGAAAGTTACTCCCCTTGAAGGCGTAAGCGCAGAAACGGCGGGCGCCATCACCCTCTTTATCACCGAGCACTTTGGCATTCCGGTGAGCACCACGCATACCATCACCGGCGCCATCATCGGTGTGGGCGCCACCAAACGACTGTCTGCAGTTCGTTGGGGTGTTACGGTGAATCTTCTCTGGGCCTGGATCCTTACCATCCCTGTCAGCGCCGTCCTTGCCGCAATTGTCTACTACATCGTGAGCATTTTCACCTAGGCCTCGCTGATCCTTTTCCGATTGCGTCGCTATTTGCCGATACTATTCCTTCTTGTCAGATTTATTTCTCATTTTTGCCGCACCCTTTTGCGACCTGTGCCGCTATAAGGGCTTGGTAAAAGAAAGGATGGAAAGATCCGGTTTTTATATATTTAACCTGCGAAATCAATCATTATGAAAGGAATCATCCTTGCCGGGGGCTCTGGCACCCGATTACATCCGCTCACGTTCGCCATCAGCAAACAAATGATGCCGGTGTACGACAAGCCCATGATCTATTATCCGCTCTCCACCCTCATGCTCGCCGGCATTCATGAAATCCTGATCATCTCCACCCCCCACGATCTTCCTTTCTTTAAAAAATTGTTTGGCGACGGCTCGCAGATCGGTCTTCAATGTTCCTATGCCGAGCAACCTTTGCCCAACGGCCTCGCCCAGGCGTTCGTGATCGGCGCTGACTTTATCGGCGACGATAAAGTGGCCCTGGTGCTTGGCGACAACATATTTTACGGTACCGGCCTCGGCAAGACCCTGCAAAACAACACCGATCCGGATGGGGGTATCGTGTATGCATACCACGTGAGCGATCCCGAACGTTATGGCGTAGTGGAATTTGACAAAGAGATGAAAGCGATCTCGATAGAAGAAAAACCGGCAAAGCCTAAAAGCCACTTTGCGGTTCCCGGCCTTTATTTTTATGACAACGAGGTCGTGAAGATAGCCCGCAACCTGAAACCCAGTGCCCGCGGCGAATACGAGATCACAGATGTGAACAAGGAATACCTCGAAGCCGGACGGCTCAAGGTATCGATCATGGACCGGGGTACGGCCTGGCTCGATACCGGCACGTTCGATTCGCTTATGCAGGCTTCTCAATTTGTACAGGTGATAGAACAGCGGCAGGGCATCAAAGTGGCCTGTATTGAAGAGATCGCTTACCGGAAAGGATTCATCGACAAAGAGCAGGTGAAAGTAATGGCAAAACCTCTTCTGAAAAGCGGTTACGGGCAGTACCTGATGAACGTGATCGAGGAATAATTAACATTTTTAACAGGAAACGGAACCCTGCAATAAATGTTATCTTTAAATTTTAAAACAACAGCTATTATCAGACAAGGTGCAGTACAGATACGGTAAGCAGCCTGCACCTGTAAAGTAAAGGCCATGAGTAAAATATTAGTGACGGGTGGTTGCGGCTATATTGGTTCTCATACGATCGTTGACCTGGTGCAGAACGGATTTGAAGTGGTATCGGTCGACAATAACTCGCGTTCGCACGCAAACGTGATGCAGGGGATCGAAAAGATCACCGGTCATAAAGTGAAGAACTATAAGGTAGACCTCTGCAATTTCGACGATACCTGCGCGATCTTCCAGGAAAACGAGGATATCACCGGCATCATCCATTTCGCCGCATACAAGGCAGTAGGCGAATCGGTGGAGCAGCCGCTCATGTATTTCGAGAACAACCTAAGCTCCCTCATCAACCTGCTGAAGTGTGTTACCGAATTCAACATTCCCTACTTTGTATTTTCTTCCTCCTGCACCGTGTATGGCAACCCCGATTCCATTCCGGTCACGGAAGCCACGCCAATAAAACCGGCCGAGTCGCCCTATGGCTGGACAAAGCAGATGGGTGAACAGATCATACAGGAATATTGCAAGGTGAATGATCCGCATTGCATTCTGCTGCGGTATTTCAATCCGGTAGGTGCGCATCCTTCCGCCCTCATCGGCGAGCTGCCCATCGGCAAGCCGGCCAACCTGGTGCCGGCCATTACCCAGACGGCGATCGGAAAATTACCCCAGATGAAAGTATGGGGCAGCGACTATCCCACCCGCGACGGTTCCTGTATCCGCGATTACATCCATATCTGCGACATTGCCCACGCACACACCCTGGCGCTGCAATACCTGATCGACAAAAGATCGAAGGAGAAATGCGAAGTGTTCAACCTGGGCAGTGGCAACGGCGTTACCGTGCTGGAAGCGATCAAGGCATTTGAAAAAGTGAGCGGCGTGCAGCTCAACTATGTGATGGGTCCGCGCCGGCCGGGAGATGTGATCGCCATCTATGCGAACAACGACCATGCCCGCAAAGAACTGGGCTGGAACCTCGATTTCAACCTCGATGACATGATGTCTTCCGCCTGGAAATGGGAACTGCATCTCAAGGAAGACGAAAAACTCTTCAACACCCAAAATACCGGACTGAATTGACTGTGACCGACTATCCTGACCTGTTCTTAAATCTACCCGTATGGCTGTAACCGGCACGGACAGTGAACTGCTCCAGAAATTCCGCGACCCGGTAACCAAAGAAAGCGCGTTCACCGCCATCGTAAAAAAATACCAGGAAAAACTTTACTGGCATATCCGCCGCATGGTGGTCAGTCACGACGACGCCAACGACGTGCTGCAGAATGTTTTTATCCGGGTATGGAAGGGACTGGAGAATTTCAGGGAAGACGCACAACTGTATACCTGGCTCTACAAGATCGGCACCAATGAGTGTCTGACCTTTCTCGAGCAGCAGAAACGCAAAGCCGCTGTTTCCTTCGACAGCGTTGAATCCGAACTCGGAAACCGTGTGAAGGCCGACCCGCATTTTGATGCCAACAAACTAGAATGGAAGCTGCAACTGGCGATCCAGCAGCTGCCGGAAAAGCAGAAAATCGTATTCAACCTGCGGTACTTCGACGAGATGCCGTATGAAGAAATGAGCCGGGTGCTGGAAACATCGGAGGGGGCCCTGAAAGCCTCTTATCACCACGCGGTAAAGAAGGTAGAAGAATTTATTCTACGGCCTGAATAGCAAAAAAGACAAACCCGCTATTTTTGTATGTATTTGTTAAACGAATTGTCCGTTGGCCGGTCTCATCCCCAGTAATGTCCAGAACACCTATCATATCGGAACTCCAGGAAATCAGCCCGCTTGTGGCCAAACTTTCCCCCGCTGTTCCGTACCTGGCCCCTCCCTTCTATTTCGAACAACTTCCAGAACAGATGCTTCAACTTGTTCAGGATGATCCGCTCACCACCTTTTTACCTGTCGGCCGCCCGCTCTCTTTCAGTCTGCCTCCCGGATATTTCGATCAGTTGGCTGACACTGTTTTAGCACGGATCAAAGCCGATGAGGCGGTCAGTTCTGTTGAAGAGACCCGGCTTCTTTCGCCCCTGCTTGCCAGCCTCGACCGGCATATGAAATTCGATGTACCGGCTGATTATTTTTCCCGTTCGCTCCCTGTGTTTGGCGAAGCAGCTGACACTTCACCTGCCGCAGAACAGGAGAACGGTTTCCCTGCTTTTCTTGCCGAAGCCAGAAACCAGCCAACCTACGAGGCACCGGCCGGTTATTTTGCCCGGTTCCCCGATGTCATACTCCACAAGGTGGCCCCTGCGCCGGCTAAAGTGGTCGCTATGCAGCCACGTCAAAGCTGGATGCGGTATGCGGTGGCGGCCTCCGTAGCTGCGGTGGTGGCTGTATCGGGCTGGTTTTATTTCCGGGTTCATAGTGATCCCAACGCCGGTAAAAACGAGCTGGCTTACATCAAAAATGTCAGCAGCAATGATTTACAGGATTTTGTTGATAAGAACACGATCATCTTACCCGAATCATCCCCCGCTGCCTCTGTATCCGATGACCTCAAAACAGATGATGTAAAGATCATGCTGGCAGGCGTTCCGGACGAAGAACTGCAGCAATACATCGATCAGCAGCCGCAGGTGGGCGATCCAGGCGCTGATACCTTTAACTAACACCCATGAAAAGAATTCTATACACCCTATTTTTTGTGCTCTTTTTGTCAACCGCCGCCTCTGCGCAGGCCGGCAATGGCAGCCGCCTCGAAGCCTACAAGATCGCTTTTCTTACCAACCGCCTAGACCTCAGTCCTGCAGAAGCCCAGAAATTCTGGCCCATTTACAACCGCTATACCGCCGAGATAAAACAGGTGAAAGCCGACAACCCGAAGATGGATGAGATCGAAATGGAAGAAAAGATCATCGCCGTCCGGAAAAAATACAAATCAGAATTTACCCAGGCGATCTCCGATGAAAAAGTGAACCAGTTTTTCAAGATCGACAAGGAATTCAACAACGTGATCAGAAAAGAATTACAGGAGAGAAGGCAGGAAAAACGCAATGGCAAAAATTGAGCCCTCTGATATCCCCTTCTTTGATCTTTAAACCCGCGGCTTTCCGTTCGAAGCTGCTTCCTGTGCACAGGTAAATACCAGGTGTTTCGCGCTATTGAAAAGAGTAGACCGGTGTCTGAATATCGTGGTAGAATAAAAACGTCCATTTCTCCTCCTCTCCTGTTTTCCACCATTGCTGGCGCAGTTCCATGCATTTTTTGCCATCATAATCGTATTTGGCAACAAAGCGGCTTTTCATCTGCTGCAGCTGTGGCGCATCATCAGCCCCGTAAAATACTTTTTCCCCTGCGTCCACGATCCAGAACACCTGGTGAAAAGGAGAATGCCCTCCTGTGACCTGGTGACGGATATAGCCATCTATCACCCCGTTGCCGTCGAGCAGCACCACAGAGTCTGAATGCTGCAGACAGGTCAGTTCATCGGGCAGATAGGATGGAAGTCCTTTCTCAAAGGCGTATTCAAGCTCTTTTTTCTGTACGTAGTAAGTTGCATTCGGAAAAGCGAGCCGCTGCGAAGGCTGCACATTCGGAGCACCGACCCCGCCCGCATGGTCTTTGTGCAGGTGCGACATCAGCACTTTGGTAACGTCGCCCGGCTGGTATCCGTGCGAGGCCAGGATGCGGTAGATCTGCATCATACCGTTCTCTTCGAAACCAAGGCCCGTATCGAGCAGCAGGATATCTTCACTCGTGATCACCAGGAACGGCTGGATCTCCACCAGGAGACTGCCGACGGGCCGGCTCTGCAGGTTATCTTCACCCGGAACGAACGGAACAAACAGTTTTGTCTTGTCTATCGTAAAAGCCCCTTCTGAAAGCGGAATGATTTTCATAAGTTATTTTAACGGCACCGGATCGCTTTCCGGTTCCCGGGTACAAATGTGAACAGGCAGCAACGGAACTGTTACCGCAAAACCATCTGGCGGTCGGCATCGAGGCGGATCAGGATAAAAAGCAGGATGGTAAAGCCCAGCAATGCCGTGCCGCCGTAACTGATAAAAGGCAGTGGAATACCGATCACAGGCGCCAGTCCGATCGTCATGCACAGGTTGATGGCAATGTGCAGGAACAGGATGCAGGCGACGCCATAGGCATAACACCTGCTGAAGACACTCCGTTGTCGCTCGGCGATAGACACGATCCGCAGGAGCAGTACAAAGTAGATACCAAGCAGCAACACGCTGCCCACAAAGCCGAATCCCTCCCCAATCGTGCAAAAAATAAAGTCGGTACCCTGCTCAGGTACGAAATCGTATCGAGTCTGGGTGCCTTTCAGGAGGCCTTTGCCTACGAAACCGCCGCTGCCGATGGCGATCTTGCTTTGTTTTACATTGTAATCGCTTTCCCCCTTTTTCTTTCCTTTGCTGTGTTGCTCAATTTCCCGGGCCGCTGTCTGGTCTTTCGGCACATAATCTTTGCCGATGGTATCATAGATCCTTTTTACCTGATAAGGCTGGAAAACATGATCGAAGATGAAGGGAACGGCAAACCGCTGCACGCCCACGCAACCCGCCCATATCAATATGACAAAAAAAAGCAGTGAGCGGTTCCGTTTGATCTGCCTTCGCATAAATACGATTGCAAGGATTGCGATCACCGTCAGGACGATGGCCAGGATATTCGGTTCCACCAGCAGGGTGGCCACCACCAGCACAGCCAGGGAAAAGCCGATCACGAGCACCGCGGCAGGAAGCCCTTCGCGGAACATGACCAGGAAAAAGGAAAAATATACGAGTGCCAGCCCTGTTTCACTCTGTGCAATGGCCAGCAGGGCCGGAAAAACCGCAATGGCTGCGGCGATCAGCTGCGATCTTGTTTTCTTGAAATCCGTTTCGATCCTCGACAGGTATTTAGCCAGTGCCAGGTTCACGAACACCTTGCACAGTTCAGCCGGCTGCAGGTTAAAGGAGCCAAAACGGATGATCGATTTGGTGCCTTTGATGGTGGTATGAAAAGGGAATACCAGCAACAGCAGCAGAATGCCGAACGCATACCAGAGATTTGCCGTGGCCGGAAAGAACTTACTGTCGATCAGCAGGATGAACGTCGCGAAAATACTGGATATGCCGATCCACAAAAGCTGGCGGCTGTAATCGGTTTTCAGCGACATAAAGCCTTGCAGCATGTTGTCGCCTTCGCGGTAGGTGGCAGCAAAAATACTCAGCAGGCCGATCGTTACCAAGGCGATGTAAATCCAGACCAGCACCCAGTCGACCCCTTTCGACAGCGAGGAGTTACGTTGTTCCATAGTGTTGTTGGGTTTTCTGACTTACACGTTCCTGTTCTCCCACTTTCACCCTTACTGTTTCGATCCTGGGTTTTGGCTTGGGCTTCGGTGCCTGCGGATTGGTGAGGGACGGCGTTCTGCCATCTGCCCCCGGCAGATGCGCAGTATCGCCGCTGTGCGGTTTTTTCATGAATTTTTTGATGACGCTGGTATCATGCGTGATCTTGAACCAGTTAAATGCACGTATGGAATCCTGGATGTACTGCAGCCGGGGAAGGTAGGAAGGCATCAGGTTGGCATTCGCTATTCTTTCCACTTCCTTTTTACGGTCAGCCCGCAGGGTATCATTCAGGTATTTTTCCAACATCAGGTAAGCCATCGGTCCGGCCCAGGTGGCCCCGAAGCCGCCGTTCTCCACGATCACAGCCACTGCAATTTTAGGATCTTCCCTCGGGGCAAAACAAACAAAGAGCGAATGGTCTTTCAGCTTCAGCACTTTGTGGTCTATCACGCGCTTGTTTTCCGCCGTACCGGTTTTTGCGCAGATGTTGAGCCCCGGGATTTTTGTTATGCCATGCGCAGTGCCTACGATGGTAACATCTTCCATTCCGTTGATGACCACTTCATATACGTCGTTCGGGATGTGTGTGAGCACTTCATGCTTCTGTCTGAATTTGTGCAGCAAAGTATCTTCCGGTGTTTCACCATCAACGGTGCGGATAAAATGCGGCGTATAATAATAGCCTTTGTTGGCCACGATACAGATACCATTCGCGATCTGCAGCGGCGTCACAGCCATCTTATCCTGCCCGATGCCCATCGTCACCATGGTACACGAATTCCAGGAGCCGCGGTATTCCTTGTCGTAAGCCAGTGTGTCCGGAATGTTTCCCCCGTCTTCACTGGGCAGGTCGACGCCCAGCTTGTGACCATACCCGAAATTCGTCATGTAATTTTTCCAGCGGGTCAGTCCCAGCCGGGGATTGTGGTATTCAGGATTGTCGAGGGTGAGGCGGAAAGCATTACAGAAAAAGGAATTGCATGAATGCGCGATGGCCAGGCGCAGATTGGCTGCATGGCCGCCCCAGTGTTCCGTACAGCGCACCGGCCGGTTGCAGCCGTAATAGGCACCCGAACAACCGATGCCGCTTGCCGGAGTGATCACGCCCTCGTCGAGCCCGATCAGGGCGCCCAGCGGTTTGTAAGTAGAACCCGCAGGGTACTGCCCTTTGATGCCCCGGTTCAGCAACGGGCTGCTGGCATCGATAAAAAGCTTGTTGAAGTTCTTTTGTTTGAACGGTCCCGTCAGTTCGTTGGGATCGAAGCTGGGCCCGGAAGCCATGGCGATGATACCACCGGTTTTCGGCTCTATGGCAACGATCGCGCCCACTTTGTTGCTCAGCAGTTTTTCGGCCAGCGCCTGAACCTCGATGTCGATGTAGCTGCGCATGTTACGGCCGGCCACCGCTGCCGTGTCGTAGACGCCTTTTTCATAATGCCCCTGGATCCGGTTCTTGTTGTCTTTGATCATGTACTGGATGCCTCTTTCCCCCATCAGGATCTTTTCGTAATACTGCTCCAGTCCCGAACGGCCCACATAATCACCCAGCTGATAAAAGAAGTTGCTGCGTTTCAGAATGCTGGAATCGACTTCGCCCACATACCCCATGATATGCGCAGCCGCATTGTATGGGTACGTTCTCACGGGTCTTTCCACCAACGTGAAGCCGGGGTATTTGTAGATATTTTCCTCAAGCTTGGCCTGCATGGCCGGTGGCAGCAGGTCTTCAAAAACGGAAGGCCGAACGGGGCCGTTTTTGAAACGGGCATCGTTGATGCGTTTCCTGAATTCGGCAGTGTCTATTTCAAGGAGGCGGCAAAATTCAAGCGTGTCGAGGTTTTTGACCTGGGAAGGAGTGACAGTGAGATCGTAAAGAATGGTGTTGTTGAGGATGGCCTTGCCTTTGCGGTCGAAGATGATGCCTCGGTTGGGATAGATCCGTTTGGGATAGATCGCATTGTCTTCCGCCAGTTTTTTGTACTGGCTCGACAGGATCTGCAAGTTGAAAAGCTGAACGACGATGATGAGAAAAAGACCAATAAATATCAACCGGATGATATTGCTCCTGGATAAGTTCAATGAGGCCATTTCCGACAAATGATTTTAGCTACAGTCTATTTATAAGATGTCAAATACCGTGATTCGTTTCCATACACCTGATGAATGCACTGAGTGCCGCAGTGAAGCATTAAAAGAGCAACAAGCCGGTGCTGTTCCGGCCGGAACGTGCGAAACATTGTATTAGTCAGAATTTTAGATGAAGTGTCTGTTTGCAAAGTTGCAAACAAAGTTCAATGTTCCCTAATTATGTTCCGGAGAACGGCGAAATAATTTCCAGCATCGCGATTTTGCGGGTATCGGTTTCAACACGGAGAAAACAGACTGTGGCAACGGCTTTACACCGTATTCGTTCTGAATTTTTCTCTCCTGAACACCAGCAGTTCGGTCACCAGGATCAGCAATAAACTGATACTGGAAGTAGCAATCACCTTGCCAAGAAAATACAGGAAACTGCCGAACTGGAGCCATTCGAGAAATACGAGGTAACTGTGATGCAGGAGCGTTAATACCACCACATAGGTCAGGTAGGGCGCCCAGCCCATGCTGGTGATGGATGGGGAAGCATAATTCTGTTCGGCGCCTTCCTGCGAAATGAGCAGATTGATCAGGAACGGGCGCACATAGGCGATCAGCACACAGGGGGCGGCGTGCAGACCGGGCGTGTAAAGAAAATAATCGAGCGTTAAGCCGTAGATGAATGCAATGAACATGAGCGAACCCCTCGACATATTGAAGGGCAGCCACAAAATGAAAAGATAATACAGATAAGGGGTTATGAAACGGTGCAGCGGCGGAATTTTGTGCAACACGTACACCTGGATCAGGATAAAGAGTGCAAACCGGATGATATTTTTCAGCAGCGTGCTCATGCTATTTTTTTTGTTGCTCTTTAACGGATTCTTCCAGCTGTTGCCGCTCTGCTTTCTGCATATCGTCGATCACGGAAACATACTGCACGTTGAGAAAGTTGGTGGCCGTTTTCAGCTTGATGGTATAGAAATTACTGCTGTTATCCTTGATCGCTCCGGCAATGGTTCCCACCATGATGTTGGGGGGATAGATGGAAGAAAGTTCACTGGTCAGCACCGTATCCCCGTCTTTGATGGCTGCGCTTTTTGGAATGTCCTTCAGCAGCACGTACTGCGGACTGACGCCGTCCCATTCAATGGTGCCGTTCTCTCCGCTTTTTTTAAGTTTTGCTTTTACTTTAAAATCGCGGTTCAGCAGGCTCATCACCACGGAGTAGTTCTCGCTCGCTTTCACCACCCTTCCCACGATGCCCAACGGCCCGATCACACCCATGTCTTTCAGGATGCCCTGGCCTTCACCGCGGTGAATGGTCAGGAAGTTGGTCTGGGTGCTTACGAAGCTGCCTACAACGCGGGCATCATAATAGCGGAACCGCTGAAATTTCAGGAGGGAATCGACCCGGATGGAATCCGTCACAAATCTTCTGGAAGTATCGGGCGACTGGTAATTGTCGCGGAGGAGGTTTCTGAGCGAAACGTTCTCCCGGGCGAGCGCTTCGTTTGTCTGTTTCAGTTTGAAGTAGTACTGTACGTTGTTATACCGCTCGTTGACCTTGCCGGTGATCTCGCCCGCCACGCTCATGTAAGCGGCGTCATAGAACTTGTTGTACCGGAAAAGGAAGGTAAGGGCAATGATCTGCAACACCAGGAAGAAGAGAAAATTAAAGTATCTCCTAATGAAGAGAAAAATATTACGCATACTTCCAATCCCGGACTTTTTGCTCCAGCAGGAAAAGACCGCTTTTAAGAATTAACAATAGTGACACCCTGAATCTGTTCCGATGCCTTCATCCCCTTCTGCCCCTGCAGGCCGTTACCGCATCACGAACGGGTAGCGGTCGTACTGTTTCAGGGCCAGTCCGGTGCCGCGTACCACGCTTTTCAGCGGATCGTCGGCAATATGAACCGGAAGTTTGATCTTCTGGGTCAGGCGCTTATCGAGCCCGCGCAGCAGCGCTCCGCCGCCAGTGAGGTATAAACCGCGCCGGTATATGTCGGAAGCCAGCTCGGGGGGCGTGGTTTCCAACGCCTTCAGGATGGCTTCTTCTATTTTGAAAATTGATTTGTCGAGCGCTTCGGCGATCTCCTGGAAACTGACCATGATCTGTTTAGGAATACCGGTCACGAGATCCCTTCCGTTTACCGGGAGGTCATCGGGCGGGTTTTCAAGGTCTTTCATGGCAGCGCCGATCTGGATCTTGATCTGTTCCGCGGTGCGTTCGCCGATAAGCAGGCTGTGGTAGCGGCGCAGTGCCTCCATGATGTCGGAAGTAAATTCATCGCCCGCGATGCGGATGGACTGGTCACATACGATACCTGCCAGCGCGATCACGGTGATACCGGTGGTACCGCCTCCGATGTCGATGATCATGTTACCGACCGGCTCTTCCACGTCGATGCCGATCCCGAGGGCGGCTGCCATCGGTTCGTGCAGCAGGTACACTTCCTTGGCTCCGGCCTGCTCGGCGCTGTCGCGAACGGCACGTTTTTCGACTTCGGTGATGGAGGAGGGGATGCAGATCATCATGCGCCAGCTGGGCGGAAACAGGGGCTTTTTGGGATAGATCATTTTGATCAGTTCCCTGATCATGAGCTCGGCGGCGTTGAAGTCGGCGATCACGCCGTCTTTCAGCGGACGCACGGTGCGGATGCTTTCGTGCGTTTTTTCATGCATCATCAAAGCTCTTTTCCCGACTGCCAGAACTGTTTTAGGATTATTCCGGTCCAATGCCACAATAGAAGGCTCATTCACCACGATCTCGTCATTATGTATAATAAGGGTATTTGCGGTACCCAAGTCCATTGCAATTTCTTGAGTGAAAAAATTAAAAAGGCCCATTATTGAAAGTAAGATTTATACGACCATTTACAATGCCGCAAAATTGAAGGAAATAATCCGAATTAACAAAGGCAATCAATAATTGGTAAAATCGGGAAATTAACTGCAAACGCGCGCCAGATAAAGAGCCAGACTGAGGCCCACGCAGCGGGGTTGCAGCCTGAAAAAACTATTTATAAACACTCCGGAAAGCCTGTCTGCACCGCACTTTGGCATAACCTGATCTTCACCGTTAGAAAGCCAGAAACAGCTAAGATCAGTAGTTTCAAGAGCGGGGTATATGATTAATTTTTGAATTCGTATCCGATGTCGTTGCGATAGTACATATTTTCAAAATGGATGGCTTCCATCCGGGCTTTTGAATTAGACACCGCGTCGCCCACAGATTCTCCAAAAGAAGTCACGCACAGTACCCTGCCGCCTGTCGTCACCACCTTGTTTTCCTCCTGCCGCGTGGCTGCCTGAAAAACCAGGGTTTCATTTTCATTCGCTGTGTCGAGCCCCCGGATCGCGCACCCCTTTTTGAAATCGCCGGGGTACCCGCCGCTTACCGCTACGATGGTACAGGCTGTGCGTGGGTCCAGTACTATTTTCACCGCATCCAGCTGGTTCGTGGCAGCGGCCAGAAACAGTTCCACCAGGTCGTTCTGCAGGCGGGGGATCACCACTTCCGTCTCCGGATCTCCAAGCCGGCAGTTGTATTCAATCACAAACGGCTCATCCCCCACTTTCATCAGTCCGATGAAGATGACCCCGGTATACGTAATGTTTTCCTTTGCAAGTCCCGCCACGGTCGGTTTTACAACCTGCTCTTCCACTTTTCGCATAAAAGTTCCGTCGGCGAACGGCACCGGACTCACCGCACCCATGCCGCCGGTGTTCAGCCCGGTATCGCCCTCTCCGATTCGTTTATAGTCTTTTGCTTCCGGCAGCAAAACCCATTGCTTCCCGTTGGTGAGCACGAAAACGCTGAGCTCTATCCCTTCCATATAGGCTTCCACTACCACTTTTTTTCCAGCTTCGCCAAATTTGCTGTGCTGCAACATCGATCTGAAGCCTTCCAGCGCTTCTTCGCGGCTCGTGCAGATGAGCACACCTTTGCCGGCTGCCAGGCCATCGGCCTTCAGCACCACAGGCAGCGGGTGCTGCTCCAGGTACCCGACGCCTTCCCCATAGGTTTCAGCATCAAACTCCCGGTATTGTGCCGTAGGGATCCCGTGCCTTTCCATGAATGCTTTGGCGAACGCCTTGCTTCCTTCCAGCCTGGCCCCCGCTTTCGAAGGCCCGACGACCAGTATGTGCTGCAGATCAGGATGCTGTGCAAAAAAATCCTGGATCCCGTTCACCAGTGGCTCCTCCGGCCCCACCACCAGCATGCCGATCTTATGCTCCACGCAAAAGATCCGCAGGGTGTCAAAATCATTCATGGAGATGGTCAGGTTCCTGCCATGCCGGCTGGTACCGGCATTGCCGGGGGTGATAAACAATTCGGTGCACAAGCGACTTTGGGAAAGCTTCCAGGCAAGTGCGTGTTCACGTCCGCCGGAACCAAGTAAGAGGATCTTCATACAGTGAAATTAAAGTGCAGATGGGTAACCGGCTGCGAATAAACGTCAATTTTTGATTCCGGGAAAGAAATTCAGGACCGCCTGGCGGTTATCGTGCGGGAAGCCGCAATGGGATTGAATAAATCCTTATTTTCAGCTTTCTTAATCTCCACCTACCAAAATCTAATTGCATGGTTCCAGGAAAGTCAGACCAGAAAAAAGCTCATCCGGCAGGTTTGTACGTTTTATCGGCTACTGAAATGTGGGAACGGTTCAATTTTTACGGCATGCGTGCCATTCTCATCCTGTTCATGACCAAGGCGCTGCTGTTCGACAAGGTCTTTGCTTCCAACATGTATGGCAGCTACATGAGCCTGATCTATCTCACACCGCTCGTGGGCGGATACGTGGCGGATCGCTTCTGGGGCAACAGCAAATCAATCATTTACGGCGGCATCGTGATGGCGATCGGGGAGCTGGTGCTGTTCTTTTGCGGGTCGCTTTACCACACCGCTCCCCAACTTTCCGGTACGCTCTTCTTTATCGGACTGGGTATGATGATCGCAGGCAACGGGTTTTTCAAGGCCAACATCTCCTCGCTGGTAGGACAGCTTTATGTGGATGGCGATCAGCGCAAAGATTCGGCGTACACAATATTTTATATGGGTATCAACACCGGAGGCGCGGTAGGTCCGCTGATCTGCGGGCTGGTGGGAGATACCGGAAACCCGGCGGATTTCAAGTGGGCTTTCCTGGCAGGAGGGATCGGCATGATCATCAGTATCATAGTGCAGAAAATGTTTCAGAAGAAATATGTTGTGAGCCCTGTGGGTACGCCGCTGGGCGGGGTGCCTGCAGAATCTCCGAAAAATGCCCTGAATCCGTTGATGGTCGTCGGCGCATTGTTCCTCTTTTCGCTGCTCATGATCAGCATCCTGTATGTAGACGCCCGTAAGTTGGCTTTTCTGCCTTATCTCCTCGTCGTTTCTTTTCTGGGCAGTTTCCTGTTTGTATTCACCGACAAGTCGCTGACCAAAGCCCAGAAACAACGGGTGATCGTGATCTTCATCATCTCTTTTTTCGTGATCTTTTTCTGGAGTGCTTTTGAGCAGGCGGGTGCGTCGCTGACCTTTTTCGCGGAAGAACAGACCGACCGCTCGTTCGGCTTCAGCCTTTTCGGAATGACGGAATTGCCGGCCAGCTGGTTCCAGTCGCTCAATTCTGCTTTTGTAGTAGGCTTTGCTGCCGTGTTCGCCCTTCTCTGGCTGAAACTGGGAAAATACGAGCCATCTGCTCCCACCAAAATGGCCATCGGGTTGTTTCTGCTGGCGATCGGTTTTCTGGTGATCGCGCTTGGCGTTAAACATGTAACACCTGGGGTGAGAGTGAGTATGTTCTGGCTTACGTCCATGTACCTCTTCCACACCTGGGGCGAACTCTGCCTGTCGCCCATCGGGCTGTCGCTGGTGAACAAGCTGGCGCCATATAAGTTTGCCTCGCTCCTGATGGGGGTCTGGTTCATGGCCAACGCCCTGGCCAACAAGCTTGCCGGACTGCTCAGTGCACTGTATCCTGATGGAAAGCCAACTTATCTGCTGGGCTTTGAGATAAAGAATCTGTATGATTTCTTCTTGGTGTTCGTGGTATCGGCAGGCGTAGCTTCGTTGATCTTGTTTGGGTTATCCAGAACACTACAGGGGATGATGAAGGGAGGAAAATGGGCGGAAGCTGCCTAGTTGTTCTTGAACGGTACCACCATGTGAAAGACAGGGATGGTGACCCGGAAAGTCTTTTTGTTGTTGATGTTCTCCATGAGGTAAGTGCCGTACATCTTTCCCATCTCGGTTTTCAGGTTGCAACCGCTCACGTACTGATACCGTTCACCCGGATTCAGCAGGGGCTGTACGCCTACAACCCCCTCTCCTTCCACTTCCCGGTGTTCACCGTTGCTGTCGAAAATATACCAGTGGCGGCGCTGCAGCTTCACAGGAAAGGAGTTCTGGTTCTCGATGGTGATGCGGTACGCAAACATAAATTCGCCGGAAACGGGATTGGAATAATCCGGCTGGTAAAATGTTTCCACATTTACCTCAATTCCTTCAGAAACGGTAGAAGCCATAGGTAAAGATTTGATAGTAAGATAGTCCCTGCCACCGGCTCCGCCGGGTCTGCCGCCGCGAAAAGCAGTTAAATATATTCAAAAAATTGCAATTTCCATTCCCTGTCGGGGCGCCCTGCTGAAATCTTTCCATCAGATACAGGTAATCTCTTTTAACATAGTCGTAAAATGGAACGGGAAGTACAGCTTTCCTGGTGCGGCACCCTGAAAAATAGCAAAAAACAGTACATTGCCCCGAAGCTGAATAATCAAACACAAAACAGAGATCAATGAAAATTGCCGTAGCAAAAGGAGATGGAATCGGACCGGAAATCATGCAGGCCGTACTCGGTATATTTGAAGCCAACCAGGTGCCGCTCGAATATGAATTTGTAGATATGGGAAAGTGGGTGTTCGACAAGGGCTATTCGAATGGCATGACGGCGGCAGCCCAGCAGGCCATCGAAACATACGGGATCCTGTTCAAAGGTCCCATGGAAACACCCAAGGGCAAAGGGGTAAAAAGTGTAAACGTAACCGCCCGCAAAACCTGGAATACATATGCCAACAAACGGGTGTTCCAAACCCTGCATGGCGTAGACACCGTTTTTTCAAAAGCCGGGATACCCATTGATATCACCATCGTACGTGAAAATATTGAAGACACCTATGGCGGCATCGAACACATGCTCACCCATGACGTGGCGCTGAGCCGCCGCTTTATTACGCGCCCGGGCAGTATGCAGGTGATCCGCTATGCCTTCGAGATGGCCAGGAAAAAAGGCACTAAACGCATTACCTGCGGCCACAAGGCCAATATCATGAAGCTGACCGACGGCCTGTTCCTTGAATGCTTTTACGAGGTGGCCAGGGAATACCCGGAACTTAAATCGGATGACATCATTGTCGACGACCTGGCCATGAAACTGGTGGTGCGGCCCAACGAATTCGACACGGTGGTGCTCACGAACCTGCAGGGAGACATCATTTCGGATCTGTGTGCCGGACTGGTCGGAGGCCTGGGGTTCGCTCCCAGCGCCAATATAGGAGACCATATCTCTATCTTCGAAGCGGTACATTGTACGGCGCCGGATATTGCCGGCAGGAATATAGCCAATCCGACCGCACTGCTGCTCAGCGGCATGGCCATGCTGCGTCATATCGGACTGATGCAAAATGCCGCCACCATCGAAAATGCGCTGCTGTACACGCTGGAAAGCGGAGTACATACGGGCGACTTCGGCGACCGCTCGGTACCTGCCCTCGATACCACCGCGTTCGCGAATGCCATCATCGCCAACTTTGGAAAACAGCCACAGAACGGCGCAAAGCCTTCTCAGCCAAATTCAGAGATCACCCCTACCCTGTTCAAACTGGATCACAACTCCATGATGGAGTCGAAAGAAACCGAACCGGAACGGATCGAGGGGGTCGACTTTTTCATCGAAAGCAATGAACAGCCGGCCGACATCGCCCGCAAATGCCTGCGGCATGCCGGGCTGAAATTCAAACTGATCAATATCAGCAACCGCGGTACCCAGGTATGGCCCACCGGTTCCGTTTATACCGACCTGGTAAACCAGTACAATGTGCGTTTTGAAACAGTGGATGCGAATCCGCTGAGCCAGCAGGATATTTCCGGGTTGTATGTGAGCCTGATCGGTGATTTCAAGATCTGCTCGCTCGAATTGCTGCTGATGCTGGGCAATAGAAAGGCCTACAGCCTGGCGCAGGGACAGTAACGGGTGAAGAGTGTACCGGCACAGAAAAAGTGACTATCCTTGTTACACTTTTTTGGCTTGCGTGAAGCCGTTGTTTTTAAGCCATTGCAGCACTTTTTCCCGCTGGTCTCCCTGGATGAGGATCTCCCTGTCTTTTACCGAACCGCCGGTTCCACAGAACCCCTTCAGCTTTTTGCCGAGCTCTTCGGCATCGGCGTCGGTTCCGGAATAACCTGTTACGAGCGTGACGGCCTTGCCTGCCCGTTGTTTTTTATCGAGCAGGATACGCAGTTTCTGCTGGGCCGGCAGCAGGGTCTCTTCCCTTCTGGTTTCTTCCTCCTGCCTGAAACCAGGGTCTGTAGAGTAAACGATGCCGTTGGACGGACTGCTTTTTTTCTTGCTCATATGGCTGGGAAATTGGGGACGGAGGGTAATTATTTTGACATTTTCATAGTGGGAGCTTGACTAAATGAGCACCGCTTTGAGGCTGAGATCGAGGCTGCGGGCCTGGTGGATCAGGGCGCCGACGCTAATATAGTCTACTCCGGTCTTTGCGTAGTCAACGATGTTGTCGAGGTTGATGCCGCCGCTGGCTTCGGTCTCGATCAACCCATCGATGAGCCGCAATGCCTGACGGAGCTGGTCGGGATTGAAATTGTCGAGCATGATCCGGTCTACCTTGCCGGTCGCCAAGGCCTGTCGCACCTCTTCCATAGTACGCGTTTCCACTTCGATCTTAAGATCCCTATTCGAGGCCTGTACGAACTCATAGGCTTTCTGAACGGCCGATTCGATGCTGCCGCTGTAATCGATGTGGTTGTCTTTCAGCATGATCATGTCGTACAACCCGAAGCGGTGGTTCACGCCGCCGCCGATGCGGACGGCCTCTTTTTCGAGCAGGCGGAAGTTGGGAGTGGTTTTGCGGGTGTCGAGGATCTTGGTTTTGTACCCTTTGAGGCGGCTGACGTATTGACTGGTAAGGGTAGCGATGCCGCTCATCCGTTGCATGCAGTTGAGCACCACCCTTTCGCATTGAAGAATGGTATGGATGCGGGCAGAAACTTCGAAAGCTGTTTCGCCGGAGCGCATCGGCTCTCCATCGTTTTTGAGAACAACAAATTCAGTGGATGTATCTTTTGAACGAAAGATCTCCCCGGCTACTTCCACTCCGGCCAGTATGCCTTCCTGTTTGATGCGGAGCACTGCTTTGCCCCTTGCATCGGCCGGGATAGAGGATAAGGTGGAAACATCGCCTGTGCCAATATCTTCCTGTAATGCCGATTCTATTAAAAACTGCAGTTGATCAGAAGGTAGTGCCATGCGGACAAATCTACGTAAAAGGGTTGAGTTGGAGGCGGTTGGAAGAGGTACAAAAAAGAACCCCGCACAAATGCAGGGTTCTTTAATCTTCAAGGGGATAATGAATTAATCTATTTTCTGAAACCGCAGATCCTGTACGAACTGGCGGTTCCCTTTCTGCTTCATCGTGAGCGTGGTCCTGAAATTACCACCTTTGGTTTGAAGGGTGCCGGTGCAAAAATTGGTTTCGGCATTGTCACTTTTATAGCGCAGGGAGAAATCCTTTACGCTGTTGTTGCTGAAGAAATCACGGATGATCATTTCCGCCTGTGTACGGCTGTAATTATCCGCTTTCTCGGGAAGTGAAATATCTACCCGGTTGTCGAAATACTTTGAAAGCTGCGATGCATTGCCCGACCGGAGCGCGGTGACCACATCATCGATTTCCACCGTCGAGACAAAAGAAGAGGAGAATACAAGTACCAAGAGTAAGGAGAGTAAGCCAAGAAATCTTTTCATATATGAATACTTTAGTTTTTCATATTTCCACTTTTCAGGCGCACTGGATTAAAATTCTGCCGGGGATGAACCAAAAACATGCCAGGTTTGAACCTTTAAAACAGTTTGAGTTTCTTTTAAGACAAAACGTTGCATGGGTGCGATCGCGTTATTGAAAATGAATTAGTTTCGTGACATGAATCAAAAGAAAGTTATACTGGTTATTATGGACGGATGGGGCCTCGGAAAGGTTGCCTCGAGCGATGCCATCCAGCATGCACGTGTACCATTCGTAAGTTCATTGTATGGTCTATACCCGAATTCAACCCTTATACCTTTCGGCGAGAAAGTTGGGCTTCCGGAAGGGCAGATGGGGAACAGTGAAGTCGGCCACCTGAACCTCGGCGCAGGACGCATCGTGTACCAGGAACTGCAAAGGATCAATGTGGCCATCAAGGATGGCGATTTCTTTAAAAATAAAGTGCTGCGTACCACCATCGACTATGCGAAAGATCATAACAAACCGCTGCACCTCATGGGCCTTGTAAGCGACGGCGGCGTTCACTCACATACCAACCACCTGAAGGCAATAACTACTTTCTGCAAAAACGAAGGTCTCCATGATGTCTTCATTCATGCGTTTACGGACGGTCGCGACACGGACCCGAAAAGCGGCTTTCAATACCTAAACAACCTGCAGGAACACCTGAACAAAACAACCGGCAGGATAGCCACCATTACAGGACGCTATTATGCCATGGACCGTGACCGCCGCTGGGAAAGGGTCAAGCTCGCCTATGATGCGCTGGTTAACGGCATAGGCGAACCCGCCACAGACCCGCTTGCGGCCGTGGAAGCATCGTACCAGGCCGGAGTTACCGACGAATTCATTAAACCTATCATCACCGTGAACCAACAGCAGGTTCCCATCGCCACGATTCAGGAAGGCGATGTAGTGATATGCTTCAATTTCCGTACAGACAGGTGCCGTGAGATCAGCCAGGTACTCAGCCAGTCGGATATGCCGGCCCTCGACATGAAAAAGCTGGACATCTACTACACCACGATGGCAGAATACGACAAAACTTTCCAGCGGGTGAACGTGATCTTTGAAACAGACAACCTGCAGAACACCCTCGGCGAGGTGCTGTCGGCCAACGGCCGGAAACAGCTCAGGATGGCCGAAACTGAAAAGTATCCCCATGTTACCTTTTTCTTTAACGGCGGTCGCGAAGTGCCGTTTGAGGGCGAAGAGCGCCTGATGGTAGCTTCACCCAAAGTAGCCACCTACGATCTGCAGCCGGAAATGAGCGCTTATGAACTGACCGACAAGGTGTTGGCGGAGATAGATACCGGCAAATTCAATTTTATCTGCATCAACTACGCCAATACCGACATGGTGGGCCATACAGGCGTGTGGTCGGCCGTCGTGAAAGCGGCCGAAACCGTGGACGGCTGCGTGGAGCGCCTTGTGAACCTCGCCCTTATAAATGGATACACCATTTTTCTGACGGCCGATCACGGCAATGCCGACTTCATGATCAATGAGGACGGATCGCCCAACACGGCGCATTCCCTGAATCTTGTGCCCTTCTTTATCATCGACAATGACTGGAAAGGAACCATCTCGCCCGGCAAACTGGGCGACATCGCTCCTACTATACTCACCGTCATGGATCTGCCGATCCCGAAGGAGATGACAGGAGACGTGTTGATAGAAAAAGGATCCCTGAGCGCTTAGGATCTCGTTCGGGACTTGCCCGTTATGGAGGCCCGAAGGCGTATCGATGACTTTTGAAGTGAAACTGAGCAAACAAACGTCTCCCGGCAGGCATTTACCTTGCCGGCTGCCTCGGGAAACAGCAACCACCGGCTGACAGCTTAAATTATATAACCATACCAACCTACCCATGTCTGTTCTTACCATTCAGAACATCAGCAAATCTTACGGTCGCATCCGGGCCTTGAACGACGTTTCTTTTGAAGTACCGGAGGGATCTGTGTTCGGAATACTCGGTCCTAACGGCAGTGGCAAAACGACCCTGCTCGGCATCGTGATGGATGTACTGCGGGCAAACAGCGGCAGTTTTCTTTGGTTCAACAAGGATGGAAGCCATGAACAACGCAAGCAGATCGGCACGCTGCTCGAAACCCCGAACTTCTATCACTATCTGTCGGGTGGCCGCAACCTGGCCATCTCCGCCGAAATAAAGGGGAAAAGTCCCGAATATATTGAGACTGTACTCAAAAAAGTGAACCTGTACGAACGCCGGGACTCCAAGTTCAGCACTTACTCGCTGGGCATGAAACAGCGGCTGGCACTGGCGTCAGCGCTCCTGGGCGATCCGTCCGTACTGGTACTCGACGAACCCACGAACGGTCTTGACCCGGTGGGCATCGCCGAAACGCGTGAACTGATCCGCCTGCTTGCAAAGGAAGGCAAAACGATCATCCTGGCAAGTCACCTCCTCGACGAAGTAGAAAAAGTGTGTACCCATGTGGCCATCCTGCAAAAGGGCAAGCTTATTACGAACGGGCATGTAGATGAAGTTTTGAAGAACGAAGACATCGTAGAGCTGGCCTCTTCCAATCTGGCGCGTTTACAGGAAGCGATGCAAACCTTTCCGGGAAAGACCGCTGTAAAACTCCAGAACAACCACCTGCAGGTTCTGTTCCCTTTTGGCACTGCCTCCATGGAACAGATCAACCGCTATTGTTTTGAACAGGGCATCGTGTTGAACCATTTGCAGCTGAAAAAGAAAAGTCTTGAAGCCCGCTTTTTTGAACTGACGGGTAACGGCGGTTCTGCCAACTAATTATTCATCTTTATTCTCTCCCACCCCATGCTCCATCTTTTAAAAATCGAATGGCTGAAAGTAAAACATTACTGGACCTTCTGGATCCTGCTGGCACTGATCTTCATCAGCATACCAGCGCTCAATTACCTGGTGTATTACAACACCAACAATGCACTTCCGAAAAATACAAAGCAAATGCAGCAGATGATCCTGGGCAAGCCTTTCAGCTTTCCGCTGGTATGGCAGACGACGGGATGGTTGTCGGGTCTGATGCTGTTTATTCCCTGCCTGCTGCTGATTACCCTGGTTACGAATGAATTTACTTATAAAACGCACCGGCAGAACATCATCGACGGCATCAGCAGGATCCAGTTCATCACCGTGAAACTGGTGCTGGTATTGGTGGTGGCCCTGTTGTGCACCCTGCTGGTTTTCGGTACCGGTCTGTGGATCGGTCATGATGCGCTGGAACCCGGCGAAACATACAATCAGTTCACCAATGTGAAGCAGCTTGGTTATTATTTTGTACAGGCGCTTTCTTATCTGATGGTATCTTTCATGCTGAGCCTCATGATAAAACGGGCAGCGCTGGTGATCGGCGTATTCTTTTTATACACTTATATCTTTGAGAACGTCCTGGAATTTTTCCTGGGCAAAACGGGCTACCCTCTCGGCAGGTATCTGCCCCTTGAAACCTGTAGCAACCTTATCCGAAACCCCCTGAGCCGGCTTCTTAACACCCCGGACGAGATCACCGCCTGGAACAACCGCCTTCCCATCCTTTTAACATTTTCAGCGGCCTATCTGATTCTATATTGCATCATCAGTTTATGGTATTTCCGGACGAAAGATTTATAATGCATGAAGCTATCCAAACTCGTTTTCCTTGTTTTTTGTCTGTTCAGCAGCCTAATCAAGATCCAGGCGCAGAACCAGCAGGCAGCCGTTAAAACGCAGGCTACAGCCATGGCCAATGCGTTGCAGAAAAAAGATTACAATACGTTTAGCCAGTATGTACATCCGAAGCTCGTAGCGATGGCAGGCGGCAAAACGCATATGCTTCAACGCATCGATTCTGCAAATGCAATGGCCCGGCAGTTTGGAGCAGAGATCAGGAAGATCAGCATCGGAGAGCCAGCGAAGATCATTACTTTCAAAAACGAATTGCAGACTACCGTTTCCCAAACAACAGAAATGAGTTCCGCCATGGGCGGCATTATTTTCGAGTCGACCCTGATCGCGATTTCCGATGACGGGGGTAAAACATGGCGGTTCCTGGATACTTCATTGTATAATGTCAGAGACATCAAAAAAGCGATTCCCACACTCAGTCCCGGGTTGGAGATTCCACCCGTAAAGCCGCCGAAGTTTGTTCCGAAGCAGTGAGAATGGAAGCTATTGTCCGAACCGGAAAGAGCCCTATTCAAACCATCTACGGATGCTTGATCAAATGATCGATCGCCCCTTCGATAGCCGGGAACTGAAAATCATAGCCGGCTTTGCGTATTTTGTCTGAGCAGACGGTGGTACTTTTGAGGACTTCGGTACTCATTTCCCCAAGCATGGTTTTTAATACGAAAGCCGGAACATGGGCGGGAAGATAAAAGTTTCCTTTCATGGCATGGGCGAGGTGTAAAGTCAATTCCTTGTTGCTCACCGGCTTGGGTGCAACGGCATTGTACACTCCGCTGAACTCTTCCCGTTCGATGGCCGACACATACATATTACAGATGTCGTCAATGTGGATCCAGCTCACCATCTGTTTGCCGTTGCCCATGATGCCTGCAACCCCGAAGTAAACGGGCTTCTTGAATTCACGCAGCGCGCCGCCTTCATTATCAAGCACTATACCGGTTCGCAGGATGACGAGCCGCTTTCCCAGGCCTTCCACCGGCCGGATACTTTCTTCCCACTGACGGCACGTTTCGCCCAGGAAACCGCCATCCGGCGCATCCGTTTCCATATATGGGTGCGGGTTTGGAATCTTTGGATCTGCCCCATACCAGCCGATGGCCGACGAACTCACGACCGTGCGTATATTGTTCGGTGTTTCCTGTATCGCTTTTATGAGCAAGGCGCTGCTTTGGGTACGGCTTTCAACGATCTCTTTTTTTCGTTTGGCCGACCACCGTTTCTCTGCAACACCGGCGCCAGCAAGATGTATTATATGATCGGCCTGCTGAATGGCAGCGATATCGATGGTTTGGTTCCCGATGTCCCATTTGGCAAAATTGATTCCTGGATCCTTGGCTGCTTCATCGGGCAGGTGACGGGTGAGGATGATGATGTGATGTCCTTGTTTGCGGAGTTTGCCGGTCAGATGCTTGCCGATCAGACCGGTGCCCCCGGTAATAAGAACTGTTGCCATACATGGTTTTTATTGATTCTGAAAAAGAAACCCCCTCGGATAACCGAAGGGGTAAACAACTAAAAACAATAAAAGTTTATGACCTCCAGCGCTGTTGTCAGTCGGGCTTTTTGCCATCGAGGAACGTGTTGATGGTACTGATCTGGGTTTTGTTATTCTGATCTGCTTTCACGGAATAATTGCTGTAAAAATTCTCCGCGCTGCTTACCGTGTTGTACAACTCGAGGTTGCGTCTGATATAAGCCGGTACCGATTCGAACTCCGTGTTTGAATCAGATCCGCTGATGTTAAAGGAAAGATTCCGGAGCTTCTGTATACGCTCTGAAGCACGGCGTTTCTGCTCTTCGATCTCATCGATCACCGGCAGATCCTCCGGCGTACCTACCGGCTGCTGTGTGGGTGCTGTTTCCTTTACCTGCTGCACCGGAGCAGGGTCTTCATTTTTGATCACCAGCTGCATGTCCAGACTTTCATCTTCTTTACCGGCATCGGGATCATTCAGGGAAGTGATCTGCGGCTTTGCTGCTTTGGGCTGCTCTGCATAGGGCTTCCTGGCAGGCATGGCAGGTTCGGCGACCGGTTGTACAGGCTGCTGTTTTTCAAACTGCACCATCGGCTGCTCGTTCTTGACAACCGTCGTTTTTGCGTTTGTCATCAAAGGCATGGCGACCGGCTTTGCAGGCTCTTCCATTTTTGGTGTTACGGGTCTGCTGAAATCGATTTCCGGTTCGCTGTGCAGCTCAAATTTTTCGACCACGTCTTTTTTCTCAACGATGGTATTCACTGGACGCTGGTTGTTGAAGATAACGACCGGCGACGCGGTGGGTGCCGGTTCAAGCTCCGTAAGCGTCGGCATATAGTCCTGGTTGGGAAGCAGCTCTTCATCCTTTACAACCGGCTGCGGTTTCTCTTTGAGGAAGGGGTCTGCAGCAGCTTTAGAGGCTACCGTTCCGGGGGCGGGCGAAGCGGTGACATCGACCGGGCCATCCAGGGTCATTACGATCTTTTCGTCTTTCGCCGGTTCCGGCTTTTTGTCTTCCCTCTTGTAGAAAGGACTCTTGTGCTCGAAACCTGTTGCGATCAGTGTGATGCCGATCTGCTTGCCCAGGGTGTTGTCGTAGCCCAAACCGAGGATCACGTCGGTTTCTTCACCGGCATGCTGCAACAGGTAAGTCTGTATAATCTCCACTTCATCCATGGTGAACTCATCTTCGCCTTCGGTGGAATTGATGTTGATGAGGATCCATTTTGCGCCACGGATATCGTTGTCGTTCAGCAACGGCGAGTTCAGCGCTTCTTCGATCGCGCGCTGTGCCCGGTCTTCCCCTTCCACGGAAGCGCTGCCCAGGATGGCCACGCCGCCATTGCGCATAACAGTACATACATCGGCAAAGTCGACGTTGATCTGTCCGGTGCTGTTGATCACGTCGGTGATACATTTGGCAGCGGTAGCCAGTACGTTATCAGCCTTGGCGAAGGCATCCTTCATTTTCAAATTGCCGAACTGGTGACGCAGCTTGTCGTTGCTGATAACCAGCAGGGTGTCTACGTATTTTTTGAGTTCGTTGATGCCTGCTTCCGCCTGTTGCTGGCGCTTCTTGCCTTCATAAGAAAATGGGGTGGTCACAATGCCTACGGTAAGGATGCCGAGTTCCTTGCACACATGTGAAATAATGGGTGCGCCGCCTGTACCGGTTCCACCACCCATACCGGCGGTAATAAACGCCATCTTTGTATTTACTTCGAGTATGCGCCTTATTTCTTCCAGGCTTTCTTCCGTTGCCTGTTTCCCGATCTCGGGGTTGGCGCCGGCGCCGAGCCCCTGCGTGAGATGCGGCCCAAGCTGCACTTTGTTGGGCACCTGGCTCTGCGCGATCGACTGCGCATCGGTGTTACAAATAATGAAATTGACGCCCTCTATGTTCTGACTGTACATGTGGTTAACGGCATTGCTTCCGCCGCCGCCAATGCCAATCACCTTTATAATGGATGATTTCTCTTTCGGTAAATCAAAATGTATCATACTTTCTGGATTTTAACCGCATGCGCCAGGGGTAGGGAGCGGGTGCGGCAAAGGTTAAAAATGGTAAAACTATTTAAATAAAATGAAGCATCCCGTTAAAGATGCTGGTCTTCTTCTTCCTTGAACAGATCGATGATGCCGTCTTTGAATTTGCCCCAGAAATCACGCAATCCTTTCCGGTTCTTCAATTTTTCCGGTGTGATCATTTCGGGTTCAGGTATGGGCTCATCATCCACTTCTTCCACTTTCAGCATATCCGGGATCTCCACTCTTTTCATCGTGCTGTCGAAATGCTTCCGGTTGTGTTCGTAATCACTGTACCCTTTCAGGATCAGTCCGATACAGGTGGCATAAGCAGGTTTACTGAGCTCTTCGATGTGGCCGCCGGCAAGGTGTTCATTCGGCAAACCGATCCTCGCGTTCAGTCCGGTCACATATTCGGTGAGCTGGATCAGGTGCTTCAGCTGCGAGCCGCCGCCCGTTAAAACGATCCCGCCATTCAGCATGCGGTTGTCGAGCCCCACCTGCTTCAGATGGTACGACACAAAGTCCATGATCTCGCTCATGCGGGCCTGTATGATGCCGGCCAGGTTTTTCACGCTGATCTCTTTCGCCGGCATGCCCCGCAGGCCGGGAATGGTGATAAACGCATTGGCATTGGCTTCATTTACCAGCGCAGACCCGAACTGGACCTTCATCTGTTCGGCCTGTGTTTTCAGCACGCCGAGACCGGTCTTGATATCGTTGGTGATGTTCTCTCCGCCGAAAGGAATGACGGCCGTGTGCTTCAGGATGCTTTCATAGAAGACGGCCAGGTCGGTGGTGCCGCCGCCGATGTCGACGATGGCAACACCTGCCTCGAGGTCTTCGCTGGCCATAACGGCACTTGCCGATGCAAGCGGCTGCAGCACCATATCTTTGGTCATCAGACCGCTTTTTTCTACGGCCCTGTTGATATTGCGGATCGCGTTTTTGTCGCCGGTAATAATATGAAAATTGGCGCCTACTTTTACCCCGCCGTAGCCGATCGGGTTGGAGATGTTCTGGAAATTGTCGACGGTGAATTCCTGCGGGATCACATCGATGATCTGATCGCCTGCCGGGATATACGTTTTGTACTGATCAGCCACCAGCTGGTCAACTTCGCGCTGGGTGATCTCTTCATTGCTGTCGTGGCGAACGATATCACCCCGCGTTTGCAGGCTTTTGATATGGTGGCCCGCGATGCCCACATAAACTTCTTTGATGTCGAGGTTAGGATTGGAAGCATAACAGTTGTTGAGTGCGGTGAGGATCGCCTTGATGGTTTCATCGATATTGAGTACCTGGCCGTGCTTGACCCCGTTGGAATTGGCGCGGCCAAAACCAAGGATCTCCACTTTGCCCTGCTCATTTTTTCTTCCTGCTATGGCCGCAATTTTTGTGGTTCCGATGTCGAGGCCTACAATAACAGGTTGTTCATTAATCATAATATCTTGCTTTAGTTGTTTATCGAAGTTGTTGTGATCAATTCTGCCGTGGCATCACCGCTTTGGGCTTTACACCGGAAGAGACGGGTTTTGGTTTGGTTGCATGCCCGCCCTGGTTTGTCTGCCGGGGCTTCGGTACAACCGGTTTCTGCACATGTACGGGAGGCTTCACAAGCGGCTTTTTGACCGGCTTTATCTCTTCTTCCCGGTTCCTTGCCAGTATAGAATCGACAGGTTTGTTGGTGATCACCGGAGGAGCGCTTTCCATTGTCGCCTGAAGTGTATCGGAAGCTGCCTCTTTGACTTCTTCCAGAATTTTCTGTATGTTTTTCAATGCCTGGATGGAATCGATCCGGCTGACCTCTCCCCTTCTCGTGCCTACGATCTGTGAACCGTATTGTACGCTGATCCGGGTATACCGTTCGAAACCGTATTTTGCCAGCACCTGCTTGTAGAACTGGAACAGGCGGTTGAACTTGCTTTCGCAGTTGTTTCCATCACCGAATTCGATGAGGTGATTGCCGACCGTCGGAACAATTTCAAAATTCCCGGTGGGCGTTATATCGATTTGAGCTATCTGGGCCATCCAGAAAGAGTCCTGAACAACAAAGCGGCTGATGCCCTGCATTTGCCGTATAAGCTGGCTGTCGGCACTTTTCCTGCCTTCCGGAATTTCGGCCGGAAAGCCGGTGAACACCGGGAGGCGTGTAATCCGCTTGCTGCCCAGCGGAATCCGGAAACCCGAGCTGTCTATATAAAACGACTGGTTGCCGGTATCGAAGACCCTTGCCACCGGTTCCCTTTCAAAGATGGAAACATGCAGCACGAGGTTGTTATCAAAAAAGAGGCGGGCTTCCTTGATCCATACATTTTTTCTTAACAGCGTCTCGAGCTGCTGCAGATCGAAGGTTTCGATGGGCTTGCCGACAAGATGCCCGGAACCGTTGGCGGAAACGATCTGCAGAATGTCGCGCTTGTTGAGGAAAAAATAATCTTTGGCGCCGGTTATCTGGATTTGAACGTCTTTGCAGGTCTTGTGGTTCTTGATGTCTATAGCGGCCACAAGCAGAACCGTCAGCCCTGCAGACAGGACCACCCACATGAGTGTGATCAGGATTCTCGTTATTTTCCGCTTAGCCCTCATCCTATTGTATGTGCCCCCGGTACAGATTAATTATTGACTGTTTACTGCAGCCCTGTGATCATTTCCTTGATTGGCGCAACCAGCGCATCTATGTCGCCTGCTCCGGCTGTGATCAGCACTTCACTGCGGTCTTTGTGCAGGGAAGGCAGATATTGCTTTTCCAGATAGAGGATAAATTCCGGTTTTGTCATAATGGATTTATTTGGATTTTTTATTCTTTCCAGGATCATCTCACTGCTTACACCTTCCACGGGAGTTTCCCTGGCCGGGTAAATGGGCAGCAAAATTACGTGATTTGCAATATCAAGACTAGTTGCAAATTCGTCTGCAAAATCTTTTGTACGGCTGAAGAGATGAGGTTGAAAAACGATGGTGCAGTTTCTGCCTTCGAACAATTGCGTTGTGCTGTTCAACAGGGCTTTCAGTTCTTCCGGATGGTGCGCATAATCATCAATATAAGTTACTTTATCCGTCTTTGCAATGGTCTCGAATCTTCTTTTTACTCCTTTAAACTCACTCACTGCATGTACGATCTTTTCCGGTGCAATACCCAGGCTGTTTGCCACGGCGATCGCAGCCAGGGAGTTTTCCACATTGTGCATGCCACCCATGTGGAGCGAGATCCCTGTGATCCGTTTGTCTTTAAGCACTGCGTCAAACTGGTAGCCCCCGTTCCTGATCGTGATATTGGCGGCGTACACATCGGAGGCCGCATCATCCAGGCTGTAGGTAAGATGCTGCCCGGCCTGCATTTCATACGAGCGCTTCAGTCCGGCCCGGGTGATCAGTAATCCACCGGGTTTCAGCTTGCGGGTAAAGTCTACGAAAGCATTCTGAAGATTTTCTTCCGTACCGTATATATCGAGGTGATCGGCATCCATCGCGCTCACAATGGCAACGTTGGGGTGCAGCCGAAGAAAGCTTCTGTCGTACTCATCCGCTTCGATCACGCAGATGTTCCGTTCGTTGCTCCAGAAATTTGTGTTGTAGTTGACCGAGATCCCGCCCAGAAAAGCGTTGCAGCCATACTCCGAATGCCGGAGGATCTGGGCGATCATCGTAGAGATCGTTGTTTTGCCATGCGTGCCAGCCACGCAGATATTGAACGAGCCGGTACTCACCAGTTCCAGCACTTCGCTCCTTTTCAATACCGGGTATCCCTGCTGCCGGTAATATTGCAGCTGCGGATGATCCTGCGGTATGGCGGGCGTGTAAACAACCAGCTGAACATCCTTCGGCGCTGTTTCTACTTCGTCGGAAAAAGAAACAGCAATGCCATTGTTTTGCAAGGTATCCGTTAGAGAGGTGGAAGTTTTATCGTAGCCCGAGACCTGCACTTTCTGACCGGCAAAATATCTGGCCAGTGCACTCATGCCGATGCCGCCGATGCCGACGAAATAAATTTTCTTTATGTCGCTGAGTTGTATCAAACAGTTAATTTTTTGCTTCCAGCACATGCATCACCTCACCGGCCACCCGCATGTCTGCATCAATAAAAGCCATTTTAGCGATATTGTCTCTCAGTTCTTCCATTTTTCCGGCATCCGTCGACAGGGCAATGACAGCCGGAACGAGCTGATCGCGCGCGTCGCTGTCTTTGACGAGAATACCTGCCTGGTTGTTAACAAGTGTCATGGCATTTACCGTCTGATGGTCTTCGGCAGCAAATGGATAGGGCACAAAAACCACCGGCTTTTTCATGACACACAGTTCCGCGATGGCCATGGCGCCGGCCCGTGAGATCACGATGTCGGCAGCCGCATACGCATATTCCATTTGTGTGATGAAATCGCTGACCCATATATTTTTTCTGCCGTCTGCCGCCTGCTTACCCTGCAGCGCATAGGGTTTACCGGTTTGCCAGATCAATTGCATGTCGTTGGCATCGAACAGGTCAAGATGTGCGGCAATGGCCTCGTTGATGCTGACCGCGCCCAGGCTGCCCCCGATAGACAGCACCGTTTTTTTCTGCGGATCGAGCCCATAAAATCCGATTCCCTGTTCACGGGTCACATTCGAGCCGGTCAGTTGCGCCCGAACCGGGTTGCCTGTAAGCACGATCTTGTCTTTTGGAAAGAACTGCTCCATGCCCGTACTTGCCACAAATACCTTGTCTGCTTTTTTACCCAGCACTTTGTTGGATCTGCCGGCATAGGAGTTTGATTCATGGATAAAACTCGGGATGCCCTGCTGCTGTGCAAAACGGAGCACCGGAAAACTTGAATAACCACCCACCCCGATCACGCCATCCGGCTGAAACCGGTCGAATATCTTTCTGACCTGGAAAAAGCTTTTTACCAGTTTATAAGGAAGTCCGACGTTCTTTAGTAAAGAGCTGCGGTTGTACCCGGCGATATCGAGGCCTTTGATCTCGTAACCGGCCTGGGGCACTTTCTCCATTTCCATTTTTCCTTTTGCACCTACAAAAAGTATCTCAGTGTCCGGCTCCATTTTTTTCAACGCGTTGGCGATGGCAATGGCCGGAAAGATGTGCCCTCCGGTTCCGCCGCCTGCCATGATCAGTTTTCTTTTCGTCATTCCGCGTTGTGTAAATGAATCAGTATAAAAACATTATCGCAAAACTTTTATTGCCCCCTGTTTACGTTTCAGGTGTGGCTTCGGCAGCTTCCGACGCTGCCAGTGCCTGCTCCCTTTTCAATTTGCCTTCCATCTGCTCTACATTTCTTGCCACACTCAGGATGATACCGATAGCCAGACAGGTGAACAGGAACGAACTGCCACCCATGCTCACCAAGGGCAACGTGACCCCGGTAACCGGAAACAGGTTCACATTCACCGCCATGTTCGTCAGTGCTTGGATCACGAGCATGAAGCTCAGTCCGAGAGCAAGAAATGCACCAAAAGCATACGGGCACTTCCTGAAAAGACGGATGCTTCTGAATAAAAATATCATGTATATAAATAAGATGAAGGCCCCTCCCACGAGGCCGTATTCTTCAATTATAATGGCGTAAATAAAATCTGAATAAGGATGCGGCAGAAAGTTGCGCTGCTCGCTGTTGCCGGGGCCCAGACCGACCCAGCCGCCTTTTGCTATGGCGATCTTCGCCTGGTTCACCTGGTAGTTATCGTCATTGTCTGCTTCCTGGCTGCCATACATGAAGTTTCCCACCCGGTTGACCCAGGTTCCAACGCGGGCAAACAGCTTGCTTTTTCCTTCCGTTTTCACTTTTTCACCCGCTCCATCCTTGTGCTGGAAAATGGCTGCGAGTACCAGCATCATCACGGGGATCATAGCCGCACCCACAACCAGCAGCAGGTAGCGCACGGGTACCCGGCCGATGAACAGCAGGAGCAGACTGGTAGCACCGATCAGCAGGGCGGTCGAAAGGTTCGCCGGCGCGATCAGTAAACAGATGATGCCGACCGGAAACATGATCGGCAGAAATCCTTTTTTAAAATCTTTGATGACCTGCTGTTTTCTGCTCAGCAAACGGCTGACATACATGAACAGGGCCAGTTTGGCAAGATCGGAAGTCTGGAAAGTAAGCTGTATGATGGGCAGGCGTATCCAGCGGCTGCCTTCATTGAGCCTGACACCAAAAAAAAGGGTGTAGATGAGCAACGGTATCACGATGAGAAACAGGATCAGCGACACCTTCGAATAAATGGTGTAATTGACCCGGTGGGCGAAATAGATGACGATGATGCCCAGGACGATGAACGCAACCTGCTTGAACAGGTACGACTCGTTGCTCTTGCTCATCTTATAAGCTAAGGTTCCGGTCGAACTGTACACGACGAGTAAAGAGATGATGGCCAGCAACACTACGATGGACCAGATAACCTTGTCTCCCTTCGTTTTTTTCAGCAGGTTTCCGCCTACTGTCTGAAAAGAAAGCAGGTCGCTTACCTGTAATTGTTTTGAGTCGCTCATGGTAACATATAGGGTGGTCTCCACTGTATTCCAGCGGTTAACATTGAATGCCGGGGATCCGGTTTACAATTCCATGACCGCAGCCTTGAACTGCAGACCCCTGTCCTCGTAATTCTTAAACAGGTCAAAACTCGCGCAGCCCGGACTCAGCAGCACCACACCCTCTTTTTCGGCCATGGAAAACGCCAGCTGCACCGCTTCTTTGGCGTTGGATGCATCCATCATGTGCTTTACTTTACCGGCGAACACTTCATGGATCTTTGCGTTGTCTGTGCCGAGGCAAACGATGCCGGTTACTTTTTGCTCAACCAGCTCCTCGAGTATCGAGTAGTCGTTTCCCTTGTCTACGCCGCCGAGGATGAGTACCGTAGGTCTGGTCATGCTTTCGAGCGCGTACCAGGTCGAGTTCACGTTGGTTGCCTTGCTGTCGTTGATGAATTCGACGCCTTTAACGGTCGTTACATATTCCATGCGGTGTTCCAGCGATTCGAAAGATTCGATGGCTTCCTTGATCTTTTCCTTGCGCAGGCCGAGCGTAGCCGCTGCGATGCCCGCTGCCAGGGTGTTGTATTGGTTATGTTTGCCGCGAAGCGCAAAATCGTAGATGCTCATCGATACATTTTCACCGGGGGTCAGAATGATCGCTTCTTCATTCTTGATAAAGCCTCCTTCGTTTAATTCTTCTTGCATACTAAATGGTAATAGGTTAGAATATATGGAGAAATTGTTTAAGTAATCCATGGTCACTTTATCGTCTTTGCAGTAGATAAAGTAATCATCCGGCCGCTGGTTCTCTGCAATGCGGAACTTGCTGTTGATATATTTTTCGAACTGATACTCGTACCTGTCGAGGTGATCTTCCGTTATATTCGTGAGGATGGCGATGTCGGCCCGGAAAGTTTTGATGTCGTCGAGCTGAAAGCTGCTGATCTCCGCCACATAAAGCGGTTTGGGATCCAGGGCCACCTGTTTTGCAAATGAGTATCCGATGTTTCCCACCAGCGCACAGTCGGCGCCGGCATGTTTACAAATATGATAGAGGAGTGAAGTGGTAGTCGTTTTTCCGTTGCTGCCGGTGATGCCGACGACTTTGCTGTCGCCCTTGAAGCGGTATCCCAGCTCGATCTCGCTGATCACAGCGATCCCTTTCTGCCTTATCTTTTTTACCAGGGCATTCTTTTCCGGGATACCCGGGCTCTTCATTACCTCATCGGCCGCGAGTATCCTGTCTTCCGAGTGGGCACCTTCTTCCCATTCGATGCCGGCTTCCACGAGTTGCTGCTGGTAAGCCGGCTTAACGGAACCAGCATCGGAAAGAAATACATCATACCCCTGCTGCTTGGCGAGTATGGCAGCGCCAACCCCGCTTTCACCGCCGCCCAGTATGATAAATTTCCTTCCCATAACTATTTCTTTCCTTTTGCTTACCTGATCTTTAAAGTAGCGATCGACACGATCACACAGAGGATGGTAACGATCCAGAAGCGGATGGCGATCTTGCTTTCATGATAGCCCAGCTTCTGGTAATGATGATGCAGGGGGCTCATGAGAAAGACCCTTTTACCTTCTCCGTACTTCCGTTTTGTGTATTTGAAATAACTCACTTGGATCATCACGCTCAGCGATTCGACCAAGAAAACACCGCAAAAGATCGGCACCAGCAGCTCCTTGCGTACGATGATGGCCAGTGCGGCGATGATTCCGCCCAGCATGAGGCTGCCGGTATCGCCCATAAAAACCTGGGCGGGATATACGTTGTACCAGAGAAACCCGACACAGGCGCCAATCATGGCACCGATAAAGATGGAGAGTTCGCCGAGGTTCGGGATGTACATGATGTTGAGATAGTCGGCAAACCGGATATTGCCGCTTGCATAGGCGAATACGCCCAGGCAGGCGCCGATGATGGCGCTGATCCCGGTTGCGAGTCCGTCGACCCCATCGGTGATGTTGGCCCCGTTGGAAACTGCGGTAACTATGAAAATCACCGCGATGATATATAGAATGTAGGTGAACCCCCGAAGGGCTTCAGGCAACAGTTTCGAGTAACTGAATTCATGGTTCTTAACGAACGGAATGGTTGTGATAGGTTCGTTGGCTTCTACAAAGAACCGCTGCTTGCCCTCGATGGTCAGCACTTTCAGTCCGGTGGTATCGGAAGGTCTTGCGGTACCCATATATTCACGCCATACTTTTGTATTGCTGTTGAAATACAAAGTGGCGGCTACTGCGATGCCAATCACGATTTGCCCCAGTATCTTGAACCAACCGGCCAGGCCGTCGTCATCTCCCTTTTTGTAAGCAATGCCCTGCAACTGGGCTTTTCGTTTTGCTTTGAGTTTGAGATAATCATCCACAAAACCGATCATACCAAGCCAGAGGGTGCTGAAGATCATGAGCCGCAGGTAAGCCTTGTTCAGGTCTGCCAGCAGCAGTGTAGGGATCAGGATTGCCAGAATGATGATGATACCACCCATGGTCGGCGTCCCTTTTTTCAGGTTCTCTCCGGCCAGACCGAGTTCGCGTACGCTCTCTCCGATCAGCTTGCTTTGCAGGTAGTTGATCAGCCTTCTACCGAAAACAGTGGTGATGATCAGGCTCAGCAGCACAGCAAGCAATACCCTGAATGTAATGAACTGGAACAAAGCCCCGCCAGGGAATTTTATTCCGTTAAGTTTGAACCATTCAGAGAGGTGGTATAACATGATGCGAATTAATTTTTGCGCTCTTTGTTTGATCCTTGTTTTCAGGCGCCGGTCTACTTTCCCAGCATCCCGAACATTTCCTGCACTACTTCCTTATCGTCGAAATGCACTTTTACACCTTTTGTTTCCTGGTATTTTTCATGGCCTTTGCCCGCAACCAGTACGATATCTTCGGCCTGTGCCATCTCTATCGCCACTTTGATGGCTTCCCTCCTGTTCTCTACCGCCACAAATCTTCTGCGGGCAGCGCTGTTGAGCCCCTCTTCCATTTCCCGGATGATCTCCGCCGGGTCTTCATTGCGCGGATTATCTGACGTGAAGATGACCTTGTCGCTCCACTCACAGGCCACTTCCCCCATCACCGGCCGCTTTGTTTTGTCGCGGTCGCCGCCACAGCCTACCACCGTAATGATCTGTTCGTGGCCCCGGCGCAGTTTCTTGATGGTCTTCAGCACGTTCAGCAGGGCATCCGGTGTATGAGCGTAATCCACGATGCCGATCACTTTCTGGTTTTCGGATACGCTGTAATCGAACCGGCCTTCCGCCCCGGTCAGCACGCTGAGGCAGCGCAGGATCTCGTGTTTGTCCTGCCCGCTGCATACTGCCGCACCGTATACTGCAAGCAGATTGTAGGCGTTGAATTCGCCGATCATGCGGAAATGAACTTCCTGGTCGTTGATCTGCATGATCAGTCCGGTCAGGTTGTTCTCCAAGATCTTGCCCCGGAACTCCACGACCGTGTTCAGGCTGTAGTAATATTTGGTGGCATGTGTGTTTTGCAGCATCACAGTGCCCCGTTTGTCATCTGCATTTGAGATGGCAAAAGCGGATGAAGGCAGGTAATCAAAAAATTGTTTTTTGACCCGGATGTATTCATCAAACGTTTTGTGATAGTCGAGGTGGTCGTGGGTGATGTTTGTAAAGATGCCACCGGTGAAACGCAGGCCTGCAATGCGGTGCTGGTGGATGGCATGAGAACTCACTTCCATAAAAACGTAGGTGCACCCTGCATCGAGCATCTGTTTCAGCATCGCACTCAGCGATACGGGGTCGGGAGTGGTATGGGTGGCTGGCAGGACTTCTTCACCGATCTGGTTCTGCACCGTACTCAGCAGCCCGCATGAAAACCCGAGGGCGGTAAATAATTTGTACAGCAGGGTGGCGACAGTCGTTTTTCCGTTGGTACCCGTAACGCCCACAAGCCGGAGATCTTCCGAAGGCTGGCCATAGAAATTATGGGCAATGTAGCCGGCGGCGGCCGCGCTGTTCTCCACCTGCACATACACGATGCCGGGATGCAGGCCGGATGGCATTACTTCACATACGATGGCCACCGCTCCTTTTTCGATAGCGGACTCAATAAAACGGTGTCCGTCTGCTACGGTGCCTTTTACGGCAATGAACAGGGAGCCAGGCGATGCATTCGAGGAATTGGTCTGCACATCACTGACCTCGATGCCGGTGTTACCCTGCACTGCCCGGATGCCTACCTTGTACAATATTTCCTGTAAAACCACCATGTGCTGTCTTTCTGTTTGATGCTAGTTTAATTCTATGACTACATTCTGATTCGGAACGATCCTGGAGCCGGGTTCAACCGACTGCTTCGCCACCCGCCCCTTGCCTTTCGGCACGACGTTGAGATTCATTCTCTCCAGCAGGAAAAGCGCATCCTTCAGCCCAAGACCTCTGATGTTAGGCATCACCTGCCCGGTCATCGGACGGGCATAGGCCACTGTCTGCGCATTGCTGCCGTACACGCTTCCCCAGGTGTTGCCGCCGGCAGAGTCTTTGTAACTGGCCTCCACGGTTTGCAGCACCTGCCGAAGGTCGTGTGTGTTGCCGGCATAATAAAAGCCGGTGCTGTCGCGGTTTGCCGTGAACCGGTTGGTTCCGTTTGCCTTGTTCACATAAGCTGCATTCAGCTTGTCGGCGATCTCCTTGAAAACGGGTCCGGCAACGGCGGCGCCATAGAATTTGCTGGCGTAGGGTTTATTTTTTATAACTACAATGCACGAGTACAAGGGATGATCGGCCGGAAAGTAGCCGGCGAATGACGACTGATAGATATGATCGGAATAACCATGGCTTCCGTTCGCCACCAGGGCCGTACCAGTTTTGCCGGCGATCTTATAAAACGGATTCTGCAGGGTTTTCCCGGTCCCTTCCTGCACAACGCCTTCGAGCGAAGCCTTCAGCTGTTCCAGGGTGGTGGCGCTGCAGATCGACTCTTCGATCACCTTGGGTGTATTTTCTTTTATGGTCAAACTGTTATTCTGAATGGAGCTTACCAGATAGGGTTTCATCATTTTGCCGTTGTTGGCTACCGCGTTGTACAGCATGAGGGTCTGCAGCGGGCTCACCAGCACTTCATATCCGAAAGCCATCCAGGGCAGTGTGGTGGCGCTCCAGGTGCGGGATGCAGGGGTTTTGATGACCGGGCTTGTCTCCCCGATCAGGCCTACGCCCGAAGGTTCGCTGAGGTGCAGTTTGCGCAGATGCGCTACAAACTGCATAGGGTTTTTAGCATAACAATTCATCGCCAGTTTCGCCATTCCTACGTTCGAGCTGTGCTCAAAAGCTTCCTTTACAGTAACCTCGTTCAGGCCATGTTCTTCGCTGTCGTAGACCGTTCTTCCGTTCACTTTCCAGCTGCCTCCTTCGAGGTTCACATGGTTGTTGAGCGTATATATTTTGTCTTCCAGTACGGAGAGCAGCGTGGCCAGCTTGAAAGTGGAACCCGGCTCCGACGCGCGGATCGCGTAGTTAAGGTCTTCCCAGTAATTGCCGCCCGTGCCCTTGCCCAGATTGGCGATGGCTTTGATCTTGCCGGTGCTTACTTCCATCACGATGCAGGTGCCATGTTCGCATTCATTTTCCAGCATCATACGCATGAGCGCTGTTTCGGCTATGTCTTGGATGTTGACGTCAAGGGTCGTGATAATGTCTTTTCCGTTTTCCGGATCGATCTCGTAGCCTTCTACCGGCATGGCCACACCGCCGGCGATAAAACGCACCAATTTGCTTCCGCTCTCGCCTTTCAGCAGCGAATCGTAGGTGCGCTCGAGTCCTACGTTCTGGGCATTCTTGCGTGCCAGGCCTATGGTGCGGTTGGCGAGCAATCCGAACGGGTTGAGCCGTTTGCTTTTTACTTCGGCAATAAAACCGCTTTTGTTCTTGCCCAGGTTGATGAGGGGAAAGGTGCGTATCTGTTTGTAGTCTTCGAAAGAAAGATTTTTGCGGAGGGGAAAGTACCGGTCCTTTTTGCGGTACCCATCCTGCAGCATTTTTTTGTACCAGGCGGCCGGATGATCCGTAAAGAGGTTCGCAAGGGCAATGGAAAGAGAATCGGAATATTTTTTAAACCGGGCGCCTTTGTTTTCACGCAGGCCTTCGGCGCCGAAGTCGATGTAGATGTCAAAATATGGAATGGATGTGCTGAGCATGCTGCCATCCTCGCTGTAAATGGTGCCGCGTTCGGCAGCCAGTTCGATGTATTTCTGGTGGAGGCTGTCGCTTTTTGTTTTCCAGTAAACGCCTTCAAACTGCTGGATGTAAACAGCGCGCCCCAGGATGATCACGCTGATGAGCACGATCCCCATGAAACTGAGATAAACCCTCCATAATATGTCGCGCTTTACTTCCACCTGAAACCGGAATTTTAGAGCGGTGATTGAGTGCTATTGTTTCGAAACCGAATCTGTCAGAATAAAAGGCGGAGCCGAAAGCGGTTTCAGCCCCAGTGGCTCTACGGCCCTGATCAGTTCACTTTGTTTGCTTTGCAACATGACCTCACTTTTCAGTGTCTTGTATTCATATTGCAGTTCTTTTATTTCCTTGCTGGTTTTGTTTATGTCTTTGATGGTATTGTCAGAAAAATGCCCGTTGAAAATATAGAGGATGGCAAGCATGGCCAGGAAAAGAAAATAGGGAACGTTCTTCACGATCCATCCGGAATGCAACCAGCGCTTCCAGGGTTTTCTCTTTGATATCGATGCTGCTTTTGCCATATCAGCGAACCATTTTAGAGTTCTGTTTTTTCCCGGTCGTTCCGGCCTTTTTCTGCAACACGCAGTTTGGCGCTTCTTGATCGGGGGTTTTTTCTTTGTTCTTCTTCGTTAGGTATAATTGGTTTTTTGGTCAGCGGCTTTAACACAGGTTCGGATTCGGGTGCTGAATGGAACGGGTTCACCTGCTCTTCTTCGAAAGTTCCCCTCCTGAAGAAATTTTTCACCAGCCGGTCTTCCAGCGAGTGAAAGGTGATCACTGCGATGCGGCCACCCGGTTTCAGCACTGCCGGACTTTGTTCCAGCATTTCGCGGAGGGCCCCGAGTTCGTCGTTCACTTCAATGCGGAGCGCCTGAAATACCTGGGCGAAATATTTGTTCGGGTTCCCTTTCACGATCCCGTAGAGAGCCGTTTTAAAATTGCTTACGGTTCTAAGGGAAGCCGTTTTACGGATGGTTGCAATCGTATGAGCCAGGGTCTTTGCGTTGGTCACTTCTCCGTATTGCTCAAACAGCTTGTGCAGCCGCTCTTCAGCATAAGTACGTACCACATCGTAAGCGGTCAGTTTCTGGCGGTGGTCCATCCGCATGTCGAGGTCTGCCTCGAACCGGGTCGAAAAACCCCGTTCTGCCTGGTCGAACTGGTGACTGGAAACGCCGAGGTCGGCGAGGATGCCGTCGACCGGCGTTTGTTTGTGAAACCGCAGAAAACGCTGTAGGTGCCGGAAATTATGCGGCACAAAGAGGATGCGGGGATCAGGAGGCATGTTTTTCTGCGCGTCCGCATCCTGATCGAAAGCAACAAGCCGCCCTTTGGCGCTGAGCCGGGACAGGATCGCTTTGGAATGACCGCCCCCGCCGAACGTACAATCGACGTAAACACCATCCGGTTGCAGAGCCAGCGCTTCCACCGCTTCGCCGAGCAGCACCGGCAAGTGGTACGGATCGGTTACTTGCTCCATCCCTGTTCGCTGTTTTTTCCCTGGCCACCCATCACCTGTTGGGCGAGGTTGCTGAAGGTATCCGGTGAAAAAGATTCAAAGAACTGTTGGTATTTGGTTTTATCCCAGATTTCGATTTTGTTGACCGCCGCTACCAGCACAATATCTTTTTCAAGCGACGCATGTTCTTTCAGGTTCTGCGGGATCAGCAGCCGGCCGGCCGAATCCGACTCAGCGACTGTTGCGCCGTTCAGAAAATACCTTCTGAACTCCCGCACCTTCGGATCAAAATCATTCAGCTGGCTGATCTCCCTGAAAATCGGCTCCCAGCTTTCCATCGGGTACAGGCTCAAACACTTTTCAAAACCCCTGTTGATCACAAACCTGTTAGCACTATCTTCGGGCAGTTGCTTTTTAAACGCAGCCGGTAATAGGAATCTTCCTTTGCTGTCGAGGGTAGATTCATATTCACCGAGAAAACCTGTCATGTAAAAAATTTACCGATTTCAAACATTAATTCACACAAATTAACACTATTTCCCACTTTTACCCCGCTGATCTGTTTGTTATTTTTTCCACACCAAGTGTGGAAAACCCCTGATGACAAGACCAAATTTTTTTAGCTAAAAAGCACACAATGTGAAGCCAGCACACAGACACATGATTTACAATGTGAATAACCTGTGCATAAGTGTAATTACCGTGTAGACAACCCGTTTGTAATTAACCCAGGCCTTCTTTTTTATACATAGAAATTATTCCCACAAAGGAAATTTTTTAGAATTTTACCCCTACTTTTTAGTGGCGCTTAGTATTAAAATGCTCGCAGACCGGGATAAATGACCACTGTTTCGTGTAAGCCTGACCGTAAAGCACTCGATGATTTCAAAATCTATTCTGATCCAGGAATTATGATCCATCCCAAAAAGCTTCAAACCGCAGATTATACCTTTGATCTTCCGGCAAACCGGATAGCCCAGTTTCCACTCACCAACCGGGATGATTCGAAATTGCTTGTATACCGCGGGCAAACAATCAGCGAGAGCACATATGCACAGATCAGCGATCATCTCCCTTCCGGTTCACTACTGGTCTTTAATAATACCCGTGTGATTCATGCAAGGCTCCTGTTCCAAAAACCGGGCGGCGCAACGATCGAAGTTTTTTTGCTGGAACCGGCCGAGCCGGATGGATACACCACTTTGACTACGCCCGGGAAAAGATCGATGCGGTGGAAAGCTCTTGTAGGTGGGGCCAGTAAATGGAAGCACGGACAGGTACTCGAAAAATCGTTTCCAGTCCATGGAATCACTGTCACCCTGAAGGCCGCCATCGCCGACCGGCTGCCCGACAGTTTCGTGGTAGAAATAACCTGGACAGGTAATGCATTCAGTTTTGCACAGGTACTGGAACAGGCCGGTTCTGTTCCTATTCCGCCCTACCTGAAAAGGGAAGCTGATGAAGTGGATGAAGCAAGCTACCAGACCATCTATGCGAACCGCGAAGGCTCCGTTGCGGCCCCCACCGCGGGCCTGCATTTTACAAAACGGGTTTTCGATGCCCTGCAGCAGAAAGAGATCGAAAGGGCTACCATCACGCTCCACGTAGGGGCTGGCACCTTTCTGCCTGTAAAAGCCACTTTGCTCGCGCAACATGCCATGCACGCCGAGATGATCGAAGTGGAAGCGGCGTTCCTGACCAAACTGATCCACTGGAACGCACCGGTATTCGCCGTGGGTACCACTTCGCTGAGAACACTCGAAAGTCTGTACTGGATGGGAGTAAAATGTTTGTTGGCTCCGGAGACCGGGATGGAGGAATTGAGCATCAGGCAATGGGACCCTTACGAGATAGGACCGGAAGAGCCCGTTCCTGCATCGGTTGCGCTCTCAGCCCTGCTGCAATGGATGAACGGGCAGGGAACGAGTTCCCTTTCCCTCAAAACCAGTCTGCTGATTGCCCCACCCTATGCGCCGAGGATCGCGCAGGGACTGATCACCAATTTTCACCAGCCGGGGTCTACCCTGCTGTTATTGGTAGCCGCCGTTACCCATAACCGGTGGAAAGACCTGTACGGGTATGCACTTGCGCATGATTTCCGTTTTCTAAGCTATGGCGACGGGTGTTTGATCTATTTCTGATCAGCCTTTGAGCAGGGGCATCTCTATGGTGAAGGAAGTGCCCTTTCCCAGTATGCTTTCAACCCGGATCTTACCCTGGTGAGCGTCCACGATCGACTTCACATAGCTCAGTCCCAGGCCGAAACCTTTTACATTGTGGAGGTTGCCTGTATGGGCTCGGTAGAATTTTTCAAAAATGCGTTTGGAGGTTTCCTTGTTCATTCCGATGCCGTTGTCTTCGATGCGGATGACCACGGATTTGTGAGAAGAATGCGTGGTGATGGTGATCACCAGGCTGTCTTTTGAATATTTGACGGCGTTGTCGACCAGGTTGCTAATCAGGTTGGTAAAATGCACTTCATCGGCATTGATCACATCGTGCTTGGCGTTGAGCATCAGGTTGGCTTGTCCGCCTTTTTCCTGCAGCTGCAGGAAAAAGTTTTCCAGCGCGCGGTAAATAATCTCATGTACATGGATCGGCTTGAGGTTGAGCTGGATCTCCTGCCGGTCGCTCAGGGCCGCCTGCAGGATCGTTTCCACCTGTTTGTTCATCCGTTTGTTTTCTTCCTTGATCACGCCGCTGAAATACTCGAGCTTTTCGCGGTTTTCCATCACCTTTTCGTTGCGCAGGGCATCTACCGCCAGCGAAATGGTGGCGAGCGGCGTTTTGAATTCATGCGTCATGTTGTTGATGAAATCGTTCTTGATCTCGCTGAGCTTTTTCTGGCGGAGAAGGGCGCTTACCGTAACATAAAAAGCCGAGAGCAGGATCACGATGAACAGGCTGGCCCCCGCGATCATCCAGCGCATCTGGCTGAACACGATCTCCTTGATGTTCGGAACGATCACGATCAGATATTCCGACGGGATCAATCCTTCCAGACTGGTACCGGAAGGCGCCTGGATGGGATAGTAAATCTGGCGGTTTTTTACCGTGTCTTCGATCACTTTCAGGAAACCGCTTGATTTCATTTCATAATCGAGCATGTTGGCGTCCATCACCACGGCGAATTCGAAGGGAGTGTCTTTCAGGCCATGGTTGTTGAACGATTTGCGAAGCCGCTCGTTGATCATGAATTCGGTATAGCGGGATGCTACGGTGGAAGGTTTCATAAACTCCTTGAGCATCTGGTCGGAGGGCCAGTTGAACGATGGCTTCATGGAGTTTTTTACCGTAGGCAGGGTGGTGCTCGCTTCTTCTATCAGCTGGGCCCCTACCTCGTCTATGGCAATGTTGGCATGCATACGAAGCTCGTCTTCTTTATTTTCCAGGGTCGTGGAGAACCAGTTTACCTGGATGATAATGATACCGACAAGCGAGAGCGTGATCAGTAGAATAATAATGGGGAAAATTCTTTTCAAATCTGGCTGATTTTATAAAACAATACAGCCCCTTTACGCGATTCCGCTTTTCAGATGGCTTGATAAAGATAGGCTTCGTAACGAATGCATAAAAATACATCCCATAAGGGAGCCCGGGAATCCGGCGCAGGGCCCCGCAGGCTGATTTAACAGAGGTTTTGCATAGTTATGGTGGCAAAAAACAGGTTTCGAACCTCCCTTTGGAGATCGTAAAAACCCGAAAAGAAAGATTTCAGCAGACCAATATAAATAGTAATTTAGAAATACAGATTGCTGCCCTCCGGAAAGAACGGGATTTTTGCTACCGGTCTCTTCCCGGTGATCGCCTAACAAGCAACAGTTAATCTATAAACAATGATGATACCTGCACCCGGCTCTTTACTGATCGCAGATCCCTTCCTGAAAGATCCGAACTTCAAGCGGTCAGTGGTTTTTATCTGTGAGCATCAGTCAGAAGGCAGTTTTGGGTTTGTATTGAACCGCCCGTATGAGTATACCCTCAACGAGCTTGTTGCCGGGATCGAAGACCTGGAGATCCCGGTTTTCTGCGGAGGTCCTGTTCAGATGGATACGATCCATTTTCTGCACCAGTATCCCGCAAAAATTCCGGGAAGCTATAAAGTATCGGACGATGCCTATTTTGGCGGCAATTTCGAGACCGCTATTTCCCTGCTTCGCGCGGGCGAGATAGAGCTGAACCGGATCCGCTTTTACATCGGGTATTCAGGGTGGAGCGGCGGTCAGCTCGAAGATGAGATGAAAGAAAAATCATGGCTCACCGTGAATGCCACCCGGCGGCTCCTGTTCTTGAAAGACATCAACCAGTTATGGAAGGAGGCGCTTCGGCACCTGGGAGGAGACTACGAGATGCTCGTCAACTTCCCGGTAGACCCCAACCCGCGACTCAACTGACCGACATAAAAAAAGCCGTTTCCTGCGAAACGGCTTTTAATTTATTAGAATACCACTTTCCTAATGCAGGCTTATAAAAACTCCTGCGTGCACGCCCCAGTTATTCAGGTTACTGATGCCATTGTAGTTAAAAGGCAGGTAATTGAAGTTTGCGCCGATGTTCACTCCCGCGTTCTGCAGCCTGCTGAAAGGGATGTTCACCCCTGCGTCGCCAGTTACAGCCGGTTTAAAAGCACTTTTACCACTGGAGAACTCACCCAGGTACTGGTTGTAGGTAATAAAGTTAAAACCCGCGCCCAGTCCGGCATACGGACGAACCAGACCGCTCCTGGCAAGATTGTAGTTCACTTTCGCCAGCAGGGGCATCGTCTGTACCGAATTCGAGACCACTGCGGAGATCATTCCTTCCCCTGTTTTATACACCTGCCGCGGGACTTTTTCGTAAAAATCATTGTACATAACGCCTACGCCCACCTGCAAACGGTCATTTACAGGATAGGCCAGCTCACCGCTCAGGCCACGAAAGGAAGTTTTACCCACCACCTCTTTAAATGAACCTACCGGCGAAGCTACGTTGTAGCCGATCTTCAGTTGCAGGCTTTCCTGCGCCTTGCCTGAAACCGCCAGCACCAGCACGATGGCAGTCAGAGAAACATATTGACACCATTTCATCTTTTTCATTTTATGGTTTTTAGCTTAGTTACTAGATGTAAGGTACTGCGACTGGTCGAAGAAGGCCTGCACCTGCGTGCCTGCATTGGCGGTGCTGAAGACACCTGTGCCCCGTGCAAGCGCCGTCCATACGGCCTTGATCTTGTCGCCATTTGCGGTGGCGTCTTTCAGATCGAGCATATCGATGGAAAGTCCGCCTTCACTGATCTGATACACCCCGTATGAGTAAGGGGAGTAATACCCATACCCGCCGTAACCCCAGTAGTAAGGATCATAATACGAGCTGTAAGAATCCCAGTAGTTGGGGTAGCTCATCACGCCGCTGTAGGTATTGGTGACCCGTGATACGTTGATCCCCAGATCGGGCTGGGCACCCTTGCTTACCAGCACATATCCCCGGCTTTGCATCGCTGCCTTCACGGCGCCGATCACACCGGCATCATACTGGGTAAGCGTTTTGCCCGCCAGCCGGTCATCGTTAAGCACAGAGACCGAATCCACGATGCTGTAGGTTTTGAACTGGTTGAAGTTGGCGGTCGAATCGTGGTTGGTGATGTAGATCCGTGATTCGTCGGCCGTTAAATTATTGATGGGATTCTTGGTGCAGCTGCTTAATAAGGCTGCGCCTGCCATCACTCCTGCCGTTAAAATATCCTTTGTACGCATACCATTTGTTTTCTTTATAGAACTGAAAATGGCTTGCTGTGGTTTACAGGCGGAAGCAGATTAACTCGATGCTAACATTCCTGAAAAGCTTTCACAACCGCACAAAAAAACCCGTCTCTTTTGAGACGGGATTTTAAAAATATAAACAGAAAAGCTGCCTACAAGGCTTTGTCGTTCGCTACAGCGCCTTCCACCAGTACGGTCACATTGTTCTGGATCACTTCCACAAAACCGCTCTGGATGGTATAGTGCGATAGGTTGCCGGCTGATTTGTCTTTCAGTATTTTGAGCTTGCCGGCTTTCAGCGCCGCCACGAGGGGGGCATGTTTTTCGAGCACTTCAAACATACCGTCTTCACCCGGCAGTTGAACGCCATATACGCTTCCGCTGTACAACTTCCTTTCCGGTGTAAGTATTTCCAGGTTCATAAGTTTCTTGTTTTATCCCTGGGCCTGTGCCAGCAGTTTTTTACCTTTATCGATTGCGTCTTCGAGCGTACCTACCAAGTTGAAGGCTGCTTCCGGGTACTCATCCACTTCGCCGTCCATGATAGAGTTGAAGGCGCGAATGGTATCTTCTATGCTAACGAAAACGCCTTTCAGACCAGTAAACTGTTCGGCCACATGGAATGGCTGCGAAAGGAAACGCTGAACTTTCCGGGCGCGGGAAACGGTGAGCTTATCTTCATCACTCAGTTCATCCAGTCCCAGGATCGCGATGATATCCTGCAGTTCCTTGTAGCGCTGGAGGATGAGTTTTACGCGGTTGGCGGTATTATAATGAGAATCGCCCACGATGGAAGGCGTAAGGATGCGGGAGGTAGAGTCGAGCGGATCCACAGCCGGGTAAATACCAAGGTCAGCGATCTTACGGCTAAGCACGGTAGTAGCGTCCAGGTGGGCAAAGGTGGTTGCCGGTGCCGGATCGGTAAGGTCATCCGCGGGAACATATACAGCCTGAACCGAGGTGATGGAACCGCTTTTGGTAGAGGTGATCCTTTCCTGCATAAGCCCCATTTCCGTTGCCAGCGTGGGCTGATATCCTACGGCAGAAGGCATACGGCCAAGAAGGGCCGATACTTCGGAACCTGCCTGGGTAAAGCGGAAGATATTGTCGACGAAGAACAGGATATCCTTGCCCTGCCCCTTTCCATCGCCATCGCGGTAGTATTCCGCTACGGTGAGGCCGCTGAGTGCCACACGGGCGCGGGCACCGGGCGGTTCGTTCATCTGTCCGAATACAAAAGTGGCTTTTGATTCTTTCAGCTCTTCCATATTCACTTTTTCAAGATCCCAACCGCCTTCTTCCATGCTGTGTATGAAAGAGTCGCCGTATTTCATAATGCCGGCTTCGATCATTTCACGCATCAGGTCATTGCCCTCACGGGTACGTTCGCCTACACCGGCGAAAACCGAGAGACCGCCGTGACCTTTTGCGATATTGTTGATAAGTTCCTGAATAAGAACGGTTTTACCGACTCCGGCGCCACCGAACAGACCAATCTTACCACCTTTTGCGTAAGGTTCGATGAGGTCGATCACCTTGATGCCGGTAAACAGCACTTCTGTTGCCGTACTGAGATTTTCGAATAAGGGGGGTTTGCTGTGGATAGGGCGGCCGTTTGATTTGTCAATGGCAGGAAGACCGTCGATGGGGTCGCCGGTAACGTTGAAAAGCCGTCCGCGGATGGCATCGCCTGTTGGCATGGCGATCGCTTTTCCGGTATCGTTCACCTGGGTACCTCTGATCAGCCCTTCCGTACCATCCATCGCGATACAACGAACGCTGTCTTCACCAAGGTGTTGCTGTACTTCGAGTACCAGGGTATCACCATTTTCACGTTTTATTTCCAGGGAGTTTAAGATGTCGGGCAGCGTACCGTCGAAATGAACGTCAACCACCGCACCGATGATCTGTTTGATCTTGCCTGTCTGGGACATTTACTAGAAAGGGTTTTAACGTTTTTGAAATATGCTGCGAAGGTACATGAACGGACCCGAAAATCCGAATCCTGACGCTAAGAACCTGATTTAAGCCTGAATAGGATGAGCGGTTACAGAGAAGTAAAGTATGAAGGGCGATTATTTTTTCTTCCGTTTAAAAATGGCAGAAATGCCGGTTCCTGCCTTCTTGAGCAGGTTGGAAGGTTTTACTATGGTGAGGATCTTGAGGGGGCCACTGATTGCCGGCGCCCTTTTCAAGAAGAAGGTGTTGATGACCCCGCGGCCTGCATTCAGCGCCACCGAGCTCACCCTGCCTTTGATGAAGTTGGGTAGTATGTTATCGACGGACGAGTAAAAAAGTTCCCCGGGTATTTTGTTGATCCGGCCCAGTAGCTCCTCTTCTTTCACGCGGATACGCTGGCGGAGAGCTCGTTCCTCCCGGCGGAGGTCTGCAATGGATCTGATGGTGTTATGTTCGGGCATCTTCTTCGGAGATAGGAGTATCGGTAAAAAACAGGCTTATCATTCTGTCTGTCAGAGTTTTATTCAATGCTTTCTTTTTCAGAAGTACAACCAGCAGGATAAATCCGTAAAACAGGATTACAATCCCGAAAGCAATATACCAGTTTGAAAAGGTGCGGGCAAGAAAATACAAGCCCAGCATGGTGATCAGTCCGATGATCAGGAAAGAGAGTAAGCCTATGATAGACCCGATGATTAACGTTGAAAGTATACCTGATGCTCTTTCGGCGGTCTGAAACTTAAGGAGCAACAGCCGTTCGCGGATGTACTCCTCGATCAGCTGCTGGCTGTCCTTGAAAAAACTTATTTTGTCAGGTTCCATCAGCTGACATTTTGCTTCAGCTTACTGGCCTTTTTTTCCAGATCGTCGTATAGATCTTTGCCTTTACTGAGTGATTTGTCGAGCTTTTCCTGGAAGGCGCCGTAGCTTTTTTTGATTTCATCCTGCGCTTTGTCGGCAGCATCCTTGATTTCATCAATGACTTCCTGCCCTTTGTCACTCTGCAGAAATATTGCAAGTCCGGCGCTTGCTGCCGCTCCTACTGCCAGTCCGATCCAGAAAGTTGTGTTTTTTGCCATAATATTACATTTTTAGATTTCAGGTGAATGTGTATCCCGGTTCTACCGCTTGCGCTGGGGCGAGTGGGGAAACCGGTTCCTGCAGGTTATCTATACAAGCTTCATGCTAAAAATATAAATTTGGCATCTTTACAGGGGGTCTGTCAATTCAAGAGGCGGCAACCCGCCTTTTAATCTAAAACAAGTTGTATTAATATGGAGCTGATCGAGGTAACTGATGAAGCCACCGCCCGGGAGTTTATCGACGTGCATGTGATCATCAACCAACCAAATCCCAACTGGATCCGCCCGCTCGATAAAGACATAGTAGAAGTTTTTGACCGGAAGAAGAACAAGACGTTCCGTTTCGGGGATGCCATCAGATGGATCCTGCGCGATTCAGACGGAAAACCGATCGGCCGGATCGCTGCCTTTACAAACAAAAAATACAAGAACAAGGGAGACGAAATGCAGGTAGGCGGCACAGGCTTCTTCGACTGCATCAACAACCAGGACGCCGCCGACAGGCTGTTCGACGTTGCGAAGCACTGGCTGCTGCAGAAAGGGATGGAAGCGATGGACGGGCCCATCAACTTCGGCGAGCGCGACCGCTGGTGGGGCCTGTTGGTAGAGGGTTTCGAGCCACCGGTATATTGTCTCAACTACAATCCCCCCTACTACGCGGAGTTGTTTGAAAATTATGGGTTCCGGCTCTTCTTCAATCAGTTTTGCTTTGGCATGAAGGCCAAGAAGCCGCTGCAGCAGAAACTTTACGACCGCCACGCTGCAGTGGCTGCCGACCCCGACTATTCGGCCACCTACGTTAAACACAACGACCTCGGCAAGATGGCCCAGGATTTTGCGACCGTATATAATAAGGCCTGGGCCGGGCATGGCGGACTGAAACAGCTCAGCAAGGAAATGGTGTTAAAAACTTTTCAGACAATGAAGCCGGTGATGGATAAAAGGATCATCTGGTTTGCATATCACAAAGAGGAACCCATTGGAATGTGGATAAACCTACCCGATTTGAACCAGTGGTTCAAATTCCTCCATGGAAGGTTCGGGCTCTTTTCTAAACTGAAATTCCTCTGGGTAAAAGCTACAAAGCCTTGCAACAAATTCACCGGCCTCGTTTTCGGGGTGGTGCCGGAATACCAGCAGAAAGGGGTTGATTCTTACCTGATCATCGAAGCCTCCAAAATGGTGCACCACGTGCTGGAATACGAAGATTATGAGATGCAATGGATCGGAGATTTCAACCCCAAGATGATCCGGGTGGCGGAAAGCCTCGGCACCTACCAGAGCCGCCGCCTCACTACGTACCGCTACCTTTTTGACCAAACCAAAGCGTTTAAACGGCATCCCTTTGTTTGATAGGTAATATTATTCTTAATGATGAGATTTTCCACCTTATGATTCGATTCGATGCAAAGCTGGAACAGTTCCGCGAACAGGGCGAGAAAACGGGCTGGACCTACCTCGAAGTGCCGGCTGAACTGGCGATCCAGCTGCAACCGGGATCGAAAAAATCTTTGCGGGTCAAAGGGATGATCGATGCCCATCCGATCAAAGGAGTGAGTCTGTTACCCATGGGGGGAGGAAATTTTATACTGGCGGTGAATGCCGAAATGCGAAAGAAGATCCGTAAACAAAAGGGTGCTGCAGTTCAGGTAAAACTGGAAGTGGACAGTCAGGAATTCAGCATTCCCGGTTTCATACAGGAATGCCTGAACGATGAACCTGCTGCGAAACATTTCTTCTCCTCCCTCCCAAAAGGCCACCAGCGCTATTTTGTGAAATGGATCGAGTCGGCCAAAACGGAAACAACCCGTACAAGAAGACTGGCGCGGATGGTGACGGCCCTTGCCAGGAAGATGGGATACATGGAGATGATCAGAGAAGGCAAAGAGGATACCTGAACCTGAACGCAGGTGTTGCTAACAGTAAAAATGGAATACACCAGTTCAAAAAATCGCTTCTTTCTTTTGATTTAGGATCAAATTATTCTGATGTCAGCTGTTAGAATCTCACCTGCAACTTGCTTTTACTCAAATGCCTGAGGCATAATGGGCAGTTTATTACACATTAATATTTTATCCATGTTAATAATTTGTTCACCACTTGCCAAGCAGCATTTCGGGCAGAATATGAATCTTTGTGCATAAAACTGTCTTATATGAGCAAAATTAAACTCGCTTTGCTGAGTATTTTTCTATGTCTCTCCTATTCCATCTCCCTCCATGCCCAGGAAACCACCTCCGAGATCATCGGTGTGGTCACCGATAATAAAACTCCCCTCGTAGGCGCTACCGTTACCGTCCTCAACAATTCTACCGGCGCACGTTATGAGATCCTTACCCGTAAAGAAGGCCGTTTTAATCTCCCCAACCTCAGGGTAGGTGGTCCGTACACCGTCAACGTATCCTATGTGGGCTACCAGGCGGAAAAACAGGACAGTATCTATCTCCTGCTCGGACAGGAATTCAAAGCCAATTTCAGCCTCAGCGCGAGCAGCCAGTCGCTCGAGAATGTGGTGGTAACCGCCAGCGGCCGACAGGAAAAAGTGATCAATAACAACCGCACCGGTTCGCAGGAGATCATCAACCGCACACAGATCGAACGGCTTCCCACGATCAACCGTTCTCTCCAGGATTTTACCAAACTGACGCCTTCCGCCAGTGGTTTCAACATCGGAGGACGCAACGGCTTTCTGAACAATGTAACCGTCGATGGTGCGAACCTCACCAATACTTTCGGACTCGGCTCCTCCCCTGCGCTGGGCAGCCAGACCAACTCGCAGCCGATCAGTCTTGATGCGATCGAGCAGATCCAGGTGAACGTGTCTCCGTACGATGTGCGCCAGGGTGGCTTTTCCGGCGCCGGCATCAACTCCGTGACCCGCAGCGGTACCAACCAGTTCCGCGGATCGGTATATACTTATCTCCGTTCACCCGACCTGCAGGGGTATAATGTAAGGACCGCCACCGTTCCCAAACAGGATTACAGCTACAACCTGCGCGGTGCTTCGCTCGGTGGCCCCATCATCGAAAACAAACTGTTCTTTTTTGTAAGTGGTGAGCAGGAAAGGCTGAAACAGCCGGGAACCAGCTACATTGCTTCCGACGCCACGCACCAGGCAAGTGCTACCGTATCGCAGGCCAATGCCGACACCCTGAACCGCCTGGCCAATTTCCTCAAAACGAACTATGGCTACGATCCGGGCCCTTACCAGGGTTATACCTACGCCACCCGCAGCGACAAGATCACGGTGAAACTCGACTGGAACATCAACAGCAAGAACACCTTCACGCTGAAGTACAATTACCTGAAATCGTACCGCGAGATCCAGGCGAGCAACAGCGGTTCTGTGAACTCCACCAATGGTCGTTCTCCCAGCCTCACCGCCATGCCTTTTTACGGAAGCGGTTATACACAGAACAACAATTTCAACATCCTGATCGGTGAACTGAACTCCCGCATCAGCAATAAATTGTCGAACAAACTGCAGGTCGGCTATTCCGCCCTGCGCGACTTCCGCGGATATCTTTCTCCGCAGGTGTTTCCGCTGGTCGACATCCTCGATGGTTCGGGGAATGCCTTTACCAGTTTCGGGAACGAACAGTATTCGTTCGGAAACAAGTTGAATACAAACATTCTGCAGGTCTCTGACATCTTCACGATGTACCAGGGCAGCCATGAGTTCACATTTGGAACTCAAAATTTTTCCAAGAAATACGTGAACGGGTTTTCTCCCAGCTACCAGGGGGTATACCGTTTCAACAGCCTGTCTGATTTTTACGCCAGCGCCGGCGGTCTGAGAAGACCAACGCGCTATGACCTCTCCTATTCGCTTACCAAAGACGGTTCTTTCCCTTTTGCCACGCCTTCGGCGGTCGAAATGGGACTGTTTGCACAAGATAAATGGAGGATCAAATCAAACTTCACCGTAACCTACGGTGTGCGGGTAGACGTTCCCTTCTTCAAGGCTGAGTTTACTTCAAACCCCAATGTTCCGGCCCTTACTTTCCGCAACGGACTGCACGTAGACGTGGGCCAGGCGCCGAAAACCACTCCGCTCTTCTCTCCCCGCGTAGGTTTCAACTGGGACGTGAAGGACGACAAGGTGACCCAGATCCGCGGGGGCGCAGGTCTCTTCTCCGGTCCGCCCCCTTTTGTATGGATCAGCAACCAGGCCAGCAACAACGGCGTACAGTTCGGTTCTATCTCCGTGACCGATTCCAACCATGCTTTCAGTCCGGACGTGAACAAATACAGACCTTCCAGCGGCACCAATACTTCCTACAGCATCAACGTGACGGACAAGAAATTCAAATATCCGCAGGTACTGAAAGCAACCCTGGCTGTTGACAGGAAATTGCCCGGTGACGTCATCGTGACCCTCGAAGGAAACTATTCCAAAGACGTGAACAACGTCAATTTTGAGAACATCAACCTGCCCACCACCGGCACACCGCTGGCTGGCTCCGACCAGCGCATACGTTACAGCTCTACCAAGATCTACTCGGGAACCACCGTTACCAACCCGAATATCAGCAACGCCATCCTGATGAAGAACTACAACAAGGGCTATGCATATTATATTACCCTGCAGGCCCAGAAAACTTTCCGTAACCTCTACGTGAATGTGGCCTATACCTTTTCCAAGTCGAAAGACCTGAACGTAGGCGGCTCAACTGCTTCCACGCTTTGGGGTTCGAGGCCGGTGACCGGCGATCCGAACGCACCTGCACTGGGTTACTCGAACTTTTATGTTCCACACCGTGTGATCGCTTCCGCTTCCTACCGCTTCACCTACGCGAAACACTTTGCCACCTCTATCGGAGCCATCTTCGAAGCTTCTCCGAGTGTGATCTCCGAAATGCAGTTAAACGGTGTGGCTTCCTATGTATACAGCGGCGACGTGAACAACGACGGAAACGCCAACAACGACCTGATCTACATTCCAAAAGATCAGAACGACATAGTGCTGGTGCCGGTGAACAACAATGCCACCACCGACAGAAGAACGACCGCACAAATCTGGGGACAGCTCAACAACTACATCAACCAGGATCCTTACCTGAGCAAGCACCGCGGTAAAGTGGCGGAGCGGAACGGACTGGTGATGCCCTTTGCCAAACGCCTCGACCTGAATATCACGGAAGACATCTATTTCATGACGGGCAAAGGTGCGAAAGAAGACAAGCATACACTGCGCCTCAGTTTCGACCTCATCAACGCCGGTAATTTCCTGAACAAGAACTGGGGTCTTTATAAAACGACCAACCTCACCAACTTCCTGAAATATGAAGGCCTGGCAACGACCGGCACCAACGCCGGCAAACCGATGTATTCGTTCCAGTACCTCGATGCCGCCAACCAGATCCCGCTGACCAGCACTTTCAAAGACTACGCTGGTCTGTTATCCCGCTGGCAGGCACAGATCGGTATCCGGTATCTCTTTAACTAGTATTGTTGTAAGCAATTACACATCCGCAACCAAAACGCCTCGAAAAAGCCGTCTGAAAGGACGGCTTTTTTTATGGGGAGATAATAATAGAAGCCGGACCTGGAACGCATTCCCGACAAACACCTGCACCGCATTATTCTTCGAGTTCAAGGAGCCGGAAGGAGGGATGAACGCAGGGATCAAGGGGATGGTGGCGGAAGGTTCATTGTACCCATTGCTGAGAATGGGGTTGTACCGTGCGCCGATAGCAGGCCTATGACCGGATTGGGCTCAACCAGGCCGGCAAAGCCGGAATCAGACTCGTTGTAGTAACTGGTTGGTGTTTAATTTTCAGTACGGGATCAGTCCTTGCTTTTCTATCCTGCTTATGAAAATTTATGTGAGGAGTAAGACGCAGAAATTTCATCCATTTCACTGACCATTATATTCTTTATCTTCATTCTACCAGCTTGTCGATATGAAACGGTTCTTTTCCCTTCTTTTTTACCGGTCTCCCATTTTCCCAAACAATGCCTACCACGCCGTCTTTTTCAGCCGGTTCCCGGGCGCAGCCTGCAATTATCAACATATGAAACTTCTTGTACTGATCATCGCCATGCTCAGCGGGGCAAGCGCCATCGCGCAAACACCTGTCGAAAACTATCCGGTCGATTCGGCTTCCGTGGAGCATCCCGGTGTTCCCAAAGGAGAGGTCTTGAAATTCACGTTTGAAAATTCCGTCCTCTTCCCCGGCACCTGGCGCGAATACTGGGTATATGTTCCGGCGCAATACCGCCCTGAAAAACCGGCCTGCGTGTATGTGAACCAGGACGGCATCCAGTGGAAAGCACCTACCGTATTCGACAACCTCATCGCGGGCAAAGAGATGCCGGTAACGATCGGCGTGTTTGTGATGCATGGCCGGCTCCGCAGCGCAGATGGCACGGCGGCGCTCGACCGCTTCAACCGCAGTTTCGAGTATGATGGCCTCGGTGATGCCTATGCGCGATTTATCCTGACCGAAATACTTCCTGAAGTGGAAAAGAAAAAAACTTCGGATGGCCGCGCCATCCATCTTTCGCACAACGGGAACGACCGGGCCATCGGTGGCTCGAGCAGCGGCGCAGTTTGCGCATTCACGTGTGCCTGGGAACATCCGGAGGCGTTCACGCGGGTGTTCAGCGCCATCGGCACTTATGTTGGCCTGCGCGGCGCCGACCGCTACCCTACCCTTATCCGGAAAACCGCACCCAAACCGCTTCGGGTGTTCCTGCAGGATGGGGCCAACGACCTGAACATCTACGCTGGCGACTGGTGGAAAGCCAATGAAACGATGGAGCGGGCACTCACCTTCTCCGGCTACGAAGTAACCCATGTGTGGGGAGAAGCCGGTCACAACGGTAACCAGGGCACCGCGCTGTTTCCGCAGGCAATGCGTTTTCTTTGGAAAGACTGGCCGCGGCCGGTGATGACCGGCAATTCCAAAAACCAAGTGCTCAGTGATATTCTCATTCCCGGGGAAGACTGGCAGCTGGTGGGACAAGGATACCAGTTCACGGAAGGCACGATGGCCAATGCATCGGGTGAGGTGTTCTTTCAGGACATACCCGCTTCAAAAACGTACCGGGTGGGCACCGACGGCAAACCGGTGGCGCTGGCAATCGATGCAAAAAGATCGAGCAGCACCGCATTTGGAGTTGATGGCTTCCGCTACGCGGTGGCGGGTGGTTCCCGGCAGATCATCCGGTACGATGCGAACAATAAAGAAACGGTGCTGGCCGATTCCGTGAATGGCAATGATTTCGTGCTGGCACATAACGGCAACATGTACGTGACGTCGCCGGATGGTTCGGAAAAACCCAGCAAGATCTATCTCTTCACACCCGGCGGCAAGCCGGTGGTGGTAGACGAAGGACTTAAATTTGCGAATGGCATTGCGCTCACCCCCGATCAGACCCAGTTGTACATCACCGAGTCGGCTTCGCACTGGGTCTGGATCTATCACATCAAACCCGACGGTACGCTGGAAGGAAAGCAGCGATATGGGTGGCTGCACGTGCCCGACGAAAAGGAAAACGCCTGGGCCGACGGACTGAAATGCGATACCGCCGGCCGCGTGTATGTGGCCACGAATATGGGCATCCAGATCCTGGACCAGACCGGCCGTGTGAATGCCATCCTGCCCGTGCCCGTGGCACCAGGCAATCAGGTATCGAATATGTGTTTCGGAGGTCCTGCATTCGATGTGCTGTATGTGACCTGCGTGGACAAAGTCTATCGCCGCAGGCTGAAAACAAGGGGCGTAAATACCTTCGAGAAACCCTACAAACCCGCGCAGCCCAAATTATGATACTTTTACTGAACGGTGCTTAGAATTACACCGCTCTTATATTTCCGTAAATCCCTCACATGAGAAAACTTTTTCTGGCCTTGGTGCTGTTTGGTAGTTGTTTGAAACTGTTTGCGCAAACGGCGGACGGTATCATTAACAGGTATATCACTTATATCGGCGGCGCAAGGAACTGGAATGCCGTACAATCAGTGACCTGTTCGGGCACTTACAACTACGGCGGCATGGAGTTCCCGTTCCAGAGTGTTTCAAAGCGGCCCGATCTCTATAAATTCATTGTGCCCTTCAAAGGCAAATATTTCGCACAGGCATATGATGGAAAGTCGGGCTGGAAGATCGATGCGTTCAATGGCGAAACAAAGAAGACGCCGCTGTCCGGCAAAGACGCCCGTGCCATGATGAACGAGGCGGATGTGGAGCTCGAAAGTCCGTTTATTGACTACAAGGCCAAAGGCCATCGCGTTGTACTGGAAGGCCGTGACACCGTGAACGGTATCCTATGTTACAAGATCAGGCTTACGCGAAAGAACGGCGAAGAAGAAACAGATCTTTTCAGCACTGCAGACGGCGCTTTACTCCAAAAGCAGGCCGTATCCCGCAATTCAGAATTGAAGAACGGCATCCTCACCACGGTCTACAGCAATTACCAGCAAGTGGAAGGCATCCGGGTGCCGTTTCTTGCCGTGTCCAGCTCAAACGGCGATACAATTCTAAAAATCATAATTCTGAAGATGGAAGTGAATAAAGTGGTGGCCGATGATGAATTTAAATTTTAAGGGTGTGCATTGAAGAGACGCCAGGTTTGAACCTCCGCTTAGATCCCCGCTCAGGCGCAGCAAGAGGTTGGGAGTGTAGCAGTTTGTTTGCGCCTGGCGAGGCTAACAAAATGTGTTTACGTGTGGCTGTGATGAAATGTTATCCGGATAAGATGTATAGTCGCCATGCTGACATTGTTACAAGACCACCGCAATCTATTTCGCTTACCCATCCCCGCTAGAACATGAACATCCGGTCGCGGCCGCCCACTTTTTTGGGGCCACCCATGGTGCGGATGTTATAGGTGAACGTCAGCAATCCGTAGCGTTTTAACACATTGGTTTGCTGATCGATGATGTAGTTCTGCGAGGCATAGCGGTAAAAATTGTTGTTGCGGTTCAGGATGTCGTATACACTCAGTTTCAGCTGGCCCTTGTCGTTTTTCAGGAACAGATAGGTGAGGCCCGCATTCCAGAGCAGGTTGCTTTTGGGCAGTCCGGGCGCTACCTGGTTGTTGTAGCGATAGGCAGTATTGGTTTCCCAAACCAGCTTCTTCGGGAAGCGGACGATCAGTTCGGTCTCAAAATACTGGGTGGTGATGTTGAGGTTCTTGAATACCGGATCGGTATACCGGGTTCTCGAAAGGCCCGGACTGTACTGCGGATTGAACTCTACCACATCGTGCCAGTTGAACCGCATCAGCAGGCTGGGACCGTACTGCGTGGAGGAAGCAAAGCTGGTATTGTTGTTCACGATCACCTTCTGCCGGTTGTACTGGAAATAAGGGGAGAACCGGAAAGAGTAAATAAATTTTTTATTGTTCTTGAACTCCCTGCCATAGCCGATATTTCCATATAGCTGAACCGTTCCGCCGGCATTAACCGGGCGGTTGGTCTGCACGCCGTTGGTGGCCACTGTGCGACTGGTAACAACGTCGTTATCGGTGATGGTGCCGTTGAGAAAATAATTCAGGTTGGACGTGCTGCCCTGGAAAAAATTAAAATTGCTCAGATACAGGCTGCGGCTGCGGGATGGCTGCAGGTAAGGATTGCCGTAGGTGATCGAAAGGGGATTGGTACTGTCGGGTACCGGGATGAGGTAACGGATATTCGGCACCGAAATCCCTTCGCTGTAGTTGATCGAAAGCTGCTTCCGCTGGAAGCTGATATTGGGCAGCAGTTTGGTCAAGCGAAATTCGATCGGGTTAGCGATCGATCTGAACTGGTTGCTGATGTTCTGCACCACGCCGTTGACACCGGCCGTGAAGGTGCTCAGCTTGTATTTGTAACTCAGCGACAGCGTTGAGCCAAAACGGTGCTGGGTGCGGGTGAAGCCGCTGCTCTGCTTGTACAGGGGCATATCGTACTTGGCTGTAGACCCGTTCTTGTCGTAGATGCCGATGTCCTGCTTGTCCTGCGTGAACGAATAGCTGTTGTTGAAGCGCAGCGTCCACGCTTTCGACAAAGGCTCAGCCCAGTTGGCACTGATGCTCGCCTGCCAGCTTGGTACATCCTGTTTGCGGAGCTGGTTGAAGGGTAGCAGGTAGTTCACGGAATAGTAATATTCGTTCTCTGTTTCTGTGATGTAACGCTGCACGTTGCTGTTGTAGTTCAGCGTATGCAGGAAGTTGAGCGTGCGGCCTTTTTTCGCCTTGAAGCGCCGGCTTAGGGAAGCGGAATGCCGGTAGCTGGTGGCATATACATTGTTGAATTTATCGCCGGTGCTTTTGCTGACCGTGTCGCGCTGGTTGTACGCCGCAGAGATGAGTGAAGCGATGTCTTCATCCACGGTGCTGTAGGTTAGTCCCGCGCGCAGATTGATATCCGTAAGCGAGTCGGGCTTCATGTTGCTGCCGATGTTGAATGTGTGGTCAAATGTCTTCTTGGTGTCGTCGGTCCGGCTTCGGGTGTTGAGGGTTGTGTCTTTAAAGAACTGCTGGGTATTGTTGAGGGTGTTCACGTAACTGCGGGTGTTGCCGAAGAAATACTGGGCAAAGAAGTTGAATTTTTTACTGGGGGCATGATTGAGGTTGAACCCCGCACCCGTTGTTTTGGAGACGCCCGAGCCGAGGCCGCCGAAGGAGATCCCGTTGAGTGCAAATCCTTCCTGTCCGCTGCTGCTGCGCATAACCATCATGGAACTGGTGCCACTGCGGTTAAAGCCGCCGAGATCCTGTACATCGCGCAGCGAAAAGCCGCTCCGGTTCACGTTGTTGCTAAAGCCCAGCACGCTGAGCTGGAGGGTGTCGCGGAACGTATTCACGATGCCGCCTGCCTCGTAGCGGTCTTGCGTACCCGCACTGCCATAGAGCTTTCCAAAGACCCCTTTCTTCATCCCTTTTTTCAGCGTGAGGTTGATCACTTTCCCAACGTTGGTGAGGTCGCCGTCGATGTTGCGGTCGGCCTCTTCCTTGTCGTCGGCAACCTGCACCTTGTCGATCACGTTGGCGGGCAGGTTGCGGGTCGCCATCTTGGGGTCGTCGCCGAAGAAAGCCTTGCCGTCTACCAGAATGCGGTTTACTTTTTTGCCGTTGGCGGTGATGCTGCCATCGGGGTCTACCTGAACACCGGGCAGCTTGCGCAACAGGTCTTCCACCAGGGCGCTGGGAAGCGTCTTGAAGGAGTTGGCGTTGAACTCGATGGTGTCTTTGTGAACGGTCACCGGCGGGCGTTCGGCGTACACGAGTACTTCTTCCAGGGTGGCCGACACCGGTGTCATTTTTACGATCCCGAGATCGAGGGTGGAATCCCGTGTGATGGAGAATTCTTTTCTATATACTCCGTAACCGGAGAAAGAAACAATAAGGCGGTTGAGCTGGTTGCGGGGAAGGCCGGTGACGCGGAACTGCCCGTCGGGTGCGCTTAGCCGGTAGGTGACCAGCGTGGTGTCGTCTGCTTTGAATACGGATACGGTGGCAAGAGCCAGTGGTTTTCCCGTAGCGGAATCAACGAGTTTTCCTTTGATGACGCTTTGCGCACGGGTTTGAAATAAAGTGAGAAGGATACAGGCAGTTAGTACAAATCTCATGCTTTGGGTTTATTCCGGCAATTATACGAAACAATTCGTATAAAAATTTCTTTGACACATAACATTACAAAAAATATGTTCTGTAGAAGTAAGCAATGTGATAAACGGTTATAACGAACCATGAAAACGTGTTCTGTAACGAGTCGTTTCTGCCTCTATGCACAATGAGCCTATATGAATATAAGCATTCGGCAAGGCCGGAATTCCACTGATCCGTATTTTGCAACCCAGATGGAAAACAGACAGGCCCGGTTTAGGATTATTCCCATTCAGTTGAATATTTAAATCTTTGCTCTCTGGCTACATCTCCTTTTACCCCGCCCCCACCCGCCTGGCTACAGGCAGAAGGATTGAAATGTGAAATTATAACCCGTAAGAAAAGTTGTGTCCTGTTTTTGGCGTCCCTTTGTTTTGTACTTTATTAGCAGCCCGGTCACCGCCGGGCTGTTTTCTTTGCCCCCTATCCTTCATGCCTTCTTCGGTCAATTTTCTCCTCCTTTTTGCATGATTCGGGTCATAGCATACTGATGAAAAAAAAGAACTTGCAGCAACACAGTTTTATCCTTCAACCGCCGCACTGCATAAAAATTCTCCCGATGAAAGAGATCAACCGACGGAAATTTATTTACAACGCCGCTGCCATGGCCGCAGCTATCGGTACTGCCCGGAGCGGACTGGCTTCATTACAGCATTCTTCGATTCTGCCCCCTCCGCCAGCCTCTCCCCCGCTCATCGGCATCCAGATGAGCCCGCACACGATGTTGTATGAAGGCATCGAACCCTGTCTGGACCTCATCCAACGCACCGCAGCGGTCAACGCCGTCTTTCCCTACAGCCATGCCTTTCATACCGACACCCTTGGCAAGCCGGTGCGCGAGCTGGCGGCAGATCATGGAAAGCCTCCCATGGATTTCCGCAACAAAGTGCCGGCGATCTGGGTGAAACACCACGATGAATACTTTAAGGATACCCGCCTGAAACTGCGCCCCACTGCACCCGGACTCCAATTTGCTAACCGTGATTTGTTCGCAGAAATGGTGGTGCCTTCGCGCAGGCGCAACATGAAAATATTTGCGCGCATCCTGGAAAGCCTGGGCGGACAGATCGAGAATTTCGACCTGGTGCGTACCGTGGACGTGTATGGAAAACGCGGCAACAAGGCCTGCTGGAGCCATCCCGACTACCGCGCCTTCTGGAACGCCATCGTGAACGATATGTTCCACCATTACGACCTCGACGGCTTTCAGTGGGGCGCCGAACGCATGGGACCGCTCATGAACGTGATCCTGCCCTGGAACGACGACGCGCCCACCTGCTTTTGTGAGCACTGCCAGGCCCGCGGCAAAGCAGCCGGCATCGACCCGGAAAGAGCACGTGAGGGTTACCGTAAGCTGTACGAATACGTGCGCCAGCTCAAATCCGACGCCCCGAAACCACCCGAAGGCGTGTACACCGTTTTCCTCCGGCAGCTGATCCGTTACCCGGAGATCCTATCCTGGGAATACCAGTACCGGCTCTCCCGGGAAGGGATCCAGCAGGGCATGTACAATACCATCAAGAAAATAAAACCGGCTGCCATCGTGGGCTGGCACGTGGATCATCAGCCTTCGAGCTGGGACATCGTTTACCGCGCTGAAATGAGTTACGAAGAAATGGCGCCCTACTCCGATTACATCAAACTGATCCTTTATCATTCGATCCTCGGCCCCCGCATCAGATCATGGTACCTCGAGCGTTTTCACAATACCATCCTCAACGAGCTGACCCTCGAAGAATCGCTCAACCTCTATTACGACGTTTTCGGGTACGATAAAACAAAAGAACCCACCCTGAACGAACTGAGCCGCAAAGGGTTCTCGCCCGATTATGTGTTCCGGGAAACCCGGCGAAGCGTGGCTTCCGCCAACGGCAAAACCGCCATCTACGCAGGCATCGGCATCGACGTGCCGGGCAGTCCGCCCGACAACCCCGGCCTGGTCTATGAGGCCACCAGCAAAGCTTTTGAGGGAGGCGCCCGGGGAATCGTGATTTCAAGAGAATACGAAGAAATGCAGGTCCCGAACCTGGAAGCAATCGGCAAAGCGGTACGGAACCGGACATCCGCCTAGCCTGGAATAGTTTTTTCTGCGTTGCGGAATATCCATACCCCGAAACAAATATGACCAATCAGAAGGACTTTACTCCGGTCGGCTCCCGCCAGGAGACCAGATTTCTCGAAGGGCCTCATTCACGCTGGATGGAACTGAAGTTCCTGATGCAGGTGTTCAAAGAATTTATCTATGGCTTCCGGAAACTGCATTTCACGGGGCCGTGCGTAACGATCTTCGGTTCAGCGCGTTTTAATGAAAACCATCCTTACTATATCCAGGCCCGCGAGATGGCCCGACAGGTAACTCGGCTGGGTTTTGCCGTGATCACAGGCGGCGGCCCCGGCATCATGGAAGCGGCAAACCGCGGTGCGCAGGAAGCGGGCGGCCGCTCTATCGGATGCAATATCATCCTCCCCAAAGAACAACAACACAACCGTTACCTCGACAAATGGGTCGAGTTCAATTATTTCTTTGTCCGCAAAGTGCTGCTGAGCAAATATTCGTATGCTTTTGTAATGATGCCAGGCGGCTACGGCACCCTCGATGAATTTTTCGAGGCCATCACGCTCATACAGACGGGAAAATTCAAGCGCTTCCCGGTAGTGGTGATGGGCAAAGATTTCCATGCAAAGCTGCAGGAACACCTGGAGCGACTGGTGCAGGAAAAGACAATCGATGCTGCGGATCTCCATCTTTTCCTTCTCACCGATTCGACAGAAGAAGCCACGGAGCACATCCGCAAACATGCCATCGAGGGCTTTGGGCTCAAAAGACGCACCCCGCAGAAAGCCATGAAGATCCTTGGCGAGAGACGCTGACAACAGCCCGGCGCAGCTAGTAAACTTCCACGTTGGAAAGCACCGGACAGGCTTTGGCTTCCTTGATCGTAACCCTGATCCGGCTTGTCTGTACCGGGTCCAGTTTCAGGATACGCTTGTATCCGATGGTGGTACCGGATGCGGCGGGTTTCCAGGCAGTGCCATCCCAGGTGTCGATAGCAAAGGATTGCACACGCTGTCCGAGCCGGATAAATTCCTGCAGCAACACATATTTTACCGTCTGCTCCCTCCCCAGGTCGATCTCTACATTGCCGGCAGTGGTTCCGTCGTCGGTGGCCCAGTAAGTCGACTTATTACCGTCGGTCAGCTTGGCCGCATCGTACCTGGCATCGTTGCCCCGCACCGAGCTGGCAACCGTTTTTGCCTTTGCAGCGAGGTTGGTCCCAAGCTCCTGATCGAGCATTTTTCTAAAGCCGGCAAGGGCGGCCACATCCTGCTCATGGAACATGCCCCGCCTGTCGGGTGGCACATTGAGCAACAGGGTGGAACCACGGCCAACGGTCGTGAGATATATATTGAACAGCCGCTGCGGCGTCTTTACCATGGTATCTTCCTTGGCATGATAAAACCAGCCGGGGCGGATAGACACATCCACTTCGGCGGGGATCCATTTCGTACCGTCTGCGCTGCCCGAATTCAGCAACTGTTCGATGCGGCCTTTGCCGGCATAGAGCGTGTCGTTCGTGATCGTATTCCAGTTGGTGAGTCCTGCGGTGCCTCTTTCATTGCCGCACCAGCGCAGGTCGGGACCCGCATCGCTGAAGAAAAGCACATTGGGCTGAATCTTCCGGACGCCGTCGAGCGTGGTGGGCCAGTCGTAGTAGGTGGCACCATTTATCTTGCGGGTTTCGCGCGCGCCGCCATAGTAGCCGTTACCGCCATTGGCGCCGTCGAACCACATTTCGAACACCGGGCCGTATTGCGTAAATAATTCATTCAGCTGGTTGCGGTAATACGTTATATAAGAAGGCTGGCCATAGTCCGCACGGTTACGGTCCCACGGCGACAGGTAAACGCCGAACTTCATGCCGCTCTTCCGGCAGGCGTCCGACACCTCTTTTATCACATCGCCTTTGCCCCCTTTCCACGGACTTTTTTTCACCGAATGATCCGTGAACCGGCTGGGCCACAGGCAGAAGCCATCATGATGTTTGGCGGTTACGATGATCCCCTTGAAACCGGCGTTCTTCAGGGTGGTGGCCCATTGCATGGCATCGACGTTCGTGGGGTTGAACGTAGTTTCCGGCTCGTCGCCGTTGCCCCATTCCAGGTCGGTGAATGTGTTGGTCGTAAAGTGAACAAAAGCGTTCATTTCCATTTCGTGCCATCCCATCTGTTTTTCCGATGGAACAGGAAGAACCGGTGCCGGTGCAGCAACGGGCCGGGCCGGCAGTCTCTTGCGCCCCGCAAAGGAAAAAAGGACGCACGCAAGAATGGTCACAAGGAAAAGTTGAAGCAATACCGGAAATCTGGTGAGCGAGGCACGCATGGCATTCATTGAAATGGTTTTTGAACTGGTGTCTTACGGATGCGATCAGCTTGTTGGCATCCGGTCAAATCTCGTATTATTTCGGATAACTGTCTTTTATCGCCGCAAAAGTTTCTTCCGGAATTGCCAGACTGATCCGCTTGTATCTTACTGCTGCGCCCTTTTCCAATGTGATCCCGCTTTTGGCGAGGTTCCATTCCTCAGCCAGGTATCGGACCAGGTATTCGTTGGCAGCGCCTTTTACGGGCCTTTCCCTTATGCGGATAAGCCATGTGCCATCCTTTTGCAATGTAATCTCATCACGTGGAGAGCCAGGTTTGACCCGAACCATGATCGTGATCATCTGTTGTGTTTGTATAAAAATTAAGCACACAATAGTATGGCAAAAATATTTATCACCGGATCGGCCGACGGACTCGGCATGATGGCTGCCCGGCTGCGGGTAGCAGCAAAGCACGAAGTTATTTTGCATGCCCGCAACCCTGGCCGGGCGAAAGAAGCAATGGCTTCCGTGCCGGGCGCAAAGGCGGCGGTACATGGTGATCTCGCAAGCTTGGCCGAAATGCAGTCTGTGGCAGAGCAGGCGAATACCCTCGGCCCGTTCGATGCGGTGATCCACAACGCGGCGGTGGGCTACCGGGAGCCGCGACGTGTGCAGACAGTGGATGGACTTGCACAGGTGTTTGCCATCAATTCGCTGGCGCCTTATCTCCTTACCAGCCTGATGGACCGCCCGCAAAGGCTTATCTACATCAGTTCCGGATTGCACCGACAGGGGGATGCCACGCTCCGGGACCTCAACTGGGAGCAGCGCAGAAAACTTCGGGCCTCCCTCCCTGCCGCGTCTGACCCCGCCACACAAGACCAGTACCTGGAGAGTTGTGCCCGGTTATCAGGTGTCGCATTTCCACAGTAACGTCGCGCCTTTTAAACGACCGAGGCGCTCCTCATCACCTTGTTTGTTTGTGCGCGGGCTGCCAGAAATCCGAGTGGTATCCCGATACATACCATGAGGATTGCCGCCGCAATGAGCGAGTTGATCAGGTTGAAGGGCCCGGTTGTAATGCGTGAGGAAGGAACCACGATGCCCTGCATGATCTCCGACATAAAAATCCCGTAAAGCACACCTGTGAGTATCTTGTTCTTTGCCATGAATGACCAGCGTTCATACAACCAGAAAAAGAAGATGGCGAAGCAGGTCGCAATAAAATAGTGGAAAAGGAGTCCGGCCACGATCATGGCCGGTCCGCCTGTTACGGCCTCTTTGCCCAGCGCTCCGCTCGCCACATATTTCGGCACAATGAGCGGATCTTTCCCCGTCTTCAGCCAGTATTGAAGCATGGCCGCAGAAATATCAAAAGAACCGACGATGGATCCCGCCCGCAGGGCGCTGCCAAAATAAGAGCTGTTCATATGGAAGGAATAAGCAGGTAAAAACAAGCGTTGCCACAAATATAAAGCAAGCGTCAACGAGCCGGGTAAGCAGGAAAACATTTAAATAAATATGATTTGGAACAGATGGGCGGATCAGGGAGAACGGTTTCCCCACTCTATTATGTTTGTTGAAAGGTGGTTGATTTTTACCCGGAAGAGAGAATACCCAAGTGATCCAGCCGATAAGTTGATGTCGAACAACAGGGTCACTCATTATGTCTGAACCTAGATCATGCGATTCCGATTTTGCCATTCTGTTTATTTGAGTAATTGCAGCTTTTCCGCGCCATGGCGTGCCACGCATGCGTTGATTATGCGCGTGTACACGCAGTGACCCCTTGGCCCGCCTGATGGGGAGGAGATTTGCATCTAGTGAGCCTTTCTTAGGCGAATCAGTTAATCTGTCAAATTCTGGTTCAGACAAGAAACAGCGATTCCCCGCTTAGATCCCTGCTCAGGCGCAGCAAGAGGTTGTGAGTGCAGGAGCGTGTTGGCGCCTGGCGAGGATGATTGCTATGGTTAAAACAAATCTTTTTTGCTCTTTTTTTAGCCTGCCTTTCTGTACTTATCCACATACGGTCTCCCATTTCTTATCACCGCCGCTGCCCGCAACAATATCTTACTGCTGATCGCATTGATCACACTGTTGTACTGCTTGCCTTCCCCTATCTTTCTATCGTGATATTCCCTGTACTCTTTGTTGCTCACAGACGCTGATCTGGCTCCCATGAACAGCATCCCCTTGAGCTCCTTGTTGGCCATCTTGTGAACCTTGTTGCGGCTCTTCACGCTCTTGCCGCTGCTCTGCTCGAACGGCGCCACTCCCGCATAGCTCGCCAGCTGCTTACCTGTTCTGCCGGCAGCAAAGTTCACCGTGCAGCACAGCAGGTACACCGCTATCACCTTGCCTATGCCTGGCACTGTGAGCAACAGTTTGTAATTGCTGTTCACTGCTTCATTGCCCGACACGATCTCCATGATTCGTTTCTCCACTATCTCCAACGACGCTTCCAGACCTTGCAGTGCCGCCTTGTGTGCCTGCTCCATGATGGCTTCCATTTCTACATCCTGTTGCCTTTTGAGTTCTGCCAGATACACCTTCGTGGAGGTGATCTGCCTGTCCAGCCGCTTCCTTGCATGTGCCAGGTCTTTAAGCCGCAACAGCTCCTGGTTCAGCACTGGGGAGGCTTTCAGTTCATCGGCATGGCGAAAGGCATACATACACAACCGCTCCGAGTCGATGCGGTCGTTCTTGGATCTGACGATGCCAAAGCTCCATTTGATGTGGGCGGCGTTGCCGATGTGCAGGGCCAGCTGCCTGTCGGAGCAGTACTGCCAGATCAGCCGGTGGTAGACGCCTGTGTTCTCGATGACCACCAGGGTGTTGTCATTGAAAGGGACCTTAAGGGCCCTGAGCCACTTATGAAAGGCTTTGATACCGGTAGGATCGTTTGAGAACCTGTCGGCAAGGACAGGTTCTTTGATGTGGTTGGTGACGTGCATGAGAGCCACGTCGAACCATTCTTTACTCACATCGATGCCCAGGAAAGAGCGGGTGTTTTTTTGCATACATTCGTTTTTGAAAGTAAAGTTTCAGACCAACCATTTTGCCCCATCGTCCGAGTCCTTGATAATGGGTCTTAAGCCCTAATTGCTATATGGACACCAAGGGAAAAAACCGGCAGGGGATTGTATCATCCTATAGGCATGAAAACCTTGACAAAAGGTAAATGCGTCCCTGCCGGGGTTGGTTTTATCCACACAAAAATGTGAATAGTAAAAGAAAAAAGTAGCAAAAAAGAAAAGGGTAGTAATAATAATACTTGTATTAACATAAAACCTAATACAAACCTAAAGGACAAGTTCGTTGAAGGGGCTGGTAGCAAGGGTTTTGAAGGTGCTGGGAACAAAGGTGTTGGAGGTGCTGGTGACCAAAGTGTTTGAAGGTGCAAGGGCTGAAAAGTCGCTGTGGGTGCGGCTTTAACCCACCCCTACCCCCCCGAGGAGAGGATTTAGGAAGCTGCCGCCTAGCGGCTTGCTCGCTTTCTTCCTCCCTACTCTCTCTTTTCTCTCCCCGGCCTTTGAAATGGGGCGTGAAGAAATTTACAGAATGGAGCGAGACCAAATGGCTTGTCGCAGGCGGCCATTTGGAGCAACGGACACGCCTGGCTTTATTCCAAAGCCCCTCCATGCAATGGCCCAAACCCCTACTACCGCTGAAGAATAGCATGTCCGTTGCCCGCGCAATGCAGTAAATTTTAGCCCCATTTCAAAAGCCAAGCCTTTTTTGCTTCTTTTTTGGGCACAAAAAAGAAGACCCCCCGCTACATTTGATTGAAATAATAATCCAGGACCTTCTTTCGCAGCAGGAAATCGTAGCGGGCGCTGATCAGGGAGATGTTGGAGCGGTCGAGGTTGTTTTTGGCGATGGTGTAGTCGACGGAATTGCCTACGCCGGCATTGAAACGGACCTCGGCGGCCTGGAACGACTGCGTGTAGGCCGTCACCTGCTCCTGCAGTACCTTGAAGCGGTCGAGGGCGTTGGACATGTTGAGATAGGCCTGATCGATCTGCTGCCGCAGCTGGATGCGCGTGTTCTGCTCGATCAGCTCGTTGTTGCGCACCACGATCCTGGCCTGTTTCACCTGGTTGCGCACCGCCAGCGAATTGAAGATGGGGATGCGCAGACCGAGGTTTATATTGTAATAAATGTTGTTGCTGAGTTGTGAGCTGTACCCGATCTTCTGCGAGGAATAGGTGGATTGGTTCGACACCACGGGCACCTGGCTGCCGTTCAGGATCACATAATTGGGTGTGTTCACAAAGCTGCTGGTCAGCAGGATATCTTTGGAGGCTGCGCTCGAATAGTTGGTGTTCACATTTCCACCCAGCAGCAAGGTTGGGTACAGCCGCCCGCGGATGGATTGTACTGCAGCTTCGGCACTCTTCTTTTTCAATTCAACCGATTTGACCAGCGCCAGCTGCTGAAGCGCTTTCTGATAAATCTCATCTGCATTGGCGGGATAAGCCGCCACAAACTCCTCTGCACTGATACGGTCGAGCTGCATTGCCTTGTTATAGGGCATGTTCATCAGCTGCGACAGGTCGAGCTTCGATGTTTCGAGGGCATTCCGGCTATTGATAACCGACAGTTCGTCGTTCATGAGCTGGCCTTTGATATCGGAAAGCTGGGAGGGATTGATTGCCCCCTGTTTGTCGAGTATCTCCTGCCGTTCATACTGCACGCGGCTGACACCGGCCTGTTTAACGGAGAGGTTCAGCAGGTCTTCATTGTTCAGCACCTGCAGATAGGCAAGTATCACCTGCAGCATCAGGTTGTCTTTCGCCTGCTGCAAATCCTGTTTGGAAGCTTCATAGGCAAGTGCATACTGCCGGATGCTTTTCTGCAGGCTGAGTCCGTTGAAAAGGATCACATTGCTGCTCATGTTATAAGAACCAAAACCAACCCGCTGGTTCACGTACGCATTGGTGAACGGGTCGATGCTGCGGCCCTGGTTCACACCCTGGCTCACCGAACCGTTCAGATCGGGCAACAGGTTCACGCGCGATTGCTTCCAGTTCACCTCCGCACTCTCGATCTGCAGCGCGGTTTGTTTCAGCGGTATGTTGTTCGCCATTGCGGAATCTATACACTGCTGCAGGTTAAAGTGTGGTTGCGCTTCTCCCCGTGTATGTATAAAGAACAAAGCAGTGACTATATAAAAAAACGGACGCATGGTTACACGTGTTTAAGAGGTTGCTCGGACATGGACTCGACCCGTCCGTCCAACAGATGAATGATCCGGCTGCCATAGCCGGCATTTTTTTCGGAGTGGGTAACCTGTATGATGGTGACCCCTTCCCCATTGATCTTCTGAAAAAGTTCCATGATCTCTTCTCCCTGTTTCGAGTTGAGGTTGCCCGTGGGTTCGTCGGCCAGCAGAAGTTTGGGACGGGCGATCAGCGCCCGCACAATGCCTACCAGCTGCTGTTGTCCGCCGGAAAGCTGGGCAGGGAATAGATCTTTTTTACCCACGATGTTGAAACGGTCCAGCATGTCGCTGACCATGGCCCGGCGCTCCGATGATTTTACGTTCTGGTACAGCAGCGGGGTTTCGATGTTTTCGTATACGGTCAGTTCGTCTATCAGGTGGTAAGCCTGGAAGATAAATCCGATGTTTCTTTTGTAGAGCTCCGTCCGCTGTTTTTCTTTCATGCCGGTAACGGGCTGGTCCAAGAACTGATAGCTGCCTTCTGAAGGTGCATCCAGCATGCCAATCACGTTGAGCAAGGTCGATTTGCCAGAGCCGGAGGGCCCCATGACAGACACAAACTCACCTTCTCCGATCACCAGGTTGATGTCTTTCAAAATAAATACGGGCTTGCCTCCTACGTTGTACCATTTCGAGATATGTTGTAGCTGTATCATAAAAAAATTTTGTCCGGTTAATGATTGTCAGAATGGTGCCGGTCTGCAAACTGATTGAAAAACAATAGATTACCAGGCTTCGGCCGGGTAAGGTGTTCGCTTCCGAAACAGCGCATGTACGCTCCTGTTACACTACTCGCTGCGCAGGTTTTTCACGGGGTTCATCATGGCGGCTTTCACGGCCTGGAAGCTGATGGTAAGCAGGGCGATGAGCACTGCCGAACCAGCGGCCGCGGGAAAGATCCACCAGGGCATGGGAATGCGATAGGCAAAATCCTGGAGCCAGGCAGACATGGCAAACCAGGCTACCGGAAACGCGATGAGCGCGGCAATGGCCACCAGCCGCAGAAATTCTTCCGACAGCAGGCTCACCAGGCTCCGGGTGCTGGCACCCAGCACCCGGCGGATGCCGATCTCCTTTATACGCCGGGTAATGGTGAAAGCCGACAATCCCAGCAATCCCAGGCAGGCGATAAAGATGGCTATGCAGGCGAAGATGGTGAAAATGATACCCTGCCGTTGCTCCGATCTATAGAGTCTGGCAAACCGGTCATCCAGGAAAGTGTAATCGAATGGCACTTCCGGAAGAAAGCGTTTCCAGGTCGTTTCAATATGGGCAATGGCCAGCGACGGGTTCCCGGAAATACGGATGGAAATATTGTTGTAGGGTCCCGCATTGGTCGGCATGAGCAGAATAAGCGGTAAAATGCGCTGGTGCATCGACTCGAAATGAAAATCGTTGAACACCCCGATCAGCGTCCCTTTCCGTCCGCCATATTCAAGCGGTTTGCCGATCGCTTCCTGGTTGGATGCAAGACCGAGTGCTTTCACAGCCTCTTCGTTGATAAGGAAGGAAGCAGTGTCGGTGCCGAAATCACGGGAGAAGTTGCGCCCCGCAACAATATGGACCCCGAATGCGGGCAAAAAACGATCGTCGGTGCTGAGGTATTTGATATCGGCCTTCGACGGGGCGAGCGAGTCGCCGCGGGTGATGCGCGAGCCCATCACATCCAGAAGCCGCCCTGACGGGATGCGGGATGACCTGCTGACTTCCTGCACCGAGGTACTTGATAACAGCTCCGTGCGGAAAGATTCAAAAGATTGATTCAGTCCGCCATTGTTTGTGAGCGTCAGCATATGGTCCTTGCTGAAACCGAGAGAGGTATGCTGCATGTAACGCAGTTGGGAAAAAACGGTCGCCGTGCTGATGATGAGGATGATGGAAACCGCAAACTGCACCGTCACCAGCACTTTGCGGAATGAAACGCTTCCTCCCCTGCTCTCTATCACGCCTTTCAGCACCCGCACCGGTTTAAAGGAAGATAGAAACACCGCCGGGTAGATCCCCGACAGGATCCCGGTAGCAAATGGAACCAGCACCAGGCAAAGCAGGATCTTCCCTTGAAGCAGGGTACTGATGGATAGTGATAGTCCGGAAGCCTGGTTGAGCCACGGTAGCGTAAGCCGGGTAAGCCCGAAAGCCAGCACGATGGCGATACAGCATACAAGCACCGATTCGCTCAGGAACTGTCCCATCAGTTCGGGCTTGCCTGCGCCCACTACTTTCCTGACGCCGATCTCGCGTGCCCGCAGTGCGGAACGGGCGGTGGAAAGGTTCATATAATTGATGCAGGCGATCAGCAGAATAAACAGGGCGATGGCAGAGAATATGTACACCCGCCTCATGTCGCCGTTCTCTTCTATCTCGGAATCTTTGTGAGAGAATAGGTGAATCTCGGTGAGCCGCCGCAGGGAAAGCGAACTCCATTGGGAAGGCTTGAACTTCCCGTCGCCGTTGTCGGTCAGGTGCCGGTCCAGAAAAGCGGGGAGCTGAGCTTCCAGCTTTTTCGCATCGTACCCATCGGGCAGCAGCAGATAGGTGTAAAAAGCGTTGTTGCCCCAGTTTGTCTGCAGGTTCCGTTCAACATACACAGCCGAATCCTTCAGGGTGCTGAACGAGATCATGATCCGGGGATGGAGGTGGGCGTTGTCGGGAAGTTCTTTAAACACGCCGCTGACTTTGACATTGAACTGATTGTTAAACCGCACGACCTTGTTCATCGGATCCTGATCGCCAAAATATCGCTTCGCCACTTCCTCACTCAGCATAACAGAATACGGACCGGTCAGGGCTTTTTCCGGATTGCCTTTCAACAGGGGCACATCGAAGATCTTCAGCAGGTTCTCGTCAGCAAAGCAAATATTGCTTTCGTTAAACGTCTTTTCTTCCCATTTCATGGAAATGTTACCCGCCATAAGCAGACGGGTCATGCGGCGTACCTGCACGAAATCAATGGCCAGCAACGGGCCTACCGGCGGTGCCACCGCCCCCAGCTCGAGCGAGAGGAGCCCCGTCTCGGGGTTGATAAAGGTGCGTTCAACCCGGTACGTGTTCTTCGCATTTTTGTTGTAGCGGTCGTAACTGAGTTCATGAAGAAGGTAGCTCAGGATCAGCAGGCAGCAGGTGAACCCGACCGTGAGTCCGAATATATTTATGAAAGAGATGAACTTGAATTTGAGCAGGTTGCGCAGGGCAACTTTCAGATAGTTCCTGATCATGGCCGGGGTGATTTTTGGGTCTTAAGGAAGGCATTCGTCTTCAGCGGAGGTTTCAGCGAAAGAACCAAGCAGGTGAACCAGCATCGTACCATTCACTTTTACCAGTCGTTTAGAGAACCGTGTCATCAGGCTCTCTTTGCACTTACTGCCGTTGCCCGAAGCGATAATTGTTTCCGGCAGGGCTGTTTGCCGGATGCTGTTGGAGCGGTACATGATGCTGAACCCTACGGGAAATTGCGGAGTGAAGCTGCGGGTCTGTATCCCCGGGAGCTCTTTTCTTCCGGCAGTGGCGCCTTCAAAGCAGGTGCAGGTATTGGAACGCCAGACCAGCACGAGCATGAAGCAGGTGAGCCCAAGGGTGAGCGTGATCACTTTGGATGCTTTTTTTGTAGAGAAGAGGTTTTGCCAGCACTGCTTCAGAAGGATCCGTTTCATGGGTTGTTTTTTGGGGTTGGGGTATTTATGCATGGTCCTCAGATCATGATATTTTCGATCACTGTTTGTCCATCCAGCATCCGGATGATGCGATGGCTGTAGCGGGCATCGTGTTCGGAGTGCGTAACCATGATGATGGTGGTGCCCTGTTCGTTCAGGTCGGTGAGCAGTTCCATCACTTCGTTGCCGTTCGATGAGTCGAGGTTACCGGTAGGCTCATCCGCCAGGATCAGCTTGGGTTTGTTGACCACCGCCCTGGCTACGGCCACCCTTTGCTGCTGACCGCCTGAAAGCTGCTGCGGGTAATGGTTCCGGCGGTGCATGATCTGCATCTTGTCGAGCACTTTTTCTACCCTTTCTTTCCGCTCGGCCGATTTTACGCCCAGGTAAATCAGGGGGAGTTCCACATTCTCGAACACCGTCAGTTCATCGATCAGGTTGAAGCTCTGGAACACGAATCCTATGTTGCGTTTGCGGAGGTCGGCCCGTTTGCGTTCATTGAAATGCGCCACTTCGGTGCCGTTGAAAACAAAGCTGCCATCGTCGGGGTCATCGAGTAAACCCAGTATGTTGAGGAGGGTCGACTTGCCGCAGCCGGAGGGCCCCATGATGGCCACGAACTCGCCGTCATGTACGTTCAGTGATATCTTGTTGAGCGCAACGGTTTCCACATCTTCCGTCCGGTAAATTTTTTCGAGATTGGTAATTTTGATCATATTGATGTTTTGTATGGTCATGTTTGATGGCTGCAGGCTGCTGTTCAAGCTTTGCCTGTAGAGACGCCGTGCTTCGCGTCGTTACTTCAGCAGCAGCTCCTGCATATCCCCGTAGTTCTCGTAGCTGGAGGTCACTACCTTGTCGCCCACTTTAAGCCCCGACAGCACTTCATAGTATTCCGGGTTTTGCAGACCCAGCTGCAAGTCGGTCTTGTAGGCCGTCTTTCCGTCGCTGCTGAGCCTGAAGATCCAGTTGCCGCCGGTTTGCTGGTAGAAGCCGCCCTTGGCCAGCAGCAGAGCCTGTGTTTCCTCGCTCAGGGCCAGCAGGATCTGCATGGTCTGTCCGCGCCTGATCCCTTCCGGCACCTTGTCGGTAAACACCATGTCTACCTGGAAGCGGTTGTTGATCACCTGTATGTATACCTTGGTGATCTTCAGGGTATAGTCTTTCCCGGCAAAAGAGGTGGTGCCTGTAAGGCCGTTGAACACCCGGGAGATATAATGTTCGTCCACATCCACCCTTACCTTGTATCCACTGAGCACATCGATCTGGCCCAGGCGTTCGCCCTTGTTCTTGCTCTGCCCGATCTCGGCATCGAGCGAGGTCAGCTGCCCGTCGATCGGGGCGCGCACGATGAGGTCGCCCACTTTTTTACGCATCACGTTGAGGGCGTTCTGGGAGCCTTCGTACGACTGCTTGGCCTGTGACAGCTGCTGCGCGGTGGAGCTTTCATCCTGGGTGAGGATCTGTTGCGACAGCTTCTTTTTTTCCATCTGGTAATTATAGGTATTCTCCGCCTGCCTGAACTCCTGCAGGCCGATCGCTTTTTTCTCGTAGAGGTATTTGTCGAGCGTGTAGATGCGCTCCGCTTCTTTCAGCAAATTGTCGACATCCGTCATCTGGGTCAGCTTGGTGGTGGTGTTCTGCTGGGCGGCGTTGCGGGCGATCTGCATTTGCGTCAGCAGGTTGTACACCGATGTCTGCTGGTTTACGAGGCTGAGCTCGAGGTCGGTATTGGAGAGCCGGAGAATGGGCTGGCCCTTTTTGATCACCGTTCCGTCTTCCACATATTTTTCTTCTACCCGGCCCCCTTCCATGGCGTCGAGGTAGATGGTGCTCAGCGGCATCACGATGCCATTCACCGGAATGCTTTCCCTGAACGGGCCTTTTTTGATCTCACTGATGGTGATCCTTTCCGGATCCACGTTCAGCCGGCTCTTGCCCGACGTAAAATAAAAGCTTGCTGTAATGAGCAGCACCAGCGCCGCGATCCCCGCGATGGTGAGAATCCTTTTCTGATTCCATTTCTTTTTCTTGATAACCCTGTCCACGGTAAAGAGTTTAGATAGTGCCCACCTTGCTGCGGGAAAATTTAGTCCTACATCCATAATTGAGAATGGTGCCATTTTTTGCGCCTTTGATTTTCAGGCAGTTAGCCGGTTTCCGCGGGCCGTGCATGTTCTGAACCGTACAAAAACTGTCCGCAAATGATACAGCGTACAGTTCAGGCCTCCGCTAAAAACTTCATCTGTATGGATTTAGAACAATGGCATTATAGTAGATTCGCTCAGGGCAATCCCATTAATTATGTCTTTGAAAAATGCTTGTGTGCTCGTCATCGATGATGACATGGATATTCTGACTGCTGTCCGGCTGTTGCTGCGGCCCGAAGTAAAAGAGATCGTTACGGAGAAAAATCCGGAGAACATCCGTTCCATACTCTCGAAACGGACCTTCGACGTGGTGCTTCTGGACATGAACTTTAAAAGTTCCATCAATACGGGCAACGAGGGACTGTTCTGGCTGAAGAAGATCAAGGAGATCCATCCGCTGGTATCGGTGATCATGATAACGGCCTACGGCGATATCGACCTGGCCATCCGGTCGCTGAAGGAAGGCGCCTTCGACTTTGTAGTGAAACCGTGGCACAACGAAAAGCTGATCGCCACCATAAAGGAGGCCGCCCGGAAAAAAGACGCCAGAGGAAAGGAGTCGCAGCCCGAACCCGGGTCGCCGATATTTGAAACGGAACTGCTCGGACAGTCGCAGGTGATGCAGGACATTTTTTATAAGGTGCAGAAGATCGCCCCTACCGACGCCAACATCCTGATACTGGGAGAGAACGGCACCGGGAAGGAACTGGTGGCCAAAGCGGTACACCAGTTCTCGCAGCGGGCGTTGAAGCCCTTCGTGAAGGTGGACGTGGGCGCGCTCACCGAATCCCTGTTTGAAAGCGAACTGTTCGGTCACAGAAAAGGTGCGTTTACAGATGCCCGTGAAGACCGCGCCGGCCGGTTTGAAGCAGCGAACTCGGGCACCCTTTTCCTGGATGAGATCGGTAACATCTCGCTCCGGCAGCAGGCCAAGCTGCTCAGCGTGCTGCAGAACCGCCAGGTGACCCGGCTCGGCACCAACGAACCCATCCCGGTAGATATCCGCCTCGTGTGCGCCACCAACCTGCCGCTGCAGGAGCTGGCCAACGAAAACCGTTTCCGCCGCGACCTCATCTATCGCATCAACACCGTTGAGATCATGTTGCCGCCCCTGCGCAAACGCGGCAACGATATCCTCCTGCTGGCCAACCATTTCAGCATGGTATACAGCAACAAATACATGAAACCCCAGCTGGAGCTCGACGACAAGGCGAGAGAGAAACTGCTGTCCTACCATTTCCCCGGCAATATCCGGGAGCTGCAATACACCATCGAACGGGCGGTGATCATGGCCGAAGACCATGTGCTGTCGGCGAAGAACATCATCTTCTCCCCCATCGAAACCACCGCTCCGGAAGACCGGGAGCAGGATGACACCAACCTGGGACAGGTAGAGAAGAACACCATCCTGCGGGTGATCGAGAAGAACAACGGCAACATCTCGAAAGCCGCCAAGGAACTGGGTATCACACGTACGGCGCTGTACAGAAGATTGAGCAAATATGACATTTAAGAACTTCGAATTCAAGATCCTGTGGAAGGTGCTCCTGCTCTTCGTGGCGTTGGTGGCGGTTGCTTTCCTGTTGGTGAAGGGATTGTACCTTTATTTTGCGCTGGCGCTGCCGTTCGTTTTTTACCTGCTGGTAGACCTCATCTCTTTCCAGCGCAAGGCGCACGATGAAGTGAACCAGTTCGTAGAGGCCATCCATTATCGTGATTTCTCGCGCAACTTCGATGTGAAACATGCGCCGACCGAACTACAATCGTTGCGGCAGGGCTTCAACGAGATCAACTCTACTTTTAAAATCATCAGCAAGGAAAAAGAGACGCAGTACCAGTATCTGCAGAAGATCCTCGAGCTGGTGGATACCGGCATCCTGTCGTACGAGGAAGAAAACGGTCAGGTTGTATGGATGAACGAATCGCTGAAACGGATGCTGCACATCCCCTATCTCAAAACACTGGCTTCTTTCTCGAAACGCGACAAGCTGCTGGTGCAGGATATCATAGCGTTGAAACCGGGCGACAGCCGCATTGCCACGGCCCACCTGGAGAAATCGCTTTTCAAGGTGTTGCTGTCGGCTACGGCTTTTCAGACGGAAGGCAAAAAATTCAAGCTGATCGCGTTTCAGAATGTGAATGAAGCGCTCGACGAAACCGAGTCGCGGGCGTGGCAGCGGCTGCTGAGCGTGATGACGCATGAGATCATGAACTCGGTGGCGCCCATATCGTCGCTGGCCGATACGCTCAAGAACCGCCTGAAGCAGTCGGTATCCAAAATGAATACCGATGCGTCTGCTATAGAAGACCTTGAAATCGGCATCGAGACCATCAAGCGTAGAAGCGAAGGACTGCTCAAGTTCGCCGAAACCTACCGCAACCTCAACAAGATCACCAAGCTGAACGTCAAAAAGGTCTATGTGCGCGAGCTGTTCGGCAACTTGTACCAGCTCATGCTGCCCACCTTCGAGCAGGCGGATATTGACCTGGAGATCATTCTCAAAGACCCGGAGCTGTCGATCGAAGCCGATCCAAGCCTGATCGAACAGGTGGTGATCAACCTGGTGGTGAATGCGATCGAAGCGGTCAAGAACCGCGAGAACCCTCAGATCACCCTGTTCGCCGAAGCGCTCACCAACAAGAAGATCGTGTTGAAAGTGATGGACAACGGGGCGGGCATGGAAGACGAGCTGCTCGACAAGATCTTCATCCCTTTCTTCAGCACCAAAAAGAGCGGCAGCGGCATCGGCCTCAGCCTCTGCAAACAGATCATCATGCTGCACCGCGGCACCATCCAGGTACAGTCGGTACAAGGCAAGGGCAGCGTCTTCTCGCTGGTGTTCCAGGAGAGCGAAAAGCTGGCTGAACAAGTGGTTTCATAAAGAGGCAGCAGCCGGGGTGCCAGAGTCTATTGTCTGAACCGGAATCAGCCCGTACAGTGAACCGCATACTATCCGGCACTTCCATCCACGGGGCCATCCTGCATTAATTTTCAAGGGAACAAATTTTGCAGGAATATCTGTACCTTACTGTTTATTCTACACATTTATTACCGGCACTCAATTATAGAAATAAATATCTTATGACTGAAGACACACAAAATCAGGAGTTCACGGAAGATGAAAAAAAGCTGTTTGAAGAAATGCTGTCTGCAGAAGATGGGGATCTGTCGGAGTTTGGCGTACAAAGACGCACATTCCTCAAACAGGTGCTGGCCGCCGGTGGCGGTATGCTAGCGCTGCAGATGATGGGGGGCGATGCCCTTTTTGCCGGCTCCCTCTCCGACCCCGCCTCCATCGGTTCACCACCCGATGCCAGCCTCGAAAACGGCCTGAAAGTCAGCTTTAAAGTGAACGGGATGCCCAAATCGCTGGAAGTCGATTCGCGCATGACCCTGCTCGACGCGCTGCGCGAACGCCTGCAGCTGACAGGTTCCAAGAAAGGCTGCGACCATGGCCAGTGCGGCGCCTGCACCGTGCTCATTGAAGGCAAACGCGTACTGTCGTGCCTCACCCTGGCCGCTTCCTGCGAATCCAAATCTATTACCACCATCGAAGGACTGGCCAAAAACGGCAAGCTGCATCCCATGCAGGCCGCTTTCGTAAAACACGACGGTTTCCAGTGCGGATATTGTACGCCCGGACAGATCTGCTCCGCCGTGGCGCTGATAGACGAAGCCAAAAAAGGCGATGTCAGCTACGTTACCAACGATGTACGCAAAGCATCCCAGCCGCTCCAGCTTTCTGATGACGAGATCCGGGAACGCATGTCGGGCAATATCTGCCGCTGCGGTGCCTATCCCAACATCGTTGCCGCGATCCGGGAAGTACATACCGGAAAAGACGTGGCGCAGAACTGGCAGTTTGCCGACGATCAACCATCCCGTTCCTAACATCGGCACGCAGCCGAAAAACATTTATACATGAGACCTTTCAAATATTCCCGGTCGATCACCCTTTCCACTGCTACGCAGGCGCTGGCCTCGAACGAAAACGCCCGCTTCCTCGCCGGTGGCACCAATATTCTTGACCTCATGAAAGAGGATGTGGAGCGGCCCGATGAGTTGGTCGACATCTCCGGCATGAAAGCCGGACAGATTACTTCCCTCTCCACAGGGGGCATTTCCATCAGCGGGTTCGGTAAAAATGCCGACACAGCCAATCACCCGCTCATCCGCAAAAATTACCCGCTGCTCACGCAGGCCATACTTGCCGGGGCTTCGGCTCAGATACGCAACATGGCCACCAACGGCGGCAACCTGAACCAGCGCACCCGCTGCCCTTATTTTTACGAAACCTCGATGCCCTGCAACAAAAGAGAGCCCGGCTCCGGCTGCGGTGCGCTGGAAGGCAACAACCGCCTCCATGCCATCTTCGGCTGGTCGGAAAAATGTGTGGCCGTACACCCTTCCGATATGTGCGTGGCACTCGTCGCGCTCGATGCCGTAGTACAGGTGCAGGACGCGAAAGGACAGACCCGTACCATTCCTTTTGCTGAATATCACCGCCTTCCCGGCAACGAGCCACAGATCGACAACACCCTGCACCACGATGAAGTGATCACATCGCTGGATATACCGGCCAATCCCTTTGCGGCAAAATCGTATTACCTGAAAGTACGCGACCGCGCCAGCTACGCTTTTGCGCTGGTGTCTGTTGCAGCGGCCCTCGAAACAGATGGCAGCACCATCAAACAGTGCAGGATCGCGATGGGCGGCGTGGCCCACAAGCCATGGCGTGCAACGGAAGCAGAAAAGTTTCTTGTGGGTAAAACGGCCGACGAAGCCACCTTTAAACAGGCAGCCGCGCTCGAGATGCAACAGGCCAAACCCCTTGAACACAACAAATACAAAGTGGAGCTCGGTCAGCGCGCCATTGTACGCGCCCTGATGCAGGCAATGAACGGAGGAACGAACGCATAACATTCACCAACAGAAACATTATTTATGGCAGTCATCGGTAAACCGCTCGACCGGGTGGATGCACACCTCAAAGTGACCGGCACGGCAAAATACGCAGCTGAATTCAATCCTCCGAAAATGGTCTATGGGTTTCCGGTCAGATCCACGATCGGCAAAGGAACCATTACGGCGATGGATACAGCCGCCGCCTCAAAGATCGGCGGCGTCATCACCATCCTTACTTCCGAGAACGCGCCTAAGCTCGCACCGGCCGATCCGGCGGCAGTGAAGAAAACCGGCGCCATGACGGGCGAAGATGCTTTTCCGCTCCAGGACAATGCGGTGCATTATTACGGCCAGTTCATCGGACTGGTGGTAGCAGACACCTATGAACAGGCACGCGCTGCAGCAATGCTCGTGAAAGTGACCTATACAAAAGAAAAACCGGCTGTGGAGCTGAAACCTGAACTCCCGAATGCTATCAAACCCAAGCAGACCATGGGCGAAGATGCGCAGCTGAATGCAGGAAAAGCAGAACCCGTGATCGGCGGCTCGGCATTGATGGTAGACAATGTTTATTCCACCCCCACCGAGAACCACCATCCCATGGAAACGCATGCCACCATCGCAGCCTGGGACGGTGCTGCAAAACTTACGCTTTGGGAAGCAACGCAGGGTGTGATCAACACCCAGTCGGTGGCAGCCTATTGCTTCAGCCTGAAACCCGAAGATGTAAAAGTCATCTCTCCCTATGTGGGCGGTGGTTTTGGCTCAAAGGGCGCACAGGTCAATCACCTGCTGCTGGCGGCCATGGCTGCACAGGTAGTCAAGAAACCGGTGAAAGTGGTGATCACCCGGCAGATGATGGTAACCAACGTAGGCCGCAGGGCGGAGACCAGTCAGCATGTGGCGCTGGGGGCCGATAAAAACGGACAGCTCACGGCGATCCTGCATCACAGCGACACCTACGGCAACCTGTCCGACTTTTTTGAACCCAGCGGCAAACAGACGGCCGTGCTTTACAAGGCGCCGTTGAGGGAGATCACTTATCAGGTCGCCAAGCTCAATATCAATACCCCCACTTTTATGCGGGCGCCCGGCGAAACCCCGGGCACCTTTGCCCTCGAATCGGCCATGGATGAACTGGCCCATGAGCTGAAGATGGACCCCATAGCCCTGCGCAACCTCAACCATACGGCTACAGACCCCCTCAAAACGCACCCTTTCTCGAGCGAACACCTGCTGGAATGTTACCAGCTGGGGGCGGAAAAATTTGGCTGGTCGCGCCGCAAAATGGAACCGCGGCAAACGCGCAACGGCAGGTATCTGGTAGGATACGGAATGGCCACCGCTACTTACCCCGGTGGCCGCAGCGCAGCCTCTGCCCGCGTGCAGCTGATGCAGGACGGCAGCGTGAAAGTAATGTGCGCCACACAGGACATCGGCACCGGAACCTACACCATCATGACGCAGACTGCCGCCGACGCGCTTGGCGTAGCGCCGGAAAAAATAACGGTGAAACTGGGAGATGCCAGTCTGCCCCCTGCTCCCATCTCGGGCGGTTCACAAACAACGGCCAGCGTAAACCCGGCTGTTCTGGCTGCCTGCGAGATGGTCAAAAAAGACCTGGTAAAACTCGCCATCGCAGATCCCAAATCGAAGCTTTATCGCCGCAATGAATCCGAGATCGGCTTCGCCAACGGAAAGCTGATGGTAACGCACGACCCTGCAAAAAGCGATCTGTATGCAGACATCATGAAGCGAAGCAAAAAACCGGTGATGGAAGGCTGTACCACTGCCATGCCGGCTTCCGGCAGCGGTCTGGGTCCGAAAAATGTGCCCTGCAATGTGGCACCGGCAGAAGAAGAAGAGAACAGCGATGACAAAAAATATTCTTTCCACTCGTTCGGGGCGCAATTTGCCGAAGTGTGGGTAGACGAAGATTTCGGTACGATCAGGGTCAAGAACTTCACCAGCGTACAGGATGTGGGCCGGATCATGAACGAAAAGACTGCCCGGTCGCAGGTGATCGGAGGTGTGATCTATGGCCTAGGAGCAGCTTTGATGGAAGAGACGGCGTACGATCCTCGCTGGGCCAACCCCGTTACACGCAGCCTGGCTGATTATCATGTTCCGGTAAACCTCGATGTTCCCTACATCGATGTGCATTTCATCGGCAAACCAGATCCGCATATTTCGTCCATCGGGGCAAGAGGCGTCGGTGAGATCGGGATCACCGGTGTGGCAGCAGCCGTTGCCAATGCCGTCTTCAACGCCACAGGCAAACGGCTGCGCGATCTTCCGCTCACACCAGATAAACTGATCTCAATGACCAGTTGAGAGGATTCCATAGGAGTAAAATGATTGAAGAGACGCCCCGTTGGGCGTCTCTTTATCGTCAGGTAATAACAAGGTCTTTTACCAGGCAAGTTCCCAAATTTCGTGATCCCTGAGCAGGCGCAGGCACGCGGCTTAATACAGCCGCTCTTCCAGCGCCTGCTCAGGGATCACAAATGCAAGAGTATGCTTGCCATTGCCTGGAACCGTGACCTGCCTTGTTGCAATGCCCTGCATCTACAAAATATAATAAGCATTCGGTTTCATCACCGTTTCATTCTGGGCGGCGTCGTTGATAACCTGCCGGAGGTCGCGTTCTATGGTGGCGCAGATGCTGGTCATCGGCGTATCGGTCGGTTTGTTTTCGAACGGATCCTGCAGGTGCACGGCCATCTTCTCGATCAGGAAAAAGACGGCTGCGGTGGCGAGTACCATGGGCAGGGTCATCAATTGAAATATATCAAGCAGGGAGAATGGCAGCAGGACAAAAAAGAAGATCAGCGAAAAATGGATGTACACGCTGTAGGTGACGGGGAACACCGTTTTCTTGATACGTTCACAGGCACCCATCGAATTGCTGAAGCGCGTAAGCGTATTGTCGAGCTCCACCTGCTGAAAAGCGTTGATCCACTTGTTCTGGTGGGCCAGCTGCATGTTTTGCGCCTGTATCAGCAACAACCCCATCGGCACGTTGCTGTAATTCTTCAGCTGCTGCAGGTCGTTCCGGTCGAGCAGCTTTTCAAGGGCAGACAGGTCTTCCTGTCCGCGCAGGCTCTGATTCAGGCTGATACACCAGGCGATCTGCCGCCGGATAAGTGCAGACTTGAAAAAATAAAGTTCGTCGCCCGGGATGCTTTCCTGGATGAAGGAACTTACCTGCCGCGCCCACGAGCGGCTGTCGTTGACGATGGCGCCCCACATGGTGCGGGCTTCCCACCAGCGGTCGTACGCCTGGTTCGAGCGGAAGCCCAGCAGCAGCGAAACCACCGTGATCATGATCATTGGAACAGCGATGGGAATGCTCAGGTAAGACACGTGGAAGACTTCGAATACAACGGTAACGAGCAGGGTATACAACCCGATGCCGATCATTTCATATTTGATCTTGCCGATCATGTACCTGAAAGGAATGTTCTTTTTTAACAGCATGTGCTTCTTGTTTAAAATGGCCGGTTAATCCTGCTTTGTAAGTTTGGCGGTGGGCGCGACCTGGTATTCTTCGGTGAAAAGTGCCGACAGGAAATTGGCTTCTCCCACCTGGCTCACCTTTCCCAGTACCGGAATTTCGAGCACAATGGCTTTACTCCGGTTCAGCAGCGGTTTCATATCGACCGATTGGGCCAGCGGCAGGCCATACTTATAGCCGCGGAGGATACAGCCTTCGTCTATCCTGCGGCTTTCCAGCACATCGTTGAGGATCGATACGCTGCTGCCATAGTAAAATTCTACGCCCATCCATTCTATTTGGGCAGGGTATTTATTTTTCAGCATTTCTATGGCCTGTTTAAAGCTGTCGGGTACATACTGGTATAGCTGGTGCTTTTTCAGAAAAAGGAGGTCCATGATGTCGGTTGGCATTTTCAGCATATGTACCAGGTAAATGCGCACCTGCCCGCGGGGGTTGCTTTTTACGATCTGGTGTACCAGCTGGAGCGACTGGACGGAGAAGTCGGTAGGAACCAATATATTTTTCATGATTTCTGTTTCGTGCAATCTCCACCCACGAAATGTGAAACAGGTAAGCAACCGGTTGGAAACAGATAAAAATAGGGTAAGAAAACGGTAAGAAGCCGGAAACCGGTTACAGCATGGGCAGCCGGATGATCACTTCCGTACCGCTGTCGACGCGTGAGTTGATGTCGATGGATCCCTTGTGGAGGCGGATAATGTTGCGCGTGAGCGGCAGGCCGATCCCGTACCCGTCGATGGCCTTTACGTTGGAGGCGCGGAAGAACGGGTCGAAAATGTGTTTAAGGTCCGGCTCCGGAATGCCGATCCCGCTGTCTTTCACGATGATGAGTACGAATGCCGCCGATACGGCGAGGGCTACGGTCACCGGCCGGTTGCTGGAGTATTTGCAGGCGTTCATCAGCACGTTCGATACGGCCAGTTCGAGCAGCTGGCTGTTGCCATTCACCCTTAGCAGCCGGGTGTCGGCCGGGTACAGGCTGGAATCTACCTGGGTCGCGCACTGGCTGTACACGTTGTCTACATTCTGGCGGGCATTGTGCAGCAGCTCGTTAACGCTGAGGCTTTCCATGGTAAGGTTCTCGCGAAAGCCGGAGCGGGCCAGCTGCACCAGGCTTTCCGTAATATGCTGAAGCTTTTCTCCCTGCTGCATGATCACGCTGAGCGACTGCTGGTAGTCGGAGACCGAACGCGGCCTGGAGAGTGCATAATCCGCTTCGCCGATGATGGAAGTAAGGGGGGTGTTTAGTTCATGGGAGGCATTGCTGACAAAATTGTTCTGCGTCTCGAAAGCCGTTTCCAGCCGGTTCAGCATGTCGTTGAAGGTATTGGTGAGGGCAGCGATCTCATCCTTACCGGGCCGGGTGGTCAGCCGCTTATGGAGAGAAGTAGCAGTTATCAGTCTCACCTGGTGCGAAATGGTCCGGATGGGGGCCAGTATCTGCTTCGAAAAAAGCAGACCGATGCTGAACACCAGCACAACCGATATGATGCCGGCAGTGGTGAGGATATCCCGCAGGCTGCGCATAAACTTCTGCAGCTCGCTGTGATGCGCTCCTACGATGATGATGTACTTGCTGGAATCGTTGCGATTCACGATGCCCTGGTAAAAATCGAAGTTATCCCGGAACGAAGCCTTGTTGTTCTTGAGTATATCGAGAATGAAGGAAGATTTTATTTCGGAATAATGCGGGTTTTGCTGGATACGCTCGAGCGTATCGAGTTTGATGATGAATTCCCTTTCTTCCGTTAGCCGTTGCATGTGCTGCAAACGGATCTGCCGGAAGGCGGCCGTGTCGCGGTTTTGCTGCAGACTTGCTTTCACGGCGATGGTGGCTCTCAGTTCAAGCCGGGTATAGAAATCCTGCGAAGCGTTCTTGTAGGCGAAATAGTATATGGCAAAGCTCAGCGCAACGATGATCGATGTGCAGAGCAGGGTAAACAAGAGGGTTATCTTGGTTTGTATCTTCACGTTACTCTTCTTTCAGGATATAACCCATTCCGGTAACGGTATGGATGAGGCGGCTGTCTGGCTCGGTATCCAGCTTTTTGCGAAGGTAATTGATGTACACATCCACCACTTTTGTGTTGATGTTAAAATCATAGCCCCACACTTTCTCGAGAATGTCCATCCGCGATAATACCTTCCGGGCATTGCGCAGAAAATACTCCAGCAGGCGGAACTCCGTCACCGTAAGGTCGATCCTGCGGCCATCGCGGGCAACGGTTTTTTCGTCGAGGTCCATCACCAGCCCCGAGAAAGAAAGCCGGTTCTTTTGCAGCGTGGCCGACTGGCTATGCGCAGTGGGCTTTCGCCGCAGCAGTGACCGCAGGCGGGCCTTCAGCTCAGCCACTTTGAACGGCTTGGTGAGGTAGTCGTCGGCGCCGCTGTCGAGCCCCACCACGATATTGTCGGTGGTGCCAAGGGCGGTGAGCAGCAGGATGGGCACGGCATTTCCGGCTTCACGGCAGCGGCGGCAGATCTCCAGCCCGTTCATTCCCGGCATCATGATGTCGAGCACCACCACGTCGTATGTAAAACGCAGCAGGTGATCCCAGGCGGTAGTGCCGTCGGGAACCAGACTCACCTCATAAGGTTCTTCTTCCAGCGTTTTTTTGATCAGGTTGGCCACGGCAGGTTCGTCTTCCGCCACGAGTACGCGCATGCAGACAGGTTTGTGATGTGCTGCGAAGGTAGGGAAGTTTGCGAGGCGGGAAAGTTGTCTGAGCCGTGATCCGCCTGACAGGGGCTGTATGTTCTGTGCAAGGCCAACCCGTTCTTCCTCATAAAATAAGAAGCCCCATCCGGAGTTACACCGGATGGGGCTTCTTATTTTATGAGCACTTGCTTACTTGCCGTAAGCCCACTTCATTAGTCCTTCATTACTTTCACTGTGTACAGCAGTTTGCCCTGCTGCATCACGGTAAGGGTATACAGGCCTTTCGCCCAGCTCTTCACGCTGATCTCGTGGCGGCCGGCACTGAACTGCTGGCTCATCATCTGGCGGCCCAGCACATCATGGATCGTGACGAGCTGACGGTCATTGCCCGATGTTTGCACGACCAGGGTTTCCCTGACCGGGTTCGGATAGGCACTGATCTTCAGTCCGTTTTCAGCCTGTGCGGTGGCGCCATTGCCGGTACCGAACACAGCGTTTAAGATGGCATTGGTGAGGTCAAAATTGATGGTATTGAACTCGGCGCCGATGCTGCCCGTCACGTTGTAGCGACCGGTGATGCCGTTGGCGGTAAACACCGGTGAAGTTGCCAGTCCGGCGTTGTTCGATACCGCCGCGGCCACCAGTGCGCCACCCGGGAAGGTTCCGCTGGCGCCCGTTGCCGGAGCCCTGAAGAAGACCGTATCGCCCGCGACCGGGATACCGGCTTCCACGATCTTGGCCTGCAGCGGCATAGTAAACGGACGGCTAACCGAAGTCGTCTGCGGGGTACCGCCACTGGTGACATAGAGATAGTTGGTCTCTACTGCACCGATATCCGCTTTCCTGCCAAGCACCCGCGCCATATCGCGCTGGTCAAGTCCCAGCACCAGGGTAGAATCACCGTTGTTCACTACCACACTGTTCGAGCGTGGCAGGAGAACTGGTGTAACGCTTCTGTAATAATCGATTGGCAGCAGGTTGGCGTTCACACCGACGATGTTGCGCGTGGTAACGCCTGTGATCGTGCCTGATGCGGTATTTTCAATCAGGTTATAATCGGCCGATATCACGGGTCCGTTGATATCCGGTCCGGCACCGCCAGTGCCCAGCAACGCACCCCCACCGATGATGGTGTTGCGGATGGTTGCAGTACCTCCGGCCACCGACAGGTTACCGGCTGTCTGCGCAGCGTTTCCATAAAAAGTAGAGTTGGTGATCGTGAGCGGAAGGAAACTTCTGATGGCGCCTCCGATACCCGCTATGCCTGCCGTGTTGCCGGCGATGGTGCTGTTTGTGATGACCATCGATCCGAAGCCCTGGTTTTGAATGGCACCGCCCCTGTAGGTTGTAACGTTGTTGACGATGGAAGTGCGGTCGATAGTTACTGTGCCGCCTTCGTTGTCAATTCCCCCTCCGAGCGAATTAGCCGGGAGAGAAAGATCGTTACCTGTGATCACGCAACGCGAGATATTGACGGGTCCCGCACCGGAACCGTTGTTGATCAGGATTGCGCCCCCGCCCAGTGTTGCATTTGCTGGCACCTTGCCGTCTCTCAGCGTCATGCCGGAGAGATTCACGGTGGCTGTATTTGCCACAATGTTAAAGATCCTTGAGTTACCCGTACCGCTGATGGTCAGTTTATCGGGGCCGGGACCGGTAATCGTGATGGCTTTGTTGATCAGCAGTTCGCCGCCGGTAAGCTGGATGATATTGACACCCGGATCGAAGGTAACGTTGATGCCCGGACAAGCATTGTTTACTATTTCGCGCAGTGTTCCGGGTCCGCTGTCTGCGCTGCTGGTGACGACCAGAGCGGTCGGACAGAAATTAACAAGGTTGTAGATCGCCCAGGGAATTCCGTTCACATTTGCAGTGACCTGGAAACCGCCGATGGTGGCGTTGGCTGTGAGAGCAGCCGATGTGGCCACACCATTGTTATTGGTGAGCGCCGTGTCATTCTGCCTTCCTCCGGTGAAGAGCCCGCTGGCTCCGGTTGTTGGGGCAACGAAGACTACTTTCACGCCTGGCAGCGGATTGCCCCCTGCGTCTTTCACAGTCGCCTGCATCATTTGTGTATAGGTGTTGTTCAGGTACACAGACTGGGGTGTTCCGTATGTGGGCGCAACCGACACCGGCGGGTTACCGCCGATGGTTAACATAAAGATCTTGGAACCAGCCGGACAGCCCGCAGGATCCGTTGCAGTTACCGTGAAGGTGAACGTGCCGGCCTGGGTTGGAGTACCTGTCAGTGAATTGCCTGTCAGGCTTAAGCCGGCGGGCAGGTTGCCGGTGAGCGCGTAGGTATATGATCCGCTGCCGCTTCCTCCGGAGACCGCGATCACCTGCGAGTAGGGCGAACCGGTAGTGCCGGCGGCAAGCGAAGGCGTGGTGATCACCACAGGGCTGCAGGCAGGGCTCGGAGCACACACTGTATAGGAGGTGCTGAGTGTGTAGGCAGTTCCCACAGCCGTTGCACCGGTTACTTCACTCACAACGATGGTGTATTGTTTGCCGGCTGCCACATTCACTGCAAAGGTCTGCGACGCTGCTGACGAGCCCTGGTCGCCCAGGAAGTGCAGGTTTGGCGTGGCAGGAACAAAGCCGCTGTCGGAATAAGCTGCAGTATACAAGTTGATGCCTCCTGAGCTGTTCATAGCGACCGTAACGCAGATGGTGCCGGAGGTTGTGTTGGTGAATGTATATGCATCGTACGCACGGGCGCCTGTAGTGGCGGCAAGTATAGGTGTTGCTTTCTGAACGCCGCAGGAAGAAACCGGTGTATTGCGGTTCAACCGGCCGGTCTGGGAGCCTGTAACGCCTGTCCAGCCTGTGCCCGACGGCGGCGTGCTGCCCAGCGTGGAAGAGATGGTAGCTCCCAGTTGCGAGCCTGCCGTAACGGTAAACAGGAATGCCTGCGGACTCGGTCCTCCGTTGAACGTGACCGTGACCACAAAATTGATAACCGTTCCGCACGGAATGGTGTTGCTCAGGCCGATCTGGAACGGAGTGCCATTGTTGCGCATGCTGCCTGAAGGCGGAATGGAACCGTACAGCGAGGTGCCGCGGATGATGGTGACGCCCGGCGTGGTGGTGGTGAGCGTGGCCACCACGTTGCTGACCGGCGCGAGGGAAGGATTGGTAAGCTGTACCACAACATTGCCGGTTTCGCCCGGGTCGATGGCACCGTTGCCATTGTTGAAATTACCTTCCGTAGTGGTAACGGTTCCCAGTGCCACAGCACCAAGCGCTGGGGGGTTCACCGCCTGCATGGCCTGGAAAGCCTGCACGATGCCGGAACCGCTCACATTGTCGTACCCTGTCGATTCGATGTCGAGGGCCGTGCTGATGAGAATCGATTTTATCTGGGCATAGGTAAGGGCGGGATTTGCTGATTTCAGCAACGCAGCGATGGCGCCCGCATGCGGAGCCGCTGCCGAAGTTCCGTAAAATGGATTTAAACCGCCGCCACTGGCGAGGGTGGTTGCCACACCGTCGGCGGCCGTGATATCGGGCTTTGCACGTACGTTTCCGCCATTCGTACTGAAAAGAAGGTTGCCGGGAGTGATGGGCGTTCCATCCGCATTGTAGAACATGCGGCGGGGCCCGTCCGATGTGAATGCTTCTACCTGATTGGTTGCACCGAATGCATTCGGGTAAGGGCCGGGAGCAGTTTGAGCTGCGTTGGGAGCTGCTGCCGGCGTTGCCGACACGCTGAATGCGTTGACGGCCGAGGAATGGCCGTGTGTCTGCCCTATGGTAGCCAGCGTAAGCCTTCCGCGGACCGTGTTGATGCTGAAAGCGCGGGCCTGCGCGTTCCAGGCTTTGAAGACCACCAGCCTGTCGCCGGCCACCAGCATTAACGGTGTAATGGATTCGTAGGCGCTCTGGGTACCGCTTTGAATATTGGTGGAAGAAGCTTTTACAACGCCTGTGGAGCTCACGAGGAACAGATCGTAGTCATTGGAAGACGCATAGGCAGGATCGGACCAGTTGAGCGTATATCGGTTACCAATAGCCGAAACAATGTCTCCGTTCACCGGAGCTGCACCGGTGCCGAAGTTGTGGATGGAGCCGGGCTTGGTGCTTCCCGCAAACGGCAGCGAGCCGGCATCGTTGAAGTCGCCTTCCCATACGCCGGCCGTACCTTTCGCTACCGAGCCTTCGTTACCGGCCGAGGAAAAATACAGGGCGCCGCTGGCAGTAACGGTGTTCACAGCTTGCGCAACAATGCCATCCTGGAACACCGGCTCGTCGTAATAAAATATGTCGTCGATGATGATATCGCAATTGTTTGGTGCGTTCCGCAACGCAATGATATTGGAAGCAAAGCTTGCTTCGCTTATGTTGGCGGTTGCAAAGAACAACTGGGCTTTGGGGGCAAGGTCGTGCACGATCTGTAACATGGCCCTTCCTTCATCTGCCCCTGTTGCAAAGTCGGCCAGTACAGTGACGGGGGTGGTGTTTCCCAGCGGGTTTCCCACGCCTGGAAGGTTACCGTTGGCCACATCGGCTGCGGCCACGCCGAGCGCATTGTAGCTGTCAGACAAAACGCCAATCTTGATCCCTTGTCCGGCGTAACCGTATGTATTCCTCACATCATCTGCGCGGTGCGCGCGGTCACCCTGCGAGTTGACAGTGCCGGTAAAGGGTGCAAAGAAATTGTTGTGGTTGAGCATGTATTTCTCCAGGGCATTGCGTACCCTTTGCGCGCGCTGCTCGAACGTGGGCTTGTGCGGTGCAAAGCCGCCACGGTTCGCCGTTACGCCGGAAAGATCGATTCCGGTTTTCGGATCTTCCTTCCGCATTCCATTGTCCGGCTTCCCGGAACCAACGGTGATGGATTCCACCGCCGGTTCCACAAATTTCACCTGCGGATAGGCGGCGACCGCTTCCACTTTGGATAGATTGATCTGTATCCTGACGGTGTTGTATTGCGGTGAGGCATAAACGATCTTTCCACCCGCCCCTTCAATCTTTGTAAGCAGTTCATCAGTCACCACGGCACGGATATCGAGTTTCACCAGGCCATCTTTTTCCGCTCTCACATTGGCCGCTTCGAGTGTAACGCCGGATGCCATCTTTTGTCCCCTGGATTCCCTGAATGCCTGTAACAGACGGGAATCTATTTTCCGCTGAACAGGTGTGCGGGCATCCTTTTCTTCGAGGAGCGACTGGATCTGGCGGAGTGTAGCCGGTTGGATCTGGGCTGCTACCTGCGCCGAAAGAGACACAAAAAAGAGAAGGGCAAAAAGGGGGGCGTAGAATTTTTTCATAAGAATGTTCGGTTTGGTATGTTAAATAGAACAATGAAATAGGAACGTGCCGGGTTAGACCGGTTTCCCACAGAAGGAAACAGACCTGGCCGGGTCTTAGGGGAAGAAAAAAACAGTGATTAAAATAAATAGGGAAGCTTACTGCGCGGAAAATCGCGGGCACACAGAGTCAGGAAAGCAGAGTAAGCACCAGGCGGGCGTAACCGGATATTTATTTTGATAACCGGTGAAACTCAACCGTTTAACTAAAGTACACAAATTCTATCGTCAACAAAATATTTTGGAAAATAAACAACACATTCTTTAAGACCCACTGTGGACAAGGGTTCCAGGGCCTGCTGAAAATAAACTCGTTCTTCTCTTTCACTTGCTATGAGTGTACCGCCCCGCCCGAAAGCACCGGCATGCTGGCCGGCTGAATAAACCTGACGCCCTCAAAACCGGCGATCATCATGATAGAAGACATGCGCACCTTGGCCCGTACTGTATTGTACTCCTTCGAGGGAAAGATGATCTCTCCGCCCAACGCTTTTATCTTACCGAGCAGCGTGTCTGTGATCAGGGCACTGATATCTACCATCAGCAAGCCCTTTTCATCCGCCTTTATATTGGGTGGTGTTTCCAGTTGCGTACCTTTCGGGACCTTCTTTCCGGACTTGGCCCTGATGGCCTGTAATAGTTGGGAATCGATCTTGCGCTCGGTGGGCGTGCGGCTGTTTTTTTCTTTCAGGAGTGCGTCGACCTGTCGCGTACTTTTTTTCGCTGTATCCTGCGCAAAGAGCCCTACCGTCAGGATCAGCAGGCAAAAAGCAAGCAGGCAAACAACATAAAGAGAAGGATAGATTTTCATGAACGGGTTCTCCAGAGCTTGAAAGGTTTCAAAAAGCCGTTCTACTAATATACAACTATTCAGGATCGGCGACCGCAAAGAAAAAAATAATATTCATCAGAAATAATTCATACTTTTTCATCGAACCACCCCGTTCTGAACCAGCACCAGCCAGCGCTTTCCGGCTATGTTTGCAGGAAAGCGGATAAACCAGGCTCAGGTGAAAGCATCCCGGATGACCGGCTTCTTATATCAACTATTGCGCACACCAAACCCTTCTCACATCATTAAAACCACTATGATCAGGCAGCTGTTCTTTCTGTTCGCTCTTGCAGCGGCTCACGCGTGCGTCGCACAAACGTATGTGGCGGTTGCTCCCGCCCTTACCAACGACGCCGGCACGCTCGCAGGTAAATCGAACTTCGCCGTAGAGATCGGCAAGCAATGGGATGTGTTCAGTGCCGGACTGGACCTGGGCAAAACTAGTCTGGGAGGCATGCATGGCCGCGACACTTCCATGTACCTTGAATTGCGCCCCAACCTCAATGTGTTTCAGCAGGGCAAGTTCACCAACACCTTCACCGCAGGCATCGGCTATATTTTCAATTCGCGCGAAAACCTCATGACCGAACTTACTTCGGGCATCGAATACGCCTATAGCCAGGTGTGGCACTTCAACATGTATTTCGGGCAGTATTATTACAGCGGCAGAACGGATGCCAGCTCCGTCACTTTTTTCGGCGTGTCGGCCATGTACTACTTCAATCCGTTCACGGGGAAACCGCTGATCAAACAACCCGCGAAATAAAAGGGTAAGTCCGGCACCCAGCTCCCGTCGGAAAGCCTTGCACCAGGTTCTGTTTTGCCATACCGGATTTTTATTTACCTTAGTTGCACTGCCGGTATCATTGAATTGCTTGTTTTATGATGACTTCTTCCCCGGATCATTTTCTGGCTGCCGAACGAGACCGGCGGCTGCTTCAGGCCCTGCAAAAAGGCGATGAGCAGGCATTTACCGAACTGTACCATCTGTACTGGAAACCGCTTTTCACGCTCGCCGCCAACAAATTATCTTCCCTCCCCGAAGCAGAAGAACTGGTACAGGATCTTTTTCTCGCCATCTGGCAGCGCAGGGAATCACTCAGCATATCGGCTCCCTTTTCCGCTTACCTGGCTACAGCCGTCAAATACAGGGTGATAGACCGGCTCGCCGCCAGATCGCGCTGGCAGAAACACCGCACGGAAGCCGTACACCTCTATCCAGCTTCCGACAACAGCACCGAAGAAACGCTCCGCCTCCAGGAGCTCGAACGCACCATGCGGCTGGCCGTATCGCACCTCCCTGAAAAATGCAGGCTTGTATTCGAGCTCAGCCGCGATCACGGGTATTCTCAAAAAGAGATCGCACACCAGCTCGGCATCGCCGTAAAAACGGTGGAAGCCCACCTTGGCAAAGCACTGCGCGCCCTGCGCATGTCCATCAGTTCCCTGATCTTCCTGATTGTTTACCTGCTGCGGTGAAATTTTTGCTGCCATTGCATCCAATTTAGATAAAGCCCCCTCCCGAAGGAGATTGACACGAAATATTCTTTAACCTTGCTAAGGGATTTTCCTTCCCGCACCGACTTAACCAACTATGCAGACACAAGACCCGGGACAACCTGATAAACGATACCAGGAGCTGGCCGTAAAATGGAAGGAGGGCACCCAGACGCCGGCGGAGGAAAAAGAGTTCCTCGACTGGTACAACAGGTCGCAGGATGCGCCGGTCCGCATTCCGGCTTCATTCGCCGGCAGCGAGGAGGAGCTTCAAACCCGTATCTGGACAAAGCTCCAGACCAGGATCGCCCCCGCTCCGGTGGTTGCTTCCAGGCCTTTCCTCCGTGCCGGGGTCGCTGCAGCGGCGGCTTTCGCTGCCTTCACCATCGGCATGTATTTCTGGTGGCAACCGGGAGATCACCACAAGGTGCCGGTACAAACAGTCAAAGTGTCGAAGCATGACTTGCAACCTTCGCATCATGCTACGCTTACGCTTGCCGATGGCAGTGAGATCGCCCTCGATGCGGCTGGCAACGGCCCCCTCTCGCAGCAGGGCAGTACCACGATCATCAAGCTGTCGAACGGCCAGGTGGCTTACCGGTTCGGAGCCCGCAATCGCGCCGGCGCTGCCGTCAGCTTCAATACCATCAGCACTCCCCGCGGAGAACAGTACCAGCTCATCCTGCCCGACGACAGCCACGTATGGCTGAACGCCGCTTCTTCCCTGCGGTTTCCCACGGCCTTTACCGGCGGGCAACGTACGGTTGAACTGAGCGGAGAAGCTTATTTTGAAGTGGCTAAGAACAAGAAGATGCCATTTGTGGTGCGAACCGGTCAGATGCAGGTGCAGGTGCTGGGAACGCATTTCAATGTGATGGCATACCAGGAAGAGAAAGAGACTAAAACAACGTTGCTCGAAGGCTCTGTGAAACTGACCAGGGGCCCGTCACAGGCCCTCCTGCAGCCCGGTGAACAGGGACAACTGAACGGAGAACTCTTCAAAGTGCGCAAAGACGTGAATCTGGAAGAAGTGATGGCCTGGAAGAACGGCGCATTTTATTTTCACGATACAAAACTCGATGCCATCATGCGCCAGATAGAACGATGGTACGATGTAACGGTGGAATACGCAGGCCCGGTTCCGGAGATCAGCCTGTCGGGAAACATATCACGGGCAAAGGACGTACGCGAACTGCTCGAGATCCTGGAAGCCACGCACCAGGTAAAATTTAATATCAGCGGCACCCGTATCCGCGTGATACCCGAACCGGGCGATTGAAAATAATAAAACTGAACAAGCAGACCTGACGTGAAAAATACCATCCTTCTCTTCCTATCCTGTACACTGCTTGCTGCAGCCGCTTTCGCACAGCGTGACCCGTTGTGGCCCGCCATTGAAAAAGAGATGCGCCCGTGGACACGCTGGTGGTGGATGGGCAGCGCAGTGGATGAGCCCAACCTGGATCGCCTGATGCAGTCTTATCACGATGCCGGCTTCGGAGGCGTGGAGATCACGCCCATCTACGGCGCCATCGGGTATGAACAACGGTACATTCCCTTTCTCTCGCCGCAATGGAACCACATGCTGGCCTTTACGGTTCAGAAAGCCGCATCCCTGCAAATGGGAGTCGACATGAACACCGGCACCGGCTGGCCCTTCGGAGGCCCGCAGATCACGCCTGAACTTGCAGCGGGCAAGCTGTTTATCCAGACCTACCCCGTACCGGGTGGACAGTCATTGTCAGGCAACATCGTGATCGAAACAAAGGGGCAGGCAGCTGCAGGGGCACGATTGCAGGCCGTGCTGGCGCGCAGTGAGCAGGGTGAATCTATGCTGCTTACAAACAAAGTGGATGCACAGGGCAAACTGGACTGGACGGCGCCGGCCGGTAACTGGACGTTGTATGCCGCCTTTGCAGGTAAAACGGCACAAGCGGTGAAACGCGCCGCTCCCGGTGGGGAAGGACTGGTGATGGATCATTTTTCAGCCGAAGCTGTCAACACCTATTTGGAGCGGTTCGACAGTTCCTTTGGCAGCAAGCCTACCGGGGTCAGGGCCTTTTTCAACGACAGTTACGAAGTGTATAATGCCGACTGGTCGCCCGGCTTTTTTGATGAATTCCGGCGCCGGCGCGGATACGACCTCCGGCTCCATCTCGATGAACTTGCACGGAAAGAAGTATCGGAAAATACCGGCCGGGTGAAAGCAGATTACCGGCAAACGATCAGCGACCTGCTGCTTGACCATTTTACCCGCATATGGTCCGGCTGGGCACACCGGCAAAAAGCCATGAGCCGCAACCAGGCCCACGGCTCGCCCGCCAACATCCTCGACCTGTATGGCACGGTGGATGTGCCTGAATGTGAGGGGTTCTTTGGCCTCAGCAAATTTGATATTCCCAACCTGCGCCATGACACGGCTGACATCCGCGACAGCGTTTTCCATGATCCGCTCATGTTTCAGTTTGCCGCTTCCGCCGCGCATTTTTATCAGAAGCCGCTTGTCTCTTCCGAAACGTTTGTGTGGCTCACCGAGCATTTCAACACCTCGTTCTCGCAATGCAAACCCGAGGTAGAAGAACTGTTTGTGTCGGGCATCAACCATGTCTTCTACCATGGAACCACTTACTCGCCGCAGGATGTGCCCTGGCCGGGCTGGAACTTCTATGCCTCCTCCAACTTCGTTCCTGCAAACCCGCTCTGGCCGCAGCTGCCCGCGCTCAATGGCTACATCACGCGCTGCCAGTCGCTGCTTCAGAACTCCACACCCGACAACGAGCTGATGGTATACTGGCCGGTATACGATCTGTGGAGCGATCCGAAGGGCATGGAAATGCAGTACGGCATGCATACGGTCGACAACTGGCTCTACCCTACCCCCTTTTACAACTCCCTGAAGCGCCTGAAAAAGGAAGGCTACCAGTTCGATTATGTATCTGACAAAATGATCGGCGAACTCACCGATGCTGCGCATGCTGCGTGGCGTAAAAAAGTGCTGGTGATCCCGGCCTGCCGGTTCATGCCGGCACAAACGCTGCAGCAGATCCTCCGCTTTGTGCAACAGGGCGGACGGGTGGTATTCGAAAAACTGCCTGAAGACGTGCCGGGTCTGGCGAACCTGGAAGCAAACCGCACCCTATTCCGAACGCTCACCGGGCAGCTGCAGCAACTGACCAAGACCGGCAACTTTCAGATAGCGGCGGCCGACAAAATATTGCCGGTGATGAAAACCGTTCCGGAAGATTTGCCGCGGTATGGCCTTGAATTTATCAGGAAGCAGGTTTCGGGCGGCCACTTGTACTTTGTAGTCAACCACTCGGCCAAAGCCGTCGATGCCCTCATACCTTTTCACTCTACTGCAGCGTCCGCGCTGCTGATGGATCCGCAAAGCGGACAAACGGGAGCGGTGCAGCCCTTGCAGGAAAGCGGTACGGTGAAGATCCGGTTGCAGCTGGAGCCGGGAGAGGCGATGTTCATCCGGTTGGATGACCGGAAGAAGCCGGGCGCCACGTGGACTTACCTCGAAAAACAAAACGCCCCGCTTCCGCTTGCCGGACCGTGGTCGCTCCGCTTTACTGCGGGCGGACCAGCGCTTCCACACGATACCACGTTGGGAAACCTGGTTTCATGGACCGCTTTCCCGGATACTGCCGCAGTGGCCTTCTCCGGAACCGGTGATTACAACACCCGCTTTACGCTCAGTGGACCGCTCGCTTCCGAATACCTGCTTGACCTCGGTGAAGTTTTCGAAACTGCACATATATGGATCAACGGCCAGGATGCCGGTTTTATATGGAGCTTCCCGTACAGAAAAAGGATCCGTGCATTTCTGAAACCCGGCATCAACCAGCTTCGCATCGAAGTGGCCAACCTCATGGCGAACCGCATCCGCGACATGGACCGCAGAAAAATCTCCTGGCGCAATTACCACGAGATCAATTTCGTCAATATCCATTACAAACCGTTTGATGCTTCCGGGTGGCAGCCCCGGCCTTCCGGCCTGGTTGGACCGGTAACCATTGTGCCGGTGCAGGTGGCTGAAAAATAATCCGCAAAAAAACCGGATATGCACTAAGGGTTGCAGAACAGAGCCACGACTTATTCTTTGGATGCGGTTGTTCCATGACGACGGTCTGTAACCTGAGACAGACAGGAACCCGTCCATTCAAGCTTTTACTGTTTTATCATAAAACCCAAACTTGCCTAGTATGGAATCCGGATTGCTATGCCATGTGCCGTCGAACAGGCGGTTCACTGCCCGGGGACTGCTCGTTCCCCTTGTCCTCTTTCTTTTTCTGCTGCCTGCCCTGCGCCTGAACGCGGAGATCGTGCAGGATAAGATCACCCTTTCGGGAAGAAACCTTTCCCTGATCAAGGTGTTTGCGCTCATTCATAAACAAACCGGCTATTCATTCCTGTATGAGGATAAACTGCTGCGCAACGCCTCACCGGTAAGTGTAAACGCCAAAGACACGCCCCTTGCGGAAGTACTCGATGCTTGCATGAAAGGGCAAAACCTTTCTTATGTGATCAAGTACAATACCGTCATCATCCGCAAAGCCGAGATGAAGATCACCGCCGCTTCCAACCCTGAAACCAGTCCTGCTTCCCCCCTGCCGCCTAAAACGATCCGTGGTAAGATCACGGATGAAAAAGGCCAGCCGATGCCCGGTGTAACGGTCGGAGTCAAAGGCACCAGCATCGCGACGAGTACGAACGCGAGCGGAGACTACAGCATCAACGTACCGGATGGGGCAAAGACCCTCCAGTTCAGCTATGTTGGCTTCGGCACGCAGGAAATCGCCGTCGGCAACGGCCTGGTGGCCAACATCACCATGACCGAAGCAACCAAAGACCTGAACCAGGTTGTGGTAGTCGGTTATGGAACGCAAAAGAAAAAGAACATCACCGGCGCTGTAGCGTCGTACAATGCCAACGACATCGACCAGCGGCCGCTCGTGCGGGTAGACCAGGCGCTGGTTGGACAGATGGCGGGCGTACAGGTGAAGCAAACGACCGGCGTGCCGGGCAAAGGCTTCAGCATACAGGTGCGTGGAAAGGGATCCATCTCGGCCAGCAACGAGCCCCTTTACGTGATCGACGGGTTTCCGCTTGAACAGGCGGCTTCCAACGCTTCCGGTGATTTTTCAACGGGCAGTCCGCTCGATAACATCAACCCCAACGACATTGAGAACATCCAGGTGTTGAAAGACGCCGCTTCCGCTGCCATTTACGGCTCCAGGGCAGCCAACGGCGTTGTGCTTATCACCACCAAGCAGGGCAAAAGCGGCAAGCCCCAGCTTAACGTGAACGTATACACGGGATATAGCGAACGCAGCCGCAAGCTCGACCTGCTGAGCGCCGAAGAATGGATCGACCGCGCCATCGAGATGCACAACGCCGCCTGGGTGGCCTCCGCTCCCGGCCGCACGGCGAGTCAGACCACCGACCAGCGCCGCGTCATCCTCGGCCTGGCGCCGGGTGAAGTAAACACCCTGCTGATGGTCGACGACCGCTGGACACAGCCCGGCCATCCGGGTCTGCGCCTGTTCGACTGGCAGGACGAGATATTCCGCAAGGGACTGATGCAGAATTACCAGGTATCGGCCAGCGGTGGAAATGAGTATGTGAAATATTATGCATCGGGCAATTACGTGAACCAGAAAGGCATTGTGCTGGGTTTGGATTATACCAGCTATTCCGCAAGGGCCAACGTGGAGATCACGCCCAATAAAAACCTCCGTTTCGGCATCAACCTCGCACCGAACTATTCGGTCACCAACGACCCGGCCGTGGAAGGGGTGAACAACGTGATACAGACCGGCATCCTGTTCACGCCGGTACAGGAAGATACCATGGGCCTGTACCCCAACGCTTTCAACAACGGCGCTTACCGGTGGGGCACCTCGCCATCCAGTCCCGTCGCCCGGCTGCGGAACACCATCGGCAGAACCAGCCGCTTCCGCACGCTGGCTTCCGTTTTCGGAGAATACAAACTCTTCGACGGGCTGGCCCTGCGAACCACCGTGAACCTCGACAACACCGACAACAATACAAAAAGCTATATCCCGTATACCATCACCGGTTCACTGAGCTCGCGACTGGGCCAGCCGGGTGTGGGAACTTCCGGTGGGTACTCCGGTTTCAGAAGGCAAACCTTTGTGAACGAGAACACGCTTTCGTATAACAAAACGCTGAACTCGGTACATGATGTGTCGGTGGTGGCCGGTGCATCGTACAATACAGGAAAGCTCTCCAACGTGAGCCTTACTTCCAACGGCGGCTTTAACAGCAGCGTGATCACCACGCTGAACGCGGCCACCGCCATCATCGGCAACACCACCGAGACAAAGAACGTGCTGCTGTCGTATTTCGGCAGGCTGCAGTATGGGTTCGATAACAAATACCTGGTATCGGCGAGTCTGCGCCGCGACGGTTCATCGCGCTTCGGGCAGAACACCAAGTGGGGCTGGTTCCCTTCCGCATCGCTCGGCTGGCGTGTATCGCAGGAGAAATTCTTCGAGAACATCGAATCCGTCAACGACTTCAAGCTGCGCGCCAGCTGGGGCAAGTCGGGCAATTACAACATCGGCGATTACAGCAGCATCCCCTTGCTCACGCCCAGCGTGTATTCCTTCAACAACACGCAGGCCGCAGGCCAATCGCCCGGCGGCATCGTGAACCCCGATTTAAGCTGGGAAACTTCCGAGACGCTGGATTACGGCTTCGACATCGGTTTGCTGAAAAGCCGCATCACGGCATCGTTCGATTACTACAGCAAGCTGAATTCTGCCCTCCTGCTCAATGTGCCGATCCCCGGCAACACCGGGTTTCAAACCTACCTCAGCAACGCTGGCAAGGTGCGCAACAAAGGATGGGAAGTGGAAGTGGCCACCCGCAACCTCACCGGCAAGTTCACCTGGAACACGTCCGTAAACTTCAGTCACAATACCAACAAGGTGGTGGCGCTGGCGGCCGGACAAAGCCAGATCCTTATTCCTTCGAGCTTTGATATACCGCACAGCATCCTGAAAGTAGGACAGCCGCTGTACAGTATCTCGGTGATCCGGCAGCTGGGCATTCTTACCCAGGCGGACCTCGACAAAAAAGCGGCTTTGTTCGGCTCGGAAACCGTGGGTGATCCAAAGTATTTCGATGCAAACAGCGATGGTGTCATCGATGCCAATGACCGCGTGATCGTGGGTCATCCTACCCCCGACTATACCTGGGGCATCACAAACTCTGTGAGCTTTAAAGGCTTCGACCTGTCGGCCCTCGTGCAGGGGCAATGGGGCGGTTCCATCTATTCTCTGCTGGGCAGGGCCGTAAGAAGGACCGGCCAGGATTACTCGGGCAATGTGCTCGGGGTGAGCCGCTACCGCTGGCGCTCGACGAGCCAGCCGGGTGACGGCATGACGCCGAAAGCCTACTCTACTTTCGGGCGCATCAAGAACACGGACTGGCTGTATTCCTCCGATTACTGGCGCATCCGCAACATCACGCTCGGCTATAATCTGGGCACGCTCATCAATGCCAAAGCGGTGAAAAGCGCGAGGGTGTATGTGACGGTAGAGAACTTTTTCGGGAAGGACAAATACTACGGGGGGTTCAATCCCGAAGCGGCCAACACCGACCTCAGCGGAAGCACCTCGTTTCCCGAAGCGGGTGACTATGGCGGACTGCCGCTGGCCAAATCATTCATCTTTGGTTTCAACTTTACTTTCTAATCGACAAGCATATGAAAAAAATATTCCTGGCGGCTGTGACTGTTTCCCTGTTTGTTTCCTGCAGCAAGGACCTGAATCAGAAACCGATCTCGGCTGCTACGAGCCTCACCTTCTACGCAAACAACAACGATTTCATACAGGCTACCAATGCCACCTATGCCAACCTGCGAACTTATCCTGACCGTGTGCTGAACCTCTCGGAAACCCGCTCCGACAACCTGTATGCGGTTTCTGTCGGGGGCGTGCGCGACTGGGAAGGCATCAACAGTTTTCACAAGACCATCGCAAGCAATCCATACATACAGGAAGCATGGAACTCGGATTTTAACGGCATCTACAAAGCCAATACCCTGCTCGACCAGCTGCAGAAGAACGGCAATGTGATCACCCCTGCGTCGCTGCGCACACGCATTGAGGCGGAAGCAAAATTCCTGCGCGGATTTTATTATTTTGACCTTGTACGGCTTTTTGGCAAAGTGCCGGTGGTGGATCATCCGCTGACCTCCACGGACGCACTGGCCATCCCGCGAAATGCGGTCACGGAAGTATACAATCTGATCTTGTCTGACCTGAAGTTCGCCGGCGACAACCTGCCCGACACGTATGCCGCAGCCGATAAAGGACGTGCCACCAAATGGGCCGCCAAGGGTATGCTGGCGCAGGTATATATGACCCGGTCGGGGCCTACTTATAGCATCGACGGGCCGGGACTAGGCCTCAACGAATGGAACCTGGCTGCCGGTCTGCTCAATGAGACAATTGCCAGCAACCGCTATTCGCTCCTGAACAACTATGCCGACATTTTTGCTTATACCAACGAGAACAACGCGGAAGTCGTATTCGATATACAGTACATATCCGGGTCGAGTCCGCTGGAAGGTTCTACTTTTCCCGGCCTGCTGGTGCCCGACAGTTATTTCCAGTCGCTTGGCAAAGTGGTGCCGGGCACCTCGAACCTGCGGCCCGTATCGAATGACTTACTGCGTTTATACGAGACCGGGGAAGTGCGGCGCACCGTGTCTGTGCAGACCGGCTACACCTATAACGGCGAGCCGGAGCTGCGTTCTTTTTTCAGGAAGTACCTGGACATCTCTCGCATACCGGTGAACATGTCTGACTGGCCCATCAATTTCATTGTGTTGCGCTATGCCGATGTGCTGCTGCTGAAAGCCGAATGCGTGCTGCATGGAGCGCCGGGTTCGCAGGCCACCGATGTGGATGCCGTGGTGAACCGCATCCGGCAGCGGGCGGGCATCCCGGCCAACCTTTCGAATGTGACCATGACGCAGTTGCTGAATGAAAGAAGAAAAGAATTTGCAGCCGAAGGCCTGCGCTGGAACGACCTGGTAAGAAGCGGCACGGTGGAAACGGTGATGACGGCGTGGATCGCCTCGGAAGATATCCAGAAACAGATTCAGCCTTTTCAGAAGAATTATATCATCTACCCCATCCCGCAGTCGGAACTGGATGTGAAACAAGGGCTCTATACGCAGAATGCAGGTTACTGATCCTTGTTAACGGATGCGGTTTGGAAAGAAGGATACATTTGCATTAGCACAACCTGACAAACCAATCAAGCATGGAAAACGAAAGCAAAGAATTTTCAAGAAGGGATTTTGTACGGAACGTAAGCGCGCTTGGTGCAGGCGTGGTAACTGCCGGTATCGGGGGCTTGCCAGCCAGCGCAGCCACCATGCAGCCTGCGCCCTCTGAAGAAGCGCTGCCGCTTGTAATGCCGAAAACGGGCAAGCCGGTGGTGGGCATCCAGAGCGGGGTGGCCATCATGAAAGAAAAAGGTGTTGCGACGGTGCTCGACGATATGCAGAAACGCGGAGCGGTGAATGCGTTGTTCCTGTTCAGCATGACGTACATTCCCAAAAGGGCGGGTATCGAGATCCCGAATTTTCATGGCGGCAACTTCGCGACCGTTCATCCGCAGTACTATAAGGATATCCGTATGAAACCCGGGAGCCTCCGCTCACCAGATTTTGGCGACACCGATTTCCTTGCCCTCATTATCCCGGAAGCAAAAAAGCGGGGCATCGGCGTTTACCCATGGGTGCTGGAAGACAGCAAACGCCCGGTCTATATGACCGGCATGGATCAGCTTTATGAGATGGACCTGCACGGAAAACGGGCCACAGGCCATCCTGCAGGGCCCTGTGTCAACAATCCTTATTACCGGAACCTCGTGCTTGGCACGATGGAAGACTACGTACGGTCGTACGATGTAGATGGAGTGATGTGGGGTGCCGAGCGGCAGGGGCCCATGAGCAATGCGCTCGGCGCGTACCATGATGGCGCCAAAAGCGACCCTGGCGCAGTCACTTGTTTTTGTGAGTTCTGCAAGGCAAAAGGACAGAAACAGGGCATCGACGTGGAGCGTGTGCGGAAAGGTTTTTTGTCGCTCGAAGAATATGTGCGCAACGGACGGGCCGGCAAGCGCCCCCGCGACGGTTACTATGTCGATTTCTGGCGCATCCTGCTCAACCATCCCGAAGTGCTGGTATGGCATACCTTCTGGACCAACAGCATGCGCGAGCTGCAGCAGGAGATATTTAAAAAGGTAAAGTCGGTGAAACCTGCGGCGCAGGTGGGCTTCCATATCTGGCACAACACCTCTTTCAATCCCATCTTCCGCGCCGACCAGGATTACCAGCTGTATACCGGCTTTGCCGATTACATAAAGCCCGTACTGTACAGCAATTCAGCCGGCGAACGCATGTCGGAATACATCGCCAGCGTTTCGCAGAACATCAACGGTGACCTCAGTAAAAAAGAGCAGCTCGAATTTGAGTACAAGGTGCTGAACCTGGAGGAAAAACCCTTTGAAACATATACCCAGTCGGGCTTTTCAGGCGATTATGTGTACCGGGAAATCAAAAGGGCCAAAGAAGCCATTGTTGGTTCCAACACGCAGCTCTTTGCGGGGGTAGGCATCGACGAGCCCTCCAAGCACGGTTCCAGCACGCCGGAGTCGGTCAAAAGCGATATCACCGGCGCCATCCGCGGGGGTGCGGATGGCATGCTCATCTCGCGCTACTACGAAGAAATGAAACCGGAGAACCTGAGCGCTGCCGGGGATGTACTGAGGGAGCATGGGTGGGGATGAGTGATCATTAAAAAACAAAACATTGTATGCCTACAAACAGACGCAAATTTTTAGCTGCTGCCCTCACCGGTGGCATCGGTGCTGCCATGCCTTTCTCAGGAACACGGGCCTCGGAAAAAAAGATGCCGTCCTATCCGGATTATTCGAAGCTCGATGCGGTGCTGAAGCTGCCCGTGCTGAAGAATGAGCAATTCAAAACACCTGTTATCATCGATACGCTCGAACTGCTCCGGTACAAGGATTCTTTTCTCTGCCGGGTACGCTCGAAAGAGGGTGCCGAGGGATGGTCGGTCGGCAACAGCCTTCAGCTGAAATCGCTCTACCCCATCTTCGTGAACCGACTACAGCCTTTTTTATCGGCAAAGACGTTCGCAAACTCGACTCGCTCCTGGAAGAGGTGTATGTGTATGCGAGTAATTATAAGATGCAGAGTCTGGCCCTCTGGGTACCGCTGGCCACCATCGAATTTGCCATCCTCGACATGCTTGGCAAGATCGGCAACCGTTCCATCGGCCAGCTGATCGGAGACATACACAACCCCAAAGTGGCGGTTTATTCGGCTAACAGTGACCGTGATATCACCGTAGAAGAGACCATGCAGCGTATTCACCAGCAGGTGGAAGCTTCACAGGCCAAAGCCATCAAGCTGAAGGTGGGCGGGCGCATGAGCCATCCGGAATTCCCGGCCGACCGCACGGCCAAACTGCTGCCCCTGGTACGGAAAACCTATGGCGACAAAATGGTGCTGATGGCGGATTCCAACGGATCGTACGATGTAAAGGAAGCGATCCGGATCGGGAAGATCATGGAAGAATACAAGTATGCTTTTTATGAAGAGCCTGTGCCGTTCGACTGGTACGAAGAAACCAAGGCAGTGGCCGATGCCCTCACCATACCCATCGCGGGTGGCGAACAGGAAGCGAGCCTGCATGCTTTCCGCTGGCTGATCGGCAACAATGTGCTTGATATCGTACAGCCCGACACTTTTTATTTCGGCGGCATGATCCGCTCCATGAAAGTAGCCCGGATGGCCGGAGCTAATGGCAAACTCTGCACGCCACATATCACCGGGGAAGACATGGGCTATCTCTATATGATGCACTTCATCTCTGCCATCCCGAACGCGGGTCACTTTCACGAGTTCAAGGGGTTCGACAACGACCTGCCTGCCACCAGCAAAACCTCTTCCTTAAAAAGTGAAGATGGCACGTTCACCGTGCCTACCGGTCCCGGCGCCGGCATCGACCTCGACCCGGACTATGTAAAAAAACATGCGGTGGTAAAAGCGTAGTGATTATTTGAAAGGCACAGCCTTGCCCGTCTTTGCAGATTCACGGGCGGCATCGAGGATGCGCACCACCGTAACATTGTTTTCAAGGGAGTAGACCCCGCTGGGTTCTTCCTTGATCTTGCCGCGGATGACGTCCTTGAAATAGGAGAACGGATCGGTGTACACCGGCACATCCTGGGCGGTGATCTGTACCTGCTTTTCAGTTTTCATGGGGGCATTACGCAGCCTCATGTTGGTGTTATCCACCGAGATCACGTAACCGGTTTCTCCATACACTTCCATGTCTTTGCGGCTGAACGGCCAGTCCCACGATGCCTGTATGATACATACGGCGGTGGGATAGGTAACTACGATGGTGGCATCGTCTTCCACTTTGGGATAGATCGCCGGTTTGAAATGCTGGGTGACGGCCGTTACCGACACCGGTTGCTGACCGCGCATGAGGTAAGTCATCAAGTTGGCGCCGTAGCATCCGAAATCTATCAGGGCCCCGCCCCCGTTTGTTTTAGGATCGGTGAGCCAGTCGAAAAATTCGGGGTTCACATGGATCTCTTTCGGGCCCTGGTGGCCGTCGTGGATCACCACTTTCCGGATCGCGCCCACCCAGTTGCTGTCGTTTACCAGCTGGTGGGTTTTAACCGTGCTGGGATACCAGGATGTTTCGTAATCCGTCAGCAGATGGATCTTGTATTTTTCAGCGAGCGCCTGCATCTTTTTTACATGGTCGACGCTCATGGCAAGCGGCTTTTCCACCATCACATGTATGCCCCGCGGGGCGGCGGCTTCCACCGCCATCATGTGTTCAAAGATGGAACCGAACGCCACCACCGCTTCCGGCTTCACGGCATCGAGCATTTTTGTAAGATCAGTATAGACGATGCTGGAATCGAGGTGGTAATTTTTGACCAGCCGCTGCGTCAGCGCGGTGTTTGGCTCGTAGATCCCTACCACCTGCACATCGGTCTTGTTCTTGCGGCCGAGTATGAACGCGATGTGGCCGTGTGTGGCGCCCACAATGGCAATGCGGAGGGGAGCATCCGCGCCCGCTTGCGCAGAGACGGCACCCGGAGAAAGAAAGGAGGCGAGGCAACACAAAAACAAGGAAAGGGCAATCAGTGGAGATCTCATATGATCGTATTTACAAAATAGAAGCAGCGGAGGCGAAAGCTTCCCTGCCGGAACCGGACACAGTCTTATACGTTTTCCATACCGTATTTCCGGAGCACGGCCTGTGGTACGCCTTCCCATTTGTTGGGCCGGTTGCCCACGTAGCCCAGGTCTTCAATGCCCATCTTGCTGGTGAAAAAGCCGGAGGCCGTCAGGTCGCGCATGCGGTTGAAGAACACAACGCCGGGCATCATCTCCGGTTTGGCCTTTCCGGGGTATGCGATCTGGTCGATGATCCCGATCTGCTGCTGGGTGTTGCAATCTTTGAAAGCCTTGCTGTAGCGCAATCCGCATTCCCGGTCGAGCCAGCGGATGCCACCCCGGAGCGGCAGCTGGTGCTCGGGCATGTCTTTCACGATGAATTCGATGAACTCCGGCACTTTGGCATCGGAAGCGCTGCCTGATTTTTCATCTTTGGGTATGATGATATCGGCCAGGATCGTTACCGTGGCCATTTCATGCGCGGTAAAGAATTTGTCTGCAAGCAGCTTTTTATCGAGGGCGGTTTCAAACTCCTGCCGGCCCGTCTGCGGGCCATCCTTCAGCGCCGGCGCGTTCCCGGCTTCCTTGTCTTTCGGTTTGCAGGCGTCTATCAGGAGGCTTGCAGTGATGGTGGTAAGACCCAGTACTTTGAGCGATTCTCTTCTGTTCATACAGGTAGATTGAGATTATACGTTGAGCTTGCTTTTTTGCTGCAGAATAAATTCAGATGTGCGCATGGAGAGCGCAAGGATCGTCCAGGTCGGGTTCTTGTCACCCTGCTGCACAAACGAAGAACCGTCGGTCACAAAAAGGTTCTTGCACTCATGGCTCTGGCTCCATTTGTTGAGCACCGATTTTTTAGGATCGTCGCCCATCCGCGCGGTACCTACTTCATGAATGATCCGGCCCGGCGCATCCAGTCCGTAGTTGAACTCCGGCCCTGCCGGTCCGCCCAGCACGATGGCGCCCATGGCATGCATCAGCTCGGCAAATGTATCCTGCATGTGCTTGGCCTGCCTGATCTCGTAATCGCTCCATTTGTAGTGGAAGCGCAGTACCGGAATACCGAATTTATCGACCGCGCCCGGATCGATCTCGCAATAGTTTTCCTTGAAAGCCAGTCCTACGCCCCTGCCCGACATGCCCACTTCGGTGCCGTAAAAGCGGCGGTAGTCGTCTTTAAGGGCAGCGCCATATCCGCCGGCTTCTTTCATCTTGCCGTCCCTGCCGGCTACCATGCCATTTACTTTCGGCACGCTTCTTCCAAAACCATAATAAGGCATGCGCAGACCGCCACCGAACTCAATATGATAGCCGCGGGGGAAATCAAGTTTCTTGTTATCGCCCCACCACGGAGAATAAATGTGCAGGCTGCCGACGCCGTCTTCGTTGTACCGCGGGCGGTCGACCAGCTGCGGCAGGATGCCGCTGTAACCAACGCCGGTGGAGTCATGCAGGTATCTGCCGACCAGTCCGCTGCCGTTGCCCAGTCCGTTGGGGTGCTGTTGCGATTTGGAGTTGAGCATGATGCGGGCCGATTCGCAGGCGCTGGCGGCCAGGATCACGATCTTTCCGTTGACCTCATACTCCTGCAGGTCGCGTCGGTCGATATAAGACACGCCCTTTGCCTGACCGTTGTTGTCGGTGGTTACCTGGCGTACCATGGCGTCGGACACCACTTCGAGGTTACCGGTTTTCATGGCCGGGATCACCAGGGCGGAGGAAGAAGAAAAATCGGCGTACACGGTACAGCTGCGTCCGCATTGTCCGCAATAAAAGCACTGTCCGCGGTCTTTGTTGCCGGGCAGTGCCTGCGTAAGTACGGAGCCACGGCCTGGCAGCACGGGTACCCCGACGCTGGCGCCGGCTTTCTTGATGTACAGTTCGTTGAGGCGGGGTTTGGGCGGAGTAAGGAAGATGCCATCCGGTTCACTTTCCATGTTCTCGACGGTTCCATACACGCCGATCATGCGATCGACTTTATCGTAGTAGGGTTTTACTTCATCGTAGGTGATCGGCCAGGCATCGCTGAGGCCGTCATCGGGTTTAAAATCTTTCGCGCTGAAGCGCAGGGAAATGCGGCCCCAGTGGTTAGTACGCCCGCCAAGCATCCGGGAACGGAACCAGTCGAATTGGGTGTTGTTCAGGTGCGTGTACGGCTCCCCGTCAATCTCCCATCCGCCGTAGGCTGCATCGAAGTCGCCAAAGGGACGGGTAGTGCCAGCGCCGCGCCGCTGTGAATCGTACGGCCATTTAAGCTGCAGCGAATCTTTCGCCGGGTCGAAGAAAGGCCCGGCTTCCAGCATCAGCACCTTGAGCCCGGCGGTGGCGAGCTGGTGCCCGGCCATTCCGCCGCCGGCGCCCGAGCCAACAATAATGACATCGTAAACTTTGGAAGATTTTTTGATCTGCAGTTGTGTAGTCCCCATACGGCTTGTTGTAGGGTTTAAAGATATTGGATTTTTAGCGTCCACAATATCCGGAAATAAATTTTCCGTCTGTCTCTATCTCCATCACTGCAACAACGCTTGCTTTCTTTTTGTTACGATGGGGAATGATCCTTGCAAATTATGGATCATACAAATAAAACCATATCATGAGTACTATAACCAACCCCACCTTCCGCCTGGGAGGTGAGAAAGAAATCAACCGCCTGGGATATGGCGGCATGCAACTGACCGGAACCGGTGTATTCGGAGAAGTGGCCGACCGCGACAATGCCAGAAAAGTTTTGCAGGAAGCCGTACAGGCCGGTGTCAGTTTCATCGACACGGCGGAAGCGTATGGCCCGCAACTCAACGAGAGCCTGATTGCCGATTCACTGCATCCTTATTCTGCTGACCTGGTGATTGCCACCAAGGGAGGGTTCAGCCGGCCGGGCCCGAACAAATGGGTACCGAATGGCAAGCCTGCCTTTATCAGGGAGAACATCGATGGCAGCCTGAAGCGGCTCAAGGTAGACCGGATCGATCTCTGGCAGCTGCACCGCTTCGATCCGCAAACTCCGGTCGAAGAAACGCTGGCACCGGTGGTGGAAGCCGTACAGGCCGGCAAGATCCGGTATGTCGGTTTATCGGAAGTGGATGTCAAGCAGATCGAGCAGGCGGAAAAAATTGTTCCGATCGTATCGGTGCAGAACCTGTACAACCTGGGCAACCGCAAATGGGACGAAGTGCTTGAATATACCACCGGCCGCGGCATGGCCTTTATTCCCTGGTACCCGCTGGCTTCGGGCCCGCAGACGCTGGAAGACAAGATCGGCCGCATCGCAGCCGCACACAACGCCACCACCGCCCAGGTCGCGCTGGCCTGGCTCCTGAAGCGCGCAGAGAACATCCTCCTCATCCCCGGCACCAAATCGGTCGACCACCTGCACGAGAACATGAAAGCCGCAGAGATCGAGCTGAGCGATGAAGAGTTTGAAGAATTGTCGAAGTAAGAAAATAAGATTCGGTGATTTCTAAAGGCGTGATCGCGTCAGGGGTTACAAGCTGTCGACATACCGAGACGGCTTGTAACCCCTGTCTATTTCCACGAAGCCCGGGTTGGCATGGCAAGGTGAGGAACCGTGTCACGCCTTTCAAAACATTTGCACTTCCGGCAAGATGCATTATTTGAATCAGGCATAATTCCTTCGAATATACAAACTCATCGTGGGTGTGTCTATGACCTACCCCTCCCGTAGAGGAGATTTGGCTCACAGGAATCCTTTCATCCTGTGTATCACGGTTCAGACAAATGACCTGATATGCTTTCCGCTTCAGAAACTTTGCTTGTCCACTTTCTGCAGCACCTGGTCGGGGATACCTGAAACGTTGCTGGTGTGAAAACCTTCCACGCCCTTTAGCATCAGGAGCGGGGCTGCGGAAGCGCGGTGGATAGTGATGTGGGAAAGATCGATCCCTTTTACATCCTCCACCATAATGACAGGGCGCGCTTCTTTTCCGGTACAGGAAATTTGTATGTTGCCGAGGTCAATGTTTTTCACATGGCGGATGAAGAACCCGTAGGCAGGCATCACGCCAAATTTTTGCGGCTCGGGATAGGTTTTTTCGTATTCCGGTACCGCCACCTGGATGCGGGTTGCAGGCGAATCGATGGGCCTGTAATAGATCCTGATATCATGCAGGCTCACGTCTTCGATTTCATGTCCGGGCAAACCGGCGATCAGGGCAGAGAAATGGGCATCGTTGTTCCAGGAGACCACGTTGCTGATCATTACACGCCGCAATGCGCCTGCAGGAGTGCCTTCCGGCGCGCGCATGCGGGCGCCCAGCCGCAGGAACAGGGGCGAGTTCACGATGTCGCGCATGGTGATATTGGTAATGGTCACGTCTTCCAGCAGGGCTCCATCCACCGTTTCAAGGGCCAGGCCCCGGCAAAATTCAAACACACAATTGGAGATCGTTATGTTCTGGAATCCGCCATTCGACTCGGTTCCGAACTTGATGCGGCCGGTCGGACCTTCCTGGTCGGGCACCTGGCTGAACTCTTTTCGCTGGTAGGTTCCATTGTAGTAAGTACCCAGATCGTAACCGCTGACCTGGCAATTGGTGATGGTGACGTTGCTCGTGGCGCGGTTCTCCCCCAGCGCATAAGAACTCTTCAGGCAAATGGCATCGTCGTACGGTGAGTTTACGGTGCAGTTGGCGATGCGTACCTGCCGGCAGCAGTCGATGTCCATGCCGTCGCGGTTGGTGTCCATCTTCAGGTTTTCGATGGTGAGGTTGTCTACACCGGTGGCGAGTATCCCGAAATGGCCGCCATAGATCACGGTAAAATCTTTCAAGATCACATTCCGGCAAAGCTTCAGGGCGATGGCTTTGTTGGCGCCGCCGTCTGTAAGATAGGGCCCCGCATGGATGCCCCTCCGCTCCCATCCCTCCCTTGAGGTAAACCCCCGGCTCAGGCCTTTTCCCCAGATCAGTCCGGGCCCCATAATCGAGATGTTCTCGAGGTTCTCACCCCATATGAGGGAGTTGTGCCAGTGGCTGTGACCAAAATCCTGGAACCGGTCGTTCTTATTCGGTTCCGGATCGTCGTAACGGCCACCCGCAGCCGAATCTGCGGCCAGCAGGGTGCACCCCTGGTCGAGGTAGAGGGAGATGTTACTCCGCAGGTGAATGGAATAACTGAGATACACGCCAGCAGGAAAGAACACTGTTCCGCCTCCGGCTTTCGCAGCCGCTTCCACCGCCGCATTGATCGACCGGGTATCATCGGTTTTAGCGTTGCCTGCAGCGCCGTATGTGCGTATGTTAAATACGGGCGGAAGGGCTTGCTGCGCATGGCCAGCGAGCGCAGTGGCGAGAAGGAGGATGAACGGAAGTAAATACGATTTTGTCATAAGGAGATTTTCGGGCCGGTGGCCACAATAAAGATACTCCAAATGCAGCTGCTGCATCTTATCCGGAAACTTACTATAAGGGATTAGGAAAAGCGACAGAAAAATCTTCTATTTGTCACCCTGTTTGCATTGGCAATCCGAAATCAGAACATATGAAAAAAATCTTTGTGGTGGCTGCGCTGCTTGTCTTTTCCTGTTCCCTCCATGCACAGACGGCACCGCCCTTCTGGCAGGATATCCTGAATTTCAAAAAACAGGATTCGGCCAACCAGCCCCCGGCCAACCCAATCCTGTTAGTAGGCAGTTCCTCGTTTACCAAATGGACCAACGTGCAACAGGCCTTTCCCGGATATCCCATCATCAACCACGGCTTTGGCGGTTCCATCCTGCTGGATGTGATTCGCTATGCGTATGAGACCGTCATCCGCTATCATCCCAAACAGGTGCTCATCTACTGCGGCGAAAACGACCTGGCCAGTGCCGACAGCATCACCGCTGAAGAAGTAATACTTAGGGCAAAGACCTTATACGGCATGCTGCGCACCAACCTGCCGCAGGCAACGATCGATTTTGTTTCTATCAAACCAAGCCCGGTCAGGGCCGGCATACAGGGGAAAGTGAAAGCGGCAAACAAGGAGCTGAAAAGGTTTTTCAACTCGCAAAAGAACGCGCATTTCATTGACCTCTATGATGCCATGCTCGATGCAAAAGGCCAGATGCGTGAAGAGCTGTACGTACAGGATCGCCTGCATATGAAACCGGAAGGCTACGCCATCTGGACGAAGATCATTCAGCCTTACCTGGTGAAGTAGGGAACAGCTGATTTATTCCGGCTGTTTGTTTTTCCACAACTTGAAATCATCCCAGTACACCTGCAGCACTTTTCCCCGGCTGTTCATGAATTCGACCAGGTCGCGTGAGGTATACAGTTTCATCGGATTGAAGTCGCCCACACCGTCGGGCTTCGGGTCTTCGGTATTGTGCGTGATCTTGTGCACATCGAAGATCACCTGTTTCTTTCCACCGGCAGGTGTAATGGCCATATAAAACCGGCCTGTAATATTGTCCCCTTCCTTAAAATAATATTCCATTGTGAACCATTGCCCGATGGGCACAGACACGTCTTTGTTCACTTCGGCCCATATGGTCGTGTATTTCTGTTTATCGTCGGGGAACAGCTGGCAGTCTTCCGCATCCAGGATGAAATGCAGGTTGTCTTCTTTCTCCGTCTGCTTGCCCAGCCCGAGCGTGATCCGGAACCGGTAGGGCACTGTCTGGCTCCAGGTGATGTTATTCCAGAATTCGGCGATGGTGAGCCAGTGTATGATTTTGGGATATTTCTTTACTTCGTTGAAATCATTTGAAAGAAAGATGCGTTCAGTCTGATAAAACTCGCGCAGGTTGTTGTTGCCGTATATATTTGCCTGGATGCGGCCGTTGCCGGCATTCACAGTCGGCTCTTTGAGCCGGAAACGAAGCACATGATTGGCCGGATTACCAGGTTCGGAAATAATGTCCGCCCGCCGTTTGAGCGTGTCACCCACGCCATACTGGATGCCGAAGCTGCCGATGTTTGTGTAGTTGTCAAGATCGGAGGTCCATTCACTGTGGCCTGACAGCGATTTGTCGAGCCCGTAGATGTCGGCTGATTCGCTTCTGTTCTGTTCCAGATGCGAGCCGGGCTCGAACCCGGACTGAAAGATGAGTTGTCCGTTCAGTGACTCCCTGCGGGCGATCTTACGGGTTGAACAGGCGGCGAGCATACAGCAGCAGAGGGCAACGGCAAAACAACGCATCATCGGCAACTTCTTTCTGTGAAAGGTAGAGAATAAAGCGGGCAATCAAAATTAAGGCGGAGCAGGTAGGGAGATTTTTTTCTATTCCTAACCCTTTTGTCCGGTCTAAAATTTAGCATTTCAGCCCTTATTTTCAGCCCGGAAAAACGGAAATTGCAGGTTCGTTGCAGGGGCGGAACCCGGCATCGCTTCACATAAAATAATGAAACTAATCATCGCAGAGAAACCCTCCGTGGCCCGGGAACTGGCCCGCATCTTCAAAGCCACGGGGCGCAAAGACGGATACATTGACGGGGGCAATTACTGTTTCACATGGGCCTTCGGTCACCTCATACAGCTGGCTTCTCCCGAAGCCTATGGGTTTACCGGATGGAAAGCCGACAACCTGCCCATGCTGCCTGAACGCTTCAAGCTGACCGTGCGGCAGGAAAAAACCAAGAAAGGATTCAAGCCGGACGAAGGGGTCGAAAAGCAGCTCAAGATCATAGGGGAACTGTTCGACAAAGCAACGGAAATCATCGTGGCCACCGATGCCGGACGGGAAGGCGAGCTTATCTTCCGTTATATCTATCATCACCTTAAATGCACCAAACCCTTCAAGCGGCTGTGGATATCATCCCAGACGGATGAAGCCATCAAAGACGGTTTCCGCAAGCTGCAGCCCGGCGCCGATTACGACACGCTTTTCCATTCGGCGCAGTGCCGTTCCGAATCCGACTGGCTGGTCGGACTCAATGCCACCCAGGCACTCACCATCGCTGCGGGGCACCAGTCGGTGCTGTCTCTAGGCCGGGTGCAAACCCCCACCCTGGCCATGATCTGCGCCCGATACCTCGAGAACAAGGATTTTGTGCCGGAAACCTATTTCCAAGTCAGCATCCAGCTGGTCAAGGATGGCATTAAATTCAAAGCGCTTTCGCAGGACTCGTTCAAAACAAAAGCCGCCGCGGAAGAGGTGCTGAAAAAAGTACAGGATGTGAAAGCCGGGTTCGAAAAGGGCGGTTTAATTCAAAAGGTGGAGATCAAACCGCGGGTAGAGCAGCCTCCGCTCCTGCACGACCTGAGCAGCCTGCAGCAGGAAGCCAACCGCCGCAAAGGATTTACCGCCGAGGAAACGCTCAACCTCGCACAGGGCCTGTACGAAGCAAAACTGATCACTTATCCCCGAACCTCCAGCCGCTATATCGGCGATGATGTGTTCGCCACCATCCCTTCCCTGCTCAACACGCTGAAGTTGCACCCCACGCTCGGCAAGCACGCCGCTTTCCTGCTGGGCACCACCCTCAACAAAAAGAGTGTCAATGGCAACAAGGTCACCGATCACCATGCCCTGCTCACCACCACGAACAGGCCATCGGGTCTCAACGCGAACCAGCTGGCCGTGTATGAGATGGTCGCGGCCCGGGTGGTGGAAGCATTTCATAAGGAATGCGTGAAGGAGGTGACAAGCATCCTGGTAGAATCGGGCGCCTTGTTCAAGGCGTCCGGTACGGTTATAAAATCGGCAGGCTGGCGGGAAGTGCTGGGCGAAAAGGAGGAGGAAAAAGAAGATGATCTGAATCCTGCGCTGCCGAAGCTGGTGCAGGGAGAGAGCCTGCCGGTGATCGACAAAGCAGTGCTGGAAAAGCAGACCAAACCAAAGCCCCTGTATAACGAGGCGAGTTTGCTGAAAGCCATGGAAACATCCGGCAAGGAGATCGAAGACGAAGAGCTCAGGCAGGCCATGAAAGATTCCGGGCTGGGCACCCCCGCTACCCGCGCGGCCATCATCGAGACCCTGCTGAAAAGAAACTATATCCTGCGCGAGAAAAAGACGCTGGTACCTACTTCCACGGGACTGGCCGTGTACAACCTGGTGAAAACAAAAAAGATCGCGCAGGCGGAGCTAACGGGTCAGTGGGAAAAACGGCTGGAAGAAATACGCAAAGGGGCGTCGGTAAGTGATTTCAAGGCGGAGATACGGCGGTATACGCGGGAGATCACTACGGAGCTGCTGCAATCGGGCCGGGGCATCCGGGACGCGCTTGCGGCGGCCGCCAACGAAGGCCGCCCGGCCTGTCCGATGTGCAAACAGGGCTTTATCCATTTTCATGAAAAGGCGGCCGGCTGCAGCCGCTACAAGGAAGGCTGCAATTTCGTGGTGTGGCGCACCATGGCCGGCAAAAAGCTGACCGACAACCAGATCAAAACCCTGATCGAAAAAGGCAAAACGCCCATTCTCAAAGGCTTCAAGAACAAGTCGGGCCAACCCTTCGAAGCCTCCCTGCACTATAAAGACGGTTCCGTCACGTTCGAATTTGGAAAAGGCGTTGCCAAGAAAGGGTGATTGGGATATTTTGTCCAAACCAGAACCCAGCCTTATCAACTGATTCGCCTGAGGCAGAGGACTGAATGGCAGGGTCGCTGTCTTTGTCTGAACCACAAACAAGGGATCAAAAGATTTTGGTTTTTAAACTCCTTCCATCAGGTGAACTGTTTCTTTCGCGAGCGATGGCGTGCGACGGGTGGGTAGATGATGGCAGAGGAATCAGTTAACCTGGCTTGGTTCTGGTTCAGACAAATGTATAAAGGCAGCATTCCTTCCCGGCTTAGATCCCCGCTCAGGCGCAGCGAGGGGTTGTGGGTGCAGCAGCTTGTTTGCGCCTGGAGAGGATGACAAGTGTTTTGTGGAAGTGCTGGCGATAAGGGTGTTGTGTGTGCTGGTGACAAAGTGGTTGAAGGTGCAAAGGCTGCCTCGCGGCCCCGCGGCAGCCTGTGCACCTTCTAATTCTTTTTCTCTCTTCTCTCCCCCGGCCTTTGAAATGGGGCGTGAAGAAATTTACGTAATGGAGCGAGACCGAATGGCCTGCCGCAGGCGGCTATTTGGTGCAACGGACACGCCTGGCTTTATTCCACTGCCCCTCCATGCAAAGTCCCAAACCCTTACTACTGCCGAATTCAACCATGTCCGTTGCCCGCGCAATAGAGTAAATTTTAGCCTCATTTCAACAGCCTTGCATTTTTTGGTACTTTTTGTTGCAAAACAAAAAGTACACATCGACCCGCCCCGCAGGGAACCTCGCCCGGCGCAGCCCTTCACTGCAGTTGCAGCTACGCGTACCAAACAGGAAAGGAATATGGAAAACAGCCAAACATTTTTTGCTTACTTTTTTAGACACAAAAAAGAAGAAGCTGCAAACATTGTTTACATTTAGCTGGATTTATCGCCCTACTCATTCAACCCAATAACGAACGCATGCTATCCAGACGATCCTTCCTTCAATCCGCTTCGCTGCTCACGGGCGGCGTGATGCTGAAACCTTCTCTTTTTGTGCCGGTGAAAGGCCCGGTCGGACTGCAGTTGTATACGGTACGGGATGCCATGCAGAAAGATCCGGCGGCGACGCTGGCCCGAGTGGCCAAACTGGGGTACCAGTCGGTGGAAGGCGCCACGTATACCGGTACGCAGCTTTTTTACGGCATGAAACCGGCAGCTTTTGCAGCAGTGCTTAAACAGAACGGGCTCATCATCCCAAGCAGTCATTATGTGCTGGGCGAACAAAAGATGGAAGGGAAAGAGGTCGTGGGCTCCATCCTGCACGGGTGGGACAAGGCAGTGGATGACGCACAGGCCGTGGGCATCAAATTCATGGTGTGCGCTTACCTGTTCGACGGGGAAAGAGGTCCGATCGAACATTATAAGAAGGTGGCGGAGCAACTGAACAAAGCCGGGGAAAGATGTAAGAAAGCCGGCATCCAGCTTTGTTACCACAACCACGATTTTGAGTTCGAGCCACAGTCGGGCGCGCTCCCTTACGACACGCTCCTGAATTCTACCGATAAGAACCTGGTGAAAATGGAGATGGACCTGTACTGGGTCACCAAGGCGGGCAAAGATCCCCTGGCACTTTTTAACCAGCACCCCGGCCGCTTCCCGCTGTGGCATGTGAAAGACATGGACAGAACACCCGAACATGCATTCACCGAAGTCGGCAACGGCTCCATCAACTTCAAAAAGATCTTTGCGCAGGCCGACAAGGCCGGGCTCAAATATTTCTTTGTGGAGCAGGACAAAACACCCGGTGATCCATTCGATTCCATCGCTAAAAGTGTAAACTGGATCAAAAAAAATCTGCTGTAGCAGCTGGTTGTATAATTTCGATACCGGCGATTGAACAGCGTATACGCAATCCGTTATTTTTTCAACTTTTAATTTCTACCCTTTGTCAAAAAACAATTTCTCTGTCCGTCTTTTGCTGATGGCCTTCTTCATCATTCCCGCGACCAGTCTTTTTTCGCAGGTCAGGCCCATAACCAACCATACCGCGCTTTATGTAAAAGACCTGAAAAAGAGTGCGGAGTTTTACAAGAACGTCCTGAACCTCGAAGAGATACCCGAGCCATTCCATGACGGGAAACACGTGTGGTTCAAAACCGGCGTGCACAGCCAGCTGCATGTGATCCAGGGGGCCAAAGACATCACTGCCCATGACATCAACATCCATTTCGCCTATTCCGTTCCCGACCTCGCGCAATTCACCAAACACCTCGACGAAATGCACATTAAGTATGGCGATTTCAACGGCAGCGCAGCCACCCCTTCCAAACGCCCGGACGGCGTGGTACAGGTCTATTTCCAGGATCCGGACAATTTCTGGATCGAAGTGAATAATGACAAGTATTGATGCCTTTAAGCCATTGTTTCATCCTACCCGGTTTGTAGCACCATGAAAAATCTGCTGTTTTTTGTTGTAATGATGTTTACAGTTGAACTCGCTCCCGCCTGGTGCATGCCACCAGGATCGCCGGTTGTCTTTATCCTCAGCGCCGACCGCCTGCAGAAGAACAAAGCCGCCATCCGGTTGCGCAATGCGGACCTGCTGCCTGCCTACACGGCGCTGCTGCAGAACGCCGACAAAGCCCTGCTGGAAGGACCCTTCAGCGTGATGGAGAAAAAGAACAATCCGCCCAGCGGCGACAAACACGACTACATGAGCCTGGCGCCGTACTTCTGGCCCGACAGCTCCAAAAAAGACGGACTGCCGTACATCCGCAAAGACGGACAGATCAATCCGGAAGTGAAAGATTACCAGGATAAAGAATACATGCCTCGGCTATGTGACCTCGTGAGTACGCTGGCACTGGCTTATTATTATTCCGGACAGGAGAAGTACGCGGAACATGCGGCTAAGCTGATCCGCGTGTGGTTCCTCAATGCGGATACCAAGATGAACCCCAACCTGAATTACGCACAAGCGGTAAAGGGAGTGAACGATGGCCGGGGGATCGGACTGATCGACGTCCGGAATTTTACGCTCATCGTGGACGGGATCGGCTTGTTGCAGGGGTCGAAGTCGTGGCCGGCCGCCGACCAGCAGGACATGCAGAAATGGTTCGGTGATTTTCTTGACTGGATGCAGACCAGCCGGAACGGCAAGGATGAGATGAACGCAAAAAATAATCATGGCACCTATTACGATGCGCTGCGTCTTTCACTTGCCCTGTTCACCGGAAAAACAGCCCTCGCCCGCGACATCGTTGCCAACGCCACCAGGCGCCTCGACAGCCAGGAAGATGCCGAAGGAAAATTTCCGCTCGAGATGGAGCGCACCATCTCCCTGCATTACAGCGTGTTCAACCTGCAGGCCTTTTTTACGATCGCTTCGATGGCCGACAAAACCGGGTTCGATTTCTGGAACTACACCGGCTCCAACGGGGCTTCCCTCAAAAAAGCGTTTGACTACCTGCACCCTTTTCTTACCCGCGAAAAAGAATGGAAAGGACAGCAGATCTCCCCTTTCGATTTCGCTGATGCAGATCCGCTGCTGCTCACTGCCGCCGAACAATGGAACTGCGCCGACTGCAGAAAGCAGGTAAAAAGCGGTGACCTGCTTCTCCTGACACGGTAAAAAAACAGCCTGCGTTCCGTATGCAGGTATTCACGCACATTTTCGCGTGCACGGGATGAATGAGCGGTGAGTATGCCTGTAAAGCCCGGCCAGTTTGGGCTTATGGTCATTTATAATGCATCGTATAACATTAAGGGCCCAGCATTCCTTCTGCACACCGGTCAGCATCCCGGGATGAGGTGAAAAGTGATTTGCCCGGATCAAGTAGCGGGAACTTGTTTTTGATGTGTTAAGGCAGGGAACAGTTTAAGGCTGGAACATATCTTGTACGGTTTTAAGTAGCAAACCTTACAGATGACAAAACTGATCCCGGCCTTTCTGATCTTTACAGGCTGTTCCCTCTTTTCCAGCAAACTGCATGCGCAGGAAAGAAAGCCTGCCCTCATTAACCAGAAACCCCTGAATATCAATCCCAAACTGCCGGTGCACGATACGGTACAGGAAAGGGACTTGATCGACGTGATCACCATGATCCGGAAAAAACCGGTTTCGAAGATCAAGGATTCCATCACATCCAAACCCTCATTTTCCGTGGTGCCGGCCGGCGGATATACCCTTCAATCGAAGCTCGTAGGCTCGCTGACCGGTAATGCAGTGTGGCAATATGAAGATGCCAACATTTCCACCATCACGGCGGTCGCCAGCTACTCGCAGCGCAAGCAGTTCACCATGCCCCTTGAATCCAGTATCTGGACCAAACACAACAAGCTCAATTTCGTGGGGGACTTCCGGTTCTACAAATATCCGCAAAGCACCTGGGGACTGGGCAGCAACACGCCCGTGAAAAATGAGGACCCGATGTCGTACTCTTTCTTCCGTTTTTACGAGATCGTGCTTACACCGGTGGCACCCAATCTTTTCGCCGGCCTCGGTTATATCATCGATCATCACTGGAACATCAAAGAGCAGGGCTTTCCCGACGGGCAGCCGTCGGGTTATAAATTATACGGACGTGCCGCCCATACGTATTCTTCCGGCATTACGCTGAACAGCATTTACGAACGGCGCGACAATCCGATCAATCCCTCCAAAGGGTCCTACATCAACCTGCAGTACCGAACCAGTTTTACCGCCATGGGCAGTACCACCAGCTGGCAATCGGTGATCATCGACGCCCGGAAATACTTTCAGCTGCCCGGCACATCCGAAAACGTGCTGGCGCTCTGGTCGTATAACTGGCTGATCGTAAAAGGCAAACCACCCTATCTCGACCTGCCGAGTAACTCGTGGGACAGCTACACCAGTACTGGGCGGGGATATATACAGGGCCGGTTCCGCGGGGTGCAGATGGTAGATGCCGAAGCTGAATACCGCTACAAGATCACTGCCAACGGCCTGTTCGGCGGCGTCGTGTTTGCGAATGCCATGTCCTTCTCAGCCGGCCCCGGCACCAAGTTACAGTCCATACAACCCGGCTATGGGCTCGGACTGCGTGTAAAGCTGAACAAGGTCTCCAGGACCAATATCTCCATCGACTACGGCTTCGGCAACCAGGGTTCGCATGGGTTGTTCGTGAACATGGGTGAGTTGTTTTAGCGTAGATCAGGGTTCGGACATCACACATTCCGGGGGTTCTTCCATTTCTGGTTGAGCTTCTCCAGGGAGGCGGTGATCCGTTGTTGCCGGGTGTCTTCCCTCTTTGCAGTCACGATCCATTCCACGTATTCCTTTTTGTTGGAGAAGGAGAGCGAGTCGAAATGGTCCATGGCTTTTTGGTCGCCCTCGAGAGCTTTGGCCAGATCTTCCGGGAGACGGATGGATTTGGTGGCGGGGTCTGCATATTCGAAAATGGGCCTGAGCTTGGTTGTGCCGACGCTGGCCTTGTCGGCAGCCGACTTCAGCCGCATACCGAAAGCGGACCAGGTATCGTCGAAAGAGATGAGGCTGATCCACTTGAGCTCATCATGGCCCAGAAGCGCTTCCCACCCTTTGTCGCGGGTTAGGTCTGTCTGCAGGGACGACGTGCCTTTCGGATAATAGATCCAGCACACGACAGCATCGTGTAACATTTTCAGGACCTGGTCGAGTTCTTTTTCCATCTCCGCTTTCGTTTTTACAAACCAGTGGATCTGCTGGTATTCATTCCCATTCGTTTTTACCTGCACCCCTTCCGGCAGCGGAGCCAGGTGCGATTCAAAACTATCCGGTGCATGAAGAGCCAGCAGCGTGGCCTGAGCCGGGATCTTCAGTTTTTGTGCAAGTGAATTTGCCATAGCGGAAAAATAATGATCAGATAAGAAGTCGAAAATACTGTTTTTGCATCAACAGTGGCGGCAGGCAGAGCAGGTTTCGTGTTTGTTACCGGTTGTTACCCATTCCAAGGTATCCGCTCTGGTTGGTTGACGGGGATCACGGGAAACAAAGGAACTTGGATAAAGGAGATTTTCACGACCTTAGCAGGCATCACAATAACCTTTTATCTTCTGTTTTAGTACCATGAAAAATTCTCCGGCCGCTATTTTTATATTGCTCTTGCTATCTATCCAACTTCACGCCCAGCAACCAAAAACCACTTCCGGCAACCCTGTGTTCCAGGGCTGGTATGCCGATCCGGAAGCGGCCGTCTTCAAGAAGAGATACTGGATCTATCCTACCTACTCCGCGGCCTACAATGAGCAGGTATTTTTCGATGCTTTTTCATCTGCGGATCTCGTTCACTGGACCAAACACCCACGCATACTCGATACTTCGAACGTCAAGTGGGCGCGAAGGGCCGTATGGGCCCCGGCCATTGTGAACAAAGACGGCAAGTATTATCTCTTCTTTGGCGCCAACGATATTCAGAACGACAAGGAATACGGCGGCATCGGGGTGGCCGTGTCCGACAAGCCGGAAGGCCCTTTCAAAGACTACCTGGGCAAACCCTTGATCGACCAGTTTCACAACGGCGCCCAGCCGATCGACCAGTTTGTGTTCAAGGACAGGGACGGCCAGTACTACATCATCTACGGCGGCTGGCGGCACTGCAACATCGCCCGGCTCAAACCCGATTTCACCGGCTTCGTGCCTTTCGAAGACGGTACCACTTTCAAGGAGATCACACCGGAACATTATGTGGAAGGACCGCTGATGTTCATCCGCAACAACAAATACTATTTTATGTGGAGCGAAGGCGGCTGGACAGGCCCGAACTACTCCGTCGCCTATGCGGTGGGTGACTCCCCGTTCGGTCCCTTTAAACGCATCGGCAAGGTATTGCAGCAGGATACGACCGTTGCGACCGGGGCCGGACATCATTCCATCATTCACAATACGAAAAACGACAGCTGGTACATCGTTTATCACCGCCGCCCCCTGGGCGACAAAGCCGCAAACCACCGAGTTACCTGTATCGAAAAGATGGACTTTGACAAAGACGGCATGATCGTGCCGGTAAAGATCACTTTTGAAGGCGTTCCGCCTCAAACACTGCGTTGATATCCCATATAAAAGGATCCTGGTTCTTCACTCCGAAAGCCACCCGCCATGACCGATCTCAACAGAAAAGCTTTTCTGCAAACCTGCCTGGTGCTGCCGGCGATCGGCTTTCCGGCTCTCCGGGAAGCCGATCCTGCCGCTCTACCGGCTATGGACAACCGATTCAGGCTGAGTCTGAACGCTTATTCCTTCAATGCACCGCTCTCTGCCGGACAAACTACCCTCGAACAGGTAATGGATTTCTGCGCCAGCACCGGTTTCGATGCCATAGACCTCACCGGCTACTATTTTCCCGGCTATCCGGCTTCCCCTTCCGACGAATTTATTTTCCGACTGAAGCGTAAGGCGCACCGGCTGGGACTGGCCATCAGCGGCACGGGCATCCGCAACGAATTTGCCGTGGCAGACAAGATCGCGCGGACGGAGGATGTGGCCCTCGTGATGCGGTGGATCGATGTGGCCGCCAAACTGGGCGCTCCGGTGATCAGGATCTACACCGGAAAAACAGTACCGGAAGGCATCAGCCGTACAAAAGCGGCTGAGTGGATCGTAGAATCGATCAGGAGTTGTGTGGAATATGGCAGATCAAGGGGCGTGATCGTAGCGATCCAGAACCACAACGACTTTATAAAAACGGCCGCACAGGCCCTCGAACTCATCAAACAGGTCAACAGTGAGTGGTTTGGACTGGTACTCGACACCGGCAGCTTTGTAACGAAAGAACCGTATGGCGAGATCGCCAGCGCTTCTCCCTATGCCGTTAACTGGCAGATCAAGGAGAAGCTGACCTATCAGAACCAGACGCAGGATATGGATCTGGACAAACTATTCCGGATCATTCAAGCTTCCCCGTACCGGGGTTACCTGCCCATCGAAACCCTGAGCGCAGGAGATCCGTTCAAGATCGTTCCCCCGTTTTTGCAGCTGGTGCGTACCGCCATGGAAAAAACCGCGAACAGCCCCGCCGGGTAATGTATATTTATACCATCAACGGGCTTTGCTGGATATGATCACAGCAAAGCCTTTATTTTAAAACCAATTATATGGATCTCCAACTTTCAGACAAGACCGCCCTCGTAACAGGGTCCACTGCGGGCATCGGGCTTGCTACCGTAAAGAACCTGGCCCGCGAAGGGGCGACAGTTTGGATCAACGGGCGGACACAGCAACGCATAGACGAAGCCGTCCTTGAAATCAGGAAAGAGATTCCGGATGCCAGACTGCACGGTATACCGGCAGACTTCTCCAAACCGGAGGAGATCAACCGCCTGCTCGGGAAATTGCCTGAAGTAGACATCCTCGTAAATAACGTGGCCATCTTTGAGCCAAAACCGTTTGTGGACATACCCGATGAGGACTGGCTTAAATTTTTCGAGGTGAACGTGCTCAGCGGCATCCGGCTGGCCCGGCACTACTTTCCTTTCATGATAAAAAAGAACTGGGGCAGGGTGATATTCATTTCCAGTGAAAGCGCCATCAACATCCCCGAAGAGATGATCCATTATGGCATGACGAAAACAGCCCAGCTGGCAGTGAGCAGGGGACTGGCCGAACTCACCCGAGGCACCAACGTTACTGTGAATGCGGTTCTGCCTGGTCCGACCAATTCGGAAGGTGTGGGCGGGTTCATTAAGCAGATGGCCAAACAGCAGAACAAACCGAAGGAACAGGTGGAAAAGGAGTTTTTTCAGACGGCACGTCCCAGTTCGATCATTGCCCGGTTTACCACTACGGAAGAGATCGCGAACCTGATCACTTATGTAGCAAGTCCGCTGTCTTCCGCAACCAACGGGTCCGCTTTGCGCGCAGATGGCGGCGTAGCCAAGATCGTGATCTGAGGAGGCATTGAAAATATAGGACGAGTCATTGAAAAAGGCGCGGAAAGATCATGTTCCGTCATGAATATTGAGGCTGTAAACGCAGGCCAATCCTGCTGCGACCCTTTAAAAACAGCCGATATGATGACCGTATCCATTCTTACAAAACTGTATGCCGGCATTACCCTGCTTCTCATGATCACGATCGAAAGCGGGGGATTGTTCCTGCTCCCGCTCCTTAAAGGCAAGGGCGGCTTCACTCCTTACCAGCGGGCTATGTTCAGGGTGGGGCACGCACATGCCGGGGTGCTCTCTATACTATGCCTGGTGGCGCAGCTGTTCGTAGATGCGCTGAACATTGACTCGACCAATGCGGATCATTTGGCCCGCATCGGATTTGCAGCGGCAGCCCTTCTTATATCCGGTGGATTTTTTGCGGCCGCTGCCGGTAAGGGCCTTACCCGGCCGAACAAATTGATCGGCATCCTCTATGCAGGAGCCGCGATACTGGCGGTTTCCCTGCTGGTGCTCGCACTGCTGCTGATCTTATCAACCTGAAAGAAAAGCCTTGTTATGATAAAGCATATTTACTGGAAGAAACTGGCGCGGCCGTCTTCCTATGAACACTGCAGGATCGAATCGAATGAAGATCACTGGCTGGTGAAAGGCACAGTGGTAGGGGAAGATGTTGCTCCTTTTCACGTGGCGTACACGCTGCAGCTTTGTCCGGCCTGGCACGTGCGGTCGTGTTTGATAGAAGCCCAGGTGGGCCCGAAATGGCACCGGTTGTCTTTGCGCCGTTGCGCTGATGGCGCCTGGTTCCAGAACGGGGTGCTCCTGGAAAATACCTCCGACTGTACCGACATCGATATTTCGGTGACGCCGTTCACCAATTCGCTGCCTGTGAACAGGCTGAAACTAAAGGAAGACGAAGAAGCGGAGATCCGTGTGCTGTATATAGATGTGCTGGAAAGAACGGTGTATGCTTCTTCCCAGTCTTATGCGCGGATCACCTCTTCCCGCTATCTCTTTCAAAGCAAGGAGGAGCATTTTGAAGCGGCCATCGATTTTGATAGCGGCAACTGGGTCGAACACTATCATGGGCTGTTTCAGCGCGTAGGGGTCAGCGATGGCCGGTTAGAGCGGCAGGTGCAGGCAGGATAAGCCTGCAGCATGGGCTTCTTTATTTAAAACAGGTGCTTGCCTATCAGCGCCAGGAAATCATCCCTGTACTTTTCGCTTACCGGGATCTGCATTCCACCGATGAAGGCCTGGTTGACTTCCAGCTTCTCGATCTGCTGCATGTTTATGATATAGGAATTGTGCACGCGAATGAACGGGTGACCCAACTGCTCTTCGATCTCCTTGATCCTTTTATAGATCAGCAGTTTTTCTTTCGCGGTCACCAGCCGCACATATTCCTTGTTTCCCTCAAAATAGAGGATGTCATGAAGCCGGATCCTCCGCAGTGTTCTGCCGCATTTAACGAAATACGATTCAGGGAGGTTTGATTCAGCCTGTATTTTCGGGTTCAGCTGAAAATACTGCTCTATCTTTTCCGTAGTAAGCAGAAACCGTTTGAGCGTAACCGGCTTGAGCAGATAGTCGATCGTCTGATACCGGTAGCTTTCGGCCGCGTGTTCCGAGTAAGCCGTGGTGAATACGATCCGGGTCGCCGCCGGCATGAGGGTGGCTAATTCCATGCCGTTGAGCAGGGGCATATTGATGTCGAGAAATACCACATGAGGTTTTTGAGATTTCAGTGCTGGAAGGGCTTCCAACCCATCGTAGTATCGTCCCACGATCTTCCAGTCCGTTACCTGTCCGATCAGCAACTCGAGCAGGTTCACCGCGTTGGGTTCATCGTCGACGATCATGCAGGTGATGCTCATGGAACTGGTATTTTAAGGGTTGCGCTGAAGGTTCCGTTGTCCTTTTCCGTCCGCAGTTCGAACCGGTCGCCATACAGCAGGGAAAGCCGTTTCCGGAGGTAGGCGAGTCCGAATCCGCCTTCTTTTTCCCTTTGCCCCGGCAGCAGACTGTTTTCCGTCTGAAACTGCAGGTATCCATGCAAGTACGTGAGCGAGATCCGGATGTGGTTGGTGGTGGACTTGTCGACACCGTGCTTGAAAATATTTTCGATAAACGTCATCAGCAGCATGGGGGGAATTTCGAGTGTGGGAGGATAATCCTTACAAAAATCTATGCGTGTTTCATGGCGGATGCGGATCTTTTCCAGCTCCAGATAGTTTTCGATGAACCGGACCTCCGATTCGAGGCGCACGCTTTCTTTGGAGCTTTCATCCACAAAATAGCGCATGATGCCTGACAGCCGTTCGATGAGGGCTGCGGTGCGTGGCGATTCGCGGAAAGCTTCATAATAAATATTGTTCAGCGTATTGAACAGGAAATGCGGCTGCACCTGTGCTTTGAGCAGGTGCAGTTCAGCCTGGTTCTTCTGCATCCTGATCTCTTCTGCCTGTTTCTTCAGCGAAAAATAAGCCAGCGCGATGCGGAACACAAAGCTCAGCACAAATATGAGCACCCCGCTTACAATGAGCGTGAGGTATTGGATAAAAGCCGGCTCGTGGGGTTTTGGCGCAAAAAAGCGGTTGTATATGGCGAACAGCAGGTAGGCCCGCAGAGCGCCCACCAGCAACAGCAGCACAAGCGCACTGCCCAGATAAAGCAACAGACGGCGGCGCAGATAGAACCGCGGGTATAAAAGGCTGATGTTACCGCAAATGATGGCAGCATACGACAGGGTATGGATGCCGGCGAAAACCGATGACTGAAGGAGGCCGTCTTCCGGGAACAACGTCAGCATCACCACCAGGTACACCGCACCCCATATCATCCATTGCAGCTGCTGCACTCCGGGCCGGGCAACTTTGAGATTCATCTTACAAGATAAAAATTCCTTTCCAGATCGGGCAGCTACCCGGTCACCTGGCTGTTGGATTCAACGGTTTGTTACTTCCTTTCAATGGCCGGCCACTCGATCACAAAGTGCCGGCACCGGTGAAAAATCCTCCGCAAGCGGTGAAACCGCTGTCAGGTGGCAAACTGCTTCCGTCATATTTGCGGATCAACTATTTTATGAAACACTTTTTTATCCCCTTCCTTTCGATTTCAATGGCAAGCGTTCTATGCTTTTTGTCCCCCTCCCTGTTCGCCCAGGCTGATACCATAGGGAGGAATGCCAGCCTGAACACGCAGTACCTCGCACCGGGGTTAAGACAATACCTGGTTTACTATGTGAACCCGGCCACGCCGAAAAAGATCACCTGCTGGCTCTGGCTCCGCAATACCACAGCCACCACTTACGAAGGCAAACCCGCCCTGCGCACTGAGCAGCACTGGTTTGGATCAGACACCCTGAATTACCGGGAGTACGAATCCATCAATGCCGCAGATGATTTTCAGCCGTGCTATCATTCTGAAACAGCCCGCGGAGAGACCAAAGCCTATCACTGGAGCAAAATTGGCATCAGGGGCAACGATTCCGTTGCCGGCAACAAAGCGGCCTCTTACCGTCTCGATTTTCCCACTCCCACCCTCAACTGGAATCTCGACATCGAGACTTTCCAGATGCTGCCGCTGGCGGCCGGCAAAACATTTTTTATCAATTTTTACGATGCCGGTCTCGATCCTCCCAGGTACGTAAAATATGCCGTCACAGGATCCGACCGGTTGCGGATTCATGGGCATGAGTCGATCGACTGCTGGAAACTGTTTACCGAAAGCGACCACAACGGTGTGCATTACACGGAAACTTTCTGGATCAGCAAGAAAGAGCATGAGTTTTTAAAAGAAGAAGACAGTTTTAACGGCATGTTCCGCTTCAAGCTCCGTCTTTTTGATGCCGCACCTGTGTTGCAGAAATAGTTGAAACAGTGAATGGATACGAAAGAACCTTACTGCCTGTCTTCTTCCGTATCCACACTGTTTTCGATGATAAATTCACGACGCATTTTTCGACGAAAAGAAGGCATGTTCGCCGGCTCGGAAACTGTCTTTGATCCTGCAGGCTCTTACTGAAACCCGAGTACAGGATGTGGCTGGTATACTTCCTCCAGTTGCCTGATCTCGTCGGCGCCAAGGGTGACCGAAAGCGCGGCGACCGCATCCTCCAGGTGGCCAGGCTTACTTGCCCCGATGATGGGTGCAGTGATGGCCGGTTTGCTCAGCATCCACGCGAGGGCGACCTGTGCATTGGGAAGCCCTCTGGCCTGGGCAAGGGAACTGAGCCGGCTCACCACATCGAAATCACTGTGCCCGCCATAAAGGGTTTTTCCGAACGCATCGGTCTTGGCCCGGTCCGTCTCATTCCGCTCCTTGCCCCGGTTGCCTGTGAGCAGTCCCCTCGCCAGCGGTGACCATGGAATGATTGCTATCTTTTGATCCTGACACAGTGGGATCATCTCCCGCTCTTCTTCCCGGTATACGAGGTTGTAATGCGGCTGCATCGAAACAAAGCGGGTCCAGGTATGCAGATCGGCCAGGTATAGTGCCTGGGCAAACTGCCAGCTGTACATGGAAGAAGCGCCTATATACCTCGCCTTGCCAGCTTTTACCACGTCATGCAACGCTTCCAGCGTCTCCTCAATGGGGGTATTGTAATCCCACCGGTGAATCTGATAGAGGTCTACATAGTCGGTGCCAAGCCGTTTCAGACTGGCATCGATGGCGCTCATGATGTGTTTGCGTGAGAGCCCTTTTTCGTTGGGGCCGGGGCCCATGGCATTGAAAACCTTTGTAGCCAGCACCACCTCATCGCGGCGGGCAAAATCTTTGAGGGCCCGGCCCACCACTTCTTCGCTTGCACCAGCAGTATATACATCTGCCGTATCAAAAAAATTGATACCCAACTCAAGCGCTTTCTTGATGAACGGACGGCTTTCTTCTTCGTTTAAAGCCCATGGCCACCGGTCAGTGGGCTTGCCATAGGTCATGGTTCCAAGACATAACCTCGACACGGTGAGGCCTGTATTTCCAAATCGTACGAATTCCATGTGCGTGTGCTTTTTATTTATTTTATATAGTTGACATCAGAACATCACCAGACGGATGCAGCTCATTCTACCGCACGATCAGCTTACTCTCCAGGATCACGTTCTGATAGGGCAGCGTTTCCTCGCGGGATGGTTGGCTGATCAGTCGCAGCAGCAGCTCGGTCGCCTGCATGCCCTGCTCGTAGGGGAACTGCTCCACGGAGGCTGCCGGCGGATGAACCATATAGTTGGTCAAGGGCAGGTTGCCATAGCTCACGAATTCAATATCCATGCCGGTGCGGGTGCCGGCCCTGGTAAAGTAGTGAACGGCATCAAGCGCCACGTAATCATTGAAGGTGATGATGGCAGTGGGCGCCGGCCGGCGGCCAAGCAAGGTCTTCATCGCTTTCTGCGTGCTTTCCGGCGACAGGTCGGTGGTGGTGATCAGGGCCGGATCTATTTTCAGTGCGTTCTTGGCGTGCCCGTCCATATATCCTTTGATCCGTTCATCGCTGATGTTAAGGGTAGAAGGACCCTGAATATAACCGATCCGGCGGTGGCCTTTCTCAACGAGGTGATCCACACACTCCACGGAACTGCTGTACAGGCTGCACCACACGGAGTGGATATTCTTGACATTCGGAACCCGGTCGAAAAAAACCACCGGAATGTTGTACTGCTGCAGTTTTTTAAAATGCGCGATGTCGGAAGTATTCTTCGAGATGGACGCGATGATACCATCTACCCGCTGTTTGCGCATGGTCTCCAGGATCTTTTCCTCCCGCTCGCGTTCATCCCTCGACTGCCCGATCAGCACGTTGTAGTTATCGGCGTAGGCCACATCTTCGATGCCGTTGATGGCCGTGGAAAAAAAGCTTTCAAACAGGTTGGGCAAGATCACGCCGATCGCAAACGTCTTGCGCTGCTTGAAGCTGATCGCCGTTTGGTCGGGTTCATAATTGAGTTCGGCAGCCAGCTTTTTTACCTGCGCCGTCGTGCGCAGACCAATGCTGGGATGGTTTCGCAGCGCCCGTGAAACGGTGGAGATGGAGATGTTCAGCTTTTGCGCGATCTGCTTGATGGTAGGTATCTGTTGTTTCATATCGCGAACCCTCGGTTGGCTTCAGTGCGGTTCAAGGTACTAAATAGATGTATAACCGGAAAAGAAGCACAAGGCACTTTAACACTTATAGATACACGGATTACAAAGAGTTAGAAGAAAAACCTGATCCTGGAAACAAAGCCAATGAAATTTCAGGCAAACGATTGCGTGAATTTTGTATGGAGACGTTTGGTAAGTTTGAGATGCGATGAAAGATAGTCCGTTCTTGCCCGGAAACAGGAATGACGCGGGGCCGGTTGTGCTGATCTATCTTTTCTGCATCAATCTCTACATAAACTGCAACCTGATGAGGCCTCCTTTAGTAAAAGTTTTTACAGATCCCACCAGTTCTTTTGGCATCCGGCAAAACATCATGCCGGACATGTACAACCAGCTGCACTACCATCCCGAGATCGAGATCGCCTGTATCGAAGCAGGCTCTGGCACACTCTTCGCCGGACAAAGCATCACGCAATACCGGGCCGGCGACATCATCATGATCGGGTCCAATGTGCCCCATTTCTGGAAATGCGACAGCACCAACGACGGCATGGCGCATGAGCCGCGTACGCAGGTGACCGTACTCCATTTCGAAAAAAATTTCTGGGGTTCCACTTTTCTCGAGCTGCAGGAGAACGCGTACATCAAACTGCTGCTCGAAAAAGCAGGGCAGGGAATCTCCCTGCAGGGGCAGACCAGGAGCAAGGTGGCGCAACTTCTTTCGCAGATGCTAGAGGCTTCGGGAAGCGAAAAGATCATTCTGCTGCTCAATGTGCTCAACACGATCGCGCTGTGCAGCCAGCTCAGCTTTCTGTCGTTCGAAAAAGAGATCCCCGAATCGGACGACAGCGACCGCATCAACAACGTGCTCCGGTATTCGAGATCCCACTTTAGCCGCCGCATCGAGCTGGAAGAGATCGCTGCCGTGGCCTTTATCAGCCCCAACTCTTTTTGCCGGTTCTTTAAGTCGAAGACCAGTAAAACGTATTCGCAGTTCCTGATCGAACTGCGGGTGAACCATGCCTGCAAACTGCTGAAAGAGAACAGGCTGAACAGCAAACAGGTCTGTTGCGAAAGCGGCTTCAACAATTTTGCGAACTTCCACAAATATTTCAAACAGATCACCGGCAGAAGCCCGGTGCAATACCAGAAAGAATTCAAATCGATCAGCCTGTTCGGTTAAGCATGACTGCCGGCCTGCAGTTGCCTTTCCGGATGGCCGCGATCGATTATATTGCCTTCCATATTTTAAAGCTTTCAGTTCCCTATCGCAGGCCGAATCCACTTTAACATGAAAAAATTTCTGTACATAGCCAGTCTCCTGTTCTGCATCAGTTCATCCGCACAGGTCAAAAAAGAGGTCCGCGACAATATGATCGATGAAGATGCCATCAAGCAGACCAGCACGGTAGGCGAGGTAGGCATTGCAAACAGCGCAATGTCGGTACAGGCCAGCGATGCCGCCGTTCAAAAGCTTGTGAAGAAATTCGCAGACCGCCCATTTCTCACCTTTCCGGAAACGCGCGACAATTCCATCCGCCTGCTCGATGGCCTCCCGGTCACCTGGCTTTCCAGGGATGCAAAAGGCCTTACCCGGTTTTCAGCAACGGTGCAGCCGGGCGAATATTTTGTGTTTCAGGTCGGCGTCTTTGCTTCCCGGACTCCCCTCCGTCAGCTGACGGCAAACTTTTCACCGCTGCAAAACGGAGACAGCAGCAGCCAGATGGGTGAAAGGACCTGTTTCAATACCGAAGGGATCAATTATGATGGCAAGCCGTTGGTGAAAACACTGGATGTAGACAAAGGCAGGGTTCAACCCCTGTGGTTCGGCGTACAGATCCCGGAAGCCGCAAAAGGAAACTACAGGGGAACCATCATACTGCAGGCGGAAGGCCTTTCAGCTACACGCATACAGGTAATGCTGACCGTGGCGGGAGCCCCCGTCGTGAACAAAGGATACAATAATCCTTCTTCCATGTCGCGGCTCAACTGGCTGAACTCCACCATCGATCTCGACAAAGAGATCACGAAAGGTTTTGAACCGCTCAATAGAAACGGCGATACCGTCTCTATCATCGGCAGGAAGATCGAAGTGGGGAAAGACGGACTGCCTGCCAGTGTGACCACCTTTTTCGACCACAACAACCTTTCGCTCAGGCCCGCAGGTGAACCGATCCTGGTCAGGCCTTTGAGCTTTTTGGTTGAACAGGCCGCACAAAAACCACTTGCGTTCAGTGCAGGGCCGGTCACCTACAAAGACAACTTTCCCGCCTCGACCGACTGGCAGGTGGAATGGAAAAACCCGGCAGTAACGGTGATGGTCAGGGCCCATGCGGAATATGATGGATTTATCCGGTACCAGCTGGCCGTGACGCCGCTGAAAGACATTCCGGTGAGCGATATCCGGCTGGAGATGCCACTGCAAAAGGAAAAATCGCTTTACATGATGGGGCTCGACAAGGAAGGCGGGTTCAGGCCGGCCTCCTGGAAATGGAAATGGGATGTGATCAACAAGAACCAGGATGAAGTGTGGCTCGGCGGTGTGAACGGTGGCGTAAAAATAAAACTGAAAGGGGCCAACTACAAGCGCCAGCTCATCAACATCTACTATTCTTTCGGTCCGCTCAACGAGCCCGAATCGTGGGGCAACGGAGAGAAAGGAGGCATCAACATCGATGAAAAGGACGGGGCCACCCGGGTGAATGCGTACTCGGGCCAGCGCACCCTGGTAAAAGGCGAAACCTATCACTTCGATTTCGACCTGCTCGTGACGCCGTTCAAACTCATCAACCGCGACATCCAGTACGGCGACCGGTACTTCCATTCCGACATCGATACCAGCTCCCATTTTGTGCAGACTGCCCTCGACCATGGAGCCAACATCATCAACATCCACCACAAAAAAGACATCTATCCTTTCATCGATTATCCCTACCACGAAGACAATATAGGCGACCTTAAAAGTTTTATCGGGGATGCCCACCAGCACAACCTGAAAGTAAAGCTCTACTATACCACGCGCGAGCTCACGGTAAACGCCCCGGAAATATGGGCGATGCGATCGCTCAACAACGAGATCATTTTTCCCGGCCCCGGCAACGAAACCAGGACGATCATCAATCCGGAGGGGCCGCACCCCTGGCTGGCAGCCAACTTCAAGGAAAAGTTCATCCCGGGCTGGAAATGCACTTTCGTAAAGGGCAAGTATGCCGGCAGGCAGGACATCGCCGTGCTGACCACGCCCGACTCGCGGCTGAATAATTATTACCTCGAAGGACTGAACTGGCTGTGTGAAAACGCCAGCATCGACGGCATCTATATCGACGACCTGGCGCTTGACCGCGAAACACTCAAGCGTGCACGCAAGATCCTCGACCGCAAACGCCCAGGCTCCAAGATTGACATGCATACCTGGAACCATTACAACAAGTTCGGCAAATATGCCTCATCCCTGAACCTGTATACCGACCTGCTGCCATTCATCGACCAGCTGTGGATCGGCGAAGCCCGCAACTATAACCTGCCACCCGACTACTGGCTGGTAGAAGTGAGCGGGGTGCCTTTCGGACTTACCTCGCAGATGCTGCGCGATGGCGGCAACATCTGGCGGGGCATGGTGTTCGGCATCACGGGCCGGCTGGGCTGGTACAAATCGAAGACACCGGAATTTATCTGGAAGTTCTGGGACGAACACCAGTTCACCAAAAAAGAACAGATCGGTTTCTGGGATCCCGAACTGCCGGTCCGCTGCAGCCAGGACAGCGTGATCGCCACCGTGTACCGCAGCAGGGACGAGGCGGTGATCGCCGTGGCCAACTGGACCGACAAAAACCTCACCACCCGCATTCAGATCGACTGGAACAAGCTGGGCTTTGATCCGGCCAGTGTTGACGTCACGATCCCCGCCATCCAGGAATTCCAGGATGCAAAGCAGGGCATCGACCTGGGCAAAGAGATGGAGATAGAAGCGGCGAAAGGGTATATGATCCTCATCAGGAAGAAACAATAACACCGCTGCCCGCTATGAAAAACAGATTCCGCAACGCGCTTGTCTTTTTATTGTTCCTCGCCACCCTGCACGGTGCACAGGCGCAGTATCTTTTTGTAGCGACCAACGGTCACGAACAGGCGTCCGGATCGATGCAGGACCCGTTCAGCAACCTGCCGGCCGCCATCCGGAAAGCACGCCAGATGGCCGAAGCACATCAGTCAGGAAGTGGAGGCATCCATATTTTCCTGCGCAAAGGCACGTATCATATCAGGGAAACAATCGAACTGACGGAAGGCAAAACCTGGACTTCTGTTGTGCCCTTGAATATCGCTGCTTACAAGGGGGAAGAAGTGACGCTGCATGGAGGAAAGTCGGTGCCGGTAACGGCAGCTACCCGTATCACCGATGCCGGTTTCGCGAAACGGCTGCTGCCTTCCCTGGCACAGAAGATACTGCAGATCGATCTGGCAAAGAACGGCATCACCGACCTGGGCACTTTGCGGCCAACCGGTTTTGCACATCCGTACGGGCCCGCTCCGCTGGAGCTCTTTGTGAACGGCACCCCGGGCCGCACGGCGCGGTGGCCAAACAACGGGACGGTGCTGATCGACAAACTCATTGATTCCGGTTCGGTGCCACGCTGGGGCGATACCATCGACCGCGGCGGCAGGTTTACGTATACAGGTACCAACCGCCCCTCAAGATGGAAGGAACCGGAGAAAGCGTGGCTGTACGGCTTTTTTATGTGGGGATATGCCGATGAAACGGTCTCTCTCAAAGAGATCGACACCCTCAACCGCACCATCACCACTGCCATGCCGTCCACCTACGGATATGGTACCGGCAAACCGTGGCGGGCCTGGTATGCGCTCAACATCCCGGAAGAGATCGATACAACGGGTGAATACTATCTTGACCGCGACAAAAAGATCCTGTATTTCTATCCGCCGGATCATTTGAAAAGCATCGATGTGTCTCTGCTGGAAGCGCCCCTGCTGGCGCTGGAGGGCGTTCAGCATGTAACGGTGTCTGGCCTCACGGTGACCTGCAGCCGCGGCATGGGTATCTACATGGAACGAACCAGGGGTGTACGCATCAAAAGGTGCACTTTTTCAAATCTGGGCATGATGGCCATCAGCATGGGCAAAGGCGTTACGCCGTTCGATCAGTACAAACCTGGCGGCAGCGGCGTACCGGCTGCGCGCCTGGTTGGAAGCCTGGTGCAGTATGTGTACGACAACAGCACGTTCGACCGGGAAGGCGGTTTCAACAACGGCATCGAAGACTGCGAAGTGTTTCAGACCGGCGCAGGGGGTATCTTCCTGAGCGGCGGCAACCGGGTTACACTGGAACCGGGCAACAGCTATGTGCAGAATTGTGTTGTGCACGATTTCAACCGGCTTGAGCGGACGCACCGGCCCGGCATCTGGATCGCGGGCGTAGGCAACCGCATCACCCATTCGGAAGTGTACAACGCGCCCTCGCTGGGTGTGCTGCTGCATGGCAACGATCACCTGTTCGAGTACAACAACCTGCACGATGTGGCGCGGGAGGTAGACGACATGGGCGCGTTTTATTATGGCCGCGATCCGTCGGAACAGGGCAACGTGATCCGCAACAATTATTTTCACGACATCGGCAGCCGGCACCGCACGATGGCCATCTACCACGACGACGGCGCCTGCGCCATGACGGTGTACAACAATGTCTTTTACAAAGCAGGGCTCATCGCGGGTTTCATCGGCGGCGGACAAGACAACAAATATTACAACAACATTTTTATCGACACCCGTTTCGCATCCCACATCGACGACCGGCTGAACGACTGGGCCACGGCCATGCTCGACTCCAACGGGCTTTTCCGCAAGCGGCTGCAGGCCGTCCATTTCGACCAGCCGCCCTATGCCACCCGCTATCCCCGGCTCGTCAGCTATTTCACCGATCACCCCGAAATACCCAAACGCGACACCTTCACACACAATGTGCTCGTCAACATCGGCACCCCCACCGAGGTACCCGTAAAACGTTCCAAAGCAGGCCAGTACCTGGTCTTCTCTCCCGCCAACAACCTGATCCTCCAATCCGATCCGGGCTTCGTCTCCTACGAAACCAAAGATTTCCGCCTGAAGCCCACTTCCGAAGTGTACCAAAAGCTACCGGCCTTCCGGCCCATTCCGTTTGAACTGATGGGCTACAGAAAAAAGAAGCGGGAAAAATGATTGGAAGAAATTTGGAGTATCGAATTTTTCTGGCAGAGGATGTTCCGAACCACTATTCAGAGATCGAGAGATGCTTTTATTTTAGCTGCTCGCCTGATGATGCCTGCGTCCCCGTTCACGACGGCGTGCCACGGGTGTAACCGTTACGCGCCAAGCCGGTCAGGCAATGCGAAGCGATCATGAACCCCGAACCCTGCCACACCGCGGCAGCTTCCTCGGCTCCTCCCCCCGGCCTTTGAAATGGGGCGTGAAGAAATTTACGGAATGGAGCGAGACCAAATGGCCTGCCGCAGGCGGCTATTTGGTGCAACGGACACGCACGGCTTTATTCTACTGCTCCTTCATGCAATGGCCCATACCCCTACCACTGCTGAATGAAACCATGTCCGTTGCCCGCGCAATGCAGTAAATTTTAGCCCCATTTCAAAAGCCTTGCATTTTTTGGTACTTTTTGTTGCAAAACAAAAAGTACACATCGACCTCCCAACTTGCCAAGATAGTTGAATCTTCTGCCAACTGCTGCCAGAGCAGGCTCTGGGAATTGTCGTTTCTTGCAGGGGTGTTGTATGTCCCTCGTATCTGGCAGATCCATTCTTCTCGTACAGTCAGACGTATAAGTTGCGCCTCGTTTTCAAAAACAGCTTTCAATCCCAAAACAAGTGAATATGCAAAAAAAGCAATCGTTTTGTAACCTGCTTTTCGTAAAAAAAATGGAGGGGTGGTGTTTGTACATCCTGCTGCTCACGCTGGCTGCTGTATGGCAGGCCCCTGTGTATGCCCAGCAGGTGGTCACCGTCACCGGCAAGGTCACTGACGGCAACGGACAACCGGTTTCCGGGGTGTCGGTGGTAAGCGGTGGCGCTGCGGGTACAAGCACGGGACAGTCGGGCGAATACTCCGTGCGTGCACGCACCACTGGCAACATCACGTTTACTTCGGTAGGTTATGAAACACAGACCGTCGCCGTCAATGGCCGCACGCAGCTGGATGTAACCCTGCGCCAAAGCACCGCACAGCTCAACGATGTGGTGGTGGTGGGCTATGGCACCCAGAAACGCAAAGACCTCACCGGCGCCATCACCACCGTTAAGATCGAAGGCTCGCCTAAATCGGCCGTTCCCTTCGTGAACCCGCTAGAGGCCATCCAGGGTACCGCCGGCATCAACGTAGGCCCGTCAACCAGTGCAGGCGCCAGTCCGAACATCGTGGTGCGCGGACAGAACTCGATCAATGCCTCCACGAGCCCGCTCATTGTGCTCGACGGCGTCATCTTCAACGGCAACCTCAACGAGATCAACATGAACGATGTGGCCACCTTTGATGTGCTCAAAGATGCAAGCTCGGCCGCCATCTACGGATCGCGTTCCGCCAACGGCGTTGTGATCATTACTACCAAGCGCGGGCGCTCCGAAAAACCGGTGATCAACTTCAACACCTACTACGGCATACAGAACTGGACGCGCATCCCGGATATGAGAACGGGCACTGATTTCGTGCAATGGAGAAAAGACAACCTTTCCATCCGCGGCACCGACATCAGCGATCTCACAAAAGTGTTCTCGCCGCTCGAGCTGAAGGCGTACAATGAAGGACATACACTCAACTGGTTCGATGAGGTGAGCCAGTATGCGCCGATCCGGAATTATGAAATGTCTGTCTCAGGCCGCACCAAGAACCTCAACTACTATTTTTCCGGCGGCTATCTCAACCAGAAAGGTGTGCTGGCCAACGACAATTTCAAGAAGCCGAACCTCACCATCAAGCTTGAAAACAACATCACCGACTGGCTCTCCTACGGTTTCAACGGGTACTATTCATACCGCGACTATTCCGGAACTTCGCCCGATATGTACATGGCCACTTACATGACACCCTACAGCTACCGCTACCTCGACGGCACCAACAATTCGGTGCTGCAGCGTTTTCCGGCCGGTAACACGTCGCTGTACAACCCGTACTGGGGCAACGTGAACCTCTCGCAGCCCGGGTATTATGACGACGACCTGGAAAAATATACCAGCACACGGGGTACCGGTTTTGTGAACGTGAAGATCCCCTACATTCCCGGACTCAATTTCAGGTTCGATGTTACAGGAAGCCGCGCTACTACCGACCGCGCCTATTTCCACCATGAATTCGGCGAAGCGAATACCCTGGTAGCGACCGAGGTCAGCAACCCGTCACAGTTCCTCGCCAAGGCCAACGGTTACCAGATCAACGCCAACAGCAACACCTGGCTGATCAACAACCTGCTCACCTATACGAAATCGTTCGGCGATCATAACTTCGACGTACTGGCCGGTTACACGCGCGACAACTACTCGCTGAAGACCGTCCGCTTCAACGGATCCAATTTCGCCAGCATCGGCACCACGGTGCTGGGCTATAACGCCCTCCAGTATGCGACCACACAAACCGGTACCACCAACTACGCGCAGTATTCGAATGTGGGTTACATCGGCCGGTTCAACTACAATTACAAACAACGCTATTACGCCACCTTCAACATCCGTCGCGACGGCTACTCGGCCTTTGCCGACGGGCATAAGTTCGGCAACTTCCCCGGCGGCTCGGTGGCCTGGGCCATCAGTGAAGAAGATTTTATGAAGAGCATCCCCTGGATCAACTTCCTCAAGATCAGGGCTTCTTATGGCCAAACAGGTAACCAGGGCATCGATCCGTACGCCACGCAAGCCAGTGTAGACCTGGGGTATACCGTCTTTGGCAGCACCAGCACCGCCTACACCATCCCTTCCACCCTCGGCAACAAATCGCTGTCGTGGGAGAAAACGGCTGCAAAAAACCTGGGGTTTGATTTTACCCTCTTCAAGAGCCGGCTGTCCGGTAACATCGATGTGTACATGAGCAAGACCACCGATCAGCTCCTGCTGCGCAGTCTGCCCGCCTTTACCGGCTATGCCTCCGTGAACACCAACATCGGCGAAGTGCACAACCGCGGCATCGAGATCACCCTCAACTCCGTGAACATCAAGGCAGCCGGCGGGTTCAAATGGGAAACCGGTCTCAGCTTCTGGATGAACCGCAATAAGCTTGTGCACCTGTACGGGCTCGATGCCAACGGCGACGGCAAAGAAGATGACGACCTGGGCAACAGCCTCTTCATCGGCAAATCGCTCGGTGCCATTTATGATTACACCGTCGATGGCGTGGTGCAGAGCACCGACCTCGACTACATCAACAAATTCAAAAGTGCGTCCGGCACACCGATTTTCCAGGCCGGCGACCTGAAAATAAGGGACATCAACAACGACGGCGTGATCAATGCTTCCGACCGTTCGGTGATTGGCTATGCGAAGGAAAACTTCAACGTCAACCTCTCGAACACGTTCAGCTATAGAAATTTCTCGCTTTACTTCAGCATCAACTCGATCGTAGGTGGTGGCAAAGACAATTTCTTTATGTCTACCAACATCCGCAGCCTCGATCCCGGAGCCGTACTGCCAACCAGCGCCAACTGGCTGAACCTCCCTTACTGGATGCCCGGTCATGAAAACAGCCAATACCCGAGACCGAACTACGCCAATCCATTTGGGTACGGGTTCTACCAGTCCCGGACCTTTGCACGCCTACAGAACATGGCGTTCAGCTACAACCTGCCGGCTGCCTTGCTGCAGAAGCTGCATGTCGATAACATGCGTGCCTACATCAGCGGCACCAACCTGCTGACTCTCACCGGCTGGACGGGCCTCGACCCCGCCAACGGCGCACAGATCGGCGGCAATGGCGGCTCTACCAACACCACGGTAAACCAGTCGCTGCCGCTGATGCGCACCATTTCCTTTGGCATCAACTTAGGCTTCTAACCAAAAAAAACGAACGATGAAATCGACAAAACATATGCTGGCCGTCTGCACCGGGCTGATCCTCATCCTGGCTTCCTGCAAACGCGACAGTGAGTTCCTCAAGGAAGTACAGAAAGACAAGCTGAACACGGCAAACGCTTTTCTCAGCAAGGCCCAGTTCGATGAGCTGAGTGCCTCGATGTACCGCAGTGTACAGCTTTTTTACAATTCAGCCGATGGGAACAAGGATGGCTGGATACTGGGACTCGGCACCGATGTGTGCTTCGACCCACGCGACAACACCACCAAATACAACAACTGGGGACTGGTGAATTCAGTTGACAATTATTCCGGCGACTGGTTCACCTGGCAGTATACGATCATCAAAGTTGCCAATACCATCATTTCCGGAGCTGAGAACCCCGCGGTAAAGTGGGCTTCCGATGCCGACAAGCAGGCCAGCATCGCGGAAGGCCGTTTTTTCCGCGGCTTTGCGTACCGCAACCTCGCCAACGTGTTTGGAGGCGTACCCATCCTCGACAAACCGGTTACCGAAGCCAAAGTGGATTTTACCCGCAATACCCGTCAGGAATGCTACACATTTGCAAAAGCCGACCTGGAGTTTGCCCGTACCAATCTCCCGCTGACCACAACCAGTCAGGGCCGGGTGGTACGCGCGGTAGCGGATCATTTTCTGAGCGAGGTAAATATTTCCCTGAAAGATTATGACGGCGCTGTGGCCGCCGCCACCCGTGTGATCGATGGAACCGATGGATCCTACTCTTTGGTGAAAGCCAGGTTCGGCGCCCGGAGTACGGAAGCCGACAAGAACTATTATTACGATCTCTTTGTAATGGGCAACCAGAACCGGCAGACCGGCAACAGCGAAGGCCTCTGGGTGGCACAGTTCGAGATCGGGGCTACCGGTGCGGTTGTGCTGGGTGGAGTGCCGAATTTCAACCGTCCGCTGATCGAACGCATGATGTGGTGCAATTTCTGGGGACTGGCCAAGATCGGCTATACATCGGGGGTAGCCGTAGATTCAACGGGCAGGGGCGTTGGTTTTGTTCGCCCGACCAATTATTCCAACTATACCATCTGGAACAACAGCGGCAGCGACATCCGCAACAGCGAAACGAATATCAAGCGGAACTATTATTTCGGTGCGAATGTCGGCAACTTTAAAAAAGGCGACCTGATCCCCAAATCTTTCCTGACCGTTCGCGACGACACGATGATCTATGTGTATCCAAACTGGCAGAAGTTCGGGACCGACAAACACATCAACGCCCAGCCGGACAATGGATATGTCAGGGATTTTTATGTGGCTCGTCTGCCGGAGACGTACTTCCTGCGGGCAGAGGCTTACCTGGCCAAAAACCAGAAAGACCTGGCGGCAGCTGATCTGAACGTGGTCAGAAGCCGGGCCAATGCCACACCGGTGAACCCGGCCGATGTTACGATCGACTATATCCTGGATGAGCGTGCCCGTGAATTGTTTGGAGAGGAATTCCGCATCCTGACGCTGGGACGGCTGGGACTGATCTACGACCGTACCAAACGCTTCGGCTACGATGCGTCACAGGCTTCGGTTCAGCAGTTCAACAACCTGCTGCCGATCCCGCAAACCACCATCGACCGCAACGTAGGTGCCAAGATCGAACAGAACCCGGGGTATTGATGAATGTGGGAAATTAGATTCCTGGTGCGTGATGTGGCTGGTGCTACCTTCCTATTTTTGTCTCTTTATACCATAGAACCCATTTGATCCGTATGAAGAAAACGGCTTTACTCCTTCTTGCCTCTTCCCTCTCCCTGTTTGCGGTAAGCCAGAAGGCTCCCAAACCCTATGTTCCCGTTTCCAGACAGGATCAGCAGAAGATCGACAAGCTGCTGTTGGAGATGACGACGGAAGAGAAAGCGCAGCAGCTGGGTTCGTTTTATCCCAACGGCAACACCCGGCTCAACATTCCGCATTTACAGGCGGGCGAATGCCTGCACGGGGTAGTGGCTACGGGCGCCACTTCGTTTCCACAGGCCATAGCCCTGGGAAGCTCCTGGGATACGGCGCTGGTAGAACGCGTGTCTACGGTGATTGCGGAAGAAGCACGTGCGTTGGGCATCCAGCATGTTTATACGCCGATGCTGGGCGTAGTACGCGACGCACGCTGGGGACGTTTCGAAGAAGCCTATGGAGAAGATCCTTATCTCGTCAGCCGCATCGGCGTGGCCTTTATCAACGGCCTGCAGGGACGCGGAAGCCAGCGTTTCGATCGCAACCATGTAATGTCTACCGCCAAACATTTTGTGGGCGACGGCGAGCCGCTGCTCGGCGCCAACGGTGCGGCGGTGGAGATATCCCTGCGGTCGCTGCACGAAATTCACCTGGCGCCTTTCCAGGCGGCGGTGCAGGATGCAGGCGTTGCAGCCATCATGCCGGCCCATCACAGCCTGAACGGCGTGCCTTGTCACGTCAATACCTATACGCTGAACGATGTGCTTCGGAAAGAATTCGGTTTCGACGGACTGGTTGTATCCGACAACAATGATATCCGCTGGGTGGCCGACCGGTTCCATATCACCGATAGCAGGCCCGAGCTCATCAAAATGGCGCTGACCGCGGGCGTGCATACCGAACTGGCTTTTAAACAGGGCTGGACGGGCCAGCGCATGTACGGGGCCGCACTGGTGAACGGGGTAACCAAGGGGCAGATCCCGGTGAGCCTGCTGAACAACGCTGTCAGGAAAGTGCTCGAATTTAAAATGCTGCTCAAACTGCAGGAGGATGAAGTGACCGCACCCGCCAACATCACCCTAGAAAAGGCCAGCGAAAAAACTGCGGACCAGTCGGACGTGTTCTTTTCCGAGATCAGTGGCTCGCTCGCCCATGCGCGCAAGGATTACCGCTCAGTGCTCAGCAACCCGGCACACGACTCCCTCGCCTACGAAGCTGCCGCGCGGTCAATCATCCTGCTCAAAAACGATCATATTCTTCCGCTCGACAGAAGCAGGATAAAGACCATTGCCGTGATCGGGCCCAATGCCGACACCACCCGGCTTGGAACCTACTCTACCCAGCTTCCCAAGTATTTTGTTACGGTCCGGCAGGGCTTAGAAAAGATTGCCGGAAGCGACATCAAAGTAGTGTACGCGAAGGGGTGCAACATTCAATCCACGGCCAATGAAGAGCGGATCATGCAAGCGGTGGAAACGGCCAGGCAGGCCGATGTCAGCATTGTAGTGCTGGGCGATGATGAGAAAAGCATCATGGAAAATGTAGACCGCGATGATATCACGCTACCCGGCCAGCAGGAGCAGCTGCTCGAAGCGGTGGCTGCAACAGGCAAACCGGTCATCCTGGTGCTGCTCCATGGCAGACCCGCCGCCATTCAATGGGCCAAGGATCATGTAAATGCCATTGTGGACGGGTGGTTCCTCGGACAGGAAACAGGCACTGTGGTGGCTCAGACCCTTTTCGGGATGATCGATCCTGCAGGCAAGCTAACAGTCACGTACCCCCGCAATGTAGGGCAGGTGCCGGCATTTTACAATGCGCTGGCACCAGGTCGGCCCCGCCAGCTGTGGAATGCTTCGTATGATGCTACCTACCCGTTCGGGTTCGGGCTCAGTTACACCACTTTTTCGTATTCGGATGTTCACCTTACCAGGGCCACCATGATGAAAGGGGATACCGCCTACGCCGAGGTCACGGTCACCAATACCGGCAAACGTGCCGGCGACGAGATCGTACAGCTCTATGTTCATGACGAGGTCAGTTCGCTGGTACGTCCGGAAAAAGAATTGAAAGGCTTTACCCGCATCGCCCTGCAACCGGGCCAGAGCAAAAAAGTTTCCCTGCCCGTCAGCGCCCGTGCGCTCCAATTCTGGAAAGACGGCCAATGGATCACCGAACCCGGCTACTTCACCATCCTGATGGGCAGCAGTTCCGTTGAGCTGAAGAGTACGCGATTATTGGTGAAGTGATGAGGTCCCCTGGTCATTATTTGACAACCTCTCTTTTTAAATCGTTGACAAGATCCTGCTTATCCACAATGTGGCAGAGACGCCAGGCATGGCACGTATACCTCGGTGATATTAATCATACTGAATATTGTAGATAGCAGATGAAACCGAAGTACAGATACCTGGTAGGTGCAGTGGCATGTCCTATTGCTCAATCATACCAACTTGCTAACAAGGCAAAATATAATAAATATTCAATACATTTAGGGGACAATCAAGGATATGCGTCATCTTACCCTTCGTCCTCATCTTACACTCGAAGAACTCAAGTCTCGAATGACAGAACAAAAGCAGGTACGCTTGCATACTTACTGGCAGATTCTTCATGCTGTTGCCAATGGTCCAGGCAAACGGGCGCAGGAGATAGCCGATATGTTGGGTACGACAGCCAGCATAGTAAAGCGTATAGTGTGTACATACAATATTAAGGGAGCTGATTTTGATAGAGCTCTGCAATGGGGTGGTCGCAGACTGGCTACATCGTTCATGAGCCTGGAACAGGAAGCAGCCATGATGAAGCAACTGCAATCAAAGGCGCTCAAGGGAGCTGTACTGACCTTCCATGACATAAAGGATGTGGTAGAAAAAAAGCTTGGTGGTGGGGTTTCAAACGATTATATATGGGATTTGTTCAGACGTCACAGCTGGAATAAGAAGGCACCCCGTCCAGGATGTGGAGGCGCAGGAAAAGTTTAAAAAAAACTTCCGCGGTTACTGGCAGCCTGCTACGGAAAAGTAAAGGATACAAGACCTGTCAAGCTGTTTTTTGAGGATGAAGCAAGGTTCGGACGGATAAACAATGTAAGCAGATGCTGGGTGCCGGCTGGCAGCAGAGCTGTTGTAGGACAACAGATGATCAGAGAGTACATTTATGCATACACGGCCGTATGTCCTGAGACAGGTGAGAATTATTCGATCATAGCGCCACTGACCAATACGCAGATAATGAACATATTTTTGCGGGCATTGAGTAGGGTATACAGCAAGTACAGGATTATCTTATGCCTGGATTCAGCAGGATGGCATACCAGTGGGACCCTTGAGCTGCCAGAGAACATCCGGCTGCTTTTGTTGCCGCCGTATTCACCGCAACTCAATCCTACGGAGCACATCTGGGATTACATTCGGGAACAGAAGGGATTCAACAACCATGTTTTCACTTCCATAGACCAGGTAGAAGACCAGTTAGCAAAAGCACTCAAACAGATCAATGGTGAAAAAGACATTATAAAGAGTATGTGTAACTTCAGTTGGCTAAATATTACACCTTGTTAGCAAGTTAGTATCAATCAATTTGCAGCCACCCGGCTCTTGTTCGCTGCTATGTTTTCGTTCAGGCTGCCGGCTCCTCTTCTGCCCTGCCACCAGTAGAACGCGTTGAACAGATAACAGGGGATCAGGAGCCAGTAGGCGTACTGGTTGCCGACCAGCTTTGTCATCCAGCCGTAGACAAGCGGCATCAGGGCACCGCCGGCGATGCCCATAATGAGGATGGCAGACATCTGGTTGAGCTGCCGGCCCTGCAATCCTTTGAGTGCCTGCGCCCAGATGGCTGGCCAGAGGATCGCGTTCGATAAACCGAGCAGCGATAAACATCCTATCGAAGCTTTCCCCGGCACCAGCAGCACCAGCAGGCAAAACACAACGCCCAAACCGGTGGAAAATATAAAGGTCTTTTCCTGCGATACCAGCCGCGGAATGGCGAACACCCCGAACAGGTATCCGGCAAGGGTGGCGGCCAGCGTGTAGGAAGTCAGGCTTTTCGCCACATCCAGGCTCATGCCATGATACAATCCATAATTACCGATGGTATCGCCTGATACCACTTCGAGCCCTACGGTGCAAAAAATGGCGATGAAGCCCAGCAGGAGCCGGCCTCCCATAGAAGAGGATGTGTACGTAGGTGAAGGAACCCCGGTGGCTTCTTCGGGTGCAGCCACTTCGGGTAAATGCGCAAACCTGATGAGAAAAGAAATCAGGAGCAGCGCCGCCGTCAGGATCGCATAGGGCAAGATGACGGCACGCGAAAGTTCGTCGAGACGCGCCACTTTCGCCGCAGGCGAAAGCCTTGCAAGCTCCTCGAGCAATCCGCCTGAATTTTTGAGTATGATGGCGCCCAGGATAAGCGGCGCGAGGATGCCGGCGCATTTGTTGCAGATCCCCATCATGCTCATGCGCTGCGCCGCTTTGTTGGCCGGGCCCAGCAGCGTGATATACGGATTGACGGCGGTCTGCAACAGCGTGGTTCCTGCGCCGATCACAAACAGCCCGGTGAGAAAAAGCCCGTACGACCGGCCGTAGGCAGCCGGAATAAAGACCAGGCATCCTGCCGCCATCACGATCAGGCCTATGCGCATTCCTTTGACCATCCCCGTATACTGAAGCAGCTTACTTGAAGGGATGGCCATGGCGGTATAGGAAATGTAAAAAGCAAATGTGACCAGGTAGGCCTGCCACTCCTCCAGCTCGCACGCAATGCGCAGATAGGGGATCAGCGTACCATTGACCCATGTGATGAAACCAAAAATAAAAAAGAAAGCGCCCACGATCATGATCTGCCCCGTGTAGTTCTTCTTTTCTTCAACCGGCTGCGCATAAGTGGTCAATGACATAAAAAGGTTTGAAATATACGGGCAGGGCAGCACGAAGAAACGACTCTATAAGAACCGACGTTTCGTGCTGCCGCCTCTGGTTAAAAATCAGCATTACTGCACCACCGTGCGGTCGATCAGCATTGGGAAAAACTGCCCTCCGACCTTCTCCCCTTTCGGGATGGGCGGTGTGCCGGGCATCAGGGTTTTATCAGCCCCGGAGATCGTTCCATCAGCAAAAACGTTCAGCACGAACGCCCGCCGCTGGTTGTCCGACCGGTTCTCATATGACCCATGCACCAGGAGCGGGTGGTGAAAAGTGCCGTACCCTTTTTTGAGCTCTATGGGGATCGGCTTGAACTGGGCCTGCTGTTCTTCCGTGAGCATGTCCATCAGTCCGTCCATCTGTCCGGTCAGTTCAGGCTTGTCGAGCAGTCCCCAGCGGTGGCTCCGTGGTACATAGTACATGCAGCCGTTTTCCAGGGTGGCATCATCCAAACCGACCCAGCAGGTAAGGTGCTGCATGGGCGTGGTGCGGGTCCAGTATGAATAATCCTGGTGCCAGGCCACTACCCCGCCATGCTTTGCCGGTTTGCAGAACAGCTGGTCGTGCCAGAAGCGGATCGACTGGTCGCCGAGCAGCTGACTGGCGGCCATTACGAACGCAGGGTTCCAGAGAATGTCGTGAAACCCGGGTTTGATGCGCCATGCACCCAGCGCATGAAACAGCACACAATCCGGATCGGTGGATGAGTTGGAAAAGAACTGGTAGAACAGGTTGTTGTCGGGATGAGCCGGGTCGATGATCTCCGCCAGCTCGTCGTTGAGCCGGTCTATCTGCCATTCTTCGAGCAGCTTGATGTTGCTGATGTAGCCGTTCTCTTTGAAAAAAGCGATTTGTTCATCAGACAGTTTATACTGTTCCCAATCTTCTTCCGTTTGGGGCCAGTGAAAAAAATCAGACACCAGCATGTGGTAGTTGGAAAGATCCTTGAGTGTTGTTTCCATCGTGCAGATTTTACAGTTGATGTAGTATAAGATTTTTATTGGAATCCTTCACGAAAAACACCGGAAGGCGTCCAATTTATATAGTTTTTTTACAAACCGGTAATCCCGGTCTTCCACAATGATCTCGTATGGCAACGGTTCGCGGTGCGGAAGCTCTTCCAGATCCAGCACTGCCAGGCATTCAGGATCACGGGCAAAAAAAGCGGCTGCCCATCGCCGTGGCAAAGCTTCGGGTTGCATCGTCGTCCACCCATACATGATTTCGTCCGCTTTCTGTTCTTCTCCTTTTTGTTTGAGCATCAGCAGGGAAAGAAAATCTGCAGCGCCGAAGGGCTTGTCGCCATGCTGCAACCTGTAGTTGAGGAGGTTATGCTGCAGGGACAGGTGCAATGGTTCCTTCATGCTTCTGCAACAGTACAGTGCCATGAAATCTTCGAGCCGTTCATCTACGTACTGCGGCCGGCCGAGTCCCAGATTTTCCGGCCACCGCCGTGCTTCGGAGATCAAGTGCCCTGCTTCATCCCATGCTTCCCGCTGCAAGGCATCCAGCGCAGCTTCGAGGTGCGTTTCACGCCAGAGGATGCGCCCTTCGGATGCCCCTTCGTTGGGCAGCACCTCCAGGCAGGTCATCAACCGGATGCCCTCCGCATACCGGCTGCTGAACAGGAGGCATTTGGCGAGCTGCAAACCAAGATAATAATTTTCCGGATGCTTTTGCCGGCCCGCTTTCGCTGTCTCCAGCGCCTGGTTCCCAGCCCCGGTTTCCAGGTAGAAAGCAGTAAGTTGATGGGAAGTGCGCCATTCGCCGGGGGCGATCTCGTTCGCCTGCAGCAGATCAGATTCGCGGCCGTGCTGCCCGGTTTCTTTTTGGAGGAAAGCGCGTAACAGGTAGAAAGGATAGTAGTCGGGTTCAAATCCGCATGCTTCCACCACCGCAAGGGAGGCCTGCACCTTCAGTTGATGGCGATAGCAAAGCGCAAGGTAATACTTGAATTTCCAGGAAGGCGATTGCTCCACTGCCCATTCCAGCATGCGGATATCTTCATCCCGGTGCGGAAACACCCGGTCGGGCGCGGCCTGCGCGGCAAGGCCGAGCGCATGGGCCGAGGCCGCCGTTTGGCCCTCCTGTGAAAACAGGTAAGCCTGCCAGACCGCCACCACAGGCTGCGCAGGCGCGACATGGAGCACGGCGAGCGCTTCAGTGTGCTGGCCTGCATGCAGGTAGAAGGAGGCCACTTCCAGGAAGGTCTCGTGCGGCAATTCACTTTGTATGCCCGCAGCAAAATCCGCCTGGTCCATCTGCTGCAACAGCACCCATTCAAACCGCACCACATGATCGAGCGGATCGGCATCCAGCATTTGTTTCGCTGCCAGTACCGCCGCCGGCGGGTCTGTTTTTCTCTGCAGGAAGAGCTGCAGACGGAAGGCTTCCCTGTTCACCAGGTTATGACGCAAGCTCTTTTGAAGGCAGTCCTGAGCCAGGCGCAGCTGGTTTTCCGTTACATATAAAAAAGCAAGTTCGGTGAAAGCTGCCGGGCTTGATTCGGCCGAAAGGCCGGCGATGGAAAAACCATCTTTCGCATCTACCTTGTTTCCAAGGCGCAATTGCGCGAGCCCGTACAGGTAATTGGCTTCGGGGTGGTAAGTATCGATAGAAAGCGCTTTTTTGAGATAGAGGAGCGCCTGTGCCCACTCCGACAGTTTCAGGAGCACGCCGGCATATCCCGACAGTGCGGGCAGGAAATAGGGATCACTCACAAGGCACTCCCTGTAGCTCTGTACAGCGCGGTGATAGAAACGCTGACGCTCCCATTCTTTTGCCTGCAAAAAAATTCCCTGCACGGAGCCGGGATCAAAATCGGCAGGAAGCTGGGAGGGTCTTTCCAGCGGTTGGTGTTCAGTGATGGCATCATACACCGTTTCTTCTCCCAGTAAGATGCGGATGCGGTTCAGATCAAACACTTCAGGAAACAGGATCACCGCCCTGCCGAGGGTTTCCAGATCAAGCCGCTGCTCAACCCTTTGTGTGCCATCGTCGAGCACCAGCTGGTTGTGCAGCGGTTCGTTGGCACAGATGTGCAGCGTGGTACCCGGCTGCTGCTCAAGGTAAAAAGACATTTTGGGCGAGGCCGAAGTGAGGCCATCGGTATGAAGCACCGGGAACCAGTATTCTTCCGATTCGTCGGAAGTGTACGGTGCAAAGGACCGGTGTTTGAAGGGTGTAGCGGAGCTGGGAGAGATGCTTTGGTTAAATGCGCGGCCCGACTGCACTTCGGTATATTGCCCGTCGCTATCGGTGAGCAGGTCTTCCCAGATCATGCCGTAGCGCGACAAGCCCCAGATCCAGATCTTGCGGCCGGGTTTTGCGTGGTAAGGCGCATAATGGCCCATCCCGAAATCCTGCCAGTGCCAGTAACAACCCCAAAAAGCACTCGCTGTTCCAAAAACATGGTACGATTTATATTCACCCAGGTTGTTGGCGTAGGTCGAAAGCAGCACCCCTTCCCGGTTGCGGGGCCAGCTGCCGGTTTTTCCATCGTGACCGATGTGCTTATACCCCGGAAAGATATATTCCAGTCCGCCCGATGTTTTCAGGGCGGCATTGGTCCACTGGTAATACGATTGTTCGAGGGAATGACCGTTGTTCGAGCGGGTGCGGGTGATGAAATAGGCCGTATGGGGGGGCAGCCTTACTTCCACCTGCCAGCTGGTACGCGACGACCAGTCGGTTGCGCCCAGAAAGCAGCTCACGCTGCCGTCTTCCCATTCCTTCATGAAATAATCGACCGGCGCCGAACAGGAGGGTGCATGGCCGATGATACCCATATTGGTCTCAATGCCGCCCGATGTCCATGGCCCGCGCATGGCCACATCGCGGAACTTGACGACATGGTTGAAATAGATGAAATGTTGTTCTTTTTGCTTTTCCATTGCGCCCCATATCTTGCCGCCCACCGCCGGGTTGATCCATATTTTGATGTGCTCGTTCTCGAGCACGATCATGGTCCATGCCTGCTCTGCACCGGTTGACGTATAACCATCGTACCGGTTATACGGGTACAGACGGCCAAACTGGGGGATGGGACTGGGATCGGAGAACGGGTAAGTTTTCAGTACAACCTCTTCTGTGCCTATGGTGGATTTCAGCATTTGCCGGGATGCGTTCTTTTCAGGATAAAGGTAAATTCCGGGGCCCGCCAGCTCATATTTCCAGGGCTTTGATTCTGTTATCTCTTTTCTATTTCGACAGGTGTTCCCGAAGGAACAAGCTTGCTGGCTGCCCCGGTCTTTACAGGGTACGGATCAAACTATAAACGGGTCAATTCTTCTTCTTTTTCGTAAAGCGCTTTCAGCAGGGCGATCTGGTTCTGGGCCCTTACTTTATTCTGCCCTTCATACCGCGTATCATAGTACACGTCATTCTGCAGGTAATCGGTCAGAAAACGGATGGCCTGCATGTAGATCATGTACTTGCCCGCAAATACAAACAGATCTTTTTCTTCCACGCTCAGCGCAGTGCCCATTTCGCTCAGGTAACCGGATTTCAATGCCTGGAAGAAATCGCTGCGGATCCTGATCCGCCCAAGATCCTTTTCTTCTTCATTTGCGGGCGACACGTAGGTCCGGATCATATCACCGATATCACTGATGAAATAACCCGGCATCACCGTATCCAGATCGATCACGTGCGTGCCGCGGCCTTCGCTGTTGAACAACACATTGCTGATCTTGGTGTCGTGGTGTGTTACCCTGCATTTCAAAACGCCCCTGGTCAGTTCCTCAAACTCTTCCAGAATAAAAAGGTGCTGCTGCAAAAAACGGATCGAGTCACCGGTTTCCGCGATGCGGGTGTTGTTGCCGGTGCGCAGCGCCTCTTCGAACTGCCGGTAGCGCAGCCGCAGGTTATGAAAATCGGGCAGCGTGGTCTGTAACTGTCCGGGATCGAGTGCCGACAGGTAGCGGGTGAACCGGCCAAACTGCCGTGCCGCTTCCCAGGCCTGCGTTACACTGGTAGCCACATCGTAGGTCTGCGAGCCTTTTACAAATGGCATCAGCCTGAAATATCCGCCCGGATCAAGGCGCACAAGGTCTTTGTGTTCTCCGGTTTTCTCCGGCACCACGAAATCATAGTGCGGATAATGGGTTTGCAGGTAAGCGGCGATCGTGCGCACATTGTGGGCAATGGTGTCAGGTACTGTAAAGATGCGGTCGTTGATGCGCTGCAAAATAAATTCCCGGCCGCGGGAGCTTACTTTCCAGGTGTCGTTGATCAGTCCGCTCCCGAACGGCTCTATGGCTGTTTCACCCGGCTGCAAACCATACTGGAGCAGCACAGCCGTAAGCGGCGGGGCAGCAGCAAGGTCTATGTCTGTTCCGGACGGTGAAATGGTGGCGGTACTGATGGAAATCTAATTTCACCAAAAATAACCCGTTTGCCACAGCCCGCCGAGCCCCCGGTACGACTTTGACAAGATAGTTGAAAAAACTGCCAATCCGCATCTGCCGGGTCTGTGCGCACCGTGTGCCATCTGCAGGAAGAAAGAGAACCCGCTTTCACATCCCGGCGGTTCCTCATCCAGGGGGCGGGATGCCTCGCCCTGGCAGGTGTCAGGCGTGTCGTATATACAAGGTCGTTGTATGCTATTCCATCCCGCTGCTCCGCAAGGAGCCTCGGGCACGTGCATTTGCATGCCTGCAACCACAGGCTGCAGCGCGCCTGTATACGCGAAGATTCCAACGGGGAAACAATGAGTCTATCTAGTCAGCGGAAAGCAGGACTGTTCGCGGTTCAACGGCTGGCGCAATTACGCAAGCTGCCCGCGGATCTATTTGACCCGTTCCATTCTCGCCACTTTTTCAAGCGGGATGGTGTGCGGTTCGTCGAGGGTATAGCTGGTGGAATCGGTGAGGTACACGTGGAGCAGGGAAGATGGGCTACCGGCGCCGGCGGCCTGCAGCGCGGAATCTGCCGGCTGCAGCTGCACGGTCATTTGCTGTTTGTCTTTGTCGAGCTCAACGGAATTGATAGCATACCTGTTCACGCCCGAATGCATCATCATGGGCCATTTGTCTTTTTTCGCCTGTTCGAGGATGCCGGGGTATTTACTCCGCGCAGTTACCGTGGAGGTGGAGTTGGCTCCGCTTGAACAGGCAGCCATAAACGCAGCAATTACAAAAAGTACCAGTACAATCTTTTTCATAGCATTTTATCTTGATCTAAAAACAAAGGGCCTCGCGGCCCTTCATGATATAAGTATTTACGCATCACTGCTTTTGGGACAACCGCTCCCCTACCCGTTCTTTTCTTTGTTCAACTTACTGGCAGGGGTTTTCTTCGCCGGTGCTTTGAAGGCTTCGTCTTCTGTGAACGGCTGCGTTTTCAGACGCCGTCCGGTGGCCGCAAAAAATGCATTTGCAAAGGCGCCGCCGGTCGGTGGCAGGGCCGGCTCGCCCAGGCCGGTAGGTTCGATGCCATTGTCTATGAAATGGGTTTCTATCTGCGGGATCTCTTTCATGCGGATAAGCCGGTAGCTGTTGAAATTCCGTTGCTCCGGCACCCCATCCTTGAACGACATCTTGCTGTACATGGCATGGCCCAGTCCATCGGTAATGCCGCCCATCACCTGCTGGCGTGCCCCGCTCATGTTCACCACCTGTCCGCAGTCGATGGCCGCATGAACCTTTTTTACCACCGGCTTCCCTGCTACCATCGCCACCTCGCATATCTGCGCCACATAGGAACGGTGCGCGAAATAAACACTGAAGCCCTGCGCCAGGCCTTTTTTCTGCTTCCAGCCGGCTTTCTCGGCCGCCAGTTTGATGACAGCCACCATCCGGTCGATCTCATACTTCACCGCACCCACCGGGCGCTCTTTGGCCCTTTGCAACAGGTCAAGTCTGAACTGGATGGGGTCTTTGCCGGCAGCATGCGCCACCTCGTCGAAGAACGCCTGTTCCGCAAAGGCCAGGAAGTTGGTGATGGGCGCACGCCAGGCGCCGGTGGTGATCGGCGAAGTGTGTTCCACGGAATCGATCAGCAGGTTGTCGACCGCGCCCGATGGAAAGTTATCCTCCCGGGTAGGGTTACCCGAATTGATGCCCGCCCCGCGAAGCTTGAAACCGGTCAGCGTACCCTTGGCATCCAGCGCCGCCTCAAAACGATAGCGCACTGCCGGCCGGTAGCTGCCACCGGTCATATCGTCTTCCCGGCTCCAGATCACTTTCACCGGAGCTTTGATGATGCTGGAAAGTTCCGCCGCCTCTTCCGCATAGTCGGATTTCAGCCGCCGCCCGAAGCCGCCGCCCAGCCGCGTCATCTGCACGGTGATCTTATCTTCCGGGATGTTCAGGATCTTTGCCGTAGCCGAACGCGCGGTACCCGGCGTCTGGGTCGGACCAATCAGTTCCACGCCGTCCGGACGCACGTGGGCGAAAAAATTCATGGGTTCCATGGGACTGTGCGAAAGGAACGGGCACTGGTACTCGCTCACGATCACTTTGGCCGCAGATTTAAACGCGGCATCCACATCGCCATCTTTGCGGCGCACCGTGGTGGTACCGCTGTCGAGCAGCGTCCGGAATATCTTGTTGTGATCCGGCGTACTTTCAATCTCCTTGTCTTTTTCGTATTCTATCTTCACCACCTTGCGGGCCTTCATGGCCTCCCAGGTAGATTTGGCCACCACCGCCACATTGTTTTTGAACTGCACTACATCCACCACACCGGGCATCGCTTTGGCCGCCGTAGCATCCACCGATCTTATCTTTGTGCCAAAAGCTTCGGGCCGCTGTATCACCGCAAACAACATCCCTTCGCGGTAAAAATCCAGCCCGAACATTCCTTTTCCTCTTACAATATCCTTATTGGCAACATTGCGGACCTCTTTGCCGATCAGCTTGAAGTCCTTTTGCTCTTTGAATCTGACTTCCTTGGGCACCGGAATTTTAGCGGCCTCTTCGGCGAGCTCGCCAAACCCGAGTTTGTTGCCTGTTTTTGCATGGATCACAAAACTGTTTTCCGCCGTACATTCTTCGGCGGGCACGTTCCACCGTTTGGCCGCGGCTTGTATGAGCAGATACCTGGCGGTAGCGCCGGCGGTACGCAGGCGCTTCCACGAATGAGGCACGGCGCCGCTGCCACCCGTTACCTGGCGGTCGAAGCTTTTGTCGAGCATCGCCTGCACGATCTTTACTTTCGACCAGTCGGCATCCAGCTCGTCGGCCACGATCATGGGGAAGGAAGTGAAGATATTTTGTCCGAGTTCGGGATTGGGCGACAGGATCGTGATCACCCCGTCGGGAGCGATCGAAAGATAGCTGTTGAACCCGACGCTGCCACCGGCCGCGGCCGGTGCGTTCACCATTACGGGCATCTTTGCTTCGGCAGTGAACCAGTCGAACCCGAGCAGGAGCCCGGCGCCGGCAAAGGAGGAGAGCTTGAAGAATTCCCTTCTGCTGGTATTTTTTACGGTAGACATAGTGATCAGATTTTTGTGCTGGCTAATTTAACGGCTTCGCGGATGCGGTGATAGGCGCAGCAGCGGCAGAGGTTGCCGTGCATCGCCGAGTCGATCTCTTCCATGCTGGGTTTCGGGTTGCGTTTCAGGAAGGCCGCTGCCGTCATGATCTGGCCCGCCTGGCAGTAGCCGCATTGCGGCACGTCCACTTCATCCCAGGCCAGCTGCAGGGGATGGTCGCCGTTCTCCGACAAACCTTCGATGGTGGTAATCTGCCCGGTGGCAGCAGCGGTCACAGGCAGCATGCACGAGCGTACGGCCGCTCCGTTCAGGTGCACCGTACAGGCACCGCATTGCGCGATGCCGCAACCGAACTTGGTTCCTACCAGCCCCAGGTGGTCGCGCAGAACCCATAAAAGCGGTGTGTCTTCGGCTACGTCAGGCTGATATGCCTTGCCGTTCACAGTCAGTTTGAAGATGGCCATAATATGCAGATTGTAAGGTTTAAAAATAGGATAAATCCGGGTTCAGGCCGCAGATTTTTTAAAAGTACGAACCGCCAAAATTCAGGCACAGCGTTGTTTCTATTCATACATAACGCTTTTCCGCCACCGGCAAGCAACAGGCTTTTGACAGCTAGGGACGAAAACGCTATTTTTATAAAATTTCTGTTCACCCTGCCAACCCGACTGGGATCCAGCTTGCAAATATGAATACGTTACAAACGGCTGACTACATTGTTTTCTTTATCTACTTCGTGATCGTGGTCTCATACGGCTATTGGGTGTATCGCCGGAAAAAAGGACCCGTTACCGATTCCAAAGATTTTTTCCTCGCAGAAGGCTCGCTCACCTGGTGGGCCATCGGCGCCTCGCTCATTGCCTCCAACATTTCAGCGGAGCATTTTATCGGCATGTCGGGCTCCGGGTTTGCGCTCGGACTGGCCATTTCTTCCTATGAGTGGATGTCGGCCGGCGCGCTCATCATCGTGGCGGTCTTTTTTATTCCCATCTACCTCAAGAACCGAATCTATACCATGCCGCAGTTCCTGTCGATGCGGTACAACAATACGGTCAGTACCATTATGGCGGTGATCTGGCTGCTTGTATACGTTTTTGTCAATCTTACTTCGATCATTTATCTGGGCGCGCTTGCCATCTCATCCATATCGGGGATCAGCTTTGTATGGTGCATCGTGTGGCTGTCCGTCTTTTCGGTCTTTGTGACCCTGGGCGGGATGAAAGTGATCGGGTATACGGATGTGATCCAGGTGATCGTGCTGGTGCTTGGCGGACTGATCACCACCTACCTGGCCTGCCAGCTGCTTTCGGAGAAGCTGGGATACGGGAATGATATCCTGCAGGGACTGGCGCAGTTGCGCCGGGAAGCGCCGGAACATTTTCATATGATCTTTGATAAGTCGAGCCCCCATTACCAGGAGCTGCCGGGCATTTCGGTGATCGTCGGGGGCATGCTGGTGAATAACCTGGCTTACTGGGGCTGTAACCAGTACATTGTACAACGGGCACTGGGCGCGCGTCTGCCCACCGCAAGGGCGGGCATTCTCTTTGCCGCCTTCCTGAAACTGATCGTGCCGGTGATCGCCGTACTGCCGGGTATCATCATGTTTGTGCTGCACCGCAAGGGCATGTTCGCCGTACAGATGTCGAACGCAGCCGGCGACGTAAAACCAGACCAGGCCTACCCTACTCTCATGAACCTGTTGCCGCCCGGCTTGAAAGGGGTTGCTTTTGCGGCACTCACCGCTGCCATTGTAGCCTCGCTGGCAGGCAAGGCCAACAGCATCTCCACCATTTATTCGATGGACATACACCAGAAATTTTTTCACAAAGAAGCTTCGGAAAAAGACCTGATCCGAACCGGCCGCTGGGTAGTCGTTGTCGCGATGCTGATCGCGGCCCTGGTGGCCCCTTCCCTCCGCTCGCTCGACCAGGCTTACCAGTTCATTCAGGAATACGTGGGATTTTTCTCGCCCGGCGTGCTGGCCATCTTCCTGCTGGGCATGTTCTGGAAAAGAACCACTGCCACCGCCGCGCTTGCAGGCGCCATTCTCACGGTTCCGGTTTCCACCCTGCTCAAATTTTTACCGCAGATGACGCGCGGCTGGATCCAGCCTATCCCGTTCCTCGATCGCATGACCATCACCTTCGTGCTCATCGTGCTCATCATGGCCTGGATCAGCCTTGTACAGCCGCGGGCGGAAAAAGACGTGATCGAGGTAGACAGCTCCCTGTTTAAAGTATCCAACAGGTTCATCATTCTGTCGGTGCTGATCATGGGGATCTTGGTAGGACTGTATACACTTTACTGGTAGCGACTGCCGCCAGCCGTGCTACCGCAGAACAAGAAACGCTGGTTGCCTGCTCCAGGGCTGAGATAAGAGTAAGGCAACCCCTTTGTGCCCGCATAAGTTAGGCCGTATATATTAGTCCCGGTCTCCTGCAAAAAGGGGAATGGGAAGGGCATTCCCCTTTTTGCAGGAGACCGGCCCGGGTGGCACAATAACTGAATAAGAAGATTATATCAACAAAACCTACAGACATGAGTGCAACAGATCAAAATATGCAGAATCCGCTCGAACAGTATCCTGCTCCACCGTATCCCGAACAGGGGCAGTCGGTACCCGGTACGGAAAGCGAGATGTCGCCAAAGGCGGATCACGGGGAAGAATCGTATAAAGGATCAGGCAAGCTTACCGGCCGCAAAGCCATCATTACAGGCGGAGATTCGGGGATCGGACGCGCCGTAGCCATTGCTTTTGCAAGGGAAGGCGCAGACGTGCTGATCTCCTATCTCGACGAGCATGAAGACGCCAAGGAAACCGCCCGCTGGGTGGAAGAGGCCGGACAAAAAGCGGTGGTGCTGCCTGGTGATATCAGCGACGAAGCCCATTGCAAAAAGATCGTTCAGACGGCGGTAGATACTTTCGGCTCGGTCGACATCCTGGTGAACAACGCAGCTTTCCAGATGAGCCATGAATCGTTACAGGACCTCAGCAGCGAGGAATTGGACCACACGTTCAGGACCAACATCTTTGCGATGTTCTACCTGTGCAAAGCGGTGGAACCGCACATGAAAGCGGGCAGCACGGTGGTCAATACCACGTCGGTGAATGCATACAAGCCTTCGCCCAACCTGCTGGCATATGCTTCCACGAAAGGAGCCATTCAGAATTTTACGGCCAGTCTCGGACAGCTCTGGGCCGACAAAGGCATCCGGGTGAATTGCGTGGCGCCGGGCCCGATCTGGACGCCGCTGATCCCGTCTACCTTCCCGCCCGATAAAGTGAAAGAATTTGGTAAGAATGTTCCGCTGAAAAGAGCCGGTCAGCCTGCTGAGCTGGCTGCGGTCTATGTGCTTCTGGCCTCGCAGGATTCAAGTTACATGACCTCTTCAACGGTTCAGGTCACGGGTGGTACGCCGACGGTTTAGGAAGCGCCGGCGTCATCGATCATTGACCCCGGTGGATTCAATTCTTCAGCCTGGTAAGATGAGTACATAGGAAGCCATTTATCCAAGGGATAAAGAAAATACTGTGACGCTGAAGACATACTTTGAGGCGGGCCTGACGTATCGCGTTACTGAACCGACAGATCCAAAAGGGTTGGACATCCCGGCTGCCTGGGCCTCCAACCCTTTTGTGATTCCCGCCGGGCGCCAACACGTGCATGCGCCTGAAGCGCCTGTGCGGAGATCCAAACAGAGGATCGAATGGGAGATGGATGTGAGCCTGTATGCAAGGCTTCCCAAGTAATAGCCATCCCGCTCTATCTCGGGGGATCTTCGCACGAACAGGTGCGTAACAGCGTGTGGTGGCAGGCATGCAACTTCGCCTGCTCAAAGGAGACGAGGATATGGAAAGTATAAGAGAACAGTATGCGACAAAAGGTTTTGAAATGCAAGCAGACTGGATAGGGCAAACGAATCGCAGGTGCGAACTGATGAGATATTATGTTTTCGGAAACATAATGTTCATGACTCCGGCATGCTATGCCTGCACTTTGCAAATGAAATAGATTCGATGACCAACCATCCCTTTTACAGGTGCGACGCATCAACCAGGTAGTGTACGTACAGATCAAGGTTTCCAGGATACCCTTCTTCCGGATGCACGCTCCGGTAATGAAGCCGGAGTGAACCGCCCGTGGAAGAATCGAATTCATCCACGGTCATGAACACGCGCTTTCCAAAGCCATGTATCCACCATGCAGATGGATGTAATTGCCAGCGTTTGCTGCCAGGGGATAACGGATCCCATCGATCCAAAAACAGTCCCCCGATATCCGGCCGGCAACACGACCTACCGTGCAACATACATAATACGGATCATCCACATACTCCTGCAACGTATCGTAACCCAGCACAACATCCCTCCTGTCCGTGCCGGTTACGCACCCTCATGATGGAGGCTTTCATGCGGTAATCGCGCCCCGCATACGCAGCCGGATGCTATTTACGGGATCGGTTGCCAACCCACTATTTTGTAGAGTGATCCGGGGTAGGAACCCGCCTTTTTCACGCTGCCTTTGTTGTTCTGCCAGCTGAGCGTGATCCAGTTGAATCGATTGTCTGCATAATCGAAGGTGGCGCCGTTGTCGTCGAACAGATGGACAGATTTACGGTCTGCCTGTCCGTATACCTTGCAGGTCACTTCCAGCACTGTCTTGTCTGTAATATACTCAACCGGGCGGGCCAGCGGCAGGATCGTTCCTTCTTTTATGAACATCGGAACCTGGTCGAGGCCCATGCTCACGGTGTATTTTTTACCGCCTTCATAGCGCCGGTTGGTATTGAAATCGTACCACGCTCCTTGCGGCAGGTAAACTTCCCGCGATGATACGCCATCGATAAACGGCGCACAGAGGATGCTCTCTCCCATCATGTATACGTCGTCGGTCTTCCACACGTTCTGGTCGTCGGGATAGTCCATTACCAGTGCACGGAAAGGGGGCGTGCCCCTGAAATGATAATCGGCGAAAGCAGCATAGAGATAAGGGATCAGCTGCATACGCAGCTCGATCAGTTTTTTGGCGGTTGCCTCGAGTTGCTTTCTTTCCGGCAGCAATTCATCGCGGTTGTTTTTGTCGCGGTTGTACTGGTACCAGGGCAGGTTTTTCAGGAACCAGCAGTCCACGTTCATATGAGCCGACATCAGCGAGGTTTGCAGGCGCCGCACGAGGTCGCTGTCGGAGGAGGTTTCCCTCACTTCGGGCGACCAGTTAATGCCGGAGAAACCGGAGTTTACGATCATGCGCACGAAGCTGGCGTGGTCGTACATATCGGTGTACAGTGCGCTGCTGTAAGGTGCAGCGAACAGGTACGAGGCGCGGGCTTCCAGCATGGTGCGCCGGTTCTGCTGTTTGTACTGGTCGAGGATCGTTTTCTGGTACAGGAGCCCGAAGATCTGCCGCATCTGTTCGCCATCTACCCCCGAAGGAAAACGGGCGATGTCAGGAAAACTCCATTCCGCGTTGGCTTCATAGTAATACGCCGCATCGCATTCATCCAGCTTGAAAGCGGAGATGCCTTTCTGCAAGAAATTACGGGTGTGAAACTCCCCAAACAGTTTTCTGGTTTTGGGCAGGATGAAATCGGGGACGGCGCCTTTCCACACGGCGAAATCGCCCGATAAAGGCACGATGCTGTCGAAGATGGGCGAAGTAGGATGCACGTAGGCGTGCTCCCAGAGATTCAGCTTGTAATGCCTGCCATGCATGACCTGCAGCAGGCTGTCGGGATTTGGATATTTCGTTTTGTTCCAGGTATAGGAGCAGGAGTAAGAAGCCGACTGCCAGCCCGGTTCGAGCCCGATCATATCGCAGGGTATGTGGTTGTCGCGGAAGTAGTTGGAAAAGGAAGCCACTTCATCGGCGGTAAACGTATTTTTAGCGCGGTATTTGAACCCCAGCGCCCACAGTGGCGGAATGGCGCCGCCTCCGGAGTACAGGTTGTAGCGTTCCACTACATTTTTCAGCGTAGGGCCCTGCACGATGAGCAGCTCAATGCCCCCGGCTCCTTTCACCTGTATCTGAACCTTGTTCGAGGATGGATAATTTTTATTGTACAAGGCAGCCGGCGATGAACCCGGCTCCGAGGTTGAACCGATCTTCTGTTTGATGCTGACCGATTCGCTCAGCTGGTGCTGCGAGCCCATGTAAAAGTTCACGTAGCGCGAAGTATTCACGATCACCCCATAGCCGCGAGAAGAAATATAAAAAGGCATCGGGGCATGACTGAATCCTACGTTGCCGGTGATCCAGCTGTTGGTGCGCACTTCGCGTCGCAGGCCGCGCTGTTCAAAAGTGTTCACCTGCAATCCGAACCCGTAGATGCGCTCCGAATCATCGAGCGGGAGCTCGGCCGTTACGCCCGAGGGAGAGGCATGAAAAGAAATGCCTTGGGCAACATCCGGCAGGTGATCGCCCTGCGGTAACTGGTTCATAGCTGCGAGTGCAGCTTCTTCCTTAAAATCACCCGGCTTAATTTTTTCCTGTTCGCCCCACGTTAATTTCCAGATGCCTGGCGCTACGCGGGTGGGTTGTTGGGCGTTTGCAGTGAAGGCAAACAGGGAGACTGCTAGAAAACAAATAAAGGATCGCATCTGGCAAGGCTGTTTTGAATGGACGTACAAAAAGACGGGTATGGATAATAATCCGGTTCCGGATTTCCGCCAGTCGTCTTATGGTACCTGGTTAAATAACCGTAAAGATCATTGGAAATCGAATGAGAGACAATGGATATTTTGGGTCTGTAGATGGATTACATCATGACAATCGATTAAAATAGAATCAGGAGCAAGAGCGCTTGATGGAGATTTTAAGGATGTATACGCTGGTTATGCTTGTCTTTCAGTTTCTTCAGACATCTTGCCATACAATCTGTTGAGAACTCCCACTTACAGAGTGGCAGGTGTGGGTTAAGGCCGCGCCTGCTACTCTTGGCTCTTCCCACTCGCCCCCTCCGGAACCCAGGTGCAAGCGTCAACACGGGCTTGCACCTGGGTTAAACTTGCCGCTCCTGAATGGAGATCTCAGCGGAGAAACCAATCGCGATCTATGTGACAGGCTGTGTAAGGCATCATGCGTACCAGCTGCGCGGCTCATTCACGGGCAGTATGCGAGCGAACAGGCGCGCCGCGGCATAGAGTTACCCGCATGAACCTGCTCCTGCGCAAAGAAGACAAGCGGTTTGAAAGTGTGAGCAAATGGCACGGCAAGGTTGAGAACAGGGAGAAAATTGATCCTTGCACCCTGCACTCAGGGAAACTGCACATCCGTCGCTTTTTCCGCCAGTTCCCAGAGCTGCCGAGCCACTTGTGCGTCGAGGGCATTGGGGGCCAGGGTGGCGAGCGCAGGGTAGCCGCGGTAGCCGCCCTGGTCGGGTTCATACAGCTGTCCGCCTGCCGCTTCTTGCGATACGGCCGCATAGAGAGAGGGCAGCGCTCCCTGCCAGGGATCCATCAGTCCCCCAACCCTTTCCACGCCAGCAGCAAATTCGGCTTCGCTCATATTCCGGGAAAGTTCTGTTTTGTTGGCGCCAGGCTGTGCGGCGATGGAGAGTACCCCATCTCCGGCAGAGAGGATACGCCGGTGCAGTTCAAGGGAGAACAGCACATCCGCCAGCTTGCTCTGGCTGTACTCCCGGGCAGCATCATACGATTGCTCCGAATGGAGGTTATTGAAGCCGATGCTGCCCCGTAGGTAAGCCATGCTGCTGACGGTTACAACCCTTGCTCCTGGCGTGCTTTTCAGAAGCGGGTATAGGAGGCCGGTAAGCGCAAAATGCCCGATAAAATTCACGCCGAACTGCAGTTCGAAACCCTCCGCTGTTTTTGAGGGGGGCGGGACCATGACGCCGGCATTGTTGATGAGAATGTGCAGCTGCTTGTGCCTGGTCAGGAAACCAGCCGCAAAGCCTTTGACCGCATCCAGGCTTGCCAGATCTAGCAGACCCGTCTCCAGGGTTCCTTTTCCGGCTCGTTGGCTTATGTTGTGAAGCGCCTGATCGGCGAGCCCGCTGTTCCTGCAGGCCAATATTACATGTGCACCGGCCTCATATAAGGCAAGCGCTGTTTCAAAACCGATGCCGGTATTCGCACCTGTAACCAGCGCGGTTTTGCCCGAGAGGACGGGCATGTTGGTTTTTGTCCACATAAAGTTTAAATGTTTATGCAGCAAAGTTCCTGCAAGGCTTGAACCACCAGGTACGGAATTGAAACAAAAACTTACAAGGTTCAATCAGCGGCCGTTTCCCGGAACTTTTTTGGGGTGGTGCCGGTTCCGGATTTAAAGAAGGTGGAAAAATGGTTCGGCTCTTTGAAACCCAGGCTCCATGCGATCTCGGCGACACTCCAGCCGGTACTTTTCAGAAGAACCCTGGCTTCCTGCAGGATGCGCGCCTGGATAAGCCGGGAAGTGGTTTGACCGGTGCTTTCCCGCAGGGTTTTGTTGAGGTGGTTCACGTGTACATGCAGCTGGCGGGCAAAAGCCGCCGGTGTACTGATCTGGATCACCTGGTTGCTGAGTTCGACCGGGAATTGTCTTTCCAGCAACTCGGTAAAAAGCAGCGTGATCCGGCCTGCGGCATCAGGGCCGGTGAGTGACTGGCCTGCGGCAGGCTTCCTTTTCTGCGCTTCGTGGATCACTTCCATCAGCAGGTTGCGCAGCAGGTCGTATTTATAGGTGTAGTCGCCTTCCAGCTCGCCGGCCATTTTTTCGAATAATCCCCGGAAAAAAAGAAGGTCATTACCTGCCAGCGGAATGACGGCGGTTTCTGCGGATTGAAAAACAGGGTAATCACGCAGGTTCCCAAAACGGCTGAAGAACGCTTCCGTGAAGATGCATACAAAACCGCTGTGTTTTACGCTGACCCTTTCCCAGAAAAAGGGGATCATGGGATTGGTGAATACCAGCACATGATCCGGCACTTCCACCGTCTGGTCGGCATAATGGATGCGGCTTTGTCCGCTGACCAGGCTGACCTTGAAAAAATTGCGCCGGCTGTAGGTGACCGGCTTGCCCGCCGGCAGCAGCAGATCTTCTACCCGGAAGATATTGAAATGGCCTACCTCCTGCCGCGCCGGCTCCATCTCCTGTTGGAAGGTTCTATAAAAGCCCTGCAGCTCTACAAATTTCGGCATATCTTAAAGGTACAAAAATCAAATCAGGCCGATGGCTTCCATCCGCATTCGCCGATTTCTTTTTACGATCACTTGAATTTTATCTGCCCCCTCTCCACTCATTTGCTGATCAATAAATTGCTGTAAAAGCAGAAAGCAGAAAAGAGCCGGACTCTTTTCTGCTTTCTGCAGGATGATATTAATACAGTGATCAGTTCGTGATCTTGAGTACGGTGCTGTCGCCGTAATTGGTGACGTACCAGGTATGCTCGTCAGCTTGTTTAAGGCCGGCAGGCTGGTTGAGACCTTCTGTGATCGGTGTGATAGAGCTGCCGTTGGCCCACAGCAGGCGGCCGGTGTTCGGCACGAACCCACCGATGCCCAGGCTGAAAGTACCGTGTTCGAGCACTACTTTGCCATTGGCAGCCGTACCCTTCGCAATGTCTACAAGGCTTGTGAAGCCGGTCTGGTAAGGAGTGATGGTTGCCGGTCCGGAAGCAGCCAGTGTCATTTCATAGATAAGGGATTTGCCGGCGGGGAAAGGGAACCCGAGCAGGGTGGTAATGTAAAAATGCTGCCCATCGTAATAGATACCGGTGGGAACACTTTCAACGATAGGGCCGCCCACAGGAAGAGGATTCGGAATGTTCGGCACTTCGGTAACCACGCTCAGCTTACCGCCTTTTTCCCTGCGAATGATGGCGTTGGCAGCAGCATCTGTGATGTACATATCGTTGTTGGGCCCCAGGGTGAAATTGTAGGGATGGGTATCCTGTGTGTCATGCTCAAAATTGTAGGCAAGCACAAACGCACCGATGTCTTCCACTTTCAGGTCGGAAGCGTTGATGGTGCTGACACCGGGTTTCAGGGCCGATTCTGCGACCTTGTACATTTTGCCGGCGGTACCCAGCACGAAAAGAGAATCGTAGGCAAACATGATGTGAGATGGACCATCGGGCTCACCACCCGGACTGCCAACTGAAGGGAGGTTGATGAGTACATCAATCAGCTGGCCGGAAGCGTTGATCACCGACACTTTGCCGTCGTTGGCGCCGCTGCCCTGCTGGCTTACCCATACAAGACCGCTCTTGTCGATCTCGAGTCCAAGCGGGTTAACAAGTTTTTTGGCGATGGGAGTTACGGCAAGCGCATTCTGGACGGAGGTCACTTCTTTTTCGCAGCCCGTTGCCAGCACCAGGGTGGATGCGGCAAGGGATCCATAGAGTAAACAGCTCAATAGCTTTTTGGGATGAAGGAACGAACGTTTCATGTTGTTAGCGTTGATTAAAGTGTAAAAAAAGAAAGAGGTTATTATTGGAATGGGTTAAGCAGTAACGTGTGACTAAATATAGGTATTTCTATGTATTGCGCCCGGTTGAAGCCGAAAAAGTGGAATGAATTGTAAAAAAAGCGAATGAAATGTTGTTCGATGGATGGCGTTCGGGTGCTTATCTGTGTTAGCCTGCGAATGCAGCGATGGCTTGTCAAGGTTAGGATAGCTTGCAGTTCTTGAAGCATCTTTCTGAAGCGGAAGAGAAGCTGATTTACCGATGCGTGAGCGCATATGAGTAGATGCCGCTTCGCCTATTTTATCAGAAGCCGGATTAAAGAGTCAGGCGATGGAAGGATTCGTTGGTTCGATCACGATTCGCAGCTATCAGCATCCTTCCGGTGCCGCCGGAAAGGATAGCGTTTACTTATACTGTCTCCCAAAAACATCCTTCCATATCGAAATCCCTTGACCGGGGTTCATAAAAAAACAAGGTTCAGCAGATGGAGCAGGAATCTATTACGGAAATCGATCCACCAGACTCTTTGCTGTTTCAGCCAACAGAAGCATCATCGCGAAGTCGTTGCGCCCGTTGTGGAAGGGGCGCTGAACCGGTACTTGCCGGAGCCTACCTTGAGCATCACATATCCCTTTTCTCCCGCTTCGGCTTTGATTTCTTTTAACTGTGATAATGGTTTGCCGCCTTCTGTAATGGCCTCCGCCGTGGCGGCGGGCATCCAGATGGTGGCGGTGGTGTTTGCGGGGATGTCGGCATCGAGTACCAGTTGGCCGTTCTCTGTCTTCCAGCCGGAGGTTACTTTTCCATACCGGGTCTGGTAAGTGGCCGACACCCAGTTGAAATTGCCGCCGACATGCGGATGGATCGTGATCTTTTTATAGCCCGGCCCTTCCTCCTCCGTATCCAGCCCCACCATCACCCGGTACATCCAGTCGCCGATGGCGCCGTATGCGTAGTGGTTGTACGAGTTCATGGTTGGCGTTTCGAAGGTACTGTCGGGTTTGATGCCATCCCATCGTTCCCAGATGGTGGTAGCCCCCATTTTCACCGGATAGAGCCACGAAGGATAGGTGTCCTGCAGCAGGAGTTTGTATGCCATGTCGGTGTAGCCAAAACGGCTCAGCACCTCACACAGGTAAGGCGTTCCAAGAAAGCCGGTGGTCAGGTGATTGTGGTAAAGGCGTATGTTTTCGACCAGCCGGGTGGCCGCCTGCGCCCGCATCGGTTCGGGAAGCATGTCGAAGCTGAGGGCCAGCACATAAGAGGTCTGGGTGTTCGACATGGTAGCGCCGTTTGCCGTAGTGTACTCTTTCACGAACGCTTCCTTGATATTCTTGAGCAGCGCAGCATACTTTGCCGCATCATCCGTTTTACCCAACACCCTGGCGGCATTGATGAGCAGCTGGGTGGAATGCGCCCAGAAACACTGCGCGATAAAATATTTGTTCGTGATGGCCGACATGCCGTCGTTGTCGTCGTTGATGCTGTAAAAAAGCCAGTCGCCGAAATGAAAACCGGTGTTCCATAAATTGTTCACGCTCCGTTGCTGCATGCAATCGACCCAGGCCTTCATGCTGCCATACTGGTCTTCCAGCATGCGCTTGTCGCCATACGCGAGGTACATGTTCCAGGGAACAACCGTCGCCACATCCGACCAGCCCGTGCTGCCCCCATCGCGCCCCAGCACGTTGGGGATCACGTGCGGCACGCTGCCGTCGGGCAGCTGGTCTGCAGCCACATCTTTCATCCATTTGATAAAGAAATTGTCCACATCCCGCAGAAAAGAAGCGGTGCGCGAAAACACCTGCGCGTCGCCCGTCCAGCCCAGGCGTTCATTGCGTTGCGGACAGTCGGTAGGCACATCAAGGAAATTGCCGCGCTGTCCCCATTCGATGTTGTGCTGCAGCTGGTTGATCAGGGGATTGGAGGACGCAAAAGTGCCGGTGACCTTCATATCGGAGTACAGGGCCACGGCCGTAAAATTTTCGGCTTTGATCTCGCCGGGGTATCCTTCGATGCGGATGAACTGGAAACCATGCCAGGTAAAATGCGGCTCAAAAGTTTCCTCGCCTGTTCCCTTGAGAATATAGGTATCCTGCGCCTTGGCGGCCCGCAGGTTTTCGGTGTAAAAGTTACCCGCCTTGTCCATCACTTCGGCGTGGGAGACCGTGATGCGGTCACCGGGTTTGCCTTTTACTTTGAGCACCACCCAGCCTACCAGGTTCTGGCCAAAATCGATCACCTGCTCGCCGAGCGGGGTTTTAAAGATGCGGACCGGCTTGAACGTCTCGTGTTTTTTCACCGGCTCGTTGATCGTGGCGAGTAACGTACTCTTCGTAGAATCCACGACTTTCACCTGCGTCCATGCATGGTCGTTATATCCCGCGTTTGCCCATCCTTCTTTCTCCTTTCTTGCATCAACGGTTTCTCCGTTGTAGATCTCCGAATAAAGAATAGGCCCGGTGGATGAGCGCCAGCTGTCGTCCGACAGGATGCTTTCGCGCGAACCATCCGCATAGGTGATGTCCATCTGGAAAAGAAGGGCGATGTCGCTGCCGTACAGATCCTTGTGGCCGCTCCAGGCCAGGTCGCCCCGGTACCAGCCGCTTCCCAGCGTTACCCCGATGGCGTTCTTCCCTTCTTTCAGCAGCGCTGTAACATCATACACCTGGTACTGCAACCGCTTGTTGTAGCTTGTCCACCCCGGTGTGAAATAAGCATCCCCCACGCGTTTGCCGTTGATCTGTGCCTCATACATGCCGTGTGCTGTGATGTAGGCGGTGGCGGAGCGGATCTTTTTAGTGCTGCTGAACTCCCTGCGGAAAAGCGGCGATGCGCGCAGGGTGTCTTCCGTGAACCCGGGCACGATCCAGCCGGCTTTCCAGTCGGATGCCTGCATTAAGGCCGTCTGCCAGTATGCGGGCGCGCTCCAGGCGGATGCTTTGCCGCTGTTGTCCCATACCCTTACCTGCCAGTAGTACCGCGTGCCGGATTGTAAGGCGTCGCCTTTGTATATTACGTTCGTACTCTGATCGGATGCCACTTTGCCGGTATTCCAGACTCCTTTTCCTTTCGCAAGGGTGCCTGCATCGCCGGCGACCCGCAGCTCGTACGCCGACTGCACAACGTTGCGCTGCGGAGCAGAGAGTTGCCACCCCAGGCGGGGTTGTGCCACATCCAGTCCGACCGGATCGGTCCCGTTCTCCACCGTCAGGTTACCGACAGAAACCTGTGCGACAGAAAAGAGGCAGAAAAAGAAAATGAACGGAATAAGGAGACAGCTTTTTTTCATATGGTCTTTTGAAAGTAGATGATTTGTTGTACAGGCTTTGCCGAAAATACCTGTTTGATTCAACAATGTTACGAAACAGACCGGCACCCGACAAACCGCTTTCTGAATAGCAAAAAGAAGGAAAGCTTTTTAGGAAATTGATGCGGAATATCAGTAGCTTTAAAGACAACGCATTCAAGATGCTGAAACTACTGCTTCCCGCCTGCTTCCTGCTTTCCGGTTGCCTTCCAGTGCTGGCCCAACAGGTCAACTGCACCTTCAAGGAACCCGTTCTCACCATCAATTTCGGCTCGGGCCGTGTACCCGATCTCAACACGGAAGACCCGTCTGACTATGCCCGCGTTACGCGCTATTGCCCTACCGACGGCCATTACGCATACACCTCGTATACGAGTGACTGCTTCCGGGGCGACTGGCACACGCTGACGGAGGATCATACGGCGGGAGACGCTGACGGCAATATGATGATCGTGAATGCGGCGCCGTATGGCGGCGCTTTTCTGAGAACGCCCATCCTCGGATTGAAAGGGGGAACCATCTATGAGTTCTCGGTCTGGATGATGAACATCTGCAGGCCTACCGACAAATGCCCGTTTCCGCTCCTGCCGCAGATCTCGATCGTTTTTCAGACGCCCGACGGCAAAGTGGTTACCCAGCTTGGCGTAGGCGAACTTCCCAGAACGCTTGAACCGAGCTGGGGCCGGTACCAGGTCCTGTTTACCACTCCGCCCTCCACTGTACCGCTCACGCTTACGATGATCGACAGTGCGCCCGGCGGTTGTGGAAACGATTTCGCGCTCGACGATATCAGCTTCCGCGAGTGCATTAAAATTCCCCCGCCTCCTCCTGTCGTGAGGACAACGGTAAAAACCCCTGTGACTAAAAAGAAGCCGGAAGCGGCCAAGCCTGCGCCTAAAAAAGAGACGCCAGTCATCGTCGCCAAAAAAGAGCCGCCACCGCCAAAGCCGCTGCCTAAAAAAGACAGTGCGGTGGTGGTGAAAGTGATGCAGAAGCCTGCGCCGAAAAAAGAAGTGACGCCGCCGCCCGCACTTCCCAAAAAGGACCCGGTGGCGGAAAAGCCTGCGCCAAAAAAGCAGCCGGTACTTGTAAAAGCTACACCGGAAAAAAAACCGGCCCTACCGGAAAAGAAAGACCCTCCGGTAGCCGAGGTGGGCAAAGCAGCGCCCTCCGTAGTGAAGGATTCTGTTCAGGTCATAAAGAGGGTTCCGTTCAGCATGCCGGCGCCCCCGCCCCTCGTGCGCAGCCGCAGCAATCCGCTGGTAAGGCAGATTGAAATACCGGCCGGCGAGTTCACCCTGAACCTGTACGACAATGGCGAGATTGATGGCGACACGATCACCATTTATCACAACAACGAATTGCTGGTATCGCATGCGCGGCTTTCGCAAAAACCCATTACGCTGAACATTACGATCGATGCAGACCATCCTCACCACGAGTTTATCATGGTGGCAGAAAACCTGGGCTCCATTCCGCCGAACACTTCGCTGATGGTGATCACGACCGCCACGCAGCGCTTTGAAGTTTTTATCTCTTCCACCGAACAAAAAAATGCCAAAGTAGTGATCGATCTCAAAGAATAGTGGCTGACGCCTCCTCGCTCATCGTACGTCCCCGATCTGAACTTGTGCCGGTTTCTCTTACTTTTGTTCTGGGTGAAAATCGCGTTGAAAGCGATTGGAACAGATAACCGATAAAAACAGACACAATGGAAAAGACAAACAAACCGGTGTGGTTTATCACCGGCTGCTCAACCGGCTTTGGACGCGAACTGGTAAAACTGATCCTCGAAAAAGGATGGAACGCCGTGATCACGGCACGCAATCCCGCACAAGTGGAAGACCTGGCACAAGGCCATAAGGAAAACACGCTGGTTCTGCCGCTGGATGTAACCGACAAGGCACAGGTCGGCTTGGCAGTTGCAAAAGCAGCGGAAAAATTTGGCGGAATAGATGTGCTTGTGAACAATGCAGGCTACGGCTATTTCACGAGCGTCGAAGAAGGTGAGGAAGAAAAGATTCGTGCGCAGTTTGAAACCAATTTCTTCGGCCTTGTGCATATGATACAGGCTGTGCTGCCCGGTATGCGCAAGCAGCGCCGTGGTCATATCGTAAACTTTTCATCTATCGGCGGCCTCCGCGCTTTCATAGCCACCGGTTACTACCATGCCACCAAATTCGCCGTGGAAGGACTGTCCGAGTCGCTGTCGCAGGAAGTAGCGCCGCTCGGCATCAAAGTGCTGCTCGTGGAGCCCGGACCTTTCCGCACCGACTGGGCCGGCCGGTCTACCTCCCGCACCGAAGTGCAGCTCGAAGATTACAAAGATTCCGTAGGCAAGCGCATGCAAACGAGCCAGAACGGCAGCGGCAAACAGCAGGGTGATCCTGTACGCGGTTGCAAAGCGATCATCGAGGCCGTGGAATCGCCCGACACTCCCCTGCGCCTCCTCCTGGGCGAGCCGGCCTACAAACTGGCCCTCGAAAAGATCGACCAGCTCAAAAACAACTTCGACACCTGGAAAGACACGACACTGAGTGCCGATTACCCCGAAGATGAAAGGATGGGGTCTTATTTTTAGGGTAAGACTATTGTCTGCTTCAGAAAAAACTGCTGACAATATATATGAATGATGAGCGAATAAAACCTTTTGGCAGAAACAGGTTGGTATTAGCCAGATTGCAGCAATGACTTTTCCGATTACTTCTTCTCCGACACAAACTCCAGTATATCGGCGGGTTGGCATTGCAGCGCTTCGCAGATCTTTTCGAGGGTAGAGAAGCGGATCGCTTTGGCTTTGCCGGTCTTGAGGATGGAAAGATTAGAGAGCGTGATATCTACTTTTTCGGCGAGCTCCGACAACGACATCTTGCGCCTCGCCATCATAACATCGAGGTTTACAATGATCGGCATGATTATACGGTTAAGGCGTTTTCTTCCTGCAGGGCGAAACCCTGCTGAAAAATGACGACGACCAGATAGATGATCAGGCCGGTAATAATGCCGTTACCAACGGATGTGGAGAGCTCGAAGCGGGAAGACATCACATGCTGGCGCAAAAGCTGGTTGAAAATAATATAGTCTGCGATTTTTAAAAAGTCGGAAAGTATAAACAACAGTACAAGGGTCTTCAGTCGGCGTATGATGACATGATTGAATGGGCTTTTAAGGTTGATCTGCTGGAAGATTCGCTTGAAATTCCAGAGAATGGCGATCCCGAAACAGGAAAGGACCAGCTTCATGACCATCAGGTAATAACCCATCCCCGAATCCGATTTCACATTCACCGAAAAATGGTTTCTTATGCCATGAAACCATACCACACTGTCGGTAGTATATGTATCCGGAAATTCAACTGCGCCTTTCTGGAAATCTCTTACTTCATAATGAAAAGAAGGCCCTTTCAAACCCCCGGCTTGCCACTTATGCCGGAATTGGGTAATGATAATAAACGAGGCGTACAGAATAAAACACACGGCTACCACGTAGTAGAGGATGTTAACCGATATCCGAAGAAAAGTAAGAATAACTCTGGGTGACATACCGATTGATTTTGTGAGTCGAAGTTAGAAACATTTATTACAATTCAAAATTTATTTATTGTTTATCAATAAATTTTTATTGAACAGCACATTGTCAACCTTTCACAGCCAAATAAAGGAAACCTCCGGTCATTCCGTGCGCAGGCTCTTTATCGGATTTGCCACCGCCGCTTTCACTGCCTGTATTCCCACTGTGAAGAGTGCAATAAAAACTGCAGTGCTGGCAGCCAGCGGAAAAAGCCACCACTGCAAATGTGTGCGATAGGCAAAACCCTGCAGCCATTTCTGCATGATAATAAAACCTGCCGGCAACGCGATGAGTGTGCCGAGCAGTACCGGCCGCAACAGGTCTTTCGACAACAGCAGCACGATGTTTTCAACGGATGAGCCAAGCACTTTCCTCACACCTATCTCCTTCGTTCTTTTCAGCGCGGTATACGAAGCAAGTCCGAACAGCCCCAGACAGGCAATGCCGATGGCGATCACGGAAAATATGCTCAGCAGGGTCTCCTGCCGGCCTTCGGATCTGTACAGCGCATCAAATCGGGCGTTCAGAAATTCATATTCAAACGGATAGTCCGGCGCTTCGCCCCGGTACAATTTCCCGATCCGTTCAATGGCCGACGGCAGGTCGGCGGCTTTCAACCGGACCAGCGCCAGCCGCCGGTCTTCCTTCCTGGTAGAGATCACAAGTGGTGCGATCGTTTGTTTGAGGGAGGTGAAGTGAAAATCTTCCACTACGCCGACGATGCGGCGCGGCAAACTGTCGCTATTGGTATTTTTGATCCATCTGCCTACTACTTGGTGCGGTGTAGAGCCCAGTTGTGTTGCTACGGACCGGTTCACGATCACTGCGTCGGTAGAGTCAGTAGGAAAGCCCGGTGAGAAATCCCTGCCGGCGATGATCTTCAACCCCAGCGTCTTCACATATTCAAAATCGGCAAACTCTGTATTGAACATGATCTTCTCACCTGGTTTTCCTTCCACCTCGAAACTGTACATGTCGTGAAAACCACCGGGCTCACCGCTCATCAGCGACACTGCCGACACGGCGGGGTCGGCCTGAAGCTGCTGTTTGAACCGGATCTTATGGTCCCAGATCGCATTGTTGTCGAGCCGTACGATCATAGACTGCTCTTTGTCGAATCCGAGGTCGGTGTTCCTTACATAGCGCATCTGCTTCATTACAATGGCAACGCTCACGATCAGCAAGACCGATATACCAAACTGGAATACGACCAGCGCCTTGCGAAAGAAGGCGCCCTGGTTGCCCGTATTCAGTTTTCCCTTTAAAGATTCAATGGGTGAAAAAGCGGAAAGGATGAGGGCCGGATAACTGCCTGCGAGCAAGCCGACAAGCAGGATGGTGACAAGCAGGAACAGATAGAGCCAGCCATTCGAATACCAGGCTGGCAACGGATGCCCGAGAAAACGCGTGTAAGCCGGCATAATAAGTGGAAGTATCATCAGGGCTATCAGCGCCGCCAGCAGGGCAAACAAGAGCGACTCGAAGATAAATTGCCACACCAGTTGCCGGCGCACCGCGCCCAGCACCTTGCGGATCCCGACCTCCCTAGAACGGTCGGCCGCGCGGGCGGTGGCCAGGTTCATGAAATTGATGCAGGCGATCACCAGTATCAGGAGCGCGATGCTCATAAAAATGTAGACCCCTTTCTTGCTGCCATGCCTCACCGGATCATACGGTGATTCCCCTTCAAAATAGATCCCGCGGAGCGGATGTATGGCGAGGTCCATCTTGAAGCCGTTCTCCCGGTAGTATTGCCCCATGTACTTGTTCATGAAGCGGGGCAGCTGGCTTGAAAGCTGCTGGGGGCGTACAGCCGGATCGAGCTGCACATATACGAACAGGCTGTTGTTGGGCCACTGGTTGAACCATTTCTCATCTTTCCAGATCATCAGTGGTATGACCATATCGAAATCAAGATGGGAATTTGCGGGCACATCGGCCGCGATACCGGTCACCCGTAACCGAAGGCGTTTGTTGAACTCAACTTCTTTGCCGATCGGATCCCCGGTGCCGAAATATTTCTTTGCGGCCGTTGCGGTCATCACAATGCTCAGCGGATCGCGCAGCACCGAAGCGGCATTTCCACGTAGTAGCGGGAAGCTGAAGAACTCAAAAAAATTGCTGTCGGCCAGGAATACCTTTTTTTCATTGAAAGAGGCCTTCCCGTAAGTGATCAGGTCATTGTCGGGGCTCACCCGCACCACTTGCTTTATGGCATCCGGATAGTCATTGCGCAGTGCGGTGGCATATGGCGGCGAAAGATAAGGGATATCCTGCCGCTCACCGCCGTTGTTGGTTACACGCATGACACGGTAGATCTGACCGGCCCTTTTATGAAACCGATCGAAGCTGTATTCATGCAGGATGAACAAGAAGATCAGCAGGCAGCAGAGGATACCGGCTGCAAGGCCGAGCACGTTGATGAGCGAAAAAAGTTTTTGTTTCCTGAATTTTTTGGCGGCGCATACAAGATAGTTGCTGAGCATCCTGATGGGTTTAACGTTTGGTTTGCAGATGGAATCCGGGCCTCCTGAATGCCCCCAACACATGTGCCAAAGGGGAAAGACTTGCCAGTAAAGGGTTTAACACATCCCCCATCTACGAAAGTGTTCGGAAATGAACACCGGGTGTACGGACGGTATGCAGCCTTGCATTTTAAAGCCGGTGTGAAAGGAGCATGCAATCGGCTCACGGTATCCGAATAATTCCTACTTTGAAGGTCCAAATCTATTCAGCATGGCCGACCAGCACCAGATACTCATCAAAGAGCTCGAAAAACTCCTCAACGGCGGCTCGGCGCACGCCGGCCTCTCAAAGGCCCTGGAAGGGTTGACCACGGAACAATTGGGTGAAAAGCCGGGACCACTCCCCTACAGCATCTGGCAGCTGACGGAGCACATCCGTATCGCGCAGTGGGACATGCTCGAATTCAGCAAAGACCCCCACCACCAGTCGCCAAAATGGCCCGGCGAATACTGGCCCACAGAAACAGCCCCAGCGAATCAGGAAGCCTGGAACAAATCGGTTCAGCAGATACAGGCAGACCTCAGGGAAATGATTTCGCTGCTGCACAAGGCGGATATCTACACACCCCTTCCGCATGGCAATGGCCAGAGCATCCTGCGCGAAGCCCTGCAGGTGGCCGATCATACGGCCTACCATACCGCAGAGATCATTGTGATCCGCCGCCTGATCGGTGCGTGGAAAACTTCCTGACCGGTCCGTTCCTCTTTGTTCGGCGGGGAAAGATTCAGTGAATAAAACCTGCACGATGACTGATTCAGTCGACCCTCGAAGCGGTGAAGCTCCGCCTGCGTCCCATCATTATGACCTCGCTGGCCTTCATCCTCGGCGTGCTGCCGCTGGTGCTGGCCACCGGCGCCGGCGCGGTAGCCAGGCGCACGATCGGCTTCACCGTGCTGGGCGGCATTCTGGCCGCTTCATCCCTGGCCATCTTTATTGTGCCGGTACTGTACGTGGTGATCACACGTATATCCTACGGCAAAAAGAAACTCGATTGCCTGCTGGCGCATCATGACCAGCTCATGGAAAAAGCAAAGAAAGTAGATCAGCAGAACATTGATCCCGAGCTGGAGTATGAGATCGCGGAAGCGCAAGCGAATGAGAAGGGATGAATGTATTTGGCACTGCCTGTATGAAAGGGCGATGCGCACTATGTAATCATTCCAGTCCCAAGCCTTCAAATTGAATTCCAACTACCACCTTTTTGTCCTCCTTGAGCGAAAGCACGCGGATGAACTAGCCAAGGCTTGCTGCAACTGCAAGAAGATGCCATACCTCGCTTCCTCGGAATAGCTCACCACGTCCCCTTATACAAATGATCACCCTTTAATTCATTGATGGGTTTGAGCGGAATCTGCATGCCGTTTGTTTTGCCGAGCCACTCCCAGAGCTCTTTGTTGAGCTGTTTGGCAGTCTCCTGCATGGCGGGATCGCGGATGAGGTTGTTGATTTCGTAAGGGTCTTTTTTGAGGTCGAACAGCTGGTCTATGTCCCAGGTGCCCTGCGTGCGGATGAATTTATATTGGTCGGTACGCACCGCATACTGGGTGGGGGTTTGCGGGAAAGCGTTCTCCCAGTAGTATTCATAGAAAAGGCGGTCGCGCCAGGGAATCTGCTGGCTTTTCAGGAGGGGTACAAACGAGTAACCCTGCACCTGTGCCGGTTTCCGGATGCCCGCCAGCTCCAGCACCGTGGGCGCGATATCGAGATTCAGGATCATCTGTTCGATGGTGATCCCCGGTTTGATCAGAGCGGGGCAGCGGGCCAGCAGCGGCACACGCATCGATTCTTCGTAAGCGGTCCGTTTGTCGATCAGTCCGTGCTCGCCGAAAGCGAAGCCGTTGTCGCCCATGTAGATCACCAGCGTCTGCTCGTCGAGCCCGTTCTCTTTCAGGTATGCCAGCACGCGTCCGATGCTGTTGTCTACGCCCAGCAGGGTTTCGAGGTAGCGCTGGTAGAACTCGTCAAACGTGATGGTTTCATTGTACATGTAATCGACCCCGTGCCAGCTGTGCCGCTGCGCACGCACCCAGTTGGGAATGTCGGTGTAATTGAAAAAATAACCGCTGGTATCGGCCTGATTTCCGCGGGTAAACTTTTTACTCTGCGGACCGGCCGAAGCGTACATGGAAACCGGGTAGCGGATCGGCAGATCCTTATATGCGTCAACATCTCTTTTCGCCGGCGCTTCCCTTTCATGCACTGCCTTGTGCGACAAATAAAGAAAGAAGGGTTTGTTCTTGTCGCGCTTCTTCAGCCAGTCGAGCGAAAGATCAGTGAGAATGTCGGTGATGTAGGCGCTGTCTTTGTATTGCACGTGTTTACCGTTGATGTTGAGCAGCGGGTTGTAGTATACGCCCTGTCCGCGGAAGCTGACCCATTCGTTGAAGCCCGGACGGGGATCATCCGTTTCACCGCCCATATGCCATTTGCCAAAGAAGGCCGTCTGGTATCCGGCCTTCTGCAGGTATTGAGGAAAGTAGATCAGACTGGCCGGCGCTGGCGACTGGTTGTCGACCACGGTATGGGTATGCGCGTATTGTCCCGTGAGGATGGAGGCCCGGCTGGGTGAGCAGAGCGCTGTTGTTACAAAAGCGTTTCTCAGAAAGGCGCCTTCCTTTGCAAGCCGGTCCATGTTCGGCGTTTGAAGTCCGGGCACACGGCCGGTGAAGCCCATAAAATCATAACGGTGATCGTCAGATAATATAAAGATGACGTTCCGGGGTTTTGCACCCGGGATCTTTTCGTACGGGAGTACTTTATTGGTTTGGGCGATCGAGAGGGATGAGATCAACAGGGATGCAAGGCCGGCAATCAGAGAACGGAGCTTATTCATGCTTGATCTTTTTTAGAAGCTTTGTTGGGTTAAAGGTAGATATAATGAGATCGATTTTCTGCTCGCACCCGATCGGTTTATGCAGGAGATGGGATGCTTAGTTTTTCTACCGGTAAGGCGTTCAATTACTACGCCTCTTATAAAAACCTTCCTCAAAATCCAAACACGTGATCTTGCCGTCCATAGTCGTTGCGATCACTTTGTGGCCATCCAGCGGAGTGATGTTCGTGATCAGGGAATTGGAGATTTTATGTTGCCACAACACATGGCCGTCCGGCCGGTACACCGCTGTTACAACACCTGAGTTTGACGGCACATACACGATCCCTTCGTGTTCTGTGATGGCAGTAGGACCAATCTCGTAGTTCAGGTTGGTGGCAGATCGCCATGGAACCTGCATTTCACTCGCGTCCGTAGATACGCCGATCAGTTCGCCATCCATGGTTTTTGCAAATACCAGCGAATTGTCGGATGATAGTCCCATAGACTCCCGGACACGGAGGGCCGGATCCTGTTTGCGCCAAATGACCCTTCCGCTGGCTGCATCGAATACCGTCATGTACCGGTCGGGGGCCACGATAAAGATCTTTCCTTTGGTGCCGGCCGCGTAACAGGCGGCCGGTGAGAACATCCGGTTGGAGGAGCCGTTGTTCCATTTCCAGACCAGCGCGCCGGTGGCGGCGTCGAGCGAATAAAACCAGGTCCCCCAGCTGCCGAAATAGATCCTGTTCTCATATAGGAGCGGGCGGCTTACCACAAAACCCTGCACACTGTCGAAGGCCCATTTCAACCGGCCCTGCCGCAAATCGATCGCCCGGAAATGATGATCCGAAGAGCCTACATACACGGTTCCATGATCCACGAGCGCTTCAGCCACCAGCGGACCTTCCGCCTGAAATTTCCAGATCAGCTTTCCGTTTTCCGCATCCAGGCAATAAAGAAACCGGTCAGTGGAGCCCACCACCACCTTTTTGTTGCCTACAGAAGGCGTCGCATAAATCTTTCCACCGGTCTGGAAGTCCCATACCTTTTTACCGGTCTTCCTGTTCAGCGCATAGATATGACCGGTAGAGTTGGTGGCCACCACGAGGTTGCCCGATACATAGACCCCGGAACCGATATCGCTGCGATCGGCGTACTGCCACAGTGTCTTCACGCTCCGGTATTGATTGTTCACTTCGTATGAAGGACGGTAATAATGTGAGGTATCGGTTCCAACCGGCAGACGCCCGATCTTCAGCGCTGCCCATTGCTGCTGCCCTCCGGTCAGCGGGTTTCTTTCTTCGTATGTTACGTTGCCATCTTTTACCGTAACCACATTGTATCCGCCAACCGGTGCTTTAGCCCGAAGGTTCGATCTTCCCATGATGGCGGGGATGCCTTCAAATTCGAGCCTGTGATTGCTGTGTCCGTGACCGCACAGGATGAGCTGGGTGTTGCGTTTCTTCAGGAGGTCAATCACTTCGTACCAGTTATTCAGGGCGGTATCGATGGGGTAATGGTTCACAAAGATGACCGGCATGGAGGTGTCCGTCATATGCGTTAATACGGAATCGAGCCAGGCCAGATTTTCGCGCGGCACCTGTCCCGGACTCATGCGCATGTTGGGTCCGCAGGCAGTGCCCAGAAAAAGATAGCCATGAGATGTAAACTGAAAAGTCTCAGAACCGAATATCCGTTTGAACGAGTTGGTACCACTTTCCGACCAGTTGGCATCGTGGTTACCGGGGATGATGTACCAGGGTTTTTGCAGCGAATCAAGCATCCGCTTGGCGAGCTCAAGTTCACTGTCCGCCCCGAAATCGGTGATGTCGCCGGACAGGATCACAAAACTCAGTGATGAGTCATTGTTGATGCTCCGAATGGTCCTGCGCAGGTCTTCCTCCGCATTCGTGCTGCCGATATGTGTATCAGACACATGCGCGAACTTGAAAGCTGGCTGTGCAAAGAGAATGGCTGATTGCACAAGAAAAAGGATGGTGAAAAGCGGGCCTTTCATGCGATAATGTTAGTGATCTGATGTTGTGTCTGATTGTACAGGCGGTTGAAGGTTCCGGTTTCGCTGGCGGTGTGGCCTGAACCTCCTTGCCATTCCTGCAGAAGCGACTCCTGACTGCATACCGCTCCGCCACAAATAACCTCCAGCAGTCGCAGCCGGTTCAGGCAGGTGCAAGCCCCGTTTGCGCCTGCCCGTGGATAAAAAAAATTATGACACCACACTACCACCCCGGGTTCTGCATCGTTCCCTGGATGGCTGTAGGATATAAAAGTATCTGGCTAGTCGGAATTGCCGATAAGTAATTCTTCGGGTCTACAAAAGCTCTTTGCTGGGCGGCAGTGTAAGGCATGATGTAACCCTGGGCGTTCCTTCTTACCGAACCGTTGTCGGGCACTTTCGCACCGAGATAAGAGTCGGGGTTCACGTTGCTGTCCATATAAGTGCCTTTTTTCCAGCGCATCAGGTCCTGGAACCGGAAACCATCCATCATCAGCTCCACCCTTCGCTCGCGCCTGATCTCCCAGATGAGCGACGGCACCGTGGCATCTTTTTTCGGATCCACAAAGGCTGTTCCGCGCACCGCCACATTCTGCCCGCCCAGTGTCTGCAGGTTCACTACGCCTGCCCTCGCGCGGAGCTTGTTTACGCTGTTATCCAGGTCGGCCTGGGTGATCGAATACTTGCCCATCTGGTCCAGCTCCGCACAGGCTTCCGCATAGTTCAGGTAAACCTCCGCCAGCCAGAACAGCGGTGCATCGGTGATGCCGGTGTTGATACCCGTCGGGATGGTCTTGATCTTGCTGGAGTCGGGCAGGAATTTATTGGGCCGGTAGCCGGTGCTTGAACTGAGCCCGGAATACACCTTGCTCTGTGCATTCGTTTCATGGCCCTTGTAATACAGATAGGTCGTGTCGATGGTCAGCTTCAATCTCCGGTCGCGGTTCGCGACCACTTTGGTGATCGTATCATCGCCCTGGTAGAGGGGCGACAAGCCGATGGGCAGTCCATCCACCGTCAGGTACGATTCCACGGCAGACTTCGTCAGACCGTTCATCGTGGTGCTGCTGTAGTTGTAGGCGATCAGTGAATGCTGGAAGAGACCGGTCTCATACCTTTTATACAGTATGATCTCCTTGTTGCCGGCCAGGTTATCCGAATTGTAGGTTGCCTGGTAGCTGGTACCCAGTGCATAGCTCGTGGAAGTCATCAGGGTCTGCGAAGCTGTCTTTGCTTCCTGCAGATATTTGTCTGCATCGGGCAAGCTCAGCTCGGTATGATACTTCCGGTACGTGCCTTCAAACAGGGCCATGCGTGATTTGAGCGCGAGCGCCGCGTCCTTGTTGATGGTATTGTCCTGGTCTTTCTGCCGCAGGTTGGCCACCGCAAAATTGAGGTCGGCCAGCACACTGTCCATCACCAGCTGATGGCTGTCGCGCGGCTTGTAAATAAGGGCGCTGTCGCTGATGTCGGCGGAATGGCCGAACCAGGGCACGCCGCCGAAGCTCTGCACGAGCCGGAAATACTGCAGCGCACGGAAATACTTTGCCACGCCTTTCCAGTGGTTCCTGGCTTCGTCGGGCATGCTGACACCGTCAATTCTTTCAAGCATGATATTGGCCTTGCGGACATAGCTGAAGCTCCAGTCGCCGTTGGTGGAAGCGGTGGTGAGCGGGAACTGCGTATACGTGGCTGCCGCCTGGTCGTCTGTGAGCGACGGGAAATAAAAATCGCCGTTGGTTGCGGTGGTATTGCCGAACCCTACGAACATGTTATAGAACTCCCAGTTGTAGCTGCGCACGCTGTTCTCGTTTTTCCAATAGGAAGGATCATACAGCGTATCGGGGTTGGTAACATCCACATATTTCTTACATGATTGTGCGCACACGAACACGGTCAGCAGGATGAAAAAATATTTAATACAGAGTTTCATACGTAATGATTGAGGGCGGTAAAAAATTGGATCAGAACGAAAGCTGCACACCGAATGAATAAGACCTTGAGAATGGCCAGTTCCTCCCGGTGAAACCGCCGGTGGCGCTGGCATCGGTGATTTCCGGATCGATCGGTGCGCCTACATGCGAGATCTCACCCAGGTTCTGTCCGCTGAAATAAACCCTTACTTTCTGGATCTTGTAGCGCGACAACAGGCTGCCGGGCAGCGAATAGCCTGCAGTTACGTTCTTCAGACGCAGGTAAGCCAGGTTGAGCAGGTACTTGGTCTGGGGTACAAAATTATTGCTCCCGGTATTGATTCCGGCGATCTGTGCTGCATTGTTGTTTGCGTATGGTGTGGGATACTTTGCATTCTGGTTGGTAGGCGTCCAGTAATCAAGCTGGTTCGCATAGACGATGTCGAGGCTCTGGTAGAGCGGAAGCACCACGTTGCCGACGCCCCACCAGTCGCGCTTTCCGACGCCCTGCACAAAGACGTCGAGGTCGAAATTTCTCCAGGTGCCGCCCACCCGCGCGTTGTACTGGTAGCGTGGCTGGGTGTTGCCGATCACCTTGAGGTCGCCATGGTTGCTCAGCGTCATGTTGCCGCTGTTGATGGCATTGTCTCCGTTCAGGTCCTTGTATTTGATATCACCGGGCCCGTATACGAAATTGCCGCTCTGCAGCACTTTCTGTGAGGGCGATTTGGTCACGTCTTCCGCCGAAGTAAAGAAACGGTCTGTTTCCAGTCCCCAGATCTCGCCGTAGGTTTTGCCGACATAATTGATGCCTGCAGCGTTGGAAATGGAGAGGTTGGGGTTGCTCCACTTTGTGAACACGGTGGTATAATCCCAGAAGCTCACGGTACCATACAGCCGCAGGTCTTTCGTGATGTTATAATTTGCATCCACAGAGATCTCGTAGCCTCTTGTACGGAAGTTTCCGGCGTTGATGCGGGGTCCGGTGGTGCCGAAGGTCGATGGCACACTCGATTGCTGCACCATGCCTTTTGTATTGCGCTCGTACCAGTCGGCTGTAATGCCGATGTGGTTGTTGAAGAGGCGGGCGTCGATGCCGAAGTCAAGCGTTTCCACGCGTTCCCATTTGAGGGAATTGGCTACGGCCAGTGGCTGGCTGATCGCAGGGGTAAGCGCGGTACCCGTGGGTGTAAGCCAGTTCACGGTAGTGGAGCTCATGGAAGGCAGGAAGTAATTGCCGCCGATATCCTGGTTGCCCAGCTGACCGTAGGAAGCGCGTAGTTTAAGATCGTTGAGCACCGGTTTGGTGGCGGCCATAAAACTTTCTTCGCTCAGGCGGTAACCGGCCGAGGCCGAGGGAAAGAACGCCCAGCGGTCCTGTACCGGAAACGAGGAAGAACCATCATACCGTTGGTTCAGCTCGAGCAGGTATTTGCCTTTATAATCGTAGTTGAGACGCCCGAAATAACCCGCAAACGCTCGTTGTCCGTGCCCGTTGGTCGGCCATCCGAGCACTCCCGAGCCGGCTGTACCTACCGAGGCATCGCCGTAGGTAAGACCGATCTCTCCCTGGGTCGGATCGAGCAGGCCTTTACGGGAAGCAAAGAAATTGATGGTCTCGTCCTTTTCCGCATTCACACCGGCGGTCAGCTTGAAATTATGATCGTCCGCAACCGTTTTCTGATAGGTCGCATACATGTTGAAGGTATTGACCATCATCCGCCCGGAGGTGTAGGTGGTTGCGTTGGAAGCGGCCGATGAAATGTCTGCCAGTTGCAGGGTACCCGCCGACCAGAAATCCCATGCCATAATGGGCCCGCCGGTTTCATGACGGAGGGTATTGTCGCGGGCGATGGTGTAATCGGCCCGTATGTTCAGGTCTTTGGTGATCTTGAGCGTGGCTCCCAGGTCGATGCGCTGGTAGTTGGAAGTGACGTTCGATTTGCTGGCCCCGGCCATGTAGGCCGAGTTGACCCTGAAATAGTTGCCCTGATAAGTACCGTAGGGAAAGTAAGAACCCCAGCGCCAGAAATAGTACCAGTAATCCTGGTAGCTGTAGGGATAGTCGTAGCTGAAGTTCCGGTTCAGCGTTTTCACGCTCAGGTCGAGCCATTTGGTCGGACTGGCATTTAAGCCCAGGGTGATGTTGTATTTGTTGACGGCATCGGGGTTTAGCTTGAAGATACCACCGTCGTGGCTGTAGCCGCCGGAGACATAATAGCCGATCTTTTCTCCCCCACCCTGCAGGCTGATATTGTGCTGGGTAGAAAATGAAGACCTGTTCAGCATCTCTTTTTTCGGATCCCATACCTTAAAGAAATACGCCCGGCCATCTACAGGATCAATGTCCCAGTCTTCCCCTTTTACCATTTCGTTCCCATTCTTGCCGGCATATTTGTTTTTCCAGTTAATGATGCCGTTGCGGAGCTTGGTCAGGTTCATGCCAAACGTTTCCGGCACGAGGCCACCGCGGGTGGCCGCATCGTTCAGTACTTTGAGCTCGTCGACCGGGTCGGCAAAATCGGGCAGTACGGTCGGTGAGTTCCAGGATTGGTAATTGTTGTAGTTGACGGTCATTTTCTGTCTCAGCTTACCTGTTCTGGTTTTTATGAGCACCACGCCAAACGCCGCCCTTGCTCCGTAGATGGAAGTGGAAGCCGCATCTTTCAGCACGGAGATGCTTTCAATATCGTTCGGGTTGATGATCGACAGGTCCTGCGTTTCCACGTTATCGACCAGGATCAGCGGCCGGCTTGAACCGTTGATGGAGCCGATGCCCCGGATATTGATCGAGGGCCCTGCGGTGAGTCCGCCGTTGCCATACTGGATGGTAAGGCCGGGCACAACGCCCTGCAGCGCACGGGCGGGGTCGTTCAGCGGTTTGCTGCCGAATGTTTTGGCAACGTCTACGGTAGACACGGCGCCGGTAAGGTTGGCTTTCCGCTGGGTGCCATACCCCACTACCACCACATCGTTGAGGGTGTTCTGGTTCTGGAGCAGGGAGATGGACACGGTAGTCTGGGTGCCGACCTTCAGCTCCTGCGAGCCGAAAGCCACATGCGAGAATTGCAGCACCTGCCCCCGGGAGGCGGCAATGGAAAAGTTACCGCTGGTATCTGTAAGGGTGCTTGCTTTCGTGGCGGCATTGATAACGGTAGCGCCATTGACCGGTGTGCCATTGGCATCGAGCACCCGGCCGGCGACCCTGTTCTGGGCATATCCATCGGTGAAGATCCCGAGCAGGATCACGATCAGGAGTAGCAACGGAGTTGTTCTCATAGCAGGTGATGATTGAGCGTTTGTAATGGGTCAGAAAAAGGGATTCATGAAAAAAATGTTAAATTACATATTCGCCCTTAATAATTGAGGCCCATGGATGATGAAAATATTATTACCAGAACTGGTCTGAAATAACGGGCCGGGTTTGCGAGGCGCGCAGCGTTTAATGGTGCACCGGAGACCTGCATTATTACCGGCCGCAGCTTTTTTCAGGCAGTTCAGGTTATTTATGTTACCTTCATCCCGACAGGATGCCCGCTGTGAACGGCTTTTGCGCTTGTTCCGGCCTTCTTTTTTATAGACAAAAAAGTGTGCGGCGGGTCTCATAACTGGTTCCGGCTTTGTATGTACGCATCGCGGGATCAGCATTTCAAAGTGGTAATATTTTTTTGATTTGGCATTCAGACTACCGGCACAATATCGTTTTAAGCTGTTGACCCTTAAGACTCCCTCCTCTTTGGTTCCTGAACCGGAAATGGCTTTCCTGCGCTGCTTGCGGTTCCATCCATACATTTTCGCATCATTCATTTTCAAAAACCTTTCTCATTATGAATAGTACTGAAATCGAAAAGTTCCTGAACACAAAAACAACCGCCGAAAATTGTTACGTAAAAATCAATTTCAGAAAAAGAGAGCCTGTATACGGGTTGTTTCTGAAGGAAGCGGATTACAACGACCTTAAATCCAAAAATTTCTGGCGCATCGTTACCCGCAAGCATTTCGATCAGTGGAGCACTTCGAAAGATGTAAGTCTGGCAAGGATATTTTCCGGCTCCGATTTTTCAAAACTGACGCCTTACACCGATACTTTTGAAGAGTAACGGGTCAACCGAATAATTTACACAGCGGGGCAGGGAAACACCGTCAGGAGTTCTTTCCCTGCCCCGCTGTGTATGCACACTTATCTTGTGGTACCTGTTGTAAGGATCGTTTTTTTCTACGGCACCCAAGTTGCATCCGGAATCATTGGCTTAAATCAACATGCTGCCCGTTTTTAAACGGGGTCAACCATTCGAGAAAGTTGTAAACAACACGTCATATGAACGTACGTAGGACCGTCATCACCGGCACGGGAAGCTATATTCCGACGGAACTGAGAACCAACGCTGACTTTATCAATCATCTTTTTTATACCGAGGCGGGCGAACCGCTTCATCTCGAGCCTTCCATCATCATCGAAAAATTCACGAAGATCACGGGGATAGCCGAAAGGCGTTACGCGTCTGCCGATCTCAACGCTTCCGACCTCGCAGCAAAGGCCGCCCTCGAAGCGATCAAAGACAGTGCAACCGACCCCGAATCGCTCGATATGATCATCGTGGCCCAGAATTTCGGCGATGTGACACACGGTTCCGTTCAATCGGATGCGGTGCCTGCCCTGGCCAGTCGCGTGAAACAACTGCTACAGATCCGGAACCCCGGCTGTATCGCCTACGATATCCTGTTTGGCTGTCCGGGATGGATACAGGGTGTGATCCAGGCAGACGCCTTCTTCATGGCGGGCATCGCCCGAAGAGCAGTCGTGATAGGTGCCGAAACCCTTTCGCGGGTCATCGACTCGTTCGACCGCGACAGTATGATCTTCAGCGACGGCGCGGGAGCTGCCGTACTCGAGCGCAAGGAAGTGGAAGAAACAGGCAGCGGCATCCTCTCCAGCAGTGCAATGAGCCATTGTGTGGACGAAGTAGATTATATCAGCATGCGACCCTCCTATTCACCTACCCGGCAGAGCAGCACCAAGTACCTCAAAATGAAGGGAAGAAAGGTATACGAATATGCACTCAAGCTGGTGCCTCTGGCCATGAAGGATTGCTTCGACAAATGCGGCGCACCCATCAGCGAATTGAAAAAGATCTTTATTCACCAGGCCAACGAGAAAATGGACGATGCCATTGTGGCCGCCTTCTATAAACTGTATAATGTAACCCCGGTGCCTGCCGGCTGTGTACCCATGTCGGTCCATTACCTGGGCAACAGTTCTGTAGCAACCGTGCCCACGCTGTATGATATGGTGCGGAAACAAAAAGACGAAAACCACTCCATTGAACCCGGCGATCTCGTGCTGTTTGCTTCGGTTGGCGCAGGCATGAACATCAACGCCATCTGTTACAGGATATGATCATTTATTCGCTTACACCTGCCTGTGATACCGGAAGAGCCGGGGCAGACCGATTGCCGGCTGCGGACCAATTTGTTAATATTAAAAGGCAGCCGGTTTATTTTCCCTTTTACATCTGCAATTGGTGTATCTTCAGCGCGTTAAACATTTGGGTTTTTAGCATTCAGTAGCTGAAAAAATATCTTTTTCCCTTTTATTTCTTCTCTTGCTCCCTGCTTTTCTCTCAGATCATCATTTACATATCAATCATTTATTATGAACATTTATGTCTCCAACCTGGATAACAACATTACAGAAGAAGAATTAAGGAAATTGTTTGCAGAGCATGGCGTAATCAATTCAGTGAAGATCATTACAGATTACAATACCGGCCGTTCGAGAGGATTTGCCTTTGTGGAAATGGACAATGAAACCGATGGGAACAAGGCCATTGAATCACTCAACGGATTCTCTCTTCAGAACCGCAACATCGCAGTACAACTGGCCCGTCCGAAAGAAGACAGGCCGAAGAAAAGTGCTTTCAACGAAAAAAACAGTTTCTGGAAAAACTAACCTGTCCGTTACAGGATGATAGCAAGAAGAGGAGCCATTAAAAAGCTCCTCTTTTTGCGTTTCAGGACGTTTCGATCCGGTTTACAGGCAGCAGCAGTACAAAGCTGGTGCCCTCCCCTTCTTCGGACCGGGCGGAGATAGCCCCATAATGATTTTCCACGATCTTTTTGCACAGGGCCAGTCCGACTCCCAACCCCGGCGTTCCGTCATGTGCCTTGCGGAACAGCTGAAACACATATTCGTTGTAGGCATTTTCAAAGCCGATGCCCTTGTCGCTGAACACGATCCTGGCGTAATCGATGTAGCGGTACTGGCCCGAATCGGGCCGGTAACTATTTTGCTGTATGATATCCGCCTCTATCAGGACATCGGCCTAACTTTCTTCCCTTTTCTTGAACTGCAAGGCATTCATCAGGAGTTGGTAAAACAACAGGGTCAGCTGTTCAGGGTATCCTTCTATCCTGGGCATCGGACCTGTCTGCAAGGTGAGATCTTCCCGATGGGTGTCGTAAAGAACTTTGCGGCGGGCCTCTTCTATGATCACTGAAAGATCGCACTGCCGGGTTTCCCTGCCCATAAAGCCCAGACCCATATATTCTTCGAGCCTGGCAACCAGCTTGCGCATACGCAGCCCGGATGTCCGGATCTTTTCAAGCAACTTTATACGCTCTTCAGCCGGCTGAGGATTATGCGGATCAAGCAGATCGGCGAACAGCAGTATCTTGCGCACGGGCTCCTGCATATCGTGCGAGATCACATGGCCGAATTCCGACATCTCTTCATGCAGGGCGCGGAGCCGCGTGATCTGCCGGTCGAGCTCCTGCCTGCTGGCTTCCAGCTCCTGGGCCGTCTTCTGCAGTGCTTCGTTCCGATTCAGTGCTTCATCTGCCGCTTTACGGGCAGCGATCAGGTCTGCTTCAAATTTCTTTCGCTGGTAAACCGGCATGATGGTGCAGTGAATCTCCCCTGCACCGTCGCATATGACTCTTTTGGCGTTGAGCAGCGCAGGCACTTCCCTGCCATCGCGGCCCTTCAGGCTCAAAAATATCTCTTCTGCATTTTGCTGTAACCGCAGCATCGGAAAAAAATGGGTTTGCGCAAAGATCCTCCCGGCCACCGTCAGCAGCTGATCGAACCGGCTACCGGTCAGTTCGGTTTTGTCTATACCGAGCATGTCCGAGAAAGTCTGGTTGGCAGCGGTGATCACACCCTGGTCGGTGAAGGTGATAAAGCCGCAGGGTGCATGGTCGAGCAGGGCATCCATGTAGATCAGTTGAAAAAAGGCGGATGAAGGTAGGCCCGGATAGCGGAGATCACCTCTTCCGGCTCGCTGATGTGCGGACAGTGACCGGTTGCATGCAGAACCTGCAGGGTACTGTTGCGGATATGGTTATTCACGTATCGACCTACTTCCAAAGGTGCAATGAGGTCATCGGTGCATTGCAGGATGAGTGCAGGCACCTTCAGTTTGGGCAGGTCGGCCCGGTTGTCTGAAAAAAAGGTAGCCTCCGCGAAACGCCGGGCGATCGCGGGGTCGGTAGAGCAGAAGCTTTCTTTAAGCTCTTCTGTAAGCTCCGGGCGTTCCGGATTTTTCATGATGACAGGAGCCAGGAAATTGGCCCACCCGACATAATTCGATTCCATGGTTGTCATAAGCTCTTCCAGGTCTTTCCGTTCAAAACCGCCTACATAGTCTGCCTCGTTTAAATAGCAGGGAGAAGGGCCTACCAGGATGAGCCTGCTGAACAAATGCGGTTCGCGGATGGCGGCCAGCATGCCAGTCATGGCGCTCACGGAATGACCGACAAAGACCACGTTCTCCAGCTCCAGCGCATATATCACTTCCAGGATATCATCCGCATAGCCATGGAGCGACCGGTAACGTTCCGGATTGTAGGCTGCGAGATCGCTTTTCCCGGCTCCCACATAATCGAACAGAACGATCCGGTGCGACGCTTCAAAAGCGGGGTACACATAGCGCCACATGTTCTGGTCGCATCCAAACCCATGCGCAAACACCATAGGCTGAGCTCCCCGGCCGAAGACCTTGACATTGTTGCGGAGAAGCACTGGCGTACCCATAAGCTTTTTGATATGCTGTAAAGATAGTCTTCCGCTGCCAATACAGGATGGCCGGTCCGGGGCCCGGATGTGGATCAGACGAAAAGGGTTATTTTGCATATCAATAAGAATATCCCATGACGCAGACGACAGATGAGGTAAGTATCCTGATTGCCGATGACGACCCTGACGACCAGGGCTTTATCACAGAGGCACTGCACAGGCAAGCGTTCAACGGCCAGATCACCTGCCTGAACAACGGCCGGCAACTTTTGCAGTATCTCCATACCAGCCCGCAATTACCCGATGTGATCGTACTGGATCTGAACATGCCGCTTAAAGACGGATATGAGGTGATGTCTGAAATGAAAGCAGACATCTCGCTGCATAACATACCCGTGATCGTGCTGACCTCTTCCACCCGCCCTCAGGACAAACAGGCTTCAACCCGCCTGGGTGCCCGGCAATACTACCAGAAACCCCTGTCCGTTCCTGAGTATGAAGACATCGCCCTCCGGATCCTGGATTTCATAAAGACGGCCAAAACGGATCCCGGTCAGGCATGATCCGTCTGCTTTGCTACCTGCAGCCACGTTCAGTAAACAATTTGCAGATCTTACTCAACCAAAACTAGCGTGTCAGCGTGATTCTGCAGATTTTTCATCTATACATTTTTTCCTCTTTTCTACCTGCATCCAGGTAATCACTTTACCTGGATTCACCTGGTCCACCCGTTAAGAAAAGGTTAAAAATCAGCTAAAAGGATAACTGGCCTCCTTTTCTTGATGAGCGGTTTTCCGGATCGCGCAGACTCTGTTACTGTTGCAGTACGAACCGGCAGGTCTCCCCGTTTACATTCAATATGGGGCACCGGGTTGGTTTCCCTTCCTCATCACGGGTTGGAGTGCGCTGTATGCCAGCCCGAAAAATTTAACCGACATGATCACCCGAAAATCTTTCCCCCTTCTTCTCCTGCCAGTTCTGTGTACCCTGTTCGCGCAGGCACAGACCGGCGAAGTGACAATTTCGGGCTCCGTAACAGACGGCGCACAAAAAGCTGTAGCAGGTGCCACGATCATGCTGATGAAAGAAAAAGACACCATAGCGGTTAAAACAACCGTGGCAGGGGAGAACGGCACCTTTACGCTTTTGTCTGTGAAGAACGGTGCCTATACGCTGATGGTGAGCGCGGTCGGGTTTCGGCGGTACAGCAGCAGTATCATTGTAAAGGCACAACCGCTGCGCCTGCCAGCGATTACCCTTACATCGGAAAGTTCTACCCTGCAACAGGTAGACGTTACGGGCAAAAAAAGTTTTGTGGAGCAGAAGATCGACCGCACGGTAGTGAATGTGGGAGCCCTTATCGCAAACACCGGCACCAATGCCCTTGAAGTACTGGAAAAAGCGCCGGGCGTAACGGTAGACCCGGATGGCAATATCACCTTTAAAGGGAAAACCGGTGTGATGGTGATGATCGACGGCAAGCCCACCTACCTCTCGGGAGCCAACCTCGTGGCCTACCTCCGTTCTCTTCCTTCTTCCTCACTCGACCAGATCGAGCTGATGGACAATCCGCCTGCCCGCTACGATGCGGCCGGCAATGCAGGGGTCATCAACATCAAGCTAAAACGCAATACCATCCGTGGCTTCAACGGAACCTATGCCGGCAGCTACGGGCAGGGCTTTTACGCCCGCACCAACCACAGCCTGAACCTCAACTACCGCGTCAACAAAGTGAATGTGTTTGCAAATACTTCCTACAATTACAACCGCAATTTCCGCCGGCTGGAGATCGTACGGGGCTTTTACGACGCCAGCGGCAAACCCAATTCAATCTTTACCGGTAATTCCTACTTCCGGCCGGCAAACAACAACTGGAGCATCCGTACGGGGATGGACTATTACATTACTCCCCGAACAACCTGGGGCATCGTATTTACCGGAACGCTTTCAACCAACAACGACAGCAGTCCGGTGTACAGTTCACTCTACAACAAAAATGCGACACTCGATTCCATGATCAATACCCTGAATACCTCGAAGAACAAGTTCACCAATGGCGGTGTGAACCTGAACTATACCCATGAATTCGGCAACACCAAACGGATTCTCACCTTCGACCTCGATTATTTCAGGTATGATTATGCCACAGACCAGATCTTTCTTAACAACACATTCAATCCGGCTGGCGGCCTGATCACGGCGCAAAAGCTTACGGATACCCTCCCTGCCGCCATCAACATTTACTCTGCGAAGACAGATTTCACGATGCCGCTGAAAAACAAGGGCAAGCTGGAAGCGGGGGTAAAAAGCAGTTATGTGAACACCGACAATTCAGCGAATTATTTCAATGTCATCAACAACCTCAGCACCATCGATTATAACCTCACAAACCGTTTTCAGTATAAGGAGAACATCAACGCCGCTTACCTGAATTTCAACCAGGGGTTCAGGCGTTTTGAGCTTCAGACCGGCCTGCGGCTTGAAAACACCAATAGCAGCGGGCATCAGCTCGGCAATGCCCAGAAGGCGGATTCTTCTTTTACGAATCACTATACGAACCTCTTTCCCACCGCCTATTTCTCCTACAAGCTCGACAGCGCGGGCAAACACCTCCTGGTATTGTCGTACGGCAGAAGGATCGGCCGGCCGGGTTATTCGTCACTTAATCCGTTCACGACAGTGGTTGACAAGTTCACCTATTTTGCAGGCAACCCCTTCCTGAAACCGCAGTTCACCGACAATTACAAGCTGGCCTATAATTTCAAAACCCTGTTCACAGTGGCGCTGACCTACAATTATACCAGCAACATCTTCAATGAAACCATCTTTCAGGTGGGCAACATATTTGTGAGCACCACCGGCAACATCGGGTCTCGCAAGAACGTGAACCTGTCGGTGAATACAAACCTGAAGCCCAGGCCGTGGATCACCTTGAACCTCTATGCGGAAGGATTCAACAACACCTATAAGGGACTGCTGCCTTCCGGCTATCTGCGTCAATCGGCCGCTACTTTTTCGACGACTGGCAATGCCCAGCTTACCCTGGGTAAAGGGTGGCTGGCCGAGGTGGGCGGGTTTTATATTTCGCGGGTAGCCTACGGACAATTCCTGATCAGACCCAACGGTGTGATCAATGCGGGGCTCCAGAAAAAGATTTTAAAGAACAAGGGCACTGTACGGCTGAATGCGAGGGATATTTTTCATACCACCCGTGCTGGCGGGGTGATCACGAATATTTCGAACACTTCTGCAACCTTCTACAATGTTCTGGATACCCGCGTGGTGACGGTGGGCTTTACGTACAATTTCGGGAAATCAGTGAATACACCAGCCAAACGCAATACCGGCGGCGCAGAAACGGAACAGAACCGGGTGAGAAATTAGCGGAGGATCATTTTCCCGAACTGAAAGGGATCAGCACCTTTACTTTTTTGTCTTTTTTCTTTTTCTTCCATTTAGGTCCGCCGGCAAGGATCTCGATCGCTTTGTCGGCGGCAACGCGGTTAGACTCGGCTTCTGCTTTGATATTCACCGGGTTCCCTTTTTCGTCGATCGAGAATTCAAGTACAACATCGTCGTTGTTGTAAAAATTGCGGCTGTCTTTTGCCTGCAGGCTGTCTATCCGCAGGGTGATGTATTGCCGGAAATTTTTCCAGCCGCCCACCGGCTCGGCCGTAGCCGATGCATCGAGGCTGGCAGCGCTTTTCCGCTCTGCATTCCCATTTACGATGACCACTTCAGATAAAGGCACCGGATTTTTCATCAGCTTGATGCCGGAAGGTGGTTGCCCGGTGGCAAGGGAAGTGGTGGCAGTGCTGTAGCCCGGACTGCTTACAGTTACGCGGGCAACGCTGTCGGGTACCCGAAGCATGAAATTGCCGTTTTCATCACTGATGGTTCCCCGGCGGGTGGTGTTGTCGATGATGGTGGCCTGCGCCAGCGGCTGACCTGCGCTGTCCATGACCCTTCCCCGCATCTCCCGGACCGCCAGGGGGCTGCGTGCCGCCAGTTCGTCTGGCGGCTTTATAGCGCGGCTTTGTATCGAGATACCGGGCATTGCAGAATCAGCCATTTTAAGACTCGAAAGGTTACTTGCCACGTCAGCCGATTGCGTTGGCGGGAGAACAGACGCAGGGGCGGGCGGAGCAGATGCATAGATCCGCGGCGGCTTTTTCGAAACGGGCTGCCTTGTTACCGGCCCTTCCCTTTGGTCGAAAGTGGCTTCTTTTTTCACTTCTGTATTGGCGGAGGCCAACGGCGCGGTATGGATCGACGCAACGGATCCGGTATCCCTTTTTTGGAGCTTGGCCAAAGGTATCTCAGGCGCAGCAGGGCGCAGGAGGAGATAAGACAGCAGGCTTGCCCCTGCAATAAAAACAAAGGCGGCCGCCACCTTCCAGCCGCTTTTGCGCACAGGGAGCAGTGGCACCACTTTCGTTTTATTACGGTTGCCTGCGAGGGCCTCTTCGATCTCCGCCAGGTGCCGTTGCGACAAAGAGTGATCGCTGTTTGAATATCCTTCCAGCGCATCCGCGAGAAAAGGGTCGTCCATCAGGGCTTTCTCGAAAGCATGCATTTCCTGCGGCGACATTTTTTGCTCCAGGTACCGTGCAATATCGTGTTCGCTATATAGGGGTGTTTCCGCCATGGGCCTCCATACAATTTTTCAGGTTTCTACGTCCGTTCTGCACCAGGCTCCTGACCTTGTTCCAGTCGAATCCGGTGATGCCGGTGATCTCATGATAACATTTGTTTTCGAGGTAAAACAATGCCACCACCTGTCGCTGTTCTTCATTCAGTTGCTGCATGCATACCGACAGCCGGTTCAGCTGACGCTCTTTTTCAAATACCTTTTCAAGATGAGAAAAATCTTCCGATTGCACAAGCTGTCCGTCAAATTCCGTGGTAGGCATTTTGCTGCGTTGCCGGAGCTGCATAAGGCAATGATTTTTCGTGACCACATAGAGCCAGCTTTTGAAATTACTGATGTTGTGGTCCTTAACCTTTTGCAGCAGTTCTTCATAAATATTCATCACGGCATCTTTTGCTGTATCCTGCGATCCGAGGTACTTTATGCAGGTGCCGTACACGAGGTCGGCATAGCGGAGGTAAAGCCGGGCAAGCGGTTCCTGCTGCAGGTCTTGCTGATACTGAGCAAGCAGCTCTGCATCAGAGAGCGGAGTGGTTTGTATGCTTCTTAATATGCCCATTCTGGCTGCACAAATGTACGCGCTTACGGTGCTTGGGGCAGGAAGTTCTTTCTAAAAATATTTTAATTGCTGTTGTGTAATCCGGTTCGTGGCTGCATCCTTAAAAAAAAGCAGCATGCGTCAACACGTTTCCATCCACATTCCCACTCCCTGCCACGAGAACTGGGAGGCCATGACACCATCCGAACAGGGAAAGTTTTGCGACAGCTGTTCAAAACAGGTGGTCGATTTCAGCCGGATGACAGACAGGCAGATTCTGAATGTACTCTCGAAAGCGCCAGGCAAAACCTGCGGCCGTTTTACTGAAAACCAGTTGGGGCGGCCACTACAGCCGGAGATCTCTTATTTTGTAAGGCCTTATAAACTCCTTCTTTCCTCCCTCCTTCCTGCCCTGCTCATTGCCGGCACGGCTTCTTCACAAACAACCCCACAAAAGACATCATCCCGCACGCAGCAAACCGCACAGGAGCCGCCACTGATGGTGGGAATGATCTTGCCCGTGATAGTGCGCGATAAGATCATCAAGGGAACAGTCAGCGACCCACAGGGAAAGCCCCTTGCACATGCACTGGTACAGATCGAAGGAACCGGCGAGCAAACACATACCAATGCGCACGGAAAATTTTCATTGAGCTACGCACCGGCAAACAGGAAGAAAACGGTGATGATCAGTTGTCCCGGTTTTTTAAAAACTGAAATCGGGATCGGTAAACAACCTACTGCCCCACTCACTGTCTATCTTGAATTGCCCGACACTCCTGTCAAGGCAAAACCCGCACCGGAGAGCATATTGCTCAAACCGCCCCACCTGCCGGTAAAGATCAAAGAACCGCAGATGGTAAAAGGAGAGGTTGCCGACAAACAGGGAGATCCACTCTCCTTTGCAACGGTAACGCTTGAAGGGCACCGGCAAACTGCGACTGACGGTGAGGGTAAATTCTTCCTTCCATTGGAAGACTTTTATCCAAACACCACTATCGTAGCCTCCCGTGCCGGTTATCGTGAGACCAGCGTTTCGGTTGACCTTCACAAGGCTGCGGGCCCTATTGCAGCGGTGATGGAAGAATCCGGTGCGCTGCCTGCTGTAACTGTTGAAGGGTTTGGCACAGTATGCAGCAAAACCACCCTGGGCGAGATCAGGATGGTAAGAAGCGGGTCGCGGGCTGATACGCTCAGAACCTTTGCTGACAAGGTTTTCAACAATGAAATGTTCCGGGTGTATCCCAACCCGGCAGCGAGAGGGCGAACAGTGACTTTGTCCTTCAAAAAAGCCGGCAGTTACAACATCCTGTTATACGACAATGCAGGCAGGTTGTACCTGCATAAAGAACTCCGCCTGCCGGCGCAATCACTGACAGAGCAGATCATCATCCCCGCGCAGATCAGCGCAGGCATCTATTTCCTGAAAGCCACAAGTGGCAGTTCGGATAAATACTTCATTGACAAAATCATTGTTCAATAAACCGCTCAGTTCCGCACCGGACCCTTTACAACATATCGCCTGAAGCTTTCATCACAGATACGATCGTGCATCGTACGGGGATCCTTATGCGAAGCTGTCTTCTTCATCCATCTTAGATATCAAACAGACAATATGAAAAAATATATGCTCCTATCCGCACTGGTGTTGTGTCTCACAATGTCTTTTACCCTACTCCGGGATCTTGTAGCCAAAGGAACAGTTACAGATGAACAAGGACATGCCATAGCAAGCGCCTCTGTACTTGTGGAGGGAAGTAAGCTCCGCACAGTGACCGACCAGCAGGGTAAATTCTTCCTCCCTGTGAACGGAAAAAAAGCAACGCTCCTGATCACAGCAGCGGGGTACGAGCAAGCCCGCGTGCAGGTGGAGAATGATAAAGAGATCCTGGTCAGGTTAAAGCGATCGTCGCATTCACTTAGCGAAGTGGTGATCGTAGGCTATGGGAAGAAAAGAAAAGCCGACGCCGGGATCGCCATGGGCGCCGTTACAGTAGATAGGGTGCCTGGCCTGTCGGTATCACCGGCAACCTCCGCCTATGAGTTTAAACAGGGAGAGGGCAGAAACGACCTTATGAACCTGGAAGGTTACGACAATATACAGGAGAACGCATTTTTAAAAGTAACCGACAATCCGCTTTCCACTTTTTCGATCGATGTGGATGGCGCTTCCTATAGCAACATCCGCAGGATGCTGAACAGTGAGCAGCTTCCTCCTGCCGGCGCGGTGCGCATCGAGGAGATGATCAATTATTTCACCTACGCTTATCCGCAGCCCTCAGGCGATGCGCCCTTTACCATCAATACCGAAATTGCAGCCTGTCCGTGGAACGGTGCACACCGCCTGGTGAGCATCGGCCTGCAGGGCCGCAAGGTGCCCGTCGCAAACCTGCCGGCCTCCAACCTCACTTTCCTGATCGACGTGAGCGGCAGCATGGCGGAAGAAGACAAGCTTCCCCTCGTGAAAGCCTCCCTGCACCTGCTTACCGGCCAGTTGCGCCCGCAGGATAAAGTCTCCATCGTTGTATATGCCGGCAATGCGGGACTCGTACTTCCACCCACCCAAGGCGATGAAAAACGCACCATTCTCGATGCGCTGGACCGCCTGCAGGCAGGCGGTTCCACAGCCGGCGGACAAGGCATTCAGCTTGCTTATAAAACCGCGCGCCAGAACTTCGTCCCTAACGGCAACAACCGCGTGATCCTGTGCACCGACGGCGATTTTAACGTAGGGCAAAGCTCCGACGATGAGCTGGAGCGCATGATCGAAACAGAAAGAAAAAGCGGTGTCTTCCTGACCGTTCTGGGCTTTGGCACCGGCAACTACCAGGATGCCAAAATGCAGAAGCTGGCCGACAAAGGCAATGGCAACCACGCCTACATCGACAACCAGAACGAAGCGCGCAAAGTGCTGGTGAATGAGTTCGGCGGCACACTGTTCACCATTGCCAAAGATGTGAAGCTGCAAGTGGAATTCAATCCGCTGAAGGTGCAGGGCTACCGGCTGATCGGCTATGAGAACCGCATGCTCGCAAAGGAAGATTTCAACAACGACAAAAAAGATGCGGGCGAGCTCGGCAGCGGGCATACCGTCACTGCCCTCTATGAGATCATTCCGGCCGGCACGAAAAGCCCGGAACTGGAGACGGTCGACAAACTTAAATACCAGGTACCGGCCGCCAAGACGGCGCCCGTGGCATTTGGCGGCGAACTGCTCAACATCAAACTCAGGTACAAACAACCCGATGGCAATACCAGCAAACTCCTCGAGCACCCGGTTTCCGACAGCAGGGCCGACATCGGAACCGCTTCCGAAAATCTGCGTTTCGCTGCGGCCGTCGCCGAGCTTGGGATGCTGCTGCGGAATTCTTCATTCAAGGCAAACAGCAGCTTCCCGGATGCAGAACGCCTCGCTGCCGGTTCGGCCACCTATGATCCGGAAGGGTATCGCCGCGAGTTTCTCAACTTACTGAGGAAGGCGCAGAAGCTAAGCAAACAGGTGGCGTTGAACGACAAGTAACCTGAACCCCCAAGCCCCACAAAAAAACCCTCTTTCTATTTTTTGATAGAAGAGGGTTTCTTTCGCCCGGTCGGAGTTGAAAGTTCGGGAAGCTAAAACGGTATTTTTTTTCGCGCCGGCTATTCTATCACGAACGTTTTCCATTCGGATTTTTCACCTTTTATATACAACACATACACGCCTTTCGCCAGCCCGCTCATATGAAACGAAACGGTGGTGGTTCCTGCCTGCAGCTCTTGTGTACGCTGCTGCAGCAGCATTCCGTGTATGTTCAATAGCTGAATGGTTACCTGCCCGCCCGACTGGTTGCGGATCTGTACATTCAGGTTTTCCTTCACCGGGTTGGGGAAGATCGCGACCGAAGCGGTGGTGCTCAGGTTGATGGTCAGCACCTTGCTATAGGTAAAGGAGCCATCTTTATCGACCATCTTCAGACGGTAATAATTGATCCCTCCCGCAGGCATGGGATCCAGGAATTTATATTGCAGCAGAGCGGATGACTGTCCGGCCGCGTTCACCCGGCCCAGGTCGGTAAAGCCGTTGCCATCCACGCTGTGCTCTATGATGAAAAAGCTGGTGTTGAATTCCGAAGCCGTCTGCCAGCTGCACCGGACCGTACCTGATTGTGAAGCCACGGAGAAATCGGTGAGGGTCAGCGGCAGGCTGCCGGAAGAGCTGTTGCAATCAAAGGCAGCGGAGCTCCAGGGCGCATACACAACGTTGTTAGACACGATGCCGCCCGTGGCGGTAGGGTTGGTGATGTAATGGTTGGGACCGGAAGCATCGCCCCACCAGCAGTTCTCGGCATGCACGATGTCGGCAGTGCTCGTATTGTTGAGCGCGTAGGCATAGTTGTTTACGAAATTGCAGTTCACAAATTGAGGGGTGCCGCTGCTGGTGAGTACGCCACCGCCGGAGTTGTTGAGGAAGCAGGAAGAACTGACAGTTGCTGTGCCGGTATTTTGTAAAGAAAGTCCGGTTGAATAGCTGTTCTGAAGGATCACATGATCAAACGTGAACGACGGCGTACCGATAAAAACAACCGGAGAAGGCGTTACGCCCGAACCAGACTGGCGGTTACCCAAACGGTCAAAGGTTACATACTGCAGGATTGTATTCACGCTGGTCGCTTCTAGTCTGAGAGGTCCTGCAGTGCCCAGAACATCGTTAAACGAATCTCTTGCCGGTCCGGCCACAAACTGGATCCTGCTGGCTGAAGTTCCCTTGGCGATCAAAGTACCCCGTATCACCAGAGGTAGTCCTCCTGCTTCAGGACGGAATTGCACCGTCACACCTGGTTCGATTGTAAAAGTCCGGTTCTGGGCGATCTGAAGGCTAGATATCACCCGGTAGAACTGGTGACGGCTGGCATACAAGGTATCATCAAGAATCGTGGGGTTAGCGGAATACAGACCGATTTTGAGCGGTCCGTTATCGACAATATCCCGCAGATAATCCGGATTGGTAATAACATCCATTACATTGGTCTGAAAGATGTTGTTACTGACCGGGGCAGTCGGCCGGGCCTGTAACCACAGTGCCGTACCGTTTACATGGGTGATGCTGCAGTGTTGCAGGGTGAATGAAGAGCCCAGGTTCAAGATGACTCCCATATCGTTCCCGGTTGTGGTGAACCCAAATCCATCGATCAGCACATACCGGAAAGAGTTATTCGTGCTGGTAGTCGTTAAGGTGATGGGTGCCAGTTGAAATCCGTACGGGAGAGGCACGCCATGAAGCCGGATGGAATCCGAAGCCGTTCCTTCCGCTATCAACGTACCCTGCACCTGTAAGGAAACAGAACCGGTGTTTACCGGAAAGGTGATATCAACTCCGGGATCGAGGGTCATCGTATATCCCTGACGAACCAGGAGGGTGCTGATGGCCTGGTACATGTGTTCCTTTGTAAGCCTGACATCGGTAGTCAGGTTGGCATCATTGTAAATGCCTGTCCGCTGGCCGGTATTGCGGGCTACCTTGTACAACCGTTCAACAGGCAGAACCGCTCCAAGGTTGGTGGTTGAAAAATCATTGTCTGTGATCTGGGGCGCAAAATCGTTCAGGGGCGGGTTGGAGACCCGCAGGCTGACTGCACTTCCCCGGATGTTCCGGAAGCTGCAGTTCTGCACTACGAAACCGGGAGATGTAATCTGAACGACCGCTACCCCATCGCTCGGCGTACTGAATCCCAAACCGTCCACGCTGATCCATTGCATGAGATTGCCGGCTATCGCAGCACTTCCAACGATAGGCCCGCCACTGGTAGAGGGAGAACTTTGCGTAAACCTCGGGAAACTGTAAAACCGGATGGAATCCGTGGGAGTGCCCTGTGCCATCAGGCGTCCCTGTATCGTGAGCTGGCTCCTAGAGGCGAGAAATTCAACGGTGCTTCCCGGTTCAACGCCAAGGGTTTTGCCGGCAGGAATGGTTGTGTTCCTCAGCAGCCGGTACAAGGCATTCTGCCTGAGTAAGACGGCATTGTCATTCATGCCCAGCAAGCCGATCTTGAGGGGCACGTTTCCCGATAATGATGTGAGAAACTCCGCAGAGGCAACCACATCCAGGTTATTGCCCGAAAAATCGTTGTCGGTGACTGGGGGAAGCACGCCTGCGATATAGATTCCGGGCCCGGGCATGGAAATGAAATTGCAACGTTGAATACTGGTAGAAGCCGAACGGACCTGCAAGGCTGCTGTTGTATCAAATGAGCCAGAACCCATGCCGATAAGCTGCACGTAACGCAGCGAATTGTCGATGCTTTCCGGAGCGAAAATGATAGAAGAAGAGAACCCGCCCTGCCCGGCAAAAGTGATGGAGTCTGCCGCCGTACCTTCTGCCTTGAATGTTCCCTGTACGGTGATCTGGCTATTATCCGAAGTAAACTGCATTCCGATACCCGGTTCCACAGTAAAGGCAATGCCGGCCGGAACGGTCAGGTTGTTCAGGACCTTGTAAAAATTACCTGCCTGTATCGTCGCATTTTTGGTAATACCGGTCAGCAGCCCCACTTTCAGCCCGGTATTGCCGTTGATCACCGATAGGTTATCCACCCGGACGAGCACATCCAGGCTCAAGGCCGAGAATTTGTTGTTGCTCAGCCGGATGCCCGGTACCTCCGCCAGGATGGCCGTACCGAGGATGTTCTCGAAGTTGGAGTTCTTGACCGAACAGGTTGGAGAGCTTATAATGAAGCTTACCAGCGTATCGTTGATGGTCTGATAACCCAGCTCTTTGAATTTTACATATGCAAACGAAGAGTTCTGCGAAGAGGCCGTCACCTGTACGGGGCCGTAACGGTCGGTCGGACTGCGTGAGCTGGGCGGGCGTGAAGTGAACCGGATGGAATCGGTTGCTGTGCCTTCCGCTATCAGCGTGCCATCAATGCGGAACACCGAGTTGGAAGGGTTAAAGAAGATCTCCACACCCGGCTCGATCGTAAGGGTTTGTCCTGCAGGAACTACCGCACTGAAGACCGAGTAAGGGCTTTTGGCTTTGGTAAGCGTGCCCTGTACGTTTCCGGAGAGGAAGGTCTGGGCGGAGAGCCGGCCAGCACAAAAAAAGAGACACAGAAAAGAAACAGCAAACAACTTCAGCAAGGGGGTAAAACTTGTTATCATATGTGCAGTTTAGGGTCTGTATTGTCATTCCATACCATATACAGCTTGGGGAAATAAACCCGGATTCATGAAACGGGTTGCCATATCCCAAAAAAATTCCGGATGTCTGGTGTTCGTTCACCGGATAAACTGAGCCATGCTTTCATGCATGTTTATATAGTGGGAAAGGATACGGAAACTGGTTAGTGGAGGTTGGACTGATCGGCGGGGTTGCTTGTTCAGGTTCCCGGCCGGATGGGATATCGTTGGGATAGGTTGGATGTAAAACAAATGCCTGCAATCATGGCTTTCGGTTTTCCTAAGAGACTGTTTAAAATTTTTCGGAAAGGATTGATTATGAGATGTTAAAAGAAAAGCTGCCACGACAGTTAATGGATAAAAAGTTGTACCAATTGTGAATCACTACAAACGCAACCAGTATGACAACTTATCCAACAGACTTAAGTGACAGCCAGTGGCAAGTTATAAAAACTTATGTATCTGATAGCAGAAAGCGCAAACATAGTCTCAGACGCATTTTCAATGCTATCCTCTATTTGGTAAAAACTGGGTGTCAGTGGCGTATGCTGCCGCTGGACTTTCCCAAGTGGCAGCTGGTGTACTTCTACTTCCGGCAGTGGAAAAGAAATGGCACCCTGGAACAAATACAGCTGCAGCTGGTGGAGAAAGTAAGGGAAAATGCAGGCAGGAAACCGGAACCCACGGTTGGTATCATAGACGCACAAAGTGTAAAGACGACGCTTGTGGCAGGAGAAGCCACCGGATTTGATGCGGGAAAGAAAGTAAAGGGACGAAAAAGGCACATAGTGGTAGACAGCCTGGGATTGGTATTGATGGTAGTAATCCACTCGGCCGGCGTGCAGGACAGGGACGGAGCATGGGAAGTGCTTAAAGAGTTGAAGAAACTATGGTGTGGAATCGTGAAAGTGTTTGCAGATGCAGGTTATAGGGGCAAACTGATCTTAAAAGTAAAGCAGCTGCTGGGGTATGATCTGCAGATAGTGAAAAGGAACGAACTGCATACTTTTAAGGTGCTGCCCTGGAGGTGGATAGTAGAAAGAACATTTGCCTGGCTGGATACCAACAGACGCAATTCAAAAGATTATGAACGCTTAACTGAATCAAGTCAGGCAATGGTTCACATTGCAGCTATAAGATTGATGCTCAAAAAATTTTAAACAGTCTCTAAAACAAATGTTCGTAAATATCCGGTGAATTTTTCATACTGGCAATACCGTAAATGGTATTTATTTTATGGTCTCCGCAGCCAGGAGAGGGTCATCCGCTTTATTGCTCATTTCCTCTTGCCCGAATTGCCCTACCTTGAACAAAAAACAGCCATGCGGACCAAAAAACTGTTGCTTCCCCTCCTGCTTATCCTGCCTGTTTTTCTTCAGGCCCAGCCCGCCCCCGATACCACCTTTCGCATTTACCTGCTCATGGGCCAGTCGAACATGGCCGGCCGCGGATCCATCACCGAAGAATACAAAAATCAGCAACACCCGCACGTGTGGATGCTCGATAAAACGGCCAGTTGGGTGCCCGCCAGGCATCCGCTCCATTTCGACAAACCAAAGGTCGTTGGCGTCGGGCCCGGCCTCGCCTTCGGCATCAAAATGGCCGAAGCCCATCCGGGCTCACGGATCGGACTCGTGCCCTGCGCTGTCGGAGGTACCGCCATCGAGCGCTGGGAGCCGGGGGCCTACGACTCGGCCACCAAAACCCATCCCTACGATGATGCCCTGGTAAGGATACGGACCGCCATGAAAAGCGGGGTTATCTGTGGCGTGATCTGGCACCAGGGAGAAAGCAATTCGGGTGCGCCGGAAGGTTATACTGACAAGCTGGAGACTTTGATCAGGCGGGTCAGGGAAGAGGTAAAGAACCCCCGTCTTCCCTTTGTGGCCGGCGAACTGGGAACCTACCGGCCGGTGTACCTAAAGATGAATCCCGTGATCGGTCAGCTGCCGTCCCGCGTGCCGTTCACGGCGGTCGCCACCTCGGAAGGCCTTGTGCACAAAGGCGATACGACCCATTTCGATTCCCCTTCGGCTACCCTTCTCGGTGAGCGGTATGCAGTGAAGATGCTGGAGCTTGAAGCAACGGCAAAAGGGCCTGGAAGGAAGCAGGAAGGAAGCCCGCTGTCAGTCAGGCAAGTTCATATGCATACAAAGCATCCATAAGTGTTCGAAATCCAACCGCTGAACAGGTATAAGTTCAAACCGTGTCAGTCCTTCGAAGCCCCACATAACCCTATTTCGCCCTTCCCGCGCAGGCGCAAACATGCATCTGCACCTACAACTTCTTGCCGCGCCTGAGCGGGGATGCCAGAAGGGAGTTTATGTGCAACAGCGTAAAACAACTTTTAGAGGTGGCGGATCATCCCCCGCCTTCCCTCAGCAAATATTCCAATGCCGTCTGCCTTACGGATGTGTTCTGTTTGTTCACGGCGAGGGCGAGGGCTTTCCTTGTACCCACGAAAACCACGAGCCTCTTGGCACGGGTAATGGCGGTGTACACGAGGTTACGGAACAGCATGTTGAAATGCTGCGTCACCAGCGGTATGATCACCGTTTCAAATTCACTGCCCTGCGATTTGTGGATGGTAATGGCATAGGCCAGGTCCACTTCTACCAGGTGCTCTTTTTTATAGCGCACTTCCTTGGTCTCCTGTCCGGCCCTGAACCTCACCAGTATTTCAAGTTCTTCATTGTCCACAGCGGCGATGCGGCCGATATCGCCGTTGTACACGTTGAGGTCGTAATTATTGCGTTTCTGAATGATGCGGTCGCCTTCCCGGAACGTACGGCCGCCGATCACCAGCTGGGCCTTTCCTTCTTTCGCCGGGTTCAGTTTTTCCTGGATCACCCTGTTCAGGTTGGCAGTGCCCACGCTGCCGCGGATCATCGGTGACAAGATCTGGATCTCCGCATCGTGGCCATAATATTTGGGAATGATCGCGTCATACAGCTTTTCCACCATGCCCACCGCAGACAGTCCGTAATGCAGCGATGACCAGGGATGTACATGCTGCAGCACTTCCTTCAATTCGTCGGAATATCGCCCCGCCTGCAGCAAAGCGTCTATGTCTACATGACTGAATTTGTCGGGTATCGTAAAGCCGGTGTCGGAGCCGTAAAGGTCTGCGGCGCCATCCTCCGCTGCCCTGGTTTGAAAAGGCTGGCCATCCTGTTGGGGATACATCTTCTTTACCCGCGAAATGAATTTCAGCTGTTCGCTGGTGGCTTCTTCCGAATCGATGAACAGGCAGTCGCTGCGCTCATGCCAGATGGAAGGACGGTGAAACGGTGATTCGATCCGGGGCACCTCGCCCCGGTTGATCTGGTGTGCGTAAGCGATGATATCCGATTCGCTGGCCTGCCGGAACACCCGGGTCAGTTTCATACAGGGCACCACGCCTGAGAGGATGAGGTCTTTCAGCACGTTGCCGGCCCCTACCGCCGGCAGCTGGTCGGCATCGCCTATCAGCACTACCTGGCAGTCGGGAGGCACCGCCCGCATCAGGGAAGCCGCCAGGTGCACGTCGAGCATCGAGCATTCATCGATGATCAGCACATCCGTCTGCAGCGGGTCTTCCTCCGTCCTTTTAAAACCGCCTTTTGCCCGGTCCCATTCGAGCAGGCGGTGAATGGTTTTCGCTTCCCCACCGATCACTTCGCTCATGCGCTGTGCGGCCCTGCCGGTAGGCGCCGCCAGCATGATCTTCCTGCCCCAGGCCTGCAGCAATCCTACCAGCGCACGGGTGGTTGTCGTTTTACCGCAACCCGGCCCGCCGGTGAGTATGGCCAGCCGCCTGCCGGCAATTTTTACGACGCTCTGCTCCTGTTCCTCGCTCAATGTGATCCCCTGCAACTGGCAGTAAGCCCGCAGTTCCTTGCGGAGTGAAGCCTGGTCCAGCTTGATGCGCAGCCGTGCAAGGCGAGCCACCTTACCAGCGATGTACAGCTCGTCGTAATAGAGCGAGCGCGCATAGTAACAGGTTTGAAGATCGCCGCCGGCATCGGGCAGCCGCCTGGTTTTCAGGTCTTCCGCCGTTTCCATTTCCACCAGCTCCTTTTTAACAACAGCATCGCTGTTCAGGGAAAGCAGCGCATTCACCGCATCGAAGATCTGCTGCTGCGTAAGATAACAATGCCCCTCTTCACGGGCGTTCTGTAGTACATGCGAGATGGCCGCCTGTATGCGCTGGGAGGAATCCACTTCCAGACCCATACCCAGCGCGATGCGGTCGGCCGAAAAAAAGCCGATCCCGTAAATATCCGTGGCCAGGCGGTACGGGTTGTTTTTCACAATGCCGATCGCCTCGTTGCCATAAGTTTTGTAGATCTTGACAGAGAAAAGCGTGGAAATATTATGCGACTGCAGAAACAGCATCACATTGCGGATCTCCTGGTGCTCGGTCCAGGCCCTGGTGATCATATCCAGCTTCTGCCGCGCGATGCCCTGCACTTCGGTCAGCTTGTCGATGCTGGTATCAAATATATCCAGCGTTTTATCGCCAAAATGCCGCACGATCCGGCGGGCCGTCACCGGTCCTACCCCTTTGATCAGCCCCGACCCCAGGTATTTCTCCAGTGCATGGGCGGTAGCCGGCTTGCGTTCCACCACGCGGCTGGCGGCAAACTGCAGGCCGTGGCTCGCATGCATTTTCCACTCGCCGTAGAAATCCATGGTAGCGCCGGCAAATACTTTCGACTGGTGAACGATGATGGTAAGTTCTTCCTGCGGTTTTTGAAAGGAGTTTACCTTCAGCACCGTATAGCCGGTTTCCACGCTGTGAAAGGTGATCCGTTTTACGATGCCGGACAGTTTTTCGAGCCCTTCGGAAAGTTGTAGATCAGGCGACTGCATATCCGGGAAAAGAAAGCAAAGATAGACGCTCTGCCCCCGTTCCGGAAACAAATTGCTGCACGGAAAGTTTGTACGGACCAGGCTTGCTGCAGGTCCGCGAAAGCTACCGCATGCTGCCGATCAGGTTGCCGATCTTTTCGATCTGCTTGCCGATCCACTTAATGAACTCCTGGGAGATGTAGGGAGGATGAAAGCCGCAAAGCCAGTTGCGGTTGGCATCTTCGATGATGAAGCTGGTGGAACGGTAAAACGGATGGTGGTAGAAAACGATGTATTCACCTTTAAAGGGGAACTTGTCCGATCCTTCCAGCCGGACAGGCAGGATGATCAGGTTTCCGTGTTTTCCGCCCAGGTGAAAGTCGATCTCTAGCCTGTCGTTAAAGTAGGGGATATTGGACATGGATGAACGATTTGCGCTCTCTTGAACGACGGGATAATCGAAAATATTTTATTTCGAAAACCTTTTTTAAGGTTCGCTGCGCAGCATTACCAGTTCAAACACCGACGCCATCGGCCGGCTGCAGGTGGAGAGCTCGTGCAGCAGGGATAAAATCAATCACTTACAGCCCCGTTCATGTATACACCCACAGGGCGGCCCCGATTTGCTTTCGTGGAGTATGTTGTCTACTTTTAACGCCTTCAAACCCGAATAAACAAATGAAAATCAAAAAGGCAGTCATTACCGCCGCCGCACGGGGAGAAAGATTGTATCCTGTGGCAGACACGATCCAGAAAGCCATGCTACCTGTGATCGATACCGACGGATTGCACAAACCCGTGATCCAGATCATTTGTGAAGAAGCCTTTTCCTGCGGCATAGAAGATATCTGCATCGTTTGCGCCCCCGGCGACGGCGAACGCTACCTGAACGCCTTTACGTCCCTGCGCGAAAACCTCCTGCGTTCCTTCCAGGGGAGCGACTGGGCACGGAAAGAAGCCGAAAAACTCGACCATCTTGCCGGCCATCTTCAGTTTGTGGAACAAACCGAACCCAAAGGTTACGGACATGCCGTGTACTGCGCCAAAGACTTTGCAAACAACGAACCTTTCCTTTTACTGCTGGGCGATTATCTCTATGTGTCTTACCTGCAAAACAAGCGTTGCGCTACCCAGGTGGTGGAACTGGCTTCACAGGAAGACTGTGCAGTATCTGCCGTGAACCCGACCATAGAACACCAGATCAGCCGCTATGGCACCCTCACGGGCAAGCACATTGCAAACCAGGACGGCGTATACCAGATCGAGAAGATCATCGAAAAACCTTCCCTCAGTGCAGCCGAGCTCGAACTGCAGACGCCGGGCCTGCGGGCCGGCTATTATCTCTGTTTCTTCGGCATGCACGTACTTACTCCCGCCATCTTCGACCTGCTGGCAAAACAGCCGGCCGGTCAGCAAAGCCTCCTGCTGACCCCTGCCCTGCAGGAACTCGCCGGCTCGGGCAAATACCTCGCCCTGGAAGTAAAAGGCAACCGGTACGACCTCAGCCGCAAACACGGCCTGCTGCGTGCGCAGATCGCGCTGGGACTGGCCGGTGAAGCCCACGACGAAACGCTGACCACCATGGTCGAACTGCTGGCCGAAGCCAATGCCTCCACTCCCAAATAAGTCAGTACAGAAGAGAATTTTATGAACGTTTTCATTGAAACCATCACCTCAGCCGACCCCGCAAAAAGAGACCGTTCCTTCTTCGGGCTGAGCCGTTCCATGCCGGTTGACCAGCTGGAGCAAGACCTCAAAGAACTGGATCAATTCCGCAAAACCACGTCCAGCCTGTACGACAAAGTGCGGGCGATCCTTTTTCTGTACGCCGGCTTCCGTTTTTTCCTCGAGAACAACGAGGCTACGCCCGGGACGGGGAAGATACCCTATGCCGGTTTCGACGACCTGCTCGCCCGCCGGTTCGAACAGGCCATCGACGTATTCCTGCAGGAGCTGGACAAGCATGGCCCCAACGCCAACCTGTACAGCGCCCTGGCGGAAAGCTATCACCAGCTGTCGTTCCAGATCCTGGCCGGACAGGTCCGCAAAAGCGTCCGTTCCACCAAAGGCAACCAGTGGATGTTCCGCGTGGGCCATGCCGAAGAACACCCCATACGAATACATCCCAAGCTGCTCGAACGCAGTGAAGGTTCTCTCTTCTACCCGGTGCTCCACGAACAGACCTCGGTGCGCATGGACCTGACCCACAGCGGCTGGTCGGATATATTTTTCCTGGGTATGGACTACCCCGAAGGCGCACGTGTCATCAACCTGTCCATCGACCTGGGCGTGTTTGGCCGCGACAAGGACATCACCCCTCCGCTCCACTGCTATGTGCGGGTGATCCCTGAACCCGTGCTGAGGCTTACCAGCATCGATCTGAAGACCACCAAAGACATCGACACCCTGTCTGACCTGTTCAATTTCGGCAATGACTACCTGAGTCTGGTAAAAGCCGGCGTCATCGCTTCCGGACTGATCCCGCCCTCGTTCGAAGGCGTGCACCAGTCGCTGGCCGACATCCTTTCGCGCATCGCAGGGCCGGGGATGGGACTGGAACTGGTGACCAAGGTGAATGACATTCCGAAAGGCTCGCGTTTTGCGGTCTCCACCAACCTGCTCGGCTGTATCATCAGCCTGCTGATGCGGGCTACGGGCCAGACAAAGAACCTGGAAGGCGGGCTGGAAGAAAGCGAACGCAGGCTGGTAGCGTCGCGGGCCATCCTGGGCGAATGGATCGGCGGATCGGGCGGCGGCTGGCAGGATTCGGGAGGCGTATGGCCGGGCATCAAATCGATCGTCGGCACCCTTGCGAAAGAAGGCGACCCGGAATACGGGATCAGTCGAGGCAACCTGCTGCCGCGTCACCATGTGCTGGAAGGAACCGAGATCCATCCCGACATCGAAGAAAAGATCACCCATTCGCTGGTGCTGATGCATGGCGGTATGGCTTCCAACGTAGGGCCTATCCTGGAAATGGTATCCGAGAAATACCTGCTGCGCGGTGAAAAAGAATGGGAAGCACGGCAACGTACAAACGAAATTTTCGATAACATCCTGTCTGCTATCCGCGAAGGCGACATCAAAAAGCTCGGTGCCAACACGGCCGCCAATTTTGAAGGACCCATCAAAACGATCATACCCTGGGCTACCACCTATTTCACCGAGCAACTCATTGCAAAAGCCAGACAGGAGTTCGGCGACGATTTCTATGGCTTTCTGATGCTGGGTGGCATGTCGGGCGGGGGTATGGGCATGTTTGTGAACCCGGAGAAATACACCGAAGCCAAAGAGCGGATCCTGCAGCTGCTGGGCGAAACAAAGCGTGAGCTGAGCTCCTCGCTTCCTTTTGCGATGGAGCCGGTGGTGTACAACTGGAAGATCAACCACCGCGGCTCCTGGTCGAACCTGAAGCACGGCGGGGAAGCCCTGATGCCGGAACAATATTACGGCATACATGTTTCTGAACTGGTGCGCAAAGACCCTTCCACCATCTCTTATATCCGGCGTGCGGAGATCGACCATTTTACCACCGGTTGCGATACCAACAACCTGTCGTACCCTCTCCTGCGCACCATCGTTTCCAACCTGTTCAATGTATCGGATCCCTCGTCGCAGTCGAACCGCGGCGAAGAGAACGACAGGGCCGACCGGATCAAAAAAGAGAACGGGTTCGACCAGATCCAGCATGAAGAGATCCGGGAAGACCTGCAGAAAGGCCGCATCGGACTGTCGCGCAACCGGCTACATGCCGAGACTGTGATCGAAGATGTGGCGGAAGGCGATGTGGTTCACCTGGAGAAAACAGATACGGCCGCCATCGGCGAAAGAGCGATCCGGGCAGGCCAGGTCGGTGTTCTAAGTCTCGCTGCCGGCGTGGGAAGCCGGTGGACCAAAGGAGCCGGTGTGATCAAGGCACTCAACCCGTTTGTGGAAATGGAAGGCCGGCACAGAAGCTTTCTGGAGATCCACCTGGCGAAAACAAAAAGGATTGCCGAACAGTATAAGGCCAGCATTCCGCACATCGTGGCCACAAGCTACCTCACGCACGGTCCGATCAGGAAAAAACTCGAAGAAACCGGCAATTTCGGTTATACAGGACCGGTATACTTGTCGGAAGGCCGTTCGATCGGGCAGCGTTTTGTGCCGATGGAGCGCGACCTGCGTTTTATGTGGGAAGAGATGCCGCAGGAGATGCTGGATGAGAACAAGCAGAAAGTGCGGGAGGCGGGCAGGCAGAGCCTGATCGCCTGGGCAAAAAGTAAAGGAGAAGGAACAGACTATACGGAGAACATTGCCGCACAGCGCTTTTCGCCGCTGGGGCACTGGTATGAAGTGTCGAACCTGCTGCGCAACGGCACGCTGCGAAGGATGATACAGGAACAGCCGCAGCTGCAGACACTCATGCTGCACAACATCGACACCCTGGGTGCGGATGTAAGTGCGGCAGCGCTGGGTCACCACCTGCAATCGGGCAACATACTGAGTTTTGAAGTGATACCCCGGCGCATCGAAGACCGCGGCGGCGGGCTGGCACGCGTGAACCGCCACCTCCGTTTACTGGAGGGGCTCGCACAGCCGCATGAAGAAGACGAACTGAACCTGAGTTATTATAATTCCGCCACCACCTGGATCCAGATCGACGGACTGCTGAAACTGTTCGGCCTCAACCGCACCGACCTGATGGTGGGCGATGAGGCGCAGCTGGCGAAAGCCGTCAGAAGCGTAGCCCATCGCATTCCTACCTACGTAACGATCAAAGACGTAAAATACCGCTGGGGGCATGGGCAGGAAGATATATATCCGGTCGCCCAGATCGAAAAGCTGTGGACAGACATGTCGGCCCTGCCCGATGTGCCCTGTGGCTACATGGCCGTGCCGCGCCTGCGCGGCCAGCAAATGAAGGACCCTGCCCAGCTCGATTCATGGGTCACAGATGGCAGCAAAGCCTATGTAGACGCGTTGTGCAGCTTTGAGAGGTAATGGCCGGTGTTTGTAAGAACAAGGTTTTACATGATGGAAGGATTATTCGATCCGAAAAATCCCATCCGGGGATCCTGCATTGGCGCAATAAAGTGTCCAATCCCCCTGGATGGGTAAACGGTGCGTTCAAGCCGGACCTGCAGGCACCTGCCCATTGTGATGTGGTATCCCCTCGAAAATAGTCTCTCCCACCATTTTTCATCCCTCCCCAATAATTTTTTTTCTATAAAACGAAAGAAAGTTAACTTCATTTTCTTTTGTAAAAGAAGAAAACAAACCTAAAATAAAGCAAAACACAAAAAATCAAAAGAGTTTCGGTTACATCTATCTGAATCCGAGCCGGACGATTGCCATGAAGACCTGCTGAATCTGACCTGTGAAAATGACTGTCCGCGATCACGCCTAAGGTAGTTCCGCTAATACTAAAATTAAATGCCGTATGAAGAAGTTTCTACTCATCTTTCCTGCCCTGCTGTTCTCTCTTCTCCTGTTCTCACAGATCCGCACGCTCAGGGGACGGGTGTCCAGTGCCGATAAAGGTGAAACCCTCAGCGGCGTAAGTGTCAAGGTCAAAGGCAGCAACACCGGCGTGGCCACCACGCCCGACGGCGCTTTCCAGCTCACCGTTCCTACCGGCAAGGTAACGCTCGTGGTGTCAAACGTAGGCTACAAGGAACAGGAGATCGAAGTGAACAGCCAGACCGACCTCACCATCCAGCTGTCGCCCGGCACCGCCCAGGCGCTCAATGAAGTGGTGGTGGTGGGGTACGGCACGCAGACCAAAAAAGCCGTCACCGGTTCGGTGGCCTCCGTATCGTACGATCAGTTTAAAGACCGGTCGTTCAGCAACGTGACGCAATCGCTCGCGGGGGAAGTGGCAGGCGTGAACATCACCCAGGCACAGGGAGCACCGGGGTCGCTGCCCATCATCCGCATCCGCGGCATCAGCTCCATCACCGCGGGCACCAATCCGCTCATCGTAGTCGATGGCGTGCCGCTGGAGAACTTCAACCTGAATATGATCAACCCGCAGGACATCGGTTCTGTGGAAGTACTGAAAGATGCCTCTTCGGCCGCCATCTATGGGTCAAGGGGCGCAAACGGCGTCATCCTTGTAACCACCAAGCTGGGCAAGCCGGGCAGAAGCACGGTGAGCGCCAGCTACGAATATGGTACGCAGAAAGTAAACCGTCCTATCAAAATGATGGATGCCCAGCAGTGGATCCAGTATTACATCGACGCCCACAACAACGCATGGGTCGACCTGGGCGGCGGCCACCAGGCCAGCGACCCCAACAGCGTGCGCCCGGCCAACTACAAGATACCGGATGATTTTCTGACCAACCCCGGCCAGTTCGGCAAGGGCACCGACTGGCAGGATGTGATGTTCACGGTGGCGCCCTCGCACAATGCACAGGTATCCGTGTCGGGCGGTACCGACAAGACGCAGTTCCTGCTGTCGGGCGCGCTGCTCAAACAGGATGCCGTGCTCGACCGCAACTATTACAACCGCCTGTCGCTCCGCTCCAACGTGCGGCATAAAATGTCGGACAAGGTAACGGTGGGTATGAACCTCGGCATCACCGGCATCATCGACCGCACCGATGGCACGCAGGGGAAAAGCGATGTGGTGAGCCTGGGTCTGCAAAGCGATCCCATCTTTCCCAAGTACAATGAGAATGGCAACCTCGGTTACCGCGACCCTAATTCGGTGTGGTACCGCTTTATCTCCTACGGCGACCTGAACCTCTGGCATCCGTATTCGCTGACCCGTTTCATCGATAAAAAGAACAAGACCTTCAATACGCTGGGTACCGCTTTTATCGAATATGGCTTCCTGCCCGGTTTTAAGTTCAGGTCGAGCATCAGCGCCAACCTGGGCAATTCCAAATACGATTCTTACGTGTTCAAGAATCAGGGTTACGGCTATTCCTCGTTGTTAAACTCTTCTGCTAACACCGCCAGCACGTACTCGCTCAACTGGCTGACAGAAAACACCCTTACTTACGATCAGCATTTCGGCAACCACAACATCAATGTGCTCGCCGGCTACACGGCTCAGAAACAACGCGACGAAAGTTCGGCGGCCGGTGCGGCCGGCTTCGCCAACGACCTCGTGGAAACCCTGAATGCAGGCACCACCTACAACGGCGTAACTTCTTTCGCCACCGAATGGTCGATGCTGTCTTACCTCGGCCGTCTTAATTACAACTACAGCAACAAATACTACCTGTCGGCCGCCATTCGCCGCGATGGTAGCTCCCGCTTCGGCCTTGACAAACGCTGGGGTTATTTTCCTTCCGTGTCGCTCGGCTGGGTCGTGTCTGACGAAGATTTCATGAACAGGGTCAGCCTGGTCGATTTCCTGAAGATCCGCGCCAGCTATGGCTTGTCGGGCAACAACCAGATACCCAACTACGGCGCGATCAGTCTGCTCGGCGCCTCCAACGCCAACTACGCTTCCGGTACCACGCTGCTGAACGGACAAAGCGTGACCACGATCTCGAACAACCTGCTGCGCTGGGAAAAAACCAACCAGTTCAACATCGGCTTCGATCTGCGCCTACTCAAAGACCGCATCAACCTGTCGGCCGATTTTTACAGTTCCATCACCAGGGACATGCTGCTGAACGTACCGGTACCCGATATCACCGGTTTCTCGACGCAGCTGACCAATATCGGCCGCATGCGCAACCGGGGTTTTGAATTTTTGCTCAACACCAAAAACATCACCGGCGCCTTCACCTGGAACACCGACCTGAACTTCTCCATGAACAGGAACAAAGTGCTGCAGCTTGGTCCGGGCAACGCACCCATCATGTATACCGATTACCTGGTGACCGTGCGCACCGAAGTAGGACAGCCCATTTCAAATTTCTACGGGTATGTATTCGACGGTGTATTCAAGAACCAGGGCGAGATCGACAAAGCACCGCACGATGTCACTACCAAACCTGGCGACCCCATTGTGCGCGACGTGAACAAAGACGGCAAGATCACCGATGCCGACCGCACCGTACTGGGCAACTACCAGCCCGATTTCATCGCGGGCCTCACCAACACGGTCGGCTACAAAGGCTTTGAGTTTTCCGTGATGCTGCAGGGTTCGTATGGCGGAGAGATCGTGAACCAGAACGTTCGCTACCTCGGCTGGTGGAACAACGGCCGTAATATGTACGAAGGGGTCACCAACCGCTGGCGCTCCGAAGCGCAGCCGGGCGATGGCAAACATTTCAGGGCTACCCTGGCCAACACCGGACTGGAAAGCCAGTTCTCGAGTTACTGGGTCGAAGATGCGTCGTTTCTGCGGGTGAAGAACATCCGTATCTCGTATTCGCTGCCTGCGGGCTGGCTAGCACGCACACCGCTCAAAAACACCCGTGTATACATCAACGCCGAGAACGTGCACCTGTTCAGCAAATACCTGGGCTACGATCCGGAGAACACCACCTACAATGCGACCTCTTATTCCGGTGGAACCAACGGACTGGCGCCCTCCGGCATACAGGCTCCTTCCGGGGCGTTCATCGGCGTCGACTATGGCTCGTACCCGGTACCGCGCATCATCACTTTTGGCATCAAAACCGATCTGTAACATCATCTTACCCTCAACTTATTTTATGCGACTCATTCTTCGTATACTCATTTCCGTTTGCATCGCTGCCCTGGCAGCCGGATGTAAAAAATCATTCCTGGAGCTGGCCCCCGTTTCCAACGCCAATGCGTCCAACTTCTACAAAACGACCGCCGACTTCGACCTGGCCGTGAACGCAGCGTACAACTCGCTGTACAACATCTATGCGCCCGAGGGATCGGTGTCTTATGCATCGGAACAAATGAGCGACAACGCCATCGTGTATAATATCTCCGGCATCGAGACGGATAAATGGGCGTTCAAGGATTATGCACTGCGGCCAGCGAACACGATGGTTTACCAGTTCTGGCAGGATTATTACAAATCGATGTACAACATCAACATCGTCTTGTCGAAGATCGAAACGGCCGATCTGAATGCGACCTACAAGGAAGGCGTAAAAGCGGAAATGATGTTCCTGCGCGGACTGTACTATTTCAATATGGTGCGGCTGTGGGGGGATGTGCCGCTGGTACTCACACCGCTGGTGGCGGAAGATAGCTACAGCGTGCTGCGTTCGCCACAGGCCGATGTTTACAATCAGATCGTGAAAGACCTGCAGTATGCCATCGACAAACTGCCGGTGGCTTCCAAGATCACCGTGAAGGGCAAGGCATCTAAAGGTGCCGCACAAACGCTGATGGGCAAAGTGCTGCTTACAAAAGGAGACAAAACCGGTGCGGCCTCTATTTTAAAAGAAGTGGTCAACAGCGCCGAATACGGCCTGCTGCCTACCTACGCGTCGCTGTGGGGACCGACCGTAAAGAACCCAAAAGAATCAGTTTTTGAGATCCAGTACCTCGGCGGCAACAGCTCGAATCCGTACAGCAGATATTACCAGGGATTTTTTCCCAATACCAACATCTTCAGTTACTATGGCGGCGGCATGAACCAGGTGACGGATGACCTGTACAACGAATATGAAACCGGCGATGTACGCAGAGACATTACCATCGCGCTTGGATACCAGAACGGAACCACATTCGTGTCGCAGAAATACTGCAAAAAATGGACGGACCCCACAGCGGTGGTGCAGGGAGGATCGGCTTATGCCAACAACAATTTCATGGTGCTGCGCTATGCCGATGTGCTGCTGATGCTGAGCGAAGCCACCGCCGATGCCAGCTACCTGAACCAGGTGCGCACACGGTCGGGCATGCCCGCATTCGGCACCACCGGTTATCCTGCGGCCAGGTATCCCACCCTCGATCTGGCGATCGAGCACGAGCGGAGGATGGAGCTGGCCCTCGAGTTCCATCGCTGGTTCGACCTCAAAAGAACCGGCCGGGCAGTGCCCCTGCTCTCCTCCAAAGGCAAAGCCATCACCGACCAGAAGCTGCTGCTGCCCATCCCCGAGATCGTCCGCAGCCAGAACCCGGCGGTCACACAAAATGCAGGGTTTTAAGGAAATTGACGGAGATACCAACGTATCACGGTAAGTGGATGTATGTGGTACACCTACCATTTGTCATTCTTGAGCAGGCGCTTGCTGCGCCTGCTCAAGAATCTTCCCAGAGAAGGGGGGATGGAATAACATTCAACGGCCTCGCAGAGACGTAATGCCGGGCATCGCTTACATGGAAAAATATCTTGCTGAAAATTTAGGCAGATCAGGCTGGCCGAATACTCACAGCCCGCCTTCTCCGGAGGGCTCTTCGCGCGAACAGGCGCGCTGCAGCGTGACATTACCTACCTGCAACTGCGCCTGCGTAAGGGTGGAAAGAAAATGTCGGTGATGATACTACATCAAGTCATTCAAATCCGGCAAATCGGTTATTCAGTCAAATTCCGGTTCAAAAAACTACCCTCCCAGCACATTGTGCTGGATGAAATCATTGTGCAGGTTGCCCCGGGGGTCGCTGGCGGCGATCAGCTTTTTGAAGTCGGGCATTTTTTCGTAGCGGGAGGCAAGGATGGACGGGGCCATGGTGAAGAGTTTGCCCCAGTGCGGCCGCGCATTGTAGGGCGACAGCTCCTGCTCGATACGGGGAAGCAGCTTGCTTACGGCGGGCCAGTCCTGCTTCCAGGTAAAATGAAGCGCAACCGAGGCCTGGTGGCGGCACGGACTCATCCACAGGTCGTCGGCATCGATGGTGCGGATCTCTGAGATCAGCAGGTGCGGACCAATCTCCTTTCCCATTTTCTGGATGGCCATCAGCGCTTCCACGGCATGCCCGCGCGGCACAAAATATTCCGACTGCAACTCTTTGCCGGCGCTGGGAGTGAACCCCATCTTGAAATGCGGCAGTCTTTCGAACCAGGGCCCGGGAACGCCCATCTGGTCTGTACAGTTTTCTGCCGGTATCTCGGCGATCGGATGCAGATTTTTTGCAGCGGCCTTTGCACCATAAAAATCTTTCACATGGTGGTAATCCCCGCCTTCGTCTATCCGGCTCTTGATCCATACTTCATTTATGCTTTCCTGTTGCCAGTCGGTGAACAAACTCACGCTGTACCCGGCAGAAATAATGGCTTCGAAATGTTCCTTCAGCTGCGAAAGCGGCAGGTGAACAAACACATTCTGGCGCATCATGAAGGTGGGCTGAATGGCCAGCACCACTTTGGTGACAATACCAAGAGCCCCCAGGCTTACCACCGACGCCAGGAATTTGTCGCCATCCTTTTCTTTCGACAGGCGCACCACTTCCCCGTTTGGCTGAAGTATCTCGAGCCCGCGTACGGCCGAGGCCAGGTTGCCGTTGTGAACGCCCGACCCATGCGTGGCCGTAGCGATGGACCCTGCCACCGAAATATGAGGCAGCGAGGCCAGGTTGTGCAACGCGAAACCCTGCTGATGCAGGTGTGGTGCAAGCTCGCCGTATTTGATGCCGCCTTCAACCGTTACGGTATGGGAGGCCGCGTTGATGGATACGATCTTATTCAGCTTGTTTGTGGAGATCAGGTTGTACGAACTGTCGGCAATGGTATTGAAACAATGGCGGGTGCCCAGGGTGCGGAAGCGGCCTGTCTTCTTTACCAGTTCCTGTGTTTTTTCCAGCGTATCGGGATAGAAGACCTGATCGGTACTGTATGTGATGTTTCCGGCCCAGTTCTTTAGCTTTTCCGGGTCGGCAGCAGTGTTCATGGATGTGAGCATAGGGCTTGCAAATAATGCGGATGACAATTTCAGAAAAGTATTTCTTTTCATATTTACGGGTTGCGTTCGTTGAAAGAAAAGGGATCAGCCAAGCGATCCGGCATTAAAAATATGAATTTACAAAAGATTGCCCCGAAAATCCTCCAGCCTGCTGCAACAGGGGCGGGCACCAAGCATTCAATGCAGGTGAATAACGGGGAGGGAAAGCCCGCAGCTATACCTTATTTTTATCTGCAAACCCGCCTGCCATGCAAAGCTTCTTTACCTGTCTCAGATGGTCTCTGCCCCTGTGTTTCCTTTTGCTGCATGAAAGTTCCGCGCCCCGTGTACACTTGCGCAGTGCAGTGGTGTCTGCAGGTCAGCCAGTCATGAAAACAAAGAAGATACCCCTGATACTCGACAGCGACATCGGGCAGGATTGTGACGATGCGGGTGCCATGGCCCTGATGCATCAGTTTGCCGACAAGGGAGAGGTAGAGATACTGGCAACCATGTTCCCTATGCACGACCCGATGGGCGCGCCGGCCATGGATGCCATCAATACCTGGTACGGCCGCCCGGGCATCCAGGTCGGAACCTACAAAGGCAGTTACACGTACCGCGGAAATCTGTTTGACCATTACAACACCAGGCTGGCGACCCGGTTCCCCCACCGGCTTCGGAGCGGCCAGGATGCGCCCGATGCCATCTCCCTGTACCGGCAGGTATTGGCTGGGCAGCAGGGAAAAGAAGTGGTGATCGTGGCCGTAGGGCCCGAGCGGCTGCTGGCAGACCTGCTCGGGAGCCGTCCGGATAAATGGAGTACCCTGCCGGGTCTGGAACTGGTAACAAAAAAAGTAAAAAGGCTGGTGGTGATGGGCGCAGGTTTTCCAAAGGGGGATGAATGGAACATCAGGATCGCGCCGGATGCTGCAAAGCTGGTGGCGGAGAAATGGCCAACCCCTATCATATACAGCGGATTCGAGGTCGGCAGCGCCGTACGAACAGGAAGCAGGCTGCTCACGGAAACCGATGCACAGAACCCGGTCAGGGTCTCCTTCGAGGATCATCCTTTTGTAGACAAAACCACGAAGGACCGCCAGAGCTGGGACCAGACAGCCATGCTCTTTGCGGTACGCGGCGAGCAGAGCTACTGGCACCTCGAAAGCAACGGTCGCAACGAGATCGACACGGCAGGTAAAAACGCCTGGGTGCCGGGTACCCGCAGGAACCATAGTTACCTGGTGCTCGACAAACCCGGCGAAGTAAAAAAGATGATAGAAGACCTAATGGTTGCGCCACCAAAGATCGGAAGGAAATAACAGCCGGTGCAGCTGGTACCCTGCTAACCCGACCGGATCACCTTGGCGGTTTTCTGCTCCGCGCGGCGGGCGGAGGGCTGTTTGGCCGCGATCATTTTGTCTACCTCCTTCAACAGTCCCACAATGGAAGAACGGAGGGCCAGCAGTTCTTCCATCGTCACGGTCTTTGTTTCCTCTTTCTCCATATACCATTGAAATTTAATGCTTTGTGCCCCCTGCACGGATTATGCCGGTTACAGCACAACAAAACTAAAAATTTTAGTATTCACAAGCAAAAGAAAGAAATCCACATTTGAGTCAGGGTTGCCCGGGCCGTCCGGCACCGGGAACGGCACGCCGGTCCTGCAATCCGTCAACGGGCCTTTTGAAACCCTCCTGACCCGGAACAGCCGGCACTTCTTTGTATAAAAATTGTCGGATTTTTTTTCGCGGGTCACCACCAGAAAGATCAGCAGAAAAGCACCGAAGCCGACGATCAGTCCGGCGATGTAGATCAAAAATGCTCGCATCAATGGATGGCATCGTTGCTGCCGGTCAGCATGTCGAGCTGGAGATAGCCTTTGTTTACGATGCGCTGGTACTGCGGGCCGCCGGGGCCCCATTTGTGGATGGTTTGCAGCTCTTCAGGCGTGGGGTAATAGAACTGCAGAAAGGTGCGGCCGCCGCCCCGGTAAGCAAGACCGCTTAACCGCATGTTACCGGAAAGGTCGTTGCCATCTGCATCGCGCAGTTCAAATTCGCAGGTTTGTATGTTCTTCACCGTCATTTTTTCAAGCTGCATGATGCTGTCGATCCCAACGTCGTCATTGTGCCGGCCTCCGGCTGAATCAGTTGCCACTTCCACAAAGTACCAGCCATGGTTCAGCGGGTTGATCACCAGTTTAACCGTTTCGTGCCGGCTAAGCAGGGAACAGGAAGAGAAGGTGAGCAGCGCGGCCGTTATAAATTTCAATATGCGTATTTGCATGGAAGAAGTCTGTATTAAGTAGATTGCGTACGGGCGGTTTGTCACCGTCGCCCCTGATCGGATCAGGATTTGCCGGTTTCCGTCATTTTCTCAAACGCATGTCTGCACTGCGCCCCCGCTTCGAAAATGTTCTCTTGTTTGAAAGTAGAGAATTTTATTAACTTAGCGACCTCAACAAAAGTCAATATGAAATTAACCGCTCTTTTGCTTTTCTGCCTCCTTTCAACCGGCGCACTCTTTGCTCAAAAACCCAATACGCTCACCAAAAAAGAAGAAAAAGACGGCTGGAAACTCTTGTTCGACGGCAAGTCAAAAAATGGCTGGCATACCTACCTGCGTGATACCGTTGGATCGAAATGGCAGGTAAAAGACGGGGCGCTCGTGTTTGATCCTTCTCAGCCCCAGAGTGGTGGCGGCGACATCGTCACCAACGAATCATATGAAAATTACGAGCTGAACCTGGAATGGAAGATATCCAAAGGCGGAAACAGCGGTATCATCTTCGACATCCAGGAAGATCCCAAATACAACGCCACCTACCTGACCGGCCCCGAAATGCAGGTGCTGGACAATGTGAATGCCGAAGACAATAAAAAACAGAACCACCTGGCCGGCTGTCTGTATGATCTGTCGGGCGATTCCACCGTATCGAAACCACATACCCCCGGCGAGTGGAACCAGGTAAAGATCATCCAGAACAAGGGGCACCTCACTTTTTATCTGAACAACGTGAAAACCTACGAAGGCACGATCGGAAGCGAAGACTGGAACAAGCTGGTTGCCGGCAGCAAATTCAGTGGAAAGGGATTCGCCGATTACGCGAAAGTAGCCAAAGGCAAGATCGCGCTGCAGCAGCATCCCGGCTCCAGCGAATGGAGAAACATCAAGATCAGACCGCTGTAATATTTTATACCCAAATTTTCAGAGGCGATCTCCACACAGTGGGGTCGCCTCTGAAAATTTGGGTGATGAGGCAATAGAGACAGTTGGTACCGTACGGCATCAGGAGGCATTGGTTTATCGCACCCGTTTTTGCACACACCCGATGCTGGCCGACGACGCCCTGCGGGGGGCCAATGGCACGGATCGCAATTCATGGCGGCATTGCAGCAGTTCATTCATTAGTTGCTTGATGGCGTGGAGGGATCGGCACAACTTTGTGCCGTCAAAAAAAACAACCCTACAACCGTAAAAAGCAATTCATGAATAAAGCCCTTATTGGTTTAGGCAGACGCGGCAGGATGATCCTGCCGCGTTTTTTGTTTCATCCCGGTACAGAAGGGGCTTCCCGGTTGCAGGCGGCTTGTAAAATGACGGCGGGCTTTGTTATATTGCAGCTTAAAACCGCTGAAACCGATGAAATGGCTCCTGCTTCCGCTTGCCTGCATGATCGTGCATGTGTGTGATGCTCAAAACAAAGAAGACAAGATTTACCTGTACAACAAAAACTGGAAAGCGGCCAGCGACAGGAAAGCGGAATACATGGTGCGGGTACGGCAGGAAGATACGTGCTTTACCTATACTACTTACAACATGCCCGGCCCGCGTATCAGCCAGCTGCGGTACAAAGATGAGGCAGGCAAGATACTGAACGGCTGGTGCGCCTATTACCGCCCCAATGGCCAGCTCGATTCTGCCGGAGCTTTCCGCGAAGGGATCAAAGACGGCCCGTGGTTCTATCACAACACTTCAGGTGTGGTCACCAAACGCAAAGACTACGAGAAAGGCGTTTTTCTGAAAGACAGTGTGTACGCCAGTGATCCGTTTGAAGTCTGGAAAAAACGGGATGCGGTAACTGGCGAAGTGGAATCTTCCTTTAAAGGCGGCCCTGCGGGCTGGGCGAATTTCATGAAGGAAAACTTTATCTACCCTGTATCTGCACAGAAAGGAAATATCCAGGGCACCGTAGTGCTTGAATTTGTGATCGATGAAAAAGGGACGCCGTGCCGCCCGGAAATCTACCGGTCGGCCGATTATGCGCTGGATGAAGAAGCGCTCCGCCTGATCCGCCAGTCACCCGCCTGGGTGCCCGCCACTAAAGAGGGCAAGGCCCTCCAATCATACAAACTGCAGCCGGTGATCTTCCGGTTGCAATAGGCCATTTATCAGCCTGTTCAAAGTTTCGAGCACTTGCAGCCAGGAACCACGGCCCGCCTTTCACGCTGACCGCCGGTTTCAATGGATCGGACCAAGCCACTAATACGCTGCTCATTTCTGATTGATCGGCGTCTCTATGATCAAAAACTCCGCTCCGGCTTCGCAATGGATGGGTACGGTGTCGGTTTCCCACACGCCGACGGCGTCGCGGCGGTTCAGGTCGGTACCATCAACCCTGATCTTTCCTTCGAGGACGAAAAGAAAAAGGCATTTGTTGGTCTGCGGAAAGCGGTAGGTGATCTCCAGCGCTTCCTCGAAATAACCGAGCGAAAGCTTTGCATTCTGGTTGATCCAGCAATGCCCGGGCCCTTCTTCACCGGAAACGATCGTTGTGAGCCGGTTCTTTCTTTCTTCTCGCGGAAAGCTGCGCTGCTGGTAACGGGGCTCGATGTTCTGCAGCTTCGGTTCGATCCAGATCTGCAAAAAGTTCACTTCCTCTTCCCCAACATTGTATTCTTCATGTCGCAGTCCGCTTCCTGCGCTCATGATCTGTACGCCGCCTTCTTCTATCACCGTTTTGTAGCCGAGCGTATCGATGTGGTTCATCTTTCCCTGCAGCAATACGGAGATGATCTCCATATTGGCATGCGGATGAATACCAAACCCTTTTCCCTGCGCAACAGAATCATCATTGAAAGCGACGAGCGTGCCGAACGCGCTTTTCAGCGGATGATAAAAATCGCTGAAGCTGAAATAAAAATTACTCTTCAGCCAGCCAATGTTCTTCAGGCCTCTCTGTGATTGTGCAAAAATTTCGGACTTCATAAGTTGTATTTGTATGAATGATTGGAATAGTTCCTTGCAGGCACTCTGATAGGGATGCCACGGTTTGTAACCATAACGCGCCATGCCCGGCGTCTCTACGACGGCTGCGCGAACACCAACCGGTTGGCGAGGTCGATCTCATCCTGGTTGATCGTATGTCCCATACCGGTATAAACTTTCTCCGTAACTGCAGCGTGCATGCTTTTGAGGATATTGGCGGTTGCATACACCCTCTCCACCGGGACGTGCGGATCGGGATCACTGCTCCCGATAAAAACAGGCGTCTGCCCGAAATCGCCCTGGTAGTTGGCAGGATAGATCTTATCGCCGATCAGTCCGCCCGTAAAAGCTGCCACGCCACCGTACCTGGCAGCGTTGCGGGCAACAAACTCCAGGGTCAGGCAGGCTCCCTGCGAGAAGCCCATGAACCAGATGTGCTCCATGGGTACGCCTTTGCTCTGCACTTCCGCTACCAGGTCTTTCAAGAGGCCGAGTGCGGAAGAAAGCCAGGGTTCGTTTTCATTGGGTGGTGCAAGAAAAGAGTAGGGATACCAGGTGCGGTTCGTTGCCTGCGGTGCCAGCAGCGTAAACCCGCTGACATCCAGGTAAGAAGAAAACAAAAGTATGTCTTCCGCAGTGGCGCCGCGTCCATGCAGCATGATAAGCACCCTGCTGTTCTCTTGCAAAGGCTCTCCACGGCTGATGATCTTTTTCTGATGCATATGAATGTTTTATGTAGATTGTTTGAATACCGGCAATGCTTTTTCGATTTGCTGTCGGCTTTCTTCATATTGGGCCGGCAGCATCAGGTGGGTACCGAGTTCAGCGACGGATTCATCGGTTGCAAAACCCGGATTCGCAGAAGCCACTTCAAACAAGACGCCCCCCGGCTCCCGGAAATAAAGCGAGTAAAAATAATTGCGGTCGATCTTCTCCGTGATGCGCAATCCTGCTTTACGCACTTTTTCCCTGAACTCCATCAGCACCTTGTCATCCTCCACCCGGAAAGCCACATGGTGGTTGGTGCCGCCGGCATTGATGCCCGACTGTCCATCAGGCAATTCTATTATGTCGACCACGTTCGCGGTTGCAATGGCATCCGTTTTAAAGCGCAGGCGGTTTCCTTCCTGCCCCTGCAGCGTATAGCCGAGGATGCCGGTAAGCACTTTTGCAGTGGCAGCGCTGTTGCGCAGCGTGAGTACAATGCTGTGAAAGCCTTTGGTGGCCACCGCTTCCGTAACGTCACCGGTTGTCCATGGCTTGCGGCTGTCTTCCTCCCCTGTCTCTATCAGGTTCAGCAGCAGTCCGTCCGGATCTTCAAAAGCAAGGGAAGTTTCGCCGAAGTGCACCACGATCTCTTTGTGCGGTACATTCAGGGTCTCGAAACGGTTCTTCCAGAAGGGAAGACTGCCTTTCGGTACCGCATAGCCGATCTCGGTGGCCATGCCCACTCCGGGCTGCCCTTTCTGTATCCCTTCCCAGGGAAAGAAGGTGAGGATGGAACCGGGCGTACCGGTCTCGTCTCCAAAATAAAAATGATATGTGCCCGGGTCATCGAAGTTGACGGTTTTTTTGACCAGCCTGATACCAAGTACTTTTGTGTAAAAATCGAAATTGCGTTGTGCGTTGCCCGCGATGGCGGTGATATGATGAAGGCCCAGGATCCTGTTTTCCATATTGAGTTGTTTAAGATTTCTTTTTCTGAATCTGCTTCACAAAAATACGATCAACAGGAGGCCTTCACCATTGAGCAAAAGCAAGAAATAAGTGTGATCCATATCACACAAGTTATGCCGGCCCGGTGTTTTTCCGGAGCCTGCTCAGGGTTTCGCGGCTCACACCAAGAAAAGCGGCGATCATCTGCTGCGACACTCTTTGCACGCAGTCGGGATATGTTGTGGCGAAGCGGAGATATTTTTCTTCGGCGGTTTCCGCCAGCGAACCCATCAGCCGTTTCTGCGTTGAGATAAGATGGTTCTGGATCAGGATGCGGAAATAATGTTCGAAGCGCGGAATGGTCTGCATCAGCCCATCCCAGTCGGGTCGCGTGAGCAGCAGGAGGTCTGCTTCTTCCAGGGCTTCGATGTTGAAAAGGGAGGGTTCGCCCGTGAGGTAGCCCGACAGGTCGGTGATCCACCAGCCTTCGGAGGCAAATTGCAGGATGTGTTCGGCCCCCTTTTCATCTACCGTATACGAACGCAGGATACCTTTTTCAACGAATGCCTGGTACTCGCATCTATCGCCGGCCTGCAGCAGATACTGCCGTTTGCGCAGCTTCCGTGGTTTGAACAACGACCGGCAAAAGGCAAACTCCTCTGTAGTGAGGGAGAGCTTTTCCGTGAATGTTTTATGCAGGAGTGTGTACATGATGCCGGAATAAAGGAGTGTCTGAAAATCCTTAAAGTTATTGGTATCGATTGAATTTGGAGTAGTTGCGCATGCAAATTTCCTCCTCCATTACAACCCGCTTTTATCTGCCTGTTGCATTATTGTACTTATCTTCAGGCAAACGATACACCACATGAAATGGAACAGGCTCTGTTTGTTTTGCCTTTTTGTTTTCAACCTTCTCTCTCTCTCCCTGCGGGCGCAGCTTCCATCGATGTATTACAGCGACAGCGGCGTGATCGCAAAACCGTTTGCAAAAGATCCCAAAGTAATTTATTTCAAAAACCGGTACCTGATGTATTACTCGGTGCCGGGTGCGGGCATGCAGAACTGGTACATCGGCATTGCAGAAAGTGCCGACCTTACGCATTGGAAAAAAGCAGGCGAAATAATGCCGGGAGCCGCCTATGAAAAGAACGGACTGTGCGCTCCGGGTGCGCTGGTGAAAGACGGGAAAGTCAACCTGTTTTACCAGACCTACGGCAACGGAAAGAACGATGCGGTCTGTCATGCCGTCTCAAGCGACGGTATCCATTTCGAGCGCAATCCGACCAACCCCGTTTTTCATCCCACCGGTGAATGGACCTGTGGCCGGGCCATCGATGCGGAAGTGGTCCGGTTCAAAGATAAATACCTGTTGTTCTTCGCGACGCGGGATACGGCATACAAATTACAAATGCAGGCAGTGGCTTCCACTTCTCTCGGCAGTACGTTCAACCGGGATACGTGGAAGCAGCTGACTGATTCTTCTATCCTGAAACCGGAATTGCCCTGGGAGAAGAACTGTATTGAAGGCGCCTCCTGCATTCAAAAAGGGAACTATCTCTACATGTTCTACGCAGGCGCCTACAACAACGAGCCGCAGCAGATCGGCGTAGCCAGAAGCCTCGATGGCATCACATGGACGCGGCTTTCAGACGAACCCTTCCTGCGCAACGGAAAACCCGGCACCTGGAACGAAAGCGAATCGGGTCATCCGGATATCTTCCAGGACCGGCAGGGTCGTACCTACCTGTTCTTCCAGGGCAACAACGACAAAGGCGGTTCCTGGTATCTGTCAAAGGTGCCGGTGGAGTGGAAGGCCGGCGGGCCGATATTGGGTAAATGATCTTGTTCTATCTGCAAACAAACTTGCGGGCCTGCAAATTCTATGTAAGGATGGAAACGATAACAGTGCCTCTATTTTAAATTCTGGCAGAGCGGACGCCTGGTTAGGATCAGGGAGGAAGTTCGGTTCACGGGCGGAATGTTCAAAGAAAAATGCGGATACTGAAAATAGTTACGGATATTCATACCTGTCATTTGGGAACACGGCATTTTTCTGACCCGCTCAGCAACAACCGGGCAGATCAGCGAACCACTCTCCGCCACGTAAAAAGATATTAAAGTCAAGATATGTATACAGACCCAACGAAAGGCTCATCCGCCGTCATGCAGCCAGGCTTGTCCGGCGCCGCATCCGGCTATATCATGCGCATCTCGCTCACCGCCGCCCTTGCCGGCTTTATTTTCGGATTCGATACCGTGGTGATATCCGGCGCCAACCTTCCGATCAAGGAACTCTGGCATACCACGCCGCTGTTTCATGGCTTTTTTATCATGTCGATGGCATTGTGGGGCACCGTGGTAGGCGCCGTCTTCGGCGGCATGCCGACCCAGAAATGGGGCCGTAAAAAAGTGCTGGTGTGGATCGGTATTCTTTTTTGCCTGTCGGCCATCGGAACCGCCTTTGCGCCCGATCCGTATACGTTCTCCTTTTTCCGGTTCCTGGGCGGACTGGGCATCGGTGTTTCTTCGGTGGCAGCGCCTACCTACATCTCCGAGATCTCCACACCTTCAAACCGGGGCCGGCTCGGCGCTTTGTACCAGTTCAACATCGTGTTCGGCATCCTCATCGCATTCCTGTCCAACTATTTTCTGAAAGGTGTTGGCGGCGCTAACGACTGGCGATGGATGCTGGGCGCGCTGGCGATTCCTTCCCTCATCTATTCCATCCTCGTGATCGGTGTGCCGGAAAGTCCGCGCTGGCTGATCACCAACAGCGGCGATACCGGCACAGCAGCCAGGATCATGGAGCGGCTGGGCATTGCAAACGTGCAGGCAGAGATCGCCTCCATCCTCGCCAGCTATCAGCATGAGAACAACACAGGCAAAACTTCGGGACTGTTCAGTTCTAAATACAGCACCATCATGTGGCTTGCTTTCATGGTCGCTTTTTTCAACCAGGTATCGGGCATCAATTTCATCCTGTACTATGCACCCGAAATCCTGGAAAGCGCTGGTCTGGCCGCAAAGGAATCCCTGTTCAATTCCATTATGATCGGAGGCACCAACCTAATATTTACGTTTGTAGGGCTGTACCTGATCGACCGGCTGGGAAGAAAAACGCTGCTGATCATCGGATCCATCGGATATATCATTAGCCTCTCTATGGTTGCATGGTGCTTTTATACCCATGCCAGCGCATCGTTGCTCATGCCCTTTCTGCTCCTGTTTATCGCAGCGCATGCCACGGGGCAGGGAGCGGTGATCTGGGTATTCATTTCTGAAATTTTCCCCAACAAGGTCAGGGCCCTCGGGCAATCTTTCGGCGCCAGCACGCACTGGGTGTTTGCGGCGCTTATTACACTCCTTACGCCCGTCTTTCTAGATAAGGACAGCGGAATTTTAAAAGGCAAACCCGGCCCCATCTTCGCCTTTTTCGCTGTCATGATGGCGCTCCAACTGGTATGGGTGCTCACGAAAGTACCCGAGACCAAAGGTGTTTCACTCGAGGCGCTGGAAGAAAAGCTGGTCGGCCATTAAGCGCACGCTGCGCTCCCTTGCATAAACCCGGTGATCCTTTAACGGAAGGATCCCGGTCTTTTCATTCACCTGTTTAAAGCACGTACATGAAAAAAATCATTTTTCTCATGCTGGCCGCTTTTTTGGCAGGCTGCGGCAATGCAGCACACCAAAGCGCGAACACTCAAAGCGACCTCCCTGCTTACAACGAACCGCACCGCCCGAAGATCCACTTCTCGCCCAGGGCGCACTGGATGAATGATCCGAACGGCATGGTGTTCAGCAACGGCACATATCACTTGTTCTATCAGTACAACCCCGACAGTTCGGTTTGGGGTCCCATGCACTGGGGCCATGCCACGAGCACCGACCTGGCTCACTGGCAGGAACAGCCGATCGCACTGTTCCCCGACAGCCTCGGAACCATCTTCTCCGGCAGCGCGGTCGCTGACCGGAACAACACATCGGGCTTTGGCAAAGACGGCAAACCCCCGCTGGTGGCCATCTTCACCCAGCACAATCCTGAAGGTGCTAAGGCCAAACGGCTCGATTTCCAGAATCAGAGCCTCGCATACAGCCTTGATGAAGGGAAGACCTGGACCAAATATTCCGGCAACCCGGTCGTGAAAAATCCGGGGATCAGGGATTTTCGCGATCCGAAAGTTACCTGGTTTGAAGAAAGCAAACGCTGGATCATGACGCTCGCAACATCCGACCATATTACTTTTTACTCTTCACCCGACCTCAAAGCATGGACGAAAGAAAGCGAGTTCGGGAAAGGCCTTGGGGCTCATGGCGGGGTATGGGAATGCCCCGATCTTTTTCCGCTGGGTCACGACGGACAAAAAGTATGGGTGCTGGTGGTAAACCTTAACCCCGGCGGCCCCAACGAAGGTTCGGCGACCCAGTACTTTACCGGCAATTTCAATGGAAGAGTATTCACCACAGACCAGTCGACCACCAAATGGATCGATTACGGACCGGATGAATATGCGGGCATCACCTGGTCGAACACGGGCGACCGCAAGATCTTCCTGGGCTGGATGACAAACTGGATGTATGCGGAAAAAGTACCTACCCAAAAATGGCGGAGTGCCATGACGATCCCCCGCGAGCTGGCGCTGGAAAAAACGGACAGCGGCTACCTGGTTGCCTCAAAACCGGTACAGGAGCTGGAGAAGCTGGCCGACAAAACGGATGACATGAAAGACATCGATGCCGCTTCCTACGACCTCACCGGCAAAGCCGGCAAGCTGACCGGCCCGGCACGCATCGACCTTACTGCAGACACCCTGAAATCTTTCAACGTGACGCTTTCCAACAAAAGCGGCGAGAAAGTGGATATCGGCTACGACAATTCAGGCAACAGATATTTTATCGATCGCACCCGGTCGGGCAAGGTCGATTTCAACAAGCAGTTTGCGGCGAGGCACACGGCCCCCCGCTTTACCACAAAACCCGGTACTGACATGACGCTGGTGATAGATGATGCCTCGGTGGAATTGTTTGCGGATGGCGGACTCACCGTAATGACAGCTGTCTTTTTTCCAAATACCCCGTACACAGACGTACACATCACCTCATCCAACGGGTTGCATTTGAAAAGCCTGCGGTTCAGCAAACTGAAATCGATCTGGTAATAGGTATAAACAAAAAGCGTATACGCTGTTTCCATGATGGAAACAGCGTATACGCTTTTTGTAAGTAAGTGTATCCAGCGCTAAGAAAGATGCTCGCTCATATATTTCAGGAGCATGTCGTCGCTCATTTTATTGGAAGTGCTTTCTTTTGCCACCACATTTTTGTACTGCGGCGTCTCTCCCATGAACTTGATGAACTGCTCCTGCACCGTACCGGTGCCGGTTACATGTACTTCATCAACATTCTGCATAAAGGATAGTATCTCTTTGAAATACTGGGTCTGCAATTTTCTTTCCAGGTTGTTGGCAGCATTTTCATTCGAATTGCTTCCAGCCCCTTCATTGCTTGCATGACCCAACACAACAAAATCAGTAGATTCCGGTGTATCATACCCTATGATCGTCGCCTGACGCGAGTCGAGCCAGACCCCAAATAGCTTCTTGTTTTTTACAGACATATAAAACGTTTCGGGTACTGTGTCAAAAAGCATACCCCGCAGGAGCGATCCCGGTTTTTTTACCAATGAAAAAGCGTGAACCGGCGGGGGGAAGTCGCCTCTGTCACGCTTTCGGCCACGTCTTTTAAGGTCAATTCCATCTGCGCCAGCCGGAACCGGACCATCCCCATTTTGATGGTGAGATACCTATACTTGAACACACCTGTATGGAAAAACAGCAGGCAGTTCACGGCAACCGCAAAAAGGCAGGCAGTTTTTCATATGTGTCTGGTCTTCCCAATGCTGAAGGATGCTGGAAGGCAGGTGATTTGAGTTGGATATTTACGGACCCTGCTGTTGTATTATTTGTGAAAGACTGCCAGGCCCGGCTTTGAACAGCGCGACTAATGGAACGACTGCCTGAACCCGAGCGGTGAAAAACGGGTCTTGGTTTTAAAGAGCTTGCTGAACGATTGCGGATGCTCGAAGCCAAGTTCGTAAGCGATCTCGCTGACCGACAGGGCGGTGGTCGTTAGTTTTTCTTTTGCTTTCTGGATCAGCTTTTCATGGATGTGCTGCTGGGTGCTTTGTCCGGTAAGCACTTTGAGCAACGCGCTCAGGTAGCCGGGCGCCACGTTGAGCGCTTCCGCAACAGCCTGAACGGTGGGCAACCCCTTCATCGCCAGGTCATCGCTGTTGAAATAGTTTGCCAGCCACTCTTCCAGCCGGTTAAGGATCTTGTGATTGCTGATCTTCCTTGTGATAAACTGGCGGTGGTAGAACCGGTCTGAATACGCCAGCAGCACTTCAAGCTGGGCGATGATCACCGGCTGACTGAACTGATCTATGTTGGAGCGGTACTCCTGCCCGATGGTCTGTAACAAAGCGGTGATGGTCGACTCTTCTTTTTCGGAGAGGAACAGGGCCTGGTGCACCGAATAATCGAAATATTCATACTGGCGGATCGTCTTTGCGAGCGGCGTGTTCCATAAAAAATCCGGATGCACCAGCAGCATCCAGCCCGACTGATGCATGGCGGTATCCGGGTTATATTCGATCCGGAATACCTGTCCGGGAGATATGAAGAACATGATCCCTTCATCAAAATCATATTCCTGCTGTCCGTATCTGACCTTGGCGTTGAAATTCCGCTTCAGCGAGATCGAATAAAAATCGAACACCAGGCTGTGCAACCTGTCTTCCGTTGAATGATGGATGGTCTCCAGATCGATGACGCTAATCAGTGGATGTTCCGGCTTCGGCAGCTTCCTGAACTGATGAAATTCGCTGATGGTCTTGATACGAAGCGGTTGTGTGTTTGCCATGATATAGGTACCCGCAGATGCACTGCATCGCGCGCTGTTTGGTTATTTTAGCAGAAAGGTGTGCCACGTGTTTGGGGCATACTTGTTCGCCCCCTTTTGTTGTTATCCTCGAGCAGGCGCAGAGACGCGCCATGCCTGGCATCTCTGCGGAGAAGAACCCTATCGAGGCATTCCTTTCACATCGGTTTAGAAGTGCCTGAAAGGCGTGACACGGTTTTAACCGCGCCACGCCCGTGACGGCGCCGGTTCCAAAATACTCATTTTTGGTTAAACGCCTCTGCAAACTCGCTGGCATATTCTTCCAGCTTCACGTTGCCAGCGGGAGCCGGTTTGTGGAGGTTGTAATCTTCCCAGAGGTAACCGGAGCGGGCAGCGGCCCACATTTCGGTCATCCCTGCTGCAATAGACGGCTGCAGGCCCACTGCTGTAAGGGCCGCCGTGTATTGATCATCCGGGATGATCTGCCAGACCAGTGCAGGATTTCCGATCGCTGCACCGATCACGGCCGCGGTTTCTTTTCCCGTGCGCTCGTCACTGGCCACATAACGCACCTTTCTGCCGGTCAGCGGTACAACGATCTCATCTGCGATGGCTGCCGCGATGTCTTTCGGTGATACCCACACGATCTTTTCTTCCCCGTAATTCACGGCAATAAATCCCTGCCGTATCATGGCGGTATAGCCCAGCAGGTTGTAATAGAAAGAAGTGGGGCGCATGAACGTGATGGCTACTTCCTTAAGGCGGTTCAGGGTCGCCTCCATGGTATGATACACCGCGAGAATGCCATTGCCTTTCTCCAGGTGCGCCCCGATACTGCTGAGGACCACCGCCCGCTTCACGCCCGACCCTTCGATGGCCTGCGCATAGTTCTCACTCAGGCGTCGTACAAAATCAGGCACGTCGAGCGAATGATCACGGTAATTTCTGGGCGGGATCATACAATACACCGCATCCGCACCGGTAAAGGTTGTGGTGAGGAAATAGACATCCTCCAGGGAGCCTATGGCCGCGGTGGCACCGAGGGCTTCAATGTCCTTTTGTTTGTCGGGGTTGCTGCTGATCACCGTTACGGCGTGTCCGCTGCGGGTAAGTTGTTCTGTCAGGGGTCTGCTGATATGTCCGAGCGAACCGGTTACAATAATTTTCATGTTCTGTTTATTTGTTGCTGCAAAATTCCGCCACTATGCAGCAACGGATGTAGCCGGATCTGCTATTGTTGTAGCCGAATTCCAAGTAGGCGTGCCGCGTTTTCAAATTGCAACCCGCTAACGGCGCAGGGCTTGCGCCTCTGATATCGATTTGTAGGAGGTTACAGGAGACGCGCCGGACAATAGCACATGGCCTCTCTCGAAAAAGCGCTAAGTTTGACTGTCACAATTACACACCATGCAGTCCCCATCCGTAAACACCAGCGACACCGCAACCCGGGACCCGTACGATGTCATCATCGTAGGCGCGGGACTGTCTGGCATCGGGACGGCGTACTGGCTGCAGCAAAAATGTGCGGGCAAGCGGTACGTGATCCTGGAAGCCCGCACCACTATGGGTGGCACCTGGGACCTTTTCCGCTATCCGGGCATCCGCTCCGACTCCGATATGTTTACCTTCGGTTACCGTTTCAAACCCTGGGAAGACCCCAAGCCCCTCTCCGACGGCGACTCCATCCTGCACTACCTCGAAAACACCGCCCGGGAGAACGCGATCGACCGACAGATCCTATTTGGCCACAAAGTGCTCAATGCAGGCTGGTCCACTACAGAAGCGTGCTGGACCCTCAACGTGCAGGCAGCCGGAGGCACCAGCTCCTTCCGCGGCCGCTTTCTGTATATGTGCAGCGGCTATTACAGCTTCGAGGAAGCCCACCGACCCCTGTTCGCAGGAGAAGATCGCTTTCGTGGCCGGGTTGTACAGCCGCAGTTCTGGCCAAAAGACCTGGACTATACCAACAAGAAAGTGGTGGTGATCGGCAGCGGCGCCACCGCCGTAACCCTGGTGCCGGCCATGGCGGAAACAGCGGCCCATGTAACCATGCTGCAACGCTCCCCTACCTACGTCATGAACCTGCCCAACAACAACCGTTTCTTTATGGGCCTGAAAAAATGGTTGCCCCTGAAGATCGCTTACCGGCTTACTCGCTGGCGCAACCTGGCTTTCAGCATCATCATGTTCCGGTTCACGCGCGCGTTCCCGGGCATCACAAAACGCTATATCATCCGGGCAGCGGAGAAACAGCTGGGCCCCGGCCACGATACCCGCAAACATTTTTCCCCCCGCTATAATCCCTGGGACCAGCGTCTGTGTGTAATTCCCGACGGCGATCTTTTTACAGCCATCCACAAAGGCAAGGCAACGGTTGTGACCGACCAGATCGGGGCGTTCAGCGAAAAAGGCATCCTCCTGAAATCGGGACAGGAACTGGAAGCGGACATTATTGTAATGGCCACCGGACTGAAGTTGCGGCTTCTCGGAGGGGCAGCAATTTCCGTGGACGGACAACCGGTAGATCCAAACAATGCGATGGTGTACAAGGGCATGATGCTGAGCGATGTTCCCAACCTCGCGCTGGCGTTTGGCTACACCAACAATTCCTGGACGCTGAAGACGGACCTCACCGCCAATTATGTCTGCAGGCTCCTGAACCATATGGACCGGCATGGTCATTCGATGGTGGTTCCCCGGAAGCAGGAGAAGGTACAGCCTGAAGCTTTCCTCGATTTCAAGTCCGGGTACATTCAGCGCGCCAGTCACCTGTTGCCAAAGCAGGGTTCGCACCGGCCCTGGCGTGTATACCAGAACTATCTGATGGACATGCTCATCACGCGGTACAGCCGCATTTCGGACGGGGTACTGGAGTTTCGATCTCTAAAAAAGCCATATGAACGTAACGGGTAAAACTGCATTCATCACGGGTGCAGGCAGCGGCATAGGGCGGGGCATCGCTCTTTCTATGGGCAGATGCGGCTGCCACCTTGCGTTGGCTGATATCAACCCGGCCGCACTTGAAGAGACGGCCGGGCTCGCCAGGGCATCCGGTGTGCGGGTTTCGGTGTACGTGATGGATGTTCGCAACCAGGAAGCCGTGAAAGCACTGCCGGCGCAGATCCAGTCAACGCTCGGCAGCATTGATATCCTGGTAAACAATGCCGGCGTGGCCGCGGGCGGCACTTTTTTGCAGGTCAGCGAAGAGGTGTTCGACCGGGTGATCGACATCAACTTTCTTTCGGTGGTCCGGATCACCCGCGCATTTCTGCCCTTGCTTCTGCAACGCCCCGAAGCACGCATCGTAAATATTTCAAGCGTGTACGGACTGATTTCCACACCCGAACAAACGGCCTATGCAGCCAGCAAGTTTGCGGTGCGCGGTTTTTCGAATGTGCTGCGCCACGAACTGGAGAACAGTACGGTAGGTGTTACGGTGGTGCACCCCGGCGGCATTTCCACCAACATTGCCCGTGATGCCGCCATGCCGGAAAGCATGAGTGAAGAAGAAATCCGCCAACGCATGTCGGCCAGTGCGCGCCTGCTCAGGATGCCGCCTGAAAGAGCGGGTGAGATCATTGTAAAAGCGATCCGGCAAAATAAAGCCCGCGTGCTGGTAGGCATCGATGCAAGGATCATTTCCCTCGTGGAGCGGCTGATGCCGGTCCATTACTGGAACATCTTCCGGCGACTGTCGACACTCGCCGAGCCGCGGCGGCCACACCGCGATCGATCAAAGAAATCCTGACATTATCCTATGCGCACTATTTTTATCACCGGTTTTGGAGAAGACGAATTTATTTTTGACCGGATCAGGGAAAGGTTGCCGGGTGAACACCTCGTGCTGAGCCTGTGGAAAGAACTCCCGGAGCGACCCGGCCCCGGCATCAACGTAAAAGATTTTGCAGAAGGCCTCATCGCTCGGTACCATATATCTCCCGCTGATCTGGTGATCGGGCACTCCGCCGGTGGCTGGGTGGCGCTGTTCATCAAGCAGGCTGCGGGTTGTACCATCATCCAGCTTGCATCATGGACCGACCTCGGGAAGATCATCACGCCAACTCACAACCGGTTCCTTATTTACTTTGCTGCAAATACCGGCCTGTACCTCAACCGGTTCTTTCTGCGCCGCTCGCTCAGAAAGTTTTACGAAGGCAAACCCTCCAGCGACCTGTTCAAAAAGATCTTCCTGCGACTGATGACGGGCAACCGGGCCAACGCCGTGAACCAGCTCCGGCTCATATTCAATCCGGTCCCTCCTGCAACGGTGTCTCCTGATCTGCGCATCCATGCGCGGGGTGACCATGTTGTCCGCTTTCCCGACGGGCCCGTAACAGAAGTGCCGGGAGATCATTTCTCCGTGTCCACTTATCCGGAGGAGGTCGTTGCTGCGATCCTGAACTTCCTGGAGAAGATTGACAAAAACGGGGTTCGTTAAAATTCTGATATGGGTTTGCCCTGCAGGTAAAAGTGTGGAGTAGAACAAGAGGAGGCCATCGGCACTTACAGACAGATACCGAGGTTCATAATCACTTCCGCCGTTCCAAATGCCTGCCGGGCGGTGCCCTCATAGATCTTCAGGTTTGAATAACGGGCATAATCCAGCTTACCTGCCAGCTCAAGGTACACATGCTGCACAAAAGTGCTGCGCAGTGCGACTTCCGTACCGGTGTTCCAGCCACCGAATTGAAAATGGGGTTTGTTTTGGGGCTGGTTAAAGAACTTGTCCTGTACATGGGGGATCACCGGGCCCAACCCGAACTTTACCAGCCCGTCAAGCTGTACGATCTTTTTTTTGTCGGAAAGGAGGTGCAAGCGCTGTACAATATTGAATAGCAGAAAATTAGCGCCGTTATTCAGGTAATAGTAAGAATTGCTGTCGGCGCCCGGTGTATCGTCCTGTTTGAACAAGGCATATCCGTCGTACGGTTTTTTGTTCATCGTTCCTTTGATATGCACCCGTTGGCGGTCGGCGAAAATGAATTTGGTATGATCGAAATTGATCTCTACACCCAGGTTCTTTTTTTTATCGAAAAAATACCCCAGGCGTAGATTATACTGGGGAATGGTAAGCTGTTTGGTGAAGAGGGCCTCATCCCAGCCACGGTGGTCGTGGCCTTTTACATTCATGAATGCATAGTCGTTACCGTAACCGGGTTGGCTGATCCTGATCGCACTGCGGGTATACCGTTCCGTGTTGTATCCCCATGAAAGATACAGGTGGCCGCCCGCTTTTTTATCAGTTTGTGCGTGGAGGGGAACTGTGATCAGGAACAGGGCGGATAGAATGATAACCAGATATCCAGACTGCCGGAAATTACCTTGCTGCATAACCATAACTTAAAACGCAAAGATATTCCGTTTTAGAACGCGTCATAAAAATCTTCGCACCCCTGCTACCGTATCCTAAAGTATACCCTTAGCCGCAACGGGTTGTCAACTTATCTCCATGCAAATGCCCCTGCTGTAAAGGCAGGGGCATTTGCATGGAGTTTCTTTTTGTGAAGGCCGGGGTAACACAGGCGGATCAGTAGATATCGAGCCTTGTGGCAGAGTTCAGGTCGTGCCACCAGATCCATACATTGTCATTGTCGTTTTCTGACCAGCCCGGGTAGCAATAAGCCCAGGTCCAGTCGGTATTGTCGCTCCACTGCGACCATCCCAGGCCTACATATGCATGTGAATTCGCACCGATATGCACGGGATTGTAATTGTTGGCGATGCCTTCCGTAACGATGTTGGCCAGGTCAACACTGCAGCCGGCACTGTTGCACCACTGGTAGTGATAGTAATAGCCATATCCTTTGGCGGGAGCATAGAACACGCCCTTGTAAACATTCGAGAAGGCGGTCCAACCGGTGCCGTCGCCGCAGTACGTGCCGCTCAGCGACCTGATATACATCTGTACCGGATCGACCACATTTTTTCTCGGGGTGGTATTTCTGTAAAGGGGACTGGGTTCGTTCGTGGAAGTGGTAGGGATGAGCGCGGATTTACCCTTGTTCGCATCCCACCAGCCATAGATGCTTGTCCACGCATTGTTTGAGCAACCAGACCAGCACGGATAATTGTTTGAGCTTGTATAAGCCTGTATCTGTGTGTAATAAGCTTTGCTGCCCGGCACCCATCTGTAATTGTATTGTCCGGCTGTTCTTGCACCGGCGCTTTGTACGGTAACGGCTTCACCATGACCGGTAGCAGGGAAGATCCGGGTTTTCATGTCTCTTGCTGCAGTGCCTCTTTTTGCAGAGAAATAATTTTTGGCATACAACTGTTTCAGCGATTCGTAGCCGTTGATCACCGTGAAGTCGACACCTTCCGTGGCTTCAACAGCACCCTGGCGCATGGCCCTGCCGGGGTTCTTCGAATCGTCGGTTCCGTTGCCCTGCACATCTTTATCAGGGTTCTCTATGAAAGAAGGCATTTTTCCGTAGTCGGCGATCTTCTGCCCGTTCTTTTCCATGGCATAATAACTTACACCGAAGCGATAAATCTTGTTATCGAGGTTGGAGGAGTTCAGCATGTGTGAAGAGTAAGGGATACCCTGGGAAAAAGAGACCAGCGGGTAATCCTTGTCTGTTGCACTGATCAGGATCCAGCCCTGCGGCGTCTTGTTATCGGCTGTGAACCAGATCTCGTAATAAGCCACTCCGCCGATTCCGTAAGCATAGATGGGCTGGATGCGGGCGGGTTTTTTATCGCTGAACTCCTTGGTCTGCTGGTTGATGGCAAAGAATTCGTTGGTAACCGAGATTACTTTGGCAGCATTGGCCGCTTCTTCTTTGTGAAGCTGGAAGTATTGGTCACTCAGCTTTTCAATGGTGGAAGCCTGGCCTCCCAGCAGGGTGTTCTCTTCGGGGTTGGTAACGGGTGCGTTGTGCTTTACATCTGCATCTCTGTGACAGCCAGAGAACAGGATGACTGCTGACAACAGCATGCTTAAAAAGGAGATTCTTTTCATGGTGGTTTTTGTTTGATTGTTTTATATAAAAAAGAAGTAAGTAGCCGGGTGGTCTGGTTGTTAGATGCTGGTTTTCATTTGGGAAAGGGTCTTAGCTTATCGGTATGGGTTCAGCCGTTTATGTGCTGTGGCCGGGTGTTCGGTTCGCAAAAACGGCCTACATGATTAATCGTAAACGGGTCATACAATGGAACAGCGCGCAAACATTTATTTATATTTTTTTTAAGAGAACAGGCCTGGTGGCAAAAGCGAACAAAGCAGGTGCAACGCTGTGAAAGGCAGTTTACAGCAGCCGATTACAAGCTGACATGAGCAGGAAAGACGATGGAGTGTATAAAGATTAACTAATCGCAAACGGATTTTCACCCATTGCCCCGCAGGCTATATACCATCAATCGGGAAGGAGTACATTTAATCTCTGAGCCTTGTTGGCTCTCCTTACAAACTCAATGACCATGTATTTCAACAAGCTTATGCTGATCGCAGCGATCGTTGCACTGGGTATTGCCGGTGAGCCGGTGCAGTTCCCGGCCTTTAAAGCCTATGTCCCTGCGGCTGCCCCCCTCCCACCCGGGAAGGAACTGTTGCTGCCGGCGAAAGTGTACCGGGTGCCCGACAACAATGATTACAACAACAACGAAAGCGAGTACAGCTATAAGCGGATGGTGCAAAGCGATAACATCGCCATCTTCTGGCACAAAGAGTTCGGAGACGATCCGACGGTGAACGCAAACGACAAAAAACAGTTCAACCCGAAAGAAGCCATCAAGGAACTGGAACGCTTCTATGATTTTTACGTGAACAACCTGAAGCTGGTGCAGAAGGGGAATTCGCTGACGGATAAATACAAGATGGTACTGTATGTAATGAGCGGTGAAGGCGGAACGGCTTTCGGCGGCGGTACCGATAACAAAGTGGGCATGTTGTGGACGCCGCCCGCAAGAATGAACAAACTGCCCTACGGTGCGCTGGCCCATGAACTGGGTCATTCATTCCAGTATATCATGCGTGCCGATTATGGTACCGGTCCGAGAGGCACCATCGGCGAAATGTCGGCCCAGTACCTGCTCTGGCAGGTGTATCCCGAATGGATGACGTTCGAAAACTACCACCTGGTCGATTTCATGAAAAACACACATGTTGCCTTTCTTCATCCTACCAACATGTATCATTCTCCCTATGTGATCGAGTACTGGTCGAACAAACACGGCATCGAGTTCTTTGCCAACCTGTGCAAATCTACCCAGGCCGGGGAAGACCCGGTGATGACCTACAAACGCATCACCAACCTGGATCAGGAAAAGTTCAACGACGAAATGTTCGATGCATGCCGCCGCTTTATAACCTGGGATATGAAACGGATCGAAAAAGTGGCAGCTCCGTATGCGAACCAGCATACTTCCACCCTGAACGACGCCGGCGATGGCTGGTATAAAATAGCAAAATCCAATTGTCCGCAGAACTATGGTTACAACGGCATCAGGCTGCAGGTGCCAAAAGCGGGAACAAAAGTGAAACTCTTGTTCAAAGGGATTGCAGGCAGTGAGGGATTCAATGCAGTGAAAACAGACAAAGCAGGCTGGCGCTATGGCTTTGTAGCGTCTAAGAAAGACGGAAGCCGGGAATATTCCCACACGTTTAAAGATGCAGGTGGCCAGGTAAAATTCAAGGTGCCGAAAAACACCGCTTACTTATGGCTGGTTGTAATGGGCGCCCCCACCGAACACTGGCCGGTAGCCGCCGGCAGGCAAAGGCCTGAAGGCAATGCGCCTGCCGCACTGGAAGAGCAGTGGCCTTATCAGATCAAACTGGAAGGCACATCACCCGATGCCACGCAGGTGAAATAAACGATCATAAAACCTACGGTTGCGTTCTAAAAAACCGGGGAGCATAAATCTCACCTGCCCAATTTTTCATTTATTTGGCGGAAACAAAAAGGTTCATGTAGATTTGTCTACAAAATCAGTAGACTAAAAAAGTATGTATGATACCCAGTGTTGACCAACGTCTCAAACCCGGGCCGTCCGCAGCCCCTGCCCTCGCTCTCCTTGTTTCTGATCCTTCTGTCATGTCGCCCTGTTATTGCTGATCTCCTTCCCGGTAGTTTCATAACCGGCGGCGCCTTTCCTGCCGCACTTTTTTAATCACCTTATTTCTTACCTGTACCACGCTGTGCCTTATGCGCAAAGACAGCAGGGCTGTCTGTATCCGGCCGGATCACTACCGGTGGCCAGGTGATGCAACAACAATCAGTGTCATGTCAAAAACAATTTCAACCACTTTCAGGTTCGGAACCACGCTGTCAGAAGAACACATAAATTACTTCTCCAACCAGTGGATATTGCATTTCGAGGGCTTTATTGCACCAGACAAGGTGAAGGTGTTTATCTCCGAAACCGATCGCATACAAAAAAATCTTATCAGCAGCAACACAAAAAAAATCAACGGCATACCCCTGAAGTACGGCTTTAATGCCACCGGATCACGGATCATACAGCGACTGGCGTTTGCCTCGCAGTACAGCACGGTGCTCAGCGATTTTCTCAAAGATGAGCGGCTCGGCAGCCTCTTGCCCCTTTTTGGAAACTACCAGGAACGCATAGGCGAAGACGAAAAGGACAGGCTCGTTGTCAATCACTATGAGAACTCCCGGTTCAGCAATTTCAAACAGCTTGGCTGGCATACCGACAGCCCGCGTGACCTCTTCCTTGGCAGCCGCATCATGCCGATGCTCAACGTAGGTCTGCACCTCGATAACTACCCCGTGGAGAAAGGCAGCCTCCGTGTACTGCCCGGAACGCACAAGCAAAACCTGTTCAGCCTCTTTTTCCGTAAAAAATATTTTATCGATCACGCACATGGAAGTGAGCGACGGTTCCATCGAAATGCCGCACGGGGAGAAATGTGCCTACATCGCCGAACTGAGCGAATATGGAACTGTTTTGAGCGAGGTAGGCAGCAAAGACGCCAACCTGATCATTCCTCCTTACGAATGGATAGAGCTGATGCAGGCCGAGCTGGCCGCGGGGTCTACCTACCTGATCGCGGAAGCAAGGGAAGCAGGCAATGTCGGGATCTACCGCGGCGGCGGCGAAGTTAGGGAAAGACTCATCGACGAGATACTCCGGGAGATTGCGGCGGAGAAGATCATCTGGGAAGCCCCTCAGAAAGACCAGCAGCCCTTTTTTCTTGCACTCCTTGGGCCCGATGCCAACCGGGGCAATACCGCTCCGCATGAAATTGTTGCCCTCGAAGCGATGCGGATCGGGTTACGGGGCGACTCTTTTCATCTGTTTCTCGATCCACCCGCACCCACATCCAGAAACCTCAAAAACCACACAACAGATGAGCACAATAAATAGGCCGGCAGCAGCTGACTGGATCCAGTCAGGGCCGCAAGTTGCCGGCGTTGCAGAGAGAACCAGTACCCTGGAAAAAGTATATCTGAGCGATGCAGGTCCGAAAGTGAGCCCTGCCATTTACGGCTTTTACCGGTGGATGACGGAAAGTGCGACCACCCCGGAGGCCATGGAGAAAACGGTGAACCTCTGCCTGGAAGCAGGCATCAACAAGTTTGACCACGCCAACATCTATGGTTTATACCAGTGCGGGGAGCTGTTTGGCAAAGCCCTGCAGCGAAGATCTTTCTGCAGAGAGGATGTGTGTGATCCGGTTTACCAAATGCGGCTTCCGGGTACCGGGCCCGGGCGCCCCGGAAGTGAGGTCTCCCCACTACGATACGTCGGCAGCTCATATTGTGAAAAGCGCAGACAATTCCCTCAGGAGGCTGCAGACGGATTACCTCGACATTTTCCTGCTGAACCACTTTGACCACGTCTCGAACCTGGAGGAAACCACCCTTGCCCTGCTGCAACTGAAAGAAGCAGGTAAGATCCGAAGCATCGGTGTCTGCAACTTCTCTGTTTTTCAGCATCAGTTGCCGGCCTCTTACCTGAAACTGCCGATCGTTACGAATCATATTGAACTAGACCTGCTGAACACGGGGGCCATCGACAACGGACAGATCGATTACATCAAGCAGCGGTATTATGCGGCCCCTGGCTGCTTCTCTGCTGGCTGCCGGCCGCATCGCATATGGAAGAGACCGGCTGGCGCTTCGCGTACGGCGCAAGCTGCAGGGCCTCCGCGAAAAATATGAGGCCGATATAGAGTCCATCGCGGTGGCGTGGCTGGTGAAGCTCGGGACGCTCCCACTGATCGGCACAACCAATGAACAAAGGATCCGGAATATCGTGAATGCTTTTGAGATCGACCTCGACATCCAGGATTGGTACGGCCTCTACAGCGTAACGCAAATTTTACCGGTAAAACATCTGGAAGATCTTTCCTTCGTAGTGTTGTTCAAAGCCGATACCGTAGTCCTGCACGATAATAATATAATGTTGCTTCTCATCCCTGTCTGTTCTTTCCGCGGCAACGATGATCTGCGGCCTGCTGTACGTCCATGCGGTCTTCTACCGATCGTTCTTTTACCCTGCACAGCGAGGCCGCAAGCTTTTCCAATATGCCGTCACCGGCATACACCTAATTGCCCGGCAGGGCGTCTACCGCAGGCTGACCGGGCAAGTGCTGCCGGATAAGGGATGTGGTTGCAAGATAGTCTGCCGAAGCGCCCACTATGGTATAACAGGGGGCGTCAGGCAACAGGATCAGGTGGTTCCCCGGAACCGCATCTAGTATAGTCAGCATATCTATAGGGTATACCGGGTTCTCGCTCATTTGCATATGTATAAAGAAGAAACCAAAGGCAAGGGATTATTAAATTCACCTCACTCAACCTGCGGTTGTTATACGACTTCCTGTGCGGTCAGGCAACATCTGTAATCATGAGTCCAGGGAGCCGTTGGGGTTCAGCACGCTGCTATTTTGCAGAAGAATTGAATCTCAAGCCGCTCAACGTTCACTTTCATCTAAGCGCCTGCCTCCACCCTGGGCCCGGGTGTTTTTTCGGGGGAGGCTGCAGTGTCTTTCAACATGCTCAGGTTGCGCCGGTTCAGTACGCGGTTGATGATCACGATGCTCAGCAACATACACACGGCGCCCAGCAAAAAATGGATTCCGGGAAAATGGAACGGCGCATGGGCAGAGGTAAAGTAGCTGAAACTGGTGTTCATCATCACCGGACCGATGATGGTGGTAAGGCTCATCAGGCTGGTGAGGGCTCCCTGCAGCGCCCCCTGCTCGTTCGGCGGCACCTGACCCGACAGTACCGATTGCAGAGACGGATTGGAGATTCCACCCAGGCAATACGGCACCAGGAAGACGAACATCATCCAGCTTTGAGAGGCGAACGCAAACAGCGTCAGCCCCAGCGTGTAGAAAGCCAGCCCGAGGTAAATGCTTTTCTGATTGCCGATCTTTGGATTCACGACCCGGGTAAGTCCGGCCTGCACACCGCCCACCAGCACGCCCACGATGGCAAGTGAGATGCCGACCATCTTTTCCGTCCAGTGGAAACGGTAGATTGTGTAGAAGTTCCAGTTGCCCTGTACAGCCTGCGCCCCGAGGTATATGAGAAAGAAACTGGTAGCCAGGCCGCCTACTTCCGGATGGCGGAAAAGAAATTTCAGCGAACCGAAAGGGTTGGCCTTTTTCCATTCGAAGGGGCGGCGGTTCTCTTTGCTTAAAGATTCGGGCAGGAAGAAATATCCGTAGATACAGTTGAGGAGGCAGAGAACGGCTGCCGCATAAAAGGGCGCCCGGATGCCCCATGTGGAAAGAAAAGCGCCCAGGGCCGGCCCGATCACAAAACCAAGTCCGAATGCCGCGCCGATCAGCCCGAAGTTTTTGGCCTTGCTGGTTTCGTCGGTGCTCACGTCGGCGATATAGGCGCTGGCCGTGGTGAAGCTGGCGCCCGTGATGCCGGCTACGATGCGGCCGATGAAAAGCCATCCGTAGGCAGGCGCAAGCGCCAGGATGATATAGTCGATCCCGAAACCCAGCAGGGAAAGCAGCAACACCGGGCGGCGTCCGTACTGGTCGCTCAGGTTGCCCATCACAGGCGCAAACAAAAACTGCATGATGGCAAACACCGACAGCAGCAGCGCCCCATAGGTGCTGGCTTCGTTCACGGGGATGCCTTTCAGCTTTGCGATCAGGTCTGCCATCACCGGAATGATAAGACCGAACCCCATGACATCGATCACGAGGGTAAGAAAAATAAACCGGATGGCAGCTTTTCCAGGTGCTTGCATGATGTGCAGGTTTTGGAGGTAAATTTTGGGGGAAATTATACTTTATCCGGGTTTTGGGCAATTAATCATGCCGGCGGATAAAGCTTTGAGAACACAAACAAAAAAAGCGTTGGGTTTTCAGGCGGCACCTGCTTCCTCTTGTTCATTTTGATCCTTCCGAAACTCTCAAGAGATCAATCCGGAGGCAGGAAACAGCAGCCCCGCCTGCGACCGCGAACAACTGGATGGCATTGTTGTTTTGTTGATAACCTTACAAATCAGAAACATGAAACTGTCGAACAACAAGATTCTCATAACAGGCGGCGCCACCGGCATCGGGTTGGGACTGACCGAAAGATTCATCAAAGAAAACAATACGGTCATTATTTGCGGACGGCGGGAAGAGGCGCTGAACGAGGCGGCGGCGAAGTTTCCCGGCCTGATCGTCAGGCCCTGTGATCTTTCGGTGGAGGCCGACCGCCTTGACCTGTACAACTGGGTGGCCGAAAACCATCCCGATCTGACGGTGCTGATAAACAATGCAGGCATCCAGAACTGGATGAGCGTGAGCGATGACCAGTTTTTTGGCAGGGCTGCCCAGGAGGTGGGCATCAACATCCTCGCCCCGCTGCACCTGACCGGGCTTTTTCTCAGGCTCCCCTCGCTGAATACGATTATGAATGTGACTTCCGGACTGGCATTCATCCCTTTTTCGAAGATAGCGGTGTACAGCGCTACCAAGGCGTTTTTCCGTTCGTTCACGCTTTCGTTGAGGCACCAGCTGAAAGACAGTGGCGTGGAAGTGATCGAAGTGATACCGCCGGCCCTCAATACGGATCTGGGTGGCATCGGACTGCATACCTCGGCGCCACCTGTGAGTGAGTTCATTGAATCTATATTCGGGCAGCTAAAGGATGGCAGTAACGAGCTTTCGTTCGGCACCAGCGAAGCACGCGTAAAAACCAACAACGAAACCATCGCCGAATATTTTAACAGGCTGAACCCGGCGTAAGCAGCAGGGCCTGATGACCTATACCTCCTTCGCCCGGGAACCGCTATGCCTGCCTGCTTCGTATAAAGAGGGCCGGGTCATAGGTCACTGCGGCTGATGCCGGAAATTTATTTCCCGATTTTAAAATCTTTTCCGGGTTCAATCGTCTGCGTGTGCAGATACCGGCAGACGGATCTACTTTACAAAAATGGCAAGAAGACTCCCCCTCATCCTACTCCTTTGGCTCGGTGCTGATCTTTACTTTTACCAGGCGATCACCACGCTGGCTCCCTCTCCTGCCTCGCTGTGGATCTACTGGCTGCCTGATCTGCTGATCATGGGCGGCATCGTGGCAGCGGTCTCTGTGCAGCGGGGTTCCCGGCTGCAACAGGCGCTGATTCCATGGGTGATGGGACTGATGCTGCTGGCATTCATCCCACGGTTGTTTTCGTTGCCCTTTTTGCTGCTTGAAGATATTACCCGGCTCTTTCGCGGGTTTCCGCCAAGGGCGTACTGGGTCAGCGAACTGACGGTACTTACCGCCGGTGTGCTGTTCCTGGTGGTGCTGTTCGGCATCACCCGCGGCCGGCATTTTTACCGGGTGAGGCGGGAAACGATCCATTTCCCCGATCTGCCCGAAGCTTTCGACGGCTTTACCATTACCCAGATCACCGACGTTCATTCCGGCAGTTTCACCGACGCTACCGGTGTGCAAAAAGGGCTTGACCTGGTGAATGCCCAGCACAGCGACGTGATCCTGTTCACCGGCGACCTGGTCAACAGCCGGGCGGCCGAGATGGACCCCTGGATGGCAGCCTTCGCCGGGCTGAAAGCGCCGATGGGCAAATTTTCCGTGCTTGGCAATCATGACTACGGCGACTATGTGCGGTGGCCGACAGCCGAGGCCAAGCGGGCCAACCTGGCCCGGCTGAAACAGGTACATACCGAGATCGGCTTCCGGCTTCTGCTGGATGAGTCGGTAACCCTTGTAAAGGGCGGTCAGTCCATTACACTCATCGGAGTGGAGAACTGGGGCAAGGGCGGCTTTCAAAAATACGGCGACCTGCAAAAAGCGACGGAAGGCGTACCCGACAACGCTTTCAAGGTGCTGATGTCGCACGATCCCTCGCACTGGGAAGGCGTTACGCTGGAGCATCAAAAGCCCGTTCACCTGACGCTCTCTGGTCATACCCACGGCATGCAGTTTGGCGTGGAGCTTTTTGGTTTTAAATGGAGCCCGGTGAAATATGTGTACAAACAGTGGGCGGGCTTATACCAGCAGAAAGGCCGCTTCCTGTATGTGAACCGGGGGTTCGGCTTTATCGGATTGAAAGGCCGGATCGGCATCTGGCCGGAAGTAGCGGTCATTACACTAAAAAGAAGCTAAAGAAAAAGTGGCAGGCATTCCTGAAAAGATCAATGCGGACCGATCACTTTGGGGATGGCCCGAAGGCCAGGGCTTCTTCTATGTACCCTTTTTTTAGCTGTTCGTAAAATGAATGCTTGTCGACAAGCAGGGCCGCCAGGTTAGAGATCAGTCCGGCCAGCATGAGGTGGAAAATGACGCTGTGGCGGTCGGTCATTTCAAGCACCAGGATGGCCGATGTGAACGGAGTTCTGGTTACGCCGGTCAGAAAGCCGACCATACCGCTCAGGATAAGTATGTTGGCATTCGAACCGATGACGTCGAACAGCTGCGAAATAAAAGCCCCGATAGACGCACCGGCCGTCAACGCCGGGGCAAACACCCCCCCTGCCGCACCTGTGTTGAAAGAGATGATGGGTCCGGCGATGCGGACCAGCACCGTATGCCACGACACATATTTGCCGGGGGAGAACAGTACGCTGTTCATCAGTTCCTTGCCCGACCCGAGGATCTGCTGATCGATGAAACAGGCTGTAAAAGCAAAGATCAAGCCCGCGGCCAGGAGGTAGAGTGCAGATTGAGTTGTAGTGAACGTTTTTTTCCAGCGCATGATCTTCAGGATCACCTTGCACATCCAGCTGCCGGCGAAGCCGGTGATGATGGCTGTGATGGCCACACCCACAAAAACGGTGAAGTGCAGGTTGCTCACATCCGGATAGCCTAGGTAGAGATAAGGCCCCAGCATCGCCTGCGCCGTGAGCCCGGCAATGATCACTGCAGAAAACAGGGCAGTCCGGAAAAAACGCAGATGAATGCGCGACAGCTCCTCCATGGCAAACACCACTCCACCCAGCGGGGTGTTGAAAGCCGCTGCCAGTCCGGCCGCCGCACCGGTCAATACAAAGCTTTGTCCTGCCAGCTTCGGCCACGTTTTCGGGATCCATTTATTTACCAGGTTGAATATCGATCCGGCGATCTGGATGGTGGGCCCCTCCCTGCCGATCGCACCCCCACCCATCACCAACAGCATGCTGGAGAAGATCTTGACGAGGCTGATGCGAACGCCCAGCAGCTTTTTTACCTTGTCTTTGTTTTTGGGCGTATCCAGGTCGATGGCTGCCATCACCTGCGGGATGCCGCTGCCACGGGCAGTGGGTGCTAGCCGTACGATCAGCCAGCCAAGAAAAAAACAAACAGGTGACATGAAAAAGAGGATCCAGCGGTTGTAGTGCAGGAAGAACTGCAGTACCCATTCGGCCAGGCCAAACAGGCGTGCATAGGCAACGGCCACGATACCGGTAAGCAACGAACCGATCCAGAACGGAATGGCTTGCAGCAGATTGATCTTGATACGTTCATCCCTGATAACATCTATCAGCTGTTTTCCTTTTCCCCTGATAAAGTTCAATAAACCGGCTTTCATGCTGCAAAGTAAAGGCTCTTTGCGCAGCCAGCTTCGCAGGTGGGAAAATTGGATGAAAAGCCGCCTTTTTCATAAATGGATTTCTGTATTGCAGCATCATCCCGTTCCAGGTTCGTGAAAAACCGGCCCGGCCGGAAAGAAAATTTATTTCGTGTATCCATGCCTGTGATATCACCTTCACGCCATATCCTGTAAAGAATATTTCCAGATGCAAGCAGCACTAACCGGAGGTGTATTGTCAAAGCAATCTTGGGTACATGACCGGCGCTTGTAACACCGGCTTATAAACCGGTTTTTCCGCTGGAAACAGGCTGATCATGCACTCAAAATATTTACGTATTAAATTTTTGTTTATTGCTTTTGTTTTGTATCATTGTTTGCTGCATCAAATAGTTACCAACTAAATACTGCCATATGAAAATAAAGATACTTACAGTAGGTAAGTTTTTTTGTGTATTCGCATGTTCCATTTCATCTCAATTATTACAGGCCCAGCAGGATGGATTCGTATCCACAGCCGGCAAATCCGTTACTCGTCAGCCAGGCGTGCCGGTACTGACACCGGATCACGGAAACTCAAAGTCATCGCCTTTACAACAGCCGGCAAGCCCGCTTCCTGTTCCGGTGAAAGGAAAGGTAAATGACGAGAACGGGCGTGGACTTGCCGGCGTTACGGTAAATATAAAAGGCCAGGCAAGAACCGTTGTAACTGATGAGAACGGTGCTTTTTCCCTCGATGTGCCGAAAGGAACCGAAACGCTGGTAATCAGCTCTGTTGGATACGCCACGCAGGAGGTCGACATTCAAAACCGCACCAGCATTACGATCGTGCTGGGTACGGCTTCCAAGTCGCTCGACGACGTGGTTGTGATCGGTTATGGAACCGTAAAAAAGAAGGATGTAACCGGCTCCGTTGCAGGTATCAACCAGACAGACATCAGATCGCGGCCGGTGGTAAGTGCGCTGGAAGCCATGCAGGGAAAAGTGGCCGGTGTAGACATCACCTCCAACGAACGGCCGGGCGTGCTGGGTGACATCACTATCCGCGGTGTGCGTTCCCTCACTGCTTCCAACTCGCCCCTTTTCGTGGTAGATGGCATCCCGTTATCGACCGGTACCATCGATAACATCAACCCCAACGATATCGAGTCGATCGACATCCTGAAAGATGCTTCGGCCACTGCGATCTACGGATCAAGAGGCGCCAACGGCGTCGTGATCGTAACGACCAAATCGGGCAAGAATGGCAAAACGGTGTTAAGCTTCAACAGTGCCGTTACCACCCAGAAACTGCACGACGGCAACGTCGGGATGAACTCCGCCGAATATATCAATTTTCGCCGCTGGGCTTATTATTATTCCAATCCTGCTTCCTTCCCCAGAGGCGATCAACCGACCATTGCCAACGACAAATTCATCTTTCTTGCTTCCGCCGACCCTTCTGCCTGGTCGAACATATCCAGAGGCTGGTCAAGCGGCACCTGGGACGGATCAAAAGTAGCCACCACCGACTGGAAGGCCCTGGTGACCCGGACCGGCATCATCGGCGATCATTCGATCAACGTGAGCGGCGGTTCCGACAAGATCAAAGCTTATGGTTCGTTTGGCTACCTCACAAACAAAGGCACTTCCGTAGGCCAGTCATATACCCGCTACACGGGCCGTTCGAGCATCGACATCGCAGCCACCAAATGGTTCTCGATGGGAAGCAACATCAATGTATCGTACAGCATCCAGGAGTTCGGCCAGTCTGCCGCCGGTTCCAGCGCCGTATCCGCCGCTTCAAGCATTTACGAATCTGCAAGGGCGCTTTTCCCCTATGCTGTTCCTTATGACTCTGCTGGCAACAGGATCCTTTACCCGGGTGGCGATGCGGCATACAAGACCATCGTAAACGAGGCGACTTACACCCGCGACCAGCGTACCAATCTAAGGGCGTTCGGAAGCTTTTATGCACAGGTGGATGCGGGCGCGATCGTACCTGTGCTGAAAGGCCTGAAGTACCGGATGAACTTCGGTCCTGATTTTTCCTTGTACCGTGATGGTGTATTTGTGAACGGACTGTCTGTGATCGGCGCCGGCATCAACCGCGCTTCGCTTGCGAAAGGCCAGACTTTTTCTTATACGCTAGACAACCTGCTGTTTTACAACAAAGAAATCAAACAGCATAGTTTTGGTTTGACCCTGCTGCAGAGCCTCACAAAATTCAGTGCAGATTCGAGCAGCATCGCCGCCCTGGGTGTGCCTTTATCGAGCCAGCTCTGGAATGCCCTTACGCAGTCTATCATCTCCCCTACCAACCTCACCGGTTACAGTTCCAACTTGTCGCAGTACCAGCTGTTGTCGTACATGGCCAGGCTGAACTATAACTATGCAGATAAATACCTGTTAACGGTATCAGTTCGACAGGACGGTTCTTCGGTGCTGGGAGAAGGTCATAAAAATTCCATCTTTCCCAGTGCCGCGCTTGCATGGCGCGTGAGCCATGAAGATCTGCTGAAGAACGCCAACTGGATCAACGACCTGAAACTGAGGCTGGGCTACGGCGTTACGGGCAACTCCGCCATTGCGCCTTATTCAACGCAGGGCGCCGTTACCCCTTTGTTCTATCCGTTCATATCCACCACCGCTTCCGGCTCGCTCCCTTCGGGTACGCTGGCCAACCAGGTACTTGCCTGGGAAAGAACAAGCCAGTACAATGTGGGTCTTGATTTTACAGTTGCCAACAGAAGGATCAGCGGAACCCTCGATGTGTATACTTCCAAAACCCCCAACCTGTTGCTGCAGCGCTCCATTCCTACTGTTACCGGCTACAACACCATCTACGCAAACATCGGGGCCACAGCCAACAAGGGGTTGGACTTCAACCTGAACACGGTGAACGTAAAAACACGCGATTTCCAGTGGACCACCACGACCAATGTTTCCTACCAGAAAGAACACATCGTTTCCCTGTCGAACGGCAAACAAAACGACATCAACAACCTGTGGTTCATCAACCAGCCGATCGGGGTTTTATACGGTTATCAGTCGGCCGGTATCTGGCATAATGCCGATTCCTCCAACTTCAAACAGTTCAATGCAAACGGCAATGTGTTCAGTGCCGGGAATGTAAGGCCGGTTGACCAGAATGGTGACAAAAAGATCGATCCCAACAACGACAGGAAGATCATCGGCAACACGCGTCCCCGATATATTGTGGGTATGACCAATACCGTCAGCTTCAAAGGGTTCGACTTGTCCGTTTTCTTATACGGCAGGCTGAAATACTGGTATGGCACCGGTGGTGAAAGTGAAGGCGGCAGGGCTACACAGCGCCTCATCAATTACTACACGGAAAACAACCAGAATTCCGAATTCCAGAAACCGATCTATACTGCAGGAGCAGGAGATCCTTATTCGGTGATCCTGGGATACCAGAAAGCATCCTTTATCAAAATACGCAATGTATCCTTGTCGTACAACGTTCCGCCGGCCTCCCTGAAGATCATCGGCATGACGAGCCTGCGGCTGTACGGACAACTTCTCAATCCGGGCATGCTGTTTTCGAAGATCAACTATATTGACATGGATGTGGTAAACTCAATATCCAACCGCGGTGTTACGTTCGGCCTCAATGCTGCGTTTTAAATCATTCTCAAAAAGCGACTAATGAAAAAGTATATATCCATCATTTCATCGATACTGCTTGTGATCGGAATGGCGACTTCATCCTGCAAGAAATCCCTGCTGGATGAAACGCTCACCACTGCAAGAAGCCAGAGCTACTACACCACGGATGAAGGCATCATTGCCCTGGCTACGGGCACCTACTATGCAATATTTTCTTCCCCTTTCAACGGCGAGTGGATGTATTCGAATACCAACTACGGCACCGATGAGTTTCACGTGGGAGGCGACAACTCGAACGCGCAGAACAATGCCTATTCAAACGGACTTGCCTCCATCATCACCCCGATCAACACGAATACCATCACGGCCAATGCCCAGTGGGACAATTTGTATATAGGCATCGGCTATGCCAACCTGATCATTCAGAATGCCACGGCCAGCACTACCACATCCGCTGCCGTAAAGAAAACTGCGCTTGGTGAAGGTTACTTCTTCCGTGCCTACAACTACCTGCGACTGGTTAGCCAGTACGGCGGTGTGCCGCTCAAGACCAAAGTGAGCACCGGTGTTGAACTGGAGTTCACGCGTGCCACACCCAAAGACGTGTTCACGCAGATCATCGGCGATTTTACACAGGCCTACAATCTACTGTCGAACGGAACTTCTCCCGCGCATCTCACCAAAGATGCAGCGGCACACTTCCTGGCGAAAGCTTACCTGGCAAGGGCGAGCGAGATCAATTCATCGTGGAACGCTTCTACGGCAGCCACCGACCTGGCCGCCATCGTGCCTTTATGCGATGCCGTAATTGCCAATCATCCGCTGGCCCCCAATTTCTCCAACCTGTGGACGTATACCGGCGCGGATGGCAACAATGAAAAATTGCCCGAGATCATCCTGTCGGCCCAGTTCACTGCAGATGCCTCTACCACAGGAACCAACACACAGCACCTGTACTATGTTTCCCGCTACGATGATCTGCCTTTCATGCAAAGGGATCTCACCGGCGACCGTCCGTTCAGCCGCCTGGGTACCACCTACTATATGTACCGTGATTATGACCTGGTGAACGATTCGCGGTTCTGGAAGAGCTTCAAGACAAAAAGCCTGGTGAACAAGCCTTCAGGCTCGGTAGCAACCGGTGATGTGGGTGTTATGTACGTGATCAACAAACCCGGCGACACCCGCTTCTCCTCTTACAAGCTGCTGAGCTCTGTGCCTTACAGCAAAACAGGAAGACCCATTGCCAACGTATATGTAGCGTATCCAAACGGCGCCACCAACGATGGCGCCCTGTTTGCGGATGTGCGTTTTCCTTCCCTCAACAAGTTCATCGATGCTTCCCGTGTAGGCGGCATGAACGATACCAGGGGCCTGCGGGATATTTCACTTGCCCGTTCTGCAGAAACCTACCTGATAGCCGCCGAAGCCAAGATACGCCTGGCTGCGCTGGGCACAGGTTCGTATACCGATGCATTGCCCTACATCAACGCGGTGAGAACCCGGGCACAATACCAGAACGGTGAAGACCGTGCAGCCTATGCCGACGGCGGTGCCGCCCCGTCAGCCAATCCGCAGGCTTCTTCCCTGAATTCGTACATGCCTGAAAACTCCTATTACGAATCAAACAATATCGCTGTCTCCACCGCTTCAACCAGTTTAACTGTTTCCGGCGTTTCCCCGTTGCCGGCCAACGACGAATACATCATCGGCCGGCTCGGCTACACAACGGCGTACGACCGGATGCTGTGCTTCGTGCTGAACGAACGTTCGCGTGAGCTGTGCGGCGAGTTTCTCCGCTGGGAAGACCTGTCGCGTACAAAAACGCTGGTTGCCCGCGCCAAAGCGTTCAATCCGGATGCAGCACCCAACATCAAGGATTTTCACGTGCTGCGCCCGATCCCCCAGACGTTCCTTGATGGCATCCAGACCAATGGTGTAGCCCTGAACGGAACACAAAAAACAAGCATGCAGAATCCCGGGTACTGATCGTTGAATATCATTACAGATTCAAATAACAAAGGCAGGAGATCTCAGCGTCCCCTGCCTTTCTGTTTCCAGCTGTTTCCCGGCAAGACTACCTGGAAAGAGCGTGTCAGCGGATCGCATCCCTGAAAGAAAGCAGGATAAAAGGACCATGTCTGAACCAGGGCATGTTGCCGAAGGGTTGCCGTAAACAGCTTGCCAGTACCATCGGAGCTTGCAATATTTTTGGTTTCAATCAGTGAAATCAGATACTATTGCAGGCAAAAACGGATCGGTAAAATTGTTGCTATGAGTCTGCATGAAAAAACTCCTTCACCCAACTCCGCGAGAAGAATCCTGGTAGCAAGCCTTGCAGGAACAACCATTGAATTCTTTGATTTTTATATTTACGCCACCGCCTCCGTGCTGGTGTTTCCAAAAGTGTTCTTTCCTGCAGGCGATGCCACCAGTGCTACGCTGCAGTCGCTGGCCACCTTTGCGCTGGCCTTTTTTGCCCGGCCGGTAGGCGCTGCCCTGTTCGGACACTTTGGAGATCGCATCGGCCGCAAAGCCACCCTGGTAGCGGCGCTGATGACCATGGGCTGTGCCACGATCCTGATCGGACTGCTGCCAACCTACGATTCGGTCGGCATCATTGCTCCGGTGCTTCTGGCACTGCTTCGCTTTACGCAGGGGCTCGGGCTTGGAGGTGAATGGGGCGGCGCCGTACTGCTGGCTACGGAGAACGCCCCACCGGGCAAAAAGGCCCTGTATGGCATGTTCCCGCAATTCGGCGCACCCATCGGCTTTTTGTTCTCCACCACGCTCTTTCTTTTGCTGGGGAAAATAATGAACGACGAATCGTTCCTTCATTTCGGCTGGAGGATCCCGTTTATCGCAAGTGCACTGCTGGTTTGGGTTGGCTTGTATGTACGGCTTAAACTGGTGGAGACACCGGCTTTTCAGGAGGTGCTCAGCAAAGGGGAACGGGTTCATTTGCCCATAAAAGATGTTCTGAGCAAACACCTGGTAACCCTGATCCTCGGAACCCTTGTTTCAGTGACCGTGTTCCTGCTGTTTTACCTGATGACTGTCTTCACCCTCAGCTGGGGCACCACCAACCTCCACTATTCCCATGCGAGCTTCCTGTTGGCACAGATGGTATCGATGCTGTTTTTTGCAGCCGGTATTCTGCTGTCAGGGTTCTGGTCCGACCGGTTTGGACGACGAAAGATCCTGCTGATCTCTTCGGCTGCTGTACTGATCTTTGGTCTGTGCTTTTCTTTTCTATTCGTTCCCGGTAACGAAGCGCTGCTCATCGGGTTCCTGAGCCTGGGCATGTTCCTGATGGGTCTGTGTTACGGTCCGTTGGGAACCGCGCTGGCAGAAATCTTTCCTCCTGCCGTTCGTTATACCGGAGCCTCTCTGGCTTTCACGCTGGCCGGTATTCTTGGCGCATCACTGACGCCGTACCTGGCAACGAGGCTCGCCAAGGCCTACGGACTTTCTTCTGTTGGATACTATCTGGCATTTACTGCATTGCTGACCATCGTTTCGTTGATCTTCTCCCGGTCTATCATGGCGGAAAAATAACGGCTTACCAGTTTTACAAACCGGGAAGCCGTCCACTCACAGCACCATGGATCGCAAACCGGCAGCTTCGACGGCAGCCCGGGGCGCAACGACGATGCCAGACAAGCCGAGCCAGGCCGCCATCAGCCGGATCTCCTCCAAGAGCCGTTCCGCGGTGTGGAAGGGAGCTGCAGGTTCGAAAGCAGCCCTTTGCACGATCAGCGTGCCCGCCTTCCTGTCCGCCTTCAGGTCTACGCGGGCAACCAGTGCACCGTCCATCAAAAAAGGCAGCACGTAATATCCATGCTCTCGCTTGTGTGCAGGTGTATATATTTCAAGCCGGTAAAGGAACCCGAACAAACGCTCGGTACGCGGACGATGCCATATGAGCGGATCAAAGGGAGAAAGAAGCGCAGTGCCAGCCACTTTGCGGCCAGAGAGAGCATCCTGGTGAAGATAGGCCTGCTGCTGCCAGCCACGCACCCGTACAGGACGAATGACGCCTTCCTCCACCAGTTGTTCGATGGGTAATTGCGCATCTGCCGGCGCGATACGGTAGTAATCGCGCAGGTCGTTCGCCGTTGCAATACCGAGCGCACGCGCCGCACAGGCAAGGAGTTCCCGTCGTGCATCATTTTCATCGGGGGTAGGAAGTTGCAGGATCGGCCTGGGAAGAACGCGCTCCGGCAGGTCGTACACCCGTTCGAAACTGTCTCTGCGGTGTGTTGCCGCAACGAGTCCGGCCCAGAAAAGCCATTCAAGCGCGTGCTTGGAGGCACTCCATACCCACATGCCTTTCCGCGTACCGCCCGCTGAAATGTCAGACGCTGCAACCGGTCCTTCTTTTTCAATGCGCTCAAGCAATGCCTCCGCTTCCATCCGCCTTTCGTTTGCGAAAGGTTCAAGCTGTTTCCAGACCCCCCTTCCCTGCAGGGCGCGGGCCATGCGCCATCGGAAGAGAGGCTGGTATTCTACCGGAAGAAGCGAGGCTTCGTGTCCCCAATATTCAAAGAACCGTTTTGGCTTTCCGGCCACCACGTTATCGAGGAGAGGGCGATCGTACATTCCGAGGCGGGAGAAGAGAGGCAGGTAGTGGGCACGCACCAGCACATTCACGCTGTCGATCTGAAGAAGGCCAAGCTGGCCGATGCCCCTGCGCAGCCTTGTCGCGTCGACCCTGGCATGGGCACGCGCCCCGTTGAAACCCTGTGCCGTGAGCGCGATCCTACGCGCCTCTGAGAGCGGAAGTTCTTCCTTCATCGTATTTAGTTCAAAGCTGCGGCAGTTGTTGCACCTAAATATTCAAGTCTGGTCTCGTGTAATTCAGCAGTATGGCGTAAACTATTCTGTTATTCCAGCGGAGGTGCAGCTGCCTGTTTATTATGCCGGAGTGCGCCTGTACGGAAACAACAACGGATAAGATCTAATACGCATCCACTTCCGCTTGTACCCTGCAAAGCTGCCCATTTCAGGTAAGATACCTGTTAATATCATTCAATCATTAGCTAAAATAGATTTATAGCAGCAAACGGATTCTCCATAGTTTTATATTGGATTATCTATCAATGAATTATATTCTAAATGAATTGGTTTACAGAAGTTTATCCCAGTTTCTTCCGCGCTCCCGGCGCATTCCGGCCCGTTGGTCTGAAATGCTTCCTACCGAAACTGCGAACAGGGGCATGAACAGGAACCTTTCCCTGCTTTCCTTCTGTTCATCACTTCCTATTGAGGCAATGAGTCTATAAACAACATGATCTTTTATTAGTTATGCTTACTATGAAAATGTCAAAAGTCGTTCTGCATGCCATCCTGTTTGCTGCCGTTTTGTTACAGGGTATGTACACCGTGTACGCACAAAACGGAGACCAGATACTGGATGGGATCGGAGAAACGGGCATGATCGCCCGCTATCGTTTCGACGGGGATCTGCGGGACTGGTCGCGCAATAACCTGCACGCAAAAATTCAGGGCGGCGAAGCGAAATTCGTCACCGACAACCGGTTCGGAAAGGTGTTGTCGCTCCCCGGCGACAGCAATACATTCGTTTCCCTGCCGGGAGAAGCGCTGACGGACCTGGAATCGCTCAGCATATCCGGATGGATCTTCCTGCGCTCGAACCAGCCCGGCCAGCGTTTCTTTGATTTCGGCAAAGATGCAAACAAACATTTTTTTGCAGCGCCCGTTGGCACCAACGCACGTACCGGCTACCAGGCTTCCATCACAGCCGAAAAAAGCGATAAACCGGGAGCGGTATCTGCGGCCATCGATGTGAACAGGTGGGTCTATCTCACCGTGGTGATCGATGTTCCTTCGAAATCCATGATCACCTATGCAGACAGCAAGCAGGTGGGCGAAGCGAAGGATATCCCGCTGGAACTGGCGTCCGTTTTCGGCCAGCAGCCAGGCGACAAACTGCTTTATATTGGCAAATCATTGTTGCCGGGCGACCCTTATCTGAACGCCATGATCCATGATTTCCGCATCTACCGCGTTCCACTGAGCAGCAGGCAGGTGGCAGGTATTTTCAACAATTCACAGCGAAACGTGAATCAGGGGATGGTGAATACGACGGGCAAGCCCGACAACGATCTGCCGCATTTTTCTCCCACCGAAGCACAGCTGTACAACAGCTACCTCGTGCAGGTATCGGATGTGAAAGTAGAAACCGAAGTTGGAAACCTGCCCCGGTTACCCAGCACTGTCGCCGGCACGTACCAGAACAAAATGGATGGGCCTGCCGTGCGTGTGATCTGGCCCGCACCTACCGATAATACCGCGGTACTGAAACCCGGCACCTATACCGTTACCGGCCGTGTTGCAGGAACCAGTTTGCAGCCCAAAGCACTTGTCACCGTAAAAGCAGCCCGCAAACCGGCCGGGCCCGTATCGAAGCTGGTATCGTTCAACCTGAACCAGGTTGCACTGAAAACGGATGCTACCGGCCATGAAAGCAAGTTCATTGAAAACCGCGACAAGTTCATAACCACCCTGGCCAAAACCGATCCCAACTCTTTCCTCTATATGTTCCGCCATGCTTTCGGCCAGAAACAACCGGAAGGCGCAAAGGCCCTCGGCGTATGGGACAGTCAGAACACGAAACTTCGCGGCCATGCAACCGGTCATTACCTCACGGCCATCGCACAGGCCTATGCGGGTACAGGCTACGACAAGGTACTGCAGGCCAATTTTGCCCAAAAAATGGAATACATGGTGAACACCCTGTATGAATTGTCGCAGTTATCCGGAAAGGCAAAAGAAGCGGGTGGTCAGCATGTGACCGATCCTACAGCCGTGCCGTATGGTGCCGGCAAAACGGAATATGATTCGGATCTGAGTGATGCAGGCATCCGCAACGATTACTGGAACTGGGGCACAGGCTTTATCAGTGCATATCCGCCCGACCAGTTCATCATGCTGGAAAACGGCGCCAAGTATGGCGGACAAAAGAACCAGATATGGGCGCCCTACTATACACTGCATAAAATCCTTGCAGGACTCATGGATGTATATGAGGCGAGCGGCAACAAAAAAGCGCTTGACATAGCTTCCGGTATGGGTGAATGGGTATATGCCCGCCTGAGCAAGCTGCCTACGGAAACGCGCATCAAAATGTGGAATACGTACATCGCCGGGGAGTTTGGCGGCATGAACGAAGCCATGGCCCGGTTGTACCGGATCACCAACAAACCGGAATACCTCAAAACGGCGCAGCTGTTCGACAACATCAAAGTGTTCTTTGGCGATACGCTGCATTCGCACGGGCTCGCCAAGAACGTGGATATTTTTCGCGGACTGCATGCGAACCAGCACATCCCGCAGATCGTAGGAAGTATAGAAACGTACCGTGTCTCCAACAATCCTGAGTATTACAAGATCGCCGATAATTTCTGGTATAAGATCGTCAATGACTATACCTACAGCATCGGTGGGGTTGCAGGTGCACGCAACCCGAACAATGCCGAATGTTTTATCAGCGAGCCGGGAACCCTGTATGAAAACGGCTTCTCCTCGGGCGGACAGAATGAAACATGTGCCACCTACAATATGCTGAAACTGACCAGCGACCTGTTTCAGTTTGATCAGCGCGGAGAACTGATGGATTATTATGAGCGTGCGTTGTACAACGACATCCTGGCTTCTGTGGCTGAGAACAGTCCGGCAAACACCTATCATATACCGCTCCGGCCGGGGTCTGTCAAACAGTTCGGCAACCCGAACATGACCGGCTTTACCTGCTGCAACGGCACGGCGATCGAGAGCAGTACCAAGCTGCAGAATTCCATCTACTTTAAAAGCAAGGACGACCAGTCGCTCTATGTAAACCTGTTTATCCCTTCCACGCTCGACTGGACGGAACGCAAGGTGACAGTGGAGCAGTCGACCAGCTTTCCGAAAGAGGACGATACCCGCCTCACGATCAGGGGCGGTGGAAAGTTTGATGTGAATGTGCGTGTACCGGGCTGGGCTACCAAAGGATTTTTTGTAAAGATCAACGGCAAAGAACAGAAGCTTGCCGCAAAGCCGGGCAGCTATCTCAGGATCAGCCGCACCTGGAAAGATGGCGATGTGATCGAATTGAAGATGCCCTTCCAGTTCCACCTCGATCCGGTGATGGACCAGCAGAACATCGCAAGCCTTTTTTACGGTCCTATCCTGCTGGCTGCCCAGGAGCCCGAAGCAAGAAAAGACTGGCGTAAAATTACCCTCGATGCCAAAGACATCAGCAAATCGATCAAAGGTGATCCCCAGTCACTGGAGTTCACGATCGACGATGTGGTTTTTAAACCCTTTTACGAAACCTATGGCCGGCATTCGGTTTACCTGGATGTGAAGCTTAAGTAGACGTTCGGGAAATTCATCCTATTCCTAAGGCCATCACTTTGAAAAGCGATGGCCTTTTTTTATTTGAAGAACCGCCGATCGTCCATTCGGAGCGCCATTGGTACCGCCGGTTCCGATGCTCGGTATTGCGAACTGCGCGCTGATGATGGTGTGCTTCCAAAAGACACCTGGCTGCGGCTCGATATCTGGCTCGCGATAGGCTTTGTGAAGTATTTCAGTTATGGTAAGGAAGCACAGCCGTTTGCGGATGAAGAGTCTGGATATGACCATGGAGGGCCAGGCTTGAATCACAAAGAACAGCGTTACCCTATTACGGTGTGTATTTTGAGATGCTTCTGTAAACGATCTGCCCGGTAGAGAAAGACAGTCCTTTGCCGCTGTTCTACTTTGAATCGCCTGAATATAAAACCGGAAGGGGTCGATTAAAAAGTGGGGAAGCGGTTGCTTTCATGTTGCGTCAGGAACATTTGATAGGTAGCATGCCATGAGATCTAACAACGTTCCATCGGAACGCTGTGTGGGAGGAGCTTCGAGCTACCCATCAGGCGTTCCGGCCTTGCCTGTACCGGGGTTTCCTTGCCCGCAGGAGACGCTGAATAAACGGGTGATTCGACCGTGACGAAAACAAATCATTGCCGGAAAAAAGCCGGCGACTTCCTGAAGCTATAAGCCAGGACTGAATTTCCTGCATGCAAACTTCCGGGTCTGCTAATTCTCAACAGAATGCCTTTGTTATTCGGTTCTTAACCAGCTCCAGCGTTTGGCCCAGTCCTGTAAAACAACGTTGCGCCATTTGCTGACGGTCATTCCTCCCTGTAATTTGCCATCGTACAACCTGGGGTCGCTGCGGTCGGTATACCAATGCGGCCCGAGGGGATAATCGGTTTTTCTGACTTTTCCAGGCCACACGTTGTCCACCACGAATTGCCCAGCCTGTTCTGCAAAGCCGGGAACCGGGGAAGTGATGGTATAGGAAAGGGTCTCTGATTGCTTGGGTGCATATCGCACCACGTAGTCTCCTTCTCCCCTGTAATAACCTGGCCATTTTTGTTCGCCGATACCTGCCTTCATGGTCAGGGTAAAACAGGCAGAATCAGCGGAGGTCCGTAGAACGGGACCTTTGAAATGGAGTTCAACGACGGCGCAAACAGTTATCGTATCGGCAAGGGTGGTGTTGCGGTTATATACGATGCGTGAGCTGTGGTCAAACTTTTCAAAGCTGCCACCCCAGCTTTCCCTGGCGGGGTTGTCAGGATCCCCGTCCATCATGTACAGGAGGGAAGGCGTATCGCCCATCTTTACATTTCCGCCATAATAACTTTTGAAATCCCTGCCCATAAAGCCGGCCTCTTTCATATACCTGTCGTAGTAGTTTGTGGTGCCTACACTGTCGGGCATGCCGTTGTTCGAAAAAAAGCCGTAGTAAGATGAATTCACTTCAATGAACCACAGGTCGGGGAAGTTCTGCAGGATGTAGGCGTAGCTGTTGACGCTCCATTTTTTGTTGGGTCCGCCTATCCAGTAAATATGGATCTTGTTCCGGATGTCGGGCGCGTCATGCAAAGCCTGAGCAACATCATCCAGACCACCCCATACCAAAACCCAGAGGGGCTGGCTGCTTTTTTTCCTGGCACATCGTACGATCCATTCTGACCCTTCGGTCGGCGCTCGATATCCCGCAAATGGCGCCCCGCCCTTTCTGCCCTGTTTGCATACGGCCCGCAAGGCATCGGGCGATGGAAATCCCTTTGCATGCCTTTGAAGTTGGGGCAGGTCTTTTTCGTACAGCGAGATCATACGCAGGATTTCTTCCTTGCTTCCTTTGCCATATGAAGGAGATGATACAAGGCCTTCGGTGTTGAACAGATCACTGTACATCAGAAAATGGATCATCGACTGATTGTCATCCGGATCGGTACCGCCGATGTCGGTGCTGATCAGGATACGCGGCTTCGCGGGAACAGGTTTCTGTGCAGCAAGCATGAGGCAACAACACAAAAAACAAAATATAAGGATCGATCTGTTCACAATCTTACTTTTTAAGGTTTGTCCTTTTTAAAATACTGCCCCATCCATCGCGAACATCGTTAACCATCACCGCTCTCTTACACCTGGTTCACACGTAATGAAGCCACTTCCCGCCGTCGGTTGCGCTTCAGCGATAGAGGCGTTGCTGCGCAGGCGATCTTTAGAAGTGAGATACCGGATTTTTACGATTTTTTTGCTGACACTGGTAAAAAAGTCTGCGCTGCACAGCACCGGTTGTGTTGAAAAATTACAATGAATGAAGAGGGCAAACAAATCAACCCGGAGCTGCACTTACATGATCTTGCCGCGCCTGCCCGGGCATCAAGGCTTTGTAAATTTACGAAGCCTTGGCAGATCGCACCAGCAAATACCCTCCCCCTGCTGTCGCAGGATTCCCGCACGGGCGCGATCAGATGCCTGAAGCAGGTTGCCGTTTCAGCGTCTGTACGAGAATGATGAAATTTCAGACGATCCTTTGCCAGCGACAAGGTTTCGACCGCACACTAGCGCGGCCAGACATTGTCGGCGATGTTGGCATCCGGGAACCGGCCATGGGGATCGAGCGTGATCTTTTTGATCTTGCGTTTGCCGAAATCCATGACAGCCTTGAACGAACGGTCTCCGTTGAACCAAACCGACGCGGGCCAGGTAACTTCCGCGGTTGTGGCATCGATCATTTTTGCATTTGGCCCTGTTTTGATCGCCGGGCCTTCTGCTTCAAATTCCACCTTCAGTACCACCGGCGAGGGCATTTGTCCGGACTGGTAGACCGTGACCGTATTTTTGCTTCCTTTTGTTGTCACACTTTGGATCGATCCTTCCACCGTCTCCGTCGTCCACAACCAGTAGTACCAGAACCATTCAAGGTCTTGTCCCAGCTCGTTGTCCATAAAAAAGATATAATCCCAGGGAGAAGGATGTTTGAAGGCCCAGGTGGCCGCGTATTTCTTCATGGCATTGATCACCGCCTCATCTCCAACGATGCCGCCCAGCATAGAGAGCATCAGCGGCGCCTTGCCGTATGTCTGGAAGCTGTAGCCGCTGCCTGCATAATCGGCGTTCCACATCATGGGTGCTTCGTTCTCGTCGCCGCTCATCCGGCCATAGCTTTGTCCGGGCCCGTCGAGGTTATACGGCTTTCCGGTCACATCGGCCCTTGAGAGGATGTTCATATACTGGTTGAAGCCTTCGTCCATCCAGCCGTAGCGGGTCTCGTTGGTGCCAAGGGTCATGGGCCACCACTGATGACCGGTTTCATGGTCGGCAGCACCCTGGTTGGAGTTGATGACCATAGGATATTCCATACCGGCGCTGGGGCCATCCTGCATGGTGAATTGCGGGAAGGGATAGGGCGCCCATAATTTCGAGTAAAACTCCAAGGCATGACGGGCCACCGTGCCGGCCCGTTGAAACTGACTGGCCCGTTCAGGCGCGTATACCATATTGATTGGAATGGGGCCCTTGCCGGGAATGGTGGCACGGGTCGCTTTCCATAAAAAATTTTCGGACGTTGCCCAGGCAAAATCATTGACCCGGTCGGCCACAAAATGCCAGGTTAATTTGTCGCCTGTTGCCGTTGCCTTACCCGGTCCTTTCTCTCCTTCGCCCACAATGACCACGTCATCATCAGAGTTCAGCACCGTGGAAAGCCGCTCCCTGGCTGTTGCTGTCAAAACCTCATTTGGATTTTGAAGCAGCCCTGTACCGCTGACGATCCAGCCGCCCGGCACGGTAAGAGACACATCGAATTTTCCGAAGTTGTTATAGAATTCTGAAGGGCCGAGGTAAGGACTTGTCTCCCATCCACGGAGGTCATCGTATTTGCCGACGCGCGGGTACCATTGGGTAGGTTGAAAAAGTTTGTTGTCGAACCGCTGCGTCATGCGGTGGCCCCTGCCATCCGGTCCGCCGGGAAGTTTGGTGTGCCATTCAATTTCCAGCTCGGTGGTTGATCCCGCTTTTATTGGCTCGGCGAGATTTATATTCGCTATAGTCTGTGTAAGACCGGAAATGCTTGTTTTGCCGGTGGTCGTATTGCCGCGGCCTATCGGAGGAGTGGCTGCAAGATCGAGCGACTGCCCGGCTATTTTGAGGCTCGTGAGCACCATGCCGTCGGTTGCTTCTGCGGGCACGGAAGCGCCGCGCTGGGCTTCCGGCCGGAAGATGTTGTGATCGAGGCGCAGCACGATCGAGCGCAGGTCGTCTTTGCTGTTGTTGTGCATGCTGATCTTTTCCGAGCCCGTGATGGTTTCGGTTGCCGGGTCGAGGCTTGCCCGGATGGTATAGTCCGCCTCCAGCTGCCAGTAGTTGGGCCCCGGCTTCCCTGAAAAATCACGCGTACCCGCCCTGAACGCATTGCGGATCGAGTTTGTCATCGGCACATCGAGCCGGATGGAGCGTTTGGCCGTTTCCACTGATTTGCGGAGTAAATCTTTTTGCTGGGCTGACGCCGTGGTAATGGTTATCAGCAGGATAACCATGGTGATGCGGATGGACATGGTGCAGGAACAGTTTTAGTTTTGGTATGTGTGGCGTGCAGAAGTATTTATAAAATGCTTCGATAACACATTTTGGCAAGACCGGCATTCAACTTCTTTCTTTTCCGTCTGCATGATGCGCACAAGAAGTTCAGAATAAATTGAAGATAAAGTTTTTTCGCTACCGGATCACTGTAGGGAGCAGAATTTTAAATAGGAGATTGCCGGAAGAAAGTGGTCTGTAAAAGCGTTGGCTGGTATAAAATTTCTCTATCCGGAGAAGATTCAGACCAGATTCAGGGATCACGCATTCCCATTTTCAGGTTTCGACTTGTTGGTTTTTTTTCCGGCAGGGGAACATGCACGCTCAACAGCTGAACCATTCACCCATTGGTCTGCGCCCAGGTGATTGATCAACCTTAGAACTCCCTGACCGTTTTTCTTTTTTCCAGCCAGGCGATCATGTTCATGACCAGATAGTTCCAGTTCTGGAATCCTTTGTTGAGGATCGGTTCACCGGTGTCAGGTTCATAGTATTCATGCAGGGCACCGTTCCGGGTAAAATCCCGGCCGAAAAGTGTCACCGTTTTTTCCGCCATGTCTTTTGCCTCGGCTTCAAAATGGTAGTCGAGCAGGCTGCGGTACACAATGTAGTTGGAGATGCCCCACACTGGGCCGAGCCAGTTAGAAGGGTTGTTGCTGGCCCGCACGCTGTACATTTTTTCCAGCTTCGACAGGGTGCGCACGCCATAGGCGGCTCCGAAGGTCTGCTGGTTGTGGTAATGTTCTTTTACCATGCGGGCGGCCTCCTCCGGAGAAGCGATGCCCGCCCACATGGCCATAAAGCCCGACCATACGCCGATGCGCTGGATCAGGCAATCATAGTTGCGGGGAAAGCCGGTATGCAGGATCAACTGCAGACCCAGGTGATTGGCCGAATCTTCCTTCACCGGCAGGAGATTGATGTCGACCGAATAATAAAAACCATCCCGCTCATCCCAGCAGTTTTTCCTGATTGAGGCTTTCAGGTCTTCCGCATCCCTGCCGTATTCGGCCGCGATCTCTGGCAGGTTCAGTTGCCCGGCCAGGTAAACCATGGCCAGGAGTTCCTTGTACATCAGACAGTTCAGGAAGATAGAGGCCGAGCTTCCCGGCGGACGGAAAAAAGTAGACGGATCGTTATCCACGCCGATGGCCAGGTCATTCTGCCAGTAGTACAAGCCGGTAGGCTTATTCCGGTGGTGCGATTCGTAGTTGTTGATGAAGGCCTGCAGCAGATAGAATTGCTCGCGCAGCCATTCTGCGTTGCCGTGGTTCTGCTGTGTCAGAAAAGCCGCATGCTGCGCCAGGACCGGCTTGTGCATGTTGGTCCGGTAGATATTGGCTGGCATATGCTCCCGGGGATTCAGGTTGGTGAACACAACGATTGGCATGTACCCGTCGGGGCCCGTATAATGCAGGAAGTTGAGCACACAGCCCTGCTCGTAGGCAACCGCTTCGTCCTTTTCAGCCTGCGAAGCCCGGTCTTCCAGGATCTGCCGCAACGCCACGTCGCTCCACCATGAATCCCAATCCCACAGGTCATTTGCATACTGGGAGCTGCCGGGCGTGATATAAGGGTAGATCAGGGTGCCTTTGGCTTTTCTGAACATGCCTTTGTAGTCGGCGTAGATATGACTTTTGATGGTTTTTACGAAGTCTGTTTGGATGGCGGGAGATTGTGCTGAAGTGTCGAGCGCAACCAGTGCGGTGAGAAAGAGTATTGGAAGATGAAGTTTCACGGGTTAAATGTATTTGTTTCCGGAGAGACAGAATTGGGGAATTGGAATTTTCAGATGGGTTGCCGATAAATTATCGGCCCGCCATTTTGATCGGACTGTACACGCCAATCTGATCTTTTGTGTTTAAACAAGCAGTTCTATGGAATGGAAGGCTTCCCCAACGACAGCGGATCGGAAGCTGCCGGGCATGCAAAGCAGCCTCTCGGCTACCAGCTGACAGCCGCTTCCATAACCTCCTGCAACAGAAGGAGCCGGCAGGGTTCGGGGAAACCATTCCGATGCCGGAACATGATCTATCAGTCCCACTGAAAAGTTGTAAGCCGCCCGTTCAGTTTCCATTTGGCCGGCCATGGGTTCTCCATCCAGTCCAGTGGTTCGGCAGTGGGCTGCGGTCTTGACGCTTGTTCGAAAGCGGTTTTCACTGCGGCTTTTTGTTCGGAACCAAAAAAATCGGGCTGTGCGGAGATAAACAGCGGGGCTCCGCTTTCAGCAAGCAACTGCAGCCATTGCCGGTTCTTGTCCCAGGCCACCTCTTTTGTAAGTCCGGCACAGTCTCCATCCACCTCGTAAAAAGTCCGGTGCTGGGGCAACCTGAAACCCAGGGTGTTCACGCCCATCTTGCGCGTACGCGCCCATTCTTTTCCGCTGGTATCGTCTCCGGTACGGTTCAGCTCAAACAATCCGGCCGACAGATGGCTCATGGTGTTACAGCCAATGATATACATGTCGCCGGCGGCTGCCCTGATGGTGGAGTAAAGCTGGTTGATGATTTCCGCGTTGGTTTTGCTCCGGTCATAAAAATGCCAGCCCGGCTCTGTCAACCCGCTCTGCATCTGGGAACCCCAGCGCCCGAAGATATCATAGGTTGAGTAATCATGCTTTACGAGCGCGTAACCCCAGTGCTGGTACAGGCGCAGAGTGGCTTTCACCCGCTCAAGCGTTTCGGGAATGGTTGGATCTAGGATCAACTGCCGGCCGTTCTGGCTGCGTCCTTTTATGGCGGGTGCCAGCCAGCTTTTGGCATCACTGTGTTTTGCGATAAGCGGGCGGGTCCACAGGCCCGGGCGCATACCCAGGCTTTTGATCTTCGCGGCCATCAGCGCCATGTCTTTGAACTTTTCATTCGGGATGGAGAAATCATCGGCCACTTCCCATCCATCGTCTATTACGGAAAATGGCCGGTTCTCCCCGTTCGTTACCAGGTCGGCCATAAACGCTGTCTGCCGGGTGATCGATTCCGCGGAATTGTTGCCGTATACGGCATACCAGTCGTTGATACCATATACCGGATGGGCCGCCAGCCGCGGCTTTGCACACATCAGCCCGCAGAAGCGGGTAAGGGCGGCGAATGGCGATTCGCCCGGCCTGCTTGTCATCGTCAGGATATCGGCGGCATGCAGCACGCGTGATCCAAGCTTAACGCCCTCACCGCCTGAGCTGGTATCCAGCACGAGAATGACCGAGTCATTCGTCAGTGACCAATGGCACAGCGTTGCCGCCCCGGTTCGAACGCCGAAACCCGCACTTGTGTTACCGTCACTCAACATCAGATACCAGGGGTTCGGTGAATTGGTGAGGGAACTTTGCCAGGAAAGATCGCCATAAGAGCGCTCCCAGGCATCACCCAACGCTTTTTTGTTCTTCCCTGCCTTGTACTTCCACACCAGCCTGACGGCCTGAAGCTCGGTTTCGGGCGCCTGCAGGCGAACGCCCGTTACACCGGAGGCCGACTGCACATCCACAACGACATCCCGGCCCGTAAACGAGTGTCCGGAACGCGACTTCAGCTGCAGCCACTGGCCGCCTGCCTGCGCCCATGCTTCCTGAGGATAATCAATCGACCGGGTGAGGCCCGGTGCAGCTGCACCTAGCCGGCTTCCCATGATGCCGGCTAAACCGGCGGCCGACAGTTTGATAAAATGGCGTCTTAACATGATCGTAAATGTATTGAGAAATTCAGCTACAGGGTCAGGTGAATGGATCGAATCTCTGAATTTGATCTATTCCGTACCAGGGGAGCCATCCTCCGCTGCTCTGCAGGGATCCTTGATCAGGAGCAGCTAGAGGCTGTGTGCGCAGCAGCGTGTTTGCGCCTGATGAAGGATAACAAAAACGGGGTGCGGAATTTCCAAGACTCCGGGTTGTTATTTGAGGTTTTGAACACGCAAGGTCGCTTTCAATTGCTCGAATTGTGCTTCAGGCGTCGGGGCCGTTAGCTGTTGCACCAGCTGCCATTGTTTATCATAAATGCCAACATAGGGGAACCGGCTGATGCCGAGGGTGCGCTGCAGGGATCGCGTCCAGCCTTCCGTTCCCAGGATCAGACTCTTTTGGTTGCGTAAATTGAAGTCACCGGCAAACTCTTTCAATCCTTTCAGGTCGGTATTGGTGACCATCAGTACCAGATACTTTTGAAACACCGGCTGATACTCTTTCATTAACCGGGTGAAGGTTCTGCACTCTCCGCATTGAGGATCGAAATACACGAACAGAAGGGGCTTGTTCAAATGATAATCACGGCTGCTGAAGTATTGGCCATCGGCCATTCCAATGCGGAAGGCAGGCAGCCTCCCCTGCCCTGCTACCGATAGAGACAATGGCAGTACATGAAGCAGGAAAAGGAAGAATTTCATAGTGGATGACTGCTAAGGATGGCGAGCGACAGCGCCGCGATATCGCCTACATTTTCTGACAGCCCCGCACCCACGATCCGGCAGGCTTCCACGGATTCAAAATAGGCTTCCCTGCCGATGGCTTCCATCATGGCCGGTTTTAACAGCGCCTCGGATCGGCTGTAAATGCTTCCGAGGATGATCAGTTCGGGGTTGAGTATGTCGATGAACAGGGCAAGCGCTTTGCCGAGGTAATGACCGCAGATGCGGTACACTTCTTTCGCTGTTTCGTCTCCGGCAAACGCCGCTTCCGCGATCGATTTTGCAGTGATCTGCGGCAGCTCCGTAATATGCTGGCAATACGCGGTCACCTTACCCACCTGCAGCATTTCTCTCGCCTTCATCTGCCCGAGCTGGGCGATACCGCCGCCACTGCAGAAGCCTTCAAACGCCCCCGCCTTGCCAAAGCCCACCGGACCCATGTCGGCCAGACGGATGTGCCCCACCTCCCCGGCGAGGTCGGAGATGCCTGAATACAGTTGTCCGTTCAGGATCAGTCCGGCTCCCATACCCGTACCGAAGGTGAGAAAGATCAGGTTGTCGTATCCCCTTCCCGCTCCCCACTTCCATTCGGCCACTGCGCAGGCGTTGGCATCGTTTTGCAGCAGCACCGGGCGGCCGAACCGGTCCGATGCCATCTGAACGATGGGGATTTTGTCCCAGCCAATCAGGTTCGGCGGCGAAAGGATAAGTCCCTTCTTACTGCTGAGCGGTCCGCCGCAGCTGATACCGATCCCGATCAGCGCTGTAGTGGAAATCGCGTACTGACCGAGCAGCCGCTCAGCCGTTGCGAACAGCTTCTCGATCATTTCATACACGGGCAGATCGGTCGGCATCGACTCCTTGCAAACAAGGCGGATATGATCGGCTTTTTGCTCACCGATCAGCACAGCGCATTTTGTTCCACCGATATCAAAACCTAATAGCATAATTGTAGATCAGGGTTCAGGGCAATTAATTATTATCTCTCAGCGGCCTTACAACCAGGTTTTTGAACCTGACGGTACCATGTTTTGCATACAGCCATATCGTGCTGCCATGGTGTTCATACGTGCGGTTCACTACGGTACGGCGATGGTCTATATCAGCATCCAGAATACCGTCTTTTATGACGATATCGATGGTTACCTGTTTCTGCAAACCGTCAACGCCCTGAATGGCGGTATTGCCCATCGCCACAGTTTTGTTGCTGGCAGACAAGTTAAGCCGGTAACCGCTGTTGCCGTTCTCATCCGATTTCAGAATAACGCCCATTTCCTCGTTGGCACCCACTGGTTCGATCTCAAACGTGATCCTGCAGTTTTCGGGTATGGATCCTATGCGGGCGGTAGCGACACCGCTTCCATCGGAAAGTGTGATGGTGTTGCCGCTGCCCATGGTGGCCTTGTACATCATTTCAGGTTTGATTGCAAGCGGTGCGGCTGTTTCGGGGATCATTTCCGCAGGGAAACGCGTGTCCAGCGTACCATCAGACTCTTGCGTCACTTCTCGGAAGAGTGAGTTGCCGCCAAAGATCTCATGGTCGTTGTCTTTACCGTCACGCCGGTTCGGGACCCAGGCGGCGGCAATGCGGCGGTCATTTTTAAACGACGCCGTTTTCACCACGTTCGACCAATCCTCGTTCAGGGTCTGGAAGCGCGGCGCCTCCCAGGGCCCGTACGGGTTGCGCGATTTTACGTAGGAAGTGTTGCTGCCATCGCTGTATACCAGGTAATACCAGCCTTTCCAGGAAAAGTAGTCGGGGCACTCCGGTGTGGAAGGCTGACCTGTCAGGATAGGATCGTGCAGGGTCCAGTTCTTTAGATCCTTTGAAGACAAATGCACGAGGCAGCCCCGGTTCATTCCCAGTACGGGCTGTTCCTGGTCGCTCGAAACAAACAGGTGGAATTCGCCTTTGTCATCCACAAATACCTTGGGATCGCGAAAGGCGCGTTTGCTGTAACCCGGCGCCGAGGTATAAAACGGATTGGGCTTCTGTTTGTCGAAATGAATTCCGTCGTTGCTGATGGCATAGCTGAGCTGCTCATTCACCTTGCCTTCCTGGTTGACGAGCCTCGTGGCATAAAAGGCATAGAATTTACCCCCATGGTAAACGACCGACCCTGTGCAGATGGATTTCTCCCAGCTTTCATCTATACCCAGCACGATGGGATGCTGTTTCCAGTTGGTAAGGTCTGAGGAAGTACTCAATACCCACTGGTGGCCACCCAGTCCGTTCAGGCTTGCATGGTGTGCTGAGTCGAGGAGCCAGTAGTAGTAATAGGTTCCGTTGTATGAAAACGGAATGCAATCACCTACAAACAGGTCGCCTACCGGTTTGAAATACTGCATGCTTTTCGTTTGCTGGATATCCGGGTTGTATCTCACGCCAAGCTGCGCCTGCACAGCAACGAAGAGCATCAGGATCAATGTGACTAAAGAAAGCTTTTTCATATGTTAAAGATTGATCAGGTTCACCAGAGTGTTGATGTTAAAAATAAAATCTCGTTGAAGGTCCTGTGTGTACTGAATTTGCGGCACCCTTCAATAAATCCGGATCAACGCAGGAAAGGATCGGTTTAAAAACTGCGTGGTGATCCTCCGCGCCTCCAGTGCTTTTCGATTTCTTCGAGCGATTTCCCTTTGGTCTCCGGGATGTAGTAGTAGCCCCACCACAATCCAAAGATGCACACGATCGCGTAAAGCCAGAAGGTGACATCGACGCCGAACAGGTTCACAAGGTGTAGAAACGTAAAAGCGATGATGGCGTTAAAGCCCCAGTGCGAGAGTGAACCGATGCTCATTCCCACGCCGCGGACGTTGAGCGGGAACACTTCGGAGATCAGCAGCCAGCCCAGCGGCGCCAGGCTGATGGCAATGAAGATGATGAAACAAACAATGCTTACTACGGCAAACACCGGCAGGCTCGCGCCCAGTTGCGCCTTAAAATGAAAACAGGCCCCCAGCATCATCAGCGACGGGATCATTCCGGAGATACCAATCATGTATAACCGCCGGCGCCCCACTCTGTCCAGCAGCAGTATGGAAACAAAACAGGCCGCCACGTTTACGGCTCCGATGATAATGGCGGGAACGATGGAACCCGTATTGCTGATGATACCGGCCATCTTGAAAATGATCGGCGAATAATAAATGATGGTGTTAACGCCGGAGAACTGCTGGAAAAAGAAGATACCTACGGTAATGATAAGCGGCGCACGGAGCCAGGGCTTGAACACTTCCGTCCATTTTGCGCGTTCCTGGTTCTCCAGCTTCACTTCGGCTTCGAGGTTGGCCAGCGTTTGCGGCACCATCTCCGGGTCTTCCACCCGTTCCAGTATCTTTTTGCCTTCTTCCCATCGGCCCTTGCTGATGAGCCACCGAGGGGTCTCGGGCAAGAAGATCATTCCGACCAGCAGCACAACCGCCGGTACAAAACCTGCCAGGAACATCATCCTCCACGATTCCGGTCTGCTATCATCCGATAACAGATAATCCGTTACATAGGAAACAAGGATCCCGATGGTTATCATCAGCTGGTTCAGCGTTACCAGTGCGCCGCGCACACGGGTGGGTGAAATTTCGGAGATATACATAGGCACCACGTACGATGTGATGCCGATGGCGAAACCGATTACGATCCGCATGATCGTGAGAACGGTTATATCGGGCGCATAGGCGCAGCCAAACGCACCGATGGTAAAAATGACCGCATTCAGGATGATCATGCGTTTTCGTCCGATGGCATCCGAAAGCTTCCCGCTGGTGACAGCGCCGATTACGGCACCGATGAGCACGGTGGTTGTGATGAGCTCGATGCTGGCATCAGACAACTGCCAGTATTGTTTCAAGAAAGGCAACGCCCCGGAAATGACCCCGGTGTCGAAGCCGAACAACAGGCCACCGGTAGCCGCAATAACGGCGATCATCAGAACATTCGGTTTTAAACTCATAATGGCAGTCGTTAAAAGCCCGGATTCTGCTTGTACAGACCCTTGCTGTAATTGATTTGGTTTAACGGTACAGGAAGGTATTCATCCCGGCCCTTATTAAATTTAGCCGTTTTCAGGTAGGTTCGCTTGGATGACTCGGAAGCGAAATAATTATTCAGATAAGTGTCCGCCGTGCCCCATCTTACCAGGTCGAAGAACCGGTTGCCTTCCAGGGCAAATTCAAGCCGGCGTTCGGTTCTCAGCGCCTGCCTGGCGAAATCCTGGGTCCAGGTGGAATTGACGCCGGGCTGGTAGGTGCTTATCTTGTAGTTCGACGTAAATGTTCCGTCTGCCTGCTTCAGCTTCAACGTGCTGTTCGCGGCTCTTTGCCTGACCTGGTTGATCAGGGGCAGCGCTTCGGCAGGCCGGTTCAGTTCAATGAGGGCTTCCGCTTTCCAAAGCAGCACATCTGCGAAACGGATCAGTTCCCAGTTCTTGGAGCTCGACATGAACGGCGGGATCTTCTGGAACGACGCATCGCTTGCCGCAACGGTTCCTTTCAGTTCCGAGAAATAGCCATAGATAGCCGGCGCACGCGCCCAGGTTTTCTGGTATACAAACTTGGGATCGTACTTATATGGATGGCCGGGGATGGCTACGGTGTGATCCAGGCGCGGGTCGAATGTCTGGTTCAGAAAATCGCTGCCCTCGAGCGCGTCGCTGCTGTTGTATCCGGTGAACATCGGCAAGCCGCTCGCAGCGGTCTTGAACGAATTGACCAGGTCCTGGCTGGGGATATGCTGCCAGCAACAGCCAAACTCCTGGTTCATCGGGTACACCAGCGAATGTCCCATGTCGATCCGGCCGAACTGTGTTCCGTCATTCTTAGAATACTGGATGGCAAAAACAGATTCGGAACCGTTTTCATTCGCCGTCAAAAAATTTTCGCCAAAGTCTGAAGCAAGCGCATAGCCGCTGAAGTTGATCACACTGTCGCACAGCCCGACGACCTGCCCCAGCTTGGCTTGGTCGATGGATGTCACCGCATGGCTGTCATCCTGTTTATATGCCTGGTACAACTGGGTTTTGGCAAGGTATGCGAGCGCTGCGTATTTCGTCGGGCGCCCTTTGTCGGTTTGTTTGTCTGGCAGCGTACTGGCAGCGAACCGAAAATCGGCGGCGATCTTATCCCATAACTGGTCACTGGTAAGCGCCACGTTCGATACCGTGATATACTGATCTACCGGCACGTTCTCATCGATGAAGGGAACGCGGTTCCACATGATCTTGAGCATGAAATAAAAATTGCCTCGGAGGAAGCGCATTTCAGCCTGCCGCTGCAGCTTTTGCGGATACTGTGCGGCGTCGATCGTGTTCACCCGCAGAAGTGCGTTGTTCACACGGGCGATATCGTTGTAAAGCTGCGCCCACATCTGGTCGGTAAGGCTGTTTGTGTTCTGGTTGGTGACAAAAGTTTCGTAGTCGTTCCATTCACTGTTGTCGCCCACACCGTCGCCCCCTTTGTATGCATCTCCGCTGCGCATGCTGCCCCAGGGCCACAGGCTGTTGGAAGTATGCAAGTTTTCGTTGCCGAGTGACGAATAAGCAGAAATGACCATCTTTTCGATATTGTCGGGCGTATTGAGTTCACTACTGGAGATCACGCCCTGTGGCTGCTGATCCAGTGACTTCTTGCATGCGGCAAGCATGCTGAAGGAGATTATGAGCAGGATGAGTTGCTTTTTCATTGCTTTAGCATTGTTTAAAATGATAGATCCAGACCAATGGAGGTAATCACCGGTATCGGGTAGGCGCCACTGGGGTTTTCCGGGTCTGTAGCGGTGTACTTCTTACTTTTTACCGTGAACAGGTTGGTGGCCTGCAGATACACCCGGGCATTGTTTACCCTGATGACATGCAATGCGTTATTGAGTTTGTATCCAAGCTGCAGGTTCCGCATTTTGAGATACGACCCGCTTTCGAGAAAGTAAGTGGATGTGCGGCCTTCGTTGTTGCGGTCTACCAGGGTAAGGGCCGGAATCGTTGAACCGGTATTGGCGGGAGACCATGCGTTCATGACCCGTGTGCCCCAGTTTGTGCCTGGCCACAGCGAGGAGAAATCCGTGTAGGTCTTGTAGGTGTTGTAAACGTCGATCCCCTGAACTCCCTGGAAAAACACTGCCAGGTCAAAATTCCTGTAGCCCAGGTTTATGTTCAGCCCATATGTAAAATCGGGGTTGCCTTCGGTGATGAACGTGCGGTCGTTGGCATCGATCTTTCCGTCCTTGTTCAGATCGGCATACCGGATGCGGCCCAGGCCTTTGCCCGGTTGTGCGGGCGAACTGTTCACCTGCTCCTGGCTGGTGAACAGGCCATCGGCTTTGTAACCAAAAATGGCGTTGATGGAATGTCCGAGAATGGTTTGCGACAATCCGTTACCGGCGTAAGCCGTCAGCACTTCGGCGGGCAGGTAGGTGACCTTGTTCCGGAAGGTGGCAATGTTTCCGCTGATCTGGAACTGCCAGTCCTTACCGATATTGTCCTGGTAGGTGATCGCTGCTTCAATACCCTTGTTCTGCATGTTGCCGCCGTTGAAGGTTGTTGTACCGCCTTCGCCGATGACCGCCAGGTAGCCGGGCGTGATCAGGATGCCCGAGGTCTTTTTGATGAAGTAATCGATCGTACCGGTGATCTTCTGATCCAGGAATCCAAAGTCGAGACCGATATTATGCTCGCGTGTCTCTTCCCATTTCAGGTTGGGGTTGCCCTGCTGGATCTTCACGAAACCGGAAGGCAGCGTTCCGGAGCCGGAGCCCGAAATATCATACGCCGTTCCGCGGTCGGCGGTAAAGGCCTGGTTTGTACCGTAGATGGCGCTGTATAAAGAATAGGTAGCGTAGTTGCCGATGTTCTGGTTACCGGTTACGCCATAGTCATAGCGCAGCTTCAGGTCGGAAATGAAGGGGATCTTTTTGATAAACTCTTCCTGGCTCAGCCTCCAGGCTACCTGTCCGGATGGGAAGAAACCGTAGCGGTTGTTTTCACCGAAGCGCGACGAGCCATCCCTCCTGAGCGTTACGGAAGCGAGGTATTTGTTGTCGAAGGAATAGTTGATCTTGCCAAAAAAAGACAACAGCGAGTATGCGCCGCCGTTACCCCCGTTGAGAATATTGGTTGATCCTGCATCGAGATAGGAGTAGTCGATATTCTGAAGTGCGTAGCCCTGCCTGCTGCCGAAGAAATTCTGGTTGATGAACTTTACCGATTCTTGTCCGGCCAGCACGTCAAACTTGCTCTTGGCAATGTTGAAATCGTAGTTCAGCGTATTCTGCCAGATCAGGTTACCGTCGTAGTTCTGGGAGTTGGTCACCAGCTGGGAAGGGTCGGACAAAAACCCGGATACATACGATCTCCTGAGGGTGCGCTGATAGATTCCATCGTAGTCGATACCAAAATTGGTTCTCAGGCGCAGCCCGGGTACAACCGTCAGTTCGGCAAATGCGTTGCCGACAAGGCGGCCGAAATAACTTGAATTCTGGCGATTGTCCGTGATGAGTCGCACAGGGTTCTGCCGGTCGGTCATACCGGGTGCAGGCCCCCCCCAGCCTCCTGTTACCGTATGAACCGGAACCATCGGCTGTTGCACAAGCGCCGTGAAAAGCACATCTCCTACGGGTATCAGTTTGTCTTTTACAAACGTTGTATTGAAGTTTTCGCCTACTTTGAGCCGGCCACCAAAAAAACTGTAATCGGTATTGAACCGGAGAATGATCTTCTGCGCATTTGTTTCCTTCACGATGCCTTTGTTGTCGTAATAGTTCACCGACAGATAGCTGTTGCCTCTTTCGCTGCCGTTGGAGAAGGCAACATTGTAGTTCTGGATGAGGGAGGTCTGCGCGATCTCGTTGAACCACCTGGTATCGGCCGGCTGCATGGTTTTGGCCGCATCGATAAAGGCCGGGAGGATCACCTTGTTCAGGGCGGGCTTGTTGAAATCATTGTTCCAGTCGTACTGATAGATCTGGTTGTTGTTGGGATTGCTGCCGTCGTTCACCGAAGCGCGCCAGTACGATTCGCCGCGCTGCTGCGTGTTGAGCACAGAAAGCTTGCTGTCGTAATACTGCAGGGAAGCATTGCTGCTTACGTCGATGCGGCTGACGCCCTTTCTGCCTTTTTTTGTCGTGATGATAATGACGCCGTTGGCCGCGCGGGATCCGTAAATGGAGGCGGATGCGGCATCTTTCAATACCTGGAATGATTCAATGTCGTTCTGGTTGATCTCTTCCAGTCCGCGTGTGGTCGGGATGCCGTCGATCACATACAAGGGATCATTGTTATTCAGCGTGCCTATGCCACGGATCCTCACTGTGGCGCCGCCCTCGGGTGAACCATTGGTGGTGATGTACACGCCGGGGATGCGGCCCTGAAGCGCTTTGGTAGGGCTGCCGAGCGGCACATCTTTTACGTCGGACATTTTGACTACGGAAACGGCTCCGGTGAGGTCTGCCTTTTTCTGGGTCTGGTACCCGGTAACAACCACATCGTTCAGGTTTCCGGAGGTAAACTCCAGCTGGATCGATACGGGCGCTGTTTCGCCACGGTAAGTAAAGTTGACAGACTGCATGCCGACAAAAGAGAAGGTCACTGTCTGATTGTTGGCCACCGGGATGGTGAACCGGCCGTTGCTGTCGGTGGTAACGGTTTGCTGAGGAGACCTTACGGTAACACTGGCGAGCGGCATACCCAGGTCTTTGTTTGTAACGGTGCCGGTGAGGCTCTTTTGCTGGGCAAAGGATACTCCGTAGAGCATCATGAAGAATAGTAATAATCTGATTTTCATACTGAGGCGTTTGTTCGTTAATAATGGTGATAAGAGCAGAAGGCTCCTTAAACGTTTAAAGCATTAGGGCGAACGGGTATTCTGGCTTAAAAAGTCTTTGAAGTAATTCATGTAACCTCACCTTAAACGTTTAAAGCAATAAGCAAATTTTTTTATTCCCGGCAGCTTTTGGCCGGCACAAGCTCTGTTTCCAAATAAATCTGGTGTACGCTTTTTGGCTTGCTGATCAGTTCTATCAACATACCCACCGCGATCTTTCCCATTTTTTCCAATGGCTGGCGGGCGTGGGATATCGGGCAATTGAACAATTCGAAGGCTTCGGATTCGTCGAAGCTGAAAACAGAAATATCATCCGGCACACGCACTTTCAGGTGAACGATTTCCTTCAGTCCGGTGATCGCCAGCCTGTCCGTTGCAAAAAACACAGCGTCGCATTGATTTCCCGATACCAGCTGTCCGATAGCCTTTTGCATATCGCTTTCAGAATGATTCGACCGTACGAAAAGCGATAAACCGGGATGGTGCTCGATGTTGTGGTCTTCAAGCGCCGCGAGGTATCCGCGGTTTCTTTCCTGCAGGTTATACAGTTGTGCGTTGTAATTGATAAAAGCGATTTTTTTATGCCCCTGTTTGATCACATGAACTGTTGAGTCGTACGCCGCTTTGTAATTGTCGAGCAACACGCTGTTCGTCGCCATGTTAGGGAAGTTGCGGTCGATCAGCACGAAGGGTATGTCTGCCTTTTGCAAGGCTTTCACCGAAGGCTCGGATCGTTCCACCGGCACAAGAATGAGCCCGTCGACCTGGTGATTGATCAGCACATTGACCAATTCCGCAAATTTGTCGCTGCTTTCATTGCTGCTTCCGAAAATGACGGTGTAATTTTTTCGTTTTGCCTCCGATTCTATGGCCCTGGTGATTCCTGAGCTGAACCTGTAGTTGATATCGGCCACGATAAGGCCGATCGTATTGGATTTTCGTGTTTTAAGGCTTTTGGCCAGCTGATTGGGCCGGTAATTCAACTCTTCGGCGGCCTTTTTTATTGTTTCCGCGATCTCTTTACCCACCTGCTTTTCCTCGGCCTGCCCGTTCAAGACATACGATACCAGGGCAGTAGACACCCCAACATGCAAGGCAATTTCTTTTAGTCCGACTTTTTTCATGACGAAAAAGAGTAAAACAGGTCTTTTGATGGGTTTTGAAAACCAAATATATCTCTTTAAACGTTTAAAGCAAATTTATTTTGAGATTTTTCTGGCCGTAAATTCGGAACTTATATTTTGGCAGAGACACAGAGTTCTTATGGATCTCCAGGAAATAGTGGCTCGTTTTATTGCTCCATCCTGGAACGAGCATCCGGGTATGAATCACGCCTGCGGCAAACCCAGCCGGACTGAAATCCGGAACCCTGGGAATGGCAAGAATAAAATAAAGGGACTCGTTCCCTGTAAAAGTTCAGGTACAGGGTATTGGCATAACAGGCCTGGTTGGCCGGATTTTTCCTCCACCGCAATGGTTTTGGGGTTGTAAAAGTTTTTGAAGAATTTCGTGAAAGCATATGACCGGACCAGTGAACCAGCCTACTTTCCGCAAGATCATACACATAGACATGGATGCATTCTATGCCTCCGTGGAACAAAGGGACCATCCTGAATTAAGGGGGAAGCCGGTGGCGGTGGGCGGACTGCCCGAAGGCCGGGGCGGTGTGGTGGCCACCTGTAGTTATGAAGCCAGGAAGTTTGGCGTCCGTTCGGCCATGCCTTCGAAGAAAGCAGTGCAGTTATGTCCCGATCTTATCTTTCTTCGACCCCGTTTTGCAGTGTATAAAGAAGTTTCCACACAAGTGCGGGAAATATTTCGCCGCTATACAGACCTTATTGAACCGCTTTCTCTTGATGAAGCTTATCTCGATGTAACAGAAGACAAGCAAGGAATTGGTTCTGCTATTGATATTGCAAAACTGATCAAAAAAGCCATTCAGGAAGAATTGCAGCTCTCGGCTTCTGCGGGTATCTCTGTAAACAAGTTTATCGCCAAAATTGCTTCCGATTTGCAGAAGCCGGATGGATTAACTTTTATTGGTCCTACAAAGGTGGGAAAGTTTATAGAAGAGCTAAAGATTGAAAGTTTTTATGGCGTGGGCAAAGTGACGGCCGCAAAAATGAAAAGCCTGAACATACATACCGGTGCGGATGTGAAAAAGTTAACTGAAGAAGAATTGATCCATCATTTCGGCAAGACAGGAAGGTTTTATTATCAGATTGCCAGAGGCATTGATGAAAGACCTGTTGAACCAAACCAGGAAACAAAATCCATCAGCGCCGAAGATACCTTTCCGGAAGATCTCAGCTCCATCGGCGAACTGAATGAGGCCCTGGAAAAGATCGCGCTGGTGCTTCACCGCCGGCTTGCCGAACGCAAACTCAGTGGAAGAACTGTAAACTTGAAAATCAAATACAGCGATTTCAGGATCATTACCAGAAGCAGGTCTTTTCCTGACCCCACCAACGACATTTCCATTATACTGGATACGGCAAAACAATTACTGCTGGCTACCGCTCCCGAAGGCAGCCGCATCCGTTTGCTGGGCGTAGGGGTTTCCGGTTTCGGGCCAAGAAGTGCGGTAAAAACAGCTGCCGGCCAGCTTGATCTTTTTGGTTAATCCTTCCTGCCGGATAGTATTGCATTCAGCCGTTTTCAATTTCACCCAAATGACTCCTTCTCAGTGTTGAACGGCAATAACTTTACAAACAAGAGATATTCAGAATTGGAAAAACAGGGCGATGAACCTCTCTTAGCCGGTTTATGCCACCCTTTAGATATAGCAGGGAGTCAATGATTGGCTCGTTGGAATCGATCGCACTGTTTTTCCAATACTTGGGAGTAGAAAGACGCCCTGCCCGGTAAAAAAGCCTTGACAGGATCCATGGGAATTAATTAGACTCGGTATAGCTTTTAAAATTATTTAAAATGGCCTGCCATCCGCCCCTTTGCATTTCCTCGGAATTCTCGGCTTCCGCATCAAATGTTACTGCAACATCTGTTTTATCGCCATTTTCCTCGAAAGACACGGCTACCTGTCTGCCATCCTCAAAATTTAAAAGAAAATCTTTTCCTTGATTGACTTCAGTATAAGTTCCTTCAAAATCAAAACCCATGCTGCCATCCTTCGCTTCCATTCGGGCGCTGTACTTTCCTCCTGCTCGCAGGTCGTTTGTTGCAGAGGGGCATGTCCAGGAAGGGTCCGCGAAATTCCATTTTGTAATATGGGCCGGTTGGGTGTAATAATCCCACACTTTTTTACTGTCTGCGTTTATTGTCGCGTTCACTGTGATCTTATTGCTCATCATTATTTGCTTTATGATCAGGTATTCAAAATAGTATGGGGTCCGTTAGGCTTAAAATTTATGCAGCCTTCAGTATGGGCAAAAACTTCTCTTTATTCTCTACCACCACCCAAATTATTACAGCTATCAGAATGAAGACTATCGGCAAGCCGCTTGGTGCCATGCTGATATTGGCCAATAAGATTCCACACAGGACCGGTATTAGAATTAATGCGCCCAGGGCCCTGGTTCTGGGGAAGATAAGAAGGAGCCCGCCAGTAACTTCAGCCGCACCGACCAATGGTAACAACCAGCCAATCATATTAAATGCCTGCATAATTTTAACCGCTTTTTCAGGTACATCTTTTGGCACCGGCATGTAGTGAAAAAATTTATCCAACCCGGAATTGATAAACAACAGCCCGGTCAACAGACATAAGAAAAACAGAATCTTTGTTTTCATGATCGTTCTTGATTAAGTTTTATTTCCGTAAAGGGTTAAGAAAGGGGCCATCTATAATCCGCTTTCAGCGAACAGCATCCATGCATTGTTGGCAAGGCAAGCTTCAACCTTTGCTGGTCGCCTGTCATCTGACTGCATACTTAGCTGGATGGAGCAGACATCTTTCAAAGCCAACATAGCAGTAAGCAAAATCATATCTTCCATGTGGTGATAATGTACTGTTCGAGTTTGTCGTTCCATGCGTTCTCTGATAGCACAAATCTATGGCGGATTGTGTGAGTGTACCGGGTGTATTTGCGAATAGTTTGGGTATAATTCCGACTTTTTACACGAATTGCTAAATGTACCGTAGCCACGTTACTTCCCTGTGCTCTTCTTTGTAGCGCCCGTACCATTTACAAAGCGGATACATCAGCAGCACGAGGCCGATCCAAATCAGATAAACGGCCCATAGTTCGATCCCGCTTCCTGCCTTTGGCCTACCGAAATTTGAACCGAATACCATATCCGATGGCTTGAAGCCCTGCAAAAAAACCATCAGGAAAACGACTGGGTGTATGATATACCAGTGAACCAAAAAATAAAACAGCGGCACCTTACCATAGACGCTGACCCGGGCTGTCCATTTAGTGCTGATACCCTGAACTCCGGCAATGATCAGCGACATGATTCCCAGGAAAAGCAGACAAAACAGCAGGGAGGGCGGGTATTTGGTCACGTTAAAAAAAGAAAGGATCGTAAATAAATCGCTTTTTTGAGCCGTCCACCCGGCCGGGTCGCCGTAGCTGTTGACCGCTCTTACAATGATAAACGATCCGATAGCCATCAACCCCCATTTCAAGAAAACAGTCCGTTGTTTAGGAACCGGAAGTGTAAAAACATGTCCGGCCCAAAAGCCAATCAGCATGATGCCCAACCATGGAACCGGCGGGTAGCCCACAAAAAACACTTTGCCTGCCCCATAAGGAAATGCACCGGGGGAGATCAGCACGGACAGCAATTTTGCTGCGGTTGACGAGCCACCAGCGGGAGCAGCGGAGATCATATTGTGAAAAGCCACGATGGCAATGCCGATTGACCCTATAACCCGGGATGGGAGTGTCAGGAGCAGGCTGAGAATGAGAAAGCCGAAGCCGATAGCGGCAATCACTTCGAAAATCACAAAGCCGAATTTCACATCGAACCATAAACCGAAATTAACCACCGTAAATTCCAGCACAATGAGCCATAAGCCTCTTTTTACAAGAAAGGCCCTTGCCGCAGGAACATTATTTTTTGCACGCAGGGACAGGAAAGCAGATGTGCCGGCGAGAAATACAAACGTTGGCGCGCATAGATAAGTGATCCATCGGGTAAAAAACAGGGCTGTCGTGGTGGTGGAAAGATCGGTTGGGGACTGTGTAAGGGACGCAACGTGCAGCAGATCCCGTACATGGTCGAGGGCCATTATGATCATCACAAGGCCGCGCATGAAATCGATACTTTCGTTCCTGTTCGTTTCTTTTCTCATCATGCGGATTGATTTCTTTCGCCCCAGTTTTCAATATCTTCCACCCATTTTTGTTTTTTCATGGTCAAAGCAATCAGCAAAGACACACCGCTGAAGGCCAGAGCATCGAAAGCGCTGGCCAGCAGATTTCCCCTGTTGGCTGTCAGCGGATGCGAGTATGTTCCCGGAACGTGCACCAGCCAAACCCAGAGGAAGATCTGCAGACTTAAAAGTAAAGCGATGATCCTGATCCGGATCCCAAGGATGATCGCAATGCCGCCGGCAGTCAGCGTAACACCGGTAAGCGAAACCCAGAAAAGCGGATTTGCCACCCAACCCGGAACGGTGGCGACAAGGAATGGTGCATAGATAATGTGGGAAATACCATAGCTGGTAATGGTATATAAGAAGAACAGGTTTCCGTATGGGGCTAACTTTTCGAAAAATCCTTTTTTTGCGGCAAGCGATGTAGGGAATGAGTGGCCGACAACGAACGCACCGCCAGCCAGCGCCAGTTCCTTGAGCGGGGTCGTCCATAAGCCCAGATGGTATAATTTATTGGGTTCGGAAATCAGTTCATACGTGATGTGAGTGCCCAGGAACAGTGCCATAAAAACGCCGCCCAGTACCAGTGCAGCCTTTTTACCCGTGCCTGTTGTAAAAATAAGGACGCCTGTGATGATCAGGTATAAACCGAAGATGTAGGAAAGTATTTTCAGGAACGGCAGGTGATTTTGATAAACCGAAAAAAATACGTCTCTGAATGTACCAAAATAAAATTGCTGTATCCCAAACACGAGTAACGCAGCTGCATAAAAAGCCCTTCCGGTAAAGATCAGTTTTCTCATTGCGATCAAGCCTCCTGATCAAATGTAGCTGCACAGGGGCGCCCAAAATGGTTTCTTCTGTACACAACCCAGATTTCCGGTGTCCGGTGTTGACCGGTGAATAAGGTCGTTTGTCGAAATTCCGGTGGTCAGGACTTGCCGCCCGTACAATTGGTAGCCGGAAATATTTACCTTACTGAAAAAAGCCGTCCCATCAAGTTCAATAATGATATCGCATTCAACACCATATTCTGGCTGCTGTACTTTTTATACCAGTGGCTCGGACTGGCCTCGCTGTATGGGAATTATAACGGGTATTTCATCAACGCCTGCATGGCACTGCCGGTTGCGTTGATCTTTTCGATCCTGGCGGTTCATGTATTTTTTCAGGGGTACTATCAAAAAGAACGAAAAACCGCATTCTGGCTGGGGGGCATCTTAAGTTCGGGTTTGTTGCTGCTCATCAGGCGGTATTTTAACTATTACATCATTTATCCACGCTATTTTCCCTTTGCGCTGAATATGCCCCTGTTCTCAGCCGGGAAATTCCTGGTCGATTTTGTGAACCTGTACACGATCACCGGTTTATACGCCTTATACTATTCCATCCGTTACTGGTCGCAGGAAAAGCACCGGGTGCAGGAACTGTTACAGCAGAAAACGCTCGCCGAACTGGGACTGCTCAAATCGCAGGTGCAACCCCATTTTGTTTTCAATACGCTCAATAATATATATGGCACGGCATTGAAAGCCAGTCCGGAAACAGCGGCTTTGATTGCACATCTATCGGGGTTTCTAAATTACAATTTGTACGACGCATCGAAGGACACGATACCACTGACCGCAGAGATCGATTACATCAAACACTATATTGAACTTCAAAAAAACCGGTACGGCACCAGAGTAGATGCAGCTGTAAATTTATTTGACGGGATAACCGATCTTCGCCTGGCGCCCCTGTTGCTGTTGCCGCTGGTAGAAAACTGCTTCAAGCATGGCGTGGGCGATTCTGTTCAAAAAAGCTGGGTAAGGATCGATGTATCCAGAAAAACGGATCAGTTTTCCATCCTGATCGAAAACAGCCGAGATGAAGTTAGAAAGCAGGTTAGCCGTGACACTGGGGGTATCGGCCTGGCAAATGTCAAAAAAAGACTTCAACTGATCTACCAGAACAAACATGAATTGAAAATTATTGAAGGGCCTAACTCCTATCTTGTCGTATTGAAAATTCAAATCGAACAAAATGATTCGCTGCTTGGTAGTTGACGACGAAGAACCGGCAAGAGAACTCATCAGATTGCATCTTTCCGGTTTGGAAGATTTTGAGGTCGTCGCTTCGTTGGATAACGCGCTGGATGCATTCGTTTTTCTGCAGAAAAACCTGGTTGACCTGGTATTTCTGGACATCAGCATGCCCAAGGTGTCTGGGATCGAGTTATTAAGATCCTTGAAATGGAGTCCGAAGGTCATCCTGACGACGGCTTACCGTGAGTATGCTGCCGAAGCGTTTGATCTGGAGGTTTTCGACTACCTGGTCAAGCCGCTTACACAGGAGAGGTTTATGAAGGCGATCGCCAAGTTTATGCATTACTGGAGCAGCAGGACGGAAGACAGGGAAACGGCGAAAAGCAATGAGGAAGCCTATATGTATTTCAAAGTAGGCAGGGAACAGGTAAAAATCCTGCTTAGAAATATTCTGTACATCGAAGGGCTGGCAGATTACATTAAAGTACACACAGCAGACAGATCCTATATCGCTTCCGAAAAACTTGGTTTTATGGAGGAGAAACTCCCGTTGAATCAATTTGCCAGAATTCACAAGTCGTTCATCATTGCGCTGGACAAGATCACCAGTTTCAACGCTGACCAGGTAATGCTCCATGACAAAGCACTGCCATTGGGAAGGCTTTTTAAAGCCAGCTTTTTGAAAACGATCCAGGCTCAGTCATCGAGGTAGGATGTTTAGTCACAATTACACTTGTAAATATTTTAAAATCAGATGTTTATCATAGCTTTTTAGTAAGCCCCTTAGTTCTTCGGAAATTTTCATAACATCAGGCCGGTTGAAAATATTTTCTTTCTGTAATCAGTAACTTTGTTTTATAAATCCCGGGAGACGTATATATCGTCAACGGCTTTCTCCGTTCATCAGAACCGGGACTGTTTCATGATAAAGGTATCACAGCACCGAGATTGTCGCTGTTGCTGTTTTTTGGCGGAAAAAATTAAAGTTTAATAAAATACCATCAGAAGTATGCGTTCAAATGCTATCAAGATCAATGTGGCATGCTTTTGATCTGAATAAGAAAACAAATATGCAAACACAAAAAGCCATTCTGGCCGGCGGATGTTTTTGGGGCGTGGAAGAACTGATCAGGCATCAGCCTGGCGTAATATCAACCATCGTTGGATATACCGGTGGTGAGGTACGCAATGCGACCTATCGCAATCACGGCAACCATGCCGAAGGGATCGCGATCCTCTTTGACGCGGATAAATTATCATATCGGAAGCTGTTGGAATATTTTTTCCAGATACATGACCCTACCACCCGCAATCGCCAGGGCAACGATGTAGGAGCATCTTACCGTTCAGCGATTTTCTTTTTGAACGAGGAACAACGGCAAACCGCATTGGATCTCATAAAAGAAATGGAAGAATCCGGTAAGTGGCCAGGTAAAATTGTTACCGAAGTGGTGCCTGCAGGTGATTTTTGGGACGCCGAAGAAGAACACCGGGATTATCTACAAAAACATCCCTACGGCTATACCTGCCATTTCGAACGTCCGGACTGGAAGTTGTAAGCATGCGGTTCAAGTACATTGATTCGTCTGCTGCAGCGGTTACTTCGAACAATTCTGATGAGCCAAACACAAACGCTGCAGAAAGCAGTGGCATGCATCTAGCCGGGTCACACGTATACATCCAAAAGAGAAGAAACAAGTTCTTCCAGCGAAATTCATGAGGAACTTGTTTCTCCCGTAAAGGCAGGCATTGAAACGATTGTTTACCTCCTAAAAACGGTCGATTCAGACGAAGGTTTTTAAAAGAAATTGCGCCAAGCTGGGGATATAGACCAGCGGGTCCAGTTGTTCAATATCCTGTCCAGAAAGGTTTCTATCTGTAAACAGTGTGCTATGCTCAGCATCAAGAGAACCAAGCTTCCGAGCATATTATTTTTTCTGCAAACGTTTCATCACATAAGGCTCTCCGGGAGCCAGCGTTTTAATACGTCCGGGGTTCACCACCTTGTCTTTTAAGTGTTTTGGATTGCCATTGAATGGTGTAAAATCTGGCGCATCCACGAAGCCCCAATGACCGAGAATGATGGGTGTACCCGGATAGGCGTTGGCAATTTTCACAGCCCCGTCCAAACCCGAATGATAGATAGAATCTTCCGAGTAATCAAGCAGGATAAGGTCGGGTACCGGCATATGCAGTTGCTCCTGCATAAACCTTGAATCGCCTGGCGCCCAGATAAAACCATCCGGCGTGTTGAACCAGAAACCACACGCATCTCCCGGAGAGTAATACCGCTGACCGGATTTGGGGAAATCGTTCTGCCAGTCATGATCTGCCAGGGTCGTCTTTACAGATACCTTTCCAAAATGGAATAGATCACCTATGTAATGCCCGAACGAGTGAAAGCCTTCATTCTTCATCAAAGAATCTACATACACCGTGGAATGAAATTCTTTTGTTACGGCAGCCAGATGGTGAAAAGTTTGCACGCTGTAGTGGTCGTTGTCGCTGTGCGTGGCTAATACGGCATCAAGGCGGGGCACGCTCGAGGGTACAATCGGAAAATCCATCAGCAATTTCATATCATAACCTTCCAGCAAAGGGTCTATCATGAGAGTGGTACCGCGGCTGTTGACAAAAAATCCAGCCATACCCAGCCAACGTATGGTCGTATTGTTTGATGGCGCAAACGCTTGACCCTCTATAAGTTGTGTAGGAGGCGCTTTGGCCTGGTATTTTTTGTCCGCCAGCTTCTTAGTTGTATCAGTTTGTGCCTGTATTGTCATAAAAGATGCAGTAATCAATGTCAATAAAAGGGCGGTATAGATTGTGTTCATGCTTCTTGATTCTACACGCAAACCTCTTTGTTAATTTCAAAGGCATACTTATATGGAATACGGTATTCCTTACCATTTTTACTGATTCATCAAAGTCAGATTATCCAGTCTGGAACTTTGCATTAGATTTGAGCAGATGCAATCATTACAGCATGGAAAAAATCATCACCATACAGAGCGTAGCACAATTCAACACTGAACGCGGGCAAAAAACGTTGTATCCATTGGTTAGTGTCCTCGACCAATCAGTCTCAAAGCCCATACTGGAAACGAAATATTTATCTGAATTATACATTGTCTTCCTGAAGGATACAAAATGTGAGGAAATGAAATATGGACGCAGTCATTATGATTATGAAGAGGGGACATTGCTTTTTGTAGCGCCGGGACAAGTATTCGGCTTTGAAGAAACCGGTAGAATGTTGCAGCCAAATGGCTGGGTACTCGTCTTTCATCCTGATGTTATCCGTGGCACGCATCTGGGCAGGCACATCGGCGATTACAATTTCTTTTCGTACGATGTGAATGAAGCCCTCCATGTATCAGAAGTCGAAAGAGAGATACTGCTGGAATGCTTTCGGAAAATCCAGTATGAATTATCTCACGCCATCGACCAGCACAGCCGCACACTCATTGTAAGCAACATTGAATTGTTCCTCAAATATAGCGTTCGCTTTTATGACCGGCAGTTTATAACCAGGGATCCTGGACATAAAGATGTGCTGCTCAGATTTGAAGGCATGTTGAAAGACTATTTTGAAACGAATAAGCCGCAAACAGAAGGTTTACCCACCGTTGCCTTCTTTGCCTCCGCATTTCACCTGTCGCCCAATTATTTTGGCGACCTGGTAAAGAAGGAAACCGGCAAGTCAGCGCATGAGATGATCCAGGACAAGGTGATTGATATAGCAAAGGAAAAAGTGCTTAATATAACCAAGTCCATCAGTGAAGTGGCTTATGAAATGGGTTTTAAATATCCGGCTCATTTTACCAGGTTATTCAAGCAGCGTGTCGGGCAATCGCCCAACGAGTACCGGTTATTAAATTGATGGAAGATAAAATGAAAACTATGGAATCAAAAGACGGTTTAGAGGCAATTCAAAAGAGTATGGTAGCCATATCAGCCCTTACTGCAAAAGGTGATGTAAACGCCCTGAAAATCGCGATAGGGGAAGGTCTTGATGATGGTCTTACCATCAATGAAATCAAGGAAGCGGTAGTGCAGCTGTATGCCTATTGCGGATTTCCCCGCAGTATCAATGGCCTCAATGCTCTTATGTCCGTTATTGAAGAACGAAAGGCAAGCGGCAAACAGGATGAGGAGGGAAAAGAAGCGTCTCCCATTCCTGACGGTGATAAATATGCAACCGGAAAAGCCACCCTTCAAAAGCTTACAGGCAAAGAAGAAAAAGCGCTTTCCGGTGCCAACGCATTCGCCCCGGTTCTCGATACCTTTCTGAAAGAGCATTTGTTTGCCGATATCTTCAACCGCGATGTCTTGAACCATACGCAACGTGAGATGATAACCATAGCTGCCTTGATGACCCAGGATGGCGTTGCCCCACAGCTTCAGGCACATTTGGCGATGGGTATGAATGTAGGGATCACCGGCGAGCAGATAGAAGAAATGATCAGCATCATCGAAAAAACGGTTGGAACAAAAGAAGCGGATGTAGCGAAGGATACCTTCATGAAGGTGATGGAAGCAAGAGCGGAAAAAAAATGACCCGGGTTTTTAAGAAGAAGTTAAGCAAGGATTTATTGGAAAAATAAGATATGAAATCACAAAAGCTACCCGGTAAGGCTCAGATGCTAAATGTGGAAAAAGTAAGAGGATTTTTGTATCTCGACAAAAGGGGGTGGGATCGAAAGGCGTTTATCGGGGCAATGCTGGTAGTACTCGTATTCAGTAGCTGTCATTCGGGCGAACCAAAACCCATTGGTGAAGAAGACAGAGGTAACGACAGAACCTGGTCTGTTAACAAGGCCGATGCCAACAGCTCGAACTTTTCACCACTCAACCAGATTATACCAAGCAATGTCGCTGACCTTACGGAATCGTGGACATTCGAGCCAGATGACCTGCCGAAAGATGCGTCACCCGGCAACAGCGAATGTATCCCCATCATCATAGATGGCGTAATGTATGTTACCTCTGCCAAGCAGCTTACTTATGCGCTGGATGCCGCCACCGGTAAACAGCTTTGGAAGTTCGACCCCTTCAACGGCAGAGAAAACGAAGGCATCTTAAGCCGGGGAGCGAGTTATTGGGAGAGTGGAAACGACAGACGCATTTTGGTTACAGGCGGTCAATACCTGTACGCGCTGAATGCCCGTACCGGGAAGCCGGTTCCATCATTTGGTGACAGCGGAAAAGTGTTTCTGAACCAGGGCTTGCGCGACAAACCCGAGCGCGTGTTCTCCGGTCCTACGTCACCCGGTGTTGTATATAAGGATCTGATAGTTTTCGGAACGCAGGTATCCGAGATCTATGGCTCTTCGCCGGGCTATATGAGAGCCTATGATTGCCGCAGCGGAAAGCTGGTGTGGACGTTTCATACACTGCCCAATCCTGGTGAAGCCGGTTACGATACCTGGCCACAGGAAGCGTACAAATATTCGGGCGGCTGTAACGACTGGGCAGGCCTGAGCATCGACCAGAAAAGAGGCATTGTCTATGCCGCCATCGGTTCACCATCATACGATTTTTTTGGTGCAGACCGCACCGGCGATAACCTGTATAGCGATTGCGTGCTGGCGCTGGATGCGAATACCGGAAAACATATCTGGCACTACCAGATGGTTCACCACGATATGTGGGACTACGACCCACCGGCACCACCAGCCTTGGTGCAACTAAAGCGCGACGGGAAAATGGTAGATGCTGTGGCGCAAATCACCAAGCAGGGATTTGTTTTTATTCTAGACCGCGAAACGGGCAAGCCATTGTTCCCTATAGAAGAGCGCCCGGTTCCCGCCTCTCTTCTGCCGGGAGAAAAAGCCTCACCTACGCAGCCTTTTCCCGTACTGCCCAAGCCGTTTGCAAGGCAGCTGCTTTCCGAAGCCGACCTTACGAATTATTCTTCTGCCGGGCATGATTCGATATTGAAGAAATTCCGCTCACTTCGCTATGAAGGCCTTTACACACCGCCTGACCGGCGGGGAACACTCCAGTTCCCGGGTACCCGCGGTGGCGGCGAATGGGGAGGTGCTGCATACGACCCGTCTACCAATTTTCTATACATCAAGTCGAACGATGCTCCTGACATTCAAACCATCATTGAAATTGACCAGAAGCAGGAACTGGCACTTTCCAAAACACCGGCGTATGCAACCGGCAAAATGATTTACATAACTAATTGTGCCTCCTGCCACCGTGAAGACAAAGGAGGAAAGGAGCCTAATTTCCCGTCTATGCAGGCGTTGAAATTCAAAATGAGCCGCGATACGGCGTTGGATAAAATACGGCATGCGCACAAAGGCCTGGCAGGTGCGGATTACGATGATGCCATTAAGGGAAAGGAAAAAGAGCTGATGACCTTTGTATATGACGCCGTGTTGAGTGATATAAATAAAGGACAAACAAAAACCGATGAGCAGATCATAGCCACCGAGCGATTTCTGAACACCACGGGATACAAAACGTTTAAAGACCCTGATGGAAACCCTGCCATCCGTCCGCCTTGGGGGATGCTTCATGCGCTAAACCTCTCTACAGGCGAATACAAATGGCAGCAGGTATTCGGGAACGAAGAACAATGGCAGCAAAAAGGTGCCCCCGTTACCGGGGGAGAAAGCAAAGGAGGTCCTATGCTAACAGCCGGAGGGGTGCTTTTTATAAGTGGCACAAAAGACAACAAGCTGAAAGCGATCGATAAAACATCGGGCAGGTTATTATGGGAAACATCTCTTCCTGCGCTGGCAAACACAACACCATGCACATATACGGTGAAAGGAAAACAGTACATAGCCATATGCCTCAGCGGCACGGAAAAGCATCCATCCGGTTCTGTGGTGGCTTTTGCGCTGCGTTAAAATTTTAACTGTAAAACAACTGTAGTAAAGACATGAAAAGTATCTGTATTATTTTATTGGCACTGCAGATATTGAATATGATTCAGCAACGCGAATGATTTATGTACCTACACTGACAACTAACTCGGTGGTGGCGTACCGGTTGAAATAAGTGCAGCGCCTGGAATAAGATAATCTGTAGGTGAAGAAGATCAAACGGAATAAATAGAACACGTTGTGCTTGCCTTCCAAATAATCAATAAAGTCGGTATTATGAACAATACAAATAATCAAGGTATTACCCGCCGGGAAATGATTTCCAGCACTGCGGCTGCGGTGACCGCTATCGCATTGTCCAACCTGACAGGTGCGGAAGCCTCGGTAAATCACACGCCGCAAATGCCCGTAACCAGCGTCTCCTTTGTCATCAACGGGAAAGAGCAAAGGCTGGAGATGGATACCCGCACTACACTGCTTGATGCACTGCGGGAACATCTGAACATGACGGGAACAAAAAAAGGCTGTGACCACGGGCAATGCGGCGCCTGCACGGTATTGGTAAACGGTCGCCGCATCAACTCCTGTTTATCACTCGCACTTCAACATGAAGGAGACAGCATCACTACCATTGAAGGGTTGGGCACGCCCGACAACCTGCACCCTATGCAGGCGGCATTTATCAAACATGACGGCTACCAATGCGGCTACTGCACACCCGGGCAAATATGTTCAGCCGTTGGCGTGCTGGAAGAAATCAAAGCCGGTATACCCAGCCATGTAACGGCAGACCTGGGCGGAAAAATGGAAACTACCAACATGGAAATACGGGAGCGCATGAGCGGGAACATCTGCCGTTGCGGCGCATATTCAAATATTGCCGAAGCGATGGCGGAAGTAGCCGCAGCAAGTGCATAACGGGACATTTTTAAAAAAATAAAAGCGCATAAGCTGGTTGTCTGGTAAACAAAGAATTTATGAAAGCATTTACTTATGAAAGGGTGCAATCCCCTGCGGAAGCAGCCGTGGCCTCCGCCCGTACACCGGCATCGAAATTCATAGCGGGCGGCACCAACCTGCTCGACCTGATGAAGCTCCAGATCGAAACCCCTTCCCATCTCATTGATATCGGGAGATTGAAGTTGGATACCATAGAGCCAACAAACGACGGCGGGATACGCATCGGGGCGATGGCCACCAATACCGACCTTGCCGCTCATGATACCGTGCGCCGCGATTACGCCGTACTCTCCCGCGCATTGCTGGCCGGTGCGTCGGGGCAGCTTCGTAACAAGGCAACGACCGGCGGCAACCTGTTGCAACGCACCCGCTGTCCCTATTTTTACGATACGAACCAGCAGTGCAACAAGCGCCAGCCGGGCAGCGGCTGCGCTGCCATTGCAGGCTTCAGCCGGCAACTTGCCATCATTGGTGCCAGCAATGCCTGCATCGCCACACATCCGGGTGATATGGCTGTTGCCATGCAGGTGCTCGATGCGGTAGTGGAAACTATGCAGCCCGATGGCAGGACCCGCCAGATCCCCATCAATGATTTTTACCGCCTGCCCGGTGAAACACCACAGATAGAAACGGCGCTGCAGAAGAATGAGCTGATTACCGCTGTGATACTGCCCAGGCCAATTGGAGGCAGGCATTTTTATTATAAGATCAGAGACCGTTCCTCGTATGCCTTTGCGCTGGTTTCCGTAGCCGCCGTACTGCAGGAAGACGGCAGTGGCAGGGTAGCGCTGGGCGGCGTGGCGGCAAAACCCTGGAGGGTAAAGACGGCAGAAAAGCTGTTGCCTGCCGGCGCAAAAACCTTCACGGCAAAATTGCTTGCCGGTGCCAGACCCACAAAGGAAAATGAGTACAAGATATTACTGGTTCAACACACACTGGAAGCCGTTCTGGCAGAAAGGAGGAACTCTTTATGAAATTTGAAACACCTGCCGGCGCAAACCCGACCGATCAAATGAAGGTATTGGGAAAGCCGACTGACCGGATTGAAGGTCCGCTGAAGACTACAGGCACGGCTAAGTATGCTTATGAGAACAACGAGGCGGTGCCCGGCCACGTTTACGGATATGTTGTCGGTGCTGCCATTGCCAAAGGGCGCATCGATACAATCTATCAGCTGAAAGCAAAAGCAGCGCCGGGTGTGCTGGCCATCGTTACTTACGCCAATGCAGGGCCGCTCCAGGCTGGTAAATTTTATGTAGACAGAATGATGGCTGATCCACAGGTCGACCACTATCACCAGGCGGTTGCCGTAGTAGTTGCGGAGACTTTTGAGCAGGCAAGAGCAGCGGCGGCATTGCTGAAAGTGGAATATACTACAGAGAAAGGCGTTTTCGATCTTCAGGCTGCCAAAGCAAGCGCTTTCGAACCTCCGCCTGCACAATTTGGTCCGCCTGCCAAAACTGACGTAGGCGATTTCGATAAGGCGTATCTGGCAGCGCCGGTAAAACTGGATGCTACCTACACTACGCCCGACCAGTCACACGCCATGATGGAACCTCATGCAGCGATTGCAAAGTGGGAAGGCGATCAGCTAACCTGCTGGTGCTCGATCCAGCAACTTAACTGGGGTAAGCGCGACCTCGGCAGCATACTCGGCATTCCGAAGGAAAATATTCGCCTGATCTCCCCTTATATCGGCGGCGGGTTTGGCGGCAAAGGCACTGTGCTGTCAGATGTGGTTTGCGCTGCGCTCGCGGCAAAAGCTGCTGGCAGACCCGTTAAAGTAACGCTGCAAAGACCGCTGATCTTCAATAATACCACCCATAGACCCGCTACTATCCAGCGCATCCGCATCGGTGCCGAAAAAGATGGCACCATCACAGCGATCGGTCATGAAAACTGGTCGGGTAACCTTCCTGGCGGGCGCACGGAGCCGGCAACAGCCTCCACACGGTTATTGTACGCAGGCGCCAACCGCATGACACGTCTGAAGCTGGCAGTTCTCCATCTGGCGGAAGGCAATGCCATGCGGGCGCCAGGTGAGGCAACAGGCATGATGGCGCTGGAAATAGCCATGGACGAAATGGCGGAAAAGCTGGATATGGACCCGGTTGCCTTCCGCATCAAAAACGATACACAGGAAGACCCGGAAAAACCCGGGCGACCATTTTCCACCCGTAAACTGGTAGAGTGCCTGCAAAAAGGCGCCAAAGCTTTTAACTGGGAGAAGCGGCAGGCCAAGCCCGGCGCTGTTCAGGAAGGTCAGTGGCTGATCGGGCTTGGCGTAGCATCTGCCATCCGTGGGGCACCCGTCACCACATCGGCTGCCCGCGTACGCCTGGATAGCAAAGGAATGATCACCGTTGAAACCGATATGACGGATATCGGCACCGGCAGCTACACGATCATTGGACAAACGGCAGCCGAAATGATGGGCGTTGGTTTAGATAAAGTGATAGTCAAAATCGGTGATTCCGTATTTCCCGAGTCGCCGGGTTCCGGCGGGCAGTGGGGTGCAGCTTCTTCCACGTCAGGCGTGTATGCTGCCTGTATGAAATTAAGAGAAGCGGTCGCTGTGTCGTTCGGTTTTGATGTTAACATCACTTCATTCAGTGATGGCTATGTGATCAACGGCACACAACGGAAACCGCTTGCCGATGCAGCTACAAGTGGCGAATTGACGGGTGAAGACCAGATAACTTATGGCGAGCTTTCCAAGCAATATGCCCAGGATACGTTCGGGGCTCATTTTGTTGAGGTGGCCGTGAACCGGCATACCTGCGAAATCCGTATCCGGCGCATGCTGGCAGTTTGCCATGCGGGCAGAATCCTGAATCCCAAAACTGCGCGTAGCCAGGTCATCGGCGCTATGACAATGGGCGCCGGCGCAGCGCTGATGGAGGAACTGGTAGTTGACAAAAAAATAGGCTTTTTTGTAAACCATGATTTAGCCGGTTACGAGGTGCCGGTGCATGCAGACATTCCCCACCAGGAAGTACTATTGCTCGAAGACGTTGACCCAACCATGTCTCCTATGAAAGCCAAGGGAATAGGTGAGCTGGGTTTGTGTGGTGTAGCTTCTGCAATCGCCAATGCCGTATATAATGCCACCGGTATCAGGGTTCGCAATTATCCGATAACGCTCGATAAATTGTTGGGCAAACGAAAGGTTGATGTTTCCGAAGTTGGTTGAAAGGGAGCTTCGAATTTGTATAGGAAGCATATCGAGATAAGCATTCTATGTCTGTAATGTGCCCCGGGATCATCTATGATTCGTCTGCCCGATTGACTATAAGTTTTTTTTTACAGACAAGTAACAAAACCCCTTTAGATGTACCAATGCTACGTAGCCCTTATTCCTCCGCCCAACTTGGGCCAAACCATTTGTAGCCTGCAGTTTTGGCCAATCGGAAAGCCTGCTACTTAAGGGTTCTATATCAAAGATGGACTGCTGATGTGCCGATCTTACCAATTTCTTCAATAGTACTGGAACCTGAACGATTGATCCGGACCGGAAAATTTCCATTTCGCTCTTGTATTCTTCAGATGTCAACATCGTTATATATTGCAGGCCAAGTTTTAGTTTATGTGAAGGCAGGGAATTCCTTGTTCGTCTGCCTTATAAGTATGCCCAACTAAAAATATGAAGTTGAAGGTATGAATTAAAGCTAAACATTGAACGTCGAGCCGGAACCGCTGCTGATGGTTGCACATAGCTGATGTTACATTGTCCGTCCCTGCTTTTGCAAATACTTTAGTTGTGTGTTCGTACCATTTTCGTGAAGCAAGTTAAAATACTAAGATTAAGCACTAAAGTATCAAGGGCCATACGTACCCGACGAAGTCGTTTTTTTCTTGTATTCATTTATTTTTTTGTCGCATTTTCAAATTCGTCAAGGCAATCATTTAAAGGCTTTCCATTATCATGAATACACTCACAAATTTTAATTCTGCAACTTCATTCCTAGTACCTTTAAATTGCTTTTTACAATCAGATATCGAATTTCTAGGCATAGCTTCATAGCTCAATTTGAGCAGTTGAAACAGTGAGTACAACTGTACTAATCACGCCAATGAAAAATAGAAAGAGAAATTTGTTATCGTAATTTATGGGTTTCTCCAGAAGAACCACTTTCACCGTAATACCCAAAAAGCGAAGAAGTGGAAGGGGAAAAGCAGAGCAAAGGCAGATGAGGAGAGTAGATTCTTGAACATATAGCAATGAAGTTAATTCAGAATGATGTAATTTGTTACCAGGCAACTTAGGTTAAATTAAAAGGCGACTCTGGATCATGTATAGTTTGAAAAAATCAAACATACAGAATTGGGAATCAAAAAATTGAAAAACAAGCGTTCGTCCCAACAACTGTTAGCGGCAAATTAGCATTTAGATAATCAAAATTCACGATGAAAAAATCAGGAGCGGTTCAGCACATTTTAATCGTGTTATTTACATTTCTTTATATGGGTTGGACATCGGCAGAAGCCGCACCATTATTAAGATTTAAGATTAGTCGCTCTTATTGTGTTTTTAATTTCTTGGAAACTTGCAAAGGCGCAAATGGCACTTCTGAGGCTTTGAAGCAATATATTGAAGCAAATACTCTCGGAGACATTTCTTTTAATCAACTAATAGTTGACTATAAGTCGCTAAATTTCGAAACAACGTTTTCCAGGGAAGGATTTCCCGAAACGAGACCTGCATACTTTTCCCTAAAAGATTTGCTGATCATTGCCGCTGTACAATGCAGTGACCTGTCAGAATTTAAAATTCGCATTGTTGGTCTTCTGCACAATACTGATTATAATCGTTTAATAACATTTATGGAGAAAGCCAATGTTTACTACGAGCAAATTATTTGGAGAAAGTACAGACTGGCTGCTCTGAAGCAGTTAAAAGAATTGGAAAAATATCAAAGTGTAGCCAACAATGCATTTTTAAAACTCAAAACGTTTTACAATTCAAGTTGGGGAGACGATATGCCCTTTACAATAGCACTCACGCCTGTTCCAGGCAAAGATGGCAGCACTGCGGCAACACCTCATGCAAATAGTCTCTGCATAGACGTGCCGACTGAGGAGACAAATTATGCAAAACGCGTAGCGATTGTGCTTCATGAAATTTGCCATGTACTGTATAGCGAACAAACCCTTCAATTTCAACATGAGTTAGAATCATACTTCACTGGAAGTAGTTCTTTATATTCCAAAGTTGCTCATAATTTCTTTGATGAGGGTATGGCTACTGCGTGTGGTAATGGCTGGACTTATCAATTTTTGACCAAAAAGGTAGATACAGCGGCGTGGTATAGTGACCCCTATATCGACGGATTCGGACATTCTTTGCTTCCCTTAGTCAGGCATTATTTGTTAAGCAACAAGCCGATTGATTCAAGTTTTATATCTGAAGCAATTCGGTTATTTGGTGAAAATTTTCCAAAATCAACAGAAGATTATGGTATACAATTTAATCACTTGACGATGTATAGTGATGAAGAAGGGGCAAGTGAACGTAGTCAGATAAAACAAACTCTACATGAACAATTTACTGTATCGTGGCTCAACTTTTCAACGCCAATCAAAGGAAAAGAAAGCGTAGCCTTTTTAAAAGAAAGTGACGGCACACAATTCATCATTGTGGACAGAAACCGTGACGAAGAATTTTCCGCATTAAAAAACATACTGCCCGAGTTAAAAGGCATTTCTTATAATCTTGATGAAGATTTTGTAATCAACTATTACGACACATTAAGGCGGCTCATTGTTATTGCGAATATCAGGAAAGGCGAAACTTCAAAACTTTTTAGAACACTCAAAAAGCGACAGTTTATGGATGCTGCAGACTCGTATTGGAACTTTTGAATATGATTATAAAGAAAGTCTGCCGCCAACAGCTAAGTCGTCTTTGCGTGCGTAGTAATTATGGCTAACCACATAAGCAAGAGTACATAATTCTTCGCGATCCTCACAACGCCTGCAGATCCTTCCACTTATACGGTTCCGTCTTATCCTTGCCATCCGGCCGTCCCTTCGGGCTCCTGATAGTGTACACTGGCCAGTGTTCCAAGTGAGTGGCAGGAACCTCGTAATCTAGTACCCCATCGATGCCATTATCTGTCAGGTCTGAATTTCCCGGCGAATTCCTTCTTACCTTGGATGTTTGTTCATGATAATATGACCACCATGAAATTAATTGGAGTGTCCCTGATATGCATAGTCATATCTAATATGGTATTCGGCCAGGATACTTTATACAATGCGGTTATTCAGAGGTTATTCCGCATCGATGAACTTGACCAGCGCTACAGGAACCAAATCGAATATACGGAAAACAAGTACGGTAAAGGGTCGAAGGAAATCAAAGCCTTATATCAGCATATGCAGTTGACTGATTCTCTTAACCTCAAATCTGTGGACTCAATAATCGAAAAATATGGCTGGCTTGGCTACAATGAAATCGGCAGTCAGGCAAATACCGCTTTGTTCATGGTCGTTCAGCATTCGAATCCTCTGACATGGCGGAAGTATTTACCAATTATGGCCGCAGCAGTAAAGAACGGCAAAGCCAGAGCCTCTGAATTTGCCCTTTTGCAGGATCGGCTCGATTTACACGAAGGCAGAAAGCAGCAGTATGGCAGCCAGCTTTTCTGGAGTAGTGCATATAACAGATACTTCGTATTCCCTTTAATAGATCCGGAAAGCGTGGATGTAAGACGAGCACAGGTCGGACTTCCATCCATTTCCGCTTACCTAAAGGCAATGGATATCGTATGGGATGTTGAGCAGTACAAAAGGGATTTGCCAATGATCATGATGGAATGGAAAAGAATATCACCTCGGGAATGATACGGAAGCTGCAAGAAGGCCTTGAGTTTATCCCCTGTCAATCTCCTCCAGCTTCACCCGCAGCAGCTGGTTCTGGTACTTCACCACAACAAACAGCTCCCCGAAGATCAAGGCAGCTTCGGCCTTATATTACCATTGTCTGATATTTCCCAATAAGTGTGTCATTCGGATGTAAGGCGTTGTGGTTTATCTTTGGCTCGTCTATTATGCATGTTTTAACTTCAACTTATGAATTTGTTATTGAAATTCACTTGGGCAAGCTGTCTATTGGTTTCCTGTTCAGAAAGGGAATCAATAAAATATCTTACTGATTTAGAGCAAGCAAATATTAAAGGGTGTGTTACAAAGTTGGTAACCGAAACATTTAAAGTTGATAGCCTTGATAAGATTGGAAAACAGGAATCTGTAATTATTGAAATTTTTGATAAACATGGTTATACAATTACTGATACTGCAATTGACTTTATTGAAAAGAATGAGGTTGTCAATATTTTGACATACAATAAAAATGGTTCTTTAGCTTCTTTGTCAACCTTTGAGAATGGGAAAAAGCAATCAAATTTGCTATTAAAATATGATGGTAGCAAGTGTATAAAGGTTGAAATTTATGACTCTAGTTTTAATCTTAAAAGCTACTATGACAATATTACACAGACCAAGCATGGGCTGCTATTAAGTTTAAATAGTTACGATGCCAAGGGCAAATTAACAATGTCATATGTAAACGATTATGATAGTATTTATCAGATAAAGGCAACCACAAAAGATAGCAATGGAATGCTTTCGTCGGAAATCAATATACATTTGACGGATAAAAAATATTTAGATAATATGATTGAAGCCACATACATCAAGGATTCAATCACTAAAAAGTATTTGTTTTATAAATATGAAAATTGGGATACTTCAGGTAACTGGATAAAGCAAAAAGTTTTTAATGATGAAGGGAAAGCTATAAAAATTGTTAATCGGATTTTTAGTTATTCTTACTAGTCTCTGTTGCACCTTTACTATTAAGGTCATATTTACCCAGGTAGAACTCCTGCAGATTCATGTGGTGGTGTTTTCGGCAATGTTACTGCATGGCAGGACAGAAGAATTTTATATTTGATAACTTTTTATATTCTGGAAAGCCTTGATTAATTGCTCCAGACTGCACCAGGTTATCAATCGCCTGGAACAGTTCCGCCTGAAAGCCCCTATTCCAGAGCGTTTTTTCTTCAATCTTCCCGTCAGGCAGCCGATGATTCAGTGAATGCCGGAGCAGTACGGGCCGCATATTGGACAGGATTAAGTGCCCGTTTTTGCCGATCACCTTCCAGCATTCCCTCTCCATGTGGTTGGGCAGCCGCTCGATTTATAGCATATTTACAGTGTCAGCCCGATCCGACCGCATGCATAACCCAACACGAACATGGTGATGATCAAAAGAATAAGCATAGCGGGATCTATTAACTGGTTTTGGGGTTTCTTTCTAAGCTTGAGGCGCCGGAGGTGGAGGTAGGGGTCAAAGGGTGTCCGCTGTGCCATGGAGTGAAAATAAATGGTCGGAGGAGATATAGGCACCTAGAAACGGGGTAATTCATTACTGTTTGATTTGAACGACTATAAATAAGAACAATCCATTAACAGGTATTCAAAAGTTGTATCAGATAATAGATAGTCGAAATAATTGTACTTAAAGCAATTAACCAACTTATGACTATTTGCTGCCGTTGTATCCTCGGATTCGATTTCCTCCACGATAATTCTTGGTCTTCCTTTACGTCCTTTAGTTCCAAATAAATTTTATATGCGTTGAACGTGCCCTTTTTTTAGAGAAGTCTGCCTGACTTAGTCAGCGCAATGGCGTAACCATGTGGATCAACACTCTACATTTTATCGGCGAAACCAGATACTACCAATGCATCACTTATGTTGTAAGGGCCATCACCTCCAGTATAATTTCGAAAAATTGTTTTACTGTCTTCTTTCTTTACCTTCCCCACAACATCGAAGACCGAGAACGTACCATGTGATGGAAAGTATCGAAGCAATACGCTAAAAAGTTCTAAATCCTTTTTATTTAATAGTATCCAGCATGAGAAAGTATGTCTAAAATTTTATTCCCACATGCGTTACTGCAAAAGAAAAACGGCTTTACAAATCATTGATTTATAAGCCGTTTCATAAATTTTATGTGATCCCGCTGGGACTCGGACCCAGGACCCATACATTAAAAGTGTATTGCTCTACCAACTGAGCTACGGAATCATCTCTGCATCCGAAAATGCAGTCCCGATTTAGATTGGGAGTGCAAAAATAAGGATTAAAATTACCGGACCAAATTTTTGTAGAAATATATCAGCCCGCCCCAAAAATGCCCTCCCCTTCTGCATCTCAGCCAACGCTTTTTTTTCAGTCCCGTTTCCTGTAGGTTTGTGGTTTAAATCAGACAGATAGATGACGACTTCATTTTTTCACGGCAAAGTAGTAGCCATCACCGGAGGCACCGATGGCATCGGCAAAGCAATGATCGACGAACTCGTAACCCTCGGCGCCAAGATCGCTACCTGCGGAAGAAGTCACGACAAGATATACAACCTCCAGATGCAATACGCCAGCGTTCTCCTCCACGCCGTCGTCTGCGACGTCAGCCTCGAGCAGGACTGTAAAAAGTTCGTCGACTCCACCATCGAAACTTTCGGCGGCATCGACATCCTGGTCAACAACGCCGGCATCTCCATGCGCGCCCTCGTTAAAGACCTCGACCTCGATGTTATCCGCCGCCTCATGGACGTCAACTTCTTCGGCGCCGTCTACTGTACCAAGTACGCCCTCCCCTCCATCATCGAACGCAAAGGCACCATCGTCGGCATCTCCTCCATCGCCGGCGTGCGCGGACTGCCCGGCCGAAGCGGCTACTCGGCCTCCAAATTCGCCCTCCAGGGCTGGCTCGAAGCCCTGCGCACCGAACTGATGGACGATGAAGTGAACGTAATGTGGGTATGCCCGGGTTTTACCAGCTCCAACATCCGGTACTCCGCCCTCAACGAAAAAGGAAACATACAGGAAGAAAACCCGATGGACGAGGGCAAAATGATGTCGGCATCGGAATGCGCCCGCATCATCCTGAAAGCTGTGGAGAAACACAAAAGAAGCCGCCTCATCACCTTCCAGGCCCTGCAGGTATCTCTCCTGAACAAATTTTTCCCCTCCCTGTCCGACAAGCTGATCCACAAATTTTATTTCAAGAACGGGAAACTGGTAAAATAGCCAGCCTCTTCTTCCTTCAGGTCCGCCCAGTGCTTACCTGCAGAACTAACCTACCTTTGAAGCAAGCATGCCCCTAGTTACTCTTACATCGGATATTGGCCACCAGGATTATCTGATAGGCGCCATCAAAGGCCGGCTCTTTTGCGTGAACCCGGAATTCAATATCTCCGACATCACCCACCAGCTTCCCCCGTTCAACTACCCCCAGGCAGCCTATATCTGCCGCAACGCCATCTTCCACTACCCCGATTTCACCTTTCATATTATCCTGATCAACCTGTTCGAACGCAGGCCCGACAGGCTGCTGCTCTGCTTCCACCGCAACCAGTACATCCTGTGCGCCGACAATGGCTTCGTGACCATGATCCTGGAAGGAAAGCCGGAACTCGTGATCGGACTGCCGCTCGACAAAAAACAAATGAAGAGCACGCTCTACTGCGCCGAGGTCATCGGCAAAGCCATCAACGACCTGGCGAACGGCCTCTCCGTAAAAGACGTGGGCGAGCCGGATGTACCCATCATTGAAAAAAATCACCTGCGCCCCCTCCTCGGCGAGAACTGGATAGAAGGACAGATCATCTTTATCGACAACTTCGAGAACGTGATCGTAAACATCACGCAGTCGGAATTTGAAGAACAGCGCAAGGGCCGCCGCTTCCAGATCGTGTTCAAACGCGACGAGATCATCGATACCATCAGCGAAACCTATGCAGATGTAAGCGAGGGAGAAAAGCTGGCCCTGTTCAATTCCGCAGGCTACCTAGAGATCGCCATCAACAAAGGCAACTCGGCCGGCCTCTTCGGGCTCCACGGTTTTATGGAACCCTCCCAGAGCAACTACCTCCAGAACCGGCTCTATTACCAGACCGTGCGTATCTATTTTATCTGACCAGATGAAATGGGGAGAACAGTGGCTACGCGGAAGACCTTATGGGAAGCTGCAAATGGTGATATACCACAAAATTTAACGTTAAAACCCTTTTCCTTGGGTACGCAATTAGATCATACCTTTATATTTGCCAAATTTACACAATACAGTATATGAGTTTCAAGAAAGTGAACAACATCACGGGTTGGGTTGTATGCGCGATTGCCTGCCTCGTTTACATCCTCACAATGGAAGCCAATGCCAGCCTGTGGGATTGCGGGGAATTTATCTCCAGTACCTTTAAAATGCAGGTACCCCACCCTCCCGGGGCACCGCTCTTCGTAATTCTGGGAAGGTTGTTCATCGTTATCTTCGGCGGCTCCAATCCCGCCCGGGCCGTGAACCTCATGAGTGCCCTCTGCAGCGGTTTCACGATCCTTTTCCTCTTCTGGACCATCACCCACTTTGCCCGCAAACTCGTTACTTCCAATAACCGGCAGGAGCCTACTTCGCTGCAGCTGTTCAACATCATGGCCGCCGGTGCCGTTGGCGCCCTCGCTTATACCTTCACCGATTCTTTCTGGTTCAGCGCCGTGGAAGGAGAAGTATATGCCATGTCATCCCTCTTCACCGCCCTCGTATTCTGGGCCATCCTGAAATGGGAACATGCCGCTGACGGGCCCGGGGCCGACAAATGGATCATCTTCATATTTTTCATGATGGGGCTCTCCATCGGTGTTCACCTGCTCAACCTCCTCACCATTCCGGCGATCGTGATGGTGTATTACTTCAAAAGATACAAGGCTACTCCATGGGGCACTTTCTGGGCTTTCATCATCGGTTGTATCATCACCGGTTTTGTACAGAAAGTGATCATCCAGTACACCGTGGAAGGCGCCGGCAAATTCGATATCTGGTTTGTAAATTCGCTCGGTCTGCCGTTCTTCTCCGGCTTCACATTTTATTTTATCCTGATGGGCCTCCTGATCTTTTTCGGACTGAAGATCTTCCGGTCTGCCTCCACCGTGAACCTGACCAAAGTGTCTGTCTGGATCGGCGCCTTCCTGCTCCTCCTGGCATTCCCTTTCATCACGTCGGCGCCGGCCTTCTTCGGACTGGCCATCGGCATCGGACTCATCGTATACCTGTTGCGCAATTTGTACAAAAGGATGGGGCCGATCGTAACCCTTTCCCTGTGGAGCATCGCCTTTATGATGCTTGGGTATTCCACCTACCTCACCACCATGATCAGGTCGAACGCCAACCCCGCCGTGGATATGTACAATGTAGACAATCCCAACTCCCTCGTGGGCTATCTGGGCCGCGATCAGTACGGTGATTTTCCGCTGCTGTACGGACAGGTGTTCACCGCCCAGCCTAATGACTACAAGGAAACCGCCACCAAATACACCAAAGGACCGAACAAATACGAAGAGATCGGGAAAGACATGACACCCGTGTATGCCGCGGAAGACATGATGCTGTTTCCCCGTGTATGGGACGCGAGCAACGATCAGGACCATGCCATCTTTTACAAGGAGTTTCTCGGATTGGGTGAGGGTGAGAAACCCACACAGGCCGATAACATGCGTTTCTTTTTAAACTACCAGCTGAACTGGATGTACTTCCGCTATTTTATGTGGAACTTCAGCGGAAAGCAGAACGATATCCAGGGCTTCGGGCCGGGCAACGTACGTGACGGAAACTGGCTGACCGGCATCTCCTTCATCGACAACCTCTGGCTGGGCGACCAGTCGAAGATGCCCGACAGCATCAAGCATAACAAGGCAAACAATCACATGTATGCCCTGCCGTTTATCCTTGGCCTCATCGGGCTCTACTTCCAGTACACCAAAAACAAAAAGGATTTTCTGGTCAGCGGCCTCCTCTTCTTCTTCACCGGTTTCGCCATCGTACTGTACCTCAACCAGGCAGGCAACCAGCCCCGAGAACGCGATTATGCATACGTCGGCTCCTTCTATGCCTTTGCCATCTGGATCGGACTGGGTGTGCTGCAGGTCTCCTCTTGGCTCAGTGCGAAGATGAAACCCGGGCCGGCGGCGTACGTTGCCGCCTTCGGTTGCCTGCTCGCTGTACCCGTGATCATGGGCTCGCAGGAATGGGACGATCACGACCGCAGTAAAAAACTGCTCGCTGTTGACCTGGCGAAAGATTACCTCGAAAGCTGCGCCCCGAACGCCATCCTGTTCACTTTCGGCGACAACGACACTTACCCGCTCTGGTTTGCCCAGGAAGTGGAAGGCATCCGTCCCGACGTGCGTGTGGTAAACAACAGCCTGCTCGGCATCGACTGGTACATCAACCAGCTGCGCTACAAGATCAACCAGAGCGATCCGATCGACGTTATCCTCACACCGGAACAGATCCAGGGCCGCAACCGCGACTATGTGGTATACAATCCGCGGCCGGACCTGAACCCGAACACATACAATGACCTGTACGATGTGATGAAGAACGTAGTAGGCAGCGATGATCCGCGCATGAAAGTGGCTGTTCAGAGCGGCGAAACCATCAACTACATCCCTTCGAAGAAGTTCAAGATACCGGTAAACGAAGCATTCGTTCGTCAGAACAAGACCGTGAACGCGACCGACACCGTAGCCAGCGAACTCGACTTCGAGATCCCCGAGAAGAAGAACTATATCATGAAGAACGACCTGGCGATGCTGAACATCATAGCAGCCAACCAGTGGAAACGCCCGATTTACTTTACGGCTACCTTCTCCGGCTCCGAGCTTGGCTTCGGACAGTACCTGCGAAAAGACGGTCTGAGTTACCGCCTGGTGCCAGTGAAAAATAACTCCGGCGTAAACACCGACTGGATGGTAGACAAGCTGATGAACAAGTTCGGATTCGGCGGTGCCAACATAAAAGGGGTTTATTTCGATGAGCAGAACCGCCTGCACCTGAACAGCATCCGGATGGCCTATGCTGAAGCCGCCGCCAACCTGGCCGACAACAACCGCAAGGAAGACGCCATCAAACTGCTGAACAAGGCAGACAAGGGTATTCTGAACGAGAACCATCCCTACGCCATGGTGAGCCGGAACAACCAGCACAATTATTTCACCTTCAAATTCCTGGAAGCCGCTTATAAGGCAAACGATATGGAGCTGGCCAACCGTGTATCTGCGGCCCTGCACAAAGATTTCAACCAGCAGATGGCCTACTACAGCAGCCTGCCCGATTACAGGCAGGAGACCCTCAAATCGGAGATCCAGGGTGCACAGCAGCTTTCACAGATGCTGAGCATGATGGATGCCCAATACAAAGGCAGTCAGCTGAACCCCGGTTCAGAGCAGTCTCCGGTCATCCGCAACGCGCCGGATACGGGCGGCAAATAACAAATTGATTTTATCTCAATATAGAACGACCCCGGCGCAAACCGGGGTCGTTCTGTTTAACCGGAGGCCCTTCGAACTCTCTGAATCTTTGTATGAAAAAAGATTTCTGGAGAAAATGTGTACATTGCCCCTCCTGTTATCTCCCGACGGACGCCACTTCTTTTCCCGATCCCCCGGAAAAATGGCATGCAACCAAATCTCCGTTCCGTTGTTATTTTTACCAGAGAACTGTAGCGAAAATTGTAATTATCGTATCTTGTATGTCTTAACCGCCTCCCATTTCTTACCCGGTTACGTATCACAACGAAACAGTTTCTGGCTTGTCAACACCCGGCCCGGCAGTGGCCCGGCCTACTAAAATTTAATTAATTTGTATGAAAGGATATTTTTTTTCAAAATTTGATCCGAACCAGCAGGGTAAATCCACCTTCGATCAGATGATAGATCTTTTCCTGCAGTTGCTGACTTATACCAGCGGTGATGTAAGTGAGGCGCTGCAATGGATGAATGAGCTCGACAAAGAGTACAAATTCACCAACGACGAATATGGCATGGGTGATTTCATGGAAGACCTGAAAGACAAAGGCTATATCGACGAGAACAAACAATCGGGCGAGATAAAGATCACCCCGAAAACCGAACAGGGCATCCGCAAACGCTCGCTCGAAGAGATCTTCGGCAAACTGAAAAAGACAAAGAAAGGCGACCATAACACGTTCAAACCAGGACTAGGAGATGAGATCAATCCGGAAACCCGCCCTTTCCAGTTTGGTGATATGCTCGAACAAATCGACTTCATCGAATCGATCCGCAACGCGCAGATCAACCACGGTCTCGACACGTTCTCCATGCAGGAAGACGACCTGCATATCCGTGAAACCGATTTCCGGTCGCAGACCAGCACCGTACTGATGATCGACATTTCGCACTCCATGATCCTGTACGGAGAAGACCGCATCACCCCTGCCAAAAAAGTGGCGATGGCGCTCAGTGAACTGATCACCACCAAGTATCCCAAAGACACGCTCGACATTGTCGTTTTTGGAAACGATGCCTGGCCCGTCGAAATTAAAGACCTCCCCTACCTGCAGGTCGGCCCTTACCATACCAATACGGTGGCCGGACTGGAAATGGGCATGGATATCCTGCGCAGAAGACGCAACCCCAACAAACAGATCTTTGTGATCACCGACGGCAAGCCGACCTGCCTCAAAGTAGGCAAGCGGTACTATAAAAACAGCTTCGGGCTCGACCGCAAGATCACCAGCCGCTGCCTGAACCTGGCTGCCCAATGCAAGAAACTGAAAATACCGATCACCACATTCATGATCGCATCCGATCCGTACCTTCAGCGCTTCGTGCAGGAGTTCACCGAAACAAACAACGGGAAAGCATTCTTCGCCTCCCTCGACAAACTGGGAAGCTTTATCTTCCGCGATTTTGAAAGCGGCAAACGAAAAACCTTATATTAAAACACCTCATGCCACCATGCGGACCGGTCTGGAGAAGCGGGCATCCGGGAGGCGTGAATGCATGAAACAACATCGTATAACTAAACAGAGAAAATGGACACTACTAAAATAAAAACGCTGGGCGAACTGAAAAAATCCGGCTATACCTCTAAAACGGTCAAGGAAGAAATTCGCGCCAACCTGGTCAAAAAATTACAGAACAAGGAAACCACTTTTCCTGGTATCCTCGGGTACGAAGACTCGGTTATACCCGATACCGAAAGAGCGATCCTCAGCAAACACAACATCCTGTTTCTCGGGCTGCGCGGACAGGCAAAGACCCGCATGGCACGGCAGATGACACAGCTGATGGATGAATACATTCCGGTTGTGGAAGGCAGCGAGATCAACGACAACCCGCTCGACCCCATCTCCAAATTTGCCAAAGACCTGATCGCTGAAAAAGGCGACGACACACCGATCGGCTGGATGCATCGCAGTGAACGCTACGGTGAAAAGCTGGCCACGCCCGACGTGAGCGTGGCCGACCTGATCGGCGACATCGACCCTATCAAAGCCGCCAACCTCCGGCTCAACTTTGCCGACGAACGCGTGATCCACTATGGCATCATTCCTAAAAGTAACCGCGGCATCTTTGTGATCAATGAGATCCCCGATCTGCAAGCCAGGATACAGGTGGCCCTGTTCAACATACTCGAAGAAGGCGATATTCAGATCCGCGGCTTCAAGCTCCGGCTTGCGCTCGACATCCTGTTTGTTTTCACCGCCAACCCGGAAGACTATACCAACCGTGGTTCTATCGTTACGCCGTTGAAAGACCGTATCCAGAGCCAGATCCTGACCCACTACCCAAAAAGCCTGGAGACATCCCTTTCCATCACCGAGCAGGAAGCGGATATTCATGAAGACCAGAAGGGAAAGATCAAGGTGAGCGACCTGGTAAAAAGGCTGATCGAACAGGTTGCCTTTGAAGCGAGGAACAACGAATATGTAGACAAGAAAAGCGGCGTGTCTGCCCGTCTTACAATTGCCGCTTACGAGAACGCGGTGAGCGCTGCGGAAAGACGCGCCATCCTCAACGGAGAGAAGAACACACAGGTGTGGATCAACGACCTGGTGGGCATCATCCCTTCCATCACCGGCAAGATAGAGCTGGTATATGAGGGAGAACAGGAAGGACCGTTCCAGGTATCAATGAACCTGCTCGACAAAGCGATCCGGTCGCAGTTCATCCAGTATTTTCCCAACCCGGAAACGATGAAAAAACGCCGGCCTTCCAAGGAAGCGAAGGAAGACGACAACCCGTACAAAGGCATCATCCGGTGGTTCGACAGCGGCAATGCAGTTGACCTGTTCCTCAATGTAACGGACAAGAACAAGGTTATACAGCTGTATAAGATCGACGGACTGCATGCGCTGGTCAAGAAATTTTATCCGCATACCAATGAACAGGAGAACGCCCTGCTGATGGAATTTGTGCTGCACGGACTCGCCTCCTACTCCCTGATCAGCAAAAAGATCATCGAGAACAAGATCGAGTTCAAGGATCTGATGGGTTCTATGGTAAACCTCGGCACCACCTCCTACAGCAGCGACGAAGACATCGATCTGTGAAAGAGACCCGGACAAAAGAAGTTCATAAAAGGCCGACAACAAAACCGGTGTTGTCGGCCTTTTTGCGTATATGCATTCCCGTCAGAAGTTGTAGCCAATGTTGAGATGGCCAAACGTTCCGCCAAACAGATCATCGCGGTAGTAATCAGAGTGGTCCCGGATGTTCACGAAAGTGGCGCCCCCACTCACTTCGGAATAGTCGCAATGGTTTTACCCGATGAGGCAATTGACGCCCACCGTCACTAACAAGCCGGTCACATTGTCGATCCGGAAGCCATCCACTCCAATTATGCCGCCCTGCGCCTAAGCGATACGCTGGCCAATAGAAAGAAAATGCAAATAAGGCTCGGGTCGTGAAGTAGAGGTTTAAGTTGAAACAGCGTTAACATATGTACCCGCCCAGGGTAGGGATCAAAAGCATGGAGACAGCCAGTTGTGTGCATTGAAACAAATCGAGGTGGAACGCCTGATCCGGCTTTTGAACGGGAAGAGAAAACGATCAGAGGATGTTCACTTCCCGTTCGAGCAGGATACCGAATTTTTGCTGAACGCTTTCAAGTATCTGCTGGCTCAGGTCCCAGATCTGCTGTCCGGTAGCGCTTCCGTAATTCACGAGCACCAGGGCCTGTTTGGGGTAACAGCCAGCATCTCCTTTGCGGTATCCCTTCCAGCCGCATTGCTCTATGAGCCATCCGGCGGCCAGCTTCATGCCTCCTTCACCAGCAGAGTAGCCGGGCAAATGCGGATGAGATTGCAAGAGATTTTCATACTGCGCTGAAGGCACTTCCGGGTTCTTGAAAAAACTTCCCGCATTACCGGTCACGGCCGGATCGGGCAGCTTGCTTTGGCGGATACTGATCACCGCCTCACTGACCGCTTTGAGGGAGAGTTGGCCGCCTTCCTTCTCCAGTTCCTGTTGCAGCGCACCATACCGTATGTTGAAGCGGGGTTTCTTCAAAAGGCGAAAAGTTACATGCAGGATGATGAACTGGTTTTTAAAACGCGTCTTAAAAACACTGTCGCGGTAGCCAAAGCCACATTGTTCCTTCCCGAACACGACCACTTTCCGGTCCGCAATATGATACGCTTCCAGCCGGAAGAACACATCCTTTATCTCCACCCCGTAAGCCCCGATATTCTGGATGGGACATGCACCCACGCTTCCCGGGATCAGCGAGAGGTTCTCCACCCCTGCAAAGCCGTTGTCCACACAATACACCACAAACCGGTGCCAGTTCTCCCCCGCCCCGGCCCGCACGTAGACCGTCTCGTCATCCTCGCCCACGACCTCTATTCCCATCAGTTCATTCTTCAACACCAGTCCCCCGAAATCCTGCGTCAACAACACATTACTACCACCCCCCAGTACCAGCAAAGGCAGCTGCTTCACCCGGTTCCATGCCACCCATTCCTCCACCTGGTCCATCCCCTGCACAGCCGCAAAATACCGCGCCCTGGCTGCGATGTGAAAAGTATTGTAGGGTAACAAACTGGTGTTTTCAAGCATGGAAAGTAATAAGATTTATGATCGGCGCAAAGTATCCAGGCGGTCGCAATACATCCGTAAAAATGTCTCTTACAAAAATAGAGTTTTAGGCGCTGAGTAAGTTGTCCGAATCGAAAAAGAGCCAGAGAGGATGACCATGTTTAAAGTTACTAATTGTGCTTTTTGCCTTAACCACCATTAAGGGGTTCAAATTTGTAAATTGTATTTATTCAGTAAGTGCTGCTTTACCGGACGACGGCATGCCCCGGGAGGGTCATACTTGCCAGTGTACTTAGTGACCCCGAGCACGACTGGCGCGGAAGAGATTGGCATCTAGTGAATGTTTATTAGTCGAATCAGGTAATCAGGCTAATCCTGGTTCAGACAAACACAGCAATTCCCGGCCTAGATCCCCGCTCAGGCGCAGCAAGATGTTGGGAGTGTAACAGTGTGTTTGCGCCTGGCGAAGATGACAAGTGTTTTGGAGGTGCTGGTGACAAAGGTGTTGCGTGTGCTGGTGACAAAGGTGTTGCGTGTGCTGGTGACAAAGGTCTTGCGTGTGCTGGAGGCAAAGGTTTTGGAGGTGCTGATGATCAAGGTGTTTGGAGGTGTAAGGGCTGCCTCGCGTCCCCGCGGCAGCCTTCTTACCTTCCTATTCTTTCTCTCTTCTCACCCCGGCCTTTGAAATGGGGCGTGAAGAAATTTACGGAATGGAGCGAGACCAAATAGCCTGCCGCAGGCGGCTATTTGGTGCAACGGACACGCCTGGCTTTATTCCAAAGCCCCTCCATGCAATGGCCCAAACCCCTACTACAGCCGAATAAAACCATGTCCGTTGACCGCGCAATGCAGTAAATTTTAGCCCCATTTCAAAAGCCTTGCATTTTTTGGTACTTTTTGTTGCAAGACAAAAAGTACACATCGCCCCCAAGTCACATAGGATCCACATCCACCACCACACTCACCGACCGGAACTTCTTATCCTGGTGCAGTTGGGCCACGCTGTCTTCGATGCTTTGTTTGCAGCGCGTGATCAGGGCGGCGTCTTTGGGTAGTTTGAAGAGGAGCTCCATCAGGTACTGGTTGCGCACGCGGTTTACGATGGGCTGGGCCGGACCAACGATCCATTTACCATAAGCGGGCTGCACGAGGGTGTTGAAAAAGGTGGAGGCTTCGGCCACCACGTCACTGAACTTGTGCCGCAAAGTGACCTTGATGAGCCGGGAGAAAGGGGGATAGAAAAAACGGCGGCGGCTCTCGATCTCTTCGTTGTACAGCATGCTGAAATTGTGCTGCTGCACACACAGCAGTACCGGATGCGAGGTGTTGCGCACCTGTATCATGACCAGTCCCTGCCGGGCTTTCCGGCCGGCACGGCCGCTCACCTGCTCCATCAGCTGAAAGGCACGTTCGCTTACCCTGAAATCGGTGAAGCCCAGGATGGCGTCCGCGTCGAGGATGCCCACCAGTTCTACGTTCTCGAAGTCGAGCCCCTTCACCACCATCTGCGTACCGACCAGGATGTCGATGTTCTTTTGCTCGAACGACTGGATCAGCGTGTCATGCGCGTTCTTGCCGCGCACCGAATCCACATCCATCCGCGCCACCCGCGCTGCAGGGAACAGCTCCTGCAGCGATTCTTCGATCCGCTCCGTGCCGAAATTGTGCTGGGCGAAATGGTGGTTGCCGCAGGCCACACAGGTGGTGATCATGGGGTAGATCGTACCGCAGTAGTGGCACTGCAGCTTGTTCGACAGCTTGTGAAAGGTCAGCGACACATCGCAGTATTTGCAGTGCGGGATCCAGCCGCACGACTGGCACAGCTGGTAAGGCGAATAACCCCGTTTGTTCTGGAACAGGATCACCTGTTTTTTTTGCGATACCGAATGCTCGATGGCATCTTTCAGGGAAGGGGTGATGATGATCTTGCTTTTGCTGTTGACGGATGACTTCTTGGTGTCGATGATCTCTGTTCGCGGCAGCTCCACGGCGCCAAAGCGTTCGGTCAGTTCGGCCAGACCATACTTGCCCGATTTTGCGTTGAAATAGCTTTCCATGGAGGGAGTTGCGCTTCCAAGCAGCACCTTGGCCTTGTAGAGCGACGCAAAATAGATAGCTACATCGCGGGCATGATACCGCGGCGCAGGGTCGTTCTGTTTGTAAGAGGTGTCGTGTTCCTCGTCGCAAATCGTGAGGCTCAGATCCTTGAAAGGCAGGAACAGGGAAGAACGCGCGCCGACGACGATCTTGGCTTCGCCCGATTTGACCTTGTTCCAGATCTCCAGCCGCTCGCTGTGGTTGAACTTGGAATGGTACACGGTAATGTATCCGCCAAAAAATTGTTGCAGCCGGCGGATGATCTGGGAGGTGAGCGCGATCTCCGGCAACATGTACAGTACTTGCCGCCCTTGTTTCACCAGCTCCGCGATCAGACTGATATAGAGCAGCGTCTTGCCGCTGGACGTAACGCCGTGCAGCAGGCACACCTGTTTGTCAGCAAAAGAATCTTTGATCTGCTGCATGGCGGCCTGCTGGGCCGGGCTCAGTTCATAGTTGAGGTGCATGGTTTTGGGCAGCGACCGGATCCGGTCGACCGATCGTTTTTCCACGAGCAGGATCTCTTTCTGCAGGAGGCCTTTGAGCTGGGCCGGTGACGCACCGGCTTTGGTGAGCAGGTCGTTCTGTGTAACCTCGCCGTTCGATTTGCGCAGGTGAAGGAAACCAAGCAGCAGCTCCATCTGTTTCGGCGCCTTCGAGCGTTTGTTCAGCAGGTCGGCCAGCTTTTCTTCATCATGGAAATAAGGATTGAGCAGCACATAGCTCTCCAGCTTTTCCTTGTAGGTATTCTTCAGCTCCTCCCATACAAAACAGATCTTTTTGTCTATAAGCCTTTTGATCACCGGGTACACATGCGTGGCATCCAGGATCTGCTGTACTTCGGTCAGCTTCAGCTCGTTTTTGATAAGCAGGGCTTCCGCCACCAGGAACTCGTCTTCGTCGAGGGCCGAAAAATCTTCCCCTGCTTCTTCATTGTATAAGAGAATGGTCTCGCTGCTCAGCTTGAAATGCGTCGGCAGGGCGGCCTGCATCACTTCGCCTTCGCTGCAGCAGTAATATGTTGCCAGCCATTCCCACAGCTGCTGCTGCTCGGGAAATACGATGGGATCCGAATCGAGCACATTGAGGATGTTCTTAGGTTCGAAGCCCTCCGGCGGGTCGTAATGGATGCGCTTAACAATGCCGGCATATTTTTTATTCTTCCCCAAAACGACCTCCACCCGGCAACCTACCTGCACTTTTGTAATGAGCGCCGGCGGAACAGACCAGGTATAATTTTTAGGCAGCGCCAGCGGTATCACCACCTCCACGAAAGCGGCGGGGATGTCGGGATGAAACAGTTCTTCGATATGTGTAGGTTCGGTCAAGGAGTGAAAGATGCCAGTCTCTGGCTGTTTTGATGCATTATATAGATTCCTGTTTTTATAAACTTTTCGTGAGCACACGCAGAAGAGCGGCAAGCCAACGGCTAAAAGCTACCGGCCACCTTCCTCAATTCCGCCGTCATCAGCGCGTGCACTTTTTCCTTGAGGACCTGCAAGTCCTCCATGGTCAGGCCTTCCACCGGCACTTCTTCCATGAAGATCACCCTCGAACGCCCCGGCGTGATGGCAAAGATACTTTTGTAGTGCAGGCGGTCGAGTGTGTCGGCCAGTATCAACGGTTTGATGGGTGTATTGGTTTCGATGGCGATCCGGAATGCACCATCAAAAAAATTTTTCAACGGTTCCTCTGTAATATTAAAGGTGCCTTCCGGATAAATAACGATGGAAATCCCCCTTTTTAAGACCGACTTTAAAATTTTCACACTTTTCGCCCGGTTCTCCATGCTGCTCCGGTCTACCATTACGGCCGCCCGGCTGTAGATGTACCCGAAGATGGGCACTTTCGCCATTTCCGCTTTTCCGAGGATCCTGACCGGTTGCTTCAGGGCTTTCACCACTACCGGTATGTCCATATAGGAAATATGGTTGGCCACGAATATGCTTGCCTTGTGCGGATCATGAGGCGTGAGGTAAATATTTTTCTGCCGGATTCCGATCAGGAAAAACCATGCACTTGCCCAGAACCGGCATAACCGGTAGATGATGTTGCCTCCGCGGATCTTTCCGAAAAGGGAGGCAGGTATCACCAGCAGCAGCACGAGCAGCATCAGGAGAATGAATACAACACCCGCATAGATCACATACGGCCAGCGCAGCAATTTTAATATCACCTTCATTGCCAGTTTTTTATCTGCAGTTGCAACTGAAATCATGGTCCAGATCGATACAGGTCACCACCTTGGTCACCTGTTCGCAGGGAGCAAATATAATGCGTACATGCTGATGGTCTTGCAGGGTATAGCCTTCCAGGGCGTACGTCGGACAGGGTTTGTCGCGCGGGTCACTTTTTTGTGGGTTCACCGTGCCGTGCTGCAGGATGTCGACAACCTCGGCCTGTGAAATATTGCGGCAGTCCATTCTGCAGCGGGCATGTTTTGTATACTGCAAATGACCGGCGCTGCGGTCGAAACCATCGTTTTGAAGTAGGGAAGGCTCCTCATCAGTTTGAAAGGGAGAGCCGACCAGTACCCGTTCTCCCTTTCTGTGCACCGGTCGCTTCGACTGATCGGGCTGGCAGCCGCTGCCTGTGACCAGCATGAAAAGAAACGGCAGTGCAATTAATTTCAGAGGAAGAAATGGCTTCATAACGGTTACAAGATAGCAGCATTTTTCGGTATCGCCGTCTGCGGGTAGCCGTGAGCCTGCCAGCGCCCCTTTGGGCCTCACTGGGTGAAATGTAGGTAAAGCCGTATATTTAACGGCTGATACTTTCACAGCCCCGACACGATTGAAAACTTAGCTGATGCAATTCAAAGCCGTTACGATCAAAGACATAGCCAGGGAGCTCGGAATGTCAACTTCCACCATATCGCGGGCGCTGAGGGAAAGTCATGAGATCAGCGATGAGACCAAGAAACTGGTACTCGATTACGCAAAAAAGGTCAACTACCGGCCCAACCCGATCGCGCTCAGCCTGAAAGAAAGAAGAAGCCGGTCCATCGGCGTGATCGTGTCGGAGATCGCCAACACCTTTTTCTCACAGGTCATCAACGGCATTGAATCCATCGCCTACGACCGGGGTTATCATGTAATCATCTCACAAAGCCACGAATCGTACGAACGCGAGGTCATCAACCTCGAATACCTCTCCTCACGCGCCGTAGACGGGCTTCTTATTTCTCTTTCACTGGATACCACCGACGTGCCGCATATGAGGGCTTTTCACGACAAAGGCCTCCCGATCGTGTTCTTCGACCGGGCGGGCGAAGGCATCGACACCCACAAAGTGATCATCGACAATTTCCGGGGTGCGTACGACGCCACTGACCACCTGGTGCGCAACGGGTTTACCCGCATCGCCCATATCACTTTCTCTGAGAACCTCGGCCTCACCAAAGAACGCCTCAAAGGCTACCGCCATGCACTCGACGAGCACAACCTGCCTTTCAACCCCGGTTATGTAAAAAATTGCAGCCACGAGCAGACCGTATGGTCGGAAGTGGACAAGAGCATCGGCGAACTGCTGGCTATGAACCCCCGGCCCGACGCCGTTTTTGCAGCGAGCGACCGGCTCACCATGGCCTCCCTGCTGGCCCTGAACAAAGCAGGCATCCGGATACCGCAGGATATGGCGCTGACCGGCTTCTCCAACTCGGAGATCGTCGATCTGCTGGCTCCGCCCCTCACCGCCATCAAACAGCCGGCGTTTGAAATGGGACAAGCCGCCATGGAACTGCTCATCAGACTTATAGAAAGTAAAAAGCCGGTTTCAAGGTTTGAGACCCGGGTCCTCCAGCCCGAACTGACCGTCAGGGAATCCACAAAGAGAACCTGAACCGGCCAGTTGACTAACGAATGCAGGGAGCCGGGAAGATTGTACCACAGCGGTTGACAGGACATGGAAAGGGTGAAATATTAGGTATTAAAATTTGTTTTTTTGCCTTACCTTTGCAAACTCTTTAAAAGGAAGGGTCATGAGCAGCAAAAGGGAATTTGAGATTGCATTTGTAGGTTTAAAGCCTGGTATTCACGAGTTTGAATATCAGATCGGAGATCGATTTTTCGAATCGTACCAGCAGCAGGACTTTGAAAAATGTAAGGCGACTGTTAAACTTTCGCTCGACAAGAAGTCAGGCTTCATGCTGTTGAAATTCGAGATCGGTGGTGTGGTGGAAGTGAATTGCGACCGTTGCGGTAACAACCTTCCGCTCGACCTCTGGGACGAATTCAAGATCGTGGTAAAACTGGCGGATGATCCTGATCAGCTCAACGAGCAGGAAGAAGACCCGGATGTTTACTATATCTCCCGTACCGAAAGCCACCTCCATGTTTCCGACTGGATCTTCGAATTCATCAACCTGAGCATTCCCATGCAGAAAATGTGCAAGCTGGAAAACATCGGTGGCCCTCATTGCAACCAGGAGGTACTGGAAACGCTCCGCAAAATGGACGCAGAGAACCAGAAAACTATGAACCCTGTTTGGAAAGGCCTCGAAAAATTTAAAGACCTCGAATAGTTCCGATATACTTCAATTTATTACTTTTAATCTTATAATTTTTGTTTTATGCCTAATCCGAAACGCAGACACTCCCAGCAGCGCAGCGCCAAAAGAAGAACTCATTACAAGGCAACTTCCGCCACATTAAGCACCGACAGCACAACAGGAGAACTTCACCTGCGTCACCGCGCCCATGTCAGCGAAGGAAAGTTGTTTTACAAGGGAAAAGTGGTTGCAGAAAAATCACCTATCAATTAAGGGTTTTCCGGTTCTCGTTTTCGCGCTTACCTCTGCATGGTGTCCCAGACAGGATACAGGATCGCCAGGATTTAGTTTGACATACAATTGTGCTATCTAAAGCTTTCCGGAAGAAACAAACCATGAACATCGGAATCGACATGATGGGAGGCGATTATGCCCCGCTGGAAGCGGTCAAGGGGATATCATTGTTTCTGTCGGCGTACACCGATGACATCACCCTGTATCTTTTTGGAGATGCCGCTCAGCTGGAACCTTTCCTGCGAGAACATGCTATAGCCGAATCAAAATGTGTGGTGGTTCATGCCTCCCAGGTCATTGAGATGCATGAACACCCCACCAAGGCTTTCCGCGAAAAACGCAACTCCTCCATCGCACTCGGTTTCCATTATCTCTCTACCGGCCAGACAGACGCCTTTATCAGCGCCGGCAACACCGGCGCCATGATGGTAGGCGCCCTCTTCAGCATCAAGGCCATTCCCGGCATTCTCCGCCCGGGTATCGCCTCCATCATTCCAAAGGAAAGCGGCCAGTCAGGCCTCCTGCTCGATGTAGGCCTCAACGCCGACTGCAAAGCAGAAAACCTCAACCAGTTTGCCCTCCTTGGCTCCCTTTACGCCCAGCACATTCTCGAAGTCAACCATCCCCGCGTAGGCTTATTGAACATCGGGGAGGAAGAAGGAAAAGGCAATTTGCTGGCTCAGGCTACCTATCCCCTTCTCAAAGAGAACTCACAGATCAATTTCATCGGCAATATAGAAGGACGCGATGTTTTTTTCGACAAAGCCGACGTGATGATATGTGAAGGGTTTACCGGCAACATCATCCTGAAGCTTGCCGAATCCATTTTCGACATCACCCAGAGCAAACACATTGAGCACGAATATTTCGAACGCTTCAATTTTGAAAACTACGGCGGCACACCGGTGCTTGGAATATCCAGTCCGGTCATCATCGGCCATGGCATTTCCCATGCAAAAGCCTTTATGAACATGATCAGGCTGGCCGTGAAAATGATCGACACCCACCTCATGGAAAAGATGGAATCATCCCTCACCCTGCTCTGATCCCCAATTCATTGCGTGCCCGAAAATTATATTTACATTTTACTGGAAAGGAACCGTTCTACTGCAGGGATACGATGCATGGAGTTGCTGCAACCCGTATTCATCTACCAATAAAAAAGTCAATTTAAATTTCAACAGATTTTCACTCCCTTGCTTCGTCTGAACAACATATCGCTGCTGCAGTTCAAGAATTACCAGGTTTCACCTTTTCAGTTCACTGAACGGGTCGTGGGCATATGCGGTAAAAACGGCATCGGAAAAACCAACCTGCTGGATGCTATCTACTACACCTGTTTCACCAAAAGCTATTTCAGCCGCACCGATGTGCAGAACGTGCGGATGGGTATGCAGGGGTTCCGCATAGAAGCTGATTTCATCCGGAACGACCGAGCAGACAAGGTTGAGTGCATCGTGCGGGAGAACGGGAAAAAGGAGCTGCTGCTCAACGGCAGTCCATATGCAAAATTCTCGGAACACATTGGCCGGTTCCCGTGTGTGATGATAGCGCCCGACGATATCCAGATCATCACCGACGGAAGCGAGGAAAGAAGAAGGTTTCTGGATGCACTCATTTCTCAGGTAGACCATGGCTACCTGCTGCAGCTGATCAGCTACAACAAGATCCTGCAGCAGCGAAACAGCCTGCTGAAACAGTTTGCGGAGAGCGGCCGCACCGACCACAACCTGATGGATGTGATCAACGAACAGCTGGCCAAACCCGGCGACCGGATCTTCCAGACCCGCAAAAAAGTACTCAAGGAGTTCATCCCGATGGCACAACAGCTGTACCGGCAGATCTCGGGCGAAGCTTATGATGTAAAGATCGATTATGAAAGCCAGCTGCACCATGCTTCCTACGAAACGCTCCTCTTTCAGTTCGCTGAAAAAGACCTGTTCCTTCAGCGTACCAGCGCGGGCATACACAAGGATGATCTTGCCATCACCCTCGACGGCAATGCATTTAAAACACTGGCCTCGCAGGGACAGAAAAAAAGCCTGCTGTTCGCCTGCAAGCTGGCAGAATTTGAATACCTGAAGAAAACGAACGGCTTCCCTCCCCTGCTCTTACTTGATGATATCTTTGAAAAGCTCGATGAGTTCAGGATGCAGAACCTGCTGCAGTCTGTCTGTGTGCAGAACGAAGGCCAGATCTTCATTACCGATACCCATTGCGACCGGCTGCACGACCACCTGCATGAGCTGGGCATTTCTTTCCAGCTGACCCGCCTGTAACCAGTTTTTCAAGCCCCGGCCCGCTTCCGCTTCTCGGGAAACGGATTCCTTAAATTAAGTCTATCTTCGATCCATGGGTGAATTTTCCATGGCGGATGCCATCAAACAGTTCCTTAAGCAAAGCAGGCTGAACGGATACATACAGGCCTTTGAAATAGAAAAGCTGTGGGAGCAGATCATGGGAAAGACCATCGCCAAATACACGGAAAAGATCCAGATCCATGGCGACAAACTCTATATCACCACGTATGTTGCGCCGCTCCGCCAGGAGCTGATCTATCAGAAAGAGATCATTCAAAAAAGGGTGAACGAAGCGCTTGGAGAAGACCTGATCAAAGAAGTGATCATACAATAAGCTGTTAAAACACTTCAGTAAACATACGGCTGGTATCAGAATTGCAAATTGATCTTGTATCCTTATTTATTTTTTATGAAAACAAAATTCCTTGCCGCCGCCCTGTTGGTTTCATTCATTTCCATGACGCTGTCAAGCTGCTACGTAAGCCGCTCGCGCCGTTACGAAAGAAGAGATTACCGCCGCGAACACCGCCACCGCAGCCATGGCTACCAACGCGGATACTACAACTATTAAACTGAATGGGCCTACACGAACAGGTGTACCACGGGCCGGCTACATGCGCGAACATCACAATTGAACCCGCGGTACGCCTACAACACCATGCAGAGGCGCTGGAGAACGCGGCCCTATCTCCCTTTTAATTTTTTTACCTCTTTTGTAACTTCCTCAACTGATCCGCTGAAAGGCAACAGGTAAAAGCTGTACGTGTACGGTTTTGCGGGGATCATATACTCCGGCAGCGGCTGCGCAATATCGCTCCAGCTGTCGTTTCCGCCTACGCCCATCTGCACAAGGTCGATGTTCACGGTAAGATAGCCTGCATCCTTAAGTTTGTTGGTATGCCGGGCACTCTCGATATCCGCTTCCGTGTACGGCCAGGCACTCATGCTTAGCAGACTGTCGGCCACTACCAGCAAACCGTTTCGGTTACCCTTCTCCGAAAGCAACATCCATCGTACATCGGTCCGGTTGCCGTTTTCCTGCGGTACCACATATGGTTCCCCGAATTCCGCTATCGGCTGCGAATAGATACCTGCTTCAAACCCCCATCTCCGGTCAATATAATTTTCCAGCGGTCCGCGACCATACCAGCTGATGTTGTCATCACTCCGTGCAATGCCGCACTGCATGCCCACTTTTGGAAGGTCAGGCAGTCCGGCAGCGGGGTTCAAAGCATACTCAACTTTCACCACACCGTCTGCGCCAACCAGATATTTCACCTCTGCAGTCGCCTTGCCTTCAATGAGCGTATACGTGCTGGTGACACGGACCCCGCCACTTCCCATAGGTTCCATCGCAATTTTAGCCAGCTTCAGATCGGGCTGATACCATTCTTTCAACTTTACATTCGATTTCCATCCACGCCGGTCATTGTCGGTGAGCGGACGGCTGAAATGCGGCAGCAAAGGCGCCTGAATCAGCGATCTGCCATCTTTTACATAGGTCGAGAGAGCGCCGTTGCTTTTGTCGATCCCGATTTGAAAGCCTTTTCCTTTTATAAGATAGGAAGGTCCGCTTTCAACCACGTTTACAGTCCCGGCCTTTGCGGGCTCCTTACCTGTACCTGTTTTTGAAAGTCCGGTGAGCGGGAACTGGTTCGAGGCAATTTCATACCCCTTTTTCTCCCACGCCACGTCCTGCGCCAGCGCAAAATGGATGTCGGCCAAATATTCATGGCCGGCTTTGAAAGGAGGCAGGTAGGAATGGACATCTATAACGGTGTCTTTGCCTGCAGCCAGACTTATACGGGGCAATTCTTTTTTAAATAGTACCGTTCCGTCTTCCCGCAATTGAAAAGTCACCGTGTAATCGGCGAGTGATTTGGTGGCATGGCGGTTTTCAATGCGGATCAGGCCTTTGGCTGCATCCGGCAGGCTGCACTCCACGGGCTGGAACACATGCTTGCATTCCCAGATCGCCGCTTTCGGCCGGCCGTCGGAAGCCACGATCCCTTTGATCGTAAAATCGTCGAAGTACTTCTCGCCATAGTCGCCGCCATAGGCATAGAAAGGGGTGCCCGCAGAATCCTTTTTTAACAAGCCCTGGTCTTTGAACTCCCAGATGCATCCGCCGATGATCCGCTTCGTAGAGCGGAACTTGTCCCAGAACTCCTTGATGTTTCCTGTTGAGTTGCCCATGGAGTGGGCGTACTCCACGAAAAAGATGGGGCGGTTGTCGCCGGGTTGGTTGGCCAGCAGCTCTGGGGTGAAGAGGCCGGGATACATCCGGCTCACGATGTCGACATAGAACTGGTCGACCGGGTTTTGCAGGCGGTGCGAATGATCGTTGGGTTTGAGGTAACGGGGATCGGTAGGGTCGATATAGCCTTCCACCCTGGGGTTGCCCTGGGCTGGTTCGTAATGGACCGGCCGGGTGATATCGAAATCGTGGATCCACCCGGCCATGGCTGCGTGATTGGGTCCCCGGCCCGCCTCGTTGCCAAGGCTCCAGATAATGACCGAGGGATGGTTTTTATCTCGCATCACCATCCGGTTACTCCGTTCCAGGTAAGCGCCAGTCCACACCGGGTCGTTGCTCAGCTTAGAGCCCAGTCCGTGCGTTTCCAGGTTGGCCTCGTCGATCACCAGAATGCCATATTCATCGCAGAGCTCGTATAGGTAGGGATCGCTGGGATAATGGCTGGTGCGGATGCAGTTGAAATTGAATTTTTTGATGGTCTGTACATCCCGCAGGATTATGTTGCGCGAAAGGGCTTTACCTTCGATGGGGTCATGGTCGGGCCGGTTCACACCGTACAGGTAGGTCACCTTTCCGTTGATAAGCAGCTTGCTGTCTGTTTTTGAAAATTCGATGCTGCGGAAACCGACCTTGCAGCTTTTTGCCTCCAGCAGGTTGCCGGCGCTGTCGGTGAGTGAAAGCACCAGCGTGTACAGGTTCGGCTCCTCGTCGCTCCACTTGTCGGGGTTACTCACTTTCGCTTCCATCAATCCGAATTTCACATTGTCGAGGCGGGGATAGATCTCGTTGATGATCGCCTCCACCCCTTTTTCGAGCGGAGCAGCAAATACGGGTTGCCCGTTGCGGTTAAAAAGCTGCGCCTTCAGGTTATACCCCTTCACCTCTTTGCCCGTAAGATTTTCCATGCGCGGGCGGATGCTGAGCACCGCATCGCGGTAATCCTTATCGAGTTTGGCCTGCCAGTGAAAATCCGCAATGCGCAGCTTCGGTTCGGCCAGCAGCATCACTTCCCGGTGAATGCCGCTCATGCGCCATTGGTCCTGGTCTTCAAGGAACGACCCGTCGCTCCAGCGGATCACCATCACCGATACGATGTTCTCGCCGCTTTGCAGGTACGGCGTGATATTGAATTCGGAAGGAAGAAAACTGTCTTCCGCGTACCCCAGGAACTTTCCGTTGAGCCAAACTTTGTATCCGGAACCGACCCCGCCAAAATGGAGGGTCACATTCATGTTGCTCCAGCCTGCCGGTACTGTGAACGACCGCTGGTAGCAGCCCACCCCGTTGTAATCCTGCGGCACATGCGGCGGGTTCACCGGGCGGAACGGGTATACGGCGCTTTTGTAGATGGGTTTGTCGTACCCCTGCATTTCCCAGCTGGAAGGCACACTGATCTTTTTCCAGCCGCTGACCCGGCTTTTGTAGAAGTCGGCCGGAGCATCCGAAGGCTTCAGGGCAAAGGAAAAATCCCAGTCACCGTTCAGCAGCAGCATCCTCGATTGGGCACGGTCGCCGGCCAGTGCATCCTTTTCTGAGGAAAATGAATAGGCGGTGGCCCGCGACGGATCGCGGTTGATGCCGCTCACCAGCGGGTCTTCCCAGGGTTCGGCATGATACACTGCCGGTACATTCGGGATGGCGGCGGGCGTTTTATCGACCAGCTGGGCGTTCAGGACACATGGAAAAAAGACAACAGGCAAACAAAGTAGAAGCGTTTGAAATTTCATTGCGCCGGCATGATTTATCCGATAAAGTAAGAACAAGATGGCCACATTACCATCCTGTGCCAACTTGGCACGCGTACCGCTGATTTGATTATCTTTGCACCCTTTAAATCAGACTCATGCTGAACCTGGGTATCTCCATCGACAAATCACACGACGAACAGCGGCAGGGCGAGGCTTTCAGCACGGTGCTGGCCGCGCCGGAAGCACGCGGAAAACACTTCTACATCGAGAGCTACGGCTGCCAGATGAACTTCGCCGACAGTGAGATCGTTGCCTCCATCCTGCAAAAAGAAGGGTTCGGCGCAACCACGGATATCCACTCAGCAGACCTGATCTTTCTCAACACCTGCTCGATCCGCGAAAAAGCGGAACAAACGGTCAGGAACCGCCTCCAGCATTTCAAGAATCTCAAAGCTGAAAACCCCTCTGTTCTGGTGGGGGTACTCGGCTGCATGGCAGAACGGCTGAAAGCAAAATTCCTCGAAGAAGAAAAGCTGGTCGACCTGGTGATCGGTCCCGACGCTTACCGCACGATCCCCTCCCTCATCCGGGAAGCCGGATCCGGACAAAAAGCCGTGAACGTGCTCCTGAGCCGCGATGAGACCTACGCCGATATAGCGCCGGTTCGCCTCAACAGCAACGGCGTCACCGCCTTTGTGAGCATCATGCGCGGCTGTAACAACATGTGCTCATTCTGTGTTGTTCCGTTTACTCGTGGCCGTGAACGCAGCCGCGAAACCGGTTCCATCATCCACGAATGCCGTGCCCTCTTTGAACAGGGCTACCGCGAAGTGACCCTGCTGGGCCAAAACGTCGACAGCTACCACTGGACGAACGACGAAACCGGCGAGATCGTCACTTTTGCAAAGCTGCTCGAAAAAGTAGCGCTGGTCTCCCCGCTTCTCCGCGTCCGGTTCTCCACCTCGCATCCCAAAGACATCACCGACGAGGTCTTGTTTACCATGGCACGCCATGATAATATCTGCAATTACATCCACCTGCCTGTACAAAGCGGCAGTACCCGCGTGCTGCAGCTGATGAACCGCACCTACACGCGGGAGTGGTACCTCAACAAAGTAAATCGCATCCGTGAGATCCTGCCCGACTGCGGACTGTCGACCGATGTGATAACCGGGTTCTGTACCGAAACGGAAGAAGATCACCAGGACACCCTGGCCATGATGAACCACTGCCGCTACGACCTGGCCTATATGTTTTATTACAGCGAACGCCCCGGCACGTTGGCCGCCCGCCGCTTTAAAGACGATGTACCTGAAGACGTAAAGAAAAGAAGGTTGCAGGAAGTGGTTTCCCTGCACCGCGAACATGCGCTGGAAAGTATGCAGAAAGAAGTTGGCAAGACGTTCACGGTGCTGATCGAAGGCGATTCGAAAAAGAGCCGCGAAGCCTGGGCAGGCCGGAACGACCAGAACAAGATCATCGTATTTCCCAAAAACGACCCCCGGTTAAAAAAAAGCGATTATGCCATCGTCCATGTGCACGCCTGTACATCCGCGACGCTGCTCGGAACACTTGTTTCCAACTAGTTCTGCCGGAACAGGTCAATTTAATATCAACAGCATAAAACCCGAACAGCAGCGCCGGGGGTAAAAAAAATAGCAATGGATCTGCAAGTAATAAAGAACCGTTTTTCGATCATAGGCAACTCACCTGCGCTCAACTACGCCCTCAGCGTGGCCGTGCAGGTGGCCAATACAGACCTTTCGGTGCTCATCAACGGAGAAAGCGGTGTGGGCAAGGAAGCTTTTTCCCACATCATCCATTCCCTGAGCGCCCGTAAACACAACCCGTTCATCGCCGTCAACTGCGGCGCCATTCCGGAAGGCACCATCGACTCGGAACTGTTCGGACACGAGAAAGGCTCGTTCACCGGTGCCGTGGATGCCCGCAAAGGTTATTTTGAAACGGTGAACGGCGGCACCATTTTCCTGGATGAGATCGGCGAGATGCCGGTGGGCACCCAGGCCCGGCTGCTGCGCATGCTGGAAACCGGTGAATACATACGTGTCGGTTCGAGCAAGGTGCAGAAATCGGATGTGCGTGTGATCGCCGCAACCAACAAGGAACTGCTTGAATACACGCAGAAAGGCAAGTTCAGGGAAGACCTTTATTACCGCCTCAGCACCGTCCCCATCCGTGTGCCCGCCCTGCGCGACCGCAAAGAGGACATCTTTCTGCTGTTCCGGAAGTTCTCAGTCGACTTTGCCGAAAAATACAAGGCGGCCCATGTACAGCTTGACGACGACGCCAAGAATGTGTTAATAAACTATTCATGGCCTGGAAATGTGCGCGAACTGAAGAATATTGCGGAGCAGGTATCGGTTTTGTCGCAGGACAAGAACATCACCGGCGAACAGCTGAAGCGCTTTATACCGGATCATACGGGCAGCAACCTGCCGGTACTGGTATCGGCGCAGGGCCCGGCGGGTTCCGAGTTTTCGAATGAGCGCGACCTGCTGTACAAGCTCTTTTTTGACATGAAGAAGGACGTGACCGAGCTGAAAAAGATGTTCGTGGAAATTCTGAAAAACCCGCCCGGTACGCCGGCTCCGGTTTATAACCAGGATTCGATCATGCACGACTATCCGGTGATGAACGAAATAAAGAACGGCACGTCCACGCCTGCCCTTCCGCAGGTGTCGAACCACCCGATGATCATCAACAAGCACGACGATATCCATGAGCATGAAGAAGTGGAGGAATCGCTCAATATCATGGACAAGGAAAAAGAACTGATCATCAAGGCGCTGAAAAAGCACAAGGGCAAACGGAAAGATGCTTCCACCGACCTGGGCATCAGTGAACGTACGCTGTACCGCAAACTGAAAGAGTATGATATCGATGAATGATATCCCCGGCCAATTGCTTTAACCACCTGAAAAAGAGTACCATGTTTCGTATAAAATCTTTCGCTCTGCTCCTCTGCACCACAGCAGTTTTTTCGCTTGCCGCCTGCAACGTATACCGCTTCCGCGACGTGAGCATCGATCCCAATATCAAAACGGTCAAGATAGATTATATCGGCCCGGGCAACTACGGCTCACTGAATCCCCAGTTAAGTCCGCAGCTGTCGGATAAGCTCCGGCAGAAGATCACCAACCAGACCAAACTTACACAGATCCAGGGCGACAATCCCAACCTGGAGATCAGCGGAAACATCTCCACCTACAGTGTCGGAACCTCCGGCATCAGCAACCAGCAGGCCGCGAGCAACCGCCTTACCGTGGGTGTACACATCATCGTAAAGAACCGGGTAGACGATACCAAAAGTTTTGAGGCCGACGTGTCGCGCAATTTCGACTTTGAAAGTTCGCTGAGCCTCGATCAGGCCCAGACCCGGCTCACACCCACGATCGTGCAGAACCTGACCGACGAGATCTTCAACCGGGTGTTTTCCAACTGGTAATTCATATCTTTCCGTATTCTTGTGCTTCATGCAAACCATTCTGCACCATATTTTTCAAAAAGACACCCTCGAAGAAGTGCCGCTGGATGCCCTGCAGCAGCTGACCACGCAATACCCTTTCTTTGCGCCGGCCCAGTTCCTGCTCGCAAAAAAACTGTATCAGTCGGGACAGGATGGCTTCGATGCGCAGCTTAAAAAATCTGCGATCCATTTCAACAACCCGCTCTGGCTCGAACACCTGCTCGAGATTCCGGTAAACAATACGGTGGAGAGACGGGAGAAACCGGTGCTCGCTTTGCCCGTTGAAACAACGGAAGAGATCGAAGCAAACAACACCGAACAGGCGGAACAGTTGGGAACTGATCTGGAAGTACCTGCCGCAGACGGATTGTCTGATCTTGCCCCGGTGCAGCAAGAAGCAGCCGCTGAAACAGATGCTTCACCTGCGGCCGCCGAACCGGTTGCAACCGGCCCCCTGCTGAAAGACATCCTGAACGGGCCGGCCCAGCCCGAAGAGTTTTTACTGACCGCCTTTCATACGGTAGACTATTTTGCTTCCCAGGGCATCAGGCTGCAAGTGGACGAACAGCAGCAGGACAAGCTGGGCAAACAGATGAAAAGCTTTACGGAATGGCTGAGAACCATGCGGCGCCTCCCCCAGGCAGGCGCTCCGCAGCTGGAGAAGATCAACGAAGAAGCCATCCTTCAACAGGCTTCCACCTCGCTGGAGGAAAAAGACATCGTTACGGAAGCCATGGCCGAAGTGCTTGTAAAACAGCAGAACATTCAAAAAGCCGCGCTTATCTACCATAAATTAGGTTTGCAGTATCCGGAGAAAAGGGCTTACTTTGTAGCCAAAATCGAAGCTTTAAAATAACAGGTTATGATGATCGTATTTTGTATCGTGGTGTTACTGACATGTGTAATCCTCGGTTTTATCATTCTCGTACAGAACCCCAAAGGTGGCGGACTGGCAGCCAATATCGGCGGCATCAGCAACCAGTTTATGGGTGTGAAACAAACCAACGACGTACTTGAAAAAGGCACCTGGATCTTCGCCACCATCGTTGCCCTGCTCTGTGTTTTTTCTGTCGTGTTCATTCCGCATACCACCGGGAACCGCGATATGCTCGACCGCATCAATACCAAACCATCCTCTACCAATTACCCGTCCGCCATGCCACCTGCTCCCCAGCAACAGCAGCCCGTTGCACCGGCGCCGGCTTCCAAATAATCTGAACTTTTTTATATTTACGGCCCTGCCTTTTCTTAGGCAGGGTTTTTTAGTTTTACCGAATACAATACACCCGGCATGAAAAAAGCCCTGGCCATCATTTTGATCTGCATTGCGCTGTTTGCTGCATACACAGGCTGGAAATTCCTGGGCCCGGCCCCCACCTTCGCCGGCAAAACAAAGTTCCTCTACGTACCTACAAAGGATGCCACCAAAGAACATATACTCGGCCTGCTGCAACATGATAGCATCGTAGGCTCCCCCTTCTTTTTTGAGTGGATCGCCAACCGGATGGGTTACTGGCAAAAAATTAAGCCGGGCAAATACAAGATAGGGGCGGATAACAGTGTACTCACCATCGTTCGCCTGCTGCGCAACGGCACACAGACACCGGTGAACCTCGTGATCACCAAGCTGCGCACCCGCGAAGACCTTGCCTCGCTTGCCGGCCGCCACCTCGAGTGCGACTCCGCTTCCATCAGCCGGTTCCTCTACAGCAACGACTCCCTCAAACAATATGGGCTCGATACCAACACCGTGATGACGGCGGTATTTCCAAACACCTACACCTACTTCTGGAATACAACACCCGACAAGGTTTTCAGCAAATTCCTGAAACAGTACAATGCATTCTGGACGGATACCCGGGTGGAGGAAGCCAGGTCGAAAGGACTGAACCCGCAGACGGCTTACATCCTGGCTTCGATCGTGGAAGAAGAGACCAACAAAAACACCGACAAAGGCCCGATAGCGAGCGTATACCTGAACCGCATGAAAAAAGGGATGAAGCTGGGCGCAGACCCCACCGTAAAATTTGCGCTGCGTGATTTCGGCCTGCGGCGGATCTATTACAAGCACCTGGCGGTAGAATCGCCGTACAACACCTACAAGGTGTTCGGACTGCCCCCCGGCCCCATCTGTACGCCCACTACCACGACCGTTGATGCCGTGCTGACTGCACCGGAAACCAGTTACATGTATTTTGTGGCCAAAAGCGATTTCTCGGGCTACCATGCTTTTGCCGCCACTTATCCCGAACACCTCAAGCTGGCCAAAGAATACCAGGATTCGCTCACCCGTTATATGCAGCGCCATCACCCTGCTAAAGACAACCTCGACCAGTAAGCAGCCCCTATGACGAAACTGGAACGCATCTTATGGAACTCTGCGCCGGCCAGGTCGATCGTCAGGCGAAGCAAGTGCTCTACGCTGCCGGGCTTTCAGGGTTTGCGGCTGTACGATGTGGCGGTTTATTTTACGAACCAGGTACGCAAGGTCGGCCTTCGCGAAAGGGCATCTGCCATCGCCTTCCAGTTCCTGCTGGCCATTCCGGCGGCGACCATTTTTTTATGTACGCTGATCCCTTTCATGCCTGTGTCGAAGATCAACGATCAGCTTTTGTCGCTGGCGCGTGATTTTTCACCCACCGAAAACACCTACCGCGTGGTGGAAGGGTTTCTGAACGATTTCTTCAGAACAACACGGGGGAGCCTCCTGTCGCTTGGTTTTTTCCTGGCTATTTTTTACGCTTCCAATGGCATGATGGGGGTGATGCGTTCTTTCAACAAATCGCTTCCGCAGACACGCAAAAAACGCTTTCTGGGACCGCGTTGGATGGCGATCAAACTCACCACACTTGTTATCTTCATGGTGATCGTGTCGGCTGTACTGCTGATCACCCAGGGAAAGATTAGCCAGCGGCTGTTCCTGCTGCTCGAGATCAGCGACCCCACCACCATCTGGCTGATTGAGTCTGCCCGCTGGATCGTGATCGTCTGCCTTCTCTTATATACCGTCGCCTTTATCTACAAATATGCCCCCGCCATCACTGAACGCTGGAAACTGATGTCGCCGGGCTGTATCCTCGCCACCGTTCTGATCATCGTCGTTACATGGCTCTTTTCCAAATGGGTCACCGGTTTTGGAAATTACAATAAAGTGTATGGTTCAATTGGCACCGTTCTGATCATCATGATGCTGATCTACATCAATTCGCTGATCCTTCTGATTGGTTTTGAATTGAATGTGAGCATTGAAGCGGTGAAAGACATTCAGGAAGAGCGGGAGAAGAGGAAGGCAATTTTATAATATGTGAATTTTTTACTAAATTTATTCCATAAAATCAAAAATTTTATGAAACAGCTGTTCATGATGGTCTTTTTTGCAGCCGCTGCATTTGTGTGCCGGGCGCAACAGGGCCTCGAGATTGGCTCTGCGATCCCGAAGGGTGAGATCAAAATGAAAGATGTATCGGGCAATCTTGTTTCATTGAATGAGATAAAAACCGCGAACGGACTGCTCGTGATGTTTACCTGCAATACTTGTCCATATGTGATCAAGAACCAGGCGCGCACCCGCGAGATCTGCCAGCTGGCTATGGAAAAAGGGCTTGGCGTGATTCTCCTCAACTCCAATGAAGGCACGCGCCAGGATGGCGATTCATACGCCGACATGCAGGCCTACGCCCGGGAGCAGCAATACAAATGGAGCTACGTAGTCGACAGTCACAATGAACTCGCCGACGCATTTGGCGCCAACCGTACCCCTGAATGTTTTCTGTTCGACGGCAGTGGCAAACTCCTCTACCATGGCGCCATCGATAACAGTCCGGCCGATATCTCTTCCGTTACCCGTTCTCATCTCAAAGAAGCCCTAACGGAAATGGCTTCCGGCAAACCGGTCTCTGTGAAAGAATCCAGGTCGGTGGGTTGTAATATAAAAAGGAAGGGTTAAATTATCGTCAGGCTCGTAAAGACGCCATGTCTTGCATCTCTGAAATACAAGAATTCCGGGTTACAAAGACGCTACGCCCCGCGTCTCCCACCCAACAGCCGGTGTATAATCTATCTTACTGCACAAGCGTCTTCAGTTCTTTTTCAAACTCGGCCGCGCTGAGCTGATCTCCATAAAATTTACGGTACCGTTTCTTGTTGTTTACCATTAGGGTGCAGGGGATGGCGCCTGACCATTTTGCGTCAATTAACGGACAGAAATAGTCGGCGTTGGTTTCGTTGAGCCAGGCGATGGGAGCTGAGATTTTTTTGAGGGCGGCAAAGGATGAGATCCTTGCAGGATAATAATCTGGTACGTCGAGGCTTACCAGCAAAAGCTCCACTTGCCCTTTGTACTGATTGCGGATAGTTGACTGAAAATAAGGGATCTCCTCCACACAGGGCTTGCAGAAGGTAGCCCAGAAATTGACGACCAGTGGTTTGTCGCTTTTTTGTATATATGCCTGCAGTTCGTTGATCGATAATCGGTTTACCTTTTGCGCCGTGGCAACAAAACAGATCAGAACAGCGGCAGAAACACTCAGCATTTTTCTCATACAAAAATTTATGAACTACAGGAGTGACCGAGTTCAACCTGTGGTTGTTCATGGCTGGCCCCAGTCGCGGAAGAGGTCCTCGTACCTGGCATCCGGCAATCGTTGCTGGTTATAGTGGCCGGCTGCGTCTTTCTGCCGGAACGCCTCGTAAAGCGTGACCGCACAGGCAACGGAAATGTTCAGGGAACGGATCATACCAACCTGCGGAATGATAAAGTTCCCGTCTGCCAGCGCCCTGATTTCTTCGCTCACCCCGGCATGTTCGTTTCCAAATACCAGCGCAATAGGCTGCGTGAAATCGATGGCGTGCAAACTTACGGCATCACTGCTTAAATGGGTTGTTAATATGGTTGCATAGGTTTTGCGCAAGGCATCGAAACATTCGTTCGGGTCGGTGTACTGATGAACCGTGAGCCATTTGCTCGCGCTGCTGCTGGTTTTGTGCCCCCATTTCTTATGGGGCGGGATCTTGTTGTTCAGCACGAACATTTCCTGTACCCCGATGGCATCGGCTGTACGCATGACAGCGGAAATATTATGCGGATCGAAGACGTTCTCGAGTACTATGGTGATATCAGGCTGGCGGTGCTGCAGCACGGAGGTCAGCCGTTCCCTTCTCTCTGGAGTCATGCCCAAATATCTGTAAATCCTACCAACGATCCACCGGATGTAAGTAAAAAGTAAATTCCGGTTCAGGGCGCAAGCAGGGTAAATGGTGACAGAGGCAGGTTCCGGAGAACCGCAAACAGGATCACAACTGCCAGGAAGACTCTGACAAACGGGAGTGAATAAAATATTTTCTGCTGCATTTTTTTGCGGCTGAACGCATTCCAGGTGTATACAAAAGCAGAATAGAGCACAAGCGGAAGGCTCAGCAGGAAAAGGAGATTATAACCGGCAGCCTGCACCACATGACCATGCAGGAGTGCAGACGCAGCCCGCTGTGAGCCGCAGCCGGGACAATACAAACCGGTGAGCTGGTGAAAAGGACATCGGGGGTAAAACCTGCTGACACCGGCAGGATAAAAAAAATATAGCAGTGACAACCCTGCCACTGCTATTGATATGGTAATTACCTGGAAAATGGCTGACCGTCTCATCCGGTTAGTAGGATCTGCGAGACATCCAGAAACCCGACATTCCAAGACCAAAGATCGCAATGAAGTACAGCACGATCACTCCTATGCCGATGAAAAATCCGATCTTGGTCCACTTACCCGCATCCCTGGAAGCGTTTAAAGCGCCGTCGTAATCTCCGGCGGCCCATTTGGTGTTTACCTGCGAGGCAAATACAATGCCCGCGATGCCGAAAGGAAGACAGCAGAAGATGGTTACCAGGATGGATTCCACGAGCCAGTTCTTTGGAGGATTTGAACCGGGAGAGGTTACCTGGTAGGGTCTTTGTTCCATGTTGATTGAGTTTAATCTGTAATTCTACTGAAAATGATCAATCAAAAAAAATTTATTCCGGTCAGTAAGCCCTTGCAAACAGCACCCGCTGGCGGCTGGGCTTGCCTGTGAGGATGCACTGTCCTTCTTCCTGCTCGTTGTTCAGCGGGATGCACCGGATCGTAGCCTTGGTCTTGTCTTTGATCGCTTCTTCGGTTTCTGCCGTGCCATCCCAGTGAGCAGACACAAATCCGGCTTTACCATCCAGCACCGATTCAAACTCTTCCCAGCTGTCGACCCGCGTGATGTGTGTATCGCGGTATCCGAGGGCTTTGTTGAACATGCTCTGCTGGATCTCTTCCAGCAGCTGCGTGATGCTCCCGGCCAGCCCCTCCAGCGGGTAGCTCGTTTTTTCCCTGGTATCCCTGCGGGCCACTTCAGCCACCCCGTTCTGTATATCTCTGGGTCCGACCGCGATCCTGACCGGAACCCCTTTCATCTCATGTTCGGCAAATTTCCATCCCGGGCGAACATGGTCGCTGTCGTCGTATTTCACCCTGATGCCTGCTTTTTTGAGCTGCGCAACGATCTCATTAACTTTCGCATCGATGCCTAACTTCTGGTCGGGCCCTTTGTAGATGGGAACGATCACCACCTGCAGCGGCGCAATCTTCGGCGGCAGAACGAGCCCTTCATCGTCGCTGTGCGCCATCACCAGTCCGCCGATCAGGCGGGTGCTGACGCCCCAGCTGGTAGCCCATACATAGTCGAGCTTGTTGTCTTTGTCGGAGAAACGGACCTCGAAGGCCTTGGCGAAATTCTGACCCAGGAAATGCGAAGTCCCGGCCTGGAGGGCTTTGCCATCCTGCATGAGTGCCTCGATGCAGTAGGTGTTTACAGCGCCGGCGAAGCGTTCGCTTTCGGTTTTTACCCCCCGGATCACGGGCACTGCCATCCAGTTTTCGACAAATTCGGCGTACACATGCAGCATCTGCTCCGCTTCCGCCACGGCCTCATCAGAAGTGGCATGGGCAGTATGCCCCTCCTGCCAGAGAAATTCGGCTGTACGCAGGAAAAGGCGGGTGCGCATCTCCCAGCGTACCACGTTGGCCCACTGGTTGATCAGCAGCGGCAGGTCGCGGTACGACTGGATCCAGTCTTTGTAGGTATTCCAGATGATCGTTTCGCTGGTGGGGCGCACGATCAGTTCTTCTTCGAGCTTTGCCTCCGGGTCAACCACGATGGTTCCCGTTTCGGGGTCGTTCTTGAGGCGGTAGTGGGTAACCACTGCGCATTCCTTGGCAAAACCTTCCACATGGGCGGCTTCCCTGCTCAGAAAACTTTTGGGGATAAACAGGGGGAAATAGGCATTTACATGCCCGGTATCCTTGAACATCTTATCGAGCTGGTCGCGCATATTTTCCCACAACGAATAACCGTATGGTTTGATCACCATACAACCCCTTACGGCAGAATAGTCTGCCAGTCCACCTTTCACTATCAGGTCATTGTACCATTGCGAATAATTCTCTGCTCTGCTGGTGATTTCTTTACTCATAAATTAGCCTGATTTTGCCGCTGGAACGGGTTTTTTATGTTACCTGGTTTTTAACATTCTACTCATAAAAAAAAACCTGCTGGCAAATTTTTTGTTATAACTTTATAGCATTAAGAGCAAATGTATAATTTATCAATTAATAACATCTTTTCTATGAACATCAAGTATACTAAACTGGTGATTTTTATGGTGGGAATGGCGGCCTTTGCAAGCTGTTCTACCTCCTATAAGATGGGCCAGACGCCGGACGATGTCTATTACTCACCCGCCAAGCCAAAAAGCGAATATGCAAGCGCCAACGATAGAAGAGGCGGCGACAGCTATTACAACACCGGCAACGCCAACAACCGGTACAATGCCAATAACCAGTATGATGATCCATACTACAGCGGCTACGACATGTACCGCAACGACCGTTTTCTTCGTATGAGCATTGGCAACCGCTCCCGCTGGATGGGTTACAACGACTACCTGGCCTACGACGGTTTTTACAATTACAACCGGTTCAACATGTACAATGATTTCTCCTTCGGGTCACCTATGAACAGCTATTTCTACTGGAATAGTTTCTACAATCCTTACACTCCGTACGGATACGGATATAGCTATTATCCTTACTACGGCAGCGGCATTGCCATCGGCGGCGGCAGCAAATATCCGACCACCAGCATCCTGCCTTCTGCCCGTCCAAGGCCTTTCAACGCGGCCGGATACGGAAACAACACCTACACCAACAACAACAGGTACCTGAACACGAACTCTTATACCAACCCTTCTTCTAATACGAACAACGGGCGGTATAACAATGCCAATAACAGGACTAACAACAGTTACTACAATAACTCGAACAACAGCAGGACTAATTCGTTCCGTACCACGACTCCGAACAACAACTCGTTTTTCAACAACAATAACAACAGCATGCCCAGCCGGTCATATTCTCCGGCCAGCTCAGGTTCATCCATGGGTGGCGGTAGCTCGAGCGGTGGCGGCGGTGGCGTAAGCAGGCCAACAAGAGGCGGAAACTAAGCATACCATTGGAAGAAGTATTTTATAGAGAGGAAGCCTGAGTCAAGTATTATCTTGATCTGGTTTCCTCTTTTTTTTGGACATATACCAGCAGAAAAATTAAATTATGAAAAACAGATTATTGTGTATGATGGGATTGTGCATAGCAGGGTATGCCCAGGCACAGGTTCCCGAAGATGCCCTCCGCCTTACCTGGTTACAACAATCAGGTACGGCGCGCAGCCAGGCCATCGGTGGCGCCACCGGGGCTTTGGGCGGCGACCTCACCTCAACCTTTACTAATCCGGCCGGACTGGCCATGTATAAGACAAGTGAAATAGTGCTGAGCCCGGGCTTCAATTTTCTCAACAACAAAAGCAATTTCCGGGAAACGTCGGCCAGCGATAAAAAGAACTCATTCAACCTCGGCACCTCCGGCGCCGTATTCGGCTTTAGCAACCAGTACAGCCGCTGGGGAAGCGGGGCCTTCAGCATTGCCGTAAACCGCACCGCCAATTTCAACAGCAACATCACTTACCGGGGCACAAACAACTTTAGTTCCTATTCCGAACAGTATGCGGAGGAACTGGCCGGCTCCGGTATTCCGCTCGACCAGGTGCTGAGCAGCAATTCGCTGTCGATCGGTACCAGGATGGCTTACTATACTTACCTGATCGATACGGCTACCGTCAACGGCAACGTGCAGGTGATCGGCGCCCCTGAAAGAGTGGCCAGCCGTTCCCAGCAAAACCAGGTGCGCACCACCGGAGGCATTACTGAGATCGCGATCGGGCTTGCGGAAACCTCCAGCGACAAATTTTACCTCGGCGGCAGTATCGGCTTGCCCATCGTGAATTACAGCCGCACCACCACCTTCACCGAAAGGGATGCCACCGGCAACCGCACGAACGGCTTCGATTACTCCACTTTTCAGGAGACCTATAGCACAAAAGGGGTTGGCCTCAACGCACGGCTCGGTATGATCTTCAAACCGGTTACAAACCTGCGCATCGGGCTGGCGGTGAACACGCCCAATCTGTATGGATTGCGCGACAGCTATTCATCCAACATGACCACCGCTGTCGAAAATGTGAACGCAAAACCGGATACTTTCCGCGTCACTTCCAACACCATCACCGGCGGAAGCGCTTCCCAGTATAACTACAACCTGGTAACCCCGTGGAAAGTGATCCTGAGCGGCTCCTATATTTTCGGCGCGGTGGAAGATGTAACGAAGCAGCAGGGATTTATTTCGGCTGATGTGGAATACATCAACTACAAGGGTAACAACTATCAGAACGCCGATGAGAACAGCGACAACAGCTACTACTCCGGCATCAACAGCACGATCGACCAGCTGTACAAAGGCACTTTCAATGCGCGCATCGGTGGAGAACTGAAATTCAATACCCTCATGGCCCGTGCAGGATTCAGCTATTACGGCAACCCGTACACAGACAGCGAACTGAAAGCCAAGCGTATGTTCGTCAGCGGCGGTCTCGGCTACCGCGACAAAGGCTTCTTTGTTGACCTCACCTATGTATACGGCCTGGTTAATGACGTCAATTTCCCGTACCGCCTCTCCGACAAAGCCAACACCTTCGCCAACGTCAAAGGCATGAACGGCACGGCGCTGCTTACGGTAGGAACGAAGTTTTAAGGTTATTTGATTTCAGATAAGCCTGATGAATGGAGTGGTTCGCCGCTCATTCATCAGGCTTTTTTGTTTGCTGAAGAATGATGCCTTCTCTTCAACCTGCACCCATGCAAAGCGTGCCACAGGCAGGTTGATATTACTGAGATGCAGTTGTGCCTGCGTGGAAAAATGAAACTAACAGGAGACTGATTGAATAAAATTACAGCAGGTGCAATATGAACCCACCGCTACTCATTCCACGAGGGAATTTCAAGGAACGCAGCTCTTCTTCCTTTCCCAAACATTCTTAACCGGGTACATCAGGGTTCAGACAAAATTCCATCACCTTGTCCTCTTCTTTAGGGGAGAACCAGGTGGTTTCGGGATTGCGGCGGAACCAGGTCATCTGGCGCTTGGCGTACTGTCGCGTGTGGATCTTGATTTTCTCAATAGCACCGGGAAGCTGGTCATGACCTTCGAGATACGAGATGATCTCTTTGTAGCCGATGGTGTTGAGGGGCAACAAATGTTTCAGGGGTAAAAGGGCGGTTACTTCCTCCACCAGCCCCTGCCCTATCATATCATCGACCCGCTGGTCGATACGTGCATTGAGTTCGGGCCGGGGAAGTTCGAGACCGATCCGCACGATCCTGAAATTCCTGTGTGCCTTTTCGCCTGTCTGAAACGAACGGATGGACCGCCCTGTGGATAACACCACTTCCAGAGAACGTAGCAGGCGGTGTGGGTTGGAGATCTCGCCCGAAGCAAAATAGAGGGGATCTGCGGAGCGCACCTGCTCTTGCAGCCATAAAAATCCATTCTCTGCATATTTCTTTCTTATTGCATCCCGGACCGCAGGATCAACCACCGGCACTTCATTGATCCCATTACAAAAAGCATCGATGTAGAATCCCGTGCCTCCGACCAGTACGGCACGATCATGCGATTGAAATATCTGCTCAGCGGCCGACAGGGCGTAGGCTTCAAACCCGGCGGCGCTCAGCGGGTCATGTACAGAATGGGAGTTGATAAAATAATGCGGAACAAGCGAAAGTTCTTCGGGGGAAGGTTTAGCCACTCCTATATTGAGCTCTTTATAACACTGGCGAGAGTCGGCGGATATGATCCCGGTGCTGAATGCCTTGGCCACCATCATAGACAAGGCTGTTTTTCCTACTGCGGTAGGACCTGTGATAACCAGACAGGTTTTAAGGGACATGATTGTTCGGAGCCTTGGGAATGCGGAACTGGCCGTGTGCACCAGCCCCGCGACTTTTATATTTCATCCGTTTTTTCTTCTTCATCAATCACCTCATCATCTTCCTGTTCCGTTTCTTCGCCCTCTTCGCCAAACCCTTCCAGGTTCTTTTCCAGGTCGTATTTCTCTTCCACCTCTGCCCACTTGTCGCCAATAAGCCCCTTGGTGCCGTATTGCGAAGGACCGATGCCTTCCACACGTACCATCGCCGGGTATTCGAGCTTGGGATTTTCTTCTTTGGAGATGTTGATCAGCTCAACAAGGAACGACCAGTTCTTAAGGAAGTCGTACACATAGATGAACTTCTGGTTCGGATCCACCACCTGCGATCCGATGACGCAGTCTTCCATCAGCAAGGGTTCTACCTTATAAGTTTTGTTGTTGTATTTTTTGAGGGTGATCTCTTTGCCGCGCTGCCAGTGGTCGTTGCTGCGGTAGAAAGTAGCCTGGTGTTTATCGTCGAACTCATAGCTTTTGAGTATGACCTTGTGGAGCTGCAAGAAATTCTGGGTATGGCGCACGGCCACATCGCGGTATACGCTGTCGTCTTCCTCTAAATATATTCTGAATTTTAGGATCGCCATACAACTGATTTTTAAAAACCTCCTGTCACGCCAGGGTAAATATCTGATTCTACGGAAAGGGAAACTCCCCAAAATTAAGCACTGATGCTTACATATTTCCTGTTTGAGTGGTAACCTGTAATTTTTGTGCCACCTCCATCATGAACTTGTAAGCCTGGTCGTATGAATTTTCTATCACGCCGTCGAGAATGGCTTCGCGGATACTGTTTTTGATCTCGCCCACGATCCGGCCGGGAGGAAGCCGGAACGTCTGCATGATCATTTCACCGGTGATGGGCGGTTGCCAGTTGCGGATGCGGTCTTTTTCTTCCACCTCTTTAAGGCGGTTGCGCACCAGCTCAAAATTGGAAAGGTACCGTTTCACCTTAAATTTATTCTTCGACGTTATGTCTGCTTCGCAAAGCAGCATCAGCGAATCGATGTCGTCTCCCGCATCAAACAGCAGTCGACGGATTGCAGAGTCGGTGATGTTCTCTTTGGTCAGACTGATGGGTCGCATGTGCAGCTCGACCATCTTCTTCACAAAACGCATCTTCTCATTCTGTGGCAGCTTCAGCCGGGCGAAAATCTTGGGCACCATGCGTTCGCCAACAATTTCATGACCGTGGAAAGTCCATCCATGGCCCTCCTCAAAGTTCTTAGTGGCGGGTTTGCCGATGTCGTGCAGCAGGGCGGCCCATCTCAGCCAGAGGTCTTTGGTATGCACGCTGATATTGTCGACCACCTGAAGGGTATGGGAAAAATTGTCCTTGTGCCCGATGCCATCGATGTTTTCCGAGCCGGCAAGTTCCACCAGCTGCGGGAAGATGATCTGCAGGATCCCGCTTTGATATAACAAGTCAAAGCCCAGGGAAGGCTTTTTGCTCACCAGGATCTTGTTAAGCTCATCGGTGATGCGCTCCCTCGAAATGATCCGGATGCGCTCCGCATTGCGCCGGATGCCTTCGAATGTCGGCTCTGAGATCTGAAAGTCCAACTGGGAGGCGAAGCGGATGCCCCGCAGCATCCGCAGGGGATCATCGCTGAAGGTCTGGTCGGGATTGAGCGGTGTCTGGATGATCTTTTTTTCGATGTCGTGCAGCCCGTCGAACGGATCAACCAGCGCGCCATAATCAGCTTCATTCAAACTGATCGCCAGGGCGTTGATCGTAAAGTCGCGGCGGTTCTGGTCATCTTCGAGGGTGCCAGGCTGCACCACCGGATTGCGGCTGTTGTGGGAATAACTTTCTTTGCGCGTACCTACAAACTCCAGTTCAAAATCATCCAGTTTGATCTGGGCGGTGCCAAAGGTTTTAAAGAAGGCGACGGATGGGTGCGGATGGAAAAGTTCGGCTGTTTTGTGTGCCAGTGCGATGCCGTCGCCTACGCATACGATGTCGGCGTCTTTGGTTTTGCGCCCGATGATCTTGTCGCGCACGAACCCGCCAATGATATAGCAGGGAAAACCCAGCGATGCCGCCGCCTGCCGGATCTTCCCAAACACGGCCAGTTCCCGCTCAGTGCAATGTATCTCCATAAAATTGCTGCAAATGTAATTTAGATTGCGGTTTTTTCTGCAAGAGACAATGAAGCGGCGTACGCATCCATCCCTTCTTCGGAGGGAGGGGCGGGTTCGAGCCGCTCCTCCCTCCGCTTTGTTATGGCCGCAAGGCGCAAAGGCAACAAAACTCACTGCAGTAAAACTCCATCCCCTACCGCTCCGGGAAAGGGATTTTGCTTCTATGCTCAAGCACCGTGTCTACGATCAGCTGCTCGTCGAGCAGCTCGAGGCATTTGGGTAGGCCAAAGAGGACGCATTTATTTTTGACGCAGGGTTCGCAGGGGAGCTGGCCCAGCCGCAGGCCGAAATGGTTTGCATCGTTGAAGGGAGCCGTTTCGCGCTCATCGTCGGCACCGTGCAGCACAACGGTGTTTGTGCCGAGCGCATTGGCAAGATGCGCCGGACCCGAGTCGGTGGTGAGCACCGCGCTGGCCGATGAAAAGACCTGCACAAGTTCCGCAAGGGTCGTTTTGCCGCACAGGTTTTCGATATGGTGGAGGGAAGGCATTTGCTGCAGCACTTCCTCGACGTACGGAGCCTGGTTTTTAACTCCCACCAGCACCAGCGGATTGCTGCAGCTTGCCTGCAATGCAGTAAGCACACGCACCGCTTTTTGTACCGGCAGCCTGCGCGAGCTGGCTTCCGAATTGATGTTGATGGCGATGTGCGCCTGTTTGGGTACCGGTGGGGCTTGTAGCCAGATGCCCGATGCATCCAGGCTTTTGCCGGTGAATTGCCCGATCAGGTCGAGGTATTCTTCCACCCGGTGCAGGCCGTTCTTCCGCTGGTATCCTTTGGTAAGAAGCACATTCCGCATTTCCTTGTTATAGCCGATGCGCTGAGTGGCGCCGGTGGCATAGCCCATCACCGCGGAAGAGAATGAATCAGGCAGACAAACAAACAGGTCGAAGCGTGCGTGCCGGCGGATCATGCGGCCGAAACTCCAGGCGCCTTTCAGGCCCGGGTATTCATCTTTTGAAAAAATAAACTGGTTGCTGAAAGCCGGAAAGAATTCCAGTGCGGAATGAATGCTTTTTTTTGCGATCACGCTGATCTCCGCATCCGGATAGATGTCCTGGAGGGCTTTCAGGCATCCCAGGCTCATGATCATGTCTCCAAGCCAGTTCGGCAGTCTGACCAGAATTTTCATCCCGCAACATTAGCGGAAGAAAATGAAAACAGGAAATTCGGATGGCAGGAAATGGGATTACTCTCTGATCACGGTGATGTTCCCTTCTCCTTTCCAGCGGATGACGGCCGATGGTTCCTGCGGCGCAGTATCCTCCCGGCGGTAATGAACCATATAATCGACACCGGTTTTGACGGCCTCATCGATCTCATGATAGAAACGCGGCGTGGGCGCGGTGGAAAGATTGGCGGAAGTGGATACAAGCGGTTTTCGCAGCCGTTTGATCAGCGTTTTACAAAATGGTTCTTTTACCAGGCGGAAAGCCGCGGTACCATCGGCGCCGATCACAGAAGGGGCGAGACCGATGACCCCATCGTAGATTACAGTCGTTGGTTTCGACACCGACCGCAGAAAATCAAACACGGCAAGATCCAGCGCGGTCACGTATTTGATTAGGTCGCGTTCATCAGCCAGCAACAGGATGAATTGTCTATTCTTGGGCCGCTGTTTCAACGCATACACCCTGTTTACCGCATCTTCGTCGGTGGCATCGCAACCCAGTCCCCACACCGTATCTGTTGGGTACAGGATGGTGCCACCGCTTCTCAGCACTGCCAGGCTCTTTTCTATATCTTCATCAAACTCGTTCATGCTTCGAAAATAAAGAGGATTTGCACATTACGTACAAGGAGGGTGGGTACTTGGATCTATGAGATGCCGGGCCGGCAGGCAGATGTTGCAGAACAGGTATTACGCAAGCGCGCGGCTTCTTATTTTTCTATTCTGCTATTCTACGCTATTTTAGCGCAAATTTTCAGCGCATGAATCTCCACGAGTACCAATCGAAAGAATTAATAAAGAAATATAATGTAGCTGTTCAGGAAGGCATCGCGTGCAGCACACCCAACGAAGCGGAAGAAGCTTACCGCCAGATCAAGACCCTCTACGGGAGCAACTTTGCGGTAGTGAAGGCACAGATTCACGCCGGCGGCCGTGGAAAGGGCAAGATCATGGGCAAGGAACAACGCGGCGTAGCCGTAGGCAAAAATGCAGAAGCCGTTAAAGAGATCGCCCAGAACATTCTCGGCGGTACGCTGGTTACCATCCAGACCGGCCCGAGCGGAAAAGTAGTCAACAAAGTGCTGGTAGCACAGGATGTTTATTACGAAGGCGCCAGCCCTGTACAAGAGTTTTATCTCTCTATCCTGCTCGATCGCGCAAAGGGCGAGAACGTGATCATGTACAGTACCGAAGGAGGAATGGACATTGAAGAAGTAGCACACAGCACCCCCGAAAAGATCTTCAAGGAATGGGTACACCCGGGCGGCAAGCTCCAGGCTTTCCAGGCCAGAAAGATCGCGTTCAATTTCGGACTGAGCGGCGAAGCTTTCAAAAGCATGGTGAAATTTGTAACAAGCCTGTACAACGCTTATGTAGGGCTCGATTGCAGCATGCTCGAGATCAACCCGCTATTCAAAACCAGCGACAACAAGATCATTGCGGTCGATTGCAAAATGAATCTCGATGATAACGCACTCATGCGTCATCCCGACCTGGCGGAGCTGAGAGACATCAGCGAAGAAGATCCCACCGAAGTGGAAGCCGGAAAATACAACCTCAATTTTGTGAAGCTCGACGGCAACGTGGGCTGTATGGTAAACGGCGCCGGACTTGCCATGGCCACTATGGACATGATCAAACTGAGCGGCGGCGAACCGGCCAACTTCCTCGACGTGGGCGGCACCGCCAATGCGCAGACCGTGGAAGCCGGGTTCCGCATCATTCTCAAAGACCCCAAGGTAAAAGCCATCCTCATCAACATCTTCGGCGGCATTGTACGCTGCGACCGTGTTGCACAGGGAGTCATCGACGCATACAACAAAATGGGCAACATCACCGTACCGATCATTGTGCGTCTGCAGGGCACCAACGCGGAAGAAGCCAAAAAACTGATCGATGAAAGCGGCCTGAAAGTGCAGTCCGCCATACTCCTCAGCGAAGCGGCCCAGCTTGTGAACAAAGCCGTCAGCGCCTAACTGTTTCATTCACTTCAACAACAGATCTAAGCAACCTATTATGCCTGATCTCCAAGATATGATAGCCCGGGAAATTATTCCGGGCTATTCTGCTAAATTCCTTCACGGGCAACAAAGCACGCTTGCTTTCTGGAACATCGTGAAAGGGAGCCCGATGCCCCGCCACCAGCACCCCCACGAACAGCTGACCTACGTGGCAGAAGGCGTCATAGAAATGACGATCGGCGAAGAGACCTTCGTTTTTACCAAAGGCATGTGTCATGTCATCCCGCCCGATACGCCCCATTCAGCCGTTGCCCTGGAAGATTGCAAAGTGATCGACGCGTTCAGTCCGGCCAGGGATGATTACCGCTAGAGACCATGAAAAAATATATACTGTGCTGTGCCTGTCTGTTTGCTTTTACTGCCGCCTTTGCACAGGAGAGAGAGCATATAGAAACCGACCGGCCGAATGAAACCGAGGTTCCGTACATTGTTCCCCGTAAGTACTTTCAGTTTGAAACGGGTGTACGGACAGAGAAAAAATCAGAGAACAACAGGCTATTTTCCACTCCTGAGTTGCTGGCCAAGTACGGCATCACCGACCAGCTTGAATTCAGGATAAAGACCAGCTACTCGACCCGCATCGAGCATTATATTCCCAACGACAAAGTAACATCCGGCATCGAACCCGTAGAGATCGGGCTCAAGCTGGCAGTACTGAAAGAAAAACGGTGGATACCCAAGACCGCACTGCTTTTTCAGACGGGCATACCCCGGGTGAGCACAGGTGCCTTCCGCGCCAAGCACCTCGCCCCTACGCTCCGGCTGCTGATGGAGAACAATATCACCGATAGATTTTCGCTGAACTACAATGCGGGAGCGGAATGGGACGGTTTTGAAACAGATCCGGAATGGATGTACAGCGTAGTACCCGGGATCGATATCGGCGACCATTTTCATGTGTTTACAGAGCTGTATTGTTTCCTGCAAAACAATGAGCCATCCGAATATACGCTCGACGGAGGCATGGAGTATTTTATCGGCAAGAATATCGCCCTCGATGTCTGTTCCGGCTTTGGCCTTAACAAAGCCGCATCCCCGTTCTTTCTGACGCTTGGCGGCTCCGTAAAGTTCCGGTAACAAAGACCGGAGGCTGTTTCCGGAATACCGCTTATTTCCCGAAAATCTCATTGAGCAAACCTGCCAGGTGCACGCCGCCTTTGAGCAGCTGCATATTCAGCGTTTGCAGGTGATCGTAAATGTAGCGGTAACTCAGCCGCTGGTCGGCATGCGTGATCTCTTCAAGCACCGGGGTAGCGATCGTATAGGAGTCGAAGATCCATTGCGAAAAGGGTTCTTTCTGCCAGGCAGTGCGCTGGGCGGCGGTTGTATGATTGATGGCAGCCGTATATTCGGTATAGCTCAGCTGCTGGTTATCGATAACCCGTGAATCCCAAACCGAGTGCAGGTTGGTATGCTCGCTGAACCACTGTACCGTGATCTTGTTGCCGCCCTCCTGCTCATCGCGCGTGTGCAAGGGCTGATGGACGTCTTCGGCGATGTGGATGAGCATCCGCAGATCAAAAAGCTTTTCACCGGCAGACAGGTTTTTCTTTTTGAGTGCGGCGGTAAGGAATTGTAACCGGGTGTACGCATCGGTATCGGCATCCATCTTCAGATAATCCTGCAAGGCGCTGTAGGTAAGGCCGGCCTTCAGATCAATATAATGCCATGCATCGTAATTGACAGAGGTATCCGACTTGATGAAATCCCCCCAGTTACTGGCCATCGCGATCGATTCGTCGCCAAGGATCGCCCTGATCGCTGCACGGGCCTTCGCGTTGAGATAGGAATCAGCGATCTGTCCTGTAATGCGGTGCCCCTGCGTTCCCCAGGCGCCTGCTTCGGAAGGAATGTATACAAATGCCGCCAGCCAAAGGATCCGTATGATACGCCTGATCATCAGTAGATTTTTTTGAATGAGTAATCCGGGGGTAAAAATAGGCGATTGACTGCTTTTTTCAGCCGATCGGCTGAAAAAAGCCGTTTATGAAAACTGCGATGCCACTCATCACAAAAACGCTGCATCGCCCTTCTATTTTTATGAAAATGTTAGTGCATTAATCAATATTTTTAACCATGGATCGGTGGATGGCACGACTGCGCATGAAGCCTGGTTCAACTTTATATGACACTGACCGATATAAATCAAATGCATAACCGGACTTGGCTGCTCGCAGTATTCTTTTTTATGATGGCCGCCTGCAACAACAACCGCAGCGGCAGCGGCCGTAGAAGCAGCGGTGCAGAAGAACAACCCGCGGGCACAAAGGAAGCACCTGCAGAAAAACAGCCCCTGCCTGCTACAGACAACTCAAAAGCGGATTATAACATTTATATCGAGAACTCGGGGAGTATGTTCGGCTATGTGACCAGGCCCACGACGTTCACCAACAGTGTGTACGAGATCATCACCGACCTCTACGCCAAGAACGTGGCCAACCGCCTTAACCTCTACTTTATCAACGATTCGATCTGTCCTCAAAAACCCAACGCCGACCCGAAGGACATGCAGAATTTTATCCGCAACCTGAGCCCGCAGACAATGAGCAACTCGGGATGCGGCGTTACGGATTCGCAGCTGCCGGATATCATCAAACAGGTCATCGGCGCAGCGCCCGACAAGGTCAACATCTTAATCTCCGACTGTATCTTTTCCAGCAACGGCGGCAATTCCGCTGCGAGTCTGGATGCCGCCAAAAACTCACTGGAACTGTTTGTATCGCGTGAACTGGGCAAGCGCGATTTTTCAACCATCCTCATCAAGCTGACCTCTCCCTACTATGGCAAATACTGGATCGAGAGCGCCAACCGCACAAAAAAATGGGAATGGCTCAACGGGCAGAGCCGGCCTTATTATATGCTGGTGTTCGGCCGGCAGGACAAGCTCGCGTCATTTTACTCGCACATCCGCTTCAGGGAATATTCCGGGTATGAGAACAGTCATTTTATGCTGCCGCCCTCTGCCAGTCACCCCCCGGCGCAGATCATCCGAAATAACAAGATCGGCGATTTCAGGATCGAGCAGCCGGCCACCCGGCTGGTGATCAACAACGCCGTACCCGGCGGTAGGAACGCAGCATCGGAGGAATTCCAATTCTCACTTGCGGCAGATCTCACCAACCTGTCGATGGAAGAAGCCTATCTTTCCAATCCCGGAAATTATGAACTGCCGTCAAATTACTCGCTGGTGTCGGTGGCCAAAACAGACCCGCTCAACAACGAAAGCCAGGCTGGCTACTCGCATATCTTTACACTGAAAACGATCGACCTGAAACAAAACCAGGAAGTGGCCATCAAACTGAAATCAAAGATGCCCGACTGGATCAGCAGGTCATCTAACACCGACGACAGCAGGCCGTTTGATGCGGTGCAGCAGAAACAAACCTTTGGGCTCGAATACCTGGTGAGGGGCATGTCGGAAGCGTACGCGGACAAGTACGAAGGAAAAGAACAGCTGGCGATCAACGTGCAGGTAAGCAAAGACAATTACGCCGCTCATGGAAAAAGCGGCGGTTTCCCGTGGGCAATCATCATCAGTCTCATTGTGATCGTTTTTATCATTGTTTGGCTAAAAAACAAAAAATAGGATCATGAATGCCATCTCAGAATTTCTGATCTCCCTCTTTGAATCGTTCGGGTTGTACTCGAGCCAGAACGGACTGGGCGAGCACCTGCGCGGGCTCGACATCAAATGCGTCGATTACACCGGCCAGTCTATTTACTCCATCGTGTTCATCAGCCTGTTTGTGGTAAATACACTTATCATGCTGAACTATTACTACGGCATCCTCAACCGCATCCCGTTCAACCGCTGGTGGTGGTGGCTCATCAATGTGCTGGCCGGCGCCCTCATCCTGTTTATCATCGCATACACCTATCCCAACAACGACCTGGCAACCGGCAACTACTGCAACCAGCTTCACATGACCGGGTCCGATTGCTCCGGCTTCGGACTTACCGCGGCCATCTTTTCCATTATCTGGTGCCTCATTTTGTCGCTGCTGATCAAATGGAAGAGTTCCATCAACAAAAAATCACCTTTTTAAGCATGCCCAAACTATTTCTATTTGCGATCGGCGGTACCGGCTCCCGGGTGGTAAAAGCGCTGACCATGCTGCTGGCAGCAGGTGTGGAGACCAACAATCCTGAAACGATCGTACCCATCATCATCGATCCTGACAGTGCCAACGGCGATCTCACACGTACCATCGAGATCGTAAAACTGTACAAAGAGATCCGCGAGAAATCCGGTTCGGATAAATCTGATTTTTTCAAGACGAAGATCTCTTCGCTCGACGAGCTCGGCGACGGTGGCTTCGTGTCGGACAATTTCACTTTCGACATCGAAGGGGTGAAAGAACAGCTCTTCAAGGATTTCATCGGCTACAGCGAGCTCGACCGCAGCAACCGCGCCTTTACTTCGCTAATCTTTTCGAAGAACAACCTGAACGCCGATATGGACGTGGGTTTCAAAGGCAACCCCAACATCGGCAGCGTGGTCTTGAACAAGTTCAAGGACACGGATTTTTTCCGCAAGTTCGCGTCCAACTTCGAGCAGAACGACCGAGTGTTCATCATCAGCTCGATCTTCGGGGGCACCGGCGCCGCCGGCTTTCCGCTTATCCTCAAGAACGTGCGTGATGCCGCCCATCCCCTGCCCCACCACAATTTCCTGCGCAACGCCCGCATCGGTGCAGTGAGCATCCTGCCTTATTTCGGGGTAGATAAGAATGACAAGACATCGATCGACAGCAACACATTCATCTCGAAGACAAAGGCGGCGCTTTCGTACTATGCCCGGAACGTGAGCGGCAACAATTCCATCAACGCGTTGTACTATATCGGCGACGTGGTCACGAACGAGCAGAAAGGTGCGGACGGGGCCGCACAGCAGCGCAACAAAGCCCATTTCATAGAGCTGGCAGCCGCCCTTTCTATCATCGATTTTATGGAACTGGGCGACACCGATCTCAATGTTGTGAATGGCACGGCTACCAATCCCAAATTCTTCGAATTCGGGCTGCAGAAAGAAACGGCTTCCGTTCAGTTTGCCGACCTCGCGAAGGAGACACACGACCTGGTTGCCAAACCGCTCACGCGCTTTGCCCTGTTCCAGAGTTTCCTCGAAAATCATTACGAAGAATTTTCCGAAGCCAAAGGCGAAGCCTGGGCCAGCAACGGCAACAACAAACTCACCAAAGAGGCGCTCGGCGTGCGTTACCGGCACAGCCTCTCCGCCTTCAACCAGCATTTCCGCGAATGGCTGCAGGAAATGAGCACTTCCAACGTGGCTTTTTATCCCATCGATTTCAGCAAGTCGGGCAAAGACATTTTCAACCTCGTGAACGGCACGCCGGAGAAAAAGGGTTTTCTCACGGGTATCCTCAAAGGGTCGGGACTGGGCAACTACCGGAATGTATTGTCGGAGACCGAGCCGCAGTTCGATCACCTATCGAGCCAGCAGAAGCTGCTGGCGCTTTTTTCGGAAGCCACGGAAAAGATCGTGAATGAAAAAATCAATGTTTAAAGCAGCGCGTTACCATGAGTAAATTATTTCGCTTACATACGGGCGCCGGAGAAAATGTGGAGCACTGGCAGCAGATACCCGGTCACCTGTCTGATAATTTTATCAACTCGATCGCCGATCCGGCGGGCTCCAACGCCCAGAACCAGATCACGTCTATTCCCAGTCCTTTTGCGCGGATGGACCTGGTGCGGACCGCCTTCAGGTACATCAACAGCAAACGCACGCCGGAAGGCACGTCCATCTATCACCGCCTTGTGTCCGACTGTCTGGATGTAGCCGAGATCTTTTTCAACATCGAAGCATTCGGCGACAAGATAGAGCTGCTTGAATGGAGCTCCGGCATTGCGTACAACAACGGCCAGCTGCAGGTAACGCCCGACAGCGACCTGGGCAAGCTGATCCATTCGGGTAATCCGAAGCACAAGCTGCTCGGGGAAACCCTGCAGATGTACCTGTTTCAGGATGCACAGGCGTTCAACTTCAGCGAGCTCAAACACATCTACCTGCTCAACTACAAGCAGGGCAAGGAACTGATCAATATCATAGGGGGCACGTCGCCCTCCACCCTGTTCTTTTCTTCCGCCAACGACCTGTCGTATGTGGACATCAGCTTTGGCAATGACCGCGTTTTCGACAACAGCTATTGCGCCCTGTACCAGCGCAGCAAAGAGTTCATCCGCTTCATATATTCGTTCGAACACGCATTTCCCGGCTTTCCGACGCGCTTTCCGGATATCAAGGAATACCTCGACCAGACCTTCGGCATACTCGACCGCAGCCTGCAGGATGCCATCAGGCAGGAAGAAAGGGACAACTCGTACCACCAGTACAAACTGATCGATGTTGGAGCGGAAAACAACAACGCGGAGATCCTCGGGTTCCGGTTGCGCACCAAAGACTATAAGGTGCTGGCCACTTCCAGCGAGAACGATTTTGTGATAGAGGATTCAAAGAACGCAACAGGCCTTATCCCCTGCGTGCTTCCGACCGAGCCCTTCAACGATCCGCTCTCTTATGTTGGCGGCGTATGGCAGCGAAACTTTCACCAGAACGTGCCCTTCTTCGACGAGCGGCCGCTGCAGGAAAGAACGCTGCCCAACCAGACGCAGATCAAATATCCCTACCTCACCGTCAGCGACCTGCTGGAGCCTTACCTCATCAAGCTGCCTTTCCCGGTAGATGAAGATCGCTTCTTTGGAGGCAACTACGAGATACGCCAGGGTGAAAGGGACCACGGGTATGCGCTGCCGCTGAAGAAAAAATTCTTTGAATACTTTTCGCTCAAAGACCTGCAGGGCGCCGTGTCTGACGGAAGAAAGCGGTTCGAGATGACCCAGATGCCGGGCGGCGTGAAGGTGATCCTCCGCATCCCGATACAAAAAGGAAGATACATCCAGTTGTCGAGGATCTACAACGCCAACCAGTTCCAGGACCGTGTGCAGCAGCCCAACGAAAAAGAAAACGCGGGCGTGATCATCGACAACCAGTTTACCCTGGCCATCTACCCGTTCCTGCAATTCGCCCCGATGGTGAATCCGCATTACCGGGTCTTGCTGGTAGACCGCGACGTACAGCCGCTGACAAAATACCTGGAGTACTCGGTCAAGTTTTACAAAGAATCCGATCCTGCCGTGTCGCTGCCTGTGGTGGCCCGAAAGACGCGCAGCAGCAAGCAGCAGGCGCAGGGCGTGAGCACGCATTACCATGTGCTGGAACAGAATTTCGATTTCATGGAAGTGAGCCACAACCTCGCGACGGGGCTCGTAGTTCCGCTCTTTCCACCCACGCCGGCGCCTTCCAAATCGTTCAAGTTCGCGATCGACTTTGGTACCACCAATACGCACATCGAATACAAGATGGGCGGCGACGATGCACGGCCGTTCGACATCACCGAACGCGATATCCAGCTGGGGACGCTTCATTCGGCGGGCAACAACACCGAACATTTTTTCAGCGCCAACGCATCGCGGTTAGGCATCGGCGTTGCCAAGCTGACCTCCATCATCCGCGAGGAATTTATTCCGTACGAGATCAAGTCATCACTGCAGTACAAGTTCCCGCAGCGTACGGTAATTTACGACAACGATATGTTCAATCCGGATGAACCGAGTTATGCGCTGGCGGATTTCAACATTCCCTTCTGGTACCTGAAAGAATCCTATAACCTCAACAGCAGCAACAGCGAATGCACGTCGAACCTAAAATGGGCGGATTTCAAGAACAATAAGAAGCTGGAAAGAAGGACCAAAGGCTTTCTGAAACAGGTGATGCTTATGATCCGGAACAAGGTGCTGCTCAACGGCGGCAAACTTTCTTCCACCGAGATCGTGTGGTTCTATCCTTCCAGCATGCCGGTGTTCCGCCGCAAATTTTTGCAGGACGCCTGGACCACCTACTACAGCCGTTATTTCAACGGCGGCACCGGGCTGTACCGCATGTCGGAATCGCTGGCGCCGTTTCACTTCTTCAAGGAAAAAGGCGGTGTGATCGCGCTCGACAAACCGGTCGCCTGCATCGACATCGGCGGCGGCACCACCGATGTGGTTATGTACAGCAACAACGAGCCGGTCGTGCTCACGTCGTTCAAGTTTGCCTCCAATTCGCTGTTCGGTGATGGCTACGGAAATACGTCGGCCACCAACGGCTTTATTCTCGCCTATGAAAAAGTGATCCGCGAAAGCTTATCCAACACGCTCGCACAAAATCTTATCACGGTCTACGATTCCATCAAGGCCCGCAACTCGAGGTCGGTGGAACTGATCGAGTTTTTCTTTTCGCTCGAAGAAAATAAACTGATCACCGACAACCGTATTCCGCTGGCTTTCTCGAAACTGCTGGCGGAGAACGCCGATCTCAAGATCATCTTCCTGCTGTACTACAGCGCCATCATTTATCACATCGGCACGCTGATGAAAGCGAAGGGATTGCAGCCGCCCCGCTTTATCACGTTCAGCGGCAACGGCTCCAAGATCATATCCATCGCCGCCGGCGGCAGCGACCTGGAAAGCCTGACGCTGTTCACCCGCGTGATCTTTGCCGACATCTACAACTTGGAACAGCAGCCTGTGGTGGAACTGAAGCTCTATCCCAACCCCAAAGAGATCACCTGCAAGGGCGGGCTCGAATGCCGCGATTACAGCCGCTACAACAACATAGAGCCGGCGATCAAAAATGTGCTCGTGGGTACTACCGACAACCGGCTGGTACCGGAGACCACCATCCTGTACACGCAGATCAAGAACGACGCGCTGGTAAACGCCGTATGCGCCGAAGTAGGACAGTTCATCGATAAATTCTTCGGCTGGAACAAGAAGTTCAATTTCTATAATTACTTCGGGATCAATCCCGGCAATTTTGAGAAGTACAAGCAAAGCCTGAAGGAAGACCTGAAAACCTTCCTGCTGGCCGGCATAGAAGAAAAAATGCAGGAAGTGCAGGACAATACGGATGTAGACATCGATGAAACCCTGTTCTTTTACCCGCTGCGGGGAGCGATCAACAAGCTGGCGTATAAAATCGAAACCGAAACCATCAAATAAACCCTGCATGAAACACTGGAAGCTGGTTCCTGCCTTATTAGTCCTGTGTCTGGCTGTTCAGGCACAGCCTAAAACAGGGGTTGCAACCGAGTCATTTTTCAGTCTTACCTACTTTAATTTCTGGACCTTGTTGCTGTACCTGCTGGTGATCGGTGTTGCAGCCTGGTGCTGGTTCGGTTTGAAAGCAAGTGCTGAACGTCACCGGGAGGAGATAGAAGCGCTCAAAACCAGGTTCAGCACATTCTCCTCGGCTTCCGCCAAACGCCCGACGCTGGAAGAAGTAAAGAAACAGGTGGAGATGCTCGTTGATAACCACGCGAAATGGGGCGATGCGCAGGAGGATATGAACGCGCTGATCCAGCGGCTCGAAAACCTGGAAAAGGACCGGCAGCCTACTGCGGCAGCGGGTACGGCAGAGAACCCGGTGCGAAAAGAAAAGAAAGCGGTGCCTGAAACTTTTTTTATGAGCTTCCCGGTCGGCAACTACTTTCCCATCACGGCCAAATCGGACACCCGCGAGAACACCATTTACCGGTTCCGCGTGCGGGCCAACAAAACCGAAGCCGACTTCGACGTGCACACCGCCGGCGCTTCCGTGCAGGAAGTGATCGGGATGGTGCAGACCTATATCAAGCCCGCCTGCGACGAAGAAAACATGCCGTCTCAGCAGGTGAAAAATATCGTAACGAGCCAGTCGGGGCTCGCAGTGCTGGAAGGCGACAAATGGATCATCAAAAAGAAAGCCCTCATCAGGTATGAATAATTTTCAGCTGCTGGAGATCGCCGGTGTGGCCATCATCATCGCCTTTCAGATGCTTATTTTTGTGCAGACAAAGATGAGCATCGGCATTTACCGCGGCATATTTCCGGAAACGGAAAAGTTCGAGATCCGGAAGCTGCTGATGCGCAAGGCTTATTTCAACCTGCCGCCGAAAGATCTGTTCAAGCACCTTGCGCAGTACGCCGAAGAAAGCAGCAACATACACAGCAATCCGCAGGAAGAGCGGATGAACCTCGAACTCATCAGGGTACAGTCGGGTGGCAACCGCGTCACTGAAAAGATCCTTTATTCGATCAATACCTACCTGCTGCGCAACCGCGAGATCGCGGCTGATTTTCACCTCATCAAAGACATCGTGGAAAGGAACTGCGATACTGTGGAAGAAGGCATCAACCAGACCATCTCACTGCCGCTTTACCTGGGGCTGCTGGGCACGTTCCTGGGCATCGTATTCGGGCTGTTCCAGATCTCGGGCATTGATTTTACTTCCGACCCCGCTGCGCTGAACGGCGCCATCTCGCTGCTGCTCGGTGGCGTGAAGATCGCCATGATCGCGAGTTTCACCGGACTGCTGCTTACGGTGCTGAACAACGGCGTGTTCCTGAAAGGGGCCAAAGCGGAAACCGAAGAAAGAAAGAATGATTTTTACACGTTCATCCAGGTAGAGCTGTTGCCGCTGCTAAACCAAAACATCAACGCCACCTTCTACGCACTGCAGAACAACCTGCACCGCTTCAATACCGAGTTCACCACCAACATTGGCTCGCTCAGCAGCGTGATGGGCAAGAACCACGATGCACTCATTGCGCAGGAGCGCATCCTCAACACGCTGGAGAAACTCGACATCACGGAATTTGCAAAAGCCAACGTGATCGTGCTGCGCGAGCTGCAGGATGCGGTGGAGAAGTTCAACCAGTTCAACAAGAACCTGAGCGGCCTGAACGAGATGGTGCAGCTCGCCGGCGGCTATACCGACAAGCTCAACGGCATGATCGCGCGCACCGATGATTTTCATGCGCTGGGCAAACAGGTGATGCAGACTTTCGAGAACAACCTGCAGCTGCAGAAATTTTTGCAGGATCATTACGCCTCGCTCGACGAAAGCCGGCAGATGATCTCGACCGCTGTCAACAAAGTGAACGACGTACTCGACCAGAGCCTGTCGCAGCTGAAACTATTTACACAGGAAAGGATTCAGGAAGTGCAGAAGATCTCGCTCCGCGAGTTCGACCTGATGAAGAACGAGTACCCGGAGAAATGGAAAAAGCTGGATCAGCTCACTTACCTGGAAACGGTGAACAGGAACCTGGCGGATATGAAGACCGCGTCTTCCGCACAGATGTCGGGACTGCATTACGACCTGCAGGTGTTGCAAAGCAGCCTGCAAAAGGTTGTTGTGGAACTGGAAGCCTGGAAGCAGGAGCGCGACCGTACTTTTGGCGACCGGGTTCAGACATCGTTCAGCAAACTTTTCGGAAGGAGCAAGCCCCATGAAATCAAGTAAACCCGACTTTTTCTGGCCCAGCTATACCGACCTGATGACCAGCCTCTTTTTCGTGATGCTGGTGCTGTATGTGCTTACCTATATCCGGCTCAACTCCACCATCAACCTGCAAAAAGAAAAACTGGCCATCATCGAGGCCGTCGAAGAAAACCTGAAGCCGCTGAAAAGCGATACCACCCTTTTCACGTATGAATCTACCTACAAGCGGTTCAAGCTTTCCTTCGATGTGAAGTTTCACACCGATCAGTATGAGATCAGTCCGAGCCAGCTCGAGAATTACTACTTTACGGTCGGCAAGATCGACCAGGCAGGAGAAAAACTGCGCCAGATCATCAACCAGCTGCAGGAGTCGAAGAACTCGAATCCGCGATTGCGCAATGTGGCGTACATCCTGGTGATCGCCGGCTATGCTTCCCGGTCGGGCAACGAATCTCACAATTATGAGTTAAGTTACCGGCGGGCGCTTAGTTTGTGGAATTACTGGCGGTCAAAAGGCATTAACTTTGAATCAGCCGGTTACCGGGGTTTGATCGACCTGCAGATATCCGGCAACGGCTGGGGCGGTGTAGGCCGGCTGAAGAACGAGACCGACAACCAGCGCTTCCTGATCCAGATCTTTCCGAAAATCGGCGACATACGATGACCAGATTCTTCCTATATTTTTTCGCAGCCAGCTGTTTCCTCTCCGGCTGTTCGGGCTGCTCCAAATCGGGCCGCATGCGGCGCACGCATGTGAGTACTTCCGTGGAGAACAAGGAAGAAGTTAAGAGCCTGCCCGCGGGCAAGACGGTGGTGCACATGGAAAAAGAGAGCGGCGTATACAAGATCCCCGTTTCCATCAACGGGACGTCAATGGATTTTATTTTTGATACCGGGGCCGGACTGATCTCCATCTCCAACGTGGAAGCTTCTTACCTCTACAAGCAGGGCAAGCTGACGGACGACGACCTGATCGGCACATCCAATTTCATCGATGCGAACGGCAATGTATCGGCGGGTGGCATCATCCGGCTGAAAGAAGTAAAGATCGCCGACAGAACCATCTATAACGTTGACGCCAACGTGGTCAACAATGACAAAGCGCCGCTCCTTTTCGGACAGTCGGCCCTCGAAAAGTTCGGCAACATCTCGATCGACTACAAGAACAGTACCATCACGTTCGAATAGGTCTATATGAAAGTGCGCAATTACCTGGTCATTGCGGCGGGCATCCTGCTGCTGATCCTGCTGTTCTATTTTCTCCGCCGGAAAAACGAGGTCCGCAACCACGATCCTTCTGCAGGCACTCCAACTACCACAACAACCGCTGGCAACTCCGGCGATATCACCACCTGCTCCTGGAACCTGAAAGATTTCGGCAAATCGAAAACCGATGATGCGATCGAGTTTATTGCCAACACGGTGAAGGATGTGGATGTGCTGGCGATACAGGAAGTGGTGGCGGGCACCGGGGGGTCGGCCGCCGTCGCCAGGCTTGTGAATACGCTCAACCGCAAGGGTGGCAACTGGGATTACACCATCAGCGACCCTACGACCACCCACGAGAACGGGACCGAGCGATATGCGTTTGTGTGGAAACCTTCGCGCGTGAAAAAGATCGGCAAAGCGTGGCTTGAACAGAAATACAGCACTCAAATTGACCGGGAGCCTTATATGGCAACGTTTCAGACCGGCAACAAGCTTTTCACCCTGGCCAGTTACCACGCCATCCCCAAAGCAAAGCAGCCCGAGTCGGAGATCAAGTTTCTGCAGTATGTGCCCGACGAGTATCCTGGCAAGAACCTCATCTTCGAAGGCGATTTCAACTTGTCCGAATCGCATTCGGTCTTCAACACCCTCAAGTCGATCCGTTTCCTGCCGGTGTTCACCAAACAGAAAACTTCGCTGCGCACCAAATGCGTCAAAAATGACTGCCTGGCGTCCGAATACGACAACATCTTCTGCAACCGCTCCCACATCAGGATCCTCAATTCCGGCGTCATCTATTTTTACAAAAGCTTTTCCAGCATCAAAGACGCCTACAAGGTGTCTGATCACATTCCGGTGTATATGAAGTTTTCGGTGAACTGATGGATGCGTTTTCGCGGGAGGGGATTTAGCCCCTCAGAATCCTCCTCTCCCTGGATCCTGTAATCCTGGTTCAGACAATTGCCAGCGTGATTGGCAAGTCTGCCAACAGGAGCCGGTCAGCGGCGAATCATTCAAACAAGGTAATTCTGGTTCAGATAAAAGAAATCACTACCCCTCCGGACGATATTCCGAAATTGTTGTTAAATTGGTATCCCATTCCGGAGCGTCCAGATTCGTGAAGAGTGAGCCGGGATGACACCAATCTCTCTGCCTGGAGCAACTGTCCGTTCCTGGATTCTCTTCCTTCTGTCCGCCTGTAATTTTTCTGTAGACGAACATACGATTGTTATGAATAAACCACGACTCATTGCCCTGAAGATCTGCCTGGCAGCTTTACCGGGCCTTTTCCTGTTTTTGTTACCGCTTTTTTTGCAGGCGCAAAACCCCTCCGGCCGTACGGTGAACGGTACCGTTACCACGGCCACCGGCACGCCACTGTCTGATGCCTCCATCACCATCCGTGGCACGAAACAGGGTACGCTCACCGACTCGTCCGGAAACTTTCAGCTGCGCGTACCCGGCCAGGGCAACACGACCCTCGAAATCTCCCTGGTGGGTTACCAGACGGTGACCCTGGCTCTGGGCAGCCGCAGTTCCCTGCCGGTGGTGCTGCAGGAAGCCGCTTCCGGGCTCAACGAGGTGGTGGTGGTGGGGTATACCTCGCAGCGCAAAAAAGACCTCACGGGTGCGGTGTCTGTCATCAGCAACCGCGACATCGCCAGCATACCTGTGGGTGGCGTAGACCAGATCATGCAGGGCAAAGCTGCCGGCGTGTCTATCACCGCCGCTACCGGCGCACCCGGTGACGCCATCGCCGTCCGCATCCGCGGCGTCGGAACGATCAATGATAACAGTCCGCTCTACGTGATCGACGGCATCCCTACCAAGACCGGCATCAACGAAATTTCACCGAACGACATCGAAAGCATCAACATCCTCAAAGACGCTTCTTCGGCCGCTATCTATGGCGCCCGCGCGTCGAACGGCGTGGTGATCGTAACGACCAAAAAGGGCCGATCGGGCAAGGCAAGGCTCGGCGTCAGCGCTTACACCGGGCAGCAGACAGCCACCAACCTGATCAAGATGGCGAACACATCCCAGTACATACAGGCCTATAACACCGCCGCCACCAACGATGGCCGGGCACTCATCCCTGCCGCCGGACAAGACACGCTGGCAAACGTGAACTGGCTGAAAGAGGTGCTGAAGCCAGCTTCCATCAACAACCTGCAGCTTAACATCAGCGGCGGCAACGAATCTTCGCAATACATTGTATCGGGTAATTATTACAAACAGGAAGGGCTGGTCAACAATTCATCTTTCCAGCGCGCCAATGTGCGTACGGCTGTAACCTCGAGTTTGTCGAAGATCTTCAAGCTTGGTACAAATATAAACCTCTCCTATTCCAAGAACCGGCAGGTAGGCACTTCCGGCGACGGGTTCGGGGCTGGCAATCCTGGTGCCAGCGTGGTGCGGTATGCACTGTTCCGCACGACTGCGACGCCCGTGTACAACAAGGCAGGCCAGTATGTGGATCTGCCTGCCCGTCCCGACCTTTTTGGCGACGGATTGAACCCGGTCGCTTTTGCCGATTCGTACGACCGCAACTTTAATAATTATGCGGTGCTGGGAAATGCCTTTGCGGAACTGACGCCCATCGCAAACCTGAAGATCAGGTCTGACATCGGGATGAACCTGCAGTTCACCGAATACAAACAGTTCTTCAAAACCTGGGGCATCGACCGGTTCTTCAACTCGCCCAACAGCCTCGCGCAGTCTGCCGCCAACGAGCTCAACTACAACTGGACGAACACCGCCACCTACAACATGCATTTCGGTGAATCGCATGCACTCACGCTCTTGGCCGGCAGCGAAGTGATCAAGGATGACATCAAACAGCTGTCGGCTTCGCGCACCACTTTTGTTGACCAGACCACCAACCTGCAATACCTCGACAACGGCATGAACGCACAGCAGAACGGCAGCAACGAATCGCACTGGGCGCTGTTCTCCCTGTTTGCCCGGGCCGACTACAGCTTTGCGGATAAATACCTGCTTAACTTCAACGTGCGGCGCGATGGATCGTCGCGGCTTTCGCCGGGCAAGCAGTATGGCAACTTCTTTTCCGGTTCGGCCGGCTGGCGGATAGACCAGGAAAACTTCATGAAGAACGTGAAACAGGTTTCGCAGCTGAAACTGCGCGCCAGCGTAGGGCAGCTCGGCAACCAGGAGATCAGCAACTACGCTTACACATCCCTGTTTGGCGGCACTTATTATTATCCCTTTGGCGGAACCTCCGTCAGGGGCAGTTCCATCAGTGCCGAGGGCAACCCCAACATCAAATGGGAAAGCAGTACCCAGGGCGACCTGGGCCTCGATCTCGGTCTCTTTAACAACACCCTACAGCTTACGGCCGACTATTTTGTAAAGAATACTACCGGCATGCTCCTCTCCATTCCGCTGCCCAGCAGCGCGGGCGGCGTGTCGGGGCCGGTACAGAACGCGGGCAAGGTGCGCAACCAGGGCCTCGAGCTGGAACTCACCTACCGCCGGCAGCTGACAAAGGACCTGCACTTCACCGGAACCGCGAACTTCGCCACCATCCAGAACAAAGTGTTGTCGATCGCCTACAGCAACCCCATCGTCGGCGGCCGCATCGACAACAACTACTATGCAACGCTGACCACCGTGGGGCATCCCATCGGCGCGTTCTACCTGCTGAATATGGACGGCATCTTTCAAACGCCGCTGGAAGTGTTCACCCATGCCTACCAGGGACCGGGCATACAACCCGGCGATGTGAAGTTTAAAGACATCAGCGGGCCGGGCGGCAAGAAAGACGGTGTTATCAATGAATATGACCGCAGCTTCGCCGGCAGTCCGATCCCCAAGTTCACTTACGGGTTCACCGGCAGCTTCGAATACCGGCATTTCGACCTGAGCGTGTTTTTACAGGGTGTGTACGGCAACAGCATCTACAACCAGATACGAACCGACATCGAAGGCTTTTACCGCTCGTTTAACATCACCGAACGCGTGGCGCTCAACAGCTGGCACGGACAAGGTACGTCGAACGAGTTTCCGCGGCTTTCGTGGACGGGCGCTACCAACAACAAGCAGCCCTCTACCCGCTTTCTCGAATCAGGGTCTTACATGCGTGTGAAGAATGTGCAGCTGGGGTACAACGTTCCCGCAAACTGGCTGTCGGTGCTCGGCATTTCGCAGACCCGGGTGTTCGTAAGCGCACAAAACCTGTTCACCTTTACAAAATATACCGGCCTCGATCCGGAGCAGTACACGAGCAACAACTCCCTCGGTGACGGGGTACGCGCTGTCGGCATCGACTGGGGCACCTACCCTTCCGCCCGAATCTGGACCGCTGGCATAAACGTAAATTTTTAATCCAACTTATCTCCGAGCATATGTTCAGATACAATAAACTTCTTGCCGGCATGGGTCTTCTGCTCCTTTTTTCCGCGGGCTGCAAGAAGGTGCTTGACCAGCCGGTGCTGGGCAGTTACCAGTCGGCCAATTTCTTTACATCCGACGCCAATGCCGGACTGGCGGTGAACGCGGCATACAACGCGCTTACTTTTACCGATGCTTCCTCCAACGCCATCTGGGTGCTGGGCGACGTGGCTTCGGACGACGCCATCAAAGGCGGCAACCCCGGTGACCAGGCAGATTTCGACAACATCGACAAGTTCAACATCCTTCCTTCCAACTCCGCAGTGGAAGCGGTTTGGAAACGGTATTACGACGGCGTGCTGAAATGCAATGTGGTGCTCGACGGATTGCCCGCTTCCAATACCGCCATCTCCGACGCCATGAAGAAATCCGGCAACGCCCAGGTAAAACTTCTGCGCGCCTATTACTATTTTATACTCACCAGCACCTATGGCGATATCCCGCTGCGGGTAAAGGTGGAAACGCCGGACGAGCTGCAGAGCCCGGCACTGCCACAGGCCCGCATCTATGCGCAGATCACAAGCGATTGCATCAGTGCCGCTGCGGACCTGCCGGTGAGCCGGAGCGGCGGCGACCAGGGCCGTGCCACCAAAGGAGCTGCCCTTGCCCTGCTGGCGAAGGCCTGCCTTTTTCAGCAGAAATGGGATTCGGCGGCCCTGCTGTCACAGCAGGTGGAAGCACTCGGCGTATATAAACTGACGCCGAACTACACGGACAATTTCCGGGCGGCGACCAAAACCAATACGGAAGCGATCTTCTCCGCCTGGCATATCAGCGGGGGCAGTCCTTTCCAGGGCAACAACCTGAACCAGTGGATGGCCCCGCGGAGCCTGAACGGTTACGGCTTTTTCTATCCCACCCAGAGCCTGGTCAGCAATTTCGAAAAATCACCCGGCGGCACAGACGATCCGCGGCTCGATTATACCGTGGCCCGCAGCGGGCACCGGTACTACGATACCACCTTCAACGCCAGCTGGAGCACCACCGGGTATATCACCAAAAAGAACATCCAGCCCCTGTCAGAAATACCTACCAGCATCAAAGGGGATGGTGCACTCAACTACGAGATACTCCGCCTCGCAGACATCTTGCTCATAGAAGCCGAAGCCTTCAACGAAGCCGGCAAAAGCGCGCAGGCGCTGGTACCGCTCAATGCGGTCAGGAAACGGGCAAGGGAATCGTACCTGAACGATGCCACGTTGCCTGGTTCCGGTACGGTGCCTGCAGGATTGCTGCCAGATATCACCGTTACCAACCAGTCGCAGCTGCGAGACCTGATCCGAAAGGAAAGAAGATCGGAGCTGGCGCTGGAGTTTCACCGGTTCTACGATGTGATGCGCTATGGCAGCGCCTATGCCGCCACTGCGCTTTCCGATCAGCCGAACTTCAATTTCGCCAACAACAAATTCTTCCCCATCCCGCAAAGCGAACGCGACACCAATAAAAAGCTGGGTAAATAATTTAAACCTGATTTCATGCGCATCTCCAACATCTTCAGTCGTTTGCTACCGCTCGTTTTCACCGGCTGCCTGCTTTTTGCCGCCTGCAAAAAGAACGATGTGAAGCCCGACTACAGTTCCGACAAATCAAAACTGAAAGCCCTGATCGATTCCGTGACGCTGGTGTACAACGCAGCGGTGGAAGGCAGTAAACCGGGCAACGTGGCCATCGGCTCCAAAGCCGTGCTCAACACGTCGCTTACCCTGGCCCTGCAGATAAATACAGGAAGCACCTTTACACAGGACGACGTGAACAATGCACTTGCCAACCTGCGCCGCAGCGCCCAGGATTTCAACAGCAGGCTGATACAGGAAGTATCGGTGGCCAACCTGGTGGCCCAGTGGAAGTTCGACGGAAATGCCGGCGACGCGTCCGGCCACGGACATACGGGCCTGCTGAAGACCGGCTGGACGGGCAGCACACCCGCTACGGCAGTAGATGGCGGAATGATGCCTACCCTGGTGGCCGACCGCTTCAACCGGGCCAGCATGGCGTACGATTTCGACAAGGGGGCCCACATCGAGGTGCCTTACGACGCTTCGCTCAACCCGCAAAGCCTCACCATCAGCCTGTGGCTCAAACGACGCACTACCAATCCCAACAACTATCTTATATCACTCAACCGCTGGAACGGTTTCAAACTGCAGCTGCAAAGCAACAATTTCCTGTTCATGACCTTCCAGGCCGACAACGGCTACCATGATGTGGACGACAATCCGGGCACCATTCCGCAGGATACCTGGACGCATGCAGCCGTATCGTATTCCAACGGTGCCATGAAGTTCTATATCAACGGCGTACTGGTAAAAAGTGTGAACGTGACCGGCGTGCCGGTCACGTTGCCAACCCCCATCAATATGGCCATCGGCAACCAGCTGCCAAAGAGTGTGTACACCCTTACTGCCGGCGATTTTCAGTACGGCGGGGAAAACTTTTTTATCGGGTCGATGGATGACATCCGTTTCTATAACACCGCCCTTACCGATGCGGAGGTGCTCTCCATCTATACCATCGAAAAAAGCCTCTGACGCTTACCCGTCCTTACCGGGTCTTTGTTAACTATTTGTCATCTTTTAGCGGGAGTCTGCTATCTTTACAGCCTCCGCATGCCATCTTATGACCTGCTTTGTGGTACTGTTTCAAGGGAGCGGACCCGCGATGCCTGCCTGTGAAAAACACTGAACAAGATCCTTCTTGCAAAACCGGCCCAGCTCTTAAACCAAAGAAGTCAGCAACGGAATGAACAAAAAAAGAACCCTGTTTTACCTGGTGGATGGTGCGCACGCGGAAGTATTGCCCGAACTCATCAACACCGGCGCTTTACCCAATATACAACGGATCATCGACGAAGGCACTTACCGCAAAGCGACCACCTGCTTTCCTTCCACCACCGGCCCGGCCTATCTCCCTTTCCTGACCGGCCATTTTCCCGGCACCATGGGCATCACCGGCATCCGCTGGTTCGACAAAAAAGAATTCAAGCGGACGCGTCTCAACAAAAACGCGATGCGCTCATACTGCGGACCCGAAGCGGCCTGGTTCAATACCGACATGCCGGCCGACAAACCAACCCTTTTCGAGCTGCTGGGCGATTCATATAACCTGTACAACATGATCACCCGGAATGTACCGGATGAATTCGACCTGGGTAAAAAAGGCAAAGGCCTGCTGTATACCCGCGCCCATTTCCTGAAACGGCATCACCCCGTCGATCTGCAGGGCCACCAGCGGGTGATGAACATGCTGCAGTCTGGTAAAGACTTTGATTTCCTGTTTGCCGTTTTTCCCAGCGTCGACTGGGATTCGCATTACTACCATATCCGCGACAGCCGCACCCTCGAATCGTACAAGATCGCCGACGACAGCCTCGGGGAAGTGCGGGCTTTTCTTGAGAAAAAAGACTGGTGGCAGGATACGCTGTTTATACTTACGTCGGATCATGGGCTGACCCCAACGCATACTCACCTCGACCTGGGCGACTGGTTCACGGCACGCGGACTGAAATCGGTTTACTACCCTGTAATCTGGAAACGCAGCCCGAAATCGGCGGTGATGATCTCGGGTAATTCGTTCGGGAGTATTCACCTTCTCGACCATGCGGGCGATCACGAATTGAGGCAAAACGAGCTTGAGGAACTGATGGGTGCAGCGAGGATGCAGGAACTTATGAATGAGCGCGCGGTCGATTTCGCTGTGTATCGCGGGGAAGCAGAAGAGAGTTTTGTGGTTCGTAACGCGCATGGTCATGCGAGAATAACGGTGGAGGGTGATCACTATAATTATTATCCCGAAACAACCGATCCGTTCCACATCGGGGGGCCGGTACGCGTGAAGGGACACCGGGCGGCGCTGGAAGCCACTTTCAACACCGAATACCCGGATTTCCTGTTTCAGATACACCAGCTTTTTAAAAGCCGCCGTGCCGGTGATATCGTCATCAGCGCAAGGACCGGCTACGACCTGCGTGATTTCTGGGAATACCCCGAGCACAAAGGGTCGCACGGATCACTGCATAGATCGCATATCCACGTGCCCCTGATCTATAACCAGAAGAACTGGCATACCCATCCTGCCCGCACCGCCGACCTGTTCGATACCATTTTGAAATGGAAGGGCATTCAGCCGGCATCGAGTGAAGGAGAACCGTTGTTTTAGCAAACCCTGGCATAACGTCTATCTATCCCAAACCTATTTTTGAGCGCCCATGCTAACCACCAAAGAGGCCATACACGAAGACAAGAAAGAAGTGCAGACTGTTTTCAACCGCAAAGTGATCATCCAGGGTACGCTTTGGTTTGCACTGATCACCATTGCTGCCATTGCAGGCATCTTTTTCTATACCCATACCGGCTCCACGTTTGAAGCCCTTACGCATATCTCCTACAAATTCATTCTCCTTTGTTTCGGCATGCTGTTCGTGGACCTCATGCTGGGCAGCTGGCGCAACCATATCTATATCCGCAAGCTCGCTCCCGGCGTATCGCACTGGGTCAGTTTCAGGGCCAATGTAGCCAATATGTTCATGGGGGCTGTAACGCCGGCGCATGGCGGCGCGGGCCCGGCGCAGTTGTATGTGTATACAAGCAACGGCGTCTCCTTTATAGATGCATTTGCTGTAGCGCTGATCAACCTCGGCGCCACCCTCATCTTCATGCCGCTCGCCGGACTGCTTGCCCTGTTGTTTTTGGACACAAACGCTGTGAGCGGCATCGTACCGGCGATGCTCAGATACGGGTTCAGTTTTTTCTTCCTGTTCCTGCTGGCTTTCCTGATCGCTTTCTGGAAACCTGTGTGGGTAGGAAGCGCCATCCGGCGGCTCGCTGTTCTTTTGTCGCGCGTATTTCCCCGCCGCCAGCAAAAACTGACAGCCTGGGCCGACAATCTCTTTCAGAAGATCTCGATGTACCAGCGTACCTGCGGCATCATCATCCGGCAGCATCCTTACCTGTTCCCGCTCAGCCTGCTGGTCACCACCCTGCTTTACCTGAACAAATATTGCCTGCAATACGTGATCCTGCTCGGTCTGGGCGTACATGCCAGTCTGATCCAGGTCATCTCCATCCAGGTACTGATCCAGTTCATGATCTATTTTGCACCGAGCCCGGGCGGCAGCGGTTTTGCGGAGGTCAGCATCTCCGTGCTGTTCGGCAAGTTCGTTCCAGCCGCGCTCCTGCCCATCTTCACGCTCCTGCAGCGGTCCTTCCTGCTGTTCTTCCCCGCACTGATCGGTTCATATGTAGTACTGAGTTTGTTAAAAAAACAAACCCGGCAAACAACGGTGCGGAAAGCAAACCGGGTTGTGAAAGAGGTTGTCTGAACGGAGATAAATCAATCCCGGAATATACCAGCATCTCCCCTTCAATACTTGTTCACCCTCACCACTTCATAAGTCGTTAAAGTCGAAGACCGCGTGTTGTAATTTAGGAACGCCCCTTTGAGCTTGCTGATGGGATAGTGTTCGAAAGTTTGCAGCGTCTCCATCTGCCAGCCCTTGCGCGCCAGCAACTCTTTGTCGGGCCCGTGCACATAGAGCAGGAAAGGCGCCGGGGGGTACCGGTTGTGCACCGTGTCGATAGTGTAGAGGGGCTGGTGCAGATAGAACTCGAGGGCAAAAGCGTATTGCTGGTATACCTGCTGCGCTACAGGTAGCCGGGACGTGTTGTGCCGGTTGATCCAGAAAGCTGCCTCGCTGCCGGATTGGTACTGCAGCAGGGCGGGGTAAAATGCCAGGTTGAGGTACAGGTTGACCAGGATGGCCACAGCGGCTGTCCGCAACAGGGTTCGTCTTAACTCTTCCCGTTTGAAATAGCTGTTAACAGCTTGCACCGCGATAAAGATCAGCAACGTGCTTAACACGCCGGCAGACGGGCTTTCATACAGCTGAAACCCAAATTCCAGACAAAGCTCCGCCACCAGCAGAAGTGCCATGACCGCCGTTTGAACTCCTTGTACACGCCGGACAGAGGCGCTGTTTTGCAATGTAAGCAGGTAGTTCGCCGTGAGGATCGCAAAGAACGGGAACACAATGTTGAGGTAATGCGGCAGCTGGAACCTGGAAGCGGAAAACAGGAGAAAAGTGAGCCCGGCACCGGTGATACAGAACCACTCCTGCTTTGCGGAAGCCCGGAAATTCTTTCTGAAGAACTGAAACACGGCTGCATACAGCACGATCGACCAGGGCAGAAAGGCCCACAGGAGCGTGTGCAGAAAAAAGGAAGGATCGCCCTTGCCTTTTATAGGACCGGTATTAAAGAACCGGCCAAACTGGCTGTCCCAGAAAAAGAACCGGATCCCCGACACACCCGTGCGGCCGAACACCACCTTTTCCGGATGCAGATCGAACTGAACCCACAAACTGTACACCTCCGGCGCAATGAAAAGCAGCACCAGCACACCAGCCACCAGCCATCTTACGTGAAACAACTCTTTCCATCGCTTCTTTGCGATCAGTTCACCGGCGATGGCTCCGCCGACCGGCACCAGCGCCATCATCCCTTTGGTCATCAGCGCGCAGGCGGTCAGCAGCGAACCCAGCAGCAGGTGCATGAAACTGCGGGTACCCAGGCAGCGGTAAAAATGGTACACCGCACCAATGATTAGCGCAGTCAGATACGGCTCGGCCCGCACATCGTTGTTTGAAAGCACGATGTGCTCGGCGGTCAGCAGGATCAGCACCGACCACAGCGCCGTCTCCCGTCCATACAGCCGCTTCGCGAACTGGTAGGTATAGGCTGCACCGCCCAACAGGAACAAGATCGCAGGTAGTTTGTAAGCCCAGGTCGCAAACCCGAAACACCGGAAAAACAGGGCCGACACCCAGAAAGGAAAATGCGGTTTGTCGAGCCATTCCTTTCCGTCGCCGAACATCTGCACAAAATCGTTGCGTACCACCATATTCTTCGCGATGGAAGCATACAGCGCACCGTCCGGCCCCAGGATGGTAAGGAAAAGGGCGCTGAGGTTCAACAGCACCGCAGCTCCGATCATCACATATAAAAGCGTGGGGGTAGATTTCCAGAAGCGCAGGTCTTTCATGTCGGTAAGGTTTTATACACGGGCGCCCGGGAACTGCCATCTGCGGAACACGAGGGCCAGTACATACGCAATGGCCGACCCAAGTCCGGCACCGGCCAGTATATCGAGCGGAAAATGTTTGCCTACATAGATCTGCGCATAGCAGATCAGCATGGCCCACAAATAGAGCCAGTACCAGCGCCGGCCCGTCATATAAAAGATGGCGCAGAACCAGAAGGTGGCCAGTCCGAAGTGGTTGGCAGCATGTGAAGAAGGCATGGAGAAGACGCCGCCGCACCCTTCGAGCCGGTGTATGATCCGCTCCAGTGAGGGGTCGTAGCAAGGGCGCGACCGGCCGATCATTGGTTTGAGGATGCCGGAACTGATAAAATCGGTGAGCCCGACGCAGATTAAGGTCAGCAGCGCAAACTGCCAGGCCCATTTCCGGGCATGGCGGAGGAGCCAGTACAGCATGAAGGCATAAAGCGGTATCCAGGTGTACGCATAGCGCAAGGCGCGCATCGGCAGGTTTAGCGCCGGACTGGAAGCTTCAGAGTTGATTACGGTGAACAGATGTTTGTCAGCTGCTTCCAGCCATTGCCACAGGCTCATATGAGGAATTTGGATCGAAAATAGTAAAGGGATCGAAATTCTATGCCGGAAGCTATTTCGTTTCTTCAACGATCTCTTCCGACACCGACGTTTTCTTTTTGCGCCGGTTCCAGATCTGTCCTTTGTGACGGGTAGGGATCTCGTCGCCCAGCAGTTTGCCCCAGGGCCGGAGCTCGTTGACGCGGTCGAACACGATCTTCAGTATGGCGATAAAGGGGATGGAGAGAAACATGCCTCCCACGCCCCACAAGGCACCGCCCAGCAATACGATGACAATCGAGAAAAGGGCATTGATCTGCACTTTCGATGACACGATGCGGGGCACCAGGATGTTGTTGTCGATGAACTGTATCAGGGAATACGCCCCGATGATGCCCAGCTGAACCGTGTAACCGCCCTGCGTAGCAGTTGCGATCAGGATGGGCAGCGCAATGGCGATGATGCCGCCGATATACGGCAGCATGTTCAGGATGGCGCCGATCACCCCGAGAAGCACCGCATATTGTACTCCCAGGAGCAGCAGGGCAACGGAGTTCATGACCGCCACTACCACCGCTTCCAGCAGGAGGCCGACCATATAGCTCTGGATCGCAGACTTCATCTGGTCGAGGATCTCACCTACTTTTTTTGAATTCTCTTCCGCAAAGGCTTCGTATAAAAAGTTTATGATAAGCGTTTTGTAATAAAGGATCAGGAAAACGTAGACAGGTATCAGGAACATGAGGCCTACCGTGCCCAGAGCGGTGCCGAGCGTTTGGGTGAGCAGCGACTGTCCTTTTGCGAGGCCTTCATGCAGCAACTGGTTCTGTTTCATGGTAGTGATGCCGAAATGCGACTGCAGATAGCCTTTCGTGTCCGTGATCATCTGGTCGAGCCGGTGTTTGAATTCGGGAACCGAATCGCCGAACTTCACCATCTGCATCGACAAGAAATAAAGCACGCCTGTAACCACAATAAAAGCCACCAGCAGCGTGATGGTGATAGAAATCACCTTGGGCACTTTCTTTTTCAGCAGCCAGTTGTGCATCGGGTTGAGCAGAATGGCGATGATAAAGGAAAAGGCCAGCGGCGCCAGGATCGATTCGAGCATGAACAGGGCATAGGTCGCCAGGATCAGTCCGAACAGGATCACGGTCGCCTTCAAATAGAACGGGTATTGCTTTGTTTGCATGGTAGGGTTTATAGGTTTTGGCTCTCCTGAACGCTTCCGGGCTCTATGAAAACCTGCCGGAAAAAAGGAAATTCTTTCCGGATCGCGTCTTTCACCCGCCGGATGCTTTCGCGTATGGCAGCGGTGTTGATGTCATCTTCAAACTCGAGTTCCAGCAGCAGCACGATCTCCTCCGGCCCCATCACCATGCTCAAGTGGCGGACTACTTTACGCACCGCATCATCGCCTTCCGTGATGCGGACAACCTGTTGCAGGGTGCTATGCCCGGCACTTTCCCCCATGAGCAGGCTCCGGCTTTCACGGGCAAGAATAACCGAAATGGAAGTGAGGATGACACCGATGATGATGGAAGCGGCACCGTCGAAATACGGGTTCTGGTAGCGGTGCCCCAGGTACACCCCCAGGAAGGCAACAAGGAGCCCGAGCAGGTCTGCCGCGTCTTCGAACAGTACCACGAACGTGGTAGGGTCTTTGCTTTTTCTGACCGATGCCCAGAAGGGATTGGTGCCGCGCTGCACCTTGAATTCGCGCCAGGCGGTGATAAAAGAGATGCCGTCGAACAGGAACGCGATTCCGAGCACCACGTAGTTCCACAGCGGGTTTCTGATGACCTCGGGATGCTGCAGGTGCACGATGCCTTCATAGAACGAAATGCCGCCGCCTACCCCGAAGATCATAAGGGAAACGATGAACGACCAGAAATAAAGCTCTTTTCCATATCCGAAAGGTCGCACCTCATCAGGCGGCTGTTTGCTCTGGCGGATGCCGAGCAGCAGCAGGAGCTCGTTGCTGGTATCGACCAGCGAATGCACTCCTTCCGAGATCATGGCCGAACTGCCCGTAACGGAAGCAGCAACAAATTTGGTGACCGCAATACCCAGGTTTGCGGCCAGGGCGCTGTATATGGGAAGTTTGGAAGAAGCCATTTCAAACGGGAATTGCCTGACAAGATAATACATAAGAACCTGCCGGAAAGGAAAAAAAGTTGCCACCCGTTTGTTAACGCGGCAGGCAGGGTTAAACCCGGGGGCAGGTGCCGGGTCAACAAAAGATACGAACAAGATTCAGGCATGCACCGTCTTCCTGCCTGTAAAGCATTTTAGCGTAGAAAGGCATCAATCATCGATATGAAAAAAATTCTGCTGATCACCGGCCTGGTAGCCCTCACCTCCCTCCTGCTGCTTTCTTTCTCCTCTGACCGCGAAGAAGGCCCGGCTCCCGATAAGAACCATTACAGCTTTCCTTACAAACAGGCCGGCCTTACAAAAGAACAGGCCGCCGCTCACCTGCTCAGCCGCTTCAGCTTCGGCGCACGTCCGGGAGACATCGAACAGGTGGTGCATACAGGCTTGGAAAAATGGTTCCAGCAGCAGCTGGATGGCAACCTGCCCGATGATAGCCTGCAGCAGCAACTCGCCCCTTTTGAAACCCTCAGCATGACCAACGGGCAGATCGTGCACCTCTTTCCGAAGCCCGGCCAGGTAGTGCGCATGGCGGTAAAAGACGGTCTCATCAGCAAAGATTCGGTGCAGTCTGCAGGCAAAAAAGAGGTCCGCGAGCAACTCGCTTCCTACATGCAGCAGAACGGGTACAAACCCGAAGCCGAACTGTTCCGGCAGCTGATCAATCAGAAGATCCTGCGGGCGGCTTATTCCAGCAACCAGCTGCGCGAACTTCTTACCGATTTCTGGTTCAACCATTTCAATGTGTCGCTTACCAAAAACGATTGCGCCCAGTACGTACTGTCGTACGAGCGGGATGCGATCCGACCGAACGTGCTAGGCCCGTTCGAAACCCTGCTGCTGGCCACGGCCAAATCGCCGGCCATGCTTACCTACCTCGATAATTTTTCCAGTTCAGCTTCCAACACCAATCCTTCCCCTGCGCAACGGAGGGTACGGCAACAGGTCATAGACCAGATGGCCGCACAGGGCAACGACAGCACTGCCCGGCGGAGTCAGCTTGCTCAACGCCTGCAACAGGCCAAACGCACGCAGGGGCTCAACGAAAACTACGCCCGGGAAGTGATGGAACTGCATACGCTCGGCGTCGATGGCGGCTACACCCAAACGGATGTAACGCAGGCAGCCAGGGTGCTCACCGGCTGGACGCTGTACCCGATGGATGACTACGGCGCGGGGCAAGCACTTCGTAAAGTGATCGACCGTGCAGGGGAAGACCGGCTGGAACGGCAGGGGTTTGTACACGAGGGAGATTTCCTGTTTGCCGCCAACCGCCACGACAAAGGCGAAAAGAAAGTGCTCGGCGCGGATTTTCCGGTCAACGGCGGATACGGGGAAGGCGTTCAATTGCTGCATCTGCTTGCCCATCACCCATCCACTGCCCGCTTCATCTGCAACAAACTGGCCGTACGTTTTGTGAGCGACAACCCACCACCGTCACTCGTCGCCAAAATGGTCAAAACATTTTCTGACAAGGACGGAGACATCAGCCAGGTGATGATCACCATGGCTGCGGCTCCGGAATTCTGGAGTGCGGCTTCCCTGCGGGAAAAGACCAAATCGCCCTTCGAACTGGCGGTAAGTTCGGTGCGGGCGCTCGATGCCAGGATCACGATGCCTTACATGCTGTACAACTGGATCACCAAAATGGGACAACGGATCTACTACTACCAGGCACCCACCGGTTTTCCCGACAAAGGGCAATACTGGATCAATACCGGCTCCCTGCTCAGCCGCATGAACTTCGGACTTGCCTTGGCCTCCCAGCGAATCCCCGGCATCAGTTTCAGCCTGCTGGCGCTGAACCACAACCACGAACCGGAGAGTGCAGAAAACGCGCTGGTCACCTACAGCACCCTCCTGATGCCCGGCCGCGACCTAAATCAGACCATCAAACGGCTGACCCCCCTGCTGAACGATCCTGAACTCAATAAAAAAGTAGACGCAGCAGCGGAGAAAACGATCGTCGCGCCCCCGGTTTCCGACCAGAAAGAGAACGGGAACAGAATGACGGATGACATCACCGGACAGCCTCCGATGGTTGAAAGGCCGAACCGGAAAAATCCAGTGCCCCGCCGGATGCAGCAGGCTTCCGGTACAAATTCTATGCTCGGACAGGTGGTGGGCATCATCATCGGATCGCCGGAATTTCAACGCAAATAGCGGCCGCGCTCATGTCTTGAACGCCCGTGCGGCCATTGCTAAAGTCAAATTTTCAGGAACATAATAAATCAGGTATGAGAACAAGAAGAGGATTTTTAAAATCGGGGGCGTTGGCCCTCTTTGCAACCGGCCTCGGCGGCGTACCCACCTTTATAGCGCGGGCGGCTGAAAGCGGCAAGATGCTGCGGCCTTACAAAAAGAACAAGGTGATGGTCTGCATCTTCCAGCGGGGCGCTATGGACGGACTGATGGCGGTTACACCATTTACCGATGACTATCTTAAAACGGCGCGGCCTACCATGTTCCTGACGCCGGCCGGCAGCTCCGCCAAACCTTCGATCGACCTCGACGGCCGTTTCGGACTGCATCCATCCATGCAAGCGTTCGAGCCCTTGTTCCGCGATAAACGGCTGGCCATTGTGCACGGAGTAGGTTCGCCCAACAATACCCGCTCGCATTTCGATGCGCAGGATTATATGGAGGCTGGTACGCCCTTCAACAAAGGCACCAGCAGCGGCTGGCTGAACCGGGCAGCAGGCTTGCTGGGTCATGAAGCGGTCACACCGTTCCAGGCGGTGAGCATCACCTCTTCCCTGCCCCGCTCATTCTATGGCGACAATCCAACGCTCGCCATCAGCAGCCTGCAGGATTTTTCCATCCAGATACGCGGCAATCCCTTGTCGGCAAACCTCGCCGCCAAAAGCTTTGAAGAGCTATACGATCAGACCTCTTCTGCGCTGCTCAATAAAACCGGGAAAGAAAGCTTTGATGCGGTGAAGATGCTGCAGAAGACAGATACACGGAACTACCAGCCGGCTAACCGGGCAGACTACCCGAAGACGGCGCTGGGAAATTCGCTTAAACAGGTGGCGCAGCTCATCAAAATGGACATCGGTCTGGAGATCGCGTTCACGGAATGCGGCGGGTGGGACACCCATTTCAACCAGGGCGCGGAGAACGGCACCTTTGCCCGCAACGTGGAAGACCTCAGCAACAGCATCACCGCCTTCTGGACCGACATCGAATCGTACCAGGATGATGTGGACGTGATGACGATGACGGAGTTCGGCCGTACCGTACGCCAGAACGGCACCAACGGCACAGACCATGGCCGCGGCTCCTGCATGTTTATCCTGGGCAACGACGTAAACGGCGGCATCGTACACGGCAAAGTGCCCATCCTCGCCCCCGAAAACCTGGAAGACGCCCGCGACCTCCCCGTCAGTACCGATTTCCGTACTATCTTCAGCGAAGTGGCCGACCGCCACCTGAACATCCACAACGACACGATCCTCTTTCCGGAGTGGAAGGGGGAAAGGATCGGGGTGATGAAAAACATATAGGAACAATGAAAGCCATCTTGTTAACAATCCTGGTGTCTGCTATCACTCTTCCATGGCAGTTCAGCGATAAGCGGAAAGTGCTTGTTTTCGCCACAGACTTGCACGATCCTGTTTTGCTGCAGCAGCAGAAGATACTGGCAACCGACCCCAAAGGACTGCTGGAAAGGGACATACAGGTGGAGACTTACATCCTGGGCAGTAGTACCCGGCCTGCATTCGACAAATACAAGGTTATGGACAGGCCGTTTACCTTTCTCCTGATCGGTAAAGACGGGGGCGAGAAGCTACGCTCCACGACCGCCGTAACGACCCAGAAACTGTTCCGCCTTATTGACCAGATGCCCATGCGAAAAAGGGAAATGGGTCAGTAGGAAAAATTATCTTCCCGCCATCCGACCGGAGGCAGCTACGCCTGTTTTCAGCAGCAACACACCGTGCGGCGGTATAGTGGAAGAGAAGGCATTGCTGAACTGGCCGAGGTCTTTCTGGCGCCATACGTCGCGGAGGTGCTGTTGGCCACTCAGCTGTAGATCGTTGAAATTTATGACGGGTTTCTGGGTGCTGCTGCTCAGGTTGAAGATGCCGAAGGCTTTGCTGCCATCCTGCAGGTCTTTCACCCATACCTGGATGCTGTCTTTGTCGACCACCTTCATGGCCTGTTTGCCCAGCGCATCCTGGTCGATGGCCAGCACTTCGTCGTTGGTAAGCAGGTTCATGGTAAAATCGTCGAGCTGGCCCATGTCGCAGCCGATGAGCAGCGGCGAGGCCAGCAGGCTCCAGAGACTGATATGCGTATATTGTTCGTCTGCGGTTAACCGTGAGTTGTGCAGGCGGGGGCCCCAGCCCACTTTGCCTACCACCAGCATGTCCGGATCATTGTAGTTGCCTGGCTGGGCATATGGCGAACCTTTGTCCTGCGTGAAGCCGATCCTCGACAGGCTCACCCAGGTGTCGGTGATGTCGCCGGTGGTGCGCCAGCTGTTGCCGCCCACATCTCCGCCCCATTTCCATACTTCCCCCCATCCATACTGGCACAGGCTGTACATGATATCGCGGTTCACCTGGTTGAGCGCGGTGCGCATCAGTGTGTACGGCTTTTTCAACTCGGTCAGCTCCGTATTGTTGGCTGCCACCTGCGAATAGGAGCACCAGTCGTACTTGAGATAATCGATCCCCCAGTCGCCCCAGGTTTTTGCATCCTGCTCTTCATGCTGGTAGGTGCCCAGGTAGCCGCCACAGGTGCGTGGACCAGGCGACGAATAGATGCCCAGTTTCAGTCCGAGGCTGTGAACATAATCGCTGAGCTTTCTCATGTCGGGAAATTTCTCGTTCGGCACGATCTCGCCACTGGCTGCCCGCTGCGCGGCTTCCCAGCCATCATCGATGTTGATGTAGGTCCAGCCATGATCGCTGAGGTGATCGGCCATCGCTTTGGCGGAGATGCGGACCTTTTCGTCGCTCACGCTGAGCCCCCAGGCATTCCAGCTGTTCCAGCCCAGTGCGGGCGTGAGGCCGATGCGGTCTCCGATCACGATGGTGAAGTCTTTTGTATCTGTGCCCACTTTATTCTTCACCGTCAGCTTTACCTTGTACGAACCGTTTGTACTGGCCGTACCGGTGATGATGCCGGAATTCGCATCCAGCTGCAAACCTGCTGGCAGGCTTGCAACGCCGTACTGCAGCGGTTTCTGGCCTGTTGCCGGAATTTTGTACTGGAACGGTCTGCCCGTCCTGGCACCAAAAACAGCCGGCCCGGTGATCCTGGGTTTCGCGGCTACTGCCGGCGTCAGCAGGTACGGTGTTGTTTCTGTTTTCACCAGCTGCTTGCCGGTTTTTGCTTCCGTGTAGGTGTACCGGACATCGTACGATCTGTTTTCCGGTATTTTGTTCTGAAGGGTAAACTGATAAGGGGTCGATTTGGAAAATCCTGCATCAAGCGTGCGGTCATAAACCGACTTGCCGGTGGATGGATCGGTGACGGAAATATGCAGTTTTCCACTGTAGCTGTAATCACCATACGAAGATTGCAGCTGGATCTTTTTGGCGAGTTCATCCGCTTTGGCAAAGCGGTAGCTGCTGTCGGTCATCAGGGTTGCAAAGTCGGTCACATCCACCATGCTGATGCCATAGGTTCCTTCCATCAGTCCACCGTTGCCGGTCCCGTTCCACACCCTCACTGCAAGCACATTGTCCTTGTTCCACTGGATGGCCGGGTTATTGGCCGCGATCAGGTACGAGCGCATCCCTCTCCTGCCGGCTTTGATCGGGGCGTTGTTGCGGTTGTTTCGGCCGATCAGTTGCCCGTTGAGGTATATTTCATTGCCGGTGCTGACCTGGCCGAGATCGATGCGCAGGCTGTCTTTAAGATAGGATTTGGTTTTAATGGAAGAAGGTATGTTCACATGGAGTCGGTACCAGCCGAAGCCGTCGTAATTGGCGTAGCCCTGTGTTTCCCAGGCTTTGCCGGCTTCGATCGGTTTCCATTCGCTCTCGTCGAGCGCGGTTGCGGCCCAGGCGGTGGAATCGTCGCCTGTCCTGAATTTCCAGCCGTTGGAAATTGAGATATCCTGGGAGAACCCATTATGTACGAGAAGAAGGAAGAACGAAAAAATAAATAGTTTTTTCATGGCAATGGTTGAATGGAGTGATGAGCCAATGTAAGGTAGCACAGCAGGAACAAAAAACCTCCTGTTTTGAAGCAGGAGGTTTTGACTGTAATACTTTATCAGATCATATAAGATCAGTAACCCGGATTCTGTTTGAGGTTTCCGTTCTTGGTGAGTTCAGATTCCGGTATCGGGAAGATAGTTTTATTAGCAGCGGAACTGACGTGGTTAAACCATTGCTTGGTTGTATAAACTCCAAACCTGATCAGGTCCTGGCGCCGGTGTCCTTCAGCAGCGAATTCCCAGCCCAGTTCATCCAGGAAGCGGCCGTACTGTATGTCGGCCCCGCCTGATGGATTAGCTACCTGCCCGTTTGCCCACAAGCCGTATTTGTACACGCTGCCTTTTGCGAGATCGGCAGCGGTTACGAGTGCCTTGGCAGGTGCAGTGGTGGCAAAAGCTCGCTGGCGAACCTGCGAAACGATGGTGGCAGCACCCGCTGCGTCGCCTGTGCGAAGGAGTGATTCTGCTTTCATCATGAGTACATCAGGGTAACGAACAATGGGATAATCATTGCTGAGTGCGCCTCTTGCACCCATTTTGATTTCATATTTGCCAATCCGGTAACCCTGGTTACTACCAGCGAGTGCGATGCCATCCACCTGTTCGGTAAAATTGATGGCTACTGTGGTTGTTCCGGCAATATACTGAGGGCCCATGATCCAGGAGTCTTTGAGGCGGGTATCATCCGGATCATACGTATCTATGAATTGGGGAACGGCACAGTTTCCGCCCCAGGGCTGCGCCGACATGCTATACACTTTCTGCATAACAGGATCCAGGGTTTTCATGTGCAGGTTATTTTGCGTAGCCTGTATCTCATCGTAGGGAATGGCGAATACAAGTTCCTTCGATCCCTGGTTATCCGTTTTAAAGGGTGCTCTGTAAGCAGTTTCGATCGTATACAGGTTGGAAGCAATAATGTCATTGCACTCCTGAATACATTTCGCCCATTGAGGGGTACCTGTATACACACCGGCATTCAGGTACACTTTCGCCAGAACGGCTTTCGCCGCCCATTTGTTGAAACGGCCATACACCGCTGCTGTATTAAGCAATGGGATGCAGTCATTGAGTTCCTTTACAACAAAATCATACACTTGCTGACGGGTGCTTTGCTTGGGCAGCGAAGCATCTTTAAAATCCGTTACAATGGGAACGTTTCCGTGGTTGTCAAGGAGGTTATAATAATAAAAAGCCCTTGCAGCCTTAAGTTCGGCTACGATCGCATCTTTGTTATTGGTGATGGGTACAGCACCGGACTCGATCTGGTAGAGTACACGGTTGGCGGTGTTGATGCCCTGGTAACAATAGCTCCACAGCTGGTTGGGCTCACCCTGCGTCTGGTTCCATTCATGCCTGTGCATGCGCTGGTACACCCCGCCATCATACCATCCGTTGGGACGGGCGGGCGTAACGATGGCATCGCCGGGTTCTTCCTGAAGGTCAAAATTTCCATACCAGGATGCTTCCATAGGGCGAAGTATCGTATATACGGGTGCGATGATGGAAGGAACATCGGCGTCCGTGGGATGGAATTGCTCCTGCAGAACCTGGTCATACACTTTTTCATCCAATTTTGTGCATCCGCTGATCATGACTGCAAACGCCAGGCTTGCCGACACTGAGTATATTGCTTTTTTCATATAATAAACATTGAAACGTTAGAATGATAAATTTGCTCCGATGGTGAAGGTACGGGTGGTAGGATATTTATCCCTTTCATCCACGCCCGGGTTCAGATTCAAACGGTTTACTTCCGGATCAACACCGTCGTACTTGGTGATGGTATACAGGTTCAGGGCGGCTACATAGACTCGCGCACTCTTCACATACTTGTTATTTTTCAATTTCAGGTTATAACCCAAGCTCACATTATCGATCTTCACGTAGTCACCCTGTTCAATATAGTAAGAAACGTATGCAAGGTCGGTATATATTGGCGTTTTACCATATACAGGATCGAAGGCCGATTTCAGCATGTTATACTGGTTGATCTTTGGGTTCGCATAATACATCTTCTGGAGGTTCAGGATCTGGAAACCGAAAGCGCCGCGGACGTTCACTGTAAGATCCCATTTTTTGTACCGGAAATCGTTGTTCCAGCCCATGAAATATTTAGGGATGCCGTTTCCGAGAACCTGCTTGTCGGTTTCATTGCCGTTCTTAACGGCTTTCGGCTTGCCATCTGCTCCTTGTATGATCCAGGTAGAGTCAGCCGCGAGATCGATGGATTTCCATCCATAGAAGGTTCCGATAGGACCGCCGATGTAATTCCGGTGGGTATACGTTTGTATCGGCTCTCCGGTGCCCCCTGCTGTTATATAGTTCAGCGACGTCTGGAACAGTGTGTTAGAAAGAGTCAGCAGTTTATTTTTATTGGTCGAAACAGTGATCGTGCTGTTCCAGTCAAGATTTTTTGTTCTGACAGGTACTACATTGACCAATAATTCAATACCCTTGTTCAGCATCGATCCCACATTGGTACGAATGCTGCTGTACAGAAACGGAGGAGTTGGAACCGCATAGTCGTAGAGCATGTCTTTGGTGACGCGTCTGTACACGTCTATGCTACCGGAGATTCTGTTTTTCAGCAAGCCGAAATCCAGCCCGATATTGACTTCCTGTTTCTTCTCCCAACGCAAGTCCGGATTGGGATTTCTGGTTGGCGCAATCTGCTGAATCCATGTTCCGTTGTAGAGGAACCGGTCGCCATAGGTAAGACTTACCAGAGAAAGATAAGGATCGTTGCTGTTTGTTCCGGTAACACCGTATCCGGCCCTTAACTTCAGATCATTGATTGCAGATACGCTTTTTAAGAATCCTTCGTTGTTCAGTCTCCAACCGGCTGAAACAGCCGGAAAATCACCCCATTTGTAGTTCTCACCAAATTTGGACGAACCTTCATGCCGGAGACTCGCCATCAGCAGGTATTTTGACCCGAAATTATAGTTGACCCTGCCAAAGAAGCTGATCAGCTTTGAATCTGATTTATAACTGCTCATACCCACTGCTGCATTCTGCATGGTAAGGGCATCGCCCGACTGCAGCCGGTTGTACGTGTACAGATCGGTTGGGAAATTCGAGTTGTTGGCGGAAAAGCCTTCCGTTTCCTGATAGAGGTAACTGTACCCGCCAAGAAAAGTGAAATGATGGTTGTTGAAGTTTTTTGCGTAATCGCCGGTGATCTCCAGCAGATCGTCTCTGTCGAGCCCCTCGCTTCTGGAAGCATAGCCTCTGCGGCCGTTGGTACTCGAATAATTGAAATCCTCGGAATATCCCGATAAAGTGTTGGCCTTATTTTCAGAAAACAACATTTTGAAGTTCAGATCACGTATGGGAGTAAAGGTAGCACTGCCACTGAGACGCATATCCTGGACCCTCGTTTCAGACTGTACTTCCTGCAATATACGCAGGGGGTTTACGTACATATACACATCTCTTTCGTTCCATGCACCTGTAGATGTATATACGGGTTCCGTTGGATTGCGTATGAGTGTCTGGCGGTAGATCCAGTTGTAATCGGGCGCAGTCTGGTTAGGGTTGCCAAAATATTTCCTGGTACGGTTGATGATGTTTGCGTTGAATTTCAGTTTGCCATCAAACATAGCGTGGTTGATATCGAAGCGACCCGTTACCTGGTGGTTGTTCGATCGTTTGAATATGCCTTCCCAGTCGCGGTAATTAAGCGAAGCGGTATAACTGGTTTGGGCGTTACCACCCTGTAGTGTCAGGTTATGGGTATGGCTCAGCGGTTCCTGGGTTACCTCTTTGAACCAGTCGGTGTTAGCACCATACTCGTCATTTGTGCCAACAACGGTACTGTAGCCTCCTTTGGTAGGATCCAGGTTCTGGTTGAAGCCTTTCACTCCCTGGCTGATCAGCCTGCGATAGTCGGCGGCTGTCAGGAAATCCATTTTTTTGGATATCTGTTGATAACTAAAATATCCCGAATAGCTAATAGTTGGAGGTCTGTTACCACCCTTTCTTTTTACAGTGGTGATAAGGATTACGCCATTGGTACCACGGGTTCCGTAGATGGCCGCAGCAGACCCATCCTTTAACACGTCTATCGATTCGATGTCTTCAGGAGCGACCGTGTTCAGTGAACCCTGTATCCCATCGATTAAGATAAGCGGAGTAGCGGTTCCGAGCAGCGAGGAAGTTCCACGAAGCGAGATCTGGGTATTTGCGGTAGGGCTGCCGCTGGCAGTTGAAATTGATAGACCTGCGACCTTGCCCTGGATCAGCTGAGCAGGATCCCGCGCGAAGCCTTTTGTAAAGTCTTCAGCTTTTACGCTGGCCACCGCGCTGGTAACCTCCGTCCGTTTTTGCGTACCATACCCAATTACCACCACATCGTTCAGGGTATTACTTGCTGTTTTGAAACTGACGCTGAGATTATTTTGTCCTTCCACGGATACTTCTATCGGCTCCAAACCCACATAGCTTACCACCAGTGTCTTCGTGTTCTGCGGAACAGACAGCCGGAAGCTTCCTTTTGCATCGGAAACCGTTGATGCCGTTGTGCCTTTTACGGTCACCGTAGCGCCTTGCAGTGGTTCATCCTGCTGGCTACGGACGGTACCGGTAATGATTTTTGTCGTGGTCTGGGCCGAGACCCAGCTATTCAGCAAAAGAAGCGAAAAACAAAACGAAAGGGATAGAACAATCTTGCCAAGCGGCAAGGGTAAAGATCTCTGCATAAAGCAATCTTAAGTTTGTAAAGAATCGGATTTTCAATCTTCATAAAGGTAAATTCTCCGCATGCCGGGCTTATCCTGTGTATTATCCAGATTTTTACAAAATTTAACCATTAGTTAACTCTTGTGTTTATTATATAACAATAGCAGAAACATCATTTTAAAGTGTTCAGATTACACTTTATTTTTCTTTGTATCACGGAATTAAAATTTGGGAATTTATTGTAAAGAAAAGCAAAGCCGCTTTTTACGCAAAAGTGTAGTTTTATGGCTTCGTCTTATTCAGACCGATTCACCGATCATTAATTCATCCAACATGACGAGAGCCTGCTCCGCTTTTACCGCACTCATCCTGGTTCAGTGCCTTCTTTCCGGCACCGCCTTCGCACAGTCTTATGTTCCGGAATGGAACGACAAAAAGATCAAAGTAAAAACCAGGGCAGAGATACAGGCTTATGCTTTCAACCTTGCGGATGTAAAGCTGCTGGAAAGCCCGTTCAACGAAGCCATGAAGGCCGATGTTGCTTACCTGCTCAAGATAGAGCCCGACCGGCTCCTGTCCGATTTTCGCGCGCATGCCGGATTAGCACCTAAGGGTCTGCGTTATGGCGGCTGGGAATCGTCCGGACTGGCCGGGCATACGCTGGGGCATTACCTTTCCGCCATCGCCCTGCATTATGCATCCACCGGCGATCCTGAATTTCTCAAGCGCACCAATTACATCGTCAGCGAGCTCGAAGAATGCCAGAAAGCCCGCAAGACCGGTTACGTGGGCGCCATACCCAAAGAAGACAGCATGTGGGCCGAAGTGGGCAAAGGAAATATCCGTTCCCGCGGCTTCGACCTCAACGGCGCGTGGTCGCCCTGGTATACGGTGCACAAGATCATGAGCGGACTTCTGGATGCTTACATCTATTGCGACAATGCCACCGCGCTGAAAGTGGATGAAGGCATCGCAGGCTGGGCCGCCAGCCTGCTGAAGAACCTCAGCGACGCACAGATACAGCAGATGCTGGGCACCGAATACGGTGGCATGAACGACGCCTTGGTGAACACCTACGCTTTTACCGGGAACAAAAAATATCTAGATCTTTCCTACAGCTTTCACGACCGGCGCGTACTCGATTCGCTGGCCCTGGGCAAAGACATCCTGCCCGGCAAACATTCCAACACCCAGATTCCCAAAGTGATCGGTACTGCCCGGCGTTACCAGCTCACCGGCGACCCAAAAGACCTCGCCATCTCCAACAATTTCTGGCAGATCGTAACGAAACACCATTCTTACGCCACCGGAGGCAACAGCAACTACGAATACCTCGGCGACCCCGACAAGCTGAACGACTACCTCACCGACAACACCACCGAAACCTGCAACACCTACAACATGCTGAAGCTGACGCGCGAGTTGTATGCGGTAGAGCCTAAAGCAGACCTGATGGATTTTTATGAGAAGGCGCTGTACAACCACATACTGGCTTCACAGAACCATGCGAACGGGATGATGACCTATTTTGTGTCGCTGCGGATGGGAGGAAAAAAGCAGTACAGCAACGAGTTCAATTCGTTTACCTGCTGCGTGGGCACAGGCATGGAAAACCATGTGAAGTACGGCGAAAACATATACTGGCGCGGCAAAGACGGCAGCCTCTATGTAAACCTTTTTATTCCTTCCCTGCTTAACTGGAAAGAAAAAGACCTGAAGGTAAAACAGGAAGTTTCCACTGCTGCAAAAGACAGGATGCTGTTTACCATTCTCACTCCAAAAGCAAAAACCTTTATCATACGCCTGCGTAAACCGGTGTGGTCAGACGGGGTGCAGGTAAAGATCAACGGCGCCGTGCAGACGGTAGCTGCCGATGACAAAGGCTACATCGTGCTCAACCGGAAATGGAGCAACAACGACCAGATCGAATTCAGTATGCCCAAACATTTTTACACCGAAAGCATGCCCGACAACCCGAACCGCAAAGCGGTGTTCTACGGACAGGATTTGCTGGCCGGCCTGCTGGGCGAAAAGGAGCCCCAGCCGCAGGACATACCCGTGCTGGTAACAGGTGAACCGAACGTGAACAACTGGGTAAAGCAGACAAACCCGGATTCACTGGTTTTTACCACTGCCGGGCTCGGAAATCCGAAAGATGTGGAGATGATCCCTTTCAACCGCACGGGCAACCAGTATTACAGCGTGTACTGGGATGTGTTCTCTCCGCAGGAATGGACCGTTCAGCAGAAAATGTATGAGGAAGAAAAAAGGAAACAGCGCGGGCTGGAAGACCAAACGGTGGACATGCTGCGCGTAGGTGAAATGCAGCCGGAACGCGACCATGAGCTTACCAGCGAAAAAGCGTTCAACGGCAACGGGCATGGCAGGAACTGGAGAACCGTTGGCACCAACGGCTTCCTGTCGTTCAACATGAAAGTGGATCCGGCGGATGCCAATTCCATCATCTGCACTTACTGGGGCACCGATAACCGGAGTAAAGCTTTCGACATCCTGGTCAATGACACGAAAGTGGGCACCGAAGACCTGAACAAATTTCGGACAAACAAATTTTATGACATCGGTTATGCCATACCGAAAGAGCTGACCAGCGGCAAAACAACGGTTGTGGTAAAGATCGTGCCGCAGCCCAACAACACCGCCGGACCCATCTACGGCATCCGGATGGCGAAAGGCGACATCACGTCACTGACCACGCCGGTGAAAAACGAGAGCATTTACCGCTAAGCCGTTATCTTTAATTTTTAGGCCAGTATGAAAAAGCACCCGCGTAGTTTGTGGATCACCTCCTGCCTCTGCTTTCTCGTACTGGCTTTTTCCATGTGCCTGCAGAAAGAAAAACCAAAGCGCGATCCACGCGGCGGCGCCTTTGCCGGCAGCGGTCGCTGCATGAACTGTCATAAGGAAATATACACCGCTTTTCTGCACACCGCCCACGCAACCAGTACCCAGCCCGCGTCGCGCGCCAGCATCCTGGGCAGCTTTGCCAGGGATTCGAACCTGTTCAGGTTCCGGCCCGGACTGCAGGTGGAAATGCAGCAGCGGGACAGCGGATTTTACCAGGTCGCCTATTCCCACGATACGGCCGTGGAGGCCGCGCCGTTCGATATCGTAGTCGGTTCGGGCAGAAAAGCGCAGACCTACCTGTACTGGCAGGGAGACAAAGTGTTCCAGCTCCCTGTATCCTTTTCAGTTGCTTCGAACACATGGGCCAACAGTCCCAATTATCCCTCCAAGCAGGTCCGCTTCGACCGCAATATCCCGGAAGGCTGTTTTGAATGTCATGGGTCCTTTATCCGTAAAACTTCTACCCAACCTGAAGGAGACCGGCTGGTGGATCATTTCGACCGCAGCCAGATCGTGTACGGCATCGACTGCGAGCGGTGCCACGGGCCGGCCGCCCACCATGCCGATTTTCATGAAGCAAACCCCGTTGAAAAGACCGCTCAATTTATTACGGGCATCCGGCAGCTCAGCCGGCAAAACAAGGTGGAGATGTGTGCGGTCTGTCATTCGGGACTTACAGCGCCGCTACAAACCCTGTTTACTTTTCAGCCCGGCTCGCGTCTTTCAGATTACATGCCACCCGATACCTCACATCCACGCACAAACGAAATAGACGTTCATGGCAAACAATACCAGCTGCTGCAGTCGAGCCAGTGCTACCTGAAAAGCGATCAGATGACCTGTTCGTCGTGCCACAACCCCCACAGCCAGGAACGGGATAACCTGGCGGTCTTCTCCCAGCGCTGCATGACCTGTCACAACGAGCCATCGCATACGTTTTGCCCCCTGGCGCCCAAAGTCGGCAAGGAGATCGTCAACGACTGCATCGATTGTCACATGCCCGCCCGCCCGTCGCGCCTCATCACCCTCCTCTCACAGGGCCAGCAAGCCCCCACCCCCGCCATCGTGCGTACACACCTGATTGCAGTGTATCAGGAAGAGACAAAGCAATTTATGAAGCGCAAGTTGGGGGATGAATGAAAGGACTGATTTTTTGTCTGAATCATGATCAAAAGATCAAAAAATTAGTGATTCAACCAGGATCGGCAGTGCCTATCATTCTTTACTTTCCGGCAGATCGGGCAGCGTTTAATCAACCACTCGCCCTGATCCTTCCATCTTTTTTACCATCAGATACCAAACCGCCGAAAAAAACATATTGATCAGAGCGAATAAAGTCTTTTCAACGAAACAGATCTATCTTCTCTTTGCGTGCCGGAGGTCTGCTCGTTGGGTAGCAAACGGGTCTAATTCAATTTAGGGTCGGCTAAAAAGCAGGGAAGCGATTGTTTTCCTGTTCCGGTAGGAACATTTGATGGGTAGCATGCCATGAGATTCAATAACGTTCCATCGGAATGTCTATTGCCCGGGTGCTGCACCCAAGGACAACAGGCGTTCCGATGGAACGCTGTGTGGGAGGGTCTTACAGCTACCCATCAGGTGTTCCGATGGAACACAAAAGCAGGTGGCTTTCATACTTTTTAATCGATGCCCTGGTGTTCCCGGGTGCGGGCATAGCACCAGGCGTTCCGGTGGAACGTATCTTAGTTTCTGATTATTTCCTACCCACCGGGCAGACCTCCGACACGCATAGCCATGATGCATCCTGTCAGCGGGCTGGTCCAAATCATGGTTCCGACTTTTTCAGCTCATCGCAGAACAGGAGCAGTTTGCGGAGGTCTTCTTCTTTGCGGAAATTGATCTTGTTGTCTGACAGGTAGGTGGAGAGGGCCTTTGCGTCGCGCTCGCGGAGCAGCTTGAAGAGGTTGCTTCGGGTGGCCGGCAGGATGATGTTCTGGTCGCCGCGGATGAAGTAGAACTCGACGGTTTTGGCCAGCAATATGTTTTCGTTTGGTTTTAAGGTAAAGGCTTTATCATTCGCATACAGGGAGCCAGTACTGGTTATGGCGGTAGTGCCGGAAGATTCTCCGTATGCACCGATACGGTCTTTGGCGCGGGTGGTCATTTTCTGGCTTACACCCAGCTGTACCGGTTTGTAATTTCCGACTACTTCGATAGCTCCTTTTTTCAGATAAAATAACTGGTCGCCGATCATTACGTTGTCGATGGTGTTTTCATCCGTTACCGACAGTGTGTCACCTGCCGGGTTGATGAACTGGATCTCATCGATCAGCATATTTATATTGAACCGCGAGGCGGCTGATTTTCCATCCTTGTAATTGAGAAGGCCTTTAGTAAAGTCTTTGAACCTGTACATGGTGTTCACGTTCAACGTATCGATGGCTGTGGTAGAGCGGAGCGTCATATCCTGTGCTTTCGGGAAGAACGGGATCGCACAACCGATTACAACACTGAAGAATAGCCGAAAGGCAGATTTTCCCGGGAGCAGTTTCATATGGGGGAAGCAGGCTTCATTCAGCAGAAGGTACATAAAAGGGGTGTTAATGAGAACAAAAGATAATTTTAGTAAAATTTGTTAAATAAATTTAAGAAATCCTATTTTTATTCTTGTAAAAACGATTTGAAAGCCTAACCATTCCGACTAACTGCTTTCCACGCCATTATCCAGTTGATTTCCACGAATCACCTGATACGATTGTCATCATTTTTAATTGAACCATATGAATTCCATTTTTACGAACCTGCGTCGCATACACCTCACCAAACGATTCTTCTGGGTGTGCTGGTTTCTAGTCCTCCTTCCGGCAGTGGCCAACGCGCATGAAAAAGACGCCAGCCGTTTCTTTCAGGCCGCGCCAGCCAAACCGCCGCAGACTGTGACCGGCCAGATCACCGACAACAAGAATGTACCCATCCAAGGGGTCAGCGTGCTCATCAAAGGAAGCACGAAAGGGGTTACGACGGGTGCAGACGGCCGTTACAGCCTTACCAACGTTCCGCCGAAAAGCACGCTGATATTCAGTTACACCGGCTTTGCGACCCGGGAGATCTCTTCCAGAGACCTGGGCCCTACCCTCAACATCATTCTGCAGGAACAGGCCACCAACCTCAACGAAGTGGTAGTGGTCGGGTACGGCACCCAGTCGAAAAAAGACCTGACGGGCGCCGTTTCCCAGGTAAAAGTTACGCAGCTGGAAAACGAAAATCCGCAAAGTGTGCAGGATGCCCTCCGCGGCAATGTGCCGGGCCTCAGCATCTCGCAGGTGAACTCGGCCTCTGCCAAAGGTGGCGGCGACCTGCAGATACGCGGCAGAACCTCCATCAACGCGGGTACTACCCCGCTGATCGTGCTCGACGGGGTGATCTACCCCGGCGCGCTCAGCGATATCAACCCGAACGACATCGCAACCATCGACGTACTCAAAGACGCCAGCTCCACCGCCGTTTACGGAGCGAAAGCCGCCAGTGGCATCGTACTCATCACCACCAAAAAAGGGCAGCGCGGAAAACCTACCATCACCGTCAATTCCAACCTGGGCTTCGGCGAACTGGCGATGAACGAGCCCCTGTACGACGGCCCCGGCTTTATCGCCTGGCGCACACAGGTGCTCAACAGCATCAACGTGAACCACAAGCCTTTCCAGTTTGACGATCCGAGAAATCTTCCTTCCACCCTTACGGTCGACCAGTGGAAAGCTTACGACAATTCACAGGGCGATCCGGTAGACATCTGGCTCACCCGCCTCAAGCTGCTTGCCGTAGAGCGCGACAACTATAAAAAAGGCAAAACCATCGACTGGTACAAACTGATGTTTCATAAAGGAATCCGCCAGGATCATACTATCAGCGTCTCCAACAAAAAAGATGATGTATCCTATTATCTATCCGGCAATTACACCAATAACCAGGGAGTGGTAAAAGGAGACGATTACCAGATCCTCCGCATCCGCGCCAACCTCGAAGCCAAGGTGGCCAAATTTGCAACGGTCGGGATGAACATGCAGTTCGCCGACCGCGATGAAAGCCAGATCCCGTACAACTGGGGGCAAATGGTGAACGCTTCCCCCTACGGCGAGATCTACAAGGCAGACGGCGTAACACTGCGCGACAGTCCGAACGACGATGTGGGAAACAACACCAACCCCTTCCTCGATAATGTGTATACGACCCGCCTGCAGCGTTACAACACGCTGTTTGGAAGCCTGTATATAAAAGGAGACCTCGGGTGGGGCTTTTCTTATCAGGTAAACTATACTCCGAATTTCACGTTTTACCGGTACTTCAATGGCCAGTCGGCCAAAGATTTCAGGGTTTCGGTACGCGGCGGGGTGGCTACCCGTACTGATTCCACTTCATACAACTGGCAGATCGACAACCTTCTCAAATGGAACCGAACTTTTGGACAGCACCAGTTCGACGTCACGCTGCTTGCCAACGCAGAGAAATTTCAGTCGTGGCGCAATCAGATGGATAACGAAGGCTTTACCCCAAGTGACAAGTTAAGCTATCATAATATCGGAGCCGGCATCAAACCCATTATCAGCAGCGATGACCAGTATAGCACGGGAGACGCACTGATGGCACGCCTGAACTATTCTTTTAAAGACCGCTACATGCTTACGGCTTCTATCCGCCGGGACGGGTACTCTGCTTTTGGGATAGGCAACCCGCGGGCTACCTTTCCCGCCGTTGCCCTTGGCTGGGTCATTTCCGATGAAAGCATGATGAAAGACGTCAAATGGCTGAACTACCTGAAGCTGAGAGCTTCGTACGGATTGAACGGGAACCGCGACATCGGGCGCTACCTTGCCCTTTCCGACCTTACCACCGGTAAGTACCAGTTCATTACCCCAAGCGGTGCTACGGTGCTGGTTTCCCAGCTTTACGTGAACAGGATGGCCAATCCAGGCCTCAAATGGGAAAAAACCGCATCTGTAAACCTTGGCTTCGATTTTACCGTGCTCGAGAACAGGCTCAGCGGTTCGTTCGACGTATATGATAAAGAAACAAAAGACCTGCTGATCAGCCGTGCCCTGCCCGACCTGACCGGCTTCAGCAACATCCTGTCGAACCTGGGGCAGGTCGACAACAAAGGGATCGAGATCAGCCTGAACAGCACCAACGTGAGCACCAAGAATTTCTCGTGGAGAACGTCTGCCAACTTCTCGCTCAACCGCAACAAGATCGTGCATCTGTACGGACCGGTCGATATCATTGACCCTACCACCGGCAAAGTAACCGGCAGGGTGGAAAAAGACGACGTGGCCAACCGGTGGTTCATAGGCCATGACATCAATGCCATCTGGGACCAGAAAGTACTGGGCATATGGCAAGCCAGCGAGAAAGACCAGGCTGCCAAGTACGGCGTGTTCCCCGGCGATTTCAAGGTGGAAGACGTGAACGGCGACGGCAAATATTCCGATGCTGACCGACAGTTCCTAGGCACACGCAATCCGAGTTTTATGTGGACGCTGCGCAATGACTTTACTTTCCTCCACAATTTTGATTTCTCCTTCCAGCTGTATTCAGTATGGGGGCAAAAGACCGATTTCAACCTGGCCAAGAACAACTCGGGTTTTCCCGACCGGCAGAACTCTTACAAATTTCCGTACTGGACGCCCGAAAATCCGATCAACGATTATGCCCGTCTCTTCTCCAGCAACGGCAGCGCCAGCTACAGCGTGTACCGGGCGGCTTCGTTCATCCGCCTGAATACGGTGGCCCTCGGATATAATTTCCCCAAAGAGAAGCTGCAGAAAGCCAAGCTCGAAAACCTGAAAGTATATGTGAACGTTACGAATGCGGCCCTGTATGCGCCCCATTGGGATTTCTGGGATCCGGAATTCCGGAACCGCGACGCCGCCGGAGCCATCTCTACAGCTATCCCGCCCCGTTATTTCTCCATGGGTATAAACGTCACTTTATAATCACAACTTTCCAACTCAGTCAAATGAAAACGATCTATAAAAGAGCTGCGATCGCCATGCTGGCCCTGGGTACCCTTTCGGCCGTCACCAGCTGTAAAAAGGATTATCTCACGCCCAAGCCACTTTCTTTCTACGAACCGACGATCACCTACGTGGACGCTGCTGCCATGAAAGCCGCGCTGGTGGCCTGCGCCAGAAACTCACGCATTGAATATTACGGCGGCAACCCGCCCATTCTCACCGAAATGCTGTTCACCGATATGACGGTGGAAGGCATTACAGATAAATCGGGCCCTGCGCAGAACCTGAACCTGCAGATCACGCCCGACCTGGTGTATGCCAATGATGATGACCATAACAAGATCTACTACTACTGGCTCGAGGCTTACCGCGGCATCAAGTATGCGAACACGGTGATCTCCCGGATCGATGACGCCACCTATGCGTCGCGGGCAGAGCGTAACCAGGTGCTGGGTGCGGCGCTGTTCCAGCGGGCCATGCGGTATTACAGGCTCACCAACCAGTTCGGCGATGTACCTGCCATCATGAAAGAGATCACCACGCCCAAGCTGAACTTCTATTCCACAAAGCGCGAAGTGATCCTCAAAAAGATCAAAACGGATCTTGATTCGGCGCTGGTGTGGTCTTCCGACAATGTGAACCGCGGGGAAGTCACCAAAGGTGCGGTCGCACACCTGCTTACGAAAGTGAACCTGGCCCTCGGCAATTTCGACGAAGCCATTACCGCCGCCAGCAACGTGATCAACGGCGGCGTATACAGCCTGATGAAAGTGCCGTTCGGTTCTTCGGCAGCGCCAGTGAGCTTTAACCCGGGGTCCGTTACGCCTGTTACCCTGCCACACAACGTGATCTGGGATCTTCACCGGCCGGAAAACAAATCGCTCGGAGCCAACAAGGAAGGTTTGTATATGATCATCGACCGGTTTGGGGACGGCGGTTTCGACGGCGGCATGACGATCATGCGGCAGGCTGTTCCTTTATGGGGAAGCAACATCAATACGCCCAGCGGTAAAAAAGGAACCAGCGACCAGCTGGGAATCGAATTCATCCAATCGAACTACTACGGCCGCGGCATCGGACGCTCGCGCCCCAGCAATTACCACCAATACGAAGTATGGAACGATCCGAACGACCTGCGCCATATCAAAGGCAACTGGATGAACATGGAAGATATCCTGTACAACGACGCCGGTCTTAAAACAGGGGGTGACGCTTATTACCTGAAGAACGTACAGCTGCGGAACGCCACAGGCGGCGTGCTCTGCACAGACACGATCAGAAGCTACTATGGCTGGCCCCAATACAAGATTTTCATCCCGGATTTCGAGAATTCGCCCATGACCGGCGGCCACTCCGACTGGTATGTGTTCCGGCTTGCGGAAACTTATCTGTTGAGAGCGGAAGCGTATTTCTGGAAAGGCGATCTCGTGAATGCCGCCGCCGATATCAACCAGATAAGGACCCGCGCCAACTGCGCCCCCATCACCGCTGCACAGGTGAACATCGGTACCATCTTCGACGAAAGGGCCCGCGAACTTTATTTCGAAGAACCCCGCAAAACGGAGCTTACACGCGTTTCATACCTCTTTGCCAAAACAGGCAAGGCAGCGGAGAACGGCAAAGTGTACAACCTCGCCAGTTTTTCCGAAGACAACTACCTGTACGACCGTGTAATGGCCAAGAACAATTTTTACAAACTAGGCATCCTCACCAACCACGGTGACAAATACACGATGAGCCCGTACCACATCCTCTGGCCGATCCCGACCGCGTCGATCCAGTCGAACACCAACGGCTACATCAACCAGAACAAAGGCTACACCGGCTATTCCGCCGCCGTGCAGGCACTGGATTCGATCCCGGGCAATTAAGTTCCTCTAGTGTGTGTGTTTATTTTCAAAGCCACTCCGGTTGCGGAGTGGCTTTTTTGTCTGAATCGTGTCTGGCCTGATGTAATGGTTCATACAATCCCGCTGACAAGAAGTATGATCCATCAGAGCGAACAAAACCTTTTCGCTGAAAGAGGTCCATCCTCTCACTGCGTGCCGCGGTTTGAAACCGTGGCACGCCGTAACTTAATCATGGCTCAGACAATTTTCCTAATTGATCTTCTTCAGTTCTTCCATCGTAAACACTTTATCCCGGCCCTGGTATTTGAGGCGCTGGTCGGCGATGTCGTCGGGGTTGATGTTCGGGGCTTTGTTGCTCCACGAGTTGCGGATGAGGCTCAGGAGTTGCGCAATGTCCTGATCGGTCAGTTCCTTGTTGTTGCCGATCGCGGGCATGTCGGCATTGTAATCGGGTGGCTGGTACATGGTGCCGTTCACCATTACCGGGCCGCTCAGTCCGTAAAGCAGGATGGGGATCAGGCGTTTTTTATCGCCGTTGACCCAGTCGGACCGGTTGAGTGGCGGCGCAAGCGAGCGTACGCCGTTGCCGTCGGCGCCATGGCAGGTCTGGCACACGGTTCTGAACAGGGCCACGCCTTTGGGAAATTGCTTTTCGAGGTATTTCGCGTTGCCGCGATTTTTGGAATCGTTGATGTCGCTGATCACCCGGCGAAGCCGGCTGCTGATCGCCAGACTGGTATCGGGATTATAGGCCGCCAGCCGTTTCAGGAAAGGGGTTTCCTGGTCCTGCAGGTTGCTGATCACGGCATCAGACACAAATGAATTTTTCGGGTAGGTGGTAGCGAGCGCCCATAAAAATTTGTCCGACTGAACACTGTCCGCCTTTTTGATAGACGGGGTTATAAAACCGAGCAACGGTGCGGCAAGGGTATCCTTATCCTGCAGGATCTTTTCCAGCACGGGCATGAACTGCTTGTAGTTTTGCCTGTTCATCACCGAGGGCAGCACGTTCAGCGCCTGCATTCTGATGGCCCACCTCGGCTGCTGCAGCAGGGGCAGCACATCTTCCGCCTGTAGCGCATTCAGTCCTTCCAGTGTCCACAACGAATAGGTAACCGCGAGCGTATCGGTTGATAGGAGGTTCTTTTTCAGCTGTGGAACGATCTGTTTGAACTTGCCGTCAACGATCATCTGCTGTGCCTTGTCGCGGATCCAGCCGTTTGGATGGTGAAGGAGCTCCGCCAGTTGCTCCGGTTCGGAAGGCATGGTCACAAATTTCTCCCGCGTGCCTTTGGGAACGATCTTATAGATGCGGCCGCATTCCAGCGGTTTGTAGAGCTGACGCGCGTTGATCTCTTTTTTGAGATAATCTGTCTGGTATGTCTTGTGCTGGATCACGCCGCGGTACATATCGATCACATACAGGGCGCCATCGGGGCCGTTGTACATGGTGACCGGCCGGAAACGCTCATCCGTACTTGTGAGGAACTCTTTGTGTTTATAAGCCTGCATGCCTTTCACTTTGAAGCCAGTCTCATACACGAGGTTCCGTTTGATCAGGTTTGCCGAAGGCTCACCTACAAAAGCGTTCAGGTAATATTCTTTCGGGAACAGGTCGCCGCGATACAGCACAGGACCGCTGGCGGCCGTGAAATTGGTGAGCCGGAGGCTGTCGTCGAGCACGCCTTTTACGTAGCCGCGGTTCACACCCGGGGTAGGGCGAGCCGGGTACACGCGGTTGTCGTTCACGATCCGTTCATCCATGCCGGCCACATGTCGCTGGTTCTTGTTGGTACTGCCAAAATGGGGGGCAAAGAAATCACCCAGCAGGTTCTGTGAATTGTTGTTGTAAAAAAGGCGGCCGCAATCGTCCTGGCTCATCCCCCACTGTCCTTTTGAGGGCATGCGCGCCACGATCCAGTGGTTGCCCACCCGTTTGTATTTCTTGCCCGATTCGGCATTGTAGATCCAGTTGTCGAGGGCGCGGTAGAGCCCGTTCGACTGATGCTCGACGTTGCCCCCTTCGGTATAAGCGGTATCGATCAGTTCCTTTTTCACCGGGCGGTCGTTCTGGATGGTGACGAACCAGAGGTCGTTGGGCTCACCGATCAGGATGCCGTTCTCAATGAGGCAGATGGCCCGGGCCAGTTTCATGGAGTCCATGAACAGCTTGCGGGTGTCGGCCACGCCGTCGTGGTTGGTGTCTTCCAGGATCACGATCTTGCCCAGGGGCTTGCTTTCTTGCGAACCTACGGAATCGGTCATATACCCTTCCATTTCAAGCACCCACATACGTCCGCGGTTGTCGAACACCATGGCTACGGGCGAATTCAGGAGGGGTTCGGAGGCCACGAGTTTGATATCAAAACCCGGTTCCAGCCGCATTTTGCTGATGGCTTCCTGTGCACCCAGCACCGGAGCTGTTGAATAAGCTTCCCTGAGCGCCAGCGAGTCGCTTTTGCGGTCGTGGGAAGAAGTACCTGAATGGCAGGCAGCCAACAAGAACAGAAAGAGGACGGAGAAACAGACAGGGAATGGCAGACGGATCATATTCAATTTAAATATAAGTTCGCTGAACGGATTACGGCGTTTCACTAAGATAAAGTGTCTTCAGAGGAACCCGGAATTATTAACCGCTTTTTCGCAAAATTTGTTTAACAGATGAAGCAAATTTATATACTCGTACCCAAAGGTGAAGCGATTCTCGGAAGTATTGAAGGGCCGCACAAGCTGTTCAGCGGCGCAAACGACTACCTGGTATCAACTGGAAGCCCCCCGCTGTTCGAGCTTTCGCTGGTGGGCCTCTCGAAAACGCCGCATTGCTACGAAGGGCTGTTCAGCGTGCAGCCGGCCCGCGCGATCACCGATGCGCAGGGCGCAGACCTGATCATCATTCCCGCCCTGAAAGACCAACTGGAGTACACGGTTGAATTGAATACCGCTTTCCTTCCCTGGATAAGGGCGCAGCACAATAACGGAGCAGAGGTGGCCAGCCTTTGTCTGGGCGCTTTTCTCCTTGCCGCCACCGGCCTGCTCAACGGAAAGAAATGTGCGACACACTGGACGGCCGCCAGCGAGTTCAGGGTGCTCTATCCTGAAGTGCAGCTGGTAGACGATAAGATCATTACGGATGAGCATGGCATTTACACCAGCGGCGGGGCCTATTCCTTCCTGAACCTGATCATCTATATCATCGAAAAGTACGCGGGAAGGGAGGTCGCCAATTTCTGTACGAAAGTATATGAGATCGATGTGGAGCGGCACAGCCAGCTTCCGTTTACGATCTTCAGGGGACAAAAAGAACACGGGGATGGCCCGGTTCGGCAGGCACAGGAATTCATTGAACTGCACTTTCACGAAAAGATCATGGTGGAAGATCTGGCGACGCTGCTCTCCGTCAGCCGCAGGAGCCTGGAGCGGCGCTTTAAAAAAGCGACTACCAGCACCATTGTGGACTATATACAACGGGTAAAGATCGAAGCGGCCAAAACACGCCTCGAGTCGTCGAACGACAATATCAATGAAGTGATGTACCTGGTTGGGTATGCCGACAGCAAAGCGTTCAGGTCAACCTTTAAAAAGATCACGGGTATGCTGCCACTCGATTACCGGAATAAGTACAGGACCAGGCGCAACTAGATCAGATAAGCGTTGCGTGACCCAAAGAAAGACGGATCACGCAACAGCATCATCTTACTTGATCAACCTTGCCGTAACAATCTTGTCTTTTGATTGCACCCGGATGGTGTACACGCCGGGATGCAGGTCTGCAACAGGGTACTGATTATTTGCGGTCGGCTTGAAACGCTTCAAAAGGCCTCCCTGCAGGTTCAGGACGTCGACCATCTGAATTTCTTCAATTCCTTTCAGTATAAAGAAGTTGGATACCGGGTTTGGATACACAGAGAGTTTACCGCCGGTGCCGCTGCCATTGAATTTCAACACCACACTGTAGCTAAAGGCGCCGTCTTTATCAACCATTTTGAGGCGGTAGAAGTAAGCGTTGCCCTGCTGGATGCCGGCGTCACTGAGCGCATACGAATTCCGGCCGGCCGACGGTTTGGGCTGTACCAGCGAAAGCAGGCTGAAGTTGATGCCGTCTGTGCTCCTTTCCACTTCGTAGCGGGCGAAATCCTTTTCGTTCTCGCTGCTCCAGCTGAGGGCGGCTGCGCCGTTGTTGCCGGCGATATTGAAGCTGATGAGATGAAGGGGCAAGGTGGTAGCGTACAGGGTGCTGATCTGTGCGGCAGCAAGTGCGCCGTTGTAGATGCGGATCTCGTCGGCTTTGCCAAAAAACGGCTCGTTCAGGTTGGCGGTGGTACTACCCGCTTCACAGCCAATAAGCAATTCGTTGTTGATGTACGTGATCGGATAAGTGGTGCCGGTAGTCACCGGGGTTCCCACTTCGGCTCCATCCATGTACAGCCGGGTAGTGGTTCCGTTATACGTAGCCAGGAAGAGGTGCCAGCCGGCAGAGATCAGATTGGCAGGCTGACTTACAATTGCATAACCGCCATTGCGATAAACATAGGCCGATACCCCCGCAGCTTCCAGGGTCAGTTCATAGCCGGCTGCCTCCGTGCAGCTAAGCAACCCTTCGTCGTGCACCCTGTTCGTCCAGGTGGGGCGATAGAACCATCCGCCGAATGTGATGGCTGCCGTGGGTTTCAGTGCTGCCACGTTACCCAGCGTGATATACTTCAGGGTATCTGTCTGGTACGCTGCATTGGCCGTGTTGTTCCGGTCTGTTGTGAGGGCGGCGCCTCCAACAACTGTTCCATCGCGGCCGTTGCCGCTGGCATCAGTTGCATTTCCGTTGAATGGGTAGTAGCCCACCAGCGTCTGCGCTTGCAGGTAAAATGAACCCATGGTGACCAGAAGGAGAAGTACAGTTTTTTTCATAGTTATTGCTATTGTGTTTGAGATATTCGGACCGGGACCGGGGCGGTTCCCGGAATAAAAGTAGGCAAGCCTGCCCTACTTCCGGCGTAGCCGCCGGGCCTGGCACCTGATAATTAGGAGAAATACTGCGATGTACTTAGGCAGGATAATGAGAACTACTTACCGGTATCAAAACTGATTTCTCTAAAATGTTTATCCCCGAATAGTTTAAGACAGGTTGCCCATGCGGAATTTTATTCCGGGCGACGGACCGCTGCCGGGAAGTTTTAGTTAAAGCCAGTCCAACTGGTTCACCGGTCGTCAAGAAGTAGCGCCTGCTGGTCTTTCAGGCGGGCCCTTTTGAAAGCGGGCACAAAACAGGCCACGGCTGCTACACCGGCGATTCCTTCAATCAGCACGGTGTGCTGTACCGTAAAAAAATGACCGAAATAGCCGGCCAGCAGGCTTCCGATGGGCTGCATCCCCTGAAAAGCCATTACGTAATAGCTGATCACGCGGGCCCGCATCCGTTCCTCTACATGCGTCTGTACATAGGTGTTAGTGGCCGCGATCATCGACAGCATCCCCGCCTCCGCCAGCAAAATAAACACCAGCGCAAAGACCAGATCCCTGTTGAACGAGAAAAGACATAAACAAACACAGAACAGCAGGGTGCCCACCAGGATGATCTTCAGCAAACTTTTTCCCGGCTTCAGGTTGGCCATGAATACCGCCCCCGTGAGCGCCCCCAGGCCCGAGATGCTGTTGAGCCAGCTGAACGTGGCAACATCTCCATTGAATACTGTTTTCGCGTATACCGGCAGCAGGGTGGCATAAGGCATAGCCAGAAAACTGATGCAGGCCATCATCAGGATGGCAGAACGGATGCCGGTATTGTGCTGCAGGTACTGGTAACCCTCCCGCAGTCCCTGCCAGATGGGTTCCGCAGGCTTTGTGCGCTGCGGCACATTGAGACGCATCAGCAAGAGCGAGGCAATCACCGCTGCGAAAGTCAGAAAGTTGATAAAAAAGCAAAGGTCTTCCCCGTAGCGGCTCAGTATGATGCCGCCCACCGCCGGCCCTACCAGCCGCGCGAGCGTAACCATGGAAGAATTCAGCGCGATCGCATTCTGGAGGTCCTGTTTCTCTTCCACCAGCACGATCATGAGCGACTGGCGGGCGGGCGTGTCGAACGCATTGATTATGCCGAGCATCACACTGAGCAGGGTGATGGCAGGGATGTTGTAGAATTTGAGAAAGACGATCACCGAAAGGAGCCCGGCCTGTACCATCGACAATACCTGCGTTCTGAGCAGGGTGCGGTAGCGGCTGTGCCGGTCGACAAACGCCCCGGCATAGGGCGACAGCAACATGATGGGTATCTGCCCGGCAAACGCTACGATACCCAGGATAAAGGCCGAATGCGTGACGGAATACACCAGCCAGCTTACTGCCATCCGCTGCATCCAGGTACCGATCAGGGAGATGGCCTGTCCGCCGAAATAAAGCCTGAAATTGTAGTACCGGAGCGCACGGAGGGAAGAAGGAAAAGTCATATTACAAACAGCTGCATGCAAATGGCATGCTGCCCTCCCGGTTCGGGAAGTATTCAGGACAGGTATGGAAAACGTGGATATTCTGAAGTATTTTTATGCCGTTCTAACCTGGCAACTGTTCACGACAAAACAATTTTCCGATGGAATCGATCAGAATACGGTGTCCGAAATGCGATTGGGAACCTGATGGAAAACCTTACTGGCGTTGCAACTGCGGCCATATTTGGAACACTTTCGCGACCGGTGGAAGGTGTCCGGATTGTCATCATGTACACGAAAATACCCGTTGTCCGCCCGAGCCCGGCGGATGCTCTGCATGGTCGCCTCACCTCGACTGGTATGAAAACCTTGATAGGGTAATAAAAGACTTAAAAGAGGAAATACTTGTTCGCAGCGATCAGCCAGCAAGCCATTAAATATCCGTATCCAGCAGTTTGACTGTTCTTTCGCAAGTTGATCCGGTAGCTGATGCTTCAGGACACCTTTACCACACCCTCGAACTTCTTGCTTTCCGAGTAAATAGCCATCCCGAACACTCTCCACTCTACCGTTCCCCATACTTCATAGTGCAAGCCCCTTTGATCGTCTGACCTGTTGATGATCACTTGAGCCGGGACCCAGGTACATGAACCTGTCAACCCGTTTGTAAAAGAATGGGCGCTGATGGGCTCGTACTTCTTTGTGATGTTATCCTTTCCGTACGAGATAGCGAGAAAGTATTTGGAGATCAGGTTATCTTGTAAAAGAATAGGTTTGTTCCCCAAGGAAGGGATAGGAGTTATCGGTGACTGGTTGAATGTCCACGTATGTCTTTGCCCGGTGTCCGGGTCGCTGGCTTCATGGTTGTTCGAACACCCGGTGAACGACAACAGGCCGATCACAAAGAAAATTGCGTCGTATGCGCCCAGCTTGTCCTTAAGCAGTTTCGCAGCCCGGTAGCAAACCACACAAAACAGGATGGTCAGTCCGCAGTTCAGGAGGGTCCAGAAAAGGTAAAACATACGATGGATTGAAGGGGTGAATACCATTCCGAAAATAATCTAATTCTATCTATTTTCCAGCGGGTGATCCAGCCGGGAATTAAATATCTTTCCATTGGCGCAATCATATGTAATCAACCCCTTTTTCATTTCCTCAATTCAATCGTTATGTCCAGGAGACTGCTGATTCTTTGTTTTGTATTTTGCTCCTGCAAGCCGGGTGTTGCACAGCTGTCCAGCCTGAAACCCGCGATAGAAGCCATCGTGCGTTCGAAGCAGGCAGATGTGGGGCTGTCGGTTTACCATATTGAATCCGGTGATTCCCTGCAGATCAAGGGCGCACGGCACTACCCGCTGCAAAGTGTATTCAAATTTCATGTGGCCCTCGCCGTGCTGGACCAGGTAGATAAGGGCAGGTTCACACTGAACCAGCAGATCCTGATCAAAAGGAGTGAACTGCCGGCCGGCACGTACAGCCCGATCCGCGATGAATACCCCACCGGCGATATCCGGCTTTCCCTCGCCGACATCATCCGGTACACCGTTTCGCACAGTGACAACAATGGCTGCGACATCCTGATCCGGTTGCTGGGAGGAGCCAAAAGAGTGAACGATTACATCCACAGCAAAGGGGTGAAAGACCTCGCCATCGTGGCCACGGAAGCCGACATGCACACAGCATGGAACGTACAGTACGGCAACTGGACCACGCCCGCTGCCGCGACAAAACTGCTAACCCTTTTTTACAGACAAAAACTGCTTCTCAAACACTCCTACAAATTTTTGTGGGAAACCATGACGGCGACCACAACGGGCGCAAAAAGGATCAAAGGCGGCTTGCCGGAAGGCACGCCAGTGGCACATAAGACAGGTACGTCAGACACCAACAAGGAAGGTGTTACGGCCGCCACCAACGACATCGGTATCATTACACTACCCAACGGCCAGCATTATGCGATCAGCGTGTTCGTAGCCGAATCCAAAGAGAACGGCGATGCCAACGAACAGATCATAGCAGACATTTCAAAGGTGGTATGGGAGTATCTTGCAGGTAAATAGAAGTTGATTGTACCAGTTGTGTTGAATCTGCCTTTATCGGCTTATTTCGCAGGGACGCGATGCCTCGCATCTCCATAATGAATCAAACCTTTATTTTAGACAAGAAGAAGCCCGTTATCATGAAAAGATTACGCAACATCCCGGAAAGGCGTAGCCTGGTTTCAAACCCTGGCACCCCAACGCAAATCTCATAATAAGATCAGGCAAAAATCCGCTGTCGCTTAAAATTTCCCCTCCCTCCTCTCTCCCTTTCCATTCACGATCACTACCGAAGTTACCATCGGCGATATAGATAGAAACCGAGCCGACTGCGATAAAAAAGATGCGCCGTAATAACACTCCTGCTTTTGTATGGAGCCGTCCCGGTATGTCAGCTCCGCAGAGCGGTCATCAGGTAGCAGACGGAGCGTTTTCAGCTTGCTCTTCTGCTCAAACACTTTTACGGGACCGGCATTCTGCGAGCCGGCAATGAGGTATCTGCCGTTTGCACCCTGCATTTTTACCAGGCCCTTGCCGTTGCCAGGCAGGTAAAAGCCGCTTTGTAGAATGGAAAGCGGTTTGAAACCTCCCTTTCCGTTTCCCTGCAACAGCAGGCCGTTCAGGGCATCGTACCGCCCGACGGACACTTCCGTGCCGTAGTCATTTCCGGCCAGCAACACATCGAGGTTACCATCGCCGTCGAAATCATCGGCCACCATGCCGTTGAGTACCGACACCTGCGCCATCAGCGGAAGGGGAATGAAGGTAAACTTTCCTCCCCCGTCGTTTCGCAGAAAACAGGATTGCGTATTGTTTACTTTCAGCTGGATCGCGCCTTCCCGCTGCTCAGGGCTAAACAGCTCTTTCATGGTAGCCGTGGCAAAAAGACTGTAATGGTCGAACCGCTTCTTGAGAAAAGGCATTTTGTCGATGATCTCATCGCGCCCGTTCGCCGGAAATTCCTGCATGGTGCCATCCTCAGCAGGCAGGTACAGGGAAGGAATGGCAGCATACCCACCCGTCTTCCCGAAATCGTTTGCCAGGATGGATACCGGGTACTGATCAGTGGCTTTGTACAACGTATTCAGTCCGGTGTTGCCTACTATATAATCGGTGCGGCCGGTATGCCGGAAATCTCCTCCCACGATGGAGTTCCACCAGCCGGATTGCGAGCCCACGCCAGACTGGCCGGTCACATTGCTGAACCTGCCTTTTGTATTCTTCATGAACTGGACGGGCATCCATTCACCGGCCAGCATCAGATCCGTCTGCCCGTCGTTGTCGAAATCCGTGACCAGCGCGTCGCACACCAGGCCGATATTTTTTAACGCGGGCGCCACTTCCGCGGTTACATCGGTAAATTTCGCCTGGCCGTTCCGGGAATCATTGCGGTAAATAAAGCTGCTGACCGGCTTGGGATAGTTCCAGGGAACCACCCGGCCGGAAACAAACAGATCCGGCTTTCCGTCATTGTTGTAATCCATGGCACGCACGCACAGTTTGCTCGTATTGTTAACCGGCAAAGCCCGGTCAGCCAGGTTGAAATTTCCCCGGCCATCATTGAGGTACAAACGGTCCTGGTAGTTCACGCTGCCGGGTGCATACTTGTTTCCGCTGCCGGTGAGGTACACATCCGCATCGCCGTCAGCATCCGCATCAAAAAGCAGGATGCCGCCGTCCTTGCTTTCAATGCCTGAAGTATCGCGACCACTGAACAGATCCCGCTGTACGAACCGGCCATCCTTTTGCTGAAAAAACACCTGCGCCTTGTAGATCGAGTTTCCTCCCACGATCAGGTCGTCGAGCCCGTTCCCATCTACATCTCCGGCAGCGAGCGCCGGACAATACTCCGAAAGCTTGTGGGGCAGAGTGGTCTGGATATTGAAATCGATGAAGTCGAAATCGCGGTGGCTGTACCCGATACCTACGGCTTTCGTCACCTCCCTGAACAAGGCCTCAGCGGAAATTGGTGAGAGGGTTTCAGATTGTCCCGGCAAGGCATTTTTTTCGTTTATAGTTATCCGTTGGTTGGCCTTCACGCTCTTTAGTACCTGCACTTTGTTACCAGGCCAGCGTACTACCACTGAATCAGCCGTAGCAGCGCTGCCCAATCCAAAATGAGCGCCCGGGGCGTTTGTTGAGAGATAACCGCGGTAAGGTGTGTTTTCGAACACCTGCCGTTTATTTCCATCATAATATATACTTATCAATGCACCCAGCCCGTTTCTGTTTTTACCCGCGCCTCCAAGATCAATGTGCAGGTAGCTGCCGGCGGTATCTTTTCCATCCCTGGAAGTATTCCGGTATACGGATGCTTCATCGTTGATGTTGCTTACTACCATGTCCAGATCGCCGTCATTGTCGAGGTCCGCATAAGCGGCACCGCTAGAAAATGTGGGCTTGGCCAGTCCCCAGGCTGCTGAAACATCGCTGAAGTTGATGCCATCCCGGTTCCGGAAAGCGTAATTGTGCAGTTTTATCTGCGGGATCTTTCGGATCAGCTCTTGCTTGCTGTCCGGCATGGCGCTTTCATGCCGGTAGGCTATGAAATCATGATCGGATACATCTTTCGGAAAACCGTTGGTGACGATAATATCGCGAAAGCCGTCATTGTCGAAATCCGTAATGAGCGGCGCCCAGCTCCAGTCTGTCTGCGCTACGCCACTCAGAAAGCTGATCTCGCTGAAGGCCGGCGCTCCCACCGAATCATTCTCCAGCACACGCGGCCCCTGGTTCAGTTGCAGCGTGTTGCGAACATATTGGTACTGGTAGCCGTACTGCGAAAAGTTCTGAAAGATGTTGTAATTGCTGGCATTCAGCATCATTTTTTTGCGGTAATTGTCGGGCGGACTCATATCAAGCTCGTACACATCGGGCAGGCCATCGTTGTTGATGTCAACAATATCCTGTCCCATGGCGTTGAACGAGGTGTGCTTGAAATATTCCTTTGAATGATCGCTGAACGTGCCATTGCCGTTGTTGATGTAGAGGATGTTGCTCGACAGAAAATCATCGGCCACGTAGATGTCTTTCCAGCCATCGTTGTTTATATCACAGATAGAGGCCGAGTGCCCGAAACCCGCCAGCACGATCCCAGCCTGCTGCGACACATCATGGAACACGCCGTGATGAAGCAGGCTGTCGTCATCGTTGCGGTACAGCCGCCCGACGCTGCGGGTATTGCCGCCGGCGCTGTTCCGCTCCCGGAACACCGAAGAGCTGTTGCCGTTGGAAGCTTCGTTCACCGCGATGTACATGTCAAGATCCCCGTCGTTGTCGTAATCAAACAAATAAGCCATGGTCGATTGCACATGCACATCCAGTCCCCATTCTGTAGCCCCATCCTTGAACTGCGGAACGCCGTTTTTATCGGGCCCCTGATTGAGGTAAAGTATGTTTCGCCGCCGCAGCGAATCCTTGTCGATCGTGTTGCAGACATAAATATCCATCCAGCCGTCGTTGTTGATGTCAACCACGGCTACGCCTCTTGCCCATCGGCCCATGCCTTCAACATGTGACTGTTGGGTAACATCCTCAAATTTAAAATCGCCTTTGTTGAGATACAGTTTGCTGGCAACCTGGTTACCGGTGAAATAGATATCCTGCAGCCCGTCGTTGTTGAAGTCACCGATGCCTACCCCACCCCCATTGTAAATATTGACCACATCCAGCGGATTGATGGAATCGTTTTCAATGATGTCATTGGAAAACCGGATACCGGAACGGGAAGAAGACACTTGTTCAAAAAGAGAAGTCTTGCTTTTGCAGGAAGAATAACATACGACCAGAATGAAACCAAATAAAGCCGGTAAAAACTTCATACCTGAAATAACGTTTTTTACGGATCCGGAGCTGTGTTTCCACCTTCGGATCAAGGATCATGAAAGATCGGTCAGGTCGGTTCAGTGCCGCTTTGCCCCGCTTCAAACCTACAAAAAATAAAGGGGCTTTCTCCGGAAAGAAAGCCCCTTTATCTTATCCGGCCCGGATTAGTAACCCGGGTTTTGGGTCAGGTTCGGGTTGAGAGCGATCGCTCCTTGCGGAACAGGCAGCAGGGTTTTGTTAACAGTCAGCGTCGTGTTGTACAATCCGTGCTTCTGGCCATCATGTGTTGGGCCGGGGGCTGGATTGGGAATGGGATCGTAGCTCGCATCCACGGTGCCGTTGGCAGCTTTGATGAAGGCGATGGCGACCGCGTCGCCTGCACGGCACAGGTTATAGAACAGCGAATATTCACCTACCAGCTCATGGCGATATTCGCTCAGCACCATCTGCAGGGGGTCGGTGATAACAGCACCGGGCGTACCGTCGAAATTCGCACTGTCGCGCATCACGGTTGGAGCGGTGCCACCCCATGCACGGTCACGCACGAGTTTAAGATCGGCCATGGCGCCGGCGGCATCACCGTTGCGCACTTTGCATTCGGCCCGGCTGAGGACCACTTCCGCATAACGCATCAGGATCTGGTTCTGGTCGCCAAACAGGTTGCTTTGTCCGTTCTCGTTCGAGTTGCCGCCGGTCAGGTTCGGATCCCTCCATTTTTTAGAGATGTAAAAACCGGTGCGGGCTTTGTCGTCGCCATACCAGGGACGGGTAAGCGTACCGACGGTGTTCAGGATGGTGCCGTTGTCGGCTGTGTAGATGGCGTTCTTGGCAATAAAACCCTGCTTCACCTGGTTGTAGCCTTTCAGCCCGCCATATTTGCGGATGATGCCCGGACTGGCCAGCGTATCACCGGGACCAACCACTGTCAGCAGTTTGCGCCGGTCGCCCGACTGGTATGAGTTCCATAAGGCGGGGTTGGCGTAATCGTAGCCTTGTCCGGTGAGTTCCTGCGGCCAGCCGAAGCTGTCGATCCAGGCGAGCTCGGCCCCGGGCGGGTTCCAGCTTCCACCCCAGTCCTGCGGATCTCCATCCTTCTTTTCAAACTGCACTTCAAAGATGGATTCATCGTTGTTCTGCTGGTCGTATTCATGTACGTTGGCGTAGTTGGGCAACAGGTGGTAGTTGTTGGTGAGCTCCGTATTGTTGAAGGCAGCCAGGGCGCCGGTGTAATCTTTCAGCCACATACGGGCGGCACCGTCGTAAGCATAGGCGGCGCCTTTGGTAGCACGACCCAGATCTGCCACTGGCAAAGCGGTTTTTGAAAGCAGCAGCGCTTCTGCTTTCTGCATGTCGGCAACCACCTGTTTGAACACATCATCGCGGGTAGAACGAGGGGTGAGCCCGTTGGTGATGGCATTCAGTTCCAGCGGTACCCCGCCAAAAGCAGCGGCCAGGTAATAGTAGGACATGCCCCGGAGAAAAAAGGCTTCTCCGTTCAGGCGGTCGGCCAGCGCCGCTGTGACCACGCCTTTGTCTTTTGCGGTGGCAATTACACCGAATGCGGAGTTTGCACGGGCGATACCGATGTACGACTGGTTCCAGAAAGTGGCGATGCCACCGAACGTGGCCGGTATCTGGTAGTTGTTCCAGAAAACGTCGCCGCCCCAGTTGAATGCGTCGTGTGTGCCGAAGTTGGCCCGGTACCAGAGACATTTTTTGAGCAGGTCGCTGTTCTGATAGGTATCGTAGATGCCGTTTACAAGGGCAACCACATCCTGCGACCGGGTAAAGGTAGCATCGATGGTTCCCTGAAAGCTGTTGGTCTGCTGAAGGAAGCTTTTCTTACAGGCCCAGGGAAGGGTAAGGCCCGCAATCAAAACGATCATGACTATAATAAAGCTTTTTTTCATATCACTGAGTTGAACGCTGTTTTTAGAATGCAAGGTTTAAGCCAAGGGTTACAAAACGGGAGGATGGATAGGTGCCGTTGTCGACCCCGTTCTGGGTGGCATTGCCCCCCTGGATTCCGATCTCCGGATCCAGTCCGCTGTACTTGGTGATGGTGAACAGGTTTTGGGTGGAAACATAGAACCGCACGCGGGTCAGCTTGTACCGGTTGATCAGGCTGGAAGGCAGCGTGTAGCCGACGGTCAGGTTTTTCAGTTTCACAAAGCTGCCGTTCTCTACCCACACGCTCGATGGAACGCTGTTGAGGGTGTTGTCGTCATTGGCCAGGGCCCGTGCATACCGGTTTGAAGGGTTAGTGGGCGTCCAGTGGTTCTGGTAATATTGCATGCTTACATTCTCCACACCTTCGGAGCCGCGTTTCTGGAAAGATTCCAGGTCGCTTTCCACATAGTTCAGCAGTTTATTGCCATAGGTACCGTAGAAGTAAACGTTGAAATCCCATGATTTGTACGAACCATCGAGATTGAGTCCGCCGAAGAACTTCGGTTGCGGATTGCCGAGGGCAGTGCGGTCGAGTGCGTTCACCACGCCATCGCCGTTGATGTCGGCAAAGTACCGGTCGCCGGGTTTGGTTGCGGCCCTGTAATAGATACCGCCCGGTGCTTTCGCATTGAGCGCATCGATCTGTTGCTGCGTCTGGAAGATACCCAGCGCTTGGTATCCATAGAATTCGCCGACGGGGCCACCCACTACCGAGCGGGTGAATTCATCCCAGCCTTGTCCGGCCAGGGCCGTATTGGATGGAGCGAGGCCACCGAAATTGGTGACGGCGTTGGTTCCCGAGGTGATGCTGGTCAGCGTATTCTTGATGGTGGCCATGGACAGCCCTATGGCATAATTGAAGTCTTTCCCTTTTGTGCCGTTGTAATTAAGCCCTAACTCAAACCCTTTGTTGCTCATGCTGCCGACGTTGCGGGTGATGAGCGTGTACCCTGTCTGTGCAGGCGCAGCCAGGGTAAGCAGGAAGTCTTTCGACCGGCGGTTGAACCAGTCGATGGTACCCACCAGGTGGCCGTTCAGGAAGCCGGCATCCAGGCCGATGTCGGTCTGATAGTCTGTTTCCCATTTGAGCCCCGGATTGGCAGGCTGCGTTTGCGCTATGCCGTTCTGGTATATTTTATTAAAAGGATAACCCAGGTTGTCGGCCCCGCCGCCGTTCACATTGGCGGCAAAGTTGCCTGAATACAACGCCTGGTACTGAAACAACCCGATAGAGCCCTGGTTACCTACCAGGCCATAGCTGCCGCGTACTTTCAGATCATCGAGCCAGGTAACATTCTGAAGGAAGGATTCTTCTTTCATTTTCCAGGCGATGGCGCCGGAAGGGAATATGCCGTACTGGTGGCCGGTATCGAATTTTGAAGAACCGTCCCGACGTACTGTTCCCGTAATGATGTAGCGGTCTTTTAATTTGTAAGTGAGGCGGGCGAATTCCGATGCGAGCGTGTAAACATTCTGGCCATTGCCAAAACGGTCGAAGATCAGGTTGGAAACCTGGGCCAGGTCGCGGATGACGCCGTTTGGCGGGATACCGCCTGCGCCCATCAGGTTGGTAGTTGTTTTTTGTGCCGAAATACCTCCCACGAAATTGATGGTGTGGTCACCGAAAGTTTTGTCGTAAGACAGTGTATTTTCCCAAAGCCATTCGAAATTGTTGTTCATGCTTTGGTGATAATTGGCATTGGTAACAATCGATCCGGGGTATTGTATGTTCGCCCGGGCATCCTGGGGCTGATAAAAAGACCCGGAATAGTTGCTCATGTTGATACCCACATTCGTCTTTACCTTCAGTCCGTCGAACAAGGTCACTTCGAGGTTGGAGGTGGCCAGGATATAGTTGGTGATGTTCTTGGCCTGGTTGGTCTCGATGTTGTAAACAGGATTGCTGAACTTGAATACGTTGGGGTTTTGCGGATTGTAAAACCCGTAATTACCGTTGTTGTCCTTGATCTGATTGGTACGCCTGTTGCCGCTGTCGAGCGTCGGCGGGTTCACGGCCAGCTGAAACAGCGATCCGGACCCAAACGGCGTGTAAGCGTTCTGGTAAGAATATTTCACGCTGGTAGACGAGCGCAGCCATGTTGTGGGCTGATAGTCGAGGTTCAGTCCGAGGGTGAACCGTTTGAAAAAGGACCCCAGCACAATGCCTTTCTGGTCGTAATAGCCAAACGATACGGCCGACTGCACTTTTTCGCTGCCGCCGCGAAGGCCGACGCTGTAGTTCTGGGTGAGTCCGCCGCGGTAAAGGGCATCCTGCCAGTTCACGCTGGTCAGGGCGTTGGGTGTGTGCCACAGCGGAACGCCATGATAGGTATGGGTTGAATCAGCCGCTTCCACTTCGTTCGAGAGAGTGGCGAACTGCTGTGCGTTCAGGATCTTGTATTGTTTCGGTTTGCCCTGGAATGCTTCGTAGGCATCCACTGAAACCTGCACCTTGTTCTTGGCTCCTTTTTTTGTGGTGATGATGACAACTCCGTTGGCCGCGCGGATGCCATATACGGCGGTGGCGGACGCATCTTTCAGCACATCTATGGTTGCGATGTCGTTCGGGTTGATGTTGTTGATACCGCCGGTGGTAGGGTAGCCATCCACTACATACAGGGGCGTGTTGCCATTGCTGGCCAGGCTTCCGATGCCGCGGATGAGCACAGATATATTACCACCCGGGGAGGCGTCGTTGTTAACGATCTGTACGCCGGCGGCACGGCCCTGCAGGGCTTGTTCCGCGGTGGTGATGGGTACTTTCTCAATGGCCGCTGCGCTGATGGAGCTAACGGCGCCGGTAATATCCTTTCGCCGCTGGGTGCCATAGCCGATCACCACCACCTGTTCGAGCTGCGAGTTGCTGCTCTGAAGCACGACGTCGAGGGTGGAGCGGTTTCCTACAGCGACTTCCTGCGAAGTAAACCCTACGCTCGATATCTCCAGTGTGGCGTTGGGAGAAGCGTTGATAACGAAATTTCCATTGTCATCGGTGACAGTGGCGGTGACAGCTCCTTTCACTTTTACCGTGGCGTTCGCTACGGCAGTATCGCCGGAGCGCACTTTCCCGCGAACGGAATTCTGGGCAAAAAGCCCGGAACAGGCAAAGAGCAGAAAGAGAAAAAGAGTAACGGCTTTAAAGCGTTGGGGTGCAACACACACAGGGTGACGTTTGTTGCGCGGCAGGCAATTCATCATAAGGTCAATAATTTGTACTTGGCGTTTATGGAGTCAGCGGGAGAATAACGGTTGCCAATTTAACCTTATTTTAACCCATATACAATTTTGTGGAAAAATTTCTTCTAAATATTTAATCAGCCTCAACGATTTTGCGGCATACCATTGATTTGGGTCGAATGTGGCGCCGGACGAGTTTGATCCAACGTGATGACTTCTCTCCTGCCGTTTTTCACCTGAATACAAATAAATCTTCCCCAAAGGCTATTTCGCACCAACCATCCGCCGGAGTTTTGCTATCACAGCATCAGTCATATATTTACAGATCGAGGAGGGCGAGTGAATAACGGCGCTTCCTGATATCAGAAATCCGTGCTTACACATGCAAAGAAAAATCTTCATACCGGGCCTTACAGTACTGTTTGCCGGCGCCGTCTTGATCGCCTTGCCAGGATATCAAAAGTATCCTGCACCGAAACCGGCCCTTTACTTACCGGGCGACCCGGCGCACGGCCGGGAAGCATCGATGGCTTTCCAGGGCACCGTGCCCTTGCCGGCCTCTGTGTCTCCTGCGCCTTCACCAGCCACAGGCCGCCCCCGGAAAAGGGGGATAATGGAATTGATCGGTTTATGTGAAGCGTTGAAAGCCACCCTTTCCACGCAGCAGGTAGCGGCGCTGCAGCTGCCTTACACTTTTTCCAACATCCGTACCTGGTCGAACCTGCCTGCGGCTATGTCGCGGCGACTGGGCATTTCACTGGGAAGCATGAGTGCTGCACAGCTTGCGGCGGCCAAGGCCATCATCAGGGAGATGAGCGGCACCACCGCCGATGAAGGATGGGATGAGGTAAGACAAATCTGGGCGGCAGACGACTATCTCGCGGCCAACGGCGGCGGCCCCGATTACGGAGCGGGCAATTATTACCTGGCGTTCTTTGGCGCTCCGGCTCCGAACGGCACTTTCGAGATCTTGATGACCGGTCACCATGCTACTGCCGCCAACACCTATACCAACGGCCAGCTTGTTTCTGCCACCCCGCATTTTTCAGCCGTGGAGCCTGTCTCCTTTCCTGCCGGCACGGCCACCTACGCACCCATCGACCAGGAAAAAAACGCTTTCTCAGCCCTGCTCACCAGCCTGAACGAACAACAGACAACCGCAGCCCGCTCGCTCTCCACATTTTCCGATCTCCTGCTCGGCCCCTGGAACAACTGGAAGTTTCCCGCTGTAAAAACGGGCCTGGCGTGCCGCGACCTGAACACCGTACAGCGGGCGATGCTGCTAAAGGCCATCAAAACTTATGTGTATGACGTGGATGATGCCGATGCGGCGGTGATCATGCCGAAATATACGGCGGTACTCGACAGCACCTACCTGCTTTTCAGCGGCAATGCCACCCTCAGCACCGCGAACGATTATGTACGGCTAGACGGGCCGCGGTTGTGGATCGAATTCAGCGTGCAGCATGGCATCGTATTCAGGGGCGTTCATTATCATTCGGTGTGGCGCGACAAGCTAAGCGATTATGCCGGCACCCACGAGTAACAGGAAAAAAACGGCTTCATCGCTATAATGAGTACAAAAGACGGACAACAAAGATCAGCATACAAAGGGATGCCAATCCTGTCTTTCTCCCAAGACACCCCGACACGGCATTGCACCATTTTTTTATCACTATCCATCAGGCGGAAGTAAGAAGCTGCGCATCGCGCGAATGACAATGTTCCCACTATGTGCAGCTCCCCTTGCTTGTTCTCTTTCTCAAATCCGTTAGAGGCCCGGTTTCAAACCAGCCTCTTTTCCCCGCCGATCCTTATGTTCCGGCTCTTTACAAAATCCAGATAAGGTTTGAAAGCCGTCAGCACCTGATCATTGGTTAAACCCCACTCTTCCAGGTTGAAATCATGCCGCGCTTCTTTTTTCCGGGCGTCCTGCTGTTTGTCGAGCCGCAGCTCCATGTTCGTGCGTGCATCGTCTGTCAGGCTTCGTCCCATCGCTGCGTATAAATTATTTACCGTGTCCACGGGTTGCTGTATAAAATCGTAGTAACTCCCATCGAACCAGCGGCTTTAGAGAGAAGCGATCAGCGAGTTGATGCCGGAAGCCGATCTGCGGAACGTGTATGTTGACCTCGGTGTTTTCGGTTTTACGGTCGTATAAGGCGAATCAGTCGGCAATGTACAGGTCACGATCAGTCACTGCGATAAGCGGGCGGATATTTAGCGGAATAGTATTGCCAAAGTACTCGCAAGCCGACTGGACAAACGTCCGCCGAAGTTTGCAGGTATTGACAGGGAAATGACCCGGCTCTCTCCTCGCAAGCAGAATATAATTCAGAGAGCATGTGTGTAAGGAACCCTCTACGCTCTTCCAGTCTATCCCGGAACCGGAAGCAGCTTAGAGCGCATTCCTGATCTTTATCACCAGCATTTCTCCCGCAGCATCTCCGGGATGCAACGCCGACAGATCAATGATACAGTCGCTGCCCTCGTTCTTTAAGCCGAGCGGTGTTCCGTTTTCCAGCACCGTGGCGGCGGAACCCGTTACAGCGTGAAAGTTGCGCAGGCGGAAGGTTTTGTTATACGCGGGCAGGATGCAGTACAGGTCTTTGCTTTTAGCAGTGAAAAATGCCTCTACATACGCGGTGTCTCTGTTGGGTTTCACCATTTGCGCGATGCTGTAACCGGCCATAAAGCTTTTCCCTTTCTTTTCGCGCATGACGCCTTTGCTCCATTGATACGATTGTTTGTAAGCGGCCGTTTCGTAGATGGCTTCCCCGTTCTTTTTGAGCCAGTCTCCCATATCGGCGAGGCGTTGCTGCATGATCACAGGGATACGCCCATCGGCGGTAGGACCAATATCAAGCAGCAGGTTGCCTCCGCGCGAAACGATGTCGGCCAGCATCAGGATGAGGTCGTGGCTCGATTTATAGTCTTCCAGCTTTTCATTGCGGTTGTAGCCATACGAATTGCCGATGCCCTGGTTCTCTTCCCAGACCACATTGGGGTCCATCCCGCTGCCATACTCTGAAGTGGTATAGGTGGCGCCGTTGTTCTTTCCGCGGGTATTGCCGCCCCAGCGGTCATCAACCACTACTTCCTTTGCGACGGGCGACTCGTTGAACAACCAGGCCAGCAATTCGGGACTGTGCCAGGCTGTGTCGGGCAGATCCCATTCGCCATCGGAAAAAATTATGGATGGTTTGTATTTCGTGACCAGGTCTTTGAACTGCGGGAACATGTGTTCGGTCACGAACCGCTTTTTGTCTTTCAACCACAGGGGATTGTACCATTCGTACAGGGAATAATAATAGCCCATCCTCAGTCCCTGCGCGCGCACCGCACTCGTGAGGTCGCCCAGCAGATCACGTTTAGGCGTACCTGTTACGGCATTCCACGGATGGCCCCAGTCGCGGTCGGCTTCGGGGCTGTTCCACAAACAGTAGCCTTCATGGTGTTTGGAGGTAAGCACTACATAGCGCGCCCCGGAGTTCCTGAACACCTGCGCCCATTGCTGCGGGTCAAACATTTCCGCTTTGAAAATCGGTTCAAACTGAGGATATGAAAACCCTGGTCCGTAATTTTTATCATGAAAGGCGGTGAAATCTTTTTGCTTCGCCGTTGCGATCCGGTACCAGTACCACTCCGCATAGCTGTCGCCGCTGTTCGGGATCACCGGCGCATAAGAAGGAACAGCATACAAACCCCAGTGGATAAAGATGCCGAACTTATCGTTGTGAAACCACGCCGGCATTTTGCGGGTGTTGAGCGATGCCCAGGTTGGTTGAAAAGTTTGGGAGGAACCTGTGAGGTGCCCGAACACGATCAGCAACAGGAAATACACTTTTTTCATTTGGCGTGCAGTTTTCAGACCTAAATATATCTGATAAAATCAGGGTTGCAAGGGTCAGCAGCGAATTTCTGTGACTGGCATCCACGCTGGCCTTCAGTGATCTGTCAATTAGGTGATGGCAATCGAACAGGAGGGTCAGGGTTCGAAAGAATTTTTCCGATCTGCATTTTGTACTCCGGATTTTCAGTTATGCCATTGTGCCCCTGGCCATGAAGCGTTATGAGCGTATCCCCATTCCTGAATTTCTCCCCCAATTTCACAGACGACCCATAATAGATAATTTCGTCCTGATCTCCATGAAAGATAACGACAGGCATTTTACAGTTGGGTAGATAAGTATTTGTTTGAAATTTGTACTTTAAAAGAAAGGTAGGAATGAAAGGATACCGGTGACGCATCATGTCGGTCAGACTGTAAAAAGGAGCTTGCAGGATCAGAAGGCGGGCGTTGTTGGCGGAGGCGATCCTGCAAGCGGGTCCCGAACCGATGGAGTATCCGAGAATGATCATTTTTTCTTCGGGATACCTTTTTTTTAAACTATCGTATACAGTTTGGACATCCTCAAAAAACTCTGTTTGGCTTTTAATCGCACCTTCACTTTTTCCGTAACCGCGATAGTCGAGAATAAAAACATCATACTTCAAATCTGTATAGGTTTTTGCCACCGGCCCCCACGAATCCAGAGAACCGGCATTGCCGTGGAGGTAAAAGATCAGTCCTTTAGAATTGTCGGTCTTGAAAAGCAGGCCGTTCAAAAGGGTACTGTCTTTCATTGGAATATTTATTTCTTCAAATGGTTGTTGAAAGGCATATTTATACCCGCGCTCCAGTCTCTTCGGAGCGAAGATGAGGTGCTCCTGAAAGCAGTACAACAGGATACAAACGAAAATATACAAGCCAACAAGAAATAGTAAAAAGATAAGCATCATTTTTTTCATTGGATGTTCACTTGATACCGATTTTATAAAAGTACCAATCTGCGGAATGGTACCTGGCACGCCAAAGTTACAAGTAGAACCAGTTACCGGAAACAGCTCTATTTCGATCTCCTTTTCCGGAACCTGCCCGCCAGGTTGGATCGGACCCTCCGGGATATAGTCCGCTTTCAACGCATGCGGTTTGAGCCTGTCATGGATTTCCATGCGCCTGACCAGAGGTCGACTGGGCAAGGCAAACCAGCGCAGTTCAAATGATTTTCTCATACCAAACCAATTACAAGATATGTAATAGACCAGAGGGAATAAAACCTATTCGCTGAAACAGATCTATCCTCTCCCCCTGCGTGCCGGAGGTACGCCCAATGGGTAGCAAACTGGTTCTATTCTATTTGGGGTCGGCTAAAAAGTAGGGAAGCAATTGTTTTCATGTTCCGCTATGAACATCTGATGGGTAGCATTCCATGAGACCCCCATAACGTTTCATCGGAACGTCTGTTGCTCACAAGTTCCGATAGAACGTTATTGGCGGCTGACCCGAAGATTTTATTCATCTTGCACATATTTTAAAAGCGCCAGAACAACAAACCGAAAATCAAACAATATGGACGAGAATTTGATCAGAACATTGCACCGAACGCATATCGCTGTCTGGAATGAAAGAGATGGTTCAATAAGGGAGGCCCTGATGCAAACCATTTATGCGGAGAACATAGAAATGTATGACAAAGATTTTATTCTGCAGGGCTTTAAAGAAATTTCCGGTTTTATAGACAAGCTGCATTCCCAGATCTCTCAATTTAACTTCACGATCCCCGGATCCATACAAGTGGTGCAGAACGGACTGCGTACGTTCTGGCAGATCGGCACAGACCAGCCGCCGGGCAAAATGTCGGGCATGGATTTTTTCATACTGGAAAGCGGCAAGGTGCGTCATTTGTATGCCTTCATGGATTGACTGATCCTCAGGGGAATGGCGCCAGTGGCATCATTCCCGGAAGAGGTGTATGTCGAAAAGAATGAATCTTTCATTCAGCCGATCGGTGAGATGCCTTCAACCACATTGATGCGGTCGGCCAGCAACAGCGGCAGCCAGTGCCCGTAACTCGATTCACTGAACTGAAAGGCATACCGTCGGATCTTACCGCTCCGTCCGGAGGGCGGCACCGACGTACAGAACACGGCCGGCAGGTTGGGGTACTCGTTCGAGTGCAGCACTTCTACCGTAACGGGTTGCTGCACCGGCCTTTGCCAGTTCAGCCGCTCGTGATCGTCGCCGGTATAGTTTTTAATGGGATAAGCAGGTTCATTTGCCGGATTGGCATCTATGCCCCATCCTTTGATATGGGAAAATTCGTTCTGACTGTTTTCCATGAAAGAGATTTATACCCTGGCAGCGGGCGGAATCAAAATTGTTTTAATACAGTTATCAAGTTTGGCGGAGAAGATATGGTAGGCGTCTGCCACTTCTTCGAGCGGAACCCGGTGCGTGATGATGGCTTTGGGATCGAGCCCGTCCCTCCCCGATATGTTCGATCAGCCGGGAAAGGCAGCAGCGACTTTTCACCGGTGATCGTTTGCATGGCATTGCCGAATGCATCCGACCATACGGCATCGATGTACACATCGGCCCCAAACCAGCCGGTTTCCCTTTTCAGGAACAGCACCACATCTTCTATCGATCTTTCCGCAGGCAATGTTGAAGGGCACCAGCACAGGATCGCCCGGCTTCAAAGCGTGCACGGAAGACCCCACTTCTTCAACGATACCGATAAATTCGTGTCCGAAAGTGGTACCAACGCGGGTGTCGGGAACAAGGCCGTGATATAGATGCAGATCGGAGCCGCAGATGCAGGAGCGTGTGACCTTTACGATGGCATCATCCGGATGAAGGATTTCAGGATAAGGTTTCTGGCTGGCACGGATCCGGTACGGCCCCCCGGTATTTCATTGCTAACATGCTGGTGTATTTTATTATTTTATCGTTGAAGAACAGTCGCAACCCGTATAAGGGCTCATGGACAAGCATCGTGGATCGATCCGGAACTTCTGTTTGTCTTGTTGCTGCGTGTGGCCGCATAAAGAACAACCGAGGCGGGAAAATGGCTGGACGATATAGATGCTATTTCTTATTGACGCTTCTTCTTGCTTACACTGGTGAACAAATCAGAGATGGAATCCGGAACGGTCGCGCCGGAACCAAGGGTTGCCTGTTCTATGCATTTTTAAACATCATACCAACTTCAGAGAAGGTTTACCGGTAGTATCTTCCAGCGATCATGCAAATTCGATCGAATCGTATTGATTACTTCATCCGCTTTACTCCACGGGCAATTCCCGCACACTTTTCACTTCTTTGCCCTGCGCCATCTTCAACACGGCTTCTACTGTATAAGTTCCTTTCGTTGCGGGAAGCACACAAGCCAGCTTCAGCGTTGTGGCGCCGAAGGCCGGCACAAAAACAGCTTCACTGCTTTTAGCCAGCACAGCGCCCTCCTGCATCACCCGCAGTTCAAGCTGGCCGCGCCAGTCTTTTTCCAGGTCGTTGATGGTAAGGACGGTAAAAGTGTGCGATTTGCCGGCAGTGAGTGTGTCGCCCCATTCATCGAGCATCAGTCCGACGGGTGAAAATGCATCGGGCACGTATTTTAAGAATTCCGGTTCCCACTTCCGTGTTGCGGCATCCAGGAAATGATCGCTGGTTTGGCCACTGTCTCTCGAATAGCCCAGGGAAGTAAAGTGCAACACACCCGCCACTTTGCGGTGACAGCGCCAGAACTCTGTTTCGGCGGCCAGGTACTGTGCATAGAGCCGCCGCCGTTGGGCCACAGTGGCATTCTCTCCCAGCAGGTTTTTATAGAGCTGTCGCGTAAGGGTGGTCGGTTTTCCATCCCGGTTCAGCCATAGCCAGCCGTATTCGTTGATGACGACGGCGTGCGCACCGTCGTTGTGCAGCTCGTTGCCCTCGGGTATCCCGTTTTCTTTACTGATATCCCTGAGTTTGAACAAGGGGTTTTGAAAATGGTATGGGTGCGACTCGAACACGTCACCAGGTTCCCGCAGGGCGGAATAGCTGTTGTCCCAAGGACGGTTGCTCAGATCAAGGCCTCTTACCTGTTTCACTGCTTTTGCCAGCTCTTCTCCCCCGCTGTAGGTTTCGTTGCTTGCATCCCAGATGGCTACGCAGGGATGATTCCAGTGGGCGCGCATCCATTCCGTATATTCTTTTGCCAGTTCAACGGCGTTCAGTTCCTTCGGCCAGGTCGACCAGGTTTTACCGCCGTACCAGATGGGAAATTCGTCCTGTATCAAAAGGCCCTCTTCATCGGCGATATCGTACCATTCCTCGGGTGGAAAACCGATGCAGTAGCGCAGGCTGTTCCAGTGGAACCTTTTAAAATCCTTGTGCAGGTTGCGCACCCAGGCAGCGTTCCATGGCAGGGCGCTACAGGCCTCGTCTTCGAAAAAGCGCAGGATTGTTACGTTGCTGCCGCGTAAAAAATAAGGTTTGCCGTTCAGCTTTGCCTGCTTGGTTACGGTGTCCATATAAAACTCGCGCATGCCGAAGCGGCAATCCGCTTCATCCGCATCGGTGGTTACCTGCAGGTTATATAAAAAAGGATCTTCGGGCGACCACAGCCTACTCTCTTTCACCGGAACCGATACAGTGTATACATTGTTTTCGTCGTTGGCAGAAAGAGAGACCTGTTGCGTGAGCAGGCCAACAGTTTTTTTGGACTTCTTTTCGGTTACAACAAATCTGAGTGCCGACTTGGTGGCCAGCCTGCCGCATTGCAGTTCTACCTGTACGGTGATCTTGCCGGTGCGTATGTCGGGAGCTACCTGCACGGAAGCAATGTGCGGCATGCCGGAAAGGATGAGTTCCACTTTGTCGTAGATGCCCGGAATGTAGCGATCCTTTTCGTAATCGAATCCGTCGGGCATGGAGCGGGGCAACGCCCCGCGGTCGGCGCCGATGCGGATCAGCAGTTCATTTTCCCCTTTTCTCAGGGCAGGTTTTACATTGAAGTAGCCGGGGGTGAAGGAAGGAAGGTGTTCGCCCAGATCTATGCCGTTGAGGACCACTTTCGCGCCGAACATGGCTTTGGCAATCCGCAACACGGCTGAAGCCGGCACGGCCTCCGTTAACCGAAAGCTCCGCCGGTACCAGAAAGCTTCCCGCAGGGTATCTTTTACCAGCCGGCTTCGCTGCATATTGCTGGCTGTGGGCGGGTAGTTGGCCCTGGGACCGACGCCGTGGAAAGCGGGCGATGCGAGCGTAACCAACCCCGGAACAGGCACTGAATGTGTGAAGGAAGCGGGCGCCTGATCCATCTGCCCTTCCGCAATGGCCCAGGTGCCGTTCAGCAGCAGCGTTTTCCGCCTGCTTCCGGGTTGGGCGTGCACTTGCACGAAGCAACAGGCCGCTATCATGAAAATGAGACCATACTTCCTGAGCATAATGGCTACAAATTAGGAGGAGAGCCGATCGCAGATGCCGCTTTGTGAACTCTTGTATCATGAGCCGGGCGGGCGGTTCAATCAACTTCCATACGTTATAAACCAGGAGCCGAAGATAAGGGATTGTGACCTGAAAAATGGCTGTGCGAGTGGAAGGACTGTGGAAAGGCAGATACATGAATAGCTTATCAGCACTGATGAATATCCGGAACCGGTTGCACTAACAGCCTGTACCATCGTAAAAATGCGCATTCCTTCCGGCAACGATCTTGTAACGCCTGAATTGTGCTTACAGACTTGATTCCTGACAGGGGCTTGCCATCACTCCATTTCTTCTTGTTAAACCAGGGAACGATTAAAATACCCCTCTTACAAGAGATATCTATTTGCTCAGGCGCGCTTCCTTGCCAATGGCCGAAAGAGCCTGTCACCAGAAGTCATTGCTTGTCTCCATATTTTTGCAATAAAGTATCCAGATTGCCCTTCTTAATGGCCCTGTTTGCCAGGTAATTAAACAATGGCTCCGCCAGTTTTTGAAAGCCAGTCATCCGGGAATTGTTCAGGCGAACAAATAAGGCGAGGTCAGACAGCTTTTCAGGTGTTCCAGCCTGAGTAGCCAGCCCGTCTGCTTCAAGCCCCTTCAGGATCAGCAGGGCATTTTCAAAATCGTTGTTCCCCGGCTTTATACCTGTTCTGATGATGCATTCGTCTTTGTACATGTTGTGGTAATAGTGCTTCTCGTAAGGTGCAATCGTCAATGTATCACCCTGCTTTACATGGTAGATCTCTTTGCCCTTTCCGATCTCCAACCTGCCTTTCAGGATCTCGAACGATTCTGAGAAAAGGGTATGATAGTGCCAGGGGGTTTTGTTGCCGGGCAGTAGATTCATCTCGATGATGGAATCTTTGCCATTCTTTGCAGATTGGATAATGTTGATAAACCCTTCCGATACAGGAACTCCTTTCTTTACCGGTTTCGCCAGCAGCAAAACAAGACCGGTAACAATACAAACAACGAGTGCAACTATATGCGGAACAGCCTGTGACGGCGAGTTGTAATCTTTACTCAGCACGATCAGCATATCTGCAAAAGGAATGATGGCTGCAGTAAGCAGCGCAACACCCAGCGCCTTTCGCTGGTTCAACAATACCAGTAAACAAACGAGCATGCCTGAAAACAGGTCTCTCGTGCCCTTGATGTAGTGAAACGAAAAGTCGTTGCCGGTCTGCAAACGGATCCCATATGCGGCCTCAGCCACCTGGGGCGACACTAGAAACCTGCCACCGATAAAAAGCATTCCCAGACCTGTCAGAAAAACAATGATGTAAGAAATTTTTGTTGCCATATTACTTGTGTTTTACAGCAACAAATTTCCCACACCGCTTTCCGGCGTTCGTGCACCTGGGTTAACAAACTATTTGTTTTGCAGATATTTTTTCCGGATACGGCTTAGTGACTGTGGCTTTACCCCAACAAAAGAGGCAATGTAATATTGAGGGATCCTTTGCTGCAAATCGGGATGTTCGCATAAAAATTTCCGATAGCGAAGGTCTGCAGGATCAGTGTAGAAGGAGTTGAGTTCCTGTAAGGTCCTTATGAATACCTGCTCTATTACCAGCCTCCCAAAGCGATCGCCGTGCTTTAGGTTGCTGTAAAAAGATTGCAGGTCATTGTACGAGATAACCAGCATGGTGCAATCTTCCAGCGCCTGTATATTTTGCCTGGAAGGGTGCTGAGGCACAAAGCTCTCGTAGTTGCAGACAAACTCCTTTTCCCGGGAGAAATAATAGGTTTTATCTTCTCCCCCGTCGTTGATATAATAACGCACCAGCCCACTGCAGATAAATCCGACCTGTTTACACACATCGCCTTCCGACAGGAATAAACTACCTTTTTTATAAGTCTTTTCCCGGAACAGCCTGGTGATGATACCGCATTCCGTTTCGCTTACACCTATCGTTTGTTGGATGGTATCGAGTAAGCTATCTATCATGTGGATCAATCTGCTGTTTTGGCTTACGAATAAGAAGTGTTGTGGCTGGGAATGAGACTGCACTTTCCAGAACCGCAACTCGATTTACCAAATTCTGTTCCTGTATTGTACCTAGACTACAGTAAGCGTCCATTCTGGAACTGGAGCAGCAACTTGCACAAAGGCGCTGCAGCGAGGTCTTAAATTCGAAGGCATTTCAGGTTTAAACCGGGTAACCATCATTTGCCTTTTAAAAATCTGTACCGGATGCCCCAGCTGGCCCTGAGGATTTGAGATTCATTGATTATGGGAGAAACCTCTATATGAAAGCCGAATTGTTTGTACGGAAGGGGATATATGTTCAGTCCCACGGGAATGACCAACCCGGAAAAGGTTTCAGTTCTGGCGCCAAGGCCTGCATAAATTTCGTAGTCGTTGTGTTTTACCAGGTCGTATGTTACGACTGCTTCCAAGGCGATGTTGTCGAAGTATTGGTCTGTTCCGATCCGTACTTCGGGCCTGATCCTGTTGGTGGCCTGGTAATTTATCCCCACAAAAGGCAGATTGGACTGATGATAACTCACGCCCCATTGTCCGGAACAAACGCAGGGTACCAGGGCAAGCAGAATAACAATGGTTCTCATAGTAAATTTTTAATCAGGTTCGATAGGTTTTAAAATGGCAGTTCACCCGCTGTAATGCACCCGATTCTTAGTGCCAGCGGATCAAAAGCTAAGTTAAGATTTGCTGTCAAATACAGCATCTTTCAAGCCTCTATTTTGATGGATCGGTATACCGGTCATCAGGGACTGCCTTGTGTAATGATGTAAGCTGGTATCATACAAGGAACGACAGCATTCATTTAGCCTACTAAAAATTGTTTTCTTGATTTATTTTTTGGCAGTGAGCCGATTGACTTGTTTCTGCAATCCCGAGTAATGAGTTGAACACTTATCATAACGAAATTTCATGAACACTGTCCGCCTGTGGATGGAATGCGCTGATCAATTTAAACGTCTCAGAAACGCCGGCATTAGTAACTACATAACTCCGGTATCTTGACACAAATCCGGGTTGTTCCACATACTGTATGCGTTTTACTTTCTTCACCTGCGATACGGAAGTAAATAATTCCTTTTCTTCTTCGGAAAATTTAAGGTGAGGTTCGATGTGCTTGAGTATAAAAGAAAAATGCTGCTTGGTTTATAAAGATAACTCAGCTGGCTATCGTGATATCAAAAAGTCAAAAAACAGACGGAAAGTGAGCGTAACGAGTTAACCCCCGCAAATACAATCAACTGACAGGCAGGGCGAAAGCTTAAACAAGGGGGTGTATCTTAAGAGAAGTTGGTGACAGCAAGGGGTTCAACACAAGGAGAACTTGGTGTTGTTAATAGAATGATTACGTGGAAAACCGATATACTATCCCCCTTATTGTTACCCCATGAATGAGTAATAACAATGTGTTTCAAGGTCGCCCGCTACCGACCATTCATGGTAAATCAAGCGTTTGATATCTATGTGAATTGATCACTTTTTAATGTATTCTTTATTTCCACTGCTGTTGATGATATACTGGCCACCTTTTGGGCCCTGGTATATGCTTCTGCCCTTGGAGTCTTTGCCAACAACTTTATCGCCCGAGGTGGATGCAGGAGTGGACTGCACCGGAGGATTCGCCGTCTTGCCGGCTGGGGAAGTGGATGTCGCTGGTGTGGATTGAACGTCCTGTTTGGCTTTCGTTTCCTTATTTGCCTTGAAACGCATATCCGGGTTCCCGGCTTTCGTGGTACCGCTCGAACCATTTTTCTTACTTTTTGAGGCCGTATCTTTGGTCATCGCACTTTGAGCCATCGTATAGCTGCAAATTCCGGTAAGCAAGATCAAGATCAGCGTAATTCTTTTCATACAAGCAATTTTTTCAGATGATTGAATGATCGAATATAATTTAATTCGATTAGCAAGGAGGCGCCCCCATCAGATTCCTGAATTAATGATTGGTTAACAGCCGGATAATCTGCCTGCTCGATAGAATCCGGATCTCATTTCAGAAGCCAGTGCCGATATCTGTTGCTGGGAAATGGCCCTTTGCTCTTCACTGATTTGCAGGAACAGGCTTTTTGATCGTATGCTTCTCAACATACGTACAATTTTTCTTTCAATATGAAAAACCTCCTACCCAGTAAATACTCTACGTTCACGGTTTTGTTGAAGCCGACTTTATTACCGCCTGAAACGAAAAGCATCAGCTCCATGTGCTGACTGGGACTTTCACCATCCTGCCGATCCGTTCAATGATGCGCTTCGCGTAACTGGCGTTTCACCACAGGTAAAGCTGTATACGCAACGTTTGTCTGTCAGGGATATATCCAGCTGTAGCGATAGGTAGAAGGCTGCAGCGTTAACCTTTCGGCCAATCTCGACAACCTGGAAGGAAGTGTCAGGAGATAATCCCTTGCTTTCTCCCCTTTATCGGTCAGCTGTCCCAGAGTCTCTATCTTCCATTCTTCGATGAGGGAAGTAAGGATAGCTACATAATCGGTAGCAGTGTATACACCAATGCGTTGTGCTGCTTCGGAAAAATGGTGAAAAGTAAAGCCTTTGGGTAGTCTGCTTTCCCTTAGAAAATGGGCCGGCATCACGATCTTTTTGCGCATCATATCCGCGAAAGCCATCATCATTTCACTTGGATCGAGCGCAAATATCATTGCTGCAAATGATTTGTAAGCGTTGGCGTGCCTGGCTTCGTCTGAAGCTACATGTCCGCAAATGCGGGCCAGGAGGTCGTCCCCTTCCTGCTTAGCCAGGGTGGCAACTCTTCTGTGCGAAAGGTTGGTAGCCAGCTCCTGAAAGCTGGTGTATACGAAGCTTTTATAAGGGTCGCGGGCCGTTCCGATGTCGAAGCTGTCTGTAAGCAGATGCTGGGTCGACACTTCCATTTCACGCATATTTACACGTCCCGACAGGTACAGGTACTTGTTCAGCACGTCGCCATGGCGATTTTCTTCTCCCGTCCATGCCCTTACCCATTGATTCCAGCCACCCTGTGGGCTGTCATTCACCGGTTTTATCATTGAAAGCCAGCTTTCGTAGGTTGGAAGGGCTTCTTCGGTGATGGTATCACCGATGAGCACTGCAAGAAGATCGTATGACAGGTTGCTGGCCTTCTGTTGCATGATTTTAACCTCATCGATAAAACCTTCCTGTGCAAAATCGGGTAGCATGTCTGCCGGCTGCCAGATAGTTTCAACAGGTTTGAGATAAAGGGGGATGGCGGAATGAATCTCTTTATCGAGATGATTCATGACTTCCGCTTTGAAATTGGCTGTTGTAACATGAGATTGTAAGTTCATACACTTTACTTCCGACACTGAACAGATGGATCTCAGGTGTCTACTGGTTTGATTTAATATGATTGCTGCATGTAGGAGAGACTTCAACATGCATACACGCTATAATTTCTACCTTCTCCCTGATAAAACCATGCTAGCCGGATCGGGGCTGCTGATCAGCGCATTAGATCATCAAAAAACAGCGTGATGCCCAATCAGCAGAATATTATCTACATGACGGGGCATAGTACTATAGTCTCATATGACTGCAGTGATCCTGTGAGTCGATCATAAATCTGCCTGATCTCTCTATTAAAGTTTACCATTTATCGAAAAGCAGGAGTGAGACTCCGTTCGTACAAAATCGACCGAACGAAAGAACCACCTGTGAAGGTGGTCCGCCGCTTATTCCAGCCATCATTCCAACAACCAGCTATGATGTGAGGTTACGAAGCAACCAGAAGACTTTGCCCATCATGTTACAGAAAAAGACTTTGACGGGATAGAAATGTTTTTGCTGCTAAAATGAATTCCTGTCTATAAATATTTTACTGGTTTTTATTTCGCTGCTACTTTTTATCCGGATGTAATAGATGCCATTTTTGAAGCCTCCGGATTGAACTGTATATACGCCGCTTGCTGGCATAACAAAAGTTTTAATGCTTCTTCCCAAGGCATCGCAAATGGTTACTGTAGCCCCTCTTACACCCGGGTCGGTGCGAATGGTGAAGTATGACGATGCAGGATTTGGATAAATCTGTATCATGGTTCCGTTGTTATCGCCAAACCGAACTGTTCTGATGCCGTAATATTTCTTCTGTCCGTCGATATCGTATTGTACCAGGCGGTAGTAATTTAAGCCTGCGTTGGGAGCTCCATCATAGGCTGTGTAATCTTTACTTCCCTGGCTGTTGGCTTGCGCATTTACCCGGAGCAACGAGGTGTAGATGAGCCCGTCGGCAGAGCGTTCTATCTCGAAATAACCATTGTTGACCTCGGTTTCAGTTGTCCAGTTGAGCGTGACCTTATTACCGTTCTTTTGAGCTTCAAACGAACGAAGAGTTACAGGAAGGGATGTCGCTTGCAGGTATTGCTTTAACCACACCATTGCGGCTTTTTCGGCGCCATTGGCGTATACAAGGGGCGCTCCCTCCGCAGTTCTCCAGTGGCCCGGTCTGAAACCCCATAAGGTGATTCCTTTCACAGCCGGGTGTTCCCAGAAGAGCGGGAAGATGCGCTGGTATTGCTGCATCTGTATTGTATCTCCCTGGGGTGTTTCTGCCGGTGGCCCGTCGATATCGAGCTCTGTAGCATATAAAGGCAGGCCTGTTGTGGCAAGCACATCCAGGTTGCTGGTAATGGTAGCGGAAGAGGCCGTAGTGGTAAAAGCATGTGCCTGTTCGCCAACGCCGTCAATCAGGTTTTGTGCCTTTAACAGGTTTATTATCTGCATGTACGTGGCGGTGCTGGCGGAGCTGTTTACGATACTGTAATCGTTGATCCACAATTTAGAGGCAGGAAAGTATTGGCGTGCCAGTTTAAAAGCATTGATCACCCAATCCCAGCCGGTTGTACCCGCGCCTCCCAATGCATTTATATAATTTCCCCGTCCGATGGCATCGGGTTTTGAATGAAGAGGCTCGTTAACCACTTCGATAAAATCGATGGCAGGATAACGGGTGGCTACCGCCTGGAACCATTGCTTAATTTCAGCGAGTTGGGTCGCGGTGTCCAACGTTTCTATCCATGCAGGTTGCTGACTTCCCCAAATAAGCGTGTGCATCTTAAAAAGATACCCGCTGTCTTTGGCCAGCTTATAGGCGGAATCCAAATCGGTCCAGTTCATCACATCGCGCGTACCTTCCACACTGCCCCATTTACCACCGTTTTCAGGCGTCACCTGGTTCCAGTACTTACCAAAGTTTACTTTTTGGGCATTACTGTATGCACTGCCTAGGAATTTCGTTTTACCTGTGGCCAGCGGGGGGCCGTTTGGCGTATAGGGAGGAGGAGGTGGTACGATGGTAGCCGCTGATGGAATACTTACGGTATCAATATAGAAAGTACCGGCTACGGGAAAATTGAACCGCAACTGCAAGTTTGCTTCCTGGGCGGTGAAGACCCACTCATATCTCTGCCAGGCGGTGGTTAAACTGAAATCCCTTTGAGCATACGTATTCGTTTGTTGAACCACCCGCAATGTTTTCCCCGCCGCATCGGCTTTGGCATAAAATGACAAAGTGTATTCCCTGCCCGTCACAGAGGCCCATGGGCTGTTGATGCTTTGCACGTCGTATCCATTTGCTCCGGCGGTAGCCACGGCCACTTTCATGGCTTTGCCGCCTTGTACTTTATCGACGGTCTCAATGGAAAATGCAGCGGAAGAAGCACCGCCTGCCAGGTTGGTCCAGTTGGTGAAATTATTTTCAAAGCCGCCGTTTGGTATCAGATTGATCACGGAAGCAGGAACAGGAATACTCACCTGGTCGATGCTGAAAGTTCCGGTTACCGGGAAATTGAACCTCAGCTGGAGGTTTGCTTCCTGCGCGGTGAAGACCCACTCATATCTTTGCCAGGCAGTGGTTAAACTGAAATCCCTTTGAGCATATGTATTCGTTTGTTGAACCACCCGCAACGTTTTGCCCGCCACATCCGCTTTGGCATAAAAAGACAAAGTATATTCCCTGCCCGACACAGAAGCCCATGGGCTGTTGATGCTTTGAATATCATAAGCATTCGTGCCGGAAGCAGTAACTACCACCTTCATTGACTTTGCACTGTCCACTTTATCATTGGTATCTATGGAGAAGGTTGCTGCCCCGGTGCCTCCTGCCAGGTTGTTCCAGTTGGCAAAATCATTTTCAAAACTGCCATTGGCAATAAGATTTTGGCTGCTGGAGGTAAAACAAAACAGAGAAGAAAAGATAAACAGGAGAAGTAGATTTATTTTCATGCAAGCAAGCTTGAAAACTAAATGTATGCATTTTCCAGGGAGGAAATACGAATGCAGGCTTGCGGGCGTATTTCAAATGCCTGCTCTATCTGGATTGTGATGAACGTTTGGCTTCGGCAACCAACTGGCCGTTGATAACTTCTTTGGGCTTTCTATTAATGCACCTGCGGCAAAGGCCGTTTGCAGGCTTCCCCGTCTTGTAGGTGCTTTGCGCTTAAATACGCCAAAGTCAAGCGTTATCCAATCTAAACTGTGTCTTGCAGTAAACAATCAACAACAAAATGATAATAATCAAAAGTTGGTTCTTTTTATGTGCGCAACGAACAGAGTTTTGTGCATGGATATTACGAAGCACGGTTTACCACTTATATCAGTACATAGTAGTTCTTCGTCAATTTTAGTGGTAAGTTATTTCCAAGCTCATCTTCTTCAAGTCATGCCTTGACAGCATCATACCTAATTGGTCGGTTTCCCTGCTCATCCTTGGTTACTCGGCGTTGCCCAATCATGCTTGCCACCCATACATCGGGTTCAACCTGTACAAACTGAACTTCCCCGAACTCGATCCCCTGCTTCGATTTATACCACGCCCTGTACTGCCGCTCCGGTTCCGACCACCGCTTGCTGACAGCCACCACGAAGCCTTTGCCCCATTAGCCGATGGCATTGCAGATTTGGACGATCACCATGTTGCTGGCAATAAAAGAAGGGTAGCGTCTTCTTTGAGGTAAGTAATTTCAGTTATCATCAGCTATATTTCTCAAGTTGATCATCTAACTAGGCGAGAAATTAATCAGTTGTTGACAGTTACAACTTTATGATGTCTACCCTTGTATTTGCCTGTCGCCCTTTTTCCGTGTCATTTGATGATTTAGGTTTTGTATCTCCTACCCCTTTTGTTTCCAGAGAAGAAGGTTTGACACCCAAAGAGATCAATTCCTGTTTTACGGCGATGGCCCTTTTTTCTGTTAAGGCTAATATATAATCGGGTTTCCCAACGGGAGCGTTATTTATTTCAACTTGTATTCTCCAGTCGGGATGGGTCTGAAAAATACCTACGATGTTCAATAGTTCATCTTTTGATTCGGTAAGTAATGTAGAGCTGTCCAGGGCAAAATTCAGATTGGTGGTAACCTTACCAGTTTTCTCTAATCCCTTCAAGATTGCGTTTTCTTTGTTGATATTCGTTGTAAGTAGCTGATTTTGTTTCTCAACAACAAGAAGGTTGTAAAATTGGGAAGCAATTGAAGCTGGAACCAATTGAATCCACACTTCTTTGTTCGGTGTTTTGAGAGCATACTCAACAACACCATAATAAGCATTGGGAGCCAATTGGTATTTTGCAGCTAAGTCAACAATACCGAGGTTCGCTACTTTTTGTAATTGTTCCTCTGGTAGTTTTCCCTCATATATTTTTTTCCCACCCAAGGTTGAGATCATCTTATCAAATTCCTGAATGATTTGGAATTCTGAGGGGATTTTCCTTTTGCTGTCATGCACATTTAATCTTTGAGCAGAAACCTGGCCCTCAACTGCAAAATAAGCTTTGCCATCATAAAAGTAGGTTCTGTTTTGTTCGATAGTCACTGAGTCGCTTTCATTTGTTGGTGAGAAGTTAGGCAAGGTCTTGAAATAAGGAAAAACGCCGATATCTGCATTTGTAACTGGGATGGAATTGCTGGCTGAAACTCCTGTTGTACCAGTTACTGGTTTTTGTTGTCCTAGTAGTATATGTGCTGGTAAAAAAAATATGGTAGTTATTAAGAATGCTCTGTTCATAAAAATTTGATTATAATGATGCAGTGTTTTGATTGTTATCGCAACTAACGCGAATGTCCATGTCATAGTTTCCAATGCATGTGCTGGTTTATGACAATCGTTACGGCTTGTATTAGTTTTTGCTCTTGTCTGATTACCCTGTGCCAGTATTTACATGGTTACCACCCCTAATTTTCTATCTGTCCTCCGATCCACTCAATGAACCCATCTCAAAAGAACGCCGGCCGCTGTTCGCAGAACCATCTGCAGTTCACGTCCTGATCGAGGACGAAGCTGACAGATCCAAGGGTTGGGTGAATGATACAGATGAAGTAATTGCCCGCATCATCTCTGGATGGATCGCCAAGTGCCATTGGTCATTCCCGTTTTTGAAATTGATGTTGAAGCTGCCGTAAGCAAAATCCATGTATTTCATGACACAATGATACGGAGAAGGGCCGAGAAGAAACTTGGATATTTGTCAAAAATAAACGGGAAATAATTTATTAAACAGAAGGTTCAGACAGCCTACGGCGTCCAAACAGTAAACGCTTCCTTATGAAATGCCTTCTTACATTTCACTTCTTTTTGTTTTTCGTTACTGCGGATGCTCAAAATGTCTTACGGGGACGAATTCTCGATCAGGAATCCAAAAGAGCTGTACCAATGGCTACTGTGTCAATTTACAATGTAAGGGATTCAGCGCTGATCAGCTATGGATTAACCACAAGCGAAGGGGATTTTATACTGACAGATGTACCTCTGAGCACACCTTGTCGAGTAATTATTTTTGCTGCGGGCCATTCATTATTGCGCAAAAATGTGCAGTTTTTCTCTTCTGACAATGATGAGCTCGGGCACATCAATCTGGTTCGGAGTAAGCAAACGGAAACCCCTACAAATTTCGAGGAACCTCCTGTGATGGTTTTCAGTGATTCCGTTGTTTATACGCCTTCTTCATTTCTGATGCTACCCAATACTATCAGGAACAGTGTCTTGAATTTGATACCTGGCCTTCATCTTGAAAAGAATGGTATCCTAACCGCTGGGGGAGAACCTATCAAAAGAATTAGAATGGACCGTGCGAGTTTGGGATACTTTGATTTGCTGCAGGAATAGCATGATTAAACCACAGAATAGCCGTTGCGATACGAGTTCCCCTCAACATGCATAAGATGCTTTTGTTCAATACTTTGCGTTTAAACATCCAGCACAACGAAACTCAGGCTCCGAACCCTTGTAAGCGGCTCGAAGACCGTTGAGCATGCAAAGTACAATCCCGGTTACCAGTTCACAAGCTCATCGAATCCGCAGATAGTGCTCCGCTGCGCCTGATCATTCCTGTGAAATACGGCATTAAAAACCTCAAGCGGAGAGGCTCCATCGCATTCAGCAATCAACGCCCAAGCAACTACTGGGCCGAACGGGGATACTATTACTATTCAGGGTAATAAAATTTGAATATGTGATGCCTTCCCGGATTTTCTTATATTTATATGCTCCGGTATAGTATTCTTATACAATAAAGCTTTTATATGCAAAACATCCTGCTGGTTGAAGATGATCCGGAAATTACCCGCCTGCTCAAGCTTCATTTCGACGGTTCGCAATATGGAGTCACCAGCTGCACCACCTCCAAACAAGCAACCATAAGCATGGCTTCCGATACTTATGATCTTATCATTATGGATATTTCTCTGCCCGACGGGAACGGCCTGGAGATATGTAAGAAACTCCGCCTAAACGACCAGCATACACCCGTTATGATGCTTACCTGCCATTCGGAAGAATCAGACAAAGTACTGGCCCTTGAGCTGGGCGCCGACGATTATGTTACCAAGCCATTCGGCATCCTGGAACTCATGGCCCGGGTGAAAGCCATCATCCGGCGGGCAGGGAAGCTTGGGCAGTCCACCGGAACAAAGGAGATCATTTTTCAGGACCTTATGCTCGACGCATCCATGCGCAAAGCCGCCCTGAAAGGCACCCGCCTGGATCTGACCGTAAAGGAATTCGATCTGTTGTACCTGATCGCCAGTCACCCCGGCAAATCGTTTACCCGCAAAAATCTATTACAGCAGGTCTGGGGCATCACCTTCGCCGGTTATGAGCACACCGTTACATCGCATATCAACCGCATCCGGCTGAAGATAGAAGAAGATCCCGAACACCCCAGGTACGTGCTCACCACCTGGGGACTCGGTTACCGCTTTGCAGAATGAAACAAAAAAAATTTCCCCTCTTCAGGCGGCTGATCATGCTGGTCTTCGGCCTGATCACCGGGCTCGGACTGGTCTTTATCATCATTACGTACCTGTCGACCACGTACTATCATGAAGCAAGCACCCAGCTGCTGAACAAGGATGTAGCGGCTCATATCGCCAAATTCACCTCTCCTTTTGAGCGCACGGGTGTTAATCCGGCCAAAGCGGATTCCGTGTTTTACAACGCGATGGTCATCAACCCCGGGGCGGAAGTGTATTTTCTCGATACGACGGGAAAAGTGATCGCCTACCATGCGTCAGAAAAAGCGATCGCTGCATGGCAGGTAGATCTTTTGCCTGTGAAGAAATATATACAAGATAAAGGAGAAAAATACGGGAAAGGAACGGATCCGAGAGATCCGGGTGATCCAAAAATATTTTCGGCGGCCCCTGTCGAGAACCAGGAGTACAGCCTGGGCTACATTTATGTGATCCTCGCCAGCGAGCAGTCAAAAAGTATGCTGTCGGTCATTCTTGGAAATGAGATCCTGAAGCTCGCGGTACAATCGGTGATAGCGATCATTCTGCTGTCTGCGCTGCTGAGTTTTCTTTACCTGCGAAGTTTCCGCAGAAATTACGAGCATACCATCGAGGTGCTGGAACGTTTTGAAAAGGGCGATTACAGCGCCCGGCTGAATCTAAGAAGCGGGAACGAACTAGAGCCAATTGCGCATGCCTTCAACGACATGGCAGACCTGCTGGCTTCCACCATCAACCGGCTCACCCTCTCGGAACAGGAAAGAAAAAATTTTATCGCAACGATATCGCACGACCTGAGAACACCGCTTTCGATTGCAAGAGGCTATTTTGAAACGCTGATGCTGAAACAGGAGAAAGGGCCGCTCTCCGGCGAAGACCAGGAACGATTCTCTCAATTGATCTATGGCAACATACTCCAGATCGAGAAGATGGTGAAGCAGTTGTTCGAACTCTCGAAGATGGAAGCTGTTGAGTTTACGCTGAACCGGGAGCCTTTTGTGTTTTCCGAGATCGTGCAGGAAGCCGTCGGCATGTTTCAGCTGCTTGCCGCAGAAAAGGGCGTCACGCTGAGGTGCAGCGAAAACACGCAACATGTATGGATCGATGCAGACATCAGCATGATGGAACGGGTAGTGCAAAACCTGGTGGAGAACGCGCTGAAAAGCACGCCGGAAGGAGGTTCTATTGTATGTTCAATGTCTGTTGCAGATCAGGAACTGGTGTTCAGCATAAAAAATGATGCACCGCCATTACCGGACGATCTGCTGCAATGGATCAATCAGTACGAGTCGGAAGAGCAGCTGTTGAACCAGCGCCCTTCACAACTCGGACTGGGTCTGCTGATCATTCAAAGGATACTGCATTTGCATGGAACTTCCCTGAAGGCAGGTGTCGAAAACAATCGAAATTGCTTTTCACTCACCATGCCGGTTCATACACTGGCAACCCGGCTGTAATTTCTCCATATTGTTTCAGTACACTTTCGTTATACTTCCGTGAGATGTTCGATGGTGTTAGGATTTATGTTTGTATAACTATTGGCGACCGATCATTACAAACAAAATTCTTCACATGAAACGTTTTTTCACTAAAGTATCAAGCCTTATCTTCATACCGGTGCTATTCATCTATACCAGTATGTTTCTTGCATCCTGCGATAAAGAAGCACAAAGCGTAACAGCCACGCCCTGTATCGTCTATGTTCAAACGAATAATTTCAACGATAACCAGAATGCTGTTCTGGCCTATCGCGATAATGGCGACGGAAATCTTCAGCCCATTACAGGCAGCCCGTTTCTCACAAAAGGTTCCGGTGTCGGAAATCCAAAGCAAATTCTTGGACCGCTGGATTCCGACTATGAACTCCGGCTTTCCTATGATAAAAAATACCTGCTCGCGGTAAACTCCGGAAGCAATACCATTGCCGTGTTCCTGATCAGAGCGGATGGCTCGCTGGAACACGTTCCCGGTTCGCCGTTCTCTTCCGGCGGGCAAACACCGGCACATATTGATGTGTACAACAAATGGGTTTTTGTGGTAAACAAGAGCGATGATCCATTGCACACCATCTCCATGTTACCCAATTACAGCACCTTTACCATCGATGATGCCGGTAAGCTTACGCCTGTTTCCGGAGGGAAATTCGAAACGACTGCGGGCTCGTCCCCTTCCAATGGATTGGTTTCCAGAAATGGCAAGTTCTTATTCGGAACAGACTTTCTCGGCTTCACACTCTCACCCGCCGTTGGAACATTGCGATCCTTCGAAATCACGACCGCAGGCACCCTTACTCCGCTCGCGGGCACTCCTTACGTATTGCCAATGGGTGCTATGCCAGATAACGGTGCTCTCGGCCTGTGGCAGCATCCATCCGGCAGTGCATTGTATGTAGGCTTGCCTGCACAAGGCAAAGTAGGTGTGTTTGCCGTGAACAATGCAACCGGCGCCCTGACCATGCAAAGCGCTGTCTCAGCAGGGAAAGCTGCCTGCTGGCTTCGCTCGAACAACATGGGCGATCATCTGTATGTACTTAACTCCGGAGACAATACCGTTCAATTATTCAACACTTCGAATCCGCTTTCACCCGTCTCCGTCCAGACCCTTGAATTGAAGAACTCGGGCCCTGAATATCCGGGCGGTGGAAGCACGGTTAAAACCAGTGAATGTTTTTCCCTGCATCTTTCCCCGGACGAAAGCACCCTGTACGTAGTGAGCCAGCATACCAATACCGACTTTAGTATCGGAAACTATAATTACCTGCACACCGTTCAAGTGGCAGCAGACGGGAAGCTAACTGAAATGGCAACGCCCGTTCAACTACCGGTACCCAGCAACGTTCGCCCAAAAGGCCTGGTGGTGATAAAGGGAAGCTGATGTTTTCAAGTTCTCCGGGATGTGAATAATATATTTAATCTCCGGCCCGATCAATCTATCACAGTTTATCTATTACACCATTCAAGGTCTTATATAAGCTTTCAAACCCGAAAATCCTGTCTCCGGCATACCATTGCCCAAAGTTCCCATGTTGTGTTTCATGTAACGCCTCTTCAGCTTTGTGAAGAGCCGCGAGTGATTTCTTTGCCAGGTTCAACCTTTCCGCCCCGTTACCGGATTTGTATCCTTGGGCAAGAAGCAATAAAGCCTCATTCAGGTGCTGCATGAAAAAAGCCGGCGCCCTGAGGTTGTCGTTAAAAAAGGGCTTCTCTTTGTTCTTCAGGGTTTGGTAAAATTGATCCGCTTCTTTTGCGACTGCCGAAAACCTGATGGCTGCCTGGGTGGTGCCATTGATCACCGCGTCAAGGTCGTTCGCCGCTCCGTTGTCGGCGGGCACTATCCGGTATGTCCTGCCTTTCTCCTGGTCGGCGGGAATGTCCTTCAGCGGATTGGCGGTAAAGGGTTTCAGAAAATTTCCGCAGATATCCTGGATCGCTTTTTTGTAACGCAGATCCTGAAAAATATACTGCCTGTCGAAGCCTTGCATGTCAGGATTCTTCTGCCGCCAGTAAGCATTGTAATACGCTTTGTAAAGCCTGGCAGCTTTATCGGCATGAGCGCTTCCAAAATAAAGTGAACAATAACTTCGAAGGAATTGATCGGTAGCATACTTATCGAAGTTCCACATCATCGCGGCGTTCGCCGAAAGTTCCACGACGAATTCGCGGATATTACCGGCGTTGACTACGGAAAAAGCCAGGGGCTTCCTGCTTTTTGATGCTACATACCGAAAGTTCTCTTCCATTTTCCAGGGGCCTTCACCGGCAGCGAGATGGGAGCCTGTAGAGGTGAACTGATAATTGAAGTAATATCCCAGGTTGAGGTCGCTGCCGGATGGAACCAGCCGGATATCCGTATTGGGAAAATGATCGCGCCTGGCGGCTACATAGGTCCTGATAAACGAGGTATCGGCCGGAGGATGAATATATCCCTGCGCGAGAAGATCAGATAATTCATCATAAAAAATCGTCCTGAACTGCACATCGGGTTTTCCTATCACTTCAAGGGCGATTGCGCGTTGCTTCTCCATCATCCGGCTGATCACTTCTCCCCGGTCCTTCATCGAGGCCGGCGCATCTTTAAATGTAAACCAGAACGGATGGTCTCCCTGGGCGCGGAAGCCCACTACCCATAACATATCAATCTTGTTTCTGACAATGCATTCCACGTTGTATCGCCAGAACTCTTCCAGTTGCTTTTCGTTGGCGAGCAGCAGTTCCGGCGGCACCGTATCGCGGGTCTTCTTCCAGTAATCGGCCCAGCCTTCCAGCGATGCGTTCAGCGGACTATGGTGATGTGTGGTATTGATCAGGCCATAGTCACTGATCAGCTTTGTGGTCGGTGACACGGTATATCTGGCAGCGTAATCGCGTTCGGCATCGAACCATTCGATCGTATTCAGCTTCAGGCGAAGGGCGGTCTCCAGCCAAATTTCGTTGTTCTCCGGCGATAGTTTTCTCCAGGGTGCAAAGAGATCGGTGTCATTCGGAAACCAGGCCCGGTATTTTACCGCAGGAGAACTGTACATGATGTTGAATGACAAGGATACTTTTATTTCTTTTTTAGCCGTAGGCAGCCATTCGCTGTAATACCACAGCGGAGGCACGCCGAGTACTTTTTCACTGAAAGCGTACACGGCATAGATAGCGCCACGCATATCGGCTCCTTCTAAGATGATCTGCCGCTTTCCACGGATCGTGCCCACATACAAGTGATGTGCTTCCCGGGTGACAACGGTTTTTACCAGCCTGTCCGTTCTGGAATCGGTCACCACTATTCCTGTTTCACTGATCGCTGATAACGGCATTACGATCGCTGCTTTGCCCAGCACCTTTTTCATATCCCGCTGAAGCGCTGTGATGGCCCGGTACAGGGGCTCACCGGGTTTGGCCGAAGTATAGATGACCGGTTCTCCTTTCAGTACGATCTCCCCTCCTGCATCCGCCCGCGACAATAAAGGGAATAAGATGAACCCGAGGGCCGGGAGCAGCATCGACACAAAAGCCATGATCTTGTGGAACATTGCCAAAATTTTGAAGTACGATCAACCGATCATAAAAAAGGGCAGTACCCTAAAGGCTTTCTCAGCTTCAGGGTACTGCCCTTCAGGGAATAAGTTTTCGGGAAGAGATACACCATGCCCTTTAATAACCAGGGTTTTGCTCCAGTTTCCCTTTGGTGTTGCGTTCTATTTCCGCCGCCGGGATCGGCCATAGATTGTATTTAGGCAGGGCATCGCTGTAGTATGGGTTGCACTTTTTCACCCGGTCGTACCACAGGCCGAGGCGCATCAGGGTCAGCCTTCTTTTTTCTTCCACACCGAGTTCGCGCAGGCGCTCGTCGAGGATGTAATCGATATTCACGTTTGCAGGCAGCACCGGTGCCGCCTTGGATCTTGCCCGCACCACGTTGATATCGGCGGCTGCACTCGTGGCATTCCCCAGTCCCAGATAGGCTTCCGCCCGTAACAGATAGGTTTCCGCCAGCCGGAACATATACTGGTCGGCATAAGTTCCTCCTGCAGTTGCTTTCAGCTGCAGGGTCGCCTTGTTTGCAAACAGGTTGTCAGGATGGTCGCCCGGGGTAGTCACCTTCGACTGAAAGGCGTACAACCCTCTCATCGGAACGGTGATGCCGGCCGGCGGGGTTTTGGTAGAAATGGTTTGGCCATAGAGCGGCGATGCCGGATTGGTCGCTTTGAATTCGCGCACGAAATTATGGTTGGCATTCCTGATGTCATTGTTGAAATCGCTTTGCCAGATCACATCGCTGAAGTACTTGGTGGAAATAGCCCAGCCGATACCCCTGCCGCCGGAGTAGTCGCTGACAGGATAGAGGATCGGCGCCCTGCCGTTGATCAGAAAGATCGAGAATTGCGGAGCAAAATTTCTTTCAAGCTGGTAAGATCCGGCTACACCGGTCGATACGGTTCCCCCGCCGGGAACATCGGTTTCAAACTGGATGACCCACAGGCCTTCCCGGTTGCCGGCTTTCCTGTTCTGGTTGCCCCGCTGGAAGAGATCCCAATAAACATCCCCCGGCGTTACAGTCGATTTGGCGCCGAAACGGCTCTGCATCAGATTCACGTCCGTACTGCCGATCACCGCTGAAGAGGCGGTAACGGCATTCTGGAACTGTCCTGCAGCCAGATACACTTCTGCCAGCAGGTGCTGTGCCACCAGGTTACTGATCTCGCCATCCTGCACTGCCGTGATGGCGGGCAGGTTGGCGGCGGAAAATTTCAGGTCGGCAATGATCTGGTCCAGCACCTGGGCTTTGGTCGCCCGTACATAGTCCGTTTTGGGCGTCGTTACTTCCACCAGGGTCAACGGAACGCCGCCGTAAAGGTACACGAGCGTACGGTAGGCCAGCGCCCTGAAAAATTTTGCCCGGGCTTCCGTCATTGTTTTTTCGGCGGCCGACATGGCAGATCCAGGGATCCTCGTGAGGATGGTATTCGATTCGGACACGATCTTGTACAGGGCGGTCCAGTGGTTCAGGATGATATTGACATTGCCGGTAGGTGCATAAGAAGCAGCCATGTTGGTATGCCGTTCTACGTCGGGCTGCCCGTCGTAAACGATGTCGGTACCGTACATATAATCGAAGGGCCGTCTTTCCCCGCTGTTATAAAATTCACTTCTTGTCAGCGCATACAGGTTGTACACCGAGGCATTGAAATCGCTGAACGTGCTGAAAGCGTTGGATGAGCTGAGGAAGTCGAGAGGCGTTTCATCGAGGAAGCTCTTCTTGCACGAGAATAAGGTTGTGACGGAGAGCAGTATGATCAGAAGATAATTCTTTTTCATGCCGGAGAATTTAAAATGTGACGTTGATACCGAATGAATATCCTTTCAGAACGGGCCTGCCGTTGATGGTCAGCCCCTGGTTGGTTTCGGGATCCCATCCCTCCCATTTGGTCCAGGTGGCCAGGTTCTTGCCACTTGCATAGAGGCTCAGGTTTTGTACGTTCAGGCGGCTGATCCATTTTCCGGTGAAACGATATGACAAGGAAATGTCCTGCAGCCGCACGAAGCTTCTGTCCTGGTATAAACCCGGGCTGATGGCAGACGCAAGGATGGATCTCGAGTATTTGCCATCCGGGTTCACCGGCGACCAGTAATCGATCCCGCCCAGATAGTTGTAACGGAGATTATTGTCATTCCTGGTAAGCACGGGTGAATTGGATCCCCGGTAGCCGTTCTTGCCGCCCTGGATGGAGTTCAAAAACACGGTGAGCGTAAAATTCTTGTAATCGAAGGTGTTGAGTAAGCTCACGCGGTAACTGGGCTCTGCTCTTCCCTGGATCACCCTGTCGGCAGTCGTGATTGCGCCATCTTTGTTCTGGTCAACAACCCGGTAGGTTCCCACCGAATAGCCGGTGGGAATAGTTTCTCCAATCTGATAAATACCGTTGGCCTGGTAGTCGAAGATCGTATTGATCGAATGCCCGATGAACAGGTTGCTGGCTACCAGGTCGTCTTCCCGCCCGTCGCCGTTTGCATCCAATCCAACCAGTTTCAGTATCTTGTTGGTATTGCGGGAAAAGTTCAGCGTGGTGCCCCATCTGAAATCTTTGTATTGAATGTTCTTCGAGGTAAGGGAAAGCTCCACCCCCTGGTTCCTGATCTCGCCTGCATTGGTCCTTATCTGTCCGAATCCGGTCACGACAGGAATATTCACGTTGAACAGCAGGTCTTTTGTATTGGTGTTGTAATAGTCGAACGTACCCGTCAGGATGCCTCTGAACAGGGTGAAATCAACGCCCGTATTCAACCCTGCGGTGCGTTCCCACCTGAGGTCAGGATTGGCAAGCGATTGTACCTGCTGGCCGAATACGGTCGATCCACCATCGCCGAAAACATAGGATGCACCGCCGGAAACGCTGGCCAGTGAGTAATAGCGGCTGGTCTGGTTACCGCTTACACCATAACCGGCCCGCACTTTCAGATTGCTGACCCACTCCGGCTTGAAAAATGATTCGTTGGTAACGATCCAGCCCAGCGCCACGGAAGGAAAATACCCATATTTGTGGTTGGCGGCGAACCCGGAAAAGCCATCCCTGCGCAGGGTGGTGGTCAGCAGGTACCTGTCATTGTATTTGTAGTTGAATCTGGCCATCTGGTAGTTCAGGGCCTCGCTCCAGGCATCGGAACTGGTGAACTGGTTGGCACCCTGCTCCAGGCTGTTATACCCCAGCGTGAGTCTGGAAAATCCGTTCGCATTTGCCAGCGTGTAGCTATCTGTACGCTTGATGGCACCATACAGCAGGGTGCCGGAGATATCATGCTTTTTGAACCCGCGGGAATAGGTCAGGATGTTATCCAAAGTATAATCATAATAGGTCTCGAAATCTTTGGAAGCACTGCCAGTGAGGCCCGCGCCCCATTTACTGGCCACATTGTGCTGGTTGATCCGGTAATTGTTGCCAAAGTTGACCCGGTAGCTAAGACCCTTTATGCCCGGGACATTCACTTCTCCGTAGATATTGGCAAAAAGATAATTATGACGTTCATAATCACTCACGTCGTAGTTCAGGAACGGATTGCTGAAATTGGTGTTGAACGGATAAGGCACATAGTTTCCGTTTGAATCGTACGGCAAGATGAGCGGCGATTGCTGGATGATGGTAGAGATGTTCGGCTCCGCCCCGTCCTTGTTCACAAACGAACCAAATGACTGTACACCCAGTTTCAGCCAGCTGGTGGCCTGCGATTCGAGGTTCACACGGATGCTTTTTCTTTTGAACAAATCGTTCAGGATAAAGCCCGACTGGTTCGTCATGCTTCCGGATATCAGATAATTGAACCGCTCGCCTCCTCCTGAAACACTCAGTTGGTTATCGAGGATATGCCCGATATGGGTGGCCGCATCGTACCAGTCGAAATTATTCGGGAGTATATTGCCCGAAGCATCTTTCATGGAGGGGTCTATCCTGGTGGCCACCTTGAAAGCAGGGTTCGGCTGCTTGTAGTCTGGGGCAAGGTACGCCTCGTCGTAATAGAGGTCGCGCACATGGTCGATATAGTCCTGCCTGTTTAGCGGCCGTAATTTTATCGTGGGCGTCTGGGTGGTATAGGCACTGGAAAACGCAATACGGGGTTTCTGGTCCTTTCTGCCTTTCCGTGTTGTGATCAGCAGAACGCCGTTGGCCGCCTGTGCACCGTAAACAGCCGTTGAGCTCGCGTCCTTCAATACATCAATGGAGGCGATATCATCAGGATTGATCGATTCCAGCGACCCGTTGTACTGAATCCCGTCCAGTACGATCAGCACATTCGAATTACCTGAAATAGTATTTGCGCCACGGATGGAAATAGAAGGTGTTGAACCAGCACTGGATACCTGGCCTATGTTCAGCCCCGGCACCGTACCCTGCAGTGACTGGGCAATATTGGTATTGGGTGAATTCTTGAAGGCATCGAGGTTTGCACTGGCCACCGCACCGGTTACATCCGAACGCTTCCTTGTGCCATAGCCAACCACAACCACCTGCTGCAGGGAGTTGTTGCTGGCTTTTAGTTGAACGCTGACAGGCGTGCGTCCATTGGCCGTAACCTCCTGGCTGTCGAAGCCGGTGAAGGTAATCACCAGCACCGCGTTATCACCAGAAGCAGCCAAGGTAAAGTTACCACCGGCGTCCGTCTGGGTGCCTGCATTCGCTCCTTTTACTTTTACACTGGCTCCCTGCAGGGGCTGCCCGGCGTCATCCGTCACTTTTCCGGTAATCACCACCGCCGGAGCAGGTGCATGCGGGAGGTCTTTCCGTGGGGTAGTTTTGGCGGTTGTTTTTCTGTCGATCCCACTTGCCCCCAGTAGGGAGGAGGCCATCAACATACAACAGGAAAAGCCCATTACGTACAAGTTCTTCATTGATCGTATAGTTTACCATTAATAATAATTGTTCTCAGCCTGCACGGAACCGCATCCTTGCCGGTTCATCACTTAAGTTCTTTGTAATACTTCAGCGGCTTACCCGGAGGTTCAAGCCCGGAAGGAAGCGGCTCTTTCGAGAATGTCTGAAAATAAAGGATGCTCGCATCCCGCCAGATGCCGGCTTCCATTTCCTGAAGCGCCAGAAGTTTTTCCACCTGCTCATATCGCTCCGGATCGATCAGGTCTCTTATTCCCTGCCATGTTTTTCTCATACGCAGCACCGCTGCAGCTCCATTATAGTAGCGGAAGCAAAGTTCTTCCCACAACGTCTTTCCCGAGGTGAGCCGGTAGTTCCATGGTACATGATGGAACCAGAGCAGGAGATCCTCCGGGCAGGTCAGGAGGTTCTCGAACCGATCTCTGACGGTCGGAAAATACTGGCTTACGGCATTGGTACCGGCACTTGTTCTGTCGAAACCGAGGCCCATGCTATCTGCCTTATGAAAGCTTTCCGCGGTGCCGACGGGCGGCTGTTTGTCTCTCCGCCACGGAGCAGGGCGGTAATGGCTTTGGTCCATCAGCATGGTTAAACCCAGCGGTGTCATATAGTCTACCGCCGTTTCCCTTGAACGAAGCATCATTTCTTTTACGGGTTTCACGAAATTTTCATCCTCCGTAAAAGTGAGCCTGAGCCATTCACCGGCAATGGTTTCTGCAGAAAGACCGGGATCCCAGGCAAGCCGGCCGTAGGCGTACCAGTTTGCCTGCGCAAAGGGATGCCCACACCAGTTTGAGTCGGACCCGATGTTTGACACACCTGCTATCCCCGACAAGCGATCATTCGGGGTAGCTTCAATGATCCGGGCAATCGTAGAACCTTTTCCGTGCGCATAGGTATCGGACTGCAGGGTTTCCTGGAACAGGGGGCCGAGATAAACAAGATGGGTGGAGAAGCCCAAGTATTCCTGGGTGATCTGGAACTCCGGCATCAGCCTGGTATGAGGCATGGCACCAAACAGCGGATGGAAAGGTTCACGGGGCTGGAAATCGATCGGGCCATTCTTTACCTGAAGCAACACGTTTTTCCTGAACTTTCCATCGAGGGGTTTGAACTCCTCATAGGCCTGCTTGGTCCGGTCTTCCGGCGCCAGGTTGCTGTATACAAAGGCACGCCACATTACGATGCCTCCAAAGGGCGCGAGTACATCCGCCAGCATGTTTGCACCGTCGGCATGCGTCCGTCCATAGTCCTGCGGACCGGGTTGCCCTTCCGAATTGGCTTTTACGCAAAAACCCCCGAAATCGGGAATGAGCGAATAAATTTCTGCTGCTTTTTTTCGCCACCACGTCATCACAGCCGGATCGAGGGGGTCTGCCGTTTTTAAACCCCCGATCCGCACAGGGGCGCTGAACTGTGCGGTCAGGTACACTTTTATGCCATAGGGCCGGAAAGTTGCGGCTAAAACCTGAACCTTACTCAAGTACTCCGGCTTCAGGATGGCCGGATCCGCGTTCACATTGTTGAGCACGGTTCCATTGATGCCGATAGACGCATTGGCCCGCGCATAATCTTTATATCGCCGGTCTGTTTTACCAGGCAATGCGTCCCAGTCCCAGATAGACTTTCCCGCATACCCGCGCTCGACTGTCCTGTCCAGGTTGTCCCAGTGATCCAGGATACGGTACCGGATGCGGGGGGCGTCTCCCACCGACAAACGGGTGATATCTTTATTTAATTGCAGGTATTTCAGGAAGGCAAAGACTCCATACAGTACACCCTGGTCGGTTGATCCGGCAATGACCGTACAGGGTTGGCCTTCGATCTTTGTTGAAACCAGCAGGTACCCCTCTTTTCCAAGCTTCCGGAGGCGGGGTCCGAGGTGTAAGGAACGAACCGTCAGAGAAGATGCAGCCGTACCGAGAATGATGCTTCCGGCTGTTGTACCGGTCTCGCGTGATCGGTCTTCTTTTCCCAGCAAACCGACGAGGCCTGTTTCCAATTCCATTCTGGCGACCGCAATCGTTTGCGTAACACCCTCGGCACTAATATACCGGCACAGCGATCTGTACTGGTTCAGTAAAACCGGATTCTTGACCGGTTCATATCGAAGCCATAACCGGTACCCGCTTTCACCTTCCACCTCACCCCAAAAAACAGGGAGAATAAAAATAATGAGGAAGATCGCTTTAAATTTCATGACAAGTTGCACCACTTTACTCTATGATGGAAACGAGATTGTGCTGATCGATGAACGGCGCCCCGACAAGCTTTTGAAGGGTAACAACGACCCTGTAAACATAAAATTGTGGGGAAAAGAGGCGGTGGAAAGAATGGAAAAATGTTGCTTCATATTGCCTTTACTCGTTAAACGTTGGAAATACAGGGAAAACATTCCCGGCTGCGAGTCGCAAAATAATCTAAATACCGAAAAATTATTTGGTCAAATCTTAGTCAATTCGTCTCAAATTGAAGTTTTTCCGCAAGGTCATGAGGGTTTACAACACCATACTCCTCTTTATCGCAAAACGGATAATGCCAGAAAGCCGAGACAACTCCATTGATGATCAGCAAGATTCTGGCACTGAAAACCTTTGTATTCCAACCTATATTTGCTCACTTAGATAAATCATTTATGAGGGAACAGCTGGTGATCGCTTTGGCTACAGGAATAGCGCTTTGGAGTTTTCCGTATTTTCTGCAAAAACAGGTTCCGGTGCAAAAGCCCTCCAAACCCAACATCCTGTTCGTGGTATCCGACGACCAGTCGTACCCGCACGCGTCGGCATACGGATACAAGGCAGTAAGCACGCCGAATTTCGACCGGGTAGCCCGGGAAGGGGTACTCTTCACCAAAGCCTATGTGGCTTCTCCCGGGTGCAGCCCCAGCAGGGCCGCTATCCTGACCGGAAGAAACGACTGGCAGATCGAAGAAGCCGGTACGCATGGCAGCAGCTTCCCGTCCAAATACGCGGTGTATCCCCAGTTGCTGATGGAAGCAGGATATCACTCGGGCTATACGGGAAAAGGCTGGGGACCGGGCAACTGGAAAGTGTCTGGCAGAACGACAAACCCTGCAGGAAAGGAATACAATGCGATCAAATTTAGCGGCCAGCCCGATGGCATATCGGAGATCGACTATGCCGGGAACTTCCGGCAGTTTTACGCGGAAAAATCGAAAGACCAGCCCTTCTGCTTTTGGTTTGGCGCCCACGAACCTCACCGGAAATTTGGCAAAGGCATCGGTCTGAAGAACGGCAAAAAGCTCGAAGATGTGGTGGTGCCTGATTTTTTACCCGACACCCGGGAAGTACGCAGCGATATCCTGGACTACTGCTTCGAGATCGAGTGGTTCGACCGGCAGCTGGGAAAGATATGGCAGCAGCTGGAAGAAAAGGGAGAGCTGGAAAACACACTTGTTATCGTAACATCCGACAACGGCATGGCTTTTCCCCGGGCCAAGGCGAATGCATACGAGTATGGCACCCACGTTCCGCTCGCTGTCTGCTGGCCGGGGAAGATCAAAAGGGGATGGACCGATACCAGTATATTCAGCATGGTGAACATGGCGCCCACTATTCTTGAAGCTGCGCAGATCAAAGGTCCCGCCATATCGTATCCCATGGCAGGTACCAGTATGCTTGGCCGGTGGCTGCAAACCGCCAAAGCGGTAAACATGATAGCATATGCTTCCCGGGAACGCCATTCTTCTGCCCGGTATAACAACCTGGGCTACCCGCAACGGTCGCTGAGAGAGGGAGACTATTTATATATCCGCAATTTCCGGCCCGACCTGTGGCCTGCCGGCGACCCGTACAGTTTGGTAAAAGACCCGCAATCTGGCAACATGGTGCTGAGCGGGTACGGTTCTTTTTTCGATATCGATGCGGGCCCGAGCCTGGCCTTTATGGTGGAGAAGAGGAACGAAAAAAACATCGGCTATTTTCTGGGTCTCGCAACCGACAAACGGCCCGCAGAAGAATTGTATAACGTGAAGGCCGATCCGGCCTGCCTTAAAAACCTCGCAACGGAACCTGTTTACGAAAAGATCCGGGTCCGGCTTCAAAACAGCCTGGAAAATTATTTAAAGACCACAGCCGATCCCCGCGAGACGGGCAACGGCGAAATTTTTGAAACATATCCCCGGCTTGATGGAGAAACACGAACTTTCCCGCCACCCGGGAAATAAATGTAAAAGCGTGACTTGTGATTTTGTTGCCCCTTGAAAGCCGGGTTCAAACCCTGTACTAAGTTCCTTCTTTGGTACCCTTTTCCGTTTTCAGCAATTCAAACGGTTTCGACGCGTCGTAAAACTTGAGTTCCCGGATATCCGCCGGCAGGTTGAAGCCATTTGCTTCCAGTTGGTTTTTGACTTTCCGGATCAGGTTTCCCCGTGTCTCCAGCATGCCCCGTCGGAAATCATCTGTCTTGACCCAAAAAAAGATTTTCAGGTTCACCGTACTGGCAGCCAGTTCGTCTTCCACCACGAAATTGACGTGCTGCTCGTCGTGCACCAGGTCCGGCTCTTCTTTCAGGCAGGTATTGATGATCTCTTTCCCCTGTTCGATGTCGTTCTCATAGGCAATCCCGATCACAAACTCGGCCCGGAAGAAACCGTCTTCGGTATAATTTGATACCGGTTTGGTTAACACATCGGAATTGGGAATATATACATTCCGGCCGTCGAAGGTGGTGATCTTGGTGTACCGGAATTCCATCGCTTTCACTTTTCCGAAAACGTCCTCGATCTTCACGGTATCGTTCACGTGAAAAGGCCGGTTGAAGGCCAGGATGATACCTGCCAGGAAGTTTTCGGCGATGTCCTTAAAAGCAAAGCCGATCACGACGGCGGAAGCACCGGCGGTGGCCAGAATGGCGGCAGCCACCCCGCTCAGTCCGGCAATGTTGAGCGTAAGCAGGAAAATAACGACGATCAATACCAGTTTGATGGCTTTGCTCAGGAACCCGCTCATCAGGGAATCCTGCGACTGGCTTTTGATCCGCTGTCTGACCAGGGAGGTCAGCCAGTTCACTACGATCACGCCGATGATCAATACCAGAAGGGCCACGCCGAGCCTGGGCAGCATTCGTAAAAAGGCATAATAATACGTGTTCAGCCTCGCTATGATTTCATTCATTTCTTGTGTTTTAAAATGGTATGTTATGCTCCTATTCACGCTCCTTCTGGGCATTAATCTCCTGTAAGAGCTTTTTGAACAGGGCCGAATGTTTTTGCTGCCTGTCTGCATGTATGAGCTGGTGAAGCATATCCATCAATTCATTCTGTACATACGGATCACTTTTACCATACTTCCATACGGGAAATATGCAGTACTCGAACAAATCCCGGAAGCCCGGATGCTTCAGATGAACCCTGGGTGTGCCCTCTTCATCCCGCAGTACCGACGGGGGCCGCCGTTGCAACCTGAAGGAAAACAGATCGGTCAACGCATGCAGGCTCAATACAGCCGTGCCGGGGTCGTTGATCCCCGGACTGAGCGCTTTGATGGCCACTTCAGACAGGTGATGAAAGCCATACACCGGATTTGTTTCGATCGGCTGCCCGATGTACACATCGACCATCTCATAAAGTTTTTTTTTGACCTCCGGATCCAGGGAAATCGCACCTTCCACCCTCAATACTTCCATACCTCGGATCAGGTACGCACCAGGCTCATGCAGCACGGATATGACCAGGTTTTCCTGCTTCGCGAACCGCAGCATCTGTTTCGTATCTACTCCCTGCACATAACCCGATTCCCGCATGAATATCTCAACAGAGCGGGTCACATCGGTCAGTAGGGCAACTTCCGCTCTATCTGAGTATAACCTGTCCATTGCCTTCGCGGTTTTTCGTTGTACCCGCTGAATAACGGTCTCATATTTTACCGTCCGGGTCACATAATCCAGGAAATAGATGAAGAAGAAAATGTCTACGACCGTGAAAATAATGAGCAGGTAGATACTCAGGGCCGGTACGTAGATGCCGCTGCTCACATCGCGGATGGTGCTCAACAGAAATAAAGCATACACTATCGTGCCGATGTAGAAACCCAGCACGATCTGCTGGAACCTGTTTTCGATCATACTGTTCAGCATCCTGTTTGTCATCTGCGACGCCGCCTGGTTGAGCACGATCATAACCATCGAGAAGCTGAAGACGGTCAGCGACATGATACCGGATACGATGGTGGAGATGATCGTGCGGCCCGTACTGGCATCCTTCAGGGTAAGCCACCCGAAATGCGTTTTAAGCTGTTTGCCCCAGGCCGAAAAATCAAGTTCCAGCATCCCCCACGACAAAAAAAGGAAGCAGATGGCAATGATCGCCGGATAGAATGCAATGCTGTTGATGATCTTCAGATAATGTTTCCTGATCCATTTTATAATCACTTTCATAAAAGCCTTTTCTCTGATACTTCCTGATGCTTACCTTGCCCGTGTCACTCTTCCCGTTCTTCAAAATTTTTAATCAGCAGGTTACCGCCGCAGCAACGCAAGGGTATCGGTGGAAAAATGAAGTTTTAGAAATTCATACAGCTGCACCTCCTGTGATTTGGAAACGCGGCGTCTGGAAGTATAGAATACGGCAGGAACCGTATCTATCGTTGAATTCTTCGGCAGCATCAGCCATCCATTGTACATTGTATCCACGAAAGGGAAAACCTTCTGCGTCTGGGTCATATACTGGTCGAAGGAAAGCCTGTCTTTCGCGGCTTCCAGCGAATCCCGATCCTTTTTGATATCCTCCAGGTGCAATTCCTGGAACATCTGCCGGGTCGCTTCCACGCTCATCTCGCCGATCTCTTCCTTTGTGAGGTTGATGCGCATAGGCTTTACATGATAAGTGCCCATATGATGCCGTTTAAGGGTACTGTCGATCGATAGCCGCAAACTGTCTTTCAGTGGATTTCCGGAGTAATACAGCGCAATATAAACAGAGGTATCCTTGTTCTGAACTTCCCATTTCAGGATCTCGTCTCCCTGATTCCTGACGGGTGTGATGACCAAGTCGTTGATGTCTTTTTTGATGTTTTCGTTCCGGTACACGGTGTACAGGAAGTAGATGCTCGGGGAAAGTACAACGAAACTGATCACGGTGAACCACGATGAGTATCTCTTCTCGAGCGTATAAGCCATGGCTTCCTCCTGCTGAAAGTGGAGGTATTTTACGATGAGGTACGTGGCCAGGCTGATGAAAACGGCGTTGATGAAGAACAGGTAGAACGCCCCGAAAAAATAATTCCATTGCAGGGTGGCGATGCCGAAGCCTGCCGTACACAGCGGCGGCATCAGCGCGGTGGCGATGGCAACCCCGGGAATCGCATTGGTCTGTTCATGACGGGAGATAGACACGATGCCGGCAACGCCGCCAAAGAAGGCTACCATTACGTCGAGCAGGGTAGGGAACGTACGCGCCTGTTCTTCCGCGGTCGCTTCGCCCAAAGGGGAAACAATAAAATAGAGCACCGAGCAAGCCAGACTGATGAGGACCGCAACGCCAAGGTTTCTCAGTGAACGGATCAATAAATGTCTGTCATAAATAGAAATAGACAAGCCTACACCGAGGATCGGCGACATCAGGGGCGAGATCAGCATGGCCCCGATGATGATGGCCACCGAATTGGTATCGAGCCCGATGGAAGCCAGGATGGAAGAGCAGATCAGGAACCATAGATTGTACCCCCTTAACGAAATACCTCCGCTGATGACGGCTTTCGTTTTGCCGAAGTCGGCATTTGCCCGGAGATCCAGTATGTCCTGTATGTATTTTTTCAAAGCTTGCGGTTGATTTCATGATTTTATTCCAGCAGCTTTTTGGCCACTTTTCCGATCGTCAGTCCCTGAACGATGATCGAAAACAAGACGATCAGGTAGGTGATGGAAACAAAAACTTCCTTGAAGGGGCCGGCAGGCAGTGAAAGTGCCAGCGCCACGGAAATACCGCCCCTCAGCCCGCCCCAGGTCAGTATCTGAACGGCGTGTTTCTCGAAGGTCTTTGCATACCGCAGGAATAACATAGGTATGCCCACAGATGTGAAACGCGCGACCAGCACAACCAGAATGCCCAAGGCACCAAGCCAGAATGTCGGGCTGTTGAACCGGATGATCAGCATCTCGAAACCGATCAGCATAAACAGGATGGCGTTCAGCACCTCGTCCACCATTTCCCAGAACTTGAGGATGTAATCACGTGTGAGATCGCTCATCCCTTGATCAACACTTTTGTTGCCGGTTACGATCCCCGCCACCACCATCGCCAGCGGTCCGCTCACGTGGAGCTGTTCTGCCAGCAGGTTGCCGCCCATCACGATGGCCAGCGTGATCAGCAGCTCTACAATATAATTATCGATGGAACGCAAGACCCAGAAACCCAGGTAACCCAGCACCCACCCCAGCACAAGGCCCCCTCCCGCCTCTTTCAGGAACAGCAGTCCGACCTGCCCCGGAGAAACTTTGTCCGGCCCGACCACGATGATGTCGAGGATCGTAACAAAAATTACGACCGCCACCCCGTCGTTGAACAGGCTTTCACCTGTAATCTTCACTTCCAGCGAAGAGGGGATTTGCGCCTGCTTCAGGATACCCAATACCGCTATTGGATCCGTTGGGGAGATCAGGGCCCCGAAAAGCAGCCAGTAAACGAATCCGATCGAAATGCCGAACCACGGCGCAATCATGTACATCAGCCCGGCGACCGCAAAAGTGGAGATCAGCACCCCGATGGTGGAAAACGTGATCACCGTGCCGCTCTCCTTTTTCAGCTGCCCGATATTGATGTGCATGGCGCCGGCAAAAAGCAGGAAACCCAGCATCACTTTCATCAGCGCCGTATTGAAATCGATGCTGCCGACCAGCTTTATGACCTCTGCGAAAAAGCCGGGCCAGTAAAACCCGGTCACGAAAACAAACAGGGATGCCAGCAGGGAAATAATCATGATGCCGATGGTACCCGGCAGCCTGATGACGCGGTGGTTGATATAGCTGAACCCGGCCGTAAGCACGATGATGATGAAAATAAGTTTGTATACAGGCAAATCAGAGTTGTTTTGTGGAGTTGCAATATAAGGCTATTCTGCTATCCCCTTGCCTGCGCCCCCGTTCTTGCATACCCGAAACCCGGTTCGGTAAAATTATTTCTTTATATTGAAGCCCTTGCAGTTGCGCCCGTAGCCGAAAGCTCCGGAATACCTTTAGAACAATCATAAAAAGAGTCAGTTATGACGATCCTTCTCATCGCCATTTTCATCGCAGGATACCTGGCAATCGCCCTTGAATACCGGCTGCAAATCAACAAGGCTGCCATTGCGCTGGTGACGGGCGTTGCCAGCTGGACGGTTTACATGCTGGCCGGCGACACACACAACGTGCTGGATCGTCTTTCGGTACACATCGGCGACATATCGGGCATCCTGTTCTTTTTGCTCAGTGCCATGACGATCGTTGAACTGATCGATGCGCACGACGGCTTCAATATCCTGACCGACAAGATCCGGCAGACCGACAAACGGGTGCTGCTGTGGATCATCAGCGGGGTCACCTTCTTCCTGTCGCCCATACTCGATAACCTGACCACTACCATCGTACTGGTGTCTGTGATCAGAAAGCTCATTTACGACCCGCACGACCGGTTCTATTTTATCGGGATGGTGGTCATCGCCGCCAATGCTGGGGGTGCCTGGTCGCCCATCGGCGACGTAACCACCACCATGCTGTGGATCGGAGGCCAAATATCCGCCACTGCCATCATCGGCAAAGTGCTTCTGCCTTCCATGATGTGCGTAATTGCCCCTTTGGTCGTTCTCTCCTTCCGGCTGAAGGGTTCAGTAACCAAACCGGAGCCTGTGGAAAAGGACCACCTCGTTCATTGCCTCTCGCGGAAAGACCAGCTGATCGTGCTGTGCCTGGGAGTGACCCTTCTGCTCGCGGTGCCGGTATTCAAGACGGTTACCCACCTGCCTCCTTATATGGGCATACTGCTTGGGCTCGGCCTGTTGTGGGTGATCACGGAGATCCTCCACGGCGACAAAGATGAAGAAGACAGGCATCAGTTATCCGTAGCCTATGCCCTTCGAAAGATCGACACGCCGAGCATCCTCTTTTTCCTGGGCATCCTGCTGAGCGTGTCGGCACTGGAAGCGGCCGGCATCCTGTCTGGTTTTGCTGCGGTGCTGTCGGCGCATATTCCGCATGAGAACCTCCTGGTGGTGATGCTGGGTTTTGTGTCGTCCATAGTCGACAACGTACCGCTGGTGGCGGCGGCCCAGGGCATGTACGGGCTGGATGTTTATCCTAAGGACCATTCTTTCTGGGAATTTCTGGCTTACTGTACCGGCACGGGCGGCAGCCTGCTGATCATCGGCTCGTCGGCCGGCGTGGCCGCCATGGGCATGGAAAAGATCACCTTTGGCTGGTACCTGCGCAACATGAGCTGGCTGGCCCTCACCGGCTTCGGCGCCGGTGCCGCGGTATACCTGCTGCTGCAGGGATAAAGGAAAAAAGTTTCTGTAATGCAGGTGAGTTTTATGTGCGACAATCCTGATCAACAGGTTGTTCGATCGGCGTATCGGCCACGGGAAAAAGGACACAATATAATTCCCTGGCCGCCGTTAAATTGGCCGAATCCAATCTAAATACCTATGAAAGACACCCATTCCTACTCATCCCTTTTCAGCACTTCAAAGATTTTAAAAGCTTCCATTCAACCGAGATTCCTCCTTCTTTTTTCGCTGATCCAGCTCAGCATCCATTCTTTCGGCCAGACAACCTATAATTTTTCGACCGCACCTGCCTTGTCGAACCAGGGCGGATTTTACACCACGCTGGCAACCGTGATCGTCGATGGCGTCAGCTATAAACTCACCCACCTGGGAAACGGCAATTTCTCCTATCTCACAAATGGCGGAAATGGCAACAGCGCCTGCCTGAAAAAAGACGGCTCAGGCGGAGATTTTCTGCAGATCGAAAGGACGGACGGCGTAGCATTTCAGTTTTACGGAATGTGGCTCAACAGCGCCAGCATGTACAATCCACCTTACTATCAACCGCCCTATTACGATATCAAATATTATGATCAGAACGGAAGCGAGATCACTTCCGAAACCTCCGTTTCGAATGTACAGAATGAAACAGTCACCATAAGCAAGAACCTGAAAGTGAAAATGGTGAAGGTCACGTACAATGCCATAATGACTTTCAAACTGGATGACCTCATTGTAGGACCGGCAGCGGCATCGGCGCCGAGCGTAACGACGGCGTCTATAAATCAATTTACTTCCAGCTCCTGTATGATGGGAGGCAACGTTACGGACGAGCAGCTGGCTTCGGTGACCGACCGGGGCGTGGTCTTCAATACTTCCGGCACCCCGACGGTCTCCGACAACAAAAGACAAATAGGCAGCGGCGCCGGTGCCTATTCGCAAAATGTAACAGGACTGAACCCCGCCACCCAGTACTATGTAAGATCCTATGCGATCAATTCGGCAGGCACCACGTACGGCACGCAGTATACTTTCACCACAGCCAGCCCCTTCAACCTGGGGCAGACCCATTACTTCAACACCGCCTGGGTTAGTACGACCGGCCAGGCTACGCCCTTTACCAAATGGGTGGAAGGCTGGAACATCACGGCCACAGGCACAGGAACGGGTCTGGTGGCCGTTTCGCGGATCACCGGAACTTCGGGTACCGCAGCGGCGGCCGAAGGGGCGGCTTCGGCAAGGGCCATAAGCAGCACCTCGACCGAAGACCTGGTTTCCATGTCGGTAAAAACAGGCGACAACAGCAGGTTCGACCTGCAAAGCTTTAAATTCAAATACCTGACGAAACTGGCCAACACCGCTTTCGGAACGATCACGGTCACCGGTTATCTGAACGGCACGCCCGTACCGGGGGCTGTGGCATCACTCACCAACATCCCGCAGGCAACATCGACATCTTATGCGTATTCGACATTCGACCTGACTGCGAACAATAATTTCAACAGCATCGACCAATTCGTTGTCACAGCAGCCGATCCGGCCAGCGGGGCGCGGTTAAGTGCGATCGATCTGGATGTACTGGATGTGGCTCCCGCAGCTACCTTGCCTGTAAAACTTCAAAAAATCACCGCCAGCATGGCAGGCAATTCATGTATTCTCGCCTGGACAACCGCGCAGGAACAAAATACGAGGGACTTCGATGTTGAATATTCTGCCGACGGCACGAATTACAACCGGATAGGCAGCGTTTCTGCAGCAGGAAACAGCAACCAGAGCAGGAATTATACTTTCACTCATTCAACGCTCTCAGCCGGCAACAATTTTTACCGCCTCAGGATGAACGACATCGACAACCGGTTCGAATACAGCCAGGTGGTGGGGGTAAAAAAACCGGCCAGCCTGGAATCACTGAACGTTTATCCCAACCCCGTAAAAAACGGGCAACTGATAGTGCATACGGCGAACGATGTAAAGTTCCCCCAACCCTATCGCGTCATGAATGCGGCGGGCACCACGCTGCAACAGGGAAGCATGCTTTCCGGTACCCAAAAAATAGACGTGTCGTCCCTGAAAACCGGAAGCTACCTGATCGTGCTGAACAACGGCCAGGCCCGGCAGTTCTTCGTGGAGTGACCTGTTGTTTGGTTACAACAAAACCGCTGTACTAAGAAGCGGCGGACACAGCGCTCCGGCCCGCTGAATTTTTGGAAACGGAGCGTAGGCACCGGCCGGTCTCCGGTCTGTTGTGAACTTCATTGAGTGCCGGTTATATAATAATTTCCTGGGGCAGTTTGCCGACGCCGAAGGCAAAAACGGCTCGCCCGCTGGGCCGGTAAAGAAGCCATCGCAGGCAGCACGGAGCGCTTGAAACAGATCGCCGCCGACATGGTCGCCCCCTTCGAGCAACGCACGAAGGGCAGCCGGGACAAAGTCATGTTCGTAACCATGAGCCGCCGCATCGCGGTGGAGCTCCACGACGAGAGCGTGCTGCTGCGGCCGGAGTGGTACCATAAAAAGATCGCCCATGAACTGGTGGAGAGCGTGCGCGGGAACATTTCCATCGACCGGCAGCTGAAGGAAAGCGTACAGGCCCACATCAGAAGGCATATCAAGCGGATCTTGCGCCTGTACCGGTATCCGCCGGATGACCCGGCCACCGGCGACTATACCGTGTCCGTGAACAAAGTGATCACCCAGGCCGGGCTGCTGCCTGATGCGTGGAGCCGGGAATGATCGGAAGCGGCCCATCCCACCTGAATGGTTATTTTTGCCGGGTCTTCCTGCTGCCTCATCTGCAGAAAGGGCATATATCGTAATCTATGGACAATTTATTTGTATTGCTACTTATTGGGCTGGCGGTGGGTACGCTCGGCACGCTGATCGGGGCCGGGGGCGGCTTTATTCTGGTACCGGTGCTGCTGCTGACCCATCCGGCGCTGAGCGCGGAGAAAGTGACGGCCATCTCCATGGCAATCGTCGCCGGCAATGCGATCTCGGGGTCCGTAGCCTATGCCAGGTCGGGCCGCATCGACTACAGGGCGGGCATCCTGTTCGCCTTGTTCACCATCCCCGGTTCCATACTGGGCGTATTGATCACCCGGTATATCCCACGGCACTGGTTCGATCCTGTATTTGGCGGCCTGCTGATCATCCTGGCCTTTTTTCTTTTTTTTGGTTCAGATAAAAACGATCAAAGGAATAAAGCGCAGATAGAAGAGAACGGCTGGAAACATCACTCGCTGCGCGACCGGTCGGGCAAGAAGTATTCTTACTACTTCAACCAGTACAGAGGGATTCTAATCAGCATAATGGTCGGCTTTCTGTCGCCTATCCTGGGCATCGGCGGCGGCATCATACATGTACCTGCACTGGTACAGTGGCTGCAGTTCCCGGTATACATCGCCACCGCCACTTCTCATTTCATTCTCGCCGTAATGTCGACAGTAAGCGTGATCGTTCATATCTGCAAAGGGAGCTACGACGATCCGGCCATATTGAGAATGGTTCTTGCGCTGGGTGCGGGAGCCGTTACCGGGGCGCAGATCGGCGCGCAGCTTTCCCATAAGATCAAAGGGAGAATGATCATCAGGGCACTGGCTGTTTCGCTTGCGCTGGTGGGGGTGCGGATACTGGCCTCGGCGCTGTAGCGCGCAGGTCAAAACCCGGTGATCCTGCCGGTCGTCGGTCCCAGGCTGACCCGGGCTGCCCTCAGACCACGTATTTGTTCCACAACCCGTACTGCTCCTTCACGACGCCGCGCGGCAAGCTCAACGCCGCCGCCGCCAGTCCGGCGATCGTATCGATGATCTTCAGCACGGTATGGCCGTCCTGAAGGAACCAGCAGGTGATGCCGGCAGCCAGTCCCAGCAGCACATTCAGGTAACGGCCCGCGCGCACCACTTCTCCCATGCAGATCACCGAAACGACCACGATCAGGGCGCCGCACAAATGATTCAGGTTGGCGAGCGGCGCCTGGATGCCGACCCCCAGCTTGTCTGGCAGCGCGACCAGCAGGATGCCGGCAACCGCAGACAACAGCAGGGTCGGGGGCACGCTGAAGCCCCATACGGAGGCTTTGAATACCTTTCCGAAATGATCGGGCAGCTCCATGATCTGCGGAGAGCGGTCGTCTTTCTTCATTGTGGCCGGCTGGCCGCCTTTCCAGAAGACGGGCCAGAATTTCTCCCCGTTTCGTATTGACTGCACCATGTGCTGGCACATGGCAACCACTTCATCGATCTCGAGCGGCAGCATCGGCAGCATGATGCAGGCCGCCAGTAAACAGAACGTGCACCAGGCGCCCACCACCAGCGGCTGCGAGATCACCAGAAATATATGGACCAGTCCGAGCGGGATCACCAGGATGCCGAACAGGGCGACCATCCAGGGCATGGTGCGCCAGCGCGAAGGGCTTCCCATATACCCCATCAGGAACTCGAACGTATAGGCAAGCGAACCCAGGCCGGCATCGGACACAAACAGCGACTGCGACATGTGCGAGGTCAGTACCTGCGTACTGCTGCCGCCGAAGAAAGGATCCCACAGGGTGTCGATGTATCCCAGCTGAAAAGCGGCCAGGTAGCGGGAAACGACAAAGCCCAAAAATCCGAGCACGATCATGATCCAGCGCTGCGGCCAGCTGGAGGGGTTGTAAGACCACCCTTCCGGCACTTCGCTGCCCATCTTCATGTACATCATCATATTCGGCATGCCCGGGATGAGCACGGTCAGTGAAACGACCAGCATGCCAACCAGCGTATCGTTGAGGTAGGCCACCGCGGAAGGCGACCAGAACAGCAGGGGCGCCATGCTGAGCCAGATACCGATGAAACAGCTTATCCAGACACTTATGGGGCGGTCGGGTTTTAAAGACCGCAGCCCGAAGATCACCAGCAGGATGCCGGAAACGATATCGCTCCATTTCATGGCACTGATGCGCCCTGCGAGCGACAGCCACACGGGCCTGCCGCCGGCCGGCATCACCGTCCCCTTGGCGTAACTGAAAGTAAGGGGGGAGAGAACGAGCCAGCAGCCCAGAAGAACGACCGTCCAATAGATCCAGAGCGTCTGCATGTGGTGCATCTGTACCATTTGCACGCGCTGGTCACGGGTCATCTCCATACCGTCCTGTTTCATGTCCCGGTCATCCATACCGGGGCGGGTAACACCCCTGTTACCCATATTCATGTCCATGTCCTCCATCCCTTTTTTATCTTGTTTCTTTTCATGCTTCTGCATATGATCCGATTTATTTTTCTTCGATCTCCACGTCGAAATTCTTTTCTTCCCACCGGTTGGCAGCCGTCCATAAAAAGGTGAACCGGATATGACCGCTGCCGTTATTTTCCACCGGCAGATCTGCTATGAACAATCCGATGCCGGTATCTTTTGTTCTCAGGTCATTCTTCGACCCCCAGTCGTCGTCCGTCCAGCTTATGACTGCCGGCGCCATAACCTCGATCCGTAATTTTTTTCCTGCGGCGACCGTTTTGCGCTGGTTGTCGAAACGCCATGTCTGGAACGGGGATACCGTTTTTCGGGTGAGATAGCGCTCCTGTGTTTGCGGCGGCATGTCGAACACTTCTTCGTTCTGGATGGAGGCGCATAATTTCAGGTATTCGGCATGTGCCCAGGTGAGCGGCATGGCCGAGCCGGAAGGTTTCCCGGAGAACAGGTTCTTTGCCGGGATATCGTCCGTATCCCATACCTGTTCGGGCAGCAGGCCCTGGTTTGTGAAACTTTCCATGGCTTTCAACAGGTTGCGGGCGCCTTCCATGTTTCCGGCGGCGATTTCGTAGTGGCCTCTTTCGCCTGTGAGCAGAGGCCATGCACGGCCAATGCCGGTGCCGGAGTAAGGGTTTCCGTTGCTGTCTTCGCCGTACCCGTCGTTCAGGTAGCGGTGCCAGCAGGGGCCGCCCGGGGTGTCCACTTTCAGCGTGGCATCGATCACTTTGATCGTATCGAGGATTTTAGGATCCGACGCTTCCCGCAGGCCAAACCGCACCAGCGCCAGTGCATCCGCGCTCACCAGTTCACTGAGGAGTATGCTGCCTTCGCCGTGCAGATGGTTTTTGAGATCGATACGGCGGTCTCCCAGCGCTGCGGCTGCCACCTCCCGGAACGGATTGATACGGATATAGTATCCGGAGACGCCGGTCTTTTGCGCGAGGGAAGTTCCGGTCACATAGGTCCACCGTTCTATTTCATCGTTCCAGCTGTCGGCTGTTTCCCTGCAGTATGCAGCCAGCTCATGTTCGCCGTTCGCCTCTGCCAGGTCGGCCCCGGCAAGCAGCCCGGCTATCTCCGCCGCCAGGGTAAAAGTCGACAAACCCTTTTCTTCCTCCCACCTGTCTTGTTCTGTATAGGGACCGCGTACGACCAGGTAGCAGATCGCTTTTTTTATGCCCGGCCAGTACCTCGACATTCTCGCTTCGTCGATGGCATTGAAGCGGTTGCATTTATCCATCAGCAGAAGCGGCAAAGCCATCTGGTCCATCTGGATCCCTTTCCAGTGAGGGTCGCCGGAGAGCCACATGTTTTGCGGCCAGCTGCCGTCCGTGTTTTGAGTCGACATCAGGTAATTCAGGATGCGGACCGCATCCTCCTTCGATTGCAACGCCATAAACCCGCCCGCGCTCTCCACCAAGTCTCTCGGCCATACCAGGTGATAGCCGCCCGTATCCTTGTCTCCTTTCGTTTGTCCCCAGGGAATAGACAGGCTGGCAATAATGCCGCCGGGAAACGTTTTTGCTTCATTCATGCGGAGCACCATACTGCTGAGCTTCACATATTTCCCCTTTATATCCAGCAGTCCCTGCAGCCACTGCTCCCATTCACGCATATACCAGGTTTTCGCCGACTTAAAACCATCCAGCAGGCTTCCAAGGGCGTAATTGGCAGCTTCCGAAGTCGTTCTGCCAAAACTCAGGGCCAGCACAAAATCCCCTGCTCCGGAGAGGTCTATCTCGCCGGTCAGCGATATGTTGCCATGCTCGGCCTGGGTATATTCCCACCGCATCTCTTTATGTTGGTGGATGTCCGTCCACCCATCCGAGACCCCTACGAAGCCTGCCGAGCGTTTCAGCCATGGCACCGTGGAGGCCAGGGCAAAGGTCAGCCCTTCGCTTTGGGCAAAAAGCATGGGAACGCCTTTGTACTCCGCCGTCCATCCGGAATTGTCGCCGCCGTGGTTGCAGAGGTGCGGGGCGGCCAAGGCGAACAGATGCAAGGTGTCTTTTTCTGCGGGCTCGAAATTTATCTTCTGCAGCACCGTGTTGCGGAAGGGATCGGCAATGATTTCTTTGGTTATCCGGTATTTCTTGCTAGCGCATGTGTTTACGATGCGGTAAGCCGGTATCCCGTCGTGCATCATTTGTACTTCGTGCCCCGTATCCTTTTTCTCTTCCGAAAAAAAATCCTTCCCGTCGCTTACCAAGAACCCCATGTCTTTCATACAGGCGATGTCTTCCCGGGGATAATAGACCTCGTTTACAATTCCTTCTCCCAGCGTAAAAACCACGCCCGACGCTGCATTCAGCGCCTTGCCGATCCCCGATTTGCTGCTGTAGGTCCAGTGGGCCAGGTTTCCCGGTGCGCCGGGTGCATATGTTTCTCCCATCTTACTTTTTTTAAACTGAAAAATCCGGACATTGGTCAGGTGTGACCGGTTGCCGGAAGCAACCGCACAGCCGGGAGGATCCAGGGTTTACAAAACGAGATCAACGATCAAACCAGTTGTGAAAAGGAAGGCACTTCTAATCACAATCTAATTTGATCAAAGTCGGGGTTAACCGGCTGATGCCTTATTTTCTGGTTTTCAGAAATTCAACCAGTTTGTTCAGGTCATCACTGCTCAGCGACTGCCCGTAAGCGGGCATGTTGGGCCCGCCGTTGATGGTGCGCAGTTGTATCTCCCGGGCGGAAAGACGCCTGCTCACATAGGTAAGGTCAGGCCCTTTTAACCCCCCGTAGCCGGCGATCCTGTGGCAATAGAGGCATCCCTTCCGATAGAACAATTTGCTTCCCGAAACCACTTCGGCATTATCCGAGCGTACCACTGAAGCAGGCAACATCTTTGTTTTGAAATCGGGCGACCATCCCGCTTTGGAGCCCGCCACCAGCAGAGACCCTACGATGATGACCACGCTGGCAACGCCTGCCAGGGCCCACGGCCTGCGCAGCGCGCTCCGTTCTCCCTTGTTGGAGATGAAGGGTATGGAAAACAACAGCAGAAAAATCAGTACCGGGCCAAAGAACATGACATATGATTCGATGGCCGGCGGCATGAGGGCAAACAACGCATAGATCCACAACAGGTACCAATCGGGCTGCGGGGTGGTGTAAATGGTGGAAGGATCGGGCGGTTTTGTAACGGGCGGCGGCCCGACCAGGTAGCCCAATGCAACGATGGCTACGATGGTCAGTACTGAAAACAAGACATCCCTCCAGGCGGCATAAGGCCAGAAAGGCAATCCTTCCCTTTTCAGCATATCCCGGTACCAGGCGCGATAGGTTTTGGGATCCAGCAACCTGCCGGCCCGGGGCGGTTCGGAGATGCCATTCCTCATCACCAGCCACAAATGAAAGCCGACGAATACGAACAGCAAGGCGGGAAACAAAAACACATGGTATGCGAAGAAGCGGCTCAGCGTCTGTCCGCCGATGGTATCGCCGCCCATCAGTAAACGGGCTATATACTTACCGATCACCGGTATGCGCCCCATCTGTTCGGCCGCAACCACCGCCGACCACACCCCGTTTGCATCCCAGCGCAGCAACTGACCGGTGAAGCCCATCGATACCGTGAGCACCAGCAGCACCACACCCGTTATCCAGTTCATTTCCCGCGGATACTTGTATGCTGCCGTGATGTACACCCGCAGCATATGGATGCCTACCATCAGTATCATGCCGGAGGCGCCGAAATAGTGGATGCCCCTCAGCCACCGGCCCATTACGGCCTCGTGGGTGATGAACTGCAAAGATTTATATGCCTGGTCGGAGGAAGGCTGATACAGCAGGGCCAACCCGATGCCGGTTACCACCTGCACTACAAAACAAAACAAAGCAGCGCTTCCGAAAACATAGCTCCACTTGGATCCGGGAGGCACCAGGTGATCGAGCAGCGGCCTGATCATTTCGGAAATACCCGTTCTGTCATCGAACCAATACCATATCTTTTTTAACCGTTTCATCAGGCAGTCATGTTTGTGATCGGCAAGGGGCTGGTTTTTATTTCCACCATGCCATTGTTCACCCGTATGGCATACTGTACCAACGCTTTCGGCGGCGGACCGGCAGCCACGGACCCGTCTTTATAATATACGCCCCCGTGGCAGGGGCACATGAACAGGGAGGCGTTGTCCTCCCAGCGGATGGGGCAACCCAAATGGGTGCAATTGGAAGAAAAAGCGGCAAAGCCAGCACCGCTCTCCCTTCTCACCCAGGCAGCCGATTTGGCCGTAACGCCAGCCCAGGGCAGCGGATCCGCATTGATGAACGAGACCAGCTTCGTGCTTCCTACGGGGAAGTCGGCCAGTGTGCCCACTTTTCGCCATTGTTCCTTCCTGCGTACCAGCAAGGGCCCGAACAGGGCGCTCAACACCGGAATGGCCACCAGCAAGGCGGGGATCGCACTGAGCCCCAGGCTGAGTTTAACGAGAAAACTTCTCCTGTTCTCATACTGTTTTTCGTTCATGTATCATTTCTTTTATCCAACCCCATAAAGCAATAAAAAAGCCTGTCAGCCCCGCAAGGGCAAACAGCCAGGTCGTGATGAGCCCCAAGGCGGCAAAGAGGACGGATACCGCCATGATAAATGGCCAGTAGGTCCGCCGCGGGATGGCCCCGGGCCGCGCCCGGGCAGGTTGCGTATCTTGCAAATCGTCGATTTTTTCTCTCATGGTTATCTGTTCTGCACTGCGTATACTCCGCCGGTGTTTTTTTCATTCATCCATTTGCCCAGCAACCAGAGGGCGTATATCACGTAGATCAGGCAGCAGGGAACCCACATGATGAGCCCGGCCATCTGCTGATCGGCTAACCGGCTGATGCCCCATTCTGCGGTGATCAGGGTATTCAGGCCATAAGTATCGTTCATCGATAGATAATGCCGGTACAAACCGGCTGGCGCGAAAGTGATCAGGAGGCCCAGCAAGGAACAGGCGGTGCAGGCCGTGAACAGGTAGACGACGCCGCTCAGCGGGGCGATCCGGCATTGCTTCACCGGCGTTACCAGCGGCCAGCCGAAAAGCATGCCTGATACGATCAGGCTGCCGCTTTCCAAGGCATGGAGCCAGTGAAAGCCGTTATCGTGCATATGCCCGGCACTCATCATGGAATTGAAAAGGGCCGGTATGTGCCAGAGCCACATGATACCAACCCCGGCAGCCCACCCGAGAACGGGCCTGCGCTGCAGAAGCCGGGAGAAACGTATGACGTGGCCGTTGTACTGCAACGCACTGCCCGAAAGCGATACAACGAGCAGCGGAGCAGCCACCAGCAATAAAAGCACGTGCACCACCATATGGGCGCTGAACAGGTAATGCCCCGACAGCACAGCCAGCGGAGAAAAAAAGCACAACGCCAGCAATGCAGTGGCAGCGATAAACGGACCATACGGACCGACAGAGGAACGGCGGTGTATGTACCAGTACGTAAAAGCCAGCAGCATCAGGGCGGCCAGTGCGATGGGGTCCGCCTGCCAGTAAGTAAGAAAAACGCTCATATTAAATAAGGTACTACGTAAACAATGGTGAACACCGCCAGCCAAACGAGGTCTACAAAATGCCAGTAGATCCCGATCGTACCGAGCAAGGTGGATCGTTTGTCAAAAAAGCCCTGCAGGGCAAGAATAAAAAGTATGATGAGCAGTACGATCCCGATCACTACGTGCAGGCCATGAAAACCCGTGAGGGTATAAAAGGTGGTGCCGAACAGGCTGCTGCTCATCCGTACGTTGTTACGCAGCAACCGGTCGTATTCATGCCCCTGGCCTGTGAGGAACACCACGCCGAGCAGTATGGTGGCCAGCAGCCACAGGCTCATGTTACGGTGCTGCCCTTTTTTATGATAATGCTCGGCCAGCCGGTAGGTGCCGCTGCTGCATAGGAGCAGGAAAGTGAAACAGGCGGTGGAACGCAGGTCAAGCGAAGTTCTGACCGCCGCTGCAAAATGCCCGCTCCTCCAGAAATAGAGATAGCCCATGATCAGCGATATAAAAAATATCGATTCCGAGCCTACGATCAGCAGCATCATGATATTATTTTCTTTCTTCATCATTTTTCCAGTCTGCCTTCGCAGGATATTTCAGGTCCCAAAATGGCCGGCGGCTTTTTATGTCCGGCAGGCCGTCGAAGTTGTCGTCTCCCGGGGCCGCTTCGGAATACCATTCGAGCGTAAAAGCATCCCATGGATCCTTGACAGCCACCACCGGGCTTTTCAGGGATTTGTACACATTGAAAAAGAGGAGCAGTGCAGCAGCGGCCATTAAAAAAGCGCCAGTGGTGGAACAGGCGTTCAGCAGGGTAAAATACGGTTTGCCGGGGTACGTGTATATCCTGCGCGGCATGCCCATCAGCCCCAGGAAATGCTGTACGGAGAAGGTGAGGTTAAAACCGGCCACAAAAAGCCAGAAGAAGATCTTTCCCAGCTTCTCATCCAGCATCCTGTTGCTCATTTTTGGAAACCAGTAAAAAAGGGCCGAGAACACACCGAAAAGCGAACCGCCGACCAGCACATAATGCATATGCGCCACTACGTAGTAGGTATCGGTGAGTTCCCAGTCGATCGGAACGATGGAAAAGGCGATACCGGACAACCCGCCGATGGTGAATTCGATCAGGAAAGCGATGGCAAACATCATCGATACGGTAAAACGGATGGAACCGCCGTACATGGTTCCGAGCCAACTGAATATTTTGACGCCGGTAGGTACGCCGATCAGTGCGCTGCTGGCCGCAAAAAAAGTATTGACGGTATTTCCCAGCCCGGTTGCGAACATATGATGCACCCACACCCCGAACGACAGCAGACCGATCGCCACGGAAGAGCCGGCAATAAGAGAGTATCCCCAGATACGCTTGCGCGAAAATACCTGGAACACTTCCGAGAAAACACCGAAGGCAGGCAGTATGAGTATATACACTTCCGGATGGCCGAACAGCCAGAACAGGTGCTGCCACAGCAAGGCTCCGCCGCCGGAAGCGGTAAAGAACCGGGCGTTGAGCTGCCGGTCGAGCAGCAGCATACAGAGATCTGCATTGAGGGAAGGCAAGGCCCCGATGATCAGGAATGCGTTAACCAGCGACATCCATACGAACAGCGGCAGCATATTCAGCCTCATGCCGGGGGCACGGTAGCGCAGGATGGTAACGATCAGGTTGATACCGGTGCTTACGGAACCGATGCCTGCCATCAGCAGCCCCATGCAGAAATAGTCGATGCCCGGCGAGCTGGAATAGTTGTATTCGCTTAATGGTGCATAGTTGAACCAGCCCGCATCCGGGGCGCCGCCGGCCAGAAAGCTGAAATACAGCAGGAAGCCGCCCAGCAGGGTTACCCAGAACCCGAAAGCGTTCATGCGGGGGAAAGCCATGTCGTTGGCACCGATCATCAGCGGAACCATATAAACCTGCAAACCCAGCAGGGCCGGCATCATCACGAAAAATATCATCGTAACGCCGTGCATGGTGAATGCCTGGTTGTAGGCATCGGGACCCAGAAAATGATTGTCCGAAACGGATAGTTGAGTCCGGATGAGCAGGGCGAGTATACCACCGGCGACGAAGAACACCAGTGACATCCACAGGTAAAGGATCCCGATCTCCTTGTGGTCTACGGAAGAGAGCCAGCGCAGGATGCGTTGGTCTTTATACACAGCTTTCTTCGTTGGATTCATATCGGGGTACAGGAACTCCATATCATTGAAGGGAAGTTAAATAAGCGGTCAAGGCGTCCAGTGATTTTTCATCCAGCCGGTAGGCGGGCATGTTGGCTCCCGGCTTGATGGACTGCGGGTCGCGGATCCACCGGCGGAGGTTTTCGCGGTTGTTGACCAACAGCCCGGTGAGCAGCGTTTGCCTGCCGGCCAGGTGGGTAAGATCGGGGCCTGCGTTGATCCCCCGCCCGGAACCGTTCACCTGATGACAATTGCCGCATGTCTTTTGCCGGAAGAGGTCCGCACCACGTTGCACCATAGAATCGTGCACAGCGGCGGGACTGGCACGCTGCCCGTTCAGCCAGTGGTCGAAGTCCGGTTCTTTCTGAGCAACCACGATGATATGCATACCGGCATGCTGGGCGCCGCAGAATTCGCTGCAGGCCCCGCCGTATGTTCCGGGCTCCCTGATGGTGATCCATAAATAATTTTCCTGCCCGCTGATCATGTCCATCTTGCTTCCGAATTGCGGAACCCACCAGTCATGAATGACATCCGCCGAAAGCAGTTTCACCAGAAGCCTGCGGCCTGCAGGAAGATGAACCTCATTGGCAGTCGTTACCTGCTTTGCGGGATACTGCACTTCCCACCAGTACTGGTGACCCGTGATGACCACATCGGGTGTTCGGCCATCCGTGTCCGCAGCCACTTCGTGCATAGTTCCGGTCATCAGGAGAAAAAAACCGATCACCAAGCAAAGGGGCAGACCTACGAGTAAGTATTCCCACCGGGTATCGAGATGCTGTGCAGTATACTGCTGTCCTGGCTTCGACCTGAATTTCCAGGTGATGTAAACAGTGGCAGCAACCACCAGGAGTAAAATAAACCCTGCTGCCCAATAGAAGTAACCATGCAACCTGTTGATCGCATCTGCCTCAACGGTCGAAGAATGCAACACATAATCCATGTAGAATAATATATATGATGACGGAGGTAGAGGAGTTAAATTTGCCGTTTATTAATCTGAGAAGAAGTTAATAACCTGTGAATGCCGGATTTAAATTCGATATTTCTCCGACACCCGCAGGTTGATTTCAATGGCAGGCAATCATCATAACTTACAAAAAGAACATGCGTGCTAAGTTGAAGGAATTTTCCGGAGGGAGCCGCATATCGACATTAGAATGATATTAGATTGTTCCACCTCCCCCGTCTTGTAAAAGCGAGGCAGCGCTTTTGCATAGGATAAATCAGGTTGTTATCACCCTTTGATCTGGGCAGGAGGTTTCTAGATTTCAACTTTCTGCTCTCTTTTCAAGGAGAGCCGGATCAGACCTCAATGAAGGCGAAATAACTTACGGTGCTTCAATATCATATCAAAATCATTTTATTATGCCGGAGCGGGATATTTTCAGAGACAAGGTCGTTGTTATTACAGGTGCAACAGGTGGTGTCGGCAGGGCGACAGCCTGGGAATTCGCGAAACAGGGAGCGAAAATTGCGTTGCTGGCAAGAGGGGAAGAGCAGTTGAAGGCTACCCAGAAAGAAGTGGAAGAACTGGGCGGAACAGCACTTGCCATCCGGGTCGACGTAGCGGATGCGACTGCCGTGGAATCCGCAGCGGAAGAAACGGAAACCAGATTAGGCCCGATCGACGTTTGGGTGAACAATGCCATGGCCAGCGTATTCGCACCCATCGATGAAATTACGCCGGAGGAATTCAAAAGGGTAACGGAAGTCACTTACCTGGGCCAGGTATACGGCACACTGGCGGCATTGAAAAGAATGAAGCTGAGGAACAAGGGCTCTATCGTACTTGTTGGCTCAGCACTTGCCTACAGGGGCATTCCGCTGCAGTCGGCCTACTGCGGCTCGAAGCATGGAATCCAGGGTTTTTACGATTCGCTCCGCACAGAGCTTCTGCATGATAAAAGCCGGATCAAAACCTGCATGGTGCAGTTGCCGGCCATGAATACGACCCAGTTCGGCTGGGTGCTGAGCAGGCTTCCTAATCAACCGAGGCCCATGGGAAAAGTGTACCAGCCGGAAGTGGCCGCCAGGGCGATCGTATTTGCGGCGCAACACAACCGGAGAAGCATCTGGGTAGGCTACCCCACTTTCGAAGCCATTCTTGGAAACAAGATCGCTCCCTGGTATGCGGACCAGGTACTTGCAAGAACCGGATATCAGGGACAGCAAACAAGCGAGCCGGTACGCCCTGACCGAAAAAGCAACGTGTGGCAACCTGTGAATGAAGACCGGGGAGCGCATGGAAACTTTGGGAACATAGCAGCCAACAAGAGCTTACTTCTATGGACGAGCATGCACCGCAGAACCATCACCGCGCTTACTGTTTTAGCGGTGGGAGGATTGATCGCCGCTTTTGCCAAACGGAAAAAATAAGCGGAACAATTCAGATCAGGATTGCTTAAAATGAGCGCCGAACCAAAAGCGCCTCCGGTTTGCCCACTTACAGGAATGTGCGTCGTTTAATCCAATCAAACCATCGCTAATAATTTATGGAAAATTCATCTGCAGACAAGGAACCGGTTCCCTTTAAGAAGAAACTATGGATAGCCGGGGGAATATTCTCATTTATCATTCTGTCACTGCTGTTGTTCAAAGCCATCTTCAGCGTATTGCTGCTGGTGTTTGCGGGTGTGTTGATCGCCATTTATTTTTACGGCGTTGCCGGGCTTTTCCAAAGGTATTTCCACTGGCCGGCCAAATTGAGCATTATTCTTTCCGTTGTACTCAACATTCTGCTGCTGGCAGGCTTTTTCTGGTTCATCGGGGCCAGGATACAGCAGCAGGTTGCTCAGCTGAGCGATACCCTGCCCGCTACCATTGAAAACGCAAAGACACGCATTGGTGAAAATCCGGTTGGAAGAAAACTGCTGGAAAAATACGGCTCATCCGGAAATTCGTCCAAAACACTGGCTGCTGCCGGCAGTTTCTTTTCCTCCAGCTTCGGCATCCTCAGCGATCTTTATATCGTTATCCTGCTCGCGCTGTTTTTCACGGCATCGCCAGGCTTATACAGAAAGGGGATCATCAGCCTGCTGCCCGTAAAAGCGAAAGAGAAGGGAGACGAAGTGTTAACGAAAATCCGTGGAATCCTCACCAAGTGGCTCAAGGGGCAGATCATCGGTATATTTGTGATCGCCATTTTAACAGGAATCGGCTTGCTTATCATTGGGATGCCGCTGGTGCTTACCCTGTCGCTGACAGCAGGCCTGCTGAATTTCATTCCCAATTTCGGCCCCGTGATCGCGCTGGTGCCGGCCGTGCTGATCGCCTTCATGCAGGGAACAACGACGGCATTGATCGTTGCCGGGATGTACACGCTGGTACAAATATTTCAAAGCGCGGTGTCGCAGCCGCTGGTGCAGAAAAAAATGGCCAACATCCCTCCGGCCTTAACGATCGTAGCGCAGGTGGGCATGGGCACCCTGGGCGGCTTCTGGGGCGTGCTGCTGGCCACGCCAACGATAGCCATCCTGATGGTAATCGTGCAGGAGTTGTATGTTAACAGGCAACACCCGCCTGCTGCGAAAGAGTAATGCGAATACCACTGAATACAGCCTGGATGGGACAGATTATTTTATGACTTCCGGGTTCGGATACCCAATGCTCTTACTTCCGCATCTATTGCTCAAGGAAAAAAATCAGCAAATTACAATTTGAGACTGTACCGGAACTGATCGGCAACACATGGCACAGCCTGCCTTACCCTCGATCTATTGTTCATCTGATCGGTATACGGTACCCCAGGGCAAAGCCTTTCCAGATCATTTTATCCTTTCTTGTTCCCGATATGTTTACCAGGTGGGTTCCCGGTTTCCCATCCATACAGGCCAGGTTTTTCTTCGCGCATATTTTTTCACCCGACGCCAGAAAACACTAATGGAATTCTAATCGGATAGATCAGGAACCGGGGAATCTATTGTGTAATTTCAAGGCGGTGATTCGGGCCAATACCAGCCATACCTTGTAAAACCGGAATCTTTGTTCTGAAAAGCATGCCGGCAATGAAGATCAGGTGACCTTCTGCGATCATGAATTTTTCAACTTAAAAAATTAAAAACGATGCAACATAGTGTTAAAAGCTTCACAGGGTTTTCCCTTGAAGCAACAGATGGAGAGATCGGAAAAGTAAAAGAATTGTATTTCGACGATCATAGCTGGACGGTCAGGTACCTCGTTGTAGAAACAGGGAGCTGGCTTTCTGGGAGGAAAGTTTTGATATCGCCTGCTTCCCTGTTAATGCCGAAATGGGATGAAGAAACTTTTCCCGTAAATCTGACAAGGAAACAAATAGAAAATAGTCCTGCGGTCGATACAGACAGACCCGTTTCAAGGCAGGAAGAACTGAAGCTGTACCAGCATTATTCGTGGCCTGATTACTGGAACAGTGGAATGTATAACGGGGCAATGGGTATGTGGGGAATGCCCATGCCCCCTGTTTCGGACATGGAAGAACAGGTTAAAAACAGCCTGAATGTTCCTGCTGAAAGTATGGATGAGGATACGCATTTAAGAAGTACCAAAGAATTGAACGGGTACAGCATTGATGCAGCAGACGGGAAAATCGGTGATGTGGATGATTTTCTGATCGATTACAGAAACTGGGAAATCTCATTTCTGGTGGTGGATACCGGCAATTGGCTCCCGGGAAGAAAAGTGTTGCTGTCACCGGCTTGGATAAACAAAATAAGCTGGAAAACTTCTTTTGTGGAAGTCGCTTTGACGATCGAAGCTGTAAAGAACAGCCCTGAATTTGACCGTGACCAGCCCGTCAGTGATTCTTACAGGGATATGCTTTTCACCTATTATGGAAAAGCTCTTCCTAACACTGACCGGACACATGCGGTGATCTGATAGCTTTCTTTAGAGTTTTAACCATAGCATAAAACTGAAAAAGCCTGATCTCGATTGATCAGGCTTTTTCAGTTTTATGCTTCAACCGGTTCAGGGCCGGTATACAGGAGTTGTAGAGGCAAAGCGAAAAGAAGAAACCGCAAGGCTGCAGAGGGCTGATCAGAAACAAATTGAGCTTTTGCCCTGATAATTTCATAGGTTTATCTTATCATGGAAGAAAGAAAAATACTGATCGTGGAAGATGAACCCAAAATAGCCAACGCGTTAAAACTAGGCCTGGAGGAGAATGGCTTTTACGTGGAAGCAGCGTATGATGGAAAGACGGGACACAAGATGTTCCTCTCCCGCACTTATAACATCGTTGTGCTGGATATCAATCTTCCGGGCATGAACGGCTTCGATCTGTGCAGATTGATCCGGCAGCAGAATGCGGACGTACCGGTGATCATGCTGACTGCCCTGAGTTCGCTGGAAGATAAAATAGAGGGTTATGATGCCGGCGCCGACGATTACCTGATTAAGCCGTTTGAATTCAAGGAGTTGCTGATGAAGATCCGGGTACTTCTCAAACGCGTCTTGAACCAGCAGATACCCGTTGGCACCATTCTGAAAGCGGGCGATCTTGAAATGAACCTTGACAGCAAACAGGTTACCCGGCAGGGGATGCATATCAACCTTACCGCAAAAGAATTTCAATTGCTCGAATACCTCCTTCGCAATAAAAATAAAGTTTTGTCGCGCGCAGATATTGCCATTCACGTCTGGGACATCGATTTCGATACCAATACGAATGTGATAGATGTTTACATAAACTATGTCCGGAACAAAGTTGATAAGCAGTATGATGAAAAACTCATCCATACACATGTTGGCATGGGCTATGTGCTTAAAGCGAACTGAGTATGTCCGTCAGATTAAAGATCACCCTTCTTTTTACCTTGCTGGTAGCGCTGATCCTTACGATCGTAATGGGTACTGTTTATTATTTTTCCTATACCCTGCGGTTGCAGACCATTCACACAAAACTGACGAACCGGGCCATCACCATCGGACGGCTGCTGAGCCAGACTGATATTTTTTCCAACCAGTTGATTCAAAAGATCGATTCATCCACCTCCCTCGGCTACACTTCGGAAACCATACTGGCCTATGACTATAAAAATAAAAAGGTCTACGATTGCAGTGACAGCCGGGCCCGGTTGGAGCCTGTCAGCAGTAAATTACTTCGCGATGCCAGGATCGAGGGAAACGTATATTTCAATCTGGGCACAAACGACGCGATCGCCTATCATTACGTCGACAACGATTCTCGGCTTGTCATGATCGCTGCAGGGGAAGATATTACGGGGAAACAAAACCTCAGCCGGCTTACGAACATCCTCCTCCTGAGTTATTTGGGAGGGTTGTTAATTGCGTGCGTAGGCGGATATATATTTTCAAAACAGTTATTGAGACCGATCAGGCTTATAGCAGATACAGTGAACCTGGTTTCAGCACAGAACCTGTCGCAAAGGATCAAAACCTCTGTTGCAAAAGATGAATGGAACTACCTGTCCACTACGGTAAACAATCTGCTGAACCGGCTTCAGGACAGCTTCGACGTGCAAAGAAGATTTATCTCCAATGCTTCCCATGAACTGTCTACACCGCTCACGTCCATCTCGAACCAGCTGGAAGTCTCTCTGCAGCGGGAAAGGGAGGCCCATGACTATAAAAAGGTCATGGAATCGGTTCACCATGATGTGATCCATATGAGTCACCTGATCAGGGCTTTGCTGGCCTTCGCAAAAGCCGCCGGTCAACCCGGCGGGATTGAAATTTCTCCCATCAGGATCGATGAAATACTTTTCCGGCTCCCTGCCGCAATGGTAAAAGAGAATCCGAAGTTCTCCGTCAGATTTGCTTTTGACGAACTGCCGGAAAAAGAAGAGTTGTTGATGATATTCGGCAACGACGAGTTGTTGTTTGTTTCTTTCAAAAACCTGGTGTCCAATGCCTGTAAATATTCGGTGGATAATAAGGCAGTCATAAAATTGTCGGCAGGTGGCGGAGAAGTGGTTATCTGCATAGTTGATAATGGCATAGGGATCTCGGCTTCGGAAATCGATAAGATATTTCAACCGTTTCACAGAGTGGATGAAACCGCCCGTGAAGGATTCGGCCTGGGCTTGTCCCTTGCTTCCCGCATCATCAAACTCCACAAAGGAAGCATTCAGGTAACTTCTGTCCTCAACGAAGGAAGTACATTTACCGTCAGCCTGCCGGTTGCCGCACCATAAATTCTAATATAATTCTAATCCTTTTCCGGGCATTTCCTCTCTGATACTTGCCAAATTGCCATTGAATCAGAACAGTATTTTACGTTGATCCCGAAGCGTTACCTTTTACTCCTTATTTGCATCGGCCTGATGCTTTTACTTGTTGCATACATGTACCGGCGTAATGCGTCTATTCAGAAAGAACATCAGCAATCCATTCTTACCATTGATTCGATAAGCAGTGTGAATATCGAATTGAAGGACAGCATCCGCAAGATCAGAAATACTTTATTCACTGACACGGTTACCAATACACAGGTAAACGAAAAATAAACTATTCCCCCCCACACCCATTGTCAAGTCAGACATGCTCACCCTTCCTGTGAAAACGAAGTTAAAGCGGGCGGTTTGATCCAGTATTTTCCATTCTTCACCGGGTCGTTGTCCTTTTCTACAGAATAAATTCAGCATGCCGGATCATTTTTACAAAAATTAAAATATATATGAAAATGAGAGTACGGTTAGCGGCGCTCTTACTGGCAGCGATTTCTTTGTTCTGCGTGGTTCGGTTGACCACACATCAGATACCCGCTTCCCAGGTTGCGCAAGTCAGCAAAGCGGTCCCAATCATCAACACATCTTTAAAGGAATCCACGGCATCCCCCGCAGCTTTCGAAAGCGCGGCATCGGCCGCTGTTCCGTCCGTTGTACACATCCGGTCAGTCATCAGGCAAAGGGCGGATGTTTATCCCAGGCAACAGCAGGAAGGGCCTACTGATGAAGAACCGGGAGACGGGTATGATCCTGAACAGGAAGAATCGGCCCAGCAACCGGCACAGATGGCTTCCGGATCCGGCGTGATCATCCGGCCGAACGGATTCATCGTGACCAACAATCATGTGGTGGAAGGATCATCTGAACTGACCGTTGTGATGAACCACAAAAATTATTCTGCCACTGTTGTGGGAACCGATCCGAATTCAGACCTCGCGGTGATAAAAATCGAAGCGGACAATTTGCCCACCATCTCCCTTGGCAATTCCGATGAAGTAAAGCTCGGACAGGATGTAATGGCGATCGGCTATCCCCTGAACCTGGATGTAACTGTGACGAAAGGGATCGTTAGTGCAAAGTCGAGGAATATCGGTATAAACAGACAGGCTCCGTCTCCGGTGGAAGCCTATATCCAAACCGATGCAGCCGTGAATCCTGGAAGCAGCGGCGGAGCGCTGGTAAACCTATCCGGGGAGCTGGTAGGCATCAATTCAGCGATCGCCTCGCCCACCGGTTCATTTGCCGGATATGCATATGCCATTCCCTCTAACCTGGTAAAAAAAGTGATCGGCGACCTCATGCAGTATGGTTCCGTACACAGGGGTTACCTCGGCATCAGCCTTGCCCCGGACGACCTGGACGATGCCAAGAAAAGTGAACTGGGCATCGACAAGGATGCAGATGGATTATACGTATTGGATGTGGATCCGTCAGGCGCCGGCAGCGAAGCAGGGATCAGAAAAGGGGACGTGATCAAAAAAGTGAACGGTACGCCTGTAAGCACGGCCACCGAACTGATCGAGCAGGTAGCCAGCCAGGCGCCGGGAGACAAAGTTAACATCACTATTGTAAGGGAGAACCAGGAAAAAACGGTTCCGGTTGTGCTGCGGAAGTAGCTTACAACTTTACCAGCAATCCAAATCCGATCAATGATTTTATCTGCAGCCTGGGTGAATTGTGGTTGGGTCCGAAAATTCTGACATCATCATCATAGATCAGGTCGACGTTCCAGGTGGCGGAAAATACTTTTGAAAGCTTTGCGGAAAAAATGTTCGTCGAGTACAGATCGACATTTTCAGGATGATGTTTGTAGTCGGAAAATAAATCGAGCCGCCCGGTATAACTTACCGTATTGTTGAGGGATGTGGAATAGTTGATGGAAATATAAGCGCCAAGAGCATTGGCGCTTTTTTTGTTTTTGGGAACCCCGTATGCCCCTTGTGCAGACAATGAATCGTCTTTCACGATCGTCCACCTGGAAGTAAAGGGTGAAACGAAGAAAGACAATTCCGGAACATTGTGGTAATCCAATCCCGCACCCGTCAGAATATAGGCAGGTGCGAAGAATGCGGAAGAGCGTGTTGAATTGATTTTGTTATTGCTGTCTGCGGTATAATTGTACCCCTTGAAAAACTGTGAGCGGAAGTTGAACAGCCCTGTCAGGTTCAGTTTAGGCTTAAGAGCATACCCGTATTTTGAAAGCAGATCGATTCTGTCATCATTTTTCCTTGCTCCCAAACTTGTGGTCTTTACGTACCCAAGATTCACGTCTGCGAGATTATCCCAGCTGTGCCTGTTGCATTTGTAGAATGCATGGGCGTTGATATGCGTATTGACTGTAAGGGCAAAATCGTCACCGCCCGCTGCCCAGTTGCTGAGGGCGCCTTGTGAGAGATTGAAACTGAAGAGGGCGCCGGGATGCCATTTTCTGGGCAGTGTATCTGCAGGGTTTCTGTTCATCTTGCGGCTCCGGAACGATCGAATGCTTTGCATGAGCGGATCCTGAGCCTGCGCCTGAGCATGGGTAGCCGCACAAATCAAACAGAAAAACATAATTTTCTTCATTGAATTCATTTTCTGGAAGCCTGGTGGGAATGTTTGATCCTCTTATGGTTACAAGCTCACAATTTGCCCTATCGACGTTTCGTCAGGCCTTCATAGTACATACACCGTTCATTATGGATCCGAACTCCGGTTCCGGATCTCGCTTTTATAGCATCAGGTCTTTCAAAACCCTTATCAATCCATGACTTTGACGGGCATTTCATTCAGCGGCACACCGCCCTTTATGCCAAAATCGAGCGTTCTGATGGGAAATGGGATCATGATGCCGTTCTCATCATACGCCTTCTTTATACGGATAATTGCTTCGCTTCTTACCTGCAGGTAATCGGGCTGCTCTGGGCCTTTTACCCATAAGCGGAGCACGAAATTGATGCTGCTGTCTGCAAACTCCTGATAGTACATCGATGTATCCTGGTCGCTGGTAAGCCCTTTCATGCCGGCAACAGCCTGGAGCGTGACCTCTTTTACTTTTTCCAGATCATCGCCATAGGAAACGCCGATCGTAAGATCCATTCTTCTTTTGCCGAGCAGGGAAAAATTCTCGATGGGGTTCTGGAACACATCCTTGTTCGGGATGATCACCATTTGTCCCTGGAATGTTCTGATCACCGTGTCGCGCAGGTTCACTTCCTCCACTTTGCCCATATAAGCCTTTATCTGTACGATATCGCCAACATGGATCGGTCTTCTCAGCGACAGGAAAATCCCGGACATGAAGTTGGCGGCTATATCCTGGAATGCAAAAGCCAGTGCCAATCCGACGATGCCGGCCCCTGCCAGGATGGAGGTGACAGCCTTGTCGAGTTGTAGCACGCTTAAGGCGGCAAAAATCGTTACGCCCAGCAGAAAGATGTAAACAAGGGAGGTGAACAGCCCCTTCAAGGTTTCATTGTGATGGATTTTTTTAAAAAGCTTTTTCGCCAGGTTTCTCATCAATTTCGCGATGAAAAAACCAACCACCAGTATCAGTGCAGCCACAGCAATATTCGGCAGCAACCGGACCAGCTCCCTCAACCAAATTATCAACTTTTGCACTATCAGCTGATATGCTTTGTTCAGATCCATTTTGTTCGATTATTAAAAAAATATTTACATGATCAACCTTACCCCGCCCAGTTCAGAAACCTGGTAAGGAAATTTGGTTCCTGGAGAACCGATAAACATAAAATTGCGGGGAATATTCCACTTCTCAGAGAGCTCATCAATCAGTTTGGGACCAAATACGCCATCGATCTCTACGAATTCAATGTTGATATCAGGATAGGCCCTGTCAAGCACTTCTATATCCTTTTTCAAAGCCTCGTTGTCGATTTTATTGCGGCCGTTGATTACATGCACAATCTTCAGGCGCTTGGTGGTCTCATTTTCTTCTACGTACATCATCACCCTGTTCAGAATGGCCACATTGTCTCCCTTGGTAAAAAAAACAAGCTCGAGCGAATTGATCCTGCGCAGGGCCCGTTGTAGGTTCTTATTGCTGTGAATGACCAGGCTCCTGAAGGGATGATACAGGTATGCGATGAGATAAATCAGCCATTTGATGAAATTGGCCCTGTTGAGCATGATAAAGATGAAGGCAAGTGCCGGGATCAGGTAGCGGACAAAGACGTAGAACGAGCGAAGATTGAGTTCCATATTCCCGACAAAAGCGGCTACGATCAGGCTGACCGCAACCAATACCGAGAGTATGGGCGCCCTTTCGGGCCGGGGCAACTTTTTACGTTTGATCTTGAGCATCAGGTTGCCGATGCCGAATAGAGCCATCACGGTGAGAAAAGAAAAAGTGTATACGCCGGCGAGATTGGCAAGATTACCCCGGGTGACTAACAGGATAGACATGCATAAGATGAAAAATCCTATGATAATGCGGTAGTTTACCCCGCGCTTATTCTTTGCCAGGAAAAAATTAGGCAGGATGCGGTCAAGGGTGATACGCTCGGCGAGTCCGGCCACCCCGACATAAGAGGTGAGTACGGCACCGCTGAGCACCAACACCGCATCGATGGAAATGACCCATCCCAGCCATTGGCCTCCGGTCGATTTGCCCATAAAAGAAAGAAGTGATTCTTCATGGCCCCTGATTACAGTCATGGGCAGAATGCATAATGCCAGCAAAGCGATCGCCGGGTTAAAGAAACTAACTACACCCCACATATTCCGGAGCGTTTTGGGAAATACCCCCCGTTGCTGTTCTTCCACGAAATTAGCTGAACTTTCGAAACCGGATATACCAAGCATAGCTGCGGAAAAACCAAGGTACAGTGCAGTAACCAGACTGCCCGATCGTACAGGCATATGCCAATTATCTATAAATACCTGAAGGCCGTTGTGCAGCAAAACCCAGGCAGAGGCGCCTACCAGCAGTACAAGCGAAATGAGATGGATGATGAAGATAATCACCGCGATCCTCGCAGATTCACCGATTCCGATGATGCCTAGGGCCATGAAGATGGCCAGCAGTATAACGGTGGCTATCAACAGGGGCAGCGAGCGGACGATATCGTGCAGGTAATACATGGCCTCGGATGCGGATATAACTGCTGTGGCCATATACGACAGGATGGTAAGACAGGCAGCTATGGAGGCCATGCGCTTGGAAGTGGTGTTAAGCAGTACATTGTATGCGCCGCCGTTCAAAGGGAGCGCCCCTACCACTTCGCCATATATTTTCCGGAACAGAAACAGTACCAGCGCCACGATCAGCAGGGAGATCCAGGCATACTGGCCCGCATAGATGATGGTAAGCGCGGAAACATACAGACAAGAAGAACTGATATCGTTCCCGCAAATGGAAGTAGCCTCCAGCTGGTTCAGTTTTAGATGTGCAGATTCAGGTTTCTTCATACTCTTTAGACTTGAAATACTGTCTTGCAAATTTATCTCCACCCGCCGCCCAACGAACGATAAAGCTCGACTACCGACAAATAAACCTGCTTTTTCGTGTTTGCGAGCTGCAGCTGGGCTTCCACCACCGTGCGCTGGGCCGTGATCACTTCCAGGTAAGAGGCCTGGCCGGTCTTGAAGAGCAGGTTCGATGTGCTTACGGCATCGTTCAGCGCCTGCACTTCCTGTATCTTCAGGTTGTACACATTTTCCGCATTCTGGATGCCGTTCAGCGCATTTACCACTTCCCGCACGCTGTTCAGCACCGTTTGTTCGTAGGTAAAATAGGCATCCAGTTTGGTCGCTTCTGCCACCTTCAGACCCCGCTTCAACATCCCCTGGTTAAAGACAGTGGCCGTCAAATTTCCCAGTATGCCGTACACAAACGAGCCACCCGAAAACAAGAGCGGCAGCTTGAAAGCATTGAAACCCATGTAAGGCGTTAAAGTAAGCGAAGGATAAAAGGACGCCCTGGCCGCAGCCACATCCGCCCGGGAAGCGATGAGCCCATACTCCGCCTGTTGTATATCCGGCCGCCTACTCAGAAGCTGGGAGGGCACTCCCGCTTTTACCAGTCCGGGCAGGGGCCTGTTTAAAAAAGACGTATCTCTGGCAATGGATTCCGGGTAGCGGCCCTGAAGAACACTCAGTTCATTTTCCACTTCCGTGATCTGCTGGAGCGTAGCGCCTTCCAGCGCCCGGGTATTGAACAATTGTGCGGAAAACTGCTGCACGGCCAGTTCGTTGGCGCGGCCTGCCAGCTTCAGGATCTTCACGATCTGAAGGGCAGAGTCTTGCAGGCGGATATTATCGCGGATGATAGACAGTTCATTGTCCAGCGCCAGCAACTGGTAGTACCGGCTCGCTACTTCGGCCACCAGCGAGGTCTGCACCAGCTGTACCCCTTTTTGCGTAGCCAGGAAACGGGCATAAGAAGCTTTCCTCAGATTTTTGAGCCTGCCCCAGATGTCGAGCTCCCAGGTGCTTCTGAAGCCGGTAAAAAAGTCGGGTGTTAAGGGCAGAGGGATCCGTTGCTTTTTGTTGATGTTCGGCGACAGGTCCGTATCAAAGTTTCCGACCCCGTTCATGGTATAATCCCCGTATCTGTCTGCTGCTGCCGAGACCTGCGCCTCTACTTTGGGGCGCAACGTACTGGCTGCAATAAAAAATCTGTTTCGCGCCACTTCTATACGCTGTACGGCCTGAAGCAGGTTGCGGTTCTGTGCAAGGGCGGTGTCGATCAGAGTGACCAGGTAAGGGTCGGTAAAAAGTTGCTTCCATGGATAGTCACCTATGCTGGAAGTATCGGTAATTTGAGTTCCCCTGTAACCATCGGGTGTCCTGATTTCCTTCAATGACGCCTGCTGCGACACTTTGCACCCCACCGATCCAGCCAGCAAAATGCATACAACCGCGGCGATACTTATCTTCCTTTTTTTCATCATGCTGTTTCAAATAATCTGACTAATCTAAAATACGTACTGATGTCATCCGGCATCTCCTGATCCATTGGCTGCAGCAGTTTCGGTTACTTGTCTTCCCCGTTCAAAATCGGTGCAGAGGCTTCAACGGGCACCGCCCGCATCTCCCCGAAGTTCTCAGGTTCTTTGGATCTTCGTTCCGTGATCTTTGCAAACAATACATACAATCCCGGTATCAGCACTACCCCGAACAATGTACCTGTCAGCATCCCGCCTGCGGCTGCAACCCCGATCGAACGGTTGCCCATGGCGCCCGCCCCGGAAGCCATACACAAGGGGATCAACCCTGCGATGAATGCGAATGAGGTCATCAGGATCGGCCGAAGCCTGGAGACGGCACCCTCTTGGGCTGCCTCAATGATCGTAGCGCCCTGTTTTCGCCGGAGAACGGCAAACTCCACGATGAGGATGGCATTCTTACCCAGCAGGCCGATCAGCATCACCAGCGCCACCTGCGCATAGATATTGTTCTCCAGGCCGGTGATCTTCAGAAAAAAGAAAGACCCGAAAATACCCGTGGGCAATGCCAGTATAACAGCGAGGGGAAGCAGGAAGCTTTCATATTGCGCAGCAAGCAACAGGTATACAAATAACAGGCAGATGGCAAAAATGTACAGCGCCTGATTCCCAGACAGGATCTCTTCCCTTGTCATGCCGCTCCATTCAATGGTATAGCCTTTTGGCAACTTTTCCCTGGCTGTATTTTGAACCGCGGCGATCGCATCTCCCGTACTGAAGCCGGGCATGGCATCTCCGTTGATCATGGCTGCGGTGTACATATTATACCGCGACACCTGTTCCGGACCGTATACCCGTTCCATCCTGATAAAAGCATTATAGGGTACCATTTCTCCTTTGTTGTTTTTCACATACAATTTCAAAACATCCTCTGGTTTCGATCTGTAACCGGGTGCCGCCTGCAGCATCACCTTGTACATTTGTCCGAACCTGATAAAATTTGTCGTATAGTAGCTTCCCAAAAGGGTTTGCAGGGTACCAAGCGCATTGTCGATGGTCACTCCTTTCTGTGCCGCCATTTCCTGGTTCACATGGATCATGTATTGGGGGAAGTTGGCATCGAACGTGGTGAACGCATCCTGAACCTGCGGGGTCTGTTTGAGTTCGCTGATAAATTCCCGCGTCACTTTGGCCGTTTGCTGCAGGTCGCCCTTTCCGGTGCGGTCGAGCAACTGCATTTCTATGCCGCTGGCATTGCCGAAACCGGGTACGGTGGGAGGAGAAAAGAACTGTATGGTGGCATCGGCGATAAACCGGGTGTTGTGCTGCAGCTCTTTTATGATATCGCCGGTGCTACCTTTCCGTTCCTCCCATGGTTTGAGGTTGATCATCGCCATGCCATAGGAAGCGCCTACTGTTTCGTTCAAAATACTATACCCGGAAAGAGTGGAAACATTTTCCACCGCACCCACCTTTTTTGCAGCCGCATACACGGCGCCCAGCACCTGTTCCGTTCTTTCCAGCGTTGCACCGGGCGGCGTGGTCACGTTCACGTAGATCATTCCCTGGTCTTCGGTGGGGATAAACCCGCTCGGCAGGATCGTACTGATGCCCCAGGTTGCAGCGAAAAAGAATACCAGCAGACCGACGGTAATGATCCTGCGGCCGGCAATGAAGCCGACCAGTTTTTTATACTTGCCGGCTATGGCATCGTACCGGCGGTTAAAGCCACCGAAGAAACGCTGCATCAGCGATCGTTTACTGTTTCCATGCTGCGGAGTGCGAAGCATCAGCGCGCAAAGGGCAGGTGTAAGGGTCAGCGCGTTGATGCCCGAGATCACGATAGCCACGGCAAGCGTGATAGAGAATTGCCGGTAAAAAACGCCTGCCGGCCCGCTCATGAATGCCACCGGGATAAACACCGCCGACATAACGAGCGTAATGGCCACAATTGCCCCGCTGATCTCTTTCATGGAATCGAGCGTAGCATCCATTGCGTTCAGGTTTTCGTCATGCATTTTCGCATGTACGGCCTCTACCACCACGATGGCGTTGTCTACCACGATACCGATGGCCAGAACAAGTGCAAAAAGGGTAAGCAGGTTGATGGAAAAATTCATCATCTGCATGAAGAACAAGGATCCTATCAGGGCCACCGGCACAGCCAGCGCCGGGATCAGGGTAGAACGGAAATCCTGAAGGAAGATAAAAACGACGATGAAAACCAGTACAAAAGCTTCCCCGAGCGTCCGCAGCACTTCATGGATGGATGCATCCAGAAAGCGCGACACATCGAAGCTGATGTTGTAGGTCATGCCCGGGGGAAACGAAGTGGCTTTCAGTTCAGCCATCCGTTTTTTTACGTTTTCGATCACCTCACTGGCGTTTGAACCGGGCCGCTGCTTCATCATGATGGAGGCAGAAGGGCTTCCATCCGTTTTGGAGACCATATTATACTCCAGTGAACCGAACTCAACGTCTGCTACATCTTTCAGGCGCAATACGGAGCCATCGTTGTTTGCCCTGATGACGATGTTGCCATATTGCTCCGGCTCGTAAAACTTGCCGGTATACCGCAATACATACTGTTGTATCTGCGGAGATTTTCCGGAACTTTCGCCTGTCTTACCGGGAGCAGCTTCCACGTTCTGGCTGCGGATGGCCGCTATCACTTCATCGGTTGAAAGATCATACGCAGCCATCCTCTCGGGTTTCAGCCACACCCGCATGGCATAATCCCGTGAACCCATGATCTCCACGCGTCCGACGCCGTTGATGCGTTTCAGCTCCTGCAGCACATTGATGTCCGTGAAATTGTAAATGAACTTTTCGTCCAGGCTCGTATCCGTACTCATGATGTTGAGGTACATGAGCATGCTGTTTACTTCTTTCTCGGTGGTAACGCCGGCTTTGATCACTTCTTCCGGCAATTCATCGACCACGGTGGTAACCCGGTTCTGAACATTGACGGCCGCAACATCCGGATCGGTACCCACCTCGAAATTGATGGTGATCATGGTAACGCCCGTGTTGCTGCAGACCGAGTTCATATAGGTCATGCCGGGTACGCCATTGATGGCTCTTTCCAGCGGGGTGGCCACGGCCTTTGTGCACACTTCCGCATTTGCGCCTGTGTAAGTAGCGGTTACCGTAACGGCAGGAGGAGCAATATCCGGGAATTGTGTAATTGGAAGATTAAAGAGGGAAAGCAAACCCAATAAAACGATCAGGAGCGATATAACAAGAGAAAGAACCGGTCTTTGAATAAAAACTTTGAGCATGCACGAGCTATTAATAATGAATTTTATCTACGGGATATCGTGTCCGATGTCTGCTTTGGAAACTGCGGATCCTGCGGTACCGGTTACCCTGTTACAGGGTTGAAAGCAACAGACTGTCCATTGGAATATTTCTCGGTTTGATCTTCATCCCGTCGCGGGCTTCCTGGGTGCCTTCATACAGTATCTTATCACCTGGATGCAGACCTGATTTGACAACGTAGAATTGGGAGAAACGCATTTGGGGTTCGAAGCTTTTCATCTTTAACTGGTTATTGCGATCCACCAGGAATACATAATTCTTATCCTGTATTTCCAGTACCGATTTTTGCGGCAGAATTACGGAACTGTCGATGGCCATCGGCAACTGGATGGTACCGGTAGCTCCATGCCGTAATAATTTATCGGGGTTGGGAAACTTCGCCCGGAAAGCGATGGAGCCGGTATTTTCATCAAATTCGCTTTCTACCGTTTCAATTTTGCCCGGATATTTATAAACGCTCCCGTTTGCCAGAACAAGGTGAACACCACTTTCACCATTGAGCTGGCGCTTTGCCTTCAGGAAATTTAGGTATTCCCTTTCCGAGATGTTGAAATAAGAATACACCGCACTGATGTCTGAAGCTGTTGTCAGAAGATCGCCTTCGCTCAATAAACTTCCGGCCTTCAGGGGGATCCTGTTTATAATACCGGTAAAAGGGGCGATCACATCGGTATAAGAAAGCTTTGTCTGGGAATTACTCAATGCAGACTGTTGCTCCTGTATCTTCGCCTGCGCAGCACTGAGTTTTGCTTTGGCGACATCGAGCTCGGAACCTGTTACAACATTTCTGTCGACCAGCAGCTTTACCCGTTGCAATTCCAGTTCCGCAGATTTGCTTTCAGCCACTGAAATGGAAAGGGCGGCTTTTGCCCTGGCCACATCCTCAAGGTACTGCTTGTCTTCGATATGAAACAGTAACTGTCCCTTCCTGACCTGCTGGCCTTCATCCACATAAATTTTTTCCAGAAACCCCGGAATACGGTTCCTGATCTCCACATTTTGCACAGCCTGTATATCGGCCACATAGGAACGGAAAAGGGAAGTGTCAATAGTCCTCAGTTCCAACACAGGTAACTCCTGCACCTCGTCGATCACTTTCTTCTTTTGCTTACAGGCGACTGAAAACGTCAAAACAGTTATAACCAACAGAGTGCTAATCTTCATAAAACCGGGCGCTGAATTCAAAGGATCAATTATTAAGTTCTTATGCAGAAACAGGGTACTGCATAAGAAAGATTTTTAATTAGAACAACATCGGTTTGTCTATTGACCAAACGTTAACAAAGCTAAGCTGGTTCGAGGGATGCAGATATTAAAATCACATTAGAAATTGGATCGGGCATCGAGATAGCCCATCAATAATTATCTTGTGCACGCTACGCAAAAGAACGATCTGATCAAATCTTACTGTCTAAAAACCATTCGATCACATTGTAGAAAATTTGGAGATTAAATTACGTTTGGTACAGTAAAGACAAGCAGATAACCATTTATGAGATCATCCCATCATCGCTTAACCATGAATAAAAGATGGATCGTCAGAAGCAGACAGAATGCAAAGTACCTGTTTGACCTGATAGGAACCGAGCGGATCCGGATCAACATCCTGCGGTCGTTTCCCTTCTGGATTGCTTCCCTGTTAACGGGATTGGTAGCCGTAGGATATACAAAGCTTTTCGGGTACTCGGAAAACCTTCTGAAACAGATATTGCACTGGAACGACTGGAGTATATTTATCATCGCGCCGGTTTCATTTTACCTGGCATGGATGATTGTACAGCTATTCGCACCCAATGCGCGGGGCAGTGGCATTCCGCAGGTGATGGCAGCGATTGAGCTGTCGACGCCGAAATACGTTGATAAAGTAGAAAAGCTTTTGAGTCTCCGGATACTCTTAACGAAGATCGCATCAAGCCTGTTGATGGTTATGGGTGGCGGGGCGATCGGCCGGGAGGGACCCACCATTCAGATCGCCGGCTCAATTTTCCGGATCGTCAATAAACTGGTGCCTCCAGCGTGGCCCCGGCTATCGAAACAAAATTTTATCCTGACGGGTGCAGCCGCCGGACTGGCTGCAGCCTTCAATACACCGCTGGGCGGCGTTGTGTTTGCGATGGAAGAACTGGCAAGTGTACATTTCCGTTTTTTTCGTACGGCGCTTTTCTCGGCAGTCATTATATCAGGACTTACCGCCCAGGCTTTTCTCGGTCCTTACCTATACCTGGGTTATCCCATTGTGAAAGGACTGGGTTTCTCCATTCTTCTGGCAGTAGCCGCTACTGCGGTCCTTGCAGGAATATTGGGAAGCCTGATGTGTAAAGGGATTCTTTGGGTAATGAAATGGAAACGGTCTTTCACGAAATGGGAAACCGTCTGGTTTGTTTTGAGTGCCGGAGTGGTAGTGGCATGCCTTGCCTATTTCTTCAACGATGAAGTATTAGGCTCGGGTAAAGAACTTATGAATCAAACGTTATTCACCGAACACAAATCGGTCAGCTGGCATACCGTGCTGATGAGAACATTAGGACCTGTCATTTCTTTTAACATAGGTGCAGCCGGGGGTGTTTTTGCACCTGCCCTTTCAGCCGGCGCTTCCCTCGGGGCATTTTTATCAGGGATATTTCATTTGGCAGGAGCGAATGCAAATATTATAATCTTAAGCGGAATGGTCGGCTTTCTTACGGGTGTAACCAGAACACCTTTTACTTCTGCGATTCTGGTGCTTGAAATGACTGACAGGCACAGTGTTATCTTTCATTTGATGATCGCAGGCCTTATTTCCAATATCGCAGCTTTAATCATTGACAAGCATTCCTTTTACGAACAATTGAAACATGGCTATTTAAAAGAAGCGTTGGAGGAAACACATGCTACATAAGCGACCCATTTTCTATACAAAATGAACTAACTCGTTCTGTACTAGCAGGGTTTGAAGAATAGGTCTACCGGCTCCGGAATTAAAGCCTATTCAGTCTTCCGCCGTCCACTTCTATCATTGCACCCTGAACGAATGCTGCGTCATCAGATGCCAGAAAAGCCGCCACGCCTGCGATATCTTCCGGTTTGCCGACGCTGTCTTTGCTCACCTGTTCAAGTCCGGCCTTGATGTTCGGGTTTTCCCAAAGCATGGGCGTATCTATGGCGCCTGGCAGGATGGCATTCACCCGGATGCCCTTGTCTTTTCCCTCGATAGCCGAAGACCGTGTCAGGGAAAGCACGGCTGCTTTAGCGGCGGCGTAGGAGGTTACCATCGGAGTGGTTTCCCACGCATGTATGCTAGATATATTGATGATGACGCCACCTCTTTTCATATTCAGGAATGCCTGCTTTGTGAAAAAGAAAGCGCCGATAAGGTCTACATGCAGGATGCGGTCCCAGTCTTCCAGGGTATGCTCTTCCAGTTTTTTGAAGATCATAAGGCCGGCGTTGTTTACAACGATGTCAAGCGAACCGAAATGGTCAATAGTGCCCTTTACGGTCGCTTCCACTTGCTGTTCGTTGCTGACATCACACTGGCTGAGCCAAAGGTTTGCGATCTTGAGCGGCGCGGCGGCTGTTTTCAGGTGATCCATATTGATATCGGCCATAACAATATTGGCGCCTTCAGACGCAAACCTTGTGGCGATGGCAAGTCCGATCCCCCCGGCAGCACCGGTTACGATCACGGTTTTTTGTTGGAATCTCATGATTTTTTATCGGCATTTAGTAGAGTGGCAGTGTTGTCCTTCTGTTTCAAGGTTTCTTTTGCGGCCTGGTTAGAGGCCCTGTCGGAGGAAAAATCATCCGGGATCACGATCGGCACGTTCAGGCATACGCTTTCCGTAGGCAGCACTTCGCGCCAGTCGATGATGAGTTGTTTGTAAGCTTCTCCAGCCGGCCGTATGTTGCGGTTGAGATCGTACAGACCTACCGGGTTTACGGTATTGTGGTCTTCCCGCAAGGCCGTGTCCCAATCAACCTGGTCGGTGAGGGAATACCAGGTGAATCCGACAATTGGCAGCCCGTCGTTGCGCACCCGGATCACATTCGCCCATTCTTTCCAGAGCCAGTTCACGGCTTCGTCTCCCCGCGGGCCCTGGGCCATATTCGTTTCCGTATGCATCACCGGCAGTTTATAGCGTTCGTAGTACTGGCTGGTGATCACATGGTAGCCGAAGATCTCCCCAGCGCCGGTTGTTCGTCCGTCTGCACTCACCCTGTGCTCGTTGGTAATATAATAATCATTTCCCATGATGCAGTTCCTTTTAAGGTGATTGGTGAGGAAGAAATGATATTCATCGCGGGTCATGCCGTTGTCCATCAGGTATTCATACATTTCCGATTCGATGCGTTTACCATAGTTTAGGTCGAGCGATAAAAAGCGCCGGGCATTCATGAGTTCTGCAGGCTTGATGGCTTTAGGATTCTCTGCATGGAAATATTCCGAAGATTCGCTCTGTATGAAAATGGCATCCGGGCGGACCTCCAGGATCCGGTTCATAGCCAGGATGTTGGCTTTGACAATATTTTTCAGGGCTGTCACAAAAGCGCGGTCCGTAGACAGCTGCTCGTTCCACCACCCGTAAAAGGCCGAAAAGAGCGCGCAGATATACATTTCGTTGATGGGCGTATAGAGTTGTATCCAGGAGAAGCGCCTGGCGAAATCGCCGCAGTATTGCGCAAAAAGTTCAGGGAAATCCGGATTTTGAAAATCGCCCATCCAGTCGGGCAACCCGAAATGACACAAGTCTACGATAGGCAGGATATGCAGCCTCTTAAGCTCGGAGAAGGTTTCGTCTGCAAACGACCAGTCATAACTGCCCGGGCCGGTAAATGTTTTGTGAATAGGCGGACCATAACGCAGGAATTCAATTCCCATTTCTTTAACCAGTTCAAAATCCTTTTTCCAATACTCGTAATGACGACACTTTTCCATCTGATCAATCCTCGTGCGGCCATTATTTATAAGGGGAATACTGTTTTCAATACCTGTGGCAAAGATGAATTTCCGGAACATACAGCTATATTTTCAAAGGTTGTGCCATGGCAGGATTAGTTCTGAATTCAAAATTTTATCGAGAGTAATTGCCGGATAAAAAAGTTATCAGTGAAGGGGTCACGTTTACATACATCCAGTATATCTTTCTGATCCATATTCATCCACTTGATGCAAATAAACATGAAAACACGATTCGATTCTCTTCCCATCCAATAACAATCCAGTAAGCAAACAAGCCCTTGCAGAAAAGCGCCTTTTGAAGAAGTTAAAAATATAACAGCCTTAACAAAATCATCAGGCTCCCCGTAATAGCATGTTGAAGAAATACTCAAATTGTTATGAACATTCCGTATTGAAACCCAGGAGGCTACCTGACCATCTGCCAGAGCCGGTCTCGCAGATACAAGTCCAATTACCTGCACACCTGAAGATTTCCATTTTTCAGAGAACGCCCCCACTTTATTTCCCACGATGTATTTGCTGCTTGCCTAAGCAACCATAATTGATCCTCTTGTAAAATTCAGGAGTGATCGGACAAAAATTACGGAACCTGTACCCGATTTTGCCATTTCTTACGTCAATTTCTTCGTAAGAAGATAATCGTTTGATTGAAACAGCGGAACTTCCTTTTGGCGCCCGCTATTTTTCAAATTCGAGTTCCTATCATTAATTTCATCGGCATTATAAATAATAATATCCGGAACCGAAATATCTCGAATTTTATGAAAAAGCTCTCCGGCATTCTCATCGGATATACCATCCGGCTTGAACATGTAATACCTTCTTTCAAGGGAGGAGAGTATTCCCTTTAAATTGCTAAGCCCATATAAATTATATTACCAAGAACGGGTTGCTAACCAGCTACTATTTATCAAAATCCCTTCAGTTTGATAAAGGCTACGGCAAAAGAATATTGCAATTTTAGCAACCAATAATAATTCTAAACATTTTTAATATTCATGACTTCTAAAGATTCATAGTGGAAATGTTTCTACGAATGGCACGTTGAGATGTAAATCAAAAATCTACTTTTATGAAAGGATACCACACTTATAAAGCCTGCATAGAGGCATGTCTCAACTGCGCTGCCCTTTGTAACCATTGCGCCAGTTCCTGTACTCAGGAAGAAGAAATAAAAATGATGGCTGGCTGTATTCAACTTGATATGGAATGTGCTGCCATATGTTATGCGGCAGCCCAGTTGATGAGCCTTGGAAGTGAGAAAGCCAAGGAAGTTTGTAACATCTGTGCCAGCATGTGCGACGCATGCGGAGATGAATGCGGGAAGCATCAAACCGAGCACTGTCAGGAATGCGCCCGTGCTTGCAGGCAATGCGCCGAAGAATGCCGTAAGATGGCTGCATAGGCCGGGAAACTACTTTACCTGAGAAACAGTCTGACTTGAATCTTTCCTTTTTCATGGAAATTTTTTCAGTAATGTTTTACAAACCATCGAATTTGATAAGTATAGGCAGCAAAAATGAATCCTTTTCCATGTTCATTTGCAGTTTTTGTAAATATGATATATGATCGAACTTTTTAGTTTTCTCAATTTTACTTCAAAAAGAAGCCCGCACTTGTTCAGTGCGGGCTTCTTTTTTCTATTCTTATTATTGATGGCCAGATCTTTAATAGAGCACCCAGGAGCTAGCTGCTAGTCACTTATTGCTGAGTGGCAGTGTAAACAACGCTGAGCGTGTAAGTACCAGCATCGTAAGCATATCCGGGGTTTGCATTGTAATCAACATTGAAAGAGTTTGTGCCTCTTGCGCCTGATGTCAGTGATGCAGCCGAGGTAGACAGGGCAGTGAACGAAGAACCGCTGTTGAGTTTCACTCCAAGAACAGAAGCAGGCATCTGTGTAGCGGGAGAAGCAGGGCCCGAGAAGTTGGAAGCAGCGGCTTTCACTGTTACGGCCCACGGACGGTTTGATTTAACCTGAAAGGTAGAAGCGTTCGAGTTGGTGAGGCCGCTGCCGTATTTGGTAACATCATCGAAGGTGAATGAAGTGCCGGTGGCGGAAGTGATTGAAATATTGATGGCGTTGGCGAGTGTCAGGGAAACGGTCTGGCTGGCGGTGGATGTAGACTGAGCATTGGCAGCAGTAAAACCAGCGAGGATGATAGCGGTGATAGTAAGAATCTTTTTCATAGTGATTTTATTTCTGTGTGTTATACTGATATAGGTTCAACTGTGATGCCGGACAGTTAACTGATTGAATTTTAACAAACAATGCTTTGGATCATCTAATTAATCTTCCCAGGATTGGAAAATTGTTCCAAAAAGGTCAGAGCCGGGTATAGTTATGTTAAAAGGAAATTCATCTATTCAAGGGTATATTTTGATGACGCACTGCTTGGAAACGGGAACTCATGCTTATAATCAAAACGGATTTGATTAAAATTCATTCTACAATTTTCATTCTGCTGACGGTTGTTTTCGGAGGCAGCGGCAATTCCACTTGGAATAGAGGACTCAATTATTCCAGGATTCATACCGCTTTCGCCGACTCTTTCTTGTTTGCCCGGACTCTGCGGGCAGGGGTTTATTGATCTTCCCTTCCTTTCGGCTGTCTCGACAAAGCTTCCATTTCTGTAGCGATCCCTTTGTCATTCTGCTGTTTCATAAAGGCATCAAGCTTGGCCTGCAACGATGCCTTTACCTGTTTGTAAGCAGGCTCTCCGGCAAGGTTCCTCAGGTTGAACGGGTCATTTACAATATCGTATAGTTCTTCTTCCGGCCTGGTCACATACGCAGAACTTCTGACGGAATCCTTGTCCATCCACTGCCTGAAGAGGGGAGAATGAGTTACCACATTGGCAAATTTCTCCCGGTAGTTTAGGTTGCGGATGTACAGGAACCGGTCGCTTCTCGCCGAGCGGATGGCGTAGGCATCGCTGCCTTGTATGATGCCGCGCGTTGTATTCTCGGCGAACACGACTTCTCTTTTACTGGTAGTCTTGCCCAGCAGCACATCTTTGAAGCTCTGCCCGTCGAAGCCAGTTTTCCCGTTGCCGTCTTTCGATCCGGTATTGATTTTTGCAGGATCGCCGCCGGCGATGTCGATCAGCGTTGGCAAGAAGTCCACATATTCCAGCATGGCCGGGTTACGGGTCCCGGGCTTCACGTTGCCAGGCCATTTGACAATAAAGCCCGAATGCAGGCCCTGATCGTACAGCGTCCATTTGGAGAACGGGAATGAATTACCCTGTTCTGTTGCGAAAACGATCAGCGTATTATCTTCCTGGCCGCTTTTTTGAACGATATTCAGGCAAACACCCACCAGGCTGTCCAGGTAAGAGATCTCCGCAAAATAATTTCCCATGTTCCTGCGGGTGAGCTTCGTATCAACCATATTGGGGTTCAGGGTGATCTTTTCCGGGTTGTAAGCTTTCTGATTTCCGCGCGTCCAGGGGTCGTGCGGCTGGTTGCTGGCGAACATCAGGAAATATGGAGCAGCCTTATGGTTTTGGACCCACTCATCTGCTTTGCTCAAATCGATGTCGATGCCGGTACCATCGTCGTGCTGCCGCCCTCCAAGAAAATCAAATGGGTAGGAAGTTTCGGGCGCATAGTGACGCTTACCAATTAAAGCAGTGGCATACCCTAGTTGCTGCAGATAAACAGGCAGCGTTTTGATTCCATCATAGATCATGGTATGGTTGGGATACGCTCCGCTCCGCACGGGCCCCAAACCGGTGAGCAGTGATTGCCGGGTCGGCGAGCATACCGGTACCATGTTGAACATATTGTCGAGGCACAGCCCTTCGTGTGCAAGCTTGTTTATATTGGGCGTAAGAACCTGTTTGCTTCCGTAGGGTTCGACATCGGTCATGGTCAGATCGTCAGCGATGATGAAAACAATATTCGGTTTGCGTAAATTTCCCGTTCCGGATGCGCGGTGTTGAGGCATCTGTGCTGCCAGGAACTCCGTTATTAAGACAAGGCCAAGTACCAACCCGCATAGGAGGGGTCGAATAATCAATGTGATTTTATTCACCATGTAGGAATTTGGGTCAAGTTCGTATTTATTAAGCGTTCCTGCTGCGATATCTGACATGTGGTGAAAAATCGGACAGTAAAGTAGTGTACATCCGTTTAACAAGTCTATCAACGAATCAACAAAAACAGGCAGAAAGCATGATGTTCCCTTCAGGGAGTTTTTCTTCAAACTGGTTGCTTATGATGTACCCCAATTGTAGGACAGATAATGTAAGATAGTAAGGTAAAAATTAGAGGCTCTTTTTAAGATGAGGTCGCTTTTGATGCCCTGGTTTGGATCACGCTTTACAACGGTGATTTCAACTCACAAATCACATCAAAAGGCACTAGATAAAATGCCCGTAAAATATTGATTATAAATACTTTACAGCCCTTCTGGTGAGTTTAAATGAAGTTTAGAAAATGACTCACCTTTGCGTTGTGATGATTTGTATGAAAATGAGTGGCTGAAAAACAAAAAAGCCTGTAAATCATATAATTTACAGGCTTTTGAATCCTTTTGAAATCCTCTTGTTGTCGGGGCGGCAAGATTCGAACTTGCGACCTCCTGCTCCCAAAGCAGGCGCGATAACCGGGCTACGCTACGCCCCGAAATTCTTTTCCCGGTTGCGGGGTGCAAATGTAGTCAATTCATACTATAAACAAAATAGTTTTCTTTGCACCATTCCCTGCTCATGCAATACATTCGAACGCCACAAAATTAACCAGATCCATTTTGTGGTTGAACAGCGGATACTCTTCCAGGACACACATATACGGTTCGCCCGTCTTCCGGTAATTGACGATGCTCGTTTCAATCGGCATTCGCCGGTCGAGTGCATCCCGGATCATCGATTTTGTATCCGCCGACGTATCCGGCCCCTGGAACATCGATGGCCGCTGTCCGAGCACCTCCTCCGCAGCATACCCATTCATGTGTAAAATATTGCTGCTTGCATACACGATCCGCAAACCCGGATCCGTAACCACAATGGTCTTGTTCAGCCACACAAGCTGGTGCTCGAAGTTGAAATCGTGCGCCCACTGCTGCTTCTTCGACATCAGGATCAACTCCTGGATGTCGTCTGCCAGTTCCAGCCTTCGCTGGAACCCTTCCATAAAAATATCCCAACAAAGCAACGGCCTTGCATTCTTCATCTCGGATCATCCTTTTTGCTCTTTGCAAGCTCTTTTAGAGTACAATCGGTCTCCCGGCCAGGCCGGAAAGACCATTTACCCTACAAAGCTAACATTTCCTTTTCCAATTGCAGCACACAGGCATCCACCGTGCTCGTTACTTTGCCGATCAGCCCCGCCATCCGCTCCAGCTCTTGCCGGTTTTTGGCGCCCTGCTCAATGGTGCGTACTTCCTGCTTCACCGATTGCACCCCCATCGAATCAAGGGTCGATTTCAGCTTGTGCGCCACCTTGCTCACACCGTCCCAGTTCTCCCCGGCCAGGTGGGCATTCAACTCCGTAACATTGGCAGGCACCGTTTCAATGAACAGATCGATCATTTTGCGAATAAAATCACGGTCGCCGCCCGATATGGATTCGATGAGCGACAGGTCATACAGTTTTTCCGTGGGCGTGCCCGCTGCTTTGGGCGCGTCCGGTACTCGTTCCATAATATCTTCGTTTAGAGGTAAAAGATGTTTTGCAATAATTCCATACAATTTTTCTTCTATAAAGGGTTTCGACAGGTAGTCGTTCATGCCGGCGGCTAGGTACTTGGCACTGTCGTGCTTCAGGGTATGCGCGGTGAACGCGATGATCGGAATGGAGGCTTTCTGTGCATCCGGCAGTGCCCTGATCTGAAGCGTCGCCTGTATGCCGTCCATTTCCGGCATCTGGATGTCCATCAGGATGAGGTCGTAGTCGACCAGCCCGAGTTTCCGGACCGCCTCCGCACCGTTGATCGCGATCGTAACCTCGCATCCCCACGATTCTATGATGTGCTTCACGATCTGCTGATTCAGCTCTACGTCTTCTGCCACCAGTATCTTTCTCTTTCCCAGTTTTGATTGGATCATATGCGGTTTTTTCTTAGGCTGCGCAGTACTTATTTCACCATCAGCTCGTTGGTCTGTATCATGCGGTACAGGGTTGATTTTCCCACATCCAGCTTTTTCGCCACCAGCAGCACATCCGACTCATATTTGTCGAGGTAGTGCTGGATGATCTGGGTAGTATATTCTTTGAGCGTAATTTCCTGGTTCAGGATATTCGCCGCCGAACCATAGCTGTTCAGCGTAATGTGCGCCGGTTCTATCAGGTCTTCATCCGACATCACCACGGCCAGCTCCATAACTGATTTCAGCTCGCGGATATTTCCAGGAAAGCTGTACTGCATCAGCTTCTGCTGGGCCTCCTGGCTGATGGTCTTCTTTGCGATCTTGTTGTCTTTGCAGAACGCATCCGTAAAATGTTTGGCCAGGATCAGGATGTCGTTGCCCCGGTCGCGCAGCGGCGGCAGCTCGATGGGCAGTCCGAACAGGCGGTAATACAGGTCTTCGCGGAAGCGGCGCTGTTTTACTTCTTCCAGCAGGTTCTTATGCGTGGCTACAAGAATGCGCACATTGATGGGCGTTACACCGCTGCCCCCTACCCTGATCACTTCTTTTTCCTGCAGTACCCTTAACAATTTGGCCTGCAGGTTGATGTCCAGCTCGCCGATCTCATCCAGGAACAGCGTCCCCTTGTCGGCTTCTTCAAATTTCCCGATGCGCCGGTTGGCCGCGCCTGTAAACGCGCCTTTTTCATGTCCGAACAGTTCGCTTTCGAGCAATTCCTTGGGTATGGCAGCCACATTCACGGCCACGAACGGCATTTTTTGCCTGTCCGAATTATAATGGATCGCCTTGGCGGCAACTTCTTTACCTGTACCGGTCTCTCCGGTGATGGAGACCGTGATATTTGTTTTACACGCTTTTTCAATCATGGCATACATCCGCTTCACCGCCTCGCTCTTACCCATGATCATTTGCGAGAAATCGTATTTCTTTCCTACCTCCGTACGCAGTTCCTCCACTTCCTTCTTCAAACCGGTCAGTTCACGCAGGTGGATGACGGTGTTCCAGAGACGGTCTTTGGCGTCGCTGTCTTTGACGATGTAGTCGAACGCCCCGTTCTTGAGCAGGCTGATGGCCGTTGCCACGTCTTCCTGTCCGGAGATCACGATCACCTGTATGTCTTTGTTGAAATCCTTGATCCGCTTCAGCACTTCGGATCCGTCGCTGTCGGGCAGGGAATAGTCGAGTGTAACCACGTCCGGATTCTCGTGGAGGCGGGAGAAAAACTCTCTCGGTGAATCGAACCGCTTTACAATATACTCGGGATTGAGGGAGAGATAATGGTATAACATCGAACCATACCAGACATCATCTTCCAGGATAAAGATCTTAAAAGCTTCTTTTTTCATAGGTGTGGACTTACAGGAAAATTTCCCATCCGTAGAACGTTTCCAAATTTACTTTTAGTACACAGACAGCGTTTACATTTGCTGTCGGGCCTGCCCGCAACCGTTTGCCGGATTCCTTGTTATAGGAAAAAGCAGCTGCCGGTCCGGCGCGGAACAGCGCCGCAAAGCTGAACGCCCCTTAAATCTCCGGATGATTATCAAACATTTATGACAAACCGTTTTTCTTCATACCGACAGGCTTTCGCACAGGCCTACGAAAAACTCAACCAGGAACAAAAAAGAGCCGTAGACCAGATCGAAGGGCCCGTGATGGTGATCGCCGGTCCGGGAACCGGCAAAACGCAGATCCTGTCGGCCCGCATCGGAAAGATCCTGCTCGAAACCGATACGCAGCCACAGAACATCCTTTGTCTGACCTATACCGACGCCGGCGTGATCGCCATGCGCAAGCGCCTGCTCGAATTTATTGGCCCGGATGCCTATAAGGTCCATATCTCCACCTTTCACGCTTTTTGCAACAACGTGATCCAGGACAACCTATCCCTGTTCGAGAAAACAAGCCTCGACCCGGTTTCCGACCTGGAAAAGATCCAGTTCTTTAAAACCCTGATCGACCGGTTCCCAAAGAACCACCCGCTCAAACGCTACCGCGGGGATGTGTACTACGAGATCGGCAACCTGCAGAACCTGTTCTCGACCATGAAACGTGAAGACTGGAAGCCGGAAGACATTCACCGGCGCATCGACGAATACATAGACAGCCTGTCGCAGCGGGAAGCCTATATCTGTAAACGGGCCACCAAAGCGTTTAAAAAAGGGGATGTGCGCACCGACCTGATCGCGGAAGAAGCAGAGAAAATGGAAAAGCTGCGGGCAGCCGTGGATGAATTCGTGAAATTCCAGGAGCTGATGCGGGAAAAGAACCGATACGATTTCGACGACATGATCAACTGGGTGATCCGCGCTTTCCAGGAAAATGCGTACCTGCTTGTCAACTACCAGGAGCGCTACCACTACGTGCTGGTAGATGAATATCAGGATACCAGCGGCAGCCAGAACACATTGGTGCAGCTGCTGATCAACTACTGGGACAAGCCCAATGTGTTTGTGGTGGGCGATGATGACCAGAGCATCTACCGCTTTCAGGGAGCCAACGTTTCCAACATGATCGAATTCGCAGGCACCTATTCCGAATACCTTAAAACCCTTATCCTCACCGCCAATTACCGGTCGGTGCAGCCGATCCTCGATGTTTCCAAAACCCTGATAGAGGTGAACCGGGAACGGCTCATCAACAAGTTACCCGACCTGAGCAAAGACCTGGTGTCGGCAAATGAGCTGATCCGTCACCTCAGACACATGCCTTCCGTAAAGAGCTATGAGAACCAGCGGGAGGAGATGATCGATATTGCCGACCAGATCGTGAAACTGATCGAGCGGGGCGTAACACCGGAACGGATCGCCGTGATCTACCGGGAAAACAGGTATGGCGAAGAGATCTTCGATTACCTGAAACGCCGGAAGGTGCCGGCCTATTCGAAACGGAGCAAGAACATCCTCCAGATCCCGTTTGCCCGAAAGATCATACAGCTGCTTCGCTACCTGGCGGCAGAGCACGATATTCCGTACGGTGGTGATGAGATGCTGTTCGAGATCCTGCATTTCGATTTTTACAAGGTCCCGCCGGTAGAGATCGCCCGCATCATGGTGGAAGTGAACGGATTGAAACAGGCGGGGGATGTCACTTCCATCCGCAGGCTGGTGCAGCAGAAGATCAACCAGCCGCCCCGTACCTTGTTCGATGCGCCGGTACACCCCCACCTGAAAAGAGTAAGCGACCAGTTTGAACAGCTCATTGCCGCGGTTCCCAATGTAACGATCCAGACCCTGTTTGAAATGATCATCCGCGATGGGGGCGTGCTTGAATACATCATGCAGCACGAACGGAAAGTATATTTTCTGCAGGTACTGAATGCCCTGTTCGAATTCATCAAGGAAGAGACGCGTCGCAACCCTGAGCTCTCCCTCGAAGAACTGACCGCCACCATCAACCTCATGATCGAGAACCGCATTTCGGTGCCGCTGGTGGAGACCGCCGGTACCGCAAGCGGCGTAAACCTGCTGACGGCGCACGGCTCCAAAGGACTGGAATATGAATCCGTTTTTGTGGCCGGTTGCAATGCCTCTTACTGGGATGATCCGAAGCGGGTGAAGGGCGGCTACGCATTTCCCGACACCATGTTCACGACCGGTACCTCATCGGTGGATGAAGAGCTGCGCCGCCTGTTTTATGTGGCACTCACCCGGGCGGAAAAATATCTCACCCTCTCCTACGCCGCCCACAAGGCCGACGGCAAGGAGTGGGAACCATCCCGTTTCATTCACGAGATCATCGGCAAGCACGGCATAGAGATCGAGCAGGTAAAAGTGGATCCCGAACTGGTGACACAGTCGAACGAGGACCAGTTCCTTGCGCGCTCGCCGGAAATCGAAAGCACGGATGAAGATTTCATCACCGGGCTGCTCGACCGCTTCGAGATGAACGTAACGGCGCTCAACAATTACCTGCGTTGTCCGCTCGAGTTCTATTACAAGACGCTGATCCGCATTCCCATGGGCAAATCCGAAGCCCTGGCATTCGGGTCAGCCGTACACTACGCGGCCCAGCGGCTGTTTGAAAAGATGCGTAACACGGCCGACGCACAGTTCCCGGAGCGGAGCGCGATGGTGGAAGACTTTACCTGGTACATGAAACGCAACCGCGAAAATTTCACCAAAGAAGCCTACGACCGCCGGATGGAATACGGAGAAGAAGTATTGAACAACTACTACGACAAATACATCGGCAGCTGGAACCGGGTGGTGACGGTAGAGCACAACATCCGGCACCTGGCCATCAACGGCATCCCGGTGCGGGGCAAGCTCGACAAGATCGAGTTCGACGGCAAGGAAGCGGTGATCGTCGATTACAAATCGGGGGACGTGGAAAAAGCCCGCGAAAAGCTGAAAGGCCCCGATGCAAAAAATCCGAACGGGGGCGACTACTGGCGGCAGGCGGTGTTTTACAAGATGCTTGTCGACAATTACCAGCGAAAAAAGTGGAACGCGGTCAGCGTGGAGTTCGATTTCCTCGAACCCGACAAAAAAGGGGAATACATCAAGAAAACCATTTACGTACAGCCACACGACATTGCAACGGTGACCCATCAGATGACCACCGTATGGAGCAAGATCAAGGCCCGGGATTTCTATACCGGCTGCGGCCGGGAAGACTGCCACTGGTGTAATTTCATCAAAGACAACAACCTCGCCGTAGCCTGGCATGAACTGAAGAATGAGGAAGAGGAATGAATTGTAAAGACGCGATGCCTCGCGTCTCCGGCGGTGATGAATATTGCACGGCAGGATATGCCAGGGATGACGTCTCTACCGGAACCCTCTATTTACATCAATTTTACCATTTCCACCCGATCCTCTTCCCATAAACCGCCTATGTTTGCAGCATTTAGACAAATTATGTCGCTGAAGAAACTCGTTTTTGCGGTATTGGTATGCGTTGTACTGGCAGCCATGGCCGCATTGCAAACAGGCTGCGCCAATATAATCCCTCCTACCGGCGGCCCTAAAGACACCCTGCCACCCACGCTCATATCTGCCAACCCGAAAGACTCCGCGCTGCGATTTACGGGTAAGGAGATCCGGCTGGTTTTCGATGAATACATCCAGCTGGAGAATGCTTCACAGAACATCATCGTTAACCCGGTGCCCAAGATCGTTCCGAATACAGAAGCGCGGTTACGCACCCTGATCATCCGCATCAAGGATACACTGGAAGCTAACACCACCTATTCCATCAATTTCGGTAATTCGCTCAAAGACATCAACGAAGGAAACCCTTTCCGGCAGTTCACCTATGTATTTTCCACCGGCACTTTCTTGGACGACAAAACGCTGAGCGGCAAAGTGACCCTGGCGGAAAACGGCAAGATCGACTCTACCCTGATGGTGATGCTGTACCGGGAAGGCGATGATTCTTCGGTGATCAAAAAACGGCCCCGCTACATAACCACAGTCGATAACAAAGGGAATTTCACCTTCCGCAACCTGCCTACCGGTCAGTTCTACCTCTATGCAACCAAAGACGATACCCACCAGGGAAGATACCTGAACAAGACCCAGCTTTTTGCTTTTGCGGACAAACCCGTACAGATAACCGCTAAAAATGAACCGGTAGACCTGTATGCCTATGTCGAAAAGGAAGAAGAAAAGAAAAAACCGGCAGCGGCAACCAATGCCCCTGCCAAAAAAGACACCAAGAACCAGGACAAACGTCTCCGCTACCAGACCAACCTGGATGGCGGCGCACAGGACATTCTCGACAGCCTGGCGATCACCTTTGCCAGTCCGCTCAAGACCTTCGATACCACCCAGCTTGTGTTTGCGGACGACAAGTTGCAACCGCTCGTCAATTACTCTTTCATAAGCGACTCGCTGCATCAGAAATTCACGCTGTTGTATACCTGGAAACCCGGCACGGAATATAAACTGATCCTCAAAAAAGACCTGGCCGAAGACAGCACCGGAAAAACCCTGCCCAAGAACGATACCATCGCTTTCAAAACAAAAAAGCTGGAAGATTACGGCATTCTGAGACTGCGCTTTGCCAGCCTCGACCTCTCGCGCCACCCCGTGCTGCTGCTGTTACAGAACGACAATGTGGTGTTCACGCACGTGTTCACCACCAAGGAATTTTATGTAAAACTCTTCAAGCCGGGCGATTACCATCTGCGGATCCTGTACGATGAGAACAGGAATGGAAAATGGGATGCGGGAACCTTTTTCGGCACTCGCCGACAGCCTGAAAAGGTGCAGCCGATCGAAAAGCCGGTGACAGTAAAAGCCAACTGGGAAAAGGACGACACCATTACATTTTAACTGCCCGGAAGCCCTGATTTTATAGGCTTTTCAGCGCGTGAGTACCGTCCGTTTTTCGTACCTTTACAGGATGCAATTGCCTTCAAATTTATTGGAAAATGCAGTCAATGAATTCTCCCGTTTACCCGGCATCGGGAAGAAAACGGCGCTGCGCATGGTGCTCCATCTGCTGAAGCAGGAACCCGAGGCGGTACAGCAGTTCAGCGAAGCCATTTCGAAGATGCGCAAGGAGATCCGCTTTTGCCAGCGTTGCTACAATATCGCCGACAAAGAAATCTGTTCCATCTGTGCAAACCCCCATCGCAAAAAAGACATGATCTGCGTCGTCGAGAACATCCGCGACGTGATCGCCATCGAAACCACCCAGCAATACAGCGGCCTTTACCACGTACTCGGCGGCGTCATCTCGCCGCTCGACGGGGTAGGCCCCGACCAGCTCACCATCGACCCGCTTGTACAGCGCGTTGTGAAGGAAGAGACGCAGGAGATCATATTTGCCCTCAACCCGACCATCCAGGGCGACACCACCGTCTACTACATCCAGAAAAAACTGCCTCAGCCTGTCACGAAGGTCACCACCATTTCCCGTGGCATCGCCTTCGGGGGCGAACTCGAATACGCCGACGAAATGACCCTCGCCCGCTCCCTCGCCAACCGCCTGCCGGTAGAAAGTTATGTGGCCGGGAAGTAGGCCGGATCAGGATCGAAGAGAATTTTCCGAAACGGGATTAGCCTGATGGACCGATTCGCCTGATAGGCGATGACAAGGCATATAATTGATCAGGGCGAATAAAACCTTTTCGCTGAAACAGGCCCATCCTCTCTCTATGCGTGCCTGCGGCACGCATAGCCATGATGCCTTTTGTCAGGGGGTTTGTTTAAATGCAAATTTGCTTCTCTGCCAGGCGTGCCACGGGGCAGATCAGTTAATCAGGCTGCTTCCGGATCAGACAATTTCCTTACCTTTGCACCGCAATTCAGGCGGATTTGTTTATTGTTCGGCCTGGATCCAAGAAGATGACCGGTTTAAACTGAAGCCGGCCGTCAACTGAACTAATAAACGTCAGAATACTCCGGTATCGTCAACAACCATACAGAAACATTCTCCGTTCATCAGTTCTGCGCCCATTCAGGCCTTCCGGCCATCAGTTCTTGCACAGGCCGGGAAGCCATTGACCAATTTAAAAAGGAGGTTTTATGAAAACAATCCAGGAGAGTCTGCAGGAGCGGATACTCATCATCGACGGCGCCATGGGCACCATGATCCAGCGCCACCACCTCACCGAAGCCGACTACCGCGGCGAACGTTTTGCCAACTGGCACACCGACGTAAAAGGAAACAACGACCTGCTCAGCCTCACCAAACCGGAAGTCATCCTCGGCATCCACAAGGAATACCTGGACGCAGGCGCCGACATCATCGAAACGAATACCTTCAGCAGCACCCGCATCGCCCAGGCCGATTACGACATGCAGTCGCTCGCCTACGAGCTCAACGTGGCCTCCGCCAAAGTAGCCAGGCAGGCAGCCGACGAATATACCGCCCTCAATCCCGGCAAGCCCCGCTTTGTGGCCGGCGCCATCGGCCCCCTTAACAAAACCCTGAGCCTGTCGCCCGACGTCAACAACCCCGGCTACCGCGCCGTCACCTTCGACGAAGTATCGGAAGCTTACTACGAACAGGTGAAAGGACTGGTCGACGGAGGCGTCGATCTGCTGCTGGTAGAAACCATCTTCGATACCCTCAATGCAAAAGCGGCCATCTACACCATCAAAAAATATTTCCGTGACGTCCGCAAAAAAGAACTGCCCGTAATGATCAGCGGCACCATCACCGATGCCTCCGGCAGAACGCTCAGCGGACAAACCCTCGAGGCTTTTTATATTTCCGTGGCCCATGCCCGGCCGCTCTCCGTGGGCCTCAACTGTGCCCTCGGCGCCACCGAAATGCGGTCGCACATCGAAGAGCTCAGCCAGATCGCGGGGTGCTATACTTCGGCCTATCCGAATGCCGGACTGCCCAATGCATTCGGTGAATACGACGAGCAACCGCATCAAACAGCCCATATCATCGAAGAATGGGCCGAACAGGGTTTCGTGAACATCGTAGGCGGATGCTGCGGCACCACCCCCGACCACATCAGGCACATCGCCGACCACGTCAAAACTTTTCAACCCAGGAAATTGCCGGTTCAGGAAGCCGAACTGGTATAAAGCCGCTGCTAAAAGATCCGGCCTGGCGGCGCGCAGGCGCCGCCAGGCCGGCAACCGAACTATATGGACAATATCACGATCAAACCCTTTATGCGCCTGTCGGGTCTCGAACCGCTGGTGATCAGGCCCGAAGCCAATTTTGTAAACATCGGTGAACGTACGAACGTTACCGGCTCCAAAAAATTTGCCCGTCTCGTAAGGGATGGCAATTATGAAGAAGCCCTGTCCGTAGCCCGCCAACAGGTGGAAAGCGGCGCCCAGATCCTCGACGTGAATATGGATGACGCGCTGCTCGACGGGGAGAAAGCCATGCAGACCTATCTCAACCTGCTGCAGGCCGAACCCGATATTGCCCGCATCCCGATCATGATCGACTCTTCGAAATTCAACATCATAGAGACAGGTCTCAAGTGTGTTCAGGGAAAATGCATCGTGAACTCCATCTCCCTCAAGGAAGGAGAAGAAAAATTCATCGACCAGGCGTTCATCTGCAGAAGCTTCGGCTCAGCCGTGGTGGTGATGGCCTTCGACGAGAACGGCCAGGCCGACACGCTCGATAAAAAGGTGAACATATCGCAGCGCGCGTACAACATCCTCACCGAACAGGTAGGATACGATCCGCAGGACATTATCTTTGATCCCAACGTGTTCGCCATCGCCACCGGCATCGAAGAGCACAACAATTACGCAATAGATTTCATTGAAGCCACCCGCATCATCAAACAGCGGATGCCGCTGACCAAGGTGAGCGGCGGGGTGAGCAATATCTCGTTTTCCTTCCGCGGCAACGAACCTGTCCGCGAAGCCATGCACGCCGTTTTTCTCTATTACGCCATCAGCGCCGGCATGGACATGGGCATCGTGAACGCCGGACAGCTGCCGGTATACGATGAAATAGAACCAACCTTGCGCGACCTCTGCGAAGACGTGATCCTGAACCGTCATCCAGATGCCACCGATAAACTGCTCGCTTTTGCAGACACGGTGAAATCGAAGGGTAAAGCGGCCGTGAAAAACGAAGCCTGGCGCGAGGAAGAGGTACAGAAAAGGCTTAGTCATGCCCTGGTGAATGGCATTACCGACTACATCGAAGCAGACACCGAGGAAGCCCGCCAGCAATACAGCAAGCCGCTGGAAGTGATCGAAGGCCCTCTCATGGACGGTATGAACATTGTGGGCGACCTGTTTGGCGCGGGCAAAATGTTTCTGCCGCAGGTGGTAAAAAGCGCCCGGGTCATGAAAAAAGCCGTGGCCGTACTCACCCCTTTCATCGAAGAAGAAAAAGAACGCAACAAACTGGCAGGACTCAGCGAAGGGAATGGCGAACACGCCGGCGCTGCAAAGATCCTGCTTGCAACGGTAAAAGGTGATGTACACGACATCGGCAAGAACATCGTGGGGGTGGTACTTGGCTGTAACGGCTATGAGATCATCGACCTGGGCGTAATGGTGCCGGCCGACAAGATCCTCCAGACCGCCCGCGATCAGAAAGTGGATATCATCGGTCTCAGCGGGCTGATCACCCCTTCCCTGGATGAAATGGTACACATCGCGCGGGAAATGAAACGCCAGAATATGAACATCCCGCTGCTTATCGGCGGCGCTACCACTTCCAGGATGCACACCGCGGTGAAGATCTCGCCTGAATACGAACAAGGGGTCGTACATGTACTGGATGCCTCCCGCAGCGTAACAGTGGCCGGCAACCTGCTCAGCCACGAACATAAAAGCGGGTTCCTGGTGAATGTGCAGAATGAATACCGGAAGCTGAAAGAAGATTTTGGCAACAAACGGAGCGCCAAGGCCTATCTCTCTTTTCCAGACGCGCAGAAGAACAAAGCCCCGATCAACTGGAACCTCTTCCGCCCGGTAGCACCCACTTTCACCGGCACCCGTGGTTTTTCCGACATCACCCTGGAAGAACTGGTTCCCTATATCGACTGGCAGCCATTCTTTATTGCCTGGGAACTGCACGGCAAATTTCCGCAGATCCTGCAGGATGCCAAAGTAGGCGAAGAAGCCAGCCGGCTGTATGCCGATGCCCGGGCGCTGCTCGACAGGATCATCGCCGAAAAGTGGCTGACGCCCAAAGCGGTGGCTGGTTTCTGGAAAGCCAACTCCGATGGAAAAGATTCTGTTACCGTTCTGAACGAACTCGAAGGGGCTACCGAAGAAGTAGAGCTCCAGTTTCTGCGGCAGCAGGTAAAAAGAGTCGCCAGCCAGCCCAATCTGTCACTCGCCGATTTTGTTGCACCTGCTGAAACCGGCCATACCGACCATATCGGCGCTTTCGCGGTAACCATCCACGGCATCGAAGCGCATATCAAAGCATTCGAAAAAAACCACGACGACTACAACAAGATCATCCTGCAGGCCCTGGCCGACCGCCTCGCCGAAGCGTTTGCCGAACTGCTTCATGCACAGACACGCAGGGAATTCTGGGGTTACGCAAAAGAAGAGCATCTCAGCAACGAAGACCTGATACAGGAAAAATATGCAGGCATACGCCCGGCGCCCGGCTACCCGGCCTGCCCTGACCATACCGAGAAATACAAGCTCTTTCACCTCCTCGATGCGCAGAACGCTACCGGCATCACCCTCACCGAATCACTGGCTATGTACCCGGCATCGTCGGTTTGCGGCTGGTATTTCGCACACCCGGAAAGCAAATATTTCGGGGTCGGTAAAATAGAAAAAGACCAGGTGCTCGACTATGCCCGCCGTAAGAACATGGACCTGGAGGAAGTGGAAAGATGGCTGCGCCCTGTTTTGGAATACGATGCCTGACAAGCAGATCAGAACACGAATTCGAACAGGCAGGCGGTGAGGTTGAAGAAAAGATGGATCAGTACGCCGTACCAGATCGTTCCTTCGCGGTATCGTACGTTGCCCAGCCAGATGGCAAAAGGCACAAGCCAGAAAACGGCTACGAAGTTCATGTGGATGAGGGCGAATAGTATGGCCGATATCATGATGGCCCGCCGCGCATCGGTTAGTTGCAGCAGGCTTTCCAGGATCAGGCCGCGATAGGCGATCTCTTCGAAAACCGCCGGCAATACGATCACCAGCACGATCATACCCAGGATGGGATGATCGAGGTGACGGAAGCTGTGGTAGATAGACACGTCGTTGTGAAAGACGGCATGATTCACCCAGCGGACAACGAAATTCACAACTATGGCGATCAGCACGGAGGCCCCGCTGTACACCGCGGCTTTCAGGAAGGAAAAGGAACTGAAACCAAACAGCGTGCGCAGTTCTTTCCATAGGTTCGCGACGAACAGCAAAGCGAACAATCCCAGCGACATCTCGGTAAACAACCGCCACCGGAATCCTCCGAAAAAGGTGGAATAGTTAACGACCACACAGGTCAGCAGTTCGATACCGTAAAAAAGCCCCAGCGTCCGGATCCATTTATTGAGCGTTGCCACCTCATCCATTCAAAGTATTTTACAAATTCCAATTTATCTCTTTTCTCCAAACAGGCAGCAATATTCACCCGCTTTCTCTGAATCTCCCCGGCATCCGTGCTCCGGACAAATGTTTTGCTGTAAACAGGTTATGAGTATCTTCGAACCCGTATAATCAAAAGCAGGCTCCGGGCGTTACTGAATAAAATGAGCGGAACCTGCCGCAAAATTATAAAGCAAGCCCCTGAAACGTATGAAACATCCCAGGAACTCCGCACTGGCTGTCATTGTTTTTCTTTCGCTACTCCTGATGACTGCTCTGTACTGGTTCGGCTATAAATCTCCCACCGTTGGTATCGACGACGCCAACATCTACATGGTCTATATGAAGAACCTGGCCAATGGCTACGGGTTTGTATGGAATACCGGCGGCGAGCGCGTGGAAGGTTTTACATCCCTGCTGTGGACCCTCATTGGTGCCGCACTGTACAAGGTCTCCGCCGCCCATGTCACCACGCTGCTTCTGATCCTTTGTTTTGCGCTCAGCTATATTACACTTTACCGGATCCTGGTGTTCGCCCGCAGGCTCAACCATACAGAAGACAGGGTGGTCACCGCTTCCGACGTGATCATTCTTTCCCTGCTGCTGCTGCCCCGCGGGTTCGTGGAATGGAATGTGCTCAGCCTGATGGAGACCACCATCTGGATGTTCTTCATCACCTCCCTCGGTTTGCAATTAGGCAATTACTACCTGCTTGGGAAGAAGATCAGTATTCCCTTGTTCAGCGCGCTGCTCATCCTGATGAACCTGACCCGCCCGGAAAGCATCGCCCTTAACCTGTTCTTTATTATATTGCTTTTCGGCATTTTCTATTTTGAGCGTGGACTGAAATACAGCCTGGCAAAGATCATCGTTCCCCTGGTTGCTTATGGCGTGTCGCTGGGCGGACTGCTGGGGTGGCGGCTCTCCTACTTCGGCTATCCGTTCCCGAATACCTACTATGCAAAAGTATCCGCCAATAAAAAAGACAACATCATCGCCGGCTGCAGGTACGTGATCAAGTTCTTCTATTTTTATCCGCACGCTGCTTTCATTACTGCTATTCTGCTGTTCTTTGCCATCGCCATCCTGCTTAAAAAACGGGATAAGACCGTATCTGTGATGAGTGCGCCGGAAAAGATCCAGCTGGTGTTTACGGGCATTGTTTTTTGCGGACTGGTGCTGCCGGTACTAACGGGCGGAGACAATTTTATGTTCAGCCGTTTTTACCAGCCGCTGTTGCCCATCCTGTACCTGTGCGCGGTGAACTTTTTCCTGTGGAAGCAATACGCCGGTATAACAGCTCATGTGCGGAAGACCGCGCTGGTGGCCCTCGCCGCCTCCTTTATTTTTGCGACCGCCTTTTTTTCGAAGCTTACCGTCTCCGATTTTTTTATGAATGATTCAGGACTGATGTTCCCCGAATTCATTGCAGCCACCAACGGCAGAAAGACGGCGATGCAGCTCAACGAAACTTTTGCGGACTGCGGGAAGCCGCCCTCGATCGGCGCCATCGCCACCGGCGGGGTAGGATATTCATACGGTGGCAAAACAATCGACCTGCTTGGACTGAACAATACGCTCATGGCGCATGCCAGTTCGGTGAAAACCGGCTACCGCAACCACGCATCGTTCGATAAAAAAGCTTTCTGGCAGCTCCGGCCCGACCTTCTTGGAACCGCTTTCGGCGGGGAGATCATCCGGGATACGGCTTCCTTCATACTCTATGAGAACCTGCCACAGTTCCGCCCGGGAAATTTCATCTACCAGTGCATGAAACAGATACACGACGATGATGACTTCAGGGCCCAGTATATTCCGGCGCTGCTCAAACACAGGGGCCAGGATTATTTCGTGTTCGGCTACTACGCCAGGCCCTTCCTCGACTCGCTGAACCCGGCCCTCTATCAGGTCCGTGTGCTGGAAAGGAAGTTCAACCCGCATGCATCCACTACCAAACGCTAACTATCTATATGCGCATCATTTCTTACAATGTCAATGGCATTCGCTCGGCTATTAAAAAAGGATTTAACGAATGGCTCCGCACCGATCCGGCCGATATCATTTGTATACAGGAAACCAAGGCCCTGCGCGACAACGTGAAGCACGAGGAGCTTACAAAAATGGGTTTTCATGATTACTGGTATTCCGCCGAGAAGAAGGGCTACAGCGGCGTGGTGGTGTTTACAAAGATCAAACCGGATTTTGTTCAGCTGGGCAATGGCTACATGCAAAGCGACGCCGAGGGCAGGGTCATACGCCTCGACTTTGGCGATCTTACCCTGGTCAACGCCTATTTTCCGTCGGGCACCAGCGGTGAAGAGAGACAGAGCTACAAATACACCTGGCTGAAAGAAATGAATGAATACCTGAGCCTCCTGCGGAAGGAGAGACCCAGGGTAGTTTTGTGCGGCGATTACAACATCGCACACAGGGAGATCGACATCCATGATCCGAAAGGCAACAAGAAATCATCGGGGTTCCTGCTGGAAGAACGCGCCTGGCTCGATGATTTTTTTGCCGGCGGGTTTGTAGATTCCTTCCGGCATATCAATCCAGATCCACATCATTACTCGTGGTGGAGCGCGCGCTTTCCGACCGTGCGCCAGCAAAACAAAGGATGGCGCATCGATTACATCAACACCACCGACAACCTGAAACCAGCCATCCGCCATGCGGCCATCCTGCCCGATGTGCTGCACAGCGACCATTGCCCGGTGTTTCTGGAGCTTGACCTGTAGCATGCCGGCTGCTGTGAAAGGGTGAAAGCACGGTATGTGGCAGGGAACAATTTAGGCACTTTTACAGGGGCTTTTATATCTTTAAGCAACCGCTTAAACCAAACCCGACATGGAGTACCTTGCCATATTGTTCTTTGTTGTTGTTCTCCTGTTCCTCATTTCGATCAAAAATACGGTCGAGCGCCGGTTCAATGCAGTAGATGCCGAGCTCCGGCGTCTGCGCGAGAACATGAACGCTGCTGACATTCCGGCGGCGGCGCCAGCAGCCTCCTCCAGACCGGAAAAAACTGTTCCGCCACCGGCGCCCACACTTGTTACACCTACCCCGGCGCCACCGCCTGTAGAAGCCCCTCCTGCGTATTCCCTGGAAGGGGAGCTTCAACGATTGCTGCAGGAACCGGAATCCCGGGAAGAAAAACCCGAACCGACGCCCGCGGTCGTCACGCCCTTTCTTCGTCCGAGGGAAGAACCGGTCGCTTCCTTTGTGCCGCCCGGAACGCCGCCCACTTCCGGCCGTCCGCTGAAAGCACCGAAGCCATCTTTCATGGAGCGCAACCCGGACCTGGAAAAATTCATCGGAGAAAACCTGATCAGCAAGATCGGGATCGCCATCCTCGTTCTGGCCATCGGCTTTTTTGTAAAGTATGCCATCGACAACGACTGGATCGGGCCAGTGGGTCGTGTAGGCATCGGCGTGCTTTGCGGAGGCATTCTGGTAGCGCTGGCGCACCGCATGCGCAACAGTTACCAGGCCTTTAGTTCTGTGCTTGTGGGAGGGGGTCTGGCCATCTTTTATTTCACCATCACGCTCGCCTACCAGCAGTTTCATCTGTTCAGCCAGACCGTCGCTTTCATCATAATGGTGGTGATCACCGCTTTTGCCGTTGTGCTCTCGCATCTGTACAACCGGCAGGAACTGGCGGTGATCGCTCTTATAGGCGGTTTTGCAACGCCTTTCATGGTGAGCAACGGCAGCGGTAACTACAAGGTCCTGTTTTCTTACCTGCTGGTGCTGAATACAGGGCTACTCGTCATTGCGCTCAACAAAGCATGGCGCATCCTCAACCTGCTCGCGTTTATCTTTACGGTCATCCTCTACGGCGGATGGCTGTTTAACCTGCCGTACAACACACGGGCGGCGGTGTACCAGGGCGGTTTCTTATTTGCCACCCTGTTTTACCTGCTTTTCCTGGCCATCAACATCGCCCACAACATCAGGCAGAAAACCAGGTTCATTGCGTCCGATTTCGGCATCCTGCTTTCCAATACCGCCCTGTATTTCGGGGCCGGTCTGTATTGCATCTCTTCAATGGAGGCTTCCAATTATCAGGGGCTGTTCAGTGCGGCCATGGGCGTGTTCAACCTGGCCCTGTCTTATATCCTGTTGCGGCAGCAGAAGATCGATAAAAACATCCTGTACCTGCTGATCGGCATCACGCTCACCTTTATTTCCCTTACCGCACCCATCCAGCTGCATGGAAATCATATTACCCTGTTCTGGGCCTGTGAAACGGTGCTGCTGTACTGGCTCTTTCTGAAATCAAAGATCTCCATCATACGCATCTCTTCGATGATCGTTTGGGCAGCGATGGTGATCAGCCTGCTGATGGACTGGGTTAACCTGTATGCCTTCACTTTTGACAGCCAGCATGCACAGGTGATCCTGAATAAGGGATTTATGACAACGGTCTTTTCTTCGGTGGCTTCATACCTGTTGTTCGTGCTGCGGAAAAAAGAACTGCGCGAACTGGCAGCGCCGGCCCGCTGGCCCCATCCGAATGTTTTCCGCATCGCAGCGCTTCTTATCTTTTACCTGGGTGGTGCGCTTGAGATCGCTTACCAGTTCGATCATTATTATACACTGGCAGATATCACCACATTGTATCTTCTTCTTTACTCGCTGTTCTTTATCCTGGCATTCGCGACCATTACGAAGAGGATTGCTGCGCTCCGGGTGCCGTGGCAGGTTTACTACGGATTCCTCGCCCTGGCCATCGTGATCCATCTTACCTCACTCGTGCATGTGTTCAGCATACAGCGGACGATGCTCACAGAACCTGTTTACCAGGCCCATTTCATTTCACACTGGCTGGCTGCGTTGCTTACGCTGGCCACGTTTGCGATGATTGTTCAATCGCTTCGTATCACCACGGTTCCTCTACTGAATGAGAACCATTCCGTATTGAGCTGGGTGCTGTGCAGCGCCTTTGTGATCTTTATCACTGCGGAAGGGCACCTGCTGGCCGATCAGCTCTTCTACTCAAAAGGCAATGACCTTGTATATATTCAGAGTGTGTACGTGAAGGCAGTGATGCCGATCATCTGGGGTATCTGTTCGTTTGCTTTTATGTGGGCTGGTATGCATTACAAGTTCAGGCCGCTGCGCATTATTTCGCTGACACTTTTTACGCTTACCCTCCTGAAGCTGTTCGCTTATGATATCCGCAATATCCCGGTGGCGGGTAAGATCGCAGCGTTCTTTATCTTAGGCGTGCTGCTGCTTATTGTGTCGTTCATGTACCAGCGCCTCAAAACCATTATCATCGAAGATGAAAAGAAAACTTCAGCTTAGCATACCAACGCTGCCTTTGCTGCTGCTGATTGCAACCAGCTGCCAAGGGCAAGTGCGATTCGGCTACAGAACACCGGTAGTGCCCGTGAGCGAAACAAAATTTTACGCGATCCGGCTTTCAGCGGAGGTTCTGGCTTCCTGCCAAACGGGTGAGCTTACCGACCTCCGGCTGACCGACAGTGCCGGCGCCATCGTACCGTACCTGCTGAAGGTAAGTTCGCCGGTGAGCACCGCAGGCAAGCTGGTTTCCTACCCGATCATCAGCAATATCCGCAAAGACAGCAGTTCAGAGATCGTGATCCGGAATGAAACAGGCGGCGCCCTCCACACCCTGTCGCTTGTCATCAAAAACGCCAGCGCCTACCGCACCGGTGTGCTCAGCGGAAGCGACGACACGACCCACTGGTTTGTGATCGATGAACAGGTAAGGATCGATCCGGTCAGCAGTGCTTTGCGCGATCAGTTCATCCAAACGCTCAACTTCCCGCTGAGCAATTACCGGTTCATCAAACTGACCCTGTTCGACCGCGGGCTTCTTCCGCTCAACATTCTGCAGGCAGGCGCCTCGAAAGGGGGTGTGCTTGCCAGCCGCTTCCAGCCGTTGCCCCCTCCTGCCCTTTTCCAGAAAGACAGCAGCGATCACAGCAGTTACATCAGGATCCGTTTCGCGGGCGCCTACAAGATCGACAAGCTGATGGTCCGGGTTTCGCGGCCAACCTTGTACCGCAGACATTTTACCATAGACGTGCAGAAACCGGTTTATCAGACGTACGCGGCAGAAGGAGAACTGAGTCCGGGCATGGATTCCATCCTGTTGAATGTGAAAGCGCAGGAACTGACGATGCGGGTAGACAACGGAGACAATCCACCCCTGAAGATCGACAGTGTGCCTGCATACCAGGCGGAAAGACAGATGGTAGCACAACTGGAAAAAGGCAGGCAGTATTTTATTCTTACAGGCAATGAACAGGCCGGCGCTGTCTCCTATGACCTTCAGTATTTCAGGGACAGTCTTTTTGCGGATCCTGCGCAGACCGGTGTTGGCCCGGTTCAAAGGAATAACGCGGTTGTCTCTGCTCCGGCTTCTGCACCCGCTTACAGCAAATTCCTGATGTGGGTTGTTATCATCATCGTGTTGTTAGTACTTTCGTGGCTTACGGTTCGCATGTTGAAAGAGGTGGGCCGGAAAGACTCCGTGGAGTAACAGTAACTAACGCACATTACAATGATCATTTACAATATTACCTGCAAAGTAGATTGGGACGTGCATACGCAGTGGTATGAATGGGTAAGGGAGCAGTATATCCCGCAGATGGTAGAGAGCGGACTGTTCCGGCAGGGGCAACTTGTTAAACTGCTCGATCTCGATGAATCGGAGGGGCCGACGTATGCCATTCAGTTTTCCGGCGTCTCCCTGGGCGACTACCGGCTTTATATGAGCGATCCTGCGCTGGCGGGGTTGCGCAATGCACAGAACAGGTGGGCGGATGCAGTGGTCAGCTTCGGATCTGTGATGCAGGTGATGGAGTAAAACCGAGACAGGCGCAAGCCCTGAAATACAAGCCTGTCGTGCATTGCAGGACAAATCATTCACATTAATGTTTTTTATATACCTACAGAACCCTTTACTGGTGCGGGTTTTAACATTACATTGTTCGATCCGGATATTAAAAAATTTTGTCGGATTCAAAAAGCGTCTATATTTGCTCAGATTAAACAAAACTCCTCATTATGAACAAAGCAGAATTAATCGCAAAGATTTCTGACGATGCAGGAATCACAAAGACCCAGGCAAATGCCTCTCTGGATTCCTTCATAGAAGCAGTTACAAAAACACTGAAATCAAACGGTAAAGTTACCCTTGTTGGCTTCGGCACATTTTCTGTTTCAAAGAGAACAGCACGCAACGGTCGCAACCCGCAAACCGGTGCTGTAATCAAGATCAAAGCGAAAAAAGTAGCTAAATTCAAAGCAGGAAAAGAACTGGCCGGAAAATTATAAACTCTTTAAATATTTGTGTTATGGGCAGAGGAGATAAAAAAACAAAGAAAGGAAAGATATTCAAAGGGTCATTTGGCAAGTCGAGACCAGCGAAAGTAGTCAAGAAAAAAACGACGGAAGTCAAAGAAGCTTAACCGATACCTCTCGGTAAAAAGACCAGATCTGCCCGGAAGCATCCCGGCGGGTCTGGTCTTTTTTATGCTCTTGATCCCCGTCTTGCAACGGATACAGTCTGGCTGCAATAAATTCTTGTTTCCCCGAAGCCCGAACTGCCTTGGCAAGTTTTGGGACGGTATCACGCCTTTCAACGCTGCGCATGTCTTCTTCAGGAAACCCATCCCCCGCGGTCCTTCTCCGTAGAGATGCGATTACCTTGCGTCTCCGGACCGGAACGGATCGGTTCCGTACTACAGTTCTCTTTCCTATCCGGCTCTTTGCGCTATCAACCGCCTGGCTTCCCGGCACGGAACTCACTCCAGGCGGTCATGCCAAGTACCGCCACTGCGCCTGGATCTCAAAAGAACAACAGATGCCCGCAGCGTCTCTATTGTTTGATCCGCCCTTTCTATTTGAACCGCATCTCGAAAGGCAGACTCGCCTGTGCACTGCCCATCGACCGTTTGATCCTGCGCAGCGTGGTATAGATGCTGAACCCATCCTCTCCCACTTCTTCCTTGATGGCTTTCATCTTTGTTTCTTCCGCTTTCCGTGATCCTCCCAGGAACCTGTCGAATAAGTTCGTAGGCTCGGGGTATTCCTTCAGGCGGTAGTCCTTCAGCTTCGCCATGCGGGCGGCGCAGTCGACCGCATCCTGCAAGCTGCCCAGCTTGTCTACCAGCCCGATCCGGATCGCCTTCTCGCCTGTCCATACACGGCCCTGACCGATACTGTCGACCTGCGCCACCGACATGCGGCGGCCGGCAGCAACGCGCGACAGAAAAGTATGGTAGATGGTATCGACATCGTTTTGCAGGAACACTCTTTCCGCATCGGAGAGCGGGCGTACAGCCGTAAGCGCATCTGCATGGGCAGCGGTTTTCACGCCATCGAAAGTGACGCCGAGCTTGTTGGAAAAGAACGCCTGCACATCGGGTATGATGGTGAACACCCCGATAGAGCCGGTGATGGTATTGGGTTGTGCAAAGATGCTGTCGCCGCCGCAGGAGATATAGTAGCCTCCGGACGCGGCCACATCGCCGAAGCTGATGATGACCGGTTTTGTTTTGCGGGTGATCTGCAGCTCGCGCCAGATGCTCTCGCTTGCCAGCGCGCTGCCACCGCCTGAGTTTACCCTGAATACGATGGCTTTCACGTCATTGTCCATACGCGCTTTCCTGACCCAGCCACGGAAGGTATCACCGCCGATCTGGCCCTGATCGCCTTTTCCATCCACGATATCCCCTTCGGCATAAATGAGTGCGATCCGGTCTTTTCCTGAACCTGTTTTGCGGTACACAACCGATTTTGCATATTTACCGATGGGTACCCAATTTATCTTCTCATCCTGCTTCAATCCCAGTTTCGACTTCAGCTCGGCCTGCACTTCATCGTCGTATTTCACCGCATCGATGAGGCGGTATTGCACCGCATCGGAAGCGGTGCGGATGGTATAGTTGTTCGCATAACCATGAAGGGTAGCCGTATCCACGCCTCTGGCGGAGGCGGTGTTTGTAAGCAGGCGGTTGTACAGATAAGTGAGGAGTTCGGTGCTCTGCACACGGTTGGGCTCGGTCATCTTTTCTTCGCGGAACGGTTCGGTAGCGCTTTTGAACTTGCCTGCATAGAAGATCTGCGGCTTGATCTCGAGTTTGTCGAGCGCTTTTTTGAAGAACACATACTCGAGCGAATACCCTTTCCATTCCACGGCGCCCTGTGGGTTGCAGTACACCTTATCGGCCACATTGGCTACGTAGTAAGCTTTCTCGGAAACAACGTCGCCGTAGGCATACACGAACTTTTTGCTTTTTTTAAAATCGGCCAGCGCGTTGCGGATCTCTTCACTGGCGGCAAAGCCGTTGCTGTTCCCATTGCTTTTCAGATAAATACCCTTCACGGAAGAATCGTTGGCGGCATAATGGAGCATGCGAACCACATCGTACAGTCCGGGCTTGTCGTACACATCCCCCGAACTGAAACTTGCCAGCGGGTTCTCGACCACCTGTTCCTGGAAGGCATCGTTGAGATCCACCACCAGCACGGCCTTGTCGCCCGTCTCCTCCGACTTGGAAGAAGTGAAGCTGCCGACGAGGCCGCCCACGATACCGGCCACGATGAAAAACCCTATGATAACAAAAACGATTGCCGCCAGCAGGGCGGCAAAAAACATTTTGAAGAAACTTTTCATTCTTTGAAACTCTTTTTTTGAGGGATAGCAAAAATAAAGATATTTGGATACTTTGACCATGCAATATTCGAACCTGGTTTATTTACTGATCGGCGGCAACATGGGCGACAGGCGGGCGTTTCTGCGGCAGGCAGGCCACCTCATCTCCGAACATTGCGGCCCGGTACCGGCAGCTTCGCCCGTGTACGAAACGGCGGCCTGGGGCAATCCGGACCAGGCCGCCTTCCTCAACCAGGCGTTGAAGCTGGAAACGCCGCTTGAAGCGGAACCCCTGATGAAAAAGCTGCTGCAAATAGAAGAAATGATGGGCAGGATCAGAGGGGAACGGTACGGCCCCCGCACCATCGACATCGACATCCTGTTGTACAACAACGATATCCGCAACACCGCTTTGCTCACCGTACCGCACCCGGAAATGCAGAACCGCCGCTTTGCCCTGCAACCCCTGGCCGATCTGGCGCCTGCCCTGGAACACCCAGTATTGAAGAAAACGATCCTGCAGTTGCTGGCCGAGTGCCTGGATCCGCTGCCGGTGACGAAGGTGCAGGGCAGCGGGTAGGGGCGGGGCGGAGAAGCGTTGATCATATATCTGACATTCTTCCGCTACCCGAAGCAAAAAAAGAGAACAGAGACGCGATGCATCGCGTCTCCGGCATTCATCGATCCTGTGCGACAGATACGCCATGCATGGCGTATCTACCAACTGCCTCCTCATGACCTACCATTTTATCGCGATCGAAGGAAATATCGGAGCCGGCAAAACAACCCTGGCCCACCTGCTGTCGAAGCATTTCAATGCCCGGCTGGTGCTGGAGCAGTTTGCCGACAATCCTTTCCTGCAGAAATTTTACGAGAGTCCGCGCCAGTTCGCCTTTCCGCTCGAGCTCTTTTTTATGGCCGAACGCTACAAACAGCTGAAGGAGCTGATCCATACCAAAGACCTGTTCCAGCACATCACCATCTCGGATTACCTTTTTACCAAATGTCTCCTCTTTGCCAAAGTGAACCTGCCCGATGAAGAGTTCAGGCTTTTTCAGCGGCTGTTCGACATTATTTTTCAGCAGCTGGTGCAGCCTGATCTCCTCATCTACCTCCACGTGCCGGTAAGCCAGCTGCAGCAGAACATCCGCAAACGCAACCGCCAGTTCGAGCAGGGCATCGCCGACAATTACCTGTTCGACCTGCAGCAGACGTACACGAATTATATCCGCCAGCACAATGTGAAAACACTGATCATCGATGCCTCCAATGCTGATTTCCTGGGCAACGAAAATCACCTGAAGGTAGTGCTGGATGCGCTGGACAAGGATTATGACGAAGGCCAGCATTATTTTACCCTGCCCTGAAAATTTCGGGAAGCAGCGCTTACATTTGCAGGAGGCGGTCAGGTAAATCTTTAACAGGCTATGGCGAACGATCAATCAGCAAAATCATATACCAGCGCTTTACAGGTACTCAGGGTCACAGAATACCGGCACCTTATCACCGCCCGCTTTTTCTACATCATGGCGCTCAGGATGGTGACCACCGTTGTAGGCTGGCGCATCTACGAGATCACCCGCAATCCGTTTGCGATCGGGCTGCTCGGTCTTTCCGAATTTCTTCCTGCTTTCACGCTGGCGCTTTATGCCGGCCATGTGATCGACAAAAGCGACAAGCGGCTCATGCTCACCCGCACCACCTTCAGTTACCTGCTCTGTGTGGGCGCACTCATCGCCATTTCCACCCATTACGCAACTGCACGTTTGTCGGTGAGCTGGATGCAGTGGACCATCTACGGCATCATTTTCCTTACAGGCGTTATCCGGGCCTTCGCCGGCCCTACCATCACAGCCATCATTGCGCAGATCGTACCACGCGAACAGCTGGCCAGTGCCGTTACGCTCAACACCAGCGTATTCCTACTGGCTTCGGTACTGGGGCATGCCTCCGCCGGGTTCCTGATCGCACATATCGAATACGTAGTTACTTTCAGCATTGTGGCCGCCTATACCACCATTGCGCTTTATTTCATGTCCCGCATTTCCTCCAAACCCCGGCTGCTCAATACTTCCGAAAAGAGAACGCTCGACAGCATCTTCGAAGGCATCCGCTTTGTATTCAAGACCAAGGAAGTGCTGGGCGCCATTGCGCTCGACCTGTTCGCCGTGCTTTTCGGCGGCGCCACGGCACTCATCCCGGTGTTTGCACGCGACATCCTGAAAGTGGGCGCGATCGGTTTTGGCTGGCTCAACGCGGCCTCCGACATCGGCTCTATCACCATCATCATGACCCTGACACTGTTCCCGCTGCGGCGTAGGCAGGGCACTGTACTGCTTTGGGTGGTCGCCGGTTTCGGCGCTTGCATCATAACCTTCGGCTTGTCGAAAATCTACCTTATTTCTTTCCTTGCCCTGGTCGCCAGCGGCATCCTCGATGGCATCAGCGTTGTGATCAGGGGCACCATCCTTCAACTGAAGACACCCGATGTGATGCGCGGAAGGGTTTCTTCCGTCAATTCCATGTTCATCAACTCCTCCAACGAGCTGGGGCAATTTGAAAGCGGCGTGGTGGCCAAACTCATGGGCACCATTCACTCGGTGGTGTTCGGTGGCTGTATGACGATCGCAGTGGCGATTGTTACCTGGCTGAAAGCGCCCAACCTACGGAAGATGGAGTACTAATTTATCCAGCACATAATCGACGATCGGACAGAAACTGCTGTTCTTCAGCGTCAGCGGCTGCCGTTTCAGGATCACATCCTCATCGGTGTAGGGAAACCGCATGCAGTCGGACGGGCGCTGCTCATAAATGCCGCATCGGTTGTCGGCTCCCAGGAAGGGGCAGGGAGCCGTCCGGGTCACATAATCGCCGTCTTCATCTACCTGTAAATAAGTATCGATGAATTCGCCCTCTTTCATGCGCAGGTGGCGGGAGATCCGTTTGATATCGGGTGTTTTAAAGCGGGGCGAGTAATTCTTGCAGCAGTTGGCGCACTGCAGGCAGTCGATCTTTTCAAAGGCTTCTTCATGCAGCCGGGGCAGTTTTTTCAGCACCCGGTTCTTGTCGGCCCGTTGCAGGAACTGCCTGTATGCTTTCTTTTTCTCGGCGGAGGGGGGCTGCCAGGGGGTAGATCGGTCGCTGCTCATACACTTTGCACTGCGGCGCAGATCAAAAGCCATCTTTTTACCGGATAGCCTTAAATTTGCGCAACTTTTAAGCATAAAGATAGGTTATGCAAGACTGAAATTCACTGTTTGCAGTGCTTCTGCCCGGCGGATTTCAGGTCACCATTCGTACAATCAAAAATCTGGACTAACAATATGAATATTTTCGATCAGCAAATGAATGAATTCGTGGCGAGGCACGTAGGCCCCGATGAAGCGGAAACCGCGTCCATGCTCAGAACCATCGGAGCCGCATCCCTGGATGAACTGGTACAGAACACCATCCCGCCCGCCATCCGCCTGAAACGCCCGCTCCAGACGACAGCGCCGATCAGCGAGTTCGAATACCTCACGGAACTCAAGGGCATTGCAGCCAGGAACAAGGTCTTTACTTCCCATATTGGCCAGGGGTATTATGATACCATCCTGCCAAGCGTCATCCTCCGCAACGTATTTGAAAACCCAGGGTGGTATACGCAGTACACGCCCTACCAGGCAGAGATATCGCAGGGGCGTCTTGAAAGCCTGCTGAACTTCCAGACGATGGTCAGCGACCTCACCGCCCTTCCCATCACCAACGCTTCCCTCCTCGACGAAGGCTCAGCCGCCGCGGAAGCCATGATGATGCTCTTCAATTACAAAAACAAATCAGGCCAGGCCACTTCCCCCAGGTTTTTTGTGGACCAGAACATCTTCCCGCAGACCAAAGACCTGCTGATTACCCGCGCAACGCCCACGGCCATCGAACTGGTGTTTGGCGACGCACTGGCAGCATCCACGGCGATCGACGGTTCTTACTTTGGCGCCATCGTTCAGTACCCCGCCGCCAATGGCAGCGTGGAAGATTACCGTTCCTTCATCCAGAAAACGCATGCTTCGGACGCACATGTGGTGATGGCCACCGACCTGCTCGCCCTTACCCTGCTGACCCCTCCCGGTGAACTGGGTGCGGATGTAGCCATCGGCTCGGCCCAGCGTTATGGCGTTCCGATGGGTTTTGGCGGGCCGCATGCCGCCTTCTTTTCTACCAAAGAGGAATTCAAGCGGCTGCTTCCCGGCCGCATCATCGGCGTCAGCATCGATGCTTCGGGCAACCGCTGTCTGCGCATGGCGCTTCAGACCCGCGAGCAGCATATCCGCCGCGAAAAAGCCACTTCCAATATCTGTACGGCCCAGGCGCTGCTGGCCAACATCGCTGCCATGTACGCCGTATTCCACGGCCCGCATGGCCTCACCGACATAGCCAAAAGGATCAGCCTGCTGGCCCAGACACTGGCTTATGAACTGCAGGAACTCGGCTTCTCCATCGTGAACGAATACTTCTTAGACACGCTCACCGTTCAATCCGACAATGCCGCCGCCATCAAAAAGATCGCAGAGCAGCGCAACATCAACTTTTTCTATACCGGCAACCAGGTAGGCATCTCGCTCGATGAAACCTCCACCCAGGAATCCGTGATGACCATCATCGGCATATTCGCCGACGCCAAAGACATCGACGTATACAGCGCCAGCTTCAACATGGAAGACAACCTCGAGAACATCCCGTCTTCCCTCACCCGCACGTCCGAATTCCTGACCCACCAGGTGTTCAACAGCCACCACAGCGAAACAGAGATGATGCGGTACATCAAATACCTGGAGAACAAGGACCTTTCGCTCAACACCTCCATGATCGCCCTTGGATCATGCACCATGAAACTGAACGCCGCCACGCAGCTGATACCCGTAAGCTGGCCGGAGTTCAGCAGGCTGCATCCGTTTGCCCCGCAAGTCCAGTGGCTTGGTTATAAAGAGATCATCACCAACCTCGAAAAATGGCTGAGCAACATCACCGGTTTTACCGCCACCTCTCTGCAGCCCAACAGCGGCGCCCAGGGTGAATATGCGGGTCTGCTCACTATCCGGGCCTACCACGCTCATCATAATGAAACGCACCGCAACGTGATCCTGATCCCTATCTCGGCGCACGGTACCAATCCGGCCTCGGCAGTGATGGCCGGCTTTAAAGTGGTGGTCACCAAATGCGACGAAGCCGGCAACATCGATGTGCAGGACCTGACCCTGCACGCAGAAAAACACAAGGACGACCTGGCCGGACTGATGGTTACCTACCCTTCCACCCACGGTGTTTTTGAAGAGAGCATCCGCGAGATCTGCCAGGTGATCCATGACAACGGCGGACTGGTTTATATGGACGGCGCGAATATGAACGCACAGGTCGGACTAACCTCGCCCGGCGAGATCGGGGCCGATGTGTGTCATCTTAACCTTCACAAGACCTTCTCCATCCCGCACGGCGGCGGGGGCCCTGGCATGGGCCCCATCTGTGTGAATGAAAAACTGGCGCCGTACCTTCCGGGTCACGTGCTGTTTGCCGGTCCGGACAACACGAACGGCGAAGAGGGAAAAGGCGCGGTGTCGGCGGCCCCTTTCGGCTCGGCCAGCATCCTGCTTGTGAGCTATGCCTATATCCGCATGCTGGGTGCTTCCGGCATGAAGACAGCCACTGAATACGCGATCCTGAACGCCAATTACATGAAAGCGCGGCTGGAGAAATACTACAAGGTGCTTTATTCCGGCAAGAACGGCACCTGTGCGCATGAATTTATCGTTGACCTGCGCCCGTTCAAGCAAAGCGCCGGCGTGGAAGCGGAAGACGTGGCCAAGCGATTGATGGATTACGGTTTTCATGCACCGACCCTCAGCTTTCCGGTGGTGGGAACGATTATGGTGGAACCGACCGAAAGCGAGAACAAGGCCGAGCTCGACCGGTTCTGCGATGCCCTGATCTCGATCTACAAAGAGATGAAAGAGATCGAGGGCGGCCAGGCAGACAAGTCGGACAATGTGCTGAAGAATGCGCCGCATACCCAGTTCGTGCTCACAGCCGACGAATGGAACCATGCGTACAGCCGCAAACAGGCCGCCTTCCCGCTTGAGTGGGTACGCCACAACAAATTCTGGCCATCGGTTTCAAGGGTGAACAACACCCACGGCGACCGGAACCTGGTATGTGTATGCGAACCGGTGGAAGCTTATATGGAAGTGACCGAAGATGGGGTGATGAAAAGCGAGTAGGGAGCCACCGGAGACCGGACCGGCCTGTTCGCTGCTTTGTACAAGCGCATGACCGTAGCCGTAAGCAATAGCATCCTTAAAGGCTCTTTCGAAGATGGGCCCCGCATGGAAAAGCTCGACCTGGTGTTTGCCCAGCGTTATCTCGATGCCTGGCACGCCTACCAGCAGGGCCTCCCTTGTTCGGCTTCCTGGAAATGGGCTTTTGACGAATGCAAAGATCCTTCCCTGACCGTGATCCAGCAGCTGGTGATGGGCATCAACACCCACATCAACCTCGATCTCGCGATCGCCTCCGCCCTTGTAGCGCCGGGCGGCAGCATCCATGCCCTGCAGAATGATTTCGACAAGATAAACGATGTGATCGGCTCGCTGGTCGGTGACATAAAGGAATGCCTGAGTGAAGTTTGGGTGCCGATGAGAACCCTGACCCGCATCGCCAATCACCGCCAGGAAGCCGTGCTGAACTTCAGCATCGACTTAGCCAGGAAAACAGCCTGGGCCAACGCGGTTGTGCTGGCCAATATGCAACCCGCCGAACAACAGGTGCATGTGGGAGTGATGGACAGGATGGTGTTGCAGCTGGCACATAAGATTTCATCGCCCGGACTGCTCGCTGAAGTGCTGATGAGAACGATCCGCCTCTCGGAATGGGGAGAAGTTTCGCGCACCATACGGCTGATCGACACGACGGTGGTGGAAGGGGCATAAACAACATGAAATGATTCTTGTAAATGTTGAGAAGCAAGCGGCAATGAGCTTTGCAGCCGTAACAGAAATCCGTTAATTTAGGCTTACAAACCACCATATGCAGATCCTCGAGCCCATACTATTTGTGCTTCTTACCGGCTTGGCCATCTGGCTGTTCAGCCGCAAAGCGCTGCAGCTGAACAGGAACATCCGGTTCGGTCGCGATGAAGATTTCAGCGATCAAAAGGGACAGCGCTGGAAAAATGTGTTGCTGCTGGCTTTCGGCCAGAAAAAAATGTTCCGCAAGCCGCTGGTGGCGCTCATGCATTTCGTGATCTATGCCGGCTTTATCATCATCAACCTGGAAGTGCTGGAGATCGTGCTCGACGGCATTTTTGGTACCCACCGCCTGTTCGCCGCCCCGCTCGGCGGAATCTACACTTTCCTCATCAACAGTTTTGAAGTGCTGGCCGTGGGCGTTATTATCGTCTGCGTGGCCTTTCTTTGCCGAAGGAATATCATCAAGCTACGCCGCTTTATCAGTCACGACCTCGACGGCTGGCCAAGAAGCGATGCCAACTACATCCTCATCATAGAGATCATCCTGATGTCACTGTTTCTCACCCTCAATGCGACCGACACCCTGTTGCAGCAAAGAGGGTATGGCCACTATGCGGCGCATCCAACAGGCAATTTTCTGTTCTCCTACTTTCTGCAGCCCATTTTCGGCGGTTTAAGCAACAGCACACTGGTAGTGGTTGAACGCGTCAGCTGGTGGTTGCATATCACGGGCATCTTTGCCTTCCTGAATTATCTTCCGTATTCGAAACACCTGCACATCCTGCTGGCTTTTCCGAATGCCTATTATACCCGCCTTCAACCGAAAGGGCTGATGAAAAATATGCCGGATGTGCAGAACGAAGTGCTCTACGCGATGCAGCCGGAGCAGGCGCCGGCCGATGCGGCGCCCCCGGAAAAGTTCGGCGCAAAAGACATCTTCGACCTGAGCTGGCGCAACCTCCTCGATGCGTATGCCTGTACCGAATGCGGCCGGTGCAGCGCTGCCTGTCCGGCTACCCAGACCGGCAAAGCCCTGTCGCCACGCAAGATCATGATGAGCACCCGCGACCGCATGGAAGCGGCCGGCAGGGAAGCCACGGCCGGAAACGACCCGAAAGCAGATGGAAAAACCTTGCTGCACGATTATATAACGGTGGAAGAACTGCGCGCCTGCACCACCTGCAATGCATGCGTGGAAGAGTGCCCGGTAAGTATTAGTCCGCTCGAGATCATCCTGGAGCTGCGCCGTTCGCTCATCATGGAAGAAAGCAACGCGCCGCAGGAATGGAACAGCATGTTCGGCAATGTAGAAAACAATTTTGCCCCCTGGAAGTTTTCCCCAGACGACCGGGACCGGTGGACGGAGGGCGAATGACAACCAACCTGCTTTTCCTTTTTCTTTTTGTATCGATCGTAACGGTCGTACTCCTCATCAACAACCGATCCGTGGCACAATCCTCTTACACATACCTGGCGCTAGGCGATTCGTATACCATTGGCGAAGGCGTCATGTTACCGGATACTTTTCCGTATCAAACGGTACAGCTCCTGCGCAAATCGGGCTATAACTTCAATGCACCCGAGCTCATTGCCCGCACCGGCTGGACTGCCGCAGAACTTAAAGAAGGCATGCGGAACACTTACCTGCAATCATCCTATGATTTTGTTTCCATCCTGATCGGCGTGAACGATCAGTATCGCGGCCTCGGTCCGGAAAACTACCGGCTGATGCTGGAGGAGATCGTGAAGCAGGCCATCAGCCTCACCGCGGAGAAAAAGAACAGGGTGTTTATTTTATCGATCCCCGACTGGAGCACGACCCCGTTTGCTGAAGGGCGAGACCGCCAGGCCATTGCCCGGCACATAGAGCAATTCAACGAGGTAGCCGAAGAAGTGGCCGCCCGCCACCACATCCCCTATCTCTACATCACTCCCGGTACCGTGGAAGCCGGCACAAATACCCGCCACCTCACCGCGGACGGCCTGCACTATTCGCGCAAAGAGCTCAGCTTGTGGGCTGGAATGCTGGCGGAGGGTATGATGCGGGTGCTGTCGTGAAAGAAGTTGTCTGCACCCCGTTCCGGATGGTCTTGACGGGTGACGGGGAAGGGCGGAACTTTTAGGCCTTTTTAAGTTTTTTGTAGCGTTTCATGGCTTCAACAAAATAGTAATCGGCGTAGGTAAGCGGCACATCCACCTCTGTTTTGTTCGGCATATGGCCTACACAATGCTGGATGATAAAGCCACCGTTCGTGCCCGGCGCGGCCAGGTAAGCGGGCGATGACAAAGACCGCAACATCGTTTCTGCCGCGCTGAAATAAGTTTTTGCATCTGCCTTGCCAGCATACAGGCTCAGCTCGAGCAGGGCAGCCGACATCACCGAGGCGGCGGAAGCATCGCGCAGGGCGCTGGGTATGTTGGGCGCGTTGAAATCCCAGTACGGAACTTTATCCGCCGGCAGGTTGGGATGGTGGAGTAAGAACTGTGCGATGTGGTTGGCCTGGTCAAGGTATTTTTTGTCTTTGGTGCTGCGGTACATCACGGTATAGCCATACAGTCCCCAGGCCTGCCCCCTCGCCCAGGCAGATTCATCTGCGTAGCCTTGTGCCGTTCTTTTCTGCCGTACCGCGCCTGTCTGTTCATCGTAGCTGATCACATGGTAGGAGCTGTAATCAGGCCGGTAATGATTCTTCATGGTAGTGTTCGCATGGGTCACCGCGATCTTGTAGAAAGAGGAGTCGCCCGTTACTTTCGTAGCCCAGAAAAGCAGTTCGAGGTTCATCATATTGTCGATGATCACGAGGAACTCGCCGTTCTTTGAATCCCAGGAACGGATACAGCCCACAGCCGGATTGAAGCGGGTGCTGAGCGAGCGGGCGCTGGTAAGCAGGATGTCTTTGTAAGCCGGCTTCGGTGCTATCTGCAGGGCATTGCCAAAGCTGCAGTACATCATGAAACCCAGGTCGTGGGTCGACGTGTTGTTTTTTTCTTTTTCCAGAAGGCCAAGGATGCGCTCGCTTTCCTTGAGCAGGGCCGGGTCTTTTGTTTGCTCGTACAGGTAGAGCATGGTGCCCGGGTAGAACCCGCTGCACCACCAATCCGAGCCGCTCGTCCGCAGCTGGCCGCTGTCGTAGGTTTTCGGGAACGTGCCGGCAGGCAACTCTTTCATCATCACCTTGTACTGGGCGGTGCCCAGGGCAAAGTTCCGGTTAAGGGTATCGGTGAGCCCTGAACGAAAAAAACCCGGTTTGCGGACGTTCGTTGAAAATGCAAGAAGGATCGAAGACAGTAACAGCAGAAAAAAGATCGGGTAGGATTTCTTCATAATAGTCGGGCAGGTATAGGGTGATCAATTAATTTTCGGTTTCCATTCCACTACCTGGATCATACTCGGCGGCACATTGGCTCTTCCTTCGCCGTCTACCTGTTCCACTTTCTGCACGAAGAGATCCAGCACTCCCCTGCTCTTCCACAATTCGGTATCGTAGGTCGGCTCCCAGGAACCCAACGGGAAAGTGGTCACATCATAGAGTTGCCAGTCGGGCTTTTGAAGATCGGGGTTCAGCGCCATCGAGATGTGGTTATCCCTTTCTTCATCGCGATAGATCAGGGCAGCTGAGAGGCTTTTGCCACTTTTCCATGCGATGATCTGCGGCCTCGAAATGGGGATCCGTTTTGTTCCGCCGCCACTCAGTGTAAATGCTGTTTTGCGGAAGCTCAGGTTATGGGTCTGCCACTGGTGGCCTATGTTGAACACCAGGTGGTACTGCGGCACTTTGGAACCGGCTTCGCGCCAGTAAGTAGCAATGTAGGGGTGACCCTCGGCATCGGCATACATCGAGGTCTGGTTGATGAGCTCGCTTTTTTGCGGGATGGCCGCAGCATTCTCTGCCGTGCCAGCACGGATAGGCAACACATACTTTTCACCGGTCGACTTCTGCCAGGTCTTGCCGCCGTCCAAAGAGCGTGCGTAACACAGGTCGTGGTTGCTGGCCACATCCGGACTTTCTCGCCATACCCACGAGATGTGGATGGTGCCGCGGCTGTCGATGCAGGCCTGCCAGTAGGCGCTTCGCTGGCCTTCGCCATCGATGAGGTTATCGGAGAGCTGGATCCATTTGCGTGACGCCGCGATCCATTTGTCTATTACCAGGTTGCCTTTTCCCGATGCGCCGTCGCGGTAAAAAAACAGGAGGTCGCCGGAAGGCAGTTTGTAAAATTCAGGATAGCTCAGGCTGTTTTCCGCTTTGCCGGTCATCGGCATCTTACTGCCCATTTCAAGCGATCCGGGCTGTTTGCTTCTGCAATAGTTGAGCGGGTTGTTGTGGTGATCCCAGGCCATGTGCAGGTAGCCCTGGCCGTCGGCCATGATGCTGATGGTCCGGTGTGCATCGGAAATATCACCCTTGTATTGTGTCTGCTGAAGCTGCCAGGTCTCAGACCCCAGCTTTCTCTTGCCGACCACTACAAATCCGCTGGCATTGTAATAGGCAATGTACTGCGTTGTGCCGGAGGTGACCAGTGAATTTTTCCGGAAGATGACTGTATTGATGGAATTGTTCGCCCAGCCACTGTCCACATTGGTTGTGGTAACGGCATAGAAAGCAGGGCGGGATGTAGGCGCCTGTGCAGCCGGCTTCTGTGTACAGAAAAGGAGCATCGAAAGAAGGAAGAAAGCGCAGTGGTGAGATCGGACAATCCAGTGTTTTGTATGCATGTTTTCCCAGTGGCGATAAAAGTACTACTTTCTCCCAACCGATCACCGCTCCGCATCCCACCATCTTTGATCGGTATGCACGCGACCTGAATGCTGCATCAGAAAATTTTGTTGAGCAGACCGGCGCTGAGACTGCTGATCACCATGGCGGTCATCAGCAGCACCACGATCCATCCGGCTACGGCCATCCACACCGGATGCCGGTACTGGCCGATGAGCCGGGCCTGGTAAGCCGCCAGCAGGATGATGGCAAGCGAGACCGGCAGAATAAATCCGTTCAGTGTACCTACCAGTATCAGAACCTTCACCGGCTGGCCGAGAAACGAAAAGATAATTGTAGACACCACGATAAACAGGATGGTCACCATCCGCTCGTTCCTGCTGATAAAGGGATGGAGGCTTTTAAGAAAAGAGACCGATGTATAGGCCGAGCCTACCACAGAAGTGATGGCGGCGCTCCACAGCACCACTCCGAAAATTTTGTAGCCGGCATTGCCCGCAGCGATCTGGAAAACCGATGCGGCAGGGTTGTCGGGGTTCAGCACGCCGCCATGCACCACAATACCCAGCGCCGCCAGAAAGAGCAACACCCGCATCACGGAAGCCAGCAGGATGGCGCTCACACTGCTTTGCGACACCTGAGGCAGAGCCTGCTGTCCTTTCAGGCCTGCATCGAGCAGCCGGTGTGCGCCGGCAAAACTGATGTAACCGCCCACCGTGCCGCCTACAATGGTAATGATCGCCGGCACGCTCACATGCTCGGGGAGAACGGAGCGGAGAGCAGCCTCGCCCAGTGGCGGGTGCGAACTGAAGGCTACGTATAAAGTAAGTGCGATCATCACGAAGCCCAGCACCTTGGCAAAAAGGTCCATCGCCTTTCCGGCTTCCTTTACCATAAAAACAACCACGCCGGTCACGGCGCTGACGATGGCGCCGGTGAGGGTATCCATGCCCGTTAGCACGTGCAAACCGAGCCCCGCCCCCGCTACATTGCCGATGTTGAAAGCGATGCCGCCCAGCACCACCAGGATGGTCAGGAGGTAACCAAGCCCTGGCAGCAGCCTGTTGGCCAGGTCCTGCGCCCGCATTCCGGATACGGCGATGATACGCCAGATATTGAGCTGGGCGGCAATATCGAGCAGGATGGAAATGAGGATCACAAACCCGAAACTGGTAAGCAGCTGGCTGGTAAAGACAGTGGTCTGGGTGATGAAGCCCGGACCGATGGCGGAAGTGGCCATCAGAAAGGCGGCACCGGCCACCGGGCCGGTCATCCAGCTTTTATGAGGGTTGTTTTGTAGCGACATGATGCTGGCTCAGGGTTTGTTGAATGCGGGCAGCAAACTCAAGTGCATGAGGGCCATCGCCGTGTATGCAGATGGTTTCAGCCCGGATGGCGATGGTTTTGCCAGACACCGATGTCACGTTTCCCTGCTGTACCATCTGCAGCACCTGCTGCAGCGATGTGTCTGTATCCTGGATCATGGCGCCGGGCAGCGTGCGGGGCGTCAGACTGCCATCATCCTGGTATGTTCGGTCGGCAAAAGTTTCACTGATGGCCCGCAGCCCTTTTTCTTCCGCCGAGCGGATCAACTCACTTCCCGACAGTCCGTATACCATGATATCCGGACTGAAATCCCTGACCGCATTACAGATTGCATCGGCAAGGGTTTTGTCGGCCGCCGCCCCATTATACAAGGCGCCATGCGCCTTGATGTGGTGCAGGCGGCTCCGGTACACTTGCAGGAAAGCCTGCAGGGCCCCCATCTGGTACAGGACCATCTGATAGATTTCTTCCGGGGAAAGCCGCATCGGTGTGCGGCCAAAATTTTGCCGGTCGGGAAAGGAAGGATGAGCGCCCACGGCGATGTTCCGTTCGAGGGCGGCCTCCACGAGCCGGTGCATGGTCTGCGGATCGCCGGCATGGTAGCCGCAGGCCAGGTTAACGGAGGTTACATGCTGCAGGATGGCCAGGTCATTTTCCAGGCTGTAGGCATGCAGGCCGGTACTTTCGCCCATGTCGCAGTTCAGGTCTACCTGCGTCATAGCACCTGGTTGATTTGTTCATGACAGGCCCGCTGCATGATGGAAAGATTTTTCTGTTGCAGGAAGAGAAGTTCTTCCGCCTGCTCTCCGCTTGCCGGCCGGAAGCGGATATTTTCGCCTGCACACAGCTGCGCGAGTTTGGGCAGGTGGGCGGAGATCACGTTTCCCACCCGCGGATAACCGCCGGTGGTCTGATGATCCGCCATCAGCACAATAAGCTGCCCGCCGGGCAGCAGCTGCATGGTGCCGAACGTTACAGCGGTCGAGATCATTTCTTCCATTGCCGGAAGGGCCAGACTGGTGCCGTTGAGCTGATAACCCATGCGGTCGGAGAGCAGCGAGATCTGAAACGGATCTTTTTCGAGACAAACCTGGGCACTGCCGCTGAGTGCATGCCATTCATGCCCGGTCATAAATTCGATGCTGCGCGGTGGTTCGTACACTTCCCGGATCTGGGGCCGCCAGCGCATCACCTGGAAGTTCAGGATGGGTTTTACATACCGGTCGATCCCGTGCACACAGGTCCGGAATTCCAGCCGGTCGCCTTTTTCAAGTTTCCGGCCTTTGAAGCCGCCCTGTGCCGCTTTTACGTGGGTGCTGAAGCTGCCCATCCATTTGTGTGCGCAGAAACCTGTGCGGATGGCCAGGTAGGCACGGGCGCCCCACGAGCGCCGGGTAAACTGCAACACGGTATTTTTTCTGAGAAAGACCGGCTGCCAGCAGGGAACCGGGTCGTCGTTGATGGTAGGAAGGAAGTCGGCGCCCGTGATGCTGATCAGGGTATCTTTTTCAAATAAGATCTGTGGACCGGGAAAATGGATCTCCAGCACCGCTTCCCCCTCGGCGTTTCCGACCAGGGCATTGGCCATCTTCACCGCAAAATGATCCATTGCACCGCCCGGGTTCACGCCGTAACCCGAACAACCATTTCTTCCCAGGTCCTGGATCGTGTCGAACAAGCCTGGCTTAATAATGGAAATAGACATGGATTACAAGCAGATTGATAAATTAATTGGTTTTGGTTGGCCGGTCAGAGGGTGTAGGAGCAATATTAAGGTTTCCAGTTCACAAAGTCTTGCTTGCTGATCGCATAAAATTGTACATAATTACCTGTATGCAGCAAAAAAGGGTCGGCCGCTCCTGAATCGAAGATGGACACAGGTGTTTTCCCGATGATCTGCCAGCCGCCGGGAGAACTGAGCGGATAGATGCCGGTCTGCAACCCGGCGATGCCGATACTGCCGGCGGCTACGGAGGCCGGCTGTTGTTTCCGCGGGGCGGCGATCTTCTCCGGAACGGACGCCATATAAGGAAAGCCCGGCAAAAAACCGATCATATAGATCCGGTACGGTTGTGCGGTATGGTACCGCACCAGCTCCTCTTCACTGATCTCTCGCAGTGCGGCAAGCGCCGACAGGTCGGGCCCTTCTTCTCCCCCATAGCAAACGGGGATCCTGATCACCTGTAGCCCCTGTTCAACCGGCACCGCCTGTTCCCAGGCCAGGGCCAGCTTCCTGCGGATGTACGCAGAAATGGGCTCCTGCAACGCCTGGTGATGCTTTATAACAACCGGGTCGTACAAAATACTGACAGAATTGAACGCCACAACCACGTCTTTCAACCCTTTAAAAGAATGAAGATTGAACCATCTTTGGACGGCTATAACCTTTTCGTTGAAAATTTCGTTTATATGGTTACCGACCGACAGGGTAAGGCATGAATCACCCACGGAATATATCTGGTAGTTGTCCATGAAGAGAGGTTGGCGGTCTTTAGAAGGCTTTCCGCTGGTTGTTTGGTTAATTTTCAGGGCAATTTACACGAAAAAACGTGGGTCAGAAAGCCTTCCCGGAACTGCTTTTTAAGTTATGTTAATAATGCCCGGATCGCGTACCTGCGGGGTGCGCTGATTTTTTAATTCGGATGTTATACACTAAAATTGCAAGGATCGATCAAAAGAGAGTTGACATAATTCATTGATAGACAAAGAATATTGAGTTTACCCCGATGCAACGAAACGGGCATGATAACTGCCTTACATTAATTGCATCATTTTAAATATAGCTATGGCGAAAAACCTTTTAATCGTAGAAAGCCCTGCAAAAGCAAAGACCATTGAGAAGATCCTTGGTGAAGACTTTGAAGTAAAAAGTTGCTATGGCCATATCCGTGACCTCGAGAAAGACGACATGGGCATCGATATAAAAAATAACTATAAACCCCGCTATAAAGTTCCCGAAGACAAGGAGAAAGTGGTTAAAGAACTGAAGGGGCTGGCAAAGAAATCCGGTGAAGTGTGGCTCGCGACGGATGAGGACCGCGAAGGGGAAGCCATCAGCTGGCACCTTACTCAGGTGCTGGGACTGGACCCCGCCACCACCAAAAGAATAGTTTTTCATGAGATCACCAAACCGGCCATACAGAAAGCGGTGCAGCAACCCCGCTTCCTGAACATGGACCTGGTAAACGCCCAGCAGGCCAGGCGCATCCTGGACCGCATTGTGGGTTTCGAACTAAGTCCGGTGCTCTGGCGAAAAATGAGCATGCGCAACAACCTGAGCGCCGGCCGTGTACAGAGCGTGGCGGTACGCCTCATTGCAGAAAGGGAACGGGAGATCAATGCATTTAAACCGGTAAGCTCCTTCCGGCTCGAAGCATTTTTTACCGCCAGGGACCTGAACGATCGCACGGTCACTTTCAAGGCCGAAGGCAGCCGCTTCTCTTCCGCCGCCAAAGCCGACGAATTCCTCAAGAGCTGTATGGGCGCCAATTATTCGGTCAGGGACATCCAGATCAAACCCGCGAAAAAATCTCCCTCCGCCCCTTTCACCACGTCTACCCTGCAGCAGGAAGCTTCCCGCAAAATGGGTTATTCTGTCAGCAAAACCATGCTGCTGGCCCAGAAGCTGTATGAAAGCGGAAAGATCACCTACATGCGTACCGACAGCGTGAACCTGAGCGAAACGGCGATCGACGACATCCAGAAACAGATCAGCAACCAGTTCGGCAAGAACTATATCCACGTCAGGAAATACAAGACCAAGAACGAATCGGCCCAGGAGGCGCACGAAGCCATCCGCCCGACCTACATGGACACTACTTCGGTGGACGATGCAGATACCCGTCGCCTCTATGAACTGATCTGGAAGCGGACCATCGCCAGCCAGATGGCCGATGCGGAACTGGAAAAAACCATTGCAAAGATCAATATCTCAACGAACAAAGAAGACCTCTCCGCACAGGGGCAGGTAATGAAGTTCGACGGATTTCTCAAAGTGTACATCGAAGACCGTGATGAGGAAGACCTGAACGACGAGGACGGTGATGAAGGCATGCTGCCGCCGCTGCGTGTAGGCGACAAGCTGCCGCTGAAAGAAATGAAGGCGACCGAGCGCTTCAGCCGGGCCGCCCCCCGCTATACGGAAGCTTCCCTGGTAAAAAAGCTGGAAGAACTCGGCATCGGCCGCCCCTCCACCTATGCACCGACCATTTCCACGATCCTCAAACGGGGATATGTGGAAAAACGCGACAAGGAAGGGGTACAGCGTACGTTCCGCATCCTGACCTTGAAAGAAGACAGCATATCGACCGCCGATGCGCAGGAGAACACCGGCGCAGAAAAATCGAAGTTATTCCCGACCGACCTTGGGCTGGTTGTCACCGATTTCCTGAACCAGTATTTCAAGGATGTGATGGACTATGGGTTCACCGCCAAAATAGAAGGTGAATTTGATGAGGTGGCCAACGGCAAACTGGAATGGAACCTGATGATCGACGATTTTTATCACCCCTTCAAACGGGACATCGATGATACCATCGAGAACGCGGAGCGCATCAAGGGCGAACGTGAACTGGGCATTGAAGAAGCGACCGGCAAAAAGATCGTGGCCAGGATGGGCCGCTACGGCCCTATGGTGCAGATCGGCGATGTGAACGACGAGGAAAAGCCCCGTTTCGCGAAACTGAAATCGGAGCAGAGCATCGAGACCATTTCGCTGGAGGAAGCCATGGAGCTGTTCAAGCTGCCCCGCAATCTGGGTCAGTTCGAAGACGCCGATGTACTGGTGAGCACCGGCCGCTTTGGTCCCTATATCTCTCACGACAAAAAATTCTACTCACTGGGGAAAGAAAACGATCCCTATACCATATCCCTCGGGGAAGCCATCCCCATCGTAGTTGAAAAGCGGCAGGCGAAGGATGAACGCACCATCAAAATCTTTGAGAAAGAAAAGATCCAGCTGCTCAGGGGCCCCTACGGTCCGTACATCAAGCAGGGCCTGCGTAACTACAAGATTCCCAAAGAGAAACAGGATACGGCACCCGACCTGACAATCGAGGAAGTGAAGGCCATTATCGAAGACGTCAAGGCCAATCCCCCAAAGAAGACCGGTGGAAGGAAAAAGGTTGCAAAATAAGGAGGGAAGCTTGCGGCGGCAAGCAGTCAACAACCATGAACTTTCAAGAACAACTTACCCACAACCGGGTGATCTGGCACAACCTTTATGCCTTATAAGGGTAGGCCTTTGTGCATGCCTGAATGGTAAGTTGGCTCAAATCCGGAAGTAAAAAGCTGGCTTATTTATTCACCTTCTGTGGAAAAAAATAGTTTCCGGAACGGCACGGACTTGCGAAATTTAAGATTGGAAGGGTTGCAACATAACCCGATGCTATTACGTATTAAGCTGATATAAAAGAGGATCAGTATGGAAGAGACCAGAGAAATTTCCGCCTTGTTTTATCTGATAGACGACCCCGATGATGATGTGTTCTCCACCGTCAGCGAACGCATCGTTTCCTTTGGCCGCCACATCATTCCCAACCTCGAGAACCTGTGGGAAAACACTCCGGACGGGGAAGTACAGGAACGCATCGAGATGCTGATCCACCGCCTTCATCTGCGCGACCTGACCGCCGAACTGATGCAGTGGAAAAATCAGCCCGAACAGGATCTGCTGATGGGCGCCCTGCTGGTGGCCAAATACCAGTATCCCGACCTGGTGATGTCGACCCTGATGAAGGAGATTGAAAAGATCCGCCGCAACATCTGGCTCGAGTTGAACAGTTACCTCACCGCCCTCGAGAAAACCAATGTGATCACGACCATTCTCTACAGTTACTATAATTTTAAAGGGGTCGAAGTTTCCTACAAAGACCCGAACGAATTCCTGCTGAACAAGGTGCTCGATAGCAAAAAGGGAAACTCCATCAGCAACGGCATCCTCTACCTCATCATGAGCGAACTGCTGGATGTTCCGATCCACGCCATCAACATTCCGCGTCAGTTCATCCTGGGCTATTTTAATTCAGACCCTGCCTCCATGCAGAGTACTTCCACTGAAGCGTGGAACAAGATCCAGTTCTACATCGACCCCTCGAGCGGACAGGTATTTACTCATAAAGATGTGGAGAATTATTTCCGCAAGATATCGGTGCCACCCACTTCGTCTTATTTCAAACCGATGAGCAACCAGCGGATCATCCAGCACCTGCTGGAAGAACTTGCCAAATGCTTCGACACCGACAAGACCCGGTACAAACACCTTGAACTGATGGAGCTCGCGTCCATGCTTGATGCCGACAGCATATGATCCTGCACGTTACCACACAGGCCGCCTGGAACCAGGCGCTGACGGAAGGAAGATACCGCGCTGATTCGCTTCCGGTGGAAGGTTTCATACATTGCTGTGTGGAACAACAATTGCCGGGTGTACTGGAACGGTATTATTCCGCAGTTAAAGGACTTGTGGTTTTGCATATCGATGAGCAGAAACTGACGGCGCCGGTTCGCTATGAACCTTCTCCTGTTGTACCAGACCTGTTTCCTCATGTATACGGCCCCATAAACCTTGACGCGGTGCAAACAATACTTCCAACCGATCGTTAACTTGCAACTTAAACTACTTCGACATGAAAGCAAACATTGGCATCAAAGATGAAGATTTACAACAGATAGCACTTTTCCTGAACACGCTTTTGGCGGACGAATATGTGCTGTACACCAAAACCCGGAATTACCACTGGAACATTACCGGCGATAACTTCATCGAACTCCACAAACTGTACGAAAAACAGTACGAAGAAATCGAAGAGATCATCGACCTCACGGCAGAACGCATCCGCTATCTGGGACACAATCCGGAAGGCCGGCTGAAAGATTTTCTCAAGATCACCCATCTCGACGAACCGGAATATACTTCAGAGCAGAAAACGCAGTTCACGAACCTGCTGCAGGACCATGAGTCGATCATCATCAGCATCCGAAAAGCACTTCCCCAGATTCAGGATGATTTCAACGATGCGGGTACCGCCGATTTCATAACAGGCATCATGGAGCAACATGAAAAACTCGCCTGGTTTCTCCGTTCTTATTTTAAATAATCACTTTATGCAAAAATCCTCCGGTATGGAACAACCCATCTCGGTCTACCGGTCTTTCCCGCTGGGAACCCTCATGATCTCGGGAACCCACGACAGCATCCTGGAGATCCGGTTCTGTCACGATATGGTACCCATCCCGGAGGAAAAAGCAGTCAGCAAACCGCTGTCACCCGTCTTCGACCAATGCATCGGGGAACTGCACGAGTACTTTGACGGCGCCCGCCGCGAGTTCAGTTTCCCTGTGGGGCAGCCGGGGACCGAGTTCCAGCAAAAGGTCTGGAAGGAGCTGGGAAAGATCCCTTTTGGCAGCACCATCAGCTATCTTGAATTATCGAAGCGCCTGGGCGATGTAAAAGCCATCCGGGCTGCAGCGTCTGCCAATGGCAAAAACAAACTCGCCATTGTGATCCCCTGCCACCGCGTGATCGGCGCCAACCAGGACCTGGTTGGTTATGCAGGCGGACTTGGAATGAAAAGATGGCTCCTTGATCATGAAGCGAAGATTGCCTGTGGCGTTCAGACGCTGTTCTGATGGGAGGCAGAAGATCGCCGGACAGGTCTCATTTTTACAACCACCGTCTGCATGACAGATCAGTTGCCTTATACTATTCAGCTTCGGGTAACCGCCCTGGAAAGGGTGGCCACCGATGCGGTGAAAGTTACGCTGTCAACGCCTGATCATGAGCCTGTTCCTTACCAGCCCGGTCAGTACCTTACCTTCCTGATCACGATGGATCACAAAGCATACCGCCGCTCTTATTCACTGGTCACTACACCTGATCTGGATAAAGATTTGGCCGTGGTTGTAAAGAGGCAGGTCAACGGAGAAGTGAGCCGTTACCTGTACGATCACCTGCGGACCGGCGAAATACTGACGGCCCTCCCACCCGCAGGCCGGTTCACACTCCTGTCTGCGCCGTTCGAACCCCAGACCCTTTTCTTCCTGGCAGCGGGAAGCGGCATCAGTCCGGTGTTTTCCCTGTTGAAGGAAGCGCTCCACCATCAGCCTGCCCTGCATCATACGCTAATCTACCAGAACCACAACGAAGCAGCCACCATTTTTCATAATGAACTGCTGGCGCTTCAGAAAATGTTTCCGCATCGGTTTACTTATCTCCGGCTGCTGAGTGACCCGGTGGTTAAGCAAAACGATCCCCAGCGGCTTAACAACAACCTGCTCGAACAGCTGATCGCCGCCCATTCGTTCAACCATGACCGTGCCCTCTTCTTCGTGTGCGGGCCCGAAGCCTTTATGCGCATGGCTTCCTTTGTGCTCAGGTATCTCGGGTTCACCGACGACCAGATCCGCAAAGAGAACTTTGTGATCCACGGCGTGCCTGCCCCGCCGTTCATGACAGACACCGCGCCCAAACAGATCACGCTTCACGGGCACGGGCAAACGCACCATTTCCCCGTCTCCTACCCCGGCAACATCCTGCAGGCAGCCTTGGATCACGGCGTCTACCTGCCTTACAGCTGCCGCGGTGGCCGGTGTTCCGCATGCACCGTCCGCTGCACCTCCGGCCTCATCAGAATGAGCGCCAACGAAGTACTGACCAGCAACGATCTTGAGCAGGGCTACCGGCTGACCTGCGTAGGCTATGCAGAAACAGATCTGGTGCTGGAGCTTGCCTGAACCTCGATTTAAGGGTTTTTACTGATCACCCTGAGCTAGCCATCCCCTCTGAGGGGCATCTGTATAACTCCTTAAATCAAGGTTCAGACAAAAGCCGCATCGGTAACTTTGCTCGGAATTAACGGTAAATCATGGTGGAGAGCCTTCCAGATCTGCAGGCGTGAACGACAAAGGCAGTAACATGGTAACATTGGGAAGGATGTAGACCTTGCCGGTTTGGCCAGCGAGGATCAGGCGGATCGGCTGGCGGGTGCGGTCTTCGTATTCCTGGAGTGTCTGGCGGCATAGGCCGCAGGGAGAAATGGGATGATCGCTGGGGGCGTCGTCGCTGCGGTAACTGACCGCCATGGTGCTGATGGGCATGCCGGGATACAGCGAAGAAACCGACGACAGCAGCACTCGCTCGGAACATATGCCGACCGGAAAAGAGGCGTTCTCCTGGTTGGAGCCACGAATAGTCTGCCCGTTGTTCAGGCGGGCGGCCGCGCCTACGTAAAAATGGGAGTAGGGTGCGTACGACAGTTTGACCGCCTCCTGTGCGGCACGCAGTATTTCGGCATCCTCTTCGTTCAGCTCTTCAATGCCATCGTACACTTCATATGCAACGACAAACGTTTCCTTCTTCATAAGGCCCCGGTGATACCGGTCTTATTTGATTTTTTTGAACAGCCGGTTCCAGCGGATGCCGTGGTTCCAGCTCATCCAGATCAGCGAGGCACTGCCCACGATATGATCTTCCGGCACAAAACCCCAGTAACGTGAATCCTGAGAAAGGTGCCGGTTATCCCCCATCATCCAGAAATAATTCATCTTGAACACATACTGGTTCGTCTGCTGGTCGTTGATGTAAAACTTACCTTCCCGTTGTTCTAGCTTGTTGTGTTCGTAGGTACGGATCGCCCTTTCATAGATTGTATAGTTCTGGGGCGTCAGCAGGATCGTTGCTCCTTTTCTTGGCACCCAGATCGGGCCGAAATTGTCTTCCGTCCACCTGTGTGCGGTATCGTAAGGGAACAATTCATGCGCCGTATTGAGTTCGGGGGTGATCTTTTTTGCAAAACCGCTTTTCTGCATTTTCTGAAAGGCTGAATTCGTCAGCAGCATGCGGTAAGTATTGTTCATACCCGCAGATGTGATCTCCTCCGGATTGTCGGTACTGATATCATACTGTTCCTTCAGCGCATCATCATCCAGCTGCTGTCCGTTCGTCTCCACGATGTAGTAAGTCTGTGAAAACGGCGGCAGGAAAGGCGCCTGGCTGTTCACGTATACAAGCCCGTCTTTTACCTGCAACGTATCACCCGAAATGGCCACACATCGTTTGATATAATTTTCCTGCTTATCCACCGGCCGTACAATGATGGGATAGGTGTCTGGATCGCCCAGTACAATGTTCCTGCCTACATCCGGATTTCCATTGCCGCGTACCCTGATCACATCGTAATAAGGGATCAGCGACTGGTATTCCTCGGTATTGATTACGGTATCGCCGGCCGGGAAGTTGAACACCACCACGTCGTTGCGGTTCACCGGACTTTCGAACCAGCGGATATAAGGAAGGGAGATCAGTTCCGAGTAAGACTTGCGGCTGGAACCGGGAAGACTGTGGTGCACGAAAGGCAGGGCGAGCGGCGTGTTGGGAAGACGCGGGCCGTACGTCCATTTGCTTACAAAAAGAAAGTCATTGATCAGCAGCGTCTTTTCCATGGAGCCGGTCGGAATGGTATAGGCTTCGAATACAAAGAGCCGGATCAGCGTGGCCGCTACCACCGCAAAAATAGCGGCATCGATCCATTCGCGGGTGGTCGATTTGCGGTGCGCCTGTACAGCCGCCACACCAAGGAAACGGTCTGTTTTATTGAACCCGATGTACAAAAAATAGATGGGGGAAGCAAATACCGTGAGCACATGCTCATAGAACCTGAACTTTCCAAAAGGCTTTACAAATTCTATATAAATACCCAGGTTCACAAACCAGCCGACGATGGGAATAAACTGCCAGATGAACCAGTGTCTCGGTCGTTTGGTGATATCGAGAATGACACCCGTATTATAGAAAGGGATCAGCGCCTTCCAGCCCGGAACCCCGGCTTTTTTGAACATGCCATACATACCAGCGGAGGGCAAAAACACCAGTAAGAAAGAAATAAAAGCGATGATGAGTATCTGATAGGATGTCATGCTGGGTATTTAATAGCGGCAAATTTACCATTCTGCCGCAAAAACGGAAGATAGGGTCAAAAAAGTTAACGTCTTTATAAACAATTATTGCGGCACCAGCCCCGAGTTCAGTCACGTTTCGCTCTTGCCGGCCACCACGATCACGATCTCGCCTTTGACTGTTTTCGACTGGTAGTGGACATGCACTTCGAGCAGGGTTCCCCGCTGGTTCTCTTCAAACATTTTGGTCAGTTCACGGCTTACGCAGCAGGGCCGGCCGTCGCCAAAGTACTGCCTGAACTCGAGCAGGGTTTTCACCAGCCGCATGGGCGATTCATAAAACACCATGGTGCGGTCTTCCTCCGCCAGTTGTTTCAACAGGGTCTGGCGGCCTTTTTTAAGCGGAAGAAATCCTTCGAATACAAACCTGTTTATGGGAAGTCCGCTGTTCACCAGCGCCGGCACAAAGGCCGTTGCGCCGGGCAGGCATTCTACCTTCACACCTTCCTTTATGCATTCGCGTACCAGCAGAAAAGCAGGGTCGGAGATGCCCGGGGTACCGGCATCGGTAAGCAGGGCCATCGTTTTGCCCTGCACCAGCTGGTCTACCAGGTGGCGGAAGATCTTGTGTTCGTTGTGCTGGTGGTAGGGAGACAGCGGGCGGCCGATGCCGTAATGGTTCAGCAGCTTCGAGGAGGTCCGGGTATCTTCCGCCAGAATCACGTCGGCCCCTTTGAGTGTTTCGATGGCACGCAGGGTAATGTCCTGAAGGTTGCCGATCGGGGAAGGAACGATGTACAGCATCCGGGCTAATTCACCGATATTTCGAAGTATTCCATCACCGGATTTGCCAAGAGCTTTCTGGCCGCTTCCTCCGCGATGCTGCGGGCCTCTTCTTCTGAAGCGGAATCTATCTGCAGGGTAACGTTCTTGCCTATCCGAACATCCTGCACACCGCTGATGCCCACGTTTCCCAGTCCGCCCATCACCGCTTTTCCCTGTGGATCGAGCAGTTCTTTCAGCGGCATTACTTTTACCTGTATTGTATACGTCATACGAGAATTTTATAGGATGATTTTCTTCCCTGTCATACCGAGCCCTGGTGGCTGAACAGCTTATGATTCGTTCTGCATCCGGGAAGCGAGTAAAGATATAATGATATAGAATAAAAAGATGACAGGCACGGCCAGCCATTTGAGTATGAGGGCCGATACGATGGCGATCACCAGCAGCGACAGCTCAGGGAGCCGTTGTTTCATACCCTGAGCATTTGACTTCAGGGCAATGAGCGGCAGCCTGCTGATCATGAGGTAACTGACCACGGCCGTGAGCACATAGAGGAACCATTTGTTCAGCAGCAGGTTATCGAGATTGTAGTAATTATAAAAGATGATTAAGGGAAGTGAAGCCACCAGCAGTCCGGCAGCGGGTGTGGGCACGCCTTTGAAACCTTTTTCCTGTGTTGCGTCTGTATTGAAGCGGGCCAGCCGGAAGGCGCTGGCACAGGGAAAGAGGAGGGCCGGCAGGAGGGCCGCGAAATTCACATCAAGCCCGTTGAGTTGCTGGGCGTAGCTGATACGCAGCAGCTGGTAAAGGATCATGCCCGGCGCCACGCCGAAGGAAACCACATCGGCCAGCGAATCGAGTTGTTTCCCGATCTGCGATGAAGCTTTGAAGAGACGGGCTATGAAGCCGTCGAAAAAGTCGACCACGGCCGCAATGCCGATACAGAAAGAGCCCCACGCTATTTTTTCCGGCAGAGTGATGATGGCTTCCCCATCGCTGATGTTCACTATCGTCTCTCCCGTCTGAAGCACAAAGATCACCGCCAAGCATCCCGCGATCAGATTCAGCAGCGTAAATAGATTTGGAATGTGTTTCATATCCGATATGCTGTGTGTAAAGCTAAGGCTATTTAAGTATCCTCTCTCCTTCCTTTTTTGTGCTATCTTAACAATTTTTCGTAAACTTATCTGCCTGCTATCTCGTTTATTTGTTTAATAAACTTCCCTTATGCGTAAATCAATACTTGTGGTCATGGCGATATTCTGCCTGATCAATTCACACTGCGGCCTCGCCCAGTCGAAAGACAAAAGATTTCCGAATCCGCCGGTCGCCGACACCAAGGTCACCTACCCGATGAGTTTCCCGGATGCGGAATGGAAAACCAAACTAAGCGACGGCCAGTATTATATTCTCCGCGAAAAAGGAACAGAACGCGCCTTTACCGGCAAATACGATCACTTCTACGAGAAAGGAACGTACTATTCCGCCGCCTCCCTTCAACCTGTTTTCAGCTCGGAAACCAAATTCAATTCAGGTACCGGCTGGCCCAGTTTCTACGCACCCATTACACCGGATGCCGTAAAGATTGTCAAGGATTACGGCGACGGCATGGTTCGCTGGGAAGTGGTCGACAGCAAAAGCGGCTCGCACCTTGGCCATGTGTTCGATGATGGTCCGGCCCCCACGGGCAAACGTTATTGCATGAATTCCGATGCTCTCATCTTTGTACCGGACGGCGGCAAACCACCGGTAAGCGCTGTTGTTAATAAAAAATAATACATATACTCATGAAACTTTTTACCACGGCGCTGATGGCGGTCATCGTACTCACAGCCTGCGCCCAGAGCGAGAACCGCAAAGCGGCCATCCCGCTGGCCACCTCCCAGAAACCTTCAGCCAACGAAGCTGTAGCCACCTTTGCGGAAGGCTGTTTCTGGCATTCGGAAATTGTGTTCCAGAGCCTTGCCGGCGTACGTGATGCGGTGTCGGGCTATGCAGGCGGAACAGACAACAAACCTGATTATGAAAAGGTAAGCTCCGGCGAAACCGGCCATGCCGAAGCCGTACAGGTTTATTACGATCCGGCTGTCGTCTCCTTTGAGACCCTCGTAAAAGCCTTCTTCGCCAGCCAGGATCCCACCACGGTCGACAGGCAGGGAAACGATGTAGGCTCGCAATACCGATCCATCGCCTTTTACCGCAACGACAAGGAAAAGCAGATCATAGATACCGAGATCAAACGACTTACCGACCAGAAAAAATTCCGCGACAAGATCGTTACGGAAGTAAAACCGATCGCCAAGTTTTACCCGGCTGAAGAATACCACCAGGAATATATTTCCCGGCATCCTTCGAATCCGTATGTACAGAATGTTTGTATTCCGGAGTTCATGGAATTTAAAAACGATTTCAAGGCGACTTATAAGATGCCCTGATAATTTTGGTAATAAGCTCTATGAAAAAGGCCCTTCCTCCCGGAATGGCCTTTTTCATTAGACAAAAGATTGTGTCCGGCACGATCGTTTTTCAGGGCCCGGGAAGGCGGCTGGCACAATTATTTTCACATTTTGAACCGGAGCTCAAATCCATTGTTGAACAAATTAAAGTATATACTTATACATAGAGGCGGTTCAGCAATCTCGTAGCACTATACATACAACGACAAAACATGGCAAACCAAAACAAGCAACAACCCGAATCACGCCCCCTGTCGAGCGAAATCGAAGCCCAGAAACTGGCTTACCCTGCAAGCCAGAAAGACATGCACCGGCAGCCCGACAGCGACCTCTCCAATTATTCTCCCGCTTCCAAGCTCAAAGGCAAAGCAGCCCTTATCACCGGCGCCGATTCAGGCATCGGACGGGCGGTGGCCATCGCTTTCGCCATGGAAGGCGCCAACATAGCCATCGTATACAATGAAGAAGACGGCGACGCAGCCGAAACCAAACAGATGGTGGAGCAGAAAGGCGGAAGCTGCATCACCATCAAAGCGGATGTAAGAAGCCGCCAGGCCTGCTTCGACGCTGTTGAAACCGCGGTGAAAGAATTCGGCAAACTGAACATACTTGTCAACAATGCGGCCTATCAGCAGTCGCAGAAAAGCATAGAAGACATCACGGAAGATCAACTGCGACGCACATTCGAAACCAATTTTTTTGGCTACTTTTTCATGGTGCAGGCAGCCCTGCCGCACCTGCACGAAGGAGACGCCATCATCAACACAGGCAGTATCGTGGGTAAGGTCGGCATCCCCATCCTGATAGACTATGCTTCTTCCAAAGCCGCCATCCACACCTTCACGCTTTCACTGGCCCTGGAGCTCGGCAAAAAGAAGATCCGCGTCAACTCGGTGGTACCTGGCCCCGTATGGACGCCCGCCATACCTGCCACCATGCCGCAGGAGGAAGTCCAGAACTTCGGTCACGAGGTGGCGCTGGAGCGCCCGGGACAGCCCGAAGAGCTCGCCCCCGCCTATGTGCTGCTGGCGTCTGACGAAGGCAGCTTCATGACGGGCAGCCTCGTGGAAGTGACCGGCGGCCGCTTGTAGATCAGCCTTCCTTCTACTTATATTACAGCTTCATCTTTTGAGCGGCAATGAAAAAATAATTGATGGACAGTCATACCTTTTATCCCGTTGATACGGTTCAAAAGCTGATAGAGACCAGTCATGTCTCCGACAAGACCCGGGCCGTTGTAGAGCCCCGGCTTGCCACTCATATCGGCAGCCCCCGCTTCTTTTCTGCAGATGAATTTCAGGTGCTCACCCTTGTCTGCAACCATCTGCTCGATCTCCGCGGCGATGAACCCGGCGTTCAACCAGCCCTCGACCTCGACCACCGCCTTGCGGCAAATAGATCGAACGGCTGGCGGTACGATCTTTTGCCGGCCGACCGCGAAGCCTACAGGCTGGGCATAAGCGGCCTGCACCAAACCGCAACCGCCTTGTATGGTCAGGATTTCATCCAGATATCGGCTGACGGGCAGGCAACCGTGCTCAACCGGATACAGCAGGGCGATCCGCCGGGAGAAGTGTGGAAGAAAGTGCGGGCGAAGTTATTCTTTGAAGAAATGCTGGCTGAACTGGCGGAGCTGTATTACAGTTATCCTTATGCGCAGAATGAGATCGGCTATGCCGGCTTTGCTGACCGGCATGGCTGGCTGAGAACCGGACTGAACGAACGGGAAGACATAGAACCCCGCGAAGCAACCCTCCCTCCTTCACTTAGCAAAGACAGATGAAGTTATACCCAAACACAGAACAGGTAGATGCGGTCGTAATCGGTACCGGAGCCGGCGGCAGCCCGCTGCTGGCGCGGCTCGCACAGGCCGGCCTTCGCGTGGTAGCCCTCGAAGCGGGAAAGCAATGGCATGCCTCCTCCGATTTCGCCACCGACGAGCGGGAACAGGACAAACTCTACTGGCCGCACGAACGGATCAGCGCCGGCGCTCATGCGCTTCCGTTTGGCCGCAACAATTCAGGTACCGGCGTGGGCGGCTCTACGTTGCACTACACCGCCTACACACCCCGCCCCCATCCGGAAGATTTTTCGCTTCAGACTGAATTCGGCGTCGGCAAAGACTGGCCTTTTGGCTACTACGAACTCGAACCTTATCTCGATGAGCTGGAATCGTTCCTGGGCATCTCGGGCCCCAGCCCTTATCCCTGGGGACCGGCCCGTAAAAAAGGCTATCCCCTTCCGCCGCTGCCCCTCAACGGCGCGGCACAACTTATGCAGAAAGCCTGCAAAGAGCTGAATATAAGAACGAGTCCGGCTGCCAACGCGGCCCTTTCGGCTTCCTACTACCAGGATCACATCGGCTGGCGCCATGCCTGTACCAACCGGGGCTTCTGCGAAGCTGGCTGTAACAACGGCGCCAAGGCAAGCATGGACGTCACTTTTCTGCCCCTGGCCCTTCTGCATGGCGCCGAGATCAGACCCGAATCTTTCTGCACCGGCCTGGAAAGGGACCACACAGGCCGGATAACTGCGGTTACCTATATCCGTAATGGTACAACGGAAAAGCAGCTCTGCAAATGGGTGTTTCTCTGCGGCGGCGCCATAGAAACGCCGCGGCTGCTGCTTATGAACGGACTTGCCAACAGCAGCGGGCAGATCGGCCGCAATTTCATGGCACATGTCGGACTGCAGATGTGGGGTGAGTTCGAAGACATGGTGAGGCCCTACAAAGGCATACCCGGCGGACTGATTTCGGAAGACACTTTCCGGGCACCGGATGCCGGTTACGCCGGCGGGTACCTGGTGCAGTCGATCGGTGTAATGCCGGTCACCTATGCCTCCACCCTTGCGAGAACCAATGGTTTCTGGGGCCGTGAGCTGCGCGAGCGGATGATGCAATACAATCATGTCGCCGGCATCAACATCCACGGCGACTGTCTTCCCTATGAACACAACTTACTGACGCTGTCTGACGAAAAGGATGAAATGGGCCTGCCCAAGCCCCTCATCTCGTTTACAAACGGGGAGAACGAACTGAACATGGCGGCGCACGGCAAAGCCCTGATGACCAGGATATGGGAAGCTGCAGGCGCAAAGAAGATCTGGTCGAACCTCAGGAACGCCCATGTGATCGGCACCTGCCGCATGGGCACCGATGCCGGTGAAGCGGTCGTGAACGAAGAAGGAAGATCGTTCGATATATCCAACCTGTACATCTGCGACAATTCGGTGTTTCCAAGTGCGCTCAGCACCAATCCCGCTATCACTATCATGGCCCTCTCACTGAGAACGGCGGACCTTTTTTTAGAATGGCTGAAAAGATTAGAAAATTAAGCGTATGTCAAAAAGCTTTCTCACGATCGTAAGACAAAAATATGGCGATATGCCGTTCGATGGAGATCAGTACGGAGGAGGCGATGGACAAAGCGGCAGTGGTTTGCCCCGGCTTTCGGACAATAATTTCATGTTCGCTACGGGCATCGAATGTTCTTATCCTACGATAGATGGCAAAAAAATAAGAAGGGATATGCTTGCCGAATGCGGGCATTACGACCGGTGGAAAGAAGATTTCCGGCTGGTGAAAGACCTGGGCATAAATGTGTTGCGGTACGGCCTGCCTTATTACTCCATCCACAAAGGGCCGGGCCAGTTCGACTGGAGTTTTGCCGACCAGGTGATGAACGAGATCAAACGGCTGGAGATCGTTCCGATCCTCGACCTGATGCACTTTGGCGTGCCCGACTGGGTCGGTGATTTCCAGAACCCCGAACTGCCCATCCATTTTGCGGAATACGCACAGGCCGTGGCCAAGCGTTATCCCTGGGTACGCTATTACACCCCGGTGAACGAGATCTATATCTCCGCCCGGGCAAGCGCGCTGGACGGGCTGTGGAACGAACAGCTGAAAACGGATAGGGCTTTTGTGACGGCCATGAAAAATCTGGTGGCCGCCAGCATCCTGGCCAATCACCACATTGCGAGCCTCCGGCACGATTGCATCATTGTTCAAAGCGAAAGCGCCGAATACATGCACGATATCTGCCAGCTGCAGGCAAAAGAGACCCTGATCAACAAGCTGCGCTTTCTTTCGCTCGACCTCCTGTATGCGCATCACCCCGATGCCGAAGTATACAACTACCTGCTCGACAACGGCATGACGAGGGAAGAATACAACTGGTTCATGGCGGGCGAACCGCCCGGGTACCAGGTGATGGGCAACGACTACTACGGCCGGAATGAAAAGATCAAGCTGCCCGACGGGTCGATGATCAATGCGATGGACGTTCTCGGCTGGTACAAAATCACCAGTGAATACTACGACCGGTACCGCAAGCCGGTGATGCATACCGAAACCAATGTGTTTGAATCAAAAGACGCCCCGATGTGGTTGTGGAAACAATGGCTGAACGTGATACAAATGCGAAAAGACGGGGTGCCTGTGCTGGGTTTTACCTGGTACAGCCTCACAGACCAGATCGACTGGGACACGGAACTGGCGGAAAAGAACGGGCACGTGAACGAATGCGGGCTCTATGATCTCGACCGGAAACCAAGGCCCGTAGAAGCTGCGTACCGTATGCTGTTGCAGCAGTTCGGCCAGATCACCATCGTGCCTTTTGCAGAGATGTTGTCGATCACGGAGGAACCGGCGCGGCTTAAGCTCGATGTGTGACCTCAGTGCTCACGGAGCCAGCGGTTAAGATGGAAAGAAATCTTCCCTGACTCGATGATAAAGCCATCGTGGCCATACGCAGAATCGATCTCATTATACGTAGAAGAGATGATATGGTGAGCGAGGTATTGCTGTTCTTGTACGGGACATAATATATCGCTGCTCACCCCGATGATCAGCACCGGTTGCAGGATCCCTTTCAGCACTGCTTCCAGCGATTTGCCGCGGGCCCTGGCCAGTTGGTGCGTATCCATCGACTGTGTCAAAAGCCAGTAACTGTAGGCATTGAATCGTTTAACCAGCTTCTCGCCCTGGTACCGCATGTAGGAAGCCGCCCTGAAACCGATCAGCTTCTCCCTGTCGGGGTCGGTTTGTTTTTCTACCAGGATGCCATAGTTACGGTAGCTCAGCATGCCCACGGCCCTCGCAGCTTTCAGACCTTTGCTGCCGGCCTGTTCTGATTCCTGCAGCCAGGTACCGTCGGCTTCAATCGCCAGCCGCTGCGTGGTGTGAACCGCAATGCCCCAGGCGCTTTCACTGGCAGATGTGGCGATGAGAAAGAGCCGTTTCACCATTTCAGGCTTCATAACAACCCATTCAAGGGCCTGGTAACCGCCCATGCTACCGCCCATCAGGAGGTGGATGTATTTTATCCCCAGATGTTCACAAAGCAGCAGATGCGCCTTTACCATGTCGCGGATGGTGATCAGTGGAAAGCTGTGGTAGTAAGGCTTGCCGGTCTGCGGGTTTCTGCTCAGGGGGCCGGTGGATCCATAACAGGAGCCGATGATATTGGCACAGACGATGAAGTATTTTTCGGGGTTTATGACCAGTCCGCTGCCGACCACGCCGGGCCACCAGGCTACAGCATCGGAACTGGCTGTAAGTGCGTGACAGATCCAGACCACATTGCTTTTATCGGCATTCAGTTCGCCGTAGGTATGATAGGCAATTGTAAATTCCTCAAGTACTCCCCCACCTTCCAGTTCGAAGCGCTCATTGCAGTGGAACAGATTCATTCGATAGTTCTCAGTTGAAAAAGCAAAGTAAAGGACTCTGTGAATTACATTTGCAAAAAGTTTGTATGATACACATAGAACTGGACCGCGTTCAGGGCGATTACGGCTTCGAAGCAAAAGATGCGGCGGGGCATACGGTGAGGATGGATACGAGCGACGACAACGGCGGCATCAACTTCGGCGTGCGCCCCATGCAGATGCTGCTGATGGGGCTCGGGGGCTGCAGCGGGATCGACATCGTGTCTATCCTCAAAAAACAACGGCAGACCATAGACGCTTTTTCAATGAAGATAGACGGTGAAAGAGATCCCGGCGTGATCCCTTCTTTATGGAAAGACATCACCATTACTTTCGAGCTCAAAGGACAGATCGATCCCGACAAAGCCCGCAAAGCATGCGAGCTGTCGATGGATAAATACTGCTCTGTCACCGAAACCCTCCGCAATTCAGGCACCCATGTTCGCTGGGATGTGAAGGTGAACGAGTAAGCTGCTGACCTTTACCCGCGAGTAAGATAATACATAACATTCGAAGCTGTCTGAAAAGTTGAGAAGACACCCATAACTGTTCCTTATCTGTTCCGGAGGAACAAAAAGAGAGACAGTAAACTTTTAAGACAGCCTTTGCAAAAACTTTCATCATGCCATTACATCCGATCACACAGGCGATACGTACACAGACCGAGCGTACCAACGAGATGGAACATTCTACACCGCTGTTCCTGACCAGCAGTTTCTGTTTCGACGATGCGGAGGACATGCGCGCCGCCTTTGCAGATGAAACGGATGATAACATTTACAGCCGTTTCAGCAACCCGAACGTTCACGAGTTGTCTGAAAAAGTACGCATCCTCGAAGGCGCGGAAGCGGCCTATGCCACCGCTTCCGGCATGAGCGCGGTATTCGCTTCTTTCATGGCGCTGCTGAAAAGCGGTGATCATCTGCTGTCGTGCAACTCCATTTTCGGTAGCACACACACTGTACTTACCAAGTACATGAACCGCTACGGCATTGAATTCTCTTACGTGAGCGCGGATAAACCGGAAGAATGGGAAGCGGCGATCCGGCCCAATACAAAGATGATCTACCTGGAAACCCCGACCAATCCGGGGCTCGACATCATCGACCTGAAATGGGTGGGCGAGCTGGCAGCGCGGCATAACCTGATCCTGAATGTAGACAACTGCTTTGCCACCCCGATGAGCCAGCGCCCGATCAGTTTCGGTGCGCACATCGTGGTTCATTCCGCCACCAAATGGATGGACGGACAAGGGCGCGTTCTTGGTGGCGTAGTTGCCGGCCGGAAAGACCTGATCCACCAGATCTACCTGTTTTGCCGCAGCACCGGTCCGGCCATGTCGCCGTTCAACGCGTGGGTCATCAGCAAAAGCCTCGAAACCCTCGACGTACGCATGGAAAGACATGCAGCCAATGCCCTGCACATCGCCCGGGCGCTGGAAAACCATCCGGCGATCTCCTTTATCAAATATCCTTTCCTGCCCAGCCACCCGCAGCATAAGATCGCCATACGCCAGATGGAGACAGGCGGAGGCATTGTATGTTTCGAACTCAAAGGCGGTCTCGAAAGCGGGCGTAAATTCCTGAACAGCCTGGAGCTGCTGACCCTGACTGCAAACCTGGGCGACTCGCGCAGCATAGCCTCTCATCCGGCCAGCACCACCCATGCCAAACTGACCGAAACGGAACGCCTCGCCGTCAACATCACTCCCGGCCTCATCCGCATCTCGTGCGGACTGGAGTACGTGGATGATATTCTGGATGATATTGTGCAGGCGCTGGATCGATCGGTAGAGCCCTGATACGTTGGGTTTCGGAACATAGCCATCTTGCGCCATGGCCGATACCGGGCACGGAGCCTCTACAGGGCCAGCCTTCCCGAACCCGGTGCAGGATGATGATGCATGGCCGCATCCACGCTCCATTTGCCGCCACCTACCACGATCAGGATGACGCAGAGGCCGATGATGAGGAGATGATATTCGAATCCTTCGGGCGTGTCGGGCATCATGTTCCAGTTCATGAAGAAGCCGTGCTTGATGTGCGATGTGACGATGATGCCAACGAAATTGATGAACATAGCGATCGCCCAGAACCGGGTGGCAAAACCGGCAATCAGACAAATAGCCCCGATGGACTCGATCATGATAACAAGGAACGCAAGTACCCAGGGAAGATGAATGTGTGTGGTGAAATAGTCCATCGTGTTCGAAAAGCCATATCCGCCAAACATTCCAAACAACTTTTGCGCTCCGTGCGGGAACACAACCAGGCCAAGCGTGAGTCGTGCGATCAGAGCAGCTCTGTCGCTTCTTTCGGTGATGAAGAACCTTTTCATATGTGGCAATTGAAGTGAAGGATAAAAAGCAAGCCCTATGAAGTTACCACAATCCTCCAGTAGCCCGAAATGATTTTTACACCAACGGTAATGCAGTGCCCTTTATACCAATATTTTGCAACGCTGAAGACCCATCGCACTCTTTCTCCCTCTCAATGGCTGAACCCTAATCCAAAGCTCTCCACTGCGATCACGTCGCACCATTGCTGTATAAGCTTTTTGTAGCGCTCGCCCACCGGGGTGATGTTTCGGTTGAGATCGTACAGCCCCAGCTCGTTGATCTTCCCATTGTCTTTACACAGCGCCGAGTCCCAGTCTACCTGGTGTAACAGGCTGTACCAGGTAAATCCCTCGATGGGCACAATATCATTTTTCAGGCGGTGCACATTTGCCCACTCTTTGTTCAGCCACTTGCAGGTATCGGGGCCCGATATATTCGTTTCGGTATGCATCAGTCGTACTGGCCGGGTGCCGTATGGGTCTTGCAATAAGGCGGACCGTAGCGGAGAAATTCGATGCCGAGCTCTTTTACCAGCTCGAGGTCTTTAGCCCGGTTTTCAGAGTGGCCCGTTTTCACTATTTCATCGATCCGCTTGATCTTTCCATCGGGAAGCATGATCGTCGGATAACTGTTCTCGATCCCGGTTGCGAACATGAACTAGTTGCGCTTCATCGTTGATGTTTACGTGCTATAATATATCCAGCCTGCCGCCGTCGACCACCAGGGTAGTGCCGTTGATAAAACCTGCTTCGTCGGAAGCAAGGTAGCAGATGGCCGAAGCCAGCTGTTCCGGCTTGCCGATCACGCCTTCTATGATCTCCGTGCCGCTTTTTACATTGGGATTGTTGCGCAGCATCGGTGTTTCAACTGCACCGGGCGCTACACAATTGATGCGCAGCAAAGTAGGATACTCCTGGCTCACCCCTCTTACAAACGCTTCCATAGCGCCTTTGCTGCTGGCATACGGCACCACGTTGGCAGTGGTTTCATGTGCGTGCACAGAACTCACGTTCACAATGGCCCCTCCATACATGTGCGGAATGCAGTATTTGCAGAAAAGAAAGACCGACCGCATGTTCACATTCATCACCTGGTCCCATTCTGCGGTGCTCAGGTCAACGATCTTTTTGAAGGTCATCATCGCCGCGTTGTTCACCAGGATGTCGATCCGGTTCCATTTAGCGAGCGCGGAATTTACCGCTGCTACGATCTCTTCTTCATTGGCGATATCTGCCTTGCAGAAAATAGCAGCGCCCTTGGCGGCCGTGATCATGTCAACCGTTTCCTGTCCGCCCTTCTCATCGCGGTCTATTACTGCCACCAGCCCTTCTTCAGATGCAAAGCGCAGGGCCGTCGCTCTACCGATACCCGAAGCCGCACCCGTAACAAGACAAACTTTGTTGGTAAACCTCATACTGTTTGATTTAGCGAATGTATTATTCCGCGCAGTTGTCTACACGTTAATGCAAAACAGGTTCCAGCTGTAACAGAGGTGGCGACAGGCACCCAAGAACCTCACTATCAACCTTAACCGAAAACGGGCAATTGGTCAGATGGCCTGGCGTGCTTTGAGTTCGAGGTATTTGTTCACCGTATTGACCGTGAGGTTTTCGGGAGCGGTGAGCAGGGAAAGGATGCCGTACTGCCGCAACTCCTTCACGATCATCTTTTTTTCGAAGGCGAACTTTTCGGCGATGGTTTTCGTATAGATCGACTCGATGTCGGTGACGGGCGTTTGCGTCAGTTCACGCAATTCCGTATTCTCAAAAAAGACCACCAGCAGCAGGTGATACTGCGCGATCTTTCTCAGGTAGGGCAATTGCCTGCGCAGCGCCTGCAGAGATTCGAAATTTGTATACAACACGACCAGGCTTCGCTGCCTTATCTTCCGGCGGATGTAATTGTACAGCAGGTCGAAATCGCTTTCAAGAAAACGGGTTTTCTGATGATAGAGGTTTTCCAGGATCAGCTGCATCTGCGCGGCCTTCTTGTCGGCCGGCACCACCGTGTTGATCTTCTCGGAAAAAGTAACCAGCCCGGCTTTGTCCTGCTTCACCAGCGCCACATTCAGCAGCACCAGCGAAGAATTGATGGCATAATCGAGCAGGCTCAGTCCTTCGAAAGGCATTTTCATCACACGTCCCTTGTCGATCACGCAGTAGATCTGCTGGCTCCGCTCATCGGTATAATGATTCACCATAAGCTGCCCTTTCCGGGCGGTGGCTTTCCAGTTCACGGTCCGGTAATCATCGCCCTGAACATATTCCTTGATCTGTTCGTACTCCATGCTGTGGCCGATGCGCCGCACTTTCCGGATCCCCGCCTTGTTCAGTTCATCATGGGTGGCCATCAGCTGATACTTGTGCATCTGCAGATACGAAGGATACACCGGCACCATCGTATTGGTGCCAAAGCGGAACCGCCGCTTTACAAACCCGATCGAAGAGTTCGCGTACACGTTGATCTTCCCGAATTCATACTCTCCTCTTTTTACCGGCCTCAGTCCATATTCGATCACCTTGGCCTTACCGGCTTCCATGCCCGCAGTGAACAGCACATCTCTCTTTTGAAACTGAAAAGGGATCTCGTCGATGGTCTCTGTCTGCACGAAGAAGGCATAAAAATTCTGCAGGTCGATCCGCACCTTGTTCTCATCTCCGTTGCTGAAGCGGTCGGCATGCGAACGGGCAGCAAATACGCCCCTGCCACGGAACATAACGAGATAATCGATCAGGAAAATAGCGGCCACTGCAAAAAAGACCATGTAAGGTATCAGGCCAAGCCAGGAAAGAAAAAAACGCATCAGGAAGATCACCGAGCAAACCATCAGGGCGGTATAGAACCGGCGCGTGAAAAAAAGGTCTCCGATATATTTGCTGTAGAGTGATCTCAAGGGGTGCGCGTTTAGCGGGGAACTTCGATCTTTTTGAGGATGGACTGGATGATCTCTTCCGGTTTGGCACCTTCCATTTCGCGTTCCGGCGTCAGCAGGATGCGATGACGCAGCACATGGGGTACTACGCTGATGACATCGTCGGGTGTCACGAAATCACGGCCATGCATGGCGGCGATGGCCTTGGATGTTTTGAGGATGGCCACGGAAGCACGGGGGGAACCGCCAAGGAACAGGGATTTGTTGTTCCTGGTTTCCTGCACGATCTGCGCGATGTATTCCATCACTTTCGGTTCCACATGCAGCCGGCTCACCTGCGCACGATACATTTCGATGTCAGCTGCCGACAGCACTTTCCTTACATCCGTGAAATTGCCGGAAGTTTTGCCCTCCTGTGTATAAGCAAGAATCTGCACTTCTTCTGCCAGTGCCGGGTAACCCACTTCTATCTTGAAAAGAAAGCGGTCGAGCTGGGCTTCAGGCAGCCTGTAAGTGCCTTCATGCTCGATCGGGTTCTGGGTCGCCAGCACCATGAAAGGACTCGACATGCGGTACGTGACGCCATCGGCGGTCACCTGCTTTTCTTCCATCACTTCAAACAGGGCGGCCTGTACTTTTGCGGGGGAACGGTTGATCTCATCTATCAGTACGATGTTGCTGAAGATCGGTCCCTGTTTGTACTGAAAGGAGGTGGTCTGCGGGTTGAAGATGGAAGTGCCGAGCACATCGCTCGGCATAAGGTCGGGCGTGAACTGGATGCGGCTGAAATTCACATCGATGCATTTGGCCAGCAGTTTTGCTGTCAGCGTTTTCGCCACACCGGGCACTCCTTCTATCAGTGCGTGCCCATCGGCAAGAATGGTTGCCAAAAGCAGATCGATCATCTGCGTTTGACCCACAATCACTTTTCCGATCTCTGCCCGCAGCCTGTCCACTGCCTCTTTCAAGCCGGCCAGGTCTGTTCTTGTCATCTCCTCCGGCGCTTCTCCGTTGTTCATGCTCGATTTGTTTTCCTCGTATTTTAAATTATGTTCGGATCAGTCCGACGCTTTATAAAACAGGTCTATCTGCCGGTTCAGCTGCAGCAGCAGCTGATCGCTCACCGAATCGCTGGCTTGCACAACAGAGATCATCGTCAATAGTTCGTCCACCTCCGGCTTCTCAACGCCCGTTTTTCGCGACAGCGCTTCAGAAAATGCTTCATCCAGCACATTGGTGGCCAGGAAAAAATTTGTGCGGATGTGTTCAAGGAGGTAGCCGATCATTTTCTCTGCGATGTTTCTGTTGTCTTTCCGGTTAAAGTAAACATTGCCGACAGTTTTCACAAAATCAAGGGTCGTATTTTGCAACGGCGATTGAACCGGTATCATGCGTTGACGCCGTTTGATGCCTACCAGCACATACAGCAGCATCGTGACAAGCCCGATGCGGAACGACCACCGCAAATACTCATTGTTCAGGATATAGCGCAACGGATTTCCCGATCCCCTTTCACCGGGCTTATAGTACTCATCCCAGTAAATATAATTCACACTGCCGGGAATATGCGACAGTACTTTCGCCGTGTAGCCGGCATTGTTGCGGGTAAGCATGAAATCGTTGCTGAAGCAGAGGGGAACCAGGTGAATGTAGAACATACCCTTGCCGAACGGCATCCGGATAAAATTCACATCGTTGAGCTGGTTGGTGCCCAGCACGGTCGTTGCCAGCGTATCGTACCTCTTGAAGTATCCATCCAGCGTCATGCGCTTGAAACCGATATTCTGGCGTGTCCGCAGTTGCGGATCCTTAAAATTGATGGTCACCGAATCCTTTGTTGCCAGGTCGAGCCGGCGGTCGGTGGAAAAGTGAAGCGTATCTTCCAGCTGCCTGCTGAAATCATTGGAAGAAAGCAGCACATGATTGCCTGCGGCGGTAAAGCTCAGCAGCTCACTCACATCTTCTTTCGACATGGCATCTAGTCCGGGTGAAAGGAGCAGATAGGCCGAGCCCGCTGTTCTCTTATTGTTAACCTGGTTGTAAACGGGTGACCGGAAAGAATGTACAGGCACGCCGGGGAAAACACCATCCAGGGCATGAAAGAGGCAATACGCACCATAGGGATTCTTATCCTGCGCCGATAGCGTGACAGTCCAGTTCAATGGTTTGGGACGCGTTGCCTCGGCGATGATGTAGATCACCAGCAGCAGGGAAAAGACCAGTATAAATCCTTTATAGCCTTTCAAATCAGGTCAGTTGACGGTTAAATGACTCAAAAGCTTCCCGCACTCCGGCAAATTCCTGTTCCCGCACCGGGATGTTCCCATACCAGTTGTTCTCGAACTGCAGGGTCAGTCGGTAAAAATGTTGCCGCAGGCCTTCATCCTTCAGCTCGTCGAGGTACGCCGTATTTGTTTTATCGATCTGCCAGTTGATGAGTTGCCGGTCGGCCAGGTGCTTGAGCGACTGCAGGTACATCAGGCGGATGGCCACGCGGTAATTGCCCTGGCTGATCGCCTGCTGCAAGGCTTCCGCAAAATTGATTGCATGAATATCTTCCTCGTTGACGGTATACGAAAAGGAGGCGCCCGCATTTTTTTTACTCCAGAAGCCGGCCTTGTTCATACCGCTCAGTTTAAGCACGAAGAACACAAGCAGCGCGCTGGCAAGAAGGATAAAGATCGCTTTCAAGATTTTTCCGGCTCCCGGTTTGTTCATGATCTCATCTATCCTCGACCACACCCATTCCCAGAACCGGCCCCAGGCCGTTTGCGACGGTTCATTCACCGTCTGATACTGAAAGTCGGTATCTTCTTTATAGCCTTGGATCTTTTGTGCACTGAAGTTGCGCACCACCACCGCCGGTGTACCGGCAACAGCCTGTGCGAAACCGTCAGAAGAAAGGCAGATCAATAAAATCAAAAACCAGGTTAACCGCATGAAGGAGGCAAATTAATATTGATCTTCTGTATTGTTGAACGGATCTCGCTGGCCGCCGATCTCGTTGATGCGCCCGAGCAGGCCGGTACCATCCCGCATTTCAACCAGCGAAAAATAGTTGAGGCCCACACACACAAAATAAAAAATGTAGAAAAACTTGATAAAAATATTGAGGAAAGAGGAAACGACCCCGATGGTGCTGTTGACATCGGAGGTTGAAAGATATGCGAGAACACCTCCGATGATCGACAGCGTGCCTCCCACCATCCAGCCGCCGATGCTGAAAATGAGATAGGAAACCAGGTAGATGGCAAAAGAGGGCCAGAAATTTTCCTTGATGATATCGAAACAGCGTTGAAAGGCGCCCGACAGGTCCTGGTCTTCGATCATGATCACAAAGGTAAGCGGAGTAAGTACGATCATAAGGTAGATTCCCGGAAGCAGGCATGCCAGCAGCGCAAGTCCGAAGGCGAGGTAGGCGCAAAAGTTGAAAATAAAGACCCGCAAAAAATATTTCTTGAAAAGGTCCCACACTTCTTTTATAGTGGGCTTTTCATCATGTTCAAGGTAGTATTTCATGTAGGCGCCGATGGTAAGCTGCATGCACACAATGGTGAGCAGCGACAGGAAGAGCATGATGAAATAGTTCTGGTCAAGCACCTCCCCCATCCGGAGGCGGCGCTCTCCCATCCCTCCCAGTATCCGGCTTAAGATGCCCATATAACGGGCCTGGTAAAAGCCGGTAAAGATACCTTCGGCCAGCATGAAGATGGCGCAAATGGCCAGGTACGACTTGATGAGCGGCCCTCCGTTCTGTTTGATGAACAGGAAAGCATCGCTGATATTCTGACCGAAATCCCTTATTTGTCGGAGTTCAACTTTTTGTTGAGCCATAAAGCAAAATTTTGATTTTCATGGATATCTTCTTTCCGGCTGTAAGCCTTGATACGCTGGTGGATCCTGATGGGATAGAGAATAAAATACCAGATGATGAACAGGAGCGACAGCAGTTCGATGGAAGCGCTTACAACGACCGGCATATTGGAATACCGGGTCACAAAACTTTCCAGGAAGGCAGCCACTATAAAAACCGGCACCAGTCCCATCACGATCTTCATGCCATCCCTTCCCCCGCGCATGATGGAATGCCAGCGTCCGTAGGTGCGGGGAAACAGGATGCTGTTGCCGATGATCAGTCCTGCACAGCCGGCGATCACGATCGCGGATATTTCCAGCGTGCCATGGAGAAACACTACCAGTATTGATTTCAGCCCGAGCCCTTTTGAAAAAAAATAATACTCAAAGGCGCCCATCATAATGCCGTTCTGCATCAGGAGTATGACCGTTCCGATCGAAAAGAATATCCCGAAGATGAACGTCATGAACGACACCCTGATATTGTTGGTGGCGATCATAAAAAACATGGAAACCTGTTCATGGCTCTTGTATACTCCGAACGGGTCACCTTTTTCGATGTTCTCATTCGTCATGTTCACATAGGCGTCGCCCAGGATGAGGCGGAGAAAAGAATCGTCGTATTTGGCGGAAAGCGCGCCCACACAGGTGAAGACGGCGAAAAACAGGAAGGCATACAGCAGATGCCGGTGGTACTGCCTGAACAGGTAAGGCAGCTCGAACTGCCAGAAGCTCCAGATGCGGCTCGACTTCTCTTTTTTGTTGGTATAAATTTTCTGGTGAAAACGCAGGGCCAGTCCGTTCAGGTAGCTCGTTCCCTGGCTGTCGGGATAAAACGTCTTTGCGTAAGCAAGATCATCTGTCAGCTCAACAAAGTGGTCGGCAACCACATCGGGGTTGTCTGACCGGTTCACATCTTCTTCAAACTGCTTCCATTTATCAGCATTTTGCTTCAGAAACTGCACTTCTCTCATAAAAATAAAGGGGCTGTTCAGCCTGAAAGGCGCGGTATGAACAGGCTATCGCAATGTAAGCATTAAACACAGAATTTTATAATTTATGCGCGGGATCCGTTTTGCCTTGACCCATGGACGGATTTTTGTACGTTTGTCGGATATGTAATCCGGCATGAGCGTTATTAAAATTACCACCTCACAGAATATTGATATTGAATATGAACTCGGCGGACTGGGTGAACGTGTTGCCGCCACCATCCTCGACACCCTGATCAAGGTAGCCTATTTATTCATCACCGGCCTGCTGCTGTCGGCGATGCACGCTTCCGATACGGTAGAAGGGTTCTTCGGCATCGTTGTGATCTTTCTTCCGATCGCTTTTTATTCGCTGGTCAGCGAGATCCTCATGAACGGACAAACCGTGGGTAAAAAGGTTCTGAACACAAAAGTGGTAAGCCTTGATGGCGGCCAGGCGACTACCGGACAGTACATTCTGCGGTGGCTATTTCAACCGATCGACTTTTATATTACCATCTATTCCTGCGCCTTTTTAACGGTGGGTTTCAGCGACAAAAGCCAGCGCCTCGGCGATATGGTGGCAGGAACCATCGTGATACGGACCATCATGCGTACCTCCCTGAACCAGACCTTGTTTGTGCCTCCCGTGCAGACCTACCAGCATACGGTCAGTTTTCCGGAGGTAGCAACGCTAAGTGACAAGGAGATGCAGCTGCTGAAAGACGTGATCCTGAGCGTGAACAGAACGGGCAATACCCTGCTCGCTTTCCATGCGGCAGAAAAGATCAAGGAAACGCTCAAGGTGCAAACCTCCCTTGAACCGCTCCATTTTCTGCAGGTTTTGCTGGAAGACTATAACTACCTGGCCATCAGCATGTAAATCGAATGGCGCTTTTTACCATTTTCCGGGCTGTATCAGGTTCCGTGTTATCGTCTCTTTGTCTTATTTTTATCTACCCAATCTACTCTATTGATCTCGCAGCAAACCATACAGGAAATCGTCGGCAGGATAGACATCATTGAAATCGTCGGTGGTTTTGTAAAGCTCAAAAAGCGCGGTACCAACTACCTCGGCCTCTGCCCCTTTCACAACGAAAAATCGCCTTCCTTTACGGTCAGTCCGGCCAAGGAGATCTACAAATGTTTCGGCTGTGGCAGAAGCGGCAATACCATCAGCTTTCTGATGGAGCATGAAAAATACTCCTACGTGGAGACGCTCCGCTGGCTCGCCGCCAAATACAATATCGCAGTGGAGGAAACAGAGGTGACTCCGGAAGTAAAGCTGCAGAACCAGGTGGCGGAAAGCCTGCTTATCATCAACGCCTTTGCCCAGTCGTGGTTCAGCAAAACCCTCCTGGAAACGGATCATGGCAGAAGTGTAGGGCTGACATACCTGAAAGAAAGAGGCTTCTCAGATGAGATCATCAAAAAATTCAACCTGGGGTTTTCGCCGGAAGAGAAAGACGCTTTTGCAAGGGACGCCGTCCGCCAGCAATACAGCCGCGACAACCTGATCAGGTCGGGACTGGTAGCGTTTCGCCACGAGGAACTGGTCGACAATTACCGCGGCCGCATTATTTTCCCCATCCACAACAATACCGGCAAACCCATCGGTTTCGGCGCCAGGATCATCAAAACCAACGACCGGGCCCCCAAATACATCAATACACCCGAGAACGAGGTGTACGTAAAAAGCAGGATCCTGTATGGCAGCTACCAGGCCCGCCACGAGATCGACAAACAGGATGAATGCCTGCTCGTGGAAGGATACACCGATGTGATCTCCCTGCACCAGGCCGGCATCGAAAATGTGGTGGCCAGCGGCGGTACTTCGCTTACGCAGGACCAGCTCCGGCTCATCAAAAAATTCACGAACCACCTTACCATAATCTACGACGGCGACTCGGCCGGCATCAAAGCCGCGCTGCGCGGACTGGAAATGGCGCTGGAGGAAAGCATGGATGTGAAGATGGTGCTGATACCCGACAAGGAAGACCCCGACTCATTCGTACGCAAGCGGGGCGCACAGGCCTTCCGGGAATTCATCGCTACCAACAAAAAGGATTTTATTCTATTTCAGCTCGACATTGCGCTGAAAGAAGCAGGCAACGATACCGCAAAGAGGTCGGCAGCCGTTAACCAGGTGGCTGAAACTATCTCGAAGATCAACAAAGCCGAAGATTTTAGCAAGCAGCAGGATTATATCCGCCGGGCTGCCGAACGGCTCAAGATCGATGAGAACGGTTTCAACGCACTGGTGAACAAGTTCATCCGCGACCGGGTAGGAAAAGCAGAAGCAAAACAGGCCGCGGTGCAGCAAGCCATTCCGGCCGTAGAAGCACCGGTTGACCTGAGCGAAGAAACTTTCAGCCTGTTGCACCAGGATGCGCTGCAGGAGCAGGCGATCGTGCGGGTACTTTTAGAGCATGGTCTAAAGCCATATTCAAAGGAAGTAACCGTTGCTGAGCATATATTTCAAGAGGAGATCGATGACGATCTTTTCGAAGACAGAACACTTCTCACGATTATGCATACGTATAAGGACAAATATTATAAAGGTGAACGGCCTACAGTTAAATACTTCGTTCACTCTGAGGATAATGAAATTGCCCAAGCAGTAATCACAGCAACAAATTTTCCCTATGAACGAAGCAAAAAATGGGATGCAATTGTGAATTCTCAGGGAGTAAATAAAAAGCTTTGGAATAAAACTTATGAAAATATTTTGAATGAAATATTAGTAAAAGGAGAAATTAACCCGGAAATATATAGTACTGCGCAAGATGACGATTACAAAAATTGGGTGAAAGATGGACTCACTTACTTAAAATTAAAAAAAATCAAAAAACTGATTCTTCTTAATCAAGAAGATATGAAATTAAATCATCCTGAACACGAAATACTAACCTTGCTTCAAACACATAACTATTTGAAGAATGTTCAAATGGAATTAGGTAAACAAAAAGGAATAGCTATCTATCCTTTTTAAAGACATCAAAATTAAACGATGCTCTCCGCCTTTTTGAACTGGAGGGCATTCCACACGTGGTCGATCACAACCTGCTCGGAAGATTCAAAACCTTCTTCACGGATGTTTTCCCAGGTGCAATCACGGTTGAGATCACTGGCGATCTTGGAGGTCTTTTTGGGATACGCGATCCAGAGCTTGCTGTCGTCATGCAAGGCGGGGATCACTTCAAAAAGAATGTTGTTGAGTTGCTTTTCGTTCACCGCAAAGATCAGCGCGAAATCGATCTTTTTAGTTTTGAGAAGGGGGGTCATGTTTTTGGCGAACGATAATTTGTAAAACTGCTTTTCTAAGGTAGAGGGCAAACCCTGGATGAGAACGTTTTTGTCACTTTTGATCTGGAGCTTTTCAAATAACGTGTTCGACATGCCTGCTTAATTTTTGTATTAAATCTGGATGGGACTGCAAAATTAATTAATAAACCCCGTATAACAACGCTGTTGCAAAAAAAACCGCCATCCGTGCGGGATGGCGGTCCTCAGTTAAATATTTTTACCCGGTCACTGATTCATCGGCTTGTAATATTTGAGGGCTTCGGGCATCTGTTTTTTCAGTCTTTCGATGCGGTTCCCTTCCGACGGATGCGTGCTTAAAAATTCAGGGGGCTTACTTCCGCCACCGGCCTTCTCCATCCTTTCCCACAGCGGAATGGCTTCCTGCGGATTGTAACCGGCCAGGGCAGCCCAGTTCAGTCCAAACTGATCGGCTTCATATTCCTGGTTTCTTGAGAAAGGGAGAATCACTGCCACATTGGAACCAACTCCATACGCGTTCATAAAGAGGCTCTGCGTCTGCTCCGATTTGCTTGCCAGAGCAACAGAGAGGGCTACCTGCCCGAACTGCTGCAGCATGCCCTGGCTCATTCTTTCGCTGCCATGGCGGGCGAGCGCATGGGTAACTTCATGACCCATCACTACGGCAAGCGCCGCTTCGTTTTGTGTGATCGGCAACAGGCCCGTATAAACGACGATCTTGCCACCGGGCATGCACCAGGCGTTCACTTCATTAGATTCCACCAGGTTGTATTCCCATTTGTAGCCATCGAGGATATTGGCTTTACCCTGCCCTTTATAATACTGTGTAATGGCGTTTGTGATCCGCTCTCCTACCCTTCTTACCATTCCCGCGTCTTTGATAGAAGTGCTCACAACTTTGCTGCTGTCAAGAAAATCTTTGTACTGTGTGGCGGCCATCGATTGCATTTCCGATTCGGGAACAAGAAGCAATTGATTTTTTCCCGTGACGGCGTTGCGGCTGCATCCCGTGGCCAGACTGCATACCAGGATCAGAAAATAGATTGGTTTCATGAATGAATAACGTTTAATTGACCTGAGTAGATCAATGATTATACCAATCAGGGATACCTCACCGGAACAGATAAGTTAAAAGTAAAGCCGCAGGATGGATTAAGGGATGCGAAGAAGAGACTGTAAAAATGCACCTTACGTTACTCGTCGCTGCCGAGATCGTCGTCATCCTTTTTGCGACTGCTTTTGCGCCGGTCGCGGTGTTTCAGGATGGGCACTTTGCTTTCGCTGCCCCGGAGCAGGCGGCCGATGTTTTTCTGGTGTGTGAGCATTACCATCAGCGCAACCGCAATGGCAAATGCACGGTACAGCGTTTCTTTTTCGTTGAAGATAAACAAGATGAAAACAGCGAACGCGATACTCGCCATGATGGAACTGAGAGAGATGAACCGGGTCATGAACAGAACAAGAAGAAACACGCCTACGCAGCAAACCGCCACCAGCGGCTGGATAGCGAGCACCATTCCGAAAAGGGTTGCCACACCCTTGCCTCCACGAAAATCGGCCCAGATGGGGAAAATATGACCTAACACGGCCGCCAGACCCAGACCGATCATAAAGTTGGTCCGGCTCCACTCATCGTGCATGTAGTAAGGAATAAAGAGATAAAGACTGGTCGCCAGTACGCCTTTGATGATGTCCACAGACATCACGAAGGTTCCCAGCTTGGGGCCCAGGATGCGGTACGTGTTTGTGGCCCCGGCATTTCCGCTTCCGTACTCCCTGATATCTATCCCGTACAGGTACCTGCTCACCCATACTGACGTAGGTATGGATCCAATCAGATAAGAAAGAATGATCAGTAATACTTCTTTCATGAAGACCTAAGTTGAGGAGGAAGACAAAAATAATTAAAAACCCTATATACTTGTGAATTAATCTTCAGGGTCAGTAAACCCAAGGCTGATCCAGTTTTCTCTTTCATTGGCCTCTTTAAATACCAGTCCGGCCGCGGTTACAGCCTCCACAACCTCTTCTTGGTCACTCGTCAGCAAACCACTCAGCAATAAAGTACCACCCGGTTTCAGATGGCTCCTGATAGAGGGAAGATGCGAAAGAATAATGTTCCGGTTTATGTTGGCGAGGATGATATCGAACAGGTCTGCAGTGGTGATCGCATCGTTTTGTTGCAGGGTAATCTTCCCGGCGTGGTTCGCTTCGATGTTCTCGGCGGCGTTGGTAATGCTCCATTCATCGATATCGATCGCGTACACGGCAGCCGCTCCCATTTTTTCCGCGAGGATGGCCAGTACGCCGGTGCCGGTGCCAAAATCAAGAACGGTCTTTCCGTTGAAGTCGATCTCCTGCATACTGTCGATCATAAGGTACGTGGTAGCATGATGCCCGGTGCCAAAACTCATTTTCGGTGTTATCACGATCTCGTGCGTGAAGCCGGTCTCCGGGGCATGGAATGCAGCGCGGATAGAGCAGAAGTCGCCGATGTGTACCGGTTCAAAACTGCTTTCCCAGATCTCGTTCCAGTTTTGCTGCGCCACAGTGAGGAGCGAGTATTTGGTCTCAAACGGCTGCAGCAGCGCAAGAAGCTCTTCTTCACTGATCCTGTCAACCGGTATGAATGCAACCAGCACCGCCCCGCTTTCTTCAAACCCTTCGAACCCTGCGTTGGCCAGCACTGCGATCAGCAGATCCTTCTGCAATTCATCGCTCACCTCGATGTTAACCTGGGTATAGTTTGTCATATAATTACAAAAAGCCCCGGATAAATCCAGGGCTAATGAAATAGGCTACTAACAGTTTGAGGTCAGTTGTCGATAGCTGCTTATTAATTCTTGCTTGTTTCCGGTTTCGGCAGCAGCACTTTACGCGACAGTTTGAACTTGCCGGTTTTGGGATCGGTACCCACGAGTTTTACTTTTACGCTATCCCCTTCATTCAGCACGCCTTCGAGTGTTTCAAGGCGTTTCCAGCTTACTTCGGAGATATGGATCAGGCCTTGTTTACCGGGCAGGAATTCCACGAATGCGCCATAGGGCATGATGGATTTCACTTTGGCTTCGTATACATCGCCCACCGTTGGAACGGACACGATTCCTTTTACCCACGCTACCGCCTTGTCTACGCCCTCTTTGGCAGTACCAAAGATGCTGACCTCTCCCCGTTCGTTCTTTTCTTCGAGGTTGATGGTGGTACCGGTTTCGCGCTGGATCTCCTGGATGATCTTGCCACCGGGCCCGATCACGGCTCCGATGAATTCCTTGTCGATGAACAGCTTCACCATTCTGGGTGCATGCGGTTTTACATCCTCGCGGGCTTCCCGGATGGTGTCATACATGGCGTTCAGGATAAACAACCGGCCGTTGCGTGCCTGCGCAAGCGCCTGGCGCATCACGTCCATGCTGAGTCCATCTACCTTGATGTCCATCTGCACACCGCAGATGCCGTCGCGTGTACCGGTGATCTTGAAATCCATATCGCCCAGGTGATCTTCGTCACCGAGGATATCGCTCAGCACCGCAAAACTTTCTTCCTTGCTGATCAGTCCCATGGCAATGCCTGCCACGTGTTTTGGAAGTCCTACGCCGGCATCCATCAGCGCCAGCGAACCGGCACAAACGGTGGCCATGGAAGACGATCCGTTCGATTCCAGGATATCGCTTACCACGCGTACGGTGTAAGGGAAATCACCACCAGGCATCATCTGCTTCAGCGAACGCATGGCAAGGTTACCATGCCCCACTTCGCGGCGGGCCGGGGCACGCATCATCTTTACTTCTCCGGTAGAGAAGGGAGGGAAATTATAATGAAGGATGAACTTCGAGTTATCAGACACTGCTGCGCTTTCCACCAGCAGCGAATCGAGCGGTGTACCAAGCGTAACGGTGGTGAGCGACTGTGTTTCACCGCGGGTGAACAGGGCGGCGCCATGCGGCGAAGGCAGGGCATCCACTTCCATGCTCAGCGGGCGTATGTCTTCCAGTCCGCGGCCATCGAGGCGCACACGTTCGTTCAGGATCATATCGCGAACCACGTCGAACTGGAGGTGATAGTAATACTTCTTCGCCTTCTTCTTCAGATCGTCGGGAAGCACGCCATCTTCAGCGATATCGTTCTCTTTCTTGAGGTAGGCGATCAGCTCACCTTCTATCTCTTCGAGCATCGAACCTCTTTCGTGTTTGCTGCCTTTTGATTTGGCCATGGCCAGGATCTTCTCAGAGGCAAACACCCGGATCTTTTCTCTCAGCGCTTCATCTTCTGTAGGCTTCGAGTAGGTACGTTTTGCGGTTACTCCGGCCATGTCACGCAGTTCTTCCTGGGCTTTCACCTGGATGCGAATGGCGTCGTGAGCGATCTCGATCGCTTTGATCAGGTCTTCTTCCAAGCATTCCTTGGATTCACCTTCCACCATCATGATATTTTTATCTGTGGCGGCGATGAGGAAATCCATGTCGGCTTTCTGGAGCTGCGTGCGTGTGGGGTTCACGATCATTTTACCGTCGACACGGCCCACACGTACCTCGGAGATGATCTCCTGAATGGGAATATCGGACACGGCGAGGGCTGCGGATGCGGCCAGGCAGGCGAGCGCATCGGGCATTACTTCCATATCGCTGGAGATAAGGCTGATCAGCACCTGCACATCACAAAAATAATCTTCGGGGAACAGGGGGCGCAGCGCGCGGTCTACCAGGCGGGAAGTCAGCACTTCGTAATCGTTCAGCCTCGATTCCCTTCTGAAGAAAGAGCCTGGGATACGGCCGGCGGATGCAAATTTTTCCTGGTAGTCAACTGAAAGGGGGAAGAAGCTTTGTCCTTCCTTGGGTTCTTTATTGGCAACAACGGTGGCAAGAATCATACAGTTGCCCTGGCGAACAGTAACGGAACCATCGGCCTGCCGGGCCAGTTTGCCCGTTTCTATGGTAATAGGCCGTCCGTCACCTATGTCAAAGGTTTTACTGATAGGTTGAGATATCATAATGATTGAAAATTTGTATAAACTACAATAGCCGCAGGAGAAAGGTGTGGAATTACAGGTTACAGGGAGATTTTAACAGTGTTGTAACATATAGACAAAAAATTATTCCCAGCCGGAGGGGCTGGGAATAATCCATTGCTCAATATTACTTATTTTCTTAAGCCAAGTCTTTCGAGAAGGCCGCGGTATTGCTGAAGGTTGTGTTTGCTGAGATAAGTCAGAAGACGCTTTCTCTTACCTACCATCTGCATAAGTCCGCGATGGGTCGAGAAATCTTTTTTGTTGGCCTGCAAGTGTTTGGAGATTTGGCTGATACGTTCTGTCAGCATAGCGATCTGGGCTTCAATGGAACCTGTATTGGTGGCAGCGCTGCCGAAGTCGTTGAAGATGGTCGACTTTTTTTCTGTAGTTAAATAAGGCATCTTTAATTTTTTAAAAGGGCATCCTAATATATATTCTGCTTAATTTGCCGCGAAAATACGATTATTTCTCAAAAAATGCAATCGTTCGCGTTCAAGCATTACTTTATCTATGAAGAATTACAGGTTTGCTATTGTGGGCTGCGGCAGGATCGCCGGCAGGCATGCTGCCCAGATAGCCAGACTGGGCGAGCTGGCTGCAGTGTGCGATACGGTTCCTGAGCGGGCGATCGAGCTGGCCCGTACTTACAATGCGACCCCTTATTTCTGTATCAACGACATGCTGCGGCACGAAAAAAACCTGGACGTCGCCAGCGTCTGCACCCCCAATTACCTGCATCCCACCCATTCCATTGCCTGCCTCGAAGCCGGTTTCGACGTGTTGTGCGAAAAGCCCCTGGCCATCAGTATGAGCGATGCAGAAAAGATGGTGTCTGCCGCAGCGGCTTCCGGTAAGAAGTTGTTTGTCGTAAAATCGACCCGTTTCAATCCTTCAGTTCAAATGCTGCGGCAGCTTATCGCCGAAGACCATCTTGGTACCCTGTACAGTTTTCAGCTCAGCTGTTTCTGGAACCGCCCCGATGCCTATTATACAAATAGCTGGCGGGGCGGGCTTCTCACGGATGGCGGTACCCTCTTTACGCAGTTCAGTCATTATATCGATGTGTTATACTGGCTGCTGGGCGAAATAAAAACCTGCTTGCCGCTGCGGAAGAACTTCTCACACAGGCACACCATCGAGTTTGAAGATACGGGTGCTGCCGCTGTAGAAATGGAGAACGGGATGATCGGCACCATCAACTACAGCATCAACACATTCGCAAAGAACATGGAGATCTCGCTGGTGGTCATCGGTGAAAAAGGAACCGTGAAAGTAGGCGGCGAATACCTTCACCGGCTTGAATACCAGCAGATAGATAACTACCACATCCCAGAATTGCACAATGGTAACGACGCCAATGATTATGGCTTTTACAGGGGATCGATGGGAAATCACAAGGACGTGTACGATAACCTTATCAAAGCGCTGGAAGATCCGGAGCATCCCTTTACGGATGCGCAGACCGGCATGAAAACGATCCGGATCATTGAACAGCTGTACGGCACACCCGTTCAGTAAGCCAGGCACCCAGCAAACCCGAACTGCTCCATGCTGATCTATACGCATACCCTCACCAACCGCTGCAGGTACATCTTCGACCTTGTTTTTGGCACCTTGCTCAACGGGGTTTACTCGCTTACCGAAGACCGTTCAGCCTACGATCAATATCACGCCGAAAAGCTGGCCTACACTTTTGAAAGACCGCAGGGTGGCTTCTGGATCCGATCCACTTCCCTCCTCTTTGAAACGGTTGTTGAAGCGGAAGACCCGGATATAATTCCGTTTGCCGGCACCAAAGCCTTGTATGCAACGGAGGGTGATTTTCCATTCGATCTGTTTGCCGCATCCTTTTACATGGTCAGCCGCTACGAAGAATACAGTTCATTTACGCCTGACCGGTTTGGAAGATATCCTGCAAAAGCTAGCCTGGCGTACCGCCATCGATTCCTCGAAACACCTGTGGTTAACAGGTGGGCGGAGGAGTTGAAAAAATCGCTTCTGCAGTTGTATCCCTCCCTCCTTTTTCAACGCCCGGTATTTCAATCCGTCACCAGCTTCGACATCGACGTGGCGTATGCCTACCAGGGCAGGTCCTTGCTTTACCAGGCTGCTGCCTCTGGCCGGGAGATGGCACGGGGAAACACAAAGGCCATCAAAGCCAGATGGGAAGCGATCAGCGGCCGGCAGCAGGATCCGTACGATACATACGATTATATCAGGCGGCTGTTCGATCAGTTTGAAACGACGCCGCTGTTCTTTTTTCTGCTTCGCAAGCGCCGAACCCAGTACGACCGGAATATTCAACCTGCTTCCGGGGCGCTTCACAGGCTCATAGCAGAGATCGCGTCTTTCAGTGATACAGGTCTACATCCATCCTATTATACTATGGACAAACCCGCCTTGCTAGATCAGGAGAAAGCCAGGCTGGAAACCATCAGCGGCCAAAAGGTTACCAAAAGCAGGCAGCACTATCTCCGGTTCCGCATTCCGGATACTTACCGGCTGCTGGAGGAAGCAGGCATCACGGATGATTACTCCATGGGATTTGCAGAAACGCCCGGGTTCCGGGCCGGTATCTGTACACCCTTTTGTTTTTATGATCTGAAGCAGGAACGCACTACCCGCCTCAAGATCCATCCCATCACTTATATGGACGGTTCTTTCATCGAAGACCTCGGCATGCAGCCGGAAGCCGCTGCCGGCAGGATACGCAGCCTCATCACGGAAGTCAGAAAAGTGAACGGACTTTGTATTTCGATCTGGCACAATCATACGGTAAGCAACCAGGGTCCGTACCGCGGATGGAGCCAGGTACTGGAGCAAAGCCTACAATTCACGCAGCACTTTTAACATGATCAAACTCCTCAGCATAGCGGGTGCAAGGCCGCAGTTCATTAAGACGGGCATCATGAACGTGGCATTGCAAAAAAGGACGGAACTGCAACACCTTATCGTACATACGGGGCAGCATTATGATGACGCCATGTCGGCCGCTTTTTTTAATGACCTGCAGATCCCCGCCCCTGCCTGGAACTTGGACGTGAACCGGCTTTCGCATGGCGCCATGACCGGCCGGATGCTGGAAAAGATAGAGGAAGTGCTTATCAAGGAAAGGCCGCAGCTGGTGATCGTATACGGCGACACCAACAGCACACTGGCCGGTGCCCTGGCAGCATCCAAACTGCATATACCGGTTGCCCATGTGGAAGCAGGATTGCGCAGTTTCGATATGCAGATGCCCGAGGAGATCAACCGCATCCTGACCGACCGGGTCAGCCAGCTGCTGTTCTGTCCGACCCAGACCGCCATGGCGAACCTGGAAGCGGAAGGATTCAGTCTGTTTGCGTGTGAGACCTATCTGTCGGGTGATATCATGTTCGATGCAGCGCTTCATTACAGGGAAAAGCGGACGAAAACATTTCCCTTCCCTATGGGTTTTGCACTGGCCACACTCCACCGCGAAGAGCTTCTTTCATCTGAGGGGAAACTGCAGGAGGTCATTGCGGCTTTGAACCGGCTTCACCAGCATATGCCGGTGATCTTTCCGGCCCATCCGCGTACAGCGGCCACTCTCCGTGCAATAAAGCCCGACCTGCATTTTCCTATAGTACCTCCGTTCGGCTACCTGGAGATGCTGCAGGCGCTCGATGCCAGCAGCTGCGTGATCACCGACAGCGGAGGCCTGCAAAAGGAAGCCTATTTTTTCCGGAAACCCTGCATCGTGGTGCGCAACAGCACCGAATGGACGGAACTGCTGGAGACAGGCGCCGCGGTGCTTTGGAACGGGGAAGAGCCGGACCTTCAAACTACACTCGATACCCTGCTGCAGAACAAAACCGACTTCGACCGGCCACTGTACGGTGATGGAAAAAGCTGTGACCTGATCGTTGAAAAGATATTGGCTTACCTTCAAAAACAGGGCACATGAAAAAGCGGCTGCTCATCTCTGTTACCTCCGATCTGGTAACCGACCAGCGGGTGCACAAAGTATCGCAAACACTTTATGAAGATGGCTTCGATGTGCTGCTGGTCGGCAGGCAGCTGCCGACCAGTCTGCCGCTACAGCAAAGGGATTATAAAACGCTCCGCCTGAAGCTCCGTTTCACGAGGTCTGCGCTTTTTTATATGAGTTTCAATATCCGGCTGTTCTTCGAGCTGCTGTTTCGCAAAGCGGATGTACTGCTCTCCAACGACCTCGATACCCTGCCCGCCAACTTTCTCGTCTCTGTGATTAAACGGATCCCGCTGGTGTACGACAGCCATGAATTCTATACAGGCGTACCCGAGCTTCAGCACCGCCCATTTATCAGGGGCATCTGGGAACGAATCGAAGGTTTTATCTTTCCCAGACTCAGGCAAGCCTATACCGTGAACCAGTCCATTGCGCGGCTGTACCTGGAAAAATATGGAAAGAGGCTTGAAGTGGTGAGGAACGTGCCCTACCTGCAAATCGTCGAAACAGCAGAACCTGCTTATCCGGCAGGTAAAAAGATCATCCTGTATCAGGGCGCCGGCATCAATATGAACCGGGGCGCGGAGGAACTGATCCTCAGCATGCAATATCTCCCTGCCGAAGAGTATAGCCTGAGCATTGTAGGTGGCGGAGACGTGCTTGACCAGTTGCAAACCCTGGCTGCAGAGCACGGTCTTATTGATAAAGTCCATTTTACAGGCAAAGTGCCATTTCAGGAATTGCGTGACATCACGCGGAAGGCGCATCTTGGCATCAGCATCGACAAACCCACCAACATTAATTACCTGTACAGCCTGCCCAACAAGGTCTTTGATTACATACATGCCGGTCTCCCGGTGTTATGCTCCGACCTGCCCGAAATAAAAGCGGTGGTGGAAAGCTACCGGACAGGAACTTTTATAGAACGCCACGATCCGGAACACATAGCCGAACGCATCCGTTTTGTATTCAGCGACCAGCAGCGATATGTGCAATGGCGGAGAAACAGCCTTGCTGCCAGGGAACAACTGTGCTGGCAGAAAGAAGGCCGCACGGTATCGGCACTTTTTCATCCTTTTCTGGATCCGGTTTCCAGTGCGGCGCCAAAATAAACAGAACACTTTTCAGCTTCAATTGTAGAATATATCGTTGAACCTGTGATCCTGAACTTTTTTACCGGAATTTCCTTAACCGCGTTAAACAGATCCGGAGCAGATGATGTAGAAACAGCAGTGGAAAAACATTTACATATCGTGTGCCTGGATGTGCCGTATCCGCTCGATTACGGTGGCGTGTTCGACCTGTTTTGCAAGATATCGACCCTTCACAGCTTGGGAATAAAGATCCACCTGCACTGTTTTGAATACGGACGGGGGCAACAACCGATGCTGGAACAATTTTGCACGGAAATAATTTATTACGCCCGCAATGAAGGTCACAAGGGATTTTCAACAGAGATCCCGTACATCGTTTCATCCCGCTCATCCACTGAACTGCTTTATAACCTTCAGAAAGATAACTACCCTGTTCTGATGGAAGGCATACACTGTACTTATCCGTTATATGCAAATGCGCTTACCGACAGGAAAGTTCTGCTGAGGTTGCACAACGTGGAATATGAATATTACCGGCACCTCTTCCGGCATGAAAACTCCCTGTTCCGGAAAATATATTTTTTCAATGAAAGCCGCATGCTGAAGCGGTACGAAAAAAACATCGCCAGTAAAGCCCATATTGTAGCCGTATCTGAAAAAGATGCCGAAACTTACCGCAAAAAATTTCATGCGGCAAATGTATCTTACCTGCCGGTTTTCATCCCTTTTCAGCGGGTGGAAAGCGAAGAAGGGCTGGGCACATACTGCCTTTATCACGGCAACCTTTCGATAGCGGAAAATGAAAAAGCGGCGGTCTGGTTATTGGAAAATGTATTCAACAAACTGCAGCTGCCGTTTGTGATCACCGGCAAGAACCCCTCCTCCAGGCTGCAAAGGCTTACGGAGCGCAATGCACAGTCGTGCCTGATCCCGAACCCCGAAGAAGACGAAATGAAAGACCTGATCGCCAAAGCGCAGATCAACCTGCTGCCTTCTTTCAACGAAACGGGCATCAAATTAAAGCTCCTGCACGCCTTGTACAGCGGAAGGCATTGTGTGGTGAATGAAGCCGCCATCAAGCAGACCGGACTAGAAGCCACCTGTCATGTAGCAGCCAGTGCGGAGGCTTTTCAGCACATCATTGTACAGTTGTATAATCACCCGTTCGGGGAAGAAGAGATCCGGTTGCGGAAGAAGGTTTTATGCGCTCATTTCGACAACCAGAAGAACGCGAAGCGGCTTATTGAATGGATATGGTAGCGTTGTCACTTACTTTGCCTCTTTCCGTGCGCAGCATGCGGGCAGGATACTTGCTGATCACGATATAGTCATGTGTGGCCATAATGATCGCCGTCTGGTAGTCGCGGCAAATATTGAACAGGAGCTGCATGATCTCATCCGATGTTTCCGGGTCGAGGTTTCCGGTGGGTTCATCCGCCAGGATCAGCTTCGGTGAATTCAGGAGGGCGCGGGCAATATCTACCCTTTGCTGTTCGCCGCCGCTCATCTCGAACGGATACTTAAAACCTTTCGATTTCAAACCCACTTTATCGAGCACATCGGCGATCTTTTCATCCATCAGTTTGTTGTCTTTCCAGCCCGTGGCCTTCAATACAAATTTGAGGTTGTCATTTACGTTGCGGTCGGTGAGCAGCTGAAAATCCTGAAATACCACACCCAGCGTCCTTCTGAGGAAAGGCACTTTTTTCCAGTCCATTTTGCGCAGGTCGTACCCGGCTACGGTTGCCTGGCCCTCGGTAAGCGGCAGATCACCGTATAATGTTTTCAGCAGACTCGATTTTCCGGTGCCTGTTTTTCCAACCAGGTATACAAATTCACCCCGGTTCACCGAAATGTTCACGTCTTCGAGAATCAGGCTGACGCCCTGGTAAATATTGACATTGGAGAGCTCAACGATCTTTTCGGCCATATCTGCTGTTTATAAAAACAAATGTAAAATAATAATCTGCAAACATCCTATTTAATGGCTCCCGTAAAGGTTAAATCGCCAGCTGAAGAGCGGGTATGAAATCTGCATAGCTACACACAGGTAGGCGGCTATGTAATACTTGTCGCCTGCATGTTACACGATTCTGAACCAATTTTCTAAAAACGTAAAACAGATGACATGGCAGATAAAGAAACAAGCCTCTTAGTGGAAAAAAGCTTCCCCGTAAGTGTACAGGTGCTGGCCGATGCCTGGACCTCCCCTGAAAAATTGAAACAATGGTGGAAACCGGCCGGCAACCAGTTGAAGAACGTAGAGAACGATTTAAAAACTGGGGGCAAGATCCTCTATGAATTCGGTACTCAAAGCGGCCAGGAAGACCTGAAGATCACCGGTGAATACCAGGAAGTGCAGCCCGATAAAAAACTGGTATACAGCTGGAACTGGGATCTCCCGACCACGCAGGCTGTTACCGACAATGAGTTCCGGTTAACCGTCGAATTTGAGCCGGAAGGAAATGGCAGCAAGCTCAAAGTGACACAGGAAAACTTCAAGGCGCAGGAGTCTATCCATCCGCACCAGGAAGGCTGGAACAAAGCACTCGACGATTTGCTAACCTTTGTAAGCAGGTAGTTTTCGTAAAAATTTATCGATATGAAAAGTTTCAGAGAAGTGATCCAGTCTGACAAGCCTGTACTGGTGGACTTTTTCGCCGAATGGTGCGGCCCCTGTAAAATGATGCCGCCGATCCTGAAAGAGGTCAAGAGCCAGCTGCAGGATGACATAACGATCATCAAGATCGATATTGATAAGAACCCTCAGGTAGCCAGCGCCTACCAAATCCAGAGCGTGCCTACGCTGATGGTGTTTCAGCAAGGCCAGGTAAAATGGCGACAGTCGGGTGTTCCCACTACCGGTCAGCTGAAAAATATAATGCAGCAGTTTGCATCGGGCACACCATCATAACAAGCCGCAGCTGCCAGTGACCACCACTTGATGCCGAACAGGAAGCGCTCCGTTTCTCATGCTTTTGTATATTGTAGCATGAAAAAAGCGCTTCCTGTTTTACTGGCCTTTAGTATATTTTCTTCGCTCTCTATTGCACAGCCGGCGAGCCATCCGCTTGCCGACGCCAATCCGGCAACTACAACCATGTCCGCCGAACGCCTTCAGCGCATCGATACCTTGATGCAGCAATGGACAAGCCGCGGCTGGACAAGCGGCTCTTCCGCTATGATCGTGAAGGATGGAAAGATCGTGTACTACAAAGCCTTCGGATTTGAGGACGACGCCAAACAGGTGCCTACCCGCAAGGATGCGATCTACCGCATTGCCTCACAAACAAAAGCGATCACAAGCGTCGCTGCCATGATCCTTTATGAACAGGGCAAGCTCATGCTCGACGATCCCATCTCTTTATACATTCCCGAGTTCAACAAACCTGTTGTACTCGATAAGGTCAATTTCTCGGATACAAGTTTCACTACGGTTCCGGCCCGGCGTGAAGTCACCATCCGCGATCTGCTTACCCATACTTCCGGCATCGGCTACCCGATGATCGGATCAAATGAAGCGAAAGCCGTATATGCCAAATACAACATCCCTTCCGGCATTGCAGTAGCTCCCGGAATGAGGTTAGGCGATGCCATCAAAAAACTGGGACATTTACCGCTGATGCATCAGCCTGGTGAACGATGGACCTACGGGTTAAGCCTCGATGTGCTGGGATATGTGATCGAAGTAGTGTCGGGGATGAGTCTGGACGCATTTTTTAAACAGAACATTTTTGACCCCTTGGGTATGAAAGACACTTATTTCTACCTCCCGAAAGACAAGCAGTCGCGGCTCAAGAGTCTTACCCTGGAAGAAAAAGGGCAGATGCATATCATGCCGCCGGTGTTTAACGGTTCGTTGCACCGCGACTATCCCGATCAGGAAGGCACTTATTTCTCCGGTGGTGCCGGACTTTCTTCCACGATGTACGACTACGCCCTCTTTCTGCAGATGCTGCTCAATGGCGGAGAATACAACGGTAAAAGGATCCTTTCTCCGGCGACGGTTCACCTGATGACAGTGAACCAGATCGGCGCCCTAAACCAGGGTAGCAACAAGTTCGGACTAGGGTTCAGCATCACAGGAGCGCAGGAAGCGGCCCGCTATCCTGCACCGGAAGGCACTTTCGCATGGGGCGGTATCTTCAACACCACTTACTGGGTCGATCCTAAAAATAAGATCGTGGCGCAGGTGTACAGCCAGGTGTGGGGCCGCACGCACAATGATCTCGATAAAAGATTTATGGTGCTGGTGTATCAGTCGCTCTCAGGCGGGTGGCAGGAATAAAGAGAGGAATAGAGAGCTAGTTGTTTTTACTTAGCTGATCCGGAGATAAAATTGTAATTGGCAAAAGCTGCCTTGTCATAGAATACACCACAAAATAAAATAGCGGAAATTTATGCAGGTTTAGTTTTAGTCATTGTGCAATCATTACGTCCCGGCTTTATGTCTAAAAACCCACATTACTGTGGGTTTTTTTATTATAAGGCGAAGTGAAGCGGGTTGCTTCAGGAAGTCAGTCCTCATGCCTCTTGCTCATGGCCTTCTCTTTATTTTTCTGCATGATCTTCTGCAGGGAGTCCACAGCTTCCACAACGGCTTTCTCATACAGGTCGCTGCTTTTTTTCACAAACGGGTCGTTGCCTGGCATCTCCAGCCGGATTTCACAAATATTGTTATCGGGGTTGCCTGCAGACCCTTCGTAAAAAGTGACATTGGCCCTTATGATACGATCGCTTATGTGATTCAGTTTTTCGAGCCTTTCCCGTACAAAGTCTTCCAGATTGCTGCTGGCTTTAAAGCCTACAGACTGTATGATTATGTCCATGTTCAAGAGATTTTTGTGAATAATATATTTCCAGCATTAATTACACCATTTTCGTACCAACACAGGAGGCAAAATTTGCAGCTCGCCTGGAATAGGGACACAAAATTAAGTTTCTCATTATCAATTCATTATATTCATAGCGTGGACAACCAAACTGGGGAAAAAGGAATTTTGTCTAAAAAACAGGGGATGTTTCAACTATTGATAATATTTACTTACCTTTGCCACCCTAATTTTAGAATATATGTTCGCAGTTGTCAAAATCGCTGGTAAGCAATTTAAAGTTCAGAAAGACCAGACCTTGTATGTGCCCAATCTCCTTGGCACAGCAGGTGATATTGTCGAGTTTTCAGATGTACTGCTGATGCAGGGCGAGCACGATCTGACCTCCGGTCAGGATGTGAAATCAACTGTGAAAGCAGAGATCGTTGGTCATCTGAAAGGCGACAAAGTGATAGCCTTTAAAATGAAAAGAAGAAAAGGCTTTCGCAAAAAGCACGGTCACAGAACCCATTATACCAAAATCAGGATCAGCGAGATCATCTAATCATCATTCATATCATTCCTAATACTATATTTTATGGCACACAAAAAAGGGGAAGGCAGTGTAAAGAACGGCCGTGATTCCGAAAGCAAACGCCTTGGTGTAAAAATCTTCGGAGGTCAGCCCGCCATTGCAGGCAACATCCTCGTCCGTCAGCGTGGCACTGTTTATCATGCCGGAAAGAACGTAGGCGTTGGAAAAGACTTCACACTCTTTGCTTTAAACGCCGGTGTTGTTGAATTCAGAAGAGGCAGAAACGACAGAACGGTTGTATCGGTGCTTTCAGTTGAAGCCGCCTCATAGAAAAATTTGAAGATAATATCAAATTTTTTTTGACATTCTAGGGGAAGTTTTTAAATTTACTAGTCCATATTTTTTTACTAACTATTAAATTCTAAAAACATGGCAACTGCAAAGAAAGCCGCAGCTAAAAAAGCCGCCGCACCCAAGAAAGCTGTAGCAAAAAAAGCCGCTCCTAAAAAGGCTGCTAAGAAAGCTGCTCCCAAAAAGAAGTAGTGTTCTGACAGCTAGGAACATAATGAGTCCCGGATCATCATCCGGGACTTTTTTTTGCCCTTCCCGAAATTACTTCTTTCCCTCCCCCCCATAAATCCTGATCCCTTCTTACCTTACCGGCCGTTTATCTACCATATACCATGCTTCCAGACAACGACCACATCGCCCACCAGTTCACACAGCTTGCCAAGATGATGGACATTCACGGCGAAAATTCTTTCAAGGCGAAATCCTATTCCGTCGCGGCTTTTACCATCGAAAACTTTCCTGAACCGCTGGCAGGAATTCCTCACGAAAAACTTTTCGATATCAAGGGCATCGGGGAAGCCATCGGTAAAAAGATCATTGAGATCATTGAAACCGGAGAGCTCAGCCTGTTGCAGAAACTCTTGCAGCAAACCCCTCCGGGGGTCGTCGAAATGCTGCTGATAAAAGGGATCGGCCCCAAAAAGATCTCGATCATCTGGAAGGAAATGGAGATTGAAACACTGGGTGAACTGCTGTATGCCTGCAATGAAAACAGGCTCACCCTGTACAAAGGCTTCGGCGAAAAAACCCAACGCAACGTAAAAGAAGCCATTGAATTCTACTTTAAGAACCAGGACCAGTACCTCTATGTACAGGTGGAAGGGTACGTAGCCACCTTACACGAAAAACTGCAGACCGCCTTTCCGGGCCGCCAATTTATTCTCACCGGCGAAGTAAAAAGACAGCTGGAAACCATCAGCCGGCTCGAATGGATTACCACCGCCACTCCAGAAGAATGCCGCTCCTTCATTCATGACCAGGGCTTCCAGACTATGGAAGGAGAAAGTGGTACCACCGCTTTCCGCCAACCGGATTGCCTCCCTGTTGTGCTTCGCCACACGGTGGAAAATGATCTGTATGCTGCCTCCGTTCTGCACAGCAGCAGCGCCGCTTTCTCACAGATGCTGTTGAATCTGCCCGACTGGTCCGCCGCCAAAAGCGCGGCCTCTGAGGAAGCAGTTTTCACCGCACTCCATCTGCCCTTTGTGCCTGTCTCCCTGCGTGAACAGCCTGATGCCATTGAGGCTGCTATCCCATGTCTCATCGAGGTCGCCGATATCAAAGGCATCATTCACAGCCACAGCGACTGGAGCGACGGAAGCAACACGCTTGAAGAAATGGCCACGGCCTGTATGGCCCAGAACCTGGAATACCTTGTGATCAGTGATCACAGCAAAAGTGCATTCTACGCCCGCGGACTGCAGGAAGACATGATCCAGGAACAACACCTGCTGATCGACAAACTGAATAAAAAACTCGCTCCCTTCCGGATATTCAAGAGCATCGAATCTGACATTCTCAATGATGGCAGCCTCGACTATTCAGACGACGTACTCTCCACGTTCGACCTGGTGATCGCATCCGTTCACTCGAACCTGAAAATGCTGGAGGAAAAGGCCATGCAGCGGCTGATCGCTGCCATCGAAAATCCCTACACCACCATCCTGGGACATATGACCGGCAGGCTACTGCTGAGCCGCAAAGGCTACCCGGTTGATCACAAAAAGATCATCGATGCCTGCGCTGCCAATCAGGTGGTCATTGAACTAAATGCGCATCCCCGCCGCCTCGACATCGACTGGCGCTGCATCCGCTATGCGCTGGAGAAAGAGGTACTGATCTCCATCGATCCGGATGCACACATGATAAAAGGATTTGGTGACATCAGGTATGGGGTACTTGTGGCACAGAAAGGCGGCCTCACCAAAGAAAGGAACCTGAGCAGTTACAGCCGCAATGAACTGGACACCTATCTGAAAAACCGGAAGACCGCAAATGGGATCTGATCAGTTGTGCGACTGAAAAATAGGTATCTCAACCAGGAAAGTGGTGCCCATCCCCTCTTCTGTTTCAAACCAGATCCGGCCATGCACTTGTTCAATGATGCTCTTGCTCATGGCAAGCCCCAGCCCGGTACCGGAAGATTTGGTGGTGAAGTTGGGCGTAAAGATCTTCTTCTTCATGGCTTCTGGTATGCCATCGCCATTGTCGCTTATTTTTACCACCACGTTCTCATCTGATATTTCTTCCGTCACGGAAAGCTGGCAGTACTCCTTGCTGTAGCAGGCTTCAAGGGCGTTTTGGAACAAGTTGGTAAAAAGACGGTTCAACTGCGTGCGGTCTGCTTCTACAAACACCTGCTCATGCGCCGGGTGCCAGCTGAAATGCATGTTTTCTGTAGCTTCATACAGTGAACCCAGTGAATTGAGAATTTCATGCAGGTCGAACACTTCTGTTTTTACGTTGCCGATGTTTGCAAACTGCGAGAAATCGGCCGCGATCTTCGACAGGTGATCGATCTGTTCTATCAGCGTATGGGCTACATTCGCAGACAGGTCTTTTACGTTCGGAGAATTGTTGTTGATCGCTTTCTGCAAATATTGAATGCTCAGCTTCATTGGTGTCAACGGGTTCTTGATCTCGTGCGCCACCTGCCGCGCCATTTCGCGCCAGGCCCCCTCGCGCTCGCTTTTCGCCAGTGCCCGCGCACTTTCCTCCAGCTTGATCACCATCTTATTGTATTCCTTCACCAATCCACCGATCTCGTCATCGCGGTGCCACTTGATCTCCTCATTCAGTTTGCCCAGGTTGATCTCGCGCATTTTATGGCCGATTAGAAGAAAGGAAGAGGTAAGCCGGTGCGTGATAAAAAGGGCGATCACTCCGGCCACCAGAAAGATAAACGCGTTGAGATTGATGATAGTGATAAGGAAATTCGAGATCTCTTTCTTCAGTTCGTTCTGCGACACGAATGAGGGCATGTTCAGATAAGCATAAGTACTGCCGCTTTCGTCTTTTACGGGTGCATAGATGCTTTTATAATCCAGGTCGCCCAGCTTTTCCTGGTGCATGTACTGGATGAGGTGCTCGTAGTTGATATGATAAAAAGCAATGGGATTCATTTTTGTGCTGAGGATGCCCTTGCTGTAGATAAACGGATTAGAAGGCACAATGAGGTTGCCTTCCGTATCGTACAGGTTGAAATCGGTGCCATGTATTTCAGCTACGTCATTCAGCAGCTTCTGCAGCTGGTTATCTGAACCCGACTGGTATGAGGCCACCATTTCATTGAGGGCACTCTGTCCGCGGATCTTTTTCTGAATGTCGTTCGTCATGATCTGTATCACGCTGCTCAGGTTCTCGTAGTTGTTCCGGTCGTACCGGTCGTAAAAAAACACAACGGTTGCGATGCCGATCACAAGGAAGGAAAACAGGCTGATAAAGATGATGGTAATGTAGATCTGCGAACGGATGTTGAACTGCCAATACTGCTTCAGGTTTGAAAGCCTGAGGCGGGAATGAACCAGCAGGATAATAAGCCGGTACAAACTCGCAAGAATTATGAATGTGCTCACCAGATATGCGAACAGGGTAACAAATTCAAGCAGGCTGCTGTTTTTCTTGGCAAACACAACGATCTTGTTGTTGTCTTCCAGGAACCAGAGCAGGTCGTAGCCGTTTTTACGCTGCACCATACTCGAAGCCGGTTTCTCCTTGCGGGTCAGGAAAGCAGGGAATTCGTAGTTATTGAAATGATGCTGCAGTTCGAGGCTGTCGTAAACCGCATACGAATATTCCAGAGAATAGTCGGGAAGATGACTCTCTTCCCGGAACAGCTCCGGAACCAGTTCGCCTTTCTGATATTGTTTGGGATACCACAACAGAAAGAAATAGCCCGCCGGCTTACCGACCGAATCTCCCACCGTCTTCTTGCATATATACGCATACTGGTCGTAGCCTTGTTCAAAATACCGTACATCCTGCACTGAAGTAAGGTTACCGTCGATCTCATACACACTGTTCAGGGTATTGAAAGAAGTGGAATCCTTGTTGTAGAGCGCTCTTTCCTTGTCATCGAATGTGTAGATGTTTGTCTGAAACTCGCTTGCATTGAGGCTGAAGCTTCTGGAGGTCATGCTGTCCTTCAGTTCTGCATTGGAAACAGAATCGCGGAAACGGGAGAACTCGGTCATCAGCACGTCATTGTCAAACGTGGAAAAAGATACGGAGAGAATCAGCTCTTCGGTGCCGCTGTTCTGGGAAGACAGTTTGACCGCGGTACGGCTCAGCTGTTCCCTTTCAATCTTCCTGTTCTCGGAGAAGATGATCATGGAAACCGAGAGCGCATACACGAATATCCAGAACAACACCGCCGACACATTAAGCCGGGTGAACAGGCCTGCAAAAACCTTTTTCTGGATGAGCCAGATATAAGTGAGTAGCCAGATGAGCGTAAAGCAGCTTAATACAAACGGATCGTAGCCCTGCAGGAAGGTCAGCATCAGCAACCCCGCAATAGCGGTAAGCAGATAGATATACGATTTGTTGTCGCCCAGCAGCATGATCAGCGTTTTGAGAATGACCTCCGCCAGGAAGAAGTAAGTAAATGATATGCCCGTAAGTATGATAAAACTGACCAGGCTGTAAATGCTCAGACTGAAAAAATTGGTTACGCTGAACGCGATGCCCTTTCCATCGGTGATGAGGCTGCGGGTAATATCGGCGGCCCCAAAGGTGACCGCCACCAGCACGAATACAGTGAGAACGATGAGGATCCACCGGGCCCATTCACTGCCCCGGTAACGAAACGTGAGGTGCGCCGTTTGCTGACGGAAAAAAATAATGACCCAGCACGATAAAAGCGTATTGATAAGCAGGTCGCCAAGCGAAGGAAGAACATAGCCGGATGCGTAAATGGTCGGGTCAAAAAGAGGGTACTGCTTGAAATGAAGGAGATGTGGAAAAAAATAGGCCGCCGCCCGCAACGCCAGAACAACGAGCAACAGGAACATACTTCCCTTCCATGGATTATGCCGCCTTGAAATGGAGATAGCTATGTTGTTCAGGATGGCAAGCATGCAGAATACACAACCAACCAGAAAAAAGGATGAAAGAAGGATGGGCTCTTCATGAGATGTTCTTGCTTTCAGGTAGAAGAGCAGGTTCTTGTAGGAGCTTTTCACCGGCGCTCCGGTAGAATCCGCGCTGATCATCACCCGCTTCTCTGCTCCGTCATTGTCTACAAAATCTGTCTTCAGATAGAGATTCTGCATGAAGTAGCGGGTATGGATGGGAATGAGGGCCAGAACAAGGAGTTTCTTACCGGCGGCAACAGAAACTTCATGCCGCACATATTCGAATTCGCCGTTTTGTAGCACCACCATGCCGTTCTTCTTTTCAGACAAAATAATGTCCTGGGTAGGGATGGTGGTGGGCGTATTCCAGAATTTCAGCCGTACCAGACCGTACTGATCCGGTTCATATATAAAAACACCGTATTCTTTTCCGGTGAGTTCGTTCAAATCTTTTTCATCGAAAGTCTGGTCAGCCAGCTTTTTGAGCAGGGCCCCCTGTCTGGTAAGGGCATCGAAATCTCTTTCCTGCCGTTGTATGTTCTCCTGAATGGAATTCCGGATAGATGAAAGGGTTTTCAGGTGAACCGAGTAATAGTTGATCAGCAGCGATGCCGTCAGCAGCAGCGCACCTGCCAGAAGCAGTGACTTATTGATCCGGTTCAGCCGGGATGTAGGGGTGAGTGTTTCCAAGATGCTGTTTTTACCTTTTTACCGAGTTCCACATATCATCCATTTCAGATAAGGTAAGTTCATCGAGGGTTTTACCGCTGGCTGCCGCGATCTCTTCCATACGCGTAAAGCGTGTTATGAACTTCTTGTTGGTAAGCTCAAGTGAATTCTCGGCATCTATGTTCAAAAAGCGAGCATAATTGATGAGAGAGAACATAAGGTCGCCAAACTCTTCCTCGATCTTGTTCTTATCGTTCAACTCCACCGCTTCCTGTAATTCCGCCGTTTCTTCCTGTACCTTTTCCCACACCTGAGAGATAAGTTCCCACTCAAAGCCCACCTGCTTTACTTTTTCCTGGAGCCGCATGGCCTTTACAACCGCCGGCAGGGATTTGGGCACACCGCTCAGGATCGATTTTTTACCTTCTTTCAGCTTCAGCTTTTCCCAGTTGCGCTTTACATCTTCTTCGTCGTTTACCGTTACATCACCATAAATATGGGGATGACGGGCGATCAGCTTGGCCGAAATGCCTTCCAGTACATCCTGAAGGGTGAACTGCGACTGTTCCTCCCCGATCTTTGCATAAAATACCAGGTGCAGCATGAGGTCACCCAGCTCTTCCCGGATGCCTTTCCAATCTGTTTCCGTAATGGCATCGGCCAGTTCGTAAGTTTCTTCAATGGTGAGCTGTCTCAGGCTCTGGATCGTCTGTTTTTTATCCCATGGGCATTTTTCCCTTAATTCATCCATGATCCGGACCAGTTGCAAAAAAGAATCAGTCAGTTTTTCGGCCATGTTATGCGTTTTTACAAAGCGGGAGGCTTCTGTTCATAAAAATGTGGAGGATGGAAGCTACCGGGGCTTACACCTCAAAATTTAACCCAAGTTTGCAGGGTGCCCGGGCTCAGGGCTTGTGTACATCCAAACGGTGAAATTATAACAAGATTTTACTGTATGTATACAAATTAGCTGCTGCGAATTCGTTTATTATTGCACTATGACAGCCGGATCTCTGTTTCACTATACAAAATGGTTTTTGGCCCTGGCAGCTGCGTGTTGTACGGCGGCAAGCAGCTTCGGGCAATATTATTACAAAGATATCGTGACCACCCAGCAGGTGAACCACACCTACCTGGTATTCAGGAACAACAAGGTCATCGAAGTAAAGCTCACCAGTTTTCAGGGCGAACGGCCGGTGACCGACGGATTTGTTTGCGAGCAGAAAGTGGCAAGGAATCAGGTGGTCACCTATACAAAAACGGCCGATGCCGGTGAATCGTTTTTCACAGCCTCCTACAACGGCAAAGGCTTGCTGGTGAAAACGGCCGACAGCTCTGCGGAAACCATCAGTACGTCTCAGTACCAGTATGATGCAGAAGACCGGCTTTTGCAGATCATCAATGAAACCCATGCCCGGGACCGGAGCTCGCAGACAACAGAGATTCATACCTGGCAGTACAATGCTGCCGGCAAACCCGCGAAAATGTTCCGTATCAGGAACGGGAAAGACACGCTGGCCGTGGTTTTCCGGCTGGATGACAAAATGAATGTGTCTGAAGAAACCATTGTAAAAGGGGCAACGCCCGAAACGATTTATTATTACTATGACGGGCAAAATCGCATAACGGATATCGTACGGTATAACATGAAAGCAAAACGGCTGCTACCCGATTATATTTTCGAGTATGAAGAGAACGGCGAGCTGGCGACCATGCTGGTGGTACCCGAGGGGAGCAGTGAATACCTGAAATGGTATTACAAATACGACGATGCGGGATTGAAAGCGGTTGAGTTTTGCTATGACAAGAAAAAAGTGCTGCAGGGCAAGATCGAATACAGCTATAATGGCAACTCCCGGTAGTACCTCGCAGATAAGGGGCTTTCTTCCATGTGTTCCGGCCGGAAAGCTTCTTTTCCGGCATAGCACATCACAATAAGTCTTTCCCCAATTCCGAATAGGGTGATTTCACGGTATCCGGCCAACATTTTTTGACCGAATATGCTTTGCAAATGGATCTGTTTCCGATAAATTTATCTGAGCAAGCTGGCGGCTGCCTGTAAGTGGTGGCCTGACCGGCTACAAAAAGCAGCAGATAATTTTTTGATGCAGGATGTATGCAGAACGTTGAAATCAATATCATCAGTATCCTTGTTTCAGCGCTGGTTGTGCTGTTGCTGGCAACGTGTATCCTGTACATCCTGTATCAGTACAAAAAAAGGCAGCACCTGTTTTTGCAGGAAGTGGAGATACTCAGGCTCAACTACGAAAAAGAGCTGTTGCAGGCAGAGCTGGAGATACAGGAGGAGACTTTCCAACATATTTCCCTTGAGCTGCACGACAATGTGGGCCATTATATTTCCCTTGCGAAACTTTACCTGCTGACCTTGTCACCGGCGGATCCGGATTTCAACAGCAAGCTGGATTCTTCGGCGGAACTGCTGGGAACCTCGCTGCAGGAAATCCGGAACCTCTGCGCCAACCTGAATACAAGTAACCTGCGAAACAACGGGCTTATCAAAACACTTGAACAGCTTGTTCAGCAGATCGGCCGGTCGGGCCGGTTCGAAGTGGAGTTTTCGGTAAAGGGCAAGACGATCTATATGGATGATAAGAAAGAGCTGATCCTGTTCCGCATTATTCAGGAAGCATTAAACAATATCATCAAACATTCGCAGGCCAGCCGCATCTCGATCGGGTTACACTACCAGGAAGAGGCCATGGAACTGACGATACAGGACAATGGTCGCGGATTTGATGCAGACAATGTACTGAATCAGCCAGCGCCACGGTCTTCCGGTTTACAGAATATCCTGAACCGCAGCAGCATCATCAGGGCCACGCAGCGGCTAACCAGTAAACCGGGGGCCGGCACCACGTTACAGATCACTACACCATACTTATGATATGAGAACCAATCAGACCAACTACCGCATCGCACTTGTCGATGACCATATTCTGCTGCGCGATGCGCTGGCCAACGTGATCGGCAATTTCGGCAACTGCGAGGTTACGATCCGCGCAAGCAACGGAAAAGATTTTATGCAGTTGCTGAAAAGCAGCCCCCTCCCCGACCTTATCGTACTCGACATCAATATGCCGGTGATGGATGGGTATGAAACCGCCAAATGGATCAAGGAAACTTATCCGGACGCGCACATGATCGTACTGACGATGTTTGATTCGGAGATCGCCCTGATCAGGCTGCTGCAGTCGGGCGTAAAGGCTTTTCTCAAAAAAGATACACATCCCAAAGAGCTGCAATTTGCCATTGAATCGGTGATGGAAACAGGTTATTACTATTCACAGGACTCATCGGGCAAACTGGCCAATGCTTTCCGGAACCCCAATAAAAGTTTCACGACTTATCCTGTTATGCTGACCGACAACGAGATCACTTTCCTGAAGTTTTCGAGTACGGAGATGACCTACAAGGAGATCGCCACGGAAATGTTTATCAGTCCGCGTACAGTCGACAATTACCGGGATCAGCTGTTTGAAAAATTAAATATCCGGAGCAGGGTGGGACTGGCTATGTATGCCATTAAGAACGGGATCGTCAGTTTGTAGCGTAAAATATCGTCATAGGCATCGGAATTTTACTTAGTCGATCAGCCTGTTTCGCATACCGTACATGATCAGGCCCGCAATGGTTTTTACGCCCACTTTGGTTTTCATGTTCTGGCGGATGGTTTCGATGGTGCGGGGACTGAGAAAGATATCCTTGGAAATCTCCTGCGTAGTTTTATCATCGGCAAGCAGCCGCAGGATCTTTACCTCCTTCTCGTTGAACTGAACCGGTTTGGGGTAAAATTGCCTGACGGATCGTTTGTTGTTAAGCTTGGTGATAACCGCTTTATTCACCAGGTCGTTGAAATAAAAATCATCCCGCATACAGGCTACAATGGCCCGGTAAATTTCTTCTGAATCCGAAGTTTTAGTAAGATAAGCGTTTGCTCCCATTTCCATGATCTTGGTGATCATCTCCTGGTCGTCGTACATGGTGAGCACAATGATCTTTACTTTTTCATGGTTTTTTTTGATCAGGGGTATCGCGTTGATGCCATCCAGTTCGGGCATCCGGATATCCATCAGCAGAAGATCGGGTGTTAATCCTTCCAGTTTCTCCACCAGGTCCTTTCCGTCTACCGCTTCCCACAAAATTTTCAGGTACTGCTTGTCTTTCAGCGCCATCCTGATGCCATCCCTGAAAATTTTATGATCGTCCGCAATAGCGATTTTGATGACTGAATTAGCATTCATACAGGATTGGTTTATCGTTATTGGATTTATCCCTGATTAAGATTTGTAGAAAAAATTCAATCTACTACATTCCTGATATTTTATAAAATTCTGGAAAACTTTATTAGACATATACACATTTTTATGTAATGGCTTAAAACTCTGATCGCTATGAACATGTGGAAAACGTGGTTTTTTAGACGATTATACTAATGAATGTTCGTTCAGATGGAATTGTACTTATTAAAATACCGGGGATTTATGCTATTGTGTGGAGACGAAAACTGATATATCTTTGGTTTATGGATGACTTCTTCCTGACCACCTTCCTCTTGTTTTTTGGAAAATACCCGGTGTTGAAACGTTATTTCCCGTGAAGTATCATTTTTACTTATAATTTTATTAGTTTTGTCCTCGCTCCAGTCCAGTTTTTACGAAGTAAAAATACTAATATCCCTAAGTACTTTTTCTATATTTTAATTCAGGAAATATAGAAAAAAAATCGCTCCAAACATCCTGCTGTCCGACGTTTTATCCAATTCTACGTTTTACCAACCTCCATGCTTACCTGTTGACATTATTTCTGTTTTTGAGGAGTTTCACATCATCAAATACACAGTAACCTCAAAAATTTACAACTATGCAATACAACGAAACAAAAACCAGGGATCTGTCAAAAGTTGGCGAAGCTATCCCTCACGAGCTGGGTGCTAAAATGGTAAAAGATTTCCAGGATCAGAATCCGAATGAATCCGTAGGAAATTATATCGGTCGTGACATTCTCGAGAAAATTCTCGCCCAACCGGGATGCATGGGCATCCGCTTTTACAATGCCATCAATGAAACCGGCAAAAAAACGCTGGTATATGTAGGCATCGATGCCAATAACGAGATCATAAGGAAATACACGCTTGTAAACTCTGCCGGCGAACTCTATACCGACGACGGTACCGTAGCTGACCGAGCCGGTGCACCCGACGCCGATGATCAGTTCAGTTGGTTTTGATTGTTTGGTCCAATGCTTTTATATTTGGTTAATATTAATATGCATTGAACACGTTCACTAAATTCCTGCGAACCTTAGGAATAATTTCATCGCTCGTACCCATAGCTTTCTTTTGTATTTACCGTCAACGGAATAAAGAAAAGAAGCTATGGGTAATTTTTTATTATTTATGCTTGTCCTTCCTCACTGATATTTTCCAAAGGGAAGCCCAGACCATGGGTTATGAGTACGAGTTGTTCAGTTTATTTACTTTGGGAGAATTTACATTATTGTCTTACTTTTTCTATCTTTCCTTTCAAACCGCAAATTTCAAGAAAGTGCTGATTGGCTGCTATATACTTTTTTTGGTTGTATTCATATTCAGCTTTGCCTACTTACGCGATACTGACTTTGATGCGTTTCCCACCTCTGCAGAAGCCATTTTCACTGTTTTACTAAGTATTTTATACTTCTGGGAGCAGATCAATGATTCACAGGTCACTTTTGTATACGGTTCGAAGACCTTTTGGATCATAATTGCCTTTCTACTTTATCTGTCCGCCAACCTTTTTTATTACATCGGGCGCTTTTTCCTTACTCCGAACGAAACAAAAGCGCTTAATTGGATTAATTCAAGTACCAGTCTTGTAAAGAATGTCTGCCTGGCTGTTGCATTTATTTACAAGAACCAGGGAAATGGGGGTACGACTCAACGTAAAACTTCTTAATTTTTCATGAAGTATGGTATTGTTACAGGTGCTTCTGCAGTCAAACACAGTTTATATTATCTTGATGGGAATGGTAGGGATGCTTACCCTTGCTATTGGGTTGATTGTCTTTATTGTCCTACACCAGAGAAGAGTGATCCGGTACCAGCAGACCCTGCAAAAAATGGAAGAAGAACAGCAAAACATACTATTAAACGCTTCTATCCGTTTACAGGAAGAAGAGAGGGAGCGGCTTGCTGCTGATCTTCACGACGATGCAGGACCTTTACTGGCTACTGCACGACTGTACTTAAATGAAAATCTCGTATACTTGGATCAAGCGACCCAGATACAACACATTTTTAATGCAAAATCCATCCTCGACGATGCTATCCAGCTCATCAGGAACATCTCCCACAGCCTGATTCCGCCTACCCTCAAAAATTTTGGTCTCGAATCAGCTGTAACCGATATCCTCCAGAAAATTAGTGGAGCCGGGCGCATCCAGACCAGCTGTCAATTCCAGGATTACCCCCAGCGACTGGTACTGGAACGCGAACAGATCATTTTCCGGATCGTGCAGGAGCTGGTCAACAACATCCTGAAACACAGTAAACCGACATTTATCAACCTGAACCAGCATGTTGCCGGGGATGACTTTTTGATCCGTATCAGTCATGACGGTCAGGGCCTGACGCAGGCTGTGTTTGAGCAGAAAACGAAGAGTACCGGGGGTATCGGTCTCAAAAACATTCAAAGCCGCCTGAAAGTACTTCAGGGTAAAATCTTTTTCGAACAGGATCCGGCCGACAATTATTTTAAAGCGACCATCGAACTGCCTCAAAATGAAGAAACTGTCACCAACAAACCATAAGTTTTTACCTTTGTGTTCAAACCATCCAATATACCTTACCTATGGGATTAATAAAAGTTGCTATCGCTGATGACCACAAACTATTCCGCAAAGGCGTGATACTTTCCCTGAGACCCTACACCAACATCAAATTTGTGCAGGAAGCCGACAATGGCCAGGATCTCATAGAAGGCCTCCCCGAACACCAGCCGGATGTGGTGTTGATGGACCTCCGGATGCCCCTGAAAGATGGCATCGATACAACCAAATACATAACCAAGGCTTACCCGCAGATGTATGTGCTGGCCCTTACCATGTTTGAGGACGAGAGATTCGTGAGCCATATGATGGAGATCGGCGCCAACGGCTACCTGCTAAAAAGTGCCGATCCGCAGGAAATTAAACAGGCCATCTTTGAAGTGATCAACAAGGGCTATTACCTCAACAATTTCGTAAACCGGATCCTGTTAAAAAAGTCTCACTCCAGAAGTAAAACCGTCCCTACCCTTAACAACGAAACCCCCATCTCCGAGAGGGAACGCGATGTGCTTAAGTACATCTGCATGGAATACACCGCCCAGGAAATTGCGCAGAAACTCGATGTAAGTCCGAGAACGGTTGAAGCCATCAAAGACCGGTTGATGGAACGGTTCGGGGCTAAAAATACCGCCGGACTGGTCTTCTATGTAGTAAAAAACAACCTGATCGATTAAATTTATACTTTCTGCCTTCAGGCCAGCCAACTAAAAAATGATCTCGGGGACATCATTGTCTGCAAGCAACCTGCCTCCGGTCTTCGCTCTGATTTCATTTACATCCACACCGGGAGCTCTTTCGAGCAGTCGGAAGCCTTCGGGTGTTACTTCCAGAACAGCAAGGTCGGTCACTATCTTTTTCACACACTTTACTCCAGTCAGCGGCAAAGTGCAGGAGTGCAACAATTTTGATTCGCCCGCCGGGTTGGTATGCATCATCGCCACAATGATATTTTTTGCACTGGCCACCAGGTCCATGGCCCCTCCCATTCCTTTGACCATTTTCCCCGGGATCTTCCAGTTTGCAATATCACCCCGTTCACTTACTTCCATCGCGCCCAGCACCGTCAGATCGATTTTACCTGCCCTGATCATCCCAAAACTTTCGGCACTGTCGAAAAATGATCCGCCGGGCAAAATGGAAACGGTCTCCTTGCCGGCGTTGATCAGGTCCGCATCCAGCTCCTCTTCTGCAGGGTAAGGCCCCATGCCGAGCATGCCATTTTCACTTTGCAGCACGATGGATACTCCGGCCGGGATATAGTTGGCAACCAGGGTCGGAATGCCAATTCCCAGGTTTACATACATTCCATCACTAAGTTCAAGGGCAATGCGTTGAGCGATTCCGTATTTGTCGAGCGGCATAATTATTCATTTAGCAGGGATGTCATGTAAGGCGTTGTCATCATTTTTTCCAGGGATCGTTCAAGCCAGTCACCCAGTTTTTGATTGAATCTCTTCAGTTTGCTGAAATTCTCACGCAAGAAACAAAGTGCGCTTAACAATCCTTCAGTTCCTGATCCAAAGTCGTTGATCGAATTTTCTTCTCCTTTACGACGGTCTTCGTTCAGGTCAACCACGTCGTCCATAAGCAGAAAGGTAGGTACCAGCGCATACCACAACTTTATAGCCATACTTGTTTGTTCCGCTGGAAGCGACAAGCTGCAAAGGGCGTACAGATATGTATCTCCCCTGTTAAGCGCAGAACTGAAAGTACCCAGGTATTCATACGCTACCGCTTGCCGGCTGAAAAACTCTGAGAGGTCCCGAAAAAGTGTATGGTTTCTTATTTTACCGTCGAGCAGGTTCCTGCAATTCTTTACATGCTCGTTCAGGTCGATCTTTTCAGCTTCGTGCAATGCGGCGCTGTGCAGGATATCTTCCGTAAGACGCACGAAATCCTCATTCAGGATCTGCTCTTTGCTTAATCCTGCACGGTACATCAGATCAAAGTAAAGGGGAATAAATAAAAAGCCTTTGCCCTTTGAAATATAGAGGTACCGGTCTTTCCAGTACATATTGTTCACCGGCACTTTTCTGTCTACAAAAAATGCCGCAATCTCCGGATCAATGTCTATACTGCTGTGCAGGTATTCTTTACTGGTGTACAACATGGGAATTGGATATTTGGATAACGCAAAGATCAGCGCATGATGCGAACGGTACGCTTTTCAATACGCTTTTCGTAACCGGCGCCCTGGAAGATGCGGTGCACAAAAATGCCCGGTACATGGATCTGGTCGGGATCGAGTTCACCGGCTGGTACGAGCTGTTCAACTTCGGCGATCGTAATAGTGCCTGCCTTGGCCATGGAAGTAGAAAAATTGCGGGTTGTTTTACGGAAAACCAGGTTGCCCATCGTATCGCCTTTCCAGGCTTTCACCAGCGAAAAATCGGCCGTGAGCGCCATTTCCATCAGATAATGTTTTCCTCCGAATTCTCTTACTTCTTTGCCTTCCTGGATCTCGGTTCCATACCCCGCCGGCGTATAAAAAGCCGGTATTCCCATACCAGCCATTTCGATCCGGGTTGCAAGCGTGCCTTGTGGTACCAGGTCAACTTCCAGCTCTCCGCTGAGAAGCTGCCGTTCGAATTCAGCGTTCTCCCCTACATACGAACTGATCATTTTTTTGATCTGTTTTTGCCTGAGCAACAAACCAAGTCCGAACTGGTCGACACCTGCATTATTGGAGATACAGGTAAGGCCCTCGATTCCTTTTTCGACAAGAGCCCCGATAGCGTTTTCCGGAATACCGCACAGTCCAAAACCACCCACCATAATAACAGCCCCGTCAGGGATATCGGCGATGGCTACTCTTGCGTCTGTAACTGTTTTATTCATACAGCAGGAATATTGTGATACATGTGAAGGCCGGCATTCTTATTTACTCATGGGCTTACCCGGCAGATTAAAAGCCCGCTGTTCCCGTACGCCCCGTTCGGAGAGAGAATCAAGCAATCTTTTGAACATGCCCGGCTTGGCCGCATAAAATTTAAAACTTGTATAATAATCTTCTTCCGCAACCTTGTTGAGCGTAAAAATTTGCTGGTACAGTTTCATTCTTTCCAGCTTCTGGTTCCTGGTAGAATCACGACTCACATATCCCGTTACCCATTCATCGGCCTGCACCATTTCCCACATTACTTTGGTCATTTTATCCTGGGGCAGGATATGGGCGGATTCTCTCTTGCACGACATCATAGTCAGCAAAAGAATGGCGATAAAGAGTTTGTTCATCGCAGTTCCTGTTTATACCGGTTTGCGTTGGTAACGTCCAGTTTTGCTAGAATGTCGCTTGCCCTTGATTTCTCATCGGGGGTTCCCTTCTTAAATATATTGATGAACTCTGAGTTTCTACCCAGTAAGAAAAATTGCAGGATCATCGCGTTTGGCGCGTCCGTGCTGATGTTGTTCAACATGTTCAGCGTATTGAGGATCGATTTTCGGGCGTCGCCTTCGCTGTCGGCAAGCTTATCCATTCCGAGCCGGAAGTAGGTGTAGATCGCATCATGCATGAGCGTGTACCGGCTGTTGGTCAGGTTTTCAATGAGCCAGTAGCGGTTTCTTTGTCCGTCGAAAGCTTTCCAGCCCTGTATGTCCCTGCCATCGGGCGCATTGTTCACGATGTTCTGCGCTTTTTGGAAGTATGCGTCCCCTCCTTTCAGGGAGAATGAATCAAAATCCAGTCCGATGATCATATTGGCATAGAAGGCAAAGATGGCGGTAAGGTTCGACGTGGTGGGATCGGTTCCCGACACGCGGTTTTCATTAAATTCGATGGCCTGGTATTCCACGTACTTGAAAGCCACGTTATCGTCCATGAAGTTCATCAGCGGCGTTTCGTACGCAGAATTGTACACCGGCCTCGCTGCCTGTACGATCAGGGACGACTGGTAAAAATTATTATCCGCCTGGTTGATGGTGAGCATGAAATTGCAGACGATCTTTTCCGTTGGCTGAAATGTTTCACCCGTCCATTTCCGTGAATTCATAAAATTGTTCAGGGCCGCCTGAAGGGTCTGAAAGATCTTTTTGTCTGTCTGCGAGTTGATCCTGGCAGAGTTGATGGTTACTTTGGCCTGAAGTTCCTGGGCTTGCAATGAAGAAACCGCCAGGCTGCTGAGCAAGCAAAGAAGAAAAATGTGTTTAGGCATAAACCAGTTTTATAATCTCGTCAACAATATCTTTTGCAACGGCCTGTTTGGGCTTCCGGGGGTAAGTGATCGGTTCCCCACCCTTTTTGAAAATGGTGATCTTGTTTGTATCATGTCCGAAACCGGCCCCTTCATCTTTCAGTGAATTCAATACCATCATATCGGCATTTTTGACCGCCAGTTTTTTCAGTGCGTTCTCATGTTCGTCCGTTGTTTCGAGTGAGAACCCGATCACAACCTGTCCTTCTTTTTTAGATTCGCCCAATGTTTTCAGGATATCTTTAGAACGGGCAAGTTCGAGCGTAAGTGTTGCATCTTTCTTTTTTATTTTTTCCGCCTCCACTTTTACAGGGGCATAATCCGCCACTGCCGCCGCCATCAGCGCAATGTCGCTGGAAGCAAAATGTTCCATGCAGGCATCAAACATTTCCTTTGCCGACTCTACCCTGATCACCTGCATACCCGTTGGGCTGAACCGAACTGAAGACGGTCCCAGAACAAGCGTTACTAAGGCACCCCGGCGAACCAGTTCTCCAGCCAGTGCGACCCCCATTTTGCCTGATGATCGGTTACCAATAAACCTTACAGGATCCAGCGGCTCATGGGTGGGCCCCGCTGTAACCAGCGCTTTTTTACCGGATAGCTCTTTACCTGAAAATATCTCGGTTGCCAGAAATGCGGCGATCTGTTCTGGCTCCGCCATTCTTCCATCTCCTGTCAGCCCGCTGGCCAGCTCTCCCCATTGTACAGGCATCACGCTGTTACCATACGACCTGACTGTTTCAATGTTGCGCCGTGTAGCCGGATGATGCCACATGTCCTCATCCATGGCAGGGGCTACAACCACCGGGCATGTTGCCGACAAGTAGGTGGCGAGGAGCAGATTGTCACAAAGACCGGCAGCCATTTTTGCAAGCGTGTTGCAGCTGAGGGGAGCGATCAGCATCACGTCAGCCCATCGGCCCAACATCACATGGTTGGACCACACCTCCTCTGAGAAAAATTCTTCGAGCACAGGATTTTTCGATAGGGTGGAAAGCGTAAGTGAGGATACAAAGCTTTTGGCAGCGGGAGTAACGATCACCTTTACTTCAGCCCCCTCTTTGATGAGAAGGCGGATCAGCATTTGAACTTTGTAGGCCGCAATGCTACCTGTGATACCGATTAATATCTTCTTGCCGGCAAACATAGATTTCAGGATGTCTGTAAATCAAAAACGACAGTATAACCTGTCGTTTTTGTAGAATATAAAGGTAAAAATCTTTAGTTGAAGAGATTGTCTTCATTTTTACGGTGATATATCTTGTCTTCCATGAATTCCTGGGTGGCAAGCAAAGCAGGGTTCGGCATTCTCTCGTATGCACGGGAAATCTCGATCTGCTCTTTGTTTTCATGGATCTCTTCCAGGCTGTCTGTATGGCTGGCGAACTCTTCCAGTTTATTGTGAAGCTCCTCTTTTAGCGTGATATTGATCTGATTGGCTCTTTTGGAGATGATCGCGATCGACTCATACAGGTTGCCTGTCTTGTTCTTTATGTCGGTGAGGTTTTTAGTCTCGGCAGTATTGGTGGTATTGGTGCTAAGTTGTCTTCTTAGTTTGCTCATTTTTTAATTCTTTATTGGTATTAATAGCCGATTGTGAAGTGCTCAGATATCTTTCCACATCTTTCATCAATTTGCTGGAAGGATATTTATCGATAAAATCATTGCATTCAGTGATCACCTGCGTATAACGTTCAGGCTTCTTTTCTTCCACACTAAGACCAGCATACTGGTAATAGGAATGGATGATCTGCAGCTTGTACGCATCGCTTCTGTCCGAATCCGGATAGTTGTTCATCAGGTTGGTATAAGCAATCGCGGCTGCCTTGAACTGGCCTACATTAAAGTAAAGTTCGGCATTCTTCGCTTCCTTCGCTTCGAGCTTTGTCCGGCATTTGTCGATGATTTCCGTAGCTTCTTTCACACGGGTCGACCCCTGGTGGGTGTTGATGAAAGTTTGCATGAACCCGATCGCTTTATGTGTATTTGTTTGGTCCAGTTCAACTTTAGGTGATTGTTTGTAAAAAGCGAACGCCCGCATGTAGCTCATCTCCTCCGCTTTTGCACTGGTAGGAAATACTTCCACGAATCCTTTGTAGAGGTTTTCAGCGTTCATGTAATCGTGCATGTAGTAGGCACAATATGCGTATTTGTAATAGACGTTCTCGAATTTTTCGGTGCCTTTCAGGATGGGAAAAAGCTCTTCGAAGAGCTGCTGGGCGTAATTATATTTTTTCTTGTCGTAGTATTCATTCGCCATCTTCAGCTTGTAATCATAGTCATGACTTTTCTGGACTTTGGCAAATTTCGAGCAGGAAAAAAGGGAAACACAGACCAAAAGCAGGAAAAGATTGCGCATAGAAAGCTTAAGATTGTCAATAAACTACAAATATGCTAAATAATAACGATTCTTCACAGGCTTTCTCGTTAACGATAATGTAAAAACCCTCTTGTCGAGGGTTTTTACATTATATCAGAAAGATAAATTCAGCTTATTTTTTTCTTCTCAGGTTCGGAGAAGGAGCAGGTACTGAGTTAGGCACATCTTCGGAAGTGGCTTCTTTCAGGTCTACTGTGTTCGTATCACCACCGGCTTCGCCGTACTTGAATACAAATCTGTCCTGGGAGATGCCTTCTTTTTCGACCATGTAGTTGATCACGGTGTTAACACGATCCCAGCTGAGCTGTTGAGCAGCTTTGTTGGATTCCCCATAACCTACAACTGCTACACGGCACTGTGCGTTGGTGCGCATTTTTTCCGCTACCGTGGCAAGAACTGCTTTGGCGTCGTTACTCATGGCTACGGTGCGGCCTTTGAAGCTTACGCTTGGCAGGTCACCGATACCGCAGGAACCTTTAGCAGGCATTGTTTTCAGCAGTGAATCGAGCACTTCGCAGCATGCAGGGGGAGGACATTTACCAACACCATCAGCATCTACCGGCTGGCACTGTGTGGGAGTAACCAGTTCTTTATCCTTGTAGTCAGGTACACCGTCACCATCTGTATCGCGGCTTACACCATGAGAATCAACAGGAGCACCGGCCGGAGTGTTTGGTTCGTGATCGAACTGGTCGGTAATACCATCACCATCTGCATCGTCCAGAACTGGTTTAGGCAGTTTCATGTGCTTAGGCTGGTTGATTTCATTGTAGGCATAGTCGAGTGGGTTAACCCACCAGAGCGGTTCGATTGATTTTTTACCGATGTTGAGGTTCAAACCAACAGAGAGGTAGTTGAAACCATCGTTGCTTGGACCGAGGATACGACCGTTGTTAACACCGATTGTATTCTGGTAACGCTGACCGTCGAGCAGGTCGGAACCGGTGAAGGTGTAACGATCTTCCAGTGCAAGGTTGATTCTTTTGCTGAGTTTGAAGGCCAGACCAAGACCGATGGAAGCAGTCGGTGTAAAAGGAAGGCCAAACAATTTCTTCTGCTGCAGACCATTGCTTTCACCACCTGTTTCGTACGTATCATCCATCAGGTTCTTCAGGGCTTTCTTAGTATCACCCTTATTTGAGTTGTTGTTACCGGCTACGCTGGCAAAATTGTAAGGAGTGGTACCGTTAAGTGCGTTCACTTTTGTGCTCCACCAGGCTGCACCTACACCAGCGATGGCGTATACAAGCACTTTAGACTGATCTTTGTGGAATTTGATGTTGTTCAGAGAGATCACGCTTTCGATCGAGAAATCCTGAATTTTGCTTTTGTAGTTGTCGTAAACCGGAGTGGTACCGGGGTAACGTGAAAAAGCATCGCTTTTGCCTACCGACCTGGATTTCCAGTTGAGGCCTTTTGCAATACCATAAGTATATTCAGCACGGAGAGAAACTACATAACCAAGAGATTTTCTTACATGAGCTCCGAAACCACCGGTTGGGAACACGGAAGGCACATCACCACCCACATTGAACGCACCGCCTTTGATCCCTATTTCCCACTGATTTTTTGGTTTGGCAGGAAAAGGATAGGCATTGTTCTTAAATTCATTGTGCTGAGGGAGGTTTTTCTTTGAGATCAGCGAAGAATCCATCACGTCATAACCCGTCGTCGTTTGGGCGAACGCCCCCAACGCAAAGAGGGATAAGAAGCCCGTGAACAAAAAGTACTTTTTACTTGCCATAACTGAATTTTATGTATTGAATTTGAATAAACCCTGTTAATGAATGCACAAAAATATCAATTGGTGAGTAAATACCAAATTTTTTTGGCCTTACTACGCGATTAACTTCAACAAAATCAATACCAAGACAGCGAAGATTTTCAATCTGTTGCCTGATCTTAATTTTAATTTCTTTATTGTGTAATTTGCCCTTCTTAATCAAAGAATGAAAATATCACAAGCAATAATAAACGATGAACTGGCTGTTTTTGAAGGAAAATTCAGGAAATATGTAAAAAGCAATGTATTATTATTAGACAGGATCATGAGTTTTATTGTAAAACGTAAAGGGAAACAATTACGTCCCATGTTCGTTTTACTCACGGCAAAGCTCTGTGGAGAAATCAACGAATCTACTTACCGTGCCGCCTCATTGGTTGAATTACTGCACACTGCGTCCCTTGTTCACGACGATGTTGTCGATGAATCACTTGAAAGACGGGGATTTTTTTCTACATACGCTTTATGGAAAGCAAAGGTCTCTGTTCTGGTGGGTGATTATCTTCTTGCAAAGGGTCTTTTACTCTCTCTCGACAACAACGATTTCCGTATTTTGCAGATCTTGTCCGAAGCTGTAAAACAGATGAGTGAAGGCGAATTGCTGCAGATGGAAAAATCGCGCACCCTGAACCTGCAGGAAGACAGCTATTTCGAGATCATCAAAAACAAAACAGCTTCCCTTCTAGCTTCGGCCTGCGCCGCCGGCGCTTACTCCACTACCAACAGCGAAGAGTATGCAGGGAAAATGAGGGCTTTCGGAGAAAATGTCGGCATCGCCTTCCAGATCAAGGACGATCTTTTTGATTACGGGTATGAAGATGTGGGAAAGCCCACCGGCAATGATATCAAGGAGAGAAAGATAACTCTCCCCATGATCTATACCCTCGACAAGGCAACGAAAGCCAAGAAGCGCCAGATCATTTATGTGATCAAAAACCAGAACAAGGACAAGGAAAAAGTCAACGAACTCATCCAGGACGTGATCAATGCCGGGGGTGTGCAATACGCCACCGAAAAAATGTTCCAGTACCGCGACAAGGCCCTTGAGATCCTGTACCAGTTCCCTGAAACCGACATGCGCCGGGGACTGGAAGAACTGGTCAGGTTTACCACCGACCGGAAATACTGATCCGCATCTCCGGTTGAAATAAATTCGAGGCTGCCCCCCAGTCATCTTAATAACTGTTCTGACAACAACGATGCTGATGGAGAAACGATGGAGCATAAAAAAAGCTGACACTGCAAAAATAGATGACCTGCATGCCTCCTTGCGCATACATCCCATGCTCTGTAACCTGCTTGTACAGCGGGGCCTTACATCGTACGCTCAATGCAGGAATTTCTTTCGCCCACAGATCTCCGACCTGCACAGCCCCTGGCTTATAAAAGACATGGACAAGGCCGTAAACCGGATCCTTGTGGCACTGGCCCGGAAAGAGAAGATACTTGTGTACGGCGACTATGATGTAGACGGTACCACTTCCGTTGCCCTGATGTACCAGTACCTTTGCAGCATCTACGATCACCGCCTCCTCAATTTTTATATCCCTCACCGGTATCATGAAGGATACGGCATCAGCCTGCAAGGGATCGAGTTTGCCCACACGAATGATTATTCTTTGATCGTGTCGCTCGATTGTGGTGTAAAATCTACTGAGCTCATCACCTATGCCAAGACCCTGGGGATCGATTTCATTGTCTGCGATCACCACCTGCCCGATGATATTCTTCCTCCTGCCGTCGCCATCCTCAATCCCAAACAGTCTGATTGCGGTTACCCCTGCAAAGACCTATGCGGTTGCGGGATCGGTTTTAAACTCATCTGCGCCCTTACTGAACAGCTGGGCCTTCCCTCCGACCTGGCTACCCGGTACCTCGATCTCGTGGTAACCGCCATAGCAGCCGATATTGTATCGATCACCGGAGAGAACCGCATCCTGGCTCATTTCGGGCTGAAAAAGATCAATGAAAATCCTTGTCCCGGCATCAAGGCGCTGATCCAGCTGAGTGGCATACAGAAAATACTCAATATATCGAACGTCGTGTTTGTGATCGCGCCCCGGGTGAATGCGGCGGGAAGAATGGATGATGCCCGGAAAGCTGTCTCTCTTTTCATTGAAAAAGACTACCAGGCCGCTGTCGCCATCGCTACACAGCTCCACTCCGACAATGCAGACCGCAAACAGACAGATACCAGCATCACCGAAGAAGCCCTGGCTCTGATCGAACTGGACTCTTCTCTTATCAACCGCAAATCGACCGTGCTCTACAAACCCCACTGGCACAAAGGCGTAGTGGGCATTGTGGCTTCCCGGCTGATAGACCGGTACTACCGCCCCACCATCGTGCTCACACAAAGCGGTGCGGTAGTGGCGGGCAGCGCAAGAAGCGTTCACGGGTTTAACCTGTATGAAGCGATTCATGCCTGCCGCGAACACCTAATCGGGTACGGAGGCCATTACGCCGCAGCCGGACTCACCCTCCTGCCAGAAAAAGTCGATGCTTTCATCCTCATGTTCGAGGAAGTGGTTTCTTCCACCATCCTCCCCGACCTGCTCATTCCCGAGCTTACCATTGATGCCGAAGCAAGATTTCCTTTGCTGACCGCTTCTTTCTATAATATTCTCCGGCAGATGGAACCTTTCGGTCCCGACAACCTGCGGCCGGTCTTTATTTCGCGGAACATCAGCCAGCATATGTATTCGAAAGTTGTTAAAGAACAGCATATCCGGTTCTCCCTCCAGCAGGACGATGTGTGGATGAACGGCATAGGCTTCAACATGGCAGACAAATTTCCCCTGCTTCAGATGCAAAAGCCCATCGACATTGTTTATTCCCTCGACGAAAATGAGTGGAACAACGAAAAAAGGCTCCAATTGAAAGTGATCGATTTCCGCCTGTCCGGATGCTGAGATACCTGTACTATATCCGTTACTTCTCTTTCATCGCCCTAAACTGGAATCTGCGGCTGGCTTTTTTTACCATGTATCACGAGGTCAGGGGAGAAAGAAAATATAGTTTGGACACCTCCAGGCTCGATACCCTACGGGGACTGACCATAACAGGCGACAATCTGTCCGAGGCACAGATGTATCAGGGGGCGAGCTATTTTTTGCTGGAAAATATTTTCCGGAAATTGTCTGAATTCTATCGGGGCAGTCATTTCGTTGATATGGGCTGTGGAAAAGGACGTGCGCTGGTAGTGGCCGCCCATCATGGTTTTCAGAAACTGACCGGTGTAGATTTTGCCGAAGAGCTGTGCAAAGAGGCGGTCGAGAATTGTAAACTCGTTGCCCGTAAATATCCAGGATTGCAGTATCAGATCATTCACTCCGATTCAGCAGCCTATGCTTTTGCAAGCGATGCGGATGTTATTTATTTTTTCAATCCGTTCGACCACCGCGTCATGCGCCGGGTAGTTGACAACCTGCTCCGGAGTATACAAGCGAGGCCACGCACAATGTATATAATGTATATCAATCCCCAGTTGAAATCTATCTTTCTTACTGCGGGTTTTACAGAAGTGTATTACATCAAAAAAATGGACTATGCAGACGGCTGCATACTAAAAAAAAGCCCGTAACACTTGCATGATACGGGCTCCCGGAATATATAAAAATCAAGTAGGTCAGGGCGTTATGATGGATCCTTTCTTCTCCTGTTCCATCAGTTCCACGCTGCGTCCGATGAATGTGGTAAGGTCAACTCCTTTCAGTAAACCCTGTGAAAGCAGGGCGAGATCGGCCAGGTTGCGCACCTGTTTTTCCTGACGTGCGCCATCGTCTTCTTTCAGGATCTGCTGATAGATGGGGTGATTGCCGTTCACGGTGATGGTAACTTCGTCGGGCATGCTCGCATAGAAACCACCCATCGAACCGCTTACCGCAGCCATGTCTTTCATGCGGCGCATAAATTCAGGCCGCGTTGCCACAACCGGCATGGCGTCTGCGGAGAGTCCTTTCACTTCAACGGTAACATGCAGTCCGGAATTGTTGATGCTGAAAAGCTCTTTCAGACGTCCTTCTTCTTCGGTGCTGAGAATGCTTCCACCGCTTTCGCTTTTATCGACGAGGTTGTCTGCAATGTCGGCATCCACGCGGGTGAAATGAACCGCATCCCATTTCATCTCCATCTGGTTGAGGAAGGCAGCATCGACCAGGGTTTCGGTTTTGACGACTTTATACCCTTTTTTTACGGCAGCCTGGATAAATGCGTCCTGCTGAACCGGGTCTGTGGTATAAATGATCACCAGCTTGCCTTCTTTGTTTTTCTGCAGCGCTTCGGTCTCGGTACGGTACTCCTCAAGTGTATAGAATTTTTTCTGATCCCCTTCCTGCACGGCACTTTCAAAGATGTGGAACTTGTTGGCCTTGTCGAGGAACTTGTCGTCGGTCATCATTCCGTACTTTACAAAAAGGCCGAGGCTTTCCCACTTTTCTTCATAGGCCGGACGGTCTTTCAGAAACATTTCCTCGAGCTTATCGGCGACCTTCCTGGTGATATGGGCGTTGATCTTTTTTACGTTCGGATCACCCTGGAGATAGCTCCGGCTCACGTTCAACGGAATGTCCGGCGAATCGATGACACCATGCAGCAACATCAGAAATTCAGGTACAATATCCTTGACCTCGTCGGTCACAAACACCTGGTTGCTGTAAAGCTGGATCTTGTCTTTCTGGATCTCGTAACTCTGTTTGATCTTGGGGAAATAGAGGATACCTGTGAGGTTGAAAGGATAATCAACATTCAGGTGGATCCAGAACAGCGGTGGCTCACCGTACGGATACAATTCCTTGTAAAAATTCTGGTAGTCTTCTGCTGTAAGTTCGGATGGCTTTTTGGTCCAGGCCGGTGTGGGGTTGTTGATCTGCTTTCCGTCGTACAGGACGGGAACGGGCAGGAACTTACAGAATTTATCGAGGATGGATTTGATCCGCTCAGCATCAAGGAACTCATTGCTTTCTTCGTTGATGTGCAGGATGATGTCGGTGCCGCGGTCTGCTTTTTCGGTTTCTTCGAGCATGTATTCCGGACTTCCATCGCATTCCCACCGAACAGCGGTTGCGCCTTCCTTGAAACTTTTGGTAATGATCTCAACGCGGTCGCTCACCATGAATGAGCTGTAAAAGCCCAGGCCGAAATGGCCGATGATATTGGTACCGCTCTGTCCTTTGTATTTGGTCAGGAATTCCTCTGCGCTGCTGAAAGCTACCTGGTTGATGTATTTGTCTACTTCTTCGGCCGTCATACCGATGCCTTTGTCTGAAATGGTCAGCGTCTTCTGCTCTGTATCCAGCTTTACTTCTATGTTCAGTTCGCCCAGTTCTCCTTTTGCTTCGCCGATGGAAGAATAAGTTTTGAGTTTCTGAGTGGCGTCCACTGCATTGCTGACCAGCTCGCGGATGAAGATCTCGTGGTCACTGTATAAGAACTTCTTGATAATCGGAAAAATGTTCTCGGTCTGAACGCGGATATTTCCCGTGGCCATATGATAATAATTTAAGTATGAATAGATTCAAGGTTGTGCCTGTCAAACCGGGTGCCAGACCTTTGCGGAAGGTGAATCACAGAAAAAATGTCAGACAACGGCAAAAAAGAATGGCAGTATGCCTTTGGAACATACTGCCACGTCTTAAAAGAATCCTATGGTTACTGTTTCAGGAATTGAAGGCTCTGCTGTGTACCCCCATTTTTCAGGTTCAGGATGTACATGCCCGTTTTCAGTTTACCGATCTGCTGGTTTACTGCCTGGCTGATCTGTCGGGTATTTCCTCTTGTCTGAATGATGACCCTGCCGTCGGGAGTAGTCACTTGCGCCACATAACTTGCGGCAGCATTTCCACCATTGATCTGCAGCAGGCTTTGAACCGGGTTGGGATATACTGACAAGGCAGCGGTTTCGCCGATTTTTACGGCAACGGTACCGGAAGTGGTGGATTTGCCATCAAAGTCAACCTGCTGCACCCGGTAGTAGCCAACGCCGGGCAGCGGAAAAGAGTCGACCGTCTGGTAGGCATGCGCCAGATTACTGGTGCCTACACCGGCCACTTTCACGACGGGTGCAAAGTTTTGGCCATCGGCTGATCTTTCGATGGTGAAATGATCGTTGTTGCTTTCCTGGGCTGTTTTCCAGTTCAGTACCACCTGTTTGTTGCGCACTTCTGCCGTGAACGAGGTCAGTTTTACTGGAAGTGCCTGATCGGTCAGCGTCATTCTGGTATAGATCGGCAGGTGATCGGATGCAGTCGTTGCATTATATCCGGAGATATAAGTACGGGCGTCTTCTATATCCGTAGAACCTGCAATAGAATTTTTCTTCAGCTCATCCGATATGATGATCTGGTCGATGAGGCCGGTACCGCTGATAAAGCTGACCTTGCCCGCCGAGTCGAGCGGATAGGTAAGCACACTGTAATCGGCCGTGTCTGTAACGAAGGGTCGGTACGGCGAAGTTCCACCGGCGTAAATGGAACCGTACACCCGGTCATTGTAATCGCCCACGAGTATGATATTGTCGTGCGCATAATAAAGATCGAGGCTGTCTTTCAGCAGCCGGGCATCATATACCCGGCGGTTGTAGCTGGCTACATCAGAGGAAGACTTGGCGTGGATGTCGATGACCCTGACCTGTTTGGTAGTACCCGCGACGGTTACGTTGAAAGTAGCCATGAATGGAAGCCGTCCGGAAGACCAGAAGTGGGAAACAGAATCGGGGTAGCCGGGGAGGGTCGCCTGGTTGTTGCGCAAGCTGTCGAACAATCCTTCAAACATCACATGCTGGTCTACCAGCTGCATTGTACTTGTGTTGTAAACAAACCCAACCTTCTGCGGGGGGAAGGTAGGATCCGGCGGGTTGAACGAGTAAGACCAGCGGTTTGAAAGGGTGTAAGCATAACCCGGGAGTCTGGAGACAAGTACCCCCATCGCGCTGTCGCTTGATACCTCTTCCACTCCAACAACATCCAGGTTGATGTGCTGGAATACAGTGGCGATGTTGTTGATCTGCGTGGTAATTTTCTGCGGCGTGGGGTTGTTGGTTGAATTGGACCCGAAGAAGCTCAGGTTGTACGCACCCGCGTCGAATGTTTCCGCCTTTGGATACGACGATCCTGTTACAGATACGATGCCCGAGTCGAGCCCTGCACCTGCGAAACGGATGATACCATCCAGTTTGAGGGATTTGGTAGTGGGAGAAAAGCGGGTGTATACCGGGGCGCCGCTCAACACTGCTGCTTCACTCAACTGTGCAGTGGCTGCAAATGCAGTATTATCGACCGACACCTGGTAGCCTGCCGGAGCTGTGACTGTTACCGCCCCGTAACCGAATCCCTGAACGGTCAGCGCCTGGCTTGGGGAGTTGTTACCGGAAGAGATTTCCCCGAAATTGAGGGCTTTGGTACTGGTAGATAGCAGCTTTGTACGGTCGGTGATGTTGATGTCATCCAGGGTCCATCTGGCTGCCCCGAGGTCGGGTGAAGAAGTGTATTTAAAGGCAAGGTAAAAGCGGGAAGCCGGTTTATACGCCGACAGGTTGATGCCGTCGGTGAGTGTCCAGGTATTGGTAAGCGGCGCAAAAGAGGCCTGCAGGTCGGTCCACGTGGCGCTGTTGGGGTTTCCGTATCCGTTGTAGTCTGTAGACAGCAGGATTTGGAGGGTAGGACCCGTAAATTCACCACGGCTGTAAAAACTGAGTACAGGGGAAGCAAGGCCTGATATAGCCAGGGGAGGCGTAATAAGCCAGTCTTCATTTTCAACGGCGCCGGAAGAGTATCCGTTGATATCCACCCCATTGGTTGAATTGTTTCCAAAAGTGCTGCAGGCAAAGCCCTGGGCTCCGGTTACGCTGTAAGTTGTGAAGCCGCCTCCTGGTATGCCCAATGAAGTACAGGTGTTGAAGTTAAAACTCAGGTTGGCCGGATCGACGCCTTGTCCGGACACAGCCACGTTCAGACTGGCCGCTCCCGGACTGCTGTTGGATATGTTCTCGGCGTATGCGCTGGATAGCACCGGAGCAAATTTTACATACACAGTTTTTAGGGCTGCTACGTCACTGGCAGCCAGGGTGAGGGTGGAGGCAAATGTACCAGCAGAGGCATCCGATACGAGAAAGGGAGCTGGAGCCGTGATCGTAACAGGACCGGTAAGATCGGTCCCTTTGATATTATAAGCCAACGCCGGAGAAGTGGTGTTAACGGGAGTGGATGGAAACCTGAGAGAATTTGTATCCAGAACCAGGGCAGGTGTACCGGCTGCAGCCACAGCCGTTCCGGCGAATTCGGCGCGGTTGAGGCTGAACGTGCCGCCGCTGCCGGTAGCGCCCCAGCCGTAGATCCGGATGGTATCCGGACTGGCGGAATTGGTTACCCCGCTTAAGTTGATCTTCAGATTCGATACAGCCCCGGTTGTTCCGCTCACGTTCACTACTTTGAAAACGTTGTCTGCATCAATGGTATACTCAGTCCCGGCAAAGGAAGCGGGAAGGTTTGCAGAGAAATTATCGGCGCTGTGTCTGACGGAAAATTGTTGTACGCCTGTGCCAGAGCGCTGAATGGTGAAAGTAAGCGTGCTTAGGGTAAGATCATAATTTGATTGCGGCGAAATGATCACTTCGAAGTACGCACCGGTATTGATGGTGGCAGTGGTTGGCCAACCGGCGAAGTTAAACCGCCCTCCGGAGTTGGGGTTATTATTCATGTTGCCAACCGCCTGGAAACTTCCAAACAGCACGCCATTCGCCACTGGTACGGGCGTCGGGTCGATCCGGCCAGAAGTATTGGTGACATTGGCAAAAGTGTAGATGCCGGTAAAATTTTGTCCGATTGCCGCCATGCCGGAGAGCAGTAAAAGCAGGCAAAAGGAGAAAGCGCGTAACAATGTATTCATTCAATTGCAGGTTTTGATGGTCTGGGTCAAACAAGGGTTTTTCCACCCGAAAAACATCCCAAAAACGGCTTATAGAAGCCCATAGACAAAACTAAGTGCTTTACTCTACTAATGATATTAAAAAACCATGAACAACAGGCTAGCATCTATGACCCGGAGAGCTGAAGCATAAAACAAAAATCTGCTTCCAAGTGATATCCATCGATTGAGCAATCTTTCCATAATTGGCAGACACTTGCAGCATTTTCCATTTATTTATATACCTTTGCACCCCCGTAAAGATCAGAAACCGGCTCAAACCGGCTACTGCTGCGGTTTTTCAAACATTTTTTATTTAAAAACAGGGAAATGAACAATTACGAATTGATGGTGATTTTTACCCCTGTGCTTTCTGAGGAAGAATATGTTTCTGCCCAGAAAAAATATACAGATCTCATTGCCGACAACGGCGGAGAGCTGGTGCACACCAAACCCTGGGGATTAAAATCACTGGCGTACCCGATCGCAAAGAAGACCACCGGTCTTTATTGGGTCGTGGAATACAAAGCGCCATCCGACTTCAATGAGAAGCTGAAGATTCAGCTTCTTCGTGACGACAATGTGATGCGTCACATGTTCACTGTACTCGATAAATACGCCGTCGAGTACAATGCCAAAAAGAGAAGTGGTGTACCTACCTCCAACGAAAAAGTAGAAATCTGATCATGGCAAAGGCAAATGAAATCAAGTACTTAACGGCGATCAAGACCGAAAAAAGACAAAAGAAATACTGCCGCTTCAAAAAGTTCGGCATCAAGTACATCGACTACAAGGATGCTGAGTTCCTGAAAAAATTCCTCAACGAGCAGGGAAAGCTCCTTCCCCGCAGAATTACCGGCAATTCCCTCAAATACCAGCGCAAAGTGGCTGAAGCTGTAAAGAAAGCCCGCCAGATGGCAATATTGCCGTATGTAACGGATCTTTTAAAATAAACAGATATCATGCAGGTAATATTAATACAGGACATCGATAACCTGGGTGGCGTGAACGAGCTGGTGACCGTGAAGAACGGCTACGCCCGCAACTTTCTGATCCCCAAGAAGATGGCCGTTGAAGCAAATCCTTCCACCCTCAAGCAGATGGAAGAGAAAAACAAACAATCCCGCAAAAAAGAAGAAAAGCTCCTTGCTGAAATCAGCAAGGTTACCGATGTGCTGAAAGCTTCTCCTCTGAAAATCGGCGCCAAAACCGGTACTTCAGGCAAAATCTTCGGCAGTGTCACTTCTTTGCAGATCGCACGGGCTATCAAAGATCAGAAAGGGTTTGAAATCGACCGCCGCCGTATCCATATCAGCGAAGATATCAAGGAACTGGGTCTGTACAAAGCGAACATCGATTTCGGCAACGGCACCACCACAGAGGTTGAGTTCGAGGTGATTGGCGAATAAGCCGGCCACTTAAAGGAATTGATTCTCTTTCATATACTCAAAAAAATATTTTTTTTGGTTTTGAGTATATTATTAACAAATTTATATCTTCGTATCGCCTTTAATGATCTTTACAGTGTAACAATTGTTCTCTGAGCCGTTTCAAGTAAATGTTTCTCTGGTTCATTGGTACTGTGTTTCATTATGGTTTTCACTCAATATTTAAACTTAAAAAGATGAACATTTACGTTGGAAATCTCAGTTGGACAATGACTGAACAGGACTTACAGGATTTATTCACTCCCTATGGTGAAGTAACTTCTGCCAAAATTGTAACAGACAAATTCAACAACAATCGCAGCAAGGGCTTCGGTTTTGTCGAAATGACAAACGACACCGAAGGCCAGGCAGCAATTGACGGCCTGAACGGTTCCGAAATCTCCGGCCGCAACATTGTTGTAAATGAATCTCAGCCTAAGCAAGGTGGTTCTTCTGCAGGTGGCGGTGGCTACAAGAAGAAAACCTTCGGTAACGGCGGTGGCGGCGGTGGAAGCCGTGGCGGTTACGGTGGTGGCGGTGGTCGCAGCGGCGGAAGCGGCTACGGCGGCGGCGGTGGCAGAAGCAGCGGTGGTGGATTCAACAGAAGGAACGACTACTAGTTTACTGTTTCAACTATTTATAAAGGCTGTCTTTTTACAAGACAGCCTTTTTTGTTTCCTCTATTTTTTAGACCCGGCATGGGCTCTTCTCCCTTTCTCCCCACTCCCCTTCCAACCTGCATCCTACGCGTTTCTTTCCTCCGAATTATTTCCATTTCAAGCCTGTTTTACAGGCCCTGTATCTTCTTAAATGCCTTAACTTAGCTTTCCTTTAAATTGTCAATCTTCTATATACTATGGCAGATGTATTTGAAAAGCTGGTAAAAGACGCAGGTCCGCTGGGCCAACACATGAGCCGTGCGCACGGCTACTTCACTTTCCCGAAACTGGAAGGTGAACTGGGCAACCGTATGTTGTTCAGGGGCAAGGAAAAAATTGTCTGGAGCCTGAATAATTACTTGGGAATGGCCAATCATCCAGAGGCCCGCAAAGCAGACGCAGAAGCAGCCGCCCGCTGGGGCATGGGTTATCCTATGGGTGCCCGCATGATGAGCGGCAACAGCGTACTGCATGAAGAGCTTGAAACAGTGATCTCCGACTTCTTGGGAAAAGAAGACACGATGCTGCTTAATTTCGGTTACCAGGGGATCATGAGCTGTATTGATGCGCTGGTGAACAGACGCGATGTGATAGTGTATGATGCCGAAAGCCATGCCTGTATCGTAGATGGTATCCGCTTGCACCTGGGCCATAGCTATGCGTTTAAACACAACGACGTGGAAGATTGTGAAAAGCAACTTCAACGCGCTGCCAAAATGATCGAAAAAACAAACGGTGGTATCCTGCTGATCACAGAAGGCGTATTTGGAATGGCAGGCGACCAAGGCAAGCTGCAAGAGATTGTAGCCCTCAAGAGCCAGTACCCGTTCCGGATCCTGATCGACGACGCACATGGTTTCGGAAGTATGGGGCCCACCGGCGCCGGGGTTGGGGAAGAGCAGGGCTGCCAGGAAGGGATCGATCTTTATTTTTCCACTTTTGTAAAATCAATGGGCAGCATCGGCGCCTTTATCGCCGGCCCCAAGAACGTGCTTTCCTTTCTCCGCTACAATACGCGCTCCCAGATCTTCGCGAAAAGCCTGCCTATGATCATCGTCGAAGGCTTGCTCAAGCGCATGGAAATGTTGAAAACCATGCCCGAACTGAAACAGAAGCTGTGGTTCAATGTGAGAAAACTGCAAAGCGGACTCAGGGAACGCGGCTTCGACATTGGAAAGACCAACAGCCCTGTAACACCCGTATACATGAAAGGTGATGTTCCCGAAGCCACTGCCATGATCCTCGATCTGCGCGAAAATTACAATATTTTCTGCTCCATCGTTGTATATCCGGTGATCCCACGCGGGCAGATCATTTACCGCATCATCCCGACTTCAGTACATACAGATGAAGACATCGAAATTACCCTGCAGGCTTTTTCAGAGACTAAGAAAAAACTGGATGCAGGAGCTTACAAAGCAGCGGAAATACCGGACATGGCGGAAGCGTTGTAAGCTAACAACTCTTTTAAATCATCTTAAAATGCCTTTTCAAGAAGGCATTTTTCTTTTGGGTCACCAGCAAATTATCAGTGGTCTTTAAAAAAAGAAATCCCGCCTTTCGGCGGGATGCACTAATCAAATACCATTAACCATTAAACCTTATCCTATGAAAACATGAAGATAAATCTTCACGTTGAAACATCGACTTAAATACTACAAAAATTAAATCTATTTAAGACAATATTGACATAAATCAACTTCCATCTAAGGGTTTACTGGTGAAAACGACTAAGGGTTTCAATCAAATCACCAGGCACATAAAATAAAAAGGGCCCGGATAGACATCCAGCCCCGTTTTAAAATCCAATATCCTATGAAAAACCTGCAACTCAGACCTTCCGACAAGGCTATGGGTTGCAGGTAACCAAAAAAATTTCTCATCGTACCAAAAATGCATCCATGCGCAAACTCGTTGTAGCTGTATCAGGGGCCAGTGGGGCTATTTATGCCAAGACTGTTCTCGACAAATTACTAACTGTACCCGAACAATGGAATGAAGTGGGAATGCTCATGAGCCAGAACGCAGCAGAGGTGTGGGAAACGGAACTTGAAAACAAAGCCTACGAATCTTATGCGTTTCCAAGATACTCTTTGCGTGATTTCTTTGCCCCGTTTGCCTCCGGGTCAGGGCAGTTCGATACCATGATCATAGTGCCCTGCTCCATGGGGATCCTTGGCCGCATTGCATCAGGCATCTCAAACGATCTCATCACCCGGGCGGCGGATGTAGTACTCAAAGAAAGGAGAAAATTGATTTGCGTAGTGCGGGAAACACCTTATAACCTGATCCATATACGGAACATGGAAACAGTGACCCTCGCAGGTGGAATTATCTGTCCTGCAACCCCTTCCTTCTACAGCAAGCCGGCAACGGTGGAAGAGATCGCCTCCACCGTTGCAGACCGCATCCTGGACCTCGCCGGTATCCGGATTAAAACATACCGCTGGGGAGAAAGACCGGAGCTTTCAGAGGATTAACATCAGCGAAGATCAACTTCTTCCGCACCAGGAAACTTTGCTTTGTCGAATACGAACTGGCTGTCGGTTACTGTTGCATTACCGTTCATAGAATTGACCGTATAAGTAAATTTGCTGCCGTCTTTCTGAAGGATGGAAGCACTTGAAATAGCCTGTGCGGTTTTATCTACAAACACATACACTTTATGGAAAGCCTTGCCTTTATCGGTCGGCGTCATTTCTATTTCCTGAATGGTCTTCGTCCCCACTTTCTTTTCGCCATTCAGCTTGTACAAAAAATCCTTGTCGTAAAAATTGGTGAACAGTTTTTGAGGTGTGATGGTTGTGGCCATGGGATCCACTTTGGTGATGGTAACTTCGTTGGAAGACTTGTCGAATGTCCAGATGGTTTTACCGTCACAGATGATTTCCTGGCCAGGCATTGTAAGGCGGTACTTGGAGCCTTTCATGTAAACGGTTCCAGTCTTGTTACCCTGTACCTTGCCCTTACCATCTTCGATCTTGAGACTGAAACCTGACTGTACGGCTTTATAGGTTTTGAATTTTGATGAAACTTTATCGAGGATCGCCTTAGCAGCCGGGTCGCTGCTGGTTTGGGCTATGGCAATCGAGACCGTTGAAAAAAGAACTAGCAAGAGCATCATTGTTTTCCTCATGTTACTGGCTTTACGTGTTTAAAATTTTGCACAAGCGTGCTTCTACAACTGATTCTGCCCTGTTGACCTGTGAACCTTCTGCAGGTTTAGTAATAAACAATAAACTCAGAGGGTACTCAGATGTTGCTGCAGATCTGCTTCTGTTTTAATAAGCACATCCCGTGCCTTACTTCCCAGGTTAGGGCCCACTACGCCAAAGGCTTCCAGCTGATCCATCAGCCTGCCGGCGCGATTATAACCCAGCTTCATTCTTCTTTGCAGTAAAGAGGTAGAACCCATCTGGTTCTGTACAATGAGTTTGGCGGCATCTTCAAAAAGCGCGTCTCGGTCGTTCACATCAAAGTCTTTCCCTTCCAGTTCCTTCTCGTCCACATACTCCGGCAACAAAAACGCCTGCGGATAGCCCCGCTGGTTTCCGATAAAATCAGTCACACCTTCCACTTCAGGTGTATCGACAAAAGCACATTGCAAACGCGTGATCTCACCATTATAGGAGATAAGCATGTCTCCCTTCCCGATCAGCTGCTCGGCGCCGCCTGTGTCGAGGATGGTGCGGGAGTCGATCTTGGATGAAACCTTGAACGCGATACGGGCGGGGAAGTTGGCTTTGATGGTACCGGTGATGATATTCACTGAAGGACGCTGGGTTGCTATGATGAGGTGAATCCCAACTGCTCTTGCAAGCTGGGCCAACCGCGCGATCGGCATCTCCACTTCCTTGCCCGCCGTCATGATAAGGTCGGCAAACTCATCGATCACCAGCACGATAAAGGGAAGGTACTGATGCCCCTTCTGCGGGTTAAGTTTCCGCCTGATGAATTTCTCGTTGTATTCCTTGATGTTCCTGGTACCGGCTTCTTTCAGCAGGTCGTAGCGGTTATCCATCTCAATACAAAGCGCATTCAGCGTATGGATTACCTTTTTGGTATCTGTAATGATGGATTCCTCTTCACCGGGCAGCTTCGCCAGGAAATGATATTCAATAGTACGGTAAATACTCAGTTCCACCTTCTTTGGATCCACCAGTACGAACTTCAGCTGCGAAGGATGCTTTTTATACAGCAGCGATACAAGGATGGCGTTCAGCCCGACCGATTTACCCTGTCCGGTGGCGCCCGCCATCAGCAGGTGGGGCATGGCCGCCAGGTCTACGATAAAGTTTTCATTGTCGATCCTTTTGCCGATGGCGATAGGCAAGCTGTACGTGTTGTTTTGAAACTTGTCAGAGGTCAGCAGGGTCTTCATGCCTACCACCGTCTTCTTAACGTTGGGCACTTCGATCCCGATCGTTCCTTTCCCCGGTATAGGTGCAATGATGCGGATACCGAGGGCTGCGAGACTCAGCGCAATATCATCTTCCAGGTTTTTGATGCGGGAGATGCGCACACCGGCTGCCGGTACGATCTCGTATAATGTAACTGTGGGTCCTACCGTTGCCGATATTTTCTGAATGGCAATATCGTAATTCCGGAGGGTGGTCAGGATCTGGTTCTTGTTGGCTTCCAGCTCACCGGCATCTTGAATGATCCGTTCGCTGCCATGGGTCTCAAACAGATCAAGGGAAGGATATTTATAATCACGGAGATCAAGTGTTGGCTCATACGGTTCAAAAGAGGCCGACGATACCGGCAGTGCAGCTTCCTCTACCTCCACTTTTACAGGTACGGTTTTGTGGATCTCCAGCTCCAGCTTGGGAGTTTCTTTCACGGGGTTGGTGCGGGGGGCAGGTCTTTCCACCGTTTTGGCAAGTACAGGCTCCATCACTTCTTCCGGTTCTTCCTCGAATTTTTCTTCAGGAAAAACAGGTTGATCCTTTTCTACGACCTTGAAATTATTTACCGCCCGTTCACGTTCGGCATCATACAGCGGCGACACATTTACACCGCCTTCCGCCTTCAGCCCGTTCTTCTTCCAGTTGCCGGTTTTTTCGAGAACCGGTTCCTCGATAAAAAGTTTCATATCCTCTTCCGGATCTTCTTCTGCCGGCGGTACGGATTGGGTAATGTCCACTTCCTGCGCTGCTGCGGCCACCGCCGGAACGGGCCTTGCCGGCACACGGGGCATCTTGAACACCGGATTGAACCGCCAGATAAAGTAAGCAACGCCGACTGCCGAAAGCAACACTGCCGTACCCAGCTTGCCAAGGAACATGCTGAGCCAGTCGCTGCTTACCTCCCCTACGGCGCCACCCCAGGGAAATTCGTTGCCTCTGGTGAGGAACGCCAGCGACACGCTCAGGAAAGGAAGCCCGATGATGATATAACGGAGGTTGCGGGCAATCGAAAACACTTTTTTGCCGGTCATGAAGTTGATACCGGTAGTAAAAAAGAAAGTACAGAAGATATAGGAAGCGAGGCCAAAACCTTTAAAGATAAACTGGTGGGAGACATACGCACCCAGGTTCCCAAGAAGGTTGGCAGCCCGGTGATAAGATGAAAAAAGAATAGAGGCGCCCTGAAATACTTTCGACTGGTCTTCGCGCCACGTGAACAGGTATGAAGTAAAGGCGATAAAAAGAAAAACAGAGATCAGTATGCTGATGGTACCCAGTATCTTATGCGTGCGCTCGTCGCTCACGAGTTCCTTTACGATCACGGGTTCTTCTTTCTCTTTTTTCAGCACATTGGGGTCCGTCTGGCTTTTGACTGACTTCGCTTTTTTTGCCATAGTTACAAAGATAAGATTATAGAAAGACTGCCCGGATGCCCCCGTACAAACTTCGCCGGCCCTTTTTTTCCACACCCGATCATTTTTTGGAGCCCCCGTATGATAACGTATTTTTCCCTGCTTCGTGCAGCGTTAGTGCCAATAAAATTGTGAAAGAAAAGCAGGTGCTTTTATCATAAATTACTTTTCCATACGGCGATACCCAGCAGGAGCCAGCCGGCGATAAAGAACAGTCCGCCGAAAGGGGTGATGATACCCAGCTTTCTGAGTCCGCTCATTTCATCGTATACAAATGCCAGGCAATACAGAGACCCTGAGAAGAGCACTATGCCAGTGATAAAGGAATAGCCCGACCAAACCATCCATTTTGCGGGTATTTTACTGTATAAAATGGCTACTGCAAGAAGGGCGAAGGTGTGATAGAACTGGTACCTGACACCGGTTTCAAAGGTGAGCAGCGAAGCCGGAGGAAGCACTTTTTTGAGTCCGTGTGCAGCGAAAGCGCCCAGTGCCACGGAGAGCGCACCCGACAAAGAAGCGATGATGAGAAAAGCTTTATGCATTGGCAATGATTTCTGCAAATGTATCAATCGACAGACTCTCTTCGTTCACTGCGATGTGGGCCTGTTCATAATAAATGCGGCGGCTGAGAATTTTTGATATGATGTACGGCTTCAGCTCCTTGTCGTTCAGATTTTTAATGAGCGGGCGGGTGGCTTTTTGTTTCAGCAGCCGGGCAACAAGGGTATCAATCTGGGTGTTGAGCCAGACCACGATGCCTTTCTGTTTCATGAAGCCGATGTTGTTAAAAAAGCAGGGAGTGCCTCCGCCACAGGACAGGATAAAATTTTCGGTGGTGCCCGACAGGGTTTCCAGCACATCTTTTTCGAGATAGCGGAAATGCTCTTCGCCTTTGGCTGCAAAGATCTGTGCAATAGACTGCTTTTCTTTTTCTTCGATCACCCTGTCCAGATCGAAAAAAGGCAGATCAAGTCTCTGGGCCAGCAGCCTGCCCCAATGCGTTTTGCCCGAACCCATGAATCCAATCAGAAAAAGCTTCATACCCCGGTTTTATTGCGTGTGGTGAACCAACAAATATACGGATAGATTCACCTCATCTAAGCCTTGTCATCCGGGGCGACAATCGAATTTTTGATCAGTTCGACCGCACGGGACGGTCCGGAAAATGCGAGCGGAGTAAAGCGATGATCGGTCCTTTTCTGGTAAGCTTCTATAAAATCCACCATGTCATCAAGGAAAGTTTTCCGGAGGTCGTCGATGGAAGCTATTTCCCGGTATTGCACCGAATGGATGGAAACGGCAATGGCCCGGTCATTCCGGATCTTCTTGCCCTCGTCGAACTGCTCGGCCTCGATGACCCCGACCACCCGGGCTTCGGCCAGGCAACCCGCAAAAAGCGGATCATCAGCAAGCAGTATCACATCGAAAGGATCTCCGTCATCTGCTTTTGTACAGGGAACAAATCCAAATTCAAAAGGAAATGAGATTCCGGCAGGAAATACTTTGGACAGTTTGAAGAGTCCCGATCCGGGATCGAAGGTGAATTTGTTATGACTTCCCCTTGGACATTCAACAATCACATGCACGGTATCAGACTCTGGCACAAAGGCAGGTGGTAACTTCATATTCAGTGATTCACCCAAAAATACACCAGTTCTGCGGATAGAATCCTGGCTGTTCCTGAACCCTTTTCCACACCGGAACCGGGAGAAGGCCAACAGGGAATATTTGTTGCCGACCGGTACGAATAATTCACGTTGTTTGGGTTAAAATACGGATATTGTGGCTTAAATTATGGGTAGCGCTACCACGGTGGATATAAAAAGAAACAGGTGGTAGAGACCACCCGTCATAAATCAAAATATAGGAACATTGCTCTTAATGAAAGCATTATCTGCAAGTGGTTCCTGCACATGAGAAAAATTTACCGATCATTTATTTTGGACCACACCGGGTGGCTGAAGGATATCGTTGTTTTCATTTACGAGTCAAATATATCTCCTTTGATTTGTTTAAAAAGGCTCTTTATACAGTTATTCGACCTTTCATACTAATTAAACACCCGTACTTTTACCCTTCTGCTGCTTTCTTACCTGTTACATGTAGAATTTTGTCCACACGCATATTAAAAATACGGATAGTCCCCACTTGATGCATAAGGTACTATTTTTGTTCCTAAACCTGCATAACCAAACACCATCCGATATGACTTCTGAAAATCCGAATCAACCCGCTACTTCTTCAAACGATGATCTTCAATTTGAAAGATCAAATGTTTCAACAACGGATACGCAACAGTATAGTGACAATGAAATACTTCCGGATGCGCCTGTCGTTGACGAATCGAAAGTGGACGAACTTGCATCCAATGATGTTAAGCCACTGAGTGAAGCTGATAAACAACCAAAACTCGAAGAAGACTCTCGTACAGATGAGATGAACCGCAGAACAAGCATTGGCGATTAAGATCGGTTTAATACCCAAAATAAAACAGGCCGTAATCACTTACGGCCTGTTTTATTTTGGGTTGACGGTTCAGTTCTGTCCGGCAGCTTTTTAAAGGCGGGAGCCTATACAACACTATCTTCGTCACTGTCTTCTTCGTCATCATCCTCACTTACCAGTTCTTCATCATAATCTTCATCATCTTCGTCGTCATCATCTTCGCCGGCATCATTGCCGTAGTTCTTGCTGTCTTCAGCATCAGTATCTAGCGCACCTTGTGTGAGGGAGTCCTTATCACCTTCGTCGTCTTTCAGGCTGCTGGTATCCGGTGTGGTCAATGAATCTCCGGCGTTGCGGGTGCTAAGGTCTGGTCTGGCGTAATCGTTGCCCAAATTTGGTCCGCCCTGTTCGAGACCTTCGCTGCCTATACCCCTGTTACTTTCTGGCATGATCGTAAAATTTAATGTTTTTGTTTAGAATACTTGTCACTCACAAAAGGTAAAAAACTATGCCATCTCCTCCTTTGCTATATTAACAATGCATGAAATCGTAAGAACCCGAACGGCTGTAAAGCAGGAATGAATGAGCTGAAAACAAAAAGAGGGAAGATGACTCTTCCCCCTTTTTATCGAGTAAGTATGTACAGGCAGATCAACCGAGGGCAACCCGCTTGAAAGAGACTACTTTCAGGGTAGGATCTACGCTCTTCAGGTAATCGCTTACTGTTTTGCTTGCATCCTTTACAAAAGCCTGGGCCACCAAGGTTTGTTCCTTGAAGAAAGCGTTGAGTTTGCCATCCGCAATCTTTGCGATCATGTCGGCAGGTTTGCCAGCCATTTTCGGGTCAGCTGAGATCTGTTCGGTTACAACCGCTCTTTCTCTTTCCACCACATCGGCCGGAACATTCGAAGGATCAATGGCTACGGGGTTCATAGCAGCGATCTGCATCGCTACGTCTCTTCCTGCGTCCAGCGCTGCATCGGAATTTTTCGAGATTCCTACCAGCACGCCCATCCGGTATGCACCATGGATATAAGCAGCTACTGCTTCGGCTTCCACTTTTTCGAAGCGGCTCACGCTGATCTTTTCACCGATCTTGGCAACCTGGTCGTTCACCCTGTCTGCAACGCTCGCACCTTCGAGCTGTGCGGCATTCAGTTCTTCGAGGCTGTTTACCTGGTTTGCAACGGCCAGGTCCATGATCGACTGTGCGAAAGCAACGAATTCAGCGTTTTTGCTCACGAAATCTGTTTCGCAGGCCAGGTTGATGATATAGCCGGTTTTGTTGTCGGGGGTCGTTTTGGCGATCACCACACCTTCTTTGGCCTCGCGGTCGTTGCGGAGGGCAGCCACTTTTTGACCTTTTTTGCGGAGATAATCTATGGCAGCTTCAAAATCGCCATTGCTTTCCACCAGGGCCTTCCGGCAATCCATCATGCCGGCGCCTGTCTGTTGCCGTAACTTGTTGATATCGGCAGCGGTTATGTTCACTGAGGTATTTGTATCCATTTGTCTGTATTTTTAAATGCCTTCTGCGGCTGTTTGTGAATCAGGGTAGCCACTTCAAAAGGGATACCATGATTCATAAACGGTCACAAAAGGCATGGAAATGAAATCTTGTCTTAGCGTCCGCCAGGTCTGCGGTTTCCACCACCACCGGGTCCGGTTGAACGGCGTCTGGGCTGGCCGGCACCGCCACCACCAGGTCCACCACTGCCAGGGCCACCGGTCCGGGGTCTGCCGCCACGGCCACGACCTGCTTCAGATTCAGCTTCCGCCTGCAGACGGGCTGCCTTCTTTTCGTTCTCGTCATTTACTTCTTCCACATCATCGTCTTTAGAAGCCTGTCTTTCGGCAAGGCCTTCTGCAATGGCAGCGGTGACGTAGTTGGTGATGATGGCGATCGATTTGGTAGCATCGTCGTTCGAAGGGATGGCGAAATCAACCTTATTTGGATCGCAGTTGGTATCAACCATGCCGAAGGTGCTGATGCCAAGGCGTTTGGCTTCAGACAGGGCAATGTGCTCATGTCCAATATCAACCAGGAACAGTGCGGCAGGTACACGACCCAGCTGGGCGATACCACCAAGCACTTTTTCCATTTTTTCACGGTCACGGCTCAGCGTGAGGCGTTCTTTTTTAGTGATGCTGTCGAAAGATCCGTCGCCGAGCATTTTTTCGATGCTCTGCATTTTCTTTACGCTCTTTCTTACAGTATTGAAGTTGGTAAGCATGCCACCCAGCCAGCGTTCGGTAACATAAGGCATGTTCACCTTCTGGGCACACTCTGTAACGATCTCTTTTGATTGTTTTTTGGTAGCCACGAACATGATCTTTTTGCCACTTTTGGCGATCTGTTTCAGGGCAGCAGCAGCTTCCTGCAAAGACTCGGTGGTCTTGTTCAGGTCGATGATGTGAATACCTTTTTTTTCAGCAAAGATGTAAGGGAGCATCTTTGGGTTCCATTTCTTTTTCAAATGGCCGAAATGTACACCTGCTTCTAACAACTGCTGTTGTAATGAGGTTGTTTGTTCCATTTATTTAGCGTTTATCTGTCAGCTTGTTTATAATATGTATCAACTTCAGATAGCAACTTGCGGGTTGACAGTAACTTTATGCGGCTGTCAGCCAGCGAAGAGCTATTATATTAACGTTTGGAGAACTGGAAACTTTTTCTCGCCTTTTTGTGACCAGGCTTTTTGCGTTCCACCCCGCGCGGATCGCGCATCAGCAGACCGGCTGCTTTCAACGCGGGCCTGAACTCAGGGTTTACCTGAAGCAGGGCGCGGGCGATACCAAGCTTGGCGGCTTCTGCCTGACCTTTCATGCCACCACCGGTTGCATTGATCAGAACATCGTACTTGTCCCCACCTTCGATGGTTTTGAATGGAAGTTCGACCTGATTCTGCAGGTACACCAATGAGAAATAATTTTTGTAATCCTTGTCGTTGATGATGATCTTACCTTCTCCCCTGCTGAGGAAAACCCTTGTAACGGCTTCCTTACGACGGCCTACAGCATTTTTTTGCTTTTCCATGTATATGATAGTTTGAGCCGGAACCGGCTGGCAATTTAGAATGTGAGTGTTTGAGGTTTCTGTGCTACATGCTGGTGTTCGCTACCGGCATACACATACAATTTTTTGTACATCTTGCGGCCCAGACGATTTTTGGGAAGCATGCCTTTGATGGCTCTTTCGAGAAGGGCATCCGGCCGGCGTTTCAGTAAACTCTTGGCAGATTCACTTTTCTGCCCGCCCGGGTAACCGGAATAGGTGAGATAATTTTTGTCTTCCATCTTGTTGCCGGTAAAAACCACTTTGTCGGCGTTGGTGATGATGACATAGTCTCCGCAATCTACGTGTGGAGTGTAATACGCTTTGTTCTTACCACGGAGAATGGCCGCGATTTTGGCACACATACGACCAACGGTTTGATTAGTACCGTCGACAACGTACCAGTTACGCTGTACAGTAGCCTCGTTCGCATGTTTGGTGGTGAAATGAAGTTTGCTCATAATTTATATATGCTTTTTGATACATCCGCCGCTATCCCGGCAGAAAAATTTAAATAGGGCGCAAAGGTAGGGATAACAACATGCAAAACACAATCAGAAAGGCATTAATTTATTAGGCCCCCTTTGTAACATACTGATTTACAATAAATATTTTGTCCAATTTTTTAAGTAATAGGCTTTTCGGAGTAAGAAAACGTGCTATAAAAGCATTAAAAGCGCCTCCCGCCAACCTTTTTTCTCCTCTCTTGCTTAACTTTCCGCCAATTATTTTAACATATGTCCGGAATACAACCTTTGGGAAGAACCACATTCGGCAACGCTGCCAACGCGGGCCGAACCATACCGATCGAAGAAGCAAACAACCTCCTGAACGAATGGATCAGCAACGACCGGCTGCGGTTGCACATGCGCCAGGTAGCGGCGGTGATGAAGGGCTGGGCGCTGGAAAAGGAACAGGCCGACGAAACCACTGCCCTCAGATGGGAACTTGCCGGCCTCCTGCACGACGCCGACTGGGAAAAGTACCCCGACCAGCACTGCCGGGTCATTATCGAAAAGCTGGAAGAAATGGACCTGGATCCGGAGATTATCCATGCCATCGCATCACACGGTCCGCGGTATTTTGGCGTAGAGCCGGAAAACAGTATGGATAAAATGATCTATATGTTTGATGAACTCTCCGGTTTCATACATGCCGCGGCGCTGATCAGGCCTACCGGATACGAAGGGATGGACGTAAAAAGCGTACAGAAAAAACTCAAGAACCTGGCTTTCGCCGCGCAGGTCAGCCGCGATGATATTCAGGACGCACTCGCACGGATCAATACGCCGCTCGAAGAGATCATCCAGTTTGTGATAGACCACCAGAAAGTCGTGAAATAAGTAGAAGAGAGAAGTGCGATCGGGCTAGAAGTCGATGCCGGACCACTTCTTTCTTTCCTGCTGGTTGTATTTTTCGTAGTTGAAGCGGTACAGTTTTCCCGGGCGGTGCGACACGTCGGTCTCATACTCGCCGGTATCGATCAGCAGGTCCATCGAAAAGAACTTTTTGCGGAAATTCCGGCGGTCGAGCTTTACATCCGTAATGGCTTCGTACAGGTTCTGCAGTTCGCGCAACGAAAACTTTTTAGGGAGCAGGCTGAAGCCGAGCGGATGCTCCTGTATGCGTTTCTGCAGCCAGGCGTAGCAAACATCGAGGATCTTGCGGTGGTCGAACGCCATCTCCTGCAAACTGGCAAGGTTATGCCACTGCAGTTCATTATCCAGGATGCTTAGTTCATAGTGCTGCACGTTTATAAGTGAGCAGTACGCGATGGTGACCACCCGGCCCGATGGATGCCGCTTAACTTCTCCGAATGCCTTCACCTGTTCAAGATACACATCATCCAGACCGGTCCTTTCCTTCAGCACCCGGTATCCGGCCTGCTTGATATCTTCCCGGCTGTTCACCAGGTCGCCGAGCAGCGACCATCTTCCCTTGTACTGCATCAGGTCGCTTTTGATGAGCAGCACTTTCAACTCATTTTCGTCGAAACCAAAGATGACGCAATCCACCGATATGCCAATCCGCACATCGTCGTCAAGCTTTTCAAGCCCCGTATTGATGTTCGGCATTTTCGTCTCCCTGATCCCCGCTTCGCTTTCCTGATCTTTCGTCATAACTACAACAATATTGTGAACAATAATTTGATTGGCGGGTGTACCACTGAATTTACTATAACGTTATCTTGCCACCGGTTGTCGGGGCCTATCCCTGCCCAATCTTCCCGTAAAGAAAATCAATCTTATTATTTCAGGAGGCATAAATTTATCAGCTTCAAACCCGCACGTATGTATTCACAGGACCAGACAAGGCAATTGCAGGCTTATACCAGGGATTTGATCAAAAAAGCAGGACAGCTGTCGGAGCAGGATATGGCACTGCTGCGCGATGTGCTCCGTTTCCATGAATACAGGTATTATGTGCTCGACGAACCCCTTGTGTCGGACTATGAATACGACCAGCTCTTCAAATGCCTCGAGAAGCTGGAAGCGGAGCATCCGGACCTCATCACGCCTACTTCGCCCACGCAGCGGGTTGCCAAAGGATTGACCAAGGATTTTCCGACAGTGACCCATCTGGTGCCGATGCTTTCCCTGAAAAATTCCTATGATGCGGAAGACCTGGGCGACTGGGACCGTAAATGCCGCGAGGCCAGCGGACAGGAGGCGGTGCAGTACTGTGCCGAGCCGAAGTTTGACGGGGCCAGCATTTCGGTCATCTATGAGAATGATGTGCTGGTTCGGGCAGCCACCCGCGGCAATGGCGTGCAGGGAGATGAGATCACCACCAACATCAGGCAGATCGGCTCCGTTCCGCTGTTCGCCCGTTTCTCCGATTATGGCATTGCGCAGATCGAGATCAGGGGCGAAGTACTGATGAACAAAAAGAGTTTCGCCAAACAGAACGAACAGCTGGCGGCGCAGCACCTGGCCCCTTTTGCCAATCCGCGCAACGCCGCATCCGGCTCTCTGCGCATAAAAGACCCAAACGAAGTAAAGAGAAGAAACCTGGAAGCTTTCTTCTATCATGTGAGCTATTACACCACCACCTCGGGCCAGCAGATGTCGGTAGACGGCAACGCGGAGAAAGAAGCGGTTCCTGCCTCCGTTCACCCTGCCCTGGCCTCGCACTCCGGAACACTGCAGATGCTGTGGGACCTGGGTTTCCGCAGCCCGGTGAAAGAGCGGAAGCTGTTCAATGGCATTGATGAAGTGATCGCCTACTGCCCGGTGGCGGAAGCAGGCAGGGACGACATGCAGTACGAGGTGGATGGCATGGTGATCAAAGTGAACGACATACTGCTGCAGGAAAAGCTGGGCATGACCTCGCACCATCCGCGCTGGGCGGAAGCCTACAAGTTCAAGGCCCGGCAGGCTACCAGCAAACTGCTGAAGGTGGAATACAATGTAGGAAGAACGGGTTCGGTCACTCCGGTCGCGAAGATAGAGCCGGTCTCGGTGAGCGGCGTAACCGTATCATCCATATCGCTTTTCAATGAAGACGTGATTAAGGAAAAAGGCCTGATGATCGGCGACACGGTGCTGGTGGAACGTGCGGGCGACGTGATCCCCTATATCGTAAAACCACTGACCGAACTCAGGACCGGCGAAGAGACCGATATCGTGTATCCGCGCAACTGTCCGGTTTGCGGCGACGAGCTTGTGAAACCGGAAAACGAGGCGGTATGGCGCTGTGTGAATGTTAACTGTAAGGCACAAGTGCTGGAAAGGATGATCCATTTTGTAAGCAAGGATGCGATGGACATCCGCAGTCTTGGGGAAGCAAATGTGCGGAAATTTGTGGAACTGGGATACCTCCCCAGCATCCCCTCCATTTATCATCTGCCGTTCGACAAGATCGGGGAGCTTGAAGGGTTCGGTCCCAAATCTGTCGGCAACCTGCGATCGGCTATTGAAAATTCAAAACAGCAACCGCTTTACCGGCTGGTCTTCGGACTTGGCATCCGCTATGTTGGAGAGACCACCGCAAAGACCCTTGCGGCTTCTGTGAAACATCTCCTCGATTTCAAAGACTTTTCGCTTGAACAACTGCAGGCGCTGGAAGATGTGGGCATCAAAGTAGCCACCAGTATCTTCCAGTTTTTCAGCCTGGAAGACAATCTCCGCGTGCTGCAGGAGCTGGAACAGGCCGGGCTCAACCTTCAGGGCCAGCAAACGACCACTGCAACCGGCGACCTCAAAGACCTTACATTTTTATTTACCGGAACACTGCCCACCCTTAAACGAAGTGAAGCGGAAGAGATGGTGGAAAGCAAAGGCGGCATCATCGTGAACAGTGTCAGCAGCAAGCTCAACTACCTCGTGGTTGGCGAAGACGCCGGTTCGAAGTTTGAAAAGGCCAAAAGGATTCAGAGCATACGCATCATAAGTGAAGAAGAATTTCTCCGGATGTCGGGAAGCGAATAGGCATTGTGGAAAGAACCTGTTACTGGTATTGGTTTTGCTTAAGTAGATGTAAACCTTTGATATGATAAAGAAACAGGCTGGAGAGGTTTGGAAACCGTTACAGTTTCCGGGATGCAAGGATCTGAGGAAAAAATACGCCTTGTCATCAAACGGCCGCATTGCCAGTTATACCGAAGACATCCTCGAAGATGGAAAACTACTGAACGGATCTCTTACTACAGGTTACAAAACACTCAACCTTCACCGGCCGGGTAACAACGGTACGCTGTACATTCACCGGGAGATCGCAAAATTGTTTCTGAAGAAGAAATCCACAAAAGAAAAGTATGTGATCCACCGCAATCACGACAAAACCGACAATGCTGTTAAGAACCTGAAATGGTCTTCCCTGGAAGAGATGATCGCTCACCAGCAGAACAGTCCGGCAAAGATCGCCTACAAGCAGGTACAGGCAAACAGAACGACCGGTCTGAAGCTGACCTCCACACAGGTGAAAGCCATCAAGAAAACACTCACCAGCAGAACCCGTAACATGACCATCCGCCAGCTGGCCGACAAGTACAGCGTGAGCGAGATGACATTGTACCGCATCAAAAGCGGCGAGAACTGGGGAAGAATTTAAGCGGGAAGATTTTGTGACATCCGTACCCCTTTTTATTTCTGGCCACATTCTTCTGAAAGACCGGATCACCCGGTTTCCAGTTCTCAACCATTTCCCCGTTCAGCTGTTCCAGCAGGCATGCTACAAACAGCCACTATCAGGTTTTTAAAAGACCTCAGCAAGAACAATAATAAACCCTGGTTCGAAGAAAACAGGAAAGCTTACGAAGCAGCGAAAGCAGATTTCCAGCAGCTCATTACAGGCGTGCTGGAAAAGATCTCTGGGAAAGATGAAGATCTTACGGCGCTTGCTCCAAAAGACTGCCTGTTCCGCATCAACCGCGATGTGCGCTTCGCAAAAGACAAATCACCGTACAAAACGAACATGGGTGCCTCGATGAGCCGGGGCGGCAAGAAATCTCCTTTTGCGGGTTATTACTTACACCTCGAACCGGGGAAGAGCTTCGCAGGTGGCGGCATCTGGATGCCCGATCCGGGAGAAGTAAAAAAGATCAGGCAAGAGATCGATTATTGTTATGAAGAGTTTCGGCAGATTGTTACATCCAAAGAATTCACTTCAACTTATGGCGACCTGAACCGAGATGATGATGTAGCGCTCGTGAACCTGCCCAAAGGCTACGAAAAAGACAATCCAGCCGCCGCTTACCTGAAGCTGAAAAGCTGGATTGCCATGAAGCCGCTCGCCGATAAAGACCTTTCTTCGGATACACTCACCCGTGATATAACGAAAGCATTCATTGTGCTTCAGCCAATGGTGAAGTTTATCAACAGGGCGCTGGAATGAAATGCAAAAGGGCCGTACCAGGCGTTTCTCCATTTCAATCCAGAAACGTGTGGCATGGCTTTTCTTTGTCAGAACAGTTCCTTCTCCATCAGGTATTCCGCGATTTGTACAGCGTTGGTAGCTGCGCCTTTGCGCAGGTTGTCGCTCACGATCCACATGTTGAGGGTATTTGCCTGGGTTTCGTCGCGGCGCAGTCTTCCAACGAACACATCATCTTTTTCATGTGCATCCATCGGCATCGGATATTCCTGGTTGGCCGGGTTGTCGGTTACCACAATGCCGGGCGACTGGCTCAGCAGGGTTTTCACTTCTTCCACATCAAAATCATTTTCAAATTCAACGTTCACGCTTTCACTGTGCCCGCCCATTACCGGAATGCGTACAGTGGTGGCCGTTACCCGGATCGAATCGTCCATCATGATCTTTCTGGTTTCATTCACCATCTTCATTTCTTCCTTGGTATAGCCGTTTTGGAGGAACACATCGATCTGCGGGATCACGTTGAGGTCGATGGGATATTTGTAAGCCATTTCGCCTTCGATGCTTTTGCGCTCGTTCATCAGCTGATTCACCGCCTTTACGCCCGTGCCAGTAACACTTTGGTACGTTGACACTACCACCCTCTTTACTTTGTATTTATGGTGCAGGGGACTCAGCGCTACCACCATCTGGATGGTTGAACAGTTGGGGTTGGCGATGATCTTGTCTTCCGCGGTCAGCACCTGTGCATTCACTTCCGGAACCACAAGCTTTTTGTCCGGGTCCATCCGCCAGGCGCTTGAATTGTCGATCACGGTAATTCCTGCTTCGGCGAATCTAGGCGCCCATTCGAGCGAGGTACTGCCCCCGGCCGAAAACAGCGCAACGTCGGGTTTTGCAGCAATAGCGTCGGCGGCGCCAACGATCTTCCAGGCCTTGCCCTTAAAAGTCACTTCCTTACCGATTGATTTTTCTGAGGCGACCGGGATCAGCTCCGTGACCGGAAAATTACGTTCGGCAAGTACCTGCAACATTTTTGTGCCTACGAGGCCTGTGGCGCCCACAACTGCTACTTTCATTTTATTTTTTTTGATTTGATTAAAAGCTTGTTCAATCCAGGTTACATAGGGAGATAAAAAAAGCCTTCCCGGTGAGGAAGGCTCTTGGATATCTTGTGATACAAAAAATCAGGCACTTCCCCATTGCGGGAACTTCTTGCTCTGCTTCTTTGTATGAAATGTAACGGTTTTCACTGGCGCAAAAATAATCATCGGCTGAAATCCAGCAAAAAAAATTTGCACTTTCTCAAAACCGTGTTTTCACCCTCGGCCCATCGGAACACCGGTACTAGATTCGCAGCATGCGTTCCGGCATGGGTATATTGTTTATTTTCTTTACGCTGTTCTCGTTCGCGCAGGCGAACAGGAACGATGTAGTGATCGATGAGATCATGGCCGATCCCTCTCCCCAGGTTGGCTTGCCCAATGCTGAATTCATAGAACTAAAGAACGCGTCGCGTAAACCCATCAACCTCCGCAACTGGAAGATTTCCGATGCAACGGGCACCGCGGTCATCAGTGCAAACTTCACTCTGCAGCCAGACAGCTTTGTAGTCCTCTGCGGCACGGGTTCGGCAACGGGCTTATCCATGTTTGGCGCCGCATTGGGTGTGAGCGCTTTTCCTTCACTCGATAATGACGGGGAGTGGCTCCTGTTACGCGCGGCAGACGGCAGCCTGATCCATTCCGTGCAGTATAGTAAATCGTGGTACAACAACGACGTCAAAAAGGAAGGCGGCTGGACGCTGGAAATGATCGACCCTGCCAATGCATGCAGTGGCAGTTCCAACTGGGAAGCCAGTACAGACCAGAAAGGAGGAACGCCCGGCAGAAAGAATTCGGTGGATGCCATCAATGCAGATCATTCGCCTCCTCTCCTGCTGCGTTCGTACGCCCCGGATAGTCTTTCCATTGTACTGCTGTTCAACGAGCCGCTCGACAGCCTGGGCGCAGTGGCATCCGGGAATTATTCCATCGACGGTGGCGTTGGTCCGCCGGTGAAAGTGGTTGTTCTGTCGCCCCTCTTTTCACGGGTGATTCTTTATCTGGCGAAACCACTGCTTCGCGACAAAAGATACCTTGTTTCCGTGCAGCAGATCCGCGATTGCAGCGGCAACCAGAGCAGCGGAACAGATACGGTCTCAACCGGGCTTGCCGGCGGAGCGCAGCCGTTTGATCTTGTGATCAATGAGATCCTGTTCAATCCCCGGCCCGGCGGTGTTGATTTTGTGGAAATTTATAACCGCGGCGCCCGCATAACCGATCTGAAAGACCTTCTAATCGCAAACCGGTCTTCAGCCAATACGCTGGCCAACCTGGCTTCATTAAGCGTGGAAAGCAGGTTGCTTTTTCCGGGTGGCTATTGTGTGGTAACCGAAGATGCAGCTGCTGTACAACGACAGTACCTGGCAATGGCCCCTAAAGCGTTTATCGAAGTATCGGCCATGCCCTCCTACCCGGATGACAAAGGCACGGCCGTGCTCGTGACCACCGCGGGTATGGTGATCGACGAACTGCGATACGATGAAAAATGGCATTTCCCGCTACTCGACAACCGGGAAGGCGTTTCGCTGGAAAGGATCAATTACAACAAACCCACACAGGATGCTTCCAACTGGTATTCGGCCTCCACCCCCTCGGGGTACGGAACGCCCACATACCGCAACTCGCAGTTCATGGCAGATCCTTCTATGGACAATGCAGTTTCCATCCTGCCCGCGGTCTTTTCGCCCGACAATGATGGCACGGATGACTTTGCAACAGTCCGCTATGACATGCCGGAACCCGGCTTTGTGTGTAACATCACCCTGTACAATTCTTATGGTGTTCCGGTGCGTATGCTGGTGAGGAATGCGCTGTGCGGCAAAACAGGATCGTTTCGCTGGGATGGAATAGACGAGAAAGGCCGCCAATGCGCCCTGGGCGTATACATCGCCCTGATAGAAATGTATAATTTGAAGGGAACGAGCAGGAGATGGAAGAAAACAATTACCCTCGTGCGCCGCCTGAACTAACGGTTTTGTCAATTCATCCGGCACAAATTACATTTCATGACAACGGCCCGTTTTGGATGCAGCAGCGGGGTGTAGTTTTGAGTACACTCTTAAAAAAAACAAACTAAATGAAGAAATTCGTTCTCACCCTGTTGGTCGCTGCAGCAGGCATCCTTTTCACACAAAAATCACAGGCGCAGACCGTCGCTACTCAACAAGTCAAATATGTACAGATCACCACCATCGAATCGGTCGTAAATGGCGGACTTGGCCGATCTAAAATGATCCTTACCAAGGAAGACGGCAGCCAGGAAGAGAGAGACCTCAACAACCTCTTCAGCATGGTCGGTCTCAATTTCAAGAACATCAGAGAAAATGAAAGCTCTATCATACAAACCCTGAAATCTTACACCGACACAGGCTGGAAACTGGTTTCCACCACACCGTTCACCCTTAGTCTCGGGAACAACGGGTCTGAAATATTTATGAGCCGTTATCTTCTTTGTAAATAACCCCTGCGATCCGTTATCTGACAGCAACCCCGAAAACACCCCTTACCAACCCTAACCCCTGTCAGATGCTTACTTCTGAGAACTTCGACATATACCCTCCGGAAAGATAAGCCGATCCGGGAACCCCTTATCACACAAAGCCGCTGATCTACATGTTCAGCGGCTTTTCTATTGCAGAATGAACTGCAGGGTGATATCTGACTTCCTGTTTCCATTGATCGCGTCATTCCCATCACTAAGCGACTTTTTTCCCGGATATACCGATTGCGCCCACCGAAGCCAGGCATTCAGCGTCAGCTTGTTCTTTAACTGAAAGTATTTGCCCATATTCATTCGCAGGTTGAGATAATACCGAAAGCCTGAATCAAAGAAGGCCGGGATGGAGAAGCCGTACAGCACATTGCTTTCATAGGCGTAAACTCTTGAGTTGTATCCATCCGTTTCAAAGTACTGGAGCCGGGCATTGCCGGAAACGGGTTTGTTCAGGGGTTTCCATGATACCTCCGAATACAGCAGGTATCCCTGTTCCTGATCTTTCTTTCCCGGTTCATACCAACCCATTTCACAGCGGCTTTGAAAATCGACGGTCTTGTTAAGGGCTACGCTGAGGTGTAAGCGCCAGTTTGTTCGTTTGATGGTTTCAACCGCACTCATGATACTGTCGGCACCCAGGGTATTTTGCGGTTTGATTTCGCAGCGGATCCGGCTCGACAGCTCCACCGATTTGGAAGGTGCATAGGTAAGCTCAGCCGAATATTCGCTGCCTGCAGAAGGGGCATCGATCCGGTATTTTAACCATGGAAAACGGTACACATCTGCATAAGCCTGTAGCGTAAAACCATCTGCAGGCCGGAAGGTAAGTCCCGTATAAACACCCTGTTCATTTGAAGGAACGGCATTCTGGGTAAAGGCGCTTCCGAAAATCGACTGGTAATCCCTCGCAAGCGACCGATGCACGATCGACAGATCCAGAGCGCTGTGCAAAGAAATCACCACCCCATTGATCAGAGCACGATGAAAGGAGCGGTCTACCGCCCCCTCGCCAAACATATGGAGGTTGCGGAAACTATAGCTGTAACTGAAACTCAGGTTTGTAAACTCTCTACCCCGCGGCGCAAACAAATTATAGGGGTCGGCTTCTTTTTGCAAAGGCAAAGAGAACCGATAGTGAACAGCATTCAATGCAACGTGCAGTTGCTTTATGTGTACTGCCAGAACAGCACCGGTTGTAACAAGCCTTGCATTGTTCTTTGTGGCAAGTTCAGTAGCGGTACGGTGATAACCGGAAGCAAGAATGGACGTGATACTCCATTGACCGCCAGCCATTCCTTCCAGGTGCGCGCTGATCTTTTGGTTCGAGTAAAAACCGGTCAGTTCCCAATGACTGCGTCCAATGGTGAGCCCGGCCCCCCGCTGAAAACCGGATTCTCCCGGTGAACTGTAAGGCCGCAACACCGGCGACTGCCGCTCCAGGGTCAGGAGGCCGGCTCCCATGCCAAGGGCCAGTCCCTGCCAATGGATCAGCCCTTGCCCCATGTTCACCGTAAAATCTCCCAGGGCCAGTTCCCGTATGATCCCGATCTTTCTCGCAAACAGGTGAAACGAATAAAAATCGAACCCGCTTTTTTGCTTTCCCCGAAACATCTGTTCACCTGCATCCTTTTCACCTAAAATGCCAAACTGCAGCAGGTTCTTGTATTTGAACTGGTAGCGCAGGTATAACTTGTCGGGCGAGCCGCTATAGTGCCGGATGCTGTCTGAGCCGCTCTTGTATCCGGCGGCGCTTTCCAGGTTCCGGCTCCAGCGCAGCAGCATGCTCTCATCGCCTTTGGCCAATCTTTGCCGCAGCGTCTCTTTCACAGACAGGGCGTCGGACAAGGTGATATAGGGCAGGATCATTCTGATGAGGCTGATGTTCCAGTCCGGTATGGCCTGAAGTTCGTATACACTGATCAGTTTGCCGAGTATCCGCCGGTATTCGAGCAGCCGGGTGATCCGGATCTCATCGAGCAGCACCAGCTCCTCCAATTGGTCTCTGCCCGCAGTGTTGAGGTTGATAGGATGTTTCAGGAAATACTGGAGCCTCTGCAGGTAAGCGTCATCTTCATTGTCGGAGTCGGTTTTGCGGTTCAGGTCTTCCAGCTGTTGCTGGGTATCGAAAGAGGAAAGGTCTTGTTGCGCGGGAAGGATGCGCGGCAGCAGAAAGAAAGGCAGCATCAACAACAGCTTTTTCATTCTGCATTTTTTTGCAAACCAAACAAAAATTGCAGGCCGGGGGTGAGTCCGAGCCGGCTGTGGTAACTGGTGACGAAATCTAGCCGCATGCCGGTGCGGCTGAGGCCAAAGCCGGTGAACACCGTTCCCCCGGCGGTCGACAGCCCGGCACGCACAAAAAACTGCGCTGCAAATGCATAATGAATGGCCATCAGCATATCCACCGGACTCTGTTCCATTTTGCGGGTTTCGAGCGATAGCAGAAGGGATTGAGACAGGTCATAGGCCATGCACATCGTATAAACCGATGGTATTTTTTCCGGCGATTGATGGCCATAGTGGCCGCCCACCGGATTAGAGACCCGCAAGCCCACATGCAATGCAGATGTCGCTTCTATATTGATCGCCCCATCCATTCCAATGGCAGCATCATTTCCATATCCGGCGCCAATGTGAATGAGGTAATAATTGACCGCCACGCCAAGGTCAACCTTTTTTCCCAACGCCCGTCCGTACGCAACACCGAGCCGCGATGTATTCAACGCGGGTGAACCGGCATACCGCCCTGAGAATGCCAGGCCGCCATGACCGGCAGGTAAACCCAGCACCAGCCCCCCGATGGAAAGTTCCTTTAACAGGTATCTTTTTTCGGAGCGGACCGCTGCGCAAAAAGCGGTTAACCGGGAGAGAGAAGCAGGATTCAGCCAGGCCGACGTTACATCCGAGAATGAAGGCGAAGATGCCGCTGCTGCATTGAAACCCTGCTCCATTTTATCGGCAACGAACTGGGCCCGACAAGACGAGGGAAATGGAGTGAACAGCGAAAAGAGGAGGAAGATAAATATAAGGCGCATGCACAAATTTTCACTGCGCAACACCCGAAAAAAAGAGTTTTTTAACTGTGTTTTCTCCCTGAACGGCCATTACCTTTGCCGCATGCAAATCTTAGATGGCCGGCTCGTGTCACAGTCGATCAAGGACGAACTGAAGATCAAAGTAGCCCAGCGCAGCGCGGAAGGAAAAAAGGTCCCCCATCTTGCCGCCGTACTGGTAGGTAACAACGGCGCCAGCGAAACTTATGTAAATGCCAAAGTAAAAGCCTGCGCCGAAGTAGGCTTCAAGTCGTCGCTCATCCGGCTCGAAGACAGCATCACTGAAAGCGCTTTGCTTACCACCATCGAAAAACTCAACATCGACCCCGACGTCGATGGCATTCTTGTACAATTGCCCCTCCCCGCACAGGTCTCTGAAAACAAGGTCATCAACGCAATCAATCCAATGAAAGACGTAGACGGGTTCCACCCGGTCAGCGTCGGAAAAATGGTGCAGGGCACCGACACTTTCATACCTGCCACTCCGTATGGCATCATGCTGCTGCTTGAACATTACAAGATCGACACCAGGGGTATGAACGCTGCCGTAATCGGCCGCAGCAACATCGTGGGCCGCCCCATCAGCATCCTTCTCAGCAGCAACAGCAATCCCGGGAACTGTACCGTAACCGTCTGCCACTCCCACACCAAAGATCTTTCGGGCATCTGCAGGGAAGCCGATCTGATCGTAGCTGCCCTCGGAAAACCGGAATTCATTACAGGCGATATGGTGAAAGAAGGAGTTGTACTGGTAGACGTAGGGATCACCCGCGTACCTGATTCCGACAAAAAGTCGGGATTTGCGCTCAGAGGCGATGCTCATTATGAATCGGTTGCGCCAAAGAGCAGCTTTATCACACCCGTTCCCGGCGGTGTGGGCCCGATGACCATTGCAGCCCTCATGAAAAATACTTTCCGGGCCTGTGAGGCCGAAGATGAAAGCTGATCTCCGGCCAGAATAAATTTCCGACCTTTGCGGCGATATGGTAGAACTGATCGAGAACAAGGTAGAGACCATGCCCGTGATGGAAGCTTTCTACACCATCCAGGGAGAAGGTTATCATCAGGGCAAAGCGGCCTATTTCATCCGGCTCGGCGGCTGTGATGTGGGCTGCATATGGTGCGACGTGAAAGAAAGCTGGGACGCCGCTTCACATCCGCGAAAAAAGATCGACGACATCCTCTCCGGTGCGCTTCAACACGAAGGACGGCTTGCAGTGATCACCGGTGGTGAGCCCCTCCTGCATGATTGCACCCCGCTGACCCGGGCCTTGCACCTAGCCGGCTTCCAGACCAACATCGAAACCTCTGGCTCTTCCCCCCTCAGCGGCCAATGGGACTGGATCTGCCTTTCCCCTAAGAAGTTCAAAGCCCCGCTGCCGGAAGTGACCCTACGCGCCAACGAGCTCAAAGTGATCATCTACAACAAAACCGATTTTGCCTGGGCTGAAAAATGGGCTGCCCAGGTGTCGCCTGATTGCAAACTGTACCTTCAACCCGAATGGAGCCGGTCGGCCACCATGATCCCGGTTATTGTGGACTACATCAAAGACCATCCTTCCTGGATTCTAAGCCTTCAGATACATAAATATATAAACGTTCCGTAGACCTGATTACCGGATCCCAGCCTGTTTCGAGATGTTAAAGATGACACGGGCCGCCTGTATAAGAGAACATTCAGCAGATAAATTCGTTGAATATATTCATTACCTGATCTATGAAGCTGATCTTTACCATATTATACCTGTTTATCGCCCATTTTTGCCGGGCGCAGTATGTTCCGGAAAAAGTCAACAAAAAAAGCGCCCAACTCTATTCGAAAGCGCTGGAGATCGCGCAGAACGGTGATTTTAAACAAAGCATCCAGATACTTGAAGGCGTCGTGAAAACCGATGCCCCGTTCGAAGATGCATGGCTTTCCCTGGCCGGCATGTACGGTGAACTTAAAAATTACAAGGCAGCCATCAACGGCTACGAGAAAGCCCGGGCCATCGACAGCAATTATTTCAAAGATTATAAGCTGCCCTACGCCATCAACCTGGCCGGACTGGGAGAATTCGACAAAGCCCTGGCTGCAGTGAACCAATTCCTGAGTATATCCAACCTCAACGATAATAGCCGCAAAGCGGGCGAATACCGGAAGCGGAGTTTTGAATTTGCCACCAGCTATGCCCGGTCGCAGACGGATCCCTCTTATAAATTCGAGCCCCACAACCTGGGCGACAGCATAAATACCAAAGATTCGGAATATTTTCCGACCCTTACCATAGACAACAAAGAGCTGGTCTTTACCCGCCGGGTAAACAATTTCAATGAAGATTTTTATGGATCAAGCGGCAAGGGGGCTGATTGGAGCAAAGCGAAAGGCCTGAGCGGAAACATCAATTCGGCACAGAATGAAGGAGCCCAGAATATTTCGCAGGACGGGCAGTTACTCGTTTTTACCGGCTGCAATTTTCAGGATGGATACGGAAGTTGCGACCTGTATATTTCCTATCTCTCGGCCGATGGATGGTCGGCTCCCGAGAACATGGGCAACAAGATCAACACCGAGTTCTGGGAATCGGCGCCGAGTCTTTCCCCCGACAAACAGGACTTGTATTTCGCGAGCCGTCGGCCCGGCGGTTTTGGCGGCAGCGATATCTGGATCAGTCATCGCCTGCCGACCGGCAAATGGACCGAACCGGAGAACGCAGGCCCGGAGATCAACACCACAGGTGATGAAAGCTGTCCGTTCATTCATGCCGACAATCATACACTTTACTTTACTTCGAACGGTCACCTCGGGTACGGTGGCGACGACCTGTACCTGACCCACAAAGGGCCAAACGGAAAATGGAGCACCGCTAAAAACCTTGGTTACCCCATCAACACCATCGAGAACGAAGGCAGTCTGGTGATCGCAGCTGATGGCCAAACGGCTTATTATGCCAGCGACCGCAGCGACAGCCGCGGCGGACTCGACCTGTATACGTTTAACCTGCGCAGCGATGTACGGCCGGTAAAAACACTCTGGATCAAAGGAAAGGTGTTTGATAAAAAAACGACCAAAGGTCTGCCTTCCGCAGTTGAACTTACCGACTTGCTGACCAAGGAAGTGGCGAGTAAAGTGCAGACCGATGAAAGAGGAAACTACCTGATCACGCTGCCCGTAGGCCGCGATTATGCGTTCAATGTAAACCGCAAAGGGTACTTGTTTTACTCGGAAAATTTTCCGCTCAGCCAGAAGACGGCTGACTCAACCTACAACATCGACATACCGCTACAGCCGCTGGAAGCCAACGCCACGGTGATCCTCAAAAACATCTTCTTCGATGTCAGCAAATTCAGTCTCCGTCCCGAATCACAGATCGAGCTCAACCGCGTTGTGGCGTTGATGAAAGAGAATCCGACCCTCAACATCCAGATCAACGGACATACGGACAACGTGGGTAAACCCGCTGAAAACCTGAAGCTCTCCAACGACCGCGCCCAGGCGGTGGTGACTTATCTTATATCACAGGGGATTGCCGCAAAACGCCTTGCGTACAAAGGTTTCGGTGATGCACAACCGGTCGACGACAACAAGACAGAAGCCGGGCGTGCACAGAACAGGCGGACCGAACTGAAAGTGGTAGCGCAGTAATGCCCATCCTCATCAATTAACCCGGGTTTATTCACCCTTTTAGTAACAGGGAGCTTGTTGGATATTTGGATAACAACCCAGAAATTTCGGATGCAAGACGACCTTTTGTACCAGATCGCGCTTACAACCATTCCCCAGATCGGGCCGGTGCAGGCACGCCTGCTGATACAGTCGTTCGGAGGCGCCGCGCCTATCTTCCAGGCCAGAAGGCAGGTACTGGAAAAGATCGAAGGCATCGGCAGCATCCGCGCCGGCAACATCAAACGGTTCCGGGAATTTGACTTGGTGGAAAAAGAGATCCGCTTCATAGAAAAATATCACATCAGGCCGCTTTTCTTCACCGATCCGGAGTTTCCCCAACGGCTGCTGCACTGTTATGATCCGCCGGTGCTGTTGTATTACAAAGGCCTACCGGATCTGAACGAGTCGCGCATCGTTGCTGTCATTGGTACCAGAAACAATTCGGAATACGGCAGGCAGGCCACGGAAAAATTCATCCGGGAACTGTCGGCAGCAAACGTGGTGATCGTGAGCGGACTGGCTTATGGCATCGATGCGATCGCGCATCGTGCGGCGCTGCAATCGGGCTTGGCCACGATCGGTGTGCTGGCGCATGGACTGGATACGATCTATCCGGCCCAGCACCATGCGCTGGCAAAAGAGATGCTGGAGCAGGGCGGTCTGCTCACGGAATTTCCCAGTTGCACCAAACCAGACCGGCACCATTTTCCGATGCGCAACCGGATCGTCGCCGGGCTCTGTGATGCGGCGGTGGTGATGGAGACCGGCGTGAAGGGAGGCAGCATCATCACCGCCGATCTTGCAAACAGTTATCACAAAGATGTGTTCGCGCTGCCCGGCCGCACCACCGATACACGAAGCGCGGGTTGTAATTATCTGATAAGGAGCAACCGGGCCTTCCTGCTTGCCGACGCCCAGCAATTTCTGGAAACGGTAGGCTGGGAACCAAAGCGGCGGGCAAAATCACCACTGCAAAGACAGCTGTTTGTGAACCTGGGAGAAGAAGAAAAGATCGTGGTGGAAATACTGCGTGTAAAAGAACAGGTTGGCATCGATGAGTTGAACGGGCACAGCAACCTGAGCAGCAGCAAGGTGGCCGCCGCCCTGCTGAACCTCGAACTGCAGGGAATTGTGAGCGCTTTGCCGGGAAAGATGTACAGACTGAATTGAGCCGACAGAGATAACACGGGCGGCGTCTCTGTTTCAACTGGTTCGCTGATATTCAGACACGCGATGCTTCGCGGCTGTGCACGATTGCAGGGTTCACAAAAAAATCATTTGGAACCAATTTATCGCCTGCGCTATCTTTGCACATGGCAACAAGAAATACTTCCACCCAATCCGCAGACCGCGCCCCCTCTTACTTATACAAAATTTTCCAGGAAGGACTTACATTCGATGATGTTTTACTGACCCCCGCCTACTCACAGGTGTTGCCCCGGGAAGTAAACACGCAAACCCGGCTCACAAAAAACATTTCACTCAATATTCCGCTCGTTTCTTCCGCTATGGACACCGTTACCGAAGCCCCGCTCGCCATTGCGCTGGCGCGTGAAGGTGGTATCGGCATTCTCCATAAAAATATGACCATCGAAGAGCAGACCGCGCAGGTGCGCAAAGTAAAACGCAGCGAAAGCGGACTCATCCTCGACCCCATCACGCTTCATGTGGATGCGCTGATCGGCGACGCCCTTCGCCTCATGAAGGAAAACAAGATCGGTGGCATACCGATCGTTGACCACAGCAACAAACTCGTCGGCATACTCACCAACCGCGACCTGCGGTTTGAGACCGACAAAAAACGGAAGGTGCAGGAAGTGATGACGAGGGAAAACCTCATCGTTGCTCCGGAAGGTACCGACCTCGTGAAAGCCGAAAAAATTCTTCAACAGTATAAAGTAGAAAAACTGCCCGTCGTAAAAAATGACGGCACCCTGATAGGCCTCATTACCTATCGCGATATCCTGCAGGTGCAGAGCCATCCCTATGCCGTGAAAGATGAATACGGCCGCCTGCGCGTCGGCGCAGCACTGGGCATTACCAAAGACATGCTCGACAGGGCCGCCGCGCTGCAGCAGATCGGAGTGGATGTGGTTTGCCTCGATAGTGCACACGGGCATAGTAAAGGCGTGATCGAGGCACTGAAGACCGTCAAGAAAAATTTCAAATCGCTGGAAATCATTGCGGGGAATATCGCCACCGCTGCAGGCGCTATCGCGCTCGCGGAAGCAGGCGCCGATGCCGTGAAAGTAGGCATCGGGCCGGGCTCCATCTGTACCACGCGCATCGTTGCAGGTGCCGGTGTTCCGCAGATCACCGCCATCCTGGAAGCCGCTTCCGAGCTGGAACAGCGCAATGTGCCGCTGATTGCAGACGGCGGCATCCGCTACACCGGCGACATGGTGAAAGCCATCGCTGCCGGCGCCGACACTGTGATGATGGGAAATGTGTTTGCAGGAGTGGAAGAAAGTCCGGGTGAAACCATCATTTACGAAGGCCGCAAATTCAAAGCATACCGGGGCATGGGTTCCATTGGGGCCATGAGCCAGGGAAGCAGCGACCGCTATTTTCAGGATGTGGAAGACGATATCAAAAAACTGGTACCGGAAGGCATCGAAGGCAGGGTCGCCTTCAAGGGGAATCTGAAGGAAGTGGTGCAGCAGTTCACCGGCGGGCTTCGTGCCGGGATGGGTTACTGCGGAGCGGCTGATCTCCCGGCCCTGAAAAAAGCGCAGTTCATCAAGATCACCAACGCCGGCATCCGCGAAAGCCATGCCCACGACATCGAGATCACCAAAGAATCTCCCAATTACTCACGTAAATAAAACATTCGTTCTGCAGGCAAGTGCCGAAAAAAAGCGGATAAATGCCGTGCGGGTGCGAAAAAAGTGCGATACTTGTTGCCCGGCAGATCACCGCTCTGCCCGAATTCTTTCACCAATCATCCATCTTTTCTATGTCGATACTGCAGCAATTTGAACTGAAAGGCAAGACAGCCCTGGTAACGGGTGCTAAAAGAGGCATTGGTCTGGGCATGGCGGTAGCCCTTGCCGAAAGCGGCGCCAACATTGTGGGCGTATCTGCTTCCCTGGAAACCAAAGGCAGCCAGGCTGAAAAGGAAGTGCTGGCGACCGGCCGGTCTTTCAAGGGTTACCAGGCCGACTTCAACGACCGCAAAGCGCTGTATGCATTTATCGAACAGGTAAAAGAGGAATGTGCACCCATCGATATCCTCGTCTGCAACGCCGGCACCATCTTGCGCAAACCGGCGGCCGAACATCCGGATGAATACTGGGACACGGTGATGGAAGTAAACATCAACGCGCCGTTTATCCTTGCCCGTGAGTTCGGCAAAGACATGCTGAGCCGCGGTCATGGCAAGATCATTTTCACCGCTTCCCTTCTTACCTTCCAGGGCGGCATCAATGTGCCTTCGTACGCGGCGAGCAAAGGAGCCATCGGCCGTCTGGTGATGGCCCTCTCCAACGAATGGGCCGGAAAAGGCGTAAATGTAAATGCCATTGCACCCGGCTATATTTCCACCGATAATACCGAAGCCCTTCGCAACGATCCCGACCGCAGCCAGAGCATCCTCAGCCGCATCCCGGCAGGGCGCTGGGGCACGGCAGACGATATGAAAGGCGCCACGGTTTTCCTGGCCTCCCCTGCCTCCGATTACGTGAACGGCATTGTACTCACCGTAGACGGTGGCTGGATGGGACGATAAAACGGCTTTTTCACCCAATAAAAAACAGAACTATGGAGCAACGATATGCCATCGGCACCAACGAGGCGAAACATTTTACCACGCAGCAGATCCGCGAAAATTTTTTGATGGAAGACCTCATGCAGGACAACACCATCCAGTTTGTATACACGCACTACGACAGGATGATGGTGGGTGGCGCTAAACCCACAGCCAAAAAGCTGACGCTGGAAACGTATCCTGAACTGCGTTCGGAATACTTTCTGGAACGGAGAGAGATCGGTATCATCAACGTGGGCGGCGATGGAACCGTGGAAGCGGACGGGGCTTCGTTCACCGTTCTGAAAATGGATTGTGTGTATGTGGGGATGGGCACGAGATCCGTAACCTTTTCCAGCAACAGTCCGGAATCTCCGGCAGTATTCTATCTCTTATCGAGCCCGGCCCATGCAGCGCATCCGGCAAAACTCATGAAAAAGGAAGAAGCTTCGCCGGTAAACCTGGGAAGCCAGGCAACAGCCAACGAACGCACCATCTACAAATATATTTACCTGCAGGGCATGCAGAGCTGCCAGCTGGTAATGGGCCTTACCGTATTGAAAGAAGGATCAGTGTGGAACACCATGCCGGCGCATGTGCACGACCGACGCATGGAAGCCTATTTTTATTTCGACGTACCGGAAGGCCAGAAAGTGCTTCACCTGATGGGACAGCCGCAGGAAACCCGGCATTTGTTTATCGCCAACCACCAGGCGATCGTATCGCCCCCCTGGAGCATCCACTCGGGTTGCGGCACCAGCAACTATTCGTTTATATGGGGCATGGCCGGTGAGAACAAAGACTACGGCGACATGGATCCGGTGGCGATCCCCGACCTCCGGTAATTATAAAAAGAAAGGCGCCCCTACAGGCGCCTTTCTTTTTATAACACGTTCAGGAAAGGGATCAGCTTTGGCGTTTGCCTGGCGTACTGTACATACTGTTCACCATATTCCATCCGCAGTTTCTTTTCCTCGATCTTGATCCCGATCAGCACATACCCCGTGTTCACGAGGCATGCGATCAGGTTGGCCAGCGCCGGAAAAATCAGGAACAACGCCCACATAAACAGCAGCGTGCCCGCATAAAGCGGATGACGCATGTAACGGTGCAAGCCACCCACCTCCAGTACCATAGGTGCACTGTCTTTGGTGAACACATCCACCCCGCTCAGGTTCGCAAAATATTTTTTGATGCAGACACCCATGATGTACAATCCTGCAATCGCAAGGGGTACTCCGGCATATTGAGTAATGTGAGGAGAGAAAAGCCGTATGCTCTCATGACTGAACTGGTACCACAGGATAAACCCCAGCACGAGGAAATTAAACAACGAATACATCAATCGGTAATACCGGAAATACCGGCCGGTTTTGCGCTGCAAAAGATCTTTCCAGGTCACTGTGGCCATCAGGCTGTGCAGCAGTGCGAACAAAAGCCAGTATACTGTCAGAAGTACATGAAATCCGGTCATCTCCATTTTATTTTCTTAGAAATTCATCCTGTAATATACCAAAATACGTGCTGTGAAATCGACCGGTTGGCCGGGTGGTATTGAAGAGCCGTTTGGAACAAGGGCCGGGCTCCGTTACCTTTGCAGCATGCATTATGTATCGGCAGAAGGATTGGGGAAAACGTTCGGTGTAAAACCCCTGTTTACGAATATTTCATTTCATATTGAAGAGGGAGACAAGATCGCCCTGGTGGCCAGGAACGGTACGGGAAAATCTACCCTGTTGAAGATTCTGGCCGGAAAAGAGACCGCCGAGACAGGCAAAGCATGGGTCAACAAAGATGTAAAAGTGGTTTTCCTGGAACAGGACCCGGTCTTTGTGGAAAACAAAAGTATCCTCGACAACATCTTCTACCACGACCATCCGCTGATCAACGCCATCAAAAATTTTGAAGCCGTCGCAGCTACCAACGATGCCGAAGCCATCTCAACGGCCATCACCCGGATGGACGAACTGGGCGCCTGGAACTTCGAAGCCCAGGTACAACAGATCCTTTCCAAACTCAATATTCATTTTCTCAATCAGGCAGCCGGCACGCTTTCGGGCGGCCAGCGGAAAAGGGTGGCACTGGCCAAAACCCTGATCGACATCGGTTTTGAGAACCAGCACGTACTGCTGGTAATGGATGAGCCCACCAACCACCTCGATGTGGAAATGGTGGAATGGCTCGAAAATTACCTGAACCAGGAGAACATCTCCCTGCTGATGGTCACGCACGACCGGTATTTCCTCGATTCCGTCTGCCGTGAGATCTGGGAACTGGACGCAGACAGCCTCTTTGTGTACAAGGGAGATTACGAAAATTTTCTCGAGAAGAAATCCGCCCGCGCAGAAAGCGCCAGCGCGAGTGTGGACAAGGCCCGCAACCAGTACCGCAAAGAGCTGGAATGGATGCGCAAGCAGCCGAAAGCAAGAACCACAAAGTCAAAAAGCAGGATCGATGCTTTCTATGATGTGGAGAAAAAAGCCAAGACCCGCCTCGACCAGCAGGAGCTTGAACTGAACGTAAAAATGAGCCGGCTGGGCGGTAAAATAGCCGAACTCAAAAAAGTATATAAAAGCTACGACGATAAGATCATCCTCAAAGGGTTCGACTACACTTTCAAAAAAGGGGAACGGGTAGGCGTGATCGGAAAGAACGGCGTGGGGAAATCCACTTTTCTGAATATCATCCAGGGTTTGGAAGAACCCGACAGCGGCAAGGTGAACATCGGGGAAACCGTCATATTCGGTAACTTCTCGCAGCAGGGGATGGAGATCAAGGAAGACAAACGGCTGATAGAATTTGTAAAAGACATTGCCGAAAATTTCCCGCTCGCAAACGGCGGCTCCCTAAGCGCATCGCAGTTTCTCAGCCTGTTCCTTTTTCCTCCCGAACAGCAGTACACCTACATCTCGAAACTGAGCGGAGGCGAAAAACGGAGGCTGCAACTGCTGAGCATCCTCTTCCGCAACCCGAATTTCCTCATACTCGATGAACCCACCAACGACCTCGACCTGCAGACGCTGGGCGTACTGGAAAATTTCCTGAGTGAATACCAGGGCTGCATCCTGATCGTATCGCACGACCGCTATTTTATGGACCGGCTGGTCGACCACCTCTTCGTGTTTGAAGGAGACGGCCAGGTACGCGATTTCCCGGGCAACTACGGTCACTACCGCATCTGGCTGAAAGACCAGGAAAAGCAGGAAGAGCCCGAACCGGTGAAAGAGAAAACCGAAAAAACAACGATATCTTACAGCTCACCTGCCGAAGAAAAAAAGAAGCGGATGAGCTACAAGGAAAAGCGCGAATTTGACCAGCTCGAAAAAGACATCGCCAGGCTGGGAAAAGAAAAATCGGAGATATCGCAGAAGCTTCACGATGCCGCCGTTCCTTTTCAGGAAATTCAAAAACTGTCGGTGCGCATCGGTGAGATCGATGCCCAGCTGGAAAAAAAAGAAATGCAATGGCTTGTTTACAGTGAGTATGAGCAGTAAGCGCAGATGCTATATCTCTACCCTGAGCGTTGAACCCTCTTCCGGTGAGTAAGTCATTTCCATAAAACCATTGAACAGTTCGGTGCGGTTGCGTATGTTCTCCAGCCCGATGCTTTCAGAAGCGTTGCTGGGGTCGCGGAACTTGCCGTCGTTCCAGATGGTCAGACTGATCCGCTCGAGGCTGTTGCTGAGTTCGAGCGTGATGTACTTGGCATTGGTATATCGAACGATGTTGTTGAGCTGCTCCTGTATGATCCGGTACAGCACCGTTTTCTTGTCCTTGTCTACCTGTGTTTCCGTGAAATTTACATCCTGCAGGTCTATCTTCAATCTTTTCGACTGCGCAAATGTTTCTGCCAGGTCTTCGATCGAAGGGATCAGGCCCAGGTCTTCCAGCGAAGGAGGCGTCAGGGATTTGGAAAGCTTACGCAGCTCAGTGATCACTTCGATGATGTTGTTGGAGCTTTTTTTGATCAGCTCTTCGTTCATGGAAGGTTTTTCCATTGCGAGTCCGAGATAGAGTTTGGTGGTCGCGAGTATTTGGGTAATGTTGTCGTGCAGTTCTTCTCCCAGCAATTTACGTTCTGCTTCCTGCACGTTGATGATGGCCTGTGCGATCTTCCGCTGATAGCTTACTTTTTCTTCCAGCAGTTTGGAAAGCTGCTGATTGGTATCGATAAGGGTTTTATGGCCCTGCTCGATACTCCGGTTGAACCGTTTGCTTACCACATAAATAAGGATGGAAGAAAGCAGGATGAACAGGATGCCTTTTGCGGTCTCCATCTGATACAAGGTCTTCAGATTTTCACGAGAAAAAGCAAGTGAAAGAACATCAGTAAGGCAAATCCAGGCGACCCCAAATATCAGAAAAGCCAGTGTGATCTTTACGGATGTATTCATTTAAAAGGTATAGTGAAACGTTAGCAATCAGGGAAGCCGGTCGGGTAATTATAAAAATGGCAAAATTTATCCAAGATTTTCGAAAAGGTACTGATTTTTCATTCAACAATCCATATAATCACTTAGCAGGCAATGGTATTTCCCCCGGCACCGGCTTGCTTTTCATGTAACTGAAAAGCAGCGCATTGATGCAGCTTATCAGCCCGATCAACCACCACAGCGCGGTAAAGCCGGCCCGCTCTACTACCTGCGAACCCAGCGCAGGAGCTAGTATCTGGGCCACCGAGTAAGCAATGGTATAGAGGGAGGCGTATTGTCCCCGGTTGTGCACCTTTGTGCGGCTGATCCAGAATGAATTCATGAAGGGCATTGCAAGTATTTCCCCGAAAGTGATCAGCAGAATTGAACACAGCGCCATCCAAACCGCAGGGATGATGCGGAAGTTCAGGATTACATATGATATACCGACTAGTAAAACACCGATCGCTATATACCAGGTGTTCTTCCTTTTCCCTTCAAGCCGGTACACGAGCATCATTTCAATGGATGCAAGCAGCACCCCGTTGATCGCCATCAACGCACCTATAAACGAGATGGACAGGCCCAGCTCCTGTTTGAAAAAAACAGGCTGCAGGGTGAACAACTGAAAAAAGCAAAAAGCGAACAGGGTGGTAAGAAAAAGAAAATAGAGATAGGTTTTGTCTGCAAAAGCCGAAGTGGTGCTCCGGTTGTTCGCAGGGGTTGTTTTCTCCGGTAGAAAAGCGCGGGCCGTTCCTGGTGGAATAAAAAAGAGGAGCAGGATGCCGGCACTGATGTTGGTACATCCGTCGATCCAGAAGAGCAGTGAATAATTATAAGAGGCTACCAGTCCGCCCATTGCACCGCCTGCAGCCCATCCCAGGTTGATGGCCAGCCGGTTCAGTGAAAAAGAGCGCGTCACGGCAGCCGGTGAACTGTATGCTGCAATGGCTGTTGAATTGGCCGGCCTGAAGGCTTCGTTCACGATACTGAGTAATAGCGTACAAATACAGATACTTCTCAGACTGGTCATGTGGCCCAGCACGATGAACATGATGCCTCCGCTTCCGAGCGCCATCAGCTGCACCCGGTAGAATCCTATCCTGTCTGTAAGGCGGCCGCCCAACAAAGCCCCTGTGATAGAGCCAAGGCCATAAATACCCATTATCCAACCGGCCTGAGTAATGGAATAGTGAAGCTTTTGCGTGAGGTAGATGGTCAGAAAAGGGACGACCATCGTACCGCTCCGGTTGATCAGCATCACGAGCGATAGCCACCAGGTCTGTGCAGACAATCCCTGGTAAGAGTCCGTATATAATGCCAGCGCTTTTTTCATGCAGTGCAATATCAACCTGGATAAACCGACACCGGTTCGCTGGCATTGTCAGACGGTTTTACTTGCTGCCAAAAACCTTTTTCAGCAGATCGGTGGCCCTTTCCGCCGGATTGTTACGGATCTTTTTTTCTTCATCTCCAATATAATAAAAAATGCCGTACAGGGCTCTCTCGGTCACATACTCGTTGATATCGGGGTTGACCGGTTTGGAAGCAACCTTGTTGTAGAGTGTAAAAACCTGTCCCCAGTATTTCGTGGCATCCACTTTCTTGAGTGAATTCTGTACTACGGGCAGGAAAGCATTGGTAAGGTTATTAGAAGTGGATTTTTTAAGGTAATGCGTGGCAGCCGTATCGGAGCCTTTCAAAATATCGACCGCATCCTGTACTTTCATTGATTTGATGGCGCTCACAAAGATGGGAGCCGCAGATTTGGATGCATCTTCAGCCGCGTGATTCATGCTTTCCACGGCCTGGTCAAACACTTTGCCCATGCCAAGTGCACGCAGCTTCGTTTCCACTTTTTTTACATCATCGGGCATCAGGATCTTGATGGCGGCGTCTTTAAAAAAACCGTTCACGTTGGAGAGCTGACTGCCTGTTTTGGTAGCACCCTGTGTAAGCGCTTCTTTCAGACCTGAAATAATTTCGTCGGTGGTAAGTGAGCCTGTAGATGTTTTACCGGAGTTCAGTACACCACTGGCTTTTTTGAGCAGCCCTCCAAAACCGGAGCTCTTTGTGGAATCAGTTTTCTGCGCCTGGCCGGCCATCCCGATTAGTACGAATGCGGGAATCATCAGTAGTCTTTTCATAAAATCCAGATTTAATTTATCCATTCAAAATTCTCGTGCCTTGGCATATTACCAAATGTTTCACGAACTTCTGCTGGAGGAATCGTTAATTTTCTTTTTACTGTGTCAATCCATGCGCCATCGACTGTGATGACCGCGGCCAGGGTATCTTTGTTCTTATAAATATTATGCTGGATGGTCCATTTATGAAATTCTGCGCTGCATTTGCGAAGCCTGATATCGATGGTAACTACATCCGGGATCCTCAGTTCCCTTTTGAACAGGCATTCTTCGCGGAAGATGACCGGACCAAAAGCTTTCTGCTGCATGAAAGCGGTGGTCAGTCCATTCTTCTCAAGGTATTCGATGCGTACGCTGGCCCCGTAATCGTAAAACACCGAATGGCGCACATGGAAATTGGGATCGAGATCGGCCCAGCGAAGGTCGAGGTTTTTGCTAAATTGCTCCATACGGTAAAATTTAATGGAAGAGGTTCCCGTTTACAGGAAAGAAGCATTTGTTAAAGTCCCGGAAAGGGGGCAGGGAGCAGCCTGCATTTTTGCGGCCGGCCTCATGCATATAAGCAAATTATGATACTTTTGCCAACCTAAAATTTATTAAATGAAAAAACTGACAGGGTTTCTGATGGTGATGTCTGTAAGTGCGATTGTGCTTGGGCAGCAAAAACCCAAAACCGTTTCGAAACCTGCCGTATCCAAAGGTGGTGGAACCGCCGTGATGAAAACTTCGATCGATTCAGTAAGTTACGCCCTGGGTCTCAGCCTTGCACAGTTCTACAAACAGCAGGGCATCCAGAATATAAACACCGCCCTGATCACAAAGGCATGCAACGATGTGATGAAAGGGGGAAAAGTATTGTTAACCGAAGAACAAATGAACATGAGTATCACCAATTATCTCCAGAAAATGAAGTCCGAAAAAGCATCCGTAGCTAAAAAAGCCGGCGAAGAGTTTCTTGCCAACAACAAGAAAAACCCGAAAGTGGTTACCCTCCCCAGTGGTCTGCAGTACGAAGTTATTACAGCAGGCACCGGTGCCAAACCAAGTGTCAGCGATACCGTTCGTTGTCATTACAAGGGCACCTTGCTCGACGGAACGGTATTCGACAGTTCCGTTGACCGTGGCCAGCCGGCGGAGTTTCCGGTAAGTGGTGTGATCCGCGGATGGGTGGAAGCCCTGCCGCTGATGAATGTGGGAAGCAAATGGAAACTGTTTATCCCTTCCGATCTTGCCTATGGCGACAGCCAGGCTGGTCCTTCGATCCCGCCCGGATCGACCCTTGTCTTTGAAGTTGAACTGCTTGCGATCGTGAATGCGGCCGCAGCAAAATAAAGAGCTGGCAGCCAGTAGCTGGCCGCCAGCTACTGGCTTTATTGATACATAAGCCGGTAATATTCATCCGCCATCCTGTTTGAATCGAACTGGAAGCGAACATCCCGCATACCATTCTTCGCTACCTGCCTCCAAGTTTCATAATTATCATAGTACAGCGGTAAGATCTGATTGGTCAGAATATCGTAGAGCTTGTTGAGGTCGTACTGATCCTGCTCCTGCACATGCATGTTGGCATAGTCGCCCGGAGGAATTACAAAGCCATTGTTGCCCTGGTTCACAAATTCGGGGATCCATCCGTCTTCCGTAGAAAAGTTTACGGCGCCGTTCATTGCTGCAGTCATTCCGCTGGTGCCCGATGCCTCGCGTGGAACACGGGGGTTGTTCAGCCAGCAGTCCGCACCCTGTTTCAGGCGTTTCGACAATCCAAGTTCATACCCGATCACAACCGCTACATTTTTATACCCCTTGCTCAGGTGTACCAAATGATTGAAATCGTTGATGGAGGGATAGTCCATCGGGTAAGGCTTACCTGCCCAGATGATCTGGATCGGGTGTTTTGTATCACTCATCAGCTTGGTGAACCGTTCGATGTCGCGGGTCAGAAAATCCGCTCTTTTATAACCTGCAAAACGGCGTGCCCACACGATGGTGAAAACGTTTTCGTCGAATATCTTCCCCGTCTGGTCGGCCACTATTTCAAACGCTCTTTTCTTCAGATATTTTTTTCGGTCGTCCCACATCACATCATTCCCTTCTTCCATGTTCTTGTACAGCTGCTTGTCGGCCCAGTACCGCCAGTTCTGCGCGTTGGTGATGGAGATGATGTTGCAGATGCCTTCGTATTTGCTCCACATGGCTCTCGACACCTCGCCATGCAGTTGTGATACGCCGTTCGCCAGGCGGGCGAAGCGAAGCGCCACCAGCGAATGGTTGAACTGGTCATCTGTGATGCCGGTGATCTTCCTGGTTTCGTCGAGCGACAACCCGCAGAAATAGCTCATCTTGTAACACAGATAAATATCGTGTTTCTCGTTGCCTGCTTCTTCGGGCGTATGGGTGGTGAACACGAGGCGCTTCTTCACTTCTTCCATGTTACCGAATTTGCGGTATAGGTAGAAAGCAGCGCTGATGCCATGCGCTTCGTTGAGGTGATATACTTCGGGATGATAACTCATTTCATCGACCAGCTTCGCGCCGCCCACGCCAAGCAGGATAAACTGCGCTACTTTGGTGGCGATGTTTGCGTCGTACAACCGGTGTGTGATCGTCTGCGATACGTAGTCGTTCTCTGGAAGATCGGTGCTCAGGAGAAAAAGCGGGGCACTTTTGAATGTTTCCGGATTGAGATAATATACTTTCACCCATACCGGCGATTCGTGAATGGGGATCTGGAATTTTATGCCGGTGTCTTCAAGAAAAGCATAGTTTTTTTCCATCCAGCTCACCTGGAGGGTCTGGTCCTGGTTACGGGCCTGATCGTAATATCCATACTTCCACAAAATTCCGATTCCGATCATGTTCTGCCTGAGTTCGTAGGCGCTGCGCAGATGCGAACCTGAAAGAAAACCCAATCCGCCGCTGTAGATTTTAAGCGGTTGATGAACGGCGAACTCCATTGAAAAGTAAGCGACTTTTTTGGTGTACCGGTCATCTATGGAATACGGGATTTTGAAGTTTCTGAAGTTCATTGGTAGAATTTACGTAAGAAAATAATTAAAATTTGACAATATAACTGTTTAAAATATAAACAGTCCCTTTTTTAACGGCCTGTGAAAAAACTTATTATGCAGGAAAAATATTAGGTACGGGCACCTGTCTTTTTTTTCTTCTTCGGCTGGGGTTCGGCCTTTTTCGTATAGGTTCCTTCGAAAAAGCACTTGATGTCGCGGTATGATCCGCAGGCTTCGTCTTCTTTCAAGACCACATTATTGCCGTTGAAGTTCAGGGCAAGTACACAGGGGTTGCCTGTTGCTTTGTACACTGCAGTTTTTGGGCCATTGATCCCGGCTTCTCCTTTCAGCTCTCCTATACAGTCGCCCCCGTTCTTTTCGAAGTGTACAAAAAAGAGCACCATGGAAGGGTCGCGCCCGTCGCGCACCGACACAAAATTTCGCTTGTCCTTTATATAATCACCGGTGAACTTACCGGAATGGGAGAAAGTATCGATTGGATTGATGATCTCCTGCACTTCGCTGGTGATGCCTTCATCCGTCATGATCTTGCTGAACTCGTGTGCTTCCAAATTAAGTATATAGGCATTGCGGGCTTCGTACGGACTGCCGTCATCTGCCTTCTGTACAAAGGTCTGCGTGATCGTAAATTTTTTGTCCATCCCCGCTTTCTGGTATGGCAGAGGGTTTTTACCGGTTGACAAGAGCGGCAGACTCGCCTGAAATTTCTGGTCTTTGTCGAACGCCAGTATGAGGCCGGTTTTATGGGCAGGGGTAACAGCTTTTACAAACAGGTAGGTTTCTGCTTTTTTCAGCGACACCTTGCCCAGCGCATAGATAGCGGGCTTTAATTTTCCAAATTGTGCCGTGATCACACTATCCGGCACAAACTGGTTGAACACGTTGTACTCAATAAGCGCCGAATCTGTTTCTTTTTTGTTTAGCAGGCTGTCGGTGATCTGATACGGCAGGTTGGTGGCGGGGAAAAATTCAATAAAATCCTCTATGGTAACGGCATCTGTAGCGGCCAGTTTTGTTTTTTTGCCTTTGCAGTAGATGAGGCAGAAACTGAACAGGAATAAGGTCAGGAGCTGGCAGACTGTACGCATCTTGGGGGAATATTGATCAAAAATATAATTAATGTATCAACTTAAAAGCCAAGTTTTCCCGGCCCTTTAATTTAGACGAATCTAAAAAATAAGTTAGCCTTCCTTAAAATTGGTCAGGATGCCGTAACTTGGCGCCAGTCATCAACCGGATCACCAAACGATTGGGCTATGAAATATTCCGCGAGCAAGGAAAATTATATAAAGGCAGTATATCATTTACAGCAGACGCAGCCGGCCGTAAGCACCAATGCCTTGGCAGCCGCTCTACAAACCAAAGCTGCTTCGGTAACGGATATGCTTAAAAAACTGAAATCGCAGAAGCTCCTGCTGTATGAGCGGTACAAAGGTGTGAAGCTGACAACTGAAGGACGAAAACTGGCGATCCAGACGATCAGGAAGCACCGCTTGTGGGAATTCTTCCTGGTCAACAAGCTTGGGTTCGGGTGGGAAGAAGTGCATGAAGTGGCCGAAGAGCTGGAACATGTCAGCAGCAAAAAGCTGGTCGATAAACTGGAAGAATTCCTTGGTTTTCCTCAGACAGACCCTCACGGCGACCCGATACCCGACAACCAGGGCCGGCTACGGATCACGCCGCAAATAGCCCTTTGTGATCTGGCCTTCGACACCCCGGCCACTGTTTCGCATGTAAGCGATCAGACGGCGGAGATCATGGAACTGCTGAACCACCTGCACCTCCAGCTAGGTACGTGGCTGCGGGTTAAGAAGAAGTTCAGTTTTGACCAGTCGCTCGAAATCGAACTGGATGACGGCACATTCCATGCGGTGAGTGTAGTACTGGCAGCCAAATTGTTTGTGCGCGAACAAAAGGAAGTGCCGTCTGCCATGGATCCGGTTCAACCCAAATCACCGGCGTAACAGCATATATTGTAAAATCAGACAGATGAGTAAAGCAGTCAGGGATGTTTCTTTAGAGAATGTGCATGAGAGTGTCGACACTACGAAAAAGCTGGGCAACTTCCGGAAGGTATTTGCTTTTTTCGGGCCGGCCTACCTGGTGAGCGTCGGTTATATGGACCCCGGCAACTGGGCTACCGACCTGGCGGGCGGAAGCAAGTTCGGATATACCCTCATCTGGGTGCTCCTGATGAGCAACCTCATGGCCCTGCTGCTCCAAAGCCTCGCCGCCCGCCTGGGCATCGTGCGCGGCCGCGACCTCGCACAGGCCAACCGCGAACTGTACCCCGATTATATCAATTTTATCCTCTATGTGCTGGCCGAGATCGCCATCGCCGCCACCGACCTGGCCGAAGTGCTGGGTATGGCGATCGGTGTGCACCTCCTCACAGGCATCCCGCTGTTATGGGGCGTTTTGATCACGGTGCTCGATACGCTGATCCTCCTCTTGCTGCAGGGGCTGGGTATGCGGAAAATGGAAGCGTTTATCGTGGGGCTGGTGAGCATCATCGGGCTATCCTTCCTGGCAGAGATGATCTTCGCCAAACCAGATCTCGGTGAAGTGGCGGGCGGATTGATACCTCGCCTTCCCAATGAGGAGGCCCTCTACATCGCCATCGGCATCATCGGCGCCACTGTTATGCCGCACAACCTCTATCTCCATTCGGCCCTCGTGCAAACGCGTAAGATCAAACGCGACGAGCAGGGCATCCGGCATGCGATCAAAATGAATGTGCTCGACAGTTTCATTGCACTGAACCTCGCTTTCTTTGTCAATGCAGCCATCCTCATCCTTGCAGCCACCGTGTTTCATAAAAATGGCCGCACCGACATCGCAGAGATCCAGGATGCACATCAGCTGCTGGCACCGCTGTTGGGAAGGAGCATAGCCCCGACCCTTTTTGCGATCGCCCTGATCGCGGCCGGACAGAGTTCCACCATTACCGGCACGCTGGCAGGACAGATCGTGATGGAAGGATATCTGCGGCTGCGCATCAATCCCTGGCTCCGGCGACTGCTGACGCGCCTGCTGGCCATTGCACCCGCCGTTGCGGTCATTTTAATGTATGGCGACGAAAAAGTGGATGCCCTGCTCATCCTCAGCCAGGTTGTGCTGAGTCTTCAGCTGGGTTTCGCCATCATTCCCCTGATCCATTTTGTGAGCGACAAGAAAAAGATGCAGTCTTTCAATATCAGGCCAGGACTGCAGGTTCTGTCATGGATCGTGACTGGCATCCTGGTTGCCCTGAACCTGAAAATGATCTTTGGGGAAGTATACGGCTTTCTTCAGGGTGCACATCCTGTTTATCTTAAGGTCCTTCTCCTGCTGGCAGCAGTGCTGTTTGCGACCCTGCTCCTGATTGTTCTCATCTATCCGCTGCTTGCCCGCAAAAAAGAAATACCCCGTATTCCCGTACATCCCGAACTGCCCCCGCTGCAGGAACTGACCGTCCATCCCTTCAGCAAAGTAGCCATCGCGCTCGATTTTAGCCGGAACGACCAGCGTGTACTGGCCTTTGCGCTGGCACAGGGCCGGGCAGCGGGTTCCTTCATCATTATTCATGTGGTGGAAAGTGCCTCGGCCAATATGTTTGGTGAAAGTTCAGGAGATCTGGAAACACAGACCGATGAAGAGCAGATGAAGTTATATGTTGAGCAACTTACCGCAAAGGGATTTGTGGCTACAGGGCAGCTCGGATACCACAACCGCCATCGGGAGATCATCCGCATCGTGAAGGAACAGGGCGCAGACCTGCTGGTGATGGGTGCGCATGGCCACGCAGGCATCAAAGACTGGCTCTATGGAACTACCATCAACAAAGTGAGGCATGTATTGAAGATCCCTATCCTGGTGGTAAACATCTGAGCCTGCCCCGCCGCGGAGATCAGGACTGCCTCCGTTTTTTCACCAGATGTTTGAGGCGGCTGAAGGTTTCCGGTTTGATGTTCAGGTAAGAGGCAATGTATTTTTGCGGCACGCGCTGAAGCATATCAGGGTGTGTTTCCACAAACGCAATAAACCGCTCGCGGGTCGTGCTTTTCAGCTGGGAAAAATCGCGGTAATCTTTTTTGATGAACATGTAGGTGAACATAAGACGGCCCAGTCTTTCCATTCTGGGATACGTTTCAAGAAGCTTCTGCATGTTCTCATAGCTTATCGATACAAAGGTGGTGGGTTCTATGGTTTCGATGACTGTTTCAGAAGGCGTCTGCGTATTAAAGGATATCTCGGAATGGATCATGTGGCCTTCGCCGGAGAGCTGGAGGGTGATCTCTTTGTTATTCACGATGATGTACTTCCGCACGATACCCCTCATGATGATGTTGGTAAAGCGATCGACCTCTCCTATACCTACTACCTGCTGCTTTTTCTGGAACTCCCTTATTTCACAGAACTGCGCGAGCGAAAAAAATTCGTCGTCGGAAAGAGGAAGGAACCGGTTCAGATATGTATGTACTTTTTCCAGATAGCCTGCTATCAGATTTCCAGCTTGGTCCATGTTTGTTTACTGACTAGTAATGAACAACAATATCATTGATCTGTGGCTGGAGGTAAGGTTTCTGCACAAGCAAATGCTTATACCGGCTGAAAGTTTCCGGTTTGATATTGAGATAAGAAGCAAGCGATTTTTGTGGCACCCGCATCAGCAGGTCCGGGTTGCTGGTAATGAAGGTCAGGAACCGCTGTTTCGGACTGGAACGCAACCGGGCAAGTTCCCAGTATTCCTTCTTGAGGAACCAATCGGTCACGATCAGGCGGCCAAGCCGCTCCATCCGGTACCCCTGGCGGTAGATGGTTTCAATGTGCTTTTTGGAAAAGGAGATCACAGTGGAAGGTTCTATCGTTTCCACCGAGTATTCCGAGATCTCGCCAGACAGCAACGATACCGAGGAGGAGATCAGATCTCCTTCCTTGGCGATCTGTGTCAGGATCTCTTCTTTCCGGCGGTCGTAAAAGAATTTTTTGAGCAGGCCCCTGACGACAAAATTGACGTACTGCTCCGGCTCACCGATATTGACCAGTCTTACTTTTTTATCAAAATGACGAATTTCGGCAAATTGTCCGATAAAAGAACACTCATCATCTGTAAGATTCACGAAACGATGTAAATATGTGTACATCAACCCATCCATATTTGCAATATAATCCGAAACTGATATATGTGCTGAATATAATTCTCCAAATGGAACACTTTGCAATTTGCCATGTCTGTTTATACCATGCGCCATCCCGGTTTAAGGGGTCAAAAAGCTGTTTTTTAAATCGAGCAATTCATGTAGGTTTGCTCACTTTATTATTTAAAACAGTTCTTCATGGAAAAAATCAAAGTTGCAAATCCAGTGGTGGAAATGGATGGCGATGAAATGACCAGGATCATCTGGAAGTTCATCAAAGACAAACTGATCCTCCCGTACGTGGATGTTGACCTGAAATATTATGATCTTGGCATTGAGTACCGCGACGAAACCAACGATCAGGTAACCATCGACGCTGCCAACGCGGTAAAGGAGTACGGAGCCGGCATTAAGTGCGCCACCATCACCCCGGACGAAGCGAGAGTGAAGGAATTTAACCTGAAGCAAATGTGGAAGAGTCCGAACGGCACCATCCGCAACATTCTCGACGGCACGGTTTTCCGTGAACCCATCGTAATGCAGAACGTGCCCCGCCTCGTCACCAACTGGACCTCCCCTATCATCGTGGGCCGCCATGCATTCGGCGACCAATACCGTGCTACAGATACGGTGATCAAGGGAAAAGGCAAACTGACCATGACTTTCACCCCCGAAGACGGCGGAGAGCCGCAGGTGTTCGAAGTATACAACTTCAAGGGAGACGGTGTAGCACTGAGCATGTACAATACAGATGAAAGCATCACTGGTTTCGCGAGAAGCTGTTTCAACATCGCCCTCAGCAAGAAATGGCCGCTGTACCTTTCCACCAAAAATACCATCCTCAAAAAATATGATGGCCGCTTCAAGGATATCTTCCAGGAGATCTTTGAAAATGAATTCCAGGAAAAATTCAAGGAAGCCGGCATTGTGTATGAGCACCGCCTGATCGATGACATGGTTGCCAGCGCCCTGAAATGGAACGGCAGTTTTGTATGGGCCTGTAAGAACTACGACGGCGACGTACAGAGCGACACTGTTGCCCAGGGATTCGGCTCACTCGGTCTGATGACTTCCGTACTGATCACACCCGACGGGAAGGTCATGGAATCGGAAGCAGCTCACGGTACGGTTACCCGCCACTACCGCGACCACCAGGCAGGCAAGCCCACCTCAACCAACCCGATCGCTTCCATTTTTGCATGGACGCGCGGACTGGCCTTCAGGGGAAAACTGGATGGCAACCAGCCGCTGATCGATTTCTGTAATGCCCTGGAAGCTGTCTGTATCGAAACGGTGGAAAGCGGAAAAATGACAAAAGACCTGGCCGTCTGTATCCACGGCAACAAAGTGACCCATGGCCAGGATTATTTATATACCGAGGAGTTCCTCGATGCGATCGATGAAAATCTGAAGAAGAAATTAGGATAGGTTAGAAATAATAAAAGGAGCGTACCCGCAAAACTGCCGGTACGCTCCTTTTATTTTAAGCCCTATATGGCGGAAAAAAGAAAAGCCCTCCTGAGAACAGGACGGCCTCTAACGATTGCTTGCCATATGAAAAAAGGTAAAACTATCTCATTTTGGATGTATCGGTGCCCATCATCTTCTTGGCAGTGTCAGACATGCTGCTCATAGAAGTATCCATTCTAGACATGCTTGTGTCCATGCTTGTTCCTACTGAGTCACCCATTGCGCCTGCAGCGGAGTCAGTTGATTTTTCTGTGCTGCTTGCACTGTCATTACAAGCCACGAAAGCGCCGATTGCTAAAACGAAAAATAACTTTTTCATTGTGATGTTAATTTTAAGTTGAATGTATTTAAGGGTTAATACAAAAAGGGGAACAAGGTAACCCGCCTTTTAAAAAATCTTTTTCCTCTCCGTTCCGGGTTACTATTTGTTATTTTGAGTATAAAAAAGGGCATAGTGGCAAAAGACTTCTCAGAAAAAGAATTACTGAAAGGCCTGGCGAAAAACGACCGCAAAGCGATTGAAGCCATTTATAAGGAAAATTATAATATGGTTCAGGCGCTGGTAGTGAATAACAACGGAAGCGCCGAGGACGCCCGGGATATATTCCAGGAAGCCATCATCGTATTGTATGAAAATGCCAAATCCGGCACCTTCGAACTTAATTGTCTTATTAAAACGTATCTCTATTCGGTAGCCCGGCGTTTGTGGCTCAAGAAGCTGTCGCACCAGAAAAGATATGTTGGCGAGTTGAAAGAAGACCAGGAACTGGTACCCGTACAGGAGGATGTGGAGGCCCATGAGCAGAACGACCGGCATTTCAGCCTGATGGAAAAAGCCCTGACCGGCCTCGGGGAACCGTGTAAAAGCCTGCTTGAAGCTTATTACCTCAGGAAGAAAAACATGACGGCGATAGCCGGTAAGTTCGGGTATACAAACGCTGATAACGCAAAGAACCAGAAGTACAAATGCCTGATGCGGCTGAAAAAAATTTTCTTTTCCGAATATAAAAACGAACTATTGTAATGGAAGATATGCAATTGTTGGAACTGGTTGAGAGATGGGTGGAAGGCAACTTACACGGCGAAGAACTACAGGCTTTTGAACGTTTACGCAACGGCGATCCGAGAACAGCAAGGTTGATTTCCGAACACATCTCTTTTCTTCAGCATCTCACCGACTACAGCGACCGGAGCCAGCTCCGGAGTGTGCTGAATGAAGTGCACGACGACCTGCAGATTAATGGCCAGATCAGACCACTCTATCCCAAAACAAAGGCAATCGACCTGTGGCGAAAATACCGGCGGGTAATTGCAGTGGCCGCCTCCATCGGCGGTTTCACTGCCCTCGCCATCAGCGGCATGGTAATGTACTTCACTCCCAAAGCCAACAAAGCGGCGGTGGAACAGCTGAACCGGAAAGTAACGCAGCTTGAAGTACGTGCCAATAACCTGACCCACCAGATCAATATAGATCACACCACCCCCGCCCCCACTCCTAAAATTCCAAATGATGTTCCGGTTCAATCCGGCGGTACCAGCTTCCTGATTGATGCGAAAGGCTACCTCATCACCAATGCCCACGTGATCGGTGACAATGTTCACGTAGTGGTACAGAACAACAAACAGCAGGAATTCAAAGCCACCATCGTTCGCCTCGACCTGGCTACCGACCTGGCCATCCTGAAAATAGACGACCCCGACTTTAAACCATCCGGTTCTCTTCCCTACGGCTTCCGAAAAAGCGGCGCCGAACTGGGTGAACCGATCTTTACGCTGGGGTATCCCCGTGATGAAATTGTATATGGCGAAGGCTACATGAGCGCGAAAACCGGTTTCAATGGCGATACCCTTGCCTGTCAGATCGCCGTGGCAGCCAACCCGGGAAACAGCGGCGGTCCCGTCATCAACAAAAACGGCGAAGTGATCGGCATCCTCAGCACCCGCCAGGTAAAAGCAGAAGGAGTGGTATTTGCCGTGAAGACCAGGAACATTTACAAAACCCTCGATGAAGTAAAACAGACCGATACCTCTTTTCAGAGTATCCGCCTCAACTCTGTCTCTTCCCTCAAAGGCGTCGAGAGAACACAGCAGATCAAAAAGATCGAAGACTGTGTATTTATGGTCAAAACCTATTGATCTAGATATACCCAATAAAAAAGGCCCTCAGAAATGAAGGCCTTTTTTATTGGGTATATCTTTTGGAATATTACGCTTGCTGCCACAGGCTGGACGGATACTCTCCGCCTTCCACCAGTTTCTCGATACTCTCCTTTACTACAGGCGCATCTTCTTTGTAAGTAACACCAAACCATTGCGCGTCGGTTGTGATCACCTTGATCGCACCTTTTTTGTCTTTGATGAAATTATCACCGATGATCGGAATAAAGAACTCGGCTTTGGGGTCCTGCACATTTTTCTGCAGGAACTGGTGAAAAAGGGTTTCGATGTATGGGAAAACCGCCGGATCAAAACACCAGAAATTCATGGATACGCTCGAGTTGAAAGGAACTTCTATTTTCTGGTCACCGTCTTCATAGATGATGCGGTCGCCATCCTTGTAGATCTTTGTTCTTTCGGCGATGGATACCAGGTTGTCCTGGTCATCAACAACGCACACCCCGCGGCTTACCGTTCCATTTTCGGAAAGGGTCTTTGCCAGTTCGTAGCCAATGATCGAATACGTGCTTTCGTTGCAGTCGGTGGTAAGAAACTGGTACGCTTTTACAAATGCATCACGGCCGTAAAAATCGTCGGCATTGATCACAGCGAAGGGTTCTTTCACGGCATCTTTTGCACAAAGCACAGCGTGCGCGGTTCCCCAGGGTTTGGTCCTTTCGGCCGGAACCGGGTTATCGCCTGTAAAATCGTGCAGATCCTGAAACACGTAGTCTGTCTCTATCTTCCCCTTCAGTTTCGGTTCGAACTTTTCCTTGAATGCATCCGCGAAATCTTTGCGGATGATAAATACCACTTTCTTAAATCCTGCCTGTATCGCATCGTAGATCGAATAATCCATGATGGTTTCGTTGGAGGGGCCGAACGATTGTACCTGTTTCATACTTCCGTAGCGGGAAGCCATTCCTGCCGCCAGTATCAATAAAGTAGGTTGCATGCATCTTAATTTAGTGGCACGAAAATATAAAAAACCCTTTCGAAATTTTTAATTTTTTTTGCGCCTCATATGTTATCACTTAGCATCCGTTAACGTTTTTAATTACAACCAGTCCTTACGGATTCCCATTCATGTCGGGCAAAGTAAACAGTAACACCGTGAACCTGGCCGCCGCCAGCACCGACCCGCTTCAGCTCCGGCTGCTCGGGGAAAAACAGGTGCAGGCGGCGGTGCTGCGGCTTGATCAGATCCACCCGGTGATCTCGGGCAACAAATGGTTCAAGCTCAGGTATCACATCGCGGCGGCCCGCGCACAGGGAAGCAATTCTTTACTAACCTTCGGTGGGGCCTATTCCAACCATATCGTGGCGCTGGCCTGCGCGGCGCGGCAGCAGGGTATGTCTGCCACCGGCATCATTCGCGGGGAACGACCCGCTCAACTGTCGCATACTTTGCAGACGGCTCGAGAGTATGGCATGCAGCTGATCTTTGTGGACCGGAAAACGTATGCCCGGAAAGAAGAGGCTCCGTTCATCCGGGAGCTGATGGCGGAGCATCCGGACAGCTACCTGGTGCCCGAGGGAGGCAGCGGGCGGGAAGGTATCCGCGGGTGCAGGGAAATCCTTTCTCTGACAGATCCTATATCGTACAGCCATATCATGTGCTGCATCGGAACCGGTACCATGTTTTGCGGCATCGCTGAAACCCTCCAACCCTACCAGGAGCTGATCGGCATTCCTGTATTGAAAATTTCTCCCGGCTCGGCGCTTGCACAGCAGCTGTCTGAACATTGCAGCGTACTGAACCGCCAATGTCAGATACTCACCGGCTTCGAGATGGGTGGATATGCGAAAAAAGACGGAAGCCTGTTTGGGTTCATGAACCACTTCTTCAGCGATACCGGCATTCCAACAGATTTTGTGTACACGGCCAAACTGATGCGGGCTTTTATCCGTTTGGTTGAAATGGACAGGTTCGCACCGAACAGCCGCGTGCTGCTGGTACACAGTGGCGGGTTGCAGGGGAACGGATCCTTGCCACCGGATACCCTCTCCTGGTAAGATTATTCGTTAACATGGATTGTTTTCTGGGTTTTGGATAAACTCCGCTGTTATCTTTGCACCTTTCGGAATCAAAAGCACCACCAGCGGCTTATACGCACTTGTATGTACAGATTGTTGTTTCTTCTTTTGCTCGTTTCAGCAGGCGCCACTGCACAGGACACCCTTCCTAAATTTTCCGTCGTGAACCTCGCCAACAACCGGGTAATCATCAGCTGGACCAACCCCTACGGCGTCAATATCCGGCAGATCAGCATCCAGCGGTCATTCGACAGCCTGCGCAACTTCAAAACCATCCTCACCGTACCGGATGCCACCGCTCCGCAGAACGGTTATGCAGATACAAAGGCAACGAACGACCACATGTTCTACCGCTTGTATCTCCTGCTCGACAGCAACGGGCATTATCTTTTCAGCCGGTCGAAACGCCCCGCCTCCAGCGCCGGCTCCGCTGCCGCCACAGCCTTTTTGAACCAGGCTGCCAACCAGAACGGCATCATCAGCCTGAACAAGATCGAGGACATGGTAAAAGCTGAAAGCAATTCCACCACATCCGCCGAAAGCATCGTGGACCGCCTCATCTTTGTAAAAAAAAGGGATACACTGGTAGGTGCGATCAAAGCGGAAATGCTCAAGCACTTCCGCGATTCCATCAATTTCCGGACGAAAGATACCGTGTCGATGAAATCGACCGATACCCTTGTTATCCGCACCTTCATTGCCAAAGAGATGTTCCGCCCCTCCAGATGGGTGTTTACGGAAAAAGACGGCAATGTAAAGATCCTGTTGCCGGAAGCCACGCAAAAAAAGTATACACTCCGATTCCTGGAAGACGACAACACCATGCTGTTTGAGGTGAACCGCATACCCGACACCTACCTCATCCTGGACAAATCAAATTTTATGCATTCGGGCTGGTTCAATTTCGAGCTGTATGAAGACGGGAAGCTGAAGGAAAGACATAAGGTCTATATCCCGAAAGATTTTTAGGGAACTTCTTTTGCAGATTGCCCTGAGCCATGAGCCGGTCACATAACCGCTTCCGCGGGTGTTTTGCTTACAACGATGCGGACATCGAAAACATCTTCAAATCCTTTTTTCACGACCTCTTTCACTTCTTCCATCGGCACGCTCCTGCCCAGCTCTTTTTGCAGGGAAGTTACCTGCTTGTTCTGTATGCCGCAGGGAATGATCTGACTGAAATAATCGAGGTTGGTATTTACATTGAGCGCGAACCCATGCATCGTGATCCAGCGGCTGCAGCGCACGCCCATGGCGCAGATCTTTCTTTCCTGTCCTTTAACGCCCGGATCGAGCCATACACCGGTTTCGCCTGCTGACCGGTCTCCTTTCAGGCCGTAGAAAGCCAGCGTCCGTATGATCACTTCTTCCAGGTTGCGCAGGTATTTGCCGATGTCCGTGTAAAATTTCTCCAGATCAAAAATAGGATACCCTACCAGCTGCTCCGGGCCATGAAAAGTAATGTCGCCACCGCGGTTTGTCTTGAAATACTCGATGCCCTGCTCTTGCATCTCTGCCTGGGTGATCAGGATGTTCTCTTCATGCCCGCTTTTTCCCAGCGTGTACACCGGCGGATGTTCAAGGAAGAGCAAGTAATTGACGGTATCGGATGATGCATGGCTTTCATTCCCCTCCTGCCGCGCCCTTGCATCCGACTTGATCCTCACATTCCGCTGCAACAGCGACTCCTGGTAATCCCAGGCCGACTGGTACCTTACCAGTCCCATATCTTCCAGTATGACATCCTGCATACCGCAAATTTATTTGATTTTCCGCTCTCAGCGGAACCCGGGCCGATACTTCCTATTTTTGCCAAAACAGCTGTATGGAAAATCATGATAGCCCGGAACTGGATGGCGCAGAGGAGCAGGAGGAACTGTATGAGCGCTGGCGCATCGTGGCAGACAAAGGACAGGAGCCGTTCAGGCTCGACAAATTCCTGGTTGGCCGCATCGAGAATGCCACCCGCAACAAAGTGCAGAAGGCCATCGAAACCGGCAAAGTGCTGGTGAATAACAAAACCGTACAGTCGAATTACAAGGTTAAGCCGCAGGATGAGATCGTGGTATTCACCGACCATGAAGTACATGGCGAAGAGATCATCCCGGAAAACATTGCCCTCAATATTGCGTATGAAGATGATGATGTAATGATCATCAATAAGGTACCCGGCATGGTGGTGCATCCGGGCTCGGGCAATTATACAGGTACGCTCATCAACGGCGTTGCTTACTACCTGCTGCAAAAAGATCCTTCCCTGTCTGAAAAAGAGCTCTCGCGTTTTGGCCTGGTTCACCGGATCGACAAAAATACGAGCGGCCTGCTGGTAATAGCGAAAACGGAGGCTGCCGTTACTTCACTGGCCAGGCAATTTTTCAACCATACGGTGGTCAGGCAATACCACGCCCTTGTGTGGGGTGATCTGGAGCAGGACAGCGGCACGGTGGTTGCCCATATCGGCCGGCACAAAAGGATGCGTAAACTTTTCGATGCCTATCCAGAGGGAGAATATGGGAAAGAGGCCATCACCCATTACCGGGTGCTGGAGCGGTTTGGGTATGTGACCCTGATCGAATGCATGCTGGAGACCGGGCGTACGCACCAGATCCGTGTACACATGCAGCACATCGGGCATCCCTTGTTCAACGACGAAACGTACGGAGGAAACCGCATCGTTAAAGGCACGGTCTACAACAAATACAGACAGTTCGTGGAAAATTGCTTTGGGATCTGTCCCCGCCAGGCCTTGCATGCCAAAACCATCGGCTTTATTCATCCCACCCTCAAAACCGATGTGCTTTTTACCAGTGATCTACCGTCGGATATGCAGCAGGTGATAGATAAATGGCGCAACTATACCCAGTCTAGAAATATCAGCTATGAGAACAGCATCCGGTAGTCGACTTTGATCTTTCCTTTTGAGATGTCGTCCAGCTTGCCTTTCAGCAGTTTGCGTTTGAGTGGTTTGAGGTAATCGATGAAAAGCCTGCCTTCCAGGTGGTCGTATTCGTGCAGGATGATGCGGGCGGTGATGCCGTTGTAGTGGCGGGTGTGCTGGATGAAATTTTCGTCCAGGTAGGTGAGTGTGACCTGTTCGGTGCGGTATACGTCTTCCCGTATCTTGGGGATGCTTAAACAACCTTCGTTGTAGCACCATTCTTCGCCCTGCAGCGCGGTGATGTGTGCATTGATAAAAACCTGTTTTAGACCCGGCTCATCCGGGTATCTTCCCTGATCTTCATCTTCCATATTGGTAAAGATCTGCGCGCTGTCGATCACAAAAACGCGCACGCTGTGGTTGATCTGCGGCGCTGCGAGTCCGACCCCGTTGCTGTGGTACATGGTTTCCCACATATCTTCGATCAATTTCGGAAGATTGGGGTAGTCGGGAGAAATATCTTTGGCGACTTTTCTGAGAATGGGCTGGCCGTAGGCTACTATTGGTAATATCATAAAAACCGGTTAATCTGTCAAACAAATACGCGCTCCGATCCTGCAAAATTACTTATTCACCGGCTTTTTTCAATGATTGTTTGCCAGCAAATAGTCCTGCAGCAGGATGGTGGCGGCTACTTCATCCACCAGCGCCTTGTTCTGCCGGTCTTTCTTTTTGGCTCCCGAGTCGCGGATGCTTTGAGTGGCCATTTTGGAGGTAAACCGCTCGTCTACCTGTTTCACCGGCATATGCGGAAAGAGCTGATTCAGCTGTTTTACAAATGCCTTCACGGGTGCGGTTGCGTGCGTGGCGGTATTGTCAAGGTTCTTCGGCTCGCCTATGATGATCAGTTCCACTGTTTCCCTGCCCAGGTAATCTTTGAGAAAGGGTACCAGGTTCTTTGTTTCGACGGTGGTAAGGCCGGTTGCAAGGATCTTGAACGGGTCGGTAACGGCCAGTCCGGTGCGTTTAAGGCCGTAGTCGATGGAGAGGATGCGTGGCACGGCTCAGGAGATTATTGAGTGAAGCGTATGGAATTTATACACAAGCAGGTCGGTGATCACGAAAATGGCGAAGACGACGCTGGCAATGCCGTTGGCGGTCATGAATTCGATGTTCACCCGGCTGAGGTCGTTGCTTTTGACAAGCGAATGCTGGTAGATCAGGATGCCTACAAACACGGCGATGCCGGCCCAGTACAATAAACCGAAATGCCCGTAGATACCGGCCCCGATCACACAGAGGGAAGACAGCACATGGAGCAGTTCTGAGACCCGCAGCGAAGCTTTGGGCCCCAGCATGGCGGGAATGGAATGAAGTTTCTGCGACTGGTCGAACTCCACATCCTGCAGGGCGTAGATGATGTCGAAACCGCTGACCCAGAATATGACGGCGACGGAGAACAGGATCGGCAGCAGGTTAAAGAAACCCGTAACTGCCAGGAAGGCGCCGATCGGTGCCAGCGACAGGCCGATCCCAAGAATGAGATGGCACAGCGGCGTGAACCGCTTGGTATAGCTGTAGCCGAGTATTACGGCCAGCGCCACAAACGACAGATAAAAACAGATGGTATTTATAAAATACGTGCAGACGACGAACGCGATGCAGTTGAGTATCACAAACAGGAGGGCATGGTTGGCAGATATGATGCCAGCGGGAATTTCGCGGATGGCCGTGCGCGGATTGAGTTTGTCGAAGTGTTTGTCGAGCCAGCGGTTGAACCCCATCGCCGCGCTGCGGGCAAATACCATACACAGGATCACCAGAAAAAAGAGAGTCAGCAAATGCATGTTGCTGAACGGATCCGGCGCCGGATGCACCCCTTCAACCGGCAGGCTTTGCAGCCGGATGAAGGTGATGCCCAGAAAGAAACCGATCATCGCAAAGGGCATCGCGAACAAAGTGTGTGAAAATTTCACAAGTGAAAAGTAATCTCTTACCCTGGTTTTATAAGTGCTGTTGATCATCGGTTCGTGCTATTGATAAAGATGAATACGTGTTCTGACCATTTCCCACAATATAATACCTGCGGCAACAGATATATTGAGCGAATGTTTCATGCCCGCCTGCGGAATTTCAAGGCTTACATCGCAAAGGTCGAGTATTTCCGGCTGAATGCCTTCTACTTCATTGCCAAAAATCACGGCCAGCTTCCGGTCGAAAAGAAAGGAAGCATCCTGCAGCGCAATACTCTGCTCTACCTGTTCGGCCGCACAGATCGTGAAACCTTCTTCTTTCAGCGATCTCACCGATTCGAGGGCGGTCGGGAAATGCTTCCAGCTCACGGTTTCGGTGGATCCGAGCGCGGTTTTGTCGAGATGCCGGTTGGGCGGGTAGGCGGTATAGCCACAGAGGTGGATGCCCTGCAGCAGGAAGGCGTCGGCCGTTCTGAACACGCTGCCTACATTGTGCGCACTGCGAATATTATCGAGAACGACCATCACCGGTATTTTTTCAGCCCCCCTGAATTCTTCCACCGTTTTCCGGTTCAGCTCTTCCATTCGTAACTTTCGCATGGCCGCGAAGGTAAGAAATGTTGCAAACTCTTACTTTTGCCGGTATGTCTAAAACAGGTGCTGATACGCCGATGATGCAACAGCACAGGACCATCAAAGCCCGCTACCCCGATGCCATCCTGTTGTTCAGAGTAGGTGATTTTTACGAAACATTCGGGCAAGATGCCATCGTTGCCGCACAGGTGCTCGGTATTACCCTCACCAAGCGCAACAACAGCGTGGCCACCTCCTCGGAGCTCGCCGGTTTTCCGCACCATGCCCTCGATACCTATCTCAACAAGCTGGTAAAAGCCGGTTATCGCGTGGCCGTCTGCGACCAGCTCGAAGACCCGAAAGCGGCGAAAGGCGTCGTTAAACGGGGCGTCACAGAAATGATCACGCCCGGCACCACTACCAACGACAAGCTGCTCGAAGGCAAGACAAACAACTTCCTGGCTTCGGTCCATTTCGATGGCGAACAGTCGTTCGGCGTGGCTTTCCTGGATATTACCACCGGTGAGTTCTTTGTTTCGGAAGGCAACCGGGAATATACCGACAAGCTGCTGCAGGGGTTCCGGCCGGCGGAAGTGGTGTTCCAGCGCCACAAACAAAAAACATTCAAGGAGTATTTCGGTGACCGGTTTTATATCTACACCCTCGACGACTGGATCTTTCAGGAAGTATATGCGCAGGAGACCCTGCTCAAACATTTTCAGACGCATTCACTCAAGGGGTTCGGGGTGGAGTCGCTGAAGAACGGACTGATCGCCGCAGGGGCCATCCTGCACTACCTGCGCGAGACCGAGCATGCGAACATGCAGCATGTGACCGGCATGCAGCGCATCGAGCGCGAAGATTTTCTGTGGATGGACCGCTTTACCATCCGCAACCTGGAGCTGCTTCCTGCCGGCGGGCCTGAAGAAGGTCATTCGCTGCTGAAAGTGATCGACAATACCGTTTCCCCCATGGGCGCGCGCCTGCTCAGGCGCTGGATCATTTTTCCATTGAAAGATCTTTTCAAGATACAGGAGCGCCTCGACCTGGTCGAGTATTTTATCCGGGAGCCCGATACACGCAACCAGCTGATCCAGCTCATCAAACAATGCGGCGATGTGGAACGGCTGGTCAGTAAGATCCCGCTCAAGAAGATCAATCCGCGCGAAGTGCTGCAGATCGCCAGAGGCTTGCAGCAGGTAGAGATGGTAAAGGAATCGTGCGCCGCTGCGGAGAACGAATTCCTCAAACGGCTGGGCGATGCCCTCAACCCGTGCGTGTACATAGAGAAAAAGATCCTGAAGGAGGTTGTTGAAAACCCGCCGGTTACGGCAGCGAAAGGGGGGATGATCCAGGATGGTATTATGGAAGAGCTCGACAACCTGCGGAGGATCGCTTCGAGCGGAAAAGAGTACCTGCTGCAACTGCAGCAGAAAGAAGCGGAGACCACGGGCATTCCCTCCCTGAAGATCTCTTACAACAACGTGTTTGGATACTACCTTGAGGTAACCAATACCCACAAGAACAAGGTACCCGCTAGCTGGATGAGAAAACAAACCCTCACCAATGCAGAACGGTACGTAACGCCGGAGCTTAAAGAATACGAAGAAAAAATTGTGGGTGCGGAAGAACGCATCCTGGACCTGGAATGCAAAGTGTATGAAGCGCTGCTTGGCGAACTGCAGGACTACCTCGCGCCGATACAGGTGAACGGTACCATGCTGGCCATTATGGACTGCCTGCTTTGTTTTGCCAACAACGCGCTTCGTTTTAACTACAAACGGCCACACATACACGAAGGGCCGGAGCTGGTGATCAAAGATGGGCGGCACCCGGTAATTGAACGTTATCTTGCCGCCGGCGAAACTTATATCGGCAACGACATCGAGCTGAACAAGGAAGCCCAGCAGATCATCATCCTGACCGGTCCTAACATGAGCGGAAAAAGCGCGCTGCTGCGGCAGGTGGCGCTCATTACGCTGATGGCGCATACCGGAAGCTTTGTACCTGCCGCAGAAGCGCATGTGCCGCTGACAGACAAGATCTTTACCCGCGTGGGCGCGAGCGACAATCTGAGCGGAGGGGAAAGCACCTTCATGGTGGAAATGAACGAAACGGCCAGCATCATCAACAACCTGACCGACCGCAGCCTGATCTTACTCGACGAAATCGGGCGTGGCACATCGACGTACGACGGCATCTCCATCGCCTGGAGCATCGTGGAATATTTGTTTAAATCCCCCATGAGTCCGAAGACGCTGTTTGCCACCCATTACCACGAACTGAACGAGCTGGAGAACAAGTTCCCCGGCATCCGGAACTATCATATCACCAACCGCGAAACGGGCAACAAGATCATCTTCCTGCGCAAGCTGGCTCCCGGCGGCAGCACGCACAGCTTCGGCATCCACGTGGCACGCATGGCCGGCATGCCTCCCAGCCTCATAGACCGGGCCAACAGCATACTCACGCAGCTGGAGAAAAAGAACGTGGATGAAACCACCGGCGAGAGCATGAAAAAGATCACCGCCCCCAAGCTGCAGCTCTCTATCTTCGACGCCCACTCGCAAACCTTCGAAGAGATCCGCGATCTCCTCGAAAAAACAGATATCAACCGGCTAACGCCTGTTGAAGCCTTGTTGAAATTGCAGGAGATCAAGGGGATGATAAAGTAGGGTTGGAGCAGCACGGCGTGTCACGGTCCCAAACCGTTGCGCGCCGTGCCGGCTTTTACTTGCTGTAGTCATACACTACATACCCCCAGGGCTCGAGATTGAATGAATGCCCGGGATTGACAGGTTCGTTGAGGTAGAGGAATACGTTGTAGGGATTGCCTGCCAGCGAGGGGTCTTTGATGCTGACCGATTGTTCCTTGGCAGACAGGTTCAGGATCACAAGGATCTTGTGGCCTTCTTTTTCCCTTACATAAGAATACAGCGCAGTGGTATCGCCGGCGACGACGCGGCGGAACATGGCATCTGTTGCGAGTGCGGGGTTCGACCGGCGCAGGTTAAGCAGCGTTTTGTAGAACTTTGCACGGCCGTATCTGCCAAAGCCGATGTTGTCTTTGTCGAAAAATTTGATCGCCCGCAGTACCGGTTCTTCCTGGCCGCTGTAGATGAGCGGGAGGCTGTTTCGCATGGTTTGCGTGAACACGGCAAAGGCTCCGTGTTTCATGCCCGGAAAAGTTCCGAAATCACTTTTGTTCCAGCTGTTCTCGTCGTGGTTGCTGGTAAAATACATCCGGATGGCCCCGGCCGGAAAAGAACTGTCTTGCTTCGCCAGCACCGAATCGATCGATAACGCAGTACGTTCCCCGGTGGCAACCTGCTTCAGCGTCGCGAACATCGTCCAGGGATAGGTTGCATTGAAGCCCGCCCGGTGAAGCTCGCCTTTGTCGCCTTCTGCCAGCATAAAGACTTCTTTTTCCCGGCGCAGCCGCGAAATGCAGTCTTTCCAGAAGTCCATCGGTACCTCGCCTGCCACATCGCAGCGAAAGCCATCGATATCCGATTCCCGGATCCAGTATTTCATGGCCGCGATCATGCTGTCGCGCAACTCGCGGTTGTCGTAGTTCAGGTCGCGCGTGTCTGCCCAGTCGAAAGCGACGATGGCCTTTCCGTTCTTGTCTTTGTTGTAAAAATCAGGGTGCGTCCGCAGCCAGGGATGATCTGCGCCGGTATGGTTGGCCACCCAGTCGGTGATCACTTTGAAGCCCATACTGTGGGCTTTTTGTACCAGCCTCTTCCAGTCGTCCATCGTTCCAAACTCCGGGTTGATGGCCGTATAATTTTGCACCGCATAATAGCTGCCCAGGCTGCCTTTGCGATCAGTTTTGCTGATGGGTGTGATGGGCATGAACCAGAGGATCTCAACACCCATATCCTTCAATCTCGACAGCGCCGGCTCAAATGCCCTGAACGTGCCTGCAGCCGTGTATTGCCGCACATTCACCTCGTAGATATTTGATCTCAGGGCCCAGGCAGGCAGCGGAGCTGCAGCAGGCGCGGTGGAATCGGAGAAAGCAACTTTGTCAGCGGGACTTTCCTTCTTTGCAGGTTTGCAACAAAAGAACGTCATTACAAAGAGCAGGAAAGCAAGATCAGCGATCCGGATTTTTTTCATATGCAGACTCTTTATTCCACTTTAAACGAGGTCTTTCAGCTTCTCCACCACCTGTTCAATTTCTTCCCGCGTGTTCTGTTTGCTGAAGGAAAATCTGACCGCCACTTTGTTGGGATCATTGTTTACGGCCTGTATCACATGCGAGCCCTGGTTCGCACCGCTGGTGCAGGCGCTTCCGCCCGACACACAGATATGCCGGATGTCGAGATTGAAAATGATCATTTCCGACTTTTCCGTTTTGGGGAAGGCAACATTCAGCACAGTGTACAAACTCTTTTCTCCTGTTTCGCCGTTGAAAGAGACATCGGCCAGTTCATCGTTCAGCCGCTCCATCATGTATTGCTTCAATCCCCTGATAAACTCACTGTCTTTTTCAAAACCGGCCGAAGCCAGCTCAAGCGCTTTGGCAAAGCCTACGATCCCGTACAGGTTTTCCGTTCCCGCCCGCATATTTCTTTCCTGCGAACCTCCGTGAATGAAGGGTTCGATCTTTACATTCTCGTTCACGTACAGGATTCCGGAACCCTTCGGTCCATGAAACTTATGGCCCGAGCCGGTAATAAAATGAACCGGGGTGCTACGCAGGTCGAACGGATGGTGACCCACCGTCTGAACCGTATCGGAATGAAAAATAGCATGGTATGTTTTGCAAAGCCGGCCAACTGATTCCAGGCTGATCATATTGCCGATCTCGTTGTTGGCATGCATCAGCGTGACAAGACATTTTTCTTTGCTTTCAGACAGCAGCCGTTCGAGGTCTTCCAGATCCACGTCTCCGTTCGGCAACAGCTTTGCATAACTCAATTCAGCCTCATCGGTATGGTGGAGGTATTCCACGGTATGGAGGGTGGCATGGTGTTCGATGCGCGAGGTGATGATCCGTTTGCATTCCAGGTCCCTCACGGAAGAAAGGATCGCGGTATTGCTGCTTTCTGTGCCACCGGAAGTAAAAAAGACCTCGGCTGGATGCGCATTGAGCAGCTTGGCGACGGTTTTCCGGGCGTTCTCAACGGCCAGCCTGGTTTCGCGGCCATAAGAATAGATGGAGGAAGGATTGCCGAACTTATCGGTGAGGTAAGGCATCATCGCTTCCAGCACCACAGGGTCGAGCGGGGTTGTTGCCGCATTATCGAGATAGATACGTTGCATGAGGAGAAAGAGCTGTTGGCTACTGCCTTTTTATGATGTGATACAGCAAACAAAAGCGGATAGCCAACAGCCGGTGGCTAACAGCTTTTCAACCGACACTTACAGGAACTCTTTGATATCCTGCATGAGCCGCATGGCGATGTTGTTGGCGGTCGTTTCAAAATTGCTCTCAGCATAGATGCGGATAATTGGCTCCGTGTTGGAAGTACGCAGATGCACCCAGTCAGTATCGAATTCGATCTTCAGACCGTCTTCGGTATTGATCGGCTGCCGGCCATATTTCTGCCGGATCTTTTCGAAGATAGCGGCAACATCCACCCCTTTGCGCAGCTCGACTTTGTTCTTTGATATAAAGTAGTCGGGGTATTGCGTCCGGAACGATTTCAAACCGCTTTTCTGCTGCGCGAAGGCGCTCACAAAGAGTCCGATGCCGATCAGCGCATCCCGGCCGTAATGGAAGTCGGGTACGATGATACCTCCGTTGCCTTCACCTCCGATGACCGCGTTCACCTCTTTCATTTTCTGCACCACGTTCACCTCTCCTACTGCTGAAGGAAAATACGCGCCGCCATGGCGGATGGTGATCTCTTTCAGCGCCTTGGTGCTGCTCATGTTGCTGACGGTGTTGCCGGGCCGTTTCGATAAAACGTAATCAGCTACCGCCACCAGCGTAAACTCTTCGCCGAACATACTGCCGTCTTCACATACAAAACAAAGCCGGTCCACATCCGGATCTACAGCTATGCCAAACGATGCCCGGACCTTTCTGACCTCCGCACTGAGTCCGGCCAGGTTTTCGGGCAGCGGTTCGGGGTTGTGAGCGAATTTTCCGTTGACCTCTCCGTTGAGCACGAGCACCTCTTCAATGCCCAGCGCATTCAGTAGCGGCGGTATGAACAGGGCGCCGGTGGAATTGATTGCATCGACCACCACTTTAAAGTTCCGGCTCCTGATCGCCTCCCTGTCTGTGAGGGGATAATTCACTACTGCGTCTATATGCTTCTGAAGGGTATCCGGTATGTCGGAGAAGAGGCCGAGCTTGTCGGCCGGGGCAAAAGAGAAAGCTGCGTTTTCGGCTGCATCGAGAATGAAGTTTCCGTCTTCGGCCGAAATGAATTCACCCTGTTCATTGAGGAGTTTGAGGGCGTTCCATTCTTTGGGGTTATGGCTGGCGGTGATGATGATGCCGCCATCGGCCTTTTCCCAGATCACGGCCAGTTCTACGGTGGGGGTTGTCGACAGCCCCAGGTCGATCACATTGAGCCCGGAAGCGATCAGCGTATTGGTTACCAGGGCATGTACCATGGCGCCACTGATTCTTCCATCGCGCCCCACCACCACTTTCGCTAAGGTATTCTTTTGTTTGAGCCAGCTGGCGTAGGCAGCGGCGAATTTAACGATATCAGGAGGTGTAAGATTGTGGCCAGGAGCTCCGCCAATGGTTCCCCTGATCCCTGATATGCTTTTGATCAATGCCACAGATGGTCTGATTTATTTAGACGCCAAAAATAGCATTTTCTGCTTACCCCGGCCCGGAGTTTTGCGCTCTCCGGTACACGATGTGGAATTTCACACCTACATTTGAATAAAAAAGTATGGTTGTGCCGGCAGAATGGTTCAAAGAATGGTTCAGTTCACCCTACTATCATCTCCTGTACCTTCACCGCGACGAGAAAGAGGCTGCGGCCTTTATTGGTCACCTGCTGAAGTATCTCGGGCCCGTTGCCGGCGCCCGCATGATCGATGTTGCCTGCGGACGCGGACGCCACGCACGCATCCTTGCTTCCAGAGGATATGACGTAACAGGGATCGACCTTTCCTTTGAAAGCATCCGGGAAGCCAAAACCACGGAGTCAGACAACCTGCATTTTTTTCAGCACGACATGCGCCTGCCCTTCTGGATCAACTATTTTCAATACGCTTTCAACTTTTTCACCAGCTTCGGTTATTTCCGAACGGAACGGGAGAACTACAACGCCATCAGAACCATCGCCAGCTCGCTGCAGCCGGGGGGCATGCTGATGCTCGACTACCTGAACGTTCATTATGCAGAAGATCACCTGGTTCACATCACCGACCTCGAGATCGAAGGCGTGAACTTCCATATCACCAAATGGTTCGACGAGACCCACTTTTACAAAAAGATCATCGTGGAAGACGAGAAGCAGAAAGAGCCGCTCACGTTCACCGAGAAAGTGGCCAAGTTTACACTGGGCGATTTCAACGACATGCTTTCCTTTCACAGCCTCCAGATACAGGAAGTTTTCGGCGACTACGACTTTGATTCCTACCACGTAAAAAAGTCACCCCGACTCGTCGTGATCGCAAAAAAAATACTCAAGTAATGAGGAATGGCCTGGCTTCCCGCCCCTCTCCCATCCGGCCGCCCCGGGAAAAAAGCTGTGTGATAATCCCGGAGAACCAGTAAATTGTACCTGCTCACAGCGTGTTTCTTATATTTGTGTTTACATACAAAAAAAACAGCATGCGATTCTGAAGCGCAGAATCCTTTTCGATAACCAATAACCTAATATGACAGAAGTTCTCATACTGTTGGTGTTGATCATACTAAACGGTTTGTTCGTGATGTCGGAGATCGCCCTTGTATCTGCGAGAAAGTCACGCCTCGAAACTGCCGCCAACAAAGGAGACCACCGCGCCCGGGTTGCCCTGAACCTCGCGGAAAATCCGGATGTTTTTTTATCGGCTGCCCAGATCGGCATCACGCTGATCGCGATCCTTACGGGTTTCTATTCTGCCGAGCGTTTCAATAAAATACTCCAGCCTTATATTGAAAAGATTACTCTGCTGCAACCATACGCAGCAAGCATCGCAACGGCCATCATCGTGATCGTCGTTACCTTTCTCACCATTCTTTTCGGCGAACTGCTACCCAAAAGAATTGGCATGATATACTCCGAATCCCTCGCCAAAACCGTTGCCGGCCCCATGCGGTTCTTCGCTACAGCCACCCACCCCATCGTGTGGATACTGAGTAAAACAAGCAACTTATTTTTCAGGCTGTTCCGGATCAATGTGGCGAAAGACAATTCAGTGACGGAAGAAGAGATCAAAGCCATCATCAACGAAGGCACGGAACAGGGCACCATACAGGAAGCGGAGCAGGAGATCATCGAACGTGTGTTCCATCTTACCGACCGCAACATCACCTCGCTGATGACGCACCGCAGCGATATCATCTGGTTCGATGTGAACGACAACGAGCAGTCGATCAAGGAAAAGATCCTCCAGGAACCGCACTCCGCCTACCCCATCTGCGACGGGCAGATCGACAACATAAAAGGTCTCGTTTCCATCAAAGACCTGTATATCACCGATGACCTGGTGCTGTTCAAAGACATTATGAAGACGCCCATCTTCGTTCCGGAGAATAATTCAGCCTACCAGGTGATCGAGAAATTCAAGGAGACCCAGATACACTCCTGCTTTATCATCGATGAGTATGGCAGCCTGCTCGGCATGCTCACCCTCAACGACATCCTCAACGCGATCGTGGGCGATATTCCGGCACAGGACGTGCTCGACTATGAGATCGTACAGCGCGAAGACGGCACCTACCTGGTAGACGGCCAGATACCTTTTTACGATTTCCTGACCCATTTCGACAAGACCGACTGGTTGAATGAAGAGGAGCAGGATTTCAATACCCTGGCGGGTTTCATCCTGTACGAGATAGAACGGATACCGGTCATAGGCGACAAGCTTGAATGGCGAGGATTCAATTTCGAGATCCTCGACATGGACGCCCAACGCATCGACAAGATCCTGGTGACGGTTCCGGAAGAAGTGAGGAACCAGATGCAAGAAAATTAGCCCGAAAGATTAATTCATCAGAAATCGAACAAGGCATTGGTGTCGGGATAATTGATCCGGATGCTTTTCCGGTTGCCCCCTACCATGGCATGCATGATGCTGATCTCGGTATTGTACATATCGTAAAGAAGGCTGTTCGTCAGCTCCAGCTTTTTCACCGCTTTGATATCATTCACCTGCAAGTAACACCAGACCGATTCACTCTCTTTTTCATACCCCACCCATTGAAGGGTTGCAGGCTTTCCGTTCACCTTCATTTGCAGGTGCTTTTGAATATACTCATTGAGCCATTTCTCAAGTTGTTTCACATCTTTCGGGTGACTGATATCAACGTCTGTCTTCGTCATTTGTTCAAGCGTTTTCTCGCAGTCATCTGCGAACATTTTGCAGCTTACTTCAACGATGTTTTCCTTGGTATTGTGTGTCAACTCCGTCACGCTTACAAACAGCGGATGGGGGTTGGCTGCCAGGCAAAATTGTGTTTGCGCTGGTGGTAACGCCTTCAGGCCACCCATCAGCATCTGGATCACGAGAATCATATGAAGAAAAGACAGATTCATGCGCAAATAAAATTTTTTCAGTACAAATGTCTGTATTAATTCAATATCTTCATGAACATGGGTGATTTCGGCTTTTACTTCAGTCTGGGTTGGCATCATATCATCAGTTGGGACGCCCTGGATCACATTCTGTTCATCATCGCGCTTGCTGCCATTTATACCTTACAAGACTGGAAACAGGTGCTTGTGCTGGTCACCGCTTTTACGATCGGGCATTCCATCACGCTTGCCTTAAGCGTTACGGAGGTTATCCGGTTCTCCGGCAAATGGGTCGAGTTCCTGATTCCCTGTACCATCGTTGCCACGGCGGTCAGTAATCTTTTCCAGCACTCCTTTACCCTTACTTCCATCCGGCTGAACTATTATCTTGCCCTGTTCTTCGGACTCATCCACGGGATGGGTTTTGCAAACACCATACGATTTATGCTTGCCAGGGACCAGCATCTCGGCATCAGCCTGTTTGCCTTCAATGCCGGACTTGAAGTGGGACAGATCTGCGTGGTAGCAGTCCTGCTGCTTTGTTCATGGATCTGGATCAGTCGCATCGGGGTGAAAAGACGCGAGTGGGTCGTATTTTTATCGGCCGCGGCGATGAGCATCGCGGCAAAAATGGCTATCGAAAGAATTCCTTTTACATAAACATGCTACAATGAGAAAAATTGTCTTTGCTTTACTGGTGCTGACCGCTGCAAAAGGATGGGCGCAGGATATCAGGAACAACCCGAACTCGAACCATGGCAACAAGTTCGAACAGCTGGGAACCATTCTGCCTACGCCCAACGAATACCGGACCGCCAGCGGCGCCCCCGGGCCCAAATACTGGCAGCAGCGGGCCGACTACGACATCAGGTGCGAACTGAATGAACCGGACCAGCGGCTGACCGGCTCGGAAACCATCAGCTACTTCAACAACTCGCCCGACCAGCTTTCTTACCTGTGGCTGCAGCTCGATGAGAACGAGCACAGCAACAGCAAGAACGCCAACTACCAGGACAACAGCGCGATGCCGGAAAGAGCCAGCGACGGCGCGCTGGACCGTTTCAGCAAGAGCAGCAAACCCAACGATTTCGGAGTGAACATCGACAAAGTGGTGGACGCGCTTGGCAAAGTCATCCCCTACACCGTGAACAAAACCATGATGCGACTGGAATTGCCAACGGTGCTGAAGCCAGGACAGAAATTCAGTTTCCGCATCGACTGGAACTACAGGATCTCCAATAGGCAATCGGAAGGCGGACGGGGCGGTTATGAATATTTTCCGGAAGACGGCAACTCCCTGTACACCATTACGCAATGGTACCCGAGGCTTTGTGTTTACAGCGATTTCCAGGGCTGGCAGAACCACCAGTTCACCGGCCGCGGCGAATTCGCTCTTACCTTCGGAAATTTCAAGGTGCAGATGACCGTACCGGCCGATCATGTGGTAGGCGCCACCGGCGAATGCCTGAACTACCAGCAGCTGCTCACCCCTGCGCAGTTTGCCCGCTGGCAGAAAGCACAGACTGCCAAAGAGCCCGTTGAAGTAGTAACACTCGAGGAAGCCAAAGCTGCCGAAAAACAAAAAAGCAAGCTGAAAAAGACCTATATTTTTAAGGCCGACAACGTGCGCGATTTTGCCTGGACCTCCAGCCGTAAATTTATCTGGGATGCAATGCCCGCCAACGTGGAAGGCAAGAAAGTGATGTGTATGAGTTTTTATGGAAAAGAAGCTTATGGCCTCTACCGGAAGTTCAGCACCAAGGCGGTGGCACATACCATCAAAACCTACTCGAAGTTCACCATTCCCTTCCCTTACCCGGTAGCACAAAGCGTGGAAGCTTCCAACGGCATGGAATATCCGATGATCTGTTTCAACAACGGCAGAACACAGAAAGACGGTACTTACAGCGAAACTACCAAGTATGGCATGCTGGGAGTAATCATCCATGAAGTAGGACATAACTTCTTTCCCATGATCATCAACAGCGACGAGCGGCAGTGGACCTGGATGGATGAAGGGCTGAATTCTTTCGTAGAATACCTGACGGAAGAACTGTACGATAATAAATTTCCTTCCAAAAAAGGGCCGGCCTCTTCGATCACCAATTATATGTCGCTCCCGAAAGACCAGTTGGAGCCGATCATGACAAACAGCGAAAACATCGTGGGCTTTGGCCCGAACGCCTATTCCAAACCGGCTACCGGCCTCAATATCCTTCGCGAGACCATTATGGGCCGCGAATCGTTCGACTATGCTTTCAAGGAGTATGCGCGCCGCTGGGCCTTCAAACATCCCACACCGGCCGATCTGTTCCGTACGCTTGAAGATGCGAGCGGGGAAGACCTCGACTGGTTCTGGAGAGGCTGGTTTTACAGCATCGATGCCTGCGATATCTCCATCGACAGCGTGAAACATTTCAAAGCCGATTTCAGCGGCGCTCCTCCCCGCGCCCGCGATTCTGTACGCATGGCCCGGGTCGACAAGCCGCAGGTGAACGCTTTTGAGGATATTTCGAAGGTGCGCAACCGCGACGACAAGTCGATCGCCTTCCTCACCGACCAGGATACCACCCTGCGTGATTTTTACTGGAAATACGACCGCGGCCTGGTGCAGGTAGACACCTCGCTGACCGCCGTTCCGACACCCACCTTGTTTGTGGCAGCCGATGATTCTGTAAAAGCGAAATATGGAGACAAGGAATTTTATGAGATCAGGTTCAGCAACAAGGGCGGACTGGTAATGCCGCTGATCGTAGAATGGACGTTTGCCGATGGCAGCAAGGAAGTAGACCGCATTCCGGCGCAGGTATGGCGGAAAACCGAAAACAGCGTCACCAAGCTCTTCATGAAAGACAAGGTTGTTACTTCCATCAAGCTCGACCCGATGAAGGAAACGGCCGACATCAATGAATCGAACAACAGCTGGCCAAAGGTAGATACTGTAACCAAATTCCAGCTGTTCAAAGCCCGTCAGCAACAGGCCCGTGGCCAAACGGCCCCCGGCCCCAACCCCATGCAAAAAGCAGAAGGCAAGAAGGCGTTTTAGTCTAATGTGCAAGAATTTATAAAAAAGCCCCGGCTTCACTGTGGAGCCGGGGCTTTACTATTCGGATGGTTTTTTCTTCTCTGGTTTTGTATTCTCCTGATCGGGCGCCGCCTTTCTGAGCCTTCCATTCTCCGTGAGTTTCTGGTGCAGCATCCACTCGATCTGCCCGTTCACACTCCGGAATTCGTCGGAAGCCCATTTTTCGAGCGACATGTACAACGACTCGTCTATCCTCAATACAAAACTTTTTTTAGCCATGCACTCATTGGTTATTGGTAAAGGGTTCCTGCATTCAATACCGGGGTGGCGCCTTTCTCACCGCACAATACTACCATCAGGTTGCTGACCATTGCCGCTTTTCTTTCCTCATCCAGCTGAACGATCTGCTTCTTGGATAATTGTTCCAGCGCCAGCTCCACCATGCCCACGGCACCTTCCACTATTTTAAAGCGGGCCGCAACGATGGCAGTTGCCTGCTGACGCTGAAGCATCGCCCCAGCGATCTCTGAAGCATAGGCCAGGTGACTGATTCGCGCTTCTTTGATGACGATGCCGGCTGCGGATAATCTTTCTGTCAGCTCCACTTCCAGCAGTTCATTTACTTTTTCACCACCATCACGAAGAGTCACTTCCGCGTGTGCATCTTCCATATGGTCGTACGGACAAATGGTAGCAAGGTGGCGAACGGCCGATTCGCTCTGGATCTTGACGAACTGTCCGTAGTTGGCAACGTCGAAAGTGGCTTTATACGTATCGCTGACCTGCCATACGATGACAGCTGCGATCTCTATCGGATTGCCCATCTTGTCGTTCACTTTCAGCCTTGAGCTTTCAAAGTTCTCTGAACGGAGGGAAAGCCGTTGCCGGTAAAACAGTGGATTGGCGAACAGCAAACCATTCTCCTTGACCGAGCCAACATATTTGCCCAGAAAGGTTAATACAACCGCCCGGTTCGGACTGATTACAAATAAACCTTTGAACATAAAAATGGCCGCCGCCACAAGGGCAAATCCGAAGAAGGGCAGTGATTGCTGATTGGGATGCTGAGAGTAGAAGATGAAGCAGGTAACTCCGGCGGCAAGTGAAACAATGCCTATCAAAAGCGCTGCAAAGCCGGAAACGGGTTTTATGAGCTTTTCCATGTTGATGTTATTTTAATATCATTTTGATATCAAATTTATCTGAAAATATTTTGATTCTCCAAAAGTTTTATCTTGGCCTTATGAAGTCCATATTATTTATATTGTTGTTGCAGCTCGCAGTTCAGTACCTGAAAGCGGGGGAAACCGATACGGTTCTGGTGTACAGCGCGAGTATGAGGAAGGATGTAAGATGCGTGGTGATCAGGCCCGCCGGTTACACATCCGGGAACAAAGCTTACCCGGTGGTGTATCTGCTTCATGGATATGGCGGCAACTACAGCCAGTGGCCGAAACTGGCGCCGCAGCTGAAAAACAAAGTAGACGAATTGCAGATGATCCTGGTTTGTCCGGATGGCGGCATCGGCAGCTGGTACCTCGACAGTCCGGTAGATTCCAGCTTTAAATATGAAACGTTCGTAAGCCGGGAACTCATCGCGTATGTCGACAGCCATTTCCGAACCCTGCCCGACCGCAACCACCGGGCGATCACAGGCTTGAGTATGGGCGGCCACGGCGGGTTGTATCTCAGCATCCGGCACAAGGATCTGTATGGGGCAGCCGGCAGTACGAGTGGCGGTGTGGATTTCCGGCCCTTTCCCAAAAATTGGGACCTGTCAAAAAGGCTTGGGGACACGGTATGCTGTAAACAGAACTGGGAGAGCAACACGGTGTTTAATGTAGCGGACAACCTGCACAACAAAGAATTGAAGCTGATCATCGACTGTGGGGTCGATGACTTTTTCCTGCAGGTAAACCGGAATTTCCACCAGAAACTGCTGTCGATGAAGATCGAACATGACTACACCGAACGACCCGGCGCCCACAACAACGACTACTGGAGAAACAGCATCGATTACCAATTGGTGTTTTTTAAGAAATACTTTGAGGGAGGTAGCAACTAACTGCTGTTATCTTGCTACAGAGCCGCAACCCATGGTGTCTGTGTAGCACGGCATAATTATTTGGAGACGCAAGGCATCGTTTCCCTGATTGAAGGAGGGGCCTTAATAGCCTGTGCTGCCGTCACGAACCTTGACTTTTTTCTTGCCTGCATTTTTCTTTTCCCAGTCGAGCACTTCCTGGGGTTTTTCGACCTTCTTCTTGTCTGTGGTAGTGGCTACAGCGTCTTTCTTTTTGCCTTCCAGTACGCCCAGCACATAGTTCTCACTTTTTACGATCAGTCCGCTGGACGGGTCGTAGTATTTCCAGACCCCGTGGCGGATACCGGCACCGTCATTTTTGACAACCACTTTCTTGAACTCTCCCAGGTGAACAACATCTTCCACTTCAAGGGTATCGTATGCCTTATTCGGGTTGATCGCTTTCCAGCTTTCTTCGCGCACCAGGTCGCCGAAATTGTTGAAGTACTTGCACTGGCCATCTTTGTTCCCCCAGCGGTAGTTTTCCATTGCAGTAAGGTCGCCCATCAGCGAATACCGTCTCCACACCCCTTCCCGTTTATCATCTTTATACTGCCCTTCCTCGTCGTACCCCGGCTCACCACGCAGGTCGTCGTGGTGTATGACCCATTTACCCTGTTTTAGGCCGCGGCCATCGACGCCGTTGAGCGTATCACCTTTCACGCTTATGACATAATTTTTTAATTGGCCATAGCCGGAACAGGAAATCAGCAGAAAGAATCCAAGGAGTATACGCATAAAATAGGATTGATCAGGTGGCAATGAAACGGCAAATTTTTGACCAAATTGCCCCCCGTTTGTTCCTGAAACAAATATTAACAGTTCCAGGTTTACGGCTTTTGACTAAAGTTACGCCAGCCGCCAGATAGGAGCAACGGTTCCGCTGCAGCTCAGTATATTTGCAGGCCCATACCAAGCAGATGAAAAAAACCACAGCAGTCTTTTTACTCACTGTTTCCTCGCTCTTTTTACATGCACAGAAGATGACCATCGCCCAGATGAAAGCCGGCATGGAAAAGTCGAACAATCCGATACCGTACGTCCGTGATGTGCTGAAAAAAAGATACAAGATCGATTCCATCACGATCGTGAATACGACCCGGTTCATGGGCGTGGCCGACAGCATCGCCTACACCGGCAAATTGGGTAAAGTGTATGGACCGGTCGAAAAGAAATACCTGGTTCAGATCCTGGGAAAAGCACCGAACACATTCAACCGGGTCAGCCAGATATTTATCGATACGACCACCTTTACCCGGCGGATCGCCGACTCGCTTGCCAACAACATCATCAAACGCATCAACGATGGCAGCGTCACTTTTGAAGATATGGCCCATACCTATTCCATGGGCGGCGAAGCGCTTACAAACGGCGATATCGGCTGGATGGCGCAAGGGTACATTGTGCCGGAGATCGATCGGGAACTTGTTAAACGAAAAAAAGGGGAAGTATTTAAAGTGTGGAGCAAGACCGGCTTGCATATCATCAAAAAGACGGCCGATGCCAAACAGGATGCGGGTTTTGTACTGATGCTGCGCGTCTTTCTCTGACCATCTGTTTATCCCAGCAGCGCGATGACCGCCAGTTCATATCCTTTCAGGCCCAGTCCGCTGATGGTACCGCGGCATTTGGCGGATACGTAAGATATTTTCCTGAATTCTTCCCTCGCGTGTACGTTGCTGATATGCACTTCGATCACCGGAGATTTAATGGCAGCGATCGCATCGCCAATTGCTACGGAAGTGTGTGTGTAAGCAGCCGGATTCAGGATGATGCCATCCGAATCAAATCCCTTTTGCTGCAGCTCTCCAACCAGTTCGCCTTCTATGTTGCTTTGGAAATAAGTAAACTCTACCTGCGGGTACTTTTCCTGCATCCCCGCATAATAATCTTCAAATGTTCCGTTGCCATAGATGCCCGGTTCTCTCTTTCCAAGCAGATTGAGGTTAGGACCATTGATGATGGCGATCTTCACGGGTGTATGAATTTAAATGAAGGATCAGCGTTTTTCAGCCGTTTTGATCATATCGATGAACTCATCGAACAGGTACCGTGAATCGTGCGGGCCGGGGGTAGATTCCGGATGATACTGCACGGAAAAAGCGGGTTTGCCTTTCACCCTGATCCCTTCGATGGAAGAATCGTTGAGGTTCACATGGGTCACTTCAACCTGGTCCGAATTACGGATGGCTTCCGGATCAACTCCAAAGCCATGGTTCTGGGTTGTGATCTCGCAGCGGCCGGTAACCAGATTCTTGACCGGATGGTTGAGCCCCCGGTGACCGTGGTGCATTTTAAAGGTCGGAATATCGTTGGCCAGCGCCAGCAGCTGATGGCCCAGACAAATTCCAAAAACCGGTTTGTCTTCTTTCAGCACTTCCTTTACGGTGTCGATGGCATAGTCCATCGCGGCCGGGTCACCTGGACCGTTTGAAATAAAGTATCCGTCGGCATTGAAAGCCCTGAGTTCGCTGACGGGGGTTTTGGCAGGATGCACTTTTACGAATGCGCCCCTGTCGACCATACATTGTAGGATATGCTTTTTAATTCCATAATCCATAACGGCGATGCGCACACCCGATTTGGGATCACCCATTTCGTACGGCGTGGTGGTGCTTACCAGGCTTGCCAGTTCGAGCCCATCCATGGAAGGCACGCCGGCCAGCATTTCCTTCAGCTTTTCCACATCAGAGATCTCGGACGAGATGATGCAGTTCATCGCTCCCTTGGTACGGATATGCGTTACCAGGGCGCGGGTATCTATGTCTTCTATACCCACGATCTTGTTGGAGATCAGGTATTGTTCGAGGGAACCGTTTGCGATTTTGCGGGAATACTGTTCTTCCAGGTTACGCCCGATCAGTCCGCGGATCTTCACCGTATCCGACTCTACATCCTGCTCGGCGACACCGTAATTGCCTACGTGAACATTGTTCATGATCAGCACCTGACCGTAATAGCTCGGATCGGTAAATACTTCCTGGTAACCGGTCATACCTGTATTGAAACAAACTTCACCGGTTGTAGTGCCGGTGAGGCCAAAGGCTTTGCCATGATGAATAGTTCCGTCTTCGAGAATGAGGATAGCCGGTTTCTGTGTGTTGCTCATGCTTGCGAACAGGATTTTTTTGCAAAGAAATGAAATCTGACTGGCAATGACCGAAAAAAATCCGGACTGCAGCCCGGTAGCGCCGGTCGATCAGTTACAGCCAAAAAAAAGGGCAAACTCTGGTGGAGTTTGCCCTTGGTTATTTTCGAGAAAGAAGCACTACTCAGGTGCCTTATCTTCTGTTGGTGCGGAATTTTCAACGCCTGCATCGGGAGTTTCCAATGCCTGATCCGGGTTAGCGGTGGCGGTTCCTTCCTGGGCGGTTGCTTTGGCGGCGTCAGTGGTTTCAACGCCCCCTTCTTTTCTGCCACGGCTACTACGGCGGGTTCTTCTGCCCGGCTGTGATTTGTCATCAGCAGTTTTGCCGTAAACTTCGTTGAAATCGACCAGCTCGATCAGGGCGGTCTCTGCAGCATCTCCGGTTCTGGTACCTAGCTTGATGATGCGGGTATATCCACCCGGACGGCCAGCTACTTTACCGGCAACGGTTCCGAACAGTTCCTTTACAGCGATTTTGTCCTGCAGGTAACTGAACACGACCCTGTGCTGGTGGGTGGTATTTTCTTTTGCTTTTGTAATGAGGGGCTCTACGTACACCCGGAGCGCTTTTGCTTTCGCCAGGGTAGTCACAATGCGTTTGTGCATGATGAGCTGAGAAGCCATGTTACTCAGCAGCGCTCTTCTGTGCGATGCCGTTCTGCTGAGGTTGTTGATTTTGTCTCCGTGACGCATGATTCTAAAATTTTAACCCTGTACCGTGTCAGGAATTACAGGATTGTCTTGTTATAAAAAGACGATGGTTGATTACTCGTCGTCCAGTTTCAGTTTGCTGAGGTCCATACCGAAGTGAAGGCCTCTTTCAGTAAGCACCTGCTCGATCTCGGCAAGGCTTTTCTGACCGAAGTTCCTGAATTTCATCAGGTCTTCCTGCTCGTATTGAACCAGTTCACTTAAGGAATTGATCTTGGCTGCTTTCAGGCAGTTAAAGGCACGTACGGAAAGATCCAGATCTTCCAGCGGTGTTTTCAGCACTTTGCGGAGCTGAAGCGTCTGCTCGTCTACCATGTCTTCTTTCTTCTCTTCCTTGCTGTCGAAAGTGATGTTCTCATCGGTGATGATCATCAGGTGCTGGATGAGGATGCGGCTGGCTTGTTTTACAGCTTCTTCAGGGTGAATGGTGCCGTCGGTATTGACTTCGATGATCAGTTTTTCGTAGTCGGTGCGCTGTTCCACACGGGTGTTTTCCACGCTGTACCGTACATTTTTGATGGGGGTAAAGATGGAATCGATGGGAATGTAACCGAACGGAGCATCTTTGACCTTGTTGTCTTCAGCCGGAATATAACCACGGCCCTTGCCGATGGTCACTTCAATGTCGAGTTTGGCGGAAGGATCCATGGTACAGATCAGCAGATCGGGGTTCATAACCTGGAACAGCTGGGTGCCGTCCTGGATCATGCCTGCCGTGAATTCACTTTTGCCTTTTATATGTAATGTGATCTTTTCGTTTGATGCGTCCTGATCGGTGATCTTTTTGAAGCGTACCTGCTTCAGGTTGAGGATTACTTCGGTAAGGTCTTCGGTAACTCCCTTGATGGTTGCAAATTCATGATCAGCCCCTTCCACCCTGATACCAACGATGGCGTAGCCTTCTAAAGAGCTGAGTAAAACCCTGCGCAAGGTATTTCCTACCGTTACGCCATAACCTGGTTCCAGCGGGCGGAATTCGAACTGTGCTTCGAAATCGGTTGCCTTCTGCAGAACGATTTTGTCAGGTTTCTGGAAATTTAAAATAGCCATATATCTGTTTCAGATTTAATTTGTTGATGTCATCCGGTTACCTGCAAAGAACGTGCTGATGCTGTGAGACCTGCGGAACCGGTCTATAACACGGCAGATCAGGACAAAGTGACCGGAACCGGCCACCCTATCCTGTCCTGTATATCAATTATTTGCTGTACAATTCGACGATCAGCTGTTCCTTGATGTTCTCCGGAACACTTTCTCTTTCAGGATAGCTGATGAAAATACCTTTTTTCTCTGCTTCGTTCCAGTCGAGCCAGCTGAATTTCGGGTTTTTGATACCGATGCGGCTGGTGATCCCAGTCTTTTCAGATGTGGCCGGTTTCAGGGTGATGGTATCGCCCGGTTTCAGGGAGTAGGAAGGAAAGTTGAGCACTTCGCCGTTCACCATAATGTGTTTGTGCGAAACAAGCTGGCGGGCACCGTTACGCGAAGGCGAAATACCGAGGCGGAAAACGGTGTTGTCGAGACGGGCTTCGAGAAGCTTGATCAGGTTTTCACCGGTTACGCCTCTTCTGCGGGAAGCTTCATCAAAAGTTTTGCGGAACTGGCGCTCGAGCACACCGTACGTATATTTTGCTTTCTGCTTTTCGCGAAGCTGCAGGGCGTATTCACCGAGGCTTTTGCGTTTGCGGGTAGCACCATGCTGACCCGGAGGGTTGCTGTTCTTGTTCAGCCATTTGCCATTGCCCAGGATCGGCTCACCGAAAATCCTGGAGATCTTTGTTTTTGGACCTGTATAACGTGCCATAATTTGATCAGATTTTTGAGTTCCCGGATAAGATCGGTAAAAATCTTAAAATTGAATCTTACCCAGCTTGTTTGAAAATATATAAAAAGGAAACAGCCGGATAACAAGAACCGGCTGTTCTCCATGTGTTGAAACTATACTCTTCTCTTTTTGGGAGGACGGCAGCCGTTGTGCGGCAGCGGGGTAACATCTTTGATCTGCGTTACTTCGATACCCGACTGTGCAAGGGCGCGGATGGCGCTTTCTCTTCCGGAACCCGGCCCTTTTACGTAAACATCCACTCTGCGCAGACCGGCGTCAAAAGCCACTTTGGAAGCTTCTGCGGAAGCCATCTGTGCGGCATACGGCGTGTTCTTCTTGGATCCTTTAAAACCCATTTTACCGGCGGAACTCCAGGAAATTACCTGGCCCTGTTTGTTGGTAAGGCTGATGATGATGTTGTTGAAGCTGGCAGTTACGTGTGCGTCACCGTAGCTGTCGACCTTTACAATCCTTTTTTTTGCGGCAGCTTTCGCGCTGTTCGCCTGTGCTTTAGCCATAAATACTGTACTTGTTAGGTAGTCGTTTAATAAATAAACCCTGAGCGATCAGGGTGCAAACAAGCCCTCCCCGGGAAGTTACCGGATCCGGCACCTGTTTTAATGATTACTTCTTGGGTGCTTTTTTCTTACCGGCAACAGTCTTGCGTTTTCCTTTACGGGTACGACTGTTGGTACGGGTGCGCTGTCCGCGAACAGGAAGTCCTTTACGGTGACGCAGTCCACGGTAGCAGGCGATATCGAGTAAACGCTTTATGTTCAGCTGTACTTCGGAGCGCAGCTGGCCTTCAACCTTGAATTCATTGGTGATGAGTGTACGAATGGCATTCAGTTCTTCGTCATCCCACTGGTTCACTTTTTTGTTTACGTCGATCCCTGATGTTTCCAAGATATACTTGGCAGTGGACGGGCCGATACCGTAGATATAGGTCAACCCTATCTCGCCCCTTTTGTTTTTAGGTAAATCAACACCGGCTATTCGAGCCATATTTCTAATTTAATTTTTGAATACTTCAATTCGGTCAATCCCGGAAACGACAAAAGGCAAATAAAATATTTGCCTCACTATTAACCCTGACGCTGTTTAAAACGGGGATTCTTTTTGTTGATCACATACAGTTTGCCTTTCCTTCTTACGATTTTGCACTCCTGGCTACGTTTTTTGATGGATGCACGTACTTTCATGTCCGGAATTTTTATGCAGAGATAAACTCTGGATTGTTATTATTATCTTTTTAACGTATTCTTTTTCAGTTAGATACAGTTTTCCGTGTATCTTATTTGTACCGAAAAATGATTCTCCCCCTTGTCAGATCATATGGGCTCATCTCCACTCCCACCTTGTCGCCGGGAAGGATCCTGATATAGTGCATCCTCATTTTTCCGGAGATGGTTGCCAGTATTTCATGACCATTTTCTAACTTGACCCTGAACATTGCATTCGACAGGGCTTCCAGAATTGAACCATCTTGTTTAATGAGTGCTTGTTTCGCCATACTGTTTTTGGGAGCGCAAAGATAACAAAACATACGAAATTACCCAGAAAAAAATAAATTCCTTTTTTGGGATATTATCCTCTCCGGGACCGTAACATTCGCGGAAGAAATCGACCTTACTAGTTGCGGGCTAAATTCACCTTGGTCATCTGCAGGTAGTGGTTCTGTAGTTCATGCACACTCACGGGAAGCGTCAGGTGCCGGCGGTCTTCACGGTACCAGATATCCATGCCTGAGAAGTCGCCCTGCCGTGCCAGGAAGATGCGGAACGGACCTTTGATATATTTTACCGAGCCGTCGTCGTTTTGCTGTTTTTCAAAGTTCAGTTTCAGCAGCTGTGCTTCGTCCAGTGCGATGGGATAGAGTTTCTCCGGTTTGAACCAGAACTCCTGTACACTGGTTTCCACCAGGATTTCCTTTTCTTCGTTATTGATCAGATTAACAGTGCCTTCCCACATTTCTCCTTCGTAATCCGCCAGAACAAAATCGCCTACTTTCAGATCCTGAAACTTAATCATAGAACAGTCAATTTTATATTTTTCGAATGTACGAAAGGAAACAAAGATACCAAATAAAAACCCTGTGAATCTCCCCCGCCCGCACATACACCCCTGGAACTCTCCGGGATCGCTTACCATAAAAAACCGGGCACGATCGTCTGTGATCCAGTATCTTAGCGACAATACAACCCAGTGAAAAAGATCGGCCTGCTATCAGACACGCACCACTTTCTCGACGACCAGGTATTCCGCTTTTATGAGCATTGCGATGAGATCTGGCACGCCGGCGATTTCGGCACCGTTGCACTGGCTGAACAACTGGCCGCATTCCTGCCGCTCAGAGGCGTTTATGGCAATATAGATGGATACGATGTGCGCAGTGTATACCCGGAAAAGCTCCGTTGGAACTGCGAGGAAGTGAATGTTTATATGATCCACATCGGCGGCTACCCGGGCCGCTACGCACCCGGCATTAAAAAAGAACTGACCGATCAACCCGCGCAGCTGTTCATCAGCGGCCACTCCCACATCCCCCGCGTTGTATACGATAAAGCCCTTTCCTGTCTCCACATGAACCCGGGCGCCGCGGGCAAGCAAGGCTGGCACAAGATCAGGACCCTCCTCCGGTTTAGCATCGACGGAAAGGAGATCCGGGATTGCGAGCTGATAGAGCTTGGAAAGAGATAGAAGGCAGAGCCACGAAGCCTCGCGGCTCTGCAAGGACATTTTACTTACCCTACCGCAGGCAACAACGGCCTTCCGATACCCGGGCGGAAAGGCCAGGGCACGATGGCCAGAATAATGATAAGGGCAATGAGGTAGAACCAGAACGTGCGGGTGTGTTTGGAGCGGTCGGAAATGGATTTTTTGGACGCACCCCTGCCAATGGTGATCAGCACAATGGCGATCAGCATGCCCGTAAGGTGTTCTACCGTCCAGTAGCGATACACCGCATTCTTCATCACTTCCCCCATGCCGTAGTTGCGGATCAGCTGCAGCCCCCAGGGACCGGCAAACCATTGGTACAATCCGATCAGGAAGGTGGTGTGCGCAGATATCATCAGGAAGAGTCCGATCTTTTTATCGGTGCCGGTAAATGGTTTACCGGAGACCATGCCTGAAAGGGATCGCACGATCGCCACCAGGATAAGCACAAGGATCACCCAGCGCAACAGGTTGTGAACAGACAGCAGGAAGGAATACATATGGAATCTGATTAAATGTAGAATTTTGTTGAGCGTGCAAATGTACGCTCGCGGCTACGATAAAACAGGTTTTCACAAGCTTATTTCCACCAGCCCACTCTCCTGTTGCCGCTCATTTTTAGGAGAACATTATCAGGCACCCTTTTAAAATCTGTGTAGTTTTGGGTCATGAGCATTCGCTTGCAAATCTTTGCCGGGCTGTTATTCATGATGTGCCTGATCAGCTGCCATTCATCCGACAAACGCAGACATGCCTCCGCGCAGGAAATCCTGGGCGGACAGTTATTCGCAGGCCTTACCGACAGCATCGGCCGCTTTCCCCAGCAGCCGGATCTTTACCTCCTGCGGGCTTACAGGCTCTCACAGCAAAACCTGCACGAACTGGCAGCCGCCGATTACAAAAAAGCCTGGCAGCTCCGTCCCGACGAATCCACCGCCCTCGCCTATGCCTCCAGCCTCTTCCTGGCGGGCGATGAGGAAAGCGCCATGCAGCTGTTACAACAATCCGCCAAAGCCTACCCTTCCAATCCTGAATTTCTGCGCCGCCTCAGCGAAGCCTATGTGCAGAGAGGAGAACTGAACAAAGCCCTGGATCAATACAATGAACTGCTGAAAACCGATTCTGCCAATTTCGATGCGTGGTACCAGAAAGGAGTGCTGCTCGCAAAGATCAGAGACACCCTGGCCGCCATCCACTCGATTGAAAAAGCTTACAGCCTGCAGCCCATTCAATTATACGGCATCTCCCTTGCCGATCTGTATGCCGAAACAAATAATTCAAAAGCCATCCCTGTCTGCAATAACCTGATCGGGCCCGATTCTGCCCAAAGGGCCACGGATGCACTCTATATAAAAGGTATCTACTACGGCAACACGCGCCAATGGAACCAGGCGCTTCAGCAATACGACGCCTGCATCCGGAAAGACTGGAAATACACCGAAGCATACATTGAAAAGGGCATCATACTATTCAACGAACAGAACATCGACGAGGCGTTGAACACCTTCGCCATTGCCGCCAAAGTATCGGTCACTTACCCCGATGCCTACTACTGGATGGGCCGCTGCTACGAAAAGATCGGCAAGCACACGGAAGCCCGCGAAAGCTACGAACGTGCCATCGCACTCGACGGCGATTACCGGGAAGCAGAGGAAGCGCTGCAAAAGATGAATAAGTAAGCTGTATGCTGTTTATAAAGCCGGCCGCCCGCTACAATCCGGCACGATGGCAAGTATGGATTTTCATTGGATGCCGTGCCCGGTAATCCTCACACAAGATTGATCTGTTCGGGAGAAGCCATGCAGGGCGTCTCTACCACTTTCCTCCTATCTTTACCTCCACAAACAAACCTTATGGCGCTTGTTGCTCCTTCTTTATTGGCTTCCAATTTTCTGCGGCTGCAGGATGAATGCACGATGCTCAACGAAAGTGAGGCCGACTGGTTTCACCTCGATGTGATGGACGGAAGATTTGTGCCGAACATCAGCTACGGGCTGCCGGTGATAGAACAGATCCGCACAACAACCAAAAAGACCTGTGATGTGCACCTGATGATCGAAGAACCGGAGAAATATGCGGAAGCTTTTAAGAAAGCCGGGGCCGACATCCTGACCATTCATTATGAAGCCTGCCGCCACCTCCACCGGAATATCCAGCAGATCCGCGAGCTGGGCATGATCCCCGGCGTAGCCCTCAACCCGCATACACCTGTTTCCTTTCTCCAGGATGTACTGCCCGGCATCGGCGTGGTGCTGATCATGAGCGTGAACCCGGGCTTTGGCGGACAAAAATTTATTCCGCACACCCTGCACAAGATAGAGCAGCTCCGGCGCCGGATCGATGATTGGGGGCTGGATACAAAGATTGAAGTGGACGGCGGCATCACCGTGGAAAACGCACAATCGATCGTGGACGCAGGCGCCGATGTGCTGGTGGCAGGAAGCACCGTATTCAAATCAGCCGATCCGAAACAAACGATCCGGGAACTGAAAAACACTTCCCGGATCACTACACTCACGGTGTAATACTTCCTGTCTTTATTTACAGACAACTACTTTTCGTCGTCACTGTTGTCCTTATCCCTTTTCTTAAACAGCGAGAAATCCGATTTGCCAAACTTGTAGCTGAAGTTCAGGCGGAAACTCCTTACCGCGCGGCGGCTGTACGCGTCCTGGTAGAAGCTGGGTGTATCATAAACAGTTCCAAAACGGTTCGTGTTGAACACATCATTGATGCTGAGGGTGAGCGATGCCTTTTTGTTCTTCATAAATTCTTTGCGCATGGCTACATCCACACTGTAGCGCTCCGCCTGATGCCCCTGCGGGATAACCTGTCGCGACTGGTACTCTCCCACCACCTGCATGCCGAGGTTGTTGAACAGCGAAGTATGATCGGTGATGATCTTATAGTTGGCAAGCAGCTTGGCATCCCAGTTAAAACCCTGGTTGCTGATGCCTGATTTATCCGCGCCCGTCTGCACTTTGCGGTACTGCAGGTTCACGGAGGGCGTGATGTCGAAATTCTTTCCTGCCTTGTGCTGTAAAATAAATTCTGCCCCCAGCCGGTTTGTCGTCTGTGCGTTGATGAACGTGTTGAGGATGGCATTCGGATCGATGGCCGCATTGTTCAGCTGCTGGTAGGTGGCAGCGGTGATGGTATCACTGTAACGCGTGATGTCTTTTGGATTGTTCCGCAGATAAAGCACGGCCAGCAGGTTCCCTTTTTTGTATCTCCGGTTCACATTGAATTCAAACGAATTGATGAATTCGGGACGCAGCTCCGGGTTTCCCTGCCGCAGGTTCACCGGGTCGCTGATGTCGATGAAGGGGTTGAGCTGCCAGAAGTCGGGCCGCCCGATCCGCCGGGTGTAGTTTAGCTGCAGTTCGGTGAGCTCGCTGGCCTGCTTGGTCAGAAAAAGGCTCGGGAACACCGCATCGAACAGGTTACCCAGCTTTACCGGATATTCGTATCCGAACTTCCGGGCGCTGTCGACCAGGGTACCCGTGAACCGCGAATATTCCGTACGTACGCCTGCCTGGTAGCCGATGCTTTTCCATTTGTTGGAGTAGGTGACATAAAAAGCATGCACCACCTGGAGGTATTTGTAATTGTTGCTGAGCGGCAATTTTGTGTTTGCTCCGTTGTTTACCGAGTACGCATTCAGGATGCTGTGCTGCTGGTTGATGAACGACCGCACGCCCGTTTCGAGCTTCGCGTTCTCGCTGATCGGATTTACAAAGTCCATCTTGAAGGTCATCTGGTTGCTGTTGTCGTTGCCGTAGTTCAGCACCCGTGCAGGCGGTCCGGAAGTGGTATGATCGGGATTGAAATAAGAATTGAGGATGCTGTAATTGTTCGTGCCGCTGCCTGTATTGTAATTGAAATTGGCGGTGAGTTCTTTGCCCTGCTGCGGAAATTTGTGGCTGAAATCGAGCTGTGTGCTGTACCGGCGGTAGCCCGATTCGGCGTCAGACAGGCGCTGTCCGTACCGCTGTGGTATGCGCGTGCTGCTCAGGTACTCCTGCTGTTGTTCTTCATGGCTGGTAGAGTTGCCGCCCACGATGTTTTCGGAGATGGAAATGGTATTGCGGTTGTCGATGAAATAATCCATCCCGAAGCGGACCGATCGGTTGTGACGCATCCGATCGCTGGTCGAATACTGGTTGAAGTAATTGTCAAGCACGCCTGCTTTTTTGTTCTGCCGCAGCGTCCGTCCGCGGGCGACACCGCCGCTTTGGTTGTAATTGCCACTCATAAACACGTTGAACTTATCCTGCCGTACGCTGAGGCTGAGGTTTCCGTTGGCCACCTTGGGTGTTCCTCCGCCAATGGTGGCAATGCCGTTGAAGCCGGCCCGGCGGTTTTTCTTCAGCACCACATTGATGATGCCGCCACTGCTGGCCGCGTCATATTTGGCGGAAGGGTTGGTGATCAGTTCCACCCGATCGATGTCATCCGCAGGGATCTGGTCGAGCGTCAGGATCGTAGGGCGGCCATCCACAAAAATCTGGGGCGGACTGTTCCTTAACTGAACGTTGCCATCTACGTCGACGGTCACGGAAGGAATGTTTTTGAGCAGGTCGGTAGCGGTTCCGCCGGCAGCGGTAAGGCTGTTCTCTGCATGAAATATCTTCCGGTCGATGCCCATTTCGAGGGCAGGCTTGCGGGCGGTGACGGTAACAGCGCCCAGGGCCTGTGCGTCGGGCTCGAGGATGATATTGCCCAGGTCTTTTTCGAGGCCCGTCTGGTCAGTCGCGGGCGTCCTTCTTGATTCAGCCAGTGACAATTTGCTTTCGCGTGGCGTGTAACCGATGGCGGATACTACAAGCCGGATGCTGTCTTTGGCGGGCAGGTTGCGGAAACTGAAATCACCGTTTGCTTTGGTGAGCATGCCGCCGATAAGACTGTCCTTTCCCAAAAGAAAAACCTGTACGGAGGCCGCTTCAACTCCCCTACCGGTTTTGCTGTCTTTCAGCTTCCCGTACAGGCGGTTCCCTTTCAGGCCGATCACATTTTCTTCTTCAGTAACCGGTGGCTCGCGTTCTATCTGTGCGACGGCCGAAACGGAAAACAGGATACCAAGCAAAGAAGCGAGTATAATTTTATTCATAAATGGAGGGATTCCGCAGGCCGTAGATGACGATGCGCTGTTTTTGACCGGCCTGGTTTCAGAAGCCGCAAAAGTAGCCATCCTGGCCGAGAAAATTAAATGATCGCATGCAAATCCTGATATTCATTTATCTTTCATATAGAAAGAGAATGACCGTTTTGCTGTTTTGCGTATCCCGCCCTCACCCCTTTCACCTTTTTAACCAATCCCTTCTCATATGAAGTTTTCACGCTTCCTCTCTCTGCTGATGCCCGTTTTCATCACCCTGTCATCAATGGCACAATCGCTGCGCCCCGGCTTCGACAAAGCGGAAGAAACAGAGATGCTGCGCATTGCCAACCAGACAGCGCTCGAAGAAGCAAACTGGGCCGGAGCTACCGTACCTCCGCCGGCCAGGTTCCGGATGATATACCGTTCTCCTGTGGTTGGACTGGGCAACCGGTGGGATCTGTGGAGCGATAAGAATGGGGTGGCGGTGATCAGCGTCAGGGGCACCACAATGGAAGCGGTGAGCTGGCTGGTCAATTTTTATGGGGCGATGGTGGCGGCGAAGGGCACCCTCCATCTTTCAGATACAGACAGGTTCGACTATGAGCTATCTGCGAATCCGAAAGCGGCCGTGCATACCGGTTTCCTGGTTGCAACAGCTTTTCTTTCCAAAACGGTGCTGGTTAAAATCGATTCCTTGTACAAGACGGGCACCAGGAACTTCATTGTAACCGGTCACAGCCAGGGTGGTGCTATTGCCTACCTGATGACCTCTTACCTGTACAGCCTGCAGAAGCAGCATCGCTTACCTGCAGACATCCGTTTCAAAACCTATTGCGGCGCTGCTCCCAAGCCGGGCAATCTTTTTTATGCATACGACTATGAAGCCATGACGCAGAACGGCTGGGCATACAACGTGGTCAACTCTGCCGACTGGGTGCCCGAAGCGAGTATATCGATCCAGACGTTCAAAGATTTCAACAATACCAACCCGTTTGTGCTGGCCAAAAAGGTGATCGGCAAACAGAAATTCCCGAATAACCTGGTGGGCCGCTATGTTTACAACCGGCTCGACAAGATCACGCTGCGGGCGCAGCGGCGGTTCAGGAGGAATATGGGCAACCTTACGTCGCGTTTTGTGAAAAGCTACCTTAAAGGGTTCGTACCCCCCGAATATGTCAACAGCAGCAATTACGTACGTACCGGCGCCACCATTGTGCTGATGGCCGACTCAGCATATTACCGCCTGTACCCGGATAATCCGACCACCATTTTTGCGCATCATTTTCCGTTACAATACCTGTATCTCCTGGATAAGTTACAACTAAACAACCAGGGCCCGGAGCCACCTACGCCGCCGGTAGCCACCCTCGAAGGCTCATGGGAGCTTAATTATATCTCCGGCCGAAGGATTGCCTTCGAAGGCTTGTACCCCGACCGGAAACCTTTCATCAATTTTGACCCGGCACAGAAAAGGGTGAGCGGAAATACCAGCTGCAACAGCTTTACCGGCCCCTACACGGTAATTGGCCGTTCAATCACATTTTCGGAATCCATGGCCATGACGCGGATGGCGTGCCCCGGAGAAGGCGAAGCCGCATTTCTGGACATGCTCAAAAAAGTGAATGCCTTTTCCCTCAGCGACGGCAATACACTGACACTGCTGATCGGTGATATTGCCGTAATGCGTTTTTCAAAAAAGCAACCCTGATTTCCAAAGCAGGTCCGGTAAGATATGTGGGCTGCCCATTGAACTGAGCAGTTTCTTCTACATATCCTCCGCCGAAACTGTACATAACCAAGTGTTTGTTAAAAATTAACCGTAAATGCGGTGCAGTACAGTTTTTGAAGGAGGGAAGAGGAAACGTTCTGCGGCATCTCTGCAGTTACGGATCGTTCAATTTAAAACATCCATTTATATGAAACGTATTATTGCGCTGCTCCTGTTCTCGGGTTTTTGCCTCGCCGGTTTTTCACAAGATTCCACCAAGACCCAGCGGACCAAAACAAAAGTGAAGCGGGAAGCAAATGATCTGAAAGGCAAAGCCGACCGAAGCACCGACACCATTGCCCGGGCGATTGACCACAACGGTAAAAAAGTCAAGACCACTACCAAGAAAGTTGCGTCCGATGTTGGCACTACCACAAAAAAAGTAGCCAACGATGTGGGCACTACCACGAAGAAGACCGTCAAGAACGCGAACAGCAAAACGGATTCGCTGGTAAAAAAGATCGTTCCGAAAGCACACAAGGTAAACGATCAATAAAGGTCATATCATTGAATTGTTGCAGTCTTTTTAAACAGGCGCTGCATAAAATATAAAAGGGTGCGGATCAATGATCCGCACCCTTTTATATTTTAAGATGGTTTATTTCGTTGGAAACTTAGCGGTGTGTCGGAAGCCACCTTACGCGCTCCGGCATTCACATACGCTTGTTGCTGGAAACTCCTGGTGCGGGGAGCGGGGGATCCAGGTGAGAGGGGAGGCAAGGCTTACCGTCTAATAGCTGTCCTCCTCAAACTTTAGGAATCTTCGCGCGTACAGGCGCGCTGCAGCATGTGGTTGCAGGCATGCAACTGCGCCTGCGCAAAGATGACAAGTGATTGGTGGTGAGAGCGGACAGCATCTCCGGCTTTTGGATACTTCGATTTTTGGATGCCGCATTTTTCTAATTCTTGTCAATAAACTTCTGGTAATTCTCGCCATACCGCGCGCCGGTATTTGGATACTCTTTCAGCAAAAGATCAATTGCATGCAGGTCGCTCTTATCCAGCACCACATCTACGCTGGCTGCATTTTCTTCGAGATACCTGCGTTTTTTGGTACCGGGAATGGGAATGATGTTCTCACCCTGCATCAGGAGCCAGGCTAAGGCCAGCTGTGCCGGGGTACAGCCTTTTTTTGCCGCCAATTGCGCAAAACCTTGTGCCAGCTTTGTATTGTTGTCTTCATACTCTTCCTGGTACCTCGGCAACGATTTTCTGAAATCCCCTTCCGCCAGCTCGTGGATGTTTAGTGTGTTGGTCACCAGTCCGCGTGCGAGCGGACTGAACGGCACGAAGCTGATGCCCAGTTCTTTGCAGAGCGGCAGGATCTCTGCTTCCACATCGCGGGTAAGGAGGGAATACTCGCTTTGCAAAGCGGCGATGGGATGAACCGCATGCGCCCGGCGGATCGAATTGGCAGATGCTTCCGACAGACCGAGGCAGCGCACTTTTCCCTGTTGCACCAGTTCAGCCATGGCTCCTACCATTTCTTCCACCGGCACATCCGGATCGATGCGGTGAGCATAATAAAGATCAATGACATCGGTTTGCAGCCGCTGCAGGCTTTTTTCAACGGCGGTTCTCATATAGGCCGGAGAGCCATCGAAACCCGACAGCAAGCCCGTAGCTCCCGGAACGAACCCGAACTTGGTAGCGATAAAGATCTTGCTCCTGTTTGGCTTCAGCACTTTTGCCACCAGCTCTTCGTTCTTTCCGCCGGCATACATGTCGGCCGTATCCCAGAAGTTGATGCCCAGGTCAAGGGCTTTGTGCAGGGTGGCAATGGATTCCTCGTCATCCGGCACACCATAACCATGGTTCATGCTCATACATCCCAAACCCAGTGCGGATAGCCGGATATCTGTGTGGCCAAGATTTCTGTATTTCATAAAAAGCCGTTGATTAAACCGGCAGCGCAAATATCCGGCAATTCGGGCCATCGCAGCACAACCTCCTCAGGCATGAAAAAATTTATTCACCAGCACGGATGCCGATGCCGGGGTCACCGGCCGCGCTTGAAAAGTGGTGCCTGCAGCCCCTACCCGAAGCAGGGTCAGTTTCTGCGCCTGCGGGTGACCATCAGCAGTATACACCTGGCTGAGCGCTATGCCGGCATTCTTTTTCTCCAGCTGCAGCAGGTCTCTCACTGCGATCTCCATGGCCTCGCTGCTGCCATCGGTGAATTTTCAGTCCTTTATTTTCCGCCCCCCCTGCGTCCTGTATGACGAGCATTCTGTTGCGGGCAATCTTGCCTGGCGCATTGCATTGGAAATAACGGATCACCAGTTTGTCGTTCGCATTGCTTTTGTTAAGCCGGAGCGCCTCCAGGCTCAGCGGCTGGTTCACTGCCTGCCGCACCAGCAGCCGGTTGTTGAGATAGATCTCGAAGCTATCGAGCCCCGCTTTTGCGGAGGGCATGAAGGCAAGGAACAACAGGGTAGAGAGGGCGGCAGACTTTGCCAGCAGGTGTTTTACTTTGTTCGGAATCATAAAATTGTTTTGAGGTGAAAGTTTGATGCAACAAAACAACTGAATCCTGCAGCCCATTTCGGGGCGGTTTGACGAAGTGTGGCAAATCCTTGACAAACCGTGAAGGAGCGCATCCGTTCACCTTACCACAGTTTAGAGGAACGCCCAAGGCCGCGTGTTTTCATTTCGTCCCGGAAAACAGACCATTCGGATAAAAGCCTTCCGGAAGCCGGGGCTTTATGGGAAACTTGTAAGCTGTCTTACCATATCAAGTCTGGAGAAACAACTCCCTGCTGACCATTTTATGCGGATCCATATCATACCTTGTTTCCTTTGGCCGGATAGACGCAGTGGAAGGAAACCAGGTGATGATCGCGAACCAGTTTGTCCCCGTCAGCCGCAACTTGAGGGAGACGGTGTTGTGCAGGGTGGTCGACAACCGGCTTCTGAAGCGGCATTGAGAAAAGTGTTTACAGCAGTTTGGCACTGGCGGCCCTATACAGGTCGTACCAGTCTTGGTTGTCGAGCTTTACCTCGAACGCGTTGGCAATATTCCTGATGCGGCGCTCGCTGGTGGTACCGATCAGCGGAATGGCGCCCAGGCGGATGAGCCAGGCGGCAGCGATTGATTCCAGATCGACGCCGTATTTCCCGCTCATTTCCTGCAGCTTTCTGCGCAGCATCACAGGCAGGTACTCTGGATTGTCAGCGATACGGCCTGCTGCCAGCGGCGACGATGCCAGGGGCCGCATATAACGCTGTTTGATATAATCGATCTGGCCGTTGTCGAGGGCCGTGGTATTGAGCAGGTTCAGCTCGATGTGGTTTGTGACGATGGGTATGTTGAGATAAGAGGTGAGCAGCTGGTGCTGGAACACGGTGAAATTTGCTACGCCGATGTGTTTCACTTTGCCGGATTCGCGTACGCGGCGCAGGGTGAGCGCCGTTTCCTCCAGGTTCGATAAAGGATCGAGGTGATCGAGCAGGAAGATATCGATGTAATCAGTTTTCAGGTTCACCAGCGAATTATCGAGGCTTTTGAGTATGTGTTCCCTCGACGTATCATAATGTGTCACCCGCACGTCGGGCTGGCCCGGATGCGGGATGCGAAGCCCGCATTTGGTGAACAACACCAGGTCTTCCCGCCTGTAGCCGCGCCGGCTTACGATCTCTCCGAAAAGCGCTTCGCATTGGTACGAGCCGTAGATATCCGCATGATCGAATGTATTGATACCGAGTTCCAGACAGAGATCCACGATCTTCTCCATCGTCTGCAGCGCATGGTCCACTTCGTTCCACCGGTAAAAACCATATACCGCCGGAGACACTTTCGGCCCGGAATCGCTCAGATAGATTTTTTCCATTGTACTTAGTTGTGCGGAACGAAATTACTGCACGTTTTTCTTCAGTGTTTCATAGCGTTTGCGCATGTCCACCAGCTTGTCCTTGTATCTCTGGCTGAAAGCCAGGTTCATCGTTTCGTACCGGTCGGTCTGTACGTTGAACAACTGTTCGTAACCGTTTTCAATGTAACGTAGATATTTGTAATCCTGGGTGACGACCCCTTCCGTTTGCGGAATGGTCGGACTGCTGCCATAGGTGTGTTCATAGAAGAAATCCTGCCGGGGAGCTACGGAGCCGTTGGCGATGGAGAGCAGGTTTTTGCCCTGCATGCGGCCGGGGATCGGCAAGCCTGCGATGGAAAGGATGGTCGGTGCAATGTCTATGTTGAGGGCGATCTCGTCTTTCACCCCGATCCGCTGCTGGTCTGCCAGCAGCGGATCGTACACGATCAGCGGTACACGGATCGATTCTTCGAACCCGTACCATTTGCCTTCCATGCCGTGCTCACCGAGGAACATGCCGTTGTCGCCCATATAAATGATCACGGTATGCCGGTCTATGTTGAGGTCTTTTAGCTGCTGGATCATGTTGCCAACCACTTCATCGACGCCGCTGATCAGGCGATAGTAATTTTTTACGGACGACTGGAACAAGGCATCGGTCGACAGCAGATCGCGCCAGCGCTGGCGGGCGATGTTCTGCGGGTTCCGGAAGAAGCTAGGCAGGCGGTTCCAGTAGATGGGGTCCGCGGTAGCGGGCTCCGGGATAATGATATCATTGTACATGCTCAGGTAGCGGTCCTGCGGGATGAATTTCGGCGGAGTACCATCCTGTTCATGGGGGGCTTTGAACCCGACCGAAAGGCAGAAGGGTTCTTCGGGGCCGTATTTGTCGAGAAATATTTTGATGTCGTTGGCAACGCTGTCTGTATTGTGAATAATGTTGCCGTTGGATTCTTTCATCAGGTAATCGGGCTGTTCGCCGTTGGGGCATTTCCAGTAATCGAAGTAGCTGGAGGGAGTGTGCGTGCCCACGCCGAACTTGTTGATGTAACCGATCTTGTAACCTGCTTTTTTCAGCAGGAGCGGGTAGGTAAAGGCAAGAGCGCCGGGCGAAAAATCCGCGTTAAAGCTGTTGATCCGGTGGCGTGATTCGTATTGGCCACTCAGAATGCTGGCGCGACTAACAGCGCAGATGGAGGTGGTAACATACGCGTTTTTGAAAAGGAGTCCCTGGTTGGCCAGGGCGTCTATGTTAGGCGTTTTTACGATGGGATTACCCATACAGCCGAGGGCGTCCCAGCGCTGGTCGTCGGTTAATAGAAAAATTATATTCGGTTTACCGTCGTAGTGGTCGTCGATGGAACCTTCACTCAAATGTTTTTTACAGCCGGACATCAATACCAGCATCAGTAATCCAACACTAAGATAAAAAGATCGTTTCATGCAGTTCATTGATAATCTATCACTAAATTGGGGTTGTGGCTTTCCGGAAAGGAATTCTGTCGGTTTATTCAGAGATTGTGAACCTGCAATCCATTAAAATTTCCATGGTCTAAAGATACAAAAAGACAGAAGATTTCACAGTAGTCTGATACCAAGCCAACCTTTTGCCCGTTTTTTGAGTTAATAAACGAGCACACACCCTACAACACCTTAACAGACCTGAAGGATTCTCCCACGTAAAATAATTACCTGCTGCCATAGCATGAGAATTGCACACCCATACCAGATTCTTTCATATACAGGCAATTGCTGTGCCCGTACCCCATTCATAAACACATCATCATGAGAAACCGAAATCTATTCGTTGTCTTAGTTCTTCTGAGCATTATTGCCGGCTGTAAAAAGGATGCATCTCCCGAGGTGCTTGTAAACTCAGACCCAACAGACGGAACCGCCTTGTATTCACCCCTCACCGGCGGAACCACCAATTACGGCAAGGTGATGCTGCTCGACAAATACGGCAATACGATCCGTGAACAACCCACTTCGGCAGATGCATACAATTTTGAAAAGTGGACGGTCAACGGGAAAGTACGCTATACTTACCTGCAGCGCGACCTCGCCACCCCGCAGATCGATGTTTCGATGATCCCCTGCGATGCATTCATACTGGATGAATCTTTCAACAAAATAAAGAAAGTCACCCTGCTCCCCTTCAATGGCCGCACCTCGGAGCTCGCACTGGACGGACACGAATTTATTTACATCGACGACAATCACTATATCAGCCTTTCATACCAGGAGAAGGCCGTCAACAACATACCCGCCTCCCTGAACCCTGCAGCCAATTGCAAGGTCATCAGCCCTGTGATCCAGGAGGTGCTGAACGACCAGGTAGTATGGGAATGGTGGGGAACCGACTATCCCGAGTTCTATGCAAACAGCGTGGAAAGCAACAAGTTCAGCGACGGAATGGTTTTCCATGATTATATCCACATGAACTCGATGACGATCGACCCTACGGACAACAACCTGATCTGCTCCATGCGCAACCAGAACCAGATCATCAAGATCAAGCGCGGTACCGGACAGATCATGTGGAGGCTCGGCGGAAGCACGTCCAATTTCCCGATGACCGCAAACATGAAATTCCTGCGGCAGCACCACGCTACGCTGACAGACAACAATACCACACTCCTCTTATTCGACAACGGCCAGATCACTGAACGCAAATATTCCCGCATCGTGGAGTTCAAACTCAACCAGGGCGACAATAGCATTCAGTCTTTCAGTGCTTTTAACCTGCCCGACAGCCTGTTCTGCCAGTTCATGGGGTCGGCACAAAAAAGAGGCGACACTTATTTCATAGGTTGCGGAACCGTTCCGCAGATGATGGAGGTCAATTACAAGACGGGCAAAACCAACCTGCGGGTAAAGTTTGAAAAATATTCATACCGGGCTTTAAAATATTAGCATTACTCATAAAAAAAGGGTACCACCGTTCGAAACAGTGGTACCCATTTTTGTCTCCGCATCGATCAAAACCCTGAAAAATCCGGAGTAAGACAATTGTCTTTCATCAATTTTTCCCGGTTTTATCTTCCCCCGCCCGGGCAATGCTCCTTCAGGTAAGATGTGAACAGGTCAGACAGATGGCGGCTTGTGCCTTCACCCTCGCTGATGCCGTGCGTGCGGTTCGGATAACTCATCATCTGAAATGTTTTGTCGTATTTCACCAGTTCGTTGACCAGCATTTCCGTTCCCTGGTAATGCACGTTGTCATCGCCGGTACCATGCACCACCAGCAGGTTGCCCCGCAGGTTCTTTGCGTGCGACAACGGTGATCCTTCCACGTAATCGGCCATATTTTCCTGCGGCAGGCCCATGTACCGTTCCTGGTAAATGTTATCGTAGCAAAGCTGGTTGGCCACCGGCGCCACGGCGATGCCGGTCTTGTAAATTTCCGGGAACTGAAACATCAGGTTCAGCGTGGTTGAACCGCCTCCGCTCCATCCGGTTACGGCAATGCGGCTGGAGTCTACAAAGGGCCATTCCATGATCTTTCTGGCCGCCATGGCCTGGTCGTGAATGTTCACCACGCCGATCTTCCGGTAGATGGCCTTGCGCCATGCTGCTCCTTTCGGCGCGGGTGCGCCACGGCCTTCCACTGCCATCTGGATATACCCGTCTGCGGCCAGGTCGCCGTTGTAGAGGCGGCCACCGTTGCCAAGTCCGCCGGCAGCATCCCTTACCGTTAAACTGGCCGGCTCAGCGTATACATTGAACAAGACCGGATACCTCTTGGTGCTGTCAAAATTTTTCGGTTTCACCATCCATCCGTCCATCGTGATGCCGTCGGCGGTGGTTATGCGGAACATTTCCACAGGATAAGATGCTGCTGCTCCTCCCCTTCTACCGCCACCGGCCGCATTTGTTTTGATGACCTGATGCGCCGGGAGGCTGACCCATTCCGATTTTGACTGGTTACGCATGTTGGAAAACGTATGTGTCGCGAACAGTCCGGCAGGGGAAATGCTGTAACCATGCGTGCCCTTGTCAGCGGCGGGCGAAAGCAGTTCGGGTTTGTCGCTGCCGTTCAGCGACACGCGGTAGAGATATTGCTGCGTGGCATTGTCGGGAGAAGCCATGAAATATACAAAGCCGTTTTTGTCGTCGATCGTTTTGAGGGTGATCATATCATAATCACCTTTTGTGAGCAGGGTTTCCTTGCCGTCGCGCGTCATGCGGTAGATGTGGCGCCAGCCGTCTTTTTCCGACACCCACAAAAATTCTTTTCCGCCGTTGATCCATTCCCATCCTGTCGGTTCTTCACCCCATCTTTCCTTTACGTCTATCCATGCTTTGTCCTGCTCGCTGTAGATCGATTTTGCGGCACCGGTGGCGGCGGTGCAGATAAACACTTTGGCTTCGTTCTGTTTGCGGTTGAGTTGCTCCAGGATAAGCTCGCTGCTATTGGCCGCCCATTCCATCCGCGGGATATAATGCTGCCGGGAATCGCCCGGTACCAGCATCCACTGGGTCTTTCCGGTAGCGAGCGACACCACGCCTACCTTGCAGGGTGAAGGATCTTCGCCTGCTTTGGGGTACTCAACCGGTTTGGTGAAAGAGTAGATCGAATCGGTATTGTCTATCAGCAGGAAGTTGCGGATCTTGCTGGCATCGATCTGCCAGTAAGCGATACTTTTGCCGTCGGGGCTCCAGCGGAACCCGTCGCGGCAGCCAAACTCCTCCTCATATACCCAGTCGAACGTACCGTTGATCATCCGGTCAGTCCCATCTTTTGTAAGCTGGGTCACCTTGCCGCTGGCCAGGTCCTCCACATAGAGGTTGTGAAGTGAAACATAGGCGGCGCGGCTGCCATCGGGTGAGATCTTTGCAAACATGAGCGAGGAAGCCGGCAGGTTCTTGCCGAGCTGGGTCACCGACTTTTTAGCGAGATCCGCCACCCAGTAGTCGCCCCGGGTATTCTGCCGCCACACCCTTTTTGAATTGGTGAAGAGCAGCACTTTCTTGCCATCTTCCGAAAGAGAGTATCCCTGCACCGGCATCGGGCTCGTGCGCCCCTGGGGGATCAGCTGGCTTGAATCTGCGAGCACCGCTTTGGTGAACCCGGGCAACTTGTATTCCACGATGGAGCCGTTCTCCAGCGTGTAATAGCTGTCGCCGCCTTTCGCCCATTTGATTGCGGCGCCGCGCTGTGCGGAGGCGGTTAAAACAAACAACAGCATGATTAAACCTGCACATGCATATCTGCGAAAATTCATGTTAAAATTTTTAAATGAATATCTAATATTATGGTTTCTTTCAAAGACGGCATGCATGGCGTCTTTGAAATTAAGCGGGCCTGTGTTGTAAGATCGGTCCATATAATAAATCTTACCATTGAATCCAGGCACCCTCAAAGGCAGACCCCGGTTTGTAACCGTGACACGCCAAGCCGACCTTGTGTAGACGTGATGCATCACGTTTGTACCCGTGCAAGGATCACCTTTTTAGTCGGCCAGCTTACCTTCTGCTTTCATCTTGTCTGCAGGTAGATTTACCGGTGCTTTTAAAGACAACTTGCCCGGCGCTTCAACCGGTTTCACCGATACGTAATACATCTTTTTGATGGCAGCGGTGTCGAAGAGGGAAGCTTCGCCGCCTTTCAGATCAGCACTTTTCCAGGCGTCGGTCGGGTAGATCTTCATTTTGGTATCTCCGTTCTTCAGCACCATGGGCAGGTCGAAACCTGCAATGCAATTGGCGTAGTGATAGAACACTTTTTTGTTGTCGCTGCTGAAATAATACTGGAACTGTGGTATCTGGATGCCTCTCAGATACTGGTCGAACACTTTTGTATAATCGAACCCCGCCTGCTTGTTGATATAGCCCAGGATCTGGGGCGTTGTCACCGTTTGGTGGTAAAACGTTTTGTTCAGTCCGCGGATGATCTGGCGGAACTGCTCATCGTTGTCGAGCCCGTGCCGGATGGAATGGATCATGTTGCTGGTCTTCGGGTACATATCGCCGCTGCCCTGGTCGTTCACGCCGTATTGGGCGATGATGGGCCGGTCGTTGCGGATGCCTCTGCGGATGCCATAATTATAGTCATTGGCAGCATCTTTTCCATAGATGTAATCCACGTACATCGTTTCACTGTAGTTGGTGAACCCTTCATGGATGTACATGTCGGCGAGGTCCTTGCTGGTAAGGTTGTTGCCGAACCACTCGTGACCGCTTTCGTGCACGATGATGAAATCCCACTTCATGCCGATGCCCGTGCCGGAGCCATCGCGGCCGCGGTAGCCGCCTTTGTACAGGTTGCCATAGGCCACGGCCGACTGGTGTTCCATGCCGGTATGCTGTACGTCCACGAGCTTGTAGCCGTCTTCATAAAAAGGATACGGTCCCATCCAGTATTCGAAAGCCTTCAGCATGTTCTCCGTTTCCTTCGGCAGATAGCTTTTTGCTTTGTCGAGGTTGTAGTCGAGCACCCAGTAGTTAACATCCAGGTTGCCTTTTTCGCCTTTGAACGTTTCACCGAAGTTGACGTATTTGCCGATATAGGGAATGATGCAGTAATTGCTGATCGGGTTCACTACGGCCCATTTGTAGGTGGCCGTGCCGTCGCCGTTGTTCTTTTTCGACTGCATGCGGCCATTGCCCACACCCACCAGCGTATCGGGTACGATCATGGTAAGCGATGCGCCTTTGTCGGGCTCGTCGCTCTGGTGATCTTTGCAAGGGTACCAGATGGAAGCGCCCAGCCCCTGGCAGGTAACGGTCATCCATGGCCGCCCCAGCGAATCCTTGGCAAAGGTCCAGCCACCACTCCAGGGCGGACGCGTGCTCTCATGGGGCTTGCCCGAAAAATAAACGGCCACATGGTTCACAGAGCCTTTGCTTTGCTTCGACACTTTCACGTGAAAGGCATTTCCTTCACGGGTAAACGGCAGGGAGGCGCCATCGTTGAAAATAACACTGTCGATCGCCAGCGGTTCCTGCAGGTCGATCTGCATGGCGAGCGGATAATTGTCGCCAACCACTTTGTAGGTGATCAGGCTCATGCCGGATGCGGTTTTCGCCGTGTAGTCCGGTTTCACGGTGATGTCGTAGCGCTGCACATCCCACCAGGCGCGCTCCGGCGTGATGGTTCCGCGAAGCGTATCGGCATGGGTAAAGACTTTCGGCTGGCCGGTCTGCTGGGCCTGGCAGAACCCGGCCATCAGGAGGCAAAAGGCAATTTGAAGTGTTTTCATATTTTGTTTTATAAAGAAGCGGAGACGCCTTTCAAGGCATCTCCGGCGTTGAACGATCTACTGCATCCAGAACAGCTTCGTCGATACATTGTCTGCTGCACTGCCTGCCTGCGCTTTTACCGCAACGGCCCAGTTGTTCTGGTTCGAGGATTGTTCGTTGGTGGGGTAGTAGAACCGCAGCGGCATCTGCCCGCTGGCGCCGATGGGGGCGCTTACTGTGTTGATGTCGGGGTATTTAAGCCGGCGGATCTCCGTCCACGCATCCCACCCGCGGTTGGCCAGGGCAATCCATTTCTGGTATCCGATCTTTTGCTTGTAGTTGCCCGTGGCAGTTTTGTAAGCTACTGCAGGTTGTGCCAGATAAGCGGAAGCATCGCCTGCCGTACCGCCCCAGAAGAGAACAGAGGCGGTAACTCCGTTGTTGTAATGGGTCTCCGCCGTTCCGCCTACGCTGATCCCTCTTTCCACTGCTTCGGCCAGCAAAAATTCCGTTTCCGGATAGTCCAGTATGTCACCGGGATAAGTGGCAGCAAGCCATTGTGCTGAAAAGGTAGACAGGTTCACATAGTTGTTGGTAGATCCTGCAACACCCCCTGAGTAATTTCCGGCAAAATCTTTTGTAAAATAGAGTGGCAGGCGAGGATCTTTCCACGACAGCATCGTATTTACCAATAAACCTCCCGGGGCAAAATCATGCCTCCCGCTGTTTATCAGCGCCACCCAGATCGGATTGGCATTGCCTGTCGGACTCGCCTGGTATGCAAATTTTGCGTTGTCTGTGTTTGACTGGAAAACTCCGGCCGTTACGGCTTCCTGCACTTTTTTGGCCGCTGTGGCCGGATCGGTGTCGGCGACCATCATGGCCATTTTCAGTTTGAGCGTAGCTGCAAACTTTTTCCAGGAGGCAATGTTGCCTTTATAGATCTGGTCTGCATTGCCCATGGCGCCGGAGGCGGTGTTGAGTCCGGCGATACAGGTATCGAGCCGGGTCAGCAGGTCATAGAACACGGTTTTGGCATCATCATATTTGGGAAAGGGGATGCTCCTGCTTTCCGATTCGGTATAGGGAATGTTGCCGTACGTGTTCACCAGTTGGTTGTAGGCGTAGATCTGCAGGATGTCGGTGATGATGAGGTTGTTCCGCTTTGTGCCGGCGTCGAGCAGGTCGGCAGCGAACAAGCCTTTTGCCTGGGTGAGATTGTTGAGGATGCTCGAGTAAAGTACGTTCCACCAACCATCGGGCGCATTGTAAGCAGAGAGGATATACCGTGCCTCGGTGGTATACGTATTTTCCGTCCACGTTTGCGCAAACACCCGGAAAGGCGCCTGGCTGGTGGAAGTAGTGGTATTGTAATCAACCAGGTTTTTTTGTCCTACCAGGAAAACGCTCGCCGAAGGCACGATCACTGCCGCTTTCGGATTGTTGTTCAGCGATGTGAGGTCTTTGGTACAGGAGACCGCCGTGACAGCGATCATCCCGATGAAAAGCATTTTTATTACGGCCGGTAACTTTATCATGTGCGTAAGGTAAAAGAGATTTGGAAAGATGGTTTTCTGCATGCCGCGTCGGGGTTAAAATCTTGCTTTGATGTTAAATCCGATCGTGCGGAAGGTGGGATAGGCGCCCGACTGGAAACCCATGGAAGTGTTTCCCGAAGCAACGCCCTGTTCGGGGTCGGAGTACGGAAGATTTTTGTGGATGATCCAAAGATTTTTTCCGGTCAGCGCAAAATCGAGTCCTTTCACAAACGAAATTTTCTCCAGCGTCTTTTTAGGAAGCGAATAGCTCAGCGCCACTTCCCGCAGTTTGATGTAACTGGCGTCGTAAATATAAGAGCTTGCGCCTTCCCCGAACAAGGAACTGAACGGATAGCCCGCAGAACCAAGCCTGATGTCATATGCTTCGATCCTCTTCGTGTTGGCTTTACCGTCGGCAGTGACCGCCGGCAGAACAATGCCGCCGCCGCTGGCGATGGGTGTTCTGACCGGGTTGCCCAGGTCGTTCTTGCCGGCCGTGAGCGGAAGGATGCCGGAAGAAGCGCCATAGTCCATATCGAGCGAGTAAACGTCGCCACCCTGGCGCATGTCGACCAGGAAGCTCAACGCGAAGTTTTTGTAGCTGAAACTGTTGTTGATGCCGCCGATCCAGTCGGGGTTGATGTTGCCGATGTCGGACAGTTTGTTTGAATTGAGCACATAATGACCGTTTGCATCAACTACCCTTTTGCCATCCACGTATGTATAATCTGACCCGCGGATAATACCCCACGATTTTCCTGCTTCGGCCACCAGCTGAACGCTGTTCTGCCATTTGGTGATGGTATAGGAAGGCTGGTTGTTGTACAGGAAGAGCACCTTGTTGCGGTTGGCCGACCAGTTGATGTTTATGTTCCAGGAAAAGTCGATCGTTTTCACGGGGGTGGCATTGATGGTGAGTTCGACGCCCCTGTTCTGAACGGTTCCGCCATTCACATAAAAAGTTGAATATCCGCTGGCGGTCGACACGGAAACCGGCATGATCTGGTTCACGGCCCGTGCATTGTATATGGTCGCATTTACACCCAGGCGGTTGCGCAGGAAGGACAGTTCCACCCCGGCTTCATACGTCTTGTTCTGCTCCGGCACCAGGCTGGGATTGTTGTTGGTGGTAGGGGAAGAGAACAGCGTTTGTCCGTTGAAGGGAGTAACGTTACCATACGTGTTCTGCAGGCTGTAGATCGGTGCATCTCCCCCCACTTGTGCGTAGTTGGCCAGTACCTTGCCGTAAGAAAGCCAGGTAGCGTCCGGCAGCAGTTTCGAGAACACGAAGTTGCCCGATATGGAAGGATAATAGAACGCATTGTTCTGTTTCGGCAGCGTGGAAGACCGGTCGCGGCGCAGGGTGGCATCGAGGGTCAGCATCTCTTTATAGGTTATGGTGGCGCCGGCAAAGATGCCGTCCACTTCTTTTTTGGAATATCCTTCCGAAGGTGCATTCGGCGTGTTTACGGAATTTCCCAGCGCAAAGTAGCCGGGCACTACCAGTCCGCCGTTGGTTGCCGAGGAGATGGACTGGTTCACGGTGGTGCGGATGTTGGTACCCAGCAGCGCTTTTACGTTGAACTTGCCGCCGAAGTCTTTATTGAAGTTGAGCAGGGCGTCGTAGTTGGTTTCCGAAAAAGTAGCGTTTGACCGTGAATAGCTGGAGGTGGCGCTGCTTCCCACGTTCACGCGGGTTTCAACCATTTCGGAGTACTCATCTTTTGCCACCCGGGCCATAAAGCTCAGGTAGTCGGTGATCTTGTAGTCGAGGTGGGCATTGCCGAAATAGCGGGTGCGGCTGTCGCTTTCGAAGTTCTGGTAGCGGTACCAGTAGATGTTATCGTGATAGGCCGGCTTCACGATGTTGCCGGGCACGTTGGTGGTGTAGCCGCCCTGCCAGTTCCAGCTGGCGTTAGACCGCGTGCGGAAGTAGTCGGCTTTCTGCGCGAGCACGTCCACGTTGGTCTGCCACCATTGGCGGAAGTCGGTCATCTGGTTTATCCCGCTGTAACCATATCCATAGCGGCCCAGGCCGTTGATGACCGAATAGTTGAACTGTCCCCCTACCGACACGCGGTCGGTGACGTTGTAGGTGGCGCCGAAGTTGAGCAGGTCTTTACCTACATGGCTGTTGGGCAGATAGCCCTTGTCGTAGCTGTGGGTGTAACCCATTTTAAAAGAGAAATTATCCCCGCCGCCATCCATGTAAATATTCGCCGTAGATGTCACCGGTGTTTCCATGAAATCGGTTACTTTATTGTGTGCGGCCGGCATCCAGGGCGTGGCTTTGCCGTAGTTTGGATTGCCGGGAGAAAAGGCGTCCCAGTTGTACACCATCAGGTTCGGGTTGTACATGGGGCCGGTGGCCTGGTCGATATCCGTCTGTACGATCTTCACGTTCTGTCCGTTGCTGTTGAAGGTCGGTTTATAATAGAAGAAGCCGGGCAGGTTAGGGTTGCCGGGGTCGTTGCCAGCGCTGCCTGCGCCCTGGCCATATTCCTCCTGGTAAACCGGCAGGGTGCTTTTATCGGGCGAGCCGATGGTAGCGCCCAGGTCAACGGTAACGCCGATCCCTTTCCTGCGTTTGCCCCCTTTTTTGGTGGTGATAAGGATGACCCCGTTGAAGGCGCGGGAGCCGTAGAGCGCGGAAGCGGCAGCCCCTTTCAGTACGCTGACCGATTCGATATCGTCCGGATTGATATCGGAGATGGTGTTGCCGATGTCGTAGTTGCTGCGGCTCTGGTTGGTATTGTCGTACGGCACGCCGTCGACCACGAACAGGGCCTGGTTGCTGCCGGTCAGCGATTTCATACCGCGGAGGATCACGTTGTTGGAACCTCCCATGGTATTGCTCGACGTGATCTGCAGGCCCGACACTTTGCCCGACAGGTTGTCGACAAAATTGGTTGTGGGTGTTTTGTTGAGCTCATCGCCCGCCAGCTGCTGGGTGGAATAAGGCAGCGAGTTGCGGCTGCGCTGGATGCCCAGCGCCGTTACCACCACTTCATTGAGCGATTGAGGGCTTTGCGACAGCACGATGGTTACATTCGACTGGCCGCCGACCGCTACTTCCGCAGGCGTGAAACCCAGTCCACTGACGACCAGGGTGGCACGGGGCCCGACCTGGATCTGGAAGCTGCCATCTTCTTTCGAGCTGGTGCCGGTGCGGGCGTTCTTCACCAGCACGGAGGCGTTGGGAATGGGCGTTCCCAGTGAGTCGGTGATCCTGCCGGTGACCATGGTTTTCTGTGAAAATCCATCACCCCAGATAAGTAATCCTCCCAGAAGCAGAAAGCACGACAACAGTTTTTTGTACATGTTTTTTCTCATGAGCGTTATTTTGATTGTGTAAAGCAGCGCATCGATGCATGTAAAGGTCGTTTGTAGTGAACAGATCAGCTGGTACTAAGAGAGTATCATATGGCAGGTAACTACGCTGAAGCTTTGGTTAGAGGGAACGTCAAACAAATTTATCCGGATTCACGCGGGAGCACTATGCCGGAAGTAATGAAAAGTTTACAAAAATTAACCTGTGAGTGATCGCAGAGGAGTAAAGCAGCGCATCGATGCATGTAAAGGTCACAAACCCCGGTACGCTTGAATAGTGTCTGAACCGGGAAGAAGCCTGGTTCAGACACTATTCCCTAGTGCTGAATCGCGTGATCGGTCGGAATATCGGTGCCCATCCAGATTTTGCGGGTGGTCCAGGGGAGGTCTTTGCCCTGCCAGAGGGGGTCGCTGGCGGGCAGTCCGAGAATGAGGAACGCTTCGGAGCAGAGGTACAGGCTGCCGGTGGAGATATAGTTTTCACCGATGCTGGGCTGGTGCCCGTACAGCCCTATCTGCAGCCAGCCGTTCTTGTCGAACGTGCCCGGGGCTTCCGACTGGCGTTTGATCATCGTGTACAGGGCGGCGCGCACCTGCTGCGGTTCCACTTCATGGGGCAGCGCATGCATAAGCGCTACTTTCGACAGCAGGTGAAAAGCGCCGAAGCGGTAGGCCAGGGAGCGGCCTACGGGCGGATACGTGCCTTCGGGGGAGATCATCCGTTCCTGCACGGCCGCGTAACGCTGCGCCCGCTGCAGTTCTTGCGGATACAGGTGCGCATACGGACTCTGCGGATCGTGTTTCACCAGGGCATCGAGCGTCTCCAGCAGCATGGGGTGCATCACGAAACTGTTGTAATAGTCCCAGTGGTATTCGGCGCCGTCGCCGTACGTGCCATCGCCTTTGTACCAGCTCATGAGCCTGAGCACGGCCGTATCCACTTTTGCTTTTTCATAAGTGCCCTGGTAAGTGAGCAGGGCCGCCTCCACGGTGGAGCTGAACAGGACCCAGTTGTTATTGCCGGGCTTGATCACGCGCGAAGACTGCAGCGCTTTGATGACATTCTGTTTGGTCTGCTCATCAAGCGGCTTCCACAGCTGGCCGGGTGCGCGGAGTAGTCCTTCCGCAAAAAACGCGGCGTCTACGAGGGGCTGGCTGCCCTTACTGAAGTTCAGGAAATCGGGGGAGGAAGGATCGACGGCATTTTTGATGCAGAGCAGGGCTAGGTCATTGTATTTTTTGCGAAGTTTGCCTTCGGCAGAATTTTCGGGTCCGAGTTCGAGCCAGGGTGCGATGCCGGCGAGCAGGCGGCCGAATGCTTCCAGGTGGGTTACGGAGGGCCGGTCGGTGACACCGGGCGCGGCTTCCACCGGCATCTGCTTGCGCAGTTCGTTTTTACTGAGTGTCGTCAGCAAGGGGTCGGCGATGCGGGTGAGCGTCTTTACAAGGTATTCACGTTCCTTCCGGCCATCCTCCGGATTACCTGGCTGTGCAAAAAGAGAAGGGGCGCACAAAAGGGGAACAAAAAGGAAGGCAATGAATTTCGCAGCCACGGGTATTAGTTTCATATGATTTTTCCATTCAGCATTAAGGGACAGATTTCTTCCGCGGCGGCAGACGAGGCAGCCGGGATGGAGCAAAGATGCCATATTTTGTGAAATGGAAAAAGCACAGGCAAACCGGTTGCCCGTCGGATGATCAACTTAGCCTGCAGAAACGGTGCACAGGGAGGTACCTGCCAGAAACACCCCGATAAATTTTGACGGATGGGCAGTAAAAATTATTTTTGGCCAAACTAACTGTGCTTATGCCCGATGAAGAAAAGGAAGTGGTTGAAACCATTACAAGAACGATAGACCTGTACAAGCAAACCGCTGATAATTTACGGATCGTCATCATCATCTTTGGCACCATCGGTATCGCTGCCGCTCTTTTTGTGACCGCTTTCGCGGGTGCGGATTTCATCAAATCAGATGACAACATCAGTATCCGGATCGCCTCCTTTATCGCAGCGCTTTGCCTCACCGCCCTCACGGCCTTCAATGTGCAGGCGAAAGGCAACAACGCCAGGAACGCTTTCCGGCACCTGAACCATGCCTACCTGATGTACCGGATCGGCCGGATCACGGTGGCAGAGCTGGTGAAAGCAAAGGACGACGCGGAAAAGATCATCGGCAGTGTCGACTTCCAGACTTCCATCCATGAAAAACCGATCCCGGTGCAGCAGAAACCCTGACATGCGGCTGGCGAAACAGTTTGAACGGTGCGGTTGGTTACGGCAGTTTGCGGGTTGCCCCTTTTGCAAGTGGCAAAAAAATGATAATATTGCACTCCGGACGGATTCGATACTCTCTAAAAAAACCTCTTGCTGCCATTATTTTCCGCAAAAAGATTCTGTTATCTAATTTACGCGTATGCTTTTGTGTGATCTGAGGAGAGCCCATCATCACCAGCCTTTGCTGATCACTCCCTGCATTCCTGTTAACCCGGACCCAGATATGCCTTTACACCCCAACCCCCTTTCAGCAGTACACCATTCTGCGAAATCTGCCTTCTTTCTTTTCTGTTCGCTCTGCCTGCTGATGGCTTCCGGCCTTACCGGCTGTAACAGCCCGCAGAAAAAAGTTCCCCAGGATCTGTACAGTCAGCTCGAACTCACCGGAAAGATCAACACCTTTCCCCTTTGTGTCGTGATCTCCGAAAGCCTGCCCGGTAAAGAATTTCCGGCCGACCTGAAAGAACTGTGCGGTTTCTCGAAATCGGGCTGTAAAACCCTCCCCGACGCCGGCATCCTGCGCTCAGGCGCCGATGTATACTACAAATACAACTGTTTTGAAGACCTCAAGATACCGGAAGCCGACCAGCAGGACGAGGCCGGCATCACCCAGGCGGTTGAAAAACAGTCGAACACCTTTTACTCCAATACCACCCTCAAAAATTACGATTCGCTCTTGATGCCCAACGAGGCTGAATGGAACGTGCGCGATTTCCCGGCCATCTACATCGGCAACACTTCCGACAGCGTCTTTTTTTATTCGAACCAGGCTGGCGCCCCCTCGGCGATCGAAGTAAAAGGAAGATCTTTCCCTGTTTATACCAATGTAAAAGAGCTGCGAAGCCGGATCGATGCTTTGATCTGCAGGGGATACTTGAAAGTGGCCGTTTTTTACAATCCGCTGCCCTCCGGCCCGGAACCTGCCACCACGTCCAGTTCCGACTATACGCTGAAAGGCACCCGTGCAGGCGACAGCTGCGTGGAAACCTCGCGCTACGAAAAGCTGCATGACGGCAGCGGCGGTTTCCTCCTCGGCAAACTGCTGAAGGCCAACAGCACTGCCTGCGGCTTTGAAAACGAGCCTTCCCTTGCTTCGGCCCCCGTTACGCCACCGGTAAGCCGGCCGGTACAGGCCCCGCCCCGTCAAACGGCTCCGGCTACCGACCGCCTCGAACCTGCCATCGGCGAAGAGTTCGACAACCCTGCACCAGCCCCCAAGAAAGACATGCAGTGCGCCCGGAAAGGCGAACCAGTATGCGAACAGGATGACAACAAAAATTTCACCGGCCGGCGCGTTCAGTACTGCTATAACAAACAGGGGCAGATCGTGCGCACCATCGTGGTGTCGAAATGCGAGGCCGACTGCCGTTGCTTTTAGCCCGTCTTACAAATCAATCAGCTGTTAACTCATAAAATTCATACATGAAAAGGTTCCTCATACTGTGCGGCATACTGACCGTTCTTGGCTTTGGCGCGCAGGCACAGAACTCGGCGGTCAGGCTCATCAAGATCGGCAACACCTACCGTGAAACCAACCAGTACAAAGAAGCGGAGCGGGCGCTGGTGACCGGCCTCAACTCCGTGCGCATCATGCGCGAATACTACTGGCAGGCGGTGGCCTACGAAAACCTGGGACTGCTGTACCGGGATATGGAAGACAGTACCCGGTCGCTCCGCTATATCGACTCGGCTTTTAAACTTTACCAGCAGCTCAATATGTACGGCAGCCGCATGGCCATGTTGCAGATGGGGGAAAGCCTTCGCAAAAAAGCGGAAGCTTTCGCCGGCATCGACATCGGCTCTACGGGCATCAAGCTCAGCATCGTACAGGTAACCCTGGGGCGCGAAGGACGGTATATCTACAACACATCCCGCGACAGCGCGATCAACTCCAATTTCGCCGACCTCAACAGCAACGCTTTCGAATCGGGTAAAAAAGCCATCCAGGTCTATTTCAACATCATCAACAGCCTGAACATAGCACCCGATCATATCTACGCGGCATTCAGCAGCGGTGTGCTGCAGGCAGCCGTAGCCAGAAAAATGAACCAGGACAGCATCGCGAACGTGATGCAGGATGCCGCGAAAGCAGCGATGCCCTCGTACACCCGGCCAATCGAATTCCTCACCGGCGACCTCGAAGCCAAATACACCAACATGGGCGTAGTGCTTCCGAAGTTCAAGGAAAAAAGCGTAAGCATCGACATCGGCGGCGGTAACACCAAAGGCGGTTTTTATAACCCCGACGGCAGTTTCGAGGCATTCGCCCTTCCGTTCGGATCGCGTTTTATGAACCTCACTCCTGCCGGCGATGCCCTGCAGGAAAGCACCCTGGCCGAACTGAAGTATTTTAACCAGACAGCGGGCATCCAGAACAAAAAAGAAGTGTTTTTCCTGGGCGGCATCGTATGGGCCATGGTCAATCTGTTGTACCCCGACAAAGCCCTGTCCGATTACGTGGAGTTCAGCTACAACGACGTCATGAATTTTCAAAAACTGTCCGCCGATTACAACAGTCTTGTCAGCTTTACCTCCGACCGGATCAGCAAGATCACCGACCCCGAAACGGTGAACAAGGCCGAGAAAAATATGCACGATACCCAGAACACGTTTACGGCCGAAAACCTGAAAAGAGGCGCGCTGCTGCTGGGCGGCATCATGAACGAACTGCAGACCCCCACCATCAAAAAAAGATATTATTTCCTCAGCAAAGGAAGCCATATCGCCTGGGTGACCGGCTATGTGGTGTACAACATCACCGAACGATACAAAACCGCCACCGAGTAACTTCCCCCGCGCCAGCCAGCCTGTAATCGAACCATATGAAGAAGATCGTTTTTCTAGTCTTTATCCCGGCCCTCTTGTTCACCCAATGTAAAACCAGTCGCCCGGCAGCCACCGCAACGGCGGCCGCAGGCGGCACCTCACAGGCCACCATTACCAAAGAAGGCTTTTTCGACTGTTTTGAAAGCGGCCTCACTGCCGCCGGCCAGCCCGTGTGGTGCGAGGCTTCCGCCGTGCTGTACGACGGCAACAAGGTGTTCCTGGCGAACGACAAAGACATGCCCGACCAGCGGACCTCCGTCTTTTACTGGACTGCCAAAAGAGGGTTCCCCGATACCAGCAAGCCGGCTACCTACCTGATGAACCCTGTATTCAAAAGCGGAACGAAATTCGAAGACTTTGCTTGTACGCCTGATAACCGCATCATCTTTCTGTCTACCGGCTTCGACAGGGTCAAACCGGGCAGTACCGACTGGAACAAGTACAATACGATCTTCTACTGGCAGAACGGCAACGAAAACGATCCCCGCGTGCTGAGCGCCTCCCATACCGACAGCACATCGGTCTTTCTGCGCGACAAGATCTCAAAGGTGCTCACCTCGCCGGCATTCCCGCAGGGTATGCCTTATTTCAAGATCGAAGGGCTGGCAGCTACAGAAGACAAACTTTACTTCGGCATCCGGGAGGAAGGAAAGAAGTTCGATGATTTTGCATACAAGACAAAGATCGTGACCGTCGGCTTTCACATCTCCAACGGCGCCATCGAGCTGGGCGACGATTACAAGGTGCTCACCGACTTCAACGTGGCCCTGGCACAGCCCGGCATCACAGAACACATCGGCATTTCCAGCATCGAGTACGACCGCTTCAACAACAGGTTCATCATTCTCACTTCTTACGAAAACGGCGAGAAACTCGGCGCCTATCTCTGGACGGCCACGCTCTCCGAGCTCGAAAAAAACCAGCTGAGCCCGGTAAAAGATGCTTCCGGAAAAATATTGTCCTTCAACCACAAGGGCGAAGACATCGCCATCATCAGCAAATCAAAGCTGCTCATCATCTACGACGACGACCGCGTGAAAACGACGGTCGGCGGCCAGACGCGTCAGCCCAACCAGGCTGCATACAGCGTGGTGGAGTTCAGGTGAGCAAGGAGCTGCTACCCCGCTGTTGGCTTTTAGCATGCAGACAGATCGTAAATTTGCGGACCTGTAATTTTCCAGGTTGCACTTTATACCTATGTCCCGCATGATCCACCCGCCCGACCCAGGTCACACGACCGATCAGCAATTCGAGGCCCTGTTCAATCATGCCACCATGGGGATCATCATCGTTGACCACAGCAGTAATATCGTGCTGGCGAATGATTTTGCCTGCCGGCAGTTCGGGTACGACAAAAATGAGCTGGCCGGCTATCCCATCGAACAGCTGATCCCCGCCCGGTTTCACCAGAAACACATCCACCACCGGAACAACTTTCAGTCGCACCTGCACAACAGGCCCATGGGTGTGGGCCTTGACCTGTACGCCATCAGAAAAGACGGTTCGGAATTTCCTGTTGAGATCAGTCTGGGTCACTACGAGATCGACGGAAAGACCTATGTGATGGCTTTTGTAAGCGATATCACGGTGCGAAAAGAGCAGGAGCATGCCATCCAGCAACTGAACCTCGATCTTGAAAAAAAGGTAACCGAACGCACCCGCTCATTGAATGAAGCGCTGGAACGCGAAAAGGAACTGGGAGAGCTCAAGTCGCGATTTGTATCCATGGCCTCGCATGAGTTCCGGACGCCGTTAAGCACCATCCTGTCATCTGTTTATCTGGTGTCCAGGTACGGTTCGGCCGACGACCAGCCAAAGCGGGAAAAGCACATCGACCGGATCGTTTCTTCGGTCAATATGCTGTCCGATATTCTGAATGACTTTCTTTCGCTGGGTAAAATTGAAGAGGGTAAGATACAGGTGAGATGGAAAACGTTCGACCTGCCAGCGTACATGGCGTCGGTCGTGGAGGAAACCAGGGGTATCCTTAAAACCGGGCAGGAACTTTCTTACATTCACGACGGCGATCAGGGTGTTTACCTTGATCCTTCCCTGCTGAAGCATATTGTGATGAACCTGTTGTCGAACGCCGTAAAATTCTCATCACCGGGCAGCCTCATCGAAGTCTCCACGGACGTTGAACCCGAACAGATCACGTGCAGGGTCAGGGATCATGGGATGGGCATCCCGCCGGATGATATGGCGCATCTGTTTGAGCGGTTCTTCCGGGCGGCCAATGTCTCTGCCATCCAGGGTACCGGCCTGGGGCTCCACATTGTTGCGAAATACGCCGAGTTGATGAACGGCCGCATAGCATGCAGCAGCGAACTGGAAAAGGGAACTGAATTCACCGTGCTGTTTAAAAAGACCCCATATGAAAAAGATCCTGCTGATTGAAGACAACGACCAGCTGCGCGAGAACACCGCCGAGATACTGGAGCTGTCGAACTATACGGTATACACAGCTGCCGATGGCAGGGAAGGGGTGGAACTGGCGCTCAAACAGCAGCCCGACCTGATCATCTGCGATATCATGATGCCGAGGCTCGATGGCTTTGGAGTACTGCATATGCTGCGCAGGAATCCCCATATCCGGAACACCCCTTTTATCTTCCTGACCGCTAAAACCGAGAGGTCCGATTTCAGGAAGGGCATGGAGTCGGGGGCAGACGACTATATCACAAAACCTTTCAGCGGAACGGAACTCCTCAATGCCGTGGAAGGCAGGCTCAGGAAAGCCGAGTTGCTGCAGAAGGAACTGCCGCCGGATCTCGACGGGCTCGACCAGTTGCAGCATACAGCCGGTGTACATGATCTCACCGCCCTGGCGAAAGAACGGGCAACAAAGCCTTTCCGGAAAAAGCAGGTAGTATACCAGGAAGGGAACCTGCCCATGCGTTTGTTCTATATCGTAAAAGGAAAAGTAAAAACCTACAAGACGAATGATGATGGCAAAGACCTGGTGGTCGACCTGTTCACAGAAGGAGACTTCTTCGGTTATACGGCACTGATAGAAGACACTACGTATAAAGATTCGGCCGAGGTGCTGGAAGATGCCGAAATAGCGCTGATACCCAAACAGGAATTTGAAACCCTGCTGAACAACAACCGGGAAGTGGCGCAAAAGCTGATGAAGATGCTGGCCAGGAACATTGCCGACAAGGAACAGCAGTTGCTCGGACTGGCGTACAATTCGCTGCGAAAGAAGGTGGCCGGCGCACTCATCATGCTGCAGAAAAAATATGCGACCGACAAGTCGCCAGGCGCCTCCATTCATATCAGCCGCGAAACCATCGCCAACCTCGCAGGAACGGCCATAGAATCAACGATCCGGACCCTGAGCGATTTCAGGTCCGATTCCATCATCGATATCAAGGAAGGGAACATCATCATCCTCCACCAGCAGAAGCTGGAGAATATGATCAACTGACAGGACGCATGGCGGCATCCGGCCTGGTACCAGATCTTACTGTTCACTCTGTGCTGTCAATGAAGTGATGATGACAGATGTGTTACACCGAACCATTGGCGAGATGCATCCAATCAAATGACCCAAGGTTTGGAACCATACATGTTTGAAACCCTGCTGCACCTATCTCCCGAACCTCCAATCCCGTTGTCATCTTCGCGCAGGCGCAGGTGCATGCCTGCAACCGCACGCTGCTGCGCGCCTGTACGCGCGAAGATCCCCTGAAATTGAGCGAAACAGCTATTACGTCGTAAGCCTTGCATACCGGCTCATATCCATCCTCCTTTGATTCTCCGCTTAGATTCCCGCTTAGGCGCAGCAACAGGCTGCACAGGCAAACGAGTGCTGACGCCTCGCGGGAATGACAAACAGGTTGGAGGTGCAACCAGATGGGAGAAGCAAGGTTTGGAACCTTGCTTCTCCCATCTGGTCTTCGTGTCTCTGCAGAAAGGTCTTAAAACTTCCTCCCCTCCACCTCCTGGCCATAGAACTTCCAGTTGGTCTTGTAATCCGGTGTGAGGGGCTGGTTGGTGAGGATGGCGCGGATCATCTCGATGGGCATGGCGTTGAGATGCATGATGGCATCGTGGTATTGTTTGTTGGTCATTTTGCCAGTGCCCACCAGCTCTTTGTGCAGGGCATAGAACTGCCGGCCGCCGGTGAGGTACGCCAGCTGGTAGAGCGGCGGATAGCTGCCGTTGAAAGAGCGGCGCACTTCGCCGTCGGCGTTGGCGCGTTCATGGCCTACACGGTCGACCAGGAAATCGATGCACTGCTGGGGCGTCCATTTGCCCATGTGGTAGTTCAGGGAAAAGATGATGCGCGCACAGCGGTGCATATGCCAGAACAGCATGCCGATGCGGTCTTCCGGGGTTTTCGAAAAGCCAAGATCCCACAGCAGCAGTTCCCAGTAGAGCGACCAGCCTTCCGTCCAGAAACCAGAGCCGTAGTTGCGGTAGGTTCTGTAACGCTGGTTCATATACTGCTGCAGGTTGTGGCCGGCGATCAGCTCGTGGTGAACGGTGGCCTTCGAGAAATGCGGGTTGTTGCCGCGCATGCTCATCAGCCGGTCGTCTTCGTTCATGGTGTTGGTGGGGTACGAGATGCTGATATCGGCGCCACCGGTGAAGAACGGATTCACGATCTGCCGTTCCGGGGTCATCATGATCATGCCCCAGGTTTCTTCCGCCAGCGGCGGTATGGTGATCAGGTCATTCTTTTTGAGGAAATCGATCGATTCGTTGAACAGTCCGAGGATCATCTCCGGCTGTTTTCCGGCCGGTACGTAGCTGTTCTTTACTTTTTCCAGCGCCGCTTTCCAGTTGTCGCCGAAGCCCATTTCCTTGGAAGCTTTCAGCATTTCAGCGTCGCACCAGGCAAACTCCTTGTTGGCGATTTCGATCAGGTCTTCCGGCGTGTAGGGGATCATCTCGTAGTTGAGCTGCCGCACCAGCTCTTCCCTGCCGGCCGGTTTGCCGTTGATGCCGGTATTGTCGCGCTGCGGCGGCGTGGGCGCCTTGCCTTTCAGCTGCGAGCCGTAAGATGTGAGGGCTTCATCGAGCGCGGTATATGTTTTCGGAACCCACCAGGTGAACATCGGGTCGTAGCCGTTGTAAAACTGGAAGATGCTGGCGAGTGATCTTTTCAGGTCGGTGACCACATCTCCTGCCAGGTTCACCGATTCCTGCGACAGTCCTTTTTCGTCGCGCAGCTTGCCGCCGAGTGTTTTCAGGCTGCCGGTGATGTCGAACCAGTCTTTGGCCGTTTTCTCCGCATCGGGCTGCGTGCCGCGGCGGCGGCCTTTTTCCATGGCATAGATCTTATCGGCAAAGGGAAACCATTGTTTTATCTTTTCATATTCCTGTTCCTGCAGGGTGGAAACGCGCAGCCTTTCCGTAACCTCCCGCTTAAACAGGATATAATCCACCTTGCATTCCTGGGGCAGGCTTTTAAAACTGAGCTGTTCCAGCTTCTTCAGGTAGTCGTTATACAATTGTTGCAGCCGCTCGCGTTTTTCAGGCGAGCTGAAACCTGCATCTCCACCCCCGCCGCCACGGAAATTTCCGCCGCCACCGCCGGCCGGAGGAGTATAGAAACGCACGAGTGCACGGTAGTCGGCATTGTAATTTTCTATCAGGTTCGGCATTTCCTGACAGGGCACATACGCCTCTTTCGACTGCGATAAAACAGCTGCCGGCAGCAGGCCACAGCACAACAACATAAACGATGCCGCTGAAACAATTGTTCTCACTACGGATTTTGTATAGATCATAAAGTATGGTTCGGTATTATTTGTAAAATTTCCAGGCTGTGGTATAATCCTTTGTCAGCGGCTGGTTGGTCAGAATCGCGCGTATCATCTCCACCGGCATCTCGTTGAGGCGCATTACTGCATCATGATATTGTTTGTAGGTCATCTTTTTTGAGTCTACCAGTTCCTTTTTGAGGGCATAGAACTCACGGCCGCCGGTAAGGTAGGCAATCTGGTACAAGGGATTGCTGTTGCCCGAAAGCGGTCCGCGGATCTCGCTCTCCGCATTGGCTCGTTCATGGCCTACCTTGTCTACCAGGAAATCAATGCATTGCTGCGGCGTCCAGTTGCCGAGGTGAAACTGGAAAGAAAAGATGATGCGGGCGCAGCGGTGCATGTGCCAGAACAGCATGCCGATCCTGTCTTCCGGGCCCTGCGGGAATTTAAGGTCCCACAACAGCAGTTCCCAGTACAATGACCAGCCTTCGATCCAGAACGGCGTGTCGTAATTGCGATACGTGCGGTTGCGGGCGTTCATGTAGAATTCGAGGTTGTGGCCGGGTATCAGCTCATGATGAACCGTTGCGCGGGAAAGGTGCGGGTTGTTGCCGCGCATGCTCATCATGCGGTCGTCGTACGGCATGGCATCGGTAGGATAGGAGATGGTGAGTTCCCAGCCGCCGGTAAAAAAAGCGTTGGTGCGTTGCCGTTCCGGCAACATCATGTTCATGCCCCAGGTTTCTTCTGCGAGGGAGGGAATGGTGACCAGGTCATGCTTTTTTACAAAATCAACCGATTCGTTGTAGAGTTTCAGCATTGCCCCGGGCTGCTTGCCGGGCGGCACGGCACTGTTCTTTACTTTCTCGAGGGCGGCTTTCCAGTTGTCGCCAAAACCCATCTCGCGCGAGGCTTTCAGCATCTCCTGTTCGCACCAGGCGAACTCCTTGTTGGCGATGTCTATCAGTTCTTCAGGAGTATAATCAACCATTTCATATTTCAGCAGGTTGATCATTTCTTCCCTGCCGGCCGGTTTGCGGGCGATGATGCCGTTCTTGTCGGCGGGAGGCAATTTTTTGCGGAAAGCATCCGAATAAGCCGACAGCGCTTTTATAAGATTTTCGTAGGTCTTTGGAACCCACCAGGTAAACACCGGGTCGTAGGCGTTGTAAAAATCAAATATGTCTTTCAGGTCTTTTTGCAGGATGGTTGCGATGTCGCCGGCTTTCCGCACCTCTCCCACCGACCATTGCCGGCTGCCAGCCAGCTTTTGCTGCAGGGCAGGCAGCTGCTCACTGATGCCCGTCCACACTTTTGCCAGCGAATCGGGCTTCAGGGCGATGCCGCGTTTACGCAGTTTTTCTGCCGTGTATATATCGCCCGCAAAGGGGAACCATTCGGCCAGGGCATTGTAATCCCTTTCATCGGCGACGGATAAGCGAAGTTTCTCGTTGAGATCGCGTTTGAACAGGATGTAATCGGCTTTGCATTCCTGTGAGAGCCCGTCGAAGGAGAGCTGCGCGAGCTTGGCGAGGTATTCTTTATACAGTTCTACCATGCGGTTGCGGAAAGCCGGTGATTTTGTATTGGATGAGGGGGCACCCTGCCCGCGGGCTCCGTTATCGGCCGCCACATTGTTGAAGCGGGTCAATGCAGCTTCGTCGGCTTTGTACTGCTGCATGAGAAAGGGCATTTCCTGACAGGGCACATAGGAGCCGGCAGACTGGCCAAGCAAGCAGCAAGAGCTCAGTATACCGGCGGATATAAGTACCAGAAGTTTGAAATGCATGGCGGAATCTATTCGTAATTTTTTGAAAAAAGAAGACCGGAGAACTCATGCCGCCTTAAAAGTACCACAGGCCTTACATGGCCCGTTATCGAATATTAATGCACTGTGTCAGGATTTTGACTGATCGACGCAGCTGGTGTGAGGGAGCGTATACAAGGTGGTAAAATTCCGCTTCAATAAGGGATTCCGCGCACCTTATAACGCATGTAAATTTTTATGATTTGACCCTCTTCCGGCTTTCAATTAAAATACTGGTATTATCGGCTAATAATAGAGAACTAACCGGTGCAGCCGATTTTAAATTTGTGCTGCCTTTATTCTTATAAAACCGGACGGACAGGAGATGTGGGTTTTATTCTCGCCTTGCTATAGTCGGATTGCTGTCGTGGTGCCAGTGCTCAAAAACCTTTGTGGATGTACAGATCTGTATGGAACCGTTCCGTACGGGCTTTTTATATGAACGCTTATACAAAACATGTTTATGATAAAACGCTTTCTAATTCCGCTGCTCTTGATCTTTCTTGTTTCAGCTACGGTGCATGGGCAACAAACCAGGCGAATCTCCGGTGTGATCCGCGACAGCCTGGGCAATCCCCTTCCGAATGCATCCGTAATCGTAAAAAATGCCAGAGGCAACGGCGCCAGTTCCTCCATAGAAGGAAACTTCAACCTCACCGTTGCAAACAATGCCGTACTGGTGATCAGTGCCGTGGGTTATGAATCGGTCGAGATCCCTGTTTCCAGGAACCAGTTCTCTGATATCAGGCTGATGCCCAGCCGCAACGCACTCGACGAAGTGGTGGTAACGGCGCTGGGCGTGAAACGCGAAAAGCGCCAGCTCACCTACAGCACCCAGGAAGTAAAAGGCGACGTGCTCAACGCTACCAAAGAGCCCAGCGTGCTGAACGCACTCACGGGCCGCGTGTCGGGTGTGCAGATCACTTCCTCCACCGGACAGCCGGGAAGCTCTTCCCGCATCGTGATCCGTGGTCTTACATCCTTCACCGGTAACAACGAAGCGCTGATCGTGCTCGATGGCGTACCCATCAACAACAGTGAAACGGGTGTGGCCAACGGCAACGTTTCCGGTTCCGGCGTAAGCCGCCTCTCGGACATCGATCCTTCCATCATTGAAAGCGTGAACGTATTGAAAGGATCCGCAGCATCGGCGCTCTATGGTTCAAAAGGCGCAAGAGGCGTGGTGCTGATCACCACCAAAAACGGTGGCGGCATAAAAAAAGCACAGATCACCGCCACTTCGCAGGTATCGGTGGAAACGCCGATCCTGCCCCAGGTGCAGGAAAAATACGCGCAGGGCGACCGCGGCGTCTATGCAAATGGCGAAACACAGAAAACCAGCACTGTTTGGGGACCACGTATAGACACCCTCCGTGTGAACGGGCAGCCGGTGTATTATAACAATCCGATCAAACAGTTCTTCCGCAAGGGCCTTACTTACACAAATGGACTTACGCTGAGCGGCGGCCAAGGCAAATCGAGCTACCTGCTGAATTACTCTTACCTCGATCAAAAAGGTACCGTGCCCACTACCGGCATGAAACGCCATACCGCGTTTGCCAAATACACAAGCCAGATCTCGGACAAGTTCACGGCCAATTTCCAGGTGAACTACACTACTTCGGTGACCGACCGCATCAACGAAGGATACGACCTCACAGCGCCACTCTGGACCATCTACACCTCTCCTTTCACCTGGAATCCGAAGCCATCGGTCGATTCACTGGGCAACCAGCGCATGTTCCGCGCCTCGCGTAACAATCCGTACTGGGTGCTCGACAACGTACACAACGTCGACAGGATCAACCGCTTCATCCCTGTGGCCAATGTAACCTATACACCGTTGAGCTGGCTTACCATCACCGAACGGGTTGGCGCAGATATCTACGCAGAACAAACCAAGTACCGCGAAGCTCCCAGCACCCTGCTCGCCACCACCGGTACCATTATAGACCAGAACCGGAACTTCAGGCAGTTCAACCACGACCTGATCATCGACGGCAGAAAACAGTTCGGCAACGACTGGAACGTAGAAGTTTTACTGGGTAACAACGTACTGTCCACTTTCGGCCAGACCCATACCATCACCGGTACCGGCCTTACCATCCCGAATTTCTACAACGTATCGAACGGCTCTACCATCACTGCCAGCGAATCGCATAACCTTACCAGAAAAGTAGGCTTCTATGCACAGTCGAACATCGAATACCACCGCCTCCTGAACCTGTCGGTCACGGGCCGGTATGACGGTACTTCCGTGCTGGCAGCGGGTAACAACTACTATCCTTATGGCTCCGGCTCACTCGGCTTTATCTTTTCCGAACTGCTGAAAGTACCGGCCATCGATTTTGGTAAACTGCGGTTTTCTTATTCAAAAGTGGGGAACGACGACGGCATCGGCGCCTATGCCCTGAACACTCCCTTCGTGCGGCCGACCAATTTCCCGTACGACAGCCGCGCAGGTTTCCTTATTTCTTCCACCCTCGGCAACAGCACCCTCAAGAACGAATCGACCAATGAATTCGAGACCGGTCTCGAAATGCGTTTCCTGAAAGGCCGCATCAGCTTTGAAGCCAGCTATTACAACAGAAAACACACCGACCTGCTGACTTCCGTGTCTACCTCCGCTGCCACCGGCTTTACTTCCACCCTGCTCAATGCCGGCGACATGACCAACAAAGGGGTTGAAGTGCTGCTGAACGGCACACCGGTGAAAACCAAAAATTTCAGCTGGGATGTGACCGTCACCTTCACAAAGAACAAGAACAAAGTCATAAAGATCTACGGCAACCAGCCGTCGCTTTCCATCGGCCAGACGCAGCTGTTTGTGGGACTGCCATACGGCAATTTCTTCAACACGGGGTACCAGCGTACTGCCGACGGACAGATCCAGATCGATGCGGCCGGACTGCCGATCGTGACCGCCACTTCGAAGATCATCGGCAACGTTCAGCCCGACTGGCTGGGTGGTATCACCAATACCTTCCGCTACAAGAGCCTTTCCTTCAACTTTTTCTTCGATATGCGCAAAGGCGGACAGATCCTGAATTCGGATGACCGGTACGGTTATTTCTACGGTACGCCGAAGGTGACCGAAAACCGCCAGCCGCTGGTGGTGCCCGGCATCTCCATTGTAGACAACAAGCCCAACACCAAACTGGTGCAGGCCGAAGATTACTATCAGCGCCTGAACCTGATCTACGAATCCGTGATCCAGGATGGAACTTACATCAAACTGAGAAACGTAAACCTGAACTACAACCTGCCGGGCAGCTGGTTCAGCAAATCCGTGTTCACCGGCATCGGGCTCACCGCCACCGCCAGGAACCTGTGGATCTATTCACCACACTTTACAGGGGCCGATCCGGAAGTAAGCAGCTACGGTTCTTCAAACGGCTCGCAGGGTGTGTATGGCTATACAGTTCCTACATCACGGTCATACAATTTCACCATCAGCGCCACTTTACGCTAACCAAACCGGATAACCACTTCGGGTAACCAGTCCTGTTATTACCAGACCAATCAAAGTCACTATATGAACAAAATCATTTTCTCCTTTTTCATACTTGCCCTATCGGTTTCGGGATGCAAAAAGTTCACCGACATCAACTACGATCCCAACCGCCCAACCGCGGTCTCTGAAAAACTGTTGCTGGCACCCATCGAGTACAACCTGGCCAACAACATCGAAACCAACGACCCGGGGTTTGCCGCCACGTACCTGAACCACTGGCTGCAGAACATTGCCTACAACCAGGCCATTCCCAACTTCGGTACCTACCAGCATGTGTCGGGTAATTTCGACAACCCCTGGAGCTCGATCTATGTGGGCGGGCTGGAAAATCTTTCCCTACTGATCCAGACGGCCGAAAAAAACGGCAACTCAAACTATGCGGGGATCGGCAAGATACTGACGGCCTATTGCCTGGGGGTAGCCACCGACCTCTGGGGCGATATACCCTACAGCCAGTCGCTGAAAGGCAGCACGAATTTCACGCCGGCCTACGACAAGCAGGAAGACATCTATAAAGCGATCCAATCGCTGCTCGACAATGGCCTTGCCGACATCAACAAGAATACGGCTGTGAAACCGACCACTGATGACTATTACTATGCCGGCGACATGAACAAGTGGAAAAGGGCTGCCTCCACCCTGAAGGCCCGCTACTACATGCACCTGACCAAAGCACCCGGCTATACGGCAGCCACCCAGGCAGACCTTGCCCTTGCCGCACTGCAGAACGGCTTGATCGCCAATACGGATGACATGAAATTTTCATATCCCGGCGGTGCAGGTACAGAAAACCACTGGTACAACATCATGCTGCCGGTGAGCACCATCGTGCTGGGCTCCACGCTTGTAGACACCTTGAAAGTGCGGAATGATCCGCGCCTTCCGGTGCTGGTATCGCAGGCAAAGACAGACAACGCCTACCGTGGACGCCAGATCGGCACCGTAGGCCCGCTTCCCAACCTGAACAGTTTCTCTGTAGTAGGCAGTTACTACGGAAGCAAAAATTCACCTGTGTTCATCCTTACTTATTCCGAAGCGCTGTTTTTGAAAGCCGAAGCCACCCTCGTCAAATCCGGCGCTGCTGCAGCACAACCTGTGTACACCGATGCGGTCAAAAGCAACATGACCAAGCTCGGTGTATCGGATGGAGCTACTACAACCTACCTCGGTACCCGGGGTACGCTCACGGCGGGCAACGCCCTGCAAAGGATCATGGAAGAAAAAAGCATCGCCGATTTCCTGTCGCTCGAAAATTACAACGACTGGCGGCGTACCGGCTTTCCCTTGATACCGCTGGCACCGAATGCCGTGCTTCCGGAGATCCCCAGAAGGTATCTTTACCCGCAATCGGAAGCGAACACCAATCCAAACTCTCTGCAGGCAGCGAAACTGACGGACAGGGTTTGGTGGGACACCAAATAACAGACCCATCTCGAGAAAAAAGCCGGAAAGACTCCACCTGTCTTTCCGGCTTTTTTTGTGGACAGTGTGCCCAGCGACCTAAAAAATTTATTCGGCCAGCCGGGTCTGTGTGCTCCCAATATCCCCTATCTTTTGCATTCAAAAATTCTTCTATGAAGTCAGCTTTCCTCATTCTATGGATCGCCTTGCTGTCTGTTGCATCCTGTGCCCAGAACGCGCCGGATACCGGTTTTGTACGCGCCAACTATGTGAAAGCGGAAGCCTTTGTTCCGATGCGGGATGGCGTGCGGCTGTATACCGCGATCTATTCACCCAAGGATACCAGCGAGGCTTTTCCCATCCTGATGTCGCGCACACCGTACTCATGCCGCCCTTACGGAACGGAGAACTACCGCACACGGCTTGGGCCCAACACGATCCTGATGAAAGACAAATACATCTTTGTGTACCAGGATGCCCGGGGCCGTTTCAAGAGTGAAGGAAAGTTTGTGGAGATGACACCGGCCATCGATGTAAAAAGATCAAATAAGGATGTCGATGAATCGAGCGATACCTACGATACGATCGACTGGCTGCTGAAGAATACGCACAGCAACGGGAAGGTAGGCATCTATGGCATTTCCTTTCCCGGCTTCTATTCATCTGCTGCACTGCCCGATGCCCACCCGGCCCTGAAAGCGGTGTCGCCGCAGGCGCCCATGTCGGACGAGTTCACTGGCGACGACTGCAACCACAACGGCGCTTTTTTCCTGCTCGACAATTACAGCTTCTACAGCGGGTTCGACGGTCCGAAAGCAGAGAACGGGGAAAGTTACAAGCCCTTTTTCCGTGAACGGTACAACGATGCCTACAAATACTTTTTAAAACTCGGACCGCTCAAAAATGCCAACACCGATTCTTTCTTTTATGACCCCAACAGCACCTGGCGGCAGGTGGTGGCCCATGATACCTATGATGCTTTCTGGCAGGGAAAAAATATCAAGCCGCACCTCAGGAACGTGAAACCGGCGGTGATGGTAGTAGGCGGCTGGTTCGACGCGGAAGACATGTACGGCGCCCTGAAGACCTACGCTGCCATTGAAAAGCAGTCACCCGGCAATAACAACCGGCTGGTGATGGGCCCATGGACGCACGGGGCATGGTCGGGCGCCGCCTGGAAATCGTTCGGCGCTTACCAGTTCGGCACAGACCTCAACAAGTATTACCAGGAAGAGATCGAAACGAAATTCTTCGCGTACTATCTCAAAGACAAAGGCAGCTTCGACCAGGCCGAGGTGACCTTGTTTGAAACCGGCTCGAACCAATGGAAATCTTACCCCGTGTGGCCTCCGGCGAACAGCCGTCCCACCCCCTACTACCTGCAGGCCGATGGCAAGCTTTCGCCGGCAAAACCCGGGGCAGGAAAAAGCAACACCTCGTATGTGAGCGATCCGGCGAACCCCGTACCGTATACCTCGGTGGTATCGGGCGGGCGCAACAACCAGTACATGGTGGAAGACCAGCGCTTTGCGGCCAAACGCCCGGATGTACTGTCATTTCAAACCGATGCACTTGCCAACGACATGGAGCTCACCGGCGAGATCGCTGCCAACCTGTTTGTAACTGTCAGCGGTACCGACGCAGACTTTATCGTGAAAGTAATCGATGTATGGCCCGACAACGCCACCCAACCGGCCATGCAACCCGGCCAGCCGGCCCAGGACATGAGCGGCTACCAGCAGCTGGTGCGCGCCGAGGTATTCCGCGGCAAATTCCGCAACAGCTTCAGCAAACCGGAACCATTTGGCAAAGACAAGATCGAAACGGTCTCCTTCAAACTCAACGAGACCGCGCATCTCTTCAAAAAGGGACATCGCCTCCTGGTCCAGGTCCAAAGCAGCTGGTTCCCCCTGGTCGACCGCAATCCCCAGAATTTCGTCAACATCTTCGAAGCTTCCGACAGCGACTTTCAGAAAGCCACCATCAGCATCTACCACGATGCGGCCCACAGCAGCAATGTGGTGTTGCCGCTTATGAAGTAAGCGGGGATCTTCTTTTTTGTGCCCAAAAAAGAAGCAAAAAAGGCTTGACTTTTGAAATGTGGCTAAAATTTACTGCATTGCGCGGGTACGGACATGGTTTTATTCGGCAGTGGTAGGGGTTCGGGCCATTGCATAGAGGGGCTTTGGAATAAAGCCGTGCATGTCCGTTGCACCAAATGGCCGCCTGCGGCAGGCCATTTGGTCTCGCTCCATTCGATAAATTTCTTCACGCCCCATTTCAATGGCCGGGGGAGAGAAGAGAGAGGAAGGTTTCCGAGGGGCTGCGAGGCTGCCATCTCACAAATCCCCTCTCAGGAGGAGTAGGGGTGGGTTAAAGCCGCACCCACAGGAGGGTTTGTTTGCATCTCTTTCACTTTCTGCCCTTTGCAACTACCATTCCCGGGAGGTGATTATGATTGCTTGTCATTTATCTTGCCTCACAACTTCACACTCACCTTCTCTCCTTTGTACTCAACCGTTTTAGGGGCTGCGTTCTGGCGGCCCATCAGTTGCAGTGAATAAGTTCGGTTGCCCCTGACCGATAGTGTGGAGCGGGAGGAGGGCTGGATCGTAAGGGTGCGATCTTTGTCGGTCCATTGGAATTGGGTGAAGGTGGCCGCGCGCTGGTATCCGAGTGAAGTGCCGTCGTCTTCGTAGAGATCGTAGCTGCCGTCGGCACCCGGGTAGATGCGCAGGCTCGTTGGTTCGGTGACGGGCTCGTCTACATACTGCCTGATGGGGTCCATAGGGAGCACGGTGCCGGCACGCACATACAGAGGCAGCGTGGTGAGGTCAACAAAACGGTTGAGGAGCTGGCGGCCTTCGTAGCGGCGGTTCGTCCAGAAATCGTACCAGCTGCCTTCGGGAAGATAGACCTCGCGCGAAGTGACGCCTTTCTGGGTGACCGGCGCCACCAGCATATTCCTGCCCCATAGATATTCATTGCTGCAGTGTACCGCAACAGAATCGGTCGGGTAATGCAGCCAGAGCGCCCGCATGATGGGGATGCCCGAATCGTAGTTCTCCCGAGCGGCCGTATACAAATAAGGCATCAGCTGGTAGCGGAGCTCCAGGTATTTCTTGCAGATGGGTTCAATGTCGGGATTGAGCACTTCGCTCTGATCGAGCCGCGTGGCTTTGGGGCCGGTGAGGGAGATCTCCAGTGGACCGATCTGGCCCGTGCTCCAGCCCCACGGCCGGTGCAGCCACCACTGCCGCCCATGCGACCGGAACTGCGGCGTAAAGGCGGAATACTGGAACCAGCGGGCAAACAGCTCGCCGGTGAATTCATGCGTGAGCACAAACCCGCCGATGTCCGTTCCCCAGTAAGCCGAGGCGCTGAGCGAAAAATTCAAGCCCACCTGCACATGGTCTGCCAGCGTCTCCCAGAGCGAAGACACATCGCCCGACCATACCCATCCCCCATAGCGGTTGATGCCTGCGTACCCGGTACGGTGCAAACTGAAGGGCCTCGTATCGGGCCGGTCGAGGAGCGGGCCTTCATAGTACAACATGTGCCGTATCAGCTTGGCCGCAACAGGCAATTCATCGCCTTCATCAGGCCACCATCCGTCGACACCCTTGTTGAACGCTGGTAGGTGCCATTTCCAGTAGTTGTAGGCATAGTCGCGGCCGGTATCGGCCGCCGACGGCTTCATGATGCCGTGCATGGTGCGCGGCGGATGCGATACATGCAGCACAACCTTCATGTGGTCATCATGGATCTTTTTTATGATCTCATCCGGTTTGTTGAAAATATCCGGGTTGAAATCCATGTTTGCATGTCCCAAGTTCCAGCCATTCGGGGCATAACCGGTGCCGAGGTAGATCATGGCATCACAGGAAAGCTTTTTATCGCGAAAGGTCTTTACTTCACTGATCAGGCTGTCGGCGTTCTGCAGGGTGCGATGGCTCTGCATGTAACCGAGCGCCCATTTCGGTGGCAGCGGTGTTTTTCCGATCAGGGAAGTGTATTCAGACATGATCACTTCCGGAGACCTGCTCAGGGTAATAAACAAGTCTATCGGCAGCGCCCCCTCTTCTGCGGTACGTGGTGCTGCCCTGGGAATAAGAAATCCATTGGTTCCGCTCCGCAGGTCGAGCGCGGCTTTGTAAGGCAGGTGAAAGAACAGGGCCCAGCCTTCCGTGCCGATCAGGAAAGGTACCGGCATCCGGGATCCGAACAGCTGCAGCTCGTTTGGAAATACGCCCTCCTGCATCTCGTCGTACGTGCCCCTGCGGTCGAAGGTAGTTCCCCCGCCACCGAGTCCGTACAAAGGTCCATGTCCCGTATAAAACTTAACCTGTCCGGTTGTATCGTTGAAAGAAACCTGCTGTACCAGCTTTTTACCGGGCCCATACAGGATCACGGAAAGCGGCAGCCGAAGAATCTTTACCGTGTATCCTTTCAGGCTGAAAGCCGTATCCTTCTTCAGCGACCTGAACCGGAAACCAGGCCTTTCCCACCTGTCTTCTATCACCAGGTCCTTCCTGATCAGGGAATCAAGCGGAACGGCGGAGATGCGGATGGTTGACGCGGAAGCAGCCGTCACCTGCAGTTCAACCGCTTTACCCGCGACAATGATTTTCGGTTGTGCATGGCCGGAATACGCTGACAGAATACAAAAGACAGTGGAGAAGAACCAGGAGAAGAATTTTGGTTTCATATGGAGTGCTTGCATAAAGAAGGCAGACGGCGCCGAATTATGCTGAAATGTAGCACCTTTCCCAGGAAAGAGCTTGTCGTGATTTAACCCTTTTTTGAAGGATTTTGGTTATCTGGCTTCCACTACCTTCTTCCATCCTTCATAATACCCGGCCACTTTCTCCTGTTCAGTACCCGGCTGTACGATGCTGTAATTCTGGTTGAGGGTTTTGAGATGGTCCAGGTCCCTGAAAATTCCCAGTTTCAAACCGGCCAGGTAGGCCGCCCCCAATGCGGATACGTCGGGCAGCCCAATATTTACGACCGGTTTGCAAAGCAGATCGGCAAGGAACTGCACGATGAAACGGTTGGATGTGATGCCGCCGTCGATCATCAGCTGCCTGAGAGGCAGACCCGCATCCTGTTCCATGGCCATAATGACGTCTTTTATCTGATAGGGGATCGATTCGAGGGCGGCGCGTACGAGGTGATTCTTTGTTGTTCCGAACGTGAGCCCGGTGATGGAAGCCTTGCGGTTCATGTCCCAGTGCGGCGCGCCCATGCCGCTGAACGAAGGCACAAGGTACACGCCGCTGTTGTCGGCAACCGCCGTTGCCATGGCTTCCGTCTGCCGGCTGTCATCGAAAAGATTCAGCGAAGTTTTGAGCCATTCGATGGTGGCGCCGCAGGTTACGATCACGCCTTCAAGGGCGTAGTCGATACGGTCTTCGGTGCTCCAGCAGATCGTGCTGATCATGCCGGTGGCCGAAGGCTTTACTTCATCTCCGATGTTCATGAGGATGGAGCAACCGGTGCCCAGCGTGGCTTTGGCCGTGCCGGGCGAAAAACAGCCTTCCCCGAAAGCGGCTGCGTGCGAGTCGCCGATCATACCCGTAATAGGAACCGGCGCTGAAAACAGCCCGTTAAAATCGGATTCGCCGAACCGGTATGAAGATGGTTTCGGCTCGGGCAGGCGCAGGCCGGAAAGCCTGAAATCAGCAAGCAGCTCCTGATCCCACACCCGGCGGGCAAGGTGAAAGAACATCGTGCGCGAAGCATTGGTATAATCCGTCAGATAGCTTTGCCCGTTGGTAAGCCGGTACAAAAGCCAGGTATCGACTGTGCCGAAAAAAGCTTTTCCTGCATCGATCGCTTCCCTGACCGCCGCATTGTTTTCATACAGCCAGACAACCTTGCTGGAAGAAAAATAAGGGTCGATCACCAGTCCGGTCTTTGTTTTCACCTTTTCCCCCATCCCCTGTTCCTTTATGCGTTCGCAGATGCTGATAGAGCGCTTGCATTGCCAAACCACGGCCCTGTACAACGGCTTTCCGCTCTCCTCCCACAGCACAAAGGTTTCGCGCTGGTTAGAGATGCCACATGCCTGAATATCTCCGCGCCGGCCACCCTTCCGTTCGAAATCCTCCAGGCATTGCTTTACCGCGCTTATCACATTCCGCAGGATCTCTTCCGGATCCTGCTCCACAAATCCGCCTTCGCCGTAAAACGTCTGCAGTACCTCGGTACCACGGGCCACCACCTCTCCCTTCTCATTGATGACAATGGTTTTGGTACCGCTGGTGCCCTGGTCTATAGACAATATAAACGAGCCGTTCATGAAAAGTCTGGATTAATCTTTTGAACTGATTTTATCGATGATCACCGCGATCAGGATCACAAAGCCTTTTACCACCTGCTGCCAGAACGGAGATACGTTCAGCAGCACAAGTCCGTTGTTGAGCACACCGATGATCACCGCCCCCAGTACGGTTCCCAGGATGCTGCCCCGTCCGCCCGAAAGCGACGTTCCCCCGATCACCACCGCCGCGATCGAATCGAGCTCGTAGCCGGTGCCGGCGTTTGGCTGGGCCGCATCGAGCCGGGAGGATACAATGAGACCGCCAATGCCTGCGAGTACCCCGGAGATCACATAGGCCGCGATCTTTACCCGTTGCACTTTTATACCAGAGAGCCTCGAAGCGCTCTCATTGCCCCCGATCGCATACATGTACTTCCCGAGACTGGTTTTGCGCGTAAGCAAAACTGCGACTAACACAACCACCAGCGAGATCCAGACCGGAACGGGAATGCCGAGCAACCATCCGGTACCCAGGTAAGTAAATTTATCACCCAGTCCGCTAATGGGGAAGCCTTTGGTCCACAGCATGGTAAGACCGCGGGCAATGGTGAGCATGGCCAGGGTGGCCACAAAGGGCGGTACGTTGAACCGGGTGATGGCCCATCCATTGAACAATCCGAGGAGGCCGCCGCACAGCAGCGCGATCAGGATGCCGCCAAACAAGGTAAACCCGATGTACAGGTTGCTGGAGGGCAGTTCTATGCCGTTCTTCATCAGTCCGGCGGTGATGGCCCCGCAGAGCGCCAGCACAGAGCCGACGGACAAGTCGATGCCTGCCGTGAGCACCACCAGCGTCATGCCGGTAGAGATGCAGATGTTCACCGAGATCTGGCGCATCACGTTCCAGACATTGCTGACCGTTAGAAACTTGTCTGACAGCAGGCTGATCACCAGGCAAAGCACGAACAGGGCGATCAGCGACTGGAACCGGCTGAGAAAAAGGCGGTATGGGGGTGTATTCATGTCTGGATGCTTTTTGGAATGGCAGCCCGGAGGATCAGGTCTTCCGTCGCTTCCGCGGCCGTCAGTTCAGCTGTCAGCCTGCCTTCCGACATCACCAGCACACGGTCAGACACTGCCAGGATCTCGGGCAGTTCGGACGACACCATCAGCACGCCGAGGCCGGTGGCGGCCAGTTGAAAAATGAGCTTATAAATTTCGGTTTTGGCGCCGATGTCGATGCCGCGGGTCGGTTCATCGAGCATCAGCAGTTTCGGATGGGTAGCGAGCCATTTGGCCAGCACGATCTTCTGCTGGTTGCCACCGCTCAGGTTCTTCGCCGCCAGCGTCCCGGATGCCGTTTTGATGGAGAGTTCGTCCCGGTATTTTTGTGCCCTGGCCCTCAGCTTCCGGTCCTGCAGCAACCCCATCTTTTCGCTGCTCTGCAGCGTGGTGAGGTTGATATTTGTATCTACATCCATGCCCAGCACAAGCCCGTCTTTCTTCCGGTCTTCCGGCACCAGCGCCATGCCGGCCCTGATGGCAGCCGGTGTTCCTGTGAGCCGCACGGGCTGCTGATCGATCAGGATCTCGCCGCTGGCCAGCTTCGGATGTAGTCCGAACAGGGTTTCCAGCAGTTCGGTCCGGCCGGCCCCCATGAGCCCGAACAAGCCCACGATCTCGCCTTTGCGTACGCAAAACGATACATTCTTTACCAGGAATTCTTTCCTGACGGCGCTGCACAGGCTCACCTCTTTTACGCAGAGCAACTCCTCCGTTGCTGAAACCTCACTGCGGCTGCGCATCACCGTAATCTCCCTTCCCACCATTTTTCGGATCACGTCCTCCTGCTTCATCCCTTTCATATCGCCCGACTCGATGCATTTACCGTCTCTCAGTACCGTGTAATGATCGGCGATGGTAGTGAGCTCATCGAGTTTGTGCGAGATATAAACGATCATTTTACCTTCTGCCTTCAGCTGATCGATGATGCCGAACAAGACTTGCACTTCGCTTTCGCTGATGGCCGAAGTAGGCTCATCCATGATAATGACCTTTGAATCCGTGAGCAGGGCTTTGGCGATCTCCACCACCTGCTGCTGGCCTACTTTCAGGGCCGATACAGGCCGATCGGGATCAACCGCCAGCTGCAGTCTTTGCAGCAGGGCGGCAGTTCTTTGCCGCATCTCTTTTTTATCGAGCAGCCCCCAGCGGTTCCTGATCTCGCGGCCAAGGAAAATATTTTCCGTAATGCTGAGGTACGGAATGAGGTTCAGCTCCTGGTGTATGATGGTGATGCCTTTGTCCTGCGCTTCGCGGGGATCCTTGAAAGAGACCGTCTCGTCGTTGAGCCGGATCCATCCTTCATAATCCTGGTATACGCCCGACAGGATCTTCATGAGCGTGGATTTGCCCGCGCCGTTCTCGCCGATCAGCGCATGTACCTTACCGGGATGGAATTGCATGCTTACATTCTGCAGGGCCGTTACGCCGGCAAATCTTTTCGTTATGTTCTCTACTGTCAGCATGTATGGCAATTGGTTTCGATCAGCCGGTGATCAGCACCTGCTCGGGTATGATGGAAATACGCTCCGTTCTGAGGTGTTCCTTGTTCAGTTCCATGGCGCCGGTGAACTTTATGGTGGCGCCTTTTTTTGCATCTGCTTTCAGTCCCGGCAGCACCTTTTCCCGGATCAGCCGGTTGATCTCGGCAGACACATTGTTGAAGTCCATCGTGTTCTCGAACTCGTTGATGTCTACCAGCCCCGAAGCATCGCGGACCGCATTGCCGAAGATAAACTCGGTGGCTATCTTCACCACCGGCTGCAGCGAGTCGGAATGGATCTTTACCGTGATATCGTTGTCGTTCACCGCCGTGATCTCCCCCTCTCCTTTCACCAGGAAATACCGGATATTCCCAATGCCCAGCGCATTCGAATATTGACTGAAAGCGTTGCCGGGCGACCGTTTCAGCATTCCAATGAGTGTGCCGATGTCGACCGCCTCGCCGAGCCGGGCAGGCAGCTTTTTGTCCCAGAACGTGCCGGCATACGTGGCCGGGTTAAAGCGGACCGAAGAAGCCGAAGCCCGCACTTCATCGAGCTTGCGGATGTAAACCGAATTGAAAGCCGCGAGGGCGATGACTACCACTAGAAGGATGATCCTGATGCCTTTTTTCTGCATGGTTATTCCTTTTTACCGTATCCTGCATAATCGCCGATGTTGTCGCTGTTGACGAGCTCTACGGCCACGGGTACTTTTTTGGGGAACTGGCGCTTTCCCTTGAAATATTCATCCGCGTATCGCGCCGCTGTTTGTGCCATCACCTTGGGAAACTGCATGCCGGTGGCGGCAATGTTCCCGTCTTTGATGGAGGCAACCACATCTTCCGCTCCATCGAAACCAAACACCTTGATCTTATGATTTTTCCCCGCTGCCACGAGCGCCTGGTAAGCGCCCATCGCCATGGCATCATTTCCGCAGAATACGGCATCGATGTCGGGATGCGCCTGCAGGATGGACTCGAACACATCCATGGCCTTGTTGCGGTCGAAATCGGCGCTCTGCTGCGCGACCATGGTAAGTTTCGGATAAAAGTCGACCACACTGTGAAACCCTTTGGAGCGGTTCCAGGTGTTGTTGTCGCCTACAAGCCCCAACAGCTCAGCATATTTTCCCTGTTTGTGCAGCTGCTCCACAAAATATTCGGCGATGGATACGCTGCCCGAATAGCTGTCGGACAGGATCTGCGAGGTAGCGGTAGAATTGACTTCGCGGTCCATGCAAAAGACCGGCACGTTGGCGGCCCGCGCTTTTACGACGTTGGAGACAGACCCGTTGGCGTCGGTAGGGTTAAAAAGGATCGCGCCGTAACCGGAAGCGATGGCATTTTCGAAGTGGTCGGACTCGAGGGCGGTATTGTTCTGGGAATCGAAGATCTTGGTTTCGTAGCCGAGTGATTTGGCTTCCGCCGCGGCTGTTTCCGCCAGCACCACGAACCAGGGATTGTTGAGCGTGGAAACGATGATGGCCATCTTTTTGGTCGTGGACGACCGGTTGCGGCAACCGCTGACTGCGCATAGGCATGTCAGTAAGAGTATCCAAAGCAGGGAGCGGCCAAGACCGTATTTTTTTTTCATAAGCTTGCTGTCCGTTCTAGATTGATGTACCGCCCTCTACCTGCTCAGCAGGGTGAGCGCAGCAGCGCTGATCCCGTCTTCGGATATTCCATAGTGGTTGAATATCTCCGTCTGCGAGCCGGTAACGGTATATTCATCCGGAATACCCAGAATCTTGAACGGGTTATAATAGCCGTTTTCCAGGAGAAAGGAAGCGCAGGCCTCGCCCAGTCCGCCGTATACACTGTGCTCTTCCACTGTAAGGATGGCTTTGCCTGTGGCTGCTTCGCGGGCCAGCAGCTCGTAATCGAGCGGTTTGATGGTATGCATGCTGACCACCATGGCTGAGATATTGTAATCCCGCTCAAGCTTCCGGGCAGCCAGCAGTGCGGGGAAAACCGTTTCGCCGTTGGCCACGATCATCAGCTGCTCACCCTGCCGGATGATCCGTCCCTTCCCGAACCGGAAGTTATCATTTTCCGGATTCAGGAGCGGCATCGGTTTTTTCCCGAATCGCAGGTACACCGGGAAAGGGGCTTCCGCCGCCAGCCGGATGGCCTGCTCCGTTTCAAAGTTATCGCCGGGCGCCACGATCACCATGTTGTGGATGGCACGCAGCACGGCAAAATCGTGCAGGCTGTGATGCGTGGAACCCAGTGCGCCATAGCTTACCCCGGCGCTGATGCCTACTACTGTAACCGGGTTGTCTGAATAAGCCACATCGTTCTTGATCTGCTCCAGCGCCCGGGCGGTGAGGAAACAGGCCGGTGAAACGGCAAACACTTTCTTACCCGCGGAAGCGAGTCCGGCGGCGATGCCTACCAGATTCTGTTCGGCGATGCCCACTTCCACGATCTGCCGGGGAAACTTCTGTCCGAAAGGCGTCAGCTTGCCCGAACCGCGCGAGTCGCTGGTAACGGCGATGATGTCTTTGCTGTTGTCTGCCAGCTGCTGGAGCGTGGCGGAGAACACCTCCAGGTTTGCCTTGCCTGTTTTGGACTGAGTTTCGGTAACGATATCCACGATGAGGGATGATTTAATATGGTTAGAAGGATTCTTGTCGGATGGCCGCATTGGAAAGTTCCAGCTCCTGCATGGCCCGCTCGAATTGCTCCTCAGTCGGTACGCCATGGTGCCATTTGAGGTCGTTCTCCATATAGCTGATGCCCTTTCCTTTGATGGTATGCGCGATGAGGAGGCTCGGTTTGCCGGCAGTGAACGGAAGACGGTCGAATGCATTGCGCAGCGCTTCGAGATCGTGTCCGTCCACATGCTGCACGCTCCAGCCAAAGCTTTCAAACTTCTGGTCGACCGGTTCGGAGTTACAGACGTCCATCGTCGTACCAGTGATCTGCAGGCCGTTCAGGTCGATGATGGCGCACAGGTTATCCAGTTTGTAGTGCGAAGCCGTAAGGGCGGCCTCCCAGTTGGAACCTTCCGGCAGTTCGCCATCGCCCAGCAGGGTAAACACCCGGTAATTGCGGTCATCCATTTTTGCTGCCAGGGCAGTGCCCACGCTGAGCGACAAACCATGGCCCAATGCACCCGTGTTCTGCTCGATACCCGGGATCTTCCGGGTGGGATGACCGATGTAGGGCGAATTATATTTACAAAGCGTGTTGAGATCCGATTCGGGAAAGAACCCTTTGTCGGCCAGCACCACGTACAGCGCTTCCACGCAGTGGCCTTTACTTTGGATGTAGCGGTCCCGGTCAGGCGATCTTGCGGTGTCGGGACTGACCTGCAGCACACAGTTGTAGAGCACATTGAGCACGTCGATGCAGGAGAGGCTGCCACCGGTATGCCCTGCGCGGGCGCCCTTTATGTACGTGAGGATCTTTTTGCGGTACTCCACAGATTTATGTGCCAATTCCTTCTGGGTCATGCTGGTAAAATTTGCGTCGACAGGGCTGCTTCATTTTCGGAGGGATGGTGGTAAACTTCCCATCCCATATAATTTTCAAATGCTTCTTTGAGGATGGAGGCGGTCTTGGAAGCGTTCATCACCACATGATGTTCGAACCCGTGGCGGCAAACATGCTTCATCAATCCCTGCAGGTTGGGGATCTTGGCCACGGCGCGGGTACCGAACGTGCGCAGTTCGTCGTCTGTAAGCCTGCCTTCCCCCACGTATGTTTTGATGACGCCTTTTGTATCGTCGGTGCTGATGCGGCCATAGGTGAGCGGAGAGGCAGGCGTTCTGCCGGCCAGTGCTCCGTAGGTGTTCTCTTCACCGATGGTAGTACCCAGGATGGGGGCGGTGCTTATTTCGATGTCGGGCAGGAACGATTTGGCCCAGTTGCCGCAATGGAACAGCACACATTTCTCTTCATCGGCTGCATAGTTGTTGTTCCAGTCAACCAGCGCGCTGGGCGAGCCGGAGGCGAGCTGCATGGCGTACATGCTCAGGGTGCCGGTTACATCCACTTCGCAGGCGCTGGGCAGCATGTTTTCGCTCATGATGCTCATGCTGGTGCATACGTTACAGCCGTAGTTCTGCTGCAGGGAGGTCCAGCACTGGATGGCGGTGGCGTCGAGGGCGTGTTCGTCCATAAAGTCGGTCAGCGCCACATCGAGCTTGGCGATCTGCACAAGCTTGTCGTGCGGCGTACGGCCGGTGGGCGTGTAGTTGCGGATCTTTTCGAGCCGTTCCTTCACTACTGCATCGTCCTGCGTCATTTTGTTGGCTTGTCCAAGAATGTGCGACAGGTCGACGGTAACAACGGAGATGCCGTTGCGCTGCAGGATCTTTTCGCTGTAACGGACGGTGTTGAAAGCGCCCGGGCGTGCACCCACTGCGCCGATGCGCACTTTCCGCAATCCCTTCACCACGCGGCAGACGGCCACAAAATCGGCGAGGTCTGCTTCAAAGCTTGGATCATGCGGATGCACCACATGTTTGGTAGTGAGGGTGTATTTGATGCCGAACTGATAGAGGTTGTTGCACACGGAGATCTTGCCGCACCAGGCATCGCGCCTGCGGGCCACATCCATTTTGTCGAGATCATCGGGATACGCCTGCACCAGCACCGGCACATCGAGACCGGATAGCTTGAGGGTTTCGGCGACGCCTTTTTCATCGCCGAAGTTCGGCAGGATGACCAGGATGCCGATGATGTCTTCCCGGTGACGGCTGAAAAGGGCGGCACATTTCTGTGCTTCCTGAAAAGTTTCGACACCGCCGAGTTTGGTGTCTTCTATGTTAAGAATGATGGGATTAACCCCTTGTTTTTTTACGGCCTCGAGGATCTCCACCCGGGAATCGCCCACGAGCTTGTCCGGAAAAAAATCCCGGTTTCCTATAATGATGCCCAGACTGACTATTTCCTTATGGCTGTTCATCTGTATTAGTTCGCTATGATCAATTCGATTTCGTGATCCTTGAATACCTGTTTGTGTTTTTCATCGATGCCGTCGTCGATGATGATATAATCGACCAGTGAAAGGGCGCCCATGCTGGCGAAAGCCGTCTTACCCATCTTGGTGGAGTCCGCCACCAGGTAGGTGGTCTCCGCCGCTTCGATCATGGCTTTTTTTACCACGATGTCGCTGATGCTCGGGTAGGTTAAGCCCGATTTCAGGGAGAGGCCGGCGGTGGCGAGAAACAGTTTCTGCACGTTCAGTCCCTTAAAGAAATCGGCGGCTTTCTGCCCGGTGAGCGACAGGGTCGGCGGTTTGAATTCACCGCCGGTCATGATCACTTCGATGCCTGGTTCGGCGCCCAGCATAAGGGCGATGTTCAGGGCGTTGGTGATCACGGTCAGGCTTTTGATGCCCCGCAGTTTTTTTGCGATTTCGGTGGTCGTGGAGCCCGAATCGAGGATGATGCTGTCACCGCTCTCGATGAACTCCATGCATTTGTTTGCGATCCGTTCCTTTTTATCCATATTATCCTGGTTGGCCAGGGAAAAGGCGCGTACCTGGGCTTCCACGTTTTTCAGGAAGGCCCCGCCGTGTTCCCGCAACACAAGTCCCTCTTTCTCAAGCTTTTCCAGGTCCTGGCGTATGGTCACTTCGGTGACCCGGAAAAGTTTGGCCAGGTCTATCACCTTGGCTGATCCGTCTTCCTTCAACAGTTCTATGATCTTGTCTCTGCGCTGATTCGCAAGCATATTCGTAGGGTTTATCGCTGTACCAATAACTCGGTTTCCATGTCTTCAAATGTAAGATAATTGGAAACTTTAACCCGCGCAAATAAAGAAAATCAAAACTAAAAGAAAATATTCATAAATTAAAAATTAAGTTTCACCGCATGAAATACCTGTTCCGTCGACAGTTTTCGCCTGCTGACAGCGGGAAATTTTGATTGATCAGCGAAATGTGGAGGTTAAAACAGCGAAAAATTTGCTTCCTCTTACCAGATTCAGGTACGGAGTCAGCCGGAGTTGAAAGCAAAAATAATCGAAAGAAGACAGTAGTATTCTGATGATAAATTCGCAATTTCTGCGATTGATTAGGGTTGCATTTTCTTCCAAACCCGTTTTTCGGATTGCCGGAACCGATCCTCCCGGGTTGTGAAATTGATGAGGCAAAGGCCATCCTGTGTAAGTTAATACCCCCAACGCGCCGGGTATTTTTTATTGGGGGATGCCGGGAATGCGGTTTTGGGATATCCATTCATCGCATACCTCCGGCCAGTATATACATCGGCATCCCTGCAGTCATCCGATCAAACCCGGCAACAAAAAAACGGGGACAATGCCTTGTCCCCGCTAAATCACAACTTTCGATAAACAGAAAACTAATTGGGATTGAGCCCCGCCACATCGTTTACCAGGTCAACTTCCACCTTGAGGTTCTCGATGATGAAATCCTGGCGCTGCTGCGTGTTCTTGCCCATGTAATATTCAAGCAGCTGCTGGATATGCGTATCGGGCATCATCAGCACCGGCTGCAGGCGCATGTCTGCACCGATGAATTTGCCGAATTCGTCCGGACTGATCTCTCCCAGCCCTTTAAAGCGGGTGATCTCCGGTTTGTTGCCCAGCTTTCTGACGGCGGCCTGCTTTTCCGATTCATCGTAACAGTAGATGGTCTCCTGTTTGTTCCGGACGCGGAAAAGCGGGGTTTCCAGGATGTACACGTGTTTGTTCTTGACCAGGTCGGGGAAGAACTGCAGGTAGAAGGTCATCAGCAGCAGGCGGATGTGCATGCCGTCCACATCGGCATCCGTAGCGATGATGACATTGTTGTACCGCAGTCCTTCATACCCTTCTTCGATGTTCAGGGCGTGCTGCAGGAGGTTGAACTCCTCGTTCTCGTACACGATCTTTTTGGTAAGGCCGTAGCAGTTCAGGGGCTTACCGCGCAAACTGAAAACGGCCTGTGTTTCCACGTTGCGGGCTTTGGTAATGGATCCGCTGGCAGAGTCTCCTTCCGTGATAAAGAGGGTGCTCTCTTTCTGCTTTTCGATGATGGTGTTCTTATCCTTTCCGGCTGCCTCGTCGTTGTAATGAAAACGGCAGTCGCGCAGCTTTTTGTTGTGCAGGTTGGCTTTTTTGGCCCTTTCGTTGGCCAGTTTCTTGATGCCGGCCAGTTCTTTGCGCTCACGCTCACTTTGCTCGATCCTTTTTTTGAGCGCCTCTGCGGTGGAAGGATTTTTATGGAGATAGTCGTTCAGCTGTTTGGACAGAAAATCACCGATGAAATTGCGCATGGACGGCCCCCCTTCGAAAACCACCTGCGAGCCCAGCTTGGTCTTTGTCTGGCTTTCAAATACCGGCTCCTGTACGCGTATCGAGACGGCGGCACAGATGCTGGCCCGCACATCGGCCATTTCATAATCCTTTTTATAAAAGTCGCGGATGGTCTTCACGAATGCCTCGCGGAAAGCGAGCAGGTGGGTACCCCCCTGGGTGGTGTACTGGCCGTTCACGAAGCTATAGTATTCTTCGCCGTACTGGCTTTCGTGGGTGATGGCCACTTCGATGTCTTCCCCCTTCAGGTGAATGATCGGGTAGCGGATCTCTTCCTGGTTTGTTTCACGCTGCAGCAGGTCGAGCAGGCCATTCTTGCTCACATAACGTTTTCCGTTCAGGTTCATGACCAGTCCGGCATTGAGGTAGCAGTAATTCCAGATCTGCGCTTCTACGTGTTCGTTGATATAATGGAAGTTGCGAAAAACGGTCTCATCGGGGATAAAGGTGACGAGCGTGCCGTTTTCCTGCTCCGATTTGGCTTCCCGGTATTCCTTGGTCAGTTCTCCCCGCTCGAATTCGGCGGTTTTCTCCCGGCCGTCGCGGAAAGCCGTTACCTTGAAAAAATTGCTCAGGGCGTTCACCGCCTTGGTACCCACCCCATTCAGTCCTACGCTTTTCTGGAACGCTTTGCTGTCGTATTTGGCGCCGGTATTGATCTTGCTGACCACATCCACCACTTTTCCGAGGGGGATGCCGCGGCCATAGTCGCGTATGGTGACCGTTTTGCCTTCGATGGCGATATCGACGTACTTGCCATACCCCATGGTATGTTCATCGATACAGTTGTCGATCACCTCTTTTATGAGAACATAGATGCCGTCGTCGGGACTGCTGCCATCACCCAGTTTCCCGATGTACATACCGGGCCGCAGGCGGATGTGTTCGCGCCAGTCGAGGCTTCTGATACTTTCTTCCGTGTAATCAAAAATGTTTTTTTCTGCCATAGTCGCTTGAATAAGATTGAATGTTTACCTGGTTCAGAACCGGTCTGCTATAACAACGAAATCGGCTGAAAGATATGTAAAATTCTAAATTTTTTAGCAAAATTTCCGCCCGTCCGCGGCCCGACAAATGTAGAATTATGATGCTATCCTTCATAGCCCTTTTACTTACAATAAGCTCTCTTTCTTAAAATATCCCGGAATTGGGTTTCCCTTGTAGAAGATTTCTTTTTATATTGAGACGGTACGACGCCGCCCGGCGGCCTTCCCTGAAACCTCCATCCTTTAAATAAACCGCTTCTTTTTTAAGCTATTTATTTAATATGATGAAGAAAATCCTCCTGGTAGAAGATCAAGCCGAGATCGTGATGCTGTTTCACGTACACATTTCCGGAACGGAACGTGCCCTTTCTGTGTGTAGCAGGGGCAAAGATGCGATAAACATGGCCTTTGATCAGTATTTTGACCTGATCATCATAGACGATCCCCTCCCCGATATGCCGGCCGACCGGCTTTGCAAAAGCCTCACAGCACAAAAGGTCAACAGCCCGATCCTCCTCATTACACCCGGGGGCGATACCAGCGGCATGGCAGCGGTTTCGGGGTGCGGCGCCGACGACTGGATCACCAGGCCGTTTACCATCCGCCGGCTAAAGGCCAAGATCAGGAAACTGATTCGGCGCTCGGATGATACACAGATGGCGCTGGCGGGGTGTGAGTGATCTACGCGCCGGTATCCCTGTAGGTTAATGGTGCGGTAGTTCATTCTTTATTTCCGGCTCCTGTAGCACCAAATATGTGGGCGTGGCACAATCGTCCGGAATCAACGTTTTCACAGTTTGGAACAGGAACACGCTGTTTTCCAGCCTGGTTACAGCCGCCCGTATTTACAGGTTATCGTCTTGTGGGCAGATCAAATCAACTCCGGGCGCGCCGCCGGTATGCATGGCGAGTCGCTTTATAATCAATGATCGTCCCTTGCTTTCTTTTATCGACCGGGTCTTTCCTCAGGGCTTCTTTCCCTTCAGCTCTTCTCCCGGGTGGTACGTCAGTTCGGCGTGTTTCAATACGTCTTCCTTGTAGAATAGTACCTCCTTGAATCTGCCTTGCAGATAGCCCTCTGCCTGGTCGGTAAAATGCGGGGAGGCGGGGTCGTTAAGTTCGCCGCCGGTGAGGATGGACCTGGCGACAACCTTTTTGCCGAACTCTACGGCAGCGATAAAACTGTTTCCCCGGTTGCCGTACCTGAGTTTGCTGCCGGGGAACCGGACGCCCTCAAACGCCGGGATCGATCCAAAAGTCGAGGAGGCCAGCCCCGAAGGCAGACTTTGTTTGCTGTCGTCGAATTTCTCGTCCAGATCGCCGGAAAGGCGCTGGTAGCGGTTGATCTCACCCCAGGGTGTTTTCCAGGAGCCGACACGGCCCTGCAGGTCGAGCATCACTTCCCGCAGGGAACCAAGCAGCCGGTCGCCGGGCACTCCTTCTACAGAAGCCTTCAATTCGTCGTACCCACGTCGCGGCAGATAGGCAAACACCCGGTACGCCCATTCGATGCCCAGGGCCGCCGGTACCGATGATACGCTGCTCCGCTTGTCCCAGCCCTGCAGCAACTGCATGGGTTCTTTCAATGCCTGCTTCAGCGTATCCTCACTGTGCTGCGCATACGCTTTGAACAGGGCGGGCAACAGCACATCAAAAGCAGACAGATAATGATCATAGCCAGTCGCGATGATCTTATCCAGCGTGTATCCGCTGCCTGCGTTCAGCAAACGGGCCGCAGTGGCGGCCCGGAAATTTTCCGCGTCGGGCGCCATATAGGCCGGGTAATCTTTCCGTAATGGACTGCTGCTGCCGGAAGCGGTGAACGGGGTGGAATTGCAATTCTGGATAAAGCCGCTGGCGGGGTCATAAATGTGTATGATCTCATTGAGGGGGTGCAATCCCTTCCACTCGGTGGCCGTCACACTGCCGTCTACAGGCTGTTGCCAGTTAAGCCCGGGATCGCGGCGGGGCATGAAGTTGCCGTGCCAGTACGCAATATGTCCCTTGTCGTCTGCAAATACCGTATTGTTCGAATTGTTCGAGCGCATGTCCATTGTCTTCTGAAACTCTGCGAAGCCGTTGGTTTTTGTGCGCAGCCACGACTGCATCAGGGCGTCGAGCGAGCGGTTGTTCTCTTTCAGGCTCAGCCATTTTCCATTCCGGCTGCCCATTACCGGGCCGTGATGCGTATAATAAGCGGTGAGCGGCATTTCTACCAGGGCGCCGTTCTTCCGGTATTTAACTACCAGCTGTTTTGTCTTTACCGGTTTCAGTGCGCCATCGTAACGATAGTAGACCGAATCTCCTTTTTTCTCGATCGTCTCGCTGTACAGGTCGGCCACATCGGCAATGCTCGAAGTGTGCATCCATCCACAGTGTTCGTTGAATCCCTGATAAACAAAGAACTGTCCCCAGGTAACGGCGCCATACGCATGCAGTCCTTCGCCGCTTTCCATTTCCACTTCGGGCCTGAAATAAAAAGTGACATGCGGATTGATATACAGGATGGCGTTTTTGGAAGCCGTTTTGGAAGGCCCGAGCGCAAAACCGTTGGAGCCGGTGACGCTTACCGCCGGATCTTCCGGAGAATTGCTAAGCCACGCAGTCGGATTCACATCGAGCTGGTATAAACTGCGCATGTCCGGCATCGTGAGTCCGCCGGTTTGTGTGGCGCCGATGCTGCCGTCGGTGAACATAAGGGCATACCAGGGTTCGAAGCGCTGCAGCACGACCGGATGCGTTTCGGGATGCAGGCAGAGATAATAGTTAACGCCGTCGGCAAAAGCGTTGAGCAGTTTCTGAAACCAGGGAGCGCTCTTTTTGTAATCGCGGATGGCATCGGCCGTGTCTTCGATCAGTTTCATCTGGAGGTCGTTGTACACCCGGCTTTCACCGTCCGCCTCAGCCAGCTTTCCCATCACCTGCAGATAGTTTCTTTCCACCCGAACAAAATCTGTTTCGCACTGGGCATACATAAGGCCGAAGACCGCATCGGCATCTGTTTTTCCGTACATATGCGGGATGCCCCAGTTGTCGCGGATGATGGTCACGTCACGGGCTTGCGCCGCATAGCGGCTGATCTCCGCCGAACTAAAACGCTGGGCGGAAAGTGTTGACGGCAGCAGCACGAAGAGGAAAAGAAATACTCTCATAATCAGTTTTTAGATACGATGGTCCGGTTAAAATTATGGGCTATTTTTTGTTAGTTGCGGAAAATTTCAAATACTTTTCATAAGTACCAAGCCTGCATTGAAGCTTCGGGATAAAGAGTTTTCTGTTGTCCCTGTGGATTTGTATTTTCGTTTTCCCCGTCCGGATCAGCCGTGAAAGGCCGGCCGCCTTCCGGTGAGGGCATGCGGTGTGCAGTTGTTCCGGAAATATCCATGCTCATAAAAAATTATTATACCACCCTAGAGCTCCCTCCTTCCGCCACCCCGGATGAGATCCGCAAGGCTTACCGGCGGCTGGCGGTGGTACATCATCCAGACAAGAACCCGGATGACCCGGAGTCGGAATCGAGGTTCAAGGAGCTGCAGGAAGCGTACTCCGTGCTTTCTAATCCCGGACAGCGTTCGCGCTACGACCAGCGCCGCTGGTATACCGATCTCATGGCGCCCCCCGCCCAGCCGGTGGCCCTTACCGCCGACCTTCTTCACCGGAAAACCCGCTTGCTTGAATTATACATCGCGCAGCTGCAACCTTCCTTCATCAACCGGGATGCGTTGTACCTGTATGTGATGAAACACCTGCTGAGCGACGAGGCCATGCAGCTGCTGGCACGGGACGACCACGGGCAGTTCCGGCAGCGCATCATCGGCATGCTGCTGAAACCGCTCACCGCCCTCAATTACCGGCAATCGCAGCTCACGGTGCAGAAGCTGCACACTTTAAAAGAACTCTCTCCGGAAACCAGGACAGCCATCACCCGCTACCTGGGCAAACAGAAGCAGGCCGATTACTGGCGCCGTTACCAGGGATTTGCAGTGGTGTTGCTCACCCTACTTCTTCTCTGGTTCGCTTACCGCGCGGGGCAATGACCCGTTCGGTAAGGAGCCGGATGCCGTGCTGATGAACCTCGCTTCTTTGTATATTTATCCTCTAAACAACTACTATGGATCAGCGCATCATCAACCTTTTTGACGAATACACCCACAAGCCGCTGAGCAGGCAGGATTTTATGAAACGGCTTGCCGTGCTCACCGGCAGCATGGCCGCTGCCATATCGGTGCTGCCCCTGCTGGAAGTAAACTATGCACAGGCGGCTACCATTCCGGAGCGCGATGACGACCTGCTCACGGAAGACATCACTTATGACGGTGACGGCGCCACCATGAAAGGCTACCTGGCCCGGCCCAAAGCAGAAGGTAAGTACGGCGCGGTGGTGGTGATACACGAGAACCGCGGACTCAATCCGCATATCCAGGATGTGACCCGCAGGGCGGCCAAGGCCGGATACCTGGCGCTCGCGCCCGATGCGCTGTCGCCCCTCGGTGGTACGCCCCAGAACGAAGATGATGCCAGGGCCCTGTTCGGTAAACTGGATGCACAGAAGAACATCAACAATTTCCTGAAAGGGTTCGATTTCCTGACCGCAAGAAAAGACTGCAACGGCAAGACGGGCTGCGTCGGTTTCTGCTGGGGCGGCGGAGTGGCCAACCAGCTGGCGGTGCACGATCCGAAGCTGAAAGCGGCGGTTGCTTTCTACGGCGCGCAGCCCGGTGCGGCTGACGTGCCTGCCATCAAAGCCGCGGTGCAGCTGCACTACGGCGCGCTGGATGAACGCATCGACGCAGGCATACCGGCGTATGAGACCGCCCTGAAAGCGGCCGGCGTAAAGTACGAGATCTACGTATACCAGGGCGCCAACCACGCCTTTCACAACGATACCGCTCCTACCCGCTACAACGAAGCCGCCGCAAAGCAGGCATGGGAGAGAACGCTGCGGCTGTTCAAGGAAACGCTGAGTTAGAGACAAGGAAGCAACCTGCTGTTGCTTTTTAGCCTCCCATCCTTTTTTGCGATTCCAGAGCAGGATGTTTATTTTGCAGCCCCTGGTATCTCATCCTTTTATCTGATTCTTACTATATGACGCCACATCCGTTCAGAAGTTCTTTCCTGCGACTGCTCACGCCGTTTGTTTTACTGGTCTCCCAACCCGGTTTCTCACAAAGCAATTCAACCATGGTACACCTCGTTACCGTAGACCCTGGTCATTTTCATGCAGCGCTGGTGCAGAAATCGATGTATCCGCAGGTTGATCCGGTGGTGCGTGTTTACGCCCCTGCCGGTGCGGATGTGCAGCTCCATCTCGACCGCATCAAAGCATATAATACGAGAGCGGACAAACCAACTTCGTGGAAAGAAGAAGTGTACACGGGAAACGATTTTTTTGAGCACATGCTGGCAGACAAACCCGGTAACGTGGTGGTGCTGGCCGGCAACAACCGCCTGAAAACGGAATACATCAAAAAATCATTGCAGGGCGGACTGAACGTACTTGCCGATAAACCGATGGTGATCAACAGCGCGGAATTCACCGGATTGAAGGAGGCTTTCAAGATCGCTGCCGACAAACACCTGTTGCTGTACGATATCATGACCGAACGTTTTGAAGTGACCACCGCCGTACAACGAATGATCTCGCAACTGCCTGCCGTGTTCGGCACACTGGAAAAAGGCACCACGGAAAAACCGGCGGTAGAAATGAAAAGCGTTCATTATTTCTACAAAGCCGTTTCGGGCGAGATCCTTCAGCGGCCCGGCTGGTTCATGGATGTTTCGCAGCAGGGAGAAGGCATTGTAGACGTGACAACACACCTGGTGGACCTGGTACAGTGGGAATGTTTCCCCGGCCAGACGCTGGCATATAAGGATGTATCAGTAATGAATGCCCGCCGCTGGGCCACCGATATGAGCCTGGAAGAATTCAAAGCCATCACCAAGCAGGATGCTTTTCCTTCTTACCTCTCGAAAGATGTATCGGGCAACACCCTGAAAGTTTTTGCCAATGGCGACATCAGTTATACCCTGAAAGGCGTACACGCAAAGGTGACAGCCATCTGGGATTACAAGGCCCCGGACGGATCGGGCGATACCCATTACTCTTACCTGCATGGCACGAAAGCAGACCTGGTGATCAGGCAGGAAGCCGCGCAGCAGTTCAAACCCGAACTTTATATCGAACCCCGCACCAACGATGCCGCATTCGAAAAAACACTGCGTGAACAGATCAGGGCGATCCAGGCCAGGTATCCCGGTACCGACCTTGTGAAAACAGCCAGGGGATGGCAGCTCACGATACCCGACAAATACCGCGACGGCCACGAGGCGCATTTTGCGGCGGTGACAAATAATTTTCTTGAGTACCTTCAGAAACACAATATGCCATCCTGGGAAGTGCCCAATATGCTGACGAAATATTACACGACCACCCGGGCGCTGGAACTGGCAAAAGGCAAATGACCTTTTAGCCGGAACCGGAACCGCCTTCAAAAACAACGATGTATGAAAACGATGCTGCTTACCTGCTTCTGTATGCTCTTGTCCTATACGGCCCTTCCGCCGCTCGCTTCGGGCGTACTTTCATGGTCAGCCTCAAAAACGACGCTGTCTGCTACAGGCCAGAGCAGGCAGATGGTCAACAGCAGCACCACCGACCTGGAAGCGTTCAACGTGCATACCTCCACGTTAGATGCCGGCAAAACCAATCACCCTTTTGTGGCGCATGACGACCGGGAGGAACTCATCGTGGTAAAAGATGGCCGGCTCACCCTGTCGGTCGGCGACACGGTAAAAACAATTGGTCCGGGCGGCCTCGCTCTCATTGTCGCCGGCGACCGGCAAAGCTTTCGCAACGAAACGAAGAACCCGGTGACGTACTACGTGCTGTCCTACATATCAAAAAATCCGGTCAGTATCCCCCGGGGCCGGGAAGGCGGCGGATCGCTGATCCGCGACTGGTCCGATTTCACCGTCAAAAAAACCGACAAGGGCGAATCGCGCCCCGTATTTGACCGCCCCTCATCCATGTTCGAACGCTTCGATGTTCACGCCACCAACCTCGACCCCGGCGTTGCCAGTCACGACCCGCACCGCCACCGCGCCGAAGAAGTGATCCTCCTGCTCAAAGGCGACGTACAAATGCAGATTGGAGAAAAATTTTATCCCGCCACTGCCGGCGACCTCGTCTTTCTCGCCTCGCAAGACCTCCACGCCCTGAAAAACACCGGATCAATACAGTGCAGCTATTATGCTATTCAATGGCATAATCAGAAGGAATAATACCGCCCGCGCTTCTTTCTTTCCTCCCATCTGCCTTCGCGATGAAAGCGCGCCGGCCAGCTTTCGGCCCAGTCTCGTACCCGGGCATACATCACTGCATAAGCAGGATTACGCATATACAAATCGGTTACCTTACCGGTTGGCTTTACCCCAAGCCATTTTTTTCGTTAATAACGGAATGACATAGAAGGGTATATGCTCAATCGCGGTGAATTATTGTTTTATTCGATAATATTTGAGGCGGTTCGCCGTTTTAAGGTTGGCTGAATGATCAAAAATACCAGCTGGTAAAGAAGCGTTTTGACGGGGGGAGAATCCAAGAGGTGGTTATTGTCAGGTATTTAAGTGCAATCCAGTCAAATTTTTTCAGACCATACCCTACAATCCCTAACCCGCCCGATATTTTCGGGCACTTATATGATTTTGCCCTCTCGGTTAAAACGCTGATGCCTCTATACTTTATTCCACATCAGCGTTATGAGCAAGAACAAATATGATCTCATCATTGTCGGCACAGGATTCGCCTCTTCGTTTTTTCTACAGAAATATTTACAGAAGGCAGGACCTCACAAGAGGATCCTGGTTCTGGAAAGAGGCCGGTTATACGCTCACAAAGACCGCATCCAGGCGGTTCGTGGCACTCCGGCAGCCTATGCGGGTGAACTGGAATTGTCTGATTCAACTTATACTACGAACAACCCTGCAAAACCCTGGATGTTCGATGTGAATTTCGGAGGCAGCAGCAATTGCTGGTGGGCGTGCACGCCTCGTTTCATGCCCAACGATTTTCAGTTGAAATCCCTTTACGGCAGGGGGCAGGACTGGCCGCTTTCCTACGCAGAGCTGGAACCTTATTATTGTGAAGCGGAAGAGATCATGGGAATTGCCGGCCCTGATCAAACGCCTTTTCCGAGAAGCAGGCAATACCCCTATCCGGCCCATAAGCTCAATAAGATAGACACCACCATGCAGAATGCTTTTGGCGCTACCCAATGGATCAGCCAGCCTACCGGCCGTCCGCCTGTGCCCATTGGACGCCGAAGCATGTGTTGCAGTTCGTACACCTGTAATCTATGTCCGGTGGATTCAAAATTCTCCATTGAAAACTCATTACAGCACCTGTACGAAGATCCCCGGGTGGAACTGAAATACGGTCTGCAGGTTTACGGAATTGAATTTGAAAATTCGGTGGCTAAAAAGGTCATGGCAGCCCCTACAAACGCGGACCCGGCCAGTATGAAGAGCCAGGAATTTGAGGGAGAGGTCATTGTGCTGGGCGCCAACCCGATCTTCAATGCGCATATTCTCCTCAACAGTGGCGACGCCCACCCTTTGACAGGCAGAGGTATAGGCGAGCAGAAAGGAATCTTCGCGGATATCCATCTCCGGGAGCTGGACAATGTAGGCGGAAACTCCTCCATTACAGCCAATGGGTATATGATGTACGACGGCCCTTTCAGAAAAGAGTATGCTTCCTGCCTGATAGAGAACCACAACCGTCCTACCCTGCTTCGCACTGAAAGAGGCAAATGGAGAAAGATCATCAAACTGAAGTTCGTATTCGAAGCGCTTCCCAACCATCAGAACCGGGTGAAAGCCGGAAAAAATCTTCTCAAACCTGTCATTGAATATTCTGAACCAACGGACGGTTATGTAGAAAAAGGAAAAGAAGCCCTGAGGGAACAGCTCCAACGGCTGGTAATGCCGCTCGATCCGGAAGACATCTCGCTGGATAGCGATTACGTGACGACTGAATGTCATATTTTATCCTCTGTAAGAATGGGGAAGTCTTCCCAAGACAGCGTGGTAGACAAATCCATGATACATCATCAATACCGCAACCTGTTCGTGCTGGGTGGCAGTGCATTTCCATCCATGGCCGCCGCCAATCCTACACTCACCATCTCGGCTTTATCGCTTATGAGCGCCGATTCAAATTTTTAAACGGCCCTTATCCAAACAGGACTGGCTGAATAACCCCTAAACATTTTCCCGCACATGCTGAACAGAAGAAATTTCCTGTTGTATTCCCTCGCTGGCACCGGTGGCTTGCTGATGAGTTTCAATTACATTTCCAAGATCACCAATATGCAGCAGGTGATCAGCGATATTTTACTTGAAAATATACAAGGGCTCAAGATCGAACGATCGGATGTACAAAAGTATGCGCAGGATATGATAGAAAACAATGCCCTTAACATGAGCTTTGCCAGCACGCAGCTGCTCTGCGTTTACCAGATGCGGGGTGCAGAAACCCTGCTTTTTCCGTTTAACCGGAAGTATCACCAGCTTTGTACCGATATGACCGCCCAATTTCTACTGTCGACTGACTTCTTCATAAACAAGATGGATGAAGAAAGGCAGATAAAATACTCCGGTACGATCTACAGCATATATAAGCGTGCGTGTGCAAATCCGTTTTCCGGATTATATTACAAGTAAGCGGCCGGTACTTATCAACAAACAATCCCCATTGCTAAATTTTTTATAACTGCGTACTAAAATGTTTAGTATACTTGTAGTCTACTAACCATTAAACCATGTACAACCAACACCGGTCCGTGGCTCATTTTGACCTGGATGCATTCTTCGTTTCGGTGGAATGCAAAAAGGACAGTCGCCTCAAAGGCAGGCCCATCGCGGTCGGCGGGGGCGACCGCGGCGTGATCGCCGCCTGCAGCTACGAGGCCCGCCGCTTTGGCGTCAAGAGCGCCATGCCCGTCAAACTTGCCAAAAGACTTTGTCCCGAACTTGAAATGATCAAAGGCGATATGGAATGCTACTCGCAGCATTCCCGCCAGGTAACCGAGATCATCGCCGCACAGGTACCCCTGTTCGAAAAATCGAGCATCGACGAATTTTACATCGATATGACGGGCATGGACAAGTTTTTTGGCTGCGCCCAGTACATCAGCTTATTGCGGGAAAAGATCATCAAAGAGACCGGACTCAACATTTCTTACGGACTGGCCAGCAATAAATTAATCAGCAAAGTGGCTACCGACGAGGCCAAGCCGAACGGTCAGCTACAGATAGAGTTCGGCGAAGAAAAGCCTTTCCTGGCGCCGCTGGCCATCGAAAAGCTGCCCATGATCGGCAAAAAGACCAGCGACCTCCTTCATTCCATGGGCGTGGATACCATCGCCATCCTCAGCGAGATCCCCGTCGAAATGCTGCAGAACCTGATGGGCAAGAACGGCATCGAGCTCTGGCGCCGCGCCAACGGCATCGACGACGCGCCCGTCGTACCCTACCACGAACAGAAAAGCATCGGCACCGAAAACACGTTTCACACCGACACCATAGACATCCAGTTCCTGCACCGCGAGCTCCTTCGCATGACTGAAGAGATCGCGTTTGAACTGCGCTCCTCCGGCAAGCTGGCCGGCTGCCTCACGGTCAAGATCCGCTACAGCGATTTCCAGACCCTCACCAAACAGGCCATCATCCCGTACACCGGTTCCGATCATACGCTGATAGAGGAGGCCCGGCAGCTGTTCAACAAGCTGTACGACCGCCGCATGCTGGTGCGGCTCATAGGGGTGCGCGTAAGCCATCTTATTCCGGGGAACTACCAGATCAACCTCTTTGATGATACCCAGGAAATGATCCGGCTGTACCAGTCGATCGACAGCATCAAAAAAGATTTCGGGGAAACCAAATTGAAAAGAGCCGCAGGCATGACGCCTGTTCAAAAAAGAGCCTATGTACCTCAACTGCAAAAGCTGGTTCAGCCTCCGGTACGGCACGCTTGACACGAAAGTGCTGGTGCTCCTGGCGAAACAGATGGGCATCACGGCCCTTGCGCTCACGAACATCAACAACACACAGGATACCTGGGATTTTGTCGAACTCTGCCTCCAGGCAGGTATCCGGCCGGTGGCGGGCGTTGAAGTGAGAAATGGCAGTGAGCTGTGCTATCTGCTGCTGGCAGAGAACAATGAAGGATTCTTCCGCATCAACCGTTTTCTGTCTGAACACCTCCACGCTAAAAAACCCTTTCCCGACCGCCCCCCGACTACCGAACATGTCTTTGTAATATATCCCTTCGGAAAATATCCGCCCGCTGAAATGCTGCTCAACGAATTCATCGGCGTTCAGATCACGGAGGTCAACAAACTCTATGGCACTAACACGCATGGTTACCTGCACAAGTTCGTGATCCGCCACCCGGTAACATTTCAGAATGAAGTAGAAAAGATAAACGACAAGACCAGGATCATCAAAAGCCGTAAGACCGGCTACAACATCCACCGCCTGCTGCGGATGATCGACAAAAACATCATCGGCACCAAACAGGAACTCTCCGACGTGGCCGCGCCGCATGAACAGTTTATTTCACCGCACGAGCTGCGCAAACAGTTCAGCGCCTATCCCGGCATCATCGCCAATACGCAGGATTTGATGGATCGCTGTTCCATCAGCATCGACTTTGGCGAAGAAAAAACAAAAAAGATCTATTCCGCCTCCCTGTCAGACGACCGCTCCCTTCTGGAAAAGCTGGCACTCGACGGGATGAAAAGACGGTACGGCAACAACAACCAGGTGGCGAGAGACCGCGTGAACAAAGAGCTGAATATCATCAGCAGCCAGGGTTTCAACGCTTATTTCCTGATCACCTGGGACATTCTCCGCTATGCCCGCAACCGCGATTTCTTTTTTGTAGGACGCGGCAGCGGCGCCAATTCGATCGTAGCGTATTGCCTCGACATCACCGATGTTGATCCCCTGGGACTTGATCTTTACTTCGAACGTTTTCTCAACCCACACCGCAAAACACCGCCCGATTTCGACATCGACTTCAGCTGGAAAGACCGGGACGAGGTAATCGATTATATCTTTAAAAGGTACGGACAGGAACACGTATGCCTGCTCGGCTCGGTGACGACTTTCCAGACACGCGGGGCGATCCGCGAACTCGGCAAAGTGTTCGGGCTTCCCAAATCGGAGATAGATGGTATGGAACAGGCCGGCGGGGAAGAAAAAGACGACTCCCTCCACCAGAAGATCCGGACTTATGGTAAGATGCTGCATGACTTTCCCAATCACCTCAGCATACATGCAGGCGGCGTGCTCATCAGCGACCTGCCCGTACACCACTACACCGCGACCGACATGCCGCCGAAAGGCTTCCACACTTCGCAGATCGACATGTACGTGGCTGAAAAGATCAACCTGATCAAGCTAGACATCCTGAGCCAGCGCGGCCTGGGGCATATCCGCGAAAGCATCGACATCATCCGCCGCAACAAAGGGGTGAGCATCAACATCCACGAGGTGGAAAAATTCAAGAAAGACACGCTGGTGGCGCAAAAGATCCGGGCAGCCGACACCATCGGCTGTTTTTATATTGAAAGTCCGGCCATGCGCCAGCTGCTCAAAAAGCTGGAATGCGACGATTACCTGACGCTGGTGGCCGCCAGCAGCATCATCCGCCCCGGTGTGGCACAGTCGGGCATGATGCGGCAATACATCTACCGCTACCACAACCCCGACAAGTTTGAATACCTGCATCCCAAGATGAAAGAGCTGCTGGAAGAAACCTACGGCGTAATGGTTTACCAGGAAGACGTGATCAAAGTGGCGCACCATTTTGCCGGGCTCGACATGGGGGAAGCCGATGTACTGCGGCGTGCCATGAGCGGAAAGTACCGCGGCCACGACAAGTTCCTGGAGATCAGGCGCAATTTTTTTACGAACTGTACAGAGCGGGGCTACCCGGAAGAACTGAGCATGGAAGTGTGGCGGCAGATCGAATCGTTCGGCGGCTACTCCTTCTCAAAGGCGCATTCCGCCAGCTTTGCGGTGGAAAGCTACCAGAGCCTGTACCTGAAAACGTATTACCCGGCCGAATTCATGGTGGCCGTGATCAACAATTTCGGGGGCTTCTACTATGCCGAACTGTATTTTCACGAGCTCAGGAGAACCGGTGTGCTCATCTTACCCCCATGCGTAAACGAAAGCGAACAGTTCACCAGCATCCGGGGCACCACCGTGTATGTCGGTTTTGTGCATGTGCAGGGACTGGAGGAAAATGCCGTGGCTACGATCCTCGACGAGCGCAGCCGCAACGGATCCTTTTTACACCTGCAGGATTTCGTGGAGCGCACCGCCATCGGGCTTGAACAACTGAACATTCTTGTGCGTGTGGGTGCCCTTGGTTTCACGGGAAAGACTAAAAAAGAATTGTTGTGGGAAGCCAATTTCCTGCAGAAGAAAAACCGGTATCAGGCCGTATACCCGCCGATGTTTACCGAACCGCCCATGAACTTTACGCTGCCCCGGCTGCAGCAGCATCCGCTGGAAGATGCACACGACGAGATCGAGCTGATGGGCTTCCCGCTGGGCAATGTATGGGACCTGGCGGATATTGATACGGAGCCGTTTCACACAGCAGCCGACCTGCCGTCACGGGTCGGAAAAACAGTGCAGCTGGTCGCTTACTATATTACCACGAAAGCCGTGCGAACCGTCACCAACCAAACCATGCATTTCGGAACGTTCATCGATAAAAAAGGAGACTGGATCGACACCGTCCATTTTCCGCAGTCGTTCCGCCACAGCCCGTTCCAGGGCAAGGGATTCTATACGCTTCAAGGAAGAGTGACGGAAGAGTTCGGGGTGTATACGGTGGAAGTATCGCACTGCAGCAGGGTGGGTATGAAAAGCGCCCGGCCTTAACAATTCCGCTTTCGGATGCTATTATATTCATTGTATCCAAGAAAAAAGCCAGGCTCTGCACGCCTGGCTTTTTTTTTGGATCTGGACGATCCCGGATCGATCCGTTCTGTCTGCTTATTCTTTCACAATCCTGAAGACGCTCTTGTTGGCCAGCTGCACCTGGTATACACCCTTGTTGAGCGAACCGATGCTTACCTGCTGCCTGTTGCCGCTGATCACGAATTTCTTCACGATTTTGCCCTGGATATCGGTCATGATAGCCGTAGAGCCTGCGATGACCGGGTCATTGGTTTCGAGGGTGAAATGATCGATGGCGGGCGACGGGTACAGGATGGTATAGGCCTTGCCTTCCACAAACACCACCTGCTGTACCGCGCTGTAGGTGAAGTTGCCGTCGAGGTCAACCTGTTTGAGCCGGTAGAAATTGGTACCGTTCTTCGGGGTCTTGTCGCCGGAGTTGTATTTCCTCAGCGCGGACGATGTACCGGCGGCATCTACAGAAGCGATGCGGCTGAAATCCGTTCCGTTGCTGCTGCGTTCCACCTGGAAGTGCGCGGTATTGAGCTCTGAGCTCGTGCTCCACTGCAACATCACTGTGGATCCCTGTTGTACGGCGGTGAAGTTGACGAGTGTCACCGGAAGGGTTGCGAGCGTGCTGAGCGTCGAAAAAGTGGTTGGAATCGAACCCTGGTTGGCCACCGTAGCTTTGCTTGCCCGGGTGCGGTAATAGTACGTCGTGGTAGGACTTAACCCAGTCACGTTTGCCGACGTTACCGTGCTGGCCACAGTGAGCGGATTGTATCCTGTCACCGGCTGGGTGAAAGCGGCGTCCCTTGCCACATAGAGTTGGTAATTATCCACCGTACCCACGCCCGGGGCGGTCCAGTTGGCGGTGAAGGTGGTAGAACCGATGGAAGTGGCAGCAGTGGCGGTTGGAACTACCATGCCATAACTTTCCACCCAGTTGGATGCGGTGCCGCTGAGCAGGAAATTGTTGAGCGTGCCCGGACGGTAGTTGCCTGAAACATCGTACAGTGAGTTGACACCGCTGTTGCCTGTGCCGGCAGAGCCAAGATCAAATTTGTAATAGCCTTCGAGTCCGGTAGTGGGGGAAACGATGTCGTACATACTGCCCTGGATCTGCGGCTGAGTACGGGGAACGCTCCAGATCCTGACCTCGTCGATGGAACCGGTAAAGAAGCGGTTCGTACCAGCCTGCGACCACTGCCCGATCTTAAGGCTGGCAGCGGGATTGTTGACGCCGCCCGTATTGATATTGCCGGCATCTGTTCGCGAGCCCACCGATGCGCCATTCACATACAATCGCATGTTCTCTTTCGTGCCGTCCCATACGGCGGCCAGATGATACCAGACACCCGTCTGGAAATTGGACGCAGGGTAAGAAACGTAACTCACCACTGTTCCGTTCATGCAGAAGAAGCAGAGGTTTGGATTGCCGGTTCCCAGGTTGTAGATCAGCATTTCCATGCCATTACTTCCGATCGACTTGCTGATGATTTCCTGATCGGCCGACAGGTTGCTGAATTTGACCCACGCTTCCATTGTTTTTATGTTGGTAGTCGCGAATGCCGGGAGATCTCCGCAATCCACATAATCATCCACGCCATCGAACGCCAGCGCATTGCCGGGTGTGTTCATGGTGGTTTGAGTGAGGGTTACAGTCGCTGAAGTGTCGACACAACTATTTGTGACAGCAACACTGTAATTACCAGGCGTTCTTGCCACATACGTACTTGCGGTAGCTCCCGATATGGCAGTACCGTTTCTTAACCATTGGTATGCTGTTCCTGTACTTGAAGTAAGCGTGGAAGAACCACCTTCCGGAAAGGATGCATTTCCTGTAACAGAGGCAGTCGAGAAAGTGACTCCATACTTCGCACCGAGGTACCGGTTCACCTGCTGAATTTCGCAGGCGTTTAACTGACGGTTGTACACGATCATTTCGGCAATGTCGCCGCTGAAGCAGTTGTCGTCTCCGTCGAACCCGATCCGCAGGTCGGGATAGGCAGCCGTCGTGTTCGTTGCATCGGTGAAATTAGTTACCAGCTGCCCGTTGAAATAAATGGCAGAGGCGCTGGGAGTACCGCTGATATACACTGCCGTCAGCAGCTGCAAGGCACCCACAATGCCGGCGTTCGGGACACGGATGGCAGGCGTTCCCACCGATACACCTCCATCGTTTACCGAATAAGCCGTCGGGTAACTCGAAAAGAAAAAGCGGTCCCAGCCGCCATTGTCATTTCCCCATACGGCCTGGTTGACGCCGGCTGTTTGTGTTCCCTGTTTATAGACCGTAAAGATCGTAGAAGAGGTTGCGGCAACAGCCCTGATATCCACGCCCAGCGTTTCGTACACGGTACCGTTGAACTGGCTGGTGGCAGCGAAGCGGATCACCGACTTCCCGTTGATCTGGTTCGCGTACACCTTTCCGGCAGACTGACCAGCATACACTGTGGCATTGTTTGTAAGCCCTGATTTGTCTCTCCAGGTAGTTACATTGGTACCATCGGCAGGATTGGCCGTACCGAAGTTGACATCGGACGCATCGAGCCATAATTTTAAACCGGTAATTCCTGTCGGGAGGGTCTGCGCACTGAGCTTGACCTGAAAGAACAGAAGCATGATCGCGGCCATGCTTCCGAAGTAGAAGTTTTTCATAATGAAGAGATTTGGGATTTTACTCTGTGTTACAACGAAGCGTTGAAACGATTCAGTATCCAAAAGTAAATCCATACCCCACTCCTTCGTTCGCGATTTTTACTAGTTAATTGCTTCCCCGAATAAATCGGGTAAGTGTTTCACGGCAGGGTTGATAAGATGTTTTTCCCACCCGTCTAAATCCAAAAAGCCGGCGCTTCGGAAGAAGGCTTCTCCTTAATAAACCCCGAAGCGCCGGCCCGTAGAAGTATGGAAGTCCACGGATGCATTTTTTCCTGATTTGTCCGCCGTTTTCCTGTGAGTGCAGGCACGGCGTGCCGGAAGGAGAAGCTTATTTTTTTCTGAATTTTCCGGAACCGGAAACAAGGATATCCGTAACCGCGGGACTGCCTGTGTAGTCGACCGTCGCTTTTACCGATCCATTGATGTACAGGCTTTCAAAGGAGGGCGTATATACTTTCACGCTGATATTATTGCGGTGGATTTTATATACGTCCTGGCGGAAGGCCGTTTTCAGGATATTGTTTGTTACGGGAGTTTCAAAGATGGGCACCAGGTTCTGATAGCCGTTTACTTCTATCTTACGTTCTGCCGCATACAGCACCTCTACCCGCGAAAATGCAGGCGCCTTTTTTCAAAACAGAGTAACTTTTATTCCCCGACTCACCTTTAAAAAGCCAAATGAAAAAGACCATCCCCTCCTTTGCGATCCTATTGCTGTTGTACAGCTGCAACCAATCAGCTCCATCTTCTACTGCCGGAATAGATTCAACCAACGCATCTGCGGGTGACCGGCAATCGAAGGTGAAGCGTAACAAAGCGGTCATTCGTGCATCCCTCAATGCCTATGCAAAAGGCAATGTAGACGAAATGCTTAAAAATGCGGACCCGAACATCATCGATTATGGCGATGGTTTCATAGGCACCATCAAAGGGGCCGACAGCCTACGGGCGATGATGAAAACAATGATGGTTCAATGGATGGCTGCCATACCCGAAACTAAGTTCACGGATACCGTGATCGTTGTCAGCGGCGACACCGTATTAAACTGGGCTTCCATGCCGGGCACCTGGAAAGGTGAATTTATGAAGCAGAAGCCCACCGGAAAATCGTTCAGGATCAACAGGGTCAACCGCTTCGTGCTGAACGAAGAAGGCAAAATAATCGAACACCGCTCCACCCCAAGCGACCTCGATATCGCCAAACAGATCGGCACAAAAATGTGATCTGACCTACGGGTAAAATAAAAAAAGGCCGGTCTCATCGACCGGCCTTTTTTTATATAATGCAGACAAGATTCTGCTTATCGAATTATTTTTCTTTGATCCACACAATCGATTTGGCGGTCCTGTCGGCGCGCACCTGTGGTGGTTCTGCGGCCTTCGTGGGCGTTGTCATCTGGTTGGGTGAGGAAGCCTGCGGAACCGGTGTTGTCGGGATCCTGTTCAGGCGGGCGTAGTTTGGAATGGCAACCAGCGGAGAGCCGTCGGACCAGGTGCCTTTGATCGTCATCACGCCACGCAGCAGGTCATCGCGCCATTGCAGGGTCAGCGGCGTAGCACCGATGGCCTGGTTGATGTTCGGCTGATCGGCCTGTTCCACATTGTAGATCATTGGTCCGTAACGCAGGGCCACCCTGTCTTTATCGGCTTCGATGCGGGAGTCGGCGGTGATCTTCTGGATCTCCATCGGCAGCACCACATCGATCTTGTCTCCTGCCTTCCAGGTGCGGCGGATGATGGCATATCCGTGTTCAATTTTCGGTGTCATGGCTTTTCCGTTAACCATCAGCGATTTCAGTCCCTTTACTTCGGGCGTGGGTTTGTACAGTTCGCTCGTGGTGCGGTTCGGCACTCTCACGTACACGGTGAATTCTTTCGATACTTTCGGATTCACGGTGATGGATATGTTGCCGCTCCATGGATAATTCGTTTTCTGCACCATTTCCACATCCGTACCGGTTCCCGGCACTTTGTCGACCCGGATGGTGCTGCCCACGAACATGTTCACATAGAGGCCGTCGGTGCCTGTAACGTAGGTCCAGGTGGGCACCATCAGCAGCGTGCGCGGGATGTTGCCCACGCAGCACGGACAAACATGCCACTGGTATCTTGGCTGGGCGGTGTTCAGCGGGTTGGTATAAAGGAAGTTCTTGCCTTCCAGGTCGAGCGAGCCGAGCAGGGCGTTGTACATGGTCTCTTCGTACAGGTCGGCATATTTGGCATCGTGGTAGGCCAGGTTCATCTTGTATTCGAAGAAGATAAGTCCGCAGCTGCTGCACGATTCGCAGTAAGCGCTGTTGCGCAGCGAATAGTTGCCGCCGAAACCTTCGGAAGTTTCCCCGCTACCGATGCCGCCGGTGAGGTAATATTTCTTGTTGACCATATTGCTCCAGAGCGACATCACCGCACTCTGGTAGTCTACATCGCCTGTTTCGGCTGCGATATCGGCCATGCCGGAATACGTGTAGGTCGCACGCACAGCGTGCCCTACGGCTTCATACTGTTGCTGCACCGGCACCAGGCTCTGGTCGTATTCGCTGCCGTTGTTGCGGTTGTCGAGGAGGAACTTTGCCAGCGCTACATAACTGTCGCCATGACTGCCTTTGCCTTCCATATCGTTTACAAAGCGGCCGAAGCGAACGAGCGCCTGCTCCATTTCCTGGTGACCATCGTACCAGGCGATCTTGCCCGGACCGATATTGGCGACCCAGCAGTCGGCCAGCTTTTTGGCGGCATCGTAGAGGCGCCTGTCTTTGCCTTCCGTGAGAGTGTAATGGTTGATGGCCGATTCGATGAAGTAACCGGCGGTGTATCCTTCGTGGTTGCCGCGGCTCTGCGGCGTCCAGCGGCCCTTCCAGCGGGCGGTGTCGCGGAGGGTATAAGCGGTCTGCAGGTAACCATCAGGTTCCTGTGCAGCCAGGATGATCGGGATCCATTTTTCCAGGGTCGCTTTCATCTTCTCCTGTGCGGCGATGATCTCTTTGTCGCCCTGCGGGTCAACCATCAGCGCGATACACATCGATTCAACGGTCTGGTGAACCCAGGCGTTGGAGAAAACATATCCCTTGTGCTTGGCGTGCGGCTGTCCCTTGAGGGCTTTGGCCGCTTCAATGAAATTGTCGATGCCGCCTTCGCCGATGGTGAGGTCGGTGCGTTCGTTCTGATCGATGCACCAGGGGATCCAGTTCACGATCATGGCTTTTGCGCGATCGCTCCACAGCTTGCTGTCGATCTTGTAATGGCGCGTATACACCACGTCGAGGCGTTTGGCTTTGGGCGGTTCATGTACGCTCACCAGCAGGGTGGAGGAAGCGCTTTGCGAACCCTGGCTCGCCGTCATCTGCAACTTGTATTCGCCGGGAGCCGAGAACGTGGCGGTACCATTGCTCGCAGCGGTGTTGCTGAAAGATACAGTGCCGGGGCCGGCTATTTTGGTCCAGGCCACTTTTGCACCGGGGTTCACCGATTTCACCACACCGGCGAGGTAGGTTTTACCGCCGATCATCACGTCGCGGTCTACGCCTGCAACGGTGAGCGGAGCATAATCGGGACCATTGTCCGGTTTGTATACGATCCACTCGAGTAGCGAAGCGCCCATGCGCTCTACAGAATCCATCTGCAGGCGGAGGCGGGTGGTTTTCACTTCATCGAAGGTGGTGGAGTTGAGTTGTTTGTTGGCGAGGCCAAGACCGGAAGCATTTTTCACCGGCGCCCAGTTGCTGCCATCCCAGTATTGTACCTGGTAAGATTCAGGAAGACGCACGCCGCCATTGAAATCCCACCAGTAAACGGCGATCTCTTTGGTGTTTACCGGCTGCGACCATTCGTATTGCACCCATGAATTGGTGCGTGGCTGCTGCGGGCGCGGCCCGCCAGCGGTTCCGCCACCGCGGAAGCCACCCTGAAATACCGGGGCTACGCCATCGTTCAGCGTGGTAATGGGTGCACCCTGCCGACCGGAAGCGGATGGGGTTGCGATGACTGCGAGGTTAGGACGGGTGGTAAGCGGTTCTGCCTGTGGCTGCTGGGCGAACCCGGCGGAAGAACAGGCGATCCAGGCAAGCGCGGAAAGGCAGAAACAACGGAGTGTTTTCATGAATCGTTTGATTATTTGTTTTGCAATCGCGTCCCGAAAACGGTCGTCTGACGCCGATTGCAGCCATATAATGGAATTTCTTCTTATCAGCCTGAAGGGGCTCTTGTCGACAAATGAGAAAAGATAAAATTACGCCGGACAGCAAACAAGGCCTTTTCCTTTATTCACTCAAACTTACTTGATTTTTGCAGGAAGGGACAGCGACTCCCGATTGTTATTTTACTTTGACCAGCGTGCGTTTGTACGACCTGAAAATATAGTACGCAACACTGCCGGCAAGCAGCAAAGGCCAGAGCCGGATCACAAAGAGCAGTAACTCGAGGAGGATAGTCCAGCCGGATTGTACGGCTTCTACGAGCCTTGTGCCGAAAGGTGGAATGTATGCAGGGATTTCTTTCTGGATAGCGACCAGTTCTTTGCGGGCGCCCTGCCGCTGGTAGATGTGCAGCGTTACGGTGCTGTACCGGATCTGGTCTTTCATGGACAGGTTGGCCAGCATGGCATGGTCTTTATCTTCCAGTTTGCCGCCCGCTTTTTCTTCTGCGGCCGTTGTTTCCGGCAGCTTGCTCCTGCGGGTGTCGATCGCGTTCAGGAGCCGTTCATTCTGGTGCGACAGTCTTTTTTGTGTGAGCTCATTTGACAGGATCTTCAGCGCCACATCATCGGCTTTGATCACACGGAAGTCGAGGTAGTCGACGGTGCGGGCGATCTCTTTGAGGGTGGTATCGAGGCGGAGGTTCGGCACACGGAGCGTCATGGAATTGGTAACGCCGAACCAGGTGGTTTCGAGCGCGGAATCTTTGCTGACGGGTACGGTGGTCACGTTTTCCTTTTCGCTGGCGAGGTTGGTGAATGTTACGAAGCCGCCCTGCTGAACGGTGATCTGTTCGATATCGGCGGTTGACCTGACAACGTCCTGAACCTTGAATTTAAGGTCGGCCGTGCGGATGAAAGTGTGTGCAGGATCTTTGTTGTTTTCCGATGCTGCGGAAGAAGAGAAAGCAGCCACGGCAGAAGAATCGGCGAGCAGAGAAACGCTGTCGGCCGTGGAATAATCTGCGCTCTCCTTGGAGCCGGACTGGCAGCTGAATAACAAAACAAAAAGTGTGGGGATGAGGGCGGGTATCAATTTCATGGGGCGTGCGGTTTATATCCGTTGATACAACTCACCGTACAGATGTAACCCACCAGGTATTCCCACAAGGATCTTTAACACCGCATGTGCGTCCATAAGGCTGGTCAGACAATTCCATCAGCGAAGCCGCGCCGTTCTCAAGCGCGGAATGATAGCAGGTATCCGCATTATCCACGTACACAAACAGGCCGGCGGCCTGTTGATGGTACTGGTCGGTGGCTTCCGCGAACATTACCGTGCTGCCGCCAATGATCACTTCCGCATGCATAATGGTAGTACTGTCTTCACGCATGTGGGAAGACTTCAGCTCGGCCCCAAAAACCGCTTGCACAAAAGCAATGAACTTGTTGGCATCGATCAGAATAAGATAAGGCATTACCGCCTGATAACCCGCCGGAATGTTCATATGGATTTCTTTACTGGTGAAAAAAGATCTGGTTCAAAGCAACGAACCAGGAAGAAAAGGTAAGGTGTTTTGGGGAAGACGGTAGCAGAAGTTTTAAGGACGGCGTTGTGAGGAAGTTGGCACTTTACCTACCATTGTTATTTCAGCTGCACCTTCATTTCTTTGTAATCTCAGCGCAGGCGCAGTAGCAGGTTTATATCCACCTGAAGCGGCGCGACTGCTTGCGCTGAGATCTGCAGCGGTTAAGCGGGATGGCGATTGTGGCGCAAGCATGGCAGTAAGACGTTAACGCAGCATACATCACATGCGGAGTCTTGATACCAGGCTAGTCCGCTTTTTGTCTGAACCATATTAGCCAGATTAACTGATCCGCCTGATAAGCGATGACGGGACCAAGTGTCAATTTTTTTCAGGACGAGACAATGTGTTCAATAATCATTTATCAGGACAATCAGAAAAAATTCTCTAAATCCCTGTTCAGATAAGAAACAGCGATTCCCGGCTTAGATCCCCGCTCAGGCGCAGAAACATGCATTGATCGCCAGCGCGTGTTTGCGCCTGGCGAGGATGAAAAAAGTAGCAAAAAAGAAAAGGGCAGTAATAATAGTACTTGTATTAATATAAAACCTAATACAAACCTAAAGGACAAGTTTGTTGAGGGGGTTGGTGACAGAGGGGTTGGGGGTGCAAGGGCTGCAAACCAGCTTTGGGTGCGGCTTTAACCCACCCCTACCCCTCCCGGGAGGGGATTTGATAGAGGGCAGCCTTCTTCTTTCTTTTCTTTCCCCCGGCCTTTGAAATGGGGCGTGAAGAAATTTACGGAATGGAGCGAGACCAAATGGCCTGCCGCAGGCGGCTATTTGGTGCAACGGACACGCACGGCTTTATTCCACTGCCCCTCCATGCAATGGCCCAAACCCCTACCACTGCTGAATTCAACCATGTCCGTTGCCCGCGCAATGCAGTAAATTTTAGCCCCATTTCAAAAGCCTTGCATTTTTTGGTACTTTTTGTTGCAAGACAAAAAGTACATCCCGCACCCACAGCCCGTTTTTTTCTATCTTCGGACCACAGTAAAATCCTGAACCAGTTGAAACCAATCCATTTTATCCTGTTTTGCCTCTTTGTGTTGGGCACTTTTTTTTCTCAGGCGCAGAAAAAGTCTGCGGTGGTTTCAGGTACGGTGTTCGATGAAAACGACCGGCCGGTCGGCCATGCCACCGTTACGATCCTCGGCAGGCAGACTGGTATCATGACCAGCGATTCGGGCAGCTTCCGTCTGCAGGTGCCTTCAGAACGGGCCTTCGCGCTGGTGTTCTCCTTCTCCGGATACAAACCGGAACAACGCAACTTCCTCCTCAACGCCGGTGAAAATGAAAAGATCGTAGTGCGGCTGGTAAAAAGCTCGCAGCAGCTGGAGACCGTGGTGGTGACGGATCAGCGCCAGCGCAGGGAGACCGGACTGGTAACGCTCAACCCTAAGAATGCCATCAACATCCCTTCCCCTACCGGCGGCATCGAAAGCCTCATCAAGATTTTTGTCGGATCAAACAACGAACTCACTTCCCAGTATTCCGTGCGCGGGGGCAACTACGACGAGAACCTGATCTATGTGAACGATTTTGAGATCTTCCGGCCCTACCTGGTGCGGAGCGGACAGCAGGAAGGACTGAGCTTCATCAACCCGGAGATGACCCGCAGCGTAAGCTTTTACAATGGCGGTTTCCAGGCCAAGTATGGCGATAAAATGTCTTCTGTGCTCGACGTACAGTACAACAAACCGAAAACCTTTGGCGGATCAGCGTATGTCGGTCTGCTCGAACAGGGACTGAACCTGCAGGGCATCAGCCGCAACCAGAAGTTCACCTATGTGGCCGGGGTGCGCAACAGAAGCAACCGCAACCTGCTCAGCAGCCAGGAGACCAAAGGCAACTACGTGCCTTCTTCCTCCGATTTCCAGGCTCTGCTCACCTACCAGTTCAACTCCAAATGGTCGGCCGAACTGCTGACCAATATCTCGGCTACCCGTTTTACCCTGGAACCGGAATTCAGCCAGCAGACCTCGTCCGTGTTCTCTCCCCTCTTCAGCGCCAATCTCGGACTGGACGTGTACTTTGCGGGGAAGGAAGAAGACCGGTATAAAACAGCTATGGCTGGGATCTCCGTGATCCAGCAGGTGAACAAGAACCTCCGTCTTAAATGGATGGCGTCGAGGTTTGAGAACAATGAGAACGAATCCGTTGATATCTCGGCAGCCTACCTGTTTGGCGAACGCGATTTCGACAAAAGCAAACCGACCTTCGGCGTGATCACCAACCCGCTGGGTGCCGGCGCCTACCAGAACTTCAACCGCAACCGGCTCAACATCACGGTGTGGAACGGGAGTCATAAAGGGTATCTTACCAAAGGGAATCATTTCATACAATGGGGCGTAACCGCCGAGCAGCAGGTGGTGCACGACAAACTCAACGAATGGGAATACCAGGATTCTGCGGGCTACTCCCTCCCCCACAATCCCTCACAGCTGGCGCTGTACAGCGTGCTGAAATCCAAAGCAGACCTCAACATCACCCGGTTGTCAGGATTCATCCAGGATAACATCATCTTCAAAGACACCACCAGCTTTGCCCTGCAGGCCGGTATCCGTTACAATTACAACACCCTGAACCACGAGTTCCTGGTTTCGCCAAGGATCAATTTTTCATGGCGGCCGGTTCAGTGGACCAAAGACTTTGTGTTCCGCGGCGCGGCGGGCATCTACGACCAGCCACCCTTTTACCGCGAATACCGGCGCTACGACGGCAGCATCAATACCGGCTTGCGGTCGCAGAAAAGCTGGCAGGTAGCCGGCGGCTTCGATTACAACTTCTCCACAGCGAGCCGTCCGCTCCGCTTTACCACAGAACTGTATTACAAGAACATGTGGGATGTGGTGCCATACGACATAGACAATGTACGGCTTCGCTACTCGGGCGAGAATAACGCCAAGGCATATGCGACGGGCATCGAAATGCGCCTGTTCGGCGATATTGTAAAAGATGCGGAAAGCTGGATCAGCCTCGGTTTCATGCGGACAAGGGAAAACCTCAGCAACGATTTCTACTACAACTACAAGCTCGATTCGCTGAACCAGCCGGTAGACAGCGTTCGTACACCGGGAGGGTGGTTCCGGCGGCCGACAGACCGGCTCATCACGTTCGGCATGTTCTTCCAGGATTATCTCTCCACCAACAAGAACATCAAGATGTATCTGAACACGCTGTATGGCAGTAACCTGCCGTACAACATACCCAACAGCGTAAAATACCGCAACGCCCTGACCATCGATCCGTACATCCGTATCGACATCGGATTCAGTGCGCTGCTGATGGACAGCGATAAAAGCAAACGCAGAAGCCACAACCCTTTCCGCGATTTCGACAATATCTGGGCTACGCTCGAGGTCTTTAATATCATCGACCGTTCAAACACCATTTCCTACCTCCTCATCAAAGATTTTTCCAATACCACTTTCACTATTCCGAACCGGCTCACGCCCCGCTTGCTCAACATAAAACTGATTGCGCGCTTCTGATAGAATTTTCTCTTTACTGCTGCTACTTATTTTAATGTATAAGGGGCTATATGAATACTCCACATTGCGCAAAAAGGCAGTACCGCCGCAACTTTTCCGCGCATAATATTGCTCCGCAAACGTTAGCATCTGTTGTCGGAACGGCTGCCTGATGAGCTACGCTTTGGGGACGGGTGGAGAGTACTTCAGAATCCGGTCAGATTCAGACACCAGATTGCCATTTCCGGTTCAATTTCCGGTTTTGGGAAAACTTTAAAATCCAGGTGTGACCTAACTAGATGATTTTCACGAATATAACTTTCTGGCAAGCAATTGGATAATTGTCGCCAGATATTTTATCCGTTAAAACCTAACCCGTAGTATGAAAATGAAAGCATCTGTTTACCCTAATCCGTTTACCAGTCATCTATCACTCGAAGTTTCCGTTGACCTCAAAGAATCCGTTATCGTATGCATGCTCGATGGAGAGCAGACGATCGTACGCATGTTCAGCTGGCCGCTGCAGGCAGGCAAGAACAAAGTCTCTTTCAACGATGTAACCGCCCTTGCCACAGGAGAATATTCAGTCACCGTTACCAATCCCGGAGGCAAAAATCTTTTCGTTACCAAGGTCACGAAAAACGACTGATAAAAGGCCCGGGCTCCCCCCTTCCCCACCCTGAATTCGTTGTGTACCCTGTCCTACTCTCATGTGTTTGGGATACCTTTAGGGCATGGTAAAGCTCAGCGTGAACATCAACAAAATCGCCACCCTTCGCAACAGCCGTGGCGGTAACAACCCGGACGTGGTGAAAGCCGCCCGCGATGCGCAATTGTTTGGCGCCGACGGGGTAACGGTGCACCCGCGGCCCGACGAGCGACATATCCGCTACAGCGACGTTCGGGAGATCAGGAAGATCATCACCACCGAATTCAATATTGAGGGCAACTGCCGCGAGCAGAAATTCATCGACCTGGTGCTGGAAACAAAACCGCACCAGGTAACGCTGGTGCCCGATGCCGAAGGCCAGCTCACTTCCGATCATGGATGGGACACGATCCTACACAAAGACTACCTCACCGGCATTATTACGGTATTCAGGAATGCCGGTATCCGCGTATCCATCTTTGTGGATCCCGATCCGGTAATGGTGGAAGGTGCGGCCGCTACAGGTACAGACCGCATCGAACTATATACAGAAGCATATGCGTCGAAGTTTGCGGCAGGAAAAGAAGCGGCGATCGCGCCTTATATAAAAGCTGCGGAGAAAGCCGTGGAGCTGGGTCTCGGGTTGAATGCAGGCCATGATCTCGATCTGCAGAACCTCCGGTATTTTGCACAGCTCATCCCGGGTTTGCAGGAAGTGTCTATCGGCCATGCGTTGATCAGTGACGCCCTGTACCTCGGATATGAGAACGCGATCCAGCTGTATAAAAGACAGCTGGAATAACACGTTCTATTTAAGTAATTCGGTGAGCTTGGCCGTAAGTTCCTCGCCCCGGAGGTCGCGTGCGATGATGATGCCTTTGGGATCGATCAGGAAGTTCTGCGGAATAGATTCGATGCCGTATGCGCGGGCGGCTTCGTTGCTCCAGTATTTGAGATCGCTGACCTGCGTCCACAGAAGCTTGTCGTCCTTGATGGCTTTTATCCAGGGTTCCTTGCTGCGGTCGAGCGACACACCCAGCACTGTGAAATTGCGTTCTTTGAATTTCTGGTAAGTCCTGACTACGTTCGGGTTCTCCATCCGGCAGGGGCCGCACCAGCTGGCCCAGAAATCGACCAATACGTATTTCCCTTTGAAGGAAGAAAGAGTAACGGGTTTGCCTTCGGTATCGTTCTGCGTAAAATCGATGGCCGAAGAGCCGATCTGGCCGATCTTGCTTTTGGCGATAAAATCTTTCAGCTGGCTGCCAAACATGCCGTTTTGCACCCTGGGCGTCAAGCTGGCAAAACGGGCTTCCATCTGTTTCGGATCTTCGGTCAGCTGGGCGGTTACCATCAGCAGGAAAGGGCTTACATATGAATCTTTCTTCTGCTGCACGAAGCGGTCCACTTCCGCCTGGATCTTCGCCAACACGCCCATGGCTTCGGTTCTCAGCTGCGGCGTTTCCCCACTTTTGCTGCGCTGCTGACCCAGCTGGTTCAGCTTCTGCAGCAGTGGATCGAAAGTGGCCTGCAGCTCCTGGAAGTCTTTGTGGGAAGCGGAACCCGTAATGGCGACCTTCTGCAGGTCATCGGCATTGCCGGTTACGGCGATCGCGCTGTTGTCGAGAAAAACGCCGATCTTTTTCGGCCCGCCGAAATTGAGGGTGTACAGACCCGGTTCGGCCACGGAGCCCTTCAGGGTAAACTTTCCACCGGTAGCCGGTGATTGCGACAGGGTATCGGTAGGATCGTTTCCGTTTACCACGGCCACAACCGTTTTTTCCGGCAGCCCGGTCATGGTTCCGTTGATCACAAAACCCTGCTGTGCGGGGCTGGTAAAGGGAAGAAGGAGAAACCCGAGATAAAATAATTTCATATCAAACAGTATAAAGGATTGTTCTGTATTTTGTGAACCAACCCCTGCAAAATTAATGAAGCCTTGTGGGGATCGATCCGGAAATTTTATTACATCCGGACTGTTTAATTTCCCCATCCTCCGCAATGTTACGAACAGAATGCACGCTTTCCCAATCAGGAGCCTGCTTTTAAAACGGTTTCGTCTTATATCTTCGTTAAAAACCTGAAAGCATTGAAGTATTCCGAAAAACAACCGGCACTCGATAAACACAGGGCCATCCTGATGGCCACGCTGGATTACATGAGCTTGCTGTTTGCAAGGAGCTTTGTCGCCGACGGAGAAAGTTTAACCCAGTTTTTCTATGACCACCAGAAATTACGGGCGGAAAAATTTTATACCCAGCGCAGGCTCGACAGATTACAAATGGAGATCGACCGGCTGACAGAAGGAATTCGCACCGGCAGGGATATTGCGTTTAACAGCTACATAAAGGAGAAGACCGGATATGAATGGGATGTTTTTGCGGTACAGTTGAGCAGTGCAGAGGCAATACTGGCCCGGAACAAGATCAATACGCCGCAGGAAGCCGACGATGCAAATGTAGTTGTCGGTCTGTTCCAGGAAAGAAAGACGGATGCGGAAAAAGTGGCGGTGCTGCTTAGTCTGCTGGAAGATTATCACAAAATGATCCGTTCATCCATCCCGGTCCGCCCGTTACAGTCGAATGGATACACCCAAGTCGTTGAAAGGACAGTGACAGCAGACACGGTGAGCGAGACGGTCGTATTATCTAACAGGCCTTTCACCCGTGACCTCAAGATAGAATTCCTTGTTTCACCGGATGGCAAGCGCCGGTTGTGGATACACCAAAAGAGCGGGAAGAACCCACGCACAAGCGTCAGCATCAATTTTCCGAAAGGTAGCGGAGCCGTGTTCGAAGCACTGGGCTATGATCCGGACTTCCGGGCCTTGTGGAAAGACAACCATACCATGGTCTTTGAGATCACCCCAAAGCTGCAACCCCGGCTAACAACACATACGCTGGAAAATTACGATGACAAGATCAGTGTAGAATACATCCTGAAAGAAGGAACCAGCGGCGAAGCAGGCACTGCTGACGTAAAGTAGAACCTTTATAACCCCGATGCTATTGAAAGGTGGGAGCATCTTCGGAGATTTGCAGCTTATTCCCTGTGCCGCTCTTTCAACACGCCGACCACGTCGTCCAGGGTATGTCCTTTCGCATGGAGCAGCATGAGATAATGGAAAAGCAGGTCGGCCGATTCGTTCAGGAAAAGATCGCGGTCGTTGTCTTTGGCTTCTATCACCATTTCCACCGCTTCTTCCCCCACTTTCTGCGCGATCTTGTTCAGGCCTTTTCCAAACATCTTTGCCACATATGATTTTTCGGCTGGTACCTGTCGCCTTAATTCAATGATTTCTTCGAGGTACAATAAAAAATTATCCGAACGGTTTGTTTCATTCCAGCAGGTATCGGTACCCGTATGACAAACCGGCCCGTCCGGGTGCACTTTTACCAGCAGGGTATCCTGGTCGCAGTCGGCCGCGATCTCTTTGAGATGCAGGAAATTGCCGCTTTCTTCTCCCTTCGTCCACAGCCTTTTCTTGGAGCGGCTGTAAAAAGTCACCGTCCGGCTGTCGAGGGTTTTCCGGAGCGCTTCTTCGTTCATAAAACCCAGCATCAGCACCTTGGAGGTCTGGGCATCCTGAATGATGGCGGGTACGAGTCCGTCGGTGTATTTCTGGAAATCTATTCTGAGATCCTGGTCTGTTTGCATGGTAGTATTCCTTATGCGTGGCTCTCTATCCGTATGCTGATGCCCTGTGCCGAAAGGTAGTCTTTCAACGCGGGTATGGCCACTTCCTTGTAATGAAATATGCTGGCGGCGAGGGCCGCATCCGCTTCCCCTTCCCGGAACACATCCGTAAAGTGCTCCATCTTTCCACCTCCGCCCGAGGCGATCACCGAAACCGGCAGCGCCGCCAGCTGGCGGGTAATGCCCAGGGCAAAACCCTGTTTTGTGCCGTCGTGGTTCATGCTTGTAAGCAGTATTTCCCCTGCGCCCCTGTTCACCGCCTCCCGGGCCCAGTCGAAGCAGCGGGTATCTGTTTTTACGCGGCCGCCGTTCAGATACACATACCATTCACCGTCTTCTTCCTGGCGGGTGTCTATGGCCAGTACCACGCACTGGCTGCCGAATTCACGTGCCAGTTCGCTGACCAAAGATGGCGATTTAAAGGCAGAAGTGTTTACGGAAATCTTGTCGGCCCCGTTCTGTAACAACACCACCACATCTTCCACGCTGCTGATGCCTCCGCCTACCGTGAACGGGATGTTGATGTTCCGGGCCACCCGGCTGACCAGCTCGCGCAGGGTTTTCCGTTTTTCGTTGGTGGCGGTGATGTCGAGGAACACCAGTTCGTCGGCTCCCTGCCGGGCATAGAGGGCGCCGAGTTCAACCGGATCACCAGCGTCCCGGATATTCTCGAAGTTGACCCCTTTCACGGTTCTGCCGTCTTTGATGTCGAGACAGGGAATGATGCGTTTTGTGAGCATGCGGTTCGCCTTGAGCCGGCGGGGCTTGGTTTATTTTTTCTGGTTGCCTGCTTTGCATGGCTTTCGCCTGAGGCCGGCGGGGCCTCCTATCCACACCGCCGCTGCCCTTCCCTTTTCGGTGGAGTATGGTCGATAATATCGTCTTCATCCGTTCCATTGATCAGCTTTTGAATAAAGCCGACGGAAAATGAGGCGGCTCCTGCGGATACCGGTTGAATTTTAGGGCGAGCGGATGTTACCGTTCTCTATTTGAATTCTTTTGATATCCGCCGGGAAGGACCGTTCCATTCAGGTGACGCATGTTGTATTAGCCTGTCACGGTTACAAAGCGTGGTACGCCTTTCAGACAGCCTGGCCTCTCTTTTACCCGGGATCCATCCCCTCGAAGGTCAAAAGCCTTTCAATTCTTCCAGCGAGATCTTGTTCTCGTAGATCGCCTTGCCGACGATGGCGCCAGAGCAGCCGGCGTTGCGGAGGTCGTCGAGGTCCTGGATGGAACTGACGCCGCCGCTGGCGATCAGCTGCAGGCCGGTGAACTTCGACAGGATGCTTTTATACAGGGCGGTGGCCGGTCCCTGCAGGAGGCCGTCCTTTGCCACATCTGTACAAAATATTTGTGTAACCCCTTTTTCGCGATACTTCTCGATGAAATCATACACCCAGATATCCGTTGATTCAAGCCAGCCGCCGACGGTGATCTTTTCCTGTTTTACATCCGCCCCCAGCAGAAACCGTTCGGGCTTGTACTGCAGGAGCCATTCCGAAAAAGTTTTTTCATCCTTCACGGCCAGACTCCCAATGGTGGCCAAGGCAGCCCCCGAATTGAACACGATCTCCAGGTCTTTTTCGGTTTTGATACCGCCTCCGAAATCGATCACCAGCTTTGTTTTCCCGGCAATCTTTTCCAGCACTTTCCAATTCTTCACCGCGCCTTCTTTTGCCCCGTCGAGGTCTACCAGGTGTAGGCGCGAGAGCCCATAATCCTCGAACCGCATGGCCACTTCGAGTGGCTGGTCGTAATACACTTTTTTGTGCGCGTAATTGCCCTGCGTGAGCCGTACGCACTTGCCTTCGATGATGTCTATTGCCGGAATGATCTGCATGAGTTTGGTTTGGATTAACGCCGCCCGTCTGGCAACCCGATGAAATTGCTGATCACCTGCGCGCCGGCCGAGGCGCTTTTTTCGGGATGGAACTGCACGCCGTAAAAATTGTCTTTTTGCAGCGCGGCACTGAAATCGGTGCCGTAATGCGCTGTAGCGATGGTATGCTCCCCGTACGCCGCATAATAACTGTGCACCAGGTAGATATAAGAATCTTCCGCAACCCCGCCAAACAGGGGCGACTTCAGGTTGAAGATATTGTTCCAGCCGATCTGCGGCACTTTGAGCTTGCCCTGCCCGTTCCCGGCTGGTTCATCATGGGCGTAGGGTGCAAAACGGCGGACGGGCTCTTCGAAGATACCGATGCATTCGGTATCGTTCTCTTCGCTGGTCGCGCACATCAGCTGCATACCCAGGCAAATACCCAACACAGGCTGCCGCAGCCCTTTGATCACCCGATCGAGCTGCCGCTCCCGCAGGTAGTTCATAGCAGTACTCGCCTCCCCCACCCCCGGGAAGATCACCTTGTCGGCCGACTGTATCGCTTCCACATCGTCCGTCACCGCCGCATCGATCCCGATGCGCTCCAATGCATACAGCACCGACTGCACATTGCCCGCATTGTATTTTATTATGACTGTGTTCATTTTTGTCTGAACGAGGATTAAAGGATGAAAAGAAGGAAGGACCGCAGGGGCCCATCCCTTCCCTGGAAGGTGGGTTAAAGGACTGCTGCCCACAGCAGGTTTGGGCCTTTGCGTGAACGTTTCTTCAAATGATCCCCTCCAGAAAACCCTTCGTCGCTGCTGCGATCTCGCCGCCGCTTTGTTGCAGGGCGCGGATGTAGGCGCTGCCGATGATGGCGCCGTTGGCATACCGGCACGCATCGGTGAAGGTTTGTTTGTCTTTGATGCCGAAACCGACCAGCACCGGGTTGCGCAGGTTCATGGACTGCAGGCGTTGAAAATACGCCTGCTGGTGCCCCAGGTCCACGTTCTTGCCGGTGGTGGAAGAAGATGAGACAGCATAGATAAAACCGCTGCTCAGCTCATCGATCTTTCTGATCCGCTCTTCCGATGTTTCCGGTGTAACAAGAAATACAAAGCTGAGTCCGTACTTGCGCATGTGAGCGCCGTATTCGGTATCGTACTCAAACATGGGAAGATCGGGCAGGATGATGCCGTCTACGGCCACATCGGCGGCCTGCTGGCAGAACCGTTCGAAGCCGAACTGCAGTACCGGGTTCATATAGCCCATCAGCAGCACGGGGAGATAGATCTTGTGACGGAACTCCCGCAGCTGGTCGAACAGCTTCTGGATCGTCATGCCGTTCTCAAGCGCCACGCCGTTGCTCTGCTGGATCACCGGCCCATCGGCCAGCGGATCGCTGTACGGCATGCCCAGCTCGATCATATCGGCGCCTCCGTCCTGCAGCGCCTGCATCACTTCGAGGGTGCTGTCGAGCTGCGGATACCCGGCCGTGCAGTACACGTTGAGAATATTGCGGGTCTTGTTCTGAAAAAGGGTTTCTATCCTGTTCATGTCGTCTGGTTTGTTGGGTGTGGGCTACAATGCCTTCATATAGGTTGCCATGTCTTTGTCGCCCCGGCCGCTCAGGCACACGATCACGTTGTCATCGGGCGTCAGCTTCAGCTGGTTCAGGGCAGAGAGGGCATGCGCCGATTCCAAGGCGGGGATGATCCCTTCCAGCCGGGCCAGCTCGAAAGCAGCCTGCACCGATTCATTGTCGGTGGCGCTCAGGAACATGCCGCGTTTGCTGTGAAACAGGTGTGCGTGCAACGGACCGATGCCGGGATAGTCGAGCCCGGCGGAGATGCTGTGCGGTTCCACCACCTGCCCGTCTGCCGTCTGCATCACGAGGCTCTTGCTGCCATGGAGCACACCCGGCGTGCCGAGCTGCGTGGTAGCAGCACTGAAGCCGCTGCCGACGCCCTGTCCGGCGGCTTCCACCGCCACCAGTTTTACTTCTTCTTCATCGAGGAAATGATAAAAAGCGCCTGCCGCGTTGCTGCCGCCGCCGACGCAGGCCAATACATAATCGGGCAGGTCGGTACCGGTTTTCTCCTTGAGCTGTTTTTTCATTTCCTGGCTGATGATGCTCTGGAAACGCGCTACCATATCGGGATAAGGATGCGGCCCTACCACGCTGCCGATGATATAATGCGTGTCGACCGGGTTGTTGATCCAGTCGCGGATCGCTTCGTTGGTCGCGTCTTTCAGGGTTTTGCTGCCGCTGGTAGCGGGGATCACGGTAGCACCGAGCATCTTCATGCGGGCCACGTTGGGCGCCTGGCGCTCCATGTCTTTCTCGCCCATGTACACGATGCATTCAACGCCTTTGAGGGCGCACACGGTGGCGGTGGCCACCCCATGTTGCCCCGCACCGGTTTCGGCGATGATACGCTTTTTGCCCAGCCGTTCGGCGAGCAGGATCTGTCCGACCGTATTGTTGATCTTGTGGGCGCCGGTATGGCAAAGATCTTCGCGTTTCAGAAAGATCCGGGTGCCGTATTTTTCGCTGAGGCGTTTTGCGAAATAGAGCGGCGTGGGCCTGCCCACATAGTCGTGCAGCAGTTCCGCCATTTCATGCTGAAACCCGCTGTCCTGCATGATCTGCAGGTATTTGGTCCTGAGCTCTTCCACGTTGGGATACAGCATTTCGGGAATATAAGCGCCCCCGAATTGTCCGTAATAGCCCTGTTCACTTACACCGTATTTCATCGTACTGTTTTATATGTTTGTAGTATTCCCCGGCCCGGTAATCCAGCGTTCCATCGGACCATTCGATCCGCTGAACGGGCGGTCAACAGCCGTTCCGATGGAACGCGTTTGCCATAAGCCCGTTCATCTCCCCCCTCAGGTGTTCCTGGCGGAACAAGGAAAGTCTGAATGATGTGAAAAGCGGTGATTCCCAACCTCTATTCCTTATTGGCCACCATCCTTCAATTCATGAATGAACGTCTTTACTTTCTGCATATCCTTCACTCCCGGGCTCACTTCGAATTTGCTGTTGATGTCGACGGCGAAGAGGGCGTTGGCGGCGGGCTTTTTGGAAAACTCCAGGAGCCGACCGGTGTCGCCGGGTTCGATGCCGCCGCTCAGGAAGAACGGTTTGCCGATCACGCTTCCTTCCAGAATATCCCAGTTGAATTTTTTACCGGTACCGCCGTACCCCACGCCTTCCGTATCGAACAGGAACATGTCGCACATGCTCATATAGGGCCGTATCATCCATTCTATATGATCGTTGTCGCTGAGGCGGAACGCTTTTACGACAGAAATATAATCGGCGATCTTTTCGCAGTACTTGGGTGTTTCATCACCGTGCAGCTGCACCATATGGAGGCGGCATTCATCCACCATCTGCAGCACATGATCCATCGGCGTGTTCACGAACACACCTACCTTGTTGATGTCGTTCTGCCTCCTTATCTGAGCGGTGGTGAGATGTCGCAGAACATACCGCGGTGACTTGGGGTAGAAAATAAAGCCTGCGAAAGTGGCTCCGATTTCATTGAGCTTTTCCACCTGGTCTATCTCCGTCATACCACACACTTTTACTCTCATGAAACGCCATGTTTTAGTTGATGAACAAACCGGGTAAAGGCAATCGCCGGATCGGGTTCTTTCATGAAGGCTTCGCCCAGCAGGAACCCCTCGAATCCGTGATCCTTAAGAAGAGCAATCGTTGTTACATCACTGATACCGCTTTCGGATATCTTTGTTTTGCCGGCCGGGATCTGTGCACCCAGCCTGATAGAAGTATCGATATCTACCGTAAATGTTTTCAGGTCGCGGTTGTTTACGCCTACCAGATCCACCTCATCGCAGATATGGCGCAATTCATCTTCATTGTGTATCTCCAGCAACACTTCAAGGCCGAGTGAATGTGCGAAGCGGGCCATAGACTGAACCTGCGCGGGCTGAAGGCAGGCTGCAATGAGCAGGATAACATCGGCCCCCATTGATCTCGCCTCTACGATCTGGTACTCGTCGATCATAAAATCTTTGCGCAGAACCGGAATCGAGTTGACCCTTGCCCTGATGAGGTCTTCCCGGCTGCCACCGAAAAAAGCGTGGTCGGTAAGCACAGACAACCCGGAGGCGCCCGCTGCTGTATAAGCCTCGGTGATCTTTACCGGGTCGGCGTCGGCCAGGAACAATCCTTTTGAGGGCGACCTGCGTTTGAATTCCGCGATGATGCCGGTAAGTTCCGGGTCGGAAAGGGAAGCTTTAAGCGAAAGGGTTGAGCGGGAAAAAAAAGGGCTCTGCTCGAGTTGCGCAGCAGACACCGCGGCTTTTGCCTGTTCAACTTCACCGAACTTAGATGCAACAATTGTGTCGAGTATATTTGCCATGCCAGGTCTGCCGGATATGATTTATTGCAAAGAAATGAGTTTTCGAAGACTCTCGTATGCTTTCCCGCTTTCGAGGCTGTCGACCGCGGCCGCGTACGCATCTTCGTATTCGCCGTATTTGCCGGTGCAATTTAAGGCCATTGCGGCATTGGCGAGCACAACCGCGTTCTGCGCCCAGCTTCCCTCCCCTTTCAGGATCTTCCTGAACATCTGGGTAGCCTCTTCAATTGTGGTGCCACCATAAATGTCTGACGGACTCACCATCCGCTTGCCGAGCGCTTCCGGCGTATAGACCTTTTCGCCCTTGTTGGTGATCACTTTGGTATCGCTGGTCAGGGAGATCTCATCGTAACCGTCGAGACTGTAGATGATGGTGAACGCTTTGTTGCCCTGCTGCAGGAGGTAATTATAGATGCGGGCCATCTCCAGGTTGAACACGCCGACAAGCTGAAAATCAGGGAAGGCGGGATTGACCATGGGCCCAAGCATATTGAAGAAAGTGCGGACGCCGAGGTTCTTGCGGATGCCCGACACCGCTTTAAGGGCCGGATGGAACAAGGGTGCATGCAGGAAACAAATGCCGGCCTCATCCACTTCCTTCCTGAGCCGGTCGGGATCGTTCTTGAACGAATAGCCGAGCTGTTCCATCACGTTGGAAGCGCCGCTCACCGATGTCACTCCGTAGTTGCCGTGCTTGGCCACTTTGGCGCCGGTACCTGCCACGATAAAACAGCTGAGCGTGGAGATATTGAACGTATTCTTTCCGTCTCCTCCCGTACCCACGATGTCGAGCACCGAGTACCCGTCGAGGTCGATGCGGACGCAAAGCTCCAGCAGCGCATCGCGGAAACCCTGCAGCTCGGCGATGGTGATGCTGCGCATCAGGAACACGGTCACAAAAGCGGTGACCTCCGTTTCATTGTACACGTTGCGGGCTATGTTCACGAGCACTTCCTTTGCCTGCAGGCGGGTCAGCGTTTTATGCTCGAATAAGAACTGAAGGATCTTCTTCATATCGAAAAGTTATAAAACATTGTATGATGAAATTCGGATACAGGATCGATCGATGTCAGGCAAGCTGTTTTTCCAGGCGCCGGGTCCGTGGCAAGGCACTCCACGGTTTGAAACCGAGGCACGCCAACCCAGCCATGCCTGGCGTCTGCCGGATAAATCGACCTATTCCTTCACCCAGTTGCGGAGCATCTTCTCTCCCAGCGGCGTCAGTACGCTTTCGGGATGGAACTGGACGCCCTGTACGTCATAGGTTTTGTGCTGCAGCGCCATGATGAATCCGTTCTCATCTTCCGCCGTAATTTCCAGCACTTCCGGAAACCCTTCTTTCGCCACGATCCAGCTGTGGTAGCGGCCAACTTCCATCTCTTCGGGAAGCCCGCTGAATACGCGGTTCCCCGGCACTTCATCCCCTGCCCGCCTCTTTACCGGCGTGGCAATGCCATGGTACACTTCGCTCAGGTTGATGAGCGTACCGCCAAACGCCTCACCGATCGCCTGATGACCCAGGCATACGCCCAGAATAGATTTGCCGGATGCATATTCCTTTATCAAAGGCAGCAGCAGTCCCGCTTCCGCCGGAACGCCCGGTCCGGGAGACAGCACGATCTTATCGTACTCTTTCACTTTCTCCAGCGGGATCTTGTCGTTCCGGTATACATCCACCCTGGCGCCCGTGATCTTCTCCACCAGGTGAACCAGGTTATAAGTAAAGGAATCGTAATTGTCGAAAACCAGTATCCGTGTCATGAAATTGTGTTTATTTGTAATACTCTCCCGTTTCACCCTACTCCACTTCTTCCGCCATCCTGATAGCAGCCTTCAGGGCGTTGAGTTTGTTGTTTACTTCCAGCAGTTCGCTATCAGGTTTGGAGGCGGCCACAACGCCGGCGCCGGCCTGGTACACCAGTGAATTGTTCCTGCTGAGCATGGTCCTGATCATAATGGCGTGGTTGCAGCTTCCGTCGAAGCCGATCGAACCGATGCAGCCGCCATAGTAGCTGCGGGCCGTGGTTTCATAGCGGTCGATCAGCTCCATGGCCTTGAACTTGGGAGCGCCGCTCAGCGTGCCCGCCGGGAAGCTGACAGCTAGGAGGTGGAAAGGATTTGTATCCGGGCGCACGTTACCCGTAACCTCGCTTACCATATGGATCACGTGACTGTAGTAATTGATCTTCTTGTAACTGCTCACCACCACGTTGTCGCAGAGGCGGCTCAGGTCGTTGCGGGCCAGGTCGACCAGCATCACGTGCTCGGCGTTTTCCTTGGGGTCGGCCAGCAGTTTTTCTGCGAGCAGCTTGTCGGTCGCATCATCGCCTGTTCGCCGGAAGGTGCCGGCAATGGGATGCACCACGGCCTGTCCGTTCTGAATGATCAGCTGGCTTTCCGGACTCGATCCGATCAGCCGGTAGTCGCCATAATCGAAATAAAAAAGGTAGGGGGAAGGATTGATGCTGCGCAGGGCGCGGTACACATTGAATTCATCGCCGGCGAATGACTGCTGAAAGCGCCGGCTGAGCACGATCTGGAACACATCGCCCCGGTAACAGCTCTGGATGCCTTTGGATACCATGTCTATATACTGCTCGTCGCGGATGTTGGAAGTTTCATCTCCCACTGTGCGGAAAGGATACCTGGGCACATCCCTGCTGCGGATCAGTCCTTCCACGATCGGTAGCTCGCTCTCGAGTCCTTTGATCCTGTTCTCGTAGATAAACAATTCATCCTTGTAATGGTTGATCGCGATCACATACTGATAGAGGCGGTAGCGCATCAGCGGGATGGCGGGCGGCTCGGTGCTTTCGGTGGTAAGTTTGATGGTTTCGAAGAACTGGATGGCGTCGAAGGTGGTATAGCCGAAAAAGCCCTGCACCGCGTTGCCGGGTTTTGGCAGGGGCTTTACATCGAAGCGCTGCATAAAATTCCAGAGAATATCGGGCACTTTGGCAACATCGGTGATCGGTGTACGTTCAGGTTTTTCACCGGGCAGCTTGAACTCGATCTCCTGGGTGTTCGTGATCTCGATGCCGGCGATGGCGTTGATGCCGATGAAAGAGTAGCTGTTGTCGCTGGCATGGAAGTCGGCGCTTTCCAGCAGGATGGTATCGCGGAAGCGGTCGCGCAGGCGAAGGTAGATGCCGACGGGCGTATACAAATCCGCCAGCATTTTCTTATATGTTGTAATGACTTCGATCTTTTTCATATTCCAGATTTGTTACCGGACAGGTAACGGCTAAAAATAAAAAACCCCGGAGGACCGGGGCAATATGGTAATACATAAAATCAGCAATAGCATTACTTACCCCAGATAGAGTCAGTATGCCACCACCAGTATTTATTTGCGATATTTGTATTCATTGCGGCACAAATATGAAAGCTATTTCTGAATCGACAAAAAAAATTTGTTTCCATTTATTAAAACCGCTTTATGCTTATCCAACAGAAAGAAATCAACAAACAGGGCATTTTTTACGTGAACAACGAAGAAGACAGACCCCTGGCCGAGCTGATGTATACCATGATCTCGCCTTCCCGAATGGTCATCGAACATACGGAAGTCAACAGATCCATCCAGGGGAAAAGCGTTGGTAGCGACCTGGTGAATGCCGCCGCCGATTGGGCGCGCGACCACCAGATCAAGATCCTGCCCAACTGCCCTTTCGCCAAAGAGTTCTTCCGCAAGCATCCCGACCTCGACGATGTGCTGGTACACGCATTGTAAGCCCTTTTTCCAACATGTACAATATGAACCGATACCTGCTGCTACTCTTCATCCTGATCCCGTACACCACCATCGCCCAGCAAAAAAGCCCCATGAACGCCCTTTTCACCGAAGAGGTCGCCGGCAAACTGGCTGCCATGCCGCTGCACTGCATCCCGAGGGAATGGCCCAACAAGACCAACCACACCTCCGACTCCAGCACAGATCATGTGCTGCTGCCCCATGAACTGCACCCCATATTTTTTGGCTGCCTCGACTGGCACTCGAGCGTACACGGCCACTGGATGCTCGTCAAATTGCTGAAAACCTTTCCGGGCATCGCCGGGCGGCAGGAGATCATTGACGTCCTCAACAACAGTTTCCAGCCGGAGAAGATAGCCGGTGAAGCCGCCTACTTCAGGAAATACAAGACCAGCAGTTCCTATGAACGCACCTACGGCTGGGCCTGGCTCCTCAAGCTCGACCAGGAGCTGTATACCTGGAACGATCCGCTCGGCAAAAAATGGTACCAGGCCCTGCAACCGCTCACGGCCGCGATCACGCAACTGTGGACGGAGTTCCTGCCCAAACAGACCTATCCGAACAGGACCGGCGTTCATCCCAACACCGCTTTCGGGCAGGTGTTCGCGTTAGACTGGGCCCGTACCCTGCACAACAAGAAATTTGAGGATGAACTGGTACAACGCAGCCGCGATTATTATCTCACAAACAAAAATATTCCCGCGCACCTGGAGCCCGATGGCACCGACTTTCTGTCGCCCAGTCTCGAAACGGCCGACCTCATGCGCAGGGTACTTCCGCCGGCGGAATTCATCACCTGGTTCAACAGCTACTATACGAAAGAAGGGATCGGCAACCTCACCAAACCGCCGGTAGTGAGCGACCGCACCGACATGTACATCGTGCACCTGGACGGGCTCAGCCTGAGCCGCGCCTGGTGCATGAAAGGGATCGCATCTGTGCTTCCTGCCAACCATCCGTACAAGAAGGTGTTTGAGCAGTCGGCGCAAAAATTCCTGCAGGAAACGCTGCCGCATGTTACTTCCGGCAATTACGGCGGCGACCACTGGCTTGCTTCCTTTGCCGTGTACGCCATCTTCGACGGCAACAACCTATAACACTCCTTTGGTGGAGGGCAGGTAATTGGACAGCGGATCTTTTTTCACCGCCATGCGGATGGCCTTCGCAAAGGCCTTGAAGATAGATTCTATTTTATGGTGCTCGTTTTCACCTTTGCATTCGACGTTGAGATTGCACCTGGCCGCATCGGAAAATGATTTGAAAAAATGGAAGAACATCTCGGTGGGCATCTCTCCTATTTTCTCCCGGCTGAAGGTCGCATTCCATACGATCCAGTTGCGCCCTCCGAAATCGATCAGCACCTTGGCTTCGGCTTCATCCATCGGCAAAGCAAAACCATAGCGTTCCATGCCCCGCTTGTCTGACAGCGCCAGCGCAAACGCCTCTCCCAGCGCGATGCCGGTGTCTTCGATGGTATGATGTTCGTCGATGTGCAGGTCGCCCTCCGTATGTATGGCGAGATCCATCTTCCCATGCCGCGCGATCTGCTCCAGCATGTGATCGAAAAAGCCCAGACCGGTTTTGATATGCGCCCTTCCCTGCCCGTCGACGTTGAGCTCGATCTTTATCCTGGTCTCATTGGTGTTGCGCTCATGCACAACGGTGCGCTTGGCAGGAAGAAGAAATTCGTAGATCTCCTGCCAGTGCTGCGTTTCCAGCGCAATGGTGCCGGCTTCATCTAGAACGGCCGTCGCCTCCGTTTTTTCGCCGGCGCCGAGCGAAGGATCGTTCTTGAGCCAGATGCCTTTGCAGCCCAGGTTCCTGGCGAGCTGCATATCGGTGATGCGGTCGCCGATCACAAATGAATTGGGGATATCGTATTCCGGGTTGTTGAGGTAGTTCGTGAACATGCCGATACCCGGCTTGCGGGTGGGTGCATTGTCTTTCAGAAAAGTTTTATCGATCAGCACATCGCTGAAACGGATCCCTTCCCCTTCCAGGCTTTTCATCACCAGTTCCTGCACCGGCCAGAAAGTCTCCTCCGGATAGGAAGCCGTTCCCAGCCCGTCCTGGTTGGTAGCCATCACCAGTTCATATTCAAATTCACGGGCTATCTTTCCCATGTACTGAAACATATGCGGATAGAAGGTCAGCTTCAGGAAAGAATCGATCTGGTAGGTAGGCGGGGCCTCGTTGATGAGGGTTCCGTCGCGGTCGATGATGAGCAGTCTTTTCATGAAATGCGGTGATAAGGATTGAACTAGTTTTACAGTATTTCCTGCAGCCGGTTGATCAGCTCCACGTTTTCTGTCTGGGTGCCGACGGTGATGCGCAGGCAGCCTTCGCAAAGCAGTACCTTGCTCCTGTCGCGAACTACGATGCCACTTTCAAGCAGGGCATCATAAACGCTTTTTGCATCTTTCACTTTTACCAGCAGAAAATTAGCATCGCTCGGATAAACTTCCTCCACCACCGGCAGCGCCTGCAAATGAAGGCTCAGCGATTCCCTTTCCTGCACGATCTCCTTGATCATGGTGTTCACCAGCTCCACTTCATCGAGCGCCCTGAGCACCAGCTCCTGCGAAGGCTGGTTGATGTTGTAAGGCGGCTTCACCTTGTTCATCACTTCGATGATCTGCTGCGAAGCGAACGCCATGCCTACGCGCAGGGCAGCCAGTCCCCAGGCCTTTGAAAGCGTTTGCAGCACCACCAGGTTAGGGTATTCAGCCAGCTCCTGTATAAAGGAACGGTGGCGCGAGAAATTGATATAGGCTTCGTCGATGACGACCAGTCCGTAGTAATTGTTGAGGATGACCTCGATGTCTTCCCGCTGCAGCGAGTTGCCCGTCGGATTGTTGGGCGAGCAGAGAAAGATCATTTTGGTCTGGTCATCGATCGCATCTTCGATGGCAGGCACGTTCAACTGGTAATTTGCAAGCAGCGGCACGTTCTTTATCGCCACGTCGTTGATATGGGCGCTTACCTCATACATGCCGTAGGTGGGCGGTGTGGTGATCACGTTGTCTTTTCCCGGCTCGCAGAAAGAACGGTACAGCACATCGATGCATTCATCGCTTCCGTTGCCCAGGAAGATGTTGGGAACTGGCACATGCTTGATGGTGCTCAGCTTCTCTTTCACTTCCAGCTGTAGCGGATCGGGATAGCGGTTGTACCATTTGGATAACGGTGACCCGTAACTGTTTTCATTGGCATCGAGGAAGATGCTGGCCTGTCCGGAGAACTCGCTGCGTGCCGAAGAATAAGGCACCAGCTTTTTGATATTCTCCCGCAGGAGATTATTAAGGTCAAACATAATACTTTAGTTGTTTGGTTCATTGTCCAGCTCCTGCAGGCGAACGGCTACCGCCAGCTTGTGGGCGATGAGTCCTTCTGCTTCCGCCATCAGCTCCACGGCCGGTCCGATGTTCCTGATCCCTTCTTTACTCAACTGCTGGAATGTGATCTTTTTGAAGAAACTGTCTACGCTCACGCCGCTGTACGCGCGGGCATACCCGTTGGTAGGCAGCGTATGGTTGGTGCCGCTGGCATAGTCGCCCACGCTTTCTGGCGAGTAATGCCCGAGAAAAACGGAACCGGCATTGACCACTTTTTCTGCCATCACTTCCTGGTTGCGGCATGAAAGAATCAGGTGCTCGGCTGCGTATTCATTGAGCAGGTCAAGCGCTTCCTTTTCATCTTTCACAATGATGGCATGGCTGTTCTCCAGGGCTTTCTCCGCAAACTGTTTACGCGGCAAGGTCGACAGTTGTTTGTCGAGCTGCACCAGTATCGCGTCTACCGTCTCCTGCTTGTCAGCTACCAGCATCACCTGGCTGTCGGCGCCGTGTTCGGCCTGGCTCAGCAGGTCGGCGGCCACAAAAGAAGGGTGCGCGGAATCATCCGCATAGATCGCCACCTCGCTGGGGCCTGCAGGCATGTCGATGGGCACGCCGTCTTTCTGGATCAGCAGCTTGGCACTGGTAACGTACTGGTTGCCCGGGCCGAATATCTTGTATACCTGCGGGATGGTTTCGGTGCCGTAGGCCATGGCGCCGATGGCCTGTACGCCCCCGATCTTGTAGATGCTGGTAACACCCGTCAGGTGTGCAGCGTAGAGGATGGCCGGATGGATCTTTTTATCCTTATTCACGGGAGAGCAAAGTACGATCTCCTTGCATCCGGCGATGTTGGCCGGAATGGCCAGCATCAGCAGGGTCGAGAACAGGGGGGCCGTGCCGCCGGGGATGTAGAGCCCTACTTTTTCGATGGCCACCGATTTGCGCCAGCAGCGGACGCCGGGCATGGTCTCCACCACTTCCACCGGGTGCACCTGCAGGGCATGAAACTTTTCGATGTTGGCTCTGGCCTGCTCGATGGCCTTCTTCAGATCGTCTGACAGCATATTAACTGCCTCCAGCATCTCGTGTTCAGGCACCTGCATGTCGGTCAGCGATACTTTGTCGAACATGAGGCTGAACCGCCGCACGGCTTCATCGCCGTTTTGTTTTACTTCCTTGAGGATGTTCGTAACCGTGGCCTCCAGCGAAGATGTGTCGATGGCCGGTCTCCTGCATATTTTTTTCCATTCCCTTTTCGCGGGATATTTGATCACTTGCATACTGCTTCACTTGTGGGTAAATGCGGATCAGTGCAAACGCCAAGCGCTGCTGATATTCCGTATCCCGTTTTAAAGAACCATTTTTTCGATCGGCACTACCAGGATGCCCTGTGCGCCTGCCTCTTTGAGCTTTTCGATGATGTCCCAGAATTCATTTTCGTTGAGCACGCTGTGCACGCTGCTCCAGCCTTCTTCTGCCAGCGGCACGATGGTAGGGCTCTTCATGCCGGGCAGCAGTCTCACTACTTCCTCGATCTTGTCGTTGGGAGCATTGAGCAGGATGTATTTGTTGTTGCGGGCTTTTTTGACCGACTTGATGCGGAAAAGAAGTTTCTCCAGCAGCTGCATCTTGGGTTCACTGAGGTGCTGGTCGCGGATGAGCACGGCCTCGGAATATAGGATGGTCTCTACTTCCTTGAGGCCGTTCGTGAGAAGGGTGGAGCCGCTGCTCACCAGGTCGCAGATGGCGTCGGCAAGCCCGATGCTGGGAGCGATCTCTACGGAGCCGCTGATCTCGTGGATCTCGGCCTGAATGTGGCGCTCATCGAGGAACTTTTTGACGAGCGTGGGATAGCTGGTGGCAATGCGTTTGCCGTGGATATACTGGATGCTGTCGTAGTGCTCGTTGCGGCTCACTGCTATGGAAAGCCGGCATTTGCCGAAACCGAGTTTTTCCACCACATCCACTTTCCGGTTTGTTTCATACACCACGTTCTCTCCCACCAGTCCGATGTCGGCGACGGCATCTTCCACGTATTGCGGGATATCGTCATCGCGCAGGAAGAATATTTCCATCGGGAAATTGGTGGCTTCGGTTTTCAGCTGGTTGGTGCGGTGAGAAAGGCCGATGCCGCATTCTTTCAGCAGGCTGATGGAATCTTCATGGAGGCGGCCGGATTTCTGGATCGCAATTTTGAGTTTCATATTACTGGTAACTTCCGTAAAAAAAGAAAGGGCTCCGTGTGGTCAGCCCTTTATATATTCAATCGATCATATACAACTGCTTACCCTCTGGGTCCTCTGCGATGGATATGATGATGCATTTTCATTTGATGCGGCAAAAATAAGCTCCCGCTCGCATTCCGGCAAAAATTATCCGGATGGCGCATCACCGCATATGGACCAATTGAAATAATTTTAAAGTAAATATGTATATATGAAAAACTGCTTACATGTATTTTTATTTTTCTCATCTTCCCTGCTGGCAGGAAGCGGCCTGCGGGCGCAGGACGACAACTCTTACAAAACCCCTCCCAAGGAGATCGAAGAACTGGTGCTCGCCAAACCGACGCCCACCGTAGACATCGATCACAAGGCCACCTGGATGGTCCAGATGGACAGGTCCAGCTTTCCGAGCGTTGCCGAACTGGCCGAACCGGAACTGAGGATCGCCGGCCTGCGTATAGATCCCAATAATTTCGGTCCGAGCCGCGGCGTACATTTCACCAGCATACAGCTGAAAAATATCAGGACAAATCAGATGGTGGAAATTTCCGGACTGCCCAAAGACATGCAGGCGGCCGGCATCCAGTGGAGCCCCGACGAATCGCAGTTCGCTTTTACAAATACCAGCGGCGGCAGCATCGACCTGTACCGTGTGAGCCTGGCCGACAAAAAAGCTTACAAAGTTAACAAGACGCCGCTGAATGCGGTGCTGGCCGGCATGGGCGGCCTCTTTGCCTGGCAAGGTAACAACACCCTCCTCTACCGGGCGGTGGTCAATGACCTGAAAAAGCTGCCACCCCAGCCGCTGGCGCCGAAAGGCCCGAACATCCAGGAATCGCTGGGCAAGAAAGGCGCTTCCCGCACCTATGAAGACCTGATCAGGACACCGTACGACGAGATGCTGTTTGAATTTTATGGTATGTCGCAGATCATGAAAAACGATTTCACCAATGAGGTCAAAGTGGGCGAACCGGCCATCTATAGCCGGGTCACCGCGTCGCCCGATGGCAACTACCTGCTGGTGAGCAAACTAACCAAACCGTTTTCTTACCTGGTGCCCGCCAACGGCTTTCCCACCGAGATCGATGTGCTTACCATCAACGGCGACATGAAAAGGATGCTGGCAAAAAACCCTTCCAGCGAAAGCAACCCGATCGGCCTCGACAATGTGCCCACCTATGCCCGCAATTACTCGTGGCGGGAAGACCAGCCGGCCAGCATTTACTACGTGCAGGCGCTCGACAAAGGCGTGGGCCGGTCGAAAGCCGAATACCGCGATGCGGTGTTTACCACAACACCCGAAGGCAACGACACACCAAAAGAACTTTTTAAAACAAAGATGCGTTTCCGCAGCGTCGACTGGGGCAACGATCAGCTGGCCCTGGTGTACGAGAACTCGGGCGTGCTGCGCCGCACACGCATGGATACCTACAACCCCGCTACCGGTACGATCGACTCGCTTTTTGAAAGAAGCATCAACGATGAATACAGCAATATAGGCAGACCGGTTACGGTCCGCAATAAGTTCGGGAAAGACGTGCTGTACACGTCGGCAGATCATACCCAGATCCTGCTTACCTCCACCGGCGAATCACCCGAAGGCTCCATGCCTTTTATCCAGTCGTACAATGTAAAAGAAAGAAAAGGGAAAATCCTCTGGAGATGCCAGGCCCCTTACTATGAAACGGTGCAGGATGTGATCGATCCTGACAAGATCATTTTTATCACCAACCGGCAAAGCCAGACAGAAGTGCCCAATTATTACATCCGCGACCTGCGCAAAAGGTCATTGACGGGAACGCCGATCACTGATTTCAAAAATCCGTATCCGCAGCTGGAAGGCATGAAAAAGCAAAAGATCTTTTACAAACGGGAAGACGGCATCGGCCTCACCGCAGACCTGTACCTGCCTCTGCACTACGACAAACAGAAAGACGGTCAGTTGCCGGTGCTGATCTGGGCTTACCCGAGGGAGTATGAAAACGCGTCGGACGCAGCACAGGTGCGGGGTTCCAAGTACACGTTCACCCGGCTGGGCTACAGTTCCCCTATCTTCTGGGTAACGCAGGGTTATGCGGTGCTCGACAATGCGGAGATGCCGATCGTGGGCATGAACGGAGAGAAGCCGAACGACAATTTCGTACCCCAGCTTTATCTGAATGCGCACGCGGCGATACAGGCCGTGGCGCAGATGGGCGTGGGCGACAGCAACCGCGTGGCCGTGGGCGGACATTCTTACGGTGCCTTCATGACCGCCAACCTGCTGGCGCATACCAGGCTGTTCAAAGCCGGACTCGCCCAGAGCGGTGCGTACAACCGCACCCTCACGCCGTTCGGTTTTCAGAATGAAGAACGGACCTACTGGCAGGACCCGGACCTCTACTACAAGATGAGCCCGTTCAGCTATGCCGACAGCATCAAAACGCCGTTGCTGCTGATCCATGGCGAAGCCGACGACAATCCGGGCACCTTTCCCATCCAGAGCGAGCGCCTCTTCAATGCCGTGAAAGGGCATGGCGGCACAGTCAGGCTCGTATATCTTCCGTTTGAAGCACATGGTTACGCAGGCAAGGAAAACATCCTGCACATGATCTGGGAGCAGAACACCTGGCTGGAGAAGTATGTAAAAAATGCAAAGACCAACACACCGGGTGAAACAAATGATAAAAAAGCGTTCGAGGAATAGAATGGAACAGGAATTGAACTACTGCATGTAAACACTCCAAGCTGAAATACCTGAATCTTTATGTCCTGGTAATGCTGTCTGCTTTCGGCGCTTCTTCGCAAGCGCAGCAAGTAGACAGCATTTTTTTTCACCTGTACACCGACAGCCTCAAAAAGGGCACTTACAATTACATCAATGTAGATGGAAAATTACACGATGGCAGCTGGTTTCCGCTGTCGGAGAAGCAACTGAGCTTTGCCACTACCGGCGGGCACTTCGAGGGCAACAGCCTATTCCTTGATACAGGTTTTACTCCCGAAAAAGTAACCGTGTCCGCGACGTTGAGAACAGATACGTCGGTTGCAAAAACGGTCACGATCTACATCCGGAAAAAAGATGAGAATGAGCGGGTAAAGTCGAAGGAGGAGATCATGCAGGAAGTTGACCAGCCTACGCGACGCAGAAAAGGAATAGAACCGGGATAAAGAAATTTACGCAATAGAAGAATTCATCTTCTTGGCGTCTTCCAGGAACTTGGCCAGACCGATATCGGTAAGCGGATGCTTCAGCAGGCCCAGGATGGGTTCAAGCGGGCAGGTACAAACATGCGCACCGGCTTCAGCACATTTTACGATATGGAGGGAAGAGCGGATGGAGGCCGCGAGGATCTGGGTCTTGAAACCCTGGATGGTATAGATGGCGGCGATCTGTTCGATCAGCTGAACACCGTCCCAGTTGCCGTCGTCGATACGGCCGATGAAAGGAGAAACATATTTGGCGCCGGCTTTGGCGGCCAGGATGGCCTGTCCGGCAGAGAAAACAAGAGTACAGTTGGTAGCGATTCCGTTATCGGTAAACCATTTGATGGCTTTCACACCTTCTTTGATCATGGGAACCTTTACGATGATGTTGGGATGAATGGCAGCGAGCTTTTTGCCTTCTTCTATGATCTTATCGAAGTCGGTGGCGATCACTTCGGCGCTGATGTCACCATCTACAATGTCGCAGATTTTTTTGTAATGTTCGATCACTCCTTCCTCGCCCTTGATTCCTTCTTTCGACATCAGGGAAGGATTGGTAGTGACACCGTCTAAAATTCCCAGTTCGTTTGCCTCTTTGATCTGTGCAAGGTTTGCGGTGTCTATAAAGAATTTCATACCGGGGATTTAACAAAAAAAAAGTGGCAAGTTACTTACATCGCACCGCTACAACCACTTACCCTTGCTGCCTTCCGACCCTGGGGGAGTTTAGCAGGAGCTGGCCGTATAAGACTTGCCGGGGCAAATATAGGCGTTTTGAGATTGTTGCTGCACATGTTAGAAAAAAAATTGCAGCAGACTAACAGACCAGTACAAAAAGAAGCAACCATCTGTTACGCTACCGCCCTGCCGTCGGTCTTCCGGTGAGTGAATTCAGCAGCGTATAACCGACAAGTTCGTCGGCCCGGCCGCCGAGCGGCCGGTAGTAAACGAGGATGGTATACGTGTTTTCCGTGTCCCAGAAATTGCCTTCCGTCAGATCAAAAGAAGGCGCCGTACGATCTTTGTTGGTGGTTACGTAGGAATAGTTGTAATAGCCCTGCTTCAGCATCAGCGAGGTTTCATACATGCCGGTTTGTTCGTTGAACTGCATCCTGGCCGAATCCAGGTCGCCGTTGTTGCTCAGCTCGCCGATCATGTACAGATCTTTGTTCGCATAGGGCGTATTGCCCGGTGGCACATACCGGAAACGTACGGAAGCATAATCGGCCTGCCAGAGCGGGTTCACGCTTTCGGAGATCTCGCTGGTGAACAACCCGTTGTTATCGCGGTAGTAAACAAACCGCTGCTGCGAGCGGTCGATGTCGGGCTTTACATAAATGGTGGTGGAGTTCTGGCCATAGTCGGCTTTTTCTACCCGGTCGCTCTGGAGGCGGAAGCTGCGCAGATCGAGCCAGCGGTATTCGCGGCCGCCGGGAAACACACAGTCGTTCTCGCTGTTATACTCAAGCGTTGTCTGCCGCACAAACGTAGGCCGTATGTCCTTCAGGGCATTGTCCCACCGGTAGTTCTGCAGCATATACACATGCACCTGCTGGATGGCATTCATCAGGTTCAGGCTTTGCGTGTTTACCGTGAGCTGGATCTTCTGGCCAGTTCTGAAATACTGGCCGTTGAAGGGCTGCTGGATCTGTGCGCCGATGGCGGATTTCTGGTCGATCACGAGCATGCGGCGGGTAAAAGCGGTTTTCGAAGTGTCGCCGTCGAGAAACACTTTGAGCAGATAATTCCCTGAACGGGTGGGCAAGCAGTTGCGGTCGGGCAATACAGCCTGGTAGTGAATATATTTCGTAAAGGCGATCGATGAATTGCGGTAGGTGGAGATGCGCACCTGTGAAAAGCCGCTGATGTAATCGAACTGGCTGAGGATGGCCGGCGTCCAGTCGGCGTTGCAGAGAAGGAAAGTATATGAATAGTTGCGGATGCTGGTGCCCACGTCATCGAAGTCGAGCGCCAGCCGGTCGCTGCTGTTAAGGGCTATCACCGGGTACGAGAGCTGGTTGCCGTACAGCGTAAACTTGACGGTTTTGATGGTAGGGGAATAGATGTGATCCGGGACCTGGGCTTTTACGGTCGTGAGCAGGAGGCAGCAGAAAATGCAAAAGTTGAATACTTGCTTCATGGTTCGGAAAGACCGGCATTTAGAAAGTAAAGTTGCATAATTTGGACTACGATAAAAAACGGGCGTGCTATTTAATTACACTTATTTTTGAAATAATTAATACCGCTCTTTTTGAATATTCCCGTTTTTATAGCAAACCGCCTCGCTTTCAACCAGCAAAAATCCTTCTCCCGTTTTATCATCCGTCTGGCCACCGGGGCTACCATCATCAGTGTGGCCGCCATGATCATCGCCATCGCATTTACCAACGGGTTTCAGTACGCGATCAGCCAGAAAGTGTTCTCTTTTTTCGGGCACATCAGGGTACAAAGGTTCGAAGCGGGCCGCATGGCCTTTGCCGAAGAGTTCCCCATCCTGCGCAACGACACGGTGGAAGCGGTACTCAAACAGAACCCCGACATCCAAACGGTACAAACTTTTGCCACCAAGAACGCCATCCTCAAAACGAGCGAAAGCATCGAAGGCGTGCTGTTCAAAGGCGTCGAAAAAGAGTATGATTTTGCCAACCTCAAACATTTTCTGATCGCCGGCCGCTGGATCGATTTTCCGGATTCAGGCTACAGCAATGAGATCAACCTTTCAGAATACACTTCCAAACAGCTGCGGCTGCATGTGAACGACGATGTGCTGGTGTACTTCATCCAATCGAACGGCAAGCCGCCGCGCGCCCGCAAACTCAAGGTAGCAGGGCTTTTCAAGACGGGGATAGAAGAATACGACAAGGTAATGGCCATCGGCGATATCCGGCTTATCCGCCGCCTCAACAAATGGAAAGACCAGGCCATCGGCGGGTACGAGGTGTTTGTAAAAGACTATCACAAGATCGACTCGGTGAACGAAGCCGTCTTCTACGACCTGCCTTCCATGTGGAACAGCCGCACCATCATGGAGATCAATCCGAATATTTTCGACTGGCTCAACCTGCAGGACCAGACGATCGTGATCGTGCTGATCATCATGACCGTGGTTGCGGTGCTGAACCTGATCACCTGTCTTATCATCCTGGTGCTGGAACGGACCCGCATGGTCGGCATCCTGAAAGCGCTTGGTTCACCGGAGGGAACGATCCAGCAGATCTTCCTCTACAACGGGATGATCATTGCCGTTACCGGCATTGTGATCGGCAACATCGTCGGGCTCGGCATCTGCTGGCTGCAGCAGCGGTACGGTTTTATTTCGTTGCCTGAAGACATGTACTATATCTCAAAAGCGGAAGCACGCATCGTATGGTGGCAGGTTGCGCTGGTGAATGCAGGTACGCTCCTTACCTGTTTCCTGGTTCTTATCATCCCCACTTTTATCATCCGACGCATCGAACCCATCCGGGCCATCCGGTTCAGGTAACGCGGCGTATCATCTCCCGGTCGATCTCTGCCGGGCTTTTGCAACCGGCGAGCCCCATGGTAAGGTCAAATTCAGCAAGCAGGTTATAAACCACCTCCTGCACGCCTGCCTGGCCTTTGAGCGCCAGTGCATACACATAGGGGCGGCCCAGGCATACCGCTTTTGCACCGGCCGCCAGGGCTTTGAAGATATCCGCCCCGCTCCTGACGCCGCTGTCTGCCAGTACGGTCAGCCGGCTTCCCACCGCATCGGCGATCCCGGGCAACACATCCATCATGCCCGCGCCTCCATCAACCTGCCTTCCGCCATGGTTGGAAACAATGATGCCATCCATGCCATGATCCACCGCCAGCTGTGCATCCTGTACGTGCATAATCCCTTTAAGCAGAATAGGCAGTTTGGTGATGCTGCGCAGGAATTGGAGGTCTTCCCAGGTGAGGGATGGCCGCGAGTAGGTACTGATAAAAAAACGCACGGCGGCTACCGCTTCACCCGATCGCAGGTTTTTGAAAAAGCTTCCCGGGTAAGCCTGCAGCATATTGAGCAGGGCGCGAACTGAATAGAAGTTGACGGTCTGCTTTGATTTCGCAGGTGAAAAGTCTTTCAGCAGTCGCCTGAATACCGGATCGCTTACGTATTGCGCCATGCCTTTGCCATGCAGGAAAGGCAGATAGCCCAGGCCGAGGTCGCGCGTTCTCCAGCCCAGCAAGGTGGTGTCGAGCGTTACCACAAGGGCCTGGCAGCCGCAGGCTTCCGCCCTGCTCACCAAGCTCTGCACAAGTTCGTCGGATTTGCTCCAGTACAGCTGGAACCAGCGGGGGCCCGCCTCCATCACCGCCGAACAGTCTTCCATGGAAACCGAGGCCTGGTTTGAAAAGATCATGGGCACACCAAGTGCCGCCGCCGCTTTCGCCACAGCAAGGTCCGCCTCTTTGTGAGCAAGCCCAAGCACGCCGACCGGCGCCAGCAGCAACGGTGCAGACAGGGGCTGGTTCAGTACCGTACAAGACAGATCACGGACCGATACGTCGCGCAGCATACGGGGAACGATCTTCCAGCGATCGAAGGCCTGCCGGTTGGCCAGGATGGTTTGCTCCTGCCCTGCCCCGCCGGCCACGTAAGCAAAGGCTTCCTTGCTCATCCGCTTCCGGGCGGCTTCTTCCAATGCAGGAAAAAGAACAGGCACTGACGGGCGCTTGCCGGCCATGCCTCTGGTAAAGATCGCGGCCTGGCGTTCGGGGCCGGTATTTGACTGGCGAAATGGCGGCATGGCAGGAGCATTGGCGTTGGTAAAAGAAGCGGCTACACCCGGAAGGTGACGCCCTCGCGGGCAAGGTCGGTGTTTGGGAACACTTCCCGGGCTTCGAGTTCGAATGGTTCCAGCTGTTCGTATTTGGAACTGAAATGACCGATGATGAGGTGACGGGCATTGGCTTCCCTGGCGATGGTGGCGGCTTCCACGGTGGTGCTGTGGAAACGGCGGGAGGCTTTGTCGGCCAGCTCGTTCAGGTAGGTTGTTTCGTGATACAGCAGGTTCACGCCTTTCACTTTACAGGCGATCGATCTTTCAAAGGCGGTGTCGGCCGTATAGGCATACGACTTTGCCTCAGGCGCTGTATCGGTCAGCGCCTCATTCAGGATCACTTCACCTGCGTCGTTGATATAGGGCTGACCCCAGCGCAGCTTTTCATAAAAACCGACAGGGATGGCATACTGGGCGATCTTGTCGGGATTGAGCTTTCTGGGCGGCCGTATTTCGCGGAAAAGAAAACCATAGCATTCGATGCGGTGGAAAACCCTGAAACAGCTGATCTCATATTTGTCTTCGCTAATCAGCATACCGTCGGAGATCGTATGAAAACGCAGGTTGAAAGGAAGCTGGTTGCCACCGGCCTCTAGCTGCAGCCGGATGATCTGCTCGAGAGGCGCCGGACCATACACATGCAGATCCTGCTCGCGCCCGAGCAGTCCCATGGTCGTTACCAGTCCGGCCAGGCCAAAGTAATGATCGCCGTGGAGATGAGAGATGAGGATGCGCTGTATACGGCTTCTGCGGATGCGGTACTTCGCGATCTGCATCTGCGTGCCTTCCCCGCAATCTACCAGAAAAAGATGTTCGTTCATGGTTACGATCTGCGCGGTTGGATGCCGGTCGAAAGCAGGCAAAGCAGAATTATTTCCCAGTATGGTAACAGCTAACATATTCTGCCTCAATTTAGGAGATTATTGGGAAAAAAGGAAGCGTCTTCCTTCAGAGACGCACAGCATTAAAGCAGCGACAGGCCACGGGTCCCTGGATCATACCTGGATGCACAGCAGCGCTGTGGCACACCTGGTATGCCTGGACGGCGGCATGACATCTCTACTTGTAAATTGCCACTTCATTCCTTCCTTCACTGGTGCGCACCCCGCGGTACATGCCTTCGCTGTTGAACACAAGGGCTGCGTTGCCATGGGCGTCTACGGCAATGAGTCCGCCTTCGCCTTCCATTTTTACCAGCTTGCGCAGTACCACTTCTTCACAGGCCTCCTGCAGGGAGAGATTTTTGTATTCCAGGTGGGCGCTCACATCGTACGCGGCCACAGCGCGGATAAAAACTTCACCATGCCCCGTGCAGGAAACAGCACAGGTCATGTTGTTGGCGTACGTGCCACAGCCGATGACCGGACTGTCGCCAATGCGGCCGTATTTCTTGTTGGTCATGCCGCCGGTGCTGGTGGCGGCGGCGATGTTACCGTGCTGGTCGAGCGCCACGGCGCCCACAGTACCGAATTTCTTGTCGCGCATCAGCTCTTCCAGGCGCTGGTGCGTATGGTCGAGCGAGTAATTGTCGGAGTCGCGCATGGCTTTCCACTGGTCGTAGCGGAACTGGGAAAAGAAGTATTCGTCGGGCTCCAGTTTGATGCCCTGGCGGATGGCAAAATCGTTGGCGCCTTTGCCGCTCAGGAACACGTGGTTGCTGTTGTGCATCACTTCGGCCGCCAGCTCGATCGGGTTGCGCACATTGCGGATACCCGCGATGCTGCCGGCCTGCAGGCCGTTGCCGTCCATGATGGCGGCATCCATTTCCTGCACACCCTTCTTGGTAAAAACCGAACCGCGTCCTGCGTTGAACAGCATGTTGTCTTCCAGTATAACAACAGCCGCCTTCACCGCGTTCACTGCCGTACCATCGTTCTCGAGCACGGCATACCCCCCATCCAGCGCCTGCTGCAAACCTTCCAGGTAGGCCTGTTCCAGCTCCGCCGTCATATCCTGTTTGAGGATCGTTCCCGCTCCTCCGTGTATTACCATTGTGAAAGGCATGTTATGGTTTTAAGTGTCAGCATCCGGCTGTAACAGCAGGATGCAGATTTAATTGTACAAGATGCAATGGAGTCTGTCCGGGTACTGAAAGCTAACTGCCAGCAGCCTTCCCTCCCAGCAGCAACTTGCATTCCTGCAGCAAGGCCGCTTTGTTGATAGCCACTGTGCCCACTTCTTCGCAAACGAGCCCCCCGGCAATATTAGCTATTTCTGCCATGAGGTTGATGTCTTTTGTGGCGGCGTACACGAGTGAAGCTACAGAAATAACCGTGTCGCCTGCGCCCGAAACGTCGGCAATATTCCGCACGTGCGAAGGCACGATGCGGCACCTCTCCTCCTGCTGGTAAAATACCCCTTTTTCAGAGAGGGTGATGAGGGATATCTGGTGGTGAAGCTGGCTGCTGAGGGATGAGTGAATATGCTGCAGGGCAGTTACGCCGGTATCGTCTGTCAAAAGGTTGAGAGCTTCCCTGACTTCCTTGAGGTTTGGTTTGAAGATGGTCGTGTGCCGGTACGAAAAAAAGTTTTTCCGTTTCGGATCCACGGTGGTGATCACACCATGCGCACGGCAGATGCCGGTTACGGCATCAATGATATCTTCCGTGAGTACGCCTTTGTTGTAGTCTTCAAACACAACTACAGCAGGCCGTTCGTTTTCGATCCACTCGCGGATGCAGTTGACGAGCCGGTCGGCATCATCCTGCTCGAGGTCGGTGGTTATTTCTGCGTCGAGCCGCATCATCTGCTGGTTGCGGCTGATGATGCGCGACTTGTTGGTGGTGATCCTTTTGTAACTTTTAAGCAGGTAGTGGGCGTCGATGCCTTCATCCGAAAAACGGTGGTGGAGCAGCTTTCCGTCTTCATCGTCGCCAATCACCGAAAAAACACTCACCTGGGCGCCCAGCGCTTTCAGGTTCAGGGCTACGTTGGCCGCACCGCCCAGCCGGTAATCTTTATGCGAGAGTGCCACCACAGGAACGGGCGCTTCCGGAGAGATCCGTTCTACTTTTCCCCACAGATAAGTATCGAGCATCACATCGCCGATCACGCCTACTTTCTGATCGGAAAACGAAGAAAACAACTGATCAAAATCTATCATATACTCTCTGCCGCCTTGTTTTTGTTGGCAAGCGCAAGATAATAAATCGGTATGCCACAGAGGGTAATAATCAATCCGGGCCAGGTGAACTGTGGTTTGTAAATGATAAGCAGGATGCAGAATGCAAGGCCGGTGAGAACATACAAGAACGGAAGAACCGGGTATCCGAAAGCTTTGTACGGACGTTCGGCATCAGGGCGTTTTTTACGCAGGATGAAGATACCGATGATGGTGAGCATGTAAAACACCACCACCACAAAAGAAATCATATCGAGCAGGTTGCCATAGCTGCCGCTCAGGCTCCACAAACAGGCCGCCACGCACTGGATCCACAGGCCGAGTTCGGGAACGGCATTCTTGTTCAGCTCACCCACCTTTTTGAAGAAGAGGCCGTCTTTCGCCATGGTATAATAGACCCGGGCGCCAGCCAGAATGAGGCCGTTGTTACAGCCAAAGGTGGAGATCATGATCATGAGTGCGATCACGATGGTACCGATGTTTCCGAAGATGACCCGGGAAGCGGCCACTGCAACGCGGTCCTTGTCTGCCGTAGCGATCTCATGCAAGGGCAGCACGGCAGTGTACATGATGTTGGTGGTTACATAGATCAGGGTCACCACCAGTGTACCTAAGAAAAGACTCAGCCCGATGTTGCGCTTTGGGTTGCGGATCTCGCCTGCGATAAAGGTAACGTTGTTCCAGGAGTCGCTGCTGAAGATAGAGCCGACCATGGCTGCTGCGATGGCCCCGAGGGCTGCCACTATGGTGTAAGATTCAAATGTTCCGTTGGGATTGAGTTTGCGCAGGTTCCATGCGTCGGTCCAGTTGGCTGTCCACACATCGTGCCTGGCAAGAATAAGTCCGAACAGGATCAGGCCGAACAGGCTGACCAGCTTGGTCATCGTAAAAGTGGTCTGGATCAGCTTGCCGCTTTTCACGCCGCGGGTATTGATGAACGTGAGCAACACGATCACAACGATGGAGAGCAGCTGCGCCGGTGAAATATGAAATGTGCCGATCTGGAAGACGACCAGATCTTCACTCACAGCGGGCCAGAGGTAGGCGGTGAATTTGGCAAAGGCCACGCCCACGGCCGCGATGGTGGCCGTCTGGATGACCGCAAAAAAACTCCAGCCATATAAAAAGCCTATCAGCGGGTTGTAAGCTTCCTTCAGATATACATATTGCCCGCCCGCCCTGGGATACATGGCGCTCAGCTCGCCGTAGCTGACGGCTGCGGTGATGGTCATGAACCCGGTGATCAGCCAAACGGCAATGAGCCAGCCGGCGCTGCCGACGTTGCGACTGATGTCGGCGCCAACAATAAAAATCCCGGAACCGATCATGGAGCCTGCAACGATCATCGTGGCATCCAGTAATCCCAACGAGGGTTTGAAGGAAGATGCATGTTCACTCATAAGAAGTTAAAATATGGTTGAAGATAGGAGCTATAATCTGAAAATTACAATTATTCATTCACCAATATTTCCCGGTAATTGATGAAAAAAACTACCTTCTTCCTTCCTGTTTTAACCGCCCGGCGTGTTATTTCTTTTTATAGGTTGCGTTGAGTCCGCTGATGAGGTCTTTGGTAATGTTCATTGCGGTATCGCGGTAATAGATAAGTTCCGGTTCGTACGAGAGTATGTACGTATATTTTTTGTCCTTGTTGTAGTCGAGCAGAAACTCTTCGATCTTTTGCTTGATGTTCTTTTTGTATTCGAGTGATTGGCGGGTATAGCCTTCTTCGAGGGTCTGTTTGCGCATCTGGTAGTTCTGCTGCATCTGGGAATTCTCACGCTGAGCCGCATTCGCTTCTGTCTGCGACATAGACGGGCCTTTCTGCTGCCATGCACTTACTTTTTGCTGGTACACTTTTTCAAGTCCGGCCAGTTCGTTGTTCATGGTATTCTCTTTGGTTTTCAGCTCGCTGAGCACATCCTTGAAATATTCGTAGCTGGCCTGTATGGAATCCATTTCAAAATAAGCGATCCGGGTTTCAGTGGCCGAGGGAACTTTATTGGTTGTTGAAGCGGCCGGTTTTTGCAACTTGTTCCGGCTATCGAAATGGAGGTAGAACAAGATACCCACAAGCACCAGCAACACAATGTTCAACGCAATAAAAAGCTGCTTCATGTTTTTTCTGCAAATTAAAGCCCTTTACCGCGGATTGCATTTATTTGATCCATTTTTGCAGAGATTTTAACCGCTACGGAGATCGTTCTTGGATGATTGGACAACTGCTTTCGTGCAGGTCACTTATAACCCCTCAACCCTAGCCGCTTGCACCTCCACAATCACCCTGTCATCTTTGCGCAGGTGCAGTTGCATGCCTGCAATTACACGCTGCTACGCGCCTGTTTGCGCGAAGATCCCCAGAGATTGAACGCGACGGCTATTCCACAGCAGGTTTTGCACTGTTTATTGCAACTTACCACGACTTCAAAAGGCGGTCATGAAATAACAAATTATTTTGGGAAGGTTCCTCCTTCATCCAGATTCAGACAATGGCTAAAAAAAGGCCGCCTTCCTTGCGGAAAGCGGCCTTCAAATAAATATACCAAACGATCTGTCTTACTCGTCGTCGTCGAAGCTCATGGCTTCGCGGGTGGTCTGGAGGAGTTCGTACTCTTCTTTGCTGCCCACGATCATGTTCTCGAAATCGCGCAGGCCGGTACCAGCCGGGATCGGATGGCCGGTGATCACATTCTCTTTCAGACCGAGCATGTCATCCGTCTTGCCCTGGATGGCGGCGGAGCTCAGCACCTTCGTCGTTTCCTGGAAGGATGCGGCAGAGATCCAGCTTTGTGTACCCAGGGAAGCCTTGGTGATACCCAGCAGCAGCGGCTGTGATGTAGCTGCATTCGCGTCGCGGTATTCAGCCAGCTTCTTGTCGTTCCTGCGCAGGATGGAATTTTCTTCCCTTACTTCACGCAGACTCACGATCTGACCGGCTTTCAGCTTGGTAGATTCGCCCGGTTCGGTAACAACTTTTTTGTCGAAGATCCAGTCGTTCTCTTCCAGGAAATCCAGCTTGTCAACGGTATCGTCTTCCAGGAAACGGGTGTCGCCCGGATCGGCGATGGTTACCTTGCGCATCATCTGGCGTACGATCACTTCAATGTGCTTGTCGTTGATACGTACTCCCTGAAGGCGGTATACTTCCTGGATTTCATTCACCACATACTCCTGCACTGCGAAAGGCCCTTTGATGGACAGGATGTCGGAAGGAGCGGTCTGGCCATCACTCAGCGAGGTACCTGCTTTTACAAAGTCGCCGTCCTGCGCCAGGATCTGGCGGGTCAGCGGCACAAGGTATTTGCGTACCACGCCGTCTTTGGCTTCCACAATGATCTCGCGGTTACCACGTTTGATGTTACCAAACGAAACCACCCCGTCGATCTCGGACACGATGGCCGGGTTACCCGGGTTACGGGCTTCAAACAGTTCCGTAACACGCGGCAGCCCCCCGGTGATATCTCTCAGCTTACCGAGTACACGCGGGATCTTCACCAGCACCTGTCCGGCGGTTACTTCTTCCTCTTCGTCTACCACGATATGCGAGCCTACCGGTAGGTTATATGATTTTATCTCCTTTCCTTCCACGATCAGGGAAGGGATCTTGGTCTTGTCTTTTGTATCGATCACCACTTTTTCACGGTGGCCGGTCTGTTCGTCCGATTCTTCGCGGAACGTAACCCCTTCGATCACGCTGTCCATCTTCACATGACCGGTGATTTCAGCAACGATGACGTTGTTGAACGGATCCCAGGTGCAGAGGATGTCTCCTTTCACCACGTTCTGTCCGTCTTTCACGTTCAGGGTGGAGCCGTAAGGGATGTTGTTGGTGATCAGCAGGCGGTCGTTCTTCACGTCCATGATCCTCACTTCACCGGTACGGCCGATGACGATGCTAACGGTTTTGCCTTCGTTGTTGGTGGTGCTCACAGTACGCAATCCATCGAATTGGATGGTACCGTCGAACTTTGCCAACAGGGTAGACTCAACCGAAGCGGAGCCCGCAACACCACCCACGTGGAAGGTTCTTAGGGTCAGCTGTGTACCGGGTTCACCGATCGATTGAGCGGCGATGATACCAACGGCATCGCCTTTCTGTGCGGTATAGCCTGTTGCCAGGTTCTTGCCATAACATTTTACGCACACACCTCGTTTGCTTTCGCAGGTCAGTACCGAACGAATTTCAACGGTGTCGATACCGGATTCCTCGATCTGCTTGGCAGTATCTTCGGTGATCTGCGTACCGGCTTCCACGATCATCTTCTCAGAGCCTGGCTCGTATACGTCGTGCAGGGAAGTTCTTCCGATGATACGGTCGTACAGCGGCTCGATGATGTCTTCGTTGTCTTTCAGCGCGGAAGTAGCGATGCCACGCAGGGTACCGCAGTCTTCTTCGTTGATCACCACGTCCTGGGCCACGTCTACCAGACGGCGGGTGAGGTAACCGGCATCCGCCGTTTTCAACGCGGTATCGGCCAGACCTTTACGCGCACCGTGCGTAGAGATAAAGTAATCCAGTACGTTCAGTCCGCCCTTGAAGTTGGACAGGATCGGGTTTTCGATGATCTCGCTTCCGGTAGAGCCTGATTTTCTCGGCTTGGCCATCAGACCCCTGATACCGGCCAGCTGCTTGATCTGCTGTTTGGAACCACGGGCGCCGCTGTCGAGCATCATATATACAGAGTTGAAGCCCTGTTTGTCGATTGCCAGTTCGCGGATCAAAGTTTCCGTGATACGGGTATCCACACGGCTCCAGATGTCAACGATCTGGTTGTACCGTTCGTTGTTCGTGATGAGCCCCGTGTTGTAGTTATCCCATACTTCGTCCACTTCCACTTTTGCGTTATCCAGCATCTGTTCCTTGATGTCCGGAATGATCAGGTCATTGATGTTGAACGACAGTCCACCCTTGAACGCCATACGGAATCCAAGCTGCTTGATATCGTCGAGGAATTTGGCAGTAGAAGGGATATTGGTCCACTTGATGATGTCACCGATGATTTCGCGCAGTGATTTTTTTGTGAGCAGCGCATTGATATAACCGGCGCCTTTCGGAACGTGCTGGTTGAATATCACCCTGCCAACGGTTGTTTCAATGAGCTTGTTTGAAAAAGTGCCGTCGTTGTTGCGCACGTCGGCTTTCACCCTGATGTTGGCGTGGAGGTCGATCTGCTTTTCATTATAGGCGATGATCACTTCTTCGGAAGAATAGAAAGCCTTGCCTTCCCCTCTTACGGGTTCGGCTTCGGTTGATTTCTTACCCTTAGTGATATAGTACAGACCTAGTACCATGTCCTGTGAAGGAAGTGTGATCGGCGTACCGTTCTGCGGGTTGAGGATGTTGTGTGAAGAAAGCATCAGCAGCTGGGCTTCCAGTACGGCTGCGTTGCTCAGGGGCACGTGAACCGCCATCTGGTCACCGTCGAAGTCGGCGTTGAATGCCGTGGTAACGAGCGGGTGCAGCTGAATGGCCTTTCCTTCAATCAGTTTAGGCTGGAAGGCCTGGATCGAAAGACGGTGCAGGGTCGGCGCGCGGTTGAGCATCACCGGGTGTCCTTTCAGGATGCTTTCGAGGATATCCCAGATGATCGCTTCTTTTTTGTCTACCAGCTTGCGGGCAGACTTCACCGTTTTCACGATGCCGCGCTCGATCAGTTTGCGGATGATAAATGGTTTGAACAATTCGGCTGCCATGTCTTTCGGCAGACCGCATTCGTGGATCTTCAGTTCGGGACCTACCACGATCACGGAACGGCCGGAATAGTCGACGCGTTTACCGAGCAGGTTCTGGCGGAAACGCCCCTGTTTTCCCTTGAGTACGTCACTCAGGGATTTCAGTGCACGGCCCCCTTCTGCTTTTACCGCGTTGGATTTGCGGGAGTTGTCGAACAGGGAATCGATCGCTTCCTGGAGCATACGCTTTTCATTGCGCAGGATCACTTCCGGCGCCTTGATTTCCAGGAGGCGTTTGAGACGGTTGTTGCGGATGATCACACGGCGGTAGAGGTCGTTCAGGTCGGAAGACGCAAAACGGCCACCATCCAGCGGAACGAGGGGGCGCAGTTCCGGCGGGATGACCGGGATGTACTGCATCACCATCCATTCGGGACGGTTGGTGATACGGGAGTTGGCATCGCGGAACGATTCCACTACGCTGAGGCGCTTCAGGGCGTCGGCTTTACGCTGCTGGGAGGTTTCGGTGGCCGCTGCGTTGCGCAGGTCGAAGGAGAGCTGGTCGAGGTCGATGCGCTGTAACAGGTCGTGTACAGCTTCGGCTCCCATCTTCGCGATGAATTTGCTGGGGTCTTCGTCAGGCAGATACTGGTTGTCTTTCGGGAGGGATTCGAGGATGTCGAGATATTCCTCTTCCGTCAGCAGATCGCCGTAGTTCTGTCCCTTATCAGCCCGGATACCGGTCTGGATAACGACAAAACGTTCGTAATAAATGATGGTTTCAAGTTTTTTGGAGCTCATACCCAGGAGGTAGCCGATCTTGTTGGGCAGGCTTTTGAAGTACCAGATGTGAACCACGGGTACTACCAGTTTGATGTGGCCCATGCGTTCACGGCGTACTTTCTTTTCGGTCACTTCTACACCGCACCGGTCGCATACGATGCCTTTGTAGCGGATCCTTTTGTACTTTCCGCAGGCACATTCGTAATCCTTCACCGGACCAAATATCCGTTCGCAGAACAGGCCGTCTCTTTCCGGCTTGTAGGTACGGTAGTTGATCGTTTCTGGCTTCAGCACTTCTCCGTAGGATCTCTCCAAGATACTGTCGGGAGAAGCAAGGCCAATCGTGATCCTGGAGAACGTAGCCCTGGGACGATTTTCTTTTTTAATAGCCATATTCAGATATCTATTTTTTAAAAATCAATAAACCTCCGTTGGAAAACCCCGCCTGATCGCTTAAGAACAGGTAAGTAGTTCCACGGTATTTACTGTAATGAACCTCAATAATTTATGCAAGAAATAAAATTGTGAAAATGCCAAGACGCCTAAATTAGGATTGCAAATGTACGCAATAAACGCCTAATATTCATATATGGGAGGAGGAAGTCGGCAAATTTAATAGTTTTTTACAATCAGCCGCTATGTTGAAGGGATTATTGTAAAATATTTTCGCGGAAGGAAGAGTCTGAACCAGAATGAGCCTGGTTCAGACTCTTCCCTGCTACTCCTGCTCCACCCTGGCCAGGAACTTGGCCCTGATCACTTCTTGTACCGGCACGTTCTCCAGCTTGCTTTCGAGCCAGGAGATGATGTCGAGATAGGCAAAAGCACGGGCTTCGGAACGGTTCTTTTGGATCTGCTTCAGTTTTACCAGCAATTTCCCGAAAGCAGGCTTCAGCTTCGGGGGCGACAGCCGGAAGGAATGCCGCAGGAAGCTGAACACCTCCTCCTCTACCACGCTCAGGTTCTCCAGTTTCGACATAAACCGGTACACGGATTTGATCAGGTGCTCGATCAGCTGGAAATTGCCGAGTTCGTAGTGCGCAATGAGGTGCAGCAGACGCGCATAGCATTGCAGATCAGTGCGGAGCGTGCTTTTCAGGTTGATGATCCGGTTAAGAAAATCAACGGTCGTATCATAATCGCCGCTGCCGAAGTAGAGCGAAGCGATCTTATAATAGAATACCAGGATGCGGTGCCGGTCGAGGTACAGCACGTACTCTTTCAGCTTTTGCTCGATAAAAGGCACCAGCTCCAGCCCTTCGGTGAAGGTGCCTTCCATGAAATGCTGGTTCAGCTTGGCAATATGCAGGTACACGAACACCTGGATCCGGTTGTTCTCATTCTGGCTCACGATGTCGGAAGCGGCAAAATCTTCGAACTCTTTCAGGCGGTGGGCGAATTTTTCATGGTTCTGCAGGTCGAAATGCGCACTCAGCAGGTTGTGCATGCCCTTGATATAATGGGCCGTTTCCACCTCGATCATAAACGGCTCTTTCTCAAACAATTGCACCCATTTGTGGGTATAGCGGTAATAGAGCAGGAAATCCTGGAGGATGAATGCATACCAGCAATAGCTTTGGTACAGGTATAACCGTTCGTAAAAGCCGTCCATGTTCTTTACGTCCACCTTCAGTTGTTCGGCAAAGAACGCGCGGATGGCTTCCTCATCTTTCCGGTTCCGGGCGTGGCCGTTCTTGATGTACCAGCTGTACAGCATGAGCGACAGGTTGGAAAGCTTGCTGATACGCGTGAGGCTGCAATTGACCTGGTCCGCTTCCTGCGCCAGCTGGTCGGCGCGGTCTTCGATGCTTCGCGTGATATGGAGCGCCTCGATCTTTTTTTCAAAGAAGAGGGCCTGGAAAAGATAGGTGAACTGGTTGTAGGTGCGGGCGGTCTCCTTCAACCGGTCGAGCACCTTGAGACTCTGGTGGTAAAGTCCTTTGTTATACAGGATGCGGGCATGGTCCATCTGCTCATGCAGCTGGATGTCGATGTTGTCGGCGTGGTTGATCAGGCGCAGGCTGTCGAGGATCTGGCGGTACAGGTGTGCCTTTATGTTAGACAACTGAAGCTTGGTGATGGATTTATTGCGCCGCAGCAGCGACACTTCATCGTATTCCTGCATCCGGTCGAGCGCATCGAACAGGCGGATGATCTTCAGATCGGTGGAGGCCGAGTTTCGCTTCACATAGAGTTTGAAATTCCGTTTTTCCGACTTCTCAAGCGATTTAACAAGTTGAAACAAGGCATCCGTTGATCTATTGGGCATCGTAGTTTATTTGTCGTAGAAGCTGGTCCAGGCAAGGGTTTTAGAAAAACACCGGCCGCTTCAACCATGTAAAACAAAGGCAATTATAATTTGATTGGTGCATGTAACTTTAGTAATTTCGGAGGTACGGGCTGTTCGTACAGATCATATTCGGCCCCTTACCTCTTGGAACAGCCGCTATTCTTTTATAAATATCTACATAATTTTATGTCTGGCAATAAAGTCTACATTTTCGACACTACCCTCCGCGACGGCGAACAGGTACCGGGATGCAAACTGGTGGCAAGTGAAAAACTCGGTCTGGCACTGAAGCTCGAGGAACTGGGTGTAGATATCATAGAAGCCGGTTTTCCCGTATCTAGTCCCGGTGACTTCGACTCCGTTCACCAGATCTCGCAGGTGATCCGGGATGCTTCTGTCTGCGCCCTCAGCCGCGCCGTTCAAAAAGACATCGAAGTGGCTGCCGAAGCCCTCAAAAGCGCCAAACGACCGCGCATCCACACCGGCATCGGCACTTCCGATTTTCACATCAAAAGCAAATTTAAATCTACCCGCGAAGAGATCCTTCAGCGGGCGGTTCAGTGCGTAACCTGGGCCAAGAACTTCGTGGACGACGTGGAATTTTACGCCGAAGACGCCGGCCGCACCGACAACGAATACCTGGCGCGCGTAGTGGAAGCCGTGATCGCTGCCGGCGCTACCACCGTCAATATCCCCGACACCACGGGCTACTGCCTGCCCGGGCAATACGGCGACAAGATCGCTTTTCTCGTGAACAACGTCTCAAACATCGACAAAGCCATCCTGAGCTGCCATTGCCACAACGATCTGGGCCTGGCCACCGCCAACGCCATTTCCGGTGTCATCAGCGGAGCCCGCCAGATCGAGTGCACCATCAACGGCCTCGGCGAACGCGCCGGCAACACTTCGCTCGAAGAAGTGGTGATGGTGCTCAAGCAGCACAAACAGCTGGGTTTATATACCGATATCAACGCCAAAGGGCTGAACCCGCTGAGCCGCCTCGTGGCCGATACCATGCGGGTGCCCGTTCAACCCAACAAAGCCATCGTGGGCGCCAACGCCTTCTCGCATTCATCGGGTATTCACCAGGACGGCTTCCTGAAAGACGCGCAGACCTACGAGATCATCAACCCCGAAGAAGTAGGCGCAGAGGGCAGCAAGATCGTGCTCACCGCCCGCAGCGGCCGCAGCGCCCTGGCTTACCGCTTCCAGAAACTCGGCTACGAATTCAACCGCAACGATGTGGACGTGCTGTACCAGAAGTTCCTCGAAGTGGCGGACAGTAAGAAGGAAGTGCAGGAGGAAGACCTGAAAGAAATCGCTGATCAGTATAAGGAAGTAGCTGTAAGCTTTTAACATCTGTAAGTCGGCAGCTTTTCATCAACACGCTTGAATAAACGAAACAAAATGGGAAAGACGCTATTTGATAAGATCTGGGACAACCACGTGGTGAAAACCATCGAAGGCGGCCCTTCGGTTGTGTATATCGACAAACATTTCATCCATGAAGTGACCTCGCCGCAGGCCTTCGCAGGCATCGAAAAACGCGGACTCAAAGTGCGCCGGCCCGACCGCACCGTGGCCACGGCTGACCACAACGTGCCGACCATCAACCAGCACCTGCCCATCCGCGATGAACTCTCGCGCTTCCAGGTGCAGAAGCTGATCGACAATTGCGCCCATCACGACATTGAACTGTACGGCCTCGGCCATCCTTTCCAGGGCATCGTACATATCATCGGGCCCGAACTCGGCATCACCCAGCCCGGCATGACCATCGTATGCGGCGACAGCCACACCTCCACCCACGGGGCTTTCGGCGCGGTCGCCTTTGGTATCGGCACCTCCGAAGTGGAAATGGTGTTTGCCTCGCAATGCATGATGCAGGTGAAACCCAAAGTGATGCGCATCAACATCGAAGGAGAGCTGAACAAAGGGGTGGTTTCGAAAGACATCATCCTGCACATCATCTCGCAGATCACCGCCAGCGGCGGCACCGGCTTTTTTGTGGAATACGCCGGCTCAGCCATCCGCAGCCTGAGCATGGAAGCCCGCATGACCATCTGCAACATGAGCATCGAAATGGGCGCCCGCGGCGGCATGATCGCACCGGACGAAACCACCTTCGAATACATGAAAGGCCGCCTGTTTGCTCCCGCCGGCGAACAATGGGACCTGAAGAGGAGCCGCTGGAAAGAGCTGTATACCGATGCCGATGCGCAGTTCGACCATGAACTCCACATCAACGCGACCGAGATCGAACCCATGATCACCTACGGCACCAATCCCGGACTGGGCATTGCAGTGAACGGGCATATCCCGGTCACCGATCAGATCAGCGACGAAGGCGAACGGAAAAACATGCAGAAAGCCCTCGACTATATGGGCTTGCAATCGGGCAAGGCCCTGCTGGGCATGCCGATCCAGCATGTGTTCATCGGCAGCTGCACCAATGCACGCATCGAAGACCTGCGGCTGGTGGCCGATGTGATCAAAGGCAGAAAGAAGAACAAGAACGTGGAAGTGATGATCGTGCCGGGTTCGCAGCAGGTCGCCAAGCAGGTGGTAGCAGAAGGGCTCGACAAGATCTTCGAAGAAGCCGGCTTTTCCGTACGGCAGGCCGGCTGCAGCGCCTGCCTCGGCATGAACGAAGACAAGATCCCCGCGGGTGAATACTGCATCAGCACCAGCAACCGCAATTTCGAGGGCCGCCAGGGCGCCGGCGCCAGAACCCTGCTGGCCAGTCCGCTCACTGCCGCCGCCGCCGCCATCACCGGCGTAGTAACCGACATCAGGGAGATGCTGCCGGCATAATTATTCATCACCTGCAGGATTGATCCGGTCATTCCTGCAATAAGATAAAAAAATTTTACAATGCAAGCTTTTACCACGCTCCAGTCCCGGTTTGTTCCGATCCAGATGGAAAACATCGACACCGATCAGATCATCCCTGCCCGCTTCCTGAAAGCAACGACCAAGGCGGGTTTCGGGAAGAACCTGTTCCGCGACTGGCGCTATGTTGCAGACGACCAGCCAAGAGAAGACTTCGTGCTCAACCATTCCGAATACCAGGGCGAGATCCTGGTGGCCGGCAAGAACTTCGGCTGCGGATCTTCCCGCGAACACGCGGCCTGGGCCATCTTCGACTATGGGTTCCGGGTAGTGGTGTCGAGCTTTTTTGCCGACATTTTCAAGAACAACGCGCTCAACAACGGCCTGCTGCCCGCGCAGGTGAGCGATGCTTTTCTCGACAAGATCTTTGCGCTGGGCAACGAGGCTACGCTCACCGTAGATCTAAACAGCCAGACGATCACCATCGACCAGACCTGTGAAAAAGAAACTTTCGACATCAACAATTACAAAAAAACCTGCATGCTCAACGGGTACGACGACATCGACTATCTGCTGAGCATGCAGGATAAGACCATAGCTTTCGAAAAACAACACGTGTACTAACCTTCATCACATGAATAAGAAAATTACAGTTATACTTGGAGATGGGATCGGACCGGAAGTGACCCAGCAGTCGATCAAGGTACTCGATGCCATCGCCCAGCAGTTCGGTCACCAGTTTCATTACCAGTACGGCCTCATGGGCGCCGATGCCATCGACAAGACCGGCAACCCGCTCCCCGACGAAACCATCAGGCTTTGTCTCGAGAGCGACGCCATCCTTTTCGGCGCCATCGGTCATCCCAAATACGACAACGACCCCGCAGCCAAGGTACGCCCGGAACAGGGCCTGCTCAAGCTCCGCAAGGTATTGCAGCTGTTCGCCAACATACGCCCGGTGAACGCCTATCCTTCCCTCCACCATCTTTCCCCACTCAAAAACAAACAGCTCGAAGGGGTGGATTTCGTGATCTACCGTGAGCTTACCGGCGGAATTTATTTTGGCAAAAAAGAACTGAATGCAGACCAGACACAGGCCATAGACGAATGCAGCTACAGCCGCGAAGAAATTGAACGCATCTCTCACCTGGCTTTTCAGTCGGCCCAGCGCAGACGAAAAAAACTGACCCTGGTAGACAAGGCCAACGTGCTTGAAACATCCCGCCTCTGGCGCAAAGTGGTGCAGGATCTCTGCAGCCAGTACCCGGATGTAGCGGTCGATTATATGTTTGTAGACAATGCCGCCATGCAGATCATCCTGAATCCAAAACAGTTCGACGTGATCGTTACCGAGAACATGTTCGGCGATATCATCAGCGACGAAGCCAGCGTGATCAGCGGCTCCCTCGGACTGCTGCCATCGGCTTCTATCGGTACCGGCTTGGCGCTGTTCGAGCCTATCCACGGTTCTTATCCGCAGGCCGCCGGCAAAGACATCGCCAACCCGCTCGGCTCCATCCTGTCGGCTGCGATGATGCTCGATTTTTTCAACATGAAGGAAGAAGGCCTGCTCATTCTCAAAGCGGTTGAATGGGCCCTGTCGAACGGCTTTGTGACCAAAGACATCGACCCCGTCAACAATTACTCCACCTCCACCATCGGCGATCTTATCCGCGATTTTATCGAGAACAGGATCCCCTCGGTCGTAAACCGGAACAACATCGCGATCAGTAAATCAACCATCATCTGATCAGGCCGGCATACACATTTTTTCACACCAAGAACAGGTTCCATGAATTACTATAATAAAAATACCATTATCTACTTCAACGGTGAATTCGTAAAAGCGGTAGATGTTCAAATGGATCTCTACAGCCAGTCGCTGCATTACGGGTATGCTGTATTCGAAGGTATCCGCTCGTACCGGACGGTAAGCGGAGAGACCAGGATCTTCAAGGAAGAAGCGCATTACGACCGGCTGAAAAGATCAGCCGGTTTCCTGAACATGCCCTATCCGTGGAAAAGCGGCGACCTCATCGACATCACATACCAGGTACTCGAGAAGAACGGGATCCAGGATGCTTATATCCGCCCGCTCATCTTCGCTCCTGCCAACATGAAATTCGCCGCGAGCAAGGAATCCAACATCCTGATCGCCGCCTGGCCAATGGAAAAATTCCTGGGGGAAGACCTGCTGCGCATCATGACCTCTCCGTTCCAGCGGCCCAATCCGAAAGGCTTTATCATAGAAGCCAAAGCCACCGGCCATTACGTGAACTCGATCCTCGCCAGCCAGGATGCCAAGGCAAAAGGCTACGACGAAGCCGTGCTGACCGATATGAACGGTTTTGCGGCCGAAGGGCCGGGCGCCAATATGTTCTTTGAAAAAGGCGGCAAACTGTTCACGCCGGCAACAGGGAATGTCCTGCCGGGCATCACCCGCCAGACCGTGCTCGAACTTTGTCAAAAAATGGGCATCGAAGTGGAAGAAGGTCAATACACGATCGAAGATGTGAAAGCTGCCGATGCCGCTTTCTTCTGCGGCACCGCCGCCGAGATCATCGGTTGGCAATCGCTCGACGAAACCGTGTTCCCGAAACCCTGGAGCGAAACAGTGAGCAAACGCCTGCAACAGGCTTACACAGATCTCATCCTGGAAAAAGAAGCGGCTGTCGCCTTCCGGAACGAGCCCGTTTCCGCACTCGGCTAAGCCGCTCCCTACTTCACCCAATTTTGACTGCTTAAAATAATACATGTCACCCGAACTCAATAAATACAGTAAGAACTTAACGCAGGACATCACGCAACCGGCCGCCCAGGCCATGTTGTATGGCATCGGGCTTACGGAAGCCGACCTCGATAAACCGCAGGTAGGCGTGGTAAGCATGGGCTATGAAGGCAACACCTGCAACATGCACCTGAACGACCTCGCCAAACTGGTAAAACAGGGCGTGTGGGACGCCGACATGGTCGGACTCATCTTCAACACCATCGGCGTGAGCGACGGTATGAGCAACGGCCTGCCCGGCATGCGTTATTCGCTGGTAAGCCGCGATGTGATCGCCGACTCGATCGAAACCGTATGCGGCGCTCAATATTATGATTCGCTGATCGCCATCCCCGGCTGCGACAAGAACATGCCGGGGTCGGTGATGGCCATGGGCCGACTGAACCGGCCGGCCATCATGGTATACGGCGGAAGCATCGCACCGGGGCATTACAAAGGACAAGACCTCAACATCATATCCGCGTTCGAAGCGCTTGGACAAAAGATCGCGGGCAATCTGGACGATGCCGATTTCAAAGGCATCGTCCAGAATTCCTGTCCGGGCGCCGGCGCCTGCGGTGGCATGTATACCGCCAACACCATGGCATCGGCCATCGAAGCGCTGGGCATGAGCCTCCCCTACTCTTCTTCCTATCCGGCGCTCAGTTCCGAGAAAAGAAACGAATGCCTGGAAGCAGGGAAAGCGGTGCGCAACCTGATGGAAAAAGAGATCAAGCCCACAGACATCATGACCCGGAAGGCATTCGACAATGCCATGACCGTGATCATGGTGCTGGGCGGCAGCACCAATGCCGTGCTGCACATGATCGCCATCGCGAAAAGCGTAGACATACCGCTGAGCCAGGACGATTTCCAGCGCATCAGCGATAAAACGCCTCTGCTGGCCGACCTCAAGCCGAGCGGTAAATACCTCATGCAGGACCTCCATAACATCGGCGGCGTTCCGGCGGTGATGAAATACCTGCTCCAGAAAGGCTTTCTGCACGGCGACTGCCTCACCGTTACCGGCAAGACGATCGCCGAAAACCTGGAATCAGTGCCCGATCTGGATTTCGACAGCCAGAAGATCATTTTCCCCGTCGATCAGCCCCTTAAAGCAACGGGACACCTGCAGATCCTCTACGGCAACCTGGCGGAAGCCGGCAGCGTGGCCAAGATCAGCGGAAAAGAAGGCGAACGGTTCGAAGGCCCGGCCAGGGTGTTCGACGGCGAATACGAACTGGTGGAGGGCATCAATTCGAAAAAGATACTACCCGGAGATGTGGTGGTGATCCGGTACGTGGGCCCGAAAGGCGGCCCCGGTATGCAGGAAATGCTCAAACCCACATCTGCCATCATGGGTTCCGGACTGGGCAAATCGGTGGCACTGATCACCGACGGCCGGTTCAGCGGCGGCACCCACGGCTTCGTGGTGGGGCACATTACACCCGAAGCCTACGAAGGCGGCGCGATCGCGCTGGTGCACGACAACGACATCATCACCATCGACGCCGACAACAAAACAATGACATTACAGGTTGACCCGGAAGAGCTTGCCCAACGTAAAGCCGCCTGGAAACAACCTGCTTTAAAAGCGACCAAAGGAATACTTTTTAAATATGCTAAATACGTTAAAACTGCCGCAGAAGGATGTGTCACGGACGAAGACTGAGACTCTCAGCGGGTCCCAGATACTGTTGAATGCATTTATTGATGAAGGGGTGGATACCATATTCGGGTATCCGGGCGGTGCCATCATGCCCATCTATGATGCGCTCTACGACTACCAGGATAAACTGAACCACATTCTCGTGCGCCACGAACAGGGCGGCATCCATGCCGCGCAGGGCTATGCCCGCGCTTCCGGCCGTACCGGTGTGGTATTCGCCACCAGCGGTCCGGGTGCTACCAACCTGGTTACCGGGCTGGCGGATGCACAGATCGACAGCACGCCGCTGGTATGCATCACCGGCCAGGTGTTTGCGCACCTGCTGGGCACCGACGCCTTCCAGGAAACCGACGTCATCAACATAACCACGCCGGTCACCAAATGGAACTACCAGGTTACGGACGCCCGTGAGCTGAGCTCCGCCATCGCCAAGGCGTTTCATATTGCCGGCAGTGGAAGGCCCGGCCCCGTGCTGATCGATATCACCAAGAATGCGCAGCTGCAGAAGATCGAGTATGAAGGCTATACGCCCTGCTCTTTCATGCGCAGCTACCGCCCGAAACCGATCGTCCGCAAGGAACACATAGAAACCGCAGCGCAACTCATCAACCAGGCGAAAAAACCTTTTGTGCTGTGGGGCCAGGGAGTGATCCTCGGAAAAGCCGAACAGGAGTTCAAGGCTTTTATCGAAAAGACCGGGATCCCGGCTGCGTGGACTATTCTGGGACTGAGCGCCCTGCCTACCGACCATCCGCTCAACGTGGGCATGCTGGGCATGCACGGCAACTACGGCCCCAACCTGCTCACCAACGAATGTGATGTGATGATCGCCATCGGCATGCGGTTCGATGACCGCGTGACCGGCCGGCTCGACAAATACGCCAAACAGGCGACCATCATCCATCTCGACATCGATCCGGCCGAGATCGACAAGAATGTAAAAGCCGATGTAGGCGTATGGGGCGACTGCAAGGAAACCCTCCCGATGCTCACCGAGCTGGTGGAAGCAAAAACGCATCCCGAATGGCTCGAGCGCTTCAATGCATGTACACGGGAAGAAGTAAAACAGGTGATCCACGATGAGCTGAACCCTACCACGGAAGAAATGACGATGGGTGAAGTGATCAATGTAATGAACCAGCTCACCGGTGGAGACGCCATCGTTGTCACCGATGTAGGCCAGCACCAGATGGTAGCCTGCCGGTATGCCAAGTTCAACCAGTCTAAAAGCAATGTCACTTCCGGTGGCCTCGGCACCATGGGCTTTGCACTGCCGGCAGCCATCGGCGCGAAATTCGGCGCGCCCGAGCGCACGGTGATCGCGATCGCCGGCGACGGCGGCATCCAGATGACCATTCAGGAACTGGGCACCATCATGCAGAGCAAGGTGAACGTGAAGGTGATCATTCTCAACAACCGCTTCCTCGGCATGGTACGCCAGTGGCAGCAGCTCTTCCACGACAAACGCTATTCGTTCGTCAATATCACCAGTCCCGATTATGTCATGGTGGCCAAAGGCTATGGCATCGAAGGCCGCAGCATCTCCGACAGGGGCGACCTGAAAGAAGCCCTCACCGCCATGCTCAGCCACAACGGTGCTTACGTACTGGAAGTGATGGTGGGCAAGGAGAACAACGTGTTCCCCATGGTGCCGCAGGGCTGCAGCGTGAGCGAGATCAGACTGAAGTAACAGAACCATGATTTATCCGGTTGAAGGATGTGCAGGCTTGGATCGCAACCTTTGTGCATAAAGCATCAAGGCAATCCTTCATCCGGCTGAATCATCGTCGAAAAAACATCAACATGCACAAAGAACAATATACCATCACCATTTACACCGAGAACAATGTAGGGCTGCTGAACCGGATCGCCATCCTGTTTTCGCGCAGGAAGATCAACCTCGACAGCCTGAACAGCTCGCCTTCCGAGATAGAAGGCATCTACCGCTTTACCATCGTGATCGATGAAACCGAAGAGGTGGTGCGCAAGCTGGTTCGCCAGATCGAAAAGCAGGTGGAAGTGCTGAAAGCTTACTTCAACACCAACGACGAGATCGTGTGGCAGGAAATGGCCCTGTACAAAGTGCCGGCCGACCAGATCACCGAAAAGGTAAAAGTGGAAAGACTGCTGCGTGAATACGGCGCCCGCGCCATCGTGATCCGCAAAGACTACATCATATTCGAAACGACCGGTCACCGCGAAGAAACAGAGAAGCTGGTAAAAGTGCTGGAACCTTACGGGATGATCGAATTTGTGCGCACCGCCCGGGTAGCCATCATCAAGGCCAGTCACGGCTTCCATGAGAAACTGAAAGACTTTGAAGAGATGCAGCCCAGCCCGAAGCTGGTGGAGAATGAATACCTGAACCGCCAGGACGAAGTTTTTACAATGTAGCACCTGTAGCTGCTGGATGTTAGCTACCAGCAGCCGGCATATATCAATCTTAAAAACTATAACTTTTAAGCTACCGGCTAATAGCTTATTTCCTTACATCAAAACAATCAAAAATGGCAAAACTAAATTTCGGAGGTGTGGAAGAAAATGTGGTGACAAGGGATGAGTTTCCTTTAGAAAAAGCACAGGACGTGCTCAAAGACGAAGTGATTGCAGTAATAGGGTATGGCGTACAGGGTCCCGGACAGGCCCTGAACCAGAAAGAGAATGGCGTGAACGTCATCGTAGGTCAACGTAAGAATTCGAAATCATGGGATAAAGCGGTGAACGACGGATTTGTTCCCGGAGAATCCCTGTTTGAAATAGAAGAAGCGCTCAAGAAAGGCACCATCATCTGTTACCTTCTGAGCGATGCAGCCCAGATCAAACTGTGGCCCACCGTACAGAAACACCTCACTGCCGGCAAGGCGTTGTATTTCTCGCATGGCTTCGGCATCACGTATCATCACCAGACTGGCATCATTCCCCCGCCGGATGTAGACGTTTTCCTGGTGGCACCCAAAGGTTCGGGTACTTCCCTGAGAAGGATGTTCCTGCAGGGGCGAGGCCTCAACTCGAGCTTCGCCATCTTCCAGGATGCCACCGGCAAAGCCTGGGACAGAGTGGTAGCGCTCGGGATCGCCATCGGGTCGGGTTACCTGTTTGAAACTAATTTTAAAAAAGAAGTGTACAGCGACCTGACCGGCGAAAGAGGCACCCTGATGGGCGCCATCCAGGGCATCTTCGCCGCGCAGTACGAAGTGCTGCGGAGCAAAGGCCATACGCCTTCCGAAGCCTTCAACGAAACCGTGGAAGAGCTCACCCAGAGCCTTATGCCGCTGGTGGCCGAGAACGGGATGGACTGGATGTATGCCAACTGCTCTACCACCGCACAGCGCGGCGCGCTCGACTGGTGGAAGAAATTCAGGGATGCAACGCTGCCGGTTTTTACCGAACTGTATGAAAGCGTAGCTGCCGGCAAGGAATCGCAACGCTCGATCGACAGCAACAGCCAGCCCGACTACCGCGAAAAGCTGAATGCCGAACTCGCCGAACTCCGCGAAAGCGAGCTGTGGCAGGCCGGTAAAACAGTGAGAAGCCTGCGTCCGGAAAACCAGGGCCGCTATGAAGCCACGTCCGAGAGCAGGCAAAGCCAGGAGATCGTAACGGAAGCCTGATTTTTAGCGCCAGCCGGCTGCAACGGTGGGAGGAAAAGAAGTGTCAGTGTATCAAAAATACAGACATGCGGAACTTCTTTGTTGCTCTCCTTTTGGTTACAACCCCGGGCTTTTTTGCCAGCTGTAAAAAAGATCACCAGCCTCCCGGAGACGCCAGCTTACAGGGCAGCTGGGAACTGCTGACCCGCACAGGCGGCTTTGCAGCGATACGGGTTGACTATCCTCTGGGTAACAACAACCTTTATTTCTTTGATAAGGATACCTACTCGGAACACGCCGGCGGACAAACTATAAGGAGCGGGCACTACAAACTGGTGAACGACACCTCCTATACCTATCAGCGGCGGGCAACAAGGATCGTATTTGACGGGGTGGTAAGTCCTGATTTTCTGATCACGGTGACACCCACCAGAATGATCCTTACATCTGATGCGAATGATGGCTACACGTTTGAATACAGGAAAATCATGTACGATTAACAGACCCTCCTCCACAACTGGTTCTACTGGTCTTTTTACAAAGGCGCCTGATTACACGGAAGTCAATATTTACAAGGCTTTCGCTGCAGTCCGGCGCTTTTCCTTTATTTTTATAGACCGACCGGAGCACCGGTCTTTCTCAACGCACTGAATATTATTTATGAGCTTTTCAACGAAAACGACTTCGCATTTTGATTTTCAGGCTGCCGCCGACCGCCTTAAAAAGGTCGTTATAAAAACCCCGCTGATCTTTAACATGGCCCTTTCGCGCCGTTACCAGTGCAACGTATTCCTCAAGCGGGAAGACCTGCAGTTGGTCCGCTCCTACAAGATCCGTGGGGCCTACAATATGATGAGCAATCTTTCGGCCTCCCAGCTCGGCAAAGGAGTGGTGTGCGCCAGTGCCGGCAACCACGCGCAGGGCTTTGCGTACAGCTGCAAAAAGCTGGGCGTGAAAGGCCATGTGTTCATGCCCATCATTACGCCGAAACAAAAGATCAACCAGACAAAAATGTTCGGGGAAGACTGGATCCAGATCAACCTCGTGGGCGATACTTTCGACGACTGCTTGGTGGCTGCACGGGAGTTTACCCTTGCAAACGGAATGGTGTTCATTCCCCCGTTCGAGGATGAAAAGATCATCGAAGGCCAGGGTACCGTCGGACTGGAAATACTGGCCGACGAGCCGCAGGTTGATTACCTGTTTATTCCGATCGGGGGCGGCGGGCTGGCATCAGGAACCGGCAGCTATTTTAAAACGTTCTCTCCCAATACCAAACTGATCGGTCTTGAACCGGAGGGCGCACCCGCCATGTATGAATCGCTCAAAGCGGGGAAACCCATCACCCTGGATCACATCGACCGTTTTGTTGACGGCGCAGCGGTCAAGCGGGTCGGGGATCTTACCTTTTCCATCTGCCGTGAAGTGCTCGATGACGTGCGGCTGGTGCCGGAAGGAAAAATATGCACCACCATACTGCAGCTCTACAACCAGGATGCCATCGTGGTGGAGCCTGCCGGAGCCATGAGCATCGCCGCACTGGATGATTTTGCCGCTGAGATAAAAGACAAGAATGTGGTGTGCATTGTAAGCGGCGGCAACAACGACATAGACCGGATGCAGGAGATCAAGGAGCGCTCGCTCCAGTATGAAGGACTCAAGCATTATTTCCTGATCAGGTTCGCACAGCGCCCGGGCGCGCTAAAAGAGTTTGTGAACTTTGTGCTTGGCCCATCGGATGATATCACCCGGTTCGAGTACATGCAAAAACACAACAAGGAAAAAGGGCCTGCCCTGGTAGGCATCGAACTGAAAAACAGGGAAGATTATGCTGTTCTCCTGAAGAACATGGAGAGGTTGCAGATCAACTACACAGAACTCAATAAGAACGACGACCTTTTTGGCTATCTTGTATAAATCTTACACAGAGATGTTTTTTTATCATACGTAAAGAATAGTACCTCGCTAACATGTGTTAGTGAAAGAATATTGCCTTTTGTTAGACAATCTTTAATCTACTGCAATATTTTTTTGTTAATTTCCAACTAATTTTCTTTATTTTTATAAACGTTGCTTGTCTGTTTGTAAAACCCATGTTACAGGCATGGGAATGTATTGAATATAATAATCTAATCAACGATGGCAAGTAACTACGGACTGTACTCACCACAGTTTGAACACGATGCGTGCGGGATAGGCTTCGTCGCCAATATCAAAAGTACCAAATCGCACCAGATCATCAGCGATGCCTTAACGATCCTCGAAGCAATGGATCACAGAGGCGCCTGTGGCTGTGAAAACAATACAGGTGATGGTGCGGGCATCCTGATCCAGACTCCCCACGAATTTTTCTTTGATGAATGCAACAGGCTCGGTGTACACCTGCCTCCGTTTGGCCGGTATGGCGTTGGTATGCTGTTCTTTCCCAAAGACCTCCGCATCCGCGAGGAATGCCGCGATACTTTTAACCGCTGCGCCGAAAAGCTCGGCCTCGAAATACTTGCCTACCGTAAAGTTCCCGTCAACACCTCCGGCATCGGCGCCACTGCCCTGTCGGTAGAGCCGGAGATCGAACAGGTCTTCATCGCCTGTCCCGACCACATCAGCAACCCCGAAGATTTCGAACGCAAGCTGTTTGTGCTCCGCAACTATGCTTGTCATACCATCGAAAGCACCGTCCGCAAAGATGCCATCGGCTTTTATGTCGCTTCCCTTTCCCATAAAACGGTTGTATATAAAGGCCAACTGACCAGCCTGCAGGTGCGTGATTATTTCACCGACCTCGGCAACAAAAGACTGGTCTCAGCATTTGGCCTCGTACACTCCCGCTTCGCTACCAATACGTTCCCTTCCTGGAAGCTGGCCCAGCCTTTCCGCTTTATCGCGCACAACGGCGAGATCAACACGCTGCAGGGCAACCTGAACTGGCTGCGCACCAGCGAAAAAGGCTTTTCTTCCCCCTATTTCACCAAACAGGAAATGGATATGCTGCTGCCGATCGTTACGCAGGGGCAATCCGATTCTGCCTGCCTGGATAATATGATCGAGCTGCTGACCCTGTGCGGCCGCTCGCTGCCCCATGTGATGATGATGCTGATCCCGGAAGCCTGGGATGGCAACGAACAGATGGATGCGCAGAAAAAAGCGTTCTACGAATTTCACTCCGCCTTCATGGAACCATGGGACGGCCCCGCTTCCATTTCCTTTACCGACGGCAAGATCATCGGCGCCACCCTCGACCGCAACGGCCTGCGCCCTTCGCGGTACTGCGTAACCACCGATGACCGTGTGATCATGGCTTCCGAAACCGGCGTACTGCCGCTCGACCCGGCCATCATCAAGGAAAAGGGCCGGCTGCAGCCCGGCAAAATGTTCGTGGTCGATCTCGAACAGGGCAAGATCATCAGCGACGAAGAACTCAAACAAAGCATCTGCTCTCAAAAGCCGTACGGCGAATGGCTCAATAAAAACAAGATCAGGCTGGAAGAGCTGCCCGAACCCCGGGTCTCTTTCACCCACCTCGAGCACGAACAGGTTTTTACTTACCAGAAAGTGTTCGGTTATACTTCCGAAGACCTCGAAATGCTGATCAGTCCGATGGCTGAGGATGGAAAAGAACCCATCGGCTCCATGGGCACCGACGTGCCGCTTGCCGTGCTGAGCGATCAGCCGCAACACCTGAGCAGCTATTTCAAACAGCTGTTCGCACAGGTTACGAACCCGCCGATCGATCCCATCCGGGAACGGCTGGTGATGTCACTGGCCACCTATGCTGGCAACAACGGCAACCTGCTTGAAGAAGACGAGACCGTTTCCAACAGCTTGGCCCTTCAGCATCCCGTTCTCACCAACCACGAGCTGGAAAAACTGCGCAGCATCGACAAACAGATTTTCCAGGCAAAAACACTTCAGCTTTACTTTATCGCCGACGAGAAACCCGGCTCGCTGCAAAGAGGCCTGGAAAGGCTTTGCCGTTACGCAGTGGATGCGGTGGAAGATGGATTCAAGGTGCTGATCCTCTCCGACCGCGCCATCGATTCATACCATGCACCCATCCCCTCGCTGCTGGCTACTGCAGCCGTACATCATCACCTGATCCGCAGGGGACTGCGGGGCAAGGTCGGACTGGTCATCGAATGCGGTGACGTGTGGGAAGTGCATCATTTTGCCTGCCTGCTTGGTTTTGGGGCTACTGCCATCAATCCGTATCTCGCCCTTTCCACCATCCGCGACATGAAGCTCAGCGGCAAACTGCAGACAGACCAGGATTCGGACCACCTGAAAAAGAATTACATCAAAGCCGTCAATGAAGGCCTGCTGAAAGTGTTTTCTAAAATGGGCATCTCCACCCTGCAGTCGTACCAGGGCGCCCAGATATTCGAGATCATCGGCCTGAACAAAGATGTGGTCAACAAATATTTCACCGGCGCCATATCCCGCATCGAAGGCATGGGACTGGATGAGATCGCGCGCGAAACGCTTATCAAGCACAATTTTGCGTTCAGCAAAAAATCCATTCCTGTCGACCGCCTTACCACCGGGGGCATTTACCAGTGGAAACGCAAAGGCGAATACCACCTTTTCAACCCGCAGACCATTCACCTGCTGCAGCATTCCACCCGCATGAACGACTATGCGGTATTTAAAAAATATACAAAGGCCATCAACGAGCAGGATGAAAAAGCCTGCACCCTGAGAAGCCTTTTCCGTTTCAAACGAAACCGGCCTTCCGTTCCGCTGAGCGAAGTGGAACCGGCAGAAAAGATCCTCAAACGCTTTGCCACCGGCGCCATGAGCTTTGGCTCCATCTCGTGGGAAGCGCATACCACCCTGGCCGTGGCCATGAACCGGATCGGCGCGAAAAGCAACACGGGTGAAGGCGGCGAAGACGAGATCCGCTACAACCTGATGGAAAACGGCGACTCGATGCGCTCGGCCATCAAACAGGTAGCCTCCGCACGTTTCGGCGTCACCAGCCTCTACCTTTCGGAAGCCGACGAGCTCCAGATCAAAATGGCCCAGGGCGCAAAACCCGGCGAAGGCGGTCAGCTGCCCGGGCACAAGGTGGACGAATGGATCGGAAAAACAAGACATTCCACGCCGGGCGTAGGGCTCATCTCCCCTCCCCCGCACCACGATATTTACTCTATTGAAGACCTGGCACAGCTCATCTTCGACCTGAAGAACGCCAACCGCCAGGCCCGCATCAATGTAAAGCTGGTGTCGAAAGCCGGCGTCGGTACCATCGCCGCAGGCGTGGCCAAAGCAAAGGCAGATGTGATTCTGATCGCAGGCCACGACGGCGGCACAGGCGCCTCCCCGCTCAGCTCGATCAAACACGCCGGACTTCCCTGGGAGCTCGGACTGGCTGAAACGCACCAGACACTCGTAAGGAACAAACTGCGCAGCAGGGTGACGGTACAGACCGACGGCCAGCTGCGTACCGGCCGCGACATTGCCGTGGCTACCCTGCTGGGTGCCGAAGAATGGGGCGTGGCCACCGCTGCCCTCATCGTGGAAGGCTGTATCATGATGCGCAAATGCCATCTCAACACCTGCCCGGTAGGTGTTGCCACCCAGGACCCGCAGTTGCGCGCCCTGTTTACCGGACAGGCAGATCATGTCGTCAATTTCTTCCGGTTCCTGGTAGAAGATTTCCGCGAGATCATGGCGGAACTGGGTTTCCGGACCGTGAACGAAATGGTGGGCCAGGTCGACTTCCTGGAACCACGCGACGGCATCGGCCACTGGAAATACAAAAAGCTCGATCTCACGCCGATCATCTACAAGGAGCCTGCCTCCATGTATACCGGCCTGCACAAGCTGGAAGAACAGGACCACGGCCTCAAGGACGTGCTCGACTGGAAACTGCTCGAAGCCGCCAAACCGGCCCTCGAGCGCCAGGAAAAAGTATACGCAGAATTCCCCATCAGAAATATCGACCGTACGGCCGGCACCATCCTGTCGAACGAGATCTCGAAAAAATACAAGGCGCTCGGCTTGCCCGCCGACACCATCCATTTTAAGTTCACCGGTACGGCCGGACAAAGCTTCGGGGCCTTCAACACGAATGGCGTAACGCTGGAGCTGGAAGGTGACTCGAACGACTATTTCGGCAAAGGGCTGAGCGGCGCGCGGCTGGTGGTTTATCCATCGAAAAACGCCGGTTTCGTGCCTGCGGAAAATATCATCATCGGCAATGTGGCCCTGTACGGCGCCACATCGGGCGAAGCCTTTATCATGGGCAAGGCCGGCGAACGGTTCGGCGTGCGCAACTCCGGCGCGGAAGTCGTTGTGGAAGGCGTGGGCGACCACGGCTGCGAGTACATGACCGGCGGCCATGTGGTGATCCTTGGCGAAACAGGCCGTAACTTCGCGGCAGGCATGAGCGGCGGGATAGCCTATATCTACGATGTCAACAACCGCTTTACATCGCTTTGCAATGGTGAAATGGTAGACATCGATCCGCTCGATGAACAGGACAGCCAGTATCTGCACGGGATGATCAGCAAGCATTTTAACTACACACACAGCACAATAGCGCGTTTTGTACTGGAAGATTTTGAGAACCAGCAGAAAAACTTCAGGAAGGTATTCCCCAGAGACTATAAAAAAGTGCTTCAGGCCAGGGCGGCGGAAGCAGTAGCAGAGAAAGCATGAGGGTAAGCATGCAGAGACGCCATGTTTGGCGTTTCTGCTGCAACGAATCGCTGATATTCAAGGATGCGAGGCATCGCGTCCCTGTGAGAAAGACGTGATGAGCTACAGGCAGCAGACTGCTATTTCGGCCCGGTATTTATCAAACATAACAACTCTCCACACCACTATGGGTAAGACCACAGGTTTTTTAGAGTACACAAGAGAATTGCCGGCAAAAAGGCCCCCGCAGGAAAGGGTGCACGATTACCACGAATTTGTAGAGCGCTTCCCGGAAGAAAAGCTCAACCAGCAATCTGCCCGGTGCATGAACTGCGGCATCCCGTTTTGCCACAACGGCTGTCCGCTGGGCAACATCATCCCGGAATTCAACGATGCGGTGTATGAGAAGAACTGGCTCGAAGCCTACGAGATCCTGCGCTCCACGAACAACTTCCCGGAGTTTACCGGCAGGATCTGTCCGGCCCCCTGTGAAGCCAGTTGCGTGCTGGGTATCAATATGCCGGCTGTAACGATCGAAGAAATAGAAAAACATATCATAGAGATTGCCTTCGACAAAGGGTATGTTCAGGCCCGCCGCCAGAATGTACGGACTGGCAAAAAAGTGGCGGTGATCGGCTCGGGACCGGCCGGACTGGCCGCTGCAGGCCAGCTGAACTATGCAGGCCACCAGGTGACCGTGTATGAAAGGGATGATGCGCCGGGCGGACTTCTCCGCTATGGCATCCCGGATTTCAAGCTTGAAAAATGGGTGATCGACCGGCGACTGAAGATCATGGAAGAAGAAGGAGTGACCTTTAAATGCAATGCGGAAGTGGGTGGTAATATAAAGCTCAACGACGTGATGCGGGAAAACCAGGCCATCGTGCTGGCCGGTGGCAGTACCATACCCAGGGACCTGCCCATAGAAGGACGCGAACTGAAGGGCGTCTATTTTGCGATGGATTTTTTGAAGCAGCAGAACAAACGGCTGTCAGGCAGGGATGTGAACGGAGAAGATATTTTCGCCACCGGCAAGAACGTGGTGGTGATAGGCGGGGGCGATACCGGGAGCGACTGTGTGGGCACCTCAAACCGGCATGGCGCAAAAAGCGTTACCCAGTTCGAGCTGCTTCCTGAACCGCCGCGGCATCGTACTACGAACATGCCCTGGCCAACGTATCCAATGACCTTGAAGATATCCTCTTCACATGAAGAAGGGGCTAACCGGAACTGGGCCATCCAGACAGCGTCATTCCTGGGTGATGAGCACGGCAACCTCCGGGCCCTGCAGGTAGTGGAACTTGATTACGGCAACATGCTGAATGGCCGCCCTTCGATCAAAGAAGGCAGCCAGCGCGAGATACCGTGTGAGTTGGCGCTGCTGGCAATGGGTTTTGTGCATCCCCAGCAGGAAGGCATGCTCAATGAGCTGGGCATCGACCGCGACGAACGGAAAAATGTAAAAGCGGCAGAGAAGTCGTACCAGACAAATATCTCGAAAGTATTCAGTGCAGGCGATATGCGCCGCGGACAGTCGCTGGTGGTTTGGGCGATCAGTGAGGGAAGGGAATGCGCCAGGAAAGTGGACGAGTACCTCAACGGCGGAAAATCGATCCTGGAAACCAAAGACCAGAACATGATCGCCCAGTAATTTTGGTGCCAGTTTTCCCAGTGTATCTATTGCGGCAAAGTAACTGAAACAAAATATACAAAGATTTTACAGGTTATTACTTAAAAATGACAACTCCGGTTGTCATTTTTTTATGCTCTTAATCCATTGCAAATAATCCTTTTACAGGACCAGTATCAATTGTTCGGCCTTAAATCGTAGTGCATGTTTCACCGATTAAATAATTTGAAAAATTCTAATATTAATCATTTGTTATTATGTAAATTAAAATGTTTGTGGAAACGATTCCACGTTTATTATTTTCCTAAATTTACCAGCATAAGATAATATTATAACTTTTTAAATGTCAAAGTATTATTATGAAAAGCGTTAGTTTCAAACAGATGGCTCCTTTCCTCGTTCTCGCGGTGATTGCGATCATGGCGATGTTCGTGCCATCTGCAGCATTGTTCGATGAGGGCAAATACAGTGCGGCTGATATCGCCTGGATGATCGTAGCTACTGCACTGGTATTTTTGATGACACCCGGACTTGCGTTTTTCTACGGTGGCATGGTGCATCGCAAAAACGTGATCTCTACAATGATCAAGAGCGTGGTTGCGGCCGGCGTGGTCAGCATCCTATGGGTAGTGATCGGTTTCAGTCTTTGCTTTGGTGACTCGATCGGCGGTTTCATTGGCAATCCCACCACCTTCCTGTTCTTCAGGCATGTGGCCTCCGGTGCGCCGATCCTGCATGGCGCCTCCGCTCCCATGACAATTCCCCTGCTGCTGTTTGCGCTGTTTCAGCTCATGTTCGCCATTATCACCCCCGGTCTGGTGGTGGGTGCCGTGGCCGAACGCATCCGCTTTACTTCCTACATACTTTTTATTGCGCTGTTCAGCCTGCTCGTGTATGCTCCGCTGGCCCACTGGACCTGGCATCCGGAAGGTTTCCTCTTTAAAATGGGGGTACTTGACTTCGCGGGCGGTACCGTGGTTCACATCTCTGCCGGATGTGCGGCCCTTGCCGGCGCCCTTGTATTGAAACGCCGGCAGGTACACCTCGATCACAAAGAAATTCCCCCGGCAAATATTCCTTACGTGCTGATCGGTACCGGACTGCTTTGGTTCGGCTGGTTCGGTTTCAACGCGGGAAGTGCGCTCGGCGCCACCTCGCTGTCGGTTTCGGCTTTCGCCACCACCAATACCGCCGCGGCTGCCGCCGGTTTGTCCTGGATGTTCTTTGATGTACTGAAAGGCAAAAAACCTTCTGTACTCGGCTTCTGTATCGGTGCGGTGGTTGGCCTGGTAGCCATTACCCCTGCCGCCGGTTTTGTAGCCATTCCGCAAAGCATCTTTATCGGCGTGGTCGCCGCCATCATTTCCAATGTGGCCGTTTACTACAAATCGAAGTCCACCCTCGACGATACGCTGGACGTATTTCCCTGTCATGGTATAGGCGGTATGGTGGGTATGCTGATGACCGGCATTTTCGCTACCAAAACGGTGAACCCGGCCGGCGCAGACGGACTGTTCTATGGCAACGCCGCTTTCTTTCTCACACAGCTGAAAGCGCTCTTGATCGTTGTCACCTATAGCTTCGTGGTATCTTACGGCATCTTCAAGTTCATCAATTTCATCCTTCCCCTGCGTGTAAGCATGGAAGAAGAAGAAATGGGACTGGATTCGAGCCAGCACAACGAAAATTATGTTCAGGGCACGCTGCTCGTTCCCGGCAAGAACGGTTACGAAGAGCACCTGGCTGAACACCTCTAATCCTTCCTTCCCATCACTCCTCAAAAGTTAACAACCCGGAAACTGCCCCTGCGGTTTCCGGGTTAATATAAACTCTTCCGCTTTTTTTCTTTCACCCGTAAACAAATCGTTTCGTCTCAACCCTTGTGCGTATGAAACAGGAACACAGAAATCGGCTCCTCCCCGGAACAGCTCTCCTTCTGGTGTTCAACGAATGATTAGGGTTATCGGCCGTTTATAAGCACCCCGAATAAACAACCGCTTCCGGCCTGTCCGGAACCCGGCTTCCACCTTCCTTCCCCAGCGATTATCCTTCTTCATATCCTTGCTCAGGGAACATGACACCAGTCTAGACCGGTTGGATGGCTGATGCTATTTCCATGCCCTACCTTTTCAACCATTCTGGTCTGCAGGGCTTCCTGAAGCAGGTTTCTGAACCGATACCGCCATTTCTTCACCTCAATAATTTCATATGTTGAAAAAAAACCTGACCCTCCTGTTTGGCACCCTGTGTTCGCTCACTGCAGCCGCACAAAACGATTCCTCTAAAACCCCGTTATCGATCACCGGTTCCGTGGATGCGTATTACCGGTATGATCTGTCACGATCAAAGATGAACAACCGCACCAGCTTCACCAATTCGCACAATACATTTGAGCTGGGCATGGCTACCGTTAAGCTGGAGCACAAGACCGAAAAGCTCGATGTGGTGGCAGACCTTGGCTTTGGCAAAAGGGCTACGGAGTTTTCTTACAATGACAACGGCATACTGGCCGGCATCAAACAGCTTTATATCAGCTACGCTCCCGCAGAATGGCTGAAGCTTACCGCCGGCAGCTGGGCTACCCATGTGGGATATGAACTCGTGGATGCCGCTGCTAACCGCAACTACAGCATGTCGTACATGTTCACGAACGGTCCGTTCTTTCACACCGGTGTAAAAGCGGAAGTTACGAAGGGACGAAGCGGCTTTATGATCGGCATCGCCAACCCGACCGATTTCAAGTACTTGCCCGATGGTGTCATGAATAAAAAATTCCTGCTGGCCCAATACAGCTTTGCACCCAGTGACCATTTCAAGGCCTACCTCAATTACGTGGGCGGACAGGGTATCGATACCGCGAAGACGAACCAGTTCGATGTGGTGCTCACCTCAAAGATCACCAGCAAGTTCAGCATCGGATATAATGGAACTATCAACAACACGCGTCTCAATGCAGGCAACGGCAAGTTGCAGACCGGCAAAAGCTGGTGGGGCTCGGCGCTCTACTTCAACGTTGATCCCTCGGAACATTTTGGGCTCACCCTGCGCGAAGAGTACTTCAGCGACCGGAACAGACTGAAAGTGTATGGAACGTACCTCGAAGGCGGATCGGTCATTGCCACCACCCTCTCCGCCAACATCCGGATTCAATCCCTGATCATCATTCCCGAGTTCAGGATCGACGATGCCAGTAAAAACATCTTTACACACAAGAACGGTACAGGCGCCAAAGCAGAAGCGAGCGTTCTGCTGGCGGCTGTGTATGTTTTTTAAGGGCAAGCTACTATCAGGATAGATGACTCGAACCGCCCATGTGGAAACGCCAGGCATGGCGTTCCATCAGAACACGTGATGTCCGGCATCACAGGCAGCCGGTATCCTGAAACCTTGAAGAACGGCTTCCTTGATTTTATAATCAAACGCATAAGAGCTTACAAAACACTACTCTCTTCCAGCAAAAAGAGGGTCTGCTGTTGCCAATGTTCGGCTTGAACATGACTACAGCAGACCCTCTTTTTATTCTTGTGAGATCCACCTTCCTGCGCCCTGATCACTTATTCTTCACTCTCTACACCGAATTTCTTCCTGCGTTGATGATCCCGAACGAACAACGGATCACCAGCTTCTCGTAAGAATCCTTGAGCGGGTTCTGGATCAGCTGCTCCTCCATCTCGCGGATGCGGGTGATGGCATACTGCTGAATGGTCGTCAGCGGCAGCACGATCCGCTCCCGCATCTGGATAGAGAGCTGCTCTACCGGATAGTCGGCCATCAGCTCCGTTTTTTCCGACAGCTTGAAGATATAGCGTTGGGTAAGCTCATACTCTTCGCAGATCTTCCGCCATATCTCGCCATATTGCGGGTGCTCGGATAAAAAGGCGGTCAGCGGGAAAAAACATTTTTTCATCGCCATCTCGCAGTTATCGATCAGCGTTTTAAAATAGGTGGATTTTTTATAGAACTGGATGATGCCGCCCAGCTTGCCCTGTTTGTCCATCAGCTGCAAAGCCGTTCCCACCCCGTAATAGCCGGTCACGTTCTGCTTGATCTGGCTCCAGGCGCCAACGAACGGGATGGCCCGCAGGTCTTTCAGGGTGATCTGTGACGAGCCGTTTCGCTTGGCCGGACGGCTGCCGATATTGGTTTCGCTGTAAAATTTCAGCGGACTTACATGCAACAGGTAATTCATGAATTCGGGATGGTTCTTCAGCTCCGTGTAGGCCCTGAAACTCTCATCCGCGAGCTCCTGCAGCAGGTCTTCGTCGCGCTGCTCCAGCGTGGTCTCGCGGCGGGAGAACAAGCCGTTTGAAATACCTGCATTGAGCAGCTGCTCGATGTTGTACTGAGCCGAATCGATGATGCCGAAGTTGGAACTGACGGTCTGTCCCTGGATGGTCAGCTGTATCTCCTTACTGGCAATGTTCTTGCCCATGGACGCATAGAACTTGTGCGTTTTTCCGCCGCCTCTTGCGGGAGGGCCGCCCCTGCCATCGAAGAAAATTACATCCACTCCCTGCTCCCGCGAAATACGGGTCAGGTTTTCCTTTGCTTTGTAGATGCCCCAGTTGGCCATCAGGTATCCGCCGTCTTTGGTACCGTCCGAAAAACCGACCATGATGGTCTGCCGATTGTTCCTGCGTTTCAGGTGGGCGCCGTATACCGGGTCCGTATACAGTTCCATCATGATCTTTTCCGCATTCTGCAGGTCTTCCACTGTTTCAAATAACGGAACGATGTCGATGGTCAGCGCTTCTTTCTGCCACCCGCAAAGCATGAACAATCCATACACCTCCAGCACGTTCAGTGCGCTGTTGCACTGGCTGATGATGTAGCGGTTACACCCTTCTTCACCGCTCTGCTGCTGGATCTGCCCGATGGCCTTCACGGTATCGAGCGTATCGCGGATCAGCCCTTCTTCATACAGACTGCTGTCTACATTGGCCGACACGCTGATAAGCAGTTGCTGCTTCTCGGCGGCAGGCAGGTTTGCATAATTTTCAGGGAGCACTTTATCCGTTTTGGCTACAGCCTCCAGCACCCGGTTATGGATGGAGCTTTCCTGACGCACATCGAGCGATGCGAAGTAAAGTCCGAACACATGGATCTTGTTGATGAGGTTATCTACCAGGTGCACGAACATGCCGTTGTGCTGGTAAATGATGATCCGTTTGGCTTCCTGCAAGGTCTCGATCAGGTATTGCTTGGTGATGGCAGTATGCTGCTCGGGAACATAGATGTTGTTGTAGAGCTGTTTCTCGAGGTCGGCGATGATGGTATCGACCCCTTTGAAAGTGAGGCGCCGCTTGAGCCGGCGCACATCCGCATAATAGCAGCGGGTGATGCTGTTGCGGAGCGATTCGGCCACGCTGATGGTGACCGGCGCGGTTACGTTCGGGTTGCCGTCGCGGTCGCCGCCTGGCCAGAAACCCATGGTGATGAGCGGGTTGTCGGCAGGCACGGCCTCGGGGAACTGGTTTTTGAGAAAAGTGATGATGCGGCCCGCCGCAAAATAAAAGACGTGCTCGAGGTACCAGATGAGGCTGACCGCTTCATCGTAAGGCGTCGGTTTCTGCTTCTGGAAAAAAGCCGTTTTGCCCAGCTGTTGCAGGTACACATTGATCTGGTTGGTATCGTTGTCTTTGAGGGCTTTCGACAGGTCGTTGATGATGCCCAGCACCGAGCCCGGGTAAAACTGTGTGGGATGCGCGGTGAGCACCAGCCGGATGGAAAAATCGCGTAGCTTTTCCGCCAGCTGCTTTTCTTTTCCCGACTGCAGCACTTCACCTTCCAGCTGTTTGAGGCTGCCGATGCCGGAGATGTCTTTGATGGCATGAAAGGCAGCATCTTCGAGTGCATCGAACAGCACCACCTGCCGTTCCACGTACTGAATGAAGCGGAAGAGGAGATCCACTTTTTCCTGTTCTGTTACAAGGGAAGTATGCCGGGAAAAGAACTCTTCCAGGATCTGCACCGGGCTCAGTTTCTTTTTATAGTATCCGTCTTCGCAGATCGTTAGCAGCAGGGAAAGCAACACCCCGGTGCGCTCGATGCGGTGAAAAGGCAGTGAAGTGAACAGGCTGTTGTAGAGCTGGAACTTCAGCGCCACATTGCTTTTAAACTGCTGCAGGCCGTCCGTTGCGGTAATGTCCATGTACAGGAAATTTGGTTAAGATATCAAATTAAGGAAGGCAGCAATCGTTCAATACGCGATGAAAATACTGTAAATAGTTGAATCCCGTTTTTGCAATTCAACCAATTTATATACCTTCGGCTCAACATAGTGTACGTGTTGCATCTTTCATACCATACCGTTTCTTCCTCCCTGCAGGCTTCTTCAACCGGCGCCACCATTACATCCATCATTATTTCGACCCGTTAAGGGTTGCAATAATTTATATCACCCCCTGGGCGCTCAGCTGTTTTCCACCTGATCCCCTGTTTGCACCCCCTTGATCTTTTTATCATTAAATGTTTCTTATGAAGGTTTTGAAATTTGGAGGAAGTTCAGTTGCCACCGCAGAGAACATGCAACTGGTGGTGAATATCATCCGCAAAAAATTGTCGCAGGAAAAACTGGCGGTGGTAGTGTCGGCCATGGGCGGCGTGACCGATACCCTGCTGCATTGCGGCGCATATGCAGCCGGTGGCGATGAAGCATACAAAGACGTGCTGAAGCAGATCGAACAGCGCCACCTGGAAAGCATCAAATCGCTGATCCCGATCGCGCAGCAGAGCAGCATCCTGAGCTGGGCAAAAAAGCTCTCGAATGAGATAGAAGATATCTGCAACGGCGTTTTCCTGCTCGGCGAGCTGTCGCCCCGCAGCAAAGACCGCATCGTAAGCTACGGCGAACTCATCTCTTCAGGTATCCTCTCCCACAGCCTGCGTACAGCGGGCATCGAAAACAGCTGGAAAGACAGCCGCGACCTCATCATTACCGACTCATCTTTTACCAATGCGATAGTGGATACGCCGGTAACGCAGACCAATATCCGCAATTACCTGGATACCTCGGAAGCATCGTTGCATATATTACCCGGTTTTATAGCGGCCAACAGCAGCGGGGCTACCACCACGCTTGGCCGGGGCGGCTCCGATTACACTGCGGCCATCTTGGCATCGGCAGCAGAAGCGACCTCTCTCGAGATCTGGACCGATGTTTCCGGCATCATGACGGCTGATCCGCGGCTGGTTCCTACACGGCGCGTCATCCCGCAGGTATCGTACCAGGAAGCCATGGAGCTTTCCCATTTCGGCGCCAAGGTCATCTATCCGCCTACCATACAGCCGGTGATGGACAAACACATCCCGGTCTGGATCAAGAACACTTTTCACCCCGACGACCACGGAACGGTGATCGAAACCGAGCCCGATAAAAAAGAGCGGACCATCTGCGGCATCACCAGCATCAATGAGATCGCGCTGCTGAGCCTGGAAGGCAGCGGCATGATCGGCATCCCCGGTTTCTCCAAACGCCTGTTCGAGGCCCTGGCCGGAAGCCGCATCAACGTGATCCTGATCACACAAGGCTCCTCGGAGCATTCCATCTGCGTAGGCGTGGAGGAAAAAATCTCGGAAGCTGCCAAAGCGGCCGTGGATGCGGCTTTTGCCCATGAAGTGGAAACAGGCAAAGTAGAACCGCTGATCATCGAGAAGAGACTCGCCATCATTGCGCTGGTGGGCGACAATATGAAAAGTCACCCTGGCATCAGCGGAAAAATGTTTGGCGCGCTTGGACGCAACGGCGTGAACGTACGCGCCATCGCGCAGGGCTCTTCCGAGAGAAACATCTCCGCCGTCATTTCCTCACCGGATGTGAAGAAGGCCATCAACGTATTGCATGAAGAGTTCTTTGAAACTTCCTACAAACAGATCCATCTTTACATCACCGGCGTGGGCAACGTAGGCAGCAGGCTGCTGAACCAGCTGCAGCGCCAGAAGGATTACCTGCTTAAGAACCTCCGCCTGCAGGTCAGGATCATGGGACTGGCAAACAGCCGCAGGATGCTGTTCAGGGAAGAAGGCATCGACCTGAACAACTGGAAAGAAGAGCTGGAAGAGGGCGCCCCGATGAACCTCCCTGAATTTCTTTCGACCATCCGGCGGGAGAACCTGCGCAACGCCGTTTTCATTGATGTAACTGCCAATGAAGAAGTGGCCATGTGCTACGACAGCCTGCTGCAGAAAAGCATTTCGGTGGTGGCCTGTAACAAGATCGCGGCATCTTCTGCATATCCCTATTATAAAAAACTGAAAGACCTGGCGCGCGAATACAATTCACAATACCTGTTTGAAACCAATGTGGGCGCCGGCTTGCCGGTGATCGGCACGCTGAACGACCTGCTGCGCAGCGGCGACACCATCAACCGCATCGAAGCGGTGCTGAGCGGCACCCTGAATTTTGTGTTCAACCAGTACAACGGCGAACGGCCTTTCTCCGAAGTGGTGCGGCAGGCGCAGGCCGAAGGCTATACCGAACCCGATCCACGCCTCGACCTGAGTGGCACCGACGTGATGCGCAAGATCATGATCCTCGCCCGCGAAACCGGCGAACTGCTGGAGATGGAACACATCACCAACCTTTCGTTCATGTCTGCTTCCTGCATGCAGGGCAGCGTGGAGAATTTTTACGAGCAGATGCTGAAAGAAGAAGTCCATTTCAAACAGCTGTATGAAGCAGCTGCCAGCCAGGGAAAGAAACTGAAATTTGTGGCGAGCTATGAAAACGGCAAAGCATCCGTCGGTTTGAAGTGGGTGGATCCGCAACACGACTTTTACCATCTATATGGCAAAGACAACGTGGTGCTTTTTTATACGACCCGATACCCCGAGCAGCCACTGGTGATAAAAGGCGCCGGCGCGGGGGCGGAAGTGACCGCCTCCGGCGTATTTGCCGATATCATGCGAACGGCCCGCTAGCCTGACAAACCGGAACCGGTGTAAAGGAGAGTGACTTGCTCTACCTTGCCAACATAAACTTCCTGACTTACCATGAGCAAAATAAACAACCATCCTTTTTCTTCAGTCACCGTGTACTCTCCCGCCAGCGTGGCCAACCTGGTATGTGGTTTTGATGTACTGGGCATGTCGCTCACGGAACCTTATGATGAAATGAAAGTGGAGCTGACGGACCATCCCGGCATCACGATCCGTCATACAGATGAATACCGGCTGCCGGTGGTACCTGAACAGAACGTGGCCGGCGCAGCTTTGCTGTCGCTGATGCAAGACCTGCCTGAACCGCCCGGCTTTGTGGTTACCATCAACAAATGCATCAAACCCGGTAGCGGACTCGGTTCCAGCGCTGCAAGCGCGGCGGGCGTCGTGGTGGCGGCCAATCACCTGCTCGGCAACCGGTTCAGCAAGGAAGACCTGGTGCGGTTTGCCATGGCCGGTGAAAAAGTAGCTTCGGGCGTAAAGCATGCCGACAACATCGCGCCCTGCATCTATGGCGGCATCACACTGATCCGCTCCATCTTCCCGCTTGATATTGTAGCGCTGCCCTCACCGCCGCTGTTCGTGACCGCCGTGCATCCGCAGATCGAAGTAAAAACCTCCGATGCCCGGCAGATCCTGCGTAAGGAAGTGCTGCTCAAAGACGCGATCAGGCAATGGGGCAATATCGCCGGACTGGTTGCGGGTTTCATGAAGGGTGATTATGAGCTCATAGGCCGCTCGCTGGAAGATGTGATCATCGAGCCCGTGCGCAGCATCCTGATACCGGGGTTTGCAGAAGTAAAAAAAGGCTGCAAGGAAGCAGGCGCGCTGGGCGGAGGCATTTCCGGTTCCGGTCCGTCCATCTTTATGCTGAGCAGGGAAGAAGCGACGGCAACCGCCGTTGAGAAAGTGATGCAGGAAGTTTTCAACAAGATCGGGATCGCATATCATACTTATGTAACCACTGTGAACCAGACGGGGGTCCGCTTTGCGGAAGGGCAGGTTTAAGCCGCACCAAAATCACTTACCATCAATCATATCATCCATGAACTATTTCAGCACCAACCGACAGTCGCCCATCGTCGGTTTCCGTGAGGCTACCATCAATGGACAGGCACCTGACAAGGGGTTGTATTTTCCGGAGACGATACCGGTGCTTCCGGAAGGTTTTATTGAGAACATGGCACAGCGCTCGAAGGAAGAGATCGCGCTGGAGGTGATCAGGCCTTATGTGGGTGACAGCATACCCGGAGAGGTGCTGCAGCAGATCGTATCGGAGACCATCAACTTTGATTTTCCGCTGGTGCCCATTACGCCGGCAATCTCTGCGCTCGAACTTTTTCACGGTCCCACGCTGGCCTTCAAGGATGTAGGTGCGCGGTTCATGAGCCGTTGCCTGGGCCATTTTGTAGGGCACAACAGCGAGAAGGTGACGGTGCTGGTAGCCACTTCAGGCGACACCGGCGGCGCAGTGGCCAGCGGGTTTTACAACGTGGACGGCGTGGAGGTGGTGATACTTTATCCGGCCGGAAAAGTGAGCAGCGTCCAGGAACTGCAGCTGACCACTTATGGCAAGAATATCACGGCGCTGGAAGTCAGCGGCAACTTCGATGATTGCCAGCACCTGGTAAAAATGGCTTTTGCCGACCGCGATATCAGCAGCCGCATGTTCCTCACTTCGGCCAATTCCATCAACGTGGCCCGGTGGCTGCCACAGCAGTTCTATTATTTTTTTGCTCATCAGCAATGGGCCGGGAAAGGCGCCCCGCCGGTGATCAGCGTGCCCAGCGGCAATTTCGGTAATATATGCGCCGGACTGATGGCACATGCATCCGGACTGCCCGTCGGGCACTTTATTGCCGCCTGCAATGCCAATGATACGGTACCCTCCTATCTTTCTTCAGGCCTGTACGAACCAAAGCCTGCAGTGGCCACTATTTCGAATGCGATGGATGTGGGCAATCCCAGCAATTTCGTGCGCATCATGGAGATCTTCCGGCGTGAGCTTGCTTCGCTGAAAGAGCTGGTGAGCAGTGAAAGCGTTTCGGATGACGAAACGCGGCAGACTCTCCGTGATGTGTATGCGAAAAATGGCTATCTGCCCGATCCGCACGGAGCAGTTGCGTTTCATGCCCTGGAGAAGTATTTGCAGAATCATCCGGAGGCAGGCGGTTATTTTCTGGGAACTGCTCACCCAGTAAAGTTTTATGATATAGTGGAACCGGTCATCGGCCGGAAAGTGGAGATTCCCTCCCTGATACAGGATCTGATGCACAAACAAAAACAGAGCGTCAAAATGGCGGTCAGCTACACTGAACTCAAAAATTTTCTGCTGGCGGGCAAATAATGTCTTCTGTCCTGCAACGGCCTGTTTGCGCGGCTGGCTTGCTTTGTGATCGAAATATCCTGCACTTCTTATCTTTATACCGGCAAGCAGTGCCATGCATTGGCACAGGGATTGAATTGATCACACAAAACAAACTAAAAATGAACTCGAAAAATCTCACTTTGATTGTTGTACTGGCTGTTATCCTACTACTGGCCGGTTGCGGTTGCAACGGGTACAATTCCATGGTGCAGCTCGATGAAAACGTAAAAAGCAAATGGGGCAATGTGCAGAGTGAATACCAGCGTCGTTCCGACCTTATTCCAAACCTCGTGAATACGGTAAAAGGCGCCGCCAACTTCGAACAGACAACCCTCACAAAAGTGATAGAAGCAAGGGCAAAAGCCACCCAGGTACAGGTAAACGCAAACGACCTGACCCCTGAAAAATTTCAGCAGTTCCAGCAGGCACAGGGCGAGCTCAGCAGTTCGCTGTCGCGTTTACTGGTTACCGTTGAACAGTACCCTCAGCTCAAAGCCAACGAAAACTTCCTTAATCTTCAGTCGCAACTGGAAGGCACCGAGAACAGGATCAAAGTATCCCGCAATGACTTCAACACAACGGTACAGGCTTATAACTCTTCTATCCGGAGGTTCCCGAACAGCCTGTATGCGGGCATCTTCCATTTCCCGACCCGGCCTTATTTTGAATCACAACCCGGATCAGACAAGGCTCCATCAGTAACCTTCTAATTATTCCCATGAGTATCTTCTCCCGAAAACCAGCGGCCCCGTTTATTTCCGAAGCGGAAAACAGCAACATCGTGGAAGCCATCCGGCAGGCCGAACAGCGTACAAGCGGAGAAGTGCGCGTGTATATCGAGAGCAGGTGCAAATTTGTGGATCCGCTCGACAGGGCGCAGGAACTATTCCATTCACTCGACATGGCCGGCACGGCAGAAAGAAACGCCGTGCTGGTCTATGTTGCCGTGAAAGACCAGCAGCTGGCCCTCTATGCCGACCAGGGCATCCACCAGAAAACGGGTCCCGATTTCTGGAAAAAAGAAGTGCAGCAAATGCTGCAGCACTTCAACCGGAACGACTTCGCCCGGGGGATCCAGCTCGTGGTAAAAGAGATCGGGGAAGCTTTGTACCAGCACTTTCCCTACAACAGAGAAACCGATCAGAATGAACTACCCGATGACATCGTGTTCGGCCAATAATTTACCTGCAGCCCCCTGCGGGTATTAGATCAGTCACTATGAAGAAAATCCTGTTTCTCGCATGCCTTTTTTTCGCGGCGGCGGGCTATGGCCAGAATATTCCCGACAGGCCCAACCCGCCCCGGCTCGTAAACGACCTGGCCCATGTGCTTACTGCCGACCAGATACAATCGCTCGAAAGCAAGCTGGTGGCTTATGACGACAGCACCTCTACCCAGATAGCGATCGTTACCATTCCAACCACCGGCGACTATGCCGTTGAAGATGTGGCGCTCGGTATCCTGCGCAAGTGGGGGGTCGGAAATAAAAAGACCAACAACGGCATCGTGCTGCTGGTGTCTGTCCAGGACCGCAAGGTGCGGATCGAAACCGGGTACGGAATGGAAGGCGCCGTTACCGACGCCATTTCGAGCGAGATCATCCGGAACCGCATTGCCCCGAATTTCAAAGGGGGCACATCAGACAATTATTACCGCGGACTCGATGAAGCGACCGACGACCTGATCAAAGCTGCGACGGGCGAATACAAAGCCCCTGAAGGCTACGACCAGCGCGGGCAACGCAAGAAAGAAGGCGGCGGCTCTGCCCTGGGATTCATCATCCTCATCATCATCCTGATCTTTATCTTCGGACGAAGAGGCGGCGGTGGCGGTGGCGGCCGGAGAGGCGGATTTAGTCCGTTCTGGGGCGGTTTCCTTGGCAGCATGATCGGCAGCGGCGGCGGCTGGTCGAGCCGTGGCGGCGGAGGAGGTGGCTTCGGCGGAGGAGGTGGTGGCGGTTTCGGCGGCTTTGGTGGCGGAAGCGGCGGCGGTGGAGGCGCGAGCGGAAGCTGGTAGAGACAAGCCTGAAAAGAAATTGAAACGAAGGGGTCGATGCATACCATGCGTCGACCCCTTCGTCGTAAAGACACGAGGGATTTACGTCTCTGGAAAGGACCGTTTATTATGCAGCAGAGACGTCATGCGTGGCGTGCCAAGGCTTGAAACCCTGACAAACCACCTATGGCGTCTCTGCGGGCGCTACATTAAAAACCTTTCTTTCCTTCGATCACACTGTTCACGTAATCGATCTGTTTCTGCACTTCAGTGGCCTGGCTTCCGGTGAGGCCCGCTTTCTTCTTTGAGATGATGCCTTTCAGCAGCACGTTGTTGATCATCGGGGTGATCTGACTCTGGTATGCTGCCGGGATGGCGTCGCGGAGGGTGGCGATGATGTCGATCCCTTTTTTGAATTTTTCGGTGTTATTGATCTTCGCCACATACTGGCTGAATGGCTGCAGACCTTCCAGCTTTGCCTGGTTCAGCGGCATCTTGTCGTAGTTCTTCGCGATCACGTCGAAATCTTCTTCCGTGCCGGTTTCTATCATCACCTGTCCCATGATCTCGCCGAGCTTGCCCTTCACCGGCTTGTTCTTGAGCTTGTTCACTTCGGCTACGAAGCTTGGGGCGTCTACCACGCTGATGGCTTCGAGGGCTGCACCGGCCACGCTGTACGATGAATCGTTGAGCGCAGTGGCAAACAGCGATTTGTAATCCGGCTTGTTGTAAGTCCCCAGCAGGCTGATGGCTTTGGCACGCACAACCGGCTTTTTGTCGTTCTTGGCCATGTCGGCGATTACACTCTCCACCGCCTGCTTCACTACCGGTTTTTTCAGGTCAAGGTCGTTCAGGGTCACCGTCCGCAGACCATAATACGGATCTTTCAGGGCTGTTGTGAGGAGGGCGAGCGCTTTGGGGTCGTCCTGCTGTGCGGCGCATGCTTCGATGGCTTCGCGGCGGTCCATGAAATTGCCAGCGAACTTGTACTGGTAAATGTAATTGTCGAGGGTCTTGTTGTCTTTCTTCTCGCAGAGCAGGATCTTGTCACCGTCTACGTTCACCAGATCGGGTTTGGTCTGGTAAGGGAAAGTGAAGGTCTGTTCGCGGTCGGTCATCCATACGTTGTGCCGTACTTTGAGAGCCCCGTTGTACACATCGATGGCAAACGGCAGGGTGAAAGCGGTGTCGCCTTCCTGTGTCTGTTTGATCGTGACACTCACCTTTTTGGCGTTGTCGTCGTACTTGTAGTCGATGGAGAGTACCGGGTGACCGCTGCCGAAATACCATTGGTTGAAGAACCAGTTGAGGTCGCGGCCGCTCACCTCTTCCATGGCCAGCCGCAGCTGGTGCGCTTCGGCCGACTTGAACTTGTTGGTGGTGAGATAGAGGTTGAGCCCTTTGAAAAAGGCGCTGTCGCCCAGGAAATTGCGGAGCATATGCAGCACGCGGCCGCCTTTGTTATAGCTTACCGCATCGAACATATCTTCCTTGTCGGCGTAATGAAAACGGACGAGGTCTTTGTTTTCGCTGTGGCTGCCCAGGTAGCCGTCCATGTCGGTGTAGTTCTGTTCGTCGCCGGCGTCTTTACCGTATTTGTATTCGTTCCACAGGGTTTCGCTGTAGTTGGCGAAAGATTCGTTGAGGGTGAGGTTGCTCCAGCTTTCGGTGGTTACCAGGTCGCCGAACCACTGGTGGAACAGTTCGTGTGCGATCACCGATTCCCATTTGTTGCCGTCGACCAGTTCACGGGCATCCTGCTGGGCGCTTTCCTGGTGCAGGGTGGCCGTGGTGTTTTCCATGGCGCCGCTTACATATTCGCGGCCTACGATCTGCGCGTATTTCACCCAGGGAAAATCGACGCCGGTGATGCGGGCATAGAAAGCGATCATTTCGGGGGTGAGACCAAATATCCTGCGTGCTACCGGCGCATATTCCTTTTCCACGTAGTAGCTTACCTCTTTGCCTTTGTAGCTGTCTTTGATCACCGCGTAATCGCCCACGCCCATGAAGAACAGGTAAGGCGCATGCGGCAGGTCCATTTTCCAGTAGTCGGTCCGTGTGCCGTCTGAGTTCTTTTTCTGGCTCATCAGTTTGCCATTGGAAAGTGTGACGTATTTATCCGGGACGGTCATGTACATCTCGTCGGTGCATTTCTGGTTGGGTTTGTCGATGGTGGGGCACCACACGGAGGTGGCTTCGGTTTCGCCCTGTGTCCAGATCTGGGTCGGCTCTTCCTTGTCTTCCCCTTTCGGATTGATAAAATAAAGTCCTTTGGCGTCGTTGATGGCGGCGCTTCCTTTTACTTTTACTTCATTGGGTTTGGAAGTATAATCGATGAAGACGGTATAGTTCTCGCCGCCTTTGTACATCTTGTTCAGGTGAATGCGAAGGAGGAGCCCGTCGTATTCATATTTCAACGGTGTGGTGGTGCTGCCGCTTACCAGGGCAACCTTGTGCAGGTCCATGCCCTTTGCATCGAGGGTAAGAGAGTCGGTGGCGTAGAAATGTGGTTTGAGGGTGATCCATACGTTGCCGTACATGTACGATTTGGCGTAGTCGAATTTTGCTTCCAGTTTTGTATGTACGAGGTCATTTATTTTGGGATAGGTGGCCCGGTATTGTTTCAGCAGGCCGGTGTCGCCTACCGGAACGGGTGTTTGGGCGAGCAGTGAAGAGAAAGAACCGACACAGCACAACAGGAACAGAATTCTTTTCATGAACGCAATTTAAGGCGGCAAATATAAGCTGAGACATCCGTGCCGTTTGCAAAATAATTGGTAAAACAACGGCGGGGTGCGGCTTTTTACCGCAAATAATGGTTTACCTTGAGGCCCGGTTTTTGTACGCCAACACCTAATTTTGTAACTTACCGATACCGTATTTTTAAAAATCAATGCAGGTTTGCCGGGAACCTTTTCATGTCAATGCATAAATTCATTCTTTTCCTGTTGCTGGCCATCTCAGGAACCCATACCCTCGCACAGCAGCAGTTTTTCATCTATATTCAGTCCACCGCCTCGCAGCCTTTTTACACCCGCATCCAGAACCGGATCTACAGCTCCTCCGAAAACGGCTATCTGATCGTTCCCAAACTGCACGACAGTACTTACGATGTGTTTGTCGGTTTTGCGCGCAACGCGGCGCCCGAACAACATTTTACGGTCGATATGAACCGGCAGGATCAGGGATTCGAGCTGCGCAATTTCGGCGACAAGGGCTGGGGCCTCTTCAATATCCAGAGTACGGCTGTGGTAATGAACAGCACCCCGGTGCAGAAAGTAGTAGCCGATAATACCGGTGAAAAAAAGAACGATGCCTTTTCGCAGATGCTGGCCAATGTGGTGAATGATTCGGCGATCCTGTACACGGCGGTGAAACCCGTTGCTGCACCGCCTCCCCCGCAGAAGAAACCGGCTGCTACCGACCCGGCCGCTCAGGACACAACAGCGCTGGCATCAACGACGCCTGTCACCACGCCGGCTGCAACAGGGAACAAACCGCCTGTTGCAGATTCTTCACAGCCAGCTTCAAAGGCAGATACAAGTGTTCAGGTGGTGACCAGGAAGGAAGTGAAAACTGACACGGCCGCAGCAGTAACGCCGGTCGAAAAACCTGTCGCCACTACCACACCGCCGCCGGTAAAACCCAAGGCAGATTCAACCGCCGGCAAGACACGCGACCTCACCGAAAAACCATTCATCGTTCGCATCTCCGAATCGAAAAATGAAGAGGGTTACAAAGCCAGTTTCATTGAACAGTATAATTTTTCGACCGACACCATCAACATCAGTATTCCCTTAAAGGAAACCCTGCCAGTTGCGCCCCCCGCAACGCAAACACGGGCCACTACGCCGCAGGCGACCACCCAGAAGCCGACCGATACGCCGGCGGTTTCAACAGTACAGCCGGCGCCGGTAGCAAAGAAAGCAGATACGGTTGCCGTGCAGAAAAAACAGGACCTGGTGGTGACGAATTCCGATTGCAAGAATTTTGCGTCAGACAACGACGTCGACAAGCTGCGGGTGAAGATGTTGGCCGAGAATGCGGTAGATGACAAGCTGATCGCCGCCAAAAAGGCGTTCAAAACAAAATGCTTCTCGGTAAAGCAGATTAAAGCTCTCACAGAACTGTTCCCCAGTGACGAAACCCGGTACCGTTTCTTCGACACCGCCTACCCTTTTGTATCCGATACGGAAAACTTCGGTTCACTCGACGAGATGATCTCCAACGACTACTACAAAACCCGTTTCAAAGCGATGATCCGCCGGTAGCCGCTTATGAGCACACAGCGATATTTCCTGGAAGTTGGTTATAACGGCTCCCGCTACAGTGGTTTTCAGCGGCAGGACAATGCTCCTTCCATCCAGACAGAAGTAGAAAAAGCGTTTGCGGTTTTCCAACGTGCCCCGGTGGAACTGACCGGTTCTTCGCGCACAGATGCAGGCGTGCATGCCGTGCAGAACTTTTTCCATTTTGATTTCGACGGCCCGCTTCATCCCCAGTTCGTTTACAAGATGAATGCGATCCTTCCGCCCGACATTGTTGTCAGAGGTCTGTATCCTGTTGCGCACGACGCACATGCCCGCTTCGACGCGCTGAGCCGCGAATACAATTATGTTGTGTATGGCTCCAAAGATCCTTTCCTGAAGGGAAGGGGCTACTATTTTCCCTATCCGCTCGACCTCAGCATGCTGCAGGAAGCAGCCCGCATAGTGCAGGAGTACCATGATTTCAGCGCGTTCGCCAAACGGAACTCGCAGGTAAAAACTTACCACTGTAACATCATAACCAACGAATGGCAGAGGCAGACAGACCGCCTGATCTATACCGTAAAAGCAAACCGTTTCCTGCGCGGGATGGTGCGCGGCCTCACCGGCACCATGCTCATGGCTGGCCGCGGCAAGATCACGCTGAGCGGGTTCCGGAGCATCATCGAATCAAAAGACAACCGGAAAGCGGATTTCTCTGTGCCGGGAGCCGGGTTGTTCCTGGCAAAGGTGGAGTATCCCGAAAATTATTTCAGGTAAAGACGCCGGACCTGATATCTCAACCGCCCCCAAGCCCCACAGCCGGAGGCAATCCTTCTCACTATTTTTTCAACCCCGCAATGAGCTTCTCGTTCAGCCTTACGTAATCATCATTTTTTGCGGCTTTGGAGAGTTCGATCGATTTCTGCGCGGTGGCTATGGCTGCCTGTTTGTCGCCGGCTTTCGCTTGGATCTTGGCCAGGAGATGGACAATGTAAAAGGCGTCCGGAGTGGTGCTCACAGCTTTCTCGGCCCATTGACGGGCCTTGCCCAGGTCTTTGCCGTTGTCAAAATAATAAGAGGCTGCGGCGTAGTAGGGTGGGTTGTCTTTGGTCATCGCATCATCGATCTGCGCCATGATCTTTGTATCTATTTCCGTTTTAACGGGAAGGGAAACGGATGTATTCTCCCAGCTCAGCTGCAGTTTACAGGTGGTGGCGCTCACATCCGTAAAATCCATGGTAAAGGTTTCAACCTTACCGGGAAGGAGGACCGGCTTGGCCGTTACACGCACCAGGTCGCTGTCTTTGTTGTATGCCGCCGGACTGGTAACATTGAGTTGCAGGGTGATGATGAACGTCCAGCTGGCTTTGCCGGGGATGGTCAGAAGTCCGTATTTACCGGCTGGAATGGTTTTGCCGCCAATGATCACCTCGTCTCCGAATGTAAGGATGGTCGCGTTGTTGGCACCTGTTCTCCACACTTTTCCAAAGGGCACCAGGTCGCCCATGACCTTGCGGTTCTTCATGCCCGGCCGCGAATACGACAGCTCGATGCGCGACAGGCCAAAGTCCTGCCGCAACGACTGTGTCGGGCTCGGCGAAGGCGTTCTCAGCTGGGCCTGAGATGATAGCGTACAAAACAAAAAGGAGATTGCAAGGAGAAAAGTATTCTTCATACAGGTTAATTAGGGTGCCAAATATAGGAGAGTTTGCGGAGTGGAGATGTTTTTGTATGAACCGGTATGGGCCCGATTTCCTGATTCACCTGAGGGCGGAAGACTGCCTGCCGGGTCGCTGTGTTTTGTCCGAACCAGGAATAGCGACCAGAAGATGGAAGGATCGCTGATTTTCCAACTTCTTCTATCAAGCAAACTGCTTCTTTCCCGAGCGTCGGCGTAACATGGGTGGGTAGATGATGCCGGTACACTCACAAACCAAGTTGCACCCCTGGCGGGGAAGTGGGTTGGCAATCGATCATCGCTTCTCTGGGCAATCAGTTCATGAGGCAAATTCTGGTTCAGACAAAAGACAGCGATTCCCCGCTTAGATCCCCGCTCAGGCGCAGCACCAGGTTGCGGGTGTAAGAGCGTGTTTGCGCCTGGCGAGGATGATTGCTATGGTTAAAACAAATCTTTTTTGCTCTTTTTTTAGCCTGCCTTTCTGTACTTATCCACATACGGTCTCCCATTTCTTATCACCGCTGCTGCCCGTAACAATATCTTACTGCTGATCGCATTGATCACACTGTTGTACTGCTTGCCTTCCCCTATCTTTCTATCGTGATATTCCCTGTACTCTTTGTTGCTCACAGACGCTGATCTGGCTCCCATGAACAGCATCCCCTTGAGCTCCTTGTTGGCCATCTTGTGAACCTTGTTGCGGCTCTTCACGCTCTTGCCGCTGCTCTGCTCGAACGGCGCCACTCCCGCATAGCTCGCCAGCTGCTTACCTGTTCTGCCGGCAGCAAAGTTCACCGTGCAGCACAGCAGGTACACCGCTATCACCTTGCCTATGCCTGGCACTGTGAGCAACAGTTTGTAATTGCTGTTCACTGCTTCATTGCCCGACACGATCTCCATGATTCGTTTCTCCACTATCTCCAACGACGCTTCCAGACCTTGCAGCGCCGCCTTGTGTGCCTGCTCCATGATGGCTTCCATTTCTACATCCTGTTGCCTTTTGAGTTCTGCCAGATACACCTTCGTGGAGGTGATCTGCCTGTCCAGCCGCTTCCTTGCATGTGCCAGGTCTTTAAGCCGCAACAGCTCCTGGTTCAGCACTGGGGAGGCTTTCAGTTCATCGGCATGGCGAAAGGCATACATACACAACCGCTCCGAGTCGATGCGGTCGTTCTTGGATCTGACGATGCCAAAGCTCCATTTGATGTGGGCGGCGTTGCCGATGTGCAGGGCCAGCTGCCTGTCGGAGCAGTACTGCCAGATCAGCCGGTGGTAGACGCCTGTGTTCTCGATGACCACCAGGGTGTTGTCATTGAAAGGAACCTTAAGGGCCCTGAGCCACTTATGAAAGGCTTTGATACCGGTAGGATCGTTTGAGAACCTGTCGGCAAGGACAGGTTCTTTGATGTGGTTGGTGACGTGCATGAGAGCCACGTCGAACCATTCTTTACTCACATCGATGCCCAGGAAAGAGCGGGTGTTTTTTTGCATACATTCGTTTTTGAAAGTAAAGTTTCAGACCAACCATTTTGCCCCATCGTCCGAGTCCTTGATAATGGGTCTTAAGCCCTAATTGCTATATGGACACCAAGGGAAAAAACCGGCAGGGGATTGTATCATCCTATAGGCATGAAAACCTTGACAAAAGATAAATGCGTCCCTGCCGGGGTTGGTTTTATCCACACAAAAATGTGAATAGTAAAAGAAAAAAGTAGCAAAAAAGAAAAGGGTAGTAATAATAGTACTTGTATTAATATAAAATCTAATACAAACCTAAAGGACAAAAATTTTGGAGGTGCTGGTGACAAGGGGTTGTGGGTGCAAGGGCTGCAAAGTCGCTGTAGGTGCGGCTTTAACCCACCCCTACAACCTTAGCTCCCGGGAGGGGATTTGAGAGCGAGCAGCCGCGCAGCACCGCGGCAGCCTTCTTCCCTTCTTCTTTCTTCTCTCGTCTCTCTCCCCCGGCCTTTGAAATGGGGCGTGAAGAAATTTACGGAATGGAGCGAGACCAAATGGCCTGCCGCAGGCGGCTCAAGACCGCGAATCTTGTCAGAGGCATTAGATTTGGTGCAACGGACACGTCCGGCTTTATTCTACAGTCCCTCCATGCAATGGCCCAAACTCCTACTACCGCCGAATTCAACCATGTCCGTTGCCCGCGCAATAGAGTAAATTTTAGCCCCATTTCAACAGCCAAGCTTTTTTTGCTTCTTTTTTGGGCACAAAAAAGAAGCCCACCGCACATAAAAGATTCAAAAAGAAGGTTAGTGAAACGCCGGATGGAATTGCATCAGCGTATCACGCAGATACTCTCTGTTGAGGTGCGTATAGATCTCGGTGGTGGTGATGCTTTCGTGGCCCAGCATTTCCTGGACGGCGCGGAGGTCGGCACCGCCTTCTACCAGGTGGGTGGCGAAGGAGTGGCGGAAGGTGTGCGGGGAAATGTTCTTGGTGATGCCGGCTTTTTTGACGAGGTCTTTCAGCAGCAGGAAGATCATCACGCGCGACAGCTTGCTGCCGCGGCGGTTCAGGAAGACAAAATCTTCCTGTCCGGGTTTGATGCTGATGTGGGTTCTGACATTGTTCTTGTAAAGCAGGATGTGCTTGACGGCCACACTGCCGATGGGGATCAGCCGCTCCTTGTCGCCTTTGCCTGTGACACGCACAAAGCCGAGGTCGGGATACAGGCCCGACAGCCGCAGGTTGATCAGCTCGCTCACCCGCAGGCCGCAGCTGTACATGGTTTCGAGGATGGCTTTGTTGCGCTCGCCCTCCGGCGTGCTCATGTCTATCTGCTGCAGGATAAGTTCGATCTCGGCAAAAGCCAGCACATCCGGCAGCACCCGTTTCAGTTTCGGCGCTTCCAGCAAGGTGGTAGGGTCGGTCTTCGATATATTTTCCAGCTGGCAGTACTTGTAAAAACTGCGCAGTCCGGAGATGATGCGCGCCTGTGAAGTGGCCGTCATGCCCAGCTCTGCGATCCATTGTACAAACCCCTGCAGGTCTTTCAGCATGATGTCTGCAGGTGGTTTAGGCTCCCCGGCGGCCAGGAACTGCGTGAACTTTTCCAGGTCTCTCAGATAAGCTTCCACTGAATGGTCAGCCAGCGAACGCTCCAGCTGCAGATAGGCCTTAAATCCCTTCTTGTACGATTCCCACATCTTGTGTCCGGATTAGAAATTTCGGATGGTATATACTGGATTAATAGTATTTTCGGCATCAATATACGTTTTGTTCAAGCTTCCCTATGAAAGTAAATCTTCGTCTGTTCAGGAAAAATGTGGTGTTGTACAAAAAACTCCTCAGAAGATTTCTTACCCGGCTCGAAAAAAACCCTCCGAGAGGGCTCGACAAGATGGCCGAACTCGTGAGCCGCGATGTATGGGCCGAGGTCGACTGTCTTACCTGCGCCAACTGCTGCAAAACGATGTCGCCCACCTTTACAGTTAAAGACGTAAAACGGATCTCGGCCCACCTGGGCATGCATCCCATCGATTTCCGGGAAAAATACCTCTACCTCGAAAAGAAAGACGGCGATTGGATGAACACCAAGCAACCCTGCCAGTTTCTGGACCTTACAACCAACATGTGCTCGATCTATGAAGTGCGGCCTGCCGACTGCGCCGGCTTCCCTCATCTTACCAAGAAGAAAATGGTCGATTATATCCACATTCACAAACAGAATGTGCAGTATTGCCCGGCCACTTTCAAGATGGTGGAAAAGATGAAAGCACTGGTGGAAGGAATTTGAATTCATCAAATCTTTCATTCAATCAAGTGTATGCCTGTTGCACACTTTCCATGTAATCATTTCTTCCGCACAGCAACCGCCGCCATCATACTGCCGGCGCTCCTTTGCCTGATCCAACCGCTGCATGCGCAGGACAGCGTAGCCGATCACATGCTCGTGTACCAGCGGAGCTCCGGGGGCTGGCCTAAGCACCTGGGCAATAACAACGTCGACTATTCGAAACCCATCGCCCCTGCCGATCTGAAAATGATCCGGGAGGATACGGCGCACAACGGCGCCACCATCGATAACAACGCCACCACAAAAGAGATCCGCTACCTGCTGCAGTCGTACAAAGAGAACCGCAACAAGCAATACCTGGCAGCCGCGGAACACGGTATCCGCTTCCTGCTTACGGCGCAATACCGCAACGGCGGATGGCCGCAATATTATCCCGATTCCAGCCTGTACCGCAGCGAGATCACCTACAACGACAACGCCATGGTGAACGTGCTGAACCTGCTCGATGACCTGGCGCACCATACAAACGGACTGGAAGAAGTAAACCAGGTGCTGGTGCGGCCAGCTCAGAAAGCCGTGGAGAACGGCATCGGCTGCATCCTCAAAACACAGCTGGTGGTGAACGGCAAACTGACCGCCTGGTGTGCGCAGTACGACAAAACGACTCTGCTGCCCGATACCGCCCGTGCCTACGAACTACCCTCGCTCAGCGGCAACGAAAGCGTCGGCATCGTACGATTTCTTATGCGCACCGAGCATCCGTCGCCTGCCATCAGCAATTCGGTCAACAGCGCCGTGGCCTGGTTCGAAAAGGTGCGGATCCCCGGTTACAAATATGTCGACATCGTCGATGCTTCCCTGCCTGATGGCAAAGACCGGGTCATTCAGCCGGACCCATCGTCTGTGATCTGGGCGCGCTTCTACGAGATCAGCACCAACGAACCTTTTTTCTGCGGCCGCGACGGAATAAAAAAGAAACATGTGGCGGAAGTGGCCTACGAGCGCCGTACCAATTACGGCTGGTACGGAACCTGGCCCAAACAGCTGCTGGAAAAAGATTACCCGGCCTGGAAAAAAGCAAATCCATAACCGCAACAGGATAAGATCAGCAAAGCTTCCAGGTATGCCATAAAGTATATTTGAACACCGTTCATTCAGAACAAAACCCATGAACACCGCTTCCGCCCTTTCCATATTTTTCCCCGGCAAACTGGTCTTCGGCGCGGGCTCACTGTCATCTCTACCCGAAGAGATCTTTGCCCTGAACACCAGCTCCGTTCTCCTGGTAACAGTTACCCCCCTGCTTGCCCGCCTTGAAGGACTGGTAACCGGCTTAAAGCAGGCAGGCATTGCCGTTACCATCGACACCGGCATCGTACAGGAACCCACTTTTGCGGATGTTGAGAACCTGCTGCAAAAAGCTGCAAAGGCATCCCCCGACCTGATACTTGGCATCGGCGGCGGCAGCGTGCTTGATGCGGCCAAGCTGATTGCAGCGCTGCTCGGCCATACCCAGCGGCTGCGCGACATCACCGGCATCGGCCTGCTGACGGCCCGCCCCAAGAAACTGATCTGCATGCCCGCCACCTCGGGCACTGGCAGCGAAGTATCGCCCAACGCCATCTTGCTCGACGAAAAAGACAACCAGAAAAAAGGCATCATCAGTCCCTTCCTTGTACCCGACATCGTGTATGTGGACCCGTTACTTACCATCTCGGTTCCGCCGGCTGTAACCGCCGCCACCGGACTCGATGCGCTTACACACTGCCTGGAAGCCTATACCAACAAGTTTGCGCTGCCGTTCATCGATATGTTCGCGCTGGAAGGCATCCGGCTCATTGCCGCCTCCCTGGTGCAGGCGGTGAAAAACGGCCGCGATGAAGAAGCCCGAACACAGGTGGCAATGGGCAGCCTGCTTGGCGGCTTCTGCCTCGGACCGGTGAATACCGCCGGCGTACATGCGCTTTCTTACCCGCTGGGCAGCACCTATCACCTGGCCCATGGCCTGTCGAACGCGCTGCTGCTGCCCTACGTAATGGAATTCAATATTCCGGCGGCCCCGCAACGGTATGCCGCAGTTGCCGTAGCTTTGGGATGCAGCCCGGGCGCCACCGACCTGGAAACGGCCATGCGCGGAGTAGAAAAGATCCGGTCGCTTATCCATGAATGTGAAATACCGGCCGGACTCGGAGCCGCAGGCATCAGCAGGAACGTGATCCCGGACATGGCCGCGTCGGCTATCCTGATCACCCGCCTCCTGAAAAACAATCCGAGGCCCATCACCGTAGAAGATGCCATCGGCATTTACACTGCAGCTTATTAACAGATATGAAAAAAGAAAAACAATACAGGGGCGTGGTGATACCGGCAGTAACGCCGCTCACGGCAGACTACCAGCTCGACCGCGCCGCCGTGGAAACACTGTACCAGTACTTCCGCGAAAACAACACCATGATGTTTGTGATGGGCACCACGGGCGAAAGCTCTTCCATACCGCCCTCCATCAAACGAGAATATGTAAAACAGGCCGTCAGCCTGAAGCAGCCCGGCGAGCTGCTCTATGCAGGCATCGCATCCAACTGCCTCGAGGAATCGGTGAACTACGCCAAAGAGTTTTTTGATATGGGAGCCGACGTAGCCGTTGCCCATCTTCCCTCCTATTTCACCCTTTCCGACGACCAGATCAGGAAATACTACGAGCTGCTGGCCGACCAGGTGCCCGGCCCGCTCATGATCTACAATATTCCCTCCACCACGCATCTGTCGATACCGGTATCGGTGATCGACGAGCTGAGCCACCACGAAAACATCGTAGGCATCAAAGATTCCGAGCGCAATGAAGAGCGGCTGGAGCAGTCGCTGAAACTGTGGGCAGACCGGGAAGATTTCAGTCATCTGCTTGGATGGGCTGCCAAAGCATCGTATGCGCTGCTCAACGGCAGTGACGGCCTGGTGCCCAGCACCGGAAACATCATTCCGGGTGTGTATGCCGACATTTACCGCTTTGCAAAAGCAGGTGATGCGGAAAATCTGGCCCGCGTACAAAAGCATTCCGAACAGGTAGGCAATCTTTACCAGGGCGGGCGCCTGCTGGGAGAATCGCTCTGGGCGCTCAAGGTGCTGATGCATGAAGCCGGGCTCTGTCAGCCGGTGGTGATGCCTCCGCTCACTTCGCTCCCGCAGGATACTGCCACCACCTTACGGCAAGGCTTACACGAACTGGTCAGCAAAGAAGGCGTTTCACTCAATACCCCCCTCATCCATGCATAAACCCATCGTAGGCATCACCATGGGCGACCCGGCCAGCATCGGCCCCGAAATCGCCGTGAAAGCACTGCTTACCGAATCTGTTCACGGTATCTGCCGCCCCCTCATCGTAGGCGATGCGGGCGTGTTCCGCCAGATCATCGAACGGCTAAAGTTACCTGCGCAGGTACACCCCATCAGCAGCGTATCGGAGGCAAAATTCATTTTCAGCACCATTGATCTGTTCGACCTCGAAAATGTGGATCTTGACCAGCTCAAATTCGGGGAGATATCGGCCATGGCGGGCAATGCTTCTTTCGAGTCGGTGAAGAAAGTGATCGAACTGGCCCTGGCAGGCGAGATCGACGCGACCGTGACCGGCCCGATCAACAAAAAATCCATCAACGAAGCCGGTCATCATTTTGCCGGCCATACCGAGATCTATGCACACTACACGGGCACCGGCAAGTACGGCATGCTGCTCGTGGAAAACAATATGCGCGTGATCCATGTGTCTACACACGTGTCGCTGCGCAGGGCCTGCGAGCTGGTGAAAAAAGACAGGATCGTGGAAGTGGTACAGCTGCTGAACAACGGCCTCCTGCAGCTCGGTGAAACCAACCTGAAGATCGGCATCGCCGGACTGAACCCGCATGCGGGCGACTCCGGCCTGTTCGGTGACGAAGAAGAAAAAGAAATACTGCCTGCGGTGCAGGAAGCGCTGGCGCAGGGCTATGATGTGGAGGGGCCGGTACCTGCCGATACCATGTTCTCCAAAGCCGCCACCGGTTATTACGGCGGCGTAGTGGCCATGTACCACGACCAGGGCCATATCCCTTTCAAGCTGACAGGCTTCAAGTGGAACGCGGAGAAAAAACAGATGGACAGCGTGAAAGGGGTGAACATCACGATGGGCCTGCCTATCATCCGCACTTCTGTTGACCACGGAACAGCCTTCGAGATCGCCGGTAAAGGCGTTGCAAGTCCGGATGCCATGATCCTGGCCATCGAACATGCGGTGCAGCTGTCTACCAACAAGGTGTAGTTGCCCGGCCCTCTTTCATCAACATAAATTTTCTCCCTATGATCGCGGTGATTGCAGACGACCTCACGGGTGCCGCCGAACTCGGCGGGGTGGGACTGCGATTTGGATTACCGGTCAGGATCAGTCTGGATGTCCCTTCCACGCCGGTCGAAGGTCTGCTGGTGATCGCCACCGACACGCGGTCTGCACCGGTACAGCAGGCTACCGGTGAAATGACTGCGCTAACCGCGGATCTTGTTCCGCATAAACCCGTGCTGCTTTACAAAAAGATCGATTCGGTTCTGAGGGGGCATGTGCTGGCCGAAGTAAAGGCGCAGATGGCGGTGCTGGGTTTTACCAGGGCGCTGATCGTACCCGCCAACCCCAACCTGGGCCGCACGATCAAGGATGGCCGGTATTTTTTTCATGGCCAGCCTATTCACACCACCAGTTTCTCACACGACCCCGAGTTCGCCATCACCGATCCGCGCATCACGGCTATGCTCCGAAGCGGTGACACGCCGGTCACGATTCTGAAAAAGGATCAGCCTTTGCCGGAAGAAGGCATCATAGTAGGGGAAGTGGAACAGATGGACGATCTGCGGCACTGGGCGGAAAAAGCGGATAGCCAGACGATGCTCGTGGGCGCGTCCGGCTTTTTTTCGGCCCTGCTGGAGAAACTTCTTTGCAGGCCGGCCCACCCGGCGCCGGAAGCGGGGCGCTTCACGAAGCCGCTCCTCTTTGTAAGCGGCAGCACCTTTCATAAAACACGCACCGCCATCAGGGCGGAAAAAGAGAAAGGAGGCCCCGTGAGTTACGTTCCGGAAACGATTGTGGCCGGGGATCAGCCGCTGGAACCAATTTTCAAAAAATGGCAACAGGAGATTTGCTCTCACGTACGCGCGCACACTAAATCGATCGTGGCCATCGACCCCGAAACGGTGCAGCCGGCCATCACCACGGCTGCGCAGCTTCGCATGATCACCGCCCGCATCACCGGGGATGTTCTGGAGAACACCATGATCGGCGAGCTCTTCGTGGAAGGCGGCGCCACCGCCTGGGCTGTCGTGCAGCAGTCGGGCCTGTCGCCTTTACAACCGGTGCAGGAGCTGGCGCCCGGCGTGGTAAGGATGCGCGTGGAAAACAAAGAAGGGCTGTTTCTCACCATCAAACCCGGCAGCTACGACTGGCCTCCTGCCGTACTCCAATTTATCTATCACTCCTAATTCTTGCCATGCATACGGAAACACTGCACCTGGTCGACTACATCATCATCCTTATATCGCTGATGGTCGCACTGGGCACGGGATTGCGCTTTGCCCGGAACCAGCACTCCACCCAGAAATATTATGTGAGCAGCGGCACCCTGCCTGCCTGGGCGATCGGCATGTCGCTGATGGCCACACTCGTAAGCAGCGTCACTTTTCTGGCCTACCCCGGAGAAGGGTTTTCTTCCAACTGGATCCTGCTGGTGCAGGGGCTGATGGTACCCATTGTATTTGTTTTGATCGTGTGGTTCATCGTGCCGCTTTATCGCAAAGTGATCCGGTTAAGCACCTATGAATATTTTCAGAAACGCTTCGGCACATTCGCCCGGTTCTATACCTCGGTGGCATTCGTGCTGACCCATTTTTCCAAGATGGGCACCGTATTCTTTCTGCTGGCCCTGGCGCTGTCGAACATGACCGGTTTCAACACCTTTGCCATCATCTGGGTCATCGGGGGCATCATTGTCTGCATCACGCTCATCGGCGGCATCGAAGCCGTGATCTGGCTCGATGTAGTGCAGGGCTTCCTGCTTATCGCGGGCGGCATTGTAAGCCTGCTGATCCTGCTGTTCTCCGTAGATGGCGGTCCGGCAGCGGTTTGGCACATCGCAAAGGCCAGTGGCAAAACCGGGTTTGGACCTTATGAATGGAACTTCACCAAACTCACTTTTATCGTGATGGCCCTCAACGGGATCTTTTACGCCATCCAGAAGTACGGAACGGACCAGACCATGGTACAACGGTATCTCACTGCAAAAACCGACAAGGCGGCGGTTCGCGCTTCGCTGCTGGGGGTCTTTCTGACCGTTCCGTTATGGACCCTTTTTATGTTCATCGGTACCGCCCTTTTTGTTTTTTACCAGCAACATCCTTTGCCCGAAGGCATGCGCCCGGATGCCGTATTTCCTTACTTCATCATGACGCAGCTGCCGCACGGAGTAACCGGTCTCATCATCGCAGCCCTCATGGCCGCGGCCATCTCCAGTCTGAGTGCCGACCTCAATTGTTTGTCGGCTGTTGGCGTGGAAGACTATTACAAACGGTTCAGACCCGGCGCCTCAGATACCGCCTTGCTGAAAGCCGGCCGTTTGATCGTGGTTGGGTCGGGCATCGGCGCCATCTCCGTGGCAAGTCTCTACCTGATGGCAGGAGACGAAGGCGTGCTGGGAATTGTATTTACGCTGTACGCCATCTTTTCGGGAGGGATTGCCGGTATTTTTCTGCTCGGACTCTTTAGCGCGCGCACAAACCGGCAGGGACTCACCATTGGCATCGTTGCCTCCGTGCTGTTCACGGCCTGGGCTCTTTTGTCATCCGCGAAGATGGGTGCCGGCAAAGAGAAGCATGTGCTGCTCGACCTGGGCGCTTACAGTTTTCACCAGCACAAATACATGCTGGGTGTATACAGTCACCTGATCGTAGTGGTGGTCGGCTATGTGGCCAGTCTCTTTTTTCCCAGGCAGGCGATCGACAAAAATCTGCTGTTCAGCGGATGGCTCGAAGAAAAGCGGATGAAAAAACCATTGGTCAACTCTGCGTAATACAGCAGGAGGTCGGTATTATTTCGTAGATTCGATACCTGCTTCCGGCAGATAAAACTGTTCTTATGAGTGCACTTTCCGCGGTTATTGTGGCCCTCCGGCTTAAATACATCCGCACTTTCCGCAAGGCCGGCGCCGTAACCCCGGGCCGTTCCATCCGGCTATCCGAATACGGCCTCCGGAAATCGATGATCTTCGAACGTCTTCTCAGCCAGGGTATCATCGTACAGCTCGACAACGAGCGGTACTACCTCGATGAGATCCGTGAGCTTGAACTCAAACGGCGAAAGGCGCCTCTGCTGGTGATCATGCTGATCATCGTATTCATTCTTCTTATCCTCCTGCTCAATTTAAAAAGATAACCTGGCTCCTGCCACACTTATCGGCTCTTGGTGCGGGGCTGGCATCAAATTTTATGTACTGATAGAAACAGGACATGAAACACCAGCAACAAGTCAGGATCCGCTCGGCAGCCAACCGTTTGAAATGGTGGCAGGTAGCGCTCATCTCCGTGGGGGTATCACTGTTAGGTAAGTTCAGCACCGGCCGCTCCAGAAAATACGAGCAGAAATTATACAATCTGAAGCTGGATCAGGCACCGTGGGCACCGCCCGCCTGGGTGTTCGGCGTGGCCTGGCCCCTCAACAATTACTTCGTTCTGCTTGCGCTGCGTTCGCTCCTCGCCAAAGAAGATATTCCTGACAGAAAAAAACTCCTGATCCTTCAAGCGGCTATATGGCTGGTATTCTTTTCTTTTGGTTTTGTCTATTTCAGAAAGAAGAGCCCGGTACTCGCCGCAGCCTGGACGATGGCCGATGCCGCACTCAGTATTTCCAGTTTTGTGCTGGCCCGACGGAGCGACAAAAAGCTGGCTGCTTATTATCTGCCCCTGGTGCTGTGGACCAGCTATGCGAGCACCGTTGCAGATTACCAGGCGTGGTACAACAGCGATCCGGTTCTGCACACCGGTGCCCCGGCAGATGAATTCTGATCAGTACTTACCCGTTCACCTCATTAAAAACAATACCATGATTGAAAAAGGCCAGCAGGCGCCCGACTTTATTTTGTTTGATTCCGAAAAAAAAGAGGTCCGATTGGCGGATTATAAAGGGAAAAACGTGCTGCTTCTTTTTTTCCCGCTTGCATTTACCAGTACATGCACCCAAGAGCTTTGTTCCGTCAGGGATAATATCAGCACCTACAACGATGCGAACGCAACCGTATTGGGGATCAGCGTCGACTCCCTGTTCACCCTTGCGAAATTCAAGGAAGAGCAGAGCCTGAACTTCCCGTTGCTGAGCGATTTTAACAAAGATGTTTCAAGAGCCTACGGTGCCGTATATGAATCGTGGGGTTTTGGTATGAAAGGCGTTTCCAAAAGAGCGGCCTTTGTCATTGATACCGAAGGAATCGTTCAGTATACCGAAGTGCTCGAGAATGCCAGCGAAATACCTGATTTTACTGCTATTCAGCAAACCCTGACTGATATTGCCTGACAGAGGTTAAAAATTTTATAATTAAGATGGAATAAGGGGAACTAATTAAGCGGCCTACAAACAATTGGCAAATAGTTTGTACCTTGTTTTAAAAGGAATACCTTGTTTCATCTTCCGGCAAACGACATGATATGAAGATTTTTTACACGTTGTTCTTTATATTGTCACTCTCCTTAACAGCTCAAAGCCAGAGCCGCCTTGCTTTGTCGTCCGAACCGGTGACAAGGATCCTGAAATTTTATCCCAACCCTGCCACCTCACAGATCACCTTTTCTTTCAACGCAGACTACGATAAAAACCTTTCTTTCCAGATCTTCAATTTCATCGGAAAAAAAGTGTACGAAGCACAATCAATTTCTCCGAGCACCAGCGTCAACCTCAACGATTTTTATCGCGGTGTTTACATCTTTCAGCTCAGGGACAAGACCGGCAAGATCATCGATTCCGGTAAGTTCCAGGTCGCCAAATAATCATATTGCCCTTTTGTTTTATAGCACCTGCATGACCAGGAATTTCAGGTATTGTGTATTTTCTATGCCCCGTATGATCGGATGGTCGGCCGACTGCGTGCGGAACGTAACCTGCCGCAATTTCCGGCGGGCATCTCTTGCCGCCATGTCAATGATCTGGTAAAACAGGTCGGGCGGGATCAGGTTGGTACAGGAAGCTGTGACCAGGAAGCCGCCCCGTTTTACGAGCTGCATCCCCCGCAGGTTTATTTCCTTGTAACCGGCGATCGCTTTCTCGATGTTTTCGCGGCTCTTGGTGAAAGCAGGCGGATCAAGGAGCACCACATCATATTGCTTCTTCTCTTTTGCCCAAAGCTTAAGCACGTCGAACGCATTGAGTGCCTCGAAATGGCAGACATTTTCCAGTCCGTTCAGCTCTGCATTGCGGCGGGCCTGGATCACCGCTTTTTCCGAGATATCGATCCCCTTCACAGATCGTGCGCCGTAAGCCCCCGCATGGATGGAGAAGGTACCGGTATAACAGAACATTTCCAGCACGTCGCCTCCCGCAACTATATGCTTCAGTTCGCGCCGGTTGTCTTGCTGGTCAAGAAAATAGCCGGTCTTCTGCCCGTTCTCCAGGTCTACATGAAAACGCAGGCCGTTCTCCTGCAGGATGATGGACGTGTCGAAAGGTGCTGACAAAAACCCTTTTTGCTGCGGCAATCCTTCCAGCTCGCGCACCGGTACGTCGTTGCGCTCATAGATGCCTTTGGGCTGGAAGATGGTATTCAGCGCTTTCACGATCGCCTCTTTCCAGATGTCCATACCCAGCGACAGCGTCTGGATCACGAAATAATCTCCGAATTTGTCGACGATGAGGGCAGGCAGATAGTCGGCCTCTCCGAAGATCAGGCGGCAGTTCTCAACATAACCAAGCCTTTGCCGGTACGCCCAGGCTTCCCTGATGCGGTTCAGGAAGAACCCGTCGTCGATCTCCTCGCTGCGGTCGCGCGTGAGCAACCGGACAAGTATCTGCGATTTGGGATTGATATAGCCCTTTCCGAGGAATTTACGGTCTGCCGCAAACACCTCCACGATCTCCCCTCCGCTGCATTCCGATGTCACTTCTTTTACTTCATTCTTGAAAATCCACGGATGTCCGTTCTCTATGCGGTGTCCGATCTTTGGATTCAGGTAAACTTTTGTCATAGCGGGTCTGTTTACGCCGGAAAATGCTGTGGGCGGCGGTGCCCGCCGGTGCATCAGCCGACAATTTGTCTTTACTGGAAAGCTTGGCAAATTAATTGAAACTGGATAGTTCCGGATGTATATTTAATAGATTAAGACAAATTCACCTGCCTGAAGGGGCGGTGAAACAAATCAAGAACAATCGCACTATAATTTTAATATGATGGAAAAAGACCCGAGAAACCTGGCGGAAGAAGAAATGGGAAAATCACCGAACGGCAATGAAGATGCTTTCAACATCAACGCAGATTCAGATGTGCCCGGCACTTCCCACCTCAGCGATCCGCTCGAGCAGTCGGAAAAATACCAGGCTGAGATCGCAGAACTGAAAGACAAATACCTGCGCCAGGCAGCTGAATTCGATAATTTCCGCAGAAGAAGTGCCCGGGAAAGGGTTGAACTGACCCAGACTGCCGGAAAAGAGATCATTGTTTCGATGCTGGATGTACTGGACGACCTCGACCGCGCGCAGAAGCAGCTGCAGAACAGCGATGATTCGGCGGCGAAAGAAGGGGTGATGTTGATTTTTAATAAGTTCCGGAATATTTTACAGTCGAAAGGCGTGAAGGCGATGGAGACGATCCATACCAACTTCAACCCCGATCTGCATGAAGCCATCACGGAAGTTCCTACTCCCAATCCATCCCTGATCGGAAAGGTGCTTGATGAAGTACAGAAAGGTTATTACCTGAACGACAAGATCATCCGCTTTGCGAAAGTGGTGGTGGGCAAGTAATTATTGCGGAAGCCGATTTTGAACCTGTTTAAAACTGGAATGTTGCTGGTTGTGCCAACCGGCAACATTTATTATATGTAAGCACATGGCTAAAAGAGATTATTACGAGATACTGGGCGTGGCCAAAGGCGCTTCTGCCGACGACATCAAGAAATCGTACCGCAAGGTGGCGATGCAGTACCATCCCGACCGCAACCCGGGCGACAAAGCTGCAGAAGACAAGTTCAAGGAGGCGGCAGAAGCCTACGAAGTGCTGAGCGATGCAGACAAACGCGCGCAGTACGACCGGTTCGGTCATGCCGGCGTAAGCGGTACGGGACGAGGAAACGGAGGTGGATATGGCGGCGGCGCCGGCATGAACATGGAAGATATCTTCAGCCAGTTCAGCGATATTTTTGGTGGTGGCGATGAAGCGTTTGGCGGATTCTTTGGCGGTGGCCGTGGCCGTTCGGGCGGACGGGGCGCCCGTGGTACACGCGGAAGCAACCTGCGCATCAAACTTAAACTGAACTTTGAAGAGATCGCAAAAGGCGTAACAAAAAGTGTCAAGGTAAAAAAATACGTGTCCTGTACTACCTGCAGCGGCAGCGGCGCGAAAGACAAAAACAGCGTGCAGACCTGTAACTCTTGCGGTGGCAGCGGACAGGTGAGGAAGGTGACCAACACGTTCCTCGGACAAATGCAGACGGTGAGTACCTGCCCGGTTTGTAACGGCGAAGGAACCACGATCACTGCCAAGTGCCCGACCTGTAAAGGGGAAGGCAGGGTGTATGGAGAGGAAACGGTGAGCATCGACATTCCGGCCGGCGTACAGGAGGGCATGCAACTGAGCATGAGTGGCAAGGGAAATGCCGGAGAACGGGGCGGCAGCAACGGCGACCTGATCATCCTGATCGAAGAAGAAGCACATCCGGAACTGCAGCGCGAAGGCCTCAACGTAGCCTACGAACTGCATATCTCCATACCCGACGCCATCTATGGCACCAATGTGGAAGTGCCTACCATCGACGGCCGTGCGAAGATCAAGATCCCGGCCGGCACCCAGAGCGGCAAGATCTTCCGCCTGAAAGGCAAAGGCTTCCCCGCCGTCAATTCTTATGAAAAAGGCGACCAGCTGATCCACGTCAACGTCTGGACACCGCAAAACCTGACCTCCGAAGAAAAGGCCATGATGGACAAGCTCAACCAGTCACCCAACTTCCAGCCCAACCCCGACAAAACAGACAAGAGCTTTTTCGACAAGGTCAAGGAAATGTTCTCATAGACTTTATCACCCATTTTTTTATAAAGCCGCATTCACTGGATGCGGCTTTTTTATCAGGGCTCTGCCATTCCTCATCCCCTCCCCGGGCGTATCGGTTCATCAGGCAAAACCCCACACAAAAGATTCTAAAATAATATTGTTTATTTTATAAACTACTTTATATTTGAAATAAATTTATAAACTTGAAACAGTTGCTGCTTTATATAGGCTGTCTTTTTGCCAGCCTTCCCCTCCTCTCCCAGACCACCGTTTCCGGTAAAACCCGGGATGCAAAAGGCCGCCCCGTGGCTGGCGTCAGCATCACGGTTAAAGATTCTTACGATGGGGCCACCTCCGACTCTCTCGGACGCTATTCTTTTAAAACCACAGAACAAGGTGAGAAACTCCTTGTCGCCAGTTCGATTGGCTATACCCCCTTTGTACAAAATATCACACTTGGTACCGGCGCGCTTACGCTTGACATCAGCCTCCGGGAAGAACCGAGCGAATTGAAAGCGGTCTCCATCACTGCCGGCAGCTTTGAGGCCAGCGATACCAAGCGAACCACCGTCCTCACTTCGATCGATATCGCCACCACCGCCGGCGCCAACGCCGACGTTACCAGTGCCATCAAAACCCTGCCCGGCGCCCAGCAGGTCGGGGAAACCGAAGGCTTGTTCGTGCGCGGTGGCACCGCCGGTGAAACGAAAGTGTTCATCGACGGCACAGTGGTCAACAATTTCTTTTTCAGCAGCGTGCCGGATATCGCCCAGCGGGGCCGCTTCTCCCCTTTTCTTTTCAAAGGCACCGTCTTTAGTTCCGGCGGATACTCCGCCCTCTATGGTGAAGCGCTTTCTTCGGTGCTGCTGCTTGAAAGCATCGACCTCCCCGAAAAAAGCTCCGCCAACCTGGGCATATCAACAGTGGGCGTCAACGGTGGCTTCCAGCACCTGGCACCCAACAAAAAATCGAGCTGGGGGGTCAGCTACAACTACATCAACCTGGCCGGCTACTTCAAGATCGTAAAACAACGGCCCGACTATTTCCGTATACCCGAATTTCACAATGCCGATTTCAATTACCGGCTTAAAACCTCGTCCACCGGCATGCTGAAATTCTATGGCTACTTCAACGGCAGCCGGCTCGGTATCAGGCGGGAAGACATCGACTCAGGAAACCTGAAGAACGCTTTCGGGCTGAACAACCTGAACTTTTACGGCAACCTGTCCTGGAAAGAACGCCTCGGTGAACACTGGCGCATGAACCTCGGCATAAGCTACAGCAACAACACCGACAAGCTCCTGAACGAACTTCAAAATCCCTTGAACACAAAGCAGACCATCGGCTTTTACCCTTACACGCAGAAAAATTTCACCATCCGCTCGAACGGACAGCTGGCACAGGTAAGAGCAGTATTTGAACGAAAACTGCAAGGCATCAGTATGCTGCGCATCGGGGGTGAATATTTTTATAACAGCGATCACAGCGACTATAGCAGCGATTCCATCCTTCATTCAAAGAATGGTGCGGAAGACCACCTGAAAGCGGCCTTTGCAGAAACCGATATCTATATGACCAACGACCTGGCCGCCAAGATCGGCACCCGGCTCGAACACTCTTCCCTGCTTGGCAAAGCCAACCTGGCGCCCCGTGTATCGGTTGCTTATAAGCTGGGCAACTTCGGACAGGCCTCGGTTGCATACGGCATCTTTTACCAGAAACCGGATAACAGCTTTTTCATCCGCAACTACCTCTTTAACGGTTTGCAATACACGAAAGCCACGCACTACATCGCCAATCTGCAGAAAGTAAGTAAGGACTATACCTGGCGGGCAGAAGTGTTCTATAAAAAATACGACGATCTCATCAAAACGGTGTGGGTATCGTCATCCCTGACAGGGCTGAACAACAAGGGGTACGGCAATGCAAAAGGATTCGAGTTTTTCTGGCGCGACCGCAAAACGATCAGGAACCTCGACTACTGGATATCCTACTCTTACCTCGATACCAAACGTGATTACCTCAATTACCCTACGGCCATACAACCCAACTTTGCCACACACCATACCGCCTCGCTGGTCGTCAAAAAGTTTGTACAGGCATTGAAAACGCAGTTCAACGGCTCCTATACTTTTGCCACCGGACGGCCATACTACAACATCCAGTACGATTATACCGGCAAACAATATAAGATCTTCGACCAGGGCACTACCATGAACTACAACAACCTGAGCTTCAGCGTCAACTATCTGCCCAATATCAACAAGCCGGGGGCAAGTAAATTCACCGTGTTTGTGTTTTCCATCACCAACGTGCTCAACAACAAACAGATCTATAATTACAACTACTCCTACAGAGGCATGAAGGAACCCATCACCCCGCCTGCCAACCGTTCTGTTTTCCTGGGCTGCTTCATCAGCTTCGGGGTCGACAGAAGCGACGAAATCATCAATAACAATTTATAAATAACAATCATGAAAAAGATCACTTCCTTTTTATTACTCGCGCTGCTGGCTACGCAGGCGTTCTCCCAAAGCGACAAATACAAAGCCGCCATGCAGAAAAATATCAGCCAGCTCGATTCCGCACTGGTGAAGAACAACCTGCCTGAGCTTGCCAACAATTTTGAACGGATCGGTGACGTGGAAAAAACACAATGGCTCCCTTACTACTACGCCGCTTACTGTACGGTGATGAGCTCACTGATGGAAAACGACAAATCTAAAACTGATGCGACGGCCGACAAGGCGGATGTGCTGCTGACCAGGGCAGCCACCCTCAATGGCAAGGAAAGCTCGGAGATCTATGTGGTCAGGAGCATGATCGCCACGGCGCATATGATGGTGGATCCGCAAACGCGCTGGCAACAATACGGTCAGCCATCGACCGCCGCGATCAACAAAGCCAAGGCCCTCGACCCTACCAATCCGCGTCCTGTTTACCTCGAAGGCCAGTCAAAGTTCTACACGCCTGAATCTTTCGGCGGCGGCAAAGGACCAGCCAAGGAACTATTTACAAAAGCATTGCAAATGTTTGATAGCTTTAAACCGCAGACAGACCTCGATCCTGCCTGGGGTAAAGCATCTACCCGGTATTTTTTGTCGCAGTGTAATTGATCAGCAATCGGGCGCCGGCTCCTGGAGAGCCGGCGCCAATCAGCATCTTAAACAAAACAAATGGCACAGGAATCCTTCTCGGCGGAGGACAGTCTCCGGTTGATCCAATCCATGATCGAACGCACCAGGAAGCAGTTCTCGGATCAGAGTCATTATTTTCTGCTGTGGGGATGGAGCGCGCTGCTGGCCTGTGTGGCACAGTACATCCTTAAAGTGGTGTACGAATATCCCCGTCACTACAATGTATGGTGGATCACCGTTGTCTGTATGGTCATCACCGTGTATTTCTACCGGAAAGACAGAAAGAGATCCGCTGTCAGAACTTACATCAACGATAATCTCACCAGTATCTGGAGCGGGCTCGGACTTGCCTTTTTTGTACTGAGTATGATATTTGTGCGATTTGGCTTTATGTACTGCTTTCCGTTCTTTATCTCCCTGTACGGGGCGGGCGCGTTTATCTCCGGGAGGGTACTCCAGTTTCCACCGCTTACCTGGGGCGGCATCACGGGCTTTCTGCTGGCGATAGCTGCCGTGTGGTTCCCCTTCGACATGCAGATCCTGTTCGCTGCGGCGGCCCTGCTGGCGTGCTACATTATTCCGGGTCACCTGTTGCGCATCAGACACGGTCAATCATCTACTTTATATGCACACTGAAAAACCATTTAGCGAGCAGGAAAGCATGATGCTCATCGAATCGATGATCAACAAGGCCAGGAACCAGTTCCATGAGAACGGTCACCTGTACCTGTTGTGGGGATGGGTGGTACTTTTCTGCAGTATCAGCCAGTTCGTACTGATCCGGTATGTAGGGTACGAGCGGCATTATCTTGTGTGGCTCCTTACCTGGGTTGCCGTAGTGTACCAGATGATCTACCTGTTCAGAAAAAAGAAACGACGGAAAGTGCGCACTTATACCGACGGCATCCTTGCTAACGTATGGCTTGCCTTTGTAGTCAGCATGCTGCTGATCGGTTTTATTGAGGGAAAGAGCCAGGGAGGCACCATGGGAGGAACGGTTACCGCCTATTTCATTGCCCTGTATGGCATTCCAACCTTCCTCTCGGGCACCATACTTCGCTTCATGCCGCTGAAAGCAGGCGGCATCTGCTGTTGGGTGCTGGCCGTGGTGAGCGCTTTTATACCGGGAGAATACAAGCTTCTGGTGCTGGGTGCGGCGGTGATTGCGGCCTGGATCATTCCGGGCTATCTGCTGAGAAGAAGATATTACCTGCAACAATTATTATAACCCGGCGTCGATGAAACCACACCATGTTTAAAGAACTGGATCCCATATTACATTCACAACTCAGGCTGGCGATCGTATCGCTGCTGATCAGCGTGAAGGAAGCGGAGTTTACTTTTCTGAAAGAGAAGACCAACTCCACGGCCGGCAATCTGAGCGTGCAGATCAACAAGCTGAAAGAAGTGGGGTACATCGATGTGATCAAACAGTTCAAGGACAACTATCCGCAAACCATTTGCAAGATCACTCCGAAAGGCGTGGATGCATTCGATGACTACGTAAAAAGCCTACAAACCTATCTGTCCATCAAAAAATAAAGCAGCCCGAAAACAAAAGCTTCCGGGCTGCTACCGCACATATTGATGGCCAGTCAAATTACTGTTTGATGATCCTGGTGATCAGCTTTTCTTTTTTGTCGATCACCACCTGCACAAAATAGAGTCCCTTTTGCAACTGGGCTGTCCCTGCCAGCGTGATCCTGTTCGTGCCCGCCTCACCCTGCATTACCTGCTGGTATACAAGTCCGCCGGTAACGCTCAACACATTTACGGTATAACCGCAGTTTCGGTTTAGCTGGATGTTCACGGCGATGTTGCTGGTCACCGGGTTTGGCGTTACCTTGATGTCACGCAGACCTGTAATGCCTTCGATCTTTACTTTTACCACCGGAGAATACACGATCTTGCCGTTCACGTCAGACGACTTCACGCGGTAATACAGTTCTTTGAGCTGGTTCACTTCCGGACTCTGGTCGTCGCTGTATTTATAGAAGTTGATCGATCCCAGGGTACCATACCCTTTCACCGAGGTGATCTTTTTGAATACGACACTGTCGGTTCCCCTTTCAAGGTCAAAATTTTCAGTACTGTTTTCGTAGGCGGTGGTCCAGTTGATCAGTACCTGTCCGTTGTTGTAACCACCGTTGATGTCTACATACCGCACCGGCAGAATGGTGCCCGGTGAAAACAGGATGGTGGCAATGGCGGTAGCGGAACATAACTGGCCATAGCCGTTGTCGCATACTTTGTAGGTGAAATGCGTGGAGCTGCCGGTGAAGCCGGAGCGCGGCGTAAAGGAAAAAGCCCCGTTCGACAACAGGTTCACCGTACCATCGGACGAGCCGCTGATCAGGTAAGCGCTGAGGGCATCTCCATCGGGGTCGCGGTCATTCAGCAACACGTTGCCGCTGGCAAAACCGGTGCTTGCGCTGGCGGAAAATGCATCGGAAAGGGCGATGGGCGCCTGGTTGCAGCCGCTGGCATAATGCAGGCGGGCGCTGATCTGCAGCTGATCGATTGAAACGGGCGAGGTACGCACCGAATCGGTGTATTGCAGCAGCAACCGGTATACACCCGTGCCACTGTTGACCGTATTGCGATAAGTGAGTATTTTATTTGCCGGTGTATTGCTTATCTCCACGCTGTCGAGCACTTTCACCAGCTGGTTGTTGACATCTGCAAGGCAGATCCTGATCCATCTAGTATAAGCCGCTTGAACCGGGTAGCGGTACGTAAATGAGATGTCCGCAGTGCCTTTCAGATCTAGTACAGGCGTATACAATCCGGCGGCAGAGGTCGTCAGTGCCGGATCAAGCAGGAGCGAACCGTCACCTTCGATCGCGGCGGGGGCACCGGCCGTTACAAAACCCGACAGTTGCCAGCAGCTGCTTTGCAGTGCACCTTTGACCTGCTCCGGGGTGTAACTTCCGCGTGCGTTGAAATTTTCTGTTGTCTGGGAGAAGCTGGAGAAAGCGGTAAATAATAACGAAGAAAGAAATACGATACGGGTAAAGTACGTTTTCATTTTATGGGGTTTCAGTAAATAATAAGCACGAGCCAGAGGAGTGATTCAAGGGATAATTGGATGGACATAACCCGCCCTGCGGATGCGAAAAGGCATGCGGGTGGCGGCACTGTTACCAGTGAAAACGATCAAACGGAAATGGATTGGAAATTTAACGGACAGAAGCCTGAAACAGGTCTGTGGGTATGGGTTTCAAAGGAGATGGAGTTCAAAAATATACACAAATTTTTTCTCTTGCAATCATTTTGGAAATATTTTTTACAACTATTCTTAACAAACTCTTACTCAACAATTTTCAGTAGCTCCTGTTAAAACTGAGTTCGCCCTTTTCGCATAATTTACCCCCGATGGCTCCAATCATACAAGTAACATCCCTTAGCAAACAGTTCGGCAACATACCGGTGGTAGACCGCCTCTCTTTTACCGTAAACCAGACGGATGTATATGGTTTCCTGGGCCAGAACGGCGCAGGCAAGTCGACCACCATCCGCATGCTGCTCACCCTCATTGCCCCCACCAGCGGGGAGATCAGGATGTTCGGCATGGATCTCCGCACGCATCGCAAGGAGATACTCCGTCAGGTAGGCGCTGTTATTGAACGGCCCGATCTGTATAAATACCTTACCGGCTACGAAAACCTCTCGCTGTTTGCCCGGATGAACGGCGTCGACCATTCGAAGAAGGCGCTGATGGAACAACTCGACCTGGTAGGACTGGCCGACCGTGCCCAGGGCAAGGTGCGCACCTATTCGCAGGGAATGAAACAGCGCCTTGGCATTGCGGTGGCGCTTATTCACAACCCGCAGCTTATTATTCTCGACGAGCCCACCAACGGGCTCGATCCGCAGGGCATTGCCGATATGCGCAACCTGATCCTGCACCTGAGCCGTCACCTCAACAAAACCGTACTTGTTTCTTCCCATTTACTCAGCGAGATCGAACAGATCGCCACGCGCATGATCATCATCGACAAGGGCCGCAAGATGGTGGAAGGAAGTGTGGGTGAACTGTCTGACCCTTCGAAGACCGTCGTGGAGATCGAAGCTACCGACGCCCGCGCGTTGGCAAACTGGATCACCGGAAGCAGATGGGAAACGTTTGTGACCGGTTCGGGACCCGAATCGGTGACGCTGCAGCTTCACCGAGATGACATTCCCGACCTCAACCAGGAGCTGGTAAGGGCAGGCATCCGGGTCGTTTCGCTGCAAAAGAAAAATTCGCTCGAAAATTATTTTTTACAAATCACAGCAGGACAGCAACATGTGGGCACTTTTACAAATTGAGGTCTATAAGATATTCAAGAAGCCGAGAACCTATATCAGCTTTGCTGCCATCGCGGCCATGGTCGCCATTGTGCAGGTGGCCCTGAAGGCGGACGGCATCTCCTATCTCGAATTTTTGATGGGCAGCCTGAAAGACTCGATCGTGATCCCTTACGAAACGGTTCTCAACGGCTACCTGGTTTGTTTCATCATCCTGAACCTCTTACTCATTCACATCCCGTTGCTGGTAGCGCTGGTGGCGGGCGATGCGATAGCCGGCGAAGCCAATATGGGCACCCTCCGCCTGCTGCTGACACGCCCGGTTAGCCGCACCCGGTTCATGCTGGTAAAGTTTACAGCCTGCATGATCTATACCATCATGCTGCTTATCTGGATGGCCCTGCTGTCGCTGCTGCTGAGCGTACTGCTCTTCGGCACCAACGACATGATCATCACGCGCAACGACGTGGTGGAACAGATCCAGCGCAGTGATGTGCTCTGGCGTTATATCGCGGCCTTCGCCTATGCGGCCGTGGCCCTCACCACCGTGGCGGCCCTCGCCTTCCTCCTCTCCGTGTTTGCAGAAAATTCGATCGGACCCATCGTTTCCACCATCAGCATTGTCATTGTATTCACCATTCTCTCTGAAATGCAGATCCCAATTTATGATACCACGGTGAAGCCCTGGCTCTTTACCTCGCACATGCTCGCCTGGAAAGGATTCTTTTATTCCAGGTCGGATGCCGACGGGCAGGCGATCAGGGGCAGTCTCGAAAACCTGCCGGCGATCATGCGCAGCCTGAGCATCCTGCTGGGGTATATCACGCTGTTTGTCGGATCGGCCATTGTCATCTTCAACAAAAAAGATATCCTGTCTTAATATGAAAAAATTTATCAGTCTCTCTGTTGCCCTCTTCCTCTTGTCGGCGGCATTTGCGCAGCCGGCGATGGTGCTGCTGCAAAAAGTAAGGGAGAAAATCGACAAGGTGAAAGATTACCAGGCGAGCGGTGTGATGAAGACCAACGTGCCTTTTATGAAGGTGCCCGTGGCCGATGTAACGGTCTATTTCAAGAATCCCGACAAGATCAGGATCAAAAATGAAAAAGGGATCTCGCTTGTTCCGAAGGGTGCACTCAGCATGAGCCTGAACCAGCTGATGGCCAACAAAAATTTTACCGCACTGGAAGCCGGTACCGACAAGGTGAACAACGTACCGGTAAAAGTGATCAAGCTGCTGCCGCTCGATGAAAGTGCGCAGATAGCGGTGTCGACCCTCTACATCGACGAAGCCAATGCCCTTATCCTGAAAGCCCGCACCACTACCCGCGAGAGCGGTACCTATGAGCTGGTGATGACATACGGCAAGTTTGCAGACTACGCGCTTCCCGAGAAAGCAACGTTCACCTTCAACATCAGCGAATACAAATTACCCAAAGGAATAACGTTCGACTACGACGACGGCAACCAGAAAAAGACCAATAACAACCAGCTCAGCAGCAACAAAGGCATGCTGGAGATCACCTACAACGATTACAAGATCAATCGGGGCGTGCCCGACAGTGTGTTCAAGTGAGAGGACACGTGGCGTGAGATCGGGCGTACCATGGTTGTAAACCATACCTCTTCGAAACCCTGCTGCACCTATCGCTTGTACCTCCAATCCGCTTGTCATCTTCGCGCAGGCGCAGTTGCATGCCTGGTTTTGTTGAGACGCGACATATAGCGTCTTTACGGGAGATCAACTCTCCTCCTGTATCTTCTCATCCACCGCATTGGCGAGGATTTCGGCGGTTACTTTCTTGAGCGGGTTCACATGATTTTCTGCGTAGGTCTGGCGCTGCTGGCAGATGTCGATGCAGGAAAAGACAGCCTGCATGAAAGAGGCTGCATCCGCGCGGTTCTTCCCGGCGATGTCGAAGGCCGTGCCATGGTCGGGTGAGGTACGTACGCCCTGCATGCCGGCCGTATAATTCACACCTTCGCCGAAAGCCAGCGATTTGAACGGGATCAGTCCCTGGTCGTGGTACATGGCCAGCACGCCGTCGAACTTTTCATGCTGCCCCCGTGCAAAAAAGGCATCGGCACTGAAGGGTCCGCGGATAATAAGGTTGTTGTTCTGTTTGAATTCGTTGATGGCCGGAATGATGATCTGCTCTTCCTCCGAACCGATCAGTCCGTCGTCTCCTGCATGCGGGTTGAGCGCCAGAACGGCGATCTTTGGTTTGTCGATCCCGAAATCCTGGATCAGGCTTTCCTTCATGATCGCCAGTTTCGATAAGATGGCTTTCGCCGATATATTCTTTGCGATTTCGCTCACCGGCAGATGCTCCGTTACCAGTCCGACCCGCATATTGTCGGCCACCATCAGCATCAGTACATCCTTTGCACCGAAATATTCCTGCAGGAAAGGCGTATGGCCGGTATAATTAAATTCGGGCGACTGCACGTTTTTTTTGTGGATGGGCGCCGTTACCAGTCCGGCGATCAGGTTGGCCTTCAGGGCTGCGGTGGCTGCCAGCAGCGATTTAACGGCGTATTTCCCGCCTTGCTCCGTGAGTTGGCCGGGCTGTATCGCCACTTCTTCTTCCCAGCAGTTGAACACATTCACCTGTTTGTGATTGATGCGGTTCAGCTCCTTGGTGCTGTGATAGTTGAAGGTGCCTTCCGTAACGGATTTTTTATAGAAATTGATGGCTTTATTCGAAGCAAACACAACCGGGGTGCAGATCTCCAGCAGCCGCGGTTCGGATATGGTTTTAATGATCAGCTCGATCCCGATACCGTTCAGATCCCCGCAGGATATACCGATAACAGGCTTCAGATTCTCCACGACTGGATTACTCATACTGGCTTTTTTGTTGAATTAAACAGCGAATTTACGATTTCCCGGCTTATGCCTGCCGATCGTGGTTTGCGCCGGTGCATTCCCTGGGCCAGTTTGCAACCGTAACTGTACTTTTGCCAAAGCATGCACACCTACAAAAAATCGCTGGGCCAGCATTTCCTGCACGATGAAGCAATTTGCAAACGGATCATCGCTGCCCTGCAGGAACATCCTTCCGCCAATCTGGTGGAAGTGGGACCCGGTGGCGGCGCCCTCACAAAATATCTTGTCAAAATTCCCGGGATCAACTTCCAGGCGGTTGAACTCGATACCGAGAAGATCAGTTACCTCCTGCAAACCTATCCCGGACTTGCAGGGAAGATCATTCACGCAGATTTCCTGGCCTTGCCAAAGCCATTCGATGCCCCGTTCACGGTGATCGGCAATTTCCCGTATAACATTTCTTCGCAGATACTTTTCCGGATGCTCGACTGGCGGCCCGATGTGGAACGGGTGATCGGGATGTTCCAGAAGGAAGTGGCGGAGCGGGTAGCAGCCAAGGAAGGCAGCAAGGTTTACGGGGTCACCAGCGTGCTGATACAGGCGTTTTTCGATGTGGAATATTTGTTTGAAGTGCAGGAAACGTCTTTCTACCCGCCCCCCAAAGTAAAAAGCGCCGTGATCAGGCTGCAACCAAGAAAGGAAGTGCCCGCCATGCGTTCGGAAAGGGCTTTTTTCAACCTGGTGAAAACAGCTTTTAACCAGCGCCGAAAGATGCTGCGCAACAGCGTGAAATCATTGTTTACAACGGAAACACTCCAGGATGAGATCTTTATCAAGCGGCCGGAGCAGCTGAGCCTCGAACAATTCGCGGCCTTAACCCACCGCATGAACTAATGCAGAAAAGACCTATATGAGCAACAAAGCGATCGTAACCGCCAACGTGCACCCTTACCTGATTGAACGGCTCACCACCGCCGGGTATGAGGTAGCGTACGAGCCCAAAATAACCTACGACGAACTCGCGGAAACGATCGGCACCGCTACGGGGCTGATCGTGACCACCCGCCTGAAGATCGACCGCAGCATGCTCGAAAAAGCCACCCGTCTTAAATGGATCGGGCGGCTGGGCAGCGGCATGGAACTGATCGATGTGGCCTTTGCGGAAAGCAACGGTATTCAGTGTGCAAGCAGTCCGGAAGGCAACCGCAATGCCGTCGGCGAACATGTGCTGGGAATGCTGCTCAACCTGTTGAATAAAATAACCATCAGCAATGCAGAAATAAAAGAAGGCAAGTGGTTGCGCGATGTAAACCGGGGCACCGAGCTTACCGGCAAGACGGTTGGCATCGTGGGTTTTGGCAACACGGGACAGGCATTTGCAAAGCTGCTGGCGCCATTTGAAGTCACCCTGCTTGCCTGTGACAAATACAGATCCGGTTTCGCGCATGGAAACATCAAGGAAGCCAACCTCGACCACATCCAGCGTTGTGCCGATGTGGTCAGTTTTCATGTGCCCCTCACCGATGAAACGCGCCACATGGCGAACGACGCCTTTTTTGAAGGACTGCGCCGGAAACCTGTTTTCCTGAATGCTTCCCGCGGTAAAGTGCACAACACGGCGGCGCTGATCAGGGCCATCGAAGGAGGCCTGGTCAGTGCGGCCGGGCTGGATGTTCTTGAGAACGAAAAGCTGGACAGCTACACACAAGAAGAAAAACAGCAGCTCGACTGGCTCCTTCACCAGCCCAACGTACTCATCACCCCACACATTGCAGGCTACAGCCATGAGGCATTCTACAAGATGGCAAAAGTGGTGCTTGACAAGCTGGGGGTGAAGTAAGAGGGAAGAGTTCTAAAACCACGTTAAAAGCCGTTCGGGGACTCTGTCTTTATCGATATTTTTTTATATTTGCCTGAATGCAACGTCTAGGTTCGTCCGAGACGTTGTATTTTTTTTCTGTCATAGAGCGTAAATTTTTTAAATGTAAGGAGGGATTCATGAGTGATTATAACTATGTTTCAAAAGAGGCATTTGAACAAATGAGGTCGGACCTGCACCGGATGAAGTCTGTGGACAGGCCTGCAGCTTCGCGAGCGATCGCAGAAGCCCGTGAGAAGGGAGATCTGAAAGAAAACGCGGAATACGACGCTGCCAAGGAAGCACAGGGCCTGCTGGAAGCCAAGATACAGCAGATGGAAACTGTGATCGCCAATGCCCGCATCATCGACGCGAAAGATATCGATACCAGCAAGGTAAGCCTGCTCTCGAAAGTCACCATCACCAATGTGGCCACCCGCAAATCAGTGACATACCAGGTGGTAGGTGAAAAAGAAGCCGATATCAAAGCGGGTAAAATTTCCGTGACCTCCCCCATCGGAAAAGGTTTGTTCGGCAAACAGGTCGGCGAAGTAGCCGAGATCGTAGCCCCGAATGGCAAAATGAAATTCAAGGTAGACAATATATCGGTATAAGCTATCAGCCCGGTACACTCGAAAGTCAGGAAATTTTCCTGGCTTTTTTTGTGGAAGGAACTTAGATGTAAATTTGGAACCATGACCATCTTTTCAAAGATCATTCAGCAACAGATCCCCTCGTACAGGATTGCCGAGAACGACCTGTTCTATGCTTTCCTCGATATTTCGCCGATGGTAAAAGGCCACACGCTGGTAGTACCCAAAGCTGAAATTGATAAGTTCTTCGATATGCCCCAGGATTACCTGCGTGAACTGCTCCTGTTTGCCCAGCCGATCGCCCGGGCGATCGAGCAGGCGTTCGACTGCAAACGCTGCGGCCTGTCTGCCATCGGCCTTGAAGTGCCCCACGCGCATCTGCACCTGGTACCCATCAATTCGGCAGACGACCTCAACTTCACCCGCCCGAAGCTACAGCTGCCGGCCGCTGAAATGGAGGAAGCCCGCACGCTGATCCTTCAGCACCTGCGCTGAATGGTCTATATTTGCCCGCGTTAAAACCCGGATGCAGCCGCGTCCTTTTTAAAAGATCAGAGTTCATGAACAAACATCTTACCGCCGCCCTCCTTTGCCTTTTGGTGATTGCCGGCAGCGCATTTTTCCACCGTCCCTACCTGCTCGAAAAAATGTCGGCCAATATGGTCAGCAAACAAGTGCAGGGCGGCAAATCGGTCACCATCAAAGGCGAGATCTATTATACCCACGACGGCAACATGGTCACCAACTTCATCTTTCCCAAACCTTATGTGGTCGTTTCCAACCGGCTTGGCGAAGTGAAATTGTATGATCCGGCTGCCAACACGGTGCTGCAATACCAGAATTATCTCTTCAGTACCCAGTCTTCCCAGTTTTATTATTTCCTCTCTGGCAAAGTGGCCGACATGGGTTTATCGGATGTCGGCTACGTGCAGGAAAAGACCTATCCGGAGAACAACCGGCTCATCTCCCTCTGGAAACTCAAGACCCCCGACAAAAAATCCACCATCCAGCGTGTGAAACTGGTGTACCAGGGACAGAAACCCGTGTATATGCACTATGAAGATGCGGCGGGCAAGATCATCCGCAAGGTGTTTTATTATAATTACACGCAAATTGAAAACAATTCATTCCCGAGTACGAGCACCGAGATCGTGTATGGTGAAGGTGATTCCACGGTTACCAAGACCAGTTTCACCGATTTCAAATTCAACCAGGATGCCAACAGCCAGTACTTCAATTTCAAGATTCCTTCCAATGCAAAAATCGAAAAGCAATGAGTAAGCTGCTGCTGGTCACTGCCCTTCTGCTAGTTTCATCCATGCTGCATGCTCAGAACTGGAACGCTGATCTGGCGCTGCTTCGCGGGGATGCTTCCGGCGGCGTACCAGACGCTTACTACCAGCGGCCGGGCAATAACGGCAACGTGATCGATACAAAAGGAAAAGATGTGGTCTCGAAATACAATCCGCTCACCCTGTTGCTGAAAGGCACCATGTTCACTTACCAGCATGTGATCTCCCCGCAGCTGTCGCGGCACTGCCCCTACGAGATCACCTGCTCCAATTTCAGCAAGCAGTCGATCCAGGAGTTCGGCATCGTGAAAGGTGTTTTCCTGAGCGCCGACCGCATCCTGCGCTGCAACAGGATCGGCATCCTCGATACCGACGTGCTCGATTTCAACGACAAAGACGGCACCATCAAAGACGCTCCAAACAAATACCGATAATGACCTTGATGGCCGCCCGTGCACGACGGCTCCTGCTGTCTGGTGTGCTCCTGCTACTTTTTACGCAAGTCCTTTTTTCGCAGCGGTTTTCTTTTCCGGAAGAGATCCGGTTTGTGCAGTACCTGCAGGACAAAGACCTTTTCCGCGATGCGCAGTTTGTGCTGAGCAGGATCGACACCAGTGCGCTTTCGGTGTCGCAGAAAGACACCGTGTTCTATCTCTCCGGCTGGGCCGCCTATAATTTCAAACAACTCCATCTCTCTGCCGACCAGCTGCTGAAAGTATCTGCTTCCTTTCCCCTGTATAAAAAAAGCCGCTTGTTCGCCGGTTACAACCTGGCTTTCCAGGGCAGTCACGATTCTGCGCGGAGCATCGTAAGCGGACTTTCCCTTACTGACAGCATCGATCGTGAAGTGCAGCAGTTCGAGCTTGCCGGCATCGCCCTGCTTCGAAGAGACTACCCGGAATATGCCAGAAGGCAGAAAGGCTTTACCTACACATCGTACGCACTCGAAAAGCAGGAACGGAATTTCGGACGCTACGACAGCACGATGGGCAGCCACAAACGAAGGTCACCTTTCCTTGCGGGCCTATACAGCGCCGCACTGCCGGGTGCCGGAAAGTTTTATGCAGGCAAGAAAAGCCAGGGCATCGCGGCCTTTCTGCCTATCCTCTCCCTGGGGGCCATTACCTACGAAGCCTACCGGAAAGGAGGCGTGAAAAGCGCGCGCTTCATCGGCTTCGGCTCGTTGTTCACCGTGTTCTATGTGGGTAATATCTGGGGCAGCGTATTATCAGTCAAGATCAAACAGAATGAATTTTACCGGGCTTATGACAACCAGATCCTTTTTGACATGCATATTCCTTTGCGCAGCCTCTACAATTAAGGCGCAGGTGGCCGATCCGCTGCCGTATGCAGACAGCCTCTTTCAGCATCGCGCATGGTACGAGGCTTCCATCGCCTATGAGCGGGCGCTGTTCCTGAATACCGGTGAGGCCAGCAAACGCTATGCTGTCGACCGCAAGATACAATGCCTCAAGCAGCTGCACGAATGGGCACAGGCCATCACATTCATCAAAGCCAACCTGAATGAAACGCTGCCCGACAGTGTCAGCTTCCGGTTGTATTACGAAGAGATCCTGTGTGCTTACCTGGGCGGCAATTATGAAAATGCGTTGTCGGTCATCGAGCAGGTGAAATTTTCTTATGCACAGTACCAGGCCGATAAGAGGCTGATGCTGTTCAGGATCCTTTCGCTCAACGAGCTTGAACGATGGAGTGAAGCGGCCTCCGTGTACAAGCAACTGATGCTGCAACAGAACATGGATACAGCAGCCAGCCCCTATCTCGCCCTTCCGCACCTCAAAAGCAAGGACAGGGCACAGTGGCTGTCGACCTTTATTCCGGGGGGCGGACAATTCTATGCCGGCAAACCGCTGGAAGCCATTGTTTCGATCGTGGCGCAGGGTGCTGGGATCTATTTCGGCGTGATCAGCTTTCAGCAGCATTATTATGTTGCCGCCTGGCTGGTAGGCGCCGGCCTGTTCGGCTCATTCCACATGGGAGGTGTGCGGCGCTCCGAAGTGCTGGTAGATCAGTACAACCGCAAGAAGATAGCTGCGTTCAATCTGAAAGTAAAAGAAGAGCTGCTGAAGCTGATGGAGCAATAAAAAAGCCGCATCCAGGGGATGCGGCTGATAGAAATATTTATACGTGAGAGAACGGAATTACATGTTTCCGCCGGACCACATAAAGAACTTCGGATTGTTGGTGTACGGGCTGAGATCTGCGTTGTGTACGATCAGCACGATAAGGTCAACCAAAGGAACGATACCGAAGATACCGCCGCAGGTCAGGATATAACCAACCCAGGTAAAGGTTTTGGTACCGAGATAAAGACGGTGGATACCCAGTCCGCCCAGGAACAGGTTCAGGAGAAGGGCTGTAACAAAACTTTTGTCGCTGGCTGCGTAAAAGGCTTTGTTGGAAGCAGATTTTGTAACGTCGGAATTATTCAGCAGAGAAACAGATGCAGAAGTGAGACTTACATCTTCACTGCTGGCAAACAGGTTTTCTATTTGCTGGTCATTTACAGTATACCCATCAGTAAGAGGTGCAGAAGCAGCCGGTGCCGCCGCAAAGGAACAAAGCGAAAAGAAACACCCTGCCAGGAACAGATAAAAAGCTTTTTTCATAATGATTGTTTTGTGCGGTTAAAGATAAAAAATTTTGGGTATTATCTTCCATCGAAAAACGATTTTATTCCCCTTAAAAGGTACATCTTAGATAAACTGTCAGAATTCATGTACGAAATGCAATTCTAACCGGTTCAACTGTTTAAGATCTTCGCCGGATTTTTTGCGATAAAGTCGCCCCACCCCTTCAATTTTTCTGCGGCGGACGGTAACGATGACCGGGTCTGGTAATGGTGGCAGATGGCTGTGGCGAGCGCATCGGATGAATCGAGGTATTCCGGCGCTTCTTTGAGCAGCACGATGCGCTCCAGCATTTTCCACACCTGCTCTTTTGCCGCATTTCCTTTGCCGGTGATGGACTGCTTTATCTTTCTGGGTGAATATTCTGTAACGGACACCCCTGACTCCATGGCGGCGGCGATAGCGACGCCCTGGGCGCGGCCCAGCTTCAGCATGCTCTGTACATTTTTACCAAAGAAAGGCGCCTCGATGGCGCAGGCGTCCGGCTTGAAACTACGGATGATCTCCTGCACACTGCGGTGGATCATTTCAAGCCGCTCGAAGTGATCCTGTTTTGAAGAGAGCTTAAGTACACTCATGTTCAATAAAGTGATCTTGTCGTGCTCTACCCGGATGATACCGTAACCCATTACGATGGTTCCGGGGTCAATGCCTAGAATTATTTTTGAGTGCTTTTCCAAATGGGGAGGTTATTTTTACGGATTTCATGACGAGGCTGAACAAAAATATCAAAATCTTTCTCAACTATATTTTAGGCCCGTTATTATTTATCTGGCTATCGGTTTCCATCTACCGGCAGATCCGGTCGCAGCCTGGGCTTGAAGACGCTGTAAGTGGCGTCAGGCAGGCGTTTCAGCACGGTGAAGGGTGGAAAATCTGGACGGTGCTTCTCTGCATGGCCTTGAACTGGGGCGTAGAAGCCAGAAAGTTCCAGGTGTTGCTGTCTCCACTCGAAAAGATCGGGATAGGCAAAGCGTTCAGGGCCATCCTGTCGGGCATTGCGTTTTCCATCAGTACACCCAACCGCGTGGGAGAATACCCGGGGAAGGTCTTGCTTGTACAGGAAGGCAACCGGCTCCGGGCCTTGTCGCTCATTGCGGCCGGAAATTTCAGTCAGCTGATCGTGACCCTGTTCACCGGCACCGGCGGGCTCTTCTTTCTTATTTATTCAAAAGATTCTGCAACGTCTGCGCTTCATGCGAGGTCTTATTTCCAATGGATACCGGTAGGCCTGCTGGCGGTAGGACTTACAGCATTAACAGCCCTTTTAACATATTTCAGGCTCGGCAGCGTTATAGATCTGTTCGGCAAAGTATCCTGGCTCCGGAAAGCTACGACTTATATGGAAGTGGTGAAAGAAATGACGGGAAAGACGCTGTTGCAGGTGTTCGGATTATCATGTTTGCGATACGGGATATTTGCATTGCAGTATATTCTCCTGTTGCAGCTGATGCAGGTCGACGTGACGGCATGGCAGGCTTTCTGGTTGATCTGCATTATTTTTCTGATCCTGTCAATTGTGCCGACCATTGCGTTTGCCGAACTGGGCATCAGAGGCCAGATCAGCCTCGAATTGTTTGGTTTGTATAGTGTTAACCGCTTTGGCATAATAGCTGCATCTGTTGGTATCTGGGTGATCAACCTGCTGATACCGGCAGTCATTGGCAGTTTGTTAGTTTTAAGAATTAAAATCTTTAGCAGTAAATGAGGGAAACAATTTTAAGTATCCTGTTCTTACTGAGCTTACACCTGAAGGCCGGCACCGAAAACTGCAGCCCCGGTAACAATTCGTTTGTTGCAGGAGAAACCATGACCTTCAAAGCTTTCTATACCCTCGCAGGTATTTATGTAAGCGCCGGCGAAGCGACCTTCCGGGTTATCCTTGACCATTACGGCAGCAAACCCGTGTATCATATCATCGGAGAAGGAAAGACCTATTCTTTTTATGACGGATTCTTCCGTGTGAGAGACCGCTATGAAACCGTGATCGACACCGCCACACTGCAGCCTTACCGGTTCCTCCGTAACATCAACGAAGGCAATTATCACAAATCGCAGAATGTAACGTTCAACCAAATTACCAACACTGCCATCAGCGCCGATAGCATAGTGAAGATCCCTCCCTGCACACAGGATGTGATCAGCCTGCTGTACAACGCCCGCAACATCAACTTCAACAGTTACAAGGTAAACGACAAGATACCCATCACCATGTATCTCGACAACGAGATCTACAATATCTATATCCGCTACATGGGCAAGGAAAATGTGAAAACAAAATACGGAAAGTTCAAGGCCATCAAACTGCGCCCGCTGCTGATCAAAGGTTCCGTATTCGAAGGCGGAGAAAAAATGACGGCCTGGATCAGCGACGACCAGAATCATATTCCCCTGCGCGTGGAAAGCGCCATCACCGTAGGCAGCATCAAGATCGACATGATGGACCACAGCAACATGCGGTACCCGTTCACCGCCTTGATCGAAGTGAGGTAACAGATTGCATTCCCGTACAGACCGGGCGTTTCGCGTTTTTGGAATATCGATCCTGCGCATGCGGGAGACGCCACGCATGGCCTCTCTACAAGGCCGACAATTGGAAGCCCTCTCCGGCCCTGATCCCTTTCTCCGTCCTTTTCAGTTCACAGCATTCATTTACCGGATCATGCTCGAAATAGAGAAGATAGTTGCCTGCAGCCGCCTCCTCAAGGAAAGTCTTTTTTTCGGTCATGCTGTCGAGCGGGCGGGTATCGTATGCGGCGATATAAGACAACGGTATGTGGCCCACCGAAGGAATAAGATCGGCCATGTAAACAAGTTCGCGCCCCTTATAGCTGAGTTGTGGTAGCATCATGGCTTCGGTATGGCCCGACACGAACCGGATCTTCACGCCCGGCATGAATTCCACTCCGTCTGTTTGCTCTACCATCTTCAGTTGCCCGCTCTGCTCGATCGGCAGGATGTTCTCTTTCAGGAAGGAGGCCTTTTCACGCACATTGGGTTCGGTGGCCCATTTCCAGTGCGCTTCATTGCTCCAGTAAGTGGCATTTTTGAAGGCAGGCACCAGCTTCTCCCCTTCGCGCACGATGCTGCCGCCGCAATGATCGAAATGCAGGTGGGTGAGCAGCACATCCGTGACATCCGCTGGCGAAAAGCCGTGTTGCTTCAGCGAACTTTCAAGTGTATCGGGACCATGCAAGAAATAATGACTGAAAAACTTTTCATCCTGCTTGCCGCCCACGCCATTGTCTACCAGTACCAGCCGGTTCCCATCTTCTATAAGCAGGCAACGCATGGCCCAGGTGCAGAGATTGTTCTCGTCTGCGGGGTTCAGCTTGTTCCAAATGGATTTCGGGACCACGCCGTACATGGCGCCGCCGTCGAGCTTGAACAGTTCGGTGTTGATGGTGTAAAGGTTCATACGGCGTACTGTTTTGCTAATTGCTTTTCCTTGGCAAGCGTGATAAAGAGGAGGATGAGGCCGATCACAAAATATATCATTACCACCAGCACAGAATTCTTCATGGAATTTGTGATCTCGGTGATCAGTCCGAAGCTGAACATTCCGATCACGATGGCGATCTTTTCCGTGACATCGAAAAAGCTGAAATAAGACGCCGTGTCTTTGGTAACGGGCATCAGCTTGGAATAGGTAGACCTGCTCAGCGACTGGATGCCACCCATTACAAGCCCGACGATGGAAGCGAGCACATAAAAATGTATTTCCACGTTGGCGCCCGCATTGTGCAGAACCGCGATGTAATAAGCAGACAAGCAGATCCCTATCCAGATAAAGACAATAAAGATCAGTGTTTTAAAGTTGCCGATCCTTCTCGACAAACCGGCGAGGCTCCAGGCACCCAGGATCGCCACCAGCTGGATGATGAGGATCGTAATGATGAGTTTACCGGCAGGGAGGTTCAGCTCCTTGCTTCCAAACAAGGTGGCCACCAGCATCACCGTTTGCACTCCCATGTTGTAAAAGAAAAAAGAGATCAGGAATCGTTTCAGCAACGGTTGCTGTCCCAGTTCGGTCAGCACCTTTTTCAATTCTATAAATCCGTTTGTAAAAATATTGTATCCTTCCCTGCGCGCGGCGGGTGTGCCCTTGGGTAGTCGGAAGAGCGTGATCTGTGCAAAGCCAAACCACCAGATGCCGACAAGAAGAAATGAAAAACGGGAAGGCAGGGTGCCATCGCCTTCCATACCGAACCATGCGGGTTTGAAAACAAAAAGGAAACAGATGAGCTGCATGAGCACACTGCCGATGTAGCCCATGGAAAATCCACGGGCGCTCACCGCATCCCGGTCATCGGGAGCCGCGATCTCGGGCAGGTAGGAATTGTAAAACACGAGACTGCTCCAGTATCCTATGCACGCAATGATGGAGCAAAAGATCGCTATGCCCAGTGTATCCACTCCCCGGAAAAAAAACAAACCTGCGCAGGCCAGGCTGCCCATGGTGCAGAAAAAACGGAGGAACACTTTTTTGTTGCCCTTGTAATCGGCGATGGAGGAAAGGATCGGAGACATCACCGCCACCACCAGGAAGGCGACTGCCAGCACATAATTGTACAGTGAACTGCTTTCATACGTTCTTCCCAGAAAGCGTACATGGTCTATGGTATCGCCATTTCCGTCGCCGGTGATCGCATCGTAATAAGCCGGAAAGATCGTAGACGTGATCACCAGGTTGTACACCGAATTGGCCCAGTCGTACATGGCCCATCCGTTGACAACTTTTTTGGAAGCAGTTTGCATGGCTTTGAAGGGTTGAAAAGGAGCAGATCATACTCTCGGCTGACGGCATGGGCCGCGCAGCTTTTCACTCCCGCTAAAGATAGGAAGATTGCCTAAATATAATGGCCGTAGATAAGGAATAACATCACCGCCCCGAGCGCGATGCGATACACGCCGAAAGCCCGGAACCCGTGTTTCTGAAGATAGGTGATAAAAAATTTGACCGCAACAAGCGCCACTACGAACGAGATGATGGCCCCAATACCGAGGGTCGACATATTCTCAGCGGCCAGCACATCGGGATGTTCCTTGTAGGTATCCAGAAAACTTTTGGCGGACGCGGCAAACATGGTGGGCACGGCCAGGAAAAAAGAGAACTCGGCGGCCAGGCTCCGCGTAAGCCGCTGGCTCATGCCGCCGATGATGGTGGCCGCACTCCGGCTAAGCCCCGGAAACACGATGGCCAGCACCTGGAAGCAGCCGATGATAAAAGCTTTGGGATAGGAAATCTTTTCTTCTTCGTTGATTACGTTGTTCTTGAAAAGGGAATCGATGAACAGCAGCACGATGCCACCGGCGATCATCACGCAGGCAATAAAAGGAAGATTGTCGAGCGCCCGGTCGATGTATTTTTTAAAGAGCGCCCCGAAAAGAAGGGCGGGGATCACCGCTACCAACAGCTTGAGATAAAAGCTGACATGTTTGAAATCCACAAATTTTTTCCAGTAGATGACCACCACCGAAAGGATGGCGGCGAGCTGAATCACCACTTCGTACATATCGGTGAAATCATTGTTGGCGACACCGATCAGCGGGTTGGTAAACTTCATGTGGGCCGTACTGGAAACAGGCAAAAACTCCGTGATGCCTTCCACGATGGCGATGATGATAGCCTGAAAAAGATTCATGTGGGTTGGATTGTTTGGTTGGGTCGGCCCTTTTCACCGGATAAAACATATGCTGCGCATGGTGGTGGAAGGGTCAGGGTCGCTGATCTTACAGTTTTATTTTCTTGAAGATAGCAACCACTTCCAGTGCAAGCCCGATCACGATCAGCAGCGGGGCAATGGTGATGCGGGTGGTGCTGTACACTTCTTTCTGGTCGAACACGGCCGGGTTGGTGCTTTTACCACCGCTCATGACGAGCATGCCGATGATGATCACTACCAGGCCTGCCAGCATCCAGATGTAATTGTCACGCGCAAAAAAACCGGTTTCGTGTTTGGTGTCCGGTACAAAAGTAGCTTCAGTGGGTTTCACGCGTGCAACGGGCGTAACGGGTCTTTTTTCAATCATTGTATAGAAGTTATATGAAAATGGTAAAGATTTGTTTTATGGCAATGCTTCCAATGGTTTGAGAAATCAGTAAAGGTCGTCCAGTTTCATGCGCAGGTATTTGAGCACGCTGCGGTGTGTACTGAACACGGAGATCAGGATGCCCAGCACGACAATGCCGGCAGCCAGCAGGGAAAGCCATTTCAGGTCGCGCATTGCCCTGAGCTCGGGCAGCTGATTTTCCGCAAATATAACCAGCGCCGCCATCCCCGCCAATGCGATCAGTCCGCTAACGGCCCCGTTGATGATGGCCCTTCCGTCCATGGGGCGGGCGATAAACCCACGGGTGGCGCCCACCATTTGCATGGTCTTGATAAGGAAGCGGTTACTGAACATCGCGAGCTTGATGGTATTATCGATCAGCACAATGACCACGATGCACAGCACCGCGGCGATCGACAGAAGGATAAGAATGATCTTGTTCACGTTTTTGTACAGCGAATTAACCAGCGAGGTAGGATATTCCACATTGCTCACGCTGATGTTCTGCTCCAGATCGGTCTTGATGTTGGCAAGGGTGGCAGAATCGACATACTGGTTCTTGAGGGTGAAGTCGATGCTGGCCTGCAGCGGGTTTACTTCCAGGATGCCGTTCCAGTCTTTGTTGCCGTCGGCCAGGAATCTCTGGCGGGCCATCTCCTTGTTCACATAGGTATAGCTCTTGACGTAAGGTTTCTGGGAGAGATAATAAACCAGCGCGGTGCTGTCGCGCGGCGAAACGTTTTCGCGCAGGTAAGCATGAACCTCGATATTTTCCTTGAAATAATTACCGAGCTTGTTAGCATTGATCACGATCCAGCTCAACACGCCCAATATAAACAAGACCAGCGACACACCGAGGATCGACATGAAATAAGAAGGCTGTGAACGCTTGGCTGATCCTTTTCCGAATTGCGCCATGGAAATATGGGTTTTCGCTTCAGTTTTAGTTTAAGAGCGGCAAAAATAATGGTTTTACCCGTCGAATCCTTACTTTTGTCCTCCTCTTAACGATTGCGCCAACAATATATTATAACAACTTGATGGTATGGTAGCGGCATGGGAACTTTATATCTTCTTTAGGTTTTAATGCCAACGCTTGCCTTACTATATGAAGCGTCTCACTATTCACAACCACACGGACCTGCAAGATTATCTTTCCGCACCCGCTCTTCCGGGAGGCGGCAGGGCATAACAGTCCGCGTTTAAATACTATCCGGCATGGAATACAACTTCAGGGAAATAGAAAAAAAATGGCAGGCATACTGGGAGAACACACATGTGTACCGCGTCAGCAACGATTCGCCGCGGCCCAAGTTTTACGTGCTCGATATGTTCCCTTACCCCAGCGGCGCCGGCCTCCACGTGGGCCATCCGCTCGGATATATTGCCAGCGATATCTACAGCCGCTACAAACGCCTGAAAGGATTCAACGTGCTGCACCCGATGGGGTTCGACAGCTTCGGCCTGCCGGCAGAACAGTACGCCATCGAAACCGGGCAGCAACCTGCACTCACCACCCAGAACAACATCCTCAATTTCCGCAAACAGCTCGACAAGATCGGTTTCTGCTACGACTGGAGCCGCGAAGTAAGAACCAGCAATCCTGATTTTTATAAATGGACCCAGTGGATATTCCTGAAACTCTTTGGCTCTTTCTACGATAAAGCAGCAAACAAGGCCCGGCCCATCGAAGAGCTCGTTGCCATCTTTGCTTTACAAGGCAGCGGCGGCGCGGCGGCGGCCACTTCTTCCCAGCTCCTCTTTTCCGCAGCGGAATGGAAAAGCATGAGTGAAAAAGAACAGCAGGACATCCTCATGGCGTACCGGCTTGCCTATTCATCGTACGGGGAAGTAAACTGGTGCGAAGCGCTGGGTACCGTACTGGCCAACGACGAAGTGATCAACGGTGTCAGCGAACGCGGCGGTCACCCGGTCGTCAAGAAAAAAATGCGCCAGTGGTACCTGCGCATCACCGCCTATGCCGAAAGACTGCTGCAGGGCCTGGAGCAGGTCGAGTATTCCGAATCGCTCAAGGAACAACAGCGCAACTGGATCGGCCGGAGCCAGGGCGCCGAGATCGATTTCCGCATCAAGAACCATCCCGATTCTTCCCTGAAAGTGTATACCACGCGCCCCGACACCATCTTCGGGGTCGACTTCATGGTGCTGGCGCCTGAGCATGAACTGGTGCAGCAGATCACCACCACCGCACAGCAACCCGCTATCCAGGAATACCTCGACTACGTAAAAAGCCGCAGCGAACGGGAACGCATGGCCGAAGTAAAACAGATCACCGGCTGCTTTACCGGTGCGTATGCCATCAACCCCTTCGACGGAAAAGAAATACCCGTCTGGATCGCGGAATATGTGCTGGCCGGCTACGGCACGGGCGCCATCATGGCCGTGCCCTGCGGCGACCAGCGCGACTGGAGCTTTGCCACACACTTCCGGATACCCATCACAAACATCATCGGATCCCACTACAACGGGCAGGAAGCGAATCCGACCAAAGAAGCCGTGCTGGAAAACTCCGGGTTCCTGAACGGACTGGTCATGAAACAGGCCATCGATGTAGCCATCTCAAAACTGGAAGCGTTGGGAATCGGCAAGCGGCAGATCAATTACCGCATGCGCGACGCAGGCTACAGCCGCCAGCGTTACTGGGGCGAGCCTTTTCCCATCGTGTGGGAAGACGGCGTCGCACGCACGCTCGCGGAAGCCGAGCTGCCGCTCCAACTGCCGCATGTAGATAAATACGGCCCGGGTCCGCAAGGTGAGGGCCCGCTGGCAAACCTGACCGATTGGGTAGAACTCTCTTCATCGGATGGGCATACGCTCCGCCGGGAAACAAGCACCATGCCCGGATACGCCGGCAGCAGCTGGTATTTCCTGCGCTACATGGATCCGCAGAACGACCAGGAATTCTGCAGCCGCCCGGCTTCCGACTACTGGGGGCAGGTAGACATGTATGTGGGCGGCACCGAACATGCCGTTGGGCATCTGCTGTACAGCCGCATGTGGACGAAGTTCCTCTTTGATTCGGGCCTGATCGGCCACGAAGAGCCGTATAAAAAACTGGTGAACCAGGGCATGATCACCGGCAAAAGCGCTTTTGCCAAAGTGGTTTGGGGAAAAACGGAAGGCAAAGACCAGGAAGATGCGACAGGATGGATCGTTCCTTACCAAGCCACCATCCATCCCGAAAGTGAAGCAGCAGTGGAGACACGCCTTCCCGTCGAAAAACTGTCGATCGACCAGAACGGCAATTTTTACCTGACCCAAATCGACCTGCAGGCGATCAAAGAAAAATATCCTCAGTTCTCCCGCCTCGACATCGCAACTACGGCAAGCGGTGTGCTTACAGCCGACATGGTCCCGGTCGATGGCAAAATCGAACTGCTGACGGTGGAAGAAAAAATGTCAAAAAGCAAGTTCAATACTTTTACACCAGACGACATTGTGGATAAATATGGCGCCGACACGTTTCGCATGTACGAAATGTTCCTCGGCCCGATCGAGCAAAGCAAACCCTGGGATGTGAAAGGGATCGAAGGTGTTCACCGCTTCCTGCGAAAACTCTGGCGCCTGTTCTTCGATGAAATAAAAGGACGCATCTGGACAGAAGAAAAACCTTCCGATGCCGCCCTGAAAGTGCTGCACCGCACCATCCGGAAAGTGGAAGAAGACACCGAGAAATTCTCTTTCAATACTGCCGTGAGTTCTTTCATGGTCTGCGTCAACGACCTCACCGAACTGAAATGTCATACCCGGGCTGTCCTCGATCCGCTTCTTGTGTTGCTGGCCCCTTATGCACCGCATATCTCCGAAGAGCTCTACCACCGGTTGAACCCGTTGACGCCGGGCGATGACAAGCTCATCACGGTACTGAACGCCCGCTACCCCACGTTCGAAGAAAAATGGGTGACCGAAAGCTCAAAGGAATACCCGGTTTCCGTGAACGGGAAAGTTCGGGCCAACATCAGCATTTCGCTCGACGCTACCCAGGAGGAAGTGGAAAAAATGGTGGTGGCAAATGAAACAGTTCAGAAATGGCTGGAAGGCAAAATGCCCAAAAGAATCGTTTACGTTAAAGGGCGTATGATCAACATTGTGATCTGACATCGTAGAATAAGATTCGGTTGTTGATGAAAAAAATCAACAAAGAAGGCAATAATTTAACTATAACAAAGTGATAGGGAATAAATGCTATGGCATTTTTTTTGAATAGGTCATGTATCTATACTTCACTTTATGAAAAGTAAAGCCTTTCTGAACAGAGCATCTTTCATCAATACGCTGGACTTTATCATTGCACCTACCGGCATCGACAGGGAACAGGCTTCCATCGCCCTTCATACCATTGTACGGCTTTGTAAGGATATACTCCGCAACAAACATCCTCATTGATGAACGTCCACTTCCCGCTACCGGAAACAGACAGAGCGCGCGCCCCTCATCCTACCACCGTGTCCGGTAAAACAACCGTGTTTTGCCCCTGCGCTACCCGGCCCAAAAAATTTTATCTACTTTCACGCATCTATCAATAATACCGTACACTTAAAACAAATACCCATGGCAGTATCAAAAAGTATCAAGAAAGCAGCACCCAAAGCAGCGAAAAAAGCCGCACCGAAAAAAAGGGGACGGCCAGCTAAAAATGCATCAGCAAAAGCTGCCGCTCCAAAAAAAGCCGTAGCCAAAAAAGCTGTTGGTAAAAAGGCTGCTCCAAAGAAAGCGGCTCTCAAAAAACCAGTTGCAAAAAAAGCCGCACCCAAGAAAGCATCGAAAGCAGGGCCTAAGAACAAGCTTGGTGTGAAGAACTCACTGGTGAATAATATCAACGCGAAAAAGAAAAAGGGGACTGCGAAACCAAAGAACAAATCATCTGTTTCGAAAAAGTCTTACAAAGCGATGGAGAACAACTGGGGTAAGAAAAAATAAGTGGTCCGGTAGAGCAACGCCTGGTTACACCAGGTCGTTCTCGTCGTCGTTGAGCTTAACAGACTCCTCTTCATCCAAGTCTTCCGCGTCATTTCCCGGCATGAAATCCGGGTCGTGTTCGATGTCGGATTCAGCCTGTTCATACGCTTCCTTCGTATGTTCCCGATCGGCCGGCAGGTTCTTTTTAGGGTCGGGCTGCGACTGATTAACTGGCTGTTTAATGTTCTGCTGTTGCATAAAAAATAGTTTACTTTACTTTGGTATGAAGGTAATAAATTTTTGTGCCACAGGTCACTTCTTACCAGCCCGCTGCATCGTTTCAATCCCGCTCCGATGATCAACTTAGAAGCCCGCAATATCTTCATCCGCAACCAGGCCGTCTTTTCCCCGGTTGTACGTTTCGATCCACAGAAGGAACGCCTGGCGCAAATGGATTTTACAGCCGGCAATGCGGATCTTACCGGCGACATCCTGGAAGATGTGGAAGGCTTCAGCAGCTGGGTCGGCAAGAAGATCGCCGACGCAGGGGCCGACCTTGGCATCGGGGGATACAATGAACTGAGAAGTGTATACAGCCGCAGCCGTATCTTCGACGGCAGCACCGCCACGCATGAACCCCGTCGGCTGCACCTGGGCGTTGATATATGGGGCCCCGCCGGCACACCAGTATTTGCCCCGCTTGGTGGCATGATCCACAGTTTCGCCTTCAACAACAATTATGGTGATTACGGCGCCACGCTGGTGCTGCTGCACCAGCTCGACGGCATTCCTTTTTATACTTTGTACGGGCATATCAGCCTGAAAGATATCGAGGCCCTGCGCGAGGGGCAGTACATGATCAGGGCGCAGGAGATCGGTCATTTCGGCAAGCCGTTTGAGAACGGCCACTGGCCGCCCCACCTGCATTTTCAGATCATCTTTGACTTGAGTGTCTACAAAGGGGATTATCCCGGCGTATGCCGCTATTCCGAGCGGGATAAATACCTGAGCAACTGTCCGGACCCTGACCTGATCCTGCAGCTGAACCAATATATTCCACTTGCCGGCTGACTTCTTACAGCAGCGCTTTTACAATCTCTTCATGCTCCTGCTTCAATGAATACCCGGGCATTGGTTTACCCGCGCGGCGGTACCAGTATGCCGCGTTGCCCGCATCCCCTTCTTTGCGGTGCAGGTACGCATGAATCCAGGAGCCGTTGCGGTCTTCAATGTCCTGTGCCACTTCATGGGCGCTCTTCCAGTCGCCCTTTCCATCGTACCACAAAGCCTGCAGGTAAACCGAAAGCGCGGCTGGCATCTTTTCACCCGCCAGCGAAGCCGAGAATTGTTCCCATGTCATAATGAGAAAATTGATTGTATAATATTTTTTACGTACAGACACGACACTTCGCGTCTCCGGAATGGATCGGTCCTGCACGGGAGAGGCGGGTGAAGAGGTCATCACCGGATTTTAATTAGCAAGATGCAGCACCTTGAATGCATGTGTCCATTCGTTCTGCCGGAAGCCGGGGATGCACCAGAGGATGCATAAAGGCTCGATGGCACGGGCAGCTTCCGCCATGCCCATGTCGGCCGTATCCCAGCCAAACTGATCCAGGATGCCGGAAACAGATTTGCGCGCATCGTCGTCGTTCCCGCAGATAAACATGGTAGGCCGGCCTTCCCGGTATTGCGGTTTGTACATCTGCATATTGCCCACACTGTTGAACGCCTTTACAAAATGCGCCTGCGGCAGCAGGTGCTGCAGCTGTTCCATCAGCGACTCGTTCAGGGTGGTGAAAAATTTGAGGATCCCGTTGTGCGGCGCTTCTTTAGTGATCGGGTTGGTGGTGTCGATGACTACTTTACCGGTAAAGTTCTCGTATTCGGCCAGTTCAATCACCGCTTTGGCTGCATCCCCTTCCACCGCCAGCACCAGCAGTTGGCCGTAGGCGGCCGCTTCCGAAAAAGTGCCTGTCTGCGCACCTGCATTTTCTTCTTTCCATTTAACGACAGATTCCTTGGAGGGGTTTCGGGTTCCCATCATCACTTCGTATCCTTTTTTCAGAAAAGCAGCTCCCAGCACTTGTCCTACCCCACCCGAGCCCAGCACACCCACCTTCATTTTTACGGTATCCATAATTTATGTATTTATAGTGTCAACCTTTTGGTACTGCACATACGTTATAACAATGTACGGCTGTTTACAACCCGGCATTACTAAGTATATGAAAATAGCAAAAAATAATTATCTTCCCCTTTGATGCTGCAGCGGTCGACCATACAATTGCTTCGCTTTCCATTTTCCATATTCCTGCTGCCGGTCTATCTCTTTGCACTCAGTCGGGTAGTTGATCCCGACTGGCCCCGGGCATTCCTCATTTTTTTTATCCTGCATGCGCTGGTGTATCCGGCGAGCAATGGTTACAATTCATATATGGACCGTGATGAAGAAAGCATCGGTGGCCTCAAAGATCCGCTGCAGCCTACTCCGCAACTGTTCAGGGTAACCCTGCTGCTTGATGGCATTGCTATTGCACTCAGTTTTGGGATCAGCCTGTATTTCGCAGCCGGCATCGCGTTGTACATTCTTGCTTCGAGGGCATACAGCTACCGGGGCATCCGGCTGAAACAATTCCCGTTCACCGGTTATTTAACGGTGGTGTTGTTTCAGGGCGCGGTCACTTTCTGGCTGGTGTACCACGGGTGTCATCCGCTCCTTACGACCGCAGTACCGGCAGGGGGCATGGTGTCGAGCAGCCTGCTGATCGGTGGGTTTTATCCGCTGACACAGATCTACCAGCACGTGGCAGACAGAAAAGATGGCGTGAGAACGATCAGCCTGTTGCTTGGTATCAGGAACACCTTCCTTTTCACCGGCATCGTATATACAGCGGCATTTGCCGTGCTGGCCGCGTACTTTGTTTCCGAACTGGAAGTGCAGCAGCTCGTCATCGTGCAGGTGATCATGCTGCCGGTCATTGTTTATTTTTTCCTGTGGGCCCGGCAAGCCTGGAAAGACCCGGCAGCAGCCGATTTCAGACATACAATGAGAATGAACACACTGGCTTCCTGTTGCAGCAGTGCCGCATTTTTAACCTTAATCATCCTGAGAATTTTTGAGTAAAATAATTTCGATAGGCACCGCTCTCCCTGCCTACAAACACCAGCAGACAGACATCCTTCATTTCATGCAGAATATTTATGCCATGAATGAAACGGACCGCCGTAAAATGAAGTTCCTGTATCACCAAAGCAGCATCGACTACCGCTACTCGGTGATGCCCGATTACAGCCGGCCTGTGAACGAATGGAAGTTTTATCCGCAAACGGAAAACCTGGAGCCGTTCCCATCGCTTGAATTCCGCATGGCCCTGTACAACAGGTATGCGGCGCCCCTGTCTGTAGACGCGATCCGCAACTGTCTTGAAAGTGCAAAGCTGACCTCAGGCGACATCACGCATCTTATTACAGCCAGCTGTACCGGTATGAGCGCACCGGGGCTCGATCTGCAGGTGATGGAACTGATGGACCTGCCGAAAAACATTTTCCGGACATCCGTAAATTTTATGGGCTGCTATGCCGCCATCCATGCGATCCGGATCGCGGATGCCATCTGCCGGTCAGACAAGTCTGCGAAAGTGATGATCGTTTGCACAGAACTGTGTACACTTCATTTTCAGAAAGAGTCCACCCTCGACAACATCGCCTCCAGCATGCTGTTTGGAGATGGATCTGCGGCGGTGCTAGTAACACACGAAGAGCATGCCCACAAAGGACTTCACCTGCAGGGCTTTTACTCCGAGATCGTTCCGAAGGGAAAGAAGGACATGGCCTGGGAGCTTTCTTCCACCGGTTTTCTGATGACGCTGAGCGGTTATGTACCCGATCTCATTGAAGAAGACTTCGGCCATCTGGTGAACAGGGCGCTGCAGAAATGCAACCTCACGCTGCAGGATATCACGGGCTGGTGCATCCATCCGGGCGGAAAACGGATACTCGAAGCCATCCACAAAAGTCTGTCTTTTAAAAACGGTGAGCTCACGGAAAGTTTTAACGTGCTGAAGAAAGCCGGCAACATGTCGTCTCCCACCATCCTGTTCGTACTAAAAGAAATGCTGCATGCGCCCGACGAGCATCGCACCGATAAAATCTTCGGAGCCGCGTTCGGTCCGGGCCTCACCATGGAAACCGTTGTGTTGAGCCGCGAGCCGATAGTGGCCTAGCGAAAAAAGCCCATCTCCGTTTATGGATTTTTCCCAACGATCGCCGCAGAAAGAACTGCTTGACTCCGACAACATCCCGTTTGCCGATATCCAACGGAACATGAAAGAGCTGGCTTTCATCAATACCTACCTGGGTGGGCATGCGATCACGATCGACGGAGTAAAACGGCTGGTTGACAAAAACCAGGGGGAAAGTCCGCTGGTTATTTGCGAGATAGGTTGCGGGGGCGGAGATAACATCCGGGCAATTGCACGATGGTGCAAGAGAAAAAAGATCAAAGCCGCGTTCATCGGCATCGACATCAATCCCGAATGCATAGAAGTGGCCAGGCAAAACGTGTCGGCACTTTCCTGTTCGCTAATCGCATCGGACTATAGCCTGGCTATCTTCAAGGATATGCAACCCGATATTATATTTTCATCCCTGTTCTGTCATCATTTCAGCAATGAAGAACTTACCCGTATGCTCGGGTGGATGCATACCAACGCACGGAAGGGTTTTTTTATCAACGACCTGCACCGGCATTGGCTGGCTTATTATTCCATCAAGGGGCTGACACAACTTTTTTCTTCGTCTTACCTGGTGAAAAATGATGCACCTTTATCGGTGAGGAGAGGTTTTCTGAAACAGGAATGGGAACAGCTGCTGAATTCAGCCGGACTCCAGAACTTCCTGGTAAAATGGAAATGGGCGTTCCGGCATCTGGTGGTGGTGCCTACCGGTAAAGCCGGGTTAAACAGATAAACTACATTGAGCCGAACCGATATATATGAACCTCAAACGCTGGACGCAGCGGAGCTGGTGCAGGAGCAGCGGCTGTATGATGTGGCCATCATCGGTGGCGGACTAGCCGGTCTTGCACTCTCTATTCAGCTGGCCGGGCAGGGACGCAGTGTGGTACTGCTGGAAAAAGAGACTTATCCCTTTCACCGGGTCTGCGGAGAATACATCAGTCTTGAATGCTGGGATTTTCTCGAGCGGCTCGGCTATCCGCTGCATGCGAAACAGCTGCCTATCCTGAAGAATGTGCTCATCTCGGCACCCGGGGGAAAAACGGTCAGGCATCCCTTACCCCTGGGTGGCTTTGGAATCAGTCGCTACAAGATCGACGCGGAACTGGCCGCGCTGGCCAAACAACGGGGTGTGGATGTAAAAGAAGATGCCACCGTTCGCAGTGTTCATTACCACGACAGCCACAGCACCGTGGCCTGTTCCGGAATATCTTACCAGGCCAAGCTGGTCTGCGGCACATTTGGAAAACGAAGCAACCTCGATGTAAAATGGAAAAGACCGTTCATAACCTGGAAACCCACCAAACTCAATAATTATATCGGCGTAAAATATCATATACGCAGCGATTTTTCTTCCGACACCATTGCCCTTCATAATTTCAGCAATGGCTACTGCGGCATCTCACGCATTGAGGAAGGAAAGTACTGCCTGTGTTACCTTACAACGGCGGGCAATCTCAGCGAAAGTGGCAATTCTATCGCGCAGATGGAAGAGCGGTTCCTGCACCGCAATTCTTTTTTAAAAGATATTTTCACCCGGTCCGAATTTTTATATAAACAGCCGCTGACCATCTCCCAGATCTCATTCGAAAAAAAATCGCAGGTAGAAGATCATATCCTGCTGACCGGTGATGCGGCCGGAATGATCACGCCGCTCTGCGGCAACGGCATGAGCATGGCCCTGCACGGCAGCAAGATCGCGGCACAGCTGATCGATCAGTTTTTGTGTGGCCGCTTCTCCAGAGGCGAGCTGGAAGAACGCTATTGCGCGGAATGGAAAAAACTCTTTTCTTCCCGCCTGCTGGCTGGCCGCATGATCCAGCGCATGTTCGGCAAAGAGTGGATGACCGACGCATTCATCAGCGCCGTAAAACCATTCCCCGCGCTGGTCTCGTTCCTGATCCGGCAGACACACGGCAAGCCTTTTTAGAGATCGGTCTATACCGGGGCGAGCCAAGGTTACAAACGATACCGGTCAGAAATTTCAAAATCAAACAGACACAGCGAATTTTTTACATCCAAGAGCGGCGCGGATTGGGTCACCTGCATCAGGTTAATTCTGGTTCAGACAAAAAAGGCCAGGCATACCACCTCTCCCGCACTCCAACGAACGATTTTCGCGATCCAGGCGTTATACTTGCGGAAACGAATCCTTTTCACCAATCAACAGAGCAACCATGACAGGCACAAAAAAAACAGTGGTGCTGGGTGCATCCGACAATCCTTCCAGGTATAGTTTCCTGGCCATCAACCGGCTGAAAAACCTGCAACATCCCATCGTGGCCATCGGAAGAAAAGCGGGTACTGCCGCAGGGGTTCAGATCGCCACGGAGCAGCTACCGGCAGAGGGCGTCGATACGGTGACCCTTTACCTGAATGCAGCCAACCAGAAACAGTATTACGATTATATTCTGTCGCTCCATCCCAAACGAATCATTTTTAATCCGGGCGCCGAGAACTACGAACTGTATGCGCTCGCCGAAAAAAATGGCATCGAGCCCGTGGAAGCCTGTACGCTCGTGATGCTGAGCACAGGCCAGTACTGACAATATTCTTTTTTGTTTGCCGTTATTTTTCTGGTAAGGGGCGGCAGCCTCTTGCGATCCGTATCCTGAAAATTCCGATCCTCCAAATCCTTATCTATGAAAAACCCTGTCCGTGCGGTTATGGCCCTGCTGTGCAACCTGCTGTTCCTTTCCGCATTCACACAGTTACCCGTCAGGCAAACCCTGCCCGTAAAACCCCTTCTTTTTGGTCATCTTCCCGATCATACCGCTATCAGCCTTCTCCAGCTGGAGCAACTCTTCAACAGCGTTCCCTCGCAGCATATAAAGATCCCAATGGGTGCAGGCAGTGCCCTCGAAGGCGTGATTGCAGAGAAGGTGGTCCGCAACCGGAACGTAACCAGTGTCACGATCCAGTGCATCAATTACGACGGAGCCCTCTTCACCATTTCAAAGATCACGGCAGGCAATGCAACCGACGCCTATGTGGGAAGGGTGGTAAATATCCGGTATGGCGATGTGCTGCTGCTCACCCGCCAGAACGACCAGTACATGTTGTCGAAACAGAAACAGTCGCTGGTAGTGGTTGAATAAAATTCGAACCTTTCCTATGAAACAGATACTGACCGGCTTGCTGGCCTGCGCAGCTGTTGCAGTGATGCCGAACGGCTATGCACAAACGCCGAAGCTGAACAGTTATCCGGAAGCCGCTCCTGCCATCTACCTGAATTTCGACGGGGAAATGGTATCGGGCACCTCCTGGAACTGGGCCGGCCCCATCACGGCACAACCGGCGGGGCTATCAGCAGAGGCGATCACGCAGATTTTCAACCGCGTCGCCGAAGACTACCGCCCTTTTGCCATCAATGTAACTACCGATGCTGCGGTGTATGCCGCCGCTCCCTTCAACCAGCGCATCCATGTGATCATAACGCCCACGTCTGGCTGGTATGGGAGCTCGGGTGGTGTATCGTTCGTAGGATCGTTTACCTGGGGAGATGATACGCCGGCATGGGTATTTAGCGCACTGCTGTACAACAATCCCAAAAATGTGGCCGAAGCCTGCTCGCACGAGGCAGGACATACCCTGGGCCTTCAGCATCAAAGCTCGTACGATGCCGGCTGCCTGAAAACGGAAGAGTACAATTCGGGACAGGGCGCCGGCGAGATCGGCTGGGCCCCTATCATGGGTGTCGGTTATTCAAAGAACCTTACTACCTGGCATACCGGCGCCAATTCGGCCGGCTGTAACCAGATCCAGAACGACATGGAAGTGATCACCTCGGTGGGTAACGGAATTTCTTACAAACCCGATGATTACGGCAACAGCCCCTCTTCGGCAGAAGACCTTCCCATAGCCGGCGGAAGCTTGGCGGCAAGGGGACTTATCAACCGGATGACCGATGTGGATGTGTTCAGGCTGCGCCTGGACCATTCGTCGCATCTTCACCTGAACGCGGTACCGGCAAGCGTGGGCTCCGGCAATCAAGGAGCGAACATCGACATCAAGGTTTTTGTGCTGGACGCGGCATCCGATACGCTGGCGAGTTACAATCCTTCCACCCTGCTCGATGCGGGCATCGACACGCTTTTACAGCCCGGCGACTATTTTCTGGCAGTCAGGGGAACCGGTAATATCAACCATTCGAATTATGGCAGCCTGGGCGCCTACCAGCTTACCGGCAACCTGCTGACCCTGTTGCCGGTGCAGCAGTTCTGGCTCACCGGCAACACGGGTGGAGGATATAACAACCTGTACTGGACTTACACCGCCGATGAACCGGTCAGCGCCATCCTCCTGGAATCTTCAGCAGACGGGAAGGAGTTCCATCCGATGCTCAACACGAATACAGATCAGCGATCGTACGCTTTTTCTTCTGAGGGCGCCCCTGCCTACTATCGCCTGAAAGCCACAACTGCAGCAACCAAAACCGCCTACTACTCGAACATCATCCACCTGATCTCAGGAAATGAAAAAACAGGTATCAGACTGCTTTCAACCTTGGTAACCGGTCAGATCCTCTTTACTGCTACGGCCAGGTATAACTACGAGTTGTTTGATGCCGGAGGGAAGCTGGTGGCAAAAGGGACGGCCGATCCCGGCCTCAACCGCATCAGCCTGCTGCAGGCGGCTCCCGGGATCATGATCCTGCGGTATAGTGACGGAGCCTCCCTGCGGGTACAAAAATTAATCAAACGATAATCCCGAAGGGTTTAGTAAAGTGATGGGTTTTTCGGTAACTTCGGAAAACCCATAAATATGTTGTGGAGAAAATTTAACGGAGATCCTATCGACGCTCCCATTCTCGAAGCTGTAGAAACGGCCATCAAACGGGAGGTTTCCAATGGTTTCAAATTAAAAGTCTGCATCGGCACCGATTCACAGGTAAAAGGCCTTGAAACGGAATTTGCTACGGTCATTGTTTTTCTTCGCGAAGGCCATGGCGGCTTTATGTTCATTCACAATGACAAAACCCGGCAGCAGTTCAGCATCAAGGAACGCATGCTGCTGGAAGTGGCCAAAAGCATCGAGATCGCCTATGAGCTCTGCGATCTCTTCAATGTGTATGATGTGGATATGGAAGTGCATGCCGACATCAACACAAATCCAACCTTCAAAAGCAACCTGGCCCTCAAAGAAGCGATGGGGTATATCCTCGGGATGGGGTTTGCTTTTAAGGCCAAGCCCGAAGCCTTTGCCAGTAGCAGCTGCGCCAACAAGGTCGTGAACTGACCCGGTCACTGAACTTCCCACTCACCTGTTTACCCCCTCCTGCCGGCATCGTCATTTTGCCGGGAGTGTAGATCATACTCGCTATTCATCTCCTGGATCAGCGCCAGTATCTTGTCGCGACCGGTCTTCTTGACGGCACTCGTCACAAAATGCCGGGGCAGGAACTCCCAGTTGCTTCGCATTCTGTTCAGAAAATCTTTCACGTTCTTGCTCACCAGCAGCTGGGTCTCCTTGTCTGATTTGGTGAACACCAGGCAAAAGGGTACCTGCCATTCTCCCATCTGGTCAATAAAATCGAGGTCGATCTGTTGCGGGGAATGGCGGCTGTCTATAAGTACAAAAACATTCTGGAGGCTGGTCCTTTTGCGCAGGTAATCTTCGATCATTTTCTCCCATTTTTTGCGCTGCGCCTGCGACACCTTCGCAAACCCGTAACCCGGCAGATCGACCAGGTACCAGGGCGTTACCTTTCCGCCGATCTCTTTCACGCTTCGTACGTCGAAATGATTGATCAGCTGCGTTTTGCCGGGCGAATTGGACGTTTTGGCAAGGTGCTGTTTGGCGGTGATCACATTGATGAGGGAGGACTTGCCCACGTTGCTGCGGCCGATAAACGCATACTCGGGCCGGTCGGGTGCCGGACACAAATTGTATTCCGGGCTGCTGATAACATATTCGGCTGACTGGATGATCATGATGAAAGCGGTAAAGATAGATAATGTAGGGGGCACACCGGTATTAACAAGCCACATTCTTTACCTTTGCGGCTTCATGAACAATCAGTTGCCGCACGATACCATTGTGCCTTATAAAGATTCGCAGCTTACCAAAAAACAGCAGGTCGCCCGGATGTTCGACCAGATCGCTTTCCGGTACGATTTCATCAACCGGTTCCTCAGCGGCGGCATCGACCTGTACTGGCGCAGAAAAGGGATCCGCGAACTAAAAACCCTCCGCCCGAAACGCGTGCTCGACGTAGCCACCGGCACAGGCGATGTGGCCATCCTCGTTCACAAGATCCTGAGCCCCGAAAAAGTGACCGGCATCGATATTTCCGAAGGCATGCTGGAGCTTGGCAGAAAGAAAATTGCCAAGCTTTTGTTAAACGACCGCATCGAGCTTCTTCCCGGCGACAGCGAAGCAATAAATTTTCCGGACGCTTCGTTTGAAGCTGTTACTGTAGCGTTCGGAGTACGCAATTTCGAGCATCTGCGCAGTGGATTGCAGGAAATGCTGCGGGTGCTGAAACCCGGCGGCAAATTGATGGTGCTTGAATTCTCCAGGCCCAGAAAAGCCTTTCAGGGTTTTTATAATCTTTATATGAAGATTATCGCTCCCAACGTAGGCAACCTGATATCCCACAACCGCGAAGCTTACCAATATCTGAATGACTCCGTGAAAGCCTTTCCGGAAGGAAAAATTTTTTTACAGATACTCGATGAAGTAGGGTATGCCAACACCTATTTAAAAACGCTTAGCTTAGGAATATGCACCATTTATTGCGGAGAAAAAAGATCATCAGCATAGCTTTTTCCTTGTTCAGTTTGTTGCTCCTGTGCGGGGAGGTTACGGCCCAGTTGCGTGACCGCATCAACCTGCCGGACGCAGACGATAAATTCTATCACCTGGGCGTCATCATCATGGGAGCGCAAAGCCGGCTCAACATCAGCCAGCATCCGCTCTTCCTGCAACGCGACAGCGTGCTCGTTACAAGTCCGGAAAGCACCATGGGACTGGGTATCGGCGGCATGCATACCATCCGGCTCAGCAAGCGGCTCTCTGCACGTGTTGTATTTCCGCAGCTCCTGTTCGTGAACAAGGCCATTACTTACCAGCTCAAATATCCCACGGTAGATGAAGCGCCTATCATGACCAAGAACATCGAATCGATCCTGCTGGGCGTGCCTATCCAGATCAAGTTCAGCAGCGACCGCATGAACAATTTCCGTTTTTACGTGATGGGCGGTTTCAAGACAGAATACGATCTTTCCAGCAAGGCCCGCGCAAAAAACGCAGAAGACCTCGTAAAGCTGCAGCCCATTGACTACGGTGTGGAAGCAGGCGTAGGCTTCAACTTTTATCTCCCCTATTTCATCCTCTCCCCGGAGATCAAGCTAAGCAACGGCGTAAGCAATTCGCACAGCCGCGACCCCGACCTGAAATTCTCCAATGTGATCGACAAGGCGAAAACAAGGATGGTGGTGTTTTCACTGATATTTGAAGGATAGGTGGAAAGCGGTTAGCTGCCGCCTTCTAACTTTTATCTTTGAAACGGAAGATGATCCCGGATGCATTGCTGATGCCCCTGATGATCGCGGGATCTTTTTCGTCGTTGTACAGGCAGTAGCCGCCTGCTTCGATGATGGGCGACAGCTGCAGATCGTTGTAACGCAGGTAAACGAGTTCTGTGGTTGCGATACCGGAAGCGGTATCCTTCTTTTGCGACAACAATTGAAGAACGGCCCCCTCTTCATATTGTTTCACAAAAAAGCCGATCACCTTGTCATCAATTTCAGGGATCAGCGGTGTGGTACGGGCCCGGAAAAGATAATTGTCATCATCTTCGTACACATCCCTGTTCCACTCCGCATTCAATTCCGTTAGTTCTTCATCGCGCTCATCTTCAACTACCGTGATCTTGACATGTTCGTTTTCCAGGAAAGGCCGTTCAAGAAAGTAAGGCTCCAGCGCTGAAGAAGACCGCTCACCTGCAAAAGACGTAACGATCCAGTTTCCCGCCATATAAAGTAAAAGACTCAAAAAAGCGATCACAAGCACCGGCACTGCCATCAGAAGAATGAGCACGATGATGATACCGCGCAAGGGCGTCGGTTTATTGACTCTGATCTCTTTCGTAACGGTGAATTGCATAAGATATTGCAGTCGGGAGCCGGCCGGGTGGCCTGATTTTTCCGGAACCTTTCTTAACCTTGCCGTAAATGTATGGATATTAGGGATACCAGGGAACCCGCAAGAACGGGCGCTGAACAAGCGGCTACATACGGCAAACTGATCATGGCATAATGTTTACAGTTTCTTACTTTTACAATCAGCTAAAAAAGATCAATATGGTAGAAAACCCTCAGCACGAAACAGTGAATAAAGTCACCGGAGAATCACTTGAACCGCACGAGAGCGCTGCCGGCAAAAAGGTAGATGCAGACCTGGACCTCGATACAGACCAGCCGGAAGAAGATGGAGATCTGATCACCGAGGAAAGTCAGAAAGGCAAAAACGTGGATGGCGACCCGGAAGATGAAAAGGACCAGCCAACGGTAGAATAAACCGTCACTGTTCGTTCGGCTGTTCGGGTGTTTTCAGCAGCAGATGATAAAAAACCAGGTCGAGCCATCGATTGAATTTGAAGCCCACCTCTTTGAAGTGGCCGGCTTCGGTAAAGCCGAAATTTGTATGCAGCCGGATGCTGGCTTCGTTCGTTGCATCAATGCCGGCGATGATAACATGCACATCCAGTTCTTTTGCCCGGTCGATGGTAACGCCCAGCAGTCTTTTTCCGATACCATGCCCCCGGTAACCGGGATGTACGTAAACTGAATTTTCCACCGTGTATTTATAGGCGGCCCAGGGCCGGTAAGGCCCGAAGGAAGCAAAGCCTGCCACTTCCCCTCCGATTTCAGCCACGATCACCGGGTGATTGTGTAATTGTTTCTGTCCAAACCACGTTCTCCGCATCTCGAGCGTATGGGGTGTGTAATCGTACACTGCAGTAGTATATAGAATTGAATGGTTGTATATCTCCAGGATGCCCGGCAGGTCAGCCTCCACCGCGTCGCGGATAAGCAGTTTGTTATCGTTCATGGTGTTGTCGTATTTGATCTCTTCGTCCGCAGTCATACATTGCATCTGCTATCTTCCCTGTTCCCAGCGGGTACATACAAACCGGAATGTGCGTTGGGCCTGTATCTAGCTGTTAATTTCTCACCGGCTTGCCACTCTTCAACACGCTTTGCAGGCGCTCCAAGGTCTTTCGTTCGCCAGTAAGGCTCAGGAAGGCCTGTCGCTCCAGATCAAGCAGGTATTGCTCGCTTACGAGGGCAGGCTCGCTGAGGTCGCCACCGCACATTACGTAGGCAAGTTTCCGCGCCACCAGCGCATCGTGGTCGGTGGCGTAGTTTCCCCGCCACATGCCGTTGATGCCTGCGTACAGGGCGCCGAGCAGGCTCCGGCCATATACTTTGATGTCTGTGCGTTGCACCGGTAGGGTATAGCCTGCATCGTACAGCGAGATCACAGACTGCTTCGCTTCCCCGATCCTCCGCTCCTGGTTCATCACTACTTCGTCTATTCCTTTCCGTAAGATGCCCATGTTGAATGCTTCAAACGCGGATGTGGCCACTTTGGCCGTGGCAATGGTAAGGAAGCGGTTCTTGAGGGTGATGCTTTCCGGCTCGTCTTCATGCATCTCGTCAGCCGCCCGCAACACGAACTCTTTGGTGCCACCGCCCCCCGGGATCAATCCTACGCCCAGCTCTACCAATCCGATATAGCTTTCCGCGGCGGCACATACCTTGTCGGCATGCAGGCTTAGCTCGCAGGCCCCGCCCAGCGTGAGTCCCAGGGGTGCCACCACAACCGGTACGGATGAATACCTCGCACGCATCATCGTATTCTGAAACAGCCGGATGGCCATATCGATCTCGTCGTATTCCTGCTCGATGGCCAGCATGAAGATCATGCCTATATTGGCGCCCGCGCTGAACTGTGCCGTGTCGTTGGCGATCACCAGCCCCTTGTATTTTTCCTCCGCCTGCGATATGGATCGTTGAATACCTTCAAGCACTTCGCCCCCGATGCTTCCCAGCTTGGTATGCCATTCGAGGCCCAGCACATCATCGCCCAGGTGATACAGGTTGCAGGCACCATTCTTCCAGGCCGTCTGCCCGGCAAAATTCTTCATCACTATAAACGCCTCACCCCCCGGAATGGGCAGATACGAACCTTCTCCTTTTCCACCGCCGAGAGCAGGCTGGTAATATTTCCGCTGGCCGTCTTCAATTTTGTAAAAAGACGTGTGTCCGGCTGCAAGCAGTTCGTTCACCCAGGGCGCCACTGTGAAGCCGGCCGATTGCATTGCCTGGGTGGTTTTGGCCACGCCCAGCAGATCCCAGGTTTCAAAAGCGCCGATCTCCCAGCCGAAACCGGCTTTCATGGCATCATCCACGCGGTACAGCTCATCGCTGATCTCCGGGATGCGGTGTGAGATATAAGAAAACAGGTGATAATGAAACTGCCGGTAAAACTCCCCGGCCTTATCGGGTGAAGCAACCAGCATCTTCAGGCGGGTTCGCAGATCGTCGACCGGTTTGGCGGCTTCGAGCGCGGCAAATTTTACTTTCTGTTTGGGACGGTACTCCATCGTGGAGAGATCGATGCTGAGGATATCCGATTTCTCGCCTGCTTCCCCTCCCGTCTTTTTTTCTTTTTTATAAAAGCCCTGTTTCGACTTGTCACCCAGCCAGTTGCTGTCCACCATTTTCCCGAGCCAGTCAGGTATCTGAAAGATCTCCCTGGCTTCATCCTCCGGACAGTTCTCCGCCACTCCCCGGGCTACTTTCACCAGGGTGTCTATACCTACCACATCGGCGGTTCTGAAGGTAGCGGATTTGGGACGGCCGATGATGGGCCCCGTAAGCGCATCGACTTCATCTACGGTGAGGCCAAGGGTTCCGACCAGCTTGAAGATAGACATGATGCTGAACACACCGATCCTGTTGGCGATAAAAGCCGGCGTGTCTTTGCACAGCACCGTTGTTTTACCGAGATGCAGATCGCCGTATTGCATCAGAAAATCGATGACGGAAGGATCTGTATATTTAGTGGGGATGATCTCGAGCAACCGGAGGTAGCGCGGCGGGTTGAAGAAATGGGTACCGCAGAAATGCTTCTGAAAATCTTCACTTCGTCCTTCCGCCATCATGTGGATGGGGATGCCGGAGGTATTGGAAGTAACGAGGGTACCCGGCCTGCGGTATTTTTCCACTTCGCCGAACACCGACTGTTTTATATCCAGCCGTTCGATCACCACCTCAATCACCCAGTCGCACCCGGCAATATCTTTCATGTTGTCGGTGAAGTTGCCGGTCCGGATCCGTTTTGCCACCGCTTTGTCGTACACCGGGGAAGGATTTGATTGCAAGGCGGACTGCAGCGCTTCATTCACGATCCGGTTCTTTACAGCCGGGTGGTCGAGGCTAAGGCCTTTGGCTTTTTCAGCTTCAGACACTTCTTTGGGAGCAATATCGAGCAGCAGCACCTCTACGCCCGTTCCGGCAAAATGACAGGCAATGCGGCTGCCCATCACACCGCTTCCCAGTACGGCTATTTTTTTTACAATGCGTCTTGACATATAAATTAGTTAGTTAAACAACCATTATCGAAGTTAATACAAAATCGTTCACCCGTCACTTCCAAAGATGTGAAAATAAGGTGCATCCAGCAGGCAGATTGGTAGTTTCGGAGTGCACTTTTTTTATATGGTTCCGGCCGGTTATTTTTATAGAATTATTTATTTAAGTCATGGTCCCACTCCTGCAAATAAAAGACCTCCGCATCAGTTTCGATTCCCCGACGGGGCCCGTAACTGCGCTGCAGGATATTTCTTTTGAAGTTGCCAGGAATGAGATCGTGGCCATCGTGGGAGAATCGGGCTCAGGGAAATCAGTTACTTCCCTGTCGGTGCTGCAACTGCTCCCTTCGCCACCCGCGAGGGTTTTACAGGGACAAATCCTTTTTGCGCCGGACGGTACCCAACAACAGGATCTGCTCACCCTGTTGCCTGAAGAGATCAGGAAGATACGCGGCAACCAGATCGCAATGATCTTCCAGGAACCGATGACCTCCCTCAATCCCGTACTCACCTGTGGCGAGCAGGTGATGGAAGCGATCAGGCTCCATGAAAAGGTTACGGAAGCCGATGCGAAAGAAAGAGTGCTGGCCCTCTTTGAAAAAGTAAAGCTGCCCGATCCACCACAGCTGTTCCGGCGCTATCCGTACCAGCTCAGCGGCGGACAAAAGCAGCGGGTGATGATCGCAATGGCCATCAGCTGCAACCCGGCCCTCCTGATCGCTGATGAACCGACCACCGCGCTGGATGTTTCCGTGCAGAAAAGCATTCTGCTGCTGTTGAAAGAACTGCAGGCGCAGTTCAATATGGGCGTCATCTTTATCACCCATGATCTTGGCGTGGTGTCGGAGATCGCCGACAAGGTGGTAGTAATGTACAAAGGGAATATTGTTGAGCACGGTCGGGCCGCAGCCGTTCTTCGTTTCCCGCAGCATCCATATACAAAAGCCTTGCTGAACTGCCGGCCGGTGCTGCACGACAAAGGCGACCGTTTGCCGGTGGTGAGTGATTTTATGCAGGTCGACGCCGGCGGGACTATAGTCGAAAAAAAAGGGTGGGTGAAAAAGGAGAACGATCCTCCTGTACCTGTAATCAGCAATGGGTCTTCCTCTCCCTTGCTTGATGTAAAAGACCTCCGGGTATGGTTCCCGGGAAAGAAAGCCTGGCTGGGCAAGGCGGCTCTTCCTACAAAAGCGGTGGATGGGGTCAGTTTCGATGTATGGAGGGGGGAAACGATCGGGCTCGTAGGCGAATCGGGTTGCGGCAAAACGACGCTGGGCCGCACGCTGCTGCGGCTGATAGAGCCTACTGCAGGCAAGGTCTTGTTTGATCAGCAGGATCTTACTAGCTACAACAAGGGCGACCTGCGCCGGCTTCGCAAAAATATGCAGCTCGTATTCCAGGACCCCTATTCCTCACTCAACCCCGGCTTAACGGTGGGACAGGCACTGGTGGAACCGTTGCGCATACACGGCATGTTGAAAACCGACCGGGAGAGAAAAGAAAAAGCCGTGGAATTGCTGGAGAAGGTTGACTTGAAAGCTGCACATTACAACCGGTATCCGCACCAGTTCAGCGGGGGCCAGCGCCAGCGGATCGTGATCGCACGGGCGCTGATCACCAACCCTTCCTTCATCGTGTTCGACGAGTCTGTGTCTTCCCTCGATGTGAGCGTGCAGGCGCAGGTGCTCAACCTGCTGACCGATCTGAAAAAAGAGTTTGGTTTTACCGCCGTATTTATATCGCACGACCTCTCGGTAGTGCATTATATCAGCGACCGCATCATCGTAATGAACAAGGGGAAAATTGAAGAAAGCGGGTTGTCGGATGAAGTTTATTACCGCCCGAAAGCTGCGTACACACAGCAGCTCATCAAAGCGATCTTGAAATAAAATTCCTTACTGCAAGCTACATGGCTACCAGCTGCACTTTCTGTTGCAGCTCGATCACATTTTCGCGGAAAGAATGGTCCGTGTCCATCAGGTCTTTTACCGTCTGGCAGGAATGGATCACTGTTGTATGGTCACGCCCGCCGAAGTGTTCACCGATGGTTTTCAGGGAATTTTTAGTGAAGGCTTTGGCGAGGAACATGGTGATCTGCCGCGCCTGCACGATCTCACGCTTGCGTGTTTTCTGCAGAAGCTTGTCGTAAGAGATATCGAAGTAATCACACACCATTTTCTGGATGATCTCGATGGTGATCTCTTTGGAAGAAGTTTTTACAAAATTCCGGAGCACGCGTTTGGCCAGTTCCAGGTCGATGTCGCGCCTGTTGAGGGACGACTGCGCCAGCAGCGAAATAAGCGCGCCTTCGAGCTCGCGTACGTTGCTGTTGATGTTGTAAGCGAGGTATTTCACCACCTCTTTCGGCATATCGAGCCCGTCGTTCTTCATCTTTCTTTCGAGGATCTCGATGCGGGTATCGTAGTCAGGGATCAGTACATCTGCACTGAGGCCCCAGCGGAAACGGCTGAGCAGTCTTTCCTGTACCCCTTCCATATCTTTTGGCGCCTTGTCGGAGGTAAGAATGAGTTGCTTGCCCGACTGGTGCAGGTGGTTGAAGATCGCAAAAAAAGCATCCTGCGATTTTTCCGCGCGGTTGAAGAACTGCACGTCGTCTATGATGAGCACATCGATGAGCTGGTAAAAATGGATGAAATCGTTGATGGCGTTGTTGCGGCTGTGGTCGATGAACTGGTTGATGAATTTTTCGGAGCTCACATACAGCACCACCTTGCTGGCCTGGCTTCTTTTTACTTCGTTGCCGATGGCCTGCGCCAGGTGCGTTTTGCCAAGCCCCACGCCGCCATAGATCACGAGCGGATTGAACGAATTGGCACCCGGTTTTTCCGCAACGGTCTTTCCTGCGCGCCGCGCCACACGGTTGCAATCGCCTTCTATGTATGTATCGAAAGTGTAGATCGCATTGAGCTGCGGATCGATCTGCATCTTCTTGAGACCGGGGATCACAAATGGATTCTTCACCGGGTTGCTGATGACAAGCGGGAAATCCATTTCGTTGTTTGAGAAGGTCTTGTAACCTTGAGCCGGAACATCCATAGTAAGGGGTTTGTTTTGATGATTTCCGCTGTCTACCATGATGCGATATTCCAGTTGTGCATCCTTGCCCAACACCCTGCGCAATGTCTTTGCAAGCAGGTTAACGTAGTGTTCTTCGAGATACTCGTAAAAGAATTGGCTTGGCACCTGGATCACTAAAACATTCTCTTTAAGTTCAACCGCCCTGATAGGCTCGAACCATGTTTTAAAATGCTGCCATTCAACAATATCCTTTATGATATCAAGACATTCACTCCAGACTTTTTCTAAAGCTTTGGGCATGAATTTGTAAACAGTTTATAATACCTTTTCGATCCACCAATTGCATCCATAGGAATCAAGAACGCATCAACAAAAAAAATTTGCAGGGAAACGAATATCAAAATTTTTTGTTGAAAAAAAAATTTTTATTCTGTTGTTTTATTACCCGTGACAACAGTATCAATGTTCCACAGAAACTGAGTTTTTTCCACGCAAAAACGCACAGTGGAATCTCCTTCAAATAACAGCTGTAACCTTACTGATAAACAACCTGATGAAGTAACTGCTTCTGTTTTCATATATTAAAAAATCACGACGCTTCCTGTAAAAAATTTCTTCGGATATTTTCTTCTTCCTGAATGGTCAACCCTTACTATCAAATTTATTGCCGTAAAATTTCCGATCCCATTTTCAGCATGAAATGCAGGTCTGATGCAGACATTACAAAAAACTTGCATCACATGTGTTGAAGCATATTCTTTTGCTTTTCTTCAAGAGTTCAACACAGATGAAAATCACATTGGGAGTGCAATGCTTTGCATAGGAACAGATACTGGCAAAACTGACATAACAAATAAAATGCAGCATGATTATCTGCAGACCTGATGAACATGCTTACTATAAAAAGAGAAAGCCGGAGATTAAACTCAGGCTTTCTCTTTTTATATTTATCTGCTCCACTAAATTCCGTATTCGCAGAGGAACTTGATGCGCATGAGCTTGAGCTGCTCCCAGGTATAATCACCTGCACTGAGCTCCTGCAAAGCTATATCAAGACTGCTTGTTTCGCAGCTCTTGAAATAGTCCAGGATCTCATCCTGTTCATCTTCGTCCACCATCTCGTCGATCGCATAACTCAGGTTGAGCTTGGTACCGCTGCCCACGATCGTTTCCATTTCCTCGAGCAGGTTGTCGATCTGCATGTCCTTGCTTTTTGCGATCGTATCGAGCGACACTTTTTTATCCGTCTGCTGTATGATGAAAACTTTTAATCCGCTTTTATTTACCACGCTCTTCATCACAAAATCATCCGGACGTTCGATACTGTTTTCTTCCACATACTTCGCGATCATTTCAACAAAAGGCTTTCCATACCGAAGCGCTTTCCCTTTGCTGACACCCTGGCATTTTTCCAGCTCCTGCGTGGTGGTGGGATACAGTGTGGCCATATCCTGCAGACTTGTTTCCAGGAAGATCACGAAAGGCGGCAGGCCTTTTCTTTTGGCTTCTATCTGGCGAAGATCTTTCAGCATCTCAAGCAGCTTCTCGTCTGTGGCGCTGCTGGTGGCTGTTTCGGTGATGCCTTCATCGTCATCTGCGTTGGCATCTTCAAATGAATTGTTCATCACGATCATCATCGACACCGGTTTCTTGAGGAACTTTTCCCCTTTCGCCGTGATCTTGAGCACGCCATATTGCTCGATGTCTTTCTGAAGCATTCCACAAAGGATCAACTGCCTGATGAGCGAGTTCCAATAGTGCTCCTGTTCGACTTTGCCGCTTCCGAATTCGGCAATGCCATCGTGACGGAACATCTGTACCTGTGGGGTCAATTTTCCCAACAACACGTTCACTACGTACTCGGTAGCAAAACTTTCATTCAGGGCCTTCACCGTCTTCAGGGCTTTGACCGCATTTTCTTTTGCCTCGATCTTTTCTTTCGGATGTAAACAGTTGTCGCAGCTCCCGCAATTCTCGGTAGTGAATTCCTCGCCGAAATAACTGATCAGCACTTTTCTTCTGCACACCCCGCTCTCTGCAAACGCAACGGTTTCGTTGATGAGCTGTCCGCCCACTTCGCGCTCGCTCAGCGGCTTGTCGCGCATCAGGTGCTCAAGCTTCGACACGTCTTTGTGCGAGTAATAGAGAATGCATTTTCCTTCGAGCCCGTCACGTCCGGCGCGGCCGGTTTCCTGATAATAGTTCTCGATGCTTTTTGGAATATTGTAGTGGATCACAAACCTTACATCCGGTTTGTCGATGCCCATGCCGAAGGCGATTGTTGCCACGATCACCTGTACATCTTCGGTCAGAAACTGATCCTGCCGCTGCGCCCTCAGCTTGCTGTCGAGCCCGGCATGGTATGCAACCGCCTTGATGTTGTTGGCCATGAGCATATCTGCCAGCTCTTCGGTCGTCTTTCTGTTGAGCGTATAGATGATACCGCTTTTACCTTTGTTCTGCACGATGAACCGCACGATGCTTTTGATCGTTTCCGGTTTGTTGATCTTGGGCAGTACTTCGTAATATAGGTTGGGACGGTTGAATGATGAGATAAAAATGTTGGGGTCCTTGAGACCGAGGTTTTTGACGATGTCGCTTTGCACCTTGGGAGTGGCGGTTGCAGTGAGCGCGATCACCGGTATGCTGTCGTTGATTATTTCCATCATCTCACGAAGCCGGCGGTATTCCGGGCGGAAGTCGTGCCCCCATTCGGAGATGCAATGCGCTTCGTCTACTGCGAAAAATGAGATCGGAAGCTCTTTGAAAAAATCGAGGTTATCCTGTTTGGTCAGTGTTTCCGGAGCAACATAGAGCATCTTTGTTTTGCCGGTGGTAAGATCGTCTTTGACCTGTGAAATTTCTTTTTTGGTAAGGGTGGAATTCAGGAAGTGGGCGATGTCGTCGTTGCTGCTGTAGCTACGCACGAGATCGACCTGGTTCTTCATAAGGGCGATGAGCGGAGAAACGATGATGGCCACGCCGTCGCTCATGATGGCCGGCAACTGGTAACAAAGACTTTTGCCGCCGCCGGTGGGCATGATCACGAATGTATCTTTTCCCGAGGTCAGCGACTCGATGATCGCCTCCTGTTCGCCTTTGAAAGAATCGAATCCGAAATGATGCTGAAGTTTTTCCTGAAGGTTTTTGTTTGCCTTTGTTTTCGCGGAAGTTTTGGTAGTTTTCTGTAGAGTACTTTTCTTAGTAGTTGTAATAGCCATGATCAATTTAGTTTTCCCGTCCCTGGACTAGAGACCCAATTTCAAAAATAACGGAATTGAGTTTCAAAGATTGTTCCGCAATCACTCGGACTCAATTTATGTTGTGGATTAAGGTTTATCCCGGTATGCATCGATAAGAGATTTCTTGTACAATTCTCCGTATTCAGCAGCCGGTACCGGCAAGCAGAACTTACAGCCGTTTCTGTTAAGGATCGCGAATATACAAAAATGGGCGGGGTAATCGTGCTTTACGATTGTTAATAATGTAAGGTACTGATTACAAACAAAATAAACACCATAAATCTTCGCTGCCACCATGCAGCTATTCACTAAATGCACTCGCTTTCGCCGCTGCCGGAACGCATGAACCGTATAGGATAAAAATCTAATTTTGCGTGATCTGCAATGAACAGCAACCACATTCAGCAATCCGCAATACAGACCATTCAACTGGAGACAGCTTCCATTGCAGGCCTTGCCCGTTTTATCAACGAAGATTTTGCCCGTGCCATCACCATGATCCAGGAGAGCAGGGGGCGGCTCGTGATCAGCGGCATAGGCAAAAGCGCGATCATCGCACAGAAGATCGTGGCCACCCTCAATTCAACCGGCACGCCGGCCCTTTACATGCATGCCGCCGACGCCATTCACGGCGACCTGGGCATGGTTCAGAAACACGATGTGGTGCTCATCATAAGCAAGAGCGGTAACAGTGCGGAGATCAAGGTATTGGTTTCGCTCATCAAAAACTTCGGCAATACCCTGATCGGTATGGTGGAAAACAGCCAGTCTTTCCTGGCGCAGCAGGCAGACGTGGCCATTTACACGACGGTGGAAAAAGAAGCGTGCCCCAACAACCTGGCCCCTACCAGCAGTACAACGGCCCAGATGGTGATGGGCGATGCCATCGCCATCTGCCTGATGGAGCTCAACCATTTTACGGGTGAAGACTTTGCCCGTTTTCACCCCGGGGGCATCCTCGGCAAAAGACTGTACCTGCGGGTCGCAGATATTTATATGCAGAACGAAAAACCTGCCGTACTGCCTGCACAGACCCTGAAGGAAGTGATCGTGGAAATGACACGGACCAGGCTGGGCGCCACCGCGGTAACAGACCGTGAAAACAACCTGCTGGGTATTATCACGGACGGGGATCTTCGCCGCATGCTGGAAAAAGATTCCGCCCTAGGAGCGGTAAAGGCGGCCAACATCATGACGGTCAACCCCAAAGAGGCCAGTCCGGACGACCTTGCGGTAGAAGCGCTGAATGTGATGCGCAGGCACAGCATTTCACAGCTTGTTGTGTGTAAAGATGGTAAATACCTGGGCATCATACACCTGCATGATCTGCTGAAAGAAGGACTTATCTGATTTTTTGAAGGTGCGACTGATTGCTCAAAATAAAAACCGTGGATATTTGTTTATAGATCTGTAAACCAAAATTTTAATTTCTTTGTACGATTATAAATAGAGATTATGAACAAACACTACTATGTGGTTATTATGGCAGGCGGCATTGGAAGCCGTTTCTGGCCCATGAGCCGGGCTGGATATCCAAAGCAGTTCCTGGATATATTAAACACAGGTAAAACTCTGATCCAATGGACCTTTGACCGTTTTGCGTCTTTTATTCCGGCAGAGAACATCTATGTGGTTACCTCGCAGGAGTACACTTCCATCGTAAAAGACCAGCTTCCCGATATACCGGAAGAAAACGTTCTTGGCGAACCCTCCCGGAAAAATACCGCGCCCTGTATCGCATACATCTCATTCAAACTGCACCAGAAAGACCCGCAGGCTTCCCTCATCGTAGCGCCCGCGGATCACATCATCCTCGACGTCACCGAATTCACCAAGGTGTGCCTGGAAGCGCTGACCTTCATAGGCAAGCACAATGCATTCATCACGCTGGGCATCAAGCCGACCTATCCCAACACGGGCTACGGCTACATCCAGTTCGAGCAGCATGCCATCACCGACAACGTATACAAGGTGAAGACCTTCACCGAAAAACCGAACCTGGAACTCGCAAAGACTTTCCTGGCCAGCGGTGATTTTCTGTGGAACGCAGGCATCTTCGTGTGGCAGATCAAGAATATACTGACCGCATTCGAAAAATACCTCCCGGAAATGTATGAAGTCTTCTCTGCGGAAAAGGAAAAGTTCAACACCGAAGAAGAAGAAAAAGCACTGAAAGAAGTTTATTCCCTGTGCACCAATATCTCCATCGACTTCGGCATCATGGAAAAGGCAGACAACGTATACATCATCCCTTCGGCATTCGGCTGGAGCGACCTGGGCACCTGGAACAGCGCCTACGAAAACCTGAATAAAGACGAGTATGAAAATGCGCTTGGCACGGAAAACTTTATTCCGATCGAAACGACCAACTGCATGATCCACGCGCCGAAAGACAAGCTGCTGCTGCTGCAGGGGCTCGACAATTACATCGTTGTAGACACCAATGACGTACTGCTGGTCTGCAGAAAAGACAAGGAGCAGGAGATCAAGGAATATGTCGCAGAAGTGAAAAAACAGAAAGGAGACAAGTTCCTGTAACTTCATCCGCACTGAACACTTTACCTGGTATGCTGTTAAAAATCTATGACCGCCCGGCCTGCTGCCGGGCGGTCATAGATTTTTAACAGCCGGCTACCGCCTATTTGTTATCTTGTACCGCAACCGTTGAATCTGGATTATGGAGAATGCACGCACTGAAATATCATCGCTGGGCGAATTCGGACTGATCGACCACCTGACACGCAATAACGAGGTCCGCAACGCCACTACCATTCTGGGGGTGGGCGATGATGCGGCCATCATTGACCCGTTCGGCAAGCAGGTGGTGGTAACCACCGACCTGCTGGTGGAAGGGGTTCATTTCGACCTTATGTATACACCGCTCAAGCACCTGGGCTATAAAAGCGTGGTGGTGAACCTGAGCGATGTGTATGCGATGAACGCCACTCCCACGCAGATCACGCTGGGCATTGCCTTCAGCAACCGCTTCAGCGTGGAAGCGCTCGATGAATTCTATGAAGGCGTGTATGCAGCCTGTGAAAAATACGGGGTCGACCTGATCGGCGGAGATACTTCCTCTTCACAGAAAGGATTCATAATATCGGTAACAGCCATCGGCGAAGTGACCCCCGAGAAGTTTGTAAAACGCAGCACCGCCCGCAAAGGCGACCTGCTCTGCGTGAGTGGTTACCTGGGAGGCGCTTTCCTGGGACTGACCCTGCTGGAACGCGAGAAAAAAATATGGGTGGAAAACCCGGGTATCCAGCCAGACCTGGAAGGGGAAAAATTCATCGTGGGCTGCATCCTGAAACCGGAAGCCCGCAAAGACATCATCGAATTCTTTGACAAGTCGGGTATCCTGCCCACCGCCATGATGGATGTGAGCGACGGACTGAGCTCCGAAATCCTGCACATCTGCAGGCAGAGCGGCCTGGGCTGCCTGCTCTATGAAGATAAGATCCCGGTACATGAAGAAAGCCGGCAGGCTGCCTTCAAATTCGGCCTCGACCCTACGGCCTGTGCGCTGAGCGGCGGCGAAGACTATGAACTGCTTTTTACGCTTCGGCAGGAAGACCATGAAAAGATCGTGCTGAACGAAGAGATCAGCGTAATCGGTTACATGACCGAACCTGAAAAAGGCTCGCAGATACTCACCAAAGGCGGCAACCGCTATCCCATCACCGCGCAGGGATGGAATGCATTCTCCTAGCAGAGCATCATGACCGTGAAACAATGAAGGATTTCCTCAAAATAATCATTGCCTGTGCCGGGCTTTTGCTGATGATCGGTTGCGCAACGGGCCGGCATTCGTTCACACCCGATAAAAAGTATCCGCGCAAACAGCTGGAGCAGGATTATGCCCTTTTCCGGAACATGCTGCAGGAAGAACACCCCAGCCTGTACTGGTATATTTCCAAAGACTCGCTCGACTGGTATTTCGATGAAGGGAACCGGCGGATCCGGGACTCGATGACGGAGCCGGAGTTCAAGACCCTGCTCAGCTATGTGGTATCGAAGATCAACTGCGGCCATACCACCGTCCGCTCTTCCAAACAATTCCTGCGATTCCTTGATACCGGTCAGGTAAGATATTTTCCACTCAGCATCAAGTTCTGGAAAGATTCGGCGGTGGTGTACGACAACCTGAACCGCAACGATACGGCACTCACCCGCGGAACCATCCTCACCAGCATCAACAACCATCCGGTAACCTATTACCGCGACAGCCTGTTCCAGTTTATCTCTGCCGATGGCAACGCACTCTCGCTCAAATACCAGACACTCAGCAACATGGGCGGCTTTGCCACATGGTATAAAAACGTGTTTGGCCTCTCCGACCAGACAAAGATCGGCTACCTCACCCCTTCAGGCAGGGAAGATTCGCTGACGGTGGCTGCGTTTGTAAGCAAGAATGATACGGCGAAAGATTACGGTCATATGAAAATGCTGAGCCGGAAGGAACGCAGACGGCTTGCCATCTATAACTCCCGCAACCTGCAGATAGATACTTCGCTGAGTTCCGCTTACTGCACGCTCAACACCTTTACGAGGGGCGATAACCTCACCGGTTTTATCAGGAGCATGTTTAAAACCCTGCGCAAGTACCGGATCCAGAACCTCGTGCTAGATGTACGCAGCAATGGCGGTGGCAACGTGGGCGTCTCGAACCTGCTCACACGCTACATCTCGGATCATAAATTCAAACTCGCCGATTCACTGTATGCGGTCCGCAAACGGAGTACATACGGAAGGCATATTCAGAACAACCTCTTTAATTACCTGTCGATGAACTTCATCACCCGCAGGCGGGATGATGGACGCTATCACTTCGGCTACTTCGAGCATCATTTTTTCAAACCAAAGAAAAAAGACCACTACGACGGCAACGTATATGTGATCACCGGCGGGAATACCTTCTCCGCTACCACCCTGTTTGCCGATGTGATCAAAGGGCAGAAAAATGTGCTGCTCGTGGGTGAAGAGACCGGCGGCGGCGCCTATGGCAATACCGCCTGGATGATCCCCGACGTAACCCTCCCCAACACCCGGCTCCGTTTCCGGCTGCCGGTGTTCCACATGGTCATCAACAAAGACTTCCAGAAAGGCAGGGGTGTAATGCCGGACGTGTACGTCAGTCCTTCCCTAGAATCCATCCGCAACGGCGAAGACCCCAAAATGGAGAAAGTGCGCCAGTTGATTCTAGAGAAGCGGAAGTATTCTGTGCGGAAGTGATGGCTGAGCGCTATTTTTTGCATGAACGACGTTTCCAAATCAAAAGTTGTGTTACCGCTTGCATTCGGTCAGCGATCATCAGGAGAATCCATCTATCAGGCTCTTGTCCGGTTCAGACAAAGGGCGGACAAGCTGCAGCGGCTCTATCTCCCTCCTGTCTCGTCGGGGGGAATCGGCTTTAGGACTCTTCACCGACTTACTTCTATAAATTATGGGACATAAACCAAAGCCCCACAGTTTTGAGCTGCGGGGCCTTGGTTTATGTAAGAAATCTTTGGTAACTATTGTCCCTGCGTTGGTTTGGGCGGGCGGGGAGGCCGGTTGCTGGATGGTGGCCGTTGATCACCGCGGTCTTTGTTGACACGGGGCGGGCCCTGGTTGATCTTTGGATTGGCTGGTCTGTCGGAAGGTTGTGAGGGGCCTTTCTGCGGGTTGGGATTGCCACCACTTCTTGGCGGTCCCTGCTGTCCTCCTTTCTGGGGATCGCGTGCTTCGCGTGGTTCCCGCGGGCCGCCGCCAGGCCGCTGCGGCTGCGAAGGACCTGCGCCGCCACGCGGCTGCTGGGGTTGACCCTGGCGCTGCATGTTGGCCTGATGCCTTTTTTTCCGGTCGTTTCTCTCAAGCGCACCCAGACTGATCTGTCCGACAACATCCACAAATTCCGGTTCCGCCTCTTTGGGCTTGCCGGTTGTTACATCCACCGGTTCCAGTTCATCGGGTGTCAGCCCCTGTGCATTGAGCTGTTTGATCTTTTTGACTCTATCGATGCTGAGCGGATAGTGCTTGCTGCTTTCTTTCAGCGTGTACCACATCAGGTTCTTGAAAATGTCTTTTTTCACCAGGATGGCCGTGCCGCGCGTGATCTGCAGCGTGTCGCTGTTTTCAGGGAAATGCTGCAGGGCATCGAGGTAGGTGTCCAGTTCATAGTTCAGGCAACATTTCAACCGGCCGCACTGGCCGCTGAGTTTGGTCTGGTTGATGGACAGGTTCTGGTATCTGGCGGCTGTTGTGTTGACGCTTTTGAATTCAGTGAGCCAGGTACTGCAACAAAGTTCGCGGCCGCAACTGCCGATGCCGCCCACCTTGCCGGCTTCCTGGCGGGCGCCGATCTGCCGCATTTCCACTTTCACCTTGAACTCGGAAGCCAATATCTTGATCAGCTCACGGAAATCGACGCGATCATCGGCGATATAGAAAAAAGTCGCTTTCCGTCCGTCGGCTTGTATTTCAACTTCCGACATTTTCATGTTGAGGCGCAGCTGGCGCGTGATCGCCCTGGCCCGCACCATCACTTCTTTTTCCTTCTCCTTATTCTGAACCATCAGTTCCAGGTCGCGGTCGGTAGCCCGGCGCAACACCCGCTTCATTTCAGGGTTGAACTCATCCAGCCCTTTCTTTTTCATCTGAAGTCGGACGATCTCGCCGGTGAGGGTTACTTCCCCCACATCAAAGCCTCCTACTCCTTCGATGGCAACCATCTCTCCCTTTTCAAAATACTGCAATGTGCTGTTCCGGTAATAATCTTTCCGGCTTCCCTGGTTAAAAGACATCTCAATCACTTTACAGGCACTTTCCGTGTCTGCCAAAGGAAGATTCAGTAGCCAGTCGTGCACATTGAGGCGATTGCACCCGCCGGTGCTGCATCCGCCATTGCTCTTACATCCGTTCGGTTTTCCAGTACCGCAACTACCACATCCCATATGTTAAATTAATTGAGCGTATATAAATAGGCATAAGGTGAAAGAAGGGAGTGGCGCACATGCCGTATGAAAGCATGATGGAGTATGCTGAACCTAAAAAGTATATATGATATATTTTGTGGTCGTTCGAAATTCATATCCTCCTGTCCGCTCAATCTCTTCTTCCCCCTACACGGGCCCCGGTTCGGGGCTTATTGCAAATATAACGTATAATCAACAAGATTGATATGCCGCCCTGCGCGCTACCAGGAGGTGATCAGCGCCTTATCTTTCATGATGTGATAGAGTTTGATCGTGAGGGCATGAAACAGCATTTTCGGGTTTGCATTGCGCTCGATGTGGTAAGCCGCCTTGTCGAGCTCTTCCACGATCACTTTCTGACTCGAGATATCCGCCAGCTTGTTTAGCCGCAGCATAAAATCCTTTTCCTTATCTGCCACACCCGGAAGGGCCTTGTCGCCGATCAGCTGCAGGCGGATGCTCTGGCCAAGCAGGTGGTTGAAATACCGGAGGAACTGCTTCTGCTTTTCCCGCCCGATGCGGCTGATCTCCTCGATCCACTTTACCTGCGCCACAGGCCCCGTTTTGAGCACCGCATTCAGCCATTCGCGCAACAGGTGTTGCCAGTCTTCATCGGCATGCTGCATCAGCTGCAGCGCTTCCCGGTAATTGCCTCCGCTCATGTCTGCCAGCTGTTTCGCCTGGGCAGCAGGCAGCTTTTGCCGGGTAATCAGTGCATCCTCAATCACGGAAGTGGCCAGCATCGGCACTTTCACAAGCTGACAGCGGGAAAGGATGGTAGGCAGGATGAGTGATTCATTCTCTGCGACCATAAGGAACAGCGTATCAGGGGGTGGCTCTTCAATGAGTTTCAGCAGTTTGTTCCCTTCGTTGCCCAGGTATTCGGGCATCCACATGATGTAAATTTTGGTGCCGCTCTCGAAGCTTTTCAGGCTCAGCTGCCGAAGGATCTCGTTGCATTCGTTTGCGGTTATGTTTCCCTGTTTGTTCTCTGCACCGATGAACTGCAGCCAGTCGTACACATTGCCATAGGGCGATTTCACCAGAAATTCACGCCATTCCCTGATGTAATCGGTGCTGAGCGGTTTGTCGCCCCCCTTGCGGGGAACCACGGGGTAAGAGTAATGGATATCGGGGTGGATGAGCTGCTGGGCTTTCTGGCAGGCGGCACAATGCCCGCAGGCATCGGAGGTGGCTGATCTGTCTGCCTGGTCACCAGCGGCGGTCGCTTCCTTTACCTTTTCACACATCAGATATTGGGAAAAGGCAAGGGCGGCCAGCAGCGCCCCGTTTCCTTCACGGCCGAGAAAAAGGAGCGCATGGCTAAGACGGTTGTGCTGTACCAGGTCTGTGAGCCGGTGGCCGAGTGTTTGCTGCCCTATGATATCCTTGAACTGCATGCGGCGAAGGTACGCGATGATAAAAAAAGGCGATGGATTTTACCATCGCCTTGTAACAATTTGGCTTGTGAAGGAACGCCTATACTATGTTCAAATACCTTTTAGTTCAGGTACTTGGTCACTTCGTCGCTCATCGGGGTCACCTTGCTTGGGAAAACAGCTACCAGTTTGCCGTTCTCGTCCACCAGGAATTTGGTGAAATTCCATTTGATCGGATCTTCAACACCCATTTTGGCTGCTTCTTCGGTCAGGTATTTGAAAAGGGGGTGAATACCATCTCCTTTCACAGAAACCTTTTCGGCCATCGGGAAAGTAACACCGTAATTTTTTGTGCAGAATTCCTTGATCTCCGTATTGGAGCCGGGTTCCTGCTGATTGAAATTGTTGGCCGGAAAGCCGATGATGACCAGCTTGTCCTTGTACTTTTCGTACAGCGCTTCGAGGTCTTTGTACTGCGGTGTATAGCCACATTTTGAAGCTGTGTTCACGATCATGATCTTTTTGCCTTTGTAGGCCGACAGATCTATGGAATTGCCGTCAAGGCTTGGAACTTTAAAATCGTAGATGGAAACCGCCGCCATAAAAAACAGCGATAACAATGCAAGACGTAGCATATAAATTAATTTAATTTCAAATGTAATACTTTAATCCAAACATCGGGCCGGCAAAAAAGTTTACGGATGTTATCCTTTCGCTATCAGCGCTTTTCATAAGCCCCCAGGTCAGGAACCCCCGTTCTCGGCAGCCCGTCCAGGTCGATCGCCACACCGGTGCCTGCTCCCTTGTTGATGGCCGGGGAAGAAGCTTTCAGGCGAAAATCGAAGCTGTGTTTCTGCGGGTTCAGGCTGTCGAACTGCGGATCGGCATTGAGCATACCCGATGCGGTTGCTCCGTCGGGCTGGGTTTTTACCCGCCAGAGGCTGTTGGAGAAACTGACCCCGAACCCGATGCCTGCCTGGTTGGAAGTAACCACTTCTTCTTTCACCGTACCCGAATCGCCCCAGAATATGCAGTTGCGGAAGGCGGCCTGGAGGGGATACCTGAGTGGGTTGTTGTCTTGTTTCAGGTTGTTGCTCACATACAGTACCGGGTCTTTGTGCTGCAGATAAGTGCTGGTATAGGAAGCCACTGTGCAATGGGTAAACTGGTAATTCCCCCCGAGCAGAAGCTGGATGTTCTTGCCACAGTTGCTCACGAGGCAATTCACGGCGGTAACGGAAGACCGCACGGCCAGGATGCCGGCATCGTAGGCGTTGTCGACGATGCACTGGTTCAACGTCACCTTCGGATTGCCGTTAACGGAAAGCTCTTCCGATACCACGGCCTGGTAAGCATTCCGGATCACGGCATAGTTCAGTACATTGTCTTTGCTGGTTCCCCGGAAATAGATCCCCGGCCAGCCGGCGGGGTAAGCCTGGTACGGGTCATCGAGCCGGTCGCTCCTGAAATAGACACGGGAGCTATCGAACCGGTCGCCGTTCACTTTAAGTGTTCCATCCACCAGAAAAGGCGCGTCTGCATGCAGGTACACCCTGCATCCTTTTTCAATGGTGAGCACCGCATTGGTGTCGACCTGTAAACCGCCCAGGATCACATAGGGAAGCTTGTTCGTCCAGGTAACGTTTCCGGTGATGCGGCGGGCCCTTAAAAAATTGGCATTCTGGCCCCAGCTTTCGAGCTGTACGTACCGGCGGTTGCCGTTCCAGCCTATTTCCACGCTGTCCTGTACAATAAAAGGAAGGTCGCTCAGGTTCGCGTTTACGTTGGTGCTTACAAATACGTACAGGCTGTCGTCCGCTTCCACATCGATGTCGGTAACGGCAGGGCCCTGCACGCCGTCGACATTGATCTTAAAAGCGGAACTGGCGCCTCCTTTAAGAGACACATTGGTAAGATGGAGTTTCTGGTGATTGTTGTTGCGAATGGTAAAATACTGGGTGATGGAGCCGACGGTGGTAAAAACAGTATCGAACCGGAGCGTATCGGATGAGAACACGACGCTTGCTTCCTTACTTGTAATGAAAGTATCTTTCCTGCATCCAAAAAGGAACAGCAACAGGCTGACTAGGAGAGCGGCCGCGCAATACTTCATATTTTCAAAATTAGGAACTAGAAATAAGAAACCTTCGCTGTAACAAGGCAAAAGCGCCCGGTAGATGCAAACCCTTACCTTATTTGACCGCATAAGCCAGCGTAGCGATGCTTAGCGAATCTATCCCCCCGTGCCATAATTCGGAACCACAGGCCTCCAGGGTTGCCCCGGTGGTCACCACATCGTCTACAAGCAAAACATGTTTACCCCGGAGCACGGAAGGGTCTTTCAGTATAAACCTTCCTTCCATATTCTGCCACCGATCGATGCGGTTCTTGTGCGTCTGGCTCTCGGTCTGCAACGCTTTGCCCACGGCTTCCGCACATACCGGCACCCCCATGGCTTCGGCCATGCCTTCGCATAACACAAGAGCCTGGTTGTAGCCCCGCTTTTTTTCCTTGGCCGGATGCAAGGGCAGCGGCACCAGCAGATCGATCGCCCCGATATGAGGTGATTCATTGAGTACGGCACCCATCATCCTGCCGAGTACCCGGCCCAGTTCTTTGTTTCCTTTGTATTTCAGCTGATGCAGCAGCCGTTGCACCAGCGAATCTTTGGAGAAATACAAAAAACTGCTGGCTGCAAAGACCGGGATTCTACCCCGGAAGATCTTTTCCACCGGATTTTCTGCATGCTGATGAAAATTTGTAACAGGCAGCCTGTGCAGGCACCGGACACAAAGTACAGCGCTTTTGCCGATCGCATCAGTTCCACACCCAACGCATACATGAGGAAAGAAAAGGTGGAGCAGGTCATCCACCGTGTGTTGAATAAGTTTCATCAGCAGGAATTTTCAGAGTTACAGATATCAGATGAAACTCCCCTCCGCCCAGCGAGCTTGACGGCAGAAAGTGCTCAGAACAGCAGCTGGTACACTTCTTCCACCTTCCCGACCGTCACAATATCTATGTTGAACGACTTCTTCGACAGTCCCTTCTGGTTGTATTTCGACACCAGGATCTTCTCGAAGCCCAGCTTTTCGGCCTCTGCGATCCGTTGTTCTATCCTGTTCACAGCCCTGATCTCTCCGCTCAACCCGACCTCTCCGGCAAAACAATAGTGCAGCGGGATGGGCCGGTCTTCGTAGGAGCTCAGCAGGGCGCACAGGATCGCCAGGTCGGTAGAGGGATCTTCCACCTTCAATCCGCCCGCGATGTTAAGAAAGACGTCTTTCATGCCAAAATGGAAACCACCCTTTTTCTCCAGAACCGCCAGCAGAAGTTGCAAACGCCGCAGATCGAAACCGGTTACGGTGCGCTGGGGCGTGCCGTAAACAGATTGGGTGACCAGGGCCTGCGTCTCGATCAGGAGGGGTCGCAGGCCCTCGATCGTGGCCGCGATCGCGACGCCGCTGAGGTCTTCCTCTTTCTGGGTAATCAGGATCTCGCTGGGGTTCAACACCGCCCTCATGCCCTCGCCTGTCATTTCGTATATGCCCAGTTCGGCAGTGCTGCCAAACCGGTTCTTGAGGGTCCGCAGGATCCGGTAGGCATAATGACGGTCGCCTTCAAACTGCAGCACGGTGTCTACCATATGCTCGAGTATCTTGGGGCCCGCGATGGTACCATCTTTCGTAATATGCCCAATAAGAAAGACCGGGGTGTCGGTTTCCTTTGCAAAACGCTGAAACTCAGCGGCACATTCCCGTATCTGCGACACGCTGCCCGGCGAAGATTCTATATGGCTGGTATGCAGGGTTTGCACGGAATCCACAATGATAAGGTCCGGCTTCAGCTTTTTGATCTCCTGGAAGATGGTTTGGGTGGATGTTTCGGTGAGCAGGTAAAAATTGGGATTGTCGATCTTGAGCCTGTCAGCGCGCATCTTGATCTGCTGTTCGCTTTCCTCGCCGCTGATGTAAAGGGTAGTGATCTCCTTGAGCTGCAGACCGTTCTGCAAAAAAAGGGTAGACTTTCCAATGCCCGGCTCGCCGGCTACCAGCACGATGCTGCCCGGTACAATGCCGCCGCCGAGGGCCCGGTTCAGTTCCTGGTCGCAGCCCGGGATCCGTTTTTCCTCGCTGCTGGCGATCTCAGAGAGAGAAACGATCTTGTTGGATCTTTTCTCGCGGTAATCTTTCCAGTCATTCTTTTGGGTGGAAGCATCCTCTTTCTGGACCAGTTCCTCTACAAATGTGTTCCATTGTCCGCAGGAAGGACATTTACCCAGCCATTTGGTGCTTTCATAGCCACAATTCTGACAAAAGAAGGCTGTTTTCACTTTGCTCATGTGTAAAGTTAACGCGATTGGAGGAGAGTATCCGGGCGGTTTCACCCTCGTTTTCAATCTTTTTGCAGCCGGCGGAGAACCGGCTTTTTCCGGGTTTCAGGCGCCGTTTTATTAGGTACCTTGAACTGGTACCGGCCCGCATTCGAGGGTTAAAAAGCGGTCATTCCTGAAAAGCAAAAAGGCCAATCTTTCGATTGACCTCTCTACTTACTAACCCATTAAATTCTACCACTAAATTACAAAATAGCGGTACATCACCAAATTATTTTTTTTCTCTACAAGACTGAATATGGACCCCTTAGGAAGATTCAATTCAACACAAAGCATTGATTTTAAATTATATACAACATTCTGGAGCTGTCATTTTTTTCTTCCCAGAAAAGATGGCAGCCTGATTTCAGGGTAAAAACCGACGGTCCGGTCAAATTGTCAAAAACGTTTAATATTATACTAAAAGAGATACGTCGGCGAACTTTTGGGCGTCAATTTGCATTATCCATTGCATAACAATTTTACACCAAATGACACCTTTTATGTTTATGACTTCGCTGATCTTTTTAGGGATCAGTGCGGTCGTTTCAATGGTTCTTCGAAGTAAGTTCAGTCAATATAGCAAGCTTCCTCTTTCACGTGGTCTTACGGGCAGAGAAGTAGCAGAAAAGATGCTGCGGGAAAATAATATTTACGATGTAAAAGTGGTTTCTGTAAATGGATTTTTGTCAGATCATTATAACCCGCTTACAAAGGTCGTTAACCTGAGTCCTGATGTTTATAACGGAAGCAGCATCGCCGCTGCAGCCGTTGCTGCACATGAATGCGGACATGCAGTTCAGCATGCTGATTCATATCGCTGGCTGAGCCTGCGCAGCGGACTGGTGCCGGCCGTACAGTTCAGTTCAGGTATCACTCAATGGATACTGTTTGCCGGAGTGATGATGGTCAACAGGTTTCCGGGCCTGTTGCTTGCAGGCGTTCTGCTGTTTGCAGCAACCACATTGTTTTCACTTGTTACATTGCCGGTCGAATTCGACGCGAGCAAACGTGCCCTTGCTTGGTTGCAGCATACCAATGTAACCGATGCGGAGGAATATCCGAAAGCAAAGAAGGCCCTTACCTGGGCGGCAATGACGTATGTAGTGGCTGCACTGGCTTCGGTTGTAACACTCTTGCAATATGTAATGATCCTAATGGGTAACAGAAACCGCAACTAAGCGTAAGGACTATACGCTCTTAAAATACAAAGGAGTTCATCACTCTGCATCAAGCAGGCTTCTTCCGGACCAGGATCCGGAAAAAGGCTTGGCGATGCCGAATGGTGAACTCTTTTTTTATAGCTTGATCTCTTCTTCGCGCTCGTCGAAGAAATGAAATTCGGTGAGGTGATAATTGGTGTTCGCTTTGATGCGGATGTTCTGGCGATACTTCCAGCTCCACCGTATACGATATGACCACAACCCTTTGGTCAGATAAGCATGCATGATCGGGTTTACGGCAAGCAGGAGGTTGCTGTGCTTGTGCGTGATCAGGTAATTGAGGTTCTTGTCGATCTCGTCTTCCAGCACTACGGTGGATGAGATCTTACCGGTACCATGGCAGCTGGGACAAACCTCCAGCGTGTTGATGTTGAGCTCCGGCTTCATACGCTGGCGGGTGATCTGCATGATGCCGAACTTGGAGATAGGAAGTACCGCATGCTTCGCCCTGTCGGGACGCATAAATTCTTCCATCGCGTCTATCAGCCGGCGTTTGTTGTCGGGCAGCTTCATATCGATGAAGTCGACCACGATGATGCCGCCCAGGTCGCGCAGACGTAATTGCCGCGAAATTTCCTCTGCCGCTTCCAGGTTGGTTTCCAGGGCGTTCTGCTCCTGGTTGTTGCTCACGCTTTTGTAACCGCTGTTCACATCGATCACATGCAGCGCTTCGGTGTGTTCGATGATAAGGTAGGCCCCGCTCGGGAGGTTCACCGTTTTTCCGAAGGCCGCTTTTACCTGCTTGGTAACCCCGAACTGATCAAACACCGGCGAACCGTTGTGATGAAAGGTGACGATATCGGCTTTTTCGGGTGCGATGCGCTGTATATAATTTTTTGCGTCGTTGAAGATATTGCGGTCGTTTACGATGATCCGGTTAAAGTCTTCATTGAGAAGGTCGCGCAGGATGCTGGTGGTCTTGGTCTGCTCGCTGAGTATCTTGGCAGGCGCTACAGCCTTGCGAAGGTTCCGCTGGATGATCTTCCAGGTTTCTACGAGCGAATCAAGGTCTTCCTGAAGTTCGGTGAGGTTCTTGCCTTCCGCCGCTGTACGTACGATGACACCAAAGTTTTTGCTTTTGATGGATTCGATGATCTTCTGCAGACGTTTGCGTTCTTCGGAAGAATGAATTTTTTTGGAGACGGCTACGATGTCGTTGAAGGGAGTGATGACGACAAAACGGCCGGGGAGGGAGATTTCGCAGCTGAGGCGGGGGCCTTTTGCAGCGATGGGTTCCTTGAGGATCTGAACGAGGATGTTTGGCTTTCCACCCAGCACTTCATTGATCTTGCCGGTTTTGATGATCTCGGGTTCAACGGAGAATTTACCGAAATCGAATCCGGCCTCGCTCTGGTCGTTGATGCCCAGCTGCGTAAATTTCAGCAGCGATTTTGCGTAGGGACTGAGGTCGGTATAGTGCAGGAAGGCGTCTTTTTCGAAACCAACGTCTACGAATGCAGCATTCAGGCCTGGAATCAGTTTTTTGACTTTTCCCAGATACAGATCTCCGACGGCAAAACTGGCATCTGTCTTTTCATTATGCAGTTCAACCAGTTTTTTATTTTCCAGCAGGGCTATCTCAACGCCCTGGGGGGCTGCATTGATGATTAATTCCTTGTTCAAGCAAATCGAAGTTTAAGATAATCCGGTGTGTTCATAGCGTGAGGGGGGAAACAGCTTGTTCAGTATGCGTGATCCATGATTATGGGAAGATGTAAAAGGAGAGACGGCTTGCCTGAAGATCAGGCAGGCCGGCACTCAACAAACAGATGCAGGTATACTACAAGTAAGTTGAAAATTATTTATTTCTCTTTTTATGACGGTTCTTTCTCAACCTTTTCTTTCTTTTATGAGTGGCAATTTTATGACGCTTTCTCTTTTTACCGCAGGGCATTTGACGTGAATTTTATGAATGAAATTTATTTCAGTGTTTGAATATGCTCCTCAATCTCTTTGATAACTGCGGGATTGCCGATGTATTTCTTGCTGGCTTCGTACCATTTGACCGCGTTTACTTTCTCCCCTTTCCGTTCATACGCTTCTGCCAGTGTAAGCATCGCTTCAATATTCGCGGGCTCACGGCTGGTAACCTTCAGTAAACGTTCGATGGCCTTGTCGACCTGACCTGAAACCACACCGCCGATGCCAAGCATCAGCTGTGCGTACATGTTTGACGAATCACGGCGGGCTACTTCCAGGATTTGCTGAATCCCCTGCATCACCTGCTGCGGATCGCTGGACGGGCTTCCGAAGATATAGGCACTGCCCAGACCGACCTTTGCAGAATCATTGGATGGGTTCAGCTTCAGCGCCCTTTCAAAAAGGTCTCTCGACTGCCCTGCCATCCAGGATTTCATTCCTTCATCCTGTACTCCCCTGCAATTATCTAAAAATAATTGGGCAGCAAAGGTGAGGCTTTTTTCAGAATTTTCCAATTTAGATGCCTGGGCCGTATAAAAAGCGTACGGCTCCAGCATCTGGACGGAATCTCTCCAGAATGCGGCGAGCTGGTGATAAACATGCATCTGCTGGTCTTTCACGTCGCCGCGAACAACAGATGCATCCAGTGAATTGATATAGGCCTGCTGGGATGGAGACAGGTTTTTGCGGGCCTGCTCAAGATAGGTGGTAAAATTGAAAGTTGCGCTGGCAGCCTGGGCTCCGGCGGTGGACGGCCGTTCTTTTTTGGCTGGAACAGTCTTTCCGAAAATAGATAAAAAGATAAGCAGCAGCGCACCGCTGCCGACAAGAATAGCCTGCTGTTTTTTCACTCCGGTTAAATTAGAACCGCAAAACTACATCTCTTCTTCCGGGTTTGGCTGGCCTTCCCTGACTGTTTTTAGTTTTTTAACTTCCTGTACGAATTCCTTGGCTGGCTTAAAGGCTGGAATGAAATGCTCGGGGATGTTGACAGCGATGTTTCTCTTGATGTTCCGTCCAATCTTAGCAGCTCTTTTTTTTGTGATGAAACTTCCGAATCCTCTGATGTAAATATTCTCTCCCTGCGACAGCGTATCCTTTACTTCCTTGAACATGGTTTCCAGTGTCACCAATACATCTACTTTTGAGATGCCGGTCTTTTCGGAGATCTGGTTGATGAGGTCTGCTTTTCTCATTTGTAAAAATCTTGTATTTTTTAAGAATTTGCTATAACATATCAACGAAAACGGAAGCGTAAATATTGCCGGGGGAAAAAATTGCAATAACCAGAGGCTCAAAAGATTATTTCCGCGCGGTCGCCGATCTGTCAGTAAAGCGTATGTATAACACAAAAAAGTTCAAAAAGATGCATAAAATATTAAGCCAGTTCAATTTACACATATTTTCTTTAACAATGGCTGAACCTCCCCATCCTGTAATTGTTAATCTATAGCGGCCGCTGCCCAAAAACCTGTATGAAAATTCCCTTTACAAAAAATCTCCTTGCGTGGAACCGCACTCTGAACACCCGGCAGATGCCCTGGAAAGGTGAAAAAGACCCTTATAAGATCTGGATCAGCGAGATCATTCTGCAGCAGACCCGGGTTGAACAGGGCCTGAAATATTACGAAAGATTTATCGCCGCCTTCCCCAATGTAAGTTCACTGGCAAACGCACCCGAACAGGAAGTCTTTAAACTGTGGGAGGGACTGGGATACTACAGCCGCTGCAAAAACCTGCTGGCCAGCGCAAAGTTTATCTGCGACTCCCTGCAGGGAAATTTTCCGTCCGATTACGATGCCATCCGTAACCTGAAGGGTGTGGGCGATTATACCGCCGCTGCCATCTCCTCTTTTGCCTTCGATCTTCCCCATGCAGTGGTAGATGGAAACGTACTGCGTGTATTGTCGAGATACTTCGGCAGCGAGATGCCGGTCGATACGACCAAGGGCAAAAAGTTTTATACGGAACTGGCCGATACCCTCCTCGATCGCCGGGAACCCGGCCTGTATAACCAGGGCATCATGGATTTCGGGGCCGTCATCTGCAAGCCGCAGCAACCCGCCTGCGGCATCTGCGTACAACAGCAAGAATGCCGTGCTTTCCAGGAAAAAAAGACACACCTGCTGCCGCTCAAGAAAAAAGCGCCAGGCAGAAGATCACGGTGGTTTTACTACTTCATCATTGAATGCGGAGAGCAGGTCTATATCCGCAAGCGGGGCGCCCGCGACATATGGGAGAACCTCTACGAATTCGTTTTGGTGGAGACAGACGCGCCTTTCTTCCTTGAATCTGATCACTCCGTTCAACATCTGCTTTATCCGGTTCTCGGCGGGCATGCATTCGAGATCGCCGGCGTATCGGACGAGTACCGCCAGCAACTTACCCACCAGACCGTCACCGGTAAATTTGTACAGGTCCGCATCCCTGCACCGGCACCCCAACTCACCGGTTATGAACTGGTCAAAAAAGCAAATCTTACCCTCTATCCCTTTCCCCGCCTCATTACACTGTATTTATAAAGAACAGGTTATGCACATCACGGCCCCAACTTCGGCTAAGGATGGGGGCAGGTTTCCGTACAAAAAAATTACCCTGTTTGTTTGGAAAAAAAATTAACTTTAAAGCTATAATAGACCAACAGACCATTTATCAACAAATCTATCTTTATGAGAGGGGTAAACAGGGTGATGTTAATCGGGAATTTAGGGAAGGATCCGGATGTGCAATATCTCGAAGGAAATATTGCCGTGGCGAAATTTTCTCTGGCTACAACTGAAACTTACAAGGATAGAGCTGGAAAGCTGATCTCACAAACGGAATGGCATACCGTGGTGCTCTGGCGCGGCCTGGCCGAACTGGCCCAAAAATACCTCCACAAAGGCAGCCTCGTATACATCGAGGGAAGACTGCGGACCAGGAGCTGGGAAGACAAGGAAGGCAACAAGAAATTTGCTACTGAAGTGGTTGGTGATAACCTGATCATGCTCGACAAGCGCTCGGAAGGAAGCAGCCACAATTCTTCCATGAATGAAAATATCGAAGGAATGAGCGGCGCAGACGTTCCTCCCATCGGTGAAACTTCCGAAGACCTCCCCTTCTGACCCCGGAGGCCTTCCAACTTTCTCTTTCCGGATCTTCCTGTCCGGCATACCTCTTTTTTACTAGTTTTACATAAAATCTGATAACCAATCACTTTCACGAAAACACATCACGTTGGATCATTTACAGGACTATTTCCATCTGAATAACCTGCTTACACCCCTGCTTCTTGCCACCAACCTTCAGGGCCCCGCCCTGATCGGCATTATCATCCTGTTCCTCCTTGTGATCTCTTTTTTTGTTTCGGGGGCCGAAGTTGCCTTTTTTTCACTCACCTATAAAGACATCAACACCCTCAAAACCAAACAGGATACGAGCTGGAAACGCATCGTAAACCTGCTGGAAGAACCGAAAGCCCTGCTCGCCTCCCTTCTGATCACCAACACCCTGCTCAACATTGCCATCATCATACTTTCCAATTTCCTGCTCGACATGCTGCTGCCCCCCAACCCGGGGCTGTGGTTCCTGTACTTCCTGATCAAGATCGTGTCGGTAACGCTCATCCTGCTGCTGTTCGGCGAGGTGCTGCCTAAGATATGGGCCACGCAGAACAATTTCCGGTTTGCCTACAACGCCTCTTTCATCGTTGAGATCATTCATTACCTTTTCAGAAGGATCAGCATTTGGACGGTGCGGCTTACCGACCAGGTGGAACGCTTCCTGGGCAAGAAAACCGCTTCCTACAGCTACGAAGAACTCGACCAGGCCATCGACCTCAGCACCAACAACGACGCCAGCATCGAAGAAAAGAACATCCTGAAAGGCATCATCAACTTCGGCAGCATCACCGTAAAACAGGTGATGCGCACCAGGCTTGATGTGAGCGGCATAGACCACAACCTCTCCTATCACGATATGCTCAACCAGATGGAGGAGCTGCACTATTCGCGCCTGCCCGTGTACAAGGGAAGCCTCGACGAAGTGATCGGTACCATACAGACCAAAGACCTTATCCCGCACCTGAACGAAGCCGATGATTTTGCCTGGCACGACCTCATAAGACCACCCTATTTTGTCCATGAACAAAAACTGGCCGAAGACCTGCTCCGCGACTTCCAGAACAGGCGCGTGCATTTTGCCATTGTGGTGGATGAATTCGGAGGTACCAGCGGCATCGTAACGCTTGAAGACATCCTCGAAGAGATCATCGGCGAGATAAGGGATGAATTTGATGTGGAAGAAAGCGTAAATAAAAAGATCAACGAAACCAGCTATATCTTCGAAGGGCGCACCATGATCAACGACCTGTGCAAGTACCTGAACATTTCCGTGGATACTTTCGACAAGGTGCGTGGCGACAGCGATTCGCTGGGCGGTATGATCCTCGAGCTTGCAGGTGATTTTCCCAAGCAGAACGACGTGATCCCCTCCGGCGATTTCGAATTCACGGTACTTGAGGTAGACAACAACCGCGTACAAAAAGTGAAAGTAGACATCACTCCTCACGTCAATGCAAACGCGAAACAATGAGGCGCAACCGGAACTTTTTTTATTTCCTGATACTGGTCATCGCCGCCGTCAGTTGCAACAGCGATTACCTTCCCAAACCCACAGGCTATTTCCGGATCCCTTTTCCCCAAAAAACTTATCAGCCTTTCAGCAAACCGGGCTACCCTTACACCTTCGAATACCCGGTGTATGCACAGATCACACAGGATTCCAGCTTTTTTGATGAAGAACCCGAAAACCCCTACTGGATCAACATCGACTTTCCGCAGTTCAGCGGCAAAGTGTACATCAGCTACTACCGGCTTGGCGGCCGGGCAGTGTTCAAGGCAAAGAACGGCAAAGGCGGCTACCGCGATTCGGCCGGAGTGAACACCCTGAATGGACTGGTAAAGGGCTCGTATGAACTGACCTTCAAACACAGTTACAAGGCTTCCGCCATTGACGACAGCGTGTTCAGGACCCAACGGGGCATAGAAGGCATCTATTTCCGGCTGGGCGGCAACACCGCCACCGCCAACCAGTTCCTGGTCACCGACTCCGTCAAACATTTCCTGCGCGGGGCTCTCTACTTCGACGCCACACCCAACGAAGACTCGCTGAACATCGTGAATGATTTCCTGCGCCAGGACATGTTTCACCTCATTAATACTTTTCAGTGGAAGAACGAGTAAACGCGCTTTCTTTGTCTACCTTTATAAAAATTTCAAATTGATAGCCATCGATAAAGTCCTGGTCAGTGATGAAATTGTGGAAGAGCAGTTTGTCTGCGACCTCAACAAATGCAAGGGCGGCTGTTGTGAAGATGGCGACGCCGGCGCACCGCTGAAAAAAGCAGAGCTCAAACTGCTCGGTGAAGTATACGAAACAGTAAAACCCTATCTCACAAAGGAAGGCGTGGCAGAAGTGGAACGCCAGGGAAAATATGTATACGACCGGGAATTCGGATGGGTTACGCCGACAATCGATGGCAGGATGTGCGTATACGGCACCCGCGACGAAGGGGGCATAATTCACTGCGGCATTGAAAAGGCCTACAACGATGGAAAGATCAGCTGGAAAAAGCCCATCAGCTGTCACCTGTTTCCCATTATTTCCAAAAGATCCAGAGGCTACGACATGCTCAACTATGTGCCCCGCGATGTATTGTGCAGTCCGGCCTGCGTGCTGGGCAAAAAACTGAAAGTACCCGTCTATGTATTTCTGAAAGAACCCCTGATCAGAAAGTTCGGGGAAGAATTCTATGAAGTGCTCGACCAGATCGCCCAGCAATACCGCAACAGGAAAGAAACACCCGACACGGCTTAGGATCCATACGTTTTTCCGCTCCCCCTTTTCAACCGGCATACCAACCTTTCACTATGACAGAGAACGCATCTACTTTCCTGGCCAAAAGCACCATCAAGGCGCATAACCTCGAGCACCGGCGAAAGATCAACTTCAATATCGGCAAATACCAGGCTTCGGTACCCAAAGGGAAACTGCAGTTCTCCGGTCTCCACCTTGCCCGGGAGCAGGCCAAGAACCTGAAGTGGGCAGCCATTGAACAACTCGATCAGCGGCTCGAGGAATTCGAGACCGGGTTCACCCGCCAGGGCGGCAAAGTGATATGGGCCGAGAACACGGCACAGGCGCTAGCGGCGATCAAAAAGATCTGCCTGGAGAAGAACTGCAAAACGGTGGTGAAGAGCAAGAGCATGGTAACAGAGGAGATCAAACTCAATCATTTCCTGGAAGAGAACGGCATCGAAAGCGTGGAAACGGACCTGGGAGAATACATCCAGCAGCTTGATGGCGAACCGCCGTACCACATCGTTACGCCCGCCATGCACAAGAGCAAGGAAGACATTGCCAAGCTGTTTTACGAGAAGCTGCATACCGCACCCAACCTCTCGCCACAGCAGCTGACGGCCATAGCCCGCGAAAACCTGCGAAAAAAATTCACCGAAGCGGAAGTAGGGGTCACCGGCGCCAATTTTATAGTGGCGGATGCGGGCGCCATTGCGTTCAGTGAGAATGAAGGAAACGCCCGCCTCAGCGCCTCCTGGCCCTCTACCCATATCGTGATCGTGGGTATCGAAAAAGTGATCTCTTCTGTTAATGACCTCTCGCTGTTCTGGCCCCTGCTGGCGACATATGGCACCGGCCAGAACCTGACCGTTTACAATACCCTTGTAACCGGTCCGCGCCAGGAAGGGGAAACAGACGGGCCTGAAGAAATGTACGTGATCCTGCTCGACAACGGACGCACCAACCTGCTGGCAAATCCCAAAAGCAGGGAAAGCCTCTACTGCATCCGCTGCGGCGCCTGCCTCAATGCCTGTCCGGTTTACAAAAACATCGGCGGCCACTCTTACGGCACCACGTACAGTGGCCCGATCGGTTCGGTGATCACGCCGCACCTGCAAAAAATGAACGACTGGAAGCACCTGAGCTATGCTTCCTCACTGTGTGGCAACTGCACGGAAGTGTGTGCGGTGAAAATCAACCTGCATGAGTTGCTGCTCGAGAACCGGTATGAGGCGGTGGAAGAAGGCTACACAAATTTTCAGGAACGGACGGCCTGGAAGGTCTGGCGCCAGGCCAGCCTGCACCGGTCCCTGATGAACCAGGGCTCCGGCAACCTGAAGAACTGGATGGTGAACAAGCTGTTCAAAGGCTGGACGGCCCACCGGACCCCGCTGGAATTTGCGCCGAAGACTTTCAACCAATTGTGGAAGGAACGACGGGGTACCTAGTGTTTGAAATGCCGCATGCCGGTAAGCACCATCACCAGGTTGTTCTGTTTGCAATATTCTATGGAGTCCTTGTCACGCACCGATCCGCCGGGCTGGATGAACGCTTCGATACCGGCCTCATGACTCATCTTCACAGAATCATCAAAAGGGAAAAAAGCATCACTGGCCAGCACGGCCCCTTTTAACCCGAAATTAAACTGTTTTGCTTTTGCGACCGACTGCCGGAGGGCATCGATGCGGCTCGTCTGCCCGCATCCCTTTCCGATTAGCTGCCGGTTGCTTACCAGTGCGATCGCGTTCGACTTCAGGTGTTTGCATACCAGGTTGGCAAAGATCAGGTCCTGCTTTTCCGATTCGCCCGCTTCTCTTCCACCGGCTTCTTCCCATCTGGCATAATTGCCTTCATCGTTCTGCTGCGACAGTACACCGTTCAGCAATGATTTGTACTGGTATCCGCCGTTGCCTGGCTGACTGCTTTTGGTTTGCAGCAGGATGCGGTTCTTCTTCGATTTGAGGATAACAAGTGCTTCTTCACTGAAAGACGGAGCGATCAGCACTTCGAAAAATATCTCGTTGACAGCCTGGGCGGTTTGTGCGTCGAGCTCTGCGTTGCAGACCAGCACTCCGCCAAACGCACTCTCCGGATCGCCGGCCAGGGCTGCATCCCAGGCTTGTGGAAGGGTTTCGCGGGAGGAGATGCCGCACACATTGGTGTGCTTGATAATGGCAAATGTGGTATCGGTGAATTCCCTGATCAGCTGAAGGGCGGCATCTACATCCACCAGATTGTTGTAAGAAAGCTCTTTCCCGTGCAGCTGGTCGAATATCTCCTGCATGTTACCGTTGAAAACGGCTTGCTGGTGCGGGTTTTCACCGTAACGCAACACAGCGCTTTTTTCACTGAACGGATTGGTATAAGTGGTGCCTCCGAAATAGTTCGAGATGGCGATGTCATATCCTGAGCAGACATTGAACGCTTTCGCTGCAAATTGTTTGCGCTGATCAAGCGTCGTTTCGCCGTGCTGGCTCGTGAGGATTTCTTCCAGGCCGGGATAGTCGCTTTTGGATGCGACCACAAGAACATCCTGAAAATTTTTAGCGGCGCCTCGGATCATGGAAGGACCGCCCACATCAATCTTTTCAATGATGGATTTTTCATCGGAGGTAGAAGCCACCGTTTCTTCAAAGGGATAAAGATCCACGATCACCAGGTCTATTTCCGGGATTCTGTACTGGGCCATTTCGTTGCGGTCCTGCTCGTTGTTTCTTCTTCCCAGGATGCCGCCAAAAACGGCCGGATGAAGCGTTTTTACACGCCCGCCCAAAATAGATGGATAGGTGGTAAGCGATTCAACGGGCACACAGGAAACACCGAGCGATTCGATGAAAGTCTGGGTGCCTCCCGTCGAATAAATAGTGATGCCCAGTTCATGTAATTGCCTGACGATATTCTCCAGTCCGTTCTTGTAAAAAACCGAGATCAGTGCAGCGTTCATCTTTTTGGTCATAGCAGGAATTTATGCTTTTTGGTGCGGGAAGCGGCAAAACTAAACTAATCCAGATTCATAACAAAAGCACCTTTTGCAGCCACGTCATAGGCGTCTACACCTTGCTGCCCGCACTCCGCCATCCATTTCCTGACCTTCCAGGCCGGGTTGGAAGCGTCGAACACGACCCTGCGTATATCGAAGACCAGCAGCAGGTCCGCAATACGGGTATCTGGATTTCCTGATATGATCATCACATCCACCGCTATGCGGCGTGGCTCGCGGATGAAAGTTGGCGGCTGACTAACCAGCACTATTTTATGCCCTCTCCGGTAGAAGCCCTGTACCGCAATGGAATCAAGGCAGATTGCACTGAGGCGGTGATATCGCAGGAAGACGGAGGCGGGGGCAAGCGTGTTCCTGATCAGGCTTTCATTCCTCAGCAGCGCGGTGTCTGCGAGCACGATCGCGTGGGTGCCACTCACCAGATCGAGGGCCCGGTGTTTCGGGATATTGTACACGATCATACGTTCCTGCTGACGGGCAAGGATCAGCGAATACGAGCGCAGTGAACAAAACACTAAACATACCCCCAGCGAAGCGATCATCCAGCGTACCTGTTTGTACAGGAGCCAGCAGCTTGTCAGCATGATCAACCCATAAAGCAGGATCATTTGCGGAATTGAAATCGTCATCGCGCCCCACATCGAAAATGGCAGCTGTTCCATATAGGTTACAAACCAATTCATCAGCCGGATCATCCCTGAAATACCCGCACCAAGCCATCCTGCCAGCCACGGTACCCAGGCCAGGGCACATAAAGCTATTTCGGCCAGCACGATGGCGCTCGATAAAGGAACCGCAATGATATTGGTGATCAGAAAGTATACAGGGAACTGATGAAACAGGTACACACCGATTGGCAGGGTCAGTACCTGGGCCGCGAGGGTGGTTGTACCCAGTTTCAGCAACCCGTCGAGCAGTTTGTTCGCCGTATAGAAACAGTGGTAGAAAGGCCGCGTAAACAGTACAATACTGAGGAGCGCCAGGTAAGAGAGTTGAAAACCGGCGTCCCACAACCAGAAAGGATCGTAACACAACAGCAGAAAGGCCGAAGCCGCGAGAGAATTAAATACCGAACTCCGCTTTCCCAGCGACTGTCCCGCCACAAGGCAGCTGAACATGACAGCAGAGCGCATCACCGAAGCCGAGCCGCCCGTGATCAGACTGAATATCCATAAACAACCGATGATCAGCAAAGGCTGCAGCCAGCGCACGCGCCGGTGTTTCAGAAAAACAAAGGCGTATGTCAGTAACCAGTAAATCAGCCCGAGATGCAGTCCCGAGATAGCTATGATGTGCACCACGCCGGTATTCGCATAAGACTGCACCAGTTCCTTGTCCAGATCATCCTTATACCCGATCAGCAGGGCCTCCGCAAGGCCGGCTTCCTGCTTCCGTACATGTGTATGCAGGATTGACACGATCCGTTCTCGGATAGTGAACAAATAACGCGTAAACGAATCACCGGCCGGGCCGGGCAGCACACGGTATTCTCCGGGCCGTAGATAAACCTGGTGAAAGAGATTCTGAAAAGCAGCGTATTGTGCATAATCGAAACATCCGGGGTTGCCGGCGTTGCGGATAGATTGCAATTCTTTGTTCAGCAGGAGGCGGCTTCCGTACCCCAGCTTACCGAGCACTGGATCGGGAGCAAAATAAATGATTAAGTTTCCCACTGCCCGTTTGTACCCGCCATGCTGCATCACACCCTCCACTTTCACCAACGCTTTCCAGGAAGCCGCTCTACGGCTCAGCGGTTCATTCAGCACAACCACCAATGCACAGTTTCGGGTATCCATCGACGTAATACACCCTTGCTGATGCCGGATATCGTGGTAATGGGTGATGAGTCCGCCCGCTGCAAACAGCGACGCGAACAGGCAGCCCCCGGCCACAGGGTACCACCGGTACTTTTGAATGTTTCTTTGAAAAGCGAAGAAGAGCAAAAAGCCGGCACAGGCGGAGAGCAGGAACCAGTATGCGGCAGAAAGCAACAGCAGATACCATTGCACCACAATACCGAGTCCAAAAGCGATTAAAATCCTTATAAAGGGAGCTTCTTTCCAGAGTGGAACAAGAGGGGCTTTCATAGCCAAAAGCTACGAGGCCCGCACACGGGAAAAAGGGGTAATAAAACGGGAGGGAATCAGAAAATAAAACAGTAGAACGCAAACTCAGTTGTCATCCACGATACGGATCTCTTCAAAGGTGCCTATGTCAGAATTCTCGCGGAAATACTTGATCAGCATTTCATCGTTCTCGAAAAATAGCCCGCTGGTCCGGAGCTTGGCCGCCAGGTCATTGCCCTCGTCGTCGAGGATGCTGATCACCTGAAAAATACCCGCCGCACCTTTGTCGGCTTCCACATCGAAATCTTTCTTGACCGTGATTGTTCTCATATCATGTTGGGTATAAGCATGCCCGGAAGAACAAACCAGTCTCCCGGGCATGCAGGTTCTTTAGTGCATTGCTTCCGACACATCCACCTTTTTGCTGCGGTTTCCTTTCACCATCAGTACAAAAGGCACACAGAGCAGGAAGAGACCACCAAGATATAGAAACACATCCATATAAGACAGCACCGCCGCCTGCTTCGTGATCATATAGTCGAGCGACTGGTAACCGCTTTGCAGGGCCCGGTCAGCCGCCATCCCTTTCGCCATGAAGCTGTGCTGCATCCCCGCAATGCGCGCCTGCACGGCCGGATTGTTCATGTCGAGGTTGCTCACCAGGTCGTTGCGGTGCGACATATTCTTCCTGGCAAGGAAGGTGGTGATCAACGCCACCCCGAACGAGCCGCCCAGCTGTCGCATCATCCCCGTAAAGGAAGCCCCTTGGCCGATCTGCTGGCCTTTGAGCGAAGAAAGCGACAGGGTGGTGATCGGGATGAACAACATACCCATGGCCACACCTCTCACAAACAGCATCCAGAAGAAAGCATCCTTGCCGGTGTCGGGAGTCAGGATTTTATAACCCCAGAAGCTGTATACAAAGAAGAGCAGCATCCCTCCGGCCACCAGGTATTGCTGTGGCACTCCCCGCTGCAGCAACTGGCCGATGATCGGCATCAGGAATGCCGTTGTAAGTGCCGCCGGGATCATAAGCGCGCCCGACTGCTGGGCCGTCCACCCGAGGGTCGACTGCGTATACAGCGGAATGATGAACGTGGAACCATATAAACCAAACCCAAGGATGAACGACAGGATGGTACCTACCCGCAGGTTACCGTTGCTGAGCACCCGCAGCTCCACGATTGGATTTTTATAGACCAGCTCGCGCCAGATGAAGAAGAAGAAACCGAGCACGGCCGTGATGGTAAACAGGATGATGGCATTGCTGTTGAACCAGTCATCGTCCTGCCCGCGTTCAAGCACGTACTGGAGAGATCCTACAAAAGTGGCCAGCAGGAATATGCCAATCCAGTCGATTTCGGAAGCCGCTTTCTTAATGCCGTAATTCGGACTTTTCACGAACTGAAGCGTCAGCAGGGTGGCTGCAATACCGATCGGAATATTGATGTAGAAAATGTAAGGCCAGGAGAAATGATCCACGATATAACCTCCCAGGGGCGGGCCAAGCGTGGGCCCGATGATCACACCCAGCCCGTAGATGGCCTGTGCCATACCCCGTTTTTCAACAGGGTACGATTCGGTGATGATCGTCTGTGAGGTCACCAGCAGGGCGCCCCCCCCCACTCCCTGCAGGAACCGGAAAGCGACGAGCTCCCAGATGCCGGAAGCGTTGCCGCACAGAAAGGAACAGACGGTGAAAAGAATGATGGAGGCAGCGAAATAGTTCCGGCGGCCAAACTGGGCCGAAAGCCAGCTCGTCATCGGAACGATGATGACGTTTCCGATGGCATAGGCGGTGATCACCCAGCCCACCTCTGTCATGGTGGCCCCCAGGTTTCCCCGCATGTCGTTCAGCGCCACGTTCACGATGGTGGTATCCACGATTTCCAGCAAGGCACAAAGGATTGCTGTAATGGTGATGATCACGCGCCGGGCACCGTATTCAACCAGTGAATTCTGCTGTTGCATAAAGAATATTTTAGATTGCGAGCCGGTTAGTCAACGTGCACATCCACGTCCACGTTCATTCCCGGACGGAGGTTCTTTACCCTTGGGTCGGTGCTTTCGTTGAACTCGATTTTTACAGGAAGGCGCTGTACCACCTTTACGAAGTTGCCGCTGGCATTGTCAGGAGGCAGCAGGGCGAAACGGGCACCGGTGGCGGGTGAAAAAGAGGTCAGCTTTGCTTCAAAAGGATGGCCCGGATAGGCGTCCACTTTTATTTCCACTTTCTGGCCGATCTTCATCTTATCGAGCTGTGTTTCCTTGAAATTGGCTACCACCCATACCGACTGGTTCAGCACGATGCTGAACAGCGACTGTCCGGCGCTGAGGTACTGGCCCGGCTGCACGTTTACCTTCGATACAAGTCCGTCTACCGGAGCGGTGATCACTGTATAGGAAAGGTTCAGCTTGGCATCTTCCACATCGGCCTGGCGCTGTTTGATCACCGAGTTGGCCACGCTGATCTGCTGCGAGGTGGCGGCTGTTTGCGATACCACGGAACTAGACTGCGTAGCGGCCTGGTTCTTCTGTGCCTGCAGTATTTCCAGCTGGCGTTCGGAGGTCTGCTTGGCAGCCAGGATCTGTTCGTACTGCTGCTGCGTGACCGAATGATCCTTGATCAGGTTCTCGTAACGGGTAAGATCCTGCGAGGTCCTCCACACGTTGATCTTGGCCGCTTCTATCTGTGCATCCACGGTGCTGATGCTGGCGCGGGAAGTGGCGATGTTGGTACCGGCGGCTCTTGAGGTCACCTGCGCTACTTTAAGGTTGCTCTGGGCAGTGGCCAGGGCAGCTTCCGCCTGGTCCAGGCGGATCTGCAGGTCGCGGTCGTCCAGTACCAGCAGGGTGTCGCCTTTCCTTACCTGCTTGTTGTCTGCAACATGAACCGATTTCACGTAGCCGGCGATGCGGGGAATTACAGGACTGATGTTGGCTTCTATCTGCGCATCATCTGTTTCTTCGTGATGCTGGCTGTGGATGTATTTGGTGGCGCCGAACCATCCGCCGACGATCACAAGGATGGCCAGGATGATAGGGAATACGAAGTTCCGTTTTTTCGGAGCAGGCACTGCTGCGACCGGAGGGTTGGTAGTTGTTGCGTTTCTTGTTTCCATAAAAATAACTTTATGCTTTACAGGGTTATTTACTTATTTAATATCTGATTGAATGCTTAAGACGCCGGCTGCATGCAGCAGCTGGTTGTAGGAGACCATGGCATCGGCCTTGCTGAACTCGTAGTTCAGTTTCGACTGCAGCTGGGAAACGTCTGCATCAAGCAGGTCGGTGGTGGTGACGAGGCTGTTGTCGTATTTGTTTTTGGTGATCCGGTAGTTCTCGTTGGCCTGCTCAACTGCTTTCTGTAACACCTCGATCTTGCGCTGGCTAAGGAGGAGGTTCTGGTAGGCCTGGTTGATCTCCAGCCGGATGGCATCACTCAGGATATCTTCATTGGCCTGTACCTGCTGAACACGGGCTTTCGCCTGGTCGATTTTATTCCTGGCTTTCCAGAGAGAAAGGTTGTAAGAAAGGCCGATACCCACGTTCACCGCGTTGGTGATGGTAACCAGGCCGGGGATGTAAGCGGCGACATAACCGCCGGTGAGGGCCAGACTGGGATAGTAAGCGCCGGAAGCGGCTTTCACTGCAGTGGAGGAAGCCTTTTCGCGGAAGCTGAGGGCGGCCACGTCTTTCCTGCTTTGCAGGGCGGTGCTTTCCCAGTCGGCAACAGGCTTGCTTTGTGCCGGCTGCTGATATCCGATGGAGTCGGTGGCCAGCAGGGTCTCTTCGGGCAAACCCAGCATAAGATCCATATTCACTGACGCAACCTTCGCGTTGCTCTGCGCTTCAAGCAGCGACAGTTCTACATTGGATGCCTGGAGCTGCACTTTAAGCAGGTCGTTGCGGGCGAGCAGTCCGTTCTTCTCGAGGTTCGAAAACTCGGACACACGCTGGTTGGCCTGCTTCAGGTTCTCCTGTACGATGTTCAAGGCCGCATTGGCCTTGTACAGATTGCTGTAGGCGTTGATGGTATTGAGGTAGATGCCTTCCTTGTCGTTGTCGGCATCGAGGAGGGTAGCCTGTTCCAGGTATTTGGCCGATTCTATGCCGTAACGGATCTGTCCGCCCGCATAGATCGGAAGGGAAACATTGGCGATCCCGTAAGCAGCCTGCGTCACTTTGGGTGTGGCCTGGGCCGGATTGCCGTTGGCACTGTCTTTCCCGGTTTTCAGGTTCACATGGGGGTTGTTCACCCGGAGGTAGGAGCCGGACACGCTCAGGCTGGGCAGCCGGTTGTCTTTTGCTTCCCCGATCGCCGAAACCGCTTCGGCGATTTCCGCCTGCCGGCTTTTTAGTTGTTTGCTGTTTTTTACGCTTAGATCGATCGCTTCTTTCAAAGACAGATGTCTTGTGTTCTGTGCGGCTGCCGTAAGGGAGCCTGTCAGAAAGAAGATCAGGATCGGTAACCTGCTGTATTTCATATTCTGTTGTTGCTTTAAGATTTGATTAATAAATGAGCCTGCATCAGTTGTTTCAGATGGGTGATCAGCCGGGTGCGGAGTAATTCGTTGTGAAAAGGGTCGGAGTCGGCAGGCTGTTGGGATAAAAGGTTGAAAATGGCAGGCGTCGTCATAAAGTGGTTGATGGTACCCAGTACGCTGGCAACCGTAAATTCAGGATCTACCTTGCGGAATAGCTTTTTGCGGATCCCGTCTTCTATAATGCCTTTGATGGTTGTGAGGTTGCGCATAAACATTTTTTCAATGATGCTGTTCACTTCCGGCCGTGTTTTCAACAGCATTTCCTGGTGAATGATACGGTGGAAAAGCGGATGAGACCAGATCCGGTTCACGTACACATCTATGATTTTGTTGATCTTTTCCATCTCGTTCATGCTGGTGTCGGCCTGAAGGCCCTGCAGCATTTCCCGTATGTAATGCGATTTGTGCTCGATGATGTCTTCAAACAGTTTTTCCTTGGAGCCAAAATAATAATTGATCATGGCGATGTTCACGCCGGCACGCTGACACAGTTCCCGGATGGGTGTATTGTCGAACCCGAATTCTGAAAAAAGCTCGATGGCCTTTTGCATAATATGTTCTTTCTTACTCATCACGGGAGCAAAATTAAACAACTGTTTGAATTAAACAAACGTTTAATTAATTTTTTTATCTCCTTTCTCTTTCATATGGCAGGGGATGACTTATTCAGGCTTGGGGCATCATACCACCCCGGCAACTGGGCGGCCCATCATACAATCCGGACAGGGGATCTCAGGTTTGGAGAGAAGTATTGTTCACCCGTTGCAATGTGTGTGCCCTTGTGCCGATTTCATTATTTTTGCGCATGCGAAAAAAAGGACTCGTGCTGCAGAAACTGACAGTGGATGACTATGCCGCAGAAGGCAAATCGCTGAGCCGGCAGGATGGAAAAGTCGTTTTTATCGACGGGGCGGTGCCCGGAGATGTGGTGGACGTGCGGCTGCAGAAGAACAAAAAGGACTGGGCCAGCGGGAAAGCCGTTTTTTTTCACGAATTTGCCAAAGACCGCACCGAGCCTTTCTGCGAACATTTCGGTTTTTGCGGCGGCTGCAAATGGCAGATGCTCCCTTACCAGAAACAGCTGCAGTATAAACAGTCGGAAGTGGAGCAGAACCTCCGCCGCATCGGTAAAGTGGAGCTGCCCGACGTAGCGCCGATCCTCGGCGCCTCGCCTTCCACCCGCTACCGCAACAAACTGGAGTTTACCTTCAGCAACCGGCGTTACCTGAAGAGCGAAGAGATCACCAGCGACCAGGTGATCCCTCAGCAGAACGCGCTGGGCTTTCACGCCCCCGGTATCTTCGACAAGGTGATCGACATCCATACCTGTCACCTGATGGCCGAGCCGGTGAATTCGATCCGCAACGAGCTCCGCAAATTTGCCCTGGAGAACGGCTATCCCTTTTATGATATCAAGGCCCATACCGGCTGGCTCCGCACCATGTTCGTGCGCGTCTGCACCACCGGCGAGGTGATGGTGAACCTGGTGCTGGCGTACGATGATGAACCGGAACGCAGCCGGCTGCTGAACCACCTGGCCGGGCAGGTTCCGTCGATCACCAGCATGCTGTACACCATCAACACAAAATGGAACGACAGCATCCACGACCTCCATCCGCAGTTGTACCTCGGAAAAGACCATGTGATGGAAAAACTGGAAGAGTTCCGGTTCAAGATCGGGCCGAAATCGTTTTTTCAGACCAACACCTACCAGGCCGAACGGCTGTATGGCGTGGTGAGGGACTTTGCCGCCCTTACCCATACCGAAACGGTGTACGATCTGTACTGCGGCACCGGCAGCATCGGCATTTTCCTCAGTAAGGAAGCCGGGAAGATCATCGGCGTGGAAATGATCGAGGAAGCCGTGCGAGACGCCAGGGAGAACGCACGCCTCAACGGCATCGAACACGCCAGCTTTTTCACAGGAGATGTTTCCGCGATCTGCAACGAAGCGTTTTTTGCGCTGCACGGCAAACCGGATATCATTGTCACCGATCCTCCGCGGGCCGGTATGGATGAAAAGCTGGTCAGAACCATCCTGGCGATCGGCGCGCCGGTGGTGGTTTATGTAAGCTGTAACGCCGCCACGCAGGCCCGCGACCTGAACCTGCTCGATGAAAAATACCGGGTCACACGTGTACAGCCGGTCGATATGTTTCCGCATACCCATCACATAGAAAATGTGGTGAAACTTGAACTGAAAAAAGATTAATCTATTTTTAACCCGCAGCCGGCTGCACTGGCAGGTTCCGGCTGTTATTTATCAGCAGCCCCCGGGTAGCCCCGCAGGACCGCTTTATAAAAACATTTAAATAATTCTTTCATAATGGCACAATTCAGATCCGGTGGGTTTAACGTCACCCCGGTTATCAAAAATCTGCTTATCATCAATGTGGTGGTTTTTCTTGCACAGAATGTATTTGAACAAACGGGGATGCCTCTCGAGGAGTACGGTGCCCTCTGGGGAACAGGCACCGGCAATTTCAAAATATGGCAACTGATCACCTATATGTTCATGCACCATGACTTTTTTCACATCCTGTATAATATGTTCGGGCTCTATATGTTTGGGATAGAACTGGAAGAACGGTGGGGGCCGAAACGTTTTCTCCAGTTTTACCTGATCTGTGGCGTTGCGGCCGGACTGATCCAGCTGCTTGCGGCAAACAACGGCGTCACGATCGGGGCATCCGGCGCCGTGATGGGTGTGCTGGCAGCCTTTGCCTACCTGTTTCCCAACCGGCCTATCTACCTGCTGTTGATTCCCATCCCGATCCCCGCAAAATACCTGATCTCCGGGCTGATCCTGATGGATCTGTGGGATGGCATCAAGAATTCGGCAGGGGGTGGTGATCAGATCGCGCATTTCGCGCACCTGGGCGGCGCCTTGGTCGGCGTGATCATCGTGATCATCTGGAACCGGGGCAACCGCCGCAATTTTTATTGAATCGGCCGAAACTATCTGCGGGAGGCCGACCGGAAAGATTAAAATAAACATTAACTTCCATTTTTTGTAATAGTAGACATCGTCGGATCGTTTAACTGACCATATATGAACGTTAGGGAAGAAAAAAGCCGGAACCGGATCGCACTCGGGCAGGACGGCAACTCACTTGTAAACCTCCTCATCCTAAATGCAGTGCTCTTTGTGCTGCTGTACTTTGTCTACGTCATCTACATCGTTTCCGATCTTAGCCTCGATGCCTATTACAAGAACATTTTTCACTGGTTTACCCTCCCCGCCGATTTCATCCGACTCAGTTCCCGGCCCTGGACCCTGGTCACCTTCATGTTCACCGACGACAAGATCCTGCACCTCATCGGGAACCTCTTCTGGCTCGGTGCGTTTGGATATATCATGCAGGATCTTACAGGAAACAAGAAGCTGATCCCGATCTATGTGTACGGCGGTTTTGCCGGCGCCCTCCTGTACCTGCTGGCACATGTGCTGGTTCCGCAATTTCAGGCCACCGCTTCTTCTGCGTATTTTATGGGAGCCAACGCCTCCATCATGGCCATCGCAGTTGCCACCACCACGGTATCATCCGATTACCGGATCTTCCCGCTCATCAACGGCGGCATTCCTCTGTGGATACTTACCCTCATATATGCCATCCTCGATTTCGCCAGTATCAGAACGGCCGATCCGGCGCAATATGTGGCGCATCTCGGCGGAGCGGCCATGGGCTTTTTCTTTATCTACCAGCTCCGCAAAGGCCGCGACTGGAGCGAATGGATGAATGCGTTTTTCGACTGGGTCGACAATCTGTTCAACCCCGACAAGAAGACCGCCAAACCCGCGAAGGACCAGTTTTTTTACAAGGTGCAGGCTGCGCCGCCCTTTAAAAAAACACCCAACGTTACACAAAAAAGGATCGATGAGATCCTGGATAAGATCAATCAGAAAGGCATTCATTTTTTAACCGACGAAGAGAAAGATATTCTGAAGCGCGCGGCGAGCAAAGATGATCTATAACAACCCGGCATGGCTTACCGTTTACGTAAACTGACCAAGCGGTTCATCATTTTCATTCACATCCTATCAGCGCTGGTCTTTGTGCTGGCCTGTCTGGCCACCTGGTGCAATCCCGTACACTACTGGTTCATTGCCCTTCTGGGGGTCGGTTTTGTTTTTTTCACTGTTGTCATCGTGGGCTTTCTGATCTTCTGGCTGCTGTTCCGGTCAAGATGGGCCTTCCTGTCCGTAGCCCTCCTGCTCCTGGGGTGGGGCCAGATCCGCATCCTGTTCGCGATGAATTTCTTTGCGGATTTCAAACAGGAAAAACCGGCCGGCGCTTTCCGCGTCCTTACCTGGAACGTGGCCCGCCTCGATGAAATGAACAAGAGCGCCAAAGGTGGAAAAAGCAACCGGCTCAACATACTTAAAAGCATCGGGAGCCAGGACGCAGATGTGGTCTGCATCCAGGAGTTCTTTGAATCTCGCCGGGCCGACATGTTCGATAAAAACGTTCCTTACTTCACGGATGTACTCAAGTATCCCTACCACTATTTCGCCATCGATCATGTAACCGCCACCGGCGCTTACGAGCATGGCATCGCAATTTTTTCCCGGTACCCCATCCAGGACAGTTTCCGCTTGCGGTATCCCGGCCAGAGCACAACCGGCGCCACGGAAAGCCTGATCAGGGTTACGGTGAACGTGAACGGCAAAAAGATCAACGTGTTCACCACCCATCTCCAGTCTTTTTTATTTACCGGAAATGAATACCGCGGACTGAAAACGATCCGCCGGGCGGAAGACAAGGACAGCGTACTGCAGGCCGGTAAAGGCATTGCAAAAAAGTTCAGGTATTCGTATCTGTTCCGCAGCACACAGGCTGATATCGTGCGCGCCCTGCTCGACCAGAGTCCGCTGCCCAACATCATCTGCGGCGATTTCAACGATATCCCCAACTCGTATACTTACTCCACCATACGGGGGAAAATGCAGGACGCGTTCGTGCAGCAAGGGTTTGGCCTCGGCAGAACTTTTGTCTTTATCTCCCCCACCCTTCGGATCGACTATATTCTTGCAGATCCCGGATTCACCGTGCTGCAATGCAAGAAAGCAAAACTGCCCTACTCCGATCATTACCCGGTAATGGCCGACTTCCGGCTACCCTGACGGGATACGGCCGATTTTTCGCGTCTTGCTTCTTGCCTATCTTTTATATTTGCACCTTCACGAAGTAAACGTTCGTACGAGAATATGAGTGAACTAAAAGTTTTCAATTCCTACACCCGTCAGAAAGAAGTTTTTGTACCCATCACACAGGGCCATGTGGGCATGTATGTGTGCGGCCCTACCGTAAGCGGCGAAAGCCACCTGGGTCATGCAAGGCCCTTTATCACGTTCGATATCGTATTCCGTTACCTCCAGCACCTGGGTTACAAGGTGAGATACGTAAGAAATATCACGGATGCCGGCCATTTTGAAGAAGAAGGCCGGGAAGCGGAGGACAAGATCTCCAAAAAAGCCGTGCTGGAAAAACTGGAACCCATGGAGCTGGTGCAGAAATACACCAATCTGTTCCACTGGGCGATGCACCAGTTCAATAACCTGGAACCAAGCATCGAGCCCACAGCCACCGGGCATCTGATCGAGCAGCTGGATATGATCCGGCTGATCATCGACGCGGGCTATGGTTACGAGGTGAACGGCTCGGTCTATTTCGACGTAAAGAAATACGCCGACCACTATCCTTACGGCAAACTGAGCGGCCGCGTGATGGACGACCTCCTGGAAACGACCCGCGAACTGGAGGGACAGGAAGAAAAACGCAACAAACAGGACTTTGCCCTCTGGAAGGCCGCGCCACCGCAACACATCATGCGGTGGAACAGTCCCTGGGGCGAAGGCTTCCCCGGCTGGCACATTGAATGCTCTGCGATGGCCACCAAATACCTGGGCCGGCAGTTCGACATACACGGCGGAGGCATGGATCTTCAGTTTCCGCACCACGAAAGCGAGATCGCGCAAAGCACGATCTGCAACCATGAAACGCCGGTGCGCTACTGGATGCACAACAACATGATCACGGTGAACGGAAAGAAAATGGGCAAAAGCTATAATAACCACATCACGCTTACCCAGATGTTCACCGGCTCGCACCCACTGCTCACGCAGGCTTATTCACCGATGACGATCCGTTTTTTTATCCTGCAGACCCATTACCGCAGCACGCTCGACTTCAGCAACGAAGCCTTGCAGGCAGCGGAGAAAGGGCTGAAACGGTTGTGGGAAGCCTACATGACGCTGCAGAAGCTGCCTGAGGACGCGGCTTCCTCCTCACCCGATGCCGAACAGGACGGGAGGATCAACCGGCTGCTGGAAGAAATGGATGAATTCATCAGCGACGACTTCAATACGGCCAAGGTGATGGCCAACATGTTCGAGATCGTGCCCCTGATCAATTCGATCAAAGCCCGGGTGCCCGGCGGGCCTGCGCTCAGCGGAGAAACGATCACGCTGATGAAGAAATACTTCTCGAACTTCCTCGAAAACATCATGGGTTTGCGCAGCGAAAGTCCGGGAGAGAACGGCATGCTGGGCGGCATCATCGACCTGCTGATCGACGTACGCAAAGAAGCCAAGAAGAAAAAAGACTATGCCACCTCCGACAAGATACGCGGCCAGCTTCAGCAACTGGGCATAGCGTTGAAAGACGAAAAGGATGGCGCGATCAGTTATTCATTTGAGTAAGAAAAATGACCAATCCCGCTCAGGTCTCCGGAGATGATAATTGCCGCCCTTCCTGCCTGGATCCTCTCACCACATACAACCGGCATAATTACCCATGTAGGCAAGAAGGAACCAGATGCGGTAGGGCAGCCCGTACTGTATGAACACACCATACAGGATGAGTAAAAGAAGATATAAATAATAGTCGGAAAAGATCCTGAAGACCCTTCTGCGCTCAAAGATCCTGAGGTTTTGCCAGAGGGTGGCCCCGTTGTCTTTCAAGTTAAGGAGGATGCCGCCGATCAGGTAACCAGACAATACAAAAAAGATCTGCACGCCTATCCATCCGGCATTCATGAGCGAAGCGTGAAAAAAGATGACCAGCAGCACATACACGCCCCTGAGTCCATCCAGGCCTTTTATATAGTTAGGGAGTTGCTGATTTTTCATTGCGGATCTCGGTACCTGATCATAGCCAATCGGATACGATCCGGTAATGGAGAAAGATTCATCTGTTCTTTCTTTTCCATCACCGGATCGTTCCGGACAGGTAATAGAACGGGGGAGTCCGCGGTTTATTTTTGCAGCTGTGGTTATACGCCGGCCTGAAGCAGGCAAGCGACATACTTTTAATTTCTAAGCGAAAACACGCTCAACTGCCGGATATTATCAACATCTGTATAATCATACTGATAGAGCCCGTCTTGTGCCACCACCATTGCATGCTTGTTGGCAGCGATCACATCGTAGGGGTTTGCACTTTTTATCTGCTGCAGTTGTTTGAGGTTGGAAGGATCAGCCGCGTTGAAGACTTTTACCCCGTCGCTGCCATCGCAGATGAATAGCAGGTCGCCATCTTTGCACAGGCCGGTGGGTTTGGTAAGAGCATAGGTTTTCACAAGCAGGGGCTTCATGATATCCTGTACATTGATTATGTTGAGCTCGTTGCTGACCCCGCCGCAGCTGGTGCCGGCATGCAGCGTTACATAAGCAAAATTGCCATCCGTAACCACCGGGTCACAGGCACGCCCATGCGAAAACTGTCCCAGAGAAACAGGATGCACCGGATCGCTGATATTGTACATGTACATGCCGATCGAAGAGCCGAGGAACAGCTTGTCCTGAAACGGATAGATGGTCTGCAGGTCAAAACCTGCATATACGTTGCCGGCCTTTACAGGACTGGCGCTGTTGTTTACATTGATGATGCCCACAGAGTGCGATTCGGTGATGGCATACAGGTAATTGTTCGTGAGCACCATTGCAGCCATGGAACCGGCGGTTCCAGTTGCGGTGGGCGCTTTGGTATCAGCCATCACGGAAACGGCACAGTTTGCGCAGTTGGAGTACATGATCCCCGGCTGGTTGTTTTCCTCTACGGTGGTATCTTTCGTGATCCATCCGGTGGCTACCATGTTGCTATCCAGAAAGTACCCGTTCACGGCACGGCGGGAAGTAAAAAAGTTATATACGATCTTGCTCACTGAAACCTTGTGCAGATCGGAGAGATCGAGTGCCAGCAGGCTTGCGTACATGTCGGCATACAGGATGTTGTCTTTCACCGCCATGTCGCGGTTGCCGGGTATGCGCAGGAAAGCGGTTTGCACCGGATGGGAAGGATCTCCGTTGTCGATGACGTGGATGCCTTTGTCGACTTCGTTGAGATAGATGTACCTGCCTTTGATGTAAATTTTACCCGCCGTACCGATGGGTTCGGATGCCTGGCCGTTGATATCGGCAAGCACAGCGGAGGTGGTTTTGAGAATGGGACGCGTGAGTGTATACGTTCTGGTGGTGGTATCTTTAAAACACCCCACGAAAGCCACGACACAGACACACAAAAGAACAGAGAATAACAGGAGTCCTGATAGATTTTTCATGCCGGCAAATTTTAAAGGCTGACAAACACCTGCATATTTCCGTTGCACCTCCCGTATCTTTTTCTGTTTGACCGGCCTGAAACGGCTGGTACGCTTTATGCACCAGGTATGTTCTACTTATCTATTATACTCCAAGGCATGAAAAAACAGCAATACGAAAACCACATCAAGTTTTACCCGCTTCATCATTTTGTTTTTTACCCGGTACTGCTCGTGCTCATCATCGGGTCGGTCGTTGGGGCTTACCGGTATCCTGAACGAAGCTTCGAATACAAGGCGCTTGTGCTCATCTTTGTGCTGATCACGTGGCTGTCGCTGATGCTGCGCCAGCACTATGCCCTTATCGGACAGAACCGCACCGTACGGCTGGAGATGCGGCTGCGTTATTTCCAGCTAACCCAGCAGCGGTTCGAACCGCTGGAGCAGCAACTCTCTTTCGGCCAGCTGGCAGCGCTCCGTTTTGCGCCCGACGATGAACTGCTTCCCCTTATCTCCCGTGCACTGGCTGAACACCTCTCCCCCACCGACATTAAAAAATCAATCACGAACTGGCTGCCCGATGATATGCGTGTATAACGGGAAAGATCAGTTTATGGATCACGGGTTCAGGCTGCCGGCGGTAAGCACCTCCCCGGTGTTCCTGTTCTTCACAAAACAAAACATTTCCCAGTTCCCGGCCTCCAGGTCTTTGGGAAAGCGGATCGCATACTCACCCGAAAGCTTGCCCACCGGAAGCTCCCTGCGGTCGCGCACTACGTTAGTGTGCGACATGGTCCGGCCATAGTTCTCCCCTGCCCGGATCGCCACCACCGCCTTTTTCTGTACAAGTATGAACGTCAGTATGGCTGCCGTATCTGCATTGCTGACCTTATAGCTGAAGTTGTGCAGATCGCCGCTGCCGGTTGTCTGTGTGATTGCAAGCTTCACTTTCTCCTGCGTCTTCAGAAGGCTATTGATGGCATTCCGCAGCTTCAGCTCGTTCGAACCTACAAATTCGGTCTGTCCGTTCACCACCATCTGCGGCGTGTATATGGTATTTAGTTTAAACTGTTTGGCATAGCGCGACTGCAGGGCGGAATAGTCCTGGTTGCTGAAGCGGTCTTTCCACCCGAGCCGGTCCCAGTAATCCACATGGTAACTGGCAATGTAAACCCGCCGGTCGCGGTTTTCCGCGCTGATCTTTTCGACCAGCTGGTCGGCGGAAGGGCAGCTGGAACAGCCTTCCGAAGTGAACAATTCTATAAACACAAATCCGGGTTCATCCGGTCCGTTCTTTTTTGCGTCCGCTTTGTAAGCGCTGATGGCTGCAGTAACAGCCAGGAGAACAAGGAGCCGGGAAATCCATTTCAGTTTCATACCAGAAAGATACAACATGCGGCCCACTTACCGGTCGCGGGTGAAAGTATAACGCACCCGTTCGGAACGGATGACGTATGTACCCCAGATGGCGGCGTAGAGCACGCCCTGCACAAGCCTCGGAACAATTTTCAGCAACATGGGGTGGCTTAGTTCCTTCGGTGGCACGAGGCCGTCTAAAAATGTCATCAGCAGGGTGCCACCGATCATAATGCCAAGATACCAGAGGAAAAGCTGCGGAAAGATATCGCGGCGGTTCGCGTACCAGTAAAGCAGGGCAATAATGCTGCACAACTGGATCACAACAAGGGTCAACTCCACGAGCTGGAGCACCTGCATCCGCCTTCCGCCTGTTTCCTGCAGCGTCGCCCACAGGTCTTTACTGAAATAATTGAAAGAGAACAAGGAACCGAACTGGATCAGCGCACTGAGCAGCAGCCCGACGCCCAATACGATCACCCATCCGCCAAGGGCCAGCTGGTCCTCCTGTGCAACCGGCCGGTTGATGGTGTATTTATCGAAATGCCTTAACAGCAGGATTATCCCGGCGGCCAGCAACAGGGCATACACAGCGACTCCCCATTCGATGTTTATTTCACGGCCAGCATAAGCACTGGTTTCTGAGAGCCGGTCGCCTGAATTGTGGTACAGGTCAAAATCGATCACCTCCATCATCCCTTTGTAGTCTTTCTTATACTGCTTCACGTCTGCCGGAGCGATGTGGTCCCTGAAAGACTTCCAGTAATATCGCACCACAATGCGGCTGCCGGTAAGTTCGGGAACGAAGTCGAACTGGTAAGAATCGTTCTTTACATGCGTTTCCTCGAAGCCAATGTTCCAGGCGTCGGGCATATCGATCACCATCCGGTAGCGGATGCTTGCCGGAAAAGAGAGGGCCAGCGGGGCCCCGGTTGCGGCAGCCGACGGATTGGGCAACTCCTCATAGATCGGTTTGGCAAATACTTCAAACGACTCCCGGCCTTTCCGGCCTAACTGGAAGATTTGCGGAATCAGGTAAGATTCGTTGACCGTGATCTCGTTTTTGATGCTGTCGTCCTTCGTTTCTACAGGCGACGCGTGTTTGATGCCTTCATATGTTTTTGAATAATATTGCAGGTAATCATCTTCCAGTTCGGTGGCACTGTAACCTGACAGTGAGCTGCGGAGCCCGTCTGCACTGCCACCTAAACAGGTGGTTTCTACTTTCAGGCGGCTGCTGTCATCATATTTTACGTCGAGCTTCGCTTCGATGCTGGTGGCGTTCAGAAAACCCGGTTCCACCGGTTCCAGCTTGTCTTCTCCCGGTTTGATGATCAGCGCATAACCATAGGCGGGAATGTACAGGTTCACCAGTTCGCCCCGCTGGCCCGCGTCGGTGGCATCCACATAGAGATAATTCTTTCCACGCTCAATGGCAACAATGGCATGATCGAACTCACCGGCCGAGGGGGCGGCTTCGGCAAGCTTGCTTCTCACGGAGGTATTGACAAGGGCGATATAAGCCGGGATGCCCTGCTGCTGAAGGATCATGGTAAGCAGCAGCGCCTTGTCTTTACAATCGCCGAAGCGTTGCTTGTATACATCTGAAGGCGCATGGGGCTGATGGGTGTAGGTGCCGATCTCCAGCCCCTGGTACCGAACCTGGTCCTGCACAAAACGGATGGCCTCGGTGGCGAACAGGTCTTTGTCGCCATGCGCAGCCGCCAGCCATTTGTCGGTCTTTTCCTTCAGTACGGACGGCAACGGATACTGGTAATTGTGAAACGTTTCCAGTCCCCAGTTCACCACCTGCTGCCAGCTGTCGAATTCGGAGATCGACACATAAGGATCATCGTCGTACCAGGAAGGGGTATTGTCGGCCGATTGATAACTCTTCAGCACAGGGTTGCTCCACTGGTATACTACAAGGCCGTTTTGGGAGAGCTGCTGCGGCAGGGCCGCCTTGTTGAAGGCACGGAGCACGACTTTCCGGCCGGCCGGTACCAGCAGGGTTTCAAAATAATTGCAGACGGCGGTAGAATGGCTGAAATAGAGCTTGTCGCTGTATTTGTTGGCGAAAACCGGATTGAACCCAATGAGGGAATAGGCCACTTCTATCCGGTCGCCCTTTTGCACGTCCTTGAGCAGTATGTAAGCCCGTTTCAATCCGTTGTACAGAAAATCTTCCGCCTCATTATCTTCCTGCACCACCTTGATCTGACGCTTGTCGAGCTGGTTAATCGCTGTGCCATTGCGAATCAGCTGAACTCTATGGAAGACCACCTCCTGAAACTCGGGGGAGAAAGTAACGGAAATTTCCGATTCGTTCTGAACACCCGTTTCGTTCACCACCTGCCTGATCACATGTGTGTAATCAGTCTGGGCGGCAAGATTAACCTGGTGATCGAGAAATTGGACATAGTAGCCGTTGCTGATCTCTTTTGCGGCCGGCTTGCGCGTGGGATCAGCAGAGACCTTATAAAGCCAGGCAGGCTCCGGCCCGATACGGACTTTCTCCGATGCCAGGCCGGAATGGCAGAAGAACAGTATGGCAATCAATCCCAATATGCGCATGGAAACGGGGTCGTACGTTTAATCTTTGATGAAAAGTGCCCGCAGCTCGCCTGCGTCGGACGGGTTCATTTTGCCGCCCAAGATAAGACGGACCTGGCGTCTGCGCAAGGCTCCGTCGAACAAAATTTGCTCTTCATCGGTTTCCGCCACCAGCTGGGGCACACTGCGCGGTTTGCCGTCGGCGTCGAGGGCCACAAAAGTGAAATAGGCTTCATTGCTTTTATACTTCAGTTGCTGCAGCGTGTCTTCTCCCCATACCTGGATATAAACTTCCATGGAGGAAGTGAAAGCCCTTGATACCCGGGCCTCTATGTGCACGGCATTGCCGAGTTTGATGGGAGATTGAAAAGAGAGATTGTCGACGGAGGCGGTCACCACCGGGAAACCGCAATGCTTCATGGCCGAGAGGGCCGCGGCAATATCCATCCAGTACATGAGCCGGCCGCCCATCAGGTTGCCGAACGTGTTTGTATCATTGGGCAGCACAAGTTCCGTCATCGCCACATAAGAGTCCCGGGCAGTTTTGGTTTTCAGTTCCATCCGCAAATATACTGTGCGGTGGGTTGTAACAACGAGTGAAAACACCTGCCCTGCCAACCGGTAAACAAAAATCCTGCAGACAATCGTCTGCAGGATTACATGTATGAAAAAGTAAAATATTTTTGGCAGATAAGAAAAACTTATTAGTTTTAGTCCGTCATGGGAAGCAATGCCGGACCCGTGCCGGCAACCAAAATAAACTGATTTAGAACCAATGAATAGATCTGCTTATTTCCTTCCTGAATACTCGTAATTCTGACCCCTGTTTTACCTCTCCGGGTATGACTCAGTGATCTGGCCATCAACTGTGAAATATCTACATAAGATTGCAAAAAGCCCTCCCTTCAGGTTGAGGGCTTTTTGCATTGCCCAAGCCCCCGGAGCGAGTACGCCGAACCGATCTATTTGCGGACGAGTTCGAGGTCGATCTGTTTTCCGATCTGATCGGCATGGTGCTGGGTAAAGGTTCCTTCAGCGATCCAATGGCCGTTCTGCCGGCGCAGGTTGAACGACTTGTGGGTCTTCTGCACTGATTCAGCCTGGTATTCATCCTGACTGATCTGATTGATCCTGTAAAACACTGGATAATTGTAGGAGAATGCGGTTGTTTCGAAAAGAAATTTCATAATGCAAAAGTTGTCATTCTTTTCAATTCCATCAAGTGTGATAGTACCTGATTATAAAATTGCGGAAAACACTATTTCCGTATCGTAAAGGTTTGCACCTACGCGTAGTTGCCCGTACCGGCAACGGCCTTTTTACGCAGGTCTGATTGATTTTCAGCCCTTACAACCTACGAAATCTTTCATACTTCATTGCCGCCGTTCTGCCCTTTTCAGTTTTTTTAGCGGTAACCCTCTTACATTTTTGCAGGGGTTTTCCATTCGCCACCCCAACCACCAGTTTATGAGAAACTGCTCCCTGCTTATATTTCTGGTACAGGTGTTTACTTCATACTCTGCTGCCCTGGCCCAGCAGCCGCCCGGTTCCGCGTTACAGCCGTTGTCCTTGACGCCCATGACAACCCTGTGGGAAGGCGCCACTGTTTCTTTGCTTTTCTTGCGCGTTTCCCCGATCGTGGAAACGGTGTTGACCCCAAAAGAAGGCACTTTCAGCTTTGCGGCGGTCACCTCAGGCCGATACCTGCTCACCATCAGTTTTGCAGGTTTCCGCCCGTACAGGTCGGATGGACTGAACATCTCAACAGACAGTTCAACACTCCGCCTGAACCCGATCTGGCTGAGTCCGGAAAACGGCAGCCTGCAACAGGTTACCGTTACCGCAAAAAGACCGATGATCGAAATCAAGCCCGACCGAACAGTTGTAAAAGTAGAAGCCTCCGTTACAAATACCGGCGCCACGGCCCTTGAAGTGCTGGAAAAATTACCGGGCGTTGCCGTCGACAAGGAGGGCCGGATCAGCCTGAAAGGAAAACAGGGCGTGACGATGATGATCGACGGAAAACCGGGCTATCTGTCCGGCACAGACCTTACCAACCTGCTCAGCACCATGAGCGCCAATCAGCTCGACCAGATCGAGATCATGCCCAATCCGGCTTCAAAGTACGATGCGGCAGGCAATTCGGATGTCATCAACATCAAGATGATGAAGAACCGATCCACGGATTTCAACGGCAGCATATCACTCGCCTACGGACAGGGCCGGTACTTCGAGACCAACAACAGCGTAAACCTCAACTACCGGAATAAAACATACAATCTGTTCCTCAACTACAGCACCAACACCGGCAAGGGTTTCAACGACCTTCACATCATGCGCAGCTATACAGGCGCAGATGGCAAGACGCCCCTGGCCTTCTTCGACCAGCCCCTACCTGACGAACAGCGGCAGGAACAACAACCTCAAAGCGGGCATCGATTATCTCCTGTCCGCGAAAACAACGCTGGGCTTCGTCTCCACCGGTTTTATCTCTCCCCGCATGACACATAATGCCAGCACCGGTTATCTGCAGAATGCGGACAGGAATACTGATTCGGTGGTGTCGACAGTGAGCACGCAGGACAGCCGCTGGACGAACGGCACCCTGAACCTGAACTTCCTGCACCAGTTCGATTTGACACATGGGCTGACGGCGAATGCAGATTATATAGGGTTCCGGAACCGGGACAAACAGTTGTAAGTGAACCGCGGTTACGATTCCTCCCATGCGCCCACCGGGATCGAGCAGCTGAACGCCATCCTGCCCTTGGACATCAGCGGAACCTGTATGGAATTGCCAGAGGCTTTCAGTTACACCGTCGCGCTGCATAGGATTTTATGTATTTGCCTGAAATTACTGTGGCCGCCACGTTGCAGAACTTGCTTCAACCTGTGGGTGATGCCAGGCCTGTTTGCCGAAGCCGGCGGATCTGTTTGAAAGGATTTCAGAAATTGATTTTGCGGAAAAAATTAAAGTCTTAATTTTGCTCTCTCATTGCCTGATAGTATAACGGTAGTATGTCAGATTCTGGATCTGAAGGTCTAGGTTCGAAACCTGGTCGGGCAACAATTTCTCTCTTGAATCCTTCTAGTTTCTTTCTATTTCAGTGAAGATTTCTTCCTGAAATTTTCGATTTCCTTCAACAAAATTGCATCTTTACATCAATTGCCCGTACACAACAGATTGCTGTGCCTGGAATTGGAATGTGACGCTGTTTGCGGCTGGATGTACGGCTCGATCCTGTTACTCATCGCGTCATGAAAGAAACAATAAAGTTCTCGGTAAAAGTCAAGAAAGTACTCCGTCAGTTAGGTCCCGGCCTCATTACAGGCGCCAGTGATGACGACCCTTCGGGTATCGCAACGTATTCACAGGCCGGTGCCAGTTTCGGCTTCGCCACCCTGTGGACCGCCCTGATCACCTTTCCTCTCATGGCTTCCATTCAGGAAATGTGCGCCCGCATCGGGATGGTGACCCAGGAGGGGTTGACGGGCACCCTGAAGAAACACTATCCGAAGCCTATACTCTATATGATGATGCTGTTCAGTTTTCCCGCCATCATCCTCAACATCGGCGCAGACATACAGGGCATGGGCGCCGTGGCGAACCTGCTGGTACCGAAAGTGCCCGTGGCGGCTTTCTGCACCCTTTTTACCGCCATCCTTATCTTCTGCATCGTCAGATACCCTTATCAGCGGCTGGTAGGCATTCTCAAATGGCTGTGCCTGGCGCTGCTGCTCTACGTCATCGTCCCCTTCCTGGTAAAGCCCGACTGGATAGATGTACTCAAACATACTTTTGTTCCTACCATTCATTTCGACAAGGACTTTATCGAGATCCTGGTCGCCATTCTCGGAACTACGATCTCCCCCTATCTTTTTTTCTGGCAGGCCACCATGGAGGTGGAAGACATGGCGCACAGCATGCGGCGTATCGTTGTGAACCGGCGGGTGTTACGCCATATGAAGACGGACGTGACCATCGGTATGCTGTTCTCCAACTTTGTGATGTTCTTTCTGATCCTGACCACCGGCGCAGTCATGTTCAAGGCCGGAATCCACCAGATCGATACGGTAGAACAGGCGGCCAAAGCACTTGAACCGCTTGCAGGCAAGCTCAGTTACCTGCTGTTTGCGCTCGGCGTGATCGGTACCGGCTTTCTGGCGATCCCGGTGCTGGCCGGAACGCTCTCGTATATCCTGGCGGAGACGTATGGCTGGGAACAGGGACTCGACAAAAAGTTTCAGCAGGCCCGTGGATTTTATATCACGCTCATTATTTCCCTGGTGATCAGTCTGTCCCTTCATTTTCTGGGGATCTCCCCTATTAAGGCGCTGTTTTACACCGCGATCCTGTATGGCATTACTTCTCCCGTTATGATCGCCATCATCCTGCATATAACGAACAACAAGGCGATCATGGGCGAATACACCAATAAGAAGTACGCCAATATCACCGGAGGACTGACCCTGTTATTGATGACGGGAGCAGCCGCTGCGCTGATCTATTTTTCCTTGAAATAAATTTAATCGCCCCAGATCTCTCCTTCACCGCTCAGCCATTTTTTTACGGAGTCGGTGGTGATGGACTTCGGACGTTCCAGCGGGAAGCTGAGGGCCCTGTCCCAGCAAAGGCTGGCCAGTACTCCCAGGGAACGGCTGACGCCGAACAGCACGGTGTAGAAATCGTATTCCATGAGGCCGTAATGAACGAGTAAGGCGCCGCTGTGCGCGTCTACATTGGGCCAGGGGTTCTTGATCTTGCCGAGCGACTGCAGGATAGGCGGCACGGCTTCGTAAATATTCCACACAGTTTTTACCAGCGGATCGTCGGGCATGTGCTTTTTGCCAAATTCCATCTGGGCTTCGAAACGCGGATCTGTTTTGCGGAGTACGGCATGTCCGTAGCCCGGCACTACTTTGCCTTCACTGAGGGTTTTGCGGACATATCCTTCTATCTGCTCCTTGGAAGGTTCATCCACACCAAGTTCTTTGCGCATCTCGAAGATCCACTTGATCACTTCCTGGTTGGCCAGTCCGTGAAGGGGGCCGGCGAGGCCGTTCATGCCTGCGGCGAAGCTCAGGTAAGGATCGCTGAGGGCGGAACCCACGAGGTGGGTGGTATGGGCCGACACATTCCCGCCTTCATGATCGGCGTGAATGGTCATGTATAAACGCATGAGGTCCTGAAAACTTTCATCCTGGAAACCAAGCATATGAGCCAGGTTGCCGGCCCAGTCGAGCATGCCGTCGGGCTGGATGTGTTCGCCTCCTTTGTATTTTCTGCGGTAGATATAGGCGGCAACGCGGGGAAGGCGTGCGATCAGGTCCATGGTATCGTCGAACATCACTTCCCAATAGTCTTTTTTGCTCATGCCTTCCGCATACTTCTTGGCAAAATTGCTTTCGGTCTGAAGCGCCATGATGGCCACTACGAACTGTGTCATGGGATGGGAAGAAATGGGCATGGCCTCGATGGCAGCAAAAACGTGGTTGGGAACATGGGACCGGCGTTGCCATACGGAAGTGAGGTGGGCCACATCTTCTTCGGTAGGTAGTTCGCCCAGCAGCATCAGGTAGAAAAGTCCTTCCGGCAGCGGTTCGGTTCCGCCTTTTGCCTTGGGAAGTTTTTCCTGCAGTTCAGGGATCGAGTAGCCGCGGAAACGGATGCCTTCCTGCGAATCGAGCAGGGAGGTTTCGGAAACGATCCCTGTTATTCCGCGCATACCCTGGTACACCTGTGAAAGTACAACTTCCCCTATCTTCTTTGTTCCATGCTCCTTTAAGATATCCTTTATTTCTGCGCTGGACGCATCTGCTTTTGCTTTAAACCGGTCTTTAAGAATTCCCATGTCAAACGATTTTATAGAAAGATGATTAGAATTTATTTAGCCGTTTTGGATAGCTAAAAGTAGATATTGTACGCTGGTTCAACAAAATAACAGGCGATAAAGTTATTCTTCCCGCATAAAAAGGGGGATTAACTTATAAATACTTTTTACTTGGGCGCCTTTTTATACAGGTAGAGGGCGATGAGGCTGAAGATCATATTGGGCACCCACGCGGCGACCACCGGATGCAGGTTTCCTTTCTGTGAAAACACCGTGGAGAAGCGGTCCATCACCACGAAACAGGCAGCCATCACAATGCCGATCGCAAGCGGCAGCCCGCTGCCACCCCGGGTTTTGCGGGCCGATACGGACACGCCGATGACGGTAAGGATAAAGATGGAAACCGGCGTCGCGTCGCGGCGGTAGCGTTCAACCTTCAGCGTGTTCAGTCCTTCCGCACCACGTAGTTCCTCTCTTTTTATAAAAGTGACAAGTTCCGGCGTGGTCATTTTGTCTTTTATATATTCATCTTTGTACAGCTCGCCGGGCAGCACGTTCAGGTTCATGTTCATGGAAGGGATCTGCCGGATTGTTTCATGCAGGTTGTTGACGGTCCGTTCCATCACATTTTCGAGCCGCCAGTTCTTACGTACCGTATCCCAGCGCACGCTCTCCGCACGAAGATTATAATATACCTGGTTGCCGCGGACCCTTTCCAGGAAAAACCCCGAGGCCGATTTCGAGCCCGTATCATAATAGCGCATACCCACGAAGGTGGTGGGGTTCACGCGCAGATAATAAGAACTGGAGTTGCCGGTACCGATATACCGGTCCTTGTCGATCACCTTCACCTGGAAATCGCTGCGGATGGCGTTGGCCCGGGGTATCACATACTGGTTGGCCAGCCAGAGAACGGCGCCCAGAATGAGTGCGCCCATGAAATAAGGGCGGAGCATCCGGTTGAAATTGATACCATTGGCGAGGATGGCTACCGTCTCCGACCGCCCTGCCATCTTGGAAGTAAAAAAAATGACCGCAATAAAAACGATCAGGGGAAAGATCATCGAAATGATGAAAGGAACGAACCCGAAATAATACTGGGTGATGATCTGTTTGGTGCTAAGACCGGATTTAACGAAGTCGTCAGTCTTTTCGCTCGTGTCGATGATCACCGCAATGATGGTGATCATAAGGATGGCAAACACGAAAGTGACCAAAAACTTCTTGAGTATGTACCAGTCGAGTATTTTTATGATTTTCATGCGCCGGCTCCGGTTTCATTGACAACGTCAAAATTATCCGAAAATGGGGCGTACCCACGATATATTTTAGACAAAGGAATGTTATAACGGACTGCGGCCACGAACGCATAACAGAAAACACTATTTAATCTTCCTACTTATTTTTTTCTGTTTTGTGATGAAACCCGCTCCTGATCCAAACAATTTGATAATTTCGCTGCCGGCAAAACGCATCTTACAGGCCGCCGTCCTGACCTATTCCAACCCCGGAACCTTTGTTTCATTTTATTTGATGTTCTTATAATTAATTATTCTGCATGAAAAAAAAGTTATTTGGCTGGATGATCTGCCTGTGTACAGGCTTTTCTGCTGCTTTTTCTCAAACCCAGACGCCTGCAACGCCTGTATCGAAATACGATCAGCATGTGGCGTTCGCACCTCTCTTTTTTCCCAGCTATGGCGACGACCTGCGCGCTGCCAACGGCGCCCCCGGCCCTAAATACTGGCAGAATTCGGCCAGCTACAAGATCGATGTTTCCCTGGATGATCAGGCACATTCCATCACCGGCGCCGTCACTGTTTCCTACAAGAACAACAGTCCGCAAAGCCTTCCCTTTATTTGGATGCAGCTCGACCAGAACATCTACAACCTGCAATCGAGAGGCGTTGCCGCCACAGCCGTGAGCGGCGGACGCTGGGCCAACCGCAATAATTTCGACGGCGGTTACAAGATCACTTCCGTGAACATCATAAAAGGCGGCAAGGAAGAAAAAGCCGAATACCGGATATCCGACACCCGCATGCAGGTAACGCTTCCGCAGGCTATGCGGGCCGGTGGCGACTCCGTGCGCATCAAAATTGAATATTCTTTCCTGATCCCGGAATATGGCACCGACCGGCTGGGCCGCGTAAAAACGAACAACGGCTGGATCTACGAGATCGCCCAGTGGTATCCCCGTATGTGCGTGTTCGACAACGTATACGGCTGGAACACCCTTCCGTATCTTGGCCAGGGTGAATTTTACCTTGAATACGGCAATTTCGAATATTCCATTACCGCCCCCGCTTCGCATATCATTGTGGGCTCCGGTGAACTGATGAACCCCAACGAAGTGCTCACGCCCCAGCAGGTCAGCCGCCTGAAACAGGCACGCGAAAGCGACAAAACCGTGATGCTCCGTTCCGAAACCGAGGTCACCGATCCGGCTTCCCGTCCTTCGAAGGGCAAACTGACCTGGAAATTCAAATGTACCAACGCGCGCGACGTGGCCTGGGCCTCCTCTCAAGCATTTGTATGGGATGCCGCCCGGATGAACCTGCCCAACGGCAAAAAAGCCCTCGCGATGTCGGCCTACCCGGTTGAAAGCGCAAAGGACTCTGCCTGGAAACGCTCCACTGAATTTGTAAAAGGCGCCATCGAACATTATTCCAAACAATGGTATCCCTTTACCTACCCGGTGGCCACCAATGTAGCCGGTATCGTGGGCGGTATGGAATATCCCGGCATTGTTTTCTGTTCTCAGCGTTCGCAAAAGGGTAACCTCTGGAATGTAACCAGCCATGAATTTGGTCACAACTGGTTCCCGATGATCGTGGGCAGCAACGAACGCAAGTACCCATGGATGGACGAAGGCTTCAACACCTTCATCAACGGTGTAGCCGACAAAAACTTCAACAACGGAGAATTTTACCGTCCCGTAGCAAACCGCCATAACCAGCGGTTCACCGGCATGTCGGGCGACCGGTCGGAAAGCATCTTTACCATCCCTGATGTGGTGGGCGCCTTTAACCTGGGTTCGACAGCGTACAACAAACCCGCGCTGGGACTGGATCTTCTGCGTGAAGAAGTGCTTGGCGAACAAGTGTTCGACAAGGCTTTCCGTTACTATATCGACAACTGGGCCTTCAAACATCCCACACCTTTTGATTTCTTTCATGCCATTGAGAACTACAGCGGCGAAACGCTCGACTGGTTCTGGCGCGGCTGGTTCCTGGAAAACTGGAAACTCGACCAGGGTGTGAACGGGGTGGAGTATCTCAACAACGATTCCACCAAAGGCGCCCTCATCACCATCAGCAACCTCGAGCAGCTGCCGATGCCGGTGACTGTGGAAGTACGGGAAGCAGGCGGCAAAACCGGCCGCATGAAACTGCCGGTGGAGATCTGGCAGCACGGCAGCACCTGGAAATTCCTGTATCCCTCAACTACCAAAGTTGAGTCTGTGGTACTGGATCCTGACAAGCGCCTTCCTGATATGAACGAAGCAAACAATACCTGGAAAAGCAGCCAGGCAGGATTCTAGCCTCAAATAAGTCTTTTTCCCAAAAAGCCACGCAATCTCAATAAAAGATCGCGTGGCTTTTTATTTTCAAGCACGCATGACCACCGTAACATCATAATAAACTTATATGTCTTCCCCTGCGCTTTAAAATGGGTCATCTCATCCTTACCTTATCGATGAGTAGCCGGCTAGTCGCTGAAAGGCGTGCCACGGTTTGTAACGGTGACATGCCAAGCAGGGCAGCCTAACCGGGCATCCAAACCCGGCCATACCGCCAGTGCGGCTTGAACCCACCCCTACTCCTCCGAGGAGGAGATTTGGAAAGCTGCCGCGTAGCGGCTTGCTTTCTATCTTCCTCGCTTCTTACTTCTCTCTCTTTTCTCTCCCCGGCCTTTGAAATGGGGCGTGAAGAAATTTAGGGAATGGAGCGAGACCAAATGGCCTGCCGCAGGCGGCTATTTGGTGCAACGGACACGCACGGTTTTATTCCACCGCTCCTCTATGTAAAGGCCCAAACCCCTACTACCGTCGAGTAATAGCATGGCCGTTGCCCGCGCAATGCAGTAAATTTTAGCTCCATTTCAACAGCCTTGCATTTTTTGGTGCTTTTTGTTGCAAGACAAAAAGTACAACCCGCACCCAAAGGAATGTAGGAAAACAGCCAAGCCTTTTTTCTCCTCTTTTTCAGGCACAAAAAAGAAGAAGCCCCCTTTCACAAACGCTGCTGCAGAATCTGGACCTGTTCAGATTTCCAGCTCATAAAATCACCCAGCAATATATGCCGGCGGGCTTCGCGCACGAGGTGCAGATAGAAGGCCAGGTTGTGCACGCTGGCGATGGTAAGGCCCAGGTACTCCTGGCTTTTCATGAGGTGGCGCAGGTACGCTTTGCTGTACTGCTGACTGCACGAACAATCGATGCCATCATCGATCGGGGAAAAATCGTGGGCCCATTTCAGGTTGTCGATGTTGATGACACCCTGTGATGTAAAAAGCATCGCATTGCGGCCGTTGCGGGTCGGCATCACGCAGTCGAACATGTCGATGCCCAGGGCGATATTTTCCAGGATGTTCCACGGCGTGCCCACGCCCATCAGGTACCGCGGCTTATCGGCGGGCAGGTTCTCGCAGCAGAGCTGACAGATCTCGTACATCATCCCTTCAGGCTCTCCCACGCTGAGTCCGCCGATGGCGTTGCCAACGGCGCCCTGTCCGCTCACAAATTGCGCGGAAGCTTTGCGCAGGTCGGGGAATGTGCTTCCCTGCACGATGGGAAAAAGGTTTTGATCGTATCCGTATTTTGGTCCTGTCTCGGCCAGCCTGCCGATACAGCGGCTCAGCCAGCGATGGGTCAGCTCCATGGAAGATTTCGCGTATTCGTAGGTGCTGGGATAAGGCGGACATTCATCGAACGCCATGATGATGTCGGCTCCGATGATGCGCTGGATGTCCATCACGCCTTCCGGGGTGAACATGTGCTTCGAACCGTCGATATGCGACTGGAACAGGACGCCCTGCTCCGATATTTTGCGGTTATTGGCCAGGGAGAACACCTGGTAGCCTCCGCTGTCGGTAAGGATGGGATGGTTCCACCCGCTGAACCGGTGCAGTCCACCCGCTTCACCAAGCACGTCGAGGCCGGGGCGGAGATAGAGGTGGTAGGTGTTACCGAGGATGATCTGGGCCTTTACATCTTCTTGGAGCTGCCGGTGTGTAACGGCTTTCACCGTGCCTGCGGTGCCCACGGGCATGAAGATGGGCGTGATGATCTCGCCGTGGTCGGTTTGCATGCGGCCGGCCCTGGCAGCAGACTGTGTGTCTGTATGCTCCAGTGTGAATTGTAAGGAAGCCATGCCGCGAAGATAGGGCGGCTGACTTATTCTTTCCGTTCTTCAAGTATTTCCTATTTTCGCAGCTAAGTGTAGAAAAACCGCATGGAATTTATTGCATACTGGAGGGAGTTCGTGTTTTGTGTGTTCGTGTTGATAACTGTGATCCAGCTGTTTTACTACCTCTATTTCTTCCGCCGCCTGGCCTTCTTCACCCCTCCGCAGAAAAACAAAACACAGCAGCATCCGGTGAGCGTGGTGATCAGTGCCCGCAATGAAGCCGCCGAACTGGCGCGCAACCTCCCCGGCGTGCTGGTGCAGACCTACCGCACCACCCACGAAGTGATCGTGGTGAACCACAACAGCTTCGATGAAACCAAATACCTGCTGGAAGAACTGCACAAGACCTTCCGGCAGCTGCAGGCCGTGAACCTCAAACAGGAAGCGATCGGCATCCCCGGAAAAAAATATCCCCTCTCCATCGGCATCAAGGAAGCCAAGCACGAAATCATCCTGCTGACGGATGCAGACTGCCTGCCGGCGTCAGAGTTCTGGATCCAGAAAATGCAGAACGGCTATGATGACCAGACCGATGTGGTGCTTGGCTACGGCGCGTACCAAAAAAGACCAGGGCTGCTCAACAAACTGATCCGTTTTGAGACGTTTCATACAGCACTGCAATACATCTCGTACGCGCTGGCAGGCACGCCGTACATGGGCGTGGGACGGAATCTCTCGTACAAAAAAGGACTTTTCTTCAAACACAAAGGCTTTTCTTCCATCAACCACGTGATGAGCGGCGACGACGACCTGTTTATCAGCCTGGTGGCCAACAAATACAACACAACCGTGGTGCTCGATCCGGAAGCATTCACGCTTTCGGAGCCCGCCCACAAATTCTCGGAATGGTTCCGGCAAAAGACCCGGCATTACAGCACCGGAAGATACTACCGGCCCGCACATAAGGTCCTGCTCGGACTGTACTCGCTTTCCCTGTTCCTGTTCTACCCGGCCTTCATCGCCAGCCTGCTGCTCTACAACTGGATCTGGGCGCTGCCGGTGTTTGCACTTCGGCTGATCATCCAGGGCTGGTTTTATTATAAAGCGATGGAAAAGCTGGGTGAGAAAGACCTATTCGGCTGGTGGTGGGCGTTAGACATCTGGATGTTCTTTTATTATATCATCTTTGCTCCTTCGTTATGGAAAAAGCCCCGCAAAACCTGGAAGTAGTCCTAAAGTATTTTGCGGATTTCACACCGCGCCAGCTCGAACAGCTGGAGGCGCTGTATGACCTGTACCGCACGGAAAACGAAAAAGTGAATGTGATCTCCCGGAAGGACATAGACAGCCTGTATGAAAAGCATGTGCTGCATTCTTTAAGCATTGCCGCCCTCACCGAGTTCCAGCCTGGCACTGCCATCCTCGACATTGGCACCGGTGGCGGGTTTCCGGGTATACCGCTGGCCATTTTCTATCCCGAATCCAGCTTCCTTCTCGCAGACAGCATCGGCAAAAAGATCAGGGTGGTGGAAACGGTGGCACAGGCGATCGGGCTCACCAATGTAACGGTGCAGAACATACGCGTGGAACAGATCAAGAACCAGAAATTCGACTACACCGTGTCGCGGGCGGTGGCACCGCTGAAAGAGCTCTGGAAATGGAGCAAACCCCTGCTGCGCAAAAAAGGCCCGCTTCAGCCGGCTCCTTCAGACGCTTCCATCCTCGGCCCCGGACTCATCTGCCTGAAAGGCGGCGACCTGGCGCAGGAGATCTCCGAAAGCGGCGTAAAACCTTCGGTGGCCGAGGTGTATGATATTTTTCCGGAAGAAGCTTTCCATGAAAAGTTCATCGTGTATGTATCTGCCTGACCACTACTTTTTCTTCTCGTACCTGAACCTGACCGCCGCGCTCTTGATCTCGCTCGATGACAGGTACACTTCATACTTTTTCAATCCGGCCGTAACCACCATGAGTGCGGTATTGGGCGGAATGGAGCCTAGGTTCTCGGCGAACATGATCATTTCGTAATCTTTGGAAGGCATTACCGGAATGGTAAGCGTGATGGGTTTGGTGGCCAGTCCCTTTTTATACATTATGAGCTGCTGGTTCAGGAAAATGGAAATGGTGTCACCATCGATCTGCCCATTGTCGTACAGCTCGAGTTTGATGGAAGAAGTATCCAGCACAAAGGTCTGCACCACTTCGATCTTGCGCTCGATGGGCTTCAGCGTGCGCTGAATGGCGGCCAGCTCCGGTGTCTGCAGTACCTCTTCCCCCATAAAAGCAGATTCCGCCACTCTTCTCAGCACGATCTGGCCTTGGGGACAATTTTCCTTCGAGCCCATTTTGGTACCCGTCCAGCTTCCGGTGAGCACTTCTTCATTGTCCTGCTTCGACAAGGTAAGGTCATAAGTCTTGATACAGGGGATGCAATCCATCGGGATCTTATATTTCACCACGCTTTCCTCTTTGAGCACCATTCTTTTGGTCTGCATGTTTACCCGGCCGTCAAAATTGAGTTTTACATAGCGGGTGGTATCGAAATAATCGTAGGTGGTACCGGCCAGCTGAACATCGTTGTGCCGAATCTGGATCTCGATAAAATATTCAGGATAACACCCACCCGGCAACTGGGTCAGTTTGCCGCGCCATACGCCGCTGAAGTCCTGGGCGAGCCCTTGAATAATGCTGAGGCAGCAAACAACAAGAATGAGGACGGGCAGCAGCATCCGCTTGCAGTAGTTTGGGAAAGAACATGTCATATCTTAAAAATAACAAATTGAACTGTTCCAAACACACTGCATCCTTAAAATGGATGAATAAACGTTTTTTTTATGAAGTGCTGCGGGTGTCCTAGGAAGGTTTTTTATACCTGAAGGCCACCACCGCATTTTTTTGCTCGGTGGAAGTGATGCGCACCTCGATGTTTTGCTCACCAGCTTTTACCACCATCAGCGACGTGTTGGGGGGTATGTCTCCCAGGTTCTCGGCCACCATTACCAGTTCGTGAAAGTCGTTGTTATCGTCGATCGTGAACTTTATCGTGAGCGGGTTGGTGGTAAGCATCTGTTTAGATATGACCAGCTTTTTGTCGAGGTACACGGAGATGGTGTCGTGGTCTATGGTTCCGTTGTCGTACAGGTTCACCACCACTTCCCGGGTATTGAGCGTGATGGTTTTCACAAGTTCGTTTTCGCGCGTTGCCAGCACTTTTGGAATGGGAATGGAAACCGTTTTTTTGAACTCCGGCACACCTGAAGCATTCGAATCTGTTCTTGCCAGATTGGGTATGGATCTGTTCTCGAGGGGCTTGGGAGATCTTGCAGGCGGTTCAGGTGTCAGCGCCTCTGGTTTTGGCTTCGGAGGCACACTTCTGGCGACAGCGGTACTGTCTTTTTTGCCGGGTGCAGGCTTTAGCACACCCGGTTTGGGTACCGCTGGTTTATTGGATTTTGCAACGGCCGTACTGTCAACAGTCTTTTTAGGGAGAGAGCGGGTATTTTTTACGGTACCTGTTTTTGCAGTGCCCGGTTTGCCTGAGCCTGGCCTCGGAGGCGCCAGTCTGGCCCCGGATTTAGATGACCCCGGCGTCGTTGTCTTTTTGGAATTAGAAGCCAGCATCTCCCGCTGCTGCTCCTCGATGGAACGTTTGACCAGAAAGGGTTCCTTGTGAAAATCGGAGGTCTTTACTTTACGGAGAAAAACGGTTCCGCGGCCGCACCGGGATGAATCTTTTTCGCCAAAACTATCATAAGTGCCTTCCAGAAATTCTTCATCGCCGTTCTTTGTATACTGTAGCATGCAGGTCATGATGCAGGCATAGCTGTTCTGCTGCATTTTGAGTTCCACCGTTTTGATCTCCTGCAGCATCACCTTGCCTGTCTTGGGATTGACAGATCCGTTGGCGGTTGCCTTGCCGTAAAAAACGGTGGTCTTGTAGGAATAGGTTACACCGCTCAAAGCCTTGTTATCCTGTTCTATCTGCACTTCAAACTTGTACTGGTCCTCGATGTTCAGCATATTCAGGACCCGGTCGGAAGAATTGAAACTTCCCCTCCAGATGCCGGTCATATCCTGTGCCGACACCAGTTGCACAAAAAACAGGGCCAGAAAAGGTAAGGCTATTTTCATATTGCAAATTAATACGAAAATGTGGGTAATTGGATGCGGCAATTACCAGATCTCTGCCATATCTGCCAATACTTCGTTAATTTTGCCCCACACAAAAATGGAGTTAATTCAGATGATCAACATAACATTACCGGATGGTGCAGTTAAATCATACGCAGAGGGTATTTCGGCTATGGATATTGCGAAATCGATTTCGGAAGGGCTTGCAAGAAAAGTACTTGCAGCCAAAGTGGATGGAGAGATCGTAGATGCGGGCAAGCCGATCGCTCACGACGCGGCATTGACGCTGCTCACGTGGCAGGACGCCGGCGGCAAGTCTACCTTCTGGCATTCCTCGGCGCACCTGATGGCCGAAGCGGTGGAGTCGATGTTTCCCGGCGTGAAGTTCTGGGTGGGGCCGGCCGTCGACAACGGATTTTATTATGATATGGACCTGGGCGGCCGTCACCTCACAGAAGAGGATCTCCGCCAGATCGAAACAAAAATGATCGAGCTGGCCAGGCAGAACAATGCGTACATCTGCAAGCCGGTTTCGAAGCCGGATGCGATCGGTTATTTCACTGACAAGGGAGACGAATACAAGCTCGACCTGATACAGGGCCTGAAAGACGGCGAGATCACCTTTTACACCCAGGGTGGCTTTACCGATCTCTGCCGCGGACCGCATATTCCAAGCACCGGTTTCATCAAAGCCGTGAAGCTCACCAACATCGCCGGCGCCTACTGGAAAGGCGATGAAAAGAACAAGATGCTCACCCGCGTGTACGGCATCACTTTCCCTAACCAGAAGGAACTTGACGAATACCTGGCGATGCTGGAAGAAGCCAAAAAACGCGACCACCGCAAGCTGGGTAAGGAGATGGGCATTTTCACCTTCGACGATGAAGTGGGCCCCGGCCTGCCGCTCTGGATGCCCAACGGCACCATCATCATCGAAGAGCTGGAAAAACTCGCGAAAGAGACCGAACAGAAGGCCGGCTACAAACGGGTAGTCACCCCGCATCTGGGCAAGGAAAGCCTGTACCTCACCAGCGGTCACCTCCCCTATTATGCCGACAGCATGTTTCCGCCCATGGAGCTGGAAGGAGTGAAATACTACCTCAAGTCGATGAACTGTCCGCACCACCACAAGATATTTTCCGCCGAACCCCGGAGCTATAAAGACATTCCGCTGCGGCTCGCCGAGTACGGCACCTGTTACCGCTACGAACAGAGCGGCGAGCTGTTCGGGCTCATGCGCGTGCGCTGCCTGCACATGAACGACGCACACATCTACTGCACCCGCGAACAGTTCTACGATGAGTTCAAGGCGGTGAACGATATGTACCAGCAGTATTTCAGGATCTTCGGCATCGAAAAGTATGTGATGCGGCTTTCGCTGCACAACCCGGCGAAGCTCGGACAGAAATACATCAACGAACCGGAGCTCTGGAAGGAAACCGAGAGCCTGGTGCGCGATGTGCTGATCAAGACCAACACCCCGTTTGTGGAAGTTGCCGACGAAGCAGCTTTCTACGGCCCCAAGATCGACGTACAGATATGGAGCACCATCGGCCGCGAATTTACCCTCGCCACCAACCAGGTCGATTTTGCGCAAGGCCGCCGCTTCAAGCTGGAGTTCACCAACCAGCACAACCAGGCCGAAACCCCGCTGATCATTCACCGGGCGCCGCTGGGTACCCACGAGCGCTTTATCGGCTTCCTGCTCGAGCACTACGCAGGCCGGTTCCCGCTGTGGCTGGCGCCACTCCAGGTAAAAATTTTGCCGATCAGCGATAAATATTTAGATTACGCCAAAACTGTTTTAGAATCGCTGAAAAATGCGGATATTCGTGCTGAAGTAGACGACCGGAGCGAGAAGATTGGCAAGAAGATACGTGATACCGAAGTGGCCAAAGTACCTTATATGCTGATCATTGGCGAAAAGGAACAGACAGACAACAAGGTTTCCGTTCGCAGGCATGGTAAAGGAGACACAGGCGCACAACCTGTGGAAGAATTTATCTCGGAGATCAGCCGGGAGATCCGGTCACGGATGTCGGAAGCGGCACAACCTGCAGAAGCTTGATTTCCTACCCAACGATACTTTATTTTTTGTAAAACTGTTTTATTTTTTAAATTTAACCAAGAGAATTCGTTCACCCAAAAATTGTAAATGGCATTTCCACCCAGACCCCCGAGAGGGAATTTCAATCCAAGATTCAGAAAAGAACAACAACAGGAACACCGCACCAACAACATGATCCGCGTGCCGCAGGTACGGCTCGTGGGCGACAATGTGGAAGTGGGTGTTTATCCTATTCAGGACGCCCTGAGGATGGCGCACGATCAGGCGCTGGACCTGGTCGAAATATCCCCGACCGCAGATCCCCCCGTTTGTAAGATCATCGACTATAATAAATTCCTGTACGAGAAAAAGCGCAAGGAAAAGGAAATGAAGGCGAAGGCCAAAGTGTCTGAAGTAAAGGAAATACGCTTTACGCCGGGCACCGACGACCACGACTTTGATTTCAAAAGCAAGCATGCTGAAAGCTTTCTGGCCGATGGCAACAAGGTAAAAGCTTACGTGCAGTTCAAAGGAAGAGCCATCCAGTTCAAGGAAAGAGGCGAACTGCTGCTGCTCAAATTTGCCGACCGGCTCAAAGACGTCGGCGTGCTGGAAAGCATGCCTAAAATGGAAGGCAAACGGATGCTGGTCATCTTTGCACCCAAGCCCCAGAAAAAAGCCAAGGCTTAAACATAACGTTCCAGTTTATACAAAACCACAGAAATGTGGTTTTTTTATTTGACGACATTACAGCCGGCTAAACCGGTAAAGGTATCCACCTACAGCCCTTTTATTCCTTTCTGCATCCGGCTAAAAAAACGTAAGTTCAACAGGACAATCCAATCGTGTAAAATCAAAGCCTTCTTTGCCATGAAACCTGTTTTACTCGTTGCGGCCGCCGCTGCCGTCCTCCTGTTCAGCGCCTGCAAGAAGAACCTGGATACCCAAACCGACCGTCAGATCCCCGCTGCACTGTCAGACCTGCTCCTCCGCCACCCTGAAAAATACGTAGCCAGGGAACTGATCGTTAAGTTCCGGACAGGCCTCACTTCGAGTGCCCGCGCTACTCTGCTTGGCAGCATTGGTGGCACCATTACGGAAAACATTCTGACCCAGGCTATGCTGAAAGCAGGCGATCAGGAAGGCATTCAGGTAGTTCATACCGCCACTCCTCTTCCAGAGGCGTTAACGACCCTGCTGGCATCCCGGGCGATTGAGTATGCAGAACCGAATTTTATCTATCAGCACGCGCTCGTATCGAACGATCTGTATTACAACAACGGGTCGTTGTGGGGTATGTATGGCGACAATTCCTCCCCTTCCAACACGTATGGCAGCCAGGCGGCGGAAGCCTGGGCAGCCGGCCACACCGGGTCGGCCAGCGTGGCCGTAGGCGTGATCGATGAAGGCGTGCAATACACACATACCGATCTGGCAGGGCAGGTGTGGACAAACCCATACGACCCTGTAAACGGTGTGGATGACGATAAGAACGGATACATCGATGATACGCATGGCTGGGATTTTAACAGCAACAACAACTCGGTATATGATGGCGGCAGCAGTGGCAACGAAGATGATCATGGCACCCATGTATCAGGAACCATCGGGGCGAAGGGCGGCAATAAAACCGGTGTGGCAGGTGTGAACTGGAACATTACGATCATTCCCTGCAAGTTCCTGGGGGCCGGCGGCGGCAACACCGCCAATGCCGTTAAGGCCATCGATTACCTCACAGATCTGAAGACCCGGCACGGCCTCCGGGTGGTCGCCAGCAACAATTCATGGGGTGGCGGCGGTTACTCGCAGGCCATGTACGATGCCATCATACGGGCCAATACAAACAACATACTCTTCATTGCGGCGGCAGGCAACGGCGGAAACGATGGCGCCGGCGATAACAACGACGTGGAGGCCAACTACCCTTCGAACTACTCGGCGGCCAACCTGATCGCTGTTGCAGCGATCGACCGTACGGGCAAGCTGGCCTCTTTTTCCAACTATGGAGCCACCACTGTAGACATCGGTGCGCCGGGCGTATCTGTGTTTTCAACCGTGGCGTCCAATTCCTATGCTTCCTACAGCGGCACTTCCATGGCTACGCCCCACGTAACCGGCGCGGCGGCTTTATACGCTTCCACCCATACAGCGGCTACTGCGTCGGCCATCAAGGCAGCCATTTTGAGCGGTGCGGTCAAAACCACTTCTCTTACGGGCAAGTGCGTGACCGGGGGCCGGCTCAACGTCAGCAAATTTTAGCGCAACTAACTGTTTTCCAGCTATATAGCCACTAACCGCTTAATTTTGAGGGGGATAGTGATATATTGAGGCTATTGTTTTAACTTTGCGCTCCCAATTTAGGGTGTAGAGCTGAACAGCGTGGCTGTCGCTATGCATTATTTACCCACAAGGCTCCACAAGTGACCTCCGGTGAGGTACGCCAGCAGGGTGTAATTGTCAATTACTTATAATGCCAAAGGTTAAAACCAATTCGAGTGCAAAAAAACGGTTCAAGGTGACCGGCACGGGTAAAATTACTTTCCAGAAAGCTTTCAAACGTCACATCCTGACCAAGAAATCTACCAAACGCAAACGCAACTTAAGAAAAGACGGTGTTGTTCATTCAGCCAACATGGACTTTGTAAAACGCCTCCTCCGTCTCAAGTAATTTATCCAACCACCACTAAAATCATTCAGATATGCCACGTTCAGTAAATGCAGTTGCCTCCAGGGCACGCAGAAAAAGGATCTTAAAACAAGCCAAAGGGTTTTACGGCAAACGTAAAAACGTATATACGGTAGCCAAGAACATCGTTGAAAAAGGGATGACTTACAGCTACGTAGGTCGCAAGAACAAAAAGCGCGAATACCGCACGCTTTGGATCGCCCGTATCAACGCCGCAGTAAGAGCAGAAGGCCTTACCTATTCCGAATTCATCTACAAACTGGGCCAGAAGAGCATCACGCTCGATCGCAAGGTGCTCGCCGACCTCGCGATGAACGAGCCGGAATCATTCAAAACGCTGGTCGCTTCAGTAAAATAATCAATGCAGCGCATTGTAAAGGACCGGGTGCAAAAAACGCATCCGGTTTTTTATTTTACAACTTTCAAACGTTTACATTTGCACATTGTACGCTTTCTTTATTGTCATTAACCCATGCGTGTAAATGAATAATTCCTATCTGGACCTTGTAAATCAGACATTCAATTTCCCCCAGGAAGATTTCAAGCTCAACAAGAACAACACGCTTGAATTCAACGGTCTCGACATCAAAGCCATCATCGACAAATACGGAACTCCCCTCAAACTGACCTACCTGCCAAAGGTTGGCATGCAGATCGGTGAAGCCAAGCAGATGTTTGCCAACGCCTTCAAACGCTACAAGTACGAAGGCAAATACCAGTACTGCTACTGTACCAAAAGCTCGCATTTCTCCTTTATCGTGGAAGAAGCCCTCAAACACGATATCCACCTCGAAACTTCTTATGCGTACGATATCGAGATCATCAAAAAGCTGTACGAGAAAAAAAAGATCAGTAAAGACATATTCATCATCTGCAACGGTTACAAACAGCCGACCTATACTCGCCGCATCGCGAACCTCCTCAATACCGGCTTTAAGAATGTAATGCCGATCCTCGACAACAAGGAAGAACTGCGCGCCTACCGCAAATCGGTGAAGGTGCCGTTCAAGCTGGGCATCCGGGTGGCTACGGAGGAAGAACCGACCTTTCCTTTTTACACTTCCCGCCTCGGCATGCGCGCCAAAGACATCCTTGAATTCTATGTAGACGAGATCGAAGGGTTCGAGACCAAGTTCCAGCTGAAGATGCTGCACATCTTTCTCAATAAAGGCATCAAGGATGATATCTACTACTGGAGCGAGCTCAACAAGGTGATCAACCTTTACTGCCAGCTTAAGAAGATCTGTCCCGAACTGGATTCCATCAACATCGGCGGCGGCTTTCCCATCAAACACTCGCTGGGCTTTGATTACGACTACCAGTTCATGATCAACGAGATCACCCGCAACATCAAGGTAGCCTGCAAAAAAGCCAAAGTAACGCAACCCGACATCTACACCGAGTTTGGAAGCTTTACCGTGGGCGAAAGCATGGCGCACATCTACAGCGTTACCGGACAAAAAGCACAGAACGACCGCGAGCTCTGGTATATGATCGACTCTTCTTTCATCACCACCCTTCCCGATACATGGGGCATCGGTGAAAAATTCCTGCTGCTGCCCATCAACAAGTGGGACAATGAATACCAGCGCGTGGTGCTTGGAGGCATAACCTGCGACAGTCACGACTACTACGATTCCGAAGAGCATATCAACGAAGTGTTTCTTCCCAAGATCGGCGACGACGAGCCTTTGTACCTGGGCTTTTTTCACACCGGCGCCTACCAGGACCAGATCAGCGGATACGGCGGCATCAAACACTGCCTCATTCCGTCTCCCAAACACATCATCGTGGAAAGGGACAAGAACGGGAAACTGGTCGACTGGGTGTATGCAAAGGAACAGTCGGCCCAGAGCATGCTGAAGATCCTCGGTTATATCAAGTAAGTAAATTCAGCGTATGAAAAAATTGTCTGCTCTCAGCACCCTGCTGCTGATGCTTTATTTGCATGCCCCGGCGCAAACTGCCGAAGACTCCGTAAAAACAGTGGTTGATAAATTATTCAGCGCCATGAAGGGCGCCGACGCCGCAGGCATCAGGGAAGTGTTTGCAGATAGTGCGCTGCTGCAATCCATTGTTCCTTTGAAAGAAGGAGGATTTACGGTAAAGAATGAGGCCATTCCTGATTTTGCGGCGAGCATCGCCAAGCTGCCGAAAGGAACCGCCGGATGAACGGATCAAATATGAAACCATTAAAACAGACGGCCCCCTCGCCATTGTGTAGACGCCCTACCAGTTTTATTACAACGGACAGTTCAACCATTGCGGCGTAAATTCGTTTCAGCTGGTTCGTATCAGAGGCGCCTGGAAGATCCAGTATATTATAGATACCCGCCGGAAAGGCGATTGCAAATAAGCCCTAATTCTTCGTCACCTTGTATTTCTTGTTGACCTTCGGATTGTTGAAGTAATTGTTCAGATCTTCCTCGCTCAGGTTACCGGTGTCGATGGTAGGAATATCGATCAGCTGCACCTGGATCTGTTTTATATCGTCTCTCAGCTTTTTTACTTTTGACAGGATCTCGGGATCGCGGTCGCCCAGCACAGCGTTGTCCGACAGGGAATATTCGAGCCGCCGGATGTTGGTACGGATCAGGGAAGCGGAATTCTGCTCATAGGATTTTGTAGGCGAAACAGCTTCTTTTACCGGAACCAGTGCCACACCCACACTGGGTAGAATGGTGCCCATGGTTTTTGAATCCTGCGTAGTGGAAAAGATCGTTCCTCCGAGGGCGGTAGAGCCTGATGCCAGATCGAAACCGGTACGGGTATTTTTGGTTTTCCGCACTTTTTTATCGAGCTCCTTGAAAGCGAATTTAAGCTGGAGGATATAAAACTTTACATCTTTCACCGTACGTTCGTATTCTGCTGTACGCAGCGGAAAATTGAGGGCGCTTCTAACGTAAACCTTGACGATAGCAGTGTCGCGGTTCTGAAATTTGTTTACGCCAATGAATTTAAGGGTCAGCAAACGCTGTTTGGTAGTGTCACCCTCCTTTATAAAATCGAACGGAATGGGCCACACAAATTCATCGTCGCATTTGGTGACCTGCTTATAATTCTTAAGGGGAATGCTGGCAAGCATGGAAATGGTCTCGATCGGAAAACTGCCTTCTTCACATTGCACCCTGAAATCAAGCGTGTCTCCTTCATCGATAAACACAACATCATTCACCGTGGTTTTCACCCTTGCCGGAATGATCTCGGTGCTGTAAAAAAGCAGGGAAAAAGTCGTGTCCACCCGGTCTTTTGGGTTTTTAAGGTTCTGGACGCCCACACTGACCTTGTAATTATTATCGTAGCGGAGCCGGCCAGAAAGAAAGAAAGATTTTTCGGCCTTAAATGTCAGCAGGCCGTTGTCTTTGTTGATCCGCAGACCGACGGGCGCATTGCGGAGAAACCAGTAATAAGTTGATGGTTCTTTATTGATATCCAACTTGTAGTTTAAAGTGGAATCTACATGGAGCGTAATGTATGGATTGAGATTGGTGATACGGAGCAGGGTATCTTCCGGTACCGGTAATTGGATAGTGTCGGGCCGGGCAATGGCCTGAATGGTATCTTTTCGCACATCCAGAGGAATTGTATCACGCCTTTGAAGGGAATCACGCTTTGAGATGCTCTCCCGCTTAATCAGCGTATCGCGCTGAGCCAGCACCATACCATGAAAAGCGAACATAAACAACAGCAGGATGCCCAAGAATTTGTGTAGTGCCATTAATTCCTATAGATTGATTTTAGGCAATATTAGTTGTTTTAGCCAATAAAAAGACCTCTTTGTAAATGCTTTATAGGAACTGGCTGCTCTGTAAATTATTGCGCTGCCAAGGAATTTTCCTGTAAAAAAGCCGGACAAAAAAAGCCCTGATGTGGAAACATCAGGGCCTCTAACCAAAACCAACTGCTTATGAGAAAAAAATCAAATCAATTACTGAATGGAAATCTGTTTCTTCACTTCTTTAGCCTGTTCTTTCTTAGGCAGGTGGAATTTCAACAATCCATTTTCATATTTAGCCTGGATGTTTTCTGAATCGATCTTGTCATCGAGGCTGAAGCTGCGTTTGAAGCTTTTGTAAGAGAATTCCCTGCGTACGCTTTTTACATCTTCGTTCTTCACTTCTTCTTTCTTTTCGTAGCCGATGGTGAGCAGGTTGTTCTCGATGCTTACCTGAAAGTCTTCCTTGTTCCTTCCGGGAGCATTCAGCTCGAGGTGATAGGCATCTGCAGTTTCAGAAACATTCACGGGCACGGAACCGTTGAGGCTGGAGTTCACGTTGGGCAAATCGTTCAGAAATTCGTTGAACAATCCGCTGAAACCAGGTACCGGTCTGTTGTTGAACTTTACGAGTGTCATAGTAGTATGTTTTATAATTTATTTGAATTGATGTAGTGTTATTTTCAAATTGCGTACCGGTGCATTTTTTTGCCTTTGAAGGGTCATTTTTTCATTCTTTATGAATACAATCATGACACATTTACCGATTGCATATAAAAATACTGACAATACTTCCGAAATGGAACTGCTTCTAATACGATGTGTTATTCCTTACCTTTGCATTTTATCCGATCATCTAACTCAATTTTAAAAAATGTATCCCGAGCAAATAGTAGTTCCCATGAAGGAGGAATTAACGGAAAATGGATTCGAAGAAATGCAGACACCTGAAGAAGTGAATGAACACCTGAAACAGTCCGGTACCACGCTTGTAGTGGTGAATTCGGTTTGCGGATGTTCAGCCGGTACCGCCCGTCCGGGCGTGTTACTTGCCCTGCACCATGCCAACAAGAAGCCAGAGCATCTGTCGACCAGCTTTGCCGGTTTCGACCTGGATGCTGTAAAGGAGCTGCGCAAGCACCTGCTTCCTTATCCGCCCTCTTCTCCTGCCATCGGATTGTTTAAGGATGGCGAGCTTGTTCATTTCATCGAGCGCCACCAGATCGAAGGCCGTTCGGCCCAGATGATCGCCAAGAACCTGATGGCAGCATTCGAAGAATACTGCTAGGCAAATCTCTTCCAAAAGCCTCTTCCAAACCAGGAAGGGGCTTTTTTGTAACTGCTCCTCACCGTTATAGCTTCTTCTCCTCCCATTATAACAGAGCATTTTAACTGCCCCCCACTATATTCGTTTTATTTTGCCTAATCTTGCAACTCCTTCAGGGTTGTTGATCTACTGAAAAAGTCATTATGTATCCGAACTTGTATTATGCTTTCAAGGATTTATTTGGGGTTGAGTGGACAGGGCTTCGATTCATCAATTCATTCGGTTTTTTTGTGGCGCTTTCTTTTATCGCGGCCGCTGTAACCCTTTCATGGGAGCTGAGAAGAAAAAGCAGGTTGGGACTATTACATTATGAAGAAGAACAGCTGATCGTTGGCAAACCCGCCAGCGCCGGCGAATTGTTCACCAATTTCATCCTTGGATTTTTACTTGGCTATAAGTTCATCGGGGCGTTTATATCAAAAAGTCCGCTCGCTGCCAACCCCTCCGATTTCATTTTTTCGCTGGAAGGAAGCTGGCCGATGGGCATCGCGATCGGTTTGCTGTTCGCCGGTTTGAAATGGTGGGAGAAAAACAAACAGAAACTACCCTCGCCGCAGGAACGCACCATCCGCATCTGGCCGCAGGACCGGGTAGGCGATCTCCTTATTTATGCCGCCATCTTTGGTTTCCTGGGCGCCAAAATTTTTCACAACCTCGAAAACTGGAACGACCTGGTCAGAGACCCGATCGGCTCGCTGCTTTCGTTCAGCGGACTCACCTTTTACGGTGGGTTGATCTGCGCGGCACTGGCTATTTATACCTATGCGCGCAAACACAAGATCAATTTCTGGATCCTCAGCGATTCAGTTGCTCCCGGACTGATGCTGGCATATGCCCTTGGCCGCATTGGCTGCCAGGTGGCCGGCGATGGAGACTGGGGTATCCTGAACAGCGCGTATGTATCTACCGTACAGGGCAAAGCCGTGCCGGCAACAGCTGCGCAGTTTACCACTGCACTCCAGAACAGCCGTGAGTTTTACGAACACCAGTTCGACAGCCTGAACAATGTGCGGCACCTGGCTTTCCACACCGATGTATTGCCAACCTGGATGGTCGCTTATCCCTATCCGCACAACGTGGTGAATGAAGGCGTCAAGCTGGCCGACTGCACCGGGCAATACTGCGCTTATCTTCCCGTACCTGTGTTCCCGACGCCTTTTTATGAAACCGTTGTAGGCTTAGGTCTCTTTTTTATGCTGTGGGGTATACGCAAAAAGATCACTACGCCCGGCGTACTATTTGGCGTATACCTGATCGTGAACGGACTGGAAAGATTCTTTATAGAAAAGATCCGTATAAATACCAAATATGATTTCTTCGGATTTCACCCGACCCAGGCTGAGATCATTTCTTTCTTACTTGTTGTGGGTGGTATATTCATGATCTTCTATTTTAAGAAGAGGGCCCGGCCCGTTTAGCCACCCCGGCTGACGCCCGTCTCCCTGCTACTTCAAATTCCGCAAGCTTTTTCCTGTTGGCTTACCCACAGCGTTTGCTTTATTATTGCCTTCATCTGCTCGTTCATCCTCCTGTTATAAGGTTATTGTAAGAAGCAACAACCGCTCATCCGTTTTTTGTAACCTGCCGGGATGCTTCTGCGTCCCAGTTCCAGTCTCTTTCTTTTGTTGTGATGCATATAGGCTTACCGGTCCTCCGGAAAATAAGCCATCCAACACAAAACCCTGATCCTTGCATTGCAAAGTACCTACTTTTACTTTGTAATACTCATAAGATAGTACTAAAACATACCAAAATGAAAAAATTCTTACTTACCTCCACCCTCTTCATTCTCCTGTGTTCTATGGGCCGGGCCCAGACCGGCACCGGAATCACCGGCCTTGTTCAGGATGCCGGTGCCCAACCGGTAGAAGGCATCACAGTAGCCCTTCTCCACGCAAAAGACTCTTCCACCCTTGCGACTCAGGTGTCTGACAAAACAGGCCGGTACGCTTTCAAGAACATCCCTGCAGGTAAGTACCTGCTCGCCCTCACCGGTGTAGGTTACACCAGAAATTATGTCGCCCCTTTCCCGGTTCAACAAAATCAATCTGTAGTAGCCATACAACCTGTTCACCTGCAGAGCCAGACCAAAGACCTGGGTGCGGTTACGGTTGCTGCCCGCAAGCCGTTCATTGAGCAGAAGATCGACCGCACGGTTGTGAATGTAGACGCGGCCGTCACCAATACCGGGGCTTCTGCCCTTGAAGTGCTGGAAAAGCTACCGGGCGTTACGGTAGACAAAGACGGTAATGTGAGCCTGAAAGGTAAATCAGCCGTAATGATTATGATCGATGGCAAACCCTCTTACCTCTCCGGCGCCGAGCTCGTGAACCTGCTGCGCAACATGAACGCCAACCAGCTCGAACAGATCGAGCTGATGACCAACCCGCCCGCGAAATACGATGCCGCCGGCAACTCGGGGATCATCAATATCAAAACCAAGAAAAACAAACTGCAGGGTTTCAACGGCAGCCTCTCTGTCGGCTACGGTCAGGGCAAAAGAGCCAGATCGAATAACAGCGTCAACCTGAACTACCGCATGGGAAAGATCAACGCTTTCGCCAACCTCTCTTTCAATGAAAACAACCGCCTAAACTCGATTGACATTGAAAGAAAGTACAAGAACGACGACGGCAAGACCGTGAACGCGATCTTCCAGCAGACCTCCGACATGAAAAACCGCAACAGCAACCAGAACCTGAAAGCGGGCATGGATTTTTTCCTGAGCAAAAACACCACACTGGGCTTTGTGGCAAGCGGCTTTTTGTCGGCCCAGCATTCAAATGCCACCAACACCAGCTTCCTGAAAAACGCCGCAGGCATTACCGACTCGATCGTATATTCTACCAACAACGGAAAAGAACCCTGGAAAAATGCTTCCCTCAATCTCAACTTCCGCCACCAGTTCGATTCCACCGGTAAGGAGCTCACCGCAGACTTGGATTATATTCATTATGCGGCGGACGGTGATCAGCATTTCGTGAACACCTCCTACAAACCAGGCTGGATAAAGATGACGGAAACTTCCCTCCAGGCCCAGCTGCCTGTGAATGTCGACATCTACTCTGCCAAAGCCGATTACGCACAGACTCTGAAATATGGGATCAAGTTCGAAACGGGCGTAAAATCGAGCTACGTGCAAACCACCAACAGCGCCAATTACCAGACACTCACAGCCGGTGAATGGAAAACCGACTGGGGCAAGACGAACGATTTCGACTACACTGAGAACATCAATGCCGCCTATGTCAATTTCAACAAACAGATCAAAAAAGTAGGCATCCAGGCGGGTCTGCGCTTCGAGAACACAAATTCAAAAGGCGTGCAGGGCGGAAACCCGCAACGGCAGGACTCTTCTTTCCGTCGCAGCTACAACAACCTGTTCCCTACCGTATATGTAAGCTATGCCGCCAATAAAAAGAACCAGTTCGGCCTCAACATCGGCAGAAGGATCGACCGCCCTGCCTACCAGGACCTGAACCCTTTTCTTTTCTTTATCGACAACTATACCTATGAATCGGGTAACCCCTACCTTAAACCACAATTTTCCAGCAACGTGGAGCTGTCGCACACCTACAAAGGATTCCTGACCACGACCGTCAACTACAGCGAAACCCGGAATTATTTCATGCAGACCTTCGAGCAGTCGGGCTATGCCACGGTGCTGCGCAACGGCAACATCGGGCTGAGAAGGAACGCCGGCGTGGCGGTGAGCGCACAGGTGCCTGTTCAGAAATGGTGGACGGCCATCCTGTATACCAACTACAACTACAACAGGTTCACCGGCATGCTGTACGGCGAACAGCTGAAGATATCGGCCGGCACCGTGCTGCTGAATGTAAACAACCTGTTTAAATTCGATCATGGCTGGAGTGCGGAGCTGTCGGGCTTTTACCGCTCGAAAGGGGTGGAAGGACAGATCCTGATCAATCCGCTCGGACAGGTTTCCAGCGGTGTGGCGAAACAGATCCTGAAAAACAAGGGAAGCCTGAAGCTCAATGTGCGTGACCTGTTTTATACCCAGAAGACCAGCGGGACCATCAATTTCCAGAAAACCGAAGCCCATTTCTCCAACAGGCCCGACTCAAGGGTGGTGAACCTTACGTTCAGCTACCGGTTCGGCAAACCCCTTAAAGCCGTTCAGAACAACCGCAGAACAGGCGGCTCGTCTGAAGAACAGAACAGGGTAAAGATGGGAGGAAATTAAAGAGCGCAACCAGTTGTTGGTTTTAGTTTGAAGTGCAAGGCGTGCCACTGGTAGATTGAGAAATGGACAGCTCAACCTACCCGTGGCACGCCTGCTTTTGCAAAAAGCAGGAGGCCGGCCGTTAACAGCTATTCCCTTTCTTCCTATCTTTACGGCCTTTCCAAACTACTTCAAATCCCTGATATGCCTTCATTCGATATTGTTAGCAAGGTAGACCTGCAAACCCTTGACAATGCGATCAATACCGTCAAGAAAGAGATCATCAACCGGTTCGACTTCAAGGGGTCGCATGTGGTGATCGACCTGAATAAAAAAGATTTTCTGGTACAGTTGGAAGCCGACAGCGATATGAAGCTGAACCAGATGGTGGATGTGCTCATCAGCCGCAGCATAAAACAGGGGCTGGCCGGTGAGATCTACGACCTGACCAAAGAAGCCTATCCAAGCGGAAAAGTGGTGAAGAAAGAGGTGACCGTACGCAATGGCATCAAACAGGAAGACGCCAAAAAGATTGTAAAACTCATCAAAGACAGCGGGTTAAAAGTTCAGCCGGCCATTATGGACGACATCATACGGGTAACTGCGAAAAAGATCGATGACCTGCAGGAAGTGATTCAGGCTTCCAAAGGCTGGAACCTGGGCCTGGCCCTTCAGTACATTAACATGAAAAGCTGATTCTCCATTTCTTTTTCTGAAGTGGAATCTATATCTTCGCACACTCATTTTTTAACTGTACGGCAAAACCCGTATGCTACAACCATAATTTATATGAAACAAGATATCCACCCAAAAAATTACAAGCTTGTTGTATTCCGGGATATGAGTAACGGCCAGTCATTTCTCAGCCGCTCAACCGCCTCCTCTGCTGAAAAAGTAAAATGGGAAGATGGCAACGAATATCCGGTCATCAAGCTGGAAATTTCAAACACCTCTCACCCTTTTTTTACCGGTAAATCCATGCTGGTAGACACTGCAGGCCGTATCGACAAGTTCAAAAAGAGATACGAAAAGAAAGGAAAGTAATTTTTTCGCCAACTATATTCACATCCCTTTCCGGGTTTCCGGAAAGGGATTTTCTTTTTGCAGCGTGGCCGAATGTTGTAGTTTTATTTGATGAATTTTCTGCATGATGCTGCAGTCGAAAAGCAGCTCTACCCTTTCACCTTAACCCGCACTGCTGCCGACATCCGGATCGGCATCCTCACGATCCGCGAAAAATGGAGCCGCCTGAATCCTTCCACCGGCCTCTCCCCTGTTCCTTCTCACCTGGTACCCGACGCAGAAATAATTAAAGCGCTCCGTGAAGAGGAGCCGCCGCCTCTTGATTCCATGCTGATCGAATTTCCATGGCATATTTTCCAGTATAACGACCGCGCGATCAGGCAGGACTTTGCCCTCCTTACCCGCGACCGTGAATCGCGACCTGTATCTGGGTCCAACCGGATCACCAACCCTTCCGCCATTTTTTTGGAAGAAGGCGCGCGGGTGGAGCATTGCATGCTGAACGCCGCTACCGGTCCTATTTACATCGGTAAAAATTCAGAGATCATGGAAGGCAGCATGATCCGCGGGCCTTTTGCCCTGTGTGAAGGCGCCGTGGTAAAAATGGGCGCCACCATTTACGGAGCCACTACCATCGGCCCGTACAGTGTAGCCGCAGGCGAGATCAAGAACTCGGTTATTATGGGATACAGCAACAAAGGGCACGATGGCTACCTGGGCGATGCCGTGATCGGCGAATGGTGCAACCTGGGGGCAGGCACCACCAATTCGAACCTGAAGAACAACGGCAGCAAGGTGCGCATCTTTAACCCGCTCCTCGGCCAGGCGGTGAGCGCCGGCCGCAAATGCGGGTTGCTGATGGGAGATTATTCACGAAGCGCCATCCTCACGACATTCAATACGGGTACCGTTACCGCCGTAAGCTGCAATGTTTTCAATGAGGGACTAACGCCTACGCACATCCCCAGTTTCAGCTGGGGATGCAATGGCACACGGTACCGCTTTGAAAAGGCCCTGGAGGACATCGCCGTCTGGAAAAAATTTAAGAATCAGGTGCTTACACCGGAGGAAATCCAGAAATTAGGATTCATCTTTGAGAACTATTAAAACTGCATAGCATGAGAAAACAAATTGCCGCTGCCAACTGGAAAATGAACCTGACCTTTGAACAGGGAAAAGCACTCCTGCACGATATCCTCAGTGTATCGATTCCGGCTGGAGCCAACCATCAGGTCATTTTCGCCGTTCCTTTTCCATACCTGATCATGGCCAAAGAGGAAGTGGCGGAAAGAACCGATTATGCAGTGGCTGCACAGAACAGTTCCAATAAAAAATCCGGCGCCTATACCGGCGAGGTATCCCCTGAAATGCTCTATTCCATCGGCATCCGTTATTGCCTCGTGGGCCACAGCGAGCGGCGTGAATATTTCAAAGAGACGGATGAAATGCTTGCCGAAAAGATCAACCTGTTGCTGACCGACAACATCACGCCGATCTTCTGCTGCGGGGAGCCGCTTGAGATCCGGAACGCGGCGGGCCAAAATAGTTACGTGGGCTCCCAGCTTGAGAAATCGCTTTTCCACCTGGGTGCGGAACAGGTCACACAGATCGTGATCGCGTATGAACCCATCTGGGCCATCGGCACTGGGCAAACGGCCACCACTGAACAGGCACAGGAAATGCATGCATACATCCGTTCCGTGCTCGAAAAGAAATACGGGAAAGAAGTTTCCGATGCTGTTTCAGTACTCTATGGCGGCAGTGTGAAAGCGTCCAACGCGGCAGAGATATTTGCCTGTGAAGATGTGGATGGCGGACTGGTCGGCGGCGCCTCGCTGGTTGCTCAGGACTTTGTTCAAATCATCAAGGCACTCAAATAGTTAATATTGCTTTAAATCGCAGGATGCTTCGCACAATTTGAATGGTTTTTGGTTGAATTAAAATAAGTAAAGCGTTTTAGTAATGAAAAGAAGTGACAGCCTTCAACCTTTGTCGCGCCAGCACCACGACGAACTCCTCTCTTGTCTGCTGATAAAAAAGGGCGTCAATAAAAAGGCGGACCTTAAACTGCTGACAGATTTTACCAACATTTTCTGGAAAGAAGATTTCATCAAACATATCAAGGCGGAGGAAGAGATCCTGATCCCGTTCCTGGTGAAGCACCGCTTCGAAGACCGGTTTATCAACATTCTCAAAACCGATCATTCAATGATCCACGCCGTCCTCGACCGGTTGAATACCTTCGACCGGCGGCACAAGATATTCGAGATCTTTGCCAACCTGGTAGAACAGCATATCCGTTTTGAAGAAAGGTTTGTTTTTCAGAAGATACAGGAACAGCTGAGTGAAAAAGAAATGGAGGAGCTGGGTCTTAAATTAAACAACATCCAGTACCGGAAGTGCACCGATTACCCGGTGAAGTTCTGGGAATAGTTTTCCTTTTCGCCCTGTGGCTGTTTTACTGCGGCCGGCAGCGGCACTTTCTCCACCTCATTCAGGCGGTCGAGATAAAGGATCGTAGAGTTGTCTTCCTGATCTGCCTGGTACATCAACGCGAACCTAGCCCCCCAGATGATCTCCTGCGACGTGTAAGAAGTACGCGCAACCACCGTATTGGAAAAAGCCTCATCGAACCCTTTCACATACACGATGAATTCGGCATTGGCATTGATGATGTCTTCCTCGTTGAAACCGCTGAGCGGACTTTTTTCATCCAGCGGGTGAACCACCGTCCAGCTTAGTGTAAGGGCATTGATCAGTGAAAATTCGAGATCGAGCGGATAAAACTGGTTGTTTGTCTTCCCGTCCTCCCCTACTTTGATGGCCAGCGTAACTTTCACTTCCACATCCGTGAGGAGGTTGTTCTTATAGCTTACCATCCTGAACATCAGGGCCGTAGCGCCGGCATAAGGTGCGATGACCATATGGTCACTAAAGCGCAGAAAAGCCCTGGGCCGGGAGAATCTTCCATAGAATAAACCGGTAACCACCGCAAACGACAACAAGCCGGTGAGCGCCTCGATGGCGGCAATGCTGCTGGCGGCCACGCCGGAAGGGTTGATCCGGCCATACCCCACGGTGGTGAAAGTTTGCGCGCTGAAGAAATAAGCTTCCGTAAAATTTTCCAGCCTGGTTCCAACAGTGACGCCGCCCAGGTTCTGAACGCCGATCTCGTAATAGACCACGGCAAAGATCAGGTTCACGCTGAGAAAAAATCCGAAGATGATAAGCAGGAAGCGTGTCCGCGACAGGTTCAGCATGGTATGATAGATGCTGTACCGCCGGAACACATCCAGTCCTTTTTTACGAATATTCACCGAGCCGTCTTTCTTTACAAACCTGCCGGCGCTATATGTGCTGTTGGTACCGAACCCGGTATTGTTCTGCTGCTTTATTTTTGTATTCAGGTTTTTAACGGTCGCCATCCTCTAAATTTTTCGTGAAGTTCGGCAGTTTAGAGACGCAATGCGACAAACACAACTGGGCTGCCCTATATTTGAGCCTGTTTAGTTCCGGCAGTTTTTTCAACAAGCAATCAGCTGCCCGCGAAAGGCACTTCCCATCATGAAGATCGACCGTGGCTTCCCATATTACCTGTTGCTGCTGCTGTTCCCGGTTTCTTTTCTGCTGCACAATGTAAATGAGAATTTCGGACTGATCCCGCTGCCTGACGCCCTATTCCTGCTGGCAGTGTATCTTATTACCACAATTGGTCTTGCTTTTCTTTCAAAATGGATCCTGCGGCGCTATCCGCAGGCCTTTGTTTTTTCCTTTCTCCTTTTGCTGATCAATTTTCTTTTCGGGGCTTTCCGTGATTTTTCAAAAGTCCATCATTTTCCCGCACTGATCAACCGGTATGTTTTCTTTCTGCCCGTTGTGTTACTGATCCTGATAGCAGCCGCAGCCGGGCTGGCAAGATCCAGGCGTCCTCCCTTACGGCTCGCCCGTGCCCTGGCTGTGTTTCTGGTCATCAATGTTGCATATGAAACAGGCTGGTGCTTCTATAACCTGGCCAGCGGGAAAGCAGTCAGCCAGGATTTTGGTGATGCCCGGCACAACTTGATCACCAAACTGAATCAGAAAAAGACAGGCACAAAACCAGTCGTTTTCTGGCTTGTGTTCGATGAATATGCTGGAAGCAGCAGCGTGAAAGAAGTTTGGGGCCTTCAGAACCCGCTTGAGCCGATGCTGCGGAAAAAAGGTTTTTTCGTGGCCGGCTCGGCCCGCAGCAATTACAACTTCACCCATTTCTCTCTTAGTTCCACGCTCGATATGGCATACCTGTCGGGGCTTCAGAACCATTCGATCGTGCGTCTCAAGGATCTCGAGAGAGGCAATTATTCGGTGTGGGATAACAATACAGTCAGGCTTTTTGAACAGAACGGTTATGCGATCAACAACTTTACCATCTTTCAGATGAAAGGCCATCCGACCGGCAATTTCGAGATGTTCCGGTATGTGCCGAAGCAGCTGATCAACTTTCAGACCTTTGAGGGAAGAGTGCGCAGCGACATCGGATGGAACTTTCCAAATCTGCTGAAGAGAGACCGGCGGGCGGCGGATTCGGCCCATGTTTCCGGCATGCTGAACGAACTGGATACGGCTTATAAAAACCAGGTCGACCGCTTTTTGTTAATCGCTGCAAAAGCCGCTAGGGAGGACCGCCCCTCCTTCAATATGTTTCACCTGCAGCTTCCGCACGAGCCTTATTTTTACCATGCCGACGGGTCTATCGCCTACAGCAATGGATACAGCGATTCGGCCAAGCACTATCCTGCGCACCTGCTGTACACCAACAGCGTGGTGAACAGGATGGCCGACAGCCTGCTCGCCCTGTACCGCAGGCGGGAGGTCGTGATCATCATCCAGGGAGACCACGGTTTCAAGTACCAGGAGAACGAAGCCTGGTACGACAGGTTCAGCTGCAGTATCCTGTATGCCGTGTATTGCTCGGATGGAAATTATTCGGCCTGGCCACAAAACTTAACGTCGGTCAATGGTTTCCGGATCCTGTTTAACAAGTACCTGAACACCGCGCTGCCCCTGCTCCCCAACCATTCGTATAATCTTTATTACAGGTAAAGGACGTCCCTTTTATTATTGACTATATTTGAGCCTTATCTCAAGGCAGTAGATGGAGTTCAAGAAACTTATCGTTCAGAGCATTATATGGAGGGGGATGTATTTCGCAACCGTGCTGCTGCTGAACATCCTGCTCTCCCGCTATTTCAAAGCTACAGGCACGGGCTTTATCTATTACATCTCCAACTATTTTTCTTTTATCCTGCTGCTGGGCAGCCTCTGCCTTGAAGCGGGAATGTCCTTTTACGGATCACAGAAAAAGATAGCCTACCAGAAACTGGCCGTGTTCAGCCTGGTATGGTCGGGGTTTATCTGCGTGCTTCTTTTTTTCTTTCTGAACCTTACCTATCACCCATCCGATTCACCCGTATCGAAGCAGGAGTTTATCTTTTTTTCATTCAATTACATTTCCGGCATTCTGCTGACCACTTTTTTCTGCGCCCTCTTTTATGCAAAACAGGATTTTGTAACCCCCAACCTCATCATGTCGGTCACGAACATCATGCTGATGGCGCTGTTTCCGCTCGGCAGCCGGCTGGGTTCAGGTGATTTTATGGGCAGGCATTTTCTCGACTGTTACTTTTTCAACTTTTTGCTGCAGGGTTTGCTGATCTGTTTCGCCTTTATTTACCGCAACCGGAAAGGCGCACCCTTCCGTTTTCCGGAACGCCCCGAACTCCGCATGATCTTTTCTTATTCGCTGGTTGCCCTCAGCGGCAACATCATTTTCTTTTTGCTGTACCGCATCGATTACTGGTTCATCAACAATACCTGCCGGGTGTGTGCGGCCGAAGATCTGGGAAATTATATACAGGTTTCCAAACTCGGGCAACTGTTTTTTGTGGTGCCCGGCATTATCGGCAGCGCCGTCTTTCCGCGTACCGCCGGCGGTCAGAAAGAAGAAGTGTTCAGCCGGCTTGAGTTGCTTACCAAAGGGCTGCTCATGTTTACCGGCTCGGTCTGCCTGCTCCTGATCTTTACCGGACGGTTCCTTTTCCCGTTTGTGTTCGGTGCTACGTTTGAAAAAATGTATGTTCCGTTCGTGGTGCTGATCCCCGGCATACTCGCCATTGCAGCCCTGCATCCGGTGGTGGCATATTATTCGGGCAGGAACAGGCTGCGCACCAATTTAGAGGGCTCGATCATAGCCCTGGTGCTGATCGCAACGGGCGATGCGCTGTTTATTCCGCAATATGGCATCGTGGCAGCGGCGGCAGTGAGCACGGTCGGGTATACGGTGTATTACCTCTATGTGCTGCTCCGCTTCAGAAGCCATTTCCAGACCTCGGTCAGGGGCTTTTTTTATCCGAAACATGCGGATCTTGTTCTGATCAAAAAATGGATACAAGACCGGCTGGGCACGACCCGCACGGGATAACTTTGCTTCGTTCATCAAACCTTCTTTCTTTGAGCATGCACAAAATTCTTTGGCTCGCCAGCTGGTATCCCAACAGGATAAATCCGTTCGACGGGGATTTTGTACAGCGGCATGCCAGGGCTGCAGCGCTTGTGCAGCCAGTACATGTAGTGCATGTGGTAAAAGATGGCAAAGGATCAGCCGGCACGCAGGTCGAAGAGACCCGGCAGGGCAGCCTGCGGGAAACCATCATCTATTACACGCCTGTTGCAACTGGCTGGAAGCCGCTCGATGCCCTGCTTTCCTTTGTAAAATATTTCCGGGTCTATCGCAATTTTCTCCGACAGGATTTTACTGAAAACGGGATGCCGGCGCTGGTGCATGTTCAGGTGGCGATGCGTGCCGGATTGATCGCACAATGGCTGAAGAAGAAATGGGGATTGAAGTACCTGGTGACCGAACACTGGACCGGCTATTACAGGTACAGCAACGACAACTACTGGCAGCGCGGTTTTTTGTTCCGGTACCTGACCAGAAGTATACTGAGTAAGGCCTCTCTTTTACTGCCGGTAAGCAGGAACCTGGGCGAAACCATCCAAGAAGAAGTGTTTCCCGTTCCATATGCGGTGGTACCCAATGTGGCGGAGACCTCCCTCTTCCGGTATAGTGAGAGCAGACCACCGGTTTTCCGGTTCATCCATGTATCGAGCATGAGCTACCAGAAAAATATCCCGGGACTGCTGCATGCATTCAAGGCAATGGCCTCCTTGGAATCGGACTGGGAATGCAGGATGATCGGTCCGGCAACGGAGGAACTGAAAAAGCTGTCCGTAAACCTGGGACTGCAGGATCGTATCCGCTGGGCTGGCGAGATACCTTACGCCGCAGTAGCTGCGGAAATGCAGCAGGCATCGGCTTTCGTGCTGTTCAGCCGGTATGAAACTTTTTCGTGTGTGCTGATCGAAGCAGCGTGTTGCGGCCTTCCCGTTATAGCACCCGCTATCGGCCCGCTGCCCGAAATTGTACATGCGGAGAACGGCATACTGACAGAGCCTGGCAACGAAGAGAGCCTCGCGGCAGGTATGGCAAGGATGATCAGGGAATATGAAAAGTTTGACAGAAAAAAGATCAGTGAAAGGGCGGTCTGTTTATTTAACTATGAGCGGATCGGAGATCAGATAAAAAGTATATATCAAAGCATGCTATGACTTTAGGTTTTCGACGAGCTTGATGTATTCCTGCATGGCGGCTTCTCTTGATTTGCCTTTGAGGGAAGACCAGGCTTCGTATTTGGCCTTGGCCACAAAATCGAACGGACCGGGAGCCTCCACGTTCACATCACCCTGGGTGGCCTGTTTGTATAAAGAGTACAGATTCAGAAGGGTTTCATTGCTGGGTTTGTCGGACAGCGTTTTGCTGTCTTCCACCGCTTGCTCAAAAAGGCTCTTGGATTCCATGTCAGAGATTTGTTGCGAATGTAAGCTATTCAATTGAAGTTTTCGCGCCAATTTAGACCCTCCCGGAGAGAAGTTTTCACCCTTTTTGGAACACTGAAAATGACCATTTCAGGAAAAGATTTTCAGCCGGTTTACCCCAGCTCTTCTGGATCCCCGCGGGTTAAACCGCAGCCTGATAAATGCAGGTAAACATAACATCAATGCTGCAAAAAACGTTTACATTTGTAAGATTCACAATACCGCGACAGGAATGAAGAATATCAGAAATTTTTGCATCATTGCTCATATCGACCACGGTAAAAGCACCCTGGCAGACCGCTTGCTCGAAATCACCCATACGATCTCCGAGCGCGACATGCAGGCCCAGGTGCTCGACGACATGGACCTGGAAAGGGAAAAAGGCATTACCATCAAGAGCCACGCCATCCAGATCAACTACAAAAAAGACGGAACCGATTATACACTGAACCTGATCGATACTCCCGGCCACGTCGATTTCAGCTATGAAGTGAGCCGTGCCCTGGCCGCCTGCGAAGGTGCGCTCCTGCTGGTCGATGCCACCCAGGGCATTCAGGCACAGACCATCTCCAACCTCTACCTCGCCATCGAAAACGACCTTGAGATCATCCCGGTCATCAACAAGATCGATATGGACGGGGCCATGATACCCGAGGTGAAGGACCAGATCATCGAACTGATCGGCTGCAAAGATGAAGACATCATGCTGGCCAGCGGTAAAACCGGTCTGGGCGTGCAGGCGGTTCTGGATGCCATCATTAAAAAGATTCCCGCCCCCAAAGGTGACCCTGCTGCCCCGCTGCAGGCACTCATATTCGACAGCGTTTTCAATCCCTTCAGGGGCATCATCGTTTACTACCGCATTCTGCAGGGCAACCTCAAAAAAGGCGACATCGTCAAATTCGTTTCCACCGAGGCGCATTACGAAGCAGACGAAGTGGGTATCCTGAAGCTGACCATGGAACCCCGCAATGAAGTAAAGACCGGCGATGTAGGCTACATCATCACGGGCATCAAAAACGCCAAGGAAGTAAAAGTGGGCGATACCCTTACCCTCGTCTCAAATCCGGCGCCCGAAAGCATCAAGGGGTTCGAGGAAGTGAAACCGATGGTATTTGCGGGCATCTTTCCCGTGAACACCGATGACTTTGAAGAGCTGCGCGAGTGTATGGACAAGCTCCAGCTGAACGATGCTTCCCTCACCTATGAACTGGAAACCTCGCAGGCGCTTGGTTTCGGGTTCCGCTGCGGGTTCCTGGGCATGCTGCACATGGAGATCATCCAGGAAAGACTCGAAAGGGAATTCAACCAGACGGTGATCACCACCGTACCCAACGTAAGCTTTACGGCTTTTACCACGAAGGACGAGAAAGTGATCGTAAACAACCCAACGGAAATGCCCGATCCCAGCCGGATCGACCGCATCGAAGAGCCGTTCATCAACGCACAGATCATTACCAAACCCGAATACATCGGCAACATCATCACGCTCTGCCTGGGCAAGCGGGGCAACCTGCTCAACCAGAGTTATCTTACCACCACCCGCGTGGAGCTCACCTTCGAACTTCCGCTTACCGAAATAGTATTCGACTTCTACGACAAACTCAAAAGCCAGACAAGAGGCTACGCTTCCTTCGACTATCATCCGATCGGCAACCGCGACAGTGACATCTGTAAAATGGATATCCTGCTGAACGGTGAACGTGTGGATGCCCTGAGCGCACTTATTCACCGGGGCAGGGCCCACGAGTTTGGCAGGAAGCTTTGCGAAAAGCTGAAAGAACTCCTGCCGCGCCAGCAGTTCCAGATCGCCATCCAGGCCGCCATCGGCGCGAAAGTGGTGGCACGCGAAAACATCAGCGCTATGCGCAAGGATGTGACCGCCAAATGTTACGGAGGTGATATCAGCCGCAAACGCAAGCTGCTGGAAAAACAGAAAGAAGGCAAGAAACGCATGCGCCAGATAGGCAACGTGGAAGTTCCACAGGAAGCCTTCCTCGCTGTACTGAAGCTGGATGAATAATGCACTGCCCTTTTTAAACTTACCGGTGGATCTCCTAACTGTCCGTTTCTACCATCTTCAGGCATACCGGCGAATCAACCTCGATCTTGTTCTTTGTCAGTGAAAGCAGGCCCGTCTTGGGATCGCGCTGGAAGATAAAAACATTGTCGCTGTTCTGGTTGGCTACCAGCAGGAATTTCCCTGAAGGATCGATGAGAAAATTGCGCGGAGTCTTACCAAAGGTCGACTGCCGTCCTACATAACTTAACCTGCCCGTTGGCTGGATGGCGTAGATCACGATCTCGTTCGCATCTCCGCGGTTCGACGCGTACAGGAATTTACCATCCGGTGAAATATGGATATCTGCCGCGCCAACCTTTCCTTTAAAACCCACGCTCAGCATGGTAATGGTTTGCAGGGAGCTTAGTTTGCCTTCTCCGTAGCTGAACACTTCCACCGTACCGCTCATCTCTTCCGTGAGGTAGGCAAACTTGCCATTGGGATGAAACACGAGGTGGCGCGGACCCGCGCCGGGTTTTACGGCAGCAAAGGCCGGTTTGGCCGGTGTAAGCGGAACGTTGTTTGCCGGATTGTAGCGATATACCATTATCTTGTCGATGCCCAGGTCGGGCACCATCAGGAAATGATTGTTGGGCGACAGCACTACGGAATGCACATGCGGCTTTTCCTGCCGTTCTTTATTCACGCCGCTGCCCTGGTGAAAGATGTTCTGGGTGGCCGAATCGAGGGTACCATCTGAGCGCACGTGCATCACCGCCAGGCTGCCGCCGGTATAATTCGCTACGAAAACATCACTGCCGGTTTCGCTTACCGAAACATAACAGGGTCCCTCGCTGCCCGAAGAGCGCGAATTCAGAAAAGTAGCGGCACCGGTCAGTTTATTAAAAGCAAAAGCTGTCACCTTGCCCGGCTGCCCGCTGTTTTCTTCGACGCTGTAGATGAATTTATTATTGGGAGAGATGGCAAGGTAGGAAGGATTGGAAATGTTTTTGATCGTATGTTCGTATTTCGTTTCTCCTGTCTGTTTATTGAACGAGTACACATAGATGCCTTCACTCTTCTTGCCGGTGTAAGTGCCGATCAGCAGATGGTAAATATCTGATTGTGCAAAACCCGCGAGTGATCCCATGCACAACAGTACTGCCAGCGGTATGCTTCCCCATTTTCTGAACGATCTGAGACAGGTAAAAAGCGTATAGGGGTACGTGTTAAAACGTACTTGTTTTCCCGGTGAGTAAGAGAGATTGAGTTGGACAGGCATCCGCTAATATCGCTTATTTCACGGTTACTTTCTTTCTGATGACCGGTTTTGTAGTATCTTTTTTTGCCTTCTCCTGGTTTTTCATCGACTGCTCCAACAGTTTTTCCTCGTTCACTTTTCCATCTTTGTCGAGAATGGTCTGTTCCACCGGCGATTCACCGTCTTTGAGCGTGAAATTGAACACTTTATCTACGTGCACCCACTGGCCTTTCTCCCATTTAAAACCCTCGAAATCGCCGTCCGGAATGTAGGTATCCTTCTTTTGCGGCTCATCGGTTTCGGAGATCAGGTGGTCGTAAATGATCATATCCATTTCCGGGTTGTAGTTGAAGGTGGTGCGGGCTTCTTTTTTGTATTCTATATTAAACCGGGGCTGTACCCGGGTAGCCTTTCGCACGCTGTCGGGCTGGAATGAAATAGACTGTCCGCCAAACACCGGCTCGCCGCTTTCATTGAACGTGAGCACTTCCATCCACTTGCGGTTGCTGCTCACCGAATAGTCGTCGAAGCCCAGCAGCGTATAATACTTCTTGTTGTTATATGCTTTCTCGATGATCTTGTAATAGACCGCCCCGATCCAGTTCTGGCGGGTGCGCACCGAATCAGCGGGTTTGCTGGTGAACATGGAAGCGTCGAACAGGGGGAACAGTTTGAGGGAGCCGTCGGGTGTATTGATCTGAATGGCCCCTTTCTGAATGTACATATACTCGTCGCGCTTGAGCTGCCAGGTGAAGATGCGGAAACTGCTGTCGGGCGCGTACAGTCGCGACACCGTTTCAATGCCGTTAAAGGGATAATAAAATGATTTGGGGACCTTCAGCGCCCTTATGAGTGTGCGCACAAAAAGGCTGTCGGACCGGAACCTTTTCGCCGGGTCTTCCGCATTGATCATACTATCTGACACGGAACGGAGTGAATCTTCTTTCTGAACAATTTCTTTTTTGGCTGCAGGGCTTAAAGATTGTGCCCGGGCAATTGTTGCTGAACCAAGCAGCAGGATGAAAAAAAACGTTTTCAGGAAGGTTTTCATTGTTATGATGGGTGACATGGGGCGACAAGATATTTTTAAACGACCGCCGATCTATAAAGGTATGTAACCTCAAAAGTTCCGGATCGGAATTAACAGATTTCAAACACCGGCCCCAGCCGGCGACAATAAGCTTTCCCTGTGTAATTAAATACTCAACATCCGCTCATTTGGGAAGCCAAACCTCCACAATGTTTCAGAAAGCTGTACAGCACATATTCAATATGCTGTATTTCAACAACTTACACATCTGCCTTTCTAAATGCCGCTTGACAGGAATATACAGCCCGGTTTATGCAATAGCTAATCAGAACAAAAAATCTAACTATGCATTCAACCAGCACAGGTGCGGTCGACAAAGGAATAGAGAACTACGGGACCACAACCATCAACGTGAGCGAAAAAGAACGGGTGATCTCTGTATTGCTCGGCGCATTCTTTTTATCGAGGGGACTGAAAAAGAAAAGTCTGCTCAGAACAATTTTCGGTGGCTATCTGATGTACCGCGGCGCGTCGGGGCACTGCCCGGCATACAGTGCGATGCAGCGAAGCAGGTACACCAGCAGGGCTGAATCAGTCAATATCAAAACGACATTCATTGTAAACAAACCCCGGCAGGAAGTGTATGATTTCTGGCGCAAGCTGGAGAACCTGCCGCTGTTCATGAAACATCTGGCGAGCGTTACGCAGTATGACGACACCCAATCGCACTGGGAAGCGAAAGTGCCTGGTAACGTAACGAAGCTGGAGTGGGATGCAGAGATCGTGAAAGAAGTGGATGGCAGCTTTATCGGCTGGAAATCTTTGCCCGGCTCCACCGTGGAAAACGCCGGCAAAGTAGATTTCCGCGATGCGCTGGGTCACCAGGGTACCGAACTGAATGTGGTGATCACCTACAGGCCGCCCGCCGGCAAGATCGGCAGTGGCATTGCCTCCTTGCTGAACCCGGTGTTCAGAAAAATGATTGAGACAGATATCAGCAACTTCAAGGAATACATTGAGACCGGCCGTCTGGCCGACTCGGAATAGGATCATTGGCTAATCAGATCAAGGCTGTATCGGATGCGATACGGCCTTTTTCATTTTGAGCCGGAACCATTTCAGGTATGAGGGATGGAAGCCATGTATTCCGAAAAGGCGGGCAGGCTGTCGAAAGCCAGGTCGATGGCGGCATCCGGCAGCGGCAGATCGGGTGAAGTGGTTTTTACAAAAACGGTGAACATGCCCGCATTTCGGCCAAACTGCATGTCGCTGAGGTTGTTTCCGACCATGACGGATTTCGAGAAATCGATGTCAGGGAATGTTTCCCTGGCCAGGAACGCCATTCCCGGTTGTGGCTTGCGGTTGGGATGCTGATCATCGAGCGAAGTGCAGTAGTAGATCGCATCGATCCGTCCGGATGCGGCTTCTATTTCGGCCAGCATTTGTTTGTGCAGGTCGAGCAGCGCCGCTTCGGTCATGAGCTCTTTTTCCACGCCCCGCTGGTTTGTAACGATGATGATACGGCCAAAGCGACCGGAGAGATCGCGCAGGGCGTTCTTCACGCCGTCGTAGAACTGGAACTCGAGGTAATTGGTCACGTAGGCGAGGCGCTTCTCGTGGTTGATGACCCCGTCGCGGTCAAGAAAGAGGGTCCAGCTTTTATCTGCCTTTGAAAAGTCTGCCATGTGGTGCTATAAGTATTGGATCAGTTCGGTCTGCGCCCGTTCGTAATCTTCGGGCACGCCGATGTCAATAAAATATTCATCCTCTATCAACCCGAAAAATTCACGTTTGCGGACATATTTCTCCAGGTAATCTTTCTCGATGGAAAAGGCCGCTGGAAGCGGCTCCTTCTGAAATTTCCCTGTCCGCAGCGCATATATGCCCCCGTTAATGAGTCCTTCCTCGTAATAGGTCTTTTCCCGGAAGCCTTTTACGGTGTTATCGTACCGGAGTTCCACCACGCCGTAGCGGTCAAAACTCTCCATGGGCTTGAGTGCCAGGGTGCAGTCGGAGCCCTGCATTTTATGAAAAGCGGCGAGCTTGAACATATTGATCTTGAAAAAAGTATCGCCGTTCACCACAAACGCGTCGGTTCCCTGTACAAGGGTGCTGGCCAGCTTGACAGCGCCGCCGGTACCGAGCGGTTCTGATTCAACGGAAAACACGATGTCGAGATTGCTGTATTGCGTGTTGAGGTATTGCTGGAGGAGTTCAGCCTTGTAACCCAGTGAGAAGATAAACCGGAGTATACCCTGTCTGTACAGATAATCGATTACGTATCCGATGAAAGGTTTGGCCAGAACGGGTGCCATGCATTTGGGCAGCTCGGGAACTGCGGGGCGAAGCCGGGTTCCCAACCCCCCGGCAAGGATGATCGCTTCTCTTATCACAGCGTTTTTTCTTTAAGGATGATAGATTTCTACTAAGAGGCGAAGATAAGAAAATCAGCCGCTGGCAGCTAGCATATCGCGGTTAGCTGAAGGCTTGCGGAAAATACTTTTCTTCTACCAGCTCGCAAATGATATGGCCGATCATGATATGCGATTCCTGGATGCGGGGGGTGTCGGAGGAGGGCACATTGAACAGGTAATCGCTGACCGATTTCATAATGCCGCCGGTCTGTCCGGTAAACCCGATGGTGACAACGCCTTTCTCCCGGGCGGCTTCAAAGGCGCGTACGATGTTGGCAGAATTGCCTGAGGTAGACAACCCGATGAGTATATCGCCGGTGTGCGCAAGGCCTTTTACAAGCCTTTCATAGATCATATCGAAGCTGTAATCATTGGCTACGGCGGTAAGATAAGAGGTGTTGCAGTGCAGCGCTTCCGCAGGCAGGGCTTCGCGGTTGATATAGAACCGGCCGCTGAGCTCGGCAGCGAGGTGCTGTGCGTCTGCCGCACTGCCGCCGTTGCCGCAGAAATAGACCCGCTTTCCCTGCCGGAAGGCTTCGGTCATGGCTTCAACAACCGTCAGAATCTTCCGCAACATGTCTTCATCCGCCAGCAATGCGCTCTTTACGTCAACCGAGGCCTGAATGATCTTCCTGATTTTTTCAACCATGATATTTGTTTGTTTGGGGACGGGAGGAAGAGGGGGTAGCTTGTAACAAACATGCTGAAAGGCCAGCCCCGGTTTAAAACCTTGGCACACCATCCACGCCAGGCTATAAGCCGGAAGCGCTCTCCTACACCGTCCAGGTCGTTAATCCATGTTTTGTGAACTGATAACTTTTACAATGGCCGCCAAATTTATGCAATGCTTCCATAACCCTGTATTTCGATACGTCGGGGCAGTACAACATCATGAAACCGCCGCCGCCGGCACCGGAGATCTTCCCCCCTGTGGCGCCGGCCTTTTTGGCTGCTTCGTAGATATCTTCGGTGAGGGTATTGGAGATGCCTTCCGCCATTAATTTTTTCTGCTGAAAACCAAAGTCCAGTATCTCCCCTATCTCGCCCAGACGCCCCTTCAGCAGCGCTTCTTTCATCATCTGCGCCTGTTGCTTGAGCTGGTGCATGGCCTCGATCGGGGTTTCTTTTTTCTCTATCACGTTCCGGCTCTGCTTGTCGATGATCACGGCAGATTCGCGGCTGGTGGAAGTATAGTACAGGAGCAGGTTGCTTTCCAGTTCAAACAGGTTCTGCTGTTTTACCCGCAACGGGTTTACGATCACCTTGTCGCCGGCCGAGAACTCCATGAAGTTGACGCCGCCGAAGGTAGCGGCGTACTGGTCCTGCCGCCCACCCGACAGGCGGAGATCTTTTCTTTCTATCTCGTAGGCCAGGTGCGCAATATCATAATCACCCAGGGGCAGCCGGAGCCATTCGGCAAAAGCCCCCAGCACAGCGACCACCAGCGTGGAGGAGGTGCCGAGCCCCGACCCTGCCGGGGCATCCACATAGGTAGAAAGCCGGAAGCCTGACAGGGGAAGATTGTATTCGCGCTGGATCCGGTTGTAGACCCCTTTCAGGATGCCCAGTTTTCCATTGATCGGCAGTTCGGTCGCCCAATCGAATGTTTCTTCTTCTTTTCTGTCGAGGGCCTCCAGTATGATGGCATCGGATGAAAGGGGTTGAATATGGGCGTTGGCGTAGAGGGAAACAGTGGCATTGAGGATGGCGCCCCCATAGAGGTCACAATACGGACTGACATCGGTGCCCCCGCCGGCGAGGCCTATGCGCAAAGGAGCTTTGCTTCTGTACATCATCTTTTTCAAACTGCGTTTTAGGAACCGGTCCTTTCAGGGTCCAGAACATCTACAATATCTGAACCAAAAAGTTTCAGCAGCTGCGCCACGAAATTCTTCCAGGAATAACTTTTTTTCGCTTCGGCGATCGCCGGCCGGAAGTGGTTTGCCCCGAGCGAATAAAATTTTTGTATCGATTCCGCCAGGGAAGCAGGCTCCGGCTCTGCCACCAGTCCGGTTACGCCGTCCTGCACATAGTCGGGCAGGGCGCCTACCCTGGTCACGATCATGGGTGTTTCAAAATGATAGGCGAGCGGTGTTACGCCGCTCTGGGTGGCGCTGCGATAAGGTTGTATCACAGCATCCGCCGCGCAGAAATAATATTTTACCTCTCCCGCAGCGATGAAATCGGTGTGAAGGATGAGCCTGTCACCGATCGACAAAGCGGCGATCTGTTCGGTGTACTTTTTTTCATCCTCATAGAATTCTCCGGCCACCAGCAGTTTCAGATTTGCCAGGTTAACGCCGGGCTCTTTGTCCTTTAAAATTCTGATGGCTTCATACAGCAGATCGAGTCCCTTGTATTTGCGGATAAAGCCGAAGAACAAGATGACCCTGTCTGCGGTTGAAATGCCCAGGTGTTTTCTGGCTTCTTCCTGCGAAACCGCACTGCCGAAATTATCATACAGCGGATGCACCGTCTGGATCGCCGGTTTTACCGGTTCGAAGCGCCGCAGTTGCTCCAGCACCACGCGGCTCATACTAAGGAAAGCATCGCATTGTTTCAGGAAATAACGGGTGAACGGCACATCGCCGGGCCGCCGTTCGTGCGGCAGGATGTTGTCGGTAATGGCCACCACGCGGGTATGACGGTTCTTTTTGGCCAGTTTCAGGATGGTTCCCAGCGCAGGCCCCATCAGCGGCAGCCAGTAGCGAACTACAATGAGATCGGGTGCCAGCATTCTCAGTTCTTTGCCCACGGTCAGCCAGTTCAGCGGATTGACGGAGTTGATCTTTGTAACGATGTGCAGGTCGTCGGGGGCTAGCTCATCGGAGTACTGCGTTTTACCGGGGAACAGGAAACCCGGGTACTGCAATGAAAAATTGTAGATGGTGGTCGTATAACCCTGGAACTGAAATTCACGGGCAAGCCTTTCATCAAAAGTGGCTAGCCCGCCCCGGAGGGGATAAGAGGGGCCTATGATGACGACGGTTTGCATGGTAAGGGAAGCTGACAGCGCCGGGCTGCTGGTAGCAAGTCACGAAAGACCTGCTTTTTTTTCGATTAAATAACTGTTTCTGCGGGATGAGTTGCGGGAGATCAGCTCACCCAGAAAGCCGGCCATGAAGAGCTGCGTGCCGATGACCATCAGGGTGAGGGCCATATAGAACGGAGGCCGGTTGCTCAGCCCGATGATCGGATTCATCAGCCGGGAAACGATGAGATAAAAGCTGATCACAAAACCGATGAGAAAACAGATGGTACCCACGAGCCCAAAGAAATGCATGGGCTTTTTGCCATACTTGCTTACGAACATAATGGAAGCCAGGTCGAGGAACCCGTTCACGAAACGCTCGAACCCGAATTTGGAAACCCCGTACCTGCGCGCATGGTGCTGCACCACTTTCTCGCCGATCTTCTTATACCCCGACCATTTCGCGATCACCGGAATATACCGGTGCATCTCGCCATAGACCTCGATGTGCTTGATCACTTTGCTGCTGTAGGCTTTCAGGCCGCAGTTGAAATCATGCAGCGGTATGCGCGTGATCCTGGCAGTGAACCAGTTGAAGAATTTGGAGGGGATGGTTTTGCTGATCGGATCGTGGCGCTTCTGTTTCCATCCGCTTACCAGGTCGTACTTGTCGTCGATGATCATGCTGCGCAGCCCGGGGATCTCGTCAGGACTGTCCTGCATGTCGGCATCCATGGTGATGACTACATCGCCGGAGGCGGCTTCGAAGCCTTCGTTGAGGGCGGCTGATTTACCGTAGTTGCGCTGGAAGCGGATGCCGCGGATCAGCGGGTTGCGGGCATGCAGGCTTTCAATGACGTACCAGGAATTGTCGGTGCTGCCGTCATCGATGATGATGATTTCGTAAGAGTACTGATGACTTGCCATGACCCGTTCGATCCATGCACAAAGTTCGGGCAATGATTCTTCTTCGTTCAAAGAGGGGATGATGACAGACAAGTCCATGCAGGTTCTTATACTGGTTGATTAAATGGAGTGGCTGGATTTTTCTTTGCGATCGCAGCTCCCAGGAGAGAAGCGATCACACCGGTTAAGATGTTTACAAACAGGGTTCCGCCGATGACCGATATGTTGAAAAACTTTTCCGTCATTTTCACAGCGGCGTCTTTCTGCGTATCGGAGAGGCTTGCCTGCTGATCCATCCTCAATGTTACCTGCTCCATGAACTTCACTTTATAGTCAGGAAAAATATAAAGCAACACGACCATAAAAAGCACCATCAGCAGGGTCCAGATCACGGTAGACCTGAATCCGTAACCGAATAGTTGGCCGAAGGTGACGTTGTGACTGTTTGCATTGCTGTATTGAATGACGAAGAAAATGATGAGTGCAATGGAGACCAGCGTAGGGATCCACGACATGGCACTTTGCTGATAGACCAGTCCGGTAAAATAATAGACCAGGAACAGGATCATGGACACCATACCCAGCACAGTACCCACCAGAAAATAAGACACAGGTTTCTTTTCCATAATGCTTAGTCAGTTTGTTGATTTAAAAAAACGTTGTTTCGGTTGATGATGCCCGTGATATTCCCTTGCATTTTCCTGCCAATCAGGGGAGAATTCACGGATTTTGAGCGGATGTTACCGCCGTATATAAATTCCGCATCCGGATTGAACAGGGTAATGAGGGCCGGCTGTTCTACTTCTATCCTGAAAGCGGGCAGGTTAAAGATACGGGCCGCGTGCACAGACAGCAGTTCCACAATGCGGGTTTCGCTCAGGCCGGGCAGAGCGGCTTTCAGGGCCGGGTAGCAAGTTTCGAGGCCGGTCATCCCGTTTTTTGCATATTCAAATTCCAGCACCTTGCTGTCGTAGTCCTGCGGCGAATGATGCGTGGCGATGCAGTCGATCAGGCCTTCTTCCACAGCCTGCCGGAGTGCGATCATGTCGGTGCGTGTGCGGAGCGGCGGGTTTACTTTCAGGTTGGCATCGTAGTCGGCCAGGTCTTCATCGCAGAAGAGCAGGTGGTACGGTGTTACCGAGCAGGTAACGGGCAGTCCGGCTGCCTTGGCAGCTTTGATATGAACAAGTGAACTGGCCGCACTGACCGCTGTAAAATGGATGCGCGACCCGGTGTACTCTACGAGTTTGATGTCTCTGGACACCAGCAGTTCTTCCGCCAGGGCGGGCTTGCCGGGCAGCCCGAGGAGGGTCGACATCACACCTTCGTGCATGAGGCCGTGCGGCACGAGGGTTTTGTCGTCGGGAACCTGTATAATGACGCCGTTAAACGGTTTTATGTACTGAAGGGCTTTCAGGAGGATACCGGCAGATTGCACCGGGTGGGTGCCGTCGCTGAAGACGCGGGCGCCGCCGTTGTGCATGTCGTACATTTCGGCGAGTTCCTTGCCCTCGGTGCCTTTGGTGATGGCGCCCAGCGGAATGATGTTGACGGGGAGCGTCTGCGAGCGGCGGACGATCCATTCTACCTGTATCTTGTTGTCGATCGCAGGCTTTGTGTTGGGGATGGTCATCACAGTTACAAAACCGCCGGCGGCTGCCGCCCGGGAACCGGTTTCGAGGGTTTCCTTTTGTTCGTAGCCCGGGTCGCTGAAATCGGCGAAGGGGTCTATCCAGCCACAGGAAGCGTGAAGGCCTGGTTCGGCGATCACCGTATCGGCAGCTTCAGAAATGGAATCGGCGATCTGGCGGATCTGGCCGTTGTCAATGAAAATATCTTTTTTAGAAAGGTGGTGGGGGGAATTCGGGTCTATTATGACAGCCTGTTGTATTAGAACCTTCATGAGTGGATAGATGCGCGAAGGTAAGCGTGTTAGAAGAATTTTTAAAATTCAAATTTTCGCTTACTTTTACAGCCCTTTAGGGCAAATCGGGGCGTAGCGCAGTCCGGTAGCGTACCAGGCTGGGGGTCTGGTGGTCGCTGGTTCGAATCCAGTCGCCCCGACTAAAGAAAAAAAGCCTGTACATTTTGCATGTACAGGCTTTTTTGTTTGTACGATCAGGTAATTTTCCCGTACGCTTTTTAAAATAATGCATGCATCTGAAAGTCTCTTCCCGTTCTTGTAAGAAGACCTCATGCCAATCCGCTATCAGGAGAACTCGAACCGCCGATAAACTGACACCGGGCTGGCGTCTATTTACCGGCGGTTCGAGTCACTATCATCCCCTTGTCAACGGTTTGGTCTAGTACCCATTCGTTCCGAAGTCACCTGCATTGTTGATCTGGTTCAGGAAGATGAACGGGATCGGGCGCTTGTAATGTTTGGCCGGGATGAAATTGGTGAAAGCGGTCCTGTTGTAAGTCTGCAACCTGGTTTCGAAGGCCTTGTTGCGTTTCAGGAGCGCCCAGCGGCTGAACTCACCGCACAGCTCGCGGGCATATTCATCATACACATCGTTCATGGTGGCTACCCCCAGCTGCATGCCGGTAGATCCATTGAAATCGGCCGGGTTGCGGCAGGCGCGCTTGCGCAGCTGGTTCAGGTAATTGGCCGCCGCCGCCCCGTCGCCGCCTACATGCAGCGTGGCTTCGGCAGCCAGCAGATACACTTCGGCCGTACGCATGATCATGATGTTACCCAGCTTCTGCTGAAAATTGGCGCCCAGCCATCCACCGTCGAAATTGCTGTTGAACTTCGACATGGCGGGGAACAGGTTGGCGATGCTCGTGGGTGTCAATCCATTGTTGGAAGTAACAGCTTTATAGGTGCTGCCGGTAGGATCGGAAGCCATATCGAACAGGTCATCGATGTTCACCGTAACGTACCTGCGGGCTTTCTTGTCAGCAGCGCTCAGCGGATCCTTGCTCAGATAGGCAAAGAAGCGGTCTTCGTCGGCGGCCAGCGGGTAGGGATGCTCGTTGGCATTGGCTATAGTGGTCAGCGCAGCGGCAGAGCCTGTATACACCCCCTTATTCCAGATCTGCGGAATATACTGCCAGGTCGCATTCTGGGAGGCATTTCTGGCGTTTACATCCACATACGGATAGATCTTCTCTCCCACATGGGAAGGATCAATGCCATATTTTGTACACATAGCGGCAGTGAGCGTAACCGTTGCAGCCGCATAAGTTACATTGGCCGGCGCAGGTGCGCCCGAGCCCAGACTTGCAATGGCCTGTACGCCCGAATAGTTGGTGAAAGCGGTCACAAAGCTTTCCTCCCACCGTTTATCGTATTTCGCGTTGAAGCAATTGATCAGGTACTTGGTTGGCGCGATAAACTGCTGGTTCAACCGTCCGTAATAAGCATTCGACGTATTTGAGTTCACACTCCGTTTGAACACGTCTGCGGTGCCGAAGGCATCATCCAGCTTGGGATAATAATGCAGATACAGGTTGGGTTTTGTGTTGCCCGTTGCGTAATCATAGGAAGGGCTGTACGGATTCAGGCCATAAGCGGTGAACAACGCTTCCGCATTGGTTCTGTTGTTGGCAGAGGCGAACACTTTTGAAAAATCATCGTATAGCACCGCACCGTACACCCCCAGGTTGTTGAGCAAACTGTCTGAAACTTCTTTCGAACGCAACCAGTACGATTTGCTGCCCTCACTCAAACCTTCTCCCCCGCCCTGCGCATATACACGCGCAAGCAGGCCAAACGCAGCTTTCTTGGTTACCCGTTGCGGATTGTTCTCATACGGCGTCACCGGCAGATTCTGAAAAGCAGATCTCAGGTCCGATATGACCTGCGTGTAGATTTCAGGAATGCTGTTGCGGGTCGGACTTAAATTTTTTGAAGGATCGTCGACGAGGATCAGCGGAACTTCGCCGAACTGGGCCACCAGCACGGAATAATAGTAAGCCCTGAGCAGCTGCGCTTCGGCCACCAGGACCTTGACATCAGCCGCGTTGCCGTTCGTTAACTGGCTGGAGAGCTGAATGGTTTTGTTGCAATCCTTGATCGAACCCCAGGCAAAATCCCAGACGTTTCTGACAAGTCCCGAACTCGTTGTGAACTCTTCATAGGCCATCACATCCTTGTACTGGTTGTGATTCGCGTACGGGAATGTCCACAGATCGGTTCCCACTTCCGATACAATTCCGTAAGGCATCCCGATCAGGGAGCCCCAAAGGCCGGTGTAGCAGTTGGATTGAAAAGCTTTCCAACCGTCAAAATTTCTCAATACGGCTTCTTCCGATACCGAGGTCGGGTTATACTCGTTCAAACGGCACGATGATACGCACAGGGTGATCATCAGACCCACACCGCATTTAAACCAGAGCCGCTTTATAATGTTCGCTTTCATGTGTATGCTTTTATCTAAATCAACAACTTCCGTCAGGCCGGATCGCCCTCTTCAGCGGGCACTTTCCCGGCCGGGTTCAGCCCGTTGTTCTCCTCATTTTTAAAATGTCAAATTGAGACCGATCACAGCCTGTTTGGTCAACGGATAACCTATCTCACCGTTCATTTCAGGGTCATACTGTTTTATCAGGTGGCTTTTGGCGAGGACCACCGGGTTGGTGATGGTGCCATAAAAACGCAATTTCTGAAACGACATCTTCTTCAGTAAACTGGGCGGTAAGGTATAGCTCAGCGTCACATTCTTGATCTTGAAGAAAGAACCGTCCACATACGACAGGCCTGAAAAACCGGTGATGGTTGAACTGGAGTACTGGTAGTTCATGGCAGGGAAATCGTTCGACGGGTTCGTCGGCGTCCAGTAGTTGAAATACTTTGGAATGGTTCTCGACGGACTTGCATTGGTTGCAAAGCCGTTCGGCTGGTACCATCCGAGCATGTTGTAGTTGATCATCTGTCCCCACCTGATATAAGCGTATACCGACAGGTCGAAGTTCTTGTACCGGAATCCGTTCTGGAAGCCAAGCGACCAGTTGGGATTGTTATGCCCCAGGATCTCATAATCATTGGCGCTGTAGTTATATTTCGCGGATGCGGCCGTGAGCCCCGGGTTGTATTTGATGGCATCGGCAAGGTTGTTATAATAGTAGGTCTTTGTGCCGTTTACATCTTTCACATACAAACCCTGGCCGAGTTTGGTCATTCCCGGAACATCTATCTTCAGATCGCCCGCATGTTTTCCAAACACGGCAGCGTCTGCTTCTTCGCCGATCTGCCACACACCGTCTACCTTGAAGTTGCGGAAGGAATTCACGGGCTGACCGATCTTCAGCGTATACACGCCATTCGTGATGTTATCTGCAGTACCTCCGGTTAAACGAACGATCTGCTCTCTGTTGTTGGCAAAAGCAAAGGAGGAGTTCCATTCAAAGTTCTTGGTAACGATGTTGCGCGTGTTCAGCGAAAGTTCTATGCCCCTGTTCCTGGTCGCACATACATTCAGGTTGGTCTGGTACTGCGTGCCGGGTCTGTAGGTGCCGTATATGATCGGAGAAGTAACGCTGTAGATTACGCCATCGGTATTCGTGATATAATAGTCCAGAGACAGATCGATGCGGTTCTTCAAAAGGGTGGCATCCAGACCGAGGTTTGTGTTCTTCGATTTTTCCCAGCCCAGATCCGGGTTTGTGATAAACTGCGAATTGCGATAAATCGGCTGCACCAGTCCACCGAGTGACATGTTGGTACTTTCCACGATGGAGACCGAGCTGTACGGATCGATCTTGGCGGAGCCTGTGATGCCCCAGCCCACGCGAAGCTTCAGGTTGTCGAGCCAGCCCTTGGTGCCATCCATGAAGTTCTCGTCGGAGATCCTCCAGCCTGCGGAAGCTGCGGGGAAATTATCCCAGCGGTTCGTTACATACAGTACCGAAGCCCCGTCGCGGCGCATGGAAGCGGAGAAAAGATATTTCCCCATGTAAGAATAGTTGATACGGCCCAGCAACCCAAACGTCTTCGACATGTTGTACGACGAGGTCGCGGTCGTATTCACGTCTCCGGTAAACTTGTACCATTTGAAATTGTTCGACAGGATGTTGCTTTGGTTCATTGTGGTATTGGTGTTCTGGTTGTAATACCATGAACTCACCCCGGTGAAGGTAAAATCATGGTGCTTCGCCACAGTGAACCGGTACGTCAGCACGTTTTCCCATTGGTAGCCCTGGTAACGGTTCTGTACTACCGAAGCCTTTGCAATGCCGGCATTCGTATAGGTATAGCTCACAGACCCTATGCCATCGAACCGGTACGTATCGGAGAAATTCAACTGCGCACCTGCACGCGACAAAAAAGTTAAACCTGCAATAGGCCTGATCTCCACGTAGGGATTTACAAAAAGCTTCAGGTTGTTGTCTACATTGCCGTACACGCCGGGCTGGTAGTCGAGCAGAAGATTGTATACGTTGTTCCCCAGATCCGGATTCAGGGTGCCATCGTCTTTGTAAGGTTTCACCAGCGGATCGGTCACCAGCGCATTTTCCAGCTTGTCCTGCGCCTTGTCACGGTTCACATACGAGGTCTGCAGGTTGCTTCCGATGGTGATCCACTTTTTCACGGTATGGTCTACCCGCATGCTGGTGGTAAAAAGCTTGTAATTATCTCCCCTGTACTGCCCTTTTTCGTCGGTGTAGTTGAAGGAGATGTAACCCTTCGTTTTTTCATTGCCCCCCGAGATGCCGAGGCTATAGTTCTGCGTGGCAGCATCTTTCCGCAGGAATTCATCCGCCCAGTTTACAAACGTGCCCTTCTTAAAGGTTGCATAGCGGTTAGCTCCGAAGATGGCTTCATCATCTGAAGGCGATTGCCAGAGAGCCCCGGTCGTGGTCCACTTGTTGGCCGTAGCATCGTACACGTATTTGTAGGCATCCCGTTTGGTTTGCAGATAATCATCCCCGGTACGCATCTTTGGCGTGATCGACAAGCCGTTGTAACCATAGTACGTGTTGAAATCGATGCTGAGCTTTCCGGCTTTGCCGCTTTTTGTGGTGATGATGATCACCCCGTTCGATCCGGCGGAACCGTACACAGCCGTGGAAGAGGCATCCTTCAGTACTTCGATAGATTCAATATCGTACGGGTTCAGGGTTGAATAATCTCCGGGCAGGCCATTGATGATGAAGAGCGGGGTGCCGCTGGCAGTGAATGACCTGGTACCGCGCAATTGCATGGTAAGCGGCGCGCCGGGCTGACCCGACGTACGGGTGATGTCGAGACCGGCCACTCTTCCCTGCAGCGATTCCATGGGGTTGGGGCCGGGACGGGCAGTGATCTCATCTGCCTTTACCGACACCACAGCGCCGGTAAGATCGCGTCTTTTGGTGGTACCGTACCCGATCACCACCACCTCGTTGAGCGAACGGTCGATCACGTCGAGCTTTACGTTCATCGCATCTCCCTGATCTCCTACTTTCACCTCTATTTCAAGATAGCCCACCGAACTGACCACCAGTACATTGCCTTTGACGGCGTTGATGGTGAAAGTTCCGTCCTGAGCGGTGACAACCGAGTTCCGGGTGCCCTTCAAGGTCACGGTTGCACCGGCGAGCGGTTCATTTTTCACATTGGTAATGGTTCCCTTCACCGGAAATGGCGCCGGTGCGGGGGCATTTCCGGTGAAGGGTTCTTTTGCTGCTGCACCCAGGGAGCCTGTCAGCACGAAGGCAGCCAACAGGTTCGCAATCAGCAGTGTTCTCTTGATGCCTGGCGCCAAAAGCCGCCGGTGGCGCGTCTGGCCCTTCACATGGGCACTCGATCTGATAAAATCCATGACTTTATTTAGTTGGTTGATCCTTTGTAAATTGAAAGAGACTGATCGTTTAAATCTGACTTGGAGACCGAAATGGTCACCCTGCCGTAGCGGCCCGGGTGCGTTCCGGAAAAGGCGCCTGCATTAGGTATGGATGTGCATTTGCTGGATTTTTGGGGTGAAGAGTGAATTCATGAATCTGCTTTTGTTTGGAAGCGGTGTTCGATCAGGATGCTGGCTTTGGATCAGGCTGGAAAAAATTTTAAAACCGGATGTATGCTGATTATAACGCCTCGGCTGCAGAACCCGGAATCACATAGGCCGTTGATCCGGCTTATGCCAGGCGGGAAGGCCCGGTGATCCTGAATTTCCGGTGCGGACCATATTTTTTCCCTGCGCTCTCAACATACCGGCGCATGGCTGCTGTTTCGTAGTAAACATGATTGAAAGGGCCGGCAGGGGAAGTAAGCATTCCTGCGGCTGTAAACGGACGAATGTTCGAAGTTTTTTGTGAAGCTGTTCTCATACACCTGGCTTAAGCAATCTTAACACGATAAATTTATACAAAAAATAACAAACGAAAGCTAAATGTATAAAAAAAATAATAATCGAAAGGAATAAATAAATTTTCTAAACGCAAAAACCAATAAAAAATTAATTTATAGTCTTCTATGAAAAAGCGTCCGCCTCTTCCAGGCCTGTTTTCCGGTTAACATCTCCGGGAGAGGAGCAGAACCCTGATAAAGCTGCATTCCCATAAAATAAAAGTGGTTCCAGAAACCCATCCATTGGAAACCCGGTTCCAGGGCGTTCTGGCGCACCATCAGGGAAAGGGTACCGTACTGTTTTCAGATGCCCCTGGAAGCAGCAGGGGAAAGAACGGGGGAAATCCTATCTTGTCCGCTAAATTACTTGACACCTTACCGGCATGCAGGCGTTCGCAGCAGAAAGAGATATTCGGGTCCGCAACCTCCGGGTTTTCGGACTGCTTACGATACTCTTCATTGCTACCCGCATCCTGCTCTTTAACGGCTTCAATGGCTCCGACGATCTTCATTACGCCATGCTGGCGGCCAGGTTGCTTCACAACCGGTTTGATCCGTTCCAGCCGGCCGACATCTTCAGCGGAAGGGTGCTGCTGATCGGCTGGCAGGCCATCATCTACAAGGCCGGTGGCATCAACCTGCTCACCACCGGCGCCGGCATCATGGCAGCCGTACCGGCCGCCTGCTTCCTGACCATCCGCCACCTTATCCCCCGGCCCGGTCATGCAGCCGTTGCGCTCACCTGCTCACTGTTCTACTTCTTTCCTGCGCTGCCTGAATGGGTGAACGGCATCTCGCCCGATCCCTACATCCTGCTGATGACGGTGATCGTACTGATCCGGTTGAAAAAGATGGTTCTCAGCGATCACCCTTCGCCGCAGGTTCCGGCTGCAATCGGCATCGGATGTATGACAGCCCTTTCCCTGCTGATCAAAGAAACAGCGCTGTTACTGCTCCCGCTTTCCATGGCTTTACTGATCCTGTACAACAGGAAAAAAGGGTTGAAAGAAAGCGCCTTTATCCTGTTCGGATTTGCTTCTGTGATCCTGCTTTACGCTCTTGTATATGCGCATTACACCGGAGATGCGTTGTTCAGGTTCGTACAGATACGGAAAAGCGCCTATCCCAATCCATGCAATTTCACCGGACAGCCTTTCAGCGCCCTGGCGGCGCGGCTCACTTACGGCATCTGGCAGGCTTTTGCCGTGTTGGGATTTTACCCGTTTGTTCTTGGAGGCTTTATTCTGCTGCTATCGCTCCGGAAGGAGCAGGGAACGAATCCACGATCCGGGTTCGAACCGGTGGCGCTCCTTTGTTTGTTTGTACTTGGCATCTATTTTCCATTCTCGTTGGGTGGTTATCAGCCGCTGTGTGCGTTCCCCCGCCAGTTCCTGTTTTTGCTGCCGCCGGCCGCCGGCGTGATCGTTCCCTTTCTGACCGGCAGACAGGAGAAAAGCAGGAAGATCCTGCCCGCGATCTTTTCCGCAGGTCTGCTGCTGGTGGTCTTCAACAGCACGTCCAACAAATGGCAGTGGATGATATGGGGGTTGCTCTGCCTGTATTTCTGCCTGCATGCGCTGCGTAATCAACGCACCGGATCAAAACGCGCTTACCTGTTTTGCGCCATCCTCTACCTGAGCGTACTGGAACCGGCCTTTTTCAGGCGTAACTACTGGTTTCAAAACATGGCTTTTCTCAACCACAGGCTGATCGCAACAACGTATTATTTCCCGGATCATGACAACATGATGCACTGGAAACTGCTTCACCGGTTCAACGATGCCACACTGTACTGCTATAACCTGGAGCCGGATCCCTACACGGCATACAAAGTCTACTATCAGCGGCCCGATACCTCACGGTTCTCCCCCGGCTGGTTCCTTGTGAACCGGGCATATACAACCTGCCCGCAACAGGTACTGCAGAGGATCGACTCACTCCATACCCACCATTTTTTCTCACAACAGATAAAGACCCGGTGCATCGACGCCTTCTGGATCGGAGACAAGCGGCAACTGACCTTTGTTGAATCGGTTGTGCGGCAAGGAAGAAATTGAAGGATTACCGGAAATCTCTGTTATGTATGGAAGAGTTGGATATTAATTGTTTACGCCCGCCTAAATCATCAAAACAAAAAGCCTGTAAACTCACTTGTTTACAGGCTTTCCGCCGGTGCTCATTTGCACCGGGTTAAACAGGTCGACCGGCTTCTTAACTGTTTTGCTTTTTTTCCTTGTCGCCGGAATCTTTATCTTCAAAACCGTCTCCCGCGCCCTTGATCAGCGAAGAGATCGGCCCTTCCATGTGTTCCTGCGGATCAGTGGTATGAAGTGTTTCAGGATCGGGTTTTGATGTGGAATCGTTGTCGCTGTTATTCTGCTGGGAGTTCTCTGGCATATACGTATAATTTATAGTTCAAATAATAAAAGGCATGCAAATCATCTGCCATCCTACTTTCTTTATATAAACTTTACTGTTACTCAACCGGCATTTCCTCCATCCGGCTAAGCAGGATGCGGGCGGCGGCCTTTACCTGCACCAAGTCTTTGTCGATGTCAGGACCCGACAAATAATAGAACGGGGTAAACGTTTCCCGGGTAATGCGGTTGAGCCCCCTGAAGGGTTGCCCCGCCTTCCAGGTTGCATTGGCAAAACGGGCGAAAACATCTTTGTCGGCCGCATCCAGGCTGTCGTTTGCCAAGCCTTTCAGGATCGCGGAGGGCACAAGATGTTTTGTGGTAACGAGGTAATTGACACCGCATTCGAGCGCATAGAAGCCGGCCAGACTTGTAGCGAGCTTTATTTGCTTGACCGTTTTAAATACAATGCCGGTATCGGGCGCAGGTGAGGCGGTGTTTTGTGATTTTCCCTGGCTGGCGGCAAATGCGGAATCGGCAGAAGAAGAAAGACGCACCGCGAAAACGGTGTCATGCAGCAAGCTGCGCAACTTGCTCATCTGCGATTCCCGGGAGCTGTCAAGCAAGGGCAACATGACCGGCAGCAGCCGCCTGGCATTTTTAACGATCTGGATCGAATCCTTATCTTCTTCTTCCCTGCTCAGCAAACTGGCGACGGTAAAATTGTACCGCTGCAGCCGGGCCATGCTCCGGAATGGCTGTCCTGCCTTCCAGGTTGCATTGGCCAGCCGGTTGAGCAGTAACACGGCCTCGCGTCCGGCGGTGCCGGCCGTTACCTTCTGCAGCAACGATACAAAGGATTCACCTGTGCGCTTGCTCAGCAACTCGAGGCCACACTCCAGCGCATAGAAGCCGGCAATGGAAGTGCCCGTTGTCTCATCTTTCAGCCGCATGGGCTGGAGGGCGCCCGCATCCGCGGGAGCAAGGAAATCCGGTTGTGCCTGTCCGAGAGCCGCATTGTAGGAGGAGTCGAGCGAACGGGCCATGAACTCCGCAAATACGGTGTCCCGCAGCAGGGTATCTATCTGTCGGATCTCCGTCACTGTTTGCGTTGGGTCATCTCCCTTGTGCTTGCGGCTTTTGCAGGCTGTCCAGGCAAACAAACTCAGCATCCCTGCAAACAGGAACCATTTCGGTATATGGGAAGTAAGCATATACTAAAGATATCGGTTAAGTATGGAATCGCCCCTTTTGTTGATCCGGCTTTAGAACTTTGTAGAAAAACCGATGCCCAGCAATTGCCTGACCTGCCAGCGGGCGATGGCATCGTCATCGTATAAAAGATCGACCGCCACGTTGGCCGACAGAAACCGGTTCACTTTCATGCTGATCACGTTGGTCCAGTACACATCTATATTCTGCGGTTTTTTTCTGTAGTTGGAAAACAGATCGATCCTGCTTTTCAGCACCACATTGGTTGCGATCTCCTTGTTGAATTCGGCCGACAGAAAAGCGCCGAGCTCGCTGCGCGACTTGCGGCCCGGATCAACGCCGTAGCCTCCTTTGGCAGAAAGATAATTGTCCTGCACGATCACCCAGCGCTGGGTCAGCGGCGAACCGAACACCGAAAAATAAGAGGCCGGTTTGTAGTTCATCCCAAGAGAAAGCAGGATGTAGGCCGGCGCCATGAAGTTGGAGGTCTTTGTGCGGAGCTGGGCACCATTGGGGGCCTTTTCATATTCAAAGCCGGGCGTAAACTGCGACCTGAAATTGAACAGGGCACCTACACTCAGTTTCGGCGCATAGTCGTAGCCGTACTTAGACAGCAGGTCCATGCGGTCGTCGCTCTTGCGTGATCCCAGGCTGGTGGTATTTACATACCCGTAACCGAGATCGAAGGTATTGTCCCAATAGCTTTTTTTGTTTCTGTAGTACGCATGCACATTGAAGAACCCGGTAGCAGAGAAAGAAGATTTATCGCCCCCGCCCTGCCAGTTGCTCAGCGTACCCTGGGAGAGGTTGAGGGTGAACAAACCACCGGTTTTCCAAAGTGCGGGCAGCGTATCTGCCGCATCTTTCTCCATCTTTTTGGCGGCAGCTTCCTTCAGCTCCTTTACCGTTGCATCCTGCGGATAAGCCGCTGCACACAGCAGCAAACAAACCAATGCCAGCGATCCTTTTCTCATATCAGTATAGTTTTGATGTTCAATAAAATGAAGATGGCCGGCAGCAATCGTTTAAGGAATCCGGCAGGCTGGCAATCTGATATTGCAACCCTCTTGCGGATTTAATTTGCTGCAGGATGGTCTTATTCGGGAAACGCCGGGCACGGCATCTCCGCAGGGATGTGCATTGACCCCTTTGATCCCTTACAAGCAGCTTTTATCTATACGGATGGTCATCTGCAGACGGGCCGTATATAGACGGCAGGGCAATATCGTTCAGCCTCATATACACGGTGAGCTGTCCGAGGTGATGGTTTTTGATGACATGGTCTGGTCTTTAAGATGGTTGAATTGGGCAAACCAAGTTACACCGAAACCGTCTTTGAAACTCCGGGCCTTGCCACTCATCTGCCGGCTGTCATTGCGCCGGTTCCCCATTGCTTGTTGGGCCTGGGGCCCATCACCAGCCGGAGCGTTCCGCCAGCCACCAGCTGTTCATGGGTGAACCAGGGCGTGTTCAGCTCCCGTCCGTTCATGCTGGCTTTCTGGATGTATTTGTTCACTACCGAACACCCTTCCGCGATCACCGTGAATTTCTTCCCGTTCGGCAGCGCGGTCTCCGACCGCTCAAACAACGGGCTACCGATCGTGTACACAGGCAATCCCGGTGTAACCGGATAAAAGCCGAGCGACGAGAATACAACGAATGCCGACATGCCCCCACCGTCTTCATCGCCCGGTATGCCGAAAATGTTGTCCCTGAACCAGACATCGAGCAGGAAGCGTACGCGCTTCTGCGTTTTCCACGGACTGTTCGTAAAGTTGTAGAGGTAGGGAATGTGAAAGCTGGGTTCGTTGCCCATCGAGTACTGTCCGATCAGGCCGGTCGCATCCGGGAACTTGTACCACATATCGCTTTTGCTTCGGCCCAGCGGCTCCCTGAACAGCTGATCCAGCCTGCTTTCGAAACCGGCCTTGCCACCCATCAGCGATACCAGGCCGGGCACATCCTGCTGCACCTGCCACAGGTAGGTCCAGCCGTTGTTCTCATCATAGTAATCGCGGCCGCCCTTGCCGCCGTCGAACTTTGGATCGATGTTGATCCAGTTGCCCATCGCATCTTTGGGGATGAACATCTGCGCCTGGCTGTTCCACAAATTTTTGTAGTTGGAAGCGCGTGCGGAAAATGCCTGGTAGTCTGCTTCCTTGTTCAGGTCTTTTGCCATCTGTCCCACCGCCCAGTCGTCGTAGCTGCCGCCGAGCGTGACGGCCACCGACTGCCTTTTTTCGAAGGGATGCACTTCCTTGTTCGTTTCCTGCTCGCCGTCTTTCAACCCGGGAAAAAATCCTTTCGTGAGGTATACATCATCCAGGGCCGATTTGGGTCCGTTGCGCCAGGGCAGCATAGTGGCTTCGGTGCCGTTCTTGCGCATCCCTTCATAGGCTTTCTGCACATCGAACCTGCGCAGGCCTTTGCGGTAATCGTCGAGAAACATCACCGAAGAATGAAAACCGTTCATGCAGGGGTTGTCGCCGAAAATGAGCGGGAACGTAGGCATCCAGCCGCTTTGCTCGTACATGGTCACGTACGAGTTCAGCATGTCTTCTTCCTGCGCCGGGTTCAGGATGGCCCGCAGCGGATGATGCGCGAGATAGGTATCCCAGGTCCAGTCGTCCACATAAAACGGCCTCGTTGCCATGTGGATCTTTTTGTCGTAGCCGCTGTAATACTGGCCGTCTTCCGTGATGTCGACCATCCGTTCGTAGCAGCGATACAGAGCGGTGTAGAAAGACCTTTTCTGGGCTTCGGTGCCGCCCTGCACCTGTATCTGGTTGATCACTTTGGCCCATGCCGCGGCCCCCTGCGTCTGAAGCTGTGCAAAGCCGGCAGAAGCCAGCTCTTCTTCATAGTTCTTCCGCGCCTGTGCGGCGCTTATAAAAGAGACGGCGTATTTGAATTCAATCTGCGCGGGCGCTGAAGCAGGGAAGCTGACGAAGCAACGCGCATCGTTGCCCTCAATGTCTTTCCCTTCCGCGATGGCGTTGTTTTTCAAGAGGCCCGGTGTGCCGGCCGTGCTGAAACGGCCGTACAGATAGACGGGAATAGCGTCGTGATAGGTTTCCGTTCCGGTGAGTTCGGTCGGTGAAATAAAATGGAAGCTGGCGGCTGCCCGGTTCAGGTTGCCGAACAGCAGGCTTTTTTGCGCGGCGCCGGCCGGGAACGTGAACCGGAAGATGCCCGTTCTGCGGCCCGGAACAAATTCCACGGTTGCGTCATCATCTACCAGGTACGTTGAATAATACCAGGGCCGCGTTACTTCCAGATCATGATCGTAAGGCTGGCGTTTGCGCCAGGAACCTGCTTCCGGTGCCGTGAAGCAGGGTTTTACAGAGAACGCTTCCCCGTTGCGGTGCGATACGATCAGGAGCGGAAAGGCCGAGATCTGATCATCGAGATAGTCGGACCTGAGCGGATAGAACCGCATCATCTGGTTGGGCAGCTGAACGGTGGGCCGGGTGGGAACAAGGATCTGTCCGACATTGCCAATGCGCGGATCGACGTATACCAGGCTGCCGGCTTCTTTGGGTACGGCAGGCACTTTCGGGGTTTGAGCGAACAGGGATGAAGCAAGGATCGGCAGCGCGATCGTCAGGGAAAGAAGTTTTTTCATGTGCATAAGTTGAGGCTTGTTGGATATCGGGTGGAAACGCCATGCCTGGCGTCTCCCTCACGCGGAATCGTTGATGCATGCACGCGATGCATCGCGTGCCTGCATGAGCAAGGGAACCGTTTCAGATTGCGAAAATAAACTCTTTTTTGTGTCATCGGATCAAACAAAGAACCGGAATCGGCTGAACGGAGAAAGCAGATCCTTTATCTTTATCGGAAGAAATCTATACCATATGAACTGCCTCCTCATCGACGACAACAAGATAGCCCGGATGACGCTCGAACAGCTTGCCAAACAGGTAAAAGACCTGAAGGTGGTGGCGCAGTGCGCAGACGCCCTGGAAGCGCACGCCCTGCTGCAGGAAGAACAGGTGGATGTGCTGTTCCTCGACATCGAAATGCCCGGCATGAGCGGGCTCGACCTTACCCGCAGCCTGGGTGATAAAAAGCCGGTCATCATTTTCACCACTTCAAAAAAAGAGTATGCGGCAGAAGCTTACGAACTGAATGTGGCCGACTACATCGTAAAGCCGTTGACGCTTGTCCGTTTTCTGCAGGCGGTCGACAAGGCCCGCACGATCCTGGAAAGCAGGTCGCAGGAAGTGAGCATCAATGAAGATGAATTTATTTTTATCCGAGACACCAGTGTGGTAAAGAAACTGAAGATGGAAGACATCCTGTATGCCGAGGCCATGGGCGATTACGTGAAGTTTCATACCCAGCAGAAGTTTTTCGCGGTACATACCACCCTCAAGCAGGTGGAACAGCGGCTGCCGCCCTCAAAGTTCATACGTGTGCATCGTTCATACATTGTTCCCGTCAGCAAGATAGACCGCATCCAGGAAGGGTTTCTGATCATTGAGGGCAATCCGGTTCCGGTGGCCGACAGCTACCGGGCTGCCCTTCAGAAAAGGCTGAACATCCTATAGCTGGTTTCATCGACTCTATACGCCCATTGACCGATTGGCCCTGCCCGCAGCCATCCGGATGAATACTTTTGCAGTTACAATTGACCTAACCTTATTCATGGAAACAGTAAAAGTTTTTAACAAATTCACTCCACCGGTGAGAAACCAGCCGGTACGGTCGGCGGGGCCTATGAAACTATTCTATACGATATTATTCTTTCTGAACACCCTCTTTTTGATTGCGCTCACCTTTTTATTCCTTGGCTTTCTGGATACGGGCAAAAGCCCTTTTACCATGGCAGGCATCGTGCTGGCGATCGTTCTTTGTATCGTGATGCTGGGGTATTTCCTGGCCCACTACATGAAGATACCGCCTTCCGACAACCCATAAGGGGGGATCGTTATTGTGAATCATCACTGTACCGGAACATGAATGGCAAAAAGATCATCTATTACCTGCTCGCGGCCTTCATCACAGGCAACCTGATCCTTATTTTCATACAGCACAACTCGGTCAAGAATATTCACAACCTGGTGGAAGGCAACCGGCGCCTGCTCAACGAGTTCAGGCTCAACAGCACCCTCAGCGAGCTCGAACGGGAGATCATTCTCGTAGAAAGCAAGATACGCGGGGCAGTTGCCACTGACGATATCCGTTATACCGAAGGCCTCGACTCCCAACTTACCATCATTCACCGCGATCTCTCCAAACTGCAGGCCATCTCGATCGACAACGATTCCATTCAGTACATCACGGAACTCGACAGCCTCACGCAGGCCAAGCTGGCCTTCAGCCGGCAGGTGCTGAATGAATTCAAAACAAACGGGAAAACAGCCGCGGAAAAAGTGATCGCTACCAACCGGGGCCGCTATCTTTCCCGCTCCATCATCCAGGTTACGCAGCAGATCTCGCTCATGCGGCAGAAACTGCTGGCAGAGGCCACCAGCAGCGTAGACGACAGCGGCGAAAAAGCGCGCAGCTTCGGTACCATCCTCATCATCGCCGTACTGGTCACCGGCGCTGCCGTGTTCTGGTTTGTGATCAACACCATCCGCAACCAGGGCATCCTGATCGAGCAGCTCAACATCTCCGACAAAAAAGCGCGCGAAGCGGCCCGGGTAAAAGAAAACTTCCTGGCCAACATGAGCCATGAGATCCGCACGCCCATGAACGCGATCCTGGGTTTCACCACCCTTCTCAACAAACGGAACCTCGACAAGGAATCGCATGAATACGTGCACATCATCCAGCGATCCGGCGAAAACCTGCTCACCATCATCAACGATATCCTCGATCTGTCGAAGATCGAATCGGGCATGATGCGCATCGAATCGGCCGCGTTCAGCATACGCGGACTGGCCCATTCGGTGGAAGCGATGTTTAAACAGAAGGTGGAAGAAAAAGGATTGCTGCTCTATGTGCATGTGGAAGACACGGTACCCGACATTCTGGAAGGAGATTCCGTACGCCTCTCGCAGATCCTGGTGAACCTGGTCGGCAACTCACTCAAATTCACCAACAAGGGCCAGATCTATCTGCAGATCAGCGACGACGGCATCAGCGACGAGGCCATCCAGACAGGCATCACCGTGAGCGATACCGGCATCGGCATGAACCGGGAAACGCTCAACAATATTTTTGAGCGTTTCCACCAGGCGGAAGACTCCACCACCCGCAAGTTCGGCGGAACCGGTCTGGGCCTCGCCATCGTGAAAGACCTGGTGGAGCTGCAGAACGGAAACCTCGATGTACACAGCGAACCCGGCAAGGGCACTTCTTTTCACCTTATGATCCCCTATAAAATTTCGAGGGGACAATCAGATACTGGTCCGGTGATCTATGGCAGCAGTGAACAGGGAAATGAACTGGAGAACATCTGCGTGCTGATCGTGGAAGACAACGAGATCAACCAGACCCTGCTCAAACACCTGCTGGCAAACCGGAAGATAAAATTCGAGATCGTGAACAACGGGCGCGAAGCGGTCAGAAAGCTGCAGACCAGCCGTTTCGACCTCATCCTGATGGACATACAGATGCCTGAAATGGACGGATACACGGCCACCGGCGAGATCCGCAATGCGCTGCGCCTGCAAACGCCGATCATTGCCATGACGGCCCGTGCGCTCGCCGGGGAAAAAGAACGGTGCCTTGGATATGGCATGAATGAATACATCTCCAAACCGATCCGGGAAGAGCAGCTGCACCGGCTGATCGTGCAGTTCACGCGCAAAGAGCAGGGGCAGTCCGCTGTAAGACCGGCCAGGCCGCGCGCAGCGAATCCTTTTCAGTACATCAACCTGCAGTACATGAAGGAGATCAGCAATGGCAACAAAGAGTACGAAAAAGCGGTTACAGAACAATTTCTCGAGTCGATGCCCGCCGAATTGGAGAAGATGGAAGTAAGCTGGAAGCAGGGCAGCACCGCAGAGGTGCAGCAGACGGCCCACAACCTGAAAACCACGGTTTCCGTGATGGGCCTCAACCAGCTCCTGCAGCCCCACCTCGACGCCCTCGAATACGAAACCCTCAGCGGACAAGCCTTCTACGAACAGTTCGACGCCCTCCAGGCCATCAGCAAAGCCGCCATCACAGAAGCGAAAATGTTTTATGCGGAGTTGTAGACAAAATGATGCAAGTACCAGTCCCGCGGAAGCTTTCAATTTATTTTGAGCATGCGTAGATACGAAGCTGCACACCCACCTACTTGCCGCGCCTGCCCGAAGATCTCCGCAGAGCAGCAAGGTGCAAGATAAAAATGCAACTGCGGTAGAGACTACAAGCCTGGCGTCTCTGGATTTGAGATTCTGTTTTAAAGAACCGGACAACAGGCCATGTCTTCCCGAGTAAAAACATGAAGCCATCTCCGTCGGAATTTTCACGCGTACTGGCGCGCTGCAGCGCGTTGATGCAGGCATGCAACTTGCGCCTCCGCAAAGGGGACAACAGCAGGTAGAGCGTGCCGGTTACATACGAATCACAGAGACAGATGAGCAGGAGGCGGCCCGGCATGTTTCCCACGAAGAAAAGAAGCAGGTATTCAACCTGCTAAAACACCAGTCCCAGCCGGTATGTAATGCCATGGGGGTTTACCTGGTATTCGTCGAACGACATGTGGAAACCTTTGAATCCGGCCTCGCCCACGAGCGACACCCGGGGACTGATCTTCCAGGTAAGGCCACCGCCGCCGTAAAAATAGATGCCGGCCTCGCGGCGCTGCTCGATGATGCCGGGGTCGGCGATGATCTCTTTTTTGTAAGTGATATAGGAAAGCCCTTCTGAAAAATGGAGCATAGGATAGAGCTTTTTGCTGTTCCTGGGTTTCAGCTGCTGATCGATGTATACAGGCAGAAAATGCAGATGCGTCAGGTTCCAGTCGTTGTCGAGGTGGTAGTTGTTGGTCGCGTATTCCACCCCTACGCCCAGCCGCAGCACATTTGAATACTGCCGGGCAACGGTCAGGCTGCCGCCCCTGAAATGATCGCGGTGGGTGGTGTATAGATCCTGATATTCGAGCACAAACTGCAGTTTTTTGTCGGGTCCTACCTGTTGTGATCTTGCTTCCAGGCCAACGAGCAGGATCATCATTAAAAAAGCTTCTTTTATTCCAGTCTGACTTGTCATCCTCTAATTTCTACAAATTTCAAACCCCGTGCAATTTTTCAACGACAGTTTTGGCCTGTTTAACGACCGGTAAACAACTGCCGGCCCGGCAAAGGTTATTTTTGTACCCGCATCCGGAAACTGCAACTCCGGAAACCGCAATATTAAACCTCCTATTCAAGCATCAATGTTTGCCAATCTCGCTAATAAATTGAAACTCAGCGCTGCCAAAACGTATTGGAAAGAATTGCTGGCCGTGCTGATGCTGCTCCTGGCCATTGTCTTTTTCCGCAGCGAAAGAAAAGAGATGCACGATATCATTCCGCATCTCCGCCAGTCGGATCCGGTTTGGCTACTGGCCGGCTTTCTCCTTACCGTCCTGTATGTTTTAGCGCAGGGCGGAATGTATCGCAAAAGCTTTCAGAGTGTCGGGCTGTCCCTTTCCTGGGGCGATTCGTCCATCCTGTTCCTGAAAAGAAACCTGATCAGCATCTTTTTGCCGGCCGGCGGCGTCAGCGCACTGGCCTACTCGCCGTCGCAGATCCGCAAAGCGGGGTTCGACAAAACCCGGGTACACCAGGCCAGCGCACTGTTCGGGTTTGCCGGACTGCTCACTGTTTTCCTGGCAGGTTTTCCGGTGCTGGTGTTTACCCTGCTGCACACCAGCGAATTCAAAAATGCGTGGCTCGGGCTTGTCGGCGTGCTGCTTATGATCGTCGGAATCACCGCTGCGGGCCGTTCCATTAAAAACCATGGCATCCTTTACAACTGGATCAACAAACTTTTTCCATCGTTTACTCCCGCCATCAATGAACTGTTTGCCGCCAATGTGAATACGAAAGTATTTTCCGGCGCGGTCGGTTATTCCATGGGTGTGGAAGTCAGCGGCATGCTGCACATTTACATCGCTATGCTGGCGCTCGGCATTCACCCTTCATTCGGCGCCGCCGCCTCCGGCTATATCGTTGCCGTGCTGCTGATGGTGGTGTCACCCTTCCTTCGCGGTTTGGGTGCCGTTGAATTGTCGCTGGTGTACGTACTGAAACAATTTGGATATACTGCCGAACAGGCCCTTTCCGTGACCGTTCTCTATCGTGTGTTCGAATTCTGGCTGCCGCTGGCGGGCGGCCTTCTGAGCTATGCCTGGAAAGGCCGTACCATCTTCCTGCGGGTAGCCCCTGCCCTGCTCACCTTTACGCTGGGCATCATCAATATTCTTTCCGCCATCACTCCTCCGATCCGCGAACGCATGCACCTGCTGCGCCAGTTCTTTCCGATGAGCACCATCCATGCTTCCAACACCCTTATTGTGTTCACTGGTTTGTCGCTGCTCGTTACGGCCGCTTTCCTGATCCGCGGACTCCGCACCGCCTGGATCATCGCCCTTGCGCTTTCTGTGACCTCCCTGATCGGGAACGTGACCAAAGCGCTGGATTATGAAGAAGCACTGCTGGCCGCTGCCACCATCGCCGTATTGATCATTACCGCAGACCAGTACCGCGTGCGCAGCAGCAACAAATGGATGAAAGCCGGCATCAAGACCGCAGCCGCCAGCTTCGGCGCCGTGGTGATCTTTGGTTTTATCAGCTTTTATTTCCTGCAGCAAAAGCATTTCGGGATAGACTTCACCTGGCAGCAGTCGCTGGTGCATGCCCTCAAAAGTTTTCTGCTGGTGGAAGATACCACCCTGCATCCCCTCACCCGCTTCGGACGCGAGTTTATCCGCATCATCCGCAGCCTTGGTTTTATCACCTGGGGTTTCCTGCTCTTCACACTCATCAAGCCACACCTCAGGAAACAGCTTGGCCAGGAATCGTACAAGGAAAAAGCACAGTTGCTGCTGAACCAGTTCGGCGATTCAACCACCGACTATTTCAAACTCTGTAAAGACAAACTTTTTTACTTTTCCGAACAGCATGAAGCGTTTGTGGCTTACCGCATCTCCCGCAGTTTTGCCATCGTACTGGAAGAACCCGTTTGCGCCGGGCAAAACAAAGCCGACGTACTGGCCGAATTCGACCGCTACTGCCGGAAGATGGGGCTGAAATCAGCTTTCTACCGCGTGGATGAAAGCAGCCTGCTCTGGTTCGATGAACTCAAGAAGCACAAGCTGATGATCGGGCAGGAAGCCATCCTCGAGATCGGCAATTTCACCCTCGAAGGAAAAGACCGTAAATCGCTTCGCAACGGCCTCAACAGCCTGCGCAAAAAAGGATACAACACCTGCGTTCACACTGCGCCGCACGGGGAAGAGTTCCTCTCCCGACTCAAAGATGTGTCTGATGAATGGCTTGATTGCTACGACAAACAGGAGCTCATCTTTTCGCAAGGCATGTTCGACCCGAACGAGCTCGGGCGGCAGGATGTGATCACCATCGAAGATGCGGAAGGCAACATAAAAGCGTTCCTGAACATCATTCCCTCCTATGCGGAAGATGAATGCACCTACGATCTCATCCGTAAAACGGAAGACGCACCGGGCGCAGCCATGGACGCACTCATCACCACACTGATCGAATATGCGAGAGAACGCAACCAGCGGTATCTCAACCTCGGACTGGTTCCCATGTCGGGCATTACGGAGCCTGATAACACGGCCGAGCAGATCATGAAGATGGCGGCTTCGCGCATCAAGCGGTTTCAGCATTACCAGGGCCTGCGCGAATTCAAGGAAAAGTATGCCACCGTGTGGGAGAACAAATACCTGATGTACGACAACGATTTCGACCTGCTGCAGCTGCCCATGGCGCTGAACAACGTAATGAAGCCATGATGAAAGACCTGCTGCTGGCAGTCTCTCTTTTGCTTGTTACCACCGTCGACGCGCAAAAAGGAGCGCTGCCGGTAAAAGAATGGACCGCTACCGGCGAATTGCCTTTTGTGTTGTATTTAAGTGGTGACGGTGGTTTCAACAGCTTTTCCACCAACCTCTGTGCGGCCCTCAGCAAAGCAGGCTACAGCACAACGGCGGTCAATTCGCGAAGCTATTTCTGGAACCAGAAAACGCCCAATCAAACCGCACAGGATGTTACCGCTTACCTGAATCAGCAACTACCCGGCCGGAAGAACCAGCAGCTCGTGCTGGTTGGCTATTCTTTCGGCGCCGATGTACTGCCTTTTATCGTTAATAAACTTCCCGAATCACTAAAGAAAAACCTCATCAGCGTCATTCTGCTGGCCCCTTCCACCTCCACTGATTTCGAAGTGCATCTTTCGGACCTGCTTGGTTCGGGTGCAAAAAGAAATATGGACGTGGTAGCGGAAACCAACCGGATGAACCTGCCCAAAACCACCACCATCTTCGGAAGTGATGACACCGGATTTCCCGTTCAGGAGATCAAGTTGAAAAACTACCGGAACGAGGTGCTTCCCGGCGGTCACCACTTCGAAGGCAATCCTGACAATGTGGTCAAAACCATGCTAAAGTATTTTTAGTGAATCTAAAGAGGTTTCAACGACGCTGCTGCTTTTTTACGATCGGATGCCTGCTTACATGCGGGAAGGTGCATGCCCAGCGCTGGGGCGCCGACACAAGCTATATCCACGCTTTTCCCAAAAAGAACGTGGTGGAAGTCTTTTCAGGCCAGTATGGCACCCACTTCGATTTTACCAGTCACGACAACCGCAAGAACAACTACAAGCTGGTAGCCAACACCAGCGGCTACCTGGGTACGTACATCAATTACAAATGGCTTTCGTTCAAATATTCGTGGTCGATCCCCGGTACGCGGCTCGATGAAAATACCGGGTTTCATTATACTTCCCTCAGCTTCAAGATTACGCAGGGCAATATGCTGTTCCGCCCGTTCTATCATTCATACAACGGTCTCCTGATCCCTGAAAGAAAAGAAAGGCGCCGCATGATCTACACGCCTTTCCGTGATATTCATGTTTCGGATGCCGGAACGGACTTATATTATCTTACCAATGCAAAAAAGTTCTCTTTCAACGCAGCAAATTATTTCTCCGAACGACAGGTAAAAAGTGCTGGTTCATTCCTCTTTATGGCTACGCCGATGTGGGAGCGTCTCTCCCGCAACGCCCGGCCGGCACAGGGAGCGGCAGTCCCGCAACATGTGAACAGCACGGCTGCCACCAGTACCAGAACTCCGCCCGCCTCTTTTTTAGCGTCCAACATACAGTGGTTCTCCCTGATCGGGCGGGTCGGGTACACGTATAATTTTGTGCTGGCAAAAGGCCGTTGGAGCGTAGCGCCGGCCGTGCTGCTGGGCGGCGGCGGTCTTAAGGAATTGAATACCACGGACAAGTACATACGTAGCATCTACGACGTTCAAAGCTGGATCAATGCCGGCTACAACGGCACGAATTACTATCTGTACCTGAACGCCAAATGGAACAGCCGCGAAACAAACCTCCTCATCCGCAACATGCACCAGACCGACACCGACCTCTCCCTCACCACCGGCTTCCGACTGGGCAATCTGAAACGGAAGATACTGGGAGTACTTTAGCTGTCTGAAAGGGGATTAGCCTGATAAGCGATCACTAAAGGCAAACCCGCTTCCCCGCCCGGCGTGCCCACGATGGAGGCACCTTCATTCACAAAAGCGGTTGCAAAATCAGGATCCCGCAATTCCTTCATCCTGGTTCATACCAAAAACATCGACACAGCAGCCAGTCATCCAACCTTCACACAAACCTGTTAAATCTCCCGATACCAACCCGATGACAAAATATATGATCCATCAGAGCAAATAAAACCTTTTGGCAGAATTAGGTCCATCCTGTCAGCAAATTGGTATGAATCCAGGTTCAGACAAACGCCGGCCCCGAAATATTCCCTATTTTCATTCCGCATCCAGGAGGACGAACGATGAAAGCTAAACTCATTTTATTCGGTTGTTTGTGTACGTTGTTGTGCGGACAAACGGTTTCGGCCCAGGAAAGTGCCGTGGCGCGGACACAGCCCGAAAATTATTACGGCCAGGCCGTTCAAGTACTTCGGAGCCACATTCTGCAGGAGGCGGCCTGGGCCATGCGGCAGGACCCGGTGACGGTGACCGCGCAGTCTTCGCCCCGCAGTGCGGGTGGCCCACACGATTTTTATTCGGAAGGCGACTACTGGTGGCCCGACCCTCAACACCCCGACAGTCCTTATGTGCAGCGCGACGGCATGACCAACCCCGATAATTTTGTGGCGCACCGGCAGGCCATGATCCGCTTCAGCCGCATCATCGGCTCGCTGGCCTCTGCCTGGAAGATCACCGGCGACCCCAAATATATCCGCCAGGCCATGAAGCATTGCAAAGCCTGGTTCGTGGATACTGCCACCCTCATGCATCCCAACCTGCTCTACGCCCAGGCCATCAAAGGCAGGGCCACCGGACGGGGCATCGGCATCATCGATACCATCCAGTTCATGGAAGTGGTGCAGGGGATACTGGCAATGGAAAAATCGGGTGCCCTGGATCCAGGCTTGCTTATACGTATCCGCCAGTGGTTTGCACAATACCTCCTTTGGCTCACCACCCATCCCTATGGCAAAGATGAAATGAATGCAGTCAACAACCACGGAACCTGCTGGACAATGCAGGTGGCATCTTTTGCAAAATTTACCCGCAACGATGCGCTGCTCCATTTCTGCCGCAACCGGTACAAGACAGTCTTGCTTCCCACGCAGATGGACACCTCCGGCAGCTTTCCGCTCGAACTGAAAAGAACAAAGCCCTATGGCTATTCCCTTTTTAACCTCGACGCCATGACCACACTCTGCCAGATCCTGTCTACCCCGCATAACAACCTTTGGAGCTACCATACACCGGATGGCAAATCCTTGGAGAGAGGCATCAGGTTCCTCTACCCATATGTTGCCGACAAAAAGACCTGGCCATATAAACAGGATGTGATGTACTGGAGCGAATGGCCGGTTGCGCAGCCCTTTCTGATATTCGGCGCCGCTGCATACCACAACGTTTCCTGGCTGGAACTATGGAAAAGACTCAATCACGCGCCGGAAGTGGAAGAAGTGATCCGAAACCTGCCCGTCCGCAACCCGATCATCTGGATGTAATCCGTCCGTCAATGAAGAGTACCCTGACCATTTTGTTCCTTTTTACCCTGACCTTTCTGGGCCGGGCCCAATCCATACCGCTGTCAGACAACCCGTTCCTGTATCCCTTCCTCCGTCACCAGCCCAATGAGATCAGCCGGGCAGCCGCGCTGGATTCATTCTATGCTAAATTGTACCGGCTGAAAACAACCGGCGAAGGAAAGGTTTCCATTGTGCACATCGGCGATTCTCATCTGCAGGCCGGCTTTCTTACGGCCCCCCTGCGCAAAAGGCTGCAGGCATTCTTTGGCAATGCCGGGCGCGGACTCGTTTTCCCATACCAGCTGGCACGCTCCAATGCCCCTACGGACATCAGTTGCTCCTCCAACGTTTCATGGCAGTATAACAGGCTCGCACACCCGGAGATAGCCCTTCAACCCGGCATCGCAGGCTTCTGCATTCAGTCTGCAGCCCCCAATGCCACCATCCGCATGACCCTCAAACCCGACGACGATACCGCACAAACATTTACCACGATCCGGTTCTTTACCGGCAATGCAACAGATACGAGCTGGTTCATAGGAGCCGGCAACAATGAAAAAGCCTACATGGTAAGCCGTGATCCGCAAGATACGCTGCCTTACAACCAGCTTGTACTTGATCAGCCGGCAAGCAGCTTCAGCCTGACACCCTCGGGCACCGGGCACCGCTTTTATGGCGCCTCGCTCGAACGGGCAGAAAGCGGATTGCTTTACCATACCATCGGCGTGAACGGTGCCACGTACGATCAATATAACAAGGCTTCCCTGTTCTGGGAACAGCTGCCCGCGCTGCAGGCAGACCTCTACATCATATCGCTGGGCACCAACGAAGCGCAAAGAAAGTTCATCAACCAGCAGGATCTGTCGGACGAGGCCCGGGCAATGATCCATCATCTCAAAGCCATTTCTCCGGATGCCGCGATCCTGATCACGTCGCCTGCCGATTCCTATTTTGGCGGGCGGTCGCTCAGCAATTCCATGAAGGAGGTGAGCAGTGGCATCGCTGCGCAGAGCAGCCGGAACGGATGGGCTTTCTGGGACCTTTACAATATTACAGGCGGGTATGGCTCGGCCAGAAGCTGGGAAAGAAACAAGCTGATGAGCCATGACCGCATCCATTATGTTTCACCTGGCTACCAGCTGCAGGGCAACCTCCTCTTCCATGCGCTGGCCGAAGGATATAACGCGTTCATTGGCCGGTTCAACTATCCCTTACCGGTAGCCCCTCCTAAAACTGCAGGTAGATAGGCATCACCGGTACGCTGGTCTTGAAATAGCCGTATACAAAAACGAACAGCGTAAGCACTACCAGGTATACCAGCACCGGCGCCTTTTGAAACCGGACCACTATCCGCTCAGACCAGTCGTCTGGGATCGCATGCAGCACATAGCCCAGCAGCATCATAAACAGCACCGGTTTGTAATTTGCAAAAAAAGCCCTCCACACGGAAAGGTCGAAGTTGCCCGTGATCTGCCTGATCATGTCGTTGGCAATGCCGAAACTCGCTGACTTAAAATAGATCCAGCAGAAACACGTGAAATGAAAGGTGATGAGGATACCGGCTATGTTAACCAGGGTATTTTTGCGGTACCCCTCCCCAAAAGATTTTGTGATGTTGCCCCAGAGCTTGTTCACTGCCAGTCCTGCGCCATGCAGGAAGCCCCAGGTAACGAAGTTCCAGCTGGCGCCGTGCCAGAGGCCGCCCAGCACCATCGTGATCATATTGTTGAGATACGTCCTGAACCTGCCCTTGCGGCTGCCCCCCAGGGGTATATAGAGATAATCACGAAGCCAGGAAGACAAAGAGATATGCCACCGCCGCCAGAACTCGGTGATGTTCCTACTCTGGTACGGAGACCTGAAATTGGTGCTGATCGTAAAACCCAGCCAGCGCGCAATGCCGATCGCCACATCACTGTACCCGCTGAAATCGCAGTAGATCACGATCGCATACCCATACACGGCAAACAGGCATTCGAGCCCGGTATACCGCGACGGATCATCGAAAATGTAATTCACGAAATTGACGGTGATGTAATCGGAGATGATCAGCTTTTTAAACAGTCCGGATACGATCAGGTAAAACCCTTTGCTGAAATTTTCCTCGCTCACATAGTAAGGCTGGTTGATCTGCGGGATGAACTCCGCAGCGCGTACGATCGGACCCATCACCAGCTTCGGGAAAAAAGAAAGGAACAGCAGGTAGTCGCTGAATTTCCGCACGGGTTCAAACTCGCCGCGGTACACGTCGATCGTATAGCTCAGATTCTCGAAAGTGTAAAAGGAGATGCCCACCGGCAACAGTATATTCAGTGGATTGAAATGCGCCTTGAAAAGATCATTGCTGACCTGGATAAAAAAATTGGTGTACTTGAAATAGATGAGAATGCCGAGGTTGAACAGGATGCTAAGCACGAGCAGGAATTTCTTCCACTGCCGGTTCTGCTGTTTATAGATCTGGTTCGACAAAAAGAAATCCATCACCGCGGAGATGATGACCAGCCCGACAAAGAACCCGCTGGCCTTGTAGAAAAAGTAGAGTGAAAAAAAGCAGAAGATCCCTTTGCGTACGGCCACCTTTCGCCTGAACAGGTAGTAAAGGATCAGGAATAAGGCAAAATAATAAAGAAAGAACCCGTTGTTGAACAGCAGCGGGTTCTTGGGGTCATACAGAAGCTGATTCAGCATCGCTCTGACATCGATCGGGGGCATGGATAAGGGTTGTTAGGGACGGGGTTTATATTTCCTGAAATCATGTATCAGGGCTTCGAATAAATCTTCTCCGAGCACTTCTGCACCACGGCGGTTGGGATGCACATAATCTTTGTTGGCAAGCGCAGGGTCTGCGTTGGCCCATTCCACGATCGTTCCGTACCCACCCATGCTCTGATATAAATTATAGAAACCCAGGTTGTTTTCAAAAGCAAGGGCAGCCTGCACCTTTATCAGCGAATCGATGCCTACTGCCGTCTTGTAGTCATCACCATACCGGAAAGCCCTGTCTGCCGTGCTGACCAGCAGGAACTCCGAGGCGGGGAATGCCTTCTTCAGCTTGCGGATGGAAGGCGTCATGATCTTGTGATACCAGGAGTAGTTGGTGGCCTCCGGATCGAACATCTGGTTGATGCCATACTGCAGGATGATGAGATCGTATGGATTATTTTCCGCGATGGAATGAAGGAACGTTGAATCAAGGGAAGCAAACTCGACCCCACTGATACCCCTGAACGAAAAGTTGTCGACGATCACGCCCGTTTCGGATTCGAAGGAGAGCCCGTACACCGGCAGTGCGTCGGTAGGCGAATGGATGCTCACGGCATGGGCGGTATTGCTGCCAAGCAGGATGCGGTTTACTTCGGCTGCCGGCTCAATGGTGTGTTCGGAATCCGCCACAGCGATCGCGAGCTTGTTGTCGAGATGCCCGCAGATCAGGCTTTTTTCGATGGCCGTAGTACTGTCTGGAATGGTCTCATCGATGATGTTGACCCAGGCACCGGCGCCATGAAAAGAATGACCTGAAATATAAAGGTGATGATTACCCGAATTCGATTTGAAATTATCTTCTTTCCAGTTGTCGGAGTAACTGTGACGGATGGTGGTCCGGATCTTGGAAGAAGGAGAAGCGACCGGCACAAACCCCACGCCTTCCCCGCCAAATTCTTTCTGCAGCAGCTTACGCAGGGTCTGGGTGATCAGGTCCGCCTCAATCATGCTGTCGCCCAGGTAAGCGATCCGGATCTTTTTCTTATGACCCGTCTTCAGTTCATACAGTTTATCCATCAGTCCTTTCAAAGCAACCTGGTTGGTATCTGCATTAAAATCGGTGATAAGATGGCCCTGCTGAAAAAGATCGAACTGGGTGCGTTGCCCGTTCTGAACAAGGACGGGCTTTTTTGCCGGCACCGGTTTCTTTACGATCGCGTGTGCCGGTTTAAGGAGGATATTATCCACCAGGTTGATGCGCCGGAGTGGCTGCCAGGTGAAAGCGAAAATAAATTGGGAAACAGAGATCAGGATGAGAAGCCCTACAAACAGAAGTACGAGTTGAAGTACCCTGTAATTTTTGTTCATAGAACGAACGCTATTTTTTAGTCGAGTTTATAATTGTGGACAACGGATGAAACCCTTTGTACCCACACAGCGGGAATGGAAGAATATCCTACTTCGCTGATGGCCTTGAGCCATTCCTTGTAATCCCATACGCCTTTGCTTCTGAAGATGGGGTAAAATTCTTTCCTGCTGATGAGCACACAGAAATCCTTAAATGAAGCGACTGCGTTTGGATATTGCTTGTAGCGGGTCTTGATCTGGTGGGTTTCGTTGAGGTTGTTCTGTCCGACGATGCCGAAATGATTGTTCAGTAAGTTGCCTACTTTGCCGGCGCCGGAGGAGGATTCAACTACGGCAATTGCCAAGATCACATTTTTGGGAATGGAGTACACCCGGGAAAGGGAATCTGCGATACGGGTGTATTGCTTGATATATTTGGCAGTTTGAGAGAAAGCCTGCCTGGAAGAGGTCAGTACCAGTACAAGAAAACACATTATTAGGTTTTTCTTCATAAATCTTTTTTATTTAATGAAAAATAAATTGCCTAAGTTTTGATCATGTTGATGGCAACCTTCCGTTCCGGCCCGCTTAACGGCGGCCCATCCGGTTGATTCCCCCTGCATAAGCCCTTGTATAAAGCTGCAAATCTATCTGCTGCCCAGAAGACGAACACATGCAAAACTTTGCGAAGGTATACCTAATTTCCCGGACTCCTAACCCGGTTCCACGGTTTGGGGAAGATTCCAGACCAAATTAACACTTTCAACCCGGATCAGGCGACCTGGAGCTCTGCAACAAACACATTTTATGCCAAACATCGGTCTGCAGCGTCTGCCGCAACAGCCATCTGCAGTATCCCACAGGCGGCCAGCACTTTACCAGTTCATTCTTTTCCCGTACACCTCTTCCAGGTAATTTCTCGCAAGAGTCTTGGCTGATTCAGATTTAAATACAACCTTTATAGCAACGATCTGGTATTGAGTGCTTAGGACTTACCGGTGGCTTTCACTGCGCTACTACTTTAACCTTGTCTCTTTCCAGCTGTTGCAGCGAGAACCGGTGTCCGGAATTGATGAAGAATGGTGTTTCCCAGACCCTCTTTTTTTCGACCAAAACGCATATTCAACTCTTAAATACCATCACTTATGGCCGACTGGAAGGGGATCGTAGGCGAAAGCTTTACCACTGATAGTTTCGATGATTATTGTCATACCCTGCGGTGGAATGCCTGGAGGCCGTCATTTATCGTGCTTCACAATACCGGAGTTCCATCACTCGCCCAGCGGCCCGGCGGGTTGACAAAAGACCAGATCGACAGCCTTCAATCTTATTATCGCGACGACCAGCAATGGAAAGCAGGTCCGCACCTGTTCATAGACGATCACCAGATATGGGTGTTCACGCCGCTCACCGTTTCGGGTACCCACTCCCCTTCCTGGAACAAAGTGGCGCTCGGCATCGAGATGCTGGGCGATTATGAGACCGAGGCGTTCGACAGCGGGCGCGGACTGGCCGTTCGGCAAAATGCCATCGCCGCCATCGCTTCGCTGTCGGCAGTACTGGGACTGTTTCCCGATTCCATGAAACTGCACCGCGAAGACCCGCTGACCACGCATGCCTGTCCGGGCAAAGGGGTTCGCAAGCTGGAGATGATCCAGCAGGTGATGGACCTGATGATCAAACGGCACGCCGGCGAGCACCCGATCAAACCGGTGCCCTGAGTGGCGAAACCGGTCCTGGTTCCGGCTGTAACGGCCTTGTAAAAACGCTATCTTAACCGACCCGCATGATCGACAACGTCTTAAAAGTGATTGCCAACGAAGTCAACAAGTATGTCGTGCGCAAGCTCGATCCCGACCGCGATCCGACTTCCACCAAACGTATAGCCACAGGCAACGTGGCAAAAGCACAGGAGACGGATTCTTCCGGCGCAAGGGCCGATTCAGTAGGGGCTCCGGGCATCCTTACCCTGGTAAATATTGAAGAGGAGAAAACCTCCCGCAATCCCGAAAATTTTATCCGGGTCAACAACCGGATCGAATACCGCAATCCGAAACTGCTGCTGAACCTGTACTGCCTTTTTTCGGTCAACCACAACTCGTACGATACCGCTCTCCAGTACCTGTCGCTCATCCTGCAGTTCTTCCAGTACAAGAATGTGATCACCGCCCGGAACACGCCCGCCGACAACGGCCTGGCGCTCGATCCGCGGGTGGAGAAGCTGATCGTGGACCTGGTATCGATGAATGCCGAACAGGTGAACCATCTCTGGGCAACACTCGGTGGCAAATACCTGCCGTCGGTCTTGTACAAGGTGAGGATGGTGACGATCGAAGACGATTCCCCCGGCACAACCGCAGACCCGATCACCGGACTCGACATCAACACCTACGGCATCACGAACTGAATCTATCATGAACAGCAAATTCTTACCCTTCTTCAGCATCAGCCTGCTGCATGAGTATTTTCTCAGCCGCAGTTGCCTCGATTTTGAGCTGGCGCCGGCCGATGACTGTATGACTGCTTTCCGGAAAGGAGGTATTTTAGGGAAGACCCTCGGCAACCGCTACCAGACGCTGATCCAGGCCAACGGTGAGCAGCAGCCTTTTTGCGATACGCCGGCGGAAAAAGTGTACCGCCAGCTATGGGGCAAAACCGTATTCCGTTTTTACCTCCGGCTCAAACAACCGCTTTTTGTAAACTATACCAACCTCGACCCGGCCTATGGCGGGCGGCAGAAATTTTATTTCAGCAACCTTTCCGGCAACAAGGACCGCGATACGCTGGCTCTGCCGGCATCGGTGATACCCTTCACCGCCGATACCGGATACATTCCCGGCAACCTGGCAAAAGATGCAAAAACAGGAACCGTATGGGAAGCCCTGAAAAAATATACGGGCAAAAAGAAAGCGGAGCTGTCCGATCCCCATCTGTGGGCGCCAAAAGAAGCTGCTGCCTATGCATCGGCACAAGACCTGCTGGAGTACACCGGTGGCACTCTCTTGTTCAGACTATCGGCCCCGGCCACAAAAGCGGAGATCAGCATCCTGGGCTTCAATTTCGATCCGGCGAAACCTGCATTCGACCAGCCACTGACAACCGGGGTCATGGAATTTGAAACACCGCAGACGGATATCCCCGTCTCCTTTGAAAAACTGCCTCCGGGAAAATACCTGGTGCAGGTAAACAAGGATACAAAGCCGGTGTACTACGACCCCGCCGCCGCATCCGGCGCAGTGGCCGGAGTGGTCGAGATCTACAATCACCTGCCGGGAAGCAATGACTATGCGCTGCTTACGGACGATGAGCAGATCCGGCCGGTAAATTACCAGATCCTGTTTCCGGCAAGGCGGGTGCTGTGGAAATATATCCGGAAAGACGGCAAGGCCGATTCGATCACCGACCTGGGCGCCAGCAGTTACCAGTTTACCCTCAAGGGAAATGAGTTTATTTCTTCCGTACCCATTCCACTGTCTGAAGGACCGCTGAAGACGCTGAAGCTGCTTTTCAACACAGCAGATTACCAGCTGTTCCCCCTGCCAAACCCGGGGGTAGAACGGCTGAAAAAATGCGAGCAGGACGAATTCGATTATTTCTGTTCGGAGATCAATCTCAGTTATTAAGGCGATTGATCCGTTACAAAGAAGATGCTATTCAGGTCGTCTCTGGATCAGATCCATCTTGTGTGAGCGGGAGAGGCCCCGGAAGGCGTCTCCACTTAGTCGTTGAGACATCTTCCATCCCACTGTTCTGCGGGCATTCCCGGGCAGGCGCCGCAGGAGATGATGCGTGCAGCGGCGAATTTGCGCCTGCTGAAGGATATGAAAAAAAGTGGGTCTCAAAGACGCATGATTTGAAACCCTGGGTATTGGAAAAGACGCTGCCAGGGGAGTCCTGCAGATCGAGCAACGCAGGTAGATCAGCAGATAAACAGGATCACTATGCAATAAAAAATGTTCTCCGCCGCCGATAAAACACTCCGCGCAGCGCCTGCCGTACAGCAGAAAGCTGCGAACCCCGGCTTCTTTAAAAAAGCCGGGGAGGAGCCTTTTTTTGGCACACGCGACCAGCCGCAATTCTTTTCATCTCCCATCCAGGCCAAACTTACCGTAAGCACGCCCGACGATCCGCATGAGAAAGAAGCGGATGCCATGGCGGATAAAGTGATGCGCATGCCGGAACCCCCGGTAACCACTACGCCTCCGCCCGGCATGGAAGCAGGCAACGAAGAAAAGAAACTTGATCGCAAGGAAGAAGAAAAGCAAAACCGGCAGCATACCCCAGCCGAGCCGCTGCATCTTCATGCGAGTCCGGAACTCCAACGCCTTCATACAAAGCCCGCGACACCGGTTCCGACCGCGCACTTGGCGGTGCTGCACCGGTCTGTCACAGCTGGATCAGACAACGCTCCCCATACCATTTCGCTTTATCCATCGGATGTGATGCGGCAAAGTGGCCGGGGCCCACCCGCAGGCTCCATACCGTTCGAACAATCTTTACAGTCTTCCAGGGGTACAGGCAGCCCACTGTCTTCCGGTACCAGGCAATTCATGGAAAGCCGCTTTGGCGCCGATTTCAGTGGTGTACGCATTCATACCGGTACAGCTGCAGAATCCATGAGCAGTCAGGTGCATGCCCAGGCATTTGCCCATGGCAAAGACATCTATTTCAACCAAGGCAAGTATTCGCCCGATACCACCGGCGGCAAGACCCTGCTTGCCCATGAGCTTACCCATACCATTCAGCAGGCCCCGGATCTCCAGCGCCGGCCATTGAACCCAGGCCGCATATCCCGAAAAGAGAACGATCCGTCTTCCCATCATAAAAAACGGCCAGCCTCGTCTGAAGAAACAGCCGTTGCCCATTCCGGCTCCCGGCCGCGCCGCAGCCCTGGCTCCGCTTCGCCCCGGCACAGACGCCATCAGAATACCGGTCCGCCGATGGGGCCTGGAAAGTCACCGCATGCGGGAAAACCACTCCCTCCTGTCCGCAGGCCGGCTCCTGCACAAGCAAACCGGGCCATCGCCCCTTCCCACATCCCGCGCGAAAAAGCACCCGCCAAACCGGCCGTCGCTACCCGGGGCAAAAAGATTCCGCAGCTCACGGTCTCCAATATACGCGGCAGCCGCACGCTCCCTGTTCCGAAAGCCGTTTCTCCCGGCTCACAGCTCGTACTCGACGCCATCAGCAATCAGTCAGGCATCGCCCGCCAGCGTTTCCTGGAAGTGGTCACCACGCAATCTGCGGCTATGCGCCAGGCACTGGAGTCGCAGCAGCAGAAAGTAGCCGATTCAGGCACGGCACAACACGACCGGGTACAAGCGCTGACCGCCCAGGCCCGCTCTTCCATCCTGTCTCAGACCAGTGGCGCAAAGAGCCAGCTCTCTTCCCACGGAGCCGCTCAAACCGCCCTGCTTTCAGGTGCACAGGTCACTGCCATCAGCCAGCTGAACGCTGCTTTCAGTGCTGCAGGAGACCGTGTTACAGGGTTGTCAAACGGATATGCAGACCGCTCTCTCGATACGGCCGCTGCCGCAGCCGATCAGTTCAATGGGAAAGTAGAGGGAGCCGTAAACCAGGCGCATGAAACAGGCCGGCAGAAAGGGAATGCCGGCGACAGCGACAGCGGCGTACGGGAAGCCAAACGGCAGGCCGCAGAGAAAGTATCCTCGGATACCGCCGACAAGATCGCGGAAGGGGTAGACGACGGCGCGGCCAGCCTGCGGAATTCCGGACCGGAAACTGCAGCTGAATTCAGGAAGCAGGGTGCGGAAGCAGGCTCGCAGCTGCTGGCCGGACAGTCGCAGGCCGGCAACCAGTTAACGGAGGCATTCACGCAGGCCGGGTCGGGCATCGGCCAGATGACAACCGGCTCTCTCCATTCCCTCGATCAGGCGCAGGCGCAGATGCTTGATCAGCTCTCCTCCCTCGAAGCGAAGATCCTGCTTCACCTCGGCCAGCAGATCCGGCAGAAGCTGGCCGACTTCGACACAGCGGGTGTAACGGTGATGGCGAGCTTCGGCCAGCAGTCGGAAAAAGCGCTTGGCAGTGCAGATGCCCAGTTGTCTGATATCACCCGCCGGCTGGCTGGCGTAAAGATCCAGGAAAACAAAGCTCCCGCAGCCGTTCAGCTGGCAGGTTCGCAGATCTCCCCCGTCTTCGAAGGAATGAACACCCAGGTCGTGAACAGTTCACACACCCTCGGTGATGAAGTCGCTTCCAAAGCCAGCGAGATCACGTCCGCCTTCGATTCGCTGACCTCCACCATAGGCGTGCAGATCCAAAAATTTTCTTCCCAGGCAAATTCAGGCATTCAGCAAAGTCGACAGCAGGCCGCCGGCCAGCTGACGCAGGCAACCGCCCAAACTGTTACCGGCGGCAATTCGATGGTGTCGCAGGTATCCTCCAGCCTCGGCCAGCAGACTGAATCCATAGACAAAGGGTTTCAGCAGGCGCTTCAGGGTTACGGCGGTGCCCTGCAAGATCAGGTTAACCAGGGCGATGCCAAGGCAAAAGAGCCGCTGGGATCACTGCCCGGCCGTATCGACCAGGCCCAGCAGAAAGCGGCAGAGCGGGCAAAAAGAAGCTGGATCGAGAACCAGCTTGCAGATGCCTGGGAAGCCCTGAGCGACCCCGGCTTCTGGGCCGGACTCGTTGTGGGATTGTTGCTGGCGGTCCTTTTCGTGGCGTTGATCGCAGGCACGGCGCTCACCGGGGGCGCCCTCCTGCTGGTGCTGGTGGCAGGTTTTGCGGTGATCGGCGCCCTTGCCGCCGGCATCGGTTCCATTGTGGGCCAGGCTACCAACCACAGTTTTACCGGAGGCTGGGATTCTTCCCGCATCAAATGGGCAGAAGTAGGAAAAGCGGCCCTCATAGGAGCCGCAGCCGGGGCTGTGTTTGCCGTGGTCGCTTTTGTAGCGGTAGAATCTTTCGGCGTGGCCGCTGCGGGTATCGGCATGATCGCTATTATGTCCGTGACCTCCGTTGTAGTAGGCATTATCAGCAACCTGGTGACGGGCCAGCCCTGGGACAAAGGGCTTGTATTTAACCTGTTGCTGGGTGGCCTGCTGGCGCTGATCGGCGGTAAACTCTCGGGTGGCAAAGGCGGCGGCCGGCCGGCAGTGCCCGGCGACCCGGCCTTGCCCGGCCCGGTGCCGGCAGAACCGGGTCCGGTCGCACCGCGCCCCGCCGAGCCGGTAACGCCCGCTCCGGCAGACCCGCTGCCTCCGGCACCCCGGCCTGTGGAGCCCCCCGCGCCAAAGCTGGTTGATCCCGAACCACCTGCACCGAAACCGGTGGAGCCACCGGCCCCAAAACCCGTGGATCCGGTACCACCCGGCCCCCAACCGGTAGATCCCAATCCACCCGTGCCCAAGCCGGTTGATCCGGAACCGCCGTCGCCAATACCTGTTGACCCGGACCCGCCCGCACCCAAACCGGTCGATCCGCCTGCCGGCCGGCCGCGCCCCGAACGCCCGATCGATCCGCCGCGGGATGCTGCCGGGGCAACCGACTTCAATGCGTGGGAAGCCCGTCTCAGGAGCAAAGGCGTACGTGGCCTGCCGGAGAGCGAGTTCACCAAGAAAATGAACGAAGCCCGGGCTGGCAACCAGGATACCGAAGCCGAACTCCGGCTTGCGGAACGCTATGCCGATGCCGGATATGAAGTGGAGATCGTTCGTCCCACCTCGGAAACGCCGGCCGGCGAAACACCACCCATCGTGGAGCCGCTCAGTCCGGACCTCCGGATCAAGATGCCGGGAGAAACCGAAACGGCACGCGTGGACGTAAAGCTGCGCGAACCCGGACAGCCCGTAACGCAGAAGAACCTGAACAACCGGATCGACAAGGCCAACGACCAGCTTCGCTCGTCGCAGGAAGGCCACGGCGATGTGGTATATGACGGCTCCGAAGCCGCACCGGGCGGACTGGACCAGGCCGGTATCGAACGGTTCCTGAATGGCAAAATGCGTGGGAACCGCGCAGACGCCACGTCGAGGTTGCGCCAGGTCGATTACCTGGAAGTGATTTATCCCGACGGGCCCCTGATGAAACGTAGTTTTATGGTTCGTACAGCCGACGGAAACGTAAACGGACCTTTCACCGAAATACTCAAACGATGACCACGCCACCTACAGCCGGTTCCCTCTCTGCCCGCCCCTGGGGCTACCTTCCTGAATCCGGGTACTGGAGCATAGATCTTTCCATACCGGCAGATGCCGTTTCGCTGAATGGATCGACCTTATCCTGCCTGCAGCATTTCTTCGATGCCTTTTCCGGGCTGTGCAGACCGGTTGAAATCCGGCTTGACCTGATGCATTTTTCCCCGGAGGGAAGACTGGCGGAAGTAGAGGAAGGGAAAAAGATTTCCGCTCCCCAAAAAGACGCGGCTCTGCTGATGCAAGTGTTGAGGCCGGAGTTTGATGTTGTACATGCGCCTTTTATATCAGCCCTTTTTTTAGATGTTGACATCTGGGTGGAGGTACCCGAAGCAGTTGGGGGTGAAGAAGCACGCTGGATGGCAAAAGCGGGCAGTTTTTATATCGGCTATGTGCTGAACCCCGACGACCAGGATCAGCTGCAGGCGGAAGATGGGAGTGCGAGCTTCGGGACTGACATCGATGTGTGGCTTGAAAAAACACTCGATCCGGATTCAACCGCTTACCGGGACAACCGGGCATATGCCATCCTCAACAACCCCAGGTTAACGCACGCCCTGCGTACCTGGCAGTTGATCCAGTCGGAAGTGGTTGATCTGGGATCGAAATACTACCGGAAGGAAGTGAGCAAGGATGGATTTGAGCAAGGATCATCATAAATTATTTCACCCTGAAATTTCCCGTCACATTGACCTGAAAACGTATTTGACTACCCTGCATGTTCAGCACCACCGCAAATAAGACCCCTTCGTCACCGGCTCCTCCGCAAAAAGCAGCCGGCAACGGCTTCTTTCACAAGATAATCTCGCAGGTGGCGCACCTGGTAACGGGCAAGCTCCATGAAGCCAAAACCGCGATCACCACCGGCAAAAAAGCGATCGACGAGTATGTAAAAAAATTACCCAGAGACCTGCAGGATGTGGGCAGGGAAGCGGCCGACAGCATACAGGACAAGTTCGATTCGCTGGAACAAAGCGTGAACGACCGCCGCGACCAGATGATCGAAGGACTGGCAAAGAAATATGTCGACAATGTGAAACAGCTCGACGAACGCATCAGCGACATGAAAGAAGCCAACAAGGGGCTGGTCGACAAGGCCATCGGGCTGCTGAAGAAAGTGTACCAGGTGATCAAAGACCTTACCACCCTGTTCCTGTCCATTTTCTCCAAACTGGCCAGGATCATCGGCGTGGTGCTGGGCGATCCGGGCGGGCTCTTCGGCAACATCGGCAAAGCGTTCAGCGTCGGTTTCGCGAATTTCAAAAAAAACTTCACCGGCTATCTCGAGCAGGGACTGATGAGCTGGCTGATGACGAACCTGGGTGTTGCCGGCGTTGAACTGCCCAAAAGGTTTGATGCGGGTTCGCTGTTCGGGTTTGCGCTGCAGGTGCTGGGCATAACGAAGACGCATATACGTGAAAGAGCTGTGGTTGTGATCGGTGAACGGAAAGTAGCGATGCTGGAAGCCGGTGGCGAGCTGCTGGCCAGAGTGTACAGCGAAGGAGTGGGTGTGATCTGGGAGATGATCAGCGAAAAGATCTCCGATTTCAAAGAGATCGTATGGGAAGCGATCAAATCGTTTATACAGACCAAAGTGGTGGAAGCCGCGCTCACGTTCATCCTCAGCATGCTCAACCCGATCGGAGCCTTTGTAAAAGTATGCATGGCCATCTATGATTTCCTGATGATGCTGGTACGCTTCAAATACCGCATCACGGAGTTGCTGGACACCATCCTGAATGCGGTGATCAGCATCGCTTCCGGCGCGGTCGACAGTGCTGCCAAAGCGATCGAAGGCGCCTTTGCCAAATCGATCCCGGTGATCATCGGTTTCCTGGCCGCTCTGCTGCACCTCAACGACATTGCCGCCAAAGTGAGGGACATCATCACCCGCATCAGGGCCAGGGTGGAGAAAGGGATCGACTGGGTACTGAACAAAGCGGTGACGCTGGTGAAAGGCGCGGGCCGAACGGTCGCGGGTGCCGGCCGGTCGGTTGCCGCGGCAGTGCGCAGCGGATGGGGTGCGTTGCTTGGTTTCAAAAAAGGATTCACGGCCGGACAGGCGTCGCACACACTTTATTTTGCCGGCAATGATTCGAAGGTAAGCCTGATGGTCGCTACCACACCCAAAGAACTGCCCGAAGCCATCAGCGACCGCGAACGTGAGATCAGGGCGAAGATTGCTGTGCTGCAAAACCGGTCGAGTAAAAATGCGGCGGCGGAAATAAAAAAGCAGGACCATTTCCTCCTCCGGCTGAAGGAAGCAGAAACCTCGCATGCAGAAATTGAGCAGAAGAAAGCACAGATCGCGAAGGAAAAAGATGAAGCCGGAAGAGCGAAGCTTCAGGATGCCAAGCTGGATGTTTTAAATTATGCGGATGGCAAGGCGCCGCCTTTCAGAAGAGCCTGGAACAGTTATGAAGGGGAAGCAAACAAGGTTCTCAACCACCGGGCACACCATTTCCAGCAGAACCCGGCCGGGTACCAGTGGGAGCACCTGGTGGAACAGGCTTCCTCTTTCAGTTCGCAGGTCGTCAACAGCGTGGAGAATATGTACCTCGCAAAGCAAACAGACAATCACAATCTGGGAAGGATCTTCGGTGAATTCGACAAGGCACGGGAGTATCTTCCTCATGGCAGTGATGCTGCTTATCTGGATGAACTGATCAGCAACAATTATCTGTCGCCCAGGCAATACCTCCGTTCAAAGAACATCGACGAACACCGCAAATGGAAACTTCATTTTTATAAAAAACTGGGCATCGCGCCGGTCACTTCCGACAAGAATATCGACAACCGCGGCCCTTTCAGAACAATGGACAATGCAACAATATAACAAAGAACGACGGCATGATGCCAGGCCCGCGTCTCCATCAGAAAGGGTGCAGTGGCAGGTTACAGTTACAAACGGCACCAACTGGATGAAGGGAATTCTCAGCGACCATGTGGAGACGCCATCAATACCGTTCAATACAGGCCGCAATGCCTGATCCTATTATAACGTGTTTTTATTAAATATTCAAGCCATCCGTCATGAAATCAGCATACGCCCGCCGCTACCGCCGCAGCAGCTCCTCCACCAGGGAAGCAGCCCTTCGTAAAAAGGACCCGCAGCCGGAACCCGCTTTCTTCCATGCACCCGGTACGCAGTCTTTTTTCAAACCCGCTCCTATCTACCGCAAATGCGCCCATTGCGAGGGCGAAGAGAAAGGCGCAACGCGCCTGAACGCATCTCCGCAGGAAGAAAAAAAGATCCGCAAAACTGCAGCCGACAATGAGCTGCACAGTACGACAGACAAAAAGGAAAAAGATACCGGGCATCGCAAGGAAGCCGTTGAGAAAGATGCACATGCAGAAAGAACAGCATCACACAACGAGGAAGAAAAACTGCAGCGTATGGAAGATAAGAAAGAAGATAAGGAAGTGCACCGCATGCAGCAACACCAGGAGGAAGACAAAGCCGTATCCAAAAAAGACGCCGGCTCCGTAGCTCCCGCCTCTTCTGCGGCCGCTTTTATCCATTCTCTCGATGGCAAGGGCAGCTCGCTGCCCGGCAGCGCCGCCGATTTTTTTGGCGAACGGATGGACCATGACTTCAGCCACGTGAAGATCCATACGGGCCACGATGCGGAGCAGTCTGCCCGCCAGGTCAATGCCAAAGCCTATGCGGTGGGCAACCACATTGTGTTCAACAGGGGCGAATACAACCCGGAATCCGCCGGCGGCAAAAAGCTGCTGGCCCACGAACTGACACATGTGATGCAGTCGGACGGCGCGGAGGTAAAACGGCGCACGCTCGATCCGGAAAAAGACCGTGAAGACACCGTCACGCTATCGGGCACGGCCACCCGCGCTACCAGTAAAAAAGCGTTCGGCCACTGTGAAGGCGTGGAAGTGCACGGACAGACCGACTTCACTCCGCAGCCTTCCGGCTTTTCTGTGCAGGCGCGTACCCGCCCCTCCATCGATTGCGATGAATGCTCTGCACCCGACTGCATCGTATCGAGCGGCACCATCGTGTCTACTTTCCGTTCTGCCATCACCGTTACCCTGCCCCCGGTTCCCGACGGACTGTCTGATTGTGAAACGGCGGCGGTGCGGAGGTTCATCAACACTACCCTGCGCAACCACGAGCAGCAGCATGTGGCCGCGTTCAGCAAATACAACGGTACCGTGCGCACACCGTTCACGTACACCGGTTGCAAAAGCGGACTGCAGGCCTTTGTGCAGTCGATCCACGACGGCATCGACGCCCGGCGCTCAGCCTCGGCCAACGCGGCGAGCGATGCGCTGGACCCGTTTGTTCGCTCCATACCCTGTAATTGCGATTAAGGAAGAAACCTGTACTACCTTTATTCCATGCTTCACGCCATCCCCGCCAATGCCCGGTCACCGCATGCCCTCGATGTTGCCCTGCAGGATCTGCGCCAGCTGATCGTGCAGCGCATGCAGTCGCATTTCAACCAGCAACCGTTCGATTTTGCCGCGGTTGCCGGAAAGAGTATGGAGAACAATCCTTTCCTTGAAACAGCCAGGCAGGCGTTGCCCCAGCTTCAAACGCCGCAGGAATGGATCGTGCTGATGCTGGCGGTTGCCCCGCACATACAGCCGGGTTTCTTCGATGCCATCATGGCCGAGCACCTGCCGGGCGGCGGTGATTTTGCAGAGTTCGGCGGCGTAAAAGCGACCAACCACCGCGGCATGATCCCCACGGGTGAAACGGCCCAGTTCATCATCGGCGGCAGTGAGATAGATCAACGGCTGCAGGTGCAGGCACTGTTTGAAGACCAGCATTTCTTTTACCAGAACGACATCATCTGGATGGAATCCATAAAAGAAGGAGAACCCTTCATGAGCGGCCGCCTCATCCTGGCACCGGAATGGGTGAACTTCCTGCTCACCGGCCGCGACAGCAAGCCCCGGTTCAGTCCCGACTTCCCCGCCAAACTGGTGCAGACGAAAATGACCTGGAACGACCTGGTGCTGCATCCGTTCACCGCCGAGCAGATCGAGGATATAAAACGATGGTTCCGTTTTCACCACGAGCTGGAAGCAGATACCAACTTATCGCGCAAGATCAACAGCGGCTACCGGGTGCTGTTTCATGGCCCGCCCGGCACCGGCAAAACACTCACGGCGGGGCTCATGGGAAAAGAATTCGCAAAGGATGTGTACCGGGTCGACCTGTCGCAGATCGTTTCCAAGTACATCGGGGAGACAGAGAAGAACCTGAGCAAGATCTTCGACCGGGCAGAGCACAAGGACTGGATTCTTTTTTTCGACGAGGCCGATGCCCTGTTCGGCAAACGCACCAACGTGCAAAGCTCGCACGACAAATACGCCAACCAGGAAGTGTCGTTCCTGCTGCAGCGGGTGGAAGATTTCTCCGGCCTGCTCATCCTGGCTTCCAACTACAAATCGAATATGGACGAGGCTTTCCTGCGCCGCTTCCATTCGATCGTGCACTTCCCGATGCCCAACGCGCAGGAACGGCTCAAGCTCTGGAAAGGATCACTGCCCGCCACCATCGGCCACCATGCGAAGCTGGATCTGATGCAGCTGGCAGAAGCACATGAGATCAGCGGAGCCTCTATCCTGAACATCATGCAGTATGCCTCGTTGCGGGCGCTGAGCCGCGAAGACAGGACGCTCTCCCACGACGACCTGCTGGTGGGCATCAAACGTGAACTGCGCAAGGAAGAGAAGTCGACCTGATCCGGAAACCGAAAAATAAAATCCCGGTTTCTAAATTTAAATTGTGATCTTTAGAGCTGATAGTGCGGGTGCTGTTTCCGCATCGAACCGATACCTGAAGTTGTTGTTGAAAAAACAGTCTGCCAATATCCTTCGGAGATGAAAAAAGCATTGTTTATGCTGTTCATTTCTTATCTGCCCCGGGCGATCTGATCCAGTGAAAGATGATGTTACCGGCTCCCGGCAGGGCTTTGTGAAGAAGAACAGATACATCGTTTATATAATTACAGCCAGGAAATTCTCTCCATGTGCGGATGAACCTGAGGATCGCTTTCCCGGAGGTTCCATTCTGGAATAAAAAGCCCAAATTTCTGTTACTGATGTGTCTGTTTTCCCGACTGAACGGATGAATGGCTGATCCATTTCCAGGCACCTTATCCTTTTCATTTTTTTTCATGGCAACCACTTTGTCGCAGGCGCATGCTGTTGCCGAAAAGCCGCTTTTGTATGAATCCGTATGATGTTAAACCCGTATTGTCTCGCTTTTTACCTGGTCTATTCCATCCATTCCGGATCTCCGTCATCATCCCGACACCTTCGATTAACCATAACCGATAACCATGCCTGCTTACCTTACCGACCTGCCCGGTGTCGACAGTTCCTGACGCCCGCCTCTTCAACCGCTATCCGGTTACAGATCACTGTTAGCTCCATTCCGTCCATTCCGAATCTATTATCCAAACAATAAACAAAACAATATGGCAACATACAAAACACCCGGTGTGTATGTAGAAGAAATCACCACCCTGCCACCGTCCGTTGCTGAAGTAGAAACAGCCATTCCTGCTTTTATCGGCTTTACCGAAACAGGCGCCCGGAACGTACCCCGGCGCATCACGTCGCTCGTTGAATACACCGAATATTTCGGGGGCGCCGAACGCGAAAAGAACATCACCGTGATCGTCGAAAAAAGCAGCGACGGCGGTCCCGACCAGCGTGTGATGAACGTATCATTCGACCCGGCTACGAAATCGAAGAACGTGATGGCTTATTCCATGCAGATATATTTTGCCAACGGAGGCGGCCCCTGCTATATCATTCCCTGCGGCAACTTTGCCGACAACGCCAACAATCCCCGCACCGCTTACGGCGACGCCCTGCTGGTAAGCTCCCGCGAAGACGAACCCACCCTGCTCGTGTTCCCCGATGCGCCCTTCATTCTTGCGGCCGCCGATTATTACACCCTGATGAACGACGCGCTGGCCCAATGTTCGCGCCTTGGCGACCGGTTCGCCATCATCGACGTGATCGATGTGAACGGCGACACCAAAGCCTCTGTAGCCCAGTTCCGGCAGGCCATTTCCGGCAACCTGCCCGACATCAAATACGGCGCCGCCTACTACCCGTATCTCAATACAACCGTCAACTACCGCTACTCGCCGGAAGACATCAATATTCTGCAGGCGCAGGATGAAGCGGCCGCCCGCCTCATGGTAGATACCAAAGACGCCGCAGCCGCAGCCCTGCAGGAAGCTACCACCGCCCGTACGTCGGCAGATGCCCTGAAACCCGCCTCCCGCGGCGACCAGGCCGACCCGGCAGCCAAACAGGCCTTCGCCGATGCCGATACCCGCGCGAAAGACCTCGAAGCCAAAGCCAAGGACGCCCAGGCAAAGGCCGATGCCGCCGGCAGGGCAGTCACCAAACTGAACTGGGCCGACAACAACTCCCTGCAGAACCAGATCAAAAAAATGATCAGCACCGTAGGCGCCCAGCTCAGTCCGTGCGCCGCCGCCGCCGGTGTGTATGCCAATGTAGACAGCACCCGCGGCGTATGGAAAGCCCCCGCCAACGTTACGCTCAACTACGTTTCCTCCGCCGCCGTGAAAGTGACCGAAGACGACCAGCGCGACCTCAACATCGATGTCACCGCCGGCAAATCGGTCAACGCGATCCGTTCATTCATCGGCGCAGGCACCAAGATCTGGGGCGCGAGAACACTGGCGGGCAACGACAACGAATGGCGTTATGTGAACGTCCGCCGCTTCTTTAACATGGTGGAAGAATCTGTGAAGAAATCTACGTTCTGGGCCGTATTCGAACCCAACGACATCAACACCTGGACGCGTGTTCGTGCCATGATCGAGAACTACCTGCTGCTGAAATGGAAAGACGGCGCCCTCACAGGCACCAAACCCGATGAAGGATTTTTTGTCCGCGTCGGCCTCGGCCAGACCATGACGCCGCAGGATCAGCTGGAAGGCCGTATGATCATCGAGATCGGGCTGGCAGCTGTTCGCCCGGCAGAGTTCATCATTTTACGGTTCTCCCATTTCATGCAGAAATCTTAATATCAACCACCATTTAAAGAAATACTATGGCAACATATCCCATCCCGGCGTTTCACTTCAAAGTGGAATGGAAAGGCAAAAACGTAGGCTTTTCAGAAGTGTCCGGTCTCACTCAGGAAGTGCAGCTCATCGAATACCGCGATGGCAACAGTCCCGACTACTCCACCATCAAGATGCCCGGACTGCGCAAGTTCAGCAACATCACGCTCAAACGCGGCATCGCGAAGGGCGACAACGATTTCTTCACCTGGCTCAATACCGTGAAGCTTAACACCGTCGAGCGCCGCGACCTTACCATCAGCCTGCTCAACGAGAACCATGAGCCTGTAATGGTGTGGAAGGCCCACAACTGCTTCCCCGTAAAAGTGGAAGGTCCGGGCCTGAAGGCGAGCGGCAACGAAGTGGCCATCGAATCGATCGAGGTTGCACATGAAGGGGTTACCATCCAGAACGACTAGTGCGGATCTGATCAACCACTTGATCTGCGACGGGGGCAAAGAAAAACTTTCATTCAAACCAATCCAGCATGGCCGTTTATTATCCGCCGGCAGGCTTTCATTTTCGTGTGTACTTCACCGGTATCAATGCCACCACGGAAGACGCCCAGTTTCAGGAAGTGGCCGGGCTTACGGCCGAGATCGGCGTGGAAGAGCTGCAGGTGGGTGGCGAGAACCGGTTTTCGTACCGCCTGCCCACCCGCGCCAAATATTCGAACCTGGTACTGAAACGCGGCCTGCTCATCAGTTCGGGACTCATCGGCTGGTTCAGGGACGCCATTGAAAGTTTCATCTTCAAGCCGGTCGATCTCAGCGTGGAGCTGCTCAACGAAAACAACAACACGCTCACCTCCTGGAATTTCAAACAGGCCTATCCGGTCAAATGGGCGATCTCCGATTTCAAGGCGCTGGAAAACGCGCTGGTGGTGGAAACCATCGAACTATCGTACCAGTATTTTACGCGTTCAACAAATTAAGCATCCATGCCAGTACAAATCAATGAAATGATCATCCGCGCCAACATTAAAGAGCCGGATACCGGGGCCAAGGCGGAAGCAAACCCGGCCGGCGGCGGCGGCGAGGTGAACAGGGAAGAACTGATCCGCGAATGCGCGGCGCTGGTGATGGAAATGTTACAGGAAAAAAACCAACGGTAATGGCCGACAGTAACCTCAAGATCTATGCATACGACAAACCGGCCGGCAACTCGCGGCAGGGCGAGATAGACACGTTCACCGTCGACTTCAACCCGAACTCGTTTACGGTCAATACCAAGATCGAATACAAACAGCCGGAGGGAAAAGGACAGGCCGGAAACGACCCGACATTCGAGAAAATTCCGGCGCTCGAATTCAGCCTGGAGTTTACCATCGACGGTACCGGCGTGGCTGCGGAAAATTTTCCGCCCGACAAAAAAAACGAGTACAGGAGCAAGAAAAAAGATTACGTGAAAACGCAGGTCCGCCTGCTGCGCGATGTGGCCGGCATCATTTCTCTCAACGGGGAGATACACCGGCCCAACTACCTGGCCGTGCTCTGGGGTACGTTCTACCTCAACTGCGTGATGACGTCGCTGAACGTAACCTACAATCTGTTCGATGCCGATGGTTCGCCGCTGCGGGCGAAGGTGACCTGCGGTTTCCTGGAACGCCTCAAACCGGGCAGCGGCGGCCGGAGCTCGAGGCTCGAATCGACCGACCTTACCAAACAACAGATGGTAAAGGAAGGTGACATCCTGCCGCTAATCGCCAAGAACAACTACAACGATTCGTCGTATTACATGCAGCTGGCCAAGGTGAACAGGCTGAAAAATTTCCGGCAGATCCCGGCAGGCACTACCCTGATCTTACCACCAATGCAGGACACCAATGAGCAGTGACAGCAATCCACTGGCCAACCGCGATCAGGCTACGGACCGGATCAATTTCAGGATCCTGCTGAACGGCACCGCCATCAATGGCGAATATGCCGTCAGCTCGCTGCAGACGGTCCGGAGCTACAACAAGATCGCTTCCGCCAGGGTTACGCTGGCCGACGGTGACCCGGCCAAACAGGACTTTGCGATCAGCAGCAACGACGACGCCCTGGTACCCGGCACCGAGATCGAGATCGCGGTCGGTTACCACGACCAGGCACAAACGATCTTCAAAGGATTGATCACCAAACATGCCCTGCGGTCGGGCAAGAACAAGCAGTCGTTCCTGACCGTAGAAGCAAAGGACCAGGCCATCAAGCTGGCGCTGGGCCGCAGGAACGTGTGCTGGGTCAACAAATCGGATTCGGACATCATCGAAACCATCGCCAAACGCGCCGGCATCTGCGGCAAACAGCTCGACCTCGCCACCACGCCCCTGCAGCACGAACAGATGGTGCAGTACAATGCGGTGGACTGGGACTTTATCGTGAGCCGGGCCGAGATGAACAGCATGCTGGTGCTGACCGACAACAACAAGCTCGTGGTCAAAGTGCCCGACACGCAGCAGCAGCCGGTAAAAGAACTGACCTACGGGGTAGACGTCATTGATTTTGAATCCGAGATCGACGCTCCCTCGCAGGTAAAAGAAGTAAAGACACATGCCTGGAACTTCCAGGACCAGAAAGTGGAAGATTCGCCGGAAGCCAGCATACAGTTCAGGGAGAGCGGCAACCTGAAAGGAGAAGACCTGGCAGAAGCCATGGCGAACCAGCAAGACAACCTGATCCACAGCGGCAGTCTGCGCAGCGAAGAGCTTAAAGGCTGGGGCAATGCCCGCCTGCTGAAAAGCCGGCTGGCCAAATCGATCGGGCGCATCCGGGTAAAAGGCACCACCGAAATAAAGCCGGGACAGGTCGTAAAACTGAACGGCTTCAGCAAACGGTTCAACGGCAACGTGCTGGTCACAGGCATCCGGCACACCTACGACAAGTCGATCTGGGAAACGGACATCCAGTTCGGGTTCCCGGAGCAATGGTTCTACCAGCGCGACGACATTGTGGAAAAACCGGCCGCAGGGCTCCTTCCCGGCGTGCAGGGCTTGCAGATCGCCGTAGTACTGCAGCTCGAAGACGATCCCGACAAACAGGACCGGATCAAGATCCAGCTGCCGCTGGTCGACGGCAAGGAAGGCATCTGGGCCCGCGTGGCGAGTCTCGACGCCGGCAACGAACGCGGGGCTTTTTTCCGGCCCGAAGTGCAGGATGAGGTCATCGTCGGGTTCCTGAACGAGGATCCGCGTTACCCGGTGGTGCTCGGCCAGCTCAACAGCGGCGCGAAACCCGCACCGATCGAGGCCAAAGACACCAACCACGAAAAAGGATTTGTGACCCGCAGCAAGATGAAGGTGATGTTCAACGACGATAAGAAGAGCATCTCCATCGAAACACCGAAAGGAAAAAAGATCGTGATCGACGAAGACGGCGACACCATGCAGCTGCAGGACGACCACAACAACAAGATCACGATCGACGCCAACGGCATCACCATCGAAAGCGGAAAAGACATTTCGCTGAAAGCCGCTGCCGGCAACATCAAACTGGAAGGCATCAACATCGAGAACAAGGCCAACGCGCAGTTCAAAGCCGAAGCCAATGCCAGCGCCACCCTGCAGGCTTCCGGACAAACCGTGGTAAAGGGTGGCATCGTAAACATCAACTGATCCACTATGCCTTTCGCCGCCCGTATAACAGATATGCATACCTGCCCGATGGTGAGCGGCGTAGTGCCCCATGTAGGCGGTCCCATCCTGCCGCCCGGCGTACCTACCGTACTCATCGGCGGACTGCCTGCAGCCACGCTGGGTGATATGCTGGTATGCGCCGGCGGGCCCGACACGATCATAAAAGGATCGGCAACCGTTTTTATCAACAGCAAACCGGCGGCCCGCATGGGCGACAACACCGCGCATGGCGGCGTGATCGTGCTTGGCTGCCTTACCGTAAACATCGGAGGTTAACATGGAACAGCTACCGGATGATTTTATCGGAACCGGCTGGAAATTTCCGGTCGAGTTTAAAAAAGAACTGAAAACAGTGGTGATGCTGTCGGGAGAAGAAAACATCCGCAACAGCCTCGACGTCCTGTTCTCCACGCAGGTGGGCGAACGCATCATGCATTCCAGCTATGGGTCGGCGCTCTCCGGTTTCCTGTTCACGCCCCTGAGCAAAGGCGTCATCACCTATATGCAGGCCGTCATCAGCGACGAGATCCTGTACAACGAACCTCGTATTGTGCTGATGAACGTGGAGATAGAGCAATCTTTTGAAGATCCTGGCCGGCTCGATATCCTGATCGATTACAAGATCGCTTCCACCAATAACCGGTACAATTACGTGTATCCATTTTATCTCAAAGAAGCGACCAATCTGCAGCGATAAAACCAGCCGGACGAGTCACCCCACGCATTCATGTAAAGGATAAACCAGAAAGCCGTGCACAGCAACCTTGAAAAATTCGGTTCCATACTCAAGCAGGAAGGCACCTCGCGTTCTGAAAGGGCCCTGCCGGCCCTCGACCCTGCCTCCGTTCCGCTCGATGACCGCAAGCTTCAGGACTTTATCGTGTACGCCCAGCAATACGCAAAGAACCTGCTTTTCATGGACGCTGATTCCACCGACATTGACCTGAAGGAAAGCTGGGCCTCATTTTTTCGCAACGACAACATCGTGCTGCTGACCGCCAGCATCGCCGGCCGCAATGTGGAAGAGCTGCACACCACCTACGACCTGCTAGCCAGCCGTTTCAGGGAGGAACCCGGCCCCGGGGCTTTTTCGGAGCTGGTAGAATTTGTACTGTCGAAATTCAAAAAGATCAGCGACTGGTATTATGCAACACCGGCTGGCAGCTCGCTGCAGGCGGATCTCGCGCTTTACATTTACTCTTACCTCCAAAAAGAGATGGAAGGCCTCAAAGAGATCGTGCTCTATGTTCGCAACCTCGGCCAGCGGGAATACTCGCAACAGCGGTTTTTACAGGAATTTTACGGAAAGGCGGATCCCGCACAGGTGAAGAGCTTCCTGCAGCAGGATGATATCTGGGAGATCCCTCCGCGAGAGAACATCGCCCTGCGCGAGCAGCTGTTTGCCGGCAGCAACGAAGAAGAAAAATTATACAACGCCTCGCTCTCCCTCGACAAGATGTTCGACGCTGTTTTTCATGCCACCGAAAACGTGGTGCAGAACAGCAAACGCTATTTTGAAGAGATCGTCGAACAGAAACAGAACCATCCCCCCCATATCACTTTCCTGATCACCTTTATCAAACTGTTCGGCTATGTGCAGGAGGAAATGAACCAGCTGCCGCGCAGGCACCTGGAATATTATTACCAGGATGTGCTGCGCATCAAACCCAAAGAAGCGGTGCCCGACGAAGCCTACGTGGTGTTCGAACTGGCAAAAGGTTTCGATGGCTATCCGCTGAAGCAGGGCACCCTGCTGACTGCCGGAAAAGACAAAAAAAATGCGGATCTTTTTTATACCGTGAACGACGACCTGGTGATCAACCGGGGACAGGTGGCCTCGCTGCAAACCGTTTTTATCGAGCGCGACCGCCACAACCAGAGCCTCAACTATTACCGGCAACCGCTTGGCGGCAGTCGGCCCGATGCCGATGCTTCGTACCGCCCGTTTGGAGAAGCTGCGCCTGCGCAGGTGGCGGAGATTGGCTTTGGCATCGCCTCCACCCAGTTCTACCTGGCAAAAGGAGAACGCGATGTGGTGATCCGGTTCCGGATACAGGACGAGCCCGCGGTAGAGCAGTTTGATACTGCGCTGCTGAAACTCCTGCTGAGCGGGGAAAAAGGATGGCTCGGCAGCGATGATCCCAAAAGCGGCATCACCATCAGGTCGCTGCAGAAAACCAGCTCGCGGCAGCTCGAGCTGCATTTCACCATTTCCATCGCACAGGAATCGGCCATCGTTGCCTTCGATCCGAAGATCCATGCGGGCAATTTCCAGACGGCTTTTCCGGTGCTGCAGTGCATCCTGAAATTCCCCGTCCGCAAACCCGCAGAAGGCGAAGAAGCCGTCGCCAAATGGCAGCAGGCCATCCTGCAGCTCAACACCCTGCAGAACCTGTCGATCACCGGCACCAGCATCCGCGTGCAGGTAGGCAGCATCCAGCCCCAGGTCAGCTTCGACGGCATCAAAGACCTGCTGCTCGAAAATGCCGATGCGCCGCTCGACCCTAAAAAACCTTTCTACCCGTTCACATCCATCCCGAAGGTGGGCACTTCTTTTTATGTGGGCTGCAAAGACCTGTTCTATAAAAAGATCCAGCGCATGTCGGTGAACCTCGAATGGGTGCTACCCGATGATTTCGGCGCTTACTACGCAAAATATACCCCGCCCTACGACGCCAATAAATTTATTGCATCGCTGAGCGTGCTGGAGGGCAAATTCTGGCGAAAGCTCGATGACATCTACGTGATCGATAAAGATGCCAGCGACCCCCGTTTTAAATCGGTGCGCATCGAATTCGACAAGCTGAAAGCTGGGCCGGTCAACGATCCGCAGCCTTCCGGCGTTTTGGCATTCGACAACGACCGAAAGGACGGCACCCTCAGGCTCAAACTGAAATACCCGGATTTCGGGCATGGCATCTATCCGCAGCTCATCACCTCTGCTGTGATGGAAAAAGCCGCTTCCAAGACCTCAGCGGTCGACTACCACAAGATCGTCAAGAAACAACTCGACGATTCGGTGATCTCCATCAAGCTGCCACCCGATGCCGACCAGCGGAACGGTTCCCTTTCCATCCTCTACGACATCCTGGAACGGGTAAAAGACAACACCCAGGCACAAACGATGATCGTACGAAGTCTGGGCACCAAGATCGAAGAATACAACGGCAGCACCGCGGTCATGAAAAAAGCGGGCACACCAATTACAACACCGCCGGCCGGTGATAAAGATCCCGAAGCGCGCGTGCTGGTGAACGACGACAACCTGGTGGAACGGGTGTTGCGCTTTCTGAAAAAGGTGAAGATCATCAAGCGCAGGATCCACTACGATGAAGACAAGCAGAACGCAGACGAAGTAGTAGATGCAGTGAAAGACCGGATCAATACCCGGGCCGACTTCATCATGCCCGGCGACCGCGAGCTGGTGAACGTGATCATGTCGGAAACCAACAATGCCATCCGTACCACGGTGAGCCATGCCGTGGAAGAAATACTGGAGATGCGCGGCACAATGAATCCCGAACCGGTTGCGGTGGCAGCCTTGCTGAAAAAGGAATTCGACGAAGCCAACGAGGTGATCAACGACATGATCGCCCGCAAGATCGCCATCCTGCTTTCTGCCAACGAAATACCCCCGCCACCCTACACCCCGCTCGTGAATGCGATCTCCCTCAGCTACGCCTCCGAACAGGATTCCCTGGCGGGCGGCGACCAGTTCTACCACCTCACGCCGCTCGGTGTGATGCAGATAGTCCTGCTGCAGCAGTATGAGCAAATGCCGTCGGCATCCGTGTTCCCCCGTTCGCTGGTGGTGAACCAGGATACGAAAGGACAGTTCCAGGGTTTGATGTTCATAGGGCTGCAAAACGTAAAGCCGCCACAGAACATCACGATGCTGCTGCGGATCGCGGAAGGAACAAAACAGAACGATAAAAAACCGCCGGTGCTGCACTGGTGGTACCTGAAGAACGATCGCTGGCAGAAGCTGAGAGAAGAGAACCTGGTATCCGACACCACCTACGGCTTTCAGACGACCGGCATCACGGAAGTGTCGCTGCCGGCCGATGCCGGCAATGAAAGCGTGATCTTCGAAACCCCTGGCCTGCACTGGCTTTGCGCCGCCGTATCAACCGACACGGATGCTTTTCCCCGTCTGCATGATATCAGGACACAGGCGGTGGCCGTTACTTTCCACAACCAGAACAATGACCTGTCGCGCCTCGCCGTGCCGCTGGAAGCCGGACGCATCAACGGGTTTGCGGATACCATTCCACAGATCAAAAAAGCGAGCCAGCCGCTGGCCTCTGCCGGCGGACAGGTACAGGAAACGGGAAAGGACTATTACACGCGCACCAGCGAGCGGCTCCGGCACAAGAACAGGGCCGTCACCAACTGGGATTATGAACGGCTGGTGCTTGAGAATTTTCCATTTCTCTTCAAGGTAAAATGCCTTAACAATTACTACCAGGGCCGGTTCGCCGTGGGCCACGTAACGGTGGTGCCCATCGCCAGCCTCACCAACCGGAGCTACGACGGCGACCAGCTGCTGATTCCACGCACCGGTTACATAGACCTGTTGCGGATAGAGCAGTTCCTGGCAGCCCGCATAAACCCTTTTGTAAAAGTACATGCCCTCAACCCCGAACTCAATTATGTGCTGATCCACTGCAAAGTGAAGTTTCATACCGGCGTAGACCAGGGTTACTACCTGCAGGAACTCAACCGGGAACTGATCCGTTTTTTAACCCCCTGGGTGGAAGGTGAAACGGGCGGCGTATCGTTTTCCGCAAAAATCTATTCGTCCTCCATCGTCAACTTCACCGAACAGTGTGGGTATGTAGATTATGTGACCGACCTGGTGATGGAACAGTATACCGAGAACGACCGGGGTGAAAAAGATTTCTGCACCGAGGCGGACGAGCTTACTTCCCTGGTGGAAACGCAGATCACCAGCGGCCACTCGATCCTGGTGTCGGCGCCCGCACACCTGATCGAACTGGTTGTTTAAACCCACTTGAATAGCATGGCAGAAACATTGACCATAAAAAAAGAGAACAAGCTACCACCGGCGGAGGATTACAATTTCCTGCGCCGCGAAGGGATCCGGCTCATTGAAAAGCTGTCGGGCCGGGTGTGGACCGACTACAACACGCACGACCCCGGCATTACCCTGCTGGAAGCCCTGTGCTATACGCTGACCGACCTGGGCTACCGTACCGGCTTTCAGATCAAAGACCTGCTCAGTAACTCTCGGCAGGATGGGTGGGACAAGGTTTTTTATACTGCCCGCCAGATACTGCCCTGCAACCCGGTTACGCTTACTGATTACCGCAAGCTCATCATCGACACCGAAGGCGTGCGCAATGCCTGGATAGAGATGAGCGAGGATGCGGAGATCCTGATGTACCTCGAAGAAGAAAAGGAAGACGCGAATGCAGGGCCTTTGTACAAAATCGGGTACGATGTGGCCGGCAGCAGCACGCTGCTGCGGCTCAGGGGACTCTACAAAGTGTTCGTGGAATACGATTTCGATGTGCTGGGAAGCAAGAAAGAAGAAAAGGTGGCCGCACGCATCAGGGAGAAGCTCGGCTTCCACCGAAACCTCTGCGAAGACTTTCTCAGCGTAACATCCATTGAATACGAAGACTTCCGCATCGAGGTGGAGCTGCAGGTGAGCGAAGGCAGCGACATAGAGCGGATCAACGCACGCATCTATAAACTGATCCAGGATTTCTTTTCCCCGCCGGTAAATTTTTATACGCTGGAGCAGATGGTGGAGAAAGGATATACTGCGGAAGAGATATTCGAAGGGCCCGTCCTGAAATACGGCTTTATCGATACGAAGGAACTGGAAAGATCGGAGCGCTATAAAGACATCCACCTGTCGGATATCATGCACCTCATCCTCGGGATAGAAGGCGTGATCGCCATCAAAAAATTTGCCCTGCCCCTCGAATCGGCGGCCCCCGGCGTAGATTTCAGTCAGTGGGTGAGCGACATCAAAGACCGGCAGAAAGTACCGCGCCTGAATGGGGACCAGTCGGTGGTAACCTTCGTGCGGAGCGGCGACCGGCACCGGACCGGCGGCATAGCCGAAAAAAGACCCGACCCGCAAAGGGTCAAAGCCATGGTCGCCTTTCTGCAGTCTGCCGCCCTCAAGTCAAAACGGAAAGGGGCGGTGGAAAAGGATTTTCAGGTCGGCCCCGGCGAGAACATGCAGGTGGCGGATTACTTCCCGCTGCAAAGCACGCTGCCCGCCGCTTACGGCATGGCAGAGAACTATATAAATGAACGGCCCGATCCTTTGCGCGAACCGGATGAGTTTAAAAAGGAACAGCTCGACCGGCTGGGGAAACGCAAAAAGCAGACCTTGCAGCTGCGCGGTTTCCTGATGGTGTTTGAACAGATCCTGTCTGATTACCTCGCGCAGCTGTCGAACCTGCGCGAACTTTTTTCGTTCGCGGAACCTGGCAGGCAAACCCAGTATGCCCGGCCGGTACAGGGTGTACAGAACCTCGAAACCTTGTTCATCGATTTCAAAAATTATCTCTCTTCGCTCCAGCGCATGGCCGAGAACGAAGCGGATTTCACCCGCCGCCGGGATGGCATGCTCGATCACCTGATGGGCCGCTTTGCCGAATCGCTCGATAAATACAATGGATACCTGCGCGCCACTCTGGGCCGTGCGGCCGGCAAAAAACTACTGGAAGACAAGATCGCGTTCCTCTCCGATTATATCGACATCAGCAATTACCGCGGCAAATCGTTCGACTATGCCGACCGCGAGCAGGTGTGGGATACAACGAATGTGGAAGGATTGAAAAAACGCATCTGCCGGCTCACGGGAATACATGACTTTAGCCGCAAAACCATTGCGTCGGATGCCCTCTTCATCGAACAGGTGACGGTCGACAACGCCGTGAACCGCTTTGTGGTGGTGCTCACCGATCCGGCCCACCGCGGCACCGTGCTGCTGCGAAGCGTCGAGTACGAGTTTAGAGGAGAAGCGCATGATACGCTCACTTACATCCTGGAGAACGGACCGGTGAGGGAGCAGTACGGACAGGAAGGCCGGCGCGACCGCTGGGGTTACCAGCTGCTGCGGCCGACCCAGGAAGCGGACCGTGAGGTGATCGCTACCAGCGTGCCCTTCAAGAACCGCGAAGAAGCGGAGGCCGCGTTTGATAAGACCCTGCAGACCCTCCAGTCTTTTTCGGCAGACCTCTCCTTTCACATCCTCGAACATATGCTGCTGCGGCCGAAGATCAGCGGCCGCGAGAAGACCACCCGCAAGTCTTCCCTCGATACGGATACGGTGAGCCTGCTGAAGCCAGTGGATGTTTCGGACCGTGATCCTGTTCCGCTGGAAGAAGCGGAAAAGCCGGCGTACCGGTTCGACATCACGCATCACCGCGCCGCGGGCCGGCATGAGAACCTGTTGTGGAAGCTGGCGCTGGTGGACCACGACAACCAGCCCCTGCTGCAGGTGGAAGAAGATTTTCTTTTCTACAAACACCTTACCCGCCGCATTCAGTTCATCCGCGAGTTTGCTTCAGACAGGTCGAACTTTGTTACACATACCGGTGCAAACGGAGATTTTTACTACAGCATCAACGACGGCAGGCGGCCGCTGGCGGTCAGCGCAAAGCGGTTCCCGAACGAGGCCGACATGGAAAAAGAATGGGAGGCGCTGATCCGGTTCTTCTCGTATGAGGCCCCTGTGATCCTGGAAGGTGTTGATCATTTCGACGGCCCCGGATACTTCGCCGATCCCTATTCATTCCGTATTTCCATTTTCATTCCGGCGTGGCCCGCCAAGTTCCGCAACCCTACCTTCCGGCACCTGCTCGAAAAGACCATCTACCTGGAAACGCCATCGCATATCCATCCGGAAGTGTACTGGCTCAGCCATCGCCAGATGCTTGAATTCGAAGAAGCCTATAAAACGTGGCTGGAAGAGCTGGCCAATACCGAGATACCGGGCACCGACATTGTGAACAACCTGATTGCCGTGTTCAACGAGGTCAGAAAATAAAGCCTATGGAACATGCGATCAATCAACAGGTTTTTGAGATCACCTGCGGCAGCGAGGAAAGGGCGGCAGGCATCCGCAATGAGCTGGTCCACTATACGGCTTCCCGGATCAACAGCCTGCTGCAGTCTGTGCTCGATCAATCTGTCCCTGCGCAGCAGACCGTAGTGATCGAGCGGCTGGAAATTGACCTGGGCACTCTTTCAGCGGAGGAATTCGGAGCGGACGAATTGCTTGTAAAATTTAAAAATGCGCTCGCCGGTGAGCTTGCCAGGTACCGGCCGGCATTGCCTGCCGGGCGTACTGCAAGCGGGAACGCAGGCAAAAGAGGTTTAACCAACAGTTTCGAACTGACCACTCGGTTCATCCTTACGGGTGAGCTGCCCTGGTGGGCAGATAAAACGACTGTCATTGAACCGGATGCACATCTGATGGAGCTGATCCGGCATCAACCTGAACAGCTCCGGACCTTTTTACAAACAGTGCGTGGCAGCCGCGAAGCGCTGCTGCGGATCGCGCGGCAGTACAAACCTTCCACCAGAAAAGAGCTGCAGCACCTGATGCCGGAACTGCTTTTCCGCGAGCACTTCAACCGGCCTGCTCCACCCGCCGGAGCTTCGCTTGCCGATCCGGACTCAACCTGGCTGACAGTGGAACTGCTTGATCAGGCAGGCGATTATTTTGAGCCGGCGCAACACGTGAAAACGGAAAAGCGCAAAGCACGGCTGCTGCGCAAGATCATAAAACTCCTGCAAAAGGACCAGCCTTCTCCTATAGGGCTTTCATGGCTGCCCGAAGGACTTCAACACCCGGTAAGTGGAAAAGGGTTCGACAAAAACGAGGTCACACAAAAGCTGATGGCCCTGTCCGTGCCCCGTCTTGAATTGCTTCAATTGTATTTTTTGTATCTGCAGGATAAAACTTTTACCGGACCGGAAGATGCTCAAAAACCGCAAGCCAGGGAGCGTCACGCTGTTTCACAGGAAAGGCTAAACGCTGCCTTTCCGGAAGGGATGGAAGAGGTACATCCTTCACCGCAGGATTTTCCTCCGGGAACAAAGGCTTCAGGTGTGAAGCCGTTGGAGGACCACAAAAAAAACAACGACGGAAAAAATTTTATCTCACAGGAATCACAGGAAGGAAAAAGCCTGGAGTCTTCAACGGACAACTCTGGCACCTCTTCTTCCGGCGATGGAGCTGGAGCCACTTCAGTAAAGAAAGACAAGGACGTTCCGGAGAAAAAGCAGGATGATACGGGTAATTTTACGGTAACCGACAATCGCAACCTGGTTGAAAAAGAGTTGGTATTCTCCAAGGAAGATGATCCGCCGGCAGGCCATCCGGATACGCTTTTTCCCGGTGAGCAGGCAACTACAACCTTCATTACAGGCGGGCGGGAAGGTCGTTTGCAGAACGAGCCCCCGGGGAAAGGCGGGATCATGAGCCCTCAAAGCAGTCTATCCGGCCGGACGCCTCTCCTCACTTTGCCGCAGCAAAAGCAACTTGACTTTATTGCCGGCAGGCTCGGTAAGCCGGACGCCGTGTTCATCGAATACCTGCAAACCCTCTCCCCGGCAGTGATCCGCTCAGTCTTAAAAAGCCTTCGCGCGGAAAAGAAACAGGCAGCACAGGCACGCAAAGCGGCTGATGCGCTGATCATGCATCCTTTTCTGCTGCAGTACCGCCTCATCCTGCTGGCTGCAAGCCTCGCCCTCCCGGCACCCCCCGAAAACTCACCGTCATCCTCAACCGAACCCACACAAACGCTTGGCCACCGGACCTCGGCAAGCCACATACTTGACCGGCTTAGCGCAGCACAAATGCTGCTCATTGACAGCCTGCAGGCCCTGCCGGCAAAAAAGGCCCTCATCCTCGGCCACATCTTTCAACAAAAACAACTGCAGGGGCCTGATGAGCAGAGACACCTGAAAAATTTCGTGCGCCGGTTGCCCGAACCAGCCGTGCAGCTGTTGCAGTTTCTGAGCCGGCTTCCGGAGGAGGTTCTGCGAGACCTGCAGCATGCGGAAAGCCGCCAGCCTGCGGCAACGGACAGACTCTCGACCCGCGAACCTTTTTTGACATCGCAGGAAGAAGGACCGAAAAAATTTTACCTGGTCAACGGCGGCCTCTGCCTGGTGGCGCCTTACCTGCCCGGGCTGTTCGGCCAGCTGGGTTACCTGGAAGGGCGGGCCTTCAAAAATAATTTCTATGCCGTACGGGCACTTCATGCGCTGCACTACCTGGCCACCGGCAGCAGGAAAGCCCCTGAGTACCAGCTTCTTTTCAACAAACTGCTTTGCGGACTGCCCCCCGAACACACTCCCGGTTTCAACATCCGGCTTACCAGGAAAGAGACTGCTGAGATAGACGGCTGCCTGGAGGCGGTGATCGCCAACTGGAAAGCACTGAAGAATACGTCGGTGCAGGGTTTCCGGGAATCGTTCCTGCGCCGCAACGCCATCCTGAGCGAGCAGGAAACGGCCTGGGCACTGCAGGTAGAGAAGAAGGATTACGACCTGCTGCTGAATACCATTCCCTGGAATTTCAGCTTGATCAAATTGCCCTGGATGAAAAAGATGATACAGGTGGAATGGCAGAATTGATTTAATTTATCACATGTTTTAACCTGAAAACTGATAGAATGGCTGAAACTATAAAATGGGTTTGTACGGAAGATCCTTCCCACGTTTTCGATGAAGACACGGAAGATCATTTTTGTCCACTAGACCCTCCCTTTCATGGCTTTTTGATGGAAACAAAGATGACCGTTCCGGACGGGGCAACGGTCCCCGGGCAAGTGGCAACGACACCGCCCCCTCCTCCGCCGGCCTGGCCCGAAGTAGGGCTTTGCGTGATCCTGATGGATGCCTCTTCTTCCATGACGGAGCCTGCGTTCGCGGGCAGTCCGCTCACGCGCATGCGCCTGATGGCCACCAACGCCGCCAGCGGCATCTTCGACCTCGAACGGATGCAGAACAACCCGAACGCCTTCGTGGCTGCTTTCAAGTTCGATGACCGCGTACAGCTGATGTTCGTAGACACCATCTCCAACCTGCTGTCCAAACACGACCGCGACGTGCGCAAGTTCGCCAACTACCTGCACGAAGAGCTGAAAGTGATGCAGCAGGGAACCGATATCAACAAAGCCCTGCACGAAGCCTACAATTTTGTCGACAACTTTTTAAAGCGGCAGGTACCCGGCATGCAGATGAAAAATTATTTGCCGATGAAACAGCGCATCCTCAAACACGATTCTGTGGAAGCGATTTCCATTCCCAATATCCGCGTGCTGATGTACACCGATGGCATGCAGTACGACAGCGATGGCAACCGGACCCTGCAGGCCAATCCTTTCCAGGCGCATCCGCTGGCCGAACTGAACCATGATATTCTCATCGGCGCCTACATCGGGCAGGAAACCGACGAAGGATGCAAGGAGCTCAAAGGACTGGTCAGCCGCTGCCCCCGCCACGACGTACCCCAGTTCTTTTTGTTTAATAGTCCGACCCAGATGAGCAACCTGAAAAGCCTGTTCCGCATGGCTTCCGGGGCTTCCGGCTTTTGCCCTAAATGCCTCGAGATCCAGCTGAGCCAGTAACAGCATCAGCCGGCGCTGCATCAGACAAGCACCTCCCTGTTGGGTGCAGATTGTAAAGCGATTGTAAACCGAAAAATGCCACCGATGTTCAGACCCTGCATATGCCTATTCTTTGCCTGCCTGCTGGCATTTGTACTGCCTGCGCAGAATAATCACCGCAAAGAAAAACCCGTTGAAAAGAAAACAGTGAACCCGGTGGGCAAAAAGGCGAAATCAGACACCTGCTGCGGGTCGATCCAGCAGTTGCAGAAAGATATTTCAAAGATCAACACCACCGAACTGCGCAAAAAATACAAAGACCGGTCGGCCAGCGTCATCATCGACACCCTCAACAAACTGATCAACCGGATCATCACCCGCGAGAGCACTTACAAGATCACGTTGCGGGATGTTCAGGTGCAGTCGCCCAAACCCAGAACAGCCCTTCAGCCAACGGCCCGTACGGTGCGGCTGATGATCACCGATGTACGCGGCGGTGCCGGCGTTCCACTGGAAGGCACGCTGACTTTTGACGCCGGTGCTGACCCCTCCGGTTTTCTGCAGCACATCAGGGACAGCACCCGCAGCCTGGAAGCCGGCCTGCTTGCCAACAGCAACCGGATCTTTATCAAATTCAACGAGCCCGGCGGGGGCCAGACGCCAGTGGCTGCTGCCGCCAGCGATCAAAAGGTCGTGCAACCGCAAAGCAACAGTTTCCCCAAAACCACTACCCTTGTGCTGCTGGCCATCGGAGCACTTTGTGCGCTCGGCGGCATCGCTGCCTTTGTTCAGAGCCGTACGATCCTGAAAGCTGCAGCATCCGCTCAAAGCAACCCAGTGTCCGCCACGTCACGGCAAGCGCCTGAAAGATCTTCCAACCCGGTTGGCCGGCCGGTGCCGGCAGCCACTGCCGAACCGGTAGACAGGGCAGCCGATCATATTCCTGCTGCGGCCGTTTACGGGCCCGCGCATTCCGCTGCAGTGATCCCGACACCGGTGCCTGTGAAGACCGGCAGACATTTCTTTGCCGAGATTATGACCACGGCCGGCCCGCGGAAAAAACACCTGACAGAAGCCAACGCCGACCAGGACCTGGGTGAAGACGTCTGCGGCTTTGTGGCAGACGACCAGAACCTGGTGGTATACCTGTTCGACGGCACATCCGACCTGCACATCCTGAAAGACCCCGGCAACGGACAGGACTATTTCTCGAGCCGCCTGCTTGCGCAATCACTTGCCAACCAGATGCGCTTATCCTTTACCGTGAACCGGCAGGAAGTAGGCGAAGAAGTAATGCTGCAGGCCATCCAGCAGGTGAAGGAAGACTGGCTCGCGGTGATCGGCCGGCTTGGCGAGGGAGAGAAAGCGCTGATCAGGCAGAACATCGACAGCAAAAATTTTCCCGAATGCGCTACAACCGTTCTGATCGCACAGGTGTCAGTAGATGGAAGGGCGGTCGTATACCGGTCGGGCGACTCGAAGATGTACCTGTTTGGAAATGCCGGCAACAACCACCTCCGGCTTGAACCTACGACGCTGATGCAGAAGAACGAGTCGAGCAACGACCGCGTTTTTTTCCGGCTTGTTCTCAATGCTGCCAGGGATTTCGACATATTGTACAACCGGCCCCAATATGAAGTGGTGAGAAAAGACCAGCTGGCCGGCGCGGTGGTGTTCTCCGACGGTATCGGGATGATGACGGAACAGTCGCTGCGGCAGTTTGCGGCTGACCCTGAGACCATCCGCAAAGAGATCATGTACCAGGCACAGGGCACCGCCGACGACAAGGCGATTTGTTTTATCGCGATCAGGGAACGGTAAGGCGGCACTTTTTATATTTGCGATACGCTCAATCACTCTATATGAAGATTGTTATCAAGGAAAGGGATTATGAATGGGAATCCGATTATCCGGAAGGATGGTCGTTTTCTTCGGGTGACTATTTCAAGTACCCGGTCACGATCGGCAACCACCCCTGCTTTATGAAGCGGTTTGAAAAAAAAGACCCTGCATCCATCTCGGGGTGGGACCTGCTCGTAAAGCTGGAACATAAATACGAATCGAACCTGGCCCGTGTGTACGACATCGCCAGCGTCGAAGAAAAAGGCAAACGGATCTATTATGTGGTGTATGAATACCTCAGGGGCGACACCCTCGACCACCTGATCACCCACAACATCCCGCTCGACCTGCAGAAGATGACCACCGACCTGTTCCAGGCGTTTGCCTCGCTGCGCAAATACGGCTTCTGGTTCTCGGATTTTACCGAAAAGAATTTTTTCCTCGACGAAAGCGGCCGGTTCGTGCTGATGGACCTCGACAGCGCCCAGCCCCTGGGTAAGTTGCCGCACGACGACATGTATGGCAGCAAAGACTACTGGGCCCTGGTGTTTGATTTTTACAAACGCATCCTGAATGTAAACGATCTGAAAGTAGACGACCTCAGCGGGCTGTCGCTCAATCACCTGCAGATGGTGTTCCTGATCGAACGGCTCCGGCTTTCCTTTAACCCGCGCGAGCAGCAATACAATCACCCGGAGACCTACAACGAACTGCCGGAGGAGCTCGACAAGATCGATCCCGCTTTCCGCACGCTCTTTAATAGCGTACATGAACACCGGAAGAATCCGCAGTATGCAGAACAGGCCGATGAAGCGCAAAGGCTCATTCTTCAAAAGATCATTAACTACCAGCCTCGCCCGCCCATCTCCATCACGCCGGTGATCGAGGAGTTCGTGGTGTCACCCACTTCTGTACAGAAAGGAGAATCTTTTGAAGTGCGGTGGAAAGTGAAGGATGCCGGCGCCATCGAACTATACAAGAACGGCGGACTCGATGAGCGTTTCACGCCACAGGATACCAGTGTAAAGCGGAGGGCCGCATACGACGGCGGCGCCAAAGTGATCACCTATAAACTCGTGGCCATCCGGGGCGATAAACAGGCGGAAAGCGCACCTGTGCAGGTACAGATCGTGGAAAACAAACCGGTGCCCCCCGTTATTCCGCCAAAACCAGCCGGCGACACCGACAAGAAACTCGTTGACCGGTCTATGCGGGCGATCGCGATCGGCGGCGGCGTGCTCGCGGTTGTGGCTATCTTCCTGCTGGTAAGATGGATGGGGCACAAGGGCGGCTCCGAACAGACGGTGATCGAAGGACTGAATCCCCGGTATATCTTCAACCAGAACGAACCGCTGACCATACAGGGGAAGAACTTCCCGGTTGAGGCCAACTCCGTGCACGTGATCCTGAATGGCGTGCCGGCCCTGATCAAAAAGCAGACGGCAGACAGCGTGGTGGTGATGTACCCGCCCGAAGGAGACCAGTCGATCTGGCGTGGTTCGGTAAGTGTAGGCATGATCATCCGCAAAGACACGCTTTTTGCACCGCAGAATGTTTTCGTCCTGAAAAACCTGGCCGGTGCCACCGCCGATTCCGCCACCGCTGGTATCGACACCTCACTTTCGCTTCCCCCGCAAACCTCCACCGGCACCGATATGACAGCATCGGAAAAACGCAGACAGGATTCGCTCAGCCTGGTCGACTTTTTGAAAAAGCAAAGGGAGAAGGTAAACCGGCAGGGAGGAAATTAACGACCCGCCAGTGAAGTAAACTGGGGATCTGCCGGGTCGGAGACGGCGGTGGTGGCCCAGCTTCCCAGGGTAACGCCTGCACCACGATCTTCTTTCAGGGCCAAACCGCGCAGGTTGCGGGGCTGGCACTCGCCTGGCCTTGCCCTGGGAGGATCGCAGTAATAGAGCGCGTTCCAGCCTTTTTCACCGCGATTGCCGGGCGCATAACCACCCTGCTCTTCGATCCGGGCGGCCATCGAAATGGCGAGTGTATTGTCTGAACTATAGTCCAGCGCATACCCATTGCTGTCAGTCCGCGGATCGGCATACACACCCGCCTTCTCCTCATCGCGGATGGCATGGATATTTACAATGCGCTGCGGTTTGAACTGCTGGATCAGGCCGAGCAGCATCCGGTTCTCCTGCTCAATTTCGCGGCTTGGATAATCGTAAGGGTACTCTATGCGGAAAGCGCGGCCCAGCGGAGGCATCTGGCGGTTGGGGTCGGCTGCCGTTGGAACCGAGTACCGGCTTGTGTTATGCGTGCTTCCGATCTGAGCGGGAGCGGCAACGGCGGCCTCCGCATTATCTGGAAACAGCGCTGGCATCACCACCACGGAATAGCGGATGCTGCTTTCTTTCTGCAGCTGTGCCACCAGGGCCCGGGCCACTTCGATGCCCGACAGCTCGGTGCCATGCACGCCGGCGATGACCAGCGCACGCTGATCGCTGCTGCCAGGAAAATAGTAGGCTTCCACCGTGCGGCCCAAGCGGGAAAACCCCAGCGTGCCTTTCAGGGCCGCTTTGCCCGTTAGGGCGGTTTCCACCGAAAAGAGGGAAGCATTGCGGATCGGGAAAATTTCTTTTCCCGCGGTGTCGGTCGGGGGTCCGCCGAAGGCCAGCCGGCCTACATGAAAGAGTACGGCGGTCAGGAGTAGTTTCATGGAGAAAAAATTATGGCGGCAAAGCTATCCTGGTGCAGACCGATAAATCTGCGCCCTCTGCATGAGCTGCCTGTTTTGCTGCATGAACTGATGAATCATCCGGCCGGGGTCTGAATGATCCTAAAAAGAAGAACGGGATTTTATGGAAGCGCTCTGCTGCTGCGTCTCAGATGCAACAATACTTCAACACCTAAACGCTTATTATGGCAGAGATCAACCCTTCCGGCGGCAAAACACCTGCAAAAGGAGCCGGTGTAAAAAAAGGCAAAAAACTGTCCACCCGCGTCGACCTGACGCCGATGGTGGATCTTGGTTTTCTTCTCATTACATTCTTCATCTTCACTGCAACGATGAGCCAGGCCACGGCCATGAAACTCTATCTGCCTGCAGACTCAGACGACCCAACGCCCACACCGGCCACCAAAACGCTCACTTTCCTGCTTGCTGCACACAACAACGTGTATTACTACGAAGGCCTGCTGGATGGAGATGGCGCCAACCTGAAGCTATCTTCCTTTACAGGCATGCGTGACCTCATTCTTCGTTGCCGGAAAAGACTGCATGACCCGAAAGACCTGATGGTAATCATCAAACCGAACAACGATGCACTGTATAAAAATGCGGTGGATGCGCTGGATGAAATGACCATCAACGATGTCAGGCGCTATGCAATGGTCGATGTCTCTGAACTGGAATCGCAGTTTGTGAAAAGGGCTGAACGAACGGTTAACCCTTAAACCAACCCACCGTTGCAGGCTCCGGCCTGCAACGGTTATTTTGGTGTGCTGTATCTGCCCACGCTGTATTTCTTCAGCGCCACCAGCTTCATCTTGTTCCCTTCCGCCGACAACATCTTGTATTCCCTGAACTGACCTTTCCGGTCAACAAAACCGATGATACAGCTCATGCTTGTTTTCCCGGGATGGATCTCCACCTTGGGCCATACGCCGAAGTTGGGAAGCGTAAGCGTATCGGTTGCCAGCACCGCCTCATACTGCATGCGCAGGATATAGTTGAACGTAGAGGGAGTTTCATAGATACTCAGTCCGAACTTCCGGTCGAGTTTGGGATCTCCCACCACGGTATAGTACGACGCGACCGCTTTTTTACTGACCGATTCCCTCTTTTCGGGGATGGTATCGTTGGTGTTGGCCACCACCGGATCTTTCTTTGCGCCTGTTGAACCAGACGGCTCCTCGTGTGTGCTGCAACCTGTGAAAAAGGCTGTGCCGGAAACCAGAAAAAATAGTATTCCGAAGTATTTCCTCATGTCATTCTGTTTTTCTGCCGCTGAAATATAAAGCTATTTCTTTTCCCTGCTCCTCCCCGTCCGTATTAAGAAAATTACTGTCCGTTTTCTCTCACGGAAGCTTCGTCAAATTATTTTTTGTCCTTATTATTTCTTTAACTTGGCGGCGCAAAAGTTCCCTATCAATCAACCATTCCTATGCGCTTTATGCCTTCTTTTCAACGACCCGGCATTTTCCGGTGGAAAATGCTGACCGCCTGTGCCGTTGTCCTTTTACCCGCGCTGCAGCCTGTGCAGGCTCAAACAACCCTGCCGCTGTCTGACCTGTCTGCTTTCACCACCACCGGAAAGACCTGGGCCACCGGCGGAGATGCGAACGTAGACATTTCCAAAGCAGACGTGCTCTCTGTGACGCCCGGCTCGGGGGTGCTGGCCCGCATCACCGGTACCAGCGGCGCCGACCTTTTTACCAATGCCAAGTACGGCGACATGGACCTCGAGCTGGATTACATGATGGCCAAAGGTTCCAATTCGGGAGTGTACCTGCAAGGACGTTACGAACTCCAGCTGCTCGACAGCTGGGCGGTGAAGCATCCGACCGCGGGCGACAACGGCGGCATCTACCAGCGATGGAACGATGCAAAACCGGAGGGCCAGCAGGGATATGAGGGATACGCTCCCCGCCAGAACGCAAGCAAGGCGCCCGGCTTGTGGCAACACCTCCGGGTTTCTTTCCAGGCACCCCGTTTCGACGCCGCCGGAAAAAAGACCGGGAACGCAAAGTTCATCCGCATCGAGCTCAACGGCGTGCTCATCCATGAAGAAGTGGAAATGTCGGGCCCTACCAGAGGCGCCATGAGCAACGACGAGGCAGCTACCGGCCCCCTGCGTTTCCAGGGTGATCATGGTCCGGTGGCCTTCCGCAATATCCGCATCACGCCGTTCGACAAAGAGCGGCCCCTCTTTTCCAACATCAGCTACCAGGTGTACAAGGGCCGGTTCTATGATACCCTCGACCTGAAAAAGTCTCCGCCCGAAGCGAAAGGCTCACTGGCCAGCTTCTCCGTGGGCAACATCGGCAACCTTCCGAAAGAATACTTTATCAAATACGCCGGAACGATCCGGATAAAGGAATCCGGTGAATACAATTTCACCCTGGCCGTGCCGGGTGGCCGTGGCATCCTGCGCATCAACGACAAGGTGGTGAACGGGCAGCGCCAGCGCAACACATCCACCACCCTCACTGCCGGCGATTACCCTTTCGAGCTCCTGTACACAAAGACCGAGGACTGGTCGGACCGCTCGCTGGCGATCGGCATCTCCGGCCCCGGCATCCGTGAATTTATCCTGGGTGATGCGCTGATGGCCAGTCGCCAGAACGCAGACCCCATCCTGGTTTCTGCACGCTCGAATACCCTGTTGCGCAGCTTTATGGACATGCCAGGCAGCAACCGCGTGGTGCATGCCATCTCGGTGGGCAGTCCGGACGACATTCATTATACCTACGACCTCGACAAAGGCTCCATCGTTCAGGTATGGCATGGCGGCTTCCTCGATGCCACCCCCATGTGGTACGACCGCGGCGACGGCTCTTCGCGGCCGCAGGGCGCGGTACAGCGTTTCACCAACCCGGGTTTTACTGTAGCAAAGCTCTCCTCACCTGATGAAGCATGGATGGCAGATTCTTTGGCCGACTTCACCCCCAAAGGGTACAAGGTCGACAAGGCAGACTTGCCTGTCTTCCGCTACCTGATGGCCGGGGCCATGGTGGAAGATTCCATCCGCGTGCTCAACGGAGGTGAAGGCTTCAGCCGCCAGATCATGCTGCAGAACGCTACGGGTACCTATTATGCCCGGCTTGCCTCTGCCAATACCATTGACCTGCAGAACGGCCTGTATGTGATAGACGACAGGTCGTACTATATCCGCATCGACGATGCAGGCAGCGCCAGGCCCGTGGTGCGCACCATCAACGGACACAAGGAACTGCTTGTGCCGGTACAGTCGAAACTTCGTTACTCCCTCATTTTTTAAACCAAGTGCGAACAGAAGTTATGAAAAAGACCCTCCGAAAAAACCGGCTGTGTGCATGGTCCATGTGTATGATGACAGCCGCACTGCTTGCCGGACAACCGCTCCGGGCACAGGAATCCCCTAAAGAAGAAGATTACTTCAGGATATTACGGGTAAGCGCACCCGAAGATGTAATGCTGGAAGTGGGCGGCCTCGTTGTGCTGCCCAACGGCGACCTCGGCATCTCGACCCGCCGCGGCGACGTCTTCATCGCCGAGAACCCCACCAGTGCGCGGCCTTACTTCCGCAAATTTGCGAGCGGCCTGCACGAAGTGCTGGGCCTGGCATATAAAGACGGCAACCTTTTCTGTTCACAGCGCGGTGAGCTCACCAAGCTGGTCGACTCAGACGGCGATGGAAAAGCCGACAACTACGAGACCGTCTATTCCTGGCCTATTTCAGGTTATTACCACGAATACAGCTTTGGCCCGAAGATAGCACCCGACGGCAGCTTTTTCGTGTCGGGCAATGTGGCCTTCGGCGACGAGGAATGGTGGCGGGGCGAAAGCCGTGTACCGTGGAGAGGATGGATCATGCACATCACCGCCGATGGCAAGATGGAACCCTGGGCAACGGGCGTGCGCTCTCCCTGCGGCCTCGGCATGATAGACGGTGAACTGTTCTACACCGACAACCAGGGCGACTGGATCGGGTCGGGCGGCATCTGGCAGGTAAAGAAAGGAGATTTCATGGGTCATCCGGCCGGCCTCCGCTGGACCGGCATGCCCAACTCGCCTGTGAAACTGACGACTGCCGAACTGTATGCCAAAGTGGACCCCCGGCAGAAAAAGAACGCCCAGGGCCGCTACATCAAGCCCGAGAATGTGGTCAACGAAAAATTTGTGACCCTGATGGATGCCAAAAAAGATTTCCCCGAGCTGCGGCTGCCGGCCGTATGGCTGCCCTATGCCATCCTGGGTATCTCCACTTCCGAACCCATCAAGATCCCGGAAAATAATTTCGGACCGTTTGGCGGACAAATCCTGATCGGCGATCAGGGGCAGAGCAAGATCATGCGTGTGTTCATGGAAAAAGTGAATGGCGAATACCAGGGCGCTGCCTGGGATTTCAGGTCCGGTTTTCAGTCGGGCGTGCTGCGTATGGCCTGGGCCAACGACGGCTCCTTGTTCGTGGGTGAAACCAACCGCGGCTGGGGCTCGGCGGGCAACGCCAGCCTGGGTCTGCAGCGGCTGGCCTGGAACAACCGCACCCCCTTCGAAGCCCGCGCCATCAGGGCCATGCCCGACGGTTTCGAGATCGAGTTTACCATGCCGGTTGACAAGAAATCGGCGGAAGACCTGGCTTCCTATTCGATAGAAAGTTTCATTTACAAATACCATCCGGTGTATGGAAGTCCGCCCGTGAATGTGCAGCAGTGCGCCGTGAAAGGGGTGAAACTGAGCGACGACGGGCTGAAGGCCCGGATCATCGTACAAAACCTGCGCAAAAATTACATCCATACCATCCGGCTCGAAGGCATCCGCGACCGCGACAATTCATTCTCGCTCGTGCATCCGACAGCTTATTATACGCTGAACAACATCCCGGAAGGCAGCAAGCTGGCCATGAGCGAAGTGAGCACCAGAAATTCAGGCAAAGCGACGAAAGCGGCCGCTGCGGATAATATAATTTCGACGGGCAAAAGCGCACCGCCGGCAGCCGGTAAAACAGCTGTGAAAACGGCCACTGCAGCCAGGGCGCCCACCCTGGCCGAGATACAGCCGCTGCTCACCAGGAACACCTGCGCAGCTTGTCACAATGCCACCAAACGCCAAGTAGGCCCGGCCTTCACAGAAGTGGCCAGGCGGCATTATTCGGTGGCGCAGATCATCAAGCTGATCCGCAATCCGCAACCGCAGAACTGGCCCGACATCGCCACAGAAATGCCGCCGATGCCGCAGGTATCGCAGCCCGACGCCACGAAGATCGCTACCTGGATCAGGTCGTTGGAGAAGTAAAGTAAAATTCAAGAGATAAAAAAGAAGCCGGTTGATCATACAGCCGGCTTCTTCCTTTTAAGGGCTGTTTTGTGCCGATGCGTACCCGGCAAAACCCTAACTTACATGCGTTCACTGGCACGCATTCCGTGTTTCGCCCGGTTCGTTTGTATGTGGCCGGAAGACGCCGGGCATGGCCTCTCTACCTGGAAACTTGAGGGCAGGAGGCTACACGCTTCTTCGTGGAGACGCGACACCGCGCATCTCCATCATTGATGCTGCCTGCACCTGCCCGGGCACGCCTGAAACACGATGCGGCCCTTGATGAACAGATGAAAGATCATAAAAAATTAAAAAAACGCATGACCAATACCGATAGTTCAAACTGGCCGGTGGTACAACCGCCGGTCGCAGCACAGAAAGAATACAACAGGACCATTCACGGAGAAACGACGCCCGATCCCTATTACTGGATGATCGACTTTTTCAAAAAAGGTCCTGACAGTGATCAGGTGGTCGCCTACCTCGAAACGGAAAATAATTACCTGGCCGGGATGATGGCCGATACCGAAGAACAACAGGCCAGCCTATTCACGGAAATGAAAGCGCGCATGAGGGAAAAAGATGAAAGCGTGCCGTACTTCCTGAACGGCTATTATTATTATTCGCGCACGGAAGATGGTAAACAGTATTTCAAGTTCTGCCGCAAAAAGGAGAGCCTGGAAGCAGCCGAAGAGATCCTCCTTGACGTGGATGAGATGGCGGCCGGCCAATCATACTATGCTGTTTCAGGGCTGGAAGTGAGTGAAGACAACGCGCTGATCGCCTATGGAGTGGATGAAGTATCCCGCCGGCAGTTCACCATCCGGGTCAGGAACCTCGTGACCGGCGAAATATATCCGGATGCCATTACAAACACCGAAGGCGATCCGGTATGGGCAGCCGACAACCGGACACTGTTCTACACCGCCAAAAACCCCGATACCCTGCTGTCTGAAAAGATCAACCGGCACACGTTGGGAACGGAAACATCAGCCGATGTAACCGTATATGAAGAGACAGACAAAAGCAATTACATCGGCGTCGGCAAGTCGAAAGACAACCGGGTCATCTTCATCGCGTCCAAATCAACCTTGTCATCCGAGATCCGGTTCCTGGATGCCGGTGATCCGCTGGCGGATTTCAAAGTCTTTCAGCCCAGGATGAATGGGGTGCTGTACAGCGTTACGCACCTGGAAGACCGGTTCCTGATCAGGACAAACTGGGAAGCAAAAAATTTCCGCCTGATGGAATGCCCGCCCGACCAGACGGGCCACGGCTTCTGGAAAGAAGTGGTCGCACATCAGCATGATGTACTGCTGCAGGGCGTGCAGGAGTTCAAAGATTTTATCGTGCTGAGCGAGCGCCGGAACGGACTCACCAGGCTGCGCATCCGCAACACCGGGAACGGCAGCGAGCACTACCTCGATTTCGGCGAGCCCGCTTACACGGCGGGTTTCGGTGGCAATCCCGAATACAATACTACGACCCTTCGCTATCTGTACACGTCGCTGACAACGCCCGCCTCCACCTACGACTATGACATGGTGACCCACACGCGCACGCTGATGAAACAGGCGGAAGTAGTGGGCGGGTACAGCGCACGCCAGTATACCACCGAACGGTTATACGCAACCGCACAAGATGGCACAAGCATACCGGTGTCGATCGTTTACAAGAACGGGTTTGAAAAGAACGGGGAGCATCCGCTTCTGCTGTATGCATACGGATCGTACGGCCACAGCATGGACGCCTCTTTCAGCAGTACCCGGCTCAGCCTGCTGGACCGCGGTTTTGCTTTTGCGATTGCGCATATCCGTGGCGGACAGGAAATGGGCCGCTCCTGGTATGAAGACGGCAAGATGATGAAAAAGAAAAACACTTTTACGGATTTCATCGATTGCGCCGGATTCCTCATCCGGGAAAAATGGACCAGTCCGAGGCATCTCTATGCCCAGGGCGGAAGTGCCGGCGGACTGCTGATGGGCGCCGTGATCAATATGGCGCCGGAACTCTGGCGGGGCATCATAGCACAGGTTCCGTTCGTAGATGTGGTGAACACCATGCTCGATGAGAGCATCCCGCTCACCACCAATGAATTCGATGAGTGGGGCAACCCGCAGAACAAAGAAGCTTACCACTACATGAAAAGCTATTCACCGTACGAGAACATCAAAAAAAAGGCCTATCCCAACATGCTGGTGACCACAGGGCTGCACGACAGCCAGGTGCAATATTTCGAGCCCGCCAAATGGGTCGCCCGGCTACGGGCCACCAAAACGGATCAGCACATATTGCTGCTGCACACCAACATGGAATTCGGCCATGGCGGCGCTTCCGGCCGCTTCGACTACCTGAAGGATGTGGCGCTCAATTACGCATTCCTGTTCAAGCTGGAAGGCATACGGTAATTTGAAGAAACCGTGATTTACCTGGTTGAAGGATAGATTGCCCATCCTTCAACCTCTTCATTCTTTAATCATGGTTTGAGTTTTGCAGCGTTCTGTTCACACCCAAATACTACAATTTATGAAAGCAATTCAAATCCATCAATACGGCGGAACGGAGGAATTAAAATATGAGGATGCCCCCGTGCCCGAGATCCAGCCGGACGAGGTGCTGGTGAAGATCCATGCCAGCGGCGTAAACCCGATCGACTGGAAAGTGCGGCAGGGTTACATGAAAGAACAAGCGCAGCGCAGTTTCCCTTTGATCCTTGGTTGGGACATGGCTGGGGTTGTGGAGAAGGTAGGTGAAAAAGTACAGAACCTCAAGGAAGGCGATGAAGTATATGGCCGCCCCGATACAAGCCGCAACGGCACCTATGCCGAATACGTTGCGGTGAAAGCCTCCGAGCTTGGGTTCAAGCCTACCTCCGTTGATTTCGTCACCGCCGCGGCCATCCCGCTCGCTGCACTGACTGCCTGGCAGGGCATTGTAGATCACGGCAAGGTGCAGTCGGGCAAGAAGATCCTGATACAGGGCGCTGCCGGCGGCGTGGGTATGTTTGCGGTGCAGTTCGCCAAATGGAAAGGCGCCTTCGTGATCGGCACCGCTTCCAAAGAGCACGTAAAATTCCTTCAGGAGCTGGGCATCGACCAGGTGGTAGACTACCACGAAGAAGATTACCATGACCGCATCAAGGACGTGAACATGCTGTTTGATACTGTCGGCGGCGAGCAGCAGAAAAAACTGATGAACATGATGAAGCCCGATGGCATACTCGTATCCACGGTCGGCATCACCGATCCTGCCACGGCGGAAGCCCGCGGCCTGAAAGCGATCTCCTACATGGCCAAATCATCCCCGGCCGATCTCAAACAGATCGCCGACCTGGTCGATCAGGGCAAAATAAAAGTGGTGGTGTCCAAAGTGCTTCCCCTGCACGAAGCCGCCGAGGCCCACAAACTCAGCGAAGAGGGACACACCGAAGGCAAGATCGTACTGCAGGTTGTGTGACCATGACTGAAATACAGCAATGGCGTGCCACGGTTCAAAACCGTGGCACGCCTGTTAAAAGGGCTGGCTCCTCCTTTCTTTTCTGATCCAGCAATAGCCGGAACCCTTTGCCAGCGCGTCTTTCCTTCGCAGCTACGGCGAGGGGAGCAGCGGGGAGCACATCGAATCCTTCCGACCTTTCATCCTGTGAATCAAGGCTCAGACAATTTCCCCGATCGCCCGTCCTGCAGTACGCCCCGAGAAGATACAACCTCCCAGGAAAGTGCCTTCCAGGGCGCGGTAGCCGTGCATGCCGCCGCCGCCAAAGCCGGCCGCTTCGCCGGCGGCATAGAGACCGGGAACCGGATCGCCGGCCAGGTTGAGCACCCGGCCAGACAGATCCGTTTGGAGTCCGCCCAGCGTTTTGCGGGTGAGGATATGCAGTTTTACGGCAATGAGCGGCCCCGCGGAAGGGTCCAGCATTTTATGCAGCGGGGCAGTTCTGATCAGTCTGTCACCAAGGTAGTGGCGGGCGCCGCGGACCGCGGTGATCTGCATGTCTTTACAGAAAGGGTTGTCCAGCTCAGCATCGCGGGCGCTGATCTCCCGGCGGATGTCCGCCCCGTTCAGCATCGGTTCGGGGGTCAGCCGGTTCATGGCATCCACGAGGTCTTCCAGTTTATCTTTCACTACAAAGTCACTGCCTTTTTCCTTGAACGCTTCCACCGGAGCGGGCGCCTTTTTGCCGACGGCCCGTTTGAGCGTTAGGCGCCAGCTTTTGGCCGTGAGGTCGGGGTTCTGCTCCGAACCGGAGAGGGCAAACTCTTTTCGTATGATCTTCTGCGTGAGGATGAACCAGCTGTGGTCGTGGCCTGTTTGCCGGAGATGGCCCAGGGTGCCGAGCGTATCGAACCCCGGGAAGAGCGGCACAGGCAGCCGCTTGCCGGTGGCGTCGAACCACAGGGAGGAAGGGCCCGGAAGTATGCGGATGCCATGGGCTTTCCATACCGGGTGCCAGTTGCGGATGCCTTCGGTGTAATGCCACATGCGGTCGGGGTTGGTAATGCGGCCGCCGGCCGCCTGCGCAATGGCCATCATCCGCCCGTCCACATGCTCCGGCACGCCTGAGATCATGTGCTGCGGCGCTGCTCCCAGCCGGGCAGGCCAGTTTTGCCGCACCAGCGCATGATCGCCACCGATACCGCCCGAAGTTACCAGCACGGCCGCCGCCCTGAAAAAGAACGAACCGGTCGGCATCCGTGAACTTGCTTCCCCCCTCCTTGCGTCGCTCGGTTCCAGCACCTGTCCCTCCACTCCTTTTACGGCTCCGCTTTCCAGCAGCAAGCCATCTACCCGGTGCCTGAAACATATCCTGATCCTGTTTTCTTTGATGGCCTCTTTTACCCGCCGTTCAAAAGGAGCCAGCACACCCAGACCGGTACCCGAGGTTACATGAAAACGGGGCACACTGTTTCCATGGCCGATGGCCCCGTAGCCCCCTCTTTCCGCCCAGCCCACGACCGGAAAAAAACGCAGGCCCTGCCGGAACAGCCAGTTCCGCTTCTCGCCTGCCGCGAAAGCAACATACGCCTCCGCCCATTTGCGGGCCCACCCATCCTCAGGCCGGTCGAATGCCGCCGTTCCCAGCCAGTCCTGCAGCGCCAGTTCATGACTGTCCCGGATACCCATTCTCCGCTGCTCCGGCGTATCAACCAGGAAGAGCCCTCCGAACGACCAGAAGGCCTGTCCGCCCAGGCACTGCTCCGGCTCCTGCTCCACCATCAGCACCTGCTTTCCGGCATCCGCCAGCTCGGCTGCCGCTACCAGTCCGGCCAGCCCTGCCCCCACAATGATCACGTCGGCCTCCGTCTGAATGGGTCTCTCCATAGCAAGCGCTTTTATACCTTCAAATTACCCAATGTTCGGTACACTTGTTCCATCTTTTTACCGGGCTGCCGGCCTTCATGGGTTGGGCGATAAACGATACCTTTGCCTGTTGGGTGCAGGCAGACCTTTTTTACCAATAACCCCGCCTGCACCGGACAGATCACAATGAAAATTCTTCATACGGCCGACTGGCACCTGGGCAAAAGGCTGGAGCAGAGTGAACGGACAGACGAACACCAGCAGTTCCTCAACTGGCTGATCGAACTACTCAGCCGCGAATGTATCGAGGTGTTGGTCATCTCCGGCGATGTGTTCGATTCGGGAAGCCCGTCAAACGCCGCTTTCGAGCAGTACTACCGGTTCCTCCGGCAGGTCAAGAATACCTGCTGCAGGGAAGTGGTGATCGTGGGCGGCAACCACGATTCGATGAGTACGCTCAACGCGCCCCGCGAACTGCTGAAATACTTCAATGTACACATCATCGGCGGCGTACCGGAAGACCTCAACGAACAGATCATCCTGATAAAAGACGATGCAGGCAACACCGGCCTTGTTGTATGCGCGGTGCCGTTCTTGCGCGACAAAGACGTGCGCTTATCGGTGGCCGGTGAAACGGCAGCCGAACGCGAAGCCCGCATCAAGGAAGGCATCAGCCGGCACTATCACCAGATGCGTGACCACATACTTCCTTATAAAGACGCCGGCATACCGGTGATCGCCACCGGGCATCTTTTTGCGGTGGGGTCAAGCACCTCCGAAAGTGAAAAAGAGATCCATGTAGGCAATCTCGGCCAGATCTCCGCCGATCATTTCCCCCCCGAATTCGATTACATCGCCCTGGGCCATATCCACCGGCCGCAGGTGATCAACAAAATGAATCATATCCGGTATCCCGGTTCGCCCATCCCCCTCAGCTTTTCCGAGACGGAAGACCGCAAGCAGGTCATCGCCCTTTCTTTCGATAACGGCAAGCTGCATACGCTGCAGGAGATCGAGGTGCCGCTTTACCGCAAACTGGTGCGGATAAAAGGAGACGCCGACACGGTGAGGCAGAAATTGTTGCTGGTAGAAGAGCAGCAGGCGCTGTATCCGGCCTGGATAGAAGTACAGGTGGAAACGGAAGCGTATATCCACAACCTCAACGAAGACCTCAACCAGCTGATCGAGGGCCGGCCCTGGATCGAGCGGCTTTTTGTACGGCAGCTGAAACTGAGGCCGGCGGCCACGCTCGACACGCAGACCGATGAATCGCTCACCCTGGCTGACCTTGACCCTGTTACGGTATTCCTTAAACGCTGTGAGGCAGAATTGCCGCAGGGCGATTACGGGGTGCTGCTGCAAACTTTCCGGGAAGCCCTCGAAGCCATGGACCAGACCGGATGATCGTACCCACTTAACTTACCGAAGCACGAGTATTTCATGAAGATAGCCAGCATTAAATTTCTCAACCTGAACTCGCTGAAGGGAGAACACGAGATCCTGTTCGACAAACCCCCGTTCACCGACAGCGGCCTGTTTGCCATTACGGGCCCTACCGGCGCCGGCAAGACGACCATCCTCGACGCCATCACCCTGGCACTCTACGGCTCGGTGCACCGGCACGACAAAGACGATGCGTCGGAGATCATGACGCGGCATACCGCAGAGTCTTACTCGGAAGTAGAGTTCGAGGTAAAAGAGAGAAGGTACCGCGCCAAGTGGTCGAATTACCGGGCACGTAAAAAAGCGGATGGAAAGCTGCAGGGAGTGCGGATGGAACTGGCGGATGCCACAAAAAACGAACTGATCATAGACCATCCGCTCGTGGATGTGCAGCGGGCCATCATCCATGCCTGCGGACTCGATTACAACCAGTTCATACGGTCGGTGATGCTGTCGCAGGGCGACTTCACGCGCTTTATGAAGGCGAACGAGAATGAACGCAGCGACCTGCTGGAAAAGATCACCGACACCAGCATCTATTCCGAAATCTCGACCTGGGTATACAAAAAAGCAAAATCGGAGAATGCGCAGCTGGAAGCCATGCGCGAAAAGCTGAAAGGCGTGGTGCTGCTGAGTGAAGAAGAGCTGGCGGCGCACGAGGCAGAGCTCAGCAGCATCGTTGAACGGGAGCGGCAGGCCAAATCGGAAAAAGAGCATGCGGCCGGACTGCGTCAGTGGCTGCAACACATCGAGTCGCTCAGGAGCCGCCGGCAATCGCTGGAAGTAAAGATGGAACTGTTCAACCGGCAGTACGAAGAGAACCGCCCTCTTTTTGAAAAGCTGGGGAGGCATCAACAGGCGGCACGGCATTCGGATCTTTTTAAACAGACCGAGACCAGCCGCGCGCAGGTCATCGAGGCACACAAAAAACTGCAGAACATACAGGCCGAACTGCAGGGTTTGAAAGGATCGGTTGCCATGCTGGAAACAAAGATCGATACCGCCGAAACCCTGCACCGGGAAGCAGAAACGGTGCGCATAAACACCATACCGGTTATTTCGGCGGCAGAGAAAAAAGACGACGCGATCGTGCGCGCCGTTCAGCAGTGTAACGACGAGCAGGAAGGACTCGACAAGCTGAAAAGCTCGTTTGCCGAACAGGAAAAAAGGGTTCAGTTAAAACGGACAGCGCTGGAGCAGACCGAACAACAGATCAGGGAGCAGGAAGCGTGGCTGTTGGCCCATGCCGCCGCGGCCAGCCTTGAACAGGAGATCCCCACGCTGGGCCATCAGCTGGAAAAGATCACGGAACTGACCCGGCAAATGACCATGCTTGTTTCGGCAAAATCGGACCATACGCAGAGGCTGAACCACGAGCAGCAGCAGCTCCTGAAATACCGGCAGTCACTCGGAAAGATACAGCTCCAAATCCGCGAAGCGGATGAGAAGTTACAGCAGACAAACGCATCGCAGGAGACGCGGCTGTCGGGAAAAACGATAGGGCAGTATGAGCTGGAAGCGGACGCGCTTCCTTCGCTTATCAGCCGCTGCGAAGACCAGTACCGGCTGAGCCGTCAGTTGCAGCTGACGGGTGAAGAAAAAGAAAATCTTTCCGCAAAAGCAGCGGAGCTTCAACGGGAGGCGGACCAGCTGGAAAGAGCAATAAAAGAACAACGTAAAGATCACGAAGAAGCACAAAGGTTGCTCGAAGCGCTCCGCAAAAACCTGGAGCTGGAGATGCTGATCCAGAAGTACGAAGCCGACCGCCACCGGCTTGTGGAGGGGGAGCCTTGTCCGCTCTGTGGTTCCCATGAACATCCGTTCGTGGTGGAGAACCGCACGCATGAACGCAGTGAAGCCGAACAAAAAAAGAATGAGCAGCAAGCCAAAACAGATCAGTCTGCCGGCTTGCTGCGCAGCCAGGATCTGCTGCTGGCTCGTACCCACAGCAACCTGCTCCATACACAGGAACAACTCAGCCAAAAAGAAGGCCTGTACCAGGCTTCGAGAGAAGCGTTTGCCTCCAACAACCGCGAGCTTCCCAAACCGCTTGATGCTGCGCGGCCCGACATTCTCCAACAGATCATAGACCGCAAGAATGGGGATCTGCGGCAGGTACAGGCAGTGATCCGCGCGATACGGGAAGCGGAAAAATCGATCAGGAACCAGGAGACCCTTGCTGGGGCTGACAGACAGAAAGAGATAAAACTGGAAGGCGAGATCAGGCAGGCAGAAAGCAACCTGCAAAACTTCGCGGAGGCGCTTGATAAAACAGCCGCAGGCTTGACCGCAGGGAAAGCAACCATACAGGAGATCACCGGGAAGATCGGCAACATGCTGATGGCACACCAGGTTTCTTTTGAACCTTCCACAGCACAGAAAATCATTCCCCTTCTGCGGGAGCGATCGGACACATACAAAAAAACACAGGATCTGCTCCGGGAAAGCAAGATGAAGCGCATCGAAGTAAGTTCGGAACTGAAGAATGCGTCGTATAATCTCGAAGAAAAGAGCGAAGCCATCCAGCGTCTTGATGCGCAGCTGTTCAGTTACCGGCGCAATCTCGAGCGCCTTCAGGAAGAACGCCGGCAGCTTTTCGGAAACCGCGATACGGTGCTGGAAAAGCAGCGGCTGGAACAGGATGCCCAGCAAAAAAAAGCCGCTGCCGACCGGCTGCGCACGGAATGGAACGAAGAAACCCAAAAGCTGAAGATCGCGCAAAGCAAGCAGGAAGACCTGACCGCACAGTGGAGCTTCCAGCAAGGTATTTACGAAGATACTTTGGCCAGGCTGCTCGCCGAGCTGCAAGCCGAGGGCATCACGTCTGTAGATGATTTTCAGCGGCGGTTGCTGCCGGAGCCCGAATGCAGGCGGCTTGAAACGCTGCTCAAAGAAGCCACAGAAGAAAGGTCGGGGCTGCAACGGTCGCTGCACGACAATGAAACCGCGTTGCGGGAGGAGCAGGAAAAAAACCTGACGCAGGAAGAAGTTTCTTCTCTCGCCACGCGCATCGATGAGCTGGATAACATCAGCTCCTCCCTGAACCGGGAGCTTGGAAAGATCGATGTGACCCTGAAGACGGATGCGCGGCACAAGCAGCAACACCATGAGCTGGCGATGCTCATCCAGGCGCAGCAGCAGCTCTGCGAGCGCTGGAACAACCTGTCGGCAGTGATCGGCTCGGAGAACGGCAAACGGTTCAGCCGCTTTGCGCAGGGCCTTACCCTGGCCCGGCTCACCGAGCTTGCCAACCGGCACCTGCTGCGGCTCAGCGACCGCTACCGCATCCTGAAAAGCGCCGACAAAGACCTCGAGCTGCTGGTGATCGACAGCTACCAGGCAGACGTGGTGCGCCCGATGAGCACCCTGTCGGGCGGAGAAAGTTTCCTGGTGAGCCTGGCCCTCGCGCTGGGGCTGTCGGACCTCGCCAGCCGGAAAGTGCAGATCAATTCCCTCTTCATCGACGAAGGATTCGGCACCCTCGATGCGGAGACCCTCGACACGGCGATCTCGGCCCTGGAGAACCTGCAGGCCAACGGAAAAACGATCGGCATCATCTCGCATGTGGAAGCGCTGAAAGAACGGATCTCCACACAGATCCAGCTCAGCAAACAACCCGGGGGGTCGAGCAGGATCCGGATCGCAGGGTATGGAGGATAACCTGGTTCCAGGGCACATCGTGTAAGCATCGCTGAGGCTATAAGGCCATTTCGTGCCTTTCCGCCTCCCCAGCGCTCATGGCATAAAATTTTGATCATGCTATCAAAATCAACGTATGTCAAAATCAATAAAAACAAAAAAGACTTCCACCTCCAGTCTGGGTACGGCCGAAGCCGATGCAGACATCGCTACGGCTGCCGTTTCCTCCACCGAACACGGCGACACCGCCCTGGAAGAGCTTTTCCTCGATTGCATCAAAGACATTTACTGGGCTGAGAACCAGCTGGTAAAAACACTTCCCAAAATGGTGAAGGCGGCCGGCGCTCCCGCATTGCAGAACGCCTTTATCCAGCACCTCGATGTGACCATGGGACATGTTGCCCGTCTCGAAGAAATTTTTACCCTGCTGGGCAAGAAAAAGCAGGCAAAGAAGTGCGATGCCATGGAAGGCATCACCATCGAAGGGGAAGGCATGATCGAAGACACCATCGCCGGTACTACCGCACGCGACGTGGCCCTCATCCTGGCTGCCCAGAAGGTGGAACACTATGAGATCGCAACCTATGGCGGACTCGCCCAGCTTGCGAAAACCATTGGAAAAGAGGAAGTAGCCTCCATCCTGTACAAAACACTGGCTGAGGAAAAAGAAGCCGATGCCCTGCTGACCCAGATCGCGGAAAGCAGCATCAACTACCAGGCTGCATCACAGGCATAAAATTATCAACGAACAAGCTTCTCTTAAATCATTCTCACCGATATGGCAAACACACATAATGACCAGGCGGCTCCCGACAACCAAAAGGCAAAAGACCTCGCCGGGAACACCGAATCCGGGACCGGTCAGTTTCTCACGACCAACCAGGGCGTACGCGTAAACGACGACAACAACTCGCTGAAAGCCGGCGACCGCGGCCCCACACTCATGGAAGATTTCATCTTCCGGGAAAAGATTACCCATTTCGACCACGAACGCATCCCCGAAAGAGTGGTGCATGCCCGTGGCGCCGGTGCGCATGGCACCTTCCAGGTGTACAAACCGATGGCCGAATACACCAAGGCAAAATTTCTGAACGATACCTCCCGCGAAACCCCGGTGTTTGTCCGGTTCTCCACCGTGGCCGGCTCGCGTGGCTCTTCAGACCTTGCCCGAGATGTGCGCGGGTTCGCCGTTAAGTTTTATACGGAAGAAGGCATCTTCGACCTGGTAGGCAACAACATGCCCGTGTTCTTCATCCAGGATTCGATCAAGTTTCCCGACCTGATCCACTCCGTGAAACCCGAGCCCCACAACGAGATACCGCAGGCGGCCTCGGCGCACGATACCTTCTGGGATTTTATCTCCCTCACCCCCGAATCAGCCCATATGATCATGTGGATCATGAGCGACAGGGCACTCCCCCGCAGTTACCGCATGATGGAAGGATTCGGCGTGCATACCTTCCGCTTTGTAAACGAGCAGGGAGTGGCGCATTTTGTAAAATTCCACTGGAAACCCTTGCTGGGTGTGCATTCAGTAGCATGGGACGAAGCGCAGAACATCTCCGGCAAAGACCCCGATTACCACCGCCGCGACTTGTGGGAAGCCATTGAAGCCGGCGCGTTTCCTGAATGGGAACTTGGCGTGCAGATAGTAGCAGAGGCAGATGAGTTTAAATTCGAATTCGACCTGCTGGATCCCACCAAACTCATTCCTGAAGAACTGGTACCGGTGCAACGCATCGGCAAACTGACCCTCAACCGCAACACCGACAACTATTTTGCGGAAACCGAGCAGGTGGCCTACCACATCGGCCATGTGGTGCCGGGAATCGATTTCACCAACGACCCGCTGCTGCAGGGCCGGCTGTTCTCCTATACCGATACCCAGCTTATCCGCCTGGGCGGACCGAATTTTCATGAGATCCCGATCAACCGCTCTATCGCACCGGTACATAACAACCAGCGCGACGGCCACATGCGGCAGACCATCAACAAAGGTAGAACCAGCTACCATCCCAATTCGCTTGGCGGCGGCTGTCCCTTCCAGGCCAAAATGTCTGAAGGCGGATTTTCGACCTATGCCGAAAAGATCGACGCCAAAAAAGTACGCGAACGCAGCGCCAGCTTCATGGACTTTTTCAGTCAGGCCACCCTATTCTTCAACAGCCAGAGCGAGCCGGAAAAAAATCACATCGTCGACGCCCTTCGTTTCGAACTGGGTAAAGTGGAAACACTTGCCATCCGCAAACGCATGCTGGGCATCCTCGTGCGGATCGACAAAGGACTGGCCAGCCAGGTCGCCTACGGACTGGGCATGCATGTGCCCCATGATTCGGAAGCGCTCATCAACCATAGTTTCGGCGCCGATGCAAACCCGCAGGCCTACCAGCCGGTGTATGTAGAAGGATCACTGGAACATTCCTATGCGCTCAGTATGGCCGGCACCGTGAAAGATTCGATCAGCACGCGCAAGATCGCGATTCTGGCGGCAGACGGCGTAGATGAGGAAGAACTGATGACCGTGCACGATTCGCTGCTGAAAGAAGGCGCCATGGTAGACGTGATTGCGCCCAAGCTGAAGATCATCGGAAAGAACGACACCATCATACAGCCGGAAAAAAGCTTCCTGACAGCGGCTTCTGTATTTTATGACGCGGTGTATGTGCCGGGCGGTACCAACAGCGTGGCGACCCTGGCAGCGGATGCGGATGCCGTTCATTTCCTGAACGAAGCATTCAAGCATTGCAAGGCCATCGCTGCCTCTTCTGAAGCGATACAGGTACTGGAATCGACCTATTTCAGCAAAAAGCTGCCCGAAGATCATTCGGACCAAACGGTGATGACCGAAGGCCTCATCATCGGTTCAGACATCACCAAAGTGGTCACGCAGTTTAAAAACGCGATCACCCAGCACCGCTTCTGGGAACGCGAGAAGCCGAGGAAGGTACCGGCGTAAAGTATACGGCCGGTTTTTATAAAAGAGAAAGCGGGATAGAATTAGTTTCTACCCCGCTTTCTCTTTTATAACCGCAGATCAGATATTTCCTTTGTTCCCTGGATTTGTATAATAATAGATATCAATACAAATCCAGGGGACAAAAAAGAAAGCAAACAGGTCTCTTAATGGCTAAGTTCAATCAAAATCCTGCATGATGGGCGTGGTGGCGGCCATGGCTTCGATGAACTTGCGTTCCTTGCGGAGGTAGCCGTTGCCTTTGGCGCAGAGGTGAACGATGATGCCTTCCACGCTGATCGGATTTCCTTCGGGGATGTCGGCGATGTTGCTGTAGTCGATCTCATGCCCGTCGATGATCATGACCATGCCGCTGCCGATCGCTTCCATCAGGTTGCCCTCGGTAACGATCATGCCGGTATCTTCACCCAGTCCGATCCCGATGCACGACGGGTTGCTGGCTACGGCCTGCGCCAGCCGGCCAAAGCGGCCGCGTTTTTCAAAGTGACTGTCGATGATCACATTGTCCATAAAGCTCAGTCCGGTAGTGATCTTCACTTCGCCCTTCAGGTGCGCGCGGGTGGCGTTGCCTTCGTAGATCATGGTATTGCTCATGGCCATAGCGCCGGCCGATGTGCCGGCCACCACAAAGTTTTCATTTCGGAAGCGGTGGTGCAAGATGGTCAGGAACTCTTTCCCGCCAAATACCGAACTCAGCCGCAGCTGGTTGCCGCCGCTGAAAAGCACACAGTCGGCTTTGCGGATACCCTCGAGGTATTCTTTTTTCATCGTGTCTTCCCTGTTGCGGATGTGCATGACACCGATATTGGTACAGCCGATCTTGCCGAATGCGTTCATGTAATTATTGCCCACCTCATGCGGGATCATGGAAGCGGTGGTGACCACTTCGATCCGGGCGGCAGGCCCGCCGGCTTCCTCCACGATGCGCCGGAGGATGCCAAGCTCAATAAAATTCAGGTTGTTGTTGTGGAATGTTTCCCCGTTCGGGACAACGATGCCCTTGTCTTCTGCTCCTCCGATGACGATTAACTTTCCTTTTGGTATTAACATTAATTTTAATAATTACCGGTCTCTACAAAAATAACGGAAATAGAAAGAAAGCATTGTCTAAAAATTCCGTTCCCGGCAGGCGATTCTCCATAAAACGGCCCCACGACCGTGCAGGAACGCACAAATAAAAAGCCTGCAGACCTGTAAAGACCTGAGGCTTTAAAACAGGGAACAGTACCGGATCGGCTTAGGAGATAGTTGCGAGATGCGTATCCAGGATCTTTTTCCAATCCTGGTATAGACTATCGTATTCTTGCGTGTTGCCGGGCTCGATGGTGCTGATCCTTTCCCGGCGACTGAACGCATCGGAAGCGTGTTTAAAGAAGCCTGCTCCTACCCCGGCTCCCAGCGCTGTTCCCACGCTGCCGTCGTTGTCGTGCAGCTCCACCGGCACGCCGGTCGCGTTCACAAACGCTTCCATGAATACGGGGCTCAGGAACATATTCGCTTTGCCGGCGCGGATGATGCTGGGGTTGATGCCGTTTTCCCGCATGATATCGAGGCCATACCGGAATGCGAACGCAATGCCTTCCTGTCCGGCGCGGAAGATATGTGCCGATGTGTGAAGGTTCAGGTCGATGTTGTGCAGGTGCGCGCCCACGATCTGGTTGCCCAGCATCCGCTCTGCACCATTTCCGAAGGGCATCACCCGGAGACCGTCGCTGCCCGGCCGGATGGCGCCTGCCATCTCGTTCATCTGCCCATAGCCGACCGCCGCGCCGGTCTGATTGCGGATCCAGCGGTTCAGGATACCGGTGCCGTTGATGCAGAGCAATACACCGATGCGGTTGGCGGTGGGCAGGTGGTTCACATGGGCAAAACTGTTGACGCGCGATCGGGGGTCGTAGGTAAGCGCATCGCTCACGGCATAGATCACGCCCGATGTTCCTGCCGTAGCCGCCACCTCACCCGGCTCCTGCACATTCAGGGAAAAAGCATTGTTGGGCTGGTCACCGGCTTTGTATGCAACGGGGATTCCGGCACGCAGACCCAGTTCCACCGCGATCTCCGCCCGCAGTTCACCGTGGTTTGAAAATACCGGCTGCACCGGTGGAATGATGTCCGCGGAAAAATTGAAATATCCCAGCACATCGTCCGACACGCTGTTCTGCTGAAAATCCCAGAAGATGCCTTCGGAAAGCGACGACGGCGTGGTGGTAACGGTGCCGGTCAGCCGCTGTGCGATAAAATCGCCGGGCAGCATGATCTTGTCGATCCGGCCAAAGATCTCGGGCTCCTGTTCTTTTACCCAGGCCAGCTTGGATGCAGTGAAATTACCTGGTGAATTGAGCAGGTGCTGCAGGCAGATATCTTCCCCGATCTGCTGAAAAGCCGCCTCCCCATACGGCACGGCGCGGCTGTCGCACCAGATGATGCTGTTGCGCAACACTTCGCCCCTGCTATCCAGCAGCACCAGCCCGTGCATCTGGTACGAGATGCCGATGGCACCGATGTCTTCCGGGTTGTAATCGCCACCTGTATTGGCTTTCAGGATGGCCTGCTTTACATCATCCCACCAGGTATCGGGCGACTGTTCCGCCCATCCGGGTTTGATGCTCAGGATCTCCCGTTCCGTGTCGGGGTACTGTGCAGCGGCTATGCATTTCTGTGAGTCGCCATCCACAACGGATACTTTGATGGATGAAGTACCGAGGTCTATTCCGAGGAGTAACATGATGATTTTTAAAAATTCTGCGTTACCAATTAAAATTGCGGTTGAGTATCAGGAGTACCGATGCATGAAAACATTTAAAGAGGCATCCTGCGCTGAACAGAATCACTGACTTTTTTTATGTTCCAGTAGACCCGGACTATAAATAGGTACAACCAGTTTGATAGATAATATGATCTCATCGCGTGCCCGGGTACGCCCGGCGGGTAGAAACTCATTTGAAGCCGGGATGCGTACCGGACCCGAGAGCACCAACCGTACCCGCGGCACGCAGGAAAACAAGAACGGCAGTTCTACCCACCGGGGGATTGACTGAAAAGTAGGAAAGCAACCTGGTTTTGTTTTCCGGCGGAACACCTGATGGGTAACCCCAATGCCCTCCCACACAGCGTTCCATCGGAACGCCTGTTGCTTCTGGGTGCAGCACCCGAGCAACAGACGTTCCGATGGAACGTTATTGAATCTCATGGCATGCTACCCATCAAATGTTCCTGACGGAACATAGAAACAATCGCTTCCCTACTTTTTAGTCGACCCCATTCCTGTGCTGGCGGATTGCTATCCACCCTGTGAGTCTACCGGAACAGGAAGAAAGGATTTTGATTCCTATTCACTGCTGCTTTATAATCAACGCCCCGCTTTCGAAAACTAGATATACCGGTTGATGATATTTTCCAGGTATTCCTGTTTGCCGCTGAGGGTTTTCGGCTCGCCGTTTTCGGCGGCGTAGTTCCGCAGGTCTTCCAGGGTCAGCTTGCCTTCTTCGAATTCACGTCCCTTGCCGCTGTCGTAGGAAGCGTAGCGTTGTGCACGGTAATTTTTGTAATCCGATTTCTGCAGGATGTTGTCTGCGGTGATCAGTGCGCGGGCGAACGTATCCACCCCGCCGATATGCGCTTCGAACAGGTCGATCGGGTCGGTGGAATTGCGGCGGATCTTTGCATCGAAGTTAACACCGCCCCCTTTGAAACCGCCGCCTTCCAGGATGATCAGCATGGCTTCGGTCACCTCGTTGATGTTGTTCGGGAACTGGTCCGTATCCCATCCGTTCTGATAATCGCCGCGGTTGGCATCCATAGAGCCGAGCAGGTTGTTGTCGACCGCTACCTGCAGCTCATGGGTGAACGTATGGCCGGCAAGCGTGGCGTGGTTCACTTCCAGGTTCAGCTTGAAATCATCCATCAGCCCGTACTGGCGCAGGAAGCCGCCCACCGTGGCCGCATCGAAATCATACTGGTGTTTGGATGGCTCGGCGGGTTTCGGCTCGATGAGGAAAGTGCCGGTGAAGCCGTGTTTGCGGGCATAGTCTTTTGCTGCATGCAGGAACTTCGCCATGTGGTCAAGCTCCCGTTTCATGTCGGTGTTGAGCAGGCTCATATATCCTTCGCGGCCGCCCCAGAATACGTAGTTCTCTCCGCCAAGCTCGATGGTGGCATCGATGGCAGCCTTCACCTGGGCGGCACCGTGAGCCAGCACGTGAAAGTCGGGATTGGTGGAGGCGCCGTTCATATAGCGGCGGTTGGAGAACAGGTTGGCCGTGCCCCACAGCAGTTTGACGCCGCTGTCTGCCTGTTTCTGTTTCGCATAAGCAGTGAGCGCCTGCAGCCTCTTTTCATTCTCGGCCACATCGTTGCCATAGCCTACTACGTCCACATCATGAAAACAGTAGAAAGGGAAATTTATCTTGGTAACAAACTCGAACGCCGCGTCCATCTTGTCTTTTGCACGTTCTACCGGGTCGGCTTTCTCATCCCAGGGAAAGAGATGTGTAGGCTCCCCGAACGGGTCTGCGCCGTTGCCTCCGAAAGAATGCCAGTAGGCCGAGGCAAATCGGAAATGCTCTTTCATGGACTTTCCGGCCACTAGTTTATTTTCATCATACCAGCGATAGGCCAGCGGATTATCTGTATCCGGCCCTTCATACTGAACAGAGCCTATCCCTTTAAAATATTCTTTGTCGCCCAGTAACACTTGCATATGCTTCGTTTATAGATTTAAAGAATGATCGATGTAATATTATTTTAACAGCGTAATGTTTGTACAATTACTCGGCAACCGACCAGGAATCCAAAAAGTGGCCGGCGCGCGAAACAAGTGCTTTTCACTCCGATGAGCATGGCGCTACTGGCAAGCTGGTACCCGGTTCAGGCTTGCCCTGTCGCCATCTGCATGTATGCCTTAAACAAAAATGGGAACCTGCGATCCGGCAGGTTTTTGAATGAAAGATCTGCACAGGCAAACCGGTTGGTAAAAGAGGGAAGAAGTCAGTTCTATTTTCAGGCAGCATGGAACCGTTGTAATTAAACACCTAAATTCGGGAATTAACTTGAAAATGCAATCGATTGCATAATTTTTTTTTATTTTTCTTTAAACCCGTAGTTTTACGCAGATGAAAATCATCTGCCAAAGAAGATGATCGCACGGTATGCCGGATACCCGACGTTACTCCCCCGAAGCAATCGATTGAGTCTTCCGTTTAATTGTCTGTTATGAAGAAAAGATCTCTTCTCCCGTTCCTTTTAATTTTATTTGTTACCCGGCTTCCTGCGGAAGACGGTTACCGCCTCTGGCTCCGGTACGACCGGATTGCAGACGACGGCCTGCGCGAGCAATACAGCAGGAACGCCGCTTCCTTTTATGCGGCCTCTTCTGCTACACTCGATAAAGCAGCAGAAGAACTGGCCAACGGTCTGCAGGGAATGCTTGGCCGGTCCATCGCGAGAGCCGCTTCACCCGCCGCCGGTTCACTGGTCCTCGGCACCCCGAAATCCGTTCCGCTGCTTGCATCGCTGGTGTCAACCGGGGAATTCCAGAAAGCCGGACCGAGTGGTTATATCCTCACGACTGTTTCCAGCAAGGGCAAACCGGTCACTGTGATTGCGGGCAACACTGACGTTGGTGTGCTGTACGGCGTTTTCGCTTATCTCCGCCTGATGCAAACCCATCAGCCGATCTCCACGCTTCATATCGTCAGCACCCCCAAGATCGCCCTGCGCATGCTGAACCACTGGGATAATCTCAACAGGAGCGTTGAACGGGGCTATGCAGGCATTTCCATCTGGGAGTGGCACAAACTGCCCGGCTACATCGACCGGCGCTACGTCGATTATGCCAGGGCAAATGCTTCCATCGGCGTCAACGGCACGGTGATCACCAACGTGAACGCCAATGCGCTGATGCTTACAAAAGACTATCTCGTAAAGGCGGCAGCCCTTGCCGGTGTATTCCGGCCCTATGGCCTCAAAGTGTATCTCACCGCGCGTTTCAGCGCACCCATCGAAACAGGCAAGCTCAAAACAGCCGATCCGCTCGACCCTGCTGTACAGGCCTGGTGGAAACAAAAAGTGGAGGAGATCTACCAGTACATACCCGATTTCGGCGGCTTCCTCATCAAGGCAAACTCAGAAGGAGAGCCTGGTCCGCAAAACTACAACCGCACGCATGCCGACGGCGCCAACATGCTGGCTGATGCGGTTGCATCGCATGGCGGCATCGTGATCTGGCGGGCCTTTGTATACAGCAACGAAACCCCCGACGACCGTTTCAAACAGGCTTACAACGAATTCAAGCCGCTCGATGGCAAATTCCGGAAAAATGTACTGGTACAGGTGAAAAATGGCCCGATCGATTTTCAGCCGCGCGAGCCTTTTCATCCCCTTTTTGGCGCCATGCCCCGCACCCCGCTGATGATGGAATACCAGCTTACGCAGGAGTACCTCGGCTTTGCCACGCACCTGGTTTACGAAGCGCCCCTCTTTAAAGAATGCCTCGATGCCGATACCTGGGAAAAAGGCAAAGGATCGCTCGTAGCGCAAGTGATCGACGGCACGCTGGAAAACCAGCCGCTCTCCGGCATGGCAGGGGTCGCCAACATCGGCAACGACCGCAACTGGTGCGGCCATCCCTTCGGGCAGTCCAACTGGTATGCCCTGGGCCGCCTCGCCTGGGATCATGAACTCAGTCCGGCGCAGATCGCCGACGAGTGGATCAGGCAAACCTTTACCAACGATGCCCGCTTTGTAAACGCGGTGAAAGCGATCATGCTGTCGTCGAGAAACACCCTGGTCAACTACATGACGCCGCTGGGACTGCATCATATCATGGGCTATGGCCATCATTACGGGCCGGCCCCCTGGTTCAACCAGGCTTCGCGGGCCGACTGGAACCCCGTTTATTTTCATAAGGCCGACTCAACCGGCCTTGGCTTCAACCGCACCGCCACGGGCAGCAATGCGCTGGCGCAGTACAAACCGGAAGTAGAAAAAGAATATGCGGACCTGAAGACGTGTCCCGACGAATATTTGCTCTGGTTTCACCATGTGCCCTGGACGTATAAGATGCGCTCGGGAAGAACGCTGTGGGAAGAGCTCTGTTTTAAATATTATTCAGGCGTAGATTCGGTGCGGCAGATGCAGCAAACCTGGAACGGCCTGAAAGGAAAGATCGATGATGAACGGTTTGAACAGGTTCGCATGCTGCTGGCCATCCAGGAAACAGAAGCGGTCTGGTGGCGGAATGCGTGTGTGCTTTATTTTCAGACCTATGCGGATAAACCGATTCCTGCCGGGTATGAAAAGCCGGACCAGACGCTGGATTACTACAGATCATTGAGCTTTCCCTACGCACCCGGAAACGGTGGCAATCTGTGAGCCGGCTTGCGCAATGAGGACAGGGCGCCTATATTTACACCTTCTATAAAAAATTGAAACAACATGGAAACAGGAGAACGGAAAGTTGCAGTGGTAACCGGCGGTGGTTCAGGCATCGGTCTGGCCATTACCCGCAAATTCGTAGCAAACGGCATTCTAACGGTGATCATTGGCCGGGACAGCGCAAAGCTGGAGAATGCCCGCCAGGAACTGGGTGATCTTTGTGTGCCCCTGCCGGGCGACCTCAGCGACCTGGCCTCTATACCGGCACTGGTGCAGCAGGTGATCGGTCAGCATGGAAAGATAGACGTGCTGGTCAACAATGCCGGCATCAACATGAAAAAAGAGTTCACCGATGTGAGCGATGAAGATTTCCAGCGTATCCTGCTCACCAATGTAACAGCGGTATTTGCCTTATCGAGGGAAGTGATCCGCGGCATGGTAGGCAACGGCGGCGGTGCAGTCATCAACATCAGCTCGATGGCCTCGCAATATGGCATTCCGAAAGTGATTGCCTATACCGCCTCCAAATCGGCGATTGAAGGCATGACACGGGCCATGGCCACGGAACTGTCGCCCCAGGGCATCCGTGTCAACTGTATCGCGCCCGGTTTTATCGCCACCGATATGTCGGCCAAAGCGCTGAACAGCGATCCCGAAAGGAAGAACAAGGTGATGTCGAGAACCCCGATGGGCGCCCTGGGCGAACCGGCCGACATCGGCAACGCGGCCCTGTTTCTCGCTCTCGACGGCGCCAAATATATTACCGGGGTGGTTCTGCCGGTAGACGGGGGCAATTCCATCGGGTTCTAGGAGCAATTGCGCAGGAAATACCGGGAGGAACAGGATCAAATCGGATCGGTTGCGAACCCTTTCCCGCTTTCAGGCGTTTTGATACCCGGAAGGGGGAAACATTACCAAAAAAATGGCGGAAATCAAGCGCCGTCCTGTTTCAATAACCTAATTTTATTCTCACAAAAGCACTCTTATGAACAACGAAAATGATATCCGGCAGTCGCCCAATGGCAACGGCGCTGCGAACGGGCAGCAGGGCAACCAGACCCTTACGACCCGGCAGGGGCATCCTGTTACAGACAACCAGAACCTGCGTACCATCGGCAACCGCGGACCGGCCACGATGGAGAACTACCAGTTCCTCGAAAAGATCTCCCATTTCGACCGCGAACGCATCCCTGAAAGAGTGGTGCATGCCCGTGGCGCCGGCGCCCATGGCTACTTTGAGGCGTACGGAAATGTTGGCGGCCAGCCGATCGATAAATACACCCGTGCTAAATTGTTTCAGCAGCAGGGAAAACGCACCCCTGTATTTGTGCGTTTCTCAAGCGTGATCCATGGAGGCCATTCTCCCGAGACCCTGCGTGACCCGCGCGGTTTTGCAACCAAATTCTACACCGAAGACGGCAACTGGGACCTGGTAGGCAACAACCTCAAGGTTTTCTTTATCCGCGATGCGATGAAATTCGCCGACCTCGTGCACTCCTTCAAACCCGACCCGGTGACCAACCGCCAGGACGGCGAACGCATCTTCGACTTTATCAGCAATACGCCCGAAGCGCTGCATATGATCACCTTCCTGTTCTCCCCCTGGGGCATTCCGGCCAACTACCGCCAGATGCAGGGTTCAGGCGTGAACACGTACAAATGGGTGAATGCGGACGGCGAAGCAGTGCTCGTAAAATATCACTGGGAACCAAAGCAGGGCATCCGCAACCTGACCCAGGACCAGGCAGAGGACATCCAGGGCAAGAACTTCAACCATGCCACCCAGGATCTTTATGACGCCATAGAAGAAGGTAAATTTCCTGAATGGGAACTCTGCGTTCAGATCATGAGCGACGACGATCATCCGGAGCTTGACTTTGACCCGCTCGACGATACCAAGATCTGGCCGACCGACCAGTTCCCCTTCCTTCCCGTAGGTGTGATGGTGCTCAACAAAAACCCGGAAAACTATTTTGCGGAAGTGGAACAGTCTGCCTTCGGTACCGGTGTGCTGGTTGACGGGCTCGACTTCTCCGACGACAAGATGCTGCAGGGACGTACGTTCTCTTACTCCGATACCCAGCGCTACCGCGTAGGGCCCAACTACCTACAGCTGCCGATCAACTCGCCGAAAACACATGTGGCCACCAACCAGCGCGACGGCCAGATGACCTTCTCCATAGGCGCCGCCAAGGGCCAGAACCCGCACGTGAACTACGAACCATCGAGCCTGAACGGACTCAAGGAAGCACCCAAGCCGGGCAAGGATTACACGCCCCGCTACGAGGCCAACCTGTTGCGCCAGAAGATCGACCGCCAGAACAACTTCAAGCAGGCCGGCGAACGTTTCCGCCAGCACGAACAATGGGAAAAGGATGACCTGATCACCAACCTGGTCAACACCCTGAAACCCGTTCAGAAACACATTCAGGACAAGATGATCGAGCTTTTCACGCAGTGCGATGCCGAATACGGCCGCCGTGTGGCAGAAGGCCTGCGCGGCGCCGACCACGGCCAGCGCGGACCCATCGGCACTGCCCATTCGGAAGATGCCGTAAGGGAAGCCGAAGAAGTGTCAAGGGAAGCAAAGCCTTATTAGAAGTGTAAATTTTTGATATTGAAAAAGGGTTCACGAGCATGCTCGTGAACCCTTTTTCTTGCGATACGCTCAGATCAGGGGCGGACCTGCTGATGCTTGCCTGAACCTGGAATTATGTGATCTGGAAGATTGCCCTGATAGCGGCTTTGGGTATAATCAACGATTATCAGGATAATTGGAAAAATCCTGTAAATCCAGGTTCAGACAAGAAACCGCGGGAAACACCGGGCATCATAAATATTTTTCCGGACACTGTTGCAAATACCGCAACATTGACATTACTTTGTATTTCAAAGCACTTTTAATGGATACAGTGAATCAGCCTTTGCAAACTTTACAGGACATCAAATCGATGATGGAGCGAAGCAGCCGTTTTATCAGTCTGAGTGGCTGGAGCGGCATCTCGGCCGGGCTCTTCGCCCTCGCCGGCGCCGGGCTCGCTGCCTCCAGGATCCAGGCTTACAAACAGTCCCTTTCCATTTCCCTCGACGACCTAGACCCGTACACCGCCAAACTCTCCCGTGGTGGCCTCACCACAGAACTCTTCTATATTGCCGCCGGCGTTTTTATCGGCGCTTTTGTATCCGCCTTTGCTTTTACCTATATCCGGAGTAAAAAAACCGGCATCCCCGTGTGGGGCCGCTCCGCCATGCGCCTGATGTGGAACACTGTTCTGCCGATGGTTGCCGGCGGTTTTGTAATTTTAAAACTCCTCGGGCTCGGGTATTTTGTGCTCATCGCCCCCTGTTGCCTTATTTTTTACGGACTGGCACTGGTGAACGGCAGCAAATACACCCTGGGAGAAGTCAGGTACATGGGCTACGGAGAGATCCTGCTCGGTATCTGCAACCTCTGGATGCTGGGCCGCGGCCTCGCGTTCTGGGCCGCAGGCTTTGGCGTGCTGCACATTATTTATGGTGCATGGATGTGGTGGAAATATGAACGGACCTCTGTAAACAATTCACTGTAACCCGCGTGCGCGCCGGTATGCCTGTTTGCACGTATAACCCGGCAGGCAATGAACAAAGTATGAAGAATCCGATTGAAAATTTAAATAAGGTTTTTGACAGCCGCATCCGCCTGGGCATCATGAGTGCCCTGATGGTAAATGCAAAAGTCAATTTCAACGAGCTCAAGGAGCTGATCGGCGTCACCGACGGCAACCTGGCCTCGCACCTCAAAACGCTGGAAGAAAACAATTTTGTAAAAGTGGAAAAGGGATTCATCGGCCGCAAAACAAACACCGAATACTCGGTCACCATAGAAGGCGAAAAATCTTTCAAGCTGCACCTCGATGCGCTGGAAAAAATGATCAGATCACTGCAGTAAATTTTTTTGTCCATTTACTTTGAAACACAAAGCACTTTTAAATAAAAAATCATGATTAGCTCCGCCCCTCTTTACAAAAGCCTGCGAAGATGGATCGTCTTCTTTATAGTGGCCCTCGCCCTCAGCGGCATCACCGCTTTTGCCATCGAAAGCGAACTCCGCTGGCTGCTCACCATCATACCCGCCGGCAGCAGCTACCTGCACCATTGGCTCTACACCGTGTATGAAGCCGTCCGAAACACCAACGCACAGTATCCCTTCCTCAGCTACGGGTCCGACTGGCTTGCCTTTGCCCATCTCATGATTGCCATTGCCTTTATTGGTCCGCTCCGGGATCCGGTGCGCAACAAATGGGTGATCCGCTTCGGACAGATCGCCTGCGTCATGATCTTTCCACTTGCTTTCATCGCAGGGCATGTCCGCGAGATCCCGCTTTTCTGGCAACTCATCGATTGTTCCTTCGGCGTCATCGGCCTTATTCCGCTTGCGGTATGCTGGCACAAGATCCGGCAGATAGAAAGCCTGCAGGTCCATTTGCCATGAGGCCTTCTTCCCGGATTACTCCCACCCGGGTTGTGTTATCACCTTGTTCATCTTAAAAAGACCGATATGAAAATAAAAATGATCCTCCCCGCACTCGCAGAAGCCAAAAGTCCGTTCTGGAGACCGATCAAATACTCTCTTTTTCCGCCGCTGGGCCTGGCTACGCTGGCGGCTTATTGCTCACCGGACGACGAGATCGACTTGCAGGATGAGCATGTGGAAGAACTGCGAACCGACGACGAGCCTGATCTGGTGGTGATACAGGTTTATATCACAAACGCCTTCCGCGCCTACGCGCTGGCCGACAAGTACCGCAACAAAGGGGTCTACGTTTGCCTGGGCGGACTTCATGTTACTTCTCTTCCGGAGGAAGCCCTGCCACATGCCGACAGCATTTTTCTTGGTCCGGCAGAAGAAAGTTTTCCGCGCTTTCTGCAGGACTTTACACTCCGCCGTTCGGCGAAGATGTATACCTCGTCGCATCGCACGCTTGACAACATCCCGCCGATCAGGCGTGACCTGATCAAACGCAATTTTTATCTCGTCCCCAACTCCATCGTGGTCACCAGAGGCTGTCCGCACCATTGCGATTTCTGCTACAAGGATGCCTTTTTTGAAGGAGGCCGGACCTTCTACACGCAAAAAGCCGACGAAGCCCTGGCGGAAATAGACCGGCTGCCCGGCCGTCATCTTTACTTCCTCGACGATCACCTGTTGGGCAACAAGCCTTTCGCCAGCGCTTTATTCGAAGGCATGCGGGGAATGAACCGGGTGTTTCAGGGAGCCTCGACCATAGATGCCATTCTCCGCGGCAACCTCATTGAAGAAGCAGCCAGGGCCGGGCTGAGAAGCGTGTTCGTAGGTTTCGAGACCCTGAACAGCGCCAATCTTCGGCAAAGCAATAAAAAACAAAATCTTGGACAAGACTATGGCAGGGCCATCCAGCGGTTACACGACCTGGGCATTATGATCAATGGCAGCTTCGTTTTCGGACTGGATGACGATGACGAGAACGTGTTCCGGGAAACGGTCGACTGGGCGGCAAAAAGCGGCCTCACCACCGCTACCTTTCACATCCTGACACCTTACCCAGGCACCCGCCTGTTCAAAGACATGGAAGCCCAAGGCAGGATCCTGCATCGCGACTGGAGCCTGTACGATACCCGGCACGTCGTGTACAAGACCACCAAACTCTCGCCCCGGCAACTGCAGGAGGGGTACGACGGAGCTTACAGATCTTTCTATTCCTGGAGCAATATCCTGAAGTCCAGTTCCGCACATACAAAGCTGGAACACAGGATCAAACATTTCGCGTATGCCGGCGGATGGAAAAAGTTTGAACCCGTCTGGAACTTTGTGATCAAGACCCGCGGGCTCAACAAAATGCTTCCACTGCTGGAAGGCATCCTGGAAAAAAAGGAGCGGGACGGCAACAAAGACCGTACGATGATGCCTGCCATTGCCTGATCCCCGCAAAAACCTTGTACAACAAATCAACCTTACTCTTTCACGATCCTAAACTAACCCTACCGCATCATGAAATGGATTCAAACAAAACTGCAGGACAAGCTCTACGTATCCGGACTTGTTCTGCTCGCCATCTCGCTCACCGTCTTTTGCCTCCCGTTGTATCTGAAAGCAGGCCCTGAAGACTTTCAGTGGTTTGTATGCAACTACGGCATCACCGCACTTTACTTTTTTTCGGTGCTGTTCTCCGGCCGGCTCAAACAGGGAAGAGACGGACTGCCGCTGGTGATCAACCTGCTGGTCCTGTTCCTGATCAGTGCGTATGCACTTAACCGTAACATGGTTGTATTCGAAGATTCCGTTAACTGGCTGTCGGTATCACTCGTGCTGGGCTGCATCAACTTCCTGGTCTTCAGTTTCCGGGATGCCCTGCCCCGCTGGGTCTTGTACGTGATGTATCTTATACTGGGGTACAGTTTCGCGATCTTTGTGTACCTCTTCTTCTATCTTTTTCCCATCTATCTCATGAGCGCCGTATTGGCCCTTGCACTTGGCTTTTCGCTCCATGCATTTGTTCCGCTGCTGTTCTGTATTTACACCGTGGTGATCGTAAGAAAGACGGGCGAAGAAGGCAGATCGTACCGGGCCGTATTCTTTGCCGGGTTGACCCTGCCGGTGTTCTTTGCCATATACTTTGTCATCAGCTGGGGACTGATGGTGAAAGAGATCAACCACGCGTATGGCAACGGCATCGCAGAAGACGACAACGACCTGCCCGCTTATGTACATGTAGCCGCGAGAGTACCACAGGGATGGTTAGCCGAAAAAGCGTTGCAGTCGGACCTGGTATACAACACCCCCTCCATGAATGGAATAAGCTTTTTCGAACTGCCCACCAGGAAATTCGGGGAAGAACGAAAACACGATCCGCTGGTGATGCTGGCCGCCTTCTTTACCGGCACACCCCGCATCGCTGAAGATGAACGGATCAGTATCCTCGAATGCATGTACGACTCGCGCCACAGGGCACAGCAGCGGCTCCGGACCGGCAAACACCTGGTAACGGATGACATCCATACGGGGGTGAAAGTATGGCCGAACCTGCACCTTGCCTACACCGAAAAGCAGATCACCGTTTCCAACAGAACGCCTGCCTCGTCCTGGCCCCTGCAGGAAGAAGCGATCTACACTTTCCACCTGCCCGAAGGCAGTGTGGTGAGCGCACTCTCGCTCTGGATCCACGGCCGCGAAGAAAAAGGCGTCGTTACGACAAAAGAAAAAGCAGATTCAGCCTACACACAGATCGTGGGTGTGGAACGGCACGATCCTTCCGTAGTACACTGGCAGGAAGGCAACACCGTGTCGGTACGCGTGTTCCCGGTACTGGCCGGTGAAAGCCGCGTCTTCAAGATCGGCGTTACTACCCCGCTTACAAAAACTGCCGGCTCTCTCACCTATGAGAACATATGGATCGACGGCCCCGATGCGGCGTCCGCCACCGAAACCATTAAAATGAGTTTCGGCAGCCAGCCGAAAGACCCGGTGAGCCAGGCCAGCTTCGAAAGGGGTGGCCGCGAAACCTACACACATACCGGAACGTACCTACCCGACTGGAAAATGAGTTTCAAGGATGAAGGAGTTTCCGAAGAAGCGTTCAGCTTCGACGGCACAACCTATTCCCTGTCACCCTACCGCCCGCAGCGGTCGCCCCTGGATGTAGGCTCCGTATACCTCGATGTGAACAGCGCCTGGACGAAAGCCGACTTTGATGAAGTGGTTGAGGCCGTAAAAGCGCATCCGGTGTATGTATACGACCAGGAACTGGTGCGCATCACAGACGGCAACAAGGAAGAGCTGTTCGGATCGCTGCAACGCGCGCAGTTCAGCCTGTTTCCGCTCTATGTGATCAGTGACCCGGCAACAGCCTTGCTGGTAAGCAAAAGCGGCGGCACCTCCCCCAATATCCACGACCTGGAAGGAAGCCGTTTTCTTGCGCACACAAAAGACTTTCTACAGCACGACAATAAGGTCAGTTTCTTCAACCTGGGCTCCACGCTGACGCCTTATCTCAAATCCATGAAAGAACTCCGCACCTTCCGCTACGAGCACGGCACTCCCGAAGACCTGAAAACACGGCTTGCGCGCCACCAGTTTGCGGCAACCGCCGAGAACGATGAACAGGTGGTGCTCGACAACGCCGGCCTGTGCATTACCGCCACTCCGAAAACCACCCCTTCTTTAGCCCACGATCACCTCATGCGCCTGTTCACCTATAACCACCTGATGCAGAAAGCAGGCGCAAAACTCTTTGCCGATTCTTCCTACACCACCGATCTTACAGCCGAAGCGGCAAAGGCCTCGATCGTAAGCCCGGTTTCAAGCATGGTGGTACTCGAAACGCAGAAAGACTACGACCGGTTCAACATCCGGCAGAGCAAGAACAGTCTGGAGAATGCTTCCCTCAAATCAAAAGGAGCCGTTCCCGAACCGCACGAATGGGCACTGATCATTCTCTGCCTCGCAGGACTGCTCTGGATGAAACGCAGCTCCCTCAAACAGAAAACCGGTAACGTGTGAGCCAGACCCTCTTGTTCCCAAACCGGCGGTTGATTATGGATGTAAGGAGCGGGGCATTGCTCTTGGTCTGTGCGGCGCTGCTCCTGTTCCTGCTGCAGGCCTACCTGTTCTGGCGCTCGCCTGTTTTCCTGTTTGGCGTAGCTGCGGCCATATCGGTTGCCAGCTGCGATTCCGCCCGGAAGCAGGGCCGCCGGTATGCGTACGCCGCCATCGTACTCGCACTTTTCAATATCCTGTTACCGGTAAAAACCATACTCTATATGTCACTGGTCTGCGGCATCCTGTTCACCTTGGAAAATTTCCGGGGTAAAACAGGACCGCTGCCCCTGATGGTTGCCCTGCTGGTTTCACCTGCTTTCCAGTATGTGAGTGATGTGTTTACATTTCCGGTACGGCTGGAGCTGAGCCGGTGGGCGGGCAGTGCGCTGCAGCTGGCGGGCGGCCATGTACGCACGGAAGGCAACCTCATCTTCTGCAACGGCGATGAGTTTTCGGTAGACCCGGCCTGCATGGGGCTCAACATGATGATCACCTCACTGGTTGCGGGTGTGCTGCTGATCTCCTTTTATCAAAAACGGTTACACAAGCGGGTGAGCCCGTGGCTGCTCATCCTGCTGCTGGGCTGCATCGCCGGGCTGAACGTGGTTTCGAACCTGATCCGCATTATCTTGCTGGTACAGTTCAGGATACTGCCGCAGACGATGCTTCACGAGGTCGCCGGCCTGCTTTGCTTCGCAGCCTACGTACTGCTACCCGGCGCTTTTCTTTGCAGATGGATAATTGCCCGGTGGGCCGGAGCTGCCGGAAAAGAAGGAACCGTATCCCCTGTACCCGTGCACCGATCGCAGACTATTTTCTATTGGCTGGTGGCCGGCTGCCTAATCCTCTCGGGCCTAGTGGTGGCCCGGCATGAAATGCGAATGGGCACACCTGCACAGGTCAGCCAGGTGCCGGGTTATGCTGCCCGCAGGATCGACGACCAGATCATCAAGCTGGAGAACGGGCGCTCGCTCGTTTACCTGAAAAAGATCTCCGGCTTCTATGCGGCAGAGCACAACCCGCTGATCTGCTGGCGGGGCAGCGGCTACGTGTTCAGTCAGATCAGCGAGCAAGTGGTGGGCGCCACAACAGTGTACAGCGGCGTGCTGCAGAAAGGCGATGAACGCCTGTACACCATCTGGTGGTACGCGAACGGCCGTCATAACACCATCCGGCAGCTCAACTGGCGGTGGCACATGCTGAAAGGAGAGCCGGCGTACTCCATCGTAAATATCACCTGCAATACGGAAGAGCAGGTAAGAGCGGAAGCGGAGAAAGTGTTGCAGACCCGCTGTTTTCAGTCCCTGCTTCAGTAGCAGATTTTAAATTCGAACTATGGAAAGAAGAAAGTTCTCCTGGCAGGCCAGAATCAAAAGTTTTGTGTTCGCCTTTAACGGGGTGAAAATATTTTTTCACCGCGAACACAATGCGTGGATCCATGCGGCAGCGGCCGGGCTTGTGATTACGCTTTCTTGCCTGCTGCGCATTTCGGCTTCCGAATGGGTGGCCGTGCTTTTTGCGATCGCGCTGGTATGGGTCACCGAGCTCATCAACACCGCCATTGAAAAGCTGATGGATCATCTATCACCGGCGCTTCATCCCGCCGTGAAAGAGATCAAGGACATGGCGGCCGGCGCGGTACTGATCGCTGCCGTTTTCGCCGTCATCATTGCATCGATCATTTTCATACCCAAACTTATATGACAAAGAATTTCGTCCTCCCCCGGTATCTCAGGCTGTTTGCACTCAAAGCCGAGATCGACCGATTCCTGGTGCTTTCCGTTCTTTTCAGCCTCTTTATGCTGGCCGCACGCATCGTGTGCACCCATTCGCTCACCTCGGCCTGGCTGAGCTGGAACCTCTTCCTGGCGTGGATCCCCTATGGCATTTCCAAATGGCTGTACCACAACACCGCCGTGCTTAAAAGAAAATGGGTTACGGGTGTGGCTGGCCTCGTGTGGCTTTTATTTGTACCCAACTCCTTTTACATCATCACCGATCTTTTTCATCTGCAGGAGTATCGCAACGCGCCCCTCTGGTTCGATGTGCTGCTGATCTTTTCCTTTGCCTGGAACGGCATCCTGCTGGGTGTTCTCTCGATCCGCGATATGGAAAAAGTGGTGCAGGCCTTTTTTGTGCCCCGCAATGAATGGATCTTTCTGTATCCGGTGATGTGGCTGAACGCGCTCGGCGTATACATCGGCCGCTACCTGCGCTACAACACCTGGGATGTGGTGGGCAGTCCGGTCAGTTTGACCCGCGATATGTTCACCCTCCTCGTTCATCCCATCCTGCACAAAGACGAGTGGGCGATGGTGTTCTGCTTTTCAATGTTCATGACACTGATGTACGTCACGATCAAGAAGATAAGCAGGATGATCTGGTAGCGGACGCGATCGGATTGCAGGCAGGTTGCTCCGCCACGCATCAGGGGTTCCATCGGAACGTTTGTTGCTCTGAAGTTGATCGGGCGCGCACGGAGTATGTCCGGGAAAAGGCGATTGGTTTCACCCTTACTCTCTATTCAACAAAAAAGCGGACATGAATTCAATCATGTCCGCCTCTATAATCAAATAGCTGAATGAGCGCTTAAAAATCCAATCCCATCGCGAAATGGACCATGGGCTTGCCCCGGAAAACGCCGTTCATTTCCCAGCCGGTGTCGAACCGGAGGAAATAGCCCAGCAGCGTGCTGCGCACGCCGAAGCCGTAGCTGCCTACGAACGGACCGATACCGCCGGCTTTGATCAGCACCGACACGGGATCTTCACCATATACCACCGACGGGCGCTGGATCTTGTTGTATACACCGTTCCAGGCAGAGCCGAGGTCAGTGAACTGGATCACCTCAAAGTTCCGGAGGAAGGCGTTGTTGATCGGTTTGTTGAACAGGGTGGAAAAAACCGGCAGGCGGAACTCACTGTTGATGACCACCGCGTTGTTACCGTTGGCCACATTCTGCGGGAAGCCCCTCATGTTCACCGCCAGCGACTGGAACGCATAATCCGGATCCTGGGGACGCGGGTTCTGGCTGTATTTGGGGAACAGTCCGCCATCTACACCGCCGAGGTAATAGATGATCTTCTGGCTGCCCCACGAGAAATCACCGGCACCACGCACGGCCCAGATAAAGTTGCGGTACAGCTTCTGATAGAACCGGCCGTCGAAACCGAAGTTGAAGCCGCCGCGGCCTTCCTGGGTGGTGAGCTGGCTGATCTGCGAATTGTAATCGATGTAGAACTTATACCGCAGGCCGTTCATGATGTTGGTGGCTTTTACCACGGTATTGTCGTACACGTATTCGATCCTGCTCAGGGCGAAGGTCTGCTTGCTGTCGCGGGCTTTGAGCGACGGTTCGTCAACACCCTTCAGCACATACTTGTCGGTTCTTATGCCGATCGAGATGCGCACGCTCTTTACCCGGTCGAGCGGGTATTTGATGATGCCCTGGAACAGGTTGGTATACAACTTCACCGGGTAGCCCGATGCACCGTCGTATCCAACATCTGTCTTGCGATAATACAAGGCGGAAAAATCCGTCCTTCTTTTCAGGTAATCGAACCGTGCCAGGTATTCTGAACCGGAGTTCAGGAGCGACTGGGAATTCGGTATAAACACATTGGGCGTTCCCACGCTTACCGGTACACCTGAACCGGCGGCATTGATCAGCGGCGAGCGGAACATACCCGTAAAACGAAAATCTTCCAGCACATCGAAAAGCGACACCTGTGCCAGCCCGTTGAAAGCGCCGTTGTTCAGCGTTACCGGCAGGCTTCCGGTATAAGGCTGGTAGCGGGTTACGAGCACGTCATTGTTGAACAGCGATCCCGTAACCTGGTCCACAGAAAATTTCAGGGTATAATCGAAGCGCTTGGCCCGGTCGAGCACCGACACTTTCGCGATGGTTTCCCCGTTGAATACGCGGCCCCTTGCTGCTGCAGCGGTATCCGGTTTTTCGGCACCGAACTCCGATTCAAAGATGTCTTTTTTGCGTGCCGAATCCGCACTGCGGACCGGATTCTGCGGAAGCGCCTGTCCACTGGCTATACGCGATGCTTCGATTGTCCGTCTCCGGTAGTCGGTCGGCCTCGAGTTTACGTTGCGGCGTTTGAGCGTGTTCTCATCTACTTTCAGTTTGTAGAGGAACTTGAGGTTCCCTTCCCTCCTTACCTCGCTCACCTGGCCATTGTCGCCGGCGATCTTGGTTTCAGTCAGACTGCTCTGGTAATTGGTGATCGGGAAAACGTAGGCGGAGTCTTTTGTGAGCGAGATGGCAAACACGGAATCCGGCTGGCTCAGGTTCGCTGCTTTGAGCGCCGAGTCGAGGTCTCTGGGATCCGGGTTGCGGAGGAATTCGGTGCCGATCCTGTAAATGCTGTCTACTCCCGCGCGGCGGGTGTTGAAGAAACCGGCGTAGCGGTTGCCGATCCCGTTCTCGTCGCTCACAAAAGTAAAGTGGGTGGTATTGTACTGCACCGGGTAACGGGCATTGCCGAACTTAAGGTCTGAAAGCTGGGTGATCTGCCTGAAATCTGTCTGGTTCCAGTTGTTGACCAGGAAAATATTGTAGCGATGGTCGGAAGGCAGGGCGGTATCGGCAGTCGCAGCGTTCGGCGAAGGCCGGTTCGACGAATAGATGATGCCCGTCTTGCCGGGGAACGCGATAAAGGATGGATCGAGGTCGTCGAACACATCGTTGGTGATCTGCGTGATCGATTCGGTGTCTATCTTGTATACATAAATATCCGACTGCCCTTTTTTCACGGCGCTGAACAGCAGCGTATTCCGGTCGAGCATGAATTTCACATCCGTTACCTGGTCGAACTGGTCCAGGTCTACTTTCACCGGTTTGTACCGGGCAAGGTCATCGTATACAAACAGCTTCACTTTTCCTTCCTTCCAGTACACAACCGCCAGGCGGGTTCCTTTACCGTCCCAGGCCAGCATCGGGTAGTTCGGGTTGGGCATGTTTTCGTTTGTGCGAACACCGCTTTTCAGCAGCACTTTCCTGTCTACATAATTATCGTACAGCACCACCCTTTCAACACCGGCCTTGAATTCAACCACGGCATAGGTCTGGCTACGCGGGGCCGGGCTTGGCGAGAAACGGAAGAAGTCTTTGTTGCTCTTTACTTCTTCCACCACCGACATGGAGCCTTTGGGGGCGTTGCGGCGCGAGCGGATGTCTTTGTAATATTTGTCTTCCTGGTAAGCCATGAAGTCTTTGAGCACTTCCTTGAATTTCTTTTTGGCGATGCGGTTGGAGGCGCCGTTCAGGTTGCGGTAAACGCGGGCGAGGTAGAGAAAGTAGGTAACGTTCTCTTTCTTGTAGGTTTCCGCCACGTAGTTCCAGAAGGCATGCCCGGCGAGCGTCGGCTGTTTGAATGCAAACTGGTAGAAGTTCTTGTAGTTGCCCGAGAGGATGGCCGATTTAAGGTCGTCATCGAGCTGCGTGCTCCAGTTTTCGCCGGCGTATTCAACGTAGCCGTCGGTGAGCCATTTCGGAAGATCGAGCAAGGCCTGGTTGGCAGCGAATTCACCGAGATCGTCACCGAAGAGGATGTTCTCCAGGAGTACCTTGGCGATGCCCTGGCGAACCTGCCTGCGCAGGTCGGCATGGTCACCGTTGTAATACACGATCATCTTGTTGTTCACCAGCCGGGTATTTCCACCGGCGCTCTGCCAGTCGGAACCCAGGCCTATGTTGGACTGCATCATTTCATCGAAATGGTTGTACACGATGATATTGGCCCTTCTCTGCAATCCGTACTCAGTAAAGCTTTCAAGGTCGGGCAGCTCTTTTTCGGCAACCTGCGCCACATATTTGGCAAGCGGTTCGCCGTTCTGGCTGTAGTAGCTGTTGAAGTTATCAGTCTGGTAATAGGCCCATTTGAATTTTTTATATTGCACCCGGTTCTTGCCGAACTCCACTGAATTGACCTGGGCAGAAGCCGAGAAGATGAAAAAAACACTTGCGAACATGGAAACAATCAACCTTTGTCTTCTAAACACCTGAGTTACCAGCGGTAACCTCGTCTGAAATTGCATATCCGTTTGTTTGTGAATTAAAATTATGTTTTTAACGCTTATCAATGAAATTCATTACCTAAATATAGCCTATGCTTCAAGTAACCAGCTTTGTATTCAGTCCGTTACAGGAAAACACCTACCTATTGTATAACGAAGAAAAGATTGGTTGTGTTATTGATCCGGGCTGTTATTTTGAACCTGAGAAAATAAAACTGCAAAACTTCATTATTGGTCAGGGATTGCAGGCCAAATATTTGTTAAATACGCACTGTCACCTCGATCATGTTTTCGGCAACAGGTTCGTGCATGCTACCTGGGGCCTTGTACCCCATATCCACCGCAAAGAATTACCGGTTTGGAAGGTGGCCGCGCAATACGGCCTCCTGTGGAATTTACCTTTTGAGCCCTACGAAGGTGAGGCCCTCTTCCTGGAAGAAGGCGACACGGTCAAACTGGGCGACGATGAGTTGCGTGTGATCCTTACTCCAGGGCATGCGCCCGGACATATCTGCTTTTACTGCGAGAAGCAGGGCTTCCTCATCAACGGCGATGTGCTTTTCCGTGGGAGCATAGGAAGAACAGACCTGCCGCTGGGCAACTTCGACGAACTCATCGACAGCATCCGCACCAAGTTGTTCCTGTTGCCTGATGAGACCGTGGTATACTGCGGACATGGCCCTTCAACCACCATCGGATTCGAGAAGCACAACAATCCCTTCCTGCAGTAAGTTGACGGTAGATCAAATGTATTTTCCGATCACGGGCAGCCTGCGGAACTCGCTCTTTTCCACCCGGGTAATAAAGAAGACATAAGCGCCCAGCAGCACCAGTCCGGAAGCGATGCTGAACAGGTTGCTGTGTATGTAATGATCAAGCGCGCGGTGAACAAAGTAAAGCAGTACCACGATCACCAGATACGCACTGAGCTTTTTCCAGGCATACGGTACGGGATAACGTTTTTGTCCCCACACGAATGAGATCACCATCATGCTGGCATAACAAAAAAAGGTGGCCCAGGCGCAGGCCATGTAACCATAGGATGGAATGAACAGGCCGTTCACCAGCAAGGTGATAGCGGCGCCGATGAGGGTGATGGTAGCGCCCGCCGTTGTTTTATGGCCCAGCTTGTACCAGATAGACAGGTTGTAATAGATGCCGAGGAACATATTGGCGAGCAGCAGGATGGGCACCACCCGCAGGCCTTCCCAGTGTTTGCTGTCGATGAACCCGCGCCAGATGATGATAAACAGGCTCACCACCAGGAACATGGTCGTGATGGTGATCACAAAAAATTTCATGACCCGGGCATAGGTGTACTTCTGGTTCTGGGTGCCGGCCTGTTTGAAAAAGAACGGTTCGGCGCCCATCCTGAAAGCCTGTACAAAAAGCGTGATCAGGATCGAGAGTTTATAGCAGGCATTGTACACCCCTACCTGTTCTTCCTTGTATTTCTCCGTTCCCGGCACCCACCATTTCAGCATCAGCCGGTCCAAGGTCTCATTGATCATACCACCCATTCCGGCCACGATCAGCGGCAGGCTGTAGATCATCATCGTCTTCCACAGGGTGCTGTCGAGTTTCCATTCAAACGAAATAAATTCTTTCCATAGCAGGATCAGCGTAAAAGCCGACTGTGCCAGGTTGGCCACCACCGCATACACCACCGGGTTCTGTGCCGGATCGTAGAAAAGCCCGACCCAGCTGTGCGGATCGGCTTTGATCGCGTTGTGACAATAGCTCAGGAAGAAATAGGTAAGTCCCATGTTGAGGACGATGCCGCTGATGCTGATAAAGGCAAATTTTACCGGTCTTCCCTCCTGCCGCAGGCGCGCGAAAGGCATGCGGCTCAGCGTGTCGAGCGCAATGATGATGATGCTGAGTTTGATGAGGCCGGGATAGTCGGGCAGGCCGGCGAACTGTGCCAGCTGGTGGCGGAACAGCCACAGCACGACGCCGAGAAAGACGGTGCTGGAAAGCAGCGAAATGCTTACCGTATTGTAAAGGGTCTGCCGGTTTTCCTGTTGGGCAAAACGGAAGTAGGTGGTTTCCATGCCGTAGGTAAACAGCACGTTGAGCAGAGGGATGGCCGCGTAAACCAGCCCCATCTTACCATAGTCCGCTTTTGTGAGCACCGCCGTCAGGTAAGGCGTCAGCAGGTAACTGATGAACCTTGCGCCGATGGAACTCACTCCATACCAGATCGTCTGACTGGCCAGTTGTTTTACACTACTCAAAGGGGCGGAAGTTTTGACAAAAATAGCAGGTAGCGCTTAGCTTCCGGCTTTTGGGTTAATTTTTATGAATGGCAAATGAATGAAGTTGGAAAATTCGGTCTACAGCAGCCGATAGCCGCGAACATTGCGCTATCCCCAATCCCTGCCTACCTTCCTCCTGCCTTCCTTGATGAAGGAGGCCTGCTTCTTGCCCTCGAGGCGTTTTTCTTTGGCGGCGCGGCTGACCTTTGTGGCAATGCGTTTCTTGACTTTTTTCAGCGCGGCGGCGATCAGCTCGTTTGTCTTGCGTACAACCTCTTCCTTGTTCTGCAACTGGGTGCGGTATGCCTGGCTTTTGACAAGCAGGAACCCTTCGGAATTGATTCGGGACGCCAGCTTTGCAACGATGAGGGCTTTTTGGGCCTCGGACAGAAGCGTTGACCCGGCCACGGCGAAATATCCCTCCACCATGGTTTCTACCTTGTTGACGTTTTGCCCTCCCTTGCCGCCGCTACGGGCGGTCTGGAACTTTATTTCTTTTGATACATCGATCATAACTACGGATCGCTAAATTTACGCCATCCAGTTTTAGTTTATGAGGGCAGTTATACAAAGGGTAAGCCATGCAGCAGTTTCGGTAGTTGGAACGGTCAAAAGCGAGATCGGCGCCGGGCTGCTCGTGCTGCTGGGTATTGAAGAGGCAGACAACGACGAGGATATCCGCTGGCTCAGCGCCAAGATCGTGCAGCTCCGCATCTTCAACGACGAGCAGGGCGTCATGAACCGGTCGCTGCTCGATATCGGCGGGGAGCTGCTGCTGGTGAGCCAGTTCACCCTGCATGCCGCCACGAAAAAAGGGAACCGACCCTCCTACCTGCGGGCCGCCAGGCCGGAGACGGCCCGGCTGATGTACGAAAAAATGATCGCACAGCTGCAAGCCGACCTCGGCCGGCAGATCGGCACAGGTGAGTTCCAGGCCGATATGAAAGTGTCGCTGCTCAACGACGGACCGGTGACCATCCTGATCGATACCAAAAACAAAGAATAATCACAATATGAGTTCCCTCACCCTGGAAGAAGCCCAGCAGCAGGTAGACGAATGGATCCGCACGGTCGGGGTCCGGTATTTCAACGAGTTGACCAATCTGGGCATCCTCATGGAAGAAGTAGGCGAACTCTCCCGCATCATCGTCCGCAAATACGGCGAACAGTCGTTCAAGGAAAGCGACCTGGGCAAAGACCTGCCGGACGAAATGGCCGATGTGCTCTGGGTGCTACTCTGCCTGGCCAACCAGACGGGCGTGAACCTCACCGATGCCCTCCGCAAAAATTTCGAGAAAAAATCCTTCCGCGACCAGCAGCGGCATAAGGAGAATGAAAAACTCCTGTAGGGACGAGAGGCCAGGCGCTTACTCTGGCACCGGATCGCTGAAATTCAGAGACGCCGGGCTGGGCGTCTGTACGACTTATTCCCTACTTTTGCCGCCTTATGGCGAACGATACAAACAGGTTCCAGGCGATCATTGCCCATTGCAAGGAGTACGGATTCATCTTTCCTTCCAGCGAGATCTACGACGGACTTAGCGCCGTATACGATTACGGCCAGTATGGAAGCGAACTTAAGAAGAATATCCGCGACTACTGGTGGAAAAGCATGACCCAGATGCACGAGAACATCGTGGGCATCGATGCGGCCATCTTTATGCATCCCGCCACCTGGAAGGCCAGCGGCCACGTCGACAATTTCAGCGACCCCATGATCGACAACCGAGACAGTAAAAAACGCTATCGGGTCGACCACCTTATAGAAGGATTCGCGGAAGACCTCAAAGCCAAGGGCGACACCGAAAAAGCCGACGCCCTGCTCAGCCGGATGGACCAGCTGCTCGCCGCCGACGACTACTCCGGACTCAAAGACCTCATCCTCACCAACAACATCAAATGCAGCATCAGCGGCACCACCAACTGGACAGACGTACGCCAGTTCAACCTGATGTTCTCCACGCAGATGGGCAGCACAGGCGGTGAAGAAGCCAGCGAGATCTACCTGCGCCCGGAGACCGCGCAAGGCATCTTCGTCAACTTCCTCAACGTGCAGAAGACCGGCCGCATGAAGATCCCTTTCGGCATCGCACAGGTCGGCAAGGCCTTCCGCAACGAGATCGTGGCCCGGCAGTTTATCTTCCGCATGCGCGAGTTCGAACAGATGGAAATGCAGTTCTTTATCCGCCCCGGCACACAAAAGGAATGGTACGAATTCTGGAAGGAAGAAAGGATGAAATGGCACCTGAGCCTGGGCATCTCACCGGAAAAATACCGTTTTCACGACCACGTAAAGCTGGCCCATTACGCCGATGCCGCCTGCGACATTGAATACGATTTCCCCATCGGTTTTAAAGAAGTGGAAGGCATCCATTCACGGACCGACTTCGACCTGACCAATCACCAGCTTTACAGCAAAAAGAAACTCGTTTACTTCGACAACGAAATCAACAAGAACTACGTTCCTTACGTGATAGAGACATCCATCGGGCTCGACCGTACGGTGCTGATGATCCTGAGCGAGGCTTATGAGGAAGAAGACCTGAGCACCCCGGAAAAACCCGACAGCCGCGTGGTGCTGCGGTTTCCGCCGAAGCTCTCCCCCATCAAGCTGGCCGTGTTCCCGCTCCTGAAAAAGGATGGCCTACCGGAGATCGCCCGGACGGTCATGGATGAGTGCAAGCCCAATTTCCGGTGCTTTTATGAAGAAAAGGATGCGATCGGCAAGCGTTACCGCCGTATGGACGCGATTGGCACGCCTTTTTGTGTAACTATAGATCACCAGACCAAAGAAGACAACACCGTCACGATCCGGTACCGCGACTCCATGAAACAGGAACGGATCCCGCTCGGTGCGGTGAAAGCGCTGGTGGCCGCAGAGATTGTTTAAAGCGCCGGGAAGTTTAAACGGGTAGCGGTATTCCGGTTGTTTGTTTCTCGTATTACTATTGTACCCCATACCCAGGTTCCAGGGTGCTGGTCCTTATTTTGAAAATCCTATATCGTACGTGAGCCGCTCAACGATCATTGAACCTTATATTTATGTATTCAATACTTGCCATCGAAATGTATGTCCATGTGATGTGGTTGCCCCTGGCGGTCGTCCTGTCCGCCCTCGCCGGAATGCTGTTCCGGACTGCACAGCTCAAAAAAGCGAACAAACAGGTCCTCTCCCTTGAAAACGATATGATGAGATGTCATGCCGACATCCTGAAGCTCGAGCAAAAACTGGCCATGGCCGAGAAAGCCGCCGCAGTCCAGCCTTCCTCCCCGGTCGTACCGATGAACGAACCCACCACAGATGAAAAAAGAGACCCTGCAGAAAGGAATCCGAGGAAATCAATGAATAAATAACCTGCTATTTTCGCACAGAAGCAATGCTTCGCGTCTCCGGATATCATCGATCCTGTGGGAGAGACGCCGGGCATGGCTTCTGTACCGAGAAAGATCACTGCTACCCGTTCCTGCTATCCATACAATTCCTGGTGAATCGACTTCCGGTTGTAGCCCAGCGCCTGGATCCGCTGTTTGGCCTCGTCGATCATGTTCTTCCAGCCGCAGAGATAGAAATGTGCCGGTGAAGGACCGGCATCCGCACTCCCTTCTCTGAGCCGGTTTTCGCGGCAGATCTCTTCGTAGGCAGCGTGTACATAACCCGTGCGGCAGCCTGCGGCCGCATCTTCCCTCGAAAACGTAGGGAGATAGTTGAAGGAGGGAATGTTCTTTTCGAGGCTTTTCAATTCCTCGCCGTAGAGCGAGTCGCACGTTTTGCGGCAGCCGAATATGAGGTAAATATTCCGGTGAGGGATCTGGTGGTTGAAGATATGGTGGCTCATGGAACGGAAAGGCGCAATGCCGGTGCCTGTGCAGATAAAGAACAGATCGTCTTCAATCTCAGGTGGCAGTAAAAACACGCCCTGCGGGCCCCGCAGGGTCAATTGCGATCCCACGCCCACTTCATTGAACAGGTAGGTAGTACCCAGTCCGCCTTCCAGGAAAACGATCACCAGCTCAAACACATTGGTACCGTCGGGCCAGGAGGCGATCGAGTAGCTGCGCCATCTTTTGGCGGGTTTTTCGTGAATGGGCAGATCCAGCGTTACAAACTGGCCTGGCTCGAAATCAAACTGCTCCAGTTCATCCACCCTGATCCAGAAGCGTTTGGTGCTGGGTGTTTCATCCTCGATCCGGATAACCGTACTGGTCCGCCAGGGCTGTAACATACGATGGAGATTAACATGAGCAAGCAAATACCGGAAGAAAGTTACCATTTATTCCCCGTTTGCCGACGCATGCCTGCCGGAAAATGATGGCCGTAACGCCCAAAAACAAAAGACGCCCCGGCAGGAGGCGTCTTTTGTTTTATTCCATGGTCTTTAAACGATGATCACTGCACCATCAGTTTCTTCACATAAGTTTTTTTGTTGTGCACGATCTTCAGTACATAAACGCCTGAACCCAGGTGCCCGGCATCGATCTTCTGCGAGAACCGTCCGCTGAAACCCGGATAGGTTCGCTGGTAAACAGTCTGGCCCAGCGAATTGATCAGGTTGATCTTCAGGTCGTCCCTGCCGCTCACATCAAACTTCAGGTTGAACGCACCCTGGCTCGGATTGGGTGACGCCACCAGTCCGATTGCCGTACCATTGATGTCGATCACCGGCGTGGCCGAGAATGTGATGGTGTTGGACGAGAGCGGACAGCCCGACGCGCTGGTTACGATCACCTTGTACACGCCCGCCCGGGGGGCGGTGTAGGTTTGCCCGGTAGCGCCGGTGATCAGTGTATCGTTCACATACCATTGGTTGCCCGTAGCCACGCTGCTGCTGAAGATGTTCGACGATATGGAGATCGTGGGTGCGATCGGTGTTGTGGCCACGATCGGGGCCCGCGGGGTCGGACAGTTGGCGGTCCGGATCTTCATGTTGTAGAAGAAATAATAGAAGCCCTGGAAAAAATCTGTTTTTGTGGTATCGTTTGTATTGGTGGCACTGTTTCCGGTTACGGAGAACACATTGGGGATCGAGTACGGGTACGGACTGCCGGAAACGCCGTTGCTGCGGAAAATGGTGGCATGGTCGGTGCTTTCCATCAGGATCACGTGGTTACCCGCCGTGGGAACCGGCAGGTTCAGGTAGAACACCGCCCCTGAATCGGCAGTGTTGTTGGCGCTGCTGCCTGCTACCGGGGTCGGCGTTGTTGCATACGCGTTGATGGTGGTAGTGGAGATCGGCAGGTAGCTGTAGGCACCGGTGGCCGAATTAAACCCGAACACGTCCGCTACGGTAAAGGTGATCTTTCCCGGATAGCCGATGTACAGCTTCGCGCTTTCGATGGTGACGGGAACGGTATTGGTGAATTTCATGAAATTTCCTGTAAACGTTCCATAGCCGCCCGCGCCGAGGCTGGCCTTGTTCACCGGCCCCACCGTTGTATTCACATCATTGAGCGCAAGGTAGTAGGTCTTGTTGGAAGTGATCACCGAACTGGTGGTGCTGTTACCGGCCGCGATGGGGGACGTGGCCGTGGATGCGCTGTACCAGAGCGCCACATCGCTGGCGTTGGTGGTGTTGGCTTTCAGCGTAACCTTGTTGGTACCGCAGATCTCCGCCGAACCGGTGGGCGCCGCCGCACTGGCCGCAATCACAACGGACGTGGAATTCTGGTTGTTGGAGCTGATCTGGTCTCCCGTAAGGCTGGTGGTGGTTGTAAATGTATACGTGTCGCCGGCCGCCTGGTTGAAAGGGGTCTGGTAAGTATACACCACATCGCCGTAGGCGGGTATCGTATCCGTGAAGGTTGCAGTAAGCGTAGCCACGGTAGTGCCGCCGCTGTTCTTGATCACGGTGGTAACAGGCACGTTCCTTTTGAACGTGCTGCCGTAATTTTTTATCCTCACCGATACCAGCTGCGATCCGTTGCTGCAGGCCGCGGCCGTTGGAGTCACGAGCTGACTGGCGCCCACGTCGTTTGAAGCTGCGATCACGGAAATGCGGTAATCCTGTGTTTCGCCTTTCGCATAGGTTCCGCAAGAAACCACATCCGATGCAGTTGCGGTTTCCACCATCACCACACGCATGAGCGAGGTGCTGCCCACCGCCAGAGATTCGGGAATAACGACGTTTGCAGAATAAGAACCCGTGCCGGAGATGGTACCGGTTGCCAGAGTTTCACCGGCATCGGCAAAATCCCCGTCTCCGTTCAGATCCAGAAATACTTTCACCGTTTTTGTTACCGAAGTGCCATCGCAGCTGCTGGCCTTGATCACAAGCGGCAGGGCCTGCAGCGGCTCGGCCTGTATGGTGGCGGTGGTATTGTTGGTATAGGAAGTACAGCCGGTAACGTTGCCGAATTTATAGCTGCCCAGCGTCAGGCTGTCGATCCGGGCGCCGGTGTTTGAAGCAGGCGCGGAAGCGCAATAGGCCCCTCCGCCCACGCCGCTCACGATGAGTGAAAAGGCCTGCTGTCCGCGGGCAAGTGTTCCCTTGTGAGTGATCACGATGGTATCGAGCTCTCCCGGTACTACGTCGGAGATCTCGATCCTTTCCACGTTGTCGGTGATGTTGTCGCCTTTGGTGGCGGCGTTGCCCGGATTGTTCACATCGAGCACCCAGGGAGTATACAGCACGCCGCCTTTTTTTATGCGGATGTCGAGGTCGTTGACCAGTTTCTTTGTGCGGTTGTTGAGCCGGTTCACATCGTCTACCGTTCCTTTGGGATCCGTCCAGCAGATGGTGGCCACCAGCGAGCCTTTCCCGGACGCCACCAGCGGAAGTGTATACGTGGCTCCGTTAGTCAGGTTGTTCTCATAGATGCGCTGATCGCTGTTGTTGGAAGTAATGACAGCCGCGGCTTTTACCATGTTCACCAGTCCCCAGCCATACTGATAGTCGGGGCCGGCCGCCGGGCCGGCTTCATCCGCAGTGTGGATGATCAGTCCTTTCAGGGTCGCTGACCTCATAAAGGTGCCCGGGTGCAGTTTCGAATAATATTCCTGCAGCAGCATGGCCGAGCCGGCTACGCTGGGCGTGGCCATGGAAGTGCCGCTGTAGGTGGCATAGGCGTTATCCGACGTGCTGATGGAAGAAGTTACATTGACACCGTTCGCCACCACATCGGGTTTTATGCGCCCGTCATCGGTAGGTCCCCAGCTGCTGAAGGCGGCCAGCGCCACATCCGAAGCTTTGGTATAGCCGGTAGGCAGGTAGCTGACCGCTCCCACCGTGAGTATATTTTTGGCAGTCGCCGACGCGGGAATGATATCGTACCCGTTGTTGCTGCTGATGCCTGCAGGGCGGTTGCCTGCATTGATCATCTGACTGCTCGCGTTATAACGCCAGTAGGGCTGGCCTACTGCCGGGCCGTTGTCGTTCCGGTTGTTGCCACCCGCTACCAGGATCAGGTAATTCGGCGCGTTGTAAGCAATAGAATCGTACAATTGGGCTTTGCTGATGTAATAGCCGAACTTATAATCTTCCGTAGCCCCCACCTCGCCGTAGAACTCCCAGCGCGCTTCGGTGGTATTGTATACCCATCCGGCAACCGTGCCATAAGAGTGGTTTGAAATGAGCAGTCCGGATGCTTCCGTGAGCATGCCGGAACCGTCGTTGGTGAAATCACTGTAGGCAAGCAGCTGCTGTGTGCCGTAAGCCATGCCTTTCACGAGAGGGTTTACACCGGCAGCGATCATGGTTCCGGCCACATGGGTGGCATGGTCGCCATTGGTAGTAACGGAGCCTTTCTGGTTCACTCGGTTGGCGATCTCCACATGCGTGTTGCGCACGCGGCCATCGTCCCAAACGCCCAGCTTGCCTTTGATGTTATCGGATGAACCGCTGAGGTTCAATCCTGTAGTGCCGCCCTGCCAGAGCTGGTTCGTCTGGATGGTGGCAGCAGAGTTTATATTGTTGAAGGTGGAAACATAGATGGGATTGCCGGTTGCGTCCACCCCTTCGAGACGGGCAACGCCGCCACTTTTGGTGGAAAACATCATTTTCCATCCTTTTTGTTTTGAAAGCTGGAGGAGATTTTTAAAATTTTCGGCTTCCTTCCCTGCCTGTATCCGGGCTGCCTGTTGAAGAAGAGAGACATTAGTCTGAAGCTGGGCGGTCGCTTTCTGAACGGATAGGCATAGCAATAGCATCGTTAGGGTACACAAAACTCCGGATTGCCTCATATTTATACTTTAGCAAATTTAAAATTAGGATTTTCTCCGTAGTGGGGACTGATTTGTGATATTTTTATCACGCAAATCTCCAAATTTACAGTATGAAATTACCAGCGCTAAACGCTCTTGCTGCGGCCTTTATTATCTGCCTCCTTGCCGCCTTCATACCGGTACCGCCTGCCAGGCAGGGCATTGAGGGAACCGTTTACCTGGTTGCGGGAAACCAGATGCCGGGCCCCGGGATAAGCCGGCCTGCGCCCAAAGGCTTCAAAACCACGCTGTATGTATATGAACTCACCGGTATGTCGCAGGTGGCGAAAAAGGGGGAAGCCTCTTTCTACAGCTCCATAAGAACCAGGTTGGTGAAAAAGATCCTGACCAACAGCAAGGGCCGGTTCACGCTGCAGCTGCCGCCGGGGCGCTACTCACTCTTTACAAAAAAGGGCCCCCTCTTCTTTGCCAATACCTTCGACGACAAGAACAACATCGCCCCGGTGGAGGTGCTGCGCAACAAAATGACAAAGGCGGATGTACAGGTTAACTACAACGCCGTATACTGATACAAATAATTCTTAAATCAGCCTCTTTTACCTGCATCCTTCGTAAATTCGCCGCCTGTAACTTATGAACCTGGATCAGTTGCTGGCAAAATATTCCGACTCCCCCCGCCTTTTTCAATTGGCGGACAGGCTTTCTTTTTCCCAGCCCCAGAAAATCTATCTCAAGAACCTCCAGGGTAGCTCTTCCCAGTTCCTGGTGAGCGCCGTACTCAATCACCCTTCCTGTGCCCAGCTCAATCACCTGATCGTGCTCAACGATTCGGAGGAAGCGGCTTATTTTCACAATACGCTCGAGAACCTCACCCAGGCACTCGACCTTTTCTATTTTCCCGCTTCCTTTAAAACCAGGAAGAATTTCAGTCTGCTCAACAGCAGTCACATCATGCTGCGCACCGAAGCGCTGATGAAGCTGAGCACCGGCCGCAACAAAAAGATCATCGTCACCTACCCCGAAGCGATCGCCGAAAAAGTGGTGCTGCAGAAAACCCTTTCCGAAAACATCATCCAGATCAAGGCAGGCGACAACCTCGATGTGAACGGCCTGATCGAAAAGCTGGTCGGATACCACTTCGAGCGGACTGATTTTGTGTACGAGCCAGGCCAGTTCTCGGTTCGCGGGGGCATTCTCGACATCTATTCGTTCGGCAACGAGAACCCATACAGGATCGAGCTCTTTGGCAACGACGTCGATTCCATCCGGCTCTTCAATCCGGAAACGCAGCTCAGCGAGCGCAAGCTGTTGCAGGTGACCATCATCCCCAACGTGGAGACCCAGTTCGACCGCAGCGAACACGTTTCCCTGCTCGGGTTCTTACCTGAAAATACGGTGGTATGGCTGCAGGACTGGGAAGTGGTGGCGGAGAAGCTGCGCATACAGGAAGAAGAACTGGCGCATTTTATTGCGATGCGGGCGGAAAACCCGGCTTACATGGCGGGTGACGAAAGCGACGAAAGAAGGGATGTGGAGCAGACCGATTTCGTGAGCAGCGAAGCAATCTCGGAAGAGGTGCAGCAGCGGCACATCGTGGAATTCGGATATGCCACTTTTTTCACCAAAGGGGAAGTTGCGAATGATAAGAACACCGACGTCATCGAATTTAACACGCACGAACAACCCACCTTCAATCGCAAGTTCGACCTGCTGATCAAGGATCTCAAAACATGGGAATCAAAAAAGTTCGACCTCTATATTTTTGCCGAGAACGCCAAACAGCTGGAGCGCCTTTACAGCATCTTTGCCGACCTCAAGGCCGAGATCCAGTTTACGCCGGTGGCCACTTCCATTCACGAAGGGTTCATCGATGAAGAACAGAAAGTGGTTTGTTACACCGACCACCAGATATTCCAGCGATACCATAAATACAAGGTCAAGCAGGCTTATAACAAGAACAAAGCCATCACCCTGCGCTCGCTCCGCGAGCTGCAGCCGGGCGATTATGTGTCGCACATAGACCATGGGGTGGGCATCTACAGCGGATTGCAGAAGCTGGAGGTGAACGGCCGCCTGCAGGAAGCCGTCCGGATCATCTACCGCGACAATGACATCCTGTATGTCAACATCAACTCGCTGCACAAGATATCAAAGTACACGGGCAAGGAGGGAAGCGTTCCGAAGGTGAACAAGATCGGCAGCGATGTATGGCAGAGGCTGAAGGAGAAAACAAAGACCAGGGTAAAAGAGATCGCTTTCGACCTCATCAAGCTGTATGCTGCAAGAAAGGCCCAGCACGGTTTTGCGCATACGCCCGACAACTACATGCAGACCGAGCTGGAGGCTTCTTTCATCTACGAAGACACGCCCGACCAGAGCAAGGCAACCGCGGATGTGAAGAAAGACATGGAATCGCCTTCTCCCATGGACCGGCTCATCTGCGGCGATGTGGGTTTCGGCAAAACCGAGATCGCGGTGCGCGCGGCGTTCAAGACCTGTCTCGACGGCAAACAGGCCGCCGTGCTTGTTCCCACCACCATCCTGGCTTTCCAGCATTTTAAAACCTTCAGCGATCGCCTCAAGGATTTTCCGGTTACGGTCGATTATGTGAACCGGTTCAAGAGCTCGAAGGAGAAAAAAGACACGCTGCAAAAACTGCAGGATGGCAAGATCGACATCATCATCGGCACGCATTCGCTGCTGGCCAAAGATGTTCAGTTCAAGAACCTCGGCATCATGATCATCGATGAAGAGCAGAAGTTCGGGGTTGCGGCCAAGGAAAAGCTGAAGACCATCCGCACCAACGTCGATTGCCTGACGCTGACAGCCACCCCGATACCAAGAACCCTGCAGTTTTCGCTGATGGGTGCCCGTGACCTCAGCATCATCAACACGCCGCCACCCAACCGCCAGCCCATCCAGACGGAAGTGCAGGTGTTCAACGAAGATTTTATCCGCGACGCCATCTACTACGAAACGGAACGCGGCGGGCAGGTTTTTTTCATCCACAACCGCGTGATGGGGCTATCAGAGATGGCCGCCATGATACAGGCGCTTTGTCCCGACCTCAGCATCGGTGTTGCCCACGGACAGCTCGAGGGCCACGACCTGGAGCAGCGCATCCTGGACTTTATCGATAAAAAATATGATGTGCTGGTGTGTACCAACATCGTGGAGAGCGGGGTCGACATCGCCAACGTGAACACCATCATCGTACACAATGCCCACCAGTTCGGACTGAGCGATCTGCACCAGTTGCGCGGCCGCGTAGGGCGCAGCAACAAGAAGGCCTTCTGTTACCTGGTGGCCCCGCCCATGAGCACGCTTCCCAACGATTCACGCAAACGGCTGCAAACGCTGGAGCAGCACAGCGAGCTGGGCAGCGGTTTCCAGATCGCCATGCGCGACCTCGACATCCGCGGGGCGGGTAATATGCTGGGCGGTGAACAAAGCGGTTTCATGGCGGAGATCGGTTTTGAAATGTACCAGAAGATCCTCGATGAAGCGATCAAGGAACTGAAACGGACGGAATTCCGCAACCTGTTCAAGGAAGAGATCACGCAGCAGGAAGACTTTGTGCAAGATTGTACGATCGATACCGACCTTGAGATACTGATCCCGGATGATTATGTGGAGAGCATCACCGAACGGCTTTCCCTGTATACAAAGCTCGATAGCTGCGACACGGAGAATGAGCTGGACGATTTCCACCGCGAGCTGGCCGACCGCTTCGGCCCGGTGCCGCATCAGGTGGATGACCTGTTCACGACCGTGCGTTGCAGAAAACTGGCAGTGGAACTGGGTTTTGAAAAGATGGTACTCAAGGATGAGACCCTCCGCTGTTATTTCGTGAACAAGCACGACTCGCCTTATTTCGAATCTGACATCTTCCAAAGCATCCTGAATTACATCCAGACCAAGACCAACAAAGCCCGGCTGAAGCAGACCAACCGCGTGTTCACCCTGATCGTAGACGACATCAGGAGCATGAAGTCGCTGCTGGCATTTCTGACTGCCATGCACAGAAGCGTGAAGCAGCCCGCCCGCGTGTAACCCCGGGGCAGTTTTTTTCGTCAAATCATCCGGCCCTGTTAAGGTCACTGTTTTGCTCCCAACATATTATTCAACCCCTCCCTTATGACAGATCGCATCCGGATCCTCGACACAAAGATCCTCTCCGACAACTGGTATACACTCCGGAAATTTACCTATGAATTCATATCCCCCGACGGTACCCGGCAGGTTCAGCACCGGGAAGCCTACGACCGCGGCAACGGCGCCACCATCCTGCTGTACAACAAGGAGCAACGCACGGTGATCCTTACCCGCCAGTTCAGGCTGCCCACTTTTGTAAACGGGAATGCAGACGGCATGCTGATCGAAACCTGCGCCGGCCTGCTCGACAAAGACAACCCGGAAGACTGCATCCGCCGCGAAACTGAGGAAGAGACCGGTTACCGGATCCGCAACGTAGAAAAAGTGTTCGAAGCGTATATGTCGCCCGGTTCCGTCACCGAGATCCTCTACTTCTTCATCGCTGAATACAGCGCCCACATGAAAGTAACCGAAGGCGGCGGCATCGCCCACGAACAGGAAAACATCGAAGTGCTGGAACTCGGTATCGATGAAGCCCTGAACATGATCACCACCGGCGGGATCAAAGATGGCAAGACAATCATGCTGCTGCAGTATATGGCTTTGAAGGAGAGGTTCTGAACCTGAATTTACCGGAAGGTGGATGATTGACTACAAACTTCTACCGGGTGACCCTGTACTCCCGCGCCAACCCGATCATATGCAGTATTGCCTTTGTAATGCGGTCTTTTTCCAGGAAGGCGATGAGGTGGCCGCGGCCGGGGATGAGGGTGATGCGGAGGCTGGCGGCGTTGAGGAGGTGGGTGCGGGCAAAGCCGGCGTTGGTGGTGTAAATCAGCCCGTCGTTCTGGCCCTGCAGGTAGGTGACAGGCACGCGGATCCGGTTCCAGTAGGGCAGCATTTTTTCGAGCTCCGCTTTGTGATGCAGCTTTTCTTCGTTGGCCGATACCAGCATCGTCGGGATCAGCCATTTTACCCAGGCGTGCTCAATGAAATAAGCCCCTGTAAATATTTTTTCTTCGCCCGGCGCCAGCGCCGGGGCTACCAGTACCAGTCCGTCGATAAGGTCCGGATAATCCATGACCAGCCGGCACGCTACAGAAGTGCCATAGCTGACGCCTACCACCACCAGCGGATGCCTGGCCCGGCGCAGGCTGTCGAGCAGCGGGCGGAACATGCGCGACTGCTTTTGGAGCGACGGCTCGGGATCGCCAAAGCCGGAATAGCCATATCCCGGCCGGTCAACCGCCATCATACAGGCCTGCTGCAGGAGCGGCCCGTTCGTAAAATAGGCTTTGAAATAACTGACGGAACTGGGGGCTCCATGTATGAAAAGAATAGTAGCGGCACTGGTGTCACTTCCCGCCATTACATAGCGGAGGGTGCGGTTCTGACTGGTATAATACCCAATCTTTGCAGGAACATGTTGCTCTTTGAAAAACCGGGTGAGTGTGGCGTCGTCGTCGCGGAACTGCACTGCGTATCCGAGTATCAGGATCGCGAAAACGAGGGTCGCCACTATTACAAGAAAAGCTTTTCCGGTTTTAATACCGGCACTTCTGTATCGGTTCATGCGGGCCTGCTCCTGTCTTTATTCATAAATCCAGTTCTGATTGAAGATTACACCGGACATTTTTCGTGGTAATTCTGGAGCACGATGGGTGCGGTTTCGAAAGTGAATCCTTCATAATTCTGTCCGATCTCATCCAGTACGGCGTTGATCTCTTCTTTTGTTCCCAGCGACACCAGCTTGTTGCGGTACTCCTTGATATAGGGCAGTCCCTTCAAGTAGTTGGAATAATGGCGGCGCATCTCCCAGATGCCGGTGAGCGGGCCTTTCCAGCTGACCGACTGATCGAGGTGTTTTTTGCAGACCACGATCCTTTCTTCCAGCGTGGGCGGCGCCATGCGTTCGCCGGTGGCAAAATAGTGTTTTATCTCGCGGAAGACCCACGGATATCCAATGGCCGCCCGGCCGATCATGATGCCGTCTATGCCGTACCGGTTTTTATATTCAAGCGCTTTTTCCGGCGAATCGATGTCGCCGTTCCCGAAGATGGGAATGTGGATCCGCGGGTTGTTCTTTACTTTGCCGATCAGCGTCCAGTCGGCTTCGCCTTTGTACATCTGGGTGCGGGTGCGCCCGTGGATGGCCAGCGCCTTGATGCCGATGTCCTGCAGACGCTCGGCCACTTCTTCGATATTTTTTGTGGATTCATCCCAGCCCAGCCGTGTTTTAACCGTGACGGGTAAAGACGTGCTCTTGATCACCGCGTCCGTCAGCCGGATCATCAGGGGCACATCTTTCAGCACACCGGCGCCGGCGCCCTTGCAGGCGACTTTCTTCACCGGGCAGCCGTAATTGATGTCGAGCAGGTCGGGGTTTACGGTGTCTACGATCTTTGCGGCCATGGCCAGACTGTCTTCATCGCCTCCGAAGATCTGGATGCCTACCGGCCGTTCGGCTTCGAGTATGTCGAGCTTCTGGCGGCTTTTGATCGCATGCCTGATAAGGCCTTCCGAAGAGATAAACTCCGTGTACATGAGGTCTGCGCCATTGTCTTTACAAACCGCCCTGAACGGCGGATCGCTCACGTCTTCCATCGGAGCCAGCAACAGGGGAAATGCAGGAAGTTGTATATTGCCAATCTTTACCAAGAAATTCTTTGTTTAAAATTTGATGAAAACCGGGCTGGTACCGCGCTGCAACCGGTGCAGGCGCCCAACCGGCACTCCGGGAACCAGCGCAAATTTATAGCTAAAAATTAAAACTTACATGTCTACCTACCTCAAGTACAGGCCCGCCTGGTTGCAAATGCTGATCTTCGGAAGCCTGATTATTGGATGTATCCTGGTAGGACAGATCATAGCCATTCCCCTGATCTCGAAAATGTACGGGGTTTCTGCGCTCGAGTTTGTGAACATTGATTTTCGCAATCCGGCGGTGGTGGCCGGACTGAAGCTGCTTCAGGTAGTTTCCACCATTTCCTTTTTCCTGCTGCCTTCACTGGTTTTTGCCTACTTGTCAGACAGCCACCCGATGAAGTACATCGGTTTCAAGAAGCCGGTTCCCCTCAGTTTTTATTTTCTGGCTGTTATAATTATCCTGGTCTCTTTTCCGATGGTAGCCTGGCTCATAGAAGTGAACCAGCACATGCACCTGCCCCGCAACATGCAGCACCTTGAAAAAGTGATGCGCGACCTCGAGGCACGGGAAAACGACATGGTGAAGAACCTGCTCGACATGAAATCGACCACCGACCTGCTGGTGATCCTGGGAGTGGTAGCGGTACTGCCTGCCGTGGCGGAAGAACTGTTTTTCAGGGGGGTGCTGCAGCGCCTGTTTATCCAGCTCTTCAAGCGGCCCTGGGCGGGCATCATTACCGTCGCTATTATTTTCTCGGCCATGCACGGACAGTTCCTCGGATTTTTTCCGCGCTTTGTGCTGGGCGTGGTGCTCGGCGCCCTCTACTGGTACAGCGGCAGCCTGTGGCCCGGCATGCTGGCCCATTTTATTTACAACGCCTCGCAGGTCGTGCTTATCTATAAAAGTCCGCAGCTCATAGAAAAAGAACCGGATTTTTCTGCCCAGCTGATCACTTTCAGCACCGTTGCTGTGTTGTTCCTCCTCTGGTGGATGTACCGCATCTCGCAAACCTCCTATGCAGAAGTATACGACACGGATGATTTTCATATCGGTCCGCGCGACGAATACATGCACAAAGAACTCTAACTGATAACCTGTTCTTTTCTATGGCATTGAATATCCAGACTCTCAGAACCCGGGCGCTGACAGCGGTTATCTTCGTAGTGGTGATGCTCGCCGGTTTGCTCTGGAACCAGTGGAGCTTTTTACTGCTGTTTTCGGTGATCCATTTCGGCTGCTGGTTCGAATATCAGAAACTGGTTGGATCGATCGATCCGGAATACGCCGCTATCACTCCTTTTCATAAATGGTGCGTGATGATCACCGGCTGGTGCTTTATGCTTTTCATGACAGATGATACTTACCGCATCGGTACGATCACCCTGAACGCCATCGGTTGGTGGCTGGGGCTCATCTCCCTGATCATACTCCCCGTTGTCGAGCTTTTATTTACGAGGGAACCCAACCTGAAAAATATCGGATATTCCCTGCTGGGACTGATTTATATCTCCCTGAGCTGGGCGCTGATGATCAGTCTTAGGAACCCTGGCAACAGGCATGATGTAAGTAGTTCTTCCGGAACGATCGATGGGAGGCTCCTCCCCCTCCTGATTATCCTGAGTATCTGGATCAACGATACCATGGCCTATATCGTCGGCTCGCTCATCGGCAAAACGCCTTTTTCTTCCATCTCACCCAAAAAAACCTGGGAGGGCACGGCAGGCGGCGCCATTTTATGCGTGGCCGTGGTGAGCTTTGCGCTTAGAAATTTTTTCCCCTGGCAGCACCTGCTGGTGATCACGGGCATATGCGCCGTCGTAGGCACAGCGGGCGACCTGCTCGAAAGCAAGCTGAAACGCATGGCCGGGGTAAAAGACAGCGGCCAGATTATGCCTGGCCACGGCGGTTTTCTCGACCGCTTCGATTCGCTGCTGCTGGCTACGCCGTTTGTGTGGTTATATGTGAGGCTGGCCGTGAGCCACTGAGGACAGGCCGGCATCCCCTTTTAATTTGCCTCTCTCCCTTCTTTCCGTAATTTTAGCGCCAATTCCATACTCCATGACTATTCATAAGGAAGGGTATAAAACGATCGTGATCGCGGCCATCTGTTTTGCAGTGCTGAACCTGTTGTCGTTTTATTTCATCAGCTTCTCTGCTCCACTTATCAGCTGGGTCATTTTCATCGTTACGTTCCTGCTGCTCGCGTTTGTCATTTCTTTTTTCCGCATTCCCCGGCGTATCCTTACGCTCGATGACGGCAAAGTGATCTCCCCCTGCGACGGCAAAGTAGTTGTGATCGAAGAAGCCTACGATCCGGAATACTTCAAGGAAAAACGCCTCCAGATCTCCATCTTTATGAGTCCGGCCAACGTGCATGTGAACCGCAACGCGGTGAGCGGCGAAGTGGTGTACAGCCAGTATCACAGAGGCAAATACCTGGTAGCCTGGCACCCGAAATCATCTACCGAAAACGAGCGCCACAGTGTGGTGATCAGGCAGAACGGCGTGGATGTGCTGGTAAAACAGATCGCCGGCGCCGTTGCCAAACGCATCGTCAATTACCTTAAAGTGGGTGAACAGGTAGAACAGGCAGCAGAGATGGGGTTTATCAAGTTCGGCAGCCGCGTGGACCTGCTGCTTCCGGTCGGCACACACATAAATGTTGAACTGAACCAGGTCGTGAAAGGCGGACTCACCGTGATCGCCACTCTCTAACCATCTCAGAAAATCCTTTCCAGCTCCTTCAGTGAACTGATCATATAGGTAGCCTGTACGGCCGGATCTACTTTCAGGTAGTTGACATACACCTGGTCCATGCCTGCATTGATGGCCCCAAGGATGTCGGCTTCCACGCTGTCGCCGATCATGATGCTTTCATGAAGTTCGGCATTTGCCTTCATGAGCGCATAATCGAAGATGGCTTTGTGCGGCTTGATGTTCTGGCAGCTTTCGGAAGTAACTACCTCAATAAAGAATTTGTCGAGGCCGGAGTTGCGCAGTTTGCGGTGCTGTACCTGGTCGAACCCGTTGGTGATGAGGTGAAGGCGGTATTGTTTGTCGGTCAGGTATTGAAGCACTTCGAGGGTGTCGGGAAACAGGAGTTTCTTATCGGGCAGCAGCTCCAGAAAACGTGCGCCCATGCTGCGTGCCAGCGGCTCATCGGCTATTTTGAAATCGAGCAGGGTCAGCCACATCCGCTTCCAGCGCAGTTCTTCCGTTTTGATCCATCCCTGGCGGTAACGGCTCCAGAGCTTCTCGTTGTGCACCAGGTAGTTTTCAAAGAAACGCCTAAAGTCATCCACTCCCTTTTCCCGCAGCCCGAACTCGCCCCAGATCTCTTCGAGCGTGAACCGGCTGTTGGCGTCAAAATCCCAGAGGGTATGGTCGAGGTCAAAAAAGATGTGCTTGTATTTCATGGATGGGTGAAAAGGCAGAAACAAATATAGCTCCATTTTGTTGTGGCTCCATTCACCTTACTTTGCCTGAATATCAGATCAACCCTATCAATCATGAACGTACTCATCACCGGTGCCAGCAAAGGCATCGGAAAGGCAATAGCGGAAAAGTTTGCAGAGAACGGCCATGCGCTTCTGCTTACGTCGCGCAATGCGGATCAGCTGCAGCAAACCGTGACCGCCCTGCAAATCCGCTTTCCCGATATACCGATAAAAAGTTTCGCGGCCGACCTGGTGCAGAAGGAAGAAGCGATTGCGCTGGGGATGTGGGCCTTGCGGGAAGGCGATGGTGCGCCGGAAGTGCTGGTGAACAACGCCGGCATCTATTTTCCGGGTTCCGTTGCGGATGAAGAAGATGGCAACCTGGAAAAGATCATGGCCATCAACCTGTACAGCGCTTACCATCTTACGCGCACCCTGCTGCCCCGCATGATCGCCAAAAAGCAGGGCCATATTTTCAACATGTGTTCCATCGCTTCCATACAGGCGTATCCGAACGGAGGAGCTTACAGCATCAGTAAGTTTGCCCTGCTGGGTTTTTCAAAAAACCTGCGTGAGGAGATGAAACCGCATGGCATCAAGGTAACTGCCATACTTCCCGGCGCCGTATACACCGATTCGTGGAAAGGCAGCGGCATTGCGCCGGAACGCATCATGGAGGCAGCCGACATTGCAAACCTCCTGTATACTGCATCTCGATTGTCGCCACAGGCGGTGATCGAAGACATCGTGATCCGCCCCCAGCTGGGCGATCTCTGATTATTAAAGTTTTTTACATGACGCATCTTAAAGAAGGCGATAAAGCACCGGAGTTCAGTGCAAAAGACCAGCAGGGCGGGAAAATATCACTGAAAGATTTCACGGGGAAGAAAGTCGTACTCTACTTCTATCCGGAAGACGATACGCCAGCTTGTACCACGCAGGCCTGCAACCTGCGCGACAATTACGCGCTGCTGCAACAGCATGGCTATGCCCTATTGGGTGTGAGCCCCAACGACGAAGAAAGTCACCGGAAGTTCCGGGAAAAGTTCAGCCTGCCGTTTCCGCTCCTGGCAGATCCGGGCCATGCGGTGATCGAAAAATATGGCGTATGGGGTGAGAAGAATTTGTATGGAAGAACGTACCAGGGCCTACACAGAACAACCTTTCTGATCGATGAAAAAGGGATCATCAGAAAGATCTTCCTGCGCCCGCGCAACAAGCAGCACGCGGAAGACATTGTGAAAGTGTTCGGGTAACCGGTTTCCGGCTTGCTACTTGGTGTCTTCTCCTTTCGCCTGCGTTTTTTTGCCGGATTCCGAGCGGAGGCCGGTTGAGTTGCTGTCATCGAATTCCTTGCTTTTATCGGCTTCCGGCTTGTTGCCGTCCTGTCCGTGGTCGGTATCGGTGGTTGGTGGTCGATCCATTTCTTTGTTATCCTGGTTGCTCGACTCTTTGGTATTTTCGTAGCCGATATTGTCTTGTCCGGGCTGGTTCTTGCTGCTCATAGTTTGATAGAATATAGCTTGTAAACTAACAAAATTGTGCCACATGCCTCCGGAAAAGATCCTTGCATCAGTTCATAATCAACCATACTGTTCATGAAGTCCTTTTCAATCAGGGAAGGTTCCTGGGTTGCGCGGATCGCCGCCCGGGTGCTGCGGGCCGATGCTGCGGCGATCGTGATCGGGCGCACCATCCACCTGCACAACACATCGGCGGCAATGTTCCTCTCAAACACGCGTTGGTTGCGGCATGAGCTGGTGCATGTGAGGCAGTTCCAGCAGCATGGATTTTTCCCTTTCATTGCAAAATACCTGTGGGAAAGCGGGCTGAATGGCTATCAGAAAAATAAATGGGAAGTAGAAGCGAGGCAAGGAGAAGAAGATGAACTGATATGCGCGGAGTTTGGCATCGACGAACGGTTTACCGGCAGGCACAAAATCTTATAGCACCCATTCCACCTCTCCCACCCGGAACTGTTCCGGCAGCGCGTTTTCGGTAAGAAGCAGTCCCTGCTGATCGACCCCTCTTATAGTGGTGCTGAACACAATGTTGTTCCGCCGCAGTTTCACCTGCTGATCTTTCTGATACAGCACCCGGTTGTACGCTTCCCATAATACTTCGGTTTCTCCGTTCACGAGCTGACTGTACCTCATTTCCAGGAATTCGCACAGCCGCCTGGCCTGCAGCAGTACATCAAGGTCGTGACCGAGGATCTGTTTGAGGCTTACAGGATTTCTGACGCCTTCCGGGAAGCGGACCTGGTTTACATTGATGCCGATGCCTGCGATGGCGTACTGCCACTGCTCGCCCCTGACCTGGTTTTCGATGAGGATCCCTCCTGCCTTTCTGTCATTCCAGTATAAATCATTGGGCCATTTAATGGAAATATTTTCTTTTATCAGGCTGCCCAGCAAGTCGTGGCAGGCGAGTGCTACAGCAATACCCAGACTGAATCGGGCGTTCAGCAAAAGGGGACCAGGAGCAAGAACCACACTGAGTACGATGTTTTCGCCGGGAGTGGCCACCCACTGCCTGTTTCGCTGCCCTTTGCCGGCGGTCTGCTCCCACGCAAACCAGGCATCTCCGTGTTGTGCAGCCCCTTTTTGAACCAGTGCCATGGCATAGTTGTTGGTACTGTCAACACTGGTTAATATTTGGAAGTTTTGACCGATGGGACCCATTCTGAGAGAAATGCAAAAAGATTATTACTTTTGGACGTGCCGAAAGTAGGATTCTTCCGCGAAAGCATTGCTTTTTCTTCCAGGGAGCTGGCAGCCACAGGGCAAGAACGGACAAAGACACCGTTCCCGATTTGTGTTCTTACAGCCTGATTTCCGGATAGATCGTAATTAATTCACTAAAAGCCTGATTATTGGAACAAATGACAGCATTGGCTACGCGTAAACGCAGTCAGGTAGCCAGATTAACAAGAAACTCTAAGATCTTCAAAACCATCCTTCACGCCATACAGGAAAAAAAAGGCACTCACATTGTTTCCATGGATTTACGGAAGATCCCGGAAGCGGTGTCCGATTTCTTTGTCATCTGTTCAGCAGGAAGCACAACCCAGGCGAAGGCGATCGCTGATTATGTGGAAGAGCAGGTATCAAAAGTGCTCAGTGAAACGCCTTTCAAGCACGAAGGTTTTCAGGCAGCCCAATGGATTCTTATTGACTATGTGAATATTGTTGTTCATGTGATGCAAAACGAATCCCGTAATTTTTACCGGCTGGAAGATCTCTGGAGCGATGCCCAGATACTTGAGCACAAAGATTGAAACCGGAACACATAATCCAGAAAGCGCAGGCAGGTAAACATCAAGATGGGTGCCTGCCTGCTTACATAATGTTAAAACTGATCTCTGCGCATTGCACGCTCAGCCTTTTTTAAACAAATTGGTCTCTATTTTTATTAAACAGAACAACGAGAAGTAATCGATATATGTCACAAGAAGATTTGAAACCGAGTGATAGAGGGTTCTCCAGGATGAGACCCAGGGACGACTCGGGGAATAATGGTTCCCGCAAAGGTCCGCGCTTTAATTTATACTGGGTTTGGGGTGTTATCATCGTGATATTTTTAGGCATTAACCTGTTCAGTCCTTTTAATTCAGACATTAAGGAAACGGACAAGCTGAGCTTCAAGAATAACATGCTGGCCAAGGGCGATGTAGACAGCTATACCATCGTCAGCGATAAGAACCTGGTAAAAGTATTTATCAAGAAAGACAGCTTACAAAAGCCCTATTACAAAAGCCTTCAAACCCGCCCGGGCAATTTCCCCACCTTTTCGGAAAAAAGCCAGGGCCCGCAGTTCCAGTTCACGGTCACCAAGCCCGAAGAATTCGAGAACGAAATGCAGGAGTTCTATACTAAGAACCCCGGCATAAAAGAAGTTCACTCCACAGTGAAAAGGGAAGGCGACATGCTCACCCCCATCATCAACTTCGTATTGCCCATCCTTATCATTGTGCTCATCTGGATCCTCCTGATGCGCAAAATGGGTGGCGGTGCCGGCACCGGCGCAGGCCCCGGCGGCATCTTCAACATCGGCAAGTCGAAAGCCACGCTGTTCGACAAAGGCACCAAGGTAAACATCACCTTCAACGATGTAGCCGGTCTCGACGAGGCCAAAGTGGAAGTGATGGAGATCGTCGATTTTCTAAAGAATCCCAAAAAATATACCTCCCTCGGCGGTAAGATCCCGAAAGGAGCCCTGCTCATCGGGCCTCCGGGTACCGGTAAAACTCTGCTGGCCAAGGCCATGGCAGGTGAAGCGCAGGTGCCTTTCTTTAGCATGAGTGGTTCCGACTTTGTGGAACTGTTCGTAGGTGTGGGCGCCAGCCGTGTGCGTGACCTGTTCAAGCAGGCGCGTGAAAAAGCGCCGTGTATCATCTTCATCGATGAAATCGATGCAATCGGCCGCGCAAGAGGCAAGAACGCCATCATGAGCAACGACGAGCGGGAAAGCACCCTCAACCAGCTGCTTGTGGAAATGGACGGCTTCAGCGGTGAAACCGGTATCATCGTACTGGCAGCTACCAACAGGCCCGACGTACTCGACACCGCCCTGCTTCGCCCGGGCCGTTTCGACCGCCAGATCTCCATTGACAAACCCGATCTGAAAGGCCGTGAGCACATCTTCAAAGTGCACCTGAAACCGATCAAGATCTCCACAAAAGTGGATATTCACAAGCTGGCTGAGCAGACCCCGGGTTTCGCCGGCGCCGACATCGCCAACGTGTGCAACGAAGCCGCGCTGATCGCCGCCCGTAAAGGCAAGGAGCATGTGGAAATGGAAGATTTTCAGGATGCGGTCGACCGCGTCATCGGCGGACTGGAAAAGAAGAACAAGATCATCTCTCCGGAAGAGAAAAGGATCATCGCCTATCATGAAGCAGGCCATGCCATTTGCGGATGGTACCTCGAGCATGCTTATCCGCTGCTCAAAGTGACCATCGTACCTAGAGGCGTTGCAGCGCTTGGATACGCACAGTACACTCCGAAAGAACAATACCTGTACAATACCGATCAGCTGTTCGACCAGATCTGTATGAGCCTGGGCGGAAGGGCGAGTGAAGACCTGAATTTCCATAAGATCTCAACCGGCGCACAGAACGACCTGCAGCAGATCACCCGCATGGCCTACGCCATGGTAACAGTGTATGGTATGAACGAGAAAGTCGGCAACGTAAGCTTTTACGATCCGGCCGCCGAGAATACGTTTACCAAGCCTTATTCTGAAGAAACATCCAAGCTGATAGACGAAGAGGTAAGGAAACTGATCGACAAGGCGTACGATACCACGAAAGCGCTGCTGACTGAAAAGCAGTCGCAGGTGACCCGGCTTGCAGAAGCCCTGCTTACCAAGGAAGTGCTGTTCCAGAGTGATGTGGAAGCCTTGATCGGGAAACGGCCGTATGAAGAAAAAAAGACGCTCGACGTGGAAGAGACCACCGATTCGGACCATGCCGAAACAGGCATCATCAGCGAAGGCGTGCCTCCCTACGACTCCAATGCAACCAATCACTCACTTGCATAATTAACCGTCTGTGGAAGGAACCTCCTCCAGGAAAAATATATTGAAGAAAATAAGGAAGGCGTTGACTGGGTCAACGCCTCTTCCTTTTCCGGACAGTGAGAACGGCGTAAGCCCGTTTCCCGCAATGCAACAGGAGCCGGAACTGCAGTTTGCAGAAGAGTTCAGCAAGCTGCAGGGTAAGTTCGTGTTCTGCCTGAACAGCGGTGAACTCATCGCACACCTGGCAGCGCTGATTGCCCACGAAAGCTGGAATAACGTGTTCTGCAGCGAACCGGTTCTAATGCAGTTGGTCGAAGGCAGCAATGTTGGGGTGAAGCCGGGCCTGGCGTTGAAAGACGCTGATGTGAGCATCACCAGCTGCGAATGCCTGGTGGCAAGAACAGGAACCATAGTGCTGAGCGCTGCACAGCAGAACGGCCGCACGGCCAGCCTGTACGCACCCGTACACGTCTGCATCGCCTATACCGATCAGCTGGTGTACGATGTAAAAGATGCCTTTCTACTGATGCGCGCCAAATACAGCGACCGTCTGCCCTCCCTCATCACTTTCGCCAGCGGCCCCAGCCGCACCGCCGACATTGAGAAAACCCTGGTAGTTGGCGTGCACGGTCCGAAGGAAGTGTATCTGTTCCTGCTGGACAGGGAGTAGCAATTATCATTTGGGGATGGGCTAAAATTGAAAACCGTCTCAGCCTTCGTTGTAGTAACGCGATGCATCGCGTCTCTTAATATCGGCGATCTTATACGACAGCGTCTCCAGGCATGGTATCTCTGCGAGACAAAACTACCAGCTTTTCCCCCTATTTCATACATTTACGCCATGCAAATTCCGGCAGGCAAGAAAGTCTATTTTCTTTCCGATTTTCATCTGGGCGCCCCCGATTACCCACGCAGTCTGGTGAGGGAAAAAAAGATCGTTTCATTTTTGCAAAGGGCAAAACAGGATGCCGCCTGCATCTTCGTGGTGGGAGACATGTTCGATTTCTGGTTCGAATACAAAACGGTTGTGCCCAGAGGTTATACCCGCATCTTCGGAACCCTTGCCGACATCACCGACAGCGGCATCGCGGTTTATTTTTTTGTGGGCAACCACGACATGTGGATGAGCGGATATTTCGAACAGGAACTCAATATACCCGTATACCATAAACCGGAAGTGTTTACGTTCAACGGCAAAAAATTTCTGGTAGGTCACGGCGACGGGCTTGGCCCCGGTGATCACCGGTATAAATTTTTAAAGAAGATCTTTCGCAGCCGGCTCTGCCAGTGGCTGTTTGGTGTTCTGCATCCTTCCATCGGCATCGGACTGGCCAATTACTTCAGCCGCAAAAGCAGGGAAGCCACCGGCGAACAGGATCAGCATTTTCTGGGTGAAGACAAAGAATGGCTGATCATCTATTCCAAAGAGCAGCTGCAGAAGGAGCATTTCGATTTCTTTATTTTCGGGCACCGTCACCTGCCGCTCGATTTCCCGCTGACACCGCAAAGCCGCTACATCAACCTGGGCGACTGGATCCGGTATTTCAGCTACGCTGTTTTCGACGGACAGGATCTTTCACTGAAATACGATGCCTCATGAAAACACTCTTCCTCCTGCTGCTCTGCGCCGGCATTGCCGTTGCATGCAACGCGCAATATGATACCACATCGCTGAAGCCGGTACGTGTTATCAAGGGCGACATCGTTGATTTTACGGCAGATAACCTGGGCAACCTCTACATCCTGAGCCGCGACAACCAGCTGAAAAAAGCAGGTCCGAACGGTGATTCGCTGAGTGTGTACAACGATGTGAGGAGGTATGGTAAAGTGTACTCCATCGATGCCACCAACCCGCTGAAGCTGCTGCTTTTCTACAAAGACTTCGGCACCATCGTTGTGCTCGACCGCTTCCTGAATGTTCGCACCACGATCAACCTGCGGCAGAACAATATCTTCCAGGTGAAGGCGGTCGGGCAGTCGTACGACAATAACATCTGGCTGTATGATGAACAGGAGGCGAAGCTTAAAAAGCTGAATGACGAAGGTGTTGCCATCGATCAGTTCTCTGATTTCCGGCAGGTAATGGATACCACGCCTTCGCCCGTAGAGATCATTGATTCCGACCGGCTCCTGTACCTGTACGATCCCGGAACCGGTTTGTATGTATTCGACTATTTTGGAACACTCCGGAACAAGGTGGCCCTTCGTGGATGGCAGGATGTGCAGGTGGTGGGCGACAAAGTGCTTGGAAGAAAGAACAACGTGCTGCAGCAATATCAGCCGGGGTCACTGAATCTAAAGGAATATCCGCTCGGCAACCAGTTTTTGCATATGGACAAAATGGTTATTTCCTCCAGCCGTCTGTACTGTCTGAAGGACGGCGCCATTTATGTGTATAGCTTTTAAGCACTAATTTTGCGGGCTGTAAAGGGTCATGTAAGATGCGTTCATTCCTTCATACCGTCTATTTCAACAATACCGTAGAGAGTTACCTGCTGTGTCTGGGAGCCATCGTGCTTATCCTGCTGCTCAACCGCTACCTTTCCCGGTATATCAGCCAGTTTTTTTTCCGCCTGCTTAACCGCACCTCGCTCAACATCCAGCGTGAAACTTTTATCCATCTGCTGCGGGGTCCTATACATGTATTCCTGGTGCTGCTGGTGGTTTTTCTGACGTTTGACAAACTCAATTATCCTTCCGCGCTGGAGTTTAAAATCCACAAGATACAGTTCCGCGACATCATGGACGCTACCGGCAATGCGGCGCTTACGATCGCATTCACTTGGCTGATGATGCGGATCATCGATTTTATTGCGTCGGTGCTGCAGCAAAAAGCCGATCTCACGAAAGGGTTGAGCGATCACCAGCTGGTGGTATTCTTCAAAGATTTTCTAAAAGTGATCATCCTGTTCATCGGGGTGCTGCTGCTGATCCGGTTTACGTTTCACCGCAATGTGGCCACGCTGCTGGCCGGCTTCGGCATCGTGGGCGCTGCGCTGGCCCTGGCCGCCCGGGAAAGCCTCGAGAACCTGATCGCTTCCTTCATCATTTTCTTCGACAAACCTTTTTCCACCGGCGACATCGTAAAAGTGCAGGCATTCACCGGCACCGTGGAAAGGATCGGCCTGCGCAGCACCCGCATCCGCACAGACCAGAAGACCTATGTATCGGTGCCGAACAAACAGATGGTCGACACCATCCTGGACAACCTGTCGCTGCGCACCCAGCGCAAGGGCGTGCTGATGCTGGAGATCAGCTCTTCCACCTCGTACGGTTCCATAGAGGAACTGCTCAGACAGATCGAAAGCATCATCTCATCCAGACAAGACCACATCGAAAGTTCCGGCGTACACCTTATCGACATCAGCAAGAACAGCTACGTGATACAGGTGGAATACTTTACCGGGCCCATTCCCCTCGAAGAATTCAACAACGTAAAGCAACACGTCAACCTCGGCATCATCCGCTTCATGGAAGAAAAGCAGATCCGCCTCGCCTCCCAGGAAGAGTTCATCTTCAACCCCGCCCAGCTTATCAATGATGGCGGGTAAAATCGGGTATGGATATGGGTGAGTTTGTAAAAGTTGGTTCTGACAGAATGCAACCACATGTTTCCAAAGGGTAGGTGGCGAACTTCTGAAAGGCTTGCCACGGTGCTTAATCCTGACACGCCAACCCCTGCTCTTTTGCTTCTTTTCTGAGCCTGAAAAAGAAGAAGCCTGCGTTACAGGTTCGCTTTGATCTCCAGCAAAAAATTCCGGATCTTTTGCAGCGACTGGATCAGTTCAAATTTTTTGTTGGCGTTCTGATCCTCGCTTTTGAGGTAGTCTTTCGCGCCTTCGAGGGTGTACTTGCGCTGGCGGAGGAGATGATAGATGAGGTGAAGATTTTTTATGTCGACCGGGCGGAAGAACCGGTCGCCTTTTTTATTCTTTTTCGGCTGAAGGATCTCGAACTGGTTCTCCCAGAACCGGATCAGGGAAGGGTTGATGCGGAACATCTCCGATACCTCTCCCATGGAATAGTATTGTTTCCGGAACAGGATCTCATCATCGGGGATGTCGATGAGGTCTGCTTCGGCACTGGCTTCCTTCAGGGGTTTGCGTCCTCTTTTGGCCGGCACTTTCAGCGCAGGGGCAACTTCCTTTTTTTTCTTGCGACTGCTTTTGGGAGGCGCTTCCTCTGCAGACATATCCGGCCTGTTCGCCGCCTTTGCCGGGGCGTCAATCAAGCTGAAATCGAATATGGTCTGCTGTGAAGAAGCCAAGGGGCGTTTTTATAAAGATAGGCAATATACCCGCCATCCCTAGTCAAAACTCTGGTTGCTGGCGGCAGCCATTTTCAGCAGGCGGTCGAACTGTTCAGGTGTAAGGTCGTTGTAAAAGAAATAGACCGGATCGAGCGGATGATCGTTCTTATGAACTTCATAATGGCAATGCGGTCCGGTCGATTTTCCCGTGCTGCCCACATAGCCGATGATCTCTCCGCGTTTTACTTTTTGTCCTACCCGCGCTTTAACTTTGAACATGTGCCCGTACAGGGTTTCGTATCCATAACCATGGTTGATGATCACATGATTTCCGAAGCCGTTGCCGATATTTCCGGCCAGGGTAACGGTACCGTTTGCGGTGGCATAGATTGGGGTGCCCTGCGGGGCCGCGAAATCGAGGCCGGCATGCATTTTAACGGTTTTGTATACCGGGTCGATGCGATAACCGAAGCCCGACGCGATGCGGTTGAGATTCTGGTTGCTTACCGGCTGAATGGCCGGCGTGCTGGCCAGCAGCATTTCTTTGTTGTGTACAAATCCCTGTATCTCGGTGAACGATTTATCCTGGAAGGCCATGCGGCGCGAGAGATTGTTGACGGTAGCAGCGATCGAGCCAAGCAGGTCGTTCTGGTCCATGCTCTGCACAAGTACAGCTTCCTTCTGCTTTTCCATCGCCTTTACGCGGGCGCTGTCGGGAATGGGGTTGGCCTCAAAGATAGACCGGTACACATCGTTGTCGCGCTTTTCCAGTTCATCCATCTGCCCGCCGAGCTTCTGCACATGCGCTACCAGCACGTCATACTTTTCGCTGATGGCATCATACTGCTGCTTCAATAATTTTTCTTTGGGTGAATCCACATACCGGAACGCAATGGAAACCAGGATCAGCGCGGTTACCAGGGAAGAAGTAAGAAAGCCGAGCACCCTGAGCAGCTTGACACGCAAAGGCGTTTCCAGCTTCTCATAACGCAGTGTATTGGTATTATAGAAATACTTAATCTTTTTCATATCGTGTCAACACATGAAGGCGGAGCGACACTTGTGCAGGTATGGTAAGATCATACCACGACTCCTTACCGGGCCGGGTAAACTTGCACAGCAAGCGAATGACTCCTGATTCTAATCCGTACATTTGCACCCCCTATCAGGCAGGTGTCACAAACCTACGCCAAAAATGGTGACCGGTTTCATGCAGGCCTGTTAAAAGCTAATTTTAAAAAGGTTTTATATGATGACAAGTGCTGACATCCGACAGGCCTTTTTTGATTTTTTCCGCTCCAAAGGCCATGAGATCGTGCCCTCTTCTTCCATCGTGGTGAAGAACGATCCTACCCTCCTTTTTACCAACGCCGGCATGAACCAGTTCAAGGATTATTTTCTCGGCAACAAACCGGCGCCGCACCAGCGTGTGGCCGATACACAGAAATGTCTTCGCGTGAGCGGCAAACACAACGACCTTGAAGAAGTGGGTGTAGACACCTATCATCACACCATGTTTGAAATGCTGGGCAACTGGAGCTTCGGCGATCCGGCACGCCCGGAAGGCGGATACTTTAAGAAAGAAGCCATTGCATGGAGCTGGGAGCTGCTTACAGAGAGTTATGGCATCCCGAAAGACCGGTTATACGTGACCGTTTTCGAAGGAGACGAAAAAGAAAAACTGCCGGTGGATGATGAAGCCATCAGCGAATGGAAGAAATGGATCGGCGAGGAAAAGATCGTGATGGGCAACAAGAAAGACAATTTCTGGGAGATGGGTGATACGGGTCCGTGCGGCCCCTGCACGGAGATCCATGTCGACTGCCGTCCTGATCCGGAACGCCGGGAATTCAGTGGCAAACAGCTGGTAAACCAGGATCATCCGCAGGTGATCGAGATCTGGAACAACGTATTCATACAGTTTAACCGGCTTAAGGACGGATCGCTGGAACCGCTTCCCTCGCGCCATGTAGACACAGGCATGGGGCTTGAACGGCTTGTAAGAGTGCTGCAGGAAAAAAGCAGCAATTACGATACAGACCTTTTCAGCGGCACCCTTGCTGCCATTGAACGGATCACCGGCAAAAAATACGGCCATACAGACAGCCGGGCCGACATCGCATTTCGCGTGATGGTGGATCATATCCGCGCCATCGGCTTTACGATCGCCGACGGCCAGCTTCCATCCAATACCGGTGCAGGGTATGTGATCAGGAGGATCCTGCGCAGGGCTGTCCGCTATTACTATTCCTATCTCGATTACAAACAGCCGCTCCTGTTCCAGCTGATGCCTGTGCTCGCAGAACAGTTCAGGCAGGTATTTCCCGAACTATACCAGCAGATCGACTTTGTGGGCAAAGTGGTGAAGGAGGAAGAAGAAGCTTTTCTGCGGACACTCGAAAGGGGACTGAAACGCATGGATGATATCCTGCAGGCAGGCATGCAGGTTCAGCAACAGCAACGCATCATCAATGGAAAGGAAGCGTTCGAACTGTATGACACGTTTGGTTTTCCGATAGACCTTACACGGCTCATCGCGGGCGAGCACGGCTACCTGATCGATGAAGCAGGTTTCAAGACTGAAATGCAGCAGCAGAAAGACCGGTCGCGCGCTGCCGGCACGCTCGAAACCGATGACTGGATGGTGGTGGAAGACACGCCCGGCACCCGCTTCGTAGGATATGAGAAGCTGGATGCCACAACCCAGGTTACCCGCTACCGCAAGGTCAGCAACAAAGGAAAACAGCTGTACCAGCTGGTATTAAGCACCACCCCGTTCTATGCCGAAAGCGGCGGACAGGCAGGCGATACGGGGGTGCTGCTGTTCCCTGCCGGAGAAGGGCGCTATCATACCCTGAACGTGACCGATACCAAGAAAGAAAATGACCTGATCATCCACTTCGCCGACCGCTTGCCGGAACAGCTGGGTGGTGAAGTGATCGCCGAAGTGGATGTGCGCAAAAGAAAGGCGACGGCCGCGCACCATACAGCCACGCACCTGCTGCATGCGGCGCTGCGCAAAGTGCTGGGCAACCATGTAGCGCAGAAAGGCTCCTTGGTAAACGAGGCCCGTCTCCGGTTCGATTTCTCCCACTTTGCCAAATTGACGGAGGAAGAGATCGCGCAGATCGGGCAGCTGGTGAATGAAAAGATCCGGGAGAACATACCTGTGGTGATCCGCGAGATGCCGAAGGAAGAAGCGCTCAAACTAGGCGCCATGGCGCTCTTCGGCGAAAAATACGGCGATACGGTGCGGGTTGTGATGATCGATCCGGACTATTCCGTTGAACTGTGTGGCGGTACCCATGTGGGAGCCACCGGTGAGCTGGGTTATTTTGCCATTGAGCAGGAAAGTGCAGTGGCAGCCGGCGTGCGGCGCATTGAAGCCGTGAGTGGCAAAGCTGCTGAAGGCTTCATCCGGGAGCAGGTAAGGCAGCTGCAGCAGATCAGGGATGAGCTGAAAAATCCCAAGGACCTTATCAAATCGATCGAAAACCTCAACCTTGAAAATACCGCTTTCAGGAAACAGCTCGAAAAGCAGGAAGCCCGTCAGCTCGTTGCGCTGGCCCGCGAACTGGCCGAAAAACAGCAAACAGTGAACGGTGTTCAGTTCATTGGCGAGATGGTGGAAGTAAGCAGTGCGGATGCGCTCAAGAAGCTGTTCTTCCTGTTGAAGCCAGGACTGCAAAATTACCTGGTGGTATTGGTCGCAGGCATTGAAGGCAAAGCAAGCATCGTGATCGGCCTGGACGATCAAACAGCCGCTTCCCGTTCAATACAGGCCCCCCGCATCATCAAAGAGCAGGTTGCTCCCCTCATCAAAGGCGGCGGTGGCGGACAGCCCACCTTCGCCACCGCCGGCGGCCAGGAAACCGGCAACCTGCTCCAGGTAATTGAAGCCGTGAAAGGGTTGTTGTGAGCACAGCAGGGTATGTGCTACTATGAATTTTCATGATCGTTATCTTGGTGTTTGAACCGGGATCTGGCGCCCTCAATGATTGGGCTGGCAGGTGGATGATGCCAGTATACACTCACTAACCCCCGTGGCACGCCTGGCGGGGAAGCCAGTTAACCTAAAGTCATCCATTATCAGTGCAATCAGTTAATAAGGCTAATGCTGGTTCAGACAAAAGACAGCGATTCCCCGCTCAGGCGCAGCACCAGGTTGTGCGTGTAAGAGCGTGTTTGCGCCTGGCGAGGATGACAACTGTTTTGGAGGGGCTGGTGACAGAGTGGTTGTGTGTGCAAGGGCGGCTCCGCGGCAGCTTTCTTCCCTTCTTATTCTTTCTCTCTCTCTTCTCTCCCCGGCCTTTGAAATGGGGCGTGAAGAAATTTACGGAATGGAGCGAGACCAAATGGCCTGCCGCAGGCGGCTATTTGGTGCAACGGACACGCACGGCTTTATTCCAAAGCCCCTCCATGCAATGGCCCAAACCCCTACCACTGCCGAATTCAACCATGTCCGTTGCCCGCGCAATGCAGTAAATTTTAGCCCCATTTCAACAGCCTTGCATTTTTTGGTACTTTTTGTTGCAAGACAAAAAGTACACATCGACCCGCACCCTTTAACATTTCCGAAAATTTTCGTATTTCGGAAAAACTCCTATATTTGATCTACGAAAACAGACGTAGTTTCATATCACTTCTTAAAACTTATTTTATTATGAAGAAAAAATTCTTCACAGCCTGTACCCTCGGTCTCGCGCTGGGTATGTTCTGCACCTCTTCAGCCACTGCACAACAATCCGCTGGCAGCGGGAGCAACAGCAATTCGGACGAGATCATTATCCGCAAAAAAGGCGGCAAGGATGAAAAGCTGACCGTGGAGTTTAAAGACGGACAGGTGACGATCAACGGCAAGCCAATGTCTGACTATAAAGACGATGATGTAAGCATCAGCCGTAGAAGAGACCTTACGGAAAGGACCGTGATCGGAATGCCCTCTTCTCCATTCCGCGGCGGTACGCTCAATTTTAACGGCAATGCCATGGGCAACATGCGCACTACTACACGGGCTTACACTTCCATCAATGTGAACAGGGCTATCCTGGGTGTGCTTACCCAGGCAGCCGATGGCGATCAGGGTGCCAGGATCACCAGCGTCACCAAAAGCAGCGCGGCAGAGAAAGCGGGATTGAAAGAAGGTGATATCATTACGAAGATTGAAAACACGTCGGTATCCAACCCCGAAGAACTGACCAAAGCCATCGGCAAGTACAAACCCGAAGACAAGGTTGGCATTACCTACAAGAGAGATAACAAGGAACAGAAAACAACAGTTACGCTCGCCAAAAGAGATGATGCCACTGCCATGTTCCCCAATGGGTTCAACAGCCCGAACTTCAATTTTGACTATGCCACGCCGGGCCCCGATGGCAGGTTCAATTTCGTGATGCGCAGCAACGGCCCCCGGCTCGGACTCCAGGCACAGGATACCGAAGATGGCAAGGGTGTGAAAGTGCTGAACGTGGAAGACGCGTCCAATGCTGCCAAAGCAGGGATCAAGGAAGGAGATGTTATCACCGAATTCAATGGCAAGAGCGTTGCTTCTACCACTGACCTGATGGAAGCGGCAAAAGATATGAAAGACAAGAACAGTATCAAAGTAAAGCTGAACCGGGATGGCAAAAACCAGGAAATGGAGATCAGGATTCCTAAAAGATTGAAAACCGCCACACTATAGGAAGAAGGCAAGCCGGTTCTTTTTACTTCTTCCCTTGCACAGATCCCATCGTCTTTACAACAGGCGATGGGATTTTTTATGCCTCTGAAATACCGGGAAATCACCCTACGGCACCTCGCTTCTAACAAAGAACTTCCCGGTCTGAAACAATCAGAATATGTACCGGAAATGGCTGAGGGAATATTTTTCGTTTACCAGAAAAGAGCGCAATGCGGTAGTGGTACTCCTTTCGCTCGTAATCGTGATCGGCGTATTGCCTTATCTCGTTCCAGCAAAAAAATCAGCCATTGACCAGGAAACACTTGATCAATTTCAACGCGATATCGCGCTGCTGAAGCCTGTTGGCCGCGACACGCAGTCGGTGCACCAATATAAAAGTTCATCCTATCCCTCAGAAAACAAATTCTACGGTACCGGCAGCCATGCAGCAGCCAGCCTTTTTCCCTTCGATCCGAATACACTGCAGGAAGAAGGCTGGATCAAACTGGGAGTTCCGGAAAGAACGGCCCGTACGATCATGCATTACCGCGAGAAAGGCGGCAAGTTCCGCAAGCCGGAAGACATCGCAAAAATATACAGTCTGCCAAAAGAAGTGGCCGACAGGCTATTGCCTTTTGTAAGATTGCCCGTCGCCGACAAACCGCCGGCACCACTGCCGGCTCCTGCGTTTACCCACGATGCGGCCTCATCACCGCGATCTTCTTATAAAGACCTCCTGATCGATGTCAATCAGACGGACTCTGCCACCCTGGAGATGCTGCCTGGAATCGGAGGCCGACTGGCGGCACGCATCCTGAATTTTCGCGAGAAACTGGGTGGATTTTATTCGGTTGACCAGGTTGCGGAAACCTACGGCCTGCCCGATTCTACGTTTCAGCGGATAAAGCCCCACCTGAAAGTATCGGCCCAGGCAGTGACCATCCTGGATATCAATACTGCGACCGCCGACCAGCTCCGCATGCATCCTTATATCCGCTGGAACATTGCCAATGCCATTGAACAGTTCAGACGGCAACATGGGAATTTCACAAAACCTGCTGATCTCCTGCAAATACCTGCTATCACGCCAGCCTTGTTTGCCAGGATAGAGCCATATCTCAAGACCGAATAGAACGACCCTAAAACTGGGTCCTTCTTACGTTAAAAAATTATTATCGTTTTTTACTAACAACTGTTAGTTTTATAAAAAAGAATATATATCTTGCTCCTGGTTACGAAGAGAACAAGGAGTGTTTGTACTTATGAACTTTGAGATATCAGAACTTACCCAGCAGGTTAAACAGGTGGCCAGAGATTTTGCAGTACAGCGTATCAAGCCTCATGTGATGGAATGGGATGAAAGCCAGCATTTTCCACGGGAAATTTTTCAGGAGCTGGGCCAACTCGGGTTGATGGGAGTATTGGTGCCGGAAGAATACGGTGGTGCAGGACTTACCTACTTCGAATACGTTTCAATTATCCAGGAAATAGCCAAAGTGTGCGGGTCGGTCGGTTTGAGTGTGGCCGCCCACAATTCCCTTTGTATCGGTCATATCCTTTACTTCGGGAACGAAGAGCAGAAACAAAAATATCTTCCGAACCTGTGCAACGGTGAATGGCTGGGCGCCTGGGGGCTCACGGAACCCAATACCGGCAGTGACGCCGGAAACATGAAATGTGTGGCTGTTCGCGACGGATCGGATTGGGTCATCAACGGCACCAAATGCTGGATCACCCATGGCAACAGCAGCGATGTGGCCGTCGTTATCTGCAGAACCGGCGAACCCAGGATGAAAGACAACGCCACCGCATTCATTATAGAGCGTGGCACGGAAGGGCTCAAAGGTGGCAAGAAAGAAAACAAACTGGGTATGCGGGCCAGCGAAACATCCGAAATGGTGTTCGACAATTGCAGGATCTCCGATAGCCAGCGGTTAGGAGAGGTTGGCGCCGGTTTCAAGCAAGCCATGAAAGTGCTGGATGGCGGCCGCATCTCGATCGCAGCCCTGAGTGTCGGTATAGCGATGGGCGCTTACGAAGCAGCTGTACAGTACGCAAAAGAGCGGCACCAGTTCGACCAGCCTATCGCCAGCTTCCAGGGCATCTCTTTTAAGCTGGCCGATATGGCGACCGAGATCAACGCCGCAGAATTGCTGACCCTGCAGGCAGCAGATACCAAGAACCGGCATGAAGATGTGACGCAACAATCGGCCATGGCCAAGTACTTTGCCAGCGAAACGGCAGTAAAAGTTGCCACGGAAGCCGTTCAAATCTTTGGAGGGTATGGGTATACAAAAGATTTTCCCGTCGAAAAATATTACCGCGACAGCAAACTCTGCACGATCGGTGAAGGAACTTCGGAAGTACAAAAAATTGTGATTGCCAGAGAAGCAATTAAAAGATAGTGCCTCTCGATTGCTTGTTATAAAGGCCTGGATGTAAATCCGGGCCTTTTCTTTTTCCGGCCCTTTCTTCTCTCTGTTTTATGTCCTATTTTTCACGACCCGTTCTTAGTATAATTTTTACGCCCGAAGAATGGTCCAGTACTCAGTCGTTAATACCCCATCCACTCAATGAGCCTGAATAAATTCGCCTCACAGCGGCTGCCAATGTTGATACTTCTCCTGCTGATGCTCGCAGGCTGCAATCAACATCGAACCGTTGCTCCGCAAAACCATCACCTGAATTGCATCCTGATGGGAAATGATTCTGTTATCCTTTACTACGGAGATGGCAAAAAAATGGAACAACTGAAGGCCGGACACCTACAGGATTCGGTCTTCATGAATGATATATTCAGCACCATTAAATCAATTCCGGCAGATACTTCCTTCAAGATCAGGATCAAACCAACGGCATCGGGCGATCTGGCAGAAGATTTCACGACGCTTGTTGACATGCTGAACGACCATGATGTACAGGGCCGCTCGGTCGACACGTTGTACCCGCTCGAACAACGCACGTTCTTTGTCACTTCCCCCGCTCAGCTTATCGAAAGTAAAAACAATCCTGTACAGCCGTTTCATCTTATGCCAGACACCCATTCACCGCCCGGTGAACCTGCCACTTCTACCACCTTTACGCTGTTCCTTTCGGGAGAAGACATCCTGTACGGCTTTCTGGGTAAAGACATGCAAAACGGTCAAACGTATAGCACTGAATCACTGACCACTTTTCTGCTTGCAAACAAAGGGACGGCAAATTTTGAAGTCCGCCTGCGGGCATCAGTCAGGAGTTCCTACAAAACTGCTGTAGATATCCTCGATGTGATGCAGCAGCACGGCATTGATAAATACAGCCTTGAGGAAATGACTAAAGACCAGGAGAGATTCCTGAACATTAAAATGCAGCAGAGTAAATAGCATCCGCCGTCGTCCATCCACATATCGATGGGGAGGGTGAAGAAGATTATGAACCTGGTGTAAAAAGAAAAAGCTCCGGCGTTGTACAACGCCGGAGCTTTCAGGTATTCAAACAAAATTTTTCAGTTGTTGCTCACAGATCAATCCAGAAAATCATCCTTGGCCCCGGCATTGTATTTGTCGAATAGTTTATCGATGGCCCCCGCAAACAACGGGAACTCTTCTTTCGCAAACTGTTTCATCACTTCAATTGCTTTCGTTGCCTGTTCGTCTGTAAGGCCTGCCTGTAATTTTAACCTGCTGATCAGTTCTTTCATGGGAATTTAGATTTTGTTCAAAGATCCGTTGAGATAGGTCTTAAGCCACTTTTAGCAGGCTTATCTTGCTCTTTTCAAATTTCTTCTTTGCGTACTCCAGGGTCAGATGGATCGCCTTTTCCTTGCTCGACGGCATTTCAAACATGGCATCCGTCAGGATGCTTTCACAGATGGAACGCAGTCCGCGGGCGCCCAGCTTGTATTCCATGGCTTTTTCAACCATGAAGTCGAGCACCTCTTCATCCATGCTGAGCTTGATGTTCTCCAGCTCGAACAGCTTTGTATACTGCTTGACCAGCGAATTTTTGGGTTCGGTGAGGATAGAACGGAGGGTTTCCGCATCGAGCGGGTTAAGGTAGGTGACCACCGGCAGACGGCCGAGCAGTTCGGGGATCAGCCCGAAGTTTTTAAGATCCTGTGCATTTACATACTGGAGCAGGTTTTTCTTGGCCGATTCCTGCTGTTCCTTGTTTACATTGAAACCGATCGCATTGGTATTGATCCTTCTGGCGATTACCTTGTCGATGCCATCGAAAGCGCCTCCGCAGATAAACAGGATGTTCTGTGTGTTGATCTTGATCAGTTTCTGTTCCGGATGTTTTCTTCCGCCCTGTGGTGGAACAAGTACATCGGTACCTTCCAGCAGTTTGAGCAGCCCCTGCTGAACGCCTTCGCCGCTTACATCGCGGGTGATCGAAGGGTTGTCGCCTTTGCGGGCGATCTTGTCGAGCTCGTCAATATAAACAATGCCCCTTTCGGCAGCGGTTACATCGTAGTTACAAACCTGGAGCAAACGCGTGAGGATGCTTTCCACATCTTCCCCTACGTAGCCGGCTTCGGTGAAAACCGTGGCATCCACGATGGCGAAAGGCACATTGAGCAGGCGGGCGATCGTCTTTGCCAGGAGGGTTTTACCGGTACCGGTCTCCCCGACCATGATGATATTGCTCTTCTCGATCTCTACTTCGCTGTCGCCGGGTTTCTGCTGCAGGCGTTTGTAATGGTTGTACACGGCTACCGCCAGCACTTTTTTGGCTTCATCCTGTCCGATCACATATTCATCAAGGAAGCGTTTCATTTCCATCGGCTTCTTCACCGTCAGCTTAAATTGTGAAGATGGAGCGCCGTTGTCGTTGCGGATCATCAGTTCCTGTTCGATGATCTCGCGGGCGTGATCAACACAATTTTCGCATATATGCCCTTCCTGTCCGGCGATCAGGATCTTCACCTCATCACGGCTCCGGCCACAGAAAGAACAATGCAATACATTTTTTGCCATTTTATTTGCTAGGTTATAAGTACAAAGTTATCAACTTAAAAGATTCCGAAAGTTAAAAAACCGCTGCATGGGCAGCGGTTTAAGTTATTTTTGGAAGGCAGGATCCACTATGCCGGTGCAAATCACACCATTATATCTTGTCGATGATACTATCGACAATACCGTATTCAATGGCTTTCTTGGCTTCCATCCAGTAATCGCGTTCAAAATCCCGCATTACATCCTCATATTTCTTTCCGCAGTTCTCAGCCAGGATCTTTGCTCCCAGCTCTTTTGCGCGGAGGGTTTGTTCTGCCTGGATCTCGAGGTCGGCGCTCACTCCCTGCAGGTAACCACCGAGGCTTGGCTGGTGGATCATCACCTCGCCATGCGGATAAATGAACCTGCGGCCCTTTTCTCCGCCGCTCAGCAGGATGGAACCCATGGAAGCTGCCAGTCCCATACAAATGGTGCTCACAGGGCTTTTGATCATCTGCATGGTATCGTACATCACGAACCCGCTGGTAACAATGCCTCCCGGACTGTTAATATAGAATTTGATCTCTTCACCCGGATTGTCGGCATCGAGCAGAAGCAGCTTGGCTACCACTTCGCTGGCTGACTTGTCGTTGACAACACCCCAGAGATAAATAGACCGGGTCTCAAAAAAATACTTCTCCATTTTCTTAACCATCATCCTGCCCATATCGGGCCCTTTATCATCTTTGGGTTCTTCCGGCTCATCTTCCATTCTGAATGGCTGAATTAAATATTTAGAGTAATCCATATGATAGTAAGTTTCTTTTTTCTGTAAATAGTTCTTACGTAACGTTGAATCAGATAATGCCCTGTTCCAGCTTCTTGATCTTTTTCGGATTAATCAGCAGCACTTCATCCACCAATCCGTATTCCTTTGCTTCTTCGCCGGTTAGCCAGTAGTCGCGGTCGCAGTCCTTTTCTACCTGGGCAAAGGGTTTGCCGCTATGGGTGGCGATCACTTCGTACAGTTCCCTTTTCAGCTTCTTGATTTCGGCAACTGTAATGCCGATGTCTGTAGCCTGTCCGCCAATGGCGCCTGATGGCTGGTGAAGCATCACGCGGCTGTGTTTCAGCGCGGTCCTTTTGCCTTTTGTTCCGGCACACATCAGTACAGCGCCCATGGAGGCAGCCATGCCGATACAGATGGTGGCTACGTCGGGACTGATATACTGCATGGTGTCGTACACACCCAGACCGGAGTACACGCTGCCGCCGGGGCTGTTGATGTACATCTGGATATCGCGGGTGCGGTCGGTGCTTTCAAGAAAAAGGAGTTGAGCGGTTACGATGTTGGCGACTTCGTCGTTGATCGGATAGCCGAGAAAAATGATCCGGTCCATCATCAAACGGCTGTACACATCCATTACGGCGATGTTCATCGGACGTTCTTCAATAATATTCGGAGTGAGATTGTTGACCTGGTATTTCTGGTAGCCGTTGAGCGTATTACTGGAGATACCCATATGCTTTACGGCGTACTTTTCAAATTCCTGTTGAGTATTCATAGTCTTGTTTCTGTTTAATAAAATTTGATCCTGTTTTCAAGGTAAGAAGACAAATATACCGTCAAACTTGCCCCGATCGGTCTATTTCCATTTCAAATCTCTCACCAAAAATAAAATTGGGCAAAAACCTGACAGACTTTCATATTCGGGCAAAAAACCGTGTAAAACCATGTAAATGTGGAGGGAAAAGACACAAAAAAACCGGCATGATGCCGGTTTCTGTATTCGATGGGTATGCTGATGCAGCGATGCCCTTTTAGTGGTGATGCTGGTGGTTAGTGGTGATGCTGGTGTTCGGACTGCATTTTTGTGAAATCGTCTTCACTGATGGCAACCTCTTCAGGATGAACCTGTGTTTCGATCCAGGAAAACGCCTTCTCCACCTCAAGACGGCGCGAGGTATCTTCCACAAAACGTTTGTCGTTCATCATCCGCTGTACATAATCATTTACCCAGGACTGCTCCATATCGAGATCGAGGCTGCCGCCGAGGTAGCCAAACAGCTGCTGTTTGGCAGAAGCTTCGATGTCTTCGCGGTGGATATGGATATTCTGATCCACCATGATCTTGTCGAGGATCAGGGTCCATTTCAGGCTGTTCACAAACCCGGGAAATTCTGCTTCCACTTCTTCTTCGGTCTTCGGCTTGCTCTCGTTGTTCTGCATCCAGCGTTTCAGGAAGCTTTCCGGAAAGGGGATCTGGGTATGGTCTACCAGCTGGTGAAAGATCTGGTCGTGCAGCTGGTTGCGGACGGGAGCTTGCCAGTTCTGTTGCAGCGACTGGCGGACCCTTTCGCGGAAGTCTGACTCACTGTGAATTTCCTGGGAAGGAAATAATTTTTGATAGAGTTCATCATTCTGTTCGGCCGGGGTCACGATGTTGATGCGAAGTATCGTAAGCCGGAAGGTTTTGCCATCGGCCTGGCCGTCTTCTTCGTTCAGTTCCAGTTCCTTGAAGAGCGCGGTCTTTGCCGCAGGCTCCAGGGCCTCAGCGGGCCGGAAAGAAAGCGTGTCTTCCTTTGATTTACCGGTCAGCTGCTCTTTGAAGGCAGAAGTGAAATCGGTGCCGGAAAAATAATATTGTTTGTCTATGCCTGCTTCCGCTGTATTTCCTTCTGCATCTGTTTCTGTCAACTGAACGCTGATCTCAAAATTGTCGCCGGGCACATTGTCTGCCTCGGTCACGTTCCTGTTGTCTTTCAGGATCCGGTTTACTTCATTGGAGACCATGTCTTCGGTTACATCGATCTTGTATTTTTTAAGGGGCATGCCGCCGAAATCAGGGAGGGCGAAATCGGGTTTCAGTCCTACCTCGAAAGAGAAAGCGTATTCGGAAGGCTGGTTCATGTCGAGTTTGCCGGCATCGCTGTCCGGGAGGGGGAGCGGCTGTGCGAAGATCTCGAGCTTTTCATTGGTCATGTAATCCTGCAGGCTCTTTTCCACACTTTTGATCACTTCGTCGGCAAAAACAGAAGAGCCGTACATTTTCCTGACCATCCCGGTGGGCACCATCCCTTTGCGGAAGCCGGGAATGTTTGCAGTTTTAGAGTAAGATTTGATTGCTTTTTCAAAAGAAGGCAGGTAATCGTCCTTCTCTACCGTAACGGTGATTTTTTCATTCAGCAATCCTATATTTTCCTTCGTAACGTGGGCCATATATCTCTGTTTGATGTTTTGAATCCACCGGTTTCTCGCACCAGTGCCCGCTTGGGGGCTGCGAAGGTATGCTATTCCCGATGAAATCTGAACATCCGGCCGCAAGTAGAAGCCTTCTACCGGTTTGAAAAAATTATCAGTACTTTGTTTTTTACCATCTTCACCCGATCCGTTATACGCTCTACTGCCATGCTTATGTTATCATCAAGATCCTGCACCCTCCTCGTTTTACTATTTTTGTTTCCCTGCATCCTCTCCGCCCAGGTGAGGCTGCCGCCGATCTTCACCGATAACATGGTGCTGCAACAAAAGACGGATGTAACCATATGGGGATGGAGTGACCCGGGCAAACGAGTCACCCTGACAGCGTCCTGGGCAAAGGGCGCTGTTAGCACGACCGCAGATGCTTCCGGAAAGTGGAAGGTGAAAATGGCCACCCCGGCCGCCGGCGGTCCCTACACGCTTCGCATCACAGATGGCAAACCCTTCGAATTGAAGAACATCCTGCTCGGCGAAGTCTGGTTCCTGGGCGGGCAATCGAATATGGAAATGCCGATGAAAGGGTTCCGGTCGCTGCCGGTCCAGAACTCCAACGAAACAGTTCTGCGGTCGACCAATGAACAGATCAGGCTCTATACCGTTCCACGGCTGGGTGCCACCACTCCCCGCGATACCAGCCGGCAGGCGGTATGGAAAGTGGCGGAACCTTCCAGTGTGGCAGATTTCAGTGCTGCCGGCTATTACTTTGGCAAGCTGCTGTACGATATGCTTCATGTGCCCATCGGGCTGCTGAGCGACAATTACGGCGGTTCCTACATCGAAGCGTGGATGTCACCGGAAGACCTGAAACCGTTTCCGGAGATAAAGATCCCCGGACTCAACGATCCGCTTAATCCGCCTTCCCGCACCGCAACCGCGCTTTACAACGGGATGCTGTACCCGGTGATGGAATACACCGTAAAAGGCGTACTCTGGTACCAGGGTGAACAGAACCACGACCGGCCCGACCAGTATGAAAAGCTGCTGCCGGCTATGGTGAGCGAATGGCGCAGGTCTTTTACCAGCGGTGAATTCCCGTTTTATTTTGCCCAGATCGCCCCCTACCGGTACGGTGCCGCAGGCGCCCCGGCCGATAAAGTAAACAACACCGCTTTTTTTCGCGACGCCCAGCGGCGGACCGTCGACCGCATTTCCAACTCGGGCATGGCGGTGCTGCTCGACCTGGGGGAAGAAAACAACATTCATCCGATGCGCAAACAGGAAGTGGGCACACGCCTTGCGCTGCTGGCGCTGGCAAAGACCTACGGGCTGGGAGGGTTTGGATCCGAATCGCCGGACTATGAACGCATGACGCTGCGCAACGATACAGCCGTGCTGGGTTTCCGGTATGCTGCCAACGGGCTCACCTCTTACGGCAAGCCCCTGAACCTCTTTGAAGCAGCAGGAGATGACCGGGTATTTCATGCTGCAAAAGCCACTATTGCAGGAAGCAGCGTGCTGGTATCGGCGCCGGGCGTCCCCAAACCGGTAGCCGTCAGGTATGCCTTCCGCGATTTCACGACTGCTGAGTTGTTCGGCAACGACGGGTTGCCGGTGTCTTCCTTCCGGACGGATGACTGGGAGAAATGATTGATAAAAAGAAAAGGAGCAATAAGTGATTCCACAAAAAAGACCTGCGGGGTGCAGGTCTTTTCGTGCAGAGCCGGGGAACATGATCGAACCTTTGACGACTTTTCTGTTGTTTCTCAAGAAGTTAAAAGTCGCCTAACAAATTACTTTATGCCTGATCCATCACCCTTCATAAAACATTTCAAGTCTCTTCACCAGGATGCAGTCATTTGGAAGGCCGGCCGGATCTGGGCGAAAGCTGCGGATCCGGATGAGCAATCGTCCGCGATGGAGCAACTGGTTGAAATGGTGTGCTGTATAGAAAATGAGACCAAGCGTCTGGGCTACATCGACGCAATCCAACGGGGAAACAAGATCAAAAACAATCTGCTAAAACGGCAGGTAAAAGACGAGCTGGCCACCCGCGAAGCAAAGAAACAGGCGGAAATCGCAAAAAAGAAGATCGAGGCCCAGTATCAGACGGCGGAGGATGCTGGACTCAAAGAAGGTTTCTCCGGTGATATCCACGATGCACTGAAATATGGCATCTATGAACACGAGGGCGTCTATTACACCCGTGGTCAGAAAGGCGGCGATTACCCGGTAACCAACTTCACGATGAAGATCCTTTACCATGTAAACACCAGTGATGAGCAGGCTTTCCGGCTCATTGCCATCAAGAACCTGTATGGGTTCGAGAGCTTCATCAACATGAATACGGATGATTTTGTATCGGTAGGCAGTTTCAAAAAGGTGATCGCCCGCCGCGGTGATTACATTTTTAAAGGATCCGATGTAGATCTATCACGCCTCCAGGAGTTCTTGCAGCAAAAGGAAATCTCGACAACCTACGTAAACACACTGGGCTGGCACAAGCGGGGCAAATTCTATGCTTTCGCAAATGGGATTGTGCCACTGGACAAACAGGCCGAGGCCGGCGATTTCCTGCCGGTCGATGAATATGGGATCATTCCTTACCTGGGCAATAATTTCTTTATACCGGCACATAGCAAGATGTACCAGGATAAGGACGACAAGTTCGTGAACGAGAAAAAATTCATATACACCCAGCACATTTCAGGAATAGATTTCGAGGCCTGGGCATCCCTCTTCAAAAAGACTTACCTGGACAAATGCATTCCTGCAGTTTTATTTTTCATCGGATCCTTGTTTCGTGACATTATTATGAAACAGCTGCAGCGGTTTCCGATCCTGTTCTTGTTTGGTCCACCGGGTGCGGGTAAGGGTCAGCTGGCTGGATCGCTAATGGCCATGTTCGGAGAGAAGCAGGATCAGATCATGTTGGGTGGCGCCAGTACCGTTGTAGGCTTCATGCGAAAGTTCGCCCAGCTGAGGAATGCCCTGGTATGGCTGGATGAGTACAAAAACAACCTACCGGCGAAGTTCATTGAAAGCTTCAAAAACATCTACGATGGCAAAGGTTACGAACGTGGAAAGATGACAAACGATTTCAGCACCGAAAGCACCCCGATCGAGAGTGCGGCCCTGATGAGCGGCCAGGATATGCCCACCATTGAGCCGGCACTCTTTATGCGGGTGATCATGCTGTCGTTTGAAGAAGGGAAATTCACGAACGAACAACGTAAAGCATTCAAGGATCTGATGGAACTTGAAGAGAAAGGAATGAGCTACATAACCGCTTCTATTCTCTCGTACCGTCAGAAAGTCGAGGAAAACTTCAAAGAATCTTACCAGCGGATCTTTACTCAGACAATCAAGGATGTCAGCAATGTGGAGGTCGATGATCGCATGATCATGAACATCAGCATACTGCTCACCGTGTTTCACCTGTTCAAGGATGTGGTAAAATTCCCTTTCGATTATAAGGAGGCCAAAGACTACCTGATATCGAATATGAGCCAGCAGCATAGCATCCTGGCCGGCAACAACGATGTGGCGAAGTTCTGGAGCGTCGTGGAAATGCTTTTCTATCAGGGACTGATATCGGAAAACAGGGATTTTGTGCTCGAGGATGGTTACCTGTACATCCGGCTGATGCAGGTGCACCCGTTATATATGAAGGAACTGCGGCAACGCGGCGATGCCAATGTGCTGGCCAAACCTACTCTGGAGCATTACCTGAAACTGGACAAGGGCGTATACATCGATTACGTCCGGAAGCGGTTTCATGATGGAAGCAACAACTGGTGCTACAAAATGAAATATGAAAAGCTGAAGATCGACCTGATCAAGCTTCACATGCATGAGAATGAATCCGCTGCCCAGTTTGAATCCCGCCGGCGGAGTGAGATACTGAAGAAGACTGGCAAAATAGAGGAACAGAACGGATCTTCTGACGACAAACCTGGTACCCCCGGGTGGGAACCAATGCTTGATGAACCGTTTTGAGGGAACTGCAGGGAACGATTTAGCGCTGTCAGGGCTTCGGCCCTGATTTTTTTTGCTCTATAAGGAGGTTTCAGAAAAAGGCTCATTTTCCACGGAACAGATGGAACATTTGGAACAAAGTATATAAGAGATTGATTTTGTTTATTATTATATATCATAAATACTTTAAATGTTGTTCCAAAGTGTTCTGCGCTGTTCCATTGTGTTCCAAAGTTCCATCGTTCCAAAGTGAAAATCGTCCTTTGGGAACCGCTTTAAAAAGTTTTTTTTGCATGAAAAAACAAATGATAGCTGTTTTCTTTGCAGGAGTCGTTGTAGGATCCGCTCTTTCTATCATCATTTTATATGCTTTCGGGCGCCGGCATGCGCAAAAAGCCATTGACCGGGTAGATAGCCAGGTGAAGAATGTATTGTTGAACAGTCTAAACAATTGACGTATCTTAGCTAAACCGTCCGTTTAGTATGAAAGGATACATTCCGATTGAGATTCCTACGAAAAAATATATCCGTGCCTTCATTCTCGCCCAGTTGGGAGAAAAGCCTTACATGAGTACCGACCATGTAATAGGCTGTAAATTCTTCGATGTTCTGCAGCGTTCCACCAACGAAAGAAAGCTGCAGTTCGCCAGTAAGCACTACAATGCGAAGATCCGGGTATATATTACTCTTCACACTTTCAGGCAGCAGGGCGCTAACCTTAATGAGACAAACGTGAAAAGCTTCAACCGTTTTGTCCAGGGACTTATCAAAGACAGAGTCCGTTTCCTGCTGGATGTTTACGTTCCAGATTCTAAAAGTTTTGAACGTGCATTGGTGAGGGTCCGAGAAGTAATGAAGATTGATGATGAAGACTGGGACAGTGAATCTATCAAAAAAGATTATTACCGGTACCGGCTTAAAAATGACCTTCCACTGCTTTATCAAAAAAAGACTGATAAAGTTTTACCCTAAATGTCCTTTTTCTAAAATTTATAAACCGGCAGTTTAGCAACATGTATACTCCACCCCTTACGGGCTTCATTTCGACTAATGGAAAGAACAAAGGAGGCATGCGCTATTTCCTCTTTTGTCCGATCGAATGGCTTGCAGCAGAGGTTCAGATCGATCCAATCCAGCGGACGGTAAATGTGCCGGTGTCTCTTCTACCAGGGAGGGCACTGCTCCGGGGTAAATGTCTGGCAGACAGTGCAGGCCTGTCCGAAACTCCAGCCACATCAAAATCAGGGGATTTTAGGGAGTATAAGCTTCCCGGGATTGTAAATCTTGACGAAGTCCAAAAGAGTATTCTTTTCGATACACTGCGTTTCCACAAGATGCTCGTCATCTATTATGACAAAAACGGCAATGTAAAGATTATCGGAAACCACAAGCAGGGAATGGACTTCAGCAGCGGAACGCAACATGAACCCGCGACTGCCGGCAAAACCTATTATGAGATCACGTTGACCCACCAAACTGAACATCCGGCTCCATTCTACACGGTATAACCACCTTTTCTGTCCTTTCTACTGCGCATAACTGATTGAATTTTTGTATCCTAATCAGTGTATGTCGTTTGATCTTATCAACAATATAACCCGCAAGCCATGGGCAATCGATCCGCAATACGTGGAAGGTATATCGCCATTTCTGGTCGCTATACTCGAACAAAAGCATATCCCTTGGCGTGAGCACGGATCCGAACCACCGGTCGCTGTAGACGCCCGATCCTCTTCCCGCTCTTCTGTTTCGTCTGCAGCTCCTGGTAGTATAGCGGTGATCAGCATGAGCGGTCCGCTGATGAAGAATGATCAGTACTGTGGTCCGGTCGGTACCGCCTCTATCGGCCAATGGATCAAAGAAGCAGATGCCAATGTCAATATTGATGGCATCATTCTACAGATTGACAGCCCCGGTGGTACGGTTGACGGCACCGAGGATCTCTCGCGAATCATCAAAAGCACCAAAAAGCCTGTTGTGGCCTACGTCGATGGCATGGCAGCCAGTGCCGCTTACTGGATCGGCAGCAGTGCCGATGAGATGATTGCAAATGGCAAGACTGCAGTCGTAGGAAGCATCGGCACCATGATCAAGATGGCTGATATGCAACCGCTGTTGGAAAAATCCGGGGTAAAATTTCATGAAGTCTACGCATCTCTATCCACTGACAAGAACAAAGATTACCGGGATGCCGTCAAAGACGGGAATTACACCGGCCTAATCAACAATACGCTGGATCCCCTTAATGGCATGTTCCATTCTGCGGTCCGCGGAAACCGGAAAGGCAAGATCTCCGAACAGGAGAACGTCTTTTCCGGCAAAACGTATTTCGCATCCGACGCAAAGAAACACGGCCTGATCGACAAGATCGGCAGCATGGACGATGCGATGAAATCTGTCCGAACTCTCGTTCAAACAAAAAATAGTACACGTATGAGCAATGCGGCCAAGTACCCAGAATTCAATACCCTGTTGGGTTTCAAAGATGGCTTCGAGGCCACCGAAGAAGGCATACACCTGCAGGAGCAGCATGTTGATAAAATCAACACGGAATTGAGCACCCGCCACCAGCTCCAAAGTGATTATAACACTTTGCAGGCGACTACATCAGCAGACAAAAGAGAAGTAGCTGACTTAACTGCTCAACTCACAACCATGACAGCAGACCGCGATCAGTGGAAAAAGAAAGCCGAAACTTTCGGGTCGCAAAGCAGCGGTGCCGGCAGCAGTGCGGTAGTAGGTGGCGATGATACTACGAATACCAGTACGAAATCAAAGGTGCCCAGCTATCTGGATGACAACAATCCTATCAATCAGGCTGCGGACCGAAGGATCCGGTTAAAATCCGAGTAGAACAATTTTTCACAACGTAAAAAATCAAAGATGGCAGATACAGTTATAAACTCGGCACAGGTAGTAGCGGATTACGGCAGCTTCTACATCGATAATGGTCAGAACATGAACGACCTTAAGATGCGGCCGTTTCAGGAATTCGGTACCAAGGATGCCTTCACTATCATCGAAACAGATGACACCATTTTGCGATCTGCAAATGTAGAAGTAGGTGAAGTGCTGCAGGGTTACCAGGATGATTATACCCCGAAGGGTTACGTTGGCTTTGCAACCGGCGATATCCTTTTGTATCCGGTGAAGGTCGACCAGGCTTTCAATCCTACGAAGCTTGTCAAGACTTGGCTCGGCTTCCTGACATCAAAAGCAACAGACCGGAAGACATGGCCGTTTGTCCGCTGGTTCATTCAGGAGTATGTGCTCAAGCAGATCGATGACGACCTGGAAATGAAGGCGATTTATAATGGTGTCTATGCTGCGCCTACCGCCGGTGTTGCCAACAATGCGGTAGATACCATGAACGGTATGAAAAAATTGATCAATGACAAAATTACCGCAGGTAAGATTGCTCCGATCGCTACCGGTGCCCCAAGCAATGACCCCAAAATCTGGTGCCAGCAGATAGAAACATTTTGTAAAGCTTTACCTGAAAAGTACTGGGACAGGCCCCTGACGATCAATATGAGCCGCGTGCTGGCTCAGCGTTATATGGAAGGCAGAAAGCTTCTGTACAACGTTAATTACTCACAAGTAGCCGACCTGAAAGCGATCGCCAACTTCGAGACATTTAACATTACTGGCCGTGGCTCCATGATCGGAGCGAAAAAAATCTGGATGACCCCGAAGAGCAACCTTGTTCTCGGTGTCCGCGGCTTCAGCAACACAAATGCTGTCGAACTGGAGAGCGTTGACAGAAAGGTAAAGATATGGACCGACTGGTGGATGGGAGCCGGCTGGTGGATGGACGAGTTGATGTTCACCAACGATCAGGACCTTAACCCTGTTACACCATAAAACATTCCTTTCTTCTTTTCACCGGATGCCTGGCATCCACCAAATAAAAAGTTATGGCAGAAACACTCACGAACGAAGAAATCGCACAGAAACTTGCTGACCTGCAAGCCGCAAATGATAAGCTCGCTCAGGACAATAAGACCATTTCCGCAGAAAATCAGAAACTTATGAAGGCTTTTGCTACTGATTTGCCCGCAGGGGACACTGTTCTAAGAAAGGCTGAACCTAAGCTACCGACTCAGCGCGTGAGAGTTGGCGAAGCAGATTATGCCTTCCAGGTACCCACGTTCTATCACGGCGGTTTCTATCGTACAGCGGAAGAACTGGCTGCTGATTACAAGAGTGAATCGGCTCAGACTATTTTGGCCGACATCATCAAAATCGATGGCCAGGGCATCCTGAAGGAAGTAAAATAATTTTCGAAGATCTGCTAAAGCAATAACTCAATGGGTTACGTATATGCAAACCTCACCAACCCCCAGAACACCGCAAGCGGGGTTGGTGAGTACGTTCTTCTGGCTCCGGCTTCTTCGTTCCTGGATGATGGCGGTATCAAATGCCCTGCAGCCCCTTTTACGCAGCCGGGTGATGAGGTAACCATCAAGGAAGCACATGAATTCAAAACCGGCGAAGGCTTCATTAAAGTGCAGCTCGCCCCGCAGAAAAACCAGCTCAACGGCGCCACCATCGGTGACCGCGGCTTCTCGAAGCTGGATCTCACCCTGGACCTGTTCATCCCGGGATCCTATCCGATCGTACACGAAGCAGTGAAGAACTGGCTCAACAAACCGTTGATCGCAATGATCAAAGATGCAGAATGCCTTGCCAACATGTTCTACCAGCTCGGTTGCGACTGCGCTTCTGCATGGCTCACGGTTGACTTTTCAACCGGTACCACCATTGAGGGAGTAAAAGGTTATGCCGGCAAGCTGAACTATCAGAACGGATATGTTCAGGTGTACATGGGCCCTGCGCCCACGATCAAGGGATCCTCTTCTACTGTGACTCCCCCTTCCTACAATAAAACACTCACATTCACGACTGGTACAGATTATCAGGCGGACACTGCCGGCGGGGTAGGTGTAACCATAGTAGCCGCCGCTACTGGAGACACAGCCAAATATGATTCTTTGTCCAGTCATGTTGGTCAGCCGCTTGTAATGTCCATACGCACCACCCCAAGTAACGCAGCAACGGAGAAATTCCGTTACGAGGGTACCACAGCTTACCAGGATCAGGGCAAGACCGTGGAGTTTACGCATGGTGGTGTGACTCATGCCTATCCCATCACAAACGGCAATGTGCAATACGTAGGTTCCTAATGCCTGCAATATTTCAATCCAGAAAAAGATCAAATATTTTACATGGATAATGTTTTAGCCAACCAAGGAAATTCGCTCGTGCCGATTGTTCCTGGTAAAATTCAGGACTGGAACCTTACAGGCATTCCACTCATTGTACTTCCAGGAAATCCGATCCGTTCTTTCATTCCTGGTTCTCCTTCAAACAGCCTACCCGATACAGAAGTTATATCAAAGGGGATTTATGTTTATGGAGGAAGCACCGCTCTCGATAGAACCGCATTCTTTTATCCGAACGGAATTCCTGCTTTGGCCATCCCAACACTTACTGCAACAGCTGTAGACTCCGATACAATTCATCTGACTTCCAGTGTTGTAACAGGTGCGGATGGATACCGTTTCTGGCAAAAGGCGAATGATATCTGGACGATTCTTCAGAACACATCTGCGCATGAAATAGACGTAAATGGTCTTATTCCCAACACCTCGTATGATTTTCGTGTACAGGCTGTGGGAGATGGCACAAATCATTCTGATTCAGGTTTCGGTCTTGCAAGTGCTACTACAGCTGCAGGGCAGACATACATTTTCCGGGATACTTTTACTGACACGAATAAGGCGTATGGCTCTCACCAGGCTGATGCAGGTAGTCTAACCTTCGAATTGGGTAGCGGGGAGATCGAAAGCAACCGTCTTCGTATGACACCGGATACTCCGAATTCCTTCGCAAGAGCAGTAATAGGTGGAAACGTTGCCGTAAATATGGAAATTGGTATTGACATCGACCTGACCCAAATATCGGACAGCGATCACGTTGATATCGAGCTTTTTCAACAGGGAAGCAATTACGGGCTCGTAAGTTTTACACGGACGAGTCTTACATCCGGCACATTGGTAACAGGCAACGACCTTACCCCAATCATAGACAGTACAAACATTGCGGGGATCCAGAATGGTGCAATTCGCCTGCTGGCTCGTAGGGTTGGCGGCGTGGTCACTGGCACAATAGCCAGCCAGTCTGTTACATATACCGAATCGCGCAACATTACAAAGGTTGCCAAGATCCAGGGTAACAATGGTGGCCTGTTTGACAACCTGGTTGTAACTCTACTCTAAATTTCTGTAATGATCGTAGTTAGACCAGGATCTTTTTTTGTGGACAATTACGAGGGAGCGAATCCTGGAGATATAAGCCTGGATAGCTCACGAGCAATTCAGTCAACGCTTCAGGATGCCGAAGGCGTAGGTGGTGATGTTTACCTTTCGGGGAGGGAATATGCGTTGATAGACACCGACCTGGTTATTCCGCCTAACGTGACCCTGCATGGAACTTACCCCAGAGTACCTTCTCATACAACCCAGTACAACAGTTATTGGGGAGAAGGACACGATATTTCACTGACTGCAGGCGGGACAGTGATCGTGCCAAGAAGAAATGCAGGAAACCCCGATGCGGCGGCTGCTATCACAGGTAAAACAAATTCCGGGGCTAGAGGGTTCGCATTGTTCTACGCTGATCAGATCGGACCTAATTCCCCCGATGAAATCATTGCTTTTCCTCCGTCTTTCGGAAGCCGGAACACGAATAACCTTTCAGTTGAAGATATTGAATTCATCAACAGCTATATCGCACTGGCGATCCACCAAAGCCACCGGGGACAGTTTCACAGGCTGCAAGGCCAGCCGTTATTCAAAGGCATTATCCTGGAAGGTGGCGGGGATGTGAACAGGTTGAGCGACATCCATTGGGGTGCTATGTACACTTTTGATACTTCGCTCTGGAACAAGGTTATGGCAGGCGCTACGGGATATGTAATTGGCAGGGAAGATTACATGAATATGCGGAGCTGCTTCGCTTTTGGTTATGGAATCGCACATCACTTCGTTGAACTCGAAACAAATACCGATACCAGCGGTCCAGCAAGCGGCCCGACCTCCGCATGGTGCGAACTCGATATGTGCGGATCCGATTTCTGCTCACGAAACATTGTAGTCGACCAGGGACAGGATCAGTCCATTATGATACGCGGAGGACAGTTCACGAATCAATCTCAGAACTACGCCATCCAAGTGGCTTCCAGCTTCGCGGGCAAACTTCACATGCTGGGAGGATATGTGTATCAGCCATACGGAAAATATCTAAATGTTGACGGCAAGGGAAGCGTAAGATTTGATAATTTCGACCTCTCAGCTCATTACGATACAGACAACGCAACCGGTCCGGTAGGAAGTCCTGCAGGCGTGGACCTGAGTGCGACGACGGGCATCATCGCTGCCGGCAACGGCGACCTCACTATTTCCAGAAACAAATTTTTTAGTGATCAGCCTCAAATGAACATAGGGTCCAACATCCGCAGGTACAAAATTGAAAACAATGATCTGAGTGGGTTCACAAAGCGCATTGCGCTCAACGGGAACACACGCGGATCAGAAGTAAGCAATGGATAACATCCTCGCAAATCAGCCGAATTGTGTTGTTCCCAAAATTCCAGGCAGAATACAAGACTGGGATTTGGGAGGAATCAGCCTGATTTTGCTTCCTGGAGTACCAAACCGATCTTATATCCCAGGAGCACCCGGCAACAGCCTAAAAGTAGACGAAATCATTCCTGTGATAGGCTTGTGGATATATGCGGGTGAATCGAATCTTGACAGGACAAGCGTTTTCCATCCAGATGGAAACAACGTCGAAAACAATATCATCGGTGAAAATGGAACTTCTTTCACTACAGAAGATGGCCAACCTATCATCATTGAATAACTGTCCTTTCCCAGGCAATTGCCCCTCGCTATACTTGCATCATGTCCTCGATGCTCGCATTGCTGAAAATATGGTTCAATGGTAGCCGCGACTATCACAAAGGGGTCCTGCTTTTTTGCTCTCTGAGCGAAGATCAGGAGCTCAAAGCTTTTTTCCTCAACAATGCATCCGAGTACACGCGCCGCCGGCTCTCTGAGGAAATGGAGAAGCTGTACAATGCGATGAAGCGCCCGACGCCGGCGGAAGAACAACCGGTTCCTCCGCCGGCGCCCATTGCCCCCCTCCCACCAGATCCTCCCAAAAATCCTGCCCTGGAGGTTGCCTGCGATCAGAAAGCGCTCCAGCTCTACAAGCAGATGATGAACGACCGGGCCATCCTGTTCAACCTCACCAAAGTCGAAGGTTGGGATGATGTCAACAAACCCGACTTGGTCGAGCAGCGCCGGGTGCTGGCATTGCGGGTGATATCCACAAATTATGAGGTCAGCCAGGCATATGATGATCTGGCGTATGTCAGGGAGCATGGAAACCTTCCTGAATATGTTCAGCCAGAAACCGCCAGCGAAATTTCAGACATCGAGCTCCGGTCCGCGATCGCCAACCTTCGGGCAAACCTCACGAAGCTCCGGAAGCGCGCGCAGACACCCGAGCGGGTGACCCTCATACAGAAACACCAGACAAAGCTCCTCGAGCTGGAAGATCGCTGGAAACAAATAAAACCTGCCCATGAAAGTTGATGTAACCACACATTTGAAGAGCCAGGCAGATGCTATCAGGCGGGGTGCCGAGATCCTGGTAGACAGCGTAAACGACTGGCAGGTAATCAAAGAATACCTGTCGAACCGGGCCAAGGACCTGGAGCTGACCGATACCCAGCAGAAAAAGCTGGAGCGGTACAATTTCATGTACAACCTGCTGGCCAGCGGCAAGTACATAGAACATGAAACGGTGAATGTTTGCGCTGAGGTTCACAAAGTGTCCATCCAGCAATCTTACGAAGATCTCGCCTGTACGAAGGAGCTTTTTTCCGTCATTTTCAACTTCAACAAAGCCTTCGAGCTACGCCTGCAGCTGGATCTTAACCGGGAAATGCTGAACCGTGCAACAGAAAGCAAAGATTTTGTGGCATACGGCATTCTCGAGAAGAACCGGGTTAAGCTGATCAGCATGTTGCCGGAACAGCAGCAGGAAGAGAATTGGTTCGAGCCGCATGAGAATATCATCGAGTTCAATCCGGAGCTGATCGGCGCCGAAGAGGTCGATATGAAGCAGGTGCTCGCCTACATCAACGAGAAGCGCAAGATCAAGATCAAGACAGAACTATTCGATGAAGCAGAAACCGTAAACGATGGTAGTTCAACGCCAGCACTACAATAAGCCGCAGATCCGATCGATGCTGGTCGGCGCACCGAACGAATATGCCGTGATGGGCCGTGGTACCGGTAAAACAGAAGGCATCCTGTCCAAAAAAACGGAGCGGTACCTTCACTCCATGCCGCGTGGGGCCGGCGTCTGCCTGGGCCGCACCTTTGTGCAGATTCTCACCCGTACGCTGCCTGGCCTCATTTATGGCTGGGAGAAAGCCGGTTACCAGATGGACAAGCATTATGTGATCGGCAAGCGGCCGCCGGCGAAATGGCTGAAAGCCTGGAACTGGAAAGGCCCGCTGCGGCCGCCCCTGAATTACGAATACTTCATCAGCTGGTGGAATGGCGGCGGCATTCACCTGGTGAGCCAGGACAGAGCCGGCAGCAGCAACGGCATCACGATCGATTGGCTCTTCGGGGATGAAGCCAAACTGCTCAACCGCGAAAAGCTGACCCGGGAGCTGCTGCCGGCCAACCGCGGCATCGTACATGACTTCAAAGACAATCCTTACCATCACGGCATGACCTTCACGACCGACATGCCGATCGGTACCAGCGGCCGCTGGATCCTCGACATGGAAAAGGAGATGGACAAGGCAAGGGTGACCGAGATATTGCAGCTGCAGCTTGTCCGCTACAAGCTGGTAGAAATGGGTCATGCGAAAACAACCAAGATGTTTCACCAGGAACTGGGCAAGCAGATATCCGTCATCGATGACGAGATCCGGCTGCTCCGGATGGGCGACAAAAGCAAATCGGAGGCAAAGCTCCTGTACTACCATGAGGCCTCAGCCCTGGAGAATATTCATGCTCTGGGCTTTGAGTACATCAAGGAGCAGATGCGCGACACCTCCCTGTTCGAGTTCGACACGCAGATCCTCAACAAACGCCCGCTGCGCCTTGAAGATGGCTTCTATCCTGACTTGGTAGAAGAGATCCATGGCTACTTCTCCTACGACTATTCCTATATCGACAAGATCGGCTACGACTTCGATCGCCTGAAGCTGAAGGACTGCAGGCGTGATGCCGACGTGGATCCTGATCAGCCCCTGCACATAGCACTGGACAGTAACCGCAGCATCCATCCCCTGGTGGTTGCCCAGGTGAAAGAGCGTGAGATCCGGCAACTCAATGGCCTGCATGTGCTCTATCCCCTCAAGCTGAACAACGTGCTCAAGACATTCGTGGAGTACTACCGCTTCCACCGTACCAAGAGGATCATCTACTGGTATGATCATACCATGGTGGGTGAGCAGCGCAACGACCGGATCTGTGATGAGGTAGTAGCCTACCTGGAGAAGGAAGGCTGGAGTGTGCAGCAGTGCTACATCGGCAAGGCATCGCCCCATGAAGCCAGGTACCGCATGTGGGGGCATCTGCTGAAGGAGACCGGAAAGTACAAGCAGGTGTTCCGCTACAACCGCGACAACTGCGAGAGCCTGGCACTCAGCATGTACCAGACACAGGCCGAGCGCAGGAAGGACGGATTCGGAAAGGATAAGAGCACGGAACGTGATACCAAGTTCCCCCAGGAGCAGGCACCCCACTACAGCGAGGCAGAGGACATGCTGGTGTATGGCCTGCTCGAGTCAGGCATAGACTATCAGAGCATGACTGCAGGCTTGGGCTTCATGTCATTGTAATCCCATCATACATACACAACATGCGAGAGGCGACCCAAACCAGGTCGCCTCTCGCCGTTGGGCACCGGCCACACGGCCGGCCCCCTCATATATCCCCTGGGCACCCCCTGGCAATTGCCTCGGCGGGTTAGTGCGGGCGGCGCATTGTAGTGACTAAATGGTTGAATCAAAAGCATTCAGTCATAAATTAACGTGATAATCAGTTTCTTATCTATTTTTAAGCCACAAATTGATTTTGATAGACGAGTATAATCTCTTTAACCCCCAAATATTTATGATCCCAACTACAGTTGATAACTTTGAAGAAATAGTCAAGAACATAAACGATCAAACATTCAATGTGCCATTGAAGCAAGATGGCGCCGACTATTTCCCTTCTTATTTAGAAAAAAAATTAGCTGGTATCGCTTCTTACTTTGTAGGTGAATTATCTGGTAAGATTGGGTATTTATACACTGAATGGTCAGATATTATTGACTCAGTTAAAAAATTAATTACAGTTTTGCCTCAAACCGTCCATCTTTACTATCAAGGAAGGATTCAAGATGCATATACTTGTTTTGTAACTGGTTTAGAATCGGTGAAATTTGCAGAGGTAACTACTACACTTAATTTGCCAAGAGGCAATGGATTGGATTTTTACAGAGGGCGGTATGCTAATTCATACGTAAGCTTTGCAGAGAAAGATCTATTTCATATTCCTTTTGAAGAAAGAGGAAAAGTTTCAACCAATAGATTTAGCATACCAGGATTACCGGCTTTATACCTTTCAGACTCAATCTATACTGTTTGGGAAGAAATGGATCGAGAGAAGTTAAATGACATTTGGTTTTCCAAATTCTCTATACAAGCAAGTAATATATTGGTGGTACAACTAGAGAAGCTTGCAGATCTTTGTAAAACGATAGCTCAATATCCTGAGTTTGATCTCTCACAGAAATTGCATTTTCTAAAGGCGTTCTTCATAACATTTCCTTTAACCTTAGCATCATCAATTGAGGTCAAAGACAAGAAGGCTAACTTCAAACCAGAATATATAATCCCACAAATGCTTTCTCAATACGTAGCAAAGAGCGGTAGTATTGCTGGGATAAAATTTCTTTCAACGAAAATAGATTATAGTAAAATTGAAAATGTTAGAGCATACAATTATGTATTCCCTGTCAAACAGGTGAATGAAACCGGGTATTGTCCGGTACTTGCTGAAATGTTCCATTTATCAGCTCCAACTAGTTTAGAGTTTGAGATGATTATGAGCTCTGTAATGTACAAACATCAAGATTTTGACTTTCGGAATGAAAAGGCATACTTTGAATTGGTTCATGGTGAAAAATTTAAGTATTCGAACTCTTCTTTCGGAAAATTGGAGGCGATACTTAGGCATAGAGGTACGAAAAGCGTTATCTGATGAATCCTGATTGTTTTTACTAGTTAAATCCTCGTCTATTAAGAAACCAAGTCTTTTTAAACTTACAAATAGCCTTTTTCACTCCCTTTAATGTCCTTTTCCTCATTCTTCTGCCTTTCTACTTTCGTCCCATGCCTTTCGACCTCAAACAGGTACTCGGGATCATGGGAAGTGGCAACTGGTTCACCTGCGGTTTCATTACGGCTGACCAGGCAAAGCAGACCGGCGGGGATGTCATTACACTGAAAAAATGCAGGCTGGCGAAACGCCAGGGTTCTGCATCCAATTCGGTCCGGCCGGCATCCGCTGGCCAGCGCGATCATAAGGATCCGCTGCACAACTACCATTTCACCCGGAACCTCGAGCTCGAAAACGGCCTGATGCGCAAAGTGCATCCATTACTCATTGTCGAAATCAATGGCCAGCCGGTAATATGAGCGTCATTCTCGAGGACAACGTCGCATACCTGGAAGGCAGCCAAAGCGCTGTCTGGTTCTCCATGGAGAGCAACGGCTTTGCGCCCGGCCACGGCACCCCGCTGCCGATCAGGCAGATGACCACCACGCTGCAGGTCGCGCCCTGGGGCGAAGACAACCGGTTTCCTCAAAACATCGTGCGACTGATGGATTATTGCGGCGTCGGCAAGTCGGCGCTCGATATCAAAGCCCGCTCTTTATGGGGACAGGGCATTGTGCCGGTCAAGATCACCGGCTACGAGGACGGCGGCAAACAGGAGATCGTGCAGGCGCTCGACCGCACCAAGTACAAAGATATCTACAGCTTCATCGAAAGCCGCGGCTTCTACCGGTTCTACCTGGAATTTCTGCGCGATTGGACCTGGTTCTGGAACTGCTTTCCCGAGATCATTCTCAGTAACGATACAAAGAAGATTACCGGCCTGGTACACCAGGAAAGCTGTGACTGCCGCTTCAGGCAGATGAACGATGCCGGCGCCATCGATACTGTATTCCTGTCAAAGCTATGGGGCCTGAGCTCGGACCAGTTCGTGAAATTCGATCCGGGTAAATCGCTCAGAGGGTTTTCCACCAATTACCAGTTGTTGGAGGAAGACAATAAGTTCATAAAGAAGCTGGACTGCATCGACATGTACGATGCAGTCGGTTCACTCAAGACGATTGCAGGAAAACTCGAGGGTACACCTGGCCTCAAGAGCGCTATCCTTCCCGTCAACTATCCCAGCCACAACAAAACCTATTACCAGCTTGCTGACTGGGACGGCGCCCGGCTCAGCGGATGGATCGAGATCGCCAGCAAGATCCCGGCCATGCTGAAGGCCATTTACAACAAGGCGTACAACATCAAGTATCACATCAAAATTCCATGGAGATATTTTGAAAAGAAGTATGGCGAAAAGTGGAGCGCGGCCGACGCCGAGGGGAAAAAGGCCATGATCAAAAAAGAGCTGGAGGTGATGGACACATTCCTTTCCGGAAGCGACAAGGGCCATCAGACGTTCGTGAGCATGTTCGAAGTGGATCAGGTCTCGAAAGATGGCTGGGGGAAAATAGAGATCGAACCGGTCAAAACGGACGTCACGTTCGAAAAAGACCTAGTCACCAGCCAGGCAGCCAACAGCGAGATCATGTTCGCCATGGGATTGAATCCTGACTCGCTCGGTGTGGGTGCGCCCGGCGGACCTTACTCCGGTTCTGCCGGCAGCGGCAGCAACCTGCGGGAAGCGAAGCTGGTATACGACAGCGGCCTGCACCTGGAGCGCCAGGTAACGCTGGAGCCGCTTTACCTGGTGCGGGATTACAACGGATGGGACGACGACATCCAGTTCCGGCACCGCGATACTGTACTCACCACACTCGATACGGGTAAAGGAACCGAAAAAGTAGTAAGCTGATGCTGTTCAAAACCACAATAGAAATACAGAAGTATGCCGAGCTGAACACTCAGGTCAACTTCGTCAGCCTGCAGAGTAGCATCCGCTCGGCCGAGAAGGATATCCTCATTCCCGTGATCGGATTCTCCTTTTATCTTGATCTCGATACCAAATACAATAACAGCACTCTCAACGCGGCTGAGACTGCGCTGATCGACGTGATCCATGCAGCGCTGGCACCGCATACGCTGTACCTGTACATCCCGAAATCGGAAGTCAATATCACGGATGGCGGTCTCCGCAGACAGGAGACCGACATCAGCAAAACGGCATACCAGTATCAGGTTACCAACTTGCGGAAAGCTTACCTAGATGAAAGCGAAGCTGCCGTGGAGTACCTGCTCACCTTCCTCGAGGAAAAGAAAGCCGATTACCCGGCCTGGACCAGCACCAACGAATTCAAAAAATATCGCAGCCTGTTCATAAAAACCGGCAGCGAGTTCAACGAGTACTATCGCACGGCCAGCCCGTACCGGAATTTCTTCGCTATGCGGAGCGTGATGGAAGATGTGGAGCAGCAGGTGATCCGCAAGGTGCTGGGAGAAGCTCAGTTTCTGGCAATGAAAGCCAAGGATCAACTGAACGATCCGCTATGGTCCGATTACGAAAAAGTGTTGCTGTACAGACTGAAAAAATGCATTGCAAATTTCACGATCGCAGCCGGCCTCAGCCAGCTGGCCATCCGGATCGATGAATACGGGATCACCGTCACCAGTGCCTTCACCTCCACCAGCAACGACCAGGTCAGCAAGCGCGGAGCGGCACCGGACAATCAGCTCGGCCAGCTCATCCGGGATGCGCGCGACGCCGGGCAATCGTGGTTGAATGATGCCGTCGATTACCTGAGAAAGAATGCCAGTCTCCTGATTTTTCCGGACTGGTATGCATGGCAGTTAAGCCTGATCGTACAGGCTGTTGATGCTTACGATGTAGATCTGTTTTTCACCACCTTAAAAGGCACTTTTTCCATGTTCTAAAAATCGAAGCATGAAAAAACTGATTATCATATTGCTGTTATTGCCGGTGCTGGCCAGTGCTCAACCTTTCAAGTTCAGTGAATTCAACCTCAAGAATAATTTTCCGGGAACATGGAAGCTGGCAGGATACATTGACACGCTACCCATGCTTATGACTCCTCAAGGGTTGGTTCCAACCAGAATCAACAAGCAATATGACGGCGGAATATTACTGAACCGTGCCAACCATACTGGTACCCAGCCGGCCAGCAGTATTTCAGATTTCAATGCAGCTGCAAATACAGCCCTCGCTCCGGCATTGGCTGGAAAACAAACCTCCGGCGATTACGCGAGCAACTCATCTTTGAACGCTGGGCTTGCAGGGAAACAAAACACTTTGATAGCTGGCACGAATATCACGATCAGCAACAATACGATTTCAGCAAATGGAGGGAACGGTAGTTTTAATCCCAACGACCCACAAACCCAGCAGGCAATCGCGCAGATCTCGCGCGACAGTGCACAGAACAACCTATTTCCAACATCGGGTAAAACATTTGAAGTTGTCGATGGAAAGCTCTTTTTGCGAGGAGAACGATTTACACCAACAGTTCAGGCTGGCAGCAACATAAACTCGAATGCGTCCGCATCGCTTGATCCTGGCTCAACGGACCGGGCGGGTGTGGTCCAGCTTATTGTTTCCATAACAATTTCACCGTCGGACAATACCCAGCTGGTACTTGTCAGCTTCGGAGGAACAGTTTACGCGAATCCTCCGAGCGTGACGCCGGCGATCGGCCAGACCGCCCCGGGTATTAAGGTGGTCAGCGTTACCACCACAGGCTTTACCCTTGCTTCCACCGGATCCTTCACGCTGCCACCAGGTACATACCGATTCCCTTATCACACAGAACCCTTATGAAATTCCTGATCACCATATTGCTGTTTTGGTCATTGCCTTCCCTGGCGAACGATTATTATTTCAGCCTGCTAAGCGGAAACGATGCGAACCCGGGCACGCAGGCGCAGCCCAAGCAGTCGCTGGCCACCGCGAACACGCTCATCAACAGCGCAAGCCCCGGCGACGGATTTTATTTTAAACGGGGCGAAAATTTTACCGGCATCCTGAACATCAGTCGAAGCGGATCTGCAGGCAACCCTATCATCATCGATGCATATGGAACCGGCTCGCTCCCGACTTTCACCAGCTTCGCCAACCTGAACAGCTGGACAAACCAGGGCGCGAACATCTGGCGCAGCACCTACAGTACATCCGGCCGGGTAAATGTGGTGGTGGTTCAAGGCAAAATGCAGGACCGGGGCCGCTGGCCGAATGTCAATCAATACGACAGCGGGTTTCTCCATTTTGAGCAGCACAACGGCTTTGTAAGCATAACCGACAACGACTATCCAGCCGGCGCCATTACCAACTGGGTTGGTGCCGAGATCTGCATTCGGAACGTACGGTGGATGCTGAACAGGTATACCATTTCTTATCACTCCGGCGGAACTTTCGGTTATCCTGGGGTGGCGAGCGAGATGGGCGGTGAAGTAATCGACAATTTCGGCTACTTCATTCAAAACGATCCCCGCACGCTCGATCAGCAAAACGAGTGGTATGCCGACGGTTCAGGTATCAGCCTGTACAGCACTACGGATCCTTCCTCCCTGGGCGTACGCATGGCGATAGTGGACACCCTGGTAAAGATCAAAAACAGCAGTTATATCACCATCCGCAACATCTCTTTTCAGGGAGCAAACAGCTGCACCTTTTATGCACTTGCCAGTAATCACATTATCCTGACAAACTGCGAAGCAATGTATAGTGGCGGCGTAGGTGTGAAGATGGATCAGTGCCCATACTCGGCTTTCGACAATGGCATCACCAATTACACTGCCATCCGTTCGCTGGATATTTCGCCTTTCTGCGATTATTCCGAAGCAACCGACAACGTGTTCAAGAACACCGGCATGTGGTATACCCTGGCCGGTAACGGAAACCTGGCCAACCAGGGCGGCTTCATAAACGGGTTTTCTGTAAAATTCCTACGCAACCGGATCGACAGCTGTGGATACAACGGGCTCGTGGCCACTGGCAGCGACTGGAATATCAGCTACAACGATGTATCGAATTTCGGCTTGCTCTTCGATGATGGTGCCGGTGTATACACTTCCGGCCCAGGCAACAACCGCATTTTCCGTGGCAATCGCATCATCAACGGCCGGGGTAATAAACATGGAGCCAGCAACTATGCCAACGACAACGACAATACCATGAACGGTGTTGGCCTGGATGACCTCAGCGAGCATGTGCTGATAGACAGCAACGTCGTAGCGAATACATCGGGCGAAGGGTTGGGATTACACAACTCCCGGTATGTGATTGCAAGCAATAATATCTTTTTCAATACCCGCAAGCAATCTGCCGGCGCACTGCACGATATCAATTTTCCCGGCAATCCGATCTACGACTTTTTTGTGATAAACAACACGTTCGTCTCCACAAGCCGGAAGCCGACGATCAACATCCTGCAGGGCAACGATTACAACGCCCTGTTCTGGATAAACACCCGCCGCGACAGTGCGGATGCTTTCAACTTCGGATACCTCAAGGGAAACCGGTTCTGGAAGCCGTATCAGGATCAGAACTTCCTGCGTGTGTCGTGGCGCTATGTGCCTGCAGGCTCAGACTGCAGCAGCTGCACAAGCAATGACAGTACCTACTATTACCGGAGGGATGTCGCTTACCGGTTGTCGGACCTGCAGCGTTTGGGCAAGGATACAGGCAGTGTGGGCGGTTTGATCGAGGTACCCTACACGTATTCACTCACAGGCCCGGAGATGTATCCAAATGGAGCCTTTACCAGCAATATCAACGACGTGCGGAATCGTAACGCCTCTGTGATTAACCACAGCTGGGCATCTCACGGTATTCAGGGCGGAGCTCTCAAAGCGACGTACACCGGCAGCAGTTCGGCGGAATCTCTGAGTGTGCTTCTATACCGAGAGACCGGCACGCCTACCTTTTTGGCTGGCCATACGTACCGCATAAGGTTCAAGCTGCAGTGTCCTGCAGATCTGGTTCCCTTCCAACTCACCATGTTCAGCAACGGAGGAGACGGCTATGCATCCCCGGAGAACAACCTGGTGTACGGATTCAGGTACGCCGAGACGATAGATAGGCTTTTTACGCCAACATCCTCGCTCAGCGTCGCCTACCTGGAAATAAGAACAGACAGCAGCTTCCTGTGTCCCTGGTTCATGATCGACAGCGTGAGCATGCAAGAAGTGACGAATGTACAGTACGCAGCAGCGGACGATTACGTGCGGCTCATTACGAATCCCAGTTCTGCGCCGGTGACTTTTTACAATGACGGATCGTGGATGGATGATCGCGGGAAGCCATTGCCAAAGGAAGTGATTGTCCCTGCCTATTACGGTATCATAATGATCAAAAACCAGAACCGGTTTTCATACAAAGGCAAGATAAATCTAACGACACAATAGCAAGATGCCTGATACTGAAACAACGAAGCTGATCAACGCGAGAAATTTCTGGATCATCCTGACAACGTTCGTGTCCATGGTAGGTGGTGCTTGTGCATACATGTACATCCATGAGCAAAAGGATCACCGGGAAGACACAGTGTACCAGCGGAATCGTGCGGATATAGCCGAACAAAATGCCCGCGACTGCAATAAAACCCTGTTCCGTGAAGTGAACCAGGTCAGGGACAGCCTTACAAAAATCTATGAATCGGGCCATGAGCTCACAGAATACAAAATGGATTCCCTGAGAAGGGAAATCTTATCGCTCACTCGTCAAATGTATAAGAGATGAAATTTTTATTTGTCCTGTCTTTCGCCCTTTGTGCCACTATCCTGGCTGCAACGCAAACAACTTCACAAAAAAGGGACACCGTTATTCTGAAGGAGGATTCTATCAAGCTCAGTGACTCATCGAAGAGGGTTATTGAGATGTTCAAGCAAAAAATAGATAGTGGTGCCCGGCACGACGATTCGCTTATAAAACAGCTTGATTCGATCAAAACAAAAATTGTTTACAACACCAGATAAAAATTATATGGCACTTCAAAAACAACCATCCGATTTCCCGGCCTGGATTAAAGAGACTGTGGCCCGCCTGTCGCTTCCCTCCTCACCGTATTACGCATTCCTGACAAAATATTCTGTCATCATTGGCCTGGTCGCCTACATATTGGTAGGGCTGGACGAATCGAATGTGTTGGGAGCCAGCCCTACTGTGTCCCTCATTATAAAAATCCTTGCGGGTGTGTTCACGGGCTTCGCGGGCGCGGGAGTCGCCAGTGTCAACTCCAAGAAAGTTGAACAGCTTCCCCAGGAAGAGAAACCGCTTCTTCCTTTCACGGACAAGAAGGAAACTCAGCAATCAAATTCAAACCAATAGTTTTATGTCTACAGAAAAAAATCCAATTGCTGTTATCAAGTATCAGCTGGACACCTTCCAGCTCGTAAAAGGTCTTGCAATCGATGATGATACGGTCGCAGGCGAAAGACTTTCCAAGACGGACGGCATCAGCCGGGCCGTGAATGGGTTCACCAATTTCAAGAACTTCGTCAATCTCACTCTGCATCAGACCAGCAAACCTCTGCTTCCGAAGAACTGGGACAAGATGACCGTAAAAGATCTGGCCGCCCTGTTCGTCATGCTTATGATCTGCTTTTCAGTGAGCTTTGCCCAGACTTCATTCAGTCTCGGCGCAGCGCGCACAGAAGGAACTCCGGCTTTGGCAGTGGGTATTCAATGGATCAAGAATTTCGACAGTGTGCTGAACACAAAGACATTTTTCGGAGCGGGCAAAACCAGCTTTGTTACGTTTGCGCCGAATATTGATGTACAGACAACCTACAACCAGGGCGGAGTGACCAACCTGTTCAGTTCTATAAATCTGAAAGCCGAGGGAACACTGGCCACTTTTCATACAAAGGAGGTAGGCGGATATACCATACCGGATGGCAACCGTACATTCTGGCTCTTTCCGTTCAGCGTAGGAGCAGAGGCTGACAATACTTTCAAGAAGATCAACGGCATTGCAGAGGTGGGCGTTGTTCCCTGGTATCAGGGAAATTACAACGTGTTGCCAGAAGCCATCAAGCGAACTAAGATTGGTGTGTTTTTACAGGGAGGCCGAAAGTTTTATCAGGACGCAGATCCTGAAAAGACGATCCTTCGCGCACGTGGCTCTTTCGCCATCGACACAAAGAGGCTCGTCGAGCTGCAGGGCCTCGGCATCGGCGTGACCGGCACTGCTGATGGCTGGTACGACTTCCTCAACCAGCAGACTTACTACAAAGTTTACTTCTCCGGAGATGTATACCTCGATGCGATGAACAAATTCAGCTTCTTCTATCAAAGAGGGGTGGGTGCCCCCAATTTCTACGAAGGAGATCTTTACGGTATCGCTTTAAAAGTTCATCTATAAGCCATGCAAATTTCAGCCGCCGGCGTGCAGTTCATAAAGGATTTTGAAAAACTGAGACTGCACGCATACAAAGACCAGAAAGGTATTCCAACGATAGGTTGGGGGAACACCCGTTATCAGAATTTGAAGCCGGTGCGCCTAACCGATTCAATTACCAAAGAACAGGCAGATGCATTGTTTGACTGGGCTTTGCTCGGTGCCGGCGGCACAGTTGACACAGTGGACAGAGCTGTTGCCCGGGTCCATTTGAAGCAGGGCTGCTTCGATACACTTTGCTGTCTGACTTACAATATTGGCCGAGGAGCTTTTCTCGACAGCACGTTGCTGAAAAAACTGCTTGTAAATGTAAACGAGGCCAGCATTGCAGGCGAGTTTCTTAAATGGAACAAAGTGACAATAGACGGAAAGCTTCAGGTGTCGGATGGCCTGACGAGCAGGCGAAAGTCTGAAGCGGAAATGTGGACTGATTCCATACTCCAAAGAACTTCTTCATAAAACATGTGGGCCAACTGAAAAACTTTTATTCATGATAAATATTCAACCAGGACAGGGAAACAGTATTTCCAACAAGCAGGCCGGAAGGCTGACGGACTGGAATCTGACGGGATGTCCGCTTATCATCCTGCTCGGGCCTGTAAACAAATCTCACCTTGAAGGTTCCACTTCAAACAGCCTCAAGGCAGACGATCTTATCCCTGCACGATCTTCCCTCTATGTTTTCGGTCCATCAGATACCGGGCTGGACAGAGAAGAATTTTTCCACCCCGATTCAAACACAGCCTCCGGCTTAACCTTAAATCTCGTATAACATGCCCTTACAAATCGGCACCAAAACAGAAACCAACGTTCAACCCTCCGGAACTCAGCTTTCAGGAGTTGAGGTAAATCGAATAAAAGCCTTTGTTGATGATTTGCAAACTTCCAAAGTGAACGCGCAGTCCGGGAAGGATTTATCTTCGAACGATTACACCGATGAGGAAAAGGAAAAGCTGGGAGGATTGCCTTCCCTGTTTCTGGATGACGACGATTCGCAGTATGCCTCCGCGACCTCCGTGCAGACATTGATGACGCAAATGCAAGTGCAGGCTACGGCTATTCAGTCCTTATCCAATCGCTTAGATCAAATTCTATTACCGGCAGCCATTCAAGATGGAAGCACTTTCGGCTGGATTAAATCGCGTGATCTTTCCACCATCACAAAGAACAGCAGCAACAAAATGACCCAGTGGGCAAGCTTACTGAACTTACCTTTCACTCTTGCCGCTGCGAATACGGACGCCTTGATGCCTACCTGGGCTGCTGATGGTGTCATTTTCGATGGGTTGGCAAACTTAATGTCGGTTGCGTTGACATTGACAGGCAACCCATTAACAATTTATGCGAAGATTAAGGTATTTTCGGATGTGCCCAGCTCGGCCTACCTGTATAACCTGCACAGCAGTTCTGGGGATGATTCTGCCTTTGCCAACATCGGCCAGCCTTCCAATCTGACGATTGGGGATGTGGGAAACTATGACGGTTCCAAAATCATCAACAGCACTTTCTTGCCGGACGCTTTTATAGTTTTGTGTGCTATTTACAATGGAGCAACTTCCAGTGTAAGTATAAACGGGGGGACGGCGGTAACTGGCAATACTGCCCCAATTGGGACTTCGCAGACTTTTGTACTTGGCCAAAAATCAGATTCGCCTTTCGGTGGTAATAATGGTCATATTCAGGTGAAAGAGATGATATGTAGGATGGGTGTGGATTCTGACCAGAACAAAGGCGCTTTCATTAACTACTTGAACGCGATTGCATAATGCCTACCTACTACGTATCTACAACAGGCAGTGATACAGCGGATGGCCTGACCTTACAAACGGCCATGAGCGAAGACAAGCGCAACACTTTTGTATTTCAGCCAGGGGATACTGTTTTTCTCTTCCGTGGCCAGGTATACAACAAAGAACTTACAGTCACTGGTAGCGGCGCGGCGGGATCGCCGATTACTTATGACGCTGTTGGCACTGGTCTAAACCCACTGGTTTCCCGGTACAAAACACTTTCGGGCTGGGTTTTACAAGCAGGTAACATTTGGTATGTCCCTTTCAATGTTGACCCTCGCAACATCATTGTAAAGGTGGACGGGGTTATTCGAGATGCCGGGAGATGGCCCAAAACGGATTTTAAGGAATACCCGGCAGGGGGTGTAGGATATATCAATGGGCCTGACGTTGCTGAGATCCCGTTTGATCCTGTTGGCGCTGAAGTGGTAACACGGCCTTTGAGGTATACGTTTGATCGGAATATTATAACAACAAGGAGCGACAACAACCTGGAATTCTCTGGCGGTAACGGCTTTGGGTATAACGAAGGGCACAAGGGTGGTGGTAAGGCTTTTTTCATTCAACAGCACATTGCAACCCTTACGGCAGACGGCCATTGGTTTTATGATTCTGCTGCAAAAAGGATGTACATGTATTTCAGTGGCGATCCATCAGCTCGCTCGGTTGTCGCAGGAAGTGCATTTTACAGCGTTTATGCAGGGAACAAAAGTTATATAACATTCCGCAATATCAACCATGAGGGGTCGAACCTTGCGGGATTCTATGCAGAGAATTGCGATCATTTCATTTTCGATCAGTGTGACTGCCTTGGCGGTGTAGGAGGTGACTTCTATTCAATGGTAGGTGGCACTCATACGATTACGCAAGGTTTCACAAGAGGCGCCTTGAACAATGGCATATCCGCGGTGAACTGCAATAGCCTAACTGTTGATGGCGTAAGGATCGAAAATACCGGTTTAATTGCCGGTGCTGGTAAGTCCGGTGTGCTAACGTACTCCGGCATCATGGCAATTCGCACAAAGGTGCAGATTGCAAACTCCAGCATTAAAAATACCGGCTATGCATCGTTAAACATTCAGTGCAATGATTTTGATATTCATGACAACTCCTTAGAACTCGGCACACTGAACTTGGATGACGGAGGGGGTATTTACCTGGTGGATCCAGACAATGTAGCAAACAAGACAAATAAGTTTGTCCGGCATAACATCGTACGCCACATGCCTGGAGCCGTTGCTCATACCAAGGGCGAACTTTTTCCAATGGCAGTAGGGGGGTATGGAGATAATTTCATGTCCGATGTCACATGGGAAGATAACACGTTCTATTCCGGCGGCTGGACGGCGGCACTTATAAACGCAGGCAAAAACAACAAGTTCTTAAACAACAACTTCTTTGATTTCGATCTGTTCGCTTTCGCTATCAACCGGTCTGCCAACTTTGGTAATGCTGACGTGAGCGGCAACGTAATCACAGGAAACACCTTCTTTTGCAAGACCAGCGCGCAGGCTTTTTATAAGTTTTATACGCAAGGTGAAAATCCTGGTATCTATGGACAGTTTGACCATAACACCTACATCCGGCCGTTGAATAATGGTCCCTTCGCTGTCGTTGATAACATGCTACTGTCATTCGAACAATGGAGGTTGATGACAGGCCAAGATCTGCACAGTAAACTGGTGATTACACACACGGCAAATGTTGACAATATCCGATTCGACTTTAACGATACGCAGGAGGACGCAGTGATACCGTTGGAAGGTATTTATGTTGACGGTGAGGGGAATGTATATGAAGGGCAGTACGTGGTTGCTCCGTTCAGCGGGCGTGTGTTGGTGCGAAAAGTTCGCCGCGGAAGGACCCGGAACGGGATAGGCTTAAAGCGAAATGGTAAAGGCCGGAGCAAGTTAATTGACCCCTCGTAGAAGTCAATTAACCCGCCGGCTGTTCTCAGCCGGCCATTTTTTCACCTGCCTTTGACTATACCGCTTCACATGCCGCTCCAGCACCTCGATTATCCGGTCCTGAAAATCCCGGTCTTTCAGCCAGCCGCTGACCACCTTCCATTCCCAGGGATACCCTTCTGCCCGCGTGCGAATGACCCGCGGCCGGTCGCAGGAGAGCAGAAGGGAGCCGTTCTGGCCCACCACTTCCCACTGTTCCAGCACCTCACCTGGGAAGTGCTGCAAGGCGTAATTGTACAACTGTCCGTGGTAATATACTTGTAGGATCACCATTACTTCCCGGGTTTAGCCTTATCCTTGTAGTATTCGATCACCCGCTTGGCGAATCCTTCCAGCTTGTTCTGCTGGGTGGCCAGGATCTTGTACCCTGCGGCCAGGCCGTCGGAAGGATGGCGGACCTGCATGCGGTCGAAGTGCTTCCCGGTGCCGATGCTCCACCGCTCGAAGCGGGCCTTAAACTCTTCTGGGGAGTACCATTCTTTGTCTGCCGGGTCGAAGATCCACAGGTCTTTGGATTTGGCTTTTACGTAGATGTCTTTCCAGGTTGTTTCGCGCACCTCTGATTCATAATGCGTCTGGCTGACTGATGGCATATCCGGATGAGGCCTTCTGTACTTACCGCCAGTGGTTGGTATCTCTTCCTTATCGCCTGGCTTCCGGTTAGAGATTGGCATACTTTAACTGTTTTCTTTAATAAATGTGTCAAGAGCTGCGACCATCTCCTGCATGAAGGCTGAGCGCAAGCCGCCTCTTCGTTCGTTTTTCCAGGTGAGTGTTTCCTGGCCGGTGCCATGTCTGTTGAATATTGGCCGGTTATTGGAAAGAAGATACTCCTCCCCGTCCCTCTTGATTTTCCAGATTTCTTTCATGACCGTCCAGTCCAGGAGATCAACCTGGTAACGTGCAACCTTCTTTCCCACCCTGACATTTATCCAACCAGTCTGGAACACCATTTGCTAATATTTATACCAAACCTATGCTAAATATATTAGTTTTTCAAGCGGACGGTTAACTTTGTCCTTTTCGACCCTTGCTTACCTCCCTAATTTTAGAACAGTGAACACGATCGAACTATTTCAACCGGGAGGCATAAACGCATCTGTAGAAGTTCCGGCTCAATGGAATGAGCTGGACCGGGACGAGCTGCTCCACATTGCCGAACACCTTCTCTGGCCATATGTAAAGCCTGAATATTTTCTGAGCGCCGTATTCTTTTTCCTGCTCCAGCACCGGGCAAAACGCCAGGGGATTGACCTGCCGGCCAGCTTCGCCAACATGCTGAATGCCGAAGATATCGCCATGTACCAGGGCGAAGCCCTTGAATGGATCCGCAGAGACAACCAGCTGACGGAGCAACTGATTCCCACCGTTGCGCCTTATAAAAGAGACTTCCTGATGCGCGGGCCGGTATCCAACTTCAATGACCTCACCTGTGGTGAATTTGAAGATTGCGAAGTATTTTCCTTCCTGTACAATCAGGAGAAAAATAAGGAGCACCTGCTCATGATCATGGCGATCCTGTACCGGACTGAACATGAAGGAAGGCGCCTGCCCTATGTCACCCCCAGTTGGAACCGGGTGCCTGCAGCCCTTCACTACCTGTATAAGGAAGAGGACGACATGATAATGTACAATGCAGAAGCTGGTAAAGTCCTGCTGACCGATTTCCCGGAATACTACCTGCTGGCTACTTACATCTGGTACACCAGCTGCCGGGCGCAGCTCTCCGGCATCTTTCCGCATGTCTTTGGTGGCGGTGGCAATGGGGAACCTGATATCGCCGCATTCACCAAATGCATTCACGCCGGCGCCGGGCCGAAGAACGGCACCCGGGACAAGATCCGCCGCTCGCTGCTCAAAGCGTTCATGATGGATATGGAACAGGAAGCCATCTACGTGGAAGAAATCAAAGCACAAACGAAGAAGCTATGAAATACGAACTGTTATTAATTGAGTGGGAGGATAGCCAATTAGGGTATCAAGGCTGGAAAATAGTAAATGATCAACCCAAAGACATGCCCAAATTTATATCTGTCGGCTTTCTGGTATACGAAGATGAAAGGTGCAAAATCTTATATCCACACATAGAAGATACTGACGAAATAGAAGATTTAAGCGGAACCGGAGATATTAAAATTCCCACGTCAGCTATTTTAAGTATAAAAAAGCTACAACCTTAAGTAAGGTTAATAAGCCATGATCCTGAACGACTATATCAGCTATTTCCGGAACATCGCCGTCAGCCATTACCTGATCGGCCACGTGCCCATCAGCGAAACCGGCGACAGTGCACCGGGCACCATGCGCTTTGCCACCTACAACGCGGCCGACGTGATCAGCAAACGCCTGCGAACGAAGGTGGGCTTTCCTGCCCTGCTCGCCGAAGTGTACGACTGGGACACGAAAGGATCCACCGTGTATGATGTGAAGAATAATTTCACCGGTGGCTTTATGATCCTGGATCATGCGAAAAGCAATGACTACGCCGACGAGCAGCGCGCCCTGAGTACCACCGAAACCATTATGCATCAGATCACCTGGAAAATGTGGCAGGATCACTATGGCGCCGGCAAAGACCGATGCCAGACACCTTTTCAAAATCTCGAGATGAACTTCGACGTGATGGCAGTGGGCCCGGTCTTCGATAACGAGTTCGGGTGGCGGGTCGAGTTCACTTTCCGGCCAAAACTGCCGATCGATTTTAAACAGCCTATTCCGGAGGGCATATTCCTGTAAGCCATGCCGTATACCTACACAAACCTGCAGAACATTCAGAACACCGGCAGCGGTATCGCTGAGCAGGTGCTCATTGCGCCAGTCAGCTGGTTTGCATCCGGTGGCATCCAAAGCCCGGATGAAGATGAGGTACGCATCACCGTGAACCACCAGTTTGCCCAGCCTCAATACGGGTTCGCCTCTTACCAGCTGGCCGCCGAAAAGAACAGCTACGATGCCAAGACCGTCGGCGAGCGCGGCAGCCAGAAGCTGCAGCACGAGCTGAAGATCTTCATCCCGGGATCCTACGAGGAAGCGCACAAGGCAGTGAAACACCTGTTGAATGAAGACCTGATCGCCCTGCACAAAGATGTGGTCTGCGGTGCCGGCATCTGGTACCAGTTCGGTGACGCGGACGACTATGCGTACCTGAAAGCCGATTTCAGCACCGGCACCACGAAGGATGGCGTGAAAGGATACAACGCCACGGTAACCTGTGTAAGCGAAGGCGTGTTCCTGTACGCCGGCGCCATCCAAAAATTAACCCCGTAAGCATGCCGACCGACTTCAAACTCTACTTTATTCAAAAGGTGCTGGGCGATTATCTGAAAGACACGAAGAGCACCATGGCCACCACCATCCGCAAACAGGCGTTCGACACCGGTGCCCTGGTGCAGTCGCTCGAAACCCGGCAGTCTGGCGAGCCGGCGCAGAGCACCGGCGAGCTGAGCTTTCTGGAGTACGGCCGCATGCTCGATATGGGCGTGGGCCGCGGGCACCCGCTGGGTGGATTGAAAAGAACGCGGGTTGCCCTGCAGGCCTCGAGGCACACAGGCGACATTCAAGTGAAAGACAAAACGAGGAAGCGTAAGAATGTCTACAGTCGCATCGCTTACGGCAAACTGAACTACCTGGCGAACCAGCTGCTGTACGGCTTCACCCAGGAAACGATCGACCAATTGAAAACCGAAATGCAAAACACCAACAGCTGATGGAAGTACTGCTCCTACGCCAACCCTACCAGGTGAGTTTCAGCGGCAACCCCGTTGCCTTCACTTTCATCGTGACGCCCTACACCAGTGTGGAGCATGCCGAGGATATTGGCCTGAACATCACCGTGGAAGTGGAAGAAACGTTCAACACGCAGGTATTCACTGCTGCCAGGCAGGATATCTACCTGCCGGATCCGAACGGTGTGGTGGAGATCGACGTGCAGTACATCCTGCAGGCCTATGTATCGCAATACATTCCGGCGCTCAACTTGTCCACCGCGGCACTCTGCGAGGGACAGACGCGCCGGTACCGCCTGAGCTACCAGCTCATCGTGAACGGCAACCTCGCCACGCAGCTGGCCACTACCGGCATCCTGAACGTGATCAAAAGCGGCATGCCGAATGAAGAGTGGCATCCGAAGAAATTTTTCACCGAATACATCAGCAACAAAAAACTGTTCCTGCGCTACGGGTATCCCGAAGAAAAAGTACACGCCGACGAGCTGAAGTTTTTGAACTTCATCTACCCCGCAGAGAATCCGCTTGTGCTGAAGGTTTATGCAGAGGTGTACTACCACGACAACAGCCTGGAGGCAAAAGACATATCAGCGCCGTTCTCCTGCCTGCAGTGGCAGATCATGATCACGCCGGCCGGCTTTCAGCAGCTGGGACTCGACACCCTGGTAAACGACGGACGGATCCCGCTGTTCTACGACATTTCGGTGGTCGATACCACCTACACCAAACAAGTAGCGCCGCAGCGCTTCGTGCTCGACTACCGCAATTTTTACAACACGTACAACATCATGTACGCCGGCAGCCTGGGCGGCATCGAAACGCTGCGACTGCGCGGCCTGATAGAAGCCTCCGCAGACTATGCGCGCACGAACGCCGAACGGGTGCAGCCTTCCAACTACTTTGCCGCCGGCGTGCTGCAGTCACCGGTGGCCACCAGCTACGCCAGCGAAAGCGAGAAGTTCACCGGCGACACCGGCTTCATCCCCCAGGAAAAGCTCGACCGGTTGAGAGATCTGTTCCTGTCGCGCGATTGCCTGTACGAGATCCGCGGCGGCCGCCTGCTTCCGATCGCGATCGATGGAAAGACGGTTAAGTTGTACACCACCACCGACAAGCTCTACAGCATGTCGATCGACTGGCGCAATGCCTTCACCAACGAGTATTACGCGCCCGACAACCTGCTGGCCTCCGTTTCTGCCACCTGCCCGGTGCCGGAATCGTTCTTCGTGCGGCAGGTGCAGAAAAGTTACCTGCAGGTGCTCTGGGGGCTGGAGCCGGAATACGACCAGGTACAGATAGAATTTCCGGGCGACAGTGGCCAGGAGATGACGATCCTGGACGGCAATACCGGTCAGCAGCGGATCTACTTCAAGAACCCGAAAGTAGCCAATCCGGCCGATACCAGCGCGATCACAGTGCGGGCCCGTACCGTCTGCAACAGCGATGTGGATCCCATCAGCGTGAGCGCCTGGGTAACCGTGGGCCTCGTACCAGTCGGCAATTACCCACCGGTGGCCATCGACGATAATTTCACCATGCTCCGAGGCATCACCACCATCACCCTGCTCGATGGAAACCTGCTGACAAACGATTATGACCCGGATGGCGACCCGATCGAGTGCGTGCCGGTGAACAACCAGACGACGCAGAAAGGAGGAAAGATTACCATTACGCGCGATGGCAAGCCGGCATACGGTGCTCCGGATGCGCTCTTCGAAGGCGAAGACACGTATCAGTATCAGATACGGGAAGTGAATAACCCGGCAGTCACTGCGACAGGGTACGTGCGCATTACGGTGGGCAGCCCCACCAGTGGAAGTGTAGTATATGCGCGTATCGTGCTTCGTAATGTGATCACCACCCGGAAGCAGGCGACCGGCGCTGGCGGGTCATTCAACCTGGCGGACCTGACTACCGGTGAGGTGTGGATAGATTTCTTCGCAGATGCGATCGGTACGCTGCCCGTGGATGTAACCGCTCTGGCGCTGATTATGAACTATGTGATCACAACAACTATTTATAATCCTCAAACCACCAATGGGCAGACAACCGGTACCGGCACTAAAACAAAAATTTTTCAGGGCGAACTGGCGGCTAAAAACCTGGCAGGCACCCTTTTCTTTGATTACACACGCGAGTTCAAGCTCGCTGCTGGCACAGGCTACAGTCTCATCTAACCCATAAACCGTGCGCTATGAAAACAGAGGAAGACCAACAGACAGGCGAACCGGATCTATTCACCGAACAGGAGCTGAATGATTTTCTCGACCAGCTGTTCACCAGCTACATCAGCAGCAGCCAGTACGACATGTGGACCGGCCGGACGCGGGAGAAGCATTATCTCATGCTCCGGCGCCTGCAGCAGGGAATCACAAAAGAAAGCCACGTAAAATCCTGACCTACCCCTATGACCGACCGCACTCAGAGCCCTCCACCCCGGAGGGCTTTTTTCTGCCTGTCCTTTTCTCCGGCATAACTGTATGGCACTTTTGTACAAATTGGGATCAGCATGAGCGTTCGTACAGATGTCGTAAACCTGCAGGTAAACATAAAGGGCAACCAGGCACAGAAAGATCTGGGCGACCTGCGCAAGAAAGCCGCCGACATCCGGTTCGAGATGCAGAACCTCAAAAAGGGAACGCAGGAATACATCGACAAGGGAAAAGAGCTTTCCGCAGTAACCGGCAAGATCGACAACCTCAAAAAGCAGATCGGCCTCACATCTCTCACGCTCAAAGAACTCCGGCAGGAGCAGACGAAGCTGAATGCGCTGATGTCGTCCACCACTCCTTTCTCGGAGGAGTACAAGAAATATCAGGAGCAGCTGGGGAATGTAAACAAGCGCATAACCGAGGTTAAAACAGGGGCGCAAGGATTCAATGCCATCTTCGGCCAGCTTGGTGTTAGCCTGAAACAGTTCAGCCTGATTGCGGTTGCAGCGCTGGGTTTCGAAGTGCTGCTGAAGAACCTTCCCCAGATCATCTTTGCCAATGCGAAGCTCAGCGATCAGCTGGCCGACGTACAGCGTGTGGCCGGGCTCACCAAAGGTGAAGTCACAGACCTGTACCACCAACTCCAGCAGATCGATACCCGAACGAGCACCGAAGGCCTGCTCAAGATCGCCGTCGTGGCTGGAAAACTGGGGGTGGCGAAGAACGACATACTGGACTTCACCAAGGCCACCGACATGCTGGTGGTTGCCCTGGGCGACGAGCTGGGCGATGCAGACCAGATCACCACCCAGCTGGGCAAGATCCTGAACGTATTCGACGGCAAGGTGACCGGTCAGAACATTTCTGAGCTCGGTAATGCGATCGTGGACCTCGCCAACAAAGGCGTGGCCAGCGGCGCGTTCATCGTCGATTTCACGCAGCGCCTCTCCGGCCTGGCCAAAACCAGCAACCTGAGCCTGCCCTCCGTCATCGGCTTTGCCGCCGGACTGGAAGAAACCGGCGCCCGCGTGGAAAGCTCTTCCACCGCCATCAGCAAGCTGATCAACACGATCGCGCTCGACCTTCCCAAGGCAGCCAAGATCGCCGGCGCCACCACGCAGAAAGAGATCGACGCCTTTGCCAAGAACTTCGCTGAAAAGCCGCAGGAAGCGCTATTGGCGTATGCCGCCGGCCTGCAGAAAAACAAGGGATCATTCGCGGAGATAGCCGCCAGCTTCAAGGATGCCGGCGAAGAAGGATCCCGCGTTGTGTCGGTGCTGGCTACCCTGGGAAGCAAAACCGATTTCTTCCGGCAGAAGATCGACGACGCAGCGGGATCACTGACCAATACGACGGAGATTGAAAATGCATTCGCACTCAAAAACTCCACGCTTGGTGCAGAGATGGACAAGCTGGGCAACCGGATCAAGAACGCTTTCACCGGTGGAGCGATCGCAGACTTTTTCCGCTTCCTGGTGAAGGGCATCAATGACATCGTCACGCCAACCAAAACCGCATCGGATGAATTCAACAAACTGAATAAAGAAGTTCAGAACCTGGACAAGAATATTTCGCCTTTAGTGAAACGGTATGATGAACTGAAGGCTAAAACGACCCTGAATAAAGACGAACAAATCGAACTGAAAAGCATCATTACTCAGATCAGCGCAGCGATTCCTTCTGCCGTTACCCAGTACGACAACTTAGGGAATGCGATCGGGATCAGCACAAAGCGGGTATATGATTACATCGAAGCGGAGAAGGCACGGCTGAAGGTAGTGAACGCTACTGCAATCGATGACTACAATGCCAAACTTGCGGAAGTCAACAAAAATCTTGAAAAGCAAAAGACCGTAGTAGAGCAGATCGCAAAGACAGGCACGTTCAGGGTCGCCTCATCGGCTTCCGGAGGCACTGGAGGCGCTTCAACCTTCTTCAGAGATGCAACACAGGCCGAGATAAAGGAGCAGCAGGATAAATACAAAGAGCTTGTGAACGAGAAGCTCGGGTATGATACGGAAATAGAACGACTGAATGGTGTTGCAATTCAGAAGCAAATCGATGCTGACAAAAAAGCAGCCGAAGAAGCGAAGAAATCCGGGCAAGGTCAGAAAACACAATACCAGGTGGATCTTGGAGCTCTGCAGCAGCAGATAGATGATTACAATGCGAAGCTGAAATCATTTCAGGGAACCAAGAAGGAATTGAGTGCCACGCTGGCCGCCCGGGATCAGCTACAAAAACAGCTGGATGGTCTGATCAACAAAAAGACACCTGAGCAGCGGGCATCCGACAAAAAGGAAAATTCCATTCTGAAAGACCAGCAGAAACTGAAAGACGACCTTATCAAGATCGCGCAGGATCTGGAAGTGTTCAACCGTAGCCAGTACGAAAAGGAGCTCACCAACGCCAATCAGAAGTACGACGCCCTGCAGAAGCTCGCCCATGGCAACAAGGATCAGCTGGAGGACATCGAGCGATTGCGCCTGAAGGAAACGCTTGCCCTGCAGGATAAGTTCCTGGATGATGCATTCAAACATGGTGACGTAAAGCTGGACGACTACCTGAGTAAAACACACGACAAATTTCTGAAGGCTGTCTCGACGATATCCCCGGAACAGGTAAAGAAAATCTTCGACAACCTTACTGAACAACTGAGTGATTCCGCCAAAAAGGGGCTGGACAATATCAAAGGCTCCGACCAGTTGGATGTTGACATCAGTTCCGGCAAAAAGCGGCGGGATGCCATCCTGAAGCAGCTGGATGATGAAAGGGACATCGAGCTGTCGAATACCAAACTGACTGAAGACGAAAAAGCAAAGATTCGGGAAAAGTACCGGCAGAGGCATGCATCGGTTATTAAAGACAGCTTCATCGCCGACGTCGATCTGATTGTCCAGTTTGCACAAGGAGCTTCGCAGGCCCTGAACACTGTGTTCCAAGCAGAGGCAAACATTGAAAATGCACGGTTGGCTCGTGACAAAGCTGTCAACGACCAAAAGAAGGCGAACCTCGACAAGCAGTTCAAAGGCCGGCTGATCAGCCAGGCACAGTACAATAATGCCACAGCCAAACTCGACGCGGACTACGACAAGAAGAAACGCGACATCGAGGTGAAGCAGTTCAAGCGCAACCAGAAAATGCAGATCGCCCAGGCGCTGATCAGCGGCGCTCAAGGTGCGTTGAGCGTATTGGCTGCTGTGCCTGGGCCCATCGACATCCTGAGCTTGGGAGCCGTGCGCGGGATCATGCTGGGCATTACGGCCGCGATCACTGCCGCCGAGGTCGCTGCGATCGCAACGCAGAAAGTTCCCGAAGGCCGGAAAGGGCTTATTGTGAACGGACCTTCGCATGAAGATCAGGGCGTTGATCTGGTGGAACGCAAATCGGGCCGCCGGTTGGCGAACGTTGAAGGCGGTGAACCGCTGCTGGTGCTTAGCAGGAACACCTACAAAAACAACAAGGGCATCGTGGATCAGCTCATCTACAACAGCATGTTCCGCCAGGGTGCCAGTATTATGCCGTCGTTTCAGAAGGCTTACACGCCCATCAATGCGCCGCAGCTGGTGCCGATAATGAAAGATGGCGGCATCGTGAATACCCATGCCTCCGTCATGCAGGATGATCAGGGCCGCATGATCCTGCTGAGCATGCGCAACGAGATCGCCGAGCTGCGCAATGATATGAACGGCTGGAACCGGGATCTGCAGGCCACCGTTTCGCTGAGCGACATCAAATCAAAATCTTCCCTGCTGGATGCGGCCAAGAAAGCCAGCGGTATAAAACAGTGATATGCTTCAGATCTATGTGTACGGAAAATTTATGGAGGGCTATCTCGATCTGCCTGCAGGCACCACCCTGCAGATGGATATAACAGATCCCGCCTTCGATGACGACCTCACCCTGGGTGAATACTCCCTGCCCCTTGAAATCGATTTTACGCCCCATAACAGCCGGTTGCTGGGCTTCGCCGAGATGCTGAACGAGCAGTACACCGAAGATCCTCACTGGTGGCGTGTGAACGTCATAAGCGACGGCATTCCGGAGCTGCAGGATGGCAAGATGACCCTGCTGAAAGATTCCGGCACCTTCGACCACCGGAGCGGCAGATTCACCTTCAGCATCGCCGGCAACAAGGGCCTGTTCGGATCCCTGATAAAAGGGAAGAAGCTCACCGACCTCAACTACGGAGGCAAGATCACCTGGCGCGACATGGACAGCCGGCAGTTTGCCACCGCCGTCATGAAAGGCTCCATCACCCAGTACCCCTACATTCGGTTCGGCCCGGTGGTGCGCGAAAACTTCTTCGATACCGACCGGGCGGATTATGACGGCGAGTTCATCGTGTTCGACACTGTGAACAACGTGCACGTCGCTGGCGCCACCTGGCAGTTCGGCCGCCCCTCGAGCAGCAACACGGCAGTGGCCACCGTGCCGGGAGATCCGGAGTACAAGGATTTCCGGACTATCCCCTTCCTGCAGCTGTACTATGTGACCCGGCGGATCTTCGAAGAGCAGGGATACTCGGTCGCCGGTGACTTCTTCACCACCAATTATTTCGAAGACCTCGTGCTGGACAACAACCGCGCCCTGGAGAAATACTACTCCAGCCCGAACCGGGACGTAAACCGGGAGATCCTGCCCTCCAACCACGTGCCCGACGTGCTGACCCACGATTACCTGGAAGCCCTGCAGAAACGTTTCAACCTGAAGATCACGTTCCGGCTCGGCCGCAAGGTGGATATTTCGTTCAAGCAGAACAAGAATCGGCAGCTGAAAACCCTTGATATCACACCGATCCTTGTAAATCAGTACGAACGCAGCTTCCTGGAGTTTCAGGACCAGGGATTCACCCTGCAAAGCGATTTCCCGAGTGACGATGATTACCCGGGCGATGCCATTCAGGATATCAAAGACAAAACCCTGGTTGCTACTGTGAAGACACGTACAGATCTCAGCACCCTGAACATCGGCCGGCAGCTGACGCTGGATGATATCGCTTTCGTGACGGCAGAAGACATGTATTACCAGGTGGCCAATGCTACGGTTACGCCAGTGCTATGGGAGGTTTTCAGCGAGCACATGGACGATTATGTCATTGGAAAGGGAGAGAACACGATCACTAGCTCGCTTTCACCGCTCTGTACGTACAAGCTACTCAACGAAGTTACGGGCCTGATTGAAAATAAGGATGTGGTGGCAGTGCGGCAGAAGGGGAGCTATATTAACAGGGGGAGGGCCGCTGTTGTCAATTCGTTCGGGATGCGAATGTTTTATTGTAAAAATGTGCAAATCGGAAGTCTTTATGTGCCGAAGACATTTGTTCACAATCGGGACAATGTGAATGCGAAACGGGTGCCGTACTCGCTCAGCTGGTATACGGATGACGGCCTGTTTAAAGGAACGTACCAAGATTGGATCAATTTTCTGATTGGTACCCAGGAAATACAAGTAACTATAAGACTAGATCAGAAATGGTGGCAAAGTCTTCAAAAAACAGATTTAGTTCAAGTTTTGGGAGTACGGTACGTTTCTAAAAATCTACAGATAGCATTACCATTAAGCGAAGTACAAAACGCTTCAATGTCTGTCTACAGAAATAAGAGTAAATATTGAGACATCCATACATATAATTAGATTACTTCTTAAATTTATCTGACTAACCCCTTCCCTTGCCATGTCAGATGAATTCTTTGAGGCGCAATTGCCTCCATCCAAGATTAAAGCATTAATCGTTTCTGATTACTTTTTAGCCTGGTCTCGAATTATACGAGGTGATTTAACCAAAATCGGGTATTTGGATTTTTACAGTGGTCCGGGAAAGTATGGTGATGGGTCGGATTCAACACCTTTGCTCATACTCAAGCACGCGTTAAAAGACCCCGTGCTCACTAAAATATTAGTTACTTTTTTCAATGATCTAGAAACCGAAAAGATTGACAAATTAAAAGAACACATTTATGCTTTGCCAAATATTGGAACACTGAAATTCCAGCCAATGTTTAGGAATTTGAAGGTAGATAAAGACGTCGAACTAGAATTGGCAAAAACAAAACTTATTCCTACCCTTGTTTTCATTGATCCATATGGCTACAAAGGTCTCAGTCTTTCTTTTATTGGGCATGCTATAAAGGATTGGGGTTGTGATTGTATACTTTTTTTCAATTACAATCGAATCAACGCAGCAATTACCAACCCGGCTTTTACGGAAAACATTAATGCTCTTTTTGGAAAGGAAGTGGCTGAAAATCTCAGAAATGTTATTCCCAAAATTAAGCCGGACAAAAGGGAAGAAAAGATAATGGAAACGTTTGCCCAATGCCTTCAAAAAGTTCAGGGCTTTTACTCGATCAAGTTCAAGTTCTATCAAAAGCATAAATGTAAAACAAGTCACTTCCTGATCTTAATTACTAAAAATGTCAAAGGTTATAGTCTTATGAAAGAAGTGATGCACAAGTTTTCTGATAAAATAGACAATGTTGCCTCTTTTGAATATAATCCTGTGGGACGGCCAACAGTGATAAATACGCTGTTCGGTCCCAGCTACGACCCGATCGGCAAACTGGGTAATCAATTACTGGAAAGTTTCAAAGGGAAAACGATTACCATGAAAGAAATTTATATTGCTAATAATATTGGCAAGCCGTATATTGCAGCGAACTATAAGTCCGCACTGTTAAGACTGGAGGATGAGGGTAAAATCAAAACAGTACCAGAAAGAAGCAAACGTAAACCTCACCTTGGCAAACCTTCAATGGGAGATAATGTAGTGATCACCTTCAATTAATCAGTATGGCTCAATCAAGTATCGAATGGACGGAAATGACATGGAATCCAACAACAGGGTGTGATAAATTATCTGCAGGGTGCAAATATTGCTACGCAGAAGTAATGGCTAAACGCCTGCAGGCAATGGGACAGGAAAAGTACAAGGATGCTTTTAAGCTGGCTATTCATCCGGATTCTTTAAATGTACCGTTTTCTTGGAAGAAGCCTAAAGTTGTTTTTGTCAATTCAATGAGTGACCTATTCCACAAGGATGTACCTTTTTCTTTTATCTTGGCAGTCTTTGCGGTCATGAATGCCACCCCTCAGCATACGTATCAAGTTTTGACTAAAAGAGCTGATCGATTATATGAGCTTCACGATAAATTGTTTTGGACTGAAAATATCTGGATGGGGGTTTCAGTTGAAAATAGCAAAGTAATGGATCGGATTGACTTTCTGCGAAAGACAGATGCTAAAACAAAGTTTCTTTCTTGCGAACCTCTCATAGGTCCATTGCCTAATATCGATCTTGACAATATAGACTGGGTCATAGTAGGAGGGGAAAGTGGAAGAAAAGCACGTTCTATGGATGAAGCCTGGGTCTGGGATATTCAAGAACAGTGCAGCATAGCAAAAACTGCTTTTTTCTTTAAACAATGGGGAGGTAAGAATAAGAAAAGAGCTGGCAGAGTATTAGGTGGTCGTACTTTTGATGAGATGCCAAAAGCATATTTAGGTGGCGAGGTAGATAGTCTAACTACAATACAACTTTAAGAATCTTTTTCAATTCAAAAGCTTTTTCTTGGCAGCTTCATACTCTTCTTTCGTTAATACGCCTTGATCAAACAAATCCTTCAATTTCTTCAATTCTTCAGCAAGGCTCTGGGTAGAAGCAGGGGCTGAACTGGTAGCAGTTGGTCTATATTCTTTCGGAACAACAATCTCTCCAGATACAATGGCATTTTCGACATCCACTTCGTATTTGGCTATGCCTGTTGCCAGAACAGCATAAGAAACAAAGCCTACTTTTTTGTTACCCCTCATTTCAACCCGAGCAACCTTGTACTCATATCCGGAAACATTTCTGGGCATTGCATTTGCGCTGTTAACTACATTTTGGTTACTACCATAATAAGAAAACATAGAGTTTGCATTTCTACGAATGAATTTAAAGCTGCCATCAGGCATTGTTCCAATTCCCATTTTGAGCTTGTCTCCTTTAACCACTTTGAATCCACTTGTTGTGTATAAAGTATCGGATTGGATTCTTGGCAACGTTGAATCTTGCGCTTGGGAAGCGTGCCAAAACCATAATGTAACAGCAATCAATGTAATTTTTCTCATTTAGGAATTAAGGTAAGCGATAAAGGTTATAGCTAAATACCCCATAAATGGGGAATTTGCTATTGTCCATTTGTCGCAAGTCCCTTTACCCGCCTGTTCAGCATCTCAACCATTCTCATCGTATTACATTCTTATACCTATTGGACCATCTGAAACGGAATTCCCACTCATAATACCCTTTTGACCGTTTGGAGCAATCTTTGTTATCTCACTCGGAGTTACTATATACCTGTAATTGTTATATATGGTCTCATACTTTTCGATGATGAGCTTGGTTGGAGGCTCCAGAAGTATTTGCAAATGAATCTTGCCAAGCTTTTCTCTTATTACAATCCTAGATCCTACTATATCAACATCCCAATTTAAGCTCGATGTATGAAACTCATTTCCAACTATCCACAATGTATTCTCTCCATCTTGATCATAAAAGTTCCCACTCACTTCGAACGGCTGACCTTTTTGTTCTGGAGGCTTAATTATCAGTGATGGCTGATTTTGAATTTGAAAGGGAATTATGCAATTGTTAAGGGAGTTACCTCCGATTATTATAGTTGGGCTTTCCTCGTTGAAATCGAACATTCCATTTGAAAATCCTTTTTTTAAAGCAGCGGGATCTTTCATTGCAGCCTTTATCTTTTCCTTCGACCACAGACCTTTTGTAACATATCCATGATGCTCATAACATAACAAAGTCATTTTATTGGGATCATGAATTGTTGCCTCCGCAAACTCAGGATCAACATGTTCATAGTTAATTAAAGCATTACCACAAATACAACAGCCAAAGCCACACTGTTGCCGAATAATCCTCTTTATTCGAGGGTCAATGTATCTTTCTAAACCATGCTTGTTAACTTGTGAAGTAGCCATTATATATTATTTTCTCTCTAATTCTTTAACCCTTCGACTCAACATCTCATTCATGCTCTTCAAACTAGCCACCTGCTCCAACAAATGCCCCTTCGGCAGCGGCTTTGTCCGGAAAATGTCCAGGCTCTCACCATGATCCTCACACACCGTCACCACCTGGTCCCAGTATGGCCGCCCCTGGCCGCGCAGAATCTTGTACAGATTCTGTTCCGTCATGCCCAGGCGTTCGACTGCATACTCAGCGATGTTGGTCTTATGCTTATCTAAGATCTCTTTCAGCTTCCGGCCTACATCCTTTCTGTACTCGTCGCCGTAATTAGCACTTGCTTCCGACAACACATAATCGCCCTCTGTCGTCGCAATGTTTGTCATGCCAAACAAGTAATCTGGATGTAGACCGTACTTCTTTGATGCAATCTCAATTTGATCTGTGGTAACGCTTTTTGTTCCATACTTCAAACCATGTAAAAACACGGTCCTGTTTCCATAGCTACTGACACCGAAGTTTTCATAAAACTCGTCAGCATCAATTTCCTTGTTTTGGATTTTTGAATAGAAAAATGTGTAGAATCTCCTTGATGCTTCATTTCTAAACTTCTCAGTATCAGGAGCTTTCATATAAGGGTAGGAAAAATATGTTAAAATCTCGCTTAGAAATTAAATTTTCACATAGATTCGCTCTATCAAAAATGTATGGTACTACGCGGTAAACATACTGCAAACAAACTGTAAACGCAATAGAGCGCCATGTGTAAATCGAAATTCAATGCCTTAAGGAAACAACTGCCTGCACAGTATGCAAAGCTGATCGCGGGGAAACTCGACGGAATCAGCAACAGACAGGTTTTAAACGTCTTCCATGGCCAAACAACCGACCCTGAAAAAGTTGAAAAAATTTTACGTGCCGCACGTGAATTGGCTGCTCAGATCCGAAAAAATAAGCGCCTTGCGTCGAACAAGAAGAGAATTCATAAAGCAGTGTCTCCTAAACCTACGGTTTAATAATAAAGCCTATAAACATGGATAATACCCCCATTCCAAACAGGTTTTCGCTGGAAGAGGACGCCAGAAACGCGACCAGTCTGATGAAGTGGCAAAAGGAACTCGATGCCCGGGTAAGAAAGCAAGAACTCCACGGCAAACTTCATCAACTCGACAAGATCGACTATACACTCATCTCGAACTGCGAAAAAGACATCGTAAACGCAACCGAGTGTTCAGTGCTCCAAGTATTCACCTACGAAAACGGACAGCTATGCTTAACGATATAGAATTTTCTGAAAACTGGAACGGCAAGCTTTTACTTGATCATTTTACCACGATCAGGCTAGAGACACCAGAGAAGTACATCGAGGGGAAACACTTCGAAGTCCGGCTCCGTGGCGAACTGTTAGGGGTTGCCAAGCTCACCATAGTTCATCCTTTTCGCTACGAACAGCTCAATGACCGCACCGCATTGATTGATTGTGGCAAAAACCAACAATATCTACAAACCCTGCTTAGCAGATTCTACGGCCCTATGCCGCCCGGCCGGAAGCTATATCTCCTATTCTTCGAATGGAAAGAAAGAAAATTCGATACACAAAGGAAAATGATACGTAAGCACTGGGAGCATTGCATGAAACAAATGCCCCAGGCACTGCAGCAGCAAATGGAATTCGACGATTAATCTGAAGTCTGGTTTTAGGTTTAGGGGTTTTAAGTCCGGGTGTTTCTACACCCGGTTATTTCTAACGATCAAATTTTTCTATATGCAAGATCATCTCTTATGCCTGTTCATCCTGATCGTGGTCTTCAAGCTCGGCTGCTGGTACGGCCACGACCAGGATCACAGGCAACAAAAGCGAAAGCGCGAACAACAGCTTTCTGCATTGCCAAGGGTGGGACGGAGGTGATCCTCCTCTTGGTAAGCACCAGGCAGCCGGTATCTACCGGCTGTATTCTCCGCAAATTTTTCATCATCATAAAAAATCAAACAATGGCTAAAAACTTCAACCTCGACGCAAAGAGGATTACAAACCTGCTACAGTTTCAGGACACTGAGCTCCAGTTGGGATTACTCAACGGTATGATCGATCAGACCATCCACCACCATGTTGTCGAATCTAACGACAACGACGAGTATGACCGGCTCATCCTCCGTGGAGGGAAAATTCTCGACAAGTATGCCCCTTCCGAAAAGAAACCGCTGATGCAAAAGGTTTCCGACATCCTGTACCTGGAGCACGACGACAAGAAAAAGTATTATCAAACGGTCGTGGACTCAGAAACCGCCTTCCTGCCGGTCCTGTCCACCTTCAAAGACACCATCATCGATTTTACTGCACTTGAACCGCAGGCACCTGTAGTATTGGAAGCACCTGCAACAGCAGCGTAAGAGTTTCATATGGCAAGCAATCGTTAAGGCGGCCTGTGTCTACAGGCTGCTTATATAAAATCATTTTTCATCACTCATAAACTCGAATCATGGGACAAACATTTGGCGAACAAAGGGTAGGCTTATCATTCAATCCATCCAATCTGGATGATGTGGCAAGATGCAAGAAAACATTTGCCGATGCGATCGATCAACTGCATGTATTGCAACACTCTTCCGGAAGCATGGAGCAGAGAAAGCTCTGTGAAAAAGCGATCGACGAAGCTTTGATAGCACAGATGCTTGCTGTAAAGGCGATCACTTGGAAAGACTGATTGAACCGGCTCACTGCATTTCACCTATGAGAAACATTCCTGTTAAGTATGCCAGGGTCAAAAACCAACCCTGGCATTTTTAACCACTTATGTAACGCATTCACCACAATGATCAAGCAATCGACGATAGATGAAGTAAGGGCCCAAATGGATACCCAAGAAGTACTGCAGGATCATGGCGTAGTATTTAAAAAGGAAACAGCCTGCTGCCCCTTTCACAAGGAGAAGACCCCCAGCCTTCACATCTGGCGCCGGCAGAACACCTACAAGTGTTTCGGTTGTGGCAAAAGCGGTGATGCCATCACCTTCCTGATGGAGCACGAGCGCCTCACTTTCGTCGAAGCGGTGGAATGGCTGGCCAACAAATACGGAACCGTCATTGAATACGACCAGGTTGCCCAACAGGAAAGCCAGGAAAAGAAAGACGATCGGCAGGAGATGCTTGCCGTGCTCACCTGGGCACATAAAAAATATGAGGACATGCTGTATGCCCTTCCGGACGAAAGTGACGCATGGCGGTTCCTGCACAATCGCGGTTACGACGCTGATACCTGCCGGCGCTGGAGCCTCGGCTTCGCTCCGGATGATTCAAAGTTTGTCACCACTTCCCTCATCAACATGGGCAAGTTCCAGCCGGCCACTGGTATCGGGCTGGTATGGACCAAGGAGGCCCGGAACTGGGACTTTCACCGCAACCGCATCATCATACCCATTCACAATGCCAGCGGTCAGCTGGTGGGCTTCGCCGGCCGCGATATCAGTAATGCCTCCGGCAGCGCCAAATACCTCAACCCGGTAGAAAGCCCGGTTTACAACAAACAGCAGATCTGGTTTGGCCTCGACAAGGCCATGAAAGCCATGCGGGAAGAAAGTTATGTCTATATAGTCGAAGGCTACTTCGACGTGATGAGCCTGCACCTGGCTGGCCTGGAGAATACCGTCGCGGGCTGCGGCACCGAAGTCACCGAGCTGCAGTGCAAGCTTCTCAAACGCTACACCAGCCACGTAGTGATCTGCTTTGACAACGACCTGGACAAAGAACAATCCGGCAAGAAGAACGCCGGCGTCGATAAAATGATGAAGCTGATCAACCTCTTCCTGAAGCTCGACTTCAAAGTGGAAATGATCGAGATCCCCGCCGGCGGAGATCCCGATGAGTACGCAAGGCGCTGGCAGCCGGAACTGATCGAGGAAGAAAATTTTTAAATCAAAATCATACAAGAATGGTAACACTACAGGCCATCGGCCACCTTGGTAAAGACGCGATCGTAAAAGACATCAACGGCAAAACCGTGATCAACTTCTCCGTCGCACACAGTCAGAAGATCAAAAAGACGGACGGCACAGAAGTAAACAAAACCCTCTGGGTAGAATGCGCCTGGTGGACGGAGCGCACCAAAATCGCCAGCTTCCTGAAAAAAGGCACTCAGGTGCACGTATCCGGAACTCCTGCCCTGGATACCTACAGAAATTCCGAAAACGTCACCGTGGCCACGCTACGCCTCCGGGTGGGTGATGTGGTTCTGCTCGGGAGCAAAAGGGAAGAAGGATCTACCGAAGCCGCTACTGCCCATGCCGCCGAGCAGGTCACAGAAGGCGAAACCATGGACGACTTACCCTTTTAAATCCTTCCGTATGGATGAAAGCCTCAACATAGAGTATCATGTCCGGCGCTTGGTGCTGATCGCCATCAGCAAGCATCGAACCAAAGAGCAGGCCGCCCAGGCGCTGGGCATCTCGGTCCGGACGCTCTACTGGTATCAAAAAAAGTTCAACTACTCAAAACATAACGATGACATTTCAGGACCTGAACACCGGCAATGATCTGATCAGAAGGATCCAAAACATCGATGTCATTCTGACTCAATACGACAGCCTGCATGGACAAGGTCTGCAGGCTGTAGATGTAACTTTTGGATATGGAGATTATGGCAGTTTTTCCTTCCATGATCCCGAACATCAGGTCGTAGATGCGCTGGCAGCCACCTTCATCACCAACCTCACCAATTACCGCAACCAGCTCCAGCAGCAGTTCGACCAGCTGGGCACCGGTGGCGGGGCCGATTAAAACCGATCCCATGTCAGACATCGTAGGAAAAAAGTTCACCATCATCACCAAGGAGCCCACCACGGACCTGTACCGCACCCGTACCGTTCTTATTGAAGATCAGTTCTACGAAGACGGCCAGCGCATGTACCGAGTCCGAGAGCGCGGCCGGCCACCATTCGCCGCGATCGCGGATATATATGATCAGTACTTCAAAATCAGGAAAGGCGAGATCCGGCCGAAGGGTTATAAAGGAGCCAGTTTAGGTGGGCCGGGAGTACGTTTAAGCGAGTATTAATTCACCTCAAATACATTACAATGAAACTGAAAGAATTTAATGAAGAAACCTGCACACAGCTACGATCAACTTTGCCTTCATTAGGCATCAATTTCAAAACTGGTCTCTTTAACTTCAACAAAACAGCGTGCGATTTACTCGGATTAAAAAATAACGACCAGGTTATCTTTTTGCAAGATGAGGATGAGCCGCAATGTTGGTATGTTGAAAAGGTTAAGAGCAAAGGTTTTATGGTCCGCGAAAAATCGAACGTATCAACGGGAGTGCTGTTTAACAATTCCAATTTGGCCAAACAAATAAAGGAGAACGTTGATGCTGATTCAAAAAGCGCCCGCATTTTGATTGCAGGCAAAGCCACCGAGGCGGAAAAGCGAAAATTGTGGGGATTGCTTTTCGTTACTCACAGCACTTCTTAGTATCAAGTTCAATTCCCTGACCATTATGCCAATCGACTACAAAAAATATCATCCCAAATGGTCGCTGATCAGCCGGCTGATCAGGTTCACCAGGGCAAAGAATCATTGTGAGTGGTGTGGAGCAGCCAACGGTCAACCGAACCCGATCACCGGCACAAAAGTGGTTCTTACTGTCGCACACATTGATCGGAACCGCAACAACAATCGCTTCTGGAACTTGGCAGCCCTTTGCCAACGCTGTCATCTGAATCATGATCGATGTGACCATATCTTCAACCGGAAGTATGGACGGGAAACCAAATACGTGAACGGAAAACTGTTTTTGCTGTAATGAATAGCCAGGCTAAGATACTGTCACTCAAACCCAACGCGCCTCCACTGACGGGCAAAAAAGGTTTGTTGACAGCGGAGGACGAAAAGTTTTTAGATTTATTGGCTCAAGCCATCGCAAAACACATCATTTCCAAGGCGTATGAAAAAAGGCATCCGGTATCTCCGCATCAGCAAAGAGAGGCAATCTAACTTTTCGATCGACAGCCAAGATATGTACACCAAGGGCTGGTTCGACAGGATGGGAGTGGAACTGGTCGACACCTTCATTGACGAAGGTTTCAGCGCCCAGAGCTTCGACCGGCCGGATTACGCCAAACTGGAAGACTTCATACGCCAATACTTCAAAACGGTCGATTTCTTGGTCATTAACAGTTTCGATCGGTTCAGCCGCGATGCGGGCGAGGCACTGATGAAGATCAAATCCCTGCAGACCAAATACAACATCAGCGTCGTAAGCGTGATTGAGGGCATCACCTTCGACAAGAACGATGCCGGCAGCTTCTTTTACACTGGCTTGCTGCTGCTGAAAGCCGAAGATGAGCTGATCCGCCACAAAAACCGGGTGAACCTGGGCATCTACACTGCAAAAAAGAAGTTCGGCCGCTATTTGGGAATGGCGCCCTTTGGCTATAAGAATGCCAAAGACGACCTGAAAAAGCCCATCATCCTCCTCGAAGAAGCCAAAGTCCCGATCGTAAAGTTTATCTACGATTCCTACCTGCGAAATACTCCGCAGTATATCATTGCTCAGGATGCCCGGAAAATGGGTCTCACTGTAAAGGGGCACTCCGTCATCGAAAAAATCTTGAAGAACCCGGTTTATACTTCCCTCCTGCCGGTAACCGGCTTTAAAGAACACCCTTCGGAGATCGTGGAGGGGTCGCACCCGCCTATCATCGATCGCGCCACGTGGTATGCCGTCCAGCGTAAACTGCAGGGCACCAGACAGCCTAAAATGATTCTGAATGAATCGTTCCCTCTCCGTGGCGTTCTCAAATGCCATTGTGGAAAGCCCCTCACCGGTGCTCCCTCCAGGGGTAAAAGCGGCAAGCAGTGGAACTATTATAAATGCAACGTAACCAGTAAGCACAACAACATTTCCAGCACCAGGCTGCATGCGCAGTTCGAGGATCTGCTGAAATGCCTCAGCCTCTCCAAAGAGCTTATACCGGTACTGATAGGCCTGGTAGAATCACATTTATCCATCGAGATAGAAAGCAACCAGAAACTGCTTGCGAGGGCAAAAAAAGAGATGGAACAGTGCGACAAGCAACTGCTTTCCCTGGAAGAGAAGTATCTGAACGATCGAATTAACCAGGATACTTATAACCGCTGGTACAGCGAGCTGACTCGCAAGAAGACATCCCTCACGGCCGAAATCGAACGGATGGGTCAGGACAAGGAGGAAGTTTATCAGTTGTTCAAGGAAGAGCTGGAAAAGCTTACGGACATGAATTACATCTACCAGGGAATCTCGCTAAAAGACAAGCATCAATTCATTAACCAGGTGTTCGATTCAAGATTGTACTATTCTGAGAAGAGTTATCGAACCCCGTTCCTGCTACCGATCTTCATGCATAACGCTTTGATTCTGAAAGAAAAAGCGCTATGCATAATAGATGGTTTCGACTACGAAAAGGGGAAAATCCCCTATGGTGCGGGTGGAGGGACTCGAACCCCCATGCCTCGCGGCGTCAGATCCTAAGTCTGATACGTCTACCAATTTCGCCACACCCGCCTTTCCACTGGGGCGGAAGCCTCTGGAGCTACTGCCGTAAAGGCTTTCCGGCGACCCTTCTCTTTTGAAAAAGGCTTGCGAAAATATAGCATTTTGCGAAAAGAAAAAACAGTTTCTTTTGTGTAAATTCGTAAGGTATGGAAACCATCGCGGTACTACCGAAATATAATTTAACAGAAGAACAGGAGAAGAAATTGATCATCCGGGAATACAGAAGCTTGCTGCGTTCTCTCAAAACAAAACTCAAGAAAGGCGACAAGGAACTCGTAAGGCAGGCATTTGAACTGGCCGCCGATGCACACAAAACCATGCGCCGCAAAAGCGGTGAACCCTATATCCTTCACCCGCTGGCCGTAGCCAAGATCTGCATCGAAGAGATCGGCCTCGGGGTACGCTCCACCATCTGCGCCCTGCTGCACGACACCGTGGAAGATACCGACATTACCCTCGACGATATCGAGCGGGAATTCAAAAGCGAGATCGCCCGCATCGTGGACGGACTCACGAAGATCTCCACGGTCATCGATGTAAACGCTTCCCGCCAGGCGGAAAACTTCAAGAAGATCCTGCTCACGCTGACCGACGACCCGCGCGTCATCCTTATCAAGCTGGCCGACCGCCTGCACAACATGCGCACCATGGAAAGCATGAAGCGGGAAAAACAGCTGAAGATATCCTCTGAAACGGTCTACATCTACGCGCCCCTCGCCCACCGCATGGGGCTGTACAATATTAAAACTGAAATGGAAGACCTGGCCATGAAATACATGGAACAGGATACCTATAAAGACATCGCCCGCAAACTGGCCGATACCAAGCGCGAGCGCGGCCGTTATATCAATGAGTTTATCCGGCCGATCAAGGAGAAACTCGAAAAAGCCGATCTTACCTTCGATATCTACGGCCGCCCGAAAAGCATCCATTCCATCTGGAATAAGATGAAGAAAAAAAGCGTGGCCTTTGAAGAGGTGTACGACCTGTTCGCCATCCGCGTGATCCTCGATTCGCCTCCTGAAAAAGAAAAGGAAGATTGCTGGAAGGTTTATTCCATGATCACCGACGAATACACCCCGTCGCCCGAGCGCCTGCGCGACTGGCTCAGCAACCCGAAATCGAACGGGTACGAAGCACTGCATACCACCGTGATGGGTCCGCAGGGAAAATGGGTCGAAGTGCAGATCCGCACCCGCCGCATGAACGAGATCGCCGAGAAAGGCCTGGCTGCACATTATAAATATAAGGAAGGCGCAAGCGACGAAAGCCGGTTCGATAAATGGTTCCAGCAGATCCGCGAAGTGCTGAGCACACAAGAAACCGACGGCATCGATTTTCTGCAGGATTTCAAGACCAGCTTCCTGGCGGAAGAGATCTATGTGTACACACCCAAAGGAGATGTAAAGATGCTGCCCATCGGCTCATCCGCCCTCGACTTTGCTTTTTCCATTCACAGCGAAATAGGCTCCAAGTGCATCGGCGCCAAGCTCAATCACAAGCTGGTGCCCATCAGCCACAAGCTCCGGAGCGGCGACCAGATCGAGATCATCACTTCAAACAAACAGCGGCCCAGTGAAGACTGGCTCGGCATGGTGGTAACAGCCAAGGCCAAGAACAAGATCAAGGATTCTTTGAAGGAAGAAAGGAGAAAGGTCGCGGAAGACGGCAAGGCAGCGCTGCAACGCAAGCTCGAAGGCATGGGCGCCGCCTTCAGCCAGTATAACATCGATGAACTGACCGCCTTTTACAAGTATAATTCTCCGCTCGATCTATTTTACAACATCGCCACGAAGTCGCTCGACCTGAACGACATCAAAGACTTCAAGCTGCTGGGCGATAAGATCGAAACGCCCCGCCCGGTAAAGCAGGTGGAGATCAAAACGGAGAACACATCCTCCGCTGGGTACAAAAAAGATACTGAGCTTATCATCTTCGGCGAAAGCAGCGACCGCATCGTATACACGCTGGCCAACTGCTGCAAACCCATTCCTGGTGACGATGTCTTTGGTTTTGTAACCACTGGCGAAGGCCTGAAGATACACCGCACATCCTGTCCGAACGCCGCCCGCCTCATGGCCAATTACGGACACCGGATCGTTAAGACCAAATGGGCAAAGAACAAGGAGATATCCTTCCTGACTGGTATCAAGATCGTGGGGCTCGATGACGTGGGTGTGATCAACAAGATCACCAACCTTATTTCTGGTGAACTGAAGATCAACATCAACGCGCTGACCGTAGAGGCGAACGACGGTTTGTTCGAAGGCAATATCCGGGTGTATGTGCACGACAAAGAAGAACTCGACGAGTTGGTAGTGCGGCTGCGGCTGTTGGGAGGTATCCATTCGGTGGAACGCTATGAGCTGGATGATGTTTAACAGCGGCTGTTTCTGCAGCTTTTTGGAAGCGGTAGCTGGTTGAAGTGATTTTCAGTATAAATTGCAGGTACTTTAAACACTTGCTTATGACCCTGAAACACAAAATTACACAGAAGTTAAGACAAAGGCTGGCCATTGCCCCTCCCCCGCTTCCCGGCCTCAGCCGTAATTTTCTGGCCGAAACCTTTATCATCGGCCAGGGTGTTGAAATTGGCGCCCTGCACAATCCGCTTACCGTAAACACGGCTAAAGCGACCGTAAAATACGTGGACCGTATGACGGTGGAAGACCTGAGAAAACAGTACCCCGAACTGAACGACAAACCTCTTGTTCAGGTAGATTATGTTGCCGACGGCGAATTGCTGGAATCAGTGCCCGACGGCTCGCAGGATTTTGTGATCGGCAACCACTTCATCGAACATTGCCAAAACCCCATTCTCGCCATCCGGAACATGATACGGGTGCTGAAGCCGGGCGGCGCCGTTTTTCTGGCGGTACCCGACAAACGGTATACGTTCGATATCCTTCGCCCACCCACCACCATCGAGCATTTCAGGGCCGATTACGAACAGGGACCGCAGATCTCCAAAGAGAAACATTTCTGGGAATGGGTTACAATGGTACAACGGATAGAGGGAGAAGAAGCCCGGAACACCGAATACAAAAGGCTGCTCGACATGGACTATTCCATCCACTTTCATGTGTGGGAGAAAAGCGACATGGATAATTTCCTGCACTACCTGATAAAAAACATGAAATTCGATTTTGAAGTGGTGGTATCGCTCCGGGTAGAACGCTCGAACGAGAATGTTTTCATCCTGCGTAAAAATGAGGAAGACGCGCCGGCTGCATAAGGTTTAAAATGCAGTATAAGGTTTTATTTTCCAGATTGCTTCCTATACTTTTGCCACTTTTGTTAACCTGTTCAGCTTAAAAAAGATTCCCGGAATGGTAGATGTAATTTTAGGTCTTCAATGGGGCGATGAAGGCAAAGGAAAGATCGTGGATTATTTTGCTCCCTCCTACGATGTGATCGCACGCTTTCAGGGCGGCCCCAATGCAGGTCATACGCTTTATGTAGAGGGCAAAAAGATCGTACTGCACCAGATCCCTTCGGGCGTGTTTCACGAAAGGTGTACCAACCTGATCGGTAACGGTGTGGTGCTGGATCCGGTGACCCTTAAAAAAGAATATGACACTGTGTCATCATTCGGAGTCGACGTGAAAAGCAACCTGTTTATTTCCAAAAGAGCCCATCTCATCCTTCCCACCCACCGCGCGCTCGACAAAGCATCCGAAACTTCAAAAGGTTCCGACAAGATCGGTTCCACGCTGAAAGGGATCAGTCCGGCCTATATGGACAAAACCGGCCGCAACGGTCTTCGCGTGGGCGACCTGCTCGATAAAAGTTTTACCACCTCGTATATCAAGCTGCGTCTGAAACACCAGCGCCTGCTCGACAATTTTAATTTCCAGGAAGACATTTCTCCATGGGAAGATGAGTTCTTTGAATCGATCGAGTTCCTGAAGCAGCTCAACATCGTAGACGGCGAATACTTTGTGAACGACAAGATAGCCGAAGGCAAAAAAGTGCTGGCGGAAGGCGCGCAGGGAAGCATGCTCGATATCGACTTCGGAACGTTCCCGTTTGTAACTTCTTCCAATACCACCACTTCCGGCGTCTGCTCCGGATTGGGCATTGCCCCGCAGAAGATCAGGGATGTGATGGGCGTTACCAAAGCGTATTGCACACGCGTAGGCAGCGGTCCTTTCCCGACCGAACTGCATGATGCCACGGGAGAAGAACTCAGGTCTATAGGAAAAGAGTTTGGTGCCACCACCGGCCGGCCCCGGCGCTGCGGCTGGATCGATCTGATCGCGCTGAAATATGCTTCCATGATCAACGGTGTTACCAAGATCATCATGACGAAAGCCGACGTGCTCGATGCTTTTGAAGAACTGAAGCTGTGTACCGGCTACGAGATCAACGGACAAAAAACTTCCACCATCCCTTTCCAGATGACGCGCCATCAGATCGTTCCGATGCTCGATACAATGCGCGGCTGGAACACACCAACCGGTGATATCCGCCAGTTTACAGACCTTCCGGATACCATGCATGAGTATGTAAAATTCATCAACCGTTTCGTGGGAGCGGACATCTCTCACATATCGAACGGGCCTGAAAGGGAACAGATTATCACCGCGCTGTAAGCGGGAAATATTTTTAATAAAAAATTTGGCGAATCCAAAACTTCGCTGAAATTTTACATCAAATCCTATTGGAATATGGCGAAATCTGATAAGGAGAAGAAGATTCCGAAAAAGTCTTCCCCGAAAGAAACTGAAGAGACACCTAAAAAATCTGCATCCAAATCCAAGAAAGAACCGGATGAGGATGAAGACGAAGATGACGATACAGGAACGGAAGACACTCCTAAAAAAGGAGCGAAAGCCGCATCATCAAAAAAGAAAGACGTTGATGACGACGATGACGATGATTCTGATGTTGACGTGGAAGACGATTGGAACAAAGTAGAAGAAGAAGATAACTGGGATCCTGATTTCGATGAATTCGACCTTCCTAAATCCAAAACGAAAAAAAGCACCGGCACCACAGCGCCCAAAAAACCGGGCAAGGCAGCAGACGACGATGATCTGGGTCTGGATGATGACTTCAAGGACATGGACCTCTTCAACGACCGGAACTACGACGATGACGATGACGACTTTTGATCTCCCGTGTAACGTCTACACTCAGCGATTCAGTTGATGGTAAAGACAGTGACAAACTCACAATAGAGAAAGGCGTCAGCACTCTACATGCTGACGCCTTTCTCTATCCGGAAAATAAATCCTTCTAATTTAGTTTGTTGACAAGAACAGGGGAGGCCGCTGCACTTGTGGCAGGGGGTTCGGAAAACGAAGATGAAGAAGCGTTGCTCAGCAGCAATTCTACCGACTCACTCAGGATCTTGTATTTTACGGCATTGAAATTATCCATCTTGTCGACCGGCAGCATCAGCTCATAAGAGTTGGAAGCGCCCGACATGATCCGGTCGAATACCGGATTGTACCGGTTGAACTCTGCAACATCCATCTGGATATTCCGCGCGATCACAGTACCATTGAATTTACCTGTTACAGTCTGCGTCTTCGCGGTGGTTTTTTCCGCTTCATTCAGGTTCCGGCGCAGGGCAGCCGAATTCATGGCTTTGTAATGTTCTTCCGACTCGGCTTTTGTAAGCGTAGTCAACCCGCCTTGCCCTTCAAAAATATAGTGTGTGGAAATAAACTTCTTCACATGGTTCCTCGACTCGGCAGGCAGGTAATACTGGATTTCCCAGAAATTCCGGCTTCCGCTGCGGCGCATGGCTTTGAGTACATTGCCCGCACCACCGTTATAGGCAGCGATCACCAGCAACCAATCGCCAAACTGGCTGTACAGCTCTGTGAGATAACGGGCGGCAGCCTCGGTGCTCTTTATATAATCGGTGCGTTCATCTACTTTCCGGTTCACTTTCAATCCCATGCGGATGGCGGTAGCCGGCATGAACTGCCAGGGGCCTACAGCGCCTGCCCACGATACGCAGCTGGGGTTCAACCGGGATTCGATCATCGCAAGGTATTTGAGCTCGCAGGGCAGGTTATGTTCCATGAACACGCCATCCATCATATTGAAAAAAGGCCGGCTCCATTCCTTGATCTTGGTAAGTCCTTTACCGTAGCGGGCAATATAATCCTGTACAAAGCTCACCGCTCTCGGATTGAGTTGCGGGCCCTGTCCTATTTCCATGCCGTTTGTTTCGAAAAGGTCACCAAAATTCTTTACCAGATCAGAAGAAGGTTTTGCAACGGCCGGGACTGTCCGTTTCGATAACTGTGAAACTGTTTTTGAGAGTGGGCGCCCAGTGAGATCATTGTTTTGTGACTGCGCAAAAAGGGACGTTGCCGTACCCAATAGGATCACCTGAACAGTTAACCATACAAGTTTATTCATGACTTGGGGTTTAATGAGTGATATAATCCTGCTTAGCAGGGCCACGATCAATTCTGTTGGTGCATTAACTGGTTCGAGAGGCGAAGCAAATATAGCTCAGAAAAGCGGTTTGTCATCACCTGCAGTCCGTACGGCATGCCGTTGGAGTGCGTAAAGAGGGGAAGCGAGATAGCCGGAATACCCACCAGGTTGGCAAAAACAGTGTAGATATCGGCCAGGTACATGGCCAGCGGGTCATCGGTTTTTTCGCCGATCCTGAAAGCAGGTGAGGGAACGGTGGGCAGCACGATGGCATCGAAATCGTTGAAAATCAGATCTGTAGTATTCACCAACTGGCGCCTGACCTTCTGGGCCTGCGAGAAATAGGCATCGTAATAACCCGTACTCAGCACAAAGGTGCCAAGCATGATGCGGCGCTTTACTTCCTTGCCAAAACCCTCCGACCGGCTCTCCATGTAAAACTCTGTTAAATCACGGCCATCCCCGCTGGCACTGTGCCCGTACCGGATACCGTCATAGCGGGAAAGGTTAGAGGAAGCCTCGGCCGTAGTTAAGATGTAATAAGCCGGTACGATGTAATCAAGGTATTTAAAATCGATGCCTTCCACATGATACCCCCGGGCGGTTAGTTGCTCCAGGTAAGCTGAAATGCAGGAAGCCATTTCGGGATCGAGACCCGGGTGCGACAGCGCTTCCCGGAAATACGCGATCCTGGGTTTGCGGACTTGTACCGGTACTGTAGGCGGCGATTCGTCCAGTGTAGTCAAATTCGCTGCGGTGCTGTCGTAAGCGTCTGTGCCGCTGATTACTTTCAGCACCCGTTCCACATCATCTACCGTAGAACCGAAAATACCAATCTGGTCGAAGGAAGAAGCGTAAGCGATCAATCCGTAACGAGACACGCGGCCATAGGTAGGTTTAAGTCCGATAACGCCGCAGAAATCGGCCGGTTGACGTACCGATCCGCCCGTGTCGGTACCCAGGGAAACCATACACAGCTTCGCCTGAACAGCTACGGCTGATCCACCCGATGAGCCGCCGGGAACCCGGGTTTCATCGAGCGCATTAAGCACTTTGCCGTAAGATGAATTTTCGTTCGAAGACCCCATGGCAAATTCGTCGCAGTTGAGCCGCCCGATGATGATAGCGTTTTCACCGAGCAGCTTTTCCACCGCGGTGGCATCATAAGTAGCGGTGAACCCCTTAAGAATGGCGGAAGCTGCGGTCACCGCATGGTCTTTATGACAAAGGACGTCCTTGATCCCGATCACCACGCCGTGCAGCGAGCCTTGTAGGCCGTTGTGCCTGCGTTCTGCGTCAAGAGCTCCGGCTTTGGCCAGCGCTTCTTCTTCATACACTTCCACATAGGCATTGAGGTGCCACTGCTCTTTTATGCGGGCTATAAAATGTTGAACGGCACCCACACATGTGCTGGTGCCGTTCAACAAAGCTTTGTGATACTCCTGTATTGACCGGTATTCAAACAAATCTTACAACTGATACCTGAGAGATGAACAAAAAAATTAAGGACGGGAAGTGGTGGTGGTAGAGGAAGGCGTGGTAGTGGTTGAGCTGGTTGTGTCTTTTTCCTTCATGCCTTCTTCCAATTCTCTTGTAACACTGGATTTTGCATCGTTGAATTCTCGGATGCCCTTTCCAAGTCCCCGCATCAGTTCAGGTATTTTTTTACCTCCGAAAAACAGTAAAGCGACCAAAATAATAACAAGCCACTCACTGCCTCCTGGCATAGAAATCATTATGAAAGAACCCAAATTTGAAACTAACATCGTACTGGTTTTTAATTCTGTTATAAAGATAGAACTTTTAATTCAAACGAAATTTCACCCTGCAAATTACTTACGAAGGAATAGGGATGTTGGTTTCTTAACCAGAAAGTAACAAAAAAAGCGTTCTGCAGGTGCAGAACGCTTTTTTTGCGCCGGATGGCGCCGTAATATTATAAGGTGGAACGCTTTTTTTCCTTGATACGTGCGCTCTTGCCGCTTCTTTCGCGGAGGTAGTACAGCTTCGCACGATTTACGATACCTGATTTGTTCAGTTCGATAGACTCAATATTAGGGGAAAAAACCGGGAAAGTTCTTTCTACGCCTACACCGTCAGACATTTTGCGAACGGTAAAGGAAGCGGTAAAACCATTACCCTGTCTTTTGATCACGTCTCCTTTAAAAGACTGGATCCTTTCCTTGTTTCCTTCAATGATCTTATAATTGACAGAGATATTGTCTCCTGGTTTGAATTTCGGAAATTCCTTTTTATTGCTCAGTTGTTCATGAACAAAATCAATAGCGTTCATATCATTAATATTTAAAGAACCGCGAAATTAAAATTGTATTGTGGAATATCCAAATAATCATTTACAATCAACTGAGAAAGGCTTACCTGGCCACATTCACCGCCCTTTTTTCCCTGATCACCGTCACTTTGATCTGGCCGGGGTAGGTCATTTCCGTCTGGATCTTCTGGGCGATCTCGAAACTGAGCTTGTCGCTGTCGTTGTCGGAAACCCTGTCGGCTTCCACGATCACCCGCAACTCGCGGCCTGCCTGTATCGCATAGGCTTTTTCCACCCCATTGAAGGCTACGGCCAGGTTTTCAAGGTCTTTGATGCGCTGGAGGTACTGCTGCATGATCTCGCGGCGGGCGCCGGGACGGGCGCCGGAGATGGCGTCACAGGCTTGTACGATGGGCGAGATCACGTATTGCATCTCCACCTCGTCGTGGTGGGCGCCGATGGCGTTCACCACAGCCGGGTTTTCGCCGTATTTTTCAGCCAGTTTCATACCCAGCAGGGCATGGCTCAGTTCGGTTTCTTCATCGGGCACCTTGCCGATGTCGTGAAGCAGTCCAGCCCTTTTGGCCAGTTTCGGGTTCATACCCAGCTCAGCAGCCATGATGCCACACAGGTTCGCCACTTCACGGCTGTGCATCAGCAGGTTTTGTCCGTACGAAGACCGGAACCGCATCTTACCCACAATACGCACGAGGTCTTTGTGCAGTCCGTGAATACCCAGTTCGAGTACGGTCCTTTCACCGATGTCTGCGATCTGTTCTTCTATTTGGCGGCGGGTTTTTTCCACCACTTCCTCGATACGGGCCGGGTGAATACGTCCGTCGGCAACCAGCCGCTGCAGGGAAAGACGGGCGATCTCGCGGCGGAGCGGGTCAAAGGAGGAAAGGATGATGGCTTCCGGGGTGTCGTCCACGATCAGGTCTACGCCCGTAACGGCTTCGATGGCGCGGATGTTGCGGCCTTCGCGGCCGATGATCTGGCCTTTAATCTCATCGCTTTCGAGGTTGAATACGGTAATGGAATTTTCGATCGCCTGCTCGGCGGCAGTGCGCTGGATGGTCTGTATGATGATTTTGCGGGCTTCCTTGTTGGCTTTCTGTTTGGCGTCTTCCAGGATCTCCTGCTGGATGCTGAGCGCCTGCGACTGAGCCTCCTGTTTGAGGGTTTCCACCAGTTGCGATTTGGCTTCTTCGGCTGTGAGTCCGGCTACTTTTTCCAGTCGGCGGATGTGTTCTTCCTGGTGTTTTTCAAGTTCGGTGCGCTTCTGGTTTACAATTTCGATCTGGCGGTTGAGGTTTTCCTTAATCCCGTCCACCTCTTTCATCTGCTTGTCGAGCCCCTGCTCTTTCTGGTTGCTGGTAACCTCTTTTTGCTTGAGACGGTTCTCGGTCTCGGAGATCTTCCGCGTTCTTTCGCCCACTTCCTTGTCGTGCTCCGTCTTCAGCTGTACAAACCGTTCTTTGGCTTCCAGCATTTTCTCTTTCTTCAGATTTTCGGCAGCAACCTGGGCATCGGTTAAGATTTTCTGGCTTTGTGCGTCTGCTTCCTCCAGTTTTTGTTTCGTGTCTTTGGCAAATATGAATTTTCCGGCAATTATACCTACCACAAGGGCAAGCACACCGGTTAGTATAGCAATGCTACTAAGACCCATTGGTGTTGTTTTTTAATCTGTTTACAATCGGGGATGATCCTCTCTCAAGGCACATGGCTCCTCTTTTGATGAGCGATAAATGCGAAAATACGAAATGAAGGGAACTTATACAGTAATTACGAGCAAATAGAGCGGCAAAGGCAGCTGGACAGCAGATTTCCAGCCAGGGCTCTGTGAAAACTGCCTTTTTGCAGTATCTTGCCGGAGGGTTTCAAGGCGATAAAAACAAAGATGCCCGTTCGCTGATTCGTTAACATTAACTTATACTGCAAAATAACGCCGTACCAAACAACCGTTTCCCCCGTCAGGATGTTACTATCATACTTTACTCAGCTTCCGGCCCTTTTAAATTACAGCAGGCCGGTAATCATCCATAACAAAATAAACAAGATGTTTAAACCCGTCCTTTTTTCCCTGTTCGCCGTTCTTGCCGCCCTTACTCTGCAGGCCCAGACCGTAACCCAGAATATTCGCCTCTCGAAAGGCCAGAAACTCGAAAGCGTGGTCAATACCACCATGAGCATGTCGCAGGAAATGATGGGTCAGCAGGTGGAATTCAACTCCACCTCCGCCCTCACCACCGTTACGGAAGTAAAAGACGTGACTCCCCAGGCATTTCTTCTGTCCAACCTTATCAAAAGGATCGTGACCAATACTTCGGTCATGGGACAGGAAATGAAATTCGACTCTGACAAGCAGGAAGATATGGACGGACAGATGGGGGCCGAGATGAAAGGCAAGATCAATGTGCCGCAGAACTTCTCTGTCAACAAACAGGGAAAGATCACTGATGTAAAAGATACCGCCACCGCCGGGGCCAGCGAAAGCATGATGAGCGGACTCATCGGCAGCACCATGGTAAAGGGAACCGTATTTCCCCTCCTCTCTCCTTTCCCCACCAAAGCGGTAAAAGCGGGCGACAGCTGGACAGACTCCACCGGTACGCCGGAAACCATGAAAATGGTCAATACATACACCCTAAAACAGATCACCGGCAACGAAGCTACCCTGGAAATCGTAGGGCAGATGGCCAAAACCGGCGTGGTGGAGCAACAGGGAATGCAGATCCCGATGAACCTCACCGGTACCATCACCGGCATTTCCGTTTATGATATTTCGCAGGGAACGCTTAAAAAGAACCAGACGGCCATGAAGATCAACGGCACCATGGAACTGATGGGCCAGTCCATCCCGCTGAAGATGAACACGACCGCAGAAACAACTGTGAACAAGGCCCCCTAAGTTGTAGAATCCAGCTTTTCAGCCGGAAGAACTATTTCAGGAATTTATCGAGCATATCTTCCACCGACTGGAGCTTTCCGGTCAGTTCATCCGGCTGAAAGGGATTTACCTGCTGGTTCGATTGGAGAGTTGCATACCAGACCAGCACCATGGCGATATAATCCTGCATGTCTTTACCAGAGAACTGCACTTTAAAGTCAACTACCTTGTCGTTGATCACCTTAACTACCTTCCTGACGGATTCTTCATCTTCGGGCTTTATCTTGATGCGGTAGGTGCGGTCTCCGATAACGATATTGATGGGTAGCATGACGTTGCGTATAGAGTGATGGGGAATAGGGAAGCATTAATCTTTCAGGTAAGCCAGGCATTTATCCACTTCTTTGATATAGAGGCTGATCTTTTTCTCCAGCTGCTTTCTGTCTTCGGCAGGCATCTCCCCTTTTGCGGCTTTCAGTACGCTGATCCTCAGCTCGAGGATCTGGATCAGTTCATCGCGCTCCCCGACGGCCACCTTCGTTTCCTGCAGTTCCGCCTTCAGCTTTTCATTTTCCTTGCGCAGCGCCAGCAACTGCCGCATCACAAGCTGCAGCTTGTCCTGAATACGGCGTATGATATCGTCAGGTGCGCTCATGGAGGGTTAATTCTTTTCTTCGGATTCGTATTTCACCATCGCTTTATAGGTGCGGAGCTGCTCGGGCGTAAGCCGGGCAGGGTCTACTTTCAGCTGCTGGATGATGTCGATCAGCGTGTTGATCCTTCCTTCTATCTGCAAAAATTTATTCAGCACCACGATCTTCCTGGATTCAAGGATGCAGTAGCCGCTCTGGAAAGTGCCCCGTTCAAAGCGGATGATATAGCCTGCCTCTTCCAGGATCTTTTCCAGACTCCCAAGTGTTGCCTGTGTAAACTTCATAGCAGGCGAAATTACTCGGTAATTCCGAATCGGGCAATTACTTCCCAAACCAGCGCTGCCGCCATGTTAAGATGATCCCTGCCCTTACTTGCTGACCATCCGGATCACCGGAACGATCATTTCTTCGAGGCTGATACCGCCGTGCTGAAAGGTGTTGCGGTAGTAATTGACGTAGTAGTTGTAATTGTTGGGATAGCAAAGAAAGCCGTCTTCCTTGGCAAAAATATACGAAGAGTTCACGGTGGGCACCGGCAGTCCGCCTTCTTTCGGATCCTTGAACACGAGCACATCTTTAGGGTCGTAGTTCAGGTTGCGGCCGTGTTTATAGCGGAGATTGGTAGTGGTCTGTTTATCGCCGATCACTTTGCAGGGCGTTTTTACCCGTACACTACCATGGTCGGTTGCCACCACCAGGTTGATCTTTTTGTCGGCGATCTTTTTGAGCGCCTGGTGCAGCGGCGAATGCTCGAACCAGCTGGCGGTGATGCTCCGGTAACTGGTTTCATCGCTGGCCAGCTCTTTGAGCACTTCCATTTCTGTGCGGGCGTGGCTCAGCATGTCCACGAAATTGTATACGATCACATTGAGGTCGTTGCCGAGCAGGTTGTGGATGTTGTTAAGCAGGTTCTGTCCGTCGTTGTGGTTGAGCACTTTGGTGTAAGAAAATTTTACATCCTTCCGCAGCCGCTTGAGCTGGGCCCGCAGGAAATCTTCTTCGAACAGGTTTTTTCCGCCTTCTTCATCGTCGTTCTTCCACTGCACGGGGAACTGCTTTTCGATCTCCGCAGGCAGCAGTCCGGCGAAGATGGAATTGCGGCAGTACTGGGTGGCGGTAGGCAGAATGCTGTAAAAAGTATCTTCCTCCACCATCCTGAAATTCTCCAGGAAGCTTGGCTGGATGGCTTTCCACTGATCGAACCGGAGGTTATCGACCAGGATGAAGAACGTAGGCACGCCTTTTTCCATGGTGGGAAACACCTTGTTCTGCATCAGCGTATGCGACATCACCGGTACGGTTGAGGCTCTCTTGCTGATCCACGACAGGTAGTTGCGCGAGATAAATTTATAGAATTCGGTATTGGCCTCATGTTTCTGCGACTGGAACACTTCCATCATTTCCGGACTGTCGCTTTTGTTCATTTCAAGTTCCCAGTATACCAGCTTTTTGTAGATGTTCATCCAGTCGTTGAAGTCGGGATTGCTGTTGAGGGCCATGAACAGGTTGCGGAACTGCTGCTGGTAGGCGGAGGTTGTTTTCTCTGCAACAAGGCGTTTGTTGTCGAGTATCTTTTTGAGCGAAAGCCACACCTGATTTGGGTTTACGGGCTTGATCAGGTAATCGCTGATCTGGCTGCCGATGGCATCGTCCATCAGGTTCTCGGTCTCGTTCTTGGTGATCAGCACGATGGGGATCTGTGCGCTCACTTCCTTGATCTTGGCCAGTGTTTCCAGTCCGGTGATGCCGGGCATCGACTCGTCGAGCAGTACCACATCCACCGGATTTTCTTTCACATAGTCGATGGCGTCGAAACCGTTTGTCAGCGAATGAACATCGTAACCTTTGTTCTGAAGAAACAGTTTCTGCGATTGCAGGCTTTCGATCTCATCGTCGACCCATAAAATTTGCGCTACTGACATGTGCTGTTTAATTTTAAGATTTGACCTTTGTTACCGGGTGGTTCCTGCTTTGTGGTACCTAACAAATGTAAACGATACCTTTGGCATTCTTAAATCCGTGTGCAGCTGCGGATTTGATTTAACAAAGCTGAAACAGAGATGAGTCAATCCGTTCGCAAGATCATCAACGACCCGGTGTACGGGTTTATCACGATCGACAACCCGCTGGTATATGCGATCCTTTCGCATCCGTGGTACCAGCGTTTGCGCCGCATTCACCAGATGGCGCTCGCCCAGATGGTGTACCCGGGCGCCATCCACACGCGCCTGCATCATTCGCTCGGCGCTTACCACCTCATGTGCAGTGCCCTGCAGGAACTCCGCAACAAAGGCGTGCCCATTTCACCGGTGGAAGAGGAAGGTGCCAAAGCAGCCATCCTGCTCCACGATGCCGGCCATGGCCCTTACTCACATGCGCTGGAAAATGTGCTGGTGGAAGGCGTGCACCATGAAACCATCTCCCTGCTTATCATGCGGTCGCTGAACGAGCAGATGGATGGCCGGCTTGAACTGGCCATCGACATCTTTACCAACAATTACCACAAGCCTTTCCTGCACCAGCTTATATCCGGACAGCTCGATGTGGACCGCATGGACTATCTCTCGCGCGACAGTTTTTTCACCGGCGTATCGGAAGGCGTAATCGCCTACGACCGCATCCTGAAGATGCTCACCGTTCATAACAACAACCTCATGATCGAAGAGAAAGGCATCTATTCGATCGAAAAATTCCTGGTGTCCAGAAGGCTGATGTACTGGCAGGTGTACCTCCATAAAACCGTACTGAGCGCGGAAAAGATGCTGGTGAAGATCATCCGCCGCGCCAAGGACCTGATCAGGCAGGGCTGCCAAGTGCCCGCAGCCACGCCGGTGCTTGATTTCTTTCTGCAGAACAGCGCTGCAGACAAGCCGCTCCAGGAACACCTCGACAAATTCTGCCAGCTCGATGACTACGACGTGCTGACGTCGATCAAGAACTGGATGGTGCATGAAGACAAGATCCTTTCCATGCTGAGCCGCAGCCTGATCGAGCGGCGGCTCTTCAAAGTCAGGTTCCAGGCCGAACCCATCGATCCGGAGCTGATCAAAGAGCTGCGGAAAAAAGTGTGTGAGAAAATGGGCATATGCGACGAAGATGCCAACTATTTCGTGCTGGAAGGCCAGGCAGAAAATACGACCTACAACCCGGTAGATGAACGCATCAACATCCTCTTCAAAGACGGCTCGGTGCGCGACATCTCGCAGGTCGACAACGCCCTGATCCACCACAATCTGTCGAGCCCGGTAAAGCGGTATTATGTGTGTTATATGAAGGGATAGCGGCAGACCCGATGTCTCGCCTTTACCGTACGGATCGCGCCTGCGCCACGGGGACGCCATGTATGACGTCTCTGCAAGAATCCCTATCTTGCCGCCAAACTTTTTCTATATGCTGTTCACGGCTGCACAGATCGCGATGCTGATTCAGGGAAAGATCAAGGGAAACCCCGACGCGCAGGTTGGTTCATTTGGCAGGATCGAAGAAGCGCAGGCGGGCCAGCTGGCATTTCTGGCAAATCCCAAGTACGAAGATTTCCTGTACAGCACAAAGGCTTCTGTGGTTATCATCAATGACTCCCTCGAACTGAAACAGCCGGTGGAAGCCACGCTCATTACCGTGCCTGATGCATACTCAGCCTTTGCCACCCTGCTTTCCACGTACCAGGAGATGATGACGCAGCAGATGCAGGGGATCGAGCAGCCTTCTTTTTTGCATGCTTCGGTAAAAACGGGCGAACAGGTTTTTGTAGGCGCTTTTTCCTACATCAGCGAGGGCGCCGTTGTGGGAGACGGGACCAAGATTTTTCCACAGGTTTTCCTGGGCCGAAACGTTAAGATCGGCAGCAATACCATCATTCATCCCGGCGTGAAGATCTACCACGAGTGCGTGATCGGCAGCAACGTGGTGGTACATGCGGGCACGGTGATAGGAAGCGATGGATTCGGGTTTGCGCCGCAGGCGGATGGCAGCTATAAAAAAGTGCCGCAGATCGGCAATGTGGTGGTGGAAGACGGCGTGGAGATCGGGGCCAACACAACGATCGACCGGGCCACGATCGGTTCTACCTTCATCAGGAAAGGCGCCAAGCTCGACAACCTCATCCAGGTCGCGCACAATGTGGAGATCGGCGGCTATACCGTTGTTGCGGCACAGGCAGGCATCAGTGGCAGCACCAAGATCGGGAAATATGTTCAGATAGGCGGCCAGGCGGGCATTGCCGGCCATCTGCAAATTGCAGATGGCAGCAGGATCAATGCCCAGAGTGGACTTGGCAAATCGTTAAAAGCTCCGAATACAGCGGTAACAGGTTCTCCCGCGTACGAATATAACCGCGCTATCCGCAGCCAGGCCATGGCCCGCAATCTTCCTGAAATAGAGAAGCGGCTGGCCGAACTGGAAGAGGTGGTAAAGAAGTTCTCCTCTTCCCTGTAAAACGCGACGCATCGCGTCTCTATCCATCTTTGTCTCTACTCTAAATTCTCCAGATATTTATATCCGCTGCCGGTATTCAGCAGCACTATTTTATCGGCCGTATCGATCTGGTTGCGGTCACGCAGCTGCAGCAGGGCTTTCCAGACGGCGGCACCTTCGGGCGCCGCCAGCACGCCTTCGCTCGCCGCGATCTCTTTCACGCCGGCCACGATGTCTTCCTCGGAAACAGTGACCACCGTGCCTTCCGAATCGCGCAGCACTTCCAGCATCATGTCCATGCCGAACGGATAAGGTACTGCCAGGCCGTTGGCGAGGGAGGCATGTGGAGTAAAATGATCCTTCCAGTGGTGCGGGTCGTTCACGGCAACGGCAAGTGGGGCGCAGTTGGCGGCCTGTACTGCTATCATGCGGGGCAGGTGCGCCTTGATCCAGCCCATCCGCAGCATCTCCTGGAACGCTTTCCAGATGCCGATCAGTCCGGTGCCGCCGCCCGCCGGGTAAATGATCACATCCGGCAGCTGCCAGTTGAGCTGCTCTGCGATCTCGTACCCCATGGTCTTCTTGCCTTCGAGCCGGTAAGGCTCCTTCAGCGTCGACACATCGAAATAATGTTTCGTCTTTTTGAGCTCCTCCACTTTTTTCGCACAGTCGCTGATCAGTCCGTCGACCAGGATGAGTTCCGCTCCATAGAGCTCGCATTCCTGTTTGAAAATCTTTGGTGTATGCGTGGGCATCACCACGGTGCAGGCGATGCCGGCCTTGGCGCAATAGGCTGCCAGCGCCCCTCCGGCATTCCCCGCCGTGGGAATGATACAGCGTTCCACCCCCAGCTCTTTTGCTTTTGAAACTGCCATGCTGAGTCCGCGGGCCTTGAACGAGCCGGTCGGGTTGAGCGATTCGTCTTTCATGAGCAGGTCGGCGAAGCCGTGCCGGGAGGCGAGATTCTCGAGCGGCATCAGCGGCGTCATGCCTTCTCCGAGCGAGACAATATTCTTACGTTCAAAGACAGGCAGCATCTCAAAATAGCGCCACATGTTCTTTTCGCGAAACAAGAGATCTTCTTTGTGGAAGCCGGGCATCTGGTAGTCGTACCGCACTACGAGCGGCTGGTTGCAGCAGGTGGCGAAGTTCTGCAGATCAGCCAGCGAATACTCTTTTTTGCAGCGGGCACATTCCAGGTAAGCAGCATATGATAACGGTTGGGGTAAAGCGATCATACCTTAAAAGTAGTACTCCCTTATAACCTATCTTATACAAAAGAGTTATAGCCCATAACTAGGGGTTATAACTCATCTTGGCAAACTTGATGAACGCCTTGTTCAGTCCGTCGTTGTCGGACCCCTGCCGCTGCATAAAGAAAAAGTCGCGGATGATCTGGAGTTTCTCAATCTTCACCGCTACCAGCTCGCCGCTTTCCAGCTCGCGCAGCACAGAGCGTTTCGGAAGAAAACCCAGACAATAATCCTCCCGCAAAAAATTTTTGAGTGCTTCCGTGCCGGCCAGGCGGATGCCTACTTTCAGTTCAGATATCTTGACATGATGTTTCTGGAGCGCATATTTAAGGGCAGCCAGGGTGCCCGACCCCTGTTCCCGCAGTGCGATGGGGAAGTTGCGCAGCTCTTCGATGTGCAGGCTGGCTTTCTGGGCGATCTCGCTTTTGGCCGAGCACACCGCCACCACTTCATCCTGCATAAAAGGCTGGTAAAGAATAGAAGAGATCTTGTTCTTTCCTTCCACGATGCCCACGTCGATGTCCTGGTCGAGCAGCGCTTTTACGATGGTGTCGGTGTTCCGGTTGAGCAGGCTGATCTGTACGTTGGGAAACTTCTGGTGAAAGGAAGAAAGGATGCGGGGGAGGATATACAGCGCCACGGTGGTGCTGGCCCCCAGTTTCAGCTGGCCTTTGGCAAGGAACTGGTCTTTCAGCGTACTCATCTCATACTCGAGCTGTTTCTGGATGTGCTTGGCTTCGCGCAGGTGCCGGTTCAGCACTTTGCCTGCTTCGCTCAGCACTATGCTGCTGCCTTTCCGCTCAAAAAGAAGCGTTTTATAAAAATCCTCCAGCGCCTTGATATGCTTGCTGATGGCAGGCTGGCTGATGAACAGGGTCTGGCTTGCCTTCGAAAAGCTCAGGTGGGAAGCCACTTCAAGAAATATTTCGTGTCTGACGGAAAGCATAAGGTTACCGGCAGCAAAGCTACTATCAATCGCGCTAACCTTTTTTCAATCGGCTATTTCAATTCCGAATAATTATATTTGCGCGAATAGACCAAACAGATACATGGACATAAACTTTAATACTGAGAAACAGCATACACTGGCTTCGGAGATCAAAATCTCAGGAACAGGTTTGCATACCGGGCAGATGGTGAATATGGTTTTGAAGCCTGCGGAACCGGGTTTCGGGTTCCGGTTTCAGCGGACGGATCTTCCCGGCACTCCGGTGATTAAGGCAGATTGCGATTTGGTTTCCAGCACAGACCGGGGCACGACGCTCGAAGACAAGGGAGTAAAGATCAGCACGGTTGAACATATCCTCGCCGCTTTCGTGGGCATGGGAGTCGACAATGCCCTCATCGAGCTCGACGGGCAGGAGATCCCGATCATCGACGGCAGCTCGAAGCCGTTCACCGACCTGATCGAAAGCACGGGCGTACAGGAACAGGACGCAGAAAAGATCTGGTTCACCCTCGACGACAACATCAGCTTTTCCGACGAAGGCAAACGGGTTGAAATGATGGCCGTTCCTTCTTCCAACTATAAGATCACTACCCTCATCGATTTTAATTCACCGGTTCTCGGCACGCAATACGCCGACCTGAAAAACATCATGGATTTCAAGTCGGAGATAGCGCCCTGCCGTACCTTCTCCTTTTTACACGAGCTCGAAATGCTGCTCGACAACGACCTGATCAAAGGCGGCGACATCAACAACGCCATCGTGGTGGTCGACAAACCCGTGACTGAAGCGGAAATGACCCGGCTGGCCAAAGCGTTCGGCCGTGAAAGGATCGAAGTAAAAAGCGAAGGGTACCTGAACAACCTCGAGCTGCGCTTTCCCAACGAACCGGCCCGTCACAAGCTGCTGGACGTAGTGGGCGACCTGGCCCTCACCGGCTATGCCATCAAAGCCCAGATCATCGCCAACCGCCCGGGGCACAGTTCCAATGTGGCTTTTGCAAAAAAGATCAAGCAGGTAATCAGGCAGAAAAGCAAAACGATGAACGTGCCGGCCTACGATCCGAACCGTCCGCCTATTTACAATGCCCAGCAGATCGAAGCGACTCTTCCCCACCGCTACCCGTTTCTGCTGGTAGACAAGATCATTGACCTCGGCGATAAACACATCACCGGCATCAAGAATGTAACTTTTAACGAACCTTTTTTTGTGGGGCATTTTCCCGGCAATCCGATCATGCCGGGCGTGCTGCAGATAGAAGCGTTGGCCCAGACAGGCGGCATACTGGCCATCAATGCCCTTCCCGAAGGCAAGTACGACACCTATTTTCTGAAGATAGACAACTGCAAATTCAAGAAGATGGTGGTTCCCGGCGATACCATGATCCTGAAGCTGGAACTTACCTCACCGATCAGGCGGGGAATCTGTGAAATGAACGGGACTGTTTTTGTAGGCAACAAAGTGTGCACGGAAGCCACCCTCACCGCACAGCTGGTAAAACAGCAATAACCGACTATGAACGGTCATTCGAGGTTCGGCATACATTTCGCTCAGACAGGAACAGTATCCATCAGGTGTTTACAACATCCACCGACCAGAAGGTTGCTTGCGACCCACCAGATAAGAATTGGCCTGTATACAATTCCTGACAAAGAGAAAATAAACGCATGATTCATCCGCACACGTACATTCATCCGAATGCCAGACTGGCCACCAACGTAAAAGTGGATCCTTTTACGGTCATTCACCAGGATGTAGAGATAGGCGATGGCACCTGGATCGGCTCGAATGTAACCATCATGGAAGGCGCCCGGATCGGCAAGAACTGCCGGGTGTTTCCCGGAGCCGTTATTGCGGCCATTCCCCAGGACCTGAAATACCGGGGAGAATATTCCGTTGTGGAGATCGGCGACAATACTACCATCCGCGAATTCGTGACCGTGAACCGCGGCACCAAAGACCGCGAGAAAACCGTGATCGGCAACAACTGCCTCATACAGGCTTATTGTCACCTTGCACACGACTGCATCGTGGGCAACAATTGCGTGATGAGCAACAACACACAGGTAGCCGGCCACGTGATCATCGAAGACTGGGCCATCCTGGGCGGCATGTGCGCCGTACACCAGTTTGTGCGCATCGGCCAGCATTCTTTTATCAGCGGCGGCTCGCTGATCGGCAAAGATGTACCGCCTTTCATCAAGGCAGCCCGCAATCCGCTGAGCTATGCGGGAGTCAACTCCGTAGGACTGAAAAGACGCGGATTTAGCAATGAACGCATCAACGACATCCTTACCATCTACCGAAGCATTTACAACAAGGGCATGAACACCACGCAGGCCCTCGGCTACATAGAAGAAGAGCTGCCGGCAAGTGACGAACGCGACGAGATCGTGACCTTTATTCGCGAGAGCGGCCGGGGCATTATAAAACGCTATACCAAAGGCAGCATCGATGAGGATTAACTGCGCTGATGCAGGCAAGCGTTTCAACAGGGAATGGATCTTCCGTCATGTCAATTACGAATTTTCACCGGGCGAATGGTACGCCGTCACCGGCCCGAACGGGTCGGGGAAATCAACGCTGCTCCAGGTACTGGCGGGCGCCGTTACCACCAGCGAAGGCAGTGTTACCTACCGGTACCCGGAAACCCCTGTCGAAAGCGAGCGCGTCTTTACCCTCATTTCTCTTGCAGCTCCCTACCTCGGCGTCATTGAAGAAATGACCCTCCTCGAATTTCTTCAATTCCACCAGACCTTCAAACCCTTCATGCCCGGACTCCTGCCCCAGGATATCATTTCCCGAATCGGCCTCGAAAAAGCCGCACACAAGCAGATCCGCTATTATTCGAGCGGCATGAAGCAACGGGTGAAGCTGGCACAGGCCATCTTCTCGCACACCCCGTGCCTCCTTCTCGACGAGCCCTGCTCCAACCTCGACCAGGCCGGCATCGATCTCTACAACCAGCTGATCCGCGAGTTCTGCTCCAACCGCCTCCTCATAATCTGCTCGAATGATGAGCAGGAATATTCATTTTGTGAAAAGAGGTTGAGCATGCTGGAGTTCAAGTGAGTCGTTTGAACCGGGATTGGCCTGACTAAGACAACTTACCGCTGACTCGCGATCAGTAGGTTCAAATCGGTGTACTTGAGGTCGAACTGCTGGCTTAGGTGGAAATCGGTGAGGGCGCCCTTGAAGAGGTAGATGCTGCTGCGCAGGTGAAGCTGGTGCCAGATAAGGTTTTCGAAGCCGCCTTCTTCCGACACTTCCAGCAGCAGGGGCATCAGCACGCTGCTGATGGCCTGGGATGCCGTGCGGGCAAACCCGGAAGGAATATTGGGAACGCCGTAATGAATGACGCCATATTTAGTGATAACGGGATGCTGGTGGTTGGTGATCTCAGAGGTTTCAAAACAGCCGCCGCGGTCGATGCTGACGTCGATGATCACGCTGCCGGTGCGCATATTGCTGACCATTTCTTCGGTTACCACTACCGGTGTGCGGCCGGTAGATGAAGAAAGGGCGCCGACGGCAATTTCGCAGGTCTTGAGCTGCTTTGCGAGGATCTTGGGTTCTATAACGGAGGTCCACATACGCTGGCCTATGTTGTTCTGCAGGCGCTTCAGGCGGTAGACGCTGTTATCGAATACTTTCACGGAAGCGCCGAGTGCCAGGGCCGCGCGGGCCGCATACTCACCCACGATACCGGCGCCGAGAATGATCACTTTGGTAGGCGGGATACCGGAGATGCCCCCGAGCAAAACCCCCTTGCCATGGTTGGCCGAACTGAGGTACTGCGCCGCTATCAGCATCACGGCACTGCCGGCGATCTCGCTCATACTGCGGACGATCGGATAGGTGCCGCTGTCGTCTTTCAGGTTCTCGAAAGAAAAAGCGGTGATCTTTTTCTCCATCATTTTTTCGAGGAACTCACCTTTCATGGCCGACATCTGCAGCGGAGATATGACCATCTGATTTTGCTGAAGAAAGGGCAGGTCTTCTTCCACCACCGGTGCGCTTTTTACCAGCAACGGGGCCTTGAAAACTTCACTCTTGTCAGACACAATGCGGGCCCCTGCCTCGCTGTAATCACGGTCGCGGTAATGGGCCGCTTCGCCTGCATTGTTTTCCATCACCACCTGGTGGCCGTTGCTGATCAGCACGCCCACCGCATCCGGCGTAAGAGCAACCCGGTTTTCCTGGAACGCAGTTTCCCTGGGGATCCCGATATGCAGCTTCTCTCCCTGGGGTTTCACGTCCAGGGTCTCTTCCAGTGTTTCATAACTGAAGCTTGTGCTTATCAGAGGCTTGGTCTGCGCCATAGTACCAAATTTGCTTTTTTGTTGTTTTAGGGTATTGTCTGCAAACAGACTTCACATATACAAAGAAAGGCACTCGCCGCTGGTGCCTCCGCATTCCTGGTGCATTCGTCTGCACCCTGGATGCCTTCAAATATACTTATTTATCACAGATAACAATCCGGCGGGTAATTTCGTCCAGCACTTCCAGATACACATCAACCACCGCTTCAGGAAAAACCGAAGGGGCTTTTTCCGGCCATTCCACCAGGCAAAGATCGCCTGAATACAGGCAGTCTTCCACCCCGGCCCGCAGCGCTTCCTCATCATCTTTCAGCCTGTACAGATCGAGGTGAAACACGCTGCCGGCAGCGGTTCTGTATTCGTTGATGATCGAAAAGGTAGGACTGCTCACCACATTCTTTACTTCCAGCTGCCTGCATACCGCCTTCACGAACGTCGTTTTGCCGGCACCCATCGCACCATGCAGGGCTGCCACCTTCCTGCTGCCCAGCACTTCCAGGAATCCCTGCGCCACTTCGTGTATATCTTCCAGTTTGAACGTGCGTTCCATGCCGCAAAGATACAGGTTGCCGGAAGCGTTGCAATTCGCCGGATAAGATTTGCAACAACGTATCCATAATAATTGGCCGCCCGGTAAAAGGGTGCTGTAATTTCGCAGGCAGAATTAAACGAAACAGGTGTATGGAAACAATTAACTGGAAGGTGGAAGGAATGACATGTTCGAATTGTGCGCTGAGCGTATCTTCTTACCTGCAAAAGCAGGGACTCACCAACGTAAAAGTAAACCCGATCGACGGAGATGTCAGTTTCAGCAAGAATGAATCGGCCGGCAACGACGAGAAAATAGTAAAGGGAATAGAAGGACTTGGATTTAAAGTGGCGACCGGCCAAAACGCCGAAGCGCCTAAAGCCCCGGGCATGAACCCATTCCTCCGGTATTTCCTTATCTGCCTGCCCTTCACTGCCATCCTGATGCTGCACATGTTTCATCGCTGGCTGCCCCTGCACTGGCTGATGAACGGATGGATCCAGTTCATGCTTTGTTTGCCCGTATACATCACAGGCATGAGTTTCTTCGGACGGAGCGCCTTTAAAAGTATCCGCAACGGGCTGCTTAACATGAACGTGCTCGTGTCGCTGGGCGCCACTGCCGCGTTTGCCTACAGTCTGGCAGGCGTTGTATTGCACCTCGGCGACGACTATCTCTTTTTTGAAACCGCCGCCACCATCATCACCCTGGTCTTCCTGGGAAATTACCTGGAAGACGCTTCTGTTCAGTCGACCCAGAAAGCACTGAAGAGCCTGGTGAAATCGCAGCGCGTAACGGCCAACATGATCGCCTTCGACGACCAGCACCAGGAGATCGTGTTCCTTGTAGAAAACACCCAGCTGCGTACCGGCGACCTGCTGCTGATCAAGTCGGGCGAGCAGGTGCCGGCCGACTGTAAAATATTGTGGGGCGATGCCTTTGCAAACGAAGCCATCATTACCGGTGAGAGCATTCCGGTCGAGAAACACCGCAAAGACCTTCTCATCGGCGGAAGCCTGCTCAGCGACGGAACCGTTCGGGCGCAGGTAACGGCCGACTACAACGAATCCGTTCTCTCCAACATCATCAGCCTCGTAAAACAGGCGCAGGGCGAAAAACCGCCTGCCCAGCTGCTGGCCGACAGGATCAGCGCGATCTTTGTTCCTGTGGTGCTGGGCATTGCGTTGATCACTTTTATCGTCAACTATGCCCTGCTGCACCAGTTTACGCCGGCACTCATGCGCAGCATCGCGGTACTTGTGATCGCGTGTCCATGCGCAATGGGACTGGCCACTCCGGCCGCCATCGCTGTTGGACTGGGCCGGGCGGCCAAAAACGGCATCCTGTTCCGGAACGCCAAAACCCTGGAAGCGTTTTCCGGTATCCGCCAGGTTGTGTTCGACAAAACCGGCACGCTTACCACCGGTGCGTTCCGGATCGCCGGCTTCCGGGTGCTTTCGGGCAGTGAAGAAGAGTTCCGGCGCGTTGCTTATTCCCTCGAGAAATACTCCAACCACCCGGTGGCCCAACCGGTGAGCAGGGAATGGAAAACGCGGGAGATCCGGTGGGAAAAGGTGGAAGAGATCAAAGGGCTGGGTATGAAAGCCACTTCGAAAGAAGGCGATGTGTACGAGGCGGGCTCTTACCGCGTTGCAGCGTCCCTTACTCCCGAATCATCGCACAACATCTATATCGTTTGCAACGGCGTACTGAAGGGCTGGATCGACGTAGAGGACGAGGTCCGTCCGGAAGCGGCAGAGGTGGTTCGCTATTTCAGGGAAAAACAGATCAGGACCATCCTGCTGAGCGGCGACAACCGGCAGGCCTGTACAACACTTGCCCAATCGCTCGGCATCGATGAGGTGTTTGCCGAACAGACGCCCCAGCAGAAGCTGGCCAAAGTGGCATCGCTCGCTGCTCAGGCCCCCACGGCGATGGTGGGAGACGGCATCAACGACGCCCCGGCCCTGGCGCAGGCTACGGTGGGCATCTCCCTCAGCGAGGCCTCCCAGATCGCAGTGCAGACGGCCGATGTGGTACTCATGAACCACGGCCTCAAGAACCTGCCTGCTTCCCTGGGTTTGGGCCGCCATACTTTTCTTACCATCAAACAAAATCTTTTCTGGGCCTTTGCCTATAACCTCGTGGCCATACCGGTAGCGGCGCTCGGCCTGCTGAGTCCGGCCCTGGCAGCGCTTGTTATGGGACTGAGTGATGTGGTGCTAGGCATCAATTCGGGGCGGCTGTATGTGAAGAAGGTGGTGTAAACGGGATTGGTTAATTTACATCCTATTTCCTTCATTTTTTAAATCCGTCTGATTGCCCGTCTCCCCCGCACAGCCTCATCTACCGGTTCATTCCATTCTGCAGCAGTACTGGGGATACAAGGCTTTCCGGCCTTTGCAGGAAGACATTATCCGTTCCGTACTGGAAGGGAAAGATACGCTGGCGCTGCTGCCGACGGGCGGCGGCAAATCGATCTGTTTCCAGGTGCCCGCGATGGCCAGGGAGGGGTTGTGCCTGGTGATCAGTCCGCTCATTGCGCTGATGAAAGACCAGGTGGAAAATCTGCGCAAAAAGGGCATCACTTCCTTTGCCATTTTCTCGGGCATGGGCAGAAAAGAGGTGATCAACACCTTAAAAGTGGCCTCTTCCAGCAACTGCAAATTCTTGTATGTTTCTCCGGAGCGGCTCGAAACAAAACTCTTCCAGGAGTACCTGCCCGCGCTCAACGTAAACCTGGTGGCGGTGGATGAAGCGCATTGCATATCGCAGTGGGGCTATGATTTCCGGCCACCGTACCTGCGCATCGCCGCCATCCGGGAAGAGCTGTCCGATGTGCCCGTACTTGCACTTACCGCGTCGGCCACCGCGCTCGTGCAGAAAGACATCTGCGACAAACTCGTTTTCCGGAAAGGGACGGTGATCCGGCAGTCGTTTGAGCGGCCCAACCTGTCGTACAGCGTTTTTCAAGCCGATGCAAAGATCACCCGGCTGGTGGATATCCTGAACAAAGTACCCGGCAGCGGCATCGTGTACTGCAAAAGCCGGAAGCGTACCAAAGAGATTGCGGAGCAGCTCCGCTCTTACAACATACAGACGGACTACTATCATGCGGGCTTGTCTGCCGAAGAACGCAGCCGCAAACAGGAAGAGTGGATCAGCAACAAAACGCGGATCATCGCCTGCACCAACGCCTTCGGCATGGGGATCGACAAACCGGATGTTCGGGTGGTAATACATGCGGATGCACCCGACTGCATCGAAAATTATTACCAGGAAGCGGGCCGCGCCGGTCGCGACCGCGCGAAAGCCTACGCTGTATTGTTGTTCCAGCCGAAAGACCTGGTTGAACTGGAGCAGCAGGTCGATATCCGGTTTCCTTCGCTGGCTGATATCAGAAGCGTGTACCAGTCGGTTGTCAATTACCTGCAGATACCTACCGGCGCGGGCGAAGGGAACAACTACGGCTTCGACCTGCATGATTTTCTGCAGAAGTTTCCGCATGGTGCGCAACTGGCCTCTTCGGTGCTGAGGGTGCTGTTCCAGGAAAATGTGCTTACTTACAATGAGCAGGTCTTTCTTCCTTCCAAACTGGTGTTTACCTGCGACAAAAGGTTGCTGTACGCCTTTGAGCAGTCGCACCCGGCGCTCGAGCCGCTCATAAAGATGCTGCTGCGGTCGTATGAAGGGATCTTCGACCAGGAAGTGAGCATCTATGAAAAGTCATTGTCGTACCTGCTGCGCTCGACGCCGGCAGAAGTGACTGGCTGGCTGCAGCAGCTTCACTCGTTCGGGGTGGTGCGTTTTGTGCCGCAGAAAGACACGCCGCAGCTTTATTTTTTCCGCAACCGCGTAAAAGCCGATGAGCTCCGCATAGACATGCGCAGTTACCTGGAAAGAAAAGAACTGTACCGCGAAAGGATCAGATCATTCATAGATTTCATCGGCAGCGACCGTTGCCGCAGCCAGCTGGTCGGCCGGTATTTCGGCGATGAAAAAATAATACCCTGCGGCGTCTGCGACAACTGCCTGGCGCAAAAAAAGCAGTCGCTTTCAAAAGAAGACTTTACTCACATAGAATCACGCATCATGACCGCCCTGCAGCTGCGGTCGCTCCCTTCCCATGCCCTGCTGCAGGCGCTGGAAGGCATTCACAAAGAAAAGGTCTGGAAAGTGATCGAGTTCCTGCAAGCCGAAAAAAAGATCGATGTAGACCGGGCCGGGCTGATAGGGAAGATCTAGATTTCGCAATATCAATGCAAGATCATCTTTGGTACTGTAACCCTCCTTCGAATGGGTTCAATAAGGGCTTCAAGGAAGGACGCCCAGGTAGATAGAGTATTTTAAGATGTCCATCAAATATCCGTTCTCCTTTTTCCACCGTCACTAGACCGTCATTATACTTTCACCCTGTAACAATTCGGGACGGGAATACGCAGCCTTTGTTAATTTCGCAGGATAATCGAGATTATGAAGCGTTCAGAACAAGTTCTAGAGGATGTGGTCATCAAGTTCGCCGGCGACAGCGGTGATGGCATGCAGCTCACCGGCAGCCAGTTCACCAACAGCACCGCCCTCCTGGGCAACGACCTGGCTACGTTCCCTGATTTTCCCGCCGAGATCCGCGCGCCGCAGGGCACACTACCGGGCGTCAGCGGATACCAGCTTCACTTTTCCAGCAACCGCGTATATACCCCCGGCGACGAATGTGATGTACTGGTGGCCATGAATGCCGCCGCCCTGAAAACAAACCTGAAAAGCCTGAAAAAAGGCGGCAAGATCATCGTAAACACCGACGGGTTCGACAGCAAAAATCTTCGCCTTGCCAACTACCCCGACGGCGTCAATCCCCTGCAGGACGATAGCCTGCAGAACTACGAGGTCATCCGCATGGACGTGACCAAAATGACCCGCGAAGCCCTCAGGAATGTGGAGCTGGGCACCAAGGAAAAAGACCGTGCGAAGAATATGTTCGTACTGGGATTTTTGTACTGGATGTACGGCAGAAGCGTGGAGACCACCATCTCCTTTTTACATGAAAAATTCGGCAAGAAAGAAAATATACTGCAGAGCAACCTCATGGCGCTGCAGTCAGGCTACAACTACGGCGATACTACCGAAACCTTCACTACCACCTATCGGGTGAACCGCGCCAGGATGGAACCGGGCGTTTACCGCTCCATCATGGGCAACCAGGCCACTGCGTACGGACTGATCGCTGCCGCGCAGAAAAGCGGCCTGCAGCTGTTCCTGGGGTCTTATCCCATCACGCCGGCTTCCGACATCCTGCACGAACTGAGCCGGCACAAGGCCTTTGGCGTAAAAGTATTCCAGGCGGAAGATGAGATTGCCGCCATCACATCGGCCATCGGCGCCAGCTATGGCGGCGCAATGGGGCTTACCACCACGTCGGGCCCCGGCATGGCGCTCAAAGCGGAAGCGATGGGACTGGCCGTGATGCTGGAAATTCCGTTGCTCATCTGTAATATCCAGCGTGGCGGCCCTTCCACCGGGCTACCCACCAAAACAGAGCAGAGCGACCTGCTGCAGGCCTATTACGGCCGGAACGGGGAATGCCCCATGCCGGTAATTTCCGCTTCTACCCCGAGCGACTGTTTTGCCACCGTGTACGAAGCATTCCGCATCGCGGTACAGCATATGACGCCCGTCATCTTCCTGAGCGACGGGTACATCGCCAACGGATCGGAACCGTGGAAATTCCCGCAAAGCGACGACCTCCCTCCCATTGAAGTAAAACATAAAACAGAGCTGGGCTACCATGAAACCAGCTTCCAGCCCTACCTCCGCGATGAACGCCTGGTGAGGCCCTGGGCCATTCCCGGTACGCCCGGACTGGAACACCGGATCGGCGGTATCGAAAAGCAGAACGTGACCGGCAATGTGAGCTACGATCCCGACAATCACCAGCTGATGGTGAGGATACGGCAGGAAAAAGTTGACAAGATCGCCCAGTTTGTGCCGGAGCAGAAGATCGACAACGGTCCGAAAGAAGGCAAGCTGCTGGTGCTCGGCTGGGGCAGCACCTATGGCGCCATCAAGAGTGCCGTGCAGGAACTGCTGGCCGAAGGGTACGCTGTGGCCCACGCTCATATCCGCTACCTGCGGCCGCTGCCCCGGAACCTGAGCAGCCTGCTGAAAAATTACGACAAGATCCTGATCCCGGAGCTCAACAACGGCCAGCTTATCAAGATCATCCGCGACGTGTACCTGGTGGATGCCAAAGGATACAACAAGATCATGGGCGTGCCCTTCACCAAAAGCGAGATGATCGTAAAGATCAGGGAAATGCTGAGTGAGGATTAACTGAATCCTTTTGCCATACCAATCCTGTTAGCGCGTACGTTTGTACATCAATAGCCAATGGATTATATCAGGGCATATAAAAGTTTCATTAACAGCCACTATCTCAGCGAAGGTATCCGGCAGACCATCGGCATCCTGCTTCCCGCTCTCACCCTGAGCCTCTTCGATCAGCTGCCGGTCGGGATCGCCCTTTCTTCGGGCGCCCTGTGCGTGTGCGTTACCGACAACTCAGGCCCCATTCATCACCGGCGGATCGCCATGACGGTCTGCAATGCAGCGGTTTTCCTTGTCGCGCTGGTGATGGGTTTCGTGGTCTTTTCGCCCGTACTGCTGGGTATCGTGCTCTGCGTATTCTGTTTCTTCTTTTCCATGCTCAATGTATACGGAGCAAGGGCCGGACTGGTCGGCACGGCCGCACTGCTGGCCATGGTGTTGAACCTGAGCCATACCCGGGAGGGCTGGGATGTGGTCTGGAATGCCCTTTACCTGTTGCTTGGCGGTATATGGTATATGCTGTTCAGCCTGGCGTTGTACGGCGTGCGGCCCTACAAGGTGCTGCAGCAGGCCCTGGGCGACCTCATTCAGAACACGGCGGAGTACCTGCGCATCCGGGCGGCCTTTTACGACAAGCAGGTAAATTATGAAGCCAATTACCGCGAGCTGATGCACCAGCAGGTGATCTTACAGGAGAAGCAGAACATGCTGGGCGAGATGATCTTCAAAACAAGAAGCATCGTAAAGGAATCGACGCATATCAGCCGCATCCTGCTCATGATCTACCTGGATACGGTCGACCTGTTCGAGAGCGTAATGACCTCGTACCAGGACTACGCCACCCTACACGGTTACTTCGATGACATGCAGATCCTCGACCGATACCAGAACCTGGCGCTGTCGCTGGCCGACCAGCTCGACGAGATCGGCCTCGCTGTAAAAAGCGGACGGCCTTCGGACGAACATACCGATGTGCAGAAACAGATCAACGAAACAAAAGAGCGGCACGACCAGCTGCGCAAGGAATTCCTGAACGCTTCCAACGTGGAAGGCTTTATCAGCCTGCGGGGCATCCTGAACAATGTGCAGGACATCGAAGACCGACTTTCCACCCTGCATCACTACACCACTTACGACCGCAACCTCAGCAAAAAGGAAGCGCACAAGATCGATTACAAAAAGTTCGTCGGGCACCAGGAGATCACGCCCGGAATATTCTTTGATAATTTCAACCTCAACTCCGGCACGTTCCGGCATTCGCTGAGGGTGACGGTGGCGGTACTGATCGGATACCTGTTCTCGCTCTTCTTTACCATCGGCCACAGCTACTGGATCCTGCTTACCATCATCGTGATTCTCAAACCTGCATACAGTCTGACCAAGCAACGAAACGGCGACCGCCTCATCGGAACGGTCTCCGGGGTGCTGATCGGCATCGTGATCCTGCGCTTCGTGCATCCCACGCTGGCGGTGCTTTCCATCATGATCATCCTGATGGCGCTCAGTTACACCTTCATGCGCAAGAACTACCTCATCGGCGTCCTGTTCATGACGCCGTATGTGATCCTCTTTTTTCACCTTCTGAATCCCGACGATTTCAGGGCCTTGCTGATCGACCGGGTGATCGATACGGTGATCGGCTCGGCGATCGCGTTTGTGGCCAGCATCTTCCTGGTGCCGGCCTGGGAGCATACGACCATACGGACCTACATGATCGATATGCTTCAGCACAATGCGACGTATTTTACGAGTGTCATAAAAGGGATGAAAGAAAAAGATGGTACTGCCGTTACGCAGACGCGGCTGGCCAGGCGCGATGCGCTGGTAGCGCTGGCCAACCTGTCGGATGCGTTTAACAGGATGATGTCGGAGCCTTCCTGGAAACAGCGCGGGGTAAAAGACCTGCACCGGTTCGTAGTGCTGAATCACATGCTCTCTTCCCATATTGCCACGCTGAACCACCAGTTGCAGATCGAAAAGAAGTATTACCCCACCGAGCAGTTCTCGAGCGTGTATGCCGACATCTACCAGTATTTCCTGAATTCGATCGAAGTGCTGCAGCACAAGCCCGAAACAAAACAGGCGGTCAACCCAAAAAACTCCCTGCGCCTCCTCAATTCCCTCACCAACGACCTGCTGGCCAAAAGAAAAACAGAGATCGAAGAAGGCCACCTCGAAACGACCACCAAAAAATCCCTCCTCGAGCTCAAGTCCGTCGTCGACCAGTTCAATTTTATCTACCGCATCGTTACAGATATCCGCAAAGTGGTGCCCAGGGATGTGTAGCATTTCTCTGAACCTGGATTTATAGGATTGAAAAGATTATCCTGAGGGTAATTTTGATTACCCTCATCCATTCTCATCACAATCAGATAAATCACCTGGATCCAGGTTCAGACAATTATATCCGTTTCCTGCCCAACACTACACTCAATTTCAGATTCATCGAAAAATAGAAATCATTGCGCGAGGGGTTGCCGCGGATGGAGGAAGTTAGATTGCGCTGATCCCCGCGGTCAGCGAGGGTTTGGGCAAGCCCGGCCAGGGCGGGTGGCAGATGCTGATAGAATAAGGCGGGAGGGATATAGCTGGTACTTACATCATCGAGGTAGTCGGTGAAGAGGTGGCGGGCTACGATTTCGCAACGGATGCTGGCGCAGGGACCGAGCTCGTAACGCACGCCTGCTCCGAAAGGGATGTTTAGCTGGGTGTGTTTGTATGGAGGTCGGTCTTTGTATTCGGGGAACCCTTCGCCTTCCGTATGCAGTGCCGACAAATCGATCTGCGATCCTTTCCAGGAAGCCTGGGGATTAAAACTGAATGTGCCGATGCCAGCCAGCACGTAAGGCCGCATCGCCACTTCGAGACCGGAGAAAAGGGCCAGTGGGTATCCTTCCACCATGAGCGTCATTTCCCGGAGGTCTGTACGGAAGCTTAGGTTCCGCCTGTAACGCCCGTTTCCGGGCGATACAAACTTTCCGAGAAGGCTGTCGCTGCCGGAAAGGCTGCCCAGCGTGAGTTCCAGGCGCAGACCGATGGTGTTGTTGTAGTTGAAAGCGGCAAACACCCCGCCGGCGCCATGCGTTGCATTCAGATTGATATCCCGGATGGAACCTCTCCCCTTTTCGGATCTTCCGCCAAGATCGGTCAGGCAGTTCATGCCGCCGGCAGACAAGCCCAGGTCTACGGTGAACTGGGCATCGTAGTACTGGTTGTTGTAAAAATAATACTGGCTGCGGACGGGGAGGCTCCGGCACGTCAACAGGCACATCATCCAAAACGCGGCAACTCTGAACATGGTGCTTTTTCCGGAAAGCTACCACGTAGTGAAACCCCGGAACAGGGTGATGTAACCCGATCTCAAGCGGCCCGGAGCTGTCAGTGCTGGTCTTTAGCACCGGACGTTAAAATAGCGCTGGCTTATAGGAAACAAGGGCTGTTTGCCTGACGGGAGCTGATCGAAAGTGTGAAGGCACCTTATTTTGAGGTCGACTAAAAAGTAGGGAAGCGATTGTTTCTATGTTCCGTGAGGAACATATGATGGGTAGCATGCCATGAGATCCAATCACGTTCCGCCGGAACACAACACCAGGTGGCTTTCCCACTTTTTAGTCAGTCTCCTGATCCGTCCTCAAGGTGATCTTAAAAACTACTTCCAATCAGCCTGGCCGCATCTTTTGCAAAATAGGTTGCGATGATGTCTGCACCGGCTCTTTTGATTGAGGTGAGCACTTCAAGGATCGCTTTTTCTTCGTCGAGCCAGCCCATTTTGGCGGCGGCTTTGATCATGGCATACTCGCCGCTGATGTTGTAGGCGCTTACCGGTACGTTCACGGCATCCTTGATCTCGCGGATGATGTCGAGGTACGAAAGGGCGGGTTTTACCATCACGATGTCGGCGCCTTCTTCAATGTCGAGCAGGGTTTCTTTGACCGCTTCCTTCCGGTTGCGGTAGTCCATCTGGTAGGTCTTCTTGTCGCCGAAGCCCGGGGCGCTGTCGAGTGCGTCACGGAACGGACCATAAAAACACGAAGCGTACTTCGCGCTGTAGCTCATAATGCCCGTTTTGGTAAGGCCCCTTTCTTCGAACGCCCTGCGGATGGCGCCGATGCGGCCGTCCATCATATCGCTGGGCGCCACAAAATCGGCGCCTGCTTCGGCATGGCTTACGCTCATGCCCGCCAGCACTTCCACCGTGGCATCGTTCACGATCTCCGTTCCTTCCACGATGCCGTCGTGCCCGTGCGAGGAGAACGGATCCAGTGCCACATCGGTCATCACCAGCATGTCAGGACAACCATCCTTGATCGCCCGGATGCTGCGCTGCATCAATCCCTGCGGGTTCAGCGCTTCTGTCCCTTTGTTATCCTTGAGCTCGTCTTTGCATTTGATGAACAACAGTACAGACCGGATGCCCATGCTCCACAGTTCTTTTACTTCCTTTACGGTGAGGTCGATGCTCAGCCTGTAATAGCCCGGCATGGAAGCGATGCCTTCCACCACATTTTCTCCCTCCACAATAAACAGGGGCGCCATAAAATCATCCGGCGTAAGCACGGTTTCCGCTACCAGCGACCGGATGGCCGGACTGGTCCTGAGCAAACGGTTTCTTTTCAGTAAGATCATGGTATATGTTTGATGGGATCTGTCAGCAGTTCGCTCCCAGCTCCCGTTTCCAGTAGATTATCAGATCAGTAATTTATTTTCTACATGCCGGCAGCCGCTTCTTCCCGCACCCAGTCACGCGGCTTCAGGTATTCCAGCAACTCCGCTTCCGGCGTGCCGGCGGGTGGCTGGTGATTATAAAGCCAGCGGGCACGGGGTGGCAGGCTCATGAGGATGCTCTCGGTTCTGCCGTTCGTTTTCAGTCCAAACAGAGTTCCGCGGTCATGGATCAGGTTGAACTCCACATAGCGGCCGCGGCGGATCTCCTGCCATTCTTTTTGCGCCTCCCCGTATGCGCCGTTCATTCTTTTCTCTACAATTGGCAGGTAGGCGGGCAGAAACGCATTGCCGTTCGCCTGCTGAAATCGGAACCAGCGGGCCGCATCTTCTTCATCCTGCGGACGCACATAATCGTAGAACACGCCCCCGATGCCCCGGGCTTCGTTGTTGCGGTGCCTGTTCACAAAATACTCATCGCAATGCTGCTTGTATTTCAGATAGAGGTCTTCCCCGAACGGATCCATGGCCCCTTTCAGCGTGGTATGGAAATGACGGCCGTCCTCTTCGAACAGGTAGTAGGGCGTAAGGTCGGAGCCCCCGCCAAACCAGCTGTCTATCTTTTGATCATCCTGGTCATACAGTTCAAAATAGCGCCAGTTGGCGTGCACGGTAGGCACGTATGGGTTCAGGGGATGGATCACCAGCGACAACCCACATGCGAAGAAGCGGCTTTCGCCTACCTTGAACGCCTGCTGCATCGCTGGCGGCAGGCTGCCATGCACCATGGAGGTGTTCACGCCGCCTTTTTCAAATACATTGCCGTCCGTGATCACGCGCGACAATCCCCCGCCGCCTTCCTCCCGGGTCCATCGGTCTTCCTCAAACCGGCCTTTGCCGTCTGTCTTTTCGAGCGCCGTACAGATCTCGTTTTGCAGCGACAGGATATACCGGGAGAACTCTTCTTTTACATTCATCTTACGCTATGTTTATCTGTTCTTTCTCCGGCACAAGCCCCCACTCCTTCACCGTATTCACAAACGCTTTTGCGTGATCCACCGGAATGTTCGGCAGGATGCCATGGCCCAGGTTGGCGATATAACGCTGCGTGCCGAAAGCCCTGATCATTTTCCTGGCTTCCTTCTCGATCGACGGGATGGAACCAAGCAGTTTCGCCGGATCAAAATTTCCCTGCAGCGTGACCTTGTCACCCGCCATCTGCCGCGCCAGTGCCGGTGAAATGCACCAGTCGACCCCCAGCCCGTGCGCACCGGTCTGGCTCATGCTTTCCAGCGCGAACCAGGCGCCTTTCGCAAAAAGGATGGTCAGGCATTCTTCTTTCAATGCAGCCACGATCTGCCGGCTGTATTGCAGCGAAAAAAGTTCAAAGTCGTCGGGACTGAGCAGTCCGCCCCATGAGTCGAATAACTGCACCACATCCGCGCCGGCTTTTACCTGCCCCTTCAGGTAGGCGATGGTGGTATCGGTGATCATCTGCAGCAGGCGGTGTGCCGTTTCGGGCTGGGTGAAGCAGAAGGCCCGCGCTTCATCAAAGGTTTTAGAGCCTTTGCCCTGCACCATATAACACAGCAGTGTCCACGGAGCACCGGCAAAGCCGATGAGCGGCACGCGCCCGTCGAGCCGTTGTTTTGTCATCTTCAGGGCATCGAACACATAGCCCAGCGCTTCGTGTACATCGGGTATATGGAGCTTGTCGATATCCGAATACTGCTTGATCGGATCGGGCAGCCAGGGACCTTTTCCTTCCAGGATCTGTACTTCCATGCCCATCGCCTTCGGTACCACGAGGATGTCGGAAAAAATGATGGCAGCGTCTACACCTACCTGTTCAACCGGCTGTATGGTGATCTCGGAGGCGAGCTCCGGTGTAGAGCAGCGCTCGAAGAAAGAGTATTTCTCGCGCAGCTTGATGTAGTCGGGCAGGTAGCGGCCTGCCTGGCGCATCATCCATACGGGCGGACGTTCCGTGTATTCTCCGCGAAGGGCTTTTAACAGCAGGTCATTCTTGAGTTCGGTCATGAAATATATTTAGATTGTCGAAATAGGCGATGGTCTTTTGCACTAGCATATCTGCGGATGGCACTTCGCTCACAACGATTTTATTATGCGTATATGCCAGAAGTGCGGCAGCGGTCGTATTTCCGATGGCAAACAAAACAGTGGCCTGGTTCACACTATTCACGGCAAAAAAACTGTCAGCAGCGCCCGGACTGAAAAACAGGATACCCTCATAGCCGGTGCCGGTTCTTATGGCAGTGTAGGTAGTATGATACACAACCACCTCTTCGAGTTGAAGCCCCGCTTCACACAGTTTTTCCGGTAGCTCTTCCCTGCGTTTGTTACCACAGAAGTAGACCAGTCTTTCAACTCCAGATGGTATGATCTTCTCTGCAAGTCCGGAAGCATTGTCCGCGACGGCGACAATGCTTTCCGCTCCGAAATAAGAACAGACGTATTCTTTTGTGGCGGTGCCGATGGTAAATATCTGCCAGTCCGGTTTTTGTTTCAGCAGCGCGGTGACGGCTTTGGCAGCGTTGAGACTGGTGAAGATGACCGGCAAAGCACTCCCGGCGAGCTGGTCGATCTTTTGCTCCAGCGGTTTTGTATGGAGCATCACTGTGGTGATCAGGGGAAGCAGGTCGATCTGTATACCGGCCAGAGCCGCTTTTTCTATCAGTACAGGCTCGAGCTCCCGGGTGGTCACGATATGGATCCTAGGGTAGTGCATGCCGGATGCTGTCTGCGATCTCCTGTCCGCCGTTTTCGAGTAATTCGAGCGCAAACTTTTGTCCTGCTTCTGCTGTTTCACCCTCGTCGATCCATTGATCCGTTTGCGCTGTCCGGCGCCCGTCGAGTGATACGATGTTCCCCCGGAAATGAATTTGTCCGGCTTCGAGGGTAGCCAGTGCACTTACGGGCGTGGAGCAACCGCCTTCCAGCGTACGCAGGAAATCACGTTCGATCTGCGTGCAGAGGGCCGTTGCGCTGTCGTTGAAATGCCGGCACGCCCCGTACACCTCGTCATCCTCTTTCCGGCAAACCACTACAATGGCACCCTGCGCGGGTGCGGGCAGCATCCAGTCGATCACTTCACTGTTGGCGGGGCGCAGGTTGATGCGTTCGAGACCGGCCTGGGCAAAGATGGCCGCATCCCACGGTTCTGAGGCGAGTTTATGTAGGCGCGTGTTCACGTTGCCGCGGAGGTTGTGGATGATATGATGGGGATAGCGTGAAAGCCAGAGCGCCCGCCTGCGGATGCTGCTGGTAGCAATGCCTGCCTGGGAATGCTCATCCTGCAGAAAATCACCGGTTGTTTTGAATACCATCAGGTCGCCCACCGGGCCCCTGGGTAAAACGGCTGCGTGGCGGATGCCGAGCGGCAGCTGCGTAGGCACGTCTTTCATGGAATGCACGGCCACGTCTATCCTTCCTTCAATGAGCGCAATGTCGAGGCTTCTGGTAAAAATGCCCTGCACGCCGATCTCATACAAAGGAGTTTTCAGGTCTATATCGCCGTCACTTTTAATATAGACAAGTTCGGATGAAATATCCTGTTGGGTGAAGAAGGTCTGTACCTGTGTTGCCTGCCACACGGCAAGCTGGCTTTCCCTGGTGCCGATCCGGATGCTTGCTGGCATACTAGTTGGCCCCCAGGTTCATGAAATCATTGATGGCTTCGATATAATGGCAACCGCGGGAGTTCTGGCGGCGCAGCTTCAGCGCCATCATGTTGATCACTTTCTGGATGCGCTCGTTGGAGTCGTTGGCGGAATAGCAAACCGGCAGCGGATAGCTGTGCATGCTCAGCTCGCCGGAGGTAATGGCCTGCAGTTTAGTTTTGACTGCTTTCAGCACGGGCACGTGTTTGCGTTGCTCGTTCCAGTCCATGAACTCTTTCATGTGCATGCCGATGATGCTTTGGGCCTTGGGCACTTCGGCGGCGCGTTTTTTTATGGTATCGTCTTTCAGCTTCGACAGCTCATCTACGTTTACCAGCCTGATGTTGGGAAGCTGCCGTGCAGCAGGATCAACATTGTAGGGAATGGAAAGATCGATGATCAGTTTGCTGCCGGCATTTTCGAGGTGCGATACCAGCACGGAAGGCTGTGCGGCATTGGTAGCCACCAGGATGATGTCGGAAGCCTGTACAAATTCGGGCAGGCGCTCGATGGGTGCGGATTGAAGTCCGAGCTCTTTTGCCAGCAGGTCTGCTTTTTCCGGGGTGCGGTTGATCAGCGTGATGCTGGTGTTGCCGGCATAGTCGACCAGGTTTTTGCAGGTGCTGCGGCCGATCTTGCCGGTACCGATCAGAAGGATCTTTTTACCCGAGAGGTTGCTGACTTTTTGTTTGATATACTGAACAGCCGCGAAGGAGACCGACACGGTACCACCGCTGAGGGCTGTCTGGTTCTTAATCATTTTCGACGACTGCAGAACGCAGTTGACGAGGCGGTCGAGGAAGCTGCCGATGAACCCTTTTTCACGGGCGAATTTCACGGCCTGTTTGATCTGGCCCACGATCTCATAATCGCCGAGGATCTGTGAATCGAGACCGGCGGCCACCTGGAAAAGGTGTTCGATGGAAGCGCTGCCTTTTTTGGCATAGGAGAGCCGGGTGAAAGTATCGAGATCGCCGGAGGTTTCGGAGCAGAGGAGGCGCATGAGCTGCATCACGTCATCGGCCACGCCATAGATCTCGGTGCGGTTGCAGGTAGAGAGCACAAATAATTCGCTTACGCCATAAAAAGAGGCTTTGGAGAGAAGGGCGGCGTACTGGTCATTGCTGACGGCGTACTTCCCCCTGATCGTTGCATCTGATTTTTTGTAGTTAATACCCGCAATCTGTAAGCCCTGAATTCCATTATAAGCGTGTGTATGCATGTATCTGTTTCTCTATATAACGTGGGCAAAATTAGACGGGATGCCCCCAATAAAAAAAGATTTGCGTCATGCTAATGTCATTTTCTCTGACAATATACCCCGCGTTCCCTGGGTGCAGGAAAGTGATCCGGGGGCAAGTAAAACAAGCCTCTGTACAACCGAAAACAATTCCGGCTGAAAGGCAGCGGTGGCGTGATATAGTGCGTAAAACAGGTTTTGATACAGGGGTTGGAAGGAAAGATTTTCGGAGCGGTCCGGATTTGATCCAATGTGATTTCTTTTCACCGGTGCCTGTCATCTTTGCGCAGGCGCAGCAAGCGCACGAGAATGCCGGCGCGTGTTTGCCCTTGCTCGGGGATGAAAATAAGATGGATGATACCGCACTATTTCAACCTGTCGATCTCGATATCATATTTCTGCAGCAACCCGGCTATCTCAGAGAGGGAGAACTTCGCTTTTTTGATCTTGTTGCGCTCGGGGTCGATGGTGTAATGTTGCGCGGTACGCAGATCTGCTTTTTCGAGGATGGTTCCGTCGAACAGGGCGCGGGTGAGATCACACTGGTCGAACACCGCCTGCGTAAGATCGCAGCCGGTGAAATCGGTCTCCTGCAATTCGGTTTGCCTGAACTGGGTCTTTTTGATCTTGGTATGGTAAAAAGACGCATGGTTGAGCGAACAACCTTCAAATTGGAAAGACAAACCGAACGCATTGCATTCGTCGAAGCGGATGCCCCACATCTTGCAATCGCGGAAACGGACATCGCGCAGCAACGCGCCGCCCAGTTTGGCCAGACTCAGGTTGCATCGGACAAACTCGCATTCGATAAACCTGATATCGAGCAGGTTTGTGCCCGACATGTCACAGGCCAAGAACGTACAGTTCTCATACTCGCCTTTCCGCAACGGATCAATGCGGTAGTCGATCCTCTCATATGTTTCATTATCGGCGGAAAAAGCTAGCATGTTGTGCGCTTTGTGCAGGTGATCTAAATAAAGCCGTTCCTTACTCACTGATCCCAACCACCCTCCGAATGTTTCAGATCAGGCATTCGATCCAACCATTTCCCGCTGCCACTTTTTCGTCAGCCAGCGCCGGATGGGTATGTCCAGGTAAATCATCACGACATAAGCGAGTAACACCAGCAGCAGGGTTGACACGGGGATGATGACCTCCATCTGCTGCATCGTTGGCTTGTATTTTTCCCTGGTAGCTCATAAAGATCCACAGGAACGGATAATGTACCATGTAAAGCGGATACGAGATATTGCCGGAAAATTTACAGAAGCCCGCCATCGCAGCAGAGAGGTGGGCCCCCGCTCCCAGCGCCACCAGGAAAGGCAAATAAAAAGCTACGATGACCGGATCGGCGATCCAGGCGGTATTGTCCGAAAAAGGAAACAGGAAAGCAGCCATCAGCAAAACAGACAGTGAAACAAAGCCGAGGCTGGAACGGATGATCCGGTTTGAACGGTAGAGCAGCATGCCAGCCAGGAAAGAATACAGTACACGCACCGCACCGCCGATGATGTTGTCCCCGCCCCAGCCCACACTGAGCTGATGCGACCGGTAAGCCTCATGGAAAAGCGCCGCCGCTGCCAGTACAAGCAGCACCCACAACATCCACCTGCGCAGTCTGTACAAGACGAGCGCATAGAAAATATTGGCGATGTATTCCCAGAACAGGGACCAGGTGGGCGGGTTAAGATGGAACAGGTTGAAATAACGCTCATGCACCAGCGGATAAGGGATCAGCAGACAGGAAGCAACAAACAGGGTGGCTGTTTTCCCCCATCCGTAATGGGAAAACAGGTTGCTGAACGGATCAAACACAAAAGTGATCAGCCCGAGCACAGACCCGATGACCACCAGGGGATGCAGGCGGATCAGCCGCAGCAGGAAGAACCGACCCGCTCCTATCTGCGCCAGCTTCGTGTCGTATGCATAGGCGATCACAAAACCAGATAAACAAAAAAAGAAATCCACCGCCAGGTATGCATGCGCAATAAAACTTTTGTTGTAATCGGGCACGGCAAATTCCATAAAATGAAACACCACGACCGCAAAGGCCGCCACGCCGCGGAGACCGTCCAGGATTTCAAAGTGGGGTTTGGTGTTCGGTAGCGGGTTAGCCGGTTCGTTCAGGTTCATTGCCGATTTTGTGCTGCAATAATACAGATTCGGTTCCATCTACTCTTCGGGCATATCTCTCAGCGCCCGCTCGATGTTCCGGTCGGGTATCAGCCAGATCAGCGACTGCAGCAGGAACAAGGTACAGGAGATCGCCGGATGAACAAAGGCAAACGGGATGGCGGCCAGGTCGGCAAGCGCCGAGATCATCACTTTGCTGTCCTGCTTTCTGATCGCAGTCACCAGTTCCGTTTCGTGGTCGTTTGTCTTCAGGATATTGTGCTGCAGCAGGGAATACGACAACCCGGCGCATACCAGGATCACCGCATACAGTACCACGGTATGTGCCGCAAAATGGTTCTCCCCCATCCACCCGGTGGCCACCGGCACCAGCGACAGCCAGAACAGCAGCAGCAGGTTCGACCACATGATGCCCGACGTGATCCGCTTTACCGTACTAAGCAGATGATGGTGGTTGCCCCAGTAAATTCCGATCAGCATAAAACTGATGACATACGAGAAGAACACCGGCAGCAGCGGCTTTAACGTGAGCCAGTCTGACCCGTGCGGCACCTTCAGTTCAAGTACCATGATGGTAAGTATGATCGCCAGCACGCCGTCGCTGAACGCTTCAAGCCTTGTTTTATTCATGTGTCCGCTTTAAAGAGGTTACCGTAAATTTTTGCTGCCAAGTTAGTCTCAGAATTCATGTTTACCTTAAATATCCATAATATTGATACATGAAGAAATCTTTCATTCGGGGAGCGTTGTTCTCCTCCGGCTTACTCTTTTCCCTTGCGGCCGCCGCGCAGCCGGACAACACCAAAACACTGACAGCCGCCGATTACCAGCAGGCGGAAAAATTTATGTCGTACAACACCGAACCGCTGGTAGACCGCGGAAATGTACGTCCCAACTGGATCGCAGGAGACCGCCTCTGGTACCGCGTGCTTACTGCCCAGGGCAGTGAATTCATCCTGGCAGATCCGGCGAAGAAAACACGCACCGCTGCTTTCGACCATACCAGGCTGGCCACCGCGCTTTCTGCGGCCGCCGGACAGCAATACCAGGCAAACGCACTGCCTTTCTCCTCCCTCAATTTTGCCCCCGATATGAACGCCGTGTTTTTTACTGCAGGCGGCAAGGGCTGGAAATGTGATATCAAAGCCTACAGCTGCGCCCTCGATACCACGCAGCGCCGGGTCGGGAACGGCGGCGGCGGATTTGGCGGCCGTGGGCGCGGTGGGGCCGGAGCAGCCGGTGCTGCTTCTCCCGACGGTAAAAAAATGGCGTTCATCCGCGACTACAACCTGTGGGTGCGCGACGTGGCCGGCGGAAAGGAAACACAGCTGACCCTCGACGGCGAAAAAGACTACGGCTATGCCACCGACAACGCCGGCTGGAAAAAAAGCGACCGGCCCGTCGTGCTCTGGTCGCCGGATGGAAAAAAGCTCGCCACCTACAAACAGGACCAGCGCAACGTGAGCGATATGTACCTGGTGTCTACCAATGTGGGCAAGCCCCGCCTGGAAGCCTGGAAGAACCCGCTGCCCGGCGACAAAACGATCATCATGCTCGAGCGGGTGATCATTGACGTGGATGCGCCAAAAGTAGTGAAGCTGCAGGTGGCGCCCGACCCACGGAGAAGCACAAACGGAGATGACATCACCGATGGCGGCGCCCTCGGCGACGCAGCCTGGAACGCCGATGCTTCCCAGCTTGCTTTCGTAAGCACTTCCCGCGATCACCGCCAGGAAAAGTTCCGCATCGCCAACGCCGCCACCGGCGAAGTGCGGGAAGTATTCGAAGAGACCGTGCCCACCCAGTTTGAATCGGGGCCCGGGGGCTTCAGCTGGCGTTTCCTGGCGGCCTCCAACGAAATACTCTGGTATTCGGAACGCGACAACTGGGGTCATCTGTACCTGTACGATGCCGCCACCGGCAAGGTAAAGAACCAGGTCACCAAAGGCGACTGGGTGGTAACCGACCTGGTGAAAGTGGATGAGAAGAACAGGGTCGTTTACTTCATTGCCGATGGCAAAGAGCCAGGTCAGAACCCATACTTCAACCACATGTACAAGGTGACGTTCGATGGCAAAAAACTTACGGCGCTGACGCCCGAAGAAGGCAACCACCAGGTTGCCCTCGCCCCTTCCGGACAGTATTTTGTAGACAGTTATTCGAAGCCCGATGTGCCGCCCGTGGTGGTGGTGCGCAATATGGATGGCGTGATCGTAACGCCCCTCGAAAAAACGGATGTGTCGCGACTGGCAGCGGCCGACTGGAAAGCCCCCACTCCTGTAACGGTCAAATCGCGGGATGGCAAGACGGACCTGTACGGGCTGATGTTCACGCCCACCCATCTCGACGCCAAAAAGAAATACCCGATCATCAATTACATCTACCCCGGGCCGCAGGGCGGAAGCATCACCAACTGGTCATTTTCAAGCGCCGTACGCGACAACCAGTCGCTCGCCGAGCTGGGTTTTGTAGTGGTGTCTATCGTAGGATCGGGCAACCCGATGCGGTCCAAATCTTTTCACGACGCCGACTACGGCAACATCGCCGACAACACCCTGCCCGACCAGATCGGCGGCATGAAACAGCTGGCGGAGAAATATCCGTTCATCGACATCGACAAGGCCGGTATCTGGGGGCACTCAGGCGGTGGTTTTGCAACGGCAGCGGCCATGCTGCGCTATCCTGATTTCTTCAAGGTAGGCATCTCCGAATCCGGCAACCACGACAACCGCAATTACGAAGACGACTGGGGAGAAAGATACATCGGACTGCTCACCGACAAAGGCGATGGCAAATCAAATTACGACGACCAGGCCAACCAGAACTATGCAAAAAACCTGAAAGGCAAACTGATGCTGGCGCACGGACTGATGGACGACAACGTGCCGCCCACCAACACGCTGCTGGTGGTGGATGCGCTCATCAAGGCCAACAAGGATTTCGACCTGGTCATTTTCCCCAACAGCCGGCATGGCTACGGGGAATTCTCGAATTATATGACCCGCCGCCGCTGGGACTATTTCGTCAGGAACCTGATGGGCGCCACGCCACCCCCGCAATACGAACTGAAACCAAAGACCGATCCCCGCAACGCCAATGCAGGAACAGGAGCGGGTTTCGGACAATAACCGATTTTCGGTACAGACGCCGTGCATGGCGCTTCCACCCCACTGGACCGATCAATTTCAGAGACGCGATGCATCGCGTCTTTACAAGGAACAACTCTTTTTATGGACCTGAAACACAAACCTTTTCAATTGCTCTTCATAGCAGCCATCCTGCTGCTGGGCATGAGCCTGGTGGCGGGCAGGATGACCGTCGATATTCTTTTATTCGACACCTATTACGTGATGTCGGCACTCACCCTCTATCTCGGCTCTTCCATCCTGCTGTTCCTGATCGGAGCGACCAGTGCTTTCACAAACAGGTTTTCCTATTCTCCGCTGATGAGCAGGATACATGTCTTTCTCACACTCATCAGCGTAGCTGTAATTATCGGATTCATCTTTTATACTCAATACGTTCATTTGCAGATCCGGACAGGCCCGGCGATCAGCCAGATACACATGCTGGAAAAGATTACCCGCCTGGCTTCTTATGCCATCCTTGTTTTTGTGGCTGCCCAGGTAACATTGCTTGTCAATTGTGTGCTCGGGCTCCTGCGCCGCAACTCCACGGTATTGTCTAAATAACCGAGTGAAAACCGGCAGCTAAAAAAAGGCGGGTGAAGAAAAATATTCTTCACCCGCCTTTTCTATTTCAAACTCACTTCAACCTTTAGTACCCTCCATTCTGCGTCACGTTTGCATTGGCGTTGCGTACGCTTTCAGGGATGGGCAGGGTCCATTCGCGGGCTGTGGAAGGCAGGGAGCAATTGCCTGCAGGTGAGACAGCCGTATTGCCGCAGGTGCTTCCGCGGGTGATGACCCGGGTGGTCCTTTTCAGGTCAAAGAAACGGTGGCCTTCTGCAAACAGTTCTCTTCTGCGCTCGTCGGCGATGGCCCCCAGCAGGGCGGTGCCGGTAAGCGTCTGCGTCGTGTAACCCGTGATGCGGGCGGCCCGCAGGGTATTCAGGTCGGCCAGTGCCTGCACTTCATTCGCAGTGCCGAGCATGGCATTGGCTTCTGCCCTGATCAGGTACATCTCGCCGGTGCGCAACACCGGGAAGTTGGCGGCGCCGTCGGTGAGGGCGTTCTTTCCCTTGTATTTGGTTACCCCCAATCCTTTCGAGTTGTTATCGTTCAGTTTGGTGAAGTAAGCGCTGTACCTGATGTCGTTGCTGCGGATCAGTCCGGCATTGCCGGTAGAGTCGGCCACTTCCAGTGCAGGGCGGAAATAGTTTCGCGGCGTGGCAGGGAACAGGATCAGGTAGGTCGGTCCGCTTTGTCCGGATTCAAACTGCACGTTGAAAATCAGCTCGCCCGGATTGGTTTGATTGTACATACCCGAAAAAGCCGCCTGGTCGCGAACCACAAGCGGTCGGCGGGCGATGGCACTGGTCGCGGCCTTCACAGCGTCGGCCCATTGGGCAGCGTACAGGTTTATGCGGGCCTGGAGGGCATATGCTGCAGCCAGGTCCATATTCGGGCGGCTCAGCGCAGTTGCAGGATTGACGTCTTTATCAACATCCGCAAGCAGCGTAACGGCCAGTGTGAGATCGGCAAACAGGTTGTCATAATATTCCTTGTTGTTCATCCGAACGGGTTTCAGCGACTGGGAAACAGTGAAGTCCCTGACGTATTCCAGCGCCAGGTCGGTGGTGCTGTTGCGGTCGAACTTGTTTCCGAAATAACGGAACAGATCGAAGTGCGCCAGCGCCCGCAGGGCAAAGGCCTGCCCCTTGATGCGGTTGGCCATCTGCCTGTTGGCGGCGGTGGTAAACTTGTCTACATCGCGCAGCACAATGTTCGCGCCTGCGATCACTGCGTAGGGCGCCGAATACAGGGTCGTGATCTGTGCGGTGTTCGAGTTGTAGGTCCAGTCGGCGATCGTTCTTGAATTGGCGAGCGAGCCCAGCGTTTCATACAGGTTGTCGCTGAGAATATCGGGCATAAGGGCATACCCTGCCCCGGTGCCGCTGCCCGAACCATAATAGTTGGCATTTCTGAGCCCGGCGTACGCGCCGGTGAGCACCTGTTCCACCTGCGCCATGCTCGATGGGTTGTTCAGCGCATCGAGGCTGTACTCGGGCGAAAGTTCCAGTACATCTTTACGGGTACATGACTCCATGAACAGGCTTCCTGCAACACATACACTCCACACATACTTGTTTATCTTCAACATATCAGTTTCTTTTTTAGGTGGATTAAAATCCCACGTTTAGTCCTACAGTGGTTTGAATGAGCGCCGGGTATTGCGCACCGGTCAGCGAAGTGCCGGTCACTTCAGGATCGAACCCCCTGAATTTGGTGGAGGTCCACAGGTTCTGTCCCTGCACAAACACGCGTGCGGAACGGATCTTCAGCAGAGAGGTCACATGCGACGACAGGTTATACCCGAGCATTACGTTGCGGAGGCGCCAGAAGCTGGCATCATCGAGGAAGCGGGTTGTCTGTGTCTGGTAGGCATTGCCGCCACTGGCTGCAGGACGGGGAACATCGGTGATGTCGCCGGCCTTCTGCCATTCGCGCAACACGTCCACCGTCATGTTATCCGTGAAATACTGCGGGTTGGTCACGTTGTTCCGGTCGTTGTTGTACAGCACCCTTTTCAGGAAGAAGTTCATCTGTGCGCTCAGGTCGAAGCCCATATAGTTGACGGTGGTCGACAGTCCGCCAAACAGCGGTGCATCCGAGGTACCGAGGATCACTTTGTCATTTACGCTGTAGGTAGGTGTGGTGCTGCCATTCCTTTTGTAATAAAGCGCGTTGCCGTTATCGGGGTTCACGCCGGCATATTTCACCAGGTACAGGCTGTTGACCGGTTTCTTTTCTGCCAGGATGGTTGTGCCCGATATAACCGAATCGGAAGGCAGGTCGATCACCCGGTTCAGGTTGTAGGTCAGGTTGCCCTCAAGTGTCCAGCGGAACTTCTGGTTGCTGACTACGTCGCCTCTCAGCATCAGCTCGATGCCGCGGTTGCGGAGCTTTCCGAAATTGCTCGGAATGCTGGTGAAGCCGCTGTTGGAAGGGTCGATGGGTACGGCATAGAACAGATCGCGGGTCTCGCGGTCGTACAGGTCAACCGCACCGGTGATCCGGTTATTCAGGATGGCGAAGTCGAGACCGAAATTGACACTCCTGTTTACTTCCCAGCTGTAGTCGAGGTTACCCGGAGAGGAAGGCGACCAGCCGCTCACGCCGGCATAAGTGGCACGCGCAAAGATGGGAATGGGGTAATCGCCTGCCGGGGTACCGGTCTGGTTGCCCGTGGTTCCAACGGAAGCCCGCAGCTTGAGCACATTGATCCACGTGGCGTTCTTCAGGAACTCTTCGTCTGATGCCAGCCAGGTTGCGCCAACCGCGCCGAAATTGGCGAACCGGTTGTTCACTCCAAAGCGGGAAGAACCATCCCTGCGGCCGCTCAGGGTAACATAATATTTGCTGTTGTACCCGTAGTTGATGTTGGCGAAATAAGAGAGGATGCCGTTCATGGTACCGCTGCCGGTAACGGCCGGGATGTAGTTGGTATTGGTGGCGCTGCCTGCGGTGATGCCGGCTTCGTTTGTGAACCCGTTGGTAAAGCCATAGCCTGTAAAACCGAAGCTGCGGTAATTCGCTTTCACCACTTCGGTGAATACGCCGGCTTCGATCTCATGTTTGCCAAATGTCTTTTTATAGTTGATGGAAGTTGTTCCGGTGTATCGCAGGTTCCTGTTGAGGGCCCGGTTGAGCGAACCCTGGGTCGACTGTCCGGATGACACCCTGGGATCTACATAAGACGCCGTTTCATTCTGCGTGTAGTCGATCCCCCAGTTGGTGCGGGCGCTGAGACCAGGCATGAAAGGAAAATCGAACTGTAGGTAGCTGGAGGCGATGCCCTTCAGCTGGAGGGTATAGTTGTAGTTGAGGAACAGCTGCATGGCCGCATTGGGCTGGCCGGAGGTGAGGATGCCCGGACCGCCGGTCTGCTGGTAATTATGGGTCAGCGGGTTGATGTCCCTTTCATAGGGGTTCGACCAGCGGATGGCATTCAGCGGCGTGGCGGTAGTGGTGTTGGCCTCGCTGGTACCGATCAGCTTTGAGTATCCGCCCTGCATGTTCAGACCGAATTTCCAGTTCTTTATGTTGTTGTCGACATTGATGCGGCCGGTATAACGTTTCAGTCCGGTCGTTTTCAGGATACCGTCCTGGTCCATATACGAGAGCGATGCGTAATAACGGCTGGCCTGTGTTCCGCCGGATGCGCTCAGCATATGCTGCTGGGTTACGCCCCGGTGAAAAAGGGCATCTTTCCAGCTGAAGTTGACCTTGCGCAAACTGTCGGCCTGGGCTGCCGTCCAGGCGAAGGGGTTGCCCCGGCGAAGTTCGTAATCGATCTTTTGCGCGCTGTTCATCATGATCAGCCTGTCTTTTGGCAGGTCGCTGGTACCTACCTGAACATCGTAGTTCAGCTGCATCTGTCCGACGCGGCCTTTGCGGGTGCTGATCACGATCACGCCGTTGGCGCCCCTCGAGCCATAGAGGGCTGAAGCGGCCGCATCTTTCAGCACCTCCACCTTATCAAAATCGCCCTGGTTCACGCTGGCAAAATCTGCCGCGGATATTTCTATGCCATCCATGATGTACAGGGGCGCATTGCCACCGCTGATAGAGCCGTTGCCGCGGATACGCACGACCGCGTTGGCACCGGGCTGGCCCGAATTGGCCACCACAGATACGCCGGGAGCCTGCCCCTGCAGGGCCTGGTCGAATGAGCCGAATGTTTGTTTGCGGACATCGTCGATGGATATGGATGAAGTGGCGCCGGAAGATTGTCTGCGGGAAAGAGTGGTGTAACCGGTGATGATTACTTCGTTGAGCGCCGTCTGCGTTTCACCGATCCGGTATACTCCGTTGGGGGAAGAGGCTACCTCTACCGGTTTAAATCCGACATGGGTGATGACCAGCTTCACACGCGTATCTGCGGTGGAAGGGATCGAGAAGGAACCGTCGATACCGGTGACCACGGAAATCCGGGTGTCTTTGATGGTAACCGACACACCGGCCAGAGGGGTACCGTCGGCTTCCGAAAGCACTTTACCGGTGAGCCGGGTTTGTGCGGTTGCCATACCGGCATAAAGTATGCCGAGCAAAAAGAGGAGTTCCCATTTTCTCATATGCAGTGAGTTTTGATAATATGTTCCATTTGACAGACAACGATCCCGAATAGCTGCACGATCAATATTAATAAATATATTAATTTTAATATAATACAATTTGATCCCCAATTGATTTTCGGCCATGTGCACGTTCAATATGAGAAAAAGATATCTTAAAAAAGGAGCGGCAGGCTTTCAGCGGCCTTCTTTATATTTACCCAGCTAATCCGCTCATGCAATCCGTACATCCTCCCTGCCATCCACTTCTCGGCTTTTACCAGTCAGAAGTCATTCGCCTCAGCGGGCTGATCTATCCAGAGCCGGCTCTCAGTCAGCAGATCATTCGATCAAAACAGTTTATAGACCGGCATTTTGCACGCAAGATCCGCCTCAGCGATATGGCCGGGGCAGCCTTTCTTTCGCCGTATCATTTTCTGCGCCTGTTCAAGCGGCACTATGGAAAGACCCCGGGCCGCTACCTCACCGAGATCAGAATGCAACAGGCAAGACTGCTTCTTGCATCAGGAGCCGGCGTTGCAGAAGTAGCGGCGGCGGTCGGTTTCGACAGCGTCACTTCGTTCTGCGGACTGTTCAGGAAGTTCACCGGCCTGACCCCTTCGGCATACCGGCTGGCAAAACAGAAAAGCAATAACGGAGAGTAGGAATCGGGGGCGTTGCTGCATTTTTGCGCCATGAAAATAAGTTTAGCCAGCCTGCTGGTCGACGACCAGGAAAAAGCCCTCCGCTTTTATACAGAAACACTTGGATTTATAAAGAAAACGGAGATCCCGATGGGAGAGCACAAATGGCTCACCGTGGTATCGAAAGAGCAACAGGACGGCCCGGAACTGGTGCTGGAACCGATGGCCTTTGCACCCGCAAAAATTTACCAGCAGGCGCTTTTTGAAGCCGGGATCCCTTATACCGCTTTCGCCGTAGAAGATGTACAGAGGGAATACGGGCGACTTCTCGCACTGGGCGTCGTGTTCAGCATGCAGCCCACCGCCATGGGCCCCGTTACCCTCGCCGTCTTCAACGACACCTGCGGCAACAGGATCCAGATTTACCAGGTGTAAGTCTGCTTGCGGCCATCTGGTGGTCTTATTTCATGGTGTACGTGTTGTTCGCCCTGTTCACATCGGGGAGTACGCCATCCGGATCGAGCTGCACCGTTTTTACCGCCTGCGTGGTCGGGAAGGTGTAGGTGACCGCGCGGTTCTGTATCCAGGTTTCCACCGGGAACTTCTGCCGCATCCGGCTGCCGTCCTGCAGGGTGATCTCCAGGGTGAACGGCATGGCCATCTTTTCCTGGTTCACGATGGTAACGCTGACGCCTTTTTTCGGATCGTTCGCGTCGGCATAATGCACATCGCGGAGAGCGAGGTCCAGCTTCCAGTTGTTGTAGAACCACTCGCGCCAGTACCAGGCCAGGTCGTCGCCGCCGCCATTTTCCATCGACCGGAAAAAATCTTCGGGCTGCGGATGTTTGTATGCCCAGTTGCGGATGTATTGCTGAAAGGCATAGTCGAACCGCTCGGGGCCAAGGATCTGTTCGCGCAGCATGATCATCCCGAAAGCAGGTTTGAAGTAGGCCAGCGGATGGCGGTATTTACCCTTGATGGCATCGGCCGGCGTCATGATCGGCGGCGCCAGCGGATCTGTAAGAATGGAAACCACTTCATCGGCCGGGTTGCCGCCGCCGGGTGCATACTCACCGTCGCGTTTTGGCGCAAACTCGCCTTTGTTCACCATGTCTGATGCATACACATCGATGAAGGTGTTGAAGCCCTCGTCCATCCATGCAAAGCGCCGTTCGTTGGAGCCCACGATCATAGGGAACCAGTTGTGACCGATCTCATGCGCGGTAACCCAGAACAGCTGTTTGCCCTTGTCGCGGATGCCATCGAAGATGATACCGGGGTACTCCATGCCACCCGCGATGCCAGCTTCGTTAATGGCTACCGGATAGGGATAGACGAACCACTTTTCTGAAAAATATTCGATGGAGCCTTTGAGGTATTCGGTAGAGCGGCCCCAGGCTTCGTTGCCTGCGCTTTCGACCGGGTACACCGACATGGCCATCGATCTTTTGCCGCCGGGCAGGTTCACCCGGGCGGCATCCCAGATATAGGCGTTCGAAGCCCCGAAGGCCACATCGCGGGTATTGGTCATTTTATAGTGCCATGTGAGCGTGCCTTTCTGTACCGGCCGCGAGGCGGGGTCTTTTACTTCTTCCGCCGACCGGATCATCACTGTCTGATCGCTGTTGCGCGCAGCTTCCAGCCGGCTCAGCTGTTTGGCAGTGAGCACTTCCTTCGGGTTTACCAGCTCGCCCGAGCCTGCCAGGATCATATCCCAGGGAACCGTCACTTTATAGTCGATGTCGCCGTATTCAAGATAAAATTCCCCCGCGCCCAGAAAGGGCAGCACATCCCATCCGGAGTAATCATCGTATACACATAACCGTGGAAACCACTGCGCGATCTCGTATATCTTGCCGTTTTTCGTATCCGTATAATCCGTCCTTCCCCCGAAGCTGCCTGGAATGGTATAATGATAGTTGATGAGCACTTTCACTTTGCCGCCGGCCGGTGCCAGCTTGTTCGGCAGCCTGATCTGCATGCGGGTATCGGTTATAATATAATCCGCTTTCTGTGGCTTGTCGTTCACCACCACCTGTACGGAAGCAAACTCGTAGCCGGTGGTATGTTCGGCCGCCGCGGCGCCGGTGGCGTAGTTTGAGCGGGCTTCTTTCTGGTAAGTGTTCTGGTCGAGCTGCAGCCAGAGATAAGGCAGGGCATCGGGACTGTTATTGGTGTAGTTGATCACCTCGGAAGCGGTGAGTGTTTTCGCCACCGTATCGATCTTTGCATCGAGCTGGTAGTCGACCCGGTTCTGCCAGTATTTTGGTCCGGGTGCCCCGTTGGGCGAATGAAATTCGTTGCCTTTGTCCTGGAAGAACAGGGGTGCAAACAGTTCAGGTGCGTTGTAATTGGTAACCACGGTATCGTTGGGGTTGCCGCCTCTTCTTCGCTGGGCAAAAGAGGAAGCGCACACAACGATGAAGAAAGTCAGCGCCAGGCTGGCCCGATACGGTCTGAAGAAGCTCATAAGCAGTTATTGTGCAAGCAATTTACAGTGCAGCAGGGAATGTTGATCAAATAGTTACATTTTATTGCATGTTGAAGCAGACAAGATGAATACGGAAAGCCGTGACCGTATTTGCACTTTTACAATTCCACAAAGCCGGTGTAAAACTTTCAAAATTAGCTGGTAACACTTATCCGGCGTATAAAGAATTGTTTAATCTGACAAATGATCCTCACATCGTCTTGTATCTCGCTTGCATGAAAGTTTACTTTGGGCTGTTGCAAGTACGAATTCTTCGTGCTTTTAACCACAGTCACCAATCACCTACCATATCATGAAAAAACTTTACTCCGGGTTTTTGCTTCTTCTCCCCTTCCTAAGCTCACTTGGCCAAACCACACTTACCAGCACCAGCAGCGCAGTGAACGCGGTGGCCACGTATACGTTCAGCTATACCACCACCACGGCCATGACTGCCGGTAACGTGTTCTACATGCAGCCTCCCTCGGGCTTTGCAATTGCGCCGCATGGGTTTGGCGGCGCGGCTTCCACAGATGATTTTGCAAATTACTGCGACGTCTACTTCAACAACGTAAAAGTAACAGCGCCCTACTCCACTGTGTTCGGGATCGCCGGTAGCTGGTCGAACGGGATACAGCTGTCGCGCAACGCCTCCACCCCCAGCGGAACCCAGATCAGGGTCGTTGCAAAGGATATCATCACCAATCCGGCCACGGCAAGCAATTATACTTTTAACTGGATGACGGCGGACCCGCAGGGAAACCCGATCAACACCTTCTCTTCGCCCTTAACCATCAACGCAGCGTTACCGGTCGTCTATTCTTCCCTTAAAGCCGAACCCAAGAACGGCAATGTGCTGCTTACCTGGAAAACCGCCACTGAACAGATGAACAGCTATTTTGTCATCGATCATTCAACCAACGGCGTACAGTATTCCCCGATCGACTCTGTGGCTTCCCGCGGAACCATCGGAAGCACTTACGAGTATCTTTGCACCGGCGTTTCCGCCGGCCTGCACCTATACCGGATCCGCCAGGTCGATAAAGACGGAAGAAGCACGCTCTCCGGTGTCCTTCCTGTAACCCTCAGCGGAAAGAACGCCCTGGAAGTCTACCCCAATCCTGTCAGGAGCGATCTCACCATCTATCTCGGCAACGATATACCCGACAGAAAAAAGATCGCCGTGTTCAATATTTCCGGCATCCGTGTATACCAGCAAACAGGTATCACCGGAAACACGCACCTGGTGAACACGGCAGCCTGGCCAAAAGCGACTTACATCGTCACCATTGAAGACGAGAAAGGAAAGCTGCTGATGACCCGGCAGATCTATAAACAGTAATCCCCGCAGCGCACGTTTTTACAAAAGGCCGGACGCTATGTTCCGGCCTTTTGTAGTTCGGGGGAAACTGTTTGTCAGATCCGTCAGACAAGCATCTGTATTTTCCGGCGAAACGGGCGCACGATCAGGAGAGCAGGATCTCAAATTCCGTGACCCCGGGTTGCACCGTCATCAGGGAGAACGCAAAGCCGTGGTTGGTGAGGATCTCGCGGATCACCGTGAGCCCGATGCCCTGGCCGTCGCGTTTGGTGCTGTAGAAAGGAGAGAACAACTGCTGCCCTGCTTCGGCCGAGATGCCCTTGCCGGTATCACGTACCACTATCTTTTTTGGATGCTGATGTGTTTCCAGCGTGATCATTCCTCCGGAGCCGATGGCTTCCAGCGCATTTTTAAAAATATTGATAAACACCTGCTCCATCTGCTGGGCATCTGCCATCGCCGTCATCACCGTTCCGGCCCATGCATACCGGATCTCCGTTTCCTGTTCGGCGGCTTTTACGCCCATCAGCTCAGATACACGTAACAGCAGCAGCTGCAGGTCTGCCGGCTGTTTGACCGGCGCGGGGATCTGCACCAGGTGGGCAAAATTGCGCATGAACTGGTTGAGGTTCTGGTTGCGTTCTATGGCTACCTGCATTGCATTGGTCAGCAGCTCCGAATGCTGCTGCGACCGGAGGGTCGATTGTATGATGGAATTGACCGGACCGATGGTGTTGTTCACCTCATGGGCCATCATCCGGATCACTTTGCCGTAGGTCTTTTTCTCTGCCTCCAGGATCTCGGCAGTCAGCTCTTCGATCATGATAAAATGCCGGGGAAACCCCTGATCAACAAAGTGCGAACGCTGCAGTTTATAGGTAGCGGCGCCCTGATATGTGAACAGGGTCGATTGCCCCGAGCGCAGGGCCATGGCCTGGCGGATCACGGGGTGCCGCAGGGCTGCCGCCGGCATTCGCAACACTTCCTTTTCGGGCAGGCCGAGCAGGTCGAGCGCCTTGGGGTTGATCCGCTGCACGTGCTCATCATAGTCGAGGATGAGGATGCCCGTGGGCGACGACTGGACTAGCTTCTCCAGAAAAAAATGCTGCATCTCCTGCTGCGTGCGTTCGGTTCGCAGCGCATCGATCATGTGGTTGTACACCCCGATCAGCTGGTCGAGCTCGTATTTGCCCGTAGGCAGCAGCTTCACGCTGAAGTCTTTGTCGCGGATGGCTTCCGTTCCCTGCACCAGCAGCCTTAGTGGCTGCACCAGTTCGTTGTATAATTGCCAGAAAAAGAAAGCGGATAAAAGCACGATGACCTCGGAGGCGAGGAATAGGGCCAGATTCTCTTTGAAGATAAAATAAGAGAGCACCAGCACCGTTGCATGCAGCAGCACCACGCATACAATAAATTTAATCCGAAGCTTCATCGTAGGGGATATTATATTTCTCGAGGCGGCGGTACAGGGTGCTTCGTGTAATGCCCAGCGCTTTGGCCACCCGCGTTATCCGGTTCCGGTGGTGCTCCATCGCTTTGTGGATCATCTGCTTTTCCATTTCTTCCAGCGTCAGATCTCCTACTTCCGGCAGCTGCACACCCCCTTTCTTTACCGGTGCGGCTTCCATCTGGGCAACGAAATCCTTTTCTTCGAGATGATCTTTCCTGCTGACCAGGATGGTGCGCTCTACAAGGTTCTTCAGCTGGCGGATATTGCCTGGCAGCGGCAGTTGCTGCAGCCACCGGAGGGCGGCCTGCGATACCGACAGGCCCGGCCTGTTGTAGATCTCCCGCAGGTTGTTCATAAACGATTGCACCAGCAGCGGAATATCGCCGGGCCGGTCGCGCAGGGAAGGAAGCCGGATGGTGATCAGGTTGATCCGGTACAGGAGGTCTTCCCGGAAAAGGCCCTGCTGTACCATCGAAGCCAGGTCGCGGTTGGTGGCGCAGATCACCCGCACATCCACTACACGTGTTCTGCTGCTTCCCAGCACTTCGTAGGTACGGTCCTGCAGCACGCGCAGCAGCTTTACCTGGCTGCCGGGGTCGAGGTCGCCGATCTCATCGAGAAAGATGCTGCCTTTGCCGGCCATCTCGAAACGGCCGGTGCGGTCGGTGCGCGCGTCGGTGAAAGCCCCGCGCACATGACCGAACATCTCGCTTTCGAACAGGCTGGTGGAAATTCCGCCGAGGTTCACTTTTACGAAAGGCTTGTTGCTGCGCAGGCTGTTCTGGTGAATGGCTTCCGCCACCAGTTCCTTGCCGGTGCCGCTCTCTCCCATGATGAGCACCGAAGCATCGGTGGGCGCCACGCGGCCCACCGTTTCCAGTATATCAAGCATCCCCGGGTCATGGCCCACGATCTGCTGGAACTGGTACTGCTGGTCCAGTTTCGACCGGCTCCATTTCTCCGCTTTTTTATGCTGCAGGTTGAGCAGCAGGTTTACGGTAGCGAGCAGGTGGTCGTTGTTCCAGGGTTTGTTGATGAAATCGTTGGCCCCTTCTTTCATTCCTTTCACCGCGAGCTCTATGGTAGCCCAGCCGGTCAGTATGATCACCGGCACGGCCGGATAGATCTTCCTGATCTGGCGCAGCAGTCGCATGCCTTCATCGCCCGAAGTTTCAAGCGAGAAATTGAGGTCGAGGATGATGAGCAAAGGCGTGTTGTGGTGCAGCCAGGCCAGCGCCTCGTTGGCAGTACCGGCGTCCCTTGCAGGCAGGGCATGCTGCTCCAGCAAAAGAAGCAGCGATGTTCGCACCGCCTTGTCATCATCAATTATAAGTATCATAGAGGAGGGACAAGTTAAGAATTTTGGTGAAGCAGGCAGAGACGCGATGCATCGTGGATCGGAATTGAATGATTGTGTGCAGAAAAATGACCCAAATGCAATGGGACATAAGACTGATCCCGCATTCTCCTTTGTTCCGGAGGAACATAAAAACATTTGCATTCCATCCGGTTTCATCATCTCCTTCGCTAATCTTCATGCAATGCCACGGCCGGATAAATGGCCGCGGCCTGGCGGCCGGGATAGAGCGAGCACACGAGCACGAGGAGGTAGATAAACAAGACCGAGATCACGATGGCGGTGAGGTATACACCGGGATTGATACTGCCCACGTTCAGGATGGGAAACTGGATGGCAAAGACGACACCACCCAGGAGCGAAAGTGTGGCCAGTACCATCGTCTCGGCTACCAGCTGCCCCGATACCGCATTGCCGCTGGCGCCGATGGCCCGCCGCAGACCGATCTCCCCTTTCCGCCGGTTGATATTGTACCACAGCACGCCGAAGAGTCCCAGCGCCACATTGATCACCAGGAAAACGACCACGGTCAGGATGATGTACAGCGGCGTCAGGAACGCCCTGTTCTTTGAACGCCGCAGTTCGGGCAGGTGCCCGATCTCGATGTTGGCATTTTTCATGATGCTTGCCATGCTTTTGTAGAGCCGGCCTTCGAAGGCGGCATCCGCATCGGGCGTTACCTTGATCATGATGTTTCCCAACCAGTGAAAAGCGCCCGTATCGAGCCGTGAGAAAATGGCGTTGCCGATATCGGTGTAATCACCCCTCATTTTTACATCCTGCACCACCCCGATCACTTTCAGCTTTTTCTTCCCTTCCCAGTCGCCCAGGTATTTCCCTACTGCATTCCCGTTGCCAAAAGCTTCGGCCCTCAGTGATTCGTTGATCACGATGGGCTGGTCTTTCGCTACGGCATCCTGCTTCGAATACCAGCGCCCCTCCTGCACTTTAAGATTGAGTACATTCTTATAATCATCTTCCACGACGAACTGGTTGATGCGGTTGATGGGAACGTTGTTCACCCGCAACCCTGTTGCCATAGTGGATTCGGAAAAAGGGAAATTTCCGCTGCAGTAACTCACCTCCCTGATCTGCGGCATCGCCTTGAGGGTCTGCCTGATCGATTCATAGAACTGTGTGAGTGAATCCGAGCTGGTTGTCTGCAGGGTGTTGTTGTAATTGATGACCCACACCCGATCGGAATCGAACCCCATCGGTTTGCGGTAGCTCTGGTAATAATACACCATCATGGAACACAGCCCGAACACGACCAGGAAAGAAACCAGCATCTCCGACATCAGCAGGAAATTCTGTTTTTTTTTGTTCCAGATAAGCACGAATAGATGCCTGAACATAAAGATCTGATTGATTTTTTTGAAATAGGTTACCGGCTCTTCAGCGCGTTGACGACGTTCAGCCGCGACATGCGCCACGCCGGGTATACGCCCGACAGAATACCAAACAGGAGGCAGACCAGCAGGCCGTAAAAAAGAACGGTCCCATTCATCGTTACTTCCATGTTCGCCAAAAGAAAAGTGCCGTTGAGCAGCCTGATCAGGGCCCAGGCCAGCGCAATGCCGATTGCGCCGCCCAGCAGGGTAAGAATGATGTTTTCGACGAGGAACTGATACACCAGCGTGCGGGAAGAAGCCCCGAACGCCTTCCGCACACCGATCTCCGACGACCGTTCCATGATGCGGGTGATGTTGATGTTGATCAGGTTCAGCGTGGGCAGCAGCATGAACAGGATTACAAAACCCGCAATGAACGAGAAGACGAGGGTTACACCCGAACGCTCTTCCTGCCCCGTACTCACATAGGCAGTCAAATAGCGGTCTGCATGACTGTACAGCCGGTCATACTCTTTGTTCTCCATCGGAATTTTCCGGATAATATCTTCCCACTCCTGCCGGATCTTCGGCAGATCAGCCTTGTTACGTGCAAGTAGTACCGCCGTATAGTTCCCCTGGTAAGATTTGTTACGGTAATCTTTTTTGGAAACGGTATACGGGAGATACAGATCGCCAGAGAAAAAAAAAGTGCTCGACGGCACACTTTTCACCACGCCGCACACCCGGTACTTTACGTTGTCTGCCTCTATCCATTTTCCGACAACCGACGGCACGTCGCCGAAATATTTCAGCCTGGCTTCTTCGGAGATCACGGCGATGAGTTCACCGTTCGCCACTTCCTGTTTGGTGAAAGGGCGGCCTTCCAGAAAATCATAGCTGAGCACATCCCAGTAATTCGCATCCGTGTACTTGTAACTGACGACGATCTTCTTGTTGTTCACATAGGTGTTGGTGGAACTGGAAAGAGAAGAGATGCCCATGCTCACCGGCGTTTTAATGCTGCCGGCAAAGCGCGTCAGAAAAGAAAACGAGAGCGGCGATGTGCTGGTATACCCGGTGACACTGCCTTTCTGCTGCAGCTTGGTGATATAGAGGCACTGGTCCCTTTTTTTATCGGGATAGTTGTCGTTGACGACCTTGTCGATCAGCGCCGTCAGTACGAGCAATACCGCCAGCGTAAAGCTGATCACAAAGAGGCTGACGAACGTAAAGAATTTGCGCCGTTTCAGCACGGCAATGGCGATCTTGAAATAATTTTTTAGCATATATGACTTTTATAGAGCGGCGACGCATCGCCGCTCTGGAATAGATCGATCGTGTGCGACTGTGGCGCCAGGCAGGGCGTCTACCCAATTTATCCCACCTGCGTTCCATCGAACAGCCTCACCAGGCGGTGCGTGCGCTTGGCCATCTGCTCATCGTGGGTGACCATCACGATGGTGGTGCCGTCGCGCTCGTTGAGCTGCAGAAGGATCTCCATGATCTCGTTGCCCATGGCGCTGTCGAGGTTGCCGGTGGGCTCATCGGCCAGAATGATCTCCGGCTTGCCCACGATGGCCCGGGCGATGGCCACACGCTGTTTTTGTCCGCCCGACAGCTGGGTCGGAAAATGCCGCATCCGGTTGCTGAGCCCGACCTTTTCGAGGGCTGCCGAGGCAAGCTCTTTTCTTTCGCGGGCATTGCTGCTGCGGTACAGCAGCGGCAGCTCCACATTGTCGAGCACCTTCAGGTCGTTGATGAGGTGATAGCTCTGGAAAATAAACCCGATCTTTTTGTTGCGGAACTGCGCCAGCTGCTTGTCCGACAGGTGGTCGGTCTTCTGCTGGTCGATGCTGAGGCCGCCGCCGGAAGGCGCGTCGAGCAAGCCCATGATGTTCAGCAGCGTGCTTTTGCCGCAACCGGACGGGCCCATGACAGACAGGAACTCGCCTTTGGCAATGTCCATGCTGATGTCGTTGAGCGCCTGGGTTTCGATCCGGTCGGTGCGGTACACTTTGCGGATATTCTGTAACTGGATCATACGGTCAGTTTAAATGGTGATGATTATTTGTAGGTGATCTTTTTGTTCTCTTCAAAATCATAGAGCGACAGGTACCGCAGCTGGTAGTATGCCCCCCAGAAATCGCGGAGGGCCGAAATATAGTCACGCTTAGCCTGGTCGTTCTCCTGGAAGGCGATGCTGAGGTCGGTGATGCTGAGGTTGCCCAGCACATAGCGTTCTTTCGCGATCTGGTATTTCTCGCCGGCGATGCTGTCGGCGCTGGCCGTCAGCTGCACCTGGTCGCGCATCATATCGAACAGCGTCACCTGCGTCACGATCTGCTGCACGAAGATCTGCTTGTCCTGCTCTACCGTGTATTCGGTCAGCTGCTGGTTGGCTTTGGCCGTTTTGGCCCGCGAGGCCGAGCGGCCCCAGTCGAGGATGGGGATGGTAAAATCGAGCTGCAGCAGCTGCTGGTCTTTGGGGTTCTGGTACACTTTTGTAAAAGTAGCGGCACTCTTTGAAAAGCCCAGCCGCGCTGTGAGTGCGGCGTTGAGCCCGTTGTCGCCTTTCGCTTTGGCCACATCGCGTTCCGCCTCCGCGATGCGGCGGCTGAAAGCGATGGCATCCGACCGGTTGGCATAGGCCTCTGCCAGTACTTTGTCCGACTGGATGGTCAGGTCTATGGTAGCCGCCGGCAGGCAGAGGGCGATGCCTTCCCTGCCCGACAGACCGGTATAGGAGCGCAGGTTCAGCGTGGCGATCTGCATATCGCGTTTGGCGATGCCCACCGCTTTGCGGGCTTTCAGCTGCTCGAGCTGCAGCTGCAGGATCTCGTTCTTGGAGATCTTGCCCAGGTCGAGTTTCTCGTTTGCAATGGTCATGATCTTTTGCGTGTTCTGCAGGTTGTTCTCGGCGGTCTGCAGGTTCACCTGGGCCAGCAGCAGGTCGAAGAAATAGCCGCTCACGGTGATGGCCACGTCTTCCAGGTTTTCGATGTAGGCCTGTTTGCTTTCATTGTATTTGAGCGGTTCTATCTTCCGGTCCCATTTCAGCGAGTTGAACTGCCACAGGGGCTGACTGTACCCGATGCCATAAGGCGCCCCGTTGTAGAGGGTGCGGTCGCGGTCGAAGTCGTCGAAGCGCTGCAGCTGGGTGGTTCCGAAAACGACCCCTCCCGTCGCGGCGATGCTCTGGCTGAACGAGAGATTGAGGAGCGAGTTGTTGTTGTGGATGGGCTGGAAAAGGATGGTGCCATCGGGCTGCAGCACCTGCACAAATGTTTTGCTGTAGCCGGGCAAGGTGCCGTTGAGCGACAGCTGGGGCTGGTAGTTGGAGCGGTAGGTGCGCCACTGCCAGTACTTTGTTTCCCGGATGGTGGCCGCCTGCTTGGCCAATATGGATCTTTCCTTGGCCATGGCCACCACCTGCTGCAGCGTGAGTTTGAGCGTATCGGCTTTATCCTGACTGACCACGGCGGAAAAGGAGAAACAGAAAAGAATGGTATGGAAGAATCTGCGCTTCATATTACTTGCCGATGGTGACTTCTTTAAGATTGCGGTACTCGGTCATGTCGGAGATGATGACCCGTTCGCCTGCTTTCACCCCGACTTTCAATTCCACGAAATCGAAATTGGAAAGGCCGATATGAACCGGCCTGCTCACAGCCCGGCCCTCCTGCAGCACAAATACTTCCTGGCTGGCAGCGCCTTTGAAAGCGGCGCCGTTGGCTATCCGCAGCACGTTGCGCCTGGTTTCGGTGACGAGGTAAGTTTCCACTTTCATATTGGGACGGAACAGTTTGTTGTTGCGTTCGTTGAGCTGGATGTCGAAGGTGACGATGTTGTTCTGAACGGAAGGGTAGATGTTGACAACAGCGCCCCGCAGCTGCACCTCGTTGATGCGCACGATCACGGGCATGCCTGTACGAAGCTGGCTGACATATTCATCCGAGATGCTTCCCACGATCTTGAAGCTCTCGAGGTCGGCGATGCGGGCGAGCGATTCACCTTCGTGCACGGAAGCGCCGATGTTCTTGTTGACCCAGGTAACAACGCCGGGGCGGGTGGCCACCACGTCGGCCAGCTGCAGCTTGCGTTCCAGCTCGTGCAGGTCGTTCTGCTGGATCTCGGCCGCGATCTCCGATTCGCGCATCTCCACCTGCATGGTCTGCTGCTTGCTGTTGATCTCGTTCTCGAGCTGTTTTTTCTCGAGGATGGCTACTTTGAGATCGAGTTCTGCCTGCTCGATGTCTTCCCGGGTGCCGCCACCCGCCTTGAACAGGCGTTTTGCATTTTCTACCGCGGCCTGCAGGCTCCCGATGCGGAGCTGCTTGATGTCGTTGCTCGATTTCAGGTCATAGAAGCTTTTGTCGAGTTCGAGTTTGAGTTTGCGGATGCTGTTGCGTTTCGATTCCAGCTGGAACTTTTGTTTTTCCAGTTCGGTCTGCGCCACCGATTTATCGAGTGTAAGCACCGACTGTCCCGATTTCACGGAGCTGCCTGCATCAAGCAACACTTTCTGGATGGAAGCGGCGATCGGACTGGTAACGATCTCTTCGAATTCGGGGATCACCTCACCGGAGGCATTGATGGTATTTTCTATATCGCCCCTCTCCACCACGGCGGCAGCAAACTCGGAAGGCTTCAGGGTGGCCGAAAAAGAAGCGCGCAGCAGCCACACGAGCAGTACGATGATGACAACGACCGCCAGCACAATGCCCCCCGTTTTTCTTTTTCGTTTCGCGATCACCGTATCCGGAAGAACCGTATCCATGCAGAAAGTTTGGTATAAGGGTTTCAAGCCGGATGCCAAACAGAACGGACTGTTTCTGAGCGGGTTGTGGTGTTTGTGAAAATAAAAAACGTCCGGTACCGGACGTTTTGTGCGGGGCAATCTATCACCAGCCGCGATAGGCGAACGAAAGAAAAACCGTTCTTCCTGCTAACGCGTTGGCATTATAAAGTCACGCGTTGCAAAACCGACTTGTTGCTTTTTACCTTGAAAAAGTTTTTTGTTACCATCTGGCTCATCAGGAAACTGTTGCCGAACCAGAGGGTCGCATCGGGTTCTATGGCGATTTCGGAGGTCATCGGTGATTTTTTGAAGGCCACGAATTTTTCCGGAGACATGCTGAGGGTGTTGATGCTGCAAAAAACATTTCCATAAGATATCAACCCATTCAGAGAACCTGTTACGAGGTACAGACGGTCATTTCCCTTGAAGGAACCCAGTGAAATGCCGTAAGGAACAAACGACCGGAAGGCTTTGGAGAAGCACAATTCTTTCAAAGGATTCATCATCCCATCAAAAAAATTCACAACGAGATGGCCATTCGTATATAACTGTCCACTTTGCCTGGCATAATCTACGATGCATATCTCGCTCACCACGATCCATTTTCCGGATAAGCGAACGATCTTTTTCGGTTGCAGCGCCTCAATGTTTCCGCCGTTCATATCAATGCTCTTTATGCCTGCCGTTTCTATCGGACTCAGGCTTTTGGCGTATGCCTTGTCGAGCAGCTGCGTTCTGGTAAGCACTTTCTTGTTTACAAAGTCGAACTGGTTGACCTGCATTACCCGGTCCTTTTCCTTGTTGGTGTAACTGATCGCAGCAAGAAGCGTATCCTGGTCGGCCATGAAAACCGGTGAATAAACCGACCCTGCCTTAAATTCGAAAGAGGTAACCAGCTTGTTCTTCAGGCCTGCATCATCATATTGCTGTACAAGCAGCAGGTCATTTGAAGTGGTACATACAAACACCGACCCGCTTTCATTCACCAGCGTGGCGATGAACCTGTCGTCGGCATAAATTTTCACCGGAACCGTTTTTACAACCGACACTGATTCATCGAGGTACAAAATTTTACATCCTTCGGTATGTTCCCTGGCTATAAAATCTCCCACACCGAATACACTCTTCTTTCGCTTCTCGGTAGTAGTTCTGACCATAATATCCTTAAATACGCCGGTCGGCGTCGTTTGCACAATGATCTCATTGTTCCTGTCTTCCTTGTTTTCATACACCAGTTTATCGACCAGCACCTTGCCCTGCGCAGGGTCCATCAGGATGCCGTAAACCGTCTGCCCGTCTGAATCTTTCGGGGCGTAGATCAGCATGAGCTTATCTCCCGTTTTTCCGACACCCAGAATGATTCCCGGGATCTTTGACAGCCAGCTAACAACACCTTTGTCATTTATCCGCACAATCCCGTTTTCATCTCCCGGCATCTCAACCGATGCGATGGCCTCGAACTTGTTCAGATAGATGATGCCCTTGTTGAAACGGGCGCTCCTGTCGAAGGAATATTTACCCTCCTGTCCCGGATCGATGATGCGCCACTCTACCTGGGGAAGCGGCTCTTCCTGCACCTGGGCCCGGAGTGACGGTAAACAGAAAGAAAGAAAAAAAAGGAGGGTCAATAAAAGTCTGCTGAAACGGGGAAGACCTGTTTTCATCTGTACGGTTAAGGTTTAACCGCAAAATTATTCACAAACTCCGCAATTGCAAATGAGCACAGCCTATACAAGCATATTGACAGCCCGTTTCATGGACTGCCGCTGCGCTTACGGCTGAAATCGTCGATCCTGGATTCATGCGGATGCAGCAGATGAAACTTGGAAACGGCCACCCGCTGGGAACTATAGATCCCCGAATGCCCGCTGAAATAATAGGCGGTGAAACAGGCGACGGCGTAGTAGAGCACATTTTCGGCGCCGAACAGTTCGATGCCCATCAGGGTGCAGGCCAGCGGCGTATTGGTGGCGCCGGCAAAGACGGCGATGAAACCCAGGCCGGCGAAGAGATCGACAGGAGCGCCGCAGAGAACGGCGAGCGTATCGCCCAGGGTTGCGCCGATGAAGAAGAGTGGCGTTACTTCTCCTCCTTTGAAGCCTGTGCTTAATGTAACGGCGGTCAGCAGCAGCTTCCAGAGCCAGCTCCAGGTGCGGGCGCCCTCCGGCTGGAAAGCAGATACGATGCTTACCCCGCCCGTCGGATTGGAGACCCCCAGTCCCACATAATCAAATGCCTTCAGTCCGAAGCAGGCTGCCACCAAGATCAATCCGCCTGCAACCGGAATGATCCAAGTGTTGTGGATCCAACGGGCAGCAGCGTCTTTGATCAGATGCGAAACGGTTGAAAAAAGAAAGCCGGTCAGGCCAAAGGCGGCACCCGCTCCGATCACCTTTGCCAGCAGCCAGGGGTCAATGGAAAGATGGGGAAGCCACCCGGCGGCTTCGCGGACATAGTGTATGGAATAATGGGAATGATGGATGCCCCAGGCGGAGCAGACGGCATCGGCCACGATGCCGGCGATAAGGCAGGGGAGCAGCGCATCGTAGCGGATGCGGCCGATGACCAGCACTTCGAGCGCAAAAACGGCGCCGGCGACCGGCGTACCAAACACCGCACCGAAGCCGGCCGACATCCCACACATGAGCAGGATGCGTTTGTTGCGGCGCTTCAGGCGGTACCAGCCTGCAAATAAAGAGGAGATGCTGCCGCCCATCTGCACTGCCGTTCCCTCACGCCCGGCAGAACCGCCGAACAGGTGCGTGAGAACGGTCGCAAACAAAACAAGCGGCGCCATCCGGAAAGGCACACCGCCTCCGGGTTTGTGGATCTCGTCCATGATAAGGTTGTTGCCGGCAGCTGAATTTTTTCCGTAGCGGCTGTACACCCAGTGAATGAGGAGCCCGGCCACCGGCAGGAACCAGATGAGCCGGAGATGGGCCCAGCGCAAAGCCGTGGCTAAGTCGAGCAGCCACAAAAAAAGCGCGACCAGCGAACCGGTAACCGCGGAAACAGGCACGATCAGAAGGGTCCAGTACAATAAGTGACGGGCGATGCGGAACTGTTCGAATGAAGATCTGTAAAACATCCTGCAAAAAAGTTTAAGGTACACAATACCATTTGCAGGCGCCATCAGCTCCGCGGAGCGGTTGGGTCAGGAAGACACCATTTCCTGTTCAGTATAGCGTAAAGTTAAGGCAGGTGCATCACATCCGCACCTCCCAACGGTTATTTGTGCGGTATGGGCTGCATCTGGTGTTTGTGCACCGCGCTGTCTGCCTTGTCTGAAATGATAAATTGACGTATCTCGCCTTTTTGCCAGGCATTGGCATCCGGATCTACCGGCGGGACGGCGATATCGGCCCGGTCCCCTTTCTTTTTAGCGGTCGATACCCCAAACCGCTTGTCACGGTCGGCCAGCAGCTGTGGATCCAGCTGGCCATCCGCAGTAAATCCCATCATGATCATGGGTGATCCCAGCGGGAGGGTCCGCTCCTGGTCTGTATGCCAGGTGTGGATGGTTTTGCCGTAGGTGCCCACCAGCTTTTCCATGAGTTCGTGCTCCGCCACTTCCGGCAGGCCGGGCCCGATCAGTTCGCCCGATTTCACTTCGTACACATGTGAATGCCACAATTTCTTTTCTTCCGGCGGCAAAGTATTGAACAGCTTTTTCGTAACGATGTATTCTATGCCCATGATCTTGGCGCCTTTTCCGTTGCCATCGAAGATAATGGCCTGGTAGAGATCGGCATTGACCTGGCTCACATAATGATGCGCTTCCATTTGCGAGTGCGGGTTTCCGTTATAGAAATGGAATCCGTCGAGGTAAGCGCTGAAGCTCCTGAGCGGGGTGTTATCCTGCAGGAGGTCGGCACCGGTGTTGAGCGCTTTGTCTTTTGCGGTTTTTTCCGCGCCGGGCGCTGTCACGGGTGAAGGTGTGTTCTTACCGCCGCAGGCGGCCAGAACGGCAAACATCAGGCAATACAGCACTTTCAAATTTCCGGATAACGGGCGAAAAACCGAGCGGAGGATAGACAGAAAGAATGTTTTCATGATTTCAGGTATCTGTTCGGTTTTCAGATTCGGTTTCACACAGATACCTTTAAAAACACGCAAACCATATGCCCTGCCACGGTAGCCCAGACCCTGATAACGATGTTGCCCATCCCCCCACTGACAGACAAGCTTGCAGGTGGCAGGGGAAAGAAGAAAGGGATAGGTTCGAGCGAAACTTCTCTTCTCCATGTCACTCCCGCTGTACTGCGGAGACCCTCGAAAATCATTTTGCCTGGCAGTTTGAAGCCTGACCTTCCTCACCTCTTTATTGTTCATCCGGAAATAATATAGGCCGGACGGCCGTTCAGGGAAAGGCCGGCAGACCCGAAAAAGCTGCCGGTGCCTTGGCAATTCTTTCAATTAAATGAGCAAGGCTGCTCATCTGTTGGTTGATTGTTTTTTCTTTGTCGTACCAAAAACCATTGCAACATGGCAAACACAATTCAGAAAAGGACAGCGAACATGGTCGACTCCCTCGAAAAGATACCCTGTTCGATCTTTCCCGACCTGCAGGAAGGCTCGCGCTTTGTGGCCCGCAAAATTTCCGACCTTATCCTGGAAAAACAGGCCAAAGGGGAACATTGCGTGCTGGGGCTCGCCACCGGCTCTACTCCCAAAACACTCTATGCCGAACTGGTGCGCCTGCACCGGCAGGAAGGATTGAGTTTCCGCAATGTGGTCAGCTTCAACCTCGACGAATACTACCCGATCGAACTCGATGCGGCCCAGAGCTACCACCGCTACATGAACACCCAGCTCTTCCAGCATGTAGACATCGACCCGAAAAACATACACATACCCGATGGCAGTCTGGCCAAAGACCGGATCAAACAGCATTCTGCCGACTACGAAAAAAAGATCGAGGAAGCCGGCGGCATCGACCTGCAGGTGCTGGGCATCGGCAACAACGGCCATATCGGTTTCAACGAGCCGGGCAGCAGCATCTATTCCCGCACCCGGCTTATCAGTCTTGAAAACTCTACCCGCCTGGCCAACGCACACGATTTCGCAAACATCTCGGAAGTTCCGCGACTGGCACTCACCATGGGCATCCAGACAATCCTGAAAGCCAAATATGTGATCCTGATGGCCTGGGGCCCGGCAAAAGCGCCGGTGATCCAGAAAGCGGTGGAAGGGCAGGTAACCGAGCAGGTGCCCGCCAGCCTGCTGCAGCAGCATTACCATTGCGAATTCGTGCTCGACGTGCCCGCCGCCTCCGAGCTTACCCGGTTCAAAAGTCCGTGGCTCACCGGCGAGCTGGAATGGACGCCGGCCATGATCAAAAAAGCCGTGGTGAACATGGGCCTCGCCATCAATAAACCCATCCTTTCGCTCACCAGCGCCGACTACAACGAATACGGCCTGGGCGACCTGCTGGTGGAAAAAGGCAATCCCTACGATATCAACCTGCAGGTGTACTATATGCTCCGCGACACCATCACAGGATGGCCGGGCGGCAAACCGAACGTGGTGCTGCCTACCCATCCCGAACGCTCGCAGCCCTATCCCAAACGCGTACTGATCTTCTCTCCCCATCCCGACGACGACATCATCTCGATGGGCGGCACCTTCCAGCGCCTGCACGACCAGGGGCATGAAGTGCATGTGGCGTACCAGACCTCCGGCAACATCGCCGTCACCGACGAGTTTGTGACCCGCTTCCTCGATTTTGCGCTGGGCTTCGAGCAGATCGCCGGCACCACCAACGACCATTCGCACCGCATCGCGGAAGAAACCCGGCATTACCTGTCGGGCAAAAAGAACGAGATCGACACGCCCGAGATCAGGGCCATCAAGGGACTGATCCGCCGCTGTGAAGCAAAGGCCACCTGCCGCTACGTAGGACTGAAAGACGACCAGGCCCATTTTATGAACCTGCCGTTTTATGAAACCGGCACCATCGAAAAAAACCCGATGGGGGAAGCGGACGTGCAGATCACCCTGGACCTGCTTGACAAGATCAGACCCCACCAGATCTTCTGCGCGGGCGACCTGGCCGACCCGCACGGCACGCACAAGGTTTGTCTTGATGTGGTTTTCGAAGCACTTCGCCGCCTGAAAGAGCAGGGCGGCTGGATAGAAGAGTGCTGGCTGTGGCTGTACAAAGGCGCGTGGCAGGAATGGAAGATCGAAGAGATCGAGATGGCCATCCCGATGAGCCCCGAGCAGGTGCAGCGCAAACGCTACGGTATTTTCATCCACCAGAGCCAGAAAGACATGGTGCCGTTCCAGGGCAGCGATGCCCGCGAGTTCTGGCAGCGGGCCGAAGAGCGAAACGCGGCTACCGCCAACCTGTATGCGCAGTTGGGGCTTACCCATTATGCGGCCATGGAGGCATTCGTGCGCTGGCATTATTAGGAAATTCGGTAGGTTCGCATATGAAGCGTTCCACTTTTCTGTCGGCCGAATGGCGGAAGCTGGCCATGGCCAATTATGCCATAGATCCGGCTCTTCTCAAACCCCATCTTCCGGCAGGCACCGAGCTCGATAACTGGCAGGGCGCCTGCTATGTGAGCCTGATCGGTTTTATGTTCCTGAACACCCGCATCCGTGGTTTTGCGATCCCTTTTCATGTGAACTTCGAAGAAGTGAACCTGCGCTTTTATGTACGGCACAAAGAGAACGGTATCTGGAAAAGAGGCACGGTCTTCCTGAAAGAGTTCGTGCCCCGCATGGCCATCACGCTGGTAGCCAATACGCTCTATGGAGAAAATTACGATACCCTGCCCATGGCGCATAGCTGGAGACAGGAGGCAGAGAGCCTGGAAGTGGAATACCGCTGGAAGAAAAAAGGGTGGCACCACATAAGGGTGAGCGCGGCGCCGTTCCCGGTCGCCATGGAAACAGGAAGCGAGCACGAGTTCATCACCGAACATTACTGGGGCTTTACCCGCCACGGCGATCTCAAAACATCGCAATATGAAGTAGAGCATCCCCGCTGGATGTGTTACCCGGTAAAAGACTATTCCATTGACGTGGATTTTGGCGCCGTGTACGGCGCGCCGTTCGCCTTCTTGTCGGGCGAGCAGCCCAGGTCGGTGTTACTGGCGGAAGGGTCGGAAGTGACCGTAAGAACAGGCAGTAAAATATTGCTTTGATTTACTAACTTACCGTTGCAAACACGCGAAACAAAAGACAAGCGCAAAAAAATCTTCTCCATGAGATTCAATGCCACGCTGGACTCCCTTTCCATCGCCATCTCCGTGGCAGTGCTGGTACTTTTTGCCCTGATCGCCGCGCTCATGTTCTATCCGCCCACTTCCCCCGGTGAAGCAAAGGCAGTGATCATTCTCCTGATGCTGCTGACTGTTTATGCGAGTGCCTATCTGTTCAGCCCGCTGGCATACGAGATCACCGCCGATGCCGTAGTTATACACCGTCCCATCCGCAACGTACTGATCCCGCTGCATACCATCACGAGCGTGGAGCCCGCAGGCAGGGACCGGCTGAAAAACGCGATCCGCACGTTTGGAGTCGGCGGACTGTTCGGCTACTACGGTAAATTCCTGAACCGCGCTATCGGCAACATGACCTGGTATGCCACCCGCCGCGACCAGGGCGTTCTCCTCACCACCCGCGACAACCAGAAGATCCTTCTTACCCCCGACGACCCCGACCGGTTTATCAGGATGCTGGGAAGGCCGAAGGGGAAGTAGGGGTTGCCTGACTGAACCTGAATTAAGGTGATTCAGCTGATTGTGGATGACTGTACTCAAAGGCGACTCCCTGAAAGGCGTGCCAGGGTCCGTAACAGTGGCACGCCTGTTACCCGTCAGGGCACAAAAAAGAAAGACCCGCCTACCGGTACAAACATACCACCATCTCGAAATCCACCACTGATGGAACCGTACATTCCACCCAGCCGTCTCGCTGAACAAAGGCCAGCGGCCTGCCGGCGCGCATCAGTTGCATTCTTCTGACCGGCTTCAACGGCTTGAAGCGGATGTGTGTGTTGCGGATAGGAACGGGTTCCAGGAGCGATGCCCCTATCTGACCGGAATGGTTGAGCAGGCCGATCCATTCGAAGGCCCCGTTGCGGTTGGCCTCGCGAGTCATTTCGACGAGCGGGGATGCGTTGGTAAGCAGGGGTTGCTCTACCTTAAGCAGTTGCTGCAGCACGGTGGAGAAAAGGATCTTGTGGGCGTAATGGGCTTTGAAATTGTATTGGGCGCCCAGTTGCCAGGGGATGAAAACCGCTTTTCCTTTTCCGTATAGGTTGCTTATGACACCTGGAAAACGTGTAATGTCGCTGTCGGTGTAATAACATTTTTCGGGCGGACCAAACCGCGTCGCCGGTAACAAGCGCAGGTAACCTTGTGCTTGCGGAGAAGGCTCGCATTGCAGGAAATCGCCGTACATCATCATCAGGTCCGTCTCGGCCCAGGCCCTGGTGCCCAGCACACTTTTGTCAATATCCGCAATCTTCAGGTAAGTCGATTTTGCCTGCGGGAACAGGGTATACTCAGGCTTTACGCCCAGCGAGGCCAGGCGAACCCGGTTAAGGGGTGTACCGATCGCGTCGCGGGTAGATGTAAAGCCGGTCGCCAGCAGTTTGCCGCCATTTTTCACGTACTCATCGATCTGTGCAATAAAACGATCATCCATTTCCCGCAGATCGCCCAGAATCACTGCGTCATAGGCTTGCAGTGCATGTGGCATCCGTGGACTGGCCACGGCATCCGGCTCGATGATGTCGTACATGATGTGTTCTTCAGAGAGCAGTTTGATCAGCCCCATGTATTCCTCCTTCGTGCCACGGACCAGCGCTACGCGGCTCACCGGCTCAAGGTTGGTGAAGAGTTTTTCATTCGTTTTGTGAAAGCGGTAGAGGTCGTTCATGATCGGCAGAAAGCGCCGGTCTTCCTGGTTGAGCAGCGTGCCGATCACATACACATCGAGTGGTGCACCGTTGAGCATATTTTCGAGTACCCATACCCGGGAAATATTGGGTGAGGTTGCTATGTGACGATAACCGATCGCCAGAAAATACTGCAGCAGGTTGCTGGGTGTGCGGTCTTTATACGACCCGAGGACCCGCTTTACATGATCGGTCGAAAAATAGTTCCATTCGTATTCATCGGTGAGCCAGGAGCTCGATTCCATGCGTGTGAGATCCACGCCGGCATCGGTATAGGTGTTGATGATCAGCCGTGGATTCTGTTGGCGGATAAAACGGCCGATCTGCAGAAAAAGTTGTTCCGAAGTTGATTTGCGGAAAGCATCATACCGGCGGTACACAGGGTCGTTGAAATCTTCCTTAACTGGCAGCGTCATCCCGGTAGAATCCTTAAATCTTTTTTTGCAGTTGGCGCACTGGCAGATACCATGGTATACTCCACTGTAATCGGATGTTGTATAGCCCGGCATGTTAAAGAAGATCCCATCAAGATCATAGTTGGCGATCACTTCCTGAAGTATGTCGAACGTATACTGCTGCTGATAGCCTCCGTTCACGCAGGTATGTACCTGTCCGTTGTAGTTGACGGTTTTTCCATCGGTACCCACATAGAGCCACCCGGGCTTTTGTGCTGCCAGTGTCTCATTAAGCTTGCTCATGTCGAAGCGGCCCAGCACACGAATCCCTTTCGCGTGGCATTTCTGCAGCAGTTCACCGATAAGATCGTTTTTCAGATAAGGATTGCGGTAGTGGTATGGAAGCCTGGTAGGATAGTTCGCCACTATACCGCCCACATTCACGAGCACCACATTGGCAGAAGCCTGTTCGAGCGACCGCACAAAAGCATCCACATCCATCAGCGCATCGATCTCCCGCATATTCGTCTGTATCAATCTGACCGGCGTCCTGTTCCACCATGTGCTGTCATAGCGCCCCGGGTTAACCGAAGTTAATTGCGGGTAGCACATTACATGCATCATGCCCAGCAGGCACAACGCGAGGAGATGTTTGAAAAGATGTGTGTTCATAAATGCCAAGGATTTTGTGTCAGCGCATTGTTTGTCTGAGCCATGAGTAAAAGATTCCGGAATGCAAGGATCTTTCTGTGAGACAGAGATGATTGCCATCCATTATCAACATAAGCAAGCGATTGTACCAGTAGTAAACCTGCATAGAGTCATCGTTCATCAGGAGAATCAGATAAATCGAATAAATTCAGGTTCAGACAAGGGCCAAACACGCTCCCGTTTCGGCTTGAACCCAGCCCTACCCGTCCGGGGAGGAGATTTACCTGAAAGAATCCTTCCTTCATGTGAATCGGGGTTCAAATTAATTCCTGAACGGCTTCTCCGTGGTAACCTTTGTTTGATAATGGATGGTGCCGGGTTTCCAGTTCTTTGCCAGCGTGATGTCGGCTTCCGTTTTGGAGATAAAGGCGGGGATGTCGACCCATCCCACGCGGTTGTAGAGGGCGGGTTTGTAGAGGGAGCCGTATACTTTGGCATAGAGCGCCCAGTGCCTTCGGGCTTCTTCCAGGAAGGTGATGGCCTTTTGCTGATCCGCTTTGTTGCCGAACTCGTCGAAGAGGGCCAGACTGCAGGCGGCGCGCATTTTGGCTGCGTAGTAGTTGCCAATATGCCCGAAGGCTTCTATATCGCCCAGCGTCTGGTCTAGTTCGGTAAAAGAGCCGGCTTTGCGGGTGGGCAGCGATTTTAAACCGCTCAGTGCGGCCGCCGACAAGGCAGACAGCGAGTCGGCCACGGCCAGGGGAGAAAGCAGGGAATCGGTTTTGCCTTCGTGCTTGAGCTGCGCCCAGAGATAGATGTTGCGGATGCCGCTTCCCGGCATCGGCTCGCGCTCGATATAATCTCCCACCGTATAAAACCCTTTGTGGGTGGGGTGACTCAGATTGGCTTCCGGGAACCACTTCAGGTCGATATCGCCCCATACATACCGGGTGATCCAGGGGAACACCATGGAAGCGGCTGCCCATGACCGGTAGAGCCTGTCGACCGGTACAGCAGGAAAATGCGTTTGGAGGGTTTTGAAGAACACTTCGTCCGACAAGGCCGGGTCGTAGCTGAGCCGCCCCCAGAGCATGAACGAATACCACTGTTTTTGCAGGATGAGCGGATGCTCCGGTCCCCTTGTGAGATAGTCGCGGCCCCAGTTGTATCCGTCGGGGCCCATATAGAAACCGGTGATCTTTTCCGGTTCGGGGATCGCTTTTACGAATGCCCGGGCAAAGTCGTTGTTGGCCCAGCGGAAGCTGTAGATATCATCGTTGCGTACGGTGAGCCAGCTTTTGGTTTGCTGCGACAGCATCGGCATGGCATCATTCACGAACGGCGGGTTCGGGATCGAATACATGTGTGCAATGGCATACTTCAGACTAAGATCGAATGGGCCCGGATAATCATGAAATGCGTCCCTGATGCTGCTGAAGGAAGTCTGGTGAGCCCGGTGAATGAGCCGGAACACGCGCCCCGGCTCTTTTTTGAGCGCATCGCGGATGCCTTCACCATAGGTTTCCCAGAGCCATCTTTCACTGGCATATTTACCCTGCAGCTTCGGGTTCATATCCTCTCCTGCCGTGATGCCGATGCCGGACAGCAGCGGGTACGTATTCACAAGTTCCCGCACGGCCGCCCTGAAGTAAGCCATGGTCGTATCGCTGTCCTGCCGGTTGGTGATGCCGTCTTTTCCTTCGGCGCCGTTCGTAAAAATGTTCCATGTGAAAATATACACTTCGATGCCGCGGTCGTGCGCCATCTGCATCACGTCTTTCCAGAAGCGGATCTTTTCATCGATCGTTATCTTTTTGATGACCTCCTTGTTCTTCAGCAGGTTTGGCCGCACGAAATTGATGCCGCTGTGACTGTACCCGTCGTCAAATTTTTCCTTCGTTCTCCATACGTCGTCCAGCGCCACGTGGGGGAATTCAGGGATTTTTACGAGGGAGGGAAACGGATGAAGGCTCCACAGGCTGAGCACGTTGTAGCGGTGCACGGCCATTTCGTCGAGATAAGCGGCCCAGAAAGACCGTTCCCACATGTTGGGCATGTTCTGCTGGGCGGCGTCGCTGGGGTCGGTATAGCTCGGCGTTCGCAGGTCGAGCGGGATGTTGAACTTGATGCCCCGCCGTTCGAGGTAGGGCTTCTTGTCGGCATCCGCCAGCTGGTTGAAGGTATTGATGCGGATGGCTTCCGCCACATCGAGCCCGCCGTACAGGGCGCCGGTTTTATCACCGGCCAGCACATAGATCTTTTTTTGAGTGCCGGTTGTTTTTATCCGGATGGAATAGGCCTGCCAGCCGAGGTTTTCCGGAGCTTTAAGATTCTGTTCGCGGGCCGTCTGAACGGCCAGTGCGGAATCGCCGATGATGTGGATGTGGTTGCCCGTTGATTCCATTTCAAAAGGCGCAACAGATTCCGCCACCTGCATTCCTTTCGCAAGGGCCGCCAGCCTGATCTGGCGACTGGCATAAACAAGCTGGCTGTCGGGAGAATCTACCCGGATGGTAAGATTCCCCTGCTGGGCGGTTGCTTGCAAAGTACCGGTAAGTGTTGCAAGCACGATGGCAATGAAAGAGATGGTATTTTTCATATGTTGCTGACCGTTAGGCAGGTTGAAGAATTATTGTGTTCTATCGGTGAACGGATCATCGTTTTCATAAGATGTTCAGGGTGCGGTCTGAACCCACCCCTACCCTTCGAATCGTCACCTTCTCAACGCCAGCAAATTCCCGATCTCATACCCCATCCTCACCATGTTCTCCCGCGTGTCGCGCAGTGCGGAGGGCAAGTCCTGGGGCTGGTGGCCGATGGCCAGCAGTGCGTTGAAGTACTCCTGCAGAGCGGGATGCGGCTCCAGGGGCAGCTTGCCGGCCAGGCCGATCACGGGCACACCGTTTTGCTTTGCGCGGGAAGCCACGCCGAACGGGCCTTTGCCCTGCAGCGTCTGCTCGTCGATGCTGCCCTCGCCGGTGATCACCAGGTCTGCTTTCGCGAGCGATTCGCCGAAGCCGGTTAGCTCCAGGAAATGGTCGATGCCGTTCACCAGCTTTGCGTTGAGCAGGGCGTACAGTCCGGCGGAGGCGCCCCCTGCGGTGCCGCCGTATTGGATGGTGGCCATATCGCGGCCCGTTTGCCTGAACGCGACCGACGCAAACTGTTTGAGGGCCGCATCGAGCTGCAGCACACCTTGCGGGGTGGCGCCTTTCTGCGGACCAAACATCGCGGCCGCCCCCACGCTGCCCAGTAAGAAATTATCTACATCGCACAGCACCACCACTTCCGCATCCTGGATGCGTGGATCGAGCGCTTCAACATCGAGTGATGCCAGCTGCGCCAGGCTGCCCGGAATATCCGGCAGCTCTGCCCCTGCCGCATCAAGGAACCGAACGCCCAGCGCTTTTAACATGCCGGTCGCCCCGTCTACTGTAGCCGAACCGCCCATACCGATGATAATGGTGCGGGCGCCCCGGTCGAGTGCGATCTTTATTTGTTCGCCTGTGCCGTACGAGGTGGCGACGAGCGGGTTCAGCTCTTCGTGTTTGAGGAGGCGCAGGCCAGATGCGTCGGCCATTTCTATAACGGCGGTCCTGCCGGCATCGATCAGGCTGAAATGCGTGCGCATGGGCCTTCCCAGCGGGTCATGCACATCCGTGTACACCGTCTCGCCCGCCCTTTTCCGGATGATGAGTTCGGCCGTACCATCGCCCCCGTCGCCGATCGGGAAACACTCCGTTTCACACTGCAGGCGGCTTTGATGCAGGCCCTGCTCGATGGCCAGCGCAGCGTCGCCGGCGTTCAGGCTGTGTTTGAAAGCATTCGGAGCAATGAGTATGCGCATGGTTCCTTTTTTATCTGTGGCTGCCGGTACTCCTTACTGGTACAGGAACAGCAGCATTTCGTAATCATTGAGCACCGGCACCGTGCATTCCACCCAGCCGTTCTGCTGTTTAAAGGGCAGCGGTTTGCCTGAGGTCATCATCTTCAGCTCCTTTACAGGCTTTACCGGCCGGAACCGGATCTTCGTGTTTAAGATCGGGGTGGGCTCGCGCAGGGAAGCACCGATCTGGCCCGACTGGTTGATCATCCCGATCCATTCGAAGGCGCCGTTGCGGTTGGCAAGATGCGTCATTTCGATGAGCGGCGACGCATTGGTCTCCAGCGGCTGGTCTACCTGCAACAGCTTTTTCAGGGCCGCTACAAAGAGGGTCCGGTGCATGTAGTGGCCTTTCAGCTGGTATTGTGCGCCGAGCTCCCAGGGAATAAAGACCGAACGGCCGGTTCCAAACGAGTTGGTGATCACGCCGGGAAAATCCTGGATGTTCTCTTCCGTATAATACGATTTTTCGGGCGGACCGAACCGGGTGGCAGGCAAAAATTTCATGTATCCCTGCGCTGAGGCTGCCGGCTTGCATTTGAGAAAATCGGAGTACAGCATCATGATACTGAAATCCCGGAATTCATTCTGGCCCAGCGCTGTTTTATCTGTCGCCGCGATCTTGAGATAGGTCGATTGTGTGCGCTTGAAACGGTCGAACGCAGGTTCCACGCCCAGTGACTGCAGCCGGATCTTGTTGAGGGGTGTACCCAGCAGGTCGCGGGTGGACGTAAAACCGGTGGCCAGGATCTTTCCACCCGCTTTTACATACCCATCGATGGCCGTGAGCAGGCGCTCATCCATATCTTCCACATCGCCCAGGATGAGGGCCTCATAGTCCTGCAGCTTGCGGGGCAGCCGTTCGGTGCCGATGGCCGATGGTTCGATGATGTCGTACATGATATGCTCTTCAGACAGCAGTTTGATGATCCCTTCGTATTCATCACGGGTACCGCGTATCAGGGCTACCTTGTTCACTGCCTGTACGTTGGTGAACAGCTTCTCGTAATTTTTATGAAAGCCGTATAATCTGTTGAGCGTGGGAATGAAGATGCGGTCTTCGTAGTTCACCAGCGTACCCACTACCACGAAACCAAGCGGGGCGCCATGCAGCATGTTCTCCAGCATCCACACTTTGGCCATGTTCGGCGATGTACCCACATGCCGGTATCCGATGGCCTGGAAATAGATGAGCAGGTTGCCCGGCGAGCGGTCTTTGAATGAACCGAGCACACGCTTTACATTGTCGGTGGCCGAATAGTTCCACTCGTAGGAGGGCGACAGGTCGGCGCCCGATTCGCTGGCGATCATGTCTACGCCGGCATCTGCATAGGTGTTGATCATCAGCTTTGGATTGAGGGTTTTGATATGATGCTGGATCTCGCGGAAGAGCTGGTCGGCCGTCGTCTTTTTGAAATCGTTGTACTGGCGGTACACCGGGTCGTTCATATCGGCTTTCACCGGCAGGGTATGACCGGTGGAATCATGAAAACGTTTTTTACAGTTCTCGCACTGGCAGATGCCGTAATTGTTTCCGCTGTAGTCGGTGGTCTGGTAGCCCACCATGTTGAAAAAGATGCCGTCGAGCGGATAGTTTGTGATGGCTTCCTGCAGGATCTCCTTGGAATATTCCTGCTGGTATCCGCCGTTGATGCACGTGTGTACCTGCCCGTTATAATTCACATTTTTACCTTCGGTGGAAACATAAAGCCATTCCGGTTTTTTGGCGGCAAGGGTTTCGTTGATCTTGCTGAAGTCGAAACGGCCGATCACCCGGATGCCTTTTGCATGCAGTCCCTTTACTAGATCACCCACCAGGTCGCCTTTCATGTAGGTGTTCCTGAAATGAAAGGGCAGTTTGGTGGGATAGTTGCCCACGATGCCGCCCACGTTGATGAGCACGATGCTGGCATGCGCATCCACCATCGACTGTATGTAGTCATCTACGTTCATGAGGGCATCGATCTCCCGCAGGTTGGTCTGCACCAGCCGGTAGGGCTGCCGGTTCCACCAGGTGGTATCGTAGCGGCCTGGGTCGACAGACGACAGGTTCACAAGGGACTGGGCAGCGAGCCGGCTGCAGCAAATGATCAGCAGGAAGGCGAGAAAGTCTTTTTTCATACAAGCTGCTTTTATCTTTCCCGCCGGTACGGTGCTGGCCCTGCCGGCACCGTACAGACGAGGAATATTATGGAGAACATATTGTTGCGTTGTGTTGATCAGGGCATCTTTCCTGTACCCGTGGTAGTGGTATCCGGTGGAGCCTTTGCCAGTATCAGGTCCCTTTCCACCTGCGGCAGGTATTTGCTCCAGGAAAACCTGCGGGCGTCTTTAAAAGCGATCCCCCCGCTTGAATGATCATCCACGTAGGGTACTTCATGATAATGGGCTGCCGTTATCTCACTGATCTTTTTCCATTCGTTCACACAGGTGGTCAGGAAGCGCACCGCCTTTTGCTGCTGTCTGGTATCCCCGCCGATACGGTACAATTGCAGCGCAACGCCAGCCCGGATCTTGTCTGCAAGGTACAGGCTGAGCCAGGCCCAGGTGTCGAGGTCATCCAGCTCGCATAAAAGTGCCTTTACCGCCCCCGGTCTTATCTGCTTTGTGATGGCCAGCGTTTTCTTCGCGTCCGCTTCCAGCTGGTCAGCCAGGGCCAGCGGCGTTACCATGCCGGCCCCGAGCTGCTTTTTACCGGTGATAACTTTTACGAAATCCGTGATAGACAGATATTTTGGATCGAGCGTGTTGTGGTTGATGAGCTCATCCACCGATATAAAGGAGGAAACGGTATCGTGCAGTCCGCCGGAGGAAAACGGCGCAAGAAAGCCTTCCGAATAGAGCGTGTAGTCCCAGGTACTCCCGTGAAAGGAAGCCAGTTTCAAAGGCATCCCGCTGGCTGCAGCGTAAGCAGTGAGCAATGAATTTCCGATCAGCTTGCCATAGCGCGTGTCGAAAGCATGTGCGAACACCGCGTCGGAGGTCGAAGGCGCATACAGCAGCCGGCCCCAGACCATGTAGAAGAGCCATTGCTTTTCGAAAGCATAGGTCCAGGTTTTGTGATCGTTGTCTTTGTGTGAGTAATCCTTTGCCGGGATATACCCTTCCGATCCCACAAAATATCCGTTCACAAAAGCGGTGCTGTTTTTGGCGATGTGCTGCCTGATAAAATCGGGCTGTCCCCAGCGCAGGATAAAAAAATCTTCGTTGCGGATCATCCACTCGATCCGGTAGTTGGAGGGCATCGGATTCCAGTAGCCATCATCCACCGTGCCGTTGTTGGAGTCATGGGTAAGGGCCAGTACCGGAGTGGAATGCCCGTGCGACCAGTTGAACTTGATCTCGACAAGCGTCGTGTCCTGCAACTGCGCATTGTTGATCACGCGCCGCATCTCCGAGGGGTCCGATGAAAGTACCGACCGGTGGATCAGCTTCACCGGATGGCTGGCCGCTTTGATGCCCGCCATCACCGTTTGTTCGATCCAGTCTTCCCGGTCTTTCGGCGTCATCTTCGGCAGCGTGGCGCTTTCGCCGGAGAAGTTGCTCATCCAGTCGGCCAGCGTGATGCCGATGCCGGCCAGGTCGGGATACTCATTGATCACCTGCGTCACCACTTCCTTTGTATAGCGCTTTACGATAGCCGAAGTATCATTGCGCTCATTTACATGATATGCTTTCGCGAACTCGGGCGATACGGCGATGTTCCAGTTCACGATGAACGGCTCGATGCCCCTGTCGCGCGCCATGCGGAACAGGCTGGTCCAGAAATGTTTCCAGTCCGCCATTTCCTTTTCGGAGTAGTTGTTGGCTCCCGGAAAATTGACGGGCTTCACCATGTAGGAAAAAGGATGCACGCTCCAGAGCGATAATGTGTTGAAACGGTTCTCCGCCATCTGGTCTATGAACGTCTGCCAGAACGAAAGGTCGCGGCATACTTCCAGGTGCTCATCCATCGCAGGCCCCACGCGGTAGGGCGTCCAGGGCAGGTTGAACTTGAGCGCCCGTACGCCGAAATGCGGGTTTACTGTGTTCGGCTGTATGAGCTTCCATTTTTTGCCCATGCCAATCTGTTCTGCCACCTCCATGGCGCCATACATGGCCCCGGCAGCGTCCACCGCAGTGATCACCAGCTGACCATTCATTGCACGGATATCAAACCCTTCTTTGAGTACGCCCCTGTCTTTAGCTGCCGGATCGATCTGTACCACGATGTTTGCGTTTGCGGCCGGAGACGACAAATTACTCTTCGCCGGTTGTCCCGTTCCCTGCAGCGCTTTCTCCAGCTTGCTTATTCCAAATTTTATCGGGGCGCTGGATGTATCATACGCAACCAGAACCTGCCCATACGCTATTGAAAAAGGGATATCTAACAGCCACAGGCAACCGAAGATGAATATTTTGCAGAATGAAGAACGGCATCCCCGCAGCAGAAGATCATATGAGCAGGCGCTTTTCAATGGTTGAGTTTGAAAAATTGACTTTATTTTTTGAACCAATAGATCACAATGCCATGGCCCATGCCCGGCGGATCGGTCGACTTCGCAACCTGGAACGCCATGAAGCTGCCGTTGCCGGCCACCACCGGGTTCGCCGCTTTGCCGCCTTCGTAGTCGTTGAAATGTGTGAGGCGCTCGAAATTTTTGCCGTTGCCATCGAGCTTCAGCCGCCAGATGTCGATGTTGGCCGAGCCTCTTTGTCCGCCCAGCCATTCGCACTGCCGGTCAGATTCCACGGCAATGAATTCTCCACCAGGGAAGATGCCTTCGGGCTCGTTGAAGGAGCCCGGCGCCTGCGAGTAGTTGGTGACCTGGCGGGTCTGCAGATCGAGCCCGCGCACTTCGAAGGCGCCGTTGGGAACATAGCAGAAGTGGATCAGTTTGCTGTCGTTGCCATAGAAGTCCTGCGCCTCCAGGGTACAGGTGGTATCCGTATTTTCCAGGATCGTTTGCGGGTTAAGCAGCTTGGGCGTACCACCCGACACATCAAGGTCGGCGACAAGGAGTTTTGTCTGCTTGCCCGAACCTGTTTCAGTATAGGCCAGCCGCATCGCTTTTTTGGAGATGGCCAGCCCTTCGTTCACTTTAGGCCCGATCTTCACCGGTTTTGATCCCGCTGTTTTGCTGAGATACCAGAGGTCGTTGTTTTTTTTGCTGGCGACCGGGTTCTCGAAATGTTCCGGCCCGATCAGGAGGTAATCTCCGTTGGGCAGGTGCATCACCCGCACAAAAGCGGCCCCGGGAACGTTACACGTCAGACAGGTGATGTTATGCGTCTTCAAGTCCATCACCATCGCATCGCCAAACGTCTTTTCCATAAAGGCGACACTTTTGCTATCCGGCGATACATCCGGCCGCTCCCCGAAGCTGGTAAGCACTTCCACGTTGTCCGGCAGATGAGCGAGCGGATCAGCGGAGATGCGCTTTTTCAGCTCGGACTGCTGGGCATGGGCGGTGGCTGCGGTTAAGCAAAGCATTATGGCAAGCTGGATCTTTTTCATTGTACAGTATTTCATCCGTGACTTTAACCCACCCCTAACACCTCTTGGGAGGTGTTAGGGGTGGGTTAAAGTCCACAGAACCATCCATTCCAAAAAATTAAAATCCTCTACGCTATTTATTCACCACATTCACCACCTTACCATCGAGAAAAGCGGCCAGGTTGCTGACGGTGGTATCCATCAGGCGGCTCCTGGCTTCTTTCGTGGCCCAGGCGATATGGGGGGTGATGATACAGTTCTTTGCGCCGAACAACGGGTTGTCTTTAGGCGGCGGCTCGGCCGATAGAACATCGATGCCTGCCCCGGCGATCACGCCTTCGTTGAGTGCATCGGCCAGGTCCTGGTCTACGATGATCGGGCCGCGCGAGGTGTTGAGCAGGAAGGCCGACTTCTTCATGAGCCGGAGACTGTCTTTGTTGATCAGGCCTTTGGTCTCCGGAAAGAGCGGGCAGTGAATGCTGACCACATCGGATTCAGCGAGCAGCTCGGGCACTTCGGCCCATCTGAAATTGGGGCGGGCGGATTCGTCTTTGCGGGTGCGTGCGTTGCCGACTACGTTCATGCCGAATGCAGTGGCGATGTTGCCCACCTGCTGCCCGATATGCCCGAATCCGATGATGCCCATCGTTTTTCCGCTCAGTTCCACCAGAGGATAATCCCAATAGCACCAGTCGGCGCTGCGCACCCATTTGCCGTCCATCACCGTATCGCTGTGGTGCTGTACATGCTGCGTAAGTTCCAGCAGCAGCGCAAAGGTCATCTGCGCCACCGAGGCGGTGCCATAGCCGGGTACATTGGCCACGATCACGCCGTTGGCTTTGGCCACTTCCGTATTGATCACATTATAGCCTGTGGCGAGCACCCCGATAAACCTGAGATCTGGCAGCTGTTTGAGAAGGTCTTCTCCCAGCGGCGTTTTGTTCGAGAAGAGGACCTCTGCTCCTTTTGCCCGTTCAACAACGGTGTCGGGCGGACTCCTGTCGTATACGGTGAGGTCACCAAATTTTTTCAACTCATCCCAGCTCAGGTCGCCGGGGTTCAGCGTATATCCATCCAGTACAACGATCTTCATAATGGCTTTTATTCTTTGTGTATTTGTGCTTTGATGTTTGTGTGCCAGCGTCCTTCACATGCGGGCTTTGTCTCTGTGCTACGGAATTCACCCCTACCTCTCCTCGGAGGGGATTTGAGAGAGAAGCGCCCCTTCCTAATCCCCTCCTGGGAGGGGTAGGGGTGGGTTCAGCCCCCTTTTGCAACAACTCCTATGTCAAACAACCAGCAAGGTACAATCAACTTTTCCTCAAACCCTCGCCCAGGCCGCATTGAGTGTGCGCTTTGCGTTCGCGAGCACCACATCGGCGTCTTCGTCGCCGAAGGGTTTGATCTCGAAACTCAGGAACGGCGGGTTCCTGTCGTTCAGGTAGCCGATCTCCAGCAGCACCTGCAGAAATTCGGTTACCTGCTCCACATCGTTCTCGCCTCCCGGAAAGCCAAACCGCGGGTGTACATCACCGTAAGCCGGCAGGTCGGGGCTTTTCACCACGCAGTTTCCTATGTGCGCATGTGTGATATAATCCTTTACCGGCAGGATGGACTCCCGGATCGTTTCATGGATCAGCGGAATGTGACTCAGGTCGACCATCAGGCCGAAATTATCGAACTCCTCCCTGATCTCCTTTGCATACCGCAGCGCCAGCGACGCCGGGCCGATCAGGCTTCGTTTGTCCACATCATAATCAAATATTTCGATCGCGATCTTCAATCCACCCTTGCTTTTGGCGTAGGCGCACATTTCCTTCGTGGATCTGACCAGCGCCTGGTAAGATTCTTCCTTGGTGGCTTCTTCATATTTGCCGCTGAGAAAACCAAAGCCGGTAGCGCCGATCTCGTAAGCTTCATCGATGCCTTCCTTCAGGTTGGACAGCGCTTTGAGGCGTTCTCCTTCATCGAGGTGATTGATGTTCAGACCGGTGGTCAGCAGGCGGGGCTGTCCGCCATAAGCCACCGACATATGCGAAGTCTCCAACATCCCTTTCACTTTCTGCCGAACTTCGGGGTCTTTGATCGTAGTGATCTCGATCGCCGTGAAGTAATCATCTACCGCCACTTTTTTGATGGTGTCATAAACAGGCCCGTCCCCTTTTATGGTGGCCGGGAACGCCATAAAATGAACCAGTCCCACCCTCATGTACTTGTGCAAAGATTCGTTCATGCTATTATTTTGTTGCAGTTAAAGTTGATATGTCCGTAGGATCTTTTCGTCTGTTGAGCAGCGCAATCAGCACGCCAAACAAAACGATGACGCCGGCCAGTACCGCCAGGTACGTATAGCCTTTCGATAAATCGGTGATGGCCGCACTGGCGGAAGCCACCAGCATATGGTATTCCGGGATGAGCCATTTAAACGCGTAGGCCTGCGCAAATACGAGGCAGCAGATAAACAGCAGCATAAAAAAGCTGTGCTTCACCGTGAACGTAAACAATTTCGACTCCTGCCCGACCAGGTTGCCCGCCGCCGCGGCCACGGCGATCGATTGCGGCGAGATCATTTTGCCAACGACGCCGCCCGACACATTGGCTGCCACCGTGATCACCGGATCCACCCCGATCGAAGTGGCGGTACTGGCCTGCAGCTTCCCAAACAAGGCGTTGGCGGAAGTATCGGAGCCCGTTATAAACACACCCAACCAGCCCAGCACGGGCGCAAAGAACGGGAACAGGAAACCAGTGGCAGCGAGCGCATCCGCAATGGTGAGGGTAATGCCCGAATCATTCACGATATAGGCAAAGCCCAGCACAGACGCGATGGTGATGATCGGATAAAGCAGCTGCTTCAGCGTCTGTCCAAAAAGGCCTGCCGCATCGCTGAATTTCAGTCCGGTGAGCGGAATGGAGATCAGCGCAGACAGAAAGATGGCAGTACCGGCTGCCGACAGGTAGTTGAATTTAAATATATGGGCCAGCGGCTTTCCGGCCCTGTCAAGGATCACATTGTGAATTCCGGGAAATTCAAACTGCGTTTGTCCGATAGCGGTAAACAGGTCCTTGATCGGCTGCATGCCCCACGCGATGACCATCACCGTAAGCAGGATGAATGGCGACCAGGCCCGCACGATCTGCCCGGTGGTGTAATTGAGTTCCGTGCCGATCGTAGGTGCGGGCTCGTGTGCAAAACGCCATACTTTTTTTACTTTCCAGAATTTCAGAAATATGACCAGGGAAATGATGGAGCCGATGCCCGCAATGACATCCGGCAGTGACGGACCGATAAAGTTCGAAGAGAACCATTGCAGGAACGCAAAGGACACGCCCGACACCAGGATCGCCGGCATCACTTCCACCGCCTTTTTAACCCCGGCCATCAGCACCACCAGGTAGAAGGGCAGCAGGATAGATAGAATAGGCAGCGTTCTGCCCACCATCTGCGAGATGGCCATCTCCGGAACCGAAGTCACCTGCGAAGCCACCGTGATGGGTATGCCGATGGCGCCGAACGCAACCGGTGCCGTATTGGCGATCAGGCAAATACCTGCAGCATACAGCGGATCAAAACCCAGCCCTACCAGCATGGCCGCCGTGATCGCCACTGGCGCCCCGAAGCCGGCGGTGCCTTCCAGGAATGACCCAAACGAAAACGCGATGAGAAGCGCCTGCAGCCTCCGGTCAGACGTGATGGACGCCATGAAATGCTTGATGATCTCGAACTGGCCGCTCTTCACCGTAATGTTGAACAGGAAGACGGCCGCGATCACGATCCAGCAGATGGGAAACAAACCATACAACGCCCCGTTTGCAGCCGACAGCAGCGCCAGCTTTACCGGCATGTGATAAATGGCAATGGCGATGAGGATGGCGCTGGCGGTAGCGAGCAGGCTGGCCTGGTATCCTTTCATCCTGCGGATGATCAGGGCCCAGAAAATGACGAGGATGGGAAGCACCGCTACCAGGGCGGATAAACCAATGTTGTGGAACGGATCAATGACCTGCGTCCAGTTCATAGTAGATTAGTTTTAGATCAAATGTTTGGAATAGTCTGAATACGTCCTAAGCCAGATCCACCGCCACAATCTCATGGTCAAGTATCTTCGGCACATCCAGCGAAATAAAACGCCCGCTCACCTCGTACTTAGGGCTCGTCTCAGCCGCCATCAGCTTAACGCCGGTCACCCTTTTACCATCCGGGATCTTTATTTTCAGTTTCGCCTGCACCGGGAACAGCTCCCTGAACGGGCCTTTCATCATCATGGGGTTGGTCAGGTTCACCAGGTGGATGGCCATGGATGCTTTCTGCTGCCAGGCCGTTACATCGATCACACCGGGCCCTTCCACCGCTACCACCGGCTCTTCATTGAGCGCCCAGTGAAAACTGTTGGCGAGCAGCCTGCCATGGTCGATGCTCATGATCTGCCAGAAACTCCTGTCCAGGTCGCCGGGTACATACACCACGCGGCCTTTGCCCATTTCCCGGATATAGATCTCCCGGGTCGCTGTATCTTCCACCCGTGGGTACACATCTTCCATCGGCAGATCTGGATAGGTCGGGATCAGCGTGACGGGACTCGGGAAATCCGCTTTCGGAGTTACATCAACCTGGTAAACGGTGTTGATCATGCGATACGCATCTTCCAGTCCTTTGAGTACCGGATGATACGTCTTGCTTGCCTGGTCGGGTTTGAACTTCAGGTAGCTGTTCTTCATCGGCCCTTCCACCTTGCTCGCGAAAGACACGCCGAACACGTCGGCCAGTCCGAAATCGGGCCGCTGTACGCCTTCTTCGTTGTACAGCGAGGTTTCGAAGGTGGCTACCAGGCTTCCGCCGCCCTGAACAAACTTACGCAACTGATCACATTGGTTGTCAGACAGGGCCGCAATATTGGGCAGCACGAGCAATTTATAGGGTTTGAGATTTTCGGCTTCCAGCAGCCGGTCGTTCACCATCTCGAACGGGATGCGGGCTTCCACCAGCGCGTGGTACATGCCGCTGTTGTGGTCGCGGTGCTGTGCCTGCCAGGGTTTGCCGCCGTATTTGCGGTCGGTCTGTTCGGAATAAACCATGCCCACGCGGGCCAGGCAGGCCGTGTTGCGCAGGTATTTCTCCGCCCGGTTATACAGCTGGTACATGTTGCTGATGTTGTTCACCCAGCGTTTGTCGTACAACGTGGCCCCGAACTTCACGAAGCAAGGCAGCAGCCCGTTGGCCACGCCTTCGGCTGACCATATCCGTACTTCCGCATCGCCCTGTACGGAATCCTTCCAGCGCCACTCGTCTTCCACACCCACGCTGAAGATGCCCACCTGCGGCTTCATGCCCAGCGTGGCGCGCGTTTCCTTGGCCCCCCTCGCATTGGCCCAGGGCGGTATCACGCCGCTTCTGGCCTGCTGGTCTGCAAAAAAGAAATCCGATTTCTGGCCGGTGAGCACCTTGTCGGGAAAGCCATTCGGGATGAAGCGGGAGGCCGCGCGCTGCTTGCGGATCTCCGCATCCCAGAGAAACCAGAGCTCCTTCAGCCGCTCCACGCGCCAGTCGGTCCATTTGAGGAACGTAGTATTGAGCCGGTCGGCCTCCTCGCGCGGCATGATGGTACCACCGCCTTCCGTGTATGCTTTGAACTTCGGCAGGTCCAGCCCCGAATAATCCTTGAAATTCTTTACGCAGTGCTCGCAGTAGCACAGGCCGTGGCCGCCCCAGCGGTTCGAGAAAATGCCGTCGGGTTTGAAGCGTTCCATGATCTCGTGGTTCACCTGCGTCATAAAGTCGAAATTGTACGGCCCGTAGGCGCAGGTCACCCACAGGTCCTTGTTGGCCCAGTGGCGGCGCTTGTTGCCGTCGGGGCCCACCGAGATCCAGTCGGGATGTGCGTCGTATACGTTTTGCCGCGCCGCATGGGGGTCGGTGCGCAGGCAGATGGACATGTTCATTTTGCGGCATCCTTCCACCAGGTAGCCGAGCGGATTGGTATTGCCGAGCTTGTCGCTGCGGTGGTGCAGCGGTACATCGGTGGGATAAAAAGCGACGATCCCTCCGGCGCTCAGCAAGGCGCCATCGGCGTGTATCTTTTTGAAATAGCCGAGCCAGAAATCAGGATCGTAGGTGCCGGGGTCGCTTTCCACGAAAGCCAGCTGCGCCCAGCGCATCGATTTGCCGAACCAGGGCGCTTCATCGGCCGGGGCCGCTCCAGTGGATTTGCCCATCAGCGACGGACCGCCCAGTGCAAGTCCGCCACCGACCATGGCGCCGTGTTTGAGAAAATCTCTTCTGTACATACTGCAATGCGTTTATTGAATTTAACAATGGAAGTTCGGCCACTAATTATATCCCGGGTTCTGCGGAAAGATCGTTGCATTGTTCATCACCCTCACCTGTGTCAGCGGTACAGGGAACACGGTCATGTAATCCTTCATGCCCACCGGCGTCAGGGCCTGCAGGGCTTTCCCCGTCCTCACCAGGTCGAACCACCGGTGGCCTTCGAAACAAAGCTCGAACCTTCTTTCCAGCTCGATGCTGTCGCGGGCGTTGGCCTGCGACAAGCCGGTTACCGTGGCCAGTCCGGCGCGCGTGCGAACCTGGTTCAGCGGCGTAAGCGCGGCGGCCGTTTTGCCGTTCTCGTTGAGGGCTTCTGCATACATCAGCAGCACATCTGCATAGCGCACCACTTTCCAGTTGGCTTTGCTGTCGTTCTGCGTGGCCACGGAGGTCACGTATTTCATCGTGTAGGTCTGACTGGTGGAAGAGGAAAATGTGGTGACTGCCCCGGTGGTGGGGTTCGTCCAGGTACCGCAGCAGCGCACGCTTACGTCCTTGCGCCTGTCGTTCGGCCGCCAGAGGCTGATGAAAGAAAGCGTGGGACAAAGTGATTCGTTAAAACCGCCCTTGATGCCGTAGTAGTTGAGCAGGTTGGTGGCGTTGGGCATAAACGCGTTAGTGAACGGACTACCCAGTCCGCCCAGCCCTTCTTCGTATTCGATGTCGAAAATGTATTCGCTGTGGTGTTCGTTCTTGCTGTAATCCCACAGGTCGTTGTAGTTCGGGAGCAGTGCATAAGAGTATGGTGCGGTTGTGATCTCCTGCAATACGGCCTCTGCTTTCGGAAAATCCTTTACGGTCATATAAACCTTACCCAGCATGGCTTTGGCGGCGCCTTTCGTGGCACGGCCCACTTCAGTGCCGGTTACGGTCTGCGGCAGGTTGGCGCCGGCTTCGAGAAGGTCTTTGATGATCACGTCGCTGTACACCGTGGCAACCGGCGTGCGGGGGGTCTGCGAAGCTTCATCGGAGGTTGGCGGCTGCGTGTACACCTGCACGTTACCGAAGATCCTGACAAGGTCGAAGTAGGCAATGGCCCGCAGGAACTTCGCTTCCGCCTGGTAACGGGCTTTGTTCTTTACCAGGCTGGGGTCGGCGGATGCGATCCGGGTGATCACGTTGTTGGCCAGGTTGATCACGACGTAATAGTTAGCCCAGGTGCTGTTGAGCAGGGCATCGCTGCTGTTGATGGAGAACAGGTCTACGTTGGTGGTGCTGGGCTGGTTCGACACCTGGATGTAAGCGTCGTCGCCGCGTATATCCCCAAACTGCCACATGTTGTTGTACTGGTTCCGGAGCGCCTGGTACGTACCGACAACGGCGTCCTGAAAGTCTTTGTCCGTTTTATACAGGATGTCTACAGTGGCGGATGAAACCGGCGGACGGTTGATGAAGCTTTTGCTGCAGGAAGAAAAGATGCAGGTGGCTGCAAGCGCTGCGATGGCAAATAATTTTTTCATAATTTCTTAGAATAAAAGTGTCTGGATCAGAAACCAAGGTTCACGCCCACCACGACGTTTCTGGGTAAGGGATAATTGTTGTTGTCGATGCCCGGTGTAAGGGCGTTGCCGCTGTTGCTGACGTCCGGATTGAACTCCAGGTTCTTGGTAAAGATGAATGCGTTGTTGGCGCTCACATACACCCTGAGCTGGTTCATCTTCAGCATGCTCGTGATCTTTTCCGGCATCAGGTAAGCAAGCGTGATGTTGTTGATGCGGAGATAAGAACCGTTGTCGAGATAGCGGGAACTGGCCAGGCGCAGACCGCCCCTGGGCACATCATCCGGACGAACCGTTTTGCCATCGCCGGGATCCTGTTCCGATTTCCAGTAGTTGAGTTCCGTGGTGAGGGTTCTGCTGCGCGAGCGGATGAGGCGGTAGATCACCATTGCGTTGCTGTAGATCTGTGCGCCCTGCGTACCGGCGATGTTTACACTCAGGCTGACATTCTTGTACGATAACCGGTTGGTCATGCCATAATAAAAGTTCGGGTAAGGGCTTCCCATGATGGCGAGGTCGGCGTTGGTGATAAGGCCGTCCGGCTTGCCGTTGGGGCCGCTTACATCCCTGAAACGGATATCGCCCATGCGTGTTTCATCTGCAAGCCCCTTGTTGTAGATCGGACCGGCAGCGAGCTCGGCCGCGTTCTTGAAGATACCATCGGCAATATATCCGTAGAACATACCGATCGGCTGACCAACGCGGGTGATGTTGTTACCCACGATGATATCGTCGCCCGATGGCCCCAGCTTCACCACCTTGTTGCGGTAGGTAGAGATGTTGAAATCGGTTGACCATTTGAAATCATGCGTGTTCACATTTTGGGAGCTGACGACAAACTCCCATCCGTTGTTCTTTACTTCGCCGATGTTCTTCAGGGCCGTACCAAAGCCGGTGGAAGTAGGGATGTTCACGTTCAACAGCAGGTCTTTGTTCTTCGAGATAAAATGATCTGCGGTGATGTTCAGGCGCCCTTTGAACAGGGACAGGTCGATACCGCCGTTGAACTGCTGCTGTGTTTCCCAGGTAAGGTCGGGGTTGGGAATGAGCGACGGAGTATAGCCGCCGATGGCCACTCCGCCGGTGGTGTATTTGATGTAGTTGACCGTTGAGATAGAAGCGTAGTTGCCGATGTTGTTGTTACCTGTTTTGCCATAGCTTGCACGCAGCTTCATATCGCTGATCACGCCGATGCCCTTCATGAAATTTTCATCCGATACGCGCCAGGCTACGGCGGCCGATGGGAACACACCATACTTGTTGTTGGCCCCGAAGCGCGATGAGCCGTCGCGGCGGATGGAAGCGGTGATCAGGTATTTGCCGTCGTAGTTGTAGTTGAGCCTTGCCAGCTGCGAAACGATCGACCATTCTTCCTTCAGCGCAGTTCCGGAAGTAATGATGCCGCTCACGGCGCTCAGGTATGGAATCAGGTTATTGGGATAGTTGGTGCTGGTGAGGTTGTTCTGTTCGTTCACATCCTCCTGGGCGGTGTAGCCGGCCAGGGCGTTGATGGTGTGCTTGCCAATGGTTTTGCTGTAGTTGAGCGTGTACTCTGCCAGCCAGTTGTAAGCCGAGTAAGTACTGTCCTTACCCGAGGCAGCCGCATTCAGGAACACCGGCAGCGAAGGCGTGAAGCTCGACAGGTGCGCGTTGTTGAGGGTAGCGCCGAAAAGCACGTTCACTTTCAGTCCGTCGAGGATCTTGTACTCCACACTGGCATTGGTGAGCAGGCGCGCGCGGGAAGAAAGATCTTTCTTTTCGAGTGCCAGCGCGAGTGGGTTGTACAGGTCGGTAGACGCATCGACCGACTGGTATACGAAGTAGCTGCCGTCTGCATTGTGGAGCGGGTAATAAGGCTGCGCGGAGGTGGCGGAGCCGATGATGCTGGTGGAAGCGCCGGCGCCGTTGCCGCTTGCGATCACATTGCGGTTGCGTGTATACGACGGATTTACATTGAGGCGGATGGACAGCCGGCTGGTGACCTGCGCGTCGAGGTTGGCGCGGATCGAGTAGCGCTTGAAGTTTGAGTTCAGGATGATGCCATCCTGGTTCAGGTATTCGCCGCTCACGGCAAAGCGCACGTTGGGTGAGCCGCCGCTGAAGGAAAGGTTGTAGCTCTGCTGGGGAGCGGTGTGCAGTACGGCATCCAGTGCGCTCACGTCGTTGGTGTTCTTGCCGGAACGCACGTCGAGCACCGTCTGCGGCACGCGGATGGCCCAGGTGGCCGGGTCGCCCGACACGTTGTTACCCAGGTCGAGGTTCCTGTTGCGGATGGAGTTGTAGTAATAGTCTGCCTGCTGGTGGGCGTTCATGAACTGCGGCTCGCGTGTGTTCTGCTGCACGCCGTAATAGGTGTCGAAATTGATTTTTGTCTTACCCGAAGTACCGCGTTTTGTATTGATGATGATGACCCCGTTGGAACCCCGGGAACCGTAGATGGCTGTTGCGGAAGCATCTTTGAGGATATCCAGGCTTTCGATGTCGTTGGGATTGATCGTCTGGATGTTGTCGGTCGGAAAACCGTCGACCACATAGAGCGGGTCAACACCGGCCGAGATACTGCCGATCCCTCTGACACGGATCTGGGGCGGGCCACCCGGGGTACCGTCGGAGAACTTGACCTGCACACCGGCCACGCGGCCCGATAACGCCTGTTCCACCCGCGGCACGGCCAGGTCTTTTATATCCTTTGCCGGCAGCGAACCCACAGAGCCGGTCAGGTCCTTTCTTTTAAGGGCGCCGTAACCCACCACTACTACCTGGTCGAGCGAAGCGCCGGTGGGCACCAGCTTTACGGCCAGGGATAGGGTTGCATCGGCTTTCAGGTTGTAGCCCGACAGGGTCTGTTTTTCAAAACCCACCATCGTAAAGGTAAAAGTGTACGGGCCGCCGGAGGCGATGCCTGAGAAGGAGAAGTTTCCGCTGGTGTCGGTGGCGGTACCGGTGGTGAAATTTGTTTTCGTGTTCCGGATCACGACCGACACACCGGGAAGGGGCTCGCTGTTGGTATTCTGTACGATGCCTCTCACGAGCGTCGACTGTGCCTGAAGAAGCACAGGGTGGATAAAGAGCAGGAATACAAGGATTGTAAGGGCATAGAGTGCTGCCCTGGGTTTACATCCAGGATGTTTCATATGACAAACCGTTTTATGGTGAAAAGAATGGACTTACTGATTTTAATTTTCCTGTCAACCTGGGCTCACCTGCAATCGATTATTGATCGTTCTCTCTGGCTATAATGAACTGATTGTTCTGTTTTGTAACAGTCAGGTTATTGAGTTTGGTGATCTCCCTGAGCACTGTTTCCAGCGAATCTGTTTTGCTGTAGCGCCCGATGAAATAAATGTCTTTCATATCGTTTTTATCGTATACAATGTCTGCATGGTATAACGCAGACAGTTGATCGAAGACCTGGTCGAGCAGCTGGTTGTTGAACATATACCACGTGCCCTTTTTCGGATCGGGCAGGTCAGGCATATCAACGGATGCCAGGTCGTTCTGCAGGGTGGATGACTTTTTACCGGAATAATCCTCCACCTTTACTGTTTTCTTTTTCCGGTTGTAGGTCAGCAGCTGGCCGGGTGTCAGAAAATACGCGTTGGCCTGTTCCAGGCTGTCTTTTCCGATCCGTTTTACCACCACTTTTCCTTCTGTCAGCTTCACTGTTGTAACCGGCCCTTCTTCAGGGGCAGCTATCCTGAAATGCGTACCCAGCGCCGTGGTAGAAAGATCGGGACTGAATACGGTGAACGGCTTCGTTCTGTCTTTCGCCACTGAAAAATCCGCTGTGCCTATCAGGTTTATGTCGCGCCTGTCTGAAAGAAAGGGCATATGATAACTGATCTCGCTCTGGCTGTACAGTACGATGATGGAGCCATCTTCGAGGGTCAGCGTTCTTGCACGCGCGGTTGTGTTTACTTCCCGGTGCCACACCGAACGCGACAGGGCGCTTTCAACCGGTGCCGCATAAGCGATCTTTGTTTCTTCTATCTTCTTACCCGTGTAGATCCATCCTAAAAAAAGCAGCGTGACCAAGCAGGCAGCTGCCGCGGCAGGCATCAGCTTTCTGATCCGGAATGTATCAGGTGGCGTACTGGTTTGAAGAGGTTCGCCGTCTCCGGTTTCCTCTTCCTGGCTTTTGATGACTGTGAGCTTGTTTTCCTTCCGGGTGATCGATTGTTCAAAGCGGTTCCATTCCCTGTCTACATCTATTTTGTTGAGCTGCCTGTTTACTTTCAGCAGTTTCCAGGCATTCCGGAGTTCTTCCACGTGCATCCGGATCTTTTCATCGGAGCCGATATATCTTTCAGCAAGCGCTTTGTCTTCCTCATTTAGTTCGTCTGCTATGTATGAGATCAACAGTTCTTCTAATGCGCTGTTCCCTTTCATGTATATTCAGTTATACGACAGGATAAAATCTTACCCCTACAGTATGCGAAAAAATTTTTATTTCAGCACCTCGAGCAGCAGGAGCACCGGCAGTGAAAAAGACCGGAGGTAGTAGGAGAGTTTTTTGCGGAGCTTCGCCAGGGCCCTGCTGATCTGGGTTTCCACGGTTTTGACGGAGATGTGCAGATGCTCTGCAATCTGGGCGTAGCTCATTTCTTCATAGCGGCTGAGCTCGAAGACCCGGCGCATCTGTGCGGGCAGTTCCTCCACCGATTTAAGGATCACGTCTTCGAGCTGTTTGAAATCAACCTGCTGGTGATCATCGCCTGCTTCGTGCGAGTGTTCCGAAAGGTATTTGAAATGCCTCCGTTTCACGCGGTCGCCTCTGAGGATATCGAGACAGAGATTATTGACGATCTTGTAGAGATAGGCTTTTACGGAAAGTTCGGGCGAGATGGTCTGGCGGTGCTCCCACAGTTTGATGAAACCCGCATGCACGGTGTCTTTCGCCGCTTCGAGGTCGAAGTCGAATTTAAACTGGCAGTATCCGCAGAGTTCTTTGAAATGGTTCCGGAAGAACACTTCAAAAGCGGCCTCATCGAACATCCTGGTATGAAAGGAAGGAGGTAAATGGCTGTTCTCCAGCTTTTTGTCAACACTCATGCAGGCATCGTTTTAAATATGAAAACAGGGATCGTCGGCTCTTCGGCTGTGCAGAAAGGGGTCAGGTCTTCCGTCCGGAATGGAATTCAACAAGAAAAAATGATCCTGTAAAATGCGGCATTAAAATCGAAAAACAAAATTAACCTTGATCGGGGGGACGGAAAGATCAGGGAGATGGTGATCGACAGGGCATTCCTGATAACAGTTGTGCCATGGTTTGACCCCGTGGCACAACTGTTTTTAAGATTACAGGTTTTAACAAATTTTCCATCTTGGTTTCTGAACCATAAGAAATGGGTGCTGCAAAAAACGATTCACCCCTCTTATCCCTCTACCTCTTCCACCGGCTCCAGATCTTCCAGCTCTGCCTCAGTGAACAACCTCGATTCTATGTAAAACCGTACGCCCAGCGGGATCTCAAGGGAGAAGCTGCTGCCGCGGCCAGGGGTTACGTTGAGGATGAGCTGGGTGTGCTTCCAGTATTCGAACTGGTCGGCGCTCATGTAGAATTTGCAGCCTTCCACCTCGCCGAGGCCTACGTCGCTTCCGCCGACACGAAACTCGCCTTCTTCAAAACACATAGGCTGACTGCCATCGCAGCAGCCGCCGCTCTGGTGAAACATGAGGGGGCCATGCAGCCGCTTCAGTTGTGCGATCAGCTCCCGGGCAGCTTCTGTACTCATTATTCTCGGTACCGGCATCTCAGTTTATTTTGGGTTGTAAAAAGAACAAGGGCCCCTCCATCTGTATGGCCGGGAGCCCCTTGCCCTCACATAAAAAATCAGCGGCCTCACGCCGCTGATCTGGTTTTCATAACGCTCCTGTTAGAAAAAACCAAGTTTGTTTTTGCTATAGGAGATAAGCATGTTCTTTGTCTGACGGTAATGGTTGAGCATCATCTTATGATTTTCCCTTCCAAAACCCGACTTTTTATAACCGCCAAACGGCGCATGTGCAGGATATGCATGGTAACAGTTCACCCAGACGCGGCCTGCCTGTAGGGCACGCGGCACCTGGTACAACTCGTGGGCGTCCCTTGTCCACACCCCGGCGCCCAGTCCGTACAGCGTATCGTTCGCGATGGCGATGGCTTCCGCGGTGCTGCTGAAGGTGGTTACGGAAGTCACCGGCCCGAAGATCTCTTCCTGGAACACGCGCATCTTGTTATGGCCCTTCATGATGGTAGGCTGGATATAGTAGCCGTGTTCGAGTCCGCTGTTCTGGTGGAACGCTTCGCCACCGGTAAGCACCTGTGCGCCTTCCTGCCTGCCGATATCGAAATAGCTCAGGATCTTTTTGTACTGGTCTTCTGAAGCCTGCGCGCCCATCATCACCGTACCATCGAGCGGGTTGCCCATCTTGATCGCTTTGGTGCGCTGGATCACACGGTCCATGAATTTGTCGTAGATCTTTTCGTGCACCAGGATGCGCGACGGGCAGGTACATACTTCGCCCTGGTTGAGCGCAAACATAACGGCGCCTTCCACCGCCTTGTCGAAGAATTCGTCGTCGGCATCGGCGACGGATTCAAAAAATATGTTCGGACTTTTACCGCCCAGTTCCATGGTCACCGGGATCAGGTTTTCGGAAGCGTACTGCATGATAAGCCGGCCCGTGGTCGTTTCGCCGGTGAATGCCACCTTGTTGATCTTCGGCGAGGTTGCCAGTGGCTTGCCTGCTTCCGGGCCGAAGCCGGTCACGATATTCAGCACGCCTTTGGGCAGGATGTCGCCGACAAGCTCCATCATGCACATGATGCTGGTAGGCGTTTGCTCGGCGGGTTTTACCACTACGGTACAGCCTGCGGCCAGCGCCGGCGCTATTTTCCAGGCGGCCATCAGCAGCGGGAAGTTCCAGGGAATGATCTGTCCGACCACACCGATGGGTTCATGTAAATTGATGCTTACGGTGGTTTCGTCGTGTTCGCTGATCGTGCCTTCTTCGCTGCGGATGACGCCCGCGAAATAACGGAAATGATCTACCACCAGCGGCAGGTCGGCGGCGCGTGTTTCGCGGAGCGCTTTGCCGTTGTCGATGGTTTCCACGATGGCCAGGTATTCGAGGTTGTCTTCCACCAGCTGCGCGATCTTCAGGAGGAGGTTGCTGCGGTAGCCGGCGGCTGTTTTGCTCCAGGTCTTGAAAGCTTCTGCAGCCGCATCGATCGCTTTGCCGATGTCTTCTTTGTTACCACGGGCGGCCTTTGTAAAAGGCTTGCCGTCTATGGGAGAAATATTGTCAAAATACTCGCCGCTGGCGGGGGCTACCCATTCACCGCCGATATAATGCTCGTATTTTTCTTTGAACCGGGGACGTGCCGCCACCGTTGATATGGGGGCAGCTGTTGCTGTACTCATGGGCAATCGTTTTTTTAGCATGAAAGAATACAGCAATGTACCCTTCACCAAAGCTAATCAGGCAGAATTTAGTATTCTTTTATAGCACAATCGTACTGAAACCATTGGCAGGTACAGCCCTATTTGTTACCTTAACTACCTAAACAGATCTGCTGTGCCCAACAGGAATTACCTGAACAAGATCGATCTTACGGAATCGAAATACCTGCAAACGCTGGTAGAGAACCGCCGTGTTTTCAACCTGAACTCCTGCGAGCTCAACATCTTCGAGAGCTACCAGGAAACCTACCGTGTGCCCCTCACCTTTCATGATTTCGTGATCACCAGCATGGTACGGGGCAAGAAGGTGATGCACCTGAACGGCAAGCCGGCTTTCGATTACCTGCCCGGTGAAACGGTGATCGTGCCGGCAGACGAAACCATGGTGATCGATTTCCCCGAAGCCACTGCGGGCAACCCGACGCAGTGCATCGCGCTCGCGGTGGATGCCGGCTATGTGAACGACACCCTCAATTACCTCGACAAGTATTATACGAATGATGCAGACAGGCCGCATACCTGGAAGCTGCAGTTCAACCAGTATCATTTTTCGAACGACGATGAAGTGACGGGGATCATCAACAAACTGATCCGGATATGCAGCAGTGCCGACCGCGTGAAAAACATCTATGCCGACCTCAGCCTGAAAGAGCTGCTGATCAGGCTGGTGCAGAGCCAGCACCTGATGCAGGTCCATGAAGAGGCGGACGACAACAGGAACCGGAGCCGCCTGCATCATGTGCTGCATTTTATTCATGAGCACCTGGGTGAAAAGATCGGCGTCGACCTCCTTTCGCGCAAGGCGTATATGAGCCGCAACGAATTCTTCAAATGGTTCAGGGATCAGTTCGGCATCACGCCGCTCGATTATATCAACCGGGAACGCATCAAGCTGGCCAAGCAGCTGCTTGCCAGCAAACGGAGCACCCTCAGCGAAGTAAGCGCCCAATGCGGCTTCACCGATGTCAATTATTTCGTGCGTGCCTTTCGCAAAACTGAAGGCATCACCCCCGGCGCCTATAAGGGTTGCATCGGGTGATCTCTACCGTGAGTCTCCGCCCGCTGTCTTCTTTTTCTTTATATTCGAAGGATCCTTTTTATATGAACAATCATCTTCCGCAGGTTCGGCATCTGTTGTGCGCACTCTTCTTTCTGCTGTCACCATCCGTTACCCCCCTGTTTGCCGGCATCATCCGCATCGAGATCACCGAACGGCAATCGCCGGCGTTCGGCGGCAAAGCATTTGGAAAAACCGGCGCCTATGAAAAACTGGCCGGCAAGGCTTATGCGGAAGCAGATCCGCGCCGGCCGGAGAACAGGGGGATCACAGACATCCGGCTGGCGCCGCGCAACGCCCGCGGGATGGTGGAGTATTCGATGGATTTTTACCTGCTCAAACCCATAGACCTGCAGAAGGGCAACCACAAGCTATTTGCAGAGATCCCCAACCGGGGAGGCAAATTGTTCGGGCCTTTTAATAAAAGCCAGGGAGGGAACGACCCCGGCGCGGCGGAGCAGCAGGATGGCTTCCTGATGCAGATGGGCTATTCGGTCGTCTGGTGCGGCTGGGATATCTCGGCCACCCCCGCCAATCATGGCCTGACGCTCACCGTACCCATTGCCAGGCAGCCGGATGGGTCGGCCATCACCGGCCCTTCCTACGAATTCATTTCTTTCGACAACGACAAGTCGACTCGTTATGCCCTTACCTACCCGGCCGCTTCACCCGATCAGCGTCAGGCAGTGCTGACCACCCGCCTGTTGCTGAACGATGTGCCCGATACCATTCCGGCAACGGGCTGGACCTACAACAACGACCGCAGCATTTCCCTGCTGCCTGCAGGCACCCCTTTCCGGCAAAGCGCCATCTATGAATTTACCTACACCGCCAAAGACCCGCTGGTGGCGGGGCTCGGCCTTGCCGCGACCCGTGATCTTGTTTCTTTTCTACGGTATGCAAAGAACAACGCGCAGCCAGTGAACCCGCTTGCCGGTGATGTAAAGACGACCTACAGTTTCGCCGTTTCGCAACCGGCGCGGTACATGAACGATTTTCAGACCCTGGGCTTCAACACCGATGAGCAGGGCCGCCCGGTATTCGACGGCATCGAGGACTGGCTTGGCGGGGGCAGCGGTGTGGGCATCAACTACCGCTTTGCACAGCCCGGCCGTACGGAACGCAACCGCCAGAACCACCTTTACCCGGAAGCCGTTTTTCCGTTTGCCTATCCGGTGATGAGCGACCCCATCAGCGGACGAACCGGCGGAAGGCTGTCCGGTTATCGGCATGGCACCGCGCCACCCAAAGTGATGGAGATCAATTCAGCGAATGAATACTGGGTAAAAGCCGCTTCGCTGCTGCATACCGACCCGCAGGGCAACGACCTGCCGGATCCGCCCAATATAAGGTTCTACCTGGTCTCGGGCATGCAGCACGGCAGCGGCAGCGGTGCGGGTATCTGCCAGCAGCCACAGAACCCCACCCGCCCGGAACCGCTGCTGAGAGCGCTTTTTATAGACCTCGACGAATGGGTAACGCGTGGCATTGTACCGCCGGCCAGCCGGGTGCCGAGGCGGAAAGAGAACAATGCGGCAGCGGCTTTGCCTGTACCCGGCCGGCTCACGGGCGTAGTGGGCAGGGAGGCACTCGGCTGGCCGGCCATACCAGGCGTTACTTATACAGGCCTGATCACCATACATCAGGCATTCGATTACGGAAACCGGTTTAAGGAAGGCGTGATCAGCAGGTACCCTGCCATGACCGACCGCTTTGCACCCTATACCTGCTTTGTTTCAAGGGTCGACAGCGATGGGAACGAAATAGCCGGTGTACGGCTTCCGCCGGTGGCTGCGCCCGTGGCAACACTTACAGGCTGGGCCCTGCGGCGGGAAGGCTTCGGGCTGAACGATGGCGGCGAATCTGCCGGCCAGTGCATCCCGTTTCCTCAAACGAAACAGGACAGGCTGACGGCCGGCGACCCGCGTCTTTCGCTGGAAGAACGGTATGGCACCCATGCCCGGTATGTTGCGGCCGTAACCGCATCGGCGGAGAGCCTGCAGCAGCAACGGTTCCTGCTGACCGAAGATGTGCAGGAGTATACCCGGGAAGCCGCAGCCAGCAAAGTTTTACAATAAGCACGCACCCTCATGAAAGGCGACGAGCAGGGTTTATTGCATAACAGAAAGCCAACCCGGCCAAAAGGGATAAATTCACGCAGCGGTTCGGCAGCAACCCTTAGAAACCCGGCAGCACGCGCACTGGAGGCCGTGATCGTTGAAGTGGGACTCGAGAAGGGGCTGGACGTACTCGCCGTTTTCAGGAATGGAACCGCCAGGTATATCAACCAGACCGGCAAACTGCTGATATGGGAAACCAGCGATGAAACTTCCCTTTCACTCAGTAAAAATGTGTTTGAAAAAAGCCAGCTTGTTGTGGACCAGATGGGAATAGGAAAGCTTCCGAGACGGCCGCCTCCGGCGCAGGGGAATGCAAGAATCACATTGTTGCTTTCTGACGGACTTACTTTTGGTGAAGCGCCCGCGAATGTGCTGTTTGCGGACCCCCTGGCGGGGCCTGCGCTGGGCGCGGCGGCACAGCTTATGAAATATATCACCGAAAAGCACCGCTGACGCCGGAGGGCTGTTGTGATGCGGGAAGCTGGCCGCTTTGCCGGGGTAATATTCACAATACATTATCATGCCCGCTGATAAAAAATACGCTAAAATTGTATCTTTATGCGGGTGTTTTTGCCGTTGTAAAAGAGCATATGCGGAGCAATTTTTGCGTACACCCGTCTAAACTTAAAATATGAAAAATAGTCTATTGGGATTATTCCTCCTCATTTCCGGCTCACTGCTGGCGCAGCCCAGCGTAACCGATCAGTTCCAGAAGATCACCAGCATGGATCAGGCGCAGAAGTACATCGATGCCAACCCGACACTCAAGCCCGCCCTCCTTCACTTATCGTACGGAAAGGACACCAGTCTTATCGACAAAAGACTGTTGCGCCAGAACAAGGGCGATGTGTTCAATGTGGGCTATGTAACGTATAAAGTGCTTGAATCAAAGGAAACCGTGAAATACCGCGCCAGTTATATCTTCCTGGACGGTGGAACGCTGAGCGCAGCACAGGTCGACAGCCTGAAGAAACTGATCACCCAGAAAGCTTCCTCCCCCGGCACTCCTTTCGATCAGCTCTCCGACCAGTATACCATGGATGGCAACAATACAAAAGGCGATACCGGCTGGTTCTTTGGCGAAGAGATGCTGCCAAAAGAATTTCAGGATGCGGTAAAGAATCATAAACTCGGTGAAATCTTCTATGTGGACGTAGCCGACAAAGGCTGGCACTACATCGTGAAGAAAACCTACGACGACATGATCACAAAAGACGCGACGGTACTGCGGTCGAACGGAAGATAACCTGACCTCGTCGAATCCAGTTATCGAAATTGCAGTTTGCCAAAGTTCTCAAACTCCTTGGTGTTCTATAAATATAAAGCCACTTCCTCCTTTTGAAGTGGCTTTATATTTATACAATAGTTCGGTAAGTTTTTGATCAGTCAGGGGCAGGAATAAAAATGGCATTAGATGATTGTATGCAACTACTCACATCTAATGCCTCTGACAAGATTCGCGGTCTTGTCACTGCAAGTTTACAAAAGTTAGAAGACATCAGCAAACCGCAAGTCAAATTCATGATGACAATCTTTGAATTATGGCTTGGAATGCCAGTTCGCTATACGATGTTGAACTTAAGCCGTTTCAGCCGTTACGCTGAAAAAAGTATCCGGCTACATTTCGAGCAGTTATTTGATTTCAGCAGTTTCAACGACCGACTTATCAAAAAGAGTTGTAGTAAAGAACTCATTGCAGCTTTCGATCCCACCTTTATACCCAAGAGTGGTAAAAAAACACCCGGTCTTGGCAAATGGTGGAGTGGCAAAGATCAACGTGCATTGAAGGGACTGGAGATCAGTTGCCTCTCCATCGTAGATGTACAGGCAGGTACCGCTATGTCGCTGGAAGCAGTGCAAACGCCTTGTAAAGAGATGCTTCAGACAAATCAGGACAATCTGGTGAGTCATTATGTAAGCATCATAAAAAAGCGTCTGCCTGCATTAAAGAAAATGGTGACGTACCTGGCAGCAGACGGATATTTCATGAAGGACAGCTTTATTACTCCACTGCTTGGGGAAGGGTTGCATGTTATTACAAAGATGCGCCCTGATGCCGATTTGCGATACCTTTATCATGGGCATAAACTGAAGGCACCAGGCAGGCCACGGGTGTATGCTGGCAAAGTGGATTGCAAGCTCATCGACAAGCGTCGCATCAGGAAGTTTGCCGAAGATGAATGGGTGATTTATTACAGTGCCGTAGTGTACAGTATGATCCTGAAAAGGTTGGTAAGAATTGTATATCTGTACGATAAACACAGCGGCCGCTATGAGATTTTTGTTTGTACCGATACCGGGCTTAGTGCTGCATTGATCATAAAGTACTATCGCTTAAGATTTCAGATAGAGTTTTTGATCAGGGATGCCAAACAGCACTGTGGATTAGCGGAGTGTCAGGCAAGAAGTGAAAACAAGCTGTATTTTCATTTCAATATGGCTTTAAGCGCGGTTTCGGTGGCTAAAGCAGCGTGTTGGCTATCATTGCCAAAAGAAAAAAGAGAAGCGTTTTCGATGAGAAACATCAAGCTGATGTTTTACAATAAGATAATGACCGAAACAATATTTTCAAACTTAGGTTTGGAGCTGAGTTGCAAGAAAATAAAGCAGCTGTTCGACCAGTGCTTGAACTTAGGTGCTTTGGCCGCTTAAAACTTACCGAACTATTGATTTATAGCGTGTTCTGACTATTTCTTCCGGATATCTCATTCATAATACCCTTCTGTGCTTTCAGTTTGAATATTTCTTCAACAGCCTTTGGATATCCACCGGCTTCCCTGAACGACTGGTCGATCTTTTCGATATTACGGAGATACTGCGGATCGTTCATCACCTTGTCAACGGCGTCCCAAAGTCGGGCGGCATCGAGTTGATCCGGAGTCAGTGAGATGGCTGCGCCAAGTTCCTCTACCCTTCCGGCAAGTTCAGGCTGATCGGCCCCCAGTGGGATGGCCACGAACGGAACATGCTGATGGATCAGGTCGCTGATGCTGTTCAATCCGGCGTGTGTGATGGCCACATCCGTGTACTTTAAGAGTTCGGTCTGTGGAACGTAATTGCGAACAATAAAATTGGCAGGTATCACAAATCCGGTATGATCCACTTTGTAAGCGGCCAGCACAACCGTTACACCCTGGCCGGCAAAAGCCCCGAAGAACACATCGTAGAGTGCCCGGTTGTAATTGCCGAACACGGTGCCGAGAGAAATGTAGACCACTGTTCTGCCTTCCAGCTTTTCGAAAGGAAAATCAAGGTCTTCTTTTCGCCCGTTCACGGGCGGACCTACAAAGCGGAACCGGTCATCGAAGAATAACCGGTCGGCCGGCGGGATGAAGAATTCGGAAGTGTACACCAAGTTCAGGTCACCGACATGGAAGATCAATTGCAGCGGGCTGGCAGGCATCTTTATCCCATACTTTTTTTCGATGATCCGGGATACTTCGCGGTAAGTTTTTACCATCTCTTCCATGCCCGGAAACTGGTCAAGCGAGTCACCCATCTCAAAAAAATCTTTCAACCCGGCAAAGACCGCCAGCGAAGAGACAGCAGGTATTTTCAGGATCTGCGACAGAACACCGGTGAACGGGAAAGCGGCCGAATGGATCATATAGTCGAACGACAGACCGCGGCTGTGCGAGAGAATGCCGTCGATGACCATTTCAGCGGACCTGATCACCCCGAGGAGCGGTGCAAACGGCGTTTCGGGTTCGTTGCTTCCTGCCGGTGCAGGTTCTTTCGCTTTAAAGATGTCGAGGTCTGCGGCATAAGGCCGAAAAGAGGCACCGGCATGCTCAATCTTTTCGCGGAAAGGGAGCGAAGAAAAATACACCACTTCTTCCCCCTGCTTTACCAGTTCACTGACAAGGCCGAGTGTGGAGTTTACATGTCCATGTGAAGGCATGCTTAAAAAGAGTACGGTAGACATAAAAGTTATGTTTAGAACAGCGGTGTTTTCCTTGTTCGATCCGGCTTACTGGCGGCGTCTTTCCTCAGAAGGAGGCCGAAGTAAAAGGGACAGGATAGCTGTTCATGAAGATGCTGACGGGAAAGCCATCCTTTTACTTTATGGAGGTCTCGTCTTTCGCAGGAATTGTAACAAAGAGAACCCCCACTTCCTTTTCGGTTAAACTCGTAGCAGCAGGGCAAAGAGAAAAGGAGGCGTTGGCTCCAAGGAGGACGTACAACCGCTTTGTCTTTCCTGGCAGGCGTAATCACGCTGGAGCATACATGGCCTTCTCGCTATGCCTGAGCGGCAATCTCTACCGGGGAAGCGATGCAGATCTCGTCACGCTTCTCCACAAGGATCCACGCGCAGCAGGCCCGTGTTCGCGCGTGCTCGAAGAGGATAAAAAAAATGAGGGATCTTCTTACTCATAACGCTGTAAGATGAGCGCTAAACATCAGGGAACAAGCACCGGATCAGCTTTCCTGCTCGTAGTAGATCTTGTAATATTTCCTGCCGTCTTCGTCCACGCCCTGCTCGATGAGCTCACGGTTGCCGTGGATATAGACATGGAAATTCTTATCGAGCTTTAGCACGCTTTTGAATACCCGTGCCTGTTTTTTAACCGCCTGTGCGGAGATCTGGAAAGAGTCGCCCAGCTCCATTTCATTTTCCTTTTTATAGTGCTGGTCGAACTTGCGGAAAGATTCGATGATCACGTCATGATGCAGCACTTCTTCCTCGAACCCGTTCTTGTCAAACGTATCGTGCGTCTTGAAATATTCGACCGAGCGGTTCAGCAGGTCTATCTGGTCCGTTTTGTTGACCTTGAAATCCTGCGGCATTTGTCCGGTGATATAATCCTTGGTCAGGTTCAGGAAATCGTTGGTGTTGTTGACAAAATCGTTCTTGGGTTTGTGTTTGATGAAATCGTTCTGCCAGTAGTCTGTTTCACTGCTGCTGTTGTCGATCACGAGGAGGGTATATGGTTCGTCGGTGAAGAGGATCAGACAGGCTTTGTCGGGCTTTTTGCCGCCGATCCCCTTTCTGAAGCTGACCGCGATCTGTTTGTTTCCTGTAGAGGTCTCCACATAGGTCTCCTTGTCTTCAAATTTATAGATACCAAGGGCTTCGTAGTAGTTGCCGCCCAGCTTCACATCTTCAAACTTGGCGATGAAAAGATCGCCTTCCTTGATGTTCGGATGCTTGGAGACGGCCCACAGGTATTTGGCGATCTTCTGCGAATTTTCGACAAATTCATCCGCTTCGAACACATCCTTAGCAATGTTGAACAGCGGGTTGTAGTCGATCCCGATCTCGTGACGGAATTCGAAGGTGGAGGAATGGGTGGTAAAGGGTTTGAGCAGAATCTTTTTGAAGGTGCCCCCCTCCTCTTCCGGAGAAAACTCCGCCTCCTGGCCGCTCACGGTAACGGTATGATCTTCAGCGCCTACCCGGTGTACAATCACTTTTCTTATAAAAGCTTCTTCGATCTGGATCATGCGGTTGCGGCTGTTTTTTGGAGATGCAATGTAGGGAAGCTCCGCCGGAATTCAGCTCACGATTTTTTTTTCAGGAAGCGTTTTCTCAGCCATTCCCTTACCGGCTCATCATACCATTTGAGGCTTGCATATGCGATGAGTATGGCTGTTACCATCAACAGGAGTCCGGCAGGCAGGCCTTTACGCAGGGGTATGTTGTTATCGGTGACCCAGGCCGTGAACCAGTAGATAAGCGGGTAGTGCGTGATGTAGATCGGATAGGAAATATCACCAAGCCATTTGCAGACCCGGATCGAAAGCGCGTCGTGCAGGGTGCCCCCGGCTCCGATGGAAACAATGAGGGGAAACAGGAGAATGATGGCGAAAGATTCGTACAGTCCGTTCATCCACAGCAGCAGTTCCCCTCCGGGGCGGGGCACGCAAAAGATAAGGACGAGGAGGAAGCTGCTGATCCAGAAAGCGCCTTTGACCCGTATGATCATGCCGAGGCGGCACAGCAGCAAACCGCCGAAAAAGGGGTAAAGCATACGGATAAAGCCGATGTGCATCTGCGTTTCATCGACCGACCAGCCGCCTATAACATCGCCTTTCGGGCCGAGTACGAGATAGTGCACGAGGAAGAAGGCGGAGATCAGCACAAAGAGGCTCAGCAGCAGGCGGGAGAACCGGCGTACGATGAGTGCGTAGAGGAGGTTGGCGATGTATTCAAAGAAAAGGGACCAGGCGGGCCCGTCGAGCGGGTGCATCTCCTGCCAGCCGCGGATGTCCATCGAGGGCGTGATGGGTATGAGGGTGAAGCCCACCAGCATGACGAGCAGCATTTTCCAGAGGGGCGTGTGCCCGATCAGGTTGAACATGGCGCTTTTCTGAAAATAGAACAATGCGGCGCCGATCAGGGTGCCCGCAATGAGCATAGGCTGCAGGCGGATAAGGCGGCGTTTGTAGAAGTCCCACTGGGTCATCCGGTTCCAGCGGTCGTCGTACGCATAGGCCACTACGAACCCAGAGAGCAGGAAGAAGAAGTCGACAGCCAGGTAGCCGTGGTTGATGATCTGCCGGAAGCGGCTGCCGCCGTTGAAGGCCTCAAAAATGTGAAAGGCGACCACCATAAGGGCTGCCACGCCGCGAAGGCCGTCGAGGATGGGATAGTGGTTCTTGGATTCGAGGTAGGAGGTTGGTTTTGGCATGCTTGTGTCTGTTGGCAGAAAAGTATTAGCCGATGATTTCCTGAACCCGGCCAATCTGGCCATCTTCCAGGCGTACTTTGATACCGCGGTGATGTTTGATTGCGCTGGTAAGCAAATCTTTGACGATGCCTTCGGTAAGGGTACCGTTGCGCTGATCCTTTTTAAGTATGATATTCACTTTTATCCCCGGTTTGATATCGGCCCTGACGGTTCCATCCATAGGTGCGATTTGAAGCATGAATGTAGGATAATTTAGGTTCAAAAGAATATGGGCAGATCATGCAGTACTAAAGGGAAATTGAATGCAATAAAAGGGTGCAGCAAAACATATAAATCGAGCGATCCCCGAAGCTGATCGTGTACAATCAGCTGCTAGTAAATTCTGTAAAGGATGGTTTCCTATCAATAGCGCTTATACAAGAGTGGATTAATTTTTCAGGAACAAAAAACATTTTACTTCCTGCCAATATGCAAACAAGCAGTATGACGAACCTATAAAAAAACATCGTGAGTGACGAAGTACTTAACCGCAAATATCAACTTAAGGCAAGAACCTGCTGATATAAAGAAGGGCAATATTCATACATCTGTATTAATAAAAAATTTTTTAATTGGCAATTAAAAAAAGTTGTGATAACTTTCATATGCAATCGCCCCAGATGACTTTATGAAATATAGTCCGCGAAGTTTTTGAATCAAGCGTTTTTTATAAACCAGGCGGTTGAAAAATATCCTACTAAAAAATCTACCGACCTGAACAAAGTTCGGAACCTTGTCAGAACAAGAATACGCTAACATGTAATCCTGACCAACCCGCACTTTACCTTCAGTTATGTATCTCAAACAGATGACTCACGCTGACGTCTAGCCAGGATGTTTTTAACCTGAGCCGCTACAGCGGCGACTCAAAAAATACTATTTGTACTTCGAAGGGTGACGTGATCTTTTTCCTGACACTGCTGTACCATCTTCATGAAAACTCGTAGCCACGGTTGTATCCTGGCTTTTAATCCTACCTTCTTTTTTCCATTAGTCAAGCTCACCAGGAGACAGGCAATCTATCGGAGTGACACAGCTCACTAAACTATGATGAAAGCAGATCGAGAGGCTTTCAGGCTGGCTGCCGGAGATATGTAAAAGCTATTCCATAGAATATGGATGTAGTGTATAAGGCTATCTGTAGCACGCGGTAATTTTACTGAAGCAATTGTTTGATTAATCATCCAAACGTACTTCCATGTCATAAGGCAAAGTATTACCCTTGCATTCAAAGTATATTTGAAAGCACTATCTCGTCCGGACATGAAAAGCATCTGACCTGATGACTATTTTCTTATTGATATATACCTGAAGTGTAATTTATCAAATGTTGTCATAAAGCCACTTCAGCTTTAACTCGTGTTTATTTTTCCATCACAATTAAAATGTAAAAACATGCCAGACCAAGGAAAATTTGAGCTTTCCAGTAAAAAAGCAGAAAGCCTACGCAAAGCCGGATTACACGTTGAAGTCTACACTGATGAGATAAAGCGTCAGTTTGAGAAATTAGATGATCACGAAATCGAAGCCCTCGTCTCAATCAAGAACAAATTGAACAGCGGGCTTACCGACAGGCTAAAACAAATAGCTGACACTGTTGGAGGGTTTGTCTGGTAACAGTGATTGTTCACAGAATTCAACAAGAATCTCCTGTCATAACGTGTGTTATTTCTTCCAGAGTAAGAAATAATGCACGTTGTGTACAAGGCAGAAAGCGATGGGCTTTGTAAATACTCAATACAGATTGAAAGAAACACATAGCCAGTCAGCAATTAATTCCAAACAGATTAAGGAGGAAACAGAATATGCATTTAATGGAACTACTTTCGCTGCGATATGTTGCGGGTGCGGGAGTTTCCTTCGGCCTCACCAGGCGTTGCCCTCTCCACTGTTTGCACTGCTCAACAGAGTCAACGTTATTAAGTGAGCAGCATGATGAAAACATTTTTATACGTTTCGTCAATTCGTTTACTCCCAATAGCAGACCGGAAGTAATTTTAATGTCAGGTGGCGAAGCCTTACTAAGACCTCGTTTAATACGCAAATTAGCTGATAAAGCGCATGAATGTGGAACCCGTTCAACTCTTCTATCCGGAATGTTCTTTTCAAATGCCAGGCACATCCCTCCCTTGATTAAAGAAGCAATTAAAGCAGTTGACCATTTTTCAGCAAGTATCGACGCTTTTCATGAGCGTGAGGTACCAAGAGCAAATGTTTTCAGAGTGCTTGATACTTTATTGAATGAAGGTAAACACATAAGTCTCCACATTGCCGGTAAGCAGGGCGATGATCCCTATCTCGAAGAAATCATACAGGATGTTCTGCAAAGGTTCAACGGGGTTGTACCCATGCTTATTAATGTGATCTCTCCCTTCGGCAGAGCAAAAAAATGGCTCAATCAGGAAGTGGCGACATCGGAAAGCCAACGAAAAATAACGGCAGAGCCTTGTTCGATGGCAGCCTGGCCGGTGGTAGGTTTTGACGGAACCATCGTTGGTTGCGGCAATGACGAGGCAATCACTACGAAACCCAAGCACTTGATACTGGGTCATGCCAATACAGACAGCTGGTCAACTATTCAGCGCCGGCTTAACTCTCATACAATGCGGGCGATTCGGCTGTTCGGTCCTGAATATATAGCTTCTCGCTATAAAAAGACCGGTTCTGCTTGTGGAGGATATTGCCAGACATGTATGAAACTGTCCAACGAAGACACTTTGGAATTGCAGATTGAAGAAGTCATGAACAAGGATTCTACGAAAATCCTCGAAAACAATGTGATGGAAATGCAGAAAGAAGCCGGGGCTATAGCTTTCGCTAAAAGCCATGGAATACCCCGTTATGCCGACCTTGTAACTCTTGGATATAACCGATAACCCCTACGATCAAACATACAAGATGAAATGCGTCATGAAACACATAGAAGTTGATAAAGTAAGGCATGAACGCGGTAAATCCATGTTGCTTTTCATAACCGACCGTTGCCCTGTTGGATGCGCTCATTGTTCTGTTGATTCGCGGTTCAACAGTCCGATGATCACAGATTTTAAAGTATTTGGTGAAATCGTGACGTGGATGTGTTCTGACACTGATCTTGAGGTAATAGGAATCTCTGGAGGTGAACCCTTTATTGAAAAGAAGGGACTCATTTATGCTTCGGCCTTCATCGAAAAGGCGAAAAAACAACAAATCATTTTCACAAGTGGAATCTGGGCTAAATCAAACACAATCCCACTTTGGATCCGGCAGGTGCTAGCCCGTTGTAGTTGCATATATTTAAGTACCGATGCTTTTCATGCTGCTTCCGTAACAGATGATTATTTCATAAGAGCTGCAGAAACCATCGCTGCAGAAGGTACCTGGATGGTTATCCAGGTGCTTAACGACAAGGATATGATTGACAGGGTTCACTCACTTTTGAAAAAGGTTTTTGGAGAACAGTTCAACGATTTCGCAGAAATCAACGTAGTGACCCCTCTCACCAATGGACGCGGAGCAAACGTCTTCGTCAGGAACACAGAAATAACCGGTGACGCTTTCGGCCCTTGTTCACTGGCCATGTCTCCAATGGTACGTTACGACGGTTTAGTAACCGGTTGTTGCAACGAAAGTGTTATAATGAACATGGGCCCCTCCCGACTCCGTAAACGTATCAAAACGACCGACGGGCTTCAAAATGCAGTGAAAGAATTTCACCTAGATCCCTTACTGAAAGCCATCAGCGGCCCAGGTTTGGGAATACTGACTACACATCCCCGTTTTGAAGACCTCTCCAACATGAAGTTCAAAAGCAATTGTGACCTCTGCTGGAAAATTCTGGACCGGATGCCAAAGCAGGAAGAATCCGATCTGCTGATCGACATTATTAGTGAAATGAAAATCAATTAAACTTATGAACCTGGATAGCCTTACTGAAACCGCGAGCAATCGTTTACTCTACAAGCTGAAAATGGGTTTGCCAGTACTGAGTGCTGCCGCGGAACAGATCTGGTGCAGTGAGATCATTCATGATCTATACCCTGTTTACCTGCAAAGAATGCACATGATCAGTCGTTCCGCCGTTCCATTGATGGAAAGAGCAATTGAAGCTGCTCAAAAGTGTGGGAGAAAGGACAAAATCGCTCTAGCGCTTATAGAATACCTTCAGCATCATAAGGAAGAAGAATTGGGACATGATAAATGGCTTTTAGAGGACCTCCAGGCAGCGGGGGGGAATGCAAAGAACTTCTCCCAGATCCCTTCTCCCAAAATAGCGACTTTCGTTGGCGCGCAGTACTACTGGCTTTTTCATCATCATCCTGTATCACTACTTGGTCATATTGCCGTAGTAGAAAGCTTTCATCCGTCTGTAGGCTTTGCAGAACGGTTGCAAACTTTAACAGGTTATCCTAAAGAAGCATTTCGTTCAATCAGACGTCATGCTACCCTGGATTTGAATCACAAAAAAATGCTTTTTAGATTCATCGACAGTCTGCCACTTGAGATTGAACATGAAAAAATGATGGGAATCAGTGGCTTATATACAATACAGACTGGTATCGATGTTCTCAACGAAATTTATGAAGAAGGAAGTAGAAAGCTGAATAGCAATTGATACCCATGTCAGGTCTCGCTACTTCCTTTTTACGTTTTGCTGTGAATGTACCACACCGACTATTTCTTCCCTTCTACAAAATACCCATCGATCTGTCCTTTGTGGTTAACATTGATGCGGCCCCGGTGCGTGCAGTTGAACCGGTGCTTCACCCGTTCGCGTGTCATGCCTGATGGGTTTATTTTTCCCATCTTCATTCTGTTGCATAGGCGCTGCCGTGTTTACGGTGTTGCCCCAGATATCGTAGAATAAAATTACGGTTGTTTCTCTGGGAGCTTTATGAATAAATTTAAATGATGCGTGCGCCGGGTATCGCGAGTGCCAGCCGGTTGTAAAGATCGGGGAACCCATCTCGAGCGTGTACCACATGGAGCTAAATCAACCTCACCGAAAATTTCGACACATAGCTGAAAGCGCCGGGTTGTGACATAACGACTCCGGCAACGTGGAAAGACCGTTCAGGAAGAGAGATGTACAAATGTTACAAGCTATCTTCCGGGTACCTGAAGATGTTTTTTTAGATAGGAAGAAAGAGTAATAAAATAGGATATCAGAGCGTATTGCTCACGACGGGTTTCAGGTTTTTCTGCTCAACAAAGGACGACTCGTCTGATCCGTTTTATACTGATTTTATTTTCATAAAAGGTTTTTAAGTATTCAGAATTCCTGCTGACCGTTGCCAGCACAAATCTGGAATTGCAGTATAAAAGAGTATTTTAATGGTGAGTAACATACCGGGGAATCGAGTGCCAGCCTGTTGCATCTGCAGTCTGAAAAATTCCCGATCCCGTTGTTTCTTTCCCGATTGCGGGAGGCAAAAATGAACGATAAACGTTTTTTTTGCTCAAAAATAAGAATGAAACCTATATACGCTTTTCTGTGTCTTCTCTTGCTCTTCGGAACCACCGCACTTGCCCAAAAAGCGACCATCAGCGGTAAAGTACAAACTGCAGATGGGAATGCGGCCGTTCATGTAACCATCAGCCTGCAAGGCACCGGCAAACAGGTGCTGTCGGGCGAAACCGGTTCTTTTACCATCCACAATGTAAAGCCCGGCACCTATACGCTGATCGTATCGCACATCGGGCTGCAAACGCAGGAAAAGGCAGTGGAAGCCGCCGACGGCCAGACAACTCATATAGAACTGACGCTTTCCGAAAACTCCCGTCAGCTGGATGAAATCATCATCAACGGAAGGAAAAGTGTAAACAGCAAACCGGTCAACGTTGGAAAATCGGGACTTTCGCCGATGGATATGCCCCAGAGCATCGCCATCATCAATTCCGAAACCATCCGCGACCAGCAGATGAACCGGCTCAGCGATGTGCTGAAGAATGTGAATGGTGTGGCGTATGGTGAGAACAGGGGTTCTGTAAACGAAACCTTTTTTGCAAGAGGATATAGTCTGGGCGGTAACAACGTATTAAAGAACGGAGCGAGAACTTCCACAGGCGGCCTACCTGAAGCCAGCACCCTGGAATCGGTTGAAGTGCTGAAAGGAAGTGCCGCGCTCCTGTACGGCGGCGTCACAGGCGGTGCTGTAGTGAACCTGGTAACCAAAAAGCCCAAATTTGAGTATGGCGGCGAAGCATCCATGAGAATGGGAAGCAACAACCTTTATAAACCAACCCTCGACCTCTACGGCCCGATCACAAACAAGCTGGCCTTCCGGGTGATTGGCACTTATGAAAATGCAGCGAGCTTCCGGGACGTGGTGAAAAGCAAAAGATTGTATGTAAACCCCTCTTTGCTGTATAAGATCTCAGACAAAACCGAACTGATCGTACAAGGCGATTACCTGAAAAGTGATTATACGCCTGATTTCGGCATCGGCAGCGTAGGAAACAAAATTTCGCCGGTCGGAAGAAGTGCCTATCTGAATACTTTGTGGGCTTATAACCAAACCAATACAACCACGGCTCAGGCTAATCTCACGCATAAGTTCAGTGAAAAATGGAAGCTCAATGCGCTTGCCTCCCTGCAATCTTACACCCGCGAATATTTCGGTGCAGAACGCCCGGCAGCCAATGCCGCAGGCATGGCTGCAAGGAACCTGACGCGCTCCAAATCAAAAGAATATACCTACAACCAGCAGTTGAACATAACAGGCGGTTTCAAGACAGGCCGGATCAATCATACTGTTCTGGTTGGGGCTGACGCCGATCAATCCAGAACAACAGCCGGCGGCTTTGCTTACGCACCCGGCAGCAAAGCGCTTTATGACAGCATCAACATCCTGAATCCGGCCACCTACAACACCCATGCTGAAATACCCCAAACCTATATAGTAACCAATACGCTGACGCCGATCCTGCGTGCCGGCGCATTTGTGCAGGACCTGATCGCTATCACGGACAAGTTCAAAGTGCTTGCCGGCGTGCGATGGACCTACCAGAAAACATCCGCAACAACCATCGATTCGGTGTTGAACAACAAGCAGGTAAAAGGAACGGCTGCACCTAAAACAGACAAAGCCTTCTCTCCGAAATTCGGCCTGATCTACCAACCGCTGAAATCGACTTCCGTCTATGTGAGCTACGCAAACAATTTCACCTCAAATTCAGGATTGAACGTTTTCACGAACCAGCCGATGGGCCCATCCGTCATCGATCAGTACGAGGCGGGTATCAAGAACGATTTCTTTGAAGGCAGGCTTTCAGCGAATGTTACCTGGTACAAGATCGTCAACAACCGGTTTGCCCAAACGGCCTTGCTGAATGCAGCAGGAGCGCCCAACGGAGATGCCAACCTGAAAGAGTTTACCGGTAAAACAGCAAGCGATGGCGTGGAGGTGGATCTGAGCGGAACGATTGTCAAAGGCTTGAATTTTATTGCGGGATACAGCTATAATTTCATGCGCTATACCGAAACACGCAATGAAGTAAAAGACAACAGCGGCAGAGTGATAGCTGCCGGCGGAATCGTGGAAGGGGAACGCCTGGTGAGTACAACAAAGAACACTGCCAACGGAACCCTGTTCTATACGTTCGGATCGGGGGTTGTTAAAGGGCTGAAGATCGGTGCCTCTGCCTATTATACCGGCAAGCGCTTTGGCGGATTCAACACCAGCAAAACGCCCACTGCACGCGCAGGACTGATCCCGCTGAGTGGCTTTACCACCTTTGATCTGTCTGCGGGTTATGCCTATAAAAGACTTTCCATCCTGGCTAAGCTCTCGAACCTCAGCAACGAACTCAACTATTTTATCCACGAAAACTACAGTGTAAACCCGATCGCACCGAGGCAGCTGATGGCTACCCTGGCCTATAAGTTCTAATGTGGTCTTTTAGGAAGATGGGAGGAGGCTGTCTCAACAGGGTTGTGAGACAGCTTCCTCCATTTGGTGGAAGGTCAGAAGCTGATCGCTGGTGGCCATCAGGAATGGAGAATGATGGTGCACTGATAATCATATGTTCCCTGGCACGCATTTAGGTTGTTGATCGGTCGGTGCGTATCTGCAGAAGGTCCGCATCCTGATCCAGAAGAAAGGGCAGCCCTTTGTTAGGCAGGCCGGCTGCTACGGGCACATCCCTTCGATCGCGCAGTAAGCGGTCACAGATTGTGACCGCATGGAGAGCACACTTTCTAATTTTTTACATTGATCAGGTTTACCACCACTTTTATCATTATATCTTTTTCCTCTGGCTTGCTTTCAGCAATCATCAAAGTAAGCGCCACCAAGGCATTGTCGGCTATCCGCTTTGAACCATCTGACCTGTATAGTATATCATTCTTTTCCAGGAACCAAACAAAGAGAAACGCTGCAATGCGTTTGTTTCCATCTGAGAATGAATGGTTCTTGATAACAAAATAAAGGAGGTTAGCGGCTTTCTCTTCTACACTGGGGTAAAGATCCTCCCTACCAAAGGTCTGGTAAATCGCAGCCAGTGACCCCTGAAAAGAATCATCTTTTTCATTGCCGAAAAGAGCGCTTCCACCGAATTTATCTTTTAATCCCTTAATTGCGGTCATAGCGGCAGGATAGGTGATCTGGAATAACTCCTCGGAGGTTGTGCCTTGAATTTCAAGTATCTGGTGGTCATATTGATCGAGTACGTCCAGTGCGTAAGTATAATCAGTAACTATTTGCAGTAAACCGGTTGCCTCATCGGAGCTCAATTCTTTATTAGATATCACATTGCCTAGCAGCTTTACAGTTTGTTTTAAGTCCTCTAATTTACGTGATTGTTCCTGAAAACGTTTCTGATCAATTGCATAACCCTTTGTAAGGTACTCTTTTAGAACACTGTTGGCCCAAATTCGAAACTGCGTTCCTTTTATAGAATTAACCCGGTAACCAATAGAAATGATCATATCCAGGTTGTAATTCTCCAGATCCCTGGTTATCGCTCTTGTACCTTCTTGGCGAACTGTTCGGAATTTCCGAACAGTTGATTCCTTGTTCAGTTCTCCCGATTTGAAAATATGCTTTATATGCTCACTGATATTGGCTTTACTTGACTCAAAAAGGTCAATGATTTGGGCTTGTGTTAACCATACCGTATCCTGGTCAAGCCTAACTTCTACACCCGTTTGCCCATCCCTAACCTGATAAATCAACATCCTTGTATTTTCCATACCTACAGCTTTTTAAGTGAAAGTCAATCATCCAACTTCCGAGGAAAACCCGGTAGTTGGAATATTAAAAACATTCCATCACCTTATCCTTTCAAAATGTTCTTTTGCAAATACTTATTTACGTATCCATCCACGTCAATCAACTTGTTACCCTTGTCCTTCTCCAACCACTTCAATACATCCGCTACATCACAGAACTTGTCGTAATAGGAAGCTGCAGTATTCCTGTCCAGGTTCAATGTTTTGGAACGCAATGAATGGGTGGTCAGCAAATATTCTCTAAACCGTTCAAGAAAAAATTCATCGATTGCCCGGAACTTTACATGTTCACCGGCAAAACGTTGCAGGAATTTCAGGGCGCTTTTGTAATGCTCTACGTTTTTATCTGATCTTGCTTTATTGTGTACGTAGTCCCTGGCAAAAATTGAAAAATCGCCTTCCAATACATCTTTATTAAACAGGTTGTTTTCATCCAGCATCAATGACTTCATCCGTTTCAGAAAAATCTTTTCGGCAATCTCCCGGTTTAATTCATTCTGCTTCTTTTCGAAAGCCGTTTTTGGCTCGGGCTGAATGTATAATTTCAGGAACTCCCGGCGTGTGTGTATTTTCTTTTGTGGGTTCCAAACAGGCGGATAATAGTCAATATACAAACTGAGCTTTCCGTCAGATAACTTCTTTTCCCTTATTTTACCTCTCATAAGTTTCCATATTTAGCAGTCAGATAATCCATCACAGCATCCTTTTTGAACAGTAACCGCTTTCCGATTTTAACCTTGGGAAAAGCAGGGTCTTTGATCAATCTGAAAATCGTCCGTTCACTCAACCCTGTGGCAGCTGAAAGGCCACCTGTTCCTAACATTTCTGCTGAATTATCTCTGGAAACACTCCTGCCTTGTTGCTTGCTTTCTAATAATTGCTGCTCCGTATCAGCTTGCGACACTTCTATCCGGGCATCTTTCTGCCTCTTTTTGTAATTGGACTTGGCACATTGATCGGAGCAAAACTTTGTTACGGTTGTTTTTGCTATGAATACCTTGTTACAATGCTGACACACTTTATTTATGCGGATGTTACTGCTCATTAATTACTGCTTTAATGACTGGAGGTGCATACAGCTGCCAATTACTGACTAATACTGACATTTACTGCTATAATTTCTCTTTTCTCCGGCTGGTTATGTACCGCACCCTGAATTATAAGAAAGGCACAAACAAAAATGAAAAAAAAATACAAATGATGTCAAATTATGACATCTACCTGTAATTCAATACAGGCAGTCATTACAGAAGATTAAGCAGAGTAAGATAGGGTTAACTGAAGTTGTACCGCTATTTGCCGATACAGAACTTACTGAAAATATAATCCAACTGATCCTCGCTCGTTATCTCCCCGGTTATTTCTCCTATGTATTGCAGACATTGTCTGATGTCCAGTGCAATCAGATCACTGGGTATATTATTGTTCATGCCTGAGACGATGTCCTGAAGGGATCTGTGTACCTGTTGCAGGGCGTGGTAATGGCGGGCGTTCGTAATGATGGTGTCTTCGGTTTGAACAGCCCCTTGCAGTACCATGTCGAGCATGCGTTCCTGGAGGGTTTCGATATGCAGGTTTTGCCTGGCGGAGATGAAGATGACACCTTCGATGCGTTCGAAGCGGCTGCGGATGGCGGGGTCAAGCGGGTCATCCGATTTGTTGCCGGTCAGGATGAATTTTTTATTGTTTTTGCGTAACTCCGTTCCAACTGCTTCCAGCTCTTCAGGTGTTGTCGAGTAAACATCGAACAGGTACAGTACGAAATCTGCCTGCTCTATCTTTTCGCGGCTTTTCTGGATGCCCATGCTTTCGATCACATCGGTGGTATGCTCCCGGATACCGGCCGTGTCTATCAGGCGGAAAAGGATACCATCCATGTTCAGCACTTCCTCGATGGTGTCGCGGGTGGTGCCGGCAATCTCGCTGACGATGGCGCGGTTGTCCTGCAACAACGTATTCAGCAGTGTCGATTTACCAGCGTTGGGCTTGCCGACGATGGCCACCTGTACCCCTTTTTTAACCACATTCCCCAGCTGAAAGGATTGCAACAGGGAAGCGACCGTCTTTTCTGCCCGGTTCACCAATTCGTATAATTTCGTGCGGTCGGCAAACTCTACATCCTCCTGCGAGAAATCTAGTTCCAGTTCTATAAGGGCGGAGAAAGTGAGTAACTGCTCCCGCAGCTCTTTCAACACCTTCGAAAAGCCACCTCTGACTGCATTTAAGGCGCTCTTTTGTGCTGCCTGCGTATCACTAAGGATCAGATCAGCTACGGCTTCCGCCTGCGTTAAATCCAGTTTTCCGTGCAGGAAGGCCCGCTGGGTGAATTCACCGGGTTTAGCCAGCCTCGCTCCTGCCTGTATGCAGGCATCAATGATCTGTTGCTGTACAAAGGGAGAGCCATGACAGGAAATCTCCGCGATGTTTTCACCTGTGTAGGAACGGGGAGCCTTGTAAAGAGAAATCACCACTTCATCCAGCACCTTTTCATCGGTTTTTAGCAAGCCTACATGCAGGGTATGACTGGCCTGCTCTCTCAGGTCTTTTGAAGGGAAGAACCGGTTTGCAACCGAGATAGCCTCCTGTCCGCTTATCCTGATCACACCAATGGCACTGATGCCCGGTGCAGTTGCCAGTGCCACGATCGTATCCTCCCATCCGGAAAGTTTATGTGCCATATGCTACAAATAAAAATCCCCTTCGTTATGGAGGGGATTGCAAAGTTACCGGTTCCTGCTATTCCACATTTAATCTGAATATGATCGGCTGTTTCTTGTATGATTTCACTTTCCGACCATTCTGTTGTGCGGGCTCCCATTTACCGCTCTTTCTGATCACGCGAATGGCTTCTTCCCGCAGTCCGCCACTCTCCGGTCCGCTGATGGCTTCCACGTTGCTGACATTTCCATCCTGGTCAACAATGAACTGCACTTCGACTGTTCCCTGCTTCTCATTCGTCTGTGCTTCTTCCGGATAGCGGAACATCTTGTTCAGGTACCGCATCCACGCTCCGGCACCACCGGGATATTGAGATTCGATCTCTACTTTAGTGAATATTTCCTCTTCCCTTGCCGGCGCTGCAGGAGCAGTTACTATTCCCTTTTCTATCGCCTCTACCGGCCCCTGATCGACCCCATCATCCTTGATTCCACTTTGATTCAGGGGGCCGATCTTGGTATCGGTCAGGTCTTCATTAGCGGGAGGCATCTCAGTTGGCGGAACGAGTTCATCATGTACAATCAAGGGAGGAGTGAAGCGAACCATTTCCACTCTGGGTGGTTGGGGCTTTGGAATAACTGGGGGAGGTGGCTCCACTTTGTCCGTTTCAGGGATAGGAGTAAGCTCTATCGGGTCTGACACCAGTTCAACTGGTTTCGTATGGCTTACGGAACCAGCCAATACATATCCTCCTACAATCAAAGCGATCGACGCGATCGTCATCGCCATCGCTTTTATCAATCTCCTGTCGTACGTCTTGCGCAGATTATACGCGCCATACGCTTTGTTGCGCCCTTCGAAAATAATGTCAAGCACATCTGCGGTTAAGATCTTGTTTGCTTCCATGGTTGTTTTTCTTTTGAGATACCTTCTCCAACCATTTCCACACCCAGTATCCACGCCGATGCATAAACGAAATTTTTCCACACTACTTTAACGTTCCATCCCTTCACTGTATGACGCCTGTCATTCTTTACAAAATTATGTACCGTTCATGCATAACCGAATTTATCCATGTCAAAGTCTGCACTGATTTCACCTGCATATTTGGTCATACCACAGATGCCATTATTCTGCGATTTAATAAGGATTGGGTAACCCCTTCTTACTTTGGATCTAAGAATATTAAACAAAAAAAACCCCTCCGGGTCCGGAGGGGTTTATATAAACATACTCAGTTCGTTTACTCTGTATCCAACCTGAAAATGATCGGCTGTTTCTTGTAAGACTTTACCTTACGGCCGTTCTGAACTGCAGGTTCCCATTTACCACTTTTCTTGATTACACGGATCGCTTCATCTCTCAATCCACCACCGGTAGGACCACTCACCACTTCCACATCACTCACGTTTCCTTCCTTGTCAACTATGAACTGTACAACCACCGTACCTTGGATCTCATTGGCTTGGGCCTCTTCAGGATAACGGAAAGTTTTATTCAAGTAACGCATCCAGGCACTGGAACCACCTGGATAGGAAGACTCGATCTCTACTTTTGTAAATGTTTTATCGTAATCTTCTTCAACTTTTTTTGGGGCTTCGATTACACCTTTACCGGCATCACTCACCGGAGGTGCTACTATACCTTCATCTTTGATGCCTTCCTGGTTGATGGTACCGATCTTGGTTTCTTCGAGCTTTTCAACTTCCGGCGGTTTTTCATCCTCTTTTACTTCCTCATCCTTTACGATCTTGGGAGGCGTAAACTTGGCAATTTCCACTTTTGGAGGCTCTGGTTTCGGCGGGGGTGGCGGAGGAGGAGGCTCAGGCTTTTTGTCTTCCTGTTTGATCTCTTCCAGCTGCACATCCTGTACAACCATTTCCTGCTTGCTCGAATCATTTATCTTCCCGGCGATCACGTACATCCCTGCGAGGAGTAACAGGATCGCTATCATTACACCAATCGCTGTAAACAGTCGTTTGCTGTAAGTTTTACGCAGGTTGTAAGCGCCATATTCCTTGTTACGCCCTTCGAAGACGATGTCGAGGATATCAGCACTTAAAATTTTGTTAGCTTCCATTAAATAGATTTTTTGTAAGATTCCGGGTCGTCAGGATTCCATAAAAATAATATAGAATCTTTCCAGCCCTTACTAGTTTGCCTGTGTCTTTTTGATCAGTTCGAATTCAACCGGAGCAATATCAACCATCGCATACCTTTTCACGTCGTTGATCGTCATTTCATCCAGCATATCAACAGCATTCTTGTAGGTAGACTCTTCGTCCGGTTTGATCACGACCACAAAGTCATTCGGGTCGGTTGATTTTTTCTTTCTCAGGATCACATCACGGATTTCTTTGAAAGAAGAAGTCTTGAAATTCGAAGCATCCGGTGCCAGGATTCCTTCATAATAATACACCACATCGTTTTTACCCAGCAGCATTGTCAGTGCGCCTGATTCCTTGGCCTTGTTCTGCTCTTCCGGTTTGTCTGTATCCTTTGGCAGGAACAGCTTCATGGAAGTCGGCTGACTCATGGTGGTGGTGAAGATAAAGAACGTGATCAACAGGAAGCCTAAGTCAACCATCGGCGTAAGGTCAACCCTTGTAGATAGCTTTTTCCCTTTTTTTACTCCCGGACCTTTTTTATGGCCTCCGCCGCCCGAGGTATCCATTTCTGCCATAACTATTCAGTGTTTTAATGAGATAATATTGTTTTCACCCGCGATTTCAACTAACCACCTGCAGATTCTGCCGGTGCACGCGACATGTTCTTCTTGTAAAGTTCAGTACCGGCCGGAACGTTCTCTGGATTGGTGATCATCTGAAATTTCAACTGATCGTTTTTCTTGAACGCATTGATCACAGCTTGGAAAGAAGGATACTTTGAAGTGTTGTCCCCTTTTACGAGCAGGTTCATCTTTGTACCTTGGAAAGCAGCTACTGAAGCCCTGATCCACTCGTTGAGCTGGTTGTTGGTACTGTCCAGAACGGGAATACCTTCCTGTGCAGTTTTCTTGACCTGCTCTTCGGTCAGCCCAAGGTAACCTTTCAGTTTGCTGAAAGGAACACCGATGTAAGCATTTGTCCGGTTGAAGTTTTTAATTTCAGCTGCGGAAAGACCAAGGTTGTTTGTCTTGCTGATATCTTCCAGGATTGCCTGCTTTTCCGTAGAATTGTCATCAGAGATTGAGAAAAACACTTTGCCGTTTTTGTCGATGGTGATCAGCACCACGTCCTTTTCAGGAGCAACGGTATTGGAAACGGAGTTTGGTGTTACAACCGCCAGCGCCTCAGATGGCTTGAACTTGGTTGTAAGAATGAAAAATGAAAGAAGAAGAAAAGCCACGTCGCACATCGCCGTCATGTCGATCGGTGTGCTTTTGCGTGGGACTTTAACTTTAGGCATAAGAATTAAGATTTACTCGTGAGATGCATACGTTTCCAAATTCCACATAATAACGCCTCAGAAATCTGGTAAACTCAACAATTGATTACTTGTACAGAGATGCAAAACTTTGTGTGAGTGTGAATCCGCTTTCATCGATCCCGTAAGTGATAGAGTCGATCTTTGTGGTAAAGATGTTGTAGAAGATGATCGCAAAAGCGGAAGTACCGATACCGAGGGCGGTATTGTACAAGGCTTCAGAGATACCTTGCGACAACTGACGGGCTGCATCACCACCACCTTCAGCACCAAGTGCTGCAAACGAAGTGATCATACCGATTACCGTACCCAGCAGACCAAGCAGGGTTGCTACAGAAGCGATGGTTGAAAGGAACACCAGGTTCTTTTCCAGCATCGGCAGTTCAAGCGCTGTAGCTTCTTCCACTTCTTTCTGAATCGCGGCCAGTTTCTGCTCGCCATCGAGCTCTGATGACATCATCATTTCTTTGTACTTGCGGAGACCCGCTTTCATAACGTTGCCTACAGAACCTTTCTGCTTGTCGCATTCTGCAAGGGCAGCATCCACATTTTTATTGGCAAGATGATACTGCACTTTACGGATGAATTCAGCAATGTTTCCCTTACCGGAAGCTTTAGAAACTGTAAGCAGTCTTTCAATGATAAAAGTCAACACGGTTAGCAGTGATCCAATCAGCAGAGGCACAATAATTCCTCCCTCATACATCCTCGCAAGCGCAAATTTTGGACCTTCATGTTTCGGCCAGAAACCACCGGACGGATCAGGATTCGTGAAGTTACCAGGGTTACCCAGCGCAAAACGCCAGAGACAATACCCCAATAATATGCAACCAACGGGTGCGATCCAGGAAATTACGTTGCTGCTCTTTGTGGGTTGAACCGCGGTACTGCCTGTTTTTACATTTACAACTGGTTTAGTTTCAGCCATGATGTTGAGTTTTAAGTTTAAACAATGATTGATTTATTGTGCGGAAAAGCGTTTTGCAGATACAATTCTAAGGAAAAAATCTTTTTAAAAATTCAAATAGATAAAATAAAATTTTAATGGGATTCTAAAGGTAAGGAATTCTAAAAGCACTTATTGTAGATATAAGCATCCTCCTTTATTTTTCATTTGGATCAGACTGGGCTGTTAAATTAAACGATTTTTCAAAAAATTGCAATTTCCCGCCAAACAATATTTTTTTTATGCTGTAGTTTAGAGCAAAGGCATCCTTGTACCTTTATATATATGAATGCTTAAATTCCTCCATTACATGCAAATTTCAGGTGCAGCCAGAATCTCCTTATCCGTCTTTTTACTGTTTTTTCTCACCTTTTCTTCCGTAGCCCAGCGACGCCAGCAGCCCGCTCCCAGGAAAGACACTACTCCCACTCCTTCCGCCGTCGTCAGTCCGCTTATGACCTTTGGCCAGAACAAGTCCGGCCCAAAATCATACCGTGATGTCATCACGTCCAAAGCCGTTACCAACCGCGGTCTCTTCACCATTCACCGCGTGGAAGACAAGTGGTACCTCGAACTGGCCGACTCTCTGCTGGAACGTGACATCCTCGTGGTCAACCGCCTCTCCAAAGCCGCAGCCGGCATGCGCAACAACACCTTCGGATACGCCGGCGACCAGATCGGCAACAACGTCATCCAGTTCGAAAAAGGCCCCAATAACAAGATATTCCTTAAGAAGATCTCTTTCGATGAGATCTCCAGAGACACATCGCAGTCCATGTACAAGGCGGTTACCAACTCCAACATACAGCCCATCGTTGCCGCGTTCGACATCAACGCTTTTTCGAAAGACAGCAGCGGCTATGTGATCGATATCACCAACTACCTCAACTCCGACAACGACATTCTCAACTTTGCCCCCAATTATAAAAGCGCCTTCCAGGTAGGAAGCCTCCAGATGGACAAGTCGTACACGGTAGCCGTGAAGACCTATCCCATGAACGTAGAGATCGTGACCGTGAAAACTTATTCCAAAGGCGGAGGCGGCGGCTTTCAGGGAGCCAACCTGGGTTTCTTCTCTTCTTCCGGACAACTGCTGACCATGGAGATCAACAGCTCGATGCTGCTGCTGCCCAAATCTCCCATGCGCGTTCGCTACTATGATGACCGCATCGGCTATTTTACCCGCTCTTACACAGACTTCGATGCCAACCCCCAAGGCGTGAAACAGGTGCAGATGATTACCCGCTGGCGCCTGGAACCCAAAGACGAAGACATCGAACGCTACAAACGGGGCGAGCTGGTAGAACCAAAGAAACCCATCATCTATTTCATCGATCCTGCTACCCCTAAAAAATGGGTACCTTACCTGATACAAGGTGTGAATGACTGGCAGGTAGCCTTCGAAAAAGCCGGTTTCAAAAATGCGATCCAGGCCAAAATGGCGCCGGTGATCGGAGAAGACAGTACCTGGAGCCTGCAGGATTCCCGCTACTCGGCCATCGTATACAAACCATCCAACATCGAAAACGCTTCCGGTCCCAGCATCAACGACCCGCGGACCGGCGAGATCCTGGAAAGCCATATCAACTGGTACCACAACGTGATGAACCTGCTTCGTAACTGGTACTTCATCCAGGCCGCCGCCGTAGACCCGCGCGCCCGCAAAGTGAAATTCGACGACGAGCTCATGGGACAGCTCATCCGCTTTGTTTCTTCGCATGAGGTGGGGCACACGCTCGGGCTCACCCACAACTTCGGCTCCAGCTCAACCGTGCCGGTAGAAAAGCTGCGCGACAAAGCCTGGGTAGAAGCCAACGGTCATACCCCTTCCATCATGGACTATGCCCGCTTCAATTATGTGGCGCAGCCGGAAGACAGTATTTCGCCCCGCGGCCTTTACCCCCGCATCGGTGATTACGACAAATGGGCGATCGAATGGGGCTACCGGTGGTACCCCGATGCAAAATCAGCTGAGCAGGAAGAACCGGCCCTCAACAAACTCACCATAGAACGGCTCAAAAACAAACGTCTCTGGTTCGGGGAAGAGACCAACCCCGACGATCCGCGTTCGCAGAGTGAAGACCTCGGTGACAATGCCTCCAAAGCCAGCGAATACGGCATCAAAAATCTGCAACGCATCGTACAGCACCTTATTGAATGGACCAAAAGTGACAACGACGATTATAAAGACCTCACCGAACTGTACGGTGGCATCGTTGAACAATATGGAAGATACACCGAGCACGTAGCCAAAACGATCGGCGGTATCATGGAAACTCCCAAGACGGCCGATCAGGAAGGCGCGATCTACGAGTACACATCAAAAGCGGCGCAGAAAGAAGCGGTGCAGTTCCTGAACAAGCAGCTGTTCGCCACTCCCAGCTGGCTCATCAATGAAAAGATCACCAGCCTGATCGGCGACAATTCAGTTACCATCATCAGTTCCCGCCAGGAAATGATCCTCAACCGGCTTACCAGCAGCAACATTTTCGCCAAGCTGATCAAAGCCGAAGCTGCAATGGGACCAAAAGCCTATACCATGATCGACCTGCTCACGGAGCTGCAGCAGGGTATCTGGAGTGAACTGTATACACACAAGACCATCGATGTTTACCGCAGGAATTTACAGAAAGCCTTTATAGAAAGGATGAGATCCATCGTCAACGGCGCACCTACTCTTTCTTTTGGAAGTGAATCGTTCAACTTCGGCGGGCGTGTAGACACCCGCAAATCAGACATCATCTCGATTGTGAAAGGAACCCTGAGAAGCCTCAACAGCGACATCAAATCTTCGTTGCCACAGATCCAGGACAAGATGACACGCTTTCATTTACAGGATGTACAGGAACGCATCGACATGATCCTTATGCCGCCCCGCTAAGCAGCTGCTGAATGGTCACTCATACCGCAGCGCTTCGATCGGATTGAGGCGTGACGCTTTTACCGCCGGATAGATGCCAGCGGCGAGACCTACGATCGAACAGATGATGACGCCGAAAGCGACCCACAGCCAGGGTATCACAAAACCGGTACTCATCAGCAGGCCTACGACGTTTCCAAGCAGGATGCCGGCAACAATGCCAAAGCCTGCGCCTAGCAGACTGATGATGATAGATTCAAAGAGGAACTGCTGACGTATGCTGCTTTGCTTTCCGCCGATGGCTTTTACCAGTCCCACTTCTTTGGTTCTTTCGGTAACCGCCACCAGCATGATGTTCATCAATCCGATGGCGGCGCCCATCAGCGTAATAAACCCGATAACGATGGCAGCGCCGGTAAACAGGCTCAGGTTGCGCAGCAGCAACTCCACAAAGCTGTCGCTTTTGTCCATCAGGAAATTGTCCGCTTCCGTCGTTTCGATCTTCCTGATCGACCTGAACACACCTTCCCCCTCTCCGATCGCTGCATCGAGCAGCTTGATGTCGGCAACCTTCACGCCAACAGAGAAAGAGGCATTGCTGTTGTTGGAAAAAAAGCGCCGGACCGTATTGTAAGAAGTGATGATCAGGTTATCGCGGCTTCCGCCCAAAGTGGATCCCTTCGACTCCAGCGTACCAATCACCCGGAATGAGATGTTGTTGATGCGGATGATCTTTTCCACCGGGCTTTCCAGGTTGCCGTTATAAAGCCGGTCTACGATGTCTTTCCCGATCACACATACATTCCTGCCCGATTGCACGTCCTGGATGTTTAGTCCGCGGCCATAGGCGATGTTGAAGCCGTTCAGGTCGATGTAATTCTCATCACCGCCTGTTATGCGAACGGTCGGATTGGTTTTTTTCCCATTGGCGGAAACAATGGCATTGCCTGTACCGGGCATAGAGATGCTGACCGCAGCAGGGAAGGAATAATATTTTTTGAAAGTTTCTGCCTGGGTCTGGGTAATGGGTTTGTTGGAATTTGATTTTTTCTCGCGCTTTTTCCCTCTCACCTCCCTTTGCAAACCTGAATTGAACCGCATCTGGAAAGCCGACTTGTAGCGTATGCTGAAGCCGTTCGCACCCATGGAAGAAAAGCTTTCCGTAAATTTCTGGGTCATGGCTTCGATGGCAGTTCTGATGCCGATCAGTGCAGCGATCCCCAGCGCAATGATGGCTACGGTGAGGCCGGTGCGCAACCTGTTGGCCCGGATGGTTCTGTACGACAGCGAAACGGTATCAAGGAGCTTCATACCTTAAAAATAATCATTCTCCGGCAATCTTGCAGTACACAGAATGGCAATGCGGATCCCGTAAGAAAAAAGTATGTTTTAGAGATAAAGGCCGCTGGAAGGATCTTAAAAGTAAAGTTTTGTAAACAGCCATTGCGGGAAGATACCCAGCAAAATGACGACGGCCGCAATAATGACCAGTCCCCATTTGAAACCGGAAGTAACGGTAAGCGACTGTTCCTCCCGGCTGTCTCGGAAATACATCGCTTGTATTACGCGGAAGTAGTAGTAGACGCTGACGGCGGCACATAGAACGGCCAGAATAACGAGCCAGGTATAGGTGCCACTTTTGATGGCGGAAGCCAGCATATAAAATTTGGCCATAAATCCGGCGGTCAGTGGAATACCGGCAAGGGAAAGAAGGAAGATGGTATTGGCGGCGGCCACTACCGGCTGGTAGCTGGCCAGGCCGTTAAAGCCTTCGAATGTAAAATCTTTCATTTTGATGAGCACCGCAAAAATGCCGATCGTTGCCAGGCAATACGCTGCGCTGTACAGCAGCAGTCCTTCCTTGGCAAAATCATTGTACCCGAACAGAGCAAAGCACATAAAGCCTGCCTGTGCAATACTTGAATAAGCCAGCATTCTTTTCACACTCTGCTGGAACACCGCCGTGATGTTTCCGATAAACAGGGTAGCTGCCGTGATAAGCGCCACAACCAGCCGCAGCTGTGCCGGAAGATCGGCATAAGAGCCGGTCATCAGGCGCAGAAAGGCCACGAAAGCGCCCACTTTCACGATGGTAGCCATAAATGAAGTAAACACCGAAGGTGCACCGTCGTACACATCGGGCGTCCAGAAATGGAAGGGAGCAGCAGATACCTTGAACGACATGGAAATGATCAGCAGCAGAAAACCCGCGATCATCAAAGGGTTCAGTCCAGGCGACAAAGGGATGGCTGATCTTTCCAGTGCAAAGCTGCCTGTAGCACCATAGATCAGGGCGATGCCCATCAGCATGATGCCGGTGGAGAACGAGCCCATGAGGAAATATTTAAGGGAAGCTTCGTTGCTGTTTAGGTTCTTTTTATCGCTGCCGGTAAGGATGTACAGCGGTATCGAAATGATCTCGATGCCAAGAAAGAGCATCATGAGCGAGTTGAATGACGAAGAGATGGCTATGCCGCTCAACACGAAAAAGATCAGGGCGAAATACTCCGACAGGTTCAGCCCCACTTTTTCCATGTCCTTCGATGACAGCAGAAAATAAACAAGGGTAGAGATGAAAGCAATGGAATTGAAGACCAGTGTGAAAGGATTGAAGGAAAGCATCTCGCGGCTGTGCAGTTCCATGATCCGGAAGCCATAGAGTTCCGCAGCATTCAGGATGATGAGAAGCACCAACCCGGCGATGGCAGTCATTCTTACTGCAGAGGTGTTCTTCATGAACACACCAGTGAACATCATTACCACACCCCAGATTGCCGAAACTATAATTGCATTCATGTTTATCGTTCAAGGTCGGACCCGTTCAGGTCCGAATGGTTATTTCATATTCATGCGATTCAGGATCACATTCGAGAGATCATTGGTAACCGCCAGCATGGGCTTTGGAAAAACCCCGCCGGCAAAGATCAGGATCACGATCACCGCCAGCGCGATCTTCACATTCACGGAGATATCTGTCGCCGATGCAGTAAGTGAGCTGGTGTTGCCTAGGAATATCTTCTGGATCATATTGAGCGTATATACCGCCGCCAGAATAATGGTAAGGCCGGACATAACTGTAAACACCACATTGTATTTGGTGGCTGACGATGAAAGCACCCCATAATACATCATGAATTCTCCCACAAAGCCGTTGGTAAGTGGCAGCGAAATGTTTGCCAGCGCCACCACCACAAGTAGGATGGCCAGTACCGGCGCCTTTTGCGCCAGTCCGCCCAACTCCGAGATTTTACGTGTATGGAATTTCTGTTCGATCGCATTCACCACGATCCACAAACCGATGATGTTGATACCGTGGTTGAACATCTGGATCATAACGCCCTGCATACCGCTTTTCGTGGTTGCAAAAATGGCCACACACATCAGTCCGATATGCGCAATGGAAGAATAGGCGATCAGCCGCTTGAGGTCATTCTGCTGAATGGCGATCAGGGAAGCATAGATCATTCCGATGATCGCAAGGGTGGTAACGGTATCGCCCCACAGATAAGAACCGACCGGCAGTACGGGCACCAGCCAGCGGATCACCCCAAACACCCCCATTTTCACCATGATCCCGCTCAGCACCATCGTAACCGCCGTAGGCGATTGTTCATAGGTGTCGGGCTGCCAGGTGTGAAACGGAAAGATGGGCATCTTGATGGCAAAAGCAGCAAAGAAAAGCCAGAACAACCACGACTGCGTCTTTGGCGACAGGTTCAGGCTGTAAAACGATTCGATGGAAAAAGACTGACCGGCCTGGAAATACAGGTAGATGATCACGATCAGCATGAGCAGGGAACCGACGAACGTGTAGATAAAGAATTTGAAGGTCACCGGAATCCTCCTTTCGCCGCCCCAGATGGAACAAAGGAAATAAACCGGTATCAGCGCCAGCTCCCAGAAAAAATAAAAGAGGAGGGCATCCTTCGCCAGGAACACTCCCATCAGTCCGGCCTGCGACAGCAGCATGAGGGCATAGAATTGGTTGCCCTTCTTGTATTCGTTCTTGTAAGTAGAAATAAATATGAGTGGAAAGCTGATGGCGGTAAGCAGGCACAGGATCTGTCCCATCCCATCGAGCTCTACCCTGAACCGGCTGCCGATGGAGGTCATCCAGGCCACGTTGCAACTGAGGTAGTCCGCCGCTTTGAACAGGGTCAGTCCGCCCAGGGATACTGCCAGGGTCACGATAGATGACAACAACGAAGCCGATCGGGCCGTTGACGCGTTCACTGCCAGCAGCGCAACACCGCTGAGTAAAGGAATCAATATGAGGAGAACAGGTATCATGTGTCTGTTTTGCGATTGTCTAACAACCTGGTTGCCTGCCCACTCCTATCCCACCAGGGGGGCAGGAGTGAGAAGCTGCTGTTGCCAGTCCCCTCCCCGGAGGGATAGGGGCCGTTTGCAATAGAACAATTTTATAATTACTTCTTAAAGAACAATTCCACTACGAAAAAGAGCAGGATGCCTGCAACCATCAGCAGAATATAGTTACCTACCTGCCCACTTTGCAGCAGCCTCAACTGGCGGCTTCCATACTGAACTCCTTTGCCCACGCCGTTCACGATCCAGTCGATGCCCAACTTTTCGATCACAGAATTACAAAGCCGGGCCAGTGCTACCAGTGGCCTTACCACGATGGCATCATAAAGTTCATCTACATACCATTTGTTGGCCAGCACTTTTCCAAAGCCTTCAGCATCCTGCAGTTCCGGCGTGCGGCTGTACCGTGTCCATGCGATGATGGCTCCGGCGGCTGCTACAACAAGCGAAACCCCCAACAGCATCCATTCCGTCTGATGACTTAATTCATGCGGTGCTTTTAACCGCGTAGAACCTGCAAAAATGGGTTCAAGAAAATTTTCCAGTGCATGTGCCCGTTCCGCAAAGATGGCAGGGATACCGGCAAACCCGGCAACGGCAGACAGGATCGCAAGTACCGTGAGCGGTACCGTGATTGCTACCGGACTTTCATGCAGGTGATGCTCCTGTTCGGGCGTGCCGCGGAAGGCGCCCCGGAACGTGGTAGCATACAGACGGAACATATAAAAGGCGGTCATGAAGGCACCTGCCACGCCGATCCAATACAGGAGCGGGCTCACCGCATACGCGCCGATCAGTATCTCGTCTTTGGAGAAAAATCCAGAGAACGGAGGGATACCGGCAATGGCCAGGCAACCCAGCAGGAAAGTGATGTGCGTAACCGGCATCCATTTCTTCAACCCGCCCATGAACCGGATATCCTGCTCGTTTTGCATGGCATGGATCACGGAACCGGCCCCGAGGAATAAGAGGGCTTTGAAGAAGGCATGTGTCATTACGTGAAACACAGCTCCGGTGTAAGCACCAACCCCCAGACCGAGGAACATATAACCCAGCTGGCTCACGGTTGAGTAAGCAAGTACTTTCTTGATATCGTTTTGTTTCAGCGCAATGGTGGCTGCAAGTATCACTGTCGCCAGTCCCACAATGGCAACTACGGTCTGCGTAGCCGGCGCCATGGTATAAAGCAGGTTGCTTCTTGCGATCATGTAAATGCCTGCCGTTACCATCGTAGCCGCATGTATGAGCGCGGAGACCGGTGTAGGGCCCGCCATGGCATCGGGCAGCCAGGTGTACAGGGGAATCTGGGCGCTTTTACCCGTAGCGCCGACAAACAAAAGCATGGTGATGATGGTGATATCCCGTGCTGAAAAGGAGTTCGCTTTTGCAAACACTTCAGCGTATGTGAGCGTGCCCACCTTTGAAACGATCCAGAACAAAGCGATCAGGAAGGCCAGGTCGCCGATCCTGTTCATCACAAAAGCTTTTTTAGCCGCATAATTATAATTGTCGTTCTTGAACCAGAACCCGATGAGCAGGTAGGAACAAAGCCCCACCCCTTCCCATCCGATGAACATCACCAGGTAATTGCTTCCCAGCACCAGCAGGAGCATGGAAAAAATGAAGAGGTTCAGGTAGGCAAAATACCGCGCGAAATGCCGGCTCTCTTCTTCCTGCATGTAAGAAGTGGAATACACATGGATCAGAAAACCGACGCCGGTGATGATGAGGAGGAAAAGAGAAGATAACTGGTCGATCTGGAAAGACAACGGGATACTGACCTTGTCGAAACTGATAAAATCAAACAGGTTTACAACGGCCGTGTTGCCTTTGTTGACCGAAAGAAAAAGCAGGATGCTGATGATAAAAGAAAGAAGGACGGAACCACTACCGATTACCCCGGTCATGCCTTTCGACAGGGAGTTTCGTCCTAAGCCGAGGATCAGAAAACCGACCAGTGGCAACAGGGGAACCAGCCACATAAGTTGTAAAATATTACCCATACATCCTTTTATTTTCAGAAGCGGCGGAACCTGGTTCCGTCTCTGTACTTCCTATTTTTTTAATCTGCGATCAGTTTTTTAACCGGTTCAGAAAGTTCACGTCCGTTGAATGTGTATTCCGGTACAGCATTACGATGATGGCGAGGCCCACGCTCACTTCGGCGGCGGCCACCACCATGATAAAAAATACAAACAGCTGCCCGTCGGTTCCGCTTCCGATCATGCCTTTTGGCGTTACGGGGTGCAGCGCATAATGCATTTTCGAGAAAGCTACCAGCAGCAGGTTCACGGCGTTGAGCATGATCTCGATGCACATGAAGATGATGATGGCGTTCCTGCGGGTCAGTACCCCTGTTATGCCGATGCAGAACAAGGCGATCGCAACGTATATATAATTATTAACCGGCATGACGCTTCTCCAGACCTTTCAACAAAAGGCAGTTTAACTGTTTATAAAAGATTCGCTGCTTTATCCGTCGCCTGCAAAGCCTCAATCCCTTTTTCCGATCACCACAGCCCCCACCATCGCACTGAGGAACAGGATGCTGCTGATTTCAAAAGGCACGACGTATTCTTTGAATAAAGCCATTCCAAGATTATTGATGAGTCCGATATCACCCTGGTTGGCCTGGGCCTGATAGCTGCTGTAATCGGCTTTTTTCAGGGTGGCCACCATCACCAGCAGGAGGCATCCGCCTGCCAGCGCACCGGCAAACTTGAGCCATTTTTTCCGCTGCACTTCGGTTTCATTGTTGAGGTTCATGAGCATGATCACAAACAGGAACAGCACCATGATGGCGCCGGCGTACACGATCAGGTTTACGATGGCCAAGAACTGGGCGTTCAACAGGATGTAATGCCCCGAGATGGCAAAGAAGGTAACGATGAGATATAAGACACTGTATACAAGGTTCCTGCTGGTAACAACCATCAGCGCGCTGCCGATAGCCAGGGCAGATAAGAACCAGAAAAGGACCTGAGTTATATTCATATACAGTGGTCAGTTAAAGACGATGGCTGATCTACGCTTCCTTTTTCGCCCTGTTACCTTTGGCTTTTGCAAAAGCTTCCGGTTCCGTTGTGGGGTCAGGTATCAGCAGATCACTTTTGTTATAAATAAAACTTTCTCTTGTAAAATTGGAGGGTGTGAATGTTTCGCTCAGGTAGATGGCATCTTTCGGACAAGCTTCTTCGCACAGTCCGCAGAAGATGCAGCGCAGCATATTAATCTCGTATTTCGCTGCATATTTTTCTTCCCGGTATAAATTCTCTTCACCGGCTTGGCGCTCTGCCGCTTCCATGGTAATGGCTTCTGCCGGGCAGGCTACCGCACAAAGTCCGCACGCAGTGCAGCGTTCGCGTCCTTCTTCGTCGCGGTTCAGGATCTGCAGGCCACGCCATACCGGGCTGAACGGACGTTTCTGTTCAGGATATTGTATGGTGACCTTCTTCTTGAAAAAATGTTTCAGCGTGATGAGCATGCCCTTGCCGATGTTCCAGAGATAGAGTTTCTCCAGTAACGTCATCGGCTTGCGTTCCAATACTTTTATCCTGTTTGTTAATGCTTCCATTTTTCTGTTTCCCTGAACTCCTTGTAACTGATGCGTTTCGCAAATGTATATTGTTAAACCATTACATCCGTATTTCAGAGCCCGTTTTTATCATCCTGTCAAAAACTTTATTTGTTGCCGAGCCACAGTATTGCACCGCCTGTTACCAGCATATTTGCCAGTGCCAGCGGAATCAAACTTTTCCAGCCCAGGTTCATCAGCTGATCATATCTGAAGCGCGGGATCGTCCACCGAACCCACATAAACAGGAAGATGAAAAAGATGATCTTCCCCATCAGCGCAACCACGCCGATACCCGCAGCCACATTCGGACTGAGAGCTGCTTCATTTACAAAGGGCATGTCATAGCCGCCGAAGAACAGGGTTGCCATGATGGCGCTGCTGATGAACATGTTCACGTATTCAGCAAACAGGTAGAACCCGAGTTTCATGGATGAGTATTCCTGGTGATAACCGAAGTTCAGCTCGTTCTCCGCTTCCGAAAGATCGAACGGTGTGCGGTTACATTCAGCGAACGCGCACACCAGGAAGATCAGAAAACCCAGCGGCTGGTAAACGATGTTCCAGAAGTGCCCGGACTGCATCTGTTGCTCCACGATGGTCTTCAGGCTCAGCGAGCCGGTGAACATCAGCAAGGCGATCAGCGACAGCCCCATGGCCAGCTCATACGAAATGATCTGCGAAGCGCCGCGGATAGCGGCCAGCAGCGAGAATTTATTGTTGGAAGCCCAGCCTCCGATCATGATGCCATACACACCCATGCTCACCACACCGAACACATACAGGATACCGATGTTTACGTCGGCGATCTGCAGGTCGATCGTTTTGCCAAACACTTCTATCTTGTTGCCCCACGGAATGATGGCACTCGTCATCATCGCGGTGAGCATGGCCAGGCAAGGCCCGAGAACAAAAAGAAATTTGTTGGATGTCGCCGGAATGATCTCTTCTTTCATGAACAGTTTCAGTCCGTCGGCCAGCGGTTGCAGGATACCGAACGGACCGGCCCTGTTCGGACCGATGCGGTCTTGTATAAAGGCGGCCACCTTGCGTTCCGCATAGGTTTCGTACATGGCGATCAAGAGCGAAGCGCTGATCACGATCACGATCAGCACCAGTTTGGCGATCACAAGTTCCATATCCAAAGCAAGTAAAACCGGCATCATATCTTTCATATAATTGTCCTAATTATTTTTGTCTTCCACTTCCTTCAGCGTCGCAGGTGAATGTCCCGGGTATTCTTCCAGCGTAGTGATATCATTCTTCAAAAAGTCATCCGAGTGTGCAGGGCCGGGCAATTCAGACAGGTGGATCTCCGGTTTATTCACGCCGCTCACATCATGGATCTCCATGAGGATGCGCGGGTCGCGGCCATTCATCACCTTTGTGATGGTTTCCTTCGGCATCTGCAGCCCTACATAGTGCCCCTGCGAGATCACCGAATGACGGTTCACCTTGGTAGGGCCTTCAATGATCCAGTCGCTGGTCAGCTTCTTCTCAAAGCGGCAGGTGTTGCAGATCCATTCTTCCACTTCGCCCCACTGGTCTTTGCGGGCTGTAACGCGGTACACTTCATCCCCCCTGTTCCAGAGCGTGACCTTTCCGCAGCAGGTGGGGCAATCGCGGTGGGCATCGAGCGGCTTGAGAAACCAGACCCTGTTCTTGAAGCGGAATGTTTTGTCGGTCAGCGCGCCTACCGGGCAAACATCGATCATGTTGCCGCTGAAATCGTTCTTGATCGCTTTTGAAATATAGGTGGATATTTCGGAATGGTCGCCCCTGTCGAGGATGCCATGCACGCGTTCATTGGTAAGCTGGTCGGCCACATAAGTACAGCGGTAGCAGAGGATGCACCGCGTCATATGCAGCTGTATGTAGGGGCCGATGTCTTCTTTTTCAAACACCCTTCTCGGGAATTCATACCGCGTGCCTGCAGCACCGTGCGAGTAACCCAGATCCTGCAGCTGGCATTCGCCGGCCTGGTCGCAGATCGGGCAATCGAGCGGATGATTGATCAGCAGGAACTCCACCACACCTTTGCGGGCATCGACTACTTTTTCGCTTGTCAGGTTCTTGACCACCATGCCATCCATCACATTCGTTCTGCAGGAAGCCACCAGTTTCGGCATCGGGCGTGGGTCGGCGGTAGAGCCGGCGGCCACTTCCACCAGGCAGGTACGGCATTTACCGCCACTGCCTTTCAGCTTGCTGTAATAGCACATCGCGGGCGGCGCTACTTCACCGCCGATCTGCCTTGCGGCGTTCAGCACCGAAGTACCGGGTTCTACCTCTATGGTGATATCATCTATGGTAACCTTGAACAGCTTTTTTTCTTCTGCCATATCTTCTGAGCAAGTACAAAGAACACAGCGTCCTTTGCGGTTTATTAAATTATATTATGCGGTCGCCGGCACTTCCAGCGGGTCGGCATAATGAGCCAGTCCGTAATTTCTGTTCATGCATTCTACCGGGTTCAGCACGTGCCATTCAAACTCATCGCGGAAATGGCGGATCGCAGCGGCAATGGGCCATGCGGCGGCATCACCGAGCGGACAAATGGTATTGCCTTCGATCTTGCGCTGGATGTCCCAGAGCAGGTTGATGTCGCTCATCTTACCTTTTCCAAATTCGATGTTCTTGAGGATCTTTTCCATCCAACCGGTGCCTTCCCGGCAGGGCGAGCATTGGCCGCAGCTTTCGTGGTGATAGAAGCGGGCCAGGGTCAGCGTATGACGAACAACGCACTGGTCTTCGTCGAGTATCTCGAAACCGCCCGAGCCCATCATAGAGCCGGTGGCAAAACCGCCGTCAGACAAGCTTTCGTAGTTCATCATGCGGGTTTGTCCCTTTGCTGTTTTGAGCAGTAGGTTGGCCGGCAGAATGGGAACAGAAGAACCGCCCGGGATGCAGGCTTTCAGCCTTTTTCCGTTGGCGATGCCGCCGCAGTACTCATCGCTGTATATAAATTCTTCGACCGAAATGGTCATGTCTATTTCATACACGCCCGGCTTGTTGATGTTGCCGCAGGCGCTCAGCAGTTTCGTACCGGTTGATTTACCTACACCGATCTTGCTGTATTCTTCTCCTCCGATGTTCATGATGGGAACGATCGCTGCCAGGGTTTCCACGTTGTTGACCACCGTGGGGCAGTCCCACAAACCTTTTATCGCAGGAAACGGTGGCTTGATGCGCGGGTTGCCTCTTTTTCCCTCGAGCGATTCGATCAGGGCCGTTTCTTCGCCGCAGATATAGGCGCCGGCGCCACGGTGTACGTAAATTTCGCAATCGAAGCCGGTGCCCTGAATGTTTTTACCGAGCCATCCGTTCTGCCGGGCTTCTTCGATGGCCTGTTCCAGAATGTCGGGGATCCAGGCGTATTCGCCGCGGATGTAGATGTAAGTGCGGCTGCTGCCCAGCGCGAAGGAAGAAACAATCAGTCCTTCAATGAGCAGGTGCGGATGGAATTCCATGAGGTAGCGGTCTTTGAAAGTACCGGGCTCGCTTTCATCGGCATTGCATACCAGGTAGCGCGGGACGCCGTCAGGCTTGGCCAGGAAACTCCATTTCATACCCGTCGGGAAACCGGCACCGCCCCTGCCCCGCAGGCCGCTTTTCTTTACTTCTTCCACGATGTCGGCCGGCGACATTTTCAGGGCTTTCTCCACACTCTGGTAGCCACCTTCACGGCGGTACACTTCGTACCCCCGGATGCCTTCCACGTTTGCTTTATCGAGTAACAGTTTTCTTCCCATCTTGATCTGCTTTAATATTCGCCGGGACTTGAAAATATGGTTGTAGAGCTGTAATCGTTACAGCCGAATTTTGGATCAGTTCACATTGTTCACGACAGCGTTGCGCCTGCATTCCTCTATGATGGCGTCCACTTTTTCCGGTGTCAGAAATTCACGGAAATGCTTGCCCAGCTGCATCATTGGTGCATAGCCGCAGGCGCCGAGGCATTCCACGGTCTTTAAGGTAAAGAGCCCGTCGTGCGTGGTCTCTCCCACCCCTATGGCCAGTTTCATTTTTATATATTCCACGATCTCGTCGCTGCCCCTTATCATGCAGGGCCCCGTCTGGCATACTTCAAACAGGTATTTGCCAACCGGTTTCAGGTTGTACATCGAATAAAAAGTGGCTACTTCGTATACTTCGATCGGCTCGATCTTCAACAGGGAAGCTACGTAGTCCATGACGGGCACATCGAGCCAGCCATCAAATTCCTGCTGGGCCAGATGCAGCAGGGGAAGCAGGGCGCTCTTTTGTTTTCCTTCCGGGTACCGGGCTATGATCTCGTCTGCCTTTTTTAATTTTTCTTCTGAAAACTGCATGTGCTCCGTTTTTTGGTTAGCCGTCCATTTCGCCGGCGATCAGGTTGAGGCTGCTCAGCGTTACGATCGCGTCGCTCAGCATACTGCCTTTTACAAGTTCGTTGTAGGCCTGGTAATAGATAAAGCAGGGCCGGCGAAAACGCAGCCGGTAGGGCGATCGGCCTCCATCACTGATCAGGTAGAACCCCAGCTCTCCATTTCCTCCTTCCACCGCATGGTACACTTCCCCTTTGGGGATTTCAGTTTCGCCCATCACGATCTTGAAATGATAGATGAGCGCTTCCATCTTGGTATAAACATCCTGCTTTTCGGGCAGGTAGTATTCGGGGGCATCGGCATGGAACACTTCTGCTTCCGTGCCTTTGAACTCCTGCACTTTTTTGTAAGCCTGGTGGATAATGCTCAGCGACTGTTTCATTTCCTCGTTGCGAACAAGGAAACGGTCGTAATTGTCGCCTGTATGGCCTACAGGAACACTGAATTCAAAATCTTCGTAGCTGCTGTAAGGAGAATGGACGCGAACGTCGTAATCTACGCCGGCAGCCCGCAGGTTAGGACCGGTAAAGCCGTAATTGAGGGCTCTTTCGGCGCCGATGCCGCCTGTGCCCATGGTGCGCTCCATAAAGATGCGGTTCCTGGCGAACAGGTTTTCGAATTCCATCAGTACGGCCGGGTATTCATCGAGGAACTTTTCCAGCTTCTCGAAGGCCGTATTGGTAAAGTTGCGTTCAAAGCCGCCGATCCGTCCGATATTGGTGGTCAGGCGCGATCCGCATATTTCTTCGTATATTTCATAGATCAGCTCGCGGTATTGCATCACATAGAGAAAGCCGGTAAATGCGCCGGTGTCTACTCCCACGATCGAGTTACAGATCAGGTGGTCGGAGATGCGGGCAAGCTCCATGATGATGATCCGGAGATAATCGACGCGTTTGGGGAGCCTTATCTGCAGCAGCTTTTCGCAGGTCATGTGCCAGCCCATGTTGTTGATGGGCGACGAGCAATAGTTCATGCGGTCCGTGAGTGGCGTGATCTGGTAGAGCGGCCGGCGTTCTGCGATCTTTTCGAAGGCACGGTGGATGTATCCAACCGTTTGTTCTGTGGATACTATGCGCTCTCCGTCGAGTTCAAGTATGTTCTGAAACACGCCGTGCGTGGCCGGGTGCGTAGGCCCCAGGTTCAGCGTGGTCGTAGTTTTCTCGATACTTCTTTCCGGTAGTTTTATATGACGTTCGGCCATTTCAGGTATAATTTATCGTCCAAACATTTCGTCGTCCTTGTCCCTGCGCGACTGGTCTTCCATGGGAAACTCTTTGCGCATGGGGAAATAATCCATTTCTTCCACGTTCAGGATACGCCTTAAATTAGGATGCCCGACAAAGTTCACTCCGTAATAATCGTATGTTTCGCGCTCCAGCCAGTTGGCGCATTCATACAATTTTGTAGCCGTGAAAATGTCAGGTTTATTGATATCGGTGAATATCTTGAACCGCAGGCGTACATTGTCTACCATGTTGTGCACATGGTAAACGATCGCAAGTTCTTCGCCGGTGCGGCTGGGGTAATGAACGGCGCATATATCGGTAAGGAACCGGAAGCGGAGCTCGGGGTCATCATGCAAAAACTGGAGCAGTTTCAGGTTCGCATTTTTGGGGACGGTGAAGGTGAGCATCCCATAGGGCTCATCCCATTCTGTTACCTGGTCGCCGAACTTTTCCGTAATGCGCTGCCTGATGGTGTCGTTTGTCAATGACATGATTTGGTTTCTATTGGATTCCGTAGCTGCTCATCAGCTCTTTATAACGTTCGCCGTTTCTTCGGCGGATGCTTTCGTTTGCGACAAGTTCCTGGATTTTCAGGATACCGTCGATGATACCTTCGGGCCTGGGAGGGCAACCGGGTACATACACATCAACCGGAATGATCTGGTCGATGCCCTGCAGAACCGAGTAACTGTCGAAGATACCGCCGCTGCAAGCGCAGGCGCCGACCGACAGCACCCAGCGGGGCTCGGCCATCTGCAAATACACCTGGCGGAGTACCGGGCCCATCTTCTTGGCAATGGTGCCCATCACCATCAGCAGGTCGCACTGGCGCGGACTGAACCCGATCCTTTCGGCGCCGAAACGGCCGAGATCGTAGGTGGCGCCCATGGTGGCCATGAACTCGATGCCGCAGCAGGATGTGGCGAACGGAAGCGGCCAGAGAGAGTTCTTTCTTGCCAGCCCCACTACATCACTTAGCTTTGTGGTAAAAAACCCGTCGCCCGTAACGCCGTCGGGCAGGTTTGAAACGTGAATGGGTTTACCACCTTCATTTTTTATATTAAACTGTACCGGACGTGCCATAACTTGTTTCCTCCCTGCTTTTGGAAGCAGCTTTGTGTAATGCTAAAACGAAATTTGTAGTACCAACAAATATGCAGCGTGCTTGTTGACTACAAATAAATCTTTTACATACCGTTAAGAACGGTCTTTTCAACCGGTGCAATCGTTAGTCCTCCCAGTGCAGGGCGCCTTTTTTGATGATATAGATGAACCCTGCCAGAAAGAATGCAACAAACATGATGACGGCCATAAACCCGTTCCAGCCAAGGGCGCGGAAGTTTACGGCATATGGATAAAAAAAGATGACTTCTACATCGAACAGAACAAAGAGGATGGCAACCAGAAAATACTTGATGGCCATCGGCTGGCGGGCATTTCCAACGGCTTCGATGCCGCTTTCGAAATTTTCGAGCTTGTCGCTTGTCTTGCGTTTGGGCCCCAGCCAGTGCGTAATGCCCATCATGGCGCCTACGAAGACGACTGCAAAGAACAGCTGCAGAACGATCGGGAGATAGTTCGCAGAATTGTTCACGGTGGAAGGATCTACCTGCAGTAAAAGCCTGTACATACGCGAATGGTTTTCTTATGGGAACAAATGTAAGGCAGCAACTGCAATTTACAATTACATGACACAAATTCGTCAAATAAAAATCCCCTGCCGGGGAAAGCAGGGGATTTTTAAATTTATAGAATCCGGAGAAAGAATTCCTACCCTTTTCCTGATTTTTTGGTACCTGCAGATTTTGTCGGCTTGGCGGATCGCTGCGCGGGCTGCTTAGGAGCAGGCTTGGTCAACGCATCGATATATTGTTTGGCACTGGTATTGTCAGGGTCGATTTCCAGAATTTTCTGGAGAGAGGCTACTGCACTGTCTTTATCTTTTACCACATTCGCGTAGTAACCAGCCAGGTAACCATGCGCCTGGATCAGTGTCGACTTGTATTTATCCCTGGCAGTGTCGGCAAATGCAATCAACCTTTTATAGGGCTCAACAGCCGTTCCTTTTTCCATGGTAGTATCCATCGCACCCGCGGAACGGGCACACCAGAGGTAGCCGAACAACTCAGTAGGATATTTGGTGGTGTACACATCACAGAAAATACTGTCTGCGGTTTGATAGTTACCAGCTTGGTAGTTTGCCATACCCCAGTCGTACACATCCCTATTGGTAGGCTCCTTCTTGATATTATAAAGCTTTCCAGCCCAGTCGGCAGCAGCCGTCTTGTTACCGCTTCTGGCAGCAAAAGCGGCTGCTTCGGTCATCAGGTCCGTCTTATTTTTCATGACTGTATCCAAGTCGATGGCGGTCTGGTAATTTGTAAGGGCTTCGGCTTCATTGCCGGGGAACTTGCTCAGCAGCTTTGCCCTGAACACATAATCCTGCGGAACATACCCTTGCGGTGTTTGCTTTGCGAAATACTGGTCTAGATAAGTTTTTGCATTTGTCGAATCTTTTGTTTCATCATAACTATAGGCAATCAGCTTGTAATATTTGGGATCTGCTTTATCACCCAATTCCTGCAGTTTGGCTTTCGCCGCATTAACGGATCCCTGAAAATCTTTCGAAGCGTAGAGGATACTGATCCTTTCATAATCGTTGGAAGGTTTTGGATCAGTAACTGCAAGGTATTTGTCGAAATAAACTTTTGCCTTATTGATATCTCTGTTGAACCAGTAATAATACAACTCGAAGAAAGCGGGTGCATAATTTGGATCGATCTGGGTGGCTTCTTCGAAAGCAGGCAAAAACGCTTCAGCATTGGCCTGGGTTTCATAAACACGGCCGATCTTATACTTGGCGGCAGCCAACTTCGCATCCATCTGCAGCGCTTTCTGGAAAGAGGTTACCGCACCTCCACCGTCGATGTTCTTGCGATAGGCATCGCCCATCAGCAGCAGGCTTTCAGGCGTTTTATTGTCTTTTCCAGCACCGGAAGCGTTCAGCTTTTCGATCGCGTAGCTAGCATCGCCGTTCGATGCTTCCACGTTGGCACGGGCTATGGCGTTGACCACGTTGACGTCTTTATTTTTCGTAAGGCTTATGGCAGTTTCGAAACGTTGGCGCGCATCGTTCTTGTTGCCTTCTTTCAATTCGATATGCCCCATTCCGACCAGGATCAAGGGAGCACTACCGTTGCTGGTGAATGTTTTCTGATAGAGGGCCTTGGCGCTGGCGGAATCGTTTAATTCTATTTCTGCCTGGCCAAGCCAGTACACTGCTTCCAGGTTGTTCGGGTTGGCGGCAACCAGTTTTTCAAATTGATCCTTTGCGCTGTTAAACCGTTCATAGTAAAAAAAACGTTTTCCCTGATCTACACTTTGCGCCTGTGAGCTTACTCCGGCAAGGAAAGCCAGCAAAGCAATGAAACTCATTTTGTTCATATCAATTCCCTTTTTAGTTAGTAAATGAATCTAATTTATACTTTAGGTTGAGAAATTACTCACTGAGATTTGCGTTCCGGAGGTCGAAAGACATTTTTGAAGGCCACAGGTAAGCTCGCTTGAAAATCAGCTGTCCTCTCTCAAGGGTCAGGAAATTTACGAAGCCGCTGCCCAGGCCCCTGTAATTTTCTTTTAAAATGTACTGCAAACTCCTTACCAAAGGATACCGCAGAGTACCAATATTTCCCTGGTAGGGCTTTACGTAGGTCGTCGGTTTGCAGCGGGTACACTCGATAGACGCGATTTTTACCTTTGTCAGAAAGCTCAACTGCTGCGGGTCTTCCCGGTTTCCAATCCAGCTCACCCCTACCAGCCCGATGGCATCCTTGGTATTTGAAATATAGTCGATCACGCCCTGGCTTGTGGGGGCGGCCATTACGTTGCTGCCGAACTTTTCGCCTCTGAGCAGCGAATCCATGGCGAAACGAACGATGCTTGTGGCCGAAAGGCCGTCCATCACCACCTTGTATTTATATCCGCTTGTACCTTTTACCAGCGACCGGATATCAGCCATATCAAAAATCGAATCCTTTGCCTGGTTGTTCACGATCACCGCGATGGCATCGTAGGCCATGGTTCCCTGTACGGGGAAAAAACTGAGTGTGTCTTTGAGGATCTTTTCTTCCACCGGCTTGAGCGCCCGGGTTACGATCACCATCCGGATGCTGTCGTTCTGCAGGTCTTTCAGGCATTCGGCTTCGGGCTTGTAATGGGTGATGATCTTTGCGTTCGGGTAAGCAGCCTCAAATACCTGGATCTCAGAGTCGATGATGGGTTTGAAAGATTCATCCACACTGATCTGGATCACACCGCTGGTGGTTGTGTCACCGGGCGATTTCACAGGCGTGTTGCTGCAACTTGTTAAAAGCAGCATGAAAAAGAACCAGGCTATGATCTGTCTTTTGTCCATGTAAACCGGCTGTTTAACTAACTTGTTCTAGATTCTGTTGATTGCTTATTCTGTGTAGTATTCCCTTTTGAACCCCCTGTACATCCGCCATCCGCCGTATACGATACACATGATACCAAAAAACCAGCGGAAGAACGGATCGATGGTAAATCCCATTCCGAGCTTCTCGGCGAGCAGAAAGAAAAAACCAAACCCCAGGATGATCAGCCCCATGCCGTAGTCCATGACAGACCTCATGAGCAGATATCCTTTTCTTCTTTTTTCGACTTGATCTGTTTCCATTTATCCTCAAATTAAACCGGTTAAAAAATTTTGCTTTACCGGTGGAACCTTCGGGCAAGATACTAAAATTATAACCTATGCCTCCTGAAAAATAATGCCCAAAGATTGCATTATATTAATATTAAAATATTTTAACATTTTCTTCTTGCCGAAATCCTGCAGCTCCTTTCAGGGCCCGTTGACGGAGCGGGCACTTCCCTGCTTTTTTCTCCTCTCTTCTTCATATTAAGCGTTCCACCGGTGCAGCGAACATTTTCAAGATGCATGCGGCCATATATTCCATACCCATCCCGTGCCCTGCCTCCATTCTAACAAATTTTTACCTGTTCAGATGAACTGCCGGCCCTTTTCAGCCGGGGAAGATACGGCCGGAAACTTCTGCCCGCCCGTGTTCCATCTGTTATCTTTGCGCGGGTCCTGAAAAAATTTTATTGATCAATTATACAACATGAAACCTGGTCTACCACAGGGAACGAGAGATTTCGGCGCGGAGGTTGTGCGGAAACGGAATTTTATCTTCAGCAATGTCAGGCAGGTCTTTGAACTTTACGGATTTCAGCCGCTGGAAACCCCTGCGTTTGAAAACCTCACCACGCTGATGGGAAAGTATGGTGACGAAGGCGACAAGCTCATCTTCAAGATCCTGAACAACGGATTGAACGATCCTAAAAACATCGGTCATTCCAAAGAAGCTTTCGAACGGGTGCTGCAGGGCCATACCGACCCGCACCTTACGGAACGTGCCCTGAAATACGACCTCACGATCCCCTTTGCCCGCTATGTGGCGATGAACCACGCACAACTTACGCTGCCCTATAAACGTTACCAGATTCAGCCCGTATGGAGAGCCGACCGGCCGCAAAAAGGCCGTTACCGCGAGTTCTACCAGTGCGATGCCGACGTGGTGGGCAGCCGGTCGCTGCTCAACGAAACAGAACTTGCCTGCATCTACCACGAAGTGTTCACCCGCCTGCGGCTGCATGAGTACAACCTGCAGATCAACCACCGCAAAGTGCTGAAAGGCATCATGGAAGCGTGCGGCGTGGAAGCAAAAGAAAAACAGATACTGGTGATCATCGACAAGACCGACAAGATCGGCATCGACGGCGTGACGCGGGAGCTTGAAACGATCGAAGTGCCGCCGGCCGACCTTCAGAAACTCCTGTCCATCTATTCCTTCCAACAATCCAACGAAGCTACCATCGCCTTCCTGAAAGAGCAGCTGGCTCTATCCGCCACCGGCATGCAGGGCGTACAGGATCTCGAATGGATCCTCCAACGCATCAACACGCTAGAGACCGGTGCCGGCAGCCGCCTCCGCATAGACCTTACCCTCGCCCGCGGCCTCGAATACTATACCGGTACCATCTTCGAAGCCCGGGCGCCAGCTACGGTAAAGATCGGCAGCATCGGCGGCGGCGGCCGTTACGACGACCTTACCGGCTTGTTTGGCGTGCCCAACGTACCGGGGGTAGGCGTGTCATTCGGCGTAGACCGGATCTATGATGTGCTGGAAGAGCTGCAACTTTTTCCGGAAGGTGCCCAAACCGGTACGCGTCTCCTGTTCCTCAACCTTGGCGAAGCGGAGGGCCAGCGGGCCTTTCAGCTGGTGCAGCAGATGCGTTCCAAGGGCGTTGCCAGCGAGCTGTATCATGAACAGGCCAAATTCGACAAGCAGTTCAAATACGCCGAAAAGAAAAAGATCCCCTTTGTGGTCATCATCGGTAGCAAGGAGATGGAAGAAAAAAAGATGGTGGTAAAAGAGCTGCAAACCGGCAGGCAGGATAGCCTGGAGGCGGGTCAGCTGGAGCAATTGGCTGAGCTGGTGGGGGAGAAAAGATAGAGACGCCATGCGGGGCGTCTCCCGCCCGCATACCCGCGATCCATTACAGATACAGGATGGGCTCAGATATCTACGAACATCTTTCGAGGACAAGCGCCGTTCCCTGCCCCAGGCCGGCACACAGGGCAGACAGGCCATAGCGGCCGGTCCTTCTTTTCATTTCGTGCAGCAGCGTGGTGGTGATACGGGCACCGCTGCATCCCAGCGGATTTCCGATTGCAATAGCCCCGCCATTTACGTTTACCAGATCGCTGTCGGTTTCCAGCTCCCGCATACACGCGATGCTCGATGCGGCAAAAGCTTCATTCAATTCAAACAGGCTGATATCACCGATGGACAGTCCGGCCCGCTGCAGGGCTTTGCGGGAAGCCGGAATCAGACCGGTACCCATGACCGAAGGATCAACGCCTGCCACGGCCATCGATACCACCCGTGCCATCGGAACCAGTCCAAATGTTTTTACAGCCTGCTCACCCGCCAGCAACAGGGCCGCCGCCCCGTCGTTGATGCTGCTCGAATTGCCTGCCGTTACAGTGCCCCCCGTTAAAAAAGCCGGTTTCAGGCGTGCCAGCAGCGCGGTATTGGTCCTGCGGGGTGGTTCATCAGAAATTATTACCCCCGTCGAAGTGGTTACCGGTATGATCTCATCGGTCCATTTACCTGCATCAAGCGCAGCTGAATACTTATCGTGGCTGGTGCAGGCAAACCGGTCCTGCTCTTCCCGTGTGATGCCCCATTGCCGGGCGATGTTCTCGGCCGTTTCACCCATGTTGTACGGCGGATACAGGGCGGTGAGCGCGGGATTGGTGAACCGCCAGCCGATGGTGGTATCATAGATCTCGGGCGTCCGGTTCCAGCCCTGCTCCTGCTTCGCCATTACAAACGGTGCGCGCGTCATGCTTTCCACGCCGCCCGCGATATACAGATCACCTTCTCCGCACATGATGCCCCGCGCCGCATCGAGGATGGCCTGCAAGCCGCTGGCACAAAGCCGGTTCACCGTATTGCCTGCCACACTGGTAGGCAGTCCGGCCAGCAGCGCCGCCATCCGGGCAACATTCCGGCAGTCTTCACCGCTCTGGTTAGCCGCACCGGCGATCACATCCTCGATGCAGGATGGATCAACTGAAGTATTTCTTTCGAGCAGGGCCCGCATAGTGCACGCCAGCAGATCGTCGGGCCTGACCGATTGCAGGATGCCACCGTATTTTCCAACGGGTGTTCGTACGGCATCGATGATGTAAACTGTTTGCATATGATTGTTCCGGTTCGGCTGCGCAAAAATAAGGATCTGCGCAGGCAGCCCAGATGGCAATTTATGACTTGTAAAAATGCAGGTTTAGCCTGCCAACGCATTTTTACCGTTACGGGCGCGCTTCTAAAACCACAGAAAGACAGGCTTTTATCTCCTGTTCTTGTGTTAAAATACCATACTATGCTGTAAAATTGTTAAAATTGAAAGTATCTTTGCAGACATGTCTGACCTGAACAAAAACATCCGCGACCTGAGTTTGTCTGAACTCGAACAGTACCTGGAAGCTTCCGATGAAAAGAAATTCCGGGCAAAACAGGTATATGAATGGATCTGGCAGAAGCACGCCCATAGCTTCGAAGCCATGACCAACCTGAGCAAGGATCTGCGGACCAAACTCGCGCAGGATTTTTCCCTTCCTGCCCTTACCATCAGTGAAACCCAGCACTCTGAAGACGGCACCATCAAAAGCCGTTTTCAAACCTCCGACCACCATTTCGTGGAAGGGGTGCTTATTCCCACCGAATCGAGACTGACCGCCTGTGTAAGCTCGCAGATCGGCTGCTCCCTCAGCTGCCGCTTTTGCGCCACCGGCTATATGGAACGCAAGCGCAACCTCCATTTCGATGAAATTTACGATGAAGTGGTGCTCATCAACCAGCAGTCTGAACAAGCCTACCAGAAAAAACTCAGCAATATTGTCTTCATGGGCATGGGCGAGCCCCTGCTCAACTACAAGAATGTTCTCAAAGCCATCGAAAAGATCAGCGACCCCGCCGGCGGAATGGCCATGAGCCCCCGCCGCATCACCGTTTCTACAGCAGGTGTTGCCAAAATGATCAAACAGCTGGGCGACGACCAGGTGAGGTTCAAGCTGGCGCTTTCGCTGCACGCCACCAACGATGCAAAGCGCAACGAGATCATGCCGATCAACGAAACCAACAACATCAATGCGCTGGTGGAAGCCCTCAATTATTTTTATCAGAAAACAGAGAATGAGATCACGCTGGAGTATATCCTCTTCAAAGACTTCAACGACTCACTCAAAGACGGGGAAGAGCTGATCAAGATATTCCGGAAGGTGCCTGCCGACCTGGTCAACATCATTGAATACAACGCGATCGACAACGCCCGGTTCCAGAAACCGGAAGAAGAAAAAGTCGAAAGATTCATCAACCACCTCGCGAAGAACAGGGTAAACACCCGACTTAGAAAGAGCCGGGGAAAAGACATAGACGCGGCCTGCGGTCAGCTGGCCAACAAATCGCTGACGCCTGTTGAAAAACAGTAAACTTAAAAGTATGAGCAAGCATTCTCAGTTTGAGAAATTCATTAAAAAGAAAAAGCCAAGTGTTCTAAAGGAAGAATTAAAACAGGAAAAAAAGGCTTACAAAAAAGAACGGGCGCAAGCCATTGAACAAAGATTCGAAGAAAAAAGAAGGGCCAGAGCGGCCGGTAACGCTCCTGATGGAGCCGGCAGAAGGCCACTCACTCCTATCAAACAGGCTTCCGACAAAACAGCGACTCCTACTCCAGGCATGCCGCTCAACAAATACATCGCCCATAGCGGGGTATGCTCAAGAAGGGATGCGGCAGAACTCATCAAACAGGGCCATGTAAGCGTGAACGGGCAATCAGTTACCGAACCAGGAACAAAGGTGATTGATACAGACGTGATCAAGGTAAAAGACAAGAAGGTCGTTCCTTCCCGTCATTTCGTATACATCCTGCTCAACAAACCCAAAGATTATATCACCACCACTGAAGACCCGCAGGGAAGGAAAACAGTGCTCGACCTGATCCGCCACGCCACCAACGAGCGCATTTATCCCATCGGCAGGCTCGACAGAAATACTTCGGGGGTGCTGCTGTTCACCAACGACGGCGAGCTGGCCCAGTCGCTCTCCCATCCCAGCAACGAGGTTAAAAAGATCTACGAGGTGAAGCTCGACAAACCGCTGGCAAAAAATGATTTCGACGAGATCCTGAAAGGCATCACGCTTGAAGATGGTTTTATCTGTCCCGATGCGATGGCGTATGCCGATAGCAAAGACAAAACGGTGATCGGCATCGAGATCCACAGTGGCCGCAACCGCATCGTTCGCCGCATTTTCGAGAAAATGGGGTATGATGTCAGGGGCCTCGACAGGGTAATGTATGCAGGCCTCACCAAAAAAAATGTACAGCGCAGCAAATGGCGCATGCTCACCGACAGCGAGATCAGGATCCTCAAACACTTTAACAAAAGCGGCCGGTAACCCAATCCCTGCATGAAAAGAGAACTGGAGATCATTTTTGAAAATGAGGGCTTCGTCGCGATCAATAAAGCCCCGGGTATGCTTTCCATCAAGGACCGGGCAGACTCCGCCCCTTCCCTTAAAGATATTTTACAAGATGAATACGGAGTGATATTCACCGTGCATCGCCTCGACCGGGAAACCAGCGGTGTGATCGTTTTTGCCAAAGACGAAGACACGCACCGCTTCCTCAGCCGCCAGTTCGAGAACCGCGAAACGGAAAAAGAATATACGGGAATTGTTCAGGGAAGCCTGGCCGAACCAACCGGCACGATCGACGAACCGATCATGGAGCACCCGGTCAAAAAAGGAACGATGGTCATAAGCGCCAAGGGAAAAGATTCGGTGACGGAATACACGGTGGAAGAAGATTTCGGCCTGTACTCGCTGGTCAACTTCAAGATCCTGACGGGCCGTACGCACCAGATCCGCGTGCATATGAAGCACCTGGGCCACCCGATCGTGTGCGACGGGGTGTATGGCAACGAAGCGCCGATCCGCCTGTCATCCATCAAAAAGAAATACAAACTGTCACGGCAGGAAGAAGAGGAACGGCCGCTGCTGAACCGGCTGGCCCTGCATGCGAAAAAGCTTGTCATTAAAGATCCATCAGGTAAGATATACGAACTCGAAGCCCCGCTGCCCAAGGATATGCGTGCCCTGGTGCAGCAGCTGCGCAAATGGAAAGGATAAAAAGAAGGGCCCGGAAATAGTTTCCGGGCCCTTCTTTTTGAATGAGAGGTCTGTTTACTGCTTAAGGATTAGTCTTTGTCGGGCTGGGGAGTATAGCGCAGATAGGGTTTTACTACTTTAACGCCTTTAGGGAATTTTTTGATGGCATCTTCAGTGGAAACTGCAGGCACCACGATCACGTCTTCACCATGTTTCCAGTCGGCCGGAGTGGCGACACTGTACTGGGCGGTCAGTTGCAGCGAATCGATCACCCGCAGTACTTCAACGAAATTTCTGCCGGTAGAAGCCGGATACGTGATCATCAGCTTGATCTTTTTATCGGGTCCTATGATAAACAGCGACCGTACGGTGGCGGTGGCGGAAGCATTCGGATGGATCATGCCATACAGCTCAGATACTTTGCGGTCTTCATCCGCGATCAACGGAAAATCTACAGATACATTCTGGGTTTCATTGATATCGTTCTTCCAGCCATGATGTTTTTCGAGTGGATCCACACTTACTGCCAGCACTTTTACGTTGCGCTTGGCAAATTCGTCTTTAAGGGCAGCAGTTTTACCCAGTTCGGTTGTGCACACCGGTGTGTAATCGGCAGGATGAGAAAAAAGCACGCCCCAGCCCTCGCCCAGGTACTCATAGAAATCAATTTTTCCTTCTGTTGTATCGGCGGTGAAATTGGGAGCTGTGTCTCCAAGTTGTAAACTCATAAAAAAAGATTTAGGGCACGAAGATATAAAATTCTATAAGGTTGGTGGACTATAAGGGATAACTCTGATTCCCAAATAAGGAAAATATACTAAATATTCTGGGTTTCAGGGTATTGTGGATATCGATGGGCATAAAATGTGCACTATATTACTAATATTTTTAGCAAAATGCAGTATTTTAACTGTAGTTTTAGAATAATATTAAGCATATGAATCTTGATTGGGTAAAAATTGGGGTTTCTCCTTTGAAGGATTTGCTTGATTTTCTGTATAAAAAGTCGCAAACGAACGATATACAGAAAAAACAGATTATCATGGAATTACGCAACAACCTGAATGTTTTTAAGAATGGCTATAAAAACAAAGTGGCGTTCGATACCATGATCGACCTGCTGAGCAATGAAGCCATTCAGCAGGCTGTTAAAGTCAATTTCGAATTCAAGAACCTGAAGGAAGGAACCGTACAGCCGGAAAACATCGGGAACGAACGCAACAAAAAGTACCTGGGATGGACCACGGAACGGCTGATCGACAAGATCGATGAAAAAATCGTGGAGCTGAAGAACATCAAAAAAATGAACAACGGGTCGGTGCTGAGTGCAGACCACAACGTGTCTCTCATCATGAGCAATCAGTACTACCGCATGAAGCTGCTGGCCGATTTCATCAAGTCGGCCGACATGCACTAACGGTAGATGTCGAGCAATCCTTCCGGCAGCGACACGTACACCTGTCTTTTTTTCTTGTCTATTTTGCGAAGCGTCTCTTCATGCACCGGAATATAGGCTTCGTTGCCTGATATCATGATCTTGCAGAGCACCTGGTGCGGCTGCTCGATCACTTCAACGATCTCTCCCAGGTTCTCCGAATCGTTGATCACCTGGTAACCCAGCAGCGAAATAGAAGAAGTAGCCGCCGCATATTGTTTGAAATCGGTGTCTGCCATCCACACTTCTTTCTGAATGAATTTTTTCGCCGCCTCCTTGTTATCGACCCCCTCCAGCTTTATGTACACTTCCTCCGCATCGCGCATTTTAGCCTGGCTGATGAAATAAGGGATCATTTCATCGGTACGGACTTCCAGGAACAGGTTCTCCAATCCTTTGAGGGCGGTCTTTTTACCAAGGTTGTGGCGCAGGATGAGTTCGCCCTGCAGGCCGTAGGTAGCCACGAATTTTCCAATGCTGTTGTACTGGGTCATAATGCGGAACTACTACAGGCCGCGGCCGGGCCCGAATATTTTCCGGCCCGGCCGCGGCCTGTAGTAGAGGAAATAAAAAATCCCGATGATTGGGTCACCGGGATTATACTGAATGAAGTGATTTTATCTTTCTACCCTGTTGTTATTGCCTTCAGGCCTTCTTTCGCCGCTGGGTCTGCCACCGGGTCCACCTGCTCTGGGGTTGAAACGGGCTCTCCGGTTTTCTTCCATCTTGCGTTTCAGCTGCGCTTCGTGTTCGGTGCTCCACACAGTGAATTTTTCCATAGCGGTGGCATCATCGAACAAACCGAGCTTTACGCCGCGGAGGAGGTGCTTCAGGTACAGAACACCTTTGAAAGAGAGGATCTTGCGAACAGTATCCGTAGGCTGTGCGCCCTTGTGCAGCCAGTCAAGTGCTTTTTGACGGTCTAACTGGATAGCGGCCGGAACGGTCTGGGGGTTATATGTGCCGATCTTCTGGATGAACTTTCCGTCTCTTGGTGAACGGGCATCGGCTACTACTACAAAATAGAACGGTCTTTTCTTCGACCCGTGTCTCTGTAATCTCATTTTTACTGGCATCTTAAATAAAAATTTAAATGCGGTTAATAATAGGTTTCTAAAAAATGTCGAGCTGCAAAAATAATAATATGTGACAACTGACCAAATATAATGGCGGGCAGTTTTTCAATTGAAAAGTTAATTAAACCGGAAGCCTGCCTTACCGCCCATCGGCATCTTGTTCATAAACTTCATCATCTGCTTCATCTGTTCGAACTGCTTCATAAAAGCGTGAACTTCTGCAATATCCTTGCCACTCCCCTTCGCGATGCGCGTTTTCCGGCTGTTATCGATCACGTCGGGATTTGTGCGCTCGAACGGGGTCATCGACTGTATCATCGCCTCGATTCCTTTGAATGAGTCATCGCTGATATCGATGTCCTTGATCGCCTTTCCCACACCGGGTATCATGCCCATCAGGTCTTTCAGGTTTCCCATCTTTTTGATCTGCTGCAGCTGCTCCATAAAGTCCTCGAAATCGAACTGGTTCTTCCGGATCTTCTTCTCGAGCTTCTTGGCTTTTTCCTCGTCATACTGCAACTGCGCCTTTTCCACCAGGGTGGTAATGTCACCCATTCCAAGGATACGCTGGGCGAGCCTTTCGGGGTAGAAAACGTCGAGGGTATCCATTTTCTCGCCGCTGCTCACGAACTTGATCGGTTTGTTGACCGTGTATTTGATCGACAGTGCCGCCCCACCCCGGGTATCGCCATCCAGCTTGGTAAGCACAACGCCGCTGAAGTCGAGGCGGTCGTTAAAAGATTTCGCCGTGTTCACCGCGTCCTGTCCGGTCATTGAATCCACTACAAACAGGATCTCCTGCGGCTGCACGGCAGCTTTGATATTGGCGACTTCCGTCATCATGGCTTCGTCTACGGCCAGGCGGCCGGCGGTATCGATGATGACGATGTTTTTGTTCTTGCTTTTTGCTTCGCGGATCGCGTTCTGCGCGATGGAAACGGCATCCTTGTTTTCGGGTTCGCTGTACACGTCCACATTGATCTGTGAACCCAGCACTTTCAGCTGGTCGATCGCCGCCGGGCGGTAGATGTCGGCTGCAACCAGCAGGGGTGACAATCCTTTCCTGGTTTTGAGGTAATTGGCCAGCTTACCGCTGAAAGTCGTTTTTCCCGAACCCTGTAAACCGGCGATCAGCACCACTGCCGGACTGCCTTTTGTGTCAAAAGTGCTTTCGGTGCCGCCCATCAGATCTACCAGTTCATCCTTTACCAGCTTTACCATCAGCTGGCCCGGACTGATCGCGTTGATCACTTTTTCACCGAAGGCTTTGTCTTTTACCCGGTCGGTAAAATCCTTCGCTATTTTGTAGTTCACGTCCGCGTCCACCAGGGCGCGGCGGATCTCTTTGATGGTGGCGGCAATATTCAGCTCCGTGATCCGGCCTTCGCCTTTGAGCTGTTTAAAGGCGGTGTCCAGTCTTTCACTTAAACTTTCAAACATACAGTACCCGGTTTATAAATTGCGTTAAGAAACACTCCATAAAAAAAGTGAATATAACAAAAGTTATATCCACCTTATTATTCTGCAAATTTATTTAAGCCCGCTTAATCCGTAAAATCCTTTTTAGACTCCCTATCCGAGGTAAGGGCGGAGCATTTTGCAACGGGATGTGGTTCTGAGTTTGGTGATGGCTTTGTCTTTGATCTGGCGTACGCGTTCGCGGGTGAGGTTGAATCTTTCACCGATGTCTTCCAGGCTCATGGGATGGTCGACGCCGATGCCGTAAAAAAAGCAGATCACTTCTTTCTGCCGTTCGGTGAGCGCGGTGAGGGAACGCCCGATCTCCTGTTTCAGCGATTCATCGTGCTCAATGAACTTCTCGGTGCGCTCTGCATTCGGGTTTTCGAACACGTCGATGAGTGTGCTGTCTTCCCCATCCGCCAGGGGCGAATCCATGCTTACATGGCGGGCGGCAATACCCAGCGTGGCGAGCACTTCCTCGGTATCCATTTCAAGCATTTCTGCCAGTTCTTCGGCCGAAGGCTCTCGTTCATACTCCTGCTCCAGCAGGGAATAGGCCTTCTGAATCCTGTTTGTAAGACCCACCTTGTTCAGCGGCAGGCGTACGATCCTGGATTGTTCGGCCAGCGCCTGGAGGATGCTCTGGCGGATCCACCATACGGCATATGAAATAAATTTAAAGCCTCTTGTTTCGTCGAAGCGCTGGGCGGCTTTGATCAGGCCGAGGTTGCCCTCGTTGATCAGGTCGGGCAGCGACAGGCCCTGGTTCTGATACTGTTTTGCCACAGATACCACGAACCGGAGATTTGCTTTGGTGAGCTTGTCGAGGGCGCTGTTATCGCCCTGCTTGATGCGCACGGCCAGTTTCACTTCTTCTTCCGGACTGATCAGTTCTACTTTACCTATCTCCTGTAAGTACTTCTCAAGGCTCTGTGACTCACGGTTGGTAATAGACTTCGTTATTTTGAGCTGACGCATGCTCATAGGTGGACAGGTTTAAGGTTTATGGGGTTAAATAAAAACACACAAGAAAAACGTAGAATAAAAGATTTTCTTATATTGTCGCCGGATGTATTTTTGGGGCGGGTATAGGTATCCTAATCTATCTTTTCCTGCCCAGTTCGCAAAAAATTTTTGCAATCTGCTGAAAATCAATTTTTTATCCGATAAAAAAATTTTCATTTCTTCCATTGCAGGTTAACAAAATTTATGTAATTAAAAGTTTTGCGGGATAGAATATTTGTATATTATTGCACTTATTGGAAACGTTTAGAACCTCGAACTTTAGATGAGTAAAAAACAACTTTTCACCCTTGAATATCCCGTCCGGTGCTCACCCGCGATCCTCTATGAATTTCTCAGTACGCCGGCAGGCCTGCAGGAGTGGTTTGCGGAAAAAGTAGACGAGAGAGACAGCGTATTCAGCTTCGCATGGGATAAAACCATCGACAAAGCAGAAGTACTTCAGAGTGAAGAAGCAAAATCCATCCGTTTCCATTGGCTTCATGCTCCGAAAGAAGAATTTTTTGAATTCAGCATCGAAAAATCCGAGGTTACCAACCAGACCATCCTCTGCATAAAAGATTTTGCCGAAAAACGGGAGATCAAGGACCAGAGCCAGCTCTGGGACTCGCAGGTGAAGGACCTGTTTCATCGCATCGGCAGTTAGACAAGGCGTCAGCGATCGGCGGCCATTATAAAAGCTTGAAGGGTGCCACTGCTTTAACCATGTATGGTTTGAAACAGGGGCACCCTTTCTTCGTAAGACGCGATCCCTGGCGCATAAGATCGCTGAGGTTCAGAGTCGCGGGGCATCGCTTCCGTCCGGGCTCTCTTTTAAGGTATTGATCAGCACTTCAAACTTTTCATACAGCAGCACTTCCATCCTCTCCCACTGTTCCAGTTCTACCTTCGCAGCCAGTTTCAGGTAGTTTCCATTTTGCAACGCTTCACCACCGGTTTCATTCAGCAAGCCGTAGTCTTCACTGCCCAGGTCATGGTTCCATTCATCGCCCGTTGTGGCGATGTGAAATTGGTGATGCGGCTGCTTTGCTATTGCTGCAGGAAGCTTTTGCAACAAGGACGCCGCATATTTTCCCTTTGCATGCAGTGTGATGCTGCAATATTGTCCCCACCAGAAAAAAGTACGGATGGCAAGAATGTCTTCCTTGCCAAACACTTTTGGGTAATCCATCATCACGTAGGGCAGCCCCCGGTAATTCTCTCCACGGGAGATCTTGGCATTTGATGTGGCAAATTCTACAGGGAGCCCCGATGCAGGCGCCTGTACGAGGATCTTCATCCGCTCAGACAACTGAGCCATGCCCCCGTAGATCTTTGCTATCACCGCGTTTTTTGTTAAAATCCAGCTGCCGTCGGTCATCAGCCGGATTTCATCTGGCGAAAACTGTATTTTTGTTTCTTGCATGGGGATGACCTAAAGGCGGGAAATTTACATGAAAAAACTCGACGCACTGATATTAAAGGCTTTTGTAGGTCCCTTTGTGGCCACCTTTTTTATTACCGTGTTCGTACTCGTGCTCCAGTTCTTCTGGCTCTGGATCGACGATATGGTAGGGAAGGGGCTCGACTTCTGGACCATCGCGAAACTCACCGCCTACGTGGGAGCCTTTAACATCCCGCTCGCCCTTCCGCTCGCAATCCTGATCTCTTCCATCATGACCTTCGGCAACCTGGGCGAAACTTTTGAGCTGGTCGCTATCAAATCGGCGGGCATCCCGCTGATCCGCTTTATGCAACCGCTGTTCCTGGCCACCCTTGTTCTTTGCGGGGCCGCTTTTCTCTTCAACAACAACATCATTCCGGTTGCCACCCTGAAAATGCAGACCCTTAAATATGACATTGTAGTGTCGAAACCGGCGCTCGATATCAAGGAAGGCGTGTTCTACGACAAGCTGGAAGGCTTCGTGATCAAAGTAGGTAAAAAGGAAAAGGACGGCAGCACCATCCGCAACGTGATCATCTACGAAAAGAACTACAGCCTGCAGGACAACATCATCGTAGCACAGAGTGGCGAGATGAAAGTGAGCCCTGACAAGCACTCCCTCGAATTTAACCTGAGAGACGGCTGGCGCTACGAAGAAAGGGGAAACCGCATGACCACCAATACGGAATACATCCGGCTGGGCTTCAAAGAGTATAAAAAGATGTTCGATCTCAGCTCCTTTCAGCTGAACAAGACGCAGGACAGCATGTTCAAGGACAATTCTTCGATGCTTACTATAGGGCAGCTCGGAAAAGTGATGGATTCCCTTCACAAGGCCAGCGATCTTTATGGGAAAAGGGACCTGACTGAAGCAACCCCTTATTTCCCGTTCTCCAAATGGGTGGATACGGGCAGGATCATACTTACCAAGACGGCTGTTGCGCCCGTAAAGTCGATGCATCAGATCATACCCGACAGCGTGCGCTCGATGGTGATGGAACGCGCCATTTCGCAGATCAATTCCGTAAAATCGAATGTAGAAGTGACGGCGCTTGATTACGAGAACAAGAAAAGGGATCTGCGTTCCCATTCCATCGAATGGCACCGCAAATTTACCATGTCGATCGCGTGTCTGGTGCTCTTCCTCATTGGCGCCCCCCTCGGTTCCATCATCCGCAAGGGCGGACTCGGTATGCCGCTGATCCTGGCGGTGATCTTCTTTGTGATCTTTTTCCTCCTGAATAACTTCGGCGTAAAGCTCGTGAAGGAAGGTGTGCTGGAACCTATCATCGGCATGTGGCTCGCCACGTTCATCCTTACGCCGGTCGGGCTCTTCCTCACGTATAAAGCAATGCGCGACTCGCAGCTGTTTAACCAGGAATCCTATGCCCGCTTCTTCCGGAGCATAGCTGGCTTGATTCAAAAAATTCGACTCTCCTACCCACGGCGTGTAGCCAATTCTTCCTAATTTTAATGTTATGACTGATAAAAATCAATCCCGGAGAAACTTTTTAAAAACATCCGCAAAGGCAGGCGTTGTACTAACGGCAGGAACAATAACGGGTATGTCTACCTTCGAAACCATGGCCGCTCCCGGTAAAGCAGCCGCTCCTTTCTACGACACCCCCTTCACGCAGCAGCCTCTCCCCTATGCTTACACGGCGCTTGAACCTTCCATCGACGCCAAAACCATGGAGCTTCATTATTCAAAACACGCGGCCACTTATGCGAATAACCTCAAGGAGGCGGCGCAGGCAGAGAACGTGAATACCAGCAAGCCGCTCGAAGACGTACTGAAAAATATTTCGAAATATTCGCCGAAGATGCGCAACAACGGCGGTGGCCATTATAACCATGAACTGTTCTGGAAACTGATGAAAGCAAACGGCGAAGGAAAACCTTCCGGCAAGCTGCTCACCTCCATCGAATCCACATTTAAGTCATTCACCGATTTCACGACCCAGTTCACCGATGCCGGCAAGAACCGCTTTGGCAGCGGCTGGGCATGGCTCTATATGGATGCCGATAAAAAGCTGAAGATCGGATCCACACCCAACCAGGACAATCCGCTGATGGATGTATCCGAGATCAAAGGGTATCCCCTGCTCGGGCTCGATGTGTGGGAACATGCCTACTACCTCAAATACCAGAACCGGAGACCTGAATACATCGAGAACTGGTGGAAAGTGGTGAACTGGGGTTTTGTTCAGACGCGTTTTGAACAGGCCGGTTCAATGTAACAACTTCTACCATTCCGTTCCTGCTTTACTATCCTGTTTACCTGACCCGCCGGCAACCGGCTGATCAGGCGATCTCTTCACGAAGAAACTCTTCTTATGTCTACCTATCCAACCTGGAAAGAATATCAGTCGGCCAATAAAGAACGCTTCCTGAGCGAGCTGCTCGGGCTGCTGCGGATACCAAGCATCAGCGCCAAGCATGAAAACAAATCTGACATGCTTAAATGCGCCGAGATGGTGCAGCACCGCCTGCTGGAGGCCGGAGTGGACAGAGCAGAGATCTACGAAACAGACGGGCACCCGGTAGTGTACGGTGAAAAGATCATCGACAGCAGCCGGCCTACCGTGCTGGTATATGGCCATTACGACGTACAGCCGGCCGACCCGCTGAACCTCTGGCACAGCGGCCCTTTTGAACCGGTGCTGAAAGACGGAAAGATCTATGCACGCGGCGCCTGCGACGACAAAGGTCAGTTCTATATGCACGTGAAAGCGTTTGAAACGATGCTGAGAACGGATACGCTTGTCACCAACGTAAAATTCATCATCGAAGGGGAAGAAGAGATCGGATCGCCCAACCTGGCAAAGTTCGTGACCGCCAATAAGGAGCTGCTGAAGGCGGACGTGATCCTGATCAGCGATACGGCCATGCTCAGCATGGAACACCCCTCCATCGATGTGGGCGTACGCGGCCTTTCATATATCGAGGTAGAGGTTACTGGCCCCAACCGCGACCTGCACAGCGGTGTTTATGGCGGCGCGGTGGCCAACCCGGTCACCATGCTCTGTAAAATGATCGCGTCCTGTCACGACAAGAACAACTTCATCAACATACCGGGTTTTTATGATGATGTTGTACCGGTGCTGCCGGAAGAAAGAAGGCTGATGGCCAATGCTCCTTACGACGAAGACTTATATAAAAAGGACCTGGGAGTAACTGCATTGTGGGGCGAAGAAGGCTATTCTACCCACGAAAGAACCGGCATCCGGCCTACCCTCGAGGTGAACGGCATCTGGGGCGGCTACACCGGTGAAGGCGCCAAAACGGTGCTGCCTTCCAAAGCCTATGCAAAGATCTCCGCCCGGCTGGTACCCCGGCAATCTTCGAAAGTGATCACACAAAAGCTGCTTGATTATTTCGTGAGCATCGCCCCGCCCGGCGTAACTGTGAAGGCCGAAGAACACCACGGGGGCGAACCGTATATGACACCCATTCATTCCGTTGCATACAAAGCGGCCGCCGAGGCGATCGAGACCACTTTTGGAAAACCGCCCATCCCGGTACGCGGAGGAGGCAGCATCCCCATCTGTGCCCTTTTCGAGAAGGAACTGGGCCTCCAGATCATATTCATGGGTTTCGGGCTCGACAGCGACAACCTGCATTCTCCCAATGAAAAATTCGATCTTTTCAATTTCTACAAGGGCATCGAAACGATCCCTTATTTCCACCGGTTCTTTGCAGAAATGAAGTAGCAGGAAAAAGTTGTGCAGTATGACAACAGCAGAAAAACTAAGAGCAGACAAATACCTCTGGGCCATACGCCTCTTCAAAACACGGGCGCAGGCTGCAGAGGCGTGCGACAAGGGAAAAGTACGCATAAACGGCTCATCCATAAAAGCCGCCAAAACCATCCATTTGGGCGACGAACTGGAAGTGAAGACGGAAGTAAAACGCTGGGTCATCAAAGTGACGGCGCTGCTGCACAACCGGGTGCAATACACCGAATCGCTTAATTATTACATTGATATCACCCCCGCCGAGGAAACGCAGCAGCTGCTCTACCAGCCGTCCTCCTTTCATACCGGCAAGCGGGAGAGCAAGATCGGCCGCCCCACCAAAAAGCAACGCAGGGACCTGGACAACATGATGGACGACTAAGTAGTGGTCTAAAAAAAGATGACCTGCCTCATGCTGCAACATGATTAAAATCATGTTTTTTCTTTTGGCAGATCAAAACCCTTTTCCGACGGGATCGTTACCTTTGTGCCAATACCCTTAGAACAGCATAAGTGTAAACACTGAGAAGACGGATACAGGTTCCCCATACACCACCTGGCTCACTTCCGCGGTGCGAAACTTGAAGGGTATCATCAGATTTATTGTGCAAACGCCTGGTGTGTTTGCAGTTGAATCCCATACAGATCCTCCAACCCTATGATTACCTGTAAGCAGAGTTACCATGCAGGCAAATTCAGCTGATTGTGCAAATAAGAAGAGTAGCCTCTTATGATCTGTAACCTTTATCGAAAACCGGAAGTCAAAACCTCGTGTTTTTACTCCCCGAAAGAGGACAGAGTAAGAATCCAGTAGTACCGGGGAACCACCCACTTTTTCAGGACTACTAAAAAAGATGAGACATGCTTTCGATTACAACAGAGAAACAAATACAGGATATACAGCAGGAATTTTCTCGCGCATTCCCATTTCTGAAGGTTGAATTCTTCTCCAGCATCGACGAAGATACCGGCAGGAAGCTTTCCATCCCGAAGAACCATTATCTGAAAGCCAGGATGGCAAAGGACCAGAACGGAGATTTTGTAAATCCATATCTCTCCCTTGCCCCCGGAACTACGATTCTGGAGATGGAAAAGAAATGCCAGGAGTTATTCGGCGTATCGGTTCAGGTGTACCGTAAGTTCAGTAAGCTGTGGCTGGAAGCGACCATGACCGCAAACCTTACCCTGCAGCAGCAGAACGATCATGGCAGCGAGATTTCCCTCAAAATTTATTAGTAGAGCAGGCTCTTCAGCTTTTCAATATTGGTGATATAAATCTTTCCTTCTTTTACTTCGATCAGCTTCTCCGACTTGAAATCGCTCAGGGTACGGATAAGTGACTCTGTGGCTGTGCCTACATACCGGGCGATATCCTCCCTTGAAATATTGATCGTTTGCTGTGGATTGGAATTGTACTTGGAATGAATTGACACCAGCGCTTTGGCTACCCGTTTGCGCAGGGAGCTGTAGGCGAGGTTGAGTAGCCTGTCTTCATGTTCCTTTACATTCTGCGCAATCAGCTTGATGAACTTGGAAGCGATGTTATAATCGCTTGAGATCGCTGCCAGGAAATCTTCTTTGGGTATCAGCACGATCTCCGCATCTTCCAGCACCTCAGCGCTTTCTTCGTAGGCAGCATTCTCCAGCAGGGCCAGGTAGCCCACATACTCGTTTTCCTTGTACAGGTTAATGATATAATCTTTGCCGTCTTCATGCTGCTTGAAGGTTTTCACCTTGCCGCTCTTGATGTGGTACAGGTACTTGGGCCGCTTGTTCTCGCTATAAAGGATCTGCTTCTTCGAAAAGAACTCCGTGTCGTACGCCGACAGGTCCATGGTAAACAGACCAGACACCGACAGGTCTTTCACAAGCTTGTTTGCGCCTTCTTCGTTCGTCGCATATTTGTTGTGCAGGATCTCCACCTTTTTGAGCCGGACCTCAATGGCATTCAGGAGTTCGATATCATCAAAGGGCTTTGTAATGAAATCATCTGCGCCCATTTCCATCCCTTTCCTGAAATCGGTTCGTTCAGCCTTCGCCGTGAGAAAGATAAAAGGTATGTTCTCCGTATCGGACTTTTTCTTCAAGAGGTGAAGTACCCCGTAACCATCCAGTTCGGGCATCATAATATCGCAGATGATAAGAGAAGGCTTTTCCCTGATTGCTATTTCAACACCTCGCTTTCCGTTCTCTGCTTCCAGTGTTGCGTATCCTCCCAGTGACAATATCTCTGCAATATTCTCTCTAATATCATTGTTATCATCAATAATGAGGATAGTATTCATAGGGGTTTTGAATTGAACAAAATTAATCAGCACGCTGACATATGAAATAGCACGCGCCAATTACTTCCTCCTTTACATGATAAAGTTGCGACTTTACTAAAGTTCACTTATGCGCAGGTATACGGAAAACCTTAGCCGGTGAAATTTTACATTCATAGTGCGGCATTTAATCAGTATGCAACAGAGAGAGTCTATGCGAGTATTTCGTACAGGCTCGGTACGTCGATCGTGAAGGTGCTTCCTTCGCCGAGTTCGCTTGTAAGGGTGATCTCTCCTTCAAGCGTTTCGATGTACCGTTTGATGATGTGGAGGCCCAGCCCGGTGCCCTGTATGTTGATGGCGTTCTTTGCCCTGTAAAAAGTGGAGAAAAGATAGGGCATGTCTTCCTTTGAGATCCCGATGCCTTCGTCCTTCACGCGGATGATGAGGCGCGATGAAAGATTTTCCACACTCACCAGGATCCTTTTGTTGTCATCGGAAAATTTGATCGCGTTGCTGAGCAGGTTGATCATGATGTTCTTCAGCAACCTTTTATCGGTGATGAAGATCACTTCTCCTTTGTAGGATAGGTCCATCTGCTGACCGTTCTTCAGGGTATGGCGCATTTCATCGAAGATATCCAGCATAAACTCCTTCACGTCAAAGCTTTCTGCATTGGCAAACACCCGGCCTTCTTCCAGCTTGCCCAGGCTGAGGAAGTCTTCCAGCAGATCGTTCAGGTGCTTCACAGATCCTTTGATGCGGCGTATGTGTTTGTCTCTTTTATCCTGATCTTCCGTGCTGGGGTATTTACCGATCAGGGAGGCTGACGACAGCACGGCGCTAAGGGGCGTCCTGAACTCATGGGAGGCCATCGAAACAAAACGCGATTTGATCTCGTTCAGCTCTTTTTCCTTGCTGAGCGCATCACTCAGCTCGGTCTGCGATTTCTCGAGCTCCAGCAGCGCTTCACGCAAAATGAGCGTTCTTTCTGCTACCTTGTTCTCCAGTTCCGTGTTCATCCGCCGTACATCGTGGGTTACTTTTTCCAGTTGCTCTTTTTGCTCTATCAGCACTTTCTCGGCTTCCTTTCTTTCGGTAACATCGTCAATGAATGCCACCACATAGCACTCTTTGTCCTGGTAATAAGCGTTGAGGTGAATATGCACCGGAAACTCGAGTCCTTCCGGTTTCAGGGCGAAGACGTCCAGGTTCAGGGTTTTGAGCTCTGCAGGGGCGGAGTTTTCCGCTTTTTTGCGGTATTCATCCATCTGCGCATGAAACCTGGCAGGGAGCAGCATATCGACCGACCTGCCCATCACCTGTCCCTCCGGATGCCCGATCAGCCTGCAGGCAGCCGGATTGATCAGCACGATCTCGCCGGTGCATTTTGTGATGATGGTACCCAGCGGGGTGAACTGCAGCAGGGCATTCAGCTGGATGCGCTCCTTGTCGGACGAGCGGTAGAGTTTTTTAAGGCTCACGATCAGGATAGTGGTCACACAGATCGCGAGTATGGCCAGCATCTGCTGGATGAAGAACTGGTCGTGGCGCTCCGAGGGCGGAATGTGTAAAGTATAGTACAGGATCATCCCGATGGACAACACTGCAAACAAATAGGTGATATAATGTTTGTTGAAGTACAGCGTACAAAGCAGCACCACCAGTAGGCCGCTGTTGAAAAAGATGGATTGCGAATACAGGTTCTTCATAAGAAGGATGATCACAACCATCACCCCGATTACACCCATCACAAACTTCATAGAAGAAAAGGATCTAAACATAGCTGGATAGTGGCAGGGTGAAATTACTTGAAATTGTCAGATTGTAAAACTGTTATAACGCGGGGTAAAGGATAATACTTAGACCTGTTTCTGGCCGGCAATTTATCTTTGCTGCATGAAGATTGACATCATCTCCGTGGTACCGGATCTGCTGGGCAGCCCCTTCTCGCATTCCATCATGAAAAGGGCACAGGAAAGAGGCCTGCTCGATCTCCACATCTACAACCTGCGGGATTACACCCATTATAAACACGGCCAGGTGGATGACTACCAGTTTGGTGGCGGAGCAGGCATGGTGATGATGGCCGAGCCCCTGATCAACGCCATCGAAACACTGCAGAAAGAATCTCCCTACGACGAGATCATCTATCTCACACCTGATGGCACCACCCTCAATCAGCGCACTTCCAACCAGCTTTCCCTCCGCACCAATTTGCTCATCATCTGCGGTCATTATAAAGGCATCGACGAACGGGTGCGGGAGCATTTCGTGACGCGGGAAATATCCATCGGCGATTATGTGCTCAGCGGGGGCGAACTGGCGGCTGCCGTACTGGTAGATTCCATCGTGCGCCTCATCCCCGGGGTCATCAACGACGAAACATCGGCCCTCACCGATTCATTCCAGGACAACCTGCTGGCTCCGCCCGTATACACCCGCCCCGCCGAGATCCGTGGCTGGAAAGTGCCCGACATCCTGCTGAGCGGAGACCAGAAAAAGATCGACGAATGGCGCTACGAAAGCGCCCTCAAACGCACCCAGGAAAGAAGACCTGATCTGATGGAGGAGTGACAGATAGTTGTTATAACCCGGCTATTTAGATTGCAAATTTTGTCCCTTCTTTGTCTTTAGCCCGCACCTTATTTCCTACCCTTTCTTCTTGTTCATCACCCCAAACCGGATGCCGGCATGTACGTCGGCCTGCTTTGATTTGCCGGTGAGGGCGGTGAGTACCGAGCCGGAACCGATGAACACGGGACCGAACCGGAGAGACAGGCCTGCATTGAATTTTGTAAGCTGGTTGTAGTTGAGCGGTACATACACCCCGATGCTTTTTCCTTCGTAGCGGGGCGTAAGGGTGAAACTGTTGTAATAGTTGCTGTTAAATAATTTGCTGTCGGCGCTTGTGAGGGAAAGCAGCGACCCAAGATGCACATAAAAACCCTTGTTTATGTGATAGTCGATCTCAGTGTTCAGGGTAGACGGAAGGGCCACTGAATAGCTGGTCTGGTCATTGCTCGCCACCGGTGTGAAGAGCTGGGGATGACTGTTGAAGTAGGATTTGTAATCGTCCACATCGAGGTTGCTGATGTCGTTGAGAGACAATCTTTCATTACCGGTGATATCGATATTGTAAGCTCCGCTGCGCTGCAGATCCTTTTTATACCTGATCTTGCCTACGTCGAGCAGCGACACGCTGACCCGCAGCTTGTATTTGTTTCTTTCCCTGTCAAGCTCGTTCTCGTCATTCTTATAAGCTTCAACATCGGGCCTGAATTCATATACCACTCCGATATCGCCGCCAAAGCCATGGCTCTGCATTTTTGTAAGATCACCTGCGTCGAAATCGGATAGGCGGATGCCTCCGAAACCGGCAGCCAGCCTGCCTGCGGCGTTCGACACATCTACATCCTGTGCAATGTAGTCGGCGTTGAGCGTGCCACGGAACCCTCCGATGTTCATATACGCATTGGCCACCCCGGCAAGATATTTCAGCGTAAGTCCGGCCTTCAGAAAATGATGACCTTCCTCCATCAGTATGCGCGCGCCGCTGAAGCCAAATTCAGACCAGCCGTTCACTGTCACCCGCATGTTGCGGTCTGTATTGATGGTGTAAGGCAGCTGCGGATCGTTGCTGAAATCATCGGTGATCTTGCTGATCAGTTTTCCGTCCACGTCGGCCACATTGGCCATCACCCGGGCCCTGGTGGTAAGCGCAAAGGTCATCTTCTTACCGGCGTTGAACATCACCGAAGGCCCATGGAAATCGAGACTCAGAAAGCCGCTCGATGGCCCAGCGTTGGCGCCGAACAGCTGGTTGCGCAGGCTGTCGCCATTGAAAGAATGCTTGAGGTTCTTCAGGCTGAAGGAAGCCTGGTTGTTGCCGGCTACGGTGCTGAATGAAAACAGGTTCGCATCCCACCGGTAGCGGCTGTCGGCTATGTTTGCCGGATTGAAGAATACGCCGTTGACGCCGTCGTAGTTTCCGGTGCGGTAGCCCCCAAAGTCTTGGGCAGTCAGGTTGGTGAAAAGCAGGCATGAACATGCAAGCGCAGTCAAAAATTTCATGTCGGGATATTTAGAGTTTTAGCAGAAACAGGAAAACAGTCAAAATTCTCATCAGTAACGAAACCGAACTGAAATTTGATATATGCCACCTTGAATTTCGCCGGCAGGCGGCCGGGCATGTAAAAAAAAGGCAGCCGCAACTCAAGTTGCGGCTGCCGGGCGAAAAATGGGATCGGTATACTTATTTGATGATCTCGATGGTCTGCTGGGCGCCGGAAAACCTGCACATCAGCGATAGCGACGCGGTGGCCGGGTTCCAGAGCGCTTTCATAGGCTCGGGTCCGTTTACCTCCTGGCCGGCCTTTACGGGAAGCAGTTCCCCGTTAAGCTTTACGGCGGTGGGTCTGCGGTTCAGCGCCGGGATGGTAAAGAACAGCTCACGCTCGGCGGGCTTGTTTCTAAAATCGCCTCCGTTGGATGAGATGCGTATCTGGTAACGGCTTTCTTCTACGGCCGCTTCAAAATACATGAGTTCGAAAGCGCCCTTTTTCCACGACAGGTTGGTAGTACCGTCATCATCGTACAGTGTGTACGAAGAAGCAGTTTTTGCGGGATAGTAGGTTATGTGCAGGGAAGCGGTGGAATAGGCTTCCGTATTCTTGACACCGGGAGTGGTCGGTATAAAGGCTCCTGCCTTGATATAGACCGGAATGTTGTTGATGTCTACAAGCTCGGTGATCCACTGGCCGCCTTTTACCTTGGCATTCGACTGGTGCTTGTACCATTCGCCCTTCGGCAGGTAAAGTTTTCTTTCGGTAGTGCCTTTGTGCAGCACCGGCGCAACCAGGATCTGGTCGCCCCACATAAACTGGTCTTCCGCTTTCATCAGGTTCGTGTCTTCCATATCGTAGTAGAACATAGGCCTGGTGAGCGGCTTTCCTTCTTTCAGCTGCTGAAAGGCCAGTGTGTAATTATAGGGTAACAGGTCGTAGCGCATCTGGATCGATCTGCGCACGATGGACTTATATGGATCGGGATAAAAAACAGGTTCGCTCTCGATGCTGGCTACGTTCGGATCGACATCTTCAAGGGCTGTTCCGTGCGGACGGAACACGGGTGTGAAAGCGGCGAACTGCAACCAGCGGGTATACAGTTCCGGATCTTTCTCTCCCATCGCAAACCCGCCGGCATCGGCGTGAATGTAGGGGATACCGCTCATGCTCATGCCCAGCATCACGGGAAGCTGCGCCCTGAAACCACTCCAGCTCCGGTTCACATCTCCGCTCCACGGAAAGATGCCGTAGCGCTGGCTGCCGGCGTATCCCGAACGGTTGAGGTTGAACAGGCGGACATCCGGATATTCTTCGCGGTATTTTTCAAACAGCATTTTGTTCCAGTAGTGACCGAAGATGTTGTGCACTTCATGCGAGCGGAACAGGCGGTCGAAACCCAGGTCTTCCAGGTTATGATACATATCGTGCGGATGGGTTTCCGGTTCACCCAGATCACCCCACCAGCCGGTGACGCCGTTCTCGATCTGCTGTTTGTACTTCGACCAGAACCAGTCTTGCGCATCTTTTCTGAACACATCGAGCAGTCCGCCGAAACCAAAATAGAAATTGGTAAGCACATATGTTTCGTTGTCTGCGCTAACGGCGTGGTACGGTTTCGATTCAGCGTACGACTTGGTACCCATCAGCACATAAGGTTCCGTGATCAGTACGGTTTTTACGCCTTCCGCTTTCAGGTCGGCGATCATGCGGGCAGGGTCAGGCCAGTTGTCTTTGTTTACCCAGTCGAGGTTGCCCATGGTGTTGCGGATGCTGTCGCCAAACCAGAACAGGTCGAAGATGATCCCGTCTACCGGGAAGCCTTCTTCTTTCATTTTTGAGAGGATCCATTTCACCTGTTGCTCATTGCGGTACCCGAAACGGCTCATCAGGTTACCGAGCACCCAGCGCGCAGGCACGGGCTGACGGCCGACAAGTTCAGTGTAGTGGTTAAGGATCTCGTCGATGTTTTTACCATTGACGATGTAGTAAGTGAGTTCTCCGCCCGAGAAGCCGGCTTCCAGTACTTCTTCATTCGATTTCCCGATATCGAGGTATCCGCAGGAAGCGTTGTCGAAGAAAATCCCGTAGCCTCTTGAGGAGAGGACGAAGGGGATGGAAAAGTTCAGGTTGTCGGCGCCTTCGCTGTATCCGTAAGCCGGGCTGTTGTAAAGTCCGAACCGGTGGCCGCGGCGGTTCAGCGGAAGGGCTCTTTCGCCGCCGCCGAAGATCTGTTCGTCTTTCTGCAGCTGAAAACGGAAGCCCCTGCATTCGTCAAGGGAAAAGTATTCGGCCAGTGCGTGCTGCCCGCTGTTTCCGAACTGATAGAGATATTTATTTTCCCGGAGGGATATTTTGGCGATGTTTCCAAACTCGATGGTTTGGTCTTCTTCGTGAATAACGACCCGGTTTGTAATGGAGGGCGACTGAATGACGGCGTTGGAAAGCTGTTCGTTCCTTGTATATCCATGAGGTTGAAAAGTACTTTTGATCACATGGTTTCCAAACATCTGGAAGGCCCAGGTTCCTGACTCCGACTGGTGTGATGCACTGTAACCGCTGGTATTAAAAGAAGAAGGTTTTGCAAATACGTTGTGTGATAGCAGGGAAGCTCCGTGAACTGATGACGACATAGCGTTTAAAAATTTTCAATTAGGTTTTAACTGTTAAAGGACTGCAACCGCAGACTTAACAGCAGGTGTAAGCGAATTAATCTTTGCGTTGAAAAGCAAAAACAAAAAGGAAAGGCTTTAATCGGTATTGGAGTTATTACCTGTGAACATCAGGCAATCAGGATGTGTAAAATACTTAAAAAAACAGAACCACCTATTTATTTGTAAGTGGTTTTATTGATGCCGCAACGCACAAAAATAATCGGTGGCAGCGAAGTTTGCAATAGTTATGGCATTATTTATTTCGGCCCGCTCCCTTCAGAAGGGCCAGCGTCTTCAATGTTTTCATACTACACCAGTTCTCAACCGCATAATTTCATGAGCTACTGAACCTTTCCTTTCTTACACAATATTGAAACCTATAAAATAAAGAATCCAGGAGATAAGGAGGCAAACTTCATGTACATCTCTGGAAAATGATTCATTTTTACACCGGCACAGTACGTTCGTTCTATCTTTTACCGCCATATGTATCAGTCTTTTACACAGTTACCTGTAATTATGACAATTAAAATCTCAATTTATGCAAACAGTTAGCGGACAGCTCGTTGATATTACGGGAAAGAAAATATATCCGGCTGTCATTTTTATAGAAGGAGGAAGAATTTCCCGGATCGATCCTGTAGAAAACCTCCCCCCATCTGGCAATACCGTTGCAATCTCTCCCCTCTTTATCCTTCCCGGCTTTATCGATGCTCATGTGCACATCGAAAGCTCGATGCTCATTCCTTCCGAGTTTGCGAAACTGGCCGTTGTTCACGGTACCGTCGGCACGGTGAGCGACCCGCATGAAATAGCAAACGTTTGCGGTATAGAAGGTGTCGAATTTATGATCAAAAATGGGAACAGGGTGCCGTTCAAATTCAACTTCGGCGCCCCGAGCTGCGTGCCGGCCACCGGGTTCGAAACTGCCGGAGCGGTGTTGAACGCCGCTGATGTGGCCAACCTGCTTGACCGGGATGATATCCGCTACCTGAGCGAGATGATGAACTTTCCTGGCGTGCTGCACCAGGATACGGAGGTGATAGAGAAGATCGACAGTGCAAAGCAGCGGAACAAACCGGTTGACGGACATGCGCCGGGCCTGCGGGGCGACGACGCACGCCGGTATATAGAAGCAGGCATCAGCACCGACCATGAATGCTTCACCCGTGAAGAAGCGCTCGACAAGCTCCGGTGGGGCATGAACATCATCATCCGGGAAGGCAGCGCCGCCCGCAACTTCGAAGCCCTGGCGGATCTGCTGCACGACCATGCGGAGAAGATCATGTTCGGCAGCGACGACAAACATCCCGACAGCCTTGTTTCAGGGCATATCAACCAGCTCTGCGCACGGGCGGTGGCAAAGGGCATAAACTTATTCAACGTGCTGCAGGCCGCCTGTATAAACCCGGTGCTGCATTACAACCTCGACATCGGCCTGTTGCGGGAAAACGATCCGGCCGACTTTATCCTTGTGAAGGATCTTATCGGCTTCGAGGTAGTACAAACTTATGTAAACGGAAGCCTGGTGGCCGAAAATGGCCAATCTTATATTCAATCGGTGGAAGTTCCCGGCATCAATAATTTTCGTTGCAGCCTGAAGGAACCGTCGGATTTTGCAATACCGGCTGCGGAGAATGAGAAAACGCTTTTGGTGATCGAGGCGCTCGACGGACAGCTCATTACCAAAAAACTCGAGATACCGGCCCTGGTCCGCGACGGAGAGATCGTCGCCGACCCGTGGAACGACGTTCTTAAAATTGTGGTTGTGAACCGGTACCGGGAGGCAGCCGTGGCAAAAGGGTTTATACGCAATTTCGGGCTCAAACAGGGTGCGATCGCTTCTTCGGTGGCGCACGACTCCCACAACATCGTGGCAGTGGGTGTCGACGATGCCGCCATCTGCCGGGCGGTGAACCTTGTGATCGGGAACATGGGCGGCATCAGTTGTGTGAACCCGGCAGATAGTCACCATGAAGATATGATCCTTGCCCTGCCGGTTGCCGGCCTCATGAGCGCCAGCCCCGGATATCAGGTGGCCGAAGCCTATACAAAGATCGACCAGGCGGCAAAAAGCCTGGGATCTACGCTGGCAGCGCCTTTCATGACACTTTCTTTTATGTCGCTCCTCGTGATCCCCCACCTGAAGCTCAGCGACCGGGGGCTTTTCGACGGCGATACTTTCCGGCTGCTTGAAGAGGTTACCTCCACGTAAGGCCTTCCCGGACCGGGAAAACATCTTGTTAACATCCAAACGGCTACCAGTTCGCAGCTTTCAATCCGGTGAAATGGTCTGTTTATTGCAGCCTTTAAGTGGATGTGCACCGCGAAAAACAGGTTAACATTTCGGTTTTATTAACATTTTTGGTGTAAACAAAACAGACCCTGATCCGTCCAACAAACTGACAGGTAAACTATCTATCAAAGAACAGGTAAAAATATACGTTATGAAATACCGGTACATTACAATCTGGTTTTCGTTCCTACTGACCTCCTTTATCTCCGGCTATTCTCAGCAATCGACCTGGCCAGCGTTGGTGCAGGGCTCCGATGGCGCCAGTATTAAAGTCTACGAACCACAACCCGAATCATTCTCCGGCGGCGTTATGAAAATGCGGGCCGCTATTTCGGTGATCAACAGCAACCAGCAGGATCCCGTGTTTGGCGTTATCTGGGCCGATGTGCAGATGGGGTCGGGTACGGACAACAGTCAGCTTTACTGGAAAAATCTCTCTATCACCAACATCAAGCTGCCCGGTGATATCAGCGATGACCAGCTGAGCCAGCTGAAATCAACCCTCGAAAATGCCCTGCCCGCAAAAAATCTCAGCATCTCCCAGGCCGATCTCAACTCCCGCCTGAGCTCTGCCCGCAAGGAGACCGAACTGAGCTCCAACCTCAGCACCCGCCCTCCAAAGATCATTTATACAAAAAAACCATCCATGCTCGTTACCATCGACGGTCAGCCGCAAATGCAGCAGAACCCCGACTGGAATGTGCAGCAGGTGGTGAACACGCCGTTTACCATCATCAAAAACGATGATCAGCAGTATTATCTGTACGGTGAGAAGAGATGGTTCCGCTCGAATGACGCGACAGGCCCCTGGACCTACATCCCTTCCCTGCCGTCCTCCCTTTCAAAGATCAACGATGCGGTACAGGCCAACGATACCTCGCATGGAAACTACCTCGACTATACAGTTCCTGACGTGATCGTGAGCACCGAACCCGCTGAGCTGATCCAGTCGAACGGCGATGCGAACTTTTCACCCCTCGAAGGCACGAACCTGCTTTACATGACCAATTCGGTCAACGATATTTTCCTGGATGTGAATTCGCAGCAGTACTATGTGCTGATCTCCGGCCGCTGGTACCGCTCAGTAAACCTCAACAGCAACTGGAACTTCGTTCCTTCTTCCTCTTTACCCAAAGATTTCGCCCAGATCCCGGAAGGATCTCCCAAAGATGCAGTGCTTGCCAACGTAGCAGGCACACAGGCTGCCAGCGATGCCATTGCAGATGCACAGCTTCCGCAGACTGCCAAGGTTGACCGCAACACGGCTACTACCAACGTTACCTACGACGGTGAGCCGCAGTTTGAGAATATTTCAGGTACCCGCCTCCGGTATGCCGTGAATACGCCCAACACCGTGCTGAACATGGGGAGAGACTATTACAGCGTGGAAAATGGCGTCTGGTTTCAATCCGGCTCCCCTTACGGTCCCTGGACTGTTGCCACATCGCGTCCGGATGAAGTGGAAAATATTCCGCCGAGCTATCCGGTCTACAATACCAAGTATGTCGATATCTACGACGTAACGCCGGATTATGTTTGGATGGGTTATACGCCTGGCTACCTGGGCGCCTATGTGTATGGGCCGACCGTTTTTTATGGTACCGGTTATTATTACCGTCCGTGGAGAGGTCACTATTATTATCCCCGCCCGATCACATGGGGTTACAATATGCGCTACAATCCCTTTTATGGCTGGGGCTTCGGAGTCAACCTGAATTTCGGCTGGCTCAATATCGGCTTCGGCAACCGGTACAGCAGTCCCTTCTGGGGATGCAGGGGCGGCTGGTTTGGCCCTTCGGTCTATTACCCCGCTTACTACCGGCCTTTCAACGCTTATTATGGCCCGAGGGTGAACGTGTATGCAGGCAACTACTACCGCGTGAATTCATACAACAATATTTACATGAACCGCCGCGGCGTAGTGACGCACGAACGCCCGATGTATGCTTACAACCGGTCTATCCCCCGTCCTAACAATCCGAATAATGGCCGGTACTACAACCCGAACGGTTACAACAATACGAACCGGTCGATGCCGGGCGGAAATTTCAATACCGGCAGGAGAAACGATCCGTCGATACCCAATGGCAGAACCGACCGCATGGGCAACAATGGAAACGGCATGCCCGGCCGGCCCAACAACAACGGAATGGGAAACAGGATACCGGATATGAACAACCAGGGAAACCGCTTTCCTGGCAACGACCGGACACGGGACAACAGGCTGCCCGGCAACAACATGGGAGACCGGAGCAACAACAATGGAGGCAACCCCTCCCGGAGCTACCAGCCGCAGCAGCAGAACCGCACCGATAACGGCATGCCACCCGCCCGGCAGGACAGGAGCATGTTCGACCGCCAGCCGAGAGGTGGCATGGACAGAAGCGGTGGTCAGCCGCAGATGCCGCCAACCCAGGGAAACCGGATGGATCGCCAGCCGCAGATGCAGCAGCCATCGGCTCCCCGCACCCCACAGATGGAAAGGGCTCCGCAGATGGACCGGGGTGGCAACAACGGCCGCAGTTATAATCCGGGTGGTGGTGGCGGACGCACCTATAACCCCGGTGGCGGTGGAAACAGCGGCGGTGGTGGTGGCCGTGCACCCGAAAGATCAGCCCGTGCTTCACATGGAAGGGGTGGCTGATCAGTAAACGGCTTATAAAAAACAACAAGGCGTGCCATGGTCCAAGACCACGGCACGCCTTTGCTTTTTTGAACCTAATTTGCAACTAAATATGTCACATCTCTTTTCGCCTTTTCGCATCAAAAGTATCGAACTCAAAAACCGCATCGTTGTTTCTCCAATGTGTCAGTACTCCTCAGAAGATGGCTTTGCCAACGACTGGCACCTTGTGCACCTGGGCAGCCGTGCAGTGGGTGGTGCAGCCCTGGTGATCACCGAAGCTACCGCTGTGTCGCCGGAAGGCCGCATCTCTCCGTTCGACCTGGGCATCTGGAAAGATGAACACATGGAAATGCTGAAAAAGATCACTGTTTTCGTTGAACAACAGGATGCTGTAGCCGGGATACAGCTGGCGCATGCCGGCCGCAAGGCGAGCCACGCACAGCCCTGGAAGGGTGGAAAACAGCTGAATAAGAACGAAGGCGGATGGCCAACCGCAGGGCCGAGTGCGCTTGCGTTCACTGCACAGGAAACTGCTCCTGCTGCCTTAACCTCTGAAGGCATCGAAAAGATCAAAGGAGACTTCCGGGCTGCCGCCAAACGGGCGCTGAAGGCTGGTTTCAAGGTGATCGAGATCCACGGCGCACACGGGTATCTGATCCATGAGTTTCTGTCGCCGCTCAGCAACCAGCGCGATGATCAATACGGGGGTTCTTTCGAAAACCGGATCAGGCTGTTGCTGGAAGTGATCGCTGCCGTGCAGCTGGAGTGGCCCGGAGACCTTCCACTGTTTGTCCGCATCTCGGCGACCGACTGGACGGAAGGCGGCTGGACAGTGGAAGATTCCGTGGCGCTCTCGAAGGTGTTGAAAACAAAAGGCATCGACCTTATAGACAGTTCTACCGGCGGCAATGTAGCTGCCGCGGCCATCCCGGCGGGTCCGGGTTACCAGGTTCCGTTTGCAGAAACGATCAGGCGCGAAGCAGGTATACCCACGGGTGCGGTTGGCATCATCGTGTCGGCCGAACAGGCCGAAGAGATCATTGCCAGCGGAAAAGCCGACCTCGTGCTCCTTGCCCGCGAACTGCTCCGGGATCCCTATTTTCCCCTGCGCGCTGCAGGCACGCTCGGTGCAGAAATAGGGTGGCCTGTGCAGTATGAGCGGGCGAAAAGGTAGAGGCGTGCTGTTTTGCGTTACGGCACTCCGCCCCACCGGCGTGGCACGGATTGAAACCAGGGCACGCCTTTCAGGAAGAAATGAGATAAATTGCGACCTGTGAATGCATCCACTCCGCGCGGCAGAAGTTTCCCGGAATGGGGGCTTTCAAATATATCAGGCAATTTCCCTGAAAAGCGCGACACGGTCCCAGACCGTGCCACGCCAGCCCGAACATCGCGTTTGGATAAAACGATTATTTATGGCAGAAGACCTTTCGATCACTACCGGTACCAAAGAAGATCAATACTTATCACTGCTTCCCCAGATAAAAGGGCTGCTGGAGGGCGAACCTGATCTGGTGGCCAACCTGGCCAATGTGGCGGCTGCGCTGAAGGAACAGTTTGGCTGGCTTTGGGTGGGTTTCTATTTAGTAAAGGAAGACCAGCTGGTGCTGGGGCCGTTTCAGGGGCCGGTTGCCTGTACCCGCATCCGGAAAGGGAGAGGCGTATGCGGTACCAGCTGGGCGGAGGCACGCACGCTGATCGTGGACGATGTGGAAAAATTTCCGGGGCACATCGCCTGCAGCAGCCTCTCCCGTTCTGAGATCGTGGTACCGGTGATCAGAAACAAGCAAGTGGTAGCCGTACTCGATGCAGACAGCGAGTTGCTTGCGCAGTTTGATGCGGCCGATCGGCTGTATCTCGAACAGGTGGTTGACGCCATTCCATTTTAAGGCCCGGCTTCAATTTATAGCCCCTTATGCAGTACTAATCCGTAAAATCTTTCTCTTCATGGCCGGCGCCCAGCTCTTCATTCAGGCGGTGCTGCCAGCTTTCCTTTTTACCGGATGGGTCATTTGTCACACGTTCGGCGCCTGCCCCCTCTTCGGGTAACGGCGGTGTAATATCTTCCGCCCGCTCCTTGTTTTCGCTGCGCAGATTTTTTGGGGAATCATCTTCTTTCCTGGGTTCCATATGCAGGTTTTATGAGTAGCAACTACAATTGTTACACCAGCTTTTTTCACCGGCAAATCTCCTCTTCTCATACAACTCCGGAAAATTCACCGGCAAAATTCCCCCGTTCACCGGACCGGGCGCCTGCATGACCGGCAGGCTGATGGTACCGCCCGGAAGGCAGCATACATTTGGTGAAAATTACAAACATGGAACATCAACCAATAAGAAAAGCAAGCAACCGGGTGTGGGCCGGTATTATTTTACTCGCTGTGGGTGGCGTACTGCTCCTCAGCCGCATGGGCTTCCCGTTTCCGGGCTGGCTGTTTCAGTGGCCCATGATCCTGATCATTGTCGGACTCTTCGACGGCGTACGCAACGGATTCAGGAGCGCTACTTGGGTGGTGCTGTTGCTGGTCGGCGGCTTTTTTATGCTCGACAGGATGGAGCCGCAGTTTGAACTGAGAAGATATACCTGGCCGCTCATCGTGATCGCCATAGGTGCAGGCCTTATCCTACGGCCGAACAAAACCCGCCCCCGTTCCAACGACCGGATCGGCGAGAACCCGTACCCTTACGGAACCGAAACAAACCAGTACATGCACCAGGAACCGGTATCTGCTTACCACTCCAATAATACCACGGGTGAAGATTATCTCGATGCCGTTTCTATCTTTGGTTCCACCCGCAAGATCGTCGTCTCGCAGAACTTCAAAGGGGGCGACCTCGTAAGCCTGTTTGGTGGTCATGAGGTGGATCTGCGCCAGGCGGATATTCAGGGTACGGTGATACTCGATGTAACCCAGATCTTCGGCGGCACCAAACTGATCCTTCCTTCCAGCTGGCATGTGAAATCGGAAATGGTGGCCCTGCTGGGCGGTATCGAAGACAAGCGGCAAATGTCGTCGGTGACAGTGAATCCAGAAAAGATCCTGATCCTGAAAGGCACCTCCATCTTCGGCGGCATCGACATCCGCAACTATTAAGCATCCACAACCTGTTTGTTAACCTGAATCTATGTATTATGAACTGGTATCTCGCAAAAGTGATATTTCAGATCATCTGCGGTGAGGGCCTGCACACACCGCAGTTCGATGAACAGCTCCGGCTTATACATGCGCGCGATGAGCACGAGGCTTTCAGCAAGGCTCAACACATCGGCTGCCATGAGGAAGAAGCATTTGAGAACACACAGCAACAGATCGTTCAATGGAAATTCATCGACGTGGCGGAACTGTACAAACTGAACGGACTGATCGATGGCGCGGAACTGTACTCCCGCATCTTTGAACCTGAGAACGGGCAGGATTATATCGACAACATCCACCGGAAAGCGGCCCACATCCGGCACGGCGAAACCCATCAGATCCTGCAACTGCTCTAAACCCTCCTGCCTTGGCTGCCACACTGCTATCTGTAAACAAGTCGCGCATCGTGTTCACCGTCTGGTGGGTCGTTTGGGCAGGGCTGCACACCAGGATCCTGTACTGGCTTGGCTACCCTTTCTCCACAGCCGTGCTCGACAGTGTGGTGACGAATGTACTGATCGCGGCGGCTTGTATATTCATGAGCAGGAACCTGCAATTTTACCTGCCTGCCAAAAAGCTCTATGTATACGTGTTTGCGCTCAGCCTGATCTTGAGCCTGCTCACTGTTTCCATTGCAAGAACCCTTATCATCTATACTATCGGGCATGAATATGCGTACATCGACTTTCTCAATAAATCCGTTCCGGTCAGGTTCTGCATTTCGCTGCTGCTGGTGGCCTGCATGGGCATGATCAGCATCGTGTATTACACGCAGGAAGAACAAAAAGACATGGAAAAAAGAAAGGTGGAAGTGGAGCAGCTCAGTAAAGATGCGGAGCTGCACAAGCTTCGCCAGCAGCTGCAGCCCCATTTCCTGTTCAACAGCCTGAACTCCATCAGCGCCCTTACCCTTGTAAATCCGGAGAAAGCACGCGTGATGATCCAGCACCTGTCAGACTTTCTGCGGGGCACCCTGCGCAAAGACGAGCAGCAGTGGATCGCGCTTTCCGAAGAGCTGGAATACCTCGAGCTGTATCTTTCCATCGAAAAGGTAAGGTTTGGTCACCGCCTCAACACCGCCATCACGAACAACGAAGAGACCGCCCGCATGAAACTGCCCAACATGCTGCTGCAGCCCCTGGTGGAAAACGCCATCCGGTTCGGATTGTACGACACCATCGGGGAGGTAACCATAACCCTCGAAGCACAGGCGGTGAACAGGCAGCTCTCCATCACCATCCGCAACCCGTTTGATCCGGAAACTTCGCATGCCGCGCAGGGCACGGGTTTCGGGCTGCGGTCGGTGCAGCGGCGGCTCGAGCTGCTGTTTGGCAGGAACGACCTGCTGACCACCGAAGTTGCGGAGAACATCTTCTCATCCACCATAAAAATCCCCCAGTTGCTGTCATGAAAGTGCTGATCATTGATGATGAACCGCTGGCAAGAATGATCGTACGGGAATACCTGAACGACTATCCCGGTATCGAGGTCGTGCAGGAATGCAACGATGGTTTTGAAGGGGTGAAAGCCATCCACCAGCATCATCCCGACCTTATCTTTCTGGATATCCAGATGCCCAAGATCAACGGGTTTGAAATGCTGGAGCTGGTAGAACCCTTGCCGGCCGTGATCTTCACCACTGCTTATGATGAATATGCAATCAAGGCATTTGAGACCCATGCAGTCGATTACTTGTTGAAACCGTTCAGCCGCGAGCGGTTTGCCAAAGCCATCCAGAAACTGCAGCAGTCTGCCCCCGCCCCACGGCAAACCGGTTCCCTGCTGGAGACGGCTTCCGAGTCGCCGGTACAAAACCAGCGCATCGTGGTAAAGCTTGCCGGGCGTATCAAAATTATTGCGGTGCAGGAAGTGCGGTATATGGAAGCGGCTGATGATTTTGTAAAGATCCATACGGCCGATGGCTGTCTGCTCAAGAACAAGACGATGGGCCATTTTGAAAAAGTGCTCGACCCGCACCAGTTCGTGCGCACGCATCGCTCCTACATCGTGAACATCCAGGAGATCGTGCGGTTGGATCCGCATGAAAAGGACACCTGGTCGGCGGTGTTGAAATCCGGCGCCGTGTTACCGGTAAGCAAAACAGGGTATATAAAGTTGAAGGCAGTTTTGGGGCTGTAGAAACGCCACGCCTGCGTTACACATTCCCCAGCCAAAGCGCACCGTTGATGCTGTCATACCGGGCGCCGGTCACCGAAGAAAGTACGTTCACTTCCTCCCGCCAGCGCAGCACACCGATCAACCCCATGATGACCGCTTCCTTGTAAAGCAACAGGTTTTTTTCAGGCACCACCACCTGTATATCCATCGGCCGGAACAGGTCTTCCAGTTCCATCACCACAAAGCTGTTCAGTGCGCCGCCACCGGTTACCAGCAATTGCTGGGCATCGGGGGCAGTGCGATCGATCCCTTTTTCCACCTTCTGTACTGCCAGTGCGATCTGGGTGCACAGGTGCGCTACACAGGTTCGCAGGGCATCTTCCACCGGCAGCCTGTATTTGCGGATAAGAGGGTAGACCACCCCCGTACCAAACTCGTTGGCGAGCGATTTGGGATAGGGCTGTTTATAATAATCGAGCGCGTTCAGTTCATCGAGGAGGCCGGAATGTATTTGGCCGGATGCGGCGATCCGCCCGTCTTCATCATAATCTTTTCCAAGCTCTTCGGCCAGCAGATTGAGGATCCGGTTGGCCGGACAAACATCGAAAGCAATGTACTGATCGCCGGTTCTGGCGGAAAGGTTGGCAATGCCGCCCAGGTTGAGCAGCCATTGATAGCCGGGCAGCAGCAGTTTTTCACCGATCGGAACAATGGGTGCGCCTTGTCCGCCAAGCGCCACATCCATGGCGCGGAGGTCCGATACCACCGAGAGGCCGGTACCGGCAGCTATCGCGGCTCCGTCGCCCAGCTGGGCCGTCATGTGCCGAACCGGGTCGTGGAAGGTGGTATGGCCATGGGAAGAAACCAGGTCTACTTTGTGGTGCAGCGCGTTTGAGTCTATGAAATGGTTGACCTGCTCCGCCACATAGCGTCCATAATCGGTATGAAGCAGGCAGTAGTCGGCCGCGGAAAGGAGAGTTGCAGCCGACAGTCTTTCTTTCCACGCCGGCGAATATCCATAGCAATCAGCGTGAACGATCTCATAGGTCCATCTGGGCCCCGACTGCTGGTAATGCGTGTATGCAATATCAAGCCCGTCAAGTGAACTACCGCTCATCAATCCGATCGCCTTATATATCATCTTGTAAATTTTAATTTTCTCATCGGGGAAACGATTCTATCCGATAGAGACACAAGGCATTGCATCAGCACGAATTGAGGGCGTGCCGCGATGAATCGCAGGCATACCATGCGTGGCGTCTGGAACCGGAAAGGCAAAATAACACCTTTTTCCAACCCTTGTTCCGCTAACGGCTGAATGTTGTACTTTAGGGACTATTTTCGCAACCAAAACAGCCTGGATGGTCATCAACCTTAGCAAACAATATTCATTATTAAGTGATTGGGTAAGTGAAATCAGAGATGATAAAATACAGACCGACCGGATGCGTTTCCGCCGCAACCTCGAGCGGATCGGGGAGGTGGCAGCCCTGGAGATCAGCCGGCATCTCGACTATGTGGAAAAAGAGATCCAGACGCCCCTGGGCATTTCCATGTGCAATGTGCTGAAAGAGCAACCCGTGCTGGCCACCATCCTGCGGGCCGGACTTCCCCTCCACCAGGGACTGCTCAACTACTTCGACCGGGCAGACAACGCTTTTATCTCCGCTTACCGCAAACACAACAAAGACGGCTCATTCGAGATCAGCCTCGACTATGTTTCCTGTCCCGAGCTCGAAGGCAGGGTGGTGATCATATCCGATCCGATGCTCGCAACAGGCTCATCACTTGTAAAAACCATCCAGTTCCTGCGGGAAGAAGGCCATCCTGCTTCCATTCATGTGGTGGCTGCCATTGCCTGCACCGTGGGCATTGAATATGTAATGCGCAGCGAGCCTGCCGCCAGGATCTGGTGCGGAGCCATTGATGATGAACTGACTGCAAAAGGGTTTATTGTTCCCGGCCTCGGAGACGCCGGCGACCTGTGCTTTGGCACCAAGGTACAGATGTAAAAAATTGCCTGTTTGCTGGGATATGAAAACTCTTTGTTGTATATTGTTGTTTCTTTACAATGACAAGAAAGCTGGTTATATTTCTCTGCATAGTTCTCATCCACAGCAACCTTTTTGCACAGGACCCGGGATTTTCCCAATTTTATTCATCGCCCCTCACACTCAATCCGGCCCTCACCGGCAAGTTTGACGGCACCCTCCGGGTAGCAGGCAACTACCGCGACCAGTGGCCCGCGATCAACAAAGCTTTTATCACTTCCACCATTTCCCTCGACGCACCGATTCTGGGAAGCCGGATCTCCGAGCGCGACACCTGGGGGCTGGGGTTTATGGCCATGACCGACAAAACGGCCAGCGGCGTGCTTACCAGCAATTACCTCGCTTTTTCGACTGCTTACCATAAGGGGCTTGATGAAGACGGACTGCATTCGATCGGCGTCGGTTTTCAGGGTACTTACGCTTCCAAACGGCTGAACGGAACGGAGCTGCATTTTGAGGATGGCCTGCAGCTTGATGGCACCTGGAAACCCTCCCCCAGCGAGCCCATCAACAGCCAGGTGATCGGCGTCAACTTTTTCGATTTCAACGGCGGCATCCTTTACAACGGCTCTACCAACGGATATAACAACTTCTACGTAGGCACTTCTTTCTACCACATCAACAAACCCAAACAAAGTTTTCAGGGCGGTATCTATACCCTGAGTCCGCGTTTTACCATACATGGCGGCGGCTCTCTGCCCATTGCACAGAACGCCGTGCTGCACCTCAGCGCCCTCCACAGCAGCCAGGCCGGCGCCAACGTAACCGTGATCGGCGGTGCCGTAGCCCTGAATGCCACCGGCGACGAAGATAATCCGACCAATCTGCTGGTGGGTTCGTGGTTCCGCTTCGGTGATGCCCTGATCCCGTATGTAGGATTGGAGTTCAACAGCTTTCACCTCGGCGCTACCTACGATGTCAATACCTCTTCCCTGCGCCCGGGCTCGCTGAGCCGCGGCGGACTGGAGATCTCCCTCATTTACATCAAGCGCCCGCCGGATGGCCGGAAACGGGTGCCCTGCCCCAAATTTTAATGACGATTACTTTTGCTGCCGCGTCCAATACCCTGTAGTGGAAAATGAACGCTTGTTTTCTACCCAATCATTTTACTTGTTTTTTCCGCTCACGAACGGATGGTTGCTGACGTAAAACCGGTAATGCAGCAGCGCATCTTCGCCCGCATAATCGACGCCGATGCGCGGTGACTTTACGATCTGTTCCGGCGGGTACTGAACACCGTCATCTGCGATAAACAGGTCTTCTCCCTCCAGCGATAGACCGGTATGAGGAATGGAGATACCCAGTGCCTTTGCCACATTGCCGGGCCCGCGGCCGACGCTGTGGTCGAAAGAAGTCTTGTTCATCCTTGCTACCATGAGGTCTTGCCCCTCCACCGGTTCTATGCCGCGTACCAGCACTGCATGCGGCACATCGAGGGTATTGGTGACCACATTGAAAAGGTGGTGGATACCATAACACTTAAACACATACGCAGATCCGCCTTGCGAGAACATAACGCCCGTACGCTTAGTACGCCTGCCGCCATAGGCATGCGAGGCTTTGTCTGTAACACCGTTGTACGCTTCTGTTTCTACAATGCGGCCGCTTGTAACGGCCCCGTCGAACTGTGTGACCAGCAATTTTCCCAACAGTTCTTCCGCAATAGCCAGTACATTTGTCCGCTGGTAAAATTCAGCTGATAATTTTTTCATGGTATGCCCGGAGTAGTTATTTTCAACACATAAAATTACATGCCCTTTGCTAAAGGAAATTATCATTGCCTTTCAGTCGTATATGAGGGCACATCAGTTCATCCGAAAACACCGGTTGTGGAAATGGATCATCCTGCCGGGTCTTCTTTACTCGATCCTGTTCTGCAGCGGCATGTATCTGTTCATCAAATCTTCCAACAATGCCGTGTCGTACCTCAGCAACCTGATCGGTCTGCCCTACTGGCTTCAGCAGCAGAAAAGCAACCTGCTCAGCTTCCTGTTCGTGATGGGTGGTTTTATGGTGCAGCTGGTAACGCTTCTTTTCTACTTCTCCTTGTTCAAATATATTTATCTCATCATCGGTTCCCCGCTGTTTGCCTACCTGAGCGAAAAAACGGAATCCATTTTTGAAGGAAGGGAATATGGATTCAACTCGGCCACGCTGTTCCAGGATATTTTCAGAAGCATCCGCCTCTCTTTGCGCAACCTGCTCTGGCAGAGCGTGTATCTTATTTCGCTGCTCCTTCTCTCCGTCATTCCCCTGGTGGGGTGGATCATCCCCGTATTCATCCTGCTGATCGAATGTTATTATTACGGATTTTCCATGCTTGATTACAGCTTTGGCAGGCACCGGCTGTCGTCGCAGGAAAGCATTGCATTTACAGGAAAACACCGCGGACTGGCCATCGGGAACGGGTTGCTGTTTTACCTGATGCACCTGGTTCCGGTACTGGGCTGGGTGCTGGCGCCGGCGTACGCGCTGCTGGCAGCCACCGTGAGCGTTTATCACCAACAAAAAGAAATATAATGGCCAGTGCCGCATTAGGACAAATCTATCTGATTCCCTCCCTGCTTGATGAGGAAGCCCCGGAAGTAGTCCCTCCGTATGTGCTGGAGGCGGTGAAAGGGTGCCAGGCATTTTTTGTGGAGAACGAACGCAGTGCGCGGCGCTACCTGAAAGGGCTCTGGAAGGAGATCAACATCGACGGCTACGAATGGCATGCGATCCACAAGGCGGAGGAACAGCAAAAAGATGCTTTCCGCAAACTGCTGCAGCGGGGCCTGACCATCGGCATCATCAGCGAAGCGGGCTGTCCCGGTGTGGCCGATCCGGGCCAGATCCTGGTGGAGGCGGCCCAGGAAATGGGCGCCGTGGTAAAGCCGTTGGTGGGGCCCAGCTCCATCCTGCTGGCGCTCATGGCCAGCGGCATGAACGGGCAGCAGTTCCACTTTCACGGATACATCCCGATTGACACCGCGGAACGGGTAAAAGCCCTGAAAGACATGGAGGCCGCCTCTGCTAAAAACCAGTCGACCCACATATTTATCGAAACGCCCTACCGCAACAACCAGCTGATCGAGCTCATTGCGAAGACCTGCTTGCCGACCACCCGCCTCTGCGTGGCCGCCGACCTCACCGGCAAGCAGGAAACAATCCGCACCCACCCCGTCTCCGCCTGGAAAGGCACCCCACCCGACTACCACAAGCGCCCCGCCATCTTCCTGTTGCAGGCCGGAGCAAAGAAGTTCGTGTTTTAAGCGGGAAAGTAAGCATGTATGGTTCGCTTGCCAGTGCATTTCTTATCTAAACCTGAATCTATGGAATTGAAAAGATTATCCCGAAGGCTGTTGATAACACAATCAACTTATGTCAGAACAATCAGGCGAATCAGGTAAATCCTGGTTCAGACAAAAGACAACGATTCCCCGCTTAGATCCCCGCTCAGGCGCGACAACAGGTTGTGCACGTAAGAGCGTGTTTGCGCCTGGCGAGGATGACAAATTTGTTGTGGGGGCTGGTGACGAATGGGTTGCGGGTGATGGTGAGGAAGGGGTTAGAGGTGCTGGTGACAGAGGTGTTGAGGGTGCGGGGGCTGCAAACACGCTGTGCGTGCGGCTTTAACCCACCCCTCCCCTCCCAGGAGGGGATTTGGGAAGCTGTCGCGTAGCGGCAGCCTTCTTCCCTTCCTATTCTTCCTTTCCTATTCTCTCTTCTCTCCTCCGGCCTTTGAAATGGGGCGTGAAGAAATTTACGGAATGGAGCGAGACTAAATGGCCTGCCGCAGGCGGCCATTTGGTGCAACGGACACGCCTGGCTTTATCCCAAAGCACATCCATGCAAAGGCCCAAACCCTTACCACTGCCGAATAAAACCATGTCCGTTGCCCGCGCAATGTAGTAAATTTTAGCCCCATTACAACAGCCAAGCCTTTTTTGCTTCTTTTTTGGGCACAAAAAAGAAGACCCCGCACCCGCAGGAAAATCATCGAGCCAGGTCCTTCATCGACAAAATACTGTCTACCACAAAAACGGAATAGCCGCGCCAGGGCAGGCGGCCGTAGTATTCTTTGTAGTGCAGCACGAACTCTTTGCCGCTGTTGACCATCAGCTTATCGGCGATGTCTTTGCGCTCGACGGAAAATTCGAATTCATACGACTGGATGCTGCCGGGCTGGCGGCTGCGGATACCCGACTGGATCAGCTTGCCTTCATAGGTCTTGAAGATATACCCCTTCCTGACCACATAGTTCAGCTCACCCGATTTTACCCCGTCGCCGAACGGACTGTAAAACCGCCAGTAGACGATGGCAAGGGCGATCACGAGAATAAGGGTGATGGTTATGCCAAGAAATTTTTTCATAATATGCGTTTGTGGTGATATTGCATTTTACAGGCCGTACTTGTCGACCAGGTAGATAAGCGCCGCAATGTTGACGGCGCCAAGTTCAAGCTCGCGTTTATTGACGTTTTCAAAAACATCGTTGCGCGCATGATGCAGGTCGAAATAGCGCTGGGTGTCGGGCGACAATCCGGCAATCGGTGTCTGCAGCGTTCTGCCCAGGGGGTTGATGTCGGAGCCGCCCCCGCCCTGGGTAAATTCATATACACCATAGGGAACAAACAGCGGCACCCACGCACGGATCTTCTGCAGCTGTATGGCTGGTATGGTAAAGCCAAACCCCCGCGGTGTAAAGCCGCCGTCATCGCTTTCAAAAGCAAAAAGGTGTTTTTCCCCTTTCTGTTTGGCTTCCTCCGCATATTTGCTTCCGCCCCGTCCGCCGTTCTCTTCGTTGGCAAACAGCACCACCCGGATGGTATGCTTTGGCTTATAGCCGATCTGCTTCAGCGCCCGCAGCACTTCGATGGCATGTACACAACCGGTACCATCGTCGTGCGCGCCTTCTGCCGGATCCCACGAATCGAGGTGACCGCCGACGGTGATGATCTCATCCGGTTTTTCGGTGCCTGTCCACTCCCCGATCACGTTGTGACCGATCGCGTCAGGAAAGAATTGTCCCATGGTTTTCAGGTAACCTTGTACGGCCTTTCCACCCGATAGCACCTGGCTGAGGCGGTCTGCGTCACGCAGCCCCATAGCCGCACAAGGTATCTTTAGGTAGGCACTGTCGTAAGAGGTGGACCCGGTATGCGGGTTGTTGTCGGTCGATTCTGACATGGAGCGGATGAGCACGCCGAGCGCACCGTATTTTGCAGCGCGGCTGGGGCCCGATCTCCGGTACAATCCGGATTCGGCATAAGCACGCATGGTAACGATGTAGCGCGGATTGAACGGATAATTGTAAAACACGATCTTGCCTTTCACCTCGTCTTTCCTTTTTTCCAGCTCATCGAAATCTTTGATCAGAATGACAGGTGCTTTTATGCCTTCCTTACCCGAACCCAGTGAGTTTCCCAGCGCCAGGATATCGAGGTTATCGGTGACTGATTTGCCGTTTTCATCTTTGTACTGCACCCATGCAACATCCTTTCCGCCGCGTTCCCAGTGGGGCACCATGCATTGCTGCAGATAGGCTTTATCGGCTCCCGCCTGCTGCAGCGCTTTCAGGCCCCAGCTCTCTGCTTTGGGTGTTTGTGCCGAGCCGGCCAGCCGCGCCCCAACGGTCTTGCATAGTACACGGAGATTTTCATAGGCTTTCCCATTCACCAGGATCTCATCGGCGATGGTTCTTATGTACGCAGAATCGTCCGTTTGCGCATGGGCCTGCGAGCCCAGCAGGAGGAGAAAAGAGTACAGGAATTTTCTCATGCAGTTATTTTTTTAAAGATAGCCAAACATTCTGTTCGGATCGGCAGTTACTGTGAAAAGCCAGGCGGGCGGCAGCGGCAAATTGCGCAGGTGTTACCGTTGCGGAATGGGCCAAAAGACATCTCGACAGGCATATCCAGACTGGCAGGATTTATGTTTACAATCAAGAACATGGAAAATTTCAGCTTATGAGAATCGGGATCGTATGCTACCCTACATTCGGCGGCAGCGGTGTGCTTGCCACCGAACTCGGAAAGGCACTGGCAGACAAAGGCCACCAGGTTCATTTCATTACCTATCAGCAACCGGTGCGTCTGAATGTTTTCAACGCCAATATTTTTTATCATGAAGTGCGGGTGCCCACCTATCCCCTCTTCGATTATCCTCCATACGAAACGGCCCTGGCCAGCACCATGGTAGATGTGGTCAGCAACAATGACCTCGATCTACTGCATGTGCACTATGCGATCCCCCATGCATCTGCTGCCTATATGGCAAAAAAGATCCTCGAAAAACAAAACAAAAAAATACCGGTGATAACGACCCTCCACGGTACGGATATCACCCTGGTGGGAAAAGACAAAACATATGCGCCGGTGGTCACGTTCTCGATCAACGAAAGCGATGCCATCACCGCCGTATCGAACAACCTGCGGGAGGAAACCTTCCGTTTTTTCAGGATCGAAAAAGAGATCGAAGTGATCCATAATTTTGTGGATGTAGGCCGCTTTCAGAAAAAGCCGATCGATGCATTCAGACGCGTGATCGCACCGGATGGTGAATGTCTCTTGCTGCATGCATCCAATTTCCGCCGTATTAAAAGAGTAGAAGATGCCGTGCGCATTTTTGCCGGCATTCACAAACAGATACCCTGCAAAATGCTGTTCGTAGGCGACGGGCCCGAAAGACCCGGCGCTGAAAGCCTTTGCCGGGAACTCAATGTATTCAATGATGTACGCTTCGTAGGCAAGCAGGAACAGATGGAAGATATCCTGCCCATTTCGGATCTGTTTATCCTGCCTTCGGAATATGAAAGCTTCGGGCTGGCCGCGCTCGAGGCCATGGCGGCCGGCGTACCGGTGATCAGCACCAATGCGGGCGGGCTCCCTGAAGTGAATATCGAAGGACAGACAGGATATATGAGCCATGTGGGAGATGTGGAAGACATGACGGCGAAAGCACTGAGCATCCTCACCGATAAAGAGAAGCTGACTCAGTTTAAAGAAAGGGCCAAACATCAGGCGGCCCTGTTCGACATTCACAATATCATTCCCAAGTATGAAGCGTTGTACAACCGCTTCTGCGATTGCACATAGTTAGATAAGCCGCTGCTCGACTATCTTCTTAGCCAGAGCTCCGGGTTCAGGTTCTGCTGCCGTTCGTTTGAGATAAGGAAATCCAGTTCTCCATCGCCATCGCTTTTTTCTGCTACTTTTCCGATCACCTGTCCTCGTTTTACCCCCTGCCCCTTTGCTACTGTTACACTCTCGAGGTTGCTGTAGGTAGTAAAATATTTACCGTGTTTGATGATCACACTCTGGGCATCCCCGAGGTAAAAAATGTACGACACTTCACCGTCGAATACCGCTTTCACGGGCTGGCCAGCATCGGTTGCGAACGTAAGACCAGGGTTATTATAGGTAACCTTGCCCAGACCCGGAACGGTCGACAGGCCGAAATGCATGGAGATAGATCCCGAACCGATAGGCCATGGAAGACTGCCCCGGTTCTTTTCGAAATCATCCGACAATGCCCTAGCGGCCGGATCATCATCGAACACACTTTTGGTGGCTTTGATCACCCGGCTATCATTGCGGGCCGCCGGCGCCGAAGTAGAAGCCGAAGGTGCGGTGGTGGTGGCTGGTGCGTTCTTGCCTGCATTTGCCAGGGCATCCGCTTTTTTACGGGCCGCTGCTTCCCTGGCAGCTGCCTCTGTTGCCCGCCTGATGGCAGCAGCGATGGCTGAACCCAGCTTCTGATCCTGCTTCTTTTTGGCAACGATCTCGCTGTTCAGTTCTTTCTCCCTGGTCTTCAGCTTCGACACAATAGCATCCTTTTCCTTCTTTTCTTCTTCAAGCACCACGCGCTCCTTGTTCTCTTCTGTCAGCACCACCGCCTTCTGAGCCTTGTTCTGGTTGAGGCCCGATATTTTCTGCTGCAGCATGTCCTGCGTGCGCTCGATGGTAGCAACCTGCTCTTCGCGGTAGTTGCGGTATGATCGCAGGTAGGCCACGCGCCGTACCGCATCATTGAAGCTGTTGGCGGAAAAAATAAAGTTGAGGAAATAATAATTGCTGCGGTTCTTGTAAGCGTATAGCACGCTCTTCTGGTATTGCGACTTCAACGTATCCAGGTCTTTCTTGAGCTTGCCGATATCTTTATACGACTGGTTGATGTCGCCATCGATCAGGTTGATCTGCTGGTTGATGGTCCCGATCTGGGCCATGCGGAGCTGGAGCTTGCGCTGCACCAGCGATAGCTGTCCAAGTGTTTCTTTGCGGTTTTTCTTTGTTTCATCAAGCGATCTTTTCACATCGTCTATCTCGCGCTGGATCGCAGCCCGCTGCTTTTCAAGGTCAGATTTGGTTTGCGCATGCAGCATGCCGAGCGACAGGCAAGCAAGAGAACACAGAACAACAAATTTTTTCATGTAAGAAGTTTTTCCCGGTCATTGAAAATACAGTCTTATAACAGTTCCCGCAAGCTCCCGGATCAAAAAGAAATGTTATAACGCCTTGTGCAGCTTGTAGTTTTTCGGAATGACAAAAGGCAGGCTGAACGACTGGTTGAAATCATACTGCTTGAAATCCATGTCCACATCGAGCCTCGACTTTTCCGCGACGGAAATTTTTCTGCCCGTGGCAAAATCAATCCCGTTCTTCTTTTCATAGTTCGAGTAGGTAAGGTCGCAGGTGCGGTTGCGTGCGGCATTCACATCGTCGAGCTTGCTGTGCTGCACTTCGTAACTGCCGTCGTTGAGGGTGAGCAGATTCTTGAACAGCCTGCCCGAGCTCAGCAGCAGCACGTTGTTTTCGTTCTTCCTGTAAGAGATGATATTGGAATCGAGGTACACCGGGTTGCCGATGAGGAGGTCCTGCAGGGTCTTGAAATCAAAAGGAAGCTGGATCAGCTCCTGCAGATAGCTTACGGAACGGAGCTGGTATTCCTTTTCTTTCTTGTTGAGCACTTTCACGCTGTCGGGCGTAACGAGCACCCTGAATGCCTCATAGCTGAAGATGGTGGCGTTGATCGACAGCCAGATGGCGCTGTCTTTCACGATGCGGGTGAACACCGTCAGGTCGGGGCCCTTGCCATCCTTGTCGGTGTATTCCACTTTTATTTTTGCGGAGAAGGTCCTGAAATCGATCCTGTTTTTTTGAACGGACCCCAGAATGTCATGAATGAACTTCACTGAGTCTGCCTTCGTATCATGCACGATGATGGTCTGCGCCGTATCCTTTTTTGCAATGGCCGTCTGTATCTTCCGGGTAGAATGGCAACCGCTGCCGATGATCATCACTAGTCCGCTCAGTACAAAAAACAGGCTGTATTTCATATTAATCTATTTTCCGGTATGGCCAAACCCTCCATGGCTTCTGCTGGTGACGGTAGTGCTTTCAACCTGCACCCATTCCACCGCTTCCACCCTGTTCACGATCATCTGTGCGATGCGGTCGCCGTGATGGATCTGGTGCGGCTCTGCCGACAGGTTGATGAGGATCACCTTCAGCTCCCCGCGGTAGTCGGCATCGATGGTGCCGGGCGAATTGAGGCAGGTGATGCCGTGTTTCAGCGCCAGCCCGCTTCGCGGCCTGATCTGCGCCTCGTACCCTTCCGGCAGTTCGATGAGCAGACCGGTGGGCACCGCCATGCGTTGCAGCGGTGCAAGCGTGACCGGCTCCGCCAGATCGGCCATGATGTCCATACCGGCGGCGCCTTCCGTTGCATAGGCGGGCAGTGGATTCGACGACTGGTTGATGACCTTTACGGAGACGGGTGGCATGGTTGCAAAAATAAGGATTCAGGCCCCAGGCCCTAACCCTTTTTTTGAAGCAGCACGGTCGCATACGCCACGAGCCCTTCGCCTCTTCCGGCGAAACCCATTTTTTCGGTGGTGGTGGCTTTCACAGACACATCTTCGGTGGTTACACCGAGGATGCCGGCGATGGTGCTGCACATGAGCGGCTTATAGTCTTTGATCTTCGGAGCTTCCAGGCAGACGGTGGCATCCACATTTACGACGCCATAGCCTTTTTCCGTGATCAGCTCATAACACCGCTTGAGCAGTATCTTGCTGTCGATGTCTTTGTAAGCCGGTGATGTATCCGGGAAGTGAAGGCCGATATCCCCGAGTGCGAGGGCGCCGAGCAGCGCATCGCAGATGGCATGAAGCAGCACGTCGGCATCGCTGTGCCCCACGCTGCCTTTGGCGGAAGGGATCTCCACCCCTCCCAGCCACAGTTTCCTTTCTTCCGCAAGCTGGTGAAAATCGATGCCCGAGCCGATCCTGTAAGACATAGAACAATTTGCTTTGGTATAAAAAAGAAAGGCTGTTTCAGCGGCCGGCTTGCCGGATACTGAAACAGCCTGCAGAAATAAAGAATTATTGCTGTTCTTCCTTGTTGAAATCGAATACGATCCCGAAACGCAGGGTGTTGGAAAGCGGGTTCTGATTGATGCCGCTGCCCGATGGAATGATATAGGAGAAGTTCAGTCCGAACACATTGTACTTAAGACCGGCTCCCAGGGTGAAATATTTTCTGTTGCCCTTGGTCTTGTCTTCGTAAAAATAACCGGCACGCAGCGCGAACTGGTTATTGTACCAGTATTCGGCGCCGGCCGATACCTGAAGTTCTTTCAGCTCTTCGCTCATGCCGCCGGGCGCATCGCCCAGCGAGCTGAACCAGCTGCTGATAACGGTCTTGTTGCGGTAGTTGACCTGCCGGGAAGAATCGATTGAAGGGTCGCCCGAAGCCGTTGGCGGTGTGGGCACCAGCAGCTTGTTTACATCAACTGCAAAAGTGATCTTGTTGCTTTCATCGTACACTTTGGTGTAGGCAGCTCCCAGTCCGAGATTGGCCGGAATAAAATCTTTCTGCCTGGCGTCGGTGGTGTAACCGATCTTGCCGCCCAGGTTGCTTACCACGGCGCCAAAGCTCCAGCCCTGGCCGCTTTCGCTGGGGTTCTTGTAGTACCAGCTGATATCACCGGCCACGGTGTTGCCGGCCTTGTAGGTGGTACCGGTACCCACATCGCCTTTTGCCAGGCTTGAGTTGATGTATCGGAGCGCGATGCCAAGCCCCATTCCTTCCGACAGCTTGCGGGAATAACCCAGGTCGAAGGAAACTTCGCGGGGTTTGTATGCATACAGGTCTTCGCCACGATCGTTGGTGAACTGGATATTACCCAGGCTGAAATAACGCAGGGAACCGGAGATGGCCTGCTGGTCGTCGAGTTTGTAGTAACCTGCTGCAGTGGCCAGGTACACATCGTTGAGGCCCAATCTTTTTAACCAGGGAGTGTAGGTGAGGCTGACACCGCCCGGACTTGTATTAAAAGGGGTTTTTGCGAGGTTCCAGAAGGCAGAGTTGGCGTCGGGGAGGGTAGCGATGCCTGTTTCTCCCATGCCACCTGCCCGGGCGTCGGGCGAGATCCGCAGAAAAGGAACGGCAGTTGTAACTACATTGATGGTTTGTTGGGCATGAAGGGTCGCAGAACCAGTCATAAGCAATAGAAAAAGCAGAAACGGTTCAGTCAGTTTTCTCATCTAAATTGATTTTGTCGTTTGTAGGTAACCTCTACGGCTTCGGATATTCAATACCTGTTCCAACGGGTTTACCGTGTTCAGATAAACATCCACCAAGTGAGCTCCTGTAAATTGTTTAACGTAAAGGTGTAATCAATCTGCGGCTAAAATAATGATTTTGAACAATTCGACTACCAAATCAACAAGTTTCCGGCTTTAACTGCCCTGGTATTCAGATCTGTAATAGCAATGATCCGGTAAAAATAGACGCCTTTGTGCGGTTTCGCCCCCGTCTCGTCTTTTCCATCCCAGTCAACGTCACAAAAACGGCTTCCATTTGGATTTATTGTTTTTTTAACAGCTTTTATCAGCTGCCCTTCCGGAGTATATATCATAACAGACACCGCCATCGTCCTGACAGCTGCATCATACTCAAAATGAAATCTGGTGCCCGCCAGAACCGGGTTTGGATAATTGACCGCCCGCAGGATGGAAAACGTTTTTCCAGCGACGACCGTGAAGTCGATGCCCACCTCCGCGGAGTTGTTGGCCGCATCCCAGGCTTTTATTTTCAGCCTGTGTTTTCCTTCCGCCAATCCATACAGCTGATACCGCACGACGCCCTGCCGGTATTGGTTCGGATCGGTTTCGTAGAAGGAGTTCAGCGTGTACACAGCTTTGCCATCGTCGAGTACCGCCGTCAGGTCGTGCCCGATGCCTGTGCCGGTGATGTTGATGCCTGAACTGTCGTACAGCTTCACGAATAGTAGCGGGTTCTGGTCCGTTTCGCTGCCGTTCACGAAAGCCTCGCTGTTGAGATAGGCCCCGACCACCGGGCCGGTAACATCGGCCGGATTTTGCGAACCTCCTACCAGGAAGCGGGTATCGGCGCCGTTTGCATCACGGCTGCTGCCCCGGGCGTAGTAGCTGATCTTGCCCGGCCCGAATCTATAATCGATGTCTTTCGGAACCACGAAGCCGTACCTGAACTCCCCGCTCCTTACATCGGCCGTGCCTTTGAACAGCACATGATCCTGCACCGGGAAGCTTGCCTTCATGCTTTCCGGATCATTCGCCAGGGTACTTACCGGCAGGGCTTTATCATACACGGTGATCCGGACGGTTCCATTGAAATCATTGATCCTGCTTCCCGACTGATCCGTTACCTGTCCGGCCAGATCATATTGCTGCAAGGCCTTCAGGGTGTCGTTTGCCCCTACCGGCCGGCCGTTGACGAGGTTCGTGCGTACCTGGTATTCCGGAAATGCCAGCGTGAGCGCAGGATCGCCGAGCAGTGTGAACTTGCGGTTGTTGGCGATGTCGCTGAAGGTCTGGTAAGTGTAATTCTTGGCGCGTTGTACGGCTTCACCGAGGCTGTAATAGCCGCCGTCAGGCTTTCGCTGCAGCGCTACCCGCATGTAGTTCTGATTGAGGATGCGGTTACTGTAGGCAAAGACCAGCCGCGTGGTTGTCATCAGTGCAATGGCGCCGGTTTTTTCGCGAAGAAGGATGTCTTCTCCGAGAGAATAATTTCCCGGGTTGTCATACGGTGCAAAATCGCAGGTGGCTGTTATAAAGAGAGGCAGTTTGCCGGCGTTGTTCCAGGAGGCGGCGATGCTTTGGTCGAGCACTACTTCTTCCGCCAGGCGGCGGGCGCTGCCATGTCCGCTGTAATTCCAGATCAGCGTACCGCTGTTGATGCCGTTGTTGATCTCCTGGTTCACGGCCGGGTAGCGGCCGCCCGCCGAAGTGCTTTCCTGCGGGTAGGCGTCGAGGTAGATTTTTACAGGAAGGAACGCGCTGTTTACGGTGTCCGCTGTGGCCGCGATCGACTCGGCATCCTGGAGATGGAGGTTGAAATCTTCGTCGTCGGCAACATACGTGATCCGGTTGCGCCAGTCGCCCAGGGCAGAAGTATCCGTGTAGCCGATCACTTTGTCAACATAAGCCCGGGCCTGCGCAGCCGTGGCCACGGGTACGCGCCCGATGCCGATCCGGAGCAGGTTTACGGTGGCATCCGAACCAATGTTCCCGGTGTCGTCCAGAAATCCGAAAAAATCATCAGACGTGTAGGTGGCCAGCGGATCGATGGAGGCGCTGCTTTCGTAAGCCGGCACCAGGCTGGTATTTCCGCTCAGCCGGTTCTTGTAATCGTATGAAGCGTCTCCGAACAGCAGCAGGTATCTGGGCCTTTTCGACGGGTCGTTGCCGGCCCGGTCGTAAAACATCTTCACAAAATCGCGCAGCGCTGTGGGATCGGGCGAACCCGAGGCAAACTCGTTGTAGATGGCGGCTGTATTTACGACAGTTACTTTGAGGTGATCTCTTTGCATGTGATAAGCTGCCAGCCGCACAGCTTCGCTGTATACAGCCGGATGGGTAACAATGATCATGTCCGTAGCTGCGGCAGCGTGCAGGTTCTGGTTGTCGACCCTGCCGATGGCTTGTGGCGCAGGGAAGCTGCCGGTAAAAGCGACATATTCATGCAACGTACTGCAATCGTTGCTGAACCGGAGCTCTGTGCCGGCGAGCTGCGAAGAGAGGCGGTAAGGCAATAAAGGGTCTGTTACATCCCAAACCTGCGTGCTGGATGTGGCTCCCTGTACCGAGAAGAGCGCCGCCGCCCCTGTGCGTACGCCGGCAACATCACGGAAAAGCAGGGGGTCGGAACCCGCCAGCGTCAGGCTTCTACGCATGCCGACTTCGAACCAGTCGAGCCATCCCTGAGCGCCAAAGGCCGAAGACTGGTAGGTATAGGTGAGGCGGGCGGAAGAACCGGCCAGGGTGAAAGTGGCCCCGGCAACGGAAGTGGCCCCAAAAAGATCCAGGTTGCCCGAGCCAACCGCGGGCAGCGTATGCACAAGCACCGGCGTACTGTTAACGGCTACCGAGAACTGGCTGCCACTGCCGATGGAGCGCGAGATGCAGCCCGAGCGGAGGGTGCTGCTACCGGAAAGAAGATTTGGAAGCGGAATGAAAAACGAACGGCTGGCGTTTGCGCCGCCAGCGGAAAAATCTTCGCCATACCAGTTCTTGCCGCTGCCGAGCAGGTTGATGGAATCCAGCTCATGGTAATAATGCTCATCGAAAGAAGTGACGGCAGGCCCTGTTGCCGCCGGGCCTGCAACCGTTGCGATCCGCTTACCGGTACCAAACAGGCTGAGAAAGTAAAATGACTGATCGCTGTAGAGGTTCTTCAGGTGCATGAAAGTGCCGGTGGCGGAATCGCGCAGCCAGCGGTGCGGGCCCGGGGCGAAGAACAGGAGGTAATCACTGCCATTCAGCATGCCGTCGCCCCCGTCGTTCACTTGAACCGGGTTTTCCTGCAAGTCATCCACTACAGCCCCTGAACAGCTTTCGGGAAGCGCAGATCCGCCGTTACCATACAACCGGATGGAAGCGGAAGGGATGGCATCCCCGGTTATGCCAAGGGCGTGCAAAAAAGCCAGGTCTACCCTGTACACGCCGGGATCCTTCACCGCGATCTTATACCATGTGTGGGTTGCCAGCACGGAGGAGTCATGGTAGGTACGCTGTGCCCCGGCCGTTCTGCCCGTCAGCAGGAAGATCATCAAAGGGACCCACAGGGCGATATAAGACCTTCGAGTCAACCGGGGGAAACAGATATTTTTGGAGACTGGGAACAAAACGTTAAAAATAGATCTTAGCCGCTTTACGGGCAAAAGGTACAATATAACCCAGACTGTTATATTCATGAAACTGTATATCTTCGTGTACCGGTTTCCCAGTAAATTTAATTGCCCATAGGATACAATATTTACGCAGAGTTCTCGTTTCAAACTTTAAACAAAGGCTTCATGCTTCGTAATTTGAATGTTAAAACAGTAGGGGTGCTTTTTTGCTGCGCTCTTATGGCGGCCTCCTGTAAGAACGGAGGTTTATTCAGCAAAAAGAAAGAAAGTTCGGATGTCACAGGGTGGAACTACAACGACAAAAACCAGGGTGGTTACCAGGTTGCCCGTGAAAAGGAGCAACGCACCGGTCCGGGTCTGGTATTTGTTCAGGGTGGAACCTTCACGATGGGCTCTACACAGGAAGACGTGATGGGCGACTGGAACAACATTCCCCGCCGTGTCACTGTCAATTCATTTTACATCGACCAGTCGGAAGTGGCCAATGTTCACTACCGTGAATACATGTATTGGGTCAATACGGTATTCGACGGGGATGAATATGTGACTGTCCGCAATGCCGTCCTTCCCGACACACTCGTATGGAGAAGCGAACTGGCAAACAACGAACCGATGGTCGAAAACTATTTCCGTCACCCGGCCTACAACTACTACCCGGTAGTGGGCGTAACCTGGAAACAGGCCAACGACTTCTGCCTCTGGAGAACCGACCGTGTGAACGAACTGGAACTGGTGAAAAGAGGACTTGTCAACGACAAATCACTGAAGAACCTCTCCGGTCTCGGTGCAGAACATTTCGAAACGAAATCATATCTCTGGGGTGAGTTCACGCCAACTCCCGGCAAGAATGCCCGCTCCAGCAAAAACCCGCTCAAAAATCCCAACGGTACGCCAAGGGCCCAGGTCACCTATGAAGATGGCATCCTGTTCCCCGAATACCGCCTGCCTTCAGAGGCAGAATGGGAATACGCAGCCCTCGGTTATGTAAACCAGAATCCACAGCCCAGCAAGAAAGAAGGCAGCCGCGGGGAAGAGCTCGTCACCAACAAACAGGTATACTCATGGGGACAAAACGTAAATGGTCTCCGCGACGGACGCCATGGCAGCTGGCAGGGTACTTTCCTGGCCAACTTCAAACGTGGCTCCGGTGATAACATGGGTGTGGCCGGTGGTTTGAACGACCGTGCCGTTTACACCGCTCCGGTAGGTTCTTTTTATCCCAACGGTTTCGGCCTGTACAACATGTCGGGTAACGTGAATGAATGGGTAGGCGATGTTTACCGTCCTCTCTCGCCGATCGACGTGGATGATGTGGCTCCTTTCCGTGGTAACAAGTTCCGTGTGATAGACCTCTCCACCGGCAAGCCCGAAGTAGACAGCCTCGGCCATATCAAATACAGGGATGTTACCGACGAAGAATCAAGCAAAAGACTCAACTACCAGAAAGGCAACGTGATCAACTACCTCGATGGTGATTCCGTAGTGCAGGGCGTTCGCTACGACTTCGGCAAAACCACCCTCATCAGCGACCACTCCCGCGTGATCAAAGGCGGCAGCTGGAACGACAGGGCCTACTACCTCAGCCCAGGCACCCGCCGCTACATGGACGAAGACCAGGCCAGCAGCACGGTCGGTTTCCGCTGTGCGATGGACCGTGTGGGCAGTCCGGAAGGAAACGGCAGAAAGACCGGTATCCAGTACAAAGCAAGAAAACAGAATTCGCGGAAGAAATAATGCGGATCAAATCATATCAAAAAGCCATCCTTTACGGGGTGGCTTTTTTGTTTTTAGCGGCCTGCTAGCCGGTAAAATCCAAACTTGTTTTTCGTGCATCCGATTCTCATCCTTACTTTGTCTACTCGATATTATTTTCAGCCATCCCCAAAAGAGCACACAGCATGACGATCGAACAACTGTACGGGATCTATCTTCAGCACCCCGGCATCTCTACGGATACCCGTACCATCAAACCGGGCGACCTCTACTTTGCGCTCAAAGGAGGCTCTTTCAATGGCAACCTGTTTGCCGGGCAGGCACTGGAAAAAGGCGCTGCCTATGCGGTGATCGACGAAGAAGCGCAGAGCCAGGGAGATAAAACCATTCTGGTTCAAGATGTTCTGCAGACGCTGCAGGCACTCGCCCGTCACCACCGCCAGACATTCCAGTTCCCGTTCCTGGCCATCACCGGCTCCAACGGCAAAACGACCACCAAGGAACTGATCCACCAGGTACTCTCCACCCAGTACAAGACCTATACGACGGAGGGAAACCTGAACAACCAGATCGGCATACCGCTCACCATTCTCAAGATCCGGCAGGATGCGGAGATGGCCGTGATCGAGATGGGCGCCAACCATATGCGGGAGATCGCGGATTACTGCCGGTATGCGCTTCCTACCCACGGGCTTATCACCAACGCCGGCAAGGCCCACCTGGAGGGGTTTGGCAGCGAAGAAAATATAAAAAAAGGAAAAGGGGAGCTGTTCGATTACCTGCGTGAAACCGGGGGTACCGTATTTGTGATGCAGGATTATCCTTATCTGCAGGAGATGAGCGAAGGCATCCGGTCGTTTACCTACGGCACCGCCGGAGGAGAGATAACAGGCCAGGTGGTGCAAAGCGATCCTTTCCTGGAAGTGACCATCACAAAAGGCGTCGCCATCCCTTCTATCCATACCCATCTGGTGGGTGAATACAACCTGCCTAATGTGCTGGCGGCCGTGGCAGTAGGCAAGTTCTTCTCCGTGAAGGATGAAGCCATACAAACCGCCCTGGAAGCCTATATTCCTTCCAACAGCCGCTCGCAGATGCTGGACATGGGAAGCAACCGGATCGTACTAGATGCCTACAATGCCAACCCCAGCAGCATGCAGTCGGCCATTGAGAACTTCGCACGCATAAAGGCCGCCAACAAGGTAGTGATCCTGGGAGGCATGATGGAGCTGGGCAGGCATAGCGTCGAAGAACACAGGGCGCTGGTGGCATTGCTGCAACGCCATCAATGGAAGCAGGTAGCCCTGGTAGGCGGTGATTTCTTGGGCTTACAGCATCCCTATCTTTCGTTTCCGAACGCTGCCGCAGCGGCAGAATGGTTCCGCAGCCAGCATTTCGAGCATACCCATATCCTAGTAAAAGGATCCAGGAGCATGCAGATGGAAAAAGTGCTGCTGGAAGCCTGAAACCCGCCATTGCAGGCCTAATTCCGACCCTTCGTTTTAAGTAATTTGATCCGTGGATAATAAGTCCAGAGGGCGACACAGATATCCTGCTCACCGGGCGCCAACCGGTCGGATACCTTCACAAATACTTTCCGGCCGTTGAGTACAAGCTCCGGAGGCAATCCCTTGGGGGCCCAGATGAGGTCCTGTTTGCCGGTGAAGCTGCGGATTGCTGCCGAATCATCCGAAAAATCCAGCACAACCGGCGAACATCCGTTGCTGATCATGCGGATCGTGGCTCTCAGGTAAGGGGAGTCTGGAACATTTTTGTGACAGGAAATTACCAGCACAACAGCCAGAAGAAGCCACAGTTTCCACATGCTTTTAATAAAGCTGACATATCACTGAAAAGATCCGTTGCATGCTGCTGCACTAACAGATAATCAGGCAAGAATCCCCGGCCAAACGCCTTTATTTCTATTAACTTTGTTTTAAACAGAAGGATATGGAGACGGAAGAAAGAAATCCCGGGTATCTGCTGGCAGTGCTTGGCAACAAATGCCCGCGGTGCCGGCATGGCCACCTGTACAAAGAAAGAAATCCCTACAAATTAAGGTCGGTTGTGTCGATGAATGAAGCTTGTCCCGAATGCGGACAGATCACCGATATCGAAGTCGGATTTTACTACGGTACTTCTTATGTAAGCTATGCCATTGCGGTGATCGTTTGCGCGCTTTCTTTTGTACTGTGGTGGCTCGTGATCGGTTTCTCTTTCAAGGACTCGCGCTTTTTCTGGTGGATGGGCATCAACGCACTCATGCTCATTCTCATACAGCCGCTTTTGATGCGGCTGTCGAGAACGTTGTGGCTTTCCTGGTTTGTAAAATATGATCCCAACTGGCGTCAGAACAAGATCAATCCCGACAGCTTCGAAAGGATCGTAGGCGGCCAGATGAACAACTGGTAGTCGGCTGCCGTAGTTTATGGAATGCTTACACGCGAAACGGTAAACGGCAGCACGGGGGGCGTAGGGCCTGACCGGCGGTTCAGTTGCCCGTTCACCACCAGAAAATAATTTCCTGCTTTCGCGATGGTTGTGTTGAACAGAAGGTTCTGTCCGAAGCCATTGCCCACCGTTCCCTGCGAAAATTCGCTGTTCAGCGTAACCGGGAAGATCAGGTTGGTTGCATTCCTCGATACGTACAAAATATTCTTATCAAGCCACAGTCCGTCTCCGGAAGTAACAGGCGTATTCAGGGCGATCTCCGTAATGGCCTTGCTGCTGATATCGATGCGGTACAGCTTTCCCGAACTCGAAACGATCATGAGGAGGTAATTGCCACTGGGCGTTATTTCGATGCCATTGGCGTTGGTACCGGTGGCAGCATAAGGAATCTGAGCATCGGTGAAAGTGAGCCAGCGTTCAATGTCACCGGGCGTGGCAGCGGCTACGCTTGTTCGGTAAACCTGCTTGTTCTGCGAATCGGTGAAGTAAACATAGTTTTTGTCGAGAATGCAGTCGTTGATGAAGCCCGTTGCGGAAAAAGTGGTAAGATCCCAGCTTTTGAGCAGCGTACCGTCAGGATTCAGTACATGGATCTTGTTCTGCGAACCGCCGCAAACCCACAACCTTCCCCTCGCATCCAGCTTCATGCCGTTGCAGGTACTGCGGCCCTGTGCAGCGCCGGCGGCAAACAGGGTATTGCCACCTGTTTGTACGTCTACCCGGAGAATGTCGCCGTTGCCGAGACTGCCCGTATAGAAAACGCCTTTCCCCCCGTCGTAGGCAATCCCTTCCGGGAAGAAAGTATCGCCGGGAATCGTATAGCTCTGCTGTTTTACTTCGATGGTAGTGTCGTCTTTTTTGCACGCTACGCAGCACATAAGCAGCGCTGCAGATAAAATAGAGGTTCTGATCAGGTAGGTCATAATGTATAAAATAGAAGTGATGAGAGTGTATATATAATCATCCTATGCCTGGCGTCTCTTGCTGCACAGGATCGCTGATATTCGGAGTCGGTATGCATCGCGTCTCCTCTAATCTTTGCTGTAATCATATCCCCAGTTCTTCAGGGAATAATTCCAGCGCGAGTCGGCAAGATCGCCGTGGGGCTTCTGGGCTTTGTGACGGCTGATATAGCTGACCACGCGGTGCATCTGATGATAATCATCATCCGTAAGGTCCGCCTTCTTTTTGTGGAGGATGTCGATGATCATTTTGCCCGACTTATGACCGATGGCTTCTCCGTCGCCGCTGTCCTGCCCGGTATGGCGCGATTCGTCTGTCTTCAGCCATTTTTCCAGTTCCGACGCGCTCATATTTACCAGCTCCTTGAAGTGCCGGTATACTTCCTCCTGCTCCTGTTTGTCTTTTGGTTCTTTTTCTGTCATAACACCGTTTACCGGCACAACTAAAAATTCTATGCCAGTGATGGCTAAGCGAACCCTTTGTTGAACCTTTCAAATAATAAACGAAATCCGGTTTCTACAGGTTGCCCTGAACAGGCTGAATGAGATAATAAACGCAGGTGGTGAAAAAATTCCGGATCCACGGCAATCTGCCCAATAGGGAAGACTGCTCCCTGGGTTTCCAGCCGAACTTCCATTCGTAGATCGGGTTGATGAGAAAGAATTTTTTGTGGGCAATGGTATAGCGCGTCTGCTTCACGATCCGTTCGAACCGCTCGATGGAGATACCGGTATCTTTTACTTCCAGCAGGTCTTCCACCGGCTCGTGGTAATGCTTCAGGATTGCCTTGTACAGGGGGCGGGGCAGCAGGTGGTAATAAGGCATCCGGGAAGTGAGCTTGTGGTGGCACACCTGCTGGTGACCGCCAAAGGGCATCTGCCAGGGTGGAAAGCCGAAGAAGATCATGCCTGCCGGTTTTAAAAAGGTCTGCATCCAGCCGATCAGCTTTCGCTGGTCATGAATGTGTTCGATCACATCCTTGAGTATGATGATGTCGAAGCTGCCCAGCTCTTCCACTGTGGTGAGATAAATATCTTTCGAGATAAACCGGATCTTCCCCGATTCAATATCGTCTTTCAGCCAGTTGTTCGCATTGTCGATCCTGCTCTGGTCGAACTCGACGCCGACGCCGGTGCAGCCGCGGTCAACAAACGCTTTCAGCACCCCTCCTTCTCCACAGCCGATCTCAAGCACCTGCACCCCCGGTACGATCGTGAACTTCTCTTCCACAAAGGGGATCACCCACTTGCTGGCGTTCATGATCTGCATATCGAAATACCGCTTCCGGTCGACGTGGAATTCAAACATGGTTATGCTCTTAATCAGATTTCCTGCAAAATAACTAACTTCTAACGAGTGGAAGCCAGATTGGTGCGGTCAGCATTACAGGATTTTGTTACTTTGGTACTATTTTACCGGCACTAAAACCGACGATCTGCATGAAAAAAATTTTGTTCGCCGCCATCTGTCTGAATATGAGTCTATCACTCTTCTCCCAGGAGATCATTCCGCTGTACGATAAGATACCAAATTCAAAACCGGGCCCCGACCAGGAATTGATGGAAACCCAGTCGAACGGCCGCATCAGCGGCAGCAAGGTTTCCCACCCCACACTCGCCGTGTACCTGCCCGAAGCCGGTAAAGCCAATGGCACAGCCGTGGTGATCTGCCCCGGTGGCGGATACGTACACCTGGCCATGACGCATGAGGGCTTCGACGTGGCCAAACGGCTGAATGAGGAAGGCATCACCTGTTTCGTACTTAAATACCGGCTGCCGAGCGACAGCATCATGGAGAAAAAAGAGATCGGTCCGCTGCAGGATGCCCAACGGGCCATCCAGATCGTGCGGGAAGGCGCCGGCAAATGGCACCTTAACCCAAACAAGGTCGGCATCATCGGCTTCTCAGCCGGCGGGCACCTCGCCTCCACAGCCGGAACACATTTCCAGAAAGCAGTCATCGACAACCCAAAGAAGACCAGTCTGCGCCCCGATTTCATGATCCTGGGTTACCCGGTGATCAGTTTCAGCGACAGCCTTGCCCACATGGGTTCCCGCAACTATCTCCTCGGTACACAGCCCTCCCCGGATATGGTCACGCTCTACTCCAATGAAAAGCAGGTAACCTCTCAAACGCCGCCCACCTTTCTTGTGCACGCCCGGGATGACAAGACCGTAAAGGTCGAGAACAGCATTGCGTTCAAGGCGGCCCTGGATCAAAACAAGGTTCCCAGCGAGATCTACCTGTACGACAAAGGCGGTCACGGCTTCGGACTCAACAATTCCACTTCGGACGTAAAATGGATCGACCTGGCGATCGGATGGATGAAGAAAAACAGTTTCCTGCCGAAATAAACCGCTGCTATTTTTTACGGCCCCAGTTCCACCGTACCGACAGGTTTGCCACCCGCCCGTCGATGGGCGCCCAGAGCGGCTTGAACATCGGATTGGTGATGGTGCCCGTATACAGCATTTCGTGCCTGCTTTGCCGGTAGTCGAGCAGGTTCTCGCAGTTGGCCACCAGGCTCCATTGCGTACCCAGCTTGCGTTCCACCGATGCAGCCAGGAACAGGTATCCGGGCGTTCTGGTGTCGCCATCACGGTACTGCGTGCCGGTATAGCTTCCTTCCAGCCCGGCCCTCCATTTATCTTCCACTTCATACACCACTACGAACGCAAACCGGTTTTTTGGCGTAAGGGCCGCAAATTGATTTTCGGGCATGTATTTCCGTTTGGCAACCGTGAATGTGTAGCCGGCATACAATTCCCATTTAGCCACAGTGGCCTTTACATAAGTGTCGAAACCCTGCGTCAGGATCGATCTGCCGGCATTGCTATATACCACATCCTCGTTCGCCCGCACCGTTGCGATCACCGGGTCGCTGATCCGGGTGAGAAAAAAAGCCTGGTTGATGAAGATGGAACCATCCTGACCGAACTCTTTTTTATAATTGATCTCCGCATTGTACCCGACCGACCGTTCTGCCCGGATGTTTGCAGGAAGCGGCTGGATGGTTTCAAGTGGGTAATCGACGTTCTGTACCGTGAGGGCGTTGGGTGTTTTGTAGCCGAAGCCTGCGCCCAATCGGGTGGCCCATTGTTCGGAGAACCGGTGGAAAACAGCCACCCGGGGCAATACAAAATCGCCGTAGTGATTGTGATGGTCGGCACGAAGGCCCGCCTCTACGGTGGTTCTTTCGCGGATGGTGCCGCTGAACTGGGTGAACGCCCCGGCAGTGCTGTTGCTGAAGTTGTTGAGCGGGATGGGATCAGAGGGCAGTTTATGAAACCCGTCGCCTGTAAAGTTGATGCCGCCCACCCAGTTGTAATGCGCTTTTGTCTGCAGCACGGAGGCCTCGGTATAGTAGTTGAGCTGTTGCCCGCGGATAAAGCGCGATGCAGAGCCGATGCTGCGATTGAATTGACTCACGCTTCCCTTTAGTTCAAACTTATACCCGTTTGAGCCGAAACGGTCGGCCACCAGGTCTGCGGTATGGCGGCGCAGGATGTCCTTTTCAAAGTACTGGTGCACGGCATCCCTGCTTCCACCGATCACCTGCATGTCGCCGCCGTTGCGGGTCTCGAAGGTACCGGTATAGCCGGCGGCGATCGTGGTCTTCTCATCGGGATAATAGAACAGGCGCGGATGCACGATCACCGCATGAAGATCAGGGACGTCCGACAGGCCATCCTTGTTCACATCCACCGCTTTCTGGCGCGTGATACCGCCAAAAAAATTATATCCGAAATGCTTGCCCCGGCGGGCGATGTAGGTGTTGAGGTTAGCCTCCTTCAGGGTGGACCCATTGAGTGTCACGATGCCGTCCGGGTCGTACCCCGGCTTGCGGGAGATGAGGTTGATGAGGCCGCCGATGGCGCCGCCGCCATACAGTGTAGATGCGGAGCCTTTGATCAGCTCGATCTGGCGCAGGTCGAGGGGCGGGATCTGGAGAATGCCAAAGCCGCCGCTGAACCCTTCGAAGAGCGGCATGCCGTCGCGCAGGATCTGGGTGTAGCGGCCGTCGAGTCCCTGGATCTTCACGTTGGCATTGCCCGACACGGCCGATGACTGCTGGATCTGGATGCCGCTCACATCGCCGAGTATACTGGCGATGTTGCCTGGCTTGATGGTATTCTCCTCTTCCATTTCTTCCTTACCCAGTACCTCCACTTTGATGGGTGCGTTCTCAATGGGCTGGTTGTTGCGGGTAGAAGAAACGATCGTCACTTCTTCCAGCACATGTTGTTTTGGCTCAAGCAGCAGCACGTGCAACTGGGTGTCGGGCAACAGCGCCTGGATGGTAAGTTCCGCGTAGCCGACATGCGTCACCCGCAGCGGGTAGGTGCCGGGAGCGAGCTGGCTGATGGTAACAGAACCGCTGTCGTCCGTTCTGAACGATCTGCGGGCGCTGTCGGCAAAGGTTACGCCCTGCAGCGCCTGGCCGGTCGACTTGTCGCGCACATTGATCTTATAGGTGTACTGGGCGTTTGCCTGCCATCCGGTGAGGAGAAGAATGATTGCCATCCAGTAATGCATATGCAGCGTTTGACAGCAAAGAGAAAATCGAATTCTGAAGCAATCAGGAAGAAGTGACTTCTCCGAAATCGACCGAAAATTGATGAAGGCCGTCTCCGTATACATATGAGACCTGCAAGCCGGCCATCGATGCGATCTGCTGTACAATGGAGAGGCCGAGCCCGTTACCCATAACGGCAGTATCGGGATGGCGGTAGAACCGCTGAAAGATTTTTTCACGGTCGAGCCCGGGGAGCTCGGACGTGTTGCTTACCATGAGCCGGCCCTGTGCCAGCCTGATCCGAATGCGGCCCCCCTCCTTGTTATAGCGGATCGCATTGTGCAGCAGGTTCGACACCACCACCTCGGCAAGATAGTGGTGGAACCGGATCATCACAGGCAGGACCTCCACATCGAGTGAAAGGCCCTGTGACTGGATCAGTTCCGCCAGCTCGGCAGTTTTTTCGGTGACGATGCGGTCGAGCACTATTGATTCGTCGGCGAGGAACTGGTGGTTCTCGATCTTGGCGAGCAGCAGCAGCGACTGGTTCAGCCTCGATAGGCGGTTCACCGATTGTCCGATGTGACGGATGGGGTTGTTATGGACAGCGATGATGTGCTCATCCTGCTGCAGCTGCTCGAGATAAGAACGGATCACAGCCAGCGGGGTTTGCATTTCATGGGCCGCATTGCCCGTAAAATCTTTCAGGATCTGGTAATCCTGCTGGATCTTTTCGATCATCCCGTTCAGGCTCTGGTTGAGCAGGTTGAACTCTTCTATCCGTACCGGTGGCAGCTCCAGCGATTCCTGTTTTGCCAGCCGGTAATTCTCCACGCGGCCGATGGTGCTGTAAAAAGGTTTCCAGAGGCGCTTGATGGCTACCCTGTTGATCACGTAGCCCGCGGCCAGTATCAGCGCGATCATGCCAACGGCGATCCACAGGATGATCTGCAGCAGGTCTTCCGCTTCTACCTGCGATTTCCTCACCCTCACCTGGTAAATGATCCCGGCTGCCCTGATCCCGAAGCTGAGTTCCCTGACCGACTCATAATCGTCGCTGTTGTGGATGGGGATCTTTCTGGAATGATAAGCCGCGGGCAGCAGACGGTTGACAAGCTGGTAAGAAATGATCTGATCCCTGGTGGTCACCGGTTCAGGAAGCTGGTTGTGCTCACCCACGTAATGTACGATCTCTTCCTGTTCCGTTTCGAGTGTTTTATCCAGTTCATGAATCAGTATGAAGCGCAGCACGAAATAAAAGGCCACACAGCCGCCCAGAAAGATGAGGATGGAAGCGCCGATGCTGATGCGGTTATAGGTTGAGAACAATTTCATTTCAGCGAAAATTTATAGCCCATGCCGTACACGCTGTGAATGTAATCGCCGCTGCCTGCCTGCAACAGCTTGCGGCGGATATTTTTAATATGGGTGTAGATAAAATCGTGGTTGTCGGCCATATCCATGTCGTCGCCCCAGAGATGTTCGGCGATGGCGGTCTTGGCCAGGATCCGGTTTTTATTGATCATCAGGTACACAAGCAGGTCGTATTCTTTGCGGGTGAGTACCAGCGCTTTTCCATCCACGGAAATGGTTCTTGCGTTTGTATCGGCCGTGATGTCTTCAAACTGGAGAATGGAAGCGCCCTGCTGGCTTTTGCGGCGGATGATAGCGGCGATCCGCACATTGAGCTCGGAGAGATGGAAGGGTTTGGTAAGATAGTCATCTGCGCCCTGCTGCAGTCCGGTGATCTTGTCATCAAGTTCATTCCTGGCGGAGATGATGATCACACCGTCGTCTTTGCGGTTCGATTTCAGTTCGCGCAGCAGCCGCAGGCCATTGCCGCCGGGCAGCATCAGATCGAGCACGATGCAGTCATACTCGTAGCATTCGATCTTTTCCAGGGCGTCCTGGTAATTAAACACCGACTCGCAGATGTAATGCTGGTTGGTAAGATAGTCGGTGATGATGCCGTTGAGGGCGGGCTCATCTTCTATGATCAGAATTTTCAACGATTTTTTTCAGAAAGGTAATAAAACGTCCGGTTTACAAGAGGCCAAACGAACTTAAAATCAGGAACTGCGACTACAGGATTTCTTCAGAATTTATGCTTTCTTTTGCAGGTTCATTATGGCAGTATCTCACCAACATGACCATCCGCATGGCTCATTTAACCCAAACAGATCATCAACCGCGCCGGAACAACAAAAAGATTCAGGCTCCACGGCTCTTCCACTGAAGTTCTCTTTTTCCAGGATTCCTGCCCTGCTCTTTCACAGCCGGTATTCACTGCTCTTCTCTTTCGTCGTGCTCTTTCTTCTTCTTTCTGCGCTGGTGCGCACGGTGCTGCTGCTGAAATCCTATCACGGTGCAGACCTTTCCGCGGTAGCCCTTTCCGGCGTCTATCTGAAAGGTTTCTTGTATGACACGGCAACAGCGGTTTTTATTTCGCTGCCTTACTCTCTTTACCTGCTGGTGCTGCCCGAAAAAATCAACAATTCTTCTTTCAACCGGATCTTTACCTGGTTTTTTTTTAGTGTGCTCATAGCCGTTATCATCCTCAGTTCTTTTGCGGAGATCCCGTTCTGGACAGAATTTGAAAGCCGGTTCAACTTTATTGCGGTCGATTACCTGATCTATACGTACGAGGTCGTGAACAATATCCGGCAGTCGTATCCGATGCCGTTGCTGCTTGGGGGCATGGCGCTGGTGACCGCACTGATCGCCTTTTATTTTTACCGCAGGAAGATATTTTACAGAAGTTTTCATGCCAACACCCCGTTCAGGGCAAGGCTGCCGTTAACAGGCTGCATCGTAACCCTGGCCTGCCTTTGCAGCTTCTTATCGAACTCATGGGCCGACACCGGTCACAATCGTTACCGCAATGAGTTGTCGAAAGACGGACTGTTTTCCTTTATGGCTGCTTTCAGGACCAACGAGCTGAACTATTTTGATTTTTACAGAAAGACCGACTCCTCCCGTGCTTTCCAGACCATCCGTACCGAACTGCAGGAACCCAATGCCGTATTTACCGGCCACGGCCCCATCCGCCGGATGATCTCTCATGCCGGTGCTCCGCTGAAACCAAACGTGGTGCTGGTAACCATCGAAAGCCTGAGTGCCGACTTCTTGAAGCGGTTCGGCAACAAAGAGGACCTTACACCAACGCTTGACAGCCTGGCCAAAGAAGGCATTGTTTTCAACGATATGTATGCTACCGGAACCCGTACCGTGCGCGGACTGGAAGCGCTGACCCTGTGTGTGCCACCTACGCCGGGCAACAGCATTGTACGCAAGCCGGATAACAACGACCTGTTCAACACAGGCACCGTCTTTGCGCAGCAGGGCTACAGCCGTTCTTTTTTTTATGGCGGCAACGGGTATTTCGATAACATGAACACTTTCTTCGGTCACAACGGCTTCGATATCACCGACCGGCAGGGCCGGCTGATACCCCATGAAAGCCTGCAGGCAAAACACAGTTTCATCTCCGACAGCAATGTTCATTTTGAAAACGCGTGGGGCATCTGCGACGAAGACCTGTATGATGCGGTGATCCGTGCAGCTGACTCACAGGCCCTGCGCCAGCAGTCGTTCTTTGATTTTGTGATGACCACTTCCAATCATCGCCCCTTTACCTATCCTGATGGAAAGATCGATATACCCTCAGGTTCCGGGAGGGAAGGCGCTGTAAAATATACCGACTATGCCATCCGCCGGTTTCTGCAGAAAGCCGCCGCCAGGCCCTGGTTTTCCAATACGGTATTCATTTTCGTGGCTGATCATTGCGCCAGCAGCGCCGGCAAAGACGATATCGACGTGGGCAAGTATCATATCCCTTGCGTCATCTATAACCTGAAGGCCAGCCCTTCTGTCATTGGCAGCCAGTGCTCACAGATAGACTTGTTCCCAACCCTGTTCGGACTGCTGAACTGGAGCTACGAATCGAACCTGTATGGGAAAGATGTACGGGAGCCCGGTTACAAACCGAGGGCGCTGGTAGGCACCTACCAGCAGCTGGGCTATCTTGAACAGGATAGCCTGGCCGTGCTTAGTCCGCAAAGAAAGGTTAGCGCGACGCGCTGGGACCGCACGCTCGACCTGCAGCAGCCAATGTTGACAGATTCCACCCTTTTAGACAAAGCGACGGCGTATTACCAGACGGCATATTTCCTTTATAAAAAAGGCGGGTTGAGAAAGTGAGAACGCCAATGGCTAAAGTTAAAACAGCGGCGGCCATGCAGTAAGATATTAGACTCATCCCCTTCTGCAGTCAGGGCATTGCATTTGATTTTTAGTACCCTTGCAGTCATCCCTGTTTGCTTACGCGAATGAACGCAAAAGGTGAAAAGGCTCACTGATTTTTGTGTGCCGGTGGTAGGCACGGCAAGTAGAAAAGTCTCTTTACCTATCTTGTGTTCCTTCCGGAACGCAGAGCCAGCAGGTTCTCTCAAGAACGGGTAATAATAAGATCCTATTTCTTCAACCCGATTTCCCTCAGTCTTTCATCGAGGTATTCGCCGGCGGTGGCGTCGGGATAGGCTTTGGTGTGTTGTTCATCCACGCACGAATCGAGACAGGCCAGGCTCATTTTGCTTCTGGGATGCAGGAAAAAAGGAATGGAAAAACGCGATGTATGCCACATGTTGCGGGGCGGGTTCACGACGCGGTGGGTGGTTGATTTGAGGCGGTTGTTGGTCAGCCGCTGCAGCATGTCGCCTACGTTCACCACGATCTGTTCGGGCAGGGAAGTGACGCCAACCCATTCATTTTGTTTGGTAAGGATCTGGAGGCCGTCGGCCGAAGCGCCTACCAGCAGCGTAATAAGGTTGATGTCTTCATGCTGCTCGGCCCTGATGGCCGATTTCGGTTCGTGGGTGATCGGCGGGTAATGGATGGCGCGGAGGATGGAATTTCCGTTGTGCACCTGCGATTCAAAAAAATCTTCCTCCAGTTTGAGATAGAGTGCAATGGCCTGCAGCAGCGCCCGGCCCGAGGTTTCAAAAGCGCGGTAGGCCTCCCGGAAAGTGGGTGTAAATGGAGGCACCTCGTTTACATTTACATTATCCGGATATTCCGACTTTACCGGATCGTTGTCTTCCACGGTTTGTCCAAACTGAAAAAACTCTTTCAGATCCGGCGCATCGCTCCCTTTTGCATGTTCCTTGCCAAATGAGGTATAACCCCTTTGTCCGGCAAGGCCGGCAATCTCGTATTGTTTTTTCTCGCCGGCGGGCATTGAGAAAAACTGCTGCACATATTTATAAAGGTCGGCGATCAGGTGATCGGGAATGCCATGGTTCTTTACCGCTACAAACCCCACGTCTTCATATGCTTTGCCCAACTGGTTTACAAAACTTTGTTTCCTGACCGGGTCGCCCGACAGAAAATCAGCTAGATCGACTACTGGTATTGACATAAAACGGCAAACATTTGTGATGAAAATTAATGATCCTTCCTACCCGTAAAAGTAGCGCATTTGATGGAAAGAAATTTTGGAAATCGGTCTCGAAAAGTAATGGCCGGGGCCTATGTACAGCCACCAGTAAAAGATGTAAACGAAGGAACAACCGGGCGAGAATGGCCCCATTAAAAAAGCTGTGCGACCAGCTGGAAACGGACGCGGATAAATTCAGGCGTTGAAGACCAGTCTGAAAAGAAATACCATGATCATTACGTAGCCGCAGATGATTCCCCCGTCGAGGAAATCATCCAGTTCTTGCTTGTTGATTCTCATAACCCGGAGTGTTTCAAATAAAACGGGTCCGGAAAATGATAATTGCGCAGGTCATTGAGTAAGAACCCTTACCAGCCTTTTTTAACAAAGCCTGTTAAAATTCAGCGCTCTTGGGCGTTCTTGGAAAGGCAATCACATCCCGGATGTTGGTCATACCGGTCACAAACAGAACCATCCGTTCAAAACCAAGTCCGAACCCGGCATGGGGCACAGTTCCAAAACGGCGCGTGTCGAGATACCACCACAGTTCCTCCGTGGGTATATCCATTTCCCGCATGCGGGCTTCGAGCCGGTCGAGCCTTTCTTCCCGCTGCGAGCCACCGACGATCTCACCGATGCCCGGGGCCAGGATGTCCATGGCTGCAACGGTTTTGCCGTCATCGTTCTGGCGCATGTAAAAAGCCTTGATCTCTTTTGGATAGTTCGACAGGATGACCGGTTTCCTGAAATGTTTTTCCACCAGGTAACGCTCGTGCTCGCTCTGCAGATCGATGCCCCATTTCTCGACCGGGTATTGGAATTTTTTCTTTTTGTTGTGGTTGCTTTCTTTCAGGATCTCGATGGCTTCGGTGTAGGTAAGCCGCACGAAATCGTTGCTGACAACGAATTGCAGCTTTTCCAGCAGGCTCATTTCACTGCGTTCCTGCTGGGGTTTGCTTTTTTCCTCTTCGGCGAGGCGCTGGCTGAGAAATTCGAGGTCGGCCTGGTTGTGGTTTATCACGTACTGGATGATAAACCGGATAAATTCTTCCGCCAGGTTCATATTGTCTTCGAGGTCATAGAATGCCATTTCAGGCTCTATCATCCAGAACTCGGCAAGGTGGCGCGCAGTGTTTGAATTCTCGGCACGGAAAGTGGGCCCGAATGTATAGATCTCGCTGAACGCCATGGCAGCCAGCTCGCCTTCGAGTTGTCCGCTCACCGTGAGGTTGGTGGAACGGCCGAAGAAATCTTCCTTGAAATTGATGCTTCCGTCTTCGTTGCGCGGTGTGTTTTCGAGGGGCAGGGTGGTAACATGAAATGTTTCTCCGGCGCCTTCCGCATCGGAAGCGGTGATGATGGGTGTGTGGAGATAAAGAAATCCTTTCTGATTGAAGAACTGGTGTACGGCAAAAGCCAATGCATGCCGAACGCGGAATACAGCGCCGAACGTGTTGGTACGGAAACGCAGGTGGGCAATCTCGCGGAGAAATTCGAGGCTGTGTTTTTTAGGCTGCAGCGGATATTTCTCCGCATCGCTGTCGCCCAGTATTTCTATAAAACTGGCTTTTATCTCTACTTTCTGGCCTTTGCCAAGTGATGCCACCAGCTCACCGCTCACTTTGAGGGAAGCGCCGGTGGTAATGCGTTTGAGCAGCGCGTCTTCAAAGTTCCCGAGGGCGGCCACCACCTGGATGTTGTTGTTGGTGCTGCCGTCGTTGAGCGCGATGAACTGGTTGTTTCTGAATGTGCGTACCCATCCCATCACAATCACTTTCTGGCCTGTTTCGCCGTGCAGCAGCACATCATTTATTTTCGTCCGGTTGTTGAACATGGTCGCCGTTTTAGATATGGTCGGCAAATATAGGGTATAGGTATATAGAAGTGGTTAGTTTGAAGTGGCAAAATGGGTGAAGCCTGCGCCCCATGCATGTTTTGCGTATGCTAAATGGATGTTTTTGTAGGCTTATAATGGTTAATCCATACCTAAAAAAATTTTGCGTTCCATGAATTTTCGGTAATATTGCAACGGAATTAAGCTGATTTGTTTATTTCTCTCATAGCTTATCAGTTCACATAAGTTCCTCAGTCACAGAGATTCGGTTTATTTTTTCAAACATTAAGATTGGCTTTAGTTTTACCTTATTCACTTATTATATGTATGATATTTCACAACTGAACGACATGCTCGTTCCTGAGTTGCTTGATATAGCCGAGCAGCTCAAAATTTCCGTAACCAGAAAACAGCAGGATAAACAGGAACTCATCGGTAAAATTATGGACAGCCAGACTGTTCAGCCCACCCCTTCGGCAAACGGCGGCGAAGAAGAAAAACGCAAACGCAAACGCATCATCAAATCCGCCGCTCCTATCCATACCCCCATCAGCGCCATAGTTGAAGCTCCTGATACCCAGACAGATAAAGAAGAAAAAGCTCCCAAACCGGAAGCTAAAAAAACTCCCGTAAAAAGAGAAGAAGTAAAACGAGAAGAAAGAGCTCCGCTGCGCAAACCAGGAAGAGCCAGAAAAAAATCTGACGAAGATGCGCCGCAGGATCCTTTCAACTCAGAACCAAGCCTCTTTCCGCAAACAGTGGAAGCGCCCATGCCGCAGCCCCCGGTAGAAAACAACGCCAACGGAAACCTGCTGAAAGAAGCTGATCAGGATCAGGACCATGACGAGGATCAGGATAACGAAGAAGAAGGCGGCGACCAGGAAGGTGAAGGCGATGGTTCAGACAATCAGGAGAACGAACAATCCGATAACGGCAATTACTCGGGTCTGGCCAATGTGTTCGACAACATGAACAACAAGGGTTACCAGCAACGCCGCAACGATTTCTTCAATATAGAATTTGACGGCGTCATTCAGGCCGAAGGCGTACTGGAAATGATGCCCGACGGGTATGGTTTCCTGCGCAGCAGCGATTACAATTATCTCTCGTCCCCGGATGATGTATATGTTTCTCCCTCGCAGATCAAACTCTTCGGACTCAAGACCGGCGATACGGTACACGGTTCCGTTCGTCCACCGAAAGAAGGAGAAAAATACTTTGCGCTGCTCAAGGTAGAGACCATCAATGGCAAAGGTCCGGAAGAAGTGCGTGACCGCGTGCCTTTCGACTACCTGACCCCGCTCTTCCCCTTTCAGAAAATGAATCTTTTTACTGCTTCCAATAATTACAGCACCCGCATCATGGACCTGTTTACCCCCATCGGTAAAGGCCAGCGCGGACTGATCGTGTCGCAGCCCAAAACGGGAAAGACCATGCTACTCAAAGCGGTGGCCAACGCCATTGCCGAGAATCATCCGGAATGTTACCTGATGATCGTGCTGGTAGATGAACGTCCGGAAGAGGTGACCGATATGGAACGCAGCGTGAAAGCGGAAGTGATCGCATCTACGTTCGACGAGCCGGCAGAAAAACATGTGAAAGTGTCGACCATGGCGCTGCAGAAAGCGAAACGCCTGGTAGAGTGCGGACACGATGTGGTGATTCTGCTCGATTCCATCACCCGTTTGGCCCGTGCGCACAACACCGTTGCGCCTGCGAGCGGAAAGGTATTGTCGGGTGGTGTGGAAGCCAACGCAATGCAGAAACCAAAACAGTTCTTCGGTGCTGCCCGTAAAATAGAAAATGGAGGTTCACTTACCATTCTTGCAACGGCCCTGATCGATACGGGCTCCAAGATGGATGAAGTGATCTTTGAAGAATTCAAAGGAACCGGTAACATGGAACTGCAGCTCGACCGCCGCCTGTCGAACCGCCGCGTTTATCCGGCCATCGACCTGGTTGCTTCTTCTACCCGCCGCGATGACCTGCTGCTCGAAAAAGACGTGCTGCAGCGCATGAACCTGCTGCGTGTTTTCCTCAGCGACATGAACGCCGAAGAAGCCATGAACGAGCTCCTCAAACGCATGCGTGGAACAAGAGACAACGAAGAATTCCTGGCGAGCATGAACAGGTAATTCTGTCTGAATATTTAATTAGAAAAAGACTGTCGGTAACGGCAGTCTTTTTTGTTTGTATACATTTCGCCGTTCCATCGGAACAGGAAGAATGATCTGTTGCTCTTTATTGTTTGGATAGATTCAGCCTCTGATCTTATCAAGCGCCTCGGCCAATTGTCGGTCTTTTCCGGTAACTACGTTTCCCGCATCGTGCGTCGAAAGCCATACTTCTACCTTGTTATAAACATTGGTCCATAACGGATGGTGATCCATCTTTTCGGCCACCAGTGCAGCCCTCGTCATGAATGCGAAGGCTTCTGAAAAATCTGTGAACTCGAATTTTTTATAGAGCTTGTTGTCTTGTTCGGTCCACATAGGGGAAGAGTTTAGATGCTACCTGAAGAATGGAAAGGTACAGAATATTCGCAGTGGAAAGAGTTACCACTTTTTCCTGTCCTTTAAGTTTGTATTATCATGGATATTAATACAAACTTAAAGGACAATGGCAAAGGAATCTGCAATGAAAAGCCTGAATCCAAAAGCCGGTAGTTCACAAAATCAAATGTTCTTTATTCAAGATCTTTTCATTGGTTAACTCAACCACCAGCTGCACATGGCTGATCTTTTTGATGGACAGGATCATGTTGCTGATCTCTTCGTCATCGGCCAGGTCGCCTTTGAGCAGCCAGAGAAAATCGAGGTGCCGGAATTCGGGCAGCAGGAATTCGCCATCGTGCTGGTTGTTGTAAATATAATGGCGCATGGAGCTGTGCGGCTCGCAGTATTCGTAGATGGGAAAATAGTATTGACGCTGCTTTTTCGTCAGCTGGATCTCGATGTCGTTGTTCATACGGAAACGGAACCGGAACAACTGGTTGAGCGACCAGCACAGCCTGTAGTCGGTGATGGGAGCCACAATGCCCAGCAGACGCGCATCGTCGAAGAACTCACCGGTCATTTCTTCCATGTCGAGCTGGAATCTTTTCATACGGTTCGGGTATTTAAAGACGGATTAAAAGGGGGTCAAATGTAATTAAAATACAATGTCGGCATCAACAATTTTATTCACCCGCAGCACTTTCACTCTTGTCTGATCACCGGCCTTGAATTTGCCCAGCGCCTCCATATAATTCTCCAGCGAAGTAACTGGATAATCGCCCAGCTGAACCACAATATCCCCTGTTTTCAGTCCGGCTTTCTGCGCCGGCCGGCCATCACTTACACCATCGATCCGCACGCCCCGGTCCGTAAAAGTATAGTCGGGCATGATACCCATCGTAACGCTGAAACGCGCAGACCCTGCAACAGAAGATTCCCTGGTTTTGGAGAAAGCCAGCTTTCCTTTTTTATCTGTTTCTTTTATTAGGTCCATGATGTATTGCACGATGCGGTATTCGCCGGTGAAATTGATCTTATCTATGTCGTCGCTGGGTTTGTGGTAATCGCTGTGCACGCCGGTGAAAAAGAACAGCACCGGTATGTCTTTGCGATAAAAGGAGGTATGATCGCTCGGCCCCGAGCCACTGCTGTCGTAGCGATTGATAAAGTCCGGTGTGCGCGCCGCCCGGAAAACCGGCGGCCACAGCGGCGACGTTCCATAACCGCCTACCGTCAGCACTTTGCTCGAATCGTTGAGCCGCCCGATCATGTCCAGGTTCATCATGTAATTCACATGCGACAGGTCGATGCCGGGGTGCTCTACAAAATATTTCGAGCCAAACAACCCCAGCTCTTCTCCGGAAAAGGCGATCAGCAGATAGTTGTTATTTTTCAGCCTGCTTTTTTTCAGGAGCGCACCCAGTTCGATGAGCGCCGCCGTGCCGCTTGCATTGTCGTCAGCTCCATTGTGTATCTGCGGTTCGCCGCTTCGCGACAGCGAGTTGCCATCTTCTCCCCTGCCCAGGTGGTCGTAATGTGCCCCGATCACAATGGTGTACAGCGCCTTGTTGTCTATGAACCCGATCACATTGTGGCCGGTGCGCTGAAGGGCCCTGAACTTCACGCCCACACTGACGTTGAGCGTCGCCGTTTCATCGCTGAAGTATTTTTTGGCCGTTGACTGCATCACATAAATCACCGGTATGGCAAGCGGGCTGCCCTGTTCTTTCGCATTGTAGCTCATGTCGGCAGCCTTTGCGTCGGTATTGTATACGAACAGGGCTGTGGCCCCTTTTTTCGCATCGTTGCGGGCGGCTGTTTCCAGGTAGGATGCCATACTGAAATGCGGGTTCGCCTGTGCGGTCTGCAGGGTTTCTTTGAGATCGGCGAACCAGGGTTCCTGCGCTTCTCTCAATGCGATGGAAGGAGTTCCCTGCAGCACTTTTTCGGGGGAACCGCGCAGGGGAAAAAATTGGCTGGCAGGAATTTTCTCACCATTGATAACAAGCGAACTTTCCGGATCATAAGCCCAGCCTTCCCTTATCTCGAAATCCTGTATGTAGCCGCCGCCTTGTTTTTCAGGCTGCAGGCCGTACGCTTTGAACTGGCTTTCAATATATTCCATCGCCAGCTTTTCTCCTGGTGTGCCTACCCTTCTTCCTTCCAGCCGGTCGTCTGCCAGATAACTGACGTGCTTTTGCAGGTTACCGATAACAATTTTGTCGGCATTTTTCAACTTTTGGGCAAAAGCCGGTGGACTGATCAGCAGCAGAAAAATAACGTACTGTTTAGGGATAAGCATATGTGCAGGGTTATGAAAAACGGTGGTTGCCTGCCGGCGCCGGAGGTAAATGTAGAGAGACAAGCATTGATTCAGGTTAGGTCCGACTAAAATTAGCAATTCCTAAACACCCACCATCATTGTTGATAAAAAAATCCGCCCAAACCATTTTTACATTACTTTTGGAGATTGTTCTTTTCTGACCGGCGCCCTTCCTGTATATTGTACGGGATACCCCACCCCCGGATCAGATGATAAAGAGGGTTAAACACGTTACACATGGCATTACCGCATCTTATCAAGTATGTATATACGAACGGAACCGAAGAGGTAATAAGAAGAGGAAAAAAGATTCACGCGATCGGATATGTTGAACTGGTAGAATATGACGAATTGCTCGGCGCTGTTACGTTCCGGGTAAAGGATGACAGCTATGCCATCTACTACAAAGTTTACATCCAGAAATTCAACGACCTTAAAACCCTTTCCCTCCGCTGCAGCTGTCCTTACAATCTCAGCGACATCTGCCGCCACGAAGCGGCTGCCCTGCTGCAGCTGCAGGAGATGCTGGACAAGAACATGCTGAAAGCCGAAGAGATCAGCTACGACCAGCGCCACACGGTTGTAAAGATGAAATATCTCGACATCAAAACCATCAAATTATTATGTTCCCAGGAAACTTATACTGCCGCTGAATTGTATCTCCGGTCGCAGAAAGCCGTCCTCGAATCGGCCAAGAACGAAACGGTGAAAGCTACGGTAGAAATTGAAGGGTCGCCCTACAAAGTGATCGTCAGGAAAAACGAGGAACGAAACTTCGATACGAGCTGCGAGTGGGAAGACACCTCGCATCCGCTCTGCCTGCCGAAAGTGATCGTGATGCTGCAGCTCCTCAACTCGTACGGGCCTCATTATTTCGACAGCATCCGCAACTGGGACAAAGAAAAAAACAAGTTGCTCGAAGCCTATGGCTATACGCTGAGCGACGACCTGAAAGGGAAATTTGAATTTACCTACAAAGAAGGCAAACCTTTTTTGCGGGTGCTCGATACTTCCATCAAACGCATCAACGTACTCGCCACTTCGCCCAAGCCTGTGGAAGCCAGCTACCAGATGCAGACGGCTCCCGAGCCGGAAGTACTTGCCGGCGCCTCACAGCGCGTGGGTGTCGTGTTCAACTTCAACCACGAACCCTTTCCCGGCTTTACGGTGGAAGCGGTGATGGCGGAAACGGATGAAGAACAGAAAAAATACATCAGCAAGGTCGAAAAAGTAGACCTTTCCAAATACATCAACATCGAGCTGCTGAATGATGGCGACAAGCTGCTCATACCTGCGTTGCGCAGGGTGCAGTCGGGCGAGGTCAACAAATACATCAGCCGCAATTCTCCTTTCAGCGGTATCTGGGAGAACATCGTACACCACGAAACGGAAGAGCTGCCGGAAGAAACCAAGAGCCTGATCGTGGAATACCTTCATCCCAAGCTCGCTAAACTGTTCGATGATATCTCGAACAATCCTTTTGTCTATTACCTCACCGGCAAAAAATCTTTCCGGACAGATCACCTCCGCACCGCCGGTGTGGTACCCGAAGGCATCGTTCCCTATTTTGAGATCACCCTGTCGGGCGACCAGTTCGTGGTGAACTGTTTTGTAAAAATAAACGGGCTGACGCTCGAAGTGCAGAACAACGAAAGCGACAGCAGCCTGCTCTACTTCTTTCATGAAAACCTTCATCTCTGGAAAGAGATCGAGGATGTGGCCGTCGTATCTCTTTTCCGGAAGGGGCCTATCACGATCACTAAAAAAGAGTGGCCGCAGCAGCTGCGCAATTTTATTCTGCCACTAACGAAAAAATATAAAGTAGACTTCGACCCTTCGCTGGTAAAAGAGATCCGTGAAGCCGAACCGGAAAAGAAACTGATGCTCCAGGAAAAAGGGGACTACCTTATTTTCCAGCCCATCTTTTCCTACAAGGGTTTTGAAACCACGGCCGATGCGAAAGAGCGCATTATATTTCCCGATGACGACAAGATCTTTATCATCCACCGCAACAAACCGGTAGAGCAAAAATTCATCGCCCAGCTGCAGTCGCTCCATTCCAATTTCATCATGCCCGAAGGTTCATACAACCTCATCCTGAAAGGGGCCGATGTGCTGCGCAACAACTGGTTCTTCCTGTTCATCGATGCGATGAAAGAAATGAAAGTGCCGGTGCTCGGGTTTGAAGCGCTGAAAAATTTCAGGTTCAATACCGCCAAGCCGCAAACACGCATCCACATCAGCAGCAATACCGACTGGTTCGACGCCAAGGTAGACATCCTCTTTGGCGACCAGCAGGTAAACATCGGCGAAGTGAAACGGGCGCTGGCCAACAAGCAGCAGTTTGTTCAGCTGCACGATGGCACCCTCGGTATCCTGCCCGAAGAATGGATCAAAAAATATTCGCTCCTCTTCAGGGTGGGCGAAGGGAAGACCAACGAACTCAAGCTTTCCAAGTATCATATCAGCGTCATCGATGAGCTCTACAACAACCGCAACGAAGAAGAGCTGTTCATCCAGCTGGAAGAAAAATACGACCGCCTGCGCGGATTCAAAAATATCCAGCACATCGATGCGCCGGCGAACCTGCAGCCCATTCTGCGTTCGTACCAGGTGTTCGGTTTCCAGTGGCTCAACTACCTGAGCGAAGTGAATTGGGGCGGCATCCTGGCCGACGACATGGGGCTGGGTAAAACGGTACAGGCCCTCTCCTTCCTGCAGCACTACAAAGATCATTTCGGCAAATTGTCGGCACTGGTTGTTTGTCCGACCACGCTGATGTTCAACTGGGAGAACGAAATAAAAAAGTTCACGCCATCGCTCACCTATGTCATTCACCATGGTGGCGACCGCACCCGCAGCAAAGAGATCGTGAGCCAGTTCAACGTGATTATCACCACCTATGGCACATTGAGAAGCGACATCAAGCTGCTGTCTGAACAGCCGTTCGATTATGTGGTGCTCGATGAATCGCAGGCGATCAAGAACCCGGCGAGCAAGGTAACAAGGGCTGCCAGTTTGCTGAAAGCCAGGCACCGCCTGTGTATGAGCGGTACGCCCCTGCAGAATAACACCTTCGATATTTTCGCGCAGATGAATTTCCTGAACCCGGGCATGCTGGGCAGCCTCGAATTCTTCCGGCAGGAATTCGCCATCCCGATCGACAAATTCGGGGAAGCCGACCGGAAAGACCACTTGCGCAAACTCCTGTTCCCGTTCATTCTGCGCCGCACAAAGGAGCAGGTGGCCAAAGACCTGCCCGACAAAACCGAGACCATCCTGTTCTGCGAGATGGAAGACGAACAGCGCAAAATCTACGATCTCTACCGCAACGAATACCGCGATAAAATCCTGGGTGTGATAGACGTACAAGGCATCCAGAAATCTCAGCTCACCATCCTTCAGGGATTGATGAAGCTGCGCCAGATCTGCGATTCTCCGCATATCCTCAACGAACCCGAGCCTTATCCGAACCATTCCATCAAACTGGAAGAGCTGGCCCGCGAAATTTCCGAGAACATCAGCAACCACAAGGCCCTGGTATTTTCCCAGTTCCTGGGTATGCTCGCGCTCATCAAGGAAAAACTGAATTCACTGAATGTGAAATACGAGTATTTTGACGGCAGCACGTCGGCCATAGACCGCGAAAAAGCCATCACCAATTTCCAGAACCAGGAAGAATGCCGGGTGTTCCTGATTTCGCTCAAGGCGGGTGGTGTGGGGTTGAACCTGACGGCGGCCGACTACGTATACATCGTAGATCCCTGGTGGAACCCCGCGGTGGAACAGCAGGCCATTGACCGGACGCACCGCATAGGGCAGACCAAGAATATCTTTGCTTACCGCATGATCTGTAAAGACACCATCGAAGACAAGATCCTGCAGCTGCAGGACAGGAAGCGCTCGCTGGCAAAAGACCTGATCTCCGACGACGAGGGTTTTGTGAAGAACCTGACCAAGGAAGACGTGGAGTACCTTTTCAGTTAATTTATTAATATATGCAGGCAGGGCACCCTGCATTTCTTTGCGGGGTACCCTGCCTGCATGCCATTTTGAAATTTACCGCAGCTTTAGCACAAGTTTTACAAATGGATCACATCTAACTCTATATTCTAAACTTTTTTATCTCCGCAAAGTGAAAAAATCTATACTCCTGGCATTGTTAACAATAGTATGTGTATCAGTCGTTTCCGCTCAATCAAAACCTGGCAGTGTAAAAGGTAAATTAGTTGACTCCGCCTTCAAAGAATCACTTTCAGACGCTTCCATTACCCTCTCCAATATAAAAGACTCCACATCGGCCGGCTTTGCCCTGGCAGCAGCCAACGGCACTTTCCAGATCAATAACCTCGACACCGGCCGGTTCACCATGCGCATCTCGTTCAAAGGGTATGCGCCCGTCACCAGATCGCTCACCATCACATCCGCAAAACCCACGCTCGACCTGGGCAATATTTCAATGGATAAGACCAGCACCCTCATGGATGCTGTTGTAGTGGAAGCCGCGCCCATATCCGTTAAAAAAGACACAGTGGAGTTCAGGGCCAGCGCTTTTAAAACAATTCCCAACGCTTCCGGTGAAGACCTGCTGAAAAAGCTTCCCGGTGTTGAGGTCGACAAGGACGGAAACATCAAGGCACAGGGTGAAGAAATCCAGAAAGTATATGTAGACGGCAAAGAGTTTTTCGGTACCGATCCGAAACTGGCCACCAAAAATATTACGGCCGATATGATCGAATCCGTTCAGGTGTTCGATGACATGAGCGACCAGGCAAAATTCACGCGCATCGATGACGGCAGCCGTCAGAAGACCATCAATATCCGGCTTAAAAAAGACCAGCGCAAAGGCTATCTCACCAAGTTCGTCGGGGGCTATGGAACCGATGACCGGTACACCGCAGGCATCAATGCCTTCAGCTTCAAAGGCGACCGCCGGTTGTCGCTGATCGCTTCTTCCAACAACCTCAACAAATCGACCTTCAGCTTCAACGACATTGTTTCCACCATGGGCGGCTTCGGCGCGGGTGGTGGTGGAGGCGGAAACTTCGGTGGCGGAGGTGGCGGTGGCAACCGCGGCGGTGGAGGCGGTGGCGGCGGACGTACCGCAACCTTTGGGGGCAACGGCGGATCCGGCAGCACGGGCATCACCACGGCCACCAATGTGGGGCTCAACTACACCAACAAGTTTAGCAGCAAGCTCGAACTGACCGGCTCGTATTTCTTCTCCAACACCGAAACACACACGCAACAAATCACCGACCGCACAACAAGTTTTATAAATGACTCAACCACGTATAAGCACACGGAAAGCACTTCCAGCAACAAAAACCAAAACCACCGGGTAAACCTGAGGCTCGAATACACGATCGATTCCATGAACTCCATCCTGTATACGCCCAGCGTGGTTTTCCAGCATTCGAACCGCTATAGCCTCGATACCACCTCCACCATGATCTCGAATCCCAAAGTAAAACAACCGTACTTGGGTGTTGCCGGAAAGACCGTCAACCAGAACACACGCGATGGGGTGAACATCAATAACAATGTGCTGTACCGTCATAAATTCCACACCATAGGCCGTACGCTTACTCTTGGTTGGAATAATTCGATCAACAACAGCGAAGGCAACGGATCAACTTATGCTCCCCTGCTTTATTATAATGCAGTAGATTCCCTCATAGGCAATCAGAACCAAAACCTGATCAATTCACAAAAAACCAGGGCCAACAACAACATTGCCAGTGTTTCCTATACCGAGCCGCTGGGCCGCAACAAACTACTGGAGCTGAATTATGCGTATACCAATAACCACAGCACATCCGAACGCGATGCGTTTAATTTTGATTCCCTGACCGGCAAATACGATTTTATTAACCGCACACAGACCAACTCTTTTACGAACGATTATACCAGCCATCGCTACGGAACAAATTTCCGGGTTCAAACGGTAAAATACAACTATCAGCTGGGTATCGGGGTTCAGACAGCCACACAGAAAAATGAAAACATCCGGCCGATCGGCAGCGGCGGAAAAGACTCGACGGTAAATACCAAACAGAATTTCACCAACCTGTTCCCCACGGCAAACTTTACATATAATTTCAATCGCAGCAAGAACATCCGTTTTTTCTACCGGGGCCGTACCAACCAGCCTACTATCGCACAGCTCCAGGATGCAATTGACGTTACCGACCCAACCCAATACAGGAATGGGAACCCGAATCTGAAACAGGAATTTTCGAACAATATCAACATCAACTACAGCTCCTTCAACCCGCTCAATTTCAAATTCATCAACGCCAATATCAATCTGGGACAGACTTCCAACAATATTGTGAACAGCATCGACAGCCTCCGGCAAAACAATCTGCCAAGAGGTTTACCCGCTGCCATCGCCAAGAACGTTGAGTATATCACACCCGTTAACCTGAACGGTAATATGAATGGATCCTCCTATATTACGCTGGGGATTCCCCTGAAAGGCAAGATGAAGGGGACAGTGCTCAATTTTAACAACAACATCTCGTTCAGCCGCGACCCTGGTATGCTGTATCAGCAAATTTACAAGACCAACACTTTCACCGTCAGCCAGTCGGCTGGTGGAAGCCTGAACCTGCAGGATAAACTTAATGTGACCCTCACAGCCCGCCTGGCATACAACAAAGTAAATTATATTGACCTTCCCAACAGTCAAAATCTGGAATACTACACGCAGACCTATTCCACCAACATCAACTATTATGTTGTAAAGACCCTCATCCTGACCACCGATTTCGACCTGGTCAAGAACAACGGCCTGGGCGGCACGTACGACCAGGCTATTCCTCTCTGGAATGTGAGCCTCGCACAGCTTTTGTTCAAAAAGAAGAATGGCGAGATCAAATTTTCCGTGAACGACCTGTTCAACCAGAACAAGAGCATCGCCCGTACCAACCAGAACAACTACGTGGAAAATACCCGCACCGTGGTACTGAAAAGGTATTTCATGCTCACCTTCACCTACAGCCTGAACAGGATGGGCTCCGGACAAAGAGGCAACAACCAGTTCCCCGGCAGAAGAGATGGCATGCCCGGAAACAGGGGAGAACGCAACTTCAATCGCGGCGGTGGTGGTATGAACGGCGGCGGCTTTGGCGGAGGACAACAGCTGTAACAGGAACTGTAAGCCTTTCACCGGCGCTTCGATCTGCTTGCATCATGATGAGTGCATGATATACATGCGGCTACCCGGATATTGCTATCATTCAATATATACACCGCTTCATGAAAAGGCTCCTGATCGCCGGCATCCTCGTTTTTGGCTTCTCATGCATGGCCACTGCCCAGAAAAAAATCACGGGTAATATAAAAGGCCGGCTGTTGGATACCGCTTACAAGGAAACCCTGTCGGATGCCAGCATTTCGGTGATCAGGCCGGCCGACTCCTCCGTCGTAAGCTACATGCTCGCGAACGGAAAGGGAGAATTTGAATTCAAGGGACTGGCACTTGGCAGCTACCGCATCCTTGTTACTTTTCAGGGATACAAACAGGTGCGGAAGACCTTTGTGCTATCGGCAACGGCACCCGAACTGAACCTCGGCAATATCTATCTCGAGAAGAACACCACCATGCTCGAAGAGATCATCGTGGAAGTGCCGCCGATACAGGTAAAGAAAGACACTGTTGAATACAATGCATCCGCCTTCAAAACCATTCCCAACGCCACGGCGGAAGACCTTTTCAAAAAGCTGCCGGGGGTGGATGTTGACAAAGACGGCAACGTAACAACACAGGGGGAAACCATCCAGAAGATCTATGTGGACGGGAAAGAGTTTTTTGGAACCGACCCAAAGCTGGCGACGAAAAACATCACGGCCGATATGATCGAATCGGTGCAGGTGTACGACGATATGAGCGACCAGGCGAAGTTCACGCGCATAGACGATGGCAGCCGCGCCAAAACGATCAACATCAAACTGAAGAAGAACAAGCGGAAAGGATACTTTGGCAGGCTCATCGCCGGCGGCGGCGACAATGAACGGTACCAGTCGAACCTGACCTTCAACAAATTCAACGACGCACAGCGTTTTTCGTTCGTAGGTTCCTCCAACAACATCAACAAGCAGGGATTCAATTTCAGCGATGTGGTGACCAGCATGGGCGGCTTTGCCGGCGGTGGCGGCCGCGGGGGTGGAGGCGCCAGAGGCGGCGGTGGCAGCAGCTCCGGCGGTATCAACCGCGCTACTTCTGCGGGGCTCAACTACACCGACAAGATCGGCACGAAGCTCGATGTAACCGGCAGCTATTTCTTTTCCAACACCGCCAACAGAACCGCGGAATCGAGTCTTCGCCAGACTTTCTTTCCACATGATTCGGTCGCCTACCAGAACGACCAGAGCCAGTCGCTTTCCACCAATAACAATCACCGCGTCAACCTGCGTATGGAGTACTACATCGATTCAATGAACTCGCTCCTATACACGCCCACCTTCACGTATCAGAAATCAAACAGCAACAGTTACGATACTTCCTTCACGCGTACCACGCAGCCCGGACTCGATTTTATTTCGCTGAGCGGGGTGAACAAGAACTACAGCGAGCGGGAAGGCGTCAGCCTGAACAACAACCTGCTGTACCGCCGCAAGTTTCATAAAACCGGCCGCACGTTTACCCTGGGGCTTACCAACTCCATCAACAACAGCAACGGCAGCGGCACCAACTACTATCCGCTCACCTTTTACAATGTAGACGGCACCGTGAACAGCATCCGCGACCAGAACTTCAGAAGCAGCCAGACCACCCGATCCGACAACTATGTGATCAGCTCTTCTTACACCGAACCCATCGGCAAAAACAAACTGCTTGAATTCAACTATGCCTATACCGACAACCACAGCACTTCCGACCGCAAGGCGTACAATTACAACGAAGGCACCAAAAAATTCGACAGCCTGAACCTGCAGCAGACCAACTATTTCGAGAATACATTTATGACCCACCGCGCCGGTTTCAATTTCCGGGTGCAGAACACCAAGTATAATTTCCAGGTGGGTGGCAGCGTGCAGAACGCCACGCAGGAGAACAAAAGCATCCGCGGTATCTACCGCGTAAACGGAAAAGATTCGGTGATCCACTACAAACAGAACTACACCAACCTCTTCCCCACCGCCAATTTCAATTATAATTTCAGTCGCACGAAAAATCTGCGCTTCAGCTACCGCGGGCGCACCAACCAGCCCACAGTGACCCAGCTGCAGGATGTGCGCGACGAAACCAACAGCCTGCGCACCACCCAGGGCAACCCCAACCTCAAACAGGAATTTAATAACAGCGTGAACGCAGTATACAATGCCTTCAATCCATCCAATTTCAAATTCCTCAATGTGAGCCTGAACTACAGCTCCACCGCCAACAAGATCGTCAACAGCATCGATCTTGATTCCATCCGTGGCAAAGGGGTACAGCTGATCAGGCCGGTGAACCTGAACGGGGCGTTCAACACCTCTTCGTCCGTTACACTGGGCATTCCCCTGCGGAAAAACCTGAAAGGAAGCAATGTCAATTTCACCAATACCATCACGTACAGCAAAGACATCAGTGAACTGTACAATAAACTGAACTACACAAACAATTTCAGCGTGCGGCAGAAAGTGGGCGTAAATATGGACATCAGGGAAAAACTGAACTTCGGCGTGAACGCCACGCTCTCTTACAACACGGTTCATTACAGCACCCAGCAGACACAGACGCAGAGCCTGGATACAAAATACTTTCAGCAGAATTACTCCTCTAACGTGACCTATTTCGTGCTCAAGAGCCTGTTCCTGTCCACCGATTTCGACTGCCTGATCACCACCGGCCGGGCGGCCGGCTTCAACCAGACCATCCCGTTGTGGAATGCCAGCATTGCACAGCAGCTGTTTAAAAAGAAGAATGGGGAGATCCGGTTTTCGGTCAACGACCTGCTCAACCAGAACAAAAGCATCAACCGCGTGATAGGAGAAAATTATATCGACGATTCCAGAACGATGGTGCTGAAACGCTATTTCATGCTGCAGTTCACCTACAACCTGAACCGGATGGGTGGCCAGCGCCGTCAACCCGGACAACCAGGGCAGCGTGGCAACGGCCCCGGCATGGGCAACTTCAACAGAGGCGGCAATGGTGGTGGCGGAAGAAGAAACAACGACGAAGAATGAAAGACCAATACAGACTGACGGAAAAGGCAATCTGGTTTCAGATTGCCTTTGTCTTTTATATGAACGAATGATTTGCCTCTCCGCAGAATCGCCGACTTTCAGAGACGCCATGCTTGGCGTCTGTCGAAATCGTCATTGAGTGAACCTCCATCCTGCTGCTCTGTGGGGATCCCCGAGCGGCGCAGTGAAAGAGTGTGATTGAACCCGCTTATTTGCGGCTGCCCCAATGCTCACCGCAGCAGCCACCCCTGCTTTACAGGTGAATGCCTGGTTTGCACAGGTTGTTTTCCCGCAACCGATCTCTCATTGTACCACTGCCAGAAATAGGCAATGGTAAACGTTGGAATGAAGTCGAGCCCGGGCAGAAGTTCTTCCACAAAATTGAAGACACCGCCGAAGGCACCTTTCCATCCGCCGAAGGTGCGGAAAAAGATGATGGCTGAGATGGGCGCCCACAGAATATCTGCAAATTCCCCTATTCCCGGTACCAGGAAAGTGGCACAGCCGATGGCATCCATCAGGAGGCAAAAACCCAGCGAAGGTTGCTTTTTATTCATGGTAACCAGACGTTTTTTTAGAGGTTTGAGTTGTATACCCTATGCTGCGAAAACTATACCACAAGCACGTAATTTTTAAGCACTGACTCAATCTCCTTCAGGCGGAACGGCTTGGAAATAAAGTCGTCCATACCCGCTTCTATACACCGGTCCTTGTCCTCTTTCATGGCATCCGCAGTAAGTGCGATGATGGGGATGTTACACTGCGGCTCGGGCAGCTGGCGGATGATGGAAGTGGCGGTAAAACCGTCCATTTCCGGCATGTTCACATCCATGAAAATAAGCACCGGCTCGGTATCCGGCAGCATGTCGATCGCCTCCTGTCCGTTTCCTGCTTTCACGACGTGGAAACCCATCTTGCGCAGCACTTCCGAGATCAGCAGCATATTCAGCGGCTCGTCTTCCACCACCATAATGGTCGCACTTTCCGTCAGCTTTTCAATGGTGGGAATGGCCGGGTTCAGGTCGTTGCTCCGGTTGGGTTTATCGAACAGGGAAGAGATGAGGCTGTTAAGCTCATGCAGCTTCACCGGCTTCGACAGGAACCTGTCGATACCCGTTTTCTCAGCTTCTTTCTGATAAAGCGTTTTTTCGAGGGAAGACAGCATGAGTATGAAAGGATGGTTCGTCAGGCGCTGGTTCTTCTTGATCTCCTGCACCAGGATGATACCGTCCATTTCGGGCATGTGATGATCGGTAATGATCAGGTCGAAAGGCTGGTTGTTCATTTCCGCTTCCCGGATACTCTCCAGCGCTTCAAAGCCGTTGCTGACGATCCTGCAATCGATCAGCAGGTACTCGAAGATGCCTTTCATGAGTTGCCGGTTGGTGGCATTGTCGTCTACCACCAGCACGCGGTGCAGCAGCGGCTTCACCGGCGGCGCCAGGTTCGGCACTTCGTTGTCCACCTCCAGCGAAAGCTGCAGCGTGAATGTGCTGCCCTCGCCTGCTTCGCTGTCTACCCGGATGGCGCCGCTCATCAGTTCCGCCAGGCTTTTCGAGATGGTGAGCCCCAGCCCCGTTCCGCCGTATTTGCGCGTGGTGGAAGAATCGGCCTGGGTGAAGCTTTCAAATATCTTTTTTAGCTTATCGGGGTCGATGCCGATGCCGGTATCTTTTACCTGGATCGCTACGTCGATCCACTTTCTGTCATCTTTCAGATACACCTCCCCTGCCCGCTTGAGCGCCACAAAGATTTCACCATCCTTGGTGAACTTGATGGCGTTGCCCAGCAGGTTGATCAGCACCTGCCGGATGCGTACCGGATCACCCAGCACCAGCGAAGGCATGCCCGGATCGGCATGGTAGATCATTTCAAGGTCTTTCTCGAAGGCTTTTACAGTGAGCAGGTCAACCGTCTCTTCCACCAGCTCATCGAGCTTGAAAGAAACATGGTCGATCAGCAGCTTGCCTGCTTCCAGCTTGGAAAAATCGAGGATATCGTTGATGATCTCGAGCAGGTTGTAGGCCGATTTGCGCACGTTGAGCAGATATTCGCGCTGAATTTTCTGTAGGTCGGTGGTGAGCACCAGGTCGGTGAAGCCGATGATGCCGTTCATGGGCGTGCGCAGCTCGTGGCTCATGTTGGCCATGAACTCGCTTTTGGCCTGACTGGCAGATTCCGCCAGCTCTTTCGCCTGCACCAGCTCGCCTTCCACCTCCTTGCTTTCGATGGCAGCAGACAGGGAGGAAGCGAATGACCGCAGGATGGAAAATTCGGCTTCATCCCATTCGCGGCGTTGCTTGCATTCGTTGAAACCCACAAACCCCCAGAACATATCGTGCACAAAGATGGGCAGGATAAGCATGGATTTGATGCCGAGCTCCAGCAGCATGCCATGCAGCTTTTCATCGGCCAGGTCGCTTACATGGCCATGGAACGCTTCATTCTGCCGGAGCGTGGACATGATCTCTTCCAGATCGCCGAACAGAAGCTGCGAGGGATAATCGATGATGGACTGCTGGTCGCCGGTGTCTGCGGCCCATTCAGACTGCCGCACGGCGAACCACTGGTCCGCAGACTCCTCGTACAAGTTCTTGTATACATAGGCCCTGTCCACACTCGATTTGGAACCGATCATCTGCAACGACATCCGCACCGATTCTTCCAGCCCGCTGTTCCGGATGAGGGTATGGGTTGCTTCTGCCACGCCCTGCAGCAGGAGGTCTTTGCGTTTTACTTTCTCTTCCGCCATCTTCCTGCCCGTAATATTGCGGGAGGTACAGATCAGCTTTAACACTTCCTCGTCGCCGAGGATGGGTTTGATGATCGTTTCAAGCCAGATCACATCACCGTCCTTTTTGAACATGCGGTAGCGCATGGTGACGCTTTCCTGGTCAACAAAAGTGGCATTGCCCGAGGGAATGAATTTATGTTTGTCGGCAGGATGAACGTATTTAAGGATGGAGCGCCCGATGATCTCTTCCACCTCGTAGCCCAGCACTTTGGTAACCGAAGGCGAGATGTACCAGATATTGCCGTTGTGCGCATGTACGCTGATGATATCTTCGGCATGTTCGGCCAGCAGGCGGAACTTCTGCTCGCTGTGCTGCAGCGCGTCCTCGGCTTCTTTCTCGGAAGTAACATCCCTGGCGATGCCGAAGAAGCACTTGTTCTTCACGATCTTTCCTTTCACGAACAGGTAGCGCATCCATCCGTATTCCGTGATGATGCGGCAGTTGAACTGCGTCTCGTATTCCAGGTCTTCCTGGTTCTCTTCAGCTCTGGAGAACTGCTCACTCACCATCTCAATCTGCTCAGGTACGATATAGGTACTGAGGAAATCATCGAGCGGAATGGTGCCCGGCGCCGTTTCTTCCTGCGCCAGCAGGGCCTTGAACTCGGCGCTCATAATGATCTCCCGTTTGTCGAAATTGATCTTGATGGATCCCATCTTTGCATAGGTCATCGCGTAGGAGAGCGTCTGGATGCCTTCTTCCTTCACTTGCTGGCTCTGGATCTTTTCCGTAACATCCCAACCGATCCCCTGTATCTCGTTCACGATGCCGGCCTCGTTGCAAAGGGACAGAAATTCCCATTCCGTCCATAAGAACTCCTTGCTGCCTTTGATGGGTTTGCGGAGCAGCAGCTTGAAGATCCGGCCGGGGTTCTGCCAGCATTCGGCAGCCATTTCCTTACAGCGCGGAACGTCTTTGGCGAAGATGGCGGTATAAAAACCGGTATCGAGCAATTCCTGCTCGCTGTAACCGAAAGTTTTCTGGAACTGGTAATTTGTAAAAGTGAACTTGCCCCGCTGGTTCACCCTGATCACGTAGTTGGTCTGCGAGCTGATGATAGAGCTGAGGTAGTTCTTGTCCTGCAACAACTCATTTTTGGCGGTCTGCAGCTCGTTGTAATTATTCCGGCCACGCCGGATCACCGGTTCCAGCACCAGCACCACCAGACTGATGAGGGCGATGATAAGCGAGATGAATTTCCCGGCGTATATTTTCCTGGATTCCCGGCTGTGCTGGATAATAACCTGCGTGCAATAGCGGGTGATCTCATCCATCAGTTTCTGGTACCGGCTTTCATTGAGGTTGATCTGCTCGATGTATTTCGACCTGTTTGCGTTGATCCGGGCGTTGTCTGCGAGCATGATCTCCTGTGCCACTGCCCTGATGCCCAGATAACAGGTGTTGATATCGGCAGCGGAGAATTTGGGAAGCGGTTCATCGCGGAAGATCGAAGAGTCTGAATGCGCGATCCGTTTGGTGATAAAAGCGTGCGACCTATCGAAAGCCGGAAGAAGCCGTTTCAGGTCGGCGTTCAGGGCTGCCCGCTGGCCGTCCGCATCTCCGGGGAGGATGAGCAGAAGCACGTCCTTGGAAAGCTGGTGGCTGATAACCTGCTGCCGGTAAGAAACACCTGCAAGGTTCAGATAGCCGACATTCTTTTTCGATTTCACCTGCACGAGGTAAAACCCGATAAAATCAAACAGCAAGACCAGCGATACCAGTATCACGGTGATGCGGATAAACTTCCTATAAGGACCTTTCATAGCTTTTAAAGAGGATAAGTGGATATATATAAACGCCAAAAGCCCCTGCCCTATTGAAGGAAAAGGGGAATATTTTATTATGCCGGCGTAAATGCTTGAAGGAGCGTTCGTTAGCAAAGGCCTTCCTTTAAAGATGCCATGCACTGCGTCTCCGATCATAAGCGATCTGCCACAGAGTCGCGAGGTGTTGCATCGACCGATCAGTAACCTGCGGCTACCAGCTTCTCCACCGCTTTCTCCAGGGTTTCTTCTTTTTTGGCAAAACAGAAGCGGACAACGTGGTTGTCGGTGCCCGACTGGTAGAAGGCGGAGACAGGGATGGTAGCGACGCCGGCCGTGCGCGTCATGCGCAGGCAAAATTCTTTGTCGGGCTCGTCGCTGATGCGGTCGTATTTGCAGACCTGGAAATAGCTGCCATGGCTGGCGAGCGGAGTAAAGCGGGTGGATGACATTAAACCGCCGAAAAAATCGCGCTTAGCCTGCATAAAACTTCCCAGCTGCAGGTAAGCGTCGCGCTGCTGCAGAAATTGCGACAACGCCACCTGCGAAGGCATATGACAACTGAAACAATTGAACTGGTGGATCTTCCGGAATTCGACCATGAGCTCCGGCGAGGTAACGCAATAGCCCAGTTTCCACCCGGTGCAGTGATATATTTTACCGAAAGAAAAACAGACAAAGCTTCTTTGCATCAGTTCAGGGTAGCGTAGGATAGACTGATGCGGTATGTCGTCGAAGATCAGGTGCTCGTACACTTCATCCGAAAGAATGAAGATCTCCGTACCGTTCACGATGCTGATGAGTTGCCGGATGTCCTCCTCCCGCAGCACCGCGCCAGTAGGATTGTGCGGACTGTTCAGTACGATCATGCGGGTGCGGGGAGTGATCCTGGCACGCACGAGATCCCAGTCGATCCTGTAGTCGGGGAACTGAAGCTCAATGATGACCGGTTTGGCCCCGTTCACCAGCACGTTGGGTACATAACTGTCGTACCCCGGCTCGAAAACGATCACTTCGTCGCCAGGCTGCAGCACAGCTGTAAGCGCCGTGTAAATGGCATACGTGCCGCCGGGGGTGATCGTGATCTGTGTGCCTGGATCGACCTCGGTATGGTACAGGAACCGGATCTTTTCCGACAACACTTCCCGCAGGGGGAGATAGCCATGGGAATGCGCATACTGGTTGAAGCCGTTCTCCATGGCCTCGTTCACCAGCCGGATGAGCCCTTCATTCATCGGAAAATCGGGAAACCCCTGTCCCAGGTTCACCGCCTTGAGCTCAGCCGCCAGCGTACTCATCACGGTAAAGATCGTGGTGCCGGCATTGGGAAGCTTTGATTTCAGTTGCATGTTGAATCAATTTGTGGATGGCCATCCGCCTCTCAGAGAGGCCAGGCATGGCATCTCTGAGAGATCAAGGCTTGGTACGCCTGAAGGCACTGGAAATTAGCAGCTTACCTACCCCCTGTGCAATATCGCCGTGGCCTCTATCTCCACCATGTATTCGGGACTGATCAGGCGGGTGACCTCCACCATGGTGGTGCAGGGTTTGATGTCTTTGAAGAATTCGCTGTGCGCCTTGCCGAGCTCTTCCCAGCGCGATATATCGGTGATGTACATACGCGTTCGTATCACATCGCGCATGGTGGCGTCAGCCCGTTCGAGCACCTTTTCAATTTTCTGGAGAATGTACTTCGCCTGTTCATACACGTTGTCTTTTCCCACGGGCTGGCCATTCTCATCCACGGCCAGCGTGCCCGTCACTTCGATCAGGTTGCCGATCTTCACTGCGCGGCTGTAGCCGACGATGTCTTCCCACTGTGCGCCGGAAGCATAGTTGATTCTTTGCATACAGGTTTGATATTAATTTCTTCCTTTGATCCAGTCGATCATTTCGTCGTGTATCTTTCCGTTGGTGGCCAGCACCTGGTGTTTGAACGGTGAGTATTCTTCTCCTTCAAAATCGGTTACCCTTCCGCCGGCCTCTTCCACGATGAGGGAGCCTGCGGCACTGTCCCACGCCTGCAGCTTGTGTTCGTAGAACCCGTCGAAGCGGCCGCTGGCCACCCAGCAGAGGTCGATGGCGGCAGAACCCAGCCGGCGTACGGGAATCCCTTTGCGGATCAGGCGCTCAAACACCTGCAGCGGGCCGTTTGGCGAGTCGAGATAGCTGTACGGAAAACCGGTGACCAGGCAGGCGCGTGATACTTCATTCTTCGAACTTACATGGATCTTGTTTTCGTTGAGGGTGGCGCCAAAGCCGCGCTGCGCAAAAAAGAATTCATTGAGCACCGGGTTGTACACGGCGCCCATCAGCATTTTGCCGTCTTTTTCCACACCGATGCTGACGCAGCAGATCGGGATGCCGTTGGCAAAGTTCACTGTGCCATCGATGGGGTCGATGAACCATTTGTATTCACTGTCCATGGCGATCTCACCCACTTCTTCACTGAGGATAAAATGATCGGGATAACTTTCCCGGATCACTTCAAGGATGGCTTTCTCGGATGCGATGTCTGCTTCGGTTACCAGGTCGTTGATCATCGACTTGCTGGATATCTTGAATTCTCCCTGGAAATAACTCTTTAAAACTTTTCCTCCTGCCTGTACGGCTTTGATTAAGGTTGATTTTAGCATGTGGCAAAAATACTCATAACCACCGAGGAAAGCAGGAGGAGATTCAGAATCTCGATAAGATAACAATTGAGCGCTATTGGCAACAAAGAAAGGCTGCCCTGGGAAGGCAGCTTTCTGAAGAGGAAAGCGGAGAAGTACAAAAGGTTTGAGGATCGCTGTCCGTTACCGGAGGGAGGCAGGTTTTACTTCTTTAAAAACTTTGCAGTCAGCATCCGGCCGTTCTGCATGCGCACCTGCAGGAAGTACAAGCCCGGCGGAATGCCGTTCACCGACAGCCGGTGAAGAAGGTCGGGCTTTTGTTTGCTGACCGATGACTGCAGGACGGTTCTGCCGGAAGCATCCTGCACCCGCACTGCAATGGCACCGGTGTATGGATTCACCAGCTGCAGGTTCAGTATATCACCCGCCAGCGTAGGATACACGGAGAACCGGTCGCGGGAGGTACCCGGCGCCTCGGCCGCCGCCGCGGAAAGGGCGCCTGCCCTGGCTTCGGCAGACAGGGCACCGGGGCAAGCGGGAACTAGATACTCTTCTTCGCTGGTGAGCGGATAGCTATACATCGGCCTGCTATCGATCTGCGATACCGCCTGTATGTGCCACCGGACCAAAGCGCCTGCCGACACTGTAAACACCGCCGAATAGTCTCCGCCGGTACCGGAAGTAACAGGAGAGTTCTGAACCGAACGCACGGCGGTTTGCGCTGCGCCATCGCGTAGTTCGATACTGGCTTCATATTGCTGGTCCGCCTCGCCCTTCCAGTGAAGGTAAAAGGTGTTACAGCTTACAGCCAGCTCAACGCCGGCCGGTTTGGCCACTGGCGGCGGTCACAATTTTCTCCGTGCCGGGGCAGGGACCCTTACCTGCGACATGCAGGCTGAGCAGCAGTGCCGCCCATATAGAAAGAGATGGTTTCTTGACAGATCATTTTTTTTGAGTAGAATTACTCGTACGCCGGCTTCCGGACAGGATTTAGTAATTCTCCGGAGGCCGCCAGATGCATGTTATAACAAGAACGGTAACCAGGATAACAGGAAATCCAGGATGAATCCGCCTTCATCGCCACCACCGGTACTGCCACCGGTAGATCCGCTGCCGCCGTTGTTCCTGCTGCCATTCCCACTTGCGTTTCCGCTGCCTGTGGTGCTCGAGTTGGAATTGTTCCCCGAACCGTTGCCGATGATCACCGTACCTCCGTTGTTGATGATAACGGTTCCCCCCTTGCCGCCGTCTGTGCTGCCCCCGCCCCCGGTACCGGAATCTGGTGTGCTTCCTCCTCCGGAGGCGGGTTTGGGACAGGGAACCGGAACGGGCACAGGCACAAGCTTTGGTTTTGGCGACGTTTTTGGTTTCGGCTTTGGCTTGGGTTTTCGCTTTGCATCTGTTTTTTTGGTTCCGTCGGGGTCGCGGTAATTTACCGGATCGTTCTCGACATAACGGTAGAGGTTGTAGTCTTCTCCTCCAAAACCAACAGGATCCGGTTGCAGGAACCTGCCCAGTTCCGGTGAATACATCCGTCGCCTGATTTCATACAGCCCCGTCTCCGGGTCATATTCCCTGCCAGCGAACCCAAACCGGTTACCGTACCTGCTGGCAGACAAAACAGGTCCGTTGCTGTCGGCGAAGAACGGTTTTCCGAAAACATCATTTGTATAGGTTTCCACTGTTCTGCCACTTCTGCCGGTGAGGGAGGTTACGCTGCCGAGTTCATTGCAGTGATAGTACACCGTGTCATAAGCACCGGTCTTGCTGAGGATCTCATCCGTTTCAGGCCGGTTCACATACCTTGCCAGCACGTCTCCCCGGTTGTCGGCTTCCTCGATAAGGTTCCACCGGTCGAAATACATAAAGCGGCTCACCCCGTTGACAGTCTTGCGTACGCAGCGGTTTTCGCCGTCGTAGAAAAAATGTATTACAGTACCGTTTTTACTGCACGCGTCATCCTGTCCTGTGCATCGTAGGTGAAGGTTGCCAGTGTAGGGCGATATCTGATCGTCGCCGCATTCGGGGTATTCCTTGCCCTACTTGCAGGTGTTTTTATAGGGGTCGTGTACGTCGTTGGGATGGTTGTTGCCGCAACCTGCATAGCTGCAGGAAGGCCATGCCAGGCAGAGCGCGGAGAGCAGGAGAAGAACTTGATAGCATTTCATGCAAAGCAGTTAGAAGATAAAAAAAGGAGGAAGATCATTGTTTCATCACCGGGTCTTTGCCGACCCAGAACTGGAGCACTTTAACGTCGTTTCCTTTGCGAAGGAACACCCGGTAAAGCCCCGGTTCCGCCGCAACCCGAAACCGGAAATCCGGCATTTTTCTGTTGTCGAGCCGCGCAAGAAGAACGCTTTGGTCATTGTCGAACACCCCGCCGTCAGCTGCCACAACAGCGATCCGGTCTCCTGCATGACCGTCGGGATATGCGATCTGAACAGGCACTTTCTGATGCGGCTGTACCGATCCGATGCGGCTGAAATGACCGCTGCTGTTCAACTCCGGCCGGATAACCGTTTCGTGCCGGATACCGCCGTCCTGCAGTACGGCAACGTTCAGACGGACGGCACACTCTGTTTTTTCCGTGCTTACTGAAAACTGCGGCTGTGCATAGAGGATAGTGCATGACAGGAGCAGGCAACCACAAAGAGATACTGTGTATTTCATGGCATAACAGTTTTTATAGATAAAGAACAAAACAGGATTCCCTCAGGTGATGCTACAACATGACCTGGCCTGGAAGGGGATCGTACCCTTTCATACGGGATCCAGCAATAATTTGTTTTAGTAAGGAGAGAACGGAATTATACAGGCGGATAAAAGTATAACACAGGTATCAGGAAAGGCGCAGCGGAGGGTTGAATAGCAGGCATACAATCGTTTTTACAGATCAAAAAATCAGAAAAACAGTGAACCAATATGGAAACAAAGCCGGAAGAATTGCAAGACCAGGCGAAGAAATATGATAAAGCCGGAAGATATGAATTGAGAAGGAGCGGATTAACTCAGCGCATTATACAGTTTCCACCAAGCCGTTTCCAAATTTATCTTTTGCAACATCTGCGTTTATACATTTTGTTTAGTCATGGCGAATTTCGATCCTACGAAAAGATCCTCCTGGCTGTCAGCGTATACCGGCTGCACAGTAACGGAAGATATTATTTGGAGAAAGTAAAACGGCCCCGCTTTTCCATTCAGCGCAAAAAGACGTAATTCGCGCTAAAGAAATTCTTTTGCAGATTTCCATTATCATCGTCAGCTACAACGTCAAATACTTCCTGGAACAGTGCCTCTGCTCAGTAAGGAAAGCGGCCGCAGGGATGGAAACGGAAATCTTTGTGGCTGACAATGCTTCTTCCGACGGCACCATCGCATATCTGCAAGCCCGGTTCCCGGAAGTCGGGTTTATCCAAAACCAACAGAACCTGGGGTTTGGAAAAGCCAACAACCAGGCCCTTGCTCTGGCCACCGGAAAATGGATCCTGTTCCTCAACCCCGACACCATTCTTTCTGAAGAAACGCTGAAAGTTTGCATCCGTTTCCTGGAAGGCCATCCGGATGCGGGCGCCTGCGGTGTGCGCATGATCGACGGCAGCGGCCGGTTTCTGCCGGAATCCAAAAGAGGCCTCCCTACCCTGCCAACCTCTCTGTACAAATTCACCGGACTGGCCTCGCTGTTTCCCCGGTCGGAGCGGTTTGCCCGTTATTACCTGGGGCACCTGGCTGAAGACCGCAACCATGCGGTGGACGTGCTTGCCGGGGCTTTCTTCATGGCCGGGAAGACCGTGCTCGACCAGACCGGTGGATTCGACGAAGCGTTTTTTATGTACGGGGAAGACATAGACCTCAGCTACCGCATCCGCCAGGCGGGTTACCGGAACTACTACCTCGCCGATACCACCATCCTCCATTTCAAAGGAGAAAGCACCCAAAAACAAAGCCCCGGTACCATCCGTCATTTCTATGGCGCCATGGAGATCTTTGCCAGGAAGCATTACTCCGGAAGAAAGGCGGCCGTTATTTCTGCTTTTGTCCGCCTGGCGATCCGGCTCAAGACAGTCAGCCAAAAGAAAAGACCTGATAAGCAGGCACTTCTCCCTCCGGATAACAGTCTCCCGGGAACGCTGATAGCCGGCGATCCGGCCTCGCGGGAGGAGGCCGTTCGCATCCTGAAAAGACAGGATCAGGATGCGTATTCCTTCCTGACTGCCGGTGCCGGCGACGATCTTTTGCAGGCCCATGCCCTGCAGCCGGTACAACAGATCGTTTTCTGCGAAGGCTTGCTTAGCTTTGCGGCCATTATTGCATGGATGCAGGCCTTACCTGCATCCATGCGGTTCAGGGTGCATGCCGGTGGCAGCAGCAGTATCGCAGGCAGTGACCGGAAAACAACAAAGGGAACGGCGGTTTCCTGAAAGAGGCGCCGGCAGCGTCCCGTAAAGCAAACTAATGGCATGATTTATTGTTTCTATTACACTCAATGCGTTAATTTTATTGTTCTAACTAAATTGCTGCAAGCCTGATGTCGTTATTCGAGCTTTCATTGCCGCGTTCTTTTGCGAAGGCATTGCGACTGCCTGCACGCTCACCAGGGCGGCAGCAGGTGAGGGTATTGAAGAAATTGCTGAAAAAGGCCCGGTTCACTGAATTTGGCCAGCAATACCGGTTCGATGAGGCCCTGCTTGATGCCAACCCCGTCCGGAAATTCCAGGAACTTGTTCCGGCCTGTAACTACACCAGGATATACGAGCAATGGTGGCACCGGGCGCTCGAAGGAAAGCCCGATGTATGCTGGCCCGGCAAGGTCAAATATTTTGCCCTTAGCTCCGGCACTTCGGAAGCTTCCAGCAAATACATTCCCATCACCAACGACCTCATGAAAGGGAACAGGATCGTGATGCTCAAGCAGATGCTCACCCTGCGCACCTATACCAACTTCCCCGTACGCTCCATCGGCAAAGGATGGCTGCTCATCAGCGGCAGCACCGACCTGCAGAAAGGCCCGGGCTACTACGCCGGCGACCTCAGCGGCATCACCACCAAACGGCTTCCCTTCTGGTTCACCCCGTTTTACAAACCAGGCAAGAAGATCGCCAAACAGAAAGACTGGAATACCAAGCTCGATGAGATCGTCGAAAAAGCACCCCATTGGGACATCAGCTTTATCGTCGGCGTGCCCGCCTGGATCCAGATGTGCATGGAAAAGATCATCGAACGCTACAAGCTGCAGACCATCCACGATATCTGGCCCAACCTCACCTTCTTTGTGCACGGCGGCGTTTCATTCGAGCCCTACAAAAAAGGATTCGAGAAGCTGCTTGCCAAACCACTGATCTACATCGAAACCTATCTGGCCTCGGAAGGGTTCCTGGCCTACCAGGACAGCCAGTTTGCGCAGGGGATGCGGCTGGTGACCAACGAACACATCTTTTTTGAGTTCGTACCGTTCGACGAGAAGAACTTCGACCCGGAAGGCAATATGACCAGCAAGCCGGAAGCGCTGATGATACATGAGGTGGAGGAGGGAAAAGACTATGCTATCCTCATCAGCACCAGCGCCGGCGCCTGGCGCTACCTGATCGGCGACACGGTCCGCTTTACCAATAAGGAACGCGCCGAGATCATCATCACCGGCCGTACCAAACACTTCCTGAGCCTTGTGGGCGAGCATCTCAGTGTCGACAACATGACGCGGGCCATCCAGCTGGCCAGTGACGAAATGAATGTCTCCATCCCCGAGTTTACCGTGGCCGGCGAATCGCACGAATCGTCTTTTTCACATAACTGGTTTGTAGGCAGCGACGACGTGATAGACGCCGACCTGCTTCGCAAAAAAATAGACCATCACCTCAAATCGCTCAACGACGACTATGCCGTGGAAAGAAAAAGCGATCTCATCAAGATGTGCGTGAACATATTCCCCGAGCAGAAGTTTATAGAATTCATGAGCCGCCTGGGCAAGGTGGGCGGCCAGCACAAGTTCCCCCGTGTACTCAAGGGCAAGATGTATGACGACTGGAAAGAATTTATTGCAAGCGGACAATTATCGTAGTTCTGTACCTCAAGAATCAACAGCCTTATGACGGAAGCTCTGATAAAAGGATTGGCCCTGGGACTGTTTCTCACCTTGTCGGTCGGCCCGGTTATATTCACCATCGTGAAGCTCAGCCTCAATTACGGCAAGCAGGGTGGCTTCAGCTTTGTATCCGGCGTATGGATAAGCGATATTGTGCTGGTGGTGGTCAGCAATGTATTTTCCGAATGGGTGACGCAGCTGCTGCAGTACAAACAGGCTATCGGCATGGTAGGCAGTTCCGTGCTCGTGATCATGGGCGTTTACTTTGCCTTCTTTAAAAAAGTGGTGCTCCGTACCGAATCGGAAAGCAAAGAGTTCCGCTTTGGGGCGGGGCATGTGGCGCGGCTGGCGCTGTCGGGCTTCCTCATCAATACCCTCAACCCAAGCGTCATATTTTTCTGGCTCATCAATGCCACCGCTTTTGCGGTAACCCATACGCTGAAACAACGCATCATCATTTTCTCCACCTGCCTCCTTTTCAACATCGCCGCCGACATTGCCAAGATCTTTCTCGCCGGCCGGCTGCGCGAACGGCTGACGCTCCGAAACATGTCGATCATCAACAAGCTGTCGGGCGTCATCCTCATTGCTTTCGGACTGGCCCTTTTCTACAGTTCCATTTTCCTGCGGCACAAATCATAGCTGCATTTCATTAACAAAATATTATATCCGTTTTTCCTGGTTCAGACTACCTTAGTTGCCTGTATGCGTGCATGTCTGCTATTTGTTACAATACTGCTTTTCTCCACAGCCGCCTTTAGCCAGGTCTCTGATTTTGTGACCGTCAAAAAAAAGAACAACCGTACGTACACCACCTATTTCCCCGGCTCATCCATCAACTGCGTCACCACCCAGGGCTATAATCTGAATGGCATCGTAGACGCCGTGCACAACGATTCTGTTTTTGTACGGCAGTTCGATATCCGCTATACGCCTACCACGCTGGGCGTGAACCGCATAGACACGATGGGTACCTATGTGCTGGGCATTCATTACAAGGAGATCGATGTGGTGGTGATACCGCGCTCGGAATCATTCGGCTACGTGAAGAATGGAAGCATCTTCATCATCGGCGGACTCGGCTATGCGCTGCTGAACGTGGTGAACGGGAAATACCTCAAACAATCGCTTACCAGCCAGGAGAACCTCAAAAGCCTGGGTATTGCGCTGGGCACTGCCGGGTTCGGCTTCCTCCTGAACCGACTGCATATATCCAACAACCGCAACGGTAAAAAATACCTGGTCGAGTACGTACATATGGGCGATAAAAAGCCGTTGCGCGGCTTTTGAACTACCGCCTTCCCCCGGCTCCTCACTCCCGCATGATCATGTCTGCCAGCCGGGAATCCCTGTTGTAGATATCGTCCCGGAAGTTCAGGTTCCCCTGCCGGTCGACCCAGGCGGTGAAATAAGTGATAAAAACCGGGATCTTCTTTTTGAGCGTGACCCACTTTTCTTTACCGCTGCTCATGGCCGTCCCGATCTTTGTGGTGTTCCAGGTTGTATCACCGGATAACAGGTAGGTGGCCAGCTTTCCGGGCTCCGCAACACGGATACAGCCATGGCTGAAAGCCCTTTTATCTTCCTGGAACAGGTTCCTGGAAGGCGTGTCGTGCAGGTAGATGCTGTAGCTGTTGGGGAACAGGAACTTGACCTGTCCGAGCGAGTTCCAGGGGCCGGGCAGCTGCCGGTAGCCACCGCTGTACCGTTCCATATGATGGGAAGCCAGGTAGTTCGGATTCCGTTTGATGCCGGGCAGGATCTCCGCTTTCACGATGCTGGAAGGCACGTTCCAGTAGGGACTGAACACCACGTTGCTGAGAAAGCCGGAGAAGACAACGGTTTTGCTGGCTGATTTGCCTACCACTACGTTCATATCCCACAAAAGAGAATCGGCGCTGTATACGTGCAGCCGGAATTCGGGGATGTTCACCGCCAGGTATTCACCGCTCACTTCCATGGGCAGCCAGCGGCTGCGTTCCATATTCGTCATGATGGTCTGTATCCGTTTCTGCAGTGGCACGTTCAGCTCCCGGACCAGCGAAGGAGTTACCACGCCATCTTCTTTCACACCAAAGCGATGCTGAAACTTCTTAACGGCGAGCTGTAAAGAGGTGTCGAACCGATGGGCCGGCGTACTGTCGGGCAAGTCACCTGTTTGAAAAAGTTTTTGCCTGAGCAGGCCGACCACGGTACCCGAATCGCCCAGGCGGTAAGAAGATCTGGTTTCAGGAAGGGCATTCCAGGCATGTGCTTTTTCAACGGACTGGTACTTTGCCAGATAATTTCTGAGGAGGTTGTATTGACGGTAAACAGGTTCGCTGAACGCGGTAGTGCCGGCAGCGGTTTTCAGCAGTGAATCGAGCCATCCTTCGTACGACACTTTTTTCCGCGGCAGGAACCATTCCACGGCGGCCGCTTCATGTTCACCCAGTCCGCCCCATACTTTGCCGGCAAAATAGAAATAGAGGCCGGTGAGCAGCAGTTCTGTTTCCGCCGCCGGTTGAACTTCTTTTACCTGCTGGTTGTCCATCAGGCTATCGAGCGTTCCGATATAGGGCAGGGAGCCGGTGATGCCTTCCTGCGCCAGGTTGCGGAAACGCGAGTACATGTTGGCTGCCTGTTCTAGCTGGCCTGTGGTGTCGTACCACGCATAGGAATAGTGGCGGCTGTTATAGAATGAGCGAACGTCGTTCTGGTAGGAAACCAGCAGGGGAAATTTCACAAAAAAGCTGTCGAGCTGCAGGCTGTCGAAGCGGAGCGAAGTTTCGCGGTTGAAGCTGCCCGCCATATTCTTTGCGGCCGCTTCGATCGTTGAGTCGCGCGCAGCTGTTTTTTTGCCCGCCGGCTGTTTTTCGGGGCTGTGGCAGGATAGGAGGAAGCTCAATGATACAATGAAAGCGATTGCCGAAGGGATACTTAGAGTGTGGGTGCTTTGAAAAAAACGCATAACACAATGTAGCAAAAGATGGGGAAAACGGTGTGAGGTTGACTTCAACCCTGCCTGTTCAGAATTGTTTCATTCGGAGAAGCCGCAACAGGCCATTCCATCATGCCGGTTCCAATCCGGACGGGATGCGGGCGCAGCCGGAGCAACAGGCGTTTCAGCCGAATGCCTGTTGCTCCGGGAATACAGGAAGTTTCACACTTGATGCTACGTATCCATATGATTTTTTCCGCATCAGCAGGATGAATGCGGCGCAAATAGCTGATTGTCGTAACTTGATTGCAGTTGGATGAATTGGTTCGGTTGCCGGTAACGGGCAGCCTCATGCGAACCGCTTTGCACCCTTTGCAGGCTTTACCAATACAAACTGCTTTATGAAACCATTCTTGCTGTTTACATTGCTTTGCCTGTGCATTCCGTTTGTGGCTGGCGCCCAGCGGGATGTGCTGTTCAGCGCCAACCGCGGATACCAGACGATGACCCAGCGCTGGGAACTTGATTCGGCATCACGCCGCGGCACTTTCCTGATCACTCCTTTCAAACCCGTGTACTTTACGGCGGGTCGCCGCTCCAACAATCCAAACCGCCGGCCGGTGAGCGAGAACCCGCTTTACAGCCTCCTGTTTCCTGTCGACTACAACAACTACGAATGCAAGTTCCAGCTCAGCTTTAAAACAAAGCTGGTGGAAGGACTGATCAAAGACAAAGGAGATATCTGGGTAGGCTACACGCAGAAGGCCCACTGGCAGATCTATAACGAAAAACTGTCCCGCCCTTTCCGTGAGCTGAACTACGAGCCGGAGGTCATCCTCAATTTCCCGACGCAGTTTCCGCTGCTGGGTTTCAATACCCGCATGCTCGGCATCATCTTTAACCACCAGTCGAACGGCCGTGCCCTGCCCCTTTCACGCAGCTGGAACCGGATCATCTTCCAGGCCGGCTTTGAAAGAAAGAACTGGCAGGTCTTCCTGCGGCCATGGATCAGGCTGCACGACAAAGACGATGAGAACCCCGCCATCCAGAACTACATCGGCAGGGCCGAAGCCATCATCGTCCGCAACCTGGGCCGCCACCAGCTTTCGGTCATCGGCACACATTCTATGCGGCTGGGCAGAAACAACCGCGGCAGCCTGCAGGCCAACTGGGTCCTTCCCGTTTTCCGGAATATCAAAGTACAGGCACAGTTTACTCATGGCTACGGTGAAACGCTGGTAGATTATAATCACAAACAGACCACATTCGGGATCAGCGTCTCGTTCATGGAATGGTAAGGCAGAACAAAACCAGGGCGCGGTCTATCCGCTTTCCTTTCATACCCTCCCGCTTTTCAATGGAATGATTTTTTAATGGAGACTTCCGGGCAGAGGGCGCAGTGCCCTGTCAGGAAAGAACGGCGAAATGCGCTGTTCAATCGATCCATAATTTTAAAAAACATTCTAATGAAAAGAAAGCTGATGGGCCTTGGATTAGGCATTTGCATCCTACTCACCGCCTGCAACGGTGGCAGTCGGAACACCACAACAGATACCAGCGACAGCGCCGGCGGCACAAAGGATTCCGGCACAGCCAATGTGGAGCTGGAACCGGTTTTCGCCGACAGTACTTACCAGATCACCGGTCTCTCAAAAGAAGAAGGCGGCCGGCTGCTGGTCAACTATCCGAGATGGTCTCCCGTTTACCGGTGGGCTGTCGGGCAAGCCAATGGCATGACCGGAGTTTCAGCTTATCCAAACGAAGCGATGAACAAATGGTCGCCGGGGCAGCCGGGAAAAGATAAATGGGTGTGCGTGCAGTCATCCATCTTCGACGACAACGGCGATCTCTGGATCCTCGACCCTTCAGCACCCATGCTGAAAAACATTCAGGGCGGTGGCGCAAAACTGGTGAAGATGAACAAGCAAACGGGGGCCGTAGAAAAAACGTATTCCTTTATGGGGCTCGTACCTGACTCCGCTTATGTGAATGATGTACGGATCGACACAAAAAAGCAGGTCGCCTACCTCTCCGAATCGAAAAGAGGCGGCATCATCGTCGTAGACCTGGCTTCCGGCAAGATGCGCTGCCTGCTCAGCAATCACTATTCGGTGAAATCGGACCCTTCCTACAAATACATCATCGACGGCAGGGAGCTGATGAAAGAAGGCAAACCCACGAAGTTCAATTCGGATGGCATCGCCCTTACGCCCGACGGCGAATGGGTTTACTACAAGCCACTCACCGACGACAAATTGTACCGCATCAAAACCGAGTACCTGCGCGACTGGAACCTGGCCGATTCGGCCATGGGCAGCAAGGTGGAAGACCTGGGCAAATTCTGCTCGACCGACGGCATGATCTTCGACAAGAAGGGCAACCTCTATTTCGGCGATCCGCAGCATTACCGGCTGCTGAAGATCGACAAAGACCTGAAGATGACGACCCTGCTCGAAGACCAGCGGCTGATCTGGCCCGACAGCTATGCGATCGCCGACGGATATCTTTACTTCACCACGTCGCAGATCCAGAAACAGCCCGATTACAACAACGGGGTGAACAAAAGGACCACGCCTTACATGGTGTACCGGATAAAAATATAAAAATTGTTTCCGTAACAAAAAGCCGGACAGGTGCAGCTGCATCCGTCCGGCTTTTGTGTTTCCAGATTCGCCGGTATTGCGTAACTATGCGGTTATTTTCCATCCTTTCAATCGCACAGTATGGGTAAATTTTTTGACAGCATCCTGCCCGCGCACGAGGCTTTTATCAGAAAGCAAAAGATCTTCTTCACCGGCAGCGCTCCGAAGGGGGGGGAAGGACATGTAAACATATCGCCGAAAGGACTCGACAGCTTCCGTGTGCTTTCATCTTTCCGCGTGGCGTATATGGACATCGTTGGCAGCGGCAACGAAACCTCGGCACACCTGCTCGAGAACGGCCGCATCACACTGATGTTCTGCGCCTTCGACGGGCCGCCTAACATCCTGCGGCTCTATGGCAAGGGCTACACCGTATTGCCCGGCGATCCGGAATGGAATGACCTGGCTCCGCTTTTTGAATTGCGCCTGGCCACCCGGCAGATCATCGTGGCCGACATCGATAAAGTGCAGACCTCCTGCGGTTTCAGCGTGCCGCTGTACGAATATACCGGCGAGCGGGACCATGCCGACAAATGGGCCGAGAAAAAAGGCGCCGGCGGGCTTGAACTGTACAAGGCGGAGAAAAACAGGGTGAGCCTGGATGGCCTGCCGACCGCATTGTTCTGAGCTTTTGATCTGTTACCGATTTTCAGGCCTGGCCAGAGACGCCAAAACCGACTGTGCATTCCTATGAAGACAAAAGGACTGGTTCCGAGATTGTGGCGAACGATTAAGAAAGTTCTGCTCATCTTACTTATACTTCAATTCATTTATATCCTCCTGCTCAAATGGATCAACCCACCCGTGACGCTGACCCAGCTGGGCAGCCTGCTGACGGGGCACGGACTACACCGCGATTATATCACTTACGCCGAGATGCCGGTGAGCGCCAAGCTGGCCGTGATGGCGGCAGAAGACCAGCTGTTTGTGGACCACAGCGGGTTTGATTGGAAAAGCATCGAGAAAGCGATGGCGTACAACAAGAAGAAACCGGGCCGCGTGCGGGGCGCCAGCACCATCAGCCAGCAGGTGGCAAAGAACGTCTTCCTGTGGCAGGGCCGCAGCTGGATCAGGAAGATCTTCGAGATCTATTTTACTTTTATGATCGAGCTGGTGTGGGGAAAGAAAAGGATCCTGGAAATGTACCTCAACGTTGCGGAGATGGGAGAGGGTACGTTCGGAATAGAAGCTGCCGCGCAGAAAAATTTCAAACGCCCAGCCATCAAGATGAGCCGGCAGCAGTCGGCCATGATCGCCGCCTGTTTGCCCAACCCGAAGAAGTACAGCGTGGTACCCATGTCGCGCAACGTGGCGGCGCGTTTTCCCTGGATCCTGCGCCAGATGGGCAACCTGCAGCGCGATCCGGATATCGTAAAGATCATCAATTAACACCGGTACCGGCATACCGCGCCGCGTGGTCGAACTTGTTAAAACCTTTCCACAATCTTTGTAATTCCACCCCTTCTTATTCTATTTGCGTTTCTTTGGAACATAACCGCACTGAAAATGAAGAGTTGCCTGCTTTCTTTGTGTTTGACCGTATTGGTTCTGCTTCAGCTTTCCGCCCAGCCCAAATGGGAGTTCAGGGGCGCCTGGATCGCCACGGTAGACAATATCGACTGGCCTTCGCGCCACAATTACAATACGGAAAGCCAGAAGGCGGAATTCATCAACCTGCTGAACATGCACCAGCGCAACGGCCTGAACGCCGTGATCGTGCAGGTAAGGCCATCTACCGATGCGTTCTATCCTTCGCCGTACGAGCCCTGGAGCGAATGGCTCACGGGCAAGCAGGGGCTTCCTCCTTCCCCCTATTACGATCCGCTGCAGTTCATGATCGAGGAAACACACAAACGCGGCATGGAGTTTCACGCCTGGTGCAATCCGTACCGCGCCGAATTTTCGATCGGCCGGTCTTCCATTGCGCCCACCCATATCACCCGCCTGCATCCCGAATGGTTCCTGGCCTATGGCGACAAGCGCTATTTCGATCCGGGCAACAAGGAAGCGCAGCAGCATGTGGTGAACGTGATCCGCGACCTGGTAAAGCGGTACGACATCGACGCCATCCATTTCGACGATTATTTTTATCCGTACCGCATCGCCGGGAAAGCGTTTCCCGACCGGGCCAGCTACATGAAATATGGCAACGGCTTATCGGAAGACGACTGGCGGCGCAGCAATGTAGACTCCATCATCGTGCAGCTCAGCAAGGCGATCAAGGAAGAAAACCGCTACTGCAAATTCGGGGTCAGTCCGTTCGGCGTCTGGCGTAACAGTTCGCAGGATCCGGAAGGAAGTCCGACCCGTGCTGGACAAACAAACTATGATGATCTGTATGCCGATATCCTGTTGTGGCTGAAAAGGGGCTGGATAGATTATGTGACCCCGCAGCTGTACTGGGAGTTCGGTCACCGGCTGGTGGCCTATGAAACGCTGGTGGACTGGTGGAGCCGGCATGTGTACGGCAGGCATCTCTACATCGGCCATGGCATCTACCGGGTGTACGAGCCGGCAAGTCCAGCCTGGAAGAACCGCAATGAGCTGCCGCACCAGATCAGCAAGCTGCGCGAGTATGCCACCATCCAGGGAAGCGCTTATTACAACAGCAATACCTTTGTGCGCAATCCCAACGGCTGGAACGACAGCCTGCAGCAGAACTATTATCACTATCCCGCCATCGTGCCGCCCATGCCCTGGATCGACAGCGTTCCGCCGGCTGTTCCCCTGATTGAAAAGCAGCCAGCAGGTACCTGGAGCGTAACAGTTACGCAAGGTGCTATCCGGTATTTCATGGTTTATAATCTGGGGGCAGACGACACCCCCAACATTGAACCCGCCTCCATCGTAGCCGTCCTCCCCGCCCAAAGCGGCAAAGCCACCTTCAACAGCAGCCAGTACACAACCGCCACTTCCCGCGGCTTCGCCATCACCGCCGTCAGCAGGAACAACGTGGAAGGATTACCGGTAGTAGTTAAGTGACCTGAGAAGATGTTTAGTATGGTACGGATAGGCGGTTTTGTCTGAACCGGCGATAAGCCTCATGGGGTTGTATTGTTGAAGAATACATGATTTGCATTGTCTGAACCAGGATTGAAGAATTTTTATCCTTTAACTTCATTTGTGCCGCGAACTGCCGCCTCTGCGAGTGACGGCGTACCACGGGTGCGGTTCAATATGCCAGCAACTGTAGTGGCCCCATAGCACGCCTGGCGGTGAAGCGGGTTAGCGATCAGTTATCGTTTATCAGGGGAATCAGTTAATCAGGCAAATTCTGGTTCAGACAAAAACAGCGATTCCCCGCTTAGATTCCCGCTCAGGCGCAGCAAGGGGTTGTGCATGTAAGTGCGTGTTTGCGCCTGGCGAAGGACAAGAGTATTGTGGGGGCTAGTGACAAAGGTGGTGGAGGTGCTGGTGACCAAAGTGGTTGAAGGTGTAAGAGCTGCAAACCTGCTGTGGGTGCGGCTTTAACCCACCCCTACCCCTCCCAGGAGAGGATTTAAGAAGCTACCGCGTAGCGGATTGCTTTCTTCCTACTCTCTCTTTTTTCTTCCCCGGCCTTTGAAATGGGGCGTGAAGAAATTTACGGAATGGAGCGAGACCAAATGGCCTGCCGCAGGCGGCCATTTGGTGCAACGGACACGCCTGGCTTTATTCCACTGCCCCTCCATGCAATGGCCCAAACCCCTACTACTGCCGAATAAAACCATGTCCGTTGCCCGCGCAATGCAGTAAATTTTAGCCCCATTTCAAAAGCCAAGCCTTTTTTGCTTCTTTTTTGGGCACAAAAAAGAAGACCCCGCACTTAAAGTTCTTCTTCCCGCTCCAGCATCAACACTGCACTCTGTGGTACGATGTAATAGCGTTCGCCGGCGTACATCACTTCGGTGGCACCGCTGAGGAGGAAGATGGCGAGGTCGCCTTCGCGGGCCTGGAGGGGCACGTACTTGATCTTGTCTTCTTCGGTCTTCCACGGTTCATCTTCTACGGGCATCGGGATGGCATAGCCTGGGCCCGTACGGATCACGTAGCCCTGCTGCACTTTTTCTCTTTCTTGTACGCCGGGCGGCAGATACAAACCGGCCGACGTACGTTCATCCGCTTTAGCCAGCTGGATCAGCACACGGTCGCCGATGATGATGAGTTTCTTGAATTTATTGTCGGGAGTAACTTGCAATGCCATTGGATAAGATTAAACGGCAAAATTAGGAACCACGCATCCACCGGAAGCAATATGATATGATAAAGTTTGATAGGGAGCTATGCCACAAGCTGCGCGTTTATGAGATCACAACCGTTTCTTTAACAAAATCTTATTCGACACGCGGTTGGCAAGCTAATTGATTTAACTTTAATTTGAATTAAATATAAGAATCATGGAAGGACCCAAAGCGAAAATTTTGCTGTGTGAAGATGATACAAACCTCGGCTCTGTCTTGAAGAACTACCTGGAACTGAACGATTATGAAGTGGTACTTGAAAGGGACGGCCGGCTCGGCCTGGCAGCTTTCCAGCGCGAGAAATTCGATCTCTGTCTGCTCGATGTGATGATGCCCAATATGGATGGTTTCACCGTAGCCGAAGAGATCCGCGATGTGGATCCGGAAATTCCCCTGTTCTTTCTGAGCGCCAAAACCATGAAGGAAGATATCATCCAGGGATACAAGCTGGGCGCCGATGATTATATCACAAAACCGTTCGACAGCGAAGTGCTGCTTCACAAAATAAAGGCCATCCTTAAACGCAACGAAGAACAGAACCGTGAAAACATCAACGTGGTGTATGATCTCAGCAAATACCATTTCAACCCCAAGCTCAGGGAACTCAGCCATGAAGGCAAAACCCAGACCCTTTCACCCAAGGAAAACGAATTGCTGAAGATGCTGGCAGAACACAAGAACGACCTGCTGCCACGGGAACAGGCCCTCAAAAAGATATGGGGAAGCGACACCTATTTCAACGGCCGCAGCATGGATGTTTACATTGCCAAGCTTCGCAAATACCTGAAAGACGATACCAACATCGAGATCGTGAACATCCACGGAAACGGGTTCAGGCTCGTGGTGCCGGTGTAATTTTCAAGCTCATTTATTTATATACAAAAGCCGTTCGTCGTTGTCAATAAACAACGATGAACGGCTTTTGTCATTGTTCAGTGTCAGCGGCGCCCTGCAGGGCGTCGTTGGAACAGGATGCGTTTGATCTTCTTAAAAAAGTAAATTTTCCCCGCTCCTTCCTGCGGGTTTCTTACCCATATGCTCATACGCTTTCATGGTCACTTCGCGGCCGCGGGGGGTGCGCATGATAAAGCCTTCCTGGATAAGAAACGGTTCGTACACTTCTTCGAGGGTGCCGGTCTCTTCGCCGACCGCCGTGGCGATGGTGGTGATGCCCACCGGGCCGCCCTTGAACTTTTCGATGATGGTGGAAAGGATGCGGTTGTCCATTTCGTCGAGGCCGTGCTCGTCTACGTTGAGGGCCCGCAGGGCGTGCTGGGTGATGGCCAGGTCGATGACGCCGTTGCTGAGCACCTGCGCAAAATCACGCACCCTCCTGAGCAGTCCGTTGGCGATACGCGGCGTGCCCCGGCTCCGGCGCGCGATCTCCCAGGAAGCTTCCGACGTGATCTTTGTCTTCAGGATCTCTGAAGCACGCTGGATGATCTTCTGGAGCGTCACCGCGTCGTAATATTCAAGCCTCGATTTGATGCCGAAACGCGACAGCAGCGGGGCGGTCAGCAGTCCGCTGCGGGTAGTGGCCCCAATAAGGGTAAACGGTTCGATGTTGAGCTGGATGCTCCGCGCGTTGGGCCCCGAATCGATCATGATGTCGATGCGGTAATCTTCCATGGCGGCGTACAGGTATTCTTCCACCACGGTGCTGAGCCGGTGTATTTCGTCGATGAACAGCACGTCATGCTTTTCGAGGTTGGTGAGCAGCCCGGCCAGGTCGCCCGGCTTTTCGATCACCGGCCCCGAGGTTTCGCGGATGTTCACAGCAAGCTCGTTGGCGACGATGCGAGACAGCGTGGTTTTACCCAGGCCGGGCGGACCGTGAAACAGGATGTGATCGAGCGCCTCGCCGCGCATCTTGGCGGCCTTGATAAAGATCTTGATGTTTTCGATGATCTGCGGCTGCCCGGAAAAGTCTTCAATGATGGCCGGCCGTATGTTGTTCTCGAACTCTTTGTCGGCTGAACTGAGCGTTTCTTTCGTGGTATGTAAATTCGGATTTGACACGTGTAAATTTACCGGTTTTTCCGCACAAATCTGCCTTCACCAACCTGTTAAAATCCTTGCCAGTGGCGCAAAAGACCTCCTAATAGTCGTACTCGCGCCGGAACATATTCATCCGCAGGCCGACCGTCAAAAGCTTGGTTCCCGAGGATGCCGCAGGCAGGTTGGTGGCCGTAAATTTCCGGTACAGGAGCGACCCTTCGAGAAAGAGGTTCTCCTTTACTTCGTACGATACGAGGAAAGAAGAATTGATGCCGGTGGATGCCACCCCGCTCGGAACATAATAGCCATAATCGCGCGAGCGGGTGTTGTTGAGCAGGAAGATATTGTTGCCGAAATTCACGCTGCCCGTGTCTGTGCCCTGCCGGAAAAAGATCAGCTTCAGCTGGGTGGTCCATTTGGGTTTTGGCTGATAGTGAATAATGGCCAGTATTTCCCTGAACCCTGCGCCGAGCGGATGGGCGAGCGGCTGGTTGTAATGCGTGAAATTGGCAACCGAATCGAAATGACTGTAGGTGAAGGGCCGTACAATATTTATTTCCGCCTGCAGATCGAGGTTCTTTATATTGAACAGGTCGAGGTATTTGATGCCGCCCTGTATTCCATACTTGTTTCCCCACCACCCTTTCGAAGAGGTAAACTGCTTCAGCACAAATTCATCGAGCAGGAACTGTCCGTAAACCTGTACCTGGTGCGCCATATTGGCCTTGAAATCGAAGCCCAGCATGGCATTGTCGGGACTGCCCACCTGCTGCTCGGCCGAGCGGAGAAAGATGACGGGATTGAGATAGGAGAACTCAAAATGGTTCTGCCGCCCGAAGATGACGGCTTCCGACACGCCCACGTTCAGCCACTTGCCGATGTTGACATCGAGCCGGTGCATGGTCGCATATTTCTTTGGCAGCAGCAGGTTGCCGGGATTGTCTTTGTTCTGCGGGATCAGCTCCATGTACAGGTTGGTATAGTTCAGCTTCCAGATGCGGGTGTTGATCTTGAAGAACAGGTAATTGGCCGAAAAATCGCTCAGCAGCAGGCTCCGGTATCCGCTGCCGATAAAGTTGCGGTCGTACCCGAACTGAAAATTGAAATATTTGGCCAGGTTGAAATAAATGGAGCCCCGTCCATCGAAATAATCGTAGCCGGTCTTGTTGTACGGCTTGTAGAAGCCGACGCCGGGCACCGCATGAAATTTATCTTCATACCGCTGCACGAACAGCGGCGGCCGTTCCTGGTTATCGGTCATGTAAAAATCGAACCCAACCCGTTTTGCGATCAGTCCCCTGGCGGTGACGCCGCGCGTATTTAAAAAAATACGCTGGCTGTTGCCTGTTTCGATCGACTGCTGCTCCTGCAGCACAGGGTTCACAGCCAGAAAAAAATCTTTCTGATCTACCTGGAACAGATCCGCTTTGGATTTGTAGAACAAGTCCCACAGCGGCTTTTTACTGCGGAAGCTTTCCTTGCTCCCTTTTACCCATTCCTGGTTGTTCATCAGCAGGCTGTGCAGGTTGTATTGATCTACCTTCGACAGTTTGTAATATTCATCAAAAGGATATTTCCTGCTGAGGGAATCGGCTGCTTCCGCCACCTCTACCACCGCTTTGCGGCTGAGGGGTTTCATGGTGGAAAAATTCATGATGGAATCGTCCTGCAGCAGGATCTCGAGCCTGTCGGTAAAATGCTGAAACTTTGACCCTTGCGGAAAATTGGTCGACTGCGCGGAGAGCTGAAAAGGAAAGATAAAAATCAACAGTCTTACAAGGGTTTTTCTAAATTGCATATTCAGGTAATTTTCCAAAGGCAGGCCGAAGACCGTTATCCGCACGTTCCCGTTTCCGCCGCCCTGCTTTACTGTTTGCTCAATAACCGGCAAAGTAAGACGATTCCCTGTATTATTTAAGACCATACCAAAAAAGAGACAATGCCAGCATACCTGATCAAAGGAGTAACCGTTGTAAATGAAGGACGATCGTCTGTAGCCGATGTACTGCTGCGGAATGGACGCATTGAACGGATCGCGCCTTTGGCGGAAGTTGGTTTTGCGGTGGAAGAGATCGACGGGGAAGGGAAATACCTGCTGCCGGGAGTGATCGACGACCAGGTCCATTTTCGCGAACCCGGGCTCACCCACAAAGCGACCATTTACACGGAAGCGAAAGCCGCGGTGGCCGGGGGCGTCACTTCTTTCATGGAAATGCCCAATACGGTACCGCCGGCCTTTACCCAGAACCTGCTGGAAGATAAATACAGCATTGCAGCCGGCGCTTCGCTGGCCAACTACTCGTTCTTCATGGGCACGTCCAATATCAATCCGGACGAGGCCCTGCGCACCAACGACAAACGGCAGGATGTGTGCGGCATCAAGATCTTTATGGGGTCTTCCACCGGCGGACTGCTGGTAGACAATTACCTGACGCTGGACAGGCTGTTCCGGGACAGCGGGGTGCTGATCGCCACGCATTGTGAGGATGAAAAGATCATCCACCGCAACCTGGAAAGGCTTCGGCAGGAAGACCGGCCGCTTACGGCAGCCGATCACCCGGTGATCCGCAACGAGGAAGCGTGTTTTGAAAGCTCGCTGGCGGCCATCCAGTTTGCAAAAAAATACGGCACCCGGCTTCATATCCTGCACATCACCACGCTCAATGAACTGCAGCTGTTCTCCTCGCTGCTGCCCCTGGAAGAAAAAAAGATCACGGCCGAGGTCTGCGTGCATCATCTTCATTTCACGGCCGACGATTATGCCCGGCTGGGCAACCAGATCAAATGCAACCCGGCCATCAAGGCCCCGCAGCACCGGGACGCTTTGTGGAAAGCGATGCTCGACAACCGGCTCGACGTGATCGCGACCGACCACGCGCCGCATACATGGGCGGAAAAGGATGAACCGTATGAAAAGGCGCATGCCGGCCTGCCGCTGGTGCAGCATTCCCTGGCCCTGATGCTCTCCTATGTGAAGCAGGGAAAGCTCACGATAGAGAAAGTGGCGGAGAAAATGAGCCACGCGGTGGCCGACTGCTTCCGGATCAGGGAACGAGGTTACATCCGGGAAGGATACTGGGCCGACCTGGTACTGGCCGACCTCGGCCGGGAAACCCTCGTGTCGAAGGAAAACATCCTGTACAAATGCGGCTGGAGCCCGCTGGAAGGCATGAGCCTGCCGCAGATCACCCATACATTCGTAAATGGGAACCTGGTATATGGAAACAATAGGTGGGATGAATCTGTTAAAGGAAAGCGGCTGCAATTCGACCGGTGAATATTTTCGTATCTTTTGCAACCGGATTTTTATTCACTTCGCCAGCAACAGACACGTACGATATGGATATAGACAAAGTCACGTTCAACGATCTATCGATCTTCAACCATGAAGAAGAATACTCGATCTTTCACAAACTCAATTTCACCCGGACCCGGGGTGGAAGAGAGTGGCTGGTAAAATTCTTCTCGGAGCCCTTCAACGACATCAAACACATTACCGATACCCAGCAGATACTGCAAAGCATCCTGGAAAAGGAAGGGGAATGGCCGGTGCACATCAGCAACGGAACCGTAATGGTGCTGGAACGGTTTTACGAAACACCGATCGACACCATCCCTTCGTCGTCTGATCCCATCAACGCCTATTCTTACCGCTTCCTGCATGCAGCGGATTTTTCACTGACCCGCTATTCTATCGGGCACTTCGCCGATTTTATCCGCGGCTTCCGGCAACTGATCGGCATGTTCAGTGAGGATAGCACGCCGCAGTCGCTCCGGAACTACATCATGCGCGCCGAAAGCCTGCTGCGCAACGACGTACTGGTGCGGCTCGGCAATACAAAGGCCGGCGTTAAATTCAGTGTGGTGCAGACCATCACCTACGGACACTTCCTGCTTTCCCATTTTAAAAACACGGCGCATGAGCTGGTCAACATCTACGGCCGGCTCGACGCCTGGTACTCCATGGCCATCGCCATGAAAAAGTTCGGGCTTGCCACGCCCACTTTCCGGGAAGGCGATCAGCCTTACATAGAGGCAAGTGCGTTATACCACCCGCTGGTACCCTCCCCTGTTTCATACAATGTGAAACTCGATCCGGAGAATAACTTCCTCTTTCTCACCGGCGCCAACATGGCGGGCAAAAGCACGTTCATCAAAGCGGTCGGCGCTGCGGTCTATCTGGCGCACATCGGCATGGGCGTGCCGGCCAAAAGCATGCAGCTCACCCTTTTTCACGGCATCCTGAGCAATATCAACGTGGTGGACAACATCGTGAAAGGCGAGAGCTATTTCTTCAACGAGGTGCAGCGCATCAAAAATACCATCATCAAGATCAACAACGGCCGCAAATGGCTCGTGCTGATCGACGAGCTGTTCAAAGGCACCAACGTGCAGGACGCCATGAAATGCTCGCTCACCGTGATCAAGGGACTCATCAAGATAAAAAACTCCCTCTTTATCCTTTCCACGCACCTGTACGAGATCGGCGAAGAGCTGAAAGTAAATCCGAACATTTCTTTCCGGTATTTCGAGACCAATGTGAAAGACGACCAGCTCGATTTCAGCTACCAGCTGAAAGAGGGCATCAGCAATGACCGGCTGGGATACCTGATCCTGCGCAGAGAAAAGGTGGTTGACTTGCTTGAAAAAATCTAATTTAGCCCGCCCGAACCTGCCGTTCATTACCTGACCAAATAGATACCGGATGCGAATTTTCAGCTGGATAATGGCCTTTATCATTATATTGGTGGCAGGCTATTATATCTGGGGATATACGGGCAAGAACTACAGCGGACTGAAAACAACGGTGGTTCCGGTGAGCATGATAAGCGCAGGCGGAAATGTGCAGAAAGGGAACCTGGTCGCCATTCAGCCCTACCTCACAGCTCCCGACTATTGCGACCGGGAACACTTCTTCAATGCCCTCCATCCTTACTTCAAAAAAGCGCAGGACTCCGGCTGGCTGCAGTCAAAGACGATCGTGGTACTGCCCGAGAACATCGGATCGTGGCTGGCTTTTGCAGAAGAAAAATCAAAAGTGTATGGTGAAGACTCCATGCGGCAGGCCGTAGCCACCATCGTCAATTCCAACATCTTCAATTTTATCCGCTACCTGGGATACACACCCGACGATGACAAGATCAAACATGCGTTCGTGTATATGAAGGCTGGCACTATGGTGAGCATTTATACAGCCGTGTTTTCCTCGCTGGCAAAAGAGTTTAAAGTAACCATTGCGGCGGGTTCCATCGTATTGCCTGAACCTGTACTCGACGGGAAAAGGCGGATAAGGACAAGCAAAGGCCAGCTGTATTATGCGGCTTACCTGTTTGTTGCGGATGGCAGCATTCTCAGCAGGCCGGTCAGAAAAAAGATTCCCGAATATGCCGCGGAGAAGAGCACCCTTCCCGATACCAACCTGCTCAGCATGACAAGAACCTCGCTGGGTATGCTGGGACTGACGGCCATCGACTACAACGACAGCACGCAGACCCCGGATCTGCCGGCCCGCCGCAGCAGGGCGTTGGTAGTGTTGAACGGGCGCGACAAGATATGGGATGTGCTGTGGAAGGGGAACAAGGGCTTCACGATACCGGCCAATGCGGTTGACAAGTTAAGTGATACCAGTTCGTTGCGGGAGCTGAGCGTGAACAATCTTACCACGCCGAATCTGCACCGGTCGCAGGCATATAGAAAACTGCCGGCTGTGAGCACCGGCTTTACGGGACAGCTGTGGGAGGTCAATTACCGGAACGAACTGTGCATACACCGCCCGGATTCTGTTTTTGCCGAAACCTACGAACCCTTTGCCCGTCAGGGACGAATCGTAAATATCTGGGTGCGCTGATGCCTCGCCGGGCGGTGCAGACTATTTGCAAGGGCACATTAATTCAATATCATGCGTAAAAAAATTCTCTTTTTTTCTTTGTTCGCAGCCAGCGTTGCCGGCGCGCAATCCATTCCCGAACGCTACCTGACCACCGATGTACAGCATTACCGGTTTAGCCTGGGTGTGAACGACAACAACGACAGCATCCAGGGAGAAGCGGCCGTTACCGTGAAATTCTTAAAGCCTGTTTCCGGTTTTTCACTGGATCTGACCGGCACCGGCACGCAGGGCAAAGGGATGACAGTACGCTCGGTAGAGGAGAACAACAAGCAGGTGCGTTACCTCCACGAAAACAACCTGCTGCAGATCCAAACGGCAGCGGCGGCGAATGAAACCCGCACTTTTCTGATCCGTTACAGCGGCATACCGGCAGACGGTCTCATCATCTCCAAAAACAAATGGGGGCACCGCACCATGTTCGCCGACAACTGGCCTAACCGTGCGCACAACTGGATCCCCTGTAAAGACCACCCTTCAGACAAAGCGACGGTTGAATTTATCGTAACGGCGCCCGATCACTACCAGGTGGTGGCCAACGGTGCCCGCAAGGAAGAGACGGCACTGGCTGACCATATGAAAAAGACATACTGGAGCGAAAGCGTGGTGTTGCCGGTGAAAGTGATGGCAATAGGGATCGCCGATTTCGCGGTTAGCGATGCCTGTTATGCCGGCCAGGTTCCGGTGTACAGCTGGGTGTATAGCGAAGATCGCGAAAAAGGATTTTATGATTACGGATTTGCCTGCAGCATCCTGCCCTGGTATGAGAAGTACGTGGCTCCTTACCCTTATGAGAAGCTGGCCAATGTACAGTCGAAAACCATTTTCGGCGGACTGGAAAACGCCAGTGCGATATTTTATGCAGAGAGTTCCGTGCGGGGCAACGGGAAAGCGGAGGCGCTGCTGGCGCATGAGATCGCACATCAGTGGTTTGGAGATGCAGCCACGGAAACGGACTGGCAGCATATCTGGCTGAGCGAGGGCTTTGCGACTTACATGACCAATATGTACCTGGAAAGCAAGTATGGAAGGGATACGCTGGTTGTGCGGGAAAAGCAGGAGCGCGGGCAGGTGATCGCTTATTCGCGCCGGAAGACGACGCCTGTGGTGGATACTACGGGGCGCAACGAACCTATGCAGCTTCTCAACGCGAACTCGTACCAGAAAGGCGGGTGGGTGTTGCATATGCTGCGTTGCGAGCTCGGCGATGCCGCCTTTCAGAAAGGCGTGCAGAATTACTATACGGCTTTCAAAGGAAAAAATGCGTCGACGCCTGATTTCAGGAAGGCCATGGAAAGCGCGAGCGGTAAAGACCTGCAGCAGTTCTTTCAGCAGTGGTTGTACACGCCCGGTCAGCCGGTGCTGAACACGCGGTGGCAATATGATGCAACGGGCAAAACGCTGAACCTGCATATCACGCAGAACCAGGAAACGCTGTTTTCGTTTCCGCTCGATATACAGCTGCAGGCCGCGGGGCAGGTGGTAAAGCGAACGATCGCCGTTTCAAAGAAAGAAACCACTGTCTCCATTCCTATTGCTGCCGAACCCAGCCAGGTGATGCTGGATCCTGATGTGAAGCTATTGTTTGAAGAGAGCAAATGAGCATCTGGTGCTGAGACGGGGCAGCCTTTTTCAACGGCTGGTTCCGCCATGCGTACCTCCCGCGCACAATGAAATAATCTGATTCACCATCCATATTTTACCCGCTTCAGTCATGAAGAACAAGTGACGACTGACGGATATTATCACGGCACAAAGTGGTGTAGCGAAGGTGGGATCAATTGAACAGGTACATTCTGCGCCGACAAACAGACACAAGCCAGCACAGCGATCAGGCATGAAAGTAAAAATTTCATATAAACATTTTGAAAGGCTCCACATAATCTGATGATGGAAAGCAGGCAGGGGGATAAAACCGCAGGCCATATTTAAGCATTAGGAGAAAACTATTTCAGCTGATACCCGACCCGGAAGAGAATGGGTTGTGTTCTGGGTACCTGCAGTTTCCATAAAGCATCGTAAAGCAACTGAGCATTTCCTTTTACTTTACTGCTCACCTGGTATTTTTTACTGATTCCGAACAAGGCGCTCTTTTGCCAGGCAGTGTAATCGCGCAACACATCAAAATCGGTAAACCGGGCTCTGTAATTCATTTCGGCACCACCTGTCAGCCAGATGCCGCCTTTCCATTTATAATCGATGAACGTTCGCATTCCTGCACCCTGACTGCTTACCTGCACATGACGCAGATCACCACCCCATCCCATCTTGTATGACGCGCCAATGCCAACAATACTCTTTGTATTCACCCTGTAGCCAAGCGACAGCCCGACATCGGTGGTAGACGGAAAGAAGCGGTTGCTCTTAGTCGTTTGCAGGTTGGTGCCAACTTCAAACCTGTCTGCAAACCGACTGCGCTTGCTATCCTGCGGAACCAAAACAGGCATGTTGATCTCATCGCCCCTGCCTGATCTCACCAGGCTTCGCCGGAACCGATCCATCAAAGAAGAAGCACTTCCCACCTGTTGTGTCAACGCCTTTTGCACCTGTTCCGGAGAGACTGCTTTTTGGGCAATACTTTGCATAACGGCTTCCCTGCTTTGTGCGCCGGCAGCCCCTTGAGCAGGCGACGCGCCTGCATGCTGCGGAAACAAACCGGCAAGCATGGAATGCGTTTCAAAAAAGGATGTGAAACGGGGCGTTTTCCGCAAAACTTTCAGTACCTCTTCCTCAATGCGTGAAGGACTGGTGATGGCTTGCCGGTACCTTTGCATTTGCTCCCGGTAGCGTACCACCTGACCCTGCAGCCGATTAACGTCTTTGAAGTGGCCCCATTTTTTCAGCTGCTGCTGCAGGTATACGCTGCGCTTTTCCATCAGCTCTCTCACCATTTCACCCTGATCGAAACTGTGTTGCAGCGACCGGATCTTTACAGGCATTCCGCTTTCAAAGCCCGCAGATTCTTTGAGAAAATCCATCGCAGTCTGCAGGCTGTCGAGCCGTGCAATATAGTGTTGCTGCATCCGCGGCACAACTGCCGCTTCATCGGTCAGCTGCTTTTTCCAGGTGGCATACCGGCTGTCTGCATCTGCAAAAAGCAGCACCGCCAGGGCCGGATCCTGTTTTATTAACCTGGCTTTTAATTTCTGCTCGCCGGCCTTCATACGCCTTAGATGCTGCAAGCCTGCTTTCTGCAGATCCTGTTCCCACTTCTCACTTTTTTGTTGCAGCGCCCGGCCAGGTTTGCCGGCAAGCAGGTGCAGCCAATTTTCTGCCTCCCCGCTGTTTTGGGCTTCGGCTCCCAGCAGGGAGCCAAGCAACAGCCCGGTCAGAAAATATTTCAGGATGTACCAGAGCAATCGCATGGGCGGTTTGGAAGCAGTGTCAGATTGGTTATGCATGTACTTGTTTGAAGTGTAAATGTCATATCCGGCTGCCGGCGGGCGCTACGTGAAACCACCCTTCCTTTTTGTTGTTTTCACCCTCTTTGTTCCCGAAAAATCAGCTAATTTCCGCCCCATGTTAGTGAGAACTTACGGGAGCGCCGTGTATGGAGTGGAAGCCATCACCATTACAATCGAAGTAAATGTGATGCCGGGAAAAGATTATTTCATTGTAGGATTGCCCGACAGCGCCGTGAAGGAGAGCCTCCAGCGGGTAGAGAGCACGGTAAAGACCAACGGTTACCACATGCCGCGCACCAAGCTCGTTGTAAACCTGGCGCCCGCCGACATCAAAAAAAGCGGTTCAGCTTTCGATCTGGCCATCGCCATGGGCACGCTGGGAGCGAGCGAGCAACTCGACCATGCGGAAAAACTGAAGGAGTATGTGATCATGGGGGAACTGAACCTCGATGGCTCCGTACATGCCATCAAAGGGGCGCTGCCGATCGCCATACAGGCAAGGAAAGAAGGATTCAAAGGACTGATCGTACCGAAGCAGAACGCACGCGAAGCGGCGATGGTGAACCAGCTCAACGTGTACGGCGTGGGGCATATCCGCGACGTCATCGAGTTCTTTCGCAACGAAGCATCGCTGAAGCCCGTGACCGTAAATACAAGGGATGAGTTCTTTTACGGTCAGTATGATTTCGAGCTTGATTTCAACGATGTGAAAGGGCAGGAAAACATCAAACGGGCCCTCGAGATCGCGGCGGCTGGCGGGCACAATGCCATCCTGATCGGTCCGCCGGGCGCAGGAAAAACCATGTTGGCAAAGCGTTTACCTACGATACTGCCACCACTGACGCTGCATGAAGCGCTGGAGACCACCAAAATCCACAGCGTAGCCGGCAAGTTACCGGAGAACGCCACACTGATCTCGCGCCGGCCCTTCCGCTCACCGCATCATACCATCTCCGACGTGGCGCTGGTAGGCGGTGGAAGCATGCCACAACCCGGTGAGATATCCCTGGCCCACAACGGCGTGCTCTTCCTCGATGAGCTGCCGGAATTCAAACGCACCGTGCTCGAGGTGATGCGGCAGCCCATGGAAGAAAGAAGGGTTACCATCAGCCGCGCGAAAGTGGCGCTCGACTTTCCTGCCAGCTTTATGCTCATTGCCTCCATGAACCCGTGCCCCTGCGGATTTTACAATCATCCCGAACGCACCTGCTCATGCCCGCCCGGCACCGTCCAGAAATACCTGCATAAAATTTCCGGCCCCCTGCTCGACCGCATCGACCTGCACGTGGAAGTGACGCCGGTCGCATTCGACCAGCTGTCTTCGCAGCAGAAACAGGAAGACTCGGCCTCGATCCGCGAACGGGTGATCAAAGCGCGGGAGATACAGACGGAACGCTATAAAGAACAGGCAGGCGTATACGCCAATGCCCAGATGAGCAGCAAACTTCTGAAAGAGATATGCGTGATCAACCAGGCCGGACAAAACCTTTTGAAAACCGCCATGCAGCGGCTTAACCTGTCTGCCAGGGCCTACGACCGCATCCTGAAGGTAAGCAGAACCATCGCCGACCTGGCAGAAAGCACCGACATTAAAATAGAACACCTGGCCGAAGCCATCCAGTACCGGAGCCTCGACCGGGAAGGCTGGGCCGGATAATTATTTCGACCTTACGGTTACCGTTCGGATCAGATTAAGCCCATTCAGGTTCAGTATCTCGTAATCCAGCTTAATGGCCGTTCCTTTGGCAAGTCCGGAAGCAACAGTGTAAGAGACCAGCAGGGTATCCAGCTTCTTTGTATTTGAGTACGCCGCTGCATATGGCGTGGTAGACACCGGCATACGCGCGCCCGTACCAACCGTACTATACAGGTTGATCTCCTTCACCGGATCCTGTGAAAAATATTGGAGCTCGGTCTTGAAAGAATATCCGCCTGCCAGGCTGTCGGCCCCCAGGGTCTTGTTGTTCGACATATCGAGCAGGGTGTTGGTGGAAACCGGATAAGCGCCCTTGCCGGTCGGAATCGCATAGTCGCGGTTGATATCCTGCGTCTTTGTGCAGGCGGCCATAACGAGCATGGCCATTGCGATGTTAAAAAGAAAGCGTTGTTTCATATCGGGGATAAATTACGTGCGTGATTATTGGTCCCACCACATCTTTGCGTTCAGTGCTGCCACGGGGGAAGGCATGTTCGGGTTGCGGTTTACTTCATCGAGCGGAAAGCCGGAGCGGCGAATAAACTGCCCGCTCAGCAGGGGGTCCTGGTTCATCGGCAGGGCCATCCCTTTGAAGAGGGCCGGGTTGTAATCATACCGGCGCACATCCACCCACGCTTCGGGTTGCAGATACAGCGCGATCTGTTTCTCCCGCAGTATAAGTTCGAGCGTAAGGTTAGCAGCGCCGACAGCCACCAGCGGATTGCCTGTATAGGCGGTTACGCTGCCCGAAGGCACACCCAGCTTCAGCATGTGGGCGGTGATGCCTGCCAGGTAAGCAGCATACGCGTCTGCCGTGCTGCCCACCGAAGTAGCCGTTCCGCCATTGACAAGAAACCTTGCTTCGGCCTCCATCAGCTTCTGCTCGGCGAAAGTGGTCATCAGAACCGGAGAACCGATCTTGGCATAATAAGTAGTTGTATCCAGATCGGCCGTATTACCGGTGTTGCCCGATCCGTTGGGCAGGCCTGTATACGCAGCAGCCGTTTTCTTGCCCATCAGGAAAGGCAGGCGCGGGTCTGTCAGGTTTGGGTATGCCGTGCCGTTGAGCGCGTCTGCAAACCGCTTGGAAGGTGCGGTATAATAATTTCCGGTGGTCAGTTTGATGGCGATGTTTGAATACCAGGGATTCTGGTTCTTGCTGTTAAATACCAGCTGACCTTCCTTTGCCGCCGACGGATATGCATTCGGGAGGGCCGCCAGCACCGCATTGGCCGCGGCAGCGGCTCCCTTCTTGGTAAGATGCAGTGCCAGCCTGGCTTTGAGGAAATAAGCGGTCTGACGCCAGGCTGTCATATCTCCTCCAAAAACAAGGTCATCGGTGGCCGGCCTGAGGTTGGCGGGATTGACAGCCTGCGATTCGGTGATGGCCGTATCAAGATACCGCTGCATCAGCGGATAAAGAACTTCCTGCTTGTCGTAGTGCGGATACAATACTGCCGGCGCCTGAAAGGCTTCCGTGAACGGCACATCGCCGTAGGTGTCGGTCGCCAGCGACAGGTTCATGACCAGCAGCACACGGCCGATGGCCGAGTAGGAAGGCGCCCCCTGAGTTTTGGCAAGGTCAACCATCAGTTTGATGTTGGTCAGTGCACTTTGATAAAGGCCGGCATAAGCCACGCCCATGCGCACATCGCGGTTCTGATCATCGGGCAGGGGGCCACCCTGGTATGAAGCCATCTGCTGGCTGAAAAGGCTTGTAGTGTAGGCGACCTGAAAATGATTGTTCGCCGTTGTATACTCAACTGCCGGCAACAGGGTGTTGAGTGTCACAAAACTGGGGCGGTCAGGATTCACATTCACATTGCCGCTCTCTACAAATTTCTTGCAGCCGGTTGCGGCAATGGCCATCAACAGGGCCAGCATCATATAATTGCTTGTTCTTTTCTGCATGTTCTATCGGTTTTAGAAATTCACATTGAGGGTGAACACAACGGAGCTGTAATTGGAGATGTTACTTCCCGTGTAACCATACACGTTATATCCTGCACTGTAAGCGGTAGACTGTGGATCATACCCTTTATAGGGCGTCCACAGAATGAAATTGCTGGCGGTCACATTCACATTGACACCCTGTATGAATTTGGTGGCGGTCATCCATTTTTTCGGGAGCTGGTAAGCGAGGCTTACGTTGCGAAGCCTTAGCCAGCTTGCATCCTGTAACACCACGTCGGTGATGTTGTTGAAAAGGTTCGGATTGCGGTAGTAGTTCTGGTCCAGCACAACAGGGATGTCGTTCGGCTTTCCATCGGAGGCTTTTACTCCCTTGAAGATGGTCTGCACATACCTGTTTTCGGTGATCTTCAACACACCGTTCCGGATCGAATTGCGCATCGTGACATCGAACACATCGCCGCCTTTTTTAAACTCCAGCAAGCCGGAGAGCGTGAAATTCTTCCAGGTGAAACTGTTGTTGATGCTGCCGACCCAGTCGGGGAATGCGTTGCCGGCCTTTACGAATGCGGGCGTATAGTCAGGAAAACCCTGCGCGTTGATGATCAGGTCACCGGCGGCATTTCTTTTATATGCGGTCCCATATAAATCGCCTGCAGAGCCGCCCACCACCAGCTTGTTGGAGATGCGCCCTTCATCGTAGAACACGATCTCGCTGATGCCTTGTTTGATGGACAGCACCTTGTTGCGGTTGGCCGACCAGTTGAGGTTCACATTCCAGTTGAAATCTTTGAGCCGGACAGGGTAGCCCGACAGCTGCACTTCGATGCCCCTGTTCTGTATCGATCCCGCATTGGTGGTATAGGTGCTGTAGCCGCTGGTATAAGCGATGGGTACCGGAATGATCTGGTCTATGTTCTTGCTCTTGTACACAGATACGTCGAGACTGACCCTGTCACGAAAGAACCGCAGCTCGGCGCCGAATTCGGCCGATTGCTGTTTCTCCGGCTTCAGGCCTGGATCGGCGTAATCGGTGGAGCGGAGAAAGCCGGGCGTGCTGTTGAAGGGAAAACCTGTTACAGACAGGTAATAGGGTCCGTTCGCATATGGGGGCGCATCCTTTCCAACCTGCGCCAAAGAAGCGCGCAGCTTTCCGAAGTTTAGCACATTACCCGAAAGATGGTGCAGGTCGGTGAATACATAGCTGAGGCTGGCGCTGGGATAGAAGAAAGAGTTATTCCCTTTCGGCAGCGTGGAGCTCCAGTCGTTGCGGCCCGTCAGTTCGAGGTACAGCGCATTGCGGAAACCCACCTTTACATCGCCGAACACCCCGGTATATTTGCGGCGGGTGGTGGTGCGGAAATCGTACAGGTTCGCGGTATTGCTCAGGTCGTAAAAGCCGGGCAGGGCAAAGGTTTCGCCCCTTGCCGTGACCACGTCGCTGTAAGTGTTCTGCGACGTGTTGCCTACCAGTACCGTATAGTCGAAATCACTTCCGGACTTATCCTGGAAAGTCAGGAAGAGGTTGGAACTTACATCGCGGTATGTGATGCGGTCTTCACTCATATAACCCTTTACGCCCGCTGCAAGATCAAGCGTGGCAGGATCGCCGGGATAACGGGGGCCGGGTACGATGCGGGTGCGGTTGTCGGCATAGAAGTCGCCACCCAGCCTGGCATCCAGCTTCAGCTTCGGGATAATGGTGTAGGTAAACCCGATGTTGCCGACGGTTCTGAACAGGTTGCTTTTCTGCTGGCTGAAATGCGCCACATAGATCGGGTTGTCGATCACGCCGGGAGAGAACACTTTCATACTGCCATCCGCATTCAGGTAATCGTTCACGTCAAAAGTGGGCGAGTAATAGGAAAGCGCGGTCATAAACCCTTTGTCTCCGGCGGAAGGCGCGGTGTTCCCTGAGCTCGTCACGGTTGCCGATGCGTTCACGCTGAGTTTGTCCGACAGCTGGCTGGTACCGGCCAGCTTGAAGGTGTAGCGATCGTATTTGGAGGCAGGCACAATGCCTTTCTGGTTTAAGGAGGAAAAGGAACTGTAATAGGTTGTTTTGTTGCTGCCACCCTGTACGGTCACCGAGTTGTTGAGGCGCAGACCGCGGTCGAAGGCATTTTTGAAATTGTAATAAACCGGATCGCCGGCGGTACGCAGCGGTCCGAAGGTCTGAAAGCGGTTGGGCGATCCGTCGGTGTTGAAAGACAGGCGTCCCTGCTGCCCCTCGCGGTACTTGGTCTGGATCTCCGGATACTTCGTCACCATATCCACACCCGCATAACTGTTGAGGCTGACCGACATCTTACCCGCCGATCCTTTTTTCGTGGTAATGACGAGCACACCGTTTGCTGCCCGCAGTCCGTACAGCGCCGTGGCGCCGGCTCCCTTCAGCACCGATATAGATTCGATGTCATCGGGGTTGATATCGAGACCGCGGTTGGCAAACGCAAACTGGTCGCGGCTGCCGGCCTGGTTCGCGTTGGTGCCCGTACTCGGCAGCACGTTGCCGGTGATGGTGCTGTTGTCGACAGGCAGGCCGTCGATGACGATCAGCGGCTGGTTGTTTGCCGACGGGCTCAGGGAAGAAAGTCCCCTGATCACGATGTCTGTCCCGGCTCCCGGAGCGCCGCCGGTTGGTGTTACGTTGATGCCGTTCACCTTACCCTGCAGGGCATTGATGAAATTGTTCTCCCGCCCCTGCGACAGCTGGTCTGCCGTCACTTCCTGTGCACTGTAGCCAAGTGTTCTTTTCCGTTGCTTGATGCCAAAGGCGCCGGTGACCACCACCTCGGTCATGTTGTTGTTGCCTGCCAGCGTAACTGTGTAAGCGGAGGCCGTTCCCACCTTTATTTCCTGCGATGAAAATCCGGCAGAAGTCACTACCAGCGTTGCGTTGCCTGAGGGTACGGAGATGGAGAAGTTTCCGTTTTCATCAGCCGAAACCCCTTTGTTGCTGCCCTTGATCACCACGGTAGCCGAAGGCACCACCTGTCCCGACTGGTTGACCACTCTTCCGGATACCTGCCGGTTTTGACCGAAAAGAAAAACCGGCAAGAAAAACAGCAGCAAATAAAAAACAGGTTGAAATTTTTTCATGCGTTCATGTTTTGGATTCTTTGATTGGGACACAAGAATATTGGTTAACTAAACAGTTGCATAAGCAGTGAACAGCCTTTTAACAGGAAGAGACAGGTAGGAATACAGATTAACGGATAAGGCAAAAGTAGCAATGACCCTGTTCACTACCGAAGTGCTGCATCAGCGAAAGAAACAAAGCGGGAAAAAGGCCCCTGGTGAAGCTTCTGGTTGTGTACGGTTCACACCAATCCTTCCCTGGCAGCGCATGCCATTGATTGTCCGCTTTTCAGCCGGCTACTCAAGAAGAAAATTATTCAGAGAAGCTGCCTGCCTGTTCTGGCAATACAGGGTCGGGTATTGTTTCTGCCATGCCCTCAGCAGGGAAGCACACGACAACGTACACGTAAGCAGACAGGAAACAGGCCGGTTCATAGTTTGGTAATTTCAGGGAAAGTAAAAAAAATTACCATGAAACCCATTGGCCCGGGTAATTTGTTTAAACCGGAATTTGCCTGACCTGTTTTCAGATAGTCATTAAAAAAGAGAAGAGTAAGAAGAAATGAGGATATTCAAAGTGCTTTAAGGGAGCCTTTTACTTCGGCGATGACCTTGTTGCCCATGAAGTGGAGGGGGACGAACTGCTTTTTGTCGGGGGCATTGATGTAGACAACGATACACTCATTGCCATCCTTTTGCTTGATGCCGGTTCCGATGATCCCCTCATAACGGGAACGCAGGCTCTCGAAAAGTTGCCTCTTGGCATGTGTGATACTTTCCATGACGCTAAATTTACGACGTTTCAAACTAAATATACACCAAATCTCGTCAGAATGGGCTCTACCGGACTGGCATAAGAGCTTCCCGTATCATCTCCGGCAAATAACAAGCCAACAGCCTTGTTGCTTTCAGCGGCCACCACCAGGGCGCCGGAGTCGCCGCCGGAACTGAACCCGGTGGGCACGTCTTCCGGCGTACGGCCTTCTATTTCAAACTGATCCAGAAAAACCAACTTGCGCTGATGCCCGAAATCCACTTCAATGTCTGTGCTTGTGCTTACAATGGCGCCCCTGGTGAGGCCGGTGGAGCGGCCGGTTTTCAGCACCCTTGTATCCATAAGCGGAGAAGCCATGCCGGTAACCTGACCGATCCCGTAGATCGAGGTTTGTGCCGATGAAACTTCCATCCGCGCAATGGCTGCGTCGAAATAATTGGGACTGATCCGGGAAAGCGGTTCATAATCAGCGAGGCGGGCAATCACATCGCGGGCCATTGCGCCATCGATCATTCCGGGTTGATAAACAGGATCGCCGATGCTGCAGTTGTTGTGATTTGCGAGTATGTGGTTGTTTCCCAGCAGATACTGCGCATCATCTTCCGGCTTTCTCACAAAACAACCCAGCGTTCCTGCCGATACCTGGGCATGCCCTACCGACGCACCCGGAAACGGGGGCCGGTAGCGCTCCGTATAGGCCAGCAACCTGATCGGTCCGGCCTTTCTTACACTCACCTGGGCTGGAGACAGATTGTAATACGCTGCCAGAGACTGTACCGAAAAAAGACTGCTGCGGGTAAGGATCTTGAGTTGGAATCCACCGCCGGCGTTTTCCGAGATTCCTACCCCATTCACGCTCGTAAGCAGGTCGCGGCTGAGGCGGATGGAACGCAGTCCGAACGAACCGGCAGAAAAAACCCGGGCGATCTTTTTACGGAACGGATGGATGATCTCATCTGAAATAGTATTCTTGAGCGCGAGGGCACTTTTGTAATCCATAGATCTGACTTTTCCGGCAAGGCCTGGCATACACCTACGATGCATCGCATTCGAACGATCGCCGTTACAACACACAACCGGATGATAAAGATACGGTTGGACTCCGTTTCCCGAAATTCTGCTATGTTAGATCCAATCCCGTTAAATTGCTTTTTTTTGCACCAACACTCATTTATGATGCATGCAAGCCTTTCCGGTCGAACCTCATCTCAACAAACAGGCCACCGTTTGCTATTGATGCTGCTCTCCACGTTCATCGTTGCACTCCCACTCTTTTCGAAAGCGCAGGGCAGGATCACAGACAGCAATTTTCTTTACCTCGCCGATCCATGCGTGTACTATGAAAAAGGAACCTACTACCTCTATGGAACCGGCGCCAGGGACGGCTTTCCGGTATATACATCCACTAACCTGAAACAGTGGACCCGGCTTTCCACGGCGAACGGAGGTTATGCCCTGAAACAGGGGGATGCTTTTGGAACCGCGCAATTCTGGGCGCCACAGGTTTTCCTGCTCAACAAACAGTATTATATGGCTTATGCGGCCAACGAACAGATATCCGTTGCCACCGCCAGAACGCCTTTTGGCCCGTTCACCGGCAATACCAGCGAGCCGCTTGCTGCACCGGTAAAGCAGATCGATCCCTTTGTGTTTATTGATGATGACGGCAAAAAATACCTGTACCATGTACGCCTCTCCGCCGGCAACGGCATCTATGTAGCTGAGCTCAACGACGACCTTATGAGCATCAAACCGGAAACCTTGCACGAATGCATCCGTGCAACCGAGCCCTGGGAGAATACCGCCAAAAGTGAATGGCCGGTAGCGGAAGGCCCGTCGGTGCTGAAACATGGTGGATACTATTATCTTTTTTACTCCGCCAATGATTTCCGCAACAAGGATTACGCTGTCGGATATGCCATAAGCAGCACGCCTTACGGCCCCTGGAAGAAGTGGAGCGGCAACCCGGTCATCAGCCGGAACCTGATACCACAGAACGGCACAGGGCACGGCGACTTTGTAACCGGTACCGGCAACAAACTGTTTTACGTTTTACATACTCATTATTCCGACAGCGTGGTGAGCCCGAGAAAGACTGCGCTGATCACTATGCAATTCGTGAAAGATGGCAATTCCGGTGTCGACAAAGTGGTAGCCGATCCGGCCAGTTTCTTCTTCCTGCGCCCCGCCCGGCAGCAATAATTATTTTCCTTCCCGCTGATACCGCCCCATGATGCTGCCTTCGGCGATCACAAGGGGTTGCATCGCATCCTGCAGCGCTTTCTTATCGGCGCCTGCCGGCAGATCAACATACTCATTCAGCGCATATACATGAAAGTAGTACCGGTGCGAGCCGGATGGCGGGCATGGACCATGAAAGCCTGTTTTACCGGCGCTGTTTTTACCACTCACACCGGGAATAAAATTTTCCGGGATGGTATGATCCGTGGGATCGATGTTCCAGACCAGCCAGTGATCGAAAGTACCGTTCTGCGCATCCGGATCTTCCGCAATGATGACAAGGGTCTTTGCCAGCTCCGGGATCGCTTCGATATGCAACGGCGGATTGACGCCCTCTCCGTCGCAGGTATATTTTGAAGGAATGCTGCCTTCGTTTTCAAATGCTGCGCTCGTAACCTGAAGCTGCGTTTTTTCTTCTGTCATAGCTGTATATTTTATGTTCGGTCAATCACAGATACGAAAAGATTATGCCATGCAGCTGTCTCTTTCCGGCTTCCGCCTCGCAGTGCATCTGCAATACAGTTCATTTTATTATAAGTGAGAAAACAGTGGGCCCTGAGACAGACGTAGGTTCGCAAGGAACAGTTATTGCAATAACCAGACAGAAAGTTCGCAGCTCAAAGAAAGGAACTCCGGAAGAAAATACGGGCCGCGGCAGCCTGATTTTTTCTTGTTTAATATAATGTAATTAATTCAATGGCTGTGAGTTTTTTACGGCTAGAATTGTATTTTTGCTGCCACCAAGTTTTTTTTATCACATAAAAAACAATCAATTTTATGGCATTTACTCTCCCTCCGTTACCATATGCGCCTGAAGCATTGGAGCCGCATATCGATGCAGCTACAATGAAAATCCATCACGACAAACATCATCAGGCGTATGTTGACAATCTCAATAAAGCAATCGCCGGGACAGATCATGAGAACAAGACGATTGAGCAACTGGTAGCCGATGCAGGCAAGATCAGTCCGGCCGTACGTAACAACGCCGGCGGTCATTGGAACCATACTTTTTTCTGGGAACTGTTGGCACCGGGCGGCAGCAACAAACCAACCGGTAAACTGGCAGCTTCCATCGACGCCGAATTCGGATCATACGACCAGTTCAGGGAAAAACTGGCGCAGGCCGGTACCACCCGCTTTGGAAGCGGCTGGGCATGGCTCATCGAGCAGGATGGCAAACTTGTGATCAGCTCAACTCCGAACCAGGACAATCCGCTGATGGATGTGGCAGAAGTGAAAGGAACACCGATCGTAGGGATCGATGTGTGGGAACATGCTTATTACCTGAAATACCAGAACCGCCGCCCGGAATACCTCACCGCGATCTTCGATGTGATCAACTGGGATGTGGCCGGTAAACATTATGAAGCAGCTTTATAATTAAAGATGCACCAGAAGACCTAGATAAGATCCCGGGATATCACCTATCACCGGGATTCTTTTTTATACAACCCGATCCTTCCGATCAAGTCATCAATAAAACTGATTAATCATGAAACAATTCAGACCTGTTGCGGCCATCCTCCTGCTTTCCATACTGGCAGCCTGCTCCGGCGGCGGTGGCAAAAAAGTCCTGATCATGGCCAGCGGAAAAGTATCCGTAAGTGAAGACCAGAAAACCGTGACCCTCGATCCGGGCACCACACACAACGAAAAAGAGATCAGCCTGCCCGGCAGCGAAAAAGAAACCCTGACTGTGAAGAGCCCCGACGGAAGTAAAACCTTCGATCTGAACGAAGGTGGTCACTACCTGCTGAACCTGAAAACAGATACCCTCATCGGTGGCATCGTACGTTATGGCTCTGCCGGCATGGCCTCCAACCTCTCGAACGACCAGGTAGATCATATCATCGACAGTACTGAAAAACTGATTGCCGGCCAGAACGCAAGCGATGCCAGCCAGACGTATTTCATCGTGCCGATGACCATCAAAAAGATTACGGCAAGTGAAGATGCAAAGATCATCGGACCCTACAACGGCATCCCTGCCAGCATCGATGTAGATAAAAACGGCAAAGGCCCGGAAATGTATAAATTCTTCACCAACAAACAGAAAAGGGAATCACTCGACGACCTGAACAAACAAAGGGCAAAATCGAAGTTACAGCAGTAAGAAAAAGTCAGGGTACCGGGTCGTATCCATGCCCGCCCCAGGGATGGCATCGCCCGATGCGCCGGAGCGCGAGCCATCCCCCTTTTATCAACCCATATTTTTTCAGCGCTTCGATGCCGTAATGCGAACAGGTCGGCGTGTAGCGGCATTTGGGCCCCAGCAGCGGAGAGATCACGAGTTGATACACCCTGATCAGGGCGATGAAAGGGAAACTAAGTATGCGCAGGAATTTTTTCATGAACCAACTTTATCAGTTTTTGGATGCCCAGCTGCATGGCGCTTTTTACGGCTTCAAACAGAGGCAGTTCCCTGCCGGTGTAAATAAAGAAAACAGCCATGCCGGCCTGTTTGTTCTGTAACACCTGCTCCAGCTCCTTTTTTTGCAGGCGGTAGGCTTCCCGTGCCAGCCGTTTGATCCTGTTGCGGTCGGTGGCTTTTTTAAAGTTCCTGGCCGACGCGCCGAAACCGGCTTGCAGCATCTGCCCCCCTGCGGGGTCGGGTATATAAAAGATCTTAAAGGGTGAAATATGGAACGACTTTCCCTCCTTGAACAATCGGGCAATCTGCTTCCGGCTTTTCAGCCGCTCCTGTTTGGGAAATAAATATGAAGGATGGGAGTCGATACAGGACGAGTTGAGAAGTAATATAAAGCAAAAAGCTTCGATGGGGATCGAAGCTTTTTTATAAAGAGTTTATTTCAGTTTTGATTCGCTGGACACGCTCAGCTTATGGCGTCCTTTCCTGCGGCGGCTGGCCAAAACTTTCCGGCCATTAGCGGTTAGCATGCGCCTCCGGAATCCATGCACGGTTTTACGGCGACGCCTGTGTGGTTGAAATGTACGTTTCATTGATTTACCTTTTTAAATTCTACTAATACAGTTTTTGAACGTTTATTTTCACACAACAGGTCACCATACCCACTGTGCAGTGAAAGGGATGCAAAAGTATGCTAAATCAGTTCTTCTTCCAACTGATTTTTTCCAAACTTCCCAACTTTCTTGAAAGCAAATTGAAGTCGCCCCTTCTATTCCTCTCTGATGGTCTGCATTTCGTCAGTATTGCACAGAAAAATAGCCGGTGGTAAGCTGGAAAGTGCCGGCCCCACCCAATGCCGTAGCCTTGAAATTAAAATTTGCCCTGATCCTCCGGGTCGCGAGGTTTCGCTCCAATACCGTGAGTTTACCTGATTCCGCAGTATAAGGCGTTTGCCCGTCCGGCAGGTACAGCCCAACGTAATTGCCCAACAGATCGAGGTCGTAGGTACCTGCCGCGATCGCCTGCGGAAGCTGAAATGCGATGATCTTTGTCAGGTTCAGCTCACTGCCGTTCACCACCAGAAATCCTCCCGACACCACAGCCTGTATGCTTTTTGCGGTCCAGTCGGTCGCATCGATCTTTACCCTGAACGTATCCGTCGATTTCGCCGCCGGCAGCCCATCTGTGTAAGGAACCGTAAAAGAGCCTTCCGTGATCACTTTCTGTTTCTGGTCATCATCGCGGTACACTTTACAGGAGAAAGTCCCAGAGATCGTTTTCTTAACCTTGTCGATCGAAGTGATGGTTACTTTGCCGCTCGCTTTGGAAGTATCGCCGCCCTGGTTGGAGACAAAGCTGTTCTTATTTGCATCCGTGCTGTCTTCAAAAGCCATTGCACTGGCGGTGTTCTGGTCGAGGGTGTATGTTTGGGCAACGGTGTCAGACAATACGATCGCAAACAGTTTATGATCTTTGTAGGCCGTAATGGAAATAACGCCCCTGAACATCGACCCGCTTGCGCCGGCAGCTACGAATTGTACTCCATCAATCTTGGCTTTGAATGTTCCGGTAGCCACCGGCGGGGTGGTACCGCCTGAATCGGGCAGTGTATCAAAACCTATTTCTTTCTGGCAGGAAGCCAGCATGATCAGAAATAAAGCGGCAACAGAAGCAACACGGATCGGATAATGCATTTTTATCGATTTTGAAGAAAACGGGTTGGTCAGGGTTCTGGTATTTTTTAACGGGCAGAATGATCCGCCGCAGGCAAAGATATAACAAGATATAACGATGGTTTCTGTAATAGATTGTACTTACTGCAGGCTAATATGTTCCGACTTTACTTCCTCCCCGAAAAACAGGGCGGCCTGCCGGTCGAACAGCGTGGTGGAATCGGTGGTGTAGAACCTTTTTTGCCCTCCGTTGGAACACCGTTGTGCCATTTCAGGGTGCCTATGCAGGTAATCGCTCAAGCTGGCAGCTACGATCTTCCCCTGCGATACCAGCTGAACAGATTCAGGGATGAACGACCTGATCTTTGGCTGAAGCAGCGGGTAATGGGTACAGGCCAGCAAGATGGTATCTATCCCGGCATCGTTCCGGAGAAGATTGTCCAGATGCTTCTTCACAAAATAGTCGGCTCCGGGGCCTGCATGTTCGCCGTTCTCGATCAGCGGAACCCACATGGGGCAAGCTTCCTGGTACAATTCGATTTGAGGGAAAAACTTGTCGATCTCTATTTGATAGGAGTCCGAATTCACCGTGCCGGGGGTGGCAAGCAATCCTACCCGCCCGCTGGCGGAAAACCGGCCGATGATCTCAGAAGTTGGTCGGATGACGCCGAGCACCCGGTAAGCGGGATCCATAGCGGGAAGATCGACCTGCTGGATGGTACGGAGCGCTTTGGCCGAGGCGGTGTTGCAGGCAAGGATGATGAGGGGGCAGCCCTGGCTGAAAAGCCATTTTACAGACTGAAGGGTATACTGGTAAACGGTTTCGAAGGAGCGGGTGCCATAGGGGGCGCGGGCATTATCGCCCAGGTAGAGGTAATCGTATTCCGGCAGCTGCTGTACGATCTCTTTCAGCACGGTCAGTCCGCCATAACCGGAATCAAATACACCGATGGGGTTCATGGAATTCATGGCACGAAGCTCGGCAGAAAAGAAAAAGCCGGTAAAAATTTTACCGGCTTTCCATTTATTTTAGACCCATTTTCTTTTTTACCAAAGGAAGCATGTCTTCACCGGGAGGTCCGACGATTACGGCTCCTTTTTCCAGAACATAAGTATAGCCGTTTTCTTTGGCTACTGCCTGTACTGCATCCATGGCTTTCTTTTCGATCGGCCCCGACAGTTCCTGCTGTTTTTGCTGCAGCTGGTCCTGAATGCGTTGTTCTTCTCCGGCCATAGCCTGGCTTTGGGTCTGCAGTGCAGTACGCTTTACTTCTCTCTGTGCAGAGGTGAGTTTGGATGAATCCTTGATGAATTTCTGCACATCTTCGTTAAAAGTATTCTGCCTGTCAGTAGCGCTGGCAACCAGTGCATCACGGTATTGAGACAATGAGGTGTCTGCTTTTCTTGCTTCCGGCATACCGGCGATCACTTCCTGTATGCTTATGTACCCAACCTTCATCTGTGCAGTTGCGTGACTCTGAACGAAGAATAAAGATGTGGCGAGTAAAAGAACCGTGGAGATTTTGTTTAAGTGCTTCATACGTTTGTTTCGAAGGAACTGCTCATTGCATTCCTTTTTTCTTTTAGTTGAAATATTTAGTGATTAAGTTGTTTACGCGAGAAATTTTTACTTTACTCCGAGTTCTTTTAGTACGTCTTCGCTTTTGTCCAGTTTGGGGTCGGCAAAGATAACAGTAATTCCTTCACTTTTATCCAAAATAAAATCGTACATGCGGGCGGTCGCAATTTTCTGGATCGCATTGAAAACCCGGTCCTGAATGGGTTTCACCAGGTCCTGCCTCCGTTTGAACAGGTCTCCTTCGAATCCAAACCTTTTGCGTTGCAGGTCGCGCACCTCTTTTTCCCGTACAAAGATTTCATCCTCGCGTTTCTTCTTCAGTTCATCGCTGAGCATCACCTGTTCTCCTTCAAAATCTTTGTACATCTTGTCGAGCTGGGCCTGTTTGTCGTCGATCTCTTTCTGCCATTGTTCGCTGACCTGGTCGAGCTTCTTCTGGGCGTCCTTGTATTCGGTCAGTTTTTCGAGGATGTACTTTGTATCCACGATAGCATATCGCTGGGCCTGAGCCGCAACCGACATCAGTGCTATAAAGGCGGTAAGAAAAAGGATTCTTTTCATGATTTGAGTATTCATTTAGCTAATTAACGAAAAAGGCTGGTTATTCTGGTTCATATCCCAGCATAAATGTAAACCGGGTGGCATCCTTGAAGGCGGCACCGGGTTTCAGGCGGTCGAAACCGACACCATAGTCGAACCCGAGCAGACCGAACATCGGCAGGAAGAACCGCATACCCACCCCGGCACTGCGACGCAGGCGGAATGGATTATAATCTTTGTAATTATACCATCCGTTGGCCGCTTCAAAGAAGGTCAGTCCGTAAATGGTACTGCTTGGGTTGGTCGTGAACGGGTACCTGAGTTCCAGGGTGTATTTGTTGAACATGGTAAAGAACTGCCGCGCCTGCTGCTGGTCAGGGTTTACTTTCGGATCAGAATTGTCGTACACGGGGTAACCACGCTGTGCGATGATATCATACCCCAGCAGACCGTAGTTGTTGGTCAAGCCGGCATCTCCCACCTGGAACCGCTCGAATGGTGAGAAGTCGAGCTTGCTGTTGTAGCGGCCCATGAACCCGAATTTGGCAGCTGCTTTCAACACAAACTGCCGGCTCTTGTCTGCACCCATGGGTTTACCCAGCGGCACATACCATTCACCGTTGAAGCGCCATTTGTGGAACTCGGGCCATTTATACGGGTTGGAAGAATTGACGATACCCGGGTCAAGCAGGGAATAAGGTGGCGTGAACTGTCCGCTCAGCATAAAGGTAGACCCGCTTCTCGGGAAGATCGGCTGGTCGATGGAAGAGCGCGACAGGGCCACTTTCACACTCAGGTTGGTAGCCGTTACATTACTCAGTCCGGGGAACAGGTTCGGATAGTTGCGCAGCTTGTACTGCGTCAGGTTGAGCGAGTATACCAGCGTGAAATAGTCATCGGGCCATTTCAGTTGCTTGCCCAGCGCGATCGAGATGCCGATGTTCTTCAGGTAAGAAGTGTCGCCGGCGCCTTTCGCATACGTTCCTGTGTATGGATTGTATGAGTTCGAGTATTTGGTGTTGTACAGGCTGACGGTGAAAGAATTCCGTTTTTTACCACCTAACCAGGGCTCGGTGAACGAGAAGTTGTATGAGCGGAAGGCGCGTCCGTTACTCTGTACACGCATGCTCAGCTTCTGTCCGTCGCCGGTTGGCAGCGGATCCCACGCAGCTTTGTGGAAAATATTCTTGATCGAAAAGTTGTTGAACGAGATGCCCAGCGTACCGGTCAGACCAATACCGCCGCCCCAGCCTGCCGAAAGTTCCAGCTGGTCGGAAGATTTTTCTTCCACGGTGTAGTTGATGTCAACCGTTCCGTCTTCCTGGTTGGGCACCGGGTCGATGCCGATCTTTTCCTGGTTGAAGTAACCCAGGTTGGCGATCTCACGCTGCGAGCGGATCAGGTCGGTACGACTGAACTTTTCTCCGGGAACGGTACGCAACTCACGGCGGATCACGTATTCCTTGGTTTTTTCGTTGCCGCTGATGTTGACGTTCTTGATCGTCGCCTGCGGACCTTCCACGATCCTGATCTCATGGTCGATGGTATCGTTGTACACCGCTGTTTCTATAGGGTCAACGTGGAAAAAGAGATACCCGTCATCCTGGTAGAGCCCGCTGATGTCGCCACCTTCCTGGGTCATCTGTTTACCCAGCTTCTTGTTGAGGGTTTCCAGGTTGTAGACATCGCCTTTTTTGATACCGAGGATCACGCTCAGGATAGAATCGGAATATTTGGTGTTCCCTCTCCAGGCGATGTTACCGAAATAGTACTTTCTACCTTCATCAACTTTGATATCGATGTTCAGGTTGCCTTTGTTGTTGTAGTACTGTGTGTCCGACACAATGGCCGCATCCCTGTAACCGAGGGAGTTGTAATATTCAAGGAGCTTATCCTTGTCGTCACCGTATTTCTTTTCGTTGTATTTCGCCGAGCTGAACTTGAAGCGGAAGTAGGGATCGAGCAGTTCCTTGGTTTTGGTAAAGGAAAGAAAGCCCCAGTTACGCAGGTATTGGCCAAACGAAGGCGGCTTTACCGTACCGTATACGGCCGTATCCTTGGAGGGGAACAAGGTCATCTTGCTCATTTCCTTTGTTCCCTTCAACTGCTTTTTCAAGTGGCCTTCCGTCACGTTCTCGTTTCCGAAAATGTTGACCTGGTTGATATGAACCTTGTTGCCTTTTGTAATGATGAACACCAGCTGGCGTGAGTTCGTGAGGTTGGCATCGTTCTCTTCCGCCACCCGAACGTTGACCCCCTTGAATCCTTTGTCACTGTAGAACTGTTCAATTTTTTCCACAGCGATCATCTTCAGGTTGTCGGTGATCAGGGAGCCGGTATGCACGCCGGTCTTTTTTCCGAGGTCTTCCAGTTCGCCTTTTTTGGCGCCCCGGTACACGATCTTCGACGTGCGGGGCCGCTCCTGAACCTGGATCTCAAGGGATAGATTGCTGCCTTCAAGCTTGGTAAAATAAATCTGTACGTCGGCGAAGAGGTTTTGTTTCCACAGGTTTTCGATCGCCTTGCTGAAGTTATCGCCGCCTGGAATGGTTATTTTATCACCTACCGACAGACCGGAAATGGTGGAAAGCAGCGCCGCATCAAGGTATTTGGTACCGGTGATCTTGATCGCGGCGACAGTATATTCTCTGGGGCTTTTTGTATCGAAAATAGCCAGCAGGTCCGGATTTGGTGCCGATGGTTTCGAAGTGTCGGTCCCCGCAGGACGGGTAGTATCTCCTACCTGGGCCTGGGTTTGGTAAGCCAGTAAAACAGAGAATAGGAAAAATACGACCGGCGGTAATTTTTTCGGCATTCAGTTGGCTTTATCTTTTTTAATCATCAGCCCCTGAAGGCTAATCGGACCTTGAAATGTTATTACTTTTGGAAAATTTAAGACAGGGCAAATTATGATGTAGAATGAAAATGCTTTGTTAAATCTCTTTTGCCTAAGTGGTTTGAGGTGCCGGGGAGAGTTCCGTATCCTGTACCTGCTCACTGGTTTTACCGAATCTCCGTTCTCTTTGCTGGAAATCGAAGATGGCTTCATACAGGTTTTCCTTTCTGAAATCGGGCCAGCGCACGGCCGTAAAATACAGTTCGGAATAAGCAAGCTGATACAACAGGAAATTACTGATCCGGTATTCTCCACCGGTACGTATCATGAGCGCGGGGTCGGGGAAGGAACGCGTGCTCAGGTATTGCGACAAGGTATCCTGATTGATGTTTTCCAGATCAAGCTGCCCTTCTTTGGCCTCCGCAGCGATCGACTTTACTGCATTCATCAATTCCCAGCGGCTGCTGTAACTCAGGGCCATGATCAGGTTCAGGCCGTCGTTTTTGGCCGTGAGCTCGATGGCTTCCTGCATTTCGTTGCGTGCAAAGGCGGGCAGCATTTCCATATCGCCGATCACATGCAGCCTGATATTATTTTTGTTGAGGGTTTCCACTTCTTTGCGGATGGTATCTACCAACAGTTCCATGAGGCCGGTGACTTCATAAGCCGGGCGGTCCCAGTTCTCGGTGGAAAAAGCGTACAAGGTCAGGTATCCGATGCCCAGTTCGGCACAGCTCTCCACGATATCACGAACGCTTTCAACGCCGTGATAATGGCCAAACAACCTGTCCTGTCCTTTTTCTTTTGCCCAGCGTCCATTTCCATCCATTATGATGGCTATATGATGCGGTAATTGTTGCAGGTCAAGTTTCGCTTTGAGCGAATCCATAACTTCAAATTGAGGTGGGCAAAATTATAGAAAAGATCTGAATGCCCGTGAAATAAAACAGCCTTAATTGGCCGTCGGACAACGGTAAGAAGTGAGGTTGAAAGAGATGGTGAATTCGGCCATGATGTACTGGTCTTTCTGCTTTGGATATCCTCTCTGACGGGCCGTTCCGTTTACGAAACCAATAAGTTCACCAGTTTCGTTCGAGCGGTCCTGCAGCTGTTCGGCTACGGAAGCCGAACCATCCGGCAGTTTGGGGAAGATGGCCGGGTTTACATATGTTTTGCTGACATCATCCAGGTAATCGGTACCTGTGAAGCGGTGTACCACTTCGAAACCGATGTTCACCCGGTCGGTCAGGTTATATTTTACACCCAGGCCGAAAGGCACGCAAAAAGACATGGTACCGTAAGGCTTGCGGTCGGGATAGTCGGCATAGCCCTGCCCCTCGGTGCCAAGCGGGCGGAGATATACTTTCTGACCGTACAGGTAGGCGTAAGGATCGTAGCTGAACACGCCGGCGCCCAGGGTAAGGTACGGGGTGAACCGGGCATAAGGATCGCCCTGAACGAATTTGAAAAAGTTGAAATCGCCCTGCAGGGCAAGTTCCCAGATATTTGTGTTGAAGCTGAGGTTACGCCTGCGCTGAAAATCGTTGCTGGCATATTTGTCTGCATAGCCCAGTTGTGCATAGTGCGCGGAGACGCGGAGGCCGATGTAGTTGCTGAATTGCTTGCGGAAGAAGATGCCGACTGCCGGTTTGGGCCTGTTGAGTTTGGCGTTTGTATTCAGGTCGCCGAAGTAGTGAGCCGCTCCGAATGAAACCCCGAATTCGCCTTCCTGCACGGTGCTCTGGTACTGTGCAAAGACACCCTGCGCACTCAATATCAGGATCGAAGCTAAAAAAAGACATCTCTTCATAATTGGACAAAATAACACTTTATAATATTGAATTGAACGAATTTTAGCGATTTTATTGCCAAAAGGATCGTTAATTTCTTTTGTCGAGACCCCAGGAAAGTTTGGTGCGCAAGGTCTGCAAAAAGTTGTTTTCGTTGAGCCTTACAAGGCTGATCGTAAACGATTCCCTTCGCACGGCAAGCTGTATGTGCTTCTGCACCATTTCTTTACGGGCATCCATCGTACAGATGAACTCGTCGGCCCGGCCTTCCACCTCGAAAGAGATGATGTTGTTGTCGGGCACTACGATCGGCCTTACATTGAGGTTGTGCGGCGCCACCGGGGTGATCACGAAACTACCAGAGTCGGGAAATACGACCGGACCGTTGCAGCTGAGCGAATAACCGGTGGAACCCGTAGGGGTTGACACGATCAGCCCGTCGGCCCAGTAAGTGTTGAGGAACTCCCCGTTCAGGTAAGTATGTACCTTGATCATTGGCGACACATCCGTTTTATGGATAGCGAATTCGTTGAGCGCATAAGGCACTTCCCCAAAAAGCGGTTCATTGGCATCGAGGTGTATGAGCGACCGCTTTTCTATCACGAATGATCCGTTGGCCAGGGCGTTCACAGCGGTGGCCACTTCATCTTTCCCGATGCTGGCCAGAAACCCGAGCCGGCCGAAGTTGATCCCCAGCACCGGGATGTTTTTGTTTCGTACCAGGGTGAGCGTATCGAGCAGCGTGCCGTCGCCGCCCAGGCTTATCAGAAAATCGATCGATTCATCCAGGTCGGAAGATTCGTGAAAAGTAAGTACGTTCTTGGGAAGCTGAACCGCGGATTTGATGCGGTAGAAAAGAGGAAGGTAAACAACGGGTTCTATGTTTCTTTTCTTTAACTCGTCGAACAGATGCTGTAATTCGGTATAATGATCCACGTCAACTATACGGTTGTAAACAGCGACCTTCATGTAGATAGATTTTTGTTATTACACAGATTTGGACGGATAGGTTGTAATGGGTCAAACATATTCTATAAGCGGCCGGCAAGCAGTCGGCAGGTACCCGCGTACCCCGGATATGAAGGCAAGAATCCGTCAGAAATCGTTCCGGAAATGTAAAAATAACCCCTTTTGTCCTAACTGGTTTACACTATACTCAAAACGAAACACAAAATCGTAAAAGGTAACTATGTCCAGTCCGGCCCCGCCGGTATACAGCAGCTTGTTGGAAAGCGGATTGAAGTAAACGTCGCGGTTGTATACGTAGCCGGCATCACCATAGGTTTTCAGGTAGATCCGGATCGGCATCCTGTCGAGCGAGCGGAAGCGCTTCAGCAGCGGGATACTGAACTGGAGCACTTCCTTGCGCAGGGTGTTGCGCACCATGCCGCCGGCAACCCCGTCGATCACATACCGCTCGAGCCCCCGGAGGTAAGAATCGCCATAGCCTAGCATGCGCTGGTTGATATAAGGCTGATCGAACGGCACCTTGACCACGCCATATCCCTGGAGGCCGTAATACAGCTTGTTGGCCACTTTCCATCCCGCCGTACCCTTTGCGTTGATCTGCCAGAGGTTCATATCCTTGCTGATGCCTCTCTTGGTGAAAGTGGCATCGCCCATAAAGCCGGTGAGCTGGTACGAAACATAATCGGCGTTGTTGTATTCAATGGTGTACAGCAGTTCGGGGTAGGCGATGGTGAGCTTGTCGGTATTGAAATAATACGGGTTGGCAAACCTGACGGCCCGGTCGATGCGGTTCACCGAATAGCTCAGCCGCACGGTATGCCGGGTGCGGATGGCCGGCCGGTAGGTATAGGAAAGTGTGGCGCCGTACTGTACATTCATTACCTGCCGGTGAAACAGGTTGTGCAGCATGGTGTCCTGCGCATTTTCCGGCGGACCGAACGGAATATAACGCTGCTGGTTGTCCTGCGTGAGATAGTTCACTTCCCTTGCCGTGGAGTAGATCACATTGATGCCGTAACCGTGTTTCAGGCTTTTGTCGGCGTTGGGCTGTTCGTAAGAGAAGGAGATCTGAGGGGTGTAGCCGTTGATGAAAAAGGCTTTCAGCTTGTCGTTACGCCCCGATACATTATAGTAGTTCAGCTTGGCGCCGTAGTTCACCCGGTCGAGCTTGTATCCCTGTTTGGCCCATTCAGACAGGTTTCTGTCGACCGGCCTGAAAAAAGGTGCGGGGAAGAAGTACCATCTTTCCTTTACGTCGATCTCGATGTCTGCGATGTTGCCCCTGAACCCTTTGAGGGAAACAACGACTTCGTTGAATAACCGGGTGTTCATCAGCTGCTTGCGGGCAAGGTCAAAATGGTCAACCAGTTCGGCGAGGGTCATGGAATCGCCTTTCTGGAAAGATATCTCCCGGTTGATGATGTACGGCTTGGTCTTCTTGTTGCCGGTAACGTAGATGGTGCCGATGGTGTAATATTTCGTGTCGCCGGGCTTACCGGAAACCAGGCTGGTGTCTTTATTGTTTGAATATGTACCTGAGAATAAACGGACGGAATCGGTTTGGGCACAAAGGGTACAGGATAAAACAAGACACAATGATACAAACAGATATTTTCGGGCAATACAATGCATCAATGGTCCTTAACTGATAGTTAGAATAATTTAACTGGGAAAGAGGTAAGGGTGTATGTTAGATATTGAGATAATTGATGAGATGGTCATAATTGGTTTTCAGTTCGTTCTCATAAAGCTCTTCACCGAAGTAATATTTGACCGCGTAATCGTACCGCTGAAAGGTAGCGACTATTGCAGAGACTTCCAACTTATTTACTTTAATTGTTACGGTCAGCAAACCCAGGCCGGTATCGAAGCTGCTGTTGAGCTGCAGGATCTGTGCGTCATTTGCTTCCACCAGTTTGCTGAGCTGTGAGAAGGAGAAATCCTTCTTATCCAGTTCAAGGACAATGATGCCGCCGGGGTCATCCACACCGTTGAGCTTGCCCATGCTTTTAAGAAGGTCGGCAAGGGTAATGGCACCTACCCAGTTGGTCTCGGCGTCGATCACCGGCATCAAACTGATGGAGTTTTCGTTCACAAGGCGGACGGCTTCACTGAAGTGACCGTTTGCATTTACGGAAAGCTTTGAAAAATCGGACTGAAGTCCTTTGAGGGAACCGGTTTCGGATTCGGCGTTGAGCAGTTCATCTTCGCTGACAAGACCTATATATTTTTCTTCATTTATAACCGGAAGATGGCTGATGTGGTAGTCGCCCATTAGTTGAAGGGCCTGGTCAATGGTATCATCTAGAGAGAGCGTTGGAACGGAGGCTGATATTAAATCCTTATTTAACACTAGTAGACATTAATTTTATGTATAAGACGGCAAAACTCACGCCACCGCTGCAGATTCATCCAATTTAGTTAAAAATTTATGTAGTACATGGTTAAACTCCTCGGGCACTTCCATCATGGGTGCATGACCGCACTTATCGATAAAAAACAGCTCGCTGTTTGGAATCAAACGATTGAATTCCCTGGCCACGAACGGAGGCGTGATGGTATCGTTGTTGCCCCATGCCAGCAAGGTCGGCTGCTTGATGCGGTTCAGCTCTTCACCGAGGTTATTGCGGATGGCGCTCTTCGCCAGCGCAATTATTTTGATGACTTTCAGCCTGCTGTTCACGATCTCGTACACTTCGTCTACCAGTTCCTTGGTGGCCATGGCAGGATCGTAGAACGTAAGCTGGGTCTTTCTTTTGATGTATTCGTAGTCGCCCCTTTTCGGATAAGTGTCACCCATACCATTCTCGAAGAGGCCGGAGCTGCCGGTAAGGATCAGCGACTTTACCCGTTCCGGATGCTTCAGTACATACAGCAGCGCCACATGGCCGCCCAGGGAATTACCGAGCAGGTGGATGTTCTTGTAATTTCTAGACTCAATGAATTTGTAGACGAATTTCTGCAGACCGCCGACGGATGTATGGAGGATGTCGAGGTCGAACAAAGGAAGCATGGGCACTATCACTTTATAATGAAAGCGGAAAAACATGATGAGATCACCGAAGTTACTCAGGGCACCAAACAAACCATGGAGCAAGATCAGCGGCTCTCCCTCTCCCACTTCAATGAATCTGAACTTATCCTGTTGTCTGATTTCGTAATTCATCCCTTGTAGTATATCTGTAGTATATCTTAGGTCATTTGTTTGCTAAAATAACTGATTTGTACCAAAAACCTCCTGAATTGCTACTTCCTTTCCTTTACAAAGTAAATGAATAATTCCGTGACTTGCCCTTTTACACGCTTAGTTAACGCAATTGTCTGGAGATAAATATTTTAGTGCCCTATTTTCTGAAAAAACAGTTCCAGTTCATGAAACATATTCTTGAAGAAAGGAAGTACATAACCGATCGAGTTGATAGCCGCCGGACCGCACGGCTGGATATAAGAGTATGTTTTTGAAGATTCGATCGCGGTCATGCTGAGCAGGTGTATCTTTTCTGCATAGAACAGCACCACGCTGAACACAATGGTATAGATCGCAAGATAAAGGACCATTCCTGCCAGCTTGTTCAGCCACCCGAGCATCACCGTTTCGGCCGCTTTCTGGATCAGCGAGGAAGCAATGCGGATCAGGATCAGCACAAACACAAACACGGCCACAAAGGAGACTACCGGCAACCAGCGGGCGGAGAGCGTAGTGGAATCTTTCAGGTATTCGGCCACTACTACGGAGAGTTTCATGGCGGCGGCTAAGCCTACCATGAGACCTATAACCGAAAATATGGCCCTGATAAACCCATTCCGGTATCCGTTTATCAGGGCCATCAGAACCAGTATAAAAAAGATCAGGTCTATCATGGTGTTCGATGCTTTGAAGCGCCGGTGATCCCATCCCCTCTTTCCTTACAGTACTTATTTTTTCGCGAGCAGGTCTTTCACCGCCGTGCTGATCGCTTTGCCGTCGGCCAGTCCGGCAAGTTGCTTCGAAGCCACGCCCATTACCTTGCCCATATCGGCGGGGCCGGTGGCACCGGTTTCGGCGATGATGGCGGTCACTTTTTCTGTGAGCTCCTCTGCCGATAATTGTTTGGGCAGGAACCGTTCAATCACATCAATTTCTTCCTGTTCCTTCCGGGCGAGGTCGGCACGGTTCTGCTGCTGGTAGATGGCCAGCGAATCGCGGCGCTGCTTTACCAGCTTCTGCAGTAGTTTGGTCTCGCCTTCTTCAGGCAGCACACCGCCCGCACCTTCCGAAGTTTTGGCCTGTATGATGGCTGCCTTGATGGCCCGGGCGGCCCGCAGCGTTTTTTCGTCTTTTGCCAGCATGGCGGTTTTGATCTCTGTATTGATCGTTTGTTCGAGTGCCATATATCTTGTTTTAAATCTAAAAATTCCGGGCTCAGGCTTTCTGATCTTTCAGCTGCAGCTCCCTGAATTTATGGTAAAATTCCTGTGCGAAGCGTTTCATATCGCCTACGATCTCCTTGTGACCGGTGGCCCGCTGGTAGGTGTCGGCCATGGCGGAAAAGGTCTGGTAGAAAAAATCCCCCATCTCGTCCACCATCATGTCTTTTGTCCACAGGTCGATGCGCATGGCAGATTTGTCGGTGCCATCCCAGAAGCCAAGCAACATGGCTTTGGCGGCCTGTTTGGCATCGGCGGTGCTGCTGCTGGCCTGCCATTCCAGCTTTTCTGGCAGCTTGTCTTTATCGAGCGTTACATCTATCGTGATGGTTGACTGCATGTAGTAGTGTTGAGTGAGCGCCAAAGTTAGGGTGATTTGTGCAGTGAAAGCCTGCTCAAAATATGCCAGCAGTCGTCTGCCAGGTCGTGCACGGTTTCGGCAACCCGAAGGCTGCCCTTACTGATCAGGCTGTCGTGCAGCTGTTCATCCTTATATATAGCCTGCATGGCAGCGGCAAACCCGTTCTCATCATTCGGGGCAGCATACAGCACTGCCTGAGAGGCGATCTCCGTGATCACGGGTATGGAGGAGGTGATCACCGGCACGCCGGCCTGCATGGCATGCAACACGTTTACCGGCAGGTGATTGTGAAGAGCCGGGTAAACAAAGGCATATGCTCCGGCGATCACCGCATGAAGCGATTCCGATGACGGATCTTCTATCACTCGCACTTCGTCCCTGTATTTGTAATTTTCCAGCGATGTGAGCCAGCTGCCTGTCTGTGCGGTTCTGTTTCCGGCAATGACCAGCCGCATGTTCGAGCGCTGCCATTTTTTGAAGGAGGAGAACGCCCTGAGCAGCCCGGTCAGCTGGTGGTTGTCGCCGAGGTCGCCTGCGAAGGCAAAATATTCAAGACCGGAGGCGTATTGTTCGCGGGCAGCTTCGCGCTGCTGCATGGTGAAGGGCCGGATGGAATGGCGGACGCTGAGCTGCAGGTGAATGATCTTTGCGGTGGAGGCCGGTTCCTTCTGCCGCAGATGGAGGACATCGGCCCTTGAAAAACCAATCATGGCCTGCATCCGGCGGGCGGCGGAAGAGAAGCGCTTGAAAAACAGTTTCGCCGACCTGCTGCTTTCTTCAGCGGATGCAGGAACCGACGTGATGACCAGGCAAACAGGAACGGACGTGCGGGGGATCTCGAGGTTGTCGATCGTAACTAGCACATCGGCCCCTTGCTTTTTCAGGATGCCGGGCAGCATCCATCGGTACCACCACTTTTTACCCGGCCCGTGTAAAAACAAACTATTTACCGGATAAATAGTTATATTTGACGCAGGGTCTGAATCAGCAGTCTGCTTCGGGCCCGCCGGCATTACGAAAAGATGTTCCGGATTTCTTCGGGCAAGTTCTTCCATCAAATCTTTTATAAACAGGCCTCCGCCTGACAAATACTGATCTGATAAAAACCTGTCTACAAATATTTTCATATAATTTTCAAGAAAAGATCCCGGCAGGCCAGCTACCTAAACTCCGCCTGTTCTTTTGCGGGGAGGCCAAAGATATCTATGTTAAATCTATCCCCCGGCACCAATTTTAAGTTCAACCAATTTGTTTAATAAAGACTTTGATTAGTTTTGTATAACACCCACAGATCATACTAATGGAATACAATACGACCAGGAATCATCTGATCATGAAAGAGTACGGACGGCACATGCAGAAGATGATCGAGTACCTGCTGACAATAGAAGATGAAGAAGTGCGCCAGCGCAACGCATATACCGTCATCGAACTGATGGGCTTCCTGAATCCGCACCTCAAAAATGTAGAAGATTTCCGTCATAAATTATGGGATCACCTGTTCCTGATCTCCGATTTCAAACTCAATGTGGAATCTCCGTACCCTATCCCCACCAAGGAAACGCTCAAGGCGAGTCCGGCCCCGCTGAAATATCCGAAACGCTATCCGAAATTCTCTCACCTGGGTAAGAACCTAGAGATGATCATCAACAAAGCCCTGGACGAGAAAAATCCGGAGAAAAGAAACGGGTTCTCCAATGCCATTGCCTACTACATGAAACTGGCATACAACAACTGGCATAAGGAAACCGTACACGACGATGCCATCCAGAGCGAGCTCACCAACCTCACGCAGGGCCAACTGGAATTCACGAATACGCCTTATGTAAAGAGCTATCGCGCCAACGAAAACCGCGACAACCGGGGCGGCTACAACGACTATCGCAACAAACGCAACCAGAAATTTCAGCCTCGCAGCAACAACAACAATAACCGCGGCAACGATATGCGCGACATGCGTGGCAACGACATGCGTGACAACCGCGGCAATGACATGCGTGACAACCGTGGCAACGGTGGCGGCCTGAACCGCAACCCGAACAACAACAATAATAACAACGGCAAATTCAAAAAGCGTTTCTAGAACCAACCATCGGTTCACCGCTTTTTCATAAAAAAATATAAAACCCCGGCACATGATCGTCATGTCCGGGGTTTTATATTTGCGCTTATCCCGGGCGAATCATCAAACACCTTACACATGGCACTTTCATTTGAAGTAACGGGCGGCAAACGGCTGAAAGGCGAGATCCATCCGCAGGGCGCGAAGAACGAGGCGCTGCAGATCATCAGCGCCGTGCTGCTCACGGCCGGCAAGATGGAGATCAGCAACATCCCCGATATCACGGATGTAAACCTGCAGATCGAGCTTCTCCGGGAAATGAATGTGAAAGTAGACCGCACTTCGCCCGATACCTGCGTGTTCCAGGCCGATGATGTAGATATCGACTACCTGCACAGTCAGGCCTTTAAAAGCAAGAGCGGACGGCTCCGCGGTTCCGTTATGCTGGCCGGTCCGTTGCTGGCCCGGTTTCGCAAAGCCTTTATCCCGCAGCCCGGCGGCGACAAGATCGGCCGGCGCAACATCGACACGCACATCAACGGTTTTATCAAGCTCGGTGCACAATTCACTTATCATGCGGAAGGCGGAGTGTTCTATCTCGAAGCCCCCCGGCTCAAAGGGGCCTTTATATTGTTGGATGAACCGTCTGTAACCGGTACGGCCAATGTGCTGATGGCCTCCGTGATGGCAGAAGGCACCACTACTTTGTACAATGCAGCCTGCGAACCATACATTCAGCAGCTCTGCCACATGCTGAACCGGATGGGTGCGGCCATCAGCGGTGTGGGCAGCAATATGCTCCTCATTGAAGGCAGGCCCACCCTGTCGGGCACGCAGCACCGCATGCTGCCCGATATGATCGAGGTAGGCTCTTTCATCGGACTGGCTGCCATGACGCAGAGCGAGATCACGATCAAAGGCGCCGGACTGGAACACCTGGGCGTGATCCCCGACAGGTTCAGACTGCTCGGGATCGAGATGCAGTTTCAAGGCGATGACATTTATATTCCCCCGCAGGAGGCATATTCGATCAAAACCTTTCTCGACGGCTCGGTGCTCACCATCTACGATCATCCCTGGCCGGGACTCACGCCCGACCTGATCAGCATCCTGCTGGTTGTGGCCACGCAGGCAAAAGGCAGTGTGCTTATACACCAGAAAATGTTTGAAAGCCGACTCTTCTTTGTCGACAAGCTGATCGATATGGGAGCCCAGATCATCCTCTGCGACCCGCACCGCGCAGCCGTGATCGGACTGGGCCGCGAGCATACACTCCGGGGTATCTCGATGAGCAGTCCCGACATACGGGCCGGCGTCGCCCTGCTGATCGCGGCGCTGAGCGCGCAGGGCAAAAGCGTGATCCAGAACATCGAGCAGATCGACCGGGGCTATCAGCATCTCGACGAACGGCTGCAGAAACTGGGCGCTGATATCAGGCGGATATCGAGATAGACTGTAAGGAACAAGATTCCACATCGAACATGTCTTACCCGTTGTTAAACATCAATCCCCTTCTCCGGGTGGCCTCCGCGCAGGCGCCCCACTCCTCACTAGTATTTAGCTGCGCTGGGCGGGATTCCCTGCGGAGGGTCTCGTCTGCAGGGATCCATCCGGTATTTCCCCCCTGCTGCTTCCTCATCCATCCTATTTTCCCAAATAACAGAACGCAACCAGCTGCAAATTGGTAAGCAATTTGCCGCGATAAGTGCAAACACCCTCTTTTACTAATCAGGACCTGCTATGAAGAAAAAAAATCTACCTGCACACCTCATCCTTCTTTGTGCCTGGGCTGCCTGCCTGCTTTGTTCAGCAACCCGGCTCGCAGCACAGCCTCCTTCAAGTAAACCAAGACTCAGCCCCGTACTTGACGCCAATATCAACGGGTTCTGGGAATACCTTCCCCGCAATTACAGCATTGATCTTACGCAAACCTATCCCCTGCTGGTTTTCATGCACGGATACGGCGAAAGCGGATCGACACCCGACTCCATCACCCTGCGCCAGCTACTCAACAACGGAACGCCCAAGATCATCGGCAACGGTCTTTTTCCCGACAGTTTTTATGTGGGAGGCAAATGGTTTAAATTCATCGTGATCGCTCCGCAGATCAAAGACGGCTTCCTCGACCTGAGCAGCACGGTAGCCCCCTCCACGATAGACGCCGTGATCGAATACGCCAAAGGGGCCTACCGGGTTGATCCGAACCGGATCTACCTTGCCGGACTGAGCATGGGCGGCGGTGTTACGTGGGACTATGCAGGCAGCTCTGCCGCAGCTGCCCGGAAGCTGGCAGCTGTTGCCATCGCCTGCGGCGCTGCTGACCTGGATGCCACGAAAGCCCGGAACATCGCCGGTGCAGAACTGCCCGTTCTTGCCACCCACAACCTCGGCGACGATCTTATTCTCGCCTCCAGAACAAAAGCTAATATCCAGGCGATCGAGGCTTTCGATCCCAATCCGGCGCCCCGCGCATATTACTGGGACAGCACCAGCGGGGGCAGCATCAAACACAATGTATGGACGCGCACCTTCGAAAACCTGGCGTCCGGCAGTACGGTGGGTGGCAATCTGCGCGATTCGCTGGGCATGAATGTATATGAATGGCTGCTTCAGTACGAACGGGGGCAGACCAGCCTGCCGGTTGTCTGGCAAAGTTTTACCGCCGACATCCGCAATACCACGGTGGTACTGCGGTGGGAAGTTTCTTCCGAACACAATCTGAAAGCGTACGAAGCAGAAAAAAGTCATGACGGACAAACCTGGAAAAAATTTGCCTCGGCTGCACCTTCTGCCGGCAGTGACCCGGTGCAGGTGTACAGCGTTACCGATGCGGAAGCTATGCAGGCTGTAACTTATTATCGCATCAAACAGATCGACCTCGATGGAAAAAGCACCTATTCGACGGTAGAAAAACTCATCCGGCCGGCCGCATCGGCCACCGTCCGCATCTTTCCCAGTCCTTTCACCGGCAGCCTGACGGTCAGCTTCCTGAGCGCGGTGCCGCAGGTTGTAACGGCACAACTGATAAACAGTGCCGGCAGCGTGGTGGCCCTGCAGCGAATAATCCCGGTAGCAGGCAGCCAGCGCCTCGCAATCAATGGATTGCAGGGCCTTCCGGCAGGTATGTACTGGATCAAACTGACGGACCAGAAAGGGACGGTACTGGCAACGGAAAAAGTTTTCAAATAAAAGACGGGGCGCGCAGGTGGCAGGATAGATTTGCTTTTCTTTGCACCCAACATCGCCGAACAGCAGTGAGCACAAAAAACAAAATCATCATACTCACCGCTCCTTCCGGAGCCGGGAAAACATCCATCACCCGGTTCCTCCTGCAAACTTTTTCGCAGCTGGCTTTTTCCGTATCGGCGGCCACCCGGTTTCCCCGCAACAATGAAACCGATGGGATAGATTATTACTTCCTGAGCCCCAGGGAATTCAACCGGCGTATCCAGGCCAATGAATTCGTGGAATGGGAGATGGTGTATGAAGGAAAGTACTACGGTACCCTGAAAAGCGAGTTCGAGCGCATCTGGAAGGCGGGCAGGATCCCGGTGCTTGATATCGACGTGAAGGGCGCCATCCACGTGCAAAAGCAGTATCCCGACAACACCCTTTCCATCTTCATACAGCCGCCTTCCATCGAAGAACTGAAACGCCGGCTCGTCGGCCGGGGCACCGAAAACGAGGAAGCGCTGCAGGCAAGGGTGAACAAAGCATCTTATGAAATTTCCTTCCGCCAGCACTTCAACAAGATCATTGTCAACGATGAACTCGACAAAGCCTGCCGGGAAGCCCGGCAGGCCGTCAGCGATTTTATTGAAGAAAACGGCTGACCCCCCTCCCCTTTTCGTTCATTTTTTTTATATACATTCGTAGTCTATGATCAACTTGAACACGATAGGGTACATTGTTATCGCGATCCTGCTCATCGGCTTTTTCAACGGACTTCAGGTTGCCTTTGTCAGCATCAGCAAGTTAACCATAGAACTCAAAAAGAAACAAGGTCGCCGCAGCGGCATCCTTCTCTCCAACTTCGTTGATCACCCCACCCGGTTCATCGGTTCCACACTGGTGGGTTACAGCCTTTTCCTGGTCATCTACGGGTTGCTGGTGGGCGAAATGCTGCACCCCATCTGGAACTGGCTCATTACCAAACAGAAGATCGCCGAAAGTTATGTGAACTTCATCAAGCTCACGTTTGAAACGCTCACTTCCACCGCCATCATCCTGCTTCTGGGTCAGTTTCTGCCACGTGCCATCTGGCGGGTCAAAAACGAATGGATCCTGACCCGGGTCATCTCGTCCATCACCAAGTTCTTTTACCGCATCTTCCACCCCGTCTCTTCCATGCTGGTGTATATTTCGGAAGGAGTGCTCACCTACCTGTTCAATGTGCGCATCGATGAGAAAAAAGAAGCGTTCTCCCGGTCGGACCTCGAGCATTTTTTCCTGCAGACAAGCGAGCAGGATGCCGACAACCAGGACCTCAACACCGAGCTGTTCGAGAACGCGCTTTCGCTCCACACCATCAAGATCCGCAAATGCCTGGTACCCCGCAAAGAGATCGTCGGCATCGACATATCCGCCTCCATCGATGCAGTGAAGGAAAAGTTCATCAGCACACAGCTGAGCAAGCTGCTGGTGTTTGAGCAGAATATCGACCACATTCTCGGATATGTGCACCAGCTCGACCTTTTCAAGAACCCGCCCAACGTAAAATCGATCATGTTGCCGATACCCGCCGTACCGGAAAGCATGAGCGCCACCGGACTAATCTCCAAGTTTTCGCAGGAGAGAAGAAGCATTGCCTGGGTGGTGGACGAATTCGGCGGCACTGCCGGCATCGTGACCATGGAAGACCTGCTGGAAGAGATCTTCGGGGAGATCAAGGACGAGTACGACACCGAAGATTTCGAAGAAAAAAAGCTGTCGGACGAGGAATTTATTTTTTCCGGCCGGCTCGAGCTGGATTATCTCAACGAAAAATACGAACTCGACCTGCCGGAAAATGAATCGGAAACCCTGTCGGGTTTTATCATTCACAAACACGAGACCATCCCCAAGCTGAAAGAACGCATCATCATCGGTGATTATGAGTTCGATATCATGAGTGTGAGCGACACCCGGATCGAAATGGTGAGGATGAAAGTTTTAAAGTAGGCATCTGCAAGAGGCATTTAAACCGTAAGTTAAGTAGGGTGGATTCTGCGATTAAGTATTAAATTTGCCCGCTTTAAACATACTAATGGCATTCAGTAAAATATTCAGGAACTCCCCGGAAAAGGCAGAAATGTCATTTGTAGATCATCTTGAGGAGTTGCGGTGGCATCTGTTTCGGTCAGTTATTGCGCTTTTGGTTGGGGTTATCCTGGTTTTTCTGAAGATGGATTTTTTCTTCAACAGGATCATCCTCGGCCCCGCCCACAGCGATTTTATCACCTACCGGGTGCTTTGCGATGTGAGTCATAAGATCGGCATGGGCAACGCCATGTGCCTCGAAAATATCAACCTGAAACTGGTTGCCAATGAAATGAGCAGCCAGTTCATGATGAGTTTTACCATCGCCTTCGTCGGTGGTTTTGTACTTGCCTTCCCTTATGTTTTTTATGAATTCTGGCGATTCACCCGGCCTGCGCTGACGGAAAAGGAAAGACAGAAGACCGGCGGGGTCATCTTCTGGGTTTCGCTCCTCTTTTTCACGGGTGTGGCTTTTGGCTATTTTCTCGTAGCCCCTTATACGGTCAACTTCTTCGCTTCCTATACGCTGAGCCCCATCATCTCCAACCTTTTCACGATAGACGATTACATCGACAACATCGTGTCCCTCGTTCTCGGTACCGGTATCGTATTCCAGCTTCCGTTGCTGGTTTTCTTTCTTTCCCGGATCGGCGTGGTTACCCCCGCTTTCCTGCGTACCTACCGCAAGTATGCCTTTATGATCATCCTCGTTGTAGCGGCTGTAATTACTCCGCCGGATGTGGTGAGTATGGCCATTTGCACGGTTCCCCTGTTGCTGCTGTATGAGATCAGCATCTGGATCTCCGCGCGGGCGCTGAAAGACGCCGAGAAGAAGGAATTGCAGGAATGGAGCTAAGATCCTGAGCCCATTCTGAATCCATTATATTTGATGCCCCAACCCTGCATGTACCATTTTATTTAATAACCAGCTCATATCATGAAGAAACTGACTGTTTCGCTCCTGCTGCTTACGGGTGCGGCCGCCGGCTTTGCACAAAAAAATCCGGAAAAGTATGCGGCTACCATTACGGCGGCCGACCTTAAAAAACACCTGATCATCGTGGCCGGCGCCGGCATGGAAGGCCGGGAAACCGGTACGGAAGGCCAGAAAAAAGCGGCCGCCTATATCGAAAATGATTTTAAAACGCTGGGTCTTCGCCCCGGCAACAATGGATCGTATCAGCAGGTCTACCCGCTTTTTCAAGACACCATCTTGTCGAGCAGGCTCGCCGTTGCAGGAAAAGAATACCAGTTTGGAAGGGACTATACGATCGCTGCACAGACCGGTGTCAATAAAAACATCACCGCCGGCAAACTTGTGTTCGCCGGCTATGGCATCAGTGATTCACTGTACAATGACTATGCTTCGCTTGATGTGAATGGAGCAATTGTGGTGCTAGCGCCCGGTGAACCCCGGGAGAACAACCAGCCGCTGTTCCCCACCACCAGCCGCGCAATGAGCTGGGCGGGCGTCGGCCGCAAAACACAGGCTGCTTTGAGTAAAGGGGCCGCTGCTGTTTTCATTCTTTCCCCCCGCGCCGGCAACCTCGACTCTGCCGCTGCAACAGCACAGCGCAGATCTACGCTTTACCTCGGCGGCAGAGCGGTGGCAGATGCAGCACGCCCTTCTGTGGCTACCATTTCGCAGGGCCTTTTTCATGAGCTTTTCGGCAGCGAATACGCCGATTCGGTCCTTAAAAAACTGGAAGGCACGGCAAAGTTCTCCCAGGCCGATTACCATACCGTAAATAAAGATATCTCTTTCGACTGCCAGAAGAGTTCAATGGAAAAAGCCAACAGCAGCAACGTGCTCGGCGTACTGGAAGGAACAGACAAAAAGGAGGAGTACGTATTTATGACCGCCCATTACGATCACCTCGGCACAAGGCCCAACGGAACCATTTTTTACGGCGCCGACGACGACGGCAGCGGAACGGTCTCTGTGCTGGAGATGGCCGAAGCGTTTGTAAAAGCGAAGGCGGAAGGCAACGGGCCGCGCCGCACCATAGTATTCATGACCGTGTCCGGCGAAGAAAAAGGCTTATGGGGCTCCGAGTATTACTCCGAGCATCCGCTGTTCCCGCTTGACAAAACATCGGTTGATCTCAACACCGATATGGTGGGCCGCCTCGATCCGAAGCGTACGTATGGCGACTCAATGAACTATGTGTATGTGATCGGCGACGACAAGCTCAGCTCCGACCTGAAGCCGATCAGCGAATCGATCAATAAAAAATACGCCCACCTGGAGCTCGATTACAAATACAACGATCCGAAAGACACCGAACGCATCTATTTCCGGAGCGACCATTACAATTTCGCCCGCAAAGGCGTGCCCATCATCTTTTACTTCAACGGCACCCACAACGACTATCACCGCCCCAGCGACACGGTCGACAAGATCAATTTCGACGTCATGCAGAAACGGGTCAGGTTTATTTTCCTCACCGCCTGGGAAATGGCCAACCGCAACGACATGGTAAAACGCGATATTCCCCTGCCGGAAGCGAACAGGTAGGGACCTTATAAAAACAACCTTCAATAAAAAAGAGCGTCACAGTTTTAATTGTGACGCTCTTTTTTATTTTGGATGAAACCGATGCTCCTCCTACCATCCCAATAACCACGCAAAGATCAGCGGGACTACGATGGTGGCATCGCTTTCGACGATGTGTTTGGGTGTGTGGATGTCGAGCTTGCCCCAGGTGATCTTTTCGTTGGGCACGGCGCCGGAGTAGGAACCATAGGAAGTGGTTGAATCGCTGATCTGGCAGAAATAACCCCAGAACGGAACATCATGCCATTCGAGATCCTGGTACATCATCGGCACCACGCAGATCGGGAAATCGCCTGCGATGCCCCCTCCTATCTGGAAAAATCCGATTCCTTTGCCGGAGGAATTTTCGCGGTACCAGCCGCTCAGCCAGACCATGTATTCTATCCCGCTCTTCATGGTAGTCGGCTTTATCTGACCTTTGATCACATAGGAAGCAAAGATGTTTCCCATGGTGCTGTCTTCCCAGCCCGGTACTACCATGGGCAGGTTCTTTTCCGCAGCGGCGATCATCCAGCTGTTCTTCGGATCGATCTCGTAATCTTCTTTCATCACCCCGCTCAGGAGCAGCTTGTACATGTACTCGTGCGGGAAATACCGCTCGCCTTTCGCATCGGCGTCTTTCCAGATCGCCTCGATGTGTTTCTGGATCTTTCTGAAGGCTTCTTCTTCAGGGATGCAAGTATCTGTGACCCGGTTCAGTCCCTGCTCGAGCAGCTCCCATTCCTGCTGGGGGCTCAGGTCGCGGTAATTGGGGATGCGTTTGTAATGGCTGTGCGCCACCAGGTTCATGATGTCTTCTTCCAGGTTGGCGCCGGTGCAGCTGATGATGTCTACCTTGCCCTGGCGGATCATCTCGGCCAGCGATACGCCCAGCTCGCCCGTACTCATCGCGCCAGCCAGCGTGATCATCATTTTCCCTCCTTCCACAAGATGTGTCTCGTATCCTTTCGCCGCATCTACCAGTGCGGCCGCATTAAAATGCCGGTAGTGATGCTCTATAAACTTCGATACCGGACCCTTATTTTCTGATGTTGACATAGTAATAGATTTAATAGACCGGGCCTAGCGGGCCGGTTGGTTCAGGCCGCAAAAATAGATTTTTCAGGTTACATTCCGGGATGAAGATTGTGCAACAGAAAGCGGAAAAGAACGGGCAGAAAAAGAGAAAGCCCTGCGGGGTGGCAGAGCTTTACGGTTCAAAGGGTTTTGTGGGGATTTATTCGGCGGTTTTCCTGATCTTTTTGAATATAAGCCAGTTGTTACCACCATCGCTTTTCAGCGACACTTTCTGATCGGCATTTTCCAGGGTGATGTAATACGTGGTTTCGTCTTCTTTGGCCAGTTCAAACAGTTCTGTTACCCAGCTGCTGCCGTAATTCTTTTTGATCTCGGCCTGCAGGATGATCGGCAGCTGGTTCACCACGATGTTGCGTGAGATACCCAGCAGTTCTCCGGCCTGTGAGAAGTAGGCGTACATAAACTGTTCGTTCATCTTGAAACGTGCTTCCACATAGTTGGCGGTCACATTCCATTTGACGTCGCTGGCCTGAACGAATTTCTGGTTAAAAGTGCTGACGATCTGTTTGTTCACAGTGTTGTCGTCAATGTTTTTTGCGAAGGTGGTGGTGGTTAGAATGACTGCTAACAAAGCAAGTCCGGCGATTTTCTTTTTCATGATTTTTATTGTTATAATTTTTTGTTGGTTGTTTGAAGAATAAGACGCACCACTTTCAATTTGGTTACAGTTGCCGAATTTTATTTTTTAGAATTCCTTTTATCTGTACAAACCAGGTTGTTGCTGTACCTGATCTTCAGCCGTCCGCATCTTCAATCCAGAACAAATGTATATGCGCGGTCAGCACCATCAATTACTGATTGACAGATGGCAATCGAACTTATAAGTTACCGTTATTATTACCGGCAACCCGCAACCGAAATAAGGATTGTTCCTTCAGAACCCTCTGCCGGCGCAGCTTGCAGCCGAACTCTTAAAAATTCTGTAAAACTGCGTTAAGCCGCCGTTAAATTGGAATAATGGCAGACAGGCTGTACACGATGCTGTAAAGAGCCGGCCCTATTTTTGCCTGATATCAAATAAAAAGATCAATGAACTATCTGGCCCACGCATACCTTTCATTTCAGGAACCTGGGATTGTGGTGGGTAATATGATCAGTGATTTTGTAAAAGGAAAAAAGAAATTGGATTTTTCTCCTACTATTCAGCAAGGCATCTCCCTGCATCGCGACATAGACAATTTTACGGACGCACATAACATAACCACTGAAGCCAAACAGTTTTTCAGGCCGGTATACAGATTATACGCCGGCGCGTTCATCGACATTGTATATGATCACTTTCTTGCAAACGACCTGAACGAGTTTGAGGGTCCGGAGGCGCTGCAACAGTTCGCCCGGCAAACCTACCAGACCCTCGCTGAATATGAAGCCGTGTTCCCGGTCTCCTTTTTGCAGATGTTCCCTTACATGCGACAGTACGACTGGTTATCTAATTACCGGCTGATCGAAGGCATGCGGAGAAGTTTCGGCGGACTGGTAAGGAGATCCCTGTATATGGAAGATGCGGAACCGGCTTTTGATATCTTTAAAGAAAACTACGACAGCCTGAAACAATGCTATGAACAGTTTTTTCCTTCTTTGAAGATTTATGCCCGGCAGCGGCTTCAGCAACTGAAAAATTTTTGACAACCTATATTTGTGAATTAAAAACGATCTACTATGAAGAAATATTTTGCGTACGGGGCCCTGTGCATGCTTGCGGCTTCACCCGTTTTTTCCCAGAAATTTCCTGACATGGATAAGTCGCCGATGGACATGGCATACTACCCGGTCAACTATCCCATTCTGAAGATACAGGACAAAGCCACCGAACCGCTGGTGGCCCGCGTTATCTATAGCCGCCCGCAGAAGAATGGCCGTGCTGTTTTTGGCGGGCTCAACGAATACGGTAAAGTGTGGCGCCTCGGGGCCAACGAAGCCACCGAAATTGAGTTTTTCCAGAATGTGACCGTTGGCGGAAAACCTGTTCTAAAAGGACGGTATACCATCTGCACCATTCCCGATTCAACCAAATGGACGGTTATCTTAAATACCGATACGGATACCTGGGGAAGTTTTAAATACGACAGCAAAAAAGACCTGGTGAGGGTAGACGTACCCGTTCAGAAGATCAGCGAACCGCTGGAAGCGCTGGCCATGTATTTCACAAAAACCGACGATGGTTTTGCCCTCAACGCCGGATGGGACAATGCCATGGTCTCCGTTCCCATGAAGCTCAGTGAGAAAGCCTCTTTCGCGAAGCCGAAAAAAGCGCACCCTTGATGCGCCTTGTATACGCAGTTTCTATTCTCTCTTCCCTCAATATTTGGTCAGGAAGGCTGTCTCAACAAGGGTGACAGCCTTTCTGATTTTACCGGCAGCTCCCTTACCTCTTATTATGTGCGGCATTGCAGGCATCATTTCTTACCAGGCAGAAGAAACCCTCTACCGAGAGCTGAAAAGCATGACCGATCAGCTTGCTCACCGGGGTCCGAACGGAGAAGGATACTGGCGCAACCAAACGGCGCATGTGCATTTCGGCCACCGGAGGCTCTCCATCATCGACCTGAGCGAGGCCGGCGCCCAGCCTATGCACTACCTCAACCGCTTCACCATCATTTACAACGGGGAGATCTACAATTACAAAGAAATCAAGGCAGACCTGTTGCGCAAAGGATGTCAGTTCCGCTCTGTCTCCGATACGGAAGTCGTTCTTGCGGCCTATGCCTGTTATAAAGAACAATGCCTGTCTCTTTTCGACGGCATGTTCGCTTTTGCGATCTGGGACGAAAAGGAACAGACCTTGTTTGCAGCAAGGGACCGGTTCGGGGAAAAACCCTTTTTTTATTCGCTTCAGCAAGACCGCCTCGTCTTTGGAAGCGAGATCAAAGCCCTCCGGGCGGGCGGTGTGGAGAAAAAGATCAACCGGCGCATGCTCTACAACTTCCTGACCCTTGGTTATACCGTCAACCCCGGCGATGCTTCCGAAACATTTTTTCTGGACGTTCAAAAGCTGCCCGCGGCTTCGTTCCTTCTCTTCCACCTTCCTGCCCGCAAATTGTCTGTGCAACGTTACTGGAAGCCGGATGCAGAAATAAAACAACCCCGGCATGAAGAAGAAGCGATCGAACAATTCAGGGACTTGCTGCAGACCTCCGTTCAAAGACGCCTTCGCAGCGATGTGCCCGTAGGCACGTCTCTCAGCGGCGGTCTCGACAGTTCTACCATCGTCGCCATCATGAAACAATGGATGGGAGGCGTGCAAGAAGGTGCGCACATCAAAACATTTTCAGCGGTTTTTCCCGGGTATGAAAAAGATGAATCAAGATTTGTACGCTCGGTGCAGCAGAAGCTGGAAATTGAAAATTACCAGACAGAGCCGGCCGCACACGACTTTATAGAAAACTTCGATCTGCTTTGCCACCACCAGGACGAACCGTTTATCTCATCCAGCATCTACGCGCAGTTTGCCGTGTTCGCGCTGGCCGCAAAACAAAAGGTCACCGTATTGCTCGACGGGCAGGGTGCAGACGAAACGCTGGCGGGCTACGACAAATACTACCATTGGTACTGGCAGGAACTGTACCGGACCGACCGCGGAAAATTCCGCTGGGAGCTGGAGCAGGCCCGCAAAACGGGTATTGCACAACCCTGGGGCTGGCACAACCGGATGGCAGCGTTGCTGCCGGGTCTGTCGCAATCTGTACAGCGAACCAGACAAAAAAGACTGCAAAGAAAAACGAACGGGCTCACCCCGGAGTTTGTAAGCGCTTACGGGGAATCTTATTATACACTTCCCCGCACCGACCGGCTCGGCAATGTACTGCACTACAACACATTTATTAACGGACTGGAAGACCTGCTGCGGTATGCCGACCGCAACTCCATGGCGCACGGGCGCGAAGTGCGCCTGCCCTTCCTGCAACATGAGCTGGTGGAATTTATTTTTTCGCTGCCGGCCGGCTTCAAGATCCGTGACGGCCGCACCAAATGGATCCTGCGGAAAACGATGGAGGAAAAACTGCCCGCCGAAATTGTATGGCGTACAGACAAGGTAGGTTTTGAACCGCCGCAGCAGCTCTGGATGCAGCATCCGGGGTTTCAGGCTTATGTTACGGAACAGAAGCAAAGACTTGTTAGGGCAGGCGTGCTCAAAAAGAGCGTTCTTCATAAAACAGTAAAGCCGCAGGAGTCCCGTGCGGCTTTAAATCTTGACTGGCGGTTCCTCGTGGCGGGGAAACTCCTGACCTGATCAGGAGAGCAGCTCATCGAAGTGATTGGCCGATGAGTCAGGCGCTGCGTCTTTCTGAGGCTTTATGCTTTCTTATATTTTTCCACCACTTCCATCTGGCCATCGTCGCTTACTTTCACGCTGTACCAGTTCTTATTGTCGTACATCTTTACAAAATAGTTGATGTTGTCCTGGCTGGTAACTTCAGTTACGCCAAACACTTTTCTGTCGGACCATCTGTCTTTCAGTTTACAGAGGATATTCACGGGCAGCTGCTGTTCGTTGTAATACCGGGTGCAGCTCAGGAAAGCGCCTGATTTGTCGTACCGTACGTTCGACTGAATGCCGGACTGTACAAAGCTTACATCGAAGAAGTCTTCGTGCTCCATCCATTTCACGCGCTGGGCATGGCTGAAAGTGGTGTGGAAGGTTTTAAGTACTTTTTCGTTGGGAACATCTGCAAGGCAGGTGGCGGCGAGCAGGAACATGCAGGATAAACTGACCAATAATTTTTTCATGATTTAAGTTTTTTACGTGGGTGTTATTTTCTTTTGGATGATTTGTGATGTCAAAACTATCAGGGATTGTTATACCTGGTTTGAGATTGTGATCATCGGCAAACGTTGTGGATTAGACGTGGAAAGCATTGCAGGGGTAACAAGCAAAAACACGGTTCATACGGCATAAATAGCAGACCAAACGGCATTTATTCATGCCTAAAAAGCGCATATACTGAATCTCCCTCAAACTAATTGTTAATTTACTGGACCGGATTTAACAAACGAATAAATTCGTAGATCAGCTGTCCTTATTATCAGGCCAGGCTATCCTTTTAATTCCTCATATTTGTGGCTAAATACCTGTTGATGAAAATTGCCACCAGATTCGTTCATGCCGGCGCAGAGCCCGACCCAAGTACCGGCGCCATCATGACGCCTATTTATCAGACCTCCACCTATGTACAATCGGCCCCCGGCCAGAACAAGGGATATGAATACGCACGCTCGCAAAACCCTACGCGCACCGCCCTTGAAACTGCTTTTGCGGTACTCGAGAACGGACAGCATGGCCTCGCCTTCAGCAGCGGCGTGGCTGCCACCGACGCCGTCATCAAACTGCTGGAGCCCGGCGATGAAGTGATCGCCGCCAACGATATGTACGGAGGCACTTACCGCCTGTTCACAAAAGTGTTTGCAAAATTCGGGATCCGTTTTCATTACACCGATATGTCGGATCTGAATAATATTTCTGCACTGTTCAATCCGAATACTAAACTGATCTGGCTTGAAACGCCTACCAACCCGCTCATGAACGTGGTAGACATTGCAGCGGTGAGCGCGCTTGCCAAACAGCACCATGTGATGGTATGCGTCGATAACACCTTTGCCTCTCCCTATCTGCAAAATCCGCTCGACCTGGGCGCAAACATCGTGCTGCATTCGGCCACCAAATATTTAGGCGGACACAGCGATGTGATCCAGGGTTGCCTGGTGATGAACGATACAGCGTTGCGGGAGAAATTATATTTTATCCAGAAGAGTTGCGGTGCCGTACCGGGCCCTATGGATTGCTTCCTGGTGCTGCGAGGCATCAAGACGCTGCATGTGCGCATGAAGCAACATTGCGAGAACGGCGCGCTGGTTGCAAAATGGCTGAAGGCCCATCCTAAGGTCGGCAAGGTATACTGGTGCGGTTTTGAAGACCACCCGGGGTATGAGATCGCCCGCAAACAGATGCGTGATTTCGGCGGCATGATGAGCTTTACGCTCAAAGACGACAACATCGACACTGCAATGAAACTACTTTCCTCCACCAAAGTGTTTGCGCTGGCAGAAAGCCTGGGCGGCGTTGAATCACTTATCAACCATCCCGCGTCCATGACGCATGCTTCCATTCCACGGGAAGAACGGATCAAAAACGGACTGTCTGATTCGCTCATCCGGCTCAGCGTAGGCATCGAAGACGCAGAAGACCTGATCGCGGATCTGGAACAGGCTATAGGCTAAAGTTTATATCCAAAAGTTAATTAAGGCCGGGTTGCAAACATTTTAGATAAAAGGTTGTTGATTTGCCGGTTCAATTAATAAAATTTTATCAAATATCATGAAGACGAATCGTATTGCAGGGATTGCCATATGTGTTTCCCTGTGTAGTGGTGCTGTGCAGGCCCAAAACCGGCCGTCAATTCCTTCCATTACCAACGGCCCCTCAACGGGCAGTATGTTTGGTTCCCGGAACTCGTCCGGTCCCCGGCCGTATAGTGAGGTGATCACGTCAAAGGCAAAAACAATCAAAGGACTGTTCACCATTCACTTTCTGGACGACAAATATTATTTCGAGATCCCCGATTCCGTGATCGGAAGGGAGATCCTGGTGGTGAACCGCATCTCCAAATCTGCTGCGGGCTCCCGCGCAGGGTTTCTGGGTTATGCAGGGGATGAGATCGGCAAGAACGTGATCTCCTTCGAAAAAGGGCAGAACAACAAGATCTTTATCCGCAGCATCTCCTACCAGGAATCAGCGCGCGACTCTGCGGGCATGTTCGAATCGGTGAGAAATTCAAACCTGCAACCTATAGTAGCCGCTTTCGATGTAAAAGCATATGCGAGGGATTCTGTGAGCGGCACCCGGGGTTCGGTGGTGGATATTACAGATTACGTGATGAGCGACAACGATGTTTTCTTTTTCCAGGCTCAAACCAAGCGGTCGCTCGGACTGAGCCAGTACCAGCGCGATAACTCTTATGTTGTGGGTGTGAATTCATTCCCGGATAATGTGGAACTGAAAACGGTGAAGACCTACATGAGAACGGCAACGCCAGGCTTTGGCGGACAGGGTTCTGCCGTGGTGCCTTCATTCGGCGCCTCCGGTACGCCGACCACCTACGAGCTCAACACCTCGATGGTGCTGCTGCCCAAATCGACTATGCGCCCACGCTATTTCGATCCCCGCGTCGGTTACTTTACCACCAACTACGTCGATTTCGACCAGAACCCGCAGGGTGTGCAGCAGGTGCGCATGATCACCCGCTGGCGCCTCGAACCGAAACCGGAAGACGTGGACAAATACATGAAGGGCGAACTGGTGGAGCCCGCGAAGCAGATCGTTTACTACATCGATCCATCCACCCCCCGCAAATGGGTGCCTTACCTGATCCAGGGTGTGAACGACTGGAACGTCGCCTTTGAAAAGGCCGGTTTTAAAAATGCCATTACCGCCCGCATTGCTCCGCTGAAAGACTCTACCTGGAGCATCGAAGGCGCCAACCATTCGGCCATCGTGTACAAACCGTCTGACGTAGCCAACGCCAGCGGCCCGAACATCCACGACCCGCGCACCGGCGAGATCATCGAAAGCCATATCAACTGGTACCACAACGTAATGAACCTGGTACGCAACTGGTACTTCATACAGACGGCTGCTGTTGACCCGCACGCACGCACGCTCCACTTCTCCGATTCGCTGATGGGTCAGCTGATCCGTTTTGTATCGTCGCATGAGGTGGGCCACACGCTGGGCCTTCGTCATAACTACGGCTCTTCTTCTTCCGTTCCGGTAGAGAAGCTGCGCGACAAAGCCTGGGTGGAAGCCAACGGCCACACCCCTTCCATCATGGATTACGCCCGCTTCAACTACGTAGCGCAGCCGGAAGACAATATCTCGGAAAAAGGCCTGTTTCCCCGCATCGGCGATTACGATAAATGGGCCATCGAATGGGGTTACCGCTGGATGCCGGAAGCAAAAACCCCGCAGGCGGAAGTACCCATCCTCAACAAGCTGACCGTCGAAAAACTGAAGAATCACCGCAACTGGTTCGGTACCGAATCCGATGCCGATGACCCCCGCGAACAGAACGAAGACCTGGGCGACGATGCCATGAAAGCCAGCGCCTACGGCATCAAGAACCTGCAGCGCATCATCGTGAAACTGCCCGAATGGACACGCGAATCCAATAAAGATTATTCGAGCCTGGAAGAACTGTATGGCCAGCTGACCACCCAGTTCGGACGGTACATGGGGCATGTGGCCAAGAACATCGGCGGCATCATGACCACCCCGAAAACCGTGGAGCAGCAGGGTATGGTGGTTGAATTTGTAAGCAAGGCCAAACAGAAAGAAGCCATGGCCTTCCTGCAGGAGCAGCTGTTCAAAACACCCAGGTGGATGATCAACGCTCAGGTGAATGACCTGATGGATAATACCAGTCCGCTCACCACCGTCAGCAAATTACAGGATCCGGTGCTGACGCGCCTGCTCAGCAACAGCACGTTCGACAAGTTACTGCGTTTCGAAGCGGAAGAACCCGGCAATGCTTACACCGCCACAGACATGGTAACAGACCTCAAGAAAGGCATCTGGAGCGAGCTGAGCACACACCAGCCGATCGATATCTACCGCAGGAATTTGCAGAAATCGTTTGTAGAAAAAATGATCAACATCATCGACGGCGACAAAGGCAATCCCATCACGCTGATTGTCACCACGCCCGGCAGAGGCGGTTTCGGGGCATCGACAGCCTATAGCAAAACTTCCGACGTAATGTCGATCGCCAAGCTGCAGCTGCGCATCCTGAACACCGAGATCCGTGCGGCCTACCCCACCATCGCAGACGGCGCCACCAAAGCCCATCTGCAGGACGTGTCGGACCGCATCACCGCCGCACTGAACCCGGCGAAATAACGCTGACCTTATTTTTACAAAAAAGCCATCTTCGGAAGAGATGGCTTTTTTGTTTGTTATCATCCTGTGCAGTCTTCAAAATTCTCGCTTTATTCCTTACATTAGATAAAACCATTGCCGGCAACCTCACAACCGGCAAGCAGCATTGATCCATCCATGAGAAAGATATTCCTGTCCATCCTGTTCGTGCTTCCCCTTGCGCTCGCGGCGCAGACACCTGCATTTATTTCCGACAGCCTTGATGCCTACATCAACCGCGGCCTGCGCGACTGGGATATCCCCGGTCTGGCGATCGTTGTGGTGAAGAACGGCAAAACGGTGGTAATGAAAGGGTACGGTGTAAAAGATATATCCTCCAAAGCACCGGTCGATGAGAACACGCTCTTTATGATCGCCAGCAACACCAAGTTGTTTACCGCCACCTCGCTCGCGCTGCTGGAGTACCGCAACAAGATCTCCCTCAACGACAAGATCACGAAATACTTCCCCGATTATCGCCTCTACGATCCCAACACCACTGCGCTGGTCACCATCCGCGACCTGCTCTCGCACCGCATCGGCACCAAAACTTTCCAGGGCGATTTTACGTTCTGGAACACCAGCCTTTCGCGCCACGAGATCATGCAGCGCATGCGCCTGCTGAAACCGACGCAGCAGTTCCGGCAGGACTATGGCTACTGCAACAGCTGTTTTCTGACCGCGGGCCAGGTCATTCCCGAAGTGACGGGCCGGCAATGGGAAAACTTTGTGCACGACACGCTCATCGCGCCACTGGAAATGAACAGCACGATGGTGTTGTCGACCGGCATTGCGGATAAGTCCAACGCGGCCCTTCCCTATACCACCAGCTATACGGGTACCCTCCGGCGTGTACCGTTCGACAACTGGAACAACCTGGCGCCGGCCGCCAGCATCATCAGCAACGTGCATGATCTTTCGCACTGGCTGCTGATGCAGCTCGACAGCGGGCGGTACAACGGCAAACAGGTGCTGCCCTTTGCCGTGCTCCAGAAGACCCGCGATGTGAACATCACCATCCGCAGCAGGCGGTCCCCTGTGTACCCGACCCATTTTCAGGGATATGCGCTGGGATTGCTTTCGGCCGACTACAACGGGCGGCAGATCTACTGGCATACCGGTGGTGCGGGCGGCATGGTAAGCAATGTCTGCTTTGTGCCGGAAGAAGACCTGGGCATCGCCATACTGACCAACAACGACAACCAGAACTTTTTTGAACTGCTGCGCTACCAGGTACTGGATGCCTACCTGAAAGTAGCGTATGTGAACCGGAGCGAGCAGCAGCTGTCCGGTTTCAAAAAGGAGATGGCTGCCCAACTGAAAGAGATCGCCGGATGGAAAGCAAAGATCAACGGCCCCTCCGCGCCGTTGCCGCTTGCGGCCTATGAAGGCACCTACTCCAATGAGCTCAATGGCACCATAACCGTAAAGGAAGCCAGGAAGCAGCTACAGGTCCATTTCAACACCAAGCCCGACCTCAATGCGACACTTGATTATATGGACAACGGTGAATGGCTGATGCAGTACGACAACATCGAATATGGCATTTTCACCATCCGCTTTTCTATAAGTGATGGGAAGGTTATGTCCGTTACCACCCGGCAAAACGAATTTGTGGAATACGATCCCTATACATTCCTGAAGACAAGTAAATAACCTGGGAAATAAATACATTAAAAATTATTAACATATTTATAATTTCTTGAGAATCTCCTATCTTGTAGCCCTCTTACCATCCAAAGTTTTACATGGAGATATCTCGAAGGGATTTTTTGACCAAAACAGGCAAAGCCGGCTTACTTTCTTATCCGGCGATGCTGGCGCTCGGACTCCTCAAATCTGCTCCGGCTCATTCATTTGATCTGCCGGGAAAAGTTGACGGCAAACATGTGATCATTCTCGGTGCCGGACTCTCGGGCATGGCGGCGGCTTACGAACTGACGAAGCTGGGTTACTCCTGCACCATCCTGGAAGCCCGCAACAGGGCAGGTGGCCGATGCTGGAGCATCCGGAAAGGTGCCACCGCACAGGAAGAAGGCATGCCCCTTCAAACAGCGGCTTTAGACGAAGGACTTTATTTCAACGCGGGCCCGAGCCGCATTCCCCATCATCACGCGCTCACGCTTCATTACTGCCGTGAACTGGGTGTGCCCATCCAGGTATACAACAACGTGAACGAAGCGAGCTATTACTTCAGTGAAGGAAAAGGGTCGCTTTCCAACAAGAAAGTACGCGTGAGAGAGATACACAACGACGTGCGGGGGTATATCTGCGAGATGCTGGCCAAAGCGATCGACCAGAACAAGATCGATACGGCGCTCACCAAAGAAGACAACGAAAAGATCGTGGAGTACCTGCGTGCCGAAGGGGGGCTGAACATCGACAAGCTCTACAAAGCCTCCGACCGGCGCGGGTTTGCGGAGTACCCGGGAGCAGCCGACCGGTCGGGCCGCTTCAGCGATGTTTACCGGCTGTCCGATATCGTCGATTCCGGTTTTATGAGTCCCGATTTTTACAATGTGGCCGAATACACGTACGAGCTGCAGATGACCATGTTCCAGGCCGTGGGCGGCATGGACATGATCGCCCAGGCGCTGCAGAAAAAAGTAGGTTCCATGATCAACTTCGGCTGCGAAGTGACGGAAGTGCTCAACATGACCGAAGGCGTGAAAGTGACCTACAAAGACAAGTCTGGCGAAAAAAGTGTGCAGGGTGATCTTTGCATCTGCACCCTTCCGCTTCCTGTGCTGGGCAATGTGAAAAATAATTTTTCTTCCGATGTAAGCCGCGCGATCGATTACATCGGCTATATCAACACGGGCAAGATCGGGCTGCAGTTTAAAAGAAGGTTTTGGGAAGAAGACGAACACATCTACGGCGGCATCACCCATACCAACAACGAACTGACACAGATCTTTTACCCTTCATACGATTACCTGGGCAAGAAAGGCATCCTGATCGGCTATTATAACTTCAACGACAAGGCTAAAAAGGTGGCTGATCTGGACCTGAAGCAACGAGAGAAGCTGGCGCTCGACAAGGGACGGCTGATCCATCCGCAGTACGACCAGGAGTTTGAGAATTCATTTTCGGTGAGCTGGTCCAAAACTCCCTACAACATGGGCGGATGGGCGCTGTATACGACCGACAGCAGGCAGAGCCACTACAAGGCGCTGCTGCAACCTGACAAGAACGTGTATTTTGCCGGCGAGCACATGACCTACCTCAACGCCTGGATGGCGGGCGCCTTCGAATCGGCCCGTAAAACGGTAACAGACATTCATGCGCGTGTAAGCGGACAGCGGATGACATATGATGTGGTGAGCTGATTCTTAAAAAGACGAAAAATCACATTATAATTTATCAAATTTTATTAATCTTTCACAAGACGCTGAAATCTCTTTCTAAAACTTCCTCTCAAAACATATTAAATTTTTTACAACCATTTCATTTTTTGATGCTTCGAACCCATATTTTTGCTTAGCTTCGGTACAACGACCAACAGAACGGGGTTTAACCAACATAGCCGGCACGCTCACTTTCAAAAAACTCAATCACCTACTTAAAAATCTTTTTATGGCAGCATCTATGAACCGCAGAAAATGGCTCAAGGCCAGCGCTCTGCTCACCGGAGGTTTACCTCTGCTTCCCGGCACCCTCAGCAGCTTAAGCCTGTCTGCAGCTCCCCACACGGATGGCCCCAGTCATTCCGAAAGCCTGTCGGACCAGGAATATTTCGAAGCGGCTCCGCCCGAGATCAGAGCCCGGCTCTCTGCCAATGAAAACCCTTTCGGCCCATCCGAAAAAGCCAAGAAAGCCATCGAAGAAGCCTTGTCTACCAGCTACCAGTACCCGTTTGCATTCACCCGTCAGCTCGAAGACAAGATCACCGCTTTTGAAGGGCTGCAGAAAGGGTTCGTGATGACCGCCGCCGGCTCCTCTCCGCTCCTGCTTGCTGCCGCTCTTTTTTACAGCAAAAACAACGGCACCATCATCTGCGGCGATCCCAGCTACGACGACCTGCCTTCTCACGCCAAAGCCGTGGGCGCCAAACTGGTGAAAGTTCCGCTCACCGCCGATTACAAACTCGACCTCGATGCGATGGAGAAAGCCATCGACTCCAGCACCACGCTCATATATGTCTGCAACCCGAATAACCCGACCGGTACCGTACTCGACACCGACAAGCTGAAAGCTTTCTGTGAAAGGGTCTCCAAAAAAGTTCCGGTGTTCATAGATGAAGCATACATTGATTATTTGCCCGATCCGCAGGCCACCACCCTTATCGACGGCGTGAAAAAAGGCCAGAACATCATCGTGGCCAGAACCTTTTCCAAGCTCTATGGTTTTGCCGGACTGCGTGTAGGATATATCGTGTCTCAACCAGCAATACTTAAAAGCCTCCGCGATTACACGGCCGGTTCCATGTCCATCTCCGCGCCTTCCATCCGCGCGGCCCTGGCTGCGTACCAGGACAAAGACTTTATGCAGGATGCGCTGCGCAAAACCTTCGCCAGCCGGGAGTTCCTGTACAAGACCCTGAAAGAAGAAGGCTATGACGCAATCCCTTCCTCGGCCAACTTTGTGATGTTCCCGCTGAAAATGGAAGGACAGCGTTTTATTCAGGAAATGGCCAACAAAGGCGTAGGCGTACGCCAGTGGAAATTCGTAGGCAAAGACTGGTGCCGCGTGAGCATCGGCCGCATGGATGAAATGCAGGCTTTTGCCGACGCGTTCAGGACATTATCATAAATCTATTTCCGCAGAAAGCTGACCGCTAGTAGTTAAAAGCTGTTACCGGTCGGCTTTCTGCATTTTACAGATCAGCCATCTTATCAACCAATCTAATTTTTCATGAAGAGAATTTTGTTGTCAGTCGCTTTTGCAGGCATCAGTTTGTTCACGCAGGCACAGGACAAACCGGCCGTGAACCCCCGGCCCATCACTATGACGGAGTATGATAAAGGGAAGACATTTGATGTAAAAGATCTCGACAAAGACACCTACGTCAAATTCGAGAACCTGTACATCGTTGACCGTTATGAAATGAAAAAACCCTATTTCATCACAGGCGACGATGGCCTCAAAAAACGCATCGACCTATATAAGCTAGTGTCGAAAGACGGCATGCAGGAGTTGGGCACGCTTATCTATTACACCAACGAAAAAGGCAAACGCTATACGGCGCTGCAACCCAACTTCACCGCCGACGGCAAAGTGTGGGAGAAATATTTTGAAGACATCCACTCGATCGACAAGGAAGAGAAAAATTTTGTGCTCAAGCTGAGTTATATCCTGTCGAGGGAAATGAGTTTTCAGCTGTTCAAGAACATCAACGGCGGCAAAGACATGAAAGATGAAGCAGGCACCTACGGCAGCGATATCTGCTTCCCCGGCAGCGATCTGGTTTCCATGGCCGACGGCTCCAAAAAGCTGCTGAGCGATATCAAACCCGGCGACCAAGTGATCACGGTGGATGCAGCGACCAGTAAAGCAGTACCTGTTCAGGTTACGCGGCTGGTAGAGCACGAGGCAAAGAACTACGCCCTCACCAGGCTCCTGCTGGTATCATCTGAAGAAACAGCTACCGCGACGGGTGTAAACGTGAAGCTGCAGTCCAAAGTTTTGCAGGCCACGCCCAATCACCCAATGATGATCGGCGACAGCAAAAAAACGATGGGCGAAGTAACCATCGGCGACCGCATCACCTGTTCCGATGAAAAGACACATACCTACCAGACCTATACCGTTTATAACAAAACCGAATCTGCCGGCGGCGTACAGAAAGTGTACAACATGGAAGTCAGCGGTGGAACCACCTTCATCATGAACGACGTGATGGTGATGCAGAAATAACATGAAAAAGATCCTCTTTCTGCTGACCGTGCTGGCTGCAACCGGATTCAGGGCGACCGCCCAAAGCGTTTCTCCTGAAGAAAAGGCCCTGGTTGACTACATCAACATCCACATGCCGCAGACCCTGCAGCTGCTGGAAAAGCTGGTGAACATCAACAGCGGCACTCTCAACACCGCCGGCGTAAAAAAAGTGGGCGAGATGCTGCGCAAGGAATTCAATGCGATCGGCTTCACCACCGAATGGGTGCTTATGCCCGACTCCATGAAACGGGCCGGCCACCTGGTAGCCACCCACAAGGGCGCTAAAAAGAAACGGCTCTTCCTGATCGGCCATCTCGACACGGTGTTTGAGCCTGATATGCCCGCCAATCCATTCAAAAAACTGACCGACTCCACCGCCACCGGCCAGGGTGCCAATGACATGAAAGGCGGTGACGTGATCATGCTGGCTGCCCTGCAGGCGTTGCAGCACCTGAACCTGTTGCAGAACACCGCGATCACCGCCTATTTCACCGGCGACGAAGAAAAAGGCGGCACTCCTATTTCAGTGAGCCGGGCCGACTTCATCACCCGGGCACAGTCGTGCAATGCAGCACTGGCATTTGAAAGCGCGCAGGGGCTCAATACGATCGCCACTGCGCGCAGGGGTTCCAGCTCGTGGTACCTGACGGTGAGCGGCAGGCAGGCGCATTCTTCCACGATCTTTAATAACAATTACGGGGCAGTGTATGAAGCGGCCCGCATCGTGAACACTTTTCGCGAACAGCTGAGCCAGGAAAAATACCTCACGTTCAATCCGGCGCTTTTTGCGGGCGGCACCGACCTTACCTATGATGCAGGCAAAGTAAAAGCCGGCATTGCGGCCAAAACAAACATCATCTCTCCCAATGCGGTGGTGATGGGCGACCTGCGTTTTCTGACCGAGGGTCAAAAAGATTCCGCGCGTTTGAGAATGAGCACGATCGTAACCACCGGCAACCTGCCCGGCACCAGCGCCAGCATTCACTTCGAAGACGGCATCACCTCCATGGAGCCCACCGAAGGCAACCGTGCGCTGGCCCTCCGGCTGAGCCAGGTGAGCCTCGATCTCGGCATCGGTCCTGTACAGGAAGGCGACCCCGGCAGCCGGGGCGCCGGAGACGTGTCGTACATCGCCCGTTACCTCGATTGCATCGACGGCCTCGGCGCCAGCGGCGGCGGCGCCCACGCCCCCGGCGAGGTCATCAATTTAAAAGAGTTGCCGTTACTGATTCAGCGCGCAGCGATTCTGATGTACCGGTTGACGAGGGAGAATTGAATGTAAGCCCATCTCTAACGGACTCCTAGTTTGGTTTTATGCAAAAAGAGGCTGCTTGCGGATACGGCAGTTCAGCAACCGGGAGGCGACAAAAAAGGTTGTAACACGGCTGTTTTGTGTTCCGGCGGAACACCTGACGGGTAGCTATAAGCCCCTCCCAAACAGCGTTCCATCGGAACGTATGAATCTCATGGCATGCTACCCATCAAATGTTCATACCGTAACATGAAAACAATCGCTGCCCTACTTTTTAGTCGACCCCGAAAATGGGAATTGGTCATACTATCCGCGAAGACTTCCGATCACAATGAACATAAAAACAATCCGTTTTTTTGTTTAATTCTTCCCCAACCGCTTTCCTCGTTTACCGCCCATAAAGAAAATACGGGAATATTGCGAAATTGCTAAATTTGATATGACATCGGATATTAAACCCGATGAGCCAGTATGAGCAGTTTTGCGAAAAGGATCCTATCAACCTTTGTTGAGATGGACGAAACAAATGAAAGAAAAGCTGAACCGGCGGCGCCCCCCCGTTCTACGGATGCGGTGACCAGCACCAGCACCGTCGTGTTCGCATCCGATAAGTTCAAGGTATACTTCGACAACCTCTTCAAAGAATCGAATATGCCGGGGCCCGACTACTACGAGTTCACCCGCATGATCGACGCCATGAGCGCCATCCCCGATGAAAAGACCCGCTTCGTCTCCGCCTATGCCGGCCTTTCCCTGCAGGGGCTCGACAAAGACAAGCTGGTAAAAACGGCCAACCAATACCTCGACATCATCGACAACGACGCCAAGAACTTCAACTCCACCGTAGACAAGGCGATGCAGGACAAAGTGGTCGGCAAGAAAAAGGAAATGGAAGACAAAGCCAAAAGGATCCAGGACCTTACCCGCGAGATCGGCGAGCTGAGCCAGAAACTCGATGCCATCAGGAACGAAATCCAGGAAAACGAACAAAAGATCCAGGCCAACTCCAGCACCTATTCACACGAATCCAACACCCTGAAAAACAAGATCGCTCAGGACATTCAAAAAATCAATCAGTACATTTCTTAACTATCGTAACAATGGAAAACACACTTACTTTAAAAGATAATAAAGCGCCTGGCTGGTTCTCTGAGCCCAAGAACATCGCCACCTTCGTAGTGGCCCTGGCTTTCTTTGGCGGACTGGCCTATATGTTTCTCACCTATGTGCTGCCCTGGCTGGTAACGGTTGTATGGAACACCGTGAACCTGGTCATCGGCGGCGTGGTGCTGGCCTTCCTCCTGCTGCTGGTAACCAACGGCAAATTCTGGCGGGCCATCAAGTACTTCTCCGAATTCATCGCCAACTATACCATCGGCCTGGCCATCGAGCTGAACCCCTTCAAGATCCTCGAATACAAGATCGAACAGGGTTACCAGGACAGGCAGGTGCTGTTTCAGCAGGGTGGCAAGCTGAAAGGCAAACAGGCGGAACTCGCCGACAAGATCAAGGAAAAAGACAAGGAGCTGCAGCTCAACGCGCAGAAAGTAAAGATCCTGCAGAAAGAAAGCCCGGGCTCCAAACAGATCGACCTGTATGCCAACAACGTAAACCGCTGCAAGGAATACATCGACAATGTATCGCCCATCATCACCGATCTCAACAAGCTGATCAAGTTCACCGATACGGCATACGAAGACAGCGGCATCATGCTCGAAGACGCCAAGATGGACCTGGAAGCCAAGAAAGACCTGTATTATTCCGTAACGACCGGACTGTCGGCCGTATCCTCGGCCATGAAAGCTTTCAAGGGAGACGACGACCTGAACAGGGACGCAGAGAAAGCGCTGGCCATCCTCAAAACCCGGATCGGCGAAAAGATCGGCAACATCAAATCCGCCATCGACGTTACCTCCCGCTTTATGGACGATAAGGCGCTGGAAGACAAAGCCAAATCGTCGCAGGCCATTGAGCTCATCAACCAGTTCGACACCCGTAAAGACTTTACCTACTCGGATGCACTGCTTACCGACCCTGTAAAAGACCAGGGCCGTTTGAAAGATGTGTATATGGGCGACAGGTACAAGAACCTGCTCGATTAAGGCTTATACCATTTCTATCAAATTGAGCTCGGCGTCGAAGACGACGAAAGACGCTTCATAATCTTTTTCAATCCTGCCCATCCTGCTTCCCTGCAGCAGGCGGGCAGGATATAAAGAAGCCATCCGCAGGGCTTCCTCCAGTTCGATCCCTGCTTCATACACACCGTTCTTTACGCACTGCATCATGGTAAGGGCAGAACCCGAAAGCGTGCCATCAGGCAACGTATAACGGTCTCCTTTGAACACATGCTGGTATTCCCCTTCCGGGGTTGGTGTAACCGCATCGGTGATGAAGAACAATCTTTCCCCCAGGATCTTTTTGCTGATGCGCACGGCCGCAAAATCGACGTGCACGCCATCACAGACCACGCTGCTTACCACTTGCGGATGATCGTAGATGGCGCCTACCATGCCCGGCTCCCGGCTCTGAAAAGCCGACATGGCATTGAACAGGTGCGTGGCTGCCGGAATGCCCCGGTCAAAAGCGGTTATGCCTTGCCGGTAGCTGGCATTGGTATGGCCGGCCGACACCAGGACATTGTTTTTCAAAAGCAGGTCCACCACTGCGTCGTCGCAGCATTCGGGTGCCAGCGTCATCATCTTGATCACGCCTTCGCCTTTCTGCAGCAGGCTTTCAACCTCCTGCACCGTCGGCTTCTTCACGTATTTCTCTATGTGCGCCCCTCGCTTGGCCGGATTGATATAAGGCCCTTCGAGGTGGAGGCCGATCAGCCCCTTTCCTTCTTCCTGCCAGTAAGCGCGCACCACTTCGATGCCCCGCTCGAATTTTTCCATGGAATTCGTGGCCATGGTGATCATAAACCGGGCAGCTCCTCCCGCCCTGCAATACTCATGCGTGGCATGCAGGGAGGCAACGGAAAGATCCTGCGAAAACAGCAGGCCGTTTCCCCCGTACAGTTGCAGATCGATGAAGGAAGGTGCGAGGCTCATGCCCTGCAGATCATGACGGGCGTACGATGCTGGGATGGCAGATTCATCCACGATCCCGGTGATCAGTCCGTCGCTGACAAGCACCGCTTTGCCTAAAAGGATTTCCTGGCCGGTGTAAATGGTTCCGTTATAAAAACACTTCTCCATCCCTTTTTTGTATTTCTTCTTCAGGCTGAACGATCATGAAATGGTCCGCATCTTTCCAGAAAGGAAATTTGCCGCGGATCTCTGTCAGGTGGTCTTTCTGAAGGGTGAATGTATAAATATCTTCTTCGTGGGCCTTTTCGTACAAGATCTCGCCCATCGGGTCGATCACCATAGAGTCGCCGCTGTAGTAGATGCCTTTGCCGTCGGTGCCGGTGCGGTTGACCCCGATCACATAGCTCTGGTTTTCGATGGCACGGGCGCGCAGGAGCGTTTTCCAGGCCAGGTTGCGGCGTTCGGGCCAGTTGGCCACATACACGAGAATATCGTACTCCGGATCTGCCGGCATTCCCAGCGCGTCGAAGTTCGACACCCGGCGTTTGCGCTCCATCGGCGAGAGCCGCGACTGCTGTCGCGACCATACAGGGAACCGGAGATCGTAGCAGATCTGGAAGTGGACCTTCCAGCCTTTTACAGACGTTAGCAACCGCTTGTTGCCCGGCGTATAGTGAAGGTTCTCCCCGGCATAACCAAACAGGTGGTGTTTGTCGTAGAAGCCGAACTGGCCTACCGGAAGCATCCAGATAAGCCGGTTGTAATAACGCTGGTCTTCCTCGATGATGAGGCTGCCGCTGAGTACGATCCGGTTCTCCCGCGCCATGCGTGTCATCCAGTCGATCGAATCGCCCGACATTTTTTCCGCCAGGTGTTCGGGGCGCATACTGAAGCCGGTGGTAAACATTTCCGGCAGCAGCACCATCTCCGTTTTGCCTTTCAGCGAACGGATCTTTTCCTCGAACTGGTTCAGGTTGGCTTCTTTATTTTCCCAGTGCAGGTTCGACTGGATCAGGCTGATGGTGAGTGGCGATGACATAGTCAATGATGTTCGCATAAAGTTATACCTTACGCCACTATAAACCATGGAAGCACAGGAAGACAATGCAGTGAAGATCTTGTTCCGTTTCTACAGCGAACTGCTGGAGCAGGATGCGGAGGAAACGCTGTGGGCCCTGGTAGTGGATCATACGCTGGGGTACTACCGCATCGACAGCGTGCCTTTCTATGTTCCGGCAGTGGCAACCGATGACCTGGTGTCAGCAGAATACGACGAGGAAGGAAAGGAGCTGGTTTACCAGCATACCATCCAGGCATCGGGCAATTCAACCATCTGGGTGGTGATGACAGATGAGCATGTGGATATAGACGATGTACGACGGCTGCTGCACGACGAGCTGGACTGCTTCTCCGAAGCCACCAGCGACAAGTTCTTTTCAATGGAAGTAAAAACGGCCACCAACTACCTCCGCATCCGCGACGAACTGAACCGCCTGCGTTCCGAAGGCGTGCTCGACTACGTTGAACCCTGCCTTTCGGTGAACCACCAGTATTGAAACAAGCTCTTACCCGCACAAAAAAGGGCAACAGCATACCGCTGCTACCCTTCCTAACTCAACAATCACGATCTTAAACGACAGGTATCTGTTGTGTTGTTACTTCCTGTCCGGCTACCACCGGCAGGCTGACCTGTAATACGCCGTCGACGTATCTTGCCGTTATGCCAGCAGTGTCGATGCTTTCATGCAGGGTAACGACCCTTTTGAAACCGCCGCGGCTGTATTCGCGGCTGACCCAGTCTACCTGGGGAAAATCTTCCGGCGGTGCATAGGAAACGGTGAGTTCGCGGCCTTTTACATCGAGGTGAAAATGGTCCTTGATGCGGCCCGGCGCAAACACCAGCATTTCATAGCTGTTTTCTGTTTTGTAAATATTAACGGCGGCTCTTTCCATTGACCGGGCGTACAGGTGCCGTTCCCTGTGTCCGTAATTGCCTTTTGCGGCATGCGAATGATTGTAATGCATTTGTTACACTTTTTTGTGAAAAATCAGATTCCATATAGGCAGACGGATCACAAGAAGGATTACTTTACGGGAAGAAAGATTTTTGTACGACGGGGCCGTTCGCGGGTTGAGATCAGGATTTAGCGCGGATCATCCGGAAACATCAAATGAGGCGCTTCGGCAAGAGTAAAAACAGCCGGGCAGCAACCGCAGCATCCAAACCAGTATTTGCGTTAAATTACAGAGAATTCAGTCCGCAACAGGTAAACCAAACAACTGTGTTATGCAACAGGCAAAAGAAAAACCGGTACTGGTCTTCTTGCATTATTTCGGCGGTGCCGCACTCAGCTGGCAATGGGTAACCGAAAAACTTGTCCCGGCGTATCATTGTTTTGTGCCCGACCTGCCCGGCTTTGGCGGGCAGCCCGCTCTCGCAACGCCCTCAGTAGAAGAGATGGCGCGATGGGTACAGGAAGAGATCAGGAAAGAAGGCATTGGGAAGTATGTGCTGACCGGTCATTCCATGGGTGGAAAGATCGCCGTACAGGTAGCGGCGGATGATGCTTCAGGCGCGGTGCAGCAGCTTATTCTCGTAGCCCCCTCGCCTCCCACCACAGAAACCATCCCTCCCGAAGAAAAAGAGCGTATGCTCAAACATCCAGATCGCACGGAGGCAGAGGCCACCGTCCGCAATATCACCATCCACCACCTCACCGACGCACAGCGCCACCTCGCCATAGCAACCCAGCTGATCGCCGACAACAAAACCTGGCGCTGGTGGGTCAATGAAGGCACTACGCACTCGATCGCAGACAGCATTTCAAAAATTAAAACACCCATCACAGTGCTCGCCTCTGAAGACGATCCTGCGATCTCTTTCGATACCATCCAACAGGAAGTGATGCCGCTGCTCCCACACGCCCGGTTAGTCATTACAAAAGGGATAGGTCACCTGAGCCCCATGGAAGCCCCCGGCTGGCTGGTAGAGAATATCATCCGGATTGTGCGAAAGTTGGAAGAGTGAGGGCAAGCAGGATTTCAGGTAAGCATCAAATTGTTTATTGTCTGAACCGGAATTTATGAGATTTAACGGATTGCCATGAGAGACGATGATAAGATGCTTAGTGATTTCCGTGCAATCCCTTTTTTGTCTGAACCGGAATTAGCCTGATGAACTGATTCGCCTGAAAAGCGATGATCGTATTGTGAGCAACCTTCAGGGCAATCCGTTAAATTTCATAGATCCCGGTTCAGACAAACTCCTACTGCCTCGCCGGCGCAGGGGCCGTGGAGCGCGGGTCGTAGACGGCGCGGCTGTAGGTGGCGCCCCAGAGCTGGTAGCGTTGCATCTGCGCGGGCAGGCGCGAGAGGAAGCTGTTCCAGTCCTTGCTTTCGGCGGGCGACCAGAGCACTTCGCTCAGGGCGCTCATGCGCGGGAAGATCATGTACTCTACCTTGGCAGGGGTAGAGATGTATTCGGTCCACAGGTTGGCCTGGCCGCCGAGAATGTATTTTTCGCCCGGGCCCTCCAGCTCTTTGGTGATGGGCTGGTAGCTGTATACTTTCTGCAGCGGCAGATAGCCGCCGATGGTCAGGGAATCGTCGTTGCGGGTCTGCGAATAATCAAAATAGACATAGCTGTTCGGCGTCATGATCACATCATGGTTTTCCTTTGCAGCGGCGATGCCGCCCTGCTCACCCCGCCAGCTCATGACGGTGGCGTTGGGTGCCAGTCCGCCTTCGAGTATCTCATCCCATCCGATGATGCTGCGTCCCTTTGAATTGAGGTATTTTTCGATGCGCTGTATGAAATAGCTCTGCAGGCCATGCTCATCCTTCAATCCCTTTTCTTTGATCAGTTGCTGGCAGAACTCCGAACGCTTCCAGTAGTCTTTCGGGCACTCGTCGCCGCCGACATGGATGTAACGGGCAGGGAACAGCGGGATGACCTCGTCGAGCACATCCTGCAGGAAAGCAAAAGTTTTCTCGGTAGGACAAAACACATCCGGGAAAACGCCCCAGGCCTGCTGTACGTACTTGCCGGTGCTGTCGCCGGCCCATTTGCTGCGGCGGGCGATGGGCGTGGGCTCGTTGGGAAAGCAGCTGAGCTCGGGATAGGCGGCGATGGCAGCGGAAGCATGACCGGGCATCTCTATCTCCGGGATCACCGTGATATAACGGGCAGCTGCATACGCTACCACTTCCTTCACTTCCTTCTGCGTGTAAAAACCACCCGACCGTTCTCCATCGTTGCCCGTACCAGGGAAATGGCCGATGATGGTGCCGTTGCGGAAACCGCCCACCTGCGTGAGCTTCGGATATTTCCTGATCTCTATCCGCCAGCCCTGGTCGTCGGTCAGGTGCCAGTGGAAATAATTCATCTTATGCAGGGCGATGTAGTCGATGTATTTCTTGACAAACGAAACCGGAAAGAAATGGCGCCCCACATCGAGGTGCATGCCCCGGTAGCCGAAGCGCGGATAGTCGGTGATGGTCACATACGGCACAGCGGCGCCGGAAGCCGTAAGGGAACTGCGGTTGCCGCTGGCGAGCGTGGCCGAATCCGGTACCGGCAGCAGCTGGATCAGCGACTGGATACCGTAAAATACCCCGGCGGCACTAACGCCCGAGATGCGTACACCCCCCGCATCTACCGTCAACGTATAAGCGTCGGGATGCATGGGCCGGCCTTTGCTTTGGGTGAGGGTGATGGTGTTAGCGCCGGCGCCTTTCTTACCGGCGCCGGCCGTATAGCCGTAAAACTGTTTGAGGTAATCGCTGAAAAAAGACACCACGTTTTTAAGCGAAGGGTCGGCCACAATGACCGTTTTTTTGTCGATTGTAAACTTTCCGGCCGTGGAAGGCATCGTTATTTCAACCGGCTTTGGAATGATGTTGATCTGTGCGGTGACACTCAGCACTGTACACAACAGGAGGCAGGCAATCGGTAAAATACGGGATGGTTTCATCATATTTATTTTATGGGTCTTATGCGGTAACTGTATTCATGATCAGCGTACGGGATGCGGTAGGTTTCCACCGGCCAGGAGCCCCAGCTGTCGATGCCGCCAACGCCGGTCTGCTGCAGGTCGATATGCACATACATCTTGTCGCGCTCCACCAGCTCGCCGGAATGATATTGCTTTTTGTTGACCTCCGGATCCAGGTCGTCAAGGCTGTATGGCAGGGCCGAAAAAGACAGCAGCGTATCTTCCATTTCAAACCGCAGGCCTTTGCCTTTGGCATTGGTGAAAAGGACCCAGCGCACATCCGTTTTGTTGCCGCTTTCCTGTGGGCGGGCGTAGGGAAAGTACTGATCCGACAGCTTTTGCCGGTATTGCCCCACGAGCGAAGCAGATTTACGGTCCTGGTAATTTTCCCAGGGGCCCCTTCCGAAATAGGATATCTGGCTCAGTTGCCTGCTGAGCTCGAGGTCGTTTCCGATGCGGAACAACATGGGATATTTGCCTTTGACCGCATGGAACAGGTTAGTGACTTTCAGCGAACCATCGGCAAACACGGAAATTGTTTGCTCGCTCGCAGCATCTCCGTTCACCAGCGATTTTTTAAAAACGATGTCGTACCGGTTCTCCTGCGGGTGCGTTACAGCAACTTCAGTTATGCTGCCCTGCTCGTATGCATTGCGCCACATGCGGAGCGATTTGTTGGTGCCCGCCCCGATGTCGTTGTCGTTGGGCGCACGCCAGTAAGCCGGCATGGGACCGTGCTCCAGCAGCGTTTCCCGGTTAAAGGTATAGCTGCCCAGTGTTCCCTTCACTGTGTCGAACTCCACCCTGAAATCTTTTCCCGTTACGATCACTGTCCCGGCAGCACGTGCGATCTGCAGGGTTCCTTTCGGTGCAGCGGGTGCAGCAGGTACTGCAACGGCACCCATCGCAAATTGTTCATACGCTATTTCGTAGCCAGCCGGCAGGAACGGTTCCGCTGCCTTCAGCGAATAAGACACATCGAGATGATATTCTTTGCCACCCTTCTGCACAGCATTTACCGGCAATGTGATCAACGAACTTTGTTGCGGCTGTACATCAAGCGATGCCACAGTGCCTTTCTCCACAACGACGCCGTTCTCCGTCAGCTGCCAGTCGAGCTTCAGGTTGGCGAGGTTCCGGAAAAAGTAGCCGTTGCTGACCTGGATCTGGTTGTTGCCTTTCCAGGCGGTTTTTACATGCTGGTACACTTTTTTTACTTCGATCGCCATCGGCGTAAGTTCGCGGTAGGCGGTCACCACGCCTTTGATGCAGAAATTGTTGTCGCTGATGTTCTCATCAACCGGCCCCTGCAGTGGAAAATCGCCGCCGTAAGCTTTGATCCGTTTGCCGTTCTTCACCGTATCGATCGACTGGTCGATCCATTCCCAGATAAAGCCGCCCTGCAGGAAGGGATGGCTTTCGATGGCATCCCAGTAATCTTTGAAGTTGCCCAGGCTGTTGCCCATGATGTGCGCATATTCGCTCATGATCATGAGGCGTGCCGGGTTGCTCTGCGAGAAGCGGATCAGGGAAGCCGGCGCCGGGTATTGCGGCACGTTCATATCGGTATTGTAGTCGCCTTCCGCCCGTTCGTACTGCACGGGCCGCCAGTCATGGGCTTTAAGCCATTCGTAGCCTTCATAAAAATTGACGCCGTTGCCCGCCTCGTTGCCGAGCGACCAGGTGATGACGCAGGCGCGGTTCTTGTCGCGCTCGTACATGCGTGTGATGCGGGCCAGGTGGGCGTTCCGCCATTTGGTGTCGTTGCCGAGCGTATAGCGGAGCTCGTAGCCGCGGCCATGCGATTCGATGTTGGCTTCTTCCACCACGTACATGCCGAACTCGTCGCACAGATCGAGCCAGTAAGGATCGGGCGGATAGTGTGAGGTGCGCACGGCGTTCACGTTGAGCTTCTTCATCATCTCCATGTCTTTTCGCATATCCTCGTGCGTGAGGGTATGGCCCTGTGTCGGATTATGCTCGTGGCGGTTCACGCCTTTCAGAAAAACGCGTTTGCCGTTCACCAGCAGGTTCCTGTCGTTCACCTGCACCGACCGGAAGCCGATGCGCTGCGGCACCACTTCCAGCACCTGTCCCTGTGCATCGAGCAATGTGAGATACACATGATAGAGCGTAGGTATTTCCGCCGACCAGGGCTTTACGGAAGGGATGGAGGTTTTGAAGGAAACATCCGCTTTAAAGTTGCCCAGGATCTTTTGCACGGGCGATTCCGCTTTGTAGAGCGAGTGCCCTTCCGCATCTTCCACTTCTATGGCCAGCCGGCATTCATCCGGCCGGCTGTGGTTGCCGCGTTCATCGATCTTATAATTGCTGATGACAGCATTCACTTCCAGCTGCCCGTCGGTATAAGTCTCATTCAGTGCCGACCTGATCTTGAAGTCATGCAGATCGAGCTTGGGTGTAGAGTAGAGGAACACCTCCCGCTCGATGCCCGAGATGCGCCACATGTCCTGGCATTCGAGATAGCTGGCATCGCTCCAGCGGTATACCTGCAGGGCGATCAGGTTCTCGCCGGTTTTTATGTATTTGGTGATGTCGAATTCGGCGGCGAGTTTGCTGTCTTCGCTGTAGCCTACTTTCTCCCCGTTCACCCAGATAAAAAAAGCCGATTTCACCGCGCCAAGATGAATAAACACCTGCCTGCCTTCCCAGCCTTGCGGCACGCTGATCATGCGGCGGTACGAACCCACCGGGTTGTTGCCCGCAGGAATATCGTAGGGCGGATCGAGTTGTCCACCCCGTTTGGCATGACCGGCAAATTCATAGGGCTGGTTCACGTAGATGGGCAGCCCGTAGCCATGCAGTTCCCAGTTGGCGGGCACCGTAAAATTCGTCCAGGCGGCATCGTCAAAGCTTGTCTTGTAAAAATCCTGCGGACGTTTGCGCGGGTCCTGCACCCAGTTGAATTTCCAGGCGCCATTCAGGGAAAGAAAGAATTGCGAACGTTCTTTTTCGCGTTGCCCGGCCAGTGCTTTCGTCTCGAAGGCAAATGCCTGTGCGCGCATCGGCATGCGGTTCACCGAAACCACTTCCGGTGTCTGCAGTTCCCCGGGAAGGTCCTGCGCTGTTCCCCACGATCTGAAGCCGGTAATAAACATGAGCAATAGGAATCCTTTCATGGATGGTTTTTATGCAGTCAGCCAAACCGGGATAGAGCGGTCCCCTCCCCGCGAGCTTCAAATGTAAGGATCAAACGGCAGTAGCGCGCAGGTAGATTTGGCAGAAGGTTCATCTGGATGTTCCCGGATGGGAGATGCGAACGCCCAAATGTCTGACGACTGCGCGAGAAGCCAGTACGGTTATAAATTATGAGGATAGCACACATCTTTTTGTCATTTCAGCGCGGGCGCAATCGCATTTTCAACTAAAGAAAGGTTGCGCGCCCGTGCTGAAATGACAAAGTAGACTACCACCCCGTATTCTGCGATAAATTCTTATTCAACGTCAACTCCTGCGTAGGCAGGGGATAATAATACATCTTATCGTTCCAGGTGCGGGATGTGATGTTGGTGTAGACGCGGATGTAACCATTGGCATCGGTGACGATGTTGCGCACCTGTGCGGCGGGGTACTGCGCCTTCACGTTGGGATGCAGCTTCATGCCTAAAATCGTTTCCGGGTTTTCGATCTGCTTGCCGGCCTTCCAGCGAAGCAGGTCGTCGAAGCGGAACCCTTCCAGCGCCAGCTCTACCCTCCGCTCGCGGCGGATCTCGTCGATCAGCACGGGCACAGCAGGGAAGTCGGACATCGGATCTTTCCGAAGGTTGGCGACCACCATATTCGACATGCCCACCCGGTCGCGCAGCAGCTTGATCGATCTGTCGATCACCGCCTGCGTCGCTTCTCCCAGCTCGGCTTTGGCTTCTGCATAGTTAAGCAGCGTTTCGGCATAGCGCAGGATAAACATATCGAGGGTCGACTGGTTCGCATTGAACTGCGCATAATCCGAAGAACGGAACTTGGCCATCTGGTAGCCGGTGCTGGTGGCTGAAGTGCCGATGCGCGGCAACGAGATGGTATCGCGGGAGCCGTCGGGGTTCACGAGAAACGTAAAGCCGCGGGTGGCAATCGTTTGCGGGAAACGCGGGTCGCGTCTGGCCACTTCCGCATCCAGCGAATCGTCGCCGCGATACAGCGGACTCAGGGCCGTGGGCGTTCCGTCGATCATCAGGTACGACCGCACGAAGTTCTTGCTGAAGCCGTTGTTGTTCTGCCCGATGGTGCGCGTGGTATTGTGCATCAGCACATCTTTCTGGTACGATTTGTACAGGATCGCTTCCTTGTTCGTGCTCAGGTCTTCCTGGATAAACAGGTTGTAGTAATTGGTGTTCGTACTGCCCGGCCGGTAGATATCGTACTGCCCTGAATTGATCACCGCTTCCGCTGCGTCGGCCGCGGCGCGGAGGAACTTCACATCGTCGCCCAGTCCCTGGTAGCGGCGGAAAGTGCCTTCCCACAAACAGATACGGGCTTTCATGGCCTGCGCCGCGTACACATGCAGGCGGCCCCTGTCGGCCGCGGCGATGCTGCCCGGCTGCGGCAGGTTGGCAATGGCAAAATCAAGGTCGCTCAGCACGGAGTCCATCACCACTTTGCGCGATGCGCGGGGTGCGTACAGCAGTGCGGTGGCCGTATCGGTGAAATCAGAGTTGTAGTACGGCACATCGCCGAACTGCTTTACTTTCCGCCAGTACAGCCAGGCCCGGAAGAAACGCACTTCGGCAGCATACTTGTTCTTTATATCCTGCCCTACATCTGCTTTCTGATAGCGCTGCAGGAAATAATTTGCGGCGCGGATATCGGTCCAGCTCCAGCCACCGCCGGTAACAGGCACGGTATACGTGCCTGCCAGGAAAGTGTTGCGGGTCGCCGGTACCACATTGTCGGATGTATCGTCCGCCGTGCCATTCAGCGGCACGATGAAGAGGGAGTAAAAGCGGTTGGCATAGAGTTTCAGGTCGTTCTCGTTCTTGAAGAAAGTCGGTTCGCTGATCGCATCTTTTGGATACAGATCAAGATAGCTTTCGCGCTTGCAGGAAGCCAGCACGATTGCGGCTATGATGAACAGAAAAAATGGTTTCATACAAAAAATTTATCGGAGGTGATGTAGTTCTGATTAAAGTCCCAGTTGAAGCCCGAAAGAAACAGCCCGGTTGAGCGGGTAGTTCTGCGCGCCGAGCAGTTCGGGATCGAAGCCGGTTTGCAGGCTCGTGATCTCGAACAGGTTCTCCCCGCTCACATAAAGCCTTGCCCGCTGGAACTTCGCCCGGCTGATGAGCCTGGAGGGAAGTGTATATCCCAGGGAAATGTTCTTCATGCGCATATAAGCCGCGTTCTGCAGGTATTTGGTCTGCTGGCGGTAGTTGCCGCCGCCGCCGAAACGCAGGCGGGCATAGTATGCGTTGGTGTTCTGCGCCGTCCAGTAGTCTCTTTCATAGCTCAGTGGCACGTCCCATTCGTCGTTGGCAAACGGGAACATATAGGTGCCGCCCAGCCAGTAGTCGCGTTTGCCCACACCCTGGATAAAAGCGGACAGATCGAACCCGGCATAAGCCAGACTTAGGTTTGCGCCGAACTGGTAGCGCGGGGTGTTGTTACCGATCACCTTCTGGTCACCGGGGTCGCCGACGGTGTTGGCGCCTACGGTAATCTTGCCGTCTTTGTTCAGGTCACGGTATTTGATGTCGCCGGCGAGCCAGGTTCCGCCCCAGATATTCTTCTGGTCGGTAGCTGCCGCTTCCGCATCGGTCTTGAAATACGAGTCGGTCTGGAAACCCCATATCTCGCCTACGTTCTGTCCCTGGTAGATGTTGCTGAGCACTTTTGTGAGGTTGCCGTTGTAAGCCGTGATCTTCGAGGTGTAATCAGATACGTTAAGCGTAATGCCATAGTAAAGTCCACCCGCAGTCCTGTCTTTCCAGCCGGCCATTACTTCCCATCCTTTGGTGCGGAGTGACGCTGCATTCACCTGTGGTACCGCAGTGCCGAGCACAGCAGGGAGGGTGGCGCCGGCAGCCAGAATGTCTTTCGTGTCGCGCTGGTAAACATCGAAGCTGAGCGACAGCCGGTTGCGCAGCAGGGAAGCGTCGAGTCCGAGGTCTTTCGACGTTACTTTCTCCCAGGTAAAGTTCGGGTTGATGATGCCGGAGGGGTTGACCGCGATGCCCATCGTGCTGCCGAAAATATAGTTGGCGGGGCCGGCCGTGAGTGTAGGCAGGTAGGGATAGTTGCTTAACGTAAGCGGGTTGCCGATACTGGCGTTGGAGACCGCGCCCAGGGTGTTGTTGGTAAGCACACCCTGGTTACCCAACGTGCCTACGGAAGCCCTGATCTTGAGATCGTTCACGATGTTCTTGATGGGCTCGAAGAATTTCTCTTCGGAGATGCGATAGCCCGCAGAAGCCGATGGCAGGAAGGTATAGCGGTTGCCGCGCTGGTAGCGTGATGTACCGTCGTAGCGCCCGTTGATCTCGAACAGGTATTTTTTGTTGAAGATATAATTGAGCCGGAAAAAGGTACCGGTGAGGGCCCAGTCACTGTTGCCACCCACCACTATGGGCGCCGGATCGTTGTTGAGGTTGATGGCCGGCAGCTCCTGGTCGATCAGGTTCTTGACCGTGGTGCCATAATATTTGTTGTGGTTATACTCCTGGTTGTATCCCACGGTGAGTTTTACATAATGAAGACCGCCAAACGTGTTCTCATAGTTTGCATATGCGTTGGCCGAATAGTAGTACCGGTTCAGCGTGGCTTCCGACAGCTTGCTGGGCGTCGACCACGGGAACGTGCCGATCAGGATGCCGTTCACGCCATACTCCTTGAATTCTCTGTAATTCTGCGAGAAAAAGTCGGACGCGCTGTTCCAGGTGTAATTGGCAACGATCTGCACATTCTTAATAGGCTTGATGGTAACGCCGCCGGTCATGAACAAGTCGTTGATCTGTTCCTTCGTGCGGCCGTTGAGCGTAGCGAGCGCCACCATGTTGGTGTAGTTGCCCTGCCCGGAGAAATGGCCGTCGGGATGGTACACGGGCATGGTCGGACGAAGATCGGTCGGTATCCAGCCGCTCGACAGGCCGCCATGACTGGCCGGGGTAGGTTTGTCGCCTTCGCTCCGGTTCAGCGTCACCTTGAAATCGAGGTCGAGCCATTTGGTGGCTTCCGAATGCAGCTTCAGGCTGGGGTTGAAACGCTCGTAGGTATCGTGCGCCACCTTGAACAGTCCGCGCTGGCCGAAATAACCCATCGAAGCCACAAAAGAAGTTTTGCCCTGTCCGCCGGAAGCGGAGATGGTCTGCTGCGTCATCGGCGCCCAGCCCGGATACAGCACGTCGATCCAGTTGGTGTTGCCGACGTAGCGGTATTTGTTGGCCCCGGTAGGCTGGGTGGCATCCACGTATACACTCGGATTATGCACGGGATCTTTCAGAAAGGCCGCCGCCATCGAGGAATCCATGGCCGTATATTTTTCAGATGCAGAACCGCTGCCGGTGTACGACATGCGGTCTGCTTCGCGGTGCGCCGTGATATAGTCGAGCGAGTTCATGTAATCCGGCATGCGGGTGGGCCGCGTAACAGTGTAGGAACCGGAGTAACTGATGCGGATGGGTGCGTTCTTCTTCGGGTTCTTGGTGGTGATGAGCACCACGCCGTTGGCCGCACGTACGCCGTAAATAGCAGCCGACGCTGCATCTTTCAGTACGGTCACGCTTTCCACATCGTCGGGGTTCACCAGGTTGGGATCCATCTGCACCCCGTCTACCAGGATGAGCGGGCTCACGGCGGTGTTGTTCAGCGTGGCGGCGCCGCGCACGCTGAAGGAAGCACCGTTGCCCGGCGAGCCGTTGCCGCGGTTGATGGTGAGGCCCGGGAGCTGCCCCTGCAGGCCGGCCGCAAGGTTGGTGATGGGCCGGCTTTCGAGCTGGTCGCTGGTGATGGTGGAGATGGCGCCGGTGAGGTTCTCCTTGCGCTGTGTACCGTATCCTACTACCACAACATCGCTCAGCGTATTACCGCTTCGGGTAAGCGACAACGTTAGCGCACCCCCCGTGGCGGAAACAGGTACCTCTTTGAGGTCGTACCCGACCGAACTGATCAGCAGGGTCTGACCGGCCGCGGCGTCGAGCGAGAAGCGGCCGTTCTCATCGGTTCGCGTGCCTTTGGATGTTCCCTTGATAGAAACGGAAGCACCTGAAAGCGGTGCCTGTGCAGAGTCGGTGATCACACCGGTGACCCGCTGCTGAGCCGATAACAGGACCGGCAGGCACAGGAGCAGTCCGGCAATGAGCAACCGGATGGTTTTGTTGAATTGTTTCATGAATAAGCAGATTTAGTGTGTGTATTGAATGGGAAAATAAGCAGTATTTCAGGTTTCAGTAGTTGAAGAACGGTAAGCCAGATGCCAGTCTTGGTGGTGCAGCGACGAACCCTGTAAGAACAGCGTTCTGTCTGAACTGTTGACCAGCTTAAACTTATCATAAACTTACAATAGTAGCCGGAATATGAAAAATACGGGAAGAAGTGGTTAAAATACGGAGACTGGAAGGAAAGAGCGGGGTGTTTGGTCTTGACCCGGATCTGCCTGGCAAGCGATGATACTTGCAGGAAGTCTTGTGTACAAGATCAAGTTGCCCAAACACCCTGCCGGGAGCGCTTGAACCCACCCATGCCCCTCCCGTGGAGGGGGTTTTGGGAGAAGAATCATACAATCTGCTAATCCTGTGAATCGTGGTTGAGGCAAATGCCCTACGCCAAAAAATCGTATTGCTTTCTTCGCGGGCGCGACAGCATGGCGATGGCTTCTTTGTCGTTGTTGGTGATCATTTCTTTGGCGGGGTCCCAGTAGATCTTGCGTTTGAGCTTCATGGCGATCTGGTGCAGCAGGCAGGCAGTGCACGAACGATGGCCCACTTCGATGGGGGCTACCGGAGCTTTTCGCGACTTGACACAGTCGAGCCAGTTGGCATGCTGCTCGGTACTGTGGTAGAGATGCACCTCTTTGGGACCGATCTCCGACAGCAGGATCTTCGGATTGGAGGCATCGATGGGTTTTACGCCATCCTTGTCGGCAACGGGGTCGCTGTCGGTGACACGGTAAGCGCCGCGGGTAACCCAGATCCAGCCGTCTGATCCGATGAACTTGACGCCGTTGGGCAGCTCATTGGAAACGATCATGTGCACGCCGTTGGCATACATGGCTTCGGTGCGGAAGATGCCATGTACATCCCACAGGCCTTTGTAATTCGGATCGTCTGTCGGGAAAGCGGCGCGGCCCCATATTTCGGTCGGGCCACTGTATTCCGTATCCATCGCCCAGTGGGCTATGTCGATGTGGTGCGCGCCCCATCCGGTGATCATGCCGGCGCCGAACTGTTCGCAGCGCAGCCATCCCGGCCGGTTGCCGATCCCCTGCATCGAAGCATCATGCCCATGCACCCGGTCTTCCGTATAAAATACATTGGGTGTGGCGCCGAGCCAGGCGTCGTAATTCAGGTTAGGAGGTACAGGCATCGGGGCAGGGTTTCCGCCGCCGGGGTCGCCGGGCAGGCCCACCTCGATCGTTTTAAGCCGGCCGATGCGCCCGTTGCGCACCAGCTCACAGGCTTTCTTGAACTGTGGCCAGGGATCAACCGATCGCTGCTGGCTGCCCATCTGCAGGATGCGGCCGCTTTTTTTAACGGCATTGCTCAGGATCCTGCCTTCCTCGATGGTAAGGGAGGCGGGCTTCTGCAGGTAAACATCTTTTCCGGCATTCACCGCATGCACGCCTACAATGGCGTGCTGGTGGTCGGGCAAGCTGATATGCACGGCGTCGATGTCTTTATTGAGGAGCATCTCCTTGTAATCGTAGTATACTTTGATGTCCCAGTCGCCGGTGAGGCCCCCATTCTCTTTCTCTGCTTTTTTGTAGTTGCTGCGCACGGCTGCCGGACCGTTGTCGGCCCTGTTGCGGTCGAGATCGCAGACGGCCATGATGCGGGCGCCGCCGTAGCGGGCGATAGAGGTCATATCGTGCGAGATGGAGATGCGGCCACAGCCGATAGAGGCTACGTTGATGCGGTTGCTGGGAGCGTTTTTACCAAATACGGATGAAGGCACGATGGTCGGAAAACCCAGTGCCAGCGTAGTTCCCAGCGAGGCTGACAGCGAGTCGCCGAGGAATTTACGACGCGTGATGGTTGAATTTTTCTTCATATGGCGATTAATAAGTTTACAATTTACAATCTTTTTGGATCGGACCTACCGTGTATTTCCGGGGAGGGCGAAAGCCACCCATTCGTCGCCGGAGCGGTTGCCTACTTTGCCGCCGCCGCAGGCGATCACCACAAATTCCTTTCCATTCAGCGTATATACAGCTGGTGTCGCAAAACCCGCTGCAGGCAACCGGCCTTCCCACAGCACTTTCCCTGTCTTCTTGTCGAACGCCCTGATCTTTTCATCCTGCGTGGAAGCGATGAACACGAGTCCGCCGCCCGTAACCACGGGACCGCCATACACCTGCGTACCGGTTGGAGGGATGCCCCTTTTGGTGAGCGAGTCAAATTCGCCGAGCGGCACTTTCCAAAGCAGCTTACCGCTGTTGAGGTCGATGGCATTGAGCGTGCTCCATGGCGGCTTGATGCCGGGAAACCCGTTCTTGTCGAGGAACCGGTTGTAGCCGGTCATGGTATAGGGCACTTCGTCGAGAATGCTTTTTTGCGCAACGGGTTCGCGGCCCGGCTGACTGCCCGGCTCGCGTACGCCTGTCAGCGCAGTCTTCGTTCTTGCCTTTCCGCCAGAGCCCCGTTCCGGCTTGTCGAGCAGGAACGCCATGAGCACACCCTTTTCCTGTTCCGGTATCTGGCGGAAAGAAGGCATCATATTGCGGCCGTTCTCTACGATGCGCCGGATCTGGTCTTCCTTATATTTGTGACCGATGTTGACCAGCGACGGATAGGAAACGCCATTGCCTTTGCGTTCGGGGCCATGACAGCTGATGCAGTACCGGTTGTACACGCCCGAGCCCTGTGCGCGGAGCGAGTGATCGTTCCCGTTATCCTTCGGCACATCGATCATCGTAAGCGCCCACGGCATCTCGTTGCTGTTGACATACAGGATACCGGTTTGCGGATCCACGGCCGAGCCTCCCCATTCGCCTCCGCCATCGAAGCCAGGGTAGATCCAGCTGCTTTCTTTGCTGGGCGGCGTGAACAGGGCCGAATATTTTACCTGCCTGAATTTCTGCAGCATTTCCTCATGAGCTTCCGGAGACAGATCGGTGATGTCTTCTTCGCGAAGGGTTTGTTTTGCAAATGGTTCCGGCAGGGTTGGAATGGGCTGGGTAGGCCAGGGCGTTTCGCCGGGCAGCGCCGCTTGCGGCACCGGTTTTTCTTCGATGGGGAAGATGGGTTTTCCATTGGTTCTGTCGAACATAAACACGTACCCATGTTTGCTGATCTGCGCCACCGCATCCACTTTTTTACCCTCATGCGTGATGGTCACCAGGTTGGGATTGGCCGGCAGGTCGCGGTCCCACAGGTCGTGGTGTACCGTCTGGAAATGCCAGCGGTATTTGCCGGTGGCTGCGTCGAGGGCGATCAGCGAGTTGCCAAACAGGTTCTGCCCTTTGCGGAAGCCGCCGTAAAAGTCGCCGCTTACCGTGCCTGTGGGCACATACACGATGCCTCTTTCCTCGTCGAGCGACAGACCGGCCCAGTTGTTGGCGCCGCCCAGTTTTTTCCAGGCGTCCTTGTCGGGCCAGGTGTCGTATCCAAATTCACCCGGCTGCGGGATGGTATGGAAGATCCAGCGGCGGGCGCCGGTACGCACGTCGAAAGCGCGGAGATGGCCGGGCGCCGCATCGGCGGATTCGGATACGCGGGCGCCGATGATGAGAAGGTCTTTGTAGATGATGCCCGGCGTGTTGGCAGCCATGAAGGCGTTGGCATCACCGGTACGGTCGAGGTTTTCCAACAGGTCGATCCACCCGCCTTTGCCAAAGCTGCGTACCGGCTTGCCGTCGGCCGCATCAATGGCCCAGGTCTTGTTTCCCACGCTGTAGAACAAACGTCCGTCCTGCCCCTTTTCATCCTGCCAGTACGCCAGACCGCGGCATACTTTCAGGGAAGCGGCGCGGTCGTTCTTCATGGAGGAATCTTCCCCCGCCGGGTCAAACAGCCATTTGGCCGCACCGGTGGCCGCGTCGAGGGCAAACAGTTTTAGTTTCGGCGAGGTCGCATACAGGATGCTGCCGATCACGATGGGATTGCACTGGTTCTGCGAGCGGTTGCCGGAATCCTTGTCGTGCGTGCTGTAGGCCCACGCCACCTGCAGCTGCTTTACATTGCCGGTATTGATCTGGTCGCCGGAAGAGTAGCGGATCCCGTCCTTGGATCCGGCGTAGTTTGTCCAGCCGCTGTATTTCGACACATCGGTGGTGTCTGCATGTTTGCAGGAAAGAACACAAACGGAAAGGGCAAGAAGGATCGCGCTGAGATTTTTCATGAAAGCAATGGTTAAGGTGAACCGGTTCTGCTGGTGCAAAATAACTTTTTGCAGGAACAAAGCGAAAAACCGGTTGGAAGTGGGAATCAGTTAATCAAGACAATGTGGTTCAGACAATCTCCCTAGCTTAATCCCCTACAAAACCGGAATCTTATGTGGTGGATGTGGGCCTTGCTCTCGGCTTTCTTTGCGGCTCTCACAGCCGTGCTGGCCAAGGCCGGCATCAAGGGGGTGGACACGGACCTGGCGACCGCCATCCGCACCGTCGTGATCCTGGTGCTGGCCTGGGGCATTGCTTTTTTCCGGGGCGGCACGGCTACGCTGCATACTTTGTCGAAACAAAACCTGCTCTTCCTCTGCCTTTCCGGTGTGGCGACCGGCCTATCGTGGATATTTTACTTCAAGGCTTTGCAGATAGGCAAGGTTTCGCAGGTGGCGCCGGTCGATAAGATGAGCGTGGCCATCGCCATCTTCCTGTCCGTCGCTTTCCTCGGCGAAACGCTTACCCTTAAAACTGCCATCGGCGCTGCACTCATTGTTCTGGGAACAGTGGTGCTGATCCTGTAAATCCACTGTATCGAAACCGGACAAGTTCTGCACGATTCCGAACGTCTTCGTAGATCGTATCATCTACAAATTGCTGATAATCAAAACTTAGCAGACTGGCCCTTTTTTCTCCCTGAATTGTTCGCAGCCGCTGCTTTGTCCGCTTGCGGACAGGCGGCCACCAAACCCCCATTGTTTATATGATCAAGAACTATCTGACCATCGCGTTCAGGAACATGGCCCGACGCAAGATCTTTACTTTTATCAACGTGACCGGACTGGCCGTGGGCATCGCCGCCTGTCTGCTCCTTTTCCTGGTAGTGAAGTATGAACTCAGCTACGACCGGTTCCAGAAAAACTATGCAGAGATCTACCGGGTCGTTACACAGGATGATTATGCGGAAGGTGTTGAATATTCCGCGGGCATCCCTTTTCCCGGACTGGAAGCGTTGCGGGTTTCGTTTCCTCAGGTCGTGACGGGCGCCATCTATTCAAGCACCGGCAGCCAGGTGACCGTTCTGCACAACTCGGCGGAACCGGAGAAAAAATTCATCGAAGAAACAGGTTTCTTTTTCTGCGATCCGCAATTCTTCAAGGTGTTCGAGCAGAAATGGCTCGCCGGCACACCGCAAGTACTGAGCATGCCCGGCGTGACCGTGCTGACGCAGGCATTAGCGGAGAAATATTTTGGCGACTGGAAGAACGCCGTCGGACAATTGCTGAAACTCGACAACAGGGTGACGGTCAAAGTGGCGGGCATCATCGCAACACCGCCGGCCAATACGGATTTTCCGCTCGGCATCGTCACCTCCTTTGAAACTGCAAAGGCCAACGCCGAAACCTACAGCTACACCGCCGACTGGGGCAATACCACCAGCAATTTTCAGCTTTTCATGCTGCTGCCGCACAATGTGTCGGCAAAGCAGGTGAACAACCAGCTTATCCACTTCAGCCAGCAGAATTATACGGGCAAAAAATCGCACAAAAGACTCAACTTTATCGTACCCCTCAGCACCAACCATTTCGACAACCGCTTTGGAAACATGGGCGACCATGTCACCAGCAAATCCACGCTCTGGACGCTTTCGCTGATCGGTGTTTTCATCATCATCATGGCCTGCATCAACTTCATCAACCTGTCTACTGCACAGGCTGTAGGCCGCTCAAAGGAAGTCGGCATCAGGAAAGTGCTGGGAAGCAACCGGCTGCAATTGTTCGGGCAGGTGATGGGAGAAACCGTGCTGGTGGTTGTGATCTCCATCCTGCTCGCGCTGCTGCTTGCCGCGGTTTGTATGCCATTCATCAAACACATTGCGTCCATCCGGGAAAGGCTGAGCCTGCTCACGCTGCAGACAGCCGGTTTCCTGCTCGCAACATGCTTGTTCGTGACCCTGCTGGCCGGACTCTATCCGGCGCTCATTGTATCCGGATTTACGCCGGCGCTGGCCCTCAAGAATAAAATATCTTCGGCCAGTGTCGGAGGCATCTCGCTGCGGAGAGGGCTGGTAGTGCTTCAGTTTGCGATCTCGCAGGTGCTCATCATCGGTACCATCGTGGCCATCAGCCAGATGAACTTTATACGAAAGGCAGACCTGGGTTTTAACAAGGAGGCGCTGTTCATCATGACGGTCAATGCCGACAGCATCGTGCATGCAAGACAGGAGGCTTTCAAGGCAAAGCTGCTGCAGCTGCCGGGTGTGGAAGCGGTCAGCTTCAGCTCAGACGTGCCCTCTTCTGAAAACAACTGGAGCGGCAACTTCGCCGTCGACCACAAACCGGATGAAAAATTCGATATCTACCGGAAAGCCGCAGACGAAGATTATTTCAAGACATACGGATTGAAGATCGTCGCGGGCAGCGTTTTTGAAAAAAGCGATACCGCAAGAGGCATCGTGGTGAACGAGACGCTGGTAAAGAAACTGGGTTATCAGAAACCGGAGGGGATCCTGGGCAAAGAGATCCGCTCAGGCCGGGGTCCCTGGAAGACGATCGTGGGTGTGGTGAAAGATTTCAAAACAAATTCCCTGCGGGAAGATGTGAAGCCCATGATGATCCTGGAACGCAGGGAACGGTATGGCATTACCGGTGTTAAAATGCGATCGTCGAACCTGGCTGCCACGCAGGCGGCCATCGAAGCTGCCTGGAACCGGGATTTCCCTGAATACGCTTACACCACCAGCTACATGGACGACAACATCGCCAATTTCTACCAGCAGGAAACGCAGCTTTCCCTGCTGTACAAGATCTTTGCCGGCATTGCCATCCTGATCTCGTGCCTGGGATTGTACGGACTGGTTTCCTTCATGGCCGTGCAGCGCACCAAAGAAGTGGGTGTGCGCAAGGTATTGGGCGCTTCGGTGCAGCATATTGTACTGCTGTTTTCCAGAGAGCTGACCCTCCTGGTGGTCATCGGCTTTGCGATCGCGGCCCCCGTAGCCTGGTTCATGATGAACAGCTGGCTGCAGAATTTCGTTTTCCGCATACCCATCGGCGTGAGCATCTTCCTTACCGCGATCCTTTCCTCGGTAGCCATCGCCTGGTTCACGGTCAGCTACGAATCGATCAAAGCAGCTCTTGCCAACCCGGTAAAGAGTTTGCGGTCGGAATAAAGGACATAGATTTCACATTGGATATGCGTAAACAATTGCGTACCGGGGCATGCCTTGTATTATGGCTGTACCCAAAAACACCAGGCGTTCGGGCCCGGAACGCAGAAAACAGATCCATGTCAATTTCACGAATACCCTGAAGACATAAGGAGATTTTGCCACATGTTACATTTATTGTGGGGGTAGCCATTCGGTTGCCTTAAAAAAAAGAGGCGGTCCCTTACTCAGGAGACCGCCTCTTTTTATTGAAAAGAAAAGCAATTTATTTCATCGGAACCGGTACTTCCCAGTTGCCCCATTTTAACAAAAGGCCGTTGCCGGTTACCTGGTACACCAGTCTTTCCTGCATGCCGGATGATTTCTTTGGTGTGGATGTTACGGTCGCCATGTTCTTGGTGGAATCCATGGTCGTGCTGCCATCGTGGTTGATGCCCCACTGGCCGCTCGCCGAATTGAGCATGAACGTCCATTCGCCTTCCGTCGGAAGCGCATACAGGCTGTATTTTCCCGCAGGAAGCTTTTTACCGCCTACAGTGATCTCCTTGTCTGTGGTGATGATGGTGGCTTTGTTGGCCCCTGCACGCCACACCTGACCGTAAGGCGCAATCTCTTTTCCGATCGTTCTGCCCTTGATGGAGGGACTGTTGTAGTTCACTGTTACGGTAGCACCGCCGACCTTACCGGTAGCCGAATCGGGAGGGCTGGGCATTTGTCCGCCGCCCTGGGCGAGCGAAGCAGAGGTCATCGCAAAAACGGCCAATGCCAGAGATAGAATCCTTTTCATAATGATGGTATTTATATGAAATACAATGATAGGATTTTAATTTGGTGCCCGGTGCATATTTATGCTTCCGGGCTACCCTGTTTTAACATGGAGTTGGCAGGTCAGGCCAGTTCCTGTTCGAGCTTCTGCGCAATGGCCGCCAGCAGTTCGCGGTCGAGCTTATCCTTGGTTTTTCCATCCGTTTCAAACGGCAGTGCGGCCCGGAAAGCGCCTTCCTCATCCCGTTCATAATCCACCTCGGTTCCATCTACCCACATCCTGATCCGGTAGCTGTACCCGAACACAAACAACTGCCCCTCGTATTCGTGATCCTGGCCCTTGTAACTGACTGTCAGCGTGAAAATATCATCCATCCGGTAGGTTTTGGTCTCAAGGTAGGGAAGTTACATCCATTTCATTGTCATGCTGGCACAAGCACTAACACGCTGTTCCGCCTTCAGTCGTTTGCGGCGCTTGTTCGGAGATCCGGCGACCCGAGTGAGATGGCTAGAAAGGAGTTATGGGCAAGCCGTTCACACCCAACGATCTTGCTTTCTCTGCAGGATCACCGGGCCGGCGCCGTAATCGCGGAGGGTGCAGGCTCCTGTTGCGCCTGCTCAAGGAGGAGGAGAAAAATTGATTGACCGCTAATGCCCTCTCGGTGGGATCACCTGCTCGATTGGCAGTCCCTTTCCTGGCAAGCTTTTTCTTTTTTGCATGCTCTTCCGGGCAATGTACAGGGTGAGAACGGGCGTGAGCAGGGCGGTGATGAGGGTGGAGGCGGCGACCTGGGCGGTGGCCATGGTGGCTACGGCCTGCAGCGTGGGGTCTACCATGGCTACGGCCATCGGCGTGGCAACGGCATTGCCCGCCGTTGACGAAACAGCCGCCCCGGCGATGCCCGTGCCGCCAACGGCCCTGTCGGCCCATATATTCACAAACCCGCCGATGAAGACGGTCATCAGTCCCAACAGGATGCCCGGAAACCCGGCTGCAATCAGCATCTTAAAGTTGAGGTTGGCGCCCAGCGCAAACGCGAAAAAGGGGATCAGCACCCCACCCCCCGAGGAGAGGAACCGCCGCAGGTTGTCGTCCAGGTTGCCCAGGATCATGCCGATGGCGATCGGGATCACTACGGCGACCAGCGAGATCAGCGGGATGTTGGCGATGCCCGCCGACCCCAGGGCGATCATGGTCAGGAAAGGCCCGTCGTTCAGCGAAATGACCGCAATGGCGCCCACATCGGTTTCGTCGCCCGATTCGCCTGTTAGCGCTGCATAGAGTCCGCCGTTGCTGGTAGACATGGCCGCAATGATGGCAAGCGAGGATAAGCCGAACAAACCCGCTCCTCCAAAGATCTTCGCTACTGCCAGGCCCACGATCACGGCCATCCCGTATTTGGACAGCAGCAGGGCGCCGCCTTTGACCAGCGCACGGGGCGCGGCTTTCAGGCCGATGCCCGCCCCCATGCACACCAGGAACATTCCGATCAGCGGCATGGCCCCGTTCTTGAACAGCGCGGTCGTAAAACCGCCGATCTGCAGGGCTTTCGGAATAAAAGTATTGATCAGCGCGGCGGTGATCAGCGGAACCACCATCATGCCACCCGGAACTTTTTCGATCGTGCCTTTGATATTCATGTGGAGTACTCGTTGGGTTTAGGCCGGCCCGGTGCTCACCTTATTTTTCCGTCAGCACCTTGATCACCAGCTTTTTTTCCTGTCCGCCATCCGGCAGTTTGTTGCTCGGCCGGTGGGCGTTGAGGTTCGGAAAAAAAATGAAAAAAGTCTTTGGATCCGCCTCGTAGAATTTTCCCTTCACATCCCAGAAACCGACGTCTTTCGTGGCATCGTAGGGAACCACGTTCGCAGTGCCTTTTACCGGCCCCACACCGATCAGTTCCTTGCCGGTGATCATCAAGTGGATGTCGGCATAGTTCTGATGCGATTCCCATTTGGTAAGCGAAGAATCTTTCGAGGCATTTTCCGTCACCGTCACATACACCGAATCGCCCCACACCTGGTATCGGCCTGGTTTGAGGGAGGCCATATCGGTATTTTTGAGATACCCGAAAGCTTTGTCCCAGCGTTCCGGATGAAGGTGATACAGGCGTGCAAACTCCTCGCGGTCGATGGAGCGGTGTGGCGTCAGCTTTACGCCATGCAGCCACTCGTACTGTGTGAACCATTTGTCCGCATCTTTTTTCGACCAGGTGGACGGCGTTTTCGTTTGTGCCAATCCGGTAGTGCAGATCACAAGAAGGAACAGGCCGGCGATCATTGATTTCATATGCTTCTTTTTGCCAATAATAATGCTATTTTTTAAAATGATACAGCAGAAGGCCATACCCCACCCCGGCAGGTTCATGCGAACGCGCCATCTGGAAAGCCATGAACTGTCCGTTGGTTGCTACCACGGGGTTCGAAACCTTTCCGCCCCGGTAGTCGTTAAACGTAGTGAGACGCACGAAGTTCTTGCCGGTACCGTCGAGGCGCAGTTTCCAGATATCTGCATTGCCTGAGCCATGGCCACCCAGCCAGGCACACTGGCGGTCGCCCTCCACACACACGTATTTACCGTCGGGGAAGATGCCTTCCACTTCGTTGTAGGTGCCGGGCGCTTTGGTCTGGTTCACCACTTCTTTTGTTTTCAGGTCGAGCGTCATTACGGAACCGTTGTTGCCGGGCTCGTAACAGGTAAAGGTGAGCTTGCTATCGTTGTCAAAGAAATCGCCCGGTTCCATGGTGCAGCTTTTATCCGGACTTTCATGCACGATCTGCCGGTTCACCAGTTTGGGCGTGCCGCCGCTCAGGTCGAGATCCACGATCACGATGCGGGAGGCGCCTTCCTTTACATCCGGGATCTGCTCGTGCAGCTCGGCGAACGAAAGTTTCATGGTCGTTTTGGAGATGGCCACCCCTTCGCTCATTTTCTGTCCCAGCTTCACCGGTTTCGATCCGGGCACCTTGCTCATGTACCAGAGCTCGTTGTCGCGGTTGCGGCTGGTGCGGATGTCTTCAAAATGGTCGGGACCGATCAGCAGGTAATCGCCGTTGGAAAGATGCATTATGCGCAGGAAAGTGGCGCCGGGAATGCCGCAGGTAAGGCAGGAGATGTGACGGGTAGCCAGGTCGATCACAAAGGCGTCGCCAAAGCTCTTGGCCATAAAGGCGACCCGTTTGTTGTCGGGCGAAATATCGGCCCGTTCGCCGAACCAGGTCAGCCGTTCAATGTTGGCCGGGAACTTGGCGTACGGATCACCGTATTTGCGTTTACCCATGGCCGTGTCGTTCTCGGTATTTACGGGCTGGGTTGATTGCGAAAAGGCTCCAAGCGTGCAAAGGGCAAGAAGGAACGGTAAAAAGAAGCGTGTTTTTTTCATATGCGGTGATTTGTCAGTTGATTGAAAGATTGAAGAATTTCATCGGTTTACTTTTACGATCACATAAGGCGTTTCTTTATCAAGGTCGGGCCAGATCATGCCATGATGCTGCTTGTCCATCACCTCGAACAGGTACTGCAGGTCCCATTTTCCGGTGATACTGCTACCTGGTATTACGGCGCTGAACAGATTTCCCGCTACCGGTTTCATATCCAGCGTCTCAAATTCTTTATACTGGTTCATGTCGCGGTACAGCAGTTTCACCGACTGCAGTCCGTTGGCTGCTTTCACGCGGATCTGCACGGTAAGCCCTGCGCCTGCTTTGGCTGTCGACAGGGGCTGGTGGGAGATGGTGAATAGTGTACTGTAATCCCTGTCGGGGGCAGGTTCATACAAAGGTTCCATACTCATGGAATCAGGCTTTATTGCCTCCAGTTTCGCCAGTCCGGCCTGCAGGTCGCCAAGCTCCTGCTTCCAGCTTCCTACCAGTGTACGGGTACGCGGTCCCATGCGCAGGGTGTCGGCATATACGCCTTCGGCGGCGGCAACAATCATCTTCCAGGCTTCGATCGCACTCTTCTCATAGCGGATCGCGTCGTTCAGCGCGATTCCGTTGTGTGTGCGTTCATAAAGCCGGTAGCTGACGGCGGCGGGTATGCGACGGGCATGATAGAGCGCCAGGTTTGAAAGGATCTTTGCATCTGTTATCGTGGAAAAGAGCTCCTTGTTGCCGGAGCCGCCCGGGGCTTTTTCCGCTTCTGCGATCAGGCGATCGATGCGTTCGGAAAGGAGTTGGAACCACAGGCTGTTACGCGAGGGCCGTATCTTGGCCGTCTCCCCTTTTTCAAGGAGGAGCTTTGCTTCGTCGTCGAAGCTGGCAAATTGCTGCACATCGCTCGGTGTCGTTTTCGCATAGTCGGGCAGGTCACCCATATGCTGTTTCTCGGCCCATCCCGACGCAATGGGGAAACCGACCAGCGGAAAACAGGATGCCACGATGCGCGGCAGCACCTGCCCCGAGGTGTGCATCATCTTTTCTACCGCAGGCCCGGCCTGTTTGCCAAAGCGCCGGTTAAAATCCTCATCCCACACTTCGGACGGGGTTTGCGGGTTGTAGCCGATGCGGCCGAACGTCTGGTAAAAATGCCAGTACCGTTCAAACTCATATTTGTAATACTGGCGATCCGGTTTGAGCAGCGCAAAAGGCACGGCATCGTGCGGCTGCGCATGCATCTTGGTGGTCAGCGGCTCGTTCACGCCAAAGCCGGCACCGCCGTGGATGCCTGTGGTAGGGGCAAACCTCCTGACATAGTCGGGGTCGCCCCATAACAAGACCCGGGTAGTGCCTCCCCAGATACGGTAAAAAACGGGATACTGTTCGTCGTAGTTGAGCATGTCGCCATAGCTGTGGCGGCGGTAGCTGTTGTCGGTAATGCGGTTGGTATGGGTGATGTGATAAGGCAGTCCCATCTGCTCCATCCAGTACTTGGTGCTCATGCGGATGGTGAGCCCGCGGCTCTCTCCTTCATGCACGATGGTGTCTGACACTTCCTTTGCATGGAGATCGACCGGCAGGGCCCACTTTTTCTGCTGCAGCATATCGAACACGCTTTTCCAGAAAAGGAGCTGCTCGCCTTTTTTCAGTCCCGATTCATCGTGCGCGCGGAACAGGATGCCGTCGAGGTGCGGTACCAGCTCAATGAATTTCGCCAGCGCCACCTGGGTATAAGCGATCATGTTCTCCGGCGTTACACCCTGCACCTGGCTGTTCACCTGGTCGGGCATGTCTTTGTTGCTCTGGTAGCCGCCACGGTAAATATGATCCCAGAAACCAACACGGAAACCGATGCCCCGCTCATGACAGAGTTCGATGAGGCGGTTGAATGCGTCGAGGTTCTTTTTCTGCTGTCCGGCTGTGAGGTCGCCCATGCGGATGCCGGGATATTCGGGCACGTTGAAAAAATAAGGATAGGCAGGCGCCAGGAAGCCGCCGTTCTCGAAACCAAAGCCCACTTCCAGCATGTTGAGCCGGTCGGCCGCCATCATGTCGAGGTATTTTTTCCAGTAGTCTTCGTTGTAAAAGCGGCTTTCCCAGTAGGCCCGGTTCATGGTGTAGATCACGATGGCGCGCTCGCGGAGGTGCGCGCTTTCCGTAACCGGCCGCACCCGGCTGAACGGGTCTGCGCCGGTGCTCCAGCCGATACGGTCGGCTACATCGAGCAGCGCATACTGGAGGCCGCGGTCATCGGAGCCGGAGAGTACCCAGGCGGTTTTGCCGCCTGACCTTGTTTTCCAGATGGTGAGAGCTTCCGCCGAATCCGGAACCGCGTGCTTGCCCGCAGCCAGCATGGCAGCGGCCGGCCCCTCTCCTTTCGACAAACCGGCAACTATCAGCAGCGAGCCTTTGGCTTGTGCTACGGACGACACGGTCTCCGCACTTATTTTCTTCGCCGCCAGCGCCGCACTCAGCTTTTCCAGTCCGTGAACAACAGGCCTGCCGGGCGCCGCATCGAGGATCACGGATACCTGCGGCACCTGCGCGGTCAGTCCGTACAGGGATGCGGCGACGAGAAGCAGCAACAAGACCAGGAATCGTTTAAGCATGCGGGTGAGTATAGACGGATCTGCTAATTATAACCAGGGTTCTGTGGCAGGACATTCCGGTCGTTCACGATATCGATCTGTGCCTGCGGGATCGGGAACACGGTCATGTAATCTTTCATGCCATAGGGCGCCATGGTGGCCAGTGCCCGACCGGTACGCACCAGGTCGAACCAGCGCTGTCCTTCCAGGTACAGCTCCAGCCTTCTTTCCAGGTAAACTTTTACGCGGGTGTCGGCCTGCGTGAGCCCCGAATACTGCGTTATGCCGGCCCTGCTCCTGATCATATTCAGGTAGGTCAGCGCCTGGGCGGTCTTGCCGTTCTCGTTCAGCGCTTCCGCGTACATCAGCAGCACGTCGGCATACCTGATCACTTTCCAGTTGGCCTTGCTGTCGCTGGCCGAGCCCACCAGCTTCGCCATGTACTTCAGGCTGAGGGCCGACACGCCGGTAGCTGAAATCGGAATGAATACCCCGTTCGGACCATAGAGTCCGGTAGCCGCCGTGGTGTCTTTGCGCTTGTCGCCCGGACTGATGCTGAACGCATCGAAGATGCTCTGGTTGGGGATGCCGGCATCGCCGCCGGTACCCGATGGGATGTTGTACCTGCGGGCCAGTTCCGCCACCAGGGGTCCGCCGCCGGCCTGGAAGTCGAGCGCAAACTGGCCGGTGAAACTGCTGCCGAGGTTGCCCTGTCCTTCCTCGTATTCGATGTCGAAAATATATTCGCTGTGGTGCTCGTCTTTGGAGTAATCCCACAGGTCGTTGAAATTGGCCAGCAGGGAATAGCCGAGCGTAGTCACTTCCTGCAGCTTGGCTTCCGCCCTCGGAAAATCTTTCAGCGTGAGATAGACCTTGCCCAGCAGGGCTTTGGCTGCCCCTTTGGTGGCGCGGCCGATATCGGAGCCGGTGTATTTCTGCGGCAGCTTTGTTTCGGCATCCAGCAGGTCTTTTATGATCAGGTTGTTGTAGATGTTGGCCACCTTCTCACGGGGAGACTTATACGCATCCGCGATGGTCAGGTCTTTTGTGATCAGCGGCACATCGCCGAAAATGCGCACGAGGTCGAAATAAGCGAGCGCACGCAGGAACTCGGCTTCGGCCTTGTGGCGGTCTTTGTTTACCACTACCGTGGCGCTGGTGGCATCGATGGTACCAAGCACTTTGTTGGCCCGGCTGATGATGCTGTAATAGTTCTTCCAGCTGCTGGCCAGCACCGGGTCGCTGTTGTCGGATGTGAAATTATCGTTGCGGATGTCTTCGAGCTGCGATACCAGTCCGAACTTGGTATCGTCTGCTCGCAGGTCGCCGAATCGCCAGAAGTTGAGGTACTGCGGCCGGAAATTGCTGTAGATGCCGATCACCGCATCCTGGAAATCCTTGTCCGTCTTGTACAGCACATCTATGCTGACGGTGGATTCGGGACTCAGCTCGATAAAATCTTTTTTACAGGCAGCCATCCCCATCAGGAGGAGGCAGGCAAGGCATATGTTGAGGAGTGTTTTCATCGCTTGGTATTTAGTCCGTTTAAAAAGCCAGGTTGAAACCGAACAGCAGGCTCTTGGGAAGTGGATAATCGTTGAGATCGTTGCCGGGCGTAAGCGCATTGTCGCCGTTGCTCACATCCGGATTGAACCCGTTGTTCTTTGTGATGATGAACGGGTTGTTCGCCGTCAGGTAAAAGCGGAGCGTTTTTATATTGAGCCGGGTAGTGATCTTTTCGGGGATGGTGTACCCGAAGCTGATGTTGTTGAACCTGAGGTAGGAGCCATGGTCGAGCCAGCGCTGGCTGAATTCACCCCGGATGTTGCCGGTGGGCGCATCGTTGGGGCGCGGACTTTCCCCGTCGCCGGGGTCGGTGGGCGATTTCCAGTAGTTGGTGCCGATCAGCGAAGAGATGGCAAAGCGGCCGCGGGTGGAGAACGTACCGCGGCGCGACACGCTCAGTATCTGGTTGCCGTGCACGCCCTGCATGCTCACGCTCAGACTGAAGTTTTTATATGCAAACCGGTTGTTCATGCCATAGTAGAAATCAGGGTACGGATTGCCCATGATGGTTTTGTCGAAGCTGTTGATAACGCCGTCAGGCTTGCCGTTCGGTCCGCTCACATCTACAAAACGGGTATCGCCGGGGTGCGAAACGGTGGTGGTGCCCGGACTGAATACCGGTCCGGCATTCACTTCCGCCTGGTTCCTGAACACGCCGTTGGTGAGCCACCCGTAGAACATGCCGATGGGCTGCCCGATCATGGTGATGTTGCCGCCATTGATGATGGGGTCGCCTGCCGGCCCGAGGCGCAGCACCTTGTTGCGCGAAGCGGTGAAGTTGAAGTCGGTGGTCCATTCGAATTTACCCTTCAGGTTCACGGTATTGAGGGCCATCTCCCAGCCCGAGTTGCGCACCTGCCCGATGTTTTGCAAGGCATTGCTGAAGCCGGTGATATCAGGGATGTTCACCCGGAGCAGCAGGTTGGTATTGGTGGAACGGAACCGGTCTACGGTGAGGTTGATGCGGCGGTTAAAGAGACTGGCATCGAAGCCGGCGTTGATGGACTGCTGTTTTTCCCAGGTGAGGGACGGGTTGGGCAGCGAGCGGGCAGCGTAGCCGGATACCGGTGTGCCGTTCAGCGGATACTTCTCGTAGGTGATGGTGGCGTACTGCTCGTAGTCGCCGATGTTGTTGTTGCCGGTTTCGCCGTAGCTCGCCCGCAGCTTGAATTCATTGAGCCAGCTGATCCCCTTCATAAAGTTCTCGTCCGACACCCGCCAGGCCAGTGCGGCAGATGGGAACAAACCGTATTTCCGGGCGTTTCCAAAGCGGGATGAACCGTCGGTACGGATGGAAGCGGTGAGGTAATACTTACCGTCGTAGTTGTAGTTGATCCTGCCCAGGTACGATACCAGCGACCAGGCGCCGGAGGATGCCGTTCCGTCGGTGATGATGCCGCTCACCGCACTGAGCGACTGCACCAGGTTATTGGGATACCTGTTGCTCATCAGGTAATTGGCGGAATAAGTTTCTTTCTGCGCCGTAAAACCGCCGAGTGCCGTAATGCTGTGTTTCCGGATCGTTTTGTTATAGTTAATGGTGTACTCCGTCAGCCAGTTGACCGACTGAAAAGCCGTATCGGTTCCATAGGCCGGACTGTTGAAAAACACCGGCAATTGCGGAAAGAATTTGGAGCCCTTCATGCTACCGATGCTGCCACCGAGCAGCACGTTGAATTTGAGGTCGTTCGTGATGGCATATTCGATGTTTACGTTGCCGAGGAAGAATGAAGACTGCTGGTTGTTCTTGACCTCGTTGGCCAGGGCCGCGGGGTTGAGATAGTTGCCGGCTGCATCGAGGCCGGAGTAGATGAAGTAGCTGCCATCCGGATTGTACAGCGGATAAAATTGCGTAAGCGACATGGCGTTGCCCAGCACGCTTTCGTTGTTGCCGCCGGTAGACACGCCGGTTGCATTTACGATCTGCCGCCGGATGAGCGACTGGTTCACGCTGAAGCGCACATTGAGCCGTTTGGAAACTTTTGCATCGACGTTGGCCCGTACTGAATACCGCTTGAAATTGCTGTTCCGCATGATGCCATCCTGGTCGAGGTATTCGCTGCTGATGGCGTATTTCACGTTCTCGCTGCCGCCCGAAACACCCAGCTGGTATTGCTGTACGGGAGCCGTCCGCATCACTTCCTTTACCTTGTCGACGTCGGTGGTGTTCTTGCCCGACAGCACATCGAGGATGATGGGCGGCACGGCCAGCTTCCAGGCAGATGCCGGGCCTGTTACGTCGTTGCCTGCGTCGATGTTGCGGTTCTTCACCCCATCATAAAAATACTGGGCCTGGTCGTGTGCATTCAGGAATTGAGGCCGCTTCGATACCTGCTGCAGGCCGTAATAGCTGTCGAACGTGATCACTGCCTTGCCGGCCTTGCCCCGCTTGGTATTCACAATGATGACACCGTTGGAGCCGCGCGATCCGTAGATGGCAGTGGCCGAGGCATCTTTGAGCACATCGATGCTCTCGATATCGTTGGGGTTGATGGTCTCGATGGTGGCCATCGGGAAACCGTCCACCACATAGAGCGGAGAGCTTCCGGCGGATATGCTTCCGATCCCGCGCACGCGTACCTGCGGTGTGGAGCCGGGCTCCCCGGAAACCGGTTTCACCTGCACGCCGGCGATCTTGCCCATCAGGGCCTGGTCGAGGCGGGTGACCGACAGCTCGCGGATGCGGGCCGAGTTCACGGAGGCCACCGACCCGGTGAGGTCTTTGCGTTTGGCGGTGCCGTAGCCTACCACCACTACGTCGTTCAGGTTGCTGTTAACCTGGCTGAGCACGATCGTGAGGTTGTTCTGGCTGCCCACAGCGATCTCTTTTGAAAGAAATCCGACATAACTCACTACCAGCACCGCATTGCGGTCGTTGACCTGTATGGTAAAGCCGCCGTCGTCGCGTGTGCTGACGGTGTTGGAAGTCCCTTTTTCGGTGACGCTGGCGCCGCTCAGCGGCTCGCCGGTCTGGCCGGATATCTTACCCGTCACCGGGATGGCCGGCGGCGGGTCCATGACAGCGGCGGCAAGCGAAGCCCGGAATTTTTCCTTCACGATCACCATCTTGTTGTAAATGGTATATTCAAGTGGCTGGTCTCTGAAGCAGATCTCGAGCACCTGCTGCAGGGTAGCATCGTGGATGTCGATGGAGATGCGGGTGGCTTTTTCCAGCATCTCTTCGGTGTACACAAAAAGGTAGCCTGTCTGTTTCCTGACCTCTTTAAAGATGATGTCGAGCTTTACGTTTTTCTGGGAAAGGGTTACGCTTTGCGCAAAAGGGCTGGCGTGCGCATGAACGGACAGGAAAAAGATCATCAGCATGGCCAGCTTGCCGGGAAGGATCCGGGCAAACAAATGGATACAAGGCAGCAGCCTGCCGCAAGCAATGGTTGGCATCGTTTGAGATTGATTGGATGAAATAAATCGGGTCGTCGCTACCGCTGTGAAGCAGGTGGAGGGAACCCTGTATGCAAAGGCAGTTTATTCAATATGGTCGCTGGTTGCGGGTAAGTGTCCGGTCAGTTATGATACGATTCAGGCATGTTTCACCACTACGGTTTTTCCCTTGATCTCGAATTTTACTTTCTCCGTAAGTTCAAGCGCTTTCAGGGCTTCCGCGAGTGTGGCCGTCCTCATGATATCCGCGTGAAACCTTTCGTTCATGTGAGTATCGTCGTATACCACGTCCACATCGTACCAGCGTGCGAGCTGGCGCATCACAGTCCGGATATCAGTTCCTTCAAAATGGAACAGTCCGTTCTTCCAGGCGATCACGTCTTCAGCGTCGATGTTGCTTTCCACTTTTACCTTGCCGTCTTCGCGCAGCCGGGCCTGCTGCCCGGGCCGTAAAATATTTGTGCTGCCGCCGTGCGTGAACTGAACAGAACCCTCCAGCAGCGTGGTTTTCATGGATGTCTCTTCCTGGTAGGCCATGATGTTGAAATGCGTGCCGAGCACCCGCACTTCCGACCCGCCTATTTTTACCACAAAAGGCATGGCGGCATTTTTCGCTACTTCAAAATAAGCTTCGCCGGTGATCTCGACCCGCCGCTCCGCACCTTTGAAAGCCGTTGGAAAGCGGATAGAAGAAGCAGCGTTTAACCATACCTGTGAACCATCCGGAAGAGTGACGCTGTACTGTCCGCCCCGGGGTATGGCGATGCTGTTGAACATGATACTGTCGGAGCCCGACGATGAAGGCCTGTAATCAATTTTACCATTGAACTTGAACACTTTTGTATTTCCCTGCTGTACCAGATTTCCGTTCCTGGCATCGTCGAGCACGATGGTTGAACCGTCTGCGAGTGTCAGGAGAGCCTTGGTACCGCCAGGCCTTGCCTCATAGGTCCGGGAGTCTGTCTTGTGTATATTTCTTGCGAGAACCTGTTTCTTTACGTAGCCCTGCTGCATCCGATAAATACCTGCGGCGATGAGGAAGCAGGCGGCGCAGGCAGCGGCGAGCCGGGGCAACCATCTCATAAACCCGCTGCGCTGTTGCGGCTGTATGCCGATGTGTTCGTGAATGCGCTGCAGTATTCTTACCGCCCGCTCTTCCTGCACCGGTTGTTTTTCCTTCAACCGGTCGTGAAAGCGGTTGAGCATGAGCTGGTTCAGCTCCCTGGCATCGGTGGTATCGAGGTACTGAAGCAGCCACTGCCGGTCTTCTTCATTCAGCTGCTCCGCATCGAGCAATCTCTGGAGTTTTTGTTTCAGGTCTTCCATGCAGCAGTTTTAGCCTTGACCGTTCCGGTGCCGCCGTTCAGCGGAGCACAGATGCGTTGTCTTTATAGTGAATATGCAGGAAATGAAAAAAGGGGGGGATCGCCCGGAAAAGATTTTTCCATTCGAGCTAACCGGCCAGCATAATCGTCAGCAGCGTGGCATGCAGCGACATAGCCTGGTATTCCGGATGCTGGCGTACAAAAGTGCGGATGTTTTCGATCGACAGCACCAGGTATTCCTTCACGGTATGTTTGGATATCTGCAGTTCGCGGGCGGTCTCTTCATAACTTTTGCCCTGGATCTTGCACAGCTCGAATACTTTTCTTTTCTGCGGAGAGAGTTGCTCGATGGCGCGCTGGAGAAGCAGCGACTGAATTTCAGCAAGACTGGCCGGTTCTTCTTCCTCCCCGATCTCCACTCCGTCAGACAAGGAGATGCAGGATTGTTTCAGCAACTTCCTTAGCTGCGCGACCGATTTGTTGTAGCTCACCACAAAGAGCCAGCCGGCCACCCCCTGTTCGGGATCGAGCGAGGACCGGTTCTCCCAGAGGGCGATAAATGTTTCCTGCAGAATGTCTTCACTGATTGCATGGTCGCGGGTGAGCTTGCGGATATTGGCGTACAGGGCATGCTGATAGGTATGGTACAGACTATCAAATGCGTGCACGTCTCCTTGCTGAAGGCGCCTGACAAGCTCCGGTTCGTTGCTAATTTTCAAGAGAAAAAAGAATGAATGAATAAAAATAAGAAAAATTCCGGATCCATTTTTTTCTGTGGAGGGAAGGGCTGCATTTCCTAATTTTATGGCCCTGCTTCTTGCAGGCATATCCATTCAGTACCTAATACAATGAGAAAAAAACTTTCCCTCTTGATGCTGTCCGCCCTGCTGCTGGGCGCTGCCGCTTCCGCCCAAACGGTTCCCGCGCATGATTCCATGACCAGCAAAGGCATCACGCTGATCTTTATCAACAAGGATACCGCGATGAGTGCGGTCACGCGGCAGAAGATGATCGACGCGTTCTATACGGTGTACCCGCAGGAGATGAGCCGGTTCAACGCCGATGCACTCAAAAGAGTGACTTTTATGGTAGACACGGCCTACAAAGGCGTGGCGGCCACCGGCAACGGCGTGGTGCGCTACAACCCGAAATGGCTGCACGACCATCCGGAAGACATCGACGTGGTAACGCATGAAGTGATGCACATCGTGCAATCGTATGGCCGCAGCGCAGGCCCCGGCTGGCTCACCGAAGGCATTGCCGACTACGTACGCTACACTTTCGGCGTCAACAACCTCATCGGCAAATGGGCCCTTCCCGATTACAAGGAAGGCCAGAACTATACCAACAGCTACCGCATCACCGCCCGCTTCCTCGTCTGGATCGAGCAGCAGGGCCATCCCAACGTGGTCACCGAGCTCGACAAATCGCTCCGCGCCCACACCTATACCCCCGAGATCTGGGCACAGCAAGCAGGTAAACCGCTGGATGACTTGTGGGCTGATTATGTAAAGAACCCAGGGGTGAAGCTGGCATATCGTTGAGAAGGTGTCCGAACCAGGATGAAAGGACTCCCAGTAGCCGAATCGCTTACAAGCAGTTGCCGAGTCGCTGAGACGCGTGCTATGGTTTAAGATATGATAAAGGATCCCCATAACGGCATTAGATAATCGGGCTCTTATCCGGTTCAGACAAGATACAGCGATCCCCCACTTAGATCCCCGCTCAGGCGCAGCAACAGGTTGTGAATGTAAGTGCGTGTTTGCGCCTGGCGAGGATAACAAGTGTTTTGGAGGTGCTGGTGACAAAGTGGTTGAAGTTGCAATGGCGGCCCCGCGGCAGCCTTCTTCCCTTCTTATTCCCTTTCTCTCTTCTCTCCCCCGGCCTTTGAAATGGGGCGTGAAGAAATTTACGGAATGGAGCGAGACCAAATGGCCTGCCGCAGGCGGCTATTTGGAGCAACGGACACGCACGGCTTTATTCCAAAGCCCCTCCATGCAAAGGCCCATACCCCTACTACTGCCGAATAAAACCATGTCCGTTGCCCGCGCAATGCAGTAAATTTTAGCCCCATTTCAAAAGCCAAGCCTTTTTTGCTTCCTTTTTGGGCACAAAAAAGAAGAACTCACCTGTTACTCTGCCTGATCCTTAGAAAATTGGCGATCCATTGGTAGGCGATGAAGCTGAAGAGAAAAAGTGCGGTGAAGGTGTTGTAGATATCGCCTTGCCGGAAGGCAGTGTAGATGCCCAGCAGGCCGAGCAGCAGCATGACGCTGGCATAGATCACCAGCTTGGGATGGTGATTTTTGACACTGAACATGGTGCCCAGCGGGATCATCATTGCAAAGCCGACCAGCGCCACGATCAGCCAGGCCGACCTATCAGTGGCCAGGTAACCGGCCAGCCCGCCCAGACAAACCAGCAGACTTCCCGCCACAAAATTTGAGCTCATCTTTTCCCGCTTGTCGAGCAGGTATTTGCCATACATATTGAACCGGAGGAACAGGTTGCTCAGCGGGGCAATCACCCAGGTGGAGAAAGCAAACAAGGCCATTACGATCAATACGGGCATCAGAAAAGGCTGCAGGGCGGGATTGTTTTCCGACAGGCTGTTCAGCGCCCGTGACACAACATAGAATCCAACGATCACCACCCACTGGTATTTGGCGGTGAGGTTGCTGATAAAAAAACTGTATCTGAGAAACAGCCGGTAAAACAAATACCTCGCCTTCAGCGCTTCCATCATGCCACCCTGCGCATAGGCGTAATGCGGATCATTCTTGAGGGCCTCCCGGAAATGCCCCAGCGCTTTTTCATGGTCTCCTTTTTCGAGCAGTCCCCAGCCGTAGTTGGCGTGGGTATAGGCATTGTTCGGATCATGCGCAAGGGCGCCTTCCATTGCCTGGTAAAACTCGTCTTTCCTGTTCAGCTTGAGCAGGGCGGTGCTTCTCACATTTGCGCCCAGAATATTTTCGGCATCCCGGTCCAGCGCTTCTTCCGCCATTTCCAGGGCCTGCGCGTATTGCTTGCGCGTCAGCTTCACCGATGCCATCAGCGCAAAATAGTCGGCCTCGCCGGGGTCGATGCTGATGGCCTGCTGCAGGTGCTTCTCGGCTTCGTTGTACTGTTCATTCTGCAGGGCGATCCGCGCTTTTATGTAATAGAGGTAGCTGGTGTCCGGACTGAGCCCGATGGCGCTGTTGATCAGCTGTTCGGCCCGGGCTGCATGCTCCTGCTGCAGTTCCACCTGTGCCAGCAGAGCCAGCAGGTAAACATTGTTGGGTTCCTGGCGCAGCAGGTCTTTCAGGATGGTTCCTGCTTCTTCGAACCGGCTTTGCCGCATCAGTATCTGCGCTCTGTTGATCAGGAGGTCAGCCGCCATTATTATTTCTTGAGTTTCATGTAAGTTAGGATATCATCGTACAGACCCGAATCATTGGCAAACAGGGCAAAGTTCTTCGCCGTGGCAAACCATTCCGCCGTGCTCGCCTTATGCTTTTTTACGGAGCTGAGCAGGTCTTTGGTGCCAAGCGGTTTCGGCACGCCGTCTTTGAAGGCTTCTTCCAGCTTCTCTTCAATGGCGATGTCGATCACGGCTTCCAGATCGGCGCCGGAATATTGTTCGGTGCGGGCCGCCAAAGCTTTAAAATCGATTGCTTCTACCGGCTTGTTGCGGAGTTTTAGCTGCAGGATGGATTCGCGGGCTTCGGCGTCGGGTGGCGGGATAAAGACGATCCGGTCGAAGCGGCCGGGTCGTCTGAAAGCGGCGTCGAGATGCCATGGGGTGTTGGTAGCCCCCAGGATGAGCACGCCCTCGTTGTTGCCATCGATGCCGTCGAGTTCCTGCAGGAACTGGTTGATCAGGTGGCGGCCGCTCGACTGTTTCATGTCGCTGCGGCTGGCGCCCAGCGCGTCGATCTCGTCGAAGAACAGCACGCAGGGTGTGTTCTGCCGGGCGATCTCGAAGATATGGTGCAGGTTCTTTTCGCTGTTGCCCATCCACATGTCGAGGATGTCGTTCAAGCCCACGCTGATGAACCGGGCATTGACCTGCCCGGCGGTCGCCCGCGCGATGTAGGTTTTGCCGCAGCCGGGAGGTCCGTACAGCAGGATGCCGCCCCCGGCCTTTTTACCGTATGCTTTGTATAATTCGGGATGCTGAAGCGGACGGATGATCTTCAGCTCGATCTCCTTTTTGATGTTGGCCATGCCGCCCACATCCTCAAAGCGGATATCGGCTTTCTGGATGAACGGAGATCCGAAATCATCGGCATCCGGCTCTGCCCCGGGAGCGCCCAGCCGCAGCTCGCTGTCGAGCTCTTCATCGCGGTAAGACGGATTGATGGCCAGCGCTTTCTGGTATGTATCGATGGCTTTGGAAATCGAATTCTCTTTCAGCAGCGCTTTGGCATGCAGGATCAGCACCTCGAAATCGGAGTAGCCCGAATGAAGCAGCTCCTCCAGGATCACGTTGCACTGCGAGTATTCGCCTTTCAGATAAAAGACGCGGGAAAGGGAGATCTTTACCGGCGGCGTATCGCTGACCGACAGCAATTCCTTGTATTCTTTTTCCGCTTCGTCGAGCCGCATCGCGCCCAGCAGGGTATCTGCAAGGTGCTTCTTGAGCGGAATATTGCCGGGGGAAAATTTCAGGGCTTCCCGCAGGCTGTTGATCGTATTCTCATCCATGTATGTACTTCATATAAAGTGAACAAAAAGAGCCCGTAAGCTATCAGGGGCCTAAAGTACTCAATATTCACTCGTATCCGGACCGGATTTTCACCCTGGCGTGAGTTTTCACAGTTTGTTTGGGAGGAATTGTCTGAACCGGAATTAGCCTGATTAACTAATTCCGGTTCAGACAAGCATTACTTAAATGCCAGCTGCTGCTTGTCGGCTTCGGCCATTTTGATGACCACTTCCTTGAACTTGCTGTATTCTTCCACCGGCACCTGCTCTTTGAGGTATTTGACCTCGCGGGTTACGATTACCTGCTCACCTTTTACTTCGTAGGTGAGGGAATAGGTCAGCGCGGGGCATTCGTAGCGGATGTTCTTTGGCACTTCCACCAGCTTTTTGCCGGCAGGCAGCTGGATGCTCATCTGCTCGCGGTCGTAGGGCGTGGTGCTGAACGTCCACAGGTTGAGCGGGAACTTCCGGTCGGCCAGCGATACGATCTCCAGCGATGAATACTGATCGAACCAGGGCAGCCTGATCACCTTCATGCCGGCGATCTCGGTGGCATAGTTATCAACTGAAAAGCTGTATTCTTCACTCACCTGATCGGTCAGGTCTTCCAGGTTGCCGAACCTGAACGTATTCAGCTTAAGCGCGTTGTTGAACTGGCTGCTCAGCATCCGGTTGATCTCCTTGCGGCGATCGTCTTCGCTTTCGTTGCGGTACACGGCGCGGATGCGACTGGCTTCTGAACCCGATACCACGCTCTTGCGGCTGATGTCGGCGCGGCTGTCGGTGATCCGGATCGTGGAGCTGCGCTCGATGGTGTTCAGAACGCGGCTCACGGTGTTCAGCTTTACCAGGGAAGCATTGCTTACATGACTGCCATCTTTCGGAATGTACAGCGCATTGGCGTTGATCAGGTTGCTGGGAAGCGTACCGAACGGCAGGTGATTGTCTGTCAGCTCCACCAGGTACTCCTTACCACCCACTTTCAGCTGTGCGATGCAATGATTGAAACCGATCTGCGGCATATCAAGGTGCATATCCCCATTGTCGCGTGTATCCACCAGGATGAGGTTGGCATCCAGTCCGGCTTCGCGGGCCATGCTGGTGAACAGCACAGACAGGTCTTTACAATCGCCGAGGCGGCTGTTGAGGGTGCGGCTCGCACGCTGCGGTGTGAGGGCGCTGTGCAGGAAAGACACATCGCTGTAGCTGAAATTCTCTTCGATGAAATTATAGATCAGCTTTGCTTTTTCTATCTCGCTCAGGTTCTGTTTACCGGTCAGCAGTTCTTTCACTTTTTCCTTTACTTCAAAGTCCGCTTTCGACTTGATGTTGCTGAGGTCGCTGTACCAGTTGGCCACATAGCTCCAGTCGGGGAAAGAAGACACCACCACTTTTTCGATCACGTCCGAGTAAGCAGGCATCGACACTTCCGTTTCGATCCGGGCGTTGTTGCTTTTCTCCCAAACCAGCAGTTTCAATCCGTCTTCCACATCTTTCACCACCGGTTTCAGCGAGCTGTTGTACATGCGGTAATCGAACTTCCTGCTTGCCGGCACCAGCAGGCTGTAACGCGACAGCTTCACTGGGTAACCGCCATTGAACGTAAACTCTTCGGAAAAATGGGCGGCCAGCTTGCCGGTCATGGCGTTCTCGAATTTGTAGCTGAGGTGGATGGCATCGCCGATCTCGAGGGAAGAGAATACGATCTGTCCGTCGTTGGTCTCTGCCTGCACCTTGCTGCCGTCCTTTTTCAGGATCTCGGCCTTGTTGATCATCAGCCGCTGCGTGTAGGCATTGTAGTTAAGCTCCACTTCCTTCCAGTCTTCGATACCCGCTTTGTTGAATATCTTGATCAGGATCTCATTCTTTTCTTCAGAAGCGCCGTTGCCTTCGTAGATCACCTGCTGCATATCCTTGAGCAGGTAGATGCTGTTGTCGTTCGGGTATTCTGTCGCTGCGGGCGCCGACTTGAACATGGCCGCGATGTCGTTTTCCTTGAAGTTCAGGAACACATCTTTCTTGCCTTCCAGGTCCTGCAGCTTTTTGCGGGCGGCGTAGTTGCTGGGAGCAAAGCGGATGGCGTCTTTGAGGCTCTGCAGGGCTTCCTGCTTTTTGCCGGCGGCGTCGAGGATCAGTCCTTTCGAGTAATAGAAGCTGCCCACATACGGTGCGCGGTCGATGGCTTTCTGCAGCCATTCAGCCGAATTTTTGTAGTCCTGCGCGTCATAGTATTTGTCGGCGATGCTTGAATAATACATCGTGGAGTAAGGCTTGTCTTCGATCAGCTTTTTGTAAAGCGAAAAGCCTTCGTCCTTCCGGTTGTTCTTCATCTTATCTTCGATCAGGCTTTCCATCAGGTCGGTATCGAAATGGTTCCTGAAATAAGATTCCAGGAATTTGATCGCCTTCTGCGGGTTCTTGTAGGCATCTTTCTGCATGTTGTATTCCAGGGTGATCAGCGTAGTGCTTTCCGGGTATTTTGAGAGGGCCGACTCGAGCTCCTTCAGCATATTCACGAAGTCTTTCTTGTTGGCGAGCAGGCCGAGTGTTTTCAGCTGGGTCTCTTCGCATTCTCCATACAGCTGGATCTGCCGGTCGAGTATCTTGCGGGCTTCATCATATTCCTCTTTTTTCGCCGCGTCGCTGTAGCGGTACTGCAGCGCGATCAGGCTTTCGGGGTCATTCGATTTCAGGAACTCGATCTCCCTCGTCTCATCGGTGTTGTTCTTGTCGCTGCTGTAGGCTTCGATGGTGGCCTCGGAAACAATGGTGTTGGCCGGCAGGTCCTTCTTGAGCTGATGCACGATCCGGCGGTGCTCAAAATGTTTGTCGTTCACGTTGTACACGCTCGACAGCATCAGCTTGTCGAGTTCGGTGGCTGAATTATCGGCCAGCTTGTCTTCAAAATATTTTTCGGCGAAGAAAGGAAGCTTCTCCACTTTATACGGCGTCGCTTTTGAGTAGGCCTCGAAGTTGTAGGAAGACTTCATGGCGGGAAGCAGGCGCCCCTGCAGGTCGGCAAAGCGGACCATGAAGTTGGAACTCCTGATCTCGCTTGCGCCGATCTGCAGCAGGATGCGGTTCACGCCTTTCTGCAGCTTCACCTTGTAGCTGTACACATCGAGATCGGTGTTTCTTTCTTCCTGTTCGGAAGCCACCTGGAAATCGTTGATCCATATTTTCACAGAGCCCGATACACCGAGCATCAGCAGTACATCCTGGTCGGCATCGCAGGTAACGAAGCTTTGTGCGTAGGCGATGGAGTTGGTGATGTCGTAATGAAAAGCGAGGTCGAGCCAGCGGTCGTTGCGGGCGTCGGGGATGTTGAACCATTTAACGCCGGTGCCGATCATGTTGGTGAACTGGTAGCCCGGCTCCGGATGCGCCAGCACGCCGTAATCCTGGTCGAAGCCGCTCGATGACAGGTTTTCGAAGGTGCCGACGGTCGACCAGTTGCGGAGGTCGTTTAGTTTATCCCACATTTTGCGGGCGGCTTTTGTATCATTCTCGCCTGATAACTTATTTGCCACATTCATCATGGCCATGGCCTGGATGGTGGCATTCGCTTTTGGATCGTTTGCCAGCGAGACCATGAATTTTTTCACGCTCTCCCGGGTTTTGGGTGTGTTGCGGGTAAAGAGCCCCCGGTTCCACAGGGCATACATGTAAGGGTACGGGTTGGGATGTTGCTGGTAGAACTGCGTGAAGTACTGGAAAGCCTCATCAAAATGCCCGTTGTCGATCTCCATCACGGAGAGCATGAGCAGGGCCTCTGCAAAGGAGGCATCGTCTTTTTTTACGCTGAGCAGGGCAGCTTTGGCCTCTGTTCGCTTGTTCTGCTCAAACAGCTCCTTCGCCTGTTTGAAAGATTGTCCCTCGGAAGCCTGGGCTACCAGGAGGAGTAAGGAAAGTACGGGTACGGTCAGTTTCATAACTACGGCACTATTTGGGGTTTAACGAAATACAGCACTGTTTCGTGCATACGGAGATGCTCGGTTGCGGAGTGTGATTATTTGTGCAGGGCAGACTTCAGTGCTGGTTGAACCCATCCCTGGTGCCTGCCGAAAACGAATAATCCGTTCACCACGCTTATGTGCGAAGCTTCTCCAAGCGGTATGCCGCGAAATTTTATACGGGAAACAGGCTGAAACGGCTTATAAACCTTCCACCGATGGGAAAAATAATTTCAAAACGGGAAGAAGAAACAGTTGCCGCGACTCCTTTGCCAACCTGTGTTACAACACCGGAGCAGGGTGAACGGGCAAGAGATTTTTGAGAAGAAAAAATTGGATCATTTCCAGTCTTCTACAAATCAAAATTTCCCTCATACAATATTTCTCTTGTCACATTTCCCCCCTGGCGTGTGGCTTGAATCTCCACATAACAGAATTGTACATTTACTTTTGTCTGTTCCCTTAACTATTCATTGACTTTCCGGAGCTTTCCATCAAACCGACCTGCTGGCGGGCAACCTGTTCAATACCACGTCGAACAACACCGGGAGAAACCAGTAAGTGAACCAGCTCAATGCGGGCGTGGGCAACTGAGCAGACGCCTGTTCGGTGATCCTGCGCTCAAACCTGATCATCGACAGCGGGTTCTTCTTTATTCTGCCTGGTCTTAAAACAACATGTATGGATAATGACTATTTTGGAAAAAGCCGGCTTTCCGTCAAATGGTTTCAGTAGCTGACAGAGGGAAGAGAAACAACAGATCGGAAGCGCTTTCAGGGAAGCCTTGCCAATTCAAATGTTTTTTTTCAGATAATCATACATACCCGTAAACTCACCTTCACCAGAAAGATCCCTGACCAGCCGCTTCAGTTTCACAAGCAGCTCGCCGGTGCTGCCTTTGCGGATGTAGCCTGGCAGCCTGTATTGGGTAAGGTCTGTAAACTCCCATGGGTGGAAGTAGAGGCTTACGTACCCGTCGCGGCGGAGCGTACGCAAGACAAGGTTCAGGTAGAGGGGGTAAGGCATGTTCTTGAAAGCAAGCCAGAACAGGGGAATACGCAGATGGGAAGTAACGGACACCGGAAATTGCAGCAGGCCTTTTTCGTGGAACAACGTACGCGGCATATGCAGGTTATTGTACCTCCCGGGGATCCAGGCCGGATTCAACGAAGAATTGTACTGGTAGCCCGCCTTGCGGATATACCCCGCATCGATCTGTTTCATGCGCGGCATGCGGAGGCCATGTATGGGGCGGCCGGTGATCGTTTCCAGCCTTTGCTTCGACAGCAGGAGGTCGCCGGGTGTAAAGGCGGTATGATAGTAAGTGTGTGAAGCGATCTCGTGCTTGTTCGAGAGCGCCCTGATGTCGGCAGGAAAATGCTCCGCGAAAAAAGCGGTGGTAAACAGAGTTGTACGCAAATCCTTTTCCTGCAATACCTCGTGCAGTTGCTGCAGGCCTTTGTAACCGGTCATCAGCTGCTCCTGCGAATCGATCGGCAGTCCATATTCCAGCGGAAGATCAAACTCCTCCACATCAAAACTCAGCAGGATCTTACTCATATCGGTTGGGCTGCCTGCGCCGGCGCAGGGTAATGGATTGAAAAACGGTTCCCCGAGAAAAGCCACGCGCCGAAATCATTTTGCTTCATGCACACAGTAAAATTCGTTCACACAATAAGGTCAGCTGGCAGGCAGGTGTTGCAGGGCGTAAGGCGCCTGCATTACTTTGCGGCCGGTCTTTAATTTTTTGTTCAGCAAAAGCAATTGTACAAAGTTTCTCAATTCCGTCATCAGCACCGGCAGACCGAAACTGGAAAAGAGAATACCCGGCCGCAATTCGATGTCGATCGTTTTGATGAACAAGCCCTGCCGCGAGCTGCGCATCACAAACTCGGTATCCACCAAGAAGCGGTCGATCGTGGTCTGCAGGAACTGTTCGCGCCCGTTGAGGTTGAACCCCTTGATGCCGGACTGCGCATCGCAGAGGGGCAACCGGAGAAGGGACCGGTTTAGTCGGGAGAACAGCTTGGATATCAGCTTTCTTTGCCAGGGTACCTGGCTGAAATAAGCCGGTGACCGCCGGCCAACTACGATGTCAAAAAAGCCACCCTGCAGCTGGGCGATCAATTCGGCAATGTTCTCTTTATGATAGGGAAAATCAAAATCCATGGTGAGCACATGCGGACTGTGGGCGAGCCGCACGCCTTCCCGCAGCGCATACCCTTTGCCGCGGTTGGTGCCATAAGAGGCGATCTGCACCCCTTCGAGCCGCTCCCTGAGCAGGGAGAAGCCCGGCAGCAGCGAGGCGTCGATGGCATCATCATATACTACGATCCATTCCACCTGCAGCTGGCGGGGTAGAAAGGGACGGAGTTCAATGGTATGCTGTATAAATTTTTCTGCCCAGTTCCCCTTGGGCCTGTAGAGAGGCAGTACGATGGAAATGAAAGTTTTCGAAGCAGTCATCTGTTCCGGTTGAATGTCTTATAGCAGAAAAACCACCGGTCAGAAAATACCCCTATGGAAGATGAAAAAAGTTTTTTGAAGAAGATAACGCCGGGCACGGATCCTCTGTGTGGTCGTTAAGCCATCCTCCGTTTCGCTGCTCTGCGGAGATCCCCGGAGAATGAGCGTGACAGCCATCACGCAGGGAGCTTTGCAAACCCGCTCATACCCATTACCCATTTGCGCCTCCGCTCAGGCACGCCCACCCGTTGCATGCCAAACGTATCCTTTCCAGCGGTGCGTTGCCACACTCAGAGCTTTTCAAAATAGAACACCTGCTGCCTCTTGGCAGAGCCGCCGAAGATGCCCACGCCGTTGCTGATGTTGCCGGCGGGGGAACTGAGCTGGGTGGTGGTCAGCGTACCGAACTCAGTTTTGTACTGCTCGTACGAGAAAAGATAATCATACAGTTCCCTGCTGGCTGATTTCAGCTGCAGCAATACCCGGCCCTTCTGCTTTCCGTCTGCCGATACAAAGAACTGGCTGTCGATGTACACACGGGTGCTGTGCGCCCGAATACCGGCGACGTCGGGTGCAAAAAAGATCCGGCGGAACGGGTTGGAGAGATCGTCGATGCGGCCGTTGGCCGCCGCGCCATCCCGCGTGTACAGGTACAGCCGCAGGAACTTGTTGAGCGACACCGTATCGCGCAGCAGCTGCACCGCCGGGGTGCTTTTGACGCGCTCATACAGGATCTTTCCTTCCTGCGTATCGAAGCTGTAGCGCATGCCCTGGTAATAGAAAAAAGTGTTGATGCGCAGGAGTTCCTTCAGAGCTTCCACCACGTAGTAATGGTCGCCCGAACCGGCATCCTGCCAGTTAACCGTGGCAGCCAGCACCGGTTTGCCTTCGTGCATTTCAGTGGCGGTATCGATGGAAAGCACCCTCGGCGCAAGGGGGATATGTGTGGAAGCCGTGGCCGTGCCCAGGGCCGGATGACGCACTTCCAGCGTGTAGGTACTGTCGGCCTGAAACCTGCGCCGGCTGGTGAACACCGTGGTCGGGTTTGCGCTGTACTGGGCCGACCAGTTCGGCTGCAGCATCCACGATGGCCGGTTGGTCTCGGTAAGAATGACCGTGGCATCGTTCACTTTCTGAAAACCGATCAGCGCCCCGCTGCCTGCCCGGATGGTTTTGCCTACAGGGATCTCGATCGAATCGCCGGCCGTTACTTCGGCCAGCACCACCAGCCGGTCATCTATGAAATTGCCGGGCGAACCTTGTTTACGGCAGCCGAAAAAAGCCATGCAAACGAGCACAAAAGCCCACCCCTCCGGCTGCGCGAACAGCCTGCGTATGCTATACCGGGTATGTTTGAAAAAGGTCAAAAAACGATCGAATAAGCCAGGTAAGGTGTTATGCCGAAAAACTTGTAATGTGATGTCACGATGAGCGACTTCTTCCCTACCATCCCTTCCAGGTCGTACAGGTACTGGCTTGGTGAGCCATAAACGTTATATACGCCCAGCGTAAGCGAAGAGCGGGTGTTCCTAATGACCCTGTGATGATATACGGAGGAAACGTCCATCCGGTGATACGGCAAGGTACGATATTGGTTGACAGCAGAAGAATGATAGATAAGCCGGTAGTCCTGCGGCGCCAGCGGATCGATGATCTGCTGGGCCACGTCGAAATCGGAGTAGATCTTGTCGGGCAGTGAATACACATCGCCGGTGGAAAAGGACCACAGGGCCGAAAAATCCCAGTGGCGGCCCGTGGTGTAGACCGCCGTAAGATTGAGCATGTGCCTGCGGTCATACTTGAACGGAAACTTCATCCCGTTGTTCACATCGGGAAACCGGCGCTCGTTCCACGACAACGCATAGCTCAGCTCCGTCTGCCAGTGGGCTGTTCTTTTATCCGCTTTTACTTCCAGTCCGTAGCTCCATCCCTTTCCCGGCTGCACCGAGCGTTCCCAGTCGCTGTTGTTGAGAAAAAGGTTCTTTCCCTCAATGTAGTTGGTTACGTTCCGCATCTTTTTGTAGTATAGATCGGCCCCTATCACAAATCCCTTGCGGCCGCTGAAGCGGTAACCGGCATTTATCATATCGCTTTGTTCGGGGCGCAGCACCGCCGTGCTGGGTACCCAGGCATCGCTGTTGATGCCCAGGTAGGGGTTCGTGACCAGGTGCAGGTTCTGCGCCATGTGGTTGTACGAAAAACTGAGCTGCTGCGCATGGCTGAGCGAGTAGCTGGCATAGAACCGCGGCTGCAGCGAAGGGTAATGGAAACGGCCATACTGGTATCCGGAAAGATGGAGACCGGGCCGCAGAAACAGGCGCGGACTGACCCGGATGCTGTTCTCATAAAACAGCGACAGCTCGCTGAAATACAGGGTGGGAAAGGCGCGGAAAGCATCCGGGTCGTCGGCAAAGTCGAACGCCACATTGGTATTGAACGGCCGGATGCGCGTGAGGGCCAGCTTCGCCCCGAAATTAAAGCGGATCCTGTTGGAGGCGTTGATCTCAGCCTCGCTGCGCATATTGAACTGCTGCACCGAAGAAAAGGTATTGTACACCCGGTTGCTGCGCGGAGCAGCCGCACTGTCGGACAGCGAATACCGGAACCCGCCAATGTTTTCGTAACGGGAGAAGTTGACGGAAGAATTTACAAAGGCCCGGGCCCCCAGCACGTGGTTCCAGGCCAGGGAAGCCGCCTTGTTGCCCCACTGCTGCTGGTTGTTGATATTGTCTTTCAGCAACCGGAGCTTGTCGTGCCCCGCATACACATTCAGCATCAGCTTGTCTTTCGGACCGATGATCTGGGTGAGCTTGAAATGAAAATCGTAAAAGTTGATGTCGAAGCCCGTATTCACCAGCCGCAGGAACGGGTTGATCCAGCTGTTGCGAAAAGCGATCATGACCGCCGTGCGGTCCTTTTTCACCGGCCCTTCCACTGTGAAGGAGCCGGCGAGAAGTCCGGCATTCGCTTCCCCTTTCCAGTGCTGCATGTTACCGTCTTTGGTAGATACATCCATCACCGAAGAAAGGGCGCCGCCATAGCGCGCCGGAAAACTGCTTTTGTACAGGTGGAACGATTTGAGGGATGTTTGATTGATGATGGAAACGGTGCCCAGCATGTGGGTCGGATTGAAGACAGTATTGCCATCGAGCAGCAGGATGTTCTGGTCGGGACTGCCCCCGCGCACCAGCATGCCGCTCGAGATCTCCGGCACGATGCTGATACCGGGCAGCAGGTCGATCGACCGGACAATATCTGGTTCGCCCAGCATCATATTGAACGCATTGCCACCCGTTTCCAGCTTCTCGGATCCTTTCCGGTAACCGCTTCCTTCCCCGGGCAAAACGGTTACTTCCGCGATCTCCATTTTAGGGGTAAGCAGGATGTCGGTTCTGGCATCGGCAGCCAGATCGGTTTGAACCAGCTGTGAGGTGTAGCCGGCATACGACACCACTACGCGCTGTTTGCCGGCGGGCAACAGAAAAGTAAAATAGCCGTGGTTGTTTGTCACCGTTCCTTCCTGTCCGGAAGCCAGGTAAATGCTGGCGTCGGGCAGCGGCTCCCGGCTGGCAGCGTCCTTCACAAATCCAAACAGCGAATAGAACACCTCTTTTTCGCCTGCCATCGCAGTGGCGGAGGGCGACAGTATGATCTTGCCGTTCTTTTCAACGAGGGTGATCTTCTCCCCTTTCAGCACTTGGTGCAGCACCTGGTCGAGGGTGGTGGAAGTAGCGGACACCACTACCAGCTTACCGGTATCGAGGGCAGACGAGGAATATTCGATGGGGATGCCGGTGTTTTGCGAGATGGCCTGCAGCAGGTTGCGGATGCTGCCCTGCCGGAGCGCCGGCAGGCAGGGGCGGGAAAGAAGGGATGGACCCTGTGCAGCGAGTTGCTGAACAGAAAAGAGAAAGAAGTAAAGTAGATAGCCTGTTTTTTTCATCCTGCCCGCCGGATGTTGGTTTACAAAGTCAGCCGGCGTTGATCCGCCCGCCGGCTATTTTCGGTAAAATATAATTTTTTCGCCGTCTTTCCGTACCGCCAGGCCGGTGATGAGGGTCAGCTCATCGAGTACCTGGCTGAGTGGTTGATGATCAATATGAACGGTAACATCGAGCTGCCGGATTTCTGAAAGCCGATCCGGGTCGGCGGTGACCGGAACGGCATAATAATCCTGCAGGTCCTGCATCACTTTCGCCATGGAGGCATGCTGAAAATCAAGCACGCCGGTTTTCCAGGCCAGGTAGTTGGAGTCGGTCTGCTTTTGTGCACGGAAGCTGTCTTTCTGCAGTACGGCCTGATCTCCTTTTAAGAGAAGAATGGGTGCCGCAGCTGCCGCACGGTCCTGCACGCTCACCTTTCCCGAAGAGACCATGACCTCTTCGGTGGAATCGGCGCTGCGCACCCGGAAAGAAGTACCCAGCACCTTTACCTCAGCCCTCTTAGTGAACACATGAAACGGCCTCCGTTCATCGCGGGCCACCTGGAAAAAGGCCTCTCCCTCCAGCTGCACCACGCGGTCTGTTCCGTCAAACGCACCCGGGTACTTCAGCGAACTGCCCTTGCGAAGCAAGATCACCGAACCGTCGGGCAGGGTGACAGACCGGCTGGCCTCCGCCACGATCACCTCCTGCCGGGGGCGCAGAAACAGAAAGGACGCTGCGCCGGCCACTAGCAGGATGGAAGCCGCCACGGCAACCCGCTGCAGAAAAAGACTTCTCACTTTTCCTTTGGAGGCAGGAGTCTTTTTCAACAGCGGGTCGATCTTCGACCAGGCAGCGGCAGTATCGAAGTTACCTTCACCGGCACCTGATCCGCTGTCTTCCCAGATACGGACATATGCTTCGTACTCTTCCTGGTTGGCGGCACTGGCCTGTATCCAGCGTTCCAGCTGTTCGAGCTCGGGAGCGCTGGCCTGACCGTTCAGTTTCTTGGGGATCAGTACGATGATCTGATCAGGTATCTCCATAAAATAGTTTCTTGTCTATATAACCTGAAGCTGGCCCAAACCCCTACCCCACCCGGCAGCAGACACAGATATAAATTACCAGCATGATCAGGAATCCCTTTTTTTCCCGCACAAAAGAACGCATGATCTTGAGCGCCTTTCCGACCTGGTTCTCCACCGTTTTGATGGAGATGCCTGAACTGTCTGCGATCTGCTGATAAGTAAGCCGGCCCATGCGGCTCAGCAGAAACACCTCCCTGCATTTGATTGGCAAACGTTCCAGCGCCTCGCCTACCAGCACCGAGAAATCGACTTCCGGCTCTCCGCCCGGCGCGCCGGCGGCATCCGGAGGCTGTTCCTGCCCGGTCAGCTCATTCACGGCGAGCTTGCGGATGCTTTTGATGTGGTTGAGGCAGCGGTTACGCACAGCCGTATAGAGGTAAAAGCGGAGTTCCTCTTTGCCGATCAGCTCCGCTTTCTTCTCCCAGATATGCAGAAAGATCTCCTGCACAATGTCTTCACAGTACACCGTGTCCTTCACGAACGTGCATGCATACTGGCAGAGGGGCCTGTAATGGGTATGAAACGCCTGTTTATATAGAAGGTATAGACCGGATTGTTGCATGGTAATGACTCCGACAGCCTATAAATGTAGAAAACATTGAAGTCATGAAAAAACAAATCGCAAACAAACTGGTCCGCCGAAGTTTGCTAATAAAGCAGGTTGATGATCAGATGGGGCAATCCTACCACCACCGCCACGCCGTAGAGGAAATCGAGCCAGAAGAAACTTCCCAGCGATCCGATGTAGATGAGCCCTACAACCGGGTAAGCGATCACCTTCACCCAGAAGGAAGTACCTTCTTCCTTCAGCATCGACCAGATGGAGTTGGCATCCCCGGTGCTGGGGAAGGCATGCATGGCAATGGAAACACCCAGGTAGATCAGGACATAATCAAGCGGGCCGGGGTTGTTGAACTCGAAAAAAGGCATGGCTGCCGGCAGCCCGATCAGGGCGCCCAGGATGGTGTTGACAAAGAAGGGCCCGATGGAGATCATGATCTGCTGGATCCTGCGGGCAGGTTTCTCATGCAGCACATAACCGGCCGGATTTTTCGGCTGGAAATAAACCACTTCAAATACCGGCACTTTGTACCAGCGGCAGAACAGCTGGTGAGCGATCTCATGTACGATGACACCCGGAAAGGTGACAAGGGTGATCAGGAACCCCGGAATGAAAAACATAACTGGTAATATTTAGTCTCTGAATTTATCTTTTCCCGACAGGATGTCTTTGATGCCGGCCAGCATCACCATGCCCGTGGAGTCGTGCGATACCTTGGCCAGCAGGGCATCCCTTTCGTGGAGATCCCTGTTGAAGTGGTAGGCAAGGGCCAGCGTGCCGAGCATGTAGTTGTCTTTTTCATCGACCGCATACCCCTTCCTGGCGCATTCGAGGGCTTCCTTGTCTTTGTGTTGCTTGAGCAGGGCTTTTGCTTTGGAAGCGTACGCATAGGTAAACTCCCGGTTGACGACCAGCAGCCGGTCGGCATAATAGATGGAAGAGTCTTGCTGGCCCAGCTCGCGCTTCAGCGGCATTTTCAGGGAAAGCGCCGGCCGGTAATCCGGGTCGCCTTCCAGCGTCGCGTTGAGAAGGCTGTCGCATTTCGCATATTCATGCAGGTCGTACATGCGGTCGGCCAGGCCTAGCTTTGCATAGCGGTCGGCGGGGTTGCTTTTTAAGTAGGCGTAAAAATCAGCGACCGGTATTTCAGCGACCGGTACAGTATAACGGCCAACAAATTTAGACAGGGAGTCACCGGGGTAATAATCGTTGGCTTCCCTGATCACGTCGTTCACTTCTTTGTACAGGTCGTCGTTTTCCACTTTTTGTCCTTCGAGCTTTTGAAACACTTCCGCCATGGTGCGCAGGTCGTTGTTATAAAAAGCCGCGAGCAGCAACCGGCATTGTGCGTTCACGAACGAAGGCTCTTTCTTCACCACTATTTCCAGTTCACGCTGCGCCGTAACGTAGTTGTGCTTTTCTTCTGCGGCCTCGCCTCTTTTATACCGGATGCCCACGCCCAGGGTATGAGGCAAAGTAGAGAGTGCAAGAACAAGGAGCAGCAGCACGGCTGCCCCGAATATCCTGACCCAGGCAGGGAAAGGAAAGCGGATGAACTGTTCGCGGCAGGCGGAACAGAGCGGCGTGCGTCTGCCGGCGTCGGCTATCGGGACGCCGCAGTTGGCACAGGTTGGGGACTGGCCGGCATCAGGCACGGGCATTTCTCTCTCTTGATCCATATGGGTCGGGGGTTTCAGCGCCCAAGATAGAAAACAGGATCGGTTTGTGAAAGGGTGAAAGTACCCTACTTTACCGTTTTCCGGCCTGTAAGGAGCAGGAAGACCTACTGGCCCGCAGCGACGTACCTAGGATTGATAATGACCTGAACAACGACACCCCATACCGTCATGTTCATCTGCGGCGTGACCTTGATCTCCCGGAATTTTTTATTGGCCGGGTACAGCCACGATGTATGTTCATTCCTGCGCAGGTACCGCACGGTGTAATCTCCGTTTACCACAGCCACCACGATGTCGCCGTTCTGCACCTGCTTCGCCCGGTCTATTACCAGCAGGGCGCCGGGCGGTATGTAGGCATCGATCATGGCCATGGTCTCCGCGTACATAAAAAAAGTGGCATGCGGATGTTCTATCAGTACCTGGTTGAGGTCTATGCCCTGCTCAGCATAAGCACGGGCCGGTGAAGTTGGTAGCATAAGTTGGTTGGGTTAGTGACCGCATAAACGTACTAATGTTTTTAGTATAAAAAACTATTTTATTTAGCAAATATTGCCTATAACACCTTATCTTGCTGTAGAAACAATTCAGTTTTTTCATTTGTAAACGCTCACGCATGACCGCTCCTTTTGACATCTTACGGCTTGCCGGTTTTTTTAAAGGATATGAACTTTTGACGAACGATGAGATCATCCAGACCCTGCTGCAAAAAAAATCAAATGAATACGCCAGGATGTTTGGTCCGGCCTATCACGCGGAAGTTTTTTCCGACCTGACAGAGCTGCTGGAACAGGACGATAAAAAATTTCTTACCATAGACCTGGAAGCGGATGTGTGCGCCGAAAACAAAGTATACACCCGGCTGCTCGACAATTTTTCAAAAGCCTCCAACGGCTTTTTCACCCCCTCCCGCATCACCGAAACCTGGGAGTCGGATGAAGGTCCGATCAGGGTATCGTTCACATCCGACGGCCGCGAGGTCGTTTTTGCGCCGGAGTATTTCGACGACTGGATCGACGGCCGTATCTTTTATGTGATCAACAGGGAGATGAAAAGGGTATCCAATGAAGAATTTGTGGTTTGCATGGGGCCAGGCGGAGACTGGTTTGGACAGAACATCATCCATATCCGGCTTACAAAAAGCGAAAAAGAACTGCTGGCGGAAAAGCTGCAATGGGAATTTCCGGAATGAACAAAGGCAAGTGAACAACCAGGCTGCTGTTCGCCGTCCATATCTTCCGCTTCATTACCCGGTGTATCGAGGTTTCTTAAAAGAACTTTTTGCCCAAACGCCCGCCGGCGGCGGATACAGACCGTTGATGCATAGCCAGACCACTTTTTCAGGACCCGTCTCACTGCAGTGGTGAACATTGGAATACAGGTTATACCCGCCGGCCCGTGTTGCAGCAGGTACCGGGGTTCGCCTCCGACCATCCCTGTTGATTAAAGCCTTGTTAAGGTGCTGCGCAGACCGGATCTCCCGGGGTAAAAATTGCGGCTGATCCAGGGTACAATTAGTATCTTGACCCGCTTTGCATCAGCTCAATTCTTTAGACCCATTTTCATGGAATTCACCATCCTGTCAAAACTTGAATCGGCCCGTAAAGAACTGCTCGACCTCGGTCTGCGCAATTCACTGCTCAACTACCGCCTGCCTTCCGCCCGCGGCCTGCATATCGTGGAAGAGAAATCCGCCTCGCTGTTCAACATCCTGGTTAGGCAGAGCAGGGCCATGACGTTCCTGGGCCGCACCCAGAAGGAAGGCGCCACCTTGGGTGAAACGGACTTTGCCGAACCGGATGAATCCGCCCGTGAAGAATCTTATGCCGACACCCGCCTGCAAACCAACGACACCGAAACGGTGCTGGCTAAACGCTTGCTCAACACCTACTACGCCGCCAAAACCAGCATCGAAGAGCAGGGCGTCAACATCCTGTACCTCGCACTCGGCATGCTGCACTGGTACGAAACCGACAACAGCGCAGAAGAACGCCTGGCGCCGCTGCTGCTCATACCGGTATTGCTTGAACGCTCCAGCGCCCGCGAACGCTTCCGCGTGAAATGGACGCAGGAAGAGATCGGCGAGAACAGGTCGCTGCAGGCTAAAATGAAAGAAGAATTCGGAATCCTGATCCCCGGCATTCCCGAAATAGAAGACTTCGACCCCGACAAATATTATGATGAAGTAGAAGAAAGCGTGAGCCAGCTTTCACGCTGGAAAGTAGAACGCGACAGGGTTGAGCTGGGCTTTTTTTCATTTGGAAAATTCCTGATCTACAACGACCTCGACAACAGCAAATGGCCGGGTGAAAAAAAACCGGTGGAGCATGACCTGCTGTTGCATCTTTTCGAGGACGGCTTTCAGGAAGGATCGCCCACAGCCGGCGAAGACGCTTTCATAGATACTGAAACGCCCGCCCATGAACTGTTTCAGGTAATTGACGCCGACAGCTCGCAGGTGCTGGCCATGCTGGAGGCCAGGGCCGGCAAGAACCTCGTGATCCAGGGCCCGCCCGGCACCGGCAAATCGCAGACCATCACCAACCTCATCGCCGACGCCATCGGACAGGGGAAAAAGGTCTTGTTCGTAGCGGAAAAACTGGCGGCGCTCGAAGTGGTGAAACGCAGGCTGGATGCTACCGGCCTAGGCGAAGCCTGCCTGGAGCTGCACAGCCACAAGGCCAACAAAAAAGACCTTTCGCAGGAGCTCATGCGCATCCTCGAACTCGGCAAGCCACATCTGCAGCAACTGCAGCAGGAAGTGGCCCTGCTGGAACCCACCCGCAACGAACTCAACGACTATGCACATGCCATAAACACGCCCATCGCCGCCAGTGGCCTCACCGCGCATGCGGTGATCGGCCACCTCCTGCAGCTGGCAGGCCCCGTAGCACAGGCAAGCCTGCCCAAGTTCCCCCCGGAGCAATTCGCCGGCTGGAACCAGGAGCATATGATCCGCGCCGAAGCTTTTTCCGACCGGATGCAGGCGCGCCTCAAGGTGATCGGCACGCCCCGTGAACTCCTGTTCTGGGGCTGCAAACTGACGGTGCTGCTGCCCGCCGGCCAGCAGGCGCTCGTGGAGTTGCTGCAGCAATGCCTTCACACCATCACCACGCTGCAGCGTTCAGGGGAAGAAACGGCGCTCTACTTCACCATGCATACCCCGTTGGACAGGCGGCAGGCCCAGCAGCTGGTGATGATGGCCGACCTGGCCTCGCGCCATCCCGATCTCGCGGGCATGAACATACGCAGCGAAGCCTGGCTGCTGAATCAGCAGGATGTGCAGGAACTGCTCGACACCGGCCGGCGGCTCAGCGAGCTGCATGCGCAATATGCCGCCGTGCTGCTGCCCGAAGCGTGGGAGCAGCACGTACTCGAGATCAGGCAGAACCTCATTGCCTACGGCGACAAATGGTACCGGTTCACTATCGGCGCCTACAACAAAACCATCAAGCAACTCGCCGCCATCTGCAAAGGCCCGCTGCCAAAAGACACTGCCGACCGTCTCCGGTATGTGGATGACATCCTTGAAGTAAAACGCCTTACCCTGCTGCTCAAAGAACACGACCCGCTGGCCCGTGACCTGTTCGGCCATCGCTGGCAGCAGCTCCGGTCCGACTGGCCTCTCCTGGGCAGCGCCTATACATACCTGAAAGAGGTGTACCGGCAGGTGACCGGGGAGGGCTGTCCGCGCGATATCCTGGCTTACCTGGAAAAGAACGAAGACCCGGCCCCTGCAAAAAAGTATTTTACCGAGCTGGTCACCCGGCTGCTCGCGCATCAGCAGGCGATCACCTCTCTGCTGAAAACCCTCCGGTTCGATGAGCCGGTCGGCTTTCCGCAAAAAGGCCTCTTGCAGCAGCCGTTCACGGAACAGTCGCTCCTGCTCGATGCCTGGCTCTTACGGCACGCCGAGATCCACCCGGTGATTACCTGGAACACACTTGTGGAAACGGCCCGGGAAGAAGGACTTGAATTTCTACCGCAGACAGCCGAAAGCTGGCCCGAAGCCAGCCGGTTCATGACGGCGGCGCTGCAGAAAAGCTGGTACGAATTCCTGCTGGCGCAGGCGCTCACCCGCTACCCGTCGCTCCGCCGGTTCCAGCGCGACAGTCACGAAGAGCTGGTGCAGCAGTTCCGCAAACTCGACCTGCTCAACTTCCGGTATAACCGCGGCCGCGCCGCCTTCCGCCACTGGGAGCAGGTGCCGCGTTCGGAAGCGGGCGGGCAAGTGAATATCCTGCGCAAGGAGTTCAACAAAAAAGCGCGGCTGAAGCCTATCCGCAAGGTCATGGAAGAAGCGGGGCTTGCCATCCAGGCCATCAAACCGGTATTTATGATGAGCCCGCTTTCCATCGCCAATTTTCTGCCGCCCGGTTCGGTCGAATTCGACCTGGTCATTTTTGACGAGGCCAGCCAGGTGAGGCCGGTCGATGCGCTGGGCGCCATCCTGCGCGGCAAACAGCTGATCGTAGTGGGCGATACCAAACAATTGCCGCCCACCAGCTTTTTCGATTCGCTCACCCGCGAAACCGACGATGAAGACAACGTGACCGCCGACATGCAAAGCATCCTCGGCATGTGCCAGTCGCAGGGACTGCTTCCCCGCATGCTCCGCTGGCACTACCGCAGCCGACACGAATCGCTCATCACGCTTTCCAACCACGAATTTTATGAGAACAAGCTGATCATCTTTCCCAGTCCGGGTTCGCGGCACCGGATGGGACTGGTGTACCATCACCTGGCCGGCACGGTGTACGACCGGGGAAAGACGCGCACCAATCCGAAGGAAGCAGAGCTGGTGGCCGATGCCGTGATCGAACATGCGCGCAACAGTGCGCAGCTGAGCCTGGGTGTGGTGGCCTTCAGCACCGCCCAACGGCAGGCCATTCAGGATGCGCTGGAGCTGCGGCGCCGGCAGTTCCCCGAAGTGGAAGCTTATTTTAAAAGTCATCCGCACGAACCGTTCTTTGTCAAGAACCTCGAGAATGTGCAGGGGGATGAACGCGATGTGATCTTTATCAGCATCGGCTACGGCCGGTCCGAAGAAGGCCATGTGGCCATGTCGTTCGGGCCGCTGAACAATGAGGGCGGCGAAAGAAGACTGAACGTGCTGATCACGCGGGCCAAGCTGCGCTGCGAAGTGTTCACCAACATCACGTCGGACGACATCGATCTTTCCCGCACCAAAAGTTATGGCATCCGCACACTGAAAAGCTTTCTCCATTTCGCGCAGCATGGCAAACTTTACCTGCCCGAAGAAACCGGGCTGCCGGCTGAAAGTCCGTTCGAAGAGAATGTATACGACCAGCTTACAAAGCTCGGTTACACGGTGCGCAAGCAGGTAGGCTCACAGGGCTTCTTTATCGACCTGGCCATTGTAGACCCGGTGCATCCGGGGCGGTTCATTCTGGGTATCGAATGCGATGGCGCTTCCTATCATTCGGCCCGCTCGGCCCGCGATCGCGACCGGCTGCGGCAGCAGGTGCTGGAAAATATTGGCTGGAAGATCCACCGGATCTGGAGTACCGACTGGTTCCGCAACCCGGAGGAGGAGCTGAAGCGCGTGGTGGCCGCCATCGAAAAAGCAACCGCAGGCCAGGCGCTCGACGATGAAGCGTTCGATGCAGAACCTGCACCCGCTCTGCTTCCCGACGGCGTGTACCGTGAGGAGGCCGCAAAGGATGCGCGTACGGTGCCAGCATACGAACTGGCCAAACTGCGCATGCCCATCCTGCAGCAGGAAATTCATCTGTATCCGCCGCGCCAGTTATCCTCGTGGGTGGAAGAGATCGTAAAAGTGGAGAGCCCGGTCCACTTCGATGAGATGGCCAGAAGGATCGCAGATGCCGCCGGTGCAGCCAAGATAGGTACCCGTATCCGCGAAGCCCTCCTGCAGACGGCCACGCAGGTGGAAGAAAGCGGGCGCATCCGCATGAAAGGCGATTTTCTGTGGCAGCCGGGCATGGACATCCCCCAGGTGCGTGACCGCAGCCAGCTGACCGCCGCGAGCCGGAAGATCAAGCTGATCAGTCCGGAAGAGCTGACCACCGCCCTCATCACCATCGTCGAAGATGCCATCGCCATCCTCCCCGACGCTGCCGCCACGCTAACAGCCAAAACCCTCGGCTTCAGCCGGGTTACGGAGGAGATCAGGAAAGAGATCCTCGATGTCATCACGAAGGCCGTAGCGCAGGAACTTGTACGGCTGGATGGGGGTTTGCTCAAGGCGGCGGGTGGTGGATAAAGACTCAGTTTGGTGGATAATTGTGTGATCCGCCCTGGCACCAGGTAAACGCATCGATCGTTCACGTTCTCTTTGCACCGTTAAACACGCAGGGTATCTATATTTACACCTTCAATGTGCTCATTCAACCAAGCTATCATGAAAAAATTTGTTGTTATTGCCGGCCTGCTGCTGCAGACAGCCCTCGTTTTTGCCCAGAATGTGAAACACGTCGTCCTTATCACCGTCGACGGTTTCCGGCCTGATTTCTATCTCGACCCGGCCTGGAATGCGACCAACATCCGCAGCCTCATGCAGGACGGGGCCTATACCCTGGGGCAGAACAGCGTGTTCCCATCCATGACCTATCCTTCGCATACCACCATCGTGACCGGTGTGCAGCCAGCCAAGCATGGCGTATATTACAACGGCATGTTTGAGCCCAACGGCTCCACCGGGAAGATTTACTGGAACGACACTTCCATCCACGTGCCTACACTGTGGAAAGCGGTGCAGGACAAAGGCCTGAAAGCAGCCGCGCTCCTGTGGCCGGTATCTGCCGATGCCCCCGTAACCTACAACCTGCCCGATATTGGCAGTCTGGGGGAGACTGTGCGCGAACAGTACAGCCGCCCCGCCGGTTTTGTGGATGCGCTGAAAGCCGAAGTGTTCAACGGAGCGACGCGCATCGAATATGGTAAAGATACCAACGTGGCCAAGATCGGCGCCTACGTGATCCGCAAAGACCAGCCGACCCTCATGACCATCCATTTTTTTTCGGTCGACCATGCAGAGCACCTGCAGGGCCGGGAGGGCGATTCGGTACAAGCTGCGATCGCCGGCGCAGATGCAGGCGTGGGCATTATCATCAAAGCATTGAAAGACCAGGGCATCTGGAACAGCACCGTACTGATCGTAACCGGCGACCATGGCTTTGTGACCGTGAAGGAAAACGTGAATCCCAACGTATGGCTCAAAAAAGCCGGACTGGCCAACGACATCAAAACAGGCGACTGGAAAGCGCAGTTCTATTCGGTGGGCGGATCGGCCTATCTCTACCTGAAAGACAAAAACGATGCGGCCACCCTGGCACAGGTAAAAGACATCCTCGATAAACTCCCCCCCGAAGAAAAAAAGTACATCCGCATCATCGACCGCAAAAAGCTGGATGAGATAGGCGGCAACCCCGAAGTGGCGCTGGCCATCAGCGGGGAGAACAACGCATCCTTTGGCGGCGGGTTCGAAGGTGAAGCCCTCCGGCCCGGCAAGGGCGGCTCTCACGGCTACTTCCCCGACTTCCATGAAATACAGACCGGCTTCGTGGCACACGGGCCGGGCATAAAGAAAGGAGCCGTCATCAAAATGATGAACGAACGCGACATCGCGCCCACAGTAGCCAAACTGCTGGGCATCTCGTTTCCATCTGCGGCGGGTACCATTCCTGCCGGATTGCTCACGAAGTAACACACGTTAAATCACCTCCGGGATGGACAGTGGGAGGTTCAAGCCGCACCTGCATCCACTCCCCGACCGCTCGGCAAATCGAATAAAAAAGCTCGCATGCATAAACTCGTTTTGATCAGACACGGAGAAAGCGACTGGAACAGGGAAAACCGGTTCACCGGGTGGACCGACATCGATCTTTCCGAAGAAGGATGGGCGCAGGCCAAACGGGCCGGGCAGATCCTCAGAAAAAATGGCTATAGTTTCGATATCGGGTACACGTCAGTGTTAAAAAGATCGATCAAGACCCTCCATATCGTGCTCGAAGAGCTGGACCGGTTATGGATCCCCGTGAAAAAATCATGGCGGCTCAACGAACGATTTTATGGCGCCCTGCAGGGTCTGAACAAGGCGGAGACCGTCGCGAAATACGGAGAAGAGCAAGTACACAAATGGCGCCGCGATCCGTCGGAACATCCGCCGCCCATTACAAAAGACGACGATCGCTACCCGGGTAAGGATGCCCGTTACCAGCACCTCACGGAACGCGAACTGCCGCTCACCGAAAACCTGAGCGAAACGATGGACCGGGTACTCCCCTTCTGGCACGAACACATTGTGCCGGCCATCCGGAAGAATCAAAACGTCATCATCGCCGGTCATGGCAACAGCCTCCGCGCCCTGATCCGGTATGTCGACAACCTCACCGATGAAGAGATCACGAACCTCGATATCCCCACAGCCGTACCCTGGGTGTATGAACTCGACGACGAGCTTACCCGCATCAGGCATTATTACCTCGAATAAGACCGAACAAGCATGCCGATGAAAAAGCCGAAAAAAGGGGATCTTCCGGTAAAGATTTGCGTGGTATGCCAGCGGCCTTTTACCTGGAGAAAAAAATGGGAAAAAGTTTGGGATGAGGTAAAGTACTGCAGTGATGCCTGCCGCGCTAAAAAGCAGTCCGCAAAAGATACAAATTGAGGAAGATTGCCGGAACCAGGATGGAATTTGTCTGATTACCCCGAGAGCAACGGCGCATCACGGTCAGGAACCGTATGTTTCCGCAACCCCGGATTTGAGATCATAGGGGAAAGCGGCAGGACTGAAACAGGCCACTCCTGAATTTTTGTCATCCTTGCGCAGGCGCAGACACGCAACCGCACACGTTCCTCGCAGAGACGTCATGCCTGGCGTCTCTGCAATTGAGAAATGCTTGTAAGCAACCGGGCCGCAGTTCAGGGTGCCTGGGTAAAAGCAGTCATTGTTTCTCCGTGGGGATTTTCGCGCGCACAGGCGCGCTGCGGCGTGTGGGTAAGGGTATGCAACTGCGCCTGCGCAAGGATGACAAAAATTCAGGGTGGGCGTCTTTCTTGTATGGATAAGAATGGCAACTTTTTGAACACTTGTGGGTTGAAGGCGTGGCATGCCTTGGCCGATGGTTAGCCAGGAAAATAATCATCGTTTATCAGGCTGATCCCGGATCAGACAAATAGAGCCGGGTCTCATAGTGCATGCTTATTTCCCCGTTCATGTTGTACCGGCCAAAAAGGTTTTCCAGTTCATCCATCATGGGTGCATGGGCCGGGTCGCCGGGAAGGGGATCGTGGAAAATGACTGGAGGTTGCCATGCTGCAGCAACAGGCCGCTGAAGATGCCGGTGCCTGAACCTGTATCTGCCACCACTGTGCCAAGGCCGGTCCTGTTCTGCAGCCATTGTATGACAGCCGCGGGATAGGATGGCCGGTATTTTTCGTAATTGGACGAATAGCCGGAAAAGCGCGTGGTTGAATCTTTCATATCGCGTAAACTTCGGATTCAGCGGAGCAAAGATCAAACCACGCGCCCCTGTTAGAATTTATCCCAGAAGAGCTTTGTCTCTACCTTATCACCACCGATGGCCGCCGCCGCTGTGGTGTAATTCGTGCCGTTGAGCTGCTGCTCGTTGCCCGGGTAAGGAAGCCTGTTGGGAAAGCCCGACTTTGCCCCCACCGGCAACGGCAGCTGCGGGAAATCAAGCCGCTTCATTTCCGTCCAGCCGTCGAACGGACGGTTGTAGAGTCCGATCCATTTCTGGAAGCCGATCTTCTGCTTCCAGGCGCCTGCGGCCGTGGAATACGCGACTGCCGGCTGTGCCAGGTACGCAGCCGCATCGGCTGCAGTGCCGCCCCAGTAAAGGATGGAAGCGGTGATGGCGTTGTTGTAATGCTGTTCAGCGGTGCCCTGCACGTTATAGCCCCGCTCCTTTGCTTCGGCCCTGAAGAACTCGGTTTCCACATAATCCATCAGCACACCCGGCGCATCCGGCGCAGCGATGCGCGCCGTGTCGGGCTTCGACATTTCGGTGAAAGCCGCTGCCTGTCCTACGATGCCTCCCACATATTGTCCGGATTTGTTGGTGCTGAAAAATTTATTCTTTCGCGGGTCATTCAGGGCGTTGAGCGGATCCATCAAGTCTTTCGCCGCAATAAAGTCGGAACGGCCGGCGGAGATCAGCTGGTTGTAGAGCGGATTGTTTGCCGGTACCGCTAAATATCTCACGAGGGCATTGTCTGCGGCCGAGGTGATGGCTTTGGGTTCGGAGGCTTCCACCGTGGCTTTGGCCGTGGCATCGTCCACATCGGCCAGCAGCATGCCCATCTTTAATTGCAGCGAATTGGCAAACCTGATCCACTGGGCGATGTTGCCTTTGTAGACAAAATCTTCCGTAACGGAAAATCCGCCGCCGGCCACGTTCAGCCTGGCTATATCGGCAACCAGTCTTTTCAGTAGATCTGCATACACGGTCTTTGCATCGTCGTACACCGGGAACAGCGTTTCGTTGTTGATCGCCTGGGTATATGGGATGTTGCCAAACGAATTCACCAGCACATTGTAAGTGTATACGGCCATGATGTCGATGATGGCCAGCTGGTTCGTCTTGGTTGCCGGCTGCAGGGTATTGTCGTTGCTGATCACGATGGTCGATTCCTGGAAGTCGCTCAGTACATCGCGGTACATGCGGGTCCACCAGGCCTGCGGAATGGCCCGGGTGGCAAAATCGTACTGGGCCTCTTCTTCATTGGTGGCCTGGCCCCAGTGCTTCACCACATGCCGGAAAATGTTGTTGTTCACATCGGCGGTTGTCAGTCCGTCGGTAAGCGATTTCACCCCGGTGGAAAACAAGGTGCCGCCGGGTACCGACGACGCCTTTTTAGTATCGACGTTGCGGTCGGTGATGTTCTTTGTACAGGCCGCTGCCAGCAGAACACAGGGCAGCAGGAGGAATAATATCTTTCTCATCTCGGTTGTTTTAGAATTTCAGTTTCGCATTCAGGCCAATGATACGTGCAGTGGGGTAAGCGCCGCTCTGGTAGCCCTGTATGTTTCCTGCAGACAGGTTCTCTTCCGGATCGGCATAGGGTACATTTTTGTGGATCAGCCAGAGGTTGCGCCCGATCAGCGCCACATCGATTCCTTTCACCACTTTAAGTCCGGCCAGCGCTTTGGAAGGAATGGAATAGGAAAGCGACAGTTCGCGCAGCTTTACATAGCTCGCATCGTACACGAACTGCGACTGTGGCAGCACCGTGCTGTTCAGCGACGTGATGGTTACGCGGGTCTTGTTGGGTTTGCCGTCGGACGTAACGCCCGGCAGGATGACGCCGCCACCCTGCGCCACCGGATCGCGTTTCGGATTGCCCAGGTCGTTCAGTCCCACCGATTCAGGCAGGATGCCCGACATCTGGCCGTAGTACATGTCGAGCGAGAACAGGTCTCCGCCCTGTTTTACATCTACCAGGAAACTCAGCGCGACGTTCTTGTATTTCACCGTATTGTGCACACCGCCGATCCAGTCGGGATTCACATTTCCGATGATGGTGGAAGTGACCGGGCTCACGGCATAGAGACCATTGGCGTTCACCAGCGGCTGGCCGTTGAGCATTACGAAACTGGCTGCCTCGAGCATGCCGAACGACTGGCCCAGCGGGGCGTTCAGCGTAACGCCGCCCTGGAAAGAGCCTACCTGGAAGTTCTTGCTGTTGTTGTACAGATCAAGCACCTTATTGCGGTTGCGCGTGAAATTCAGGTTGATCTCCCAGGAGAAAGTCTTTGTCCGTACGGGCACACCATATACAGACAGTTCGATGCCGTGGTTCTGGATGTTGCCGGCGTTGATGTACTTGGCGGAGTACCCTGTACTGGAAGAAACGGCGACCGGGAAGATCTGGTCCATGGTATTGGTATGGTAATAAGAAGCGTCGAATCCTATGCGATTGTTCAGGAAAGACATTTCAAGGCCCACTTCACGGCTGAACGTTCTTTCCGGCTTCAACGCACTGTTGTTTTTCGTGGAGGGACGTGAAAACAGCAAAGAAGTACCGAACGGGTTCAGCTGGTCATATACATCCGACACGCTGGCAAACGGCGCGTCGTTACCTACCGTTGCATAGTTTGCCCGCAGTTTGCCGGAGTTAAGCCAGGAAAGAGATTGCAGATGCTGCGAGAACACCCAGCTGCCGGAAATGGCGAAGTAGAGGTATTGATTGTTATCCTTCGGCAGGGTCGACGAGCGGTCTACGCGCATGGTACCATCCAGCGTCAGGAAATTGCGGTAGCCCAGGGTAAGTCCGCCGAAATACCCGTCCACGGCGATCGGCTGGTAGTTTTCGGAGGGCAGGGGGAGGGTTCCTCTCGAATTGGCGATGGAATAAAGATTTGGAACGATCAGTCCGCCGGTAGTCGACTGCGAAATGCTCCTGAGGTTGTTGCGGCGGAGGTTGGTGCCGAGCAGCGCGTTCAGCTTGAGGTCTTTGGTCAGCTGGCGGTCGGCGGTGATGAGCAGGTCGTAGTTGCTTTCGCTCACGCTGCGGTCGGTGCGGGAGTAGGAAGGCGTACCGATGCTGCCCACCGCGATGCGCTCTTCCTGCAGCTCGGTGTAGGTATCGAGCGACACACGGCCCAGTACATTCAGCCAGGGCAGCACCGCATAGTTGAGCGATACGTTGCCAAAGCCGCGGGAGCGCGTGTCTGTTTCGTAGTTCTGGTATACCGTCCAGTACAGGTTGTTATAAAAAGCGGGGGTAAGGCCTGTAGGGGTGGTAGGGTCGGTCCAGTTCCAGGTGATATTTTTCTTGTTGCGGAAATAGGCAACCTTTTGCTGCTGGAAGTCTACGTTCACTTCCCCGTACTGGCGCAGGTTCACGTTCACGTTGCGGCCGCCGTCGTAGCCGGTTCCGTACCTGCCCCGGCCGTCAACTTTGGAATAGTTGATGGTGGCGCTGGCGGTCAGTTTGGGGGTGATATTGTAGGTGGCGCCGAAATTCAGGATGTTCTTCTGCACCCTGCTGTTGGGCACGATGCCTTTCTCGTCGCTGCGGGTGTACCCGAGCTTGAACGAGCCTTTGTCGAGCAGCCCGTCCATGTAAATATTGTTGTTGGTGGAAACCGAATTTTCGAAGAAGGTCTCCGGTCCGTTTGCCGGTGCTACCCAGGGTTCCGATTTGTGGTATTTGGGCGAGGCCGGGTCAAAAGCTTCCCAGCCGAACACCTGGATATTGGGGTTGAAGCGCGGCCCCCAGGAGCGCGGCGCAAAGGTGGGAACCACATAATCTTTTACGCCATCGCCATCGATGTCGGCATAATAGAAACCGTCTTTCTGATAGGGATCGGAGCGGCCCGCACCGTACTCATGCTGGTATTTTACATAGGTCGATTTGTCGATGGTGCCCACCAGCACCCCTGAATTGACGGTGATGCCCAGTCCCCTTTTCGCTTTTTTGGTGGTGATGAGGATCACGCCGTTCCCGGCGCGCGAGCCGTATAAAGCCGTGGCTGCAGCACCTTTCAGCACGTTCACGCTTTCCACATCGTCGGGGTTGATATCGCCCGCCGCGTTGCCATAGTCGTAGCCGCCGGTGCCGTTCCGCTCGCCGGAAGAGTTGCTGGTGGCATTGCTGATGGGTACGCCGTCTACCACAAAGAGGGCCTGGTTCTGGGAGGAATTGTTGAGGGTCTTGGATCCCCTGATCACCACGTTGGTGGAGCCGCCGATGCCGTTGCCCTGGTTGATCTGCAGGCCGGAGACCTTGCCCGACAGTCCGCTTGCCACGTTGGTGATGCGGGTCTGGTTGAGCTCGTCGCCGGTGATCTGCTGGGCGGCATAGGGCAGCGTGTTCTTGCTCCGTTTGATGCCATAGGCGGTCACCACCACTTCGTCGAGCTGTTTGCCCGTGCGTTTGAGGGAGACGGTGATGTTATCCTGTCCGCTGAGTTCCACTTCCTGGTCTTCGAACCCGGTGGCGGTGATGACCAGCGTGGCTTTGCCGGCCACGGGAATGGAAAAGGAGCCGTCGTCTTTGGAAACAGCGCCGGTCGATCTGCCCTTTACTTTGATGGAGGCGGAGGAAACAGGGGTGTCATTTTCTTCGGCTACCCGCCCCTGCAAGATCCGGGTCTGGCCTGATGCGGTGCAGGTGCAGGCGGCCCAGAGCAGCAGCAAAAAGATCACTCTTCTCATAACAGTTTATTTGGTTTCAGTAATTTAATACGCTCTTTCTGCAACTTACCGCTATGCCCGATCTGCTTTTATCCTCATTTTAGCTTTCAATTTGCCAATATTGATCTAAACCGGGGTGAAAGTCGCGGAAACAATACATTAAATTTTTTTTAATACGATTTGTGCGTGCTCTAAGAAATTCATACAACGCTGCCTCGCTCCTGGTTGCCGGATACAAGGCGCGGTGCCCCGCCCAAGGTATTGCACCTTGTATAAGCCCAGGTCAGCACAGCCGGCTTAATCCAATGCTTTCTCCTGTGTTCCAACCGGAACGCCTGACGGAACAGGAAAACAATCGCTTCCCCACTTTTTAGTCGCCCCCTTGCCTGTGTTGAATCGTAGCTACCCATCAAACGTTCCATCGGAACTTGAAAATGCGCGCTTGTACGGGCTTTGCTTTAAAATTCCGGCTGTTGCAACCAATACATCGCACGTACCTGCTGTAGAGAATGCGTCGGCCTTCGCAAAACTTCGATATTTTTAATTGCCTGTTTTCAGGAAGGCGATTATCTTAACAACCGCTTATGTATGAACTCTTTTTTCACAAACTGAACGAAAAGCTGCCCTTCACGGCGGAAGAGATGGCGCTGATCAGGCAAAACCTGATGCCCAAGAAAATCCGCAAGCGGCAATACCTGCTGCAGACAGGAGAGGTCTGCAAGTTCGCGGCGTTCGTGGAAAAAGGCGTGATCCGGCAATATACCGTAGACGATAAAGGCTCCGAACACATCATACAGTTCGCCGTGGAAGGCTGGACGGTCTCCGACCTGTACAGCTTCATGACCGGCGAACCGGCCACATACAACATCGACGCGCTTGAAGATTCGGAACTGGTGCTCATCACCAAATCGGCACAGGATGAGATCATCCGCCTCGTGCCCCGGTACGAGACCTACCTGCGCATGCAGTTCATGGGTGCCTACCTGGCCCTCCAGAAACGGGTCAGCAACATGATCAGCCTGCCGCTCGATGAACGCTATCTTGCCTTTACCCGGCTCTACCCCAACATCGTGCAGCGGGTGGCACAGCACTTGATCGCCTCCTATCTCGGCCTCACCCCCGAAACACTCAGCCGTCTCCGCCGCAAGATATCCCTTCAGAAATAGCCGGCCCCCGTCTAAAACCTTGATCAATATCAACAGGATTTCTTATCTGCCGTCAATGCACGGCGGCCCTCAAGCAGCGTAGTTTTGCATCTAGATCAGCAACTACATGCAAACAAAACAGACCATCGGTATCATCGGCGCCACCGGCAGCATGGGCTCGGCCCTCGCCAGAAGCCTTTGCCACGGCCCCTACCGGCTGCTGCTGTTTGCACGCGACCAGCAAAAACTGGAGGCACTGGTAAGCGGTATCAGGAATACAGCGCCGGACGCTGAAGTGGATGGCATCGACTGCCCCGTTGATGCCGGATGGGAAGCCGACATCATCATCGCAGCCGTACCCTACGCCGCAGAAAAAGAAGTGGCCGGCAAGATCCGTGAAGTCTCCACACAAAAAATTATCATCAGTCTCACGAACCCGCTGAACCCGGAGCAGGATGCTATGCTGACGCCACCCGGCACCAGCGCCGCCGAAGAACTGCAGCAACTGCTGCCGTATTCTAAAGTGATCAAGGCTTTTAACACCAACACGGCGGCCTCCTTCGCTCAACCGGTGATCAATGGCCTGCAGGCCGATGTTTTTCTGGCCGGCAATGATGCCGAAGCGTTGGACACCGTAGCCAAACTGGCCGCTGTCGCAGGTTTCAGGCCCCTTGTTGCCGGCCCCCTTGCAGCCTGCAGGATCCTGGAAAGCATGCCGCTGCTGCAATCGTCGGTGGCGCATTGCAACAACCTCAAACCAACAGGCTGGAAAATTTTATACGAACAACACATATAATAACAAACAAACATGAAAAGATTCTTATCAACCAACCCCGCAAACACCTATGCCCTGATCGCACGACTGGCACTCGGCATCACCATCTTTCCGCACGGTGCACAGAAAATGCTGGGCTGGTTCGGAGGCAATGGCTTCAACGGTACAATGGGATTTCTGACCGGCGGTGCCGGGCTGCCATGGATCATCGCACTGCTCGTGATCCTGATTGAATTCCTCGGCTCCCTGTTTCTCATCTTCGGTTTTGCTACCCGTCTCGCAGCCATCGGCATGCTGATCAACTTTATCGGCACCGTCGTGAAAGTGCATGCAGCCAACGGTTTCTTTATGAACTGGGCAGGCACACAAAAAGGGGAAGGCTTTGAATATTTTATCCTGATCTACGGCCTTGCGCTGATCGCACTCATCGCGGGCGGTGGAAGGGCAAGCATCGACGCAGCCCTCACCGGCAAACCGGGCAACTCACTTAGAAAATAATCTATAAATAAACTATATGAAAATCGCATTGATAGGAGCATCAGGTTTTGTAGGCACTGTGCTGGTAAACGAATTTCTCAACAGAGGCCATCAGGTCACTGCCATCGCACGCAACCTCGACCAGATCAGCGAGCACAGCAACCTTACCGTCGTAAAAGCGGATGTAACGGATAAGGCCGGTCTCACCGAAGCGATTAAAGGCAACGACGCCGTGGTGAGCGCCTTCAACGCAGGCTGGACCAATCCGAACCTGTACCAGGATTTTCTGGAAGGCGCTAAAACGATACAGGCAGCCGTGAAAGCAGCCGGTGTGAAGCGCTTTTTGTTTATCGGCGGCGCAGGCAGCCTCTACGGCCCGGATGGAACGCAGCTGGTAGACGGACCTCATTTTCCGGAAGCCTATAAAGCCGGCGCCACATCTGCCCGCGATTATCTCAATGTCCTCAAAGAAGAACAGGACCTCGACTGGACGTTCTTGAGTCCGGCCATTGAGATGAACCAGGGCGCCCCGCGCGAGAGAAAGGGCACCTACAGAACTTCCCTCGAAACACCCGTCTTCAACGCGGAAGGCCGCAGCCAGATCTCGGTGGATGACCTATCGGTAGCGATCGCCGACGAGCTCGAACATCCGCAACACATACGCCGGCGTTATACGGTCGGGTATTGAGCAGGCCGCGGATCACATGCAGCGAAAACAATTTATCCTATCCATTTTAACCGGAGCAGCGGGTATGTCAACCCTTGGCGCATTCAGACAGTTTACGGATCAATTGCAGCAGCAGGAACAGCTGATGCCGGTCCTTTTTATCGGCCATGGTTCGCCCATGAACGGCATTGAAGACAATGAGTTCAGCCGGCGATGGAAAAAGATGGCGGAAGAGATTCCTGTGCCGGCAGCAGTGCTGGTGGTCTCCGCGCACTGGCTCAGCCGAAGCACACGGATCACAGCCATGGATTTTCCTCCGACCATCCACGACTTCGGCGGTTTCCCAAAAGAGCTGTTCGATGTTCAATACAAAGCACCCGGCGATCCGGTGCTGGCAAAAGAGGCCGCGGCCCTCATCCTCTCCACGCAGGTGGAACAGGACCACGACTGGGGCCTCGATCATGGCGCCTGGACGATCATCCGGCATATGTACCCGAAGGCCAATATACCGGTGCTGCAGCTGAGCATCGATTACACGAAAAGTCCGCAGTACCATTACGAGCTGGCGAAAGAGCTGTATGCCCTGCGCAAAAAAGGCGTGCTCATCATGGGCAGCGGCAACATGGTGCACAACCTGCGGATGGTAGCGTGGAACAAGCTCCATGAAGACGCATACGGGTACGACTGGGCACTGCAGATCAATGAAACATTCAAAGGATTGATCTCCAAAGGTGATTTCCAGCCACTGATCCGCTACGAAACACTGGGCCGGGAAGCCACGATGGCGATCCCGACGCCGGAACATTATCTTCCGCTGCTGTACACCCTGGGACTGAAAGGCAGCCGGGACACGACTTCTTTCTTCAACGACAAGGCAGTCGGCGGTTCGCTGACCATGACCTCCGTCAGGTTCGGGTAACGACCGGCCGAAAGGGGCTGGAAACAGGTGGTTCCGCACATGAAAAGATAAAAGCCAGGTGATCTGCTGCGGTCGCCTGGCTTTTACATGGAATGGAAGCGGATCATTTTTTGAGTGCTTGCGGCATTTTTAACGAGGTATTTGTCAAAAGAAATGAGGCTGATTTGCACCGGAACATTCACTATAAATCGGAAAGCAGGGACCCGTTTCCCTGCTTTTTTTGTTTTACACTTTTCGATGGTGTGGCTCCAAGCGACGCCAACAGGATGCTTGTCCTTCCTGCCAGGCGCGCAGGCACCCGATGCATCGCGTCTCCGGATGTGAACGACCCAGCCGGTCTCAGGTAAAGACATCCCCTCACTCGAATCTGTACAGCTTCATCTTCACGATGCCCGGCTCGCTTTTGAGGCGCACGCCGGTGCCGGTGTGGTTGAAGGCGGCTTCTTCGGCGAGTTTGTAGCTCATCATGATGTCGTCGCCGTTGAGCAGGCGGCCGGGTCTCCAGGCGCCTTGCTCGTAGTGGCCTTCGTATACGGAAGCAAGACCCGCCATGCGGGGGCCGGGCGTGGCTGGGGTGAAGTGCAGGTCGATGTCGGCACCAGCCACGGTGAACTCGTCTTTGCCCGATTGAATGATGAGCCCGTAGCCCCGGGCGGCCTGCAGCTGTCCGCCCCAGTTTTTCCGGAGGGTTGCCATCACCGAATATCCTCCCAGCTCAAAGGTTTGAACAGAATCCTGCTGGGTAAGAGAAATACCACGGATCGCACTTTTTGCCTGTGCGGCTGTGATCTCGGGCGCAAGCTGGGAAAGAATAAAGTAAGCTTTCGACAGGACCGCATTGGCGGGAGCAGATTCCCTGGCGTCGATACCAAAAGGCGAATATCCGATGCCGTTATATTGACCGACTGTGTAAAATGCATTGGCGGCGCCCGCATCGCCTGAATACGATTCAGGCACGAACAAGGGATTCCAGGGATGATAATACGAGGATGCGATCTCTTTGAAAGCGGGCAGGTAAATATCCGGCGCTTTGATGTCTATATCAGGTGCGCCGATGCGCCAGATATCATGCAGATGTGCCTGTGGCCCGCCTGCGGGATAATCACCCGGCACTTTGTCTTCGGGCTGCACGATCCAGGTGTTCACATACAGGGGGATGTTGTACGCGGCTTTGCCGGCTGCAGCCACCTGGTTCAGGTAGCGGGCATACTGCCAGGCCATGAAGGCTTCATCGGCAAAGGCGGTGTTGCCAAAAAGATCCGTCCAGGTGCCGGAGGTGTTGGAGCCGGCTTCTTCCCAGCGCTTTTTAAACGCGGGCTGCCACTCGCTGCGGATGGACATCAATCCTTTCAGCAGCTCTGCAGGAACCGGTTTTGCAAACAGCGCACTGGCTGCCTCAGAATGGTCCCTTGTGCCACCGATCACGCCCACTTCGTTCTCCACCTGTACCATGATCACCGTTTGCTGCTGTGCATCCACTTCCCTGACATGTTGCATCAGGGCGGCAAACGCTTTGGCATCGGCCTTCACCGCTTCCTGGCTCAGGGCTGTGATGGTTTCGGTTGACTTCCCGTTGCTGAGCCGGATGCGGGGGAAGCGGTGATAATCTTCTTTCACCCACAGCGGCGCGTAATGGGAAAGACCGTTCTTCCAGCTGCCAAACCACAGCAGCACCACTTTCAGCTCGTGTTCCCGGGCCCCTTTCAGGAGGCCATCCACCAACGTGAAATCCCATTTGCCTTCCCGGGGTTCTGTCAGCTCCCACGATACTGCAGCCAGCACGGTGTTCAGGTTCATCTGTTTCAGCGGCTGCCAGAGCGGGGCAAGGTAGTCGAGACTGGAAGAGCTGGAATTGTGCAGTTCGGCGCCCAGCACCAGGAAGGGCTTGCCGGCAACCATCAGCTGTGTGGCACTGCCGTTCTTCTGCAGGCGGGGCTGCGCAAATGCTCCTGAAATAATAAAGAAGGTCGCGAGCACGAGTGCGGCAGCGCGGGTATAAGTTGATCTTTTCATGATGAGTTATTTGACGGCCACATCCCATACTTTCGACATCCTTGATCTGCCAGCCGGCCCTTCGATGTCGAGCACCACGATGTACTTGCCGGCATCCTTGTAACGATGTACCGGACTTTGCTCCGGAGAGGTGGTACCATCCCCGAAATCCCAATGCCACGAACTGATCTTTCCCCGGCTTTCATCCCGGAAAGTGACCTGCCGCTTATCCATGTCCGTTACGATGAACGACCATTGGGCCGCGAACGGCTTGCGGTATTTTTCTTCGAGCGGCATCAGGGTAAAAATGGTGCCCAGACTGGAGTTGCCGTACATCTTGTGGTTTTTCGACAGGTTCCAGAAGCCTTTTTTCGATTCGTCTTTCACATCGTCGTAATCGATCACGGCCCAGGTGAGACCGATCTTTTTATTGTCGGTGAGCACCGACTCCACGGCCCGCACCGGTCCTTCCGTTCCGGCATAATCGAACGGCGTGATCCAGAATTCGGCGATCAGTTTGCCCGGCTCGCCGGGCTTGAAATTGTAGGAGTAGGCGATGTTGGCATAGGGCAGGTTCTTGATCCAGGGCTGCGAGCCCCAGGCCAGCGCCCAGTCTTTGCCGACCGCCGGCGTAAAGATGTGGTAGTTCTGGGCATGCACCCCGTGAAAAGCAAAGTAAGTATCCCACCGGTCCAGCGACTGGTTGGGATGCTGTTCGTCGATGAAGGGACCGCCGGAAAGATCGCCGTCGACCACGATCTCGAAGATGTCGTTGTGCAGGCCGGGCAAACTGAAATCCCAGTAATTATCATAAGCTTCGTACAGGAAGTAAAGCCGGTTCATGCCTTTCACCCAGGCCACGCGCACCTTCACATCGAGGTTGGTGGAATCGGGTTTCGGATAATGTTTTGAATCATCCCAGAGCTGGTCGGTACCCACGATGTATGCGGAAGGAAAGCTGTCCCAGTCGTCTGTTTTGCCGTCGATGCGCGGGATCATGCTGGCGGGGAACTGGTATATCTTATAGCCCCGGTCTTCCTGCGCATGGAGGCGGGTGCCGGCAAAGCAGGCAGCGAAGAGTAGAAAGAAAAAGAGTTTTTTCATATCGCTCATCAGTCGTTTAGGCAGATCTTCAGCAACGGATCAATGCACATTCTTATGGATGATGGCATCTCCCGCAACACCGGTTACCGTGAGTCCGCCGGTGTCTACGTTCACAGCGTTCTCTATCACAAAGCCGGTTTTAGCCGTCAGCCTGCAGTTGGTAAAACGCACGCCGTCGATCGGGCTTCCTTCCAGACCATGCATATCGCCCACGGCATCCACGGTACCACGGATGTTCTTGATCCGTACATTCCTGACTACGGGCAAAACTTTTGCGGGCGGGCGGGGGTTCACCATGCGCCAGGCCATGTTGAATTCAAAGGCCTTGCGGGTATTGCTCAAGGTAATGTTTTCGTAGGTAATATTTTCCACCACCCCACTCCTGCTGGGTTGCGTCTTGAACCGGATAGGCGCCCAGTTGCCCGAATCCGACACGCAGTTGCGCACCGTTACGTTGCGGATGCCACCGGATGTTTCGCTGCCCATCGCCACCCCGCCATGTCCATAACCAAAGCGGCATTTCTCGATCAGGATATCTTCCGCCGGCCGGTTCACGCGCAGCCCGTCTTCATCCTTCCCCGATTTGATGGAGATGCAGTCGTCGTTCACATCGATGTCGCATTTCGAGATACGGATCTTGCTGCCCGAGTCGATGTCAATGCCGTCGGAGCTGGGGATGTTGTGCGCCGCGCGTATGGTAATTCCGCTGATGTCGACCTCCGTGCTGTACAATACAAACAGGCCCCAGGAAGCCTGATTGTGAAGCGACAGTCCTGCGATGTTGATATGATGACAGTTCTGAAAACCGATCAGCCGCGGCCGGCCCGCACCCTGGCCCGTACGGCCCTTTTGCAGCCACACTACGCCGGACCCATCCAGCGTGCCCGGCCCTGTGACGCCGATATGATCCAGTCCGATGGCGTTTACAAGGCAGGCCGTCCACTTTCTCTCCTCTCCTTCCCACCGTGTATCGATCTGCGGGTAATCATCGGGGTTAGTAGTACCCTGCAGCACACCTCCTTCCTCAATGTGCAGGCTCACCTTCTGCTTTAAAAACACAGCGCCGCTCAGAAAAACACCCTTCGGAACCACCACCGTACCACCGCCTGCCGCCGCACAGCGGTCGATGCAACGCTGTACAGCCACCGTGTTCACCGTTTGCCCATCCGCCACAGCGCCATCGTCGGTGATGAGGAAAGATTTTTTGCGTGGGATGAAGGAAGTAGCGAGAGCGGTGATGATAAGAAGAATGATGGTGTGTTTGTATGTATACATGGTGGTTTTGTTTGTATGAAATTCATACGCTGCTTCCAGATCCCCTCCCCGGAAAGGGTTTGGATGCCTTCAGTCATGTGAACCAAGGTTCAGGCTACTTCCCGCCAACCACCAGAAACTTTGTTCCATACCCGGTGATGCTTAAACGCAGTCCCGACCCGGATGCAGCCATGCTTTCCACCGTTCCGTTCTCTGCATTCCAGGTGGTTACGGGCCCGCGGCCTTCAAGGGTTACGGTCAGATCAAGGGGTGCTTTGCCTTCGTTGAAAAAGAAATAGATATCTGCATCTTTCCATCTGCGGTGCTGGTATTTGAGGCCGGGAGCCGGGTTGCTGACGGTGACATCGTGGGGCATCTTAGCATAAAATCCGTCTCCTGCCGATTCGAAATTTTCAGTGGAGGCCCAGCTGATGGCAGGCATCGGGGTGGCTTTCAGAAAGGTTTTTCCGGCTACCCGCGTGGGCATGCCGCCCATGAAGACGACCCGGCCGCCCTGTGCGGCAAATGCCTCCAGTTTCTGCAGTACGTCTCCGGTGATGATGTCTGCCACCGGCACCAGCACGGTGGTATAGGTCTGGCCGCTTCCATTTATAAAGCCGCCTTTCTGCAATTTGAAAACGGAGGTGATGCCCTGGCGGTCGATGAAGTCGAAATCGACCTGGTGGCCGAGCAGCCGGGCACTGATGATGCGCAGGCTGCTGTCGGACATGGGGTTGCCGAGCCACATACTTTCGGTGGGACAGTACACCGCCACCTTCGCGGTGGGGCGGCCGTTGGCCAGCAGCCAGGTGGCGCGGTTCACGTATAGGCTCAGGGGTGGAAAGGCAGGATCTTTCAGGTAGGCCGCGCCCCAGTTCATCCATTCGAACAGGTTGATGCCACGCACCATCTGCTCGTTCACCACCCAGCGCGCATCTTCTACCGTAGGTTTCGGCGTGTAGGCGGCAAAGCTTTCGCTGAGCGCCCTGGACTGCCCGTACATGTGGGCGGCCGAAGAAGCCAGCTTGGGAAAATCGGCGATGTTGTCGTACCAGATCTGGTGCCAGATGGCATCCACGCCCGGTATCTGCACGTGGCGCATCGTTTTGAAGAAATCCCCTTCGCTGCGGGCCAGGTCCATCAGCTTGTCTTCATGGTTGATATGCACCATGTATTCGAGGTTGTTGCGGCTGCACCAGCCGGCCAGCACCGTAAAAAAATTATCGCGGAACAGGTCGGACCAAACATCCCAGAGATCGGCCCTGGCCAGCTTCAGTTCATCGGTAAGTTGCGGCAGAAAAAAACCGGCGAGGTAAGGCCGGATATCATACCCTTTCTTTTCCTTGAAGATAGCGAGCAGCCGCGGCGTCCACGGCGTGAAATTGTATTCCGGCTCATCGCCTCGGAAGCCGAGGACCGTTTTGCCGAATTCATCGCCTATATATTTCTTGTATTGCTCGTGCGTGAACTCGATGAACTTCCGGGTGGCATCCGGATCGAGGTAGTCGATGAGCGAATTCACGGTGTCTTTGCCATGCGTGGGGTTGGAAGCTGCCCGCGTCACCGATGTTTTGTAACGGTGGCCGGCCAGCACGATCTGCCAGTTGCCCGGCGCGCCCAGCCAGCCAAGCACACCGGAACCCACCTCCACCACCTTTACTTCATGCGTGTCTTCGTTCCAAGCATACGCGCTAATGACCGAAGAATCAAGTTTTTGTGCTTCGATCTTTTCGCCGTCTTTCAAACGGATCTTTCCCGCTGCCACGATGCCCTGCATACGGTATTGCGGTGCGTTTCTGGAAATCAGTCCGCCCGCGAAGCCGCTCGGGTATTTGCCTTCGTCGATGATCCAGAGATGCATGCCCCGTTTCTTCAGTTCACGCACCACCATCTGCACGCGTTGCATATAACCGGCCGACAGGTACGGCTCCGGTGAATTGTAGTTTCCTTCGATGCTGACAGACCGGATGCCCTGCCGGTAAATGGAATCGAGCTCCCGCACGATGGTCGATTCAACGAGGTTCTGGCCGAGCCCGTAATCCATGGTCTGCGCATATTGTGGCGGCGGGGCAGCAAAGCCCTGCTGCATACCGGAAAAAGAAGGATCGGTAAGGTGTCGCCAGCTCTGCGCGTTGGCAGTGGCACCTGCCAGGAGAAGAAGACAAAAAGCGATCGTCCGGGAATGGATCATGGCATCGTTTATACAAAGATATCGAGATAGACCACTTCCGCAGACACCGGCATGATACCATGTTTCTGTGCGGAGTTGAAATAGAGGCTGTCGCCGGGTTTCAGGAGGTATTCCACTTCGCCTACCTGCATTTTCATTTGTCCGCTCACCACGTAGATGAACTCTTCGCCTTCATGCGATACCTCATGTTGTTTCACTTCGCCTTTCCGGCCTATAAACAGGAAAGGCTGCATCTTTTTTTCGTGGTATTCGGATGCGAACGGAAAGATCAGGTAGCCCTTATCGGTAGGCGTGAGGTTGTCTTCCGCCTTTTGCTTGGTGGTGAGGATGGCGTTCAGGAAAGCATCGTGCTCGAGCAGGTTGGAGATGTTGGTGCCAAGGGCCTGCGCCACTTTTACCAGGGCGGCCACCGAAGGAACGGTTTTGTTGTTCTCGATCTTGGAGATCATGCTGCGCGACAGCTCGCTGGCGTCGGCGATCTCCTGCAGGGTGCGTTTCTGGTTGAGCCGCATCATCCGGATGCGGTCGCCGATCTTCAGGTTGTTGATCCTTTCTTCCATAAGTGCTACTGCCAGCATGCTGTTTGTTTTCAGTGGAGGGCCTGCCTAATCAACAAGCGTGAACAAATATATACAAACTTCCTTCTCATCCAAACCCCGGAAAGGCGCCGGGAGAGCCTGAAAAGCGTCTGTCCCTCCGGTTTACAGGATCCTTCTTTGTGTAACCCACTTCTTCCCAATGCGTTACCGGAAGACTAAGAACAGAGTCGATTCTTATCCTTCCCACCTCTACATTAGTTTCGCCAAACACCACGACGGCACTGCGTTACAAGTCGTTCTTATAAATCCAAAGATCAAAGGCTGCTTCAACTCCGGTTCTCTTCCTCCACACAAATTCAGCCATCGGCGCACCACGATAGGTGTGGAAACAGCACCTGTAAATTTATTTTTTTTTGTCAATTCTATTTCTCTATTTTTGATTCAACAAAGTTGAATGATAGTAAACTTGTTGTTTCGAGTGAAGAAATTTCAGACGGTACCAAACACTGCAAGGCTAAAGTAACCAGGTAGCCCGAACAGCGATTGGATCTGTCTGAAAGCCGCCAGAACCGGCGGCTCACTTCAACCCGGCACACCCATTACCCAACGATCAATGCTTAATATGAGAATCCCTTTCAGCTTCCTCAGCGTCACGCTGCTGCTCACCCTCGTAAGCAGTATGCACAGCCCCCTCTCCGCACAAACCGGCTCCGTACCGCCGGATGCCCTCTACCTCAACCCTTCCCAACCGGTTGAGAAACGGGTGCAGGACCTGATCTCCCGGCTCACCCTTGAAGAAAAAGCCACGCTGCTCAACCACCGCGGCCCCATGCTTACCCGGTTCCGGATCCGCTCCGACGGCTGGAACCAGAGCCTGCACGGCGTTTGGTGGGACAGGCCCACCACGATGTTCCCGGTATCCATCGCCATGGCCGCCACCTGGGATGTGCCGCTGGTACATGAAGTGGCCAGCGCCATCTCCGACGAGGCGCGCGGCATCTACAACGGCTGGCACCGCGACAGCACTTACCCCGGCGAACATAAAGGACTTATCTACCGGTCGCCGGTGATCAACGTGAGCCGCAACCCCTACTGGGGGCGCATTAACGAATGCTACGGCGAAGACCCTTTCCTTACCGGCCGCATCGGGGTGGCGTATGTAAAAGGGCTGCAGGGCGACGATCCAAAATACCTCAAGCTTGTTTCCACCCTCAAACATTTTGCGGTCAACAACGTGGAACGCAACCGCCAGGCGCTGTCGGCCACCGTCAGCGAACGTATGCTGTACGAGTTCTGGCTCCCGCATTTCCGCGACTGCATCGTGGAAGGCGGCGCGCAATCCATCATGGCTTCCTACAACGCCATCAACGGCACACCCAACAACATCAACCACCTGCTGCTGACCGATATCCTCAAGAACCAGTGGGGCTTCAAAGGCTTTGTAGTATCCGACCTCGGCGGCGTGAACTCCATGGTGCGCGGCCACGAAAAAGGACAGATGACCTATGAAGATGCGGTGGCGCAATCGCTCAACGCCGGCTGCGATTTCTCCGATAAAGAGTTCATGGACTATATCCCGGCGGCCGTTCAGAAAGGCCTGCTGCCCGAAGCCCGGCTCAACGATGCGCTGTTCCGCGTGATGCGCGACCGCTTCCTGCTGGGTGAGTTCGACCCGCCGGCCATGGTGCCCTACAACAAGATATCGCCCGATGAGATCGGCAGCCCCGAGCACCGCCAGCTCGCCCTTAAAACGGCCCGCGAATCCATCGTGCTGCTGACCAATAAGAACCAGCTGCTGCCGCTCGACAAAAGCAAGATCAAAACGATCGCCGTGATCGGTCCGCATGCCGACCTGTTCACCGCCGGCGGTTACAGCGGCAAGGTGACCGACCCGGTTACGCCCCTGCAGGGCATCCGCAACCGGATGGCGCCCGGCACCCAGGTCCTCTATGCCAAAGGCTGCGAGATCAGGCCCCGCAAAGACAGTACCGACGCCCTGGTGGAAGAAACAAAACAGGCGGTGAGTCAGGCGGTGGAAACCGCGAAAAAAGCAGATGTCGCCATCCTTTACGTAGGCACCACGCTGGCCATCGAAGCCGAAGGCCGCGACCGCACTTCGCTCAGCCTGCCCGGTTACCAGGAAGAGCTCATCAAACAGGTAGCCGCGGTCAATCCCCGCACCATCGTAGTGGAAATGAATGCCGGTCCGCTCACCATACCCGCCGTCAAAGAACTCGTTCCCGCCATGCTGGAAGCCTGGTGGAACGGGGAAGAAGGTGGCAACGCCATCGCCGATGTCTTGTTCGGGCAGGTAAATCCGGGTGGCAAGATGCCGCTTACGGTGTATGCCTCTGCGGAGCAGGTGCCTTCGGTAGACGAGTACGATGTCACCAAAGGTTTTACCTACATGTACATCAACGGCAAACCGATGTTTGCTTTCGGGCACGGACTCAGCTATACCACTTTTGGGTACAGCGGTTTCAAGATCGCTTCCGGAAAGATCGCCGCAAATGGGCAGGTAGGGGTGGAAGTAACGGTGCAGAACACCGGTAAACGCGCAGGCGACGAAGTGGTGCAGCTTTATGTGCACGATGTGGTCTGCAGTGTGAAGAGGCCGGTGAAAGAACTGCGCGGGTTTCAGCGCGTGTCGCTGGAGCCGGGCGCCCGGCAGACCCTGCACTTTACCGTGCCGGCAGAGAAACTTGCCTTCTACGATGAAAAGACCCACGCCTTCGTGGTAGAGCCCGGCCAGTTCGACATCCTGGTCGGCAGCGCTTCCGACGATATCCGCGCCAGCGGACAGGTAGAAGTCGTCAGGTAAGAACCCTCTAAAAAACGCTTTCATTTCCGAATCAATCCTAAAAAACACGCTGCCATGAAAAAACGACTGCTTCCCGGGAAGCGGCTTCCCCGCACGTCCAAACGGATAGTGCATGCAACAAAAAGCCTTTTGATCCTGCTCTTGCCTCTTCTGTTAACCTTCAATTCCGGTTTCGCCCAGCGGTCCGCCGTATCCGGCAAAGTCACCAGCGGCGATACCGTGCTGGCGGGCGTTACGGTCAGTGTCAAGAACACAGGCGTTTCTACCCAAACAGATGCACAAGGAACCTATGTCATCAATGCACCGTTCAACGGCACACTCCAGTTCACTTTTGTGGGGTATGCGCCACAGGAAATTGGGGTCGCCAACCGGAGAACCATCAATGTAGGACTGAAAACAGAGAACCAGCAGCTCAACGATGTGGTGGTGGTAGGATATGGTACCCAGAAAAGAGGCAGCATCACCGGCGCCGTCAGCTCTATCCGCTCGGCCGACCTGATCCGCACGCCCTCTTCCACCACTTCGGGTGCGCTTGTAGGTAAAATACAAGGTATCACGGCCAGGCAGGCCACGGGCAGGCCCGGCGCCAGCACCACCATCCAGATCCGCAACCTGGGCACACCGCTGTATGTGATCGACGGCGTACCCCAGAGCGAGGGGCAGTTCAACAACATCAGCACGGAAGACATCGAGAACATCTCCGTACTGAAAGATGCATCCGCTTCGCTGTATGGTTTCCGCGCTTCGAACGGGGTGGTGCTGGTAACCACCAAGAAGGGGAAAACCGCTTCGAAAAGCTCGCTCAACGTCAGCAGCTATTACCAGCTGCAGAACATCACCCGTTATATGTCGGCCTCCAATGCGGGCGACTACGTGCGGGCGCTGGCCGAAGCGGAACAGAACGCCGGCATCACGCCCACCACCACACCGGAGATCCTGGAGAAGTGGCGGAACGGCACCGAGAAAGGGTTCCAGGGCACCGACTACCGCGACTATATCATCCGGAAAAATGCGCCGCAGCGGTACCTCAACGTGAACTCGAGCGGCGGCAACGACCGCATGAACTATTACGTCTCGCTCGGCGGGCTCACCCAGGACGCCATCCTGAAACAGTATAACTTCAAACGCTATAATTTTCAGTCGAACATCGAAGGCACCATTGTGAAAGGGCTAAAGATGGGCGCCCAGCTCAGCGGCCGCATCGAATCGCGACACGAGCCGGCTTCCACCACCACCGGCAGCACGTACGACAACCCCTTCCTGGCCATCCTTACCATGTGGCCCACCGAACGGTTATACGCAAACGACAACCCCAACTACATCAACGCCGATATCAACAACCCATCCCGGAACCCGCTCATTTACAACCAGGACGTGATCGGCAAACAGGACAATGTGTGGAACAACTTCGCCAGCATCTTCTATACATCCTACCAGCTTCCGTTCGGCCTGAACCTGAAAGCCACCTACTCGTACAACTACAAGCAGAACAAGAACGAGCTGCAGCGCAATTCTTTCAACACGTTCTCGTACCGGCCGGCCACCGACGCGTACCAGCCGGTCGCTTTCAACCTTGCGCTGCGCAACAAGGCGCGCGAAGAGATCAGGGAGAACTTTGCACAGCTGCAGCTCAACTACGCTACGTCCATCGGAGAGCACAACATATCAGCGCTGGGCGCCTACGAATATGCCAGCGGCTACAACCAGCTGCTCAGTATCAGCTCCGTGCCGCCATCCAACTATTCACCCATCATACGCCTGCTCGACATCAACGGGTTTACCGACAGTGTCTTAGTCACGAAACGCGCTTCTTTCATAGGCAGGTTCAACTACGATTACAAACACAAATACCTGCTCGAGCTGCTGGGCCGCTACGATGGTTCGCACATTTATGCGCCGGGCAAGAGATGGGGCCTGTTCCCGGGTGTATCCGCCGGCTGGCGCGTGGGAGACGAAAAATTCTTTTCCGACAACATGCCCAAATGGATCAACAACGTGAAGCTGCGCGCCTCCTGGGGCAGAACCGGGCAGGAACGCGGCGTGAACGCGTTCGACTATCTCTCCGGCGGCAATTTTGGCAGCGGCAGCTATGTGTTCGACAACGGCCTCAACACCGGCATCGGCGTGCGCGGACTGCCCATCACCAACATTACCTGGGTCACCAGCACCATCAAAAATATCGGGCTCGACCTCGGCTTTTTCAACAACCACCTTACCGCCGAATTCGATGTATTCTCCCGCGACCTGACCGGCATCCCCACACCGCGTTACGATGTGCTGGTGCCCAGCGAGGTCGGCTATACCCTGCCGGCAGAGAACCTGAACTCCGAACGCACGCAGGGCGTGGAAGGCATCATCACTTACACCAACCGCTCCGGCGAGATCGGCTATACCATCAGCGCGAACGGTACCCTGGGCCGCCGCAAGATCATGGACATCTACAAACCGCGCTTCGGCAACTCGTGGGATCAGTACCGCAACCAGACCAACGACCGCTGGGCCGACGTGCACTGGGGCTACCAGGTCACGGGCCAGTTTCAGTCGATGGAAGAGATCAAGCAGTACCCTGTGAACAACGACGGACAGGGCAACCGGACGCAGCTGCCGGGCGACCTGATCTTCAAAGACGTGAACGGAGACGGTGTAATCTCGAGTCTGGACGAACGCCCCATCGGCTACGCGCTGGGCGCCACACCTTATGCCAGCTTCGGGGCGAGCGCAGGCGTCAACTACAAAGGCCTCAGCCTGATGACCGACTGGGCCGGCGCCACCCTGCAATCTTACTACCGCATCTTCGAGCTGGCCATCCCCTTCCAGGCCAATCACAACGCGCCCGACTATATCTTCAACGACCGCTGGCACCGCGCCGATGTGTTCGATCCGAACAGCGCCTGGATCCCGGGCAAGTACCCCGCTATCCGCCGCACCGGCTCGGGCTCGCACGTGAACTATGCCAACCACAGCGATTACTGGATCACCAACGTGCATTACCTGCGCCTGAAGAACCTGGAAGTCTCTTACACCTTACCCAAAAAGATCATCAGCGTGGTGGGCCTCAGCGCGGTGAGGGTATATGTCACCGGCACCAACCTGTTCTCGTTCGACAATGTAAAAGACATCGAGATCGATCCGGAGATCTCGTTCAACACCGGACTGGTGTATCCAAACCTGAAACTGTACACCTTCGGCATCAACGTAACCCTCTAACAAACGAACCGATGAAAAAATACTTTTTCGTATATGCGATCCTGTTAGCCGGCCTGTTCTCCTGTAAAAAAGACGAGCTGCTGGATACCACGTCGCAAACCATTTTCACCGATGAGCAGATCTGGAAAGACCCCAAGCTGATCACCGGCGTACTCGCCAACCTGTACGACCGCCTGCCCAAATACGCTTCGCTGGCCGTGGGGTCGGAGAACTTTACCATCTTCGACGAAGCCATGTGGTCGGGGCTCAGCAACAACGACGTGGAGATCCGCAACAACCTGATCAACTACGCCTACGACCGCTGGAGCCTGTGGGACTACACCTTCGTGCGCGACGTGAACGTGGCGATCGACAACGTGAACGAATCCAGTTCGGTGGCCGTAACACCGGCCATCAAAAAACAGTTTGTTGCCGAGCTGCGTTTTCTGCGGGCGCTGGATTATTTCGAGATGGTGAAACGCATGGGAGGCGTGCCCATCATTACAAAACAGCTGATCTATGATTTCAGCGGCAACCCCACCTCCCTGCAGCTGCCGCGCAACAAGGAAGAAGAAGTGTATGATTTTATCGCGAGCGAGCTCGACGCCGTCAAAGACGACCTGGGCAATACGGGCAGCAAACGCCAGGCAAACAAATACACCGCGCTGGCGCTGAAAAGCCGCGCCATGCTGTATGCGGGCTCCATCGCCAGATACAACAACCTGCCCGGCTTTACCAAAAGCGCCACCGCCGGTGGTGAAGTGGGCATCCCGGAAGCAAAGGCCGCGGCTTACTACCAGAAATCGCTCGATGCCTCCAAAGAGATCATCAGCAGCGGCGCTTATTCCCTTTACCGCGTAAATCCCAACCCGGGCGAGAACTTCTATGATGCTTTGGTGAACAAGAACAACAATCCGGAAGTGATCCTGGCGACCGATTACCTGAAGGCGCAGGGCAGAAAACATCCCTTCACTTTCAACAACATTGCGCGCTCTCTTTTTGAAGACGGCGGACAGGGCTCTTCGTTTAGCTCGCCTTCGCTGAACCTGGTGGAAAGCTACGAATACCTCGACGGCACCGCCGGAACGCTGAAAGGTGTGGGCACCGGCAGCAATACCGCCGCAGGCCAGGCCAACTGGACATTCTATACCAACCCGCAGGATATTTTTGCCAACAAAGATGCCCGCCTCTACGGCACCATCATGTATCCGGGCACTTCCTTTTCGGGCAAGCCGCTGAAGTTGCAGGCCGGCGTATATGTATGGAACGCGGCCACCAACAAATACGACCGCACGGAAGGCGCGCTCAACAGCAACTTCACCGACGGCAAACCGCTCACCGGTCTCGACGGCCCGCACCGCACCACCACCTTTGTGACCAACACCGGCTTCTACATGCGCAAGTACATCGATGCATCCTCCGGCGCCAGCACCTCCGCCATCCAGAGCGATACCTGGTGGGTCATGTTCCGGCTGGGCGAGATCTATCTCAATGCAGGGGAAGCCGCTTTTGAGCTGGGACAAACCGCCGATGCGCTCACATGGATCAACACGTTGCGGCAGCGGGCGGGCTTCCCGGCCAACAGTCTTACGGCGCTCTCCCTCCAGCGGATACAGAACGAGCGCAAAGTGGAGCTGGCGTTTGAGGATCACCGTTTGTGGGACATTATCCGCTGGCGCATCGCCGACAAACTGTGGGATGGCACCACGACGAACCCCGACGCAAACATCTTTGCGCTGTATCCCTACCGCATCGTCCGTCCCGGCCACCCGAACGATGGCAAGTGGGTGTTCGACAAATTTGTTGCGCCCCGGTTCAAGGCCCCGCGGTTCTTCCGGCCGGGCAATTACTATTCCGCCATCCCGCAATCGGTCATCGACAACAATCCTAAAATCATCCGCAACCCTTTCCATTGATATGAAAAAGATCCATCTCATATTTCCGCTGCTGGTGCTGCTGACAATGCAGGCCTGTAAAAAAGACAACCTCAGCGAACCCGGCTCGCCGCTTTCCGGCCGCATCGTGTACCAGGGGCTACCCATCGGCGTGCGTTCGGCCGGCGTGCAGTTCGAGCTGTGGCAGCGCGGCTTTCAGCTGTTCACCAAGATACCGCTCAACATCAAGCAGGACGGCACCTTTTCCGCGATGTTGTTCGACGGCGACTATAAACTGGTGCGCTCGAGAGGTGCCGGTCCCTGGGTCGACAATACAGACACCATCGACGTGAAAGTGCAGGGCGCCACCTCGGTGGATGTACCCATCGAGCCTTATTTCATTATTAAGAACGAAGTGTTCGAACGCACCGGCACCGTCGTGAAAGCCACGTTCACCCTGCAAAGCGTGAACACAAGCCGTACGCTCGAGCTTGCCCGTATCTATGTGGGTCCGAACCTGATCGTGGACCAGAACAACAATTCGGCAAATGCCCAGATCGCCGCTGCAGCCATTCCCGGTTTATTGCAGCCGGTGACGCTCAGCGTGACCATCCCAACGGCCCTTGCGGGCGAGGCATTCATCTATGCCCGTGTGGCCGTGAAAACCACGGGAGTGGCCGAACTGCTGTATACCATCCCGCAAAAGATCCAGCTGAAATAATCAAAACCCAACAGAAACCTATATGACAAAGACAGGATTTCGACACTCTCTGAGAAGGATCATAGTTATTTCCGCCGCCCTCAGTTGCCTTTTCACCGCTCCCGCCGCCGCACAGCCGTCCGGCCCGGCAGACTCTGTTACAATACAGGTAGACTTCAGCAAAAACAAGGGGCCCATGAAACCCATCTGGGCGTACTTTGGGTACGACGAGCCGAACTATACCTATATGAAAGACGGGAAAAAACTGCTGACCGAGATTTCGAAGCTGAGCAAGGTGCCGGTGAACGTGCGCGTGCACAGCCTGCTCGTAACCGGCGACGGCGAGGCCTCGCTGAAATGGGGTTCCACCAACGCCTACACCGAAGACGCACAGGGCAACCCGGTGTATAGCTGGACCATCATCGACAAAATATTCGATACCTACATCGAACGGGGCATGAAGCCCATCGCGCAGATCGGTTTTATGCCCGAAGCGCTTTCCACCCATCCGGAGCCCTACAAGCATCACTGGGAGCCCGATCTCAAACACGGTGACATCTATACCGGCTGGGCCTACCCGCCGAAAGACTATGAAAAATTTGCGACCCTGGTATATGAATGGGTGAAGCATTCGGTAACGCGGTACGGCAAGAACGAAGTAGACACCTGGTTCTGGGAGCTCTGGAATGAGCCCAATATCGGTTATTGGAAAGGTACCACGGAAGAATACATCAAGCTCTACGATTATGTGTCGGCTGCCGTGAAACGGGCATTGCCGACCGCAAAAATCGGCGGCCCGGAAGTGACTGGTCCGGCTGCAAAGGACGCATCCGATTTTATGAAATCGTTCCTGGACCATGTTGTAAACGGCCAGAACTATGTGACCGGGAAGAAAGGCAGTCCGATCGATTTTATTACCTTTCATGCCAAAGGCGCTCCCCGGCTGGAAAAAGGCATGGTACAGATGAATATGGGCAAACAACTCCGCGACATCGACAAAGGTTTTGAGATCGTAGCCTCCTACCCTTCCCTGAAAAGCCTCCCCATCATCATCGGCGAATCCGACCCGGAAGGCTGCGCGGCCTGTTCGGAAGATTTCAGCCCGCAGAACGCCTACCGCAACGGCACTATGTATTCGAGCTATACCGCCGCTTCCTTTGCCCGCAAGTACGACCTGGCCGCGAGCCGCGGCGTAAACCTGCAGGGCGCCGTTACCTGGGGCTTTGAATTCGAGGACCAGCCCTGGTTCCGCGGCTTCCGCGACATGGCCACGAACGGGGTAGACAAGCCGGTACTGAATGTGTTCAGGATGTTCGGCATGATGCAGGGCAACCGGGCCGAAGTAGGCAAGAACCTGTCGTACGATTATGCTTCCATCCGCGATTCGAGCGTGCGCGGTGCCCAGCCCGACATCAACGCCATCGCCGCCAAAGACGAGAGGACGGCGACCGTGATGGTCTGGAACTACCACGACAACAACGATCCGGCCGCCCCTTCTTCCGGCGTGAGCGTGTCGATGAAAGGCGTGCCGAACGGGAAAGTGCTGCTGCGGCATTACCGGATCGACCGGCAGTTCAGCAACTCGTACGAAGCCTGGAAGAAGATGGGTTCGCCAAAGCAGCCCACCGCAGAGCAGGTGGCGGAACTGGAAAAAGCCGGCCAGCTGCAGCTGGCCAGCTCGCCGGAGTGGATGACCATAAAGAACGGCGAAGCCAGGGTAGCGATGGACCTTCCCCGTCAGGGTGTATCGCTTCTTCAATTCAGCTGGTAAGGGAAACGCTATCGACAGAACTATTTAAATCAACCATACAAGATGAAGATCACGTCCGTTAAAACAAAATTGTATCAGTGGAAAGGCCCTGTAAAAACCACCGACACCATCTTCGCCACGCCGGTGAGCCTGCTGCCTTTTCAGCGCGACTCACAGGCCGCCTACCGCTTTTTCAGCTGGCTGGTGGTGGAGATCGAAACCGATAACGGCCTCACCGGCATCGGCAACGCCGGACTGAGCCCGGATGTCACCAAACTCATCGTCGACTCGAAACTGAAGGGACTGCTGATCGGCGAAGACCCGATGAACACGGAATACCTGTATGAAAAGATGTATCGCTCCACGGTCGCTTTCGGCCGGCAGGGTGCGGTGCTGGCCGCCATCAGCGCGGTAGACATTGCGCTGTGGGACATCAAGGGCCTCGCCACCGGTCAGCCTGTTTTCAAGCTGCTTGGCGGGCGGACCAAAGAGTTCATTCCTACTTACTACAGCCGGCTTTATACGCGCAACCTCGACAGCCTGGCCAAAGAAGCCGCCGATTACAAATCGCAGGGGTTCACGGGCATGAAGCTGCGCTGCGGCTATCCGCTCACCGAAGGCACGCTGGGCATGAAGAAGAACGTGGAGATGGTGAAAGTGGTGCGAGACGCGGTAGGCGACGATGTGGAGATCATGCTCGAAGCGTACATGGGCTTCAACTTCGCTTATGCGAGACAGTTACTCAGGGAGCTGGAACCTTACAACCTGCGCTGGGTGGAAGAACTGCTGCTGCCCGATGAGATCCATCTGTTTTCCAAGCTGAAGCAGGGTACTGATATACCACTGTCGGGCGGCGAACATGCGTTCTCCCGCTTTGGTTTTCACGACCTGCTGATGGCCGATGCGCTCGATATCTTCCAGTTCGATACCAACCGGGTGGGCGGCTTCACCGAAGCGCAGAAAATATGCACCATGGCGCAGCTGCACGGCGTGGAAGTGATCCCGCATGGCGGGCAGATGCACAACCTGCATGTGGTGATGAGTTCGTTTGCATCGCCGATGGCTGAATATTTTCCGCAGACAGAGATTGAAGTGGGCAATGAGATGTTCTGGTATATCTTCGACGGAGAAGCCATTGCCGAGAATGGCCGGCTGCAGCTGGACGACAACAAACCAGGCATGGGACTCTCCCTGAAAACCGAAGGACTGGAAAATTTTACCATCATAGAATAAATTAGAACAAGCATGGAAAAAAGCATTCTCGATCTGTTCAAACTCGACGGGCAGGTGGCACTGGTAGTGGGTGGAAACCGGGGGCTCGGTCTGGCCATGGCCAAAGCGCTGGCGGAAGCCGGCGCCTCGATCTCCATTGCAGCCAGATCCGACAAAGAGAACCAGGAAGCCGAACAATTGCTGCGCGAACAGTATGGCCGCGACTGCATGAGCGTGACCTGCGACGTCACGGACGAAAAAAGCGTGCAGGCGGCGGTGGATGCCACGGTGGAGAGGTTCGGGAAGATCGACATCCTGATCAATTCGGCGGGCATCAACATACGCGGCACCATCGAGGAACTGTCGCTGGATGACTTTACGAAAGTGCAGCAGGTGAACGTGACCGGCTCGTGGCTGGCCTCGCGGGCCGTAGTGCCGGTGATGAAAAAGAACGGCTACGGTAGGATCCTCAACATCGGCTCGATGCTTTCCGTGACCGCCATCCCCGAACGCACGCCGTACGCCACCAGCAAGGGAGCGATCCTGCAGCTGACCCGCTCGCTGGCCATGGAACTGGCGCAGCACAATATCAACGTGAACGCCATCCTGCCCGGCCCGTTTGCCACCGACCTCAACTTGCCGCTCACCAACGATCCCGAAAAATACAAAGCCTTTATCGCCAAGATTCCCATCGGGCGCTGGGGCGAACTGTATGAGATCGGCGGCATCGCCCTCTACCTGTCGAGCCCCGCTTCCAGCTACGCTACCGGCGGATGCTTTTCTGTCGACGGCGGCTGGGTAACCGTATAACCTTTTACCGGAATCATACAACACAACGCATATGGCCCAAGACAAAACAAGACTGGTACAGCTCATCCACCCGCAGCAATTCAGGCGGGTAGCGCTTGTACAGGAACCTTCCCTCCGGCTGCTGAACGATGTAACCTCTATCTATCAGCTGGCACTGGAAGCGATCGAAAAGAAATTAAAACTGGCCGATGCCATTCAGGCGCATCTGTCGGAAGAAACACTCGGGTACGATGCTGTTTATGAAGGACGCAGCGAATGGAAGCTGCTGCCTTCTTTCGACCATCCCGAGCACCCGATGCGCTGCGTGGTATCGGGTACCGGCCTCACCCACAAGAACAGCGCGCTGAACCGCCAGATGATGCACCAGTCGTCGGCCGAAAAGCCGACGGACAGCATGCAGATGTACCAGTGGGGGCTGGAAGGCGGATCGCCCGGCAAGGGAAAGATCGGCACGCAGCCCGAATGGTTTCACAAAGGCAACGGCTCCATGCTGAAGGGCCATGGCGAAGCGCTGACCGTGCCGCCTTTCGGCAACGACGGCGGCGAAGAGCCGGAGATCGCCGGCATCTACCTTACCGACGCGGAGGGTACGCCTTACCGTGTGGGATTTACGACGGCCAATGAATTCTCCGATCATGTGATGGAGAAAAAAAATTACCTGTACCTGGCGCCCTCCAAGCTGCGCACCTGTTCCATAGGCCCGGAGCTGGTGGTGCATGAAAGCTTCGGGGAGCTGACAGGAACGGTGAGGGTTTTACGAAAGGGCGAGGAGCTGTGGTCGTCGCCGGTAAACACCGGTGAGCAGCACATGGCCCATACGCTCGACAACCTCGAGTATCACCATTTCAAATACCCCGCGCACCGGCTGCCGCACCAGGCGCATGTGCATTTCTTCGGCGCCGATGCCTTCAGCTTCGGCCACCAGGTCACCCTGCAGCACGGCGACCTCATGGAGGTGCACTGGCAGGACATGGGCCGGCCACTGCGCAACCCGATCGAGCTTTCGAATGAAGCAGAGGTACCGGTAGATATACAGTCGCTGTTGTGAAATATTCTGTTCTTATCCCCTCCCCGGAGGGGTCGGGGTGGGGATAAAAAATCCGTAAAAGAAACCTCTAAAAACGTATGAATACTTTACCAGCCAACAGGTCGCCGAATATGAAGTGGGTGATGGTGGGGATGGCCTTTCTGGCGACCTTGCTGAATTATGTGCACCGGCTTTCGTTCAATTACCTGAGTGCCGCCGGCGACCTCCGCAAGCTGATCCCTGATGATTCGTTCGGATATATTGCGGCGGCTTTTTTTGTAGCCTACTCGCTGTCGAACGCTTTCTCCGGTTTTGTGATCGACCGGCTGGGTACCCGTGTCGGTTATGCGCTTTGCATGGCTTTCTGGACCACTGCCGGGCTTATACATGCTTTTGCCGCTACCCCTTTTCAGTTCGGGGTATGCCGGTTCCTGCTGGGCGTTGGTGAAGCGGGCAACTGGCCCGCCGCACTGAAGCTGACCACCGAGTGGTTCCCTGCGCACCAGCGCTCCACGGCATCCGGCATTTTCAACAGCGGTTCGGCGCTGGGCGCAGTGATCGTGCCACCGCTGGTGGCTTATATGGGCACGGTGTACGGCTGGCAATCCACTTTTATCATTCTCGCCGTAGCCGGCTATCTCTGGCTCGCCTTCTTCTGGTTCATGTACTATACGCCCGAAAACGTTGCGAAGGAACCACGCACAAAGGTCATACCGCCGCTCAAGCTGTTGAAAACCCGCTTTGTATCCATGTTCATGCTTGCTAAAATATTCCTGGAACCCATCTGGTATTTTGTGACCTTCTGGCTGGGGCGCTATCTCGCGGAGGTATATCATTTCAACCTTGTTAAGATCGGGCAGTACGCCATCCTCACTTTTGTGATCGCCGACCTTGGCAATATTGCGGGTGGTTATTTCACCCAGTTCATCATCCGGCGGGGCGTACCGATCCCCCGCGCCCGGAAGATCGCCATCGGCATCTCTGGCACCCTGATGGCGCTGCCACTGCTGGCTGCTCCCACCTTGATCACCTCCCCCATCATGGCCCTTGTACTCTTCGGGATCGCGGGTTTTGGATATACTTCTTATACGGCCAATATCCTGCCCCTTCCGGCTGACGTAGTACCAAAAAGCTCTGCAGCCTCTGCCTGGGGACTGGCCTGCATCGGCAACGGCGTAGGCGGCGCCATTTTTCAGTCTTTGTCGGGCTACACCCTCAAAACGGTCTCTGCTACGGAAGGATACACGGCTGCCTACAATCTTCTGTTCTACGGCTTTGGCATCTCGGCCGTGATCGGCATCCTGATCATGGTGTTTGCTGTAGGCCCCTATCACCGGAATGAAGAGCTTCACCGGTATTCGATGCAAGTGGATGTTTAATACCCACCTGCTGACAAGACATATAATCGATGAGCGAATAAAACCTTTCCGCTGAAACAGGTCTATCCTCTCTCTGCGTGCCGGAGGCACGCAGAGAGAGGATGCATCTTGACGGCGGTCTGGTATAAGTGAGGTCCTGGGGCCGCTAGCATGTTTCTTCATCACCCGCTCGCAGGTATAGCTTTCGATAATATCTTTGGCAGGCATGGCACAATCCGTCCCCCATAAAAAATTCCTGCAGTTCATGGCCTGTCTGCTTCTCATGGCAGGCTGCCCTACCGCGCGAGGCCAGTAAACCGGCGGTCTCGAAAAAAAGATGGAACGCTATGCCGCCCGCAAGGATGCCGACCTTCTCTTTGTGCATACCGACAAGCATGTTTACACCAACAATGAATTTATCTGGTTCAGCGCCTACCTGCTGCATTGCTCGGAAGACTCTCTTCCGATGCACCGGTTCCTGTCGCTGGCCCTTGTGCAGGCGGGCACCCGCGCCTGTACGGTGCAGCAGAAATTCGTGATGCAGAATGGCCACAGCGCGGGAAGCTTCCAGCTGCCCGATTCTATTGCACCCGGCGAATACCAGCTGCTGGCTACCACCAACCTCACCGGCGCCGACAGCCTGCCGATGGCCTTGTTCACGCAGCCGTTGCTAGTGCGCTCTTTGCACCAGCCCGATTTCGGCGCTTACCTGAATACGGTGGATGATTCACTGGGCAACAAGGAAGTGGAGATCACCGTACGGGAAAAAACTTCGGGTATGGCTATCCGTGATGCCGAACTCCAGGTGTCGCTCGGGGGAGAGAAAGAGATCAGGGCCCGCACAAACAAGCTGGGATCATTCCGCCAGCAGATCCCTGCCTCCGCCATCAATGACACTTCCGGGCTTATCATCAATGCGCGCGTCAAATACAACGGAGACCTGGTGTTCCTGCAGAAAACGCTTCCACCGGCAAAGATCCGGCGAAGGCTGAAGCTCCGGTTTTTCCCGGAAGGCGGCGAGCTGGTGGCAGGCATTCCTGTGCGCGTCGGGTGGGAAACGGTCACGGATCAGGGCGAGCCCCTGGCGGTGAAAGCGGTCCTCTTCAGGAACAACGAGGCCATTGACACCCTGCTCACCAACGAGCAGGGGCTGGGAAGTTTCTTGCTGCTGCCCGAAAAAGGCGTCGTCTATGCGATGGCTCCGCTACAGCTTCCTGCTGAAGTACTGCAGCCGGATAAACCGCTCTCCCTGCCGGCTGTGCGCAACCAGGGCATGTCCCTTTCTGTTCCCCGGGCCGTGGTGCACGACACGCTGCAGCTGCGTTTGTATGCTGCCGGGCTCTCGCAGGTGAAGCTGGTGGTGCACAATTTCAACGCGGTATATGTGACGGAAGTGATCCCGACAAAGCCGGGTGGCCGCGACGTGGTGCTGCTGCTCAACGACATACCCCGGGGACTCGCCGCCATCACCCTGCTCGACAGCCTTGACCGCCCTCTTGCCGAACGGATCTTTTTTGCCCATTACGACCGGAAGGTGCAGGTGCAAACCCTGCTGGACAGGAAAACCTATGGCAAACGCGAAAAGGTGACGCTGACGTTGCAGCTGACAGCTTCCCCGGCCTTCAGCGCCGGTCTTGCTTCCCTGTCATGCGCCCAGGCCAACCGTTTCGAGACGCGCAAACAACAGGATATCGAAACGGCCGCCTTCCTGCAGTCTGTTCTGGAAGAAGGCCCAGCCTACACCAAAGGCCGCCTTTTCGAGGATCAGGAGCATCTTGAACTGCTGCTGCTCGTGCGGGGCTGGAGAAGATACAGCTGGAAGGAGATGGCGGCAGATACGGCACCCGCCCCATCCCATTTTTACTCGTACCCGTTGCGGGGCCAGGTAGTAAATATTATCCGGCGTATCCGCAAACCGGTCACACTGAGTATCATCGGGAGCGATGCCCCGCTGCAGTTGATCACGACCGACTCGTCGGGCCGTTTTGAAATACCGTATGATCGGATCGTGTTACCGCAGGACAAAAAAATGTGGCTGGCAGCTTTCGGCAGCACGGCGGAAAATTATGTGGACCTTTTCGATCCGTATGCCGGCATAAACCGGAAAGCGGCTTCCCGGCTGAACTTTACGCTGATAGACGCCAACCGGTTCTCCCAGAGTTCGCAGGAACTGATCCTGAAAGATTTCTCCCCAAAAAATCTGCTTGCGGCGGTCACGGTTCGTGCGAGAAAAGATGACATCGTGTATGGCACAGCCAACCGGTGCGGCGATTACATCTGCCAGTACAATATCCTGAACTGCCCGAACCATCCCGGTTCTCCCGGGAGCCGTGCTCCGGTAAAAGGGCAGACTTACGGATCGCCCGGCGGGGTGCAGGTTGTGTACTGGGGGTGCACCCTGGAAGAGAATCACAAAGAGGCGCTCCGGCTGCTCGACGGCATCCGTATAGGGAAAGAATTTTATGGCGAAGATTTCAGCAACAAGACCGACAGCCTGCCCGAATCTATCTCCACCCTCTACTGGTCGCCTGCCATCACCTTCTCCGCCGACGGCAAAGCCGGATGCAGCTTCTACACCAGCGACATCACCGGCCTTTTCCGCATCGTCGTCAACGGGCTCACCAACGACAACCTGTTCTATGCTTCGGAGGTTTTCGAGGTGCGATAAGGCTGTGTGATCCGTTTCCTCCAAAATCTTTGTAATTTCCACCATGCATTTCCACACGTCTTCCTTTAGAATTTTTATCCTCTCGTTATTCATCTTTCTTTCCCTGTCCACCATCGCACAAACCGGATTGTTACATCCGGAAGACACGGCTTTCAGCCGGCCGGCGCCTGCAGCATTCAAGGTAGTGCTGGAGACAACGAAAGGAAATATTGTGCTCGAAATAAAGCGGGAATGGTCGCCCAACGGGGCCGACCGGTTCTATAACCTCGTGCGCAACGGATATTATGATGACATCGCGGTGTTCAGGATCAGGGCCGGTGTATGGGCACAGTTTGGCATTGCTGGCACACCGGCCGTGGCACAGGCCTGGCGGAACCGGAACCTGCCGGACGATCCGCGCATGATCACGAATGCACGGGGAACGGTAGCCTATGCTTTCAAGGATCCGAACGGCAGAACGACCCAGATGTTCATCAACCTGCGCGACAACAGTGCTACACATGATGGGGAGCCTTTTGTGCCGTTTGCAAAAGTGGTGGAAGGTATGGATGTGGCGGATGCGCTTTATTCGGGCTATGGAGAAAATTCGGGCGGGGGAATCCGGGCGGGGAAACAGGATTCGGTTTTTGCCGGCGGCAATGCGTATCTGAAACAGCGCTGGCCGCTGCTGGACTATATAAAAAGGGCACGGATCATAAAAGACTGAGTGATCAGTTCTTTTACTACCGTGCCCCGCTCCTCACGAACACTATTCAAACACTATGCAACTTTGTCTGCCGACGAAGCGATCGACAGCACTTTTCTTCTGTCGGTAAAGAGCCGCTGCATCTCGATGGACTTATCAACGGCTTCCTTGTTCCGGATATATAGGTTCAGCATCTCGTTCTTGGTGGTACACTGGTCGAGGGCGGTCTGCCATTGCCTCAGGGGATCAGGTGCAAGCGCTTTTCTCTGGGCGGCAGGTCTTTTGATGGAAATTTCCGGCTCATTCACATAGATCGCGGCATCCTCGATGTCTTCGGACTGATGTTCATCGGTGTAGATCCGGCCGTTCACGACCATGTCTTCGATGTCCTGCGTAAAGAACTCGGAAGCGCCGGTGGCGATCAGTACGGCCCCTACGAAAGCCCTTTTCTGGGCCATCTTCATGATGGTATTTTTCATGCCCACAACGTCAGGGTTCGGAAAGCGATACTGGGTAACGGTTTCATCCAGTTCCCAGGCGTCCATTTCCTTGCCTGCTTTCGACGTCTTGATGATCTTTTTGGCGGTATTGTTCCGGATGGCTTCTTTCCAGCCTTCCCAGTAAGCAGCGGGTTTGCCGTATGGTCCGCTGGTTTCGGCTTTGGAGATGGCAAAGTCGAATTCCTGCATCTTTCTGCCGTAGCTCCGGTTGCGGAGGCGACTGATGTCCGTGCCTTCCGGAAGCTCAGCCAGCGTAACCCAGGTGAATCCGAATTTGGGTTCATAGCTGTTGCAGCCGCCTTCGCACTGGGAAAGGATCTGGCCCTGCTTGCTGCGGACGGTGCATTTATAGGTATAATCGAGGAAAGGTTTGTCGATGTCAACAGTTTTTTCGATGGCTTCAAACTCCACGCCGAGGCCATAAGCAAAACGGAGTTTTTCCGCGCCGGCTTTCAGAAGGGCCGGTTTGGGAGTGCCGGGGATCACGCCGTAGTCCATGTCCTTTTTAAGGATCGACTGGGTAAATTCTGCAAACTGGCTGTACCATTCCCGGGCCTGGGTGATGGGCATCATTCGCAGGTTGTCGGGCTGACGTTTCAGCTGTACTTCTTTTTGAACTGCCTTGGTTTCCATATGTTGACTTTATCTTTTACTTGAATCGGTTCCGGGTAAACTTCAGCCTCGAAAACGGGCTGATATGTACCCGAAAATCACTATGTAAATATAACATGGAAGAATGGGAATTGTTGCTCGAAAGCTAAAATTTTTAGTACAAAATTGTTAAAATTTGTAGCGCTGATTTTTAACATGATTTCCCGGCCGGTTCAGGCACCCGTATACAGACATGAAATTTCTGAAAAAGGGCGGCAAGTCAGAGCATCCGGGGCTTCCCGGCGGGTAATTTGAAATTCGTGCAGGAAAGTCGGGTCAAGAGTGTGATGAGTTCAGAAATGGGCCGGGAAAACACTGGAATGCCATGAGTTTCGGGCTGCCGCTCCCGGCTGAGCATCTCTTCCGCCGGCTTTGATCTATTCAGAGCAACAGGCGTATCGCTACAATGCGGTGAAAATGGATTAATACAACGACGATCAAAACGTACATCTCTCTTACTTCCCCGCCCCTGTGTCAAACCATTTGGGGGCATTGGCTGGCGACTCCGCAAACGTCTGATCGGAGAATATCTTTCCCAAGGTATACCCGGCGGCTTCCTGGGCAGACAGCTGGTGGCTCCAGGGTACCCGGCCCCTGGCAGCGCTGCCCGGACCGGTATTGCCGGATTCGGCGTACCAGGCAGTCTTTTCGTTGTCGGCGGAGCTCCAGTTGTCCCACCCGGCGGGAAGGATGTGCTTGTCGAGAAAACAGCGGAGAAACACCGTCTTTGCGAACTTCCGCCAGGGCCGGCCGAGATATACTTTCTGCGCGGAGGAATCTGCGATGAGGCGGCACCCGATGAAGACAAATCCGTACTTCTTTCCCTCCGGCGTATTGGCCGCCGTGATATAAGAATCCGTCTTGCTGCGGATGGTGCAGTTCTGGAAAACAGCGGTGGCCGGACCGAAGATAAAATCAGTGGTCCCCTCAATGTAACAGTCGATGAACAACTGGCGGGAGTTCTCTCCCGCCGCAAAAATGGTATCCTGGTTGCCGATGAACCGGCAGTTTTTAAACACCGCCTTGTCCGACTCCACATGCAGGGCTACTGCCTGCCCAACGCGGCCGGCATTGTTCATAAAAGTGATGTTCTCTGCCCGGAAGCGGTTGCCCAGGATCTTTGCCGTAAACGATTCAAAAGTGGTCAGCTTGCCGCGCCCAGAGTAATCATTGAACATAATGATGGTGCTGTCGACGCTTTCACCGATGAACGTAACATCTGTTTTACCCGAAGGCAGCTCAATCTTTTCATTGTACACGCCATTTTTGATGTACAGGGTGATAGGAGCCGTTGGAAACACCCGCATGGCATCGATGGCTTCCTGTATGAATTTGTAATCGCCGCTGCCATCCTTTGCCACGGTGAATTTATACTTGTACTGCGCATCCAGCTGTACAACCGAAGCGCAAATGAACAGGGAGAAAACAATAAAAGTTTTCATAGGGATGGGATCATTTCTTTCCAAATACTTTTAGCAGAAAATCGTTCACATAGCCGACCATCGGCTCAAACCAGGGCTCGAACTGGGGAAAAGAATGCGGCGCTTCCGGAAAGTTTTTTACTTCCGAATACACACCTGCCTGGTCCAGCACTTTGCGGTAATCTTCCCGTCCCGCATGCATCCAGGGCACCGAGCTGTTGATAAAAAGGGTGGGTGGCGTCTTCGCGCTCACGTGCGCCAGCGGGGATGCATCCTGCCACAGTTCCGGCGCCGCTTTCTTCGGGTATCCGAACCAGTAGGTTGCAGCAGACGTAGACACGCTGTCGTTGCCCTCGTGCGAATCGGGATGCACAAAAGAAAGCGTGCCATCGAGATCAACGATGGCCTGTACCGCGCTCGAGCGGCCGGCATTACAACCCGTTCCTTCAAACTTCGGATCGTTGTTCGTAGTACCCACAAACGCCGCCATCTCGCCGCCGGCAGAAAAGCCCAGCACGGCCACCCTGGCCGTATCAACCCCGTATTCCTTCGCATGCGCCCGCACCCACCGCAGGGCCGCTTTCAGATCATATACGCCCGCCGGATACAGGGCTTCGGTCGATAACCGGTACTCCGGCGTAAAACAAACATACCCCAGCGCCGCCAGCCGCTGCGCCAGCGGATGATGCTGCGTCCGGTTGCCCGAACGCCAGCCGCCGCCATGCACGATCAGGATCGCAGGGTGTTTCGCCCCGGGTTTAGCAGCCGGAAAAAACGCATCCAGCATCAAGTCTCTATCCGCTGGCTTGCAATACGGAATCTCCCTTTTCTCCACCACATCCGGCGAATGAAACTCCGGCACCAGCTTGATATCAGGGTTCGATTTCCGGCTGCTGTTGTACGCGCTGGTATTGGAGTAGGAAGTATCGCGCTTCCCGGTTACGCCTGCCGTTGACTGGGCCTGAGCAAACGCACTGGAAAAGATGAAGAAAAAGAAGAGAAGGTATCTGTTCATGAGCATGGTTGTCGATATTTTTTTTGAACTGCTTCGGTGGCGGGATAAACTTACGGGGTCGACTAAAAAGTGGAAAGCCACCTGGTGTTGTGTTCCGGCGGAACACCTGATGGGTAGCAATAAACCCCTCCCACACAGTATTCCATCGGAACGCCTGTTGCCCTTGGGTGCAGCACGGGAGCAACAGACGTTCCGATGGAACATTGTTAAATCTCATGGCATGCTACCTATCAAATGTTCCTCACGGAACATGAAAACAATCGCGTCCCTGCTTTTTAGTTGACCCCGTGGGTTCAAGTTGCCCCTCAAACAACTTTGGGTGTCGTCGGGCAACTATCCGCAAACTTATCATTTCCTCCCCTAATAGCCCGGGTTCTGCTTCAGTTTGGTGTTCTTGTTCAGCTCCTGCAGGGGGATGGGGAAGATGGTTTTGGTGGCGCCGTTAGGCGAATGCGACAGCCACGACTTGCTGGTGAACACGCCAAACCGGATCATGTCCTGCCGGCGGTGCGCTTCGGCCGCAAACTCCCATCCCAGTTCATCCAGGAAACGGCCGTATGGAATGTCGGTGACCGTTTCTGTAGTAGTGGTGAAATGATTCTTCAAACCATACTTGTAGGCCGTCGGACCGTTCAGTTGCGCGCCGGTAACGGTGGCCGCCGCAGGGTTTGATGTGAAACTGCGGGTACGCACCTGCGTTACGAGGCGGGCAGCTCCGGCTGCATCGCCTGTGCGCAGTAGACATTCAGCTTTCATCATCAGGATGTCGGCATAACGCAGAAATGGAAAATCGTTGTTCATGCTCGTAGGCGACGAGCCCTGCGCGATCTCGAACTTGTTGATCCGGAAACTGTGGATCTCCTGCGTGGAGTCGATGCCGGGGCACTCGTTCACATACACCAGCGGCTGCCCGATCAGCGTGCCATACGCGCATTTCAGCGGGTCGCCGCTCGAGGAGTACTGCTGTCCCATCATCCATCCGTCGGTATAGCGCTTGTCGGTTTTATCGTACGTATCGATGAACTGCGGAATGGCGTTCAGTCCGCCGTAGCCGCCCGACTTGGTGTTGTAGGTAAACTGGTTCTGGGGCGACATCGTCCAGGCCGCTTCAAAGAAACCGCCGGCATAAGTCTCATCCAGTGGAATAGCCCAGATGATCTCTTTCGAGCCCTGGTTCTGCGCCTTGAACACATCTTTCTGCACCGGCTCCAGGATAAACTTACCGGAACTGATCACCGCATCGCAGGCCTCCTGGCATTTGGCCCACTGCTGGGTACCGCTGTACACCACGGCATTCAGATACACTTTTGCCAGCAGGGCTTCCGCCGCCCATTTGTTGTTGAACCTGCCGTACGTCGTTACATCGCTTTTGTCGCCCAGCGCCGGAAGGGAAGCCGTGATCTCCGACACCACGAAATTGTACACATCCAGCCGCGTGGTCTGGTCGGGCAGGAAACCGGCCGGCACATCGAAACGCTGCACAAGGGGTACATTGCCGAAATTGTCGCAGAGCACATAGTAAAAAGAAGCACGCAGCACCCGCAGCTCGGCCAGCAGACTTGCCTTGGTAGCCGTATCTGTAGGTATGGCGCCCGACTGTACCTGGTAGATCAGCCGGTTGCAGTTGGTGATGCCGGCATAGGTCGTCGTCCACAGATCCTGGCAGTGCGCCTGCTCGGAGGTCCATTTGTGCTCATGCATGCGGCGGTGCAGTCCGCCGTCCACAAAACCATAGGGCTTGGCCGGCACCGCCAGCTCGTCGGCCGCGATCTCCTGCGTGATGTAGTAACCCGTCGCGTTCGACATCAGCAGCGGGCGCCAGCTGGTATAAGCCGGGCCTACCAGCGAGCCGATGTCGTCGGCCGTAGGCTGATACGCCGACGCCACGATATCGGTATAGCTTTTATCTTTCAGCTTGGTACAGGCCGCCAGCAAAACCAGGCAGCACAGGGCGGAGAACGGTATATATCGATGGAAACTTTTCATATTGCAAGGTTGATTATTTGATGGATACGTTAAAGCCCAGGGTGAATACACGGGTGGTCGGATATTTATCGCGGTCGTCGTTGCCGGGCGTGAGGCCGAGTGCATTTACTTCGGGGTCCATGCCCTTGTAACCGGTGATGGTAAAGGTGTTGATAGAAGAAACATACACGCGCGCGCCGGAGAAATGCTGGCTGCGGATGGGCAGGTTATAGCCGATGGTCACGTTGTCGATCTTCCAGTAGTCGCCGTTCTCCACGTAGTAGCTGTTGTATTCCGGCAGGATGTTCTTGTTCAGCACCGCCTTGCCGAAGATCTTGCTGTAGGCCGACTCCAGCTGGTTGTACAGCGTAAAGCCCGGCACTTCGGAATACATACGCTGGAAGTTCAGGATCTGGAAACCAAAGGCCCCGCGCATCGTCACGCTCAGGTCGAAGCGGCCATGGCGGAACGTGTTGTTCCAGCCGGCGTAGTATTTGGGCAGCCCGTTGCCCAGGATTTTTTTGTCGGCTTCCACTTTGGTGGCCGATGCCTTGCCGCTGGCATCTTCATACACCCAGGTGCCGTCGGTGTTGATATCGAGCACTTTGTAGCCATAGAAATTTCCGATGGGTTTGCCCACTTCCACACGGTGCGTATAGGTTTGTACGGGAGATCCGGTGAACCCCACGTTGATGAAATTATTGGTGGTCTGGTACAGGTCGTTCGAAAGCGATACCAGCTTGTTCCGGTTGGTCGAAAAATACACGCTGGAGGTCCAGACCAGTTTGCGCGACTGGAGCGGACTCACATTCACCATCACTTCCCAGCCCTTGTTCTCCATGATGCCCACATTGGCGATGGTGGAGCCGTACAGGTTGGGCGGCGACGGCACCGGGTAATTGTACAGCAACCCGTTGGTGCGGCGGTTGTAATAATCCACCGAACCGCTGATCCTTCCTTTTAATACCGAAAAATCAAGTCCCACATTCGCTTCTTTCTTTACTTCCCATTTCAGGTTGGGGTTCGGGTTGCTGATGGGGATGAGGCCGGGCACCCACTGGCCGTTGATCAGATAAGCGATCACCGAACCGGTGGCAGGATCGGTATAGCCCAGGCGGCTCACGCCGAGGAACAGCTGATCCGGCGCGGTACCGGTAACGCCGTATCCGGCGCGCAGTTTCAGGTCGTCGAAAAAGGTAACGCCCTGCATGAAACTTTCCTTGTTGATCTTCCATCCGGCAGACACAGCCGGAAAAGCGCCCCAGGGATCTTTCGTGCCCACGAACTTGGAAGACGCCTCATAGCGCAGGTTGGCCGTGAGCAGGTATTTCTGCTGGTAGTTGTAGGTGATCCTGCCAAAGAAACCGATCAGGTTGTACGCATACTTGCTGCTCGACTGCGCTGCAATACCACTGCCCAGCGCGCGGCCGATGCCGATGTTGTCGATATAGGAATAGTTGCCGGCCGGAAAATTCGAATTGGCCAGGGCCGTGCTCTGCGTGATATTGTCCTGGTAGCTGTAGCCACCGAGCACCGAGAAATGATGGTCGCCGAGATTTTTGGTATACTGGGCGGTGAGTTCCAGCAGCTGGTCGATGCTTTGGTTGTCGCTTTTGGAGGCATAGCCCTGCAGTCCGTCGCGGATGGTAGAGATGTTCTGCTTTGTTTCCGCATACCCATACACGGTATTGGCCTTGTTGCGCGACACCAGCGCCTTCAGCTGCAATCCATCCAACGGCAGCCAGGTCACGCTGCCGCTGAGGCGGGTCGACTGCAACTCGTTCTGTCCGTACGATTCATCGATGAGGGCCAGCGGGTTTTCATAGGCGGCGATGGCGGTCTGTTCCTGCCAGGTGCCATCCGGATTTCTGACCGGGGCGGTCGGGTTGCGGCCCAGCGCCTGCCTGAAGATGGTGTTGTTAAAGCTCGCGCTGCGCCCCAGGCTGTTGTAGGTAATATCGTTGTTGAGGATATTGAAATTGATCTTCAGCTTGTTGTCGAACATGTTATGGTTCACGTCGACGCGGCCGTTGATGACGCGGTTGTTCGAGCGGAGAAAGATGCCTTCGTAATTGCGGTAGGTCAGCGTGGCAAGGTAGTTGGTCTGCTCGTTGCCGCCCATCAGCGAAAGGCTGTGCCCGTGGCTCACCGGCAGAGACCGGCTCACTTCTTTGATCCATTCGGTATTGCTGCCCAGGGCTTGTGTGGGCAGCCGCTGTTTGTATTCCGCCGCGCTCAGCATTTTGGGAAGCCGTACAAACGACTGCGTGCTGGCATAGCCGCTGTACGTAATGGTAGGCTCCATATTGCCCTTGGGCCTTTTCGTGGTTATGAGGATCACGCCGTTGGTACCGCGCGTGCCGTAGATGGCGGCGGCCGATCCGTCTTTCAGCACATCGATGCTTTCGATGTCCTGCGGGGCCACGGTGTTCAGATCTCCGGGGATACCATCAATGAGAATGAGCGGCTGCGTGCTGGTGGCCAGCGTGGCCGTTCCCCGCAGCACGATCTGGCTGCTGGAAGTAGGGTCGCCGCTGGGCAGGTTGATGGTCAGTCCGGCCACTTTGCCCTGCAGCAGCTGGCCCGCATCCCGCACCGCGCCTTTTACGAAATTCTCCGATTTCACGCTGGCGACGGCGCTGGTTACTTCCGCCCTTTTCTGGCTGCCATATCCTACTACAACCACTTCGCCCAGACTGGCATTCACCTGTTGCAGCACAACGGTCATGGTGCTCTGGTTATCCACGGCCACCTGCCGGGCGGCGTAGCCTACGGATGAAAAAACGAGTTCCGACTGGCTGCCGGCCACGCTGATGGAGAAGTTGCCATCGCCGTTGGTAATGGTGTTGTTGGAAGTCCCTTTTTCAGCGACCGTTACATTGGATATGCCCTGTCCGGCGCTGTCGGTGACCAGTCCCGACACCTTCATGCGGGCCGCGGTGCTGCCGGCAGCCTCATTGTTTTTACGAACCGGCGTCTGCGTGCTTCCCGCATCGTTGATCTTGTCTTTGCTGACGATGGTGTAGTAATTCGGTTTTACGTACAGAAACACCAGGTCGTTGGGATAAAGGATCCCTTTCAGAACGTCTTCCAGTGATCTTTTCGAGACATCGCTGAAATTGTAGGTGGTGGTCTTTCCATCCAGCAGCTGGCGGTCGTATACGAACTGGGTGTTGAAGGTGCTGGTGGTCTTTTTGAGGGCGTCGCGCAGCGGGATGGGCTGGTTCTGCGCGGGGAGCCGGTTGCTGAAAAGCAGTAGCAAGGCAAATAACCTTTTCAAATGGCGGGCAGTCATGTTATAGATTTTATAAATGGAAAATTGAGTCAGCTATTTCGGTTGTACGATCAGGGTACTGTCATGTTTGATGATGTTGGCATGGAGAACGGTGGTTAAAATAAAGAGGGCATCGTCGAGGTTGTTGAGCAGGATGGGGCCGTCTATGATGCGGCTGCCCATCTTCGGGTCCTGCAGCAGGATCTTTTGACCATAGGTATCTTCCAGGTAAGCGGCGATCTCGGTGACGGTCGGGTTGGTGAGGATGAGCTTTTTCTCTTTCCAGGCGCTGTAGTCCCGTGCCGCCGTGGTGCTGCGCAGCAGGCGGTCTTCGGCAGACTGATACGTCACCACATCGCCCGGCTGCAGGATGAGGTCGGGAGACACCCTCGGGCGCACAGTAACTTTTACCCGGCCCGACTGAAGCACCACTTCTGTTTTGCCTCTTCTCTGCCGGATGTCGAACTGGGTTCCCAGCACTTCCACATCCAGTCCGCCGGCATGCACCAGAAAGCGTTCATGTTCACTGATATGGGCAGGGTCCCGGTTCAGGTGGCGCACATTGAAAAAAGCTTCTCCTTCCAGCCATACTTCCCGTACCTGTCCGCTCTGCCACTGCCCGCTGAAACGCAGGCTGGAATGGGCGTTGAGCACAATGGATGAACTGTCGGGCAGCAGCACGGTGCGCAGCTGGCCGTACGCGGTCTGCACTGTTTTCGGCTTTCGCTGGTCATATTGAAAAAAGATGAGCAGGGTCAGCAGCACCACGCCGGCCAGCACGGCCGCGATCCGGAAAGCCACGCCATACCACTGCCGGAGGGTTCTGACAGGAGCGGGCGTTTCCTCCAGCGCATCGATCCGCGCCAGGTGGAGGGCGAGCGACTGCTGTATGGTAGTTTCGTCGGGAACATATTGTGTGAAAGAAAGGTTTTGAAGGAAGGTTTTTGCCTGTTGAATGACAGCTGCTTGTTGGGGATAGCGCTGAAGGAATTCTTCCCAGAAGCGGTCTTTTTCCGCATCGGGATGAATGATCCAGTCCTGGAAAAACGGGTCGGCAATGAGGCCGGCTTCCGTAAATCCTTCATAATGGCGATGGCTGTATGGCTGCATATCAGGGATAGAGTGACGGCAAAGCAGCATTTTACCCCACGCAGTAAAAACTTTTCTAAAAATATTTTCCGTACCCTTTTAAAAACTGCGATCACTCAGCAAAAAGAGAAGCAGCGAGGCGGGCAGGATCATATGTTCTTTCAGGCTCTGCAGGCTGCGGGCCATGATCTTGTAGGTGGCTTTTACGCTGATGTTGAGTACGGCGGAGACTTCCTCGTAGGAAAGCCCTTCGTAAAAACGCAGGAAGATGGCCTCCCGCTGGCGGCTGGTCAGCTGGTCCAGCGCGGCCTGCAGCGCCCGGTGCAGCTGTTCATCCGTTTCCCGGCGTATGATAACGGTATCGATGGAAAACTCCGGTTCTTCGCGGTCCCCTTCCGGAAGGATCTGCCTTGCCTGCCGGATCTTTTTAAAGAGGATGTAGCGGAAGGAAGAGAACAGGTACTGGTTGGGCGCCGCCACGCTGCGCATCTTCTGCCGGCGCGTCCACACATCCAGAAACAGTTCCTGGATGCTGTCTTCGATCAGCTCCGGATCAGGCGTGAACCGCCGGCCGTAATTGTGGAATTTTTTGAAATATTCCACATACAGGCTTTCATACGACCGCCGGTCGCCATCCATGATATGTTGCCAGTAGATCAGGTCCATTCTGTCAGCGCATGCGATTGATGTACGTGTGAGAAGCTTTATCGATCCGATCCTGCAAACTTATCCACAATCGGCCTCTTTGCTTCAATCAGTTCCTGGTGAAGATATTTCTCACGGCCATTGAATTTATTTTATGGATACCTTTAAAAATATTTCTTCACCCTGTTCAATCTTTCTGCTGTGACCTATACTCCGCTTCATGCTGAAAACACCCTGCTCACGCAGGTAGCAGCAGGAGACGAGCAGGCGTTCAAGACCTTGTTTTCCACTTACTATCAGCAGCTGTTCAACTATATCAGCGGGTTTGTAAAATCGAAACAGGTGGCGGAAGAACTGGTGATGGATGCCTTTCTCAAGATATGGCAGGGAAGGGACCTGCTGCCGGAGATCCGGAACTTCGATGCCTTCCTGTTCCGGGTGGCGCGCAACAAATCGATCGATTTCCTTCGCAGCGCCGCCCGCGACCCCCAGTTTGAAGACCTGTTATGGGATGCCATGCAGCTGACAACCGACGACGAAGATTCAGCTGCGCTGATGCAGGAATTGGAAGTGCGCCTGCGGGAAGCGATCGGAATGATGCCGCCGCAACGCAAAAAAGTGTACCAGCTCAGCCGCGAGCAGGAGATGACACACGAACAGATCGCCGCCCAGCTCAACCTTTCCCGGCACACCATCAACAACCACATCGTGGAAGCCCAGCGCTTTATCCGCACCTATCTTTCCAAGAACTGCGACATTGCTTTTCTGCTCCTCGTACTGCCCCTCCTCTTCACATAAAAAATATTTTCCGGCCAACTAGTTATGCGGACCGGATGGTTCGTCATTATGGGTATACAATGCACCAAAACCAGCCTGCCATGTCCGGTACAGACGATCTCCCCCAGCGATGGAAAGACCTCCTCGAAAAATACGTATCCGGCAACTGCACAAGAGAAGAACTTGCGGAACTGCTGCACCTTGTAAAAAAGGAAGACAACCCCGGGGAACTCAGCCTCATTTTGCGTACCTACTGGGAGAGATCGAAACCCCTGCCGGCAGAGCCGCAAACCGATATCGACCTTAAATTCAGCCTGCTGATGGAGCAGGCAAAAAAGGAAGAAGCGGAAATGGTTCCGCCACCATCCCGCAGCTGGCGCTTCCGCCTGCGCTGGGCTGCAGCCGCCATGGTCATTGGCTTGGCCTGTACCACTACATGGCTGCTTTGGCGCCCCACCTTACACACACACACCGTTCGCACTGCCGCCGTTCATCCAAAGCCACCTGAAATATTTCCTAGCCACGACAAGGCGGTGCTTACCCTCGCAAACGGTTCCACCATCCTGCTCGACAGTACACAAAACGGAACCATCACCACCCAGGGCACTACAAAAGTACTTCAGCGCAACGGCGCGCTGGCCTATGATAAACAACGTAATCCCGCCTCCACCCTCCTTTACAATTCGGTATCCACGCCCAAAGGCGGGCAATACCGGCTGGTGCTGGCAGACGGCACCAAAGTATGGCTGAACGCGGCATCTTCTCTCCGCTTTCCCACCGCTTTTCCGGACAGTGCGCGGAGGATCGAGCTGACGGGCGAAGCCTACTTCGAAGTGGCAAAGAACCGGCGGGCGCCTTTTACCGTTCAGGTCAATAACATGGCTGTCACCGTACTGGGCACCCATTTCAACCTCAATTCGTACGACGACGAATCCATGATCCGCACTACCCTGCTCGAAGGCAGCGTGCGCATCAGCGGCAGGCATGCCTCAGCCACGATCAGGCCGGGAGAACAGGCCCAGTTCGACAGGTCGGAGAGCATCGTGATCCTGCCGGGTGCAGACCTGGAAGAAGCAGTGGCCTGGAAAGATGGCCAGTTCCGCTTTGCCCGGGCGGATATTTACGCCATCATGCGGCAGCTGCAGCGGTGGTATGATATAGACGTTAAGTATGCAGGCACGATCCCCAGCCATTTTGTGGGTGCCATCCCGAGAACCGTGCCGCTGTCGCAGGTGCTGAGCATGCTGCAGCTTACGGGCCGGATCCGCTTCGATATACAGAACACCACCATTACGGTGCGGCCGGCGTAGCAACCGGCACCTCACTTCACCTTTTCGTACTCACTGATAAAATCGATATCATGCATTTACAATCTACCTGCCTCCACTCAAAACAAGCTTCCCGGATTACGCGGGTTCTGCTGACAGCCTTCTTTTTCCTGACGGCCCTTCTTCAGGCTCACGCGGAAGGACAACCGCAACAGGTAACGCTCTCGATGCGCGATGCGCCCCTGCAAAAGGTATTTACCGAGATCGAGAAACAGACCGGATACAGCTTTCTGTACGAATACGAACTGCTGCAGAATACGGGCAAGGTGAACATCAGCGTGCGCAATGCGTCGCTCGATGAGGTACTGCACGCCTGTTTCCAGAAAACAAAGCTGGTGTATTCCATCGTGGAAAAAACCGTTGTGATCAAAGAAAAAGAAGCCATCCGCACAGCCAGTCTCGTAACAGCGCCCGACATCCGGGAGCTGCCGCCGCCCGGTCCCATTAAGGGCAGGGTGACCGACAGGGCCGGCAAGCCGGTGGAAGGCGCTTCCGTGGTGGTTTCCGGTTCGCAGAACGGCACCACTACCAATGCGGAAGGCCGCTTTACCCTTCCGGTAGAGGATGGCAGCAATATTGTGCTGGAGGTTTCCAGCGTGGGCTTCCAGACCCAGCGGGTACGCGCAGGCAAACAGACCGAGATCGGCATCGTGCTGGAAGAAGCCAGCGCCGGCCTGAACGAAGTAGTGGTGATCGGGTATGGAACAAAACGCAAAAAAGACCTGACCGGTTCCATCTCTTCGGTGAACTCGGCTGATCTTCAAAAAGTTGCCACAAGCAATTTCACTTCCGCCATAGAAGGTAAAGTGCCGGGCGTATACATCTCGCAAACCAGCGGTGCGCCCGGAGGCGCCAGCTCCGTACGCATCCGGGGCGTGGGTACCACCGGCGGCAACCAGCCTCTTTACGTGATCGATGGGGTGCCGATGGGCAGCAACGGCTTGTCGGTACCGGGAAGCTCTTACACCGTAGACGGGCTTTCGATGATAAATCCGAACGACATCGAATCGCTGGAAGTGCTCAAAGACGCAGCGGCAGCGGCCATCTACGGATCACGCGCCGCCAACGGGGTGATCCTCGTTACTACCAAACGCGGCAAGGAAGGCGGCGTGAACGTAAACCTCAACGCGTACGCGGGCATCTCGCAGCTCTGGCGCAAACCGGCCTTTCTGAATGCGCAGGAGTTTGCCACCATGGCGAACGAACTCTATACCAACTCGGGCCTCACGCCCAACCCGCAATGGGCCAATCCCAAATCATTCGGTGAAGGTACCAACATGATCGACCGCATCTTCCGCAACGCCCCGTTGCAGAACTACGACCTCAGCGTGTCGGGCGGTACCCAGAATATCAAGGCGCGGCTGGCGCTTGGCTACAACGACCAGGACGGCACCATGATCGAAACCTCGTACAAGCGGTACACGGGCCGTGCCACCGTTGACCTGAAAGCCAGCGACAAGCTCAGCTTCGGCACCTCGCTTGCCTTCGCCGTTACCCAGTCGAAAGGACAAAACAGCGATGCCATGCAGGGCGGCATCTTCAACCTGGCCCAGCAGTTCTTTCCTACGCTGAGTCCCGACTCGGCGTTCTTTGGCGACGGCGTGTATTATACCAAAGACGGCGACAACCCCGTGCTGCGCGCCAAATCGATCAACAACCAGCTGTTCAATACCCGCCTTTATGGCAATGTTTTTGGCGAGTATACCATCATCCCGGGGCTCAAGTTCAGGAGCAGCGTGGGCTTCGATGCCAACTTCAACCGTACGTCCTCCTGGGAAGGCGCGGCGCAGCGCGGTTTTTACATCCACCCAAGGGCGACCCTCACCGAAGGCTACAACAACCAGTCGAACTGGCTCATCGAGAACACCCTCTCTTATTCCAAAAAGATCGGGAACCATTTCTTCGGTGCAGTGGCCGGACAGACCGCCCAGAACAACACGGTGTATTTGCTGCAGTCGACCGGCAACGGCTATCTGAACGAGGCGCTCCAGGTCATCAATGCCAGCGACGTCAGCCTGCGCAGCACTTCCGGCACCAACAGCAAGGCTACCCTGGCTTCTTATTTCGGCAGGCTGGATTACTCTTTCAGCGATAAATACCTCGTTTCCGCAAGCCTGCGCAAGGATGGATCTTCGGTGTTCGGACCCAAAAACAAATGGGGGTATTTCCCGGCCGTATCCGCCGGCTGGCGTATATCCCGGGAGCCCTTTATGCGGGCCCTCGACCCGGTTGTCAGCGACCTGAAGCTGCGTGGCAGCTGGGGACGGGTCGGTAACGACAACATCGGTGCTTTTGGCTACCTGAGCACCATCCGCAGCGGCAGCTCCGGCGATAACTACGTGCTGGGCCCCGGCGACCAGAGCATCGTGATCGGATCCACCATGGTGCGGCCGGGCAGTCCGGACCTCAAATGGGAAACCACCGAGCAGCAGGACTACGGCCTGGACGCGTCCTTTCTGCAGGAGAAACTGTACCTCACGGCAGACTACTATATCAAGAACACCATCGGCATGCTCATCAGCCTGCCCGTTTCGCAGGAGGCAGGTTTTCAGAACCCGCCCACCATCAACGGCGGAAGGGTGCAGAACAAAGGGATGGAGATCCTGCTGGGCTACCGCAACACATTCGGAAAATTCCGGTTCGACGTGAGCGTGAACGGCGCAACGCTGCAGAATAAAGTGACCAGTCTGGGCGTAGGCCAGCCCATCGTTGGGCCAACTTTGGCGGGCTCCAGCATGACGATGACCTATACCAAGGTCGGCGAGCCGATCGGGTACTTCAGGGGATACATCGTGGACGGCGTGTACCAGACCAATGCGGCCGTGAACAAGACCCTGCAGCCCAACGCCATAGCAGGCGATTTCCAGTACCGGGATGTGAACGGCGACGGTGTGCTGACAGATGCCGACAAGGTAAAGCTGGGAAAACCCTGGCCCGATTTCACCTACGGCATGAACCTCGACCTGTCGTACAAAGGCTTCGACCTCAACGTGCTGGTGCAGGGCATTACCGGCAGCCAGCTCTACCGCGCCAACAAGGTGTCGAACTACCAGATGAAATATTTCAATGGCAACGGCATCATCAACGGCGTCAAGGAAATCCTGAATCACTGGACGCCCGGCAGCAACATCAATAACCAGCCGGGCCTCAAGTACACCGATGCCAACGGCAACTATTCCAATGCCTCTTCTTTTTATGTGGAGAACGGCGATTACCTGCGCATCCGCAACATCGTGCTTGGCTACAACGTGCCCGGTAACCTGATCAGCAGGGTCACCAACAACACGTTTAAAACGCTGCGCATATACGCCACCGTGCAAAACCTGATCACCCTCACTGGCTACTCAGGGTTCGATCCGGAAGTAGGCAGCACAAACCCGCTCAACTCCGGCGTCGATACCGGCATCTATCCGCAGCCCCGGACCATCATGGGCGGCATCAACATCAATTTTTAATCCACTGTCAAACAGATAAAATGAAACAGATCATTCAATATACCACGGTCGTGATGCTGGTAATGCTGGCATCCACCTCCTGTTCAGACAAATACCTCAACCTCACGCCTACCGACGTGCTCACCGATGCCAACTTCTTCCGTACGGAGTCGGATGCGCAGTCGGCCCTCATCGGCGCCTATGCCCAGCTGCAGTCGGAATCCACCTATGGCAACGTGGTGGATGCCGCCAACCTCGACTGGACCATGAGCGGCGACCTGTACGAACAGGACCAGAACACGCCGCGCGTGCAGCTGGAGATGCTGAGCCTGCCTGCCGACAATCTCTATATCGGGCAGTTGTATTCTGCCCTGTACCTGGGCGTGGGCCGTACCAATTTTGTGATCGGGCGGGTGGGCCAGATGACGACGCTGGCGCCGCAGACAAAAGCGGTGATCGTGGCACAGGCCAAATTCCTGCGCGCGCTTTACTACTACAAGCTGGTGAACTATTTTGGTGGCGTGTCGCTGGTGACAACGGAGCTCAACGCTTCCTCGAAACTCGATATCGCCCGCTCGCCGGTGCAGGATGTGTGGAAACTCATTGAAGCCGATCTTACGGAAGCGGCTACCACGTTGCCAGCCACCTGGCAGAGCAGCGCCGATCTGGGACGGGCCACCAAAGGGGCCGCGCTCGGCTTTCTGGTGAAGACGTACCTGTGGCAGCAGAAATATGCCGAAGCCGTTACCGCCAGCGAACAGATGATCAACCTGAACATCTACGGCCTGCTGCCGAATTTCAGGGATGTGTTCCGCAGAACGATGGAGAACAACCGGGAGATGCTGTTCTCTACCCAGTATAGCTCGGTGAGCGATGGCAGCGAAGGCAACGGGCTCGATGTGCGTTCGGCTCCGCGCAGCGCCCCGGCGGCGTACATCGGCCGCGGCGCCAACAGCAACTTTGTTCCGCAGACCAACTGGATCAACGCGTTCGAACGCGATGCCAACGGCCGGATCAAAGACCTGCGGTACTGGGGCGTTATCATCGGTCCGGGTGAACCGCACCAGGACATGCCCTCTTTTGTGATGCCCCTCACCTTTCCGAATCCCTACACGAAAACCGGCTATATCGTTACCAAATACTGGTTCGAGCCGAACCTGGTTTCCTCACCGCAGAACGCCCCCATTCTCCGCTATTCCGAAGCCTTGCTCAACTATGCCGAAGCCCTCAATGAAACCGGCCGCCCGGCCGATGCGATGAAGCAGGTAAACATCCTGCGGACCCGCGCCGGCCTCACCGCCAGGCCGCTCGACCTTACCAAGGCACAGACGCTCGACGCCATTTTTTACGAAAGAAGGATGGAATTTACCTGGGAACCTACCGGCGCTTTTTCCGACCTGAACAGGCGCGGCCGTTTCCTGGACTTCATCAAGGCTAACAGGGCCGACTATGCGAACATCCAGGTAGATACCAAGCCCTGGCTGAAACAGACACCCATCCTGCTGCCCATTCCGTCGAGCGCCTGGGATGTGAACAAATCGCTGGTGCAGAATCCGGGGTATCCGGGTTTCAAATAGACAGACTCCCTTTTCCGTTCGCTGCGACCCGCCTGCCCGGTTGCAGCGATGCATTCATTAATTTTCATATGAAACGCTTTCTGCTTTCTTCCCTGCTCTGTACGCTGCTGGCAGCATATGGCATTTCCGCCCGGGCCCAGACAACACCGGCGGCCGATTCCACCGCGATCAATCGTTTTCCTTCCATCCCCTTCCTGCCCGATCCGCTCCTGCTCGATGAAGGCGGGCGCAACATCCCTGTTGCTACGTCTGCGCAATGGCAGCAAAAAAGGGAGTGGATCAAACAGCAATACCAGCGCTGGGTGTCGGGCTCGGTGCCACCCCCGCCGGGTAAAATACACAGCAAGGTATTGTCTGATTCGCTGGCCGGCGGTGTCCGTTTCAGGATGGTAGAACTGGCTTTCGGGCCGGAAGACAAAGCGAAGATGCGGGTGGAGCTGATGATCCCGGAAGGAAAGAAACGCCTGCCGGTATTTATGACGCAATGGAACCACCGGGGCTGGGCGCAGATCGCGGTGAGAAGAGGTTACATCGGCTGCGTGTATGCCGGCGCCGATGGCAACGATGATACCCGCAACTACGGCGAAATTTTTCCGGGCTACGATTTTGCGACGCTCATGAAGCGGGCCTGGGGTGGCTCGCGGGTGGTCGACTACCTGGTGACCCTGCCGGAAGTGGATACCGCCCGCATTGCGCTCACGGGTCATTCGCGCAACGGCAAGCAGTCGCTGATGGCGGCCGCCTTCGATACCCGCATAAAAGCGGTGGTGAGCAGCAGCGGCGGCACAGGCGCGGAAAGCACCTTCCGCTTTTCCGACGAGCGCTTCAACTCGGAGTCGGTGGAAGAGATTACGCGCAATTTTCCGACCTGGTTCGTGTCGCGCCTGCGCTGGTTTACCGGCCGAGAACAAAAGCTGCCGGTGGACCAGAATGAGCTGATGTCGCTTATTGCTCCCCGTGGGTTGATGATGGTATCGGCCATCACCGAAGGGCAGGGCAATCCGTGGGGCATCGAGCAATCGTACAGATCGGTTGGAAAGACATACCATTTCCTGCATGCCGATTCCAGTATTGCCATCCTGCTGCGGCAGGGCCGGCACCAGCATGCGGCGCGGGATGTGGAAGATTTTATTGATTTCTTCGATTACATCTTCGGACGATCCGGGATCGCCCCGGAGAACAAACGCTATTCGGGATACACGTTTGAAAAATGGAAGCAGCAGAGCGGAGAGAATGTAAACGCGTTGCAGTTTCCGGTAGCGGCTGGCCGAGCCCCTCTGAAGGCCGACAGCCTGCAGCTAAAGCTTCGCTGGCTGCTGGGAGAAGAACCGCCCGGCACCCAGACCCGGCGTCCCTTCTCCTCTGCCATCAACGGCAACCGTGCCTATCCCAACGATTACCTAGCGGATGTGATCGAGGAACCTAAATTTCCTGCTTCGGTTACCCGCATGGAGATCGGGCCTTACACTCCGCTCGGAGAAAATCTGTGGGGCACGATGTATTTCCCCTCTTCTGCCATCGTTCATGACTCGGTATCGAAAAAACTGCCGCTCGTGATCTTTCTGCATGAGTACGCTTATGCCACCGGCTATCACCGCCGCAACGTACCCGTCATCCGGCAGCTGACGGACCAGGGGTTTGCCGTGCTTTGTTTCGACCTGGTGGGCTTCGGCACCCGCATCGAAGAAGCCAGGCATTTTTACGACCGCTTCCCGCACTGGTCGCTCATGGGAAAGATGGTGGCCGACACCCGCAATGTGGTGGAAGATGCTTACACCCGCATGCCCTTTATCGACTCGGGCAGGATCTACCTGGCCGGCTATTCGCTGGGGGGCACCGTATCGCTTCTGACAGCCGCCCTTACGCCGCATGTGAAAGGGGTTGCGGTGGCCAGCGCTTTCGGCTCGCTCAGACACAACGATGCCACAACCGAAGGGAACCAGCATTTCTACCGGCTGCATGGCCTACTGCCCAGGCTCGGCTTTTTCGAAGGGCACGAAGACCGGATCCCCGTTGATTTCGAAGAGATCCTGGCCGGCGTATCGCCCCGGAATGTGCTGGTGATCGCGCCGGAAAGGGACCGGACGTACCCTGTGCCGGTTGTGCAGCAGACCATATCAGCCGCCGGAGGTCTACAATCGCCCTGGCTCAGCTTTCAGCACCCCGATACCTACAACAATTTCCCGGAAAGCCTGCAGCAGCAACTGGCGGCCTGGCTAAAAGAAAAAGCTTCGGCACCGGCCGTGAAGGGCGAAAAGGGGTTCTAGGAAAAGGGTCGATCCCTGCGTGACAGATCGTTGATATTCTTCTCCGTAAATCTCCTCCCGGGAGGGGTAGAGGTGGGTTCAAACAATCTTGTCATACTCGCCAGGCGCAAACATGCACTTACACTCACAACCTCGTGCTGCGCCTGAGCGGGGAATCAAACGCTGATTTATTCAAGGCATAAGATGCAGCCCGCTTCCCGGCTCAGATCCCCGCTGCACCCTGTAGGTTCAGGAATGCAACTGCGCCTGCGCGAGGAGGACGAAGTGGGTTCAGGTTCGAGCGAATGATGCGTTGGTGTTTCGAACACGTATAATGCCTGCCCATCGCCCGCCAGCACAATCTTCGTACTTTCATGCCCAGTATGATCAACATCGAACAAGCGCTGGGCAAGATACTTCCCGCGGAGCGGATCAGGGCCAGATACATCGACCTCGTATCGTTTGCGGCGGATGCCGGATTCTATCACCTTGTACCCAGGGCCGTGGTACAGGTGGTGAGCGAGGCGGAGGTGATCGCCCTTTTTGCTTTCTCGCACCAGCACGGGATCCCGCTGGTTTTCCGCACGGGTGGCACGAGCCTGTCGGGCCAGTCTATCACCGACGGCATCCTGGTAGACCTGAGCCGCTACTGGAACCGGATCGATGTGCTGGAAGAAGGCAACGCGGTGCGGGTGCAGCCGGGCATTACGGGCGGCATGGTGAACGCCCACCTCAAAAAATGGGGCCGTAAGATCGGTCCCGACCCATCCAGCATCGGCTCGGCCATGATGGGCGGCATCGTATCAAACAACGCGAGCGGCATGTGCTGCGGCGTGATCCTCAACTCCTATCATACCACCCGGTTTATCCGGTTCATCCTGCCCGATGGAAAAACGTATACGACCGAACAGCCCTCAGACTATGACCGGTTCGAACAGGAATGCGGCCCTCTTTGCGATACCCTGCGGCAGCTGCATGAGCAGGTACGGCAGGATGAGCAGCTGTACCGGCGCATCCGCCGGAAATACCAGACCAAGAATACGGTTGGCTACTCGCTGAACGCGCTGATCGATCATACCCATCCACTCGACATCCTGGCGCACCTGCTGATAGGCGGGGAAGGCACGCTGGCTTTTATCTCCGAAGTGGTGATGGACACCGTGCCTGATTACGCCCACAAATCCACGGCACTGTTATATTTTCCCGATATCTTTTCTGCCTGCCAGGCCATCGTACCGCTTACGAAAGCGGGGGCGCTGATGGTAGAGCTGATGGACCGTGCATCGCTGCGGTCGGTAGAGAACCTGGAAGGCATGCCGGCCATTGTGAAGACGCTTCCGGAGCCGGCCGCCGCCCTGCTGATCGAGTTTCAGGAGAACGACGCGCACGAACTCTCGGAGAGGGTCAGCCGCTTTCTCGCATCTGCGTCGGAACTCGCGCTTTTGAACGCCCCGGTATTTACAAGCGATCCGCTGGAGCATGCCTTTTTGTGGAAGGTTCGCAAGGGCTTGTTCCCGGCCGTGGGGGCGGTGCGGGCAAGCGGCACCACGGTGATCCTGGAAGACGTAGCCTTCCCGGTGGCGCAACTGGGCGATGCCATCCTCGACCTGCAGCAGCTGTTTAAAGAATATGAGTATAACAACGCCATCATATTCGGTCATGCGAAAGACGGCAACCTGCATTTTGTGGTGACCCAGGCCTTCGATTCGCCGGCACAGCTCGAGCGGTACGACCGGTTCCTGCGCGACGTGGTGCGGCTGGTGGTGGAGAAATATGACGGCGCGCTGAAGGCAGAACACGGCACCGGCCGGAACATGGCGCCTTTTGTGGAGACCGAGTGGGGCGGCGAAGCCTACGCGATCATGAAGAAGCTGAAAGCGGCCATTGATCCGGGGGGATGGCTGAACCCGGGCGTGATCATCAACGCGGATGCGGATGCCCACCTCAAAGACCTGAAAGACCTGCCCTCGGTGGAAGAAGAAGTGGACCGCTGCATCGAATGCGGCTTCTGCGAACACAAGTGTCCGAGCCGCGACATCACCACCACACCGCGGCGAAGGATCCAGATCCGGCGGGCGCTGAAAAAGCTGGAGCTGGCCGGCGACCAGCCACATTACAAACTGCTGCTCGACCAGTACCAGTACGACGGCATCGAAACCTGCGCCGTGGACGGACTGTGCGCCACCGCCTGTCCGGTCGACATCAACACCGGCGACCTGATCAAACGGATGCGCCGGGAGAACCATTCCGCGGCGGAAAACAAGACCGCCCTGTGGGTGGCGAAAAATTTTGCACTGGTGGAAAAAGCGGCCCGTATGGCGCTGAAACTGGGAAACGGACTTAACGGGATCTTGGGTAAGAAGACAATGAACCGGCTGACCGCGGGCATCCGCACGCTGCTTCCGGTGATGCCGGAATGGTCTGAACAGATCACGCGCGCACCGGATCTGTCGGTGCTCAAACAGCGATCTTCCATGCCCGTGAATGGCATTGCAACCGGCATCGTGTATTTCCCGGCCTGCATCTCCCGCATGCTGGGTACCTATGAGGGGAAACAGAAAAACCTGATGGAAACCTTCCTGAGCGTCTGCCGCAAATCCGGTGTTGAGGTGCAGGTGTTGGACGAGGTATCCGGCAGCTGCTGCAGCCAGATCTTTTCGTCAAAGGGTTTCTCGGACGCCTATCGCTACACTGCCAACCAGATCATTGAACGGCTCTGGAAAAGCAGCCACGAGGGCAATCTGCCGGTGGTGATCGACGTGAGTTCCTGCGCCTACACCCTGCATCATCTGCGGCCGGTGCTGAACGACGAGAACCGCGATAAATTTGATCGTCTCACGGTGATGGACAGTGTAGACTTCCTGCACGACATGGTGTTGCCGGGGGCAGTCGTAAAACAAAAAAAGGGCGACATCGTGTTGCATCCGGTGTGCTCGCTCGAAAAGATGAGAACAGAAAGCAAGTTTGTAAAAGTGGCGCGGCATTTTGCGTACCGGGTCACCGTGCCGCGATCCGCCGGCTGCTGCGGCATGGCCGGCGACCGGGGTTTCCTCTTCCCCGAACTCACCGCATCCGCCACCCGCGCGGAAGCCACTGAAGTAAAAACAAAAACCTACGAAGGCTACTATTCCTCCACCAAAACCTGCGAAATGGCCATGACCGAGGCCGTCAAAAAAAATTACGAATCCATTCTGTATCTGGTGGATGAAGGGTTGTGAATGGAGCCGTTTTAAGGTGCATTGCGGACAGGCAGAAGATCACAGAAGACTTTAATGAGGGATTTACATGCTGATTTTATGAGAATGGCCCAACGAACAGGGCTTGGCGATGGCAGGGGATTTTATAACGTCCAGCCGATAACCGCAGCCGATTGAAAAACCAAAGTTGAAGATAACAACTAAAAGCCAAATTACTAACGTCAAGCCGAAACTGAAGCCGATAGCGAACTGCAGCCGAAGCTTACAACGTCCAGCCCTGCTATTGCCAAACCCCATGTTGTGTGCATACCCTTTGTCAAGGTAGCGCCCTTTCTTTTGTCAGGCGTTTCTTAAAAAATGTTTCAAGCATTTTTTTTGATAGAGCACCAATAAAAATTGTCCACGAAACGGCATTGAAATTATCAGTAATGAATGTTGTTAGCAAAACAGCTACAAAAATAATTATAGTAAATAAAATGTCAAAGCTAAATTCATTTCTCTCCGGTGTTGTCATTTGAAATGCCATTTCTTTATGTTTAACCAATGCGAGCCAGTAAAGAACATAAATTGTAAGTCCTGCAAGGATGTGATTTAAAATGAAGCATCTAAGTGCAAGAACAACGACATTTTTATTTTCAATGCTTTCTGCAAAAAAAGCAGTTGTAAAAGGAAAAAAAATGACTGGAAGTAATACACACATATTCGCAAATATAATTTGCCTGTTATAATTATGAATATGTTTAAATAAAAAATGATGTCGTATCCAATACGTCGCAATTAACGCAAAACTTAGTACAAGAGCGAAAAGATTATACCTCAAATCAAGTAGCTGTTCCCAAGCGCTTTCAAATGTCGTGTCTTTCGTTACGTGGGGGACTTTGAATTCTATGGTTAGAAGTGTAATTGCAATTGCAAAAACTGCGTCACTAAAAAATGCCAACCTTTCTACTTGAAAATCTTGTTTTGGATGCTTTTCAAAGTCGTTATTTTGGTCAGAATGAAAAGGCTTGTGTTTAACTGACATATATGGTCACAATTTTTATTAGTTTGTAGTGGTTTTAGGGTTGCACACAACGTATGTATTGCAGGAACAACCCTAATGTACATAAAAAAATTGTTGTTCAAAATCACTCCCTTAATTCTCGCTTTTGCAAATTGTTTGTTGCGGCAATCGGACTACCACTCAATGCTTCCCTTTTTCAAAATGGCATCTAATGTGCTGGTTCTATTGATGAGTTGCTCCCTTTTCGCCTGCAAATTCAGTTCCGTCGTTTCTATATCGAATGTTCCCTTATGTCGTTGACATTCCGGATATCCTCTCCTCCGTCGAAGACATGGGTTGCAACAATAAGGCGCAGATCATGAAAACTGATTTTTATTTTTTTCCTGTCCTGTTCCAAGTCATCCAAAAGACCTTTTGGGCTGATCTTGCATTGTATCCGGCTTCTAAGTCTCTACTTTGAATACATACACTGCTGACCTTGGATCACAATCCGAGATGTACTCCTTTGAAACAGCCAGCAAAACAGGACTTAAGTTCACGTACCAGCCTTTCTTTCCCTTTGATCTTTCGATGAAAAGTTACAGGCTGCGGGCAAGGAGCGGTTATTTCTTAGCCAGCACTTCTTTGGTCAGCGCAGCTACTTCGCGGATCAGCAACGGGAAGGCGGGTTCTGGCATGCCGCCGTGGTCGAAGCCGTCGAGTTCGTATAGGCGGGTGCGTTTGTGGCCGGCCAGCTTCATCATGCGGCAGAGGTAAGCGTTCTCTTCATAGCGGCCGAGCAACTCCATTTCACGGTCGCCCGTGATGAGCAGAGTGGGTGGCGCATCGGCGCGCACATGGTACAGCGGGGCATATTCGTCGATCACAGGCTGCGTTTCTTTTATGCCCCTCTCCTGCCGGATGGTGTAATGAGTAATGGCCTGCCCGCTGAACGGGATCAGTCCGGCAATCCGGTTGGCATCGAGACTGTATGTCGCGAGGTATTTCTTATCCAGCGTGATCATCATGCCCAGGTAGCCGCCGGCAGAATGCCCGGAAATAAAGATCAGGTCAGGCCTGCCGCCATAACTTTCGATGTGTTTGAACACCCACGCCACCGCTGCGGCGGCATCCTCGATATAAGCCGGCGCCTTTACCTTTGGAGAAAACCGGTAGCCAACGCCTGCTACCGCGTAGCCCCGGTTCATCAGGGCTTTGGGGATCTCGCGATGACCGCCGGTGATACCCCCGCCATGAAACCATACGATGACCGGAAAATCTTTCGCGCCTTTGGGATAATAAAAATCGAGCTGGCACTGCGTGTTCTTGTAATCATCCTTCACCTGGCCCGAATCTCCATAGTAGCGGATGCCCTGTTCGGTGGCATACTGCTGCTGGGCTTGAGCAAAAAGTGTACTGAAGAGAAAGAGAATAAAAAGTAGTCTTTTCATATAGAAGTGGAATAGGCCATAAATGTAATCAATCCAATCACTTCATCCGGTTAACTCTCTTTACTCCCAAGGAAGAGAATCTAAAATCCTTTGATGACAGATCGGATGAAAGTCCATGATCACAGTCCGCGCAACTTCAATACTCCGCCACCATTTCATCTTCATAGCACCAGAGCCAGCGTTCGCCAGGTTCGGCGGAGGAGATGACGGGGTGATGGGTGGCGTGGTTGTGGGCGGTCATGTGCTTTTTGGGGGAGTCGTCGCAGCAGAGGGTGACGCCGCAGGTCTGGCAGGTACGCAGGTGCAGCCAGTGGGCGCCTGTCTTGACGCACTCCTCGCACACATGCCGGCTGGCGACTTTGACGGTTTTGATGGACGCAAGGTGCTCGCAGAGTTGTGACATAATACTGTTTATTTGGTTTCTATCTGTACAATCGTATCCGGATCATCGAAACTCAGTTCATCCACGGAAAGTACTACACCGCCGGAATTCTGCTGGTACTTTACCGGCGTTTTCCTGCCCATCAGCTGGCAGCTCACTACTTTCCCCGGTATACCTTCCACGGTAATGGAGCCCTGCTGTGGTTTCTTCAGCAGGTGTACATACACCGTGTTCCCTTTTACGGTCACCACGCCCCAGTCCTGCGGTTTCATGGCGCCGCCGCGGGTACCGTAAATACTGGCTCCGTACTGTTGCAGCCAAGCGCCCATCTTGCGCAGCGTATCGGAAAACTCCGGTTGTATCTTCCCATTGGGCATCGGCCCTACGTTCAGCAGGAAGTTGGCGTTGCGACCGGCAGCGCCGGCAAGATAACGGATCAGCTGCTTCACGGATTTGTAGGCTGTATCCTTGATGTTGAAGCCCCAGGAGCCGTTCATGGTTTCGCAGGTCTCGAGGGGAAGCTGGTCGGAGGCGGTCTGGAAGCTGAGGCCCGATTTGTTTTCGCCGGGCAGGTCGCGTTCGAACATCTGGAAATCTTCGCCGGGGAACGGCGTCAGGTGATGGTTGTTACCGATCATGCACCGGGGCTGCAGGCGGTGTATCAAACTGTAAATTTCGTCGTAGTGCCAGTTGATCCGCGAGCTGCGGTCTGCCTCGCCTTCCGGCTTGGTCTGGTCCCAGTGGCCGTCGAACCAGATGCCGCTGATCTCGCCGTAGTTGCTCAGCAGTTCGGTGAGCTGCCCTTTCATGAACTGGAGGTAATGCGCATAATCTCCAGGGCCCTTGCGGCCGGCTTTTTGTCCGGTGCGACCCGTCTCGTGCGGGTAGTCGCTGCGGTTCCAGTCGAGCAGCGAATAGTACAGGCACAGCTTGATACCCTGCCGGTGACATTCATCGGCGATCATCTTCACCACATCCTTTTTGTACGGCGTGTTCATAATGTTGTACGAAGATTGTTTGGTATCCCACAAACTGAACCCGTCGTGGTGCCGCGTGATGAGGGTAATGTATTTCATGCCGGCGCTTTTCGCCAGGCTCACCCAGCTCCGGGCGTCGAAGTCCTGGGGGTTGAAAAAATCGGCCAGCTTCCCATAGTTCTTCGCCGGAATGCTTTCGTTGTTCATCACCCATTCACCATCGCCGAGGATGCTGAAGATGCCCCAGTGAATAAAGAGCCCGAATTTTTCATCCTGGAATTCTTTTCGCGCGGCCAGGTTCTGCGGATCGGGTGAATACGTTTGTGCATGTACGTGAGTGATGCCAGCCAGCAAACAGAAAACCAGCAGCCGGAGCTTTGTCTTGGGTATGTTCATCGTCGTCAATATTAAGGATTTTTCCACTCACATGCTTTGTCACCCCCGCCAGAAAAGCAATACCAGTATCGCAATATCTTTCAGATAAAACCGCAGGTGCTTCAGTGCGGCAGTGAGCTGGTTTTCGACGGTGCGTTTGGAGATCCGGAGGCGCTCGGCGATCTCGGCGTTGGAGAGGTGCTCGTGGCGGCTCAGGAGGAACACTTCGCGGCACCGCCGGGGAAGCGTCTGCAGCTGCTCGTGGATCTGGTCTTCCAGGTCGGCAGCCAGCAGCTTTTCGTGGCCCTCGTTCATGGTAGCGGGTATGGGACCGGCCGGCAGCTCATCCCAGGGAAGGATCGAATAGACCTTTGTCTTTTTGAGATAGGCATATACCTGGTAGCGGAGGGCCGCCTTCAGGTAGGGCCCGAAATCCTTTATCTGCAGAAATTGGCGGCGGTTCCAGAGCGTCACGAACAGGTCATGCACCACTTCCTCACAACCGGCAGGGTCACGGATCCACTTTTGGGCAGTACGGTACAGCCTGAGCCAGTGACGCTGGTAAAGCACGGTGAATGCCCGGTAGTCGTCGCAAACAATCAGGGACCATAGATCGGTATCGCTGAGCAAGCTTATCGCCATAATTCGGGTGGCTGGAAGAATAAAATTAAGCGGAAAATCAGATTAAAATTTATTTTTTGGAAGCATGTGTGTCCAGGACTGTTTAGCCACTCTATGAAAAGACAGCTTTTTGTATTTGCCATGACAAGGGAAGAATACCTGCAATTGTTTGATAAGTACCTGGCCGGCCAGGCCACCCCCGACGAGATAACTCGCGTGATGACGCACGCGGATGATTTTGAACTGGCGTCCGGTACCGGCATACCCGCTCCCGACCAGCAAGCCACCGGTGAACGCATCTTTGAGCGGGTCCGGCAGCACACGGGCCACACCTTACTCCAGCGTTCCCGCAAGCTCTGGTGGGCCGCTGCCGCTGTCGTCGCGGTGCTGATAACCGCAGGATTGTTCATCCAATCTCTTCCTGCGTCCAACCAAAAAGAGGCCCTTCCGCCTGCGGCAAAAGAAGCAGGCATCCTGCCCGGTTCCAGCAAAGCGACCCTCACGCTGGCGGATGGCCGCCGGATCATCCTGAACGACGCGGGCAACGGTACCATCCTGCAAAACAGCCACCTCACCATCACCAAAGAAAAGAACGGGCTTCTCCGTTACTCGGCGACCGCTGAAGGCGATCGCCGAGTAACGGCCGCACTGAACACCCTCAGTACACCCCGTGGCGGTGAATACAAACTGATCCTGCCGGATGGCACAAGGGTGTGGCTGAATGCCGCGTCCACGCTCACTTTTCCCGCCTCTTTCAACGGCAGGGAACGCAGCGTGCTCCTCACCGGTGAAGGCTATTTTGAAGTGGCAAAGAACAAGCACAAACCTTTCAGGGTGAAGTTCCGGGACCAGGAAGTGGAAGTGCTCGGAACCCATTTCGATATCATGGCCTACCCCGATGATGCATCCGCCAAAACCACGCTGATGGAAGGTTCTGTAAAGATATCGCGCCAGCAGCAGGGCCGGGTGCTGCTGCCCGGTCAGCAGGCCGTGAGCACCGGAGCAGGCTCCGGCTTCCAGGTAGCGCAGGTAGACCTGCGGGAAGTGATGGCCTGGAAAGACGGCTTTCTGGCCTTCCGCAACACCACCATCCAGTCGATCATGCAACAGGCGGCCCGCTGGTACGATGTAGACGTCGTATACCAGGAAGACCTGAACGGAAAGATATTCGGCGGCCGCATCTCGAAATACAGCAACATCTCGGAACTGCTCCACAACCTGGAGCTCACCGGTACTATTCACTTTAAAATGGAAGGAAGGAGGGTCACCGTTATGCCATAAAAAACCTGCAACACAGGCCCGGCCAACGGAACAAAGATCACCAGGAACGCTGCGAACGCTCCCGGTGATAACAGCTTCGGGAAGCCGGCCGGGTCTTTCACCTGTCTGATTCGGTCAATCAATTAGTAAATAACCCAACGTTCAAATGTACACATTTTTTACCGCGGTCACCCCGTGGAACGCCCCCGGCATCCCCCTTAAATTCATCAGGATAATGAAACTGACGATCGTTTTACTGGTAGTGAGCCTGATGCAGGTGAGTGCCGCCGGCTACTCGCAGAAAGTGAGCCTCAACGTGCGGCATACCGCCCTCGACCAGGTGCTCGACAACCTCAGCCAGCAAAGCGGCTACAGCTTTCTCTACAACTCCCTCATGCTGAAAGCGGCGCGCCCCGTGAACCTGACGGTGCGCAACCAGCCCCTGTCTGAAGTACTGGCGCAATGCTTCAAAGACCAGCCCCTCTCCTACGTGATCAACGGAACCACGGTGGTCATCAAACTCAAAGACGAACTCGCTACTTCCTCACCGCCTCCGCCGGATCCGGTAGTGGTAGCCGGACTGGTCACAGACGCGAAGGGACAACCGCTGGCAGATGTTTCCATCAAGATCAAGAGCAGCGTGTCGGGCGTGGTCACCAACAGGGAAGGCCGCTATTCCATCCGCCTGCAGGATGGCAACAGCATACTCGTGTTCAGTTTCGTGGGGTATACCACCCAGGAAGTACCGGCCGGCAACCGGCAGCAGATCGATATTACCCTGCAGGAGCAGCCTTCCTCGCTCAACGAAGTGGTGGTAGTGGGCTACGGCACGCAGCAGAAAAAAGACCTTACCTCCGCCGTATCTTCTGTAAAAGGGAAAGACATCGAGAACCTGCCCGTGGCAACACCCCAGTCACTCATCCAGGGCCGCGCTTCGGGCATCCAGGTGGTGCAGAACTCCGGCGCGCCGGGCAGCGCCGTCACCGTCCGCATCCGCGGCACCACCTCCATCAACGCCGGCAACGACCCGCTGTACATCGTCGACGGCGTACCGGTGGAATCGGGCACGCTCAACAGCATCAGCCTGTCGGGCAGCCAGACCTCCGCCCTCTCTGCCATCAGCGCCGACGACATCGAATCCATGGAAGTGCTCAAAGACGCCGGCGCACTCGCCATCTATGGCTCGAGGGCGGCCAACGGCGTGGTGCTCATCACCACCAAACACGGTAAAAAAGGCGGCACTACCTATAACCTCAATTACTACCACGGCTGGCAGCAGGACAACAAGAACAACCGCATCAAGATGATGAACAGCCAGCAGGCCATCGACCTGATCGAGGAAGGCAGGGCCAACTCCCTCAGCGACGGGGTCACTTCCCTATACGGCTTTTTATTGCCTGCGCCCGACGGCACCGTGGCCAACACCAACTGGCAGGACGCGCTGTTCAGAACTGCGCCCATCTCCAACTATGAAGTGGCTGTGAGAGGCGGCGAGAACAAACTCCGCTTCTCGCTCAGCGGCAGCTACCTCGACCAGGACGGCATTATCATCCGCTCCAGTTTCAAAAGAGGCACGGGCCGGCTGAACCTCGATTACGATGCCTCCAGCAAGTTGAAATTCGGCACCAACATCTCTGTCTCCCGCTATACCAACCAGCGGGTCTCCACCGAAGACGGCGGCACTTCCATCCTGCAGGTAGCCCTGAAAAAATCTCCGTCCCTGCCCATCTACAATCCGGACGGATCCTACTACCAGGGTGATGTGTCGGGCTTTATCAACCCGGTGGCTTTTGCCAACAAGGTAAAATACGAAAACCAGGTATCTTCCGTGATCGGCAACATCTATGGAGAATATACCTTTATTCCCCGGCTCACGTTCCGCACCACTTTCGGTGTCGACTATGCATCGGTGGTAGACCAGTTCTTTCAGCCTTCGGATGCGGTGCGCAACGGCACCGCCAGCGGACAGGCCTTCTCTTCCACCGTTGACGGATGGATCAACGAGAACACCCTTAACTATGCAAAAGACCTGGGCAATCATCACCTCACCGGGCTGCTCGGTTACAGCGTACAGGAAAGAAGCTCCTTCGCCATCAACGCCGCGGGAACGCAGTATGCCACCAACAACATCTACACGCTGAACGCAGCGGTGCTGCCTACTACGGCCAGCACCAACACGTCGGCTTACGGACTCACTTCCGCATTCGGCAGGCTGGGCTATAATTATGCAGATAAATTTTTGCTGGAAGCCACGGCCCGGCGCGACGGCTCTTCCCGTTTCGGCGCCAACAAGCGCTACGCCATCTTCCCGGCCATATCCACCGCCTGGCGCATCTCGAAAGAACCGTTCTGGGCCCGCGCCGATGTGGTCAACGACCTGAAGCTGCGCGCCAGCATCGGCAAAACCGGCAACCAGACCATCGGCGACTATACCGCCCAGGGACAGTATGCTACCGGTGCGGGTTATGTAGGACAAAGCGGCATCTACCTGAGCACCATTCCCAATCCGGAACTTACCTGGGAGACTACCCTGCAATACAATGCAGGGCTCGATGTCTCGCTGTGGCGCTCGAGGGTGACACTGAACGTGGATGCCTATGTGAAGAACACATCGAATCTGCTGCTGAATGTTCCGCTGCCCAACACATCGGGTTTTGGATCGGTGCTGCAAAACATCGGCTCCACGCAGAACCGCGGACTGGAATTCAACCTGAACACGGTGAACCTCAACAAAAAGGATTTCGACTGGAGCAGCAATTTCAACATTTCGTTTAACCGCAACAAGGTCACCAAACTGTACAACGGCGCCAGCAACATCATCATTACCACCGGATCAGGAACTACCGGTTCGCTGCAGTCGTACAGCATTCTGCAGGTGGGCCAGCCGATCGGCAGCTTTTACGGCTGGCGCGAACTGGGCGTATATACCAATTCCACCGACAATGGAAAACGCATTACCAATACCAGCACCGGCACGAACGGCTATATCTTCAAAGGTGGGGACATGATCTTTGTGGATAACAACAACAACGGCACCATCGACAACGACGACCGCATGATCATAGGCAATGCACAGCCGAAGTTCACCGGCGGATTTTCCAATACGCTCCGTTACAAGAACTTTGATCTCAACATCCTGATGACGTTCAGCTACGGCAACGACATCGTGAGCGGAACGCGGTATGCGGCAGAGTCGGCCACCGGGTTCAACAGCTCGCTCACCCTGCTGCGGCGCTGGAAGAATGAAGGCGATGTTACGGACGTTCCCAGGGCCAGCTATACCGACCCTGCAGGCAACCGGCGCTTCTCGAACCGCTGGATCGAAGACGGCTCGTACCTGCGCGGCAAGAATGTTACGCTGGGCTACCATTTCCGGAACAGCCTGCTCGGCAAAGCCAGCATCAAGTCGTGCAGGATCTACCTCACGGCGCAGAACCTCTTCACCATCACCCATTACAGCGGCTACGACCCCGAGGCCAGCGCTTTCAACAGCGGCGTTACCAACATCGGCATCGACCAGGGCACCTATCCGCAATACCGGGCTTTCATAGCCGGCATCAGTGCAGGATTTTAAATCAACGTACCATGACCATCAAACACACCATCATATTTCTCTGTCTCTGTGCAGCGGCCTGCACAAAGGTCACCGACCAGGTGCCCGACAGCATCATTACGCCTTCCAATTTCTATAAAACAGCCTCCGATGCCGACAACGCCATCAATGCCTGCTACGATGCGCTGCAGGGGAGCCCGGCCAATTTCGAGATCTGGGGCGACGGCCGCACCGACATGCTGGCCAGCACCGACCGCTCCAGCGGGTCCGACCTGCAGGTGACCAGTGGCAACGTGGCATCCAACAACGACTATGTAAGCTGGAATGCCCTCTACTCGGGCATCAACCGCTGCAACAGCGTGATCAAGAATGTTCCGAACATCACCGACCCGGCGATTGCCAGCCGCAAAGACCGGATCATGGGCGAAGCTTATTTCCTGCGGGCGCTTTTTGATTTCTACCTGGCACGCACATACGAAAATGCCCCGCTGCTGCTGCAGCCGTATGAAGACCTGAGCAGCGATTTTTTCCCGAAGAACAGCGACCGCGCCACCATCTTCGCGCAGGTGGAAAAAGACCTGAAGATGGCCGAGCCCCTGGTGCCCGACCTGCCGTTCAGCACCACGATCGAAAACAAGGGCAAGACCACCAAAGCCGCGATCCGGAGTACCCTGACCGACCTGTTCCTGTGGGAGAAAAAATACCAAAAAGCAGCGGACGCCGCAGCCCTGGTGATCGGCAGCCCGGCCGGCTACAGCCTGGTATCCGGCGCCAATTTCGCCACCATATTTACGGCAAAGAATACCAGCGAGTCTATCCTCGAAGTGCAGTTCAACTATTCATATCTCGAAGGGAACAGCAATGGCATTACCGACCTGTTCCTGCCGCTCGGGGGTACTATTACGGCGGGCAATCTGCGCTACCAGCCTTCCACGGCGCTGCTGAATGCGCTGCCGGCAAATGACCTGCGTTCTTCGATCACCTACAAAAATACCGGCGCCGCTCCGGCGCCGTTCCGGGATGCCAACAAACTTTATATCGCAAAATATCCCGGCACAATGGTGGGCACCGTGGTGTACCAGGATGCCAACCGGATCATATACCGGCTCGCCGAGATCATCCTGTTCAGGGCCGAGGCACTGAACGAACTGGGACAAACCGCAGCGGCTATCCCACTGCTCAACCAAGTGAGGACCCGGGCGGGCATTGCCAATACCACTGCTGTGAGCCAGGCGGACGTACGGCTTGCGATAGAGCGGGAGCGGTTTGCGGAGCTGGCCTACGAAGGCAAGCGGTACTACGACCTGGTAAGAACAGGACGCTATGCCGCGGTCACCGGCTACACCAACGCCAACTGGCTGCGCTGGCCGCTGCCCTCCGGAGAGGTCACCAGAAACCCCAACCTTGTACAAAACCCCGGCTATTAATATGAAAACAATACACATGTTCCGATCCATCGCTGCCTGTCTGCTTGTGTTGCTGGTTGTCAGCGGCTGCAAAAAAGACGAGACCTATCCGCCGGTGTCCGATCTCATCTACATCACGTCAACGGCCATTACCGGTTCAGGCAGTACCGCATCTACTACCATCACCAATTCCGCTACAGGCAAGGTGTCGGTTACGCCGGCCACGGCAAGGGTGTATGTGAATACGCCAAAAACCGTCGATGTAACGGTCACCTATACCCTGTCGGGCACCGCGGTGGCAGGCACCAACTATACCGTGCCGAACCCGGCCAGCATCACGATACCGGCGGGCAAGTGGTATGCGGATATCCAGATCCCGGTGATCAACGCGACGCTGCTGGCCAGTCGCACCCTTATCATCACGCTGGCAACCGCGAGCAACAACACACAGATCGGCATCGGCACCGACCGCAACTACAAAAACTTTACGTATACCCTCACCAATTAACCGCGTATGAAGACCCGCATCTGCATTTTCCTCAGCCTGTTCAACTTCATTCACGCCTATGCGCAGACGCAGCAGTCAACCGAAGTGGATATCTGTGTGTATGGTGGCACGGCCGCCGGCGTGATCGCCGCCTATACCGCGCAGAAAATGCACAAGACCGTGCTGCTGATAGAGCCGGGACAACGCCTGGGGGGCCTCTCCAGCGGCGGACTGGGCTACACCGATATCGGCAACAAATACGTGGTGACCGGGCTGGCCCATGATTTCTACCGGCGCGTAGGGCAGCATTACGGCAAGTTTGAACAATGGACCTTCGAGCCCAGGGTAGCCGACTCCCTGTTCCGCGATTATGTAAAGAGAGGGAACCTCAAAGTCCTGTTCGGCCGGCGGCTGAAGAGGGTAGTTAAAACCGGCCAATCGATCCAGTCTGTTGAGCTGGAACCTTCCGGCGGGGCTGGCGGATCGATGACGGTGAAAGCGAAGGAGTTCATCGACTGCACCTATGAGGGCGACGTGATGGCCAGGGCAGGGGTGAGCTACACCACCGGCAGGGAAGCCAATGCCACCTACAATGAAACAGTGAACGGTGTGCAGATGAAAGACAAACACCAGTTCCCGGATGGCATCGACCCATACAAGGTGCCGGGCAAGCCGGAATCGGGTTTGTTGTGGGGCGTCAGTGCCGAATCACTCAAAGAAACGGGTACGGGCGACAACAAGATACAGTCGTACAATTTCAGGATCTGTCTCTCGAACGACCCGTCCAACCGGATCGGGATCACGCGGCCTACCGGTTATGATTCCACGAAATATGAACTGCTGCTGCGGTACCTGGCGGCCAGGCCGAGCAAGGATCTCTGGGGTTTTCTCAAGATGGACCTGATGCCCAATCACAAAACGGACATCAACAACAACGGCCCCTTCTCTACGGACATGATCGGGATGAACTATGGCTATCCCGACGGCGACTATGCCACCCGGGAAAAGATCATCAGTGACCATGTAACCTATACGAAAGGGCTGCTCTACTTCATCGGGCACGATGCCCGGATGCCCGCGCACCTGCGCACGCTGATGCAGGAATGGGGCTACCCGAAAGATGAGTATCCCGACTCGGATCACTGGACAACCCAGCTTTATGTGCGCGAGGCGCGCCGCATGCTGGGCGCCTACGTGATGACCCAGGCCAACTGCCAGGGCCGGGAAGTGGTGCCCGACGGCATCGGCATGGCCGCCTATACCATGGACTCGCACAATGCCGAGCGCCTCGTGGTCAACGGCATGGTGAAGAACGAAGGCGACGTGCAGCTGCATGGCGTGAAGCCGTACCCGGTCTCTTACCGGTCCATCATCCCCAAAGCCACCGAATGCAGCAACCTGCTGGTGCCCGTGTGCCTCTCCGCCAGTCACATGGCCTACGGCTCCATCCGCATGGAGCCCGTGTTCATGGTGCTGAGCCAGTCTGCCGCCCTGGCTGCCTGCCAGGCGATCGATGCCAGACAAACCGTGCAACAGGTAGATGTAAAGCAACTGCAGCATCACCTGAAAACAGACCCGCTGGCCGATGGCAGCACAGCGGAGATCCTGGTAGACAACGACGACCGGGAGCAGGTAACGGTGAAGGGTAGCTGGAAAGCCGAAGGAGACGGCGGCTATGGCCCCTCCTTCCTGACCGATTCAACGGGTGCAACCGGCGAAGTCACCTTCACGCCAACGATTCAGAAAGCCGGCCGCTACGAAGTATACACCTATTATCCCAAACTGGCCCATGCAGCCACCATCACAAAGGTCACCATCTTCGATGGACGTAACACGCTGCAAAAAACACTCGACAAAAACAAGATCATAGTTGTCGGACAAACCTCCGGCGAATGGATCTCTTTGGGAACGGCCGACCTCCCCGCCGGCAAAAAAGCTTCGGTGAAGATTTCGAACGAAGGCGCAGACGGCGTAGTGGTAGCGGATGCGGTGTTGTTTGTACCGGTGAAGTAGCAAGTGCCTGAACGAGGATTTATCGGATGTAAAAGATTATCCGGACAGTAAATTTGATCCTGCTCATCCATTATCAGGACAATAAGAAAGATCCTCCTGATCCAGGTTCAGACAAAAATGGCCTAAGCCACTTTTTCCGATTTCCTGTATCTTCCCCTAAATTCCTGCTGCATGAGAAGGCTTCTGCTCCTGATGTGTATTTCACTCGCATACTCATTCTCTTTTGCCCAGACTTTCTCCCCCGAGGTTCGCCGCTTTATCAAAACGGATGCGCCCGTGATTGCGCTTACCGATGCCAAACTCATAGACGGTACGGGCAAACCGGCCAAACTTCACCAGACGGTGATCGTCTCGAACGGAAAGATCACGGAAGTGGGTACCACCGGACAGGTCGCCGTTCCAGCCGGTGCGCAGGTGGTCTCCTGTACGGGCAAGACCCTTATTCCCGGACTGGTCATGCTCCATGAACATCTTTATTACACCATGTTCCTCGACCGGTTCTTCAATATCGGCGAGATGTCGTCCACCTTTGCCAAGATGTACCTGGCCGGCGGCTCTACCACCATCCGGACGGCCGGCAGCATCGAACCGCAGACCGACCTTGCCATCAAGCGCCTCATCGGAGAAGGAAAAATGGTGGGGCCCGACATGGATGTGACGGCGCCTTATATCGAACGGCCGGGCTACGATATCCCCGCGCTGAACACCGTGAAAGATTCGGCGGAAGCGGCGGCCACCGTAAACTTCTGGGCCAACAAGGGCTGCACTTCTTTCAAAATGTACATGCACGCCCTGCCACAAGACCTGGTAGCAGTTGTTCGGGAAGCCCATAAAAGAGGACTGAAAGTAACCGGTCATCTCTGTACCATCACCTACCGCGAGGCGGCGGAGCTCGGCATCGACAACCTCGAGCACGGGTTCATGGCCAGCTCCGATTTTGATACGGCCAAAAAAGTCAACGAGTTCGATTACCCGGTGGCCTCCCGCGCCCTGCAGGCGCTGGACCAGAACAGTCCGAAAATGAAAGAACTGATCCGGTTCCTTATCAGCAAGAAAGTCGCCCTTACCTCCACCCTGCCGGTGTTCGAGCCAAACACCGGCCGTGAGAAAGTGCTCGGTGGCGGCGAAGAGGCGCTGATCCCGCAGGTAAACGAGACCGTTACCAACCGCTGGCAGAACAGCCAGCACCGCGACTCGGTGAGCCAGGCCCTTTTTAAAAAGAACATGGCCTGGGAAAAACAATTCTCCGATGCCGGCGGACTGCTCGTGGCAGGTACCGACCCCACCGGCTCCGGCAGAACGATCGCCGGCTATGGCAGCCGCCGGGAAATAGAGCTGCTGGTGGAAGCCGGCTTCACGCCGGTGCAGGCCATCAAAATTGCCTCCCTCAACGGCGCCACCTACCTCGGCCGCGAGAAAGAGACCGGCTCCGTGGAGAAAGGAAAAACGGCCGACCTCGTGCTGATCGACGGCGACCTCGAAAAAGATATCAAAGCAATCCGCAATATGGAGATTGTCTTCCGCAAAGGCGTCGGGTTCGACTCCAAAGCCCTTTTTGAATCGGTGAAAGGCAAGGTCGGACTCAACTGAGCTTATTGACTAATTCTTACTCCACTACTGACCAATTTAACAACATCCATATGAACGCAAACTGGTTTCTTGCCCCTCTCTTTTTTCTGCTGCTGATGGCAAACATCGCCTCCGCGCAGCAACTTCCTTTTATCGGCCGTGAAACACCGGCTGAAAAAGAAAAGCGCCTGCAATGGTTCCAGGATGCCCGCTTCGGCATGTTCATCCACTGGGGACTCTATGCGCTGGCTGCCCGCCATGAATGGGTAAAGAACCGCGAGCGGATGACCAATGAAGATTACCAGAAGTATTTCGACAATTTCAATCCCGACCTGTTCCAGCCAAAAGAATGGGCACGGCAGGCAAAGGCCGCCGGCATGAAATACGCCGTGCTCACCTCCAAGCACCACGAAGGCTTTTGCCTGTTCGACAGCAAGTGGACCGACTACAAAGCCCCCAACACCAAAGCGGGCCGCGACTTGGTGAAGGAATTCGTGGACGCCTTCCGGGCGGAAGGACTGAAAGTGGGATTTTATTATTCGCTGCTCGACTGGCACCATCCCGATTACGCCATCGACAGCCGTCATCCGCAGCGCATGGCGCAGGCCGGCGATACAGCGGCTTACTATGCGGGCGTAAACAAAGGCCGCGACATGGCCAAGTACCGGGAGTACATCAGGAACCAGATAACCGAGCTGCTGACAAAATATGGCAAGATAGATATTCTGTGGGCCGACTTTTCCTTCCCGGGAAAGTTCGGCAAGGGCAAGGACGACTGGGGCTCGGTAGAGCTGCTGAAGATGATCCGCAAACTGCAACCAGGCATCATCGTGAACAACCGCCTCGACCTGGCGGATTATGCCGACGGCAGCGATTTTGTGACGCCCGAGCAGGTGAAACCAGCCGAACTGCTTAAGTTCAAAGGCAAGACTTGGGAAACCTGCCAGACCTTCTCCGGCTCCTGGGGCTATTACCGCGACGAGACCTCCTGGAAATCCGACAAGCAGCTGCTGAACCTGCTCGTCACCTCGGTAGCCAACGGCGGCAACCTCATCCTGAACGTAGGCCCAACGGCCCGCGGGGAATTCGATTACCGCGCCCTGCGCGCCCTCGACAGCATGGGCCAGTGGATGCACGCCAACAGCCAGTCCGTCTACAACTGCACCTACGCTCCCGAAGAGTTCAAAGCCCCCGAAGGCCCCGAAACGCGCCTCACCTACAACCCCGCCACCCGCAAACTATACCTGCACTTATTCGATTATCCCACCACCGGTAACATCGTACTGCCGGGCTACGCCGGCAAGGTCAGTTACGCCCAGTTCCTGCATGATGATTCGGAGCTGCCCATGAAAACAGCGGGCGCCGATATAGTGCTCACGCTGCCTGCAAACAAGCCGCCGCTGGAAGTACCGGTGGTGGAGCTGAGGTTGAAATGAGTTGTCTGAACCGGGATTTCAGGCAATCATTTCAGCGCCTCATACAATACTTCCACCGGATGCATTGCCTTTCTTCCGGTGCCGTCTTTGATCTGGTGGCGGCAGCTGGTGCCGGGGGCGGCGATGAGGACGTCGGTGGGTTGCTGGCGTACGGCGGGGAAGAGAACAAGCTCGCCGATCTGCATGGAGATGTCGTAATGCTCTTTTTCGTAGCCGAACGAGCCGGCCATGCCGCAGCAGCCGGAAGGAATGGTTTCGACCGTGTAGTTGGCAGGAAGCGATAACATCTTTACGGATGCAGACAACGCATTCCAGGCTTTTTGCTGGCAATGGCCGTGCAGCTTCACCAGCTTTTTTTCGGTCGTGAACTGCTCTTTACTGATATGACCTTTGGCGATCTCGCGGGTGATGAATTCGTCGATCAGGAAGGTATTGGCAGACAGTTTTTTTGCCGTGTCGAGCTGGTCGTCATCGGCCAGGTCTTCGTACTCGTCGCGGAAGGTAAGGATGGCGGAAGGCTCTATGCCGATCAGCGGTGATTCGTCGGTGACAAGCGGCGAGAGCATCGCTACATTTTTCTGCGCGATCTTTTTGGCATCCCGCAGCAGGCCTTTGGAAAGCCAGGTACGTCCGCTTTCGACATGATCAGGTATTTCGACTGAATAGCCGAGCTTCTCAAGCAGCAGGATGGCTTTGATGCCGATCCCGGTATCGTTGTAGTTGGTGAACTCGTCGCAAAAGAGATACACTTTTTTAGCACCGGCAGAGACCCGGCTCTCTGCCTGGTGCTTCTTCCACCATTTGCGCAGCGTGGTGGTATGCATCACCGGCATGGATCGCCTGGCAGCAAAACCGGAAATTTTTTTCACGAGCGGACTGACCGCCTTGTTCGTCATCACAAAATTATACAGCCCGGGCACCAGCGCGCCGAGTTTAGCCGAACGGGTAAAATTGGCGATCAGCCGGGAGCGCAACGGGACGCCGTTGGCATCGTAGTAATGCTGCAGGAATTCGGCTTTCAGCTTGGCCATGTCGACGTTCGACGGGCATTCCGATTTGCAGCCTTTGCAGCTCAGGCAAAGGTCCATCACCTCCTTGATCTCTTCATGATCGAAGCGGTTCATCTTGCCTGAATTCGTGAGGAACTCGCGCAGGATATTGGCCCTGGCGCGGGTGGTGTCTTTCTCGTTTCGGGTAGCCATGAACGATGGACACATGGTGCCGCCGGAAAGCTGGCTTTTGCGGCAATCGCCGGAACCGTTGCACTGCTCGGCATGCTGAAGGATGTCCTGGCCGTGGAACCGGAACACCGTGTTGAAAGCCGGCGTTTGCTGTCCGGGTGAATAGCGCAGCATCTGGTCCATCGGCGGCGTATCCACGATCTTGTTGGGGTTGAAGATGTTCTGCGGATCCCAGCTGCGCTTGATCTTTTTCAGCAGCTCGTAGTTCTTCTCCCCGATCATCTGCGGAATGAACTCTCCGCGCAGCCGGCCGTCGCCATGCTCGCCGCTCAGCGAGCCGTCGTATTTTTTCACCAGGGTCGCGATCTCTGCAGCGATCGCCCTGAACAGCCGGTTTCCCTCCACCGTTTTGAGGTTGATGATGGGCCGCAAATGGATCTCGCCGGAACCTGCGTGGGCATAGTGGACGGAATAGAGCCCGTACTTTTTCAGGATCACGTTGAAGTCGCGGATATATGCCGGCAGGTCCTGCACGTCCACGGCCGTGTCTTCGATCACCGGCACGGCCTTCTCATCGCCGGGCAGGTTGCTGAGCAGTCCCAGCCCCGCCTTTCGCAGGGTCCATATCTTTTTGGTGTCGGCGCCGAACAGCAGCGGGAAATGATAGCCGAGTCCTTCGGCACGCATCTCGGCTTCCGCCTGGCGGGCGATGGCTGTAACTTCTTCCCTGGTAGCCCGTGCCCATTCCACCACAAGGATGGCCCCGGGGTCGCCCTGTACAAAAAAGCGGTTCTGGATCTGTTCGATGTTATCCTTGGTGCATTCGAGGATGTAGTGATCGATGAGCTCGCTGGCCCCCGGCCCGTATTTCACCGCAATGAGATTGGCCCGCAGGGCTTCGTCTACCGAATGAAAATGCACGCAGAGCAGTCCGGCCTCGCGGGGCGGCAGCGGCACCACCTGCAGCTTGATCTCGGTGATGAAAGCCAGCGTGCCTTCGGAGCCGGCGATCAGGGTGCAGAAATTGAAATCCGGGCCACCGGCCGTGAAGGGCGCGGTCTCCAGCAGCAGGTCCACCGCGTAGCCGGTGTTGCGGCGCTCGACCGATTTTTTGGGAAATTGTTTGCGGATCTCTACCTGGTTCTCGTAGTTGCCCAGCAGGCTGCGCAGGGTGCGGTAGATCCCTGCTTCCAGCGTATCCCCTTCGCATTTCGCATGAAACCGGTCGGGGTCAAGCGTATTGAAAACCACTTCAGAGCCATCGCTCAGCAGGGCTTTTACTTCGAGCAGGTGTTCGCGGGTGCTCCGGTATACGATGGAATTGGAGCCGCACGAATTGTTGCCCACCATCCCGCCGATCATGGCCCGGTTGGCAGTGGAGGTCTCCGGACCGAACAGGAGCCCGTGGGGTGCAAGGAACATATTCAGCTCATCGCGTACCACACCGGGCTGCACGCGCACCCAGCCTTCTTCCTTGTTCAGCTCCAGTATCTTTGTAAAATACTTCGACACATCCGCGATGATGCCCTTGCCTACCACCTGTCCGGCCAATGAGGTTCCGGCAGTCCGCGGAATGAGTGAAACTTTTTCCGTGTTTGCAAAGCGAATCAGTCTTTTAATATCGTCTTCCGACTTCGGCATCACCACCGCCAGCGGCATCTCGCGATAGGCCGAGGCATCGGTGGCATAGAGGATGCGCATGGCGCGGTCATCATACAGCTCACCTTCCAGCTCGGCTGCAAGCGATTTCAGTTTCCCCTCCGCAAGTTGAGTCTCTTTCATAGTTATTCAGACGGGTCTTCCCGGTGTAAACCGTTTTACACCCTTATTTGTTCGGAGTTCTCATTTGATCAGCAGCAGGTAACCCTTGCCGTGAGGAATATGTAACGTACCGCCGGCATCCACAGCAGCCGCTTCCTGGAAATTCTTCACTGCCGGGATGCTGATCTTTGCTTTCGCCGGGTCGACGCCCAGCTTCTGCCAGTCGATCTGCAGCTTCACATCCACATCGCCTTCCGCCCAGCTGGCCACAGACACGAGCGCCTGGGCCCCTTTTGTGTATACGGTGGCCAGTACCGCCGGGTTATCCGTTTTAACCGGACAGTTCGGGCTCCAGTAGCCGGTCATCTTCGAACCCTGGATGCCGAACTGGTCCCACAGCTTCCAGAGCGGCCGCGGGTCGGCATTGTCGCTCCAGGGCATCCGGTTGGTCATCCCGTATACCATGCCCCGCCACGGGTTGCCCCCGCCCTGCAGCATCTCGCCCATGAGTCCGAACGGTATGCCCGACACTTCGGTCAGGAAGAAATCCGGACCGTTCTTCTCATAATCAAAATATTCTCCGAACCAAAGCCGGTTCAGGTACGGGAAATGCTCCATATACAGGTTGGCGCTGTTGTTGAAGCCATCGTTCTTGTTATACTGGTTGGCTGAGTGCAGGTCGATGATGCCGGGATGGCCATCGGCGGTGAGCACGCGTTTGATCCGCTTCATGGTGATGCGGTCGAATGCCACATCGTCGAGGTAGATGCCGTCGATGCCCACGTTTCTGGTGAGCCAGTTCATGCCCTCCACGTAGTAGTTGTGCCAGCGGCTCATGCCGCTGTTGACCACCGCCGCATCTTTGAGCTCGGGCACAAACCAGGCGGCGATATAGTCGCTGTCGAGGTGTTCCTGCAGCCATGCAAAGCCGCCGCCCTTGCCGGGCGAATAGATCTCATGGCCCAGGCTGCGCAAAGGATGGATCTCGTAGGCCCTGTCCGACAATTCGCGCACCGTATTGTAGATCTTTACTTTCAGGCCTTTTTTGTGGGCCGCGTCGATATAATCCTTCATCTTTTTCCATTCGATGAACGGATAGTTGATATAGGGGTTGATGGGCGTGGCGTGGTGGATGTTCACGACCGTGGCCCCCGTCGCTTTGATGGTATCGAGGTTTTCGTATTTGTGATAGAACCGGTTGGCCCACTGAAACTCCGTGTTGATGGGATGGAACGGCGTGATGAGCAGCGTGAAATTGTAATAGAGCGTATCGCCCTTTTTCATGGTGCGTGCACCGCTGTAATTATTGGCCAGCATGGACGAGCCCTTGATGCCCACATCGATGCCGCCCTTTCCGCCGTTGCCCCAGGAGGCCGGCAGCAGCAGCGGTTTCTGCAGATAGAAATTGGTGTTGAGGGGCCGCACATATTTTTCGTCGCGCAGCGAATACTGCAGGCCGATGTTCACGTTGCCGATCCAGGCGCCGTCCTGGTTCCTGGTCGCCACTTCCCATTTCCACGCTACTTTCTCGGGCCGCTTGCCACCTTTCTCCCCAAGCCCCATCAGGTAATCGGTCTTGTCCTTCTGAAACGGGATGTGCATCACGATGTCTTTGAAATCCAAATCGTTCAGCGCTACCAGCTGCACGGTGTAGCGCATGAAGCCATCGAATTCGAGCAGGGCTTCCACGTTCATCTGCAGCGAATCGGTCTGGCTGCTGCACTGCCAGCGGACGGTGCCGGCACCTTTTTCCTGGAAAGAGACCGGGCCATTTTGCAGCGCGATGTCTTTGCCGTTGGAGGCGCGGGTAAAATGAAAATGGAGGGGTTCGTAGAGCAGGTTATTGGGCGTCTGCTGCAGGCCGGTCATCTCCGGCGTAAAAAAAGTCTGTATCTGTTTGGGAAAGCCGTCCTTGCTGATGGTGATCCTCCGGCCGAGCAGGCTGATCGCGCTGTCGCCGCTGATCTGGAGCGGCGTATAGGGTGCGATCACGGTGTTCTCCTGCGCCAGCGTGGAGTTGAGCCATTTGAGGCGTGTTTGTTTGGCGGGTTCGCTGATGCCGCCGTCTGCCAGCACCTTGCCGGTTACCCGGATGGATAACTGCACCGTCCAGGGCCGGTGCCCTTCGGCGTTGATGGTGGCTGTACCCTTGTAGGTGCCGGCCGGCGTGGTTTTGGGCACGTCGAGCCCGCACCAGAGCGCCTGCACCTTGCCGGCAGGGATGCTTACATCGAAGCGGACCGGTTTGTTGTCGTAGGAAGTGCCTTCGAGGTTGAGGCAGCCCAGTTGCTTTGCGGGAATGGTGTTACCGCCCGATTGCAGCGAAGAGAACTGCACCGTTACATGGGGCATGTCAGACATGGCATACACGCCGAACTGAAATGCGAGGTATTCGCCTTTGGCAGCGGTGTCGGTGAACTGCCGGCCGGCGCCTTTCTGTATCCAGCGCTGCGGCAGCCGGTCGGTCATTTTAATGGGATGCAGGCGGTCTTCCGGAAACACGACGAAGCTGAAAGACACGTTGTGATCGATGAGCTGCTGCGTTTCCTTTGCCGTGGCGCTCACTTCCATCGGGTAAAAAGAGTTGAACGCATCGACCGACTGGATCTCGCGCACCGTGCCTTCCACCGTCTTGCCGGCAGATGGCTGCCAGTCCTGCTGAGAAACCGCCTGCAGGTAAACGCCTTTGGGGTAATTGCTGCGGCCCTCGTTGCGGTAGGGCATATAGTACACGTAATAATCGCCGGCGCCGGAGACCGGTTCAAACCATATCTCCCCGCTTTCCGCATCGAGGTGGCCGGATTTCTGGTGCCGGATGAGTTGGCCGGTGCGCGCATCCTGCACGATGATCCTTTTGGTTTCAGGCTGCGGGTCGTGCCGCCGCCAGGGGATCACCACATGGGCGGCAGCGGCGGCGCTGCCTACCCGTATCACGGCGCGGTGGTTGCCGAGCGAATCAGCGTTCCAGGGTTTGGTAGCGGAAGTATATGTCACCATCTGGCACCGGGCAGTCAGTCCGGCGAGCAGGAATACTAAAAGGGACCATCTCATTCCCGCAAAGATGATACATTTTCCGCTTGCCTGAACACCGCGGGCGATCAGGCCAATCCAGCATGATTCAGGGCAATTTGTTGAAACCGATGACCGGATGGGTGCCGGGGCCGCGCCTTTCCAGCTGCAGGTCGAGCGGGGTGTAGCGGTCGAAGAAACCGCAGTTGCGCAGGTAGAACGCATCGCCTTCCACCCCGCCGCCATAGTCCATCCGGTATCCTTTCCGGGCGGTATTGTCGCCGGTGAAGCGGGCCCGCGTGAGGGCGGCCCAGCGGCCCGACGGGTCGCAGACCCACTGGTTGGAGAACAGCACCCGTCTTTCGGTGTCGCCGGTTTCCGGGATAAAATTTTCGAGAAAGGAATGCGGGCGTTTGATATAAGTGGAGGTCTGCGGCCGGGAGAAGGAAGCGATCAGCGCCCACCTGTGCAGGGCGGGATCAAAGAAGTAGGCCGTGTATTCCGTGTGGTTGCCGGCCGTCGGAACGGCATGCAGCAGGAACCCGTAGCGGACGCCGGCTTTCCACCCGTAGCGCAGGTAGCTTTGTCCGCCCGAGCCTTCATTGCCAAATTCACCGGCATGCACGCCGGCCCCTTTTTTCAACAGGCGGATCTTCTGACTGTCGGGAATGGCGGCCGGGTTGTCGGTATTGAACGGGCTCCAGACCGAGAAAAGGATCCTTCTTTCCTGCCCGGAATTTACCTGGATGCCGAAATAGCCTTCGCCGAACCCCGCCGCCATGAAGTAAGAACCTGTAACATCCCGGTGTTGGGGAACGGTGATCTCGTTGTAAAACCATTCGGCCTTCATCGTGGTATCGGGGATGATGTAATTCAGATGAACGGAAGGGCCGCGGCGGCCCCAGTGAAAGAAATTGCCTTCGTTGTCTTTTACAAAGGCTGTTTGGCCGTTGATCGCAGAACCGCCCAGTTCCAGGCTTTCCAGGTCGGCGAATACTTCTCCCTGCCTGGCCAGTCCCCGTATTCTGATCCTGCAGTAACCCGTATCGGTGACTTCCCAATCCCCCACCGGGTAACTTTGCATGGATGCGCCGGTGAGTGACAACTCCCTGCTCTTACTGCCGATGGAGATACTGAGCCGGGAACTGCCCTGTGGTACCCGGGCACGCAGCGCAATAGTCATTCGTCCGGGTACCGAGGTCCGTACGTACACTTCAAAACGGGTAGCGGGATCGGTCCAGCCGGTGACGCCGGCGTTGGTGACGGCGCCACCCTGCCCGCCTTTTCTCCAGGCGTTTCCACCAAGCGGAAGGACCTGCATGCCGGTACCGGTATCCGGCGAAGAGAGGCGCTCCCCGGTCTGCCCCTGCAAGAGGACCGGCATGGAGAAAAGCATCAGAAGAAGTAGGTGGAACAGGTGCTGCTTCATATCACTAAGTTGTGATGTTTTCCGGGAATGCGGAAGAGGCCGGACCTATTTCCTTTCTCATGCATCCATTGCCGGGAAAGGCGCAATATAGAAAATGATCTCTCCTTCTTCATTCAGAAAAAATTGATAGCGGTGTCTATCGTATTCAATATAAAAGCTCCGGTTGCGGATGGCCCTGAAATAAGGAATCAGCTGTATGCACAGCTGCCGCAGCTCTTCCTGCAGCTCATGTATACTGGTTTCCAGGCCCTGGAATTTTTCGGGATGCTCGTATATTTCCAGCACTTCTTTTTCACTCAGCGCGTATTCCGTTCTTGCAGGCCGGTACGTGAGATTGTATGGATGCGAAAGAAGTCTTTCCTGTGATATAAGCGAGCGCTTTGCTTTGATGAACCGGACACACAGTTGTTTAAGCAGCGATTCCCCTTCAGACGTTGGAGAAGTTTGGGAAAGATTCATGATAAGGTTGTTTGGCGTGAAAGTATAATATTTTCTGCATGCCTTCCATGCGGAAAACTTGTTTGGGATCAATATTTTCAAAACCGGACACGCCTTATCTTTCAAAGTTTTTACCACCTGCCACTACCCCGGCACGATACTTACAGATAGTAACCTGATTCCCCTCATCGGCTACTGCAGGCCGTTGTACTTTCAAACAAGGGGCAAAAAATATCATGAAAACACTCTGGAAATATTTACGGCCGCAACGGAACGGGGTCATCTTTTCTTTGTTGCTGGCTGCCACTGCACAGCTGCTGAGCCTGTTCGACCCGGTCATCTTCGGCAAGATCATCGACCAGTATGCCACCAACAAAAATCATCTCACAGAGAACAACCTCATCCGTGGCGTGCTGTACTGGCTGCTGCTGGCGCTGGGCATCGCCATCCTGTCCAAACTCTGCAAATCGCTGCAGGAGTACATCACCCGCAAAGCCGTGGCAGCATTCGGCATGCAGATCTTCAACGACGGACTGAAACAAACACTCCGCCTGTCGTACCAGGAGTTTGAGGAAAGCAGGAGCGGCACCACGCTGTCGGTGCTGCAAAAAGTAAAGACCGATGCGGAGCGTTTTATCAATTCATTCATCAACGTGCTGTTCTCTTCGCTGGTGGGTGTGGGTTTCCTGCTGTGGTACAGCATCAGCCGCAACGGCCTGCTGGTACCGGTGTTCGTGGTCGGGGTGCTGCTGCTGGGGTCGCTGACCGGACTGGTATCGAAACGCATCAAGGGCATACAGCGGTCGATCAACCGGCAGACGGATCAGCAGGCCGGCGTGATCACGGAGAGCCTGCGCAACATCGAGCTGGTGAAAAGCCTGGGGCTCACTTTTGCAGAGATCAGGCGGCTCAACGAGCAGACGCACAGCATCTTCGAGCTCGAAATGGAGAAGGCAAAAAAAGTAAGTTCGCTCTCGTTCCTGCAGGGCAACCTGCTGAACCTGCTGAAGCAATCGATCCTGTTTATTCTGCTGTGGCTCATCTTCCGGCATGTGCTGAGCACGGGCGAGCTGATCGCCATGCAGTTTATCTCCACGGCCATCTTCACCCCGCTGCAGGACCTCGGCAATATGATCATCCTGTACCGCGAATCCGATGCCTCGCTGCAGACTTTCGACCGCCTCATGAACCGCGAGATCGAGCGCCGCCCGGATGATTACCAGGAGACAGGTCCGCTCAAAAGCCTGCGGTTCGAAGATGTGGTGTTCCGGCACCGTACCGCCGGCTTCAATGCCATCGACAATCTTTCATTCAACGTGCATACCGGCCAGACCATCGCGTTCGTCGGACCTTCCGGTTCGGGCAAATCGACCTTGGTGAAGCTGCTGGTCGGATTGTACACTCCGGTGAGCGGACAGATCTATTTCAACGATATTTTATCGACCCGCGTGCGATATAATCCCTTGCGGCGGCAGATCGGTTTTGTAACGCAGGACACGCAGCTGTTTGCGGGCACCATCCGGGATAACCTTCTTTTTGTACATCCCGGGGCTACGGATGAAGATATGAACCAGGCCCTGCAGAAAGCGTCTGCATCAGCGCTCATCGCCAAAGCTTCGCATGGCATAAACACCATGCTGGGCGAGAACGGCATGAAATTGTCGGGCGGCGAAAAACAGCGTTTGTCCATCGCCCGTGCCCTGCTGCGCCAGCCCGACCTGCTTATCTTCGACGAAGCCACCTCCGCCCTCGATTCGCTCACGGAAGAAGAAATTACCAAGACGATCCGTGATATTTCCGTAAGCCGCGAGCAGATGACCATCCTGATCGCCCACCGCCTCTCCACCATCATGCATGCCGACACCATCTACGTCCTCGAAAAAGGCCGCATTGTTGAAACCGGTTCGCATGAAGAATTGCTCGAAGACAAAGGGCTTTATTATTCGATGTGGCGCCAGCAGGTTGGGGAAAGAAGGTAAGGTGTGTTTTGAAAAAGCCCGCTTCACCACAAGGGGGAAGCGGGCCATGCAAAATTGAAAAGCAGAATTTAGAGCGTCGCCATGTCGATCACAAAGCGGTATTTGACATCTGCTTTGAGCATGCGGTCGTAGGCTTCGTTGATGTATTTCATTTCGATCACTTCCACGTCGGACACGATGTTGTGTTCGGCGCAGTAGTCGAGCATCTCCTGTGTTTCGGGGATGCCGCCGATGGCGGAGCCGGTCAGGCTGCGGCGGTTGCCCAGCAGGCTGAAGCCCAGGATCTCGGTGGGCGTTGGCGGCACGCCTACGCAGATCATGATGCCGTCGGTATCGAGCAGGCCCAGGTAGGCATTGTAATCGTGCGGAGCCGATACGGTGTCGATGATGAAGTTGAAATATCCCCCCATGGCTTTCATCTGCTCCGGGTCTTTGGTGAGCGCGAATTTGTGCGCACCGAGGCGGCGTGCGTCGGCTTCCTTGTCGGGCGATGTGCTCAGCATGGTCACTTCAGCGCCGAAGGCAGCGGCAAATTTCAAGGCCATATGGCCCAGTCCGCCCAACCCTACAACGGCCACTTTATGTCCGGCGCCGATGTTCCAGTGTTTGAGGGGCGAGTAGGTGGTGATGCCGGCGCAGAGCAGCGGGGCTACGGCTTCCAGCGGAAGCTTGTCGGAAATGTGCAGCACGAAATCTTCCTGCACCACGATCTGGTTCGAGTATCCGCCATAGGTCGGAGTCTTACCGTCTCTCTCGTGCGAATTGTAGGTGCCTACATTGCCTTTCTTGCAATACTGCTCCAACCCTTTTTTGCAGTTGCTGCATTCACGGCAGGAATCCACCATACAACCAACCCCGGCCAGGTCGCCCGCTTTGAAACGGGTAACGGCGCTGCCCACTTCGGTTACACGGCCCACGATCTCATGGCCCGGCACCATCGGGTACATGGAGTTCTGCCATTCGTTGCGCGCCTGGTGAATGTCTGAATGACAAACGCCGCAGTACAGGATTTCAAATTTCACATCGTGTTCGTTGAGGTCTCTCCGGTCGAAGGAGAAGGGAGCCAGCTGATCGGTGGCGCTTTGCACAGCGTATCCTTTTGTTGCAATCATTTCTAGTTATTTAAAGATGAGTAGATCGGTCCGGGAACAGAAAATGGTCCGGCGGGTTCCGCAGTTTTCAGCAGGGCCGGACAAAGAAGATCCTTTTTCATGTCCCGGCAGGAATCGGTCCGCAAGGTATGAAAAAGGATCTGGTAGTAAAATAAATGGGAACAGCTTATACAACCGTCACCTGTACATCGATGTTTCCCCGGGTAGCATTCGAATACGGGCAAACTTCATGGGCCTTGCTGGCCAGTTCCTGCGCTTTCTCCTTATCTACGCCGGGCACTTCCACATCGAGCTTTACGGCGAGTCCGTACCCGCCTTTTTCCAGCTTGCCGATGCTTACTTCCGCCGTTACAACCGGGTCGCCGGTTTGCAGCTTTTCAGCGCGGATGACAGAGCCCAGGGCGCTGTTGAAACAGGCCGCATAGCCGGATGCAAACAGGATCTCCGGATTGAGGAAATTACCCGAAGGACCGCCCATTTCCTTGGGTGCGCGTACGTCGGCGTCGAGTGCGCCGTCCGAAGATTTTACGTGGCCGTTCCGGCCGCCCACTGAAGTTGCTTTCGCCGTATACAACGATTCCATTTCTGTTGAGTTTTGAATTTTACAAATAGCGGTTACAAAGATTGCCCATGCAGGCGCATGAGCAATCTTATTATACACATCCAACCAGCAATTCTTTTGCCACGGAGGCGGTGATGATATGAAAAACGCGTTTATGCCGTTGCAGCGGCTGCTTCCACGGTCGCAGGCACTTTTACAAACTGCGCCTGCGCCTGTATGGTCACTTCTTCGCCCAGCAGCAGTCCGCCGGTTTCGGAAACCATGCTGAAGCTGACGCCATAGTCTTTGCGGTTGATCTTTCCGTTCACGGTGAAGCCGGCGCGGGAGAAACCCCAGGGATCCTGCACGATGCCGCCAAATTCCACGTCGAGCACCACTTCCTTGCTGATACCGCGCATGGTGAGCGTACCATACATTTTGTAATCTTCGTCACTTACTTTGTCCAGGCGCGAGCTTGCAAAGGTGAGCTGCGGATGGTTGTCGGCGTCGAAGAAATCGCTGTTGCGCAGGTGGGCGTCGCGTTGTGCGTTGTTGGTGGAGATGGAAGTGATGTCGGCAGTGAAACTGACTTTCGCGGTGCTGAGGTCATCGCCTTCGGTCTCCACGGTTCCGCTGAACTGCTGAAACTGTCCGGTCACTTTCGAGATCATCAGGTGTTTTACTTTGAACTGGAGCTCCGAATGCGTGGGGTCCAGGTTCCATGTTGTTGCCATAACTGTTATTTATAAAGTTGGGATAAAAAATTACGGTTGCTGTTATACGTTACAAGCGCCGTCGGCATCGCACACCTCGCCCGTGATGCCGACGGAGACGGCCGTTTCGCCCGATTCTCTCCAGGCATGTTCGAGTACTTCCAAAAAGGTGTCGGGGCTCTGCGCGCCGGAAACGCCGTAGGCATCATTGACCACAAAAAACGGGACGCCGTTGATGCCGAGTTCCCCGGCCTTCACCTGGTCTTTCCGCACTTCGCGGCTGAAATCGGCGGAGGCCAGCATGTCAGCGACCTCTTTTTCCTGCAGGCCGATGACGGTTCCGATCCGGATCAGCACTTCAGTGTCGTCGATGTTGAGCCCTTCGGTAAAGTAAGCTTTAAACAGGAGCTCTTCTGCAGTGTCTCCCGCTCCGCGGGCATTGGCGAGCTGGATCAGGCGGTGGGCATTGAAAGAATTGGCCACCACGGCCTGGTCGAAGTTGAACTGGAGGCCTGCTTCGCAGGCCGATTGCACTACGTGTTCGTGCATCTCCACCGAGCGGGAGCGGGAAAACCCCTTGCGGGCAGCGAGATAGTCGTATATATTGAGGGAGGGGTCTGTCTGAAGGGAGGGGTCGAGCTCGAAGCTGTGCCAGACGATTTCCACCTGGTCTTTGTGGGCAAAAACGGACAGGGCGGTTTCGAATTTGCGTTTGCCGATGTAGCAGAAGGGGCAGCGAACGTCGGACCAGATCTCTACTTTCATATAATGGCTTTTATGGCTCTTATTTTTTCTAACATCGTTAGCTATACGGACCGGAGAAATCCCCTTTTTTACTTTCTAATCTATTATCCGTATTTCCTTACTCTTGATCTATTCCTGTCTTTTTAAACTCCTGATTTCCCCGACCCGGTGTGCTAACAAGTGTTACAATACCTAACAGTGATAGCAAATGTATAAAAAATTTCGATCAGACAAGAACTAAATGTTCTAACATCAAAATTTTAACGGTTGGATGACAATTGCGGTACTGGCAGCTCCACGCTTGTAAATTAGGGAGCCTGCCATAAAGCTTTTGGCCCTTCAGTGCAGGCGCTGTTGCCTGTATCACGATCAAGGACCACCGCGCCTGTTTGCGCTCAAATGAAAAACGAGCTATCCCCTGCTCTCTGGTTTGTGTGGTATTACTCACCTCTTTCGAGCCCCTTCATATTGATATACTCGGAGGGAGACATCCCGAACTGCTTCAGAAAATTGCGGCCGAAATAGGTTTGCGAACTGTACCCCACCATTCCCGCCACTTCGTAGATCTTATACCTGCCTTCCGCCAGCAGCTGCGCCGCCTTCTTGAGCCGGGTCAGGTTGATCAGCTCGTTTGGCGTGAGTCCGGAGATCGATTTGGTTTTACGGTGCAGCGTCGGCCGGCTCATGTTCATCATCTTTGCCAGCTCGACCAGGAAGCACGGCGGCGGCAGGACCTGATCCGCCTTGGCGTGTTCACCAAAAAATCATGGTTCAATCACAGTCCGAACGGTGAAAACAAGATCCTGTTCCCGATCCCGCGGACGGAGCTGAGCAAAAATTCAAACCTGAAACAAAATACTGGCTATTAAAAAAGCGGTAGCTTACAATATTTATTTCCACTGATAGACTACGATGAAAAAGACCTTCCTCGGCCTGGGTCTGCTGGGCTGCCTGTGCCTGCATGGCTATGCGCAAAACGATACGCTGAAAAGTTTTCCCCTGTCGGATGTGCGGCTGCTCGACGGCCCGTTTAAGAAAGCGCAGGAAACCGACCTGAAATATATGCTGGCGCTGAATCCCGATAAGCTGCTGGCACCCTTTCTGCGCGAAGCAGGCATCGCCACCAAAGCGACCACCTATCCCAACTGGGAAGGCACCGGCCTCGACGGTCATATCGGGGGTCATTACCTGTCGGCCCTGTCGAATATGGTTGCTTCCACAGGCAATGCGGAAGCAGGGCGCAGGCTGCAGTATATGATCGGCTGGCTGGACCGCTGCCAGCAGGCCAGCGGCGATGGGTATGTGGGCGGTGTGCCGGGCGGAAAGGCCATGTGGGCCGAGCTGGCCAAAGGGCGGATCAAGGCGGAAAGTTTTGCGCTGAACGACAAATGGGTACCGTGGTACAACCTGCACAAGCTGTTTGCCGGGCTCTGCGATGCCTACCTGCTCACCGGCAACCAGGAAGCAAAAAAGATACTTGTTAAACTGAGCGACTGGGCCCTCAATATCACGTCGGGGCTGAGCGACGAGCAGTTTCAGCTTATGCTGCGCTGCGAGCAGGGCGGCATGAACGAGGCGCTGGCCGATGTGTCTGATATTACCGGCAACTCCAAATACCTGGCGCTGGCCAGGCGGTTCTCGCACCGGGCCATCCTGAACCCGCTCATGCAGGACAAAGATTCGCTGACCGGGCTGCATGCCAATACGCAGATCCCGAAGGTGATCGGCTATATGCGCATTGCGGAACTGTCGCCGAATAAGGACTGGGCGGAGGCCGCGCGTTTTTTCTGGCAGACGGTGGTAGAGAACCGGACCATTTCGATCGGTGGCAACAGCGTGCGCGAGCATTTCAATCCCATCAACAATTTCTCTTCGATGCTCGAATCGAATCAGGGCCCCGAGACCTGTAACACCTACAACATGCTGAAGCTGACAAAGCACCTGTTCCTGTCCGCTCCTTCCGGCCGTTACATGGACTATTACGAAAAGGCCCTGTACAATCATATTCTTTCCTCGCAGCATCCGTCGGGCGGTTTTGTGTACTTCACGCCGATCCGTCCGCAGCACTACCGCGTGTATTCGCAGCCCGACCAGGATTTCTGGTGCTGCGTGGGGTCGGGCATGGAGAACCATGGCAAATACGGCGAGCTGATCTATGCCCACGACGCCGGTGATCTGTATGTAAATCTTTTTATTCCGTCTGTGCTTCGATGGAAGGAGAAAGGCCTGGTGCTGACGCAGCAGAACAGCTTTCCTGCCAGCGAAGCTACTGGCATGACCCTGCAGCTGCAGAAGCCGATGACATTCTCTCTGCTGATCCGGAATCCATCGTGGGTAGTGCCGGGGAAGATGACGGTGAGCGTGAACAACAAAGCGGTGGAAGTGGAGGCAGGCCCGCTGGGATATGTGAAAGTGCGTCGCAAATGGAACTCGGGAGACAAGATCACGGTTGTGTTACCGATGCAGACCCGGGCCGAGTACCTGCCCGACCATTCGGCGTGGGTATCGTTCAGTCATGGCCCGGTAGAGCTCGCTGCCGCTACCGACACGGCTTCGCAAACCGGACTGCGTGCAGATGCAAGCCGGATGAGCCATGTGGCCAACGGACCCATGTATGCGCTCGACGAGGCGCCGCTGCTGGTATCCGACAAGGAAGATGTTGCGTCTTCGCTGCAACCCGTAAAGGGCCAGCCGCTCACCTACACGATCTCTTCGCTGATCTACCAGGATAAATACAAATCGCTCAGACTGGTTCCTTTCTACCAGCTCTACGATACCCGTTACATGCTGTACTGGCCCGTTACGCGCCCTGAAGACCTGAAGAAAAAACAGGCGCTGATGGTACAGGAAGAAAAAGACCGCCAGGCCCTCGAAGCACGCACCATCGACCAGGTAGCCGCCGGCGAGCAACAACCCGAATCCGATCATGGCTTCCGGAGTGAACAGAGCGAATCGGGCCTGGTGATCGACCAGCACTGGCGGCAGGCCACAAAATGGTTCAGCTACGATCTGCGCAATGCGGGCCGCGCGGCCCGCACGCTGCGCATCAGTTACTACGGGGGCGATCAGCCGGTGAGCTTCGACATCCTGGTGAACAACGAACTGCTCAGTTCAGTTGAGCACGATGCGGCGCATAAAGACAGTTTCTACGATGTTGAGTATCCCCTGCCGGACGCGGTCACAACGTCACAGAAGGGGGAGGTTATGACCGTCAGATTCGTAGCGCATGACGGTTCTGCAACCGGCAGGATACATGCGGTGCGGTTGATGAAATAACAGGAATGGTTGCTCCGCGGAGACGCCGTGCATGGCATCAGTACGAGGTCTGGGTTGGCGTGTCGCGGTTCAGGGACCGTGGCGCGCTTTTCGGGAACCCGCCTGCTACTCATCGATGCCGGACGGGACCGCTGTCTTTTGTCTCGCACAAGATACCAGGCCCGTTATCTATTCCACCCCGCAGGGCACCGCAATGCCACCTACTATCTGGACCCCACGCCGAAGCAGCATGCGAGCCGGATCATCCCGCAGTTTCTTTACGGGTTCCAGACCCTCCTGGCCAGGTACCATGCAAAAGCGCGGATAATACCGGCTCGCTTTATTTCATGACGGGGAATTACGACCACCTGTCTCCTGTTTGCGGTTCCGCCTGCCCGAAGTTCTATGAAACGGTGGCTGCCACCTTCGGGCAGGCCAGCGGGGAAGTGCAGGGGGTCTGCAAAACCTCCGGCGGTTCGGATCCGCCCCCATACGTCGACCCGTCTCAATACTTTCTCACCAGGTCAAGGAGTTTTCTGTCCAGCTTGTAGCCGTGCCAGTCTTCGTATGCCACATCCGAGCGGCCGGAGTTCAGGATGCCGAAATCGCCGATGAACTCCCAGAGGGCAAAACCGATCCGGTGGGAGGAGAGGATGTCGATCACATCGGTGAACCAGGCCAGGAAGACCTCATGCGGCGTCTTGTTCCAGCATCCGCATTCACCGCAGTGCACGCCGACGCCACTGGCCGCCAGCTCGATCCAGGGTTCGTAATACTTCTCCAGCATCCGGCGGTTCAGGGTTTGTGTGCCCACCTGGCCGGGGTATTGCGGCACGGGCATGTGTTCGGGGTCTTTGTTGGCCCACGGCGCCTTGTAATGTGAGATGGCCCCGGGAAAATATCCGCGGCAGCTTTGCGCGATGTCGAGGTCGGCGATCTCGGGGATGGGCTGGTTGCCGACGTTGTTGCCGTCGGCGATCACGAGGTGTTGTCTGTTTTCCTTGCGGATGGCTTCCAGTGCGCCCTGCGCCACTTTCCTGTAAAGGTCGCCGGGGACGGCGGAGGACTTCGACAGCTGGTCGTTCATGTCTTCCCGCATGCTCGGCTCGTTCAGCAGGTCGAAGCTGATCTTTTTGGAGGATACGTTCCTGTAGCGTGCGGCCCACATGTTCCAATGAAAATAGAAAGCTTTCTGAGCGGCTTCATCTTTCCAGAGATTATACGGCTCGTTGAAGCCGGCATTGATGCAATAACCCGGCGCCCGGTGCAGGTTCAGACTCACATGCAGGTTGTGCTTATGCGCCAGCTGCACCAGCCGGTCGATGCGGTCGACCCCGGCAGGGTCGATCTGGTAGACTTCGTCCGGCGTGATGGGCTTGCTCCGGTCGAAGCGCGTGTAATAAGGATAGGCGATGGGAAGCCGTATGAAATTGAAGCCCCAGTCCTGCATCCATTTCAGGTGGTCTCCGGTGGTGTATTTCCGGTCGGGGGCCGGGTTGGGCGTATTAAAATCGGTCAGGTTAAACCCCTTCCAGCGGGCAGGCAGTTTACCACCTGCGGGCCCGGGTACTGCAAAGGCTGCCGTTGAACCCAGGCTCACTGCGGTAGTCAGGATACCGGTCTCTTTAAGGAACGCTCTTCTATCCATAGGGCATTTTAGGATCAAGATAAGACCTTTTGTGTGAACCAAAATTCAGGGATTCGAGGATTTGTTTAAACCGATCAGCATTTTTCCGCTGCCAGCAAAATTCCCGCGGTTAATTTACTTTTCACACTCATCCTTCCGTATTTCCATCCCTGAATCATGGTTCAGACAACACCTCAGTCCCCGACCGGAGATTTCCCTTCCAGTAACCGGTGGTAGCGGTAGAGGGCCTCGATAAAATAGTAATCGGCGTACACCAGCGGCACGTCGATCTCGAAGCCATGGGCGATGCTGCCGACGCTGTGCTTCAGCAAAAAATTGGCATTGCTTCCCGGTGTTGCCCGGAAATCCGGACCGGCCAGCGTGTGCAGGGTCTGTACAGCCACCGCCTCGTATTTTTTGCCTTTGGAACCGGCATACCGGCTCAGCTCAAACAGAGCCGATGCCGTGATGGCGGCAGCTGATGCATCGCGCAGCCTTGCCGGCGTTTCGGGTGCATGCGAGTTCACGCCGGGCGTATAACCGGCTTCGCCCGCATTGAAATCCCAGTACGGCACCTTGTCTGCCGGCAGGTGCCGGATATACCAGTCGGCCATGCTGATGGCCGTTTGCAGAAAGCGGGGATCCTTTGTCTCGCGATAGACCATCGTGAATCCGTAAATACCCCAGGCCTGTCCGCGCGACCAGGTCGAATTATCGGCATACCCCTGGGCCGTTTCGCGGCCCGCCACCTGCCCCGTAGCCGAATCGTAACATACCACGTGGAAAGAACTGCCGTCTTTACGGATCTGGTTCTTCATCGTACTGAGCGCATGCGTGACTGCCACATGCGAAATCGCCGTATCGCCGGTCTGGCGCGCCGCAAAAAACAGGAGTTCCAGGTTCATCATGTTGTCGATGATCACCGGGTAGTTGTATGTGCGGTTGCCATGCCACGACACGAACTGGTTCCACGATTTGATGGTACCGGTGACCGGACTGAAACGGGTGCACAGCGAGCGGGCCGACCGGATCAGGATGTCTTTGTATGCTTCGTTTCCCGTCCACCGGTAGGCATTGCCATAGCTGCAATACATCATGAAACCCAGGTCGTGGTGCTGCGTAAAATTCTGCAGCGACTCAAGCTTTTCAGTCCATTCCACAGCGGCTGTTTTCAACGCCGGGTCCCTGGTAAATGCAAACTCGTACCAGAGGCTGCCCGGAAAGAAGCCGGGAGTCCAGTCGTACATGTTGGTGGAAACCAGCTTGCCTGTTTTATCGGTGGTTCGGGGAAAGCTGTTCGGAGGGATGTCTGCTTTCAGCATGTTGCGTAGCTGCACCCCGGCAAAGTCGAAATTGGCTTTAACAAAATCGGGCTCTGCTTTCTTCGTCGTGGTCGCACCTGTCAGGCAGGCACATACGAAGACCATCAAAAAGGATCGGTTCATAGGGTCGATTGGGATTATTTGGGGGACGTGATCACCAGCGAAGAAGTGGCGGCCGTTTTGTTACCAGCAAAGGTGAAGATGATGCGGTAAATGGTTGAAGGCCACGATTGCAGCAGCCGGCTGTCTTTTACCGTTACCGGCTCAATGCGCGGCGTCAGCAGTGTTGGATCGTATTGCAGGTTGAGCACGGTGCTGTCGCCAGTGAGTTGCAGCATGCCTTCCTGCTTTTTTTCGACCTTGTTGCTTGTCATCAGGTGCAGTTCGTTCGGACCTTTGTACTCCTCCAGCTCAAACTTGTCCGTGATCGTAAACGACTTTCCCCTGTTGAGCAGGTAACTCCGCTCCCACGAACGTACACGGGCTTCCGGCGGATAAGCTGCGGCAATGTCGAGCGAAAACTTGACCGAAGAAGCCGCAGCGTTGAACTGCACTTTCTTTGCTGCGTATTTTGCACCCTCGTGCTGCTGCACCCCGTTGATCAGCGGCAGGTTGTGAAAGGCCGATTGCATCGTCCAGATGGTGTAGCGTTCGGGCCCGAATGTCTGGCGGGTATAGTTCTCGCTGCCTACGTCTATCAGCACCGGGTGCCCGTTATAGAACAGGATACAGGACCCCACATCGTTGTGGTTATGGCTCTCTCCGTTGTGCCCGCCCAGCGCAGAGAAATAGAAACCCTGTGCCGTGCCGGCCTTGTCGCGCGCCGCCATGATCTGCGTACCCGGCATCCAGCTTTCAGCCAGCATCGGCTTTTCGGCCTTGCCGTCCAGCACCTCCTTCGATTCGAACAGGTTCCTTATCAGCGACTGCAGTGTTTCGCCGGGGATCCTTTCTTCCCAGTGCTGCTGCACAGCCAGGTAACTGCCGAAATGCTGCAGCCCGGGGTCACCGACCGATTTGCCGTACTCGTAGACCAGTCCTGCATCCGGACTCAGCCTTGCGGAAGCATCGGCGTAATTGATGTACCAGCGATCGCTGATATAGGCTTTGGCGATGTAAGTGCCGATATTCTTTACCAGCGGATCGTTGAATTTATTGATGGCGCCGCCTGTTGCCGTGGACAGCAGGTCGAGGTAATTGTACAGCATGCCGCCTGCCAGCGACCAGTATGCCGGACCTTCTTCACAGGCGCCGTCGTCTTTGTAATAGTTGATGAATTTGTCGGCCGACCGCATGGTCTTGTAGATCCCGTTCAATCTTTTCTGCGGGTCCGTCTCGGTCAGCAGGATGCAGGTAAGCACGTTGTAGTTGCACCAGATGTTCCAGTTGTTCACGCTGGCGTCTTCCTTCTCCAGCGCCATCCACCAGAAATCGTTGCGGTTGTAATAGGGCTGCAGGATGCGCAGGTCGAGCTCGCGGCGGATACGCGGCGACACGAGCGGACTTATCCTATCGAACTCCCGTCCGAAAAAATAATTGGTCCAGGCCAGCAGCACCGATGTAGTGCCGGCGCCCAGGTCGATGACCGGGTCGGTCACATCAGGCAGTCCGACCCCCTTTTTCTGCATGTAAAGGTGGGCCGACAAGGCCCAGGTGCTCATCTCACAGAGCGTCCACACCCCGTCCACCATCTGTTTCAGGAACCGGCCTTTTCCTTCCACCAGTTCTGCCAGCACCAGCCGGCGCAGGGCAGAAGTGTTTGCGTTGTACACATCCTGCATCACGTTGCGGTCGCCGGTGGTCACAAACTCCTGGTAGGCCGACGCCGGCACCACCTGCCATTTGTAGCCGAGCACAGCCTCCCCGTCGGCCACTATTTTTTTCCTGTACGCTTCGGGAAGCGATGACCATTTTGTGCGGTCGGCATACGCCGGAAACCGTACCCACTCCGTACCCGATGGCATGTGCTGCTGCACAAACTGCACAGGATAGGAAGCGACCAGCAAGTCCCTCTTCCGCTGGGCAAACAGGAGCTGGGTACTGAAGAGAAAGAGGCAGCAAACCGCCTTATACCAGTGATGCATAAGCGAAGGATTCGTTGATGGTGAAGTGATAGATTAATTGATCCAGCCGGTGTTCTGGGTCAGGCTGTTGTTCATCTGGATCTCCGTTGCGGGGATGGCCCAGGTGGTGATATAGTCGGCCAGCCAGCTGTAGGTGACCACGTTGGCGCCCCACACCTGCTTTACGCCGTTGCCGGGAGCAAACACTTTTTCTTTCCAGGAGCCCCAGCGCAGTTCATCGAAGAAATTGATGCCTTCGTTGGGAAACTCCATCCGCCGTTCGTTGCGGATGCGTTCACGCAGGTCTGCCTGTCCGCTTACCATAGTGGCCGCATTGGAGTTGAGCAAGGCTATGCCGGCCCTGCTGCGGACCTGGTTCACCAGTGCCACCGCTTCCGGAACCATGCCCTGTTCATTCAGCGCTTCGGCCCACATCAGCGCCACGTCGCCGTAGCGGATGATGGGAAAATCCGTGGGGCCCGACACGCGGTCTACCAGCTGCGTCGAACCCTCGTACACGAACTTGCGGTACAGGTAGTAGAACAAGCTGCGTGTATCGGTGAAAAGGTCGAGGGTGGGCGGAGTTTCGAGGCGGGCAGGCCAGCGGGAGGCATACACCTGGTCGGCGCCGTTCTGCGGACGGCCGAGGTAGGTAGAATAAGGCACGATGACGTTGGCGTTGAGGCGGGGATCACGGTTCGCATACGCTCTCTGGATACGGGCCTCGTTGCCAACGGGCAGGTAGAGCGACATGTTCAGTCCGCGGGCCGCCGCGGCAGTGATCTCGGCGGCGGTCAGGTTGTCGCGGAAAAAGTACACTTCCCTTTTTGCCGGGTCCATGGTATTGTACCCCGGGATGATATTGTCCCAGCTGAACTTAGTGCCGTCGAGATTTTCATAAAGGTCGACCAGGTTGGGTGAAACGAGATAGGTGTTCCAGCAGGAGCCGAAAGAGGAACGGCTGCCGCAAAAGAACTGCGTGGTGGAGCCGTAGCTGCCCGAGCCGGAGTTGCTGGTAGCCGATCCGGCCGCGTTGATGTTCTGGATCGAAAAGATCATTTCGTCCGATTTTTCGTTGGCGGTGGTGAACAGGTCTTTGTAGCTGCCGGTGAACAGCTTGTAACCGGCGTCGCTTACGTTTTTAAAATCGGCCGCCGCCCTGGCCCAATCTTTTGTGTACATGTAGGCCTTGCCGCGCAAGGCGAAAGCGGCGCCTTTGGTCACATGCCCATAGGTCGCCGCTGTCTTCATAGGGAGACTCGGTTCGGCGATGCAATCGGTGAGGTCCTGGATCACCGTGCTCCAGATCTTTGCTTCGGTTTCCCGCGGTTTGCCGGCACCGCCGGTGGCGATCGGCTCCAGGTAAAGCGGTACGCCCCTGAACAGCTGGTTCAGGCGGAAATAATAGTAGGCGCGCAGAAATTTGCATTCGGCCATGTAGGTCGCTTTTTTGGCAGCCGTAGATGGCGATTTGAGCGGGATGTTGGCAATGGCATCGTTGGCCCGGTTGATGCCCTCGTACAGCTGCTGCCAGTTGTTGCTGAACAATCCGTTCGAAGCCGTGATGGTCCCGATCAGGAGCGGATCGGCATCGCGCGTCTGCCCCGTAAACCCGAAACGGTCAAGCTGGTACAGTTCGTTACCCGATGCGCCGGACGTGTTGATGCTGAGGCGCAGGGCCTGGTACACCCCGGTGACGCCGAGGTCGGTCAAACCGTCGGTGGTCCACATTGTCTGTGAGCTGGCGGCATTGTAAGGCGCGGTATCAAGCAGGCTTTTGCGGCAGCCGGCGAGAATGAACAAAGAAGCAAGTATAAAGAAGCTGTTTTTCATATAGTACGCTGTTTAAAAGGAGAGGGTAACACCCAATGCATATTGTTTCATGGTCGGATAGCCGATGCCACCGCCGATCTCGGGATCGAGCCCCGGATATTTAGTTATCATCAGCAGGTTCTCGGCAGAAATGTATACCCGGGCCCGCGTGATGTAGGCCCTTGAGACGAGGCGCTGCGGCAGCGAATAGCCGATCTGCATGTTCTTCAGCTTGATGTAAGAAGCATCGTACAGCCAGAAATCGCTGATGATATTGTTCTGCCCGTCGGTGTTGTTTTTCAGCCGCGGATACTTGCCGTTGATGTTGTTGGCGGGGTCAGCAGGGTTGGCTTCGTTGTAGTAATAGTGATCGTCGGCCACGCTTTGCGCCATCAGCCATCCGTTGCGGGTCACCGGGCTGTTGTAGCCATCCTGCAGGTAAATATACTTCATACCCGCGCTTCCCGCCCACAGCATCGACAGGTCGATCCCTTTCCAGCTCAGGGCCGCATTGAACCCGTAATTATACCTGGGCACGCCGGAAGAGTTGGTCAGCTTCCGGTCGAAGGTGTTGCCGTAGATCTTGTCGCCGTTGTTGTCGGCATAGATGAAATCGCCGTAGTTGAGCAGTGCCTTGTTGGTGGACGTGGCTGCACTGGTGACCGGCGCAAATTTATAACCGGCCGTCAGCATCGACTGCACCCAGGCCATATCGTTGGCCGTCCGGATCATGCCGTCTTTCGGTCCGCCGTCCGGGTTCACCGAGCCATCGGCATTTTTGTAGGTACCGGCGCCTCTGTACAGTGTCTGCATGTAATATTCGTTGATGATATGATCCTGTACGATCAGCGTACCGTTGGTGCTGTTGTTGGAAACGGCGCCGAGGTTGGAGACATAGTTCTTGGCGCCGGTGGCGTCGGTCACGAATCCCTCCTGCAAGGCACCCTTGTACGCAGACACTACATTTTTGTTGTAAGAGAAATTGCCCGACAGGGTCATGCTGACCGGACCGGCCTTTCCGTTCCAGGCCAGGTTCAGCTCTATGCCGCGGTTGAGTACGGAAGCCGTATTCTGGATGGGCGCGGTGGCCGTACCCAGCACCAGCGGAATAGGCGGGGCGGTCAGGATGCCGCCGGTAAGGCGGTTGTACCAGTCGAGATCGAGCGTGAAAGCACGGAGGAACCGGGCTTCCAGGCCTATGTTGGTCTGGGTAGTGCTTTCCCAGCGGAGCAGCGGGTTGGCGATGCTGCCCTGTCGCAGGCCCACCGCCGCAATGCCGTTGAACGAATAGTTGACTGCGCCGTACACCGCCTGGTAAGCATAATCGCCCGAGGCGTTGTTACCCAGCTTGCCCCAAGAGCCGCGCAGCTTCAGGCTCTGGATCCGGTTCTTCATGCCAGCAAAGAAACCCTCTTCGGAAATCCGCCACCCTGCCGACACCGAAGGAAAGGCACCCCAGCGGCTGTCAGGCGCAAAACGCGAGGACCCGTCGTACCGCAGGTTTCCCTCCACCAGGTATTTCCCCTTGTAGGCGTAGTTGATCCTTCCGAAAAAACTTCTGATCGCCCGGTCGTATTCCTGCCCGCCAGCCTGGTTGGAGGTATTGCCTGCCGAACCCAGCGTGGTAATGGTGTAATCGATCAGCCCCAGCTTGCTGGCGTTGAAATCGTAGTAGTTGAAATAAAATTCGTTGTAGCCGGCCAGCGCACCGAACTCATGGTCTTCCCCGATGCGCGTGCTGTAACGCAGCACCTGGTCGATGGTAACGGTGTAATCCTTGTTGAAAGAATAGCCGGTGCTGAACAGGTCGGGCGTATTGGCGGCCACACGCAGGGTATTGGTAGCAAGATCCCAGCGGTTGATAGGGATGGCATGTGTGTTCAGCTCCTGGAAGCGGGTCTGGTAATTTACCCTCGATTCGAAACTCAGGCCTTTGAACAGGTTCAGCGTGGCATACAGCGTGGTGTTAAAGCGGCTGACCCGGTTGCTACCGCCGGTGCCGGCCGTGTAGGCAGCGATGTTGTTGGCGGTGATGGATTCCTCCGGTGCGGTCGGATAGCCGTACCTGCCGTTATAGACCGGGTAAAGGCCTGGCGAGGTCTGGTTCAGGAAGGTGAACACATTGTCGGTGTTGGCCAGCCCGAAGGTCTGCATGGAGGCAAAGGTCTGCGTACCCAGCGTGATGAACCGGTTTATCTTTGCTTCCACGTTCGCACGCAGCTGGTACCGTTCCGTGCCGGTATTGTTCATGATGCCCGGGTTGTTGAGGTAGTTCATGGAGAGCAGGTACAGCACCTTGTCGCCGCCGCCGCTCACAGAGATGTTGTGGCTTTGCGCTGTTTTATGGGTGAACACCGCGTCGTACCAATCGGTGTTGGGGTGTGAGAGCCAGTTGGGTACGCCGATGGAATTGGTATCGTTGGGATGGGCGTTGGCCGTCTCCCATTCCTGTATACGCGCATCGGGGAACTGCACGGCCTGTCCCAGGTTGCGCAGTCCTTGGTTGATCAGCCGCATATGACGGGGATAATCCGTCACAAACCGGATCTTGTTGATCGGCTCCGTCTGCGACACGTATCCGTTGTAGGTCACGGATGTCTTGTTGCGCGATCCTTTTTTGGTGGTAACCAGGATAACCCCGTTGGCAGCCAGCGAGCCGTAGATGGCTGCCGAGGCCGCATCTTTCAGCACCGAGATCGACTGCACATCGTCCGGATTCACCGCATCCATGGAACTGATGATGCCGTCTACCAGTACCAGCGGGTCGCTGTTGTTGAGCGTGCCTGTGCCGCGCACGCGGATGGAAGCGCCATCAGCCCCCGGCTTGCCGGAAGTCTGCCGCACGGAAACGCCCGGAGCCAATCCTGCCAGGGCGGATGACACGTTCAGCACCGGCCGTGCGGCCAGGTCTTCGGCGCTGATAGAGGCAACCGATCCGGTCAGGTTTACTTTTTTCTGGGTGGCATAACCCACCACTACAACATCGTTGAGGGCCCCAGTGGTAGAGGTGAGCATGATCGGAAAAGCGGTTTCGGTGCCAACGGGTACTTCTTTGGCCTGATAGTTCACCGAAGAGACCACCAGTGTGGCGCCGGCGGGAACGGAAAGGGTGAATTTGCCGGCATCGCTGGTACTTGTGCCTCCGGTGCCGTTCTTTACGCTCACCGATACACCGGCTACCGGTTTACCGGTTTCGTCGGTTACGGTGCCCGTAATTGTACGAAGCTGGGCAACCAGCGTGAAAGGAAAAATGAGAAGGCTCGCCAGGCAGACAAGCAGGACAGGTAAAAAAGATCGTCGGATCTGTTTCATAAGCAAAAGCATTTCAGTGAGGTGATCGGCAGTCAAAAAGTGGAAAACAGGAAGCGGCTTTCCGGCACACAAATAAGGGATAGTATGCCGTTGAGGCGGGTGAGAATCCTAAATTTTTAGGGTGATTATTATAAACACGATCATAACAAGCTAACAATCAAATAAATAAAAATTATTTTTTAACCGGATCCTTTAAAATTTCAACCCATTCCAGGTGGCTGTCAGGGTAATAACGGCATAAATCCCGGGGATCGGCTCTTTAAATGATGTAATTTTAAATCTGTTTCCACCCCTGTAATCAGCGTGGAATACTCCTTTAAATCATTGGCTTCCGGTACCGGTGGAACCTGCTATGAATAACAAGCGTGCTTCTTTACGGCGTATGTTCGGATGGAAAAGGGTCACCGGCCTGCTGGCGACGCTGACCTGGCTGCTCCGTGTGCAAGCACAGGCGCCGGAATTTCATCACCTTACCGTGGAAAACGGGTTATCGCACAATGCGGTGCTAGCCATCGCGCAGGACAGCCGGGGCTTTATGTGGTATGGTACCGAAATCGGGCTGAACCGCTACGACGGCCACCGGTTCAGGGTCTACAAGACCAGCCGCACCGACACCAGCACCCTTTCCGACAACAACATCCTTGCGCTTCTTCCCGATTCCGGCGGTGTTGTATGGGCGGGCACCGCCGGCGGGTTAAACCGCTACGACCCTGCTACCGATGCGTTCACCCGGATCCGCCTGGCAGCTTCCCCGGCTTCCGCCAACATCACCTGCCTGTACAAGGACCGGCACGGCCGCATCTGGGCCGGCACGGGCAACGGGCTTTACTTGCTCACCGACCGGCTGCACAACACCTTCCGCCTTTTCTACCGCACCGATCCCGTTCAGTCCGGGAGCACCAATACCATACGAAGCGTTTTTGAAGACTTTACGGGCAATTTGTGGATCGGCAGCAATACGGGCCTCACCTGTCTTTTCGCCGGAAAGGGTGTCCGCCGGCGGGAAACGTTCCGGTCCGACCCTGATCTGCCGGGCAGCATCAGCGCCAACTATATCACCAGCATTGCAGAAGACCACCGCCACCGGCTCTGGGTAGGCACGAGCAACAACGGGCTTAACCTCCTGGATCGTGCCACCAGCCGGTTTACCCGTTTCGTGCAGGCAGGCTACGATCCGGCAGGACTGGCCAATAACCATGTCCGCAAAATTCTTTGCGACCGGAAAGGGAAACTGTGGATCGGTACGCAGGAAGGGCTGACCCTGCTCGACCCGGACACATACCGCATGGCATCATACCGGCATCAGGCAGAACATCCGAAAAGCCTCAGCCAGAACTCTATCTACAGTCTCTTCGAAGACCGGGCAGGTTCCGTCTGGGTCGGCACCTACTTCGGCGGCGTGAACCAGGCAGATCCTTTTTCCACGCCCTTTGTAGTGATGCGGAGCCGCGAAGAAGCCGCCAGTCTCAGCAACAACGTGATCAGCAGCATCGCGGAAGATTCTGTAAACAACTTCTGGATCGGTACGGAAGGCGGCGGCCTTAACCGGTACGATCCGCAGACCGGACGGTTCACTGCCTTTACCACCAGCGCCACCAATCCTGCATCGCTGGCCTCCAACCTGATCAAAGTAGTGTATTGCGACCACGATGGCCAGATCTGGGCAGGCACGCATGGCGGAGGCCTTAACCTCTATGACCGGAAAGCAAACACCTTCAAACGTTTTTTCTACAGGGAAAACGATGCGGAATCACTGGCGGGAGAAGTGCTTTCCCTGCTGGAAGACAGCCAGAACCGCTTTTGGGCCGGCACCAACAGCGGCCTGCGGGTGTTTAAACGGAAAGGGACCCGCCTGGAGCCATGGCCAGATACCATCCTGGCAGCACAGGGGGCACGAAAGATCGCCCGTTCGCTCCTGGAAGATTCACGGCACCGGATCTGGATAGGCACCAACAGCGGACTTTTCCTGTTACAGGATGGAAAGATGCGGGAATTGAGTGCGGGGTTCATCAACTGCATACAGGAAGACAGCAGGGGTAACATCTGGGCCGGACTGAACTATGGAGGCCTGTCGCTGTTCGATACGGCCCGCCAGCGGCTTGTGTGTTTTACCCGGCAGGACGGACTGCAGAACCGCAATGTGATCGGCATCCTGGAAGACGGCCGCCACCATCTCTGGCTCAGCACCGACAACGGTCTCTTCCGGCTAGATCCGGATCACAGGCAACTGTACCGTTACACCGTCAGCGACGGGCTGGCCGACAATGCATTCAACTACAACTCGTATTTCCACGACAGCCACGGTGAATTTTACTGTGGAGGCTACAACGGCCTCACCCGATTTTTTCCGGACCGGATCACCCTCGACAGCATACCCGCATCCCTGGTGTTCACAGGACTGAAGTTACGAAACCAGCCTGTGGCCTTACATGGGCCAGACGGGATCCTGAAAAAAGACATCGGCAGTCTTCATGAGTTGCGGTTCAGGCACGATCAGGATGTTTTCACCATCGAGTTTGCTTTGCTAAATTTTGTAAAGAGCAGCAAAAACAGGTATGCCTACCGGTTAGAAGGGGTCGACAAAGCCTGGCTGGAAACAGGCACTCCGGAAGTCACTTATCCCAACCTGCCCCCGGGCACCTACACCTTCCGGGTAAAGGGGGCCAACAACGACGGATTCTGGAGCCGGCCCTCCGTGCTCACGATCAGGCTGCTGCCGCCTTTCTGGCTTACGTGGTGGGCAGAAATGATCTACGTGCTGCTAGCGGCAGGCGTCTGCTTTCTGGTGGTCAGGTATTTGTTTTTGAAGGCGCTGTTCCGGAAGGAAGAGGAGCTGCACCAGGTAAAGCTGAACTTTTTCACCAATATCTCGCATGAGATCCGCACCCACCTGACGCTGATCAACGTGCCGCTCGAGAAGATCGGCGATGCGCCGGAGCTGAGTTCCGCCACCCGCCGGCAACTGCAGACTGCGCGCAGGAGCGCCGGCCAGCTTTTCGACCTGGTAAGCGAGCTCATGGATTTTCGAAAGGCAGATACCCGGCACCTGCAGCTCCACACCGGCTGTTTTAACCTGAATCAATTTCTGTCGGGTATCTGCGACGGCTTCAGGGAAGTGGCCTCGTCAAAAAACATCTCCCTCCTCTTCCATGCCGCCCTGCATGATCCGGAAGCCTTTTTCGACAAGGAACAGATGGCCAAGGTATTTTATAACCTGCTCTCCAACGCATTCAAGTTCACTCCTTCCGGCGGGCGGGTGGAGGTGCGGGTGGAAGAAGAAAAAGAGCGCTTCCGGCTTACCGTGACCGACAACGGAAGAGGCATTTCGCCGGACCACCTGCAGAACCTGTTCACCAATTTCTTCCAGGTGGCCGACCATGGCTTTCAAAATACCGGCTACGGCATCGGCCTGGCCCTGTCCCGCAACATTGTCGAGTTGCATAAAGGCACGATCGGAGTGGAAAGTGAGCCTGCCGCAGCGGGGAAGCAAGGCAGTACCCGTTTTACCGTCCTCCTTCTGAAAGGCGATGAACATCTTGAAGTCAGCATCCATCACACAAAGACTGATGTGATGGGCACCCCGCCGCCTGCAACGGCCCCGGCCATCACGCTGCAACCGGATACCCTGAACAAAGCGTTTACCGTGATGGTGATAGAAGACCATGCAGCACTGCGCGCGCTGATCAGCAGCGTGTTGCAGGGAGGCTATCGGATCCTGGAATACGAAGACGGCGCTGCCGGATGGTATGCGGCGGCCGCACAGCTGCCCGATCTGGTGATCAGTGACGTAATGATGCCGGGCCTGGACGGGTTCACGCTCTGTACGAAACTAAAAACGGACCCGCGGACGAGTCATATCCCGGTGATCTTGCTCACCGCCCGGGATGCTCCGGCCGACCAGGTCAGCGGACTGGAAAGGGGCGCCGACATCTATATGACCAAACCGTTCAACACCCGCGTGCTTGAGCTGCATGTACGTAACCTGATCGATCTGCAGGAAAAGCTGCGCCGGAAGTTCAGCGAAAACATTGTAGCAGCGGAAGCAGCCGAGACAACTGCAGCTTCCGCATCGCTCACTGAAACATGGATGAATCCGGTAGACCGTGACTTTATGCAGCAGGTGATGAACATCATCGACGCGCATCTTGACGACCCGGCATTCGGTGTGGACATGCTGGCACGAAAGGTGGCCATGAGTCAGCCGGTGCTTTATAAAAAGCTCAAGGCGCTGACAAACATGTCGGTCAACGAATTCATCAAAACGCTTCGCCTCAAAAAAGCCGCTACCCTCCTCCAGAAGAAGCAGCTTGCCGTATATGAGGTCGCTTATGCCGTCGGCTACCTGGACCGCAAATATTTCAGCCGCGAATTCAAAAAGCAGTTCGGCAAGACACCCTCCGAGTGGAGCTAAGACGCTGCCTTCTCTTTTGAGCTCAAAAAATAATCAGAAACAGCAAGGCTTTTATGCATCAGGCAACCTTTTCCAGCTCATCTTCACCTGAAGTACTTGTCCATAAAGTTCATGTATTGCTCCCAGTCGTACGGAAGTACGTTGTGTTTGCCGGGGCGGATGTGGTAGGCGACCCGGGCTACGGCGGGCTGGCCGAGCGGGGGCAGCTGCATGACGGGCAGTCCGGGCTTGCCCAGGAAGCGATAGACCGGGCTCACGGCCAGGGCGCCCAGGAATTCGCCTTCCGGGTCGGAATTCTTGTCCTCTTCGGCGCTGGCGATATAGAGTGGCCGGGGCGCTATCAGGGACATCATCATGTGCTGGTCGAAAGGCAGGATGGTATCCCGGTCGATATATTTCCTGAAATTGGCGCAAAACCAATGCGGGAACGAAGTGCATAAGCGTTTGATGTTCTCGCCCATGCCATGCCGGAACAGCTTGGCGCCGCCGGCGCCCGACTCGTTGCTGATCACAACCGGAAAGCGTTCATCGGTGGCGCCGGCCCACAACGCCGCTTTGCCCAGCCGCGAAAATCCGAATACGGCCACCTTTTTTGCATTGACCGCCTTGTCCGTTTCCAGGTAATCGAGCGCCCGGCTGAGTGCCCACGCCCACGCTCCCACCGTGCTGAAATTGTCGCCCCTGCCTTCGAGCCCGGGATAGATGGATTGCACGCCGTTCCTGAAACCATCGTCATAGTCAGGATCGATGTCACCCCGGTAAATGGTGGCATATCCGTACCCATGCTGCAGGGTCATATTCACATCCCATCCGCTGGCGGTATCGCCGCGACTCAATTCCGTAGCCCGGTTGTTCACCACGCCTTTGCCCGATTTTTCCATCCAGCTGGTGGAGATCCTGATCCCCGTATCGGGTGCAACGGTGTGGTTGCCGCTGAAGTTCAGTCCCAGCACCACCGGAACCGGGCCTACGCTCCCGTTGGGAAGATAAAGCAGCATATCCATATGCGGCCCGTCGGGCTTGCCGTTGAAGTAGATGGTGACCTGCTCGCGGGTGGCCTTGCCGTTCAGCGCCTGTTTGTTAAGATCAAAGACTTTGAAGGTCATGTTCGCCGGCCTGCCCGGCATCACCCCGTACATCTCATGGGTAAACAAGTCGATCAGTTCTTTGCGCCGGTCGCGCCATTGTTTGGGGCCGGTTACCTTTTTCCCGTTGTTCATCACCAGCGGATCGGGCAGGTTTTGCATGCCTGCTACCGCTTGCGCGAGGCCGGCTGACCTGCAGAAGGCTACCATCACAACGATAAGAAAAGACCGGATCAGGGATCGCTTCATAAAAGCTAAAATAGATCATTTCCGGCGAATCGGTCAGTGCCGGCAACACGGTTGAATTGTACTCCTCAGGAGGCACGGGAGCTACGCAGAAAGACGCCACGCAAGGCGTCTTTTAAAAAAGAATCCGTTTTTATTTTTGATTATTTCAACGCATACGTAACCGACGAGTAATAAAAATCGCCGATCTGCGGACCGCCGAGGATGGAATAGTAATAATGATTGGTGAGGTTGGAAGCACCGAGCCGGAGACCGATGCCGGGTTTCACGAATTTGTAACTGACCTGCGCATCGAGTGTTCCATAGGAATGTACGTTTCCGTTCACAATGAACGACTGCCAGTAGTAGGTACTCTGCCAGCGGTAGGTAACACGCGCACCGAAATTCTTTACGATGTTTTCATTTCCGGCGGATGTGCTGGTCATCCATTTTGGCGTATTGAAGCCGTCTTCCAGTCCGTCGTTGTTGGTCTTTCTATCGAGCCGCGCTAGGGTGAGGTTGCTGCTCACCGAGTAGCCGCGGGGAAGCTCGTAGCGCACGCTAATGGCGCCGCCGTAGTTATACACGGTGGTGCGCGAGTTGGTCCACATGCGGTAGCGGTCCTGCAGTTTCGTATCATTCATGTAAAAAGGAATGGAATCGGCGATCGCAGTTTTAGGAATGTTCATCTCCACCTGCGCAATAAAATTGTTGTAGCGGTTGTAATAGACATCCAGGTCTACGAACAGCTTCGAATCAAAGAACAATCCCTTGTAACCGGCCTCGAACGAATTGACCATTTCGGGTTTGAGATACGTATAGCTGTTGCGCTTCAGCAGTGCCTGGTTCTTTATGATCGCGGCATCTTTGCTGAGCCCGCCGGTGTTCACGTCTTTTGTAACGGCCGCCCTGAAGGCATCGATCGAGTTGCGCAGGTAGGCGTTCTCGAAGATGCCGTTCGACATCACCCTCAGTCCGCCCACTCTTTTTACGCCGCCGCTGTTCACATTCGAGTAAGCTTCAAAAATACTGGGGAACCGGTAGCCCGTCTGATAAGAAACGCGGAAATTATGACTGAGCGAAGGGGAGTATACGGCCGAGAGGCGGGGGTTCACCGTGGCACTGAAATAGTCGTTCTTATCCATCCGCAAAATGGCGGTCAGGCTCAGCTTGTCTTTTGCGAGTTTCTTGTTGAGCGATACAAACCCGCCGGTTTTGGTGTAGATGATATTGTCATACGCTTTTCCTTTCACCGGGTTGATGAAATAGTTGCCATCCGGACCGATGACGAAGGTGCGGCGATCAAAACCGACGAGCAGGTTCACATGCAGACGCTTGCGCAGGGAAGCGAGCAGGTGCTCGGTAAGGTTGATCTGTCCTTCCACGTGCAGGATGCTTGCTTTTACGCGGAGGGCGGCGCCGATGTCCCAGTTGTTGATATCTTTCAGGCGGTTGAAGCGCTGGATAAACGCAGGGGACCCCGGCTGGAACCGGCCCTGGTCGGCCACCGAGCGGGCCGTCATATGTGCCTGTGCCACCGGCTGTCCGCCTGTAACGGCACTGTTGAAAGCGTTGGTGTAATCGCTGAACCAGGGATCGTCCTTTTTGGCATCCTTGTCGATGTTCTCCGCGATCGAACGCAGGTTGTACGACTTACCGGTGTTCTCATTGTTCCAGTAGGCCTTTACCTCGATGGAGGGGGAAGTCAGCTGCAGGCTGTGCTGCTGTATGATATAATCCTGCAGGTAGAACCGGTTCGAACGCTGGTACACGTTGTTGAGCACCGCAAAACGGTAGCCATACTGCAGCTGCAGTTTCGGCCGGATGCGGTAATACAGGGCCGCATCCCCCTTGATGTTTTGCAGCGTGTAGTCTACCAGCTGCTTTTCAAAATAGCCGGTGCGTGCCACCACATAATTTTTTCCGTTCAGTGTGAGCGTGCGCCTGTTGGCCGATTCGTTGCCGTAGCCGCTCACAGGATCAAGTCCGGGGTTGTTGGCGCCGGTGAGGCCCGTGGTCACGTTGGCGCCGGCGTTGAGGTCAGAATGGTCATCCGCGATCCAGTCGTACCCCCGGCTGAAGGTGCCGTTCAACTTGAACGCGAATTTCGAAGACAGCGCTCTGGCGATGCGCAGGCTGGTCTCGGTGAAGATTCGGGCGCCGCTGTTCGGATCGGCCACGTGGTTCACGCCGGTCTTCTGTTGTATTCTGACGCCCTGGTAGGTGAACGCATCTTTGGTGGCAAAGTTCACCAGCCCGTTGATGGTGTTCATGCCATAGAGGGCAGACGCGGCGCCCGAGATGATCTCCGCGCTTCGCATATCCAGATCACCTGGCGCGAGGGCCGTGCCGATGGCGCTGCCGATATGGGGCGACTGGATATCGATCCCGTCTACCAGCTGGGCAAAGCGAACGTTGGTGGTGTTGGAGAATCCCCGGGTGTTGATCACGCGGAAGCCGAGACTGGGAGTGATGATCTGCACGCCTTTAACGTTTTCCAGGGCATCGTAGGCGGAGAAGGCGGCCGAGGTACGCAGATCGGCATTGCTGACCTTGTCGATGCTCACCGGCGACTGCAGCAGCCGCTCACTCATTTTGGAGGCGGAGACCACCACATCGTTGAGAATGGATACTTTGACGGTATCGGCTTTGGCGGAAAGGCTGGAAGTATCCTGAGCGTACACCTGAGCGATACAAAAGTAACAGCAGGCAAGCAGGGTAGCAACTCTTCTCATGTGGTTTGTTTTGGCGCCCGGTCTTCCGCATGGGGCAAACAGCGTCCATGCTGCACAGCTGCGGAAGCTGAAATCGGTGAAGTGCCGGGAACGTGAAAGCAGAAAGTCGTTATTTTTTCAAATATATAACGCTTTTCCAAAAAATGAGCAGCTGCCCGAACGGAGCCTGAAAAAAACAGGGCGCCTACAATCCTGAATAGTAATCATATCCCTGTTCGGCCCAGTAGTCGCGGGGGCGCTGGTTGCTGAACGAGATGGTGCCGATGCGCTTGAGGTTTTTGATGCCGTATTTAACGGGTACGATCAGCCGTAGCGGAGCGCCGTGTATATCAACGAGGGGCTGCCCGTTCATCTCGTAGGCCAGCAGGGTCTGCGGATGCAGGGCGCTGTCCATATCGATGCCGATATAATATTCCTGGTCGGGAGTTTCCATGCCCACATATCCCATCGCCGCTTCGGGGTGCAGACCGTAATGCTCCATAAAATCACTGAAACGCACGCCGCCCCAGTGCTGGATCTGGTCCCACCCTTCCACGCATTTGAAATCAAAGATAATCTCCGTTTTGGGAAGGGTTTTCAGCTCGGCGAGACTGACCTGCAGCGGGGTTCCGGTTAGTTTCTGTACCTCCAGTTTCCAGACGGCCGGGTCCAGTTCGCTCTGGAGGCCGACATCGCCGTTGGGCCTTACTTTTTGTGCGGCGGCAGACGGGGGATACGTTTTTACGAGGTGCTGTTTGCTGAAGATAGTGCGGAATACTTTTTCGGTCTGGTTGAAGGCGGTGCGGAGGGGTTTCTGTGCGCCGGCCGTTACGCTGCCCTGCTCCTCGGGCGAGAGGCGGAGCCATTTCCAGACACCGAAAGCCGCGGCATTGAGCCCGGTAAAAACGGCAAAGGAAATAAAAGTGCGCCGCCGGATCTGCTGGTCGACCGTAGGGGGCGTCTTTGGTTTTTTAGGTGACCGTTCACGCATCGGCAGAAATTTTTATAGCCAACGGAAATGTGCAAGAGAGGTTGACAGGCGGTTTCTGACAGAACCTGTTTATATTTGACGCTATATCCTGTGATATACAACGGCTGATCCAGGAGGCGGGAAGGAAAGCCGGACAGCAAATTTTTTGATTTCTTTTCATAAACGCCGCAGAGGGCCTGCATTGACCCGTTGAAGATGCGATATCAAAGATAAAGCACCCGACGGCAAATCCCTGCGGTTTGTTGAAGAAGGAACGACGAAGTACCGTATCGCGTCTCTCGGAGGTCTCGGGCATGCCGCGGGTGTTTTTTCAGTAGAGGCAGGATGAATAGTTGGGAAGTAGTTGTTTTCATGTTCCGACAGGAACACAACACCAGGTGGCTTTCATACTTTTTAGTCAGCCCCTTGCATAGAACTTTTCTGTGCGGGGGAGACGCCCGGCATGGCGTCTCCTGCAAGAGGCCCGTGCGCCACCACCCAAATCGAAACAACATGAAAAAAACCGTTCTTTCCATTTTTTGCCTTCTTCTCTGCGTCTTTGCCCATACCCAGTCACTGCGGCTGGCGGTGGCGGCCAATGCGCAGTTCGTGATCAAAAAGCTGCAGGCCGATTTTAAAAAGCGGACCGGCATCGAAACCGAGGCCGTCACCGGGTCTTCCGGCAATCTCTCTACCCAGATAAAGAACGGCGCGCCCTTCGACGTGTTCCTGTCGGCCGACATGGATTTCCCCACCAGCTTATACAAGGACGGATTCGCCGTCGCGGAACCCGCAGCATATGCCCTTGGCAGCCTGATCGTATGCAGCACCTCCATCCCGGACCTGAAGAACTGGCGCAGCCTGCTGCTGCAGCCTTCTGTGCAGAAGATCGCGGTCGCCAACCCGGCCCTTGCTCCTTATGGCAAAGCCGCCGAACAGGCTCTTCGTACATATGATTTGTGGAACAAGGCAAACCCGAGGTTCGTAATGGGAGAAAGCATTTCCCAGGTGAACACTTTCGTGACCACCGGGGCGGCAAGCCTGGGGTTTACGACGGAAGCGCTGGTATATGAATATGCCGGCCAGGCGAAGCTGAAATGGGTACGGGTGGATCCCAAAGTGTACGACCCCATCCGGCAGGGGTTTGTGGTGCTGAGCTATGCGAAAAAAGGAAACTACGACAAGGCCATGCAGTTCTCCGAATACATCGCATCGCCCGCCGCCCGGCAGATACTCAAACAATACGGCTACCGCATCCCGTAAAGAGAAATTTTCCTCTATGGACTGGACGCCCATCTGGCTCAGCATAAAGCTTTCATTCATCACCACGCTTATCCTCCTGGCCGTGGGACTGCCCGTAGCGTACTGGCTTTCGCGCAGCAGTTCCCTGTTTAAAGTATTCCTGGAAGCCATCATCACCATGCCGCTCGTGCTGCCCCCCTCCGTGCTGGGTTTCTACCTGCTGCTGTCGTTCAGTCCGCAAAACGGGCCGGGCCGGTGGCTGCAGCAGCATTTCGATGTGCAGCTCGTGTTCTCGTTCGGCGGACTGGTAGTGGCGTCGGTGATATACAGCCTGCCGTTTATGATCAATCCCATCCGGTCTGCTTTTGCGCAGCTGCCGCATTCGATCGCCGAAGCGTCGTACACCATGGGCAAGTCGGAGCGGCAGACGCTGTGGCATGTGCTGATCCCCAACATCAAAGCTTCCATACTCACGGCGTCGGTACTCACCTTCGCGCATACCCTCGGCGAATTCGGGGTGGTGCTGATGGTGGGGGGCAACATACCCGGTGTAACCAAAGTAGCCTCCATCGCCATTTATGATTCGGTGGAACAGATGGACTATGCCAGCGCCGGCAATTATTCCCTCATCCTGTTTGCCATGACGTTCGTGATCGTGATGGCCGTATTCATGACCAACCGCAGACTCGTCAAAAACCCGCTCGAATGATAGATGTGGACATAAAAAAACGGATCCGCAGCTATGACGGCTACCGTATATTGCGGGTAACAACCTCTTTCATTTCACAGGGTATAACCCGCATTACCGGTCCGTCAGGCGCCGGAAAAACAACCCTGCTCAGAATGATGGCAGGGCTCCTTCATCCCGATGAGGGAAAGATCGGGGTGGAAGGTCAACCCTGGCTCGATACGGCCGCCGGAGTGAATCTGAAGCCGCAGAAAAGAAAAGTAGGTTTTGTGTTTCAGGACTATGCGCTGTTCCCGAATATGACGGTGGAGAAGCATCTTTTGTATGGCACTTCAGATGAAGCCTATATCCATAAATTACTGAAGATCGGCAGGATGGAAACTTTCCGGCTGCATAAACCGCGTCAGTTGTCGGGCGGCCAGCAGCAGCGGCTGGCGATCCTGCGGGCACTCAGCACAAAACCAAGGATTTTGCTGATGGACGAACCGTTCTCTGCACTTGATCACACATTGAAAGCCGGATTGACCGCTGATCTGAAACAGCTGCTAACGGCACAAGGTGCCACCTGCCTGGTGGTTACGCACCAGCCGTTTGAAACGGAGGGATTCGCGGAGCATGTGTACGAGATGGAATAAAAATGTAGCGGCATTTAAATCAACTTAACAAATAAGCCGTGAATGCATTAAATTGATTATCAAGATGCAAATAAGGATGATGTACCCCGGAATCAGGACAGGTAATCAAGATAGAATCTTATCTTTAAATCGCCTACATCATGACAAAATAAAGCAGACTTAAGTTTACGGCAGAATTTAAATCAAGAGTTGTCCTGGAAGCACTCAAAGAGCGCAGTACCATTGAAGAACTTGTCAAAAAGCATGAAGTTCATCCTACTCGGATCAACACGACGTCACGTTCATTCCAGTGAGAAAGGGCTTTAGGTACCTGTGCGCCATCATTGACCTGCATACGTGATATGTGGTGAAGAGCATCAGTAACACCATGACGGCCGAGTGGTGCAGGGAAGTACTGGAGCTATGTAATTATAATCAAAACAATAACGCGTTATATAATTTTTTAATTCGTTTTGAACTGAGACATCACCAAAAATGGTTCTGCTTTGTACCGGAGGACTGATTTATTGGCAGCTGGTAACTTCCGCCTGCATTGCGCCCCGGGGAAATACCTATATTCGTTGACGAGGGCCGGCACTGTTTTGCGGGTTCTTTTTACCACTCATCTTATCTGCATTGCATGAGAAAACTGACCACTTTCAGCTTCCTGTTTTTTGCGGCCGCCACGGCTGCCTTTTCGCAACCTGTCAAACGCCCGCTTCGTCCGGGCGATATTTACCGCCTCCAGACCATTTCCGACGCCAACCCTTCGCCCGACGGCCAATGGGTCGCCTACACCGTCAGCACAACCGATTCCGCCAAAGACAAACGGAACTCGGATATCTGGATGGCCAGCTGGGACGGCAGCCAGCATGTACAGCTCACCAGCAGCCCCGATAACGAGAGCAGTCCCAGATGGAGCCCCGACGGCAAATGGATCTCCTTCGTAGCGGCCCGACTCGGGGGCAGCGCCCAGATCTGGCTGCTTGACCGCCGCGGCGGTGAGGGCACCAAGCTCACCGACGTAAAGGGCGACATCACCACCTACAGCTGGAGCCCCGACAGCAAAAATATCCTGCTGGCGATGAAGGATCCCAAAGACACTTCCAAAAACAAACCGCCGCAGCCTTACCTGATCAACAAATTCAGGTTCAAGCAGGACATCAGCGGCTACCAGTACGACACCGCCAGAACACACCTTTATCTCTTCGATGTAGCGACGAAGAAAGCAAGGCAACTCACCGGCGGACTATACAACGAGACCACTCCGAAATGGAGCCCCGACGGCTCACGGATCGCCTTTGTCAGCAACCGCACCGAAGACCCCGACCGCAATGAAAATACCGATATCTGGCTGCTCGACACCACCCGCGGCGCCACCGCCCGCAAACTGACCGTATGGACCGGCGGCGATTCGGACCCGCAATGGAGCCCCGACGGCAAATGGATCGCCTACGTGCGCAGCACCTCCAACGCCACGTATGAAATGTACGACCAGACAGGCTTGTGCATCATCAGCGCCACCGGCGGTGAACCAAAGTTCTTATCCGAATCCCTCGACCGGCCTGTCAGCAATCCGCGCTGGTCGCCCGATGGCAAGCTGCTCGCCGCCCTTGTGGCCGACGACCGCCAACGCTATGTGGCCACCTTCGATGTGGCGAAAGGGACGATGAAGATGGTGGCCGGCGGCGACAGGAGCTTCTCTGCCCTCGAACCAAACGTGAAAGGCGGATGGGCCGCGTTCATGTCGGAACCGCAACTGCCTGCAGAACTATATGCTTTGGAAGGAGCCTCGAATACGGTGAGAAGGATCACCACCCTGCAGAACAAATTCACAGATTCGGTATCGCTCGCCACGGTGGAAAAATTTACTTCCGTGAGCAAAGACGGCACAAAGATCTCCGGCATACTCTATTTCCCGCCGGGCATGCCGCGCGAAAAGCTGCCGCTGATCTTTTATATCCACGGCGGCCCCACCTCGCAGGATGAAATGAGCTTCGACCTCACGCGGCAGATGTTTGCCGCCCATGGTTATGCCGTGGCCGCCGTTAACTACCGGGGAAGCCTGGGGCGGGGCGTCGCATTTTCAAAAGCCATTTCGGGCGACTGGGGAAACAAGGAAGTACAGGACATCCTCGGCGCCGCCGACTACCTGGCGGGCAAAGGGATCGCTGATCCCGACCGCATGGGCATTTCGGGGTGGAGCTATGGCGGCATCCTCACCGATTATGTGATCGCTTCCACCACACGGTTCAAAGTGGCCAGCAGCGGAGCAGGCGTGGCAGCGCCGCTGTCGCTGTATGGCGTAGACCAGTACATCAATCAATATACAAACGAACTGGGCCTGCCCTGGAAAGACAACAACATCGAAAAATACCTGAAGCTCTCCTACCCTTTCCTGCATGCCGACCGCATCAAAACACCGACGCAGTTCATGGTCGGAGAAAAAGATTTCAACGTACCCGCCGCCGGCAGCGAACAGATGTACCAGGCCCTCCGCACGCTCGACATACCAACAGAACTGCTGATCTATCCCAACCAGTTTCACGGCTTCACACAACCGAGTTTTATCAGGGACCGCTACGAACGTTATTTTACCTGGTTCGACAAATATCTTAAGCCAACAAAAGCGTTTGCAACAAAATAATTATACAAACAGGTGCCTTGAAATACCTGGCTCCCTTGTTTGATAATCGTTCCTGACCGATTTTTAATAAGAAGTTAAACGGGGCAACACTGCACTCGTTTTTTGTGGTTTAAACAAATAATTTATCACCCGCGATATGGCATAAGCGACGCGGAATACCGCATCCGGCTCCCCAACGGCAAGCAGCGCTGGATCTATACGCGCGGTTATCCCGGTTTACGAAGAAGGCGAAGCCATCAAGCTTTCCGGGGTTTCGAGCAACACCCCCGAACATAGAACCATCACCGGGAGACTCGCCAAACAGATCGTGGAAAATCACAACGGCATCATCACCGCCACGCCCGCTCCCAACCACGGCGCCAGGTCTGATAATTTATCTCCCCGTTTTGTAACAGGCCCTAAGGGACGTTTTCTTTCGATATGGTCTATTCACATAGAGCCGCATTTTCTCCCGGAGATGCAGCTTTTTTGTGTGCTTACGCCTGTAAAGCCTGCAAAAGCGAATTACAACGCAGATATTCTCGCCGGTTTAGTAATTTTAAAGAAACAAGGCCGACCATATGAGCAACCCAAAGATCATCGGACAGGGCATTGACCGCGTCGACGGCGTGTTGAAAGTGACCGGGCGGGCCACGTATGCCACAGATTATCCTGTAAAGAATATCGCCTACGCTGTTCTCTTCAAGAGTACCATCGCGGCAGGCGAGATCACAGCCATCGACAGCAGCGAGGCAGAGAAGACCGGAGGCGTGCTGGCGGTGATCACCCACAAGAATGCGCCGAAGCTCAATGTGGCCGGCGGTTTGCGCGGGGGTGCCTTGCTGCAAGGTCCGGCAGTCCTTTTTTACGGGCAGCACATCGGCATGGTGGTCGCCGAAACATTTGAGCAGGCCCGCTATGCCTCCAGGCTGGTCAAGGTGAGCTATAACAAGGCGGAGCCAAAAGTGGATTTTGATACGCACATAAAAAACGCGGCGCCTGCCCGCGGCCGCGACCTGGCAGATGCCGTCCGCGGTGACGTGGATGCCGCCATGAAAGCCGCTCCTGTCACGGTTGATGCCATATACGAAACACCCATCGAACACCACAATCCGATGGAGCCTCACGCTACGATCGCCGTTTGGGAAGGAGAGAAACTGACGCTGTACAATGGATCGCAGGTGGTGAACGGGGCGCAGACTTCAGCGGCTTCCACCCTCCACATGAAACCGGAAGATGTGCGCATCGTGACGCCGCATATCGGTGGTGGCTTTGGCTCGAAAGGCGGCCAATGGGCCAACCTGGTGCTGGCTGCCGTTGCAGCAAAAGCGGTCGGCCGCCCGGTGAAGCTGGCCCTCACCCGGCAGCAGATGTTCAATTCGGTCGGTCTTCGCCAGCGCAACCGGCAACACATACGGCTGGCGGCCACCGAAGACGGCAGGCTGACGGCCCTTGCACATGAGACCGCTACTTTCAGCGCCGTCAACAACGAGTTTGTTGAGCCCTGCGGCGACTGCTCGAAGATACTGTATGAGGTGGCAAACTCGAAGATCACTTACCGGGTCGTTCCCATGAATTTTATTCTTCCCACGTATACCCGCGGACCGGGCAAATCGACCGGCAGCTATGCGCTGGAAGCAGCCATGGATGAGATGGCCTGCAAGCTGAAGATGGACCCCATCCAGTTCAGGATCAGGAACGAACCGGCGAAAGATCCGTCGAACGGCAAACCATGGTCGTCGCGGGCCACCGTTCGCTGCCTGGAAGCCGGCGCCAAAGCGTTTGGCTGGGAAAAGCGCAAGATGGAGCCGGGCACCAACCGCCAGGGAGATTATATGGTCGGATACGGGGTTTCCTGCGGCACCTATCCGGCACACCAGCGCGATACTTCGGCCATCGTACGACTCAGCTGCAAGGGTAAGACAGTAAAAGCCACGGTGGAGCTGGCCGCTTCCGACCTCGGCACGGGCACACATACCATACTGGCGCAAACGGCCGCGGATGCACTGGGACTCGCCGTAGCGGATGTTGATGTGAAGATCGGCGATTCGGCGCTGCCGCCCGCAGCGGGTTCGGTTGGCTCGGTGGGCGCCTCCAGTTTTTCCAATGCAGTGAACGACGCCTGTATAAAGATCACGGATGAGCTGGTCGCAAAATCGGGTAAACAGTTCTTTGTGCGGCCCACGGCAGCCAGCCTGATGGTGTCGGAAAAGATTGCACAGTTTGAAACCCGGGCCGATTCCAAACCGCCGGCGGAAGCGGAGCAGTACTCATGCCACAGCTTCAATGCCAACTTTGCGGAAGTATGGGTGAATGCATCCACGGGCATGGTACGCGTGCATCGCTTTCTGGCCGTGACCGGGGCCGGCAAGATCCTAAATCCGAAAACGGCCCGTTCACAGATCATCGGCGGCAACATCTGGGGCATCGGCATGGCGCTCACAGAAGAGTCGGTTGTGGATACGCGTTATGGCAATTTCACCACCCGCTCCTTAGCCGACTATCATGTTCCCGCCAACCTCGACATCGGCGACCTCGACACAATTTTCATTGATGAAGAAGACAAGATCGTAAACAAGCTGGGTGTGAAAGGGATCGGCGAAGTGGCCATTGTGGGGGTGGCAGCTGCAGTGGCCAATGCGGTCTTCAACGCCACCGGCAAACGGGTAAGAGACCTGCCTATCACGCCGGATAAATTGTTGTAAAAGAGCCGGCAGGATAACTGCACGTTTACACATTTCCCCAACTCAAAACTGACGGTCGTTTCAACACTTGTATAAAGACCATGGTACCAGAAAAGAGACAGCTGGAGGAAGAGAAAAACCTGCAGCTGGAAAGACTTGTCTTTTTTTCCGATGCGGTGGTGGCGATCGCCATTACCCTGCTGGCGCTCGAGATCAAGATCGGGCATACCGAAGGCGAACACCTGCAGTTTTCGGATATCTGGAAACAGGGCAAAACCTTCCTGGCATTTTTTCTTTCCTTCTTCAACATTGCCAACTTCTGGAAGATCAACGCATCCTTCTTTTCCTACATCAGGAAGCTGAATGAAAAGCTGATGTGGTTCAACATCGGATGGCTGCTTTTTATCGTCCTCCTCCCCTTTTCCACTTCCCTCGTGAGCAATTATTTTTCTGATGTGCCGGCGATGAGCATCTATTGCCTGAACATTTCGCTCATCGCCATTTTCCAGAACCTGATCTGGGACTATGCATCCGACAAACAACTGGTAGACCCTGAAAAGCTGAACGGTTTCATGGATTCGCGCCTGCGGATCTTCTGCAACCTGGATATGTTCAACAGCCTGATCGGATTCGTTGTTTCGTTTTTCAGTCCGCGGTTTGCATTTATCCTCCTGTTTACAAAGTTGCCGATGTTTGTGATCATGGGTATTTATTACCGGAGGCAAAGAAAGGCAGGCCGTACAGGTAACGCCGAGGCCTGACCGCTTTTACCTTATATAAATAGAGGGTTGAATACTGTTTTCTCAGCGGCGCGTCGCCACGATGAACAACCTGGGAAACGGCAGCAGCACCGTACCGTCCGGATATACGGGATAGGCCTGTGCGATGGCCGCTTCGTACTGCAACAGGAAATTCTTCCGTTCAGATTCCGGGAGCGCATCGAGATAAGGTCGGAGGGCGGTTCCTTTGAACCATTCCACGATGGCCGTAGCGCCTCCCTTCAACGGATGATAATAGATGGTGCGCCAGATATCGAGCGCACTTGCCGCGTTCTTCAGCTTTCCATAATACCAGGCCGGGCTTTCCCGGTCTGTCTTCTTTGAGGAGGCGGCCAGCTTGCCTGCCCAGGACCCGCGGGCGGCGGTTTCGCGCATGAGGCGGTGCGATGGCTCGTCGAAATTGTCGGGCATCTGTATGGCCAGCGTACCGCCCGGCTTGAGCTTTTCCACGAGCGCCGGCAGCAGCGTTTCATGACCAGGCACCCATTGCAGTACGGCATTGGCCAGGATGAGATCATAAGGGCCCTGCCCGCGCCAGCCGGCTATATCGGCCACTTCAAACCTGATGCCCGGCAGCCGCTTGCGGGCAGCCTCGATCATTTCGGCGGAACTGTCCATGCCCGTGATAACAGCCTGCGGATAACGCTGCTGCAGCAGCTCGGTTGAGTTACCAGGACCGCAACCAATGTCGGCAGCGGTTTTCACCTGACGGGTAGGGATATGCGCCAGCAGATCGATGACGGGTCGGTTGCGTTCGGCTTCAAACTTTGTATATTGTTCTGGTGACCAGCTCATAGCGGGAAGTTATTTATTTCTGTGGAATATGACATGAACAAAAGAAGCAGAGACGCCATGCCGCGCGTCCTTGCTTCCGCGTATCAACATCAAGAGGCCGCCCTCACCGGGCGGCCTCTTTGTTTTATAGTGGGATCGTCAAAGACTTCTTCGCTATCTCTCTTACAGTTTTATGAACCTGGAAGACACCGTCTTCAGGCCGCAGTCGAGCTTCACCGTGTATACGCCTGCTTTCAGCTCTGCCACCTGGATCGTCAGCGCTGGTGTGCTCACGCTTACCTGGCTCTGCTTCACCACCGTGCCCGCCGCGTTGTACAGCGTCACCACCCCTGCTTCCTGACCCTTGATACTCAGTCCATGCGTGAACCGGATCTGGCTGGTGGCCGGGTTCGGACTGATCTTCACGCTTGCCGGCAGCACCGGCTCGCTTACCAGCTCCGCCGCTTTTGCAGAGGCCGCTGTCGCTCCCTGAGTCTGGTCCTGCGCCGTGGCAAGGCCGCTCTTTTTCAGCAGTACCGCACTCGAGTAACCCCCGATCGTGATCGTGCCGTTGTAGCTCTGCCCTTTCATGTCTACATACGTCCCGTCCAGTGATACCGTCTTCGCCGTGGCGCTGGCGTTGTACTCGAACCGTACGTAGTCGTCCACGTTCGTGTAGCTCAGCGTCACTTCCTCCATCCGCACGTTGTCGATCACAAAGCCGTTGCACAGGCCCGCGTTCATCGTGAACACGCTCAGGTACGCCGAAGCAATGTCGCTCGCCGGTACGAAGATCAGCTCTATCTCCTGGCGCGTGTTGTACACCTTGTAGATCTTCGTGTCGCTCGACGTGTTGGAGCTCGCAGAGCGGATCGCCGCCTGGAAGTCGGTGTTGTTGTCCTGCAGCCCCCTGATCGAGAACTTCACCCGGTAGCTGTGGCCCGCCTGCAGCGTGCGCACGCTTGCCGCATCGTAGAACCACACGTTCAGCGGCATGCCGCTCGCAGAGCCGTTGCCCGTGAAGGCGATCTTCAGCGCTCCCCCGTCCAGGCTTGCCCTGTCCATCGACAGCGTCGAGTAGCCACCGCCCGGGTTCAGGATGCCGTTGAGGTTGTTGTCGAACGTGCCGTTGCTGATCATGTTTGCTCCGGTGGAAGTAACGGTGTAGGACGGGATGCTCAAGGGTGATTTCTTCGAGTTCAGGTCCTGACCGGCAAAGCCTCTCCAATGGCTCAGGTCGTAGTCCTGCTCCTTGTCCGATCCGGAGTTCCACATCGAATGGGTGTGGAACACCAGGCCGTCATCGATCGGGCGGCAGTAGTAGTTGTTATCTGCGGTGCCGAACTGCGCCGCATCGTCGTCCTTGGTCACGATGGTGAACACCGGCTGGCCGGCCTGCTTGGCAAACAGGATGTTGTCGGTCATGCTGATGTTGCGCGTCGGGCTCTGGGCGGCGATGTTGTCGTGGTCGAACTCGATCTGTGCGCCCTTGTTGTTGAAGATGGTGTTGCCTTTGAGGGTGATGGACTGCGAGTTGTGCAGGCCGATGCCTTTGCCCGAGCAGTTGGCGATCGTGTTGCCGCTTATCTCCACGTCGGTGGACATGTCATCCGTTCCGATGCCCTGCGCCGAACAGTCCCACGGGGTGTCGGTGCCTTCTTTGCTGCCTTTGCCGTTGAGCACCACGTTGCCCACAATCCTTCTTCCCTTGTAGCCGGCGTCGTGGGTGTAGATGCCGGCCCCGTCGTCGGTGGTGAGGGCGAAGTTGTTGACAAAGTTGTTCTCGACCGTCACCGATTCGCGGGTGAAGGCGATGGCGATGTAGCCGGTCGAGTCCACGGTGTTGAACTGGATCACCGAGCCGGCCCCGTCGATGGTCATGCCTTCGTAGGCCTGGTTGTTGCTCGAGCCCATGCCCGGGATGAGGCCGGTATTCCTGATCGTGTTGTTTTTGATGGTCGTGTTGAGGCAGTAGGGAGCCAGGTAGAGGCTGTTGTTGTTGGTGTGGTTGATGGTGCTTCCCAGCAGCTGCAGGTTGCGGGTGTAGTTGGCGGTGATGGCGTTGACGCCCGAGAAGTCGATCGAGCAGTTCTGGATGGTGACGTTGCCCGCCTGGTCGTAGGCTGCCACGGCATAGCTGTTGGCGCCCTGCAGCGAGACGTTGTCCAGGGTGATCCAGTTCCTGGAGCGGATCACCACCAGCGTGTCCACCACGCTTGGTTTGAAGCCGAGGGAGGCGGGGTTGCCGGCGTTGCCGGTGAACAGCTGCACTCTTCTGGTAGCGGGGTTGAAGTACCACTCGCCCAGCTGGTCCAGGGTGCGGGGGTCGTTCTGTATGAAGTAGCCGAAGCCGTCGATGGGCTCCATGCCGCTGGGGTCTGTCTGGGCGATCACGTTGCCGCTGTGGTAGATGACCGTACCGCGGTCGATGGTCCAGCGGTTCTTCCTGATGGCCAGCTCGGCACCGGTCCAGTTGGGGGAAGCGGGCAGCTGGTTGTCTACGATGGTCTGGGTACCGTTGTGCGATTCGAAGGTCATGTAACCCCTGTTGGCGTCGGTGATGTTGGGCCAGCGGCCCATGCCCTGTATCTGACCGCCACGGGCCACCATGTTCATGCGGGAAAAGGAGGTGGAAAGAGGCGCTTCCCACACCCCGTTGCCAAGGGCAGACCAGGAAGCGGAGGAAGCAAAGCCGCTGATGACCGGCTTGGCACCGGTGCCGTAGGCCGACAGGACGATGGGAGCACCGGAAGCGCCGCTGGCGGCGACGGTGATGGAGCCATCGAAGGACTCGCCTCTTTTGAGCAGGAAAGCGGTACCGGGCTGTGCGGTGGGCATCACCGCGTTGAGCTTGGCGAGCGACTTCCAGGGAGTGGCCGGGTTCTGCGCCTGGGCGGCGGAGCGGCTGTCGTCTCCCGTAGCGGAAGAGAAGTAGTAGTTTGTAGAACCGGTGAGGCCGCCTGTTTCCGTGGAGTTGTCAGCCACGATCAAAGGGGTCTCAACCACCGGGTCGGGTGTAACAGTAACGGGTGCTACCGGGGTAACAACAGCCGCGGCGGTGCGCGAGTAAGCGTCGCTGGGCACGGGCTGGCGGCTGATGCCGGGGCCTGTCCAGTAGAGCTGCAGGGTGCCGTCGCAGCAGGCGTTCATGTACACGATCTTCACCGGGTAAGTGCCCGCGGCCAGGTAAGCGGAGCCGGAGCGTGACAGCACCCCGTGCTGACCATCGTTGTTCACTACCAGCGGCAGGTTGTTGCCGAGGTAGACCATCGAGCCGTCATCGGAGATGGATTCGAAGGTATAGTTGCCGGCGGCGGGGATGGTGATAAAACCGGTCCACCGGATGGCGTAGTAGATCTCGCGTGAGCGGACCGACAGGTCCAGGTTTGCAGAAGTGCCCGACTTGAGGGCGGTCATACCGGAGAAGTCGGGCAGGTTGTTCCATCCGCCTTCGAAGTACTGGTAGTCGAGACCCGAAGCGGTGTTGGAGACAACCGGTGTGTTGGTGGCGGAGAAAGCCGAAGCGGGCACGGGCTGGCGGCTGATGCCGGGGCCGCTCCAGTAGAGCTGCAGGGTGCCGTCGCAGCAGGCGTTCATGTACACGATCTTCACCGGGTAAGTGCCGGCGGCAAGGTAAGCGGAACCGGAGCGTGACAGCACCCCGTGCTGGCCGTCGTTGTTCACTACCAGCGGCAGGTTGTTGCCGATGTAGACCATCGAGCCGTCATCGGAGATGGATTCAAAGGTATAGTTGCCATCGGCGGGGATGGTGATAAAACCGGTCCACTGGATGGCGTAGTAGATCTCGCGGGAACGAACGGAGAGGTCGAGGTTTGCCGAGGTGCCCGACTTGAGGGCTTTGAGGGAAGAGAGGTCGGGCAGGTTGTTCCATCCGCCTTCGAAGTACTGGTAGTTGAGGTCGGCCTTTGCGGCGGAACCGATAAAAAGAGAAGCGATGAGAAGGAGTCGGAATAGTTTCATAGGATAAGGATTGGGGATCGAAAGGGCAGGGGTGAGCTGCCATCGATGGTTCAAAAGTAGAGCGGGGAGGATGGGCGTTCAATGACCTTGGGAGTGAGCAGGCGTGAGAGTTATCAGGGGAGGGGTGAGAAATGTCAGTGTTACACTTGAAAAAGCGTCGGGAGAAAGTCAGGAAAGGGAGTCAGGAGGCTGATAGTGAGGGGAAGAGGGACATGACGCAGGTCAGGAGGGCCGTCGTCTGACCCTGGATCGACGGGGATGGAAAAAGTATCCTGACAGCGGCTTTGGTGATAAGCATCCGGTATCAGGGCAATCGGAAGGATCCTGTAAATCCAGGTTCAGACAAAGCCCAAACACGCTTCCAGTGCAGCTTCAACCCACCCCTGCCCCTGCGGCGGAGGAGATTGGAGGAGACAAATCCTGCCTTCTTTCAATCAGGAGAATCATGCTTCAGAAACTTCACCAACACCCTATGCAGATTGATGGCATCGATCTTATCCATCACCCATCTACAACCGAAATCATTATCTTTAAAGTGTAAAACTGCTTAATGAAAGAGATCGTACTCTGTTGCCTGCTGCTGCTGGCGGGCGCTATGTTGTTGGAAACCAGCGCGCAGAAAAAACTGCTCATCCTTGGATCGTCTACTTCTTCCTGTTATAATATTTCTTACGACAGCTGCTATGTCGGCCGCCTGCAACGCTACTTCCAGCAGGCGGGCCAGCCCGTGGTGATCGACGACCGCGCCGTGGCCGGCGACAATTGCTACCATGGCATGCCTACCAGCTACACCCCTCCCGCCGGCCGCAACGGCGCCAGGTCTTATAATAACATTACCGACGGACTCCAGGGCAACCCCGACATTGTACTGGTGAACTACCCTTCCAACGGGTACGATGATTTCAGCGTAGACGAGGTGATGTTCTGCCTGCGCACCATCAAACAGACCGCCAACAACGCCGGCAAACCCTGCTACATCACTACCAGCCAGCCCCGCTCCCAACCGGCCAGTTTTCAGACACCGGCCGTGCGGCAGAAAATGCAGCAGATCAGAGACAACGTCCTCAACGAGTTCGGCGCCTATGCCATCAATTTCTGGGACCGCATCGTAAACCCGGCCGACAATTCCCTGCAGCCCATCTACAACTCGGGCGACGGCACGCACCTCACCGCAGCCGGCCACCAGGTCCTGTTCGAGCAGGTAGTGGCAAAAAACCTGTTTGCCACCGCGCAAACGGGCAACCTCTCGTACCGCTACTATGAAGGCAACTGGAACCAACTCCCTGATTTCAACGCGCTCACGCCCGTGAAGACCGGCTCCTCGCCCAACATCAGTCTGGCCCCCCGGAACCAGGACGACTATTTCGGTTTCGTATGGGAAGGCACCATCAACATACCGGCAGCCGGCACCTATACCTTCGAAACCAATTCCGACGACGGCAGCAAATTCTATTTCAACTCCCTGTATGCCAACAACGCAACGGCCCTGGTAAACAACGACGGCGCACACGGAGCCATCAGCGCCTCCGGATCGGTGTATGTGCCCGCCGCCGGGGCGTATCCGGTCGCGATCACTTTCTTTGAAAAAAATGGCGGAGAACAGATGCAGCTGTTCTGGAGCGGCCCCGGCATCAGCCGCCAGCCCGTTCCGGACGCGGCCTTTGGAAAAGCGCCGGCAACGCCTGCCGGCGGCGGTCTTACCTATCAGTACTTCGAAGGGAGCTGGAACAACCTGCCCGACTTTTCAGGCATCACCCCCCTTAAGTCAGGCACTGCCTCCAACCTCGATCTCTCTGTTCGTTCCCGCGACACTTACTACGCCATCCAGTGGACCGGTTCTATCACCATCCCCACCGATGGCAATTACACCTTCGAAACCATCTCCGACGATGGCTCCATGGTCTATATCGGCAACAACCTGCCACTCGTCGTGAACAACGACGGCCAGCACGGGGTGCTGTCACGCGCTGGTTCTACCTACCTGGCTGCAGGCACTTACCCCGTGAAGATCGCCTTCATGAACGCCTGCTGCGATGGCACCATGCAGCTGTACTGGACGGGCCCTGGCATCAGCCGCCAGCTCGTGCCCAACTCGGCCTTCTTAAAGACAGGGACGCCGCCGGTTTCATCTACAGGACTGAACTACAAATACTATGAAGGGGATTTTTCGGCGCTGCCCAATTTCAATGCCCTTGCACCCGTAAAGACCGGCACCAGCGCCAACCTCGATATTACCGTGCGCAACGCCGGGGTCAACGACCGGTTTGCGTTTATGTGGACGGGTTCCATCAACCTGCCGTCCGCCGGCACGTACACTTTCGAGACCATCTCCGATGACGGCAGCAAAGTTTACTTCAATACACCTTATTCTGCCGGCGCCTCCGCCCTCGTCAACAACGACGGAGCGCACGGCCCCGCTTCGGTAAGCGGCACCGTGACCGTACCCTCGGCAGGGCAGTACCCCATCACCATCACCTATTTTGAAAAAGACGGCGGTGAAACCATGCAGCTGTACTGGACAGGCCCGGGCATCAGCCGACAGATCATTCCGAATTCCGCCTACTCCACCGCCAGCGCGGTCTCATCGCAGGCTTTCAGCTCGTTGTCCAAGCTCACAACAGCCGATGTTCCGGCCGGAGGCGGGATCCATCTCTATCCCAATCCTTTTTCGCAAAGTTTTACCATCGATTATGTAAACGGCAATGGACAATCAAAGGCAGTGCTGGACATTTATGACCTGAACGGCCTGCTTGTTTACACTTACCAGCCTGCAAGCCTGAACGCCGGCCTCAACCGCTGGACGGTGAAAATTGCCGACAAAAAACTCGGCGCAGGAATGTACATGGCGCAATTGAAGATCGGCGGTGTACCGGTGAAAACGATGAAGCTGGTGAAGATGCGATAATCTCACCGTAGGTTCTGACATCCGCGCTGCCCGCAGCTTGTTTCCCTGTGACTCTAAGTCCCCGCCTGCACATACGGCACCCTGGCAAATATCTCCCGCTCTGCGCCGCGTGGATCGTCGGCCATGTGCGGCGGCACGTTAAAGACCATGGTCTGCCTGCGCGGCAAGGTATAGGGTTGCCAGTTGGGGATCAGCTTGTTGTTCGGATTGCCGGTGCGGGCAAAGGCAAGGAATGTTTCGCTCATGATATCAGCCATCGGCTGGGCCTGCGGGCCGGTTGCCGTAGCACCGGGCATGGCGATGTTATCAAACACCAGCTGGATGTCCGACGCATGGGGCGCGCCGGCCTTTCCGCCATCTTTGGGAGTGGCCCAATCCAGCTGGTAGGCATACGCCGGGGAGCCTGATCGGGCGCGTTCCTCCGCTTCGATGATGGCGCCGCGCCATGAACGCGAAGCGGTGGTGATGGCAAACAGCAGGTCGCTCGCCGACAGCCGGGGATATAGCTTCCGGTACTGCGCGATCACGGCTTCGGGCTGTATATCGACGCGCATGTTGGGCACCAGTTTTTCCGGCAGCTGCTCCCAGGTAACGGTATAATTGGAGGGATCGCCACCCAGGAAGGCGCGTGTTTCATCGTGGGTGTTGCCGATCATCATCGGGATGCGGGCCGACTGTGCCGGCGCATCCGGGTAAAAAGGATGACGCAGCAGCGAACGTTCGTCGAGCACGGGTGCAAACGAGATACCGCCAAAGGAGAGCACCGGGTCCTTGGTGCCCAGCGCTTCCACGATCTTTTCATAAGGGATGGAGCGAATTTCACCGGCACGGCCGGGCGGCAGTTTCAGGGCATCCAGCAACGCATGCCCCCGCAGCGTTGCATTCAGCGGACCGCTGGCCGTCACCTGCTGCCCGCTCATGGTGGCTGCCCGGTGAAACAACCCTTTGGCAGCCGGCATCGCCATCAGCGTAGCGATCTTGGCGCCCCCGCCCGACTGACCAAACACCATAATGTTACCGGGATCGCCGCCGAAACTGGTGATGTTTGCTTTCACCCAGTTCAGGGCCAGCACCAGGTCAAGCTGGCCCGCATTGCCCGAGTCGGCCAGTTCAGCACCACCGAAGCGGGCGAGGTAGAGATAACCGAATGCATTGAGCCGGTGATTTACCGACACCACTACCACGTCACCGCGCCGGCACAATCGCACGCCATCGTACAGCGGGCTCGACCCCGATCCGCCGGAATAAGCGCCGCCATGGATATAGAACATCACCGGCCTCTTTTTGCCATCACGCAGAGCCGGCGTGAACACATTCAGAAAGAGGCAATCCTCGCTCATCGCTTCGCCGCCCCTCGACTGCTGCGGAGAAGAAGCGCCATACTGCAGGGCGTCGCGCACGCCGGTCCATTTTTCGGGCGGCAGCGGCGCCTCGAAGCGCCTGCCCGAAGTATCCGCTCCATACCGGATGCCTTTGAACACCTGGATGCCGTTGTCTGTATATCCGCGCACAGAGCCATAGGAGGTAGCCGCTACCGGCGATCCATCCTGTTTGGCAGACCCCGCGAAGAGCGGTTGCGCAAATAAACCTGCGCCGGCCAGTCCGGAAGCCAGGAAAGCAGACTGTTGCAGAAAATCGCGTCGGGTGAGCTGCGGCGTCGGATCGTTTTTTTTCATATGTGCAATGCGTTGGAGATGAAAAAGCCATGTCACTCAAAGCTACTTATTTGCGGGTGGAGTAAAAAGGCATAGGAACCCGATGCCGGCAGAATTTTCCGTGTGGTGATGGAAATAAAGAGGGAGGAGGAAACAGATTACAGCGCCGCCATGCGTAAGCCGGTAAAGAGCCTGCGGACGGAGTGAACTTCCGGCGCTTGAATCAATGAACCCGCAGTTGTTGAAGATGCGCTATAAAACAAGCATGCACGTAACATCCGGCCGCCTTAAAAACTCTGTATCCACCTGAATGCCGGGGTTACACCTTTGAAGAACCGGTTGAAGTAGAAGGCCGGCTCCAGCTTGGTTTTGCCGCCGGCGACCGACAGGCGGCCCGCTCCCACACGGAATGTATTCTTTGCCAAAAATTCCCCCTGCCGGTTTACAAGGTAGCCGAGCGACATGATGAACAGCAGGTGCGACTCGAGGCGGGGATTGTTGTCCTGTATCATGCCCTGTCCCCAGGTAAGCGTCACAAAATCGTTGCGGTAAGTTTTGAGCGTGCCCTGGCCGTTACGGGCAAACAGGAAATTAGGATCCCAGGACACGATGATATCGCGCTTGAAAAAACTGTTGCCGATGATCAGTCCGCCGCCAAGGCTGAAGGAAGGGACAAAATACGCTTTGTAGTTCTGGGCATCTACGGAGAACCGGAAATTGATATAATTACCGTCTGCAATACCGCCTCTTGGCCTCCGGGAAGTAATGGCAGGGTCGGCCTTCAGCCGGGCCGTCCACCAGCCGCCGGAGTTGATCCACGTATCGTTCATATGGGTGATCAGCGTTTGCATGTGGAGGTTCACGCTTCCGTCCATATATTTCGACAGATCAGACAGGTCGTTGAGAAAAAAGCTGACGCGGTACCGGCGGCTCGTCCTGAATCCCTTTCGCAGGGTATATTTTGCGTAGTAGTTGACCGTTCCCATAAAGTTGATGGTATCCTGCTCCAGCTTCAGCGCCGCAATGTCGCCCTGCTGTACCAGGAAACTCGACCCCTTGGGTGCGTAATGCAGGATCCTGATCTTTTTTCTGCCGGCTGTATCAACCGTATAATCGATGCGCCTCGAATCTATTTCATCGGTGAGCGAATCTTTCAGGGACGCAATATCGGTCATGAACACCCGAAGTACAGAGTCCATGTTGGCAAACAGGCGAAGGTCATCGTTGTTGACCAGTTCTATCTGCAGCTTGTTCCCTTTTCCCAGGTCGATCACAAACCTGCGCTGGGCGTAGGTCGCTGACCATCCGAATGTTTTGTCTGCTGCAGTAGTTTGCGACTGGGCAAAAAGAGTCCCTGTGATGCTTGCTGCAAGCATCATGCAATACAAAAACTTTTTCATGTAAGGCTAGTTTGAGGAGAGTTTTACTTTTAAGATATCATCCGAGGTGTTGCGGGTAATAAAGAATTTGGATAGGTCTTCGGTGTTGGAAAGTTTCGCCTGCAGGTAAGGGGCACCGGCAGTACGCGCAAGCGGTGTTTCGGCAGGAGCCACGCCCAGCTCGTTCAGGTGCACGATCCTTAATTTTTTCTGCACCGGCAGAACAGCGAGCGCATGCTGTGTGTCTGCTGAAGGCTGTGTTGGCAAGGTGACCGCAGGCGATGGCAAGTCGGGCAGATCCTGTTTTACAATCACCGCAGCAGGGGGAGGAACCGCACCGGCCGTACGCAGACCACTTTTTGTTCTCACTGGCGCGTTCAAGGATTTTTTCTGCACCCCTTGCGGCACAGCAACCATAGCCTGCTGCTCAGGGGCTGGCACCGGCACCGTGGCCCTTGTTGCGGGTGGCGGGAGTTGCTTGCCGTCGGTCAGTCTGCCGTGCGGCTGTTTACCATGCATCCACCACACCGCCATCACAAACAGCAGGGTGGCCGCAGCGGCAGCCCAGTACGGCACAACACTTTTCCTGCGCGGCTTTTTCTGCAGGCGCACCTGCAGCCTGTTCCAGGCAGCTTCTTTATCGATCGCTGCTTCACCGGGCAGCACGGTCAGCTCATCCAGCGCGTTCCGCCACTGCAACGGCTCACCGGCTCTTTCGTCTTCCATAATCTGTCTGGTTTTTCGTCAGCATTTTTTGTAAAAGGGTTTTCGCCTTGCTCAGCTGCGACCGCGAAGTGCTTTCCGTGATGCCCAGCAATTCTGCCACTTCCCCGTGCGTCATGCCTTCGATCGCAACCAGGTTGAACACGGTACGGTATCCGACCGGCAGCTGCAGCACCAGCTGAAAGATCTCCGCGGCAGATAAACTGGCCAGCACTTCTTCCTGCACCGGCATTTCGTGCGCATCGGATTCAGCTACAATGGTAAAGGCCGTTTTTTTCCGCAGGAACCGGAGGCATTCGTTCACCATGATCTTTTTCAGCCAGGCATATGTGGCCGCTTCTCCCTGGTACTGGAAATCACCGAGGTGATGAAAGAACCGGTAAAAGCCATCCAGCATGCGCTCCTCCGCATCTTCCCCGCTTTTTACATAGCGGCGGCAGACCAGCAGCATCCTGTCGGCATACTGGTAGAACAGGCATTTCTGCGCGGCGGCGCTGCCCTGCCTGGCTTCCCTGATCAGTTCCTGTCCATCCATCGGTTGATACTCTTAAGCGGTTACATGGAGATGAATGCATTTTACACAGAAAGTGCTGCCTGAGGAAATGAAAAAAGTTTTGGAAGGAGTGCAAAGGCAGGCATCCGGCCTGTTAATCTGTTTGTAAGATTTGAAAAAGCAGGTGATCTGCCGGATGGGCGTATTAAATTTAAAGAACAACCCACGTGTATGATCCTCGGCAGAACAACTTTTTTCCTGATCCTGGCTGTTGTATGCATTGTTCCGTTTGCCGGCCGCAATATATGGTGGCTGATCAGGTCCGAAAAGGCGACCGGGGAGATGCGGTTCATGGGAAAAGATTTTGCCGGACAGCTGCCGGTGCAATATCCGATCATCCGGTTCAGGTTTGGAAAAGACACGTTGTGGTTCAGGGGGCCGTCGAATATCATGTATCAGAAAGGCGAGCTGGTGCCTGTCCGCTACCAGAAAAAAGATCCGGCAGATGCACGGGTGGCCACTTTTGCAGGGATATGGGTCACTTCCCTCATCATTGCCAGCCCCTTTCTGCTGATCCTCCTGATCACATACCTGCATCCGCTGATCGTTCCCAGGCAGTCGAAGATCGCCCTGGTCAGAAAAAAGCCTTTTCTCAGGCTGGTATAGATCGGTTTAGAAGATCAGCTTTCGCAGGTTGTCCATATAACCCCGGCTCACCACCACCTTGTCGCTGGTCTCCATCAGCACATCATAGCTGCCCGGAAATTTGTTTACTTCTTTTATAAAACTGACGTTGATGATGGCCGAACGGTGTACCCGAATAAAGCGCTCGGGATCGAGCTTGGTTTCGAGCGTGCTGATGCCGAAATTGCTGAGGTAATTCTCTTTGAGCGTATACAGTTTGGAATAGTCGCCGTTGGCTTCTATCCATGCGATGTCGGCCGTGGCGATGTTCACCAGTTTGCGTGCCGACTGCACCAGGATGCGTTCGGGATAGCGCATCTGGTCCATCACCAGCTTTTCGGCCAGCGGCTGGATGCTGTTGGCCACCTGCGCCTCCCTCACCCTTTCCACCGCCTGCCGGAACCTGACCTGCGTATACGGTTTCAGCAGGTAATCCACCGCATGCACTTCAAAAGCCTGCAGCGCAAACCGGTCGTATGCGGTGGAGAAAATGATCTGCGGGATCTCTTCTAGGTGCGGCAGCACTTCAAACCCGTTCATTCCGGGCATCTGCACATCGAGAAAGATGAGGTCGGGTTTAAATTCGTTGATGAGCCGCACGGCATCCACGCCGTTGTTGGCTTCGGCGATCAGCACCAGCTCCGGGTAGTGCGACAGGTACTCGCTGATCAGTTTGCGGCCCGCCGCCTCATCATCCACCACAATCACTTTTTTCATCCCAGTTGAAAATTTATGGTTAAGCCATGCGGCAGGCTATCGGAGAACTGCAGGCTGGTGCCAAACATCTTGTTGAGCCGCAGCGCGGTATTTGTCAGTCCGGTCCCCTTCCCGATCAGGGCTTCTTTCTGCGGGGCTCCAGGCCCCGTATCGGAAATGCTGAACGCAAGGTGATTTGCCTTGCGCGTCACCGTTACAGCGATCTTTCCGCCTTCTATCATGGTGGCGATGCCGTGTTTCACCGCGTTCTCCACCAGCGGCTGTATCAGCATCGGCGGCACCATCCGGTCGAGCAATTCCTCATCGGCCTGTATGTCTATCTCAAGCCTTTCCTGGAAACGCGCCTTTTCGAGGTGCAGGTATTTACGCGTAAACTCCAGCTCTTCGCGGAGCGGAACGAGCTCTTCCTTCGACGCCTGCAGCACATAGCGGAACAAGTCGGACAGCTCCGCGATCATCTGGCGCGTCTCTTCCATCTGCGGGGGCACCGAGGCATTGATGGTATTGAACACATTATACAGAAAATGCGGATTGAGCTGCGCCTTCAGGGTAGCCAGCTCGCTTTTCAACGCCGCTTCGCGCAGTACCGCTTCCAGCCGCTGCTTGCGTTCGTTCTCCTTGAAATAGACATAGGCATGCATCACGCCGAACGCCAGGATGTAGAACAGTGCCGTGATATACACATCCCATACCTGTGCAATATCCGTGAGGTGAAACATTCCCAGCGCTTCGGTGATCAGGTAATACAGCTTTTGCCAGGTGAACACGAACAGCGGCAGCGAGATGCAGTGGATGAGCAGCCTTTTCGACAGCGAGATGAGCCGCAGCCTGCGGAACAGGAGCCACCAGATCGGCAGGCACAGCGCCAGCTTGAGCAGGTAGTCGACCCCGCCCCAGTTCATGAAGCCTTTGGGATTAAAATAAGGGTCCGCTCCGGCGCTGTGCCCGCCGCGGTTGAACCAGAGGGCCGAATAATACATGGCCGCCAGCACGCCCAGACAGCAGATGGATACGATCACTTCCCAGGCGAACGGTTGCAGAAAAGGTTTACGGGATTTCACGGAGTGCATTATATAGCTACAAATTAAGGAGGATCGGCGATAAGTACGGGCAGTTTCCGCCGAATGGCATTATTCGTCGCCGGATGGCACCATGGTCGCCCGGCGACCGGATAGGCCGTTCAACGGAAGTCGCTTTCTGCACCACGGGCAAATAGGCAGTTTTGTGTCAAATTGAAAATATGAGATCGATCTTTTCGCTGCTGCTGGTCTTCTGCAGTGCGCTTCAGGCCCAGCAAATTACGGTGAAGGGTACGGCGGTGAACGAACGCGGACAGGCAGTGGCAGCGGCCACCGCGACGCTGTACCGGAGCGCCGACTCGTCGGTTGTAAAAGTAACTGCCAGCGACAGTACCGGCACGTTCAGGCTGTACGCGCCGGAAACAGGCTCTTACTACCTGACGCTGCGGGCAGGCGGCTATGAGCCGTACAGGTCAGCCCGCTTTGAGGTAACGACGCAATTGGTTCTGCCGGCCATTGTGATGCAGACGCAGGCGCAGCAGCTGGCAGCCGTACAGGTAAAGGCCCTGCCCCCGCTGGTGGAGATCGCCCCCGACAAGACCATCTTCAACGTGCAGGCTTCCCTGGCCGCCACCGGCCTCTCCGCATTCGATGTACTGCGCAAGGCCCCGGGCGTGATCATCGACAACCAGAACAACCTGATCGTGGAAGGCAAAACAGGCGTAAAGATTTTTATCGATGGCAAGATCTCCCTGCTGGGCGGGGAAGACCTCACCAATTACCTCAAAACCCTGCAGTCGACCGACATCGAATCCATCGAGATCATCACCCAGCCTTCGGCCCGGTACGAAGCGGCAGGTACGGCGGGCATCCTCAACATCCGCCTTAAAAAGAACCAGAGCTATGGCACCAACGGCTCCCTGGGCGCCGGGTACGCCATCGGCCGATTTTCCAAATACAACGCTTCGGCTTCCGTGAACCACCGTACTTCCAGAATCAATTTCTTCAGCTCCTACAGCAACAGCACCGGAAAGAACAGGAGCTACCTGAACCTCGACCGGTTCCAGTCGGGCTACGAATACGACCAGCGTTCGTTCAACATCAGCGAAGAGCAGGGTCATAACGTGCGCGCCGGCCTGTACTACACCGCCAGCGCATCCAGCCTTTTCGGGGTTGTGCTCAATGGCAACTTTAACCAGTCGGACAACACCAACACTTCCCACACACCCATCAGCAGCCTGCCGGCGGGGAAGCAGGAACAGGTGCTGGATGCCAACGGGTTCACACACAACCACAACAATAACCTGGGCATCAACCTGAACTACCGGTATGCCGACAAAAAGAAGCGTGAACTTACGCTCGATGGCGACGGGGGCTATTACAGCACGCACCGCAACAACCTGCAGCCGAATACCTATACCGATTACACAACCGGCAGCATCATCAGCCAGAACACATTTCGCATGATCACCCCCGTTACCATCTATCTGGCCTCGTTCAAGGCAGATTACAGTCAGCCCCTCGGGAAGGCCCGGTTCTCCGCCGGTATCAAAACATCCACTGTGGCAACAGACAACCACTTCAATTTTTACGATGTGCGGTCGGGCAGCGAGATCTATAATCCGGTGCGCAGCAACCGTTTCAACTATACGGAGACGATCAATGCAGCCTATGTAAACATGCAACGCAACTGGCAGAAGTGGAGCGTGCAGGCGGGTGTACGGGCGGAGCAGACAGGGTCGAACGGCAAACTGGAAAGCGGGCAAGCGGGCAAGGACGATCAGGTAAGAAGGAACTACATTAACCTGTTCCCGAGCGGGGGACTCACCTGGAAGGCAGTTGAAAAGAACAGCTTCGGACTCAGCTACAGCCGCCGGGTGGAAAGGCCCGACTACCGGTCGCTCAATCCGTTCGAATACAATGTAGACGAGCTTACCTTCAGCAAGGGCAATCCCTTTCTGAAGCCGCAGTACACGAACACGGTGAAGCTGCAGCATACGTTTAAATATACTTTGGTAACGGCCATTTCATACAGCTCCATCAGCAACTTCTTCGCGCAGATCACCGACACGCTGGGACTGAACCGCAACTTTATCTCCCCGCAAAACATCGCCAACCAGAAGGTCACCAGCATCAGCATCAGCTACCCGTTCACGGTGAGGAAATGGTGGAGCGTATATGCAAGCCTGAACGGCTACCGGAGCGCATACCAGGCCACCAACAGCAAATATGTTCCGGTCACGCAAAACTCTCTGAGCTTCTACGGACAAAACACTTTCAACCTGCCGGCCGGTATCCGCTTCGAAGTGTCGGGCTGGTTCAACAGTCCGTCCGTCTGGGGTGGCACGTACCGCACACGCAGCCTGGGCTCGCTCGACCTGGCCCTGCGCAAATCGTTCCTGAACAATGCCCTTTCTGCACGCCTCGCGGTATCGGATCTTTTGTATACCAGCAACTGGAAAGGCTACACGCAGTACGGACAGCTGTTCATCAAAGGCAGCGGAGGATACGAAAGCCGCCAGCTGAGGGTAAGCCTCAATTATAATTTTGGCAGAAAAACGGTGAAGGCAGCCGAAGAAAGAAAGAGCGCCGTCGAAGACGAAAAAAACCGTATCCGGAACTAGCCTGTTTCACGATAACGAACATACGCAGATTTTTTTTTGATCATTGAACAGGCCCATTTTCCCGGATCCGCTCATACTGATCGTAACCCCGCAGGAAAAGCACGGCCGAGAGGCTGGCAAACAGGAGAGGAATGCAGGGATGCAGGTGGGCAAGCAGGGCCATGTACAGCACAAAAAGCAGCAGGAAACAAAGCTTCAGGTAATCGAGCATGGTATAGTGCTCAACGAACAGGATGGCATACAGGAACAGGAGCACCGAGTAGCCCGACAACACAAGCGAGACCGCATCGCCAAAAGGAATGAACCAAGGGGTAAGACAGGCGATGGTAATAAATTCGGGGAGCAGGATGCAAAAGCAGACCCCTGCATACACACCAAAACGCCGGAGCACCGGCACCGGCAATCCCCTGTAGAACCCCTGGTACTGCTCTTCCCATTCGCGCAGCTGGTACAGGATCACGCCGTGCCCCAGGATGCCGAACATGAACATCACATAGGCCAGCCTGAAATCGTAATCCGTTCCCTTAAGGTTTACCACGATCAGTATGAGCATGCCGCAGGTATAGAGAACAAATCCGGAGAGGAGCAGTTTTTGGTTGCTGAGAATCGCACGTACCAGCAGTGAGCCGTAACTGTTCCATCTTATCAGCGGAGCAAAACGGCGGAAAAAAGAGGGAGACGGCTGCCGGCCCGGATGCTTCAGCTCATACAGATACCAAGCCGCACTTGCGCCGCAAAGCAGCAGGCTGTACAGCAGGATGACCACTGCCGGCAGGTAGGCATGCCTGTGAATGGCCACAACTGCCGCCACGAGCGCATATAATAGTACCGGCAGAAAAATGAGCAGCTGTACCAGCAGCAACTGTCCGTACAGCGCGGCAGCGCGGAGCAGGCCCAGGTTGTACAGGAATGCGTATTCCGGCCGGCGAAAACTCTTTGATACAAAGCGGAGGCCCTTCTGCGCATACACACCCCAGGCCAGCAGCACAAGAAAAAGAAAAGACGCGTTGCCGATGAATCCGCGGATCAGGGCGTAATGGTATTCGATCATGTCTGCACCGTTCAGCTCGCCCACTACCCCGAACATCACCGTAAGCAGGAACAGGAACAGTCCAGCGTTCTCCCGGTAAAATGGTTTCACCAGCAGCTTTGCCAGCATATTAAATTGCGGCATCATGCGGAGAATGACAGTTTCTGTGCCGCTACAGATAGTTTGGAGAGCCCAGGTATCGCCTCCGCCGGGAGGTCGTGGTGCGAACTCAGCAGGAAACCGGTTCCGGCGTTGCAGGACTGGTGGCGGATCAGTTGCAGGAGGGCCGGCACGGCGTCGGCGTCGAGGGTGGTCAGCGGTTCATCGAGCAGGATGAGCGACGGCGAGCCCAGGAAAGCCAGCACGAGCGACAGCTTTTTCATCATACCGCTCGAGTAGGTTCTCACGGGGTCCGATATCCATTGGTGCATGCCGAACAGAGACAGCAGTGTTTCGATCTGCTCTGCAGAAGCCCTCCTGATCTTCCGGTAAAAAGCGATGAGTTCCTGGCCGGTCACAAACGGCGGATAGAGCGGTTCGGCTTCGGCCCATCCTACCTGCATCCGGTACGGTACCGGCTGGCGGCTGATGCTGATGCCCCGGCAAAGTATGTCGCCCCGGAAAGGCAGCAGTCCGGCGATCATGCGCAGCAGAGTGGTCTTTCCCGAGCCGTTCTCTCCCCGCAGCCAGTATACGCCCTGGCCGAGTTGCAGGGAAGGGATGCCCAGCACCTGCCTGTCGCTGTAAAATTTCTGCACGGCGTCGAATTGAAGCATAGATAGCGGGTTTGGAGCGCGGGGTTCCCCGCAGCGTTACATACGTATAAAAATCGGAAAACGCTGCTGGATGTGTTCAGGAGCGATTGTGAAAGATTATACAATATTGGGTTGAGGAGCCGGGGGGATGGTTGGGGACCTTACATGTCCAAAACCCCAGATGCAAGTTCTTCTGGTGAACTGCCCTGATTCAAAAGGCTACTTCGCATTATTCTGTCACCTTGAGCAGGCGCAAACACAGGGTTTTATAGCTCCTGTGTATTGCCTGAATCGATGGGGAAGTAAAGGAAGAAGGTGGCGCCGGCGTTTTCCTGGCTTCTGGCCCTGATCAGGCCCTTGTGGTTTTCCATGATCTTTTTGCTGATGGCCAGCCCGATACCCGTGCCCTTGTTCTCTGCGTTGGGGTGCAGCCGCTGAAACACTTTGAAGATCTTGCTGCGGTACACGGGGTCGAAACCCTGACCGTCATCCTCGACACTGATGCGATGGTACAGCCTTTTGGCAGCGTTCTTATGCCGGCCACCCCGCATCACCCGTTTGTAAGTGATGCTGATCTGTGGCGGCTCGTCTTTCCGGCTGAACTTCAATGCATTGGTCAGCAGTTGTATAAACAGCTCTCTTACCTGCGGACCGATGATCTTCAGAACGGGCAGGGGGGCTACGCTGATGCGGGCCTGTTCCCGGGCAATGGTTTCAGCGAGCTCATCGAGTACTTCCTTCAGCAGCAGGTTCAGGTCTGCCTCCACGAATGTTTTTTCCTCGTTGCGGATGGCCGAATAGTCGAGCAGGTCGTCGATCAGGGTCTGCATGCGGTTGGCAGCCGCCTGTATGCGCACGGCGCTGTTAAGCACGTCTGACGGCACTTCGTCGGCTGGTTTATTCAGCAACATCGACGCAAAGATGCGGATCTTGCGGAGCGGCTCGTTGAGGTCATGGGCGCCGATCCAGTTAAAGTTTTCCAGTTCCGCGTTGGCGGTCTGCAGTTTTTTTGTGAAAGAGCGCAGATAGTACAGGTGGATCTGCTTCTGCAGCGAATAGGCGAAAGAAGTGGCGGCCTGCAGCTCCGCGATGTGCCAGGGAAGGCTTTGCCCTTTCACCTCCTCCTTCCACAACTCAAAAGAGGTTCGGGGCGACAGCCGGCCGCTGCTCAGATCTTTCACCACGGCTTCCGAAGGATTGCCCGCCCATTCAATGGCCTTCACCACCTCCGGCCTGAACCAGATAATGCAGTCGCCTCCCTTGCCGAGTGAATGATACAGTAAACCGGCACCCCGGTCAATGAAGGCCGCCGCGTCGGGATAGTGAGCGCTCAGTCGGGAGGTCTGCCACCAGTCCTGCCCGATGTTTTTCAACAGCCACCGGTGCAGCTTCCTTACTTCCTTTTTGTCCGGCACGTTGCCGTTCGAGCAAACGGTCTTGTCTTTTATGATCACCGTTCCGCCGGCACCGATGAAACCAGACAGCTCGCGGGTGGTGCGGCATGTGAGGAGGAAGTCTTCCTTTGCGGCCAGGGTCTTCAGCAGCATGTTGAGATCTTTTTCGATCTCCTGCGTGCGCTGGTAATCTTGCGCCGTTTCCTGCACCCTGATCTGCGACGTCAGGAAATGGGCCTGCAGCTGGGCAGCCAGCCGGGTATAGTGCGGCAGTAATTTCGGACTGTGGTGGTGGCAGGTGATCATGCCCCACAGGCGGCCTTCGAGCACCAGCGATATGGTAAGGGTGGCATCCACAGACATATTTTTCAGGTACTGAAGGTGGATCGGCGATACGCTGCGGAGGACCGAGTGACTCAGATCGAGCGTTTTACCGGCGTTGCCATCGTCTTTGGTGAAGATGGGTACGGGTTCGTAGTGCACATCCACGATCATGCGCAGCAGGTTGCGGAGGTAGAGTTCGCGGGCCTGCGCCGGAATATCGGTGTGCGGGTAGTGGTGCCCCAGAAAGGCAGGAATGTCTTCCCGCTTGCTTTCGGCAAAAACCTCCCCGTTGTAATGTTCGTCGAACCGGTAGATCATCACCCGGTCGTAGCCGGTTATTTCCCTGGTTTCTTCAGCGATCTTTTGCGACAACTGCTGCACTCCCTGTGCATTCTGCAGGAAAGAAACAAATTTCTGGGTCTGGCTGTAGAGATTCGGCAACGAAAGGCTTCCGTCGGGGAAAGGTTCCAGCTCGAGGATAACCAGCTCGCCGCTGAAATGTATGGTGGTGTTGTACGGTGTTCCTTCAAGATCGGTGACAAAAGGCTGGGTGGTGCCGGCTACAAAACCGGCTATGTATTGCGCGAACCTGCCGGCCTGCTGGCTTCCCATCAGAACGGAAAGCATTTTGCCCAGCAGTTGCGCAGGCCCGTAAGGAGTGAACTGTGAAACGTTGCCGGAGCAGAATGCCATCTCCCATGAACCTTTTTGTACAGCCAGTAAAAATCCATGGGGCTGTATGCTTCCGGGGATATGAATAGGCTCATGCTCACAATTCGTGATGTTCACAACCTCCCGGTTCACAATGTCTCGGATACTCATCTGTAGGCAGTTCAAAAATTAACGTCGGTCAGGGATAAATACCGCTGTAATGATACGCAAATTTTGCCCGGTATCTCCTTTTACCACAAACCCCAAATCCATTTTAATGCGTTTTACCTTGTTCAATGTAAAGGTAACCATTGAACTAGGTTATGCATGACTGTAATACCGCCAGAAAAGCAGGGAGAAAAGACTGGATTTATCCTCATTCTTTCCCGGCAAAACGAGGAATAAAAATCCCAATAAAGATGTGGCCCCCATTTTGATAAAGGTACTGCGGCAATCCGTAGAACGGACCCGGGTATTTTAACCATGAAAATTCAGCAAATTCCCACTTCTTCTCCAGTCAGATCTTTTGACCGTGTTTTCATGTCTTCTTCACAGCGGGTTTTGCCGCGAAACGGCTTCGTGTATAATCATTCATTCATAAGCAATCATTTCTCATCATCTCAAAAATCTTCTTTTATGAAAAGAATTTTGCTGCCGGTACTACTGCTGGCAAGTACCGTCACATTTGCGCAGACTTATCAGCTGGGAGTCAAAGGTGGCCTGAATTTCAGTAACTACACCGGAAAAAACTTCGACGCCAACACACTTATCGGGTTTCATGTTGGGGGCTTGATCAATTTTAAAATCGGTGAAGTATTTTCCATCCAGCCCGAAGTGATGTTTTCTTCGCAGGGAGCCAAGTACAAAGGCGCCACCCAGGAATCGAATCTGAAAGTTTCGTATGTTACCGTACCAGTCATGGCGAAACTTAAATTCGGGAGCATATATGTGGAAGCAGGTCCACAGGTCAATTTTAAAACCAGTGAAGATGTCAATGTTCCTAATCAATCGATCAACAAATTTGCAAAAGGCTTGGACCTTTCGCTTGATGCGGGTATTGGTTATCACTCAAAAAGCGGTTTTGGCATCGGGGCCCGTTATGTTGCCGGCATTTCCAAAGTGGGTGATTTCAACAGCAATAGTAACGTGAATGCTAATATAAAGAACAGCGTACTGCAGGTCAGTCTGTTCCTTACCCTGTTCAACAACAAGTAATTTACTGGTTGAATGTATTAAAAAAGCCGGTGCTGCAAGTGCAGCACCGGCCTTTTTGTTTGCTGATCTTAACGGAAGTTCTCTTCACGCCGCAACCCTGTTATTTCAGCGGCAGCCTTACTACCGTGAACGAGTAAGGCTGCAGGTTCAGCGTCAACTTGTTTTTGCCTACGGTGATGTTCGATTCTTTGGGCGATACATGCTGTGGCTCCGTGAAGGAGTTCATGCTGGTGAGGTCATCGCTGTGCAGCACGGTCAGTTTCGCCTGGGCCGCGGTGCCCTTCACGCCCTGAAGCGCGATGGTGCGTGTCTGCGCCTTGTTCGACACATTCGCCACCTTCAGTATCAGGGTGTTCGTTGCATCTTCGATGGTTGCGGAGCTGTAAAGGCTGTCCTGGCCGGCCACCACATCATTGTCGAGGGTCACCGGAACGATCCTGTTGCCTTTGTTGAGGGAGTACAATTTCTGTACATAATAATCGGGTGTGCCGTAAGAACGGAGGTTGTCTACCCAGATCAGGTCGGGCGTCCATTGCCAGCCTTCCGCGTGTGCAAACAGCGGCGCGTAGGAGGCCATGCTAACCACATCGGCATTTCTTTCCAGTCCGGTCATGAAAGCCGCTTCCGACAGCGCCGTAAGCCAGTTGTTCTTGTTGTCGACGCTTACGGTCTTGTCGCTTTGGGCAGCGTATTCACCTGCAAATATCTTCGAGCCGTTGCGCGGGTAGTTGTCGTACCGGCGTACATTCTGCAGAAACCATTCGGGGCGGCGGTAATAGTGTTCGTCGATGATATCGGCGTTCATTTTCCGCAATTCACCGTTGAGGTAGTCGAACCGGTCGCCGATCGGGTCGGTTCCGGAGCTGTTCACCAGTTTGAAGCCGGGATACCTGGCACGGATCACGTCCGTAAAAATCTTCAGCCGTTCCACATATTGTGGCCCCCAGTTCTCATTTCCGATGCCCATCATTTTGAGGTTAAAAGGTGCCGGATGCCCCATACCTGCCCTTACTTTTCCCCATTTGGTACTGGCATCCCCGTTCGCGAACTCGATCAGGTCGAGGGCGTCCTGTACATACGGGCCAAGATCGCTCACAGGCACCAGCTCGGCGGAATTGAACTGGCAGGCCATGCCGCAGTTCAGGATGGGAAGCGCCTGTGCGCCAATGTCTTCCGCCAGCTGAAAATATTCGTAGAAACCGAGTCCGAAGGTCTGGAAATAATCAGGCGTCGGGCGGTGTGCGAATTCAAAATTCCAGCGGTTGATGATGGCCTGTCTTTCTTCCAGCGGGCCCACGGTGTTCTTCCAGCGGTACCGCTGGGAGAGGTCGAACCCTTCCACGATACAGCCGCCCGGAAAACGGATAAAGCCCGGTTTCATATCAGCGAGCAGCTGTACCATATCGGCCCGCATGCCGCCGGGGCGGTTGCGCCAGGTATCCGACGGGAACAGGGAGATCATGTCGAGGTCGATGACGCCGTCGCCTTCAAACCAGAGGTTCATCTTTGCTTTGGGTTCGGTAGCCCGGGAATGGAAGCTGACCGCCTGCTTGTGCCAGGCCGTATCTGTTTCGGCGGGGATCAAAACCGTATCGCCGATCACCTGGCCGCCCGTATTCACAAGCTCCACATGCATTCTGATGCCCGGCTTTTGCTGGCGGTACAGGATGGAAAAATCGTAACGCAGCCCTTGCTTGATGCCCATGCCGCGGAAACCTTCATTGACCATGCTGAGATCGCCCCTGGCGGCACTGCGCGCAATGAGCCTGAGAAAGCGCGGGTTGGCCGTATAGGCCTCCTGTTTCCGGTTCAGCACCAGCGCATCGCCTTCCTTGTATGCCTTTCCCCTCACCGTCCATCCCATCATCGGCTTGAAAAATTCAAAGGAGCGGTTCTTGACCAGTTCGGCATACAGCCCGCCGTCTGCACCGAGGTTGATGTCTTCAAAAAAGATCCCCCACATGGTCGGCTCTACGGTACCTTTTATTTCATTGGCTTTTACCGTGATCACGCCGGCACTCTGGGTAAACCCCCTTCCGGCCAGTAATAACAGCAGGAGAAAAAGAATCGTTGCTAGCTTGTTTTTTTGCATCACCAGTTTTTATCGTTTTTGGGATTCTTCCCGCTGCAGCCGCACAAGGCACTGCCCGGGCAGGTTTTGCAAGATAGCGTATATCTGATTTTCCGGTAACGAAATACAGCAGGAAGATTACACAAGGCTGGCAGTGATATTGATGTGGAGCTCTTCGCCCACGAGGGAAAAATAGAGGTTCTGCAGCTGGTGCAGGTAATGGATGGGGATCGACCGGGGAAGGGACGTGATGAGCCCGGCGTACTCACCGTTGTAATACAGCATGAATTTGGTGGTTTCGATGGTCCACTTCCAGACGCAATCCGAGATCTGCCGCACCTGTTTAAATCCCGCCCGTTCCAGTACATCATCCGTGATCCTTAATTCCATGATCCTGCCGGTGGAGAGCCCGGTAAACGTACACTTTCCATCCTCGTTCTGGTCGAAGCTGATGCTGTCGAGATTGCATTCGATTGCCGTTATCTGGCAGGGGATACCATCGAATAACAGGAAGTTGCCAACCCGGAGTTCCGTTGCGTGTAACATGGGATTGAGTCAATTGAATGTTGAAGGGCAGTGTATTCCCTTAAATCTACCCTATTTTTAAAAAGATGAAAAGATCGATCTCTAAAAAACCGGGGTAAACGCTTAAGGATTTTGCCAAGATGTTGACCTCAATCAAGTATTTTCCGCAAACAAAGCACGAGTGCTTTTACTCATCCGTTTCCCTGCTGATTCCGGTCCGTACACTCCTGACCGGAGTCAGCCGGGCGGCACCGATCGAACGGCTGCCAGTGCCGGCTGCATCGCCCGCAGGTCGATCTTCACCGCACAGTTCTCTTACCCGGCGGCGTCCGGCCCCTACGCTGCGCTTCCCGGAATATCAGTAATTTCACGGTCCCTAAACACCGGAACTATGTCTTATTGCACCGCAATCGAATCTATGTCGGGCGACCGAAAAGCCCTGCACAAAACCTATCATGACCTTCATTACGGGTTTCCGATCCACAACGACGATGAATTATTTGGCCGGCTGGTGATGGAGATCAACCAGGCCGGACTGAGCTGGGAGACGATCCTGAAAAAAGAGACGGGTTTCCGCAGCGCGTACGACAATTTCAGCGTGCAAAAAGTGGCTGCCTACTCGGAAGCCGACAGGGCCCGCCTGATGGCCGATCCCGGCATCATCCGCAACCGCCTTAAGATCGATGCAGCCATTGAAAATGCACGTACCATCCTGCAGTTGCAACAGGAGCATGACTCGTTCGAGAACTGGCTTGCCCTGCAGTTTCCGAAGCCAAAAGAAGACTGGGTGAAGCTGTTCAAAAAAACGTTCCGCTTTACCGGCGGAGAGATCGTGAACGAGTTCCTGATGAGCACCGGCTACCTGCCAGGCGCGCATGCAAAGGACTGCGTCATTTACAGCAACGTGCTTGCGGCAAAGCCGATGTGGCTGGCCGCTGGGAATTGACAGAGTGATGGTATGCGTAGGGTGTGTCAGGGCTTGTAACCATCCGTGTTCGAAACCTCAGAAATTGAATTTCAGTATCCTCATTTTGTCATCCCTGAGCGCGGGATGGAGGAACGCACGAAGTTTCCTCCTGTTTCGCTTTATAAGCAATCGTTGTTCCTCCGTTGAGATCTTCGCGCGTACAGGTGCATTGCTTTGTGTGGTTGCAGGCATGCGACTGCACAAAGATGACGGTGGAATGCGCGGGCATGATGCGGAAGGGAACCAGAGCCAGCTTTTCATCAGAATATCTTCACCCTCTTCCTCACCGCCTCCATCCATTCACGCGCAATAAGCTCATGGCCGGCGGGCATGGGGTGAACGCCGTCCCAGATCCAGTATTCGGCCGGGGCCCGCGAGAGGGCGCGGTCGAAAGCAGATTGAAGAGGAACAAGCACCGTATGGTTGTCTGCAGCGATCTTCTGCACGACGGCCCGCCGTTTTGCAACTTCATCGCGGTAGGCTTCCCATTTTTCTTTGACGCGGCCCACCGGCAGCACGAACGGTTCGCACAATACGAACTCCGTTTGCGGGAGCTGTGTGCGTGTGGCAGCCAGCAGTGCCCGGTAACCGGCTTCAAATCTTTCGGTGGTGAATTCAGCGTTCCCTTTCAGCAGGGCATCCGCGTCGTTGATACCGACCAGTATGCTCAGCAGGTCCGGTTTCAGGGCCAGCGTATCTTCCTGCCAGCGTGCGGCCAGGTCGGGAACCTTGTTACCACTCACGCCACGGTTAAAAAAACGGAATTCTTTCCTGGGGAAATCGAACCCCCAGCGGCTGGCGATCAGGTAGGCATACCCGTGCCCCATCACATGGTTCCAGTCGTTGTTGCGCGTTCTGTTGCCATCGGTGATCGAATCTCCCTGGAAAAGAAAAGTAAACCCTTTTTCCTTTTTATCCGTTGGCAGGCTGGCACCCGGAATGGCAGACAACTGCGAGGAAGCGAACGGGGCGGCGGCACCCAGCAGTACGGCCTGCTTCATGAACTTCCGGCGGCTGTAGTCTTGATGGTCGGGCATGAGACGTTTTAGGCAAAAGATAAGCTTATTCCGGATATTCAATAAACAAGTACATTAGCTCTTTATGAACCAACGGAACCATTCATCTTCAAAACTCAATCACGTGAAACTCTTATTTGCATCTTTGCTTCTCTCCTGCTTTACCGGCCTCTTTGCACAGGCGCAATTGCCTCCGGCCGATCATGAAAAAGTAAATGGCGGCGAACTCTCCATACAACCCATCACCCATGCGACGCTGGTGCTGGGCTACAACAAGAAACAGATCTATATCGACCCTACCGGAGGAGCAGCCGCGTTCACCGGGCTCGCAGCGCCCGACCTCATCCTGATCACCGATATCCACGGCGATCATATGGATCCAAACACCATCGAGGCCATCAACACAGGCGGCGCCAAACTGGTAGTGCCGCAGGCAGTAGCCGACAAACTGCCGGCCACCATCGACAAACAGAAGCTGGTGATCCTGAAAAACGGCGACAAGACTGAGCAGATGGGTATTTCGATCAAGGCCATCCCGATGTACAACCTGCCCGAGACAGCCGATGCCTACCACACAAAGGGAAGAGGGAACGGATATGTGCTCACCATCGGCGGCAAGACCGTTTACATCTCCGGCGACACGGAAGACATTCCTGAAATGCGCGCACTGAAAAATATCGACATTGCTTTTGTATGCATGAACCTGCCGTATACCATGGACGTGGCGCAGGCTGCGCAGGGCGTACTTGCGTTCAAACCCAAGGTAATCTATCCCTACCATTACCGCGGACAGGATGTGAACCAGTTCAAAAGCCTGGTGAATGCCGGCGACAAGAACATCGATGTGCGCCTCCGCAACTGGTACCCGGCAGCACAGTAAGTGCGGCCCCGTTATGCAACAACCGGCTTTTTCTGCACATACCGGTTGAGCAGGATCAGTAGGCATGCTGTGACCAGGAATGCCAGCATCACTCCGAATGAATTCATCAGCACCTGTGGCATGCCCAGTTTGCCAACGTTGAGAAAAGGGTATGGATACCAGTTCACCAGCGGCCCTCTCACCAGCGAATAGACGAGGTACAGCAATGGAAAGAGGAGCCAGTACAGGCCATCTTTCCATTGCACCCGGCCACCGGGTGTAAAAAAGAACCAGTACAGCACATACATTACAGGCACTGCCACATGCAGGATGTTGTCTACGATCCACCGCCAGCTTTCCAGCACCAAAAGTCCGCGCAGCATAAGATTGTATACAAGTCCGACCACGAAAATATACAGCGCCAGGGCCGTTTGCACGGAAGGGCGCGAAAAAAACCTGCCCGCGCCAGCACCGGGCACGAAGGTTGAGCAGGTAAGTCCGACAGCGACAAGCAGGTTGCTGAGGATGGTGAAGTAGCTGAGGAAATTGGCAACAGGTCCGGTAGAAAGGTAAAGCTGCAGCAAGAGGGCAAACCAGGCGGTGATCGCCACAATGGTGCCGGCCACCATCCTGAGGGCGGAATTTGTTGCGGGAGCGGTCATGAAGAAAGGGTTGGTGATGCACTAAAATAACACTATCCTGTTTACCTGATCTGTTTTCCATTCACAGCCCTTGCTACGTGTTCATATACGCCGGGAAACATTTACATTTACCCTGCATTGCCTGCCGGATCATCACCAAACATTTTACCATGCCGACTGCTTTCAAGACCGTCGCCCTCCTGGCATCCATTTGCATCTTCCTGCCGCTTTGCATGTATGCACAAAAGAAAGGCACTGCTGGCGATCCCTATGTTTTAAGTCCCTCCCCAACCACGGTGGCCTGGGGTAATTACTGGTCGGAAGGGGCGCCTGCGCTCCGCATCCACACGGGTGATTGGGTACGAGTGCATACGCTGCTCACTTCCACGCCCGACCGGCTGGAAAGCGCCGGTGTGGCAGCCGCCGATGTGGAGAAAGAGCTGCGCGAGGTGCAGGCTGTGAAAGACCGTGGCCCCGGAGGCCATGTACTTACTGGTCCCATTTATATCGAAGAAGCAGAGCCGGGCGATGTGCTGGAAATAAAGCTGCACACCATTGAACTGGCGATCCCGTACGGCTACAACGCCATCGGCCAGGCGGGCTTTTTGTCGGATGAGATATTCGACCGCAAGATGCGCATCGTTCCGCTCGATATCAAAAAGATGACAGGCCATTTTTCCGATGGTATCGACATTCCGCTGCATCCCTTCTTCGGGAGCATGGGCGTGGCGCCGCCGAAAGAAGCCGGCCGCTGGAACAGCGCACCGCCATGGATACACGCAGGCAACCTCGACAACAAGGAACTGGTGGCCGGCTCTTCGCTGTTCATTCCGGTGTTTGTAAAAGGCGCGCTCTTCGAGATCGGCGACGGGCATGCCGCCCAGGGCAATGGCGAGGTCGACATCACTGCCATCGAAACATCGCTCAAAGGCAACCTGCAGTTTATCGTACACAAAGGCAAAAAGATCTCGTGGCCCCGCGCGGAGACCGCCACGCACATCATCACCATGGGCTGCGACCGCGACCTGAATGCGGCCACCCACACCGCGGTGCGCGAAATGATCCGCTACCTCATGGAAGAAAAAGACATGACGCAGGCCGACGCCTACATGCTCTGCAGCGTAGCCGTAGACGTAAACATCACCCAGCTCGTGGATGGAAACGTAGGCGTACACGCGATGCTGCCGAAAGCGATCTTTGTGAAGAAGTAAATACAGGAAAATATTTTGTCGGTTGCATTTGTCTGAACCACCATCCAGGGATGAAGGGATGGCAGGATGCTGATTGCCCGGACAACGGCGCGGAAGCGGGTTGGCTTTTGGCCATTGCTTATTACAAGAATCAGTTCATCAGGTCAATGCTGGTTCAGACAAAAGACCGCAATTCCCCGCTTAGATCCCCGCTCAGGCGCAGCAACAGGTTGTGGAAGCATAAGCGTGTTGGCGCCTGGCGAGGATGACAAGAATATTGTGGGGGCTGGTGACAAGAGTGTTAGAGGTGCTGACGACAAGGTGTTGGAGATGCTGGTGACAAACGGGTTGGAGGCGCAAGGGCTGCAAACCCGCTGGGGGTGCGGCTTTAACCCACCCCTACCCCTCCCGTGGAAGGGATTTGAGAAGCTACCGCTTAGCGGCTTGCTCTCTTTCTTCCTTCCTATTCTTTCTCTCTTCTCTCCCCCGGCCTTTGAAATGGGGCGTGAAGAAATTTGCGGAATGGAGCGAGACCAAATGGCCTGCCGCAGGCGGCTATTTGGTGCAACGGACACGCACGGCTTTATTCCAAAGCTGATCCATGCAAAGGCCCAAACCCCTACTACTGTCGAATAAAACCATGTCCGTTGCCAGCGCAATGCAGTAAATTTTAGCCCCATTTCAACAGCCAAGCCTTTTTTGCTTCTTTTTTGTGCCCAAAAAAGAAGAACCCACACAGAGTGAAAAATTTATTCTAATTTGACCGCCGTTGCTGAAAGCTGCCCAGCTGCACAAAACCGATTGCCCATGCCTATTGATCTTTGGAGGAACGACCTGCCGGATGATTCCCTGTTCAACGACCTGCCTTCAGACGAAGCTTCCTTTCAGCGTCTGTTCCGCAAGTATTTTACCCCTCTCTGCGTGTACTGCCAGTACCAGTATTCCTTCGACCTCGACCTCGCCAAAGAGGCCGCCCACACAGCTTTCATCAAGCTCTGGGAAACCCGCCACACCCTCAACAGCACCCTCAGCGTAAAAGCCTATCTCTACCGGATCGTCTCCAACACCTGTGTCGACATCATCCGCCACCGCAACGTAAAACGCAAATACGAAAAGCACGTGCTGGATAACTACTCGGAGACCGACCTCGGATCGGAACTCAATCCCACCGACCTCAAAGCCCTGAAAGAAGCCATCGACAAAGCCGTGGCTGAATTGCCGAATAAAATGCGGATGGTATTCGAACTCAGCCGTTACGAAGGGCTCAAATACGCCCAGATCGCCCAGCGCCTCAACATCTCCGTTAACACCGTGGAAACCCAGATGGGCCGCGCGCTCGTCAAGCTCCGGCAAAAGCTCAGCAGCCTTTACCTGGGCCTTTTTCTCCTGGCCGAACTTTTTTTTACCTCCCTGTAGCGGTCCTTTTTTTTCCAATCGTATAACATACACACATGGACGGAAAAGAAACACTGGAGAACCTGATCGTGTCGTATTTACTCGGCGAACTCGATCAGGAGAAACAGGAATGGGTACGGGAACAGATCAGATCGGATGCACAATGGCGGCAGGCCTACGACGACCTGCGGAAAATGGTGCAGCTGGTCGGTTTCAGCCATACATCCGAAAATGTGGATCTCGACCGGGAGTGGCTCTTGTTTGAAGAAGCACGGGTGGTAAAAGAACATCCCGAACTCTTTCTTCATGAGGCCGAACGTTTCGGCAACGGCGTGATCAAGGAAATACGCCTCAAACGGAAAACAAGGATCCTCAAGATCGTGTCGATGTCGGCAGTGGCCGCATCGCTGATCCTGGCCACCGGATGGGCGCTGACCTTTTTCGCACAGCAGAAGACAGTAAGACCGGCAGTCGCAACCGTTGCCCGCAGAAAGAACGAGCCCGCTGCCCCGGCCGCCAGGCAGCTCATCAACCATACAACCAGCCCAAAACAATACCTGCTGCAGGATGGCACCACCGTGCTGCTCTCCGCCGGCAGCGAAGTCGGTCTGCAGGAACCGTTCGAGCCCGGCCGACGCGATGTGTACCTGACCGGGAACGCCACGTTCCAGGTGGCGAAAGACAAAGCCAGGCCCTTCACGGTGTACAGCGGAGGCATTTCAACAACGGCCCTGGGTACCCGCTTTACCGTAACGGCTTTTAAAAACTCAAACCACATCCGCGTGGTACTGCATGAAGGAAAAGTAGTGGTGAAAGGCGTTGGCGACATGCGCAAAAAAGTAAGAAAGGATTATTACCTCGTCGCCGGACAGGAATTTGTATGGGAGAACAGGTTGGAGGGCTTGGCGCGGGTACAGAATACGGAGTCCGATGCCGAACCAATGCTTGCCAGCACGAAAGCTGCCACCAGCGCGGAATTGACACCGGAAAGACCATCCATACCCAGCCTGGGAAAAACTTCCTGGTACATGTTCAACAACAAGTCGCTGCCCCATGTATTCAACCAGCTGATGAGCATCTACGAAACAGAGATCATCTACAACAGGGCCGACCTGGAGAAAAAATATTTTATCGGCACTTTCAACCAGGGCGACTCGCTGGAGACCGTGCTGAAACAGATCGCGATCCTCAATGGTCTCAGGGTTACCCGGGAGCACCAGAAATTCATCGTTACAAAACAGGATTGACCGCTGCACCTGCCACGCCCGACGTACAGGATGCCTTAAAATAAACGACCGGAAGATGGTACAGGCATCGCCTGCCCATGACCGATGGCCCTTACCTGCCAGGGAACCGGTATCAACTGCTTTTTTTAAACTCAAAATAGCAAGCCATATGAGTGTTATGCGATCCTGGTACAGGCCTTTTTGCCTGTGGCTGACTATCCTGCTCGTTCTTCCTGCTGCCGGCCTTCTGGCCCAGCAAAAACAGAGCTCCGTGAAAGGATTCATCAGCAATGCCAGCAACGAACCCATCCCGGGTGTTTCCGTGATCCTCCGGAACACCGCCACTAATTTCACGTCGGGCACCAGCTGCGACAGCTCCGGTGTGTTCACCTTCTCCAGCGTGCCGCCGGGCGGCCCTTACAGTTTTACTTTCTCCGCCGTCGGCTACGACGTGCAGACCCTCTCGGGCTATAATATCCGGGAAGACATCAGCCTCTCGCTGGTGGTGAAGATGAACTCAAACACCGAATCCCTCAACCAGGTGGTGGTGGTAGGATATGGCGCCGTGAAAAGGAAAGACCTTACCGGCTCCGTGTCATCGGTCGATGCTTCCTCGATCAAAGACCTGGCGGTGCCGCGCGTAGACCAGGCCCTGCTGGGCAAAGTAGCGGGCGTGCAGGTAAAACCGGTGTCGGGCGAACCGGGTGCTTCCCCGCAGATCAGGGTGCGCGGCATCGGCAGCATCTCGGCAGGCGCCGATCCGCTCTATGTGGTGGATGGGTTCCCTACCACCAACATCGAAACGCTCAACCCCAACGACATCGAAAGCATGGACATCCTCAAAGACGCCTCCGCCACCGCCATCTACGGCTCACGCGGCTCCAACGGCGTTATCATCATCAACACAAAAAGAGGGAAGACGGGCAAGGCACGCATCGGCTTCGACACCTATGTGGGTATGCAGAAGATCGCGAAACGGCCCAAGTTCATGACCGCCATGGAGCAGGCGAAATACTATTACGACGGCATCCGCAACCGAAACATCGACGAAGGCCGCGACGTATCGGGGCCGTACACCAGCTGGTTCCGGCAGGTGCCCCCTGAAGTGACCGACGTGCTGGAAGGCCGCAACAAATACGATGTGGACGCACTCGGCGAAGTGCTGCACACCGCGCCGATGCAGCAATACCAGCTGAGCGTGAACGGGGGAAACGAGAACGTGAAATACGCCATCAGCGGCGAATATTTCGACCAGGAAGGCATCGTGATCAACTCCAACTTCAAACGGTATTCCGTACGCGCCAACATCGACGGACAGCTCACCAAACGCCTCAGCTTCAAAGTTAGCATCAACCCTTCCTTCAACCAGTCGAACAACATCACCGCTGCCGGTGCCGGCACGGGTCCCAACGACGGCGTGGTCGCGCAGGCGGTGATCGCCAACTCCTTTTATCCCCTGCGCAATCCGGACGGCACCTATTTCGCCTTCAGCGGACTGGCAGGCTCTTCCAACCTCACCAACCCGCTGGCGCTGGCCAACGAAGTGAAGGCCAACCAGAAAGCGATCCGGCTGCTGGGAAACATCAGCCTCGAATACCGCATCTTCGACAACCTGAAATTCAACGTGCTGTTTGGCGGTAACCTGTACAGCTCGAGAGGCATGCGCTTCAAACCCCTGCTGCCCGCGTTTTTCAACGAACCGGCCACCGGCACCGACAACACCGGCATGCTCACGAACTGGCTGACCGAATACACCCTCAACTACACCAAATCCATCGGGTCGCACAACATTTCGGCGCTGGCCGGTTTTACTTCCCAGAAAGAGGACTATGAATCCAACTTCCTGACCAGCAACAAATACCCCAACAACCTGGTAACGGCGCTGAGCGCGGTGAGCGGACAAATCACCAACGGATCGTCCGACAACTACCAGTGGACGCTGATCTCCTACCTGTCGAGGGTCAACTACAATTACAAAAGCAAATATTACCTCACGGCTTCTTTCCGTACAGACGGTTCCTCGCGTTTCGGATCGGAAAACAAGTACGGCGTGTTCCCGTCTGCAGCCGCAGCGTGGCGCGTGTCGGAAGAAAGTTTCCTGAAAGGGTCTTCTTTCCTCAGCGACCTCAAACTGCGCACCTCTTACGGAAAGACGGGCAACAACAACATCGGCAACTACGACCAGTACGCCACCATCGCGTATGAGAGATATACCTATGGCGGCGCGGCTGTGGGCGGTACAGCCGCCGGCCGGCTCGCCAACCCTTTTCTCACCTGGGAAAAACAAAGCCAGGTCAACTTCGGCATCGATCTCTCGGTGCTGAACAGCCGGGTGAGCCTGACGGTCGATCATTTCCGCTCGCGCAATACCGACCTGCTGCTCAATGTGAACGTGCCCGACCTCACCGGTTTCAGTACGGCGCTGCAAAATATCGGTGAGGTGAAGAACCGGGGCTGGGAATTTGTGCTGACTACGGCGAACCTGAAGGGCAAGGTGGAATGGACCACCAACTTCAACCTCTCTACCTACACCAACGAAGTGGTGAAGCTCGGTCCGCAGGGTGACCCTATCTACGCCAACTCGAACGGCAACATCACCATGATCGGCAAACCGATCGGCATGTTCTGGGGCTGGAAAACGGATGGCGTTTTTAAGAACGCCGCCGAGCTCGCGAAAGGCCCGATCTACCGGCCCGGTTCCACCATCGCCTCCCGTGTGGGCGATACCCGCTTCGTAGACATCAGCGGCCCCAACGGTAAACCCGATGGCATCATCGACGGGTACGACCAGACGATCATCGGCAATCCATATCCCGATTTTTATTACGGCATGACCAACCGCGTGGCTTACAGGAACCTGAGTTTCTCCGTCAGTCTGCAGGGTTCGCAGGGCAACGACATCCTGAGCGTGGCGCGCCTGGGCACGCTGAACACCCGCGGCCGCGTTCGCCAGCTGGCTTCGTCCAACGCCTACTGGAAATCGGAACAGGACCCCGGCGACGGACAGGTGCCGCGCCCGAACGACGCACCCACCGGCAACAACCGCGATCCCTGGAACTCGCGCTACCTCGACAAAGGCACTTACCTGCGCATCAACAACATGACGCTGGCCTGGGTGCTGCCGGCTTCTTTCACCAGGAGGCTGACGGTCTCTTCCTGCCGGCTGTATGCCAGCGCCACCAACCCTTTCCTGTTTACAAAGAATGAAGCGTTCAACCCGGATGTCAGCAACAGCAACGACCCGCTCACGCCCGGCGTGGATATGAACAACTATCCGCTCACCAAAAGCATCGTCATCGGTCTGAACCTCGGGTTCTGATCCGCCTGCTTTTAAACTATGCATATGAAAAAGATCTTTTTTCTGTTCGCAGGTTCCATGGTTCTCTTCTCCTGCAAAAAGGAATTTATAGAACGTATACCGCAATCGACCGTAAGTGTGGATGTGGTGTATAAGACCGACAAGGATTTTCAGGATGCCGTTACTGCGGCATACAATACCCTGCAGGGCCAGTACCTCAGTTTCTGGAAGTTCGGCGACCTGCCGGGTGAAGACATCATGGAAGAAATTCCCAACCAGTTCGAAAACGTGGCGATCGACCAGTTCAATGCCAACAGCCGCCTTGCCGTGATCGCCAGCAGCTGGAGCAATTATTACAAGATGATCGACCGGGCCAATACTATTCTCACGAAGATACAGGGCACGAGCACGAGTGTTGTCACCAACAAGAACCGGCATATCGGGGAAGCCGAATTTCTGCGGGCACTCGCCTATTTCGACCTGGTGCGGATATTCGGGGATGTGCCCCTGCTTACCAGCCAGGTATCGGTGGAAGAGTCGTACAAAAAAGGCCGCGAGAAAGTAGACCGGATTTATGACGAAGTGATCATCAAAGACCTGCTGGATGCCGAAACAAAACTGGCCGACAAATACACCGGCGCAGATGTGGGGCGGCCTACCAAAGGCGCTGCCAAAGCCCTGCTGGGCAAAGTGTACCTTACCCGCAAAGATTTTGTAAAAGCGGAAGCCAAGCTGCAGGAGGTGACCACCCTGGGCTATGCGCTGCTGCCCAACTACCGCGACCTGTTCGACTATACCAAGAACGAGCACCACAGCGAATATGTGTTCGACGTTGAATATGAAGAAGGCATCAACGAAGGAAGCTCGTTCGCGCTTACTTTCTTTCCCTTTGCCAAAGTGATCATGGATTATTATGGCTTTGTATCCGGCACACCCCTCAACAGCGGCTCGCCGACGGAAGTGCTGTACAAGGCCTTCGATCCCACGGATGTTCGCCGGGCCGTGACCGTGAACTACGGCATTACCGTGAACGGGGTGTTCATACCGGTGCCTTCGCAGAGCATACAGGCTTCCAAATCTTTTACCACCAAGTACATCGCGCCATCGGCGCTTGCCAACGACAGCAGGGCCAACTGGAAAGTGATCCGGTATGCGGATGTGCTGCTGATGCTGGCGGAAGCGCTGAACGAGAACAACAAAACGGCGGCTGCGCTGGGGTATCTCAACCAGGTACGGGCCAGGGCCAAAGTGCCTGCCTACGCCGGGCTTTCGCAGAACGACACCCGCGAAAAGATCTACCTCGAACGCCGCTTCGAACTTACGCTGGAGGGCCATCGCTGGTTCGATCTCGTGCGCACCGGCCGCGCCCTCACCACCCTTGGGTCGCTGGGCATGAAGGCGAACATGACCGTCTTCCCGCTGCCGCTGACGCAGATCCAGATCATCAACAATTCGAGCATCCTGCCGCAAAACCCGGGGTACGATTAGCAAGTGTTAAGACGCTACAACCGGCCAGGCAATTATCAAGTAAAAAATTTATTCAGATGACAGAATCAAACAACGACAATCGATCATCCGCTTCGGAAAATTCAAGACGCGAATTTATAAAGACGACTGCGAAGCTCACGGCACTGGCAGCAGCAGGGCCGCTCACCGGCTTTTCTCCGCTCGGCGCACTGGCCGCGCCCAAACCGGCCGGCGACATGATGCACGGCATCCAGATCGGCGCCGTATCGTTCGTGGATGAAGGCGTCGACAAGGTGCTCGATACGGTGCAGCAGAAAGGCGCGGTGAACACACTGTTCCTTACCACGTTCACCTACGGGCGCGGACTGGCCGGCCGGCAGATACCCGGTGAGCCGTTTCCCGATCACGGTCCGCAGGAATCGGATGAGAAAACATTTCATGGGGGCAACTATTCTATTCCGCATGCCCAGTATTACAAGAATACGGTGCTCAAACAGACACGCGCAACCGAACACGGCAATTTCGACCTGCTGGCCTCGGTGATACCGCCGGCCCGCAAAAGAGGCATGAAAGTCTTTGCATCGGTGGAAGACCAGTGGAGGCCCGACGTACCTGGCATCGACCAGTGCTATGAAGTGGACCTGCTGGGCCGCAAAGCCAGCACGCTCTGCCTGTACAATCCCAACGTGCGCAATTTCTGGACAGGGCTGGTCACTGATATCTGCAAATCTTACCCGGTAGATGGCGTGCTTTTTTTCAACGAGCGCAACGGGCCACTGCTGAATGCGCTGGGGGCCAGCCATTTTCAGACCATCGATTCCACCCGTACCACCTGCTTCTGCGAATTCCACCAGCAGGAAGCCAAAAAACGCGGCATCAGCTATGCCCGTGCCAAGGAAGGCTATATGAAGCTCGACCAGTTCATCAAATCTTCCCTCAAAGGCGAGCGGCCGAGCGACGGATATTACGTGGAGTTCAACCGGCTCCTGCTCGACTACCCGGAGATCGTGGCCTGGGACAAGCTCTTCGATGCAGGCAAGCACCAGGTGCTGGGTGAAGTGCATGATGCCGTAAAGGCCGTGAACAAGAACCTGCAGGTCGGCTTCCACATCGAGCACGTGAATTCGTTCAATCCTTTCTTCCGCGCCTCCCGCAACTACGAGGAGCTGGCGGAGAAAGCCGATTTCCTGAAAGTGGTGGCCTACAACAACTGCGGCGGCGAGCGCTACGCCAATTTCATCAAAAACATCCAGTCGACCATTTTCCGCGACGTGCCGGCCGAAGAGCTGATGCGTTTCAACAACCACCTGCTCAACTACGGCAACGAAGCCAGTATGGACCAGCTGGCCACCGCAGGCCTTTCGGCCGATTATGTGTTTCGAGAAACGCAGCGGGCTGTAGCCGGCGTAAAAGGCAAGTGCAAGATCCTGCCCGGCATCGACCTCGGCATCCCCGTGGCCAAAACGAGCCGCAAGGGCTCGCCCGAAGATGCCTATGCCGCTACGCTGGCCGCCTACAAAGGAGGTTCCAACGGCGTCATCCTGTCCCGCAAATATTCCGAAATGGACCTGGTCGACCTGGAGGGTGCCGGCAAAGCCATCCGGGAAGCGATGAAGGGGTAAGAGGGGTCAAGAAGTTCTTTGCAAAGCAGGTTTTCTTTCTGCTATCAATTACGTGCCGGTCATGCATTCCTGCATGTTCCGCCGGGAATGCCCGGTAGGTAGCCCGCAGATGTCATTCAATTGCGTACCGGACACACTTAATTACACTATCCTGTTCAACACATTCAACTCACATTGCAACTGATCAATATGAAAAAGACAATTGGTATTCAGATCGGGCCCGATTCCTTTGTGGATGAAGGCACGGAAAAGGTGCTCGATATCCTCGAGCAGAAAGGCGCCGTGAACACCCTGTATCTGAGTACGTTTACCTATGACCGTGGCATCACCGGTCGGCAGATACCCGGCAAAACGTTTCCGGACCATGGCGTGCAGGAATCGGACGAGAAATATTTTCACGGCGGCAACTACGCCACGCCACATGCGAAATTTTATACCAACACCGTCATCAAGGGTGAAAAGCTGAAGGCGCCGGATTTTGGCAAGCTCGATATTCTGGAGGAAGTGCTGCCAGCCGCCAAAAAGCGTGGCATGAAGGTGATCTGCTCGGTGCAGGATGGCTTCAACTACCCCGCCGACCTCACCTTCGTAAAAGACCTGGCCGAGGTGGACCTGCAGGGCCGTAAAAGCGGCGCCATGTGTTTCTTTCAGCCTGCCGTGCGTGAATTCTGGCAATCGGTCGCGGTCGATCTTTGCTCCTCCTATCCCATCGACGGCGTACTGCTGTTCAACGAGCGCAACGGCCCCCTGCTGAATGCGATCGGCGTAAGCCATGCCCAGGGCATCGATTCGGCCAAGGTCACCTGTTTCTGCGAGCAGCACCAGCGCGCCGCCAAAGAACACGGCATCGATTTCAACCGGGCCAAGGAAGGCTACAACAAACTGAACCTCTATGTACAGAACTCGCTGAATGCACAACGGCCCAGCGACGGCTACTATGTCGAATTCAGCCGGCTGCTGCTGGAATACCCGGAGATCATGGCCTACAACCAGCTCTTCGATTTCGGGAAGACGCAGATCCTGAAAGACATGTACGCCGCCGTAAAAAATGTGCGCAAAGACCTGGAAGTGGGTTTCCACATCGAACATACCAATTCTTTCAACCCCCTCTATCGGGCCTCAAGAAGCTATGAAGATTTGTCCAAGATGGCCGACTTTCTCAAAGTGGTGGTGTACAACAACTGCGGCGGCGAGCGCTATGCCAGCTTTGTGCGCAACATCTGCCAGACGGTGTTCCGCGACGTGCCGCCGGCAGAACTGATGAAGATCAACAACCACCTGCTCAACTATCCCAACGAAGCTCCGATCGACGAACTGGCCACCGCCGGCCTGTCGCCCGACTACGTGATGCGCGAAACACAGCGGGCCAAGGCCGGCGTAAAAGGCGCCAGCAAAATACTCCCCGGCATCGATGTCAACATCCCCACCGGCGCCAAAAGCAGAAAGGCCACCCCCGAAGACACCTATGCCGCCACGCTGGCCGCCTTCAAAGGGGGCGCCGACGGCGTCATCTTATCCCGCAAATATTCCGAGATGTGGCTCGCGAACCTGGAAGGTGCCGGGAAGGCGTGCAGGGAAAATCTCTGAACCATGATCTGCTTGATCAAGAGATTGAAGGGTTGTTTTGGATACTCCCCCCGATGGGCAGGGGTGTATCCAGGCTGCATGAGGAAGTTTTCTGATTGCGCACCTAAGGGTTCTGGCACAAATCATCGTTTAGAAGGCGGATCAGGTAATCAGGCTCTTTTCTGGTTCAGACGCATTGCATGCATAACCCAGGCGTACCAAACAGCCAAGCCGATTTTGTCATCCCACCATCATTACAGAACTTTCCGGCTGTACCAAACCGGCAGACTTGAAAGTAGGTAACATTACACCAGTCATATACAGCGCTCTTATTGGCCTCCTGCTCCTCCGTACCCAGCCCGCGTTCAGCCAGTTTGAGCTAAAAGGAAGGGTGGTGGCGGCGGATTCCAAAACGCCGCTGGCACTGGCCAGCGTGTTCCTGAGTAACACTTCGGTGGGCACCACCACCAACGCTGCGGGTGAGTTTACCCTCTTTATTCCGGCCGGCAAGTTCGACCTCATTGCTTCCTTTGTGGGATATGAGACCCGGGCGCAGACGGTCTCGGAACGCATCCCGCAGGTGCTCGTCATTGAACTGAAACCCAAAGCCGAGGTCTTCGACGAAGTGGTGGTGGGCGGATATGAAAAGGACGGCTGGCAGAAATGGGGCCAGTTCTTTCTGGAGAACTTCATCGGCACCTCCGAATGGGCGGCCGACTGCAAGATCAAAAACCAAGAAGTGATCAAATTCAGGAACCTCAGCAAAGAACACAAACTGCTGGGCATCGCCCTCGATCAGCTGGTGATCGAAAACAAAGGACTCGGCTATACCGTAAAATATCAGCTGGAAGATTTCGAATATGATTTCAACACCCACTTCCTGCTCTATGTAGGCTATCCGCTTTTTACCCCGATGGAAGGCAACGAAGCAAAACAGAAACGCTGGAAAAAACGGCGTGAGGATGTGTATTACGGCTCCATGATGGAATTTATGCGGGCCGTTTACCGCAACCGGGTAAAGGAAGAAGGATACGATGTAAGGCGGATGGTGAAACACCGGAATGAAGAAAAGCTAAGGTTAAAAGAACTGTACCGTCGCAAGGTGCAGGCCGGCAGGGGTCAGCCTATCCTGCTTTCCGACAGCAACGCCTACTACGAGAACGTGCTGCAGCAGCCCGATGAATACGCCACTTTTTCTCCCTACACCATGCCCGGCGACAGCATTGCTTTCGCGCTCGACAGCGTGACCGCCGGCCTCCAGTTCCCGGATTACCTCCACATCACGTATACCCGCGCAGCGCCACCCGACAGCTACAGCCGGCTTTCTTCCGACAACAAGCAGATGATTTCGCAGATCAATTTGATTGCCCCCGAGCCGATCCAGATCCAGAGCGGCGGCAATTATTATCCGCCTGCCAACCTCATCAGTTCGGGCTACTGGGGATGGGCGGAGAAGATCGCCAACATGCTGCCCTTCGATTACAAACCGCCGCCACGCAGAAACTGACCTTCTACTTCAGTTTCCGTTCGAAGAAATCTGCGATGGCATCGCCTACGTTGACCGCATTTTCATGTTTCATCCAGTGATGGGTATCGTCTACGATCACCAGGGTCTCCAGCGGCACCTGCTGCTTTTCAAGCCGCTTCACCAGGTCGGTGCTCTGGCTGAACTGTACATTCCGGTCGTCGTCGCCATGGATGATCAGCACCGGGGAGGTCCAGCTTTTTACCGATGCCACGGGAGAAGACAGATAAGCCAGGTGGATGGCCGAATCGAGGTCGGGCGTTTTTTCCCACCCGCCGGCACCGGGGCCGGTGCGACTGTTGGTGCTCCAGTCGTGCACCCCGTGGATGTCGACGCCTGCGGCAAAGAGCTTCGAGTCGCGTGCCAGGGCCAGCGCGGTCAGGTATCCGCCGTAAGAGCCGCCGTAGATACCGATCTTCCCGCGGTCAACGAACGGCTGGTTCCGCAGCCATTCGGCCCCGGCCCGCACATCCTGGTACTCCGAAGCGCCAAACCGGCCGCCGTCTGCGGGCTGGTGAAACAAAAAGCCGTACCCTATGCCCAGCCGGTAGTTCACCGACAGCACCACAAAACCCCTGCTGGCCAGGTACTGGTTGATCGCATAGGCATTGGCGTAATAGTCGGAATAGTTCCAGCCCAGCAGCATCTGCCGGGGCGGACCGCCGTGCACATACACGATGGCCGGTTTCTTCGACGCACCACCGGGCGGCTCAAACAGCTGTGCATGCACGGTAGTGCCGTCGGGCGACTGATAGATAACCTGCCGCGGCGTAACCAGGGAGGTGAGCGGAAAGCCGGCGGGGATGTGATCCTGCGCCAGCAGCTGTATCACTTTTTTGGGGAGCGATACAATGGCGGGAAGCGGCGGCCGCTGCGCCGTGGCGCTCACCATCGCTATGCCGGCGCCGCTTCCCAGCGGCACCGGGAACCACTCGAGCCCCGTCCCGGGCGTCAGCACTTCCATCGCCGCTTTGTCTACCGGCACCCGTACCACATGCCGGCGGTCGATATCGAGTTTGTCGGGGCCCGTGTTGCCTGCAAAGTAAAGCCATTGCCTGTCCGCGCTCAGGGTGATGTGTTCTGCCATGAACGAGCCGGGCGTCAGCAGCAGCGGCGTGCCACCGGTTGCCGCGATGGAATACAGGTGCGGCCAGCCGTCGGCATACGAAAGAAAGACGATCCGGTTGCCTGCCGCCCAGTGCAGGTTGTAGCCGCCCTGCGTGGAAGGGGGCGAGCCTTCAAGCGTTTCCGGACTTTTATAGATCTGCATGGCTTTGCCAGAAGCTACATCGGCGGTGAAGAGCGCCCAGGGCTGCGGACGCCGCACCAGCATGGAGTCGGCCGCCCCGCCCCCGCCGGCCGTGCGCACAAATACCAGCTGCTTTCCGTCGGGCGACCACTGCGGCACATTGTCGGTTTTGAAAGAGGGCGCGATCCAGCGGATGGCCGCCGGGTTCATGGCATAGATGCCGATCAGGCTGTGGTCGGGGCGGCGGCTCACGAAGGCCAGTCCGCTGCCATCGGGCGAAAACTGGAGCGAAGAGACCGTACCATGCGTCGTGAATAAATTTCTGGCGGCGGTGGTTGCCCCAACCGGTGCGATCCATGGCTGCCCGCCCCTGATGAACAGGACCGAATCACTCCTGGGTGAGATCACCGGCTCATCACCTTCTCCAAGGGCTTTTGCATCGCCGCCCGCAAAGGGGATGCTCCAGACCTGCACCTTCGGCATGGCCGGAGAGAACAGGGCGTTCACCGGCTGGTCGTCGCCCCAGTTGCCGCCGTGGTCGCCGCCCCGCACGAACACCACCCATTTGCCGTCGGCGGAAATGGACAGGCTGGTGATCTCCTGCCCGTCGTCCTGCGTATAATTTGTCAGCTTGCGTGGCTGGAACTGCGGCCCTTCTGCCACGTACACATTGCGCCGCCCCTCTTCCCCGAAAGCCCAGGCGATCTTCTCGCCCTGCGGGCAGGCGGTGAGCTCCGTTGGAAACGGATAGCTCTTTACAGAACTAAGGGTGAAAGACTGGGCCAGTAGAGACCCATGCATAAACGCAGACAGCAGGAAGAGCCAGAAAGCCATTCCCCGTTTCAGCAGGAGGTTCATGTGCAGTCGTGAATTGGTGAAGGGTTGAAGTTAATCAATTGACCGGAAGCAGGGGCTGGCGGCGGGTGAAAAAGCAGCGCCGTATCAAAAAAAACCTGTAATTCTGCAGCGCGATGCAGCAACCTGCAACGAAATAGGATCATATGAACGTTCGCGGATCAGCGGGGAGGCGGCAGCAGGTTGGAGGCTATAAGAAACCTGTGTGCAGCGGATGTTCCTTATTCCTCAACGCCCGGTATCTACCTTAAATCTAATCTCTAATTGGAAACCGCAGTTTTTACAGGTCGGCTCCCTGTTTTTGTGATCCTTGAGCAGGCGCAGACACGTTGCGGCATTTCCAGCCTCTTGCTGCGCCTGGCAGGAAATGACAGGGAGAGGTTTGAAACCGCGACACGGCAATTAAATTCTCGCAGAGACGCCATGCAGGGCGCCTCCGCGAGAAAGACAGGCCACCGTTTGATAACCACTTTACATTCAACCTTTTTTACTCACACCTGAACGAATACAATTCTGACAATGAGAACAAACCAGATCAATCCTTTTCTTAAGGCCACAGGGCTCCTTATGCTCTTCCTGCTCCTGCAGCCTGCCGTTTTTGCGCAGACCAGAACCATCTCGGGCAAGATCTTTTCTTCCACCACCCACGAACCGCTTCCGGGCGTTACCGTATCGCTGAAAAATTCAGATCGCGCTACCAGCACCGGGCAGGGCGGCGAGTTCAGCCTCCCGGTCACGGAGGCCAACCCCATACTGGTGATCACCATCGTGGGCTATACCTCCCGCGAAGTGCCGGTGACCGGAACCAACCTGCAGGGGCTTGAACTCACGCCTTCCGCCCAGTCGATGGACGAAGTGGTGGTGATCGGCTACGGCGCGGTGAAAAAGAGCGATGTTACGGGTTCCGTCGTATCGCTCAAGGCTTCGGAACTGACGCCGGGCGCCAACGTGAACGTGCAGCAGATGCTGCAGGGAAGGGCCGCCGGCGTGCAGATCTCCCAGAAATCGGGCGAGCCGGGAAGCGCCATGAACGTGCAGATCCGCGGCGTTACCTCCATCACCGCAGGCAACGATCCGCTCTACGTGATCGACGGCATGCCGGTGAACAACGAGCCGCCGGTAACGGGCACGGGCACCTTCTTTTCAGGCGCCACCCCGCGCAACCCGCTCAACAGCCTTAACCCCTCCGACATCGCTTCCATAGAAGTGCTGAAAGATGCGTCGGCCACCGCCATCTACGGCTCCCGCGGCGCCAACGGCGTGGTGATCATCACCACCAAATCGGGTTCTGTAAACAAACTCACCATCAATTTCAACAGCTACTACAGCTCGCAGAAAGTGGCCAAAAAAGAGACCGACCTCACTCCCAAACAATACCACGACATCATCAACTCGGTCATAGCGGAAGGGGGCGGACTGGTCAGCGACACCGTGAGAAGCGCTTACGGCACGGGCACCGACTGGCAGTCGCAGCTGTACCAGAAAGGATATACCGAAAGTCACGACCTCTCTGTTTCCGGCGGGGCACGCAACACCAAGTATTTCCTGTCGGGCGGCTATTACGACCAGCGCGGCATCCTGAAAAATTCGGGTACGCGCAGGTACACGGCCAGGGTGAACCTCGACAATACCGTCAGTAAAAAATACAGCTTCGGCATCAACCTGAACACTTCTTACATCAAAGACAAGTACAACTCCACCGGGCTGGGCACCAATGAAGACGGAAGTTCGGTATATGCGGCCATCAACTACGATCCTACCTCTCCCATCTTCAATGCCGACGGATCGTATTACCGGTCGCCCTACATGAACGTCGACAATCCGGTGGCGCTGATCAACGGGGAAACCGGCGTCAGCAATTCGTTCCGGACCTTCGGCACCGTGTACGGCGAATATTTCATCCTGCCTTCTCTCTCGGTCAGGGTCAGGGTGGGCGGCGATATCAACACCACGCAGCGCAATGTCTGGATCGATCCCATCACCCAGTCGGCCAAGCCTTACAACGGGGTAGCTTCCATCCTCAGCGGCACCAAATCATACTACATGGGCGAAGGAACGGTGAACTACAACACCAGTTTCGGCAACCATGCCATCACCGCGCTGGCAGGCGCCACCTACGAGCATTTCGGCACCACTTCGTTTACCGGTACCGGCCGCGGGTACTCGCTGCCGTATCTCACCTACAACGCCATCGGCTCGGGCGACCCCACGCAGAACATCATCGGCAGCAACTTCGATGAGAACATCATCAATTCATACCTGGCCCGTATAAACTATTCTTACCATGATGAATTCCTGGTGACCGGGTCCATCCGCACGGATGGTTCGGCCAGGTTCGGAGAGAACAACAAGTTCGGATACTTTCCTTCGGGCGCTGTTGCCTGGAAGCTGACCAAACAGGCTTTTATACAGAACATCAAGGCGATCAACGATCTGAAAGTGCGGGTCAGCTACGGACAAACAGGGAACCAGTCCATCGGCAACTACCTTTACATACCCAGCTTCTCCTCGGCCAGCAATGCGGTGTTCAACAGCACCGTGTACACCTCCATCTCTCCTGCCCGCAAGCCCAATCCCGACCTCAAATGGGAGGTGGCCAAACAGTTTGACGCAGGCATCGATTTCGCGCTGCTCAACCGCAAGCTGAACGGCAGCATCGAATATTACATCCGCAACACCAGCAACCTGCTGGTGAACCTGCCGCTGCCTTCCAGCTCGGGTTTCGGCAGCCAGATCCAGAACATCGGCAGCATGAAAAATACCGGCGTCGACATCCAGCTCAACGCCCCCATCGTGCAGACAAAAGACTTCAACTGGAACGTGAACGCCAACTTCTCCTACTATAAAAACAAGGTAGTGAGCATCGGCTCGCTGAAGACCATCATCAACGGTGGCGACGGCATCAACGGCGGACTGAGCATCATTGCGCCCGGACTGCCCCTGCAGGCCTATTACGGGTATGGCATCGACGGCACCTGGCAGACCAAGGACAACTTCACCGCGAGCAAAGACAAGGTGGTGGCCGGCGACGTGAAATACCACGACCTCAACGGCGACAGCACCATCTCCGACAAAGACCGCATGGTGCTCGGCAAACCGTTCCCCGACTATACTTTCGGACTGATGAACTCGCTGACCTACAAAGGCATCAACCTCAGCATTTATATCGAAGGGTCGCAGGGCGCCAGCCTGCTGTACAACAGCATGGTGGATGCCTATTTCCCGGTAAGTCTGCGCAGGAACAAGCTGGCCGAACCCTATCTCAACCGCTGGACGGTCAGCAACCCCACCAACGAATACCCTTCATTTGTGCACCCGGTAGTACAGGGACAGCGCCAGGTAAACTCGCGGTCGGTCATGGATGCATCTTATATCAGGCTGCAGTCGGTGCGACTGGGCTACGACCTTCCGCTGAAGCGGCATACGGCCGTGAAAGGCTGTTCCATCTATGTGAACGCGCAGAACCTCGCGTTGCTGACACCCTACAAAGGCATCGACCCCACAGCCAACTCTTCCGGTAACAACGTGCAGCGGATCGACTTCAGCTCTTACCCTTACACCCGTTCCTTCACCGCAGGCATTAATCTTGAATTCTAATTTTAGTTTATGAAACAGAACCGACTATATATATTGCTCGTGTTTGCCCTGGCCGCCGTGGTGGCCTGCAACAAAGCCCTCGACATTTCGCCCAAGGACGAACTCGCGCCGGCCAACGTGCTCACCAATTCGGCGGGCATGAAAGCGCTCCTGTTCTCTTCTTACGCCAACGTACAAACGCAGCCTAACTACCGCTTCAGCATCAACATGGCCGAAGTATGTACCGACATCGCCTTCAATACCGGCGGCAACGAGAACCTCATCTACACCCAGTTCATCAACTTCACCTGGGACCCCTCTGTAGCGCAGTTTTCGGATGTATGCTGGGCGCCCTACTACCGCAGCATCCGCGACGCCAATTTCGTGCTCGAGAACATCAGCAACGTGGCCGACGCCGGCGACCAGCTCAAAAAGCAGTACATCGCCGAATCGCGCTTTCTTCGGGCCTACGCCTATACCCAGCTTTATTTCTACTTCGGACCGGTGCCGCTGCGTACCAGCAACTCGCAGGATGTAACGCTGGCCCGGGCCACCGACACCGAGATCAGGAATTTTATCGAAACGGAGATCACTGCCTGCCTGGCCGACCTCCCCGACCCCGGCAAGGAAGAAGCGTTCGGCCGCGCCAACAAAGGCGTTGCGCTCGCTGCCCTCTCGAAGTTTCAACTGAATACAAAGCAGTGGGACAAAGCAGCAGCAACCACCAAGCAACTCATGGACCTGGGTTACTACCAGCTGTTTGGCGTGTTCAAAGACATGTTCAAGGTGGAAAATGAAAAGAACCGCGAGATGATCTGGGTGGTTCCCTGCACCAATTCGAAGACCAACCTCGGCAACTGGTTTCCCTGCGGCGCGATGCCCACCGGCTTTCAGTACACCGACCAGCTGCCTGAATACAAATGGACCGCTTCCATCCAGAACTTCGCCACCAAATACAAGCTCCGCGACGCTTTCGTGAATACGTTCGATGCGGCAGACAAGAGGTTCGTGCTGGTGGTGCGCAAGTATGTGAACAGCGCCAACCAGGTGGTAGACCTTACCAAAACGGCCAACAGTACCTGCAGCCTGAAATACTTCGACAACAACGGACTGAAGAACGAGAACGGCAACGACATCCCGCTGCTGCGCTATTCCGATATCCTGCTCGCCCGGGCGGAAGCGCTCAACGAGATCAGCAGCGCGCCCACCACCGAAGCGTTCGGTCTTATCAACCAGGTACGCAGCCGGGCCGGCATCCCCGACCTTACCATTGCGAATACGCCGACCAAAGACGCGTTCCGCGATGCGATCCTGCGGGAACGGGGATGGGAGTTTATCTCCGAAGGAAAAAGAAGGGAAGACATGATCAGGCAGGGTAAATTTGTTTCGAGTGCGCTGGCCAGGGGTGCCACGAGCGCCAAAGCTACGCATGTGCTGTTCCCGATCCCGCAGGCGGAGATCGATGCAAACCCGAAGATCGTTCAGAATCCTGGCTACTGATTGGCAGGTCATAAAATAGAAAAAAGGTGAAGTTCAAAAAGCTTTATACCGTGATCATACTTTGTTTGGTGGTACAGCTGCTGCAGGCGCAGCAACGTCCGAACATCGTGCTGATCATGGCCGACGACATGGGCTATTCGGATATCGGAAGTTTTGGCGGGGAGATCCCCACGCCAAACCTCGACCGGATGGCGGCGCAGGGCCTGCGGTTCAGGCAATTCTACAACATGGCTCGGTGCTGCCCCTCCAGGGCCAGCCTTATGACCGGACTGTTCCCGCACCAGACAGGCATCGGGCACATGACGGAGGAGCCCGCCAACCCCGACGCCGAGAACTGGGGCACGTATGGCTACCAGGGTTTCCTGAACCGCGACTGTGCCACCATTGCGGAGCTGCTGAAACCGGCCGGTTATCATACCTACATGGCCGGCAAGTGGCACCTGGGCATGCACGGCCAGGAAAAATGGCCGCTGCAGCGCGGTTTCGAAAAATACTATGGCATCCTGGCCGGCGCCGCCAGCTACTTCAAGCCGCAGGGCGGACGCGGCCTCACCTACAACAATACAAAGCTGGATCCGCCTGCAGGCCCTTACTACACTACAGATGCGTTCACGGATTCCGCCATTTCCTTTCTGCATGCGCAGACCGACAGCAAACCTTTCTTTTTATACCTGGCTTTCAACGCACCGCACTGGCCGCTGCAGGCAAAAGCGGAGGACATTAAAAAGTTTGAAGGAAAATATGCCGGCGGATGGGATAGGTTGCGTGCACAGCGGTTTGCCGCACAGCAACGGTCGGGCATAGTCGAAAAAGGCATGGCGCTGTCGCCCCGCGACACGGCCGTGCGCGAATGGAGTGCCTTGAGCGCGCAGGAGAAAAAAGACGTCGCGTACCGGATGGCAGTATATGCCGCACAGGTCAGCTGCATAGACCAGAACATCGGCAAACTGATTCAAACCCTTGGGCGGTCGGGGAAGCTCGACAATACGCTGATCGTGTTCCTGAGCGACAACGGCGCCTGTCCGGAGCCCTACCTGGAACTGGGGGGCGGCACGATGGCAGACATCAACGACGGGGAGAAGTCCGGCGCCATTTCGTATGGCATGGGCTGGGCCAACGCTTCCAATACGCCGTACCGGAAATGGAAAACGGAGGTGGAAGAAGGCGGCATCTCGGCGCCGTTCATCCTGTCATGGCCCCGCGGGCTGCGTAAAGGATTGAACAACCGGATCGTGGGCACACCTTCCTATATCATCGACCTCGTGCCGACCTTCCTGGAAGCAGCATCGGCAAAGTATCCGGCGCTACTGAATGACCACAAACTGCCGCCTCTTGAAGGCAGAAGCCTGCTGCCGGCCCTGCAGGGAAAAGCGCTTAGTGATCACCGGTATATGTACTGGGAGCACCAGGGCAACCAGGCCATCCGCCAGGGCGGCTGGAAAGCGGTGAAGGATGATAAAAGCAAAACCTGGCAACTGTACGACCTGCTGAAAGACCGCATAGAAACGCAGAACGTGGCCAGCCAATACCCCGATACCCTGAAGGCCCTCACTGCGGAATGGAACAAATGGGCCGGCAGTCATTATGTGCTCCCTAAACGGGCAGCGGCGGCGAAATAGAGACCGGTGGCGGATGCCGGCGAATAGACTATTTTTACTTTTTACCTAAACGAAAACAAGAGATGACAAAACTGAAAAGTCAGTCCTGGATCCTGTTCGTGCTGCTGCTCCTGGCTTCAGGCACGCAGGCACAGAAATCCAAAAAACCTGCCCCTTCTGCTTCTGCCACCACAATTGGTACGGTATGGACCGCCGACAAGGCCAACGCCTGGTATGCCAAACACAAATGGCTGTCGGGCGCCAATTATATTCCGGCCAACGCCATCAACCAGCTCGAGATGTGGCAGGCCGACACCTACGATTCCGCCACCATAGACAAGGAACTTGGCTGGGCCGAATCGATCGGCTTCAATACGATGCGGGTATTTCTGCACCACCTGGCCTGGTTGCAGGACAAGGAAGGCTTTAAAAAACGGATGAACTCGTTTCTTGGCATATCGAGCCGGCATCATATTGAGCCGGTGCTGGTGTTTTTTGATGACTGCTGGAATGGGTCGCCCCGTACCGGCCGGCAGCCGGCGCCCAGGCCGGGCATCCACAATTCAGGCTGGGTGCAGGATCCGGGCCAGAAAGAATCGTACGATACCACGCAGTTCCCTGTACTGAAAAGTTATGTGATCGATATCCTGACCGCTTTCGGCAAAGACGACCGCATCCTGCTGTGGGATTTGTACAATGAACCCGGCAACAGCAACAAGCGCGATTCATCGATCGGACTGCTTACGCGGGTGTTTGAGTGGGCGCGCATCGCCAACCCGCAGCAGCCGGTGAGTGCGGGCCTGTGGGACTGGGGGTTTGAAAAGCTCAATGCGATCCAGCTGGCCAACTCGGATGTGATCACCTACCACGATTATGAAGAAGCGCCCTGGCACCTGCGGGTGATCCAGTTGCTGAAAGCCGGCGGCAAGCCGCTGATCTGCACCGAATATATGGCCCGCACCCGCAACAGCCGGTTCGCTTCCATCATGCCGCTCCTGAAGAACCAGAACGTCGGCGCCATCAACTGGGGCTTCGTCGCCGGCAAAACCAACACCATCTACGCCTGGGACACTCCCATGCCCGATGCCAGTCAGCCCATCGAATGGTTCCACGACATCTTCAAACCCGACGGCACCCCGTACCGTGAGGATGAAGTAAACCTGATCAAGAAGCTGAATGGGGTGAAGTAAGTACCCGTTGTCTTTCCTGGTTCACACAATTTCCTGCAAACAATCACTTCTTCCCCAGCGTAAAAACAAACGTAGTCCCCTTCCCTTTTTCAGATTGAACCTGGATGGTGCCACCGGCGGTTTCTACGATGCGTTTTACGGTGGAGAGGCCGATGCCGGTGCCTTTGTGGCCGTAGTGGTCTTTGACGGAGGCGGTGGTGAAGAGGTTGAAGATTTTGTCGAGGTCGGTGGCGGAAATGCCGATGCCGTTGTCGGCTACGGTGAACTCGTAGTGGGTGGGGGTTTCTGTGAGGCTGACGGTGATGTTCACCCGCTCTTTGTCGTTGTAGCGGATGCTGTTGCTGATCAGGTTGAAAAAGATCTGCTCCAGCTGGGTGCGGTTAAAGAACAGGGTGCTGCTGCACAATTGATGGGTGAGCGTCCATTTCCTGGGTGAATAGACGGTATTGGTAAAAGATTCAAAAAAAGCGGGGAGGTCGATCTCCTGGTACAGGTCGTGCGTATCTTCTTTCTGGTAGTAGGAAAGGATGCCATCCACCAGCGATTTGATCTTGTTTACGGATTTGTTGCTGATGGATACCAGGCGGATGCCGTCGTTGCCCAGCTCCGCGTGGAAATCGCTTTCCAGCATGTCGTTGGCCAGCAGTACGCTGGTGAGGGGCGATTTGATATCGTGCGAAACCACCATGGCAAATTGCTCCAGGTCTTTGTTGCGGGTTTCCAGCTGCCGGCGCAGCAGTTCCAGCTCATGATTCATCTTGCGCAGTTCGAGCAGGTGCATCACCTGTTTCGACAGCACCTTCAGGGCTTTCACCTGTGCTTCGCTGAGTGTGCGCACCTGCATGTCGATCACGCAAACGGTACCGAGTCCGTACCCGCTGTCGTTCACCAGCGGGATGCCGGCATAAAATACGATGCCGGGGTCGCCGGTCACCAGCGGGTTGTTCCGGAACCGCTCATCCAGCCGCGAATCCTGCACGATCATGATTTCATCCGCAGACGCAATGGCATGTGAGCAGAAAGAATACTCACGCGACGTCTCCGAGATCGATACGCCGGTATGAGATTTGAACCATTGCCGGCCCTCGTCAACAAATGAGATCAGGGCCACCGGTACGTTGCAGATGGTGGAAGCAAGAAACGTAATGTCGTCGTAATCCTCTTCTGTAAGGCTGTCGAGAATGTTGTATTTTCTCAATTCCTCCAGTCTGTTCGCCTCATGGTCCATTTTTTGGGTGATCCCTATCACGATGTATCGGATGATTTTATTCCGCCTGTAAAGATAATCCATGCCCGGAGAATGAGGGGTGAATAGTTTGCCGCCCAGATACCGGCCTGAACTACACATGGTTATCCGTAGAAAGTTTTTATATTTAATCTGCCCGGCAAAAGGGGTAGCCATGACCGCCTTTTGCCGGCGTTCTCACCAATTGCCATGAAAAAAAAGATTTTACCCGCAGGCTCCTGGTTTGCCACAACTGTTTTGTCTGTGCTGATCCTCTGCAGCTGGCCTGCAAACCCGCTCCAGGCGCAGGAAACGCAGATGCGCACCTACTGCAATCCGCTCAACCTCGACTACACCTACATGATCTACAATGCGGACAAGAACATTTCCTACCGCTCCGGCGCCGACCCGGCCGTAGTGAAATTCAAGGGTGAATATTATATGTTCGTCACCCGTTCTCTTGGCTACTGGCATTCGCCGGATCTGCTCAACTGGGATTTTATCACCCCCGAAAAATGGTATTTCCAGGGCAGCAACGCGCCCGCCGCTCATAACTACAAAGACTCGGTACTGTACGCCGCCGGTGATCCGTCGGGCTCCATGAGCATCCTGTATACCGACAACCCGAAAAAAGGCGACTGGAAAGCAGTTCCGTCGATCCTCAACGATCTGCAGGATCCGGACCTGTTCATCGATGACGATGGTAAAGCCTATATGTTCTGGGGCTCATCGAACGTGTTTCCCATCCGCGGCAAAAAGCTCGACCGGAACCACCGGTTCAGCGCGGGCGACTCTACGTATAAGCTGTTCGGACTGGATATGCAAAAGCATGGGTGGGAACGGTTTGGCGAGAACCATGCCGATACGGTCTCCGGTGGCTATTTGGAAGGTGCCTGGCTCACCAGGTACAACAACAAATACTACATGCAGTATGCCGCACCGGGCACCGAGTTCAATGTGTACGCCGACGGTGTGTACATGAGCGATTCCGTGATGGGGCCGTACCGCTATGCACCCAACAACCCGGTCTTTTACAAACCCGGTGGTTATTCAAACGGCGCCGGTCATGGCAGCACGGTCATAGGCCCCGGCGGCAGCTACTGGCATTTCGCGTCGGCCGCCGTGAATGTAAACGTGGGATGGGAAAGAAGGATCTGCATGTATCCGGCCTGGTTCGACAGGGACGGACTGATGTATTCCAGCACCTCGTTTGGCGATTACCCCCATTTTGCCCCGTCGGAAGCCGGAAAAGGCGGCCAGTTCACCGGGTGGATGCTGCTGTCGTACAACAAACCGGTGAAAGCCTCCTCGGCCCTGCCTGGTTTTCCTGCCGCTGCGGTTACGGATGAAAGCGTAAAGTCTTTCTGGGTGGCCGCCCGAAACGACGACAAACAATGGCTGCAGATCGATCTGCAGCAGCCGGGAAAAGTGTATGCCGTCCAGGTCAATTACCACGACTATAAATCCGACCTCTACTGCCGTTTGCCCGGCCCGTTTCACCAATACACGATCGAAGGGTCGGTAGACGGGCAGCACTGGACGCTGCTGGCCGACCGGAGCCAGGGATTCAAAGACGTTCCCAACGATTACATCGAACTGGGTGTGCCGCAGACCGTTCGTTACATCCGCTACAACAACATCCGGGTACCCATGACCACTCTGTCCATCTCCGACCTGCGGGTGTTTGGCGTCGGACAAGGCAAACTTCTCCTTTCCGCGAAGAACGTTTCGGTTGCACGCAGAACGGACCGCCGCGATGCCCGCATCAGCTGGGATGCCCAACCCAACACCCAGGGCTACAACATCCGCTGGGGCATCGCGCCCGACAAGCTGTACAGTTCCTGGCTGGTCTACGGCCAGACATCGCTCCTCCTCAAAGCCCTCACCACCGACCAATCGTATTATTTTTCCGTTGAAGCGTTCAACGAGAACGGGGTGGCGGCAGGTTCGAAGTTGATCAGGGTAGAGTGAGGGGAATATTTTGGCCCCATCCGGGCGCCGCCCGCTTCTGGAACCGGCGGCTGGCCTCATATACAAAGGAAATATGCAGCAGGTCATTCTTTGCCGAATAAAAACCCAATGACCGAAAAGCGTGGATGGGCCGGTTGGGGACCATCGCTCTTCCAAAAAGAGAACACCGGTAATATCAACAAAACGGTTACTCATACCCGGGAGTATTTCCAGATGACCGTTACGGTAAAATCAAGAGCTATTTTCTTTGATCACAGTTCCCTGCCCGGCGGGGCGTATATTCCCACTTATCGGTATTTTAGCAGTAAAACAGAACAGACCGCACAATATGCGGCCTGTCTTTTAATATCGTGTTATGAATATAGAACAACTGCGTGAATATTGCCTGCACAAACCCGGTGTGGAAGAAACGTTTCCCTTCGGCGAAGAGACCATGGTGTTCAAGGTCGGCAACAAGATCTTCCTGCTCGCTTCGCTCGAAGAAGCGAACCGCTTCAATGCCAAATGCGATCCCGACCTGGCTGAAGAACTGCGGGAGCGTTACGAAGAGGTCACCCCGGGTTATCACATGAACAAGAAACATTGGAACACCGTTTTCATGGACGGCCGTCTCACACAAAAACAACTACAGGAAATGATCGACCATTCCTACGACCTCGTCTTCAGCAGCCTGTCCAAAAAACTACAGGCAGAGATCAACTCTTAAACAGCCTTATTTCCAGCCGCCGCCCAGCGAGCGGTACAGTTCCACTTTTGCTGTGAGGCGTTCGCGGGTGAGCATGGCCAGCTCGAGTTCGCTTTGCAGCACATTGCTCTGCGCGGTGATCACTTCGAGGTAGTTTGCCATGCCGCTGCTGAACAGCATGTTGGCATTGATGATGGCCTTCTGCAGCGTAACCACCCGGTCGGTCACGATATCCTGTTCCTGCTTCAGCTGTTCGATCTTTACCAGCGCATCCGACACCTCTCCTACCGCCACCAGCACCGACTGCCGGAAACGGATCACGGATTGTTCGCGTTCCACCTTGGCCAGCTCGAAAGCCGTGGCCAGCTGCTTTTTCTGCAGCAGCGGCTGCACGATACCGCCCGCTGCCAGTCCGAACAGCGAGGCCGGCACGTTGAACCAGTTGCTGGCCCTGAAAGAATTGATACCGCCGCCCGCGTTGATGCTCACCGTCGGATACATATTGGCTTTGGTGATACCGACCCGGGCATTGGCGCGGGCAAGCTCCAGCTCGTAGGTACGCACATCGGGCCTCCGCGCTACCAGCGAAGCAGGAACCCCGGTTGTCAGGTTGTCGGGAATGGTCACCTGGTTCAGGGTGATGTTGCGTGCGATCCTGCCGGGCAGCTCGCCGCTTAAGATGCTTAGGGCATTCTCCTGGAGCGTGATGTTCTTCTCCAGCTCGGGCACCAGGGCAGCCGCCGTCAGCTGCTGCGCCTCCGCCTGCTGCACGCCCAGGGCGGTGACCTGTCCGGCCTGGAACTGCAGCCGCAGGATGCGGAGCGTGCTGTCGCTCAGGGCGATGTTCCTGCGGGCGATGGCCAGCTGCGCATCGAGCATCAGCAGGTTATAATATCCATCGGATACCCGTGCTACCAGGTCGGTCTGAATGGCTTTGCGCGCTTCTTCCGTCTGCAGGTAGGCCGCACGGGCCGCTGCCTGCTGGTTCCTGATCTTGCCCCATATATCGGCTTCCCACGACAGGTTGATGCTGGCGTTGAAGTCTTCTACATGCGAGGTAGACAGAAACTGTTTGGCACTGATGCCGTTCAGGCTGTTGTCGGACGGAAGTGTTGTACCACCGGTCACCTGCAGCCGCAGATCGGGTGCGTACGCCCACCGGGTTTGTCTCAGCGCCAGCTGCGCGCTTTCAATGTTTTTCAGCGCCAGCTGCATGTCGTAATTCCTGGTGATGGCGTTGCTGATGAGCCGGTCGAGTACCGGGTCGGTAAAAAAATCTTTCCAGGGCAGGTCAGCCACGCTGGCGGTACCGGCGGCCGGAGCATTCCTGAAATTCCGTGGCAGCGGTGCTGAAGGCGTCTCCATGTCTTTCGACACCCTGCAGGCCAGGAACTGCAGGAAGATAAGGGCCAGTAAGAAAACATTCTTGTTCAATATCTTGATCATTGTAGTTGAATTTAGAGCGGTTCCGGCTTACGGGCCGGAACCGCAGGGTAGAGAGACTTTTTACACCAGGGCAGGGTCATGCGTATGCACAGGGTCGTTCTGATGCATGCGAAGCTCGACCGGCGCGCCGGTGATACGCTCCTGCAGGTGCTGGAAAATGATAAACAGAACGGGTATGATGAACAGTCCGAGCACCACACCGGTGATCATGCCGCCGGCGGCGCCGATGCTGATGGAATGGTTGCCCATGGCGGAAGGGCCGCTGGCGTTCATCATCGGCGTGAGGCCCACGATAAAGGCAAGCGAGGTCATAATGATGGGCCGCAACCTGAGCTTCGCCGCTTCCAGCGCGGAAGCCAGCAGCGTCTTTCCGGCCCGCCTTCTCTGCACCGCGAACTCCACGATCAGGATGGCGTTCTTAGCGAGCAATCCGATCAGCATCACCAGGGCCACCTGTACGTAGATGTTGTTTTCGATACCGGCCAGGCCGATGGCCGAGAACACACCGAACACACCGGCCGGGATCGACAGGATCACCGCCAGCGGCAGCAGGTAACTTTCGTACTGGGCCGACAGCAGGAAGTACACGAACAGCAGACAGAGCCCGAAGATGATGACCGACTGTCCGCCGGATGCCATCTCTTCTTTTGTAAGCCCGGAGAACTCGTAAGTGTAGCCTTCCGGCAGATTGGCCGCCGCCACTTCTTCCACCGCTTTGATCGCGTCGCCCGAGCTGTAGCCCGGCTTGGCCATGGCGTTGATGCCGATAGAGCTGAACAGGTTGTAGCGCGACACCGTTTCCGGACCGTACACGCGTTTCAGTTTTACGAGCGTGTTCACAGGTACCATGTCGCCGCGGGTGTTCTTTACAAACACGCCTTCCATCGAACCAGGTTCCGCGCGGGCGGCCACTTCTGCCTGTACCATCACACGGTAGTATTTTCCAAACCGGTTGAAGTCGGAAGCCTGCGCGCTGCCGAAATAGACCTGCATCGTTTGCAGGATGTCTTTCACGCTTACGCCCAGCTGCTCCGCTTTCACATCATCCACTTCGAGGTCGAGCTGCGGATAGTCGGCTTTGAACGAAGTAAAGGCCACTGCGATCTCCGGCCGCTTCATCAGTTCATCGAGAAAGCCATTGGTGACCTGACTGAACTTGTCGAGCTTGCCGCTGCCTGTTCTGTCCTGCAGCACCATGTCGAGCCCGTCCACGTTGCTGAAACCGGGCACCGTCGGGAAGGTGAACACGAAGAAATTACCTGCCTGTACGGTTCCGAGTTTTGCCCGTACTTCATTCATGATCGCATTGATGTCTTTCACCCCGCCACGTTCCTTTGAAGGTTTGAGGAGTACGAAGGCCACTGCGGAGGAGGGACTGGACGACTGGGTAAAGATGTTGAAGCCGGACAGTCCCATGATGGTACGTTTCGACTCAATGGTGTTAAGCACCTTTTCCGCCTGGTGTATCACTTCGGTTGTACGTTGCAGTGAAGCACCAGCGGGCATCGAGAGGGAGATGGCGATGAATCCCTGGTCTTCAGAAGGAATGAACCCTGAAGGCGTCTTCTTCACCATCCATATGGTGCTCACCAGTACCAGGGCAAGGCCAGCCAGCCCGATCCATTTGTACCGGATGAGGAAACGAAGGCTGCCCACGTATTTGTCGGTCAGCGAGTGGAAGCCGGAATTGAATCCGGCAAAGAACTTCTCCTTGAAACTTTTTTTCTTCGCAATGCCGTTTTCATCCACCCCGTGTTTATCCTTCAGCAGCAGGGCGGTAAGTGCCGGGCTCAGCGTAAGGGCGTTCACGGCGGAGATCACGATGGCGATGGCCAGCGTAAAGGCAAACTGGCGGTAGAACACACCGGTGGAGCCTTTCATAAAACCAACCGGCAGGAACACGGCGCTCATTACAAGCGTGATAGAGATGATGGCGCCGGTGATCTCGTGCATGGCGGCCGTGGTAGCGGCTTTGGCCGTCATGCGCCGGTGCTCCATCTTGGCGTGCACGGCTTCCACCACCACGATGGCATCATCCACCACGATGCCGATCGCGAGTACGAGCGCAAACAGAGTGAGCAGGTTGATGGAGAACCCGAACAGCTGCATAAAAAAGAACGTACCGATGATGGCCACGGGTACGGCGATGGCCGGAATAAGGGTGGAGCGGAAATCCTGTAGGAAGAGGAACACCACCAGGAACACCAGGATGAAGGCTTCTATGAGCGTGTGGATCACCTGGTCGATGGATTGGTCGAGCGAGTCTTTGGTGTTGTAAAGGATGAGGTGTTTTACGCCTTTCGGAAAAGTTTTGGAAGCTTTTTCCATCAGCTTGGCCACGGCGATCTGTATCTCGTTGCTGTTGGAGCCGGCCAGCTGGAACGAGGCGATGTTGACACCGGGCTTGCCGTTCACACGCGTGTAGTTGCCATAGGTGTAAGCGCCGAATTCGATGCGGGCCACTTCTTTCAGCCGCAGCATGCTGCCGTCGGGCTTCGAGCGGATCACGATGTTCTCATAATCGGCGGGCTGGTTGAGCTTGCCCTTGTACTTGATGATGTATTCAAAAGCTTCCTGGCTGCTTTCCCCGAATTTGCCCGGCGCCGCTTCCAGGTTCTTGTCCTGTATGGCCGCCATCACTTCCTTGGGAGTAACGCCGTACGAAGCCATCTGGGCCGGGTTCAGCCATACGCGCATCGAATAGTCTTTGCTGCCACCGAAGATGAGCGACTGCCCTACGCCCGGAATACGTTTGATTTCGGGAATGATATTGATCTGGGCGTAGTTGGCGAGGAAGGTCTGGTCGTAAGTCTTGGCATCGTCCGCATAGAGGTCAACCACCATCAGGAGGCTGTTCTGTTGTTTTGCGGTGGTGATGCCGGCCTGCACCACTTCTGCGGGCAGCTGGCTGGTGGCCTGAGCCACGCGGTTCTGCACGTTCACGGCCGCCTGGTCGGGGTTGGTTCCCAGTTTAAAGTAAACGGTGATTACGAGGGAGCCGTCGTTGCTGGCGGTGGAGCTCATGTAGCTCATGTTCTCCACCCCGTTGATGCTTTCCTCGAGAGAAGGCGCCACGGAACGCAACACGGTTTCGGCGTTGGCGCCGGGATAAAGGGCGGTTACCTGCACTGCCGGCGGGGCAATGTCGGGGAACTGCTGCAGGGGCAGGCTGGTAAGTCCCAGCACACCCAGTATGACCAGTAAGATAGAGATCACGGTCGCCATGACCGGCTTCTCAATGAATTGTTTGAACATGTGAATTGATTGATGTGGGAAGACAGGGTTTGTTTCTGCGGAAGGAATGTTTTTTCTCCGGTTCACGTTGATGTATAGCCGAAGTTAGGTTATGAGCGTAGGAACCCGCCCCCGCCCCTCCGGGGAGGGAATCTGGGAAGTTCCGGAGTTACAGGTTACAGTACCTGGCTCAGCTGGCTGAATGACAGCAGTGGCGTTAATTGGCTTAAAGAATCTTTTTGTTCTTGAAGCTGATCTTGATTACTACCGCCTCCTGAAATGCTTCTTAAATTTCCTCCCCGGAGGGGTTAGGGGTGGGTTCAGGCTGCACTTGCAGCGACTACCCCACCCCATAAGTAAATTATTTATTTCTGTAAACTGGCCACGGCTACCGGCACGTCCGGCTTCACGGGCTCGGGTTTTACAACAGCGCCTTCGGTCAGGTGATCGAGGCCGGAGTACACGATTCGATCGCCGGGTTTCACACCTTCTTTTACGAGGTAGTCGGTGCCGCTTTTGCCGATCACGGTAAGGGGCTGCCGGCTGACCTTGTTGCTTTTGTCAACGGCATACACAAAGATCTTGTCCTGCACCTCTACTGTCGCGGCCTGGGGTACCAGGATGGCATCGCTGTACTGCTGTTGCAGTTTTACCTTGCCGGTGTTGCCGGAGCGGAGCAGGTTCTGCGCGTTGGGGAAAACGGCCCGCAAGGTGATGGCGCCCGTGTTCTTGTCGAACTGTCCGTCTACCATATCGATGCGGCCTTTGAAGGGATAGGTGCTGTTGTCGGCAAGCACCAGGGAAACAGGAGGTAATTTTTTGAGGATGGCTGCCAGTCCGTTGCCCCGGTACTGCGATTTGAACTGGATGAAGTCGGCTTCCCCAAGGGAGAAATAAGCATATACTTCATGCACATCCGAGAGGTTGGTAAGGCATTCAGGATCTGTGGGAGATACCAGGCTGCCCTGTTTTTTGGGGAGCCGGCCGATATAACCGCTCACGGGCGCTTTTATCAGGGTATAGCCGAGTTTGATTTTTGCGGAAGCCACGCTGGCGCGGGCCTGTGCGGCGTTGGCGACAGCGATCTTTTGCGTAGCCTGGGCCACTTTGAGCTGGTATTCCGCCACCACTTTGTTTTGTACAAGCGGCGACAGTTTGTCTATTTCCAGCTGGGCGTTCGTGATGGCGGCTTCTGCGGCCTGCAGACTGGCTGAGGCGCTGTTAAGCTGTTCGCGGAAAGGCTGGTCGTTGATGCGGAAAAGAGGTTGGCCGGCGGTTACATAAGCGCCTTCGTCTACCAGCACTTTGTCGAGGAAGCCGTCTACCTGCGGGCGGATCTCTACATCCACTTTCCCCTGGAGGGAGGCGGTATATTCATGACCGGTGGTGGCCTGGGCGGTACCGATGGTGATCACTTCCGCAGAGGGCACGGCAGCGGCAGCGGGTGGGGTTTCTTGTTTTGAAGCGCATCCTGCCAGAAGGAGGAGGATGGCGATGGTAAGATTTCTCATAACTTAATTAAATGATTTAACACCGTTAAGCAATAGGGTAAAAAAAATTTCAGTCCTGCGGGCAATCGTACAAAGCAGAAAGGAAGTTTATCAGCCGGTCATCGCGCGGATGATCCCGGTGATCGCGTCCTTCAGCACCAGCTGGTTGATCTCGTCCGAGCTGCCTTTGTTGACAAGGTTGATGGAGATGAGTCCGTGTATCACCGACCAGAAGGTGTAGTATCTTCTGCAGATCTCGTCTTCCGACGGGTTCTTGTCGGGGAGGATCTTGCAGATCGCGTCGCTGATCATTTCCGCCGGTGCTTCGAGTACGGGATCGGTTTGCACCAGACAGCAGTTCATGGAAACGCCGAACATCAGCTGGTACAGTTCCCGCTTGGCGAAGGCGAAGTTCCAGTAGGCCATCCACATAGCTTCCAGTTGCGCGGCCGGTTCCGTGTGTTTGTCCCTGGCTTCCGCCATTTTTTCTGCGAGATAGATAAATCCTATCCTGGTCAGTTCTTTGAGGATGGCTTCCTTGTTGGCAAAATATTCGTAAATGATGGGGGCCGTGTATTCTATTTCTTCGGCGATCTTCCGCATGCTGAGCGCCTGCCAGCCTTCGTTCTTGACGATCTTGTAAGCGGCGTCCAGGATGTTTTGCCTGGTTTCATCTTTTAAACGTAATATTCTGTCTTTGCTCGCCATCTCTCCGTTTTACGCGTGTAAATAATCTAACAGCGTTAAGTAAAGGTAGGACTGATTTTATTTTCCCACCAAATAAAATTAAAAAAATTACAGAAAACGGCCCCGGCAGATCGAAAGATACGGGACCCTGAAAGTTGAAAATCAATCTGATAATTGAAATATCGTGCCCTTTAATTTTTTTATGTTCCCGCAGGCTTTCTCCTCTTCCCTGGCCGGAAATTCACCAAAATTGGGGTCTCTGATTTGCCTGCCCCCTGCCCTTCCATCCTGTAGTAACGGGAACAATTTGTCTGTTCCCATAGAAATCGCCTTGCAAACCCGGCCGGGGGAGTCCGGATTCTGCTGCGGCTGTTACCTGCACTGGTTTTTCCCCGACTACCCCGTTAACAATCATTGTCCGCTGTAACTTTTTTGTTATGAAACCGCTTTCCCTTCTCCTTCTTTGCTGCTGCATCCACTTTCAGCTCTTTGCCCAGCAAGCCCGCGTGGAGCTGACAGAAAACTCCATCGTAAAAGATTCCGCCGGAAATATATACCCCTTTGTTATCTGGAGGTCCATTATGTCGCATCCCGACTATGAGATCCGGGCGATCGACAATAACAATCCGGCCACCGAATTCCTGCTGGTGCAGCTTACCGAAGCCCAGACCCGCGAACGCATGGAACGCATGCCCAAACCCCGCGAAAGCACTTATTTCAGGACCGGCAAAGAATTCAGCGCATTTAAAACGAGCGATACCAACCACAACAAGATCAACCTCAGGGAAGCCAGGGGAAAGATCATCGTCCTGAATTTCTGGTTCATCAACTGTCCGCCCTGCCGCATGGAGATCCCCTCCCTGAACGAGCTGGTGGAAATATACAAGGGCAACGACACCGTGCTGTTTATCGGTGTGGCACTCGACGACAAGTACAATATCCAGGAGTTTCTCAAAAGCTTTCCTTTCAACTATCACATCGTCCACGAAGGAAAATTCATTGCTGACCAGTATGGCATCCGGGGCTATCCGACCCATGTGGTGATCGACCAGGAAGGAAAAGTCTACTTTCATACGACCGGTCTGGCCCTGAATACGGTGTGGTGGCTGAAGAAATCCATCGCAGAATTATTGCGCCAGCCGCCGGTGGCCAAGCGGTAAGGTTTTGGGAAGGCGTCTTCCCGGACGGACCTCAGTCGAGGGTACGCCAGTTTTTATTTACGTAGATTCATATATCCATTCACTTCAAACTTTTTTATGTTTTTTCTCGTGATACCGTTTATCTTTTTCGGTCTGATCCTGCTTGCCTCCTCCCTCCGCATTGCGCAGGAATATGAACGTGCCATTGTTTTCCGCCTGGGAAGATTTCAGACCATCAAAGGGCCGGGGCTCTACTGGATCATCCCGGTCATCGAAAGACAGCAGACCATCGACATGCGCACAAAAACCGTCGACCTGGAGCGGCAGGAAACCATTACGAAAGACAGCGTCACCATCAAGGTAAATGCGGTGCTCTGGTTCAGGGTGATCGATCCTGAAAGGGCCATCATCAAGGTGGCCAACTACAACCAGGCGGTGTACCAGTTTTCCGTAACGTCGCTGCGCAATATCATCGGGCAGCATCTGCTGGATGAGGTGCTGAAAGAACGCGAGCAGATCAACAATACGCTGCAGAAAATGGTCGATACGGCCACAGAGCCGTGGGGAATTAAAATTGAAATGGTTGAGATGAAAGACGTGGAGATCCCCGAATCTATGCAAAGGGCCATGGCGCGCGAAGCAGAAGCCATCCGCGAAAAAAGGGCCCGGATCATCAAAGCCGAGGCGGAGCTGGAAGCTTCCATCAAGCTCACACAGGGCGCCAAACAGATGGAAGGCAGTCCCATTGCGCTGGAGCTGCGCAGGATGCAGATGCTGTCCGAGATCGGCATCGACAACAACACCACCACCGTGATGCTCATTCCTTCAGAATTTACTTCCGCTGCCCGAAGCTTCTCCGAAATGGTTGCCAGCAAGGATATCATTGCCACCGGAAAAGACAAGGAAGGGTAGCGCGGAGGCAAACTGATTTATACCCGCCAGGCATATTCAATTTTTTCTATGCTCCAGTGCAATCTCCGATGAATAGCATCTCGGGGATCTTCCAGCTTGCTGTAAATTCCCTTTTGCAAAACCGTGTGAAATACAGAGCACCCGGAAATTGACTAAAAAGTGGGGAAGCGATTGTTTTTGTGTTCCGTCGGAACACCTGATGGGTAGCACAAGCACCTTACCCACTTTTTAGCCGACCCCTTGAAATCGTCTCATTTGGCTACCCATCGGGCAGTAAACAGCCTATCAATCGCCTTTTTTGAATGCTGCGCTCCACTTCTGCTCTCAATGATCCGTCAGCAATACCGCAACCGGCTTGCCTTTTTTCTGGTTGGCGAACAGGAGCAGGGGGATGGCAAGGATGAAGACGGAGCCCACCAGCAGGTATGCATCTCCGAAACTCAGCAGGCTCGCCTGCCGGCCGATGCCAAGGTCGAGCAGCTTCAGGGCCTGGTTGTGGGAATCGCTGGCCGTGAAGCCATGACCGGAAAAATAATGGGCATAGCCGTTGAGGCGATCCGTCACCACCGGATTACCGGCCGTGATGTGCGACACCAGATCTGAACGATGATTGGCGTTGCGGTTGGCCAGGTAGGTGTTCACCATGGCCAGTCCGGAGGAGCCGCCCAGCTGCCGCATCATATTGTTGAGCGCCGCACCCTGCGGCACATCTTTCGCATCCAGCGACGACACCGCAAAGGCCGTCAGCGGAACCGTAACCACTGCCAGTCCGACCCCGCGCCAGATCAGCGGCACGGTGATATCGGCCGCACCGGCCTCCAGGTTCAGGCGCGACATCTGCCAGCTGAACAGCGCAAACAAGCCCATGCCCACAGTGATCATCACCAGGGGCGACACACCCCGCTGCAACAGCCTCGCTGAAAGAATGAGGCCGGCCACTGCAACACACGCCCCCGGCAACAGCAACAAACCCGTTTTGGTCGGCGTAAAATCCAGGAGCCGCTGCGCAAACACGGGGGTCAGGAACACGGAGGAAAAAAGACCCACCCCGGAAATGAACGTCAGTGCCGCCGCGATGCTCAGGTTCTTACTCCGCAGCACTTTCAGGTTCACCACCGGCTGCGAAACCGTGAGCTCCCACCACACAAAAAGCACCAGTCCGAGAAAAGCCGCAACTGACAGCCACACGATGTACGAGGTCTCGAACCAGTCTTCCGTCTCTCCCCTTTCCAGCACGATCTGCAGCGAGCTTACCCCGATGGCCAGCAGGAAGATACCCATCCAGTCTATCTTTCCGGCGGTCTGTTTCACCACAGGCTCGCCCAGCAGCGCAAAGCAAAGCACGGCCACCGCAATGCCGATGGGTATGTTGATGTAAAAGATCCATTGCCATGAATAATACTCGGTGATATAACCGCCCAGCGTAGGACCGATGGTCGGCCCCATGAACACACCCACACCGAACAGGGCGCTGGCCACGCTTTGCTTCTCTTTTGGAAACAGCTCGAACACGATGGCCTGCGATACCGACAGCAGCGCCCCGCCGCCGATGCCCTGCAGAAAGCGGAACAACACCAACGTCCAGATAGAGCCTGCCTGTCCGCACATCAGCGAGAAAAACGTGAAGGCGATCACCGAGCCGATGTAGTAATTGCGCCGGCCGAGTTTGGCAGAAAGAAAACTGGTGATGGGAATGATGATCACGTTGGCGATCGCATACGACGAGATGACCCAGGAAGTGTCTTCCAGCGTGGCGCCCAGGTTGCCGCTCATGTGCGAGAGCGCCACGTTTACGATGGAAGTGTCGATCAGTTCCATGACCGCAGCGGCGATCACGGTAATGATCAGGATAGACCGTCTCATGCCGTACAATTTTATACCGATCGGTATATCATTGAATAAAAAAATTACATTTTAAGTTCGGAAATGATCATGGTTTCGATCCTGCTGATACAGGTGTTGAGCATAGACGGGTCGCCGGTGGCTTTCGAGAGCATGATGCCTCCCTCGATCAGGGCGATGCAGCTCACTGCAAAGGCCGCCCCGTCTGCGCCCGGCCTGATCTCACCGCTGTCGATCCCCTGGCGGACCACCTTCTCTATATTCTTTTTCCAGGCCCGGATGCTGCCGGCCACCCTGTCTTTCAGCGCAGGGTGCGTGTCGTCGGCATCCACCGCGGTGTTCAGGATAGGACAGCCGCCGCGGGTCATATTGTCCCTGAACTGCGACCGGTAGAAACTTACCATCTTCAGGAGTTTGTCGACCGGGCTCGAATGGTCGCGGGTGGCGGCGTCGATGCCTTTAATGAGGAGCGAAAGATTGTAGTCGAACACCGCCAGGGCCACTTCATCCTTGTTGGCAAAGTTGCCGTAAATGCTTCCCTTGGTAAGGCCGGTCGCTTTTGTGAGGTCGGTCATGGAGGTACCCGCATAGCCTTTTTTGTTAAAGACCGGCGCCGTTTTTTCGACGATCAGCTGCTTTGTTTTCTCCGCTTTGTTCACTGGGTAACTTGTTTGAAAACACAAATATATACCGATCGGTATAATTTTTACAAATAATTTTTTCCTGCGTTGTCCTTATCCGCCCATCCCCTTTCCTGCCAGTTCGGAAATTACTATGTATAATACATTAGTCCTCACACCCTGTTTGCACGTAAGTGCTTATATTTTACTGCGCTGTATTTTCGTTGCCTCCTGCTACTTTTTATATTTATCCGAAACGGGGAACATCCCTTCTGACAGGCCCTCTACAAAATTTATTTGCACGCAATTTTTTAATCACATCAACACATGCAACCGATCAAACTCTTCCGATTCGTACGGCTGGCTCTGCTGCTGCTCGTATCCTGGATCCTTCTGCTTAGCCTCTCTGCCGAGGCGCAACAATATCCCGGCGGCATCGCAACTGCACCACTGTTCTGGGTAAAAGCGAATACCGGCATTACCCAATCGGGCAACCTGGTATCTGCCTGGGCCGACCAATCTACCAACAGCAACAACCTGGTACAGGGCACCACCGCCGCGATGCCCGTGTATGACCCGTCCGCCGCCAATTTCAACCCGACCGTCTCCTTCAACGGCTCGCAATGGCTCTCGAAATCTACCGGCATATTTCTGAACGGTCCTGTTTACAGCGCCAGCGACGCGTATGCCGTTTGCACGGAAACCTTTCCGAAATCAACCCGCGGTTTATATGGACAGTACGTAACGATGACAGGCAATGCCACAATTGCCAGATGGATGTCTCACGGGCCTTTCAATGCCACCTTTAATTACTTCGGTGTAGGAGTAACCTCCGATCCGTCACAGTGGGGTACCTACAATCCCAACAGGGCCGATTCTGTTTCGACCCTTTGGACCTGGACCTATGCATCGAGTGTAAATACGCTCCGATATAATGGAGGCACGGGTTCCGGCAGCGGCAATACGCTGGCTTCCTTTACAGGCGCCGGCACCGCTTTCTGTCTCGGAGCTGCCCCGTATGAGGGGGGCGGCACGCCAAATTATTATACCCAACTAGGGACCATTCCCGAACTGATCATCTTTTCCTCCGCCCTGTCTGCCGCAGACCGAAACAAGGTGGAGACCTATCTTTCCATCAAGTACGGAGTAACCATGGGCGGCCATAACTACCTGAACACGGCTTCCGCCACCGTATATGATATCAGCACATATGGCAACGCTGTGGCGGGCATCGGACGTGAGAACGTGGAAGCGCTGCACCAGAAACAATCGAAGTCGGCCGCTCCCGGCGCCCTGGTTACCATCGGACTGGGCACTATTGCAGTTGACAATAACAGCAACCCAAACAGCCTCACAGACGGCACTTATATGATCTGGGGAGATAATGCCGGCGCAAACGCCTGGCAGACCACTGCCTCCCCCGCCAACCGCAAACGGCTGACCCGCCAGTGGAAACTGCAGGAAACAGGCACCGTCGGCTCCGTGCTTGTTCGCATACCCGCCAGCACCAGTACGCTGGCCACGAAGCTACCTGCAGAGTCCAACCTGGTCTATCTGCTTACCGATGCCGACGGCGATTTCAGCAGCGGTTCCACCGAAACAGCCATGACCCTGAACGGCACCAACTGGGAAGCGAACATCGACTTCACCAACGGGCAGTTCTTTACATTTGCCACCCAGAACATCACCCTGCCCGTCAGCCTGGCTTCGTTCAGCGCGGGCGTCCGTTCCGGCACCTGCCTGGTAAACTGGACAACCGCCTCTGAGGCCAACAGCGACCACTTCGAGATAGAACACAGCACCGACGGCATCGGGTACAACACGATCGGTTCGGTTCCGGCCAAAGGCAACAGGCAGTCGCTGAGCCAGTATAGTTTCACCGACCGGTCGCCGGCCCAGGGCCTCAACTATTACCGGTTGAAACAGGTTGATATGGATGGCAAATCGGTGCTGTCGGGCATCATGAAAATAAGCTTCGATGAAAGCCGGCTCGCAGGCCTTGTAATATCGCCCAACCCGGTATTGCAGAATAGGGTGAACATCTCTTTACTGAACGCGCCGGCCGGCCGTTACAGCGTTCTGCTTTATAACAGCAACGGGCAGCTGCAGCTGAACAGCACGCTGCAACACAATGGCAGTCCGGATGCGGTGGGTGTCTCCTTGCCCGCGTCCCTGCCAAAAGGTGTCTATACCCTTCAGCTGAAGAACGGCACGGTGGTGTTGAAGAGAGAGCTGATAAAAGAGTAAAAAAAAACACGATTATAAAAAGAGGGCGTCTCATTGAATTGAGACGCCCTCTTTTTATAATCGCACTGTAGATAGCTGCACCAAACTCCTTATTTCCAGGGGCAGGGGATGCCGCCGTTGCCTTTGCAGTTGCCTCTGAGGATGATCGATACTTCGAACGTGCTGGGCTTGCGGGCAGCCTGGGCGAGTTTGGAAATAGTAACATCCTAAGTGAAACCGAACTGAAAATCTTTACAAGACAGACCGATGTAAGGGATCACGGCATTTTTCGACCAGTACCACATGCCTGCGTTTACCATGGTGCCGTTTCCTTCTTCTTCCTCATCCATCTTGTAAGCCAGTGAACCGCCGACCGAGAAGTAGCTGGCGCCCGACTGGTTCTGGCAGATCGCGTTCGAGTTGAAAACCACTTTCTCGTTCAGCACGGTCTCGAAATTTGCATGAACCACTTTTCTTACAGCTACGAACTGGTTGGCATCCTGTACGAAAGTTTGTTTCGGTTTGTTCAGATGGTACGCTGCTACGCCGAAATCAAAATTGCTGCTTTCGCTGGTAGCGCTGTATACGATGCCGGTGTTCAGGGAAGTGTACGCTTTCATGTTGGAGAGGGCAGCTTCACCGGAAGGCAGGTTGGTATCGAACCCGGAACCGGTGAACTGGTTCTGGAAATCCACTTTGCTGAAATCGATGGTTCTGTGTGCGTAAGTGGCGCCAAATCCTATAGAGAGTTTGTTGATCAATAATTTTTATCCAGCAAATTGTTACAAGGAAAAGCAGCATCACAAGGGTCAAACAGTCAGCTGACTAACGGCAGGGGTATCGTTAAATTGTTGAATATGAAAAGCCTGAGGCCTTCGGAAGCAGGTGATTTTTTCTGTTTGGTAGTTACTTTCATACAACATAAAAAAGTCTTCCTTATTGATAGAGGATTATACCTAATCCTCTTCCGTGCATCGATAAACAGGAACCCTTACAGTGCACGGCAGGCGGGAGTTGATGCAGTGTGAGGATATGAGGAAAGTGCAGTTCGGACATCTCCTTACAATTAAACCATTAGAAAAAAATAAGCATAATAAGTAGCCGGCCAACCCATCTGCTTATCACGGAACAGGACATACGACACCAGGCTTTCATCTTTTTACTTCCGTCAGATTTTTATATCGCAGTCTATTTGAGATCTTGAGGCAGTGTTGTATATTGTTGCACAGACCAAATCCTATGTTTCCATGGAACATGCTATCTACCTCTATCCTCGATTCGGGTCGGCCCCGCAGCCGGTGAAGTACACCGAATCAGCTTCAGAATCAGCCTTTCATTATTTTATCCTGGTATCAGATCCTGCCCTGTTTGTGCGATTTGGCATCCGGGTGGCCACGTTCAGTTTTGCGAAAACAGATTTCCGGCTCGAACAACCGGTGGTACGGTATGGGAATACCGATCCGCGGGTAGTGCTTCCGGTACCGGAATTTGAAGAAGCGATCCTCGAAGCTATCCGGGCCAAAGAAAATTTACAGAACGTGCAGCCGGACCGCTATGAAGCTGTGCTGAAACAGGTCCGCCTGGAAACCGAAGTAGAATTGAACTGATAAGGAGGGAATATTACCGGTGATTACTGCCGCGCATACGACGGATCTCTGTGCCTGTACGCGAAGGACCATGGCAGAAATTGCAAAACATTTTCAAGTCAGGAAGCAATCCGGTGACCGGCCCTCTTTTGACGCTCCCCACCCGTTTATTGTCGCAATCACACACTGAGAACACTCCCCGGATCACTAAATTTGAACCGGCAGCGGCGCAGGCTTTGCCCTGCAGGCTCCTTATTTTTTCAACTAACACCAGCCACATGATAACCGAAACAGCAAACAAAAAAGAATTGCTCACGGCCATCGAAGAACCTGTTTCCCACCTGCTTGAGCTAATGGCTCCCTTAAGCGAAGCACAGGTGAACAAGATCCCATATAAACACAGCTGGACGGCCGCGCAGCTGGTGCGGCATGTCACCAAATCCATCGGCGGACTGGGCCAGGCGATCGGCATGCCGGGAAAGCCGGCAGACAGAGACCCCGGAGAAAAAATTGCCGGGCTGAAAAAAGTGTTTCTTGATTTTTCAACGAAGCTGCAGTCGCCCGGTTTTATTGTGCCCGAAGCAGGCCCCTACCAGAAGGCGACCTTGCAGAAAGACCTGCAGGAAGCTGTTACCGCTCTGAAAGACAACGCTGCAAGCACAGACCCTACCGAGCTGGTAGAAGGACTTCCGCTCGGCCCCACCACAAAGCTGGAACTGCTCCATTTCACGGTATATCACACCACCCGCCACCTGAACCAGCTGCACAGGATCGTGGATGCATTGTCTGAACCATGATTCACACAACTGTCAGCAAACTCCTGTACTCCGTGGGGGTTACACCGGTGTATTTTTTAAACACCGTGGAAAAATATTGCGCGGAAGAAAAATTGAGGTGATAGGCCGCGTCGGAGATGGTTGACGGGCCTTCTTTATGCAGCAGCTTTTTGGCTTCCTCGATGCGGAGCCGCAAGATGTAATCCGCCGGCGGCATCCCGAACTCATGCTTGAACCAGCTCTTGAAATGGGACGCGGAATAATGGATCCGCGCGGCCAGCGACTCGACCGACAGATCGTGGTACAGATGATCCGATATGTAGGCGCTGATCTCGGCGCGGCGACCGGATGGCTGCCGCGCGGCGCTGGTCTTTGACCGTTGCACGATCGCGAGCAGGAAACCGGTCAGCTGACTGATCAGCTCCACCCGCAGCAACGGCCGGCGGGGCGCGCTGGAAAGCACAAAGATGCTGTCGAGCATTTTCTTTACTGCCGTGCCTCCGGGAAAATGCCGGCCGGGAAGCTCCAGCAGGGCCTGGATGAAAGCGCTCGCATCCGCTCCCTGCCAATTCAGGAAACTGTTCCTTCCCGTTACATCCAGGATCATCCAGTACAGGCTTCCTTTTTCTTCCGGATGCTGCGCCGTGCTGTGCAGCTCTCCCGGAAATGTGATGAATACATCTCCCCCTTTGATATGGTATTTCTGTCCGTTCACTTCATACACCTGCAGTCCCTTCTCGCAATAACAGATCTCGATCATGCCGTGGTGGGCGTGTGCAGGCAGGCTTTCATGCGCATGTTTGTACGCGTATCTGCCCAGCCGGTGTACCTCGGGTATGCTAAACCGGTCAAAGTCAATGATCAGCCGCTCGGATGTTGAAACCAGGTCGAAATTGCTCATGTATGAAAAAGTATGTTCCTATAAAACCAGAAACAGGGTTCTGTTCAACCCCCTACATTTGAATATCCCTCGCACTGCTTTAAAATAGGAAAAACTTTTTATAAACCAGCATGCCCGAAAAACTTTTAACACCCCAGCAGCTCCTCTTTTTTCAGGAAAACGGATATGTAACGGTCCACGATCTGGTCTCCGCCAAAGAGGTGGAAGACTACAAAAAGATCTACGACGATTTCCTGTCGGGCCGCATCGATACCGGCTCCAACCGGTCCGACCTCGGTGCGGGACTCGGCAACAGCGGTGCCCGTGAAAACATCACGCAGATCATGTGGCCGAGCGATTTTGTGCCGCAGCTGCTGCACATGCCGTATCACGAGCGCGCACTGGCCATCTGCAGGAGACTGATCGGGGAAGATGCGGACATGGATTTCGACATGCTCATCAACAAGGCGCCGCACAGCAACACCGTTACACCCTGGCACCAGGACGAAGCCTACTGGCTCGACGTGCCCGACAAACGGGCTGCCAGCTGCTGGCTCGCGCTCGACCCCGCCACGGTCAGCAACGGCTGCATGTGGTTTGTGCCGGGCTCGAACGGGAAAGAAGTGCGCCCTCACCGCTTTGCCGGTAAAAAAGGCGGGGCCCTGATGTGCGATGCCCTGGAGGAAGAAGGCACGCCGGTGGAGCTTCCACCGGGCTCGTGCACTTTTCATACAGGCCGCACCCTGCACTATTCGCGGGGCAACAGCACCGACGACCAGCGGCGGGCCTTCATCATCAATTTCAGACCCGAAGCCATGATCGAGTTCGAGCGGGCCCGCGGGTTCGATCACGGCCGCCGGAACGCCGGCGACCGCAAACTGCAAAACAAGGAATTCGGGGAGCAGTCGCCCTGAGTTTAGAACAGATGCGGTAGTAGACCTGCAATTTTGTATCATTACCAACTGATACCCGATGCAGGCCAACCCCGGCCTGCGACGATGCCCTCCTTCACTATCCTAAGAACTATCCGCAACAGCATATGATGAAAATGATTTCCACCAGACCCGGAACCACAAACCGCGTCCCGACCCATCATTGCCGGCATTCCGGCACCTGTTGAACATCGTAAAACATTGATATGGCTACACCCAAAACGGGATATCGCTGGTTCATCTGCTTCATGCTGTTTGCAGCCACCACCATCAACTACCTCGACCGGCAGATCCTAGGTCTTCTGAAACCCACGCTGGAAAGAGTTTTCAGCTGGGGCGAGGCTGAATATGCCTATATCGTGATGGCCTTCACGGCCACCTACGCCGCCGGGCAACTCCTGTACGGCCGGGTCATCGACCGCATCGGTACGCGGCTGGGTTACATCATTTCGGTAACGGTGTGGAGCGTGGCGGCCATGCTGCATGCGGCCGTTCGCGGCACGCTGGGGTTCGGCGCCGTACGGGCCCTGCTGGGCATCGGTGAATCGGGCAATTACCCGGGTGGCGTAAAAACCGTGGCCGAATGGTTTCCCAGGCGCGAACGGGCGCTGGCGGTGGGCATCTTCGATTCCGGCTCCAACATCGGCGCCTGCGTGGGGCCGCTCCTGGTGCCGGTGATCCTTGCACTGTATGGCTGGCAGCTGGCGTTCATCATCACCGGTTCGCTCGGTTTTATCTGGCTCATCTTCTGGGTGTGGCTGTATGAGGTGCCTGCCCGCCAGAAGCGCCTCAGCAAACCCGAATACGACTATATTCACAGCGACCAGGAAGAAGAACCGGCCGGCGCTGGCGCCCCTTCGTGGGGGCGGCTCCTGCGGCTGCGCCAGACCTGGACCTTTATCGCAGGGAAATTCTTCACCGATCCCATCTGGTATTTTTTCCTGTTCTGGCTCCCCTCCTATTTCGACAAATCTTTTCACCTCGATCTCAAAAAACCGAGCGTGCCCCTCCTGATCGTATACGCGGGCACCATGATCGGCAGCATCGGCGGCGGCGCGCTCTCCTCATGGCTCATCAGGAAAGGATGGCCCGTGTACAAGGCGCGCAAGGCAGCCTTGCTGGTAGCCGCCATCGCAGTGGTACCGGTGATGGTTACCCGATATACGGACAACATGTGGGTGGTAGTGGCTTTTATCAGCCTGTCGGTGGCCGCCAACCAGGCCTGGAGCGCCAATATCTTCACCATCGTATCGGATATGTTTCCCAAAAGGGCGATCAGTTCCGTGGTAGGATTGGGCGGCATGGCCGGCGCGGTCGGAGGCGTGCTGTTCGAGAACCTGATCGGCTTTGTGCTCGATTATTTCAAGCGGGCAGGTGATATTGTGGTGGGGTATAACCTCATCTTTATCGTTTGCGGCTCTTCGTTCCTGGTTGCCTGGGCGGTAATCCATTGGCTCACGCCCAAAATGGAAAAGGTGGTGCTCTAAATTATTTTATGAACTGAATCAGTGAACCCTGTGGACTTTATCAAAACAACCGAACAGCCTTCTCCCTACCGGCACCTGGAAGAGATGCCGACCGGAGAACTGCTGCTGTATATCAACAACGAAGACAGCACCGTGGCAGGAACCGTGCGCAAACAGATCCCGGTGATTACCCGGCTGGTGAATGCGGTGGCGGGTAAGATGGGGCAGGGCGGGCGGCTGTTCTACATCGGCGCCGGCACCAGCGGCCGCCTGGGTGTGCTGGATGCGAGTGAATGTCCACCCACCTTTGGCGTGGAGGCCGACCGGGTCACCGGCATCATGGCCGGCGGAGACGGAGCGCTGCGCCACGGCATCGAAGACGCGGAAGACAGCGAAGCGCAGGGCTGGAAAGATTTGCAATCATACGGCATCACGGCAAACGACACGGTGATCGGCATCGCCGCCAGCGGCACCACGCCTTATGTGGCCGGCGCACTCAAAGGGGCCCGGCAACAGGGCATCCTCACCGGCTGCATTGTGTGCAACAAAGATTCTCCCATTTCGCAGCATGCCGACTTTGCCATAGAAGTAGTGGTGGGCCCTGAATTTCTGACCGGCAGCACGCGCATGAAAAGCGGCACCGCACAGAAGATGGTGCTCAACATGATCTCTACGGGGGTGATGATCCGGCTGGGAAAGGTGTACGACAACAGGATGGTAAATATGCAGATCACCAATGAAAAACTGGTTGACCGCGGCGTAAAGATGCTGATGGAACAGCACGGCATCCCGGATTATGAAGAAGCAAAAAGATTACTGATGGAATGGGGCAGCGTACAGCATGCCCTGGATCATCTTAAACAATAGTTCAAAATGAAAGTAAACGGATATCTATCACGGAAAAGCCGTTGCAGGCGATCGATACCGACGGCCATTTTCCTGCTCCTGCTGAATGCAGCAAACGCCGCAGGGTTCGATGTAACGGCATACGGAGCCAAAGGCGATGGCCGTACCGACAACACCGCCGCCATCCAGCGTGCCATCGATGCGTGCACGGCGGCCGGCGGCGGCCAGGTGCTGTTTTCGGCCGGCAATTTTCTGACGGGCACCATCGTGCTGAAAAGTCATGTGATGCTGCACCTGCCGGCCGGTTGCCAGATCACCGGCACCACCGATCTGTCGAAATATCCTTACCAGCAGCATGGCTTCCGGTTCTACGGGGCTGACTGGGCAAAGCAAAGCCTGGTCTATGCGCACCAGGCGGAAGACGTGGGCATCGAAGGAGAAGGCACCATCGACGGACAGGGCGCCAGCTTTGCGATCACGACAACGAAAAAGCCCGACCGCTACCGCAACCGGCCTTACCTGCTCTGGTTCATCGAATGCAGAAAAGTGCGGGTAAGCGGCGTCACACTGCAGAACTCCGCCTTCTGGATGCAGCATTACCTGGCCTGCGACAATGTAACCATCCGCGACATCACGGTCTGGAACCATTCCAACAAGAACAATGACATGGTGGACATCGACGGCTCGCGCAATGTGACCATCGAGGGATTGAAAGGCGATTCGGACGATGACGGGCTCACGCTCAAAAGCACGTCGCCGCGCATAACCGAGAACGTGACCATCACCAACTGCATCCTGAGCAGTCATTGCAATGCGCTCAAGCTGGGCACCGAATCTACCGGCGGCTTCCGCAACGTGACCATCTCCAACTGCGTGATCAGGCCGTCGGCCAAAAAGACGATCATCTATGGCACGCCAGGCGGCACTAGCGGCATCTCGCTGGAGGCGGTAGACGGCGGCATCATGGAAAATGTGACCATCACCAACATCATCATGGAAGGCCCCGAAGTGCCCATATTTATCCGGCTGGGCAACCGCGCCCGTAAATATGACGACACGGCCAAAGCACCGCCACTAAGCAGCGTTCACGGCATCCGGCTGTCTCATATAATAGCAAAGGGCGCCGGCACCACGGGTTGTTCTATTACCGGCATAGAAGGCGCGAAAGTGAAAGACATCAGGCTGGATGATGTTTCGATCGAGATGGCAGGCGGCGGTAAAGCGGTAGATATGGTGAAACAGGTGCCGAAGCTCGACGATCAGTACCCGGAAGGCACGATGTTCGGCCTGCTGCCGGCCTACGGATTTTACGTGGCGCATGCAGAGAATATACGGATGTATAATATGCAACTCTCGTTTGCGGGAACAGATCAGCGGCCGGCATTGGCTTTTGAGGATGTTAAGGGCTTTGAGGTGAACAGCGCGACCATGGCTTCCGCGAGTGAAACGCCGGCAATTGTATATGCCAGCGGCAGCACCGGAGGACTGATCACCAACTGTCAGGCGACAGGTGAAGCGGTGGCTTTTGTAGGCACAAAAGAGAAAGGCCCCGATGTAAGGCTGATCAACAATTTTCATCCAAAAATCACACTTCCTTTTCTTCGCGTACTATGAAAAAGATCCGGCTCATATGGTTTTGCTGGCTGGTGTTGACCCGATTGCCGGTACAGGCTGCTTCACCGCTCCCCGTACTTCCTTACCCGCAACAGGTAACAGCAGGCAAAGCCGCCGTGGGCCTGAGTTTCAGCCTCCAGCTTACCGGCGCTACGGCGGCCATCCGGGAACGGTTGTCGGAGAACTGGCAACTGCTCGCCAAAGAGGAGCCCTCTTCCCGCATCATGCAGGTGCTGACACTCGCGCTCGACAGCAGCACCGGCGCCATGCACGACCGCTTGCAGCGCTGTTCGCCCGGCTGGCAGGAAAAGACGGGTGAGGAAGGATACCTGCTGGTATTGAATAAAAAAGGCAACCTGCTTGCAGCCCGGACTGAAACCGGCCTGTTTTACGGACTGCAAACGCTGAAGCAGCTCACACGTGCCGGCTGGAACCATGAGCTGGCGATCACCGACTGGCCTTCCTTTGCCAGCCGCGGCGTATACGACGATATCAGCCGGGGGCCTATCCCGACCGTGGCCACCATAAAAAAACAGATCGAACGGCTGGCCGAACTCAAGATCAATTCGCTCTCTTTCTATATCGAGCATGTGGTACAGCCACCTTCCTATCCTGACTTTGCGCCAGCCAATGGCAAACTCACGATGACGGACATACGAGAACTGTCTGACTACGCCGCCCGGTTTCATATGGAGCTGGTGGGCAGCTTCCAGTCGTTCGGCCATCTCAACCACATCCTGTCGCTTCCCCGGTATGCATCCATGGGTGAAACCTCTACCATGATCTCGCCGCTCGATCCAAAAGCCCGGCAGTTCCTCGAAAGCGTGATCACTGATCTGTGCAAGGTCTTTTCTTCCCCTTACTTCAATGTAAACTGCGACGAGACGTTCGATTTGGGCAAGGGCAGATCGAAGGCGTATGTGGACAGCGTGGGCGTGGCACGCTATTATGCCGACCACATAAAATTTCTGTATGATGTATTGAAGAAGAACGGAAAGCAACTGATGATGTGGGGCGATATCGCGCTGCAACACGAAGAGATCCTCGACCTGCTGCCGAAAGACATCATCTACCTGACCTGGGAATACGGCGATCAGCAATCATTCGACGCCTGGATCAAACCTTTTGTGAAACGGGGGCTCCGGTTTGTGGTATGCCCCGGCGTGGTGAACTCGAACCGGCTGTTTCCCGACCTGCAGATGGCCAAAGCCAATATCAACGGTTTACTGGAAGCAGGAAAAAGAGACGGCGCCCTTGGCGCGCTGACCACAGTATGGGATGATGGCGGCATGTGTTTCTTCGACAGCGACTGGTATGGCATCTATGCCGCTGCCGAAAAGGGCTGGAATACCGGCCGCACCGGCACGGCTACCTTCAACCAGCGCTATGGGCAGACAGCCTACGGCACGCAGAACGGGGCATACGTAAAGGCTCTTTCTAAACTGATGGAGTTGCGCAGCCTTCCGCTGACCTACAACCTGACCGACCAGCTGTGGACCGGGAAGATCCTGCCTGACAGCGGGAAGAAACTGCTGATGAACAACAGCGCGGTGCCGCAGGTGCTCGCCTTAGTGAATGCCGCCCTGAGAGAGTTGGATGGCGCGCGTCCGTTGCGAAACAGGGCCGATGCGGCTTTTCTCGGGTTCACACTTCAACAGATCAAGCTGGTGATGGAATCACGCTCGGCACTGGCATCGCTGACCACGAACACCGGAAATGCAGAACAGGCCATTTCTGTTTTGAAGACGCTGGCCAGCCGCTACAAATCTCTCAGAACACAATACACCCGGTTCTGGAACAGCGAGAACCAGCCTTACTGGCTCGGTGAAAACCTGAAAGAATACAACGGCAAAATCCAGGGCCTGCAGAAACTGGAACAGTCATACCAAACTGCACTTACCCATCGCCGTAACCCGGTACCGCCGGCGCTCAAAATAAGCAACGCAGACTATTTCGGTTACTGGCTGCTGGCAGGGCCCTTTAACACGAAATCTATTCCCTCATTTCTTTATTCACAGGATGCGGCCGCCAACGTTCCTCCAAAGCCCGGCGATATGGCGCAGTACAAGGGAAAGACCTACCGATGGAAGAAATGGGCCTCGCAGGATGGCGGCATCATCGACCTGCAGACCTATTACGGCAGCACAGACAGCGCCGTCGCCTATGCCTACTGCTCGCTGGGCAGCGGCACCGACAGACAAATAAGCGCCTTGGTGGAAGCAACCGGTGCGCAGCTGTTTCTGAATGGCAGTGCCGTCGCAGCCGGAAAAATAAACAGCGAAGGTGAAACTCCGTTCCTGCTCTCACTGAAAAAAGGGGCCAACCACCTCGTGCTGAAGCTGCCCCGCACCGGCGACTGGCAGTTCACGTTCCGGCTCGACACTTCCGAACCTGTTACCAATCACAAACAAAAGTATGCCCTGAATGATAAAAACAGCTTGCATGACGCCGATAACTAGATTCCTCTTTTTAACAGCCCTGCTGCCGGCCCTGGCGCTGTCTGCCCGCGCCCAGCAGGTGAGCCGGCAAGCCGCCCTTGACGCCGTCAACGGCATGGCCGCCTACATCTCCACCACCATGCTCGACGCACAGGGCAAATCGCGCTGCGACTATAACCTCACCGAAGGAAAGTGGTACCCGTACGAAGTGCCCTGGCATACAGGCCAGGCCGTGTACGCCATGCTCGCCGCCTACAAAGAGACCAAAAACCCGAAATGGCTGGCTACCGCCAAACGCGCGGGCGACTACTGGATCAGCCTGCAGATAAAAGACCATCCCAAGCTGAAAGGCATGCTGGGCGCAGTACACGGCGATGCCATCGGCGACTCCACCATCGTATTCGCCACCATCTCCGACGGCTCGCCCGGTCCGTACGAGCTCTCGCGGGTCACCGGCGACCCCAGATACGCGCAGGTGGCCACATCGGCAGCGGAATGGATGCTGAAGAACATGTACGATTCGGCCAACGGCGTGTGTTACGACAATGTAGACCTGGTGAGCGGCGACGTGCAGAAGACCTACAGCGCGTTCTGGAAAGACAAAAAAGAGCAGGCGCTGTTTGATGTGTCGCGCCCCAACACCGAAGGCTGGATCTTTCTGGATGCATACGAGTTTTCGAAAAAGAAGGCCTTCCTCGATGCGCATCTCCTCCTCTCCAATTCGGTGGTGAAGCTGGAAGACAAGAACGGCCTGTGGATGCAGTTTACACCCAACACACAGTCGGAGAACTCTTTTCATCCCCGCTTCAACCTCTGGTACGCCGAATCGCTGGTGCGTACCTGGAAGTTCAACGGCGACAAGCGCTACCTGGAAGCCGCCGTGCTTACAGCCCGCACGTATGCCAAAGCACAGCAGAAAGACGGCACCATCTATTATGTGAACTATACCGACGGCCGCGCCCCCGACAGGAGCTCCGTCACCGGCTCTGCGACCGCGCTGGCGGGCATCCTGTGGATCGAACTGGCGCAGGCCGGCTACAAGGAGTTCCTGCCCAACATCGAACGGTCGGCCAACTGGATCATCAAGAACCGATACAGCGCCACGCATCCCGACCCAAACCTTCGCGGCAGCATCCTGGAAACGCGGATGCGGGGGCGCAACGACAAGATCTGGCTGGTGAACCGCGACATCGGCACCACCTTCTCGATCCGCTTCCTGGTCGATTACCTGCACTTCCATCAATCAGCCAAATAACCTCTCTTCTTTACCCAATTACTTGTAAACTGTCATTATGCAAACATCCACCTTCAAATCACTGCTGCCCCTCCTGGCAATCCTGCTGCTGGTGCTGGCCGGCACCATGCCCACCCTGGCGCAAACCAAAGGAATCATCCATGGCAAGATCGTAGACCAGCTGGGCGGCGCCCTGCCCGGCGCCTCCGTGCGCGTAAAAGGCACCACCCAGGGCGTGGTAACGAGCCTCACGGGCGACTTCACCATTGCCGACCTGGCGCCCGGCACGTATACGCTCCAGATCAACTACATGGGCTTCGAGCCGCTGGAGACCACGGTGACGGTTAACCGAAGCGAGGCTACGCTCGCCAACATCAAACTCTCCACCAGCAGCCGCCTGCTCGAATCGGTGCGGGTGACGGGCATCCTGGAAGGACAGCAGAAAGCGCTGAACCAGCAGCGCAACGCCGACAACATGAAACAGGTAGTGTCGGCCGACCTCATGGGCCGCTTCCCCGACCTCAACGTGGCCGAATCGCTGCAGCGCCTGCCCGGCGTTACCATCGGCCGCGAACAGAACGAAGGATCCACGGTGCAGCTGCGCGGCACACCCGGCAACTTCACCAACATCAACATCAACGGCGAACAGATCATGGGCACCCAGGAGCTGGGACAGCGCAACGCACAGCTCGACCTCATCCCGGCCAACATCCTTTCTTCCATGGAAGTGGTGAAGACCCTCACGCCCGACCTCGACGGCGACGCCATCGCCGGCGCCATCAACATGAAAACGCCCACCGCCATCAGCCTGAAGCCCAAATTTTCGGTCGACCTCGGCGCGGGCTACAACAAGCTGCGCGACAAGGCCAACGGCATCGGCAACATCAGCTACAACCAGCGCTTTTTTCAGACCGACAAGAACCCGAACGGCAAGCTGGGCGTGGCGCTCTACGGCAGTTATTACCGCACCAACAACGGCTACGACGAGATCAACGCGCAGGTATGGCAGCCCAAGGATTTCGGCGACGGAAAAGGCAGCATCCTCTTCCCGACCGATATCCGCATCATCCACCTCGACAACCTGCGCACCCGCAAAGGCGCCACGGCTACCATCGACTATACTTTCGATCCCACTGCCTTCCTTGTTTTCAATGCTACCTACAACGACCTCGACAACGAAGCCACCCGCTTCCGCAAACGCACCCGCATGCAGACGGCCAATACCACCCGCAACGCCGCCGGCATGTACACCACCACCCGCGGCCGCGGCTACAACGAGCTGCTCACCCGCGACATCGACAACAACAATTTCAACTGGAGCCTGGAAGGAGAAAAACAGTTCAGCAAGGTGAAGCTGGATGGAGGCCTCTTCCTGACGCACTCGAAGCTCGAGCAGGTGGCAGACTCTTACAACTACATCACCGGCAACGTGCCACTCGCCATCACCGACCTGTATGGCGATTACATCCAGGCCACCGGTTCCACCGATGCCAAGAACAACGCCTCGCTGTACACCTACAACACGTATGAAGCCAACAATTTCAATTCGGAAGGCCGCAACCTGGTGGCCCGGCTGAACATGACGGTTAACTACAAGATCGGCAGCAACGACGCCTATTTCAAGGCAGGTGTGAAGATCAAGCGGATGAACAACAAACGCTACCGGCCGAACTATTCCACCTCTACGTATAACGGTCCGGCAGCTACGGGCAACCTCTCCAATTTTTCGGGACCTGGAGAGCTGGACGACGAGCTGCTTGATGGCCATCTCTCCTTTGGCCGTGCGGTTGACCAGGCCGGCACCGTCAATTTTTTCCGGAACAATCCCACCTATTTCCCGGCCAACAAATCGCTGAACCAAGTGGCGGTCGACACATATTTTTATGATGCGGACGAGAACGTGACCTCGGCTTATGCCATGAGCAGGATCCAGTTTAAAAAGCTGATGCTGCTGGGCGGGATCAGGGTGGAAAGGACCGGCGTGAACTACGATGCGAACCTGGTGAACCAGGATGCCACCGGCAACCTGACGTCTTCAATTCCTACCACTTCCAAATACAACTACACCAAGTTCCTGCCCAACCTGCAGGCCAAATACGACCTGGCGAAGAACACCATTGCCCGCGCCGCCGTTTCCTTCGGTTACTCACGCCCCAACTTCAACGAGCTGGTGCCGAGCCGCGTGGTGAGCATCCTGAATACCACGCTCACCGATGGCAACCCCGACCTGAAACCCGCTTTCAGCAGCAATTACGACCTGTCGGTCGAGCACTACCTCAAGAACCTGGGCATCCTGTCGATCGGCGCTTTTTACAAGAACATCGACAAGTTCCAATACAACAGCGTGGTAACGCTTACCGGGAACGAATTTCCGGATGCAAAGAATTATGTGAACTGGCTTTATTACAAATCGTACAACGGAGATGTGGCCAAAGTATACGGACTGGAAGCAAATGTACAGGCCAACCTGACCTTTTTGCCGGGTGTGCTGAAAGGCATCACCGTGTATGCCAACTACACCCTGGTTCAATCGAAAGCGGATGCACAGCTGCGCAAGAACCTGCGCCTGCCGGGCCAGGCCAAGAGTACCGCCAACGCGTCGCTCTCGTATGCCTACAAAGGTTTTACCATACAGGGCAACCTGAACTACAACGGATCGTACACGGTTACGCTGGGCACCGACAATGCCACCGATGTGATCAGGGCAGCCAGAACGCAGCTCGATGCCAACGCATCGTACCGCATCACCAAAAACCTCACCGTATACGCCGAAGCCACCAACCTGCTGAACGCCCCGCAGACCGATTATTTCGGCGTGCGCGAACGCCTCTACGAAAAGCAGTTCTACGGATATACCGGCAGGGGTGGCGTGAAGTACAGGTTTTAAAATTATAATCCCCTCCCCGGAGGGGCAAGGGGTGGGTTAAAGATGCACTGGGAGTGATCTATGTATTTATCTGAACCGGGATTAAAGGATTATGGGCCTGGAAGATCATAGGTCATGGATCGCTTAAAGAAGGCTGTCTTCTCATAGGCAGAGCGGGCCACCAGGCAGTAAGGAAGTAAAGCTGATCAAACACACAACCATGAAAAAACTTACCATAGATAATCTTCAGGTCGAGATCTATGCAAACCGTGGGGAGCTCGGGAAAGCCGCGGCGGAAGCGGCGGCGGCCCGGCTACGGGAGCTGCTGGAGAGTCAGGATTCGGTCAGCATTGTTTTTGCGGCGGCGCCTTCGCAGCATGAATTTCTGGATGCGCTGGCCGCAGCGCCGGGCATCGACTGGCCCCGCGTGAACGGTTTTCACATGGATGAATACCGCGGCCTGGGGCCGCAACACCCGCAGCGGTTCGGACTTTTTCTGAAGAAGAAGATCTTCGACCGGGTGCCGATCGGACAGGTGTTCTACCTCGATGCGGAAGGCAGTGACGATGGAGAAGAGGAAAGCAGGCAGTATGCGCAGTTGCTTGCAGACCATCCCACCGACATCACCTGCATGGGCATCGGCGAGAACACGCACCTGGCCTTCAACGACCCGCACGTCGCCGATTTCAACGACCCTGCGCTCGTCAAGATCGTGGACCTCGACTCCCCCTGCAAGCAGCAGCAGGTCAACGACGGCTGCTTCCCAGCCACCGGCGACGTGCCATCCTGGGCCTATACCCTCACCATCCCCGCCCTCATGCGTGCCACCTACGTGTTCTGCATGGTTCCGGGAAAGAACAAAGCCCCCGCCGTCCGCCGCACCCTCACCAAACCCATCTCCGAAACATACCCTTCCACCGCCTTGCGCCGCCACGAACACGCGGTGCTGTTTTTAGATGAGGATAGTTCGGAGGGAATTGTCTGAACCCGGATCAGGATTTTACTGAACGCAACGGCGTGCCATGGATTTAAAACTGTGGCACGCCGTTGCGTTCAGGGCCATCAGAACAATCCCGAAAATCCGGGTTCAGAAAACCAAGGCCGCAATATTGCAATGGTGTTTGGATCAAACCGATTCTTCACCCTCTTATCTACCTGAATGGCAAGCAAACTCGCATGCATCCTTATTTACTTTATCGCACTGTGGCCCTGCAGATCGCAGGCGCAGACGCCTGAAACGACGGGGTGGTTCTTTCTCTCGCATACCCAGAAAGTGGCGAAGAGATGGGACATACTTTTCGACGGGCAGCTGCGTTCGGCACACAGGCTGCTGCATGTGAACACGCTGTTGCTGCGGAGTGCGGTCAACTACAACTTCAACAAAAACCATTCAGCGGCGCTCGGCTATGCCTTCAAAGGCGACTGGGAACATGATGGGAAATCAGCGAAGTACCAGCCCGAGAACCGGGTGTACGAACAATACCTGTATAGCACCAAACTGCTGAAAGCTGAACTGACGGGCCGCTTCCGCCTCGAGCAGCGCTTTGTAAGGGAAGAAGATAAATACCAGTTCTCACAGCGCGCCCGCGGGTTTGTGGCGCTGCAGATCCCGCTGTTTGCCAACCAGGATTTCAGTCGCGGCACATACCTGAATCTCCAGAACGAACTTTTTGTGAATGTGGACCACAAAGACCGGGTGAACAACGCGTTCTTCGACCAGAACCGACTGCTGGGCTCGGCCGGCTACCGGCTGAGTAAAAAGATGGATGCAGAGCTTGGCCTCATGCTGTGGCGGCAACTCGAAGAAGATGGATACAACACCACGCACGTGGTTCAGCTTATGATCACCACTTCGCTGTAATACGGGCAACCTTGCCGGGCATACAAATTGAACGGATAGAATAGAGACGGCCTGGCAAACGACCGTACGATTCAATGAGTGAAAAAATAAATTCCAGTAAGGCCATCGGCATGCCGCTTAGCCGGGTGGAAGCACTGCAGAAGGTAACCGGCAGCGCCCGCTATGCCGCTGAATACAACCTGCCCGGCATCACATACGGCGTTCTTGTTACCAGTTCAATTGCAAGAGGCCGCATCAATGCCATCGATGCCCAAAACCTGCGCGGGGTACTGGCCGTGATCAGTCACCTCAATGCCCCACCGGTCCCCGGCTACGAAAAAAATCCCGCCTCTTCCATTCCCATATTTTCAGGGAAAGAATTCAAGCTTTTTCAAAGCAACGAGATCCTTTTTCACATGCAGCCGGTGGCCATGGTGATCGCGGAAACCCTGGAGCAGGCGCGCTTCGCGGCTACGCTGGTGAAGATCACATATGAAGAGGCGCCGCATCAGACCGACATCCACCCCGGCATCGCGGCCGCCATCAAGCCCGACAAGCCGTCTGATTACAGCCGTGGAGACGTGGCTGCATGGGAACAGGCGCCCGTGAAGATCGAACAGGAGTACCAGACCCCGCTGCAGGTGCATAACCCGATGGAACCGCATGCGGCCACCGCGTACTGGGAGGGAGCCGACAAGCTGCATATCTTCAACAAGACACAGTCGGTGAAGACCACCCAGCAACATTTTGCGCAATATTTTTTGCTGAAGCCGGAAAACGTACAGGTATATGCGCCGTTCGTAGGGGGCGCCTTTGGAAGCGCTTCGCGCATGTGGCCGCATGAGATGGCCGCCGTGCTTGGCGCAAAGGCGGTGGGCCGCCCGGTGAAAGTGGCGCTCGAACGCACACAGGTCTTTAACATGGTGGGGTATCGCCCGGCATCGGTCCAGAGATTCGCGGTAGGCGCCTCTTCCGATGGCACCCTCTCCGGCATCCGCCACGATGCCTGGGGCTCCACTTCCCGCCAGGAACAGTTCACGGAGCGCATCCTGGAACCGACCAAGTCGATGTACAACTGCCCGGCGATGCAAACAACCTATAAACTCGTTCAACTCGATGTTAGTACGCCTTGTCCGACCCGCGGTCCTGGAGAAACGAGCGGCTCCTTTGCCCTCGAATCGGCGATCGACGAGCTGTCGTATGCGCTGAAGATGGATCCGCTCGAACTCAGGCAAAACAACTTTGCTACCATCGACCTCAACAACAACCTGCCGTGGTCGAGCAATTACCTGCAGGAATGTTACCGTATGGGTGCGGAGAAGTTCGGCTGGAGCAGGCGCAACCCGCTGCCCCGCTCCATGTCGAAAGGCCCCTTGCTGACAGGCATGGGTATGAGCGGAGGTATCTACAAGGCAGAAAGGGCGCCGGCATCCGCGGGCATTAAAATGTTTGCAGACGGGCGGGTGCTCATCAGCAGTTCGGTGGCAGATACAGGCCCCGGCTCGGCCACCATTCTCACACAGATCGCGGCCGATGCGCTGGGCGTGGATGTTGCGCGGGTGGGCATCGAATGGGCCAGCGCTGCTTTTCCGTTTGCACCGCCGCAGTATGGCTCGCATACCACCGCTTCCACCGGCTCGGCCGTGCATGATGCGGCATTGGCGCTGAAACAGAAATTCGCCGGTCTCCATGGGCCACGCGGCATCGAAGAGAACCTGCCTTACACCGCCATCCTGAAAAAACATGGCCTGAAACAGCTGGAAGCCGGTGCTGAATCGAAGCCGTCCGAAGAGAAAAAATTTTCCGGCAAATCGTTCAGCGCCAGCTTCGTGGAAGTGGAGGTTCATCCGCTGACCTGCGAAGTGCGGGTAAGCCGCGTTGTGTCTGTGATCGACGCCGGCCGCGTGATGAACCACAAAACAGCGCGCAGCCAGGTATTGGGAGCGGTAGCCTGGGGCATCGGCATCGCGCTGTTGGAAGAAGGGGTGGTAGATCACCGGTTCGGCCGTTACCTGAACAACAACCTCGCAGATTATCACCTGCCGGTGAATGCGGATGTGCCGGAGATAGACGTCCATTTTATTGACAGGGAAGATGAGCATCTCGACCCGATGGGCGCCAAAGGCCTGGGTGAGATCGGGCTGATCGGTTTTACTGCCGCGGTCGCGAATGCCGTCTACCACGCCACCGGCCGGCGCATACGGCAGCTGCCCATCACGCCCGACAAGCTTCTGTAGCTGCGGTGCTGTGAAAAAAAATGCAGCATCCGGACCAATAATTCCACACAAGCGCCTGGGACCGGTTGGGGACAAAGGGCCTGCAACCGTGCGGTGACGCCACTTTCAGGATAATCAGCCCACAGGCTCCGGTCTGGTGAAGGGACTGGTTTGTATAAGGCAGGCTCCCCTTCCTCCACAATATCTTTCAACATATTTACCAATCACCGCTCAATTCTTCCGGCCGTTTTTCTGATGCGGGTTTGTAAAACATTTTAAAGCCGCCTGAAAACCGTGCCGGGGTGGCCGCGTGATGGAACCCTTACACAGTGGGGCCCGGCCATGGTGCAATAATTGAACTGGTACTGCAAAATAAGAAGCTACAAGTTTAAATACATATACGATGAATGAAAATGACAACATCTCACGCCGCAAAGTGATTGGCGGCCTGGGACTCGGACTCGCCACTGCCGTAACCGCACCCGTGTTCGGTGCGCCGGGTGCGCACAACAGCGATTCACCCGCACCCGGACTTGAAAATCCGGTAGAAAAATATCCCAAACCTCCTTTTAAAAGCCAGTCGCAACCGTGGCCGGGCCTTGCCGGGCAAATGGATCCGAAGCCTGACCATGGCGAAACAAGCTACAAGGGAAGCGGCCGCCTGAAGGGACGCAAAGCGCTGATCACCGGCGGCGACTCCGGCATGGGTCGCGCAGCAGCGATCGCCTATGCACGCGAAGGTGCCGACGTGGCTATAAATTACCTTCCTGCCGAAGAGGCCGATGCAAAAGAAGTGATCGCACTGATCAAGGCGGAAGGCCGCAAAGGAATCGCCATCCCGGGCGACCTGCGTGAAGAAGCTTTCTGCCAGCGCCTCGTTGCAGAAGCCGTGCGCCAGCTCGGCGGGCTCGACATCGTTGTCAGCAATGCCGGCCGCCAGCAGGCCAGACAGTCGATCCTCGACATTACCACAGAAGATTTTGACGCTACGATGAAGACCAATATCTACGCGCCTTTCTGGATCATCAAGGCCGCCCTGCCGCATCTGCAGGCCGGCTCGGCGATCATCGGCACCACGTCGGAGCAGGCCTATGACCCTTCGCCCGATCTATACGATTATGCGCAGACCAAGGCAGCCACGATGAACTATGTAAAATCTCTCGCCAAACAGCTCGGTCCGAAAGGCATCCGCGTAAATGGCGTGGCACCCGGCCCGATCTGGACCCCGTTGCAGGTAAGCGGCGGCGCCACCCAGGAGAAGCTGCAGAAGTTCGGCGGACAAACGCCGCTGGGCCGTCCCGGACAGCCGGTAGAGCTTGCCTCCATATACGTACAGTTGGCCGCATCCGACGCCAGCTACGCCACCGGCCAGGTGTATGGATCTTCGGGTGGAGCAGGACAGCCGTAAGGTTATTGCTGATCCGATATATTTGTTACCCTCTGCACAAAGTTGAAAGCTTTGTGCAGAGGGTATTTTTTTAATACAAGAGAGGGTGGTGAACACGGAAGGGTTTAGAGTGCGGCTTGAACCTACCCCTACCCCTCACTCTCTTCTCTTCCGCTACACCACGTGTTCATTTCCGTACAGGCAGACCTACGGAGTAAGAAGTAAACCCATCAATCACAACACATTATGCAATTGGCACAGGCATTGGCAACTATGTCTGCTGAACCCGCAGCACGACACACAAAATATAATTGCACATGATCACCAACTACATCAAAACGGCCTGGCGCAACCTCTGGAGGAACAAGACCTACTCGGTCATCAATGTAGCCGGACTGGCCATTGCGCTGGCGGCTTTCTGGCTTATTGCGCTGTATGTGTTCGACGAGTTCAGCTACGACCGGTACAATGTGAATGCCGCAAGGGTCGTACGTGTGGTACAGCATACAAAATGGAACGGCAACGATCTGCATGAAGCACCGATGTCGGCTCCTTTTGCGCCGGCCCTCAAAGCTGCCTTCCCCGAGATTGAAGCGGCCGTGCGCATAGATTTGGAAGGAGGGGGCGTACTGTCGGCCGGCACCAAACAGATCAGGCAGGACGATATCATCTTTGCCGACAAAACCCTGCCGCAGATCTTCTCCTACCGGTTCCTTGAGGGCACGCCGGAAGAAGCGCTGTCCAAACCCTCTTCCATCCTCATCAGCAGAACGCTGGCGGAAAAGCTGTTCGGCTCGCCTGCACAGGCCATCAGCCAGACCGTTTATTTCGACAACAATTATCCCAACAAGGTCACCGCCGTGATTGAAGATGTGCCGGTGAACTCGCACCTGCGTTTCAGCGCGGTACGTTCATTCAGCAACGGCTACTCGGAAGGCTGGCAGAATTTTCACATCTATACTTACCTGTTGCTGAAAGAGGGCGTAAAAGCTTCAGACCTGGAAAAAAAGCTGCCTGCTTTTGCGGCAGGCACCATCCAGAAAATGATGAATGTAAAAGATTACAAGCTCGAGCTGCAGCCGCTCACCTCAATCCATCTCCATTCGAACCTGAGTTACGAGATGGGCAGCAACGGAAGCATCAGCCGGGTGTATATGTTCATAGCCATTGCCGTGCTCATCCTCCTCATTGCCATCATCAATTATATGAACCTGTCTACCGCGCGCTCGTCTGTGCGTGTGCGTGAGATCGGCGTGCGCAAAGCCATCGGCTCGGGCCGCAAAAGGATCGCAGGCATGCTGATCACCGAAGCCGTGATGGTGACGCTGCTGGCAGCCGTGATCTCGGTGTTCCTGATCCGCCTTGCAATGCCCTGGTTCAACCAGCTGTCGGGCAAGGACCTGTCCATCTGGCGTTTCGGGATCTGGCTTTCGCTGCTGGTTCTTGCGCTGTTTGCAGTGCTGACCGGCTTTGTGAGCGGCTTGTATCCTTCCCTGTTCCTTTCGGGTTTTAAGATGGTGCCTGCGCTGAAAGGGCAGATGGGCAACGTGAACGGCGGTATCCGTTTCCGCAAGGCGCTGGTCGTGTTTCAGTTTGTAACTACGGTAGTCATGATACTTTGCTCAACGATCATTTACCAGCAGTTGCAGTATGCCCTGCACCGCGATCTCGGTTTCAACAAAGACCAGGTGCTGACCTTTCATATCAACGACCGGAAAGTGCGGGAGAAGATCGCTTCCATCAAAACACAGATGCTGCAAAGCCCGTTGATACAGGGCGTTGCAGCAGCCGGCAACCCCATCGGCAACAACGACCTTGGCGGGCTCGCCTACCGTTTCGAAACACCGCAGGGAGATTTCCAGACACCCACCATCCCGGCACAGGAGCTGATGGTGGATGAAGACTACCTGCCCACCATGGAGATCAAACTGGCGGCCGGCCGGAACTTCTCTCCCCGCATCGGCTCCGACCGCTACGGGGCGGCGCTTATCAACGAAACCCTGCAGAAAAAACTTGGCTGGAAAGATGCGGTCGGCAAACGGATGCAGTTTACCATCGACGACTCGGGCCATACCGCCGAACGCACCATTGTGGGGGTGATCAAGGATTTTCATACCTATTCGCTGCAGCATGCCATCGACCCGCTGGTGATGGTGCTGCCGCCGGCAGAATCGATGAAAGACAACCTGTATGTAAAGCTCGAAAAAGGCAAAACCAAAGAAGCGCTCCTCTTCTTGGATCGCATATACAAACAGTTCGATCCCTCGGAAACCACTGCTTACCATTTCCTCGACCAGAACTTCGCGCAGCAATATGGCGCAGAGGAAAAACAGGGCAGGATCGCCGCCATCTTCACGCTGTTGGCCGTGTTTGTCGCATGCCTGGGCCTGTTCGGACTCGCCACGTTCACCGCGGCGCAACGTACGAAGGAGATCGGTATCCGCAAAGTGCTGGGCGCCAGCGTAGCGAACATAGTGCAACTGTTCTGCAAGGATTTCATGGTGCTGGTAGGCATCGCTTCCCTGATCGCACTTCCCTTCGCCTGGATCCTGATGCACCGCTGGCTGCAGGATTTCGCTTACCGTACTCCTATTCACTGGTGGACATTCCTCTTCGCCGCCGCGCTGGTTTCGCTGATCGCCCTCGTTACGCTGAGCTTCCAGGCCATCAGGATCGCGCTTACCAACCCGGTGAGGTCGCTTAGGAGCGAGTAAGGATAGGGGCTGGATAAAGGAAGGTCGGGAAGCTGCCACGTATGGAAGCTTCCCGACCTTCCTATTTGCATCCTGTGCCAGCTGAACCCAGCCCTACCCCCTTCCTACTGCTTTACAAAGGTTACCGTTACATTCATTGTGTTCAGCGTGATCTTGTAGTTGCCGGCTTCGGTGGTGGCCAGCTTCCATTTGATGTCGGGGTTGCCGCTGGGACTGATCTGTGCCTTGTTGTTGCCGACCGACTGGCTGGCGGTGGCTGCGGCAAACGTGTCGGAGCTGAAGTTCATCGCCGTCGGGAACTTGATCTCCCCTGCCGTGAGCGGACCGGTCCAGGTGAACTCGCTGGCATTGGTGGTGTTCTTGGTCATGGGCAGCGCGTTGGCGATCGTCCAGCCGGCGGTGGTGGCGTCGCCGATCATGTATACCTTGTCGTAGGTAAGCGAAATGGGCGCGCCGGCTTTCAGCTCTTTCTTGCAGCCGGTGAACAGGCCAGCGCAAAGAACCAGCAGCAACAACGGAAGTATAGACATGCTTCGGTTATACAAATCCGATAGATAGGCAGATTTCATATGCTTGATTTTTTTATGAATGTTATTTTAGTATCCCCCATTTTGTTTCAGTTGCGGCGTCAGGTTGGTTATCTTTTGTCCGATCGGATATACCTGCGTATGGTTGTCGGCATCGGGCTGCTTGTCCCACCAGGTACCGGTGTTGAACACACCCCATCGGATGAGGTCGGTGCGGCGTCTGTTTTCGATCAGGAATTCCCGCATCCATTCGTCGAGCATCTCCTGGTCGGTGAGCTGACTGCCGTTGGGATTGTACAGGCTGGGTGAACCGGCCGGGTAGTTGCGCTGGCGGACAGTGTTGAGCAGCACGGCAGCGGCGGCTTTGTCGCCCGCCCGGTACTTGCATTCCGCCAGGGAATAATAGATCTCGGCATAGCGGATCTCGGCATATGCGGAAGACAGCTTGTTGAGATCATCCGAAGGGTACAGCGGGTATTTGACCGGCCAGATGCCCGAGTTGTCATCTGCATGGTTCATATTCGATTCTTTGTCGGCGAGCGGCGTACCGGGAGGCGTTGCCTTGAACCAGCCTACCTGGTCGCGGGCGAAGATGGTGTATCCCTTGTTGCTTTTTACCAGCTGGCTGGGGTTGTTGTAGTAGGGCAGGTTACCGAACAGGAACATGCCTTCACGTTTGCTGCCGCCCAGGTTCTTGTATTTTTTGAGCCGCAGGTCGTCGGCGTATTTCTGGAACTTAACAAACGGTTTGCCCATGGTGAACGTGTACTGCACACTGTCTACATCGCGGCCTGGCTGCAGCGCATAGCGGGTGTTCATGCTGCCGAGGTCGGTGAACCCGAAAAAGTTCTGGGCTTGGTGTGGCGCCATCCAGAAATACATGCCGCCATCGTACTGCCAGTGGGTAAGGGCGAAGGAGCCCGGGAAACCGAAGATCACTTCGGGCGAGGTGGAGTTGTTGTAATCAAACGGCGCATCCCAGCGCGTTTCCAGCGCGTACGTGCCGTATTTGCCGCTGATGATATCCTGGCAAACCGTGGCGCATTCGGTGAATTTGTCTTGGCCGGTATACACCTTTGCGTTCAGATACAGGCGCACCAGCAGGGCGGCAGCGCCGGCTTTCGTCCAGCGGCCGACGCCGGTAGTGCCGAGCGATTGGCGGGTAGGCAAGCCGGGGATGGCTTCGAGCAGTTCTTTTTCAATAAAGCTGAAGATATCCTGCGGGGTAGACTGCGGCGGGGTGAGGCTTTCACCTTTGATCTTTGTAACGATCGGGATGTTCCGGTACAGATCGAAAGCGCGCAGGTTGAACCAGGCGCGCAGCGTACGCAGCTCGGCTACGAAATCGGCTTTGTCTGCTGCGGTCATGTTGAACCTGGCAGGATCAATTGCCTGGATGTCTTCCAGCGAGTTCGTGGCCAGGCCAATGCCCTGGAACAGGGCCGTCCAGATGTCGCTGGTGTAACCATCCTGTATATTCCAGGTATGGTAATGCAGCCGCTGGTAAGTGCCGCCGTCGAACCAGTCGCCTTCCCGGTTGGGTGTCATCAGCTCATCGGTAGGCAGCTCCTGTGCATAAAAATAGCCGTTGCCCTGAATAGACCAGTAGCCGTGTTCAAAGGCGCGGAGAAAATCGCGGACCACATCATCTTTGGTCTGGAGGAAGCTTGCGGAAGTAATGGCGTCGTAAGGCACTTCTGTCAGCTTGGTGCAGCCCGATAGCATCATCAGCAGGCAAGCGGTAGACAGGCAGTATATAAATTTCTTTATGCGTATCATGTCAATGTATTTTCAGTTTAAAATCTGAGTTGCAGTCCGGCAATTACCTGCAGTGATGAGGGATAATAATCGCGGGTACCGTTTCCATCTGAATTAGTGGAGATGCCGGGATACAACCCGTTTGTCTGGATAGATTCCGGATCGCCGGTAGTGAACTTTGTAAACGTGTACATGTTTCTTCCCGTTATATAGAACCTGCCCGAATTGATGTACTTAACCGGTGAGTTGAAATTATAGCCCAGGGTTATGTTGTCGATCTTCACGTAATCGCCTTTTTCCAGAAAATAGTCCGACAGGCTCGAGTAGGTGGCGGCGTTGGTAAGCACCGCGTATTTGCTGTTGCCATAAGCGGTGGACAGCACATTGGCATTGGCCTGTGTAACCGGGGTGCCGGTGTAAAAGGCAAGCGTGTTGAAGAGATCATATCCAAAAGCCCCGCGCAGGAAAACGTTGAGGTCGAACTTTTTGTAGGTGACGGTGTTTCCGAGACTGGCAGTGAATTTCGGCAGGCCGTTTCCAACATACTGCTTGTCGGCCACCGTAGCGCTGTTGCCCGGAATGATCTTTCCGGTACGGTCGTATACCAGCAACCTTCCGGTACCATCATAACCCGCAGAGCGCAGCATGAAGAAGCTGCCGATGCGGCGCCCTTCTTCCAGCCGCTGTGCGGTGCCCGGCGACCCCGGGGAGGGCATACCAACCACATCCAGGAATTTCTGTCCGAAATACACGTCGTTAGAGAAAGACACGAACTTGTTGTCGTTTGTAGCTCCTGCGAACGAAACCGTATAGTTCAGGTTCTTTGTAGTGATCAGATTGGCATTCAGCTGTATCTCGAAGCCCGAATTTTTCATAGATCCTACGTTCAGAAAAGTTTGTCCCTGCACGTTAGGCGGCACAGGCACATTGTAGTTCCCCAGCAGATCCTTATTGCGGCGGATATAGTAGTTCAGGCTACCGTAGATCCTGTTTTTGTAAAGCTCAAAATCAAGCCCCACGTTAAAGTTCTGCGCTTTTTCCCAGCGCAGGTCGTAGTTGGTGTTTTGCCTGGGCCCCCATACCTGGTAAGAAGTTCCGTTGTACAGGTAATAACCGTAGCCGGAGTAAAGATCAAGGGAGAGATAACTGTTGAAATCCTGGTTGCCTGTTACACCATAGTCGGCCCGCAATTTCAGGTTGCTGAGCCAGGGAAGGGTGGGAAAGAATTTCTCGTTGGAGATGGCCCATCCTACCGAAGCGCCGGGGAAATTGCCCCATTTATTGTCGATTCCGAACTTGGAAGATCCCTCCCGCCGCATGGCAGCCGAGAGAAAATACCGCTTGTCATAATCATAGTTCAAACGGCCGAAAAAGGCGATCAGGCGCGCGTCGTTCTTGTACGAACCCGTGCCGTTCTGTCCCAACAGCAGGTTATAAGCCCCGGTGCCGATGTTGTTGTACGTCAGTACATCGGACGGGAATCCCTGGTTTGCCGCGTTGACGCCTGAGTTGTTGAAATAGTAGAACGAATAGCCGCCCAGCACCTTGAGCGAATGCTGATTTACGTCAAGGGAATAGTTGCCGATCCATTCAAAGCTTTTCTGGTCGATCTTTCTGTACTCCCGCGAAGCCGTGTTGCGGCCCCCGTTGGAATTGATCAGGTTTGTGTTGTAGGAAGGGGTAAAATCGTAGTCGAAGAAATCCTGGTTCTGCTGCCCAAGGGTGATCTGCGTGTACAGGTTCTTCAACAGGTTGAGCCGGAAAGAGGCGCTCCAGTCAAGATACTTTCCTTCCGTACCGTCTTGGATCGTTTTGAGTTCTTCCACCGGGTTGTAGGATCCGGAGAAACCAGTGCGGATATTATAGTAGCGGTTGGAGCTGAGTGTGTCCATCACCGGTATCGTAGGGTTCAGTGTAACGCCCTGGCTATACGCCCCGCGGCTGGCATTGTTCGACTTCAGCATGCGGGGTGCGATGGTCACCGCTACCGTATAGAGGTTGTTGGCAGCGGTATGGTTCAGGTTCAGGCGCGCGCCATATTCTTCCTTGGAAGAGCGCAGGTCGAGCCCCTTTGCGTTGCGGTAGTCCATCGAGAGAATGTAGTTGGTACGCGCGTTGCCGCCCGACAACTGAAAGGTCTGTTTGTGCGAGAGGGCCACATCGCGGCCCACGGCTTTGAACCAGTCGGTGTTTCCTTTATAGTCGACACCCCGGTTGTGCGCTACAAACTCGTCCCTGTTGAGCACCTTGATCTGGTTGGTAGGCATGTCGAAGCTCATGTAGCCGTCGTAGAAGGCTTGTTGCTGCGACGAACCTTTTTTGGTGGTGATGAGGATGACGCCATTGCTGCCGCGGGTGCCGTAGATGGCGGAAGCGGCGCCGCCTTTCAGCACGTCGATCGATTCGATGTCGTTCTGGTTGAGGTTGTCGATGTTGCCGCCGGGTACGCCGTTGATCACGTACAGGGGCCCGAGACCGGCGCTCCGTGATGATACGCCGCGCAGCTGGATGGTGGGCGATGAGTTGGGGTCGGCGGCGCCCGTGTTGGTGACCGTGAGGCCGGCCACCTTGCCCTGGATCGACATCAGCGCCCCGTTGCCGCCTACCTGCAGCAGGTCTTTCGACGACAGGTGCGTAACGGCGCTGGTGACTTCGCGCTTCTCCAGCGTGCCGTAGCCTACCGCCACCACCGTAACGGCGCCCAGGGAAGAGTTGTTGGAGTGCAGCAGCACGTTCACGGTAGCGCCGCTGCCGACACTGACCTCCTGTGTTTCGTAGCTGATGGAACTGACCACCAGGGTGGCTGCACCGGTGGGTACGCTCAATGAAAAGCTGCCATCAAGGAGGGTCTGCGTGCCTTTGCGCGCTCCCTTCACAATTACGGAGGCGTTGGGTACCGGGAGGCCGGCAGAGTCGGTCACCTTGCCGCTCACCTGACGGTCCTGGGCATACGCCGTGGCGGCCCATAGCAACGGCAGGAAGAAAATGAAAAGTAAACGTTTGACTTTCATGTGTTCAGTGTTTGGTATGATGAAGAAGGAATTACGGGAGAGAGCCGGATAGATGTCTGCCGGTATGGGAGAATGGATGCGTACCTGAGCGAAGACTCAGGCAGGCAAGGCTGAGTATCCGGAAGAAGACCGGCAAAAGTAAAGGCGGACTTTTCATATGGCAAGCGTTTTTCTCATGTGTCAGCTGGCTCTTAACGGGCAGCGGCATCGTAACAGCATTCAAAGGAAAGAAAGATGGAGATATGAACAAAATCGGGTTTGGGAAACCGGGAGATTTTGTGGTGGGGAAGTTGGAAGGAATCTTGAAACCCTTGCGAAGACGCCATTCATGACGTGCCTCACTCGCCAACAGGGGCTTATTTCCTCCGATCGAAATAGATGGTATCGATCGATTCGATCTTCTGTTCTGACATGCCGAATACGGCATGACTGATATAGAAGTCCCTTTCAATTTTTACGATCTCGACCGGTACGGGAAGGGCGGCAATCAGGGAATCGAAGCCGGCAAGTTTGGTGTTACTGAAGGCATTGATGTACATATCGAATTTACAATCACCTGTCCAGGCAATTTTACTTCTGGAGGAGTGCCTGGTTTGCATATTTGTTTCTACTTGCAGGGAGTCGGTCCGTTCAACATGAACCCTGGCTCTTGAATCCTTGATGAAGTAGTAAAACCGTCCATTCTTTACCTTGTCACAACCGGCCGGGGTCATGTTCATGCATGCCAGAGTCGTTAGGGCAATGAACGAACTTGCAGCAAAGTAGATAAATTTGAACATGGCGCTATCTGATTCAATACATGTTTATCTGGCAGTAAAATAATACGCTAATGCTTGTTTTTTATAGAAGAAGAGCATGAATTACCCTCTTCCTGTCCATCGAGCCACAATTTCAGTTTTTTAATCCGCTCATTGATAAGTTCCGTTCTGTAGGCCGATAAACACATCGGATAGACACTCCCGTAATAGCCTGCCTTGCGATCGGGGTACATCGTTTTAATCTCTGCTTCCATGAACTGAAGCCATAACCGTTGAGATGTTTTAAGGGCTTTTATGAACGCCGCATCGCTTTTGTACTGAGTAAGTATGGCCTGGTATGTTTGATTTAATTCTTTATCTGCTTTTTGGAAATTCCTGTTTGCTGCCACATTCATTTCCGACTGTGTTTGAGAGAAGGAGTATTGACTGAATAAAATGAACAGGGAGAAAAAAATAAAAAGTTTCATAAGCAACGGTTGGAAGTTCTACGATTTTATGCCGTGATAAACTTCTTGAGCCCAATATATAAATATTCCATGTATTTACTTCATATACGCCCATCCTTCTCTGTTAGTGTAGGTTTCTCAATTACGTAGAAGTGCTTCCAGTTGAAAAAGTCTATACCCAGGCCATTTGAGACGGGTGGGCGGCTTTGAACCTTTCTGCTTTTTCAATGGATTTTCTGTTCCCGTTTAGTTCTTGCTGCAATTCATCCAGGTAACTATCAACAACATGCTTTCGCCTTTTCAAACGACAGTTGTCTCCATCCAACCATACCCCATCTTCTAAAATTCCCCACAAACTTTCCTCCCCTCCCCCACTTGAAAATCCACCGGCAATAGCCACCTTTGCAAAGTCCTGCTTGCCGCAGCAACCTAAGTGTTCATCAAAGTATCCTACATGCGTTTCAGAAAATGTGCGGTTTTATTCCTGCTCTTCCTCAGCATTACCCTGCCAGGCTTTTCCCAAGGCAAACATACCATCAGCGGCTACGTAAAGGATGCCAAAACAGGTGAGCAACTGCCCGGCGCGTCTGTCCGCGTACAGAGCAATGCGAGTGTAGGGGCTACCTCCAACGAATACGGGTTTTACTCCCTTACCCTGGCCGACGGCAGCTACACACTCATCGTAAGCTCACTGGGTTATGCCGAAAAACAGGTGGAAGCCGCCAACAGCAAAGACCTCCGGCTCGACATACTGCTGGAAGCCGCCGGCACCGCCCTCACCGAAGTGGTAGTGAGCAGCCGCGAGAAAAACAACCGCGTGGCCGCCGCCCAGATGGGCGTCGAAAACCTCAGCATAAAACAGATCAACAAACTGCCGGTAGTGTTCGGGGAGCGCGACATCTTCAAGATGGTGCAGCTGCTGCCCGGCGTAAAATCGGCCGGCGAAGGCAGCAGCGGCTTTTTTGTACGCGGTGGCTCGGTAGACCAGAACCTCATCCTGCTCGACGAGGCCCTGGTATACAATCCTTCCCACCTGCTGGGCTTCTTCTCAACCTTTAACTCCGACGCCATCAAAGACGTGGTACTGTACAAAGGCAATATGCCCGCCCAGTACGGCGGCCGCCTCTCCTCCGTCATGGACGTAAAAATGAAAGACGGCAACGACCAGGACTACCACGTGAACGGCGGGCTCGGCATCATCTCCTCCCGCCTCAACGTGGAAGGCCCCATCACCAAAGACCGCGGCTCGTTCCTGATCAGCGGCCGGCGCACCTATGCCGACGTTTTCCTCAAAGCCAGTTCCGACACCCAGGTGAACCGCAACCAGCTCTATTTCTACGACCTCAACCTGAAAGCCAACTACCGGCTCGGTCAAAAAGACCGGCTTTACCTGTCGGGCTATTTCGGGCAGGACAAGCTCGGCCTGGCCGACCTGTTCGGTCTCAGCTGGGGCAACCGCACCGGCACCCTCCGCTGGAACCACGAGGTCAGTCCGAAGATGTTCTCCAACACGTCGCTGATCTACAACGATTACCGCTACAACATCAACATCAACACCGCCACCATCGAGGGCACCGTAAAGTCGCGCATCAAAGACTGGAACCTCAAGGAAGAAGTGAGCTTTTTCGCCGATACCCGCAACACGCTCCGCTTCGGCCTCAACACCACCTACCATACCATCGTGCCGGGCATGTACACCGGAAAGTTCACCCTGCCGAACCTGCCCGACACCTACAGCTGGGAGAACGCCCTTTTTGTCAACAACAGCTGGAAGGCATCCTCCAGGCTGAACGTGGAATACGGAATCAGGCTCAGCTCCTTCTCGTTGCTGGGCGGCGACGCCAGCTTTTACACCCTGAACCCCGCCGGCACTATCATCGACACCTCCAAATATGCCAAGGGCGCCTTTGTAAAGACCTATGTGATGCCCGAACCGCGTGTATCGGCCAGCTACCGCCTCACGGAGCAAACTTCTTTCAAGGCAGCCTATTCGCGCAACACGCAGTACCTGCACCTGATCTCCAATTCAGCCGCTGGCAACCCGACAGACAAATGGGTGCCCAGCAACAACATCATCAAACCCGAAGTGGCCGACCAGGTTTCTGCCGGCTATTTCCACAACCTGGCAAACAACAGCTACGAGTTCAGCATCGAAGGCTACTACAAATACATGCAGAACCAGATCGATTACCGCGACGGCGCCAACATATTCAGTAACGACGCGCTGGAACCGCAGCTCCTGTTCGGCATCGGCCGGGCCTACGGCGCCGAATTCCTGCTGCGCAAAACGAAGGGGCGTTTTACCGGATGGATCGGCTATACCCTGTCGCGCACCGAACGCAAGATCGGCGGCATCAACAACGGCAGCTGGTACGTGGCCCGGCAGGATCGTACGCACGATATCTCCGTGGTAGGCATCTTCGAACTCAATAAAAAGTGGACCTTGTCTGCCACCTGGGTCTACTACACGGGCAACGCCGTCTCCTTCCCCAGCGGCAAGTACCGGATAGACAACCAGGTGGTGTTTTACTACAAGGAGCGCAACGGCTACCGCATGCCGGCCTACCACCGCCTCGACCTGAGCGCCACCCATAAATTCAAGGAACACAAACGCTTCTCGTCCGAACTGGCGATCGGACTGTACAACGCATACGGCCGCGAGAACGCCTACGTGATCACGTTCCGGCAGGATCCGAACGATGCCTCCCGTACGCAGGCCCTGCAGACGGCCCTGTTCAAATTTGTGCCATCCGTTACCTACAACTTTTCATTTTAGTTCCTATGAGAAAACTTTCTTTTTTTATCATACCCATTCTGCTGACCAGCGTCCTCTCGTGCCAGAAAGTGATCCCCGTAAAGCTGAACCAGGCCGCCCAGCAATACGTGATCGAGGCCGAAGTGAACGACGGTCCCGGCCCTTATACGGTCACCATCAGCCGCACAAAAGATTTTACAGAGAACAACAACTTCGGGCAGATCGGCGGCGCCCGGGTCATCATCACCGATGTGGAGGCTAAAAAGGCCGATACCCTGAAAGAAACGACTCCGGGCGCTTACCGCACGTCTGTGATTTCCGGCGTGCCGGGCCGTACTTACATGCTCAGCGTGCTGGTGAACGGACAAACCTTTACAGCCACTTCCACCATGCCGCTGCAGCCGGTAAGCATCGACAGCCTTTATGCGGCTCACTCCCTTTTCGGAGGCGACGATATTTATATGGTGCCTGTGTTCAGGGATCCGGTGGGGAAGGGCAACTATTACCGCATACGCCAGTTTATCGGGGGAACGGAAGTGAAAGGCTCGATAGTCAGGAGCGATGAAGCGCTTGATGGACAGATCTTCCGCATGCAGATGTTCTACGATACCGACAAGGATGCCGGCAACCCGCTTATCACAAAAGGCAGCATGATCACGGCCCAGCTTCAATGCCTCAACAAACAGGTATACGATTATTACCGTACCCTGCAGGATGCCACCGGCGACAACTCTTCCACGCCGGCCAATCCGCTGACCAACATCACGGGCGGCGCGCTGGGTCTGTTCAATACCTGCACGAGCCGCAGCAGAACGGCCACCGCCAATTACTGATTCGGGGCTTTTTGACAAAAGCGGGCATGCATATTGATTTTGATGACCAAAATCTCATTGTTATGGCACTGATCGGCGAAGTCATCAAAAAAGCAATCGACCTTAAAGGGTTCATCACATCCGAACCCAATCCTGCCAAATCGCAGAAGGCAGCCCTCGTACAGCTACTCAAAAAAGCAAAGCTCACGGCCTTTGGCCTGAAATATAAGTTCTCCAAGATCCTGGCGAGCCCCGATCCCGTCAAAGCGTTCCAGGAAAGTGTGCCTTTTCACGATTACGATGCCATGTGGGAACAATGGTGGCATTTTCTGCCCGAAGGCCACCAGAACGTGACCTGGCCCGGCGGACAAAAATACTTCGCACTCAGCAGCGGCACCACCAGCAATAAAAAATCCATCCCCGTCACCGACGATATGATCGGTGCGATCAAGAAATCGGGTATGCAGCAGGTGATGAGCCTCAAGAATTTCGATTTGCCCGGCGACTTTTTCGAGAAACAGATCCTGATGCTGGGCAGCAGCACCAGCCTGATAAAAGAGATAAACCATGAAGAAGGCGAGATCAGCGGCATCAGCGCCGCCAACCTGCCCTCGTGGTTCAGCAGCTTCTATAAACCGGGCGCCGAGATTTCCGGCATCCCCGACTGGGACGAGAAAGTAAGAAAGATCGCGCAGGAAGCACCCGGCTGGGACATCGGCAGCATCTCCGGCATCCCCTCCTGGGTGGAGCTGATGCTCAAAGAGATCATCTCTTACAACAAGCTGAACACGATCCACGATATCTGGCCCAACCTCCATGTGTATACTTCGGGCGGCGTGGCCTTCGAACCCTACCGCGTGAGCCTGGAAAAATTACTGGCGCGGCCGCTCATCTACATCGATACCTACCTGGCTTCGGAAGGGTACCTTGCCACGCAGAAAAGACCGGACACCAACTCGATGGCCCTTATCGTTAACAACGGCGTCTTTTTTGAATTTGTGCCGTTCCTGGAAGAGAACATCGACGAAGACGGCCGGGTAAAGCAGGAAGCCAGAGCCCTTACCCTGCAACAGGCACAGGAGAACACCGAGTATGTGCTGATGATCTCCACCGTATCGGGCGCCTGGCGTTACATGATCGGCGACACCGTGACCATCACCGACAAAAAGCGTTCGGAGATCCAGATCAGCGGACGTACCAAACATTACCTCAACGTGGTGGGCGAGCAGCTTTCCATCCAGAAAATGAACGGCGCCATCCAGAAGCTGGAACATAGCTTCGATACGGAGATCAAGGAGTTTGTGGCTGCCACGGTGTTCGAGCAGGAAGAATACAAAATGAAATGGATCGTGGGCACCAACAAGGAGATCGATGCGGCCAAAGCAGCCGAGATCATCGACACCGAACTGAGTGAAAACAACAAGAACTATAAAGTGGCCCGAACAAAGGCGTTAAAAGGGGTGGAAGTGGAAGCCGTTCCGGTGGAACGCATCTATGCCTGGAGCGAAGAATTCAAGAAGCTGGGCGGACAGGCCAAGATCCCGCGCGTAATGAAGGAAGAAGATTTTGCGGAGTTCAGGGATTTTGTGCGGCAGTCATTGTGATACGGCTTTTTGCTGTTCCGCCTTTTTTTCTTCGAGTTTTTTTACCTGTTCCATGATCGCGTCCGGCGACAGATACAGCCGGGCGATCTTCTTTTTGTACGATTCGGGCAGGTCGGCGTTGTCGAGGATGAACCGTTTGGTAGCGATGATCCAGCTGCCCAGTCCGTGGTTCACCGCGTAGGTATCGGCGATGATCTCGGCCTGCTTCACATATTCGGGTGAAGTGAGGTAGCGGTACCCGAAGCCCATGATGCCGCGGTTGGTCCGGCTTTCATAATCGAGGATATGCCCCAGCTCATGCCCGATCCAGCCCACCATCACTTCGTCGGGCACCTGTTCGATCGGTAAAAAAGAATGGGTGAGGTTGAAATGCGAGCTTATCTTGATGCGGTAGCTTCTGCGGCTCCGCTTTTTGAGCAGGGTGCCAAACACCGGCTGCGCCTGCATCACGGAAGTTTTGAGGTTCATTCTGAACTCGAAGCTGATGCGTGTATCCTTCAGCTCCGGATAATACGAGAGGGCTTTCAGCACATTTTTTTCAATCAGCGCCGGTATCTGTTTATTGTGCCCGAACTGTTTCAGCTCGTGGCCCAGGGTATCGTTGGTATGGATCGGTTGTACTGCTATCATAAGGAACAGGAGCAGGTTCATGTTTCATGTAACGGTTCGTGGAAACTTTTGTTGGGCCCCGGAACAAAGTAATTTATCCGGGCCCGGCAAGGAGAGTACCAGAATGGTGCCGGAATTACCCAATTGACTGATTCACCTGAGAAACGAAGACCATATGCCGCTCCCCCTTTGGCACGCCTGGTACTGTTCGCTCGCAGGAGGCTGCACCTTCAAGCATCTTGTAACGCCTGCCCGGGAATGGCAAGATGCCTGGAGGTGCAGGCCACTGGCTGAACGACAACAAACTTCAATAACGGTCCACCGCCTCGCCTCCCAGATCCAGCACCAGTTTTCCTCCTTTCACAACATCCGCAAACGGCACGAAAGGCGCCGGCAGTTTTTTGCCGTTGAGCGATATGGTTTGGATGTAAGGCGTTTCGGCGCTGTTGTGTTTCGCTTCGATCACGAATGTTTTTCCGGAGTAATATTTTTTGCTGAGCCGGATGGTGACGCGGTCGAACAGAGGACTGCCGAGGCCGAAGCGGGACTGGGGGCTGGTGAGGCCTTTGATGTCGAACAGGCCCATGGAGGACATCACGTACCAGGCGCCGAGCTGGCCCTGGTCTTCGTCCTGTCCGAAGCCATAGCCGTGGATGCCTTCGGTGCCGTAGAACTGGTTGCAGATGGCGCGTACCCATTTCTGTGTGAGGGAAGGCCTGCCCGAAAAATTAAACATCCACGACACGTGCAGGTTGGGCTGGTTGCCGTGGTTGTAGATGCCGCCGATGCCTGCGAACGCATCGATGGTGGCGCCGCCGCCGAAGAGGGCCTTCTGCGAAAGCTGGAACGTACTGTCGAGTCGGTTGTTGAAGGTTTGCTGTCCTACCTTTCTCACCAGGGCTTCCGGTTCGTGCGGCACAAAGTACGTGTACTGGTACGCATTGCCTTCCTGGAAGCCCCGCCAGGGCTGCGACGGATCGAAGTTGTCAATGAATTTTCCCTCCGCGGTTTTCGGATGCATCAGTTTCAGCTGCGGATCGAACAGCGGCTCCCAGGCATGCGACAGGCGGGTGAGCTCTTTGTAGTCATCCTGTTTGCCGAGCAGCCTGGCCCATTGCGCCACGGCATAGGCGCTGAAGGCGTATTCGAGCGTATGGGAGGCAGAGAACCGCCAGGTTTCGTCCCAGTCGCTGCCCTTGTCGAGGTGATCCACATACCCGTATTTACGAAAGCGGTCCACATCGAGCTTGCCGGCTCCCCGCGGCCGGTCCTTCCATTCGAGTTCGTTCTTCCGGGCGGCCGCATAAGCCTCCTTTACATCAAAGTCGCGGATGCCGGCCATATATGCGCTGGCGAGGATGAGTCCGACAAAGTTGGTACCCACACCGGATACGTATTTGCTGCTGGCGATGCCATCGCCGAGCCAGCCGGCGTCTTTGAACACCAGCAGCTGGCTCTTCACGAAGTCGGAGTAATATTCAGGGTACGCCAGGGCCCACAGCTGGGTGAGGTTCCAGTAAGCGCCCCATACGGCGTCGGTGTTATAATGATTGTATTGCGGCTTCCCGTCGGGGCCCGGCGGAATATGCCCGATGGTACCGGTATGCGTGGGATACGCGCCGTTCACGTCGCTGGCAAGCCCTCTTCCCAGCAGGGCATGGTAGAGACCGGTGTAAAATTTGGTTTTGTCCTGCACATTGTTTGTCTCTGCATCTATCCGGCCCAGGCATTCGTTCCAGATGGCAAATGATTGCCGGCGGGCCTGATCGAAAGTGAGTCCGGCAGCTTCTTCGTTCAGGTTGAGGCGGGCATTTTCAATGGATGTGTAAGAAAGCCCCGCTTTGATGGTGATGGATTCATTTTCTTTTGTAGCGTACGTGAGATACGCACCGGCGCCCGGGCCCGAAATCTCTTTCTGTCCTTCATGGATCTCCGCCGCCCTGAAGGTTCCGGAAGAAACAGGCTGCTTGTCGACCATCGCGGAGAAGAACATGGTCACCTCAGCGCCGGGCTGGTACTTCTGTACGTACACCGGCAGCGTGGTCACAAACCCTTCTATCCGGCCATCGGGTAGGATGGCTACCCTGGCATCCTTCACCGGACCGCTCTCGCCCTGTTTGTTGCCGATGTCAAAGAGGATATGCGCCTCCGCAGATGCCGGGAATGTATAGCGGTGAAAGGAAACGCGTTTGGTGGCGGTGAGCTCGGCTTTGATGTGATAGTCTTTCAGGATCACGGAGTAATAACCGGCGGTGGCTTTTTCATCCGATCGGTCGAAGCGGGAGCGGTAACCTTGGTCGGGCGTTTCGAGTTTGCCGGGTGTGGTTTCAAGTTTGCCGGTTATCGGTGCAAACACAATCCCTCCTACCTGAAACTCGTGAAAGTTGGGAAAGCCTTCTATGGATTCATGGCGGTAATCGTATCCCGTGGCATCCCAGCCATGCGCATTGCCGTAGCTGCCGTTGGTGGAAGGAGCCGGCTTTGCCATTCCGAACGGACAGGCTCCCGGCGTATAGTGAAACCAGCGGCAGTGCGCCGTCCCTATCTCCGGATCGACCCAGCGGGTAAAATCCTTCTCCTGGCCGAAGGCAGCGATGGGGAAGATCAGGAGAGCGGCTTTGAGGAGGGAGCGAAGGGTGAACATCATTTTGCTATTGGTTTCATAGTTAGGGGTGAATGGTCGCTGGTTTGGGGGATTGGCAAGTGCATCGTCTCCCTCAAATCCCCTCCCAGGAGGAGTGGGTTCGGACGCACAGAAAGAAGTACGCACAAACACAAATATCTTCGCAAAAATCACCTGATCATCTCAGTTATATAGGCTTCTCCTGAAGCTCCTTCATCCACAAACTCGCTGCGCCAATGATGGCAGCGGTTTCACCCAGCCCGGCCTTGCTTATGGTTACGGAAGGATGGCGGGCCTGTATCTTGTTCATCGCCGCCTCAAACAGCGTGTATGCATGGGCGATATTACCGCCGATAACGATTCCGCGGGGAGCTTCGGCAGCGATCAGGTAGTCAAGCAGCTGCTCCAGATTGACTGCGAATTCGGCAAAGACCTGCCTTGCAGCCGGATCATCGCCAAACAGCGCAACCAGTTCTTTCACTCCATGCACTTTTCTGCCAGTCAGATCAAAATACCGCGTCACGAACCATCGCGTGGAAAGGTAATCTTCTGCAATAGCCTCTTTGAACGCGAGGTTCCACAGATCCCAATTCTCGGCATGGCCGTTCCGGTACAGGGCGCCGCCCAGTCCGGTTCCCAGCGTGATGCCTGCGCAGTGCTCCAAACCGCTGCCGGCACCTGCGAACGCTTCTCCCTGCAGGAAGCACGCAGCATCGTTCTTCAGGCAGATGGCTTCCGGAGTGATCCCCAACGCAGCGGCAAGCAGGTCCTTTATGTTCAATCCGTACAGGGCATCATATTTATCCTGGTTGCGGATGAGCGAGATACCCGCTTCATACTCAAACGGTCCGGGCATGGCGATGCCTATCCGGCCGATGGGGTCATTTCCCTGAGCCTGCCGGATCGCCGCGCTCCACGCGTGAATGATCTCCTCCGCAGTGCCATGGGGGTCCAGCTTTGCCCTCGTGAGGCTTTCAGGAATAACCGCCCGCAGGTTCAGCTGAACCCGCGCAGCGGTTATATGAGAGCCGCCTATGTCTACGCCCAAAGCCGTTGATGAATTCATTGTACGCATAAGCGTTGGTGTTATCTATCCGCAACGCGGAAATCTGTTTTTTATTTGTGCAGAGACGTCCTGCCGGGCGTCCCTGAAATTGAACCCTCCTGTGCTGCAGGACACGCCACGCATGGCATCTGCAAAGATCCGCTGAACACTCAATGCCCCCACGACCGCTCGATCTGTTCCAATGACTTGCCCCTTGTTTCAGGTAGCAGCTTCCAGACCACCAGCCAGGCGATCAGGCAACAGGCTGCAAAGAACCAGAACGTACATCCGGTACCGAGCTGTGTCAGCAGGACCGGCGTCAGCTGGCCCACGATGGTGTCCGCGATCCACATGGTCATGATGCTGATGGACATCGCGCGGCCCCGGATGCGGTTGGGGAAAATTTCCGATGCCACCACAAATTTGAGCGGACCGATCGAGAACGCAAAGCACGCCAGGAACAGCATCACACATACCAGCAGCCACACACTGGTTGTTGCGCCCAGGTAAAAGCAAAGTCCGGTCAAAGACAGTGCCACGGTAGCACCCGCTGTGCCCGCAAGGTAGAGCGGCCTTCTGCCCATACTGTCTACTTTCCAGATCGCGATCAGTGTGAACAGCATGTTGGCCACGCCAAAGATAACCTGGCTCATCAGCGAATTGCTCAGCGATACACCGGCATGGCTCAAAATGCTGGGACCGTAATAGATGATCGCGTTGATGCCGCTGAACTGCGAGAACAGGGGCAACAGGATGCCGATCAGCATGGCTTTCCGCATGCCCGGCGCCAGCAGCTCCCGGTACGAAGACTTTCCCGGGGGAACCTGCAATGCGATCTCTTCTGCCTCCCGCCCTGCGTCTGCCCCTGAGCCCAGCCGGCCCAGGATCGTTTCGCCTTCTTCCTTCTTTCCGGTCTGGATCAGCCAGCGTGGACTTTCCGGCACGGCAAACAACCCGAGCAGGAACAGTGCGGCCGGTATCACGCCCACCAGGAACATGCCCCGCCACACATGCAACACAAACAAGAGCGCGAACCAGTTGCCGGCAGCCTCACCCTGATGATGAAGCGATACATTCAACAGGCCGGCATTGGTCAGGTACGCTACCAGGATGCCTCCGGTAAGCGCCAGCTGATAGTACGTAACAAGCCGGCCGCGGATGCGCGCCGGTGCGATCTCAGAAATAAAGAGCGGTACCACATTGGAAGCCACCCCGATACCGATGCCACCGATCAGCCTTGATGCAACGATGCCCGATAAAGACGGCATGAACGAGCAGCCGATCGCCGAACAAAAAAAGAGCACGGCAGCCACAAACAGCAGTTTGCGCCGCCCATACCTGTCGGACAGCTCGCCTGAAAAAGCGACGCCGATGATGCAGCCGAGCAGGGCCGAAGAAACAAACCAGCCCTGCTGCGCGGCCGTCAACCCAAACTCTTTCTGCACCAGCGGCAGCACGCCGGAGATCACCGCCATATCGAAACCAAATAAAAAACCGCCGAGCGATGCCACGAGGGTAATGAGGGCCAGGTACTGCGAGCTTTTTCCGGTACCTGCATCCTGCTCCGGAACAAGGGCTGTGTAACTCATTTCTTGGGTCTGATTGATTTCAGGTTAAGGGGTGCCGACATGGAAGGGGGCGCATCCTGCGGTGCGCTGCCCCATTTTTCGTTGGGCGCAGGTCCCATCTCGAGCACCAGGCTGCCGCCGTCCACCAGCTCCGAATGATAGAACCACGGCTTGTTCAGCGGCTTGCCATCCAGCGTCGCGGACTGTACATACCGGTTCCTGTCGGAGGTGTTGCGGGCTTCGATGATAAAGGTTTTGCCCGGATAATATTTGTCGTTCAGCTGTATGGTCACTTTTTCAAAGAGCGGACTGCCGATCTCGTAAAACGGCTTTACCGAAGTGCCGCCCTCAGTTTCAAAAAGCCCCATGGAAGCCATCACGAACCAGGCGCCCATCTGGCCTTCGTCTTCATCGCCCAGCCAGCCATGCATCGGCGTAGAGCCGTAGTAGCGGTCCATGATCTCGCGCGTCCATTTCTGGGTGAGCCAGGGCCTGCCCGAATAGTTGAACAGCCAGGCCGCCTGCATATTGGGCTGGTTGCCGTGGTTGATGGGCACGCGGTCGTACAGGTCGCCCTCCGCATTGAAATTATATTTGACCGATTTCTCGAATCCTTCATCGAGCCGCTTGTTGAACTCGTCTTTTCCCATCAGGTTCAGGATGCCCTGCACATCGTGCGGGTTGAAAAAACTGTATTGCCACGCATTGCCTTCGAGGTAACCCGGACCACTAAACGAAGTACAGCAGTACGGGCTCCACTCCTTCACCCAGCTGCCGTCGGCATGCTTCATGCGGATGTATCCGGTGGAAGTGTCGAATACGTTTTTATAGTTGCCGGCCCGTTTGATGAACTGGTCGTATTCCGCTTTCCTGCCCAGCGCTTTGGCCATCTGCGCCACGCACCAGTCGTCGTACGCATATTCAAGCCCGTTGGATACCTGCCCTTCTTCGTTCGGTACGTATCCCAGCTTCATATAGCTCTCAAAGAACTTGTTGCCGGCATACCCGTTCTCCGGCGTTTTCACACCGGGGGTTGTCTGCTGGTGGATCATGGCCTGAAAGGCGGTCTGCGCATCGAAATCGCGGATGCCTTTCTGGTAAGCACCCACGATCAGCGCGATCTCGTGCGATGCTTCCATGATGCCCGAGTATTCGATGCCGGCGGGCCCTTTGGGCAGCCAGCCGCCGGTTTTGTAGATCTCGATGAATGACTTTGCCCACTTGCTGGTGAGGTCGGGGTTCACGAGGGCCCACAGCTGGTTCAGGTTCCAGAACGTGTTCCAGAGCGCATCGGAGCCATAGATGGGCGAATCGGGGCTGGTCTGCCGTTCCTTTTCGTTCACATCCATGTACTTGCCGTTCACATCGCTCCAGGTGGTACGGGCCACGTACGAGCGGTACAGGTTGGAATAGAATTTTTTCTTGTTCACCTCGGAGCCGCCTTCCACTTTTACCTTGCCCAGCAGGTCGTTCCATACCTTGCGGGCGTTGTTCCTTACGCCGTCGAAGCTCCAGCCGAAGGGGTTCATCTCGGTCTCCAGGTTCAGCCGCGCCTGCTCAACGCTTACCAGCGAGATGGCGGTCTGCAGCTGGATCTGATCGCCTTTTTTTGTTTTGAAATCCGCAAAGGCGCCCATCGATCCCTTGCCTGTAATTTCCTTTGCCTCTTTCGTGATCTTGTTGCCCACCCAGCCGCCGAAGTTCTCGATGGGCCGGTCGAAGCGGATCACGAAATGCACCGTGTATTCGTTCCAGCTCCATTTCTGTTTGGAATACCCTTCGATCTGCCGGTCGCTCACCTGGGTAAACTTGGCGTCGAGGATGTCGGCCGTGTTTTCAAAAGGAATGTCGAGATCGAACAGGATATGGGCGTCTTCGGAGTCGGGGTAAGAAAAGCGGAAGAAGCCTGCCCGCGTGGTGCTGGTAAGTTCGGTGTGGATGTTCCCGTTGAGCAGGGTCACGGCATAATAACCGGGGCTTGCCTGTTCGGATGCTTTGTCGACCCGGGAGCGGTAGCCGGTTGTCCAGCCGGTGGTAGGTCCGTCGGCTGGTCCCCGGCGGGTATTCAGGGCGCCCACGGTAGGCATTACGGAGAGGCCGGCCATCGTCCAGGAATGGATGTGACTGAAGCCGCCGATGTTGTTGAGGGTATATTCGTAGCCCGATTTCCAGACACCACCCTGGTTGTCGGGACTCAGCTGCACCATCCCGAACGGCATGGTGGCGGCGGGGTTCAGCATCCAGCGCGATTCGGAAGTGCCCATCAGCGGATCGGCATAATCGACCGGCTCTTTCTGTGCCTGTGAAGCGATGAATGAGAGGAAAAAAACAGTTGACGCAAACAATTTTGGAAGCATCGTTCTCATATGGTTAGTTGATTTCTGGGCAATCGTCTTTAATAAAGGCTTTTATGACTCTGGCGATCTCTTCGCCTTCGTTGATGAGCGTATAACGACCTACGGCAGCGGGGATGGCAAAGGTTTCTGCATAGTGATATCTTGTGGCGGGCCCGTCAGCCGTCTTCACAAGTATGGAACCGCCTTCCACCAGCATCAGCACATGACAGGCATCCCGGGTATCCACTTCCATTTCTTCCGAGAATTCGAGGCGGTGCACGTCATAAAAATGCTCCCTGTGTGTGGGCACATGCACCACCTGCCAGCCGTCTCCTTTACTGATCACCGTTTGTTTGGAGATCAGTTCCTCCTGCACTTTCCGGCCCCTGCGTTCGAAGCGGAGGTTGTTGAAAGCATGCTCGATGTTGATGGCGCGCGGCCGGCCGTTGAGGTCGAGCCGGAGCCAGTCGTACATTTTAAAGGTGAAGATATACGGGGTGGCGCTGATCTCAAGGACGAGGTTGTTGGTGCCGGCGCTGTGCACCGTGCCGTTGGGAATGAGGAACAGATCATGTTTTTGCGCCTTGTGCACCTGCACATAACGTTCTATCTCCACCTCCACGTTATTGTCTCTGCTGTTCTCCAGCACTTTCCGGAAAGTATCTGCCGAAATCCCTTCTTGAAAGCCCAGGTACACCGTTGCCTCCTCCTTGCAGTCGAGTATGTAGTAGGTTTCGTCCTGCGTGATCTTTTCCCCGAATTCGCGACGGATATAATCGACGGAAGGATGACATTGGATAGAGAGGTTGCCGCCATCCCAGGTATCGAGAAAATCGAAGCGGATGGGGAACTCATCGCCAAAGACGGCTGCGTGTTTGCCAAGTACAGCTGTGCCGGCGGCGAACATGAGAAAGTCGAACGACACCTCCAGCAGGTGGCCGTTGCTTTCGAACAAGAGTCCGTTCTCGGGCACGATCATCTCGAAAGACCATGCATAGTTCACTTCATCGCGGTTGATGCCTTGCAGGCGGTCCTTGATCCATTGTCCGCCCCAGGCCCCCGCTTCAAACCAGGGCCGCACCCGGAAGGAGCTGCGGCCCAGCTGCTGCAGGCCTTTACGCAGGGTATCGGTCAGCATCCAGTTCACCGAGTCGTTCCACTGGGCATCGGCGATCAGGTCGATCCGGTCGAGGATCCGCTTCTTGTAATCATTGAGCAGCACCCAGTCCACGAAGTAAAGCCGCTTGTAGCCTTCCTGCGGATCGGGGGGTTCTGCAGAACCCAGGTTCGAGATGCTGCCCGCACGCAGGCGGTATTGGATCTCGTTCTTGGGCACTTCCAGGTAGATGAGTGGCGCTTTGCGGGTAACCAGCGATGCTCCCGTGCCGTATACGACCGTCAGATCATACCCCTCCCCTTCTTTCAGTTTGTATATGCTTTCCAGGTCGAACAGGTCTTCCAGGCGGCCGGTACAGCGCGTGCCCCACACCGAACCAGGCGTGCCGAGGAAAGGCGCTGCGATCGACTGTATCTCTGCCGGCGTTTTCATGAACTCTCTGATGTCGGTCCAGTCAACTTTAAGGCCGTATTCGTCGAATCTTTCCTGCAGGCAATGCCGCACTGTTTTCCAGATCACGCCGCCGTATCCGTCGATCACAACGCCCGGGTGGGTCATGATCCAGCTGGCCAGGGATGCATAGCCACTGAAGATGCGGCCGGCGCCGAGCGAATGGTAAGGGTAAATCCGATAGCCGGTTCCTGAACCAGATTGATCGAGGGTTTGAGGCAGCAGAGGCTGTGAACTGCTGCGTACGGCTGATTGAAGCTCCGGCACGTCTGCGATACGGGTGGTTTCTTCCATCATACTTGTCGGGAACTTGGTTTTGGTTTGCAATGCGTGCTGGTTCAGTATAACAAGAAGCAGGAAAATCCAAATATATGTTACAATGTACATACATATAATTTCCTTACCTCACTTTGAAAAATTTCTTTTTCCCATCTTCGTCTGTTCATGACCGCTCTTCCGGCCCCAGGTAAAGTCCTCCAGCATTACGGCCCCTTCCCTGCCGATGCGGTCGATATTGGGCGTGCTGATCAGCCTGCTGCCATATGCGCTGACCGCCTGGTAAGCATGGTCGTCCGACATGGTAAAGATGATATTGGGCTTGCGTGATTGGCCGGCTGTAGCACGTGGCTGGGCAACCGCTGTTTGGAAGAAGAGCAACAGCAGGCAGATGATATAAAGCAATTTCCCGGGCAGCAATGTTGGTTTTAGTATCAAATGTATAGAATTTAGCATGTACATACATAGTGACATATTTTCTTTTTATGGGAGTTCGATAACGACTGTTGAGCGTACACGAGGGGTTTACTTGTTTGATCACGCTACCAGGGCGGCTTGAACCCACCCCTTACCCCTCCGGAGTGGGGATTTGAGAGCGCCTGCTCTCTTTTCCAGAACGGCTTTCCAATCCCGGGAAACTTCTGCATGCCATGCCAACCCCGTCCTTCCTCACTATCAACCCTTTACACTTCCGGCATTCCGGTTGAATCTATATCGGCACAACACACAAACACACAAAAAGAAAAAATATCATGAAAAAGCTCCTCACCCTCGCCGTTATCCTCCTCGCTGGTTTCACTGCCGCCAACGCCCAGTCTGCTTCCACCGCCAGCCAGACCGTTACCCTGAACCTCGCCAACGCCATCGACATCTCCATCACCTCTGCCACCGGTACTTCCTTCACCTTCGATGATGTTACCAAGTACGGCAGCGGCCTTACCAACTCGAACGCCTCCACCTTCCAGGTAAAATCGAACCGCCCCTGGGCTGTAACCGTGAAAGCAGCTGCTGCCAACTTCTCTGGTCCTGCCACTCCAGCTACCCAGATGCCTGCTTCCGTACTGGGTGTTAAACTGAACAGCGGTTCTTCTTTCAGTGCACTGTCTACTACTGCCGCATCGCTCACAAGTGGCGCAAGAGGCACCAACTCTTTCAACGTTGACTACAATGCAACCCCTGGCTACGCTTACGATGCAGGTACTTACACACTCTCTGTAGTTTACACCGCTACCCAGCAATAATCTTTTCTCTACTAAAGATCTGGCCATCAATAGTAATTTATATTCACGCAGAAAGCCCGCAACTGAAAAGTGCGGGCTTTCTGCTTTTGTCTGCACCCTGATCTACACAAAATCTCCTTCATTACCATTCAAATACAAATCCCCCTTACCTTTACCGGGTACAACTTTGGTATGGTACAATCTGCGTGAAGAACACTGCCGTCATATTGCTCTGTTTCGTACTCCTCGCTTCTACCTTCGACCAGGTGGTGATTCAGTCTGTCTTCCGGGTCAATCAGGATTATATTGCGCGAACGCTGTGCGTCAACAAGGAAAAACCGATGCTGCATTGCAACGGGATGTGCTTCATGGCAAGGAAATTAAGGGAGCAGGAAAAACAGGAACAACAGGCTCCCAACCTCAAAAGGGAAAAGTTCGATGCCGATTTTTCGCTCCTGCTGAAACAGTTTGATCTCACTACTTTCTCCCCGCTGTCGAAACCTCTTTTCTATACGTCAGACGATACTATTCTGTCTGCGGCCCTCCGCCCTGTTTTTCACCCGCCCGGTGTTTAAAGCTGTTACCCGCTTCTTTACAAAACACCTTTCCCGTACGTGAAGGTGATTGTTTCATGCTTTAAATTAACCAGCTATGCTGAAGCCTTTCTGGCTCACCGGGCTGCTGTGTATGACTTACGCTGTCATGCACGCACAGCCTTCTTTCAAAACGGTGATCGACGCCTCCACCAACCAGCCCGTGCAGGGGGTCGTTATCTCCGGTTCCGCTCACAAAACCATTGGCCTTACCGACCGGAACGGCCACTTTTTTCTGTCGGCGGACCTTTCCACCGACAGCCTGATCTTTACTTCTGCCGGATATAAACCGCTTCGACTGCCCTTGTCCGGAGCCGGTTCTTTTATCCGCCTCCAGCCGGCCTTTGCCAGCCTGAACGAGATCATCGTTTCAGGCAGCCGCGATGCGCAACGACGCGCCGACGTTCCGGTGGCCGTGAACGTGATATCGAAAGCCACCATCAACGAAACGAAGGCCACCCGGCTCGACCAGCTCGTCAACAAGGTGCCGGGCGTGTTCATGGTAGACCTGGGAAACGAACAGCACGAAATGGCCGTTCGCCAGCCCCTGAGCACCAGCAACCTCTTTCTTTATCTCGAAGATGGCATCCCGATCAGAACGGTCGGTGATTTCAACCACAACGCGCTCATCGAGATCAACCAGGCTTCCCTCGAACGCGTCGAGGTCATCAAAGGACCGGCCTCCTCCCTCTACGGCAGCGAAGCCGTAGGCGGCGCGATGAATTTCATTACGCAGTCGCCCTCTCCTTTCCTGTCGGGGAAAGTGCAGGCGGAAATGGGCAGCCGTGGCTATAAACGCACCGATGTCAGCATCAGCAACACCTTCAACAAACTCGGACTCTATGCAGGCGGCTATTTTGCAGATCAGCACCAGCCGGCCGATCAGCACAACGATTTCCGGAAGGGCGCCTTCACGCTGCGTGCAGATTATGCTTTTAACGACAAGCTGAAGCTGACGGCCGTGGCCGACCGCATTGCATACCAGACGGACCAGAAAGGCGGTCTCGACAGCGCCCATTTTTACAGCAAAGACTACAGCAGCTTCTACCGGTTCACCTACCGCAAAGTAGACGCCGTGCGGGTAAGAGCCACGCTGGCAAAAGACTGGAACGACCGCAACAAAACAAGCATCACCCTGTTCTACCGGCACTCCACCATCGGACAGAATCCCTTCTACTCGGTCAGCAATGTGACGGGCAACCCGCTGAAAGCAAAAGGCCAGATCAATGAAGATGCCTTCCGGAGCTGGGGCGCCGTGATACAGCATACCACCCGCCTCCCCGCCCTGCGTGCCCGCCTGATCACCGGCGCAAGCCTCGATCTGAGTCCGGCCACATACGAGGCCCGCTTTATCGATATCGACCGCGACCGGCAGGGCGTGTATTATGGCTACACGCAGCGCGACAGCTCGCTTACCAGCTACCGGGTGGGGTTGCTGAACACCGCCGTGTACACCCAGCTTGAATTTAAACCGGCTGAAAAGCTCAAAGTGGTGGCGGCTGCCCGCTACGACCGGCTCGGGTACCGGTTCAACAATCACCTTGCACCCGGGGCCTTCACCGGTGCGCCGGATGCACGCGATCATTTCGACCATCTTACCCCAAGGCTCGGCCTCACCTATGATTTTGGCAGGAACAAAGGCGCCTATCTCAATTACAGCGTCGGCTTTGCACCGCCAAACATTTCCGACCTGTACACCGGTGTGAAAGTTCCGGTGCTGAAAGCCGCTTCCTACAACAACTATGAAGCAGGAGGATAGGTGTCGTTCGCAGCCACCAAAGGATATGCGGAAGTGTCGGTATACAAAATGGACGGGAACGGAGAGATTGTGAGCGTACGGCTTGCCGATGGATCATACGAGAACCAGAACACGGGTAGAACAAGCCACAAAGGCATCGAAGCCAACATCAGATATGCACCGGTGGAGGAGCTGACCGTACGCCTTTCGGCTTCGTATGCAGTGCACCGTTATATCGACTACGTTCAGCAGGGAAAAGACTTTTCAGGCAACCGGATGGCCCAGGCGCCAAACTGGATCGGCAACGGCGAGATCACTTACAAGCCGCATTTCCTGAAAGGCTTCCGCATTGCGGCAGAGATGCAGGGCATGAGCAGCTACTACACCGATCCGCAGAATTCGGCTGTATACAAAGGGTTCCTGATGTACAATATGAGGGCCGGATACGCTTTCGGCAAAATGGAGCTGTGGGTCAACTGCATCAACCTGACAGACAAGGTCTTTGCTACCACGGTCGAAAAGAACGCGTACGGAACTTCCTACCGGCCGGGTCAGCTTCGCTCCATCAACGCAGGACTGGCCTACAATTTTTCCAGCAAATAATTTTCTACGCATGCAGTATCCGACTGCCTAATGTAAACACAGTATGAAAACTTTATTTTTTTCCGCCCTGTTCTCCTTCTTTATGCTGGCAGCCTGTCATTCGCCGGAAAAAGGCGCAACCGCCAACGCATACCGGGCATCGCTGATCGATACCGCCGGCGGCTCCTGTCCTTATCTTACAAAAGATGACCAGGGCAACATCGTGCTGAGCTGGATACGGCAAAGAACAAAGGACACGCCTGTTTTCTGTTACGCGGTGTCCCTTGATCAGGGAGCCACTTTCAGCGCTGCCACCGAGATACCCGGCAGCGGCAATGTGCAGCCGCACGGCGAGAATGCCCCGAAGATCCTTTTTAAACCTTCCGGCGAAATGATCGCCGCCTGGGGAGTGGCCAACCCGAACCCCAAGAACAAATATTCCGGGCTGGTCTTTTACAGCCAGTCGTTCAACAGGGGCCGCACCTGGAGCAGGCCCCGGCCGCTTACCGGCGACACGGCAAGCTTCGACCAGCGCTATTTCGACATGGCGCTGCTGCCCGGCGGCGAGGCCGGCATCGTGTGGCTCGACAACCGCCGAAAAGGCGGTGGGGAAGGATCGGGCCTGTACTACGCCGTAACGCAGGGCAGGGATGGATTTCAGGCGGAGAAACAGATCAGCGGCCCCTGCTGCCAGTGCTGCCGAACCGACCTGTTCATTGATGCAGCAAAGAATATACACGTGCTGTACCGCGCCATCATAGAAGATACCATTCGCGATATGGTACACATCGTATCCACCAACGGCGGACGTTCTTTCTCGGCACCGGAACGCATCAGCAAAGACAACTGGGTGATCAGCGGCTGTCCGCACACCGGCCCGGCCATGACCGAAAACCGGGAAGGGCTTCATTTTGCCTGGTTCACGGGCGGGGCAGGCGCGGGCATCTATTACAACAACCTCGCAAACGGGCGTCATACGTTCACCCCCCGCGATACCGTAAGCGGCAGAACAGCCATGCACTGCCAGATCGCGGCGCTGCCCAACGACGATCTCCTGATTGTATGGAACGAAAGTTTCTCAGACGGAAAGCAGCTCAGCAGCCGGATCGGCCTGGAAGAGCGGACCGCATCCGGCACCAGGAAATGGAAAGAATACATCACCGCCCCCGACAGCCAGTCTTCGTTCCCGGTGCTTTGTGCGCTGGGCACAGGCAGGGCGCTCGTGGCCTATACGGAAAGCATCCACGACCGCGAGCAGGTTTCTTTCCGGCAGGTCATGCTGCAATGAAACAGGCGGCCGGGCCCTTCTGGTGGCGTGGTTTTTTAATAGATTGCTGACACATCAACTCCATCTGCATGAAAATAGCCACCTATAATATCAACGGCATCGGGGCCCGCTTACCCGTGCTCCTGCGCTGGCTGCAGGAATCGGCGCCCGACGTCGCCTGCCTGCAGGAACTGAAAGCGCCCCAGGAAAAGTTTCCGGAAGAAGCGATCCGGGAGGCCGGCTACGACGCCATCTGGCACGGGCAAAAAAGCTGGAACGGCGTGGCCATCCTCACGCGTAACCTCGACGTAAAAGAGGTCCGGCGGGAGCTCCCCGGTGATGCGGAGGATACCCATAGCCGTTACCTGGAAGCCGAGATCAATGGCATCGTAGTGGCATGCCTTTACCTGCCCAACGGCAATCCCGCTCCGGGGCCCAAGTTCGACTACAAGCTTGCGTGGATGAAACGCTTTACAAAGCATACAGCGTCACTGCTGGCCGATGGCAAGCCGGTGGTGCTGACGGGCGACTACAACGTGATCCCATCCGGACAGGATGCCTACAAACCCGAACGGTGGGTGGAAGACGCGCTGTTCCGCCCGGAGACCCGCGCGGCTTTCGCGGAGATCATGGAACAGGGATGGACGGATGCCCTCCGCAAGCTCCATCCAAAAGAAACCGTCTACACGTACTGGGATTATTTCCGCAACGCCTTCGGCCGCGATGCCGGTATCCGCATCGATCATTTTCTGGTCAGTCCTACCCTCGACAGCCGCCTCAAAGCCGCCGGCGTCGATCGCCACGTGCGTGGCTGGGAAAAAAGCAGCGACCATGCCCCGGTATGGATCGAGCTGAAAAAATAGCGGAAGGGAGTATTCCGGGATCCATGAATGACTACGCTTCTTCCCCCAGCCTCCCGGCGTATGACCAGATTAATTTTTGTGGGCCGCACTCAGAAATGATGCGCGTGTTCGTACCCCGGCAAGCGATTTCAGATGACCGAACAAGGTAGTACCGAAGAGCGCCCCGAACCTGTTTTCAAGTTGAACTTGTTGAGCAGGAAGGAGCGTGCCACGGTTGTGACTGCCGGGCGACCCAGCAAGCGGATGGGACAGTCTTTTGAACCGGGCCTGCACCCACAACCCTTTCCACATCTCCGCAACGACAAAGAATTGGTCCATATTTTCTCCGTAACTTCCCTTTACACCTATGCCTTTTATCCAGTCATTCTCCATAGAAACGACCAAGCTGCAGCCGTTTCCGTTCAACATACCGGCGGTCAGGTTTGCGCGGGAAGTGGCGGTGGATAAGAGACTCACCATTTTCGTAGGCGACAACGGCTCCGGTAAGTCTTCGCTGCTAGAAAGCATTGCCTATGCGGTGAACCTGCCGCTGATCGGCGGCTTTATCGAGCGTACGCCGGGTTTTGAAGCCGCCCGCCTGCTGAAGCCTTATCTCAAGATCGCATGGACAAGAAAAATTAACAAGGGCTTCTTTTTCCGGGCGGAAGATTTCAGCGATTTTATCAACGCGGTGGAAAAAGAGAATGGAAAGATAGACCGCCACCTCGGCAGCCTGCAAGGCGAAGTTGATGAGGCCATCATCGCGCAGATGCGGGAAAGCATGAACTATACCCTTTTTGAAACCCGCCGCACGTATGGAGACGACATGCAGGCCTATTCGCACGGAGAAGCCTACCTGAAAATTCTGCAGACCCGTATACAAGACAAAGGCATCTATCTGCTCGATGAGCCGGAAGCGGCGCTCTCGCCCCTGAAGCAGTTGTCGCTTATTGCATTTATCCTCGACACACTCAAAACCGGCTCTGCGCAGTTTATCATGGCCACGCATTCTCCCATCCTGATGGGCATCCCGGGCGCGTTGCTGTACGAGATACAGGAAGATGGCATGCAGCCGGTAGCCTTCCGGGAAACCGACCACTACCGCATCACCAAAACCTTTCTCGACAACCCCGAGCACTATCTCCGTCACCTGCAGTAGGCATCCTGTTCACGCAACGATGGATAGAGCCGCTAAACCGGCAACGATTGCGTACTTATCCCAACCTCAATCTCCTTCAGGTAAAAAAGATTGGATATATTCGGGTGCCTGCTTCCAAACGTTCAACAAATCTCTGCCGCTGTATGAAAAAAGATTCCGTACGAAACGCTTTTCTCCTGGCTGCTGCGCTGCTTTTCTCTGCGGCTGCCTTCAGCCAGAAAGAGAACCTCGCAAAAACTTCCGCCGGCTTCCCGGTGAACTATGAAGAAGATTCGGTCGGCACCTACACCCTGCCCGACCCTTTCACCCTCCGCAACGGCAACCCTGTTACCACCGCAAAAGAATGGACCGAAAAACGAAGACCGGAGATCGTGCAGCTCTTTGAAGAAAACCAGTTCGGCAACATGCCCCCGCGGCCGCGCGACCTGCACTTCTCGGTCTTTGATAAAGGCACACCGGCCTTTGGCGGCAAGGCCCTGCGCAAACAGGTGACCGTCTATTTTACAAACGATACTTCCAATCACAAAATGGACCTGCTGATCTACCTGCCTGCAAACGGGAAAGGTCCGGCGCCGCTGCTGCTGATGATCAACTTCTCCGCAAACGCGTCTGCAGTGGATGATCCGGGTGTGAAGCCTGGTTTTGTATGGACGAAAGAAGGCCAGAAGATACCTGCCGCCCAGTCGCGCGGGTTTGGAAAAATAGATGTGGAAAGTTTTGTCAGCCAGGGCATCGGCATTGCCACGGTTTACTACGGTGATATAGAACCGGATACCAAGACGGGTTTTCCCTACGGGATAAGGAGCGTGTATGCGAAACCCGGCCAGACGGGTCCTGCCGCGCATGAGTGGGGCGCCATCTCGGCATGGGCCTGGGGACTGAGCCGGGCGATGGACTACTTCGAGACCGACAAGCAGGTAGATGCCAAACGGATCGCCCTGCAGGGCACGTCGCGGCTGGGCAAAACCGTGCTCTGGACAGGCGCCCATGATACGCGCTTCAAACTGGTGATCGCCAGCTGCTCAGGGGAAGGCGGGGCCGCCATCAGCCGGCGTGATTACGGCGAGAACATTAAACACATGACAGATACCTCGCGCTACTTCTACCAGTTTGCCCCGCAATGGCATGCGTACGCCGGTGATTTCAATGCATCTCCCGTCGATGCACACCTGCTGGTGGCGCTCATGGCACCGCGCCCGCTGCTCCTGCAGACGGGCGACACCGATTACTGGTCGGATCCCAAAGGGGAATTCCTTGCTGCCATCGCTGCCGCGCTGGTGTTCAAACTGCTCGGCAAAACAGCACCCGGCACAGACAAGTGGCCTGCTGCGGGCGACACTTCGCTGCTGAACGGCACGCTTGGCTACTACATGCACGCCGGCGGGCATGGAACGGTACCGTCCGACTGGCCGCTGTTCATCGAATACCTCAAAAAGAACCTTTGACAATGAGTAAGAATACCAGGCGGAATTTCCTGAAGCTCACGGCGAAAAGCATGCTGGCAGCGCCGCTCGTTTCAGCCGTTGCCAGCTGCAGCAGCAGCCGGAAAGCGGCAAATGAGACCAGCAGTGTGACCACAACGAATGACCTGCAGCCTCCCAGGCTGTTGCTCAACGTTCGGGATTTTGGGGCGGTAGGCGACGGAAAGACAAAAGACACGCTTGCCATCCAGCAGGCCATCGACCGCTGCTCGATCCTTGGTGGCGGAGAAGTTCGTTTTACGGCCGGCGAGTATTTCACCGGCGCCATCGCGCTCCGGTCTCATGTGCTGCTGCGACTGGAAAAGGAAGCCTCCCTCACCGGCACGCCCGACTTTGCCGATTACCCGGTTAGCCAGGTGCGCTGGGAAGGCAAATGGATCGCGGGGCATGTAGGACTGATCTATGCCCTCGATGCGGAACATATCGGCATCGTGGGGCCGGGCAAGATCATCGGCAACCGGGCGCTGGGCGGCCGCCCCAATGCACAGAACCCGTTGCGCCATCCGGCGCTCATCGAACCCATCAACTGCAACGGGATCCGGCTCGAGGATTTCTCGACCAGCTACTATCTCATGTGGTCGGTTCACCCTACTTTCTGCAACGATATCTCCATCCGCAACCTCACCATCCGCAGCACCGGCGGCAACGGCGACGGCATCGACATAGATTCGTGCAAGCGGGTGCGCATCGACGCGTGCGACATAGAAACCGGCGACGACTGCATCTCGCTCAAATCGGGCCGCGGCATGGAGGCTTACTCGCTGTTACGCACAACCGAAGATGTGCACATCACCAACTGCACCTTTGCCGACACCATCTTTGCCTGCATCGGCATCGGCAGCGAAACTTCCGGCGGCATCCGCAACGTGCGCATCGAGCACTGCACCTTCCGCAAGGCGCAGACCCATGCCATCTACATCAAAAGCCGCCCCGGCCGTGGCGCTTTTATCGAAGACATCGTGTGTAACGACCTGGATGTTTCGGGCACCACCGGCGGTTTCCTGCGTTTCAATATCCTGGGCAGCGGCATACAGGACCAGGTGCCGGTTCCCGGAGACGAGGGCATCCCGACGATAAAAAATTTCAGCTTCACCAACGTGCGCGTGAACGACGTGCCGGTACTGGTGGAAGGAAATGCCATCCACCCCAGCAAGCCGCTGGACGGCTTTACGCTGGAGAATATCAGCGGCACCTGCCGCAAAGGGATCGTGCTGGCCAATATCAAAAAAGCCCGGCTGAAAAACATACAGGTAACCGGCTACAGCGGTCCGCTGCTGGGAACTTACAACGTTACCGGAACCGGCCTGGAGGGTGCGGTGGCAATCGAAGCACCCAAACTGCCGGATGCGGTTCCAACGCCGGCACAACCTTATCAACTTCGTTAATCCTTTATCCCTGACCCTATGCATTGCAATCGCAACAGTATTGATTTTATTCAAAAGCACTTTCTGCTTACCCTTCTGCTCGCTTGCCTCACTTTGGTTTCTTCCGCACAGCAGTCCGGCAAAACCTGGAATACTTCCGCGGAGGCGATGAAAGAAATGGAAAGCGTGCGCAAACAGATCCGGGCGCCGAAGTTCCCGGCAAAGGAGTTCGACATTACCAGATACGGCGCTACCGGCGACGGATCCACGCTGAACACGGAAGCGTTCCGGAAAGCCATCGATGCCTGCAGCAAGAGCGGCGGTGGCCGCGTGATCGTTCCACCCGGCAATTTTCTTACCGGCGCCATCCACCTTAAGAGCAATGTAGAGCTGCACCTCGCAGACAGTGCCCGGATCGTGTTCAGTTCTGACCCCAAAGATTATCCCATCGTGTTCACCCGCTGGGAAGGCATGGAGCTCATGAACTATTCTGCCCTTATCTATGCCTACGGGCAGCAGAACATCGCCGTCACGGGCAACGGCACGCTCGATGGCGGGGCCAGCTACAAAACATGGTGGTCGTGGAATGCGGGCAAACCGGCCAAACAGGTAAAGGCAAGAGAGGCGCTGCACGAGATGAACCATAAAAAAGTTCCGGCACGCTCAAGGCGGTTCGACAGCAGCTACCTGCGGCCCAATTTCATCCAGCCGTACAACTGCAAGAATATCCTGATCTCCGGCGTGCGCATGATCAACTCGCCCATGTGGAATGTGAACCCGGTACTGTGCGAGAACGTGACGGTTGATCATGTTACCATCGTATCGCACGGCCCCAATACGGATGGGGTTGACCCGGAAGCCTGCAAAAACGTGTTGATCCGCAACTGCTATTTCGATACCGGCGACGACTGCATCGCCATCAAGTCGGGCCGCGACGAGGATGGCAGAGACATCGGCCGGCCTGCAGAAAACCATATCATCGAAGGCTGCCAGATGAAAGACGGTCATGGCGGCGTGGTGATCGGCAGTGAAATTTCCGGCGGCGCCAGAAACATCTTTGCCATCCACTGCGAGATGGACAGTCCGAACCTGGAAAGGATCCTCCGCATCAAAACCAGTTCGAGCCGCGGCGGCATCATCGAAAATATTTTCATGAAAGACATCAAAGTGGGCACCTACCGCGATGCGGCGGTTACCTGCAATATGTTCTACGAGCAGCCCGGCAGTTTCATGCCCGTCATCCGCAACATCCTCGTGGAAAATCTCGACGTGCAGAAAGGCGGTGATTTCGGCGTATACGTACATGCCTACAAAGAGTCGCCCGTCGAGAACCTCCGCATGATCAACTGCGACATCCGCGGCGTAAAAACGCCCGTGCAGATCGATTTCGTGAAGAACCTGCAATTTGAAAACGTGAAGATCAACGGGGTGATGGCACAGGGGATGAAGTAGGTTCTGAACCATCACCCCAAATCATCTATCTTTATTCTCCACTTCACACTGCTTAAACTTCCCCATATGAGTACTTCCATCTCCCGCAGGAACGTGATCAAAACACTGGCCCTTGGCGGTTCGTCTTTGCTGCTTTCCTCCAATAGCCTGCTGGCGGCCACGCGGCAGAAAAAAGACCGCCTGGGTATTGCGCTGGTCGGACTGGGATATTACAGCACCGACCTGCTGGCGCCAGCGCTGCAGCAGACAAAGCGTTGTACCCTGGCGGGCATCGTGACCGGCACACCGGCCAAAGCGGAAGCATGGAAAAAGAAATACAACCTGAAGGACAAGAATATTTACAACTACAGCAACTTCGACAGCATCGCCAATAACCCGGACATCGATGTGGTGTATGTGGTGCTGCCGCCTTCGATGCACAAGGAATACGTGATCAGGGCGGCCAATGCCGGCAAGCATGTGTGGTGCGAAAAACCCATGGCTATGACGCCGCAGGAATGCCAGGACATGATCGATGCCTGCAACAAAAACAAACGCTCCCTGGCCATCGGCTACCGCCTCCATCACGAGCCGCATACGAAAGAATACCAGCGCATCGTGCACAACAAGCTGCTCGGCAAAGTACTCAAAGTGAACTGCGCCGCCGGCTACCGCGACGACCGCACCGACCACTGGAAACAGAAAAAAGAAATGGGTGGCGGCGTGCTGTACGACATGGGCGTATACGCCATACAGGGCGCCCGCCTGGGCACGGGCATGGAACCGGTGGCCATCGTACAAGCCAAAACCTCTACCACCCGCCCGGAGATCTACAAGAACGGCCTCGACGAAACCACCGAAGCCACGCTTGAATTTCCCGGCGGCGTTCTCGCCACCATCAAATCAACTTTTGGCGAGAACGTCAACTTCATGGACATCAGCTGCGAGAAAGGCGTGATCCGGATGGCCCCCTACTCCGGCTATAACGGTCTGTCGGGTACCAGTCCGCTCGGCAAGATCCTCTACCCTTACGACGTGCCCTGGCAGCAGAGCACCCAGATGGACGACGATGCCCTGTCGATCATGCAAAGCAAACCGATGCTGGTACCTGGCGAAGAAGGCCTTCGCGACATCCGCCTGGTGCGCGCCATCTACCAGTCGGCACAGACCGGCAAACGGGTCACCTTGTGATCTGCACCCGGTGAGATTTTCCCCACCCAAAAAGAAAAATCTTTCCTTGTATTCCTTTCTTTGAAAAACGCGACTATATTTGCGACCGAATTCCTTTTACAACATCTAAACTTGAAGGAATCATGCTCCAGCCCATTCACATATCGCCCTCCCTGTTATCTGCCTGAGGCAGCCATCATTTCCCGTACGCTATTGTATGTCCGGTATGATCATTTGCTGATCACTCCTTGACCGTATGCGCCTGTACTGATACGTGGCTCTTTGCCGGCAGGAAGGGATATATCCTGCCCGCAGGATGAATCATCGTATCCACCCGATTGTACAGCACCGACTCAACAGAACCGTATGGACCTGCATGAACAGCCGCATGATCTTTTATCATACCGGCTAAGGACGGCGCAACAGAAAAAACGGCTGCAGAAAAAAGATTTCGATCAACAGCTTCGCCGGATGGAACAACGTGATAGCCAGCTCCGGAAAGAGATCTTTACACTCCCCCTGGTACCGTTGAAAATCGCCTACCAGAAAGGATGGAAGCGCTTTTTCGTACTCACCCTGGAAGTAAGCAAATCATCAGCAGCTTCTTTTTACCAGGAGTTGCTGAACAAGATCAATACTTTCCAGCATTCGCCGGATAAAAGCTTCCGGAATCCGCGCCGGCGCAAACAGAAGAAAGTGCCGGGCGTGCAACAACAGGAGCTTCGGCGATTCCACGAATCTGAATGGCGCTGGTTCAGCCAGCAACTAACAGAACGCGAAAAAGGTCTTTTCTACCGGCAGGAAAAATGGATACACAGCAAGAAGCCACCCGAAGTGTACTATATTTTCCAGGAGCCCTGGCGCTTTCAACTCCGGATCAGTCCGTTTATCATCACACACATCAAACAAATCGATTCACTTCTGGAAAGTGAATCGCAGCAACTCGACAATTACATTACAACACATTACCTGCATCCCAGGATCCAAAGGATCTGTTATGGCAAGCGATTCCACTGGCATGACCCGGAGCCCGACCGCAGAACACGCAATGCCACCAACATCAAAGAACCGCTGCCGGACGTGATCCGGAAAAGCAGGGAGCATAACATTTCAACCAACCCGTTATGGGACAAATAAAAACTAAGGAACTCAGCAAACTCGGTTATACCGACGACCAGGCCAGAAGCCTGGTCATCAACATCCTTTCGAAACATTTCAAACACCAGGAGAAATCAGGTCTCCTGCAACTGCTGACCAGCATCAAAGCAGACCCGGCGGCCTACAGAAATGACCCGGTGCTCGGTAAGATCGCAGACACTTTTCTGATGACGGAAACAGTAAAGCCTTACCAGTCTTTCGGCCTGCTGGAGCAGACGGGCCAGCTGAAGATATGGGGCGGACAAGAGATCGAAGCCGGTGCCAAAAAACAGATGGAGACGGCCATGACGCTGCCGGTGGCCGTACAGGGTGCCCTGATGCCCGATGCCCATACCGGGTACGGACTTCCGATCGGCGGGGTGCTGGCCACCCACAAGGCGGTGGTTCCCTATGCCGTGGGCGTCGACATCGGCTGCCGCATGGCGCTCACCATCTTCGACGAAAGCGACAGCTACCTGAAACGGTATGGCTTCCAGCTGAAGACGGCCCTGCGGGAACAGACCCATTTCGGGATGGAAGGCGGACTGGAAGAGATACCGGAACACCCCGTACTCGATAGTCCGCTCTTCGACGCCACCGGCCTGTTGAAAAAGATGCAGGGCAAAGCCGCCCGGCAGCTGGGCTCGTCGGGCAGCGGCAATCATTTCGTGGAGTTCGGGGAGATAGAGCTCTTTGAAGACAACAGCCTCCGGTTGCCCGCCCGCAAGTACCTGGCGCTGCTCTCCCATTCGGGAAGCCGCGGGCTGGGAGCAACTATCGCCCAGCACTACACGAAGATCGCGATGAACACCTGCAAGCTGCCTGCCGAAGCACAGCAGCTTGCCTGGCTCGATATGGAGAGCGAGGCCGGACAGGAATACTGGCTGAGTATGAACCTGGCTGGCGACTATGCCCGGGCCTGTCACGATGCGATCCGCAGCGCGCTGCTGAAAGCCACCGGGCTGCGGGCGCTGGCCGTGGTAGAGAACCACCACAATTTTGCCTGGCGCGAACCGCTGCCCGACGGACGGGAAGTGATCATTCACCGCAAGGGCGCCACGCCGGCGCATGCGGGCGAGCTGGGCATCATTCCCGGCAGCATGACCACCGCGGCGTACCTGGTGTCGGGTAACGGTGTGGAGCAGTCGCTTTTTTCCGCCTCACATGGTGCGGGGCGGGCCATGAGCCGCAAAAGAGCGAAGGAGAACACCACGGTGTCTGATATGAAAAAAATGTTGTCCGGCGCGGGCGTCACCCTCATCGGTGGCAGCGTGGAAGAAGCGCCGACCGCCTACAAAGACATCGAAACCGTGATGAGCCTGCAGCAAGACCTCGTGCAGGTGGAAGGCCGGTTCTTACCCCGGATCGTCCGGATGAACAAAGAATAAATTTTAGATTATGGAAAAGATCATCATACAGATCACCTCCGGCCGCGGCTCCGTGGAGTGCTGCCGGGTGGTGGCAAAAGTGGAGGAACGGATGCTGCAGGAAGCCCGTGCGGCAGGCCTTCAGATCGAAGTGCTGGAACATAAACCCGGCGAACTGGCCGGCACCCTGCTGTCGGCCACGCTGCTTGCGGCGGGAGGCGACCTCCCGCAGTTCACCGCCCGATGGCAGGGCACCATCCAGTGGATCGCGCAGAGTCCGTACCGCCGGTATCACAGGCGGAAGAACTGGTTTGTGGGGGTTGCCATCTTCTCCCTGCCGGAGCAGGCTGCCTGGGAGCTACGGGATGTGGCCTTCGAAACCTGCCGGTCATCGGGTCCGGGCGGACAAAATGTAAACAAGGTAGAAACGGCCGTACGCGGAACCCACCTGCCTTCGAGGCTCCAGGTGCTGGCATCCGACAGCCGCTCGCAGCTGCAGAACAAAAAACTGTGCATCGAACGGCTGAAAGCGAAAGTGCTGGCCTGGCATACCAGTCAGCTGGTCGCCCGGCAACAGGTGCAACGGGAGGAACACAATTCTTTGGAAAGAGGGAATGCAGTGAGAACTTTTTCGGAGAGGCTGTAAGTGGTCTGAACCTGGAGTTTCAAATGCAGGTGATTCGCCTGATAAGTGAAGATATGGGCCGGAGTTCTTGTGCCGGCAATAAATTTTTTGTCTGAACCAGGATGAAGGGATCGAGGGATGGAAGAATTCGCCGATTCGGTCTGCATTTACAGTATTCACCATCTTTATTGTGTCAAAGGAACCGACAGTGTTCAGTTATATACAATCCCAATCACTCTTACCAAATCGCTGACAGGAAATATGATCCATCAGAGCGAATAAAACCTTTTTGCTGGAATGTGTATATTCTCATTCTGCGTGCCGGAGGTACCCCGGTGGGTCCCATTCAATTCAAGGTCGACTAAAAAGGAGGGAAGCGATTGTTTTCATGTTCCGATGGAACACAGAACCAGATGGCTTTCCTACTTTTTAGTCAATCTCCAGGTGCGGGCATAGCACCAGGCGTTCCGGGGAACGCATCTTAACTTCCAACTATTGTCTACCCACCGGGCGTACCTGCGGCACACAGAGAGAGATAATTCCTTTAATTCCGGTTCAGACAGAAAAACTTGGCAGATTGAAATAAAGTTTTAGCTTTGGTGTACAACTTAACTAATACACTAATGATTGCCATCCACAATCTCTCGTTTGGGTACCGGCGGAACAAGCTGTTGTATAAAGACCTGCAGCTGACGCTGCAGCCCGGAAAGACGTATGGACTGATTGGGAAGAACGGCGCAGGCAAGTCGACCCTGCTCAAGAATCTGATCGGACTGCTTTTTCCGACTTCCGGCAGCATCTCTGTAAATGGGTTCCGTCCTTCCCAACGGCTGCCGGCCTTCCTCAGGACGATCTATTTTATCCCCGAAGAAGTCTATGTGCCCGCACTGACCATTCACCGCTATGTCGCTCTTTTCTCGCCGTTCTATCCTGCCTTTGATGCGGAAGCGCTCTACTCATACCTTGACCGCCTCGACGTAAAAACGGGCGACAAGCTCAATACACTTTCCTTCGGACAACAGAAAAAATTCATCATTGCGTTTGCGCTTGCCTGTAACACAAGCACTCTGCTGCTCGATGAACCTACCAACGGACTCGATATACCATCCAAAAAAAGATTCCGCAAACTCATTGCCTCGGTCATCAATGAAAACCGCATGATCTTTATTTCCACCCACCAGATCAGGGACCTCGACAACCTCATCGATGAGGTGATCATCATCGACAACGGCGAACTGCTGCTGAACGCATCCCTGTCCACCATCGGAGAAAAACTGGCCTTCCGCACGGTGGAGTCCGTACCGGAAGGGATCACGGTGCTGTATGAAGAAGATGCCTTGAAAGGCAAAAGCATCGTGACCGAGAACAGGGGCAACTTCGACAGCAAGGTGAACCTGGAACACCTCTTCAACGCCGTTACAGAGAACCCGCAGATCACCAAAACCCTTTTTAAAAACTGATTGCTTTATGGAAAATGTTTTCAGTCTCCCCCGCTTCTGGTGGCTGTTGAAAAAGACGCTGCTGGAACGCCCTACCCAAATGATCGGACTTACCGGCCTCAGCCTGGCGCTGAGCCTGCTGGCATACGGCCTGGTGAAGATTTTCAGCGGCTTCGACGATGCGCAGAACGCGGCTTTTATGATCGGGCTCACCGCCGGCGGCTGCTTCCTTGCCTCGTTCGTGTACGGACAATTCGCTTCCAATGCCAGCGGCTCTTCTTTTCTGACGCTGCCCGCGTCGCAGTTTGAAAAATGGCTTGCGGGCGTTGTGATCACCGGCGCGCTGTTCATGCTCATCTTCCTGCTCTTTTTCCGGGCCATGGATACCACCTTCGTTTACTTCTATCACCGCTCGCTCGATCCTCAAAGCCCGTTCTATACCCGGCAGTTCGAATCGGTGCGTGTGCTGGCGTACGACGAATTCATTGCACGAACCTGCTTTATCATGTTCTTCAATTTCGCAGGCATGATGCTTGTCGGCTCCCTGTTTTTCAACAAGGCTGCATTCATTAAAGTAGCACTGATCGCCTGCGCCATCTGCCTCGGTATTTTCTTACTCAACCTGCTGATCGCAGGGATGTTCCTTAAAAACGTACAGACAGCCTTTCCCTATTATCTTGTCTGGATCTGGGTTGGGAAAGACCGCGCGCGACTCGAACTGCCACCCGGGTTTCAGCACGCGGTCCGACTGGTTTTTCAGTTTGTTACCCCGGCTATCCTGTGGTCGCTGGCCTATTTGCGATTAACAGAAAAAGAATTTTAAACTTATTGAATGGAATTCAGGGATAACCCCGCTATATACCTGCAGATCGCCGAATATGTGTGTGAACAGATCCTCTTGAAAAAATGGAAACTGGGGGAAAAGATCGTCAGCATCCGCGAGCTCTCCGAACTCATCGAGATCAGTCCGAACACCATCCAGCGCGCATACGATTTTCTGCAGCAACGCGACATCATCACGAACAGGCGGGGCATCGGCTTCTTTGTGGAAGCCGATGCCCAGGACCGCATCATTTCCTTCCGGCGGGAACAGTTCCTTGAAAACGAATTGCCGGCCGTGCTCCGGAACCTTTACCTGCTTCAGATCGACATGCAGGAACTGCAGAAGCGGTACGAAGAATTTGTAAAAACGAGATACACAAAATAATTTGTATGAAACTGACACAGAAAATACTGCTGGCGCTGCTGCTGCTGCTTACCGCCGGATTGTTCGCCTCCAACCTGACGCTCAAAAAAGAATATGACAGCAACGACCAGGGAGATATCTATTTTACCTACGGCACCTTGCTGCAACAGCCCTTTCATCATTTGCACATCACCGGCGGCAACGTGACCCAGATGATCTTCGAACCCGCGCCCACGGCTTCGGTACGGGTGTTCCGCGACTGGGAAGGCTTTGAATCAGGGAAGGTAAAAGCCATTGTTCGCAATGATACCTGTTACATAAATTTTCCCACTCCCTACCCATTCCGCAACCTGCCCGAGCGGGATTATATGCGCTGGAACACACTGGTGCGCATCTTCGCCCCTTCGATCCTTTCGGTCACAGCTACGGATTGCAACCTGGAAATGGAGCGGATGAAAGAACGTGCATTGTCTGTACGGCTCGCCGGCAAATCGAAGTTCGAGGTGGAAAGCCTGGTACCGGAATTCGATACGCTGGAGGTCACCGCCCGCGATTCGAGCGCAGCGGTTTTTGAAATGTCTCCGGAAAACAAGGTGAAGCCGCTGTCGCTCGGCGAGAGGATCGTACTTTCCCAGCTACCGCAGGAAAGAAAGTACTGGAGTTCTTTCCATGTAGTCTCCCTCCATGCCGACCTGCAGGGCGCCTCCATACTCGATATTGGCCATGCACAGATAGACTCCCTGCAGCTCGCCGTGTCAGATACTTCAGCGATCCTTTTGTCGGGCGGAACCATGCGCAGGGCCCGCTCTTCCGGCAGGTATTAGCAAGATGGCGCCGGTACGGGTAAATTTCGATATTTTTGACAGGACCGCTTTTTGCACCCTTCCTCAAGAACCGCCCCATTCTGATCCCCGTTCCATAACCTGAAATTTAGCAATACCGGACCATGAAGTCTTTCTTTGCCCTGATCGACAGTATCCCCAGGACCCGCAGGTACCTGATCTCTTTTGCCGTTGGTTTTACGGTGATGTTGTGCACCTGGCGCAATTCCACGCCGGCGTATGTGTTCATGCTCAGCTGGATCGGCTTTGCCGCCACGGTGCTGTTCTTTGCCTGGTCCACCATCCTGATCAAACACCCTAAAGAGATCAGCACGGTAGCCGTTGAGCAGGATTCAAGCTATCTCCTTATTTTCACGTTCGTGGTGTTTGCTGCCTTTGCATCGGTGTTCGCCATCATCCTGCTGCTCCACGGCCTGCCTACCAATTCCCGGCGGGGAATCGACATACACATCATACTCTCGGTGATCGCGGTTGCCCTTTCCTGGATACTGATCCATACCTTGTTCACGATCCGCTATGCGCATTTTTATTACAACAGTCCGCCCGATCCAGACCAGGATACCACCCAGACCGACAAAGGACTTATCTTTCCGGGTACGGAGTTGCCCGACTTTCTCGACTTTGCTTATTTTTCATTTGTGCTGGGAATGACCTTCCAGGTGGCCGATGTGAGTATTTCAGGGCGGGTCATCAGGCGGCTGGCCTTACTGCACGGGTTTCTTTCTTTTATCTACAACACCGCCATCATCGCACTCAGCATCAACATCATTTCCGGACTGATCGGAAAATAACCGAGCACGAAGCACAAGCCGCTGCCGGATTACTTGCTTGAGATCGGCTCTTTGCCGGTGCGTAGCTGCTTGCTGTTTGATATAAACAAAGAACTGCTCCACCGGTACCCCATTCCAGGTGATGAGGCGACGGGCAAACTGTTTCAGGTAAGCGCATCGACCTACCTGATTGAACCAATTTTTATTCCAACGCAGTATCAGGATATTGTATTTGGTATTAGTCATCCTTGCACAGGCTTTGACACGCCGATGCAAGGATGACTAATACCAAACCGCAGACAAAATGCATCCTGGCTCTGCGTGCCGCAGGTACGCAAGGAGAGAATATACACGTTCCAGCAAAAAGGTTTTATTCGCGCTGATCAATCCGATATTTTGTCAACGGTTTGGCATAAAACAGAAAGAGAGAAAACAGACATTTTGCAAACAATCCAATGTTGATGTTATTTTCCACTTGATTCTGCGGAACAAGAAACAGATCTGACACTCCCTGTATAAACGACAAAAAAAGCAGTTTAGCCTCCCTCATTCCGTGCGCAAACTCCGTACAGGGTTGGCCAGGGCGGCTTTCAGCGACTGGTAGCTCACGGCCACGACGGCGATCAGCATGGCGGCGGTGGCGGCCACCACGAACACCCACCAGCTGATGCGGGTATGATAGGCGAACTCCTGGAGCCATTTGGTCATGATGAGCCAGGCTACGGGCGAGGCGATCACGAAAGCCAGGAGCACCATCTTCAGGAAATCTTTCGACAGCAGGGACAGGATGCCCGGCACATCGGCCCCGAGTACCTTGCGGATCCCGATCTCTTTTGTCCGCTGCTGCGCGGTGAACATGGCCAGTCCGAACAGGCCCAGGCAGGCCACAAAAATGGTGAGCCCTGCAAAGAGGCCCAGGATGGCGCCGGTCTTTTGTTCTGTCTGGTAGGTGTTGTTGAACCGCTCGTCGAGAAAGGAGTAGGAAAAAGCGTCTTCCGCACCGGCGGCGGTCCAGCTTTTCGAAAGGGCCGCCGTGAGGGCGGCGATGTCTTTTGTTTTGAGTTTGGCGATCAGGGTAGACTGATCCGGAGCCAGCGCCATCACCAGCGGCGAGATCCGTTCATGCAGCGAGCGGAAATTGAAATCTTTCACCACGCCGATCACCGGATGGGAATGTCTTTGTCCGCGGTTGTCGCTGTTGTAAATGGTATGACCGGCCGCCTGGTTGCCCCAGCCCAGCACCCTGGCAGCAGTCTCGTTGAGGATCACCGCACCGGAATCGGTTGGAAATTGAGGAGAGAAATTGCGCCCGGAAGCCATCCGGAGACCGAGCACGGAAATATAGTTTTCGTCTACATCGTACCGCAGCGCCTTTACCATGCGATCGGGTGCCTGGTCAGGGGCCACAAAAAAATTGTTGTTGTTGCTGCGGCCCGCCGGCAGGTAGCCCGAACGGCTCACGCCCGCTACCAGCGGACTGGTGCGGAGCTGCTGGTAAAACCCTTCCTGGTTCCGGCCCAGCATCCAGGCATCCGGTATGATCATCACCTGCTCCTTGTTGTAACCCACATCGGTCTGCCGCAGGTAAGAGAGCTGCTTGAACACCACCGTAGTGCTCACGATGAGCACGATAGACACAAAGAACTGAAACACGACCAGTCCGCTCCGCAGGCCGATGCCCTTTTTACCGGCGGAGAAGGTTCCCTTCAGCACGGATGCCGGGTTAAAGCTGGACAGGTAAAATGCGGGATAGCCACCGGCAAGGAAACCGGTAACTACCACAAAGAGCAACAGGAGCCCGGCGCTGTACAGCGGATGGTCCGACAGGTGCAGGTCCAGCTCCAGTCCGCTCAGCCGGTTGAAAGCCGGCAGGGCCGGCTGGATCAGCAGCAGTCCTGCCGCCAGTGCGATGGCCGATAACAGCATGGATTCGAGGAGGAACTGTTTTACCAGATCTGTTTTCAGGGAGCCGAGTACTTTGCGGACGCCGACCTCGCGGGCGCGTTTGGCGGCGCCGGCGGTTGACAGGTTCATAAAATTGATGCAGGCGATCAGCAGCATGCAGATGGCGATGGACCCGAAGATGTAGACATTCTTGATGTCACCCGGCTTGCCAAGCACGTTCGGAAAATCGGGATCGAGGTGAATTTTTGTGATGGGCTCCAGGTGGAAGCTGAGGTCGTTGCCCTGCTTCCGGAAATCGGTGAGCGTAACGCCCATCGCCCGGGCCATCTGCGGCCCCATGTATCTCTGCACCATCTGCGGCAACCTGGCTTCCAGCTTCTTGGCATCGGTCCCTTTGCGCAGCACCAGGTAGGTGAAAAAGTTGGAGCTCATCCAGGTCGGCTCCTTTGCTTCGGCGACGCCGGCCATGGAGGCGAACAGGTCGAAATGAAAACTGGCGTTCCTCGGTACGCCGGCGATCAGGCCGGTGACCTTGTAAGCGGTGTTGCTTCCGTCTTTCAGCGTGATCAGTTTACCCATCGGATCTTCCTCTCCGAAATACTTGGCTGCCACCGCTTTGCTGACGACCACGCTGTTGGGGCTCTGCAGGGCGGTATGGGCATCTCCCTGCAGCAACGGCAGCGTAAATACCTCGAAGAAGTTGGAATCCACAAAAGCAAAGGGGTCGTTCCGGAACGATTTGTCGCCGTACTGAAGCCGGGGCTGGCCCCCGTCGCGCAGGCGGGTGGCTTCTTCCACCTCCGGGTAATCGGCTTTGAGTGTTTGTGCCACTGGCGGCATCACCGAAGCCTCATTCATCCGCTCACCCTGGATGTTTCCCTGAAAGTAGACCGTAACCATGCGATCGGCTTTCTTGTTGAAGCGGTCGAAGCTAAGTTCGTTGCCCACGAACAGCATGATAACCAGGCAGGTAGCGGTGCCGACGGCAAGTCCGGCGATGTTGAGGGCCGAAAAACCCCGGTTGCGCCAGAGGGTGCGAATGGCTATGGTGAACTGACTTTTAAACATAACAATTATTTTGACCGTACGCGAAAGAAACCCCCGTTTTCCCATACCGGGGCCACCATCTTCCTGCAGGCAGGTCTCCAACGCCTGTACCAATGCGTAAATCCTCGCCTGGCAAGGGTTTCAGAAAATGAGGACCGCCCAATGTGTCCGGAACTGAACACCGTTTGTACGTTGCCGGACAAAAGGAGAAACGGAATATTCCGGTCTTTTGGAATAACCGGCAAGAAAAACTTTCAACTATTTTTCAGGCCATTGTGTACGTTGGACACAACAAGAAATTTTAGGCAGAGTTCTCTCCTGTATTGCGTTTCAGCTCATCACCCGGTGTTTGGATATCATGAAACATGGTTAAACATCGATTTGGCGGTAACAAATCCTGCCTTACTTTTGAATTGCAAACGGGGGAAACAAGATGTGAAGAAAGAAAAGAGGCCCCGCTCAAAAAAGAAATTCAGGAAGATTTTTTCATATGGCAAGCAATCGTTAAAAGCTGCTCCGTGTCTACGGAGGAGCTTTTTTGTTTTGGGGGGCCTGTCCTGCTCAGCCACTTGATATCTTCTCTCAAGTCGATCTTGTCGTCCTTCAGCTGGCGCAAGTACAAACAGGTACCTTCATCGACTGACTGTGCCTGTGCAAGAATGACAAAAATTTATCAAGGACGCTGATTCCCACGTGCGTAACAGCAGTCAGTCTTCACCTGCCTCATTTTCTCAGGTGCATAGAGGAGAATGCGTGAGAACTTTTGAAGGCTTCAAGCCTTTGCAGCAACGTCCCTACATCATCGTCACCCGCATGTTTCCTTCGACCGTCTTCTTCGCGGACCGCGTTTTCCCGTCGGGCTGGCTGCCGCCGATGCTGATGGTGACGCGCGGGGCAAAGGGCTTCAGATGGCCCTGGTCATCGGCTACCGACAGCGCTTCCGGCCCCAGCTCGAAGCGGACGGTACGGCTTTCTCCTTTTTTCAGCATGATGCGCTGAAAGCCCCGCAGCGCGCGCAGGGGCACCCCTGAGACTTTATCAGCGGCTGAAACATACAACTCCACCACTTCTTCTCCGTCCCTGGTTCCTGTATTTGTGACGCGTACGCTTGTCACCGCTTTTTTGCCGAAGGCGGCCGTGGCCGGCAGCTGCAACTGGTCGTACTGGAAAGAGGAATAGCTAAGCCCGAACCCAAAACCAAACTCGGGCGCGCCTTTGAAGTAGCGGTAGGTGCGGTTGGTCATCGAATAATCGTTGAACGGCGGCAGGTCGTCGTCGCTTTTGTAAAAGGTGACCGGCAGGCGGCCGGCCGGATTGTAATCGCCGAACAGCACGTCGGCCAGCGCGGTGCCGGCCGCCTGTCCGCCGTACCAGGCATTTACGATGGCGGGAATGTGCTCGCTCTCGTAGGGAATGGCCAGGGCGCTGCCCGTCATTATTACAAACACCACGGGCTTGCCGGTGGTAGCCAGGGCTTTCAGGAGCTCCGTTTGCACGGCAGGCAGCCTGATCGAGGTGCGGTCGCCCCCGCTGAAGCCGGGATAGCTCACGCTCATCTCCTCCCCTTCGAGCTGTGGGGAGATGCCGCCGGCATAAATGATGGCGTCGGCATCGCGCAGGCGGTTAGCCAGGGCGGCAAAATCCGTTCTGGTGTAATTGCCGGTGCGCAGGTGAACAGATGCCTTGCCATCTACCTGGTTGTATTCGAGCACGAGATGATAGGTCTTGTTTTCTTCTGTCTGCAGCTTGTAGGTGCGGGCGCCCCAGCGGTTGCGCGTCCAGGCGTTTACCACTTCTTTGCCATCTACTAGAAAACGGTACCCGTCATCGGCTTCCAGCTCGAAAGTAATGTCACCGGTGGAGGCCGCCTTGAAATCGGTGGTGTAGCGGGCGGTGAAGTTGTAGGCCTTCAGGTTGCCCGTTACCAGTTCGCCTTCCTGCCAGTTGTGATCCACGGCAGGCTCCGTGCGGGTTTCCACGGGTGTTCCCTTCAGTTCGGCATTGTCGAAATATTCCGCTTTGAATCCCTGTTTTCCATCGATCGAAAACCGGCTGCCCAGGTCGGCGTAGGCCAGCAGCGTGTCGTTGGTGAAGTTGATCCCTTTTTCATACACCACTTCCACCCCGCTGCCCACCTTGTTGCGGATGCCCTGCAGGGCGGTTACAATCTGTGACGGGTTGCCATTGTAGTTGCCCAGCACCGCAATGGGATTGTCGGCGTTCGGACCCACTACCGCGATCTTTTTCAGGTCCTTGCGGAGGGGCAGCGTATGGTTCTCGTTGCGGAGCAGCACGATGGATTGTTGCGCCATCCTGAGTGCGTGGGCCTGGTGCTCCGGGCTTTCCAGCACGCTGGCAGGCGTCTGTGCATAAGACACCATGGAAGCCGGGTCGAACATGCCCAGGCGGAAGCGGATCATGAACAGGCGTTTTACGGAAACATCGATCTGTTTTTCGGTGATCTTTCCATCTTTCACCGCCTGCACCAGGGCCTTGTAGGCGGAGGTGCCGCAGTCGATGTCGGTACCGTGCATCACGGCATCGGCAGACGCGCTTTCCGCGTCGGGATGTGTTTTATGGTTCTTGAAAAAATCATCGATCGCCCAGCAGTCGGACGTCACATAGCCGGCGAATTTCCACTGGTTGCGCAGGATGTCGACCATGAGCTGGTCGCTGCCGCAGCAGGGCTGTGTTTTGAAGGCATTGTATGCGCACATTACCCCGGCCACATGGGCGTTGGTGACCAGCTCCTTGAAAGCCGGCAGGTAGGTGTTCCAGAGGTCCTGGTCGCTGGGCGACACGTCGAACACGTGGCGGAGCGGTTCGGGGCCGCTGTGCACGGCATAGTGCTTGGCGCAGGCAGCCGCTTTGAGGTAGCGCGGATCGTCGCCCTGCAATCCGTGCACAAAAGCTTTGCCCATCATGGCCGTCAGAAAAGGATCTTCGCCGTAGGTCTCCTGTCCGCGCCCCCAGCGCGGATCGCGGAAGATATTGATGTTGGGTGTCCAGTAGGTGAGTCCGACGTAGCGGTCGCCGCTTCTGCCCATGGCAACGGCTTTATTGTGTATGGCCCTGCCTTCCAGCGCCGAGTAGTCGGCCATGCGAAAGAGCGAGCTGGTATCGAAAGTAGCCGCCATACCGATGGCCTGCGGGTATACGGTTACGTGAAACTGGGTTCGGGCCACGCCATGCAGCACTTCGTTCCACCAGTCGTACGCCGGGATGCCCAGTTTCGGGATGGCCGGGGCGGAGTTCAGCATCTGGGCCACTTTTTCTTCGAGTGTGAGGCGGGAGACGAGGTCGGTGACGCGCTGTTCGAAAGGGAGTTTCCAGTTCTGAAACGGAAAACGGATGGAGTCTGCCTGTGCCAGGCTCCGGATGGGCGGGGCCATTGTCATAAGGAGAAATAGAAAAAACAGACAGGATCTCCGGGCAAATGTGCAAACAACGTTTGGTAGCATATCAATTATTTTTCAAGGTCGCCTCATCTGCACGATCACTGTCAAATGAGGAAGCGGATCGTGCAATCGATTGCAGTATGCTAAAATAATCATTTTCCGATACCAGCGCTGGCAATGCAAAAATTTCTCCTGCTGTCTGCCGGTCCATCACATCATGAAGAGGCCGGTTCGGGGTTCCCCAGGTTATATATCTCCGAATACCGCTTGACCAGCCCGTTGATGAACCTTTTGAGGTAATCTTCGCTCAGGAAGGAATTGGACCAGTTGTCGAACCGCCGGCACTGGTTGCCCAGGTAAAAAAAGTAGAGACAGATGCCCAGCATCGGGATAAGCCGCTTTTCTTCTTCGCTGAGGGAGGTGATGGATTCATAGCCGGCGAGAAAGCCGGCGATCTTGGGCTGGTAGGCCGCCGCTTCGTATTTTTCGGTGTTGTGGAGCTGGAGGATGTAGTAGGCCAGGTCGAGACAGAGCCAGCCATTGCCGCAGAAATCGAAGTCGAAGAGGGTTACCTGGTCGCCTTCGCCGATGTTGAGGTTGTCGAACCAGATATCGAGATGCACGATGCCCTGCCTGATCCGGGAAAGGTCTGCCTGGCGCCATTCTTCCAGGAGCCAGGGCTGGAAAGACTGCATATAGGCCATCTCCCTTGTATCGGCGGGCAGAAAATCTTCGAGCTGGATCAGGGAATTTACGAGCAGCACTTCGGGTGTGTAGGTGATGCGCTGCAATGACTGGCCCGTGGTTACCGCATGAAAGCGGGCCATGAGTTTGCCGATCTGGAAATGGGTGTCTGTGGAAAAGCTATGGATCTTGTGGCCGGCAGCGAAAGAAAACAAGACCCCGAACCGGTCCCCTTCCGGTGCATGAAGTAACTGGATATAATTACCTTCCTTGTCGGGCAACGGATACGACACGGATACAGCCCGTTCCTGCAGCAGGTTCAGCAACCGGATCTCCTCCATGATCTCTTCGCGGGTACGCCAGTCCAGGCTGTAAACCCGGAACACCTGCTTTAAACTTCCATCCGCTACCAGGTAAGTATCGTTGATGCCCGCCCGCAGCAACCGGCAGGTGGCGGCAGGGCTCATTGCGTATCGTTCTTGGAGAAATATACCCAGATGGGCAGCCGACAGGTTCGAGTTGGTCACCGGGAAATGGTCCATCAGATTCTTTGTTGGCGCTAAAGATAGGGTGGCGGAACAGATAGACAATGGGTTTGTTGGCTGGCGGTGTCGCGGGAAAGTATTCAGACGGCTTATCTCATCTTTTGACCTTCCTGCCAGGCGCACCACACGCCGCTGCACCTACTGCCGCTTGCTGCACCAGCCCTGGATATCAGAAAAAAATAAGCTTCCTTCACTTAGTTCCGCCTCCGCAAGATGCACCAAAGAGGGAAACAGGAATGCGAAAGCCTATTCAACCTCCACATCCATTTTCTTTATCAATCCATCTTCAAAACTGTACACATGCTTTACGATTCCATCGAACAGCACCTTATCCTGCAAGTCTTTCACTTTCTGGTGTACCTGCACTTCCAACGACCCGTTGGGTCTGTCGGTGAATCCTACGGGTTCCACGTGGGGGTTTATTTCTGTCCATTGCCGGGTCCAGTATTTCCGGATCTCCTCGTGCCCGACCACGTATCCTCCTTCGAATGCTTTCGGCCAGTGAACATCCGGGTGCATGGTCGTGAGCGCTTCGCTGATGTCTCTCGCGTTAAAGGCAGCGTAGGCTTTCGGGATGAGGTCCTGTATTTGCTTTTCCATGGAAGTATTTTTATTTTGGTGTTTGAGATGAAGTATCATGCTCCGATACCAAGCCGCTGTCAAGATGCCCCGGAGCGACCTTGTTGATTGTTTCCCGCATTTTATTCCCTTGCTCTTTTCCCTCCCGATTATCATCACACCGGTTTCAATGCGAAAAAGCAACTACCAAAACCGCCACCAGGGTTTTGCCTTGGTGGTCACCTCATCCTTTTCATTCAATGTTTTCAGCATTTGGCAGATCCGCCTTTCTGCTTCCGACTTTCCGATGCCCAGGTAATAATCCCGAACGAACGGATGGTTGAAGTCGCGGTGTGGAATGATTTCTGGTCTTTGATTTCCAGGCTTTGTGACCACCGTTGTCGGAATGCTGCCGCCACTGAAATCATAGTCCGGCAGGTCATTGCACAACCAGCCAAAATAGGAGGTTTCGTGATCCTCGTTGTGAAAATTCTCCGAATAATCCAGAAAACTTTTTTCACTCAGCGAAACCCATAATCCGTATTCAAGCGTTTCACAATGGCCGATAACTTTTTGGCTTAAAGTGCAGTGGATGAACCGGTCCGTTTGTTCAGCGTACCTGATACTGCAAAAGTCCGTATTCAATTCCGCGATTGTCTGCTTATCCTGCCCGGATAGCTGGTCATAGTTTCCCGGTGAGTTGAAAGCCAATGCAGGCCAGTCATCATGAATCAGACCACAGCCGCTACAGGTATATTTTTCACTGTTTGTCATTTGGCATGGTGCAGTCGCCGTATTCATTCAAAAGTGGAATCGTCATGTTTCATGGTGATATAAGAATCATTTCCACCAGGTGTTCGAATGATTATTTCTCCATAAATTAAATCATCCCGGATAGATCATCCCCTCCTAATCATCATCGTCAGCATCCCCCTTCTTCTTCGCCTGCAGCTTTAAAAACGCACTCCTGCGGGGAGCGGGCATTACGGACTGCTCGCCTTTTACCGACTTCCAGACCACTTCCATCAGGTCCAGATCCGGCACCGCGTCTTCCTTCGCGAAGTTGAAGGCTTCGCTGCGGCGGGCGCTGGCATTGTCGGCCTTGTTCCGGTCGGTCAGGCTTACCCCGGGTTGTTTTACCTGATACGCCGTGAGGTCGGGCTGGCTGGTAAAGGAATGGAACAGGGGAACCGCCGCCGCGTCATACTGGCTCATCGGGGGCAGACCGAGGATAAGCTCGATGGTGCGCAGGATGCCCGATGTGGAATACATGGTATGGTCGACCGTTTTGCGCTTGATATACGGACTGATCACAAAAGCCGGCGAGCGGTGCGCGTCTACATGGTCAGGACCGTTCTGTGCATCGTCTTCCAGCACGAAGATGGCGCTCTCTTTCCAGATGGAGCTTTGCGAGATGTGCTCGATCAGCTGGCCCAGCGCATAATCGTTGTCGGCCACCGCAGAAATGGGCGTGATCTTTCCTTTGCGCTGTCCGCTTGTATGGTCGTTGCCCAGGCGGATGGTATTGAACTGCGGAACCTGGTTCAGGGCCAGCAGCGAATCAAAATCCTTTTTGAACACAGCCACCCGGTCCACATCGGGGTAGTCGAGGTTGAAGCCTTCGTAACCAGGGGCCACATGGCCTTCCAGCGTTTTGATGGTCGCCTTGCCGTTCTCACCGAACTCGCCATAGGTGCGGTAGCTGATGCCCGCCCGTTTGCAGTAGTCCCATACAAACCCGTCGCGCGGATAAGCGATCTTGCGCGAGCCTTCATAGTCGTATGTGCCTCCCCGTTTGCCATAGCTGATGGGCCAGGTCTTTTCCACATAGTCGGTGGCGTAAGCCGCCATGCTCCAGTTGTGCCCATCGGCGCTCACTTCGGCATTTACATAAAAATTGTCGAGCAGCACGAATTCGCGGGCAATGCCATGGTGGTTGGGCGTTACTTTTTGAGGAAAGATGCACAGGCTGCTATCGCCGTTGCCTTCCGTCATGTCGCCCAGCATCTGGTCGTAGGTCCGGTTTTCCTTGATCACGTAGAACACATGCTTGATGGGGGAAGCTTCACCGGCTTTGCGCGGGATGGGATTGTTGCTTTCACCCATCGCCTGTTTTTCCACGCTTTTGTTGAACGGCGTGTTGGCATACACCTGCTTCGAATACGCTTCCAGCGCCGCGTCGTTTGGCTGGTCGATGAAAGAAAGCGTGCCTTTGAACAGGCCGGCAATGTATTGCACCTCCTGCCCGCCCGTTACCCCTACATGGCTGCCGCTGTTGTCCGATTTCTTCACCGGCTGCGGTCCCAGCGGATTGGCCATCGACGCAAAGCCTTTGCCGTTGCTCACCATGATCTTGTTCCCCAGCACTTTTATGTTGGTCGGATACCAGCCTGTAGGAATAAATCCCTTCGACGTACTCTTGCCCGGAACAGCCACATTGAAAACCGCCAGGCAGTTGTTGTCGGCATTGGCCACAAAAAGTGTTTTTTCATCTTTCGAAAGGGCCAGTCCGTTGGTGGTGGAACCGGTAAGCACCGTCGGGAAGAGCGAGGCAGAAATGGTCTCCACTACTTTTTTTGTGGCCGTATTGATCACCGAAACGGAATTGTCGTTTGCATTGGCCACAAAAAGAAAGCGGCCGTTCGCGGTGCTGAGGATCTCGTTGGGATGGTTGCCGGTCCTGATCTCCGACTGCACAACGCCCGTTCCGGTGTTGAACACCGCGATCTTGTCGCCGCCCCACAGCGAAATATACAACCGCGATCTGTCGGGGCTCAGCAAACAGGAATAAGCCTCATACCCGAGAAAAACTTTCCTGACGGTCTGCTTCGTTTGCAGGTCAACGATATACAGCGTGCTGTCTTCCTTGGTGACCGTATACAGCAGATTTTTTTTGTTGTCTACTTCGATGCCCGTCGGACTGATCCTGTTCGGCCACGGTTTGCCCAGGCGGATGGTGTCGGCGGCGGCGAGTTTCTTTTTGCTGACATCATAGGCCAGGATTATGTTGTCGTTGCCCCCCGAAACATACAGCACGTCATCTTTGTCGCTGAAGCGGATGCCGTACCACGATTTGTCGATCGGCACTTCATCGAGGATGGTCTCATTCTTGGGATCGATCAGCTGCACCACCTGCGTGCTCTGGCCGTTGTTGGTGACCGCCAGCATCTGGCGGTTGTGCGACAACACCATGTTCAGCGGGAGATCGCCCAGTTTGAGCGACCTGCCTGCCGGACTCAGCGACCATCCGTTCGGCAGCAACACCTTCGGCGCAGCCGCATCGTTGGTAGGTGTAACCATGTTGTTCTGCGCCCGGACGACCAGGCCGGAGAGCAGTAAGAAAAGAAATGCGGTGATCTTACCAGGGAGGCAGAAATTTTTCATGATATTATTTTTGAAGAGCATGGAAACCGGATCGCCTGTAAAAATAAGACCGGAAAGATAAATTATTTCAGCGGTGCGGCCCCTCCTGCTTCCGTCCTGTACAGGATAGCCGCTTCCCGGGCCCGTTTCCCCGGCAGATCGCCGCCTGGAAGGCCACCGGACCGGAAAACTTCACATAAAATTCATTTGCGGCGGCCCCGGGCAAGCAGACTTGCCGCAGGTGGTTTACCTTGCAGCCGGTCTATTCCATCATTTACCTTCTTCAACCAGGCCACTTTATGAAAGCACGAAAGGCATCTGTATACTTGTTTGTTCTTCTCTCCCTGGCACTCTTTTCGTGCAAACATTTCTTCCGCACGGAACAACAGGCACAATCCGAAAAGCAGAAATATCACTCCTCCTACGACGACAGCACGCTCAACAGGAGCCTGCTGCCGGTGATGATGCCCTATAACCGCGTGATAGACCCGGCCGGAAAAGTAATCTCCTACGGGAGCCCCGACCTGGAGAACCACAGCCTCGACCTGAAGCTGATCCCCGGTACGCACCTGTTTGCCCTGGAAGACCGCTACGGCATAGCCGTTCTCGACGCACAGCGGCAGCAGCTGGCCGACCACTGGACCTTCCCCGGCGATGCCCGGTTCAAAGGGTTCATGAGCACCTACTCCGGCGTAGAAGTGCAGACCGGCGACGGCAAAACCCGCATTTACTGGAGCGCCGCCAACGCCGACACCCATCGCTCGGCCGTATTCATCGCCGATTGGAACGGAAAAAGGCTCAGCATCGCCGACACCATCCAGTTCAACCCCGAAGCCCCTTCGCCCCTTGCGCTTCCCAATGAACTGGCCCTACAGGAAGAAGACGGTAAAAGCTTTCTTTATGTGGTGCTGAACGGCAACAACCGGCTCGTGAAGATCGACCTGGCCAATAAAAGCACGGTATGGTCTGCAGCTACCGGCGTAGCCCCTTATGGCATCGCCAGCTGCCGCGGGAATCTTTATGTAACCAACTGGGGTGGCGACAAACCCGGCGCCGATCCGCACGCAGAGACCGCCGGCGTGCCTTATGGCAAGGCCCTGGTAGATCCGAAAACCGGCAGCATCAGTTCCGGGTCTGTCGATGTATTCAGTCAGGAGGGGCGGCTGGTGCGCACCATCCCGGTAGGGCTGCATCCGAACGACCTGGCCGTAAGCCCCGACAAGCAATACCTGTACGTGAGCAACAGCAACAGCGATGATATAACGGTCATCAACACCGCTACTTCCAAAACCACCGGAACCATTTCCGTCCGCACAGATAGCAGCGAAAAAGCTTTTATCGGCGACTCGCCCAATGCCCTGGCACTGAGCGCCGACGGGACCCACCTGTATGTTGCCAACGGAATGGACAATGCCATCGCCGTCATCAGGCTGGGTGCAGCGGCTTCTGCACAGGGCAGCGGCGCCAGCAGCATGGAAGGCTTCATACCTACGGAAGCCTACCCGGGCGGACTGGCACCGTTCGGCAATCAACTGTTCGTTACCAACCTGGAAGGCGAAGGAGCGCGGGTGAGCAGCCGCGACATGAAGGGGGTGGAAAAGGAAACCGGCAGCGTCACTGCATATAATTCGCACCACCAGAAAGCCACCATCAGCGTGATCGACCTGCCCGATCCGGCTACGCTCACGGTGTACACAGAACGGGTAAAGCGGCTGATGCTCAGTTTCCGGACCGCGCTGGCCACGGCCACGCCAAGGCCGGCACAGCCTGCGCGGCCCATGCCCGAGCGCATCGGCGAACCTTCCACATTCAAACATGTGCTGTATATCATCAAGGAAAACAGGACCTACGACCAGGTACTGGGCGACCTGCCGCAGGGCAAAGGCGCTCCGCAACTCTGCGTGTTCGGCGACAGCGTAACCCCCAACCAGCACCAGCTGGCCCGGAACTTCCTGCTGCTCGACAACTACTACGCTTCCGGCAAATGCTCGGCGGAAGGGCACCAGTGGACGGATGCCGCCATGGTGACCGACTACATCGAAAAGAACGTGCGGGCCTGGTTCCGAAGCTATCCGCACGTACAGACCGACGCCATGGTCTACAACCGGAAAGGGTTTATCTGGAACAACGCCGCCGACCACGGAAAAAGCGTCCGCATCTACGGAGAAGCCTGCATCCCGGAGATGGACAGCAAACTGACCTGGACGAATATCTACGAGGACCACTATAAGGCTGGCAAGCCCCTGCAGTTCACCAATCATTCCACCATCTCGCGGGTAACCCCGATGCTCTCTCCTAACTATCCCGGCTCCGACCAGCTGAAGATCACCGACCAGCTGCGCGCCGATGCTTTTATCAGGGAGCTGCATGATTTCGAAGGCCGGCCGGGCGACCAGCTGCCCGAGCTCATGGTGATGGCCCTGTCGGTAGATCACACATCGGGCACCCGCCCGGGCATGCCGACGCCGCGCGCCATGGTAGCCGACAACGACCTTGCCCTGGGGCGCATCATCGAAGCGCTGACGAAAAGCCGCTTCTGGAACAATACGGTCGTGTTTATAACGGAGGATGATTCGCAGGCAGGATGGGATCATGTGTCGGCCTACCGCACCACCGGGTTTGTGGTAAGCCCCTACAGCCAGCTGAACCGGACCGTTTCCACCAACTACAACCAGACCTGCATCGTGCGCAGCATCGAGCAGATACTGGGCATCCCGCCCATGAACGCGGTGGATGCCACGGCCCTGCCCATGTTCGACTGTTTCACGGCTAAGCCCGGCAAGGGGCAATTTGCCGCTATCCCAAACAGGATACCGCTCAACGAGATGAACCCGGCACTTGCGATGCTGAAGGGAAAAGCCCTGCTGTATGCCCGCCAGTCGATGCTGCCCGAATACAACCACATCGACGGTGGCCGCGACGATATGCTGAACCGGATCCTCTGGTTCAGTACCAAGGGGAGCAGGCCTTATCCGGCCAGGCTGGCAGGGAATGATGCGGATGAAGATGACGAGGATGAAAAGTAAAACAGTTTTACCGGTACGTGATCCAATGGATAAATGGGCTTATCATGTAACTGCCTCTGTCTACCCTGATAAAGATCCGTTTGCAACCAGGATGTTCCCTGCGGCTGATCTCGTTGGTAGCCAGTACGCTGTTCACATAAGACCGGTTCTTACGGTACGGACTCAGTATTTCATCGGGCATTGCGGATACGAGGTTCATCACATCGTTCATGGAATAAACCCGGGCCGGGATCACATGGGATTGCCCTCCGGACATGCTTACTTCGACTTTTTCAAGGTGAAATTCTTCCATGGTTCTCATGGCCAGAATAAGGAAGAAGAGCATGCTGTTGCTGCCGATGTGGAGGCTTTGATCATCCAACTCCAGTCCCAGGCCCGGCGGTTTCACAGCGAACCAGAACTGTTTCAGGCTTTGCAGGGAGGCCATCTGCTGGTGTTTGAAAAACACGTTTTTATAATATCCTTGCAGCAGGAAATCGATGGGCATCCAGGCGCGGGGATCGGTCTGGCGGATGGAAGCATTGCGCTGCAGGAATTCTTTTATCAACTGGTGCTGCCCATGATGCAGCGCCAGCATCAGCCCGCTGGCCCCGTCTTCTGCCCTGAAACCGATACCGTATTTATTCATGGTGGATAGTACATCCTGCTGGCGCCCCAGGCGTATATTCTTCGCATATTCCTTCCCGTGCTGCCGCACCTCTTTCATATAAAGCACCGCCCGCTGAAACTGCAGGTCTGCCAGCTTTTCGATCCAGTCGAACCGGGCATGATGGAATGCGTACTGGAACAGCTGTTTCCGTTCTTTCTTTACTTCGTGTTCCTTTTTGGCCGGATCAAGCGCCAGGGGAACGATCTTTTCGAGCTCTTCAGCGCTGATATAATCATACCCCAGGTATTTTGCCCGGATCTGCTCGGCCTGCTCGGTCTTTCCCTGTTCTTCCAGCCGCGCCGCTTCCTGCAGCCATTCTTCCCGGCTCGATTTTCTTTCGATCACCTGTACTTCTTTTTTACTCTCCTGCAACTGCAGCAGCTGAAGCAAGGGATGACCGATCTTCTTCTCAAACAGATAGATATTGCTGATCGCCCGGGTGATAGCAACGTAAAAGGAATTGATATAAAATTTATAGATCTCTGCGTCCTTATCGTCTTTGCTGGCGGCGCGGTTATACCGGATCTCGGTGGCTGCCAGGTCTTCGGGCGCAACGCCGCTGATGATCTCGTTGAACTCAGCTTCGTGCCGGGAGACAAAATTCACGAGTATCACGTTCTCGTATTCCAGCCCCTTGGCTTCCTGCACACTGAATACCAGCGGTGTTTTGAAGTAACGCCTGGCTTCTTCTTTATACAGGTTGTCGGTTACGATCACCGCAAACAGGGTGCTCTGCTGGGTACGCCGGTTCAGCTCGTTTTTCTTTTTATCGTCGTCGCCGTACAGCACTACTTCACCGTTCTGGTTGCTGATGGTATCTACCAGGTAATTGCTTTCGCGGTCGATGGATCCGAAACGGCGGCTTTTGATCTTCAGCAGGTAATTGCTCAGCTGCACTACCAAGCGGCTGTTCCGGTAATTTGTTTGCAGTATCCTCACCTGGCTACCGGCGTCGTGGCTCTGGTGAAAATAGGTCTTCACCTTCGACCACGAAAAAAAGTTCGGGTGTACGATCTGGTTACTGTCGCCGGTGAGTATGAAATTCGATTTTGTTTTAAGCGATTGCAGGATGCATTTGAGCTGGATATTGGTAATGTCCTGCACTTCATCTACGATGATGTAATCGTAGCGGGGCTGTACTTTTTCCAGGTATTCATAACACAGGATATTGCTGTCGTACCAGTTCTCTTCTTTAAGCCACGCCACATATTTCTGAAAAAGCTGATACAGTTTCTCCCGGTCTTCCCTGTTGAAAACCGATTGCCGTACGCCGAGCGACAGGTATTCTTCCCTGGTAAGCCATGCGGCATGCACCGGCGAACCGGTGATCACCCCTTTGAACTCTTCAAACACGCGGTAAGGCTCGTTGATCTTCAGGGCCTGGGCGTGGCGGGCAAACCAGGGTTCAAAAGCACGGAAATGGATCTCGCGGCCCTGCGGCTTCTCCCAGCTTGACAGATAATCTTTGAGCGAGAGGAACTCGGCTTCCTGCTGCTCGTTGTCGTATCCGTTTGCCTGGTAAAGACGGGACGCGTTCTCCACCAAAAAACCCGACAGGGAAACGTACGCTACGCTACCGGTAAATGTTTTGAGTTTTTCCAGTACGAGCGCCGTTTTGCCGCTACCCGCCGAGCCGATGATGATGAGCGGGGTTGGGAGAGAATAGACAGCCTCCTGCATGTCATCGAACGAAATGAACTTGTTCAGCAGGTGTACCTGCGGATCTTTGGGATTGAGATAGGTCAGGTCGGCTGGCTCATCTGTCAGGTCTTTGGGATCATGCAGGGGAAGCAGTTTGTCGTCATCCGGCAGATCAGCGCCGCGCAGGAAGCGGCTTTGTGCGTAGTTGTGATTCTTGATCACTTCCAGCAGCAGGAGGTATTTGTGTCCCTGATAGTTGATAAACCCAAACAGGAGGCGGTCACGGATGTCGAGCCGGGCACGGTAATAGGGCGTGCTCCCCATTTTGCGAACATCGGCACTTTTGAAATCGCCGCTTTGTAACTGAGAGATGGTTTTGGGAAAGGTCTTTTCGACACTTTTGATGTCCAGCTCTATATAACTCAGCAGGCTGTAGGTCATGAAGCAAAATAAGTAATTTAGCTTTTATAAACCTACACCCGGGAGCAGCTTGTTTGAAGGTCAGGACAATTCCGCCCCCGCAGGCTGCCTGCGGGGGCTCTTGCGCGAAACAGGCTGCGGCTCCGCGTTTCGCCGGGAATTCGTTTTTACCATGACCGGTTTTACTACGATCACGGCCAGGGCCAGTACAGCCAGAAAGGAATAGAAAAATACCTGTGGAGCGCCGGGTTCGCGGAGGAATTTTGCGGGACTGCCGAAGATCATTTCAAAAACAACCACCTCCGAGAACAGGCCCAGCACGACCTGGAAAATTTTTACCGAGGCAACCGGCCATCTCAGGGCAGTCATCAGCTCGAGCCCGGTATAGAAGGCCAGCGCAAAAGGCACGGTGGCGAATATCTCTGCGATCATGGCAAACAGGATGTTGACCATCAGTTCGGCGGGTGCATGAAGATCGATCGATGGACCAAAGAAAGACAACAGCAGGAACGCGATGAGGTTTCCCATGATCATCGTGAGGATCCAGACTTTGAGGGCAAAGACGGCGGTGCTTTTCAGTTTCATAGTTTTCAGGGGGGGTGCGCGGCCGACCGTATGCAGACACGCACTGCGCCCCGTAAACGAACGGCAGTACCAATTTATTGGCGGGCACCTCACTTTGATCTGTTAAAACCTGCGGCAATGACAAGCTACTGCCGGCTCTGTGTACATGGCCTAATGCAGCTCTATGGTTTTTTCGATCCCGACCTGGTCGAGGAACGTCTTGTCGTGCGATACAACGATGAGCGTGCCCTGGTAGTCGCTGATGGCGCCGGTCAGGATCTCTATGTTCAGGAGGTCGAGGTTGTTGGTGGGCTCGTCGAGGAAGATCATGTCGGGAGCGCGGTTGCTGATCGTGAGGCAGCAAAGTATGAGCCGCATCTGCTCCCCGCCGCTCAGCGCGCTGCAGGGTTTGTGCCAGTCATCCTTCATAAACAGGAAGCGGCTCAGCCGGATCTTTACTTCATGCTCCTGCAGGGCCGTGACGTTGAACCGCTGTGCCTGCTCATACACTTTCAGTGAAGGGTCGATCAGCGAATACTCCTGGTCGATATAGACGGAGCTGTTCTCTGCCCGCATGACCGTTCCGGAGACCGGCACGGCTTCGCCCCGCATGATCCTGATCAGGGTGGTCTTCCCGGAGCCGTTCGGCCCGCGGAGGGCGATGCGGTCGCTGCTGCAGACCTGAAAATAGAGCGGCTGTTTCCATAAGGGCCGATCCCCGAAAGTAAAATTGATCCCTTCCGCCCCGATCAGCATTTTGCCTTTGTGCAGGGCAGATACGTCGAAGTTGAATTTCATCTTGCCGAGATCGGGCAGCGCTTTCCGCAATTCAGTGAGCTCATCCGACAGGGCGCCCACGTTTTCTGCATGCACTCCTTTTAAGCGCGACGTGCTTTTCTCCGCATTGTTGCGCAGGGTATTCATCATGATGGTGGGCACGCCGGCTTTCTCCTGTTTCCTTTTGCCGCGCGCGTCCAGCTTCTGCTGTCTTTCCATCGATTCCCGCTCCGTCTCCCTGACTTTGCTCAATGATTTTTCCCAGCTTTTCAGCTCTTCATTCAGGGCATGGCTTTCCAGTTCTTTCTGTTCGCGGTAAAAGCCGTAGTTGCCTCCGTATGCCGTGATGCCCCGCTTGCCCAGCTCACAAAAGGTGTCGGCCAGGTTGAGGAGCGTACGGTCATGACTGACCACCATGAGGGTGGCGGAGCTGGCGCGGATATAATGATAAAAAAGCTGACGTCCCTCTGCGTCGAGGTGGTTGCTGGGTTCATCGAGCAAGATGAGCCCTGGTTGATGGATGGAGATACCGGCCAGGAACACTTTGGGTTTTTGTCCGCCGCTGAGGGTCGCCATTTTCTGGCTGAGGGCAAGCCCTTCCAGCTGCCAGTAACCGAGGGCTTCATGGCAGCGTTCTTCGATGGTCCAGTCATCGTTGAGCAGGGCCAGGGTCGTACCGGTTACCTCGCCCGCGAGTATGCGGTGCAGGGCATCGAGCTTGTCATGGATCCGGAGTGCCTGTGCAACGGTCAGATCATTGAACTGCCCGAATATCTGCGGCACATAATAAGGCGCTTCGTCTGTGAGTACCTGTCCGGCCGTTGGTGCGGGTGCCCCGGCTATGATCCGGAGCAGCGTGGATTTGCCCGCGCCGTTGTTGCCGATGAGGGCCGCTTTGGTGTGCCGGGCCACGGTCAGTTGCAGGTCTTCGAACAGGGGTTCGCGGTCGGGATGCAGGTAGGAGATGTTTTGCAGGACAACCATCATTTCTTTCTTGAAAGCGTGAAGAATAACAGCGGAACCAAGGAAGGTTACCGGCTATACAGGTCAGAAAGAAATTACATTTTCATGGTGTCTGCTGGATTGAGAGAGGCAAAAATAATAAAAACAAAGCAGGCATCTGCTCGGTAAATATTGCAGCTGTTATCGGGGAAATGCGATGGAGAGGGTCTCTATGAGGGATGGTACGACCTGGGTAGTAAGTTTAAAGTATTCCCAGCGGGATCACAACTTTATTCTGATTCCAACACATGGATAAGAATACACAGCCAAACCATACGCATGCGGAAATGAAGTCTGCTCCCATTTCAGGGTGTACAGCACCCGGTTGGCCTTTGCCTTGTTTCTGTCGGATGCACAGAGCAGAATGAGTCCTGCTGCCACAGCTGTACCGCTCAAAAGATAGGCAGCGGCAGGTGAATGGGGTTTTGATCGACTTGCAGCGGATGTGCCCAGCCCCGGGTCCATTCTTAGAGTTGTTAAAAACGTAACTCCCAGTGCTGCTCCACCTCCGAAAGTGAGTATCAGGCCACTTGTTTGCTGTTTCCGACCCTTGCGAAGCAACCGTTCAGATTCCAGGCGATGGAAGGAATGAACTTGCTGGCACAAAGCGGTTCCTGTTATCACCAGCAACAGCATACAAATGACGACCTGTTTCATGAACACCTGGTTTCGGGATGAGGTTGATCACCCAATTTACTCCATTTCACAGATCATCCATCATTCCTATACTGCGAAATAAAAATCTCCTATCCGGCTGTCTACAGCCGGATCTTCAAAGCAACACAGGGTTAGGAAGAAGAAACGATCGCAGCGGAACGAAGCAGCGAACTCCGCTCCCATCCTACCCCATAGCCGATCCTGTGGGCGGGGGCCGACGGGAGCGGCGGTACACGGTGATCGTCCGAAGTGGCAAGTAAAACAATCCCGGTAAGGAGCGCCCCGCTACTCAGGAGATATTCAAGTGCATAGGAATGATGTTCGGGCGGAGTGGTTGATGGACCAATGCTGATGTGTGAGATCTGGTACTGATGTTCACCAGGAAAGTTGTAGCCAGACCCGCCCACCGGCAACGTTTTTCCGTAACCAGCTTCTTCAAAATCTACAACGACGGCCAACGGAGTTGCGGAAACAAATTCTGCTGACAAGGTAACATAGATCTATTGCGGTGGCCGTTCTCTGAAATAAAGCGGACCCAGTTCTATCGCATCGGTGCCCGCAGCTTTTACTTCCGCCTCCATCTCTTCAAGGCATTTCCTGCACAAACAGCCGGAGGCCGTCTCCTGAAGCACCTGCCTTGTCTGCAGGCTGAGCTGCACGCTGCGGCACTGGCACCGTTCAATGTCGCCTGAGTTGCAGGTGAAAAGTTCATGACAACGGGGGCAATATTTTTCGTGGTGATCTGGCAACTATGAAAGATTTAAATTCCGGAGAAATCCTTCGCGGTCCGTTTTGCAAGTGAGGAAAGCGGCGGCCGGAAGAAAACAGAATTTCATGTGATGAAGTTAATCCTTTTAAAGAAACCTGACGGACTGGAATAAACGACGCATCAGGCAGTATATCCTGGGCAAACAGGATGCAAACCGGCCTGTTTCAATCAGGAGTCACCCTGCTTAAACATGCCGGATACACGCTTTCGCAGGAATGAGGCAACTGATTGGGGAAAGGTTGCGTATTTTAGAGGAGACACAGGCTCTTGCACAGCCATATTGAATTTATATTAAAACATTCTTTAATCTGAAGTTTATGAGAAAAAATTTCTTCCTCGCCACCCTGTGTGCGGGGACCCTCTTTTTCATGTCCTCCTGTACGCAGGACATTACCAGCACCAACGCCACTGCACTGTCGACCGACATTCGCCTCGATTCAAGCGCCGCCCTGGGTAAGTACCTGGTCGACAAAGACGGCTTCACCCTGTACATGTTTGCCAACGACGTGGCGGGGCAATCGACCTGTACCGGCGGATGCGCCCTTCTCTGGCAGCGCTTTTATGCCGACACCAGTACGGTCACCTACGGCGAAGGACTGCTCGCCTCCGATTTTGCCACCATCACGCCCAGCTCCGGCGCAAGGCAAACCACGTACAAAGGCTATCCGCTCTATCATTACATTCCCGGCGGCGTGCAGGAAGCAGCCGGAAAAACAGGCGGTGAAGGCATCGGCGGTAACTGGTTTGTTGCCAAGACCAACTATTCCGTCATGATCGCCAACACCCAGCTCACGGATGCGGCAGGCGTAAACTACCTGGGCAACTATACCACCGGCAACGGCAACACCCAGTATTTCAGCGATGGCAGGGGCAACACCCTGTACACGTTCGTGAGAGACAGCGCTTTCATCAACAAAGCCAACGGCAACGTGAATTTCCCCATCTATGAAACAGACAACACAACGGTTCCGTCCACACTCGACAAAACGCTTTTCGTAGCGATCACGGTCAACGGCAAAAAGCAGCTGACCTACAAAGGCTGGCCGCTGTATTACTATGCGCCCGACAACGGGGTAAGAGGCTCCAACAAAGGCTTCCATTTCCCTGCCACGCAACCCGCCGGCGCCATCTGGCCCGTCGCCATCAAAGACATTCCGCTGGCCCCGAGATAGCCCTTCTTCTTTCGCATGTTATATTATTCGAAGCCCCCGGCCTGCCGGGGGCTTTTGTTTGTGAACTGATAACCAGGGATGGAAGGATTGGTCGAACACACAATTAAACGCTTCCGGTTCTGCCGGCACCGGAGGCAGGGTAAGCGTTCACAATCCCGGTTGACCATACGAATCCTTCCATCCTTTTATCCCTTACACCAAACCGTAAACAAGATGCATCCGCTCTCTGCGTACCTATGGCACGCAGAGTCAGAATATACACATTTCAGCGAAAAAGTTTTATTCGCTCTGATGGATCATATACCTTATCATCGGTCTGGCATTAATCGTGGTTCAGACAAAAAACAGGCACCTGGCAGGCCACTCCTGGTTCACGCAAATTGTTCCTTCAGGTACCTGTAATTCCCTGACATTTGCATTCAATTATACAACAGCCCGATGTTTTGGTATGAAGACGATGTTAGACGACTCGAGAACGACCGCAAAAATTTGGAGTACGAACCGGAAACCCTTTTTTATGGAAGCTCCTCTATCCGCCTGTGGACAACCCTGTACGAGGATTTTGCGGACCTGCGCCCGGTGAACCTGGGTTTCGGAGGATCGACGCTGGCCGCCTGCGTTTGGTTCTTTGAAAGAGTGATGCAGCCCTATCATCCGAAAAGGCTGGTCTTTTATGCCGGCGACAACGACCTCGGCGACGGCAGGCACCCGGAAGAGATCTTTATCTTCTTCGAGCAGCTGATGGTAAAGACCGCCATCCGGTTTCCCGGTCTGCCCTGTTACTTTATTTCACTCAAGCCCAGCTTAAGCCGCTGGCACATGGCCGACCAGTTCGTTTATACGAACCAGTTAATAAAAGACCGGATCAGCGAAACAGACAACTGGCAGTTCATCGATATTTTCGATGCCATGCTGGATAACAACCACCCCAGGAGCGGCTGTTATGTAGTTGACGGCCTGCACATGAGTGATGAAGGCTACAGGATCTGGAAAAAAATAGTCAGCGATCATATCTATGCCGGTCTACATTTTGTTCATGCAGCGTCCTGATAAGTTAAGATACCTTTACGCCCCCTATCGTGATGAACAGAGAATATCATACCTGGCTCAGCAGCCGTCTGCAACGAAACATGGAACTTCTCATCTTCGGCCACGCGGGCAGGGCAGTCCTGTTTTTTCCGACCCGCATGGCCCGGTTCTATGATTACGAGAACTGGCGCATCGTGGAGGCACTTAAAACACCGCTCGAACAGGGAAATATTCAGCTTTTCTGCGTAGACAGCATCGATGTGGAAAGCTTCTACAACCAAAAGCTCCATCCCCGCGACCGCATACTGCGCCACCTCCAGTATGAAAAATATATACTGGAAGAAGTGCTGCCGTTCATGCACAAAAAAAATACGACCGACTTTTTTGAAGTGGCCGGCTGCAGCATGGGCGCCTATCATGCCATCAACCTGGCGCTGAAGCATCCGCGGGTGTTCAGGAAAGTGGTGGGCATGAGCGGGCGGTACGATCTCACCCACCAGATACCCCATTTCAACGACCTGTTCGACAGTTTCCACAACGAAGACATCTATTACAACATGCCGCTGCAATTCGTTGCCAACCTCGGCGATGAAAACGTTTTGCAACAGATCCGGCAGGTAGAGATCATCCTGGCGATCGGACAAACCGATCCGTTCCTTTTTACCAACCAGCAGCTGAGCCAGAAACTCCGCGATGTACAGGTGCCGCATCACTTGTATGTGTGGGATGGCTACGCGCACCGCCCGCGCTTCTGGCGGCAGATGGTGCAGCTGTATCTGTAATGTAAAAGCAGCAAGGTTCTGGAGGATGGATTCGTGTGGTAAATAGAGGCTTTTCGATAGAGTTGCCCTGCATGGCGTCCCTATCGGAAACAAGGACTGTCATGAGGAGACAGGAGGCAGATCATGCCGGCTGATGAATAGCGGTCATCCTTCTCCGGGAGCTTTTCGCGCAAACAGGCGCGCTGCCGCGCGTGGCTGCAGCCAGGCACCTTCGCCTGCGCAATGATGACAGGCGGATTGAAGGTGCAGTGCAGGGTGCAGGAAGGTTTCTGACACTCGTGAGCAACTTTACTGCACAGCAATAAAAACCGGTCTTTCCTCTCAACAATTTGAGTTCCCGGTGGTTAAGCTTATTACCTGCAAACTCAATACTGAAAGCTATGCCAGCGGTTTCCGAATCCAAAGAAGCGCTCGTTTTAGAAGTGCACCACCGCCTGTCGGAGGTGTATGGAACACAGATCAAGTACTTCCATGACCTCGACCCGATGAGCGAACTGGTATCTGCCCTGCTGTCGCACCGCACAAAGAACAGCCAGTCGGCCATCGCCTTTAAAAATCTGCTGTCCCGGTTCGGTTCCTGGGAAGGCGTGCGCGATGCACCCGTGGAAGCGGTAAAATCGGCGATCACGCCCTGCACCTGGCCGGAACAAAAAGCGCCGCGCATACAGGAAGTGCTTCGCATCGTCACTATGCTGCGGGGCTGTCTGAACCTCGACTTTCTTGCCGATATGGATGTAACGGCCGCCAGGGAATGGCTGGAGGAACTGCCCGGCGTGGGTCCTAAAACAAGTGCCGCCGTGCTGTCGTTCAGCCTGCTGCGCGGCAAAGCGCTGCCGGTCGATTCGCATCATTTCCGGGTGGCGGTGAGGCTGGGCATCATCGAAGCCAAGATCGGCGAAGCAAAAGCCCACAAGGTGCTGGAAGACCTGCTTCCGCCCTCTTTCACCGCCCAGGAGGTGTACGAAAATCACCAGGTGATGATGCGGCACGGCCAGAAAGTGTGTTTTTATCACCGCCCCAACTGCCCGGACTGCGCCGTGCTCGACCTGTGCCCGACCGGGAAAAGCAATCTGGGTGAAGTATCCGCTTCCTGACCGGGTATCGGCAGCAACGTACCCCTGCATTCCGCCCGATATTAAACCCTTCCTATGCGCACATCCTTTCCGGCGATCCCCTACATTCGTACCGTGAAAAGATTCTTACCATTCTTCCTGTCGGCCTGCGCCCTTTCTGCTTCGGCCCAGCAGGGCGGTTTCGTTGCCATTGAACCGGGCATCTCTCAATCCCTGGCCGTTTACCGCAAAAGCGTGCTCAGCGATATCCGGTACTCGCTCCTGTTCAACATACCCGCAGAGAAAACGGACCCGGTCACCGCCACGGAAACAGTGGCCTTTCGGCTCTCTTCCGCCGGCCAGCCCCTGCAACTGGATTTTACCCAGTCCGCCGCCACCATCCGCACGCTGCGGGTGAATGGAACGGCCGTGCCGGTGGTGATGAAGGAAGAACACCTGATACTCGATGCGGCCTCTCTGCACCCGGGCCGCAACCAGGTCGACCTTGACTTCACCGCCGGCGATGCCTCCCTCAACAGGAACAACGACTATATATATGCGCTTTTTGTGCCCGACCATGCCCACACCGTCTTTCCCTGTTTCGATCAGCCCGACCTGAAAGCGCGTTTCCTGCTGCGCCTGCAGGTGCCGGAAGGATGGAAAGTGCTGGCCAACGGCGCAAAAACAGATTCCATAGCCTCGGGCGGACAGGTCACCTATGAGTTCGCCAATTCCGACACCCTCAGTACCTACCTGTTCTCTTTCACCGCCGGCAGGTATACCGGAGCAGTGCGACAGATCGGAAACCGCCGCGCCGAATTCCTGTACCGCGAAACCGATACGGCCAAGATCAGGCTGAGCGTGGATTCGGTGTTCGACATCCATAAAAATGCCATCTCCTTTTTACAAACCTATACGGGCATCGCCTTTCCGTTTCAGAAAGTGGGCTTCGTGGCCATCCCCGATTTCCAGTTCGGCGGCATGGAACATCCCGGCGAAGTACAGTACAAAGCCTCCAGCCTCTTTCTCGACGATGGCGCCACCCGCGAGATGAGCATCGCCCGCATCAGCCTCATCTCGCACGAGACCGCCCACATGTGGTTCGGCGACCTGGTGACCATGCGCTGGTTCAACGACGTGTGGATGAAGGAAGTGTTCGCCAACTTCATGGCCGACAAGGTAACCGAAGACCTGATGGGCACCGAAACCTTCAACCTGAAATTTTTGCAGGATCACTATCCCGCAGCCTACGGCATCGACCGCACGCAGGGCGCACACCCTATCAGGCAACCGCTCGGCAACCTGCAGGATGCCGGCTCCATGTATGGCAACATCATTTACCACAAAGCGCCCGTGATGATGCGGCAGCTGGAAAAACTCATGGGCAGGGAACCGTTCCGGAAAGGCCTGCAGGAATACCTGAAAAAGTATTCTTACAGCAATGCCACCTGGCCCGACCTGATCGGCATCCTGGGCAAACACACCAAAGCAGACCTGAACACCTGGAACAAGGTATGGGTGGATGAACCGGGCCGCCCGGTGTTCGACTACCAGGTTTCGTACAGCGGCACCCGCATCAACCGCTTCGAGATACGCCAGCATGCCGAATCGGGCCCGCCACGCAACTGGCCCCAGGCCTTCGAGATCGCTTTTGTTTACCCGGACCGTATACAGTCGATCCCCGTGAACATGGCCGGCGCATCGCTTGGTCTGCCGGCGGCAAAAGGACTCCCGAAACCTGCGGGCATCCTGTTCAATTCGAACGGAACAGGCTACGGGCTCTTCCCATTCGACAGCACCCTGCTGCCTGCCCTCTACCAGCTCAAAAGCCCGTTGCAGCGCGCCTCCACCTATATCACGCTGTATGAGAACATGCTGGCCGGCCGGTATATGAAACCTGCCGCGCTGCTGGACCTGATGGTAAAAGGAACGGCGGAAGAACTGAACGAGATGAACCTGCGCCTGCTGACCGGTTACATCGGCAATATTTACTGGAACTTTCTGCCGGCAGACAAACGTACGGCCATGGCAACGCCGCTGGAAGACCGCCTGTGGAATGCCCTGGAGAAACAAGCTGCCCCCAACAACAAAAAGATCCTTTTCAAGGCGTACCAGGAAGTGTATACCAGCGCTGCTGCACAAGGCCGGATGTACCAGGTGTGGCAGCAACAACAGCCACCGGCTGGCATAAAACTTACCGAAGACGATTACACCTCTCTTGCCCTTGCGATTGCGCTGAAAAGCGATACGGCCACGCACATCCTGCAGGCGCAGGAAGACCGCATCAAAAACGACGACAGGAAAAAGCGGCTCGAATTCCTGATGCCTGCCCTGTCGCCCGATGTTGCAGTGAGGGATCAGTTTTTCGACAAGCTGAAAGAGCGCAGCAACCGGCAGAAAGAGGCCTGGGTAGGTTCGGCTCTTTCCTACCTGCATCACCCGCTGCGGCAGTCGACCTCGGTAAAATACCTGCCGCAGAGCCTTGCGCTGCTTGAAGAGATCCAGCGTACCGGCGACATCTTCTTTCCGCAATCCTGGCTGGGCGCCACTTTAGGTAGCTACCAGAGTAAAGAGGCCGCAACCGCAGTGCAGAATTTCCTGAAGGCTCATCCTGATTATAACGCCAAGCTGAAGAACAAGCTGCTGCAGGCCGCCGACAATCTGTTCCGTGCGCAGAAGCTGGTTGAGCAGGATTGATGCAAGCTGACGGAGATGTATAAACGACGAAGACCAGAAAACAATTCATTACGACCTGATAAACATGCCAACGATGACCATGCACTTTAAAAAATCTTTTTGCTTTGTGTTGCTGTGCAGTCTTTGCACGATATTTTGCGCGGCCCAGAATAAAGTGCGCTCCGCACGGCGGCCGCCCAACATCATTTTTATCCTGACCGACGACATGGGATATGGGGATATCAGCTGTTTCAACGGCGAATATAAAACGCCTCACATCGACCAGATGGCCCGCGAAGGCAGGAAGTACACACATTATTACAGTCCTTCCCCGATCTGCTCTCCATCGCGGACCGGCTTTCTGACCGGCATGGCGCCGGCCAAATGGAACATCACGAGCTTTCTGCAAACAAGGGCCGACAACCGCCGCTGCGAGCAGGCCGACTTTCTTACCACTTCGGCCCCTTCCGTGGCCAGGCTGCTGCAGCTACACGGCTATGCCACCGGCCACTTCGGCAAATGGCATATGGGTGGCGGCCGCGACGTGCACAATGCGCCTCTCATCACCGCCTACGGCTTCGATGAATACAACAGCACCTGGGAAAGTCCGGACCCCGATCCGCTGATCACCGCCACAAACTGGATCTGGTCCGATAAAGACAGCATCAAACGCTGGCAGCGCACGGGTTACTTCGTAGATAAAACGCTGGCCTTTCTGGCAAAACACCGCAACCAGCCCTGCTTTGTAAACCTGTGGCCCGACGATGTGCATACACCCTGGGTGCCGGGCGACGAACGCACGGGCCAGTATCCGGCCGACCGGGAAAGCGAGATCAATTTCCGGGCAGTGCTTGATGAGTACGACCGGCAGATCGGCCGGCTGCTGGAAGGGATCCGCAACCTGGGCATAGCAGACAATACCATCATCGTCTTCACCAGCGACAATGGGCCGCTGCCCAGCTTCAGAGGCAGCAGGGCTGCCGGTTTGCGCGGATCGAAACTGTCGCTGTACGAAGGCGGCACCCGCATGCCGTTCATTGTGTGGTGGCCGGGGCATGTAAAGGCAGGAAGCACCGATTCGAGTTCGGTGCTCAGCGGCACCGATCTGCTGCCCACCTTCTGCAAACTGGCCGGTGTAAGCCTGCCTGCCGGCGTACAACCCGACGGGGAAGACCGGAGCACGGTACTGTCCGGCGCCCCATCCGTTCGGAACAAAACGCTTTTCTGGGAATACGGCCGCAATGATTCAAGTTTCAATTATCCGAAAGGGAGGGATCGCAGTCCGAACATTGCCCTGCGTGAAGGCAAATGGAAGTTCCTGATGAATGCATCCGGCACCGACCGCCAGCTCTACAACCTGGAAGCGGACCCCAATGAAACCACCAACATCCTCTCCTCAAACGCACAAACCGGAGCCCTGCTCGAAAAGAAATTACTGGCCTGGCGCCGCTCGCTTCCCACCCTCGCACAATAAGTGATGGTCGTTCGGGGTACTGATAAATATAGATAGGATCGTTTTTACATGTGCATGATCTTCCGTATGAAGGGATTGCCATGCTCCGGCATGTCACGCCGCGAAAAGGTGAGTAAGAAGTTTGAAGAAGATCGGATCAAGCCAATAGAAAAAATTGGTTCTTCATGGAGGATTGAATAATGTGGGATGACCGAAAAAAAATTAAAGGAACCGGAGGTTGTATCCGGCGGTGAACAAATTCCGGGAAAATAAAGGTAAACATGTAGTCCGCTTTTTATGGGTTGCAAACATCACATCCACGAAGCCCGTGCCGCCGTATATCGGGAGAGCAGGTGACCGGAATTGCAGGAGGTTTCACTTACCTATGTAATGTTTACCGGCCAGCGATGCAGGATGTACAGTCTGTTAAGTGAAACTGCTCACATCATGCAGCTGCGTGCAGTTTGGTACAATACTTTGCGGACAGCATGAGTTATAAACATTTCAACCTGGATCAATGCATTTACCTATATTTAAGGGTGCTGCCATGAGGCCGGATAAATTAAACCCTATTCCTACGATGATCTCTTCAAATGAATTAAGGATCGGCAATTACCTGTTGTTCGATCAGGTTCCCTCCATTGTAACCGCCATAAATCATGACCTTAACAGCGTAAGCAATGATCAGATCGCAAATGACAAACATACCTTTGTAGAATTGACGGGCGGCCGCATTTCCGGCATTGCCCTGACAGAAGAAATTCTGGCAAGCGCCAGTTTCAGGAACGCGGGCAAGATATCGGAGCGAATGAATAAATGGAAGACCGACACCTCCAATTTCATTCTGTATTTCAACGGTGAATATGCCGGTCTGATCACTTCCCTGCCGCAGTCCATCCCCATTTATTTCCTGCATCAATTGCAGAACCTCTATTTCTCGCTGATCGGCGAAGAATTGCAGATCAGGGCGCTGATCATTCAAAGCAACACCAACGCAGCCATGCAGGAAAAAGGATATTCCAATCCCAATAGTGCAATATAACCGCACAGGGCCGGTGTTCTCCAAAGAACGCCTGTAATAGCAAAAGGTAACAGCGGCTATACAATGCCGCTATTACCTTTTGCTATTATAAAAACTTATTTACTCCCACCTATTTCAACACTTCCACGTCAATAAAGCTGTCGTTGAACACGGTATGGGTTGCTTTGATGTAGTCGCTTTGATCTGCCTTGTAGGGATTGTCTACAAACTTCTGCGGGTTGCGGGCGAACAGCGGGAAGGCGGTGCTTTGCACCTGGATCATGATGCGGTGGCCCTTTTTGAATGTATGCAGCACATCCTGCAGGCGGAAGTTTACATCCGTCTTCTGGTTGGCTACAAAAGGCTCCGGCTTTTCGAATGAATTGCGGAAGCGGCCCGGCATGATCTCCGAACGTACCATCTGCCAGTAATTCGCCAGCATGATGTTCCGGCTCGTCATGTAATCATGGTTCGGCTCGTTCATCGGGTATACATCGATCAGCTTTACAAACCAGTCGGCATCGGTGCCGGTGGTGGCTACTTTCAGGTGGCTCATGATCTCTCCGCCCAGGGTAATGTCTTCCGTGAGCACATCGCTCTCGTACACCAGCACATCGGGCCGCCGCCCTGCAAAACGCTGGTCCTCACTCATGTAATTATGCGGGGTGAACCCTTCGGTGGTCGTCAGGTCTTCGGTATACGGCACCGGCTTCATCGGGTCACTGATAAAAGAAACGGACCCCGGTGCGGATGGCTGACCGAAGGTTAGTTTGCCGTCGCTGCCCAGGAACAGTTTCTGGTGGGTAGCCGCAGGCGACGGCCATTTGTCGAAAGTTTCCCAGCTTTTTTTGCCGGTGTTATACATATAGGCGTTCGGCAGTCCCGAATTTTTATCGCCCGATCCCTTGAGGAAATGATCAAAGAATTTCGCTTCGATCTTTTGCTGGTAAAAGGTTGCGATGCTGTCGCCGAAATAGACATTGGTGTGCAGCGTATGTCCGGTCTCGCGGCTCCAGCGGCCATGGCCGAAAGGCCCCATCACGATGGTGTTGTAAGCCGAAGGGTCGGATTTTTCGATGGCGCGGTGAATGGCGAGCGGCCCCGTCAGGTCTTCCGCATCGTACCAGCCGCCGACCAGCATCACGGCAGGCATTACTTTTTTGTAATGCTTCGGCAGCGAACGCGCCTGCCAGAAAGTATCATAGCTCGGATGGTTCATCGTTTCCTGCCAGAAGAAATTGTCTTTATACCACTGGTCGAAATTTTTGAGCGGACCAACATCAAGGAGAAACTGGTAACCGTCGGCGCCGGCTTTTGCGATGTTCTGGCCGTTGTACCAGGCCTGGCTGGTTGTATCTTTTTTCTGTACGCCGAAAGTAGGAAACGTGAAGATATAGCTTTCGAGAAAAGCGCCGTTGTGGTGGAAATCGTCGAAAAAGAAATCGGAGATGGGCGCCTGCGGGGAAGAAGCTTTCAGAGCCGGATGGTTCGACAGGATGCCGGCAGCGGTATAAAACCCGGGATACGAAATGCCCCACTGTCCTACGCGCCCGTTGTTGAACTCGGCATTTTTCACGAGCCAGTCGACTGTGTCGTAGGTGTCGGATGCTTCATCCACTTCCTTGCTGCCTTTTCTTACATCCAGCACCGGAGTCATGTTGGTCCAGGTGCCTTCGCTTTTCCAGCGGCCGCGTACGTCCTGGTAAACAAAAATGTACCCCTGTTTCATCATGGTCTCCGAAGGGCCCAGCCGTGCGGGGAACCGGTCGGAACCATACGGTGCCACACTGTAGCAGGTGCGCTGCATAACGATGGGATACTTCGCCTGCGCTGAAGCTTCCTTTGGCGTGTAGATCGCCGTGAACAGCTTCATGCCGTCGCGCATGGCGATGTAAACTTCTTTCTTGTTGAAATGTTCGCGGGTGTACGGATCGGCATTGGCGGCCCCGCGTTGGGCGAAGAGGGCCGACAGGCAGGTAAGCTGAAGCAGCAGTAAAAGGATCTTTTTCAAATTCAGTTTGTTTGGTTGAATAAAACAAATATAAAATTTTACGGCTTTCCTGTGTGCATTCCCTGCATAAGTGTTCAAAATTCAGCGGTTCTCTCCTGCAGAGGCGCGATGCAGCGGGGGTTTGGAATAGATCGGTCCTGTGCGGGAGGGCATCGCCGGGCATCGCGGCCCTGCGTCGTCGTTGAGCCGTACGATATCCCGCTGCTCCACACGGATTTTGAACTGCTTCCTGTGTGCCTGATCTGTGTAATACCTGCGCCGGTCGTGGCATGGAGGCTGTTCAACCGGCTCTTTCTGCCCCCGATTCTGAACCGGAATCCTGCAAATACCGAACAGCGCCTTTGCACCAACTTTATAAATATATCCTCTTAGGGGAATTCAATATGAATGAGTAAACCGGTTTTAAATGTGACAACATAGAAAACGGCGTGCTGAATAATTTCTATAATTGTCAGCAATCCCATTATTCTTTCAGGTATGGAAATGCACTTCAGTAAACCCAGAATCATGAAAAAAAATTACCTCTCCGTGGTAACAAAGGCGTTGCCCGTTTTTCTGCTGACAATGATCAGCACACATGTTCTTCGTGCCCAGGCACCCACTTCTTTAACCTATCCTACTCCAAACGTTTTTATTGCCAATGTGTCCAGCGTTTACCTGTCACCGTCAGTGGCGGGAAATGTGGCCAGTTACGGCATCACTCCGGCCCTGCCCGCAGGGCTTTCGCTTAATACGAACACCGGCGTGATCTCGGGTGTACCAACGGCTGCCAGCGCCTCAACCGTGTACACCATAACTGCAACCGGTGGCAATCCCTCCGGGTCAACGGCAACCACGGTCAACATACAGGTCACGAACAATTATTTCAACAATTCATACAGCAATGTCAACTTTGGCGGAACAGGGGTAACCATCTCTGCCAAGGTTGGGTCGGGTACCGCCGTTGGCGACATCGTCGTGTACCAGAATGTGGCTACCCTCAGCGGCCAGCCGATCGATGCGGTCATTAAAACAACCTCCCTCTCGAACGGCACCTTCACCACCTATGATAATACCGTTGCCTCAGGCAGCGGCTATTCAAACAATGAGGAAAGGTTTTTTTCTCCTCAGTTCAATTTCAGCGGCGCCGGCAGCGCCGGTTTCGACTTTCAGTTTATCCTGGGCGGAACTTATGTAAGCGCCAGCAACATCGGTACGCCCATCGTGCTGCAGAACGTACAGATCAATACCTACGACATCGATGGCAACGGCTCGGCCAACTCGAACCAGTACAATGAGTTTGGCGGATTTTCTTCCAGCGACCTTGGTAATCCGACCCGCATACTAACCAGTTACAATACCATTACAAACCTCACCCGCTTTGCATCCAACTCAAGCAGCAACTCGACGGTGGTTACCGCAGACTCTACGCGGGCAAGGGTTACTTACGGAAACATGAGCAAGTTCAGCATCGTAATGGGAGCAGGCGCTTCCGGAGCCTGTTATTTTTTCCTTGATTTCGGCGCAGGCCCTACCTTTTCTACGGCTGTGTCTACCCCTGCACCAACCATCGACCTCAACACCTCCCTTACAGGTGTGAACAACAGCGGCACGAACGCGGCCACGTCGACCCTTCCTTTCACCGCTTCCGGGCAGACAAGCATCAGTACCACACCTACGACGCTCAATGAGCTGGATGTCCGTTTTGCAACCAGTTCCATCCTCAACGGCGCTTCCGAGCAACTCCTGATAAGCGGAGCCACTTCGGGCGGCACCATACCGCTGAATTTTGCAAATGGCGCCAACGTCACCAACATCGTACTGGGCGGCATCACCTATAAAGTAACGGCCACGGCAAGCAACGACACGAGCATGCTGGCCTTCACCAACAACACAGGCGGCAACCTCACCCCGGCCCAGTTTGAGGCCCTGCTCGATGCATTCTCATACAATAACGTCTCCTCTACTCCTACTTCCGGCAACCGCAACTTTACCGTTAACGTAAGCAATACAGCCTTCAGAAGTCCTGACGCCATCTTTACCGCAGCGCTGAACTACGTAACAGTTGCCGGAAAGGTATACCGCGATATCAACGGCCTGACCGATAACCTCGTGAACGCCAGTGGCGCGCAGTTCGCCGCCAACCTGGTATACCTGGTACGTGTGAACCCGGCGAATAACCAGGTGATCGATTCAAGGGCGGTAGCGGCAGACGGATCATACAGCTTCGGCACTGTAGCCACTGGAACTTATTTCCTGTATGTGAGCAATTCGGCGCCGGCTGCCGGCAGCCAGTTCACTGCGGCCACCTACCCCACCGGCGGCTATGTAAGCGTGGGAGAAAATTTCGGGTCGGGCACGGGCAGCGACCTGCTGACGGATGGAAAACTGATCGTTACGGTCGGTTCCAGCGGCGGCGGCAATGCCAACTTCGGAATCGAGATCCCCCCCGTTACTGCCAATACAACAATGGGTAACCAGTCGAACCCGGGAGGATATAATTATTTCACGATCCCTGCCGGCAATTTCAATGCAACAGACGCCGATGGCAGCATCGCCAGCATTACCATTACAGCTTTCCCCACAGGGGCCAATTACCTCCGGGTAGGCAACACCATCTATGCCAATCCATCAGGCGGTGTTTGTCCGCCCCTCACCACCTGTACCGCCTGGCCGGGAACCCTGAGCATTCCGTATAGCGGGGGCAATGCCACACAGGCCATTTCCGTGGACCCTTCTTCCGATGCGGCCTCTTCTGTCGCCATCTCCTTTACGGCAACAGACGATGCCGGACAGGTGAGCAACGGCGGCACACCCAGTACGCTCACCATTCCGTTTGTGGTCACCAATTACGGATCCATCGCCGGCACCATCTTTACCGATTACAATGGCAACGGCGCAAAAGACGGCGCGGAAGCCAGCACGGCAGTTGCCAACACCGGCCAGACGCTGTACCTGGTGCTGGTACAGAATACCAACACCTATGCAGGCGTGCCTACCGTCTTCAGCAGTACGCCCGTGAGCGCCAGCACCGGATATTCACTGACCGGCGTTCCTGCGGGCAGCAACTACGAGGTGCGGCTGCTGTCGCTGGCCTCGGCTCCTACGCCGGGTTCGGCCGCCGGTACGCTGACGCCTGCCCTTGCTACCGGATGGACGGCTGTGAGCACGGCAAACGGCGCCACCATCGTTACCGGACTGAATACCGTTAATCCGGTCATTGCACTCAACGGCTTCTCCGGAACGCTGGGCAGCGTAAACATCGGTCTCGAGCGGCTGGCAACGGCAGATACAAAGAACTATACCGGCGTGAACGCAAACACTGACGGCGTTACTACCCGCGTGGCCATCGCGAACACGAACAACAGTGCCGTGATCTATGTTCGTTCGCTGAATATGAGCGGCACGGCATCTACCGGCAGTACCCCCGGAACGCTGAGCGGCGTGGATCCGGATGGCGGAACCGGCGGAGCTTCCGTGAATATCGGATCCGGTTCAACCGGGGTAAGCCTTGTGATCGACCCGGCAAGGTATACCAACACCGGCTCCACTGCTCCTGCCCCCACCATGCTCAGCTACAATGAAGTGCAGCTGCAGACCGGAGGTTGCAAGGGAGCCGATGCCGGCAAGCCAACCTGCAGCTACTACAATTCAACCACAGGTTTCTGGGAGATCCCGAACTACGACGGCACCCTGCTGAAAGTACTCGGTACAGGCGGCACCCAGCAGATGGGCTTCTTCTACGCCTGGAAAGACGGCGCGGGCGCCACAGGCAGCTTCAGCAATTACAATGTGAGCTTTGTACAGTCGCTGCCGCTGAAACTGGTTTCTTTTGGGGCCAAAGAGAACGGCAACAATACGGTAGACCTGCAGTGGAACACCGCCAACGAAACAAATTCGGACCGTTTCGAAGTGGAGCGTAGCCTGGACGGCGTCAACTTCAGCAGGGTAGGCACGGTGAAAGCGGCAGGTTCTGCTGCCCACAGCTACAGCTTTACCGACAGCGCTCCGGTCAAAGGCTACAATTACTATCGCCTGTCGATCTTCGACCAGGATGGCACTGTAGTGTATTCATCCACACAGCTCGTCAAGATCGGTGCACTCACCGGCAAGCTCAGCGTAATGCCGAACCCGGTGAATAAATCGGCCGACCTCACCATCCGGTGGAATGCCGGCAATTCAGCCCGCGCCATGCTCACGGTCTTTGAAAGCACCGGCAAGCAGGTTTTCAAAGGCCGCCTGGATGGCTCCGGCAACGCCACGATCCCGGTTCACAACTGGCCTGCCGGCATGTATTACATCGTCACCGAAAACGGCGGACAAAAAGAATTCGCCCGGGTGCTGGTGAAGTAACCCGATCAGGTACCCATATAAATAAAAGAGCCCGCAACCAGGTTGCGGGCTCTTTTATTTATATGGGTGAATGTACTGGTAAAACTACCTGGGCACTTCCTTCAACCGGTCGGCGATCTCCTTTTCCATCTCTTTTTTCAGGTCGTGGAGTTCATGCGCTTCGTCGATAGAATGCGATTGCTGCAGGTTCTCTTCGTTCTTGGTGAATTCGCTCAGCTTGCCATAATATTTCTTGATCACTTTCAGTTCGTCTTCCGTCATGTTCTCCACGTTCACCAGCCGGTTGCTGGCGAATTCATGCGCCGCCACCAGCTCGTTGAGCTTCAGCTGAATGGCCAGCGAATCCTTGTTCTGCGACTTCTGTATGAGGAACACCATCAGGAAGGTAATGATGGTTGTACCGGTATTGATGATGAGCTGCCAGTCTTCGGAATAATGAAAGATGGGTCCGCAGGCGGCCCACACCAGCACCACGCTGAACGCAATGATGATGGCGGGCGTGCTGCCCGTAGCTGTGGTCACCGTATTGGCCATCCTCTCAAAAAAATTCCTTTTTGATGCGGGCACTTCTGATTTCATATAGTTATTTTTATTAGGGGTATGGGGCCAGAATACCTGGCTTTCCCAAAAAAGACTACCAATCTTATTCCATTTTTATGATCTGACTGTTAAACAGCGGCCGGGCTGGTTATATTGTTGTTAACAGGAGGGTGGGTACAGGCAGGAAGGGTGGCCGTTGTGCATGCGGGTAAGGTTTAACGGGAGCGATCACTTCTCCGGCTTTATCAGCCGGCTTCTGAGCCAGTGGCTCAGATAGCTGCTTCCGATACCGAGCGCAGCGCCTGCCACGACTTCTGACGGGCGGTGACGGCCTTTATACATCCGGGAGTAGGCGACCGACCCGGCCCACAGGTAAGCGGGCAGGGTAACATACCATTTCCGGTATTCAAAGCCCAGGGAAGCGGCCGTGGTGAATGCGAGGGCGGAATGGCCGGAAGGAAACGATTGGCCGTGAATAGGTGATGATACAAAGATGAGGGTGGGATATTTGTCGGCCGGACGGGCACGGTTAACCGCTGTTTTGATGCCTTCGGAAACAAGGGTGCTGATGCCGATGGCAGCCATCATCTCGTATGCGTTGTGCTGAAGTTTTTTGTCGCCCGAGAGCAGACCTGCGCCAAGCATACCCAGCGAAGCCGCCCCGGAAACCCAGTAGGCCGACTGGCTGGTCCTGTCCCAGTAACGGGAGTCCGGGTACCGCGGATTGATCTTTTCGAGGATGCGGATATCCAGGTTCTGCGCGCCTGCATGGATCGTCCAGGCGGCCAGTAAGAAAAGAAGTGTAGTGAGAAAAATCCGAAGGTGTCTCTGCATACGGAAAGTATTGCGCCCCGGGCAAATATCCATTTTAACCATCAGATTCCTGACGGCTGCAGAAAGAAAATAATGAGATAGCGGGGTGGAAGTTTATGGTTCAGCTGCAAGCATATTTCCGGCGCCTTTAAACGTACGATCATACAAGGGTGTTGCGCCTCCGGCACATTGATCATCGCCGCCCGGGCGCGCCTGGACGGCGATGATCAATGTGGTTGTAAAGCCAGCTCCAACCGGCTTCCGCTTATGTAACCTGGTCACTTCCCTACCGGCAGCTGCGTACTGATCGCGATCCGGTTCCAGCTGTTGATGAGCACGGCCGACATAATGCTCTGGGCGATCACTTCGGGGTGAAAGAAGCCCGAAGCCTGTTTGTAAGTTTCTTCCGATACACCTTTGTGGCTGATCAGCGTCACTTCTTCGGTGAGCGCGAGAATGGCTTTTTCTTCGGGCGTGAACAGGTCGGTTTCGCGCCAGGCGTTCAGCAAAAAGATGCGTTGCGGGGTCTCCCCGATCTTCAGCGCTTCTTTTGTGTGCATATCGAGACAGAACGCGCAGGCGTTGATCTGGGAAGCCCTTATTTTGATGAGCTCTTTCTGGATGGGTGCGATCTCTGCCTTGCTGACGGTGGCGGCCAGTGTGTACATGGCTTTCCAGGCTTCCGGAAAAGATTGCTGGATGTTTACTCTTTGTTCCATATGTTTTATTTGATGGAGCAAAGCTATCATCACGCAGCGGCATAAGCGCTTAAACTGGTTTAAGAAAGCTTTTTGTTTCTGATCTCGCTGAGGTATTCAGGCGTAAAGCCCAGGTAAGAAGCCAGCAGATATTGCGGGATCCGCTGTACGAATCCGGGGAAGCTTTTAATGAAGTGGTGATAAAGTTCTTCCCTCGAAAAATCGTATAAGAACCTGATGCGCGATTGGGCGGCGGCATGCGCCCGCTGGTGTATCAGCCGGAAATACCGCTCCATCTGCGGGAACTGCTGCAGCAGATCCTCCTGCTGCCGATACGTGATGGCCATCAGGTCCGACTTCTCTACGGCCTGTATCCAGAACCCTGACGGCGACCGGCTTTGAAAGGATTGATAATCGGAGAGCCACCAGTTCTCGATGGCAAACTGGATGGTTTGCTCCACACCCTTATCATTCACAAAGAACATGCGGAGGCAGCCATTCGCCACGAAATAATTTGCTTCGCAAACCTTTCCTTCAGTCAGCAGGTTTTCCTTTTTCGCCACTTTCAGGGCATGGAAGTACGGGAGAACGGCCGCGTACAATTCTTCCGGCGGCGAGATGAGTTTTTTGATATGCTCCTTCAGCGGGTCAGACATATATTGTGGTTGCGGTGGTTATTTGCCTGTGATACGGCCGATGCCGAACTGGTTGCCGGTGCGTACCACCTTGTTGCCGGCGAACTGAAGCTCCATCATTTTTTCGCTGGCCACGCTGTTGTTGTGCTCGTCCTGCAGCGTCAGCAGGATCTTCCTTGTTTTTACATCGATCACTTCGCCGCTGGAAGGGTAGGCATATTTACCGTCGATGGTGAAAGTGATCCAGCCGGGCATATCCTGGAGCGGTATGGTGGTCAGCTGCTGGTAAGGCTTTACCGCACTGAAAATGTGCATGCGCATGTTGTGACCGTCGGCTACCCACAGTTCTTTTTCGTCGGGCGTGAGTCCGATGCCATGGCTCGGGTTGCCATGCCGGCGAACGGGTCCCATCTCCCACCCTTCCACCAGCACGTGGTCGAGCACCTTGCCCGTTTTCAGGTCGCCCACTTCAAAACCGAGCAGGCTGTCGACGGTTACAAACACTTTGGTTTCCGCGCCGTTCACGGTAAATGGCCGGATGAAATTGGCAAAGGGGCCGGCCTTTTCCACGATGGTATTGGTCTTTGTATCGGCAACGAAGAGGAGCGGCGAACCTATATCGGCCATGTATACCCGATCTCCCGACAGGCCGTACAGTGTGTTGTGCGCCCGTTTCACCACGGGTATCTTCGTGATGATATTCCCCTGTTCACAGTCGACCACGTTCCAGAAATCTTTTTCCATGGAAGGCAGGTACATGGTCTTTCCATCGGGGGATATGGACATGCGGTCGCAGCCGCCTTCAAACGCCTTTTCCCACACGATCCTGTCGGTGGCCAGGTCTATGCGCTGCAGTCTTTCTATGGTGCTCACAAAGATGCTGTTGAGGGAGATGCTTACTGCGATGCCCTTTACGTTGGAGGGCTTTCCATCCGGATGAAAGCCGCGGAGCGGGATGCGTTTTACAAAACGGTGATTGTTTTTAATGTCGAACACAAGCAGTCCGTGTCCGCCATAGCCCAGATAATCGCGGATGCCGGGTGTGGCCACATAGAGGTAGTCTTTGGTAACCGATTGGGCAAGGGCGCCGGCAGGCGGCAAGAAAGTGATGACCAAACCGAAAAGGCACAGGAAGATCAACCAGCAGGCAGAGGAAGATTTCATGGTGACAAGTTTTCGACCACAAACTTAAGGAGCCAATGCGCCATTCCCCAAAATAAAAACACCCGGAGAAAACTCCGGGTGCCTGTTGTTGTGCTAAGGGAAATCTATCCTATTGATGATGGCCAGATCTTCAGTAGAGGGTTCAGGGGTTTGGGACGTATCGATTATTGCTGGGTAGCGGTGTAAACTACAGAGAGTGTATAAGTACCTGCATCATAAGCGTAACCAGGGGTTGCATTGTAATCAACATTGAAAGAGTTGGTGCCTCTTGCGCCACTTGTGAGCGATGCAGCAGTGGTAGACAGTGCACTGAAAGAAGAACCGCTGTTGAGCTTTACACCAAGAACCGAAGCAGGCATCTGGGTAGCTGGAGTAGCAGGACCGGAGAAGTTGGCAGCCGCCGCTTTCACCGTTACAGCCCAGGGGCGGTTCGATTTTACCTGGAAGGTAGAAGCGTTCGAGTTGGTAAGGCCACTGCCGTACTTGGTAACATCATCGAAGGTGAAGGAAGTACCGGTGGCAGAGGTGATGGAGATGTCGATGGCGTTGGTGAGGTTCAGGGTAACGGTCTGGCTGGCGGTGGAAGCAGACTGGGCGTTGGCGGCAGTGAAACCAGCGAGGAGGACAACGGCGAGGGTGAGAAGCTTTTTCATGATATTTTTTCTTTTTGTGTGTTTGTGTGTTGTGCCGATATAGATTCAACTGGAATGCCGGAAGTGTAAAGGATTGATAGTGAGCGGGGAGCGGGTTGGCACAGGCGTGGATCTTTCCCGGGATTGGAAGGACTGTCTGTAAAGGGGATTGGAGGGCATTTGTCTGGACCTGTATTTATGGAATTTTCCTGATTGCCCTGATAATGCATGAACGTAATCCAAGTCGCTTTCAGGATAATCTTTTCAATCCCATAAATCCAGATTCAGACAAATGCAGCCCCCTTCACACGAACACGACCTCCCCGAAGAACTCCGGCAAGTGAAAATCGGGATGTTCTGACCGGATGCCTTTCCAGGCCAGGTAGTGTGGCCGGGAGAGCAGGTCGCCGCATTTGTAGAAGTTGGCGGTGCAGCGCAGGTTGCGCAGGGAAGGAAGCGGTGTGAATAGGAACACTTCCAGGGGGATCAGCAGCGTCAGTTCCCAGCTGATGCCGTTTGGCTGGCGGCTTTGGATCTGGCTCAGGGCCTGTATTTTTTCGACCACCTCACCGGGCAGGAAGTGGCGGTTGGCCCGGTTGGCGCCCCAGGCGATCAGTCCGGCGCCCAGGCAGTTGAACTCGATGTTGTAATAAGCTTCGGCGGTACCGGGCTTTAGGAAGAACTCCACACAGCTGTCTTCCCAGATGCGCCCGTTCACTTTTGAGTTTACCGCCCGCACCTCTTCTTCCCGCACAAAAAATTTGAGGGCAATGCCGGTATCGAAATGGGCAATGGCAAAAGCGACTTCCGGTTTATAAGAGAACGCCTCCCAGGGGGCGATGGCTATATGATGGCGGGGCTGTGCATCGAGCAGGACGGACGCCTGTTGCAGGGAAATGGCATTCACAGGGTTCGCGAGCGGATGCACGTACAGTGGGTTCATATGGTGATTGATTGCAGCGGGTTCAAACGGTTTCTGCTGCCTGGCCTGCAATATAGCGCAGCCCGCGTGCCGCCGGTATGGCAATCGTTTGCGCATCTTTCTCTGTCTTCAAAAAAGATGTGGCAACGAATAGCGGCGCCCTTACCGGAAAGCAGAAATTTGCTTATCTTCAGAAGCATTCTATGGATAAGCTTCCTACCATCAAAGAGATCGCCAGCCGCCTGCAGGTGTCGGTGTCCACCGTATCCCGCGCCCTGAGCGACCATCCACGCATCGGACTTAAAACAAAGATGCAGGTACAGCAGCTTGCCCGCGAACTCAACTACGAACCCAACGCCAAAGCGATCTTCTTCAAACAAAAGAAATCCTTTATCATCGGCGTCATCATCCCGTATATCCGCGAAGAATTTTTCTCGCAGGCCATCAGCGGCATCGAAGCGGCCGCCACCGAACACAACTACACCATCCTGTTCGGACAGAGCTACGACGATTTCGAAAAGGAAAAGATCGTGGTCGACGCCATGAAAAAACAGCGGGTCGACGGACTGATCATCTCGCTCTCCAAACAGACCAACCGCTACGACCACCTCGAATCACTCAAAAAGTACGAGATCCCGGTCGTTTACTTCGACCGGGTGCCTGCACTTGAGAAAGTGAACAAGGTGTATTGCAACCTCTACAAAGGCACCATCGAAATGACCGGCTGGCTCATCAGCCGGGGCTACAAACGGATCGGACTGATCAACGGTCCGGATAAGCTGGGCGCCAGCCGCGAACGGCTCAAAGGGTATATCGAAGGCGTATCGCAGAAAAAGCTCAGGGTAGACATGCAGCTGGTGGAGAAAACGGACTTCTCGAAAGAAAGCACCCACCAGGCGGTGAAAGTGCTGCTGGGCCTGAAAGAACGCCCCACAGCCATCATCTCGTTCAACGACTACGTGCACATGGACGCCGTGCAGTACGCACAGCAGAACGGCATACAGGTGAACAAAGACATTGCATTCGTAAGCTATGCCAACCTGCCCATCACCGGCTACATGGCGTTTCCGCCGCTGGCTTCCATCGAGCAATATCCGTACGGACAAGGAGAGAAAGCCATGGAGCTGCTTATGAAAATACTCGACAGCAAGGTGAAGAACGCATACAGGGAAGAAGATGTCTACACCGAAGAAATGCCGGCCACCCTGGTCGCCTACCAGCAGATCACAGGCTGAGCCGGTGACAATCCCCCATTTTTGTTTCATCCTCAGCGGCGCTGTCTATGCTTTATTTCCGCCCGTCAAATATGCGCAAGCGTTTGCGCATATTTGGCAGCACGCAATATGGTACTTTTAATAAGTTGATCTGTTCACGCGATCCGCTTTCAGTCCCTTTCTTCCAACAACTAAATAATGTAAACCAATCTGTATGCATACTGCTTTCCCCCTGCTGCCCTGCCTTCAAGTAAAGGAAGCGCCGCCCATCCCGGCCGCGGGCAGCTTTCGCAAAGGGCTGCTGCTTTTCTGCAGCCTCCTCTTTGCCACGGCTCTCCTTGCCGGCCCGCTCCCTTTCTTTCCCGTTCACGGCCGCGTTACCAACAGCGATGCCGAACCCATCGCCGGGGTATCCGTGTACGTGAAAGGCAGTCCTTCCACCGGCACCGTCACCGATGAAAAAGGCGGGTTCAGCATCGACGTTCCGAAAGCAGGGGCTGTGCTGGTATTCTCTTTTGTGGGGATGGAAACGACCGAGACGCCGGTGGGTAACAGAACAGAAATAAATGCGTCGCTGGTGTCGAAGGCCGCCCAGCAGGAAGAAGTGGTAGTGGTGGGATACGGCACCCAGAAAAAACGCGACCTCACCGGCTCGGTGAGTTCGGTGAACAGCGAGCACATGAACCTGGGCGGCACCACCGCCAACATCGCGCAGGCCATCCAGGGCCGCGCGGCCGGTGTGCGCGTTCAGCAGTCCGATTTCTCGCCCGGCGGCGCCATCTCCATAGTGGTGAGGGGCGGCAACTCTTTCAGCACCACCAACGAACCACTCTATGTGATCGACGGATTCATCAGCGACAACGGCAAGTTTATCAATCCCAACGACATCGAAGACATTCAGATCCTGAAAGACGCTTCTGCCACCGCCATCTACGGCGCCCGCGGCGGCAACGGCGTGGTGCTCATCACCACCAAAAAAGGGAAGGCGGGCCGCCTGCAGGTAGACGCCGACGCCTCCAACGGCAACCAGTACCTTACCTACAAACCAGGGCTGGTCAACGGCAGCCAGTATGCCAGCGTGCAGAACGCCATCGCGGCGGAAGACGGCAAACCGCCTGTGTTCCCCTCCAGCTTTCCGGTCACCAATACCAACTGGTTCAACCTGGCCACCCGCCAGTCCTCCATCCTGAACAGGTCGATCAGTTTCTCAGGGAACGACAAGACCTCCAAGTTCTTTATGTCGGGCAACTACCTCAAACAGAACGGCGTGCTGAAAAATACCGACCAGGAAAGATATTCGGTGCGCATCGGCGCTGAAAAAAAGCTGTCGGAACGCCTGCGGGTAAGCGCCAACTTCTATGGCGCCAATACCAGCTCGCACCTGCAGCGGTATTCCGCCGACATCACCGCGCCGCTTTTTTCCATCCTCACCGCACCGCCCAGCATACCGGTGTATAATACAGACGGCAGCTACTATAAATATCTGGGTAAAGACAACGCGCTGGCCCTGCTCACAGAGCCCACCAACGTGAACACCAACCGGCTCATCAACGGCAACATGTTCGCCGACTACGATATCATCAAAGGACTGACCTACCATTTCAGCGCCGGGGCCGAATTCAGCCAGACCTCCGCCGGACAATACACGCCGAGAACCCTGGTGGCCGGACTGGCCAATAACGGCATCGCGCAATCGCAGATGAGCACGGCCTTCCGCTGGCTCTCTGAGCAGTACCTTACCTACAAGTTCACGCTGGGCGATCATTCGCTGACCACGCTGGTAGGGCTTTCGGGACAGAAAGATGTGTTCGAGGGACTGGCAGCGGGCAGCAGCGGCTATTCGTCGGATGTGTTCTTGTACTACAACCTGTACGCCGGCGCCAATCCCACCGTGCAGGGCGCTACCGTGCCGGGCAGCAGCAAAACCGAAAGCAAGCTCAGCTCTTATTACGGCAGGCTGAACTATACCTGGCAAGACAAGCTCCTGGCCACCTTTACCCTGCGCGATGATATCTCTTCCCGCTTCGGGCCCAACAACCGGCACGGCGTCTTTCCGTCGGGCGCCCTCGCCTACCGGCTCACCGATGAATCCTTCATCCAGGGCATGAACACCTTTTCCAACCTGAAGATCCGCGCCAGCTACGGCATCACGGGCAACGACCGCATCGGCGACTACGCCTTCCTGAGCCGCTTCTCTCCATACAACACCGTGCTCGGCACCGGCGGCACGCTGTCGCCGGGCATCGAGCCGGCCTCCCTTTCCAACAACAACCTCAAATGGGAATCCACCGCGCAGGGCGACCTCGGGCTCGACATGGGCTTCTTCAACGGCCGCCTCAACGCTACGGTCGATGTGTACCGCAAAAAGACCACCGACCTGCTGCTGGCCATTCCTGTGGGGCAGTGGTGGGGCTTCAGCACGCAGACCGCCAACGTAGGCTCGATCGAGAACAAAGGCATCGAGCTGTCTATCTCCACCGACAACATCAAACGGCAGAACCTTACCTGGAGTACCACCTTCAACGTGGCATACAACAAACAGAAGACCCTGTCGCTCGCCAACAACGTAAAGATCATCAGCACCAACACCGCCAACCCCAGCGGTACGGTATCGGGCCGCGAGTTCACGCGCATCGAGCCGGGCCGCGAGCTGGGCGTGCTGTATGGTTACAAATACGCCGGCGTAATCAAAACGGGTGAAACTTATACGCCGCAACCACTCTCCAAACCCGGCGATCCCAAGTACGTGGATGTGAACGGGGATGGCAAGATCACGCCCGACGATGCCACCTACCTGGGCAATACCAACCCGCGTTACATCGCGGGCATCAGCAACGATTTCCGGTACGCGGGTTTTGATCTCAGCATTTTTTTCCAGGGCGCCTTTGGCTACAGCCTGTACAACATGAACCGGCTGGTGCTTGAATCCACTACCGGCACAGACGTGCTGAACCGGTGGGTCGCTTCCAAAAACGAGAACACGAGCATCCCGCGCGAAGGTTATTTCCTGAGCACCTATGGCAGCTATGTGAACTCCAGGTTCGTGGAGAATGCTTCTTACGTGCGACTGAAATCGGTGATCCTGGGATATTCGGTGCCGGCCGGTTTGATCAGCCGCACCAAGTTCATCGAAGGTTTGCGCCTCTATGCGACTGCGCAGAACCTACTGACTTTTACCGGTTACAGCGGCACCGATCCGGAAGTAAACTCCCATGCTGCCACCAGCATGGCCGGCAATGCCAATGCGGTCGGCACCGGCAACGTCAGCGGCGGCATCGACTTCAACGCGTTCCCTGCTTTCCGCACGTTCGTGGTCGGCGCCAAACTGACCATACACTGATCCATTTAAAACCTGATCTCCGCCCCGCGGATCACAATAAAAAGATTACGATGAAGAACTACAATTACAAAAGATCAACCGGCTGGCTCCTGCTGGGGTGTGCCCTTGTGCTTACCCTGTCGTGTAACAAAAGCCTCGACCCTAAAGTGTACAGCAGTCTGACCAACGCCAACGCCTTCCGCACCAAATCGGATGCCGTGGCGGCCGTGAACGCGGTGTACGCCCGGCTGAAAGGCCCGGCTGTAGGCGACAACTTCGATTACTGGACCGTCCGCCATTTTGCCCTCACCGACCTTACCACCGACATCGGGCATTGCAAATACGGTGGCGACCCCGGCCAGCTTTCACTTGCCCTGTGGAACTCGACCAACGGGCTCATTGCCGAAGACTGGCGCCAGATCTACAAGCTGATCGCCGATGCCAACAACGCCATCTACAACATCTCTCCCATGACCGGCGTCACCGATGTCGAGAAAGCGCAGTTCCTGGCGGAGATCAAATTTTTGCGGGCCGTAGCATATATGGACCTCACCGATGCGTGGGGCCCGGTGATCCTGGCTACGGAGAAAGACATCGCCAACCCGGACTATTCGAGCCAGCCAAAGTTGACCCCGGTAGCCGACATCGAGACCCTGCTGATCAGCGACCTCACCACCGGCATGACCGCCCTGCCGGTCGATTACAAAAGCAACGCCATTTACTCCAGCAACGATGTGGGCAGGGCCACAAGGGGCGCGGCCATGACCTTGCTCGCCAAGCTTTACCTGCGCCGGCACGACTGGCAGAAAGTAGCCGACCTCACGCAGCAGATCATGGCGCTGAACGTGTACCAGCTGTATCCTTCCTACCTCGGACTGTTCACGGAAGCCAACAAATGGTGCAGCGAGAATATCTTTTCGGTGCTCAGCGACGCCAACGTGAACGGCACCGAACTGCTCAACCACTTTGGGCCGGAGAACCACCCGGTGGTGCTCAACCGCTGGCAGTACTACGCCGTGAGCTGGGACTTTTACAATACCTACGACAACACCGACGACCGCAAAAGCTGTTTCTATCCGCTGTACAACGGAGTGGACGGACTGAGATACATGCAGCCTCCGACCCTTACTTCCACGCCACCGTCCGGCATCTTTTACATGCCCGATGTGGCCACAAAAAAATACGCAGATTCATCCGGTTCCACCACTTATTATGACGGGCACAGTGTAGATATTCTGCGGTATGCCGATGTGCTGATGAGCCGGGCGGAAGCGATCAACGAGCTGAGCGGCCCCACGGCGGAAAGCATCGGCCTGATCAACCAGGTAAAAGCCCGCTCCCATGCAAAACAGCTGACGCTTGCAGGATATAACCAGAACACGCTGCGCGATGCCATCCTGCAGGAACGGGGCTGGGAATTCTTTTACGAAGGCAAAAGGAGATCGGACCTGATCCGCATGAACAAATACGATGTGGTGGTGAACGCCTACCTGACCCGCATCGGGCAGACCCCGGTGATCAGCATGCCGAAGAACAAATATTTTCCCTATCCGCAGAACCAGGTGAACCTGAACCCGAACCTCAGCAACGCAGACAGATAGCATAGCATACACCCATCCAGCCTATTTTATGAATGCCCGGAGAGGATGCACGCAAGTGTATCCTTCTCTGTTTTTTTAAGCTTTTTTGCCTTTACCTATTTTGCAGATGATGGATGTACAATTTTTCTACCGCAGCAGGATAACAGATAGGATCAGCCGGCCCATGATCGCAGCTTTCTGTATTTTTTCTCTGCTGTTTCTTGTCGGTTGCGACAGTCAGTCACGCATCATCAGCGAGATCAACGTCGGCCTGTACAAAAACAATGAGCTCAGGATCCGGATCGACGTGCTTACTACGGATGCGGCACGGGTATACGCCGAATACTGGCGCACCGGTGCAGATAATAAAAAATTCATTTCAGATACTTCCGCTGCCGCTATCCGCCACATGCTGGTGCTCTGCAATATTGCACCGCATACGGATTATGCGTACCAGCTGGTCACCGAACAAAACGGCACTACCGCTAAAAGCAAGGTCTATACTTTTCAGTCGCACAGTTTGCCCATGTGGCTGAAAGACCAGTTCAAGGATACGGCCGCGAACCCGGCAGGTTTGCCTGAAGTGTTCCGGACCGGACTGATGCTGATGAACAAACGCGAAACGCCGGGCATCCTGTACATGACCGACTACCGGGGCAACATGCGCTGGTACCACATGATCGACGGTACCGGTTTTAAAGTGGCGCATTTCACGAAAGAAAAGACCATCATTTCCATACTGGGAAAGAACGATGAACCAACCAGCTACGGCAGCGAGATCCTCGAGATCGATCTGCTGGGCGACACGCTGCTGCATCTGAAAAAGGGGCAGGGCGATTTCAGGCAGACCATTCACCATGAAGTGCTGCGCCGGGGCAGGAACGAGATCGTGACCCTGTATGTGGAAGACCGCGTGATGGACCTGCGCTCCGCAGGCGGCAAGGAACGCGATACGGTGAAAGGAGACGGCATCCTGATCATGGATACGCTGGGCCGGCAACTGTGGAAATGGAGCGCGATCGACGCGCAGGACCCACGGAAAGACCCCGGCATCCTCAAAACCAAAGGCGACTGGCTGCACGCCAACAGCCTCAGCTACGATAAAGACAACAATTTCATCATCTCGTTTTACAACAACGGCCAGATCTGGAAAATAGATGCTAAAACAGGGGCGATCATCTGGAAGCTGGGCCGCGGCGGTTCCTTTGCCATACCGCCCGACCTGGCTTTCTCCGAAGTGCATGCAGCGCATATCAACCGCAGCGGATCGCTGCTCTTTTTTGACAACGGGGTGGAGAAAAAGCAGTCGGCCGTGTTTGCCTTTAAACTGGATGAGGCTGCCAAAACGGTGATCCCCGATTTTCATTTCAACCTGCCCAGGGAAGTGTACAACGAACGGATGGGAAGCGCGTATATGGTGGATGATTCCACGATCCTGAGCTGCTGCTCCAAACGGCATATCACGGTGCTGACCAACCGAAGCGGAACCCTGCTGTGGACGCTCGATACCGCCATCCCCCCTTACCGCGTCGAATTTTTAACGAAGCAGGATGTGGCGCCCATCTTACAAACTGATTAAGCCATGAAACTACCCGGCATCTATTCTTTCTTCGGACTGGCCTCTGGCTTGCTGTTGCTGACTGCCTTGTCGTGCAACAGCGACCAGCGCAAGGAAGAACCAAAAGCTTCCACCACTATTACCATCGATACCACGCTGATCCCGCACGACAAATTCGGCGAGGCCGTACGCTATGGCCGGGCGCTGATGTTGAACACGGCGTACTATATTGGTCCGGATGGCGTCAATGGAAGGTACCTCGGCAACCGGATGAACTGCACCAACTGCCACCAGGACGCCGGTACCAAACCGTTCTCCTTCAACCTCATGAGCTCGCACGACAACTACCCGCAGTACCGCGCCCGGGAGGGCAAGATACTGACGCTGGCGGAGCGCGTGAACAACTGCGTGATGCGGCCGCACAACGGAAAGCCGCTGCCACTCGAAGGGAAAGAGATGGTGGCCTTTCTCTCCTGGTTCAGGTGGATCGCCGGCTTTGTACCCAAAGGAAAGGCCTTCGAAGGCTCAAAGAGCCTGGAGGTCGCTTTTCCGGCCAGGGCGGCAAGCCCTGAAAAAGGCAAAGTGTTATTCGGGGAAAACTGCGCGCGCTGTCATGGCAGCAACGGCGAAGGAAAGATCGATGCTGGTCAGCCAGCGTATATTTATCCGCCGCTCTGGGGCAGCAGCGGCTACCAGGCCGGCTCCAGCATGCACCGCATCATCAAGCAGGCCCAGTGGCTGAAGCACAACATGCCTTACGACAAGGTCACTTCGGGCAAACCGTTTCTCACCGACGAGCAGGCCCTCGACATCGCCGCCTACGTAAATGACGACGGGATCCACCCACGCCCCAGCCCCGCCAATTTCGACTATCCCCACATCGAAGAAAAAGCCCTGGACTACGACCGCGGCCCCTTCAGCGATAGCTTCTCCGGGTCTGCCCACAAGTACGGGCCTTATCAGCCTATGATCGATTACTGGAAAGCGAAGGGAATGAAGGCGGTGTATTGAGCGTATAAGACTTCCAATTTTTATCTTGTCATCCTTACACGCGCACACAATCGCCTGCATCCAGTGTATCTTGTTGCGCTTGTTCGCGCGAAATTCCGTCCGCTTACACCTCCAACACGTTGTCATAGTTCGTGTGAGCGGTTCCGTTATAATCACGAAAACCGCTCTGGATGCGGTTTGCATCGTCTCTCTCAGTACTCATCCCCCATCGCAAACACCGGTTTCCGGAACATCCATTGGCCACCGGTGAAGTCGGGGAACTCGACGGTCTGGTTACCGAGTTCGATGGAGTGTTCGCTTAAGGGGGTGATGGCGCTCCAGGCGGCGGCATCGTATACGTCCATGGGGGTAGGCAGTTTGCGTTTGGCGGATTCGATGAAGGCGTGTACTACGAAGAAATCCATGCCGCCGTGGCCGGCGCCTTCGGCCTGGGCACTGTATTTTTTCCAGAGCGGATGATCATATTGATCGAGCCAGGTCTGGGCATCATCCCAGGTATGCGGAGTCCTGGATTTGCCCTCCACGTAAATGCCTTTGGCCACATCCATCCACAGTCCGTTGGTGCCCTGCACGCGGAACCCGAGGGAGTACGGCCGGGGCAGGTTGGTATCGTGCTGCAGCAGGATGGTTTCGCCGTTGGCGCATTTGATGTTGGTGGTCACGATATCGCCCAGCCCAAACTCCACTTTGGCGTTGGGATGATTGGGACCGCCCACTTTCACGATGTGGTTGTGCAGGCCCCTCGATTTGGTGCTGAAAGAACACAGGCTGAGGAAACGGTTGCCGCGGTTGATATTGATATAATGAGCTACCGGACCAATCCCATGCGTCGGGTACAGGTCGCCGTTGCGATGCACTGAATGGTTGGTACGCCAGTGGGCTTCCGAGAATCCCTTCTCTCCGAATTCCACGCCGCCACCATACGGATGCACGCCGTCGTTAAACTTCACTTCGCGCAGGTCGTGCTGGTAGCCGCCCTGGAGATGGATGAGCTCGCCGAACAACCCCTGCCTTACCATATTCAGCACGGCCATCACATCGCGCCGGAAACAGACATTTTCGAGCATCATCACGCTGGCCTGCTGTGCTTCTGCCGCTTTTACCACATCCCAGTGGTCCTGCAGCGTGAGACCGAGAATGACCTCGGTGCCCACATATTTTATTCCCGCCGACAGCGCACCCATGATCATCGGCTTGTGCCATTCCCAGGGCGTGGCGATGATCACCGCTTCCAGTCCTTTTACCTCGAGCAGCTTCTTCCATGCGTACTGATCGCCGGTAAAGATCTGCGGCATCTTTGCACCTGCTTTGGTGATCGTGGCCTTTGCGGAACTGAGCATGCGGTCATCCACATCGCAGATCGCCACCAGCTCCACATCTTCCCTTCTCAGCACAAGGTTCAGGTGGTTCTGTCCGCGCAGGCCGGTACCGATGATGCCCAGTTTCACCTTTTCGCCGGCTTTGGTTTCCCGTGCAAACAGCGTGCGGGCAGGCGTTACGGCAAGGGCAGCGGCAGTGAGGCCGGTGGTTCGCAGGAATTCTTTTCTTTCCATATTCAGTAAAGTTTAAGTCTTGATGATCGGAAGGAAGGGAGGGCTGGTTTGCAGGAAGATCAACCGGGTTGAGGACGGCATCTAAGCCATCAGCATATAGGTATATAAAGCGATGCCCACAAACAGGAGGAGCCGGATAAAAAATTCGATGGTCGACCTTTTCTTTCTGACGGCGGTAATCATGATCCAAAAATAAATCAATTCCGGATCGTACAACGGCGCAACCGTGTGCGCAATTTTTCAGGCAGGCAGGCTTCGGGGCTGTTGATCTTCCCTGGCGGGTACAGTATTTGATCTGGCTGCAGTAAACATTTTTATGACAAGGAAATTCAAGGAACCCATCGATGCATTGTCATCTGCGAAGATCGGGCAGGCTGCCGCGGGCCGCATCACCGTCGGAGCCATGGCAGCCGGCGCATTTGCGGTCGGAGCCCTCGCAGTGGGCGCCCTTGCCATCGGCGCATTGTCCGTCGGCATCCTGCGCATCGGCAAAGGCTCCATCCACAAACTGCACATCGGCGAGCTGGAAGTAGACAGACTCGTGATCCGCGGTCGGGAGGTTGTCTGATCCAGGACTGAAAAGATTTTACTGATTATGCCGGGGGTTGATGATTATAATGAAAGTTTCTACCAGGGTAATCAGTTGAATCTGATAAATCCATTCAGACAAAAAAAAGCGCAGCTGTTCATGAACGTCAACAGCTGCGCTTTTTTTATGGGATGATGTTCTCTTTACGGTGCCATCTTCTTTTTCAGTACCTGCATCCAGTAGCCACCGATCACGCTGCGGGCCTGGAAGCCGACCATCTTGCCCGTAGTGGTCTCGTGCCAGTCGGTCAGCGGCACGCGGGAAGTGGTGCTGGAGGCAAACTGGTAGATGGGATCTACCAGCTTGTCGAAGTCGCCCTTCTTGCTGGTCATGGCCGCCGTCCACATGATCCAGTCCGATTTGGTGTAGGTCTTCCGGCTGTCGAGCGGGAGGCCGTAGGTGTTCTCGTGGGTCAGGTAATAGCTGATCTCGGTATCGTACACTTTCTGCGGAAACAGGTTCATGTGCAGGATCTTGTCCCATACCATGTTGTACTTCTGGCTCCAGGTATTTTTGTTGTCGAACACCAGCGCGTAATGATCACCGGCATCATCCTTTTCCACCCATTTTCTGGCCATATCGGCCGCCATCGCAGCATACTTGTCTGCGGTGGCTTTTTCGCCCAGCAGGCCGGCCATCTGGGCATACGCCCCAATCGCCACGATCGCTTTCACCGACAGGTTTGCGTTGTGTGCCAGGTGACCTGCAAAATCATCTGTGCACAGCTGGTTGCCCGGGTCGAAACCGGCTTCGGCCAGGTAGTTGACCCAGGTGGTGAGGGTCTGCCAGTGCTTCTTCGCATAGGCCGGGTCTTTCTGCACCTTCACGATGGCATCGGCCAGGATGATCATGTTGCCGCATTCTTCTACCGGCATGTCTTCCCCATAGGTCTGGCCGTTGGCCAGCGGGTAAGTACCCAGGTCATGCGCCGCAAAGGGTTTGGTCCATTTGCCGCTTTCGCTGTAGTAGAAAATGCCGTTGAGCATGCCCTTCATAAGTTCAGGATTGTACAGCAGGTAGAGGGGGGCGGAAGGATAGGTAACATCCACCGTATTGATGGAGCCGTTGCTGAAATTTTCTTTGGACAAAAAGAGCAGGTCGCCCTGCGGACTTTTCACCAGCTGATGAGCGGCTATGCTTTGGCGGTAGGCCATGGCGCACATTTTCGCATAGTTTTCACCGCCTGCGGCCAGGGCCTCGGCATAGATCTTTTTATCGGTTGCGTTGCAGGCCGCTTTCACGGCAGCGTAGCCGGTACCGGCCTTTGCCAGCATGCCTTCCATCGTGGCATCGGGCTTGTTGCGCCACCAGGGCACGAGGTTCGTACCGAAATACTGGACGGAGTAAAGCTCATCGTAACCCACCATGATAAATTTTTCCGCTGGCGCAGTGCTTACCTGGCCAAACGGCAACACGGTATTCAGCATGAGTTGTTTGCCCGAAGTGGATGCGCCGGTGTAATCGGCGTGCAGGAACGAAGGCACTGCATCTTCATCGGGTGTGATATATTGCTTCACCCCGCTGGCGGCATTGGCAGCCACGTAGGCATAGCCCCAGTCGATCCTGAGGTTGTCGCCCTTTTTCTGAAGCACCGGCTGCTCTGTCGTGCCCGTTTTCAGGATGCTCAGTCCGTTCTTGCTGTACACCGAAGCCTGCACCGGCTGGTACGGCTGGTTCACCGCCAGGTTGCTCGATACGCCCTGGAAAACGTCTACCGCATGTTTTTTGCCATCAAGCGATTTTACCTGGTACGAGATATAGGATATGGGTGAGGAGAACTGGTTAAGGTCGCTCATGAGCAGCGGGGAGGCAAAAGTAAGCTTCAACGCTGCCGGTCCGCAGGTGAACGTGTACACCGTCTGTGTGGCGGACACCTGTACCGATTTCTGTTCGGCTTTTACCACGCCCGACTGGCTTTCGCTTCTGACCTCTTCGGAGAAACCGGCATCCAGCCAGCTGCCGCCGCCAGTGTTGCGGCAATGCATGGCCAGCACGTTGCTGCCTGTCTGCAACCGCGTTTTCATCTCGTCTGCCAGGGGGATCATCTCGTAGTCGCCGTTGGCGCCGCGCTGGCGGGGCAGGCGCTGGCCGTTCAGGAATATTTCAGCATCGTCGTCGTGATAGATCTTCAGCATCAACCGCCCTTCAGGCACGGCATTTACCGTGAACTGGCGACGCACCCAGATGTCTTTTCCCGTCCAGGGCGTGCCTGCCTTTGCGCGGCTGTCGCCGAAAGGGCCCTGCCCTTCTTTCCAGTTCTTGTCGTCGAAACCAGGCTGCATCCATTCTGCCGGCGGCATGGAATCGAGCGTATAGCGGCTGCTGTATGCGCCTTCGTCGCCTGCTGCCAGCACGTCTTTGAAGCGGGGCGACGCTTCGCCCATAAAGCGGTAATAATGATCGTCGACCTTGATGATGCCCATAAGCGACTGGTCCTTGCCGGTCCAGTGGCGGGTCACAGACTCGTTGAGCTTGTCGGTGCCCGACCACACGCTGAAATAGGTGTTGTGTGTGATCAGTGGGTAGGCAGGCATCTGGCTTACCTGCGCAAAGGCAGACGCCGTCGCAAGCAGTAGAAGGGCAGCACCGGCGAAGGTGCGCAGAACGTTGTTACATTTCATGGAAGCGAATTTCAATTTATCGTTGAGGGTTTGAAAACAGAAAAAAGACTTGTTCATGGATCAGGGGTGTGAGGTCAGGGCTTGCCTGCTGCCGGCTGTTTTTTGGGACGGGGTTTGGGAAAAACGGCATGGGTGGCGGCCCAGTCCCGCCACAGGCTGTCGAGGTGCTTCACTTTATCGGGATGCTGCGCTGCCAGATCTTTTGTTTCGGTGCGGTCATCCGCGAGATTGAACAGGTGCCAGGTGGTGTCTTTGCTGAAAGACACCAGTTTCCAGTCGCCTTCCCGCGCATAGCGAGCCCCGAAATGCTCATTGAAAAGTTCTCCGTGCCCTGCAGAAGGCTGGCCGTTGAAAGAAGGTACCAGGCTCAGTCCGCTGGTGGGCGGTATGGCATGTCCCTTAAAGGTAGCCGGGTAGGTAGCGCCCGTAAGCTCGGTGAACGTGCTCATAAAATCCATCACATGCCCTACCTGGTTGCTGTAGCCGCCTTTTTTAGCCGTGATGCCTTTCGGCCAGAAAGCGATCATGGGCGTATGAACCCCGCCTTCGTACGATTCGGCTTTCCAGAACATATAAGGCGTATTTGCCACGTTGGCCCAGCGCGGACCGATGGAAGAATAGGTCGTCTGGGGGCCCGGCATTACCTGTTTCTTCGTGGCGTACACGATGGGCCGCCCGTCGCGGGTCTGGCTCGGCCGGTCGAAGCCCGGGCCGTAATTTGGTGCGATCTCGGCGCTGGCGCCGTTGTCCGATAAGAAGACGATCAGGGTATTGTCGAGCTGGCCCGTCTGTTTCAGCGCATTGATGATGCGGCCGATGCCCTGGTCCATCCGGTCGATCATGGCGGCGTGCACGGCCATCGCCATGGCATCCCATTCCTTGTCGGGGTTGTTCTCCCAGCTCAGGTCGTTGCTCCACCTTTCCGTGAGCGGCGTTTTCTTCGGATCGATCAGTCCCATCTTCGACATTTTCTCGTAACGGGCTTTCCGGATTGCGTCCCAGCCGCCTTTGTAGGTGTCTTTGTATTTGGCGATGTCTTCGGGCAGGGCCATCAGGGGCCAGTGCGGCGCATTCTCGGCCACATACAGGAAAAAAGGCTTGCCGGTTTTCGCATATCCCCGGATGTAAGCCACCGCCGTATCGTTGATGGCATCGGTATGATAATAGTTTTTAGGAACGCTCGTGATCGGTGTGGTACCGCTGACCAGGCTGAAGGGATCGAAGAAATCGACGACCCCCCAGATGGTGCCGAAGTATTTATCGAAACCCCGGCTGGTAGGGTACTGCTCCAGCGGCGAAAACTCGGGGCGGGTAGTCTGGTGGTTGAGCCAGGCAAGCTGGTCATGCGGTTTGGGCAGGCCGTTGGTGTTCGATACATGCCATTTGCCCGACATGGCCGTCTGGTAGCCGGCTGTTTTCAGCACCTCCGCCACGGTCACGGCGCGGTCGGTGATGTGCCCCAGGTAGCCCGGCTCATCTTCCGCATCGGTCATCTTGCCGATGCCCGCCTGCTGGTTGTACAGTCCGGTCAGTAAGGAGGCCCGGGTCGGACAGCAACGCGAGGTATTGTAGAACTGTGTATAGCGGAGTCCGTTCTGCGCCAGGTAATCGATGTTGGGCGTGTGCACCTCACCGCCGTAACAGCCTGCATCGGAGAAGCCCATGTCGTCGGCCAGGATGAGCACGATGTTGGGCCGGGGTGCGGCGGCCTGTCCGGACGGCTTTGATGCCGGCGTTCTTTTCCAGGCAACGACTCCGGCCACGGCCAGTGCGGCGATCAGGAAGATAGCAGAGAATCTGGATGTATGCATAATGTAAGAAATCGTTTACCAGCCGGGGTTCTGCGTGAGGTTCGGATCGATGGTGATCTCCTTTTTGGGAATCGGCCACAGGTAATCCTTTCCGGCATTGAAAGTACGTATAAAGCTGTTGTTAACCACGGTGGTAAGCACCCCGTTTTTATTGTAGGTGATGCCCATGATGGGGCCGGGCATCACTTTCTCGGCGGTTTTCCACCGGCGGATGTCGAACAGGTGCAGGCCTTCGAACGAAAGTTCCACGATGCGCTCATGCCGCACGGCCGTTCTCAGCTGGTTCTGTGTAAGCCCGGTGGCCAGGGCGGGCATGTTCACATCGCTGCGCTGCCGCACCAGGTTGATGGCATTATACACGCTGGCGTCGATCTGGTTGGCTTCGATCTTTGCTTCGGCATATGTAAGCAGCACTTCTGCATAGCGAATGATGATCACGTTGATACCGCAGTTCTGGGGCGTACCCAGGTCTTCGGCGTTCACATATTTCTTTACATTGTAGCCGGTGGTGGTGGCATACAGGTTTCCGCCGCCGATGGCGTCGGAGGTGCCGCTGCCCGGCGTTGAATTATACACTTTTCCGTTTACCATGAGGTCGCCGGGGCGGTAAATGGAAAACCCCATCCGCGGGTCGCGGTTCACGTAGGGGTTGTTCGCATCGAAACCGCTGGTGGCGTCCATGATCATCTTGCCGTTGGTCATTTCGAATTCGTCGGCCAGCTGTTTGGTGGGTACCACCTGCGCTACGCTGGAGGCCAGCGAAGAAGGCGCAAGGTTGTAAAAGATGTTGTTCGAATAAACGTCTTTTACGAATTCCTTGTCCATAACCACTTCACTGTTGTTCTCGGCGGCATAGCTGAACAGGTTCTGGTATTTGGGATAAAGCGTATACAAGTTCAGGTCCATCACCGCTTTAGCGGCGGCCGCAGCCTCGGTGTAGCGGCCGGCCCACAGCATGGCGCGGGCTTTCAGCGCCAGGGCCGCCCCTTTCGTGATGCGTCCCTTGTCTGACTGGGTGGTAGGCAGGAGGGCTGCGGCAGCATCCAGTTCAGAAGCGATAAAGTCATAGATCTTCGACACCTCTGTCCGGGGCACCTTGGCGCTCTCTTCGATGTCGATGCTGGTGGTCACCAGCGGCACTGCCCCGTACCAGCCTGCCAGCTTCAGGTAATAATAGGCCCGCAGCGCCATCACTTCGCCTTTGCGGCTGTTGACCAGTGCCACGTTCGCAGGCGTGAGCTTGCCGATGTTATCCATGAAATAGTTGGCGGCATGAATGCCCAGGTAGCAGGTGTTGTACTGTTCCTGGAAACGGGAATTCTGCGCATCGGCCACACCCTGGTCGATCGGCGCTTCGGCCGCCCCGGTGGTGTTAAAATGCCCGATGTCTGACAGGCCGTCCCAGAAAGTGAGCACGGTACCATCGGTATAGGTGTAAACGGCGTTGGAGGCATTGGTGGCGTCCACATCCTGCTTCCAGTAGATATCTGATGAAATGCGGTCGGTCGGCACCGTTACCAGCAGGTCTTTGCGGCACGAAGACAACACCACCAGGGCTGATAAGGCGACTCCGATCTTGAGGGAAACTATATTGCGTATCATGACTTGCAGATTGATCGTTAGAAATTAATATTGGCGCCGAAGGTGTACACTTTTGTTTGCGGGTAGTAGCTCAGCCGCCCGGTTGGGAACTCGGGATCGATGCCCCATTCGTTGGCGTTGGAGACGGTGAACAGGTTGGTGCCGCTCAGGTAGATGCGCAGCTTCTGAATACGGAGCAGGCTGGTAACCGATTTAGGAAGGGTATATCCCAATTGCAGGTTCTTCACCCGGGCATACCCCATGTGCACCACCCAGAAATCGGAGATCTGGGCATTTTTGTCGGTGAACTTCTGCGGGCGCGGAAAACGGGCGCCGGTATTGGTCGGCGTCCAGTAATCCTTTTCGATGTCGATCAGGAAGCCCTGGTTGTTGCCGGCATCGGCGAAGGCACCGGATACACGTGCATCCTGTTTCAGGGCTCCCTGCACAAAGAGGTACAGGTCGAAATTTTTGTACTGTAAGTTGGAGGTGAGGCCGAAAGTATAATGCGGGAACTCGTCCCCGATCATGGTCCGGTCGTCGGCCGTGATCTTGCCGTCCTTGTTCAGGTCCATGTATTTGATATCGCCCGGATAGGTATTTGGATCGTACTTGGCCGATTTGGCCACGTCGGCGGCATCCTTGTACAGGCCGTTTGCTTTAAAGCCCCAGAGCACATTGATGGGCATGCCCACGTTGGTGGCATAAAGGCCGTCATTGGTGGAACCGGAGATGTAAGGGCCGGTACCTTTCAGGTCGAGTACCTTGTTGATGTTGTTGGAGATGTTGAAGTTGAAAGAGTAGCCCAGCGCATGCGAGGTCATGTCCTGGTAGTTGACGCTCAGCTCCCATCCCTTGTTAGATACCACGCCGGCATTCTGCACGGGGTAGTTGGTGCCCAGTCCGACCACGCCCGCTACCGGCAGCTGCAGCAGGATGCCCGAGGTCAGCTTGTTATAGTATTCTGCGGTTACGGTCAGCTTGTTTTTCAAAAAGCCCGCGTCGATGGCGATGTCTGTCTGGCGGGTAGTCTCCCACCGGATGTCTTTGTTGGCATAGCTCAGCAGCGCGTAGCCTGTGGCCGCGCTTCCGCCGAAATCGTAGTTCTGGGTGGTAAGGGCCTCGTAGAAGCTGTAGGGAGAAACGGTCTGGTTACCCGTTTTACCCCACGATCCGCGCAGCTTGAATTCGGAGATGGTATTGCCGAGGCTGCCCCAGAAATCTTCCTGCGAGATACGCCAGGCGCCGGACACCGAAGGAAAGAAGCTGTACAGGTTACCGCCTGTGAAGTTCGACGAACCGTCGTAGCGGCCGTTCACTTCCAGGAGATATTTGCTGTTGAAATCGTAGTTGAACCGGCCGAAATACGACCGCAGGCCGGAAGTTACATCGGAACCGGTGTTGTCCCTCGAACCGGATGAACCCGCGGAAAGGGCCTGAATGCTGTTGTTGTAAAAGCTGTTGCGGAAAGCCGTGAGGTTGCTGGCGCTGTTGAAGATCTGCGTATAGCCGCCGAGCAGGTTGAACGAATGATCGCGAAGCTTCAGGTTATAGGTCAGCAGGCTGTTGATGGTTTCTATGTACGTGTTGGTGCGGAGCTCGTTGAGGTTGTTCACCGCCACCGATTTGGTGCGGGCCGGGAAGTTCTCGTCCACCACGTTGTAGCTGGCAGTGTATACCTTGTTCCGGTCGAAGGTGCTGGTAACGCCGTATTGGGTAGAGAACTTGAGGCCTTTCACGATGCTCCATTCGCCGCGCAGGTTCATCGACAGGTTGTCGAAATAGTCATTGTTATAGCCCGACAGGTCGCGGTTGATGAGCGGGTTGTTGTTCTGGGCACTCAGTCCGTACCCTCCGTCAGCATATCTTGGTACGGCCAGCTGGGCGCCGTGCAGGCTGTTGTAATATACGTTGCCGGCATCCTGCGGCTGTGTGCTGTACAGGCGGCGGTAGTTTCCGTCGAACGAGAACCGGAATTTGGTGGAAGGGATGAAATCGGTGTTGATGCGCACCTCTTTCACGTTGTTGCTGAACCGGTCGATGATGCCGTTCTGTTGAAAATCGCGGATGTTCACCAGCGCCTTGAACTTGTCGGTGCCGCTGCTGATGCTGAAATTATTGTTGTACTGCAGTCCGGCATGGTACAGCTGGTTGAACCAGTCGTTGGCCAGCGGGTACTTGATGCGGTCGGAAGAAGCGCCCGACTGGTAGCCGGCGATCAGTGCGTCGCTGTACTGCTGTGCCAGGCCGGCATTTGCGTACGCCACGTTCTGCTGTTTGAGGTAGTCGACGGCACCGATGGAGGTGGGGTGGGCACCCAGCTCCTGCATGCCCACATAGCCGTTGTAGGAAACGGCCACGGGACCGTTCTTGGCCCTTTTGGTGGTGATAAGCAGTACGCCGGCCGCGGCACGCGAACCGTAGATGGCCGTGGCAGCCGCATCTTTCAGGATAGATACAGACTCGATGTCGTCGGGATTGATGTTGTTGATGCTTTGTTCGATGTTGTCTACCAGCACGAGCGGGTTGTTGCCGCTGAGGGTAGTTACCCCTCTCACGCGGGCCGTTACGATCCCTCTGCCGGGAGCGCCGCCCTGATCGAGAACGGTGAAGCCCGGCGAAAGTCCCTGCAGGGCCTGTATCGTATTGGTGACAGGCCGGCGGGAGATATCATCCGCCTTGATGACGCCGACCGCACTGGTGAGGCTTACTTTTTTCTGCGTAGCATATCCCACCACCACTACGTCGTTCAGGGCTTTGCCTTCATCGGCCAGCACAATGTTGATGGTAGAGCGGTTATTCACCGCCACTTCCTGGGCGGTATAGCCGATGTAGGAAAATTCAAGGATCGCGTTGCCGTCGGCGAGGTTGATGGTATATCGGCCGTCGTCGCCGGTGGCCACCGTGGTGGTGGCGCCTTTGAGCCTGACGGTTACGCCCGCCAGCTTTTCACCTTTTGCGTTGGTGACCACCCCGGAAACCGGGAGGGCCCGCATGGCAGCTGATTTATTACCGGAACCCGGGTTTCCGGCACCCGTGGCGGCCTGCGTTGAAACGGCCAGCAACAAAAAGAAGAATTGAATGGTGCGGCAAAGAGGGGTTGAGACACCGACCTGCATCAGTCCCCTGCAGGCAATCGTTGAGATGCGCATATTGTTGGTTTAATAAAGATGAATCGTTCCTGGTCTGCAGTCAGAAAACAGGCGCTGGTATTTCAAAAGAACGCATCAAAATAAACCAATCGCACAGGGATAGTCTGATCAAAATTTGGTCAATTTGTCTCATTTTGCCTGCTTGCCGCATTACAGGTGTAGCGCTTTGGTACGCAACAGGCACCCTGCCGTGCATTGGCAGGAAGGTCATATATTTGAATGTACTCATGAAGCATGCGATCTTTCACAGGGTCTGTATCCAGACTATTACCTTCCTGGCGGTGCTGACCTGCAGCGGGCAGTCGTATTATTTCCGGCATTACCAGGCCGACGACGGACTGGCCCATAACACGGTGGTGACCGTCATGCAGGACAGCCGGGGCATGATGTGGATGGGCACAAAGGGCGGCCTCAACCGGTTCGACGGGTACTGCTTCAGAAACTATAAGAACGAGGGCAACAAGTTCGGTACCATCGGCGACAACGTTATCCTCTCCATCTGCGAAGACCGCTCCGGCATGCTGTGGATCGGCACCGGGCGCGGCCTCTACCGGTACGACCCCGTGAGGGAGGTCTTTAGCCAGCCTTATGCGTTTCCCGCTGCCGGTATCAGTCATATCCAGGTCGACTCTTCCAACAACCTGTGGTTCCTGGCCAACGGTGCCCTGTATAAATATGACCAGTCGGCCAACCGGCTGACCGCTACCGGTTATGGCGGTACCTGCCTGACCCTCGACCGCACCACGCTTTGGGTAGGTCATGAAGATGGCTCTATTTCCAGGTACGAGCTGCATGGTGACACTGAAATGGACTACCGGATCCAGATACTCGATCCTAAACTGCCCATCCAGTTGCGTCTCATCAGCAAGATCTGTTCCGGCGGCCACGGCCTTCTCCTGGTCGGCACGACGAAGCAGGGCGTGAAAGCATACAATACCGCTACCGGACAGGTGCATTCCCTTCCGCTTCAGAACAACAACACCGAGATATTCGTGCGCGACATCGTGCAATCGGGACCCGGCGAATACTGGATCGCCACCGAATCGGGCATCTACATTTATAACCTGAAGCTGGACAGCGCGCATCACCTCCTCAAAAGCGTCAGCAACGGGTATTCGATCTCCGACAACGCCGTATATGCGCTCTGCCGCGACAACCAGGGCGGTCTCTGGGCGGGTACCTACTTCGGGGGGCTGAATTATTTCTCGGCGGAGAACGCCCGCTTCCAGAAATTTTATCCGGCAGACCGGCCCAATGCGCTTTCCGGCAACGCCGTACGCGAGATCTGCGGCGACGACAAAGGCCAGATCTGGATCGGAACGGAAGACGCGGGTATCAGCCGCCTCGATCCTCGCACCGGCCAATTCAGGAACTTTACTGCCGACGGCCGGCCGGGGGCTTTGTCGTATCCCAACATCCACGGACTGCTGGCCGTGGGCGACAAACTGTATACGGGTCCCTTTCAGCATGGTCTTGAGATCATGGATATGAACAGCGGCCGCATCATCGACCGTTTCCGGCTTGTGGGGGAAAAAGACAGCATGTTCGCCGACTTTGTAATGTGCATCTACCGCACCCGCAACAACGAACTGTATGTAGGGACTACCGGCAACGGTGCCGGGTTGTACAGCTACGATCCGGTAAAAAGATCCTTCACGAAATGCAGGTCCATCCCCGGCGACGCTTTTGTGTATTCGATCCTCGAAGACCATGAAGGCACCATCTGGATCGGCAGCCTGGAAAGAGGCACGTTCTGGTTCAATTCGCACACCGGGAAAAAAGGCAATATCCGCTTCGCCGAACAGCTTGCGGCCCACGATTACAGGATACAGGGCATTTTTGAAGACAGCGACCGGGCGCTGTGGTTTGCCACCGAAGGGGGCGGACTGATCAGGCTGGCACCCGACCGTAAAACTTTTAAAAAGATCACGACGGAAGACGGCCTGCCCACCAACAACCTGTTCCGTATGCTGGAAGACGGCGACAAAAATCTCTGGGTCAGCTCGCTTAAAGGACTGATCTGCCTGAACCTGCGCACCGAGAAATTCAAGGTGTACACGCAGTCGAACGGGCTCATCACGGATGAATTTAATTATAACTCCGCGTATAAAGATGCCGGTGGAAGAATGTATTTCGGATCGGTAAAGGGGCTGATCGCATTCAATCCGGCAGAGTTCGGGCAGTCCGGGTATATTCCTTCTACCTATATCACCGGCTTCCAGATCAACGACCGGGAAGTAGTGCCGCTCAGCCCCTCTTCTCCCCTCAAAAGGTCGATCATGCTCACCGACACCATCGTGCTCGATCACAACCAGTCGAATTTCAGCATCGAATTCGCGGCGCTCAACTACGCTTCCCCGGCGGTCACCCGGTACAAATACCGGATGGAAGGGCTTGGCAAGGGCTGGACTTACCTCAGCAGCAACCGCAAGGCGTACTTCACCGACCTGTCGGCTGGCGATTACCGGTTCACCGTGCAGGCGGAAAGCAATATCGGAAGCTGGACGGGCAGGCCGAAAAGGCTGTTTATTACCATCCTGCCTCCGTTCTGGAAAAGCCGTCTGGCTTATATGACTTATATGCTGCTGGTGGCGGCAGTGATATTCCTGGCAGTGAGATATTATCACCGTTACCTCGAAAAAAAGAACCTGGACCGCATGCGCTTTTTCGAGCATGAGAAAGAGAAGGAAATTTACGAGGCCAAGATCGAATTCTTTACCAGCATCGCCCATGAAGTGCAGACGCCGCTCACGCTGATCCTCGGTCCGCTCGAGCGCATTCTCAAAAAGATCGATGAGTACCCGGCCATCAAAAAAAGCCTGCTGATGATGGAAAAGAACGGCCGCCGCCTGCTGGAGCTTACCACGCAGCTGCTCGATTTCAGGAAGACCGAAGCGGACCAGTTCGGGCTCAATTTTGTAAACGCAGATATCACCGCCATCCTGCAGGAACAGGTCACGGCATTTACGCCGGAAGCCCAGAAAGCACAGCTCAGCCTCACGCTGAACCTACCGCCGCACCACCTGGAGGCATTTGTAGATCCGGAAGCATTTATCAAGATCTGCAGCAACCTGATCTCGAACGCCCTGAAATATGCCGCTTCAAAAGCGACCATTTCCATGATGACCGGCCCGGAGGGCCAGCATTTCGTGATCCGGTTCTGCAACGACGGGAAAAGCATCCCGGAAGAGTTCAGGGAAAAGATCTTCGAACCTTTTTTCCGGCTGCGCAGCCATGAAAAGCAGGGCACCGGCATCGGTCTGTCGCTGGCCAAATCGCTGACGGAGCTGCACAACGGCACGCTGAGGCTGGTATCGGGAGAGACCGACCGCATCGCATTCGAGCTTACCCTGCCGGTACACCAGAAATTTGAATTTACCCTGAGCAAATGGAAAAGCCTGAAGGAATGAAAAACGATACGGTCCTGATCATAGACGACAACGAGGATATGCTCGATTTCCTGTCGGATGTGCTTGGCGATGCCTATACGCTGCAGCTCGCGACGGATGGGGAAGCGGCGCTGGGCATCCTCAGAGAGCAGATGGTGAACCTCATCGTCAGCGATATCATGATGCCAGGCGTAGACGGGTTCCAGCTTTGCCATACGGTTAAGTCGACCGTCGAGTACTGCCATATCCCCGTTATCCTGCTGACGGCAAAAAACACGTACAAGGCACACATCGAAGGACTGGAAGTGGGCGCAGATGCCTATATCCAGAAGCCTTTCTCGCCCGAGTTGCTGCAGACGCAGATTGCCAACCTGCTGCGAAACCGGCGCAAGATCAAGGAGCATTTCGCCAGCTCGCCGTTTGAAGATGTGCGGGTGATGGCCTACTCTAAGACCGACGAGCAGTTCCTCAAGCAGCTCGACGAATTTATCCGGAAGAACATCCGCAACGCCGGCCTCGACATCGACCAGCTGGCCGACCACATGAACATGAGCCGCCCGACCTTTTACCGCAAGATCAAATCACTGTCGTCCCTTTCGCCCAAAGAGCTGATCGACATCACCCGCCTCAAAAAAGCAGCGGAGCTGATCGCGGGGAATGAATACAATCTGTCGGAGATCACGCGGATGGTCGGCTACAGCTCGCAGAGCGTCTTTGGCAAAAATTTCCAGAAGTATTTTCATCTTTCGCCGATGGAATACCTCCGTTCATTGCCCGGGCCAGGTGGCGGGAAAGGCACCAGCGAAAATTGATATGATTCGACCAAAACCCGATCAGCATTTTCAGCGAGGCGGGCGTATTTTAGCCCGTAAACTTTTTACAAACCAGCGCCATATGAAAAGACTCCCGGTTCCCCTGTTGTTCATTGCCACGTCCGTGGCCGTCATCCTGCTCACCGGCTCGAAGCACGTTGCCGATGCGCCGGCTCCCGGAAGGCCCAACATCATTTATGTGATGGCCGACCAGCTGCGCTACAACATGCCGGGCTACGCCGGCAACTTCAGGGCCGTTACACCCAACATCGACAGGCTGGCAGCCACTTCCATGAACTTCCGGAACTGCGTTTCTTCCACCCCGGTGTGTGCACCCTACCGGGCCTCCCTGCTCACCGGGAAATACAGCTCCAGCACCGGCATGGTGATCAACGAGATCCGCATCAACCCCAACCAGGAAACCCTTGCCAAAGTGCTCGACCGCAACGGCTATACCACGGGTTATATCGGCAAATGGCATCTCTGGGCCGACCACCCGGCCCGGCATACCGTGGAAGACGAATACATCCCGCCGGGCCCGTACCGACTGGGCTTCAACGACGAATGGAGCGCCTATAACTTTCATCATACCAACTTCAACAGCACCTATTTCGGGAACAGTCCGGCCCCGCTCCATTACAAAAAAGACTATGAGCCCGAAGCGCAGTTCGACATGGCGATCGATTACCTCAACCACCATAAAAAAGACACCAGCCCGTTCGCCCTTTTCCTGTCTGTCGGCATCCCGCACGATCCCTGGACGAAAGAGAACGTGCCCGCGAAATATTACGACCTGTTCAAAGGGGTGGACTTCAAACTGCCCGCCACCTGGTCGGACGAGCCTGATCCGTATATGGACCGGAACACCGAAAAAGGGCCCTGGCTCAGCAACTGGAAAAAGAACCTGCCTGAAATGATCCGCGTGTACCATGCCATGGTGGCCAGCCTCGACGACAATATGGGCCGCCTGCTCAAAGCCCTCGACGAGTCGGGGCTTACTGATAACACCATCCTGGTGTTCACCACCGACCACGGCGAGATGTTCGGCGAGAATGCCCGGGTGTTCAAGCTCACCTTTTATGAAAGCGCGGCGCGGGTGCCTTTTTTGATCCGCTGGCCGGGGAACATTCCGGCCGGCATGCAGTCGGACGCCCTGATGGGCACGCCCGATATCATGCCCACGCTGCTGGGCCTGTCACGGTTACCCATACCCGCTTCGGCAGAAGGCGCCGACCTGAGCCATGTGTGCCTCGGCAAACCCGGTCCGGAACCAGCTTTCGCATTCCTGCAGGGCATGGGCCACACCTATCTGTGGGAAGACGGATTCGAGTGGCGGGCGGTGCGCGACAAACGCTTCACCTACGCCCGCTACCTGCGCGACGGCCACGAGCTCCTGTTCGACAACCAGCAAGACCCTCTGCAAACAACCAATCTCGCCGCAGATCCTTCCTACCGGCAGGTATACCAGGACCTGAAACAAAAAATGGCCGGCAAGATGGCCACCCTCCACGACGAGTTCAAGCCCTGCACCTGGTACCGCGACCACTGGCTCGACAGCAACCGCAACATCATTGCTTCGTCGAGGGGGAAATTCTAAAGTCACCTAACTTTACCATATGAACAGATCCTTTCTTTCAGCTATCCTCCTGCTTCTGTCGGGTCTTTGCGCCGCACAGAAAAGGCCCAATATCATCATTATCATGGCCGACGATCTTGACTCCCGTCAGCTGAGCTGTTACGGGGGAAAGAACCTGGTCACTAAAAACATCGATGCGCTGGCCACGCAGGGCATGAAGTTCAACCAGCTGATCTGCTCGGAAGCCATCTGCGTGCCTACCCGGGCCTCGCTGTTCACCGGTTTATACCCGGCCCGCCACGGCTCGTACCAGAATCACAAACGGGTTACCAGCGATTCGCTGAAAAGCGTGTGTCAATACATGAACAAGCTGGGCTACACGGTGGCGCTCACCGGCAAAGACCACAGCACGAAACCGGTATCGGTGTTCCCCTTCAAGATACTCAAAGGGTTCGAGCCCAACTGCGTGTCTCCCACCGATGACTATACGCTCGATGAAGTGAAGAAATTCATACAGCAGGAAAAACAGTTCTGCCTGTTCATCATGAGCATCAACCCGCACAAGCCCTGGACGATGGGCGACCCGTCGGAGTTCGATGCCGGCAAGCTGGTGCTGCCGCCGCACTGGGTGGATACGAAAGACGTGAGAAATGAATTCACGCACTATCTCGCCGAAGTACGCCGGCTCGACAACCAGGTAGGCGATGTGATGAATATGCTGAAAGAGACGGGCCAGGACAAGAACACCATCCTGATCTTCCTGGGAGAGCAAGGCCCGCAGTTCCCCGGCGGCAAATGGACCTTGTGGGACAATGGCCAGAAAAGCTCGATGATCGTGCGGTGGCCGGGCACGGTGAAACCCGGCACACAGAACGATGCGCTGGCACAGTATGAAGACATCACCCCAACCCTGATCGACATCGCAGGGGGTCAGCCGGTCGCAGGCCTCGACGGCAAAAGTTTTCTCCCGGTGATCCTGGGCAAAAGCACCAGGGCCCGCGACGTGGCTTATGGCATCCACAACAACATCCCCGAAGGCCCGGCCTACCCGAGCCGCGCCATCCGCGACACCCGGTATAAACTTATCCTGAACCTGATGCCCGACAGTACCTACTACATCAAGTACATGATGAATCCCAAAGATTCCGGCAGTTACTGGAACAGCTGGACCCGGCTCGCCGAAACCTCTCCGTCTGCCAGGAAGCTGACCCAGCGGATCGTGAAAAGGCCGCCGGTCGAATTCTATGATCTGCAAAAAGATCCCTACGAACTAAACAACCTGGCTGCCGACCCTGCCTATGCTACGCAGATCAAAGACTACACAACCAAGCTCCACGCATGGATGCAGCAGCAGGGAGACAAAGGCGCAGCGATGGACGTGGAGGGGAAGGAGTAGGACGTTGATTTACATGATGGTGAATGATCAAGTGCTGAGTGGCTGTTTTTTGGCTGAACCACGATGAAGGGATGGAGGGATTCTGATTTTCCCGCCGCCTTTCCGGAGCAAAGTGCCTTCTATGCTTATTGGGGCAATCAGCTAACCAGTCTCTTTTCCGGTTCAGACGTATGCAGGAAACTGCCGCAGATGCGGCTTTGACCCACCCCTACACCGCCAGGGGAAGGGATTCAGCTCATAAAAATCCTTCCATCCCTTCATCACACGGATCATGGTTCATGACAACGCCTGCGAACAATCAAAGCCATGAATTACTCCGTGGCTCCCTTCAGTACCATTTTGCTCTTTCCATAATCAAAACTTCTTTCCACATCGACGCTGAGCTGGTTGCCTTCGAAGTGGCAGGTCAGGGTTTCGGTGTGGGGGCTTTCGATGTAGCGGAGAACGAGTTGGAGGGTATGGTCGTCGGTCCAGGTGTAGGCGGAGGCTACGATGGAAGGATAGATCATGGACCGGTTTTCGATGTGCGTGCCGGTGAGGGACGGGCCGGGCATGCGCGTTTTGGCTTCCTGCCAGCTGCCCGAACGAAAGCCCAGCTGGAACGAAGCCGTATCGGTCTGAAACCTGACCTGGCAGATGCCTTTCGCGAAGCCGAAGCTGATCTTCTGCAGATGCAGGTCGTTTGCCGACAAGGCAAATGTTTTTCCGTTGACGCCCGCCGCCGGCGTCTCTTTTTTCAGAGGCACGGGCAGCGACAAAGATTTTATTTTAGCCTGCAGTGCTGCCAGGGCTGCTTTGTCGGCCGGCAGCTTTTCATTCTTCAGGGCCGGCAACAGGTACTTCCACACCAGGTTGATCTCTTCCTGCATACTGGGTGTTTCGGCCGTGATGGCCAGGGCTGCATCCTGGTCGGGCATCACGATCATGTACTGTCCGAACGCGCCATCGCCGCGATAGGCATTGTTGCGGCAGCGCCACATCTGGTAGCAGTATCCCTGCAGCCAGTCGCTCGAATCTTTTTTCGCCTGCGGGGCGTCGGGGTCCTGCATGATCTTCATGGTGCTGGCCTCTTCCACCCAGGCAGCCGGCAGTACCTGTTTACCGTTCCAGCGGCCCTTCTGCAAAAACAGCAGTGCAAATTTGGCCATGTCTTCTGTCTTCAGGCGCAGTCCCCACCCGCCGGTATTGATGCCCCTGGTGTCTGTCTCCCAGTCTATCCCCGTGATGCCCAGCGGCGCGAACAGCCTTGGTTTCAGATATTCGAACGCCGACTTGCCCGTCACTTTCTGCACCATGGCCGACAGCATATAGGTACCCAGTGAATTATACAGGAACTTGGTGCCCGGCTTGTTAACGATCGGCGTGGCCAGAAACCCTTTCACCCAGTCCGTGTCATGCGAAGACACGGCGCCCGTAGGGTCGGGATCCTGCCCGTCCGACATCATCAGCACATCTTTCACGGTCAGCTCCGAAAGGTTGGCGCTCATGTTGGCTGGCAGCTCGTTGGGAAAAAAGGAAACCACTTTGTCAGATAGAGAAAGCAGCTTTTCCTGCACCGCAAAACCGACGGCGGTGGCCGTAAAGCTTTTGCTGCACGAGTAGAGGGTATGTTTGAGATCGGCGCGGTAGGGGTTCCACCAGCCTTCGGCAACGACCTTGCCGTGCCGCATCAGCATGAAGCTGTGAAATTCGGTGGAGCCTTTTCCTGCGGCCTCCAGAAAATCCAGTATGCCCGCGGAAGAAACGCCTTCCGCTTCCGGCGTGCTGCGGGGCAGCGAGGCAACGGGTTGGGCGAACACCTGAAGCTGCAGAAAAAAGGCAAGCGCAATAAGGACCGGGGTGATTCGACAAGTCATCGTTTAAGTATGATAAGTAAAATAATAAGCAGGGCAACGCAAATGCATAGCCGGAGAAAGAAACGATCCAACCGTTGTGAGGATCAGTTGTTCTTACGGTTATGTTCGTTTTATAAAAACGGTATGCAATACTTTATAAATGTACGGATAAACTCTGCACAATATATGTGGCACACGCGGGCTACCTGGCAGCCTGCAGGCGCGTTACCGGCGCATCCCGGTCGCAGGTCACCACACCGTTCTCCAGCCGGAGTTCGGCCAGCTGGATCACACTCCGCTTGCTGCCGAAAGAACCGGCTGGCGCGGGCTCAGCCGTGCTTCTGCCCGGATGCGTGAAGTAATATACATACGCCCGATCGCCGTTCACCACCACATCGCAATGCCCGCCGATGGCCTGGTCGTCGACGCCCCTGCCCGGGTTTTCCAGGATGCGGCTCTCCTGCTGCTTCCAGGTCAGCAGGTCGTCCGACTGCAGCAGGGCCATGCCCTTCCACTGGTCCACGATCATCCAGTAGTGGTCTTTCCATCGAAACACTTTGGGCCCCTCCCCGCGGATGGAGACCGCTTTGCCCCTGTCTTCCCAGGTAGTGAGGTCGCGACTGTCGGCATAGTAAATGCTTTTGCCGTCGGCTTCGTTGTTGTACCACATGCGCCAGCCATCCGCCGTTTTGTAAATGCAGGGATCGATCACCTTTTGAGAAGATAGTTTTATGATGGAACCGAACGTCCAGTTGCGAAGATCTTTGCTGGTGCAGTGGATGATCTCGCGCGGATGGCTCCAGTTGCTGAACGTGCCGGGAACATAGGTCACGAACATATGCCAGGTGCCCTTGTCTGCGATGATATCCGGCGCCCAGAACGTATAGCCATCGTCGGGGCGGTAGTCGATGCTGGCAGTATCGAGGTATTGCCAGCGGATGCCATCGGTGGAAGTGGCGATCCCGATCCGGGTTCCGTGCACCCATTTCACGCCGGTGGAATCATTCAGGTCGGCCCGCCGGTTCGTGTAATACATCCACCATTGCTTTTTGGGCGCGTTCCACACCACTACCGGGTCGGCGGCCCCGTGATGCACCGGATCGTCGAATAAAGGTTTGGGGGGCATCACTGTTTGCGCAGCTAGCCGGTTAACGACAAAACATATGCACAGGAAGGGAAGAAAGAAGAAAGGTCTTTTCAGGGAAGGGATCATGAAGGAAGATTTAATCGAATGATAAATCTATGATGGCCGCTTCACATGCAAAGGAGTTTTCTCAACAATTTTCCGTTCCGTGTTTTCTTTCGCAGAATTTCTCCCTAAAACCGGTTTATTCAGGATTTCTTATATTTAAGTAACTGCTTCCCATCATGATCACGATGCAACATACGGCTCCTCACCCCCTGCTGGCTCCTTTTGTGCGGCAGTATGAGCTGGTGAATTTCGATACCGGCGACTATGAATTTGTAAAACCCTGGCATGCGAGCAGCGATACGTACCTGACCTTTTTTCTGGAAGACAAACCCCTTTGCATGAAGAACGAACAGACGGGATATTATGTCTCCGGGGCGCAGGATGCGGGACTGGTCGGACTGGCAACCCACTTCGTCGGGAACATGCATTTCAGGGGAAAATACCGTTGCTTCCAGATCGAGTTCACGCCGAACGGACTCGCTTTTTTGTTCAGGCTTCCGGCAGTGGAGATGGTGAACCAGATACACGCTGCAGACGGATTGTTCGGGTCACGGATAAAAGAATTGCTGGAACAGTTGTACCACGCCCGGTCTGTTACGGCCATGGCTTTTTGCACCGACCGGTTCCTGCTCCGCATCTGCACAAGCCAGAAACACAACGCCGCAGCCGAAGGCATCGCTTCGATCGTCCGGAAGCTTCTCGCTTCCGGCGCGCTCTTCTCTGTTCCCGAGTATGCGCGCCTGGCCAACATGAGCGTGCGCAATTTTGAAAGAAGGTTCCGGGAACAGGTCGGGGTATCGCTGAAGTTTTACACCAAACTGCTCCGGTTCCAGCAGGCGATGAATGCCAAGGTATTTCATCCCGACAAAGGCTGGACAGACATCGCGCATGAGTGCAATTATTTCGACCAGGCCCACATGCTGAAAGATTTCCGGCAATTTGCGGGAACCGGTCCCCGCGATCTGTTCAGATCAGTCCCTCCCCCTCAGTACCGGTCGGTGTTCGTACCCAGAACTGTGAAATAAATATTCTGTCCATATGCGGCCCGCGTACTTGCGCATTACCGCACAGCATAAAAGATTTTTATGGTAACCACTGCCGAAGTCCTTTCCAGCCCTGCATTAGCGCCGTTTGTACGTTGCTACTCGCTTCGGTCGTTCGATACCGGTAGCCTCAGCATAACGAAGCCGTGGTATGCCGCCCATGAAGTATACCTGCCTTTTTTCTTCGGCACCCTGCCGGTGCAGCTGTTCAATCCGCTGACCGGCAAGAGCATGCATGGCTACTATGGGGGGATGGTCGGACTGGCAACCGGATATAACGGGGAAATGACCTTCCGGGGAGACTATACTTTTTTCAGCATACATTTTACCCCCAACGGGTTCAGTAAGATTTTCCGGCTGCCTTCACAGGAATTTACCGACCTGATCGTGGGGGCGGATGATTTCCTCGACCGGAACGTAAAGATTTTATATGAGCAGCTGGAAGCGGTGCAGGAAGGCAATGCTGAAAACAAACTGGAAGATATGGCGCGGCTGGCAGACGCCTACCTGCTTGGCTATCTCTGCAAACAGGGATCCGTTGACCACAAAGACCGCATCCTGCACATCTCAGGAATGATGCTCACGCGTGCCGGCCGGCTTCCCGTACGGCAGCTCGCCTATATTGCCAACATGAGCGTCCGCAATTTCGAGCGCTGTTTCCAGGAACAGATCGGCACCTCTCCGAAACTGTTTGGCCGCATTATCCGGTTCAACAACGCGCTGACCGAAAAATTAAAAGAGCCGGCCAAAGACTGGACCGCCATCGCCCAGGAACATGGCTATTTCGACCAGATGCATCTGATCAAAGACTGCAAGGCGTTTACCGGCAGCAGTCCGTCCGTGTTCGTCAGGGAAACGACCCTCCTGGAAAAGGATTTTTCACAGCGGGTGGATGGTTAGCAGTGCTACAGGTTCATTCACCCGCAGCGGATGAAGAAAAATTAATCTTATCCTCACACCGGCTTTATCCCCGCGATCGAGCTTTGGCATATTCAATCAGGTTTAAAACAGGAATATGTCCAAACATCATCAGCAGCCCGAACACGAACCTGCACTTGCTGCTTCCCTCTCCGGCAACGCCTACGAACTGGTAGAAACGCTGGTCTGCGAAGCAGACTGGCAGGAGTGGGCCATCGCGGAACTCTCGAACGGCGGCCCCCGGCACAAACAGGTCTACAGCGCCCTGCTGCTGGCCCGCATGCACAACCTCGTACTCTCGATCGAACAGATCACCAAAAGCCGCTTCAAAGCCTGCGAAGGACTCGAAACGGAGTCCCTCAAGGACGAAGGGACCATCCCCGTTGCGCTGCCTTTTACCGTTGCCGGAAAAGAAGCGTTCGATGCAACCGCCGAAGCCGTTTCCCACGCACCGGCCCATGAGATCTTTGCTTTCAACACCCTGCTTCAATCCATCGAATGGAGCATCGCCGCCCTTGCAAAACCTTCCCCCAAATAACCCCTGTAACTCCATTCTGTCATCATAAAACACTTGAAATGAAAAAGCATCTGCCGGCTCTCTTCTTTGCCATCTTCACTGCCATCGCCGTACAGGCGCAGCCACCTGTTCCCGGCCCTCCTGCACGTCCTCTTCCCGCAGACCAGCGTCCGCCTGCGCCACCTCCGCCCGCCCCAGCGCTTGAACCCGTGAAGGAGTACACAGGTAAAGTGGTGAGGCTGATCGCCAACGACGAGTATGTGTACGACGGTTTCTATTTGCTCAGCGGCAGCGACAGCCTGCCGGTTCATTTTGCACCCCTTCTCGGAAGCCAGGTGACAACCGTACTGAAAACAGGCGCTACGGCCACCGTATCGGGCACCGCGCATCCGCGGCCCCTGGGCGGACAGGAGATCAGGATGATGAGCGCGACCAGCAACGGACGCACCATCCGCGACACGGCCGCTGCACTTCCCCCTGCCCCCGTCAACGAAAATTTTACCAGCGGGAACGGAAAGATCACTGCCTTGCAGTCCGACCCCGAAGGTCATCTGAAGGGACTGGTGGTAGACAGCAAGACCATCCTGCGGTTTGCGCCGGGCACAGCTGCGCAGTTGGCCACGCTGGCGCAGAACGGCGCCCCGATCACTTTTACCGGCATGCTGAAACCGGCGTTAACGGGTGAAGCAACAGCCGGCAACTATGCCGTCGTCCGTTGCAAAACAGTTACCCTCAACGGTCAGCAGTACCTGATACAATAGCCTGTCGGAAAACAAACAAAGGATAAAGCAGCTTCCTTCTTTTTCCTTTTGCAAACCCCTGCATCCATGTCAAAATACGTCTCCACCATCTGCCTGCTCATTCTGTCAAATGCATTTATGACCATTGCCTGGTACGGGCATCTTAAATTTTTTGGCCGCAACAGCACCCATGCTGCAACGCCGGTATGGACGATCATCCTCATCAGCTGGGGCATCGCCCTGTTCGAATACTGCTTCCAGGTACCGGCCAACAGGATCGGCTCGTCAGAGACCGGCGGCCCCTTTTCCCTGGTGCAGCTCAAAGTGATCCAGGAGGTGATCACCCTGATCGTGTTCACCCTCTTTTCGCTGATCACTTTCAAAGACATGCACCTGACCCGCAATCATCTCACCGGCTTCGCCTTTCTGGTGGCAGCCGTTTACTTTATGTTCAAAGGCTGATGAAACCTGTTACCCGAAAACGGTCGCTGCGCGGGCTTGACCTTACCAACTTTTTCCTTGCCGACGTGCGGGATGGCATCGGTCCCTTCCTGGGCATCTACCTGCTTTCCAAACACTGGAACCTGGCCGATATCGGACTGGTAAGCTCCATCGCTACTTTAGCAGGCGTGGTGGCGCAGACGCCGGCCGGCGCATTTACAGACTCGGTCCGCAACAAGAAGAGGGTGATCGCGATCGCCAGCGTGCTCATCGGGGTGGGCACTGCGCTGATCCTGCTCAAAGCGAACTTGGTGCTGGTAAGCATCAGCCAGGTGATCGTTGGCATGGCGGCCGCATTCATTGCCCCATCGATCGCCGGCATCACGCTCGGACTGGTCAGGTACAAGAAGCTGGACGGCCCCACGTGCCGTAACGAGATGTTCAACCATGGCGGCAATGTAGTTTCTGCGCTTATCTCCGGACTTATCGGCCATTTCATCGGCCTGGGCGGCATCTTTGTCTTTACGCTGGCGCTTGCGCTGGTAAGCATGCTGTCTGTTCAGCTCATCGACAACAAGGAGATCGATTACGATCTTTCCCGGGGGAAGGGTTGAAAAAGAGGGCGGGGCCGCCAGCACACCTGCAGGCCAGGTGCTCCGCCAACCGCTGTTCATCATCTTCGTCATCTGCTGCATGCTGTTCCATTTCGCCAATGCCGCCATGCTGCCTCTTGCAGGGCAGTACATCGTTTCAGTGAACAAGTCGGACGCGTCGGTTTACATGGCGGCCTGCATTGTGATCGCACAGTTCATTATGGTACCGGTAGCCGCCTGGAGCAGTCGCAACGCACCGGCGGGCCGGCGCCGGCCCATGATCCTTTGTTTTGCCATCCTGCCGGTGAGGGGCTGGCTGTTCACGCTCAGCGCCAACCCTACTATGTGACCGGGGTGCAGGTACTGGACGGCATCTTCGGCGTAGTGTCGGTACTGGTGGTAGCCGACCTCACAAAAGGCACCGGCCGGTTCAACCTGGTGAACGGGGTGCTGATCACGGCGGTAGGACTGGGGGCATCTTTCAGCAATGCGGTGGCAGGGTGGTTGGCCGATCGCTTCTCATTCAGGATTGCTTTTGTATTTTTAGCTGCTGTGGCTGCCCTTGCGCTGCTTCTTTATTTCCTGTTCATGAAAGAAACCCGGCGGGAGGATGATAAAGGGGTGAACCCGGAACCTGGTAAAGTAGGCCCGCAGCCTGTGTTATGAAAAGCAGAATCTCCTATACGAAGTTCATCATAGTGACTGAATCCGTGCTGCTGCTGTTGCTTATCGTTTGGCTTTGCAGCCGCCGGGTTGGTCCGCCCGCCCCGCCGCATCCCCCGGGCCCGCCACTGCCCATGCCGGTCACTGTTTTGAAAGGTATCGTAAAAAGCTACGCAGGCAACCCGGAGGGTGACATAGACAAACTGGTGCTGGAAGCGGGCGGCCCCACGTACCTGCTGCGTTTTCCACCGCATACCGCGCAGGAAGTGATGCGGGATGCACCGGCCGGAACGGCGGTGATCGTGAACGCCCTGGGGGGGAAAAATGCCGGAGCAGATACGCAACAGCTCGATCTGGCAGTCTTAAAAAACGGGGACGGGGGAACGATCCTCGACATCCACACCATCGGTCCGCCTCCCCCGGGTGGGGAAGAGATCGTTGTTACGGGAACACCCACCGGGTTCCGGAGAGACGAAAAGGACAGGGTAACTTCGTTCGTTCTCGACAGCAACCTGGTTACGCTGCCGCCTTATATCCGCGAATCAGTGGTTCCCTTATTGCTTCCTGCAAAAAAGGTTACCGTAAAAGGCTTCCGGCGCGGGCCCGGCGGATTTGTGAACAGCAGCGGCCTGCGGATCGTGCGTCCGTATGCGATCGGGATCAGCGGGGTGGAATACATCATGCAATAATGCTGTTAAACCGGTCGACATAATAAAATATCCATCTATATTTCAGGACGACATATGAAAATTCTGATTGCGGAAGACGAAAAAAAACTGGCCGGGTTTATGGCAGATGGGCTGCAGCAGGCAGGCTACCTGGTAAGGCAATGCCATTCGGGTACAGAAGCGACCGCACAGGCCGCGGGCGAACGTTTCGATCTGTTGCTGCTGGACCTGATGCTACCTGGTATGAACGGCTTCGACGTGCTGAAGAACCTGCGTGCCCTGCGCATAACCACGCCCGTGATCATTGTGAGCGCGCTGGGCAGCACCAAAGAAGTAGTGGAAGGGCTCGACCTCGGCGCGGTCGATTTTATCAAAAAACCGTTTGAATGGGATGAGCTGCTGGCCAGGATCCGCACCGTGCAGCGCAAGCTTTTCCGTGAAGACCAGGCCCACATCCGGATCGGCGATCTTCACATCGATGTGATGGGCCGCAAGGCGGTGCGGGGCGACCGGGAGATCATGCTTACGCAGAAAGAATTCCTGCTGCTCGAGTACTTGGCCCGCAACGCCAACCGCGTGCTGAGCAGGAACCAGCTGCTGGAAAATGCATGGGGCCTCGATTTCGACCCCGAAAGCAACATCGTGGAAGTGTTTATGTACCAGCTGCGAAGAAAGATCGACAAAGGCGCCACCGAACCGCTGATCAAAACCATAGTGGGCGCGGGATATATGCTTAAGGGAACCAAATCCGCCAGTTGAACCCGGTGCCGGCATATCCGTTCTACAAAAGCCTGCGCTTCCGCTTCGGACTCGTGTTCGGACTGCTGTTCCTGTTGTTCCTGGTTGCGATCGTCTTGTTTCTGTACAATACGGTTACGGCCACCCTCACAGAAAGTTTCGAGGGCCGCCTGCAGAGCGGCGCCAGCCTGGCACTCCAGAAAACAGAGACCAGTCCGCTGGTAGTTCCGCTGCCCCATTCGCACGAATTTTTCCGGCTGCAGTACACTGCCGCCGCACGTACAGATACGCTCTTCAGCAACCTGCCCGTGAACCAGTCCTATCCGGAAACCAACGGGCATGGTGAAACGACGGCAGGCTGGTACACCTGGGCCTCGCGTGAAATGGAGAATGGCGGCACGCTGTCTGTCATCTACCTGCTGCCTGCAGATGAACTCAATGCCTCCGTTGAACGGCTCGGGCGACTGCTGTTGCTGTATGTTCCGGCAGCCTTTGTAGTGTCTCTCATCGCCGGGTATCTTTTTTCCGGCTTTCTGTTGTCGCCCATCAACAGGATCATTTTCAAGGCGCAGAACCTCGATCTGCAGCAGGATATCCGGCTGCTGGAAGAGACCGGTACGGAAGACGAGCTACATGAACTTACGCTGGCCCTCAACAGGATGCTGCAGCGGATCCGCAAACAGGCCGAAGAGCAGAACGCCTTTTTCGCCTCGGCCTCCCATGAGCTGAGAACACCGCTGAGCGTGATGCTCACCGAGCTGCAGGTGCTGCAGCAAAAACAACGCGACGAATCGTTCCGGTTCGTTTTTGCTCACCAGATCACGGAGATACAGCGGCTCAACAAGCTGGTGAACGATTTCCTGCTCATGAGCCAGCTAAGGTCGGGCAGCCTGCCCGTACACCGGGAAACCATTGCCCTCCTGGAAGCCGTGATCGAGTGTATGGAACAGGTGAGAAAGAAACCATACTACCGGTCGCAGCGGTTCCGGCTCACCGTGATCCCTGCAGACGATGAGCTTAGCATCGGGTTCGACAGAACGCATCTGACCAGCATGGTCCGCAACCTGCTCGAGAATGCGGTCAAGTACAGTGCGCCCGGGTCGCTCATCCAGATCCAGGGAAAAAGGGATAAAGAATTCATCCTGCTGAGCATTGCCAACGAGAGCCTGATACCGGTAAAGAACGTAGAGGAACTGACCGGTGAATTTTACCGCCAGAGCAGCTACCAGGAAGGGTTCGGACTGGGCCTCTGGATCGTTCAGCAGCTGGCAGCCATGAACCGGGGCAGCCTGCAGCTTACCTACGAACCACCCTTCTTTACGGCAGCGCTCCTGCTAAAGAAAGAGTAAAAGATGCTACAAGACAGGCCGGCACCTGGCGGCGGGCTATTTTACTGCCAGCAGGTCTACCTGCTCGATGACAGGATCTTTTGCCAGCAGTTCGGGTGCCTTTGCCATCAGGGCTTTGGCGATCTCCCCGCCCAGATGTGCCTGCCGGCCTTCTTCTGCTTCAAAAGTATCGAATATACCAAAGGTGGAAGGGCCTATCCGCAAGGCATACCACCGTACGGTTGCCGGTTCCTGCTCTGCAAGCGGCAACGCGCTTTTAATGAATGCCGCCACCTCTTCTTCTTTCCCGGGCTTTGCTTCGAGCCGGGCGAGTAATGCAAATTTTTCCATTGATTTTTTTATTAGGGTCGTTTACGAGCGCGGAAGCAGCGGTAAGTATAAACCATGCTTATAAAATCATACCACCCGGTTACAAGCTGTAACCATAAGTGTCCGAAACCTTCCATTCAAAGCTTCATTTTTTTGTCATCCAAGAGCGGCAGGATGGAGAAAGGCGTGCCAGGACTTAAACATGGATGCGTTGAAATCCTTACTCAGCCACGTTCTTCCGGAGCGCTTCTTCCCCGAACCTGATCAAATCTTTTGCGGTCATGAAACCCATCGCGGCCAGTACCGGCTTGCCCTTTTCGTCGAAAATGATCAGCGTCGGGTAGGCTTCGATCTGCCATTGCTGTGCGAGGGCGACGCCTTCGCCTTTCTCCATATCGATCGATACGTTGAGGAAATGCTGGTTGAAAAAATCCGCCGCTTTGCGGTTGCGGAACGTAACTGATTTCAACATTTTACAGGGCCCGCACCACGAGGCATACGCATCCACGAACACCCGCTTGTGTGCGGCAGCCGCTTTTTGCAGCACTTCTTTCCAGCTGCCTTCTTCAAACCGGATCGTCGATGCATGTGCAGCAGTGTCTGTATAGGTGGATGCATGCAAGCCTGGCTGTTGCGCAACAGCGCTTGTACCCAACAGAACGGCGGTGAGACAGAGTAGTGGCAGGGTAAATTTACAATTCTTCATACAGGGCGCCGGCAGCGGCTTTTAACAGGGCCGGGCTCAGCCGCTGGGTGAAATTGGGATTGATATACTCAAAACGGATGTTTCCTTTCCGGTTCAGCACATAGATGGAGGGCACAGGCAACAGCTTGTCTACATTCTTGCCGCCGGAAGTTTCAGGCAGAAATTTGTCGTAGTTCTTCGGCGATTTGTAGGCGATGCCAAACTGCTTGGCCAGGCTCAGGTCGGCATCGGACAAAAGCGTGTAGGTCAGCTTCTGTTTTACACCTGTCTGTTTCAGGTTATCCGGACTGTCGGTACTCACCGCCAGCACCTGGTACCCCATCCCGGTAAGATCCTGCTCTATCTCCTGCAGTCCTGCAAGCTGTTTCGAACAGTAAGGGCACCAGCCACCACGGTAAAACACAAGAATGGTCGGCTTCGCCGCAACGGCAGCGTTCAGGTCGAACGGCTTGCCTGCCGCATCAGCCAATACTGCCTGTGGTATGTTCTCACCCGCCAGCAGGGGACTGATGTCTTCAGGCTTCAGCGGAACGCCGCTGATCATCCGGGTGGTATCGCCCCAATGAGTATGTAAAATTGTGTTGGAAGCCCTGGCTGCATGGAGTTGGAGCATAAGCAATGCAATGAGGACGGGTTTGAAATAAGAGAGAGAGGAGCCGCTGTTTTTTTCCATATTAATTGTTGTTGAATTGATTGTGTTGAAAATAGATCAGGTTTTTTCGTTTTCCCGGCTGCGGAAAAACGAGATGTTGTTGCCGGTCTGCTCTTTAAAGAACCGGCTGAAATGAGCCGGACTCACAAAGCCCAGCGAATAGGCGATCTCCTTGGCAGACATTTCCGTGAACTGGAGATAGCGTTTGGCTTCCAGCGCGATCCTTCGCTGGATCAGCTTCGACGGGGCCGGGTAGTTGAAGATGGCAAAAAGATTGGCCAGCGTTTTCGGTGATTTGTTCAGCGCCTGTGCATAGAACTGCACTTCATGTTCTGTCTTGAAATTTCCTTCCAGCAACAGGTTGAACATGCGCACCACATCCAGCTTCTCATCCTTGAACCGCTCGTAGTTCTCGGTCTGCTTTTTTGCAATGCGGGTGATGTTGATGATCATCCGCTTCAGCAGCGTGCGCAGCATCTCGCCCTGCATCCGGTCGCAGAACTTCATGTCCTGCACGCACAGTTTTTCCATCAGCGAAATATCTTCTACTTCTTCCTTTGTAAGACCGATAAAAAGCGGGTGACAGATACCGTAGAAAAGGAACCCGACACAACCCACTTCCGCATCGTGGTCGGCGATGCAGTAAAACTCGCGGTTGAACTGCCAGGCCACCAGCTCTTCCGGTCTTTCGAAAACGAAATGCTGGTTGGCCATCAGGGGCAGAATGGAATTCTCCGGAAGGATGTAGGGGATCTGGTCGATGGTGACCGTCTGCGCCTCATGGGTATTGCAGACAAGTGTGTTGATCGTATGTTGCTCACCCCGGATGCCGCAACCGGTGAGGGAATCTTCCTGCATGATCAGGGTGAACTGACCACCGGTGTTCCTGTCTTCAAACTGTAACTTCATGCTGTGGCAATAAGGATGAACGACTGTAATAAAAATCTTTTCCCTGCTTTAGAAAGTCTGCATCAGCTTTACCCGGATCATGTCGGTTAAGGCTGGCAGGGTAGTGAATGGATTCGGGTTGGGAACGGCTGCGATGACCTTGCTGTCGGTCAGCGGCGTGCCGGCCAGGTTGAACTGTGTGATGCCTGCTCCCGGGAACTGGTCGATCGCCGTACCGTTGTCGTACAGGCCGATGCTCTGCGAGATGTCGCCTGTGGTTGTGGCATCCACGCCGTTGCCCGAGCTGGCAAAGAACCAGTCGTTCGAGAACCCGTACATGGTGGCGATCGCGATGCGGTCTCCTTTCACTACTTTCAACTGTTGCGACACGCTGCCCCCAGCCTTTCCGCCGATCACCGGCAGCAGTACCTTGGTATCTGCGGCTGGCAGCACATACACCGCTTTCACGCCTGTTTTCGTTTTCAGGCTGGCGGCAAGTATGTCGGCATTTCCCTGTTGGGCCAGTTGCTTCAGGCCTTCTCCCCGGTCGTTCTCACCGGTCTTGTACAAAGGGTTGTCGATGCCGTTGTAAACCACCACCAGTACTGGCGACAGCGGTGTAAAGATACCGGTTATGCCGGTGGTATAAGCACCCAGCGCAGTATTGTCGCCCGCTTCTGCAATGGAGGTAAGTCCGTTGGCGGTGGGTTGCCCCTTGGTGTAGAGTGGCGCCGCATTGAGCAGGCCTCCCCCCACGATATACGAAACGGCCCATACCCCCGGACTCATCGGCGTTTCGTTCGCGGTGCCGCCGGAGTTGTTCTGCAGGGTAAGGGTAAAATAGGAGTTGCCTTCATAAGCCAGCGTCGCCTTCACCAGGCGGGAAGCCGGCAGGTATGCATTACCCTGCGCATCAGCGCCTGCCACTTCGGCGATGCTTTTGGTGTCGGCTGTGCCCGGGTGAGTAACGGCCGCACCGGGCGCCTGGTTCAGGCGGGTACCATTGTCCCATAGTTTGACCTGGGTTGATACATCGCCCTGGATGGGGTTGCCGGTAGCGTCGTATACGGCGATGCCCGGGTTCTCGGGGGCGAAGAACAGGTCGTTCGACCAGCCGTACATGGTGGCGAAGGAGAGGGCTTCTCCCTTTGCGGCGGAAAAGCGGATGGAGACCGACTGCCCGGGCAGGATGAGCGCGGGTGTTCCCGCGCCTTTAAAAAGGCCCGACTCTACCAGCGGTTTCGAGTTGAGCACATTGTCGATCGTGATGGTCGCCATCTGCGGAGCAGTTGTGCCATCATCATTCTTTTTGCAAGAGCCGGCCGAGAGGGTGATGAGTGCGGTCAGGAGCCAGCAGCCGGGCATTTTTGGGAAGGTCATATGGTTAACATTTGGTAAAAGCAAAACTACCTTGCCAGGATGCTCAGGGAAATACCGTCAATTCCCGAATGGTTGTCCGGATTTCCCGAAGGGCGCTCCATTACTGTTAAAAAAAGCACAACGCCGTGTCAAAACAGAACGCAGAGGACCATGCTCGATGGTTTGAAGCACACCTGCTTTTTATCACTTTCTGTCAGATCGTCAACTCAGCGAACTGCATGGAAATGCGAAGGGTACAGAGGATTCAGGGTATCACAGTTTGTGAAACAACTACAACGCTCGATTGGGAAGAGCGTGTACGCAATATGCGAGTTCAGACTGTACAATTTATCATCTCCCTTCCGCGATCTCCAGCACTACGCTTGTTCTGTTCTGGTTCACATCCGGATTGATGCCTGCGTTCATCAACAATTCGCCGGTGTAAATATGATCGGGATCGATGGTCGATTTTTTTCCGGGGTACAGGTTGAGCTCGCGGACATGATACTTTTTCTCCGGATCCAGGCCGCTGAGGCGGATGGGGCGCGGGGTGGCCGTTTGCATCACGCGGGGATTGTGCAGATAGGTGAACATGATGGCCCGGCTCTTGTCGGGACTTACATACGCGATGGACGCTACCGGGTTTTCGTACGGGCTCGCCAGCCGGTATTGCGTACCGTGCCACACCACGTCTTTGAACTGATCGTAATTTCTGATCGCCTCCCTGCAGAATTGCAGGTCGTTGGGCGGCAGCTTGCCGGCAACGATATCGAAACCCAGCTTGCCCATGCTGGCCACATCCACCCTGAACTTGATGGGCTGCTTGCCCCAGTCGGTGACATGACAGTCGTTGGTGATCGATGGAAAGAAATAGGAATAGTTCCATTGCAGGAAAATGCGCTCCACCGGTTCGGTATCATCGCTCGGCCAGAACTCGGTGAAGTATTTCAGCATCTCGTAATCGGCCCTGCCGCCCCCGCCGGAACACAGCATCATCGGCACTTTCGGATACTTTGCACGGATGCGCTGCAGCACCTTGTACAACCCCTTTACGTAATCGACGTAGAGATGCGTCTGCGGCAGCTTGTTCTTTTCGAGATAAGCCGAATGCGCGTTGTAGATGACCGCGTTACAGTCCCACTTGATAAAAGCCAGCGCCGGGTTCTTTGTAAAGAGTCCGTCCACGATGCCGTACACAAAATCCTGCACTTCGGGGTTCGACAGATCGAGCACCAGCTGGTTGCGGTAATATTTTTCGGGCCGGGCCGGCTCCCTGATCACCCAGTCGAGGTGCTTCTCATACAGCTCGCTTTTTGGATTCACCATTTCAGGTTCGATCCAGATGCCGAACTTCAAACCCGCTGCCGTTGCCTCTTTCACAAGGTAGCCGAGGCCATGCGGCAGCTTCTTCCTGTTTTCCTGCCAGTCGCCCAGCGCGGCATCGTCGTTGTTGCGCGGATATTTGTTGCCGAACCATCCGTCATCGAGCAGGAACATGTCTACACCCAGGCTCTTCGCATCCTTGTAGAGGTTGAGTATCTTGGGTTCGTCAAAATCGAAGTAGGTGGCCTCCCAGTTGTTGAGCAGCGTGAGCCGGCTGCCTTCGCCGTCGAGGATGCGGTACTTGCGGGCCCAGCTTTGAAGCTGCCGGCTTGCCTCACCGGTACCATTGGCCGATACCGTATAGATCATCGAAGGGGTTTTGAAGCGCTCGCCGGTTTTAAGCCGGTAAGCCGAGGCATAAGGATTGATGCCCGCGATAAGACGCAGGTTCTGGTACGAGTCGATCTCGAAATCCAGCTTGTAGTTGCCGCTCCATGCGAGCTGTCCGAGCAATACCGTGCCCGTGTTCTCTTTGGCCGCACCGCCCGACGAGATGATGAAATTGGGCGTTCCCAGCAGCATGGCGCGGGTGCCCAGCTTGGTATCGACTGTTTTGATGCCGCGCATCAGCTTCTCTTCATAGGGCTGCATCTCTTTCAGGTATTCGCCCTGGAAACTGGTGAGGTAAAAATCCTTGTCGGTAAGGTACAGGTTGGCCGAGGCATATTTCTCCAGCGTTACAGGACCACTCTCGTTGTTCACGATCTCCGTCCACTGCTCGATCACATTTTCGGTCTGCCAAGCCCGGTAGAACAGCTCCACCGTGAATTTGTATACCGGGTCCTGTAACTGAACGGTGGTAAGGATCACATCGTCGCTTTCCTTTTTTATGTTTGCGCCAGTATATTTCAGGTCGAGCGACGTGTTGCCATCGGCATGGATCACCTGGATGGCCGGTTCTGAAAGGTTCCAGGTTCCCGCCGGCGTGTAGGCGCTGTTGTAGATGCCTGCATTGCCGTCCTTCATGTTGTACTGCGTGGATATATTGGCGTACGCAGCGGGGTCGGCCATCTTCTCACCAAAATAAACCGTCCCCAACCGGCCGTCCTTGTCGGTCTGCAGCACCAGGGCATGTGCAGCGGTAGTTACCGGAATGGTAACGGGTTGCTGGGCGAGAACGTGCTGAAAAAGTAGTGAAAAGGTAAGAATTGCGGCTCTGCTCATATGGACGGGAATTAAGTCCCGGCCCTGAATATAAAAAAGAGCTGTCATATCGGGCAGCTCTTTTTTTAGGGTTTGTTCTATCTGTGAAGGGGTAGCTGGCCTTTGCTAAGGCTGCAGGTCTCCTTCAATAGAGTCATCCAGCGTTTTACCGGTCACCGCGCCAACGATCTTTTTGGCGAAACTCACCACTTCCCCGTGCTTGGTATCCCAGTAATAGCCATCCTGCGGCGTCACTTTGATCACGGTGATCCTTGGGTCATCGATGCCTTCGGTGAACCAGGTTTTCAGGATGGGCTCCCAGAGTTCCTTTATTTTTTCCTTGTCCTGGCTGATCGAGGCACGGCCATACAGGGTCACAAAATCGGAGTAATCGGAACCTTGGAACAGGAGCTGCACAGAAGGATCTTCCTGGATATCGGCATTCTTGTGGCTGTCGGCCGGACTCAGGAACCAGCAGACACCTTCCTCATCGATCTTCTGAAACGACATAGGCCGGGTATTGAAATGCTGCCCGGCAGTGATGTGCGTGCAAAAAAAACAGGTCTTTGCCTTCTGGCCCAGTGCCTGAATTTTTTCATGCGCTTCCTGTCCCAGCAGGTCTTTCCGGTTTTCTTCCGGCTGATTGCGGTTGATGCTATCCATAGATATTTTTTATGGAACCGGCAGTAAAATCGTGCCAGCTGTCTGAACCAGGAAAGAGCCCGGTAAGCGATGACGGTACGCAGAATCGTTGTCTATCGCTTGTCAGGCTTTTTCCCGGTTCAGACAAAAGATCGCCTCTAAAGCGTTGCTGATCGAAGTAAGATATAACACTACTTTCCCAAATACCGCTGCGCATAGTTCAGGAAGGAGGGCCAGTTGGGGCCGGTGGTGTGGCCGCCGCTGTGCTGGCGGAAGGCGATCTCCCCGTCGGCGAGGGCTGTTTCCATGGGCGGGAAGGCAGTTGTACCCAGGTCTTTTTTGCCCAGCAGGCGGTATACCGGTCCTGCATATACGCCGCCGAGGAACATGCCTTTTGCATCTACCCACCGGCCCTCTACTGCAGGAGAGCCTGAACTGATGAACACGGGCCGGGGTGCGCACAGCGCCACCAGTTCATGTGCGTCAACAGGCAGGTCGGCCGGGGTAAGCGGACCCACATATTTGATGAAGTTTCCGGCGAACCAGTGGTATTCGCCGGATGACGCCAGGTTCTCTACCTGCTCGCCGAATACACGGCGCAGTATCTTGGTGCCGCCTGCGCCCGACGAGCCGATGAACGCGATGGCCAGCCGGGGCTCGTAGGCCATCGTTACCACGGTGGCTTTACCGTAGCGCGACAGTCCTTCGATGCCGATCCGCTTTGCATCTACGGCCTTGTCGGTCTCAAAATAATCGATGGCTCGGCTGGCGCCCCAGGCCCAGGCCCGCAGCGCGCCCCAGTCGTCCGGTTTGCGGGGCTGCCCTTTGTTCACCAGGCCGATGATACCCTTGGTCAGTCCGGCGCCGTTGTCGGCCTGATAGCTGGTGGGCACCAGGATCGCGTACCCCCATCCTTTCGAAAGCACCTGTTCCTGCCACGAAGCTTCCGCCGGGGTGCCCGGCGGCGGGCCCGGCATCCGGAACCCCGGCGGGAACATAAACCCGAATTCCATGATCACGGGTACCGGCCCCTTTGCATTGGCCGGCGTCGTTAAGGTCAGCTGGATATCCACCGTGATCGCAGGGTAAGCCGAATTGTCGACATGCCCCACCAGCTTCTTGATCACTACCGGAATGGTGCCGACCGTCTCGTTCACCACGCTGGTGGCCTGCCACTTCACCGCTGGTATATGCGGAGGAAGCCGGCCGTATATTTCGCGGTCGAAATCTTCCACGACCTCCGGCCGGCGTTTGTCCCACCATTCTTTTGAGGTCGTTATCTTCTGGCCGTTCCTGAGCACCAGCGGGTCGGGCAAGCTGGTATAGGGCGTGGCTTTGGACTCATCGATGTTGGCAGCATTCGGCGCCTGCGGGTTGCCCGATGGCCCCGGCCGGGTGGCCGTGATGTGCAGCTGCCCCAGCATCTGCCTGTAGTCTGCCTGGGTAGCAGCTTCCGTGGCGCGCCGCGTACTGTCGAAGCGGAGACTGTCGGCGACAGACATCCGTGGTTGCGTGAACCCTTTCAGTGCAAACAGGAGAAAAAGGAATACAAAACTTGTTTTCATATCTGTTACGGTTAACCTTGAGTGTTGGAAAGCAGCAGGCAGCGGTTCAGAAGCCGGGGATGACCGGATTGACTGGCGAAGTAAGCCACCCGGCACCCGGTTGCCGTGCCCGGAACAGCTTTGGGCAACCCTGTGTTCCCTGAAAGAACATAAGAAAAGGAGGAAATGGCCTGGAATAGTCCGGAAAGCCTGATCATACGGAAAATTTATTTTATGCAAACGGTTGTAATCCCAACGTAAACTTCAGAAATGCTGCGATACTGCCTGAAAATATCAAAATTTGCGGAACTTTCAACGGTTTCCCCTCAATATTATCCTCTCCCCGTCAATTCACCGGAAACGAGGCGAAGCATGAGGGTTCAGAAAAAGTATAAAGATGGCATATAGAGATCATTAAATATGCAATCGGTCCCACTCTGAAAACCATGGGATTTCCGGAAGCAGCCGGACAAAACATTCCGGGCCGTTCTGCCGTCTGCACTGTCGCCCCGGGTTCCGGCTATTTGCAGGGTGATTATTGGTCAAGCGAAGGCATGTAATGATGTGTACAGTCAGAACAATAGGATCATGTGAAAACAAAGCGTTTAGCCACAGGCGTTAGTTAAAGATAGGGGCATGCCTTATTGCACCCGCCCCTTTTCTTCTTCCGCTCCGGTAGCGCGTTCCCTTTTTTGTTTTAATTTTTCCTTTCCGAAATTACGGGTATAGGTGAGCTTCAGGGCCGGGCGCCCATAGATCATGTTCAACGTTTGCACCAGGTTCTGCTCCGGCAGGTTTACGGTGGTTCTGAATTTCCCTGTATCCAGAATGTTTATCGCATTCACCGTCAGCAGGCCGGCTTTCCCCGGCAGTTTTTTCCGCCCGCCGATGTCCAGTGATCCCATCGACTTTGTTTTTACCCAGCCAAAGTACAGGGGCGACTGGTAATTTCCGGTCACTTCGAGCGAAAAATCTTTAGGAAGCACAAAGCGTTCTGTGCCGTTGAAACTCAGGTTCACCTGCTGTTTGCGCAGGGGCGTCCCTTTGTAGAGTGCATTGATCTCCTGCCACAGCCCTGTGATGTTATACTGCATGGTCCACCAGGAAACAACGGTCACGGGAACAGACAGCACGAGCGATCCTGTTTTCCGGTTTACCAGGTTCTCCGGCGACAGCACCAGTTTGTTGGTCACCGAATCGGACTGCGGCTGGAAACCGGCGATCGATCCGTCTTCTTTTGTGTATGATACCGACACAAGGTATTTTTTCCAGGTGTAGCCGACCGACAGGTTGTCGGAAACAGCCGGCTGCAACGCAGGGTTGCCGGTTAAAATGCTGCTGGCATTGATGTAATACGTGAAAGGGGCCAGGTCGTTGAATGTTGGCCGGGTGATGCGCCAGCTGTAGGAAAAATCTATCGGCCTGGCTTCGTCCAGTTTGCGGGTGAATACCTGATCCAGTCTGCATTGAATTCCAGTTTTTCATTCGCGCGGAAGTTGTGCTGCAGGTTCAGGTTGGCGCTGTAGCTCGACCAGTGATTGATCTCGCTGTTGGCATGCCTGATCAGCGTATCCGGCACTCCATCGTTTACGATCGTACTTGTGTTGTGCTCTCCCTGCGAATACTTGTTGCTGTAGCCGTTCAGCAACACGCCTGCCACCGTTTTTTTGCTGAGCTGCCAGTCGATGCCATGCCGGCCGTTGAGGCTGGGGGTCGTATCGGTGCGGTCGGCAGCAAAGTAGGTCTCCGATATCTTGCCAAACCCCGAGATCCGGTTATAGGAATGTACTATAAAAGGCTTTTGATCACGAGCTGGTCGAGCGTTTGTTCGATCAGCGGTTTTCTGGCCGCTACGGTCACCTGTTGCAGCTGCGCCGTATCCGGTTCCAGTACCAGCTGGGCAATGGCCTCGTCGGAGCGGGCATCCCGGATGGTAATTACGGCACTATATGCCTGCCGGAAGCCAACCGCATTGGCGGCGATCCGGAATGTACCGGTGCCCATCCTGATAAACAGGTACGCGCCGTTCTTATCGCAGATCACTGCTTTCACCAGCGACGAGTCTGATGCCTTCAACAACAACACGCTGGCATTTGCAGCAGCTTCATGCCGCGCATTCACCACGCTTCCGTGCACGCTGGTTTGCGCGGTACCCTCACCGTGAATAAAATTCAGCAGGAAGACAGAGCAGGCCAGGATAGCCCTGCCGGGGCGGGGTAATTGTATACGGGTCATAGAACCTTTTCTTGCAGTCAGCGGCGGTAAGGAATATCCTTACAGCAGTATAGATAAAGGTACCGACCCCATTTACCGCAGAATAGTAAAAATCCGCCAATTTCAGGAGAAGTGAACATCGATGGCATAAGTGCTGGAAACCTAGATATTCAATCTGTCAGATCCCCTGCCCCGGGATGGCAAGGATGGGATAAAGCGGCACCCACAGGGGTTTTGCAGCCCCCGCAGTGCTGAAATGACAATGAGACCAACACCTTAATTCTGCCCCTCCGGCGCCATCATGTCCGGATTGTCTTCTTTCTGCTTCTTGAACTCGAGCTTGCCGAACTTCCAGGTGAAATTCAGGCCGACGGATCGGAAAGGGATCTTCCGGAGACTGTTGGTGGTGAAATTGGTGCCGTACAGGACGGTCGCCTGTTTTACGTATTCGCTGAAGAAATTGTTGGCCACCAGGGCCAGACTGCCCTTCCGGTTCCAGAACTGTTTGCGGAGCGCGAGACTATACGATGTAAAAGAAGGGTACCGGCCCTGCAGCTCATTGCGCGCCGAATTGAAATTGCCGAAAAATTCGCTGACCAGCGTTTTTGTAAACTCGTAGGTCATGTTGATGTTCATGCGGTAATTGAAGCTCGTGGGGTTGCGCCCCAGGTCGATGCCGTTGATGATGTGCCGCCTGAACAGAAAGATGTTTGTCCGGATGCCCAGCTTCCCGGTCGGGTGCAGGTCGCCAAACAGGTTGACGCCCATATTCTTTTCCGACCCGATATTCTCCCGGGTGCTTACAGATACATTGGTATAGGTGGAATCCCCGATCTTCAGTGTGGGATAAAAAGCCACATAGGGCTGGATATCGTTCCGGTTGATGCGGTAAAACAGGGTGGCCATAAACGAGCCGGCGCTGCCGAGATCCAGGTTGTACGATACCTCGTAGCGCTTACCCAGTTCCGGTAGCAGATAAGGATTGCCGGCCGTGATGTTCTTGGGATCGGTGGTGTTTACAAACGGATTCAGGTCGCCGTAGTCGGGCCGCTCGATCCTTTTGGAATAGCTGAGCTTGATCGTCTGCGCATCGGTGATCTTTCTGGAAACATAAACCGACGGAACCCAGGTATTGTAGCCGGGATTGTGCGCCTGCTGCTGGGCATTGGAATAAAACGAGCTGATCTCCGTGCGCTCGTAGCGGGTGCCTGCCTTGGCATCGAACCAGTTGCTCACCGGCAAGGCCACTTCAGCATACAGGGCATATACTTTCTGGTGATAGTTGAGGTAGTTTGATACGGCACTGTCGTACAGGTACGATTTGCGGGCGGCCTGCAACGAGTACACGTCGGCATTGCTGTTGATGTCGTTGAATGTGATGCGTCCGCCGGTGCCCAGTACGATGCCTTTCGAAAGCGGCTGTGTATAGTCGAGCGAGAGCTGTGTTTCTTTCTCCTTCCCGATGTTCCGGTTGTTGATGCCATAGTACACGGAATCCTGCGGCAGGAGCGACTGGAAATTGCTGGATCTTGTATCGCGGTTGCCGATGCTCGTGTTGCCGCTGATCTCCAGCACCTGGTCTTCCTTCGCAAAAGTGCGCCGGTAGTTCAGGCTGGCATCCACTGAATGAAAAGCCGAGTTGTTGTTCAGGTTATTGCGCGTCAGCAGGTCGGAGATGATGCTGCCGTTGTGACTCATCGTGACCTGTTGCTGCTGGTTGATCAGCCCGCTGCCGTCATTGCCCAGCCTGTTGTAGTTGAGGTTGCCAGAAAAATTATTGTATTTTTTTATGGTCCAGTCGAACCCGATGCCCGACTCGATGCCATGGCGTTTAAAGCGGTTGCTGCCCTGCTGGCTGAACAGTACGTTCTGTCCGCTGGCAGTATCGACCGAGCGGCGGTCGCTCGCGGAAGGTGTGTTCACCGGAATGCGCTCGTTCCCGCTCACAAAAGCATTCAGTCCGAAGTTGCCCTGCCGCATGGCCAGGTTCACCGAACCGTTCTCCATGCGGGTGCCGGCGGTAAGCGATACATTGCCGTTGACGCCTTTTACCTTCGACTGCTTCAGGATGATGTTGATGATGCCTCCCATGCCCTGCGCATCGTAGCGGGCGCCGGGATTGGTGATCACCTCCACACTTTTGATCTGGCTGGCGGGGATCGACTGCAGCACATCGGCCACATTGCTGCCAAAAGCGGAGGAAGGCTTTCCGTTGATCAGGAACCGGATGCCGCCGGTGCCGGCCAGCTCCACGTTGCCGTCGGGGTCAACCGACACCTGCGGGATCTTTTTCAGGATGTCTGTAGCCACCCCGCTCTGCGATGTGAGGTCGGCTTCCGCATTGAACACCATCTTGTCTATGTGGTTGTCGATCAGTTTGGGCCGGGCCGTCACCACCACCCCCTGCAGCGAAGTACTGGTGGTAAGTAACGAAATGGTATGCAGCTGAATATCCGGCCGCTTTTTCGCGATCACGAGATCGTTGAAGACCCGGCTTTTATACCCAATAGATTCAACAGTCACTTTATAAGCGCCTTCCTTCACGCCCTTCAGGGTAAAATTACCGAGACTGTCGGTTGTTGTTCCGGTGATGGCTTTGGCGCTGCCGGGCAACTGCAGCGTTATGGTCGCATATTCGATGGGAGTGGAAGCCGAAGAATCAACGACCGTTCCCCGGATGCGGCCCGGACCGTCAGCGCCAGTCTGGGCAAAGGAAAAAAGGGTACTGAACAGGAAGGTAAGAACCAACAGGAATTTACTCATGAGAAGTGCAAAAAATCTGATAAGCTGCAAACCTACCGCTCAATTTTGAAGTAATACTGGCGTGAGAGAAAATGATGGGAAAAATTACCCTCCCTGGCGGGCACTTTACAGATGTAGCCCCTTCAACCCGTTTGTCATTCCCGCCAGGCGCAGTCACGCATGTGCATCCGACGCCTTTCGCTGCGCCTGAGCGGGAATCTAAGCGGAGGAGTGAAATTGAAATGGATGTAAGACGTTCTTGCAATGCTCCCTGCGTAATAGCACTCCCGCTCAATCTCCCGGGATCTTCGCGCGTACAGGCGCGCAGCAGCGTGTGGTTGCAGGCATGCACCTGCGCAAAGGTGAAAAGCGGATCAGAGGTGCAGCGGAGGGAATGCGCGCCTACTGTTCCTGAAACAGGTCGGGATAGTCTGTGATGATGGCTTCGATGCCCATCCGGCCCAGGGCACTGATCTCTTCCTTGGTGTTCACCGTCCAGGGTACCAGCTTGATCCGTTTTTCGTGGCAGTACTGTACCATCTTGGTGTTCACCGTGCCATACAGCGGACTGTACCAGGCAGGATTGAACCCCAGCACCCCCAGGTTTTCTTCGGCGGTCTTGTTGTTGGCGGTCAGGTACGAAAGCTTCACATCCGGGTACTGCTGGTGCATCAGGCGCAGCGGGCGAATGTCAAAAGACTGGATGACCAGCCGGTTCAGGATGTTCCGGCTTTTGCACACGTCCATCACCAGGCGCACAAAAGCCGGCGGGGCGGGATGGTAGATATTGTCGTTGGGAGCTTCCGATTTGATCTCGATATTGAAGGAAGGCAGCGGCATCCCTTTTGATTTCGCATACTGGTCCACCGAATCGATCAGTTCGGAGAGCAGGGGCTTGTAGGCGGGAAAATTCTGCTGTCGGGGGAAGGCCTCATTGTGCTTGCTGCCCACATCGTATTTGCGGATCTCCGCATAATGCATCGCATACAGAATAAGGTATTTCTCTTCTGCCCGCGTTACCGGCTCCCCGGTGGGCTTCAGGGAAAGATCCGCCGAAAAATAAGGATCGTGGGAAACAAGCACCTGGCTGTCCTGCGAAATCAGCACGTCCATCTCGAGCACATCCACCCCGAGGTCAAGCGCTTTCTTCATGGCCGGAATGGTGTTCTCCGGCATCAGTCCCCGGCAGCCGCGATGTCCCTCTTTGATCACCGGATACTGGGCCTGCAGAAACAGGCCGTTCAATAATAGCAGCAACACAGCAGGGACGAATCGCATAAGCATGGTGTATTCTTGTTAGAAACTGTACCGCAGCCCCACCTGGATCTGGAACGGATCGCCGGAAGGGTTTACGACACCTGCTGTGTTCACCCGGTAATTATACCGTTTGGCGGTGGCATCGAACGCGGGAAGGGTGGGGTCTGTTCCGACGGCAGGTATACCGATCGCATACAGCGCCTGGTTCCCCAGCGACTTGTTGACGCCCCAGGATCTCCTGAGCAGGTTGGCAAAGTTAAAGATATCCCCTGACAGCTCAAGATTATGAGTTTTGTAAAGTCTGACCCCTTTGCTCACCCGAAGCGCGATGGTGCCATAGAAGCCGTTGAGGCCCCCATTGCGCTCGGCGATCTGGCCGGAATACTTGCTGATAAAATCCCTGATGCTTGCGCTGGCCTGGGGGTTGCTGAAGATGGCATCCAGCCCGGTTCTTACCCGCTGGGGCACGGCCGTGCCCCAGCGGTCGAAGATGTAAGCCAGGTCGTTGGTGGCCGGCAGCAGGCCGTTATGGGTTCCACCGATGCCCGAATACCGGGCGGCGATGCTGAAGCCAAAGAAAGTAGGCAGCGTTCCATAAATCACCACCTTGTGCCTGAACTGGTTATCCGGATAGCTCATGCGGCTCAGGTCGCGCGGATCGTCTTTCACCGGCAGCGAAAGGGTGGCCGTGTTGGCCACCCTTTCGCTTAAAGGAAGTATTGTCGCGCGTATCGTTCCAGTGCATCCTTACTTCATCTCCCGCTTCACTTCCGCGAAATCCACATACTTGTACTTTCCTAAGATTGTACGGTGCAGCTCGATCAGGTAGCTGCCTTCTTTTGTGGTGGCGGCGGCTGAAATGGTCTCGCTGCGAACGCCAGGCGTGGCTGATGAAGCCGGCTCGCTCAGCAATTCACTCATCACCCGGCCTTCCATGATGGTGGGTATGGGCAGGTGATGTATGTGCAACACCGTAGGCACCAAGTCTACATTGGAGGTGGGCAGGGTGTCGGTGTAGCCTTTTTTGAAGCTGGGGCCGGTGGCCATGAAGGCGATGTGCACTTCGTAGGGACTTAGTCCGCCATGACCTGCGACGCCGGTAGAGAAGCTGGCGCCGGGATAGCCTGCGGCGTTCTTGCGGTCGTCCCAGTTGCTGGCGGTCAGGATGTCGCCGGCGCGATCGGGATGGTTCCAGTGGATGGCTTCGAACGAGAGGGTGCCGGGCACCCAGCCTTTCGGGTCGCCGGATTGTTTGCCTTTGGTGAAAAGGGGGCCGATCCAACCCTGCGTTTGCAGCGCCGCTACTATTTTCCGTATCCTTTCTTTGTCATGATCTTTTACATACACGGCGCCTTCCGCCACCACCACATCATCCGACACGCTGTCTTTTTTCAGCCCCTGGCGGATCAGGAAATCGGCCAGGCGCTGCCTGCCCACATAGGTCGCGAAACCATGGTCGGTGGAGACCAGGATGTTGGTCGTTGCATCGAGATGGCGCGCTTTCAGCGAATCCAGGATGCGGCCAAACTGCTCATCCACGATCTTCAGGGCTGCCCTGGCCTGCGGAGAGCCGATGCCATACGCATGCGCGGCCCCATCGGGTTCGGAGAACCAGACCGCATTCACGAGCGGCCCTCCTTTGATGAGTCCAAATTTCATCAGTGCATCGGCTACCCAGGCATGCCCGGCCGCATCCGCCTTGCCGCCGGTGGGTGGCGCACCAACCTCACGCACGATGCGTGCGCGGGCACTGTCGGGCAGTATCATCGTCGGGTTCACCGTTACGCCGCCGCTCACCGTATGGTTCTGCAACAGCGCCTGCCCGGTGGAGCCCGAACTGAACACCATAAACCTTTTTCCGGCCTGCTGCAACACTTGTCCCAGCGAAGCGGTGGTGGTAAGCAGGTGCCCGTGCGTGGCACTGTCGATGCGCTTCAGCTCGGAAGCCTCGCCGGTATTGAGCCCTTTCACTTTATCCACTTCGGGGAAATAAACCGTATTGCCCATCAGCCCGTGCGTGGCCGGGTAGCTGCCGGTGGAATAGGAAGAAGAGTTCACGCGGGTAACGGTGGGGAACACACTATGATGCTTTGTACCATACGAAGCCTGCTGCCGGAACGCATACAGGCGCGGCATGCCTTCCGCCGTAATATAATCGGGGCGCAGGCCGTCGAAGAATACAATGAGCGTGCGGATAGCATCCGGCTTGGCGCTTTGCGGAGTTTGTGCCGCTGCACCGGACAAAGAAAACAAAGCGATTGCGAGCAAAGAAGATTGCTTTATCTGCATGATGAAGATTCGTATTGGGAAGGTATCAAAATTTATCCTGCACCGGTACGATGCCGGCTTTTTTCATTTCGGGGAGGAACAGGGGCAGGTTGTTGACAAGGATAAAATCGATGCCGCTGTGCCAGAGTGGCGCCGCATCTTCCGCTTTGGAAGCATAGTAATAGTTGATCATTACATGATTGTTCCGGAGCTGCTGAATAAATGGCTTGCGCTCCTCTGCGCTGCCCACGGCCAGCAGCTGGATGAACTGCGCTTTCTCCCTGATCGTTGCTTCGGAGTAAGCACGGTTGTCCTGCCGGTATTTGTTGTCGGCATTGCAGATCAGGATCTCCGGAACCACCTGCCGGGCGCCGGCAGCAGCGGCTTCGCTGCAGGCCAGCACACACTGGTGCAGCCGCCCCGATCTTGCGATCATGGCCGCCACCGCCCTTCCAAGCCTCTCCTCCCCTTTCAGGTGGCAGTTCAGCCAGATGTTGCGTGGCATAATGGCCAGCGTCTCTTCCAGCGTGGGCACCCGTGCCCCTTTGAACTCCAGGCCTTTCCTGATGCCCGCATCCAGCTGCTTGAGCTCCGCCAGTGTAAGGTCGTCAACCTTGCCTGTACCGTCGGTGGTGCGGTCTACCGTATCGTCGTGCATGATCACCAGCACGCTGTCCTTGGAAAAATGAATGTCGAACTCGATCATCTGCACACCGGCGGCAATGGCATTTTTGAAAGCCGGAAAAGTGTTTTCGGGATGCGTGTCGAGACCGCCGCGGTGCGCACACAATCCCCGTTGAGGCATGGCATACTGCTGCGTTTGTGCATGCAGGTTACAACCGGTAGAAACACCAATGATAAACAGAAAGAAGTACAAGTATAATTTCATAATCGCTTTTATTGATCCCACCAAACTTTGATATTGCTGTTGTCGCCACCCATCGAAGCCCTGGCGCCTGCCAAGCCCTGGGGGTTCAATGACTGCAGGTAGGTCGGGTAAGGAACACGCCACGGGAACTGGTTCTCCGCCGGAATGCCGGCTCCCCTCGTAAGCACCGGCAGGCCGGTCCGCCTTTTCTCAAACCACGACTGGTAATCGACCCACACAAAGGCATAGTATTTCTGCAGCATGATCTGGGCCAGCTGTGCCGCGGCGGAAGCGGTGGCATCATAGGCTACACCCGCCTGTTGCAGGTAACCCGCCGGCAGCGCCACACCCCACTGCACCATCGAAGCCGTGATGCCGTTCTCGTAATGCTGCCGCGGCGTACGGCCCGTTGTATATCCTTTCAGCGCCAGCTCGGCCTTGATAAACTCCACTTCAGCATAAGTCATCATCACACCCAGCTGCGGCAGGGTCTTCAAGGTGTTGCTGTAGCTTGAATTCTGATCCACCACATATTCCGTCGCCACCGGGTAACCGCTTTCGATGCCCCGGTAGGTAGCGACGCCGTTCACATTGACTGTAGTTGCCCAGATCGCCCTGCGCGGATCGGACCATGCATTCAGGTTGCCGATGAAAAACTTCGTGTAGTAGTTCCCCTGGTTCCAGTCGCTCGGGCGGGCATTATAATATGGGTTGAACCAGGGCGTGGTGCCGGGATAGCGGAAGATGGCATCGTCCTGGGCGGAAGAGAACACCGGGTATTTCGTCGTATCTGCCAGGATCGCCTGGATGCGGCTCACCACGTTCAGCTCCCCGTCTTTTTTCAGCGTCCTGAGCAGCAGGCGCAGCTTGAGTGAATTACAGAACTTCCTCCATTTCTGGATGCCCGTGTTCTTTGTGCCGGTAAGCGCATTTGAACTATATACCTGGTCGCCGCCATAGGTGAGCGCCCTGGTGTCGTTGAACAGGGTGTTCGCCGTATCGAGGCCTTTCAGTATCTGCGTGTAGATGTCTTTCTGCTTGTCGAAGGCAGGTGTAAAATTGCCGGTGGTGCCGCTGGTGGCCTCCGAGTACGGGACGTCGCCGTACAGGTCGGTCAGGATGGAATACGCCCAGCATTTATACACCAGCGCGATGCCTTTGTAATTGGCTTCGCCCTGTTTGCCGGCAATGGAATACACGGAGTTGATGTCGTTGATAAAGCCGTAAAAACTGCTCCACACACCGGTACCCGGGTTCACCACGTAGCGATGCAATCCCTGCCCGTCGGGGCTCGACCGCGGCGCATCTACCTGCATCAGTTCATGCGTGAAGTTGCGGGCGGCGGTCACGCTGGCATTTACGATCCGGTACTGCATCTGCCCGAGGATCACGCCCGGCGTCACATCCTTCGGCCGGTTCGGATCGTTGTTCAATTCCTGCAGGCTCTTGGAGCAGGAGACAGCCGTTGCTGCTATGAGAAAAACTGCAATGAAGATTCTATATCTAAACATGGTCCGGGATTAAAATTTTAAGGTAAGGTTGACGCCCATGCTGCGGGGTGTGGGAAACTGCGTGAGCTCCACACCAGGCGTCGGCGTGCCGTTGTTGAGGTTGCCCCCTTCCGGATCAAAGGCCGGGAAAGAGGTCCAGTCGAACAGCTCGCGGCCGTACAATGCGATGCTGGTCTGCCGGACGCCGATCTTCTGCAGGATGCTTTTGGCCAGGCTGTATTCGACCCTGAGTTCGCGCAGCTTGATGAACGAGCAGTCGTGCACATTCACCTCGGCATTCAGGATCTGGTAGTAATTGTCGTAGTAAGTGGCGGCCGGAACACGGGTGGTATTGGGCACGTATTTTCCGTTGGCATCCAGCACCACGCCGTTGCCCACGATGCCTCCATCACGGCCGGGCAGCGTCACTTTTGTTTTGCCCAGCGTGTTGCTTTTGTGACTGGTCTGCGAGAACATGCTGCCGCCTTTCTGTCCGTCGAACAGCACGCTCAGCCGCAGGTTCTTATAGGAGAACTCGTTCAGCAGTCCGGCTTTCCAGTCGGCGAAGGCGTTGCCCCATTTCTGCGTTTGCGCAGATAGGATGGGCAGTCCGGCCGAGTTGTACACCACCTGTCCGTCGGGCGAGCGCACAAAGCCTGCGCCATACAGGTCACCCATGCGGCCGCCGGGCCGTGCCTCGATGGTAACGTTGGTATTGTGAGCATAGATGACCTGCGTGGGCACACCTGCCGCCAGCTCCCGCACATAGCTCCGGTTCATCGACCAGTTGAGCGTGGTGCTCCAGCTGAAGTTCTTGCGCACGATGGGCTTGCCGTTCAGCACTGCTTCGATGCCCCGGCTGTTGATCAGTCCGGCATTGATGAGGGCGCTGGAGAAACCGGAGACCGGGTCAACCGGGATCGCGATGATCTGGTTGCGGCTGTTGTCCGTATACACCGACAGGTCGAGACCCAGGCGGTTCCTGAAGAAACGCAGATCGAGGCCCGCTTCGTACGAGGTGCGGATCTCGGGCTTCAGGTTTGGGTTATAAAGGGTAGCGGGGTTCGTGAAATTGTTGCTGTAGATGCGGTCGTAATATTTGTCTGTCTGGTAAGGCTGCGCATCGGTACCTACCTGCGCCCACGACAGGCGCAGCTTGGCGAAGGATACTTCCTCCGGCATCCGGAACAGTTCGTTCAGCAAAAGGCTGGAGCTCACGGACGGATAAAAGAACGAATTGTTTCCCCGGGGCAGCGTGCTCGACCAGTCGTTGCGGCCGGTGACATCGAGGAAGACCTGTTCGGCATACGACAGCTGCCCGAACGCGTACACGCTGTTGATGGCGCGTTCGCTTTTTACGGGATCAGCCACGGCGGGGTCGAGACTGTTGGATATCTGGTAGATGCCGGGCTGCGCCAGCTGGTCGGCGTACATGCCGGCGAAATTGTATTTCTGCTTCATGGCGTTGGCGCCGGCCGAAGCCGAAAAATGGAAGCGGTCGCTGATCTTATTTTTATAACTGAGCAGCGCGTCGGTATTCACTTCATAGTTGAACACATTCTGCTCGCGGTACATACCACGCGGGTATTTGGTCAGGCTGAACGGGCGCTGCTGGGTCCTGAACTCGTACGACATGTCGATGCCGGAGCGCACCATCAGGTTCAGGTTCCTGGCTATCTCGTAGTCGGCCGAGAAATTGGCGATCACGCCGTGCTTGTTCATCTTGTTCAGCACCTCGTACATTTCGATGTAGGGGTTGTCGGGACCGGTATTGAAAGGCTTGGCCTGTTCCACATTTACGAGTCCGGGCCGCCAGTACGGTTTGAACCATTCGGGCCTGATATTGGGCGCCGTGCCGATGATCAGAAAATACATCATCGTCTGGTTGTTGTAACCTGCGGATGGCAGGTTGTCGCTCCATTTGTTGGTGTAGTTGATCTTTCCCGTGAGGCGGATCTTGTCGGCCACTTTCTGGTTTACCGACAGGGCGGCGCTGATGCGTTCGTAACCGGTGTTGGGCAGGATCCAGGTATTCTTTTGATGGGTCAGCGACAACCGCGACGAGCCTTTTTCGTTGCCGCCTTCTATGGAAATGCTGTTGGCCAGCGTGGTGCCGGTCTGGAAGAAGCCGGTGATATAATCTTTCTGGGCCACCCAGGGCGTACGTGTTTTTGCGATGTGGTCGGGCGTATTCGGATCGTACTGGAAGTATTGCTGCCCGTTGAACTTCGGTCCCCAGGCGCGGCCGGCCGAAGCGGTGGTGCTGGTGTTGATGCCGTCGGCGGTGTTGCCATAAGAATAGTAATCCTGCGTTCTGCCTTCACCGTATTCATACTGGTAGTCGGGCCAGCGGTTCACCTGCTCTATGCTGAGCGAGCTGTTGTAGGTAACGCCAAGTCCTTTGTCTTTGCGGGCGCCGGCTTTGGTGGTGATGATGAGTGCGCCGCCGGCGGCGCGGCTGCCGTAGAGCGCGGTGGCGCCGGGGCCTTTCAGCACGGTGATGGATTCGATGTCGTCCGGATTGATGTCGGAAACGTCGGAGCCAAAATCGACCGGACTGTCGGCGGCCAGGTGGGCGTTGTTGCCGGTGCCGGTGATGCGGCTGCTGACGGGCACGCCATCCACTACGATGAGCGCCTGGTTGTTGTTGAGGTTAAGGGAAGATTCGCCACGCAGCGTGATGCGCGATGAACCCATGGGGCCGCTGCCTGTGCCCTGTATGTTGAGGCCGGCCACTTTGCCGGAGAGGGAATTGACCCAGTTGGTGGTGCGGGCGTCTTTCACCACGTTCTCGGTGAGTTTTTGCGCCGCATAGCCGAGCGATTTTTCTGCCCGGCGTATACCCAGCGCCGTTACCACCACGCTTTCCATGTTGGAGGCCGGGGCCAGCGGGAGGGAAATAAAGGCACCATCGGCGGCCACCGTCTGCGACTGGTAGCCGGCGTACGAAAACAAGAGTGGTGCCCCTTTGCCCGCAGCTATTTCGAAGCTGCCGTTGGCGGCGGTGCGGGTAGCCCGCAGGGTGCTGCCCGACTTGCCGGTGACGGAGATGCTGACGTTGTCGAGTGGTTTACCGGTGGCCGAATCGGTCACGGTCCCTTTGATCTGCAGGTTCTGTGCCTGGAGGCAGATAAAGAAAAAAGAGAGCAGTGCTGTTGCCACTGCATGAAGTCGGGTAGGTTTGCGCCGCATAAGTAGTTAGAAATTGCCGCGAAATTACCCGTCCCATGTTACGGCAATGTAAACACGCCATTAAGGGAATGTTATGGAAAGATGAACTTTGTGTGATGAATGATGCGCAGGTATTTTGTTTGGAGGGAATAGACTATAAAAGTCCGTGATTCGAAACCGGGACGACTTAGGAGTGACTCGCTGCTACGCCATTTGTCTGAACCAGGATTAAGAGGATTCTTCCGATTGTTCTGATGATAGAAGGCTGTAACCAAAGTTTCCTTCAGTACTATCTTTCCACTCTCATAAATCAAGGTCCACACAAAAGCATCAGCCACGTAAAGTGAAGCACCCTACGCGAATGCGATCAGCAGCAGCGCAATAAAAACGACCTGCCCGGCGAAGCCGAACCAGACCCATTTGATCAGCTCGCGGTCATCGTCTTTCAGGAAGATGTAAGCGGCCAGCAGGGCCAGCGGCCCGAACAGGAACCCTTTCAGCAGCCACGATATTTTTTGCAGAACCGTCACATCACCATAATCGTACCGGGCGAGCATGTGCTTCATGCGTTTCCGGGAGAGGTGGAAGGCAGCCCTTTCAAGAAAATGCATCTTATGGCCGGACAATTTTTCATATTCCTGTACGGTGAGTGAAGAATATGCCTTCATCTGTGCGATCCGCAGTTGATCGGGGCCGGGGGATGCAGCCGGTCGTGAAGGCGTGGCTGAAAAGGCAAGAAGATGAAGAAAGCATACTACCAGCACAAAGATCAGGTGTCTCATGGAAATGGATTTGATGATTGGCCGGTGAAACCGGCAGGTGGTAAACGGCCTGCACTTCATAAAACGTATACAGGGAAGAAGATTTTTTGCGTGCGCTTAAACGGCCAGGATGCTAAATGGTGCAGGTTCTGTTACAATGCCCATTTGCCCGCAATCCCAATGCCGGCAAAGGTACGGTGGTTGGTAAAGAGGTGGTTGAAGCGGATTTCCGGTTCCAGCAGGAAGCGATTTGTGAGGCTCAGTGTCTTGCTCAATTTTCCCACCGCACCCACATTGAATTTTTTCAGAGAGCGGTTATACGTATTTGTGGGGAACCGGAAGATGTTTTTGGTGCCGAGATAAATATCAAAAGAAGGACCGACGGAAAAATTCAGCAGGGAAGAATGCCATTTGTACAGAACCGGAACAGATAAATAGGTTGGTTTATAATGCCCTGCTACAAACACGAACCCGTTTACATACAAATTTACCAATTCACGATACTGGCGATAGAAAAGCCCGGTCTCCAACCCTGCATGTTGTCCGAACCGGCTCTCGAAGGTAGCTCCGGTTCCGGGCACCACGTAGCCACCGTAACTGAGCTCGAGGGTTTGATCCAGCCCGATGAAACTTTTCTGCTGGCAAAGAGCAAGGTTGCTGATGATCATTGTCGCAAGCAAAATGGCAGATTGCTTCAGGCGGGAAAAAAGATGAAAATTGCCGTTGCTTACTATCACGCTATCTGCTGTCATACTAAATTCGTTGCGATAAAGATAACAGGATATGCCTAATCCTATACCCCATTTCCGGTACAGTCCACCAAACCATTATTTCAAATAGGCCCCGTTTTCCGCCCCGGAATATCCCCCCCTTTCAACAAGGAACTCTTGTTATCTTAGTCCATCAATTCCTTACACAATTATATCATCAGTTATGCCACACATCGATCTGCCCGGCGGTTATCCCGGAATCCGCAGCCTGTTTATGTACAGTCCGGTTACCGCCCTGCCGCTGAACAACCTGGTTCAAACCCTTCTGCACGACGAGGGCACTTCCACCCTCACACCCGGCGAACGGGAACTGATCGCCACTTATACTTCTTCGCTCAACGACTGTAAATACTGCGCTTCCACACATGGCGCCATCGCGAAATACCAGCTGAACGGCAACGGCGACCTGGTGAAGAACGTAGTGCAGGATTTTGAGCAGGCTGATATCTCTTCCAAGATGAAAGCCTTGCTGAAGATCGCGGCAAAAGTGCAGAAAAGCGGGAAGGATGTGACGCCCGACGACATCAGTGTGGCCCGGGAAGAAGGGGCCACCGACAGGGAAATTCATGATACGGTGCTGATCACGGCCGCCTTCTGCATGTTCAACCGGTATGTGGACGGGCTGGCCACCTGGGCGCCCGACGACCCCGCCGTATACGATGCCATCGGCAAACAAAGGGCGACCGAAGGCTACATGACCAAACCTTTTGTTGTGCAGCAATAGTGCCGCTTTCTCAGCGGTCGGCCACACACCGGAACCCGATGCAGCCGCTCCGGTCGAGGCCGGGCGACATCAGCAGGTACTTGCCGTATTGCGTGAGCTCGTATGCCGGCGGAAAATACCAGCGCGAGCCCAGCGCCCGGAAGTAGCCTGTTCCTTTCAGCACCGCCGCGCGGGTATGCTCATCCTGGTACTCATCGGTCCACTGCCAGATGTTGCCCACCAGGTCTTCCACGCCAAAGGGACTGGCCCCTTGCGGGAAAGCTTTTACAGAACCCGGTTCGCGCATGATGCGGTTATGATCCTGTAACGGGATGCGGGTGGTATCTTTTGCGCCCCAGGGATACGGTCTTCCATCGGTGCCCTGCGCTGCATACTGCCATTCCCATTCATGCGGCAGTCGCTTGCCGGCCCATGTTGCATAGGCACGTGCATCTTCCAGCGATACCCAGGTCACCGGCTTGTCGTCCCACCCTTGCGGATAGCTGCCGTTGACCCAGTCTTTCAGAAAATTGTAATCGTCTGCAGGATGATATTTCGTGGCGCGGATGAATGCGAGATACTGCGCATTGGTCACCGGATATTTATCCATGTAAAAAGCCGGAACCGCCATCTCATGCTGCTGGCTTCTGGCCGCATGCTCTTCCCAGGGATGCTGGATGCCCAGCCCATCGGGAAGTTCCTTGCCTTCGATCATCACGCCCACGGATTCAAAGCGGTAGTTCTCGGCAGCCGGGATCGGCACCATTCCTTGAGGCGCCTGGACCACTTTTTTCGTTGCTGCGATCTGGACCATTTCCTGCTTCAGCGGTTTCCACGCATCCGACAGGGCCGCCAGGGCCGGTGCGGCTGAAGCAGTGGCCAGTTTTGCAGGCAGGGCCATACTGCCTGCATGGCCGATAAATATTGCCCCATACCCTTTCGGCTCTAACGTAAACGACAGGGTCATTTGTCCGTTCTCTACAGTCCCTTTAAGCTCCTTCCGGTTCCACAGATCAAAATACTTTGTACCCTCTGCAGCGGGCACACTGATCTGCCGACCGCCTTTCTCCGCGCTGTCGCGGTTGATGAAAGTATAGACGGTTCCACCCTTGCCGGGAAAACGGGAAGCATACACGCCTGACTGCAACGTGGCCACATACGGCTCCCAGCCGGGCGTACTCCATTGATCGGGAAAGGCACGGTAGATGGCGGAAATTCTTTTCACGGCTTCTGCATAGCGGTCGGGGTAGCGGTTCCAGATACCCCAGATGTTTTCCCAGGTGTTGATGCCGATGCCGTTGAAGAAAGCATATTGCAGGTCGTCCGTTTTGTCGACGGCCCAGCGGTTGGTGATATTGACCTGGTGATTCGGCTCGAGCCATTTGTACACGCTTACGCCAGGTGCCTTTTGGTAGGGCCAGAAATACCCCCAGCTCAGGTCGTTCCATTCGACGCCTTTGATGTTGCGGATGCTGAGTTCGGGCTGCAGGGAAAGCGGGTAGCCCAGACTGTCAGACGCCGCCGCAAAGTCTTCCGATACGCCGCTCATGGTATCGCCGTTCAGTCCGTCGGCACCGATCTCTTTCATCATGCTCACCAGCGCTACCGCCATGTTGTGATCGAGCGGCCGCGTACCGTTGTCCCATATCATGATCGGGAAAAACACTTTCACGCCGTGGCGGTGAAAACCGGCGATCATCTTTTTCACGCCGCCGATGCCACCGGGCATGCCGGCCAGCAGGTCGAGCTGGTTGCGGTTGTCGACGCCGATGTTGGGGTAGGTGGGCCAGATCAGCACCCCATCAAGGCCTCCATATCTTTTCTGCAGGTCATCCAGGTAACGGTCAACGGTATACGTCTTTTTCACCGGGTCATAAAAGAACCGGTCGTGTGCCATCATCTGTGCAAACACGAACGTATGCTTTGCTGCTGCCCCGGCCCGCCGGTAGCGCTGGCCATCGTATGCGATGCGCTGCCTTTCCGCGGTGCGCCAGGCTTTCAGGCTGTCGAGCCACAGGGCGCGGCTCTCCCCTTCCGATGGCCCGGCCAGCAGTTCGCGGAACTGCCCCTGCGTTTTGGGCTGCGCCTGTACCAGGCCTGCTGCCAGCAGGAGCAGCGCTCCTAAAAAACGGTGTTTCATTTTGCGGGTTGATTGTCGTACACGATATAATCGGTTGCGCGGAGGTCGAATTTTGCATCTGGATTCTTAACAGCTACCCGTACGGTATGCTTGCCACGGGGCAGGTTCAACTGCCAGAAAAGTTCGTGGCGGCGGCTCTTGAAATTGGTCGGGAACTTTGCCGTCTCCGCCAGCACGTTGTCGATGAACAGATCGGCTTCAAATATATAGTCCGATGCTTCCTCACGCTGTTTCTTCGAGGCAGCGCCGAGCAACGCAAAACCGGTCCCCTCAAATTCGAAGGTCACCGTACCGGCGTCCCCTCTTGTGCGCAACCCATTCTTGGCAACCGGGTAGATATTGTCAAAACTCTTTTCATATCGCACCGCCTTTGGCTCCTGCAGCAGGATCTTCACATCGGTTGCTGTTTCGCTGCCGCCATTCTTTTTGATCATCATCAGCGCATGCTTGTAGCTGGCGGCATACACGGCATTGAGCGACATGCTCGTGTACTTGAAGTTCAGGTCTTCCACTTCTTTGAGGCCCAACTTCCACCTGGCCGGGATCCTGTCATACCCGATGATGGTACCCAGGATGCCACCGGCCGACGAAGGATTGCAGTCCGCATCCTGTCCGCACCGGGTAGCTATTTCAAGGGTCTTCGTAAAATCGCCGTTGCCATATAAAAGACCGACGACCACATAGGCCGCATTGATCTTTGCATCGATGTTGAAAGGAACAAACACACCCTGCGGACAAACCTTATCCGCCGACCATTTCTTCTCCAGCTCGAACCAGGTCTGCTTCCAGTCCGCCGGGTACTTATCATGCCATGTGATCACATCGTTTATGCACTGGTAAAAATCGCTTTGGGTGGGCACCGTTTTCAAGGCTTTCGTCACCACGGTCTTTATATCCGTTTGCGTAAAAGCCAGTGTGTACATGGCGGCCATGTACACGCCGCCATACCAGCCGTCGCCGTAGTTCATGATGTGCCCGATCTTGTCGTTCACCGCGGAGGCGGAATTCGGCATGCCGGGGTTCATCAGCCCGCAGTAGTCGGCTTCGATCTGGTAATCGATCGCGTCTGCGTGCAGGTTGTGTTTGGGAGACCCGGAAGCAGGCGCCCTGATGCCGTTGAGGATATTGTACCGGGCCGCCTGGTTGGCGAACCAGAGATCGTAGTCTGCGTTGGCAAAGGCGTTGGCAAAAGAATCCACCGGCGCATCCAGTCCCATACGGTCGATGATGTCTACAAACGTGAGGTCCATGTAAATATCGTCGTACAGTCCGGGCGTTTCGGTCATGGTCTTTTTCAGGTAACCATCATACCAGGTCAGGGGCTGGTAATCCTGGATCATGGTGCCGTTGAACCGGAACTCGTACGGCCCCCCGAAGGTAACGCCGATCGTCTGTCCGGCCCATCCACCGCGGATCTTGTCCTGCAGCACCGCCTTGCCGATCTGCACCGTTCTGGTGCCGGGCGCCACGTTCGTGCCGGCGATGTTATTTTGCGAAAAGCCAGCGGTAGTGAAAAGTATGAAGGTTGCGGGAAGAAGCAATTTGTTCAGTTTCATGTCTATCTGCTTTAGGTCTTTAGTAGCCGGGATTTTGTTTCAGGTTTTTGTTTACGTTGAGCACCTGCGTGGGGATCGGGTAGAGTTCCTGGTTCACGTTGCCGGCTGGTTTTTCGAACCAGGGCTGGTTCCATTTCTCGAACCGGATCAGGTCCTGCCGGCGGTGGTATTCCCAGGCGAATTCGCGGCCCATCTCAGCCAGCAGCTCGTTCATGGTAAGGGTGGCCACGGTGTAATCTTTCGTTGCGTTGCCATAGGCCCGCTCGCGCACCTGGTTCACCAGGGCCACGGCTTCGGCGGTGGCCATGCCGCCGTTCTTGCGCATCAGCGCTTCCGCCTTGGTCATGATGGCATCGGCATAGCGGAACACCACCCAGTCGTTGCTCATGCTTTCGTTGTCTTTCAGACCGGCCTCGTATTCATACTTTTTGAAGCGCACGCCATCATCCAGCAGGGCGGGCGACGCAGTATTGTACAGGGCGTTGATCTTCGTGCGATAGGTCAGCTGGCGGGTGGATGAGAGCATCAGCGGCGCGCCGGAGCTGCTGAACTGCGGCCCTACCAGCCAGCTGTTGATCCGCGAATCGGTGGCGTCATACGACCTGTAAAAATCTTCCAGCGCCGCATAGCCGTCCCAGGTAAACGCGATCAGGCCGAAGGTCTGCTGGCTCAAGGTATGCAGGGTCCAGCAGTGGATCTGCAGGATGTTGCCAGGCGTCTGTGTTTTGTCGTATGGCACTACAAAGATGTTTTCCTTTGAACCACTGTTGTTTGCGGTGAAGTTTGCAAAGTAATTCGACGACAGGCTGTAGCCGGGTGTTTTTATCACGGCGTCCGCCGCGGCGATGGCCTCATCCCATTTGGCAGTGCCCGTCCACTTTTCCGCGTTCAGGTATAACTTGGCCAGCATCATGTTGGCCATCGCCTTGGTGGAGGTACGGCCGTAGTTGGCAGTGGTGGGCGCCGCGTCCAGCAGGGCCATGTTATCGGTGATCTCTTTCACCAGGAAATCCCATACCACCTTGCGGGTACTTTGCTGGGGCAGCGTCACATCCTTGAAATCGGTGGAAAGGGGAATATTCCCGAACCAGTCGAGCGCCCGGTAGTAAAAGAAAGCACGCGCCATCTTTACTTCCGCCGTCACCTTGTCCTTTGTCGGAAAAGTAACGGGCGATTCTTTCAGCTGGTACAGGATCTGGTTACACATGGCGATGCCGTCGTAACAGAAACTGTAGCCGCCCGACATCACCGACAGGTCGGGGTTGAACTGGTGGCGGTGCAGCGCGATCCACAGGCCGTTATCATACCAGAGATTGGTCTCGCGGAAAGGGATGATGCATTCGTCGGTGCCCACCAGGTCGAGACTGCCCGCCCCGAACCGCGCCGTGATCTTGCGCATCTGCGCGTAGATGCGGCCCACATTGGTGATCACTTCAGCTTCGTTGCGGAAAAAGCCGTCGGCGGGAATGGATGAATAGACTTCTTCATCCAGCTTGGTGCAGGAAGAAACTGCAAAAACCACCAGGATCAGGCAAACGATTGTACGTTTCATATAAATAGTTTGAAAAAGATTAAAAACTGACGTTGGCGCCGAGGGTGTAGGTCTTCGTGCGCGGGAAATAATTGTAGGCGTCGATACCGGGGGCGAGGCCGGCCAGGGTCACTTCGGGGTCTACGCCTTTGTAGCCGGTGATCGTGATCAGCTGCTGGCCGGTAACGTACACACGCAGGCGCTTTACAATACTGTTCTTTATATTGAGCGAATAGCCGACCGACAGGTTATCCAGCTTCACGTAAGAAGCGTCTTCCACGAACCGGTCCGAGTATTCCGCTTTTCCTTTGTATTTCGGATTGTCGAGTGCGCTCAGCAGGATGTTCTTTCCACCCAGGTAACCGAAGTTCTCGTAATAGAGCCGGTGGATGTTAAGCACGTCGTTTCCGAACGAGCCGCGGAAATTGAAGGAAAGATCGAAGTTCTTATATACAAAGCTGTTGCTGAAAGAGAGCTGGAATTTGGGATAGGCATTGCCCACCACTACCCTGTCGGCCTCGTTGATCACGCCGTTCTTATCCTGGTCCTTGTAAATAGGGTTGCCACTGCTGTCGATGCCCAGGAATTGCAGCGACACGAAGTTGCCGAGTGCACCGCCTTCCTTGATCTGGTGCGTCCAGGTCTGCACGTCGGCGCCGATGTTGCCGGTCTTCAGATCCGTGAGCTTGAAGCCTGCCGCGTTGTTGGAGAAAGATACCAGCTTGTTGCGGTTGCGGCTGTAGATGAAGGTGCTGTTCCAGTTGAAATGCTGTGTGCGCACGGGAACGGCGTTGAGGGTTACTTCCAGGCCGCTGTTGCGGATGGTGCCGACGTTGGCGTACAGCTGGTTGTACAGGTTGGGCGGAACGGGTACGGTGTAGGTCCACAGCAGGTCTTTGGTGTTGCGGATATAATAGTCGACGCTGCCGCTCAGCCTTCCTTTCCACAGGCCGAAGTCGATGCCCACGTTGAGCTCTTCTTTCTTTTCCCAGCGCAGGTCGGGGTTCGGGTTGCTGGCGGGCGGGTAGGTGTTGATCCAGGCGCCGTTGTACAGGATGCGGCCGCCGGTGGCCAGCAGCTGCAGCGAGCGGTAGTTGCCGATGTCCTGGTTGCCGGTAACGCCGAAGCCTCCACGCAGTTTGAGATCGGAGAGCCAGGTGACGCTGTTCATGAAGTTTTCCTGGCTGATACGCCAGCCTACGCTCACCGCCGGAAAATCGCCCCACTTGTGGTTGGCGCCGAAACGGGAAGAACCTTCATGCCGCAGGGAAGCGGTGAGCACATACCGCTCGTTGAAATTGTAAATAACCCGTCCGAAAAAGGCAATGAGTTTATTGCTTTCCTTGTAGGTCGACAGCGTGGCGGTGCCCTGTGTAAGGCCCGCACCGGCGCCCAGGTTGTTGGTGCCATACAGATCTACGTCGAAGTTATTGTTGCCGCCGGCAAAGGTTTCGTTTGTGCCTCCCTGGTAGGAGTATCCAACGACGGCCTGTACATCATGCCTGCCAAACTTTCTGCGGTAATCCGAACTAAGTTCCAGCAGCCGGTTGCTGGAATTGCCGGTGGAAACCGAAGCCACGCCGTTGTTGCCGATGCCGATCGGGTAATACCTCGACTGGTACCGCTGGTTCTTGAACCCGTCGCTTACCAGCGAAGTGAATGCAGACGCGTTCCATCCGTTCATGATGTTGTAAGTCGCTTTTGCGCTTCCGGTAAAGGTCTGTTGCTTTCCTCCATTGGTCTCTTCCCTGATCATCGCCACCGGGTTGTAATACTGGAAGGGGCCCGTGTTGCGGTAATAGCCGCCTGCCAGGGTATTTGCCGGATCGTACACCGGTTCGGTCGGGTTGCGGCGGAAAGCCTGCTGCAGCACTTCCTGGTCGGTGAACTCGCGTTTGGTGTCGGCGTAGAGGATGTTGTAGTTCAGGATCAGCCTGCCATTGAGCGATTTCTGTGTCGCGGAGATTTTGGCCTGCATCCGGTTGTTCATGTTGTCCTGCACGATCCCTTGCGAGGCCCGGTAATTCACGGAAGCCCGGTAGGAGAACTGGTCTGTGCCGCCCGTCATAGCGATATCGGTGTATTTATCAACCGGCGTACGCGTCACTTCCTTGAACCAGTCGGTGTTGCCTTTGAAATCGAATTCGGAAAGCCGGCCCGGATAGATCAGGTTGATGGTGCTGCGGAACTCGCCGGCAGTAAGGTTGCGCAGTTTTTTGGCGACCGTTTGCGCAGACACGTAGGAAGACACTTCCACGGATTGCTGTCCGGCCCTTCCCTTCTTGGTGGTGATGATGATCACACCGTTGGTGCCGCGGGTGCCGTAGATAGCGGCCGCCGATCCGTCTTTGAGGATATCGATCGACTCGATCTCATCCGTGTTCACGCTGTTGAGGTCGCCGCCCAGGATGCCGTCGATCACAAACAGCGGGCCCTGTCCGCCGGAGAGTGTGGTCAGCCCCCTCAACTGAATATCGAAGTTGCCGTTCACATCGCCGCCCGCAGGTTTGGCGATGTTCAGTCCGGCCACGCGGCCCTGCAGTAGTCCAACAGGGTTGCTGATATTGCCTTTGTTGAAGTCGGCCGGTTTGAGGGAGGTAATGGCGCTGGTGACCTCTTTTTTTGTAGTGGTACCATATCCCACCACCACAATATCGTCCAGCTTGCTGAACGAGCTGGCCATCGACAGCTCGAGGTCACGCTGGCCGGTGAAGGCCACGTCCTGTGCTTCGAGACCGGTGCCGGTGAGGTGCAGCACCTGTCCGGGTTTCACCGCAATGGTGAAGCGGCCCCGGTCGTCGGTGGCGGTGGCCGCTTCCGTGCCTTTTACAGCAACGGTGACGCCGGCGAGCGGGGCGCCGCGGCCATCGTTGACGGTGCCGCTGATGCGGTTGCCCGTCTGGGCCGGAAGGTGGAGTGAGAGCAGGAGAAACAGGCCGAACAGCACGCAGACAGGGGCGTACGGTGCCAGCAGAAAATTTTTCTTTTTCATATGCAGCAATAGATTTTTGAGAGTGACTTTATAAAACAGAGAGAATAGAGCCGCTTAAAAAGTGGAGGCAAACGATCCCCCGGGCGATGCCATGCGTGGCGTCTCCGCCGCACGGGATCACTGAAACTCACAGACGCGATGCAACGCGTCTCTACCGGGATCGCATGACCGAAAAAGATCCGCCCCGTCTTATGGCGAACCCGACAGGATAATGAGCACCAATCCTAAAATAAAACAGGCAAACATACCCGCCAGCAAGCCCGTAACTTTTTGTTGCGATCCTTTGAATTCTTTCCAAACCAGCACACCCCAGATGGCTGCTACCAGCGTGGCGCCTTGTCCGAGCCCGTACGATACAGCCGGACCGGCCTTGCCCGCAGCGACCAGGTTGAACAGGTTGCCCGTACCCCAGATCGCGCCGCCCAGGATGCCCACCAGGTGGAGGGGAAAGCGGCCGGAGAAATAGTCTTTATACGTAACCGGCGGGCCTTCGAGCGGCCTGCGCATCAGGAAGGTGTTGAACACAAAATTGCTGAGCAGGATGCCGACGGCAAATACTACGGAAGCGCTGTAGGGCGTCATCTTCAGTGGTTCGGGGTTGGTGAAGTTGTTGAGGTCCATAGCCGCCGCGATGAAGCGGTAAAAGCACGACATGAGCACACCCGCCAGCACGGACAACAGGATGCCTTTTGTACTGGCTTTTTGTCCGGTGCCTCTGCTTTTCCGGAAAGCGATGGCGTTCAGGATGATGGCGGCCGTTACGAGTAGTACGCCGGAGAAAAGATAGGTGGCGTTGCCTTTCTCAACCGACAGGTAGTTAACAAGTACACCCAGCACCAGCGCGATGCCGATGCCGACGGGGAAGGCGACCGACATACCGGCGATGGCGATGGCGGCGGTGAGGAGAATGTTGGCCAGGTTGAACACGACGCCACCGACGATGGCGCTGCCGATGTTGACGGCGCTGGCCTGCCGGATATCTTCCAGGAAGCCGCGGCCGTTGGTGCCGGTGCTTCCCATGGTGAACGCGGCCAGCAGCGAGAACAGGAGGATGCCCAGCACATAATCCCAGTAGAACAGTTCGAAGCGCCATCTGCCCGTAACAAGTTTCTGGGTGTTGGCCCACGAACCCCAGCAGATCATGGTAATGGTGCAGAAGACGATGGCGAGTGTATAATTTTCAACGATGAACATGACAAGCGTTTAAATCGTAAAGGATCCGAAGAAAGGTTATACGGAAACCCTTCGGGTGATGAGTTCGTTGCGGTAAGGGATGGAAGCCTGCGCGCCCATTTTGGTGACCGACAGGGAGGCGGCTTCGCAGGCAAAGCTGACGGCTGTTGCCAGCTCTTTTCCTTCTGACAGCGCTACGGCCAGCGCGCCGTTGAACACATCGCCGGCGGCGGTGGTATCTACCGGGTGAACGACGGGGGCGGCCACTTCATGGAATTCCGTGTTCTCCAGCAGCAGCGCACCGAACTCGCCCATGGTGATCACGATGTTCTTAGCGCCCAGTTTGCGGATCGCCTGCGCAGCTTCACGCGCCGTTTCCAGGTTGCTCACTTTGATGCCCGATAAGATGGAGGCTTCTGTTTCGTTGGGAGTAAGGATGTCGACATACTGCAGCAGCTCGGGAGAGAGCGGGGCGGCCGGTGCCGGGTTCAGGATGACGCGGGCGCCCTGCTGCGCCGACTGACAGGCAACGAAATGAACGGTACCCAGCGGGATCTCCAGCTGCAGCAGTACGATGTGCTGGTCGCTGATCGTTTTGATCGCTGCTTCCACATCGTGCACATCGAGGGAGGAGTTGGCGCCGGGGGCTACTACAATGCTGTTCTCGCCTTCATCGTCGACCGTGATGAGGGCCACACCGGAAGGAAGCTCGTCATCAGACAAAAGAAAGCTGGTGTCGATGCCTTCCTCGTTGTAAAGTTGGGAGGATTGTTTTCCAAACACGTCGTTTCCCATTTTGGAGACGAAGATCACGTCTCCGCCCAGCCGGGCTACGGCAACGGCCTGGTTGGCGCCTTTGCCGCCGGGGTTCATAAAAAAGGTTCCGCCGAGCACGGTTTCGCCAGGCTCGGGGATATGACTGGTCTTTACAACCATGTCCATGTTGGTACTACCGACAACTATGATTTTTTTCAGTTCCATAAGCAGCAATCGTTTTTAAGCTGATCCAAATGTATATGCTTTGATCATCCTCAATTTGCCAGAATTTTATCCTTTTGGTATCTTAGAAAACTCGGTTACACCATCCCGTTATCCAATAATTTACTGTTAATCAAACGATTGCGTCAGTTAAAATTCCGTCAAACCTGTAATTCATACCTAAAATGTCCACTTTTATCAGTGCCCTGCGGCTTGTGCATTCCCTTTCCGCGATGGAAAAACGCCAATTCAGGCAGATGAGTAAAAAACAGCGCGGAGAAAAAGATTACCTGTCGCTGTTCGGGCTGCTCGACAATGCCGCTATGCAGGACGAGGCGCAACTGATCGCCGACTTCAAGAAGAAGCATCCCACGGCTTCGCCCGACAATACCGCGCGGTACCTGGTGAAGCTGATCACCGATCTGCTTATCAGCACCAAGGTGGAAAAAGATCAGTACTATCTCCTGTTTCAGGGATTGATGCGGGTGAAAGTGCTGCAGGAAAGATCGTTGTCGGAAGAGGCTTTCCGGGAGCTGAAAAAAATAAAGCAGCGGGCCGAAGCCACGCAGAACCATGTGGTGCACTATCTCGCGTCGCGCCAGGAGCTGAATCATTTGTCTGTGTCCAATTTCCCCAGGCTGTCCGACAAGGAGCTGACGGCGATGCAGGTGACAACAAAAAGCTCGCTTCGCACGCTGCATCATATCGAAGACCTGTACGCGCTGTACGAGCAGCTGCGGTACCGGCTCATCCATTCGGGCCGGGTGGCTTCGGAAGACGACAAGAAAAGACTGAACGACCTGCTGCTGAGCGAGGTGAGCATTGTGGCGGGCAAGTTCAGGAACAGCCTTGAATCGAGGAAGCTGCATCTGCTTTTTCAGTCTTTTTACCTCACCGATGTGGGCGATTACCAGTCGGCCCTCAAAACCTTCAACGAACTGAAAGCGTTGTTCGAGAACAACCCCGGTTTCAGGGAAAATCCACCCATGGATTATTATACTTCGATCGAAGGTATCCTCGACAGCCTGCGTACGGCCGGGCAATACGCGGCGATGGAGCAATATATCAAAAAATTGCACCTCATCGATCTGGGCGGCTGCCCGGAGTTCTTCTGCAAGCTCGTGGGGAAAACAGCTGCGGTGTACCAGCTGGCCTGGCTTACCGGCGAGCAGCATACGAAGCAGGCGATCGGCTACATACAAACACTCGACAAGAAACTGTTCCAGCCCATGCACCTGCTGCACGATGAAAAACAGTGGGAGCTTTTCTTCTATGCGAGCCTGGCTTTTTTCCAGAACAAGGAATTCAGGAAGGCGCACCAGTGGATCCAGCAGGTGAGCATGGAGCAGTCGAGGTTCGCGCTGCTGCCTGTGTGCAAGTGCATCCGGCTGCTGAACATCATCATCCATTATGAACTGAAGGATCTTTCGTATCTCAACTACGAGATCCGATCCTACAAGCGTTTTTTTCACAACAAGTCGCGTGTGAGCAAGATGGAGCGGATGGTGTTCAAAACGATCCAGCTGAACCCGAATGCGCATTCGCATCTCAAGAACAAACTGCTGGCCCCGCAGGTGAACCGCTACATCCGCGACATCGACGCAGACAAGTACGAAAAGCAGTTGCTCAAATATTTCCGCTTCGACCGCTGGGCGGCGAGAAAATTCGTGCCGGCGGGGTGACGTAGTGTGTTCTGTCAGGGAAGCCGGATGTCTCCGATCTTCAGAGCAACAAGCGTTCCGATGGAACGCCTCTTTGTTCAATCAATCAACATAAGATAATAGTCTTTGTGTATACGATGATGAGAATTCCTGTTGTGCCTCGCAAAAGCATTCATCGCCTGTTGCTCTGAAGATCAGGAGAAAGTGCCAATTCCCGGGATCTTCCGTAAAAAGGAAGTTGAATTTGATGATAAAACAGGTTGTAGGTGCACTCCCTCTTTTTGCCATGCTTTCTCCGGGAGATCCCGGGGCAGGCGCAGGAAGTTCAGCAGCGTGCAGGCGCGTGTCTGCGCCTGCCCAAGGAAAAAAAGCGAAAATTATTTTCCCTTCCCCCAACTCTTTAAAATCTCCCGCTGCAACGCATCGGGCTCCGGCAGTGGCGATATCAAAAACGACCGATCCGTTTTTTTCACAAAGGTAACGGGCACGTCAAACCGCTTTCCTTCCTGCAGCAGGGTGCAGGTGATCGTGATTCCGGATGAACCTTTCAGGCGGTCCATGACCGCAGAGGTTGCCTGCTTCCCATCTATCAATAAAATTTTTGCTCCAGGCCGGATGCCGGCGTCCCAGGCTGCGGAGGGCCAGTCTACTTTTGTAATGGTGAGGGTATCGCGTTGCATGGAATAGCTCAGGTTGCTGTAGCCGCCGGGTAGCAACGCAGAGACCGTATCGATGGCCAGTCCGCCGTAGCCAAAATATTTGCCGTAGTTGAGCTCTTTCGTGGTGTAGACATAATCGAATATTTCAGAGAGATCTTTTCCTGCGATCTGCTCGCACACTTTTCGGAACTCAGTCTCGGTGAAGCCCCGGTTCTTTTGTTTGTAGAAATCATGGTAGAGCCGGCGCATGACCGCGTCGAGCGATTGCTTGTTTTGGGTATGGTGCCGGATGGCGAAATCGAGCATCAGCGCTACCACCGGCCCCTTGTCGTAGTAGGAGATCGTTTTGTTGACCTCCTCCCCCTTTCTGCCGAAAGGGCCGTCGCTCCAGGTCTCTTCGCTCGACTGGGCAAGCGACTGGTAGTGCCGGCCGGCACCCGTTTCATAGGCACGTATATTTGCCGTGAAATATTTGTACAAGTCGCTGTCGTCGATGAGGCGGGCGCGTTTCAGCAGCAGGTATTCGTAGTAGACCGTCCAGCCTTCCGAGATCCACAGCTGTTTTGTTCTGCTGCCGCTGTCGTAGTTGAAGGGACCCAGTTCAACCGGGCGGATCCGCTTTACATTGTAATGATGAAAATATTCATGCGCGATAAAGCTCAGGGTTCTTTTCTTTCGCTCGGGAGAGCCCAGCAGGTTGCCGCCAAAGCTGAGGGCCGAAGAAGTCAGGTGCTCGATGCCGCCGTTGCCCGGACCGATCGCCAGGAACGTATAGTGTTTGTAGGGGATATCGCCGATGATATCCACGCCGGCTTTTACCACACGCTCCAGGTCCGACATGAAGGCCGGCTTGTCGAAATCACCCAGCTTGTAGCCGATGAAGCGGTGCGGGATGCCTTGTATCTTAAAGGGCGTCAGTTCCTCCAGGTTGCCCATCAGGATCGGGCAATCGTACAGCATGTCGTAACCGGGCGCCGTGAATGAATGCAGGGTGCCGGAAACAGAATCCAGTCCGCAGGCCACGCGGCTCCAGCCTTTGAACGGCACAACAGTGAGCGACACGGGGGTCTGCAATCTTCCATCAGGATACACGAACGCACTTGCCGGCGTAATGTATGCATGCGCGCTATCGGTATAACTGGTAGCCACGAACGCGCGGGTGGCGGCAACATCATACCCGAGCGTGACCGGGCCCGACTTGCCGGTAATCACCGACCAGGTGTTGCCGGAAGTTTTGGTGACCTGCAGCGGTTGTTCACGGGCATCTGTAGCCGTAAAAGCTGAAATCTGCCCGGCATAATTCATGAGCTGGTAATAGCCCGGCGTCCATTGCGGCAATTTCAGCGACAGCGGTTTGCCGGCCACTGAAGTACAGGTCATCGTTACATGAAATATATGTGCGCCGGGGTCAGGAACGGACAGCACAAACCGGATGGAGTCTTTTGGGGCAGCAAAAACAGTTTTGCTCAGCAGGCCGCTAAAAACGATCAGCAGTATCTGTGCAGCCAGTGTCAATTTTCTCATCGATCCGCAGGTTTGGTCTGGAAACATTTCCTGCACAATGTACCGGCTTTCACCCGGCGAACGTTCCCGCATATTGACCAACAATCTGATGAATTTGGGTGATCAGGGCTGTTTGCCGTTCATCCGGCTCCGGTAGCGGATGGTAGCTCAGCACGGCGTAGGTTTCGCCGGTGGCATTCTTGATCTTTTGCAGGAGGGTCACGGGCATTTTTGTCTGCGTTGAATGTACCTAAAACCCGCGGATCGCTTTTCCTGATTTGTTTCCACAAAGTAACAGCAAGAGAAAGGTTCGGTCATTTGATCCGGATCACATAATAGCCTGAACCAGGATGGAGATGATTTGACGGATTGTACGGGGGGGTCGATGACTATGATCAGAGCTGCTATCGGTGCTTTTATCTGACCCAGAATCAGCCTGATCAACTGATTGCCCTTATATACGATGGCTGCACTCCCATCGACCCTCAGGACAATCCTTTCCATTCCATAAATCCTGGTTCAGACAAAAAAGGGGTACCACAGTCCAAAACTATGGCACCCCTTTTTTGTAACAGAATGGAATAAAACTATCCGTTATATAAACCCGATGTCATCGATGTAGATCGTACTGGGCACGCCGCCGCCGGCGCTCTGGATCACGAGCTCGGTGATGGTTCCGGGGTTGCCGAGGGAACTCAGCGGGATGGTGTAGTCGGTGTAGCTGTTGGCGGACAGTGCTATTTTGAAAGCACTGGCGTATACGCCGTTGATGACTACCTGCACACTCTTTCCGTCTGTGCCTGCGCCGCCGTAGATCGAAAGTTTCAGGGAGGTGAGGCCCAGCTTCTTGACGTCGATCGTGGCGCCGTTGTATCCTACCTGGAAGGCGCCGTAGGCATCGGTAAAGGTGGTCGCGATCGCGTAGAGGCCGCGCTTGGGATGCGCTGTGCTGGCGTAATCGCGCGTGCTGTTGTACCCGAAATAAGAACCCCAGCCCGAAGCGAACGCATCGTCGTACACCACGGATTTAAACCCAAAGGCACTTGGTGATTTGCTGGTGCCGCCGGGCGTGGTAACATAGATATAGGCCTGTACAACGCCAACGGGTACCTGCACCTGTATCTGCGTAGTGGTGGGCGTGCCCACGATCTTCGCCGTTACCGTGTCGAACTTCACAGCCGTAGCACCATCGAAAACGCTGCCCGTAATGGTGACGATGGTGCCCGCACCCGCGGCCATCGGATCGAAGCTGGTGATGATGGGAGGCGGCTGCTGGATGGCGAACGTATAATCAACCGTACCATACTTTGTAACGATGGTGAGCTTGTTCACCTGGCTCGGACCAAACGGCACATTGGCAGGGATGGTTACGATGATGCTGTTGTCGGTAAGCAGTCCGGGGTTGAAATACACGGACACGCCGTTGAATGACACCGACTTCGTGGTGAGCAGGTTGGTGCCGATGATGGCATACTGCGTGTTGAGCTTGCCCGATGATACGGTGGAATCGAACGGATCGATCCTGGTTTCGCTGTATACATTGTTTGAATCGAGCGTAATGCGATGCACTACGTTGGCGATCGTATCGGTTTTGCTGATCAGGCGCACCCGCGACACCGTGGGGTTCCCCGTTCCACCCATATCGTTCTTTTTGCACGATACCGCCGAGATGATCAAAACCAGCAGGGCGCTGATCCATATGTTAGAACTAGATTTCATGACTGAGTCTTTAATTATTTGAAGGTATAAGGAACAGGCGCTTCGAGCAGCTTGGGATCTGCCGCCGTTTCTGTTGCCGGAATGGGGAACACGAAGCTCGCATCGGTGATGCCGGTCAGGTACCCGTTGCCATAGCGGTTGGGCGGCGTGGAGTTGTCCGACGTGCCTTTGTCCTGCTGTTTGATGATCTGCATGGCAATGGGATGCGCTGTTTTGTTGTACCCGTCGAGGCGCATCAGGTCGAAGAAGTAATCGTCTTCGAACGCAAACTCGCGTCTTCTTTCGTCCAGCAGGTCATCCTGGTAAATGGTTGGCCAGTGCTGCCCCTTCACGTTGCTTCCTGCCAGATAATTGGGATTGGTCACAAACCCCGCCCGGTTGATCACCGCCAGGTTGCCCAGTCCGGCCCGCCGGCGGATCGTATTGATCGCATTGAGCGCCACGGGGTCCGAACTTGTTTTCGCACCCGCCATCACGGCTTCGGCCTCGATCAGATAGATATCCGCATACCGCAGCAGGTAGGTATTGTTGGCCGACGATTGTGCACCACCCACGCCGCCGTTGTCGGCAGGCGTTCCCACCACATATTTTTTTACCTGCGCATGCGTGCCCTGGCTGGTGGCATCTGACGGCAACGTATACCCGCCGGCCGCCTGGTTGATCTCCGGATATTTGTCGCCCGGAAGCATATAGGTCGGTTTTCTTCTGAGGTCGTTCGGGTCGAACTTGTCCTGCAGGTCGAAGGTGGGCGCCATCTGTCCGTAGCCGTCGCCGGTGCCGGTGATCAGGCTGTTATACGCCACCGCGGCCTGGAAAGGGTTGCCGCGGCCGTAGCCGCCGTTGCCCGCCCACTGCAGCGCGATGATGGATTCTTCGTTGTTGTTGTTGGCCGTGAGGAAAAGATCGGCGAACGATTTGCCGGTGATGTCGATGCCGTACAGTTTGAACTCACCGCTGCCGATCACTTTCTCCGCTTGCGCCCTGGCATTGGTATAATCCTGCATGTAGAGGTACACTTTGGCCAGCAGGGCCGACGCAGAGCCGCCCGACACGCGTGCGTTCGACGGCGAGTTGCCGCTCCGTACCATTTTGGTGAGGTTGGTCTCTGCGAACTTGAGGTCGTTGACGATGAATTTATACACGTCGGCGACCGGGTTCCTGTTTACCTGGTAATCGCTGATGTAATCGAAACTGTTCTCGATGATGGGAACGGGCCCGAAGATGCGCACCAGGTGGAAATAGGCCTCCGCCCTCCACAGGCGGGCTTCGCCCAGGGCATTGTTCACGGTGGGCTTGTCTACAGTGGCCGGCACTTTCACCGGCAGGTTGTTGATGAGCGCGTTGGCCTGCGCAATTTCTATGAACAGCGAGTTCCACACGGCGGAGATCTCGAAGTTGGTATTGGTCACAGAGAAATCCTGGAAGTTGATGATGTCGGCGGAATATGTGCGCCCGTTGCCGCCGCTCAGTTCCGTGATCGACCATCCGCCTTTGCCGCTGTAGCCGAACCAGGGGGCGCTGTAGAGCACGGCCGTACCGGCGTTTACCTGCGCGGCCGTCTGGTAGTAATTGTCCAGCGTGATCTGGCTCAGCGGCGGCCGGTTGAAATACTCTTTTTTGCAGCTCGTTGCCGTAAGCATCGCAACCGCCGTGAAGAACCCTATAAATTTTTTATGTGCTTTCATGACAAATTTTTCTTGTGTTAAAATTCTGCGTTCACACCGAATACGATCGTGCGGGGGATCGGGAACCGGCCCAGGTCGATGTTGGTGAGGAACACGCTCTGGTTGATCGATCCGATCTCGGGGTCGAGGCCTTTGTAGGGCGTGAACACATAGAGGTTCTGACAGCTGGCATAGATGCGCAGCCGGTTGAACTTCGCCCTGTTCACCAGGGAGGCGGGCACGGTGTAGCCCAGACTGATGTTCTGCACGCGCAGGAAAGAACCGCTTTCAATGAACCGGGTTGAATTGATCAGGTTCGGGTTGTCGCCCGCAACCGGCCGGGGAATGCTGGAGGAAGTGTTGGCAGGCGTCCAGAAACTAGCTGCATTGGCCAGCTGGTTCTGGTACAGGCTGCCGAGCCCGGCGATCTGGTAGTTCAGCACGTTGAATATTTTGGCGCCGTACGAACCGTTCAGGAAGATGGACAGGTCGAATGTTTTGTACGAGAAATTGTTGGTGATGCCGTACGTAAACTTCGGGTTGGGATTGCCGATGAAGGTCTGGTCGGCGGCATCGATCTTTCCGTCCTTGTTCAGGTCTTCATACTGGATATCTCCCAGCCAGGTTCCGCCCGAACCGCTTTTCACCGGCCGTCCAAACTGGATCGGCGCGCCTTTCAGCTGCCCGTCCGAACGGAAGATGTCTTTCGCCACATATCCGTAGTATTCTCCCACCGACGTACCCACCTGTGTTCTCGTAACCGGCAGGTTCAGGAAGCTGGTCGTTACATTGTAGCTGATATACGGGATGCCGGTGTACAGCGACTGCACTTCGTTCCTGTAATGGCTGAAGATGACGGACGTGTTCCACTTGAAATCTTTGCTGACGATGTTGCGGCTGTTGATGGAGAACTCGAACCCTTTTGCCGTCAGCTTGCCGCCGTTCACATAGGGCGGACTGATCACGCCGGTACCGGAGTATTCGGCGGTTTGCCCGAGCAGGAAGGCCGGGAGGGCGGCCTGGAACAGGAAGTTCTTGGAGCTTTTGTTGAAGTAATCGAACGAGGCGTCGATCCGGTTGTGGAGCAAGCTGAAATCGAGTCCGGCGTCGGCTTGCAGGGCAGTTTCCCAGGTCAGGTTGGGATTGGCGACCTTGTCGACCGCGAAAGCCGTTCCGATCCCGGTAACCACCGAGTTCAGCGCAGAGCCGTACAGGTAGCTGGGCACGCCCTGGTTGCCGGTTTGTCCGTACCCCACACGCAGCTTGATGTTGTTGGCGATGGGTTCCAGCGCGGCCAGGAAAGGCTCGTCGGACAACCGCCAGGAAGCAGCGAACGAAGGGAAGTATCCGGTCTGGTGCCCCTGTGCAAACTTGGAGGAGCGGTCGGCCCGGAAGGTGGCGGTGACGCTGTATTTGTTGTTGAGCGTATAGATGGCCCTGGCAAATTCAGATTCGATCACATCGTTGTTGCCGATGTATTCACCCACGGTGGCCGTTTTTGAATCGCCCAGGCTGAGCGACTGCAGGGTGTTGGTCAGGAAGTTCTGTATGGTGGCGGAATTGTCGCGGTACGTTGAGTTCACTAGTTCGTGCGCCGCCAGCAAGGTCAGGTTGTGTTTCTCCGCGAACGTGTGGGTATAAGTCAGGTATTCTTTCCAGCTCCAGAAGGTGGAGTTGGTGTTGTACTCCTGCAGCGAAGCCGTCGGGTTGATGAAACGCGGCCCGTAATTGTAGGTAGGCCGGAACAGCTTGGCGTAGGAGAAGTTGAAGTCGCCGTTCAGCTCCGAGCGCAGCGTGAGGTCTTTCATCACTTTGATGTCGGCATACAGGCTGCCGTTGAAGTTGCTTCTCGACAGGGTGTTGGTGATCTGCAGGGCCTGCGCTACGGGGTTGATCTGTCCGCCGATCTGGTCGGCCTGCGGACCGGCGAAGGAGCCGTCTGCATTGCGAACCACCTGATCGGGCGCGCTCAGCAGGGCGGTGTAAATGATGCCGGTGTTGTTGCTGAGGGAAGTGTTCTGGAAGCTGCGGCTGCCGGCCATGGTAGTACCCACTTTCAGCCAGGGTTTCACCTGCGAGTTGATGTTGGTGCGGATGTTATAGCGGTTGTAATCGTTGCCCAGCACGGTGCCGTCCTGCTTCACATAGCCGCCGGAGACGTAGTAGTCGGTGCCGTTGCTGGCACCGGAGAAGGAAATCTGGTGACTTTGCTGCGGGCCGGTCTTGAATATCTCTTTCTGCCAGTTGGTGCCTGTGCCGAGCAGGGTGGGGTCGGCAAACTCGCCTCTTCTGGGGATGCCGATGTTATCGGCCAGCGCGTTTTCGAGGCTGGCATACTGTTTCAGGTTCATCATCGGCAGCAGTTTGCCCTGCTCCTGAAAACCGTAATACCCGTCGTAACCCACCCGGAAGCTGCCGTTGCGGCCGCGTTTGGTGGTGATGATGATAACGCCGTTGGAGCCGCGGCTGCCGTAGATGGCGGTGGCGGATGCATCCTTTAAGACGTCGACGGATTCGATGTCGCTGGGGTTGAGAAAGGAGAGCGGGCTCACGCCGGTTTCGCCGTTGTTGGGTGAGAGCTGTTGTGAGCGGCCGCTGGTGGTGCGGTTGCTGGCATCGCCCGAGATGGCCACGCCGTCGATCACATAGAGCGGTTCGTTCGACAGGCTGAGGGTAGTGATGCCGCGGATATGTACCGAGGTGGCGCTGCCCGGCCCACCCGAGTTCTGCGTGATGGTAAGTCCGGCCGCCTTGCCCTGCAGCAGCTGGTCTACGCTTACCTGCGGGATGTTGGCGATGTCTGCCGCTTTCACCGAGGAGATGGCGCCGTTCACGTCCTGCCTGCGCTGGGCGCCGTAGCCGATCACGACCACGTCGTTGAGCACGGAAGAGGTTTCCTGCAGCACAACGCTGATGCTGGTTCTGCCGCCGGCGCGCACTTCCTGGCGGGTGTAGCCGACGGAGGTGAAAACGAGTGTCTGGTTGGCGTCGGTGAGGCGGATGGTGTAGCGGCCCTGGTTGTCGGTGGTGGCGCCGGTGTTGGAGCCTTTGACGCTTACGTTGACGCCCTGGAGGGGTTGTCCCCTGGTGTCTTTCACGTCGCCGGAGACGACGATGTCGGCGGAGGGGCCATCTACATAATGGTCTGCCGGCCGGAAGGCAGCGGAGGCGCTGACCTGCCCAAAAAGGGTCAGGCACAAAAATACAAGCAAAGGCATCTGTTGTTGCCCCGGGAGCCGCCTGAGGTAGCGGATGATGCATGAGGCTGAAGTAAACCTTCTATTCATTGGTTATCAATTTTACAAATGATGGTGAGGGGGGCTCGTGCTGTAGGGATCGGGTTCGGACAGCGTATTAACACAACGTGACCAGCTGTCTTATATTGCTTTAATCTGAGGTTGCGGGAACAGACAACAGGGCTGCACTACCGGAGCATATTATCCGGATGAAGCTGAACAATTTTCTTTGATCAGTAAATAGAATGGTTGTGTGGGATAAATAAGGAAAGAACCGGCAAAGATGGCTTTTTTCAAGAGGCAAAGTATACAGCATACACCAATCGTTTTCACATCCAATAGTAACTCACTTTGGCTATGGAAGGGCAAATCTAGGATAAAATCACGAAGATGCAACCGATTGCATCAAAACTTTTCAAGGTTTTTTCGACCTGGGGTTTAGCTGTGGGATAACCCTTAACCCAAAAATTTAACAGAGCTCATTTGAGGTAAAGGAAAGAGTGAAATTTTCCTGAAGCTTTTAATTAAGTATGATGAATTCGAGTGTGGAGTTGTGAACCGTTTTTCTTTTTAATGTAATAAAGGAATACAATGAATTGAATTCAATATTGAAAGATATTCAGTAAGCATATGAGATATTAATCCCTTTCCTTCTCTAAAAAAAGCCTGGCATTTAACTTAAAATCGTCTAGAGAAGTAAACTGCTTATCGCAGGCGTTTGTCAACCGGAGTTTATCTTTCCGCGGTAAGGCCTCGAAATTTTCTGTGACAACCCATCCATGGTACTTCAGATTGCTGAGGAGATAAGCCTGATAACTTAATGTGACGAGCCTAGCCTTGGCAACATCTTTTACCCCAAACAAAAAGACAGGCTTTCCATTAGGTTGAAATGAGTAATCTGCTTCCAGATCATCCCTTTCAAAAATTGGCAAGACTTTCTTTTGAGGATTGAACTCTTTCAGTTCTGTAAAGATGTATTCATCCAGAACTTCAAAAAACAAGTTCTCAATAACTTCCCTCTTGAAAAAACGCATGCTACCAATCTTTGCAAAAGCTTGGGTTATATGCATTATATCAGTATAAAGCGTTTCAGGTTTTGTCTCCAAAGAAATATTTCCTTCTTGCTCAATCAATTTGTTTTCAGAGAGAATTTTTTGAAGAATACTTTCTTTGTTTTCGGTATCAATTTCATAAGAGTAAGACAACCGCTGAAGAGTAAGTCCATAGTCACACAAGGCAAATTTATTCTCTCCTACTGGCATAATAAACAAATCAATCATATCACCATCTTCATGGTAAACTGGCAACATCAACTGATATATATCAGGTCTCTTCTGCTTTACAGTTAGCCTGCCGTTGAAGTCCTTTTTAATATAGCTTAAAATTTGTTCCATTACATGGTTCGACTACTATCAAAGTTAAGATCAATTTGGTTACTTGGCGGTGGAAAGTGCTTTAATCTATCCACAGGTATAATGTTGATTCTCTTGACAAAATATTGCATTGCATCTTCAATCGTAGCATAAGGAACATCAGTTTCAATCTTACCTTCCGGCTTCAATCCGGCATTAATTCTTTCTGCTGTTGCCAAATGAATATGCGGCCCTTCATGATGAGGCATGTTTTCGTTGGGTCCATGCGGACCATTTACACGAAGTAATACGATTGTGCTTTTTCGTCTTTCGGTTGATAGATTAAGCCAATAGAAAAAATTTCCTGAAAAGCCAGATTTTTCGATATAAAACCACTAAATGAGTGCTGACCATCCATAGATTCCAAAGAAAATTTCAACTTACTGCTACCTCTTCCTATACCCGAATCTTTAGGTGCATTGACTACCTTCTTAGGGCAACCAATTAAATCCTTAATAAGCTCGTCAAAGTAAAACATTCAACGCCAAAATAAGAAAAATATGGAATTAAATAAGTGAGTAGCCATATTTTAGGAACCCAACCTTTACCCAGTATGTTTTCAGAGGTCCACAGGTTCAAAACAGAAGTCCCAACAATGTAAATTTTGTCGCTTGCCGACGCTTATAAAAAGCCAGCTCGAGATCACGATAGCTTTATGACAGGCAAATCTGCTGTCTACTTAGGTTTATAAAATACCCTCTAAGTATAAGAATTCATCTTTTCATTTTAATAATTTAGTTTAACCTTAGCAAAGGTTTTAACATCATTGGGTAACATTATCAAAATTCCTTCAATAACTGTTGCCAAAAATAATTTTGATCAACTGTATCGAATTAAAATCCTGTTATTTCCAACATTCAATGCCTATCTTTCTCACTCCATATAAGCAAGTGTATTATAAAACCACCACTATGAGAAAGTCCCTTCTGCTCATCATCACCCTCTACTTCATCACCTCTCACCTCCAAGCACAACTGCCGGCCTTTCCCGGCGCAGAAGGCTGGGGCAGGCATGCAAAGGGCGGACGAGGCGGCGCCGTTCTGAAAGTTACCAACCTGAACGACAGCGGGGCGGGCAGCTTCCGGGAAGCTATTACGGATGCCGGGCCCAGGATCGTGGTTTTTGAGGTCTCCGGTACCATAGACCTGAAAGCGCCCATCGAGATAAATTCACCTTACATCACCATCGCCGGACAAACAGCACCGGGAGATGGTATCTGCCTGAAACGGTTTCCTCTGAGGATACACAACACGCACGATGTCATCATCCGGGGAATCAGGATCAGACCCGGCATTGAATCGGGATTGATCGGCAGCGAGATAGATGTTATAGATGTAGACAATTCGGAGAATGTGATCGTTGACCATTGCGTGTTCAGCTGGTCTACGGATGAGGGCGTCAACACCTGGCACGGGGCGCGGTTGGTAACCGTTCAGTGGTGCGTGATGAGTGAACCGCTGGATCATTCGATACACGAAAAAGGAGAGCACGGCTACTGTGCTTCCATCGGTGGCTACAAGGCTTCCTTTCACCATAACCTGCTCGCCAACGGAGCCGGCAGAAATCCCAGTATAGCGGGTAACAATCAAAACCCTACCGTGCTGCTCGATTTTCGCAACTGTGTCATCTCCAACTGGGGCCATCGTTCGTGCGACGGCAAGCCCTTATCCATCAACCTGGTCAACAATTATTACAAACCAGGCCCGGCAACCAATGAAGATGTAAAAAGGCGGATCACCCGCATCGACAATGCGGAGAAAATGGGATTTTCCTGCCTGTGGCATGTGGAAGGAAACCAGGTGGAAGGCTATCCTGACATATCCGCCAGCAACTGGGCGGGCGGAGTAGATTATGAAGAAGGCACTTCGGCCGAAAAGAACCGCCGCAAAGATCCTTTTGAGGTGGCGCCTGTGATCACGCAACCAGCTAAAGATGCGTATGATCTGGTGCTCAGATGGGCCGGATGCTTTTGGAACCGCGATACCCAGGAACAGCGGATCATCGAACAGATACGCACCGGAAAATACACCGTCAGCAAGACCGGATTGATAGACCGCACAGAACAGGCCGGCGGCTGGCCCGTACTTAAAACAGGCAAACTTCCACCCGATACCGACAAAGACGGGTTACCGGACGAATGGGAACAAAAGAACGGGCTGAATATTACTGACCCGGCTGATGCAAAAAAGATTGCCGCGAACGGCTACTCGAACATCGAAAATTATATAAACAGTTTGCTTCCGGATGTTTATCGCGGGAAATAGTCATGTCAATCTAAAAGAGGGATGGGCTGGTGTTGTTTCCGAAAACAGGGATTTTCACCCTTGCATACGAAATATATTTTTATTTATTTCACCCTCTATAACCCCTAAACATGGAAAATATACAAGCAGCCCCCCAACAATTCCCCGAGCACATTTATGAGCAGGCCGCTAATTTACTGGTCTCGCAAAAGCAGCGCCCCGAAGAAGCGATTGAGTCCTTGAAACTGTCCGGACTCGCCGCAGAAGACGCAAGAACCGTTGTGGAAACCCTTCACGGACAAATAACTAAAATAAAAAAAGCACAGGCAAACAAAGACATCCTTTACGGGGCCCTCTGGTGCGGAGGCGGTACCATTGCTACGCTGGCCAACATCGGATTTATCTTTTGGGGCGCCATCATATTCGGCGGCATACAGCTGGTAAAGGGAATCGTCAATTATTCCTCCATCAAATAGCGTAGTTGTTTTTAACGGCTCTCCGCCATTTTACGCCCAGTCTCCCTTATATGCTGACTTACAGGAACAGAAAGCGATCTCTTCACACAACAAAACGCTCATGTTATACTGTACTCCTTTCCTTCTGTTCGACGGGAACTGCGCCGAGGCCATGACCTTCTGCAAAGAGTGCCTGGGTGGCGACCTCACGCTCACAAAAACCGGCGATACGCCGATGAAAGAGCAGTTTCCGCCGGAGAAGTACGACAAGATCATCAATGCACACCTCAAAAGCGGCAGGATCGAGTTTTCGGCCACCGACTGGCATGCCGACAACCTGGAGCCCAAACCCGGAAACACTTTTAGCATCTGTGTTTCCGGCGGTACGTTCAGCGACCTGAAAGGGATGTTTGACAAGCTTGCCCATCGCATCCCAATAGCAGTTTCCCTGCTCCGAAGAGATTTCAGCGCAACCAGGCGCGCGGCAGCGTGCAATTACAAAGAGGCAACTGCGCCTGCGCTGAAAGGACAAAATTATTTTGTACTGTACTCCTGATTTTCATTGGTATTACCCCTGCACGCTCACCGGGTTCTTGTGCTCATCCACCGCTACCAGCGTAAACGATCCCGAAACGGCTTTCTCCCTTTTAAAAGCGTACATCTCTTCTACAAATATCTCTACCGAGATCTGTATGCTGGTATTGCCTACAGATAACACTTTCCCAACCAGCTCGATGATGGTGCCCGACGGTATCGGCCGCGTGAAATCTATTTTGTTGGATGACACGGTCACCATTTTTTTACGTGAAAAACGGGTGGCGGTGATGAAAGCGACCTCATCCATCAAAGCCATGGCCGAGCCTCCGAAAAGCGTATCGTAATGATTGGTCGTATTCGGAAAAACGGCCTTGAATATCCGCACTTCCGCCTGCGCGACCCTTTCTTCATAAGTCATAGTTTTTTGCATTTATTTCTTTCCATCGCAGCCACGAGCCTGCCTGGCACCTCAAAATTATTTTCCCTGGCCGTTCACGCTCTTAATTACTACACTGGCCGCTTCCAGCCCCTCCCCTGCCACTTTCAGGCGGATCTTACCCGGCTCTCCCCTCTTCGCCCGCACGATTACAAGACACAGTCCGTTGAACGCATCGCGCTGCAGCGAGCTGAACGATACTAGGTTGGCCGCATCTCCGTTGTCCGTTGCCACGATCTCGCCCGGGCCTTGGATGGAGAACAGGAGGGCATTTTTTGCCTGTGGTACCATCAGTCCTTTCCCATCGGTTATTTTCACGGTTATGAAGCACAGATCTGCACCGTCGGCCATGATCACAGGCCTGTCTGCGGAGAGTGTGAGCTTCTGCGCCGGTCCGGTTGTCTGCACCCTGTCCGTCGCCCATTGCTTTCCGTTCCTGTATGCCACCACCCGCAGCTCACCCGGCGTGTATTGCACACTGTCCCACCGGATGCGGTATTCTTGTGGCTGCTTCTTTTTCCTGCCCAGCGATTTTCCGTTGAGGAACAGTTCCGCTTCATCGCCGGTGGTGAACACATGCACCGGCGTTACCTGGCCTATCCGATCGGGCCAGTTCCAGTGCGGCAGGATATGCGCCATCGGAAACTCCGGCCGCCAGTAGGATTGATAGAGGAAGAAGCGGTCTTTTTTAAAGCCCGCCAGGTCGATGATGCCCGAATAGGAACTGCGGGCGGTATAGTAAGGCGTCGGCTCGCCAAGATAATCCCAGCCGGTCCATGCAAACCCGCCCGCCACATACGGATGCTGGTCCATGGTCGCGAACACCTTGTCGGCCGAAGCGCCGAAATCAACAGAATACAATTCATAGGCGCTCACCTGCCGGCTTTTGGAATCGCCGCCCTGCCCGTCCCTGATCGGTGAGCTGTTGCCTTCATATACCGGGAACAGGTATTCGCCGCGACTGCTCAGCGCCGAAGCGTTCTCGGTGCTCATGATCATCTTGTCCGGGAACTTTTCATGAAACGCCGGGAACAGCGGCGGCGTGTTAATCCCTTTCAGACCTGCATAAGCGCCGCCGTTGCGGATGCCTTCGCCCTGGTAGTTCAGGCTCACCACATCCACCACGCCAGGCAGCGGCATGTTGGGCTTGGCATAGTTCATCGCCACGGTGGACGGCCGGGTCCAGTCTTCTTCTTTCACGATCGCCTTCAGCATGCGCGCCACACCGGCCCCTTTTTCGTCGGTGTACTGCTCGCCCACTTCGTTGCCAAAGCTCCAGACGATCACGGAAGGATGGTTGCGGTCGCGGCGGATCATCGCCCGCAGGTCGGGCTCGTGCCAGTCGGGGAAAATGAGATGAAAATCGAGGGGCGGCTTTTTGAGTTCCCAGGCGTCGAAGATCTCGTCGATCACCAGGAAGCCCATGCGGTCGGTAAGTTCCAGCAGTTCGGGGGCCGGCGGGTTGTGCGAAAGACGGATGGCGTTGCAGCCCATCCCGCGCAGCAGTTCGAGCTGGCGTTCCGCGGCCCGCATATTAAACGCGGCACCGAGCGCGCCCAGATCATGATGCTGGTTCACGCCTTTCAGCAGGATCTTTTCCCCGTTCACAAACACACCTTTCACCGGGTCATAGCGCACATCGCGGATACCGAACGGCGTCTCGTACCTATCGATCACAGCACCACTGGCCGACACCGTGGTTATGGCCACGTAGCGCGCCGGGGCCGTATCTGGCAGAGGTCTCCACAGGGCAGGTTTCATTATTGTGAGGGTCGCTGAAACGGTATCTGCCTGTTTTGAACCGATCGTTGTTTTTGCTGCAGGGGTGGATGCAATGGCCTGACCGGTCAGCTGCCCTTTTGCATCTGAGCGATAGATGGCTGTGCTGACGTCATATGAACCGGCGGAAGCTGAGTTGTTGTCGATCACCACCCTCACATCCACTTTCGCAGAAGCTTTGGTTACCTCCCTTGTTCTTATAAAAGTGCCCCATTGCGCCACATGCACCGCGTTGGTCGTGGTCAGCCACACCTTCCGGTAAATGCCCCCGCCCGGGTACCAGCGCGAAGAGTTTGCAGGATTGTCGAGCCGGATGGCGAGCTGGTTCTTTCCGCCCGGCACGATATAAGGCGTCAGATCTACCCGCCAGGATGAATAGCCATAGGGCCATCCTCCCACCAGCTTGCCATTCAGCCATACCATCGCATACGACATGGCGCCGTCGACATCGAGAAAAAAATTTTTTCCCGCCTCGCCCGCCGGGATCTCAAGCTTGCGGCGGTACCAGGCCACTCCCTGTATGGGCAGGCGCCCCATGCCCCCGCCGATCACCGCATTTGCCTCCGTATAAAAAGGCCCCCTGATAGCCCAGTCGTGCGGCAGGTCCACCGTTTCCCAGGCCGCGTCATCAAAACTGTTTTGCACGAACGGGAAATCAGCGCCCGGACTTCCTTCGGGCCGCGTGTATCGTTTTGCCGGATCTTTGATAAAACTGTTGGCTGTGGGCATGATCCAGGGCTTCAGCACGAAGCGGGCCGCAGCCAGCTGCACCGCTTCTGTTGGCCGCGCATCGGCCGGACCATCATCTTTTCCTTCCCGTACTTCCGGCCGTACATCGTAGATCAGGCTGTCGGGTTTTGCCGTGGAGTCGTACCGGTAAAACTTCCAGCCATCGCTGATGGAAAGGCGTGACCGGATCACCGTGGTTACGGGCGGCTTCTGAGCGAAGGCCGGTGCAGCAAGCACTGCCAGGAAGAAGACTTTCGGCAGGATGAAACAGAAGTGATGAAACAGGAGGGGCTTTGCTACTTGCATGTTGACTATTTAACGGGCCTGACAATGGACCACAGCGGCCTGCGGGGAGAAAGCGGCAAGGCCTTTTTCCGCACAGTAACCCCTGCGATTCCGCCGCTAAGATACCGGGTAATTGTGTTTCCGGACTGTCCGTAACCGATCCAACCAGTTTGTTACCGGCACGCGCCGGCGGAGAAAAGGAGCATCTGCCTGATGTCTTCCTGCTGTTCGCAGAAGCCCTCTCTTTTTTGCAGGTATACGGTTCCACCGGCGGTAGCGGAAAGCGGCCGGTAGCCTGCCGGTTTTGTTGTGCTGTAAATGATCTTGGGGATTTTTTTCAGTCGCTGGCTCTCTTCCAGTACATGAAGCGCTTTCATATCGCATTCATTCTGCCAGGGACAGTCGAGAAGGATGAGGCCGGGCAGATCGCGTTCGGGAAGAAAGTATAACAGTTCAACAGCCTGCTGAACATTTCTGGAGAAAATCAGGGTATGTTGCGGAGCAACTTCCGAAAAAGCTTCGCGAAGGATACGCTGATCTTCCAGGTTGCCTTCCACCGCTACCACCTGGAACGGTTTTCCTATTGGCGGCGCTGTGGGAATCTGTACGGTGATCGTACATCCGCAGCCCGGCGCCGAGTGAACGGTCATGATACCATTCAGCAGGTCGGTGCGGCTTTTCATGTTCGACAAACCGACCCCGGTCTTTTTCTGATCGGGCTCGAAGCCTTTGCCGTCGTCTTTTATCACCAGCACACTACTTTTTTCGAGGCCAAGAAGATTTTCCGATTGCGGATTCCAATATTTGATGATCCATTCCCCGTTCAACACCACAAAAGCTTCCGGCATTGTCGCCAGCACGGAATCAAGCCTGGTGGGAACGATCTCCCGGGCAGGTTTATTTTTCTTCCTGACCTGCTCTTTGGCTACGCAGTAAAAGATGCCCCTATGCCTGTCAGGGTGCACCGTCCATACCAGCCGGCAGTACCGTAAATATCTGACATTAAATTTAACAAACAGGTAAGTGTAAATTCTTATAACCTGTATCTGCACTCTGTTTCGCTCTCTGCAGTATCAATATAGGCCTCCGCCGCCACGCTGTTCCCATCCATACTATGGACCCCGTTCATCACAGAAACGCTGCTGAAAAAATTATTTTAAGAAGAAAATTCTTATAAGAGCAAACCGGGAGGGGTTAACTTCTTTCCATCCCGTTTCATGACATGAAATTGATCTCTGCCTGCAGACGTTCGCACCGAAGTAAAATTTTTTATAGGATGGACGTGAGCTACGCTGCATCACAGGGAAGCGTATCACGAATTCGAATCATAGTAGACGCTGTTACAAGATGTATCTGCGGCTGTACATGACCGGTAAAGGATTCGAAGTTCTTATTTCAGCTTCAGCACATCATTGTCGTCGAAGCGGATGGTGATGTTGGGAGCTTTTGCGAGTGAAGATCTTTTAAACCGGGATGTACTGGCAAATTGCTTTAATTGTGATTTCATTTTGTCGAGCACGCCATTTAACTGCAGGCCTGTGTATTCATCTTTCGCAAGCGGATAATATGCGAGCGGTTCGGAGTCCCTCTTTGTTCGTTCGGAGGCGCTTTCCATCCCTTTTACTTTTGAGCCGGCCAGGGTGATCGCATACATTTTATCTGTCTGGAAAAGTCCGAGCTGGTAGGCAACATCGGCTTTCTTTGGCTTTTCGCGGTCGCACAGATCGAAGAACCATTTTTTGAGCGTGATGGGTTTCAATTTGTCAATTGAGGGCGGCGGCGGTTGCGGCACACCTCTTTGTTCAAACTTTGTAACTTCTGCCGTTTGTGTTTCAACGTTTGCCTTCTGACTGCAGCCCTGCATTATGTACAGGCTCAAAAGCATCATCAACAGTGGGAATATTTTTATACCTGGATTCATCGTGAAAGCTATAGAGACCGGCTTTTAGCTTGTTCCCGGTCAGGAACAAGATCCGGTTCATCCGGTTATATTTATTGAATAAATCATGCCACACAGCCCGGTGACAGATCCGGTGCGGATCACTTCCCCCAAATCCCAAGGCCACCCCTGGACAAGGGCGGCCTTTTTTGTTGAAACTATCGAATATGGTTGATCTGTATTTCTTTGTGTCTCTCTCTTACAGCTTTACGAACCTGGAAGAGACCGTCTTCAGGCCGCAGTCGAGCTTCACCGTGTATACGCCTGCTTTCAGCTCTGCCACCTGGATCGTCAGCGCTGGTGTGCTCACGCTTACCTGGCTCTGCTTCACCACCGTGCCCGCCGCGTTGTACAGCGTCACCACCCCTGCTTCCTGACCCTTGATACCCAGTCCGTGCGTGAACCGGATCTGGCTGGTGGCCGGGTTCGGACTGATCTTCACGCTCGCCGGCAGCACCGGCTCGCTTACCAGCTCCGCCGCTTTTGCAGAGGCCGCTGTCGCTCCCTGAGTCTGGTCCTGCGCCGTGGCAAGGCCGCTCTTTTTCAGCAGTACCGCTGAGCTATAGCCTGCAATCGTGATCGTGCCGTTGTAGCTCTGCCCTTTCATGTCCACATACGTCCCGTCCAGTGATACCGTCTTCGCCGTGGCGCTGGCGTTGTACTCGAACCGTACGTAGTCGTCCACGTTCGTGTAGCTCAGCGTCACTTCCTCCATCCGCACGTTGTCGATCACAAAGCCGTTGCACAGGCCCGCGTTCATCGTGAACACGCTCAGGTACGCCGAAGCAATGTCGCTCGCCGGTACGAAGATCAGCTCTATCTCCTGGCGCGTGTTGTACACCTTGTAGATCTTCGTGTCGCTCGACGTGTTGGAGCTCGCAGAGCGGATCGCCGCCTGGAAGTCGGTGTTGTTGTCCTGCAGCCCCCTGATCGAGAACTTCACCCGGTAGCTGTGGCCCGCCTGCAGCGTGCGCACGCTTGCCGCATCGTAGAACCACACGTTCAGCGGCATGCCGCTCGCAGAGCCGTTGCCCGTGAAGGCGATCTTCAGCGCTCCCCCGTCCAGGCTTGCCCTGTCCATCGACAGCGTCGAGTAGCCACCGCCCGGGTTCAGGATGCCGTTGAGGTTGTTGTCGAACGTGCCGTTGCTGATCATGTTTGCTCCGGTGGAAGTAACGGTGTAGGACGGGATGCTCAAGGGTGATTTCTTCGAGTTCAGGTCCTGACCGGCAAAGCCTCTCCAATGGCTCAGGTCGTAGTCCTGCTCCTTGTCCGATCCGGAGTTCCACATCGAATGGGTGTGGAACACCAGGCCGTCATCGATCGGGCGGCAGTAGTAGTTGTTATCTGCGGTGCCGAACTGCGCCGCATCGTCGTCCTTGGTCACGATGGTGAACACCGGCTGGCCGGCCTGCTTGGCAAACAGGATGTTGTCGGTCATGCTGATGTTGCGCGTAGGGCTCTGGGCGGCGATGTTGTCGTGGTCGAACTCGATCTGTGCGCCCTTGTTGTTGAAGATGGTGTTGCCTTTGAGGGTGATGGACTGCGAGTTGTGCAGGCCGATGCCTTTGCCCGAGCAGTTGGCGATCGTGTTGCCGCTTATCTCCACGTCGGTGGACATGTCATCCGTTCCGATGCCCTGCGCCGAACAGTCCCACGGGGTGTCGGTGCCTTCTTTGCTGCCTTTGCCGTTGAGCACCACGTTGCCCACGATCCTTCTTCCCTTGTAGCCGGCGTCGTGGGTGTAGATGCCGGCCCCGTCGTCGGTGGTGAGGGCGAAGTTGTTGACAAAATTGTTCTCGACCGTCACCGATTCACGGGTGAAGGCGATGGCGATGTAGCCGGTCGAGTCCACGGTGTTGAACTGGATCACCGAGCCGGCCCCGTCGATGGTCATGCCTTCGTAGGCCTGGTTGTTGCTCGAGCCCATGCCCGGGATGAGGCCGGTATTCCTGATCGTGTTGTTTTTGATGGTCGTGTTGAGGCAGTAGGGAGCCAGGTAGAGGCTGTTGTTGTTGGTGTGGTTGATGGTGCTTCCCAGCAGCTGCAGGTTGCGGGTGTAGTTGGCGGTGATGGCGTTGACGCCCGAGAAGTCGATCGAGCAGTTCTGGATGGTGACGTTGCCCGCCTGGTCGTAGGCTGCCACGGCATAGCTGTTGGCGCCCTGCAGCGAGACGTTGTCCAGGGTGATCCAGTTCCTGGAGCGGATCACCACCAGCGTGTCCACCACGCTTGGTTTGAAGCCGAGGGAGGCGGGGTTGCCGGCGTTGCCGGTGAACAGCTGCACTCTTCTGGTAGCGGGGTTGAAGTACCACTCGCCCAGCTGGTCCAGGGTGCGGGGGTCGTTCTGTATGAAGTAGCCAAAGCCGTCGATGGGCTCCATGCCGCTGGGGTCTGTCTGGGCGATCACGTTGCCGCTGTGGTAGATGACCGTACCGCGGTCGATGGTCCAGCGGTTCTTCCTGATGGCCAGCTCGGCACCGGTCCAGTTGGGGGAAGCGGGCAGCTGGTTGTCGACGATGGTCTGGGTACCGTTGTGCGATTCGAAGGTCATGTAACCCCTGTTGGCGTCGGTGATGTTGGGCCAGCGGCCCATGCCCTGTATCTGGCCGCCACGGGCCACCATGTTCATGCGGGAAAAGGAGGTGGAAAGAGGCGCTTCCCACACCCCGTTGCCAAGGGCAGACCAGGAAGCGGAGGAAGCAAAGCCGCTGATGACCGGCTTGGCACCGGTGCCGTAGGCCGACAGGACGATGGGAGCACCGGAAGCGCCGCTGGCGGCGACGGTGATGGAGCCATCGAAGCTTTCGCCCCTTTTGAGCAGGAAAGCGGTACCGGGCTGGGCGGTGGGCATCACCGCGTTGAGCTTGGCGAGCGACTTCCAGGGAGTGGCCGGGTTCTGCGCCTGGGCGGCGGAGCGGCTGTCGTCTCCCGTAGCGGAAGAGAAGTAATAGTTTGTAGAACCGGTGAGGCCGCCTGTTTCCGTGGAGTTGTCAGCCACGATCAAAGGGGTCTCAACCACCGGGTCGGGTGTAACAGTAACGGGTGCTACCGGGGTAACAACAGCCGCGGCGGTGCGCGAGTAAGCGTCGCTGGGCACGGGCTGGCGGCTGATGCCGGGGCCTGTCCAGTAGAGCTGCAGGGTGCCGTCGCAGCAGGCGTTCATGTACACGATCTTCACCGGGTAAGTGCCGGCGGCCAGGTAAGCGGAACCGGAGCGTGACTGCACCCCGTGCTGACCATCGTTGTTGACCACCAGCGGCAGGTTGTTGCCGAGGTAGACCATCGAGCCGTCATCGGAGATGGATTCAAAGGTATAGTTGCCGGCGGCGGGGATGGTGATAAAACCGGTCCACCGGATGGCGTAGTAGATCTCGCGTGAGCGGACCGACAGGTCCAGGTTTGCCGAGGTGCCTGACTTGAGGGCGGTCATACCGGAGAAGTCGGGCAGGTTGTTCCATCCGCCTTCGAAGTACTGGTAGTCGAGCCCCGAAGCGGTGTTGGAGACAACCGGTGTGTTGGTGGCAGAGAAAGCCGAAGCAGGCACGGGCTGGCGGCTGGTGCCGGGGCCTGTCCAGTAGAGCTGCAGGGTGCCATCGCAGCAGGCGTTCATGTACACGATCTTCACCGGGTAAGTGCCGGCGGCCAGGTAAGCGGAACCGGTGCGGGACAGCACCGCGTGCTGGCCGTCGTTGTTGACCACCAGCGGAAGACCGGTGCCGAGGTAGACCATGGAGCCGTCATCGGAGATGGATTCAAAGGTATAGTTGCCATCGGCGGGGATGGTGATAAAACCGGTCCACTGGATGGCGTAGTAGATCTCGCGGGAACGAACGGAGAGGTCCAGGGTGGCCGAGGTGCCCGACTTGAGGGCTTTGAGGGAAGAGAGGTCGGGCAGGTTGTTCCATCCGCCTTCGAAGTACTGGTAGTTGAGGTCGGCCTTTGCGGCGGAACCGATAAAAAGAGAAGCGATGAGAAGGAGTCGGAATAGTTTCATAGGATAAGGATTGGGGATCGAAAGGGCAGGGGTGAGCTGCCATCGATGGTTCAAAAGTAGAGCGGGGAGGATGGGCGTTCAATGACCTTGGGAGTGAGCAGGCGTGAGAGTTATCAGGGGAGGGGTGAGAAATGTCAGTGTTACACTTGAAAAAGCGTCGGGAGAAAGTCAGGAAAGGGAGTCAGGAGGCTGATAGTGAGGGAAAGAGGGACATGACGCAGGTCAGGAGGCCCGTCGTCTGACCCTGGATCGATGGGAATAGAAAGAGTATCCTGACAATGCCTTTGATGATAAGCATCCGGTATCAGGACAATCGGAAGGATCCCATCAATCCAGGTTCAGACAAAGCCCAAACACGCTGCCAGCGCAGCTTCAACCCACCCCTGCCCCTGCGGCGGAGGGGATTGGAGGAGACAAATCCTGCCTTCTTTCAATCAGGAGAATCTTGCTTCAGACAAGCCTGCTTAAGCCTGAATTCATTCCCAGTAAGTTTATTTGAAGAACATTACCTGCGCACCGCGGGATAGTGGTAGTTGCGGCAGTAGAAGACAAGGAACTTTCTGACCGGCTCGTCGCCATTGTAGATCACGATGGGGGCGAGTTCGGTGACGGTATCGAAATAGGCGGACAATCTCCGCGGGTATCTTTCGCCCGCCCGCGGACTCGTCATGTGAGGAAGTGAATTGAGAAAAAGGGCATTGCGCCCGCCCAGCTTCGAGAGATCGCTACCGATATAGTCGAACTGAAGGGCCGGCTCTCCGATGATGTTCCGGCCATACACCATGCTGTCGGAATAGAAATTCAGGACCGCACTGGTCTTGTACTCATCGGCTGAAAAAATGAACGTTTCCGGATACCGGTTTTCCAGGCCATCCACCTGCGTGGAAAGCTGGTCCCAGCCAAACCAGGTATCATCCGATTGTACGGGCAACGGATAGAAGATGATCTCAATGGCTATGGCCATATGCACCAGCAGCGAGAAACCCAGCTGGTAATACAGCCACTTTCGGTTCAGGTACCTTGCCGCCAGTATGATACCGCTGATATAGGCCGGCATCATCCAGTTTAGTTTTACCCAGTAAACGAAGGATATAAAAATAAAGAGGAGAAACACCGGCACAAAGAACGCATACAGGAACAGGCTCTGCGGCGACACCGGGTCTTTTCTTACAATATATTTTTTAAAGGAAATAAATACCAGCCACAACAGCGCTGCAAACAACACCGGCATCAGGATAGCCGACTGATGCCCCAGCAGACCCAGAAAGCCCGACACTTTCAGGCTCACACCCCTGGCCGTTCCTACCCTACCGGAGGTCTGGAAAAGAAAAGAAGCAAAATCATGCTGCCAGTTCCACCAGATGATGGGCGTAACAACCACCAGGAACATCAATACACCCAACCAGAACCAGCCGCTGCCGAACAGCTTTCTGTGCGGAGCAGACAAGAGCAGGAACAGGATGAGCCCCGCAGGAAGAAACACACCCGTATACTTACTGTCAAAAGCCAGTCCCATCATGATGCCCGACCAGAGCCAGGCCCATTTTTTCTCCTGAAAGACCGCCTGGTACAGGCAGTACAGGGAAAGGGTCCAGAACAGGATCAGGGGCACATCGGGCGTAGACACCAGCGACAAGGTCGAGATCATAAGGGTGGAAAACAAGAGGATACAAGCAAGCAGCGATCTCCGCACACTCAGGAAGCAACCACACAACTTATAAAAAGCAATGAACGCCAGCAGTGTGATAACAGAATCAGCCATCTTCACCGCAAACACCCGTTCCCCGAAAACTTCCGTAAACACCCTGAGCAGGTAAGCAATGGCAGGCGGATGATCGAAATAGGACCACGCAAGATGCTGCCCGTAAAATTCATAATAGGCGTCCTGCGGCATCAGTCCCATCAGCCCCATGAAAAGGATACGCAGTAAAAAGATGACCACGATGGCCGTCATCCAGTAATTGCTTTTCGACCCCAGCACCGTTCTAAGTTCCAACATCCGGAAATTCTTCATAACCTTCCTGTTTCTGATCTGTTTTAAGTATCGACCGCCAGCTGAAATATATCCCCGGCAAAGATTGAAAGCCAGAACAGCTGCCCGCTTCAGAGGGCTACATCATGCGCTTTTCCCAAAGGAGGACAGATACCATAGAATAACATTCATGCCAGCAGCAATATAAAGAGACAATCTGGAGGTAAACTGAAGGAGAAAAATGGTAACACAGAGACAAAAAGCCTGTACTTCCCCATTACCCCATGTACGATGAATCCCGCCGGCGCAGCTTTAAAAAGGACACCCTGAATCTTTTTCAGCGGCAGGTACAGGCAGCGTCGTTCTGCAAATATTTTTTCAGGTGCGACAACCCATACCGCATGCGCGCCATGGTGGTAGACACGCTGCAATTCATCATCACGGCGATCTCCCTGAAACTCCATTCTTCAAAATGCCGGTAATACAATACTTTGCGCTGCTCTGCAGGCAGCAGGGCCAGCAAGAGATTCAACTGTTTGAGCAGCCGCTCCTCCGTAAGATGGTCTTCATATAAAACAGCTGAAGCAGAAGGCAGCGCATCCGATACCAACTCCAGGGTAGGCGGTGTTTTCGAGGCCTTCCGCAGATAGTCCATACAAAGGTTCCGGGTGAGGCGAAGCGCCCACGGCAGAAACTTTCCTTCTTCATTGTAGCGGCCCGACTGAAGCGCCAGAAATATCTTTATGAATGCTTCCTGCAGAAGGTCTTCCGCATATATGTTGTCGTGGGTATACCGCCCGATCACCTTCTGCATCTCCGGCCGGTAACGCCTGAACAACTCATGAAAAGCGCGTTGGTCACCCCGGATAATAATATGTATCAGCACAGTATCGGAAAGCGGGGCCGATGCTCTCATATGGGTAACGATTATGCTCGGATAGATTGCCCGCGCCCGAATTTGGTTGGGTGAAAATTGCCAACGAAATGGTAAGAAGCGAAGCGCGCATGCAACTGATGAACCATCCCGCGAGGAGAAGCCCCTGCATCACAGTTCGTTTTTCCTGATCAGCCTGTCCACCGCCTCGCGGAAGGTTTCGCCGATGGGCAACTCCATGTCGCCGATGAACAAACTGTTCTTCCGCACCGAAGTAATACTTTCAACAGACACGATAAAAGACTTATGGATGCGGATGAATTTCGCAAGCGGCAACTCCGGCTCCAGGGCCTTCAAACTGGTACGGAACAGGATCGGCTTGCCCGAGCTTTTCAGATGGATCTTCACATAATCACGCAGCCCCTCCATCCAGATGATATCGCTGAACTGGATCTTGACCTGACTGTAATCGGCATTGAGAAAAAAATAATCGACCGGCGCCGGGGCGGCTACCTGCTGCTTCACCATCTTCAGTTCGTGCAATTCTTTTGCCCGGTTGCAGGCCTTTACAAAACGGTCGAGCGCTACGGGCTTTACGAGGTAATCGACCACCGCCAGGTCATAGCTTTCGAGCGCGTACTGTTTGTAGGCGGTGATGAAAATGACCAGCGGCTTGTTCTCGAGCGTGCTGATGAACTGCAGGCCGGTGAGCCCCGGCATCTGGATGTCGATAAAGATCAGGTCGATGGGCTTTTCCTGTAACACGTTCATCGCTTCGAATGCATTTCTGCAGGTAGCCACCAGCGTTAGATAGGGTATCTTTAATATATTGTCTTCGAGCAGTTTCAGCGCCAGCGGTTCGTCGTCGATCGCGATGCAGTTGAGCATTACCTGAGTGTTACTTGTAAATAGATGGTGTACCAGCCGTTCTCTTTGCTGATAGACAGCGTATGGTCGTTCGGATGCAGCAGTTCGAGCCGCCTTTTCACGTTCTGGAGCCCGATGCCCGAAGTCTTGTCTTTGACCGAACGGCTTTCCTCGAACAGGTTCTTCACGGTAAACCGGAGCTGGTTGTTGTTTACCGCCAGCTGGATGATGATTTCGGGATGGTACATCAGGCCGCTGCCGTGTTTAAAAGCATTTTCCACAAAGGGGATGAGCAGCATCGGCTCTATGGTATGCCAGTCTTCCCGCACATCGAAATCCACGGTGAGCGCAAGCTCCGGACCGAAGCGCTGTTTCTGCAGGTCGATGTAGTTCTGCAGGTATTCGATCTCGCTTTTGAGCAGCACTTTTTCATCGTCGGTCTCATACAGCATATACTGCATCAGCGAACTCAGCTTCAGCACCGTCGGTTCCAGCTCGTCACTTTTCAGTCGCACCAGGGCCACGATGTTGTTGAGCACGTTGAAGATAAAGTGCGGACTGATCTGCGAACGTAAAAAGGAAAGTTCCGTCTTCAGGTTCTCGCTCTGCTTCTCCTGCATCCGGATATCATCGCGTGTCTTGTCGCTGATGGCTTTGTAGGCGGCGCTTACGGCAAGGGTAAAGGTGAAGGGCAGGAAGCTGTGACCTACGGAGCGCAGCGGACTGAAATTACGGTCGTGCAGAAAGAGCTGGAACAGCAGCCAGTCGAGCCCGATCACCACACAGAAAAAGCCTGCCAGCGCCAGTATATACAGCCCGATCTTTCTTTTGTAGATCAGCTTCGGTAGCAGCTGCAGCGCATTGAAATAAAAGAGGAAAACCCAGAAGCAGTTCATGCCGGTGTTGAGGTACAGGAAGTTTCTCCGTTCCGGGTTTTCCGGGCGATGTCCGCCCTCCATGTTCGCATTGAAAATATAGGGGATCAGGAAAACGGTCATCCAGATCAGCACATGTAACGCAACGGTCACCCATCCTTTTTTGTTTGCTGTAATACTGCTGATTTTTGCGTTCATATTTTTGAAGTTAACCTATTCCTTATGAAAGACCGTACTCTCCTGCCAAGACGATACTACCTGGCTTTTACAGGCTCTGCCCGCTCTCGCTTTCCGAGTTGCTGTTCTTTCTTTTGAAAAGCGAAGCGTCTATTTTACCAAAGCGGTACGTGAATGTCAACCGCAGCATCTGCGGGTCGCGAAGGCGACTGTACTGCTGCGTGAAATATGTGCTTTGTGAATACTGGGTCACGGTTTTGGTACGGAAAATATCGCTGGCGCTCAGGATAACAGATGCTGCGTTGTTCTTCAAAAAGCTTTTCCGTACTGCCGCGTCGAAGCTGTAGAAAGGCGCGATGTAGCCCTGCGAAGCGCTCTGTGCGATGCCAAAATTTCCACCGCCACCACCACCGCCCTGTCCGCCCTGTCCGCCCGAAGCCAGCAGCTGTGTCTTCGACTGGTACGTACCCGACAGCTGAACGGTGAAATTGGCCGGCAGCCTGAAGTTGTTGTTCCACTTACCGAACCAGCTCCACATGCCGCTCGAGATAATGGCCTTGTCGGTTGAATTGATCTTGCCGTTGTAGATGTTTACGTTGGCGGTCATATCCCACCATTTGGTGATGGTGTTCTGGGAGGTCAGCTCCGTGCCGTATGTCTGGCTCGAGTTTGCATTCACATAGGTATTGATGATGGCCGACTGCCCGGTGAAAGGATTGGTGCCGGGTTCAAGGTAAGACGTGATAAGATCGGTGGTCTTTTTATAGTACAGCGAAGCCATCACGGTATTGCTCTTCGAAAAATTCTTTGAGTAGGTTGCTTCGAGCGAATTGGTGAACTCGGGCTTCAGCGCGGGGTTGCCCTGGGTGATGTTCAGCTCGTCGGAATAGTCAGCAAAAGGGATCAGCTGGAAAAAGTTGGGCCGGTTGATGCGCCGGGTGAAGCTGGCCTGTATCTCCTGGTCGCCGCCCAGTTTCTGGCTTACGAATAAGGAAGGGAACAGGCTGATGGGGTATTTGTTTGAAAAAGTCTGCTTGGTATCGGTCAGCTCGCCCGAATAAGAGGAGCTTTCAGCACGCAGTCCTACCTTGTACCCGAAGCTGCCGATGGTACTCGTTAAGCTTGCATAGCCGGCAAACACGTTGTCGGTGCTTTTATAATTGCTCGACGTGGAGGGGATCAGCTTGTAGGCGCCGGCCGTGTTGTCGAACACGTAGTTGCTGCTGTAGTTTGTCCTTCCCCGCAGGGCGGCGCGCACCCCTGTTTCCAGTTTCAGGTTGCCGGTGAGGGGGTTCACGTAGTCTGTCTGCAGAACCAGGTTATAGTCTTTGCCGCTGCCGATGATCTTCTGCAGACCGGTGGAGCTGAGTGCAGTTTCAGCGCCGGTGTTATAGTAGTTGGTCGTGTACAGTGAATTGTTGGTGCTGCTTCCGCTGAAGTAGTTGGCGTCGGCCGTCCACTCCTCACCCGCTTTCGGGAACAGGGTTTTAAAGCCAAGTGTGAGTCCCTGGTTGTTGAAGTTGCGCGAGCCGCTGGTGACCCGGTTGCGGTAGCTGCTGGCGGTGCCGGTACCAAACAGGCTGTCGGTCGTGATATCGAGCGACTGGTAGGGGGTCGACAGTCCGCTTGCTTTAAAGCCGGTGAGGGAAAGCGTGGTGCGGTTGGTCATGAAATAATCTACCCCGGCCCTGGCAAACAGGTTGCGGCCGGCCGACTTATCCGAAATGGATTGCGCGATGGACGTCATGGGAACATCGAGCAGGTTGGTGCGTTCCACGGTGCCGGTGGTGTTTGATTTGCGCTGGTTGTAGTTGATGCTGCCGAACACGTTCACCTTGTTCTCGCGGTAGTTGAAATCGAAGCCGCTGTTCACGGCGCCGAGTTTGTCGACGCCCGCGCGCAGGCTGCCGTTGTAGCCGGTCTTCTTGTTCTTTTTCAGCACGATGTTGAGGATGCCCGCGCCACCGCCGGAAGCATCGTATTTGGCGGACGGGTTGGTCATCACTTCCACGCTTTCAATGGCATCCGAAGGAATCTGATCGAGGGTGAGGATGGTGGGGCGGCCATCTACGAATATCTGCGGCGTGGCGTTGCGCATGGTCACGTTTCCATCGATGTCTACGTTGAGGGACGGCACGTTCTTCATTACGTCCAGCGCGGTACCGCCGGTGCTCACGATGTTTTTGTCTACGCTGAATACTTTCTTGTCGATGTCCATTTTAAGCCGGCCGGTGGAGGCGGTGACCACCACGTCCTGCAGCTGCTGCTGGTCTTCCTGGAGCATGATCTTGCCGAGGTCTTTATCAGATCCGCCCGACTGGGGGCTTCGTTTTGCGGTGGCATTGCCGGGTTGGGAGCCGGAGGCCGGGGCAGCGAAGAAACTTACTTTCTGTTCAACGGCTTTGTAGCTGGTGGCAGATGCTTTCAGCTTGAGGGCGCCTCGTACCGGAAGGTCTTCAAAACTGAAATCGCCGTTCGACTGGGTGGTGGCGCCTTTCAGCAGTACGTCCTTTGTTTTCTGGGTGGCCGAATCGAAGCGGCTCTGCAGGATGAGGACGGAGGCGTCGCCGATGCCTTTGCCGGTATTGTCGACCAGCTTGCCGTACAGGTGGCCGGTATTTGCAGGGGCTTGTTTCCCGGCTGCAGACCGGTCGGGGCTGCCGGGTGCCTGTGCATGCAGCGAGAGCGAAAAGAAGACCAGTGCGAGGATAGAAAGGATAAATTTCATAAAACGCTTTTTAGGTTGTCTGTTGAGCCCCGAAAGTAAAAAGCGATCAATGCCCCGCAGGCCGACCTGCTGCAAAGGATGAAAAGTTTGCTGCAAACCCGGAAAGTTGGTGTTCGCCCGGGTGCATTGATGTGTTGAAAGCGGAGAATACCTGTATCGATTGGATGTTTTCATGATTATTAATTGCCAGATCAACCCAACAAGATTTCGGGGTGAGATTGCGGAAGGTCAAAGAGGCAATTTTCATGGATGTCTCCGATCCATGTTAAGCAGAATCGCTGAATGCAGAGCAACAGGCGTTCCGATGAAACGTTACTGAATCTCCTGGCAGGCTACCCATAAAATGTTCCTGACGGAACATGAAAACAATCGCTTCCTGAGAATGACGCTCTTGATTCCGGAGAGATTGCTTCTTAAACCAACTCTGATGGCGGTTTGCAATCAGAACCCTTTACCGCGCTTTCCCAAAATCCTTTACATTTGATAGCGGCCCGTCCCGGCGGGCATTCCGGCGTATTTACATCAAAATCAAAACTTGTCACATGAACAGAAGGAACTTCTTAAAAGCTTCGGGTGTGCTCTCCGCGGCGGCAGCGCTGCCTGCATGGGGTCGTGGAAATATTCTTACGGATCTATATGCCAAATATCCGCCCGTTGGACTGCAGACCTACACGATGGGATTTCTGTGGAATGCGCCCGGCGCCGATACGAAGTCCATCCTGCAGCAGATCGCCGCCATGGGTGTGAAGGAACTGGAAACCGCCACCGGTACCGTATCCGGACTTTATTACGGATTGAAACCAAAGGCGTTCGCCTCTATGGTGAACGATATGGGCATGAAATGGATCGGCAATCACGTAAGCGGCTTACCACGGCAACGACCCGCCCAGCCACCCGCAGGTGCCGATACCGCACGCAACCGCCCTGCCCCTGCACCGTCATCGCCCGGACAGCAACGGACCAACCTGCTCGACAACCTTCAGCAGATCGTGGATGAAGCAGCCGAAGGCGGCTGTTCATGGGTGGTATGCTCCAGCTCGGCCGAGTCGACCATGGATGAGATCAAACGCACCATGGAACTGTTTGTAAAGGCCGGACAGGCCGCCCGGAAAAGTAAGATGCGGTTTGCTTATCACAACCACCAGTCGGAATTTGTGAAGATCGACGGGGTAAGTGCGTATGACTACATCCTCGGACAAACCAGCAAGGAAGACGTGATGATGGAGGTAGACCTTGCCTGGGCAACGCAGGCCGGCATGGACCCGGTGGAGATGTTCAAACAGTACCCCGGCCGCTTCCCGTTGTGGCACGTGAAAGACATCGACCCCGCCACCAACCGCCCCTGCCCGGTTGGAAAAGGAAAAGTAGACATCAAAAGGGTGTTTGAAAACGCCGCCCTTTCCGGCGTAGAGCATACTTTCATCGAGCAGGACGGCGCCAAAACCGCGGACGATCCGGCATCGAGCGTACAGTGGCTGAAGGCGAACGTATATAAATAAAACAAGCAGGCGGTTGTGCCTGCTTGTTTCGATGAGTGCAGGAAGTGGTTACTCCTTTATAAAAGTTTTTGTACCGCCGGCAGTGCCTGACAGGATGCTGATCAGGTAGCTTCCGCTGGCAAGCTGCTGAACCGGGAGCGTATAAACCGAGCTACCTTTCGTGCCTTCTGTTTCCCGGCTTAACAACAGGTGACCGTTCATATCCCTGATCTCCAGGGTTAGTTTCTGTGTTCCGGGTAACTGCAGCCGTATGTTCAGGGTGTTCTGCACCGGGTTCCGGAGCAGGGCAAAGCCAGCCAGGGCATCGTCCATCACCACGGTCTGCACAACCGAATACTGGTATTTGCCATCGGCATCGACCTGTTTAAGCCGGTAAAAATTGTTTCCTGCCTGCGGAGCGGGATCGGTAAAAGCATAGCTGGCAGCGGAAGAAATTGATCCGGCGGCCGCTTTTATCCCGATGCTGTCGAAAGCGGTTCCGTTGGACGAACGCTGAACGACGAAAGCAAAATTACCCTGTTCCCGGGCGGTGGTCCAGTTGAGCAGGGCGGCCTGGTCTTGTTTGCTGGCGGTGAAGCTGGTGAGTTTTACGGGCAGCGGGGTGAGGGTAGCGTACTGCCAGAAATCGTTTACGAAACTAAACTGACTGTTTATAGTATAGCTGAGGTTGCCCCCGAAGAGCCAGAGTCTTCCTGCAGAATCTGCCCATCCGGTTGCCCCGGATCTTGCTCCCGGTGTGGATTGAGGGGAGGCAGCACCCTTTGTTCCATAAACATTCGATTGATTGACGGATTTATCACCACTTACCCAAGTCCACAATCCTGTTGAAGGGGTATATTTCCACAGATCATTAAGAATCCCCATGTTCTTTTCTCCCGTTCCTTCGCCACCTGCCAGCCAGAGGTTTCCAGCCCCGTCTGCTACGCCGGCAGCACTGTGGCGTCCGCCCGGTTTATTGGAGGGAGCAGGCATTCCTTTGGTTCCGTAATTACCAGGTTGTAACTCAAGACCACTTCCGGCTACCCAGGTCCACAATCCTGATGCAGGACTGAACTTCCAAAGATCATCGAGGGGGCCTGAAAAATTAGGAGTATAGCCATCACCCCCAAAAAGCCAGAATTCGCCCGACTGATCTGTCCAGCCAACAGGCAATTGTCTTGCTCCCGGGGTATTGGTTGCGGCAGGCTTTCCTTTTACGCCAAAGTCGGCTTTGGAAGAAGTTACGTCAGAACCGGCCATCCAGGTCCATTCACCCGTTCCGGGCGTAAATTTCCAGACATCCGACAGAAGTCCGAAATTGAAATCCGCAGCATAGCCGTTACCGCCGAACAACCAGAAATTTCCGGCTGTGTCTTTCCAGCCGATGGCTTTTTGTCTTGATCCGGGCTGATTGGTACGTGCCGGCAAACCCTTACTGCCGAACACAGCCTTCGATTCCGTTACCGTGTCTCCACCTATCCAGGCCCACAGCCCGGTTGAAGGGGTGAATTTCCACAGATCATTCAGGGAGCCATCACCAGATTCACCCCTTCCCCTTCCGCCGAAAAACCAGAAGTTGCCGGCCGCATCGGTCCATTCTACCATGCCATGCCGTCCTCCCGGTTTGTTACCGGGCGCCGGAATTCCTTTCACGCCATACACTGCCGTCTGGTAAATCGTATTATCTCCGCTTATCCAGTTCCACTTGCCGGATGCAGGCGTGTATTTCCACAGGTCATTCAGGTGTCCAACACCGGCCGCCGCATATCCGTCACCACCAAAAAGCCATAAATTACCGGAGCTGTCCGTCCAGCTAACGGCATTGTATCTTGTTCCCGGGTGGTTGGCGGCATCTCCCATGCCTGCTGCTCCGTAAACACCTGCATAAGGGTGGAGGGTATCGCCTTCTATCCATGCCCACCGGCCTGAGAAAACCGAGTACATCCACATATCATCCAGGATTCCACCCTGATCAAGGTTATTGCTGCTTCCACTGAATAACCAAAGGTGGCCGGAGGTATCCTTCCATTGCACGGCGGCATATTTAGCCCGGGGCTTGTTGGCAGCATCCGCGCTCCCCCTTGTGCCGAACCGGCCGGGAGCAAATATCGTGCTGTCGCCGCCGACCCAGGTCCATTGACCGGAGGCAGGATCATACTTCCACAGGTCATTCAGGAGACCCTTTTTGTTTTTAGATTTACCCTCTCCCCCATGTAGCCAAAGATTGCCCTGGTCGTCTGCCCATCCGTTCGCATACCAGCGGGCCTGGGGCAGGTTGCTTCCGGATGCCACGCCCGGCAAACCAAACTGACCGGGTTGATCCACAATCGTATCACCGCTCATCCAGCTCCATTGGGCTTTGGCAGGATCGTATCGCCACAGGTCGTTGAAATATCCCCAGCCGAACTGGCCGCTCAGGCTATTCCCCAGCCCGCCAAAGAGCCAGAGATTTCCAGACGGGTCTGTCCATCCGGTTGCCCCCAATCTGCCTGCAGGTTTACTGATAGAACCGGCCACTCCCTTGCTGCCCCACACGCTACGCCCACCAATTGAATTTTCCCCGTTCACCCAGGTCCACTTTTCCTGCACAGGGTCAAACATCCACAGGTCATTGTTATACCCGGTGCTGGCTGCGGTCGAGTACCCGGCTCCCCCGTACAGCCAGAATTTGCCTCTTGGATCTTTCCAGCTTACCATGTTCTGCCTTCCACCGGGCCGGGCGGTAGCAGACGGCACGCCCTTCGTTTCATATACCCCAAGTGCACCGGCCCTGTTTTCACCACCCATCCAGGTCCACTGACCGGTTGAAACAGTATACCTCCACAGGTCGCACAAGTATCCGCTGGTATTGGTTGCGCTATAACCCGATCCTCCAAACATCCACAGATCTCCGGCAGCATCCATCCAGCAGGCAGCACTTGTTCTTGCACCGGGTTTGTTAGAAGGAGAAGAAAGGCCTTTGGTACCATATACGCCGATTTGATTTGGAATGGTGTCGCCGGCAAGCCAGGTCCATTGCCTGCTCGAAATATCATACTTCCACAGATCGCTCATTCCTCCTCCAACCGGCCTGTCCTGGTAGTTACCGCCCCCAAACAAGTACAGGTTACCGGCTGCATCCGTCCACTGATTGGCAAAAGTGCGGCCTCCGGGCCGGTTCAGACCGGATGCCACCCCTTTTTGACCATACACGGAAAACATGCGCGTGGCAGTATCGCCCTGCACCCAGGTCCACTGGCCAGACTGCGAAAAAACCGTTGAACAACCAAGTAAGAAAACGATCGCTGATAAAACTTTTTTCATCCGGGGTTTGATTTGGAATGCAGGGCTTTTGACCGGTATTCTCAGAAAGACGCTCCATGCATTTAAATTTTAAAAAACGGGTCTGCTGAGACCAACTTATTGTTTCATGCGCTGCCGGGTATAAAAGGCAGGGTGCTGATAAGCGAACAATATGATTTCACAAGAAATGGAAAAGCTTGCAGGAAGCCGGGAGGTTTTACGTGGAAATGGCTTTGGGGCTGTCCGGATTACACCGGGTTCAGAAGTGGCCTCCAAATTAATACAGAGATCCGGAAAAACAGCATGTTATTAAAAATTCATCATTCAACCAGGTGGAAAAAGGCAGATCTTATCCTTCGGATTGGCATAATTATAAGCAATGTTAGCTTTTCGGTTGCGTAATGTATTGAATATGAAATAATATGATCATACATCAGGATAATGCTTGTATCATTAGATATATTTCGAAAATTTTAATTATAATAAAATGTTTATCAACTTATTATAATCATTTTTTCCTCCCATCCAATTGATGTATTGGGAAAGCAGGAGCTTTTGCATTGAAAGTCGAACTGTATGGCTTGCCGGAAAAGCAAAAATTGCAAATATTTAACACAATCGGTTGTTTCATTTGTTTGTTTTGCTACTTTAGCGCCCGGTTGAGGCGACCGCGTCTCTCCGGTACTCAAAAATTAACGACCCATGCTGCCAAAAAAAGAGTTCAACCAACCAGTGGTGATCCCGCTTCTCCGCACCTGTGCTTTATCCACTGATCACCGTTTCTCCAGGCTTTGATCCCCTGCTCTTCCGCTGCGTATGATTACCGCATCGCAACAGTTGTGCACATCCCTATATCCGTCGCAATTCACTGCAACATCTCATCAACCCTGATTTCAAACTCAATCACCAAATCAACATTGAATGGAGCATTTACTACCTCCTGACACGTCATCTCCCCGCCGGTTCGTAAGAAACGGGCAGCGGATCATGACGCAACTCCTGCTGGCTGCCCTCCTGCTCATGGCAGGCGGCAACGCCCTCTTTGCCCAGACCACCAAACCGGTTACCGGTACCGTCACCGACGCCAAAGGTGAACCGCTGGGCCGCGTGGCCATCGAGATCGAAGGCGCCCGGAGAGGCACCGTCACCGACGACCGCGGCGTTTTTAAGATCACCGTTCCTGCCAACGGCACCCTCGTATTTTCCTATGTGGGATATGATGCGCAGCGCATCGCTGTCGGCAACCGCACCAGCATCAACGTCAGCCTCGAAGCCTCCGGCTCGGCCAAGCTGAACGAAGTGGTGGTGGTCGGCTACGGCACCATGAAGAAAAAAGACCTTACCGGCGCCATCGGCTCCATCAAGACCGACAAGCTCGAAAAGGAAAGTCCGCGCTCCGTACAGGACCTGCTGCGCGGCAACATGCCCGGACTGAACATCGGCCAGACCAAGGAAGCACAGTCTTCTGCCAGCCTGCAGATCAGGGGACAGCGCTCGCTGAAAGCCAACAACGAACCGCTCATCGTGGTAGACGGGGTCATCTTCTTCGGCGGCCTCACCGAGATCAACCCGTTGGATGTTGAACAGGTAGACGTACTCAAAGACGCCTCCTCCGCCGCCATCTACGGCGCCAAATCGGCCAATGGCGTGATCATCATCACCACCAAAAAAGGCCGCGCCGGCAAGCCGACCGTCAGGCTGAACGTGTCGAACGGACTGGTGACCATGGGCGCCAACCGCCCCGTATACGATGCAGATGGGTATATCCAGTTCCGGCAGGATCTGTTCAACAGCTCGAGCCGCTTTGCAAACCCGGGCAAGTACGTAAACCCCACCGCGGCGAACCTTTCCAAATACGGTCTTACTTATGCGCAGTGGCGTGCATACGATGCCCTTTCCGGTTCCGACCAGGAAATCTGGCTTCAGCGCATCGGCCTGTACGACCAGGAACGCGCCAACTATGCGGCCGGCAAAACATTCGACTGGTACAAATACTCATTCCGCACCGGGCTCAACCAGAGTTACGACGTGAGCACTTCGGGCCGCTCGGAGAACTTCAACTATTACTTTTCTCTCGGCGCACAGAAAAACACCGGTCTCATCGTGGCCGACGATTTCCGGGCATACCGCGGCAACCTGAAGCTGGAAGGCAAGATCAACCGGTGGATGACCACTTCGGTGAACATCAACTTCCAGGACCGTAAAACCAGCGACCTTGCGGTAGACTGGGGCGGACAGATCATCAACAACTCCCCTTACGCGCAGGCTTATGACAGCAATGGGGCTTTCAGCCGCCATCCGATGGGTGAAAACCTGAACAAGGGAACAAACAGCCTGTATACCAACCAGTTTAAGACACAGGACAAGAAGGCAACCATCCTGAACACCATCCTCAGCGAAAACATCAAGCTGCCTTTCAACATCACTTACACCCTCAACTTCTCTCCGCGCCTTTCGTGGGATTATAACCATTACGCCGAATCGTCTAAAAACCCCGACTGGTCCGACAACGGGAAGGCCATCCGCGAGAACAACAAATACTTCGACTGGCAGGTAGACAACATCGTGAAGTGGAGCCAGACCTTTGGCGGCAAGCATTACTTCGATGTCACCCTGCTGCAGAATGCCGAAGAGCATCGTTCATGGAATGAAAAAGTAACGGCCGTGGATTTCACTCCGACCGACGTGCTGGGCTATGGCAACATCGGCGCCGCCAACCCAACCAAGTCGAGCTTCAGCAGCAACGATACCCACAGCACCGGCGATGCCCTCATGGCCCGCCTGTTCTACTCGTACGACAGCCGCTATATGTTCACAGGCTCCGTACGCCGCGATGGTTATTCGGCCTTCGGCAAATCCAATCCCCGGGCCACCTTCACTTCGCTGGCTTTTGCCTGGAACCTCGGGCAGGAGCACTTTATGAAGTGGACGCCCCTCAGCAACGCCAAGCTCCGCCTGTCGTACGGCCAGAACGGGAACCGCTCCATCGGTATCTACCAGGCGCTTTCCAACCTCACCACCGGCTCGGGCCGCTACGCTTATGTACAGTCGAACGGCACGGTGTATGAACTGTCGCAGCTGTATACCGACCGCATGGCCAACTACGGCCTCAAATGGGAATCGACGACCTCCGGAAACGTAGGGCTTGATTTCGGCTTCCTCAACAACCGGATCAACGGAACCGTGGATGCCTACTACATGCCCACCACCGACCTGCTGGTAGACCAGAGCCTGCCCGGCATCACCGGTTTCAGCACGGTAACGTCCAACCTCGGCGAAGTGGTGAACAAAGGGATCGAAGTGGCCCTGAACTCGGTGAACATGCGCCGCCCGAACTTTACCTGGTCAACCACCCTGGGCTTCTCGGCCAACCGCAATACCATCAAGCATCTTTACTACACCTATAAAGATGTGCTCGACGCGAGCGGCCACGTGGTAGACCGCCAGGAGATCAACGACCTCAAGAATGGCTGGTTCATCGGTCACGACATCGGCGCTATATGGGATTACAAGACACTCGGCATCTGGCAGAAAGGAGAAGAAGCCCAGGCCGCCAAGTTCAGCGAGATCCCCGGCGACGTGAAGGTGCTGGATGCGAACGGAGATGGAAAGCTCACCAACGAGGACAAGCAGTTCCTGGGTTCTACCACGCCCCGCGCCCGCATCAACCTGCGCAACGATATCACGCTGTATAAAAATTTCGATCTCACCATCAATATCTATTCTTACCTGGGTCAGAAAGCCACCACTACCGACTACATGAACAACAGCGGCGCCAACACCGACCGTACCAGTTCGTATGTACGCCAGTACTGGACGCCTGAAAACCCCTCCAACTCTTATGCAAGGCTGAACTCGACCAACCCGGCAAACGTCAATCCGCCCCAGGCGATCAGCAAATCTTTCGTGCGCCTCGATAACATCGGCCTCTCTTACCTGCTGCCCGAGCGTATTTCACGGATGGCAGACATCAGCCAGATCAGGTTTTCCGCCAGCGTACGCAATGCTGCACTCTGGGCTCCGCGGTGGCACTACTGGGATCCTGAAGTAACCGGTCCGGCAGATCCGCCTACGTCCGGTCCGCTGCCCCGCACCTTTACCCTCGCCGCAAGTGTCACTTTCTAAACAATTGAATCAGATGAAACAGATCTATAAATCCGCTTTTCAGATCACCTTGCTGGCCCTCGTTCTGCTGTCGGGCGCCGGCTGCAAGAAAGACTTTTTAACGCCCGACCCGCTGTCATTCTATGAGCCCAGCATCACCTTCTCCACCAAGGAAGGACTGCAGGCGGCCATCAACTCGAACAACCGCAACCTCCGGTATATCTGGTACGGCGATGCAGCCCCGCTGCTGACCGAACTCCTGTTCTCGGATGTGGCCATCGACGGTACCACCGACAAATCGGGCCCTGCGCAGGACATCAACGCCCTGATAACGCCAACATCGAACAACAACGACGACAATACCAACAAGATCAACTGGTTCTGGCTGGAAGGTTACAAGGGGGTCAAATACGCCAACTCGATCATCTCGAACATCGACAACGTAGAGAACCTCGACGCAACTCTGCACGACCAGATGCTGGGCGCGGCCTACTTCCACCGGGCGATCAGGTATTACTGGCTGGTGTTCCAGTTCGGCGACGTGCCGCTGCTCACCAAAGAGATCACCAAGCCCAAGTTCAACTTCAAATCGACCAGGGCATCCGTGATCATCGACAAAATGATCACCGACCTCGAGTTCGCCGTAGCCCATGTACCGGCTACGGCCGATTTCGGCAACATTACCAAGGGCGCCTGCATGCACCTGCTGATCAAATTTTACCTGGCGGCCGGCAAGTTCGACCAGGCCATCGCCACGGCCAACACGCTGATCAACAGCTCGGGCTATTCATTGATGACCGGCAATTTCGGCACTTTTGTAAACCCCATGCCCGCTGTTCACAACATGACTGACAACGTGATCTGGGACCTGCACCGCCCGCAGAACAAATCGATCGCCGCCAACAAGGAAACCCTCTTCAACGTCATCAGCCGCGAAGATTTTGCCAACAGCCGCCTCGATGTGCTCACCATGCGCAACGCAACGCCTTTCCAGTCGGGCACCGGCAACCAGCTGATCACCACGCCTTCCGGCAAATCGGGTGTCAGCAGCAGCTATACGCTCACCGTGAACCTGATCGACCAGCGCAAGGCCTACGGACGCGGCATCGCCAAAACCCGCCCCACCTGGTACAGCACGCACCTCATCTGGGACGATACCAGCGACCTGCGCCACAGCACCCGCACCGGCAACTGGATGCGCATGGAAGACCTGGTGTACAACAACCCCTCGCTCAAAACCTCCAACGATGCTTATTATGGCAAGCCCCTGCAGCTGTACACCAGCGCCGGCAAACTGCTGGTAACCGATACCATCCGCTGCTGGTTCGACTGGCCCCATTACAAGCTGTGGGTGGAAACGCCCCGCTCGGAAACGGTTGATACTTACAACGGCGGTGCGGCCGACTGGTATGTGTTCCGCCTTGCGGAAACCTACCTGCTGCGGGCCGAGGCCAATTTCTGGAAGGGGAACCTGGCTGCCGCCGCCGACGATGTGAACGCTGTTCGCAGACGGGCAAAATGTACGAAGATGTTCACCGCGGCCAACATCACCATGGGCACCATCATGGACGAACGTGCACGTGAGCTGTACTATGAAGAGTTCAGGCATGTGGAACTGAACCGTGTGTCTTACCTGTTCGCCACCACCGGCAAAACCGACGAGTTCGGCAAAAGCTATACGGTCGACAACCTCGGCCAGAACAGCTACTGGTACGAACGCGTGAGCCGCTTCAACGATTTTTACAACAAAGGGGTGAAGACCGTATACGGCGCCCTGTTCACGATCAGTCCGTACCACCGTTTGTGGCCTGTGCCCCAGGCGGAGATCGATGCCAACCGGGAAGCGGTCATCAACCAGAACTTCGGCTATTCGGGATTTGCGAAGAACGTGAAGCCCAACCAGACGCTGGAAGAAGCGCTGGCAAACGAAGCCAACTAGGATTGTAAACAAGATGCAAAAAAGCCTTGGAAATTTATTTTCAGGGCTTTTTGTTGTAGCTTGTCTACGATACGGATCCTGTTATCCGGGCTAAAAATCCCCCGCATTCGTTCCTGACTCTGAAATGAAACTGAAGCTGACAGATTGCCGTGTAAAAGAGCGGCGCCTGATAAAGGTGTGCATGTAACCCAACCCTGAATATGGAAAAAGAGGTCACGATTTACGATATCGCCGAAAGACTGAAAGTGAGTGCAACCACCGTCAGCCGCGGACTGCAGGATCATCCCACCATCAGTAAAAAAACAAAAAAGAAGATCTTCGACCTGGTGAAAGAAATGGGCTACCGCTCGAACAGTTTCGCCAAAAATCTCCGCAGACGGAAAACCAATACCCTCGGCGTGATCGTAGGCAAGCTAAACAGCCATTTCCAGTCGGCCGCCATCTCGGGCATCGCCCATACCGCCAACCAGAGCGGGTACAACCTGCTGATCAGCCAGTCGTTCGAAATCCTGGAGCAGGAAGCCGCCGGCGTGAAAACGATGTTTGAAAGCCGGGTAGACGGATTGCTGGTATCGCTCTCGTACGACACCCGCAACCTGAAGCATTTCGATGATTTTTTAAAGAAGAAGGTCCCGGTGTTGTTCTTCGACCGGGTGATGGATCACGACGAGTGCATGAACATCGTGATCGACAACCGCAAAGCCGCTTACAAGGCCACCCGGCACCTGATAGAGCAGGGCAGGAAGGACATCCTGCACATCACTGCCCCACTCATGCAGAACGTGTACATCGACAGACTGAACGGCTACAAAGATGCCTTGCAGGAAGCGGGCATCGCCTTCCGGGAGGAAAATGTTCTGATCAATAACCTGGGAATGGAAGACGGCCGGGCAGCGGCGGCGGCCATCCTTACAAGGAAGGAGCGGCCGGATGCGGTTTTTGCCGCCAACGACAGCTGCGCCGTGGGTTGTATGATCGCCGTGAAACAGACGGGCCTGCGCATCCCGGAAGACATTGCTTTTGCGGGTTTCAACAACGACCCTGTTTCGCAGGTGATTGAACCCAACCTGACCACCATCAATTACGACGGCTACACCATGGGACAGGTAGCGGCGACGCACCTCATCAGCTACCTCAACGGTGATTCGGAAAGCTACCGCACCGATACCATCGTGCTCCGCTCGGAACTGATCATCCGCGGATCTTCACTGCAGCAAAACAAGTAGATCATAAAGCCCCGTCTTTTTCGTTTTCCGGATAAACCGGACACTATGAAACAAATCTTCCTCGCAGGATTGGTACCGACAGCGCTGTTTTCCACCGCCTACGCCCAGAGCATGGGCAGCTCGTACAAGACCGGCCTTGGCATCAAGGTGTGGGATGGAGCAGGCATCACCTTCAAAACATTCACCGCCCCCAACAAAGCTGTCGAGCTGATCGGCTATTTCTGGAAGCAGGGAACCCGTATCACCGGATTGTATGAGATCCATGGTGATTTCGAGGGAGCCCGCAGACTGAAATGGTATATCGGTCCGGGTGCCCACCTGGGCTTTTACGACCGCAAATATTACGCGCACGGCCGCACCACCGGCGGCGTCGACGGGGTGCTGGGCCTCGATTACAAGATCAGCAAAGCCCCGATCAACTTCTCGCTCGACTGGCAGCCTTCCTTTGAATTTGGCGAAGACCGCGGTTTCACCGGCAGCTGGGGCGGCCTGGGAATCAGATATACGTTTTAACTTGAACGAAGTCCTTCTTTGTTCCGGAGGAACATCTGATGGGAAGAAAATGCATGAAATAAAAGTGCGTTCCAGCGAAACACCTGGTGCACCAAACAGCATCAGGGTATTAATCAAAAAGCATGAAAGCCACCTGGTTCTGTGTTCCGGCGGAATACCTGATGGGTAGCTGTAAGAACCTCCCACACAGCGTTCCATCGGTTTGACATTAAAACACCTCTATATCGAATACGCCCTATTCTTTCATCTGAGCTTACCTGTATAAAATGTTAAGACTATGTCATAAAGTGTATAAGACCTTCCTAATGTGTAAAAAGTACATATCTTTGCATTGTTCAAGAAGCTGAGACAACAACAGGGCACATGTAAGGTACCCGCCCGTTGTTCCCTTAGACCAAGGAAAGACTCCTTCCAGGCAGACCCACTTACACAGCGTAGTTTACCACAGGCAGTTCGATCTCTCACGTTACAGCGACCGTAAAAGGTGTATCGGATTCTTGCACACCAAAGACTTCACATTCAATTAAAAGATCATGAAAAAGATTCAGTTATTTTTAGTCATCGCACTGATGGCATCGGGTTTATCCTCTTATTCGCAAAAACTGCAGACCACCAGCGATACCACCGCAACAGGCAGGGAACTGGGCCGTTTAAAACTTGAAATCGCCACGCTCAGCTCACAGCTGTCCGACGCCAAAGCAAATTTGTCTGCTTACAAAGCCGGCCTGAAAAACAATGCAGCGCCCAGCGAAGTAAAGCAACCGTATGAAAGCGCCAGCCAAAGCGAAAACCATGCTTTAAACACCCTGCACGACAAGATCTTCCTTCTCTCCTACGAGATCGACAAAAAGCAGCAGCGCCTGCAGAAGATCAATACCGACGGCGTCCTCTAAACCGCCTCCGGCGCAGATCAGACCGGCCAGGATCAACATCCCGGCACAACAGAACAATTGATGGAACAACTGCTTCAAAGAAACAGCAGGCTTGTTTCCATCAATTTTGTTTTTGGGGGTAGGGGCAGCGGGGTTTTGTATAAAAAGAGGAGCTTGGAACGCAGCCGTTTTATGTTCCGCCAGGATCCTTTCTTGGGTAGCAAAGCCCTAAAACCAGGGTTCGTTCCATTTGGATGCTGATAGGCAGAGCGTTTGAGCTACCCATCAGGGGCTACCCAAAAATGTCAGAAATGGTTTATGTTCCGGAGGAACATTTGCCGGGTAGAAAAACGATGAAACTGACTACCGTTCCATAGGAAGGTCTGTTGCTGAAAGGCAGCACCAAAGAGCCACAGGTATTCGTATGGAACGCTGTCTGGAAGGACGTTTGAGCCACCCATCAGGTGTTCCTATGAAACACAGAACAGAGAACCGTCGCACTTTTTAGCCAGCCTTGAATCAACACAAGCACCTTCGTCGTTTATATTTTCCTGCCGGCGCCTCGATATCAGTAAAAAGGCTGGCTGCTTCCAAATGAAGCAGCCAGCCTTTTTACTGTACAGATATGTCCTTGCTCTCCTATTTTGGTTCGTACCCTTTTACAAAAACAGGCACACCCGTTTGTGTTCCTTCCACTACGCTCAGGTACGCTTCCGCCACCTTTGCTGCATCCGGAAACGGAGAGGCATCCATGCCGAAAGCTTTCGCGGTTTCGGCTACCCATGGGGGATGGACCACTACTACCCGGCGGCCATCGGTCATGTCGAGGGCAGCGGCTCTTGCAAAACCCTCGAGACCGGCATTCACCATGGCGATCATGGCGGTTTGCGGCAGGGGCTGGTAGGCCAGTGTGCCGCCGGTGACCAGCGCCAGGCCGTTCGGTTTCAGGTTCTTCAATCCCTTGCGCACGGCGTTGATCTGTCCCATCAGCTTGCTGGTCAGCGACAGCTGAACATCTTCTTCGGTAATCTGGTCAACCGCCTTGAAGGCAGCACTGCCGGCGGCGGTGATGATGGCATCCACTTCGCCGAGGCTTTCATAAAATCGATCGATCGACGAACTGTCTGTAAGGTCGATCGCCGGTTGTGAATGGCGGGATGCATCCACCACTTCATGTCCTTTTTCTTGTAGCAGGGCCGACACGGCTTTTCCGATGGTGCCGGTGGCCCCGATGACGACAATTTTCATTGTGTGAAACATTTATGGGTTGGTAGAAAAAATGCTGGTTTCTTTTACAAATACCCTGCGATTCAGCTTGAGTTGCGCAACCACCAGTTCGGCAAGATCTTCCGGATGCATCACGCGTTCCGGATCTCCTTTGATGAGGTCGGCGCTGTAGGCAAGCTCGGTGACCACGGTGCTGGGCGCCATGGCCGTAACGCGGATGTTGTGTTTACGCACTTCCTGCATGAGGCTTTCGGTAAGACCGAATACGGCAAACTTGGAAGCGCTGTATGCACTGGTGGTAGCGGAGCCCGATTTACCTGCAGTAGAGGAAATATTGATGATGTCGCCCGTCTGGCGTTCGATCATGGACGGCAGCACCGCGCGGGTGGCATAATACACACCAAACACGTTGATCTTTATCTGCGCTTCCCACACTTCGGGATCCAGTTCGAGGAACTTGCCGAAGGTGCCGGTACCCGCGTTGTTGACCAGGACATCGATCGGTCCGAGGCTGCCCGTTATTTTCTGTACAGCGCTCTCAACTGACGTCCGGTCGCTGATGTCGGCTGCGGCATATGCGGCCTGCACACCCAGCGCGGTAATCTCTCCGGCCACCGCTTCGATGTCCTTTTCTGTTCTGGCTATCAGTCCCACATCCACCCCTTCCGCGGCCAGCGCGAGCGCGATGGCTTTGCCGATCCCTTTACCGGCGCCGGTGATAAGGGCCTTTTTTCCTTTCAATGATTCCATGCTGTTTTGCTTTTCTTGTTTACTGATTTGGTGATTCTCTCACTGGCAACTCCTGAATTCAGAGGAAGGCTGGTCCGTAAAAATCAGTCAAAACTATGAATTAAATCAGGAAGACCGCCGGGTAGTAACCCGGAAGATCATAATTGCGTCTAAGCAGTATAGACCGGTTTTGTAAACCTGGAACCGGCTAAAAACCGTTCAAACGTATGCTTCCCGTACCGGCCTAAACCCACCTCTTTTATAAACCATTTTACTTCCACTCTTTGCTCGCATAAAGCATTCGTCCTTTGCGGCGCGGCCCTCATCATGCTGGCCGCCTGCCGCAAAAACCCCGTCCTAACTTCAACACCGCCCGTCAACAAACTGGTGTCGATGGACCAGGCTGTTTTCGACACTACAACCAGCAAACGACTGGCTACCCACACATACGCCTTCGATACCACAAAAGCAGCATATGCCCTCAACGGGTTCGGGGCGTTTGCAGGAAAGACCCGGACGGTCAAATTTTCTGATGGGGGAAGCTTCCGCAATTTCCCGGTGGTAAAAGCAACAGGCTTCAGTGATTATGGATCAAGCTTCTTTGCCAAAGACACCGCCGGCACCCTCTGGGAGATCTATCAGCAGCGATTCAATACAACAGATTTTACCTGGCCGGTACCCATCACCGTTTTTGCCCCGGCTACCCCAAATGCTGGCACCCAGTGGAATGCCTGGCCGGGTTATGAGCAGGGAAGGAATTCGCAGTATTATTCTTTCGCAGTGAAAGTGGCGGGCGGGAACACAACTACTTCCACAGGCATCGCCGGATGCATCGAACTCATATACACGGCGCCCGATTATGCCGATACGGTTTTTATCAAACCCGGGAGGGGCCCGGCGGAGATCCGCTCGTGGAGGGCCCATTTGTATGAGAACAATCAGCCGGCTGCCGGCGGCTACAGGTAACGCTTCCATCCTTTTCAGGCCGCGTGCTCACATTGCCTGGGGCCGGATCACCGCACAGTACATCCTGCCCGAATTATACAGGGATCTGCGCTCGGCGGTTTTGGTGATGGAGGGATAGCCGGCGTTCCGGAACAGCGTGGTAAGGGATTCAAAATTTACAGGGTAAGGTACCCAGGGATTGGCCCGGCTGGTATCATACTCGATGATGACCCACACCCCCTGATCATGTAGCCAGCGGCGGCCCTTTTCCAGGAAAGCGGGCTTGTCTTTCACATAATGCAGGGCATTGGCCATCAGGATGCCGTCGAATGATGTGAACGGCAGGTTGTCGCGTACAAAATCGGCCCTGGTAAACCGGAAGTCCACTTCCGCAGTACCCGGCTGGGCCCTGAAGTCTTTCTTTGTATCCACCGCTTCTATCCTGCTTGCTGAAGGCAACAGGCTGCCCAGTGCCTGCGTAAAAAGGCCCGCTCCGCAACCCAGGTCACACCAGTGAACAGGTTGCGGAGCGGGCGGTATGGCCGGCTGCAGGAACAGGATGGCTTCTTGCAACTGCATTCAACAACTTAGATTTTTACCCAGCCCTGTTTCTTATTGCTTTCGATGATGCGCTCGCAGATGATCAGCTCGCGCAGGCCGTCGGCAAAGGTGGGATAGGTAGGCTCCGCAGGCTGCTCGCCTTTGGCGATGGCTGCATATACTTCCTTGAACAATTGCTTGGAGGTATCCGGAAACCCTTCGTTGTGGCCGCCCGGGAAGCTGATAAGACTCACGGCTTCGGGGTAGAACAGCGAAGGGTCTTTCATGAGCGTTTGGTTCGCCATGTCTCGTTTGCCGATCCAGACCTCGCCGGGTCTTTCAGAGTTCCATTCAAAGGTGGCTCTTGATCCGGAGATCTCGAGGTTAAGCCGGTTCTTGCGCCCCGCAGATACCTGGCTCACAGTTACCACACCCGTACGCCGGTTGTCGAACCGCAACATTACGTTGGCGTGGTCTTCCGTATTGATGGGAATTTCCTGGTAGTCGGATGGCTGCAGCGTGGTGGTGGAATAGGTTTCCACCCGCTTCATGGGTTTCAGGCGGGTTTTGTGTATGGTCGAAAAATCGGCCAGCACCTCCACGATCTTCAGCCCGGTAATGTATTCGGTCACATCCAGCAGGTGTGATCCAATATCGGCAATGGCCCTAGATTCACCCGATTTGTCGGGCTCGAGCCGCCAGTTATAATCGTTCTGATAAAAAAGCCAGTCCTGCAGGTACGAGCCCATGATGGAATGGATATCGCCGAGGTCGCCCTTTTCACGCATGGTCTTCATCTGGCGTACCAGCGGATAATAACGCAGGTTGAAATGCACGGCGTTCACCAGTCCGGTCTCCTTTGCCAGGGCCACCAGCTCTTCCGCTTCTTCTACTTTATTCGCCAGCGGCTTTTCGCACACCACATGCTTGCCCGCTTTCAGGACAGCCTTGCTTTGCTGGTAGTGTAAAAAGTTGGGGGTGCAGATATGGATGCACTGGATGTCGTCCTGCTTCAGCAGGTCATCGAAAACATAGAACCGCGGGATACCGAGGCCTGCAGCCTTTTCTTCCGCCAGTTCGGGGGTAGCTTCGCAAAGAGCGGCAACCTCTACATTCGGCAAGCGACGAAGCGCTTCAACATGAGCAGGACCAATGAATCCGGTGCCCACTACAGCAACTTTGATACGATTCATGTGTAAGAGATAAAGTTAAAAGGGTGAGATTCTGGCGGACAAGATAATTAAATTCATACATCCGCCCAGAAAATTAGGCAACCGGACGGGTCGGATAGTCGTTCTGAAATGGTATATTTGGAACGGCCCTGCGCTATGCAGGGCCGGTTCTGCCTTTCTAATACACTCATATCTACTAAAAACCAGCTTTATGAAGAAGACCTCTCTTTACCTGAGCGCCCTGCTCGCAGGCGCGGTGGCCGTTGCTGCCTTTACCTGGCCTGCGAAAAAAGGGTTCACCGCCGCTGATGCAAAATCGCTCAGTGTGATCACCTTCGCTCCTGATGGCACCCTTTTCCTCGGAGACTCCAAAAGCGCTTCCGTGTTTGCAGTGAACACCAAAGACACAAAAAAGGAAAAAGCGGAAGCTTATAATATCAAGAACATCGACCAGAAAATAGCGGCTGCGCTGGGCACGGAAGTGGCCAACATCACCATCACCGATATGGCCGTGAACCCGGTCAGCAAAAAGCTGTACATCGCCGTGCAGAACAGCGACGGCACGCCGGTGCTGCTGAAGGTGGAAGGTGAAAAGATCGAAGCGGTTCCCATGAAAACACTCGACGCTACGGCCGTGGTGCTGAACAATGCACCGGCGGAAGATGCCAAAGACGGCCGCGGCCGCCCCCTGCGCATCTCTACCATTTCAGATATCGGTTTTGCCGACGGCAAACTGCTGGTCAGCGGACTGTCGAACCACGAGTTCACCTCTACGCTGCGCAGCATCCCGTATCCGTTCACCGACCAGCAGGACGAAGCTACGCTGGAGATCTATCATGCCTCCCACGGGCGGTATGAAACCACCGCACCCATCCGCACGTTTACCACGGCTACCATCAACAACAAAAAATATATTGTTGCCAGCTATACCTGCACCCCGCTGGTGCTGTTTCCGATGGATGAGTTGAAATCGGGCATGCACGTAAAAGGCCGGACCGTAGCTGAAATGGGCAGCGGCAATACCCCGATCGATATGATCACGCTGCAGAACGGCGGAGCTACCTACCTGTTGATGGCCAATACCAGTCACCCTGTGGCCAAGGTAGATTACAAAAATATCGCTTCGTTCGAAGGCACGCTGAAGGATCCCGTAAAAGGCACGGCAGGCGTACAGTTTATTACAGAGCCCCTCACCAACGTGCTGCAGATGGACAAGCTGGACGATAAGCAGGTGGTGATGATGCAGAAAAAAGAAAACGGCGATGTTGATCTTCTGACTTCCAATGAGAGCAGTTTATAGCATGTTATTTTCAGAAAAAATCAGGTCAGGCCTTGTGCTTGTCCTGATTTTTTTTGTGCCCTGGGGTACCGGCTGCCGCCAACCTGGAAGCCGCGGGCTGAAGGTTGTGTGGTCAGAAAAACAGGCGACCGGAATCCTCGTACCCACCTCGATGCTGGGTGAAGAAAAGTTTCCAGTCTCTTCCCTGGCAGTTTTTCTGGAAGAGAGCAAAACGCCCATGCTGGGTGAATGGCAACCGGAAGGAGATGACTTCCTGTTTAAACCACTTATACCGCTTTCACCCGGTAAGAACTATGATGTCTTTTTGAAAAAGAAACTGATCGGCCGGCTGCCGGTTTCCCTGTCTACCGGTTTGGCACAACCGCAGATCACTGCCTTTTATCCATCTGCGGATACGTTGCCTGAAAATCTGCTGAAGGTATACCTGTCATTCTCGACTCCGATGCGTGAAGGGGAAGCCCTGCGGCATATCCATCTGCTGAATGGGAAGGGCGATACGCTGCCCCGCATATTTCTGGAGCTGGAACCCGAACTCTGGAACCCCGACCGGACCATCCTGACCGTATGGCTCGATCCCGGGCGCATCAAGCGCGGACTGATCCCCAATGAACAGTTAGGCAACCCGTTGAAAAAAGGGGGGCGTTACACACTGGTTGTCAGCAACGACTGGAAGAACACGGCCGGCATACCGCTTCAGGGATCGTTTCAAAAGAAGTTCTTTGTAGGAGAGCGGGATGACACGCCGCCGGAACCGGCGCTATGGAAGCTATTATCTCCCACAGCCCGTACCACAGAGCCCCTGCAGATCAGTTTTACAGAGTCGCTGGATCCCTTTCTGGCAACGGAGACCGTGAAGATTCTGGACGAAACGGGTAAGGCTGTGCAAGGCGCCTTTGCGCCCACAAACCATGAAACAGGCATCAGTTTCCAGCCTGCAAAACCCTGGCTGCCGGGCCATTACAAACTGCAGGTGGCCACCTTCCTGGAAGACCTTGCCGGCAACAACCTGAACCGCCCCTTCGACCGCGACATTACCCGGCAGCAGAAAAGGGAAGACAGGTTTGCAGAACGGGGATTTGAGATAGAGGGGAAGTAATACATCTGCATAGCCTGGAAAATCCATGTGAAGAAGGGGTTCAAATAACAAACGCTCGCCAGTCATCTTTGCGCTGGCGCAGCAACCATCCCTGAAAGCAGCGTTCGCCGCCTCAAATAATCACCCTTCCGATCCGATTTAATTGGCAACTTTGCAGCTAAAATCAAACAGCATGGAATTAGGCGTTGGCATGTTCGGCGATCTGAATATCAACAGCAAGGGAGAAACGCAGCCGGTAGCGGAGCGGCTGCAGGATATGATCGAAGAGATCAAATTGATGGATGAAGTAGGACTCGATTTTTTCGGCATCGGCGAACATCACCGTCCCGACTACGCCGTATCCACTCCGGAGATCATTTTGGCGGCAGCGGCCACCGTTACAAAAAAGATACGGCTCGGAAGCGCCGTGTCCGTACTGAGCTCATCCGACCCGGTACGGCTGTACCAGAGCTTTGCTACGGTAGACGCCCTCTCCAACGGCCGTGCCGAGATCATGGTGGGCCGGGGAAGCTTCACCGAATCGTTCCCGCTGTTCGGGTTCGACCTGCGTGATTATGATGCCCTGTTCGAAGAAAAGCTTGACCTGCTGCTGAAGATCAATTCGGAAGAAAAGGTCACCTGGAAAGGCAAGTTCAGGCCGGCGCTCGCGAACCAGCAAGTGCTGCCAAGGGCAACGAACAACCACCTCGATATATGGGTGGCGCTGGGCGGCACACAGTCGTCGGTGCTGCGGGCCGGCCGGCTGGGTTTACCGGCCATCTTCGCCATCATCGGTGGAAACCCAGCTCATTTCAAACCCCTGATCGATTATTACCGCAACGTATATGCGCATTTCAAGCACGATCCCGCCAAACTGCAGGCCGGCGTGCATATGCATGCTTTCTTTGGCGAGAACAGCCGGCAAACTGCAGAAGAATATTATCCACTTTACGCTGCGCAGATGAACCGCGTGGGCGCGCAGCGCGGCTGGCCCGCCTATCAGCCGCAGCAGTTTGCGCAGGGCCGCGGACCGGGTGGGCATCTGGTGATCGGCGATGCGCAGGAAGCCATCGACAAGATCCTCCACATCCAGGATCTGTTCGGCCTTACCCGCTTCTCCGCCCACATGGACGTAGGCGGCCCGTCACACGCAGCCATGATGAAATCCATCGAAATATTCGGAACAAAGATCGCCCCCGCAGTGAGAAAGGCACTGGGGAAATAAACATCAAACTCTATAGTTATGCGCCCCCATCTTCCCCTGTTGCTTCTGTCTGCTATCATAACCCTTCATTCTTATGCGCAGAAAGTAAGGCAACCTGACCTGGATGTGGGCGACCCGGCGCCGGAGATGCGCGTGAAAGCATGGCTGAAAGGCGCGCCTGTCGGGCCATTTAAAAAAGAAAAAGTGTATGTGCTGGAGTTCTGGGCAACCTGGTGTGCGCCCTGCAAGGCTGCGATGCCCCACCTCTCTGAACTGGCCCGTCAGTACAGGAATAAAGTGACCATGATAGGGATCGATATCAAGGAGAGAAAAAACACTTCTATCCGGAAAATAAAAACTTTTGTCGACAGCATGGGTGAACGCCTGGATTATTTTGTGGCAGCAGACGACAGGGATTTTATGGTGAACAACTGGCTGAAAGCCGCTGATGAGCAAGGCATCCCGAAAACCTTCGTTGTAGATGCAAAAGGAAAGCTGGCGTGGATCGGCTACCCGACTGAACTCGTTGAAGTGTTGCCCAAAATCCTGAATAAGACCTGGGACGTAAAATCCGAAATGGCCAACCGAAAAGCCGGCAGGTTGTTACGGGCGCTGGATGAGTCAGCCATGTCAACTTTGTTTCCTTATATGCACGATCCTGTAAAACGCCGCGACTCAGCCTTGTTTGTAATACAGGGACTCGTCAGCAAATATCCCCAATTGAAATATGCTCCTGCTCTGAGCAGCAATACATTCTTTTTACTGCTTGAAACGGATCCCCGGAAAGCTTATGAGTTTGGCAGGATGATGATAAAACCTTCTGCATACGGACAGGAACCGCTTTATGATGGAGTTTATAAATGTATAAAATCCCTCCCCGACACACTCAGCCTTCCTCCGGAAATTTACCGTTTGGGCGCTGAAGCGTGCCAGATGCGCATTGACCGGTTCCCTTATCCCGAAATAGACAACAGGCCCAGGCTGTACAGTAACATGGCAGAGCTATACTGGCGCGCCAACGAAAAAGAAAAAGCCATCGACGCACAGCAAAAAGGCATTGATGCCATGATCGGCAAAAACGGATTTTCCCGGCTCGAGCTTGTCGTATACCAATCCCGGCTGCAGCAGTTCACCAGCTATCAGTACAAAAGAGGATTTATACCCTGACCAGTCATCTTCGCTGAATCAAAGTCACTCCGGACGCTCAGCCTTGTATACCCGCAAATATTTTATCCGGCGTATCCGATCCATCAAGGAAGAGGAAGCGGCGGGAAGACCTGCTGCGAAATGGCCTGTTTGTACAGAATGCGGTCAGCCGGGGATTGCCGGCCAAAGACTACCAGACCCGTTTTCCATTCCCGCAATCAGAGATCGATGCCAACAAAAGCCTGGTGCAGAACACCGGGTATTGATCTGTAACGGCCGGGCTCATGCGCCGGGCTCTAATCATCAAGTATTATGAACCACTTCCGCCTTCTTGTATCCACTGCTGCCGTTCTGATCACTGTGTGCGCCCTGAAACAGCGGACCACTGTGCTGCCTTCCAGACAAACACCCGCCGCCAGGCCAAACATCGTGATCATCATGGCCGACGACATGGGCTTTTCTGATATCGGCTGTTACGGCAGCGAGATCCCCACCCCCAACATCGATGCACTGGCAAAAGGCGGCGTGCGGATGACCCAATTCTACAATAACGCCCGCTGCTGTCCTACCCGGGCCAGTCTGCTCACCGGGCTATACCCGCACCAGGCCGGCATCGGCGGCATGGCCGAAGACCCGGAGAACCCCACCATCAACGATGAAGGGGTAGATGGCTACCGCGGCTACCTCACCAAAAGATCGGTGACCATCGCGGAAGTGCTGAAAGGCGCGGGCTATCATACCTACATGACCGGCAAATGGCATGTGGGCATGCACGGCAAAGAAAAGTGGCCGCTGCAGCGCGGCTTCGAGCGGTACTACGGCATCCTGTGCGGCGCCTCCAGTTACATGCATCCCTTCTTCCCGCGCGGCATCACCACCGACAACAGCGACATGCAGTTCGATTTTCCCGCAGATTACTATACCACGGATGCCTTCGGCGACAACGCCGTGAAATACATCAGCGAGCAAAAAGATCAAAACCCGTTCTTCCTGTACCTTGCTTTCAACGCGCCGCACTGGCCGCTGCAGGCTAAGGAAGAAGACATCAGAAAGGTGCAGGCGGCCTACGCAGTTGGCTGGGACTCTATCAAGCACGAGCGGCTGCGGAGGCAGATCTCGATGGGACTGGCAAAAGCGGAATGGGGACTGACGGAGCGGGAGATGCGGCCCTGGAACGAGGTGAGCGCCGAAGACAAAAAGAACGTGGCCTACCGTATGAGCGTGTACGCCGCCATGGTGTACCGGATGGACGTGAACGTGGGCAAACTGGTCAGTTGCCTGAAGCAGAAAGGCCAACTCGGCAATACGCTGATCTTTTTCCTGTCTGACAACGGCGCCTGCGCGGAGCCTTACCAGGAGTTCGGAGGGCGGCCGATGGCGGAGATCAACGACCCGCTGAAATACGGCGCCATCTCGTACGGCATGGGCTGGGCCAATACTTCGAACACCCCGTTCCGCAAGTACAAAACACAAACCTATGAAGGCGGCATCTCGGCGCCGCTGATCGCGTACTGGCCAGGCAAGATCAAACCCGACACCTGGAACAGCACGCCTTACCATGTGATCGACTTTATGGCCACCGCGCTCGATGCTGCCGGCGCCCGCTACCCGGCCAACTTTCAAGGCAACAAGATCATCCCGACCGAAGGCCTGAGCATGCTGCCCGCGCTGCAGCAGGGCAAGGGCAAGCAACATGAATCCATTTACTGGGAGCACGAGGGCCATTGCGCCATGCTGCACAACAACTGGAAGATCGTAAAGCCCTCCATCGGCGGCGCCTGGGAACTGTACGACCTGGAGCACGACCGGAGCGAACGACACAACATGGCGGCGGCGCATCCCGAAATCGTGAGGGAAATGAACCAGCAATGGCAGCACTGGGCCGACACCCACCAGGTATTCCCGAAAGGCCCCAATTACAAGGACAACACCAGCAATCACCCGAATAAATATGCTGATGACTGAGTGCTGAAGACCCATATAGAATAACCTCATTCTTTCCTCAATTCGCAAATGGTTTTCCCGATCCGGAAAGGGGAAACATCGGGGCTGCCGTACTTTTGCCCGGCAAAAAACCGGTGCAGGCACTCTTTTGCAGGGTATTCCGGCCGTGTCAGTAATTCCCGGATCATATGCAGTCAAATCAAAGCACGATGAAATATATCTTCCTGTTCATGCTCGCGTCCCTTTCATTCGCTGTTCAGGCGCAGCGAAATCCTTTTCTCGACCAGGCCTTCTGGAAAGGAAATCCCGACGTGGCTGCCGTACAGGCAGAGATCGCCAAAGGCAGCAGTCCGTCCGAAGCCAATGCCAACGCCTTCGATGGCGTAGTGATGGCGATCAATGCCGGTGCGCCTGCCGAATCCATCAGATTCATGATCGACCAGAAAGGCAACGACGCGAACAAGATCACCCACGACGGCCGCACCTATATTTACTGGGCCGCCAGCAGGGGCAATGTGAACGTGATGGAATACCTGGTAAGCAAGGGCGCAAAGGTGAATGGGGAAGATTCTCATGGCGCTACCCCGCTCAGCTTTGCAGCCGCTGCGGGCCAGGCAAACACCAAAGTGTACGATGTGCTGATCAAAGCCGGCGCCGATGTAAAACAGAAGAATGGGGACGGCGCCAGCCTTCTCCTGCTGGGGATCGCAAACGACAAGGACCTTTTGCTCACAAACTACTTTATTTCAAAGGGGCTTTCCCTGGAGGCTACGGATGCAGCAGGTAACACGGCCTTCAACTATGCCGCAAGATCAGGCAATATCGAGCTGATGAAAACGCTGGTGCAGAAAGGTGTGAAATACAACGACAAAGCTTTCCTGATGGCCACCCAGGCAGGAAGGGGGGGCGGCAACGCCAACGCAATGGAAGTGTTTCAATACCTCGAAAGCCTGAACCTGAAGCCTACCGCGGTGAATGCAAACGGGGAGAATGTGCTGCACAACATCGTGCGCAGGCCCGGCCAGACCGCCAGCATCAACTATTTCCTGTCGAAAGGAGTGGATGTAAACCTGCCCGACCAGCTGGGTAACACGCCGTTCATGAATGCCGCGGCTTCCAACAGGGATACCGCCACCCTTGCCCTGCTGGCTTCCAAAGTCAAAACCATCAACACAGTCAATAAAAAAGGGGTATCGGCGCTCCAGATGGCCGTTCGCGGCAACTCGGCGGATGCAGTCAGGTTTTTGATTCAGAAAGGCGCCGACCTGAATGGGCAGGATGCGGATGGCAACAACGTGGCTTATTACCTGATCCAGTCGTACAGCCCGCAAGGCGGCCAGCGGGGTGAAGGGCAAGGCGGTGGCGCACCGAGAGGCGAAGGCCAGGGCGGTGGCGGCCAGCGAGGCGGCATGGCAACAGGAGACGACTTCGGCGTGAAAATGAAAGTGCTGCAGGAAAGCGGCTTCAACCTCGCCACGCCGCAGAAAGACGGCAACACGCTCTATCACCTCGCCATCGCCAAAAATGACATTGCCCTGCTGAAGCGCCTTCAGGACCTGGACCTGGACGTGAACGCCAAGAATAAAGAAGGCCTCACGCCCCTGCACAAAGCTGCCATGGTGGCCAAAGACGATTCCGTTCTCAAATACCTTTTGTCGATCGGCGCTAAAAAAGATGCCACGACCGGATTCAAGGAAACTGCGTTTGATCTTGCCAAAGAAAACGAATCTTTCTCCCGTAAAAACGTATCCGTCGATTTTCTAAAATAACTTATGAAAAGCATATACCAATTGTGCATGATAGTGGCTGTAACCATTTTTCAGCCCGTGGCAGGATCAGTTCCGAAAGCACCCAGCACCAAATACAAGTGTATGGTGCAGATGACCAACTACGTGGGCGAAGGCGCCTACATTGTAGTGTCGCTGATAGACAGCAAAGGCGCCTACGAGAAAACGCTTTATGTGATGGGCTCCGACAAGAAATGGTACAAGAACCTGAAGGCCTGGCATAACAGTCTCTACCTGAAGCAGCCCGCCGCCGTGAGTGCGGTGACCGGGGCCTCCGTTACCGAGGGCGACCGCTCCGTGGTGGTGCTCGACATCGACGATGCCAAGATCAACAAAGGCTACAAGCTCCGCTTCGAATCGGCCGTGGAAGACAACAAATACTACGAGAAAGACCTGGAGATCCCGCTGACCACCGAGAATATGTCGGGCAAGACCGAAGGCACCGGCTATATCCGTTACGTGCGGCTCAGCGCAAACTAATCCCTCCCCGAAATGACGATCTCTGTGTGGAGAGGGAGCCATCTTGCGCTCGCTGTATCTTCCTTCCTTTTTGTTGCCCTCGCTTCTGTAACCGGTATCATTCTCGCAGTCAAGCCGGTGACTGAAAAGACTGCGCCCTACCGTGCAGACAGCTTCAACCGGATCCTGCTCTCCGAAGCTATGCCCGCGCTGGGCAAATCGTTTCTGGAGATCACGGACGTGAGCATCGACGCCAACCAGTTCGTGACGGTGAAAGGCACCGATACCAGCAACAAGGAAAGATCGGCTTTTGTGGATCCACGCACCGGAAAGATCCTGGGAACCCCCGGCAGGGATAACAGGTTCTTCCAGTGGGTGACGGCGTTGCACCGGTCGCTTTTTTTGCATGAGACGGGCCGGTTCTTTGTGGGGCTTACGGCATTCCTGCTGCTGCTGATCGCGGGATCGGGAACCATCCTGGTGCTGCAGCGCCAGCGCAGCCTGAAGCGCTTTTTCGGCCGCATCGCCAAAGAGAACTTCGCGCAGTATTACCATGTGGTGCTGGGCCGCCTGTCGCTCATCCCCATCATCCTCATTGCCCTGAGCGGCACCTACCTGTCGCTCGCCCGGTTTGGCGTGTTCCCAGAAAAAGGGATCAAACACAAGATCGATTTCGACGCGATCAGATCGACGCCGGTAAAGAAGCCCGCCGCTTTCCCGGCATTCAGCGACATCCGGTTGAGCGAGGTGCAAAGCATCGAATACCCGTTCTCCGATGACCCCGAAGATACCTATACCGTAAAGCTGAAAGACCGCGAGCTGGTCGTGAACCAGTTCACCGGCGAAAAGCTGAGCGAGGCGCCCTATCCGCTCACAACCCTGCTTTCAGAATGGAGCCTCGACCTGCATACCGGCCGCACGAATATCATTTGGGCCATCGTGCTGGCGGTGGCGTCGCTGAACATCCTCTTCTTTATCTATTCGGGTTTTGCGATCACCCTGAAGCGGCTGTCGGGCCGCACCGCCAACAAATTCAAGGCGGACGAAAGCCGGTTCATCCTCCTCGTGGGCTCCGAGAACGGCGCCACCATGCGCTTTGCAAAGGCTGTACATCAGCAATTGACCGGCGCAGGACAAATGGCGTACGTCACCGAACTAGACCAGTATAAAATATTTGGAAAGGCGGAGCATCTGCTGGTGCTGACTGCCACGTACGGACAGGGCGATGCGCCCACCAATGCCACCCGTTTCAAAGCGCTGCTGGAGAAATTTCCGCAGACGCATCCTGTACGGTTTTCGGTGGTGGGTTTCGGGTCGCATGCCTATCCCGATTTTTGCCGGTTCGCCTTTGAGGTCAACAACCTGCTGTCGGCACAACCCTGGGCACAGCCGCTGACAGAGATCCATACGGTGAACGATAAGTCTGCCGGTCAGTTCAAACTCTGGTTCGAGACCTGGGCGCAGAAAGCGGATCTGCCTGATCTTGCCCTGCCGGCAAGCCTGAGCCAGCGGCCACCCGGTCTGGTGGCGTTGCCGGTGATTGAAAGAACACCCGTCGCACATGAAGACGGCCCCTTTATCATCCGCCTGAAACCATCCTGGCGCACCCGCTTCAACTCCGGCGACCTGCTGGCCGTGTATCCGGCCGGTGACCACCGCGAGCGGCTCTATTCGATCGGCAGGATCGGCAAGAGCATCCAGCTGAGCGTGAAGCTGCATCCCTCCGGTCTGGGCTCCGGCTTCCTGTATGAACTGGCGCCCGGCGATACCATCCGGAGCCGGATCATTTCCAACGCCCATTTTCAGTTTCCCTCCAAAGCGCCTGCCGTGATCATGATCTCCAACGGCACGGGCATCGCGCCGTTCCTGGGCATGATAGACCAGAACAGCCAGAAGACCGAATGTCATCTCTACTGCGGCTTCCGCGGTGCATCTTCATTTGCGCTGTACCGGGAAGCGATCGAAGGCAACCTGCAACAGCAGAAGCTGCACAGCCTGCACCTGGCCTACTCCCGCGAAGGCGGGAAGCAATACGTAAAAGACCTGCTGCTGCAGGATGCCGCCCTGATCGCAGCTACCCTCACCCGCAAAGGCGTACTCATGCTCTGCGGCTCGCTCGCCATGCAGAACCAGGTGATCGGATTGCTGGATCTGATCTGCCGGGAAAGAACCGGCAGGGCGATCAGCTATTACCAGTCGCACGGGCAGTTGCTGATGGATTGTTATTGATGGCTTTTACCTGAAATGACATTGAAAGGCTCCGCTCTTTTTGTCTTTTCAGCGAAGCGCGCAACGCAAGCTGCATAATGAGCAAACCAGCGCGCGCTTCGGTAAAATCCCTGCAGTGCAGCAGAATGCATACCACAGAAAGAAACATCTACATCCCTGAACAATAGCAGTTACCCTGCTCCGAAGTGATTACAGCGCAAACAGGCGCGCTGCTGCCAGATGATACGATCATGCAACTGCGCCTGCGCTGGAATGACAAAAGTATTTTATGCCACACGCCTGAATGAATTTTTTCAGCGGATAAGCATCCCCGTTACAACCGCTCCTTCAACTTCTTCCCCGGCACGTTTCCCGATGTGATCACTTTGCCCTCATCGGTCACCAAGATGCAACTATATTCCGGGTACTGCCGGAGGAGGCGGAGGCCGGCCACCTGGCCGAGCACCATGAGGGACGTGCTGAAGCCGTTGGCCGTTTCTGTGGAGGGACCGAACACCGTTACACTGGTGAGGCCGGTGACGGGGTAGCCGGTGGCGGGGTTGATGATATGGGAATAGCGTTTGCCGTTGAGCCTCACGTACTTTTCGTAGCTGCCGGAGGTGGTCACCGATCCCTGGCGTAACGGTATCACGGCGAACAGTTTGTCTTTGTGCCGCGGGTTGGTGATGCCGATCTTCCAGTCGCTGCCGTCGGGCTGCTGGCCCCAGGTGCTCATGTCGCCGGAGCCGTTCACGATGCCGGCGGGCACGCCGCGGACCAGCATCATGGCGCGGCACCGGTCGGCCGCATAGCCTTCCCCCAGCGCACCAAACCCGATCTTCATGCCGGGCAGTTTCAGAAAGATCGTCGAGTTGGCACTGTCGAGCACGATGTTCTTATATCCTACTTTTTCAACTGATTTTTTTATAACATCTGCTGTGGGCATCTCCGTCATCGACCCGTCGAACTTCCAGATGCGGTCCATGGCGGCGAAGCTGATGTCGAACGCGCCATTCGTGATCGCGGAAAAGCGGAGCGCCCTTTTTGTAAGCTCAAATACTTCCGGATCTACCTTTACCGGATGCACGCCCGCCTGCCTGTTCACCTCCGATACCTGGGAAGAAGGCTTCCAGTCGGAGATCAGGTCTTCTATGCGGCTTACTTCTGCGATCACCGTGTCGATCGCTCTTTCCGCCGAAGCGGTATCCCCTCCAACGATGCTGATGTCGAAGCGGCTGCCCATCAGCCTCACCGTTCTTTTGCGCAGCACCTGCGAGGAGCTGATCAAACAGGTCAGCGATAGTACAATGGTAACGATGACCTTCAGGCGGAGCCTGTAATTAGAGAAGCCGGGAACTGGTGCTGTCAGTTGCATGTACATGATAAAGCTGTCACTTGGAGGCCGACACCGCCTGTGCCAGTTCCATGGCTTTGTTCATATCAGGCAGGCCATAGCCATACGGCACCACCGGACTGCCCGCGCGGTTCGAAGCTTTCCGGAAGATATCGAGCAGGTCTTTATTGGTCAGTTTCGGATAGGCCTGCCACAGACAGGCAGCCAGGCCGCAGGTGATGGGAGTGGCATACGAGGTACCGCTGCGGATAGAAGGTTTTGCGGTAACATCGATCACGGTGGCCGACCCGCCCAGTGCCACCACATCGGGCTTCATGCGGCCGTCGACCGTGATACCGAACGACGTGAAATTATCGATGCTTCCGGTGCGGTTCACCGAGCCCACGGTGAGCACGTCGGGCGCTTCGCCGGGAGTGCCGATCCAGGTCTGGTCGTTGCCGGCGCAGCAGACCACGAACATGCCTTTGCTTACCGCTGCATTGGCGCCCCGAGTGGCAAAAACGGTCTTTCCGTTCATGTCTTCAAATTTGTAATTTCCCACACCGTCGTGCGAAGTGTAGTAGAGAGAGGTATTGATGATATCCGCACCGGCGCTGTCTGCCCATTCGGCAGCCGCCACCCAGTAGTCTTCTTCGATGGCGTATTCCGAAGACTCGTCTTCCGTGCGCAGCAGCCAGTAGCTTGCACCGGGGGCCGTTCCTACGTAACTGCCGGGCTTGTTCACAGCCATGCAGGAAGTGACCCATACGCCATGGTTATCGGTATTGTACGGGTTGGCGTCTTCAAAAATAAATGACCGCGCCCCTTTGATGCGGACATTGTCGAAAGCGCCATTCAGTTTCAGGTCTTTAAACCCGGCATCGATCACGGCAATGTCGATCCCGCTGCCATCCCATCCTTTCTGATGCAGCGCTTCTCCGCCGTTCATGTGGATGTTCAGCCAGGCCGATCCGTAGTAGGCAGAATCCTTTGCGGTGGTCACCGGACCGGCCCCTCCCGTCTGGGTGGAGTTGCCGGAATAGGGTTGTGCACCGGTGGCTCCATTCTTTCCTTCCCATACCCGCACGACCTCTTTTACAAAAGGGAGTTTTTTGTATTCATCCTCCAGGGAACCGCTGGTACAGAAAACGCTGACCGTGTTCAGCCACCTGCTTTGCGCTACCACAACGCCGCCTGTTTTCCGGATCTGGCTGAGATAATCGGCCGAGATAGGCAGGTCGCTTTCATTGACGGCTATGTTCATCTTCTTTCGCCGGGCGATGGCGCGGGCAGAAAGGAATTTTTCAGGTTCGCCGACCGTAAAACCGGAGCTGCCTTTGTCCGTCAGTACCAGCCTGAACTTATAGGTGCCGCTGTCGTAGACTGTAACTTTGCATTTTGCCACCCCTTTCCCATTGCTAAGCGTGGCAACGATGTTGGTTTCCCCGCCCCAGATGCCGAACACAGCACCCTGGCCCGTTACGGTGGCCACCTGCGGGTTTTCGGAAGTCCAGGTAATATCCGTTGCCTGCAGCGCCACATTATCGGCCTGCACAGACAACCGGTATCCCTGTGCCAGGTTCCTGGGAATGTTCAGTGAAGCTGGCGTGATGGCAATGAGGGGCGTTCGCTCACCGGAATCTTTCCTGCAGGAAGCAATAAAGAAAAAAGCCGTGATCAACGGCAGGAAAGCGAAGTAGGCACGTATCGGCATAAGGTTCGATTAGACAGGGTATGAAAGACAAAAGTACCGCTCCTTTTTGAAAAAGAAGACCGCGATCAGATATCTTCCACTATTTTCCTGCTATTTCAACTGTAGTCGTACTTTCTGCAAACCGGGTGAACTGATGTCAACAGAAACCTTCGCAGGGTCCTGATCCGCCATGATGTACGCCAGCAGCTTCCCGTGCAGCGCTTTTCGTTTGTTTGCCTTGTAATCTTCATGGCTGGAAGTGCTTCCGCTTTCGAGCCCCAGCAGCCGGGCCGGGCCGGTTACTGCAACCGTTACTTCGTTCTCCGCCGCATTCACAGGGTTACCGGCTTTGTCTACAACCGAGATCACTACATGCACGAGCCCGGTTTTCCCTGCAACATCTTTTTCCACGACCGCTTTCAGCGCATCAGGATCGCCGGCAGTTTTGATCCGGCAGGTGGCCGCCTGCCGGTTGTTGTTATATCCGGTCGCCTTCAGTTCGCCGGCTGTATAGTCCACATCCCAGTAGATGATGCGGCCCGGGAAATCGGCTTTTTTCTTTTTGCCCAGCGAAGCGCCGTTCAGGAAGAGCTCCGCTTCGGTACAGTTGGTGAAACAGTTGATGCGCAGCTTGTCGCCGGTTTTCCAGTTCCAGCTGGGGTCGGCGCGTTTGTGGCTCCAGATGCCGTTGTCTGTTTCCTTGGGGATGGCAGTGGCGCCTATATAGATCATCGGCTTGTCGCTCCACAGGCTTTGCCGGAAATAGAACTCGGTTTTCGGAGCACCTGCCAGGTCGAGTAAGCCCGCGCCGTTGCTGCGCTGTGGCCAGCGGCCGGCTTCCCCGAGGTAGTCGATGCCGGTCCACAGGTACTGCGAGGAGATATAGCTGTTCGAGTCTACCGCATCCCAGGCTTTCAGCTGCATGCCGTTCTCGCTGCCGTAGATCACGCGGGCAGGATACTTTGCGTGGTCATCGGCATACCTGTATTCCTGGTAGTTGTAGCCCACCCAGTCGAGGTTGTCGGGGTAAGACGTCGTGTTCGACATCACCACGCCGGCGAGCGCGGCGGTAACCGGCCGCGTTGTATCGTACCGCTTCACCGTTTGTGCCAGTTGCTTCGACAGCTCTCCCAACCGGCTGGCCGGGGGATGGTCGGGCAGAAAGCCCTTGCCGTAGATCTGCGGATTGTTACCGGTGTTCAGCACCGCATCGGAATACGGATCGTTGGGATAATCGATCTCGTTGCCGATGCTCCAGGCGATGATGCTGGGGTGATTGTAATTGCGCAGGATCATGTCGCGTACATCGATGTCTGCCCATTGCGTAAAATAAGAATGATAGCCGTCTTTCCCCGGCGTGCCTACGTTCCAGCCCTTGATCCATTTGTTTTTGCCTGTCTCCCATTCGTCGAACGCTTCGTCGATCACCAGCAGTCCCAGTTCGTCGCAAAGCCGGTACATGTAGTCTGCATGCGGATTGTGGCTCATGCGCAGCGAGTTGGCGCCGCCCTCTTTCAGCGTCTGCAGCCTTTTGCGCCATACCGCTTCCGGCACCGCCACACCCAAAGCGCCGGCATCGTCGTGGATGCACACGCCTTTCAGCTTCAGGCTCCGGCCATTCAAAAAGAAGCCTTTATCTGCGTCAAACCGGATCTTTCTCAGTCCGGTTTTCTCGGTATATGAATCAACCACTTTACCGTTGTTGAGCAGGGTGATATTCAACGTATACAGGGCCGGATCATCGACCGACCAGCGGCGTGGACCGGTGACCGTGAATGGCAGCACCGCCGTTGCACTGTCAGCCGCTTTCAGGTTAACGGGCTGGCTTGCCCGCGCAACCACTTTACCTTTATCATCTTTCAGCTCGGCCTGTACGGTCACCTGCGTTTGTCCATTACCGGTATTCAGGACCGCAACCCTTGTTTGTGCCACCGCCCGTTTTTCTTCAACGGAGGATGCAGTGAACTGCACGCCCCAGGTGGGGATGTGCACCGGCTCTTTCACCAGCAGGTACACGTTCCGGTAGATGCCCGAACCGGTGTACCAGCGCGAATCGGCAAACTCGCTGTGGTCCACTTTTACCACCAGCGTGTTCTGTGCGCCATACTGCAGGTATTTTGAAAGATCATACTGGAAAGCTATAAAGCCGTTGGGACGGTTGCCCAGCAGGTGACCGTTCAGCCATACGGTGCTGTTCTTGTATACGCCATCGAAATAAACAGCAACCCTTTTCGACTGCCAGGCAGCCGGTGCGGTGAATGTCTTTTTATACCAGCCGATGCCGCCCGGCAAAAAACCGGTGGCGCTGGCCCATTCTTCACTGAACGGCCCTTCGATGCTCCAGTCGTGCGGCAGCTGAACCGCCCGCCAGCCGGCAGTATCCGCGGCTGCCTTTTCGCCGTTCGCCAGGTCGCCCCGGTGAAACTGCCAGCCGGTAGTGAACAGTTGCGGCTGGGCATGTACGGCAAGTTGAAAGAGTACCAGCAACAGCACAGGGAGGATTCGCTTTGTCGAAGTCATGTAGTGAAATTTAGAGAATGATGTTTTTGTCAGATAATCGCACTGTTCGTATACACGCGATGCCTCGCCTCTCCGGAATCAGGGGTATCCCGGGCAACAGAGCCGCCAGGCAAACATTAATTACAGATTCAGGAGATTGACTAAAAAGTATGAAAGCCACCTGGTTCTGTGTTCCGGCGGAACACCTGATGGGTAGCTGTAAGCCTTAGATGAACTCTCCCATTCTTCAAGGTTTGCTCCTCTCCGCTTAGATTCCCGCGCAGGCGCAGCAAGTGGCTGTAAATGCCACCGCGTGCCTGCGCCTGGCAGGATTGACAAGAGAAAGGTTTCGCACGCTTGTGGTTCCAAACCGTGGCACGCCACAACCCGCAGGTCAGTACCCCGGGTTCTGTGTGATCTTGTTACCCGATGCCTGTATCTCCGCGCGGGGAACCGGCAGCCAGTAATCCTGTGTGAGGAACTTGCGGCCGTCGAGCGCCACCTTGGGCGTATACACGAAAGTACTGCCGCTTTTGGTGATGGCGATGCCGGCGGCGGGTTTGTTCTCCGTAACATCGGCGATCTTCCATCTCCGTACGTCGTAGAAGCGGTGCTCCTCAAAAGCCAGCTCCACCCTTCTCTCGTAGCGAACGGCGGCGCGGAAAGCTTCCTGCGACAGGCCAGCCGCCAGGGCGGGCATGTCCACACCCGTTCTGCTGCGCACCAGGTTCACGGCGGCACGGGCCGACATGCCGGCACCGGAAGGCGTTACATCCGGCCCCACTGCCTCGTTGGCCGCTTCCGCGAAGTTCAGCAGGATCTCGGCATAGCGGAAATAATACCAGGGCTGAAAACCTGCATTGCCCCAGGGGTTCTGCAGCGGGTACGCATCGTTCATGAATTTCTTCAGGTAATACCCCGTTTTGGAAGTGTTCCAGTTGTCGGGACCGTCCTTGCTGTCTTTGCCGCCCGGCGTATAGGTCTGCACGGTGTCGCCCCTGTACGGCGCGCCGTTGTACAGGATGGTGGCGTAGAAGCGCTTGTCGCGGTTCTCATACGGCCGGCCGGGGTTGAAGCCGGATGAAGCATCGGTGATCACCTTGCCGTTGTTCATCTCGTAATCATCCACCAGGTTCTGCAGCGGCAGGTTGCCACCCCAGCCGCCATAACTGTTCGGTCCGTTGGCGATCTCGAGGTGCGTATGGTTGGCGTTCTTGGTATAGTAACGGGCAAAGATGGTCTCGGTGTTGTTGGCATCGAGGAACAGGTTGCCGTACCCGCCCTGGTACAGGCTGTATTTGTTCAGTGCAATGACCGCCTGCGCGGCAGTCACCGCATCGGCCCAGGTGCCTGCGTTGTAGAGCGGACTGGCTGCATACAGCGCCAGCCGCGATTTCAGGGCGAGCGCCGCTCCTTTGGTGGCCCGGCCGGTTTTCCAGGTGTCGCTGTTGTTCAGCGGCAGCCCCGCGGCGGCTGAATCAAGCTCCGTCAGCGCATAGGTCATGGATTCCTTGATGGAGCTGCGCGTGAACAGCGCCGGATCCTGGAGGTTGTCGCTCAGGTTGTAGACCTTGTCGCCCATCAGCACCACGCCGCCGTAGTTGCGGATCAGGTCCTGGTAGCGGAAGGCGCGGATAAAGCGCAGCTCTGCCCTGAGCATGGATCTGTGCGCAGCGCTCATGGTTACATTGGGCAGGTTGCCGAGTGCCAGGTTACACTCGCGGATGCTGCGGTAGCTTCTGCCCCAGAGCACGCCGGCGTTGCCGAGGTTCTCCGGCGCCAGCAGCCCCTGCTGGATCAGCCAGGTGGCATCGTCGTTGTTGTAGATCGATTCATCGGTCAGCGAGCTCCACATGGCGTATTCGAAGCCACGCCCGAAGCCGGGGTTGGTTCCGTCTCCCTCCTTGTCCTGCAGCTTGGCGCCGATATAACGGGCCACCACAAAATCTTCGAACAGGGACGAATCGTTGGTCAGCGCCGTTTCAGACACACGGTCGGTGGGTGATACGGTCAGAAAATCTTTTTTGCAGGAAGCCAGCAGCAATACAGCTGCAAAAGCCCCGAAAAATATGGTACGAGCTGGTTTCATCTTAGTATTTTTTAGAAGCGAATGGTGGCGCCTACGTTGATAATGCGTTGCTGCGGATAGAACTGGCCGCTGCCGCTGCTGCCTTCCGGATCGTAGTCTTTTACTTTGGTAATGGTGAACAGGTTATACGCATTCACATAGATGCGGGCGTTCTGCAGGTTCAGCCGCGGAAACAGCGTATGCACGCTATAGCCCAGCTCGATGTTCTTCATGCGCAGAAAAGAAGCGTCGTTGAGCCAGAAGGTGTTGTTGTACTGCCCGCCGTTCACCGAAGCGGAGCTCCGGGTATCCACACGCGGATAGGTTCCGTTCGGGTTGGAGGGGCTCCAGCGGTTGTCGGCCCAGCTGCTGTAGAAATTACCGACCGTACCGCTTTCCATCAGCACATACTGGCTTACCTGTGCCTGTCCGGCAAACACCATTGCCAGGTCGATCCGGTTCCTGTAGGCTGCATTCAGCACCAGTCCGTAGGTGATCTGCGGGATGTTGCCGTACTTGGAACGCACCTGGTCGTCGGCCGTGATCTTGCCGTCTTTGTTGTAATCTTCGTAGATCAGGTCGCCGGGCTGCGCCACGCTGAGGTGGGGATATTTTGCGATGTCTGCCGCGGTGCGGAAGATGCCGGTGGTGTTGTACAGCAGGGAGGTGTTCAGCGGATGACCGGTCTGGCTCTGGTACGACAGTATGCCGGATGCTTCGTCGATAAAGACCACCTTGTTTTTGGCGAACGTAAAGTTTCCGGATGCGCCCCACGTGAAATCGCCGGCCCTGTTGGTATATCCCAGCGTAGCTTCCACGCCGCTGCTGTTTACTTTTCCGATGTTCTCGGAAGGCACCAGCGGATCGGAGCCGTAGGCATTTACGATACCGGAGACCGACGGGATGGAAGCATTCCTGACCGCAAGGATGTTGGAGCGTTTCTGCTGGAAGTAGATCAGCTCAAGGTTGAAATGGTTCAGCACGGTCGCTTCCAGACCGATGTCCAGCTTTTTGGCGCTTTCCCAGTGGATCTGGCTGTTGGCCAGTTTCGTAAGGTCGATGCCCGGTACGATGGCGCCGCCCAGCACCAGCTGGCTGTTGAACGAGTAGTTGTTCAGGTATTGGAACAGGCCTACGTTGTCGTTCCCGAGCAGGCCATAGGAAGCCCGCAGCTTCAGGTTGTTGATGGCATTTACATGAAAGAAAGATTCTTTCGACACCCTCCAGCCCGCAGACACCGAAGGAAAATATCCGTACTGGTTGTTGGCCGGGAAAGTGGAAGAACCGTCGATGCGCATCTGCAGGTCGGCTAGGTATTTTTCGGAATAGTTGTAGCTGGCCTTGCCGATGATGCTGCGGCGGGTAAAATGGTAGCTGCTGCCCGAGTTGGTCTGATCAATGGCAGCGGTGCCGCCCTGGGTAAGCTCGGGTGTTTGTGCTGTCGGAAAATTCTGCCGGAAGGCGCCGAAGATCTCTCTCCTGATCTCGCTCTGCTCGTACCCCGCAAACGCGCTGATATTGTGCAGCCCGAAACCACGCTGGTAGTTCAGCTTGATATTGGTGGTCACCTGCACCTGGCTGTTCTGCGATTCGGTGAGGGTGGCCAGGTTGTTGGAACCGCCGACGGTTCTCGGGGTGTACGTATTGTTGCTCTTGTTGTAGGAATAGAGCAGGTAGGGCGTCGCAAAGGTCTTGTTGAAATTCCACGACCGGTCGATCGCCACAAAACCATCGAGGAACAAGCCCTGCACTGCAGGAATGTTGTAGCTACCTTTCAGGATGCCGTTGAACACCTGCACCGGGTTTTTAGTGATGCCGCCGCTGGAAGTGCTCATCACCGCCGGGTTCGAGCCTTCTATACCAGCAGAGGGCACCCCGTTCGGATAAAAGGCGGGGATGGTGGAATAAGCGCGGTAAATGGAACGGAAAATATCCCCTGCAGCCGACGTCGGGTACTGCCTGTCTTCTTCGCGGCCCGACAGGTACAAACCTACTTTCAGGTCTTTGGTGATGCTGGCGTCTATGTTCGACCGGAAATTGTACTGGTGGTATTTGGTTGCCCCGTTCTTATACAGTCCGTCCTGGTACAGGGTGCCGAGCGACACAAAATATTTTACGCTCTCCGAACCGCCCGATACAGACACATTGGCCTGGTTCTGCAGGGCCGTATTTTTCAGCGAGGCCTTTTCCCAGTCGGTATTGGGGTAGTTGAGCGGGTCGCTGCCGTCGCGGAACTTCTGTATCTCGGCCGCGCTGTATTGCTGGTTCAGTCCGCCGGCCTTGTTGTTGTAATAGGCGATCTCGTTGGAGATCTGCGCATAGGTGGCCGCATCCGCCATCTTCGGCAGCCGGGTAGGCGAAGAAAAGCCCTGGTTGAAGCTGGCCGAGATGCTGGGTTTACCGGTCTGTCCGCGTTTGGTGGTAATGAGGATGACCCCGTTCGCCGCGCGGCTTCCGTAGATGGCCGCGGAGGCGTCTTTCAGGATCGAGATGCTTTCGATGTCGTTCGGGTTCAGCCGCTCGAGCCCGCCGATCTGCCCCGGAACGCCGTCCACCACGATCAGCACATCGTTGCTGCCGGTGGTGGCCAGTCCGCGGATGTAGATGCTGGAGCCATCATAGCCCGGCTCACCCGCCCGGTTGTTGAGGATGATGCCCGACGCGCGGCCGGCCAGGGAATTCGACAGGTTGGGCTGCGGACTCTTCACCAGGTCGCTGCCCTTCACCACGGAGATGGAACCGGTAACGGTGGCTTTTTTCTGCGTGCCGTAACCAACCACCACCACATCGTTGATCTGGTTCACGCTGTTGCTCATGCTTACGTTGATGGCCGACTGGTTGCCCACCTTTATTTCCTGGTCGGTAAAACCGATGGAGCTGAACACCAGGGTGGCATTGGGCGAGGCATTGATGCTGAAGGCACCGGAAGCGTCGGTGGTGGTGCCGGTGCTGGTGTTTTTGATGACCACGGAAACGCCGCTCAGGGCGCTGTCGCCGGTGGTTACGCGGCCGGTGACCCGTTGCTGGGCCAGTACCGAACAGGAAAGAAGCAGACATATAACAAAGAGGAACAGCGGCAGGGATCCGGCAACGGACCTTTTGCCGCGGGGCGTTTGCAGCCCGCGATCAGGTAGACTTCTCATTTTGCAGTGGTTGTTTAAATGGGATAAGACAGAAAAGCGGGGAGAATTCTTTTTCATTCGCAATCGTTTTTTAAGAGGATAGACAGAGCAAGGAGCGCCAAAGGTAGCGGGGAGAAAAGGCGATGCTGGGTGACGGATTAGCCGAAAAAGGGGGGTATTTTGGCTTTTTTGGGAGATTATAGCCTGCTACCGGAAAGAACAGGATGGGATACCGGAGTTTGACCAGGTAACGAAAGAAAGTTCCAACACCCCGCTGGTGACAAGGTGAATTTTGTTTAAGCAAGAACAAAGCTCTACCACCCCGTTGGGATGGAGCAGGATCAACAGACCCGTAGAGACTCGATGCATCGCGTCTCTGAAATGAAGGCAGCTTGTGGCAACCCAGGCAGCAGATTCCCTCAAGGCTGCCCCGTGCTTCTGAACGGCTTCCTGTATTTCTTGATGTATTCGGATGGGTTGAGGCCGAACAGTTTGAAGAACTGGGCCCTGAAATACTTGACGTCGTAGAAACCGACCATGTTGGCGGTCTCGTTTACGTTGTGCTCGGTGCTGATGAATATTTCTGCCGCCTTGCGCAGGCGGATAAACCGGATAAAGCTGTTGATGGACTGCCCCGATACCGATTTTACTTTTTTATAGAGCGAGGTATGGCTCATGCCGATCTCGGAGATCAGTGTTTTTACGGAAAAGTTCTCGTCCATCAGGTGGCTCTCGATGATCCGGATACACTGCTGCAGAAACTCCCGGTATTCGGCCGACACTTTGTATTTTCCGGTTCCCAGCGTGATCTCGTTGTAGAAGTAGCGCTGCAGGATGCTGCGCCTTTTCAGCAGCGAATGCACCCGCGCAACCAGGATGCCCTTGTCGAACGGCTTTTTGATATAGTCGTCTGCCCCGCTTTCCATGCCCTGTACCTGCATCTCGTCGGAGGAGGTGCCGGTGAGCAGGATGATGGGTATGTGGCTCACCGTAGGGTCGAGCTTCAGGGTTTTACAGAGGTCGAGGCCGTTCAGGCCGTTCATGACGATATCGCTGATGATGAGGTCGGGCAGCTGCTCGTGGGCCAGCCGTATGCCATCTTCGGCGCAGTCTGCCTGGTACACCTTGTATTCGCTGCTGAAGATGCTCACCAGGTAATGCCTGATGTCGCTGTCGTCGTCGATGACCAGCAGGGCTGGCTTGTCCGACGCGATCTCCAGCGCGCCGTCGTGGTCAGACGGTTCCTCTTCCATCACCGCTTCATGTAATTCGGATAAAAGAGCCGATCCGGCAGGGTGAGCCGCGGGTTTGTCTACCTGTAACCGCTCGTTATGTTTCCCGTTCCGCTGCAGTCCCGTTTCCTGGTCTGCCTTCACGGGCAAAGTTTCTATGAGATCAGCGTTCCCATCCGGAGCCGGTTCTGAAGAATCGTGTTCGATGCCGGGCAGCAGGATAGTGAAGGAAGTGCCTTTCCCTTTTTCGCTTGTGTAAAAAACTTCGCCGTGGTGCGCATTGATAAAACTTCTTACCAGGTAAAGCCCGATGCCGAATCCTCCCTTGCCCGAATCTTCTTTGGCCTGGTAGAACCGGTCGTACAGCCGCTCCCCTTCCTCTGGCGAGATGCCTTCGCCTGTGTCACTGACCGTCGTTCTTATCTTCCCGTTCTCTTCCTCCACCGACAGGAGGATCCTTCCCTGCCCCGGCGTGTATTTAAAGGCATTGGACACGATGTTGAACAGCGCGATCTCCAGTTTTTCCCGGTCTGCGCTGATCATCAGCCTTTGCAGGCCGCAGTGAAATTCGTAGCGGATCTTTTTGGCACGGGCCTGTTCCGTAAAGCAGGCAAACACATCCCGGCACAGGCCGATATAATCAAGCTTTGCGAGCTTTGGTTTGTCGGTTTCCGAATCTGCCTTTTTAAAGAGCAGCAGCTGGTCTACCAGCCGCAGCAGCCGCTGCGCATTCCGGTAAACGACTTTCAGTTCGGTGTCTTCCGTGCGGCTGGAGCGGGTGAGCAGGTCCTTGACCGGGTTGATGATCAGCGACAGCGGCGTACGGAACTCATGCGACACGTTGGTGAAGAAGGCGATCTTTTTCTCGTTCAGCTCCTTTACCTGCTGCGTTTCCAGGTGTGCCAGCTGTATCTCGTATTGCAACCGGGCCTGCCGGTTCTTGTACAGCGTATACAGGTAGATGGCACAGGCCCCCATCAGCGCGTACAGCCCATAGGCCCACCAACTCCGGTACCAGGGAGGCAGCACGGTGATATACAGCAGCGTTTCCTGCTGGCTCCAGGTACCGCTCGAATTGCTCGCTTTCACCCTGAACAGGTAATTGCCTTCGCGGAGGCGCGAGTAGTTTGCGGTACGTGTATCGTTCACGTAGTTCCAGCCCTTGTCCCAGCCTTCCAGAAAATATGCGTAGCTGATCTCGGCCGCCTCCGAATAATCAAGCCCCAGAAAGTCGAGGGTCACCGAGCCTGCATCGTAGGGGATCCTGATCCTGGAGACCCTGGCTGCGGTGGTTTCCTCGATGAAGCCGGGGTCTTCTTCAACCGGTGAATTGTTTACTTTGATGCCTGTCAGGAAAAGCCGTGGGATCGCTTTCCTGCCGGCGATCTGCTCCGGATGAAAAATGTTGAACCCTTTGATGCCGCCAAACACAAACTCGCCGCTGCCGAGCGCCAGTGCGCCATTGAAGCTGAACTGGTTGCTTTGCAGCCCGTCCGACTGGAAAAAGTTCCTGAACCTTTTCCGTTGCGGATCGAACTTCGACAGCCCGTTGTAGGTGCTCAGCCAGAGGTTTCCTTCCCGGTCTTCCAGCATGCGCAGGATCGTATTGTGCGGCAGGCCATCGGCCGTGGTGATGCGTTGAAAACTGCCGTTGGTGCGGTTGAACAGCAGCAGGCCTCCTTCCTGTGTGCCCACCCAGAGATTTTTTCGCTTGTCCTGGTAGATGCACCTCACGGGATAGCCGATGTTGTAGAAGGTATGCTTCCGGGTAACGGTATCGAGTTTGATGAGCGAAGAATAATCACCGCACCACAGGTTTCCATCGGCGTCTTCGGCCAGGCATTGCAGATCGGTCAGGCTGCTGTCGGCACAGTTGAAGGTATCTTTGCGGCGGTCGTACAAAAACAGGCCGCCGTTCCGCACGGCCACGGCCCACAGTCTTTTCCGGTGATCGTACAGCAGCGTCCATACATTTTTACTGGGCGACCCGGTGATCGGGTTGATGCAGGAGTATTGCCGGAAGAGGCCGCTCTTCCTGTTGAAACGGTTGATGCCGCCAAACCAGGTCGATATCCATACATCATCCTCCCCTTCTTTTACTATGCTGGTGATGAAATTGCTGCTGATGGAATTGCGGTCGTTCTTATCGTGTACAAAGCTGCGGTAGGTGTTCCTATTGCGGTTCCAGGACCGAAGCCCCGCGCCATCCGTGCCGATCCACAGCGTGCTGTCGGTCTCCTCACAGAAGGAGAGTATGAAGTTGTCCACGGCGTTGTTCGGGTTTCCACCCCGGTACACGATCTTGGAGAATCCGTTCGAAGGGGGTTGTATGATATTGACGCCGCCGCGCAGGGTGCCGATCCATTTTCTTTCCTGGTTGTCTTCATAAACGGCATACACCGCGTTGCTGTTGATGAGCTGTCTCTTATCTGCATCGAGCGATGACAATGGGATGGCCGGCTGGCCCGCCGGGGGAAGTAGCCACACGCCGGCGCCATCCGACGCGATCCACAGGTTTCCTTTCCGGTCTTCCGTCAGGTTCACGACGGCGGCTTTTTCGGGGAAACTGTTTTCCGGAACCGTTGTGCTGTCGGAAACCCGGAACAGTCCGTCGTTGCTGCCGAGCCATACGGTTCCGGTGCGACTGATGCCGATGCAGTTGGCCTGTTTTATCAGGAGGTTCTGCGGACGTAAAACCCGCTTTGGAAAATCATAGGTGAACAGGCCTTCGTTCTGCACGAAGACGTAGAGCGTATTTTGCAGGGGCGAATATTTAATGTCTGACACGTAATAATTTACGGTCGGCTCCCCGTGCAGTAACAGCGGCACCTGAATGCCGTTCGCGGTGGTTGAATCGAACCGGAACAGTCCGTTGTGCTGGGTGCCAGCCAGCATCAGGCCGGGCCGTACGGAACGGATGGCCGTTACGTTGTCGGCAATGGATGTGAGCACTTTGCCGTTGAGCAGATGGTAGGAAGCTTTTGAGAACCGGTTCGTTACCGGGTGATAGATGCTGATGTCTTTTTGTCCGCCTACCCAGATATTGTACGCGGCGTCTTCGCTGATGGCATTGATGCTGTTCGACTGGATGGAAGTGCTGTCGCCGATCACGTTGCGGTAAACGCGGAAGCCGTATCCGTCGAAGCGGTTCAGCCCGTCGTAGGTGCCGAACCACATAAAGCCGTTGTGATCCTGGAAGATGGTGGTGACTGCGTTGTTGGACAACCCTTTGTCGATTCCAAGGTAGTCGACCTGGATGCCCTGACCGGCGGCGGTTTGCGCCATTAGAAGCATGATCAAACTGACAGTATATTGCAGCGCCCGTCGGATGCGAATCATTCTGCACGTTTTTCACGAACAATCATTTGTAAAAGTAGGGAATACCCTGTACCGGCATGCACCGGCAATTCATACGATGAAATATAATATACATACGCGCAGCTGTATTTCATGTTTATCCGGTTGGGTAAGGTGGCTGTAACGTCTTCTTTTCCCGGCAGGCTTTCGTTACCATCCGGCACCCCGATCCCATCCGGAAATATGATTTTGATATAACATATCTGGGCTGGCGTGGCACAATGATTTTCTTTTTCGCACCAGTAAGAAAGATTTGCTGGTACTGGCCTGAATCTCTAATTTTAAAACCCGTATCCCCTGATCTTCCTCTATTCTGCCTGTGTACGCCTGAAATCTCTCAATATAAAATAAACCCCATGTACGTTTTTCAGTGCAATCATCCGGATCCGTAACGACACCCCTTCATCGGCCATTTCAAAATATACCCCTAAATTTTTGCTCGCTTAACACAATTCAGCCAACATGAAATCTATTCTACTTTGTGCCAGGGTGGTCATGGCCATGTTCTGCCTGGCCGCTACCGTGTATGCTCAACCGAAAATCACTTCATTCAGTCCTGCCGCCGGACAGGCAGGCACGCAGCTCACTATTACCGGCTCCGGTTTCAACACCGGCCCTCAGGGCAACTTTGTTTTCATAGGTCCTGTACGTACTGCTGCGGCGGCAACAACCCCTAACAGCCTGACGGTGATCGTACCGGCGGGCGCCGCCAGCGACCGGATATCTGTGGTGAACAACGCCACACAGCTCACCGGTTATTCCGCCAACCGGTTCGTTCTCGCCTATCCCAATCCGTTCGGCAGGAACATACAGCCCACTTACTTTCTGCCCCGCGTCGATTTTGCGGCCAGTTACCTGCAAACCACCGCGCCCATTTTCAGCGACTTCGACGGCGATGGTAAAATAGACCTGGCGCTTTCGATCTCTGCATCCACCTTACACGATCAGGGAAGGGTGCTCGTCTTTCAGAACAGATCGTCCGGCGGTACACTCACCCCTTCTTCTTTCTCCGAAGCATACAATTTCATACCGGATCAGTTCCCGAGTGTTGTGGGAGCGCAGGACCTGAACAACGATGGCAAGCCCGAGCTTATAGTTACCCAGCCCACTTCCGGCAGGATCGGCATTTACATCAATACGACCGCTACGGGTGTGATCGATATCTCCTCTTTCGGCGGTGCCGCCAGCGTACCTTATTCTAGCGGGTACAGCAGGTTTGCCGCAGGCGATGTGGATGGCGACGGCAGGATCGATGTGATACTCGGATATACCAATGGTACCATCTCCGTACTCCGCAATACCGGCAGCGGTACCCAGCTTTCTTTTGCCCCGGCGGTGAATTTTACGATCGGTACCGGCAGAAACCTCACAGACCTCCAGGTAAACGACCTCGACGGGGATGGCAAACCGGAGGTGATCACGACCAGTTACACAGATTTCCAGACCCCGGTCATTGTTACGCTGCTGCACAATACCGCCGCGGCCGGCAGCATTTCCACCGCCTCTTTCGAAGCGCCTGTTAACCTCACCCTAACCGGCAGAAACACCCTGGGAGGGATAAAGTCGGCAGATATGGATGGCGACGGCAAGCCTGACTTGCTATTCAATGTTTCAAACGGAGGCACGTTTGATTCGGGAAAGGTTGTCATCCTGCGTAACGTGTCCACGATGGGCTCGCTTACTGCAGCTTCATTCGCTCCGGAGACAGATATACCGGCCGGAACGGGCGTGCAGGCACTGAATGTGGGCGATGTGGATGGCGACGGCAAACTCGACGTGCTGTTGGGTACCAGTGTGTTCAGCAACAATACAATTTCGGCCTATGCCACTTTCCTGCTCAACAACGCCACACCCGGTAACCTCACGGCTTCTTCCTTTTCGCCCGGCCCCCTGATCTCCGAGCCGGCCATCACGGCAGTCAACCTGCTCGACCTCGACAACGACGGAAAGCCGGAACTGGTGGTATCGGGGAACTCACCGGTTCCCTTCAACAGTTTCGCCACCAATTTCTTTTCAGCTGCCAAGATCCGCCAGCAGCCTTACCTGCTCTCCATCGCCTCGGTCAGTCCGGCAAGCGCACCGGCCGGAGCCACTGTTACCATCACAGGTACGAGCTTCAACGAAACCCCGTCGGCCAACATCGTCACGTTTGGAGCAGTGAAAGCCACCGTCACCGGCAGCACTTCCACCAGCCTGACCGTCACCGTGCCCCCGGGCGCCAACTATCAGCCTGTTACCGTACTCAATACCGCGAACGGACTCAGCGCCGTTTCCCCACAGCCTTTTGTGCCCACTTTTACCAATCCGGCCGGCGCAGGCATCGCACCGGGATTCTACCAGACGAAACTGGATTTCCCCAGCGGTACGCCCGCAGGCGCTTATCCGTACTCGTTTGCCATCGGGGATGTGGATGGCGACGGCAAGCCCGACATGGCGATCGTTCATGCCAACTCCAATACGGTTACGGTGCTGCGCAATACTTCGCCCACCGGCAGCCTCAATGCTTCTTCCTTTACCCAGCAGGTCAGCTTCCCTTCCGGCCCCAACCCGGTCGGAGTGCAGATCAGGGATATGGACAATGATGGCAAGCCCGACCTGGTGATCGTAAAAGCCCTGCCCGATACGGCCAGTGGAGTCGGTATTCTGTCTGTTTTGCGCAATACGTCGGTACAGGGAAGCTTGACCAACAATTCCTTTGCCTCCAGGATCGACTTCAGCATAGGTTCGTTCGGCGGAGCTTATTCGGTGGCCATCGGCGACCTGAACAGCGATGGAAAACCGGATATCGCGCTGGGCAACCTCAACAACGGCCGCCTCTATCTCTTCGTCAACAACTCCACACCCGGAAATATCAACAACACCTCCTTCACGAATCCGGTCTCTTATGATGCCCCCTCCCCCCATGCAATAGCAATCGCAGACATCGACGGCGATGGCGTACAGGACATCATTGTGACCAGTGAAACGTCCAAAAGGGTTCTCGTGCTGCGCAACCAGTCTACCAATGGCGTGCTGGCTTTCAACACCTTTGGCACACAGGTCTTTTACCCGGTCGACAGCCTCCCGCGTTCGCTCGTACTCAGCGACGTGGATGGCGACGGCAAATCCGATATCATTACGGGCAACGCCGGTTCCAATACCATTTCGGTGCTGAGGAATCTGTCTACGCCGGGGAACGTCTCCTATTCGGCAAGTTTCAGTTTCGCTACCGGCGCACAGCCGTTCTCGATCTCCGCAGGCGATGCCGACGGCGACGGCAAGCCCGATGTGATCGTGGCCAATTCCGGTTCAAACAACCTGTCGATCCTGCGCAACGCGGGGATAACGGGTACCATCAACGGCACTTCGTTCCTACCCAAAGTGAACTTTGCCACCGGCGCATACCCGGTAGCGGTAGCTATAGCTGATCTGGATGGCGACGGGATCGCGGAAGCGGCTGCGCTGAATGCGGCGAACAGCAGCGTATCGGTGCTGAAGATCGGTACGCAAGCACCGGTTACCGGCGTGCCGCCCACAGTTACTTCGCTGAACCCTGCCAGTGTGTACATCGGCAGCTCACTGACGATCTCTGGCAGCAACTTCAACCCCGATCCGGCGGGCAATACCGTGTTCTTCGGCGCCGTAAAGGCCACCATTACCGGCGGCAATGCCAACAGCCTTACGGTCATTGTACCGGCCGGCGCCACGCGCCAGCCGGTGTCTGTACTGAACACCGCCAATGGGCTTACCGGGTATTCTCTCAAACCTTTCTTCCCGACCTTCCCAAGTCCGTTCGGGCTTACCATTCCAGGCAATTTCTACCTGCCTAAAGTGGATCTTGCAGTTGGCGGCAGCACGCCCAGGACCGTAACGGCCAGCGATCTCGACGGCGACGGCAAACCTGACCTGCTCGTGGTGAACTCCAATCCGGGATATGCTTCTACCGTTTCCATATACCGGAATATGTCTTCCGGTGGTGCTGTTACTACCGGGTCGTTCGCTCCAAAGCTGGATGTGCCTGTTGGAAATTATGCCCTTGGGCTCAACGCGTCCGATGTGGATGGCGACGGCAAGCCCGACCTGGTAGTGGTGAACGGCTTCGGCTTCACTGTTTCGGTGCTGCGCAACACATCGATGCCCGGCAATATCTCTTTTGCACCTGCAGTGGACCTTGTCACCAACCAATACCCGACCCTTAGTGCAGTTACGGATGTAGACAAAGATGGCAAGCCTGATATAGTGATCCGGTACAATGGGCCTACCTACAATTGTTCCATCTACCGGAACGTTTCGACACCTGGAAATATCAATGCCACTTCTTTTGTCAAGATCGATATCAATACGAACGGGAACTTCCAGGCCATCACCGATATGGATGGCGACGGCAAACCCGATCTGATCGTTTCAGTGCCTGGCGGCACCGCCATTTCCCGTAACATATCCTCACCGGGAAGCATCTCGAACAGTTCTTTTGCTCCAAATGTCCTTTTCGGCTTTACAGCGTCAAAAATCACTGATATCGACGGCAATGGTCTGGCAGACCTGGTGGGAACCGATTCCATACGGCTGAACTTTTCCACTCCCGGAAATTTCGGTTCGGCAGTATACCCTGCCAGCTTTCAGAATAACGGTCTCCAGCTGACCCTCAATGCTGAAGATGTGGACGGCGACGGCAAACCCGATCTGCTCGGCACTTCGAGCAACCAGCTGCAGGTACAGCGCAATCTCGGACTGCCGCTTTTCAGCACATACCTGTTTGCGCCCCCCACTTCCTTTGCTGCTTCCGACACGCCCCTGGCCGGAACGGTTGTGGACCTGAACGGTGATGGTATTGGAGAAACCGTGCTGAGCAACTATTCTGGCAACAGCCTCTCTATCTTCCAGATCAACCTGGCACAGAAAGCCCCTGTGGTGAAATCGGTGTCGCGCGACAGCAGCGCTACCGGCACTACCGTACGGCTTACCGGCGTGAACTTCAATTCAAACCCGGCCAACGACATCGTGTACTTCGGAGCAGTGAGGGCTCAAGTGACACGGGCAACGGACTTCGAGCTCGACGTGACCGTACCGGCCGGGGCTACCTACCGGTACCCGACCGTGCTGAACAATACCACCGGTCTCAGCGGAGCTGCCTTCCGGCCTTTCATACATACGTTCGTTACGCCATTCGGCAGCAGTGTGCCTGCCAATTTCTACAGGCCCAGAACCGATTTCACCACCGGCGCCCTGCCCTACGGCCTGGCAACCGGCGACCTCGACGGTGATGGAAAGAGCGAGATCGTGACCGCCAACTACAACGACAATACCGTCAGCGTGCTGTACAACAACACGGGAGGACAGATCAACGGCAGCTCGTTCAGCACCAGGATCAACTTTGCAGTAGGCACCAACCCGTATGCAGTCGCCATCGGCGATGTGGACGGCGACGGCAAGCCCGACCTGGTGGTGGCCAACTACGGCGCCAGCACGGTTTCGGTGCTGCGTAACATGACGGCCGGCGGCGGCATCAGCCCAGGCTCGTTCGCGCCGAAGGTCGACTTCTCGGTAGGCAACTTTACCTATCCGATCGCAGTGGCGATCGGGGATATCGACGGCGACGGCAAGCCGGAAGTACTTGCGGCCAACTCGCTGGCTAATAACCTGGCCGTACTGCGGAATACCAGTACACCGGGCAGCATCACCGCTGCTTCCTTTGCACCACTCGTCGATTTTGCGACCGGCGCTTCTCCGCACTCGGTAGCGATCGGTGATATCGACGGCGACTACCGCCCGGATGTGGTGACCGCCAACCAGCAGGCCGGCACCGTGTCTGTGCTGCGCAACACCGCAGTGAGCGGCAGCATCGACGCCTCTTCGCTGGCCCCCAAAATGGATTTCGCCGCAGGCAGCGACCCTTATTCTGTTGCCATCGGTGTGCAGCACGACAACGTGAAACCCGACCTTTTGATCGCCAACCACGGCGGTTCCGGCAACGGCACGGTGACAGCGCTGCAGAATACTTCGCTTCCCGGAACAGTGAGCTTCAATGGGGCACAGCCGCTGCTCTCCAACAGCAATATGCCTTTCGCAGCCATCTTCGCAGACGTGAACGGCGATGGCGAGCCTGATGTGGTACAGGTGAACTCCGCCACCAGCAGGCTTTCCATATTGGCGCACAAGTACAGCTTTGGCGGCCAGTTGCAGTCCGGCCTGTTCGACAGTCCGGTGGAATTTACCACCGGCGGCTATCCGGTAGCGGTAGCAGTCGGCGACCTGGACGGCGACGGACAGGCGGAAGCGATCACCGCGAATGCGGCCGGCACAGTGTCGGTGTTCAAGATCGCCGCAACGGCGCAGGCTGTTTTCAACGCGGGCAGCCTGCAGTCGGCAGCTTCCGACAAGGCAGCCGGTAGCCACACAGGCCTGCAGGTGTACCCGAACCCAACCAACGGGTCGCTCACCCTGCAACTGCGCCAGCCCGCCGGACCGGTACTGGTGGAAGTGCTCGATGCCGCCGGCAAGACGCTGCAGAAAAGGCAGCTGAATGCAGCAGGCATCACCGCACCGCTGACCCTCGGCATGAGCCTGCGCGGCCAGCCGGCAGGAGTTTATTACATCAAAATGACCGGTGTGAGCGGCGTACAGCTTGAAAAAGTGGTGCTGCAGAAATAAGCAAGGATCGTTTTATAAAGAGAAAGCCCGGCAGGTTTGCCGGGCTTTCTCTTTTTGCAGAATCGAAAACTATCAGGGCGGCTACATACTGAATTCTGACCGTTTCCTGCTACGCTCTGTCGCTTTCGCATTCACCCACCGCTATTGTCGCATTCATACTGCCGATACATTGAATTTATGCACGAAATTTATATCGTAAAACAATTGCAAATAAATTTTAAGGAGGCAAATCATATGAGAAAGATCACCGTATTATGCATGATCACCCTGGATGGAGTGATGCAGGCGCCAGGCGGGCCCAAGGAAGATACAACCGGCGGTTTCAAATGGGGTGGATGGACTGCACCTTATTCCGATGAAGTGTTCAACAAGGCGTTGCAACAGGAGCTGAGGCCGGCAGATTATCTTCTCGGCAGAAAAACTTACGAGATCTTCGCCGGCTACTGGCCCGCTCATGGCGACTTCTGGCCGGGAATCAACGAAGGAACAAAATATGTGTTCTCCAAAAACCTGAAAAAGTCGGACCCGCTGGTTACCGGATGGAAGAAATCCGTAGTCATTAAAAGTGTGGCAGACATCAAGAAGCTTAAAAATTCGGAAGGCTCCGACATTCAGGTCTGGGGTAGCAGCGAACTCATCCAGCTGCTGCTGAAGAACGACCTTGTAGATGAACTCAGACTGAAAATTTACCCGCTGACCCTGGGCAAAGGAAAGAAGCTTTTTGACAAAGGCACGATCCCCGCAGCATTGACGGTAATTGAGAGCTTTACTACACCCAGCGGCGTTACCATCACCCATTTCAAACGCGCAGGGGAAGTAAAGACCGGTAATGTTGGCGCTTAGGCACACCGAGGCGGTGAAAATCCATTTTGTACGATAAGGGAATAGCAGCAGGGAAGAACACAGCGCTTCATCCAAACGGCACTCCTGAGATAGATACTTCCAGGCAGAAGCAAGATCTACATAAACCCTGATCTCCGGGTACGGACATCTGAAAGACAAATGAGACACTTATCATTTCATCTGGCCCTTTTCCTTTTACTCACCATGGAAGTTTCAGGCCAATCCGGACCGAGGCAGGTTGAATTTAAAGAGGTAAAAGGTGCAGACGACAACTGCATCTATAAACCCATGTATACAGCTGCGCAGCGATTGAAAAAATACCCCTTCAACAAGGCCGGTAAGGTAATGCTGGTTTCGTTCCGGTACCACAAAAACAACTACCCCATCAAAAACCAAACAGTGATGTACGACAGCTTACTCGAACAAAAAACGCTGTCGGCCAAAGAAGTTACAGAAGTAACAGATCTCATATATAACAATGTTTACAAAAAAGCCAGCCGCATCGGCAGCATGAGCATGTGCTTTTTCCCACGAAACGCCATGGTATTCCTGGATAAAGATGGCAATGCTTTTGAAACGGTCTTTATCTGCTTTCACTGTTCACGTTACGAGATTGACTCCGGTCGCTGGGGTGTGCTTGCGGATGATTGCAATCAAAAACTGGATTTGCTATACAAGTTCTTTGTAAAACAGGGGTTCAAATATGGCATCGACAAAGACAGGATCGGGTATCCCGGAGAAACCGGTGATGAGGAGGGAATCGTCTCCCCGTACGCTCGATCAACGAATCACTGAAATCGATGTACAGGCCAGAAAGCCTTCCCGGGACAACCTGGCCGGAACGCAACCCGAATTCCCTTGACCATCGATCAAGATACCCGACTGACAGCAAGCCGTTTATCCTTATCCTGAACTTATTTTACCGTACCACCACTTTCTGCGGATCTCCCCACTGCCGCCCGCCGGCATCCTGCAGGCTGATCACATACACTCCTTTGGCCAGCCCCTCCGTCGGCACGCTCACCGTCATCGCTCCGGCAGATGACAATGGCAAGGCCCGGTCGAGCAGTTTCTGTCCATGCAGGGTGCTCATCACCAGGTGCAGGTGCTGCGATCCTGCGGCGGCCCTCATCGTCACGCTCAGTTGCCCGCCCTGGCTTACCGGGTTGGGCATCACAGTCCAGGCGGCTACAGCACAGGCCGGACTGTTCAGGCTGACAACCTGGCTGTAGGTTGAAGCAGAATCCCGGTCTACCATGCGCAGCCGGTAATACAGGCTGGTTGCAGCCTGCGGCCAGTTCTGGCTGTAGCTGTGGCCACCTGTGCCGTTGAGCGCCCCCACCCTTCCGCAAGCAGTATAATGCAGCCCGTCGGGGCTCCACTGCAGCTCGAAATAGTGCACGTCCTCTTCCTGGGCGGTTTCCCAGGTGAACGCGGCGGAGCAGTTGCTGATCACTCCCCTGAACGCAAGCAGCTTGAGCGGCAGGGTGTTGGATGCGCGCGTGGCGAGCGCCCCGAACGTTCCGAAACTGGTGATACCGCTGAACTCCACATAACTGATCCCGTTCTCCACACCGTAAGCAGCCGGCGTAAGCCAGGTTGCGCCGGTGACCGCGTTCACGGTCTGGTCGGCCAGCACGCTGGCCGCTGCAGTGCCGGGGTAACGGAACCACCGGTAAGTTGCCGTGCCCGCAACCGCCGGATCGAGGGCAGCCACCGCAGCCAGGCTGTCGGCAACGGTATAGTATACCCGCACTTTCATGCCGGAAGGATAATTGTTGACACCCGCATCGCTGATCACATACATGCGGTTGCTCAGCGCCGAAGTGGCATTGCTGCCATTGGTCTTACGCTGGTTGTTGATGGCGGGATTGTTGTTGATGGCCGTTGCGCTGAAGTTATAGCCGGTATTGCCGTTCGGATACACCGCCAGGTATTTTTCCGTGGGCCTGGTATCGTTATCGGCGAAGATGAGGGTGCCCGATACATCCGGACAGGCCAGCCTGATCGCCGGTATCGCACTGCTGCTGGTTGCCAGCGCCACGTTGGGTATGTTGTTGTTGATGAGCAGCGTGAACACGTCGGTGCTGTTGCCGTCGGCATCCCATACCACATTGTTGAATGTAACTGTACTGCCCGCAAAAACGGCGGCATTCACGAGGGTGGTAGCCCCGGTCAGGAAGTTGCCGTCTCCGTCGCGGTCGATCATCAGCTGGAAATCGCCGGCCGTATAGCTTCCCAGCGGGATCGTGCCGGCAAGGTCGAGCTGCACCTGCGTGGCGCCGATGCCCGTACCGGTGCGGTTGATCTTCCATTCTCTCGGGAAACGGTATGCGCAGGAAGATACGGTGCCGGGCATGTCGGCTGTTTGTGTGGCGGTCACTCCCGCCGCATCATCTCCCCAAACAAGGTAGCTCACGCCGCTGCCGGGCTGGGTGCCATGCCCTGCATTGGAAGCGGCAATGCTGTCCAGGCCCATCGTGAGCATATTGCCTTTGGAGGCGGCATTCTGGCTCCTTCCCTGTTTCTGGATCAGCATTTCGTTGCTGTCCACGGCCAGCCCTGCAATATTGTTGTCGTACAGGTACACCGTGCCGGCGCCATCCACTTTGAACAGCGTATCGCCCACGGTGCTGTAGTAATGATGAGAAAGGGTGATGCCATACTTTACACCGAAATAAGTATCGATCTGGTTCATGGTCGGCTGTCCGCCGGTATGGGCGCCCCCGTAAACCACCACTTCGGCCACCTCCATATTGCCTGTGCCGTTCACCTGGAAAGCCCCTGCATTGGTGAGGTTCACCGCCGAGGCGCCGGTCTGCGTGCCGTTGGTTCTGCCGTTCAGGAAACTGCTCATGGCTCCGCCGTTCACCACCAGGGCATCGAGGCTGAACTGGTTCATCGGCACCGCCGTTGTTTTCGCAATGCTTCTGAGTCCGGCCGTGCCGGTGACGCTGGAAGCGGTCACGTCCAGGCTCAGGCCGGTACCGGTAGTGGTCTCATTCCACAACGAAAGCCGGTCTGTGCTGGAAGATGGTTTGTAGATGGTGTAAATGCTGTACTTGGATCCGCTGGCATCCAGGAAATTTGACGCAAAGATGCCCGGCTGGCTCACATACCCTGAACCGCCGGTGATATTGAGTGAAGGATTGAAATTGGCGCCTGCAGCACTGACCGGAACGGTGCCCGTGCTGTTGAGGGTGGTCAGACTGGAATTGGCCGAACTGTTCTGCCAAGCGTTTACGGGGCTGCCGGTGAGCAGGGCGTTGCTTTTGAACCAGGCGTTGAGGTTGCTGAGTTGTGCACCCGGCGCGCGGAAAGGATAATCTACCCGCGCATATACAAAGTCACCGCCGAGCCTTCCATTGAGCACCTGGGTACCAAAGGTGGCGGTGCCCAGCAGGTTTCCGCCCACAAATGCCATTCCCACCGAACCCGGCGTGATGGTATTGGCGCCTTCCGCCTGTATGGACCCGGAAAGAAAGCCGAATTTGGGGGCCATGGATTCCGGGTCTACGGAACCCAGCAGGATGTCGTTGTTACCCGCCGTGCTCAGCACGGAACCGGCTATCGGCAGGGTTTGGCTGTTGGTCTGGCCGGCAAAGAATATATTGCCGACGGCATCCACTTTCAGTTCGTTGATGACGTCGTTGCTGGTTCCTTTCAGCTGTGTGAAACCGGATTGTTCCGCGCCGGAAGGATCTACGGCAAAGATAAACGCGTCGTTGCCGGCCGAGGTCACGAAAGGGATGCCGCCGAATGAGAGGCCGGAACCCGAGCCGCTGTATCCGCCCACATAGATCTTGCCGTTGCCGGTCGCCAGCGTCTGGATGAAATCGGAGGTATTGCCGCCCCAGGTTTTCATCCAGACCGGTGTTCCGTTGGCAGGATCGAGCCGCATCATTACCAGGTCGGTGGTTGCAGCGGAACCGGTTGATGCGGTGGCGATGGAAGATGCGCCCCAGTTGAACTGGCTGTTGGTCGGTGTTACGCTGCCCACATACAGGCCGCCCGCCTGGTAAGCGATGCCTTTGTACATCAGGTCGTTGGTGACGGTGGAGGCGGATCCCCCGCTGGCGACCCACTGCATCACGCCGCTGATGTTGAACTTGGCCACGAAAATATCGCTGGTGATGGGCAGCCCCGGATTGCTGTTGGTGGCAACCACCGTGGAGCCATAGGTGGTAGCGCCGGCCGGGTTCAGGTAGAGGGACGCACTGTTGAAAAGTCCGGTCACATAAATATCGCCTGTAGCCGGATCGAGGGTGAACCCGGAAGCGTAGTCCGCTTCCACCCCGCCGAGGTAGGCGGTCCAGAGATGGTTGTACGATGCGTCGAGCTTCATGATGAAGGCATCCCGGTTGCCGGCCACCGATTTGCCCAGGGCGGTGCCGGGGTTCATATCGGAGTAGGTGCCCCCGCAGATGATGACGGATCCGTCGGCAGGGTTCACGCGGATGTCGGCCGTGCTGATCGTGGTGCCGGTGATGGCTTTTACCAGGCTGATGATGCCGGTGGCGGTATCGCTTTCCACGAGCAGCATGCCGGCGCCGGTGATGGTGGTGGTGCCCACCGTCATCGCGCCGTTGTATACGCCGCCCAGTAAGAGCCGGCCGCTTTTGATGGCCGAGCCGTTGATGGTGTTGCTGGTGGAAGAGCCGCCGAGGCTTTCCAGCTCGGGCGTCAGCAGGGTAGCCGCCGACCCGTTAAAGCGTGTAACGGTAAAATCCGTATACCCGAACGATGTTTTGGGCAGCAGGTTGGTGGTGCTTCCATTGAGCCGGTTATACCCGCTGACCGAGAACTGCTGTGCGCCGATGGGTGTTCCGTCGGGCCTTACCACGACCGACCTGATGTCCTGCACCGATCCGCTTACCGAGCCGAGCAGGGAGACGGCAGACAGGCCGCTCATGGTGCCTGTGGAGCCGGCCGCCAGTATGAAGCCTGAGTAGCCGCTGGCATACTGCACGGTGGCCGCCCCCGCTGTGAAACCGGCGGTCGACATGCTGCGGCCTGCCATGAACATGCGGCCGTTGGCCCGGTCGAGGGCAAAACTGTAGGGCCAGAAACCGCCGCTGCGGTCGTCGTTCAGTCCGCCATACCGCTGGGCCCGCAGGGCGGTTCCGGCATTGTCGAGCACCACCACCGCCGCATCGAAGCTGCCGGCAGATACGATGGTGATGCCGCCGGGCAGGGTATAGGTTCCGGTCAGCTGCCCGTACAGGAAAATATTCCGGGCCGCATCGGTGGCGATGCCCAGCGGGGTGAAATTGGCGAGGGATGAAAAATCATTTTTTAAAACGGTGGGGGCGCCGGTGTTCTTGTCGAAGCGGAAAAGCAGGTACCGCGAATTGGTGATATTGGCGTTGTAGCTGGTGGAGGTCACCGTTCCCGGCGAAGTGCTGCCGCTAGAATTGTTGAGGGTATAGTTGGAAGCGCCCAGGGTATTGCTGGTATACACCGGCGCAAACAGGATGTCGCCGTCGTCGGTGATGTCCATCGGCACCGAACCGCTTTCAGAAAAAGCGCTGTTGCCAAAGGTGCTGATCCAGAGCGGTGCGAGCGTGGAGCCGTCATCGTTGTATTCAGAGATAAAATAATCGTAGAGGGTGCCGCCGCCGCCGTTCACGGGTGTGGTTTGCGCCACGCCGGTGGTGCCGTTGGTATAGTTGCTCACGGTGGGGCTCCGGGTAACGCCGGTGAGTGCGATGCGGGTGTTGCCATTGCCGAGGTCTTTCACGCGCAGCTGCGAAAAAGATTCGTCGGAGGCGCCGTCGATCTTTACGAGCGACAGTACGGTGAAGCCGAGTGCACCCGTGGCTCTGCACTTGGCCAGGTAACCGGCCGATGCGGCGGCCTGTCCGGTGATGGAAAAACCGCCGTAGGTAGAAGCAGCGGCCGTACTGGTAAATGCCAGGTAAAACTGGTCGTTGGCATGGGGGTCGGCAGCGATGATGCCGCTGGCATACCCGATCCATACCAGGTTCATGCTGGCATCGTAGCGGGCCAGTTTTGAATTGTTCGATTCCAGCAGCCCGATATCCGGACTGGTTCCTCCGCCGGCACCCATCAGGTGGTTGGGATTACCGGAAAAAGCCACCCAGGTTTCGTTTAAGGCCACCCCGTTGCTGGTGGCGGAATTGAGGGTGGGAGAAAGGTAGAAGTTGCTGCTGAGCAGCGCCCCGGCGCCATTGTTCTGGGCCCATTTGAATTGTTGCGCCGTCGATATAAGAGGAAGGGCTGTTACCAGGCAGGCGGACAACAGCCAGATTTTTCTGCGGTTCATGAATATTGAATAGGATGTTGGAAAAATAGCAGCACCGACAAGACCGCAAAAATAAAAGAAGCCATCCCCGGGAACGACAAAAACAGCCGCTATTGTCGTTCCCTACATAACATTACTTATACCCGGCTAATCAGTATTTGCATTCTTCCAATTATCTGGGAAGAACCGCAGCGCCGGTCGTGCACCGGCGGTAATTTTTTCCCGGCGATCACCAGTTACTGTCCTGTTCCCGGTTCACGCTGTATTGTTCGATGATATCCCCTTCCGTCCAGCGCGGGCTGTACCGTACAAAAAATGCCAGCCATACGGTCCGCGAGATCCGCATCAGCAAGGGCTGCAGGGCAACGAGCAACACGGCATTCACCACGATCCACCAGAAAAAGCGGTCGTCATGCAAACTCATCCCCACGAAGGCCCACCAGGCCAGCAGACTGAAAACAGACAGCAGCACCGCCAGCGCATAGCTGATCATGTTGGTGCCGTAATAAAAGCCGGGCTCCATGTCGAGCGGCTGGAGACATACCGGGCACCGTTCGTTCATCTTCATGAAATTCCGCAGGTCGTAGGGGTTTTTAATCTGGAACATATCGCCCCGGCGGCAGCGGGTGCATTTGCATTGCAGCATGCTTACGATCATGTTGGGTCTTTTATCCCTTGTTTCGGCACACCTATAGGTCGTTTTATTGTTTGATAAAATTCTTTCAGAAATCATCGGGCGTGATGCCTTCGTTCTTTTTAAAAAACCGGTTGAAGTAGGAGTTGTCCTGGAAGTTGAGATCGAACGCGATCTCCGACACGCTCATGTCGAGGTTGGTCAGCATCCGTTTTGCTTCCAGCAGCACGCGGTCGCGGATGAGGTCGCCGGCCGTTTTCCCCAGCAGGTCGTGGCACAATGCGTTGAGGTGGTTGGGGGTAATGTACAGCAACGCGGCGTATTCCTTCGGCAGCCTGGTCAGCCGGAAATGCTGGTCGATGAGCTGTTCGTAGTTGCGCAGCACCAGCAGCTTCTGCGGGGGAACGTTCTGCACTTTCGCATACGCACGCGAGCGGTCGACCAGTATGAACAGCTGCATCAGCAGGAGGCGGATCATATCGAGCCTCCGTTCATTTTTCTGTGCTGCTTCCAGGAGCATGTTCTCAAACAGCTGTACTGCGGGTTGCTGCACCGCATGGGGAGGCCGGCAGATGCTGTTTGGGATCAGGCACAAAGGCAGATCAGTAGAGCGCCGCCGGGTAGAACTCTTTGGTTGATTTATGGCACTTTTTACCGATCAGGCATTAATTAGGGCACCCCTGCCAAGACATTTGATTAATTTCTTATCTTACCCTTCACTGCTTACAATCTCTTTATGAAATTCCTCCGATCCATTCCGACTGCCGCCGCAGCGTTCGCGGCCCTGCTCGTCCTGCAATCTTCGGCCTCTCCTGTAATCAATCATGTACCGCGCCGCCTCCTCTCCGACACCACCAAAAAAGACAGCGTGGTATACGAGACCGTCAAAGGCCTGCCCCTGAAACCCCAGCGGCGCATCAACTTCACGACCACCGAAGGCTCCTGGACCTCCCTCGACATGAGTCCGAATGGCAAGACGATTGTGTTCGATATGATGGGCGACCTGTTCACCATCCCGTATACAACGAACTTTATATGGTCACCATTCCCAAAGCAGGCAAGGTGGTGACTATTTCCCTGGCCGATGCCGAAAATGCCGAGTTCCCGGCCCACAAGCTGACACAGCTCGGCGGCGAATTTCCCTCGTGGCAGCCAGACGGCAAGCTGGTACACTGGAGCCTGGGCAACACCCATTTCGTGTACGACCCCGATCGCGCAGAACGGTTCGAAGACAGCGTAAAAACAGCAAAAAAAGCAGCGGATAAAAGAAAAGCCGACTCGCTGGGATTGTCGGGCGACACGGCCAGGGCAAACCGCATCATCGCAAAGATCGACTCGCTCAAAAAAGATCTCAAACCGAAAGAAGAGCCGCTGTATAAAGCCCTGGAGACAGAAGTAAAAGTCTATTACGCCAAGGATATGCCGGCCGGCGACATCCTGCTGAAAGGCGCCCGCATCATCACCATGCAAAGTCGATGAAGTCGCTGGTGGAAGCCAACGGGCTGGCCGGCATCGGCAGTCATGGCCAGCTGCAGGGGCTGGGCTACCACTGGGAGCTGTGGTCGATGCAGTCGGGCGGCATGAAGCCGATGGATGCGCTGCGTGTGGCCACCATCCTGGGCGCCACCGGCCTTGGGCTCGACGGCGACCTGGGCAGCCTCAAACCCGGCAAGCTCGCCGACCTGCTCATCCTCAACAAAAACCCGCTCGACAACATCCGCAATTCAAATACCATCCAGTACGTGATGAAGAACGGACGCGTATACGATGCCGCCACCTGCAACCAGCTGTACCCTGCAAAGCATACCCTGGTGAAAGACGAGTGGCAGTACACAAAACCGGTGGTGACAACGGAGGTAAAGGATTAGGGTACGGGAAGGGTTTCCTGAACGGTCGATCCACCACCGGAAGGCCCGGGAGGGAAGTACGCGCAGAATGGCCCCACGCAGGATGTCATTTGCTTTAACCTCCCTTTTCCTAACTTTTATTCCTACTTTAGAGCCCTGCAAAATTTACGCAAAACCCATATGCCCCGTCAGACAAAAAAGGCTTCAGACAGCTCACTTCAAAAAATACCCACCGGTATAACAGGATTCGACGAGATAACAGGTGGGGGGTTGCCCAGCGGGAGGCCTTCGCTCATCTGCGGGGAAGCCGGTGCCGGCAAAACGCTTTTCTCCATCGAATTCATTGTACGGGGCGCCATGCAGTTCGGCGAACCCGGGGTGATCATGGCTTTTGAAGAAAAAGCGGAAGACCTCGAACTCAATGTGGCGTCGCTGGGGTTCGATCTGCAAAAACTGCAGAAAGACAAGCTGCTGTGGATAGACCATGTACACATCGACCGGAGCGAAATAGAAGAAACAGGAGAATATGACCTGGACGGCCTTTTCATCCGGCTCGGTTATGCCATCGACAGCATCGGCGCCAAAAGAGTGATGCTCGATACCATCGAGAACCTGTTCGGCGGCCTGAGCAACGAAGGCATCCTGCGCGCCGAACTGAGGCGCTTGTTTACCTGGCTCAGAAAAAAAGGAGTGACCACCATCATCACCGGGGAGAAAGGAAACGGCATGCTTACCCGGCAGGGCTTGGAGGAATATGTGTCCGACTGCGTGATCCTGCTGCAGCACAAGGTGACCGATCAGATCTCCACCCGTTTGCTTCGCGTGGTAAAGTACCGCGGTTCGCTTCACGGCACCAACGAATATCCTTTCCTGATCGACCACGAAGGCATATCGGTGCTGCCCGTTACTTCTCTGCAGCTGAACAAGCAGATCTCCGATCAGCGGATATCTTCCGGCATCCCCACGCTCGACACCATGCTCGACGGAAAAGGCTTTTTCCGCGGGAGCTCCATTCTCATATCGGGTACCGCCGGCACAGGCAAAACCAGCATCGCCGCCTATTTCGCGGATTCGTCGTGCAGGCAGAAAGAGCGGTGTATCTACTTTGCTTTTGAAGAATCGCCCCTGCAGATCGTGCGGAACATGAAATCCATCAACATCGACCTGAACACCCATATCCAGGCGGGCCTGCTCGAGATCCATTCTTCGCGCCCGACCCTGTACGGACTGGAGATGCACCTGGTGGCCATCCACAAAAAGATCAAAAAATTCAAACCCCGCACCGTCATCCTCGACCCCATCACCAACCTGATCACGATCGGGTCTATGTCGGAAGTGAAATCCATGCTGATCCGGCTGATCGATTTCCTGCAGAACGAGAACATCACGGTGATGTTTACAGCCCTGGTGTACAGCAACGAGCACCGCATGCAAACGGACGAAGGCGTTTCCTCGCTGGTAGACGCCTGGATCCTTGTAAGAGACATCGAGTCGAACGGCGAGCGGAACCGGGCCATCTACATCATGAAATCGAGGGGCATGAAACACAGCAACCAGGTGCGCGAGTTCGTGATCACCGACAAAGGGCTCGGGCTGGTGGATGTTTACCTGGGTGCAGATGGCATACTGGTAGGTTCCGCAAGGGAAGAGCAGCAGCTCAGCGAAGCTACCCAGGTTCAGCTGCGCACCCATGCCGTTGGCCGCAAAGACAGGGAAGTGGAACGGAAAAGGCTGGTGCTGGAAGCAAAGATCGCCTCTCTGAAAGAAGAATTCGAATCCGTGCAGGACGAACTGAACCGCTCGTTCGTTGAAGAAGACCTGCGGACGGAGATACTGGCCCGCGCCAAGGAACAGCTTACCACTAACCGTAACACCCTAACTTCCTTCGATGGCAAAAAAAAGGGAAAATAATCCCGTACCCACTACCCCCGTGTCCAAATCAGCCAAACCAAAGGATGACAAATGGCAGCTGCGCCTGTATGTGGCGGGCAACACGCCCAAATCGATCGCCGCGCTCAGCAACCTGAAAAAATACTGCGAAATGCATCTGTGCGAAAAGTATGAGATCGAAGTGATCGACCTGCTGCTGCACCCCCAGCTTGCCGCCGGCGACCAGATACTGGCCATCCCCACCCTGGTGCGGAAGATGCCCGTACCCGTGCGCAAGATCATCGGCGATCTCTCCAATGAGGAAAAAGTACTTGTAGGACTGGATCTGAAGCCGCTAAAAAAATAACATGAAAAAAAGCAGGGCCGCAGCTGAAGCGAAAGAACCCGATCCCCCGCAGTACGACCTACGGCTGTTCATCACCGGGGTGGCTCCCAACTCGGCAAGGGCGGTGAACAACATCCGCCACATCTGCGAAACCTACCTGGAGGGCAGGTATTCCCTCCAGGTGATCGATGTATACCAGAACCAGGCCCTGGCAAAGCAGGAGCAGATCATTGCCCTGCCCATGCTGATAAAAAAAGCCCCCCTGCCCGAGCGGAAACTGATCGGCGACCTGTCTGAAACCGAAAAAGTTTTAAAGAGCCTCGGCATACTCATATGAAGTCTGAAAGCAAATCGCCGCTGGTGGAATCTTTGCGGTCTGAAGTGGAAGAGCTGCGCCGGCAGCTGTACGAGGCGAACGAAACGATCGAGGCCATACGCACCGGCCAGGTAGATGCGCTGGTGGTGCAGAGCGGCCCCGACCACCAGCTCTACACCCTCAAAACGGCGGACCAGTCGTACCGCGTCTTTATTGAACGCATGACCGAAGGCGCCCTTACCCTCAACAGGAGCGGCATCATCCTGTATGCCAACACACAGTTCTCGCTCATGGTCGAAAAACCGCTGCAGGAGATCATCGGCGCTTCTTTTGCCAGCTTTGTGGCACCGGCCAGACTGCCTGCCTATGAATCGCTTTTATCGGACAGCCGGCAGGGCGACCACCGCGGCGAAATCGAACTCATGACCTGCAGCCTACCCCGCCCCGTGCAGATCTCCCTCACGGCGCTTGACCTGGAAGATGACATCTTTCTGAGCATCATACTCACCGACCTTACGGTGCAGAAAGCGGTGCAGATGGAGCTGGAACAGAACAACCAGCAACTGGCGCAGCTGAACCTCACGCTGGAAGCCAGCAACCACGACCTGCAGCAGTTTGCCTACATCGCCAGCCACGACATGCAGGAACCCCTCCGAAAGATCCAGATTTTCGCCAACCTGCTCAGGGACCGCGAGCGCGCCGGGTCAGGAGAACCGGCAGAGGTCTTTCTTGACAAGATCCTCAAAGCCGCCGCCCGGATGAAAAGCCTGATCGTGGATGTGCTCGACTACTCCAAGCTCTCCGCCGACACGGGCAAATTCATCCTTACAGATCTGAACCCTCTCATGCAGGAGGTGCTGGAAGATTTTGAACTGATGGCCCAGAAGAAAGGCGCCCGGTTGGTGACCGGCAACCTGCCCACCCTGGAAGTAAATCCCGGGCAGATAAGACAGGTGTTCCAGAACCTCATTTCGAACGCCCTGAAATTTTCAGATCCCGTCCGTCCGCCCCTGGTCGGCATCACCGCCAAACTGATCCAGGAAAAAAGGTTCGACAGCCCGGAACAGTCCGGCGGTTCCTTTTGCCTGCTCTCTTTCCGGGACAACGGCATTGGCTTCGAGGAAAAATATACGGAAAAGATCTTTTCCCTGTTTGAACGGCTGCATTCCAAAGATGTGTACGAAGGGACCGGCATCGGGCTGGCCATCACCAAAAAGATCATCGAGAAACACCATGGCCTCATCGCCGTTCAAAGCACCGTCGGCGCCGGAACCCAATTCCAGATCATCCTGCCTTTGCGGCATGATGGATAACCGTACCGATCACCTGACTTTTTTTACTCCCGGCCAGGAGCCTGAAACAAATATGAAGCATACGTTTTATCTGATCCTGCTCCTTTGCATCGTTGCGGCAGCATCGGCACAAAGCAACCGCAAACCCAACGTGCTCCTCATCTATACCGACGACCAGGGCACCCTCGATATGCATATCTACGGCGCCGCAGACCTGCATACGCCGAACTCCAACCGTTGTTTTATCTGGCACCAATTGCTTTTATCACTGTTACTTTTAAAATTTGCCAAGAACCCATGTTGTGCTGCCGGATCACGTACGACCGCAAAAAGGTAACCAGCCGGCCGGTCAGGGAAATAGGTGTGGGGGTTTGTAAATTGCCAGTTTTCGCTGTTGCCGGTTTCAAATCCCGGGTTCAGGATGGTTTGTGTGTGCCCTGGTTGCCAAAGCAGGCACACAAGGCAGATCAGCATGGAAGTGTGTTTCATGTTTTGGTATTCAAAGCTCTTCAGGAGTATGAGGTCTGTTTCAGGAGATCAAAGGGCGGCTTCATAAAGCTACTGAAATGCGGCTGAACGTTCAGGGATCCATACCCCGGTAGCTACAGGCGTTCCGCCGGAACACTTTTCAACCTGTACCTGTGGCTACCCGGCAGTTGTTCCTGGCGGAACAAAGAGATCACGGAGCAGATGGTTTTAACTGATCTACCCGGAAGAAAGACTGAAGCGATCTAACCACCATTTCTTCGTGTTCCGGCACGCATAAACAAGTGCACGGTGTATTAAAAAAATATCAACATAATAAGAGGCTGCACCGGTAAGCCCGAATCAAATATATTTGACAGGTAAAATCTTGCATGACGCATCGGATCTTTCACCTATTTCCTTAAGAAGAATGCCCAGGCTTACCCTCTTTTTCTTCGTCTTCCTGCTCGTATCCTGTGCTGCTTCCAGAGCAAAACGCAATGCCATGTTTGCATCAAACAGGGTGGTGGCCCACCGCGGCGCTTTTAAGAAGAACGGCTTTCCCGAAAACTCCATCGCGGCCCTGCGCGAAGCCATCCGCCTGCAGTGCACGGGCTCTGAATTCGATGTGTGGATGACATCGGATGATTCGCTGGTGATCAACCACGATCCGCGCTTTCAAAGCCGGGTGATTGAAAAGTCTACCTATCGCGAACTGACGCAGGCAAAGCTGTCGAACGGGGAACCCTTCCCTACCCTGCGCGAATTTCTGACCGCGGGTATACAGAACAACCACACGACCCGGCTGGTCGTCGAAATAAAGCCTTCCCTGATCAGCAAAGAGAGGGGCCGGCTGGTGGCGGAAAGAGTGGTGAAGCTGGTAGATGAACTGAAAGCCACGCCAAGAGTAGTCTATATTTCTTTCGACTACGATATCCTGAAAAAGGTCCTTCAGCTGCATCCCACCGCACCCACCCAGTATTTGAACGGAGACCTGACGCCGGAGCAACTGAAAGCCGATGGCGTGCAGGGGGCCGACTATAACCTGGCGGTGTTCCGGAAAAACCCCGACTGGATCGCAAGAGCGCAGAAAGCGGGCATCCTGCTCAACGCCTGGACGGTGAACGGGGAAGCCGATATGAAATGGCTGCTGTCGCAAAAATTTGATTTCCTCACCACCAACGAGCCGGAGCACCTGCTGTCGATCACCCAATAATTTTCTTTCTCCCATCCGGAATAACCACCCATCCTCAAATCGGCTACAAAAGTCCGCAACCAGGCTACGTGCAACAAACGCTGCCGGTTGACCTTTGACGTATCATTCATTGAAAAAAGATTATATGGAACATCAAAATGAAACTCCGGGCGCTGTCACCTATCCTGCCAGGCCGAAAGTATGGTTTATCACCGGCGCCTCCCGCGGCTTTGGCCGCGTTTGGGCGGAAGCCGCACTGGAGCGGGGCGACAAGGTGGCCGCAACCGCCCGCAACCGCGCAAGCATCGCCGACCTTGCTGAAAGATATGGTGAAAACGCGCTGACGCTGGAGCTCGACGTAACCCGGCCCGACCAGGTGCAAGCCGCCGTGGCACAGGCACACAGCCATTTCGGAAAACTTGATATCGTGCTCAACAATGCCGGCTACTCGCTTGTCGGCACCATTGAGGAAGCCAGCGCCGACGATGTGCGGGCGCTGTTTGAAACGAACATTTTCGGTACGCTGGCAGTTATCAAGGCAGCCCTGCCCCTGCTGCGGCAGCAGGGTTACGGCCATATCGTAGGTGTATCGAGCGGACTGGGCCATGTGACCAGCCCGGTGATCGGCTACTATTGCTCGTCGAAATGGGCGTTCGAGGCCATTCATGAAAGCCTGGCCGCCGAGATAAAACAGTTCGGCGTCAAAGTGACCATCATCGAGCCCGGCGCCTACGCCACCGAGTTTGGCAGCCCCGAATCGCTGAAATTTGCTGCCGGGCTCGATGTTTACACCGATTTCAAGAACGAGTTTGTCGGCGGACTCCGGAACCTGGAAAGAGGCGATCCGAAGGCGACACCGGAAGCTGTATTTAAAGTGGTGGATACGGAAAACCCGCCGCTGCGTATCTTTCTGGGCAACCAGAACCTGCCCCAGATACGCGCCGTGTATGCCGACCGGCTGGCAACCTGGGAGAAATGGGAGTCGGTATCCAGCGCAGCCCAGGGTAACTGACATGGCTGCAACACGCCCGCTGGTAGCATACTTTCACAAACGGTCAACGATAACCGGAATGGTACATCTCCGGTTATCGTTCTTTAAAAGCTCAGCATGAAAAAGGAAGAAGCACCCCGGAAATTCGAATCTTTGTCAGACGCCCACCAGGCGCTGGGCCTGCCCGGGCCCCTGCATCCGCTGATCAGTCTGGTAAACAGTGCAAACACGCAGCCCGGTGCCGGGAGGTCACCGCACGCACATGTCCTGAATTTTTACAAGATATCGTACAAGCCAACCCTGCACGCGAAAATAAAATATGGCCAGGGCTATTACGATTTCAAGGAGGGCGGCCTGCTCTTCGCTGCGCCCAACCAGGTTATCGGCGGCAGTACCGGGAACGATACCTGTACCCGCGAAGCTTCTCTTTATACCCTGCTGATCCATCCCGATTTCTTACGGAACTATCCGCTCGCGAAAAAGATCAAACAGTATGGGTTCTTTTCCTATTCTTCGAACGAGGCATTGCACCTGTCGGAGAAAGAAAAGGCAACCATCATATCGGTCTTCCGGATCATCGACGAAGAGCTGAACAGCCGGATAGATGATTTCAGTCAGGATGTCATCATTTCCCAGATCGAACTCCTGCTGAACTATGCAAACCGTTTTTACAAGCGGCAGTTCATCACCCGCAAGGCGATCAGCAACGACCTGCTGCAACAGCTCGAGGAAATACTGGACGATTATTTCAACAGCGAAATATCTTTACACCAGGGTATTCCGACCGTGCAATACTTGGCGGAGAAGCTGCATATCACGCCCAGCTATTTAAGCGATATGCTGCGTTCGCTCACCGGGCAAAACGCACAGCAGCACATACACAGCAAGCTCATCGAAAAAGCAAAAGAAAAACTTTCCGCTACCACCTTATCGGTAAGCGAAGTCGCATACGAACTGGGCTTCGAGCACCCGCAGAGTTTCAGCAAACTGTTCAAAACAAAAACCAGCCTTTCACCGCTGGAGTTCAGGCGTTCTTTTCAGTGAATGCCATCGGCGCTGGCGGCAAAACGAAGCTGCTCCTGCAATTGTGCAGTACCCGACCCTTCGAAGTAGGCAAACAGGCAGCTGGCAAAGGGCTTTTCTTTAAGCCGGGTCGTTACTGTAAACGACCGGCTCCGCTTTTCGGCACCGGTGTTGTCCCGGGCAAGAAGCATCCGCAGCGGATACAAGGCACAGCTAACCACGATCAGGAAAAAAGTGGCAATCCGGAGTGGTTCTGCAATCTTGTTTTTCATATGATACAATGTCGGGCTGCTACAACCAAAAGAGGCGGTCCGCCAGACCGCCTCTCAAAGATCGTATAGCGGATCAAATAATTTACCAGCCGGGATTTTGCATGGCGGTTTTGTCTGTTGGTGTGAGCGGCTTTCCATCCTTGTAGTTCGCGTCGAGGAAAGATTGCGGGATGGGGCGCAGGTAGTGCTTGTTCTCCAGAGGCTTTGCTTCATCGTTGAAAGCAAGGCATCTTTTTACAAGCGTCTTGGTCCTCGACAGGTCTTCCCAGCGCATCAGCTCGCCCATGAGTTCGCGTGAGCGCTCGTTCAGGATGAACGCCACAAATTTATCGGCATCGCTGCTAACACCCAGCTTCGCATAGAACTCGCGGTTGGAGTTGAGGATATCTGCAATGCCGTTCAGGTGCATGGATGACAACGTGCTGGTGGTTGTAACCGCCATGTCGCTGTTCGATTCGTAGTAGGTGTTCTTGTCAGAATAGGAAAAGGCGGTACCGGTGGCGGCCACATTTGTTTTGTAAGCTATCCCGCCATCTACATACGCCGAGCGGTCTTCACCGGTTTTGTAAGCGGCCCGGTCGCGCACGGCATTCAGGTAGGGCAGCGCCTGGGTGTACTGGCCCTTGCGTCCATAGGCTTCGGCAGCGATCAGGTAGGTTTCCGCAAGACGCGCCAGGATGCCGTCGCGCTGGCCAAACTGCGAAGCCACAGCATTGCGTGAACCATCCTGGAACTTGGACAGGCCTACATAGCGGCTCACCTCGTAATTGCCGTGTGTGCCGATCATGTTCTCGGGCTGGCCCGAAAAATAGCGCACGAACAGGAACGGCGCGCGGAAGGTGATGCTGTTGGCTGTGTAACGGGTATCGCCGGCGTTGTTGATGATATACAAAATCGATTCCTGTCCGGCGGTGAACCTGGCCTGATTGACCAGCGCCGGGCTTGGCGCATTGGCGGCCGTCCATTTGGGCGCGCCGGACGGATTGTTACAGATATAGCGCGTTTTAAAGCTTTTCCAGAACCTGGAATCGTTCACGCGGTCGAATACATCGAGCGCATAATCGGTAGAGCGCAGGCGCTGAAACTCGCGGTCGCCGGGAATGTCGCGCACCATGCCGGGGATGTTCTGGTATATCGACGGGTAGTACAGGTGTACCTGGTTCCCATAACGGCCTTGTGTAGACATATTATTGGAGAACTGGGCTGCGAGAATGATCTCGGGCAGCTTTTCATTGGCGCCGTCCGGTGCCGTGAAATTCCACAGATCGGAGTAATTGGCAGCCAGTGAATGCCTGCCGCTGTTGATGACGGCATCCGCATACTTGATGGCGCTGTCGAGGTCGCCTGCTTTTGTGCTGCTGTTCCAGTCGTTGTACAGTTCACTGGCGCGGTACAGGTAAGCTTTGGCAAGAAAGTGTGCTGCGGCCCATTTGGTGATGCGGCCGGTTTCGGCTGCCGTTGCCGGCAGGAAATTGTACGCCTGTGTGAAGTCTCTGATCACCTGGTTGTAGGTTTCCTGCGTCGAAGCACGGGTGAACTCAGTTTCCAGGGTCGTGGTCTGCGCAAGCTGCAGGGGCACACCGCCGAACTGGCGCACCAGCTTGAAATAATCGAAGGCGCGCATGAAATACCCTTCGCCCAGCCGCACGCTTTTGTTTGCGTTGTCGCCGTAATACTGCGGCACGTTCTCGATCATGATGTTTGCAGAATTGATATTTGCATACATGCTGTTGAACACGGTCGCTACTTCACCCGTAAGGCTGTTCAGGTTCGCATCGTACGAGTTCCACATCTGCTCCGTACGGTCGCCGCCCACCGTAAATTCATCCACGCCGTAATTGGTGGTGGCATACGCCCACTCATAGTTGAAATGGAATTTCAGGCTCTGGTACATGCCGATCGACAGATCATCCAGCCCCTGGGCCGTCTTGTAATCCTGCAGGCTTTTGGAAGTGATCAGGTTCTCATCCAGAAAGCTCTTTTTACACGAACTGCCGATCAGCATGGCAGTGCACAATACAAGGCCGATTGTCTTCTTCTTCAATATGGATTGCATCGAATAAATTTTTTAAGATTAAAAACCTGCGTTTACACCGAATACGAGTCCCCTGTTGAATGTGTTGCCACCCAGGTCCGGGTCTATCCAGGATACTTTGGAATAGATCAGTCCGGGGTTGAGGGCCTGTACATATAATTTCAGGTTCTGCATGTGCCATTTCTTGCTCCGGGCATTTGGAAGCAAGTAAGAAAGCGTGATGTTCCTGATCTTGATGAACGAGCCATCCTGGTAGTTCATGGCGTTGCGGTAGGGATCACCGGCGGCGCTGGCATAACTGGGCGAAGGGTAATCGTTCGTGGGGTTGGTGGGCGTCCAGTAATTAAGCTGGCGCTGTGCAAAGCGGCCCTGTAACGATTCGGCGCCGGTGGCAATGGTGAAGCCGGTTCTCGAGAACATGAAAATGGAGAGGCCCCAGTTCCTATACGTGAAATCGTTGGTAAGGCCCGTTACCAGGTTGGGTTGCGAATGCCCTCTTAACACCCGGTCATTGGTTGCGTCGATCTTGTAGTCGCCGTTCTGGTCCACCACTTTAACGTCGCCGGGGTTGAAGGTCTGGCCGTTTGCTTTGTATTTGGCGATCTCGGCCAGGTCTTCGCGGGTGTTCTGCCAGATGCCGGCTTTCTGGTAATCATAGAACACAGACACGCGCTGACCGATGAACCACAGGTTCAGGATATCGTTTTGCTTTCCGTTGGCGAGCACGTCGATCCTTTCCCTGGAGGCAGACGTGTTCAGGGTTGTTGTCCAGGTGAAATTCCGGTTGCGGATGTTGGCGCTGGTGATGCTCACGTCGACCCCTTTGCCGGAGGTGGCGCCGATGTTGGTGACGATGTAGGTATAACCGCTCACGGCGTTCACGCTTTTTCTGAGCAGGAGGTCGGTGGTCTTGTTCCGGTAGATGTCGATGGAACCGCTGATCCGCCCTTTGAAGAAGCTGTAGTCAACACCCAGGTTGGCCTGCGTGGTATGCTCCCAGCCGAGGTTCTGGTCGGGGTACGTGGCCGGGTCGGCTGCCGTAGGGTCTGAAGGAACATAGCCGAGCTGGGCCGAAGTGCCATAGGTGTAATAAAGCCCCTGCAGGCCGCCGAGCGTGGTGTACGGACCCACCGCGGCATTGCCCACGGTGGCCACGCCTGCCCTCAGTTTCAGCTGGTCTATCCAGGGTGCGTCTTTCAGGAAATCTTCCTTATCGAGCCTCCAGCCGACAGACATGGAAGGGAACACATCCCATTTGTGGCCGGCCGCCAGCACCGAAGCGCCATCCGAGCGCACGAAAGCGGTGAGCAGGTATTTCTGGTCGAAGGCATAGTTGACCCTTGCCATATAAGATGTGAGCGAGTTTTCGGTGAGGCCGGTGCTGAAGCCGTCGAGCGCAGATACCGCGTTGAGGGCATACCATTTCTGGTTGGGGAGCGGCAGTTTCGTGGCCGTCATCGAAGAGGTTTCCGTACGGGTGTACAAGGCCGATTGCAGCAGGGTTACGCCGATATCGTGCGTGTGGTCGCCCCGGAAAGATTTGTCGTAATACACGAGGTTGTCCAGCGTCCAGGAAACCCGGTTGGTCTGGTTGAGCTGGGCGTAGTTGGTGGAGCCGGGGTTGCCGCCGCCGCGGTTGATGGAGTTGGCATCCATCCAGCGGCCGTTGTAGTAGGTCTGGAAATCCGGTCCGAAATTGACATGGTAGCGCAGCCCTTTGAAGAGCTTGGCTTCGGCATATACCGATCCGATCACGCGGAAGGTTTTGCGGAGGTTAACATTGTATTTGTTCTCATCAACCGGGTTGGAGATGTTGATGTCGCCACCGGGCAGCAGGATGCGTTTGCCGGTGCTGTCGTATGGCACTGCATAAGGCAGCATGCCCTGCAGGGCGGCATAGATGTTACCGGGGCCGGTCGCATTGGTGGTGGAGAAACCGTAGTTCTGGAAGCCGTAGCTGGTGTTCACGCTGCCGCCCATGCTGAACCATTTTGCGGGCGTAAGGTCTACGCTGAACTTGCCGGTGTAACGCCGGTAGCTCTGTCCGATCTGGGTTCCTTCGTTGTTCAGGAAGCCGAAAGATCCGTAGGCCCGCACGTTCTGGGTACCGCCGCTCACGCTCACGGTATGGTCTTGGGTGAGCGCGGTCTGCAGGGCATATTTCGTCCAGTCGGTGGTGGGTACCAGCTCGGGGTGCCAGGTGCCGTTCACCCATCCTTTCTGGATGTTGGCAAAGGCGATGGGGTCCTGGCCGAAAATGCGCTGGTCGTCGGCCAGCGTGGGCTGATCCGGATAGGTGCTGTTGGCGGCTACGTTCGAATTTAAAAACTTCGCCCGCCGGTACGCATCGCGCCTGAACTCCACATAGTCGCCCGAGTTCATCATTTTCATGCGGTCGTACTGTTTTTCCACCGTCATGGTTCCTACATAGTTGATCGTCAGGGCGCCGTTCTTTCCCCGTTTGGTGGTTACCAGCACTACGCCGTTGGCGCCGCGGGAGCCGTATATGGCGGTGGCAGAAGCGTCTTTCAGGATGTCGATGCTTTCAATGTCGTTCGGGTTGATGGCATCGATGCCGCCGAAGTTCAGGGGCACGCCGTCGACCACGTAGAGGGGACCGTTGCCGCCGCTGATGGAGCGCACGCCGCGGATCAGGATGCTGCCTACTTCACCGGGCCGTTCGTTGGAGGTAACGTCTACCCCGGCCGCTTTACCCTGGATGGCCTGTAATGCATTGGCCACCGGCCGCGAGCGGATCTCTTCTGCATCCACGCTCACAATGGAGCTGGTGACCGTACCCTTTTTCTGGGTACCGTACCCCACCACCACTACCTGGTCGAGCTCGCTGGCAGCGGATTTCATGGCGATGTCGAGCGTAAAGGTGACGCCCGGTTTCAGGTTGTAGCCCGACAGGGTCTGCGGCGCATAGCCGATGTTGCTGACGGAGAACGTGTAGGGTCCGCCGGCGGGTACTTTGGCGGTGAACACACCCGCAACGTCCGTCTTTGCACCTGTCGTAAAATTTGTTTGATTGTTGCGGATCGCAACCGATACCCCCGTGAGGGGATGATCCTTGTCGTCGTACACGATGCCCCTGACCACCGTTGAATTTTCCTGCGCCTTCAGGATCAAAGGCAGGAACTGAAAGCAAAAAGCCACGAGCACAGCCAACATCGGGAGAAGCTTACATTTCATATAGCTTGCAATTTGGTTTTATGAACAGAAATAAAAACCTCGTTAAGACACCACCTCGGATAGGTTTATCCTTTCCTTCGGCCTGAATATTATTTACGGCTACCGCCTGGTTAAAACATACGCCGAATCGCTCCTGGCGATCTTCAGGTTGTTCAGCTTTGCTATTCTTTCCAGGATCGCTTCCAGCGGTTTCGCCTTGTTGTATTGTCCGGTGAAATAGATCTTTTCAATACTTTTTTTATCGTACACGATCTTTGTATCGTTCAAAGCAGCCAGGTTGTCGAGTACATTGTCGAGCGATTGGTTGTTGAACATGTACCACGAGCCGTCGTTTACCTCCGAGATCGCGGGATCGTCGGCATCGATCCTTTCATTCCAGCCCGAGCCGCCGGCCGCTTTTCTGACCCGGAAATTTCTTACCAGGGCGGGCGCCTGCATGCTGTAAACAAATTCCTGTCCGGGCAACAGGTAAAAATCCTTTTTCATCCGGGTGTCTGCCTTGTCCACGGCTTTTACCACCACTTTACCTTCGTAGAGCCGCACGGTCATGAGGCTGGCCGCCTTCAGCGCCGTAACGGTGAATTCCGTACCCAGGGCGGTGGTCGAGATCCTTCCGCTGGTGACCGTAAAAGGTTTTGTTTTGTCGTGGGCCACTTTGAAGAAGGCTTTCCCGGTTAAGCTGATATCGCGTGTTGCAGCGAACGATCTCAGGTAACTGATCCCGCTGCTGTCGGCCAGTATGCATTCGGTACCGTCAGGCAGTTGTATCTTTTTGTCTTTCCCGCTTGTATTTATCTCTCTCACCAGCGCACCGGCGATCGTTTCAGCCGGCTGCCCGGCCTTTTGCACATACGCCAGGCGGGCAGGCCCTTTTTTGCTGTTCCAGAAAAGAACCGTGGAAATAACCAGGATGACCGAAGCTGCCGCCACTGCTGTTAACCGGAAGTAACTTGTGTTGTACCAGGAAATGGAGATCGGATCCTGCGGCAAAGCCTCTTCGGCATGAACGGGGGTTTGTAAATTTTCAGTCTTGTTTGTGGAGGTAAGAATGCCCTGCAGGATCTCCCGGGCACGGTCTGCAGGAAGGGGCATCGTTGTCTGGTCAAGCAGAAGCGATCGACCGATCCTGTCTTTCAGGAACTGGTCAAAGCCGCCGGTGCTGACGAGTTGCATAAACGCCTGGTGCTCGTCCGGAAGGATCCGGTCTGCCAGGTATTTATCCAGTAGGTCAAGAAACCGTTGCTCGTCTGTCATACAGATGAAATTTCAGCCGGAAGGCTCCACACAGGAGCGCCCTGCTAGTAATGACGATTGGTAAAAAGGCCGGGAGTAGCCGGGCGGAAAAAATATTTTACGGTCAGGACGGGGGTGCGGCTAGTGCTTTGGTGGGAAATTATTTTTGAGCCAACAGCAGCATCTTCAGCAGGACAACGATCGGGCTCCAGGAGTTGATGTGGTGCTTCAGGTAATGGCGGATGGATTGCAAGGCTTTGGCCATATGCGTTTTTACGGTTAGGCGGGAAAGCTGCATCTTTTCCGCGATGGCTTCCTGGCTGAGGCCTTCGAACCTGGAGAGCTGAAATACCTGTTTTTGCCGGGGAGGCAGCAAGTTGACGGCTTGCTGCAGCAGTTGCTGGTACTGGCGATCCTGGAGGCGGTTTTCTGTGTGGTGGTCGATCTCGGAGAAACTGCGCCCTATCACTTTGTAGATCACCGCTTCATTGGCCATTTTTTTGATCCGGTCGAAGACCATGTTCCGGGTCATCACAAACAGGTACGCGTCGAAGCGATCCACCTGTGCGATCTCGTCCCTTTTCAACCAGACCTTCAGAAACACATCCTGCACGATCTCCTCTGCCAGGGCCTCGCTTTTCAAGAACCGGAAGGCCGTACCGTACACCTGGTTGCGGTAGCGGTCGAACAGTTGTGTAAAAGCCCTTTCACTCCCTGCAGCCAGCAGCTGCAGTATCTTCTCCTCTTGTAAGTGTTTTCCGGACATTAATCTATCGCTACCTGACTTCTAAAGGTAGCATAATTAGACTGCTTCCGGACACATGGCGATTTTGTCTGAACCAGAATTGGCCTGATTAGCTGATTCGCTTGAGGGGGGATTCCTGCGCTTTCTGTTACATCCTGTTTTTTGTCTGAACCAGGATTTATGGGATTAAATTGATTACTCTGAAGGCAAATTTGGCTAAGTCATCCCCCCTCAGGACAATCAGAAAACTTCTCCCGATCCTGGTTCAGCCAATTGAATGCAAACGTGCAAGGTGTAAGCAGCGTAGATGTCGCTTCATGAGAGTGAATTGAAAAGTGAAGAAAAAGATTGTCCGGGAACCAGGAAGGCTCCCGAAAAATTTCGTTGCTTGAATCGATAATTAAAAATGATGTACAGGCCTGCGCAGGCAAGAAGTTATTGCAGGCACGAAGAAGAGATTAACATCGGTAGAGTGAACATTGCTGATAGGCGCCGATGCATTGGTCGCACAGGTGTTTTGTTGTTAAGAGGTACATAGGTCTTGTTTTGGAAGTTTCCCGAATAGCCTACTTGCTTAGTAGACAAACATAGGATATAATCTCAGCAACATCCAAAAAATATATAAAAATTAATGGAAACACCTCTCCGCGGATAATCGGTAACATTGCATCTCTCAAAAAATAAAGATGAGCAGCTGGTTGATCCGTACCGTTTGGCTGGTGGTTTTTGCAGGGCCTTCCCTTTTACAGGCACAGGATTTTTCCTTTACACAAAAGGAGGGGCCGGTCACGATCCTTTACGGCAAAGCTGCGCCGGCGCTGGATTCCATTGCAGCCGGTTTGCTTGCCGAAGATATTGCGCGGGTAACGGACCGGAAGCCCGGGGTCGTTACGGATGTTGCGGAAGCAAGAGGCAACGTGATCGTGATCGGAAATATTGCATCGCCCCTGGTTCAGAAGTTCAGGGGCACCCAATCGTTGAAGAAAGAGCTGGCAGGGAAATGGGAATGCTTTGCGCTGAAGGTAATCGACAAACCACTGAAGGGAATTTCAAAGGCGCTGGTTATAACGGGCAGCGACACACGAGGCACGGCGTATGGTGTGTTTACGGTGTCTGAAAAGATCGGCGTGTCTCCCTGGTACTGGTGGGCGGATGTGCCGGCAAAAAAACAACCCGGGCTCACCCTTCAACAACCTGAATTTGTTTCATCACCGCCCTCTGTAAAATTCAGGGGCATCTTCATCAATGATGAGGACTGGGGACTGCGTCCCTGGGCGGCGGGCCACTTTGAACCGGAGGTGAAGAACATCGGTCCGGGAACGTATGCAAAAGTGTTTGAACTGTTGCTTCGCCTGAAAGCCAACCTCCTTTGGCCCGCGATGCATCCGGGCACGGCGCCGTTTTACTCTGTTCCGGGCAACAAAGAAGTTGCTGCAAATTATTCCATCCTCATCGGCTCATCGCATGCCGAGCCGATGCTGCGCAACAATGTGGGTGAATGGAACGAGAAAACGATGGGCGCATTCAACTACCTCACCAACAAAGAAAAGATCCTGCAATACTGGGAAGAGCGCGTGAAAGAAACCAGTCACAACGAGGCAGTGTACACCATCGGGATGCGGGGTGTGCACGACGGACAGATGGAAGGCATCAAATCGGCCAGGGAAGCGGTGCCTGTTCTGGAACGCATCTTCCGGGATCAGCGGGAACTGCTGCGAAAATACAAAGGCAAAGACATCGCCTCTGTACCCCAGGCATTCACGGCGTATAAGGAAGTGCTCGAATTTTATGAGCACGGGTTAAAAGTGCCCGACGATGTAACGCTGGTGTGGCCGGACGATAACTATGGATACATCCAGCAGTTGAATGATGAAAAGGAGAAAAAGCGTTCCGGAGGCTCAGGGGTTTATTACCATGTGTCGTACTGGGGCCGTCCGCACGACTATCTGTGGCTGAACACGGCCCACCCGTCGCTGGTGCGGGAAGAACTGATGAAAGCGTTTGAAAACGGGGCCAGCCGCCTGTGGGTGCTGAATGCGGGAGATATAAAACCGATGGAGTACAACATACAGCTGTTCATGGATATGGCGTATAACGCAAAGCCATTTGGAAAGAGCCAATACACCTACAGCCATTTGCTGCACTGGTGTGAAGACGTTTTTGGAAAGCAGGATGCCCCAGCCATTACCAAATTATGGTGGGAGTATTTCAACCTTGCTTTCGAACGAAAACCCGAGTTCATGGGATGGAGCCGGACCGAGCCTACCACTCCTACCCGGTCTACTGCCTACAATCATTTTTATTATGGCGATGAAGCACAGCAGCGGCTCGACCGGTATTCGCAACTCGAAAGAGCTGTTTCTGATCTGCGCAGCCATACAGACACTGCGCATGCAGCGGCCTTTTACCAGTTGGTGTATTACCCGGTGACAGGCGCAGCCCGGATGAACAAAAAGATCCTGTACCACGAAAAAGCAGATCTGTATGCCCGGCAAAACCGACTCAGCAGCCATGATTTTGCAGTTATGTCGAAAGAATCATATGACAGCATCGAAACAGAAACGAAGTATTACAACGACACGCTGAGCAATGGCAAGTGGCAGGGAATGATGTCGATGAAGCCAAGGGATCTGCCCGTGTTTCAACCCCTGGCACCCCTCACCGCTCACCCGCAGAAAGGAGGCGGATGGTGCATCGCCCCCGAAGGAACCGACACCAGCGCGATGACAGGCTTTCAACTGCCTGAATTCACCGAAGGATTACAGCAGCGCTATTTCGTCGACGTATTCCTGAGCGATTCGATCGGCCTGCAGTGGATGGCAACACCTTCTCAAGGATGGATACGGGTTTCTACAACCAACGGCCGTCTTTCGCCTCAGCGGCTTCAAAATCAGTCTCGGCTATGGGTAACCGTTGACTGGACAAAAGCACCCAAAGGGGATTCCGCCGCAGCCCACATCGATTTTGATGGTGCAAATAAACACTACAGCCTGCCTGTACGCATCCGTCGCCTGGCTGCCCCCGTAAAATGGACCGGATATGTGGAGGCGGATGGCTATGTATCGATGTATGCGCAGCATTACACGAACCGGCACAACAGCAGTCTATCCATTTGGGAAACCATCGACGGGCTGGGCCATACCGGAACCTCCCTGATGGCCCGTGTAAGAACATCGCAGTCTCTATCTGACACAACGCTGATAAGGAAAAAAGCCGCCTGCGTCGCCTATGATGTTTACACCCGCACAGAAGCTGCAGCCACGATGACCGCCTTTACCCTACCCACCCTTCCGCTCAACAAACATTTCAGCATGCGCTATGCCGTGTGCGTAGACGAAGGTCCGCTGCAGATCATAGACTCCAGATCGAACAGCACCGCACGTACCGAAGAATGGAAGCAGAACGTGCTCGGCAACCAGGCGGAAAGAAACATCCCGCTGCCCGTATTAACCAAAGGCAAGCACACCCTGAAGATATTTGCAATAGACCCCGGCGTCATCCTCGACCGGATCATCATTGATTTGGGTGGTTTCAGGAAGGCATATAGTATAGTGCCGGAAACGAAGATGGTAACGGGTTCCAAGAATTAGTGGAGCAAAGGGATCCTGAATCGGCGATCATCAGGGGAGAAGATTATAAAGTCGAACATCATTTGAAATTCAACGCAGGCCAGCTTGCCCTGAAACCACGTGCCGTAGGTACGCACGAAATATATCCATCTCATGCTACCCACCGGGCGTTCCGCTGGAACGCGGTTTCGGGGCAGGCTGGCTTCGCTGTGTGGCTCAGGTTGGTTTATCTTCGAAGCCGCAGCACAACTCTTTCATTGGATAACGCGATGCTTTATTCCAAGCCGCCACCAATGGATTGTATATAATTTTATCATTCTTGCACAGGCGCTGACGCGCCATTACGCCAAAGCATTTTATTGCGCCTGCTCAAGGATGATTAAAAATGCGGATAAAATTTTATGGCCTCGATAGCAGTTTAGTATTTCATCGCGATATCAATTCACAGTATATTCCTGATGAACCCGGAAGAGACAGTAACACCCGACCTGCCACTTCCCCTACTGATAAATCGGCACCTTCATAAACTGCGTCGGCAGCGGGTTTGGCACGTTGGGATTGGTGTTGATCTCGTTCTGGGGGTAGATGAACCGCTGGGGCTTCTGCGTGCCTGCATACAGCGGGATCGGCAACTGCACAACGGGCACCGCTTTCGCCAGCCGCCGCACGTCGTTGAAGGCTTCGTACTGCAGCAGGAAGAAAATATACCGCTGCGCGATGATCTCATACAGCAGCGCCGCCTGCACCGTCGCCAGCCTGCCCGGATTGGCCATGCCTGCCTGACTGAAATCGTCCGGCGTATAGGCATCATATCTTCTGCCGGCGGCCGCAATCGTTTTGCCGTTGATATATCCGCCAGACAAACCCGCTCGTACGCTGTTCAGCGCCGCCAGCCCCTTATCGGTCATGCCTAAGCGCGCCTGCGCCTCGGCCAGGATGAGCTGGTTCTCGTAATAGGTGATGATGGGATTCGGTGCATCTTTGGCGAACATCCCGTTGTCGGTATTGGGATCGAGGGAGCCGGCCGTGATCGCGCCTACCTTGAAATAATAGTTGTACAGCGCGGTCTCATCGGTTTTCAGATTGACCGATCCGATCCGCGACCGCATCAGCACGGGCAGGTAGGCGCCATCAAACCCCGCATCGCCCGACCGGGTGAGTCGGAAAAAATCGTAGTTCTGGTTCAGGTCGATGCCCTGGCTGGTTCCATGCGGCACCAGCGCATCACCGGCCGCGCTGCCAATGCCCGAACCGGCTGCCGTAACTGCAGCGGCGTAGTCGCCGGTGTGCAGATACAGGCGGGCCTTGAGCGTATAGGCGGCTGCTTTCCACTTTGCCACATTGCCTTTGTAAATAAAATCCTGTGCGCTGAAACCCAGTCCGGTCGGGGCCGACAGGTTCACGATGGCGTCGTCCAGCCTCTTCTGCAGCGCAGTGTAAACATCCGCTTGTTTGTCGAACACCGGCGTAGGATATTTCACGATGTCGAAGGCCTGGCTGTAGGGTATATCGCCATACAGGTCGGTGGCTTTGGCGATCACCAGGGCTTCCATCACCTCTCCCACCCCTTTTGTCCATTTATCGCCGGCCGCATCGGCTTTGGTCTGTATCAGCCGGGCCTGGCTGGCCACGGGATACAACGGCGTCCAGCTGAACGTGCTGGCCGATACGATATAGCTGGCGTAGGTCTGCTGGGCCCGCGAAAGGCCATTCAGCTCGCCCGCCCAGATAGCGGAGATGCGCACGTCCGTGTCTTCATGCAGCAGCGACACGCCCAGCAGCGTGCCCGATATCAGCGTGGTTACATCGATGTCGGTGACAGCATTCGGATTGCTGGTGATGTTGGGATCGTTGTACACTTTGCGGCAACCGCCGAACAGGGTCAGCCCCAGCAGGGCGGCGGTCATGTTGTGTAAAAAAGAACGGTTCATATCGTTTGTAATTCTAGTTTCCGGCCGGCTCACTTTTAACGGGAGAGCCGGCCGCTGAAGGAGTAGATGTTAGTAGTTGAATTTGATGGAGAACAGGATCGAACGGGTGTTGGGATTGGTGAACCAGTCCTGCCCGCGGGCCAGGCTGGTACCGCTGATATTGACTTCCGGATCGGTGCCTGTGTACCTGGTCCAGAGGATCAGGTTGCGGCCCGTCACGGAAAAGTCTACCGACGACAAACGCGACATCCGCTGGAAACCGGGGCTGCGCAAGCTGTAAGCCAGCGTCAGCTCCCGCAGGCGCGTTGAGCCGCCATCTTCCACAAACTGCTTTACCGACGCCGTGCTGTGCGAGGTGCCCGGACCCTGGTACCAGGCCTGCGACAAAGCCACAGGTCCGGCCCCGAAATCGTGAATGTTTCCCTGGAATTTCGTACCCGCCGCAATCAGCTTGCCGCTGTAGTCTTTGAGCCCCCCTGCAGGCGCTACCGAGGTATGTCCCACATCGGCGTGTGTGCCCATCAGGTAGAGCGATCCGCGCGTGCCGTTGTAAAAATCATTGCCATACACTTTGTCGAACAGCACGTAGAGCGAAAGGCCTTTGTAAGAGAACTGGCTGCCCAGTCCGCCCCGCCACTTCGGGTTTGGGTCGCCTACAATCTCGTTGTGCGTGCCGCCCTGCGGAAAGCCGTTGGCATCGAGGATAAACTTGCCCGATTTATCTTTCAGGAAGTCGGTGCCGTAGAACACCCCGAACGGCTGCCCGGGAATCAGCGACTGCCCGGCATAGGTGTTGGGCAGGGTGTAGGCGGTAGCGCCGGCCAGCGTGATCACCTTGTTGCGGTTCAGCGAGAAGTTGGCCAGCAGGTTCCAGGTAAAGGCGGCATGCGAGAGGATGTTGGCGTTGAGATCCAGCTCCACGCCTTTATTCGAGAGCTCGGCCGCATTGATGTTGCGCACGGCGTACCCTGTTTCGTAAGGCACAGGCAGCGACAGGATCACATCTTTCGTGTGGTTGCTGTATACGGTCGCCGACAGCGACAGGCGGTTGTTCAGGAAGCGCAGGTCCAGTCCCAGTTCGCTCTCCGTTTTCCGCTCGGGGCGCAGGTAGTCGTTGCCGGCCGTCGTGCTTCGCACATAGCCGCCGCCGTAGAGTGAACTGGCGGTGGTAAGCCCGTTGGTGAACGGATCGGTGTAAACCGCCGGGGAAAAAATGGTGAAGTTCTGATAAGGCTGCGGCTGAATGCCCACCTGTCCCCAGGTAGCCCGCAGCTTTCCAAAACTCAGGATGTTGTTGTGATCGAGTCCTTTCAGCCGGGTGAACTGCCACGCAAGCGCGGCAGAGGGAAAGAAAAAGCTGCTGCTGGTTTGGGAACCGAACGTGGAAGCGCTTTCGTTGCGGCCGGTGAGGGTCAGGAACAGCATGTTGTACGCCTGCAGCTCGGCCTGCGAATAGTACGCATAGGTGCGGATAAGCTGATTGTAATTGCCGGCGACCAGGTTGGAGTTCAGGGCATTGGTCAGAATGTCGGGCGCGGTAGGTACGATCAGGCTGGTGATGCGGTCGCTGAGCGAAGCCTGCCGGCGGCTGTTGTAGTTGACGCCCACCAGCAGCGAGCCGCTGAAATTCCGGTTGATGGTTTTGGTGGCGTTTGCAAAAACATCGGTGTTGAACTGCTTCTCGGTGATCCAGTTCTTTGAGAGCAGCCCTGTGAGAAAAAGAGCCGAATTGCGGGCAAAACGCTCGAGCCGGTTATCGGTGTAGTTGTCGATCCCCGAACGGGCGGTAACCGACAGCCACGGCGCAGGGGTGATGTTCAGTTCCAGGTTGCCCATGATCCGGTCCACATCGCTTGTGTTGCGGTTGTTGTAGATGTTCCATACCGGGTTTGAGTAGATGGTGCTCTGATCAATACCCAGCGGGTTGCGGTACGAGACATGCGCGTTGTTGAAGACCTGCCCCGAGGCGTTGGTATAAGTGCCGGTATAATATTGATTGTTGAAATCGGGTGGGGTGCGGATGCCTCCCAGCAGGATGCCGTCCACGTTGTCACCTTCCTGAACCCGTGAAGAAGTTACATTGGTGTAGCCTGCGGTGGCCGATGCCCGGAGCCAGTCGGTCAGCTGGCTGCTGGCGTTCACATGGGCCGTGTTGCGTTTGTAATTGCTAAAAGCTTTGATGACGCCCTGCTGGTTCAGGTTCGAGTAGCTGATGGCAAAGCTGGAACGCGCATTGCCGCCGCTGATGTTGACGGAGTTGTCGAAATAATGACCGGTTTGAAATACATCACCGGTATGGTCATACACGTCTTTCGAGTTCTTGCCGCCATGCGTATTGGCAGCCGTGCCCGGCGCGATGGCATAGCGTTTTGTTCCGTCGGGGAAAAGGACGAATCCCTGGTAGCCGGCCGCTGCCGGATCTGTGATATAGGTGTCGGCGCCGCCTTTCCGGTCGGCGATCAGGTCGCCGTAGCTGGTGCGGTTGCCCTGGGCGAAGAATCCGCCGCTGCCCTGCCCATAGGTGGTTTGAAGGGGCGGCATCTTGTTCACCTCGTCGAAAGACAAGGACGATTTTACGCTGATGTTTACCTTTCCGTTTGTGTCCTTCCCTTTTTTGGTGGTGATGATGATCACCCCGTTTGCGGCCCTTGCGCCCCACAAAGCTGCCGCGGATGCGCCTTTCAGCACTTCCAGGCTTTCGATGTCTTCGGTGTTCAGGTCGTTGATGCGCGACTGCTGCACGATGGAATTGTTGCCTGCCGACCCGTCGTTGAAGGTCGAGTTGCTGACCGGGATGCCGTCCACGATAAAGAGCGGCTGTGCATTGCCGTTGATGGTGTTCTGTCCGCGGATCTGGATGTAAGCGCCCGCGCCGGGGTCGCCGCCGCTTTTGGTGATGATCACGCCGGAGGCCTTGCCGCTCAGGCCGGAGAGCAGGCCTGTTTCGCCCGACTGCGCAATGGTCTGGCCGCTCACGGTAGACACGGAAGAACCGAATTTGTTGCGCTCCCTCCGCTGCCCCAGGGCAGTCACAACCACTTCATTGAGCTGCCGCGCGTCGGGCTTCAGCACAACGTCTATCAGGCTCCGGTCTCCAACCGGGATCTCGGCCTGCTGTGCGCCTACCGCCGTGATCAACAGCGTGGCGGTAGATGCCGGCACGGTGAGGGTGTATCTGCCCAGCGCATCAGATGCCACAGCGTACCGGGTGCCTTTGGCGGCCACAGTGGCACCCGACACCGCGGCGCCTCCGTTCTCCAGGGTAACCGTACCGCTTATTTTGCGGCTCTGTGCCCGCACCACGCTGTAAGAAAGAACAAACAAGAGAGTCAGAAGTAGCCATCGCTTCATAAACTGATTTTAAAGATTGAAAGAGTGCTTTCAGACCAGGGAGCCGATGGAGATCGCTCCCGCCTGCAGTAAAAAATACCTGGTGAAAGAAGAGTGTAGAGAATAGTTATGTTTATTTGAAAGATCGTGAACACCGGCCGACGCAACTGCGTATAAAAACCGGTCTGGTGTGAGGCGCAATCAGTAATCCATACCGGTAGGCACCAATTCTTCCGTTTCAACTTCTTCGTGCTTCAGATCAGTCAGCTGCTCAACATGCTCGTCGATGTTCAGCAACTGCATGATGAAACCGGCAACCACGATCAGTCCGGCGAACAACAGGAAAGTGACCTGCCAGCTGAAATTTTCCTTTACCGGCCCGATCAGCGTTGCGCCTACCATCGACCCCAGCGCCCCGATCGTCATGTAAAACGTGAACTGGCTCGCGGAAACCTTTTTGGAGCAGCATTGCATGGCAATGGCGAACACACCGATCTTGGCAAAGGCATTGAACCACCTGTACACCAGAATAAATCCGTACACGAAGGGACTGCTGGCCCAGTACTGTTTCAGGAAGGTTAAGGCAGCCACTGCCAGAATGATGACGAGGAAGTAGATATTGATCATCCGCTTTTTCTGAAACTTCTCGATGAGGTATCCGCCGATAAGCATGCCGCCGATGCCGCTGATGAGGTCGGCCGTGGCAAAGACCTGCGAGTAGAAGACGTTGGTCCAGCCGGATACTTTTACGGTAAAAAGCGGAAGCAGGGTTTCGAAGTAATTATATGAGCCCTGGGTGATGAACAGCAGCAGGCAGACCAGCAAGGAATTCCGCAACCGGAACACGCTGAACAGCGACCTGAAGATCGTGGGCCAGCTGGTGATCTGCATCTTCCTTGCATTTGCAGATACCGCGCCGCCCGTCCAGGGAAACAGTTTTTCACCGGGTTGTTCTCTCAGAAGAAGCGGCGCCAGCATAACCAGTGCGATCATGAAGGAGAGCGCAAGCATCGATGTTTTGAAGCTATAGGCATTCAGCAGCCAGCTTCCGAGGGCGAGTGCCATAGAGCTGCCGATCATTCTGGCGCCTGCCATAAATCCGTTGACGCGGGCCTGTTCATGGGCCGGCACCACATCGATGGCCATGCCGTCCGTGGCGGCATCCTGCATGGCGCCAAAGGTGGAAGTGATAAAGGCGGCCCCCATGAAAAGGGACAGGTTGTTCAGCGGATCAGGCACATACGCCATGATCAGCAGGCCCGCCATCAGTCCGATCTGTCCAAAGATGACCCAGGGCCTTTTCCGGCCCATCGGCAGGTAGGTGTACCGGTCCATCAGCGGCGCCACCACAAATTTGAAGGTCCATGGCAGCGAGCAGGCGATGGCAAAAGCGCCTATCTCAGTGGGAGTTTTACCCTTCATGGCCATCCAGGCGGGAAGTCCGATGAACAGCATGCCCATGGGAATGCCTTCGGCGAAATAGAGGGCCGTAAAGTTGAAATATCGCCAGAACGACTTTTCAGAAAGTGAGGGAAGAGATGTTCTCATTCAGCGGTGATTGGTTGAGCGTATGGTTTTCCGGAAGCAGAGATATGCATGACAGCAGGATGTGCCAGTTTTCTTAGAAAATATCAGAATAGGATTGTTGTGACTGGTTAAGCAATATATCGGCACCTCTGCGTGCCGGAAAGCTCAGTGAACGTGTTCTATCGATGGTCATAAGCGGCTGGATGCGTGGCAAAACGTTTAAGCTATAATTTGAGAAAGTTAAACATACTCATTCTGGATAAGTTCATGAAAATGTTAAAATCTTTTCAGGAATTGGCTGTACAGGATGTGGTCGTTTTGATGCAGATGCCTGATTTCGTTTTGTGTAAGCAGCTAAAAAATAAATTCAGTCATTGTTAAACAGAAGGATATTCAGCCCCATTCAGGATATATTGAAACCCTGGCAGCCCATCCTCGTAGAGACGCAATGCCGGGCGTCTCTGAATGTCAGCGATCCTGTGCAGTTCTGCAGGAAAGCCGGAACACTGCTTCGAAGCTGTATGATATGCAATCCTCTCTGCGTAATAGTTGTTTCACTCAATCTCCGGGGATCTTCGCGCGTACAGGCGCGCTGCAGCGAGTGGTTGCAGGCATGCAACTGCGCCTGCGCAAAGGGGACAAGCGGGTTGGAGATGCGAGGGGGCCGGCATATGTTAGGGCTTTGAACCGGTACGCCCGGGAGATTTGTGGCCGGTGGTTGTCGCTGGCAGCAAGCTGGTGCGGAAAATGGACGGAGAAGGAAAGAGCCCTGCGGTTTATTCCCGCCGGCTTTCTACGGTGTACACGAAGCTGTCGGCCCGGTAATAACCCAGATTGAATTCGATCGGGCGCTCGCCCTGGTCGAATACAAAGCGTTTGCGCAGCAGGATGGGGCTGCCCTGTTCCACATCCAGCTTTCCTGCGATGAACTTGTCGGCGGCTTTGGCGCTGATCTCTTCCTGCGACAGGGTGGCGATCACCAGGTGGTCTTTTTCGAGGATCTCATACAACGGCCGCTTGAAATCTTCCTGCCCGGTTAGTCCAACCCGGGGGTGGAAATAAGATACGAAATAGACAAACGGCCCTTCAGGTTTGCCCCGCAGCCGCTCGAGCTTCAGGATCTCCTTGCTCCGGCTGATCTCGAAAAAATGCGCCACCGCCTCGTCGGGCAGCACCCAGCTGAACTGCAGCTCGAAATTTTTGATCGGGATGCCGCGGGCTTTCATCTCCTGCGAAAAAGAAAGCCAGTTGTTTGATTTCGAACTGACTGCCGCCCCCGACACTTTCGTACCGATCCCCTTTTTTCTGATCAGCAGCCCCTCATACACCAGCTTGTTCAGCGCCTGCCGGATGGTGGTGCGCGAGATGGCCAGCTGCTTGGCCAGGTCCACCTCATTGGGAATCAGTTTACCGTTGGCATACTGCGGATCGGCAATGATGCCACGCAACAGTTCTTCGGCCTGGATATGAAGCGGAACGGGGCTTTTGTGATCGATTGTCAGTTTCATGCGGGTACTAAGATAGAAGCAAAAATAAAAATTGGTGGTTAAAACATATGACATTATGTTTGTACATAGTTGTTCGTTAGGGAAGTCTCTCCGTCGTCATACCGTGTTCGCTGTTCTGCAACAGACCGCGACGCACCGACCGGGGAAGACAGCAGCCCGGACAAAAACGACGACGCTGTTTGTTGAAGACCACCAGCTGAATGGCTCTTTCCGGGGCAGCCGGTTCCTGTACCGACACCAGTGAACCGGGAAAAGACCGGAACAACGCACGGAAAAACGTGGTCTTCCTCTGAACCTGGCTCTGTATCAGCTTGCTAAGGCTTTTGCCAAAACTGCCGGAACGTACGTAAAAACGATTGCTCATGAAAAAATACTACCCTTTCTGCCTGGCATTTTCGTACTCCTTCAAATTTTTCGTGCTTATTCATTCTCAACTGTTTCCTGGCCTCCAGGCCGGCGGCAGCGCACACGGAAGCAGCTGACAAGGGCTTCACCTCTCTCTCACCAGCCTGCATCGCTTTGAACACAGGCGGCTTTTCTACCTTCTCAAATGCTCGTAACAGTCACTCCATAAGTGATGGATCATAGTACAGGTAAACAACCACATCATCAAGAGCCTTCATCAATAAAACTTGCTTCAATGAGAAAATTCTCAACAACCGATGGCAGAGCCCTCTCTTTGGACCGCCTCGCCCGGCTGAACCCCTTCCTCCCATCTCCTTTTCTCTTTCTGCTGGCCTTTTTATTTTACTGCGGCTCCGTCTCGGCACAGGCACCGCACGTTCTCCGCGGAACGGTCACCAACGACAAACAGGAACCGGTTCAGGGCGCCAGCGTGGTGCTCAGGGGAGCCACCGGCGGCACCACCACCGACGCCGCCGGCAGATACCAGCTCACCGTACCCGAAAGAGGCGGTACGCTGGTAGTGACCTACGTAGGACTGAACACCCAGGAACTGCGCGTGACCTCGCAGACCACGCTCAACGTGCAGATGGTATCGGCATCCGGCTCCATGCAGGATGTGGTGGTGGTAGGTTATGGCACCCAGAAAAAAGCCACCCTCACCGGCGCCATCTCCTCCATCAAGGGAGAAGAGATTATCACCACCAAAAACGAGAATGTGCAGAACATGCTCACCGGTAAGATTGCCGGTGTACGCGTAACCCAGACAACCGCCGAGCCGGGTTCATTCAACAGCAGCCTCGACATCCGCGGCATGGGCACGCCCCTGGTGGTGATCGACGGCATACCCCGTACGGTGGATGACCTGCAGCGCCTCAACCCCAACGACATCGACAACCTCTCTGTGCTGAAAGACGCCTCTGCAGCGGTTTACGGCGTACGCGCAGCCAACGGGGTGGTACTGGTGACCACGAAAAGAGGGACCAACAACAAGCTTTCACTCAATTACTCGGGCTCCTACTCCTGGCAGATCCCTTCCGGCCTGCCAAAGACCGTGAACGCCATCGATTACATGACGCTTCGCAACGAGGCAGCCATGCACAATGTTTCCGGCGGCAGCCCGCTGTTCAACGACCAGCAGTTTGATGATTACCGCACCGGCAAAAAGAAAAGCACCGACTGGTACCCGCTGGTCTTTTCCAAATACGCGCCGCAGACCATGCATACCCTGAGCGCCACCGGGGGCAACGACCGGGTCACTTTTTATGCGGGCATCGGCCAGCAATACCAGGAAGGTTTCTTTAAATCGAGCGACCTCAGTTACACCAAATACAACCTGCGTTCAAACGTTACGGCCAGGATCACCGACCGCCTCACGTTCGACCTGAACCTGAACGGGACAGTGGACCAGCAGGACCGGCCCTACCAGGATTCATGGTGGATAGTACGCGGCTTCTGGCGGCAGGGACCGCAGATACCGGCCTACGCAAACAACGACCCGACCAAACTTTTTTACGGCCTGATAGAAGGTGATAACCCGCTCGCCTTTATGAATGCGGACGTGGACGGATACAAAAAATACGGGAAGAAATGGTTCCAGTCCTCTGCCAGCCTGAAGTATGAGATCCCCGGCGTGAAAGGCCTCTATATAAAAGGACTGTTCAACTACGATTACTATGTGTCGAGCGCCAACCTGTTCCAAAAAGAATACAAAGAATACCGCTACGACGACGCTTCCAAAACGTTTACGTCATACACCCGTCAATCGCCCAGCACCATACGGAGGGAATCTTATTTCAAGACCCAGATCCTAGGCCAGGTTTCCGTGAACTACGACAGAACATTCGGCAAACATGCAGTGAGCGGACTGTTACTGGGAGAAATGCAGAAAAGAACGAGCGATAACTTTTTCGCCCAGCGAAACCTGGTGCTTCCGCTGCCTTACATCTTTGCCGGTGTAGCCGACCAGCAGCAGGCTACCATGAACGCGGCCGCCGACGGCTTGTACGACAATGCGAACAACGCCCTCGTGGGAAAATTCAATTACGCGTACAACAGCAAGTACCTGGCTGAGTTCCTGTTCCGCTACGACGGGTCTTCAAAATTTGCCCCTGGTCACCAATGGGGATTCTTCCCCGCAGCTTCCGTAGGCTGGCGGGTATCCGAGGAACCGTTCTTTAAAAACAGCTCAACCCTTTCCTTTATCAGCAACCTGAAACTCCGCACGTCGTACGGCAAAACCGGTGACGACGGCGCTTCCACGTACCAGTTTATTTCAGGCTACAACTACCCTACCAGCACCAGCAGCCGGAACTTCACCGGAGGCTATGTGTTCGACAACAGCTTCACAGCCAGCGCCGACAACAAAGGCATCCCGAACCCCAACATCACCTGGTACACCGCCAAGGCTTTCGACGCAGGCGTAGACATCGAACTGTGGAAAGGCCTGCTCGGCTTTACCGGCGACATCTTCAGCCGGCGCAGGGACGGACTGCTGGCCGTAAGGGCCGGTGGCATACCCACTGTAGTAGGAGCCAGTCTGCCCCAGGAAAACCTGAACAGCGACCTCACCTACGGGTTCGACCTCGAGCTCAACCACCGGAACCAGATCGGCAACTTCCGCTACAATGCAAAAGGCATCTTCACCCTCACGCGCATCAAGCGCTTGTATGTGGAAGGCAGCCCGTACGGCAGCTCGTGGAGCAACTGGGTAGGCAACCAGAACGACCGTATCCAGGGGGTGCATTTCGGACTTACCGGCAACGGCCAGTACCAGAACTGGGACGAGATCTATAACAGTCCTTATTACGTCGGCCGCAACACGCTTCCCGGCGACTACCGCTACGAAGACTGGAACGGAGACGGAGAGATCAACGGCAACGACAACCATCCGAACCGCTACAACCAGTTGCCCTGGATGAACTTCAGCTTCCTGTTCAATGGTTCCTGGAAAAATTTCGACATCAACTTCCTGCTCCAGGGTTCTGCAAAAAGTTCGCTGATCTATGGTGAACAGCTGCGGCAGCCGTTGTGGGGCAACGGCGAGTCGGGGGCGATGGAACAGTTCATGGACCGCTGGCATCCGGCCGACCCCAAGGCCGATCCGTACAGCCCTTCCACCGTTTGGGTACCCGGTCACTTTGCTTATACCGGAACGCTTTCCGACGAGAACTCTACTTTCAATGATGAGAACGGCGCCTATGTCCGTTTAAAAAGTATTGAGCTTGGCTACTCCATTCCAGCCAGATGGATCGACCGGATCGGCATGAGAACTTTCCGTGTGTATGCAAATACCTACAACCTCTTTACGATCACGAAAGTGAAATGGGTTGACCCCGAACATCCATACGACACTTTCGGCTACCTGTATCCGTTGAACAAAACCGTTTCCGCCGGTATTAACCTCACTTTTAAATAATCAAGCCGTGAAACTGAAATTATCCCTGTTAGTTATAGTGGCTTTTGGCAGCGTGCTTGTTTCCTGTAAGCGCAACCTGGACATTCCGCCGATGAACGTGATACAGGACAAGGACCTTTTTTCGAGCTCCGGGGGCATGTCGATCTATTTGTCCCGGTTGTACAGCCAGATGCCGTTCGAAGATTTTAAATATTCTCCCGCGCGTCAGTTCTTCGACGACTGGCTGGTGGCGCCGGGTGCGAACGAAGGCTCGAGCATCAGCCGCGATGCGGGTACTGCCATGACCTCGGAAGGATACGGCCGCCTGCAAAGACCTTTCTGGGAACAGGTTGCCTTCAACCTGCTGCGCGATGCAAACCGCATGAAAGAAATTTTGCCGGAGTACAGGGCCAACTTCCCCGACGCCGAATACAAACACTATATCGGCGAGGCGTATTTCACACGGGCGATGGTGTTCTATGCACTGGCCAAACGCTATGGCGGCGTGCCGCTGGTGACCTCCCTGCTCAAGTATCCGGATGTTCCGGCCGCGCAGCTCGAAGTGCCGCGCTCCACCGAGGAAGAGACCTGGAACCAGGTGCTGGCCGATTTTGATTCGGCGGCTGCCAACCTTTCGGAAACAAGCCCGAAAAGAGGCTATGCAAACAAGTATGTGGCCTGGGGTTTTAAATCCGAAGCCATGTTGTTTGCAGGCAGCGTGGCCAAGTACAACAAGATCACCGGCTTCGGACAAAAAACCGGTGTGCGCGTGATCGGATTTGATCCGACCAAAAGCGCTGCGGCTTCCATAAAATATTACCAGGAAGCGTACAAGGCGGCCCGCCTCATCATGAAATCCGCCAAGTATTCCCTATACAAAAAGAAATGGTCGGCCACCGACCGGGAAGGCCAGTACCAGAACATGGTGGATATGTTCTCTGATCTTACCAGTCCGGAGAACATTTACGTAAAAGAATACAAATATCCCGACCTGGCCCATGGCTACGACTCCTACAACATCCCGCGCCAGCTGATCGGCGGTAACGGATATTCTGCAGAGAACTGTCCGACCCTCGACTTTGTGGAACTGTTCGACGGGTTTGCCAAGAACCCGGATGGCACGATCCAGGTGTTTGACGCAAAAGGCAAGTACCTGATGTTCGACAAGATCACCGACTTATTTGCCAAGGCCGAGCCCCGTCTCCGCGCCTATGTCATCTTACCCGGTGAAACCTTCAAGGGGGAAGTGATCGAGATCCGGAGGGGCATCTTTACCGGCGACGCATCCGGCGGCATCAACCCGTTGCGGGTGGTGAACAGCGGGGCGGCCGATTACACCGTTTCCGGTCCATCCAACTACAACCAGGTGGATGCGTATACCGCCAAAGGCGCGTTCGCAGGCAAAAAAACGCTCTTTCTTTCCCAGAACGGCACCACCCATGAAGTAGTGACCCTGCCCGACGGCAGCAGCATGAACGCCGGCGGAAAGAGCGGTCCGTTTACCTCTGACGCCACTGCGGCCATGACAGGCTTCACCGTTCGCAAATGGCTCAACCCGAACATGCCGCAGTCGCTGGTACTGGAAGCCCGCTCGGAGCAGCCGTTTGTGTTGATGCGTTATGGTGAAATTCTGCTGAATGCGGCGGAAGCCGCTTCGGAGCTGATGCTTGCCGGCCAATCGGATCCTTCCGGCTCGGGCGACAACCTGATGCAGATCGCCTATGCTGCGGTCAGGGATATCCGTGAGAGGGCCGGTGCCGATCCGCTCGTGGGCATGACCGATGTGGCCGGACAGAACGGCCTGCAGGTTATCCGCAAGGAACGCAGGAAAGAGCTGGCGTTTGAGAACAAGATCCTGTGGGACATCAGGCGCTGGAGAACCCAGCACTCCGACATCCTGAACGGATTTACGCAGTCGGATGGCGCTTATTACAAAGGCTTGTATCCGTTCTATTCCTCCACCACCGGCAAGTATTTCTTCGATGCCGGTCTGGATGAAGGCAGGCGCCGTTTCCGCCTCACTGAACAGGAATATTATTTCACCATCCCGGCCGGTGAAGTGGCCAAGAGCCCCAAAATCGATCAGCAACCGGGCCGCTGATAAAATTGCTTTACCGAACTATAAAAAAAGCATTGTATGAAACTGTTTTTTCAGAGTATACTCCTTTGCCTGGGTCTTGTAATTTTAAACGCCTGCGGCAAGATCGATAACTACGACGAGCCCCACGAAACCATCAAGGGAACCGTGATAGATGCCGTGACCGGAGAGCTTGTGCTCACCGACCAGGGATCCGAAGGAACCCGCATCAGGATGAACGAGCTGAGCTGGACGGGCACGCGGGTGGCCAGCAATTTTGATTTCTTCGCTATGAAGGAAGGCATCTTTCAAAATACCAAGATCTTCAAGGGACGCTACAACGTGCGGGTCGATGGCGCATTCATTCCGCTGGTGCGCCTCGGCCCTGCCGGTGACACCATCGCAAACGAAACAAAGAATATGGACGTACAGGGTGTTACCGAAGTACAGTTCAAGGTGCAGCCTTTCCTGAAAGTGGAATGGGTGGGCAAGCCTACGGTGAGCAACGGCAAGATAACCGCTGTCATCAAAGTGACCCGGGCCGTGAGCCTGGCCGATTTCAAGGCAAAGATCCAGCCTACAGGAGGGTACAGCGATGATGTGCTGAATATAACGGATGTACGCCTGTTTGTAAGCCAGGTGCCGTATGTAGGCTACCGCGAATGGGACAACCGGTATACCACGCAGATCAACTACACCGGCAATGCGTTCGAGGCGCAGCTGGGGCAACCCGTTACCATTACAACCACCGGCACGATCCCCCCGGGCAGAACGGTGTTCATCCGCGGGGCCGCCAGGATCAATTATGCAACGGAGAACATCAAACGCCACAACTACAACGTAGCGGTGCGGGTGGATGTGCCCTGAGGATTTTATGAAAAGAACCCGGTTTTAAAATGCCATCATCCATTAGGAACAGAAGATAGAATTGTAACAAGAACTTCGCCCGGATAAATTACACCATGCTTAGAAAAATCATTGCTTCCTCCACCCTGCTTCTTGCCTGTACCCATGCCTGTGAGGCACAGCAGACGGCCACTACCGACAATGCAAGAGAAAAGACCGCTTTTCAAACCAGCAGTCCCTGGAGGCCCGAGATCGATGTGCGCTCCGACATCGCGATCGTGTACGGCGCCGGCGACCGGCCCAACATGACCTTTGAGGAACGCGTAAAATCGTGGCGCGACCGCGGTTATAAAACGCAGTTCATGACCGGCATCGCCTGGGGATCGTACGATGATTATTTCCTGGGAAAATGGGACGGACAGAACCACCTGGGCGACGGGCAGGTGATGCAGAACGGCGATACCATCTGGCATGGAAAGAACATACCCTACGTGGTACCGGTAGCCTCTTTCATCGAGTACATGAAAAAAGGCGTGGTGAAAAAAGTGATCGATGCGGGCATTACCACCATCTTTCTGGAGGAACCCGAGTTCTGGGCAAGGGGCGGCTACAGCCGGCCTTTCAAGGAAGAGTGGCAGAAATTTTATGGCTTTCCCTGGAGGCCTCAGAATGAGTCGCCGGAAAACACTTACCTGTCGAACAAGCTGAAATACCAGCTCTACTACAACGCCATCAAGGAGGTCAGCTCGTATGCAAAGGAATACGGCAAAAGCAAGGGGTTGACCGTGAAAGTGTTTATTCCCACCCATTCGCTCGTCAACTATTCTTCCTGGAAGATTGTGAGTCCGGAGGCCAGTCTGGCCTCGCTGCCGGGCATCGACGGCTACATTGCGCAGGTGTGGACGGGCACCTCCCGCGAACCTACTTATTACAACGGCCAGCAGAAAGAGCGGGTATTTGAAAACGCTTTTCTGGAATACGGCTCCATGGTATCAATGACGGCTCCAACCAAAAGAAAACTCTATTTCCTGACCGATCCGATCGAAGACCGCGCCCGCGACTGGGCCGATTACAAACAAAATTACCAGGCCACTTTCACGGCCAAGCTCCTGTACCCGATGGTAGCGGATTACGAGGTGATGCCCTGGCCCGAACGCATTTACACAAGGCCGTACAAACTGGCAAACAGCGACGAGCGGGTGCTGATCCCGAAGTATTATTCCACGCAGATGCAGGTGATGGTGAACGCCCTGAACCAGATGCCGGTGTCCCCCAACCGCATCTCCGGTTCCAAAGGCATCGGCGTGCTGATGAGCAATTCGCTCATGTTCCAGCGCTTCCCGACACACAACGGGTTTGAAGATCCGCAGTTCTCGAATTTTTACGGACAGACCTTTCCGCTGCTGAAGCTGGGTGTGCCGGTGGAAACGGTGCACATGGAAAACCTGGTCTACGCGCCCACGCTGAAAGACATCAAGGTGCTGGTGGTAAGCTATTCCAATATGAAACCGATGTCGGCCCTGGTGCACCAGCAACTGGCCGACTGGGTAAAAAAAGGCGGCGTGCTGATCTACTGCGGTAAGGATGATGATCCGTACCAGAGTGTGATGGAATGGTGGAACACGAAAGAAAATCATTTCAAGGCGCCCTCCGAACACCTGTTCAAGCTGCTCAATATTCAGGCCGGTGCGGGGGAAAAGAACAAGGTAGGACAGGGCACCGTATACATCGTACGGGAGAACCCCAAGGAATTTGTGATGCAGCCCAATGGCAGCAGTCATTTTGTGGATGTGGTGAAGCAGGCGTATGAAACGGATGCGAAGGCCGGCAAGCTGCTCTACAAAAATTCTTTCTCCGTGCAGCGCGGGCCGTATGATATTGTTTCCGTGATGGATGAAAGTGTGAGCCCTGAGCCCTATACCATCAACGGTCCGGTGATCGATCTGTTCGATCCGCAGCTGCCGGTGCTTGACAAGAAAACGGTTCTTCCCGGCCAGCAGGCCCTGTTGTACAATGTAGGCCGGGCCGCCAACAATAAACAGCCGCAGGTGGTGGCGTCGGCCTCCAGGGTGTATGAAGAAAAGAGCACTGCGGGCAGTTATTCATTCGTTTCCAAGAGTCCGGTCAACACCGTCAACAGCATGCGTGTCCTGTTGCCCGCCGAACCGAAAGCCACCACACTCACCGACAGCAAAGGCACGCAGCTGGCCGATGTGAAAACTTCCTGGGACGCTGCTTCGCATACCCTGTACCTGGGATTTGACAACAGTCCGGAGGGAACGCAGGTGAAAATCATCTGGTGAGTTTCGCGGTTTGTGATCTATGAGGGTGGAATAAATACGTGATCGAAACCGCGGATCTTCTTGTCAATTGTGATTTGTTCCCCGTAATACCTGAACGCTTTTTTGTCATCCCCGGGCGGGCGCAACGGCATGCTACTGCGCGCCTGCCTGGGGATCCTCTGATCCCTTTTTCAAAAGCACTGCACATATCACCGGCTTCTGTATCCGCCTGGTGCCCGACCTTTCTTCAACCTGACTTACTTACAGATGGCGAAGGTGGAATCGGCGTAGATTTGCACCCAGCCACAACACATGAACAAACCACCCGATAATAAATCTTTATACGAAGCCATTCACGAAGTGGTACGCCAGATCCCCCGCGGCCGGGTCACCAGCTACGGAGCCGTTGCAAAAGCCGTCGGATTGAGATCAGGTGCCCGGATGGTGGCCAGGGCCATGTCGTACCGCAATGATGCAACGCCCGACTTTCCCGCGCAGCGCGTGGTCAACAGCATCGGCTCGTTAAGCGGCGACAACGGGCACAGGAAACAGTTGCTCGAGCAGGAAGGCGTGCAGGTGCTCAACAACAAAATCGTCCATTTTAAAACGGTCTTCTGGGATCCGTTGCAAGAAATTTCCCTGTAGCGCACAAAACGCCCACACCTATGAGCCAGCCCGAACCACCGCAACTGGACTATCTGCAAAGCGACACAGCGCTCTACCCGATCATCCGGCAACTGGGTCCGATACCGCTGAGACGATACAAAAATCCGTTCTCCTACCTGATACGCACAGTTGCCGGGCAGCAACTGAGCACAAAAGCAGCGGCGAGCATCTTCGAAAAATTCCTGCAGCTTGTTCCCAAACCAACGCCTGAAGCGGTTTTGCTACTTACAACCGACGACATGCGGAAAGCGGGATTCAGTTACAGGAAAGCAACTTACCTCCATAACATCGCGCAATTCTGGATCGAGCACAAGATCACTCCCCAAACATTTGAACACCTGGAAGATGAAGCAGTCATTGAACTGCTCACACGGATCAAGGGCGTAGGAAGATGGTCGGTGGAAATAGTGCTGGCATTTTCCCTGGGCAGGCCCGATGTATTTTTTGCTGACGACCTGGGCATACAGCAGGGCATGTCGCTGATCTATGGATGGAACAAGGCAGACAAAAAAGAACTACGCCGGCTGATGCTCGAAAAGGCCTGCTCTTATGCCCCTCACTCCACCGCGGTGTGCCTGTATATCTGGGAATGGAAAAACCTCGTCAGGTCTGGACTGGCCACCCTGCCTGCAGTCGCCCGGCAACCCTAAAGCAGCCAGTATGTTACAAAATCGTGTGAACCCGCTGGGACAGCTCATAGAGACGCAAGCGCGGGGTGCCTGGCTGGGCAACCGCGGCGTGATACACAATGAACTGGAAGAGATCGTACGGCCCTATAGAACAAAGGCCTGGATCACCTGCCAGCTCCAGTTCAGAGGGCGCCACCGGGAGATCATGCAGCGGGACCGCTGGACGGAGCTCTTCTTTCTGGATGAAGCCACCGCCTTCTCCGCCGGCCACCGGCCCTGTTTCCAATGCCGTTATAACGACCACCAGCGTTTCCGGAAGGGCTGGCTGCTCGGAAACCCTGATTACGGATTTGACGGAAGAACGCCTGTGCGTGAAATAGACGACCTGCTGCATGCGGAACGGATCGCCCCGGACAGTTCCAAGGTTACCTATATCACCCACCTCCCTTCCCTTCCGGATGGCACCTTCATCCTGCACAACGAAAAGCCGCATCTGATCAGCAACGGACGCCTGTATCCCTGGCACCCTGCAGGATACTCCGCCGCAATCCCTTTTCCCCATATAAGCGGGGTAACCGTACTGACACCGGGATCTATCGTAAGGATGTTTCAGTCCGGATATACTCCGCAGATGGGCATCTGAAAGCCGCGTTTCGGGAAAAGCCACCTTCCAAAAACCGGCTCCGCAACGCCAGATTATCTTTCCCATTGCTTCGCCATGCTGCCGGAAATAAAATAAATTCCGGTTTGCTGTAGGGGTAATTTGTCTCTCCGTCGTCATCATGTTACACGGTGGCATCAGAAGCCCATGGAGGGCGGCAACAACACAGATGATGATCGAACCCTCTGCCTTTTCAATGAACCAGGATCGGAAGAACCTTCCATGGTCAAAGCCAAGTTCAGGAACCAGTCGCCCGATGCCATCTTCTATTCGCCTGAACTTATGTACAACAGGAAGATCATCCATAGAGAGAAGGAGGCTGACCAGCGGTTCTTTGCCGGAACTTCCGGTACACGGGATCCGGTGGAAACCATCCTGAACAGGCTGACTGAAGCAAAAAAGACGATACACAGACGATAGACAGGAAGTAGCTCTCTGGATCTGAAAATCAACGGTTAACTGTACAACGATCAAGCAAAAAGCTCATTATTCCTTTACCATAAATCTGCTGCTATATGAAAATCAGCTTTACAAGACGGAAGGCGCTTCCTGCTGCCTTATTCATTCTTTTTTCCGCATCTTTATCTCAACCCCTCTCCGCACAACAGTCACAGGTAGCCGTGAACGGCCTGGTGCAGACCACCGACAACAATGAGCCGGTCGCCGGCGCATCGGTGGTGGTCAGAAACACAAAAACAAATTTCACGCAGGGCACCACCACCGACAGTACCGGCGTGTTCAGCTTCCCCAGAATGCCTACCGGCGGACCTTACACTTTTACTTTCACAGCCGTCGGCTACGAGACCCAAAACCTGGGCGGCTACAACATCAAAGAAAACGCCTCCCTTTCGCTGGTCGTTAAGATGAAACTGAGCGCCGCCGCCACCATGGACCAGGTTGTGGTAGTGGGGTACGGCTCGCTCAAAAGAAAAGACCTGACCGGCGCCGTCAGTTCCATCGGTACCAAAGATATCAAGGACCAGGCCGTGATCAGGGTAGACCAGGCCATCCTGGGTAAAGTGGCCGGTGTGCAGGTAAAGCCGGTCACCGGCCAGCCGGGCGCCGCCCCTCAGATCAGGATCAGGGGCATCGGCAGCATCTCCGCCAGCTCTTCCCCCCTCTATGTGGTAGACGGCTTTCCGGTCAACGACATCTCCACCGTGAACCCCAATGACATTGAAACCCTCGACATCCTGAAAGACGCCTCCGCTACCGCGATCTACGGTTCACGGGGCTCCAACGGCGTCATCCTCATCACCACCCGGCGGGGAAAGGAAGGCAAACCGCTGGTTTCCTTCGACACCTACTACGGCCTGCAGCAGGTATCGCTGAAGCCCAAACTGATGAATGCCATGCAGGAAGCGCAATACTTTTACGACGGCGTCCGCAACCGCAACCTCGATGCCGGCAACAACGTAACCGGTCCGGCCGACAAATGGACCCTGGCGGTGCCGGGCATCATCCTCGATGTGCTGGCCGGGCGCAATACGACCAATGTGGACTGGCTCAGCCAGATCATGCGTACCGCGCCGCAGATGCAGCACCAGCTTACCGTACGCGGCGGCGACAGGAACATCCGCTATGCGCTGAGCGGTGAATACCTCGACCAGCAGGGCATCATCCGGAAAACGGATTTCAAACGCTATTCCGTGAGAGCCAACATCGATGCGCAGCTGTCGAAAAAACTGTCGCTCAAAGTGAACCTGAACCCGTCCTATACTTCGGAAGACATTGTGCAGGCGAGCGGCCTTACGAGCGGTCCCAACGAAAACGTGATCGGCAGCGCCATGGCGGTAACGCCTTTCTATCCCATCTACGACAGCACGGGCAACTATTACTCCTACAACGGCCTGGCAGCTTCCGGCAACTTCTATCATCCGCTGGCGCTGGTGAACGAGATCAAACATACCAGAAGAGGCCAGCGCATGATCGGAAATGTGAACCTCACCTATAACATCCTTCCCGGACTGTCGCTCAATGTGCTCACCGGCATCGACATGCTGAGCCTCAACGAAGAAAAGTTCAGGCCCAAGCTGGCGGCTTTCCTCAGCGACGTGGCTTATGGAAGCGATTCAACCACCAACAACCTGAACTGGCTTACGGAGTTCACCGCCAATTACTCCAAAAGTTTCAACAAGCATTCGTTTACCGCGCTGGGCGGGTACACAGCCCAGAAAGAAACCTACCGCGGTTCCTATATCTACAGCGATAAATATTCAAACAACCTCGTGCCTACGCTGAGCGCGGTCAGCGGCGTGATCACCAACGGCACCACCACCATCAGCCAGTGGTCGATGGTATCGTACCTGGCAAGACTCAACTACAATTACGACAGCAAATACTACCTCACCGCTTCGTTCCGTACCGATGGCTCTTCGCGCTTTGGCAGCGACCGGAAATACGGACTGTTCCCTTCTGCGGCGGCCGCCTGGCGCGTGTCTGACGAAAACTTTCTCAGGAACGTGAAACAGCTGAGCGAGCTGAAGCTGCGGGCCAGCTACGGGGTTACGGGCAACAACAACATCGGCAACTACGATCACCTGGCCACCATCCTGTACGAAAACTATGCGCTCGGCGGCGTGGCGGCAGGCGGCTATGCCCCGTCGAGGCTCGCCAACAACCTGCTGACCTGGGAGACGCAGGAACAGTTCAACGGAGGCATCGACATGAGCTTTTTCAACCGCCGGCTTACCGTGTCGGTCGACAAGTTCAGGTCGAGGAACACCAACCTGCTGCTGAATGTAAACGTGCCCGACATCTCCGGGTTCAACACCGCCCTCAAAAACATCGGCGAAGTGCAGAACACCGGATGGGAATTTGTAGTAAGCGCCGTAAACGTGAAGAACAGCGCCTTCGAATGGACAACCGATTTCAACATCTCTTCTTTCCGCAACAAAGTGATCAAACTGGGGCCATCGGGCGACCCGATCATTTCTGGCGGCAACATTACCATGATCGGCCAGCCGATCGGCATGTTCTACGGATGGCTTACCAACGGCATCTTTAAGAACCAGGCCGAACTGAGCGCAGGCCCCATTTTCGCTCCGGGAACCGCCAGCGCCTCTCACCTGGGCGACACGCGTTTTGTAGATGTGAGCGGCCCCAACGGCAAGCCCGACGGCATCATCAACAGCTTCGACAAAACGATCATGGGCTCGCCCTACCCCGATTTTTATTACGGCATGACCAATCATGTAGCCTATAAGAATTTCGGCCTTACCGTGAGCATCCAGGGCACCAAAGGCGCCCAGATCCTGAACCTGACCAGGCTGGGGGCGAACATGTCTACCAGGGCCCGTACCAACCAGCTGGCGATTTCAAACGATTATTGGAAGTCGCCCGACCAGCCGGGCGATGGCAACACGCCCCGGCCCAACGATGCGCCTACCGGCAACATCCGTGGAGAAAGCCAGCAGAAGCAGCTCGACAACGGAACCTATCTCCGCTTCAACAACATCAACCTGAGCTACCAGCTGTATGAAGGGGCGGCCAGGAAGCTGCATGTAAGCGGGGTGAGGATCTACCTGAACGCGAACAATCCTTTTATCATCACCAAATTCACGTCGTTCAATCCCGACTCAAGCACCTCGGGTGATTCGCTGACGCCCGGCCGCGACCTGAACGACTATCCCCTGCCGAAAAGCCTGATCCTCGGCTTGAACGTAACATTTTAATCCATCCTAAATTAAGGCCATATGAAAAAAACAATGCTGATAGTAATGGTTGCATCATCCTGTATGATGGCCTGCAGCAAGAAGTTTATAGAGATATCACCGATCTCCACCGTGAGTGTTGACCTGGTGTACAAGACCGACAAAGATTTTTCCGACGCCGTAACGGCCGCCTATGCCGTGTACCAGGCAGAATATGCCAACTTCTGGCAATACGGCGATGTGCGGGGCGATGATACCCGGAGCGGCCTGGTGAGCAACCTGACGGTGTCGGACATGGATAAGTTCATCCTCAACAACGACGCCGATATCCTTACCGCCAGCTGGCGGAACTATTACAAGATCATCGACAGGACCAACAACGTGCTGACGAAGATCGCAGATACCGATCCGAACGTTGTCAAGAACAAGAACCGCTATATCGGCGAAGCAAAATTTCTGCGGGCCCTTGCCTATTTTAACCTCGTCCGCATTTTTGGCGATGTGCCGCTGACCACTTCGCCCATTCCGGTGGATGCCACGTACAAATCGGTACGTAAAAAAACAGACACCATCTACAGTTCGCTCATTATTCCCGACCTGCTCGATGCCGATGCAAAACTGCCCAATTCCTATACCGGCGCCGATGTGGGCCGGGCTACGAAAGGAGCAGCCAAATCCCTGCTGGGCAAGGTGTACCTTACAGTGCATGACTTTGCAAAGGCCGAAGCCAAACTGCAGGAAGTGACCACCATGGGCTATGCGCTGCTGCCCAAATACACCGACCTGTTCGACTATACAAAGAACGAGCACCATTCGGAGTATATCTTCGACATCGAATACGAAGAAGGCATCAACGAAGGAAGCATTTTCACGACCCAGTTCTCGCTCAGCTTTCAGGGCGGAGGCGCGCTGGCCACCATCATGGCCAGCTATTACGGCCTGCCGGCCCAGGGCGGGGGCGACCAGGGCTCCCCGACCGACCAGCTGTTCGCTGCTTTCCCCGCGGGCGACCTGCGCAAAGACATCAGCGCCTCCAGAGGACTGACCGTGAACGGCGTATACACGGCCATCTCCCCCACGGGCATCGGGTCTTTCACCCTGAAATACATGACGCCCATGGCGAAAGCCAACGACAGCCGCGCCAACTGGAAAGTAATCCGCTATGCAGACGTGATACTGATGTATGCCGAAGCGCTGAACGAGAACGGCAAGACCGCCGAGGCGATCACCTGGCTGAACAGGATCAGAACAAGGGCCGGCGTACCGGTTTACTCCGGATTGACACAGGACGATACCAGGGAAAAAATTTACCTTGAGCGCAGGCTCGAACTGTCGATGGAAGGCCACCGCTGGTTCGACCTGGTACGGACGGGCCGGGCCCTGGCTACCATGGCGCCGCTGGGCATGAAACCTTATATGACCATCTTCCCGGTGCCGCAGGCGCAGGTGGAGATCATCCACGATGCTTCTATATTTCCGCAAAACCCCGGGTACAACTAACAGATCCCTATCATCACCGAATAAAAACAATCAGGTATATGGACGATAATACAGCTATCAGCAACGAGGAACAAACGCAGAACAATCAAAGCAGGCGGGAATTCATCAAGCTAACCACCCTCACCGGACTCAGCATGCCATTTATTTCGCTGTCCGGCTTTTCCGCCTCCCAGGTTTCCATCGTGGCGGATCCAGCAGATCCCGTCGCTTCGTCTGCGCCTGCCCGTTGGGCCGCCGGCATGCTGGAGCAGGCCCTGGCCGAACAGAAGATCACCGTGCAAAAACATACGGCCGTTGCACAGGCCAGTCCGGGCGACCTCATCATTCTTGCCACAGGCCCCGATGCCGCCATCGCGAAAACGCTGTCCGACGCTGCGCATGTCACCCTTCCCCGGGTACCGGAAGCGCTGGTGCTGGCGCCGGTGAAATCAGGCGTCAGGCAGGTTATCATGGCTGCCGGCGCCGACGAGCGCGGACTGGTGTACGCCCTGCTGGAACTCACCGACCGGGTAAGCCATTCGCAACAGCCGCTTCCCTCCATCACGCTGCAGCAGCCGGTGGCTGAACAGCCGGCCAATTCCATCCGCAGCGTCACGCGTTTGTTTACCAGCGATGTGGAAGACAAGCCCTGGTACAACGACCGCGCCATGTGGCCCGAATACCTGACCATGCTGGTCACCCAGCGCTTCAACCGGTTCAACCTCTGCTTCGGCATCGGCTACGATTTTCTGCAGAAAGTAACGGATGCTTATTTCCTGTTCACCTATCCGTTCCTGTTCTCGTTGCCCGGCTATAATGTGCGTGTGCCGCAACTGCCCGATGCAGAGCGGGATGCCAACTTCGCCATGCTCAAATACATCAGCGAGCAAACGGTGGCACGCGGACTGCAGTTCCAGCTGGGACTGTGGATGCACGGTTACGAATGGCTGAATACCACCAACGCCAACTATACCATCGAAGGCCTTAACAAAGACAACCATGCAGCCTACTGCCGCGACGCGGTGCGCTACCTGCTGCAGCAATGCCCGGCCATCAGCGGCGTCACTTTCCGGGTACATGGCGAAAGCGGCGTAACCGAAGGCAGCTACGATTTCTGGAAAACAATCTTCGACGGCGTAAAAACCTGCGGGCGCAAGGTAGAGATCGACATGCATGCCAAAGGAATGGACCAGACCATGACCGACAACGCCGTAAATACCGGTCTGCCCATCGTGATATCGCCCAAGTACTGGGCCGAACACATGGGCATGCCCTACCACCAGGCCGATATCCGCGCGCTGGAAATTCCCGACGAAACACACAAGGCGTCTGACCTGATGAAGCTGAGCGCGGGCTCCAGGAGCTTTCTGCGGTATGGCTACGGCGACCTGCTCAAAGAGAACAGGCCGTACAAAGTACTCCACCGCATATGGCCCGGCACACAGCGCCTGCTGTTGTGGGGCGATCCGGTCACCGCCGCGGCACATGCCAAAGCATTCTCTTTTTGCGGCAGCGACGGCGCGGAATGGATGGAACCACTTTCGTTCAAAGGCCGCCGTGGCAGCGGCATAGCAGGCGGTCGATGCGCGTATGCGGATGCTTCGCTGAAGCCACGGTGGGACTGGGAAAAGTACCTGTATACCTTCCGCATCTTCGGCCGTATGCTGTACAACCCGGCTACCCCGCCCGAAACCTGGCAGCGCTATCTCCGCAAAAACTTTGGCGCGGGTGCACCCGAAGTGGAACGCGCGCTGGCCAATGTAACCCGCATCCTGCCTACCGTACTCACGGCACACGCGGCATCCGCCGGTAACAATATGTACTGGCCGGAGATCTATACCAACCAGCCTATCACCGATCCGGCCATAAAAAATACCTACACCGACACTCCGTCGCCCAAAACCTTCGGCAACGTTACCCCGCTCGATCCCCAACTGTTTACGGGTATCAACGGGTTTGTGAAAGACGCGCTGGCCGGCGCCGGCAACGGCAAATACAACCCGGTGGAAGTGGCCCAGTGGCTCGAAGAGTACAGTGCAAACGCCGATGAGGCCATGGCACAGGCGGAACAGTCGGCCTCCGGCAAAGACAAGCCCGAATACCGGCGCATGGCCACCGACGTGAGCCTGCAGATCGGTCTCGGCCGTTTCTTTGCGGCCAAGCTCAGGTCGGGCGTGCTGTATGCCATCTGGGAGCAAACAGGCGATCATAGTGCATTGGAAAAAGCGGTTGCCTATTACCGGAAGGCCAGAACAAACTGGGCGGTTCCGGCCGGACAGGCAGGCAAAGCCTATAAAACTGACATCACGGCGGGCGAGCTGCCGTGGCTGCGCGGGCACTGGCTAGACAGGCTGCCGGCGATGGATGAAGACATTGCCAACATGGTCAGAAAGATGGAAGGGCCCCAGAAAGCTGCAACCGGCGATGCCGCCCGGGTTGCCAAACTGGTTCAGTATGCCACCGGCAAACCTACCCGCTGGCAGATCGCCTGCGACCACAAGCAACCCGCCGGCTTCACGCCGGGTTCGGCGCTGGATCTTACCTTCAACTTTACAAAAAAGCCTCAGTCGGCGGTGTTATACTACCGGCATGTAACGCAGGCTGAGCGCTACCAGAAAGCAGAGCTCAACTGGTCGGGCACCACCGGCAAGGCAACGATCCCGGCGGCATACAGCAATGCCGTCTATCCGCTCGAATATTATGTTGTGGCAAAGAATGAACAGGGAGAGGCATCGATGTTCCCCGGCTTCAACAAAGAGCTTGCGGGGCAACCTTATTTCACGGTGCGTAAATCATAAAGATCAATTGTTCTGTTAACTTTATCACAGGGGAACACCATAAACAGCGCATATGAATAACAGGACCATGTTTCTTCTACTGGCGGGCTGCCTGCTGCTCATGGAAGCAAAAGCCCAGCATGCAAGAATAAAAGTAGACCTCGACCGGGTGGTGGGGGAAGTTGACAAGAACATCTACGGCAATTTCGTTGAGCACCTCGGACGCTGTATATACGGCGGCTTGTACGATCCGGGCAATCCCCTGTCGGATGAAAAGGGATACCGGAAAGATGTAATGGCGGCCGTAAAAGACCTGAAACCCACGCTGGTGCGGTATCCGGGCGGCAACTTCGTTTCCAACTACAACTGGCTCGATGGTGTTGGCCCGAGATCGGAAAGGGTTCCGCGCATGGAGCTGGCCTGGCAGCGGCTGGAGACCAATGAGTTCGGCACCAACGAATTTTTGGCCTATGCAAAAGCCATAAATGCCCAGCCTTACTTCGCGGTGAACATGGGCACCGGCACCATCGAAGAAGCAAGAAGATGGGTGGAATACTGCAATGTAAAGGAGGGCCCTTACTACGCGGAGCTGCGCAAGAAACACGGATACCCGGAGCCTTACAACATCAAATACTGGGGACTGGGCAACGAGATGGACGGGCCCTGGCAGATGGGGCATATGGACGCGCCGGATTATGCAAAGAAGGCACGCGAAGCGGCCAAGCTGATGCAGCGTACCTCGCCCGGCATCAAGCTGATCGCCGCGGGCTCTTCCAACTACCGGGCAGGGTCCGATCCGGATTACTGGAACGAGACCATTCTGAACGAACTGAAAGATGTGATCGATTACATCGCACTGCACATCTACGTCGGCAATCCCGACAGCAACTACTACAATTTCATGGCAACGCCCCTGGTGCTGGAGCAACGGACCCAGATCGTAAAAGGGTTCATCAACAAAGCGATGCAAACCGCCAACCGGCCTGGCCGCGACCCGATCTACATCGCCTGGGATGAATACAATGTGTGGTACCGTGCAAGGGGCGGAGCCGCCGCTGTGGGCACCCATGCGCTGGAAGAAAAATACAACCTGGAAGATGCACTCGTGATCGCCTGTTTTCTCAACGCGTTTATCCGCAACGCGGATGTGGTGAAAATAGCGAACATGGCGCAGCTGGTCAACGTGATCGCGCCCATTTTCACCAGCGAGAAAGGCATGTTCAGGCAAACTATTTATTACCCGCTGCAGATGTTCGCCAGCAATGTGAGCGGCACCGCGCTGGATGTTTTTGTAGACTGCAAATCGTACAGCACCGGCAAATTTTTCCTGGGGCTCGGAGAAACCACCACGCAGCAAAACAAGGTTCCCTACCTCGATGTGTCGGCTACCTACAAAGACGGAGAGGTCATCTTCTGCGTGGTGAACCGCAACCGGGAAGAAGCCATCACCACCGACATCCTGTCACAGAACGGCGCCTTCAGCGGAAACTTCAGCGTAACGGAAGTGAACGGTCCCGGCATCAAATCGGAAAATGGTTTCGACAAGGAAAATGTAATGAGCAGGGAAAAGCCTGCGATAAAGCCCGATGGCAACAAGCTCGTGTACTCTTTCCCGCCGCATTCCTTCACCATGATCAGGGGAAAGATTGCGCGGTAAGAATCTGCCCATACCAAACCGGTGTCATGATATTTTGTTGTCCTTGCACATTCACACCAACCCGCTTACAAGATGCATCATGGCTCTGCGTGCCGCAAGTACGCCCCGTGGGTAGAAAAGAGTTGGAAGTGAACATGCGTTCCATCGGAACGCCTGGTATCAGTTTACGATAAAGCTGTACTTCGCGTTCCTATACACCGGATTTTGGATGTGTTCTTTCAGCTTTTTAAAGCTCTGGGAGGGGCCCTGCGTTACGAACAGGTTGATGAGCCAGGCGGGTATGCTGCCACCGGGATCGGTATGCAGCGTATAAACCACTTTTACCTTATTGCTGCCTGCGGGCGTAAAGAGCCAGATCCCGTTCGAGTTGGATACGCGGACCCTTTTGGGATCTACCGGTACCATATCGGGCACGCAGGGGGCATCGATGGTTACTACCCTGGTAACAGGATGCTGCGATACTTTCAGGTGGGCAACGAAATCGCGGTCGGTGAGCGGCCAGGGCAGTTCTACCCGGGAGTAGTAGTACATTTCCGAGGGCGATACCTGCTTTACGATATAGTTGGAAGAAGTATGATAAAGCCATTTTTCACTCCCCTTTACATCCAGCATCACCGCCACCATCTGCGATAGCGTGGCTTCGAGTTCGCATTCCACCTTCAGGGCTTTTATCTTCGAGCCGGCGATGTCGCGTGTAAAGATCTGAACGCCCTCGCTGTTACTTTTCAGTTCCCAGGGTTCGCCGGTTTGTGCGAAAGCCTGGTTGAAAAAAAAGAGCAGGCCTACAAAGAGGTTTTTTAAAATACGCGGTCCGGATTTAAAATGCGGCCTGCTTTTTCTTTCTTTAGGATATTTCATAGCCTGCCGCGCCGCGCTGCCACCAATTGGGTCCATATAGAGATCTGGTTCTGAATTGTCGTATATATTTCCTTCCCTGATGCAGTGACCGGGACAAGTTCCGCTGCATGGCTCCGCTTCCCGCTCAAGGCATCTGAGAAGCAAAGGTAAACCGCCCAGGCGACAACTCACTTTATTCTACATCGGGCTGTCTTCCGGATGGCCGGCCGTGATGGGTATTGGCATAGCGCAACAGGTTCAGCAGCAGCTGCTGCCCCACGATGTTGGCCTTGTTCGCCTGAGAGTTGTTGAAAGAAGTCATGGAGGCGTTTTCGCCATCCCCTTCCGCCCTTCTTCCCAGGTTTACGTCTTTCAGACAGGAGAAAATGTCGAGTGAGCACAGGATGATCTGCCCACGGCCATGAGGGATGATGCTCAGGGCGCTGTACACTTCTTTTTTATGGTCGGCCACGCAGGCTACGACCGTTTCGCCGTTCAGGAGGCGCAGGCCGATCCGGCTCCGGTTGTAGGTGGCGAAACACTGGTACTCCCAGTTGAACACCTGCGCCTGCGGAAGATGCCGGAACAGCTCATGCTGCCGCGTAAAAAAGTTACCGCCGTACCAGGTGGTGCCGAGCACTTTGCTGCCGCGGTAGTCCACAGCCTCTTTCTGCGCCAGGTGCGCGGCCCAGGCTTCGATGTTGTTTACCACGATGAGCGTGTTGCCATCGTTCACCCATTCGAGGATGTCGGTCACCAGCGGGTTGCCGGTCTGCTGCGGCTGGAACGCACCAACGAGCAGGTAGCTGCCCGAGGGGCGGCCCGACCGGTACTCCCTGACGGCGGGTACACCGGCCGCACGCAGGAACGGCGCCAGCACGCCGGAGGTGTCGGCCACCATACCGCCCGCCGCTATGCCCGAGGCATCCGGCTGCACGGAATAAATCCGGTCATCCCCTTTCGCCAGCACCCGGCCTTCTTTCAGCAGTTCAGCAGAAACGGTGGTGTATCCTTCAGCAAGCACTTTTACCGGAAGCCCTGCAAACAGCAATTCGCCGTAGGTGGCGCCGCCTGTTATTTTCACCGGTACTTCTTTCGACAGGTTTACATTGTTTTTCTCATCAAACGCTTTTATGCGCAGCGTGTAATCACCCTTCAGATCAACCTGGTTCACGATAAAAAAATCCGCGACGGAAGTATCGCCGGTGCGCAGCACTTTGTGGTTCAGTTTTACAGCCACATACAGGGGTTGGTTGTACCGCGCGATCAGCGACGGGTCGCCTTTCAGGTTGCGGTAATCATCCACAATGCCCGAGTGGTTCTCATGCTTCATGCTTTCCCAGCCGTTCACCGCATAACCATCGACGGTATTGCTGATGTGCACGTTTTCGATCACCCGTCCCTGGTAGTAGTAGGCCACGTTGCCCATGGCCTTGGTTAAACTGTCAACGGAAGGAAAGGCTTTGCTGAATCCTTTTGTTTTCAGGAAAGCATCGTAGGCATCGTACCATTGCAGGTAGCTGTCGCTTTCCCAGCCAATGTCTTTACCCCGCTTCAGGATCGCATCACGGATCAGCTGCAGGCGCGGCGGGGTGCCGATGGCGCCTTCTTCGCCGTAGTAGATGATCTCGTCTTTGTGATCGAAGTATTTCGCATAATCCTTCGGGTTCCGGTAGAGGTTGTCGTGGTAGGTGCCCGGACCGCCGGCATGGTGCTGGTCGAACCAGCCATAGTCGCGGAAAAGGGAGTCGTAGGGCATCAGGTGCAGCTTGAAGCGGGTGTCGGGCCCCATCCTGATGTCGCCGTTGGAAGAGTTGTAGGTCATGATGCGCGTCTCATCGAGCCGGTGGCCGGCGAGCATCTGGGCGCTGTCCTGCCGTTGCGGCTGTGCGCCGCGTTCGTTGTGCATGTTGTAGATCACCAGCGAAGGATGGCTGCGATCGCGCCGGATCATCCGGAACAGTTTTTCATCGCGGGTGGCGAAATAAAAACCGGCCTGCATCTTACCGGTCGGATCGGTGGCATTGAAACGTTCCGCCGGGTACTGGTTGCCGCCGGGCTCCTCGAAGTAGAGCAGTCCGAGTTCGTCGGCCCAGTCGAGCACGTTCTGCTGGCCGATGGTGCGGTGGAAGTTGAGCATGTTGAGGCCAAGTTTTTTGGCGTCTTCGATCTGTTTGCGGGCCAGCTCGTCGGAGGGCATGATGCCGTTCTCCGGCCAGAAGCCCCACGAGATGGAAGTGATGAGCACGATGCGTTTGCCGTTCAGGTAGAACTGCCGGTCGCCCGCCACATCGCGCACCTCGAACCACCGGAAGCCAAACCGTTTTGCATAGGTATCGGCCGAATGGTCGGCGCCGCTCCACTGCACGGTAAGCTGGTAAAGGTGGGGCGAATCCACGCTCCAGAGCTTTATGCCTTCAGGCGCAAGGGAAAAAGTTTTTGTATCGCCGCCGGCGGCAAGCGCATCCACCGGGTAGGTGCGGCTGTACACCGTTTTACCCGGCTCCCTGGCGTCCTTCACCTGAACAAGCAGGCTGCCGCTCACGGGTTTCCCGGTCTGATTGGAAAGGGTGACCTCAGCATCGATGGTGCGGAGGGCGGGTTTGTTCTTGATGAAAATATCGCTGATCCAGACCGGGCCGGTAGCCACCAGTTTTACCTTGCCCGTGATGCCGCCAAAGCCATGGGTAGGGTTGGTGCGGTAGTCGCCCCACATGAAATTCTGCGAGTCGCGCCAGTCGAAATTGCCGTTGGGATCGGTGATGCGCACAGCGATCTCGTTGCGCGATCCATACTTCACGAAGTCAGTAATATCCACTTCAAAAGGCGTGCTGTTCACCAGGTCGTAGCCAGCCAGTTTGTGGTTAACAAATATCTCTGCCCGGAACCGCACCGCTTCAAACTGCAGCGAGATCCGCCTGCCTTTCTGCGTAGCCGGAACGGTGATATCCGTTGTAAACCACGAAACGCCCAGGTAATTTCTGGATACCCCGAACCGGTTGCCGTTGCTGCCCCAGTAGTATTCTTCCACCGTCGCCGGCAGGTGCACAGTCTTACCCACCGCTTTTTGCAATGCCGCCCACCCGCCGGTTGGCACATTCCGCGGCAGCATAGACAGCTGTACTGGCGGCGCATACAATGAGTCATGGATCCACGATGCGCCGGTATCGAGCCACATCTTCCAGTTGTTGCCGGAAAGATCAGCGGTGGTCCGTTTGGCGGGCTGGGCAGGAAGCAGAACAGGGAAGGTGAGTATAAAGATTACGATTAAAATAAGGCGTCTGTTATCGAGCATGAGCGTAGTTGTTAAATAATGTGGTATAGTAACGCGGTGCATGGGGTCTTTATGAGCAAGAACCGCCACGAGCGGACTTGTTCCATCTTCGATTCGATGTTCCTCATCCGCCCGCACCTCCAATCTGCTTGTCATCTTCGCGCAGGCGCAGTTGCAAGCCTGCAATAACACGCTGCAGCGCGCCTGTACGCGCGGAGATCTCCAGAAATTGAGCGCGATGGCTATTACTCAGGAAGCCTTGCCTGCACACTCTCCTTGAGTGATGTTTGTTCCTCCGCCTGGATCCCCGCTGTCTATTTCAAATTCACCTCATAACTCTTCCCGGCCCGGGTTTGTAAATCATATTCATACACTTTCTTCAGCTCCGGCTTCTTTAAACCGGCCTTGGCCGATACCAGCGGCTGCTTTACCGCTGCCACAGCATAAAAAGGATTCGGGTTTGGGCCGGAGGCGGGGATGATCTGTGTGCCGGCCTTTCCGGTGAGCGCTTCGTATGCGCGCAGGCGGCACACGCCGCCGAGGCGGGAGGTGATCTTCACCGACTTTACTTTGCCGTTCTCCCAGCGGATGTCGGTGAGGAAGCCGCCCCTGGCCACCAGGCCGGTCACGGCGCCTTTTAACCAGGCATCGGGCAGGGCCGGCAGCAGCTGCAGGGCGCCATCCTGGCTCTGCAGCAGCATCTCGGTGATGCCCGAGGTGCATCCGAAATTGCCGTCGATCTGGAAAGGCGGATGCGCGTCGAACAGGTTCGGATAGGTGCCGCCGTTTTGGCCGCTGGTCTCCACCGGTGCGGGTGTCAGCTGGTCGGTGATCAGCTTGTACGCCCGGTTGCCCTCCTGCAGGCGCGCCCACCAGTTTACTTTCCAGCCCATCGACCAGCCGGTCGATTTATCACCCCGGTTCACCAGTGAAATCCTTGCCGCTTCAAACAGCTGCGGGTTGCCATAGGGAGAGATCTGGTTGCTGGGGAACAGGCCATACAAATGCGAAATATGCCGGTGCTTGTCGTCGGGCTTGTCCCAGTCCTGCAGCCACTCCTGCAGCTGACCGTACTGCCCCACCTGCATGGGAGGCAATCTGTCCAGCATGCTGCGGAGCGTATCCGCAAAAGGCTTGTCCAGGTTGAGTGCAGTCGCCGCCCGGAGGGCATTGGAGAACACGTCGAACACGAGCTGGTTGTCCATCGTGGTGCCGGCGCTTATGCCAACGCCGCTCTGGTAGGTATTTTCGGGCGACATGGACGGCGCCACCACCAGCCATTTGTGCGAAGGCTCTTCCTGCAACACATCCACATAGAACAGGGCCGCCCCTTTGAGCACCGGGTACAGGTCGCGCAGGAAGCCGAGGTCGCCGGTGAAGAGGTAATGCTGCCACAAATGCTGCGAAAGCCAGGCCCCGCCCATCGGCCACATCCCGTAAAAGCCACCGTCCACCGGGCCGGTGATGCGCCACTGATCGGTGTTGTGGTGGGCATTCCAGCCACGGGCATGATACATGCCGGAGGCGCTTTCCCGGCCGGTAACGGCCAGGTCTTTGATCATTTCGAACAGGGGCTGGTGCAGCTCCGGGAGGTTGGTGCTCTCAGCGGGCCAGTAGTTCATCTCCGTGTTGATGTTGATGGTGTACTTACTGTCCCACGGCGGACTCAGCTTGTCGTTCCATTTGCCCTGAAGCGTAGTGGGCTGGGTGCCGGGCTGCGAGCCGGAGATCAGCAGGTAGCGGCCAAACTGAAAATAGAGCGGCACCAGCTGCGGATCGTTGCCCGCAGCAAAGGCGGCAATGCGTTCGTTGGTCGGCCGGCTGGCTGCTTCGGTAACACCCAGGTCGAGCGAAACACGGTCGAAATACGACCTGTATAGTTTTATATGGGCGGCTTTGGCAGCGGGATAATCTTTTTTCACCGCCGCTGCCAGGTAACCTCTTGCTTTTCCGGCCGGGTCGCCGCTGATATCATGGTAGTTCTTTACGTTGGTTCCGATCGAGATATAGACCGTGGCCGCGTCTGCCCCCGCAATGCCGAGCGTACTGTCGGATGACGTGATCTTCCCCCCTTCCGGCTTCACCTGTACGTCCGCCTCAAACTGCACCTTGCCCTGCTTGTTGTCCGAAGCGCTGGTTTTGCCCCTGAGCACAAGGAGTCCGTTCTGCACGAGCCTGGTATGCACGCTGTGCGAGCTGTTCAGGGCCAGCTGGCAGGTGATGCTCCCGGGCTTGTCGGCCGTCAGCCGCACCATGATCACGCCGTCGGTGAGCGATGCAAACATTTCCCGGGTGAACAGGACGCCCCCGCTTTTATACTGCACCGTCGCGATTGCCTGCTGTATATCGAGCGTGCGGGTGTACCCTTCCGCATTCTCCTGGCCGGGAAAACGGATCAGCAGGCTGCCCACAGGCTGGTATTGCATGCCGTAATTGCTGTTGGCGGGCGCCTGCCGGGGGAAGGTGGCGTTCGACAGGTCCTGCGCTTCCTTGTACCGCCCTTCGAACAGCAGCTTCCGGATGTGCTGGATGCTGTCGTACACGCCCGGCAGGATGTTGTTTCCCGGCTCGCCGGCCCAAACGGTCTCCTCGTTCAGCTGCAGCTGCTCGGTTGCTACGCCCCCAAAGACCATGGCCGCCAGCCGGCCGTTGCCGATCGGCAGGGCCTCGTTCCAGTTGGCCGCGGGTTTATTATACCATAGCTTGTAAAGAGAGCCGCTACCCAGCTGTGCCCGCCCGGGTAACGACGCTGCAAGAAAAATAAGCGCAAGGAAAAAACGACTTGATCTGTACACGCAGTAAAAATTTTCATTTGACAGAATGAGATACGCAGGCATCAGTAACCGGTGTTTTGCTTCAGATCAGAATTGATGTCGATCTCCGATTGCGGAAAAGGCCAGAGATAGTTCTTTTGCTCAAAGCGCCTGTTCACGCCTCCGGGGTTCACGATGGCCGGGATCACCTGGTCGGCGGTCTTCCAGCGCAGCAGGTCGAAGTAGCGCAGTCCCTCAAAGGCCAGCTCCACACGCCGCTCGTTGCGGATGCGCAGCCGTAGGGCATCCTGGCTCAGTCCGGCCGGCAACGCCGGCAGGTTTATGCCGGGCCGGGCCCGCACCGCATTCACGGCGTTGTAAACGGTCTGATCGGGGCCCGACACTTCGTTCTGCGCTTCCGCATACATCAGCAGGATGTCGGCATACCGCAGCAGCACAAAATCCTGATCGCTCTGGGTGGCATAGCCGGTAGGGGCCCGGGTGGTATCCAGGTATTTCTTCAGGTTGAAACCGGTTTTGTTGTTCCCGTCTTTCGCAGCATCGAAAAATCCGGTGGTGCTGTATTTCCACGCATCGCCGGGCACGTACACCGACAGCTTCAGTCGCGGGTCGCGGTTCTGGTACGGGAACGCCGGGTTGTACACGGCCGACTGCCCGATCGGTTTTCCGTCGGTGGCTTCATACGCGTCCACCAGGTTTTTGATCGGCTGTATCAGCTCCCACTGGTCCCATCCGTACTGGTAGTCGAGCGTATGGAACATATTCGGCAGCTGGTACCGGATGGAGAACATGATCTCCGGGTTGGCATTCTGCCCGGGCTTTACAAACAGGCCGTAGTAGTTGTTGAACAGACTGAACTTTCCTCCGTCGATGATCTGTTTGGCCAGCGTGGCTGCTTCCTGCCAGCGGTTATTGAACAGGAGCACCCTTGCTTTCAATCCCATGGCGGTACCTTTCACCGCGCGTCCTGTATAAGCCTCGTCACTCAGTTTTGAGATGGCGAAATCCAGGTCATCGTACACCACTTTCAGCACATCGTCTTTCGTGCTTTTGGCCCTCTTCGGGTTGGTATAGGTCTCCGGCTGCAAGGTAATGGGCACCCCGCCGTATACCTGCGAGAGCTGGAAGTAATAATAAGCCCGCAACAGCCGCACTTCTGCGGAGTACCGGTCGGTCAGGGCTTTGTCGACCGGTACTTCCCCCACATGGGCCAGGAAGTAGTTGCAGGTCGCGATCGACTTGTAATCGTTGAAGTAGACATCCGATACAATACCGCCGGTAGTGGATTCGATGGTGCCCTGCACCACCGTATTGAAAGAGTTGGAGCGGGCCCAGGCATTGTCCGAAATACCGTCCCAGTGGATGCTCATGGCGCCAAACCCGTCGCCGGAGCGGGCCAGGGTGTTATAGGCGCCGGCGAGGGCCAGCTTGATATCGTCTTCCGTTTTCCAGAATGTGCCCGAAGAAGGCTGTGCCAGCGGGTTGCGGTCGAGGAAGGTCTTTTTACACGAGCTGCCTGCAAGCAGCAGTATGATGAAGAAACAGGATTGTATGCGTTTCATAAATAGCTGTTTGGAGGATTAGAATTTTACACGCGCACCGAAAGAAAGGATCTTGTTCTGCGGATAGCTGGCCAGCGCAGCATTCACGGCAGGCGTGCGTTCCGGATCGAGCCCCGGGAATTTGGTGAACAGGAAAAGATTGTCGCCCGCGAAATACACGCGCAGCGAAGAGATGCCGGCCTTGTTGAGGATGCGCTCCGGAATGTTATAGCCCAGCTGTATGTTCTTCACGCGCAGGAAAGAGCCGTTCTGCAGGTAGTAAGAAGAAAGGCTTCCGGTAACGGGCGCATAGCCCGACACATAGATCGCCGGCAGGGTGGTCGACTTGTTCTCCGGCGTCCAGGCATTGCGCCAGTTGGCGGTGGGCGGCGTCGACTGGGTGAACGGATCGAATCCCCAGCTTCGCACGTATTCTTTCTGCCCCTCCACGCCATATAAAAAGACGGTCAGGTCGAAGCGTTTATACCCGGCATTGAGGTTGAAGGAATAGTTGAAGGTCGGGAAAGCACCGTTGAAATAAGTGCGGTCGCTGGCGTTGATGACGCCGTCTCCATTCACGTCGCGGAACTTCAGGTCGCCGGGCTGCGGGTTGTTGGGCTGCTTGGGCGATTTATCGATCTCTTCCTGCGACTGGAAGATGCCGATCCAGTCGTAGACAAAGAAGGTGCCCCAGGGTTTGCCTTCTTCGTTGATGGTGGTGGCGTTGATCTGGCGCGGGCCGAACTTCAGCAGTTTGTTCTTAAACGTCTGGAAGTTGGCGCCCAGGCTGTAGGTGAAGTCTCCTGCGCGGTCGTTGTACTGCATGTTGACTTCATACCCCCTGTTCAGCATGGTGCCCCCGTTGATGATTGGTGCTGTAAGGCCCACCCACCCCGGCACCTGCGCGCTGCGCAGGATGTCGAAGGTCTTTTTCCGGAACCAGTCGGCGTTGAGGTGCAGCCTGTTCTGCAGCAGCGCAGCATCCAGCCCGATGTCGAACACCTCGGTGGTTTCCCAGCGGATGGTATTGTCGACCAGCGCCGTGCGCGACACACCCGGGTAGAGCGTACCGCTGTTGTCGAGCGGGTAGTTGGCGCCCGTGTTGAGGATGTCCTGGTAAGGATAGAAATTGCTCAGGTTGGAGTTCCCGAGCCGGCCCCACGAGCCGCGCAGCTTGAGATCGCTCAGCCAGTCCACCTTCTGCAGGAAATCTTCTTCCTTGAGGCGCCATCCGGCCGACAGGGAAGGGAAAAAGCCCCAGCGGTTGCCGGCGGCAAAACGCGACGAACCGTCGTACCGGAAATTCGCTTCGAACAGGTACCGCTTTTTGAAATCGTAGTTCAGCCTGCCATAGAGCGACTGGATGCCCCATTCGGAGGCATTGCCGTTGGCGGTCTGTCCGTCGGCCGCACCGGCATCCAGCTCGCGCTGTACGTTGTTGATAAAGTCGCGGCGGTATGCGGTGAGTGATTCTGTTTTGTAATACTCCGCCTGGGCGCCACCCAGCAGCCCGAGGCTGTGGTCTTTCCATTTCCCGTTGTACGTCAGCTGCGAGTATACGATCGGGTTGATGTAGTTGACGTCCTGCACGATCAGCCCTTTACCGCCCACATCCAGCGTAGACGCCTGCACTCCGGTGAACCAGTCGTATACCGGCACGATGGGACGGAAATCTTTGGATTTGGAGAAGCTGTAGTTGAAGCCTCCGCGGGTTTCCCAGACCAGGTTGGGCAGGATCTTCACGTTCAGGAACATATTGTGCTGCAGGTAGTAGGTGCGGTCGCGTTTGATGGTGGTGGCCGCAATGGCAACCGTGTTCTTGTTATGATAGTTGTATGGATCACCCCGGTAAGTGAAGCGCCCGGTGCCGTCGGGAAGGATGGGACCGTACATCGGCGCCTGGGTGATCGTGGAAAGGTACTGGTCGCCGGAACCCTGGCGCGGATACCCGCGGTCGCTGTAATTGAAGTTGAGGTTCATACCGAAGTTGATCCGCTTGTTGACCGCGGAATTCAGCCCGAACTGGAGCGTGTATTTCTTGTACGCGAAACCCAGCATGGTGCCCGGCTGGTCGATATACCCGAGCCCGATGTTGTAAGTGGTGCCAGCTTTTCCGCCGTTGGCGCTGAGGTAGTGGTTGTTGGTGGTAACCGTCCGGAACAGCAGGTCCTGCCAGTCGACGTTCGGATACCTGGCCGGATCGGAAGGATTTTTATACTGGTCGATGAAGGTCTGCGGGTACGGTGCCGGCAAGCGGGAATGGACAGCCGCCTTGTTGTACAGCTGCATGTATTCGACGGAGTTGGTGATGAGGTCGAGCGTGCGGGACGCACTAGTGATGCCTAGGTTGTAGTTATAGTCGAGGGTCATCTTGCCGGAGCTGCCTTTTTTGGTGGTGACGAGGATCACCCCGTTGGCGCCGCGGGTGCCGTAGATAGCGGCGGAAGCGGCGTCTTTCAACACCGAGATCGATTCGATGTCGTTCGGGTTGAGGGCCGTCAGGTTTCCCGGGATGCCGTCCACGATCACCAGCGGGTCGTTGCCGGCGCCGCTGAAGGAAGTGAACCCGCGCACCCGCAGGCTGACGCCTTCGTTGCCGGGCTCGCCCGAATTTTCGATCACGCTCACCCCCGGCAGCTTGCCCTGGAGCAGAGAGGCCGGGTTGGTGACCACGCGTTTGTTCAGCTCTTCGCCGGAGGCCGTCACCACTGCTCCGGTTACGCTGCCCCGTTGTTGCCGGCCATAGCCCACCACAATCACTTCTCCCATTTCCTGCGAAGATGACTGCAGCCGGATGGCGATCATGGAGCGGTTGCTTACCCGTACGTCCTGGGTCGCATACCCTACCGAACTGATCACGAGGGTGGCATTGGGAGCGGCAGGGATGGTAAAACTGCCTGCGGCGTCCGACTGGGTGGCCCGGCCGGTGCCTTTTACCTGGATGGTGGCTCCGGCGATGGCCGTGTCGCCGGCGGTTATTTTTCCCGTAACGGATGGCTGGGCAAACGACGCCAGGGAAGGCAGCAGAAAAAGAAGGGTGATCCAGTGGAGGGGCACGATGCGGTGCGTGCCGCCTTTTTCGAACCGGTTTTTCAGATTTTGTAGCAGGCATTTTCTCATAATGGAAGCTTTATATGTTGTGAAAAATTAGAGCCGGAGACAGGGTGAACGATATAAGCCCATCAAGGGGCTCCATGTACAACAGGATCATGCAGCGGTACCACCTGCGAACGGCGGTACCGCAAAAGGCAAAAAGACAGACCCGGGAATCGTTGGGTATGGAATGAGGGTATCATTGAACAACGCAGGCAACAAAAAGAAGAAGCGGATTTTTTTTTCATATGCGCTTTACATAAAGATTCATGGATGTAAGGAACCACAACAGGCATGGCCCCGCTTTCGATCGTCAGGCGGAAGATCAAATGTATCGTGTCACATCCGGGAAAGGGTCTGTTTTTTGACCGAAATGGTTTGAAAATTGGTTGAACCGGAAAAATGGGCAATGACAATCAATGAATAAGCGGGCAACAAACCAAAGTTAGTGCCGCTGTGTAAGAGATATCTGCCTCCATCTCCGGGGACCTTCGCGCGAACAGGCGCGCCGCAACGTGTGGAACCGAACAGGCAACCGCGCCTGCGTAAAGGACAAAGTTGAAGAAGGTGCGGCAAATGAGACGGATACAATGCACAGCGACGGCATGCCCCGGGTGCACTGCGGAAGCCTGGCTGATCCGCCACCCCGTGGCACGCCTGTTTCCAGCGGATGGCACCATCGAAGGCTCAAGGAGAGATGCCCCGCTACAACGCATTTTTCTTCAGATACTCGGAGGGGGAAACCTGGTATTTTTCCTTGAAACAGGTACTGAAATATTTGGGGTTGCCGAAGCCGGCGAGGTAAGCCACTTCGGATATGTTGTTGCCGCCGGCATCCAGCAGCTGCTTTGCCCGTTGCAGCCGCATGTCGCGCACAAACTCCACCGGCATGAGGCCGGTCAGGCTTTTGAACTTTTTGTAGAAGGTGGTGCGGCTGGTCGCCAGGGCTTCCGCCACGGCATCGATGTTGAAGTCGGGATCCGCCATCCGCTCTTCCACCGTCCGGATCACCTCTTTCAGAAAAGTTTCATCCCTCGAGGTAATGACCACGGGAGCAGGACTCAGCTCGATCTTTTTCTTCTTTTCCACCAGCGACTCGAAGAGCCTTTTCCGTTGCCGCAGCAGGTTATCGATCGAGGCGATCAGGAACTCGCTGTTGAACGGTTTGGTGACATAGCAGTCGGCCCCGTATTTCAGTCCCTCTATCTGGCTTTCGATGGAGTAGCGGGCAGACAGCAACACCACCGGGATATGGCTGGTATTGTTGTCGTGCTTGATCTTGTCGAGCAGCCGGATGCCGTCCATTTTCGGCATCATGATGTCGCTCACGACCAGGTCGGGCAGTAGCTGGGTGACTTTTTTCAGGCCTTCTTCCCCGTCGCGGGCGGTTTCCACCCGGTAGTACTCGCTCAGCTGTTCTTTAATGAAAAGGCGCAAGTCGTCGTTGTCTTCCACCAGCAGCACGGAAGGAATGGGGCGGTCTGCCGGCACCGGCGTTGTAACGGCAGGGATGACTGCCTGCTGTTCGCTCCTGTTGTCCGCCATCGCTGGCGCAACAGGATAGTCGGCCACAGCGCCTTCCTGCTGGCGGTGCTGCCTGGAGTCACTCTTAAATTCGGCGGTGACTGTCAGTCCCCCGTCTTCCTTGTTGGCAGCCCGTATTGCGCCCCCGTGAAGTTTTACATACTCACGGCAAAGTGCAAGTCCGATCCCCGTGCCTTTGCCTTCCCGCCCTTCGGTGTTGCCGGCTTCATGAAATAGCTCGAAGATCTGTTCTAGGTCTTTTTTATCTACCCCCGGGCCCTGGTCGGATACGGCAATGGAAAAACTCTTTTTTTCCGGCAGGGTTCCGATCAGGATCTGAATCCGTTTTCCCGGCGGTGTGAATTTCAGGGCATTGCCCACCAGGTTGAAGATGACCACATCCAGCTTTTCCGGGTCCAGCCAGGTGAAGAGCTCGGGCTGCGCCGGCACTACTTCCAGCTGCTGCTGCCGGCTCAACGCCGCTTCCGCGAAATGACTCACCACCTCTTTCACAAAGCTTATGATCTCTACCCGGGAGATCCGCAGGGTCATCTTTTCGCTCTGCACTTTCCGCAGGTCGAGGAGCTGGTTGATAAAGCGCACCATGCGCCCCGCATTTTTGCTGGCGATCTCCACGTAGGCGGCTCCGCGCGCGGAGAGCGCTTCCTTGCGGGCAAGCTGCTCCAGCGGATTCACGATGAGGGTAAGGGGTGTTCTGAGCTCATGGGAAACATTGGTGAAAAAGTTCAGCTTGAGGGCTGCCAGCTTTTGCTCCAAAGCCACTTTGTGCCGCAACCGGATCATGGCAATCGCATAGCGCCGGATAAAGTAAAGAAGCACCCCGGCAAGTAATATATAAGCCAGGTAGGCCCAGCCTGTTTTCCAGGGAGGCGGCAGGATGGTGATGGCCAGCCGCCGGTATGGGGCATTGGAATACAGGTCGGCGCTTATGCTCTTTACCTCGAACAGATAATGCCCCGGCGGCAGGTTGGTGTACGTAACCCGTCTCAGCTGCCGGTCATCATGCCAGGTGCTGTCGAAGCCTACGAGCCGGTAGCCGAAGGCCTGCCGGTTGCCGCCGCGATGGTCGAGGATGGCATAGTCGAGACTTACGGTGTTCTGGTTATGGTTCAGGGTAAGGGCGGAAGTGTAATCGATGTTTGTTTTCAGGTCTGTGCCGTTTATGCCGGGCCGGATATCTTCGTTGTTGACCTGCAGGTTGGTGAGCGCAATGTTGGCCCGGATGCGGTCTGAACGCATGTGGGAAGGATTGAAAGAGAGATAGCCGTCCGTGGTTCCAAAGAGGAGCTGTCCGTCTGCCAGCGGCCCTGCGACGGCAGCTTCCGAGAAACCCACCCGCGGCAGTCCGTCGTAAGAATCGAAGTTGCGGAACTCCCTGTTTTGCGGATCGAAGCGGGCGAGCCCGTTCTCCGTCGCGATCCATATCTTGCCCTGCAGGTCTTCCATGCAGCTCAGCACATAGTCGTTCGGCATGCCGTCTTTCGTGGTGTAGTTCCTGAACCGGAGTCCCCGGGCCGATCCCTGACCGGTCACCCCGCAAAACCCGCCCCCGGAAGTAGCCAGCCACATCCGGTTTTGGGCATCGCGCAGAATGAACTGCACGTCATTATTTCCCAGGCTTTCGGGGTCACCGGGTATTTTGCTGTAGGTGCTGCACCGGTTCCCGCCAGCTGTTTTGTTACCCGTTTCCAGCAGCAGCAACCCGTCGGTGGTGGCCACCCACAGGTTGTCTGCATCATCGAAGGTTATATGCCGCACCTTCTGAAAACTTTCTGTCGGATAATGCGCGAAGGCCGCACCGGTATGCACAAACCGGAGGGAGTCGCGATCGCCCGTCGCCAGCATCAGTCCCCTGTCGAAGGAACCGATCCACACCCGGCCCAGCCTGTCTTCCGCCACCGCATAGATCTGGTTGCTGGTAAGGCTGGCGGCATTGCTTTCATCGGCCACGTAGTGCACCAGCCGGTACCGGGTGGCATCAGGGTCAACAGGCAGCGCCAGAAAAAGCCCGTTGCGTTTGGTGGCCAGCCAGATGCGGTCACGGCTGTCCTGGAAAATAGTATATACCTGGCCGAGCCCGCCGGCGGGTTCATTTACAAACAGGCCGCTGACCCATTGGTCGTGCTGCCGGATAAACAGCTTCCCGCTTTTTGCGCCCAGCCACAGCCGGCCTTTGTTGTCGGAGCACATACCCCTGATCTCATTGGCGGCGAGCAGGGCGCCCGTGTCTACCAGGCGCTGCTGCCTGAAATCATTGCCCTGGAAGATGATCTTGGTCAGCTCGCGCCCGTAGGTGCGCAGCCAGAACACGCCGGCAGGATCGTAGTACACATTATACACCACCGATGGCAACCGGTAATGCGGCAGGTCGGCAGCGTCGAGGGTGTATTCCATGGAAGCGGTGGCAGCATTGTAATAACCAAACCCGCCTCCCTTGAGGTTGATCCACACCAGGTCGTTCTTATCTTCAAAAATTTTAAAGCGGTTGCCGATGATGTTGTTGGGGTCTTCCACTTTTTGTGAAAAAAGACGGAACAAACCGTTGGCCGGATCAAAGCGGATGACGCCCAGCTTTTCCGGTTCTATCCATAGTTTACCGCTCCGGTCTTCGAACAGGGAATAGAGTGGTCCGGAAGCAAGCGCGCGGGCACTCGCAGTACCCGGGGTGCCAAGATCAAGCGAAACAATTGTGCCCTGTGAGGTAGTGGCATAGAGAAAACGGCTCTTTTTCGACCGCAGGATGGCATATACGGCACCGTCCGCGATCCTGTGCATAGAAAAACGGCCAGTTGATTTGTTATATGTGATCAGCCTTCCATCGCCTGTGCTGAAGTATACCTGTTCCTTATCTTCCTGGCAGGCGGTCAGACTGATCCCCGAAGCGATGCCGGGAGGAATGGCCCGGTTGTTCCCGTACCGTCCGGATGCGGTCTGCTCCAGGCAGCACAAGCCGGCTTTGGTGCCGATCCAGATGCGGTGCTGCCCGTCTTCGTACACAAACGTGGTCTGATTGGACGGCAGGCTGTATGCCGGGGCGGCTCCGCTCCGGTACTGGATGAAACGCCCCCTGCTCATACTATTTTGGGGTACGCAAAAAATGCCGTCGTTGGCCGACAGCAGCCAGACCCATCCATTGGCGGCAGAGAGGATATTGGTAAAAGCGATGTTCTTTTTGTTGGCGGTATCGATCACCGGCGCCAGCGGCTGGAACTGTTCGGTCCTTTTGTCGAACCGGTAGATCTGCCGGTCGTAGGCCTCGATCCACAAATGGCCCGACTGATCTTCCACGATCTGGTCGACCCGGTCGTTGCCCAGCTGTGAATGGTCGCCGGGGGAAGATTTGTAGGAAACAAAGGCATGTCCATCGAACCGGCTGATGCCGTCCCAGCTGCCAAACCACATGAACCCTTCGTGATCTTTGAGGATGGCGGTCACCGCCTGGTGAGAAAGGCCCTGCTCGGTGGAGTAAAATTCGACCTTGCATTTTGGCTGGCCGCCGGCATGCAGCGCGAGCAGCAAAAGCAGCACAATGGTGTGAGATTTCAGTTTGCAAGCAATACGCATGTTCTGGCCTTTGTCTTCGGCGATCACCCTCACCCGGTACCCGGAGTGCGAAATTCACTGCCGCGTTATCCATTCAAAACCAGCCTAGCTGCAGGAAGGGATCGGCCGGTGATCTACCGTTAACTAAGGTAACAATTTCCCTGATGGCCGTGCCGGGTGTTTTCACGTTCATGGCTTCTTTCTTCCTGCTCTCTTTAGCATGTACCCTTTGTTTTTACCAGCCGCATCTTTTTCAGATTGGGAGAAGAAAATTGACTCCTCCCTCATAATCAATTGATCCTCAATAAAAATTTTTCCGGCGAACAAAATTCAAACGTAAAAAATCAATTATTGAACCCCTTCCCGGAAGCTGACCGATAGGTTTGCCATGTAACCGACGGACGAACAAGAGACCAGCAGATTGCTATGACGCAAACGGAGATTGGGCCGCGAAAAGGGCCGGGAAGCCGGTCAGCCGCATGGAGAGTCCACCCTGTTTTGCGACGATGCACGATCAAGTTATCCACACTTCCAAAATAGACGCTCATATGAAAAGAAAACTCCCTCTCCTGCTGCTTATGTGTCTCTGCGCCACCCTGGCCTGGAGCCAGACCCGCAAACTGACCGGCCAGGTAGTCTCCGACAGCACCCGGCAGCCCTTAAGCGGGGTCACCGTTACCCTCAAGGGCGGCAAAGCACTGGGTGCCACCGACAACCTCGGAAATTTTACCATCACCATTCCTGAAGCCGGCAGCCCGGTGCTCGTTTTCACGTCTGCCGGTTACTCTCCGCTGGAGATCTCCGCAGGGCAAAGAAGTTCCATCAACGCCACCCTGATGACGGCTTACAATGCACTGAATGAAGTGGTGGTGATCGGCTACCAGAGCGTGCGCCGCCGTGACCTTACCTCGGCGGTCTCCTCGGTAACCGCCAAAGACCTGAAAGACAATCCTACCCTGTCGGCGGCCGAAGCCCTGCAGGGCAAGCTGGCGGGTGTACAGGTGGTGATACCGGAAGGCCAGCCCGGCGCGGTGGCCGACATCTTCATCCGTGGCCGCTCCTCCATCACGCAAAGCGGCAGCCCGCTGTACATCGTCGACGGCGTACAGCTCGACAATGCCCTGAGCGTGATCTCGCCGCAGGACATTGAATCGATCGACGTGCTGAAAGACGCCGCTTCCACCGCCATCTACGGCGCCCGCGGAGCCAACGGCGTGGTGATCATTACCACCAAGGGCGGCAAGAACACCAATGGCCGCACCTCGGTGAACTACAACAACTCGATCGGCATCCAGGAGCTGCCGAAAGAACTGTCGGTATTGAGCCCGCTGGAGTTTGTAAAGTTTCAATATGAAAGGGCAAAATATACCAGCGATACGTCGGTGATCAGCCGGTACTGGAAATCGAATGACCCTTACAGCACGGTGCTCGGTTACGCCAACCAGAACGGCATCGACTGGCAGAAAGAACTGTTCGGCCGCAAGGCGCTGCTGATGACGCACAACCTGGCCATAAGCGGCGGCACCCGCCAGACGCAATACAACCTGAGCGTTACGGCAAACAACCAGGAAGGCATTCTCAAGTTCACCGATTACAACCGCCAGCTGCTCAACTTCCGTTTCGATCACCAGGCGAACGACAAGCTGAAAGTGGGTTTCAACGTGCGGTTCAACAACAACGTGCTCAACGGCGAGGGCACATCGGATGCCGGCGGCGCGGGCTCCAACAATCTCCGGCAGGTGGTCCGCTACCAGCCTATCTTGACGCCCGGACAGGGCATCGATGATTACGACGTTACCCAAGCCAATGCCACGAACGGCGCAGGGCTGGCACTCATCAATCCACTGCGCGAACTGCAGGCCCAGTACAGAAGGAGGACCAACCGCGTGCTGAACCTGAATGCCAACATCACCTACCAGCCCATCAAAAACCTGACGCTTCGCTCGGTGGCGGCGATCGACTACAACTGGACCGAAGCGCGCGCCTACGACGATACGGTGACCAACAATTCGCGGACGAACAACAAGCAGCCGCTGATCACGGTGAACAACAACCTGACGCGCACCATCAACAACTCGAACACCGTCAGCTACGATATGCAGCACATGCTGGGCTCGCAGCACAACCTGAACATACTGGCAGGACAGGAAACTTACCAGACCCTCACCACCAACTCCCTGATCGACCTGCGCAACTTCCCGCTGGGCACCAGTCCCGAGCAGGCCTTTGGCAATTACTCGCTGGCGCAAACGACCACCCAGCCGACGTCATCAGCGGTGCCGGTGAACAATTTCTCTTACTTCTCGCGGCTGAGCTACAACTTCAAACAGCGGTACTACCTTACGTTCAACCTGCGCAGGGATGCCAGTTCCATCTTCGGCCTGAAGAACAAATGGGGGAACTTTCCTTCGGGCTCGTTCGCCTGGCGCATCTCGGATGAATCTTTCATGTCGACGCAGAAAGTGGTGTCGGACCTCAAGCTGCGCCTGAGTTACGGAGCGGTGGGCAACAACAGGATCTCGCCGTTCTCGTATGCCAGCTTCTACACTGCGGGCCGCCCATACTATCTCAACGATCTCTTTGTGTTTGGTGTAGGACTCAGCAACCTGGGCAACCCTGACCTGCGCTGGGAATCGCAGCAGTCGAAGAACATCGGCATCGACGCCGCCTTTTTCAGAGGAAGACTGAGTGTGACGGTGGATGCTTACCGCAACAATTCGAAGAACCTCCTGCTCAACAACGCGATACCCTATAATTCGGGATATACCAGCCAGTTCCAGAACGTGGGCGCCACGCAGAACACCGGCCTGGAGTTTCAGCTCACCGGCACCATCCTGCGGAACAAAGACGTAAACTGGACCGGCAATTTCAATCTCTCTTTCAACAAGAACATCATCAAGAGCCTGGGCGACCAGAGCCAGTTTGTGTTCAACTCCGGCTACTTCAACTCCAACTCGCAGCCGTCAGATTTCCTTGTGAAGGTAGGCGGCGAAGTGGGCACCATGTATGGCCTGGTGAACGATGGCTATTACCAGCTGTCTGACTTTACCACCACCGGCTACAGCAATTCACTGTATCCCTGGGCCACCACGAAGTACACCCTGAATTCAAAAGCGCCTGTTTCGAAGATCTCTTCCACGCCTATAATGCCGGGTACGCAGAAGTTCAAGGACATCAATGGCGACGGCGTGATTGACGCGAATGATTATACGGTGATCGGTCATGCCCTGCCGAAATTCATCGGCGGCTTTGGCCAGCAGGTCTCCTACAAAAATTTCGACCTCAGTCTTTTTCTTAATTTCTCGTACGGCAACAAGATCGCCAACTACAACAAGCTGGAATTTACCAGCACGTACACCAACGGCGGCAACCTGCTGGCGGAATTCGCCGACCGCTGGCACATCTCCGACCCTACCACGGGCGTACAGCTGCAGGGCCAGCCCAATTCGACGATCGGCGTGATCGGCGCTGCGCCCGACGTGATCGCCAAAGTGAACGGCAGTGCCAAATACTGGATACCGGTCACCGGGGTGGAATGGCAGAACTCACAGTCGTACGCGATCGAAGACGGATCTTACCTGCGGATCAATAACATCACCTTCGGATACACCTTGCCGAAGTCGGTGATCTCCAAAATTAAATTTACTGCCATCAGGGTATTTGCAACCGGCAATAACCTGGCAACCCTTACCGGCTACAGCGGCTTCGACCCCGATGTAAGCACCAGAAGGGCCACACCGGTCACCTCCGGGGTCGACTATTCCGCGTATCCGAGATCAAGAACTTTTGTAGGCGGTGTAAACATCACATTTTAAATCTGACGACATGAAAAAGAACCTCGCTCCATTTAACATACCGGCGCTGCTCCTCCTTGTTTCTTTCTTCGCTTTCACGGCCTGTAAGAAATTCATTTCCCCCGATCCGATATCTTCTTTCAGTTCCACACAGGTGTTCGGCAACCTCGCCTATGCGCAGTCGGCCGTGATCGGCACCTACAACGTGCTGGCAAGCCAGAACTACATGGGCCTGCGCATCAGCATGACCTTCCAGGGCGACATCGACGACTTTAAGGGAACCGGCGGCACCAACGACAACAGCGACCGCGACGTGGCGCGCTACAATGTTACGCAGGTAAACTCCGACCTGTCGGCTCCCTACAGCCAGATGTACGTGGGCATTGAACGCGCCAATACGAGCATCGAGCAGATACCCAGGATGGCGTTGTACACCGGCGGCTCCACGCAGGTGCAGGGCGAGCTGCGGCGGCTGCTGGGGGAATCCCTCACGCTGCGTGCGCTGTTCTATTTTGACCTGGTAAAGATCTGGGGCGACGTGCCGGAACAAAGGACGCCCTCGGCAGAGATGAGCACCATCTTTCTGCCAAAGGCAAACCGCGACACGATCTACAATCATATCCTGGACGACCTGAAAGCGGCCGAAGACCTGGTGCCCTGGCGCACCGAAGTGAGCCTGCTGGGCGATGTGGCGGATGAGCGCATTACCAAAGGAGCGGTGAAGGCGCTGAGGGCAAGGATCGCGCTGTTCAGGGGCGGATACTCGCTGCGCCGGGGAACCAATACCATGGCCCGCAGCGCCGACTTCCCGAAGTTTTACCAGATCGCGAAAGACGAATGCGCAGACATCATGGCTCGCCGCGATCAGCATACCCTGAACACGAGCTACAGATCGGTGTTCAAGGATTATATCTGCGCCCACAATGCCAACGAGCCCAACGGCGAACTCATATTCCAGATCGCGGAAGGCGGCAACGGCGTAGGCAGCGCAGACGGGCGCATCGGCCTGTACAACGGTACCCGCTTTGCCGGCGTCGGCGGCGGATCGCTTACCGCCCTGCCGACTTATTTCTACTCCTTCGATTCAACCGATCTTCGCAGGGACGTGAACATCGTGGCGTATGAAACAAAGACCGACGGCATCACCCGCACGGGGCATAACATCAATGGCATGACGGATGGCAAATTCAGAAGGGAATGGTGGAGCAACCCGGTGAACCCGACGAACAACACGCTGAACTCCGGCCTGAACTGGCCCATGATCAGGTTCTCGGATGTGCTGCTGATGTTTGCGGAAGCAGACAATGAACTGAACCACAATCCCTCGGCCGATGCGGTCAATGCCGTGAACGAAGTGAGCAGGCGCGCCCACAGCGGGAACCAGTCGCTCGTACCTGCGATACCCGCCGACTACACCGGCTTCTTCAAGTACATCGTGCGCGAGCGCCTGCTGGAGTTCGGGTTTGAGAACATCCGCAAATACGATATGATCCGCTGGAACCTGATCTCGACGATGATTCCGGAGATAAAAGCCAACCTCGCCAATATGGCGAACGGCCTGCCCATGAATGCGCCGAGCTATATGGCCGCCCCGCCGGCATACTGCCTGAGCGCCAGCCTGCCGAAGTTTATGTATTACAGCTTAACGGCCACCGCCGACAATTCGGCTATCTGGGCGAACTCGCTGTATATGCCGGAGCCTGCTACCCTGCCTGTGAACACCGCAAGGGTAAGCTGGGTAGCGTATTCAGGCATCACCACTACATTTACCAATGAATGGGCGAACAGCTTTAAACCAAACCATGCAGAGTTGCTGCCCATTTACATCAATGTAATCTCTGCGAGCAAAGGCGTGCTGACGCAGGATTACGGGTATTGATACCAGTTAGATAAAGACAGATGACAAAAAGAAATAACCGGTTAACACGGGGCAGATGGAAAATTGGTTGTGCAGCAAGCATCGCAATCATCACCATCCTGTTGTTCGAAACACCGGCGCATGCGCAGGGCCCGCAGACGTCGCCCGAGAAATTCGCGGAGTTCATTCCACTCTATCCAAAGGGTAAGATGCCCAACAGCAGGGGGATGAACCTGCGCGACAGCATCGCCAACGAACGCATTTACCGGGTGGGAACACCGGGCATGTATGCCTTCTTTCCTTCTTCCGCGGAGAACAAAGGGGCAGCCGTGATCATTTGCCCGGGCGGCGGATATGAGCGGCTGGCCTATGTGATCAGCGGCACGCAGCTGGCCAAGTGGTTCAACACCATCGGCATCAGTGCATTTGTGCTGAACTACCGGCTGCCCAACTCTCCCGACCTGGTACAGCGGGAAACCGGTCCCCTGCAGGACGCCCAGCGGGCGGTGAAGATCGTTCGCGCAAATGCGGGCCGATGGGGCATCAAACCTGACAAGATCGGCGTACAGGGATCATCGGCAGGCGGGCACCTGGCAGGACTGGTCAGCATTGAAAAAGAAGATGTGTCGCTGCTGCACGACTCGCTTGACCATGTGCCTTTCCGTCCCGATTTTATGATCCTGGTGTCACCGGTCATCGACCTGGGTGCGTATGCGCATGCGGGCAGCCGCAAGAACCTGCTGGGAGAAAATCCTTCTCCGGCCCTGGTGGAAAAGTATTCGCTGCAGAACATGGTAAGCGCATCGGCGCCGCCGGCTTTTATTGCGGATGCTTTCAATGATCCGGTGGTGCCGCCGATGAACAGCCTGTTGCTGTACAAAGCCCTGCTGGAACACAAAGTATCCACCAGCTTCCATGTTTTCCCGCAGGGCGCGCATGCCATCGCGTTGCGCAACAATCCGGGTTCCACCGAACAGTGGACCCACCTGTGCGAGGCATGGCTGATCGAGATGGGATTCATTCCCGCCACCCTGTCGAAATAATTTAATGGCAATCAGATAAACCACACCATACGAAGCGCATGAAAAAAAGGCTGATCTATCTATTCACGGCGGTGCTGTGCCTGCAGGCCTTTCTGCTGCATGCCCAGCCAGGCCCCACTGAAAATTATTCCTGGTCGCACCTTCCCGAAGCAAAGGAGCCATCATTTAAAACAGACACTTTTACTATTGTGAAATACGGGGCGGTAGCCGATGGGATCACGCTCAACACCGCCGGCATCAACAAAGCGGTATCCGCTTGCAGCCAGCAGGGCGGCGGCGTGGTCCTTATTCCCGGAGGCGTTTGGCTCACGGGGCCGGTGGAAATGAAGAGCAATGTAAACCTGCACCTTGAGCGCGATGCGATCCTCCTGTTCACCAAAGATTTTGACCAGTACCCGCTCGTTGGTGGACTTTTTGAAGGCCGGACGGCTGCCCGGAACCAGTCGCCCGTGTGGGGCAACGATTTGCTGAACATTGCCATTACCGGGCAGGGAGTGATTGACGGCAACGGCGATGTATGGCGCATGGTAGGCCGCGACCGGCTCACCGAAACGGCGTGGAAAGCCAAAGTGGCTTCCGGCGGACTGGTCAGCAGCAACGGCAACCTCTGGTTCCCATCGGCCAAAACAAAACTTGCCTACGAACAAAAGCGGACCGCCACGCTGGCGCCGGGGCAAACGCTGAAAGACTTCGAGGAGATCAAGGATTTCCTGCGCCCCAACCTGGTGGTGCTCAACAACTGCAAAAAGGTGCTGCTGGAAGGCGTAACGTTTCAGAATTCACCCGCCTGGTGTCTGCATCCCGTGCTGTGTGAAGACCTGACCATCCGCAACGTATCGGTGAAGAACCCCGACTATGCACAAAACGGCGACGGCGTGGATGTGGAAAGCTGCCGGAACGTGCTCATCGAAGGCAGCACGTTCGACTGCGGCGACGACGGCATCTGCATCAAATCGGGCAAGGATGAGGAAGGCCGGAAGCGGGGGAAGCCCACGGAGAATGTGGTGGTCCGCAACAACCTGGTGTACAAGGCGCACGGCGGTTTTGTGATCGGCTCCGAAATGAGCGGCGGCGCCCGGAACATCTTTGTATACGACTGTTCTTTCATGGGAACGGATATCGGTCTGCGCTTTAAAACGGCTAGGGGCAGGGGTGGCAAGGTGGAGAACATCTGGGTGAAGAATATCGGGATGAAAGACATCGTGCACGATGCCATCTACTTCGACATGTACTATTTCATGAAACCGCCGGCAGAGAATGAGAAGGTGGTGATCCCGCCGGTGAATGAGGAAACGCCGCAGTTTGAGAATTTTTATATCAGCAACATTGTCTGCAGCGGTTCCGACCGCGGCATCTTTATCAGGGGACTGCCTGAAATGAGCATCCGTCACATCTTCCTGCGCGACATGGTGCTCAGGACCAACAAGGGCGCCGAGATCATCGAGGCCAACGACATACACCTCGACAATGTTCAACTGCTGAGCGACAAAACCAGTCCGGTGGTGTATGTGGAGAACAGCACCAACGTGGAGCTGGATGGATTCAAATGCACGGCCAATCCCCGGATGCTGCTGAGCGTGAATGGCGAAAGAACCTCGAAGATCGCGCTAACCCATACGCCTGATCAGGCAGCAACGAGGCTGGTGGAATACAATCATGGGGCCAATGCCTCCATGGTGAATATCAGATAACAGGGCTTTCGGTTTTTTCAATCAAACAGGTCAAAATGAGAATATACTTTCCGCTTTTGTTTCTTTTGCTTTTTGTATGTGCTGATGTTTTTTCGCAACCGGCCAGGATCACTGTTTCGCAGGATGGCACCGGTGACTTCTCCACAGTGCAGCAGGCGATCAATGCCGTTGCGGAAAACAGTACGCAGCCGGTGATCGTCTTTATCAGGAACGGGGTGTACAAGGAAAAGCTCGTGCTGCCGGCAGCGAAAACCAATGTGCATTTTATTGGAGAGAGCGTAGATAAGACCATCCTCACTTTTGACGATTACGCATCTAAAAAAGACAGTGCCGGAAAGGACATCGGCACGTCGGGCTCGGCCAGCTTTTTTATACTGGGCGACGGCTTTTCTGCAGAAAACATCACGTTTGAAAATTCATCGGGGCCCGTTGGCCAGGCGGTGGCCGTGCGGGTGACCGGCGACCGCGCCCGCTTTCTGCACTGCCGCTTTCTCGGCTCGCAGGATACCCTGTTCACGCAGGGTGAGAACAGCCGCCAGTACTATTTCGGTTGTTATATCGAAGGCACGGTGGACTTTATTTTCGGTGCATCCACGGCGCTGTTCGACAGCTGTACGGTCTACGGTAAAAAGGGCGGCTATTACACGGCGGCCTCTACGCCGCAAACAAAATCGTTCGGCTATGTTTTTATGAACTGTCGCATCACCGGCAACGCACCCGCGAATTCTTATTCCCTGGGCAGGCCCTGGCGGCCGTATGCCAAAGCAGTGTTCATCCGTTGCAATCTCGGAACGATGGTAAGACCGGAAGGATGGAATAACTGGGGCAAGACGGATAACGAGCAAACAGCTTTTTATGCCGAGTATGAAAATTCGGGTGAAGGCGCCCCTACTGGCGGCCGTGTGCCCTGGAGCCATCAGCTCTCGCCAGACGAAGCAAAGGCCTATACCATGAGTAATATTCTGTCGGGCTGGAACCCGACCGGATCGAAATAGATCTTGTCTGATTGATCGGTATAACAAGTATGAGTAACCGCTTATCTCTCCATAATAAGTTAAAACGGATGAACATGAAACAGGCTTCCCATAAAATGCTGCAGATGATCCTCGTCTTTACGGCAATGGCGTTCGCAACCCCTCCCGGAAAAATCCGTGTCTGGCTGATCGGCGACTCCACCGTGTGCGACCAGCCGCTCGACCGGGCGCCGGTCACCGGCTGGGGCACGCCCTTCGCGGGGTTCTTCGATTCAACCGTGTCGGTCATCAACAAGGCCCGCGGCGGCCGGAGCACGCGCACCTTTATCAGCGAGGGCCGGTGGAAAGAAGTGGCCGACAGCCTGCACGAAGGCGACTGGGTGCTGATGCAGTTCGGTCACAACGACGAAGCAAAGGAGCCGCAGTACCAGGACCGCTACACACCGGTGCCGGATTATAAAGTCAACCTGATCCGATTTATACAGGAGACCCGGGCTAAAAAAGCGCATCCCATCCTGATCACGCCGGTGACGAGGATGATGTTCGACAACACCGGTCATGTAAAAGAAACGCACAAGGAATACACCGCAGCCGTGTGGGAAGTGGGCAAGCAATACGAAGTACCTGTGATCGACCTCGATCAGAAAAGCCGGGAGCTGGTGGATTATTTCGGTCCGAAATACGCCAAAGTGCTTTACATGCAGGTCGATTCCATGGAGCATCCGCACTACCCGGCGGGCAGAAAAGACAACACGCATTTCAGCGAATACGGCGCCCGGCGCATGGCCGAACTGGTGCTGGCCGGCATCCGGGAACAACAACCCGGACTGGAGAAGAACATTACAAAGTTTATTGCGCCGTGATGAAATTGCAGCGTGAACAGTGATCATGAAGGTGGATGGGTTGCCTGCCGCCGTGGATTATCACTACTTTTAATTCATGGAGAAGACCGAATCGTACCTCAGTCATTTTAAGCAAAACAACAAACTCGCCATCCGGCTCATCTCCCCCACCTTCGGCCACTTGCCCGACGAGATCACCGGCCGGTACGGCTTCACGCACCGTAAAACGCATTACTTCTTTCTCTTCATGCTGGAAGGCTCTACCAGACACAGTGTAGACCTGCAGCAGTTCGATATCAGGCAGAATGAACTGCTTTTTATTCTTCCCCATCAGATCCATCAGCTTCCGGCCACCAAACACGGAACCGATTATTTCAAGATCGGTTTTGATGAGAACACGCTTTCCCTTCTGCCCACGCAGTATCCTTTTCTACTCAACCCCTTCAACAATCAAAAGATCCTATTTCCCGCGCCGGCCGCTGTCAGATTAAGATCCATCTTCGCAAACCTCCTTGATCTGCTGAGCACCGCAGATACCGATCCCGCGCTTATCCTGGCGCATCTGAACAGCCTGCTGGCCGAGATCAACGCAGTCTACTTTTCGGCGCAGAAAAACCCCGCGGACGACAGACTCGCTAAATACATCGGATTCAAGAATTTTTTAGAAAACAACTTCACCGAACAGTACCCCATTTCCGAGATCGCGGAGCAACTTGCGCTCAATCCCAACGGCCTGTACAGCATCGTGAAACACTATTCGGGGCTTTCCCCGAAAGAGTTCATCACCAGGCGCCTGATACTGGAAGCAAAGCGCCGCCTGTATTACGGAGAGAGCGCTTCCATCAAGGAGCTGGCTTTTGAACTGGGCTTCAGTGATCCTGAATACTTTTCCCGTTTGTTCAAAAAAGCAACTGGCAAAACGATCGCCGCGTTCGTTCAGGATTTGTCAGGGAATTAATCTGATTTGTCCGGCCGCCCGTTTTTTGTTCTGCTGACCTTTATGCAATCATCAAAAAATTGAGTTATGAACAGAAAACTTGGAAACGGCCCCCTGGTATCCGCGGTCGGCCTGGGCTGCATGGGCATGTCGGGTGCGTACGGACAGGCCAGCGAAAAAGACTCCATCGCCACCATTGAAAGAGCCCTCGAGCTGGGGCACAACTTTCTGGACACGGCCGATTTTTACAATGTGGGACATAATGAAGAGCTGATCTCGCAGGCCATCAAAGGCAAACGCGGGCAGGCTTTCCTGTCTGTAAAAACCGGTCAGATGCTGGCGCCGGGCCCGAACGGGGCCATGTCGATCGGCCCTGTGCATACCCATCCCGATTACCTCCCGAACGCCGTCATGTTCAGTCTGCGGCGACTGAAGACCGATTACATCGACCTGTACACGCTGGCGCGGGTGGACCCTAAGGTGCCCATTGAGGACACCATGGGGGCACTGGCCGGCCTTGTTCAGAAAGGGATCATTCGTTATATCGGATTGTCTGAAGCATCTGCAGAAAGCATCCGGAGGGCGGCGGCCGTCCATCCCGTAACGGCCCTGCAAATCGAATATTCTTTGTGGAGCCGCGAAATAGAAACGGAGATCCTGCCAGTGATACGTGAACTGGGGATCGGACTGGTTGCGTATGCGCCGCTCAGCCGTGGCTTTTTAAGCGGCGCATTCAAAAAGCCGGAAGACCTCAAAGACAGCCGCATGAATATGCCGCGGTACCAGGGAGAGAACTTTTACAGGAACCTCGAACTGGTAAAGAAGATCAGCGCGATGGCTGGAGAAAAAGGCTGCACGCCGGCGCAGCTGGCCATCGCATGGGTACTTGCGCAGGGTGAAGACATCATTACGATCCCCGGCTCCAAGCGCATTGCGCATCTGGAGGAGAACATTGCCGCAGAGAACGTGCAACTGACGGAAGCAGACCTTCAAAGCATAGAGGCCATCATGCCGGCCGGAATCGTATCGGGGACCCGCTATCCCGAGAGGTTCTTGCATGCGCTGAACCGGTAAGCGTGTGGAGGGAGATGCAGAGCTGTTCTGCGTGTAATATAGCATTGGATCAGGCACTGCCTCTATGAAGGATGATCTTGCAGGGGTGATGGAAATCTCTTTCCTCAATTGCCCGAACCCCGGCAAGATCACTCATGGAAGATTGGAAGCCGGGAAAAATCATCCGTATACCGTCCAATTAAACACGGGGAACTGTTATCTTCGGTTAGTCATAACCGAACTTATTGCTCAGATAAAACCCAGGAACGATGGCGCATCTTACTCATCACCTAAAGCAATCCATTCTCCGGCAATCCCTTTTTCTTTTGGCAATTCCGCTCCTGCTCGCGGCATGCAGGAACCAGTCGTCGGTTCCGGACACGGCAGAGATCAGCGGCATCGATACTTCCATCAGGCCGGGTGACAATTTCTTTATGTATGTGAACCGGACCTGGTACGATTCGGCCCAGATACCGCCTTCGCAGCCGGGGGTGGGCGCCTACATGTTCATGAACTACCCGCAGCGGCTGCGGTTGCAGCATATACTGGACAGCATATCAAAGGGCAACAACACGGCAGGAAGCATTGAGCAAAAGATCGGCGATTTTTATGCTTCGGGTATGGATACCGTTACCATCAACGCCCGTGGATACGAGCCGCTGAAGCCTGTGCTTGCCCGTATCGACAGCATCGGCGATGTTGCCTCGATCATGAAGTTTGTTGTATCAGAAGAAAAAGCATCCGACAATTCCCTGCTGGGTTTTGGCGTGCGCCCCGATAATAAAAACAGTACCCTCAATATTGCACACATCTCCCAAACAGGCATCGGCCTGCCCGAGCGGGATTATTATTTCAAAACAGACCCGTCGAGCACGGGCATCCAGCAGGCCTACAAAAAATATATCGCCAAACTGTTTGAGCTTACCGGTACCGATACTGCTGCGGCCACAAAAAATGCGGAGCTTGTGTACGGGATCGACAAACAACTGGCCTCCTCGCACAAAACAAAGATCGAATTGCGCGATGTGAATGCGAACTACAACAAAATGGCCGTGGCTGCCCTTGTAAAACGGCACCCCAATATCCGCTGGCAGACCGTGCTCGATGGTCTGGGCGCAAAAACCGATTCCATCGATGTATCGCAGCCGGCGTATTACGACAGGCTGAACCAGGCGCTACAAACCGTTCCTGTCAGCGACTGGAAAATCTATCTGAAAGCCCATACCATCGGCAACTTTGCGGATGTGCTCAGCCAGCCTTTCGTGGATGCCGCCTTTGAATTCAACAGGGTGCTGTCGGGCCAGGCCGTGCAGCGCACCCGCGGCGAGAAAATAGCCAGCGCGGTAGATGGTTCGCTGGGACAGGCACTCGGGCAGCTCTATGTAAAGAAATACTTTACGGAAGACGCCAAAAAGCGTATGCAGGAGCTGGTATCCAATCTGCAAAAAGCCTTCGCAGCAAGGATCGCGCGGCTCGACTGGATGAGCGACAGCACCAAACAAAAAGCAAACGAGAAACTGTTTGCCATCACAAAAAAGATCGGTTATCCCGACAAGTGGAGAGCGTATCAGAACGTAACGATCGACAAATCGAAATACTTTGAGAACGTGGTGTCGGCGTCCGCCAACAATTACGGCTTTCAGCTGGCAAAGCTGAACAAGCCTGTAGACCGGTCGGAATGGTTCACCACGCCTTCCACGGTCACTGCTTACTACAATCCTTCCGCCAACGAGATCGTTTTTCCCGCAGGTATTTTACAGCCGCCTTATTTCGACAACAACGCCGACGATGCCCTCAACTACGGCGGCATCGGCATGGTGATCGGCCATGAGATGACGCATGCCTTCGACGACCAGGGCGCCCAGTTCGACAAGGAAGGCAACGTTAAGAACTGGTGGACGCAGGATGATTACAGGAAGTTCAAAGCCAAAACGCAGCAGGTGGTGGACCTGTACAATTCGTTCACCGTGCTCGACACCGTGCACATCAAGGGCGCCATGACACTCGGCGAAAACACGGCCGACATCGGCGGCGTCGCCATCGCCTACGAAGCCTTCAAAATGACCCCGGAAGGCCACGACTCCACCATGGTGGACGGCTACACCCCCGACCAGCGGTTCTTTATTTCCGTCGCCCGCATCTGGCGCGTAAAGATGAAGAACGAGTTCCTGCGCTTGTGGATCAACAACAACCCGCACTCTCCCCCTTTCTGGCGCGTGAACAGTCCGCTCATGAACGCCGCCCCGTTTTACAAAGCGTTCAACGTGCAGCCGGGCGATAGCCTGTTTTTACCGGAGGCGATGCGGATTCATATCTGGTGAGGGGATGATTTTGTCTGAACCGCAATTAGCCTGATTCGGCTGATAATGGATGATTGGTATCCAGGTTCTCGTTTGCACAATCTGTTTTTGTCTGAACCTGATGTATGAGATTGAAACGATTATCCTGATAGAGACTTTGATTCCAATTCTCAAAAAACCCGATTGCATGATCACTGGCGAACTGAGATCCCGGATAGACAAGGTATGGGAAGCGTTCTGGACAGGCGGACTGTTGAACCCCATTACCGTGATAGAACAGATGACCTATTTCCTTAACACTGGGCCCGGTTCATCCACAGCATCATCGGACTGGCTGCAGCCGCCGTTAAGGAAGCCTTTGCCGGCTTCATCAAACAACCTGCCCTCAACGCCACCCAGATCCGCTTCGTAAACACCCTGATCGATTACCTGACAGGGAACGGAATGAGTGAAAAATCGGCCCTGTACGAGCCTCCGTTCACCGACATTGCCTCTAATAGATCCATTGATATTTTCAGCCGGAACAGGCGACGCAGACTGTGTGATTGGTGGAGAAGGTGAATGGGAATGCGATGGCGGTGTGGAAAAACATCAGTAAGGCTACAGATTGCACGAATGGACATATCTCTTCAATCAATAGTATGAAATTTTATCTGGGCGTAACCGATATAGAGTGGTACCGGCATTTAAGTACAATTTCTCCGGAAGATGTTAATTTCTGGCAGCCGGGCGGAAACTCTAATTTCAAGGTCTTATCACCCGGCGCTCCCTTCTTATTCAAGTTAAAGCATCCCTATAACAGCATTGGGGGAATAGGCTTCTTTTCCAGCCAAACGAAACTGCCTATGAACATGGCCTGGGAAATCTTCGCCAACCGAAATGGTTGCAACACTTACACACAGTTTCAGCGTATGGTTCTTCAATACCGGAAAAATAAAGAAAATACTAATCCGGTCATCGGATGTATAGTGTTGACAAATCCGGTCTTCTTTAAGAAAGAGGATTGGATTTCCATCCCGGCTGATTGGAGTAAGAGTATTGTACAGGGAAAATCCTATGATACAACGACGGAAATTGGAGTTATATTATGGCAGCAGGTAGAGCTGCTGCTGGAAAGGTATCTGCAACAAGATTTTTCAGAAGGTGTAAAAAGCCAGCTCACCCTGGAACCTTCTGAAGAACGATACGGAAATAGTGTATTGAGAAAAGTAAGATTGGGCTAGGGAGCTTTTCGGGTGCTGATTACCGATGTTTATAACCGCAGATGCTCTATTACCGGTGAAAAGACTTTGCCTGTTCTGGAAGCGGCCCATATAAAGCCATACGCCGAATCCGGACCTCATTTCATTTCCAATGGCCTGCTGCTTCGTTCAGATATGCACAAGCTATTTGATACAGGTTATATAACCATTACAAAAGACTACAAAGTTGAAGTGAGCAAAAAAATAGCCGAAGAATTTGAAAATGGAAAGGAGTATTACCAGTATCAGGGGAAAGAACTAACAACTCTGCCACTTAGAGACAGCGACAAACCCAATGAACGATATATTGACTGGCATAATGAAAGATTCAAAGGTTGAGAAACTCGTATAATCAAGTATCGGTCATATTTCAACACTAAATTTTTGCCGAATATCTCACAAGGATATTCTCTCCTGCAAAAAAAAATTCGGCTTCACACCGCCCACTCGCTCGGCGCCTTTCCAAATTTTTTCTTGAACGAATGCGAGAAATGGGAGAGGCTTTCGAAGCCCAGGTCGAGATAGATGGCGGATGGTTTCTTGTTTTTTTCGATGAGATGACGGGCTTCTGCGAGTCGTCTTTCCTGCAGCCACTGGCGGGGCGCCATGCCGAAGATCCGCTGGAAATCGCGCTTGTAGCCGGCCAGGCTTCTTCCGGTGAGGCGGGCGAATTTTTCAACGGGAACATTGTAATGAAAATTGCCGAGCATGAACTTTTCCAGGTCCATCTTGTAAGGCTCCGAAAAGTCGAACAGCAAATCCTTCAGTTCGGGCATGGTATTCAGCAGCAGATACACCGCTTCTTTTACTTTCAGCTCGCCCAGGGCACTGGTTATCCTTTCTTCCGGATGACGCACATACGGGATCACCGACTGAAAGAACGCATGCAAAAAATCGTTTCCGGGAATAAGGATGTTGGAAGGACCGGTCCATTTCCGGCCGGTTTCTATGTGCGATTCCAGGGCGATCTTCCGGAGCCAGTCTTCCTGCAGGCTGATCACGATGGTCTGATACGCCTCGTCGCCGCCGGGCGACTTGGTGATCTCGCCGAGCTGGTTCTTTTGTATCAGCAACATCTGTCCGCGGCCCATCGATACCTTCTGGGTGGCCGTTTCCAAGGTAAAAATGCCTGATACCTGCAACACAAGCGTATTGTGCTGCAGGAAGGCGACCTTATCCTTTCTTGTGCTGGAATAATAGGAGAAAAAGATGACGCCGGGAAGGATTTCGAGTGGATTTGTCACAATGTAAACTTATACAATTTGCGGTGGTCGTGGATCAGTGTCTGAAACATTCGAGCTGCATTCTAATCCCCATTTTTTTGTAATCCCCGGGCAGGCGCCAACACGCTGCTGCACTTGCCCCCCTCTTGCTGCGTCTGCGCAAAGAGGACGGTACAAGGGTTTGTATGACGCGGAATGGAGCCAGGCAGGTGCGACCTTGTTTCCAACAGGTATGTTGGCCCGCTACCGTTGCAGATACGTACCACCCAGGATAGCACCGACCCTAAAATGTTGGTTCAGGGTGTCCATCTCTTCAGACGTAAACTCAATCTCCATCGCCGCAATGTTTTCAGGCAGCCGCGATCTCCGGCTCATGCTGACCAGCGGCATGATGTGATCGCCCTGCGCATTTACCCAGGCGATCGCCAGTTGTGCGGGCGTATATCCCTTGTCGTTGGCCATTTGCTTGAGCAGCCCCACTTTTTCGAGGTTTTTGATCAGGTTCTCACCCTGGAAACGGGAGAAGTGATTGTGATGGTCATCCGCAGCCAGCGGCGCCTTCATATCGCCCGTCAGCAGCCCTTCGGCCGTATTGGCAAATGCCACCACGGCTATGCCCAGCTCTTTGGCCGTGGGGAGCAGGTCCTTTTCTATCTGGCGGTCGGCCAGTGAATATCCGATCTCGAGCGCCGACACAGGATAGACGCTGTTTGCCTTGCGCAGCTGATCGGGGGTTATCTCCGAAACACCCAGGTAACGCACCTTTCCTTCTTTTATCAGGTCGGCGACCGTTCCGATCACATCTTCCAGCGGCACGCTCCCATCGAGCCGGCAGGGCTGGTACAGGTCGATGGTGTCTATACCCAGTCGCACCAGCGAATAATTGATGAAGTTTTTGATGGCGATCGGGCGCAGGTCAATACCCAGCGGTCTCCCTCCGTAGAAGATGGCGCCGAACTTCACGCTGATGAAAGCCTCGTCGCGTCTGCCTTTGATGCCTCTGCCCACCAGCAGTTCGTTGTGACCGCTGCCGTAGAAATCACCTGTGTTCAGGAAGTTGATGCCGCTGTCGAGGGCCATCTGAATGGTGGCTATGCTTTCCTGTTCGTCATTTGTCGGGCCACCCCATACGGACGACATGCGCATGCAGCCCAACCCAAGTTTGGATACGAGGGGGCCTCCGTTACCGAGTGCGATCTTTTTTATTGTTGTCATTGCTGTTCTTTTATTGTTAAACAGCACAAAGATGGATAATTAAATCCAGGAGCCGTTTTCCTTCACGGCTCATTCTACTTGTCCGGATGGCTCAGGTCTGAATGCGTACCTGCATTCACTCCACTTACCTGTCGCCGACCACATTCCTTAGCGCCGGCCGCTTGTACCGGATGGGGGCGGCAGGCTCTTTTTTGAGCTCTATGCCTTGTGTGGGCAACAGGTTCAGGGCTTCCTGTACGGCGCGATCGAGCTGCGGATCTTTGCCGCCGATCACGGTTTTTGGATCCTGCGTCACTTCTATATCCGGAGTAACGCCGGTACCTTCCACCGCCCACTCGCCGTTGGTGTCGAAAAAGCCACCGCGCGGGGCCGTCATCGTGCCGCCATCAATAAATGCGGGCGTGTCCCAGATACCGACCAGTCCGCCCCAGGTACGGGTTCCGACAAGCGGACCGATCTTCGACTTTTTAAACATATACGGCAGCAGGTCGCCGCCGGAACCTGCATTCTGGTTGATGATCATCACCTTCGGTCCCCAGATGCCGGCCATGGGTGTGGTAGACACTTTATGCCCTTCCACCCGGTTGTTGAAATACCCGAGCAGCTTGCGGTTCATCACATCGATCATGTAATCGGCAGCAGAACCGCCGCCATTGTTGCGCTCATCGATCACCACGCCCTTTTTATCCTGCTGGGCAAAATAGTAACGGTTGAAATACGTATATCCGGGACTGCTGGTGTTGGGTACATACACATACGCCAGCTTGCCGCCCGAAAGCTCATCCACCTTCCTGCGGTTGCTTTCGACCCAGTTGCGCGAACGCAGTCCGGCTTCGTTGGGAATGGGAACCACCGTAATGGTGCGGGCTCCTTCCAGGGCCGGCCTGCTGTTTACTTTGATCCTGATCTGGCGGTTGGCCGTTCCTTCGAACAGGCTGTATATGTTCATATCTGCGGTGAGGGGCCGGCCTTCCACTTCCACCAGGTAATCGCCCTCTTTCACATTCACGCCGGGGCCGCTCAGCGGCGAACGCAGGTCAGGGTTCCAGTTCTCCCCGTTGTAGATCTTCCTGATCCGGAAAAATCCTTTGTCCAGGTCATAGTCTGCACCAAGGAGTCCGCCCGGCACCGGATTGGTCGCTGGATAATCGCCGCCGGAAGTGAATGAATGGCCAATGGAGATCTCCCCGCCGAGGATGTCGATGATGTAATTGAGGTCGGAACGGTGACGCACATGTGCCAGCCAGGGTTTGTACCATTCGTACACTTTATCCCACGGCGCGCCGTGCTCGTTGTTCACATACAGGAAGTCGCGCTGAAAACGCCATCCTTCGCGGTAGATCTGCTCCGCTTCCTTCGCCGGGTCAACATAGATCTTTATGTTGTCGGTCGCCAGTTTTCCGTCGCCGGGTTTCGGTGGCGGGCCAACCGTACTCACGATGCACCACGAGGAACCATTCTGGTACAAAAGGTTTTTGCGGTCGGCGCTCACATCATACCAGCTCACACCGGAAACAAAGGGTTCCGACTTGCGGTCTTTCAGGTTGTAGCGGTGCAGCACCAGACCACCCGGTTGATTCACCGGCGCTTCTCCATAAAAAACATATCCTTCCGCGGCGGCAAGCATCGAAGTGTAGTTGCGGGCCGGCACCTCTGCCGCCACGATGCGCTGCGAAAGGCCCTCAAGGTCAACCTTTACGGTGATGCCGGAGGGCTTGGCAGGAATGGTCTTTACAGTATCGCCGGTCGTTTTGGTAATGAGGAGGGGCTTTTCGGCGCCAGGTTTGGCTGGTTCTTCATCGCTGCGCGGTTCAAAGGGAGAAGGCGTTTCTTTTGCCAGCACGGCAATATAGAGCGAGCGCGTCACCGGTATGTTGTAACTGCTCATGTCGAGCCAGCCGGTGCCGAGGCCGTAATCGGTGCTTGCCAGAAAGTAGAGGTATTTGCCATTCGCATCCCATACCGGCGAAATGGCATCTGAGAGGCCATCGGTGAGCTGGGTGCTTTTGCCGGTTTCCACATTGTATATCTTGACCGCCTTGAACTGATTTTCCTGGATCTGCGCATAGGAGATCCATTTACTGTCGGGCGACCATGCCGGCTGCATGGTGCGGTTGGGATGCGCCAGTTTATCTGTCGCTACGAGCTTGAGCGATCCGGTAGCAAGCTCCAGGTTCCATAAATTGTAATCGGTATCGGTAAAAGCGATGTATTTTGAATCGGGCGACCACCACGAAAAATAATAGAATTTCTTGTTCGGAATCGGGTAAGCTCTGGGCTTTTCCATTCCGTCCTGATCACCCACCATCAGCTGGTATTCGCCGCTCTGGTCAGAGAACCAGGCGATCTTTTGTCCGTCGGGCGACCAGGTAGGATAGCGATCGGCAACACCCGGCGATCTGGTGATGTTTCTCCAGTCGCCGTTTTCTTTCGGAACGGTGAAGATGTCGCCACGGTATTCAAAAACAGCCCGCTTGCCCGTGGGTGATATACCGGGATTTGTAAGTGCCGCTGCGGGCACATTGCTCCACCGCGCGCGGCCCCAGTTGAGATCGCCCTTCACTTCCACGTCGAGCTGTTTCAGTTTGCCGCTTGCCAGGTCGAGCGTGTGCAGATAGCCGCCCTGCTCCATTACCAGCGTACCCTTGCTCGCTGAAATATTCTTGACATCGAAATTGGAAAAAAAAGTAAGCTGTTTGAGGGCTTTGGTTTTGGGGTTGTACGACCATACGTTATTTGCAAAATCAAGCTCAGACAAGAAGTACAGCATGCCGCCATCCCAGACCGGACTGGTCTGTCTTTCCCGGTCGCTTTGCGGCGTTTTGGAAGTTTCTCCGGATTTCATGTTGTAGATCCAGATGGGCAGGGCCTGGCCGCCCCGGTAGTTTCTCCATTCCGCATCAATAAGAGGGAACGGCTGGTAAGCCAGGAATTGCTCATCGGGCGAGAAGCTGCCGGCAGATGCGAAGGGGATCACCAGGGGCTCCGGAGTACCACCGCCGATACCCACCCTGTAAAATTTGGATGTGGCTATGGGAGTAGCTTCCCTGCCCGACGTGAAATAAACCCACTTGCCGTCGGCAGACCAGCCCTGTACGATATCGGCCCCCGGATGCCAGGTCAGGCGCCTGGGTTCGCCTCCGTCGATCGGGATGATGTAAACATCGGTATTGCCATCGTACTGGCCACTGAATGCGACCCATTTGCCATCGGCGCTGATCCTCGGATTGTTCTCTGCCCCCACTGCGCTGGTCAGGCGTCGTGCATCACCGCCCTGCGAACCGGTTACCCACAGGTCGTCTCCATGCACAAACACAATAGACTGGCCACTGATGGCCGGTTGCCTCAGCAACATCGTTCCCTGACCCGATGCCGCATACGCCATACAGCATAAAACCACAGGCAGCCACTGCCGGATAAACTGACTCACACGCATCATAACAGAAAGTTTATATTGGTGATACAAGAAATTCCGAAAGCCCGGATGAAATGAGGAAAAGGGTATAGACCACACTATGAATACCTTTCATGCCCGAAGCACCCGGCATGGTATACAGGGTCAATGCAGGCGGGCCGGGGTTTTACCAGTGCGGTCATTTGGCTGACTGAAAATAAGCAGAAAAAAAGAAATGTATCGGACAGGATAAAAATTGTGCAGTTTTCACGCTGCAACCCGCCACGTACGTATCACAGCAACTTTCATCCCTATTTACCGGTTAACGGGTTCTGCACCGGAGAATATGTCTGAACGTCCTACGCTAAAATAATTGCGAAAAACCTTTGTTTGATTTGACGATGTGAAAAATTTACTTAATTTACCTGCGCGGAATCAGAACAACGAAAGCAGCCAGACAGTTTTCCAAAGCCCATAGAAGAGAACAGCGCCCCCTACAGAATCCTATCTTTCCGAACTACCTGTATCAAGACCGGGTCACACTGTAATTCATATAGAAACAACCTTTTTGAAAGCTGTTGCTGCCATTGAATTACAAAGGCCGGATCGCCTCGCAGATACACAGATCAAAATATAAAAAAGGAAAACAAGATGCCCGCTCTTTCCGGTTTGTATGTACATGACGATCCATAACGATCAGCCAGAATTGCTTCATATTATCCTATCGATTTTCCCTTCAGACCTCCAATATTGTTTGAAGATAAACAGCCACAGTGCTGGAGACCTGTCCGGTTTGAACCTGCCTTCCGGCATGTTAACGATTACTTGATCTGCAACAGCCGGAACTGCATACTATTTTATCAAAATTTACGTCAAAGGCAACAACGATCTTTATGGTGCAGGTAAAACGGATGTCAGCATGTCTTATTCTTCTCTTATTTTTCACCCGGGTGCATGCACAGCAATTTCCCCTTGCCAATGCGTTTGCACACAACGACTACTGGCATAAGCGGCCCCTCTTCGATGCGCTGGAAAATGGCTACAGGAACATAGAGGTAGACATCTATGCAAGAAGATCCAGGCTGGTCGTTTCACATTTCCTGCCGATGTTCGGAAAGAAAAGGACCCTGGAATCCCTGTACCTGAAGCCCATACTTGCCCGGGTAAAAGGTGATTCCTCATCCATGCAAACGAACCATCCTGCTCAGATCGTTTTGATGATCGACATAAAATCAAAAGCCAATAGAACCTACAGGAAGCTTGCCCCGCTTCTCGAACAGTACAAATCCATTCTTACGCATTTCGAGGATGGCAAATTAACCGAAGGACAGGTAACGATCGTTTTGTCGGGGCACAAGCCTTATCAAATGCTCATGCATGATAAAAGCCATGTTGCATTCCTCGATGAAGACCTCAAGAAACTCAGCAGGGACACAACGGTTCGTGATATGAGTCCGATGGCCAGCTGCAAATATAAAAGCCTGCTGAAATGGAAAGGCGAAGGAGCGATGCCCGCAGCAGATAAAAAGAGATTGTGCTACTACGTTCAGATGGCGCACGCTTTCGGCCAGAAAGTAAGGTTGTGGGCATCCCCCGAAAAAAAGGCCGTCTGGAAAGAACTGCTGGGTTGCGGTGTAGACCTTATTTGCACGGATAAACTGAACGCCCTTAGCACCTTCCTCGTATCAGCAGTGCCCGATGCGAAAGAGTAGCGACAATCTCCTTTTCGACCATTTTAAAAATTGCCTTTATACCCACCCCTGACAATATGCATCAGGGTGTGGTTGCTTACACGTGTTCTTTGCCCTCCCGCAGCCCCTCAGCTAAAAGACTGCCGGAACCCCAGCGGTGATACATTAGTTTTGGTTTTGAACAGCTTGCTGAACGACTGCAGATGCTCAAAGCCCAACTCATACGCAATCTCGCTGACGGACAGGCTGGTAGTCGACAATTTTTCTTTTGCCTTTTCTATCAGCTTGTCATGAATGAATTGCTGCGTATTCTGACCGGTCAGCACCCGTAACAAACTGCTTAGATATTTGGGGGAAAGATTGAGCTGCCCGGCAATGTACTGAACCGTGGGCAGTCCCCGGTTTACTGCATCGTCACCGTTGAAATAATCTGCCACCAGTTTTTCCAGACGATCCAGTACTTCGTGATTCGATTTTTCACGCGTGATAAACTGGCGGTTGTAAAACCGCTCGGAATAATTCAGCAAAGTTTCCAGCTGGGAAATAATGATCTGCTTGCTGAACCTGTCGATATTGGAATGATACTCCTGCTCTATGTTCTGAATGATACCGTTCACAACGACCTCTTCTTTTTCAGACAGGAACAGGGCTTCATGCAGGGAATAACTCCAGAAATCATACCGCTTAATGGTTTTGGCCAAAGCGGTTCCCCACAGAAAATCGGGATGGATGTATAACACCCACCCCGACTGTTTTAACTCTTCCTCTTTGTTATCGAGTGCAATGCTTAAAACCTGGTTGGGCGACATAAATGACAGGATGCCTTCGTTGAAGTCGAACGGCTGCTGTCCGTATTTTACTTTTGCATTGTGCATCCGTTTGCTGGCGATGCTGTAGAAATCAAACACCAGGCTCATCGGTTCATCGCTCCGCAGGTGCTTTACGTTTTCCACCTGTATGATGCTGATCAGCGGATGTTGCGGCTTCGGCAAATCCCTGAACTCGTGGAACTCACTGATCGTTTTAAAATGCCTCATGGCTGTCCGTTTTGTTTGTGTATTTCCAGGATCAGCTTGCCACGCACGTGCCAGGTTTCGCTTTCGCGGTGCGCTTCGGCAACCTGCTCGAGCGGGAAAACTTTGCTGATAACCACTTTTACTTTGCCGTCATCGATCAAACGCGCTATATCTTCCAGCCAGTCTTTCCGTACCTGCACGGCATCCAGTTCACCGGTGGCCCCCTTCCGGGCAAGCGCCTGCTCTACTTCTTCGTTGAATGGAAAGTCGATGTTCGTACTCACCAGGATGCCGCCTTCCTTTAAAACCTTTACGGATCTCAGGCGCTCCCCGTTATCGCGATGCGGCGCAGCATCGAATACCAGATCTATATCCTGCAACAGGTCTTCGAACTGTTGATTTTTGTAATCAAGCACTTCGTCTGCGCCAAGCTCCCGCAGGTAATCGAGGTTCTGTGCAGACGCTATTCCGATCACATACGCACCCGTAGCTTTTGCAAACTGCACCGCAAAGCTTCCCACCCCTCCGGATGCACCATGGATCAGGATGCGCTGCCCTGCCTGCAGCTTGCCGCAATGATAGATGCCGGTCCAGGCGGTCAGTGCAGCCAGGGGCACGCCGGCAGCCTCGTTAAAGCCAAGGCTCGCTGGTTTGAGGCTAAACTGGCCTGCCTTTGCGGCGCAGTATTCCGCATAACTTCCATTGCCCGGAAAGTTGGGAACCCCGTACACTTCATCGCCTTTTTTAAGATCCGTCACTTCGCTGCCGGTTTCTTCCACGATGCCGGCCGCATCCCATCCAAGGGTCAGGGGAAGCTTCAACAAAGGCCGTAAAAAGTCGTTCCCGCCATTGCGGATCACCCAATCGGCCGGATTTACGCCGCTGGCATACACCTTTATCAATATTTCACCGGCTGCTGGCACCGGGCGTTCTAAGTCTTCCAGCTTCATCACTTCCGGTCCGCCGAATTCATGGATCCTTACTGCTTTCATGGTCATCTGTTTTTATGTTTATAGAGATACAAAGATGAACACTGATTGAAAAACAGATTTAGTGAGAAAGGGTTTTGTTTTAGCCGGAATGCCGGAGGACGGTGCCACGGATCATTAAACGAAGAAGCCGACAAAGAAGGAGGGCCGGCTTGCGCCGGCCCTCCTTTAAGGGATATTTGTACTTTTTCACCTCTTTATTGCTTCACCATCTTCATGTGCAGTCTTCCGGCCCCCTGCTGCAGTTCCACGAAGTAGACACCTGTTCTGAGCTTGCTTCCTATTTGTATCGTTTGGTTGGGAGCCAGGCCGCTTCTTCTTTCCACTACCTTGCCGGTGATATCCCTTACCTGGACATCTATTTTTTCCGGACTGCCGCTGGTGATGTTCAGGGTAAACCGGGTGGTGCTCGGATTGGGGAACGCGCTCACCTGCAAGCCTTTGCTGCTGACGTCACCAGCCGCCGAGCTCATCGCAAAGGTGGTGGCAGCAGGCGTGGCCGGACAGGTTACGGTAACAGAGAAACAGCAGGTATCTTTCACCCCCATTATGCCATCGGTTCTTTCATAGCAGATATTATATACGCCCGCACTTTGCCGGCTTCCGTTCGCCGGTCCCGATACCTGCCTGTAGCTGATCAGCGGTTTTTCGAATTCCGTGATAAACCGAAGCGGCACATTGCGCTGGTCGTTCCAGAGGCCCACACTGTACATATGCACAAAGGGTTCCGCAACATTGGCGGCATTGCCGAGGTTGTTGTTGGGCTCACCCCCTGCCCACTTCGAGTAAGCAAACGGTTCGCCGGTGATCCACCGGAAGCCGCCCGGTTTACCCGTGCTGTACAGTCCGATCCAGGGTGTGAGGTTATCGGACATGGAAAGATTGGTCAGGAAGGCGGATTCAGCTTCGCTGGTGATGGTTACCAGATGACCGTTGACACCCGTGTCGCCGATAAACTCCGAGATGCTTTGTGCTACCGGCCACAGATAAGTGCCGGTCGATTTATAATAACCATGGCCGTTCAACGTACCCATAAGGCTGAGTACGCCCATGGCTGGATCGAGGTATACCGGAAGGGTGATGGTGCCGGGGAAGGTGTCCCTGGGCTCTTTCCAGGCGATGGTGGCCGTGGCCGCACAGGATGAAGCAGCAACCACAACGTTTGCCGGACAGTTGCTGACCAGATCGAAGCGTTGCACACGGTGGTTGTACACATCGCACACATACAGGGTTCCGTCTGTATCGAGCATCAAGTTCAGCGGATGGAAAAACTGGTTGGCGCCAAATCCCTGGCCGTTTCCGCCGGCAATGGTGATGCCCGAGGAAGCGCCGGGAACCCAGCGCTGCACGCGCTCGTTCAGAAAATCGGCGATCAGGATGTTACCGGCCGGATCGAGCCATATACCGGTCGGGAAATTCAGCTGATTCGCTGCAGTGCCCTGTCCGTTCCCACCTGCTACCGTGAATCCCTGTGTGGCTCCCGGTGCCCACTTCTGGATGCGGTGGTTGCTCTGATCGGCCACAAATATGTTGCCCGCGCCATCTACAAAAACATCGTTGGGCATATTCAGTTGATTGGCGCCCGCACCGTCCTGGTTACCGCCGGCCACCGTGATGCCGGCTGTAGCGCCGGGCAGCCATTTCTGGATGCGGGCATTGTAATAATCGGCCACATATACGATCCCTGCAGGATCCACGAATATGCCGGCCGGCGCATACAGCTGGTTGGCCGCAGCACCCGGGCCGTTGCCGCCGGCCACCGTTACGCCGGTGGTGGAGCCCGGTGCAAATTTCTGCACCCGGTGGTTGATGAAATCGGCCACATACATATTGCCCACCGCATCGAAACGCACATCCGTGGTATGGTTGAACTGGTTGGCGCCTGTTCCCAGGCCGTTGCCTCCCGCTATGGTAGTTCCAAAGGAAGCGCCGGCAGCCCATTTCTGGATGCGGTTGTTGTTGAGATCGGCTATGATCAGGTTTTTGTTCGCATCAACCACCACGTTGTTGGGCTCATCCAACTGATTGGCAGCCGATCCGAGTCCGTTGCCGCCGGCCACGGTGACACCGTTCTGCTGATAAATCTGGGCATGGGCAAGCTGGCAAGAAAGAACCGAGCAGATGACCAGCAAATAAATTTTATTCATAAAAATCCATTTTCAATATTGTAAGATTCAGTCTGAGATCAGGTTTGCGCACGGTAGGTGCGGTAAGGACCGGTGTTACTTTCCCGGCTTATTCACCGTTGTTTTGACGGCACGGCTGTTTGATCCTGTCTGCACCGGTTGGGTGACCGCGGGGAGCGGACAGGTTACGGTTACATTGAAACAGCAGGTGTCTTTCTGGCCGGTGATCGTGTTTGTGCTTTCGTAACAGACCTGGTAGGTACCAACGCTTTGCTGGCTTCCGTTTGCAGGCCCTGAAACTTGTCTGTAAGTGATCAGGGGCTTTTCAAATTCAGCCATAAAACGGAGGTTCGTGCTGCGCTGGTCGTTCCAGATGCCCACGTCGTACATGTGTACAAACGGCTCGGCAACGATGGTGGCGCTGCCCAGGTTGTTATTGGGTTCGCCGGTTGCCCATTTTGTGAAACCGAACGGCTCGCCGGTGACCCAGCGGAAACTGCCCGGTTTGCCGGTGCTGTACAGCCCGATCCAGGGGGTAAGGCCGGTTCCGGTGGTGAGGCTGATCAGGAAGTTGGATTCCGAAGCGCTGGTGATGGTTACAAGGTGCCCGTCGACACTGGTATCACCAAGGAATTCGGTTATTTCCTTTGCCACGCGCCACTGGTACAGACCGGATGATTTGTAATAGCCGTGTCCGTTCAACATACCCATAAACGAGAGGGTACCCTGGCCGGCATCGAGGTACAGCGGGATCCGGATGGAATCGGGAAAAGCGCCGGCAGGTTCAGTCCAGCTGATGGTTGCCCTGGCGGTGCAGGAAGTGGCAGCCACAACCACATCCGCCGGACAGCTGTTGCCGAGCAGGTTGAAGCGCTGCACGCGGTGGTTGTCTCTTTCCGACACATACAGGTTTCCGGCGGCATCGAGGGAGATACCTACCGGAAAATTGAACTGATTGGCGGCAGCTCCCTTGCCGTTGCCACCTGCCATGGTAACGCCGGTGAGCGCGCCGGGCGACCATCTTTGCACCCTGTTGCTGGATGGTTCTGTTATATAAATATCATTCATGGCATCGATGGTTATACCATGAGGGCCGTTAAGCTGGTTCGATGCCGGGCCGGAACCATTGCCTCCCGCAACCGTCGTGGCCGTGGTTGCGCCGGGTGCAAATTTCTGAACGCGGTTATTGCCATTGTCGCACACATACATATTCCCGGAAGCGTCCAGCACAACGTCGGTAGGATTATCGATGTGGCCAGCGTCTGATCCGCCTGTGCCACCAACTACCACCACCCCTGCAATTGCACCGGGCACCCATTTCTGAATGCGATCAAAATAGTTGTCGGCCACGTATACGGCTCCGGCCCCATCCACATATATTCCGTAAACAGCCCCCATCTGGTTGGCGGCAGACCCCACGCCATTTCCACCGGCCACTGTAGTACCGGTGATAGAACCGGGCGCAAATTTCTGGACACGGTAGTTTCCGGCATCTGCCACGTACAGGTTACCTCCGGCATCAACAAAAACGTCCAGGGGAGAATCCAGCTGGTTGGCTCCCGGGCCTTTCGAGCCGCCGGCTACCACAACGCCTGCTGAAGAGCCGGGTGCAAACCGGAGAACGCGGTTGTTTCCGGCATCTGCCACAAAAACGGTGCGCGAGGCATCCACAAACAGGCCGAACGGACTGTTCAGCTGATTGGGTGGGGTGCCCTGAACGCCTGTTCCGGCAACGGTTACGCCGTTTTGCACGTATGTCTGCCCCAGCACATCCAGGTGCATAAAAGCCAGCAGAGAACATACGAAGAGCCATGGTGATTTTCTCATACAGTTTAATTTAGGATCGGTGATGATCATCGTATTTCCTGTTGCCGGTGATGATCCTGTTTGGCTGAAGACGATTAAAGGGTCGGTTATGCACAAAGGGACCTGAGACACCAGGAATTCACTTGTCGGGAACGGAAAGAAAAGTGTAACACTACCCGGCTTGCATGTCAAAACAGAAAGAATGTACGGCATCCCGGCATGGGTATGTGCTGTACAGTAACAGGAAGGTCAGGCAAGGTTTTCTAAGGAGCAGATGCAACATTAAAGCTATTCGATTTGAAGATGGCATCCAAATTATTCACCCGGTTCGGGGCAGGGCCGTCGGCTTCCCGGGCAAGACGTTACAATAATTTAATGGATAGAAAGAAATGGATCCGCTGGTTTAGCGGGGACGGCAGAAGGAAGTATAACTGGTGGTTGAACAATAATACGAATGGCGATTTACCCGGTGGTGGGCTACCCATGACCGTTATAAAGAGTTGATAAGCGGCATGCATTGCAGCAGCACGCAATGTGGTTATATGCCGGGCGCCGGATCAAACATCTGATCCTGAAACGCACCACGGGTCACCCCCTGCAACGCACTTGCTATTACAGAAGATGACCCGTGGTGTGTATAGTACTGCTGGTTAATCCTGCTTGTTGACAGGCTCCTGCTGCTTGCTTACCTGCTCAGCCAGCATGGTGTCGGGCATTATATTACCCAGTGCCGTCTGGAATTTGTTCTTTGCACCAGATACCACTTTGTCGTCACCTTTCATGAGGGCATCATAGCCATCTTTGGCCACTTTGGCGGGATCGGACAACTTCGATTTATCCTGAACCGCTTTGGACTCCAGCATATCGGCTTTTGCAAAAAAGTCGGTATCCGTAGCGCCGGGTTGCAAGGCCGTAATAGTGATGTTTGTATCTTTTACTTCGTTGATGAGGGCTTCCGTCAGAGACAGTACATAAGCCTTGGTAGCATGATACACTGCCTGGTAAGGGCCCGGTGTTTCGGAGGCAATGGACGCCAGCTGCAGAATTTTACCCTGGTTGCGGGCCAGCATATCCTTCAGGAAATAATAGGTAAGACGGGTGAGCGATACGATGTTCAGGTGAACGATCTTTATCTGCCGGTCGATGTCGCTTTCGGCAAACAGGCCGTACACTCCCTGGCCTGCATCATTGACCAGTACATCAATCTGGAAGCCTTTACTTTTAACTTCTTCGTACAGTTCGCTGGCGGCATTTTCGCCAAACAGGTCTTTCGAGATCACTTCCACCTTTACGCCATGCTGCGCCGTAAGCTCCTGCGCTGCCTGAGCCAGGTCGTCTTCAGTGCGTGCAACGGCAATGATATCGTAACCATCTGCCGCAAAAAGTTTGGCCAGCTCAAAACCTATTCCTGACGAAGCGCCGGTGATCAGCGCATATCCGTTCTTGCTTATTTCGTTTGACATACATTTTATATTTTGAATTCTAGATAACCCTTAAAAAGCTGTACCAGTCGGCCCTGTTCCCGACGGTTATGCAGTTCACCGGCAAATGGATTTGCCGCTGTAGTGCACGGACCCCTCTTTGTAGAAAGTGTTGTTTTATTACCACATGTTCAGTGAAAGGAGCGCACGCGCTTTTTAACAACTGCCGCTACCATCCGCCGGAAAAGATCCCCTTCAATCCAGCAATTCATCGAAGTGAATAGGCAGCTTGTTGATCCGCTTTCCGGTTGCATGGAATACAGCGTTTGCAATGGCTGCAGGCATGCCCACCAGCCCGATCTCTCCTACGCCCTTGATGCCAAGCTCATTGATCAGCTCGTCTTTTTCGTCGGCAAAGATCACCTCCAGCTGGTGGATGTCGGCATGAGTGGGAATATGGTATTCACCCAGGTTGGGGTTTACGTATTTACCAAGGTTTTCGTCAACGATCGATTCTTCATGCAGGGCCTTGCTGATACCCCATACCATCGATCCGCTGATCTGGCTGCGTGCGGTCTTCGGGTTTATGATCTTACCGGCGGCCACTGCTGTAACGGCGCGCGTAACGGTAATAAGCTTCAGCTCCCTGTCGACCTCCACTTCTACAAAAGAAGCACTGTGCGTCATCTTGCTGTATTTTCTCAGTTTCATCATATGGGGCTTGCCCATGTTGGTGGTCTTGATGGGCTGCAGCTTGTTGGCGGCAATGATGGCTTTAAAGCTGACAAACACGGACGGATCATTCTTCAAAGAAATTCCTCCATCCCTGAAATCGACCTCCTTCTCGGCCGCCTGGGCCAGCGGCGACCCGTGCATGCTTTTTGCCTTTTTCAGCAACTTTTCCCGCAGCGCTTTTGCGGCTACAACGATGCCCACCCCGGTTGAGGAGGTCATTGCCGAACCACCCTGAAACATAGAGAAAGGCTTTTTGCTGTCGCCGTAGTTAAAAACCACCTCTTCCATGGGCAGTCCCAGCTCATCGGCTGCTATCTGTGTCATTACGGTTAAGGTTCCTGTACCGATGTCGGTTACGGCATTGTTCAATTCCAGCTTTCCTTCCCTGGTGATCATGGCCTCCACGCGTGAGGGGAACTGGTAGGCGTCCCACACGCCGGTTGCCATACCATAGCCGACCAGTTTGTTTCCGCGTGTCATGCTACCAGGCTCGGGATTGCGGTCCTTCCAGCCAAATATTTCCGCTGCCTGCAGGTAACATTCCCTGAGGGCTTTGCTGGTAAAGGGTTTGTTGCTGGACGGGTCTACTTCCGCGTAGTTCTTCAGCCTGAGCTCAAGCGGGTCCATTCCCAGCTTGTAAGCCAGCTGATCCATTGTACATTCAATCACATGCATTGCCGTAGAGCCGCCCGGTGCACGCATATCGATCGGCGTAGGCAGATCGAGCGGAACCACTTTATATTCAAACAAGGTATTGGGTGCGGGATATACGTGGTGGCTCCAGGAGGAGATTACTTCCGTATAGTCTTCGTAATTGGATGTTTCAACAAAGGCCGAATGGTGCATGGCGGTCAGCTTCCCGCTTTCATCCGCTGCAAACCTGAGTTGCTGCACATTTTCAGGACGGTGGCCCAGCGAGAACATCTGCTGACGGTCGAGTGTAACGCGTACGTTCCGTTTTAAATGCAGCGCAGCCAGCACCGATAAGAAAAGCTGGTACTGCGGACGCAGGCCCGAACCAAATGCGCCTCCTACATAAGGCGCCAGCACACGTACATTTTTGTACTGCAGGCCGAACACATTGGCTACAAAGACCTGGTTGTTGATGGTGCCCTGCGTTTTATCATAAATGGTGAGTTTACCATCTCCCTCGAACACGGTGGTGGTGGCAAACAGCTCCATCGGGTTGTGATGCTCCGGACTGTGTTTGTAATCAGCGGCCACCTTGAAAGCTGCGGCACTGTACGCTTTTTCAAAATTGCCTGTAGGCGGTGGTGGCGGCGGTTTCAGCATGGTGGCCATCCCTTTTTTTGCCGGCCTTGCCTTATCCAGGGTGTCTGACACGGTGGTATCGAAAGCCTCCTGTTTATACGAGATCTTAACGAGCGTGGCCGCATAGCGTGCCGTTTCAAAATCCCGGGCTACCACCAGTGCCACAGGCTGGCCGTTGAACTTTATATCCGCATCGAGCAGCGGCTTGAAAACGGTGCCCGGCGGTGCGTCCATGTCGGCATATTGAAGATCGAACCAGGCAAGTTTCGGCCGGTTCTCGTGGGTCAGCACATCTATCACCCCGCTGAGCGTTTTTGCGGCGTCCGTATCGATCGCTGTTATCTTTCCTTTGGTAATGGTACTGCTCACCACGTACCCGTACAGCAGATCGGGCACGTTGTATTCCGCGGCATACTTTGCCGTACCGGTTACTTTCTGCCTGCCTTCCAAACGGCTCAGTGGTTGTCCTACGCTGGGTTTTATTGCCATAGCTGTCTTATATGATTTAAAGGGAAGGTTGAGCGCCCGGCCGTTGCGACCCGGGATTCAGGGCCATCATGCCGTTCCGGATGATGGCCCTTTTTGCCAGTTCTATCTTGAAATTGTTGTGCTTGTATCCTTTAGCGCCGCGGAGAATAACATCCGCCGCCTGTGCGAAGCTTTCCCGGCTGGCGGGCATTCCGGTTAAAAGAGCTTCGGCTTCGGGTACACGCCAGGGTTTGTGGGAGACGCCGCCCAGGGCGATCCGCGCCTCTTTTATGATGTCGCCGTCCAGTTCGAGGCCGGTTGCCACCGACACCAGCGCAAATGCATACGAGTGCCGGTCGCGCAGTTTGAGGTAAGAGTAGTTTTTTTCGAATCCTTTTGCGGGCAGGTCAATGGAAGTGATCAGTTCGCCATGCTGAAGGGTGTTATCTGTTTGAGGCGTATCGCCCGGCAGGCGGTGAAAACCGGCAAACGGTATACTCCGGTCACCGTGTGGACCTGTAACGTTCACAACTGCGCCCAGGGCCGCGAGGCCTACGCACATATCCGATGGAAACACGGCAATACACTGTTCACTTGTACCCAGGATGGCATGGATGCGGTTGTATCCGTTTATGGCAGCGCAGCCCGAGCCGGGTACCCGTTTATTGCAGGGGGCGGTTGCATCATAAAAGTAATAGCAGCGCGTGCGCTGCAGCAGGTTGCCGCCGTTCGTTGCCATATTGCGTATCTGCGCGGAAGCGCCTGCAAGGATGGCTTTCGACAACAACGGGTAGCGCGATTCGATCAGGGGATGATAAGCCGTGTCGGCATTGGTAGCCAGCGCACCGAGGCTTACACCGCCATCCGCATTTTCAGCAATGGTTTTGAGAAGATCGAGCCGGTTGATATCTACCAGCAGCTCCGGATGGAACAGGTCATATTTCCAGATATCTACCAGATTGGTACCGCCTGCTATGAAAGCCGCGCCGGTATTGGTGCTGACAGCCTGAGCCGCATCCAGGGCATTTTCGGCACGGAGAAAGGAAAAGTTATTCATGCTCACCTCCTTTCACTTCCATGATCGCATCGATGATGCCCACGTTTGCTCCGCAGCGGCACAGGTTGCCGCTCATGAGTTCCTGCACTTCATCGCGGGTGTTGGCCCTGCCTTCCTTCAGCATGCCGACGGCGCTGCAGATCTGTCCGGGGGTGCAGTACCCGCACTGGAAAGCGTCATGGTCAATAAAAGCCTGCTGCAGCGGGTGCAGCTGATCACCGGTGGCAATGCCTTCAATGGTTGTGATCTCTGAACCATCTTTTAAAACGGCCAGCGTGAGGCAGCTGAGTATCCGCTTGCCGTCGCAGAGAACGGTACAGGCGCCACACTGTCCGTGGTCGCAGCCCTTTTTCGTGCCGGTCAGGTCGAGGCGTTCGCGCAGTGCATCCAGCAGGCTTACCCATGGCAACAGGAGCAATTCTTCCATTTTGCCATTTACATGCAGCCTGACCAGCTGCCGGCCGTTCAGGGAAGCCGTCTTTTCCGTATCGAATAGCAATTCCATAGTACGATGTGTTACGAGTATTTTACTGGTGAGCAAACACCCAGGTCTTGAAACACTGACCCGGATCAGTTGCTGTGGCAATGTAACTGCCCACAGATAAGCCGTGTTCACGAGTCTGTTTCATGCGGTAACTGACACCCGCAACATTGCAGGCGACACCGTTTGCCCATATGATACTGGATTGAAAATATCGGACCACACCAGGTTTTGCAGGGTTATCCGGGCTGTGTAACCGATCGCTGAAGACCTTCTCGCCGCGGCAAAGAGTTTTTAAGCTTGGGATGTCGATGATTGTGAAAGGGTTGCCGTAATGCGGCGGTGAAGAAGCGGGAAGTGCCTTGAAACCGGATCAGGTTGTTTCCCGATAAGAGCAAGTTTCGACAAAGTAAAACCGAACTTTCTCCACCATGCTTATACGAAGCTGTCGTAGCGTATTTATCGCGAGATGATTTACTGCCGGGAAAATTGAGTAACTTATCATTCATTCTGATCTGAATTTCTTAAACCAAACATATGAATCCAAACAAACAATTATGGGAAAAGGGCGACTTTACGCGCATTGCTGTTACCATGCGAAAAAGCGGCAGTGACCTGATAGCCTCCCTGGGTGTTAAAGGCCTTAAGGTGCTTGACCTGGGCTGTGGGGATGGAAACACCGCCATACCGGCCGCGAAAGCAGGCGCCGATGTGCTGGGGGTCGACATTGCCAGCAACCTGGTTGAAGCGGGAAACAGGCGCATAAAAGAGGAAGGGCTTACCAACTGCACCATTCAGGAAGGCGATGCGACCGATCTGCATGACCTGGCCGATGAATCCTTCGATCTTGTCATCAGTATCTTCGGCGCCATGTTCGCCCCGAAACCCCTTGATGTAGCCAGGGAAATGGTGCGGGTTACGCGGCGGGGAGGAAAAATTGTGATGGGGAACTGGATACCCGGCGATCCAACGCTGGTAGCACAGATCCTTAAGATCAGCGCGGCTTATACGCCGGCGCCGCCGGAAGGGTTTGTAAGCCCCATGCTGTGGGGTGTGGAAAGCCACGTGACTGAGCGTTTCACCAGTGCCGGCATACCCAAAGAGAACATTTCTTTCCTGAAAGACACATTCACTTTTGAGGCGCCTTATCCGTCAGCTGAAGTAGTGGCCAATTTCAGGGATTACTACGGCCCTACGATGAATGCGTTCGAAGCGGCGGAAAAGAACGGCCAGGCGTTGGAGCTGCAGAAAGAACTGGAAGACTTGTTCGATCGTCAGAATACAAGTGCGGACAAGAATAAGACGACGGTGTCTGCTACTTTTTTGCGGGTAACGGTTATGCGGTGAGGGCGCTGAACGTCAGATCTTACAGACCAGAACAAGCGATGCGGTTTCACTGGCTGGTTGCCTTTGGGATAGACAATATAAAACAGGGCCGCCATTGCAGCGATCACCAGGATGGCTGCAATGGCTACACTTTTATAGTTTTTTGATCGCACCCATCCAGCAAGGATCACAAAGGCTCCATAGCCGATCAATACGCCAAGTGCATTCAATATAATATCGTCGATATCGAATATACCGACGTGCAATACCACCTGCAATGCTTCTATGGTAAGTCCGGAAGCAACAGCAAGGACCAGCGATCCTTTCCATGCCATGTTCCGGTAAACGAAAGGAAAAAGAAACCCGATGGGTACAAGTAAGGCTATGTTCCCGATCAGGTTGATGCCGGCAATTATAAATCCTTTGTGACCGAGCAAATACGGCCAGATGGTCTTGAAGGGAACAAAGTTTGGCGCATGACCGGATTCTGTGCCCGAGAAGTTCAGCATCAATGATCCTATCCTGATGGCCGGCACATCCTTGAACACCATTACCTTGATCAGGACTGCGAAGTAGGCGATAAGAACCAGGAGAGGGAATAAAGACTTTTTCACCCAGGTTAGCTTTTTACTTCAGACGACCATATGCCGGAAATGATTTCAGGGAGCAGAACTGAAACCACGCGGGGTGTCATTTCCTCTTCCGTCGATTCTAATTAAAGATACAAAGCTGCTTTGAACACCCGATACCGGCCATCATTCTTTGGATGCCATGTTATCAGCCGATACTATCAATAACAGATTCTTTTTATCCTTGTGTCGCTGAAGGTATTCTCCAGTTACAATTTACAAACAAAAGTTGTTATTGAAATTCATCCGCTTGTTCCAGGCCTTCGAATCACCAACGTTGAAGAAATGACAAAGGATAGTTTTTTTCTTGGCTACTTCAGCTTTTTTCGCAGCCAGGCTCTTATGGGTTCATCGTACAGCTTTAAGCTTGCATAAGCCAATACGATCGCTCCTGAAAACGTGAGCAGGGCATGGGGCCAGGCCTGCCATAATGTAATGCCTTTGTGATTGCTTACCCATGCCACGTAGAAATAGACAAGCACATAATGGGTCATGTATAAGGGATAGGAAAGATCGCCCAGGAACTTACAAACCTTCTTTTCCGTTTCACCACGCACCTCACCACCGGCACCGATATAGATAACCAGGGGAAAGACAAGGAGGATGCAAAAAGCTTCGTACAAACCGTTCATCCAGAGATGTGCGGCACCGCCTATTCTTGGCATCAGCAAAACAGCCGCAACCAGCACGCTGCACCATAGGAAAGCATTCTTGATATAGACCGGCCGTGCTACGCGCGATAAAAGCAAACCGGCAAAAAACGGAAATATCGTACGCGTTATCCCAACACGCATATGCTCGGCGTTGAGTGTCCAGCCACCGGTAACGTCTCCGTTGGGGTTGGTAACAGCAAAATGCAAAAGCACTGCCCCTGCCAATACTACAAAAACAGCCAGTGCTTTATTGGATAATTTCCTTAGTCCCAGCGCGTAGAGAATATTGGCTATATATTCGAAGAACAACGACCAGCCGACACTGTTGAGGGGATGCATTTCTTCCCACCCTCGTATATCCATTGAAAGAGGGATGGGTAAAACCGTATACCCGATCAGCATAACAACGACCAGCTTCCATACCGGAACTGTATGGATAAGCGGCCATATAGTTGAATCGGTAAAGTAAAAGCCGATGGCGCCCAGCGTCATGCCCAATATAACGAGTGGTTGCAGCCGCTCGAACCGGCGACGAAGAAAGCCGCCGATGGTTAGCTTCTCCCATCTGTCATCGTACGCATAACCGATTACGAAGCCGGATAAGAGAAAGAAAAAATCAACTGCCAGATAACCGTGATTTATAACATTGTCGAGGTGGCTGCCGGAAAGCGGCTCGGCAAGGTGAAAGAATACCACGATAACAGCTGCAACACCCCGAAGTCCATCCAATATCTGATAATGCGGCTTTGTGCCAAGTTTGTTATTGTCCATTCTTTTAATTCATCCTGGTTCACGTCTTACTGCTTTGTACTTTTCAACGTACTCGCTCCCGAGGAAGGAATACGTCTCAATGTAATTAAATTTCAAGGTGTGAATATAAGCTGCTGCTGATTATAATTATACGCTGCTCTTCAGATAATATACCTTCTGATACCCTACCGATGCCCACAATAAGTTTTTCCAGGCACCCTCCTTCCACTAATTCAAGTTCTGCCCTGTTTCTTTTCCTTTATTTCATTCCGCTCCGCCTTTTCATCTCCGCCACCGGCATGGTGATCAGTTTGCCCACTGCCTGCCTGCCCCTGTAGGTGATTACTTTGAGGTTCGAAGCCTCTTTCGGCACCTGTAACGGAGCCTGATATTTCGGGTAGAACCGGTCGGGTTCCGTTTCGTCGAAGCTGTAGTAGATATCCAGCCCCTCCACCTCTGTTTCCAGCTTTATCTGTAACGTGCTGTCTGCATTCCTCGTGACTGTAAAGATGGGGTCATACATACTCCGGGCATACTTTGTTTCCGACACATCGAAGCGGTCGAACTGCTGCTCCACACTTTGCACGAACCTTTTCCAGTTCTTGCTGCCGGCCGGCGACCACAACGATTCTGCGGTGGCAAACGCCCTCGGCCACAACATATACTCTGCATGCCGCATGGTATACAGCCGCTCGCTCCATAAATTACATTGCCCGCCCAGGATATATTTTGCATCCACGCCGGGCGGCAGCGGATCAAATGCGTACGCCTTGCTGAGCCGTACCATCGAATAGGTCGGCGGCTCCGCCACCGGATCGCCCTGGTACAGATCCACATACGCATAGTCGTTGGGCGACATCACCACGTAATGTTTCATGCCCGCCGCTTCTATGCCGCCCTTCGTGCCCTGCCAGCTCATCACCGCGGCATCCGGAGCCAGTCCGCCCTGCAGGATCTCATCCCAGCCCATCAGCTTCTTCCCTTTCGACTGCACGATCTTTTCTACCCGCCTGATGAAATAGCTTTGCAGCTCCTCCACGTTCTTCAGGCCCTCTTTGCGCATCAGCTGCTGACAGGCTTCGCTTTTTTCCCAAAATCCTTTGTAACACTCATCGCCGCCCACATGTATGTATTCGAAAGGAAACAACTTCGCCACCTCCGTAAACACCGAATCGAGGAACGTGTACACCCGCTCGTTGGCCGGACAAAGCGTGTTGTCCGTGGTGCCGTAGAAGTCTTTGCCTTTCCAGATCATGAACCGGTCGCCGGCGTTCACCTGGTAGGTGCCGGGCGTACAGCTCAGGTCGGGATACGACGCTACGGCGGCCATGCTGTGGCCGGGAATGTCTATCTCGGGCAGGATGGTTACAAAGCGGTCGGCCGCGTACCGGATGATCTCCTTGATGTCTTCCTGTGTGTAGAACCCGCCGTAGGTCTTCGGCTCATCCGGTGTGGGTTTTGAGAACTCGCCCCATCTGCCTGTTCTTTCCGCGCGCCAGGCGCCCACTTCCGTCAGTTTGGGCAGGCTTTTTATCTGCAGCCTCCAGCCCTGGTCATCCGTCAGGTGCAGGTGCAGCAGGTTGAACTTGTATTTCACCATGTTGTCGATGAACCTTTTCACCTCCTGTTTGGTAAAGAAATGGCGGGAAACGTCGAACATCATGCCCCTCCAGGCAAACCGGGGATAGTCTGTCACTACCACGGCGGGAACCTGCCAGGCTACTTTTTCCACCTTCACCGCGCTCTCCACCTCCCTCGGCATCAGCTGCCAAAATGTTTGCATTGCGTAGAACAGACCCGCCGGCGCATTTGCCCCGATCACAATCCCTTTTGTAGTGACGACCATCCGGTAACCCTCCGTTCCCAACCGCGTATCAGGTGTTGTATAAAGCATGAACCGGATGGCCGGGGTGACCTCAGGGCTTCGGCTCACAGTGACCTTGTATCCGGTACTACGCGCCAGTTTGTCAACCACCTGCGCTGCAAGCTGAATCATCGACGGCGACTCGTTAGGGATGGCGATCACGGCCTGTTTCGGCAGGGTGAAAAAAAGACCGGCACCATCCCTCAGCTCAACAGGCTTCGGAATGATGCGTATGCTATCCGAGTCTGCTGCCAGCACAGGAAAGCTCATGATGAGCACAACAAAAACCAGCATCGATTTTTTCATACAGGTATCATTGATATTTTTAAGAGCAGGCTTTCCCGCCTGAAGCATACAACGGCGAACTGTCCGCATTCTATTCCAGCCGGTTTTTCGCCCAGATGATCATCAGCTCGTTCCGGTCGGACCGCAGGGCTTTTTTATAGAGCTCCCGCACCACTTCCAGCCATTTTAATTTCCTGTTGTTGCCATCGCCCACATCTTCCTTTCCTCCCCGAGCCGTATAATCTTCGCGGATGGTACTGATGATCCGGGCATAGCGGCCGGTCTGCGGTTTCAGCTCCCGGTCGGATGCACGCAGACAGTATTCGATCTGTTCCGGCGTACAGGTTTTGTCCGCAGGCCAGTGCAGGCTGTCAGCAATATAAACCGTCACCCCGTCTTTAAACATATAGGGCTCCTGGAAATCTTTTGTGTACTGATCTTCATACACGATGCCCTTTACCGGAAACTGCGCGCCCGACTGATCCCTGATCCTCTGAAATACGGTGTTGGTCCACCTGTAATCCAGGCTCCCTTTTACTTCCCAGCAGGTGGTAACGATCCACATGGCAAGCTTTTCCGGGGCAGGGTTCAGCAGGTACACCCGGGCGGTCTTCGGCTTGCCGGTGTACAGGTCGGCACTGGTCTGATACTCGTACAGCTGTACCGGAAAGCCCTCCCAGCCGGGCAGCGTGTCAGTGGTACCCAGCAGCTTTTGCGCCATGTAGGCATGGTCAAGCAGGTCTTTTGTTTTTTGCACAAGCGCCGGAAAACTGTCGCGCATATAACCAGCCGGAAGCACGCCCGGCTGGCCGTGGCAGACGAGTGAATAAAAGAACAGCATCCCTGTAAACCAACGTGTTTTCATACCGGAGGATTGAAAATAAGAAAATAGCCGCTTCACCGGCTCACCAGTTCATTGATGCGCACAAACCGGTATCCTTTCTTTTTTAGTTCCCGGATCAGGCGCGGCAGGTAAAAATAGAATTTATCCGTGCGCCGGGGATCGGTGCCGATGTGAACCAGCAGGATGAATCCGTTCAGTCCGGCTTCCGACTGTTTCTCATAGCGGAGGATAGAATGATAAACGGTATCGCTACTTACATATTTGTTCCCCATCTCCGGATAGGTGTAATCTGCATTGCTCCGCGTGCCGGGAGAAAAGCACACCAGCTTCAAACCACGCGCCCGCGTCCATGCGGCAACTGAATCGTTGTACCATTCGTAGGGCGGCAGAAAATAATGTGCCTGATCTGCGTTGATCTTCCAACGCTCCATTTCCGCAAAGGCAGTATCCAGGTCCGTGTCAAATTCCTGCCTGGTTACCAGCAGGCTGTCCCGCTTCTCCCAGTCGCAGTACAGCAGGTGCCTGTCTGAATGAGTGCCCAGGTAATTGCCATGCAGCTGCAGCTTTCGGATGATGGAACCGAAATTTTTGTTCCGGTAAAAATTTCCGGTGAGAAAAAAGGAGGCCTTTACCCTGTTTGCGGCCAGCGTGCTGTCTATAAAATTTCCTCCGTCCGCAACCTCATCACCGGTAAAAACGAGTGCGATCTGCTGTGCAGATCTGTCGCCCCTGATGACGGCGCCTTGCACCTGCGTCGTTTTTTTTCCTGCCTCCTGCTCTTTGGAAGCGAGCAGATAGATGAGCGAAGCGGTGCCGTCCATGGTCGGTTCGTTGGTGCTGTAGTCGCCGGCATCGTCGTGGTAAACCACCAGGCCGCTCTGAAAGGAGTCATACAGATCGGGACCGAACAGTTTCAGTCCGCGCAGCTGGCTGTAAATGCTGCCATACACCGGCCCGTCTACCAGCGCGCCATCGAGCGCATACCCATGCAGGTAAGAGAGGGAAGAATGCGGATGTTTGGGCGTATCGCCCCATGCCGGCAGGCCATACACCATGCTCTTGCCCCAGGGATTGCAACCGAACAGCCAGTCGAAGCAGGCCTGCTCCAGTGCTGCGTATTGCCGGTCGCCGGTCAGCTTCCGGTATAGATAACACTGGATGGCAAACGAAGTGGTCAGGTTGTTGGAGCACCAGATAAAGGGAATGCCGCGGAAAAAAGCATTGAGCTTCGCTTTTTGCCACACCTGCTCTATCCCTTCTTTATAGTAAGCCGCAAGAAGGCTTCTCTGCTGTGCCGCCGCTCCTTTCGCCAGCTCGTAATGCCCGAAATTGTGGAAGGGGTACCACTGGTAATGACGGGCGGTATCGGCTCCCATCCAGGGTGTTACTTTCTCCTGCCTGCTGTACCCGGCCGATTGAAGCTGGTATTTCCTGTCGCCGGTAAGCTGGTAAAGCGCCGCGGCCCCCAGCTCCATGTCGTCCGTCCAGTCTTCTTCTTCATAAAAGTAAGGCTCCCGGTTGGGTGCCGTCTGGCATACGCCGGGTTTGCCGAGGCCCAGCCGGTAAGCAGACCCGGCGCGGCTTTGCAGCAGGGCAGCGTACGCAGGATCCTTGCGTTTGTACAAAGCCGCCCCCAATGCAAAAGCGCTTGCAAACTTGCCCGCAGTGGAGGCCACGCCGGTCGACCGGTTCTTGTACTTGCCCAGCCCCTGCGGCTGCCCGGTCGCGAAGTAAACGGGCCGTCCCCCCCTTCTGCCGATGCCGTAATCGATCGAGTCGTTCTGCGGCAGGTGGAAACCCTGCTGATGGTCGCGGTCGTCCGACAGCTGGTTGAAGAGCCAGTCGGCGCGGGGATGCATCTTCAGCAGCCATTCAAGCCCCCAGTGCGCTTCGTCGAGCACATCGGGGGTATTGTTGGCGCCTGCCAGTCCGTTGGCTTGATGACCGTCTGCAAACACTTCCGGGAAATCGCGGTATGCCGCGAGCAGGTGGTAGGTGGCGTTGGCGGAGGTGGTGCTATACTGAAGATAGTCCGTTGCATCGTGCCAGCCGCCCGCCACATCGATGTGCGTGGTATCGGGCATGGGACCATACATCGTGTATCCATCGGTGGTATGACAGGAATCTTTCAGGAAAGGGTTATAGCCGCTGCGTTGCTGCCGCAGGTAACGCAGACTGAAATCGGCCGCTCCGGTATAGATATCATCCCCAATGCGAAACACCGGCGACCGGATGGCACCGCAGGCAACATAGTAAGACCCAGGCTTTTTGAAGAGCGTGAAATCGAGGCGGTAGCAATTGCTGAACGGGCCGTAGCTGCCATAGGCTTTTCCAATACCCGCAGTGTACACCGGTTTGGATGTTTGGGCATCCACCAGCTGAAATACCGGCTCCATTATGTTCGTCTTGCCCGCCCATACAGCCACTTTGGATCCACCGGGCACATAGCCCAGCTGGTTGACCCTGATCCATGCACCGGGCTGCGCTTCACAGTGCAGGGACGCAGCCATCATGAACACACAACATACAAACACAGGACGCACCAGCCTCCCGCGCGGGTGAAAGAAAGATTCACCCGCATACCGCATCCATTTTATAAAACGCCGAATCCCGGTGCTTGACCGGGCCGGCCTCTTCCGGTATTGCATGCAAAGCGATTTGATGTATTAACAGATACTTGTTTATTCCGCATTGTAGACCCCGTATGCTATTCCGGCGACGGAGGAACAGAAATCTAAAATATGCCTAATAATCAAACTATCGATACCAGAGTCAGAGATATAAACCGCCCCTGTTAGAGACGTGATGCCCCGCGTCTCTAACAGGGATCGATTCGATGAGGGTGTAGGATGAATGGATCGTTCTTACAAAAATATTCCTTTGTTCCGGAGCAACATCTGATGGATAGCTCAAACGCACCGCCATTAAGCGTTTTATCGAAACGCCTGATGGTGAAACGCTGCACCCAAGAGCAACAGAGGTTCCAATGGAATACGAGCCCCATGCGTATGCAGACGTTCCTTCTGTTATACCAGATCCATGGGATATGGATTTATTCCAGAGGCTGAATATCAGACGGTCTGTAATGAGAACTTTTCTAATGAGAGCATTCTTTATGGCTCTCTGTTAACGCGGTCTTTTAATCTTCGGGATAGGGCAACAAAAGTCACCACCGCCAAAATCACAAACAGGATTTCCGATGACAAGATGAATACAGACGACGGATTAAGCCAATTTCCCTTTAACAGGATTTTTATAAAGCCGTCTTTGCTTCCTGCGATACACGCAAAAATAACAACATAGAGCCCGATAATACCCATCGACACAGCGTCTCTGGTGGCATTCCTCAAGCCCTCTATTTCTGATATAAGCAAATAGAAAATGCTGCAGAAAACGGTTACTGAATAAGTAAAGAAGTAGGAACCTGATCTTAGTCCCAGGAGGAGTAAAAAGATATTCGGCAAAGCAATAATATCCCCGGGTACGAACATAGTCAGGAAAGCCAATACTGTGAATAATTTCAATTGAAATAGCTTCTTCACAGATCTACCATAAGTGTTTTTCTGAATCAACTTTAAACTTTCCCGTACCCTGTTTCTTCTCTTACAAACACGCTTACTCCGCCTTTCCAGTCGCATAAGGCCCGAACACCGCCTTCACGTTGCGGGTGGTATCTGCATCGTCGAGGATGATAACGTAGTAGGACGCCCCTCCCGGGAGCACGCGTACGAGTACATGCCCCTGCTGGCTTTTATAGGATTGATCGACGAGCGGACCGATCACAAGCCTGGCCGCTTCCATCATGTTGGTGGCAAACAGGTCGCGGGGACCGGCGTATAATTTCGACATCACCCTGATCAGCACTTCATGGCCCGGATGATCGGCTGTCCATACCTGTTCGATCCATACCCTGGGCTGCAGGGCCTTCACCAGCGTTTCATTCACGGCATCGCGGTTGCCGTGATGGTCCATCGTGGCCACATCCACCCGGCCCGTCACCGGCGCCATCAGCGATTCGGTATCCCTCCAGGAAGAGTCGCCGAAGAAAATGGTGCCGGGATTATCGCCGCCGGTATAATACCTGAACCCGCCATACCGCAGCAGGAAGGCATTGCTCAGGCTGTTTTCATCCGGCCAGGTTTTGGGATCGGCCCCGTTCACAGGCTTGAAATGATGCTGGGCGGTGGTATCAGTGCCCGTCCATACCAGGTCGTTGGTTTTAAGATTGCGGACCTGGAAATCGGGAAAACGGGAAGGATCGCGCAGCAAACGGATCTGCGACACGGAGCCCGCCCTGAAAAATTCCGTCTGCATGCCCCTGCTGCCGGCCGATTTTAGAAACGCCTGGTAGTTAGACCATGACTTTGCAAAATGATTGCCCGCAGGCAGCGCCCTGATCACCGTTTCCGGCTCAACCGGGTAATGATAATTGCGCGTCAGCAGCTGGTGTATGGGGATCAGGTCACCCACGCCGGTTATACCTGAGCGGACAAAACTCTTGTCGGAAGAAAGCGGTGCATCGGGATACCAACCGCCGAAATGGTCGTCGTGAAAATGCGTGATAAGCGCAAAATCGATCGCTGCCTTTTCTTTCGCGGGGGAGAACTGGCGAATGTAACCGGCAATCCACTCATACGGCTGTCGACTCGCATTGGGCCTGATGGGTGTATTGCGGGCGGAAGTGGTGCGGGGCTCCGTGGGATCAAGCTCGCCCGCATCCACCAGCAGGGTGGTGCCATCGGGCAGAATGAAAAAGGCGGCGTTGCCCCTGCCGGTATTGATATGATGTATATCGAGATAACCCTTCTGCCAGGCCGGCAAAGAATGCCCCGGCGTTGCTGTCTGCCCGTTAGTGGTCATGCACCAGGGCAGGCAGCAGGATAAAGCAAGTATTAACCGAAATTTTGTCTGCATAAATAAAAGCCTGAAGCAGGCTACCCGTCTTCTTTAAAATGAATACCGCATGCCGAACTGCACGGAGTAATAAGTTGCCGTTTTCATCCTGGTTCCTGCATTTGTGTTGACGCTGTAAGCAAACGACTTTGTGGCCTGGTCAAATCCGGTCACATTGTACAGGTTGGTGTTGATGATCTGGGAGTAACCGCCCCATTTGTACGACAACAGGTTCAGCACATTGAAAACATCCGCACGCAGCGTCACCTTATGCGTCTTGTACAATTTGACCTCCTTGGCCAGGCTCATATTCCATTGCGTTCTCCAGGGCATCAGTCCGCCGTTGTACGGGGCAAACTTACCCATGTTGTCTGTAAGCAATTTACGGAATTCCGGACTGGTTTTCTGAAGCAGGGTCTCCATGTCGGTCCTGATCTTTGCAGGCGTCGACGCACTCACCGGATCATAAATATAAGCCAGGTCTACCCCGTCGTTCGATTCTCCTATGACATCCTTGTTCACATAAGCGCTGAACCGCGCGCTCTGGTATGCCTGGAAAGAAGTGCTGAGGGTGAACCCGTAAAACGTAGGACTGAGCAACAGGGCTACCAGCTTGTTTTTCTGGTCACCGTCGCTGTACCAGTTCTTTCCGTAGGAAGAATAATCCCAGTAAGAAGCGCCCACGCTGAAGTTGGCGTTGCGGGGATCTCCATTGTCATACGGAGGCGTTCCGGTGGCCTTGCCCCTGGCATAGGAAACACTGAGGTATCCGTCTTTCACCGAGGCGGCTGCTTCCACTACCGCGCCGATGTACTTCGAAGACCATTGTGTGTTGGTAAAATAACGCACCTGGTTGAAATTGGCCGAGACCCTCGAATTCGCCAGTATGGGCAGGTAGCTCGTGGAGGACGTGTTCGGAAGGGAAGATGCCGGTACATACACCGCCCTGCCTTCGTTCGTCACAAACTCAGGGTTGCGCTTGAGGTTCAGGTCGTAGAGGTAGAAATTGTTCCAGGTATTGTTGTAATACACGTTCGCTCCCACCCTCAGCCACTTGTTGAAATAGTGATAATAGCTCACGTTGGTTTTAAAGGTGAGGGGGTTCTTCAGGTTCTTATCGAGCACCAGCACCGTCGCCGGCTGTTTGGTGGTCAGCGAATTGTAATACGCTACGCCGGGCACCTTGCTGAAATCGCGCTGGTAAGCCTGCCAGTCGGGCACCGGCACATTCTGCCTGATATCGATCTGCCGGAAGTTCACCCCGTTGTCGATGTGCGAAAACGTGATCGGCTGGGTGGTGAATTCGGAGGCAAACAGTCCGGCCCCGAACTTCACGATGTCGCGTCCGTTGCTGTGCACATCCCACACAAGGTTCACGCGGGGCTGCACGTTCTTCGCATCAAAGGGAACCACGTCCGACCGTACGCCCAGATCGGTTTCCAGCTGTTTGTTGTAGGTAGGTTTGCTGCCTATCACGGTGGCGTCCCAGCGCAGTCCGACAGACAGGTTCAGGTTCGGACGGAGGTTGGTTTCCATCTGTGCAAACAGCCCGAGCTCGATCAGCGGCACGCTGATCTTTGGGTTGGTGCCATCCAGCGGGATCTTGCGGTTGAAGCGGTAAGGGTTGTTGTTGGCCATGTCCTGAATGCTGGCGTAGTAGAACTGCCCCTGCTGGTCGTGCGAAAGGCGGTCGGTGACATGGTTGATGTTGTTGTCTGTTCCGAAAACGAAATTGAGGTTGCCGGCCTTGTAGCGCAGGTTATCCACGATCTGGATCACATCAGACGCATCTCGCTCGGGCACCCAGTTCTGGTTGCCGAAGGCGACGGTGGTGTTGCCCGTGCTGCCGTCGCTGAAGGTAGAGGTCACGTTCACAAATCCTTCCGGAACACGGTTGTTGAGGTAGGTCAGGAATTTCCGGTACGTGCTGAAATTCACTTTCAGGTCGTTGGTCACCTTGTCCGAGAACTCTGTGCGCAGGGAAGCCATCACACCGTTGTCGATCTCGATCCCCGTATACTGCGTGGTGAGCAGTCCGGCGGATTTCAGTTTGTTGGGATCGGTGAAATGGAGGTAATTGTATTTCAGGGTCAGCAGGTTCTTTGAGTTGATGTTCCAGTCGATCTTGGCAAAGGCGTTGACGGTTTTCTGCACGATGCTGATGGTACCGTACTGCTGGTTACCGGGGAAGCCAAACTGCTTCTCCATGATACCCACGATCTGGTCCATGTTCGCTTTGGTGATGCCCAGGTTCTTTTCCGCCTGTGCCTGCGTGGCGCCCGCATAGGTGAAATCGTATGCCCGGAATGGGATGGTGTTCTGGTACTGGTCGTAGGAAACGAGGAAGTGAACCTTGTCTTTGATGATGGGGCCGCTGAGCAGGGCGCCCACCTGGCCAATCTGGTATTTGTTGGTGAGGTGATTGCCGTTGATGTCTTTGGTAGCGGCGAGCGAGTTGGCACCGTAGTAGCCCCATGCAGAGCCCGACAGGGTGTTGGTACCCGATTTGGTGATCGCCTTTACCACACCGCCCGAGCCCCTTCCATTGGTCACATCGTATGAGTTGGTGGAGACCTCAAACTCACGGATCGTTTCCGAAGAGATCGAAAAGGCGGCATCGGTCAGTCCGCCGAATGTAGCACGGCGGTTGCTTACGCCATCCAGCATGTAGCCGGTGCCACCGGCTTTCGCTCCGGCAAGGGAAGCACCGCTGGCGAGCGGCGACAGGGAGATGAGATCGGTATAGTTGCGCGACACCAGCGGTATCTTCTGGATGGCGCGCCCGGAAACGGCGGTGCCCGTACCCAGCCTGTCGACGCTGTTGTTAAACGAGTTCGACCGCACGGTGACTTCATTCAGCGTGCTGGCATTCTTACTCAGCACGATCTTGTGAAGCACAAGCCGGTCGCCCAGGTTGAGCGTGTTATCGGTCAGGTTTACGGTTTGCCGGCTCACCGAACTTACCTGGATGGTATAATTGCCCACCGGCACATCCCGGAAAGCAAAAAATCCTTTTTTGTCGGTAGAGCTCGTGGCCTTGAACCCCGTTCCTGTGTTAAGGACAGTGATCACGGCGCCTTGTAAAGTGCTGTCCGCGTCATCGTATACAAAACCGCTGATGGCGGAGCCGCTCACCTGCGCCTGCAGGGAGAACGAGAAAAATAAACCCAGGAAGAGGATCCATGGAAGAGCCATGGCATATCTGCGGGAGGGAAGCATACACAGTTAATTTAAGGCAAAGATTCTGAATTTCGGAATATCCGGTTTTAAAAATTCCAAAACTTAACCCAATGGTAATAAGTAACCGGGGCAGCCGGATCGAGTCTATTCAGATGAATAAATTTATCACGGCGCTCCCTATGGCGCGTGCTATATGCCGGTGATCTTTCTTCTGTGGCTTTGGCCCCAGCGGATCATTGCATCAATCACTTCTTTCAGTGTTTCGGCATAGGCGGTGGAGGAATATTCAACGGTGACAGGCTTGGTATTGCAAACCTGCCGGTTCACCAGTTGATTCATTTCCAGTTCATGCAATTCCTTCGACAATATCCTGGGAGAAATACCGGATTCCCGCGACAACTCCCCAAAGCGCTTTGTTCCGCTGTTTACCAGGATCGAAAGGATGAGCAGTTTCCACTTTCCATTCACCACGTACAGCGTGTCCTGAATGGCTGAATGGACCGTTTCGCATTTCGGATCAGACTTGTCTTTCATATACTATCCTTTGTGTAAGTACTTACCTTTTGGTAACCCGTTACAAATGTACCCTATTATACTTCGACCTTTATGCTTCAATAAAAAGCTTTTAAAATGAAAAAATTCCAGGACAAGGTCGTTGTGATAACAGGTGGAAACAGCGGCATCGGCTATGCTGCAGCCAAAGAATTTAAAGACCAGGGAGCCACTGTAATGATCACAGGGAAAAGGGAAGATGTGCTCCATCAGGCGGCCCGGGAACTTGGCGTGCAGGCAAAGTTGACGGACCAGGCAAACCTGCAGCAGATAGACGATCTGGTGGCGCAGGTGAAGAATTCACTTGGCAAGGTGGATGTGTTGTTCATCAATGCAGGCATAGCCTTCTTTGCGCCCATTGAATTTACTACCGAAGACCAGTTCGATGGTATGGTCGATGTCAACTTCAAGGGAAGTTTCTTCACCCTGCAAAAATTCATACCAATCCTGAACGACGGCGCATCGGTCGTCTTTTTAACCTCCGGCAATACGGCACTTGCCATGGAGAACAGCTCCGTTTATTCGGCCAGCAAATCTGCCGTGGGTCATTTGGCAAAAATTGCAGCAAAGGAACTGGCTGCAAGAAAGATCAGGGTGAATACAGTGAACCCCGGACCGACCGAAACCGAAATGCAGGGAAAGTTTGGCATGGATGAAGCGACTTTACAGGGAATGAAAACCCGGATCATAAGCCAGGTGCCTTTGGCAAAAATGGGTACGCCGGAAGACGTCGCCAAAATGGTGGCTTACCTGTCCGATAGCAGGGTATCTTCCTTTATCACCGGAGGAGAATTTTTCATCGATGGCGGCATGGCGTTGTAAAGAAACGCCATCCGTAAACTTATAAAACAACCTGTTGTTTTATCCGCAGATACCTTCCTGTAAACGTCTTCTGCCCGGATCAAAACGATGGCAGCTCTACAGCAGCTTGTTTTTAAACACTTTTGCCACCGCTTCGCTTTTACTGTTCACATGAAGTTTTTTGTAAATGTTCTTTATGTGACTGCGGATGGTTTCAACACTGATATAAAACTCAGCCGCCGCCATCTTATAGGTATACCCTTTGACCATTAGTTGCAACACCTCCTTTTCTCTTTGCGTCAGGTTATACTCTTCTCCTTTTTTGGCGTCTCCTGCTTCATGCAACTGGTTGAACATTTCTATTATTTGCCGGGCTATGGAGGCCGTCATGGGAGATCCTCCTTCGTATAAATCTTTGAGGTGCTCCAATAATTTGGCAGGAGGCGTTTTTTTCAGCAGGTAACCGTCCGCGCCTGCACGGATGGCTTCAAAGATATTTTTCCTGTCATCAAAAACGGTCAACATTAAAATTTTGCAGGGATATTGCAGTGTCCTTATCCACTTCAATCCTTCAATGCCGCCAGTGCCAGGCATATCAATGTCCATCAGAACAATGCCGGGTTTGTCCTGTTCAATATCTGTTTCAACATGATTGCAGTTGCAGCACCTGTTGACGACTGAAAATCCTTCTGTTCCATGGATCAACATGGAGAGGCCTTCCCGTAACTGATTGTTATCTTCATACAATACCACTTTAATCATACCAACAGGTATTATAAAGGGATGGTCAATGCAACAGGTGTCCCCTTGTTGATTTTACTTTCCATGCTCAATTCACCCTGCAATGCACCTGCCCGGTGCTGCATATTGGTCAGTCCATTGCCTTCCAGTTGCATGTTCCTGTTGAAGCCTTTGCCATCATCATTGTTCAGCAGGCATAAATTATTATTTTGCAGGGAGAGGTCTATCGTTGCTGTTGCACACCCGCTGTATTTGGCACGGTAATAACCGGATATCATTGGTCAGACATGTTACTATCTTTGCGTGTGAACCATTCCCCTCAATTAAAAGGGTACGGTTTTAACCTAACCACCGTTTACATGACAGGGGCAGCTGTTATTCTTTTGTTGTACCCATTCTGTAAATGGTTTAATAAGTACAAAAGAATGCATCAATCCTCCCAATGGTGGCTGAGCTATTTATAAAAATAAAACAAATCAGATATGGCAACGCGAAAGAACTTCAACACGGTCAAGGTAGCGCGCATGACAGAAGTGTTCCCGCAGGCGGTTGTAACAGACCATTATATTTTCTTGTCTGGTATGCCGGGTATAGATCCGATAACGGGAAAAGTGGTCAGTGATAATTTTGAGGACCAGGCAAAACAATGTTTTCAAAACATCGGAACTATCCTCGAAGAAGCAGGGAGTAAGCTTTCCGATATTGTAAAAACAACCATTTATATGGTAGCCGGCAATGATTTCAGTGTAATAAACAAAGTGTATGACCAATTTTTTCCGGAGAACGCCCCTGCACGAAGTGTACCACAGGTACTGCCATTCCCTGCCGGTATTTTAATTTCTGTGGAGTGTATTGCGCTTATGTAAGAATCTCTTCCGGTTCAAAACCGGCGCAGCACCTGTTTTGATGTTTTTTCAAAAAAGATGAAATGCATGCTTTAACGGGCATGAGGTTGCAGTACAGGGCAGTTGGTACTGCCGAACAACACTCAAACAGCAAGGGCCCATCACGATCATACGCTTACTTTGCGTGTATAAGCCAAGATTCAAAGCTTTATCATACGCCGCTTAACGTATCCTGTCAGATCAAGTATCAGCGATTACCCTTTATACAATCGTTCTACTTTCTACGGTGCGGCCTTGCCTCAGGACATTTCTCCGTAGGATCTCAGACTCCTTAAGCCGGTATTTATTTTATTTGATAAATACATCCAGCTGTTTCAGGAAATCGGCTCCATGCCAGCTGCCATCGTTGATAAACATCAGGTACCTGCATGTAAGGGGCTCCTGAAACTCGATGGAAGTACCGCCTAGGCCCAATCCTCTCCGCCCTGCATTGAACATGCCCAGGTACTGGAAACCCCTGGTTTTCGGATCGCCGCTGAAATCGGAACTGTTGTTTGAAGCCCACATGCTGAAGACCTGGTTTCCCCGCTCCCTGAACTGGTCGAGGTATAGATTGATCTTATCGAGCGCAACAGGTTTCTGCAGATCGATGACATACCGGCCTTCTCCGTTGCCGAACCAGGTAGAATCCATTGAACCGGGTGAAGCGGAACTGAGTATGTTCGAAATATCCATTTTGACGTTCTGGTAATCTTTTCCATTGGTCGATTTGCCCGTTGCATAATAGGCAGCGCTTACTTTATTGCCGGCTTTTGCATCGGCATAGTCGGCAGTGGACGGCGGTGTTGCCACGATAACGGTATCCATGTTGAGACTCCTTAAATAGTTTCTCATTCTTGCAACTGCCCGCGGGTCGGTAGATTCGATCCTGTTGCTGAGGAACAGCGGCTTCTGAACCGATTTCACCGCCTTCAGATCCGGAGTCACGTATTCCTTTATCCTTAATTCCACCGGCTTGTTGTCTTTGAAATCATCGTACAGCGGTTGCAAGGGAACGGTTTCTTCATTGGTTTTATTCGCTACCGTGATCGCGAATATTTTGATCTTGCTGTTATCAGGAAGCGTGACCGACCTTGTTCCTTTGTCGAGCGTAAATTCGTATTTGTACAGATAGCTGTACTGATAAGCGTCGTTTGCGGCAGGCGAATGCCGGTGCGAAGCATACCATGCGATATCGTCGGGTTTGGAGTAAGCACTCGCTATTTCAGCTACTTTAAGGTCGTTCATGTAAAACTTCCGGTTGTAGTGCTGACCTACCAAACCGGTCCACGACTGTACACCCAGGTTTGCAGCCTGTTTTCCGATCCTAAGGTTTCCCTTCGTATCTTCTGTGGCCGCCGCGAGAATGTAGAGTTTATTGAAATCGCCTGCAGGCAGGTTGATTACCTGCCCCCTGGCGGCAACAACATTTTTCGCTCCGTCTGCGGTGCTTCCGATCTTAAAGCTGATATCCTCACTGGTCACTTCCGCAGGCAGCAGTTCGGCCGGAATGGTGCGGCCGCTGTCGAGGTTTCCATCGGCCCTGTTGGCGTCTGAACTGACTGCATCTTCGTTGAAAGGGATCTCAACGGTTTGCTGCGCGGGTTTGGACGATGACGAGGCAGGCTTGTCGAACCTGACGGCGAAACTTTTTATCATGAATTTCGTCATGTCGAAACGGAGGGTTCCGTCGGCAAAGCCGGCTTCGCCGATCTTCTCTTCCTGGCCGTTCACTTCATAGGCATCCACAATTTTTCCGGGGAAGCCTGCAGATACCCCTGCTGCGTTCTTACCGTACAGTTCGTTGAAACGAACGATGTAATAATCGCTTTCTTCTGCTTTTTTAAAAGCCATCATATCTACCTGGCTGGTGTTCATTCTGATCAGGGAGATCTCTTTGCCCAGTGCACCTTCATGTTTTGCAGTTTCGAAGCCGATCAGCGGTGCGTTCACAAAACTTCCCTGCCAGGGCGACTTCGCATAGGCCCAGTCGCCGTCGTGGGGGTAGATGGCATATTTGAAATCGTGCATGCCCCAGTCCTGTGTGCCCTGGTAAACATATGAATTCGCCTTCGGCGTGTACATCAGGGTAAGTCGCAGGGTGCTGTTATCGGGTTTGTCCGAACCATATTTGCAATCTTCCAGGATGGAAACGCCATAGCTGTTCGACCGGTCGGTGATGTCGATCCACTGACGGCCGGGCACTTCGTATTTCACTTCGTTGTTGGTGGTACGCTGGATGGCCGCGGTAGACATGCCATACGTAGCCATTTCATTCACTGCGGTGGTAGGAAAAGCGGCTTTCAAGCTTACCTCTTTCGACTGCCAGTCGATCTTGTTCTTTACTTCGATCCTTTTACCGGCCTCTCCTGCAGACAGGCTGATGATCTGGGTGATTTCCGAGTTCAGTCCTTTCTTTTTCACTTCGAGGGCTACCCGCACTGGCCCCTGTTCAACGACCTTCACCGTTACCTCTTTGTTCATAAAGTCGATGGGCGGGTTCTTACGGTCTTTCCAGTCCATGTTCCAGGCAGGCCATTCACTGGGGTTTTCTTTCTGGAACTGGAGTGAAGCCGGTTTGGAAAGCACTTCTCTCAAGGCGGTTTTGTCGTAGATGCCGGCGATATCGCCCTCCTTGTTGATCCTGACCCTGAAAAAATCGTTCTCCAGCGAGTCGCTGGAGGCTTTCAGACCGGTCGTTGCAGCTGTACCGGCTGTTTGGCGAACATCATACACCGATAATCCGGCCGAAGGAAGTTTGGCCAGAAAAATGATCTTCAGCTTGTTTCCTTTGGCTTCGATGATCTGGGAAGGAACGGTGTTGCCGTTCTTATCGATCACTGTTACATTGCCGGGTAATTTGGCATAGGTAAGTTCGGTGGTAACAACATCTTCCCTGTCTGTCGCCACCGGATTATAAACCACCACTGCTCTGCCTTCTGCACGGGTGTTTAACTGGTGCGCTATGGAGCTTACTGAATTCTTCACCACTTCGGAAAAACCGTTCATGGCAATGAATTCGTCGTTCCAGGCATACACGTACGCTTTTGGAAAAGCGGTACCAGGAAGCATGTCGTGCATCTGGCTGCCCAGCACCAGGTCCCATGAATGATTGAGTTTGTTCGCAGGGTAAGAAGCCCCTCCCAGCCAGCTGGCCACCGAGGCAAGTTGCTCGGCCGATTTGGCCAGCAGTTCGTTTTTGCGGTTGGCGCGTTTCATATACGCCTCCGAGGTCATGGAGCCCGCACTGTGCTCTATCAGCAACAGATCACCGGTGTAGGTCGGCAGCTTGGCGCGTACCGCAGGTGTGATATCTTTGAATATCTGGTCGGAGGAGGTGAGAACGACCTTGAAGTTACTGCTGTCGCCGTGTTTGATGCTTCCTTCCGCATTCTGTACGTCTCTTTCCTGTGGCGCTCCGCCAACATCACCGGTGCCGTAATACCGGAAATCTACCAGCACACCGTATTTTTTGGCGTTGCTTTCCATCCGGGCTGTCCATTCCTTGTCTTTGTCCAGTCTCTCCACGATATGGCTGCCATAACCGGTTCCGTTGAGGGCCGCAAGCAGGCCTTTGCCGTCGGGCCCTTCCCATACACCCACATTAAAGGGAATGCCGTTGGCAGAATGCCAGGTAAGCTTCTGGGTAGAAAATCCGATGAGTCCGGCATGGTTCAGTACGGAAGGCAGGGTGGCCACAAATCCGAAGCAGTCGGGAAGCATGTAATCGCGGCTGGGCTTGTTGAACTCCCGTTTGAAAAAGAGATTTCCATACAACACCTGCCTGAGAACGGATTCGGAAGAAGAGACGTTTACTTCAGCTTCATCAACGGAAGAGCCTGAAATAAACCATCGCCCCTGTCTGATATAGTCACTCACCTTTTTATACGACTCCGGATAATATTCTTTCATAAAATTATACCGGCGCGAGCCGGTAAAGTTGAAGACATAATCAGGGTACTTCTGAAGGAGCTTGAAGTTATCCTCCATCGTATTTTTGATGTATTGATTGATCACGGTCGGATAGTCCCAGTTCCATTGGGTGTCGAGATGCGCGTAACCAATTGTGTACAGTACTTTGTCTTTTGAGATGTCGTATTTCTCCCTTCTGTCTATTTGCTGTGCTGAGAGTAAAAATGGTAAGAAGCCGGAGGCCAGGAGAAAGCAGAATCGTTTTTTCATATTGTTTTTTTAGAAGCCAGATCTTCACATGCGCAGGGCAAAGTACTGAATTTTCACTAGTGCAACTCTTACAATCGTTTTATTGATCTTCACAGGCCCCCTATCGGAACAAAGCTGACAGTTCATCAGTAAACCAAGACGGGGTAAACACAAAATAAGGCCGGCACTTGCAGTTTCCCTCCCTACCGTTTCATAGTATATTGATTGGGTGAACCTGGTGTAGGAATATTGGCCGCTACCTGCGTGCCGTTGTTATGCGCTTTGGTCAGAGGCGCTGTAAGCGTGATGCCGCTGCCTGATACCGGTGCAGTTGATGCATGCGCAGACTTCAACGGTGTGGCAACGGTGATCGAATCGGCCGGGGGAGCGTTGCGGTTACCGCCGCCGAAACGGCGTCCGAAAGCCACGGAAGCAACAACTGCCGTTTCCCGGTCTGCATCGCCGCCGACGGTGATCGCCTGACCGGCCTCAAAGCCGATCGCGCTTCCAACAGGGATCATGGTTGCGCCGGCAGTGGTGGCCGTAACTATTGTTGAACCGCCTGCCGTTCCAACACTGGCGATCACAGCGTTCTCGCTGTTGGCGCCCGACCCTACAATGATCTTTTGGCCGGCGCCCAGGTTGGCTACACTGGTTGATTTGAGGTTGTTTGCACCGGCTGCTGTTGCAACAGACAGGGTGATCGTGTTCTGCAGCTGGAAGTCCTTGCGGTTGTCGTCGTTGTCGAAGCCGTCGGGGAAGCGGCCGGCGCTCCGGTTGGGCCGTTCTCCGGCAGGTGCCTGCCCGAAAAATCCGCCCCTGCCTCCAAACAGTCCGGGTGATTGTACAAAATTACCTCCTTCGTTGGCCCCTGAAGTGGCCTGGTAACCTTCGGCTAACCATGGGTCAACAATGCCTCCGTAGTTGAGGCCGTCCACCACATTTCCATTCGCGTCGCGCAGGCTCATATTGCCGGCACCTGTTGCCAGCGCCGGGCCGCCGAACCACTGGTCAGGCGCTTTATCTCCCTGGTAGCCGGCGGACTTTACTTTTTCATTCAGTACCACCGCATTGATGTCCTGGTTATTGGCCAGCGGGCGGTCGAGCGTGATGCCGGCATCGAGCGCCAGTACGGGCTCGTTGCTGGCATGTGCGAAAGAAGTGGCCGGTTCAAAACTGATGCCCGTGCCATTTACACTGAACGGCATGTTGTGCGCATGATTGAATTTCAACGGTGCTGCCAGCTCGAGTCCTGTGCCGGCATCCTCAGCGGCTGTAAATGGCCCCCTGCCCGGACTGCGTGACGACTGGGTGCCGACTTTGGTAACGGTGACCGTTTCGATGCCATGGCCGTTGCTGGCAATGTCTAACCTGATCTTGTCGCCCACCGAAATATTGGCCACGGAGGAGACCTTGATGTTGGTGCTGCCTGCTATGGCGTCTGTTGCCAGCCAGGCCTGTGTGCCCGGTTTGCCAACGTTGGTTATGGTGACCACCTCGTATTTTTCGATCGTTTTGGCAACGGCCGGGAAGGTGGCGCCATATCCTATGGCCATCTTCTGCCCCACTTTAAAGCCGTTCACGCTGGCAACCGGAATATTTTTACTGCCTGCGCGGAGGGTGATCACCGGTCCTTCGGGAAGCGGCTGCCAGATCACTGATGAACCGGGCGGGCCGGGTGCACGCCCTCCGCCAAAACCCGGCGCAGCAGCTTCCGGCTCGGGCGGTGTGGCGATGCTTGCGATCGTGCGGGTTTCTGCAGAAGCGCCGGAACCGATCTTCACCACATCGCCTGCCGACATCCCGGCAATACTTCTTACAAAGAGGGTGGACTCGCCTTTCTTTGCCGGAACCGCCAGTCCTGAGCTGGACAAGCCCAGAAGATAGAAGCCATGCGCCGCGATCTTGGCACCTGCCGGAATCTTCACGGATGAAAACAAAGGCAACTGCGTCGGATGCTCGTTGAAGGTCCAGTTGGACAGGTCTACCTGTGTGTTGCCGGCATTGTACAGCTCCACAAACGAGTTGGTCGTGTTCTCCGAGCCATCGCTGATGCGGAACTCGTTGATCTTTACCGGGCTTACATTGCGCACCCTTTCTGTGATTGATTCAGCCCTGGCCTGGCTGTTCGCCGACCAGGAAGCCCGGCCGATCAGATTGCCGTTGAATGCCGCCGGGCCCGATGTGATATTAAAAGTTGCACTCACGCTTGCACCTGGTGCTACGGCTTCGGTGAATTTTTTTGACGGTGCCGGGGAGTTCGCGGCCACCGATTTCCATCCTGACGGCACAGAAATGCTCAAGGTAACGCCGGTGGCGGGAACGGCCGTTGTGTTTGTAAACGTTACGGTCGTGCTTTGCGAAGATTGCAGGGAGAATGTTTGCAGTCCGGGCGGGGTATTGCCTGCATTTGCCGGAGCCATGTTCACCGCCTGCACGGCATACCTGGCGGATACGATGTTAGCCTGGATCTTTATATTGGTCTCCTTTGTAGGGAAAGTGCCGGCGGCAGTCATCGCACCTTCATAGAAAGTACCCTGCGAGCTGTTGCTGTTGTCGCCGCCGTTGCCGAGCAGGATAGCGCCCTGCTTGCGCATCGGGTCGTAGCTGTTCCGGTCGTTGGTGATGCGGTTTCCGTCGAACATCACACTCAGGTCACCCTGCTGTGCGTCTCCGCCCATGGATCTCCAGTGGTGCGGTTCGCCATCCGCCATTGCGGTCACAAAGCGCCAGGAAATGATGGGCAGGGGGCATGCCTTGTTGTTGGGATCTGGGTTCACACAACCCACCAGGTTGTTCTCCTGGTCTGTCATGATCCAGGGGCCGTTGCCCGGTCCGTGGTACCAGCCGGTGGAGTTGCCGTAGTAAGTGGTTTCCATGGTGCCGTCGCCGTCATCGCGGCTGTCGGTTTCTGCATTGCCGTAGTCGTAGCAGCAGCCGTTGTTGTAGTGATGACCGTTGATCACCCAGTACTGTCCTTCAGCTTGGTCGTCGACCGCGGTTCCTTTGGCATCGTTCAGACGCAATCCCATGCCCGGCTCGATAAAGATACCATAGACCTTGTGGCCCATGACGGACACCGGCGCCATGTCGGCAATGGGGATGTTATTAAAGCCCCCCATGGCAGGCCCGAGGAATGCGCCACGGGGGGCCTGGGTGAGGTGGTTCTCTTTGCCCGACTGGTCATACAGCGTCGTGATCCAGCAGGTAGTGTTGGCGCAGAATGCATCCTGGGCGGCCGCATCGGCGTACCCGCCCCCATCGCCTTCGCCGGGCTTTACCACCCCTATGTTGCGGGTTGTACCGTCCGACTGGCGCATGATCTGGTACAGCGGTCCGTTATAGGAAGAGTACAGGGCCCGGGTGGTACTGTGGGCGGCTACGCAGGGGCTGCCCCCGGCGGCGTAGATGTCGCAAGGGCCTTCAGGCCGGGGCGGAACATTGTTTTTTATGGCTCCCGACATGGAAGTCATCATGGCAACAGGAGGTAAGAACGCAAGCGCAAGGAAGAGCAAAAAATATTTTGTCCGTTTCACAATCGTTAGATTTTAAGTCACGGAAAATACTAAGATATCTTCACATCTTTGTATGCCGGGGTGAATTAAATATCAGGCTCAAAGATTTGGTTCACACACCCTTCTGCTGCCCAATAAAGCGCCGGGTTTAAGCCGGCCTGTGATGTGCAGGCCCGCTCCGGTAAACAGATCCATCCCCGGTACTCTTTCAAAACAGGGATCTTGCTTTAAGTTCGCTGCCATAAAAAACTTTTCTTCTTCCATCCTGTTATGCCTTATACCAAAAAATGAAAATGAATATGACACAGGAGTTTACCGCCGAACGCACTACCTTAAGCCTGATTGATATTGATCGCATTGTAGAGATGGCATGGGAAGACCGCACCACTTTTGAAGCGATCGAAGTTCAATTTGGTTTAAAAGAAAAGGACGTCATCGAGCTGATGAGAAAGGAAATGAAGCGGTCGAGCTTCGCCATGTGGCGAAAGCGTACAAACGGGAGGGCCACCAAACACAGTGCCGTAAGAGAGGTTGAAGTGACACGCTTCAAATGCAGCAGGCAGAGAACCATTTCACAAAACAAGATCTCCAAGCGAAGGGGAAGATAGCAATATGCCAGACCTGGTATCACAGGGAGCGCGGGCAGGCCTCTCACCATGCTGGCTATCATAAATAAATGTGCTGGTTCTTTCCCCTGCCAAACAGATCACCTGCCTGGAACCACCTTGCCGCCGGCGAAGGAAGATCGAGAAGGGACCTGCCGTAGTGCAGGTGTATGAACGAGCTGTCGTAGCCCATTGCCGACAACAGGGTTGGAAAAATCGCCTGGTGCGAATACCGGTTCCTGCCGGGTGAAAAACCGGGCGGAAAAAAACGGGCATGGTCGAATGCCAGCAGGGGAACCTGTCCTTCGGGTTTTGCAGGCTGGTAAATGGATGCATGGGTTACTTTGGTGGCACCAGCGGCATAATTTTCTCCATGGTCGGAAGTGTACAGGATGAGCACGTCAGGCCTGGTTTCCAGTTTGGTCGCCAGCTGTTGCCAGAAACGGTCTACGCTCCAGCGGATTGAAGTAAAGTAATCTGCTTCTGTTCCTTGCAGGCTGCCTTCCGGACCCCGCAGCTGCCTGTCTGCAAACCAGGCAGGGAAACTGCTTTTATAAGGCCAGTGGGCGCCGGCCTTGTTCACGTAGGCAAAGGTGGGCACCTTGCTTGCGGAGACCAAAGCGATCTTTTCAGCGAGCAGTGAATCCCGTTCATACATGGCTCCTGACCTTTCTGCGGCACCGGGCCGGAACAACGAATCTATGAACGGAAGGTCGTTGGGGGTCATGTAATTCTGAAGCCGTCCGTTCGACTGGCCATCCATTAAAAAAGTCTGGTACCCGGCCTTCTTAGCATATTGAAATACGCCTGGTTTGCGAAAAGACACATAATTACGGTCGGGCAGCTCATCCATACGCAAACCGCTGAACAGCGCCAGGTTCGAGCCTGCACTGTAATTGGCAAACGAGGAGGCGATTCCGAAATTGATAAATTGACCGGCCTCTCTTTGCAGGTACGGCGTAGTGCTGTGCGGAAAGCCATTGACCGACAAACAGCTGCCTTCTATACTTTCATCCACTACAATAAAAAGATGCTGCACTTGCCGGGGCCCTGGCCCGGCAGCCACCGCTTCTCTGTTCCATCTTTCTTCCACCTCTGCAAAACCCGCGCTCAGCAGGTTGCCGGTGACACGGTAAAGGGAGGGAGTAAAATCATCCGCGCCGGGGTGTGCGTCTGAGTAGTGAAAAAGAAACGCCTGTATGGCCACAAAAACAAGCACCCAGGGGGCTGCATGCGGAACCCTGAACTGGTTCACCGAACGGAGCACCGCTGTAAAAACAACACCCGCTCCTGCGAACGCCAGCAGAAAAGCAAATTTGAAATTAGCGAGGGCGCCCGATGAATACCCCGGATTGTTGAACAGGTTGATGGCATCCGGAAAAGAAAAAGGGAAATTGCCGATGATCAGATAGATCACATCCGTATAGACGACTGAAAAAAATAGGATCCGGAACAGCATTCTCACGAGCGGTTGCCTGCTTTGAAACAGGGCGAAGAGGGATAAGAAAGCGACCGCATAAAAGATCCCTATGAGGACCGCCGGCGGACTTTCCGCTTCATTCGCAGCGTGCATGAGCCTTGCATCGTTGCACATCAGCAAAAACACCATCACAACAAGAAGAAAGCGACGGGAAAATATTTTATCAAAGAAACGGCTCTTCCGCCTGACTGGCTTTTCTATATGATCGATCATACTTCTCAAAGGGATCTGTCTCTACAGTAAACGCAACGGGCTAACCAACTGACCAGACGCGGATGAACAGTAAATCTAAAGTAAACTCTCTGTTTCAGAGCCGGAATCTTTCCCGAAGCCAGGACCCTCTTCTTCTTGCAACCGATCCTCCCTGCATCACCTTCGCTTATGTGGCTGTTATGCCACTGTAGATTCAGGCGGGTGGTATTAAACGCTTCATTTTATCATGACATCAATAAAAATCAGGAACAGTCTTTTTCGAATGTGCAATATTGCAGAACTTAGCAACCGAGGCACCTAAAGTTCATGACATTCAGTTTTTCCGCTACACCCGATTTCGACTTTATTACCCAGTTTGCTGAACACATCCGCGCGCCGGTGCATAACGACCTGGTAGCGATACCCGGGCGGTTAGGAGAGGGATCTATACGCAAGCTGATGTTCGGGCCCGATTTCAAGATCGTGATACACCGCTACGTTCTGCAGGAAGAACTTATTGTAAAGCGGAATTCGTCGGGCGAAGGAAACGGCCTGATCACCTTCTTTTTTTACAGCAACGAACAGCCTGTGCGGATCGCTTATAACAACGACCCTCACGTGCAGTTCTCACAACGCGACGAATCCGCTATCCAGGTTACATCCAACGACCTGAGTTCAACCATCTGCTTTCCTGCGCAGCACCAGGTTCATTATATGGTGGTAGCGATCAAAGCCCACAGGCTTAAAGACCTGCTGGCCCTCAACGAGCCAAACCCGGTGCTGCAAACCATTACCTCCAGCGGGAATTCATTTCTTTTCTTTGAAAGCATGACAGCGGAGACAAAGCTGCTTCTGAAGAATATAGCTGCTGTGAACATGAACGACAGCCTGAGCTATTTCTACATGCAGATCAAGGTGCAGGAACTGCTTTACTTCCTCCTTCAGAAACTGTCTGTGCGGGAAGGCACGGGGCATCAGTCCATCAGCAGCGCCGACGCTGAAAGACTGCTGATGATACGCAATGAGATCATCGGCGACCTGAGCGTACCACCTGTGCTGCGCGAACTGGCGCAATCTGCAGCGATGAGCGAAACAAAACTGAAACAGCTTTTCAAGCAAACATTCGGCAGCACGATCTATACTTACTACCAGCAAGCCAGGATGGAAGAAGCGGCCTTCCTCCTGAAACAAGGCCGGCACTCGGTTGCAGAGGTAGGCTATGAGCTCGGCTTTTCCAATCTCAGCCATTTCAGCAGGCTGTTTGAAAAGCATTACGGCCTCAAGCCCAAGCGATTTTCCCATTCCTGATCTTTGTTTACCCGAGATAGTCAGGCGGAAATACTTGCTGCCCGTATTTTTCGGCGATGGCCCCCAGCTTTTTCAGCGAAGCTTCGTCCAGTGGCGGTGGCGGAAGAAACTCGCCGGCTGCAACCGGCTGGCCGATCTCTTCAAAGAATGCTTCCAGTCCGGCAGGCACCACGGTGCAAAGCAGGTGTGCGATCTGCCCGGTGTTGTTCTTGAAGCCGTGCACTACACCGCCTTTGGGGATATTGATGAAGGACCCTTTTGTTGCCTTGTATTCACCGAACTCCGACTTTACCTCGATCTCGCCTTCAATTACAAAAAAGGATTCTTCCATATCCGCGTGCGCATGCGGACTGGGTCCGCCGCCGGGAGGGATGAGCATATCGATGGCGGCATAGGCTCCACCGGTTTCTTCCCCGCTGACCAGGATCCGGTAGGTATCTCCGACCACGGAGAAAGTTTTTCCATCTTCAGGGCCCTGCGTGAGCGGGCGCTTTTTGTCGTTTTCCATTTTTTCTGATCTGTTGTAAAACAAATGTCGGAAGACTCCACGTTCCAAAATACCCCAATGAGACAATAAAGCAGTCGCATCCGACAAGCTTTGGTTTTCTCCCAAAGTGTCGCATCGGACTGTTCTTGTGTCTTATTGCGCTATTATAGCACCGGATTGGAGCGCAAATTTGCCTTGCTGTTTGAAAAGCATGAATAAGATGAGAAAAGTAATTTATAACAAGTATGGCGACGAAAGCGTTTTGGAACTGGTTGAACAACCCATCCCCCAGGTCAAAGACGACGAATTGCTGATCAGGGTAAAGGCCGCTTCCATCAATCCATTGGATTGGAAGATCTACCACGGAGAAATGAAAATGCAGTCGGGTTCCAAATTTCCCAAATCGGCAGGCATCGATTTCTCGGGCCTGGTCGAGAAAACCGGCAGCCTTGTAACTCAGTTCACGACAGGTGATGCGGTATTTGGCTTGCTGGATGTATTTAAAGGGGGCGCCCTGGCAGATTATGTAATTGTGAACGAAAGCAACATAGCGCGAAAACCAGGCAGCATCTCTTTTGAGGCCGCTGCAGCCCTGCCGGTCACCGGACTGGCAGCCCTTCAGATCATTGACAAGCTGGCGGCTATTGGTGCCAGGCAGGAGGTGCTGATCAACGGCGCAACCGGCGGCATCGGAATGTTCGCCGTACAGATCGCCAAAAAGCGGGGCGCCCGTGTAACGGCGGTCGTGAGCACGGATGGCAAGGCGCTTGCAAAAAAATGGGGCGCAGATGCTGTAGCCGACTACATACAGCAGGATGTTGGATCAATGAAGCAACGGTTCGACGCGGTCATTGACCTGTCGGGCAAGCTTTCATTTAAAACGGCGAAACAGCTCATGAAAAGCAAAGCCACTTTTGTGAGCACCCTTCCGTCTTTGGGGGCGATCATTTCCTCGGTCTTCAACAACCTGTTCTCCTCGCAAAAGCTGAAGATCCTTATTCTCAAGCCCACCAAAGAAGGGCTCACCACCCTGGCGGAACTGGCTACAGACAACCTCGACATCCTGCTGGATAAAACCTATCCCATCAACCGTATCAGGGAAGCCTACAGCGAATCCATGAAAGGAAAGATAAAAGGCAAGTCGGTGATCGTACTCGACTGAAGCCAGGTGCCTGCCCGTTCCCATTGATGCAACGGAGATCCTGGACCCGGGCATTGAATAATAGGATCGTTCAGACCGGTAGCACATATACCTGTGTATCAATGTTCTTATGTTTCGTCCGAATATGTAATGGGCAGGCAAACAGGGGCTGACCAGGAAGGCTGGAACACGACTGTTTTTGTTCCGGAGGAATATCTGTTGGGTAGCTCAAGCCCTTTCCTATACCGCGCTCCATCGGAGCGCCTGTTGCTCTCTAATGCAGCATTTCAGCACCAGGGGATTGACTAAGAAGTGTAAAGCCACCTTTTTTTGTGTTCCGGCGGAACTGGGGAAGACCTTTTGGGAATATAATATGCTATTGAGCATTCGTGCTTTTGTACAAATGAATGCTATCACGCAGACAATGGCTTTCTCTTTTGAGTCAACCCCAAACATGGAAACACGGGGCCTGGAACTGAAACAGCGCATTCTGGCTTGTCCATTTGGTTATCTCATCGCTGCCGCACGAAGAAACTATCCGAATCGGCGCAGTTACCGGCACTTTTAAAGCCCAGCTGCAGCATGAGCGAATGAAGATGTGTTGCCAGCTGCTTTTTGGTGTATCCGCTGTCGGGTTTGTCGCTTTCACCCGGGCCCGGCAGGTCGGGGGCAATAACGGTAAAGTGTTTGGAAAGCTCTGGCAGCAACCGGTTCCACATACACTAGTTCTGGCCGAATCCGTGGATCAACAGGAGAGGCTCGCCGGTGCCGCCTATTACGTAATGAATCCCGGTTCCGTCGACCTCCGCCACCGCGCTTTTAAAATTTGAAGGCGGCTGGGCAGGCTTGATGCCGGCGGCCGTTGAGGAGGCCGCGGCAAGCGTATCGGAGCCCGCCTGGGGTGATGACGATGGCTGGGTGTTGCAGGCCGACAAGATAAGTAACGGAAAAACACACAGGAAGAACGCTGAGGTGGCATTGAAGGGCCATGATTTTCCCCTGGGTTTTTCTGCAGTCATAAATCGGTATTGATGATGGATAATGAAAAACGAAGGAACAACAATCGCTGTACTGGTTGCAGGCGCGTGCACGAGGCCATGACACTTTTATCGCAAGCCTCTGCCAGGTGCAGTTTCCCGTTACAAATGTCCGGTGCTGCCAGGCTTTTGTCAATAGGCAAACAAGGTGCCGTCATGTAAGAATCAGGGTAATTAAACAGCCAAAGCGATCGTGAGCTTCTGCCGTTTAAAATCGGAAAAAGTATAGCCTGTAGCCGCTTTGAAGAATTTGCTGAAATGTGCACAATCCACAAACCCAAGGCTGTACGCGATCTGCTTCATGTTATGGTCAGATGAGAGGGCCAGCCTTTTTGCTTCGGTCACTATGCGCAAACGAATATGGTAGCTGGCGGAATGCCCCGTTTCTTTTTTCACGATCTCGTTCAGGTAATTTGGCGTTACGAAAAGAGATTCCGCATATTCCGATACCATTTTCCGGGTCCTGAAATCCTGCTCGAGCATGGTAATGAAGCGGTCCAGGTGCTCAGATGTTTTGGTCTGCAATACCGGTCGAAGCGTATCGTCTGAAATACGGGTCAGGTAGATAAAAAATATTTTCAGGTAGCGCTTTATCACTTCTATCCTGAAAGCGCCTCCACAGGTGTTTTCCTTTGTCATGCGCACGATCAGCTCGGCGAGGTCAGCATCGGGCTCGCAGCTGATCGGCAGGCCTTCCATCCTCGAGCATATCCTGAAAATATTGGCATGACAGGCAAGATCGAATTCGATCTCATCCATGCTGAGGAGCCGATCGCCAAAAGAAACAACGAATCCTCCGGCATCCGCGCCGGCCACGACCCTTTGGCTGATGGCATTCAGGCAAAAAATGGAATTCGACCGTACAGCAGCGGATACTAACCCGTTTGTATACACGCCGGAACCTTTTCTAAGCCATACGATCTTGTTTTCATGGTTGCCGCATGTAATAAGATTCGATGGCCGGCTGTTGGCCCCATTGTGTTCTATCGGATAAATTTCAAAAAAGGGACATTGTTTTTCGGGAGAGAGGAGGGCTTGTTTCATGCGTTCTGGTTTTTGCGGGTGATGTTCCTTGTTATATTAAAGCCGAATACATGCCAAATCAGAAGAGTGCAAGCGCGGAAAAATATTTGCACACAAAACACTGATCTTCAATTAATTAGCCTACCGCCATTAAAAAGGAGGAAAATCATCGGGAAGAAAGACTCCGAAGTTATCGTAGTTCCGGTTGAATGGCTCCGCAAATTTCGGAGGGCATCAGGTGAATGCGAACGGGACGGGCAGGATCAGTGCTGCCAGTTTAAGTTCTGTAGTAGAGTGGATTTCTTCTCATTCATTTATGATCGGTATAAGAAGAGAAGTTTCCTGCAGATATTTACCGCTTAAACCTGAAAATTCTCTTTTCTGATGCCCAATTTCTGCAGCCGCGATTCAAGCGTGGTTGGCTTTTCGTTCAATAGCTCAGCCGCCCCGTTTTTTCCGCGGATGCGGCCACCGGTCTTTTTCAGCACCGAACTCAGATAGGCCGTCTCAGCCTGACGCTGCAGTTTCTTCAGATCATCGAGCGTTCTGACTTCGGCAAGCTGCATAACGTCTTTTTCCTTGCCTGCCAATGAACGCTTCAACTGCAGCGGGGCATTCCCATCGTTGACGATCACCGCATGTTCAATGATATTTTCAAGCTCCCTCACATTTCCGGGAAAATCGTAGGCATGCAGCTGAGACTGCATTTCTTCACTGATGCCGGTGTAAGGTTTATGAAACTTCCCGCTGTACCGCACAGCGAAGAATTCACTCAGCTCTTTTACATCTTCCTTCCGCTCGCGCAATGGCGCCAGCGTAATGGGAAACACGTTCAGTCTGTAGTAAAGGTCGAGCCGGAACTTTCCGTTGGCCATTTCTTCCTGCAGGTTCCGGTTGGTAGCTGCTATAACGCGTACGTCTACTCTGATCGATTCTCTGCCACCTACCCGCTCTATCTCTCTTTCCTGCAGCACGCGCAGCAGCTTTACCTGCATCTCCATCGTCAATTCCCCGATCTCGTCCAGGAATATGGTGCCGGTGCTGGCCTGTTCAAACTTGCCGATGCGCCGGTCGATGGCGCTGGTAAACGATCCTTTCTCATGGCCGAACAGTTCGCTCTCGATCAGCGTGGGTGGCAATGCCGCGCAGTTGACTTTAATAAAAGGCTTGTTCCTGCGGGGTGATAACAGGTGAATCGCTTCGGCTATCATTTCCTTGCCTGTCCCGCTTTCCCCCAGTATCAGAACAGACGTATCCACCGGAGCGACCTGGGTAACCAGGTCAAGCGCTTCAAAGAGCGCCGCACTGCTTCCGATGATATGTTTCAGTTCCTCTCTTTCTGCCCGCGCGGGTTGTTCGTTCTTTACCCGGGACTGTGGTTCACCGCTTTGTTCCAATTCCTCGAAAACCAGCGCCAGCGTGTGTTGCATCCTTGAAAGAAGCTCCTGGTTTTCGGCCGTGAAGCCATTTTCATACCGCCTGAACAACGTAACAGAAGCCACCCTGGCATTGCTCAGCATAAAGGGGAAAACCAGTTCCGAGGAGAGCGAAAACTGCTTTGCGAGCAAAGCCCGCATGGCATTGTTTTTCAGCGCCTTTATAAACTCATCCCCGTTGTAGATGTGATTTTTTTTGTCTGCAGGCGAATTTACCATGATGGCTCTCACCTCCTGTTCACTCAACCGCGAGATCACACCAAGCTCGGGCATGCCGATCTGCTGGTATTCATTGAAACCGCAACGCAAAAAGATCAATCCCAGGTACTCGGCCGAACGCGGCAGGATGCAGTTGAACAGGATCAGGTCGAAGTACACGACCTTTTGCAGGGCTTTTGTGACCTCGAGCAGTTTATCGGCCGGTTTGGACGGAGATGTTTCGAGCGATGCCAGTTCGCTTTGCAGCAACCGCTCTTTTCTCCACCGTACTTCGTTGCCTTTCTCATGTTTGTAGAATGCGATATCGAGCATTACCAGCAGATCCTTTTCCCGGAAGGGCTTCACAAGAAAACCATACGGATCGGTTGAACGGGCCTGCTCCAGGATGCGCTGGTTCGAATTGGCGGACAGAAATACAAATGCAATGTCCTTTTGCTGAAGTTCTTTTGCGAGCTCTATCCCGCTTGCGGGCCCCTTCAAATAGATATCGAGCAAAACAAGGGAAGGCTTTTTGTCGCGTATGATCTTTCTGGCCGTATCTACCGTATCGGCCACTCCCACTACCACATAGCCGGCATTCTGCAGCGTAAGCTGCAGATCGTCAGCTACTATAAATTCATCTTCAACAATCAAGACTGTTTTTTCCATAACCTGGGGCGGGATTTCAGATCCGGTGATTTCCTGTTGTCACATATCAACCCTACCTCTATTCAACATATGTACAAAGTAAATGTAAGCGAATAAGCCCCTTTGTCGTGGAAAATCTGGTGAGCGGATGGCAAAACAGACAACAGGAACAATGATCCTTACAACAAAAAAGCCGGCGTGAACTGAAGCAGGATAGCTGACCTGCAAAGAAGGGTTCAGGAAAATTTACCGCCCACCCGTACATGCGGAGCCTCACCGGAAAGGGGTACGGCAGCTTTGTGGGCTGCGAATTTCAGATAGACACCCACGCCATTGGTGCCTTCCACAGTGAGATGCGCATTGAGTTGCCTTGCCAGACCGTTCACCAGCCGGATGCCCATCGAGCTTGTCTTGTGAACATCCATCCCATCGGGCAGGCCTCTTCCGTTGTCCCTGATATGCAGCAGGATCATGTCATCTTCAACCCTGGCCATCCTGATCCGGATGATCCCCGCCTGCCTGTCAGCGAAAGCATATTTGATGGAATTGGTGATCACTTCATTCAGGATCAATCCCAGGGGGATCGCCTGCGACAGGTCGAGCTCGATCGGGTCAACATCTACCTGAAACTGGACGAGGCTGCCCTGGTCGAAGCTTGTTTTTAAATGGCCTGCCAGCTCCGTAATGTAATTCTGCATGTGTACGGAGCTGGTGTCGTCCGACTGGTACAGCTTCTCGTGGATGAGCGACATTGCCTGCATGCGGTGACGGCTTTCCGTGATCGCATGGATCGCTTCCTTGCTGTTCAGGTATTTGGATTGCGTATTCAGAAGGCTGATCACGATCTGCAGGTTGTTCTTGACGCGGTGATGGATCTCCCGGATCAGCCTCTCCTTGTCTTCCAGCAGGTTGTCTTTGTCGTTCAGAAGTTTGTCTTTGTCGGTTATCAGCTTCTGCAGCTGCCAGTTCTTGCGGTCTATGACCCCCTGCTGCGCCTCCAGCTTCCGTTTGCTTCGCTGGTTCTGTACAAACCGGCCGTACCCCACTATTATCAGTACGATCAGAACCACGATCAGCAGATAGGTGAAGTTTCTCACCTGCACCGTACGCTGCAGTTCCTTGTCTTTTATTTCTTCCTGCGCACTTAATATCTCAAGGTCTTTTTCTTTCTTTTCGGTAGCATACCGGATCTGGTATTCGGCAATCTGCTTGCTTTTGCGGTCTGTAAAAAGTGAATCACGCAAATGCTGCTGCGTCTGAAGATGGCGGATCGCGGACACAAAATTGTGCTGTGCGGAATCTATCCTGAACAACAGAAGATGGATATTGGCACTTCGTTCTACCGAAGGAGCAAACCGCCTGAACGAAACAGCCTTTTGCAGATAGCCTTCCGCACGGGCGAATTGCTGCCGCTCTACAAAAAAATTACCGATGGTATAGTAAGCTTCGGAACCGGTGATGGTGTTGCTCCGTTCACCCACCACCTGTTTTGCCATCTGGGCCTGGGCCTGGGCATCCAGCAGGATCATCTGCAGGTAATGCTTCTCCGCCTGGCTGTAGTACCTGAGGGCGTTGTAACAGTTTCCCATACAGGCAGCCACTATTTCCCTATCGATGATCCTTTGAGGCGGGTTCTGTTTTACAAAGGTTTGCAGGAACGAAAGCGCCTGCCGAGGGCTGTCGAGTTCCAGCAGTGATTCCACGATCTTGCCGCCGATCGGGAATAGGTATTCATTCCTGAATTCGACCAGGTGGCCCAGCGCTTTTCTGAAATAGAGCAGGCTGTTGCTTTTGTCGCCCACCGCCTTGTAGGCCGCTGCCATCTGCGAATACACAACGCCTCCGTGAAAACCTTCCTGCTGCTTCGCCTCCAGTTCCTTTACCGCGTTCCGGGCGGCGTTCAGGGAGATATTGTAGTTTCCCTGCAGGATATTGATCTCGGAGAGCTCGGTATAATTTTGAAAGAGCCGGGTTGAAGGCAAGGCCTTGCGCAGGGCGATCACCTGCAGCAGCTCCTTTTCCGCAAGCCCCAAATATCTTGTACGCAGCTTGTGTAAGAAAACAAGCCCCTCCAGTACTTCCACCTGCTGCTCCCTATCACCCAGCCTCGTATAGATCGCGAGCGCCTGTCCGAGCGTTTTCAGCACATCGTTGTAGGTACTGTCCGTGTGCGGCATATATTTGCCCAGTTCCGCATGCCAGTGCGCTTCTTCCGGCAACTTGCCATGCCGGTGGCTTTCCCTGATCATGGTTTCAAAACACCGTTTCCCGTTCTCAAGATCACCGAGCGTAAAATAGTATTTACCCTTCAAACAGCGGCTCTCATACAGCCATTGCATGGAATGGATGTAATCGCTGGCTTTTTCCGCCAGTTGGATATATATGAAGGAACTGTCGGTGTTTTGCTTGAACTCACCCGGCCGGAAGAGGTACCGCTCCCCTATCATGATAAGGATCCGGACGCGCAGGATCCCTGTTACACTGTCTGCCAGAAAGGCGGCGGTGCTCATATCGCCCCGTTCGGCATAGGCGTTTGCGGCCATGAAGGTACCATCGTTGTATCCTGACCGGTAGCCCAGGGCACTGCTCATGCGCTGGGCCTGCCTGGCCATGAGGAGGGCGCTGTCGAGAACAGGTTTGATATCGGGTTTTTGATACAGGTACAGACTGTCGATCTTCAGCAGGAGCCGCACCCCGGCCGTGTCGTGCTGCGCCTTGTTATATGCGGCCAGCAGTTGCTGCGGCGATTGTGTTATCAGTTGTGAACGGGCCGCGATTGCTGTTATTCCGAACAGTATGATAAACAACAGTCTGGCCATAAGCATTTGATTGAGACGCAGAAAATCTCCGTTGCGGGCTACTTCAAATTTACATAGAATAGTCTTATTTTGAAAACCGGCCCCGATGCAGGAGGGAGAAGAACAGGTTATCGGCTCACCGGCTGATCCGGATGGAGGGTGGCACCGGGCGGCGATGACGATGCGTTGCGGGGCCACTCCGCTGCCTGCCTGCCGGTTCCGTCAATGACCACGCGCAGCGACTGGTCACCCGTAAAGTAGGTGATGATCCAGTTGAACAGGGTCTTGAACTTGTTGTCGTATGCGATCAGATAGTTGATATGAATGAACAGCCACACCCACAAGCCCAGCCACCCTTTGAGGTGCAGTTTCGGTACCGGCAGATCGACGACCGCCCTGGTCTTTCCTATGATCGCCATCACCCCTTTGTCATGATACAAAAAGGCGGTCAGCTTTCGCTGCAGGGCCAGGGCCTTGAAATTATCGGCCAGCTGCGTGCCCTGCTGGATCGCCGGCTGTGCCAGCTGCGGATGGCCATTCGGGAAACTTACGTCCGACGTCTCCAGGCAAATATCGCCGATCGCATAAATATCTTCCACATCGCAGACCTTGTTGTACCGGTCTACCATCAGCCGCCCGTTCTTTCCGTAACTTATGGCAGGGATGCCTTCCACGGCCCTGCCCGTTACTCCTGCCGCCCAGATGAGGCTCCTGGTCCGGATCACTGCACCGTTTGAAAGCTGCACTTCATCGTTGTCATAGCTGGTGATCATGGTACCGAGGATGATCCGGACGCCCAGTTTTTCAAGCCTTTCCAAAGCTTCCTTTTGCGATTGCGGGCTCATCTGGTTCAGCAAAGCCCCTGAACCCTCGATCACATAGATCTCACCCATGTGGTTTTTCAGTTCCGGATAGTCTCTTTCAATGATCGTGTTTCTCATTTCGCCGAGCATGCCTGCGATCTCCACGCCGGTAGGGCCGCCCCCTGCCACCACGATGGTAAGCAGTGCTGACCGGAGTGCCTCATCTCTGGTGTTACAAGCTCCCTCCAGCGATTGAAGCAGGGCATTGCGCATGTTGAGTGCATCCGTCACGGTTTTCATAGCGATCGCGTTCTGTTCGAGCTTTGCGTTGCCAAAAAAGTTCGACCTCGATCCAAAGGCGAGCACCAGGTAATCGTACTCCAACGTTGCGTTGTTCAGAAAAACGCGGCGATCGGCGGGAGACACCCGCACCAGTTCACCCAGGTGAAAGCTTACGTTCTTTTTCCTGCGAAGGAATTTGCGGAAAGGATAACTGATATTGGTCGGCTCCAGGAAACCTGTTGCAACCTGGTAGACGAGTGGGGTGAACTGATTGTAATTGTTTTTGTCGACCAGCGTGATGGCGTATGAGTCGTTGTTTGCCAGCCTTTTTAGGAAATGGAGGCCGGCAAATCCTCCCCCGATCAGCACGATATGCTTTGTGGATGGATGCATAACAGAAAGATTAACTGGATGATTTTTAACGCTCAACCCTGTCGTATGCAGACCGGTGCTTCTTATTGGGTGTCCGCGATCTGCAGCAGCAACTTCGATGTTTCCGCTGCGCGGGTCAGGAACGGGCAGTGACCGGTTTGGAGCGAGTACTGGCGGGTAATGCGGGCAGCGGCGGCCATCCTGTTCTGCAGGTCGATGCCTACTGCATTGTCGAGGGCGGTATGGATGTAATATTTATTCACCGACCCAAAGTTTGCTTCCGTGAGGGCAACACGGTCTGCAAAGGGTATGGCCGGTTCCGGTTTGAACTTGTTCAGCACAAGCTGCTTTTGCTGGGCGGTTCCGTCCTGGCAGAATATCCGCGTAATGTTTTCAGGATTGATATCGAGGGTCAGACCGTTGTTTGTGGGAATGAGTGCGGGGCCCAGCAGCGATTGCGCGTCTGTAGTCGCCAGGTCCGCCAGCGACTGGTTGTTTGCAGGAAGAAAGGCGCCGATGTAGACAAGCTTTTCGATTTTCTGCGGCACTGCTTCTGCAGCGGCAGTGATCACCACGCCTCCCATGCTGTGCCCTACCAGAACAACCTTGCCGCTGACCGCGTTCATGGCATTCACTACCTTGCTGGTATAGGCTTTCATTGTTACGGTGGCAGGCGATGCGGTATCCGATCCATGGGCCGGCAATTCAACAACCACCACTTTGTTGCCGGCAGCTTCCAGATTCAGTTTTACACTGTCCCATACAAAGGGGGCCTGCCAGGCGCCATGAACCAGCACAAAGGTTTTTGGACTACGGATCACGGCATCATCATGGTGACAGCTGCAACAGAAAGCCAGTACGGAGAATACTATACCATATAAAAATACTTTTCTCATATCAGGGGTAATTAGCGTACAACTATAAAATGGGTCTTGGAGAGATATGCCGGTAGGATGGTCTGAACCGAACAGTGGGGTAAGACCTTTTCCGATCGGTTACAGGATGGTCATGAGGATATCGGTCACTTCTGCGGGACGGGTGATGAAAGGACAATGGCCGGTAGCCACAGACAAAACATGCGTTATACCCGCCGTTTTGATCATCTCGTTCTGCAGGTTGATCCCTACGGCATGGTCTTCTGTTGTCCGGATATAGTATTTATCCACCTGCCCGAAATTTCCGCCCGTCACATTGACTTTGTCGGTGAACGGGATGGCCGGCTCCGGCCTGTAATGCGACAGCACCAGCTCCTGCTCCTCCGGGGTGGCGTCCTGGCAGAAGATATTGATCAGGGATTCCTTTTTGATGCCGAGTGTCAGCTGATCGTGCGAGGGCACCAGGGAAGCACCCAGAATAGATTGTTTGTCGGTCATGGAGAGATCCATCAGCGACTGTCCATCTGCGGGAACATACGCGCCTACATAGACAAGCTTCCCGATCTTTTCCGGTATTTTCTCCGCAACCCCGGAAACCACCAGTCCGCCCATGCTGTGGCCAACAAGAATTACTTGCTCATCCGCCGCACCCACGGCGTCGATCACTTTCCGACTGTACCGTTCCATCGAAACCTGCTCCGGCGGCGTGTTGTCGGCCCCGTGGCCGGGCAACCCGATCACGATCACTTTCTGCCCCCGGGCTTCGAGTTGCTGCCGAACAGATTGCCAGGCATACGGCGCCTGCCAGGCGCCGTGCACTAAAACAAAGGTCTTTGCCATAAACAGTTTTATTGATTTGATTTGAAAAGGCGGCCAGGGAAGATCGCTTTCCGGATCAAGCCTGCTGTACAAAATTGACTCATTCAGCAGGCTGTGTCAATGCACAAACACTGGGTAAATAGGTATTCGTTACGGGAATCCGGATAGGGACGCATCCTCTCTTTCCGGTCTGTCTGCCCCGGTGAATAAAAGAGATATTTCCACGCTTTACCGACAACCTATTTACAGGTGCATTGTTAGTATATTTGAGATCGCTAAATCTGACATCATGGATGAAATCAGACAAAAACTGAAGGAATTATTTCAGCGGATCCCCCGGCGGCATTCTGCTGACAATGTGAAAGAAATCTACAGCATACTCGACGAATTCGAAGACCTGCTGAAAGAACTGGAAGCCGATGACCGCTACCAGAAACAGGTGAGCGGGCTTTTCGACGCCATCGATCCTATCAGGGCCACCATCAAAAAGTCGAACGATGGCAAAAACTCCAAAAAAGCGAAAGACGACCTGTTCGATGAGGCCTCCGGGGCACTGAAAGACAGCATGGAAGAAGCCATACAGCTATAGACAACCCGGTTCGGTGAATCCATGGTTGCCGGTATGCCTGAGTACCGGCAACCTTTACTATCCTGCCAACCCACCGAAGATTTCATTACAACAACAGTAGATTTGATTATATCCCTGTTTTGTTCTGTGCAGAGCTTTGCATCAAACAAAACAGAAAAATATGAAGATCGTTGTGACCGGCTCATTGGGCCATATCAGCCAGCCGCTTACCAAACAGCTTGTACAGGAAGGACATGCCGTAACTGTGATCAGCAGCAAGGCCGGCAAAAAGAAAGAGATCGAAGCGCTGGGTGCCAGGGCCGCCATCGGCACCGTGAAAGACACGGCTTTTCTTACCGCCGCTTTTACCGGCGCTGATGTTGTTTATTGCATGCTGCCTCCGTTCGATTTTATGGGAAACCCGCACATAGATGTAAGGGAAGAAGCCCGCATCATCGCTACCTGCTATGCGGATGCCATCCGGCAGTCGGCCGTAAAGCGGGTGATACAGCTGAGCAGCGTCGGTGCACACATGGCCAGCGGAAACGGCATACTGGCTTTTCATTATGTGGCGGAAAAGGTCCTGAAGCAATTGCCCCCCGACGTTTCCATTACGCACATGCGGCCGGTCGGGTTTTATTACAACCTCTACAGCTTTACGGACATGATAAAGGGCAAAGGGTTCCTGGAAGGCTTCCTTGGCAAATTCCTGACCCTTCGCTACTATGGGCTCATGGCGTTGCTGCAGGGCAAATCAGGCATCATATTGTCGAACTACGGCGGTGATGATATGAACGCATGGGTGTCGCCCGTGGATATTGCGGCTGCCATCGCCGATGAGATAAATCGGCCCCCGGCCGGCAGAAAGGTGCGTTATGTGGCCAGTGAAGAACAGACAGGCTACGAAACAGCCACCATCCTGGGCACAGCCGTAGGCAAGCCTTATATGAAATGGGAACTGATCAGCGACAGGCAGATGCTGAATGCCATGAAGCAGGCGGGCGCATCAGACAGCGTGGCGAACGATGTAGTGGAGATGAATGCAGGCATGCACAGCGGCGTTATCTTTGAAGATTACTACCGCCATAAGCCGGCTGAGATGGGCAAAGTGAAGATGAAAGATTTCGCAGCCGAGTTTGCGGCCGCCTATCAGAAAAACAAATGAGCCATGTCAGAAAACAAACAGCCTTACAACATAAAGACGATACAGGAATATCACCGGATCCTGGGGCTGGCAAAGCCGGAGCATCCGCTGATCAGCATCGTACAACTGGAAGACTTTGTTCCAATGGCGGAGAACAGGCGTATAAGCGTGGTGTATGATTTTTACTGCATCGCGCTGAAGCGGAACCTGAGCGGCAAAGTAAAATACCAGTACGGCCAGCAGTCGTATGATTTTGAAGAAGGCGTCATGTTCTTTTTGGCGCCCGGACAAATATTCTCCTTCGATTCGGACGACGATTTCAGGGCTTCGGGGTGGATGCTGCTGCTGCATCCCGACTACCTGTGGCAGACCCCGCTGGCCAGAGAAATGAAGAAATACGAATACTTCCATTATTCGGTGCATGAAGCGCTTCATGTATCTGACAGGGAAGAAGGGATGATGAAGCATATTTTTGAACATATTTCTCTTGAGTACCATTCGAACATCGACCGGTTCAGTCACGATGTGATCATCGCCCAGCTGGAACTCCTGCTTACATATGCCGATCGTTTTTACCAGCGCCAGTTCATCACCCGGAAGATCACCAACCACAAGATCCTGGAACGGCTGGAAGAACTGCTGACAGATTATTTCAACAGCGACGCCTTGGTGAAAAAGGGATTGCCGACAGTTCAGTTCATAGCTGAATCGCTCCGTCTTTCACCCAATTACCTAAGCAGCCTGCTCTCCATGCTGAGCGGACGAAGCACCCAGCAGCACATACAGGACAAGCTGGTGGAGAAGGCAAAAGAAAAGCTATCCACCACCGACCTGTCGGTCAGTGAGATCGCCTATGAGCTGGGCTTCGATTATCCGCAGACCTTCAGCAAGCTGTTCAAAGCCAAAACGCAATATTCTCCTTTGGCGTTCAGGCAGTCGTTTAATTGATAAAAGTTGCATCGTGCATGCCTCATCATATCCAGCAACGACGGCATGCCCGACATTGCGGTGGCCAACGAAGGCTCCAACACCGTTTCGGTGCTTCGCAGGAGTTGCTCGGGGAGGCTGCTGTTTATTGCGTGTCAGATTAAACTCCCTTTTGAAAGGGATGACAATGGCAGCGAGGCTGATCAAACTTTCCTGCTCAGCGGCGGCACGCTGTCGCTGTCTGCAATCCGTTCTATCTTGCCGACAAGGAATATATAAGAGCAGGCGCCCGCCACCGTTACCCCGCTGATAAAAATGAGTGCAGGCTCAAAATCGCCGTTTCGTGCAAGGTAGCCGATCACAACCGGTATGATCACCGAGGCCAGGTTTCCGATGAAATTGAATACGCCCCCGGTCAGTCCGATGAGGTTCCGGGGAGCCAGCGTTGATACAAATACCCAGGTGATGGTAGCGCAGCCGTTGCCAAAAAAAGCAAGCGCCATAAAGAAAATAATGAGGGCAGGGCTATGCACATAATTGGCTCCCACGATGGAGGCAGACAGCAAGAGGCCGAAAATGACCGGGGCTTTGCGTGCGATGTTAACGGAAACCCCTTTCCTGAGCAGGTAATCTGACAGGAACCCCGAAGTGAGCAACCCCGCAAACGCCGACAGGAAGGGCGCGGAAGCAAGAAAACCTGATGTAAGGAAATTGAGGCCGCGGTATTTGACCAGGTAGGTGGGAAACCAGGTCAGAAAGAACCAGAGCGTTGAATTTACCGCGAACTGGCCCAGGTAGATGCCCCACAGCTTGCGATATCCGCAGACCTTTTTCAGATCCCGCCATTTGAAAGCCGGCTTGGTTGCAGAAGCGGCCCCTGCCTGCCGGTTCAGGATCGCACCCCCATCCTCTATCCGTTTCAGCTCCGCTGCGTTTACCTCTTTGTGCGACAAAGGGTCACGGTATACCCTGTACCAGACCAGTCCCCACACGATGCCGGCAAGACCGGTGATGATGAATAAGCCCCGCCAGCCTGTCCACTGCTGAACCGCTGCCAGCAGCGGTGTAAGAAAAGCCAGTCCGAGGAACTGTCCGGATGTGTAAGTTGCAATCGCAGTGGCCCTCTCCTGCTCGGGAAACCAGCTGGTGACGATGCGGTTGTTGACAGGATAGGCCGGCGCTTCAAATACGCCTATGGCCAGTCTGAGGCTCAACAAACCGGCGAAGCCCTTAACGGCTCCCTGTAACAGGGTCATAAATGACCAGGTGATCAGGCTGAAAGCGTAGAGCACACGCGGAGCAAACCGGTCGACCAGCAGTCCTCCCGGTATCTGTAATGCTGCATAGGTCCATCCAAATGCAGAGAACAGCAGGCCCAGCTGTACAGGCGTGAGCCCCAGCTCGCCGGTAATGGCAGTGGCTGCAACGGAGAGGTTCGACCTGTCCATGTAATTGATCACCACACTGACGAATATGAACATCAGCATGCGGAACCTCACTCTTGTGGGTCTGTTGAGATCCATCTGTTTTTCCATATGCATCAAGCTGTCGTTAAAAGCGGTAGACCTATATGAAAATCAAATCCCGAAAACAGTTTGCATCAGGCCTGTGGCACATCCGGATGCGCTTGAGTCCGGTCAGTGATCCCTGTTGACATCCGCAGCTGTGAACCGGCGGCCCGGCCCGTGTGAACGGGTATTGATTCAACGAGGAAGGACCAGCCGTTCAATCTCCATCGGGACAGAGAAAATCCAAAACACGTCTTGCCATATCCAGACAGAAAAGAAGCCGAAATGGCCTGCACATCGCCAGGCGCGTGATTGAACAAGAACCCGATCTGAAAAGGGACCACCTTCCTGAACGATCGGTTCCTTTCCGGCAAGGGCTTTAAAAGTCTGTCACGCTGTGAATGTAACATCTTTCCCTTTTTCAGTAAAAACAAAGGTATCAGCAGCGCAGCTGCCGCCAGGGCAGCCCCTGTCTGACCGTGATCAACTTTCAATTCGATGGTGTGCTTTAATTGCTGCGTTTGTTGAACAGAGCTAGTGAGCAGGAAAATTTATCTTGCCTCTTTCGACTGATCCTTTCGTTCTCGCGGCTTCAGTAACTTTACTGCTTACTTTCATCCTGGCGGGAACGTGTATAAAGGGGATGCGCTTACCTTTTGAGTTTGTGCATCTTCAGCAGGAGCCATTGGTTTCCGGAGAATTTCAAAGATATTATCACATTAAACAGATGTAGCAAAATGGAAATAGGCATAGACAGTTTTGCATCCGCGATGTATGGCAGCAACAGCCTGACGGGCGTGGTGGCGATGGAACAATTGCTGGAGCGCATCAAGCTGGCAGACGAGGTTGGCCTGGACGTTTTTGGCATCGGCGAACACCATAGAAAAGAGTTCCTGGATTCGGCAACGGCGGTGATCTTAGCGGCCGCTGCAGCGCAAACAAGCCGTATCCGCCTTACGAGCGCCGTGACCGTACTGAGCGCGGCCGACCCTGTCAGGGTGTTCCAGAACTTTGCCACACTCGACCTGATTTCCAAAGGGCGTGCTGAACTGGTAGTGGGGCGCGGCTCTTCGGTGGAAGCATACCCGTTGTTCGGGTTCGACCTGGACGACTACGACGCATTGTTCAAGGAAAAACTTGATCTGCTGTTGAAAATACGGGAGCAGGAATTTGTTACCTGGTCCGGGCATTTCCGGCCTGCCTTGCACAACCAGCCGGTTTATCCCCGGCCGGTGCAGGAGAAGTTGCCGGTCTGGCTTGGCGTTGGCGGCACTCCGGAATCTTTTGCCCGTGCGGGCACACTCGGTCTTCCGCTGATGGTGGCTATCATCGGTGGCCGCACGCAGCGTTTCAGGCCACTTGTCGACCTTTACAGGGAAGCCGGCACCCGGGCAGGGTTCGGGCCGGAACAGTTGCGGGTTGGCCTGCATTCGCCCGGCTTTGTGGCTGCGAACAATGAGACGGCTATGGAAGCATACTACCCGGGATATGCAGAACTGTGGACGAAGATGGGCCGTGAGCGCGGCTGGCCGCCGGTAACACGGGGACAGTTCGATCAGTTGACCGGGCCTGAGGGCGTGCTGCTGGTGGGCGGCCCCGAGAAAGTAGCGGAAAAGCTGCTGGGGCATAGCCAGTCGCTCGGCGGTATAGACCGGTTTACTTTTCAGATGGACAATGCCGGACTGACCCACCAACAACTGATGCACTCCATCGAATTGATCGGCACCAGAATGATACCGCTGGTAAAGGCCGCCGGCGGCTGACAGTTACCGCTCATTTTATGGCGCCCTTTATAAACTGCCCGGGGCGTAGTATTTAATACGTTCCGGAGCAGCTTTAATTGTTTGGGTTCCCCAAAAAATGCATGCTTTGATGCGATCTGGAAATAATGACGCTTTCTTCCCATCAGGATTTCAACCAGATATTGTCCGGAGGTTTCACCTGCCCGCCACCTGATTCTTTTCCAGAACTTTCTTCCGATGCTTCATGCCCCAATCCTTGAGTGCATGAATGACAGGTGTTAAAGTATCTGCATACTTCTCGGGTTTATAAGAAATTTTAACCGGGTAATCATCGGTTATGATCCGCCGGATGAGCCTGTGATGTTCCAGTTCTTTGAGCTCCTTCGCCAGCACCTTCGGCGTGATGCCGGGGATGCTTTCCTGTATATCCGTAAACCGCTCATTGCCGGCGCCTATGGATATGATGATAGACAATTTCCATTTTCCATTGATCACATCCAGCGCATCCCGCACCGGTTTAACCGTGTCGAGACAGGAACAATGCATTTTGTTAGAAGCCATAGATCGTAATTTGAAGAAACTGCTTTCCTTCAGGAAACCACTATACAAAGTAAAGCAAAAGACACCACATCTGCAATTCTCTTCCCGGCAGGAAACAGTCCTAAAATGCTCGCAAAAAACGTTGATCTTTAATATACCGACCGGTCTTTCAAAGATCAGATCGTACAAACAACCGATCAAATACAAAACAATGGAGCATTTACCCTGGTATGTGGCCACCCTGTTCCTCTTTATGCTGCTGATAGCCGTTCTCCTGTTCGGCAAAGCTGCACTTCCTGCAAAACTTCCTATTGCAGTCGTACTCCTTGTGATCGTCGTTCAGTCGGTATTGGGCAGTGCGGGTTTTTACAGCCATGCGGGTGCCCTGACAACCCGGTTCCCGCTGCTGGTAATGCCGCTCTCTGCCTACTTTATCCTGTTGTTCTTTACCCGGAGCGGGAGAGCGATGATCGATTCACTGGATATCCGGATGCTCACCCTTCTTCACACTGTGCGGGTAGGCGTGGAGGTTGTACTGTTCTGGCTCTTTGTGCATAGGGCCGTTCCCGTAGCCATGATCTTCGAAGGGCGAAATTTTGATGTGGTATCGGGCCTTACTGCGCCGTTCATGTATTACTTTGGCTTTATAAAAAAGCGCTTAAGCCTGCAGGTGATCCTGATTTGGAATATTGCCTGCGTCCTGTTGCTGCTGAATGTAGTGACCAGCGCAGTGTTATCCCTGCCAGACAGGTTCAGTCGCTTTGGGTTTGAGCAACCCAATATCGGAGTGGGGTATTTTCCCTTTTTGCTTCTTCCGTCGGTGTTGGTGCCGCTGGTGCTGTTCGCCCATGCTGTTGCCATCAGGCAACTCGTATTGCATAAACCGCTTGCCGGAGAAACCGGGAAGATTGGCGAGACAGGGATAGAAACAAGTTGAGTGGCCAGGAACGGATTATCACACCTTCCCTGACCACTCTTATTGAATAGGCTGCCTGTCGGTTTTAAGATTGTATGAAAGCCAGCAGGTCCTTGTTAATGGTTTCTGCTTCGGTTGTCGGCATTCCATGCGGAAATCCGGGATAAGAAATCAGCTTTCCGTTCTTCAACAGTTTTACCGCCTTTGCTCCTGTGAGTGGAAAAGGAACGATCTGGTCATCCTCGCCATGCAGAACCAGTACGGGGATGTCAACTGCTTTCAGGTCTTCTGTGAAATCGGTTTCTGAAAATGCTTTTATACATTCGTAAAAGGCCACTACGGCCCCCATCATACCCTGCCGCCACCAGTTGTCGCGGACGCCCTGTGATACTTTTGCCCCTTCCCTGTTATAGCCATAGAACGGCATGGTGAAGTCCTGGAAGTACTGGGGCCGCATGGTGGCGGTGCCTTGCCGTATTTCATCGAAGATAGACATGGGCACACCATCCGGATTGCTGTCTGTTTTTACCATGATCGGCGTAACGGCGCTGATCAGCACCGCTTTTTTAACCAGTCCGGCGCCGTATTTAGCGACATACCGGATCACTTCCCCGCCGCCGGTAGAGTGGCCGATGTGTATCGCGTCTTTCAGGTCGAGTGCTTTCACCAATTCATCCACATCGGCCGCGTAGGTGTCCATGTCGTGCCCGACGGGTGTCTGGGAGGATCTGCCGTGTCCCCTGCGGTCATGCGCGATGACCCGGAAGCCTTGTTCAAGAAAGAACATCATCTGGTTATCCCAGTCATCGGCGGATAACGGCCATCCATGGTGGAAAAACAGGGGTTGCCCCGTGCCCCAGTCTTTGTAATAAATTTCAGTGCCATCCTTTACAGTAATTGTACTCATGTTGTTTGGTTTATTGATGAATAGATCTATCTTGATCCTGGCTATGAAAGAGGATGTGTTACCGGGTACCAAGATACAGGATGAATGCGGATCGTGCGGTTATGTTATGGTAATTTTACGCATCCGGTTTTTGACCTGCCTTTCACCCCGGATCATTATGCGCCGTTTTGCAACCAGCTATGCCGGGCACAGCCATGCTTATCTGGTTATGATATTCACGATGGATCTGCCGGCAGTTTATTATTCAGCATCGCCGGCATAAAAGCCTGGTCGAACCGCAACAGGTCGGTAACGGTCATAACCAGTTTGCCCTGCCCTACAATAAAATTCTTTGGCTGCGCTATTAAACCCATGTGAGCGGCCAGGCGCCCTGCAAGAGGGAGGCCGGCATGAATAATTCAATAGTTTTCAGTGTACAGCCACCGGTCTGGTCATATTTGCCGCTTTGTAAGTAATATATATTTCCATGAAGCGGGTATTAAAACTAAAATGCATCAGCACACGCTGTTCAGCTGGCGAAAGAACCAGGTTGCGTAAATCCGGGGCGATCGCACCACATAATATACTCCGAAAATGAATACAGAGGAAGGCTTGAAGAGACAAATTGGAGTATGGGGATTAACCTCGAACATGATCAATACGATCATTGGGGCAGGCATCTTTGTATTACCGGCGATAGTGAGTGAAGGCCTGGGGTCTGCGGGCTTGCTTGCATACCTGTTCTGCGGCTTTCTGATGACGATGATCCTGCTGTGTTTTGCAGAAGTAGGAAGCAAGGTAACAGTAACAGGCGGAGCCTATGCTTATATCGAGGCCGCTTTTGGAAAATACTTAGGCTTCATCACCACCAACCTGTTTATTTTCGGGGCTTCCCTCATGGCAACAGGATGCGGGCTCAAAAAAAATTGTTGCTTATCAATACCATTGTCGAAATTGCACAAACGATAAAACAGGATACGGGAGGGATCAGGAATTAACCCGGAACAGCGCTGAAAAATGCAATTAACGGCGAAGTCGTGCACACACCTCCCTGTTGTGAAGATGTAATAAGAGAAAGGCTGGCATCCCTGGAACAGTTCCTGAATGATGAGACTGTAAGAAAATTATACCAATTGATCCAAATAGATGACTTATCAACTGAACATACAATTATTGAATGTGAATGATCCTGCGGTGTGGCGTCGAACACAGGTGCCGGCACAGTTCACCATGTACCGGTTACATAAGGTGATACAAGCAGTCTTCGGCTGGCAGAATTCTCATTTGTTTCAGTTTTCCCCGGCGGGCTGGAACAGTCATCCCCAAATCAGCTTTCCTTATCCCGATATTGAAGAGGAAGTTACGGACGCCCGAAAAATAAAACTGAAGGATGTATTTACCGAAGAAGGTCAAACCTATGTGTACATATACGACTTTGGCGACAACTGGGAGCATGTGATTACGGTTGAAAAAAAGATAGTTGAAAGCACTTTAAAAGCTTTGTGCATAGGCGGGGAAGGCCGGTGCCCCCCTGAAGATTGTGGCGGATATCCGGGCTTCCAGGAGTTGAAGAAGATTCTGGCCGATCCTACTCATCCTGATTATACCGAAATGAGAGAGTGGCTCGGGTTAAGACGCAATCAAAAATGGGATCCCGCTGTTTTTGATTTGAAAAAAGCAGCTGCAGGCGTATGGAAAGTTTGATAGCATGGCAACAGACGCATGCTGTAAATCGGGCCATCACAAGCAGTCTATCTATCGATGTCAGCAAATTTTACTGTACAGAAGCATGATCATGCTTCTGTAAAAAATATTTACTTCACCACAGCTTGTCAATCCATTTCTCATTACCCGCCACTTTCAGCGCTTCGGCCTTGCTGTTGACGACAAGCTTCAGGCAGGTATTCGTTCAAGATCAGGACCTCGGTTTACTGTTCGGCCAAGCTTTTGAGGTATCTGGCATTTTGGAAGGCGTCACCGATGGTATTGTTAAAATAAACATATACATCCTTACCATCGTTAAGCCAGTGCCGGATCGCCTGGAATTGTGATCCAAGCTGGTCATCGGTATAGCTGCCTTTATAATCGCCCTGTACGCCGTGAAACCGGATGTATACAAAGCCAGCTCTCTTATTTAAGAGTTCGTTTTTTGATTTGGGCATGTCATGCAATACCAGCGATGCACCGTACTCGTCGAGCAACTCATATGTTTCACCGACGTACCAGGTCTTACTTCTAAACTCTATGGCTATGCGCCACTGCATGCCGGGGTCAAGTTCTTTACACTGAGTAAGCAGTTGTTCCACGCGCGCATATGAATCCAGGGTGATGCTTCCCGGAAACTGGATAAGCAGGCATCCTTTTTTGTTACCTGTGTGGTTGATAGCATTGTAAAAAAGAGCCAACTCGGCCGCATTGAAGTTAAGGCATTTCACATGTGTAATTTCCTTCCAAAGTTTTATTGTGAACCGGAAAGATTCCGGTACTTCTGCAGACCATTTTTCAAAGGTGGAAGGCTTCGGAACCTTGTAGAATGTGCTGTTTATTTCCACCGAATTGAACAGCGTACTGTAGTAAGTCAGCCGGCTCTTGTACCGGAACTCAGGTGGAAAGGCCTGCTTGTTACCGGGCAATACCACATTGCTGGTACCTACTCTCAGTATGCCTTTAACTGGTTCGATCATTCGCATTCACTGGATACATTATTATGCAGATCATTGCAATTCAATACTTATTTTCATCATCATTGTCTGACTCCCTTCCTGCTTCCCGGATTGGATGTATTTACTTTCAATGATAAAGATATACACCATCAGATAAAACCCGGTATCTTACTTTCACTTAGGCCATGCGAAAATGACTTAATCAATTTTGCAGGTAACAGGCTGAATGCAGGTTCACCTGATTCTTCAACAGCTTACTACCGGCCCGGCTGTGCGTCTGCAGCCTGATCGTTTTCAGTTTGTTGATCCAAACTTCAACGTGTCCGTTGCCCTATCCATTTACAGCCTTGTTGTAAGCGGGAAGTATTATACACCCTTCTTCCGGATCTCCCACACTTTCAAAATGACCCGACAGGTAACAATGTCCTACCAACGCTGCGGTGAGCGCATCGATCTCGTCGTGACTCACCTTATGTTCACTATAACTGCCTGTGATGCCGAGATCTTTCAATCCCTGTATGAGTGTTTGCAAGCCATTTTGCTTCCTGGGAAGGCCCAGAACATCCTGGGCACCGCCCGGAAATCCTTCGATCACCGGATACCCCAGTCCTCTTATTTTCCCGGCAAGCATCATCCCCCGAAATGTCAGCTTCTGCATGCTTTTTATCAAAGGCGGGTATGACCGGATCCCTCTCTTCAAAAGCTGCCGCTCGCATTTCCGGTTGATACCATACAGGGTCCGCCCAGGATCGTCATCATCAACGCTGATGCGGCCGATGGGCAATGACAAAGGACTATCTATCGAAATGAGATCCGGTTGTTCGAGTGTTATGCCAATCAGGATATCCTCATCAGTGTTTATCCGCCTAGTGATCGCATGACAGCCTTTCATCACCGCCCAGCCGGACGCTTTACTTTCCGAACCGGTCAGATCTATACCAATCACTTTTTTATCCGCCGCAAAATAACTTTCAACGGGATGTAGCATGGATATCTCCCTATTTATTCAGTAACAGCCCGGGATGCGCCTCATGCAGGCCGGATGTTTTCTCTTCACTGGTGTTGACGCTGCTAAAATATCGCTTTTGTAAGTTCTGATAAAGCAACTGGCTGGTAAATTCAGCGAGCTGATGGAAAACAAGCCAGTTCATTTATCAGGTGATTGGATTCGTGAAGCGCAGGACCCTGGTATTACGAAGATAGAAGGCTTTGCGCGAGGACTATTGAGCATTCAGGCTGCGGTGAATCTATTGCCGCTGCCGTGGAGCAACGGACAAGTGGAAGTCAGATTAGTAAACCAGAGAAAATCAAACGGCAGATGCGGGGGTGGGCAGCTTTTGAGCTTTGGGTACATGATTTATATCAATAGTTCAATTTTTCTTTTTCTTATCATCGTGATCCGATAACCACTCCATTGGGAAATCACTGATTACGCTGTTGACACCTAACCTGGAAATGCGTAAAATCTCCTCATAATCATCACAATTGCCCACGATGAGTTTTACTTTAAGCTCGTGACACCGGTCTACCAATTCCCGGTTTATGAACGGGGCATTTATCGAATAGTATTCAGGCACAAATCCCAGCGTATTCAAGTTTTCATCGAGAGAAGTGCTATCTTTTGCAAGCAAAGCGAGCCTGATCTGCGGATATTCTTTCCTTAGAATCTGAAGTGTTCTGGGATCAAACGATTGTACGATCACCTGTTTCTGTATGCCTTTTTCCTTAACTACCTGCATCATTAAGTCGACGAATTCTTTTGGGCCAGGATGATTGATACCATCAGTTTTTGGTTCAAGTTTAGTTTCCATAAAATAGGTTGGATCCTTTATGCCCCTGGCGGCAGCAAAAGCTTCCACAGAATCCACCAATTCCCTGAACAAGGGAATATGCGCAGGATAACGATTCTGCGCGGGGAAGTTTTTATTAGGCGTCTTGCCGACATCATAAGCGCTTAGGGTCGCATAATCCATTTCGTAAATGCGTATTTTGTCTTTTCCCAGTGTCTGACCGTTCGGCCCCAGGGTGATCTTGGCATTGAGTACCGCATCGTGGCTTACAACTACCTGCTTATCCCGGGTTATGGCCAGATCGAATTCGAGGATAGCACCGTAAGCCAGTGCTTTTTGCATACCTGTAATTGTGTTCTCCGGATGTAATCCTCTGAAACCTCGATGGGCAAACACTTCGAAAGGAACTGGCTGTGCCTGCGCGTACGTACCGGTAAAAAGGAAGTGAACGAGCGTGAACCCGAGATACAGGTGGATACACGAACACCACTTATTTGAAGTCTTGATCTTTTTGCCACATTCTATCGGGTTAAAACTGCGTTTCATATTTTGGCAATGCATATTGATTAATAGCCGGGATTCTGTTTAAACACCCCTGGATTGGTAACGGTTAGCAATTCGTTCACGGGTATGGGTCGGAGGTCGTGGGTGGTGGAGATATAGAGGGCATCGGGATTATATTTTTTGGTACGCTCCACCAGTTTATGCGTTCTTTTCAGATCAAACCACCGGAGTGCTTCTCCTGCCAGTTCCCGGGAGCGCTCATCCAGTATATAATCGATGCCAATGTCTTCCGGACGGACTGCCAGGGCAGCTTCATGACCTGTTACCAGGTCTCTTTTTCTGAGTTTTGTTATATAGTCTGCTGCTTCCTGATTGTTGTTTTGATAATAGGCGCATTCTGCGCCAATCAGGTACATTTCAGCCAGCCGCATGATGATGACATCCTTAAAAGCCTCTTCCTGTTTTGCAGTTGTCCGGGAGGGATCCAGAAATTTGGATAATTCGATAAATAAGGATCGGCCATTGGACGTGGGGATGCCTGTTGCTGGATCATAGTAATCGTCGATACCGTCAACGGGGATCCCCCTGCTTTTGTAGGAGGCATACGTTTCAGCGGTTAATTTTGACGGGAGCCGGATGAGTGCCGTATCTCCCGGTACCTGCACCTCACCTTTCAGCGCCAGGTAGACGGATAGAAAACTGCCATCATATCTTTTATCGTACTGGCCATATAGCTGTAAAAGCCACTTGGTAGGCATGATATGTCTGTATTCCCGTCCATAGATGATTGAATGGGCAGGCAGTTTGCTGATGACGGCTCCTGTATGTGCCGACTTGTTGTACATGGGCACCCAATATCTGTGCATATGCTCGCCATCCGTGTTATAAGGAAGATTGCTGGTGAACTGTACAGACCAGAGTATTTCATTGTTATTTTCATTGTTAACGTCAAAGATTGACTTGTAATCGGGCAGTAAGGATCGCCCGGAATGCGCGATCACATCATCAGCCAGCATTTTCGCTTCCGTGTATAATTTTGCCTTTGTATATCCGGAAGCAGCGATGATGTCATCCGAATATCCTGCCAGGGATATCAGGATCCTGGCCTTTAAGCCTTTTGCCGCATAGGATGATGCCCTTCCTTTTTCAAAAGGCTGCTGAGGCAGATCGGTGATGGCTTTTTCTACGTCGCTGATGATCAGTTTATAGAAGTCTTCGATCTTGCCGGGGTGCCCTTCCGTTAAGGCTGATTCAGAGGGAACCGTCTGAAAATGAGCGCCGCTTCCCCAGGTTTCCACCACCAGATGGTACTGCCAGGCGCGCAGGAACGACAACTCCCCTTTAACTCTTTTTTTAAGCGCTTCGTCCGAAAAGGCAGTTTCGTCTATTACTGACAGCCCGTAATTCAGGTTATTGACATCGGTATACAGGGAGTTCCAAAAATCAGAAACATTGCCCGAACTGACGAAATCTGCTGTCCTGCATTCAGTCAGCAGGGGGATATTGGTTCCCCCGCCTCCGTATGTCCATTCATCGGACGCGCAATTGCCCTCCCCATAAAACAGTGTTTCCACCACGCCGCGGGTACCATAATAGCAGGATGTCAGTAAATCGTTCAGCCCCTTTTCCGTAGCCAGGTATTTCGTTGTTATCCTGCCTTTTGGATCCTCTTCCAGGAATTTTTTACAGGACTGACCCAAAACAGAAAGACATATCAGAATTATAAAAAGCTTTTTCATTTTTAGAATTTTTAATCATTAAACCACTCGATGCAACTATGGGTGAATAAGCAGGAATCAGACAGGTCTGTTGAAAACCCATTCCATTATTTAAGGGTGATATTCAGTCCCAATACATAGGTTTTAAACGCACTGATGTCGAATCCGGGAGCCTGCGGGTCAATAATTTTGTCCTGGCGATACACATAAAACGGATTTTTTGCCCTTGCATAGACCTGGATGTTTTTAAAGTTCTTCCACTGTTTGAAACTGTATCCCAGCGTGATCTCCTGCATATTGATATAGCCACCTTGCCGGTACTGTGTCAGCGCGGAATTCAGCGGCCGGGAAGCGCCCAGTTTAGGAAAGTCATTGGTTGGATTGTCGGGTGTCCAGTAATGCCCCGCAATGGCAGCAGCCAGCATCCTCTGCCCGTCATAAAAGACCTCGCTGCCCAATGCATCACTTGTGACCATCAGGCCCAGTTTACTTTCCAGTGAAAATGCCAGGGTAAATCTGCCGTAGTCGAAGCTGTTACGCATGAACCAACTAAACTTCGGGTCTCTCTGCCCCAGTATGATCCGGTCCTTGACCGCATCTACAACACTGTCCTTATTTACATCCCTGATCTTCACATCTCCCGGAGTCCTTTGATATTTTGCGGCGGCTGCCTGTTCGGAGGCCTGCCAGATACCCATTTTCTGGTAATCATAGTAGATACTGACAGGTTGCCCGATAAACCAGTTATCGCCGGGCTGATCCGCGTCTGTGATAAGGTGGTCAATCTTTGACCTGTTGGTATATATATTCAGATCCGTATGCCATCTGAACTCCTTCGTATTGATATTGAGAGAAGTAATACTCAGTTCAAGACCTCTGTTACTGGTGGCACCGATATTTTGAGTGACGGAGCTGAACCCGCTGAAATTCGGCAACGCCCTGGACATTAATAAATCTTTGGTCTTGGTCTGGTAGAGCTCTAATGTGCCCGAGAGCCGGTCGTTTAACAGGCTGACTTCCACGCCCAGGTTAGCCGTTGTTGAGTATTCCCATTTTAAATCCAGGTTGGCAAGGCCGCCCAGTTTATAACCAAAATATACATTGTCTCCGAAGTTATAGGGTCTTTGACTTGCCTGTGCGATGGTTGAGTAGGCGCTGATGGCAGAATTACCCACCGTGCCATAGCTTCCGCGGAGTTTCAAGTTGCTGACCAACCCCGGTTTAAAGAACGCTTCTTTGCTGATGACCCAGGCTGCCGAGACAGAGGGAAAATATCCCCATTTATGACCAGGCGCCAATACAGAAGAAGCGTCCGCCCTGAAGGTGCCGTTTACGATATATCTGTCCTTGTAGGCGTATTGCGCTCTTCCCAGATAGGACTGGATGGTTGACCGGCTATAAGCGCTGTTGACAACGAGGTTGGCGGTGGCGGTATTGAGATTATAACTGCCGATGTCTTCGATGGGGAACCCTTCCCCTGACCCGGAAGAACTTGTATTGGTAGACGACTGGACACTGGAAACCGCCGTTAAGTTGATGCTGTGAGGGCCCAGATCACGTACATAACTGAGGATGTTGTCCAGCACCATATCATTGGTGTTATTTTGTCCCTGTGAGGCATAGTTTGTTCTTCCCGCCTGGTCATAGCTGTATTTTCCTCTGAAAACATCGGTGCCGGTTCGGGCTATATTCAGCGAAAAGTTCGTTCGAAGGTTAAGACCCTTCGCCAGGGTGATATTGGCATACAGGATATTGTTAGCCCTTAAATTGTTGGTCGTATTTTTATAAGGATTGTAATAATTGGCTATCGGGTTGAATAAAGCGGAATTGATCTCTGAGGGAAAATTCACCAGTTTGCCCGTGCTGTCAAAAGGTTGCGACAACGGATTCATGTAGGCCAGGGGAAGAGAACCCACCGCATTATACCCCTGCGTCTTTGAATTACTTATTTTGGAAGACACTCCGACCTTAAGGAACTTTGCCACAGCAAAATCAGTGTTCAGTATCATGTTGATGCGCTGATTATCTCCCGTTCTGTAATACCCCTGCTGATCGAGGTAGCCAAGCGACATGAATACCTGGGCTTTATCGGAGCCGTTCGAGATATTAACGTTATAAGACTGGTTCTTTCCATTCTGGAAAAGGAGACTCTGCCAGTCTGCATAATTCCCGGAAGCGATCGCTTTTAATTCATTGGGATAGAAGATGAGCTTATCATCCGGATAGCCTTTGTCCCATCCCTTTTGCGTGCGACTCACGTCACGCCTGAGTTGAATGTACTGATCCCCGCTCATCATCGCTGGTGTTTGTGCCTGGTTCTCTCCAACATAGGTGTTGACGGAGATCTCCGTAGGTTGATTGGGTCTCCCTCTTTTTGTGGTTACGATGATGACACCGTTGGCTCCCCGGCTTCCGTAGATGGCGGTGGAGGCCGCATCTTTCAATACCTCTACAGACTCGATATCCGGTATGGAGATATCGCTCAGATTACTTCCCGGGCTCAGCGGGATGCCATCTACAACATATAATGGAGCGTTGCTGGCTTTCAGGGATCTTGTACCACGAATCAATATGGAGGGGGTGCTGCCAGGTGTTGTTTCAGCACCTATCTGAACACCAGGTATCTTTCCCTGTAAAGCGTCAATCACATTACTTGTTGGAAGCGTGTTCAGCGCTTTATTGTCTATTTTGGAAACAGCGCCTGTCAGGCTGCTTTTCTTCATGACCCCGTAGCCTACAACAACGACCTGGTCCAGGGAGTTTGGGTTGGCCTTGAGCTGGATGTTTACGTTGGTGTTGCCATGGAGGCGAACTTCCTGTGACTCAAACCCGACATAGCTGATAACGATCGTAATATTGGCGTCGGAAGCATTCATCGAGTAATTTCCCAGCACATCGGTCTGTGTTCCTGTATTGGTTCCTTTAACCCTTACTGTGACGCCGTTTAAAGGTTTTCCCAGATCATCCGTAACACTGCCCCGTATAGGCACTGCCTGGGCATTTGCGGCAGAGGACACCAACAGGAGAGACAGGATGAAATTAGACATGAGAAGTATTCTTAATACTACTCCACGGTGAAAAATGAATTTACAACGAGCAATTTTCTTCATAAACAAAGGGTATGTAACAGTTTGGTTTCGGTTATGTAGTGCAGCGGGTATGCCCCTTCTCTTCCAATCAATCATTAAAATGTTTAATATATTTTCCAAGAAGGCTTTTTATAAAAGAAGGTTTCTACTTACTTATTTGTAGGGACAATGATTAAATCGCAAATATCAAATCCGAGAACAGTATACCTATCCCTCCAACGTTAAGCTTTTATTATGCTTACGTAAACAAGCCCCTTCCTTAAGTTCATAAGGGGAACCTGGAGGGAAGGATTCGGCGATATACCACTTTGAATGCCGTATTGCACCAAAAGGATCGCGCTGCCTGTTTTCAAAAAGGGACTGTTTCCGGACTTAGAGAAGCATGAAAGGAATCAATTTACATAGTTTTTCGGTAAAAAAGCAAACCGGATGGACCATAAAAGAAAACATCGCTGTGGCCACGGAGATCAACCTCGATTACAAACAGAACTTCGCTTTGCAGTTCGTCGGCCTGATCTATACCGCTCCCGATCAGAACCAGTATGCGTATAAGCTCGAAGGATTCGACAAAAACTGGAATTACGTGGGCAATTCCACTACCGCCGCCTATACCAACCTTGATCCGGGGGGGGTACCTGTTTCGGGTAAAAGCCAGCAACAACGACCTGGTATGGAACAATGAAGGGGCTTCTATAAAGATCTACGTTCATCCGCCATTCTGGAGAACCGTGTATGCCTACATTTTTTATTTTCTCGCCTTCATCGGAACACTCTTTTATATCCGCTACCGAGGCATCCAGAAGCTGAAGCGCAAGTTCGCCCTCGCACAGGAACAGGTGCAGTGTGAACAGGAACGCAAGGAAGCAGAACGGGTACACGAACTCGACCGGATGAAAATTAAATTCTTAACCAATCTCTGCCATGAATTCCGAACACCCATTTCACTGACCCTGGGGCCGGCCGACAGATTGCTGCAGGAGCAGAAAAGCGAACAGGCAGCCAGCCACCTGAACCTGATCAAACGAAATGCAAGAAGACTGTTGAACCTGGTGAACCAGCTCCTCGACTTCCGCTAGATGGAAGAACAGGAACTGAAATTGCGGGCCACAGGCAGCGAGATGGCGCAGTTCATCAGGGAAGTATCCGATTCTTTCAGGGACCTGTCGGAAAGAAAGAAGATCGATTTTGCGATCACCAGCGGAATCGAAAAACTGTATACACAGTTCGACCATGACAAGACAGAACGCATCCTGTTCAACATCCTGTCGAACGCGTTCAAGTTCACGCTCGAAGGAGGCCGCATCGCGCTGGCGATCTAACAGACAGGCGACCCGCTCGACCCGGCAAAAACCTGGGTAATCGTCAAAGTGAGCGATACCGGCATCCCGGCAGATAAAAAAGAAAAGACCTTTGAACGCTTCTTCCAGCATACTACGGCGGCCGAGATCCTCAACCAGGGAACAGGCACCGGAGATGGGCGCTACAGACTACATCACCAAACCGTTCAACTTCGAGGTACTGATCGCCAGGATCAACAACCTGCTCCTGCTGAACAACACCCCGAAAACAACGTACACAAAACAGATCAGGGTGATCACGCCGGAAGTAAAAGTTGAATCGGAAGATGAAAAACTGTTACAGACCATCTCGGTATACCTCGAAGAAACCCTCACCACCTCTCAACTGTCAGTAGAAGAATTAAGCAGGCATGTAGGCATGAGCAGAAGTTCGCTGTATACCAAACTGCTCGAGATCACCGGCCAGACGCCGGTCGAGTATATCCGCTCGGTGAAGCTCGACAAAGCGGCGATCCTTTTGGAAAAAAGCGATATGAACATTGCCCAGGTCGCCTATTCCATCGGCTTTGCCACACCCAACTATTTTGCCAAATCGTTCAAGGCGAAATACAATATGCTGCCTTCCGAATACATGAATAAAACGAGGAAAGGGGCCGAGAAGAAGGATACAGAAATATATCCTGAACTGAAAGTACATCCGTAGCTTTTGATACCAGGACTTTCAGGCAGTTCCTGGCCCCGCGCACTTAACATTGATATTCCAATCAATCCGATCCTTTCACCGGATATCCCAGTACAGACAGCATCTTCAGTCCGTACCGTTTGCCCAGCTCACGGTAACCGGCAGCCGTAAAGTGCAGGTTATCTCCGCGCTGGGGACAGCCCGCCGACGATACCACATAGGCGTTCGGAATGGTTTGGGGCAGGGTGGCAATGATCTTGTTCATGCTGGCGCAGGCGCCTCCCTGGTCGGCGTTCACCGTTTCGCCCGCCACCAGGGGCACTTCCTTCGGCTTCAGGTTCAGGTCCTGCAGCAGGTTGTCGTACACGCCTTTTACTTTACCCGGCCAGGTGGAATCGCCTGTATTCGACTCGCCCTGGTGCAGCAGGATGCCTTTGATCACCCCGTCTTTCTGTGCGACCCTGGCCATCTCAACCAGCCTTGCATAGGGGTTGCCGTCGTATTCCCTGATCATGCCCTTCATCCAGTCGGGCGCGGTGGTCACATAAGACTCGTAATGATCTTTATCGAACAACTCGATCTTACACCCGCCTACCGCCACGTTGATGACACCTACTTTTACATCCGCAGGCAGGTTCTTTACCAGGGTGCGGCCGAAATAATCGGCCGGCGTCAGGCCGGTCCGGCAACGGCACAAAGGAGGAACGGCCGTATACCACTTTCCTTTTTCTCTACCGAGGTTGGCACAATCCACTGCTTCCAGCACTTTGAACCGGCTGTCCACCACCGAATCCGGTGCTTCCGCTTTTGCATTTCCCTCCATGTTCGATTGCCCGAAGCAAAGGAAGATCCAGAACTTTTTGTCTTGTGCGGAAGCGGTTTCATGAAAGCAGAACAGGCCTGCCAGCACAAACATGATCATCTTGAAGGTTGCCTTCTGTATCATCGACAGCATAATTATTATTTTCCGGTTTGTAATTGCAATATCGTCACGGAATAAGGATCGAGCGTTCTGGTAAACAGCGGCGCGATGCCACTCACCTTCGTGGTCACCGGCATGATCTTTTCCGGCTCCGTAATGGTGTTGGTCGCTTCGGGCTTGTCGCCTTTGATGACCACCAGGGTCGCTTCGGCGGCCACCTTCGAGGCGCCTTTCAGGGTGATCTCCAGCGGCTGTGGCTTACCGGTAGTATTGACAACCTTCAGGTAAACAGCGCCGGTCTTCTCGTCCCTTGTGGCCGCATAGAAGACGGTGGGAACCGGTTTGGGCTTTGTGTTCTCGGCACTGTCCCGCCTGCTGAGGGGCCTGTCCTGCATGGGAATATTCTGTGCAGTGACGGGCACGATCCTGTTTCCCAGGTACTGGCTGAACAGTTTTTGCACGTAATAAGAAGGAGAGCCGAAGCTCGACAACGCATTGTACCCGATGAGGTCCGAATCCCACTGCCATGCCCTGGGCGTGGTAGTGGTGGCGGTGTTTACGTTTACAAAGAGGGGCGCGTAACACGACATAACCACGATGTCCGAGTTCCGTTCCATACCGGTCATCCAGGCGGCGTCGCCCAGCGCGGCATTCAGGTTGGTCGTCGGTGCGCCTTCCCGCGTCGCCCATTCCCCTACAAAGATCCTGGGTCCTTTCCGGTCGTAGTGATCGTACTGCGAGGCGTTGTCCCACATCGACCAGGAGTCGCGGTAGTAATGTTCGTCCAGCACAAGCGGCTTTTTGGCTGCAGTTACTTTCAGGTTGGGATATTGTGCATCGGCGATGGTCGAGATGCAACGCAACTGGGGATACCTGCTCTCAATGGCTTCCCTGAACTGCGTGAACCTGCCGTCGTAACTGCCCGACCTGTCGAACCAGTCTTCGTTGCCCACCTCGATATAAGTCAATTTGAAGGGTACCGGATGGCCATCGGCGGCACGTTTGGCGCCCCAGTATGTTTTGGTGTCTCCCGTCACGTATTCTATTTCATCGAGGGCATCGTCCACATACGGCTTCAGGAGCGGACCCGCGTCTACATGATCGCCGTTCAGGGCATAACCGGCGAACACGCCCAGCAGCGGTTCGGCTCCCATGTCTTCGCACCAGAGCAGGAACTCGAGCAGGCCCATGCCGTCGGTAGGCCGGTAACCCCAGGAGCCCTTGTGACCCGGTCTTTGCTCCAGCGGCCCCAGCGTTTGTTTCCAGGGAAACGCATCGGTCAGGAGGGGGCCTTCGAGGAAGTTGCCGCCGGGGAACCGCAAAAATTTGGGTTTCATCGCCACCAGCATCTGCATCAGGTCCTGCCGGTTGCCGTTGGGCCGGTCTTTGTAGGTAGGCGGGAACAGCGATACCAGGTTGAAATAATAAAGCCCGGTCCGGTTGGTAGAAATCACAAAGCGTGCATCGGTGGTCGCTTTTGCATTGGATGCCGTGGTGAGGGTGAGTTCATATTTCTTCCAGAACTGGCTTTTGACGAGGTTGACCGTGCCGGATGCATACACTGTTTTGCCGTCTTTGCTTTCGAGGGATACCGTTATGGGGCCCGCCGTACTGTCTTCGATGACCGGCGCGGCAGGTTGTGCAGGCTGCGGTGCCCCTGGCCGCCGCGGAGGCTGGAAACTTCCGGAACCTTTCAGGTAAAACGAAGCCTTGTAAGCGGTACCCGGTTTTACCGGGAAGCCCCAATAGCCTTCGTTTGCGACTCCTACCCTTCCACCGGCCTTTTCCACCGTGAGCCGCAAACACGTTTGCAACGCTCCGGTAAGTGCTTGCCGGCGTTCATCGAAGGGAACATTGTCGGGGTTAGCGGCAATTAATTTCATGGACGCTTTGGAAGCCGTAGAATCCGCCTGTACTAGGCTCCACCCTTCGGGCTTGGTCGCATTGTCTTTGAATATCCTGTTGCGGATCAGCTCTGCATACAGGCCACCGTCATACGAATGATTGATCTCTTCCGTCATGAGCCCGTATAGCGTGGGACTTACAGCAGGGCCCGGTTTGGCAAGATCCAGCGTGAGGGAGGTGGTTTGCGATCTTGCGCCTGTCATGCACAAAAACAGGGTTGCGGTCACCCAAACACTCCGCTGCAAAATTCCGCTTAGAAAGTTCTTCATTTTCTTGGTACCGTTTTGATAAAAATAGGTTGTTTTGTGGTAAGGTTCTTTAGCAGTTATCCGTGCGGCTACTGCGGCGCCGTGCCGTTCACGATGTCCCAGTAAGCTTTTTTCGGCTGGCGGTTGACGTCGAACAGGAGGGGGTAATTCTTTCTGCCCCTGCCATCGAGCCAGGTGTAGCGGTCGCTCAGGTTCCAGAAGGTAATGCCGGTCAGCTTGTCTTTATATTGCCTGAAAACACTGAACAGCATCTTGTATTTCTCACGCTGCTTTTCTTCCATCTCCGGCGTGAAAGTGGAAGTAGTATCCCGGCGTCCCTGGGTAAGCTGGCCACCCTGCTGGCCACTGTAAACAGACACGTCCAGTTCGGTCACCTGCACCTGCAGGCCGAGCGACGCGAAGAGCTGGATAGACTTTTCCAGCTCTTCGCGGGGAGGGTTGTTGACAGACCAGTGCCCCTGCAAACCTATCCCGTGGATAGGCACGCCCGCATCTTTCAGGCTCTTTACCAGCTTATAGATACGATCGCGTTTACCCGGAATTTCCGTATTGTAATCGTTGTAAAAAAGGACAGCCTTAGGGTCCGCCGCATGTGCATACTCAAAGGCTCTGGCAATAAACTCCTCTCCGCAGATGCGGTACCAGGCCGAGTTGCGCAGGTATTTGGTATTGTTATCGTCGATGGCCTCGTTCACCACGTCCCAGCCATAAATAGTTCCTTTGTACCGGTTCACCACGGTCGTGATGTGATCTTTCAAACGCTGCAGCAGCACCTGCTTCGATACGGTATCCCCTTTTGCATCTGTGAACATCCAGGAAGGGGCCTGCGCGTGCCAGCAAAGGTTATGGCCTCTCAGCCTTATTTTGTGTGCTTTTGCAAAAGCGGCGATCGAATCGGCATCTTTCCAGAAATATTCGTTCTCACGGGGATGGATAGGGCCCATCTTCATGGCGTTCTCCGCCGTCAGGCTGCTGAACTGCTGCACGATCAGGGCCGAATCGTCGCCATGCAGCATCCGCGGCGTTACGGCCACGCCCATGGGGAAATCTTTCTTGAAATAATCCTTCAATCCCTTTTGGGTGTTGGAGGCCGTGCGCGGTGCTTTTGAGCTGGTGGAGCAGGCGCTTCCAACCAGGAACAGGCCTGCGATGATCAATGTACTTTTCAGTGCTCTCATGTATGAATGATCTTTGTTTGATTATTTTTTCAGCACCCGCTCAGTTTGTACCGGTTTGCGTGATGCTGTCTGCGATCCTGAAAAAATCAAAATCGGCAAAGCCGCCTGTCGTCTTTGTTGCATAGTTGAACAAAGCAAAACGGTACCCGATAAACTGGGGTATGGTATAGGCCATTTTCAGTTGTGTGCCGATGAGGTTCCATGTTTTTCCATCGAGACTATAGTAAAAATCGGCTACATCCTTTTTGTCGGTGAAATCGCACGCAGCCCTGAAATAGACAACAGCCTGCTGCAGCGGTATCCGCTGTGCTTCCGTGGGCGAGCCGGTGCTCGCATTCATCATCACGATCACCTTGTCAGGGCCGTCTGCCTTCACGCCCACCAGTCCGAAGTTTTTTTGCAGCAACCCCAGTCCGGCAAAATCACCGTCTTTCATATTGGATACGTCCAGCGAAACGGAGCCTGTACAGACCGGCCCGATGGTGCGCTGCGTAAGAGAATTTCTGGCCATCAGGAAGCTCGTATCGATCCGGCCGGTCTTTAAACGCAGGTAGCCCTTCCTGTCTGTCAGCGACCAAAGAGTGTTGTCGGGATTGTGGTTCCATTGCCAGACCAGTGGCAGCGGGGAGTCGCCTTTCCGGCGCGAAAAATCGTCGGAAGCCACGATCCCCGGGATCAGTCCTTTGCCGGCAGGCAGGTCGAGCGTGGCAGGAACTTTCCCGTCAACGCCGAGTACCGGCCAACCCTCCTGCCATTTCACCGGAACCAGGTAAGGAATGCGGCCGACAGCGCCAAAATCGCGGAACAGGTAAGCGTACCAGGTGCCGTTCGGCATATCTATCAACCCGCCTTGTGCAACGCCCATATCCTGCAGCCCGACCCTGCCTTCCCACGGACCAGTCAGCTTATCGGCCCGGTGGATCACCACGGTACGCATGCCTCCTCTTGGCCAGGTGATGTTGAACAGATAATATTTCCCGTTCACTTTGAACACCTGCGATCCTTCGGCGCCCAGTCCTATATTCGTTCCGGCAGGCAGACTGGCGTTCTCTATGATCACCTGGTTTATACCACCGGGCTTTATACCCGAAAGGTCGTTATTCAACTCGATCAGGCTGATCTTTCCATTGCCGGTGATCATATATGCTTTCCCGTCGTCGTCGAAGAAAAGGGAATGGTCGTGCAGCGATGGCCTGAACGAGGTGGATCTCCAGGGGCCTTTTTCGATGTCTTTGGTTGAATATATGTGTGTTTTGCCGGTGGTTTGGGCAAACGTGGTTACATAGTAGGTTCCATTATGGTAGCGGATGCTGCTGGCCCACGAGCCTCTGCCGTACGTGCTTTTTCCACTGTCGAGGTTGAGTGATGCTATGTTGGCCAGGGTGTCGTACGCATACCCGATCAGTTTCCAGTTCACCAGGTCTTTCGATTTCATGATGGGCACCCCGGGACTCAGATGCATGGCGGTGCTGCTCATGTAGTAGGTATCACCCACCCGCATCATAGACATATCAGGCACGTCCGCGAATATAACCGGGTTCCGCGCCTGCTTTGGTTGTGCGGGCAACGTGAGAGGAAGCATCGGAATAACATAGGCGCAAACGCGGAAGATCGTTTTTTTCATATAAAGCTCACTCTTGTTACGCGTCAAATTACACAAGATTTTTGTTACAGAAATCTTCTGTAGGAGTATCGGACAATTTATTGGGTAATGATCTGATCCAGGTTACTGGAACCGGATCCAGTCTATACCGGCTTTGCCTTCCCCTTTCAGCACAGCGCACACGTTGTGTACTCCTGAAGGAAGATGGACCGCTTTTGCTTTCTGCATGTTCCACCCTGCTCCCTTCGGTATCTTTACTTCAGCCAGTACCGGTCCGTTGGCATCTTTCTACCTGATCTGCAGGGTACACCCTGTGATTCTTCGCCAATTTTGGTGGTGGCACCGTTTAGAGTCGACTTAGATGGCTTTATTCCCACAGTACAACCAGCCAGATCATCGCAAAAAAACAAGATCAGGTTGAATCGACCACCAAAAGTGACGAAGAACCACTATGCACCGTAATATCCATTATGAACTCTTTGCATCCCTGTTTGGTCAGATTCTTCCTGCGATAGATTGTCTGGCGACCCATCAGCTTCAACAGCCGCCCAGATAACCGATGTAGCCCAAGCGATCATTGACGGTGCGAAAGTGGAAAATGATTTCATCCGGCTTACTGGAACGAACGGCAGCGGCTTTATTCCGTTAACTGGAGAGATAATGAACGAACAGAAACAGATAGGAGCAGCGGGAAAGTCGTCAAGATAGAATTGTCTTTTTACCATGCCAGCCCGCCAGCGAATGCAGCGGGCTTTCCATTTTTCCGGATATGACCTTTATGGAAAAAGTAAAAAGTGGCATTCTCGTTTATGACCCGGTCCCAAGCTTAATAATATCTAATTAGCTTTAATTAAAGTCATTTTTGTTATTGGCAGGCTGAAAGATTTGGTTTCAAGAATAAAGAAATTTAGTATATGATAAAGATTTACATTTCAATATTTTGCTTTGTAGTATCCTTGGCTTTGTTCACTTCATCGGCAAACGGACAAGCCAGTAACGATAAGGTATTTATAATTACTGGCACTGTTAAAGGAATAGATTCAGGCACAGTACGAATAGTTTCACCTGCAGGAAAAAATAAATTTGACAGCTCTGAAATTGTAAAGGGCAAATTTACCATGAAGGGAAGCATTGGTATACCTGAAAGGTTGGTGTTCAGTATTACTCCCGGAAATTGGAACTTCAAGGCTTTTGTAGAAGACACTATCTTCATGCTTTCAGTTGATACTGCTGGAGCGCAACATTATGACAATGGACACGAAAAATGGGCTCTTATATGGAATGTCGAACAAACAGGGTCGGAGCTTTCCAATATCTATACGGAATATAATAAAGGAACCAACCTGGCATACTATATTAAGTTGATTTCGTCGTTACGGGGAAAGCTTGGTTCTGTTAAAGGTCATAAGGATGCTGAAATCAAGGTGAGCCAGGAGATAGATTCCGTAAGCAACTTGGTATTTACATCCCAAAAATCCTGGATTGAAAGTTTCATAAGGCAGCATCCTTCATCCATAGCAGGCGTTTACTTGTTTTGTGAATACTATAAGCTATCAAACCATTTACCACTGCCTTATCTGGATTCAACACTGAAGAGGTTTTCTGGAGTGGCAACATCATCTATTTATTATAAAGAGTTGGCTGACATAGTCAGCAAATTGAAGAACATACAACCTGAACGCGTAGCTCCTGACTTTACTTTACTGAAAAGAGACAAATCTGCATTTACACTTTCTTCTTTAAAAGGTAAATATGTTTTGATCGATTTTTGGGCAAGTTGGTGTCTACCTTGCAGGAAAGCTATTCCAATATGGAAAAGCGCATTTGCGAAATACAAGCACAAAGATTTCATGATTGTAAGTGTATCGGATGACAGGAAATCAAGCGACTGGATCAAGGCACTTGATAAAGAACAAATGCCCTGGATCCAGGTTATCGATAGATTTCCAAATCAAACTCAACCAGCCATAGTAGGTGAACTGTATGGAATAAAGTCGATTCCATTTTATGTGCTATTGGATAAAGATGGCAAAGTGATACTTTCTTCCATGGAAGACAAAGTAATGAGAGATAAAGTAGAAGAAACGGTTCATTGATTTATATATTTTGGAAGGACACAAAAGGAAGTATAAATGAGTATGTGTACTGACCTAATGAAATTGAATGAGAAGTTCATATCGGATTCGCAAGATGTAATCTTACTGCACCTTTACCTGCCCCTCCTTCTCCACCACTATCTCCGGCTCCCTTTTGAATTTCTTCACAACACCGGTCACACAGATCGTTTTACCATCCAGGTACGCCTCCGGCTTATAGGAGAAGTTAACCCCGCTTGTTGAACATGATCACTGCAGTCAGTGGATTGTTTGGATAGGCGCCACCCATATTCAGGAAGGTTGAGCCGTTGTCGAGCAGCTTGGTGCCAAACACTTTTCCTGTACCCTGATGTCGAAAGGGAGACTGCCGGCATAGTCATACTACATCGATTTATGTAAAAATGTAGTCTGAAGGATACGTATCATACTTCAATTGAATGTCCTTTATTACCTGCTGGTCAATAGCCTGCCCATTACCAAAGGCAGTTTGCAGATCATCATAGTAATGCTCAAACCCACCTGGTGTGTCGATTACCAGTACTTTCACAACAGCTTGACTCAGATTGGCAAAGGCATGTACTTCCCTTTTGGGTATGAAAATGAAACCGCCTTTGCTTACCACAGATATTTCTTCGCCGATCTGTACTGTAAGATCTCCCGCTAAAACATACCAGGCGTGTTCAAACACCCGATGCTTATGGGGTGGAGGACCAGGAAAATTGGGCGACAATTCGTACTCTGTGACAGATAAAGCGTTCGCAGTTGCCCTGCTGCTAAGTTTTACCAGTAATTTTGAAGTGCCTACGTTTAATTGCCGCCCTTCACCAGAAGTAAGTATAAGCGGCTTGCTGCTGTTTTGCATATGCATATTTGTTTAGAAACAGGGTATCGCACAGTTATGAATATAATCTTTTCTAAAATTTCAGGAAAGCAATTTGTACGTGTTGCTCTGCAAACTTCTCCCTTATTGAGGTTCACAAAATGCCAGGGAGCGGTGTACTTGTGCTTTGGATCATCCCGGATGTCATCCATCCGGGTATCTGCCTCTGTCGGCGTCATTCCGTTCAGGACGTGCTCCACCTTGGCCTGGGTGGCATCGCTCAGCATGCTCATGGCCAGCTCTGCTGCCATCTGGTGGCCGGCATGGCCCCAGGCAAGACATTGATTTTGAAACACCAAAAAGAGTATTGCAACAATGAATGCTTTCATTCCCGGCATCATAGATTATGGCTTTTTAAGTATTCTTCTATTTCCACTCTGGTTCTCTCACCAGTTGATCTTGCTACAATCTTACCTTCGGGATCGATTAGCATCAAAGTTGGATAAGCTCTTATTTGGTACTTCCTACATATCTCTGAGCGTTTACGATCATCAAATGCAATAGGCCACTTGATGGAATGAGATTCCACATAATCCCTGACCGCAGTCTTGTCATCATCATAAGCGATGCCAATAAAATCTACGCTTTCATGTTTCTGAGCATCATAAGTGTCCGTTAAAAAGCATAGGTAGTTCTTTGAAAGTCTTGTTGGATAAGGGTTTTATTGAAAAAGTGCTCGGTGACGATTTGAAATGGCCGATTTTATAACTTACTCTTTTTGATGTAAAGACCGCTATTCCCGTATTCATACATGTAACACCTGCCAGTACGCATGATGTAAAAGGACTGGATAAACTTACATACGAAACAGGCGGCTATTACATCCCGGACCGCGGCTACCTTGACTTTGAGCGTTTGTACACCATTGATCAGCATGATGCTTTTTTTGTTACCAGAGCAAAAGTCAACAGCAGGTTTAAACGGGTAAGCTCTGTTCAGACAGACAAGTCGAAAGGTCTCTTGTGTGATCAACAAGTGAAGTTAGTTGGATACCAGTCTTACAAGTCTTCCCGAAAGTGCTTAGACGAATGAAATTTCACGATGCGGAACAGAAGCGAACCTTTGTGTTCATATCAAACAATTTAACGCTTCCGGCAATTGAGATCGCTGTGTTATACAAATACAGATGGCGGGTAGAACTGTTCTTCAAGTGGATCAAGCAACATTTAAATGTAAATTTTTTCTGGGGAACGTCTGCCAATGCGGTGAAAACACAGGTTTATATTGCCATTATCACCTACACCCTCGTTGCAATCATCAAAGCGAAACTAAAACTGAAGCAATCAACCTATGAGGTTCTTCAAATATTGAGCGTATCACTACTGGATTAGACACCAATGAATCAACTTTTTCAACAGGATTTATCCCAAGATTTCAAAGAACTGAATTCTATACAATTGAAAATCATTCTAATTTAAACGGACACTAATGACTTCGGTAAAATCAGTTCAGTTTTACGGGGTTGGCACCGAGGAATTTATCAAAGTATTTTTATGTCTGCTTTCATCAAAAAAACGTTGTACGGTTTCCATAAAGACATCGTAAAGTAAATTTCATCCCGATTATTTATCAATGGATATATATAGGGTGAGTATAAACCAGGGTATTCTTGCTGCGTTGCCAAAATTTTCATGTCACTCCAATCGGTATTTAATTGTGCTGCATCCCGATAAACGATCGCATTCATTTTCTTTTTTAGTGTAGAGTCATGTTCATACGCAGCGTCATAACTATAAGCAATTATCCATCTTTTATATTTCACATGGTAAATCAACGAAGCTTCGCCAATAGGGCCTTGAAAAATGGCTGTTGCAGCTTCCTCGTTATTCTTTATCCACTTTTTAGAAATTCCATTCCAGTACTCATAGCGGCTCATTTGCAGCATGCCTGCCTCCCTTACACGGGCAAGATAAGCCGGGCTTCCTCTTCCTGCCAGCGTGCCGATCATATAAACAAAACCATCTCTTTTGGCATAGCATATCTGCGAAAACTTACTATCCGACTTAAAAGTAACTTCTTTTTTGCGCACCCATGTAACTCCCCCGTTGTAGGAAGCATACAAAGATGAAAAATTAGTCAGCCATCTTCCGGATTTACCTGCCCACTCATAGATGTTCATATAATGTACGTAATCAATACCTGCTGCACGTACAGCAGATGTTGGAATAGATGTCTGGTATTTTTCAGGTTGTGATTTTCCGCCGGCGCATATCTCCCGTGCAGCGCCCATACTGTCACATGCCATGCTATCAATCTTTAAACCATCATCCAGGTAGGTGTCGCCAGAGAAAGCAAGGACATTTGACCGCCAGTTACCGCCGTTGCCTCCCCCTTTACCGGCAATAAACCCCTTTCCATTGGTGTCACCAAAAAAAATACCCACATGAGAAGTGTCCATCTGCCAGAAAATACCGAGGTCTGTACCCCCTACATCGTATTTTTCCATAGTATGATTGTCATAGGGAGTTATTTCGTCCTTTAAAGGGCTTCCTGTTAAGCGTGCAATTTGTCTGAGGTTTCTTAAATGCAAACCTCCTTCTCGAATCGTGTCGTTGAATGGATGCGTGTTTAACTGGGCAGTCAGGATAGCTGGTATCATCAGGAGAGAGGCAAAATATAAACAGGCACAAATCGGCAGGCGATCAATGAAAGCTCCCTTCTTAATATACTTGATCATATGCTATTTATAAAAAGTACAGATGAATTAACGTTAATACTCCTGTTCCAATGCAGAATGATGGCAAATACTTTCTTTTTTTTCATAGCAGTTGAAATGTCCGTTTTGGGGGGCATATCAGCTAGCCAAAGAGCATGTTTTGCTGGTCGCGTACCAACCAGATTTATTTTTTGCTCTTACTTTTATTCTTGGGCATACCCAATATTTGTTCCTTTTGAAAAGGGCCCACTGCTGCCCTCCAATGTCAAATCCGGTCCAATATGCCCTCCTTCATGCCTTCCAAATTACTAAAATTGAACAGCCGGTTTCAAAGTTACCGGAATTGCTTCGGCCAATAAACGGCACCTAATTAATTCCCGGTAAAAGAAATGGCGCCGGAATGATGGATCGATATGAGCAACGACTGTTTTCATACTTTGACCTGGCCGGCTGGAACTGTGAATCCATGAAGATAAAATTAAAAAAGAGCTAACCTGTTCCTTACTATCAAAGTGGTGAGTTTCGGCCGTCTCGCCCTGAAATCAAGACCGAACCCGCCGTAAAGTAGAATCATTCCTGCAAAATATCCGGGTTTTGAAACATTTGTCCGGTAAAAACGAAACAACAGTTGTGGTTTCTTCGAAGGGCTGAAGCATACATTTGTCCCGTTGTGACAAGTGAAAAAAGAAGTATAAAAAGCAAACACGCTGACAGTTCGGGTAACGCCCCCCTCTTCTTACTGGGTGCAGCCCTGGTAACTGTAATTCTTTTCGTGCTGTATTTTATACTTTAATTCACCCGGCAACTTAACGTATTGGTAAAATTTATATAAACATTTTACAGCTCCGTATGAAATTATTTTATCTGAACCGGCTGAAGCTTTTTGCCCTTGTCTGCATCATGCTGGCAACAACCCTTGCCCGGTCCCAGTCTCCGGGCTTCACCGTAGCCGGCACCGTAAAAGACAAGGCCGGACAGCCCCTGAACAGTGTGAACGTGAAAGTTCGGAACGGAACCACCGGTACCATCACTGATGCAGCCGGTAAATACATGATAAAGGTTACCGGAAGTCAGGCTGTTCTGGAATTCTCTTCTATCGGGTATGCGACCCAGCGGCAGGCGGTGGGTTCTGGTACCGTCATTGACATTATTTTGATTGAAGAAAATAAGAACCTGGATGAGGTGGTGGTAGTGGGTTATGGCACAAGAAAGCGAAAAGACATAACCGGCTCGGTGGTGTCGGTCGATGCCAAACGGCTGGAAAACCTCCCCAACACCAGCGTTGTGAATGCCATGGAAGGCGCTGTACCCGGCCTGTCGATCACGCAGAACTCAGGGGGGGCCGAGAGCAACGATAACTCGATCAATATCCGGGGCCGCCGTTCCATATCGGCCAGCAACAGCCCGTTGATCATCCTGGACGGAATACCTTATAACGGAAGTTTCTCTGACATTAATCCAGCTGATATTGGCAGCATAGATATTTTAAAAGATGCATCGGCAGCGGCCATTTATGGTTCGCGCGGCGCCAATGGTGTCATCCTGATCACCACCAAAAAAGGAGTTGCCGGCAAGCCTGTAATCAGTTATGCAGGCGTGCATGGCTTTCAGAAACTGGGCAAGCTCCCCCCGATCATGTCACCGCAGGAGTTTTATGCCTACAAGAAAGAACGCAATGCCCCCCTGATCACACCATCCGAACAGGCTATCTTTGATTCAGCCCGTTTTACAGATTACCTGAAGCTGGGAACCCGCACCGGCAGGCGCGACGAGCAGAATATATCCATCCGGGGAGGCGGCAACAATTCCCGGTACTACTTATCCGCTAACTACCTGGATATCGCCGGCATTGCCATTCACGACAATTACAAGCGGGGAACATTCAAAGTGAACGTAGATGCCGATATTACGAACTGGCTTTCCATAGGCACTTCCAACACCCTTTCTTATGACGACCGGAGCGGATTATCGCCCACTTTTACAGGCGATTACAGCATATATACTTTTAACCCCTTAACCACGGCTTTCAAACCCGACGGCTCCCTGACTGTGTACCCCTGGCCCGAAAAGGTATACTGGGCCAATCCGTTGTCACCAACGCTGGCCTCCAACAGCAACAAGACCTATTCACTTTTTACAACCAATTACGCACAGGTGAAGTTCCCCTTTGTTCCGGGACTGTCTTACCGCATCAACACCGGTATACGGTATTCCTCCCAAAACAATTACACTTATTACGACCGCCGGAGCAAGCGCGGTCTCGAAAACCTGGGCGAACTCGGTAAGATTGATAACCTGGGCAACGATTACACCATTGAAAACCTGCTGTATTATAATCATGCGTTCGGCAGGCATTCTATTGACCTGACCGGTCTTTACAGCTACGAGAGTAACCTGGCCACTACCAACACCCTGAACGCCACGGGTTTTCCCAATGATGTATTGACCTATTACCAGGCGAATGTGGCTTTACTGGTGTCACCGTCCAGCAGCTATGTCAGGCGATCGCTCGAATCGCAGATGGCCCGGCTCAACTACTCCTACAACAGCAAGTACCTGTTAACGGTTACTGTGCGGCGCGACGGATCATCAGCCTTTGGGGAAGACAAGAAATTCGGCTTCTTTTCAACGGCGGCCGTGGGCTGGAACATCGCCAGCGAAAACTTCATGAAGCAGTTCACGTCTTTGTCCAACCTGAAGCTGCGTGCATCTTATGGCAGCAACGGCAACCAGGCCGTTACCTCATATAGCACGCTGGCCGGCCTGTCCACCCGTTCGTATGTGAACGGCACCACAAGTGCGCCCGGCTACATTCCCAACAAGCTGGCTGACAAAACGCTGCATTGGGAAACCACCAATACACTCAATGCCGGTCTGGATTTCGGGTTCTTCAACGGGCGTTTGCAGGGAACGATCGAAGCCTACTCGGCCCATACCTATGACCTGTTGCTGGACCGTTCCGTTTCAACCGTATCGGGTGTCAACAGCATTGTACAGAATATCGGCAAAACAGCGAACAAAGGAGTGGATGTCGGCATCAACACAACAAACGTCAGCAACAAAACATTCACCTGGGTCACTAACATCGTCTTTTCATTCAACCGCAACAGGATTGTTGATCTGTACGGCAACGGTAAAAATGACACCCTGAACAACTGGTTCATCGGCCATCCGATCGATAACAATTTTGCCTACCAGTACGGTGGGGTATGGCAGACAAAAGATGATGTCAGCAAAGCGCCGCAACCAAACGTTAAACCGGGTTATGCCAAAGTGATCGATCAGAATGGCGACGGTAAGATCACCGGCTCCGACCGTATATTGCTTGGCGACCTTCAGCCCCGGTTCACCTATGGCCTGGGTAATACCTTTACCTACCGGAACATATCGTTCTATCTGTTTGTGAACGGCGTGCAGGGTGTAACCAAAGACAACGGCACGCTGGTGGACAATGTAAACACCGAGGTGGAGAAGAACACTTATGTAAAAAATTACTGGACGGCCAACAACCCCACCAACGATTACTATGCGAATGCCAACCAGGTAACCGGTTACCTGCCCAACATCTACGGGGTCCATATTTACCAGAATGCCAGCTACCTGCGTGTTCGTGACATGCTGCTTTCCTACAACCTGCCCCAGCAGGTGATAAACAAACTGAAGGTCAGCCGCATCAAGGTTTATGCAGAAGGGCGCAACCTTTTTACCATAACCCCGTGGAAAGGGTACGACCCTGAACTGAGCAGCCAGACCGGCGGCATACCGCTGCAAAAAGAATTTTTGTTTGGCGTGAACTTCACTTTGTAAAAAGCCTAAAGATGCTGATATGAAAAATTATAGAATCATATGGATGGCCATGTATGTGGCTGTCTGGTGCGGATCATGTAAAAAATCCGCTTTAACTGAAAATCCGCCCAATATCATCGTGGCCGATAACCTGTACACCAGCTACGATGGGTTCCAGAACGGTTTGAACGGCCTGTATTATGAAGTAAGGAGAAGCCGCTCTGGTATAAGCACGTCCGATCCCACAAACAACATCTCTTTCGAAATGAATGTAATCGGGGTAGATAACGCAACCGGCAACTACCCGACCACGCCTGAAAATATCTTTGACCTGTGGGGCGCGAACAACAATCCCAGCCAAAGCTATTACAGCCAGACCTGGGCTTACCTGTACGAAACGGTAAACACTGCAAACACGATCATCGACAGGGCGGCGGCCAGCAGCGCATTATCGGATGCGCAAAGAAATTCCGTTATCGCGGAAGCGCGCTGTATCAGGGCCTGGGCTTACCGGCATCTGACCAATCTGTGGGGCGATGTGCCGCTGCAACTGCATGAATCGACTGGTGAAACGATCAGGACGGATTATACCCGAACACCGGTTGCCGATGTACGTGCCGCCATGAAAGCCGACTGGCTTTTCGCCGAGCAGTACCTGCCCGTAACCAATACCAACGATAGCAAGGTGATCAAAGGAATAGCCCAGCATTTTCTGGCTGAAACCTACCTGGCCGATGGCAAGAATGACTCGGCTAAAATTTATGCAACAAAAGTTACTACCAACAGCAGCTACAAAATAATAACCTCACGTTATGGGGTAAACGCTGCCAAAGCAGGTACCGCTTTCAGCGATCTGTTCCTGGATGGAAACTCGAACCGGAGCCAGGGTTGCACGGAAGCTCTATGGGTATTGCAAAATGAACTCAACGTTCCCGGTGGCGAAGGAAACAACATCATGCGCCGTTACTGGGTCAACCGCTATTACTCACTGACCGTTAAAGGAACAGATGGAAAATCATACACGCCATTTGCGGTAAGCGCCGATTTTGGCGGGCGTGGACTTGGCCGGCTGGGCCCTACCAAATATGCTTTCAGCATCTATGATACTGCAGACAACAGAGGCAGCGATTACTCGTGGCGGTATTCCTTCATCATAAACAATTCGGCATCCGTTCCCAAGGGTTATACATTGGGTCAGGTGGTGCCGGTAGATCGCAGTACGATTGAAAAAGCCAGCAATCCCAACTATCCAAGTACCCGCAAATGGGATTATACTAGTCCACTGGACGTAAACGGATCACAGGGGTATAATGACCAGATCTTTCTGCGAAGCGCTGATACGTACCTGCTTTTGGCTGAAGCCGATATGAAACTGGGAGACCTGCAGGGGGCGGCAGATGCCATCAATGTGCTGCGCAGGCGTGCCAATGCCTCCGTGATTGCTGCATCACAGGTTACCCTGAATTTTATACTCGACGAACGTTCCCGGGAATTGTTCAGTGAAGAAGACAGACGGTACACCCTGCTGCGTACAGGTACCTGGCTTGCCCGTACCAGGCAGTACAACGCGATTGCCGGTCCCAACATCACCGACCGCGATAAGTTACTGCCTATTCCGCAGGATGTGATCGATGCGAACCTGACAGCAAAATTTCCGCAAAACGCAGGTTATTAAACCACATACTCGGGAAGCTTTGGGGTGCACAAGGGCAGTAAAACGCACTTTATGCAACAGGAAACCAGGAGGCGTTATGCCGCGTCAACACTTAGAGCGTGAAAACGTATACCGGAAATTAATTTAACGCTGAACATGAAAAAGAGCTGGATCCTTATTTGTTCTCTATTGTCCCTCACTTCAGCATTTTCCGAGCTGAAACTTCCTTCCCTGATAGGTGATAACATGGTATTACAGCAGCAGTCGGCTCCCCTGGTCTGGGGCAGGGCCGGTGCAGGTACAACGGTCACGATCATAACTTCATGGAATAAAAAAGTATACAGGCTGAAAGCCGACCAGCAGGGTGAGTGGCGCAGCGGCATTGTTACACCGGCCGCCGGCGGTCCTTATGAAATTGTATTCAGCCAGGGCGCCGGTAAACAAGTGGTCCGCAACGTCATGATCGGCGAGGTGTGGGTATGCAGCGGACAGTCGAACATGGAGATGCCTATGCGCGGGTTCAAGAACCAGCCGGTACTGAATTCCAATGACATCCTGCTGGAAGCGCAAGACAACCAGCTGCGCCTGTTTAAAGTAGCCAGCGCCAACTCCAAAACACCGCAAACCGATTGCAAGGGATCCTGGCAACTGTCGGATCCCGGAACGGCCCGTGAGTTCAGCGCCGTGGCTTATCAGTTCGGGCGCATGCTGCAGGAAAGGCTTAAAGTTCCCGTAGGACTGATCTTATCCTGCGTAGGGGGAACTATGATTGAGTCGTGGATGAGCCGGCCCTGCCTGTCCCGGTTTCCGGAAGCCAAATGGCCGCCGGAAGCAGACACAACGAAGCAGCCATACAAAGCCGGTTCCGCTCTTTTTAACGGCATGATAGCCCCTTTGGTGGGCTATGGCATCAAAGGGTTCATCTGGTACCAGGGTGAATCCAACCGGCATGAACCGCAAACATATGAAAAGTTGTTTCCCGCTATGGTGGCCGACTGGCGACAGTGCTGGAACGCCGGTTATACATTGCCGTTCTATTATGCCCAGATAGCCCCCTACAACAGCAAAGACGCAGGCCGGAGCGGCCCCCGTCTCCGTGAGGCGCAATTGAATAGCCAGGATATCATCCCGGATGCAGGCATGGCCGTAACCATGGACCTGGGCCTGGAAAACTATATCCATTTTACCAACAAAACAGCGGTCAGCAAAAGGCTTTTGTACTGGACGCTTGCCAAAGCCTATCATCAGGCGGGCATAGCGTACAAGAGCCCGGTATACAAGAATATGTTCATAAAAGGCGACACTGCCATCCTCAGTTTCAGCCAGGCCGACAATGGCCTTACGTCTTACGCCAAAGACATGGTGACTTTCGAAATAGCCGGTGAAGACAAAGTGTTCTATACTGCCAAAGCCGTCATCAATGCAAACGCTACCCTTTCTGTCACCAGTACAGCCGTAAAAGTACCGGTAGCGGTCAGGTACGGGTTTAAGGAATGGGTGGTTGGCGACCTGTACAGTACCGAGGGCCTGCCGCTATCCTCCTTTCGCACGGACAACTGGGAGAAATAGACAAGAGAGAACCGGAAGAGATTCAAACGCTGATCCGTCAATGAAAATTATGCGCATTAAATACATAGCATTCATCATCTCCATATTGACAGCAGGCCCTGCCTGGGCACAGCCAAACGTAGCATTGCACAAACCGGTAACCGCCAATTCGGAAGACGCCCGCTATCCGGCAGCCAACGTTACAGACGGCAAGGTGACCCGCGGTTCCAAATGGATGCCGGCCAGCGCAAAACCGCCGCATGTGCTGGAGATCGATCTGAAAAAGTACTGTAACATCAGCCGCATTGTTGTTCATACCGGCATTCCCGAAAACGAGCGCACCCCCGCAGAGGCCTCGCAGGCGGCAGGCTTTTGGTCGGCTAAAAACTTCAAGCTGCAATATTGGGATGATGCCAACTGGACCGATATCCCCAATACGGAAGTGCATGAAAACCGCCTCACCGATGTAAGCTATGCTTTTGCCCAGCCCCTGAATACCTTCCGGCTTCGCTTTGTATGCGATGACGGAGAACCCGTCAGCATCATGGAAATCGAGGTATTCGGCATTGAAAACCCCGACCGCCCTGTAGCCGGTGATATCATATCCGGCTTGCAGAAAAAGACCATCCGCAATACCGACCAGCAGGTGAGCATACACGTTGCCAACCGCATTACCGGTAAAACCATGCGCTATGTGGGATACAACCAGGGGTACTATATGCCGGGCAGCAACGCATCGGGCTGGATGGAATATGCCGGGGTGAACAGCCTGCGGGTATGGATCACCCTAAACTCCTATGCCCCGCTCGGCGCCGTTCAGGTTGACCGCTCGCTCAGCAGCGTATCGGAATTCGACGTACGCAAAAACGAGCTCCGGGCCGACCCTGAAAACAACCGCTTTATCAAATGGAACCAGTTGCTGCCTTTATTCAGCAATACCGAAAAGGCCGCAAGCACCAACCCCATGGTATGGAGCTACATGCTCACAGAGCTGAAACGGTTACACATCGATCCCATTATCCAGTTTGGCAGTGTTGACTTTAACGACACCTGGGGAAACAAATGGCAGCAATGGCAACGTTACTATGCGTTGGCTTACTACGCCGCCAAAACCGGCGACGCAACCATGTTTGCTATGCAGAACGAACCCAACCACAAAGCATCAGGCCCTATGAAGCTTGACCAGTGGATAAGCGGTATGCAAATCGTTTCAGACGCACTTACCTGCGCCCTGGAAGATGTAAATAAGAAATACGGCAAGCACCTCGAAGCCCGTATGGCAGGCCCGGTTACCGCCGGCAACAATGCAGACTGGTGGGCAGCTGCAGCCAAAAATATACGCACCGATTATCATGGCAACACCATCAGTCATGATCTGCTGGGCATTTTTTCCACCCATTCCTACAACTCACCGGCTGCCGGTTACGAAAACCGGGTAAACAACATACGCACTATACTAACCGATAATCATCCGCTGCACCATCCCCTGCCCATCGTATATACCGAGATCGGCCGGTGGATGAACGCCTACCTGATCGACAAGGAAGAAACCATGGATTCGCCATCCCTGTTTACCGAATGGGCGGGCATATACACCAATAATACACTCAACGGGGCTTACGGCATGTGGGCGTTTAAATTTTCCAATACGGCGTCGGAAACTTACCAGCAAGGGGTTAAATCGGGCCACCATTACACCTGGCAGGGCCAGCGCATTGTGGAAGATGCATATACCGATGTTGCGCTGGGCAGGCCTGTAACCGCCAGCTCCACCAGCCCGGCCTGGCCAACTGCCAATATCACCGATGGCATCAAAACCGATGTGTCGGCCTGGCGTTCTGATTCCGCATCGGCTCAAAAATGGCTTGTCATTGACCTGGGTGAAGAAAAAGCGCTCGGCAGCGCTGTGGTGTATACCGGCTCGGCCCATGGATCGTATACCAGTCCTGACCGCATCCGTGACTTTGCGTTGCAATACAGGCACGGCAATGAATGGAAAGATATACCCGGCACCATTAAAAAGGACTGGAAGTACAGCCAGGTGTTTATGCAGTTCACCCAGCCTGTAACTACCAGCGCGGTCCGCTTTGTTTCAACCGATCCGGGCGTTATAAAGGTGCGTGAGATCAAACTCTTCGCGGAAGGCGACGGCCCCGCCCGTAACCAGGCCAACTACGATGTATCGGGCATACAGCGCACGGGTGAAGTGGTGCGCCTGTTTGCAAAAGGCTTTAAGGATGAACGCCCGTTGTATGCTACCACCATATCGGTAAAAGATGATAACCTGGATGCATTGACGAGTTTTGATTCAACCACCGGTAACTATCATATGTGGCTTGTACAACGTGGCACATACCGCGATTTCGTTCATGTAGACGTATCCGCCCTGCACGTTGCGCCCAATACACCGGTTACTGCCGAAACCGTAAGCCCTGTCAGCTACGGTGAGGCAAGCGAACTGCTCAAAGTAGATGCAAGCCGGCAGGTAAGTCTCACCCTGCCGGGGCAGGCAGTCATCCTGCTGACGATACCCACGGGTAATTTAACGCTGCAAAACCTGCTTCCGACTGATGATGCTACCGTAGCCGGCGGTAAAAATGCTGCAGCAAACTATGGCAAAGCGCAGGAGCTGGTGGTAGCTTTGAACGCTGCCCAACCCGACCTGAACCAGGTGAGCTACATCCGGTTCGACCTGACAGGTAAAAACCTTGACAAAGCCCGGCGTATACTGCTCAAAGTGAATGGAAGCAATGTTACCGATCAATCGGTGTTCCGTTTTCATGTTTACGGTATACCGGCCGTAAACTGGAACCAGCAGCAGATCAACTGGCAGCATGCGCCGCTGCTGGATGCCAGGGAAGCATTGATCACGGAGGTATCCCGGAAGGCTTACGTAGCCGGCGAGCTGGCCATGGACGGCAACCAAAGGGATCATTACCTGGATGTAACCTCACTGGTAAAAGCACATGCAGGCGCTTCCATCACTTTTGTGCTGGTGCGCGAAACCCGGCAACTGGGCGATGATGAAGACAAGGGGAAGAAAGTAGTGATCGGGTCTTCGGAAAGCCCTCGCAAACCCGGCCTGCTGATTTGGTCGGACAGATAAAACAGGGTAATTTGTATGTTCCCGGAGGAGCTTGTATACATACTATGAAAAAGAAATTCTTCTGCCCGGCCGCGGCTTTTTTTTTCCTGTTTATGATAGCGGCCGTTGCCTGTTCGCAGGAACACATCAGCTTTAAACGCCTGGGTATAAACGAAGGCCTGTCGCAAAACTCGGTGTTTTGCATGCTGCAGGATCATAACGGATTTATATGGATCGGTACGGAAGACGGACTTAACAAGTACGATGGGTATGAATTTACCATCTACAAGCACCGGATAAAAGATAAAAACAGCCTGAGCCACAGCCAGGTAAACGCCCTGCAGGAAGACCGCGGGCATAACATATGGATAGGCACATCAGCAGGGCTTACCATATTCAGCACGGAAAAAGAAAAATTCACACAATTTAAAATACCGGAAGACAGTACGGATGAAACTGCTGACTACATCAGCACGCTCGCCCAGGACCCGGCAGGCAATATCTGGATCGGCTCTAACGGCGGGTTGACTGGTTTTGACACCAGGAGCGGTCGTTTTTCTCATTACAGCCGGCCCCGTACCCGGTCGGGTAACAGCCTGGATAAAGTAAAAGCCTTGTTTGTAGACAACAGACAGGCGCTTTGGGTAAGCATTGGAAACGATCTGCGCCGGTTCGATTTAACGACGCATCAATTTTTGCCTCTTCCAGCCAAGTTGGAACAAAACAGTGAATTGCGCCAGAGTAATGTTCGGGTGATCAGACAAGACCGGGATGGCACCTACTGGTTCGGAACGGAAACAGCCGGCCTGTTTGAATACGATCCCGGAAAGGATTTGTGTATGCACTATACAGCCGGCAGCACAGGCCTCTCCGGACTGCCGGCCAGCGTTGTCCGGGATATTCTTTGCACCGGTACCGGCCAGATATGGGTAGGCACCCGTGGCGGACTCAGTATTTTTGACAGGAAAACCGGCCTATTCAGCAATTATACTTCCAACAGGTACAACCTGCTATCCCTCAGCTTCAACTCCGTAAGAAGCTTTCTGAAGGATAAGACAGGAAACATCTGGATCGGCACTTTTGCGGGAGGCATCAATATCTGTACGCCTGGCAGCGCAAATTTCACTAACATCAGTGAGCAGATAGGACAGGAGAAAGGGTTAACTCATAGCGTGGTGAGTGCCATATTGCCCAACCGGGACGGCAGCCTTTGGATAGGTACAGAAGGCGGCGGGCTGAATTATGCCAACCCGCAAAAAGGCGTGTTTCGTCATTACGCTCTTCAGAAAAGCCATGAAGCCGGACAGAACAATATTATTAAATCGCTGGCCCGCGACACAGACAGCAGCCTGTGGGTAGGCGCTTACGAAGGGCTGCGGCATTTCGACGCGGCCAAAGGCACTTTCACGGCATTCAGCCTCAACAAAGAAAGCGAAGCCAGAGAAAAGCGGCAGGAGATCACCAGCCTGCTCGTTGAACCGGCAGGCGTATGGGCAGGCAGCAACGGTTCGGGCCTGTATTTTCTCGACCGCCGCTTCCAGGTCAGGGCTTATCTTCACCAGGCCGGCAATCCGTTCAGCATCAGCTCCGATAACGTACTCGCGCTGCTCGAAAACGGCCCCCGCAATCTTTGGGTAGGAACACAAAGGGGCCTGAACCATTTCGATCGTGCCACAGGCCGCTTTATGCGTTACCTGAACCAGCCTGAAAATGATAAAAGCCTTAGCAACAATACTGTAGTAAGTCTTTTCAACGATTCCCGAAATCATTTCTGGATCGGGACATTGGGTGGATTGAACTACTTTGATCCGCAAACCGGAAATTTTTATGCCATCACCGAAGACAACGGGCTTCCGAACAATGTTATCAATGCGATTGAGCAGGATGATGATGGCAACCTGTGGGTAAGCACCAACCGGGGTTTGTGTGCCATCAGATTTAAAAGATTTGAAGTTCCTTTCAGATCAGGTGATATCGAGATTCTTCATTACACCCAGACGGATGGTTTGCAGAGCAACCAGTTTTCAGCAAGAGCAGCTGCAATAAACCAGGGACAGCTTTTCTTCGGCGGCATCAACGGCATCAGTTCATTCTATCCCGGCAGCATCATACGTAACCGCAACAAGCCTTCCCTTGTTTTCACCGGCCTGGAAATAAAGAACAAACCGATAACCCTGTATCCGGAAAAATCATCCCTTCAGCGTTCCATCAATGAAACCGGGCATATTACGTTGAGGTATGATGAAGCTTTTATCACGCTGAAATTTGCCGCGCTCGATTATGTGAATCCAGGTAAAAACCAGTATGCATATAAACTGGAGGGGTTGCGCAATGACAACGACTGGCATTATGTAGGAAACCTGCGAGCGGCCACGTATACCAGCCTGGGTGCAGGCAATTATATCTTTAAAGTAAAAGCAGCCAACAACGACGGGATATGGAACGATGTGCCGCGTGAGCTTTCCATTACGATCCTGCCACCGCCCTGGAAAACATGGTGGGCTTACCTGATATATGCCCTTTTGATCAGCCTGCTGCTGTATGTGTTCTACTATTACTCTTACAATACCGCCAAACTGAAACATGAGCTGCGCACGGAGCATATGCTGCATGAAAAGGATGAAGAACTGGCACAGCGCAAGCTCAGTTTCTTTACGCATATCTCGCACGAGATCAAAACGCCCCTTACACTTATCACCGCCCCGCTCGAAAAGCTGATCAATATGAACCAGGGCAATAACCAGGTTCAAAATCAACTGCTGCTTATGCAGCGAAACAGCGACCGGCTGCTTCGCCTGATCAACCAGCTGCTGGATTTCAGAAAATTTGAATCCGGCAATATGCAACTGCAGGCTTCCGAGGACGATGTTGTCCGGTTCGCACGGGAGGTTCTCATGGCTTTTGAACCTTATGCGGCGGAACGCCGGATCACATTGCAATTCGCAGCAAATCCAGAAAAAATCCAGGCATGGTTCGACCATGACAAGCTGGAAAAAATCCTTTATAACCTGCTGTCCAATGCCATGAAATTTACCCGGCCGGACGGAAAAGTCGTGGTGAGCCTTTGTGTGGAAGATAAGGAAGACCGCTCCCTGGTAAAGATCGCTGTTGAGGATAACGGGATCGGCATAACTGCAGAAAATTTTGAACAGCTGTTTGAGCAGTTCCGCTATAACCATGACAACAAGATCAATGCTGCAGGCTCAGGCATCGGATTGGCTTTTACAAAGGGACTGGTCGGGCTGCATCACGGTGAGATCGATGTAAAAAGCACGCCTGCTGTGGGTGAGGAGGCTGGTTGTACCTGTTTCAGCATAAAGCTTCCGCTGGGAAAAGCGCATTTAACTCCGGCAGAAATAACACCGCATGGTTTGGCAGGTGAGCAGTTGAATGATGACCTCCGCGGTGTGCTGCCGTCCGGTGCTTCCGCTACGGAACGGGCACATGGCGGGGAGGAGACTGCCGTCGATAAACCTGTTATGCTGGTTGTGGAAGACAATGCCGACGTGCGCACATTCATTCAGCTTCATTTTGAAAACAGGTTTACTATTTGTTCCGCTGCCGATGGACAGTCGGGCTGGGCCAAAGTACTTGAAGTGATTCCGGACATCGTTATCAGCGATGTTATGATGCCTGGCATGAGCGGTACAGTGCTGTGCAGCAAACTGAAAGCCGACCAGCGAACGAGCCATATCCCGGTGATCCTGCTAACTGCCCGCACCCCGCTGGCTTACAGGGTCGAAGGGCTGGAAGCCGGTGCCGATGATTACATTGCCAAACCTTTCAGCATACAGATCCTGGAGGCCCGGGTGAACAACCTGCTTGAACTGCGTAAAAAACTGCGGGAGCGTTTCAGCAAAGAAGTGCACCTGCAACCCTCGGATATAGCCATTACGGGACCGGATGAAATATTTCTGGAAAAGGTGATGCGTTATATCGAGGAGAACATTGAAGAGCCTGATCTGAGTGTGGAGCAGCTGGGAAAGGAAATTAATATGAGCAGGACAACCCTTTACCGGAAAATCAAGGCCCTGACAAACCAGACAAGCGTCGAATTCATTCGAAACGTAAGGTTGCAAAGGGCGGCACAACTTCTCGGGCAAAACACGTTCAACGTAAACGAAGTGGCTTATATGACCGGCTTTACCAGCGTGGATTATTTCAGGAAATGTTTTAAAGAGAAATACAGCTTTAGTCCGCGGGAATACAGTAGCCATACCCGTTAATTGAATGGTCTTTCATCTCGTCGATTTATTGTCTGCGCCTATATTGGGCTGACGGGTAACCGGCAACCGGTCGCCGTAAAAATCATACCCTCCATTGTCGCTTACGGGCTTTCCCGCAAAAAAAGCAGAAGAACCCTTTTTCAACCGGTATCCTTTGGTATCGCCGGAACCCGGCTTTGCCAGCTGCGGATCATGTGTAACAGCGGCTTCATCGGCCGGCATGTGGGTTGCTGCATTGCCAAAATAGAGGTTGTTATCAAAAGTGTTGCGGTTGCTGGCACCCAGGTCATACTGGGCATTGGCGCTCAGGTTATAGAAAATATTGTTTTGATACAAGGTGTTTTCAGGCGAAGCTGTCCAGGTTTCGTGGGATACGATCTTGGTATCTGTCTGGCTGGTATCCAGGTAAAAAACATTGTTGTAAATATGAGTATTTGTGGCGCTGCCATTTACACGTATAACGGTTTTTCCGTGTTTGGGATGGGCATAGCTCCCATCATGCTCAAATATGTTGTACCGTAATATGGTGCCATCATTGAAGCTGTTGGGGCCGCCGGTTATCAGCATTCCATAGTCATTGTGGTGCAGGTAATTGTATTGAATGATCGTGTTTTTGCTCCGGTAGTCGGCATCCAGACCGCCTGCGTCCACATCTTCCTTATTGGCTTTTGTATACCGGCATTCGTTATGCTGCCATACGGCGCTGTCGCAATTGAAACTGAAACCTGCATTGCCGGATGCTTTGATGGCACAATGGTCGAACACGTTGCGTTCTATAACCGGCTGGCTGCATACCCGCACAATCAGCGCGTTGGCACCCGTATTTTCAAAATGACAGCTGCGGATGATAACGTGTTGAGAAGGCGTCCAGCTGGCATTGGAAGTAAGGGTACGTGTATCCCAGGACGATTTGCACAGCAGGATGCCCGTTCGGTCAACATCGTGTATGCGGCAAGAATCGATGAGCACATCACGAAAGCTGGTGGGTACGCGGTTGCCTTTGATTTCAAAGAAGATTCCACCATTGTTCTTGCTCAGCTCATCTTTCTGATTGATGTAGCCGTTGACGCCATGCACATCCAGGTTGATCAGGTGCAGGTGGCTGACAGTACCTGTATCCTGCGCCGTTACATATATTCCATACTTGAAAACATTGTGATTGACGAGTTGAGGAGGCAGTTTGGGCAATGCGAAATTCGTTCGATTGCGATGCTCCCATTCAGTCAGCAGCAGGCCTGCTTCCTCAGCCTGGTTGTAATTGGTAATCTCCAGGTTTCGTAATTCCCACCACGATTGGTTGTACAGGTACACTGTTCCATTAGCCACGCCTTCACCAGCGATCAGCGGTTTACCGCCTCTGCCGTAACTGCCAATCGTAATGGGGTGATGCCGGCTGCCCGAACCCTGCGGATGCAACTGGCCCTTCCAGGTTTGTCCGCATCTGAACAAGATCTTGTCACCTTGAACAAATACTTTGCTGTTTATTCTATCCAGCGTTTTCCAGGCCGAATCCGGATTGTTGCCGGTATATTCATCGTTGCCATCCCGGCTGTTTATATAATAAATGTGCCTTGTTTTGCCGGTGAGATTGCGATCCGGCAGCCGTATCCCGAGATTTTCATGCGCCTGAGCAGAAAAGCAGGCCCAAAAAATCGGTATAAAGAGCGTTGCTTTTACATTACCCGGAGAAACAGGCTGATACAAAAAAGCAAGATTCATAAGAGAACATATTTTATGATTCAATGTACAGAAAAGCATGTGCATAGAGTATTCCGTTACTTATAGTATCAACCTGCCCTCCTTTTGAAGTAATTACAGCCTGAAGCAGTGAAAAAGGCGGTGCTGTCTTCAAGCCCGATCAGTTTGCTGTGGGTTTTACATGTGTATGAAATCTTTTACGGCAGGGCCAGGGCAAGCCCAATTTTATAATAGCTAAGGTCTGTTCAGCGAATCTGCTTTACAGCGGCGCACCGTGACAAACCAAGTGGCCAGCATTTTCCAAATGTATAAAGTTGGATTCGATAAGCTCTTCCCTTTGCTTTGCAGGCTGTAATTTAAATTACTTGACCCCGTTATTGTCGTCCCACCAGCCTTTCATTTTTCTTATGTAAATAATCTGCCCTGTATGATATGCATTGTGCGTACCAACGTGAGCAATGGTAGAGTACCATTTTTGGAGTTTCTTTTCATCTGCATATTGTACGGCGGTTTCCAATGCGGTAAGCACACTATCCAATTTTTGTACGGTGGCAGTCCAGGCATTTTTGGTTACGGGGGTAAATGTTTCTTTGTTGTTTCCGTTAAATGCTTCGGCAGGGATACCCAGAAATTTATCCAGCATGCTCAAGTCCCAAAAAACAAGGTGAGTGGCAAGCTGGGCAATAGAATGGTTGCCGCTGCTGTCTTTCCAGTTAGCCTGTTCCGCAGTAAGCCCTGCAAGGGCAACATTCGGTGGCACAAACCAATCCTTTACAGTATGTGTGGTTCTAAGCTGTTCCAATAAAATCGACTTTAATGTGGCGGTTGAATCTGTTTGGGCAGATAAGGTATGTATTGTACAAGACAGGAATATAGTTAGAACGCTTTTCAATTTCATGGGTTTTAGTTTTATTCATTAAATATAGTTGAGATATCTGTATGAGTATTGAAGTTGTCACATTCCTTTTTTCTTCTTCGCTCCGCCTACCTTTGATAAAACTCCTTAGCCGCTTCTTGAGTTAATAAGAACCAGTTTCCCGAGTCCTTTAAGTTTGTATTAATACAACTACATTTATTTGCGTGGTTGTTCCCTCGAGCGAGGATTTCAGCAGAATTCGGGTACTGTAAAAGAAAAATGGAATAGTACCCGATTCAGTAACTTTTCCTTTTGAGATCTTTTGATATATTTTGGTAGGTACAAAGACGGAAAAAGCCCGCAAATCATTGATTCTGCAGGCTTTTGGTCAGATTTAGTTCACTCTGTGCGGAGAGTGAGAGATCAGAACCTGGCTCGCATCCAATTGTATTTCAATACTTTGCAGGCTCCAAAAATCAGTGTATTCGAATTTGTAAACTTTTCAACGAATCAAAATTAAAATAATATTATTGACGTATAAATTTGTTTTGTTGGTGAAACTAGCACCTCACGTGAAAGTTCACAAAATGTCTATTATGCGTATTTAATTTTGATTAAGAGGCTTGGGCTAAAGGATTGGAAAAAGCACTACCATTGACCCTATTGCACCATTTTCCGCCCCCTTCACAATAAATCTGTTTATCAATCATTTAAAAGAGACTACGCAAATCGGCGATGAGGGGCTAAACGCATAGGTTTATCCATTTTATCCCTCAGATAGCTTTTTAAGAAATTCATTTTTCCGTCTTGTTGAAACGTCAATTTTGGAGCCGTCAGTCATAATAACAAAACCACCTTTGCCTTTGTTGTAGTCTTTTACAAAAGCCAAGTTGATAAGGTCTGAATTGTGCACGCGAAAAAAACCATAATCGGATAATAGATCTTCATAGTCACCTAATGTTTTTGCCACCATCAATGTTTTGGGTTCTTTTAGCTTATCTTTTATATAGAACTTGGTGTAGCTACCATAGCTTTCGCAACGGATAATGTCCGAAAGAGAAAGCACAGTAAGACCACTTGAAGTGGGTACCGCAATACGCTTCAAAACGCCAGACGGGCTTTTAAAATACTCAATAACAGCTTCTAACTGGCGGATTCTTTCGTCCTGTGACTTTTTAAGGTTTAGTTTCTCAACGGCTGCTATCAAATCATCCGGATCGATCCGCTTCAAAAGGTAATCAATTGCATTAAGCCTGAATGCCTGTACTGCATATTCCGCATGTGCTGTAGTGAAGATGATGTCAAAATTTATATGCCTGCCTGCTTCTTTCACTTTCTCCAGCAAATTGAACGCGGTTTGATTACGTAACTCTACATCGAGAAAAATAAGTTCAGGGCGCAACTTATCAATGGCTTCAACTCCATCTTCCACCGATTGATATGTGCCCACAACATAAATAGTTTCAGCGCAATGTGCAGCAAGCAGGTTGCTAAGCCTGTCAAGGCAATGCTGCTCATCGTCCACAAGTATAGCTTTAATCATAGATTTAGAACCTCAATTCCAAAGGCAATTGTAATTCTACGCGGGTACCGCTCTCCAGGTCGAATATTTTTACTACCCCAGATGCCCTTTTCAATTTGTTGAGAATATCGATTCGTTCTTTAGTTATTTCGATACCCCACGATTTTCTCACAAGACCTCCCGTTTCCCTTTTGATAGCCTCTGCTTCTTCTCGCCCGATACCATCATCTTGCACGCTACAGATAATCATTTCGCCCTCTCTTTTAAACGCAATTTCTATTTTTCCTTTGCCTTCTTTAGGCGTAATGCCATGCTTTATACAATTTTCTACAAAGGGCTGGAGTATAAGTGGCGGTATCAACGTTATATCCTTATCAATAGCTTCATCTACTTTTATTTCGTAAGTAAATTTGTGTTGCAGCCGCATCGCCTCTAATTGTATATATCGTTCCAAGACGTCTAAATCTTTGGCTAAACTAACTTCATTCTTTCCGGAATTTTCCAATGTCAGCCGCATCATCTTTGAAAATTGGGTAAGATAATAATCGGCTGTTTGGGGGTTGTTTTTGTCAACAAAATCGGCAATAGAATCAAGTGAGTTGAAAATGAAATGTGGATTTATTTGTGCCCGCAATGCTTTTAATTCAGTGCGGGCAACTTCTATTTGGAATTCGGCCTTTTGCTTTTGCCTTTCGGCATCGCTACGACGCTTATAAAAAACAAAGCTGGTGATACCTGCCAACAGCATGACACAGGTGCCGCCCACGAGCGAGCTATTTATGATGCGCTGTTGCTGGAGTTTCGCTGCTGCGATAGCCTGTAGCTGGTTGTTTTCCACTTTTATTGAATCCTGTTTCTTATTAAAGGCATACTGCATTTCTCGCCTTGTAATTTCCTGTTCTTTCTCACCAGATAAAACACTGTCCTTTAAAAGATTATACTTTTTGAAAGCATGTAATGCTTTGTTATAGCTGTTTTTGCTTTCATAGATTTCACTTAAGAGTTTCCAGGTGTCAGCCTGTACACCTACAGCGCCCACTTTTTCCGCCAGATCAAGTGCCTCGCTAGCATAGCTTTGCGCTATGTCATATCTTCCGGAGAGTTTCAAACCCCTTTTCACTATTACGGAATCCGGTGCTTTTACATACAAGTCGGCAATTTCATTAAGCATGAGAGCTTCATTGTTTTCATCATGCATTTTGTGGAACATACCAGTAGCTTTTCTTAAATAATGTTCCGCATATGAAAAATTTCCCTGGTGTAGATATAAGATTCCAATATTGGCATTGTTACTGGCTATGGCGAATGTATAGCCAATGCTGTCCGAAATTCGCAAAGCTTTCATATAAAGATCCAACGACTTGTTTACATTACGCATGTTTTCATATGTGTTGGCCATGTTAACTAGCGCATCTATTTGACCTTTGATATCCCCCAAGCCCTCGTAAAGCGTCATGGCCCGTAAATAATACGACAACGCGATTGAAGATTTTTTTAAATCAGTGTAAACCATTCCGATGTTATTACTGGCGACAGCCATACCAGGTATATTATTGTATTTCTCATAGCCCGCTAATGCCTTAAAGTAATAGTCTATCGCGGTCGAAAAGTTCGATGTGTTGAGATAAACATTCCCAATGGCATTATAAACAGAGGGCAACTTTTTTTTATTGCCTTGTGCTTCCAGAAGGTATGCAGCCTGGTTAAACATTTCCAATGCCCCTTTGAAATCTGATTCTCCCGAATAATTCATGCCTTTGTACGCATAAGCCAATGCCAGCCTGAGTTTGTCTCCTAATCGCTCAGCCAGCGCAATGGCTTCATCCGCCTTTGCTACGCCTTTAGCAGGATCGATGGTTTGATAAGTGAAGTTAACATTGTTAATTATATCCAATCGCACTGTGTCTGGTTGCGGATGAGCTTTTAAGGCGTTAAGCAACGAATCTAATTTCTTTTGTTGGGCAAAGCAAGATAAAGCCACTATTAAGAGATTAAGTAGAAGGATAAGCCGCAACATATGTAATTCACATTTTCTGTTTTCCCAAGAACCCCTTTAAAAGGTAATAATATTCTTGCACTTATCACGATTTCCCACGCAAAAACATGAAAAAACGACGCGAATAATAAATACCACTGGACTTTGCATTTCAGTAAACCTAAGTTTACATCACAATCAATAAATCAAAAGACCAGGATTGCACAAATGCAAGCCTTCCAGGGTAAAGTTAAATATATGGATTCAACCTGGCTTTAAATTTGAAAATATCGCCGGGCCAAAAAGTGGTAAGCAACAAAAAATCAGCGTCCGGTTCTTATGCAAGAAGAAAAATTATTACCAACAAAACAAGAAATATGAAAAGAATACTTACGGTTTTTATCTGCTTGCTTACTTTCATTTTAACATTGAGTGCGCAAAGCATAGACAGTAAAATAAAAAGAACGAATAGTAAAATAAGCCACACTGACACTGCTGTACAAGGCACGACAACTGTTATAAACAATGCTTCCGGTACCCTTGACAATGCCGGAAATGCACTAAGCAATTTCACGAATACGATTGGCAGTATGGTAAGGAGAAAACCAAAACAAGGCGCTGGAAAAATGGTAGGTGCAACCGATAGTGCCGCACAGACTAAACAAGTTGCTGCCAATACTATAATGATAAGTATTACAGGTGCAGATTATGTTTCACTAAAAAAATTGAAAGAAAGCTTGAAAGCAGTTGCAGGCGTGCAGTCCGTAGATATGAATTATAAATCCGCAGGCTCCTCACTGAGCATCACCGGTGATAAAAAAGCTGATGATTTGTGGGATGGGCTTTCGGATGATATCGCATCACATTACAACATCGTTAGCATGAACGGCAATACTATAAACATTGCTTACAAGTAAATAAAGGCGGCAGGTCATTCAGATGATAAGTAAAGCTTTAAAAACAAAGCGCATGAAACAATTCTTCTGCTGTTATCTAAAAGGTATCGCAATAATTGCAATTCTTCTGTTTGTAGCGGCTTGGGAGTGTAAATTAAACTGTGTCAGTAGGGTTTAAAAAACTAAATTCACAATGTCAGACGAAGCGGAGACAGGCTCTGTTGAGGAACAACCTTGTCAAGGAATAGTCTGACCCGATAGAATGAGCCAATTCAGGTCTTGCCTGAGTTGGCTTTTTGTAAATATACAAATCATATTCATTCGGCCATGCCTCAAAAAACCTTTGGGCGCCAGCCCAATCCCATCTATGCCCATCAACCTGTTACATCAGAGTGAAGCGGCCCTCAAAATGAATGGACAGCTGGGAGATGGTAAGACTCCAGTTTTGCAATGGTTGTGTCCATTTTTTACTGATGTTGCGGTGAGCCAGATACACCAACTTCAGCAAGGCGTCATCACTAGGAAAAACGCCCTTGTTCTTAGTTACTTTGCGAACTTGACGGTGAAAACCCTCTATGGTGTTGGTGGTGTAAATGATGCGTCTGATATCTTCGGTATATTTGAAATAGGTGGATAACTTATGCCAGTTGTCCTGCCAGGATTTGATTACCACCGGGTACTTCTTGCTCCATTTATCTGAAAGCTTTTCCAGGTTGACCTCTGCCAAATCCTTTGTAGGCGCTTTGTATACAGGTTTAAGTTCTTCCATAAACTCCTTCTGATCTTTTGTGGCCACATACTTCAAAGAATTACGGATTTGATGCACCACGCAGCTTTGCACTTCCGTTTTGGGAAAGATAGAGGTAATGGCCTGCTGAAAACCCTGCAGGTTATCGATACAGGCGATCAGCATGTCCTTGACGCCCCGGTTGTTCAGGTCGGTGAGGACACTTAGCCAGAAGTTGGCCCCTTCGTTCTCCGAAACATACACACCAATCAGGTCCTTTCTGCCTTCAATGTTGACACCCAGGATATTGTATACAGCGCGTGTTTTGACTTTACCCTGCTCCTTTACTTTGTAATGGATGGCATCCATCCAAACGATACAGTAGAGTTCGTCCAGCGGCCTGCTCTGCCATTCTTTGACCAGTGGCATAATGCGATCGGTGATGGTGCTGAGCGTGTCATGGGAGATATCCATGTCGTACATCTCTTTGATGTGCTCGGAAATATCACGCAGGCTCATGCCGATGCCATACATGCCGATAATACGATCTTGCAGGCTGTCGGCCAGAATGGTCTCCCGCTTTTTGATTATCTCCGGCTCAAAGCTACCGTTACGGTCGCGGCTGGTGACGAGTTCCACCTGACCATCGGAGGTCTTAACTGTTTTGGAAACCTTGCCGTTTTTTCGATTGGAGGATGGTTGCTGCTCATCCTGGTCAGAGAGGTGATTATCGAGTTCAGCTTCCAGGGCTGCTTCAAGAAATTGTTTGAATAAAGGGGCAAAAGCGCCACCTTTACCAGTGAGAGATTTGCCGGAGCGGAACTGTTCCAGCGCTTGCTTTTTGATTGATTCCAGATCAACCGGTGTTTGTTTGTTTTCCATTATCTGTGTTTGAAGTTATGAATTAACTCCTGACACAGTTCTTTTTACAGTCTCAGCGGCTTTGTTGCATGAATAAATTTAAGCTGCTCTTACTTTGATGGACACAGGCATTCCTATACTTACCATCTTGTTCAAGGCGTAACATCTGATGTTCACCTCCACTTTCTGTTGTTTTATGTCTCTGCTCGAAAGCTTTTCTCCAAACAGAGTCTTTAATCTAAACATGGTGCATTCCGCTATGCTGCGCCTGTGGTTTCCCATCTGCTTTTTCCAGCACTTACGGCCCGATTTCCTGATTCCTCTTATTGCTCTGTCGCGCGCTAGCGCTTTGCCTTTACTGTTTCCATGCTTTGTGATCCGCGCATTTTTACGAGGTGGAATCACCCCCTTTATCTTTCTTTTCTTCAATTGCTCATACACCTTCTTTTTGTCATAAGCACCATCCGCTGCCAGCTTCTTTACCTTGCCCTCCACACCATCCAGCAAGGTGCCCACCATAGCGGCATCATCAACACTGTTGGCGGTCATCGCACAGCTTTCTATCACTCCCGTACTTTCATCTACTGCCAGGTGAATCTTTCTCCAGGTGCGGTGTTTTGACCAGCCATGCTGTCTTACCTTCCATTCTCCTTCCCCATACACCTTTGCTCCCGTACTGTCCATGACAATATACTTGCTCCCCCTGTCAGTGCCTCTGACATCCACATGCAGTTTTTTATGCCTACGGTTTATCACACTGTAATCCGGTACTTTCACCTTCCAGCCCCTGAAGGTTACCAAAGATTCCAGAAACCCTTGTGTCTGCCGGTAACCAAGATGGTATACCTCCCTGACGATACAAGCCATTTCAATGCAGGTGTGAGAGTACTGGTATTGAGCACCCCTTTGACTTTCTCCCTGGTAGTACCACTGATTTTCCAGTTCTGCCGGCATCCATATGTGCAATGAACCTCTCTGTTTTAGTGCTTGGTTATATTCTGGCCAGTTTGTAATTTTATACCCGCTACTCTTCGTAGCCTTTGGACGGTTTGTTTTTTGTTGCTTCACATCTCAAAATTCCGACCGTCCTTTTTATTTTCCATCTGCTCTACCGTTATTTCTTTGAGATATTCATGCAACAAAGCCATCCGGAAGCCAAAACCCTCTTCCTGCACATTTTCGCCACCTTCGCCCAGCATGAACGTAAACAAATCAGCACCTGTACCAATGATGCCCTAAATGCCGCCAAACGGCATCGAGCTAAATTAGGTGGTTATAGTGAAAATTCCGTATAATTGGATTATAGTATTCCGTTGTAAGCAGCAGAACCGCAAATTGATCTCCGTTAGCTACGGCAAATTAATAATACAAGGATCGAAATGAGTATACAAAAACGGTCGTTTGCATAAACGGTAGTTGAAGCTTGAAACCAGCAGCACCAATTCATGTCATTGAAGGATTGAAAATATCTGTACCAATGAATTGTTTTGTACCAACACTATAACGTCCGCAACGCAAAACAACTGCTCGTAAGTGACACCTTCAAACCCGCTGCCGATATGATGGCGAACGGGCGCCGCCGTCGCCAGTAAGGTATAGGGCTTCGCATGTTTCTTCCTGTCCATCTTTATGCTTCAGCAGAGCAGCAACTTTGTTTCCTTTGTTCTCGAAGGAAACTAGTTCACTCTGGCGCTCCACTTCAATCCCAAGAGCCTGCAGCTGGTCCACTAACATCCGCTCGTGGCGATCTTGTGGATAGATAAGTACAAAGGGATAAGGCGAGATATCTTCGCCAGCATCCACCAGTTTGACCTGAGCTTGACGTTTACCGCGTGCTCACATGTTCATGGCCGGGGTTTTGTAACCAGCTGCCACGACCGCCTCCGCCATATCGAGCTGGCGGTAAAATTCAAGCGTGCGGGCGTGAACAGCCATAGCGCGGGAGGTCTTGCCAGGTCCGCTACTTTCATCAATAATCCTGACTCAAATACCCTGCTTATTGAGCCATAAGCCTAAAGCTAAGCCGGTAGGTCCAGCTCAGACAATGAAAATATCTATTTGTGCCATATTTCTTGATTTTAAATTAATGACTCCAAAGTCATTAATTTAAACATTATGTCATGTTTAATAGACTATAATGTACACCAGTTGTCGAGCACATAGTGTTGGAAATTAAAATATTATTGAAATTGACACCTTAAAATGGGCAATTCGTCACAATCACACTTTCAGACCCAACTTAGGATTGAAACTGGTTATTATGTATAAGTTTATAATAATTAAACTGTTAATCACAACTATTGAAATGAAAATGAAAACAATTATCCTGACAAGTACTCTGCTCCTCTTTGCTATTTCTGTTTTTATATTTTCCTGCAGCAAAGCAACAGATAGCACATCCGTAGTAGCTACAGATCCACTGATAACTGCGCTTAACTGTTCGGGCACAACCTCCACGGGAAGTTTTATAAGCGGAATGATATATAGTGGCTCAGCCAGTGTCCCGTATTCAGGAGGTAACGGAGCAGTTTATCCAGCAGGCACAGCCATTGCTTCCACAGGTGTTACGGGCTTAACCGCCACTGTACAGGCTGGTATGCTGGCCAGTGGTGCCGGTACCCTTGTATATGACATTAAAGGCAGCGCCAGCAGTACAGGGACCGCATCTTTTGCCATCAGTTTTGGCGGTCAGTCCTGTTCATTTTCATTAACGGTACTTGCTTCGGGTTCCACAGATTGTTCAACCGCAACCGGAGTTGCGAAACTTGTCTGTTTGTCCGATGCCTTTAAAGCCACGCTTTCTTCCGCTCAAGTTTCAACCTTGCAATTGGCATACACTTTTGCCAACATTAAAACTTGGTCTAATTTACCGGCAGGGGCCTCGAGACGCTTGGGAATCAAATTAGGAGATTTAACCGTCACACAATTAGCTGCCGCAAAAGCCATCGTTAAAGAAATGAGTGGTACTACTGCAAATGAAGGTTGGGATGAAGTGCAGCAAATATGGGCAGCAGATGATTACCTTATCGCCAATAGTGGGAACACTCTTTACGGCGCTGGTAATTATTACCTGGCTTTCTTTGGTACACCGGCTAATACCGGCACTTTTGAAATTCTGATGACCGGTCATCACAAAACAGTAGCTAATACGTACACGAACGGTGCATTAGTGGCTGCTACGCCACACTTTGAGGGTGTTGAACCATTGGTTTTTACAACAAATTCTACCACATATTCACCAATGAGTCAGGAAAAGGATGCATTTGCTGCAATACTTACCAGTTTAAGCAGTACCCAGCTTAATTCTGCCAAATCAAACTCAACCTTTAATGGCGTGTTATTAGGGCCTGGAGTTGATTGGCAGTTCCCAACAACAAGTTCAGGTTTACAATGTAATGGACTGACCACAGCACAAAAAACGTTGGTATTAAATGCCATTAAAACCTTTGTCTATGATATTGATGATGTGAATGCTGCAAAATTTTTCGCGCTATACTCCGCCGAGATAGACAATGCTTATATTTTATACAGTGGCACCGCCGCACTGAATACAAATAATGATTACTTCCGGATAGACGGCCCTCACGTTTGGATAGAATTTAATGTTAATACGCAAAACGCTCTTACAACAAGTGGAGTGCACGATCATGCTGTATGGAGAGACAAGGTGACAGATTATGCGGGGAATAAAAATTAGATAATTGTGTATCTTCGTTAATCAAAAAGGCTGTCTCAATTGCTTTTGAGGTAGCCTTTTTTTGCAAAAAGAGCGTAAGAAATAAGTGATCCCAGTCTCAATAAATTTTATAAGGCTTCGCTTCCTCCATTTTATTTTTTATTATCAATATTGGCTTTGTTGCATGAATATAGCAAAGAAATAACGGTAGAGCAGATGGAAAATAAAAAGGACGGTCGGAATTTTGAGATGTGAAGCAACAAAAAACAAACCGTCCAAAGGCCACGAAAAGTAGCCGGTATAAAATTACAAACTGGCCAGAATATAACCAAGCATTAAAACAGAGAGGTTCATTGCACATATGGATGCCGGCAGAACTGGAAAATCAGTGGTACTACCAGGGAGAAAGTCAAAGGGGTGCTCAATACCAGTACTCTCACACCTGCATTGAAATGGCTTGTATCGTCAGGGAGGTATACCATCTTGGTTACCGGCAGACACAAGGGTTTCTGGAATCTTTGGTAACCTTCAGGGGCTGGAAGGTGAAAGTACCGGATTACAGTGTGATAAACCGTAGGCATAAAAAACTGCATGTGGATGTCAGAGGCACTGACAGGGGGAGCAAGTATATTGTCATGGACAGTACGGGAGCAAAGGTGTATGGAGAAGGAGAATGGAAGGTAAGACAGCATGGCTGGTCAAAACACCGCACCTGGAGAAAGATTCACCTGGCAGTAGATGAAAGTACGGGAGTGATAGAAAGCTGTGCGATGACCGCCAACAGTGTTGATGATGCCGCTATGGTGGACACCTTGCTGGATGGTGTGGAGGGCAAGGTAAAGAAGCTGGCAGCGGATGGTGCTTATGACAAAAAGAAGGTGTATGAGCAATTGAAGAAAAGAAAGATAAAGGGGGTGATTCCACCTCGTAAAAATGCGCGGATCACAAAGCATGGAAACAGTAAAGGCAAAGCGCTAGCGCGCGACAGAGCAATAAGAGGAATCAGGAAATCGGGCCGTAAGTGCTGGAAAAAGCAGATGGGAAACCACAGGCGCAGCATAGCGGAATGCACCATGTTTAGATTAAAGACTCTGTTTGGAGAAAAGCTTTCGAGCAGAGACATAAAACAACAGAAAGTGGAGGTGAACATCAGATGTTACGCCTTGAACAAGATGGTAAGTATAGGAATGCCTGTGTCCATCAAAGTAAGAGCAGCTTAAATTTATTCATGCAACAAAGCCATCAATATTTATTATGGGGAGTGTAAATTAAACTGTGTCAGTAGGGTTTAAAAAACTAAATTCACAATGTCAGACGAAGCGGAGACAGGCTCTGTTGAGGAACAACCTTGTCAAGGAATAGTCTGACCCGATAGAATGAGCCAATTCAGGTCTTGCCTGAGTTGGCTTTTTGTAAATATCAATAGTTCGGTAAGTTTTTGATCAGTCAGGGGCAGGAATAAAAATGGCATTAGATGATTGTATGCAACTACTCACATCTAATGCCTCTGACAAGATTCGCGGTCTTGTCACTGCAAGTTTACAAAAGTTAGAAGACATCAGCAAACCGCAAGTCAAATTCATGATGACAATCTTTGAATTATGGCTTGGAATGCCAGTTCGCTATACGATGTTGAACTTAAGCCGTTTCAGCCGTTACGCTGAAAAAAGTATCCGGCTACATTTCGAGCAGTTATTTGATTTCAGCAGTTTCAACGACCGACTTATCAAAAAGAGTTGTAGTAAAGAACTCATTGCAGCTTTCGATCCCACCTTTATACCCAAGAGTGGTAAAAAAACACCCGGTCTTGGCAAATGGTGGAGTGGCAAAGATCAACGTGCATTGAAGGGACTGGAGATCAGTTGCCTCTCCATCGTAGATGTACAGGCAGGTACCGCTATGTCGCTGGAAGCAGTGCAAACGCCTTGTAAAGAGATGCTTCAGACAAATCAGGACAATCTGGTGAGTCATTATGTAAGCATCATAAAAAAGCGTCTGCCTGCATTAAAGAAAATGGTGACGTACCTGGCAGCAGACGGATATTTCATGAAGGACAGCTTTATTACTCCACTGCTTGGGGAAGGGTTGCATGTTATTACAAAGATGCGCCCTGATGCCGATTTGCGATACCTTTATCATGGGCATAAACTGAAGGCACCAGGCAGGCCACGGGTGTATGCTGGCAAAGTGGATTGCAAGCTCATCGACAAGCGTCGCATCAGGAAGTTTGCCGAAGATGAATGGGTGATTTATTACAGTGCCGTAGTGTACAGTATGATCCTGAAAAGGTTGGTAAGAATTGTATATCTGTACGATAAACACAGCGGCCGCTATGAGATTTTTGTTTGTACCGATACCGGGCTTAGTGCTGCATTGATCATAAAGTACTATCGCTTAAGATTTCAGATAGAGTTTTTGATCAGGGATGCCAAACAGCACTGTGGATTAGCGGAGTGTCAGGCAAGAAGTGAAAACAAGCTGTATTTTCATTTCAATATGGCTTTAAGCGCGGTTTCGGTGGCTAAAGCAGCGTGTTGGCTATCATTGCCAAAAGAAAAAAGAGAAGCGTTTTCGATGAGAAACATCAAGCTGATGTTTTACAATAAGATAATGACCGAAACAATATTTTCAAACTTAGGTTTGGAGCTGAGTTGCAAGAAAATAAAGCAGCTGTTCGACCAGTGCTTGAACTTAGGTGCTTTGGCCGCTTAAAACTTACCGAACTATTGTAAATATACAAATCATATTCATTCGGCCATGCCTCAAAAAACCTTTGGGCGCCAGCCCAATCCCATCTATGCCCATCAACCTGTTACATCAGAGTGAAGCGGCCCTCAAAATGAATGGACAGCTGGGAGATGGTAAGACTCCAGTTTTGCAATGGTTGTGTCCATTTTTTACTGATGTTGCGGTGAGCCAGATACACCAACTTCAGCAAGGCGTCATCACTAGGAAAAACGCCCTTGTTCTTAGTTACTTTGCGAACTTGACGGTGAAAACCCTCTATGGTGTTGGTGGTGTAAATGATGCGTCTGATATCTTCGGTATATTTGAAATAGGTGGATAACTTATGCCAGTTGTCCTGCCAGGATTTGATTACCACCGGGTACTTCTTGCTCCATTTATCTGAAAGCTTTTCCAGGTTGACCTCTGCCAAATCCTTTGTAGGCGCTTTGTATACAGGTTTAAGTTCTTCCATAAACTCCTTCTGATCTTTTGTGGCCACATACTTCAAAGAATTACGGATTTGATGCACCACGCAGCTTTGCACTTCCGTTTTGGGAAAGATAGAGGTAATGGCCTGCTGAAAACCCTGCAGGTTATCGATACAGGCGATCAGCATGTCCTTGACGCCCCGGTTGTTCAGGTCGGTGAGGACACTTAGCCAGAAGTTGGCCCCTTCGTTCTCCGAAACATACACACCAATCAGGTCCTTTCTGCCTTCAATGTTGACACCCAGGATATTGTATACAGCGCGTGTTTTGACTTTACCCTGCTCCTTTACTTTGTAATGGATGGCATCCATCCAAACGATACAGTAGAGTTCGTCCAGCGGCCTGCTCTGCCATTCTTTGACCAGTGGCATAATGCGATCGGTGATGGTGCTGAGCGTGTCATGGGAGATATCCATGTCGTACATCTCTTTGATGTGCTCGGAAATATCACGTAGGCTCATGCCGATGCCATACATGCCGATGATACGATCTTGCAGGCTGTCGGCCAGAATGGTCTCCCGCTTTTTGATTATCTCCGGCTCAAAGCTACCGTTACGGTCGCGGCTGGTGACGAGTTCCACCTGACCATCGGAGGTCTTAACTGTTTTGGAAACCTTGCCGTTTTTTCGATTGGAGGATGGTTGCTGCTCATCCTGGTCAGAGAGGTGATTATCGAGTTCAGCTTCCAGGGCTGCTTCAAGAAATTGTTTGAATAAAGGGGCAAAAGCGCCACCTTTACCAGTGAGAGATTTGCCGGAGCGGAACTGTTCCAGCGCTTGCTTTTTGATTGATTCCAGATCAACCGGTGTTTGTTTGTTTTCCATTATCTGTGTTTGAAGTTATGAATTAACTCCTGACACAGTTCTTTTTACAGTCTCTTATTATGTTTACTGCACTGCTTACTACTCCTTTTCCTGCTTTACATTTTTAAATACTTCATAAAATTTGTGTTCATAACTCACACCAATTGGAATTTCTTCATTACCTATAAAAATAACTTTGCTTCGTACCGCTCCAATTCTTGTCATTGGAACAATGTATGAGCGGTGCACACGTATGAAATCGCCCGGCGGCAGTTTTTCTAGCACCGCTTTCATCGTCATCCGGGAAACCAGCGGCTTCTGCTGAAGTAAGTGAAATTTCAGGTAATTACTTAGCCCTTCAATATAGAGTATATCAGAAAGTTTCACTTTTACTAATGCAAAGTCCATCCGGATAACAATATATGCTGACTTTGCCTGTGTATTTTGATGAAGAACCTGATAATACGCCTTTGCTTTTTCTGTTGCCTGTTGAAATCGCTCAGCGGTATACGGCTTAAGCAAGTAGTCGACTGCATTCAGGTTAAAACCTTCCACCGCAAATTCGCTGTAAGCTGTGGTAAAGATTACCATTGTATTGAAGTCAAGCCGCTTTTTGAAATCAAGGCCCGAAACAGAAGGCATGTTAATGTCCAGGAATAATAAATCCACCGGGAAAGAAGAAAGATATTTCGTCGCTTCTTTGTCACTTGTAAACGTTTTTACCAGGTCAATGTAATCAGTCAGGCAGCAAAAACTTTCAATAATGTCTAATGCCGGTGGTTCGTCGTCTAATGCAATGGCTTTAATCATTCAAGTCAATTAGCAGGTTAACAGAAAAATATTTTTCGCCATCGTCTATAGTAAGCTTGTACTGTCTGGGGTAGAGGTGTTGCAGCCGGGAGGTTATATTTTTTAAACCAATGCTAATGGTCTCTTCCTGTTTGATAGAAGTAACCTTGTTATTCACAACCCACAGGTGTAGTTGTTTCCCTTTGAAAGAAATAGAAATATTGATAGATGAATCCTGGCTGGGATTGACCCCGTGTTTGAATGCATTCTCCACAAATGACATGAGTATGAGCGGTGCAATCTGGCCTGTTACAATTTCTGTTGGCACCGTATAGCTTATCTGTACAGTGTTTCGCAGCCGCTGCTTTTGCAACGCAACATAGTGGCTGATGTAGCTCAGTTCTTTCTCAAGCGGAACTGTGTCCGCAGCGGAATCTCTTAAAATATAACGCATCAGTTCCGAAAGGTGGATGATCGCCTTTGGCGCATCATCGGACTTGCGGATACTCAGCGCGTATATACTGTTAAGCGTATTGAACAGAAAATGCGGATTGATTTCTGCCTTTAAAATAGATAATTCAGCAGCCAGTTTTTCTTTCTGCATTTCCAGGAGTCGCGCCTGCTGACGGATGCTGATGGAAGCAAAGGTGCATATCACAAATAATATGATGTTGTAGCTCAATCTGAATACATCTACCGGTTGCGGTCCACCTTTGGTGCCACTGTTTGGTGGGGACTGATGTGGCGGACCGTGGTGCCCGGAAATCACTAAGGCCTTTGGAAACCAGATCACAACCAAAATACCGAGAATTACCAAAGTCGCATAAGCCAGATACTTACTGTGCAGGTATATTCGCGGAACAAAAATATAATGATTAAAGTAAGCGTAGGTTATAAGCAAAGCAGTTGAAATAAGGTGAATCGCGCTCTGTTTGCCGAAAACCGTATTCATATTGATTTCACCATATGCGACAAAATATGGCAGCAGGAAAGCAGTAATCCATACAATTACATGTAAACCGATCTGGAAGATCTTGTTACGCATACCGTACAATATTAACATTTGGATGCGAGAGTAAACAAAGGCATTTTTATAAGTGGATATATGCTGTGCATGTTAAAACTTCCGGATAGATGAGATTTCATCTGTCGATTGATGAAGTAATGGAGTATATTTTATGGCACCCAAAAGTAATAAATCAGGTAACAGATCATAGCACCAGCCACGGCCAGTAGGATTCCACCGGTCCGTTTCTTTGTAAGAAAAAAAAGCATTACCAGCCCGCTTACAGAAACGAGCGCTAAGAATGCTGCCGATGCATCAATTAACCAGCTCCAACCCTTGCCGCTATCCCGGCCTTTATGAAGATCGTTGAGTACAGCTACCAATCCCAGCCTGAGTTCGGTGAGCTGGAATGCTCCGTCATTACGGTTGATGAAAGCATCAGCGCTGTACCCGGGCCCTTTAAATGATACGGAGCATTGCTGCTCATCAATCAGAAAGTCGCTGACGTAACCCGTAACGCCATAGTTTTTGCGAAGAAGTTCAGTAATCTCCAGTTTTTTTATTTGTGCCGTATCTTTGGTCTTTATCCAGTCCACGGGTATTTTCCCATTCATCTTTTTTTCCACCTGCTTACCTTCAAACCATTCTGCATGATTCAGCGTAATTCCGGTTGCAGAAAAAAATAATACAATGATAAAGCTGGCCATTGAAAGATACGTATGCAGCCATCGGGAAATTGCTGCAGTACGTTTCTTCCAAACAGCTTTTGGCCTTTTCATTTCATTTTGAACCGCCTTCAGCGGTGGCCGGTATTGATTAGTTTCCATTTGCTTTTTTTCTGTAGTCCAACGATGCCGAAGCGACCTCCGTGTTACCTGTTAAATCGATGTGCCAGGGCTTTTTTACCGTGATTTCCTGGTTCATCAACTGGTATGTACCATGCTCACGAGCGGCTTCAATATAAATTGTATAATTTCCCTGCTTTACAAAAGCGCCCTGGTCGTCCCTGCCATCCCATTTCAAGGTGTACTTCCCCGGCGATCTTGTGGCGCTGGTGGTGGAACTGATATTTGAGTTGCCGGCAGAAAACGTTTCATTGTAAGTGGCATACCAGGAGCGCATTTCATTGAGCCACCTTGGCTTGTTATACCACAGGGCAATTTGCCTTACCGGCTTTTTGTCCGCATCAACTATCCATACGGCTACATAAGGCCGGTGAACCCGCATTCCTTCAATCGTTGCCAGCTCCAGGTTGATTGCCACCTCATAATCTGCATCCCAGAGTTTGTCTTTGTCTGATAGATGAGCAGTTTCAGTGGCCTGAACGATCTGCGATATTTCCAGCTTCTTCCATCCTTTGCTCGATAGCTGTCTGCCGTCAGCGGTGATCAGCATGTATTCAGCTCCGGGAACAGCGGCCACCAACTGGCTGCCTTCTTCCGGACTTAGTATATTTAAAGCAGTAGCCAGCGCACCTGCATCGGTAGCGCTGTCCGCTATAATCGTTGCGCTGATGACCCCGCCGGCAGGTTGTCCTGTCCTCGGGTCAACAATGTGCGAATACCATTTTCCGCCGATCAGCTCACCCCGGCGGTAATTGCCACTGGTTGCAATCGTTTTGTTGCGGATACTAACCCTGGCTACTGGCGGATCGTTCTCCGCATCCGCCTTTGGATTGGTCACCTGTACCTGTTCTGCATATTCACCATGCACCAGGATATCCCCACCGATATTTATCACCAGCCCGCTTACTCCGGGACTGGCCGATGCGGCATCCGATGCCCTTTTCATGATATAGCTCTTGGTGAAGGAATTCAGGATCAAAGGGGCGTCACTCAAACGCAGCGCAGTATGACTTCGTTCATCAAGTATATAATGCGGCTGCCGTAGAACATTCAATGCTCCGGTAATTTCAGCCGGGGAAGGAAGCCGGTTTTGTTTAGCTGCGTCTTTCCATGCCTTACCAACAGTTTCAGCAGCCGCGTTGAGTGCGCCGTGGCTTTTTAACCGCCATTGTTCAAACAGGGATAAAACTTCGTATAATTCGGGAGAAACGGCCATTGGTTTCTTGTCCGCTTTCATCCAGCGGCAAAATTCGCTGGAGGTGTCATAACCGCTCAGAATACCGTTTAGCCTGTCTATTTCAGTAAGGGCAGCATCTTCAGCCTTCGCTGCCTGCTCCGCTGATTTTGCTGCGATCTTGATTTCCAATGAGGTGCCCAATACATTTTCATAGTCAGAGACATAGGTTTTACCGGGATCATCAGGTAACAGGGTAGCGCTGCTCATTACAGTGAATAACACGATGGCACAGGATGTTTTTTTGATTATTTGTAGCATGTTGTTTTATTTTCGGGAGAGTGATTTTATCTTGAAAGCCATGAAAGATTTGGTTAATTGAACTGTATAATCAAATCATCAGGGGCAGGCATCTTATCTAATTTGTGTTTACGATTACCCACTAAAAAACAATCACCCACTTATCGATCAGCAGGGCGGTTGAAAACAGCGTCACAAAAAGGGAGCGTAATAAAAGGCTTTTCCGGGAATAGGCAAACGGGGTAAAATACTGAACATAAAAGATAAGTTCATAGCCCATCTGGAATAAGAAAAAGCAAACGTAGGCAATCTTTAAAAAGATGTGATTGGAAAATACAATCGCCAGCGTGTAAAACAGTGACACCAGGATCAGGGAGGCGCTTGCTTTAAAAAAATTCATGACACAATGCTCCGCATAATTCTGGCCGGCCTGCTTAAATACAAGATAACTGCACAGGGAAACCAGGGGCGTCATCATAAAGGCAAATATCTTTCCGTTGTTATGGAGAAAAGAATCATGAAAAGCTAAAAGCGACCGGTTAACCCTGGTTACAAACAACCTGTCGATCTGCAAATGCGAATAATCATGTACAAAATGTGCGAAGGTGATCGCAAGTATAAAAAAAGACAGGTAGTTCAAAAAGTCAGCCCTTTTCCCCTGTACGTATTCCCTTATTGCATGGCCGGGCCTGGATGCCAGGGAATAGAGCGTATTCATAATCCCGGGATTCAGGTTATACAACCCGTGAATCAGGTCAGTGGATAAGAGCTGATGCAGTCTGAACCGCGTAGTACTGATCTTCTGCCCACAATAGGAACAGAACCGTTCTTCTACCTTCTTTCCACAATGAAGGCAGGTACGGTCAGCCGGCAAAACCTGGTCTTCTTTGATCAGCTTGAATATCAACAAAGGAAGAGCGTTTTTTGCGGTGCTTTTGCCGGTGATGTCAATAGGAAATCGCATGGATAACAACATTTGTTTAGGTAAAGCTTTTCTTTCATGAGTTTAAAAAAAAGGGATTGTATGTGTAATTCCTTTCTTCTGAGTAGTTTTTCAACTGCTTCTCTGAACAATTTCTGCACATTGATCATCCATGATTATTTGCAGCGCTCACATAGTAACACTGCAATACGGACCTTGTGTCTCAGATATTTTCTACCACGCCTATTGATCTTTTTTTATTCACTATAACTGCCCCGGCATAAAGTACAAGTGAACCAACTACCAGTGCTGCAATGTTCCATCCTCCATACTTTGCTGCCGCTTCAACAAAGCCGGTTACCTGATTTGCTTTGCCGGTAGTACGCTGTAAGATCCATGCTATTGCAGCTATAGCCGCTAACAGCGCACCGGATATTCTGACCCACTTGTATACCGGTGTTCTGCTCAATAAAATAAGCCAGGGCACAATCATAGCAATCACGCATAATTGCATGACCTCAATACCCAGATTGAAGCCCAGGATACTGAGTGCCATTTTGCCGGCACTTAATTGCAGGTTGGAAAGAACGGCAGCGAATGCAAGACCATGGATCAAACCAAAACCAGCGGCAATAAAAATTTCTTTTCCGGGAAAAATTGGGCGTATGGCATGGATGGCAGAAACCAGGATGGAAAAGGCAATCAGTACTTCCACAAGCTGGCCTGGTAATCGCACCCAGCCCAGTGCACCTAAGATCAGCGTGAGGGAATGACCGATGGTAAATGCCGTTACAATTTTCAGCAAACGGATAGCACTATACCTGACGCCGCCAAATCCTTTCCACTGCTTTCCATTTGTGACAAGCATGGCAGGTAATAGCAATACGATTAAAAATAACAAATGATCGGTTCCTTCACTGATGTGCTGCATGCCCAGGTTAAGCATGCTTTTAAAACCTTTCCACCAGCTTCCGTCCTGCAAGTCTACCTGAAGGGGATAAATCTTTCCCGTTGGTATATCCATTCTGATGACGCCTATCTGCTCTCCGTCATCTTCGCTATGTATGCCATTGTTCCAATCCTGTTGTATGTAAACCAATGCGCTGTGGGTGACCACTTGGTGCATTACGGCGTCATAATTCAAGGTAAATGTCCGCAAATAGCGTAGGTCATGCGGGGTCAAAGTAAAGTTCACCACCACTTCCTTAAAAACACCTATAATTGGATCAGTGTTAGTAACAACTGTTATGCTTGCAATCCGGGTAGTCCAGTTGCTACCGGCAGAGGCGGCATTAATGTGGGCGGTAAAATAGGTTATGAAAAAAGGATCCTTCATATTTGTTATCCGCTGATCACCGACTGCATTACCAAGTTCTATGAGGGGTATTTTCGCTTCTCCGCGTATAAAATTTTCCAGCATAGATAAATGAACAATAGAACTGGGCATCGGGTGTGCAAGTGCGCTGCACCCCATGCATACTATACATAACCAAAGCATAAATTTCTTCATAGCTGATAAAATGATGTTTTTACAAACCAGATCTTCACACTGCTGTTTACTTACCTGCAATGGCTCCAGACTGCTATGCAACGATATTGATTTTTACGATTAATTGCCCCCATAATCACTTGTCCGATCACGCCAGACAGAATGAGGATGAGTGGTATTGGGGAAGTCGCGGCTTGGCTGTACAGAATATTCAATCCAAATGTTTGGGCCATCTAACCGTACATAATCATTGGCCTGATTCATCGTTCCGCTGCCTGAGTAAGAAAAATATGTACCTGCCAGTTCTGCAGTGTATTTTGCCATTACGGCTTTGGCCGTTGCCGCATCCAGGTCGTTCACATAAAATCCGATCGATTTCACAATCTGTTTTTGCTGTGCGCTGTTCAAACCGCCTATCCTGACACCTTGTTTTATGCCAGGAAATTTTCCATCATTCCCGGGACCCAGCAGAACATCAGAGAAAGTACCGGAGAGCTTGGCGGAATCCTTTGCAGCTTTGCTGAGCGCTTCAATTATTTTTGAAAATGCTTCTCTTTCCTGTTCCATTGGCTGATAATTCCGGCCCGCAGCAGTGACTGGAGCCATAGGTTCAACGCCCCTGAAAGAAGGGGTCACTCCGGTAATTTTTCCTTCGTTGTATGTATTGGCAAAGGCAAAATGATGCCCGCCAAACTGTAACTCCCAGAGCGCTGTGGTGCCGGGTTTACCTAAAAAGGCGATGTAATAATTCCCCGCTCCGAACGCATTTGCCTGCCCGGTTGTTTTAGCGATATAATCATCCGCTGCAAGAATACCTTGCAGCTCATCGTCTCCTTCGTTAACCGACCCTTGAGCAAGTACTGAAGCCATCAGCGCTTTCGCTGCTGAAAGTTGTGCCGGATCAAGTGAGCCTAAACTAAGACCTACCCTGTTTGGCCTTGAAAAAGCCTGGGGAAAGTTTGACCACCTGACTGCATCTTTTTTGGAGTACTCCAACTGTAACAGTGATAACTGGTTTTCTTTTAAGGTGTTTTCGAATGCTTTAGCCAAACGGATCACTTCGGTTATCCCGGTATCTTTTGTACTGTCAATGGGTATCCCGGTAAAAACGGCATTCTGCTTCTGCGGATTTTGCAGCTGATTTCTAAACAGAAAAACCGATGAAATAACACAATATGCAATTCCGGATATAATAATCAAATTCCTGACTGATTTTAAAAGAGATAAATCAACACGAGGTAATATTTCTGCATTGCGTGTAACAATTCTGCCGGATCCATTTTTTTGAAGTTCGTGAATGATTCGGTATTCGTAGTTCGGACTCAAAGAATGAAAAAAAGCTTGATTTGCCATGAAGTTATGTATTATTGGAAGTGAACGGGTGCATTTTTACCGAAAACAAATCTATTACTATGCGAAAAGCAGGTTTGCAAAATGATGTAAACAATGAAAAGTTTGCTGTAAACAATAAAAATCTTTCTTTTGGCAGATTGTGAAAAAATATCACCCATTTTCTGCAATTACCGTTTACTGCAACTCAACTACAGTTGTTCTTTTTGAAGTCATATGGTCTCAGCATAAGAAAACTGATTTTGTTTACTCAGTGAGTTAAAAGTATTTATATCAAAAAGATAATCAACCACTGGTCAGATCACGTTCTTGTAATACCTCGCTTACTGGGTATTTCATGGCTTTTGACAGGTGACCCTACTCTTCATAAGTCTTGCCTGTGGCCTTGTTCTCTATCCTTGAGATTCAGCCCACAGTATGTAGCCGCTCAGGATCTTACTGAATAGGCCTGTACCGGATAAGTGCAGGCTCTCTTAGTTTTTATTATTAACGGCCAGATTTTTAGTAGCATTACGCCTATTTCGTTCCCAATACTGACCGTAATATTCAATCTTAGAAGAAAATGTGCAAATAAACGTCATATAAGTAAACTCGTGAAGTAAAGGAATTATAGGGAAAGAAGAACTCCATATTACAAATTACCTTGCAGAAAATCATGATCGGTTTAATTGCAATATGAAACGAGGGTATTACTTTGAAATAGCAAACAGGCCAACAATTCCCAGTGCGTATACAACAAGAACTATAAAAGAGTCCAATCCCATAAAGAGAATCTGTTTGCGGGGTCGGAACAGTAGGCCCCAGGAATATACAATAGTTAATATCATTGCAATACCTGTTAAATAAATATCGGTTTTCTGTGCTTTTGGAAGTACTGCCTGCCCTGAAATAAGGGTAGCAAGAAGAAATAAGACAGGCAGAAAAGCGTTGCCGCCAAAAATATCGCTAACAGCCAATTGATAGTCTTTCATTTTTATAGAAGCCAGGCCGGTAGAGATTTCAGGTAGTGATGTCGCAATGGCGAGAAATGTTGCGCCAAAAATTACTCCTTGCATTCCTATATGTTTGGCAATACCGTCACCACTTCTTTCGAGGGCAACACCGGCCACCAAAGTAACCAGTGAGCAAACCAATAGAACGACTACAATTTTTACTGTACTACTATTGTTCTTCTTTGCCTGCTCGTCATGCTTCGCTTTGGAATGCCCTTGCTCCTCTTCCTGTCCACCAGGCACCTTAAAATCAGCCACCCAGGGCAGGTCTTTGCCGGCTTTACTAATCAATTTCACTCCAACAATCCAGAAAATAAGTATGAGCACACCTACCGGTGTCATTCTAAAAAGAATGACGGTGGAAGGGAACTGATGCCCGACCACCACTAAAGACAGAACGGCTAAAACCAGCGAGCCCTCCAACACAAGCGTAAGTGATGAAGACTTATATGTAAGGCTATTTTCCCTGCCTAAACCGAACAGGTCCAGTATGACCAGCACCACGGTTTGAAAAGCTATGCCTCCCAGAATATTACCTACGGCAATTTCTACATTATGTTGAAGAGATGCACTGATGACAATGGCAATTTCAGGCAGGTTGGTTACTATTGCAAGAATAATCATTCCTCCCAATGCCTCACCTAATCCAAGTCGTTTGGAAAGTATATCTGTGGCATTGGACAGATAAATACCGGCGATCCATATTGCTGTGGCCGCAACAGCAAAAATACCTATGAGTGCGGAAAGAGAAAATGCATTCAAATTCATAGTAAACGTGTTGAGATCGGAAATTCAATGATTACGCCGCGGAGGCCGGTAGGGCATTGGTGTCACTGCCGTTTTCTCAGGGTGTAAAATTTATACATAAAGCTAATGTGAATTATCTATGAGGCACATACAAAACGGAGAAAACAATAGAGATATAGACACCACATGCAAAACCATCCGATTAGGTGTTTTTAAAATACGGGCATCAATTCCGGTAGAACGAATGTTCACCTAAATAGTATTCATCCTCCTCCGGAAAGTCTTTGATGGTGGTGCCCTGCACCTTGATCAGGTCAGTATCACTGATAAGCAACCCCGGGGGGCTCATCCAACATGGCAGTGGAACATGGAACAACCACGCAAATTGACCCCCATCGGCCACGGCAAACTGACCCCCGTCGACCATTTTAAACTGACCCCCCTCGGCCGGCGCAAATTGACCCCTGGTTAATGAGATAATTTATCAGTTGTTTTTGTAGGATAATAAGCGGATGTTTTGCTCTTAAAACATCCCCGGTAGTTTGTACCAACCCCTGTTTAACTGGACGGATTTTCTGGGACGGTTTGAGCGCTTTTGGCACTTTGGTCTTCGAAGATACTGGACGTTTGTTCCCTGACTATCTTATCCACAAAACGGCTCCCTCCAATTTGAAGGGATTTGCGGGAGCCGTTTTGTGGATAAAGCTTCAGCTCTTTCTTCACCGGCTGTTCTTGTCCCGGCGGCTGTTGTTCATACATCTGCCATACCCTGGCCGGACGGCTTCCATCCAGGCTGTCATGACGCCTTCGCTCATTGTAAAACCGCTGCCATCTTTCAAAGACATCTTGCGCCTGCTCAATCGATTCGAACTGCCGGGGTTCCAGCAACTCCCGCTGTATGATGCTATGATATGCCTCTATGAAGCAGTTCTCCTCCAGTGTGGCCACATGAATGAACTCCTGGCTCACTGCGCTGTCATGCAAATACTCCCGTACAGCGTGAGCAATGAACTGGCTGCCGTTGTCATTTCTCAAAGTGATGCCGGTAGTAACACCCTGATGTTGTTGTAATATCCTATGCAGCAGCCAGATGACATGCTCCTTTCTCATCTGCCACCACAACACCTGACCTACGATGCTTCTGGTGTATACATCCAACACCGTGAGCAGCAAAGCATTTCGATTCTCTGCGTGGATGTGAACGTACTTGATGTCCATACACAACTGCTCCATCGGCCTGGATGCCTGCTGTACCCGCCATTTGACGAACTTTCGCTTGCCACTACCTGCTGCCGGCCGGATGACATGACCACACAGCAGCCGGTGTTGCTTCATAAGCCGGTAGCACTTCTTGTAGTTGATCACACAGCCGTTCTCCCTAAGCTCACCGGTGGTCTTGCTGTAGCCGTAGCACACGAACTCCTCTGCCAGGATAAAGCGTATGGCCAGCACCACCGTATCATTGCTCACCAGGCTGCCGTCCTGCATCAGGGTGTGTGTGGATGGTTTGCGGCCCTGTTTACCGGTTTTGGGCCGGTAGTAATAGCTGCTGGCTGCCATGCCGCTCCACTTCAGCAGGGTGCGGGCAGGTGTTCTGTTTTCAAAGAGCTGGATGGAACTTCTGGTATCCGGGTGATTCAAAGGCTTTTTTTAAAAGCTCGTCCTTGAATTCGATCTCCAGGGCCATTTTGGCAATGATCTTCTTGAGGCGCTGGTTTTCAACTTCCATCTGTTTGAAGGCCGGATCGACGGTCTTGTATTTTGGCTGCAGTCCCTGCATGCCCTCGCCGTTGTAGGCCTTTCTCCACTTTCGGTACAGAGAATGCGACAGATTGTGCTTTCTCATGGTCTCTGTTACCCCGTTTTGTTCGGCTTCCTGGATGATTTGAAGTTTCTGGGCTTCACTCCATTTTCGTTTGACAATACTCATAACCTGATAAATTTACTGGTTCTAAAATGACTAATCTGTTTTAACATTTTAGTCCAGCTATTTAGGGGGCTAGTACATTCTATCTGCAGCTCCTTGTAAATATTCTGCAGAATCCGATGAGCTTCAACTATTTTCTCTTTGAGTGTCTTGCAACGCTTTAGATTACCGTACTTCTTTTTACGCTTGCCAGTGGAGGGATTTGAGTACTCAACAAACCAAAGTTTGTTAATGCCTCGGTCGAGTGGATAGATGCTGTAATGAAGGGTCTGCATGGTAATAATCAATATTTTATACCATTTCAGCAGTACCCTTTTGCTCTGCGGAGCGCCTTTCACAGAGCATTTTATTATCTGAAACCTAGACTAGGGGCGGATTTCAGTACTTTTTAGCGGAGAGTGAGAGATTCGAACATGGCTCACAAGTTATTACTTATCAATTATTTACGACTTTAAAGAATCAGTGTATCCGAATTTGTAACCTTTTTTTACTGAATATTGAATACCAAATGTAACAAGTAAATTTCAAGTGATGAGAGCAGCGTCATAAATGCTTCATAACCTACGCCTTGGCCCTTTTACTTTCATAACGTCCGTTAAAAGAGAAGGAAATATTTTCAAAGGGAATTTAATCATTTCCGTAAGCCGCTCCTCTATAACAGGCCAAGTAACTTTTCCATGTAACAACTGAATAGGCTCTTTGTAATTGATGTCTTTGAAATAAGACAGCGCTTTAACAGCCATAACGGGATTACGGACCTGATACTTCTTGTCGAAAGCTGTAAGCAATATCTACAAAATCTTTAAGCCGGGTACCGTTACCTATAATGGCATTCAGTTTCATTGCAGCAATATCTTCTATGCCGGCCATTCGTATGCCTTCAAGTACAACTTGTGGGTTCACTAACGGATAGCCATGTTTTAGTAGATCTACCTTTACACCATTAATTTCTCCCTTGATAGTGTTTTTTGAAATAAAGTCTAACTTGAATTGTTTTGATGTTTCCAGGTATTCGGAAAGTTCATTCTCATTGAACGCGTTTCCGTTGAAAAAATCCAGGTCTATACTCTTGCGATGCCCAATCTGTAGAGCGAGTGCAGTACCACCCACTAAAATAAAATCATTCAGTTGCTCATCACCCATAAGCATCGTCAGGAGTTCCAACGTGCCGGCATCGACTGTTTGTTTTTGAAGCATTTCATTTCATTGAAAGGGATATTAAAAACCAGGCTTGCAAAATGCATATCCTTTTCATTAAGGTAAGGAATATCTTTGATTGCCTGCCTCACCTCTTTTAAACCGTACATGTGTAAGATAGCGTACCAATCCTCTGGCCAGCCTCTTTCCAGAACCCTTTGTACAACTACAGTTCGCATGGCATTGAAGTCAAAATCCGCAAGGTTATACTCCCAAAGCAAAGCAGGATTGATACTTTTGTTCGTATATTGTTCGTATCCGTCAAAAAACATAGTAAGTATACTAACTCTTTAGCGAGATAGTAAGATAATGGCAATTTACGACAAAACCGCCTCTTAAAAACAGTGATTGTAACACATACAGATATAGAGTACTTTCAGTGAATAAACTGGAAAATACGCTCTAATGGATCAGTGTATTCCGTTTGAAGTTGAGTACCCTTTGTTGACTGTTTTGTAAGCGGCAAAAACAGGGTGTTGACGGTGAGATAAAGTTAGTGGTTTAATCTGTCGCTTCTGTTGGTTTTCTGGTCCATTTTCTTCTGAGCGATTCTCCTTTGAGTTCTATTCTTTGTGACTGATGAACGATCCGGTCCATGATCGCATCAGCCACCGTTTTCTCTCCTATAACTTCATGCCACTGCTTGACCGGCAGCTGAGAGGTGATGATGGTCGAGCGTTTACCATGACGGTCCTCTATGATCTCCATGAGTGATGCCCGGCTCTGGCTGTCAAAGGGCTGCATACCGAAGTCGTCCAGGATGAACAGGTCCTGCCTTTCTATCTTCATCAGCTCCCTGATGGCCGAACCGTCCGCCCTGGCCATCTTTAGCTGGGCAAACAGCCGCGTGGCATTGGCATACAGCACCTTGTATCCCATGGTGCAGGCCTGGTGGCCGATGGCCGATGCCACAAAGCTTTTACCCGTACCGGTCGGACCAGTAATAAGCACGTTTTCGTGCCCTTTTATAAACTCGCCCTCCGCCAGTCTGTGCAGCTGGTTCTTGTCCAGCCCTCTTCCACGGAGTACTCCAGCGCCTCGACGGTGGCCTTATAGCGGAAGCGGGCATTGCTCATGCTACGCTCTATGGCCCGGTTGTGGCGGTCATCTCATCCGCTGTAAGCGTTGTAGCGCCTTGAGTTTCCAGGCTGGTTTTGAACGTCCGGTGCATGCCCAGCAGGAGCAGGCGCCGCATCTTGTCCAATGTGTCTGTGTTCATATCAATAGTTGTTTGGTTTATTCATAATACCCGCTTCCCCGGATGTTGCGGTGTTCAGGCATGGAGAGCAGCTCCTGCTGCTCTTCCTCACTCAATGCATCCAGGATCTGCTTGATGATGGAGTAGTTGTAAATGCCATAGCCGGCTGCCCTTCTGCAGGCACCGGCCAGCCTTTCGCCACCCACCTTGCCTGTCAGGCTCAGGATGCCCGAACAGGACTTGTATGCCTGTTCGGGATGCTGCTTGTGTTCTATGACCCGGGTTATGTAGGAGGCCACCTGTTCATGTACCGCACGCGCCTTTTCGATGAGTTTTTCCGGGTGCCAATCTTCCAGGTAGCGGTGGGCAGGGGCCAGATGCTCCTGTACCTTTGTGTACTGGTACTTTTCCTGGCAGCGCCGGTGAACGGCTATCCTCTCGTAACGGTAGCATATCTCCACTGTGGTGGAGTTGTACAGGATCCTGACCTTCAGGGATATGAAGCGGTAGGGGACGCTGTAATAATGTTTATCTGCCGGCAGGCATACATAGCCGTTCTTCATGACGGTTGCCATGACCTGCTCTTTGAACTCGTACGGAAGGGCAGGCAGGGGCTGCAGCACACTGCGTTCCAGCTGTTCGAACTGCTGACGCCGGCTGTAGTCCCGGGCCTTGAATGGCGCGTTGTTGAGCCTGTCCAGCGCGACCCGGATGGCATCGTTCAGACTCTGCAAGGAAGTGTAAACCTGCGGATACACAGCTGTATAGATAGTACGGTATACAATCTTTACCATGCCTTCCACCAGGGCTTTGTCCTTTGGACGGTATACCCGGGCAGGAAGGATGGCGGTATTGTAATGCTCTGCAAAGTCGGCGAAAGTGTCGTTGATGGCCGGCTCATAGCGGCTGCTCTTTGTGACGGCAGGCTTGAGATTGTCTGGTACGATGGCTGCAGGCACCCCGCCGAAGAAGGTTAGCGCGTTCACGCAGGCTTTGATGAAGTCAGACTTTTTCTGCGAGTAAACAGCTTCCACGCAGGTGAACTGGCTACAGCCCAGGATGGCCACAAACACCTCCACCTCCCTGATCTCTCCGGTGTGCGGATCGGTGATGGAGAGTTTGTCACCGGCAAAATCGATGTAGAGCTTATCACCTGCTTTATGTTCGATGTGCATAGAGGGGTGGATGCGATGGGCATATTGGCGGTAATACTTGTAAAACTGGGTACTGCTGTAACCGTCCGGGTGATCTTTTCTGTATTGCCCGAACAACAGCTGCAGGGTCATGCCCCGTTGCTTAAGCTTCTTATCCATTTGAGGGAACAGGAGCTCAAGTTGCTCTAAGCGCTGGTCCTTTGGGGAAGGTTCTATCTGGCCGAAGAGCAGTTCGAGGTGATGATCCGTCATTGCGGCGATCTGCTCGTAGGTGAGATGCTCATGAATGAACTTGTGGATATACTTCTTTATGGTGTTACGAGATGAACTGGTGAGTTTGCTGATCTCCTTTTTACTTTTTCCCTGTGTATGGAAACGTAGGATTTGTCTTATGCGGATCATGAGTATTGTTTTATTGGCCATGTGATGAGATTTGTATAAATCTATCATCATTGAGGAGGCCTGTTAAAACAACCTGCTTCTGCCGTTTACGGGGTGGTCAACTTGGAGCGGAAAGGGCTGCTCCGTTTAAAGCGGAATACTATGCTCTTTTTAAAACGGAATGTGGTGGTCTACTTAGGCGTAATTTCCAGGCCTCTTTCAGGTAGGAATTGTACTTCTGGTTACTCAGCACCGGGAGCAGCAAGTCTTTGACCATGCAAGCCGCATGGTCTTTATACTTGTCCAGGATCTCCAGGGTAATCGGCAACAGGGGAATTTTCGAAGGAACGTTTGACTTTTGCCGGCTCTTTTGTATCCAGTACTGTCCATCGATGCCAATACAGACTTCCGAACGCTTGAGTTGCTTCACATCGATGAAGGCCAACCCGGTAAAGCAGCAAAACACAAAGATGTCCCGTACACTCTCCAGCCTGGAACTGCCGACATCTTTGCGGATGATCCGCTGCAGTTCTTCTTTGGTTAGAAAGACCGGCTCGTTCTCCTCAAGGCTAAGATTGAAAGAAGCAAACGGATCTTTAGTCAACAGCCCCTTGTCAACGCACATCAGCACCACCTTTTTGATGTTGGTAATGTATTTCATGGTGGTATTATGGCCACACTGGCGAACTGTTTTGAACCAGTAGGAAAGCTCGTTTACAAAATCACTGTTCAGTGCATAGATATTTATGTCATCCTGCTTGTATTTCCACCGGATAAAAGATTGGGTATGCTTGTAGGCTGTCTCAAAGCGCTTGTAGGTGCCTTTTGCATAGCCTTTTCCGATCAGGGATTTCATGCGGTCATTGTGCTCCTGGAAGAGCATCAGCAGCATCTTTCCCCGTTGGTCCTGGCCGGAAACAATCTCCATTAAGCCGGAGCTGGTGACCTGGGTACCGGATTCGATCAGCTTGCGCCGGGCATCATACACTTTTGCCTGAACCATATCGAGAAACACATTCAACGAGCGGGCATCTTCTTTGGAGCCGATGGCCCGGCCCGCATCTTTGTTCCAGCGCTGCGGATCGAAGGTTCGTTTCATGGAAAGTTCTTTTGGAACTCCGTCTACGGTAATGCGCAGATAAATCGGGATGGGACCTTTTTGATCCTTTTTCGGCTTTTTGGGATAAAAGAGAATAGTGAAGCTTTTTTCGAGCATGGATGTAAGCTTTAGCGGTGATAAAAATAAATTGCTTAGCCATCCAAAGTCCACATGACCATATTTCAATCATCTCAAGAACAATCACTTATGAGGTTTGCCGTGAGTCCTTTTGATAAAATCAGAAAGACTCACGATTTACTCACGTTTGTTTTGAGCTTTTTTGAGTCTTTCTGTGAGTTCCCGAAAAAAAGAAAGCCTAAAAATCAATGATTTATAGGCTTTTAACTAGTTTTGATCCTCTTCTCAGCGGAGAGTGAGAGATTCGAACTCTCGATACCCTTTCGAGTATACACACTTTCCAGGCGTGCTCCTTCAACCACTCGGACAACTCTCCGTTTAAACGGCTGCAAAAATACAGTTCTGATGATTAGCGGCCGAATATTTTTTCGGCATTCTCGGTGGTCACCCGCTCCACCTTCTCCCGCGGGACGCCTTTTACAAAAGACAGCTTGTCCGCCACCCACCCCAGGTAACTGCTCTCATTCCGCTTGCCGCGAAACGGCACCGGACTTAAATACGGCGCATCCGTTTCCAGCACCAGGTGCTCCAGCGGGATGTCCCGGATCGCAGCCGGCAAGGTGGAATTCTTATACGTCAGCACCCCGCCGATGCCCAGGTAGAAGCCCGCTTCGATGATCTGCCGGGCCTGCAGCTCATCTCCGCTGAAACAGTGAAAGATTCCCCGCAGGCGGCCATTCTGGCGCTGCTGTATGGCCCCGATGCATTCCGGGGTGGAACTGCGCGAATGGATGATCACCGGATAATCGTAGTGCAGCCCCCATTCGATCTGGCGGTAGAAAGCAAGATACTGTTCCTTCTCAAACGTGCGGTCCCAGTAAAAATCGAGCCCTGTTTCCCCGATGCCTGCAAAAGGCCGCTTCTGCAGCCAGTCTTCCGCAATCTTCAACTCTTCCTCATAATTTTCTTTCACCGAACAGGGATGCAGCCCCATCATGCTGTAACATCTGCCCGGATGACCAGCCTCCAGTTTCAGCATCCGGTCAATTACGCCGCTGTCGATCGCAGGCAAATAAAATTTTTTCACCCCCGCCAAAAGCGCCCTTTCCACAACTTCATCCCCCCCTTCCTCAAACTCCTCCGAATACAAATGACAATGCGTGTCTATCAGCATAACTTCAACTTCTTTTATCAGTATTGAAATCACCCGTTCTTGTCCGTTCCCTACTTCAACGCGCTTCTTGAGCGACGTACATAGAAACCCCTAAACAAATTGATTTCCAAAATAGTAACCCTTACTTCCTCTTCTGCAAAATATAAAAACTTGTTTCATATAACCGCACTTCCCTGCGCTCATATAACCCGCTTGAATGCCGGCGCAAGATCAGACCCATTGAACTTTACCACATCCCCTCTGCCCGCCTTGCTCCCCAACCAGAATAAGTAGAAACACTTAAGGGAAGATAAGGGTTAAATTCTACCCGTTTTGCATCAAAAAGGTTCATAATTAATGATTTAAGACCATAAATACTTTTGGACGAATAAAAAATTGTTTTATCTTTAATTCAGTTTTCATAGGGTACGGATTAAAAACGGGCCAGGGTTTCTACCCAGGCCCATAATTTTTTCCCAACAAAATTTTACCCTGTTTCCGGTGATCTGAAAATACGGAAAACCCCTATCCCGCTCCGCTGTCTTTCTGACGGTAAACCCTTATCCTGCCGATCCCTCAATTTAGATGCTTCTGAACGCAAAACCTCTGTCCGCAAAATATTCCAGTACCCTGGGTAATGCATACCGCATCCGCTCAAACGCTTTTTCGCTGTCATGAAACACCACGATGGAGCCTGCCTTCGCCGCACCGGTCACATGCTGCAGGCAGGCTTCCCGCGACAGCCGCGTATCGAAATCACCACTCAGCACCGACCACATCACCACCTTCAAACCCAGGTCCGACCTGATCCTCCCTGCCTGCCATCGCGTGATCTTTCCATACGGCGGCCTGTACAGCTCCGACCGGATCTGCGCTGCGGCCAGCGCTACATCCTGCACGTAGGCATCACCGTTGGTCTTCCATCCATTGAGGTGGTGATAACTATGATTGCCCGTCACATGCCCTTCCCGCAAGATACTCGCATACACCTCCGGCTCCGCCGCCACATTCTTACCGATACAGAAAAAACTGGCCTTCGCCCCGAACTTCCGCAGCTCGTCCAGCACAAAAGGCGTTACCTCCGGGTGCGGCCCGTCATCGAAGGTCAGGTAGATCGTTCGGTCCGTCGCCGGCATGCTCCACACATAGCCCGGGTACAGGACCTTGCGCACAAACCACGGTATGGTAACAGGATAGTACATAGGGAACAACTGCCGGCTTTCGGCAGGTAAAAATAGAAGGAAATTCGGTAGGCAACGGGAAAACGCTCACAGCTAAGAGCCGGCAGCTGTATATCTTTGCCGCATGAATAAAAGAGTCAGGGTGCGCTTCGCACCAAGCCCTACCGGCGGACTGCATGTGGGAGGTGTTCGCACCGTGCTGTTCAATTACCTGTTTGCCCGGCAGCAGGGAGGCGAGTTCATCCTTCGCATAGAAGACACCGACCAGAACCGCTACGTGCCCGGCGCCGAAGAATACATCACCGAATGTCTCCAATGGTGCGGACTCACGCCCGATGAAAGTCCGGCTAACGGCGGTGCTTATGCGCCGTACCGCCAGAGCGAACGCAAAGCCCTGTATAAAGAATATGCCGATCGGCTGATCAGGCATGGCAACGCCTACTACGCCTTCGACACGCCCGAGGAATTGGAAGAAATGCGCACCCGCCATAAAACGGCAGAAAACCCGCACCCCCAATACAATTACGCCCTGCGCAACCAGATGCGCAACTCCATCGCCCTCGGCGAAGAGGAAACAAGCCGCCTCCTGGAAGCCGGCACGCCCTGCGTCGTGCGCATCAAAGTGCCACCCGGAGAAGAAGTGGGCCTGCACGATATGATCCGCGGCGAGGTCAGCTTCCTCACCAGCGATGTAGACGACAAGGTGCTCCTGAAAGCCGACGGCATGCCCACCTACCACCTCGCCGTAGTGGTCGACGACTACCTCATGAAGATCACACATGCCTTCCGCGGAGAGGAATGGCTGCCCAGCGCCCCCGTGCATGTGCTGCTATGGAAATACCTCGGCTGGACCGACGACATGCCGCAATGGGCCCACCTGCCCCTCATCCTCAAACCCGACGGCCACGGCAAACTCAGCAAGCGCGACGGCGACCGCCTGGGCTTCCCGGTATTCGCCATGGACTGGAAAGATCCGCGTACACAGGAACTCACCACCGGTTTCAAGGAAAGAGGCTTCCTGCCCGAAGCCTTCATCAACATGCTCGCCATGCTGGGCTGGAACGACGGCACCGGCCAGGAGATCTTCACCCTGGAAGAACTCATTCATCAGTTTTCCATGGACCGCGTTCACAAAGGCGGTGCAAAATTCGATTACGAAAAAGCCAAATGGTTCAACCACGAATGGATCCAAAAGCTGCCCGCCGGCAACTGGGCTCCACGCGTGAAAAAAATGTTTGAAGACGAAGGCATCGCAGTACCCGACGATGAAAAATTCATCGCCGCCCTCGGGCTGGTAAAGGAAAGATGCACCCTGCTCACCGATTTCCGTGAACAGGCTTCCTTCCTGTTCACCCCTCCCGCCACCATCGATCTTGCTTCCATCCAGCCCAAATGGACACCGCAGAAAACCGGATTCTTCCAGGCATTCATCAGCATGGCCAACGAAACAACCGACTGGAGCGCAGGCCCGCTCGAAGCTGCATTTAAAGAGCTTGCACAGGCCAATGGCATCAAGCCGGGCGATGTGCTGCTGCCGCTGCGCGTGATGCTGGTAGGCGGAAAGTTCGGGCCGGCCGTTTTCGACATCGCCACCTTCATCGGCAAAGAAGAAACGATCACCCGCATCCAACAGGCGCTGCAACAATTATAAACACGCAAGAAATTATTATATTACAGATCAGCCGGAGCCTCTTCCGGCTGATCCTTTATGAACAGAACAACCCGCTTTTTATACATCCTTGCTTTCATCAAGTTCCTGCTTCCGCTCTTCCTGCAGAACAGCTACTACCAGCCCCACCGTGATGAATTCCTGTACTTGTCCGAAGGCATGCACCCTGCCTGGGGCTACCTCGAAGTACCACCACTGCTGTCCGTTTTTGCCTGGATCACAAACCACCTGGGCGACGGCATGTTCTGGATCAAACTGTGGCCCAACCTCTTCAGCGTATGTACGTTGCTGTTAACCGGCAAGATCATTCAGACGCTTGGAGGCGGGCGCTTTGCCATTTTCCTGGGCTGCCTTCCCTTCCTGCTCGGTATCTACCTGCGTTTGTTCTACCTGTTCCAGCCCAACTTTCTCGAAGTATTTTTCTGGACCCTGCAGTTCTTCAGCCTTATCCGGTATGTACAGTCGCGCAGGAACAACTGGCTCTACGTATTCGGCATCGCCGTCGGACTCGGTATGATGAGCAAGTACTCCTCCGCCTTCTGCACGCTCGGCCTGGTGGGCGGCCTCCTCATCACCCGCGAAAGACGCATCTTCCTGAACAAACATTTCTACCTGGCCGCCCTGCTTGCTGCCCTCCTCTTCCTGCCCAACCTGCTCTGGCAATACAACCACCGCTTTCCGGTCATCAACCACATGGAGGAACTGCACGATGAACAGCTCAAATACAACAGCCCGCTCACTTTCATCACAGGCCAGCTGAAGTTCCATCTGGCCTTTCTTCCTGTCTGGCTTGCCGGGCTCTTTTTTACCCTCTTCTCTGCAAAAGGTAAACTTTACCGCTTCGCGGGATGGGCGTACCTGTTCATCATCACCATACTTATTGTGTTCCAGGGAAAAGACTATTATGCTTCCGGCGTTTACCCGGCACTGTTTGCTTTCGGCGGCTGCTACCTCGAGCTGCTGACCACCCGGAAACTGTGGCTCCGCCTCGTGATCACCGCGCCGGCCATTGCCCTGAGTTTATTCATCATGCCCCTGGTGATGCCGGTAGGCAAACCGGAGTGGCTGGCTTCTTACTACCGAACGACCGGTCTCGACAAATCGGGCGGACTGCGCTGGGAAGACCAGCAGGATCACCCGCTGCCACAGGATTTCGCCGATATGGTGGGCTGGAAAGAAATGACAGAACAAGCGGCAACGGTTTACCACAGTCTTCCGCCCGAACAACAGCAAAAGACCATGATACTCTGCAGATCGTACGGCACGGCCGGCTCTCTCAACTATTACGGCCCGCAGTTCAGGCTGCCGGTGGTGTACAGCGACAATGCCTCTTTCCTGTTCTGGATGCCCGACAGATACGATATCAACACCATCCTGCTGGTCGGGCACAACATACCCGATAAAAAAGACATCGTGTTTCAGCAGTTCGGCAAATTCACCATAAAGGATTCGGTCAACATGCCCCTGTTCAGGGAAACGGGAATGCGGTTCATGCTGTTCGAGCAGGGCAATGATTCCCTGAACACCCTGGCGGAACGGGAAGTGGCGAAGCTGAAGGCAAAATTCCGCAGGTAAGAGTTCCTGCCGCAAAATCAGGTACATTTGAAGCACCTATTTTTTCCGGTATGAGTATTCCATTTCATCGTCCGATAAGGGTGCTGATCGCAAAGGTTGGTCTCGACGGCCACGACAGGGGCGCAAAGATCATTGCGACCGCCCTGCGTGATGCCGGCATGGAAGTGATCTACACCGGACTGCGCCAAACTGCGGAAACCGTGGTGAACACTGCGTTGCAGGAAGACGTGGATGTGATCGGCATCAGCATCCTGAGCGGTGCGCACAACACCGTCTTTCCCCGTATCATTGAGCTGATGAAAGAAAAGGAGATGGACGATGTGCTGCTCACGGGCGGCGGCATTATTCCGGCAGACGATATGAAGGAGTTGAACGAACTGGGAGTAGGCAGGCTGTTTGAGCCCGGCGCGCCTACCACCGATATCGCAGCCTATATCCGCGACTGGGTCGGTCAGAACCGTCCTTTCTAAACCTGCCTCAATCTTTACCGGATTTCAACAAGCACAAAATTTGCAGCTGTTTTACTAAAACCATCCGTATGTATACCACGCTCACCACTACGCTCGAAAACGGCATTTTCATCATCACCATCAACCGCCCCGATAAGTTGAATGCCATCAATAGCAAGGTCATGGAAGAGCTGGATGCTGCAGCAGATGAGATTAATAAAGTGCGTGAGATTCGGTCGGCCATCATTACCGGAGCAGGCACCAAAGCCTTTGTGGCCGGTGCCGATATCAGCGAATTTATGCAGGTGACATCCGAAGGCATGGCGCTTGCGAAACGCGGGCAGGATGTGTTCTTCAAGATAGAGAATTCGCCCAAGCCGGTGGTAGCGGCCGTGAACGGATTTGCCCTCGGTGGCGGCTGCGAGCTGGCGATGGCCTGTCATTTCCGCCTTGCATCTGACAATGCAAAGTTCGGACAGCCGGAGATCAACCTGGGCCTCATTCCCGGCTATGGCGGCACACAACGCATGACGCAACTCATAGGCAAAGGACGCGCCATGGAACTCCTCATGACCGGCAACCTGATCGACGCCGCCACCGCCCTGCAATACGGCCTCGTAAACTATGTGGTGCCCCTGGAAGAACTGCTACCCAAAACAAAATCCCTGCTCGACCTCATCAACACCAAAGCCCCGCTGGCCCTCGCCAAATGCATCAAAGCCGTCAACACCGTGCACAACTACGCCGTCAGCGGCTACGATGTGGAAGCCAACAGCTTCGGTGAATGCTTCCAGACCGAAGACATGCGCGAAGGCGCCACCGCCTTCCTCGAAAAAAGGAAGCCGGTGTTTGTAGGGAAGTAAGTGTGTGAACCGGGAGAGAGCCTGATGGACTCGTTCCCGGTCACACACAAACATGCCACAACTTCAAGCCGTGGCATGTTCATCTATTCAAAAAATGAATTTTCTCAGTACCCAAAGATCTCTTCCAGGCTCAGCTTCTTTACTTCTCCCAGTTTCTTCAGGTCATCCATCTTCACTCTCTTGTCGGAAGCGACTACGCAATAAGTGTATGCCTTGCCCGACAGGTTCTCTTTGTGGAAACGTTTTACATCTTCCATAGTAAGCTGGTCGAGTACGGCGAATTCATCTTTTCGTATGTCGTGGTCCAGGCCTTTCTGCTGGGCACTCAGGTAAGAGAAGATGATGCCGTCCTGCGTGATGCGCTCGGTGGCCAGGTCGTTCTTGAGGCTTCTGCGGGCGTTTTCGAAACCCTGGTCGGATACCGGCAGGTCGGTCAGCAGCTCGTTCATGCCCTGCAGCGCATCGTTCATCTTGTCCGACTGCGAGCCGATATAGGCTACCACGGAGAAAGGATTGTCTTTCTTCACCGGTGTGCGGTACGAAGCGAACGTGGAATAGGCCAGTGCCTTCGATTCGCGCAGGGTCTGGAAAACCACGGAGCCCATGCTGCCGCCGAAATAATTGTTGAAGAGGTCTACCACCGGCACTTGTTTGGGATCATACAGCGATGTGTTGCGGACCCAGTAGATCTCGCTCTGCACCATATCGTAATCGGTGAACAAGACCTGGCTTGCAGTCTGGTTGGTGAACGTGAAATTCATCTTTTCAGGATATGTGGCGAAGGAAGCAGGCAACTTGTGCAGCTTGCCGATATTCGCGGAGAATTTCTCCGCCGCCGCAGGACCGTAATAGATGATCGTATGCTTGTAGCTGGTGAGGCCATGAAGCAGGCTGACCAGGTCGGCGGCCTTCAGGCTGTTGACCTCGTCGTTGCTCATCACGGTATTGAAGGGGTTTTTAGGGCCGTACTGCGCATAGCTCAACAGTCCCTGCATGATGGTGGTCTTGTTCAGCTTATTGTTCACACGGGCCTTCAACAGGCGTCCTTTCAACGCGGTGAGCGCCTCTTCATCAGGCTTGCAATTGGCCAGCATCTCTTCCAGCAGGTTCACCGCCTTGTCGAAGTTCTCCTGCAATCCCGACAAGCTGATGGTGGTCACCTCATTGGCAGAGCTGACATTGAAGTTACAGGCGATGCTGTAAAAAGCTTTGCTGATCTCTTCCGCACTCTTTTTGTCGGTGCCCAGGAACTGCAGGTATTGCGCGGCAACCGGAAGCAGCTTGTTGTTCCATACGCCCATATCGAAGCGGTAGTACAGGCGGAAAAGCTCGTTGTCTTTATTCTGCACATACAGGATGTCGGCCGCGCTGTCTTTCGAGCGGGTGATCCCTTTTTCATAATCGAGCCATTGCGGTTCCACCGGCGTCACCGGCATGGCTTCTATCTTCTTTACAAAATCAGATTGTTTGCCGGCATTGGTTTCCACCGGTGTGATCGGAGGTTTGTCGACCTTCACGATGCTGGTGTCTGTACCTTTTCTTTTGTACAGCAACACGTAGTTGTCCTGCATATACTTATTGGCGACATCCATGATTTCCTTCCTGGTCACTGTTGCCTGCTCATCCAGCGATTTCACATCCAGGTCCCATTTCTGTCCGCGGTTCTTGATAAAAGCATCCATCAGGTTCTCGACGCGGTTGGTATTGCTTTCCAGTCCCTGCAGCAGCGCCAGCTTGCTGTTGGCCACAATGGCCTTCACCAGGCTTTCATCAAAACTGCCCTTCTTCAGCAGCCCGATCTGGTCCGACAGCAGTCCTTTTACATCTTCCAGTGTTTGTCCCTGCTTGGGTGTACCAACGAACAGCAGGATGCCATAGTCTTTGTACTGCTGCAACCCGGCAACAGAGTTCTGCACTTTCTGCTGCTTGTTCAGGTTCAGATCGAGCAGACCGGCTTTGCCATTGTAGAAAATGCTGGAGATGAGGTCAAGCACCAGCGCATCACGCGTATTGGCGGCCGGCGTGCGGTAACAGATGCGCATGTTCTCCGCGCTGGGACCGTATACTTCTTTTACGATGGGCGCCGCTAGGGGTTTCTCGGGAGCGGGGTTGTACAGGTTTACCGGCTTGCTCTGCATATAAGAGAACCGCTGGTCGATCTTTTTGATCAGCACATCCGGGTTGAAATCACCGGCCATGATGAGGGCCATGTTGTTGGGAACATAATACTGGTGATAATATTCCTTGATGGCTTTCAGCGAAGGATTCTTCAGGTGCTCGATGGTGCCGATGGTCGTTTGCTGCCCGTAGTTGTGTGTCGGAAACAGGTAGTAGTTCATGGCCTCGCTCACCTTGCTGGCGTCGTCGTCCAGGCTCCTGTTCTTTTCTTCATACACCGCTTCCAGCTCGGTATGAAAGATCCGGAAGATCGGGTTGCGGAACCGTTCTGCCTGCACAGCCAGAAACTTGTCGACGGCCGTGGATGGAACATCTTCTTCATACACCGTCTCTTCCACCCAGGTATGCGCATTGCTGCCCTGCGACCCCATATCGGCCATCAGCTTGTCGTACTCGTTGGCAATGGATATCCTGGAAGCTTCACCAGAGGTCTTATCGATCTGTTTGTAGATCTCTTTGCGCTTGGCTTCATCCTTTGTACTGTTGTATGCTTCATACAGACTATCGATCCTGTCGAGATAAGGCTTTTCCTTTGCGTAGTCCTGCGTACCAAATTTATCGGTTCCCTTAAACAGCACGTGCTCGAGGTAATGGGCCAATCCGGTATGGTTCCGGGGGTCGGTGTTACTTCCTGCCCTTACCGCAATGCGGGTGGAAATGCGTGGTTCTTTGTGGTTCACCGTGAGAATGACCGTCAGCCCGTTCTTCAGCGTGTAGAACCGCGTCTGCATAGGATCGTTCGTCACATAGCGGTAGGGGTACCCGCCGGAAGTTCCCTGCTTCCACACATACTGTTTCTGCGCCTGTACGAACAGACCCGCGAGAAGAAAACAAACCAGAAAACCGGATTTGATAAAGCTCATATGGTACGATTAAAGTAAGAGGACAAAAATAGAGAAAGTGACGAGGCTTTGCCCCCTTTAAAATAAAGATATTCTCCGTTCCCTCCTCTACCTTTGCCCCAAACATCAGCTATGGAATATCGCATTGAAAAAGACACCATGGGGGAAGTACAGGTTCCCGCCGATGCGCTCTACGGCGCGCAGACCCAGCGCAGCATCGAAAACTTCAAGATCGCACAGGACATCAATAAAATGCCCAAAGAGATCATCCGGGCATTTGCCTACCTGAAAAAAGCGGCGGCCATCACCAACTTCGAGGCCGGCGTACTCCCGAAAGAAAAATGCGACCTGATCGGACAGGCCTGCGACGAGATCCTGGAAGGAAAGCTCGACGCGTATTTCCCGCTGGTGGTGTGGCAAACAGGCAGCGGCACCCAGAGCAATATGAACGTGAATGAAGTGGTGGCCTACCGCGGCCATGTGATGAAGGGCGGACAGCTCACCGACAAAGACAAGTTCCTGCATCCGAATGACGACGTAAACAAATCGCAGTCGTCGAACGATACTTTTCCTACGGCCATGCACATCGCAGCGTACAAGATCCTGCTGGAAGTAACCATCCCGGGCATCGAAAAGCTGCGCAACACGCTGGCGGAAAAAAGCAAACAGTTCATGAAAGTGGTCAAGATCGGCCGCACGCATTTCATGGACGCCACCCCGCTCACCCTCGGACAGGAGATCAGCGGCTACGTATCGCAGCTCGACCACGGACTGAAAGCCATCAGAAATACCCTGCCTCATCTTTCGGAACTGGCACTGGGCGGCACGGCCGTCGGCACCGGCATCAACACCCCGGAAGGCTATTCCGAAAACGTGGCCAAACAGATCGCCACGCTCACCGGCCTGCCCTTCATCACCGCCGAAAATAAATTCGAAGCGCTGGCTGCCCACGACGCCATAGTGGAAACCCATGGAGCCCTGAAGACGGTAGCGGTCAGCCTCATGAAAATCGCCAATGACATCCGCATGCTGTCTTCAGGCCCTCGCAGCGGCATCGGCGAGATCATGATCCCCGACAATGAACCCGGCTCTTCCATCATGCCCGGCAAGGTGAACCCCACGCAGTGCGAAGCCCTTACCATGATCGCGGCCCAGGTGCTCGGCAACGATGTCGCCATCAACATCGGCGGCGCTACCGGCCACTTCGATCTCAACGTATTCAAACCGGTGATGATCTACAATTTCCTGCATTCGGCCCGCCTCATCGGCGATGGCTGTGTCAGCTTCAACGACAAATGCGCCTCCGGCCTAGAACCGATCGAAGCCAACATCAAAAAGCACCTCGATAATTCACTGATGCTGGTCACCTCCCTCAACACGAAGATCGGCTACTACAAAGCCGCCGAGATCGCCCAAAAGGCCCACAAGGAAGGCACCACCCTCAAAGAGATGGCCGTCAAACTCGGCTACGTCACCCCCGAGCAATTCGACGAATGGGTAATACCCGAGCACATGGTGGGGAAGATATAGGAATTGTAATTGTTAGTTATAAAAGAAGAAGGCGTCCCCGAAAAGGACGCCTTCTTCTTTTAATGCATTTTGTATGAACCGGGTTCATACAACCTAGAAGCACTTGTACTTAAACACATACTTCTCACCCGAATAGAGGTACGATTCCAGGAAATCATTGCCACTGGTTACGAAGCTTTGAACATAGTGGTTTGCGTCGATGACGTAGTTGCTGAAATTGGTGACACTGGTGCTGGTGACGGCGCCGTTGGTATCATAATAATGCGTGGTGGCTTTCACCAGGGCGCTGGTTGGCGCCACACCGGCATTTACGCCGGGTTGCAAATACAGGATCTCGAACGCCAGGGCGTTCAGGTACAGGAAATTCTTGACGGACTTTGTGTTGTCGTACTGATAAACCGCATCGAACAGGGTAACAAAAGTCGTGGCGCTGTTGGGCACCTTGCCTTCTGCCTTGGTCATGATGCCGCCCGACCAGGTATAGTCCATCTGGAACACCGTCTTGGCCGGAATGTCCTGGGTGGCCTGCCTGCGCTGGATCAGCTGGCCGGCAGTGTTGTAGGTATAAGTCACGGATACCTTGGCAGTGGTATCGTCTGAAGGATCCTGGTAACCCCAGAACTGGGTGATACGTCCGTTGGCATCGGTGGTAAAGTACTGGTTGGCGTCTATCTGTATCTTTGTCGTGTTCGGAAAAGTGAGGTTGAACAGACCATATGTGGTAGAAGAAGAACTGTCGTAGAACACCACCTGGTTTACCCTGTTAGAGGAATTATAGTTATACAGGCTTGCCAGGAACTGAGCCCGGCCGGTGGAATCGTATTCCAGGATCTTTTCTATTTTGCAATTCGATGAGCTGGATCTGCTGGTATCTTTTTTCCTGAACAGCGCCGAGAACTTGCCGTTGGCGATTGTTTTGGTTGCCGATCCGGCATCTTTCGCGTTGCCGCTGAAGGTACCGCTTACACCTAGGCTGTCGACCTTGCTGAGGATCAGGGTAAAGGCACCTGCGGCCGTTACATCATTCTGGTAAACAACGTTGGAAGAGATGTCTGTATAGGAAAATGAAACGGCAGGAGAAGTATACGTTCCTGCTTTTATGGAAGTACCGAACACCGTAAGCGAGATAAGCTGGTTGCTGCTGTCTGAAAGGCCCGTCAGCGTAAGATACGCAAGGCCGGCCACCGTATCGATCTTGGCAGTATCCATCGATCCTTTGTACTGGGTACTGCCCTGTTTAAATTCCCACTGGCCGGTACCGATGTTTCCCAGGCCGCCTGTTTCCACACTGTGTTCTTTCTGGCACGAAATGATCACCACCACTGCCATCAAAAGAACTACAAGATGCTTTACGAACTTCATAACAAAACAATGTTTTAATAATTAATCTGGTCCATCCGGCAACACAACGCTGTTTCGCCCGCTTCGGTTGGGGCGCATCAGGTATCTTTTAAAAAATCACTCCATATAAGCAGCCGCAACGGATCATCAGAGCACCTGTATGTGATCGTTTACGCTGGTGTTGGTTTCAACAACGGGATGGGTGGGAGCCGTCGTGTGATTTTTAAAAAAATTTCTCTGGAAAAGCAATATGGAAATAACCCCTACGGATATGGATGCATCGGCAATGTTGAACACCGGACTGAAAAACTCAAAGTCTTCCCCGCCATAGAACGGAAACCAGGAAGGGTAATGAGTATGAATGATGGGGAAGTAGAGCATGTCGACCACCTTACCATGCAGAAAACCGGCATACCCTTTCGCCGGAAACATCCTGGCCACCGATGTGTAGGTGCTTTCTTCAAATATCAGTCCATAAAACATGCTGTCGATCAGGTTCCCGAGGGCCCCGGCGAAGATGAGCGAAGCACAGATGATAAAGCCTTTGTGATACTTTTTACGGATGATGCTTTGCAGGTAGAATACACCAAAGATCACGGCGAACAGGCGGAATAAGGTGAGCACCATTTTGCCCCAGTTGCCTCCGAACTTCCAGCCCCATGCCATGCCCTCATTTTCAACAAAATAAACCTGGAACCAGCTGTTCTTCCAGCCGAGCGGCCTGATACCCTTGTCGTATGGCGTGAGCATGGTATGATAATCTTCCCAGCTGAAGCTCAGTGGCATATGTGTCTTCACCCAGATCTTCAACACCTGGTCTGCCACGATGATTACAAGGATGAATAAGAAAACCTGGATCGCCTTCACAACTAAAATTTAACAGCAAATATAGCCGGAAACGTCGAAGTGGCAACTCCCCCCTGTTCGAAAAAACCTAATGCTATGTTATATAGTGATGGTCTGCAAGCCTTTCACCACCGGCCCGGCAACCCTCAAGACTCTTCAAAATAGATCCGTTTTACCCGCTGCGAAACGCCGGTCATGATCTCGTATGGAATGGTTCCCGCCCAATGCGCCACCTGCGTCACGGGCAGTCCTTTTCCAAAAACTACCACTTCATCTTCGGGCTCCACTCCGTTGATCCCGGTGATGTCGATCATGGTCATGTCCATACATACGCTCCCCACCACCGGCGCCAGCTGTCCCTTCACCAGCATCCGGCCGGCGCCATGGCCCAGCCGCCGGGTGTACCCGTCGGCGTACCCCAGCCTTACCGTAGCGATCACCGAATCTTTTTCCGCCTTCCACCGCCGCCCGTAGCCCACCGATTCTCCGGCGGCGATGTATTTGACCTGGGCGATGGTGGTGATCAGGCTCGACACTTCCTTCAGCTCCAGCCGGTTGCCCTCTGTACTGTCGATGCCATACAAACCGATCCCCAGCCGCACCATGTCCATCTGCAGTTCGGGATGGCGGGCGATGGCTGCCGAATTGGCGATGTGCCGGATGAACGGGTATGCGAGCGCCTCCTGCAGCTGGGCGCACGCTTCCAGGAAAAGGGCATGCTGCTGACGCGTGAAATCATCCTGCTCCGGGTCTTCGCTGGAAGCCAGGTGACTGAACACGCTTTTTACCTGGAACGAGCTGCCGGCCAGCTGCTCGGTCAGCGCCGAGATCTCCTGCATGGGGAAACCCAGCCGGTTCATGCCGGTCTCGATCTCCAGGTGCACGGGAAAATCGATCAGCCTTTTCTGCTTCAGAAAAATGTCGAACTCGCTGAACAGCGTCAGCGAGTAAATATCCGGTTCCAGCTTGTAATGTACGATCGCTTCGAAGCTGTCTTCTTCCGGGTTCATGACCATGATCGGCAGGGTGATGCCGCTTTCGCGCAGCTCGATGCCTTCGTCGGCATAGGCCACCGCGAGGTAGTCCACCTTGTGAAACTGCAGCAGGTTGGCGATCTCGAAACTGCCGCTGCCATAAGAGAATGCTTTTACCATGGCCATCAGGCGGGTCTGCGGCTTCAGCAGTTTCTGGTACTGCTTGAGGTTGTACACAAGCGCGCTCTGGTTGATCTCCAGCACCGTCTGGTGGATCTTTTCTTCCAGCAGGCGGCTGATCTGCTCGAACCTGAAAACCCGCGCACCTTTCAGCAGGATGGTCTCGTTGGCAAACCCGATCTTGTAAAAGTCTTTCAGAAAGGCCGGTACATCTTCATACAGAACAGCCTGCATGCCGGCGGCCTCTTCAAACAGCGCCCCCTGCTTTGAGATGACCTCACCGATCCCGATCAGCCGGTTCACATGGCGTTGTGCCAGGTAACCGGCCACTTCCCGGTACAGATCGGTATCACTTCGGTCGCTCTGCAGGATGTCGGAAAGGATCACCGTTTTCCGGGCATGCTGTTGCTGCTGCGACAGAAAGTCAAGGGCAATCTGCAGCGAGCTGAGGTCGGCGCTGTAGCTGTCGTTGATCACCGAGCAGTTGCTGATGCCCTGTTTCAATTCAAGCCGCATGGCGATATGCGAGAGCGTGAGCAGGTGCTCCCGTATGAATTCGGGATCGAGCTCCAGGTACAGCAGGGTGCACCAGCAGGTGATGGCATTCTCGATCGAGGCATCATCGGTAAAAGGCACCACCACCGAAACAGACCTCTCCTCGAACCAACCGGAAAGGAACGTGGTATGACTGTGCCTGTTGACCGCGACAATGCGGAGCGTGGCCTCTGTGTGCAGGCTCCAGCTGAATAGGTTGATCTCCCTGACTTCTTCTTCCCTGTTCAGGGCATGGATCTCTTCTTCAATGGGGCCGTAGTCTTTGCAGTAAATGATGGTTCCGGCCCGCCTGAACAGACGCAGCTTTTCGCGTACTTTCTGCTGCAGGCCCGAAAAACCGGCGCTGTGCGCTTCACCGATGGTGGTAAAAATGCCGATGGTGGGCCGGATGATGGGCTCAAGGTGATCCATCTCCCCGGCTTCTGAAATGCCCGCTTCAAAGATCGCCAGTTGATCGCGCTGGTTCATCTGCCACACGCTCAGGGGAACGCCGATCTGCGAATTGTAACTGGCCGGACTTCTTACAATATGCATCCGGGGCTCCAGCAGCTGGTTAAGCCACTCCTTGACGATCGTTTTGCCATTGCTGCCCGTGATGCCGATCACCGGGATCGTAAAGCGCTGCCGGTGCCATGCCGCCAGCCGCTGCAGCGCCTGCAGCACATCGGGCACATAGATAAAATTGGCCGCCGGAAACTCATCGCCCGCGAAATCCTCTTTCACCACAAAGTTGAACACGCCCTGCTTGTAGAGTTCGGCAATAAAAAGGTGCCCGTCGCGGCGCGGGCCGGGCAGGGCAAAGAACAGCGAAGCGGCCGGGAAGGTGATCTTCCGGCTGTCGATCAGCAGGGAGCCGATCTCGGCGTCGGGGAAAGCAGGGAACAGGTCTCCCTGTACGATGCCGGCAATATCGGAGATGCGGTATTTCAAGCGGGTAAACGGTTGAAAGGATCAGGCGTCGCCGGATGTGCTGCGCGGCGCTGACTCTTTCTCTTTGTTGATGGAATAAAGAATGGATGCGGTGATGCAGACGCAGATGACCAGCAGCGACACATATACCGGCACATGAATGCCTATCAGCTCGGCCAGCATTTTTACCCCCACGAATATGAGCACCACGGCAATCCCCTGCGGAAGGTAATCGAACTTGCTGACCGCATTTTTGAGCAGAAAGAAAAGCGAGCGGAGCCCCAGCACGGCGAATATATTGGAGGTATACACCACTTCACGCCGCTGCGATATCGCAAACACAGCCGGGATAGAATCGAGGGCGAAGATGATATCCGTAGTGGCGATCACGATGATCACGAGAAACATATTCGTAAAATACCGCTTGCCGTCGATCGATACGATGAAGTTATTGCCGTTGTAGTTGCTGGCCACCGGCAGAAAGCGAAGAAGAAGCTTGTAGACACTGTTCTGGGAGAAGTCCTGCGGTTCATCGTGTTTGGTCATGAACATCCGGATACCCGTGATCATGAGGATGCCGCCAAATATATAGAGCAGCCAGTGGAAGCGCTCCACCAGCTCGATGCCCAGTGTGATAAAACCGATGCGAAGCACCACGGCCATCAGGATACCGATGAGCAGGATGCGGGCATTGTTCTCATCCTTCACGCCGAAAAATGAAAAGATAAGGATGAAGACAAAGATATTGTCGATGCTGAGCGACCATTCCATGAGGTAGGCGCTGAGATATTCCACCGCTATGGTGCGGCCGCTTTCGATCCATAGAAAAGCAAAAAAGCCCAGCGCCAGCAGTACCCAGAAAAAGGTCTGCCAGAGGGCTTTTGATAAGGAGATGTGGGTATTCTTTTTACTGAGCACCCCGAGGTCCACGGCCAGCGCGGCAGCTATAACAAGACCGAACACCGTATAGGTAAGCTGCTCACGTGTCATGTGATTTTTTTATGCACAGCAAATATACGCTTTCCTATGCCTGGTATCTTCTTTTGCGAAGCCACTGGTAAAGCCCGGTAAACAGCATCACGATGAGGATGGGCACAACGATGTTCACCACCTGCCAGGCCGTTCTTTGTTCTTCCAGCTTTTTCTTATCGAACAGCCGCAGCGTGTAATCCTTGCTCCGCGTTTCGAGGATGCCTGAATTGTCCGTAAGATAATCGATCGAGTTCAGCAGAAATTCCTTGTTCGCATACTGGTAACCGGTATACAGGTTCTTGCCCATGGGCAGCGGGCCGTTCTTCTCACTGACCGCATTCAGCCCGATATCGCCGTCGGCCACCACGATCATTTTCCCGTCGGCGGCGGCTGCCTGCAGGAAGGGCTGCCCATACGACGCCATCGTGCTTTTCTCCGCTTCCGAAACCCGGTTGGAATACAGCGATGAAAATTTTCCTTCCAGCAGCACCGCTACCGGAATGTTGCGGCGGGCAAAGGTGTTGGCATCTTCCTGCGTGCGCACAAACGCCCAAGCCACTTTTGCCGGACTCGAAAGTATCTTGGAAGCGTCGGAGGTTACCAGCAGGAAGGTTTTCCGGATGCCCGCCGCTTTCACCGTGTCGATAGAACCGGGAAACTGGGATACGATATAATCCAGGTTCTTGGCAATGGGATGGCCGCTTGTATTGGTGAGCAGCGGAAAATAAGGCCAGGGAAGCAGCTCGATCTGCGGCTTGCCCCCCATGGAGCCGATCACCGATGGCAGCTGGTCGCAGGTAAGGTCCTGCACCAGGTCGAGGTTGATGCGCGCGCCGTACCGAAACAGCTGGTCTTCCAGGTGCAGCGCACGGTCGAATGCGATGAACTCATTCTGCGAGCGCTGCAGGCTGTCATATTCGGCATACACGTTGTCGATCATCCACATCACCTTTCCTCCGTGCATGATATACTGGTCTATCTTGAGTTTTTGCTCTTCCGAAAAAGGCTGCGTGGGCTTTGCGACGAGTACTGCACTAAACACGGGAGGGATCACAGGAACGGAGTCGATGGGCAGCACCCGGAAGTTGTAGTTGGCATAGAGCGTGTTCTGCAGGTCGTAGGTGTTGTAGCCAAGCGGCTCGCCGTTGCCGGCAAGGTAACCGATCAGCGGCACCGTATCGCGGGTGATGTCGCGGATGGCAGCGCCCAGCTTGTATTCCAGCAGCGCTTCGGCATTGTTGAGCGACGCGATGCCGTTCACGGCGCTCTGCCCCTGCAACAGGTCCACGGCCACCGCCCGGTCGCGGTACGTGACCAGCGCCCCGGGATAGATATACTGCTGCTCCTGCCCTTCCCCTTCCTTCAGCTGCGCCTTTACATTGATCGGATTGAGCCCGAGCCGGTGCAGCGAATCCAGGAACGCATTCTTCAGCGTATCGTTGAGGCCTTCACCCGGTTTTTCAAACCGGTACCGTATATTGGCGCCGCCCGTCTCCTTGAACTCCTGCAGCAGGTCGCCCGAGCTGCCGGCCAGCTTCCTGAACCCGGCCGGCATGTCGCCCGACAGGAAGAGGGTGATGTTCACCGGCCCGCGCAGGTTGCCTAGTAATTTTTTGGTGGGCGCCGACAGCGTGTACCGTTTTTCGCTCGTAAGGTCGAGGCGGACATGGAAAAGCAAAGCCGCTATATTCACCAGTAGAAGGATGATCAGAACACCGATCCAGCTATATCGTGCAAGAGGTTTAATCATAGTAATCTGCGGACTTAGCGGCGGACAAGTTTTTGATGGATCAGGAAAAGGAAGAAGGCGGTCACACTAAGAAAATAGATCACGTCGCGGCTGTCGATCACGCCGCGGCTGATGCTGGTATAGTGAAAGTTGATGCCCAGCATCTCGAGGTAGTAATCGGCGCCGGCATGGAAGGCGGGTATCTTGCTCACTGCATCAAACCCGTTGTACACCAGGAAACAGGCAAAGGCGCTCACGATAAAAGCGATGACGGCATTGTTCGTAAAGCTGCTGCAGCACACGCCGATGGCAGTGAACACGCCGGATAGAAAGAGCAATCCGATATACGAACCGATGGTAGCGCCGGTGTCGATGCCCGCATTTTCCGACAGGGCCTGCATGGAAACAATATAGATCAATGTGGGAAGGAGCGCGATCACTGCGATCAGGAAGCTGCCGGTATATTTCCCCAGGATCAGCTGCCAGCGGCTCAGCGGCCGGGTCTGCAAAATTTCATAGGTGCCCGTTCTGAACTCGTCGGCGAAACAGCGCATCGTAATGGCCGGTATCAGCAGCAGCAGGATCATGGGAGCCAGCTGAAAGAATTTCTCCAGCGTAACGTACCCGAAATCAAAGATGCTGGAATCCGGAAAAACAAAGAGGATCAATCCGTTGAGCAGCAAAAAAACAACCACCGCAATGAGCCCGGTGAGGCTGCTGAAAAACTGCCTGAATTCTTTTTTACAGATCGACCACATTGCCCAAAAGTAAAAGATATGAGTAGATATAAGAGGCAGAAAGATATAAGATTATGATAAGATTGAAATAAAAAAGACAGGGCAGAACCCTGTCTCTACATGATATCATTTATGTGCGTGAATGACTGCCGGCAATTAACCTGGCTTAACGCACCATGCCCCAAGTACACCGCTCTTACACAGCGAAACTTTCCCCGCAGGCGCAGGTGCGACTGGCGTTCGGATTGCTGAAATAAAACCCCTTTCCGTTCAGCCCGTCGCTGAACTCGAGGGTGGTATTTACCAGGTACAGGAAGCTTTTGAGATCGGTGACCACCCTGATGCCGTTGTCTTCAAACACCTGGTCGCCCTTTTTCTCGACGCTGTCGAAATCCATTTTGTAACTCAGGCCGGAGCATCCTCCGCCCACAACCGATACACGAAGAAAAAATTCTTTGCCTTCCCCGGCGGCTTCTTCCATCAAGCCGGTAATTCTTTGTCTTGCCTTATCGCTTACGTAGATCATACTTTTATTTTTTGTGCGCCTTGCCGGTAAAACGGTCCCGGAAATCCGGCGCGTATATTTAGATAGAACCGGTGCCTGTAAAGGCGGGCCGGCCATAATTTAATGAACTGTCCAGGCCTCGCTGTCTATCTCCACACCATCCTTGAACATCTCCCAGAGCGGACTTATCTCCCTGGCCTTCGTCACCCCGGCGGTGATCTGCTGAATGGCGTATTCGATTTCTTCCTCCGTCGTAAAACGGCTCAGGCTGAACCGGAGCGAAGAATGTGCCAGATCATCACCCAGTCCCAGCGCTTTGAGCACATAGGAAGGCTCGAGCGTGGCCGATGTGCAGGCGGAGCCCGACGACACTGCGATGCTTTTGTTAAAACCCATCATCAGCCCCTGTCCTTCGACGTATTTGAATGAAATATTGGAAACATGCGGAAGGCGGTGCTCGCGGCTGCCGTTCACACGCGTCTCCTCAAGTGCCAGCACGGCGCTCTCGAGCCGGTCACGCAGGGTGCTCAGCCGGGCCGCTTCCTGCTCCATTTCCTTGCGACAAAGTTCGCAGGCTTTTCCGAAACCCACAATGCCGGGCACATTCAGCGTGCCGCTGCGCATGCCTTTTTCATGACCGCCCCCATCCATCTGGGCGGTCAGTTTTACGCGTGGATTTTTACGGCGTACATACAGGGCACCCACGCCTTTGGGGCCATACATCTTATGGGCGGAAAAGGCGAGGATGTCGATCCCGTCCCTGTTCACGTCTACCGGTACCTTACCAACCGCCTGCGTGGCATCGGTAAAAAAGAGGACGCCATGTTCACGGGCGATCCGGCTGATCTCTGCAACGGGCTGTATGGTACCGGTCTCGTTGTTGGCATACATGATGGAGATCAGCACCGTTTCCGGCCGGATGGCAGCTTCCAGCTCGCCGGTATCTATCCGGCCGTCCTTTTTTACAGCCAGGCACGTGATGTCGGCACCCTCTTTCTCTAGGTGTTTGCAGGTGTCTAGCACCGCTTTGTGTTCGGTATTGCAGGTGATGATGTGGTTTCCCTTGCCGGCGTACTGACTGAACACACCTTTGAGGGCCAGGTTGTCGGCTTCGGTGGCGCCGGAGGTGAAAACGATCTCCTTGGGTTCGGCCCCGATCAGGTCTGCCACCTGCTCGCGGGCAAAATCCACCGCTTCTTCCGCCACCCATCCAAATGCATGACTACGACTGGCAGCGTTGCCGAAATGTTGCGTAAAATAGGGGATCATGGTATCCACCACCCGCGGGTCGCAGGCCGTGGTGGCATTGTTGTCAAGATATACGGGAAGTTTTACCATTGCACAATTGCCGTTTACAGGACTACAAAATTAATCCTTTCCGGTTGTAATATTTATGGCTATTTTGCCGCAAACACACCACATGCTCTCTGTAGAACACATCGGCATCGCCGTAAAAGAGCTGGCCGTTTCCGTACCGCTGTTTGAAAAGCTGCTGAACACAGCCAGCTATAAAACCGAAACGGTTGAAAGCGAACAGGTCAGCACCGCCTTTTTCAGGTCGGGCAATACCAAGATAGAGTTGCTGGAAAGTACCGGTGCGGCCGGGCCAATTTCCCTTTTTCTGGACAAACGGGGAGAGGGCATGCATCACATTGCCTTTGAAGTGGAAGATATTCATGCGGAGATGGAGCGGCTGTCGGGGGAAGGGTTCACGCTCATCAACCCTGTTCCCAAACGGGGGGCCGATAACAAGCTGGTGTGCTTTCTTCATCCCAAAAGCACCAACGGCGTACTGGTGGAGCTATGCCAGGAGATCCGGTAAGCAGATACAGGTTTACGAGCCGCTGACGATGTCGGCTTCTTTTCCCAGCCCAAGCTTGTCCATCGCGACCTGCGCGGCGATCTGGCTCGCGTCTTTTTTATTGTAGGCCTTCCCCTGTGCTATGAGGCTGCCATTTACCATGGCACCTACGGTAAACAGGCGTCGGCCGTTCTCCAGCTTTTCGTCGATGGTCTCGAACTCAAGACTTTTCCCGTTCTTATTCGCCCACCCATAGAGCTTGTTCTTGTGGTTGATTTCCAGGTTTTCCAGTTCTTCCATGAAGAGGTAGGGAAGAATGATCCGGTTCACCACCCACTCCATGGTTTTGTCGTACCCGCGGTCGAGGTACACGGCGCCAACCACGGCTTCGAGCGTATTACCGAATATCTGGCTGATCTTGAGTGAATTGTCGTATTTATTGTAGTTGGAGATCTTTTTCATCCCCATTTTCACTGCGATGTCATTGAGGGTGGCGCGGTTTACCATCTTGCTGCGCATTTCCGTCAGGAAGCCTTCTTCTCTGTAGGGATATTTTTTAAAGAGAAAATCGGCGACGATGCCGCTCAGGATGGCATCTCCCAGGTATTCGAGGCGTTCGTTGTTTTCGGCAGCGGCGTCTTTTACCGATCTGTGGGTGAGGGCAACTTTATACAATTTGGTGGCCCGCGGGCTGAATCCAAGTACGTTTTTCAGCTGCCTTTTGTATGAAAGAGCGTTTGATCGTTTAAAAATTCGTGAAAACCAGCCCACTGGATCTATGTTATTTCTGTTAAAATTAAACTTTGTTTGCAGAAAACAACAGGTAATACAGGGAGATTTATAGAAAAATAAGTATTACCCACCTTCCGGGAGCCAATATTTCCGGGGAAACCGGTCTCAGCCGCCCAAACTGGACCAACTGACAAAAAATTACTGGTATTTTTTGAAGATGACTGCGGCGTTGTGTCCGCCGAAACCGAAAGTATTGCTGAGCGCTGCCCGTACGGGTCTTTGCTGGGCCTTGTTGAAGGTGAAGTTCAGCCGGAGATCGAGTTCCGGGTCGTCGGTGAAATGGTTGATGGTAGGTGGTACGATGTCATGAATAATGCTCATGACGCAGGCAATGGCTTCAATAACACCGGCTGCACCAAGGCAGTGGCCGGTCATGGATTTGGTGGAGCTGATGTTGATGTTGTAGGCGTGCTCACCGAAAACGGAGGTAATGGCTTTGGTCTCCGCCCCGTCGCCGAGCGGGGTGGAAGTGCCGTGGGTATTGATGTAGTCGATGTCTTCCGGCTTCATCTTGGCATCTTTGAGGGCGGCGATCATCACATTTTTAGCGCCCAGTCCGTCGGGATGGGGAGCGGTGATGTGATGCGCGTCTGCGCTGGCGCCACCGCCGGCGATCTCGCAATAGATCTTGGCCCCTCTTGCCAGGGCATGTTCCAGTTCTTCCAGTACAATAACCCCGGCACCTTCTCCCATTACAAAACCGTCGCGGTCTTTGTCGTACGGGCGGCTGGCCGTTTTAGGGTCATCGTTGCGCTCACTAAGGGCTTTCATGGCGTTGAAGCCGCCTACGCCGGCCTCGCTGATCACGCTTTCACTGCCGCCGCTCAGGATGATGTCTGCTTTTCCTATCCGGATGTTGTCGAAGGCGTCTATCATGCCGTTGGTGGAAGACGCGCAGGCGCTTACCACGGCATAATTGGGCCCTCTGAAACCGTGCCGCATGGAAATATGGCCGGAGGCAATGTCAAGGATCATCTTGGGAATAAAGAAAGGATTGAAACGTGGCGTGCCGTCGCCCTTGGCGAAGTTCATCACCTCTTCCTGGAAGGTGATCAGTCCGCCGATGCCGCTGGCGAAGATGACGCCAACCCGGTCGGGGTTCACGTTCTCTTTGGTGATGCCGGCGTCGAGTACGGCCTGGTCGCTGGCCACCAGTGCCGTTTGTGTGAACCGGTCGAGCTTGCGGGCCTCTTTCCGGTCGAGGTACTGGGTAGGTTCAAAATTTTTCAATTCGCAGGCAAAGCGGGTCTTGAATTTAGAGGCATCGAACTGAGTGATATAATCGGCACCGGAAACGCCATTCACCAGGTTGGTCCAGTAATCATTGAGATTATTACCTAATGGGGTGAGGGTTCCAATGCCTGTTACGACAACTCGTTTTAACTCCATACAGCTCGCCGGAATTTTAAAAATTGATAAATCCGCCTTCTAAAGCGTTAAAGACTTGAAAAAGGCGGATTGCAGGGAAAATATGCTTATATAAGACAGATATGCGTGTTACTTAGCGTGTTCTTCCAAATAGGAAACAGCCTGTCCAACGGTGGTGATGGTTTCAGCCTGTTCGTCGGGGATGGAAATGTTGAATTCTTTTTCGAATTCCATGATCAGCTCAACGGTATCCAGTGAGTCGGCACCCAAATCATTTGTGAAAGAGGCCTCATTGGTTACTTCTGCTTCTTCAACTCCTAACTTATCAACAATGATTTTTTTAACTCTTGTTGCTATGTCTGACATTTTAATAAATTTTAGTTATGGCTGCAAAAATATACTTTTTGAATTAAAAGCAATGGACAACAATTGTTTATTTTAAAGATAGAAATTCCGGCTCAGACCCCTCCATAATTTTGTTATAGAACCCTTTATAATCCATGCAAACGGCGAGCCTGCCCCCCGCGGGCAGCCTGCTTTGCCCGCTATCTTTTTACGGTCACGTCACGCAAAATCAAATTATAAGCAGTAATTTGAAGCCGGAATTCTGAACGATTCAAATCATCCTGTAATGGCGTTAAAGTTAATAGATCACGGCAGTGTCGAATATCAGCAGATGGTCAATTTGCGCAACGAAATTCTGCGAAAGCCGCTTGGCCTTACTTTCACGCCGGAGGAGCTGGAACAGGAAAAAGAAGAGATCCTGATCGGCGCTTTTGAAGACGATAAGATGCTGGGATGCTGCATGCTGATCTCCGAAGAGGAAAAAGCCTGCCGCCTCCGGCAGATGGCCGTCCTCAACACCCAGCAGGGCAAAGGCATCGGCCGCGCCCTGATGCTTTTTGCAGAAACCATTGCGCGTGACCGTGGTTTTAGGAAGATCACGATGCATGCCCGCAACACCGCCGTCGGCTTTTATGAAAGGCTGGGCTATAGGATCAGCGGCGAAGAGTTCCGTGAAGTGACCCTGCCCCATTACGTAATGGAAAAAAACCTGTAGCGCCTACGCCCTCAATCCCGGGCGCAGCACCTGCGGCTCAATGATCTCCGCGGCCAGCTCCTCCACCACCGTCTCCAGGGCTTTTACCTGTGCCGCGATCGTTTTCCGGTAAGAAGGCACCAAGCCCCTTTCCTTTTTTTCAAGCCACTGGCCAATGATCTTCAGGCACTCCGCTGCATCTTCCACTTCATCGAGCGACTGACCCAGCTTCAATCTTTGCATCGCCTCCACATTCCATTCCTGCTCGAAATGACTGGTGCTGCACAAGACCGGGATCGCATAGGAAAGCGCCTGGTAAATGGTACCGTTGCCTCCATGGCAAATGACCAGATCAGTGTGCGGGAACAGCCCGTCCACATTTACAAAAGGCAAAGAAATGATGTGCGGCGCATGCAGCACGCCGTTCGTGTCGCCGGCCGTTACAACGTTATAGCGATCAAATACAGGATGATTCAGGTAGCGGATCTTTTCCCAGTCTCCTGAACTTCCCATGCTTGCAAAAAGGGTCTTTTTTGCCGGGTCGAGCCAGGCCGGGGCTGCCAGAGACGCTGCTCCCGCGTCGTGGAACAGCGGAGCGATCTGCCGGTAGTTGGCCGGAAGCTCCTTGAGCGGGAACAACTCTTTCAGATCGCATACCAGGTTGATATCACCTTCCAGTTCATCGAGATAATATTTTCTCGAACTCAGCTGTTGCTGCCTCCGTATCTTCTTAAAGGCACTGTGGATGCTGTAAAAAGCCACGGCTTCTCCTTTCTGCGTAAGCGCATCGGCAAATATGTGGGGCAGGTTTTTGATGAACCGGTGCATCGGATGTGTTCTGGATATTTTGCGGGTGAGCGAATAATATTTGCTCATATACCCGTTCATCAGCGAGATGTAGGGCACACCGGTTTTCTCGGCAGCCATTTTCAGGGTTACTGCGGTATCTCCCAGCACGGCAGCCGGTTTCAGGTGCCTGATCGCCCGTACCTGGTCGTGATACGCGGGCTCAAGGAAAGATTCGTTCAGCCACGAAAAATCAAACCCGTTCACGCCTTTCAATACCCTTTCGGCATCGAGCGACCGGCAGAAAAAGGTCTGAAAGCCTTCTTCTGTTACAAACGATTCAAACTTTTCATTAAAGGCAAATAGGACCTGAAAATAAGGCCGGAAACTTTTGGCCAGCTTCAGGCACCGCAGGTAATGCGACATCAAACCAAAAGGAAATACCAGCAGCAACGGTTTCTCTTCTTTATATTCTACTTCCATAGCTAAGACCTGTTACCGGATAGTTCATTACAAAAATGTGCCAGCCCCGCAAGATGCACCAGAAAGCAGCATGGAAGGGCAGGATTCCCACGCTTTCCTCGAACTGTCGCATAGAATAACTGTGGTTGTTGAGCCATCCTCCATCCTGCGGCTCTGAGGGGATCCTCAAGCAGGCGCAGCAAGAGCGGGTGAGTGCTGCAGCGTGTTTGCGCCGGCTCGGGGATGATGAAATAGGTTTCGAACAGGTTTGGCCCCTAACGATGAGAAGACCGCCACAAGCAAAAAATCCCGCAGCATAAAAACGTTGCGGGATCTTACATACTCTTAAAGACGGTACTAACATCCTTACTGCTGCGTAACCTGCCCCTGGCGTGCCCTTGGCTGTTGCGTGGGCGGAGTGGCAGGATTCTGGCCCTGTTGTCTTCTTTGTACCACCGGCACTACCGGCAGCCCTTCGTTGCCATCATTGCTCACCGACTGGATCCCGAAAAAATAATTGTCTTTGGAATAAGGCAGCTTTGCTTCCAGTGAGCTGGTGAAGATTTTTTTCTGCCATACCGCGCTGGTGGTCTCGCGCATCATAATGTAATATCCTTTGAGGTGGGCGCTGGCAGGCGCTTTCCAGGTGAGGTAGGTGTAATTGCCCTGGGCCGCCGAGATCGATACCTCCTGCGGCATCGCGGGCGACTTCGCCAGGTTGGCCAGGTTGCAGAGGTTCATGCAGGTGTTCTTGCGGAGGTATTCAAAGTCCATGAACTCGGGCAGATCGCCGTACTGAATACCGTTGTCCAGGCGTACGTTCTGGTGCTGGTGGTAATAGTTCTCGTTCATCTCGGTGATGCGCACGGCCGTGAAGCCCCGCTGCTGATACTGAGCATGGTCGCCACCACGTCCAAAGCGGTCGGGCCGGTAAACCATGAACACTTCAAGATTGTCTACATAGCGCTCTCCCACTTCCTTGATATACCGCGCCAGCTGGCGCGAGGCGCCGTCGTTTTCCAGTCCGTTAGACCGGATGGCGGCTGCTTTTGCGGCATCCATTTCATAGGAAGAGAAGCCCTCGCTGAAAACGCGCACTTTGGTGTTCCCGATGATCTTTGTTTCGCTGGTATTGTTGCTACCCATGATATCGTTGTTGAGCACGGCGCCGATCTCCCAGTTGTTCTTTTTGGCGTTCTCGGCCATAAAGCCGGCACCGATCAGTCCCTGCTCTTCTCCGCACACGGTCACAAAAATAATGGTAGCTGGGAAAGACTGTTTGCTCATGATGCGGGCGCATTCTATCACGGCTGCGGTGCCGCTGCCATCGTCGTTGGCACCGGGTGCATCGCCGTCCCTGTCCATCACGCTGGTACGCATGTTATCCATGTGCCCGCTGATGATGAAGATGCGTTTATCGTTCGGGTCGGTTCCTTTGAGCGTGGCCACCACGTTGGCGAGCACGGTGGTAACATCCACGCGCCGCCCGTCGGCCACATAAGTGCTGGTATCGATCTTCGCCGTCAGCCGGCCGCCAGAGGCAGCTGCAAACTGGTTGAATTTGCCGAGTATCCAGTTCCTGGCTGCCCCGATGCCCCGCTTTGGATCGGTGGTGGTGCTGAGTGTGTTGCGGGTGCCGTAAGAGACCAGCTGTTTGATATATCCCTGCAGCGAATCGGCCGACACTTCACCGACCATTTTCTCTATCTGCGGATCTTTCTGGATGATGGTTGTTTGGGAAAAAGCAGCGGAGAGACAGCCCACGGAAAGCACTGTCAGCAATAATCTTCTCATAAGTTTGAATAAAGAATGATATGGGTTAAAACGCGATACAGCAGTTTATATACGCAAATTACTATTCTGCCACAAAAGAAAGGGAATTAAATGGAAAAGACACGAGACGATCTTTGGAAGACAAAGTAGACCGGGCCTAGAAATCAACATAAGAATAATTGTCATTCAAACACAGAAATGCGGCTTGAAACTACAGGTGCGTTTGCTGAAAAAAGCCGCCCCTTCTTTGCCCGTATGCCCGCCGCGATCGACCTGCTGATCGCATAAATTTTCCCATCATCGTTTACGGCCTGATGGCATAATAACTACAAAGCTGTTTTATCACCAAATTTTACTTTTATGTCAGGACGCGGAGAAAACAATAAGAACGGCACTTCCGGACAGGGAAGCAGCAACCAGAGCAACCAGGCCATCGGCAGCCAGGAAAAACATCCGAAGTCGAACCATGGAACAGAAACCGGTGGCAGTCCGTCTGAAGAACAGGACAAGACGCAGGACCAGGATGCGAACAGGAACAGCAGTGTGGAGAAAGAGTAGCTGATGGTTTCCAGCTGTCAGCTTTTGGTTCTAGGCTTTAAATAAGACCAAACCCTGAAAGGCTGACAGCTTCTCCCTCATTAAAAACAACACTACATGACAGTCGGTGAGTTCCTGGTAGAGCGGTTACATGCATGGGGCGTGAGGCGGATATTCGGGTATCCGGGTGATGGCATCAACGGCATCATTGCAGGATTTGAAAAAGCAGAGAACAAGATCGATTTTATTCAGGTAAGACATGAGGAGATGGTCGCTTTTATGGCCACCGGCCATGCAAAATACACGGGGCAGGCGGGCGTGTGCCTGGCTACTTCCGGGCCGTGCGCCATCCACCTGCTGAATGGGCTGTACGGTGCCAAGCTCGATCATCAACCGGTAGTGGCCATCGTAGGCCAGCAGGCTATGATGTCGATCGGCGGGCACTTTCAGCAGGAAGTAGACCTGCTTTCCCTGTTCAAGGGCGTGGCCGGCGAATACGTGCACATGTGCACCGATCCTTTCCAGATCCGCCACCTGGTCGACCGGTCTTTCCGCATTGCGCTGTCTGAAAGAACGGTGACCTGTATCATCATACCCAACGACGTGCAGGAACTTACGTACGAAGAACCGAAACACGTACACTCGTCGATACATTCAAGCGTAGGATACTCAAAGCCGAGAATGCTGCCCGCTCAGGAAGACCTGCAGCAGGCCGCCGCCATTTTGAACCAGGGGGAGAAGGTAGCCATACTGGTAGGTGCAGGCGCTTCCGGTGCGGCAACCGAAGTGATGGAAGCAGCCGAACGGCTCGGCGCAGGTGTGGCAAAGGCCCTCCTCGGCAAAGCCATGATGCCCGACGACCTTTCTTATGTTACAGGATCCATCGGCCTGCTGGGTATCAAGCCCAGCTGGGACCTGATGGCCGACTGCGACAGACTGCTGATGATCGGCTCGAGCTTTCCCTATTCGGAATTTTTGCCGAAGGAAGGGAAAGCCAGAGAGATCCAGATAGATATAGACGGCCGGATGCTCGGCATCCGCTACCCTATGGAAGTGATGCTGCAGGGCGACAGCAAGGATACCCTGCGGGCGCTGATCCCCCTGCTGGAAAAGAAAGCAGACAGGAGCTGGCAGCAAAAGATCGAAAAAAGCATTCAGGATTGGTACGAAATACTGGAAACGCGCTCCAGGAACGAAGCGGATCCCATAAATCCGCAACGCGTTTTCAGGGCGCTCTCTGCCAGGCTGCCCGACCGGTGCATACTCGCCGGCGATTCAGGCTCCACCGCTTTCTGGTATGCCCGCGATATTAGGATCAGGCCCGGCATGCTTGCATCGCTGTCGGGTACCCTGGCCACCATGTGTTCTGCGGTTCCGTATGCGATCGCGGCCAAATTTGCCTATCCCGACCGCATGCCGGTGGCCATCGCCGGCGACGGCGCCATGCAGATGCTGGGCATCAACGAACTGATCACCATCGCCAAGTACTGGCGGCAGTGGCAGACGCCTTACCTCATGATCCTGGTGATCAACAACCACGACCTCAATATGGTGAGCTGAGAACAGCGGGTGCAGGCCGGCAACCCGAAATATGAACCCTCCCAGAACCTGCCCGATTTTCAGTTTGCTGCCTACGCCAAAATGCTGGGCCTCGAAGGCTACCGCATCAGCAGCGCAGAGCAGATCGAGGAAACGCTTGACCTGGCCATGGCAGCCGACAGACCCGTGGTGGTGGAAGCGGTGACCGATCCGAACGTTCCCCTGTTGCCGCCGCACATCAGCGCCCTGCAGGCAAAAAACTTTTTTACCTCACTGGTGAAAGGCAACATCGACGCCTGGAGTATGGTGAAGCAAACCTATAAGGATGTTGTAGACAATTATTTTCCGGGTAAATAGGTTCGAGGTGCAAGGGGTGAATGGCCAAGCGTGGCACGGTTTGGAACCGTGCCACGCCTTTCTTTATCTTACAATTCCTTATTTTCATCTTCTCCAATCCAGAAATTATGACCCGCTTGTTTACTGTCGCTTGTGTGCTCGCTGCCCTCGTTATGGCCTGGTGCTGCAGTCCGAACCCGTATTCAAAGACCAACCGGGTGTATAAAAAGCAGGTAAAAGCATTTGCAAAAAGCCTGCGCACGCCGCCACAGGCTTTTACCGCCGATTCGGTTCCGCAGGCACGCTGGTGGGTGGGCACTACCAACTTCGGGCTGCGCAAACCCAATTTTGTGATCATCCATCACACCGCCCAGAACTCATGCGAGCAGACCCTGCAGACGTTCACCCTTCCGCGTACGCAGGTAAGCGCACACTACGTAATCTGCAAAGACGGCACAGTTCACCATATGCTCAACGACTACCTGCGGGCCTGGCACGGCGGCGTAAGCAGATGGGGCAACCTCACCGACATCAATTCATCGTCGATCGGTATCGAGATCGACAACAACGGTTTTGAGCCTTTTACCGGCTACCAGATCAGCAGCCTGCTGTACCTGCTCGATACCCTGAAAAAGAGATATGCGATACCGGCGGCAAATTTTATTGGTCACGGAGATATCGCTCCCGGCAGAAAAGTAGATCCCAATATTTATTTTCCCTGGAAACTGCTCTCCGACAAAGGTTTCGGATTGTGGTACGATACTTCCGGCGTGGTGATTCCAGCCGGCTTTGATCACCTGCAGGCACTCAGGATCATCGGGTATGATGTGCGGGATAGTTCAGCGGCCATCCTGGCTTTCAAGAGGCATTTTGAACAGGATTCGACCCTGAACATGGGAGAGGCGGACGAAAAAGTGCTGTATAACCTGTCGAAGCGCTACAGATAAAAAGTGGGGGATGAATTGTCAGGTGGCGCGGTCGTTGGTACTGCGCACCAGGCTGATGCCGGCTGAGAAAAAAACGGCGCCCAGCAATCCGTAGATAATGATTTCTTTGATGTTGCGGTTCCCTGATCCTCCGTTCAGAAAATTGACGGCCGCCAGGATGAGTCCGGCGATACCCATTACGGCAAGGATAATTCCCAGTATCTTTTTTTCCATATTGTTTTACGGGGTTTTTATTACTCGTTTTTCCCGGTGCTTTTTCTGAAGCAGCAGTTTTTTTTTGGATGCCGTTACCGTCCACCGGCCTTTTTTTTCCATTTATAGCAAACCCGTGTTTGCCGGTACCGTTTAGGAGTAATTTCGCGCCCCGAAATAACTCCTAAACTTATGCCAAGAATTATACTCCTTTTGACAGGCCTCTTCCTTGCCTGCACGGTGTTTGGACAAACCATCACCGGAATGCTTCACGACGAGCAGGGCAAACCGCTGCCCGGTGCTTCGATCTCGCTGCGAAAAGCCAAAGACTCTGCCCTCGTGAAACTGCAGGTAACAGACAATACCGGTAAATACGAGTTTAGTCCCATGCAGCCCGGCCGCTATTTTATCAGCTCTTCCTATACCGGATACAAACCGGCCAGTTCGGCCTCTTTTGAAGCTGCGGCAGGCAGCACAACCACAGTTCCTGCCATCACCATCTCAAAATTATCGGGCAACCTGAAAGAAGTGGTGGTGGCCGCCCGGAAACCCATGGTGGAAATAAAAGCCGACAAGACCATCCTGAACGTGGAAGGCAGCATCAACGCGGTAGGACAGGATGCGCTGGAACTGCTGCGTAAATCGCCGGGCGTGCTGGTAGACAAGGACGAGAACCTGAGCCTCAGCGGGAAGAACGGCGTACAGGTGTACATCGACGGACGCCCTACACCCCTCTCCGGTGCAGACCTCGCCGCCTACCTTAAAACCCTGCAGTCGTCTTCCATCGAAGCCATCGAGATCATTACGAATCCCTCCGCGAAATACGATGCGGCGGGCAACGCAGGCATCATCAACATCCGCCTCAAGAAAAACAAATCGTACGGTACCAACGGGTCGGTGAACGGAAATTACGCCATCGGCCGGTATTCAAAATACATCGCCGGCATCTCGCTGAACAACCGCAACCGGCTGGTGAACCTTTTCGGCAACTACAATTACAACAACAGCCTCTATTACAATTATATGAACCTGTACCGCACGGTGCTCGACACGCTTTTCGACCAGCACGGCACCACCAAGGTTCATAACCAGAGCCATAACTTCAAGGTGGGAATGGATTATACCATCAACAAAAAAAGCACTGTCGGCCTGATGGTGAACGGCAACCTCAGCGACCTCTCTATCCTGAATATCAGCCGTACCCCCATTTCTTATAAACCGACGGGTGTAGTAAACAAGATCCTTGCAGCAGATAATTCGAGTAAGGCAAAAAGGAATAACGTAAATGCAAACCTGAATTACCGCTATGCAGACAGTGCGGGCCGCGAACTCAACATGGATGCGGACTACGGCCTGTACCGGATCAAGAACGACCAGTACCAGCCCAATTATTACTTCACTCCGTCGGGTGGCAACCTGATCGACAGCCGCATCTACAACATGCTGGCGCCTACCGACATCGACATCTTCACGTTCAAAACAGACTACGAACAGAACTTTAAAAAGGGCCGGCTCGGACTGGGCGGAAAAGTATCGTATGTGAACAGCGACAACGATTTCCAGCGGTATAATGTAGTCACGAATTATAAAACGCTGGATACCCTGCGCAGCAACCGCTTCAACTACAAGGAAAACATCAATGCCCTGTACGCCAACTACAACCGCCAGTTCAAAGGCTTCATCATACAGGCAGGTGTGCGCATGGAAAATACCCATGCCGAGGGAACTTCAAACGGATACCGCATCATCGGCTCCAATTACCTGGTGTATGATTCTTCGTTTAAAAGAAACTATACAGACTTCTTTCCCAGCGCAGCCATCACGTTCAACAAAAAGCCTGTCAGCCAGTTCGGTATCCAGTACAGCCGCAGGATCGACCGGCCGGCTTACCAGGACCTGAACCCCTTTGAATTCAAACTCGACGAGTATACCTTTCAGAAAGGCAATACGCAGCTCACGCCGCAGTATACCAACAGCATATCGCTGACCCATATGTACAAGTTCAAACTGAATACCAAGCTGACTTACAGCCATGTGAAGGATGTTTTCACCCAACTCACGGACACGGCTGAACGCAGCAAGGCCTTCCTCACCAAAAAGAACCTCGCCACGCAGGATATCGCGAGCCTGAACATCAGCTATCCGTTCCAGTACAAATGGTACAGCGTGTATTCGAACATCAACACCTATTACTCCCGCTACAAGGCCGACTTCGGGGCCGGCCGAAAAGTGGATCTCGATGTGTACAGCGTGAACATCTACCAGCAGCACACGTTCACTTTCAAAAAAGGCTGGACCGGCCAGCTCAGCGGCTTCTACAATTCACCTTCCATCTGGCAGGGCACCTTTAAAAGCAAGAAGATCTGGAGCCTCGATGCAGGCGTGCTGAAAACCATCATGAAAGGCAATGGTACGCTGAAAGCTTCCGTGAGCGATGTGTTCTACAGCCTCAAATTCACGGGCGAAAGCAATTTCGCGGGCCAGTACCTGCGGGTGAACGGCGGGTCAGACAGCCGCCAGTTCAAGCTCAATTTCACCTACCGCTTCGGCAGCAACCAGGTAAAGGCTGCCCGCCAGCGCAAATCGGGCCTCGATGATGAGAACAACCGGGTGAACAGCCAGGGAGGAGGGATCGGGAATTAGGGGTTGGTGGCAACGGTTGACCTGTCTAAAAAGGTTGGAACCAGTATTTTGTTCCGGAGGAACGTTAGCCGGGTAGCAACGTCATAAAACCCGATTCCGTTCCAGCGGAACGTCTGTTGCAGAAATGCCGAACCCAAGAGCAGCAAGCGTTCCGATGGAACGCGCTTAGGGAAAGGTATCTGAGTTACCCATCAGGTGTTCCGGGGGAACACAAAACAAAGGTGTTGAATCACTTTCTCGTGAGTCCCTCGCACAGAAACATCTTCCGCCGCAGACATGAGGCATCGCGTCTCTGCCTAATTCCGGCACAGATTTAGAAACCTCTTCCAGCAAATCTGAAGCTATGCTCCGAATTGTTGTTGTTCTGTGTGTTGTGATGCTGTCCGCCTGCTCGCCTGCCAAAGTGCTGAACCGGGAACAGGCCGACGGGGTCAGCCTCTCTTCCTATAAAACATTCGACTTTTATTCCGTGCAGGCCAGTGGCGATACGGTATCCCGGAATTTCAACGACCGCGTCACCAGGATCCAGGATGCCATTGCGCTGAAACTGCAGAACCTGGGTTACCTGCTCAGCAAAACAAATCCAGACATCAGCATCAACATCGGCATAGCCGTGGACGACAAGTTGCAAACCCGGCAGACGGATTTCCGCACCGACGCGCCGCGTTACGCAGGCCAGCGGCGCTATTCGTGGAAGAGTGAAGAGGTGGAAACAGGCAGCTACCGGGAAGGCACCGTGACCGTGCATATGGTGGATACCAAACAAAACAAGATGGTGTGGAAAGGGGCGGTGCAGGGCGTGATCCCCCGAAAAGAATCATCGCTGGATGCCACGATTAAGAAAGGAATTAATAAATTGCTCGCTGATTATCCCCAGGCAGCCGCCAAGTAATCTTACCTTGCGGCTTCTTTTTTATGTTACGCAAATAGATCCCTGATGCAACAAGCCTCGCTGACTGACAAAATTCTTTCTATTGATATAGGCGGTACGCTTGTAAAGGCTACGATTCTCGACTATCAGGGAGAACTCCTCACAGAATATAAAAAAATACCCACCCCCCGGCCCTGCAACCCCGAAAAGCTTGTAGACACCATCAAAGAACTGGTGGCAGGCTTTCATGCGTTCGACAGGATCTCCGTCGGTTTCCCCGGCTATGTGCGCGACGGGGTCATCATCACCTGCCCGCAGCTGGGCACCGACATCTTCACCGGCTTCGATCTTTGTCACAGGCTGCAGAATGAATTCCAGCTTCCGGTGCGGGTGATCAATGATGCCGATATGCAGGGGCTCGGCGTAGCCACGGGCAAAGGCTTTGAAGTAGTGATCACGCTTGGAACCGGCCTGGGCTCGGCCCTGCTGAAAAACGGGAACCTTCTGCCCCACCTTGAACTGTCGCAGCACCCTTTCACCGCGAACGAGACCTACGATTTTTATATCGGCGCCATCACCCTCGAAAAGATCGGGGTGGAAGAATGGAACACACGCGTAAAGAAGCTGCTGGCTGTTTTCAAGACCGTATTCAATTACGACCGGCTCTATATCGGCGGAGGCAATGCCAGCAAGATCAATTTCCCGCTCGATAAAAACGTGGCCATCGTCTCCAATAAAGATGGCATAAAAGGCGGCGCCAAGCTGTGGCGGCACGAAGCGGAACTGTCGCTGGAAACGGTGGATGGTGAGCCTGTGTGAAAATGAAAAAAGATCCTGCATGAACAGGATCTTTTCAAAGAGTGGTGGAGAATATCGGGCTCGAACCGATGACCTCTACCATGCCATGGTAGCGCTCTAGCCAACTGAGCTAATCCCCCTTTTTTGATCAGGAATGCAAATATAACAGGCAGGGTGATTGGAACCAAATTAAACCCTGATTTCTCTGTGTTATCTGCAGGCAACTTTTCTTCAACAAAACCCTGTTTCTGTTGTTCTATTCTGTAATAAACTCTTTCTATGGGTGTGTGGAGACAGATCGCTGAATACCTTTATATCAAGAAGAAAGATCCTGCGGCACAGGATACACAGTGGATGAAGTACATGCACGGAATCAACCGAATCTCTATCTTCATGTTCCTCGTCGCGATCATCATTATGATCGTAAAGCTTGTTTTTTTAAGAGGACGCTGATTATTTCATCATAGCACAGATGCTTTTCGCCGCATTGGCTGATGCGTTGCCTTCCTTTCCCAGCAGGTCTTCCAGGGCCTTATAGTCTTTTTGCAGCTGTTGCTGCCTCGCCTTGTTGAACAACAATTCTTTCAGCTCCTTTTCGAGGTTTTGTACGTTGAGGTCATCCTGGATCAACTCTTTCACCACTTCCTTGTCCATGATCAGGTTCACCAGGCAGATGTATTTTATTTTTACCAGCTGGCGCGCGATCCAGTACGATACGGAGCTTCCTTTATAACAGATCACTTCCGGCACTTTGAAAAGGGCTGTTTCAAGGGTGGCCGTGCCCGATGTCACCAGCGCGGCTGCCGACTGCGACAGGAGGCGGTAGGTTTCATTGCGTACCGAGGAGACATTCTTATATTGGCTCAGCAGTCCATCATAAAACGCATCTTCCTGAGCCGGCGCTTTTGCCACCACAAATTCATAATCGGGGAACTTCCGGCTCAGCTCGAGCATGATCGGCAGCTTTTTCAGGATCTCCTGTTTGCGGCTTCCGGGCAACAGCGCGATCACCGGCCGGTTGCTGACCGGGCGCCGGTCGGCCGTGGCTTTCCAGTTCCGGATCACTTCTACCAGGGGATGACCCACATATTCAACTTCGTAATTCCATTTTTTGTAAAAATCTTTTTCGAAGGGCAGTATGACCAGCATTTTATCGACGCATTCGCGGATCAGCTTTACCCGGTTTTCCTTCCAGGCCCATACCTGCGGCGAGATGTAGAAGATGACTTTGAGGCCCTGTTCTTTGGCCCATTTTGCGATGCGGAGGTTGAAACCCGGATAATCGATCAGTACGAGCGCATCGGGCTGAAAAGCCAGGATATCTTCCTTGCAGAAGCGGAGGTTTTGCAGGATGGTGCCGAGGTTCCTTGCCACTTCGATGAAACCCATGAAGGCCAGGTCGCGGTAATGTTTCACCAGCTGGCCCCCGGCTTCCTGCATGAGGTCGCCGCCCCAGCAACGTACCTCGCATTGAAGATCCAGTTTGCTCAGTTCCCTGATGAGGTTGCTTCCGTGCAGGTCGCCCGATGCCTCGCCGGCGATCATGTAGTATTTCATATGGTTTCAGCCTTTATCATCCGGTCACTTTGATCAGTAACACACCAATGCCATACACCAGCGTGGCCACGAATATGCCCTTCGCCGTTTTGTCGAGCCGGCTGTTGATAAAGATGGTGAAAATAACCGCGTTGGCGATCAGGGCGATGCTGCTAACCCCGGTAAGCAGGGTTTTGTATTGTTTGAGGTATCCGATGAATTCCATGAAGCCTACATGCTTGCTGTAGAAAACAAGGTAGTAGTAGATGACCATTCCTAGGACGGGCGCTATGAAGCCTGCGATGATGCCGAACAGGAGGTTATCTTTTCTCATTGAAATTTCCACTTTTGTTCCAGCACGGCCTTCTGGGTGTAGTTGGTGAGGTCGAACTGAACGGGCACCACGCTCACGTAGTTGTTTGAAAGCGCCCACACGTCGGTATCTTTTCCCTTGTCGAAGTTTACAAATTCGCCGGTGAGCCAGTAGTAGAGCCGGCCGGTGGGGTCGTTGCGTTCGATGAAGTCTTCTTCGTATTTGGCATAGGCCTGCCGGCAGATGCGGATGCCCTTGATGAGGTCTTCGGACACCACCGGGAAGTTCACGTTGAGCACGGTGTGCTTGTCCATTTTAGTGGTCAGCATCTTCTCCACGATGATGTGGGCGTATTTGCGCGCGGCGCTGAAATCCGCCTCTATGCTGTGGTCGAGCAGGGAGAAACCGACGGAAGGAATGCTTTCGATGGCAGCCTCTACGGCGGCCGACATGGTACCCGAATAGATGACGTTGATGGAGTGGTTGGCACCGTGGTTGATGCCGCTCACACAGATGTCGGGTTTGCGGTGCAGCACCTTGTCGACCGCCAGCTTTACGCAGTCGACCGGCGTGCCGGAGCACTGGTAGGCTTCCACCCCTTCAAACAGGTTCACTTTCTGCAGGCGCAGTGGCTGCCCGATGGTGATGGCATGGCCCATTCCCGACTGCGGTTTGTCCGGCGCTACCACCACTACTTTGCCCAGGTCCTTTACGGCTTCCACCAGGTTGCGGATACCCGGTGCAGACACACCATCGTCGTTCGTAACCAGGATGACCGGCTCTTCCTTTTTCTTTTTTGCTGCTTTCGCCATGGGTCAAAGCTAAAATAAAAGCATCGGATTCAGCAGATATTGTGGGGACCGCTTCCTGGCAAAGGTGGTGTTGTGACAATGAAAAGGGAGCTGTAAATCGCTGCCGGATACGGGGAAAAAGAGCTGAAAAAAGATAAAAACAATTTTTTTTCAGAATGGTAAATTTATTAGTATTTTAGCGCTAAATAAATTAGTGATGGCATTAGCTGGAAAAAACCTCAAATACCTGCGCAAACTGCGCGGATGGACACAGGAAGAATTTGCTGGCAAATTAAAGATCAAGCGGTCTTTGCTGGGCGCCTATGAAGAAGAGCGTGCCGAGCCACGCCTCGAAGTGCTGGAGCTGATCAGCAATATTTTCAAACTCTCCCTAGATGAATTGCTGCTCTCCGATCTCAGCAACAACAAAGGCAGTTACCTGGCCAAGCGCCGGGCCCAGAAACTGGAGACCCTCAGTACAGACATTCCCCTGGTTCCTGTAAAAGCAGCCGCCGGTTACCTTGCCGGTTATGCAGACCCCGAATTCATCGACGAACTGAACACCTTTACCCTGCCCATGATGACGCCCGGCAACTACAGGGCTTTTGAGATCGTGGGGGATTCGATGTTACCGACACCCAGCGGTTCCATCATCGTCGGCGAAAAAGTGAACAACCTCGAAGATGTGCGAACCAACCACACCTATATCGTGGTATCGCGCCAGGAAGGGATCGTTTACAAACGCATTATGAAGAACAACAGGGCCAAGAACAAATGGACCCTGATCAGCGACAACCCCACCTACCAGCCTTACAACGTGGAAGCCAACGACATCATAGAAGTATGGCAGGCGCAGACGGTCATCACCAAGGCCAACACACAGCAACGCTGGGATGTAAATCAGCTGGCCGGTCTGGTCAACAACCTGCAGGAGCAGGTCAGCTCGCTGAAGAAAAGAATGAACTAGGCTTTACGCCATCACTGCAGCAATCTTCATGACACGGAACGACCTGTTCTGCGTCATGAAGATTTTCTGTTACTCATCCTCAACCCATCTTTCTTTCACAACCCGTACACATCGCGGGCTGTCCGGAAAGTATTGCAGTGAGCTTCCACGATCACTTTCACATCCGCCGAATACCCTCCTCCCATCGAAACGGCACAGGGCAGCTGCCGCCTCGCAAGCTCACCCAGCACAAATTCATCGCGCTTTTTTGCTTCCTCAATCGTCACTTTCAATTTCCCGAATTTATCACTCTCCAGAATATCCACGCCAGATAAATAAAAGCAGAAATCCGGTTTTACTCTTTCCAACAGCCGTGGCAACGCATCATACAGCAAAGCCAGATAATCTGCCCCGGTAGTGCCGTCTTCCAGGGGAATATCAAGGTCTGATTTCTCCTTGTGAAAAGGGTAGTTGTGGCGGCCGTGCATGCTGAACGTAAACACACGCGGCTCCCGTTCGAACAGCTTGGCGGTGCCATTGCCCTGGTGTACATCCAGATCGATGACCAGCAGCTGTTTTGCCAAATCCTTTCGCAACAGGTAATTGGCTGCAACACCGAAATCGTTGAGCATACAAAACCCCTCTCCGCGATCGGCATATGCATGGTGGGTACCACCGGCCACATTCATCGCCACGCCGTTCTCGAATGCATGATGGCAGCAGTCGATCGTACCCTGCGTAATGATCAGTTCACGCCGCGTAAGCATGGGTGACTGCGGAAACCCGATATGCCGCTGTTCCCGCGCCGACAGCGTCTGGTCCTTCAATTTGTTCAGGTATTCTTCCGTATGCGTCCACAGCACCACCTCATCCGTGCAAAGCCCGGGCGCAAACAGGTTACCCTGCTCGATACTTCCCTCATACAGCAGCTGTCCGGGAATAAGCTCATACTTCAGCATCGGAAACCGGTGCCCCTCCGGCAACGGATGCGCATAGATGGGATCGTAAGCTATTTTGAGGGTTGTGCTCATTTCAGAACCTTGATTAGCCTGATTAACAAATTCGCATGACTGGTTGTTGCGGGGTAAGCAATTTGTGTTTTGCGAAGGGATTCAGCTGATTTGGTTGAGGGTTGATGACTATTTTTAAGATTTATGACAGCACAACCCTTTTGTCTGAACCTGGATTTACGGGGTTTTTCTGATTGTGCTGATAATGGATACTTGTAATCAAGGTCGCTTTCAGGATAATCTTTTGAATCGCATAAATCCAGGTTCAGACAAAAAACGATTGCGTACGTTAGAAGCTTCATTCCCGTCATCGCTCATCAGGCGAATCAGGTAATCAGGCAAATTCTGGTTCAGACAAGAAACAGCGATTCCCCGCTTAGATCCCCGCTCAGGTGCAGCAAGAGGTTGTGCGTGTAAGTGCATGTTTGCGCCTGGCGTGGATGACAAATTTGTTGAGGGGGTTGGTGGTAAGGGTGTTGTGGATGCTGGCGACAAGGTGGTTGGAGGTGCAAGGGCTGCAAAGCCCCTGTAGGTGCGGCCCTTGCACCTCCCGTGGAGGGGATTCAGGAAGCTACCGCGTAGCGGCTTGCTCTCTTTCTTCCTCCCTTCCTTTTCTCTCTCTTCTCCCCCGGCCTTTGAAATGGGGCGTGAAGAAATTTACGGAATGGAGCGAGACCAAATGGCCTGCCGCAGGCGGCTATTTGGTGCAACGGACACGCACGGCTTTATTCCACTGCCCATCCATGCAATGGCCCAAACCCCTACTACCGCCAAATGATAGCATGTCCGTTGCCCGCGCAATGCAGTAAATTTTAGCCCCATTTCAAAAGCCTTGCATTTTTTGGTACTTTTTGTTGCAAAACAAAAAGTACACATCGACCCGCATTTTATTTAACTCTTATCACCGAATTGTTCACCAGCGCGAACACAGCATCCCCGGCGGTGGGTTTGATGAGGGCGGTGCCGGTGAAGCGGCTGAAGGCGGGGAGTACGGCGTAGGTCTTGCCGAAGTAGAAGCAGGGCAGACTGAGCGACTGCCGTCCTGCGCCGCGGATGGCGACGCCGGGATGGATATGACCGCTGATGGTGTAGCCGATCTTCTCCGCATCCGACTCCAGGCCCTTGGGCTGACAGGTACTGTCGTGCGTAAAACAGATGCCCCTCGACAGCATCCCTTCATCACACACCTTGATCCCCGCTTGGGCGTACCAGTCTTTTTTCAGGATATCGTGGTTTCCCTTTACCAGCACCACGTTGATATCGGGCAGATCTTCACGCCATCTTTTAAATAAGTTCAGTTCCTTGTTGGCTGCGCTGTGAAACATGTCGCCCACTACCAGTAAGGTATCCGGCTTGAAGAATTGGAGCGAGGCGATCAGCCGCTGCATATCTTCCTTGAACACGGTCTGCGGCATGGCAATGCCCGACTTGCGGAAATGGCCGGTCTTGCCGATGTGAAGGTCGGAGGCGATCAGTGTTCTTTCTTCTTCCCAGTACATCACGCGTTCGGAAGAAAGCCAGAAATGCTGATCAAGTATGGTGAATGGAACAGGCGGCTGCACGATATGTTGTTAGGCTGCAAATGTAACGGAATAGCGAAGGTTTTGTTCAGCTCTCCAGCGATATCTGCATGCGCCTGACACGGTCTTCGAGGTTTTCGGAAGAGATATTCTCGCGCATGCTGTCGACCTTGATGGGAAAGCAGAAAGGCGTAAGCCGGTTGGGAAATGTGAGTACGATCCGGCTCTGCTGGACTCTTCGCAGCATGTTGCGCAGGCGCTCTTCTTCCATCTGCTGCTCCAGCACCTCATGGAAAGCCTGCCGCAGCAGCACGTTGTCGGGTTCGTACTCATTGAGCACCTGGTAGATCAGCGAGGCGGAGGCCTGCAGGTGCCGCGCTTTTTTGTGCTCACCCGGATAACCCTGGAAGATGAGTCCACCGATGACGGCCACGTCGCGGAACTTGCGCTTGGCCATTTCGCTGGCGTTGGCGCTACGCTGGATATCGTTGAGCAGGTTGTCGGCGCTGAACAGCTCGTAGGCGTTCGTGTCGTCGAGTGGTATGGGCTGGTCGCTCAGCAATTCAAAACCATAATCGTTCATGGCCAGTGAGAACGTGATGGGAGTGATCTGCCCGATGCGGTAGGCGAGGATGGCAGCCATGGCTTCATGCACCAGCCGGCCTTCGAAAGGATACACGAACAGGTGGAAGCCGTCCTTTGTTTCGATCTGTTCGATCAGCAGCTCGTTCTCGCGCGGCACATGCGAGAGGTGGGCCTGCAGCTGCAGCAGGGGCTTCAGCACCCTGATCTCGATATCCTTCGGCACAAAAGCAACCGACGGATCGATCATGGCGGCACAGTCGTTCATCTTTTTCCGGAGCATGAAACCCAGGTTGGCGGAGAGCGGCAGGCGGCCACCGTTCCAGCTCGGCACGATGGATTTTTTGGATGTGGATTTTCGCACCAGTACCGTCATATCCTTGATCATGATAAACTCGAGGGTGCGGCCTGCAAGCGTAAAATTTTCACCCGGACTCAGCCGCGAGATAAAGTATTCTTCTATCATGCCGATGAACCCGCCGCCCATGAATTTCACTTTCAGCATGGCATCGCTTACGATGGTGCCGATGTGCATGCGGTGGCGCATGGCGATACGTCGGCTGTTGATCTTGTACAATCCTTCGATCACTTCCACCTTTTTATATTCATCATACTGCTGCAGCGCCGAGCCGCCCGACGTGATGAAATAAAGGATGTCGCTCCATTCCCGTTCGGTGAGGTCGCGGAAGCAATAGGTAGACCGCACTTCGGGCAGAATATCTTTTGGGTAGAACCCTTCGGAGATGGCGATGGTGCATAGGTACTGCGTCAGCACATCGAAGCAGAGGATGCGCGGCTCGCGGTTTTCTATGAACGATTCTTCGATGGCGTTCTTCAACGCTGCCCCTTCTACCAGCTCGAGCGAGTGCGTCGGCAGAAAATAGATCTTGCTCACTGCATCGGGCTGGTGGCCGCTTCTTCCCGCACGCTGCAGAAAGCGGGCTACCCCCTTTGGAGATCCTACCTGGATCACGGTTTCCACGGGGCGGAAGTCGACGCCAAGGTCAAGACTGGCCGTGCACACCACCGCTTTGAGCTTGCCTTCATGCAGCGCATCTTCCACCCATTGCCGCAGCTCCTGCTCGATGCTGCCATGGTGCAGGGCGATGGCGCCTGCCAGGTCGGGACTTGCCGTAAGCAAGGCCTGATACCAGGTTTCGCTCATACCGCGGGTGTTGATAAAGATGAGCGTGGTGCGGCTCTTTTCGATGATGTCAACCACCTTGTCGATCAGGCGGAGCCCCATATGACCGGCCCAGGGATAGCGCTCGATCTCTTCCGGGAAGACGGATTCTATCTCGATCTTTTTTCTGATGTCGGCCCGTACGATCACGCCCAGCGGCGCCCGTGCGGCCAGCAGCACCTCCATCGCCTGGGTCAGGTTGCCGATGGTGGCGCTGATGCCCCAGAGGGAAAGTGGGGAATTGTTAGCTGTGATCTTTTGGCTTTTAGTTTTTGGGTGAGGTTCATGCACCTCTTCAGCGCTTTCATCTTCATTCTCTGGTTGTGGTTGAGAGCCGGCGGCCAGCAGCTTCTCTCTCACGCCTATGATGCGGCTCAGCGCCAGCTCCACCTGTACGCCGCGTTTGCTGCCCAGAAGTTCGTGCCATTCGTCCACGGCAAAGATCTTGAGGGGTTCAAACACTTCGGCGTATCCTTTCTGCGCCAGCAGCAGATGAAGGCTTTCCGGAGTGATGATGAGCACTTCGGGCATCTGGCGTTTCTGCTTTTGCCGGTCGCTCATGCTGGTATCGCCGTTGCGGATGCCGACCGACCAGCTCATGCCCAGCTCGGTGATCACTGCTTCCATGGCGCGGCCGATGTCTTTCGCCAGCGCGCGCAACGGGGTAACCCATAACAGCTGGAGGCCGTTCTTACCTTTCTTTTTGTAATTGCCGGGGTGATGATTGATGAAATCGATGATGGCGCCCAGAAAAACGGAGAAGGTCTTACCGCAGCCGGTAGGCGCATTCACCAGTCCGGAACGGCGGTCGATGATGTGCTGCCAGCTTTCTTCCTGGAAAGCAAACGGAGCATGCCCCTTTGCACCCAGCCAGTCGCGGATCACCTGATAGCCTGTTGTAGCGTGAAGTTGCAATGAACGATTTTATAAGCAATTTACTGATTAAACAAGCTCCCGGACACTAGCTGCTGGCCGCTTCTTCTGCAACGGCACTTGCGATGATCTTGCCGTCTTTCATGTTCAGGGTGCGGTCGCTCATGGCGGCGAGGTCGTTGTTGTGGGTTACGATGAGAAACGTTTGGTTGAACTGGCGGCGCAGTTCGAAGAAAAGCTCGTGCAGGTCTTTTGCGTTGGCGGAATCGAGGTTGCCGGTGGGCTCGTCGGCAAACACGATCTTGGGCTGGTTGATGAGTGCGCGGGCGATCGCGACCCTTTGCTGTTCACCGCCGGAAAGCTGGCTGGGCTTGCTGAACAGCCGGTCGCCCAGTCCGAGGGAGCGCAGGAGCGTTGTGGCCTGGTCGGCCACTTCCTTGTTCTTTCTCTTGGCGATCCAGCCGGGGATGCAGGCATTTTCCAGCGCAGTGAATTCAGGCAGCAGATGGTGAAACTGGAACACAAAACCGATGTTGGTGTTGCGGAAAGCGGCGAGCCTGGTGCCCCTCAAGGAGTGCATCGGAACGCCGTTCAGCTCGATGGTTCCCCGGTCGGGTTTGTCGAGCGTACCCAGGATGTGCAGCAGCGTACTTTTGCCGGCTCCGGAAGAGCCAACGATGCTCACGATCTCGCCCTGGTTGATGTCTACATCCACGCCTTTCAGCACCAGCAGGTTGCCATACGTTTTGTGAATATCCCTTGCTTTTAACATGCCGCTTTTTTGTTCTTATAGTTGAATTGTAAAATACGAACCTACCGATTTTACCGTTAAGAATACATAAATCCCGTCCGCCAGGCCGGCACAAAAGCTGGATTTACCACCTTGTATATCAGATAGAAAATCCATGCCAGGGCAACTGGGTTTTATACGTTATTGTTAATTAGATGCTTGTATTTGGCAATTTGGATTTTACTGTTACTTTTGCGAAAAATCAGGGTCTGATAATAAAGTCGGATGGGCCTAAAACTATTTCCGGCATGAGATTGTAGATACATTTATTTTAAGAAAACCCAAAGGAGTACAACATGTTTTGGTCACTTGAACTAGCCTCATATCTGGAAGATGCGCCCTGGCCGGCAACCAAAGATGAACTGATCGATTACGCTATCCGCAGCGGCGCTCCTATCGAAGTGGTGGAAAACCTGCAGGAGCTGGAAGACGAAGGGGAAATATATGAAGGCATCGATGATATCTGGCCCGATTACCCATCGCAGGAAGACTTCTTTTTCAACGAGGACGAATACTAACTTCCCTTTCCGAATTTACCACCCACATAAAATTACTGTTCCATAAAAAAAGAACCGGGGTCGTCAGACTCCGGTTCTTTTAAATATGACTTGCTGCTGATCAGCTTTCCCGTGTTTCCGTCTCTGCTTGCGACTGCATCATCTGCTCCACTACTTTCTGTGTTACGCCCGTGAAAGAGAATCCTCCGTCGTGAAAGAGGTTCTGCATGGTCACCATCTTTGTGAAGTCACTGAAAAGCGTAACGATATAATCTGCGCACTGGTCGGCTGTGGCATTGCCCAGCGGACTCATCTTCTCTGCATAGCTTACAAACGCATCGAATCCTTTTACGCCACTGCCTGCTGTAGTGCGGGTAGGTGACTGCGAAACGGTGTTGATGCGCACTTTTTTCTTCACTCCGTAATGGTATCCAAAGCTTCTGGCAACGCTTTCCAGCAGCGCTTTGGCATCGGCCATCTCATTGTAGTCAGGGAACACGCGCTGTGCCGCAATGTAAGTGAGAGCTACTACACTGCCCCATTCGCTGAGGGCGTCCATGTCCCAGGCGGTCTTCAGCACGCGGTGCAGGCTGAGAGAAGAGATATCGAGTGTTTTCTGGGTAAAGCCATAATCGAGTTCGGTATAGGCCCGGCCCTTGCGCACGTTGAGGCTCATGCCCACCGAATGCAGGATAAAATCGATCTGTCCGCCAAAGTGCCGCATAGCTTCTTCGAGCAGCTTTTTGAGGTCGTCCATGTTGGTGACATCAGCGCCGATCACCGGTGCATGCACGGCTTCCGCGAGCTTGTTGATCTCTCCCATGCGCAGCGCCACCGGTGCGTTGGTCAGCACGAGTTGCGCCCCTTCTTCGGCACACCGCAAAGCCGTTTTCCACGCCAGCGATTTCTCATCGAGCGCTCCGAAAATGATCCCTTTTTTCCCTTGTAACAGATTGTATGGCATGTCAGTTGGATTTTGTGTTGAGAGCGTAAAAGTAAGGGGTTCTTCTTTTTTGGACTCAAAAAAGTAAGCAAAAAAGGCTTGGCTGTTTCTTACAGTTCGTTGTCATGTTTGTCGGGTGCGGGTCGATGTGTACTTTTTGTCTTGCAACAAAAAGTACCAAAAAATGCAAGGCTTTTGAAATGGGGCTAAAATTTACTGTATTGCGCGGGCAACGGACATGCTATCATTCGGCGGTAGTAGGGGTTTGGGCCATTGCATGGATCAGCAGTAGAATAAAGCCAGGCGTGTCCGTTGCACCAAATAGCCGCCTGCGGCAGGCCATTTGGTCTCGCTCCATTCCATAAATTTCTTCACGCCCCATTTCAAAGGCCGGGGGAGAAAAAAGAAGAAGGCTGCCGCGGGGCTGCCCTCTCTCAGATCCCCTCCACGGGAGGTGTAGGGGTGGGTTAAAGCCGCACCCACAGCGATTTTGCAGCCCTTGCACCTCCAACACTTCTGTCACCAGCCCCCTCAACACCTTTGTCACCAGCACCTCCAAAACTCTTGTCATCTTCGCCAGGCGCAAACACGCACTTACACCCGCAACCTCTTGCTGCGCCTGAGCGGGGATCTAAGCGGGGAATCACTGTCTTTTGTCTGAACCAGCATTAGCCTGATTACCTGATTCGCCTGATAAGCGATGACTGGAATGAAGCTTCTAACGTATGCAATCATTTTTTGTCTGAACCTGGATTTATGCGATTCATAAGATTATCCTGAAAGTAACCTTGATTACAATCATCCATTATCAAGACAATCGGAAAAATCCCATAAATCCAGGTTCAGACAAAAAGCTTAAACGGCAACTTCTGGTGTAGTCATCCCCTCGGAGGCGAATCAATGAATCCGGCTTTTTTTCTGTGTTTAGATACTCCATACCACACAAACGCACCAAAACCCCACCAACCACTCCGCTCCAAGCCCCCTACCGGTGCGTTGCAGAGGCGCCTCTTTTGGTTCGGTGCCGCGCGAAGCGCCGGCATTGCAAGCCCTGCGCAGCAGGCTTGCAAAGAAGCAAAAGGAGCGCCGAAGCAACCACCCACAACCGGCACGAAACCCGGAAGCCCACGCAGTAACAGCCCGCCGCTGCCGGGCTACAGGCTACAGCAAGCCTACGCTCCGTTCACGAGCTCGCGCGCGTTCTCGAGCGCGGCGGCAGTCGGCTTCTCGCCGCTGAGCATCTGGGCGATCGCTACGATCCGTTCGTCGGACGAAAGCTGGCGGATACCTGTTTTGACACTGTTGTTGAGGACTTTTTTGTAGACGTAGAAATGAGCATCGGCCTTGCCCGCCATCTGCGGCTGGTGCGTGATGCAGATGATCTGCCGGCTTGCAGCCAGGTCTTTCATGATAAAGCCGACCTGGCGGGCAGCCTCGCCGGAGATACCGGTATCGATCTCATCGAAGATCATGGTGGGAAGATCGACATACTGAGCTACCAGCGATTTGATGCACAGCATGAGGCGGCTGAGCTCGCCCCCGCTGGCTACCTTGCGGATAGGCGCAAACTGGTTGCTTTTGTTGGCGTCGAACAGAAATTCAATATTGTCCAGACCGAACAGCTGCAGGGAACCGAACGGCTTGATATCCACTTTTAGCCGCGCATTGGGCATGCCTACCTGACGCAGCAGGGCATTTACTTTTTCCTCGAGCGGTTTCACCTGCTTCTGGCGGCTGGAGGACAACCGCGTGGCCATGTCGGAAGCCTGCGCCTGCAGGCGCTCCGCTTCTTTCTCCCGTTTCTGCAGCTCTTCATCGATGTTCAACACACCCTGCAATTTTTCAGACAGCGAATCTCTCAGGGCGATCAGCTCACCGGTCGTTTGCAGACCATGTTTCTTCAGAAGCTTATACCCAAGGGAAAGACGCTCGTTGATCTCCTCGATGCGTTGGGGGTCGTAGTTGATCTGGTCGCTGATCCGGTCGGCTTCGTTTGAAATATCCTGCAGTTCGATCTGTACAGACTGCATGCGTTGTACCATGGCGGAGAGGTCAGGATGAAAATCGGCATATGACTGCAGCTGGTGAACCAGCGATTTTAACTGCTGCACGATCGGCTCCTCGCCTTCCTTCAGCATGATCAGGGCTTTTTGCAAAGCGCCTTTGATGCCTTCCACGTTGGTGAGCAACTTGAGTTCAGCTTCTATGTCTTCCAGTTCGTTCTTTGCCAGCCTGGCCTCTTCCAGTTCCTGGTACAAAAAATTGGTGTAGTCGAATTCTTTGGTAAAACTGCTCTTCTGCTCCTGCAGGGTGGCGAGCGATTTTCTGGCCGACTGCAGCTGCCGGTATACGCCCTGGTATTGCGCAAGAGGGGTCGTGTTGTGCGCCAGTGCATCCAGCACTTCACGCTGAAAATCGGTCTCCTGCATTACCAGCGTGTCGAACTGCTGATGCAGGTCGACCAGCGCGGAACTCAGCTGCTGCAGCTGCGTCAGGTTCACCGGCGTATCGTTGATGAAGGCCCTCGATTTTCCGCTGGCAGCGATCTCACGGCGGATCACCAGCTGCTCTTCTATGTCGAGGTCATTGTCTTTCAGAAACCGGATGATCTCCTTTTTGCCGTTCACCTTGAAATATCCTTCCACAAAACATTTTTTCTCCCGGTTCAGCAGCACACCGGTATCTGCCCGGTCGCCCAGGATCAGGCTCAGGGCTCCAACCAGGATGGATTTACCGGCCCCGGTTTCGCCGGTGATGATGTTGAGCCGGTTAGAAAACTCTACCCGGAGCTCATCTATGATGGCGTAGTTCTGTATGTGAAGTTGCTGGAGCATATCAGATTGGCTGGAAGCTGGAAATGGTGAAAAAATAGCGGCCTGCACAGGCAAACCGGCACCCAAAATTCTGCTATAAAAATAACTCTTGCCTGCTTTTCAGTAACAAATAAATTTGATTGCAGTTTACGGATTATTCCTAAAAAGAAAAAGGTGTTCACACCGGAACACCTTCTCAAATTTTTCTTTAATCCCGCAGTTTTCACGCCCCAGAAGTTTGTCAAAACCCACTGATCCGGAGGGCCAGATCAGCCGATCTCCACCGCGTCGTTCAGCTCCGAATCCACCAGGATGCGGCCGCAGTTTTCGCAGATGATGATCTTCTTGCGCTGCTTGATCTCGCTCTGTTTCTGGGGCGGGATGGCATTGAAACAACCGCCGCAGGCATCTCTCATCACCGGTACCACACCGAGGCCGTTGCGGTAGTTCTTGCGGATGCGGTCGTAGGAAAGCAGCAGCCTTTCATCTACTTTTTCCCTTGCATCGGATGACAGCTTATTGAAATGCTTTTCCTCTTTTTCGGTGGCGCCGATGATCTTTTCCAGCTCGTCTTTTTTGCCCTTCAGCACGCTTTCCTTGCTGCCTACGTTCTTTTTGGCTTTTTCGAGGAGAACAGCTTTTTCAGCGATCTCTTCGTTGGCGTCCTTGATATGTTTTTCAGAGAGTTTGATCTCGAGCTGCTGCATTTCGATCTCCTTGTTGATGGCTTCAAACTCGCGGTTGTTCTTTACATTGGTGCTTTGCTTCTCATACTTTTTGATGAGATTTTCAGATTCCTTGATCGCTTCTTTCTTCTGCTCGATGAATTCCTTGATGCCGTTGATCTCTTCTTCCACACGGGTCTGGCGGGCGTTGAGGCCCTGAATTTCGTCTTCCAGGTCGCTTACTTCCATCGGAAGTTCACCTTTCAGGATCTGGATTTCATCTAATTTGGATTCTATTTTCTGCAATCTAACCAGGGCGGTTAGTTTTTCTTCAACAGAAAAGTCTTTAACTGTAGCCATGTATGTACAATATTTATGAGATGTAGAAGTTGATAATCAGCCCGTTGCCTTTCGGCGATCCCTTTATCCGGTAAAATACCAGACCGGGTTTGTGCTGATTTCCGTTTTAAGGAGGGCGAAGTTACTAAATTTCTGGTGTAAAAGATCATACAACAGGTCGATGGTATACTGCTCGCTTTCGTAATGCCCGATGTCCGCCACCACGATCCGGTCGTTGGCGTCGAAAAATTCATGGTACTTGATATCGGCGGTTATGTAGAAATCGGCCCCGCCCTGTACCGCATTCCTGATCAGGAAGCTGCCGGCTCCCCCGCAAACCGCCACCTTTTTCACCGGTCGTCCTAAAAGCCGGGTATGCCGGACCACCTCCAGCGCAAACGAAGCCTTCAGCAGCTGCAGCAGCGATCTTTCTTCCACCGGCTCAGGCAGTTCGCCTATCAGTCCCGAACCCACGCCCGGATGCGTGTTCGATAGCTGTACTACATCATAGGCCACTTCCTCGTATGGATGCGCCTTGATCATAGCCTGCACCAGCCGCCTTTCCAGGAATTCCGGAAAAATCACTTCCAGCTTCAGTTCACGTTCAGTATGACGCTTGCCGATTTCCCCTGCAAAAGGATTGGTCCCTTCCCCGGCCCTGTAAGTGCCGGAGCCTTCCGTCGAAAAGCTGCATTCGCTGTAGTTGCTGATCTGCCCGCCGCCCGCCTCGAAAAGCGCATTTTTTACCTGTTCCGCCTGCGCCACCGGTACGAATGTGTACAGCTTTTTCAGCGTGCCTGTTTTTACCTGCAGCATGGAGCGGTTGACCAGCCCCAGCCGGTCGGCGATCTTTCCGTTCACGCCTTCTTTTATATTGTCGAGGTTGGTATGGATGGCATAGAGCGCCACGTCGTGCTTGATGGCGTAAATGATGGCTTTCTCCACATAATCGTTCCCATTGATCTTCTTCAACCCTCTGAACAGGATGGGATGATGGGCCACCACCAGGTTGCAGCCCTTTTCCACCGCCTCCCGCACCACTTCCTCGGTGGCATCCAGACTTACAATGATACCAGTGCATTCCCATTGGGGAGAGCCGGTGATCAGTCCCGCATTGTCGTAGCTCTCCTGGTAAGAAGGAGGCGCGATGGATTCGAGGTAGGCGGAGATGTGTTGGATGGTGGTCATTTCACGATCTCCTCCACCCTCGTCAGCTTGCCGGCGTCGTTCACGCCTTCGATCACGACGCGGTACGATTTGCTGATGTCGTTGTTATAGAAATTGAGGGAGATCTTCTTTTTTTCCCTGCCCAGGAAAATATAGGGCGACCAGAACAGCGTGGTACGGATATCGGCCAGCTCGTTCAGCGGGTTGTCCTGCGCATAATTCGGCGAATAGAACTCGCGCACGGGCGTGTAGCCGGTGAGGGTAACCATGTTCAGCCCTTTGAAGTCGGCCCCGCCGCTCATGTCGCCGCCTTTTTTGGTGTATACGGCAATGGCGCCGTTGCCCCCGCCGCCGGCACTTCCGAAGAAGGGCGGCCGCATCACTTTCACATACGCAATGTCCGACATGGGCAGGGAAGCGATCTGTGAAGGATCGGTACGGATCTCATCGAGGTATACATCCGGAGCGCCGCCACGCCAGGTGAGGGAAGCGCCGCCGGAAGTGGCATTGCTGATCTGCAGCCCGGGCACCCTGCCCTGCAGGTAGTTGAACAAGGTGATAAACCCGTTCGCGCTCGGATCGGACGTGAGGTCGAAACTGTAGCCGTCGCCGCCGCGGAACAGGCCGCTGGCATAGCGTTCATCCAGTTTCTGCTCGTTGGTGCGGGTACGTCCCCGTACGATCACTTCCTGCAGCATCTTGGCCCTTTTGCTTCTTTCTGTTTCCAGGGCGATGGCCTGGTCGAGCAGGCTCTTGTTCCGAGTGATCACGTCGGCGGGCGGCAGCAGCAGGGCTTCTCCGGAACCTTTCGGAGGCAGGATGAACGGATAGCCTTTCCAGAGCGTGTTGTCGACGTTGAGCGACAGGCTGCCCGCCTGCCGGCTTTTTGCATTCATCTGGTAATACATGCGGGCCGTATCATAGAACACCATGCCCGGCATCATAAACCGCCCTCCCGCACCGATCGGTGCCGACAGGAACTGCTTGCTCGAGTCTTTGTACTGGATGATGAGGTTCATCTCATTGTCTTTGCCAAGCCGCGCCAGGTCAACGCCTACGGCCGTACCGGTGAGCGTGATATAATCTTCCAGCGGAAATCTGATCACGGGCCGTTTGCCCTGCACCAGGTCATCCCATTTGAACCTCCGCCAGCCATGGGTCAGCATCACCAGGTCGAGCTGCTGCACCGTGCTGTCTGCAAAAGAATTGAAATAATAACCTGGGTTGTGGATGTAGCCTTTGAGGTCGCCGGCCATCAGCAGGTGGCTGTAGATATTGTCTTCTCCTTCCAGCGGCGCGTTGGCATTGATGTCGGTAATGGCCACCGACAGGTTGGAAAGCGAGGTGTCGGAGATCTCGACCTCGATCACGTTCTTGCCTCGTTTGGCGAGGTTTTTCAGCAGCGGCCTGAACTGCGTGTCGAAAACATAATCGTTGTTGTTCACAAAAATGATTCGTTCGGCCAGAGGCTGCCAGCTGTTGTTGAAAACGGTGAGCTGCAGGATCCCGGAAGGGAGCTGGTCGACCGGGATGCGGCCGCTGTTGAACGAGTTTTCATCAAGCTTCATGCGGGCGCGGTAAATCATCTGCTGATCCATGTGGGCTTCCACGTACAGCTGCTTGTAGGCGTCACCGCCTTCTTCCGTTCTTTTCACCGTATACACTACCGAACCGGTGGAGGTCAGCGCACTCAGCACCACCCCGGCCGACTTTACCTGAGGGAGGGCTGTCGTAAATTCCTTACCCGTCGAGTCTTTCCAGACGGCGCTATAGGCTTCGCCTTTCACCGGCGTAAACTTCAGGCTGCCCATCCCGTCGTGCCCCGTCGCGAAATCCGCCATCTTTTTTCCTGTCGCGTTCTTTAAATATCCGCGGGCTTTTGCCGGCATGCCGAAATTGTCGTTTGCCTTGAAGGCCAGCACCGATTCAAGAGAGGCCACCAGGTCGCCTCCCTCGGGAAAGAACTGCAGGGAGACCACGTTCGCAGCGGTGCGGGTGCCCGCGGGTGCCGAAGTGATCAGCGGGATGTTCTTTTCAAAGATAAACCCGGTGTCGAAATTGAGCATCCATTTGGTATAGGCCCTGAAATGCACCGAACGGCCCGTGTAGGTGAGCGGCAGTTCGAAGTTGGAAGCCGCCGAAGCATTCAGCACCGGAATGGTGGCCCGCTGCACGATGTTGCCGTTGTCGTTGATGATCTCGGCATACACCGTGCGACTGATATCGGACTGATAAGGCCCGTTCATCAGGTAGGCTTTGAACCAGATCTTGTCGCCGGCAGTGTAATAACTTTTGTCGAATTGCACATAGATCTTCTCCTGCGGAAAACTGTCGCGGTAGATGTTCATCATCGAATCGATCATCTGCGCAGAGGCTTGCGACCCTGCACCTAGAAGCAGCACGAAGAGTATGGAACGGAGAGGAAAAAACTTCATATCGTGAGATTGGGATCAGTTTACAGAAAAACGGTGTAAATATAAGCAGTTGTTTACACCTTTGGCGGGGAAAACAGGCACAAAAAGCCCTTGTTTCTTAACAAACAATATTACAGGGCCGCCCTGTTTAAATACTACTTTTATCAAATGGTTAACATAGCCACCACCGGCAAACTATACAGCGAATATAAGGTTCACCTGCAGAAAATAGCGGATATGCGCTTTGCCATAGCCGTGCTGCAATGGGACCAGGAAACATACATGCCAGCCAAAAGCATCCGTTACCGCGCACAGCAGATCGCCACGCTGAGCGAAACCTCCCACAAGCTTTTCACTTCCCGCAAGACCGGCCAGCTGCTGCAAACCCTCTCGGAGCGGGATGATCTTCCGGAGCAGTACCGGCAGAACGTTACCCTGTCACTCTACGATTACAGCAAGCTCAAAAAGCTGCCTTCCACGTTCGTAAGGGCCCAGAGCGAAGCCATCTCAAAAAGCTACCAGTTCTGGATCGAAGCGCGGAAAGCAAATTCGTTCCAGGTTTTTGAAGACAGTCTCGACAAGCTGATCCACCTCAAAAGAAGGGAAGCCGGCCAGCTGGGCTATGAAGGCCATCCGTACAATGCCCTGCTAAACGATTATGAAAGAGGGGCCACCGTCTCTTTTCTGGATGCCACTTTCAACACCCTGCAGGAGCCACTGGTAGCGCTGCTTCGCAAAGTAGGTGCGCAGCCGCAGGTCGACGATGCCTTCCTGCAGAAACACTATCCGAAGCAGCTTCAATGGCAGTTCGGGATGGACCTCATCAAACAGCTCGGATTCGATTTCGAGGCGGGCCGGCAGGATATTTCCGAACACCCGTTTACCACAAGTTTCAGCAGCAACGACGTACGTGTGACCACCCGCATCAGCGAGAACGATTTCAGCAACATGTGCTGGAGCTGCATCCATGAAACCGGCCACGCCCTGTACGAACAGGGGCTGCCCGAAGAAGAATACGGACTGCCGCTGGGCGAGTATGCTTCCCTCGGCATTCACGAGTCGCAGTCGAGGCTGTGGGAGAACAATGTGGGCCGGAGCCTGGGTTTCTGGGAACACAATCTGCCGCTGCTGAAAACTTATTTCCCCGACCAGCTCAGCGACGTGGATCCCGTTCAGTTTTACAGGGCGATCAACAAGGTGACGCCCTCGCTGATCCGTACGGAAGCCGATGAGCTTACCTATCATTTTCACGTGATCATCCGCTACGAGCTGGAAAAAAGGCTGATAGAAGGTTCGGTGGAAACAAAGGACATCCCGGCGATCTGGAATGAGCTGTATGAAAAATACCTGGGCATACAGGTGCCCGACGACCGCAACGGCTGCCTGCAGGATGTACACTGGAGCCACGGCAGCTTTGGTTATTTCCCGACCTATAGCCTGGGAAGCCTGTATGCGGCGCAATTTTACCGCACGGCCGGCCAGCAAATACCCGCTCTTGCAGAAACCATACAAAAAGGCGATATTGTACCGTTATTGCAATGGCTGAGAACCCATGTCCACCAGTACGGCAGACGATACACCAGCGAGCAGCTCTGCAGGAACATAACCGGAGAACCGCTGAACAGCAGCTACTTCCTGGAGTATGCAACTGACAAGTATCGCGGCATTTATCATTTTACCGAACAATCATATTCATGAAAAGGACCCTTCTGTTTCTGCTGACCATTATCTCCCTCTTTTTGCTTCCTTCCTGCAAAAAATTTATTGACCAGCAGAAAGAGAATTATGTCCTCAAGATCATGACCGACGGCCACTGGTATGTACAGACCTACAGCGAGGCCGGGCTCGATTACAGCTATCTTTTTACGGGCTACGAATTCCAGTTCTATAAGAATGAAAAGGTGGATGCCATCAATACACTCTCCAGCAATGCCACTACGGGCGGCACCTGGCAGGCCGATGTAAGCACCCTGAATTTCTCCTCCAATTTTACCGTAGCCACCGATCCGCTGCAACGGCTGAACCATGTGTGGAAGATCACCGACAGCTATACCGACGCGGTGTTTGCCGAAGTGAGCACACCGGCCGGCACGGTATCCATCCTGCTTCGTAAAAAATGATTTCCATCCCTTTGTAACACCCGGTCCTTCCTCCCCGAACCTCCTTCAACATTGCGGTTATAAGTGTATTTTTACATCCATTCTGAAAATCAATGCAACAAAGCTGACACCATTGGAGCGGCGTGCCGGAGTTGAGATGTTTAAGATGCCTAAGGAGTACCTTTTTATACTGTTGACCTTTCTGGTGGCTGTTCCTGTAACAAATCTCAAAGCGCAGGTCAGTGCCGCTTTCGGCTCTGATACTACCCAGGGCTGCGCGCCGCTTGTGATCCGTTTCCGCGACCAGTCCACAGGCAGCCCCGTATACTGGAGATGGGATCTGGGAAACGGCACCGTCTCTTTCAACCAGAACCCTTCCACCACCTATTTTACTTCCGGAAAGTACACCGTGAAGTTATATGTGCGGAACGCTGCCAACCAGGAAGATTCCATCACAAAAACAGAATACATCACCGCTTATGCGCCGCCGGTACTGAACTTCCGGGCCTCCGACTCCAGCGGCTGTTTCCCGCTCGACGTGCGGTTCACCGATCTCAGCGCAGCCGGCTCTGGCACCATCATGAGCTGGGAGTGGGACTTCGGCGACGGCTTTACTTCCAAAGATGCAAATCCGGTTCATACATATACCGCACTGGGAAATTACAATGTTTCGCTGCGCATCATCAACAGCAACGGCTGCGTCAGCACCCTGTCGAAACCGTCGTATGTGAGGATCGCCAGTGGCGCCACGGCAGGCTTTGGCTTCACCGCCCCCAACAGCTGCCGCCCGCCCACCAACATCAACTTTACCAATGCGAGCACCGGTACCGGAACCCTGAGCTACAACTGGTCTTTCGGCGACGGAACCAGCTCCGCCCAGGCAAATCCTTCTCACAGTTACACCACAACCGGCACCTATACCATCCGGTTGATCGTGCAGAACAATGCCGGCTGCCGCGATACGCTGGAAAAAGCCAATGCCATCACCATCGGCGGCGTGAGCGCCGCTTTTACGATGCCGGCTCAGATCTGCGCCGGTGTGCAGCTTCCGCTGGTCAACACCTCTTCCCCCGCTCCTTCCGCCACTTTCTGGTCCTTCAGCGACGGCACCGCTTCAGCCCTTCCGAACCCGGTAAAAAGCTTTGCCAACCCCGGAAATTACACCGTGAAGCTGGTCAGTGATTTCGGGGCCTGCAAAGATTCCGTGACGCAACCGGTGACCGTGCTCCCCAAACCGGCGCCGGCCTTTTCGGCCACCAACAACCTCAGCTGCAAACCACCCCTCACAGTGGCGTTTACCGGCAATTCTGTGAACGGGGTCGGTTACAAGTGGCTGTTTGGCGACGGCAGCACATCCACCGCACAGAACCCGACCCACCTTTATCAGCAGGGTGGCAAGTTCGATGTAACACTGGTAGTAACGGGCGCCAACGGCTGCTCCGACAGCCTGAAAAAAACTGCATTCGTACAGATCGTACCGGCCAGCATCGCGGTCAACAACCTGCCCCAGCAGGGATGCGTGCCCCTCACGTTCAGCCCTGTCACCACCATCAACTCGGTAGATCCCATAGGCTCGTGGTACTGGGATTTCGGCGACGGAACAAACTCTTCGGAAGCAGCGCCTTCCCACGTATACTCCAGAACCGGTATTTATACCGTCAAACTGTTCTTTACCACCAAAGGCGGATGCCGCGATTCGGTGATCTTCAAAGACCAGGTGATGGCCGGCAACCCGCCAAAGGTCAGTTTCACCGGTACGCCGCTGAAGACCTGCGCCTTCGAACCCGTCAGGTTCACCGACCTCACCACGGGCGACCCGCTGACGGAATGGTACTGGGAATTCGGCGACAGAACCGTTTCGCTTGAGCAGAACCCGGTGCACAACTTCAGTGATACCGGCCTTTTTTCGATCAAACTGACGGTGAGCAGCAACGGTTGCAAGACCGATCTTGTACTGAAAGACTACGTATACATCCAGCCGCCGATCGCGGTCTTTACAGACACTTCTAACTGCATCAATCCGCTGTCGAGGAAATTCACTGATTTTTCCCTCGATGCAAAATCCTGGTTTTGGGAATTTGGCGACAGCACCACTTCCACGGAGCAGAACCCCGTTCATACCTATGCCAAATCCGGCGCTTACTTTGTCAGGCTAACGGTCCGCAACGATTCTTGCTACAACACAGCGGAACGGCAGGTGCATATCATAGCCGAAAAGGCCGATTTCTTCGCAACCGACACGGTCGTATGCAAGGGAACCAACGTCCTCTTCCAGTCGCGCAACATCGATCAGAAGAATATCTCGCAGCAGATCTGGTATTTCGGCGACGGATTTTACTCGGGCGGCACTACCAACGTTGCCCACCGGTACAGCACAAACGGCCGTTTCAGCGTGCAGCTGTTCGTGCGCGATGTAAACGGCTGCACAGATACACTCACCCGGTTACAATACATCGCCATACACGGGCCAGTGGCAGATTTTGCAGCGGCGGTCAAGAATGTATGCGTAGGGGGAAGTGTGGCTTTCAACGATCTTTCCGTGCCGGACAGCCTGAGTCCGATCCTGCAATGGGCCTGGAAATGGGGCGATGGAAGCCTGGATTCTTTGGGCAAAGGGCCTTTTCAGCATGCCTACACCCGGGGAGGCGACTTTCCGGTTCAGCTGAAAGTAACGGACAGCAAGGGCTGCGCCGACAGCGTGAGCAAACCTGGATCAGTTTATATTGCCCAGCCGGTGGCGGCTTTTCTGTCGCCCGACAGCCTCTCCTGTTACAACAAACCCATCCGTTTTATCAACCAGTCGGCTGGCAGGTCGCTGACGCAGACCTGGAGCTTTGGCGACAATTCAGCCGTCTCCAACCTGTTTGAGCCTACGCACAGTTATCCGGATGAAGGAAGCTATACCATCCGGCTGGTGGTCAAAGACCAGTATGGGTGCGTGGATTCTGCAAGTAAACCGGACTATATCCGGATCCGCAATCCCAAACCGGCATTCAAGGTCAACGATTCGCTGGCCACCTGTCCGCCGCTGGTTACCACGTTTACCAACCAGTCACTGAACTACAGCGGGTATGAATGGAATTTTGGCGACGGAACCCGCAGTACGGTCGATAATCCGACCCATTTTTACAATACTTCCGGCACTTTTATTGCTAAGTTGGTGGTGACCAGCCCGGGTGGCTGTAAAGATTCAACCACCCGCACCATCGTCGTAAGAGGTCCGCAGGGTGATCTTACGTACAACAAAACCACTGCCTGCCTGCCGGTGACCATGCAGTTCAAAGCCAATACAAAAGACAACCTCTCGTTTCTCTGGGACTTTAACGACGGCACCACCGTAGCATCGGCAGATTCCCTGATTTCCCACACTTTCACCATCGCCGGCAGCTATCTGCCAAAAATTATCCTGATCGACCCGCAGGGATGCAAAGTGCCCGTGCAGGGCAAAGACACTGTGCGGGTGCTGGGCGTTACCGCCAATTTCACTTCCGACAAACTTACTGTCTGCGATTCCGGAAGGGTTCAGTTCACCGACGCATCCAGCTCCAATGACACCATCGTTTCCTATTTATGGAACCTGGGTGAAGGAGCAGTTTCCACACAGCGCAACCCGGTTCACTCCTATAAAAACGCAGGCACGTATGCAGTGAAGCTGACCGTGATCACACAGAACGGCTGCACCGGCAGCGTCGGCAAAGCCACCAACCTGCTTGTGGTAGCCAGCCCGGTGACCGGTATCAGCAGCGATTCTGCTGCCTGCGCGCCGGCAGCCATCCGGATGGCAGGTATTGTGGTAAAACCAGATACCGCCGCACTGCAATGGCGCTGGGATTTCGGGAACGGCCAGACCGCAAACACGCAGAATCCTGCTCCGGTCAGTTACAGCCGGGCAGGAAGCTATAACGCATCGCTGATCACCAGCAATGCCGCCGGATGTGCTGATACTTCCACGAAGGCCATCGTCATTCACCCGGCGCCTCCGGTAGAGGCCGGGCCCAATGCAACGATCTGTACAGGAACGACTTACCAGCTGCAGGGATCCAATGCAGACAGGTACAGCTGGAGTCCGGCGGGAGCCCTTTCCTGCCCCGACTGTGCCACACCGGTTGCGGCGCCGCGGGTAACAACCGTATTCAGGCTGCAGGGTGAAACAATATTTGGGTGTAAAGGGGAAGACTCTGTAATAATTGAGGTAAAGCAACCGTTTAAGCTGAGTGCAAGTCTAGCCGATACGCTGTGCATCGGTAATTCTTTGACATTATTCGCAACAGGAGCCGAGTTGTATACCTGGAGCCCTTCCGCCGGCCTCGACAATGCCAGCGCTTCGAAACCGAAGGCCAGTCCGGTTGTAACAACCAATTACCGTGTTATCGGAACCGATACAAAGAACTGTTTTTCCGATACGGCTTTTGTTCCGGTAGTTGTATATCCATATCCTGTGGCGGATGCCGGAGAAGACAAAACAATTTCCGCCGGCAGTTCAACCACATTAGCACCCCGTATATCCACAGATGTTACTGATATCCGATGGCAGCCGCTCACCGGGCTGAGCTGTGCGAACTGTAAGGAGCCGGTAGCTGCCCCGAAGCAAACAACGACCTACCGGCTGAGCGTGAGCAACACCGGAAGATGCACTGTCAGCGATGAAATGACCGTCTTCGTTGTGTGTAAAGAAGGTAACTTGTACATGCCCAATCTTTTTTCGCCCAACGGTGATGGCAACAACGATGTTTTTTATCCGAGAGGAAAGGGTGTTTACGGAGTCAGAAGTTTAAAAATTTTCAACCGGTGGGGCGAGATTGTGTACGAAAAATATAATTTTCAGGCGAATGATCCCAACCCGAACGTGGGTTGGAACGGTAAGTACAAAAATAAGGATGCGGGACAGGATGTTTATGTGTATATTATAGAGATTGTATGTGAGAACAATACAGTGATCCTGTACAAAGGCAATGTGACCCTGATCAGATAATCGTTGTACAGATCATTGATGATCAACCTAATAAATAATTGGTGACGAAAATATTTATGGCTCGAATCCGCTATTTACTTGCAGCAGCCTGTGTGTGTTTGTGTGTGATGGCCAGTGCGCAGGCGCCGGTCGCCAATTTTTCTTCCAACGCTACGGAAGGTTGCGCTGCCCTGTCCGTTACTTTCAAGGACCTGTCTACCAACAGCCCCAAATTCTGGAACTGGGATTTCGGGAACGGACAGCTGTCGAACCTGCAGAACCCCAGCACCGTATATTACAATCCGGGCACCTATACCGTTTCACTCGTTGCCCGCAATGCGGATGGCACCAACGGCGTAACAAAGACAGCCTATATCACCGTAAACCCCGCTCCGCAGGCCGATTTCACCTCCGATTTCACCAATACCTGCCTGCCTGCCAACATCAAATTCTCTGATCAGTCGAAACCGGTTGTCGGAACCCTCACCAAATGGGAATGGGATTTTGGCGACGGAACCACATCCATCGTTCAGAATCCGTTAAAAACCTACACTGCCACCGGCTTCTACACCGTCACCCTCAAAGTGACCAGCAGTACCGGCTGTATCAATGTGCTGTCGAAGGGCCGTTACATCCGCGTGCTGGAAGGCGTGCAGGTGGCCTTTAAAGATACTTCCGACCGGGTGTGCAAGCCTCCTTTCAACGTAAACTTCGTAAACCAGAGCAGTGGTCCCGGCACCGTTACTTACAACTGGAGCTTTGGCAACGGCAGCACGTCTGCCACCGGAAGCCCCAGTACCACCTACACCACTGCAGGGAACTACACGGTCAAGCTGATCGCAAAGAGTGACCTGGGCTGTATAGACAGTGTTCAAAAGACGATCGCACTTACCAGCTCCACCACCAGCTTTACCAACGCTGACAGCGCCTGCATCAGCAGCGCAGTGGCTTTCCGCAATACCTCTACCCCGGCCCCGCTGTCGGCCGCCTGGAACTTTGGCGACGGCACCACTTCCACCCAGCTCAACCCATCAAAGTCATATACCACGCCGGGTACTTACCAGGTGCAACTGGTCAATACCTTTGCAAGTTGTGTCGACTCGCTTACCAAAACGGTCAAGATCCCTGCTCTCCCTACCGCCGACTTCAGCGCGCCCAATACCACGTCCTGTAAAGCTCCGCTCACTGTCAACTTCCAGGACCAGTCGGCCGGCGCCGTACAATGGCTCTGGAATTTCGGTACTGGTGCCACTTCCACACAGAAAAATCCTTCGTATACCTATGCCGCCACCGGGGAATTTACGGTTACGCTGACCATCACCAATGCGGCAGGCTGTCAGAACACGGTTACCAAAGACAAATTTGTGAAGATCACCCGTCCGGTCGTCAACATTGGCGGTGCTCCGACAGGAGGTTGCGTTCCGTACACTTTCACCCCTTCCCCCAATGTGAACACAGTAGACGGCATCGCCTCTGTACTGTGGGATTTTGGTGAGAACGGCGCTACCAGCACGGCACAGAACCCAAGCTATACATACAACAACACGGGCAACTACACGGTGAAATTGAGAGCGGTTACCCAGGGCGGATGTACGGATTCGGTTACCATTGCAAACGGGGTCAGCATAGGCACCAAAGCCACGGTGGATTTCACCACCAACACCACCCAGTCGTGCGTCGACTCTTCGGTCTTGTTCACCAATCTCTCCGTACCGCTGGCAAATTCAGGCTGGGATTTTGGCGACCAGACCAGCTCAAACGTTGCAAGTCCGTCGCATGCATACAAAGCACCCGGAACCTATAATGTGAAGCTGATCACAAACAACAACGGTTGTCCGAATGACATCACCAAACAGGTGACCGTGCTGCCTCCTATCGCAGGCTTTTCGTACAAAACAGATTGTGCCACCAAACTGAACGTGACCTTTACAAATCAGTCGGTACTCGACCCTGCCCAACCGGCCACCTATTTCTGGCAGTTTGGCGACCCGGCAAACTCCACTTCCACGGTTTCCAATCCGACTTTTACGTATCCTGTAACCGGTAACTACACCGTGAAGCTCACAGTAAAGAACGGCACGTGCACAAACACCCTCTCACAGACCATTTCGCTGAATTTCACCAATGCACAGTTCACCATCAGCCCGAAAGACACCATCTGCCGGCACACACAGGTAAGGCTGCTGGCTACTTCTTATATCTATCCCACGATAGACCTCTTTGCATGGCAGTACATTACTGGTCCTTTTATCGGTGGAGGTCCGGATATCAACTATACTTTCGACAACCCCGGAACTTTCTCCGTGGCGCTGGCCATCAGGGATAAAAGCGGCTGCGTCGATACGGTTCGCAGAAATATCGTTGTAACGGGGCCCACCGCAGGCTTCACCGCTTCTACCCTGTTCGGATGCAGAAATACCACCGTTTCCTTCACCGACACTTCCACACCGGCCGCCAACATAGTAAAATGGACCTTTGACTATGGCGATGGTACGGTACAATCTTATACGGCGCCTCCTTTTTCGCACCAGTACAAGGATACCGGCAGCTATACCGTGAAACTGACGGTCGAAGACAAACAGGGATGCCTCGACATATCTACCGTCGCAAACATGATCCGGATCACGAAACCGCTGCTCAATTTTGCCGCCGACAAAACATTGTTCTGCCCGGGCACCGACCTGCAGTTCACCGACTCCAGCAAAGGCCTCACTCCCTTTACTTATGTGTGGACTTTTGGTGACGGAGGAACTTCCACGCTGCAGAATCCCAAACACGCCTATCCGAAAAAAGACACCAGTTATTCTGTTTCCCTGAGGGTACTGGATTCTTCGGGCTGTGCAGATTCGCTCACGAAAGTGAGCTATATCCAGGTAAAAGCGCCCACACCTGCATTCGGCATGCGTGATTCTGTGTCGATCTGTCCGCCCCTGGCCACCAAGTTTTACAATCAGAGTAAGAACTACCAGTCATTCGAATGGGACTTCGGCGATGGCGGCACTTCTTCCCTCGATAGCCCGACCCATTTCTTCGGCACCTATGGCGCCTATGTGGTAAAGCTTTATGTAACCGGTTTTGGCGGTTGCGTCGATTCAAGCCAGCACACCGTGAACGTGTACAACCCCGCCAGCACCCCGATACAGTACAGCCCGCTGAGCAACTGTAATTCCCTGCTGGTCGATTTCACGATCACGCCTCCGGCAGCTATCAAGTACACATTTTATTTTGGAGACGGCACGGCCGATACAACAAAGAAGTTGAGCTTCCAGCACTTTTATAGCAGTCCCAATTTCTACCAGCCTTATATCCTGTTGACCGACAACTCGGGTTGCGAAGTAGGCGTGGGCGGTCCGAATGTGATCAAAGTGATCGGTGCCGATCCGCTTTTCTCTCCCGACCACAAAACTTTCTGCGATTCGGGCACGGTCTATTTCACCAACTATTCTATCGGAAACGACCCTGTTACCGCCTGGATCTGGAGTTTCGGCGATGGCGGCACTTCTTCCGACAAGGATCCCATTCATGCCTACACTACGCCGGGAACCTATGTTGTATCACTGACAGTGAACACGCAGAACGGCTGCAGCAAAGCAGCCCAGGACACCATCCGTGTGTACGGCACCCCGTCGCCTCTGATCACCGGCGACAGTACGGTTTGTATCAATTCAACCCTGTCGCTCAAGGCGCAACTGCAGCCGACCGATACGGCGGCAACGCTCAACTGGAGCTTTGGCAACGGAGCGTCGTCAACCGCTGCCAGTCCGACCGTGAAATACGACAAGGAAGGACGATACACGATCAGCCTGGAAGCGAGCAATCCGCTGGGATGCAAGAAGACGGTGACCCGGTTGGTGACCGTTATCCCACTGCCGGTCGTCACGGTAAAAGAGAACCCTTCCATCCCGCTGGGAACCAGCATTTTGCTTCCCGTCACTTACAGCAACAACATTGCAACATATAACTGGACGCCGTCTACCAACCTCAGTTGCACCAATTGTGCGGTGCCTGTGGCCAATCCTGTTCGCACCACCGCATACAAGGTGAATGTGGCCGACAGCAATGGCTGCGTCAACGCGGGTGAGGTAACGGTAACGGTCGCCTGCAACGAAAACAACTATTTTGTCCCCAACCTGTTTACGCCCAACGGTGATGGAAACAACGATGTATTCTATCCAAGAGGAACAAGCATATATTTGATACAATCTCTCCGCGTGTTCAACCGATGGGGTGAAATGGTTTTTGAAAAGCGGAATTTTGCTGCCAACAGCGTGTCGAACGGATGGGATGGAACCTATAAAGGCAAACCCGCCCCGGCCGATGCCTATGTGTATATTCTCGAATTTATTTGCGGCAATGGGACCATTGTACCGTATAAAGGAAATGTAACGCTGGTACGATGAACCTATTTGTAATTTCAAACTGTGTTGATATGATTAGAAGCAGCAAAAAGATGATGTTGAAACGCACGGTCTGTGCGGCACTATTCTTTTGCTTTGCCGTGAACGTGTGGGGCCAGGACCTGCATTTTTCGCAGTTCTATGAAGCGCCGCTGCTGCGCAACCCCGCGCTCGCCGGCATTTTCACCGGCGATATCCGCGTACAGGGCATCTACCGCGACCAATGGAACAGCTTCACCAACGCCTACCGCACCGGATCACTGAGCGGCGAATACAAGATACCTGTTGGCAAAGGGAATGATTTCGTGACCGCAGCCATGCAGCTGCTGTTCGACAAAGCCGGTACGGCCGGCCTTACCACCACCCACCTGCTGCCCGGCTTCAACTACCACAAGTCGCTGAGCGACGAAAAACCCATGTACCTGGCCATCGGATTCATGGGCGGACTGGTACAGAAACGGCTCGACCGGTCAAAGATCACCACCAACAACCAGTTCGACGGAACGGCATACAATCCTTCCCTGGCCGATGGCGAAACCCTGCTCAATGCCAGTTACAACTACCTGGATGCCAGCGTGGGTGCAAGCTTCAACACCGCTTTCGGGGAGAATGAGAAAAACAGCTTTTTCGTAGGCGCCGGCTTCCATCACCTCAACCGGCCCTCCAACTCCTTTTACCGCACTTCCGCTGCCCTGAGCCCCAAATATGTTTTTTCGGGCGGCGTAAAGTTCGCGATAGATGAATACACCGCCTTCACGCTGCAGGCCGACCAGACGGTGCAGGGCAGCTTCCGGGAAACCATTGGCGGCGCCATGTATTCGTTTGGCGTGGGCAACGATCCTGAAAGCCCTTCCTATACCCTGTATGCAGGTGCTTTTCTGCGCTGGAGAGATGCACTGGTCCCCGTGATCAAAATAGACTATCATCCTTTCGCGATCGGCATCAGCTACGATGTCAATGTATCGCAGCTGAAAACGGCCAGCCAGGGCCGTGGCGGGTTCGAACTGTCTGTTTCCTACATCGGTTTTCTAAACCGGGACAATTCATCAAAAAACAAGATCCTTTGTCCGCGCTTCTAAGGGGGCCAGATAGAATGTTTTAAATTTTTTATCTGCTCATTCAACAAAATTACAGGCTGTGGGTTAAACGTTCCAACACTGTGAAGCCTGTATGTTTTCATCAACTGCTCCTTCGTCGAACAACCCCATCGCTTGGAACCCTTTATTTTTACAACCGCCTTCAGCTTCGCTCCTTATTTCTGTAATTATCCCTGTTCGCAACGAAGTCAGCGGACTTATCAAGACGTTGCATGCCCTGCGGACGCAGCAGAAAGCCAACGGAATGCCCTTTGGATACGACCGGTATGAAGTGTTGCTGCTGGCAAACAACTGCACCGACCACACGTTTCAACTTGCCACCGAGTACAAACAGATCTATCCGGATTTTCCTTTGCTGGCCGCTGAAATTGCGTTGCCACCGCAAAAAGCCAATGTAGGAACAGCCAGGGGCCTGCTGATGGATGAGGCCTGCCGCCGTTTCATGCAGCTGGGAAAAAGTAAAGGCATTATCGCCTCAACGGATGGCGATACGGAAGCCGATGCCTGGTGGATGCACCATATCATCGCGGAATTTGAAAAAGGAAACGACGCTGTTGGCGGAAGGATCATGGTTCAACAGCAGGAAAAAGATTCCTGCCTGTATCATTCGCTCGACGAAACCTACCGCAATCTCGTGGCGCGGGTAGAATCCATCCTCGATCCGCTCGAGTATGACCCATGGCCGCGGCACTACCAGTATTTTGGCGCCAGCCTGGCCGTTACCTGTGAAATGTATCAGCAGGCGGGCCGTCTGCCGCAGCTTCCTTATCTGGAAGATGAAGCTTTTTACCGGGCGCTGGTTCGCCGCGATGCCAGGATACGGAAAAGTCCGTCGGTAAAAGTGCATACCTCCGGCCGGCAGAACGGGCGCGTGCAGGTCGGTCTGTCGGAACAGCTCAGGAAATGGTCGCAGATGAAGGACGACAAGGAGCAGCAGCTGGTGGTTCCGGCAGCGGAGATCATTGCGAGGCTGCAGTGCCGGCGGATGGTGCGGCTTTACTGGCAGGAAGCCGCTGACCGCGGAACTGTTCATGCAGGCAAGCTGGAAACAGTGGCAAAAAAATTATCTCTTTCCCACGCCTGGCTGCGTAGCGAACTGGAAAAGAGCCATTTCTTCGGTCAGCTCTGGGAAAGCATCGAACAGCAGATAGCGTCGGGCCACTGGGCAGGGCAGTGGAAACCCGAAGGGATCAACGGGGCCATCGGCGATCTTACGGAGTTCGTCAACCGGTACCAGAGAACCGGCGCGTGATCATTTTTTTTCAAACAGATCGAGGCGGTACTTTTCCGTGCGGCTGCCGAGCAGGTGAACCAGCGGATCGTTCTCACCGGTCAGATCCATAAACCGGTCATGCACCTGGTCGCCTGTAAGCGGATAGTCGGGTACGAACGGCGTCCAGTGCACAAGCAGCAGCTGGCCCTGCGGCTGCAGATGCGCCAGCATCTCCTCCTGTGCATGAAACAGGTCTTTCTCCGTCCAGTAATATCCTACTTCCGATAGCACGATCAGGTCAAAAGCAGCTTCGGGAAACTCCCCGGGAACGGCCATTTTACCGACGGTGACCCAAGAATATTTTTCGAGGCGTTTCCGGGCTTTTTGCAGGGGCAGATCGCTGACATCGACAGACAGCAGCCGGTTGCAGCGCGAGGCCAGCATCTCGCTGAGCACGCCGATAGAACAGCCGATCTCGAATACAGATGCGTACTCCGGCTTTGGCAGGGCCGCTATCGTGGCCTCATACTTCTTCCGTTCATATTCACTTTTTTCGAAATCCCAGGGATCATCATGCTGGCGGTACACGTCGTTGAAATACTGTTCGGATAAAGAGTCGCTGCTATTCATAAGTTGAAAATATCAGATTTTGCCCATAAAAATCTCGAAAGAGACCCTGAAGTGATCCAGCACTTCCGCCGACAATTGAAAGCCGGCCGGGTCATCGTCGATCAGCCCGCTTATCTGCGACCGGTGCGCCAGTATAGCCTCCTGTTTCTGCTTCAGAAAAGGGGAGACATCGATCCGGTAAACCGTAACCTCATCCGGCCGGGGCAGGTCTTCGGCGCTTCCCCGCTCCCACAGCCAGAGCGGATACTCGAGCATAAGCGGAGGAGCAGGAAAACGGAGGATGGCCGCCTGCAAGAGGAGCCAGGAAGCACGGTGGTCGGGATGCGTGTCTCTGCGCCAGGGAAGCAAGATGGTGCGGGGACGGATCTCTTTTATACAGGAAGAAATGGCTGCCACTGCTTTGTCGCCACCGGCTGTACCCGGCACCGGTACCCGGGCATCGGGCAGGCGCAGGAAACGGGCATGGCCTGCCGGCACCTGCAACGCCGCCAGTGCTTCGAGGGCTTCGCTTTCGCGCAGCGCTACCCGTTGTGCGGCAGACCACTTTTTTGAGTTCGGGTGAGACATGCTGCCATCGCTCACAAAAAGCACGTAGACAGGGTTGCCGGCCGCAGTGAGCAGGGCGATGGTACCGCCGCAGGCCAGCGATTCATCATCGGGATGCGGCGCCACGACCAGGGTGCAGCCAAAAGCGGCCACCACGCCGGGTTCTAGCAATGCGGACCGGCTAACGGCTTCCTGCAGGCTGGCTCCAGAGGTCATGGGCTGAATGGTTGGGGTTACAGACAAAGTCGGCGATGGCGGTGAGGGAAGCATCGGGGGCAGGCTGGCGCAGGTAAACATTCAGATCCCGGACGATGCGTTCGATGGGCTGCGGGCGCATCAGGCCTCTGGCGCCTACAGAACGGCCGGCGAGGTCCATGGTGCGTATGCAGATCTCTTCGATGGCGGTGCGGGTCATGTTGGCGTAGGCAACGATCTCATCGCTTTTCCCGCCTTCTTGCAGCCAGCGGTCGGTCAGGTTGCCCGCATGGTCGAGCCATTGGTTGCCCGATGTAACGAGCCAGGTCATCTCGGCCACCCGGGCTTTCTGAAACGGGTCTTCCGTTCTGCCCATTTCTTTGAGGTAGCGGATGACGGCTTCCAAGATGGCCTGTGCGCCACCCAGCTGCACGGCAGCAAACCGGATGGCGCCGCCGCTGAAGACCGGTTGTGCATAGTAAGCATCGGGGAGTCCGAGCAAATCGTCCGGATGTAGGGTTATTCCACTGAAATCCATTCCGTAGCTTACGGAGGCTTTCATGCCCATGGGCTGCCAGAAAGAGGCATCCTGCCGGATGGGCTCAACGGCTTCCACCGGAATCACACACATCTGCCATCCTTTTTTGACGCCGTTTTCCAGCGCTCCGGTTATCAGCGGCCGCTGTAGGAAGCCCGCTCCCGAGCAAAAAGTCTTTGCGCCCTCGAGCGTAAAGGTATCGTTGCCGTTGTCGCGTATCCGCACGCCGTTGCCGGCCTGGGTGTTCCAGACGCCAAACAGGCGATTTTGTTCGGTTACATCGGCGTACCAGCGAGCCTGTTGGGCCGCACTGGCATACAGGTAGATCAGGTAGAGTGCGTTGATGTGTCCTTCATACATGCGGCCGGTGGCGAGGTCGGCGCTGCCGATCTGCCGGAGCAGGTGGAGGAGGCCGGCGGTATTGCCTTTGCGGAAATCGAGGGAAGCGCCGGGAAGGGTGATGCCAAGTAATCCGTCTGTTGCCAGTTGGTGAAAAGTTTTTTCCGGGAAAGTTCCGTTCTCATCGGTCTTGTGTGCCTGTTCGGCGATAAACGAGCGCAGGGAGCCAGGTATCATGAAGCATCGGTTGGGTTGGTGACGACCATGGATAACCGATGCCATCCTGTTTTGTTCGATGGAGCAACAGGTATATCTCTCCGGATGCCGGAAAGTTTACCCCGGTATTTTTGCGCCCGATCCGGTTGGTTTACCGATCAAGTAAGAGACAGGATCGATCAACCCGGTCTGTATGCACAACAGGCGGCGGTCGGAAGGAAACTACTCCGCGGTAGTTGGATCGATCACCGCTTTTAACTCGCTGACTGAGTTGGCAGGGAAGCCGCCCTGGCGTGCGTGTTCGCGGACCATTTCTTCATCGGGCGCTATGTACACGCAGTATATCTTGTCGCCGGTCACATAGCTCTGCACCCATTGGCTCTCGGGGCCCATCTTCCTGAGCACGCCGCAGGAGGTTTGCGATATGCTTTTCAGCTGACCGGCAGTGAGTTTCCCGGCATCGGGGATTTCCCGTTCAATGACATATTTAGGCATAGTTACAGTTTTATGAGGGGTAATTACTTCTGGCCGATGATCGCAGGATAAGGGATCGTTTGGAAACGGATACGGGGAATTGATCTTAATTGGTCGGAGAATTACCGGACTGGTAAAGAGGCAGAAAGTTGTGCGTTTTACAGGGAGGGAAAAACCGGATCCACTGCAAAAAGGATTGTTCAACAGACGCAGCAATCACTGTTGTGAAACTTAATACCATGCCATTCATCCCCGTTTTGAACCTTTTATAAATCCTTCGTCTTTTTTAAGCATCCCCAAAATCCCATTGAAATCCGCTTCCACACAGCATTCCCTACAAAACCGATTAGTGTCTTATGAGCATTACCTTAAAAAAAAAGGTACTTTGTTTTGCATAGTACCTTTTTTCATACATATATTTGTCCTGTCAAGCAGTTCTATTAACCGCTGTCCTGATCCGGAACCAACCCTAAACCGTTAAACAACCGGATCGGCAACAGCCAGAAAAAGCCTCGTATGAATATTGAAAATACCCAAAGCCAGATGCGGAAAGGAATACTGGAATTCTGCATCCTCTCCATCATCCGGCGCGGAGAAGCTTACCCGAGTGACATCGCGGAAGAAATGAAAGCCGCCAACCTCAACATCCTAGAAGGAACCCTTTACCCCCTCCTTACCAGGCTCAAGAATGCCTCCATGCTCAACTACCGCTGGGTGGAAAGCAATTCCGGTCCCCCCCGCAAATATTTTATGCTTACTCCGCAGGGAGAAGAGTTCTTCAAAGAACTTGAAACCACCTGGAACGAACTGGCCAGCGCCGTAAACACCCTGGCAAGTAAAAAAGACGCCAACTCTACCAGCTAAATAAACCAACTACACACTTCAACCTTTCAACTTTTAACAATGAAAAAGATTATCAATATAAACTTTCAGGGGAGGATCGTTCCCATCGAGGAGACGGCCTACGAGATCCTCATCAAATACACGGAGAGCCTGCGCCACTACTTTGCCAACGAAGAAGGCAGGGACGAGATCATCAACGACATCGAAAGCAGGATCGGCGAACTGTTCTCCAACCGTCTGAAAGTGACCAACTGCATCACCGACGAAGATGTAAATGCCGTGATCGCCAGCATCGGCCGCCCGGAAGATTTTGACGAAGCTGAAGGCACCAGCAACGCCGGCACTTCAGCCGATGCAGATACCGAGAGCCAGTACAGCTATCAGCAAAGGCAGACTGCCAGCGGTGCGCGCCGTCTCTACCGCTCATCGAACGACAAGATCGTAGGCGGTGTAGCCTCCGGCCTCGCCAACTACTTCGGCATCGACCCCGCCATCACACGCGTTCTGTTCGTCTTGTTTTTCTTCGCCGGCGGCGGCGGCCTCCTTGTATATGTAGTGCTGTGGATCGTACTGCCCACCTATAACCTCAGCACCAATATCCGCAAACGGCTCTACCGCAACCCCGAGCACAAAATGATCGGCGGCGTGGCCAGCGGTATCGCCACCTATTTCAACATAGACGTCTGGATCCCCCGCATCATTTTCCTGTCGCCTTTCATCATCGGCATCCTGGGAAGAATGATCAGGAGAGGATTCATGGATTTCGATCCCTTTCCCAACTTCCTTTTCAACGGCCTGGGCGGCACCATCTTCATGACCTACATCGTGTTGTGGATCATTCTGCCGGAAGCCACCAGCTCCACCGAAAAGCTGGAGATGCGGGGCGAAAAAGTAGACCTCGAATCTATCAAGAACGCGGTAAAGGAAGACCTGGAGAACCTGCGCGGCCGGGCGGAAAGAGCCGGCGGCGAACTGCGCGACCGCGCACAGGCCTGGGGCCAGGAAGTAAAGGCAACCTCGCAGTCCTTTGCCGCAGAAGCAGGACCTACCATCCGCAGCTCACGCTCGGGCATCGCCCGCGCCATCGGCATCCTGTTCAAAGCTTTCTTTCTTTTCATAGCCGGCATCATCGTGTTCAGCCTCATCATGGTACTGGTAACCCTGCTCTTCAGCGGCGTGGGTGCCTTTCCCTTCAAGGATTTCGTGCTCGACGGTTTTGGTGAGAACCTGCTGGCCTGGCTTACCCTCCTCCTGTTCCTTGGGGTACCGGTGGTGGCGCTGCTGACCTGGCTGGTTCGCAGGATCGCCGGCGTGCGTTCCCGCAGCAACTACCTGGGCTACACCTTCGGCAGCCTCTGGATCATCGGCCTGGTAAGCGCCATCCTGCTGGCCGTAGCCATCGGCCGCGACTTCCGCTCCCGTACCAGCGTACGGGAAGAGATTCGCCTCAACCAGCCTGCTTCCGGCCGACTGCTGGTGAAAGTTTCGGAAAGCCGCGTAAAATATTACGACAGCGACTGGTTCGGCTTCGACGACAACGAATGGCCGTTCTTCACAAAAAATGAAGACAGCATCATGATGAACAACGTGAAAGTGAGGGTGATAAAAAGCACCGATTCTTTCTACCATGCCTACGCCGTCAAGATCAGCAGCGGCTCGAACCCCGACCGGGCGGAAACGCTCGCCAACCGGGTCAACTTCAGCCTTTCGCAGAACGACAGCATACTCTACCTGCCCAAAGGATTCTCTATCACCCGCAACGACAAGTTCCGCAACCAGCAGATCATGCTGGTGATGGAAGTGCCGGTGAGCAAACGGATCGAAATAGACCGGAGCGTGGATTCGTACAGCTGGTTCACCATCAACATGAATAACAGAAGGCGCTGGAATGGAGACTGGGACGATCGCTCGGACGAGGGTTATTATTACAATACGAACCACGAATACACCATGACCAACGACGGATTGAAATCGACCGAAGAGCTGAACCACCGTGAAAGAAGCCTGAACGAAGACAGGGAAGAAAAAGATGAATCGGACGAAGACAACAATGGCGGAGACCGGTACAAATACCGCAACAAACGCAGGGAAAAAGCAGACACCGCCACCATAAAAACAGATACCGGCAGGAACGTGCGGAACGTTTCCTACAACCAGCTGGTTCAGCATACACCGGTTTCCCGGCCCGGCGCACCCGTTCGCAAGAACGCCATCTACACCGTCGTACTCATGAAACTGTAAAGATCTTCCTGCTGTGGGTCTTTCAGCAGCAGGCAGGTTGAAGTTGGAAAATGGAAAGCCCCCCGTATGGAGGGCTTTTCTGTTTGTGCACAGGCAGCTTCAAGCATTTGTGAATTCTTGGGGGAATGATGGTTTGCTAGGTGTCAACCTATAAATTTGCTGTAAACACACCAGATGAAACAAACACCTTTTTATCATAAGCACGTTTCTCTTGGCGCGAAGATGGCCGAGTTCGCCGGTTACAACATGCCCATCAGCTATTCCGGCATCAATGACGAACATGCAACCGTGAGGCGCAACGCCGGCGTTTTCGACATCAGCCACATGGGCGAGTTTATGCTGAAAGGTGACAAGGCGCTGCCGCTGATCCAGAAGCTCACCTCCAACGACGCTTCCAAACTCACTGCCGGCAAAGCCCAGTACAGCTGCCTTACCAATGAAGACGGCGGCATTGTAGACGACCTGGTGATCTATTGCATCGAAGAGAACAAGGCCTACATGCTGGTAGTGAACGCCAGTAACATACAGAAAGACTGGAACTGGATCAGGCGGCACAATACCGAAGGGGCGGAGATGTTCGATATTTCAGACAAAACCTGTCTGCTGGCCATCCAGGGCCCCAACGCCACCCGCATCCTGCAGTCGCTCACCGATGTCGACATCATGAACCTCAAATATTACACTTTTGTAAAAGGCCTTTTCGCGGGCGTCGGCAATGTACTGATCAGCGCCACCGGCTATACCGGTTCGGGCGGGGTAGAGATCTATTTTGAGGACAAGGATGGCGCAGCAGATCAGATATGGGACCAGATATTTGAAGCCGGCGCTTCACAGGGCATTAAACCGATCGGGCTCGGCGCACGCGATACGCTGCGGCTGGAAATGGGTTTCTGCCTGTACGGGAACGATATCGACGATACCACTTCCCCCCTGGAAGCAGGCCTTGGCTGGATCACCAGGTTTACAAAAGAGTTTACGGCAGACGATATTCTCAAAGAGCAAAAGGAAAGCGGCGTAGAACGTAAACTGGTGGGTTTCGAGATGCTGGAAAAAGCCATTCCGCGCCACGATTACGAGATCAAGGATTTCAGCGGCATGACGATCGGCAAGGTAACTTCGGGTACCCAGTCGCCTTCTCTGGGAAAAGGGATCGGTCTTGGATATGTCAGCAAGGTTTTTGCTACTATAGATACCCCGGTCTTTGTAAAGATCAGGGAACGGCTGGTACAGGCCAAAGTGGTAAAATTTCCATTTTCTTAACGGGTCGCAAACTGATTTCAGTAACTTACGGCTGCCAAATCAGAATCCAAGTTTCAGAATGCCTGTCATACATCTAACGACATTCATGGCTGCGCCACAAGAGCGCATCTTCGACCTGAGCAGAAGCATCGATATTCACCGGAAGTCGATGGTCCGCTACGAGGAAAAAGCCGTGGCAGGCGTAACGACCGGGCTGATCGGGCTCGATGAAACGGTGACCTGGAAGGCCAAACACCTGTGGAAGATGCGGTTTATGAAGGTGAAGGTCACGGCCATGGACCGGCCGCACTCGTTCATCGATGAACAGGTGAGCGGCGACTTCAAATACCTGAAACACGAACATTATTTCAAGGCCATCCACAACGGTACGATTGTCATCGACCTGTTCAGCTTTGAAACCCCATACGGAAAAGCCGGTCTCCTGCTGAACAAAGTGTACCTGGTCAATTACCTGAAGAAATTACTCGAACAGCGCAATGAGACCATCCGCGAATATGCTGAAGGCGAAAAATGGAAATCTATTCTCGAGCAGTATATGACGCGGAGAAGCTATTAACTAAAGTGATGTGCTGCTGCGCATCCCTTACCATACCGGATCATTCAATTTCAGAGACGCCATGCCTGGCGGCTCCTGCATCTGACGCCTGCCTGCCGCACAACCTGTTTACATTTATTTACGAAACAAGTCACCTTGAAACCAACTTTATACACTTCACTTTCACCCGCCCTTCTGCACCTGTACAATGCCCGCAACGCCGTAGTGGTCATCATCGACGTACTTCGGGCCACTTCCACCATCGCCACGGCGCTGTACAACGGCGCCCGCTACATCATCCCGGTCGACAACGTGCCGCGGTGCATCGAATGGGGCAAACAGATCGAATGCGTAACGGCGGGCGAACGCGACGGCCGGATCGCCGAAGGACTGGAACACGGCAACTCACCTTTTGAATACTCCCGCGGGTTCATCGGCGGCAAAACCCTGGTGCTGACCACCACCAACGGCACCCGCCTGTTATACATGGCGATCGAAAAAGGCGCCAACAGGATCATCACCGGCTCTTTTCCCAATCTTTCCTCGGTCTGCGATTATCTTATCCGCGAACAGCAAAACGTGATCCTCGCCTGTGCGGCCTGGAAAGACAAGGTGAACATCGAAGACACCCTGTTCGCCGGCGCCGTGATCGACCGCGTGAAAGACCATTTCCTGCTCGACTGCGATGCTTCGCAGATGGCGGCCTCCCTGTACAACGAAGCCAAAGGCGACCTGCTGGGGTTCATGAAGCAGAAAAACGCTTCGCACTACCATCGCCTCAGCGGGTACGGACTGGAAAAAGACATCGAATACTGTCTGTCGGAAGATGTTGCCAATGTGCTGCCGTTCTATGAAGACGGAAAGCTGGTCATCAGGAAGTAAGGACCGTTCCGGGATTGCAGTGCCGGTTTTCGAGCATACGTGTTTGAAGCCGGGGAACGGCTTCTTGTAGAGATGCCACCCCCGGCGTTTCTACGGCACAGGATCGATCTATACCAGAGACGCGAGGCATCCTATCTCTGCAAGGACACAGATGTTGAGGTTCCGACTCAGGCGGCCCGGCCCGTACAATACAATAAACTGCATTTTTAACGTTTCGCGGATTCAGGCAAATTGGCATGTAATGAGGGTTTACCTATTTTTACAGACAATCTGAGCGGCACTGAAAAAATTCTTTAAAATATCCGGTTACATATTACTGACCATACTGGGTCTCGCCCTGCTGATCGCCTTGCTGATAAATATCCCTTCCGTACAGAACTTTATCTTAAAGGAAACTACCCGCAAACTCTCCAAAGAGCTCAATACCACCGTCAGGGTCAAACACATCGACCTCAACCTCCTCCTGCTCAATAAAATGCAACTGAACGGCACGCTGGTGCAGGACCACAACAAAGACACCCTGCTGTATGCCGGCAAGCTGACCGTTCGGGTCACCGACTGGTTCCTGGTAAAAGACAAGATCGTGCTTAAATACCTCGGCCTTGAAGACGCCGTTGTGAACATGCACCGGGTCGATTCGGTCTGGAATTATCTCTTTCTGGCCGACTATTTCTCTTCGCCCTCCTCTTCGCCGAAAAAGAAAACCTCTATCGACCTCGATCTGAGAACGGTTTACCTCAATAATATCCGTCTTCTCAAAAAGGACGAATGGCGGGGGGAAGACATGTTCTTTTCCGTGCGTTCTCTGAACGTAGACGCCCGCCAGCTCAGCATCCCCGACAAGAACATCGACATCAACACACTCGACCTGGTAAACCCGCTTTTTACCATTTACAATTACAAAGGCAACCGGCCTGCCCGCCTGAAACCGGTAAGCAATGACAATGATCCCGACACGCTCCGCACCGGCCTTGAATGGAACCCCGACCAGTGGAGGATGCGCATCGGCAGCATGGTGATCCGCAATGGCACGTTTAAAAACTCCATCCAGATCACCCGTCCGGTATACAAATATTTCGACGGCGCCTACATGGTCTTCAGCGGCCTGAACAGCCGCTTTAAGAACGTGCGCCTGCAAAACGATACAGTCAGCGCCCAGGTGCAGCTCCGTACAAAAGAACGCAGCGGTTTTGAAATAAAATCCCTCCTGGCCGATTTCAGGATGCACCCACATGCCATGGAGTTCGGTCACCTCGACATCCAGGCCAACCGGAGCCGCCTGAAAGACTATTTTGCCATGCGCTACCGCAACTTCGATGACCTGAGCGACTTCATCGACAAGGTGACCATGGAAGGAAATTTTACGGACAGCGAGGTAGACAGCGACGACCTGGTCTATTTTGCCCCCGAAGTAAGCACCTGGAAAAAGAAACTGCAGTTGAACGGCAGGGTCAGGGGACAGGTAGCTGATCTTACCGGCGAAAATGTTTCCATAAAGGCCGGCTCCAACACCGCTTTCCACGGCGATGTCAAGATCGTGGGCCTGCCCGATATAGAAACCGCTTTCATCGACCTGAAGGCAGACGATTTTCATACCACCTGGGCCGATGCCCTCGCTTTTGTACCGCAGCTGAAAGAGATCCGCGATCCCGACCTCAGCAAACTTCATTACCTGAAGTTCAGGGGATACTTCACCGGCCTGATCAATGACTTCATCACGTCGGGGGTAATGGAAACGGGCCTGGGCACCGTGATTACAGACATGAACCTGAAGATGCCTTCCAGGGCAGCCAGCACTTACTTCGGCACCCTCCAGGCATCGAAATTCAATATCGGTGCGCTGCTGGGCAACAGCCACCTGGGCAGGCTCAATTTCAACGGGAAGATCAAAGGCAGGGGCTTCAACCTCAAAGAGTTACAGGCCGAGCTGGATGGAAAGATCAGCAGCTTTGAATTCAACGACTACACATACCGGAACATCGAAGTGAACGGCAGCTTCAAAAAAAGACTGTTCAACGGGAAGGCAGCCATCAACGACTCGAACCTGGTGGTAAGTATGGAAGGCCTCATCGACCTGCAGCAGAAACAACCCCGCTTCGACCTCAGTGCCGACATTGAAAGATCAAACCTGAAGCGGCTCCGCCTTTATAATGAAGACATCGACATCCTCGGCAAGGTGCAGTTCAACTTCTCGGGTTCCGACATCGACAATTTTGAAGGTACGGCCAAAGTGTATGAGGCAGCCGTGTACAAAGACGGGCAGCGCATTTCCTTCGACTCCCTCACCCTGACCTCCGACCTCGCCGCCAACGGCAAACATGTAGAAGTGCACAGCAATGAATTTGAGGTCGCCCTCGACGGACAATTCTCTATCAAGGAACTGCCCGGGGCTTTTCAGACCTTTCTGAACAGGTACTATCCGAGCTATATCAACCCATCGCCCCAAAAACTGCTGAGCGACGACTTTACCTTCAGCATCGCCACCCGGAAGATCGAGGATTATATCGGCATCTTCGTGAAGGACGTGACCGGTTTCAACTCCACCACCATCAGCGGCCGCATCAACACCCGCGAAAACCTGTTCGACCTTACAGCGGCCGTGCCTAAGTTCAGCTATAAGAATGTCGACTTCTATAATGTAAGCCTGGCCGGTAAGGGCAACATGGACAGCCTGAGCGTGCTCACCCAGATCGAGAACACCTATGTAAACGACAGCCTGCACTTTCCCGGAACGGAGATCAGGATCGCTTCCAGCCAGGATCTGTCGACCGTAAACATTGTGGCCAGCGCCAGTCAGACCCTCAATACAGCCAACATTTCCGGGAAGGTACAGACCCTGGCCGACGGGGTGCGTATCCAGTTCAACCCGTCTACCTTCGAGATCAACGGCAAGAAATGGACAATCGACAAGGACGGCGAGCTGGTGCTGAGCCGGATGCTGGTGACCACCGACGGCCTCCGCATCTACAACAACGACCAGGAGGTACATATCACCTCCACGCCTTCCTCCATCGGCAATTCGAACGACCTGCTGGTAAACCTGAAAAACATCAACATAGGCGACTTTGCTCCTTTTTTCTCCAAAGACAACCGGCTGGAAGGTTTGCTCAATGCGACCGTGGAAGTGGTAGATCCTTTCAACAACCTCCAGGTAGACGTGAAGGGAGAGGCCCGCCAGTTCCGGTTCGACGATGATTCCATCGGCCGGCTGCAGCTGGGCGCCGTGTATACGAAATCGGCCGGCACCCTGCAGACCAACGCCGTTTCGGACAACCCGGAATACAGCTTCGACCTCAACGGCCTGTTTAACCTCCTCGACAGCACGCGGCAGGATATGGACATGAAAGTGAATCTCCACAACACCAGCATACACCTGCTGGAAAAATACATGACCGGCATCTTCAGCCGCCTCTCGGGCGAAGCCACCGGCACGCTGGAGATCGTGGGCGGTTTTAAAAACCTGAAATACCTGGGCGATGTAAAACTGGTGAACGGCGGGCTGCTGGTAGACTACACAAAATGTTATTACAAGATACCCGAGGCCGTTATCAAATTCGGGGATGGCTTTATCGACTTTGGCAACTTCCCGTTGAAAGACACGCTGAACAATACCGGGGAACTGATCAACGGAAAGCTGTATCACCAGAACTTCAAAGCCATGGTGTTCGATTTCCACATGCGAAGCAACCGCCTGCTGGTGCTGAACACGACGGCGGCCGACAACAACCAGTTCTACGGCACCATGATCGGCAAGGTGAACATGGGTTTCACCGGCCCGATGGAAGACATGCAGATGGATATCAAGGGGGAACCAACCGATTCCTCGAACATCTACCTGCCCATCGGCAGCAGCCGGGAAAGCGGCACGGCCGGATATATCGTATGGAAAGTGTATGGAAGGGAGATGCGCGATGCAGACCTGAACCCCGAAGAAAGCAACCTGACCGTTTCGCTCGACATCACCGCCAACAAATATGCGAACGTGTTTGTGATCCTGGATGAACTGACGGGAGACATTATTTCGGCAAACGGCAACGGCAACATCAAGCTTCAGATCAACCCGAGCGGTGATATGACGATGCGCGGCCGCTTCAACATCGAAAGAGGAAATTATACGTTCACCTTTCAGTCGCTGAAAAGGAATTTCAAGCTGAGGGAAAATGTAGGAAGTTATATCTCCTGGAACGGAGACCCTTATAATGCCATCATCGATCTGGAAGCCGAATATGAAGCGGAGAACGTACGTTTCAGCGACCTGATCTACGGGTCAACCTTTGCCTCGGTGATCAGTGAGGATGTGAAAAAATACCGGGGCCCCGTGCTGGTGATCGCAGATATCACGGAAAGCCTGAATTCACCGAAGATCGCTTTTCATATCGAGCTGCCATCCAACAGCCAGCTCCGCAGCAACCAGGATGTCGCAAACATCCTGAACCAGATCCAGAACGACGAGAACGAGCTTAACAAACAGGTTTCCTTTCTGATCCTGTTCAACACGTTCGGGCCGTACAGCGGCGGGGGAGCGAAAAGCGGAACCGGAGACCTGGCGAGCAAGGCACTGGAAGGCATCGTGGTCAACAGTATCTCCGGCTTCCTGTCGAGCATCCTGACCACGCAGTTCTCCAACGTGCTGCAGGACATTTTCAAGGACAAAAGCCTGAAAGTAAACATCAACGCCTCGGTGTACAACGGCAATTACCTGATCGACAATTACAATCCCAACCAGATTGCCTTGCCCGACCGCACCAATTTCAACGTTTCCATTACCAAGAACTTCTTCAACGAAAGGCTTTCGTTCATCATAGGAGGCGCGCTCGATTTCGGGCTCAACACCGCCCAGCAAACGCAGGCATCCACCTTTCCCTTCCTGCCCGACGTAACGGCGGAATGGCGCCTGACGCCTGATGGAAAATTCCGGCTTACCTTCTTTTACAGGGAAAACTACACCTACCTGGGAACCGGCGGCAAACAAAACCGCTCGGGCAGCAGTATCTCGTACCGGAAAGAGTTTGACCGGATCGACGAGCTCTTTAAAAAGAAGAAGAAGCCCCCGAGAAAACAGGCGCCTATTTAAGGATGTCGTGCCCTAACTTATCTCGTTTTGTACGCAGGTATTTTTCGTTGTAAGGATTGGAGGGCACTTCCACCGGCACTGTATCCACGATCTCGATGCCGTAACCTGCCAGTCCGGCCCGTTTTTTCGGATTGTTGCTGATGAGCCGCAGCTTGGTGATGCCCAGGTAGCGCAGGATCTGGGCGCCCACGCCATAATCGCGCTGGTCCATCGGGAAGCCCAGGTGCAGGTTGGCTTCTACCGTGTCCATACCTTCTTCCTGCAGGCGGTAGGCCTTCAGTTTGTTCACCAGTCCGATGCCCCTTCCTTCCTGGTTCATATACAAGATCACCCCTTTTCCTTCTGTTTCTACCAGCTGCATGGCTTTGTGCAGTTGATCGCCGCAGTCGCAGCGCAGAGAACCAAGGATGTCGCCGGTGAAACAGGAGGAGTGCACCCGCACGAGCACCGGCTCGTCTTTTTCGAACTCGCCTTTGATCAGTGCGAGGTGTTCGTTGTTGGTATTGCGTTCGCGGAAGGAGATCAGTTTGAAATGACCGTATTTGGTCGGCATATCCACCCGTACGATCTCTTCGATCAGGGTATCTATCTTGAGGCGGTATTCGATCAGGTCTTTGATGGAAACTATTTTGAGGTCGAACCGTTCGGCGATCTTCATCAGTTCGGGCAGGCGGGCCATGGAGCCGTCTTCGTTCATGATCTCTACCAGCACGCCGGCGGGTTCCATTCCTGCGAGGCGGGCCAGGTCGATGGTGGCTTCGGTATGTCCGATCCTCCGGAGCACACCGCCGCTTTTGGCTTTGAGGGGGAAGATATGACCGGGCCGGCCCAGGTCTTCGGGGCGGGTAGTGGGGTCGATGAGCGCCTGAACGGTTTTGGCGCGGTCGCTGGCGGAGATGCCGGTGGTGCAGCCGTGGCCGAGCAGATCGACGGATACGGTAAAAGCGGTTTCGTGGATGGCGGTATTGTTGCTGACCATCATGGTCAGTTCGAGCTCGGCGCAGCGTTCTTCTATCAGCGGGGCGCAGATAAGTCCGCGGCCGTGTGTGCTCATGAAATTGATGACCTCCGGTGTTACGTTGTGTGCAGCCGTTACAAAATCCCCTTCATTTTCCCTGTCTTCATCGTCTACCACAATCACCATTTTGCCTTTTTTGATGGCTTCAATGGCGCTTTCTATTGTATCGAGCATTGTGTGCAAAATTTAGCTGTAAAAGTAACACTTACCCGATTGCCAAAGTTTAGAATGTTTTCTTCCGGCGGCGAAAAGGCCCATTCCTTTTGCCTTTAACGTTCGTGGCAAGCTGGAAGGTTGCCCGGAAACTGCAATCCAGATGCATGCGTACCAATATTAATTTAATGTTGCCTTCGAGGTCTAAAGCAGCTTTTACGGAGGGTCTATTGCCTAACAAAATGTTAATGCCGAATCGAACCAAATCGTTAATTATTCACTTTATTTGCACGAGTAAAATCAAAAGTATGATGAAATTGATACGCAGAAATGCTTTTACGGTCCTGGCTTTGTTGCTATCCTTCGTCTCCTATGCGCAGGTTACAACAAGTAATATCATAGGTACCGTGAAGGCTGCAAACGGGGAAGATTTGTCTGGCGCCACCATTACCGCCGTTCATCAGCCTTCCGGAACAAAGTATGTGACCACTTCCAAAAGAGGGGGAACATTCAACCTTCCCGCCCTCAGAACAGGCGGTCCGTACACGGTGAGCATTGAATTCGTAGGCTATAGCGCACAAACGATTGAAGGCTTTAACCTTACACTCGGTGAGCCATTCAGCATCAACGTAGTGATGGGTCAGAACACCCAGCAGCTGACTGAAGTGGTGGTGGGCGCAACAAAAAGAAGGGCTGCGATCGACCGCACCGGCGCTTCCACCAACATCTCCAACCGCCAGCTGGCCACCCTGCCTTCCATTTCAAGAAGCCTGACCGATTTCACACGACTGACCCCTCAGGCCGGCAGCAGCGTATCTACCAGCAGCAACAGCTTCGGCGGCCGCGACGGGCGCTATAACAACGTACAGGTAGACGGCGCCAACCTCAACAACAACTTCGGTCTGAGCACCGACCCGCTTCCGGGCGGCGGCAACCAGCCCATTTCGCTCGACGCCATCGACCAGGTAAGCATCAACATCTCTCCCTACGATGTGCGGCAGGCCAACTTTACCGGCGCCGGCATCAACGCCATCACAAAAAGCGGTACCAACACCTTCCACGGGTCTGCCTATGGCTATTCACGCAACCAGAGCTACAACGGAACCGATGTAGCAGGTACCAAACTGGCCGCCCAGCAGAAAACAGCCAGCAAGATCTACGGCGCCACCCTTGGCGGCCCGATCATCAAAAACAAACTGTTCTTTTTTGCAAGCGCCGAATTCGAAAAAAGAACTTTTCCCGGTATCCAGTACACACCGAAAGGCGGTTCCGGTGCAGGGCGCGTATCCGACGTTCCCATTGATTCGCTGCGCAAACTTTCCAATTACCTCAAGTCGAAATACGGATACGAAACCGGTGCGTACGACAACTATCCCAACTTCGCCTCCAAGAACCACAAGTACCTCGCACGCATCGACTGGAACATCAGCAACGTGCACAAGCTGACCCTCAAATACAACGAACTGGTGAGCACCAATGATGTGGCCCTCAACGCGGCCAGCATTCCCAACGGTGCGGGCACACAGGCCGGCTATGCTTACAACACACCCAGCTTCGATATCGGAGGCCGTGTAAGTACGCAGGCCCTTTCCTTCGCCAATTCCAACTACGGTTTCAAAGATGTGGTAAGATCGGCCACTGCCGAGCTGAACAGCAATTTCGGCGGCCGCATGTCGAACCAGCTGCTGGCAACCCTTACCAAGATCCGCTCTACACGTACTTCGCCCAGCACCGTCTTTCCGTTCATCGACATCCTGAACAACAACACAACGGTATACATGAGTGCGGGATACGAGCCGTACTCGTATAACAACGACGTGATCAACAACGTCTACAGCCTTACCGACAACTTCTCTTATTATGTAGGCAAACACTCGCTCACCGCCGGCGGCTCTTACGAGTACCAGCGCGTTGGCAACATGTTCATGGCTGCTTCGCAGAGCTATTATGCCTTCAACTCACTCGATGACTTTGTCAACAGCAGGGCTCCGCGCGTATTCGCCTACACCTATTCCCTGGTGCCCGGTGAAAAAGCCGTGTATTCTGCAGAGCTGAAGATCGGCCAGCTTGGTTTCTACGCACAGGATGAGATCAACGTGAACCCCCGCTTCAAGGTAACTGTCGGCGTTCGTTTCGACCGCCCGATCTACCTCGACCAGCCGCTGAACAACCCGGCCATCTCGGCCCTGAACCTGCCCGACAAGAACGGCAACCTCACCCATTACTCTACCGGCCAGTTCCCGAAAAGCTCTTTCTATGCTTCACCCCGGGCCGGCTTCCGCTGGGATCCGGATGGCGACAAGAACCTGATCATCAGAGGTGGTACCGGTATCTTTACCGGCCGCATCCCATTCGTGTTCCTGACCAACATCCCGACCAACAGCGGTATGTACCAGTTTGCGCCTACCCCCATCACCGGTGCCAGAACAGCCAACTACAAGTTCAACGCGAACCCGGATGCTTACCGCGACTCCTTCCCGAGCGTGGCCGGAACCAGCGTACCGGGCAGCATCGCCCTGGCAAACCCCAACTTCAAGTTCCCGCAGGTATGGCGTACCAACCTGGCCGTGGACAAACAGATGGGCCATGGCTGGGCGCTCACACTGGAAGCCCTGTATACAAAAGACATCAACGCGGTATGGCTGCGCAACGCCAACCAGAAAGCGTTTGATACCATCGTGGCAGGCGCCGGCAGCCGCCCCCGTTTTTCCAACACTACTGCCGGTACCAGAAGGGTGTACGCCGGCCTTACCAATGCCATCGTGCTGGAAAACACCAAGCTGGGCAGCTCTGCTTCCATCACCGCACAGGTGTCGAAATCCTTTGCAAACGGCCTTTACGGTTCGGTTGCCTATACCTACAGCTTTGCACAGGACGTGACCGCCAACCCGGGCAGCCAGGCCGCTTCTGTATGGAGCGCCAACCCGACTTCGAGATCGCAGAACGATCTCGAACTGGCCAACTCGGGCTTCTCCGTTCCTCACCGCATCGTGGGTACGGTCTCTTACCGCTTCGAATACCTGAAGCACCTGGGAACCACCGTATCCCTGTTCTATGAAGGCGCACACCAGGGCCGCTACAGCTACATCTACAATGGCGACCTTAACCAGGATGGCAACTCTTCTGCCGACCTGATCTACATTCCGAAAGATCCTTCCGAGATCAATTTCGCAGCGCTCGCAGCCAGCGGCACCACACCGGCCTTCACCGCACAGCAGCAGTCAGACGCGTTTTTCCAGTACGTCAACCAGGATCCGTACCTGAAGAAACACAAAGGACAGTTTGCCGAAAGGAACGGCGCGCTGCTTCCGTTCTACCACCGTATGGATCTGAAGTTCCTGCAGGACCTGTTCGTGAGCAGAGGCCCGAACAAGCACACGCTGCAGTTCAGCCTCGATGCGCTCAACTTCCTGAACCTGCTGAACCACGACTGGGGTATCCGCAGCCAGGCCGTTGTAAACAACCCGCTCACTTTTGTGAACTACACCAACGGTCGTCCGAATTTCAGAATGGCTACCTACCAGGGTCAGCTGGTGAATAAAACTTTCATCAACACGGTTACCACGGCAAGCACCTGGAGCATCCAGCTCGGTCTGCGCTACAGCTTATAACCATTTCTATTTCCACGAAAAAAGGGCTGTCTTTCGATAGCCCTTTTTTTATTTCTTTGACCTGGCGGCCGCCTATTTCTTTGGTTTCTTTCCCCAGGCCCAGCGGAGGAATTCGGGCATGGCGCGGGCCCAGGTGGCCACATCGTGGCGGCCCTCTTCCAGCTGGAGGTAGCAGATGTCTTTTTTGCGGCGGTAGCCTTTCTGCACAAGTTCGTCTATCAGTGCGAGGGTATCGTCGATGGCGTCGATGATGCCGTTGTTGTTACGGTCCATCGTTTCGTCGAGGGTGCCGGCTTCAAAAAAGAATTTCAGGCCTTCGGCAAACGGGCGGTTCCGGATCTGTGCGTGCATGATGCGGTCGGTCTCTTCCTGGTAGCCCTCGTCGAGGCCTTTGGAGCGCCACCAAAGCGAGCCGCTGAAAATACCCGCTTTTGAAAAATCGGCTGGGTGGTTCCAGGCAATGTCGAGCGCGCTCAGTCCGCCCATGGAAAAGCCGCCGATGGCTTTTTCTTTCCATTCGATGGATGGGTAGCGTGCTTCGACGGCAGGTACCAGCTCCTTCAACACAAACTGCGTGTACTGAGCCGCCTTGCGGCCGCGGCCTTTGTAATCTGTTTCTGCAGCGGTACCGAATTCCATCATCCTGTCACCGGCATGGACAGCCGCGCAGAACACCGGCGAGATCGATTTTTCGCGGGTCATCTTCTCCAGCATCGGCTGCAGTCCGAGCGCTTCCATATCCTGTCCGTCGTTTATCACGAAGAGGGAAACTGCTTTTTTGATGGTGTCGGGGAAATAAAAATCCACCGTCACCTGCCGGTCCAGAAATTCAGATCTGATCTCGGCGGTCTCCAGAATGGTGACGGGTGCTGTTTCAGTGTGCATGTCGTTGAAAATTAATCAAATTCATAGCCGGGAAGATACATTTCACGCAGCAGAAGATTTTTTTTTATTGCAGATATAAAAATTAAATTTGAAAAGAACAGGTTATCCGCTAAAATCCAATCTCTTCAGCCTGCCGGATCCTTGTTACTATCATGCAACGTTACCGGGTGTGCTTTTCAGTACACCGTTTGGATAACCGGCCTCCGCTGCCGGCAGGCGGCATGAAAATTTCACTGATTCAATTATACTCACCAAAAAACAACAGTATGAAAAAAATTGGCATTCTCTTCGGACAGGAAAGAAGTTTTCCGATGGCTTTCGTAGACAGGGTAAACAGCAAGGACATTGATGGAATTCATGCAGAACCCGTCAGGATCGACAAGGTAATGCAGGGTGAACCTACTGAGTATGCCGTGATCATAGACCGTATTTCGCAGGATGTTCCTTTTTACCGCGCCTATCTGAAAAATGCAGCCCTGACCGGTTCGGCGGTGATCAACAATCCTTTCTGGTGGAGCGCCGATGAAAAATTTTTCAACAACTGTCTGGCCACCAAAATCAATGTTCCGGTTCCCAAAACCGTCATACTGCCTTCCAAAGAGCTTCCCACCGATACCTCCGACCAGTCGTTCAGCAACCTTTCTTTCCCGTTAGACTGGGAAGAGATCTTCAAATATGTGGGCTTTCCCGCCTATATGAAACCCTTTGCAGGCGGCGGCTGGAAGAATGTGTACAAGGTGAGCGACGCCGACGATTTCTTTACCAAACATGGCGAAACAGGCCAGCTGGTGATGCTGCTGCAGGAGGAGATCGTTTTTGAAGAGTATTACCGCTGCTACTGCATCGGTGGTAAGCATGTTCGCATCATGCCCTATGAGCCACGCAACCCGCACCACCTGCGCTACGAGGCCGGTTTCACGCCTTCGGAAGAAAAGCTGGAGCTGATGACCGACATCGTGCTGCGCATCAACCAGTACCTGGGCTACGATTTCAATACGGTGGAACTCGCCCTTCGCGACGGGGTGCCTTATGCGATCGACTTCTGCAACCCGGCACCGGATGCGGAGATCAGGAGCGTGGGACAGAAAAACTTCGACTGGGTGGTGGAAACAGCAGCCAATTACGCCATCGAAAAAGCCCAGACCTACGAGAAAGACAAGGACAACCTGACCTGGGGCAAGTATGTTAGAAGCAGCGCTTCCGGACAGCCCCTGATTTAAACCAATAAACTACTCCGGATGGCACACCTGAATTACAAGCATTTTACGCTGGGAGTGGAGGAAGAGTACATGGTGCTCGACCCCAATACAAAAGAACTGACGAGCCACGAGCAGAAGATCGTAATAGAAGGCCACAAGGTGATCAAAGACAAGGTGAAGGCGGAGATGCACCAGGCTGTGGTGGAGGTAGGCACCGATATTTGTCAGAACATCGATGAGGCCTACAAGGATGTGGGCCTGCTCAGGAAAACGATCTCCGAGATCGCCGGTAGCCTCGGCTTCTGGATGGGCGCTTCAGGCACACACCCCTTCAGCCATTGGCAAAGCCAGCTGATCACCGACCAGGTGCGGTACAACGAGATCGTGAACGAACTGCAGGAGGCGGCCAGAAGCAACCTGATCTTCGGGCTGCATGTGCACGTAGGAATGGAGAGCCGAGACATGGCCATCCATATTGCCAACTCCGCCCGGTATTTTTTACCGCATATCTATGCCCTGAGCACAAACTCGCCCTTCTGGGAAGGCCGAAGAACCGGGTACAAATCGTACCGCACCAAGGTGTTCGACAAGTTTCCGCGTACCGGTATTCCCGACTACTTCGAGAGCATTGAAGCGTATGATAAATACGTGAACCTGCTGATCAAAACCAATTGTATCGACAATGCCAAGAAGATCTGGTGGGATCTCCGGGTGCATCCTTTCTTCAATACCGTAGAATTCCGCATCTGCGACGTGCCGATGACGGTGGAGGAAACCATTGCCATTGCCACCCTCTTCCAGGGTGTGTGCGCCAAGCTGTACAAGCTGCGCTCAAAGAACATGAACTACATGATCTATCCGCGGGCGCTGGTCACCGAAAACAAATGGCGGGCAGGCCGGTACGGACTCGACGGCAGCCTGATCGATTTCGGTATCGAAGCCGAAGTAAATACCCGGGTACTGATCTACGAACTGCTCGATTTTATTGACGACGTGGTTGATCAGCTGGGCAGCCGGCACATGCTTCCGCTGGTGCAAAAGATACTGGACCAGGGAACCGGCGCCGACCGGCAGCTGAAGGTGGTGGATGATACGGGCGACATGGCACAGCTGGTCGATTACATCCATTCGCAGTTTCTGGTGGGCATGTAAAACAAGTTTTCAAGGAAGTGATGTCCCTGATTTTTCGAAATGGAAAATCAGGGATTTTTTATGCCTGTTACGTAATATTAATTTTTATTAAATATGAATATCTGCATTAATATATTTGACAAACGACATCTAGATAAACACATTTTTTCATTTAGCAGACGTTACTGGCCTGTTAAAAGAAGAAATTTTTTATAAATTAACATATTTTTTTCATCTTGCATACTCTAATCTTTGCTTGTAGACCACTTTACCATTGGTCCGTTACCTGTGATATAAGACTGTAATAACTTTTTTTATTTAACTAAAACTCGCACATGAGAAAATGTTTTACACTTTTGTTAGTGTTACTGATGTGTGCATACGCCAATGCACAGAACCGTACCTTAAATGGCGTGATCAGGGACGAAAAAGGCGCCCCGATACCGTTTGCCAGCGTTATGATTGCAGGCTCCAAATCCGGTACTACTGCCGACGCAGATGGTAATTTCAAGCTCACCGTTCCCCCAAACGTCCGAATCAGCGTAAGTGCATCAGGGTACAAAGCTGCTACTGTCAATCCTGCCAATACTCCCATTCAAAGCATTACCCTGGCCGCAGGGGGCGGACAAATGGAAGAAGTGGTTGTAACGGCACTGGGTATCAAGAGGCAGGCCCGGTCACTTGGGTACTCTTCAACCACCATCAAAACAGACGAATTAACACAGGCCAAAACGACCAATCTGCAGAATGGTCTGGTAGGAAAGGTGTCAGGATTGAACATTACCACGGTCAATAATGGCGTAAATGCCGACACGCGCATCGTATTGCGCGGCATCCGCTCCCTGACCGGAAACAACCAGCCCCTGCTGGTTGTGGATGGGTCTCCGGTAGCACTCAACTTCATCAATTCACTGAATCCGAATGATGTTGACAATGTGAGCGTACTGAAAGGCGCCAATGCTTCCGCGATATACGGACCGGACGGTGTGAACGGGGTGATTATCGTAACGACGAAAAAAGGAACCACCAGAAGACCGGAAATCACCGTTGGCAATACCACCTTCTTGGAAAAACTTTCCTTTATGCCGGATCTTCAATCCAAGTTCGGCAGTGGCTCGGCCTACAACCAGTTTGGTGACGGAACCTACGACCCGATCGAAAACCAGTCCTGGGGCGCTGCCTTCAACGGAGACTCCGTTAATATCGGGCGGGCAGATGAGAGCGGAAGGTACCAAAGGGTAAAGTTTTCTTATATACCCGGAGAAAAAGAACGTTTTTTCAGAACAGGCCTCACCACCCAGAATGATATCTCCATCCGTTCAGGCGATGAAAGAGGCAGCATCTTTATGTCTGTGCAGGATGTGAACACGAAAAGCATCATGCCCAAAGATGAGGGCCGCAGAACAAGCTTCCGAATAAATTCAGACCGGAAATTCGGAAAGTTCACCCTGCAGACCGGCGTGAATTACAGCCTCCAGAGCTCCAACACGACAACGGCTGGCATCTATAACCTCGTGATCAACACGCCGGGAGATATTCCCCTGACGAGCTATAAAGACTACCAGAACAATCAATGGGCAGATCATAATCATTACTATAACGACTATTACGCCAACCCGTATGAAGAGATCGACCGCCTGCGGGAAAAAGTAAAATCCAGTAAGCTGATTGGAAATTTAGCCCTGAGCGCGAGGCCTTTTGAATGGCTTACCATCACCGACCGGGTGACCTATACGATGTCGAACGAAACCGAGAAAGCAACCAACGGCGCCATTTATTATTCAGCGCTGGCAAAAGCTTACCCGCGCAACATCGCCAGAAACGATAAGCTGGCCTCGGTAAGTGACTACGATACCACTTCATCGCGCATCAACAATGACCTGATCGCGAGTGCCGATAAAAACTTCGGCCAGTTCAACCTGAAAGTGATCGCAGGTACAACATTCCGTCAGAACACGCTCAAATCAATCCGCGTGGTTGGCTATAACCTGGCGATTCCCACCCTGTTCAATGTTTCCAACTATACCGGCATACCGACCGTTTATGAAACCAATACCACCAACAGGATCATCTCCGGTTTCGGAAGTGTAAACCTGGGTTATAAGAACTGGGCCAATATCGAATTTACCGGTCGGAATGACTGGGATTCAAGGCTGGATCCCACGCTATGGTCTATCTTTTATCCAGGTGTGAACGCGGCAGTGGTGCTCACGGATGCCATTCCGGCCATCAAGAACAACGATGTACTGGAATATCTGAAAGTGAAAGCCGCCTGGAACAGAACGGGCAACGTAAACCTGGGCACTTATGAGCTCGAAAACAGGTTTTCCGTGGTGTCGGGTTATCCTTATGGAACCATCGCCTCCTATACTGCCAGCAACACCAGCTTTAACCGGTATCTGAAACCCGAAACTGTAGAATCATATGAAACGGGCCTCGAAATGAATTTTCTGAACAACCGCATCGGTCTGGAAGCCACGTACTATTACCAGATCAACAACAACCAGGTAATCGATGTGAACGTTTCGCAGGCTACCGGTTTTACTGTAGCAAAAGTGAATGCAGCCAAATTCTGGAATAAAGGCCTCGAGTTCGATCTGCGGCTTACGCCCATCATCAGGCTGGGCAAATTCACCTGGAATGCAAGCGCCAACCTGAGTATTCTCGACAGCAAAGTTCTTGAAGTATACCAGGGGCTGAATGAAGTGGCCAATGGAAGCTCCAATAACAATACGTTCATCATCAAAAACCAGCCGGCTTATACGTTCAAGCTGACCGACTGGCTGCGCGATTCACTGGGCCGTATTATTGTAGATCCCATCAGCGGTTATCCCAAGCAGAATACGACACCAACTGCGTTTGGCCGGAATAATCCCAAATATATCGCCGGTATCACCACAGACTTTAACTGGAATGGGTTCAGTCTCCGGGCGGTTGCCGAGTACAGGGGTGGCAACTACATTTACAACGCGATCGGAAGCAGCTTTGCATTCACCGGCATCGACCGTTTATCCGGCACCAATGGAAGGCAGCGGTATGTGATCCCGAACTCCGTGTATCTGCAGGACGGCAAATATGTGGAAAACAAAGACATTGTGGTTATCAATAACCAGTACGATTTTCCGCAATCGAGCAGTTTCAGGAGTACACAGACCAATTACTATACCAGCGCCGCGTTCTGGAAGCTGAGAGAAGTCGTCCTTTCCTATACGCTGCCAGAGAAATTTTTGTCCGCAACAAAAGTGATCAGGAAAGCAACCGTATCGCTGATCGGCAGAAACCTGCTGATGCTGCGTCCCGCCACAAACTGGTGGACCGATCCCGAGTTTTCTGCAACTACCGGCAATGCGATCGGATCACCGTCCATTTCACAAACTCCCCCGACCCGCCTGATGGGCTTCAACGTGAACCTGACTTTCTAACTTAAACTACTGAGAGAGATGAAATTAACCATACGAATTACTCTTTATCTGTCCTTTGCCATCCTGATGTCAGCGGCAATCAGCAGCTGCAAAAAGCAATTGGACATCAACCGGAATCCCAACGTGGCAGTGGAATCGAACATCGATCCTTACCTGATCCTTCCAGGCGCACTGTCTGCCACCGCTTCCAACGTCGACATCGGTTATATCTTTTTGCAAAGATGGCTTGGCTATCTCGCAACAGCAGCAGGCATCGCCCCGTCTGCGGAAGAAGAGTCGTACAACATTACCACCGGCTTTTCCAACGGTGCTTTTACCACTCCGCTCGACATCAACGAAGATATCCAGTTCATGGAGAACAAGGCAAGGTCAACAAACCAGACTTTCTACGTGGGTGCGGCAAGGATCCTGAAATCGCTGAATTACGCCCGGATCGTGGATGCTTATAACAGCATACCCTATTCACAGGCCCTACAGGGAGTAGCCTATATCACGCCCAAGTATGATGATCCGAAAATCATTTATGAAGATCTGATCAAACAGATTGATACCGGTATGGCCCTGATCAAAGCCTACGACTTCAATGCCAACCCCAATCTCAGAACGGCAGATGTGATGTATGGTTCGCTGGCAACTTCAGCCACGGCCACAGCCGCGCACAAGACGCAATGGGCAAAGTTTGGCAATACCCTGAAACTGCGGCTGCTGATGCACCAGGCCAACAAAACAGACAGGCAGGATTACATCAAAGCGGAGATCGCCAAGATCATGGCAGAAGGATCCGGATTTCTCGGAACCGGCGAAAATGCATCAGTAAACCCCGGCTACTCGCAGTCGCAGCCCAACCCGTATTACAATGCGCTGGGTTACACCACAGCAGCACAGGACGCATCTTCCACCAGGGCAAACAATACCTTGCTCAATTTTCTCAAGGTGGATAACGACCCAAGAGTCGGCGCTTTTTACAAACCTATTGCCACCGCTGTACCCGCAGGCGCTTCCGAACCCACACCTACCCTGGCACCCGCCACTTACAGAGGAAATGACTACGGACTTTCGATCGATAATTCAGTCAGCAAATACCAGACTTCCAATTATGTATCCCGTGTGGGTGGTATCACTGTAGCCGGAGCTTCTTCTGCTTCCGTGATCGGAATTATAAAAGGATGGGATATGCGCGCCTGGCTGATTACCTCGGTGGAAAGCCTTTTTCTTCAGGCAGAAGCCATTCAGCGGGGTTATCTCGCGGGAACACCGGAAACGGCTTACAAAAATGCTGTTCAGGAATCTTTTATCTGGCTGAATGTGGGTGGTTCATCCACACTGGCAACCGCTGCTTTCACCGACTGGTACACCAAAGCTGTAGGTAAACCAAACATCATCTATACAGCAGCTCCTGACAAACTGAAATTGCTTGCTTACCAGAAATACCTGGCGATTCTTCCGCTCGACGGACTGGAAGGATGGACTGACTATCGCCGCAACAATGCTTATCCGGTCATCCAGCTGTCGCAGAGCGTAAGCCGTACTTCCCTTCTGCTGCCTGTTCGCCTGCTCTATACCACCGCCGAGCTTTCTTACAACAACGCCAATGTGCCCCAGGCTGGCCGGTTGTCGGGAAGCCAGTTCACCGATAAAATATGGTGGATGCCATAGTTACTTAACCTGAAACTTATCATTTTTAACTCATGAATATGAAAATAATCCGCATACTTCTCATTGTTCTTTTACCGGTCCTTTTTTCTTCCTGCCTGAAAGACAAAGCCAAAACCGATTATGTCAATATCGCTCCGGTTGTTCTCATTCCAAACGCCAACTGGCCACGGTCAACGGCTTTTACTGCTACCCAGACCACCAAAGTGAATGCCGCAAAAGACACGTCGATGACCCTTTACGCACGCGTTTCATGGGAGTTTGCATTGGATAAAGAGGTAGTGATCACCATGGCGGAAGTGCCGGCTGCGGTAACCGATTACAACACGAAGTTCGGTGGAGGATGGACCATGCTGAACAGCGATGCATACAAAATCTCCAGCTATAAGGTAACCGTACCAGCGGGCAAGAACGATGCCTCGATTCCTTTCCAGCTATTCGGTTCCAAGATTGACTTCACCAAGAATAATATGCTGGCCGTCGCTATCACCGATGCCAGCGGCCAGAATATTGCCAGTAACTACAAAACTTACCTGGTAGCCATCGTGAAGCAGTAAATACCATTTGCTCTTGGATGGAATAAAATAAAAACGCCCCTACTACGGGGCGTTTTTATTTTACCTACTTCTGAACGTTCATTTATGCTGTTCATTCGGCCATCGGGCGAACCGTCTGTTCTCCCTTTGCTTTATACTTGCGTAATATCCTGCTGATCCAGAACCCTACCAGCGTCCCCGGCAGTATCCACAGGATCCAGGTCAGGTTTCCGATGTTTACATTTACTACAATAAAAGCGGTAAAAGTGGCGGCGAAAGAACCGCCCATCCTGCCTCCGTGGGTCAGGAGCCAATGCTGCTTGTTGACGGGCGGAATAAAATAGCTTTTAATGTCCTTGATGCCGCTGATCAGGCAAAAAAGACCAAAGCTGAACGGCACCATTCCCCAGGCGCCGCGGTCGCGGAACCAGAACGCGCTGAATACGATCAGGGCAATGCCCGACAGTACGCCCACCACGCTGATGAACCAGTCGAGCCCTGCCGGTTTTTGTTTGAGGTGAAGCTTTTTAAGGGAGAGGCTCCGGTATCCGGAACAGGCCAGGTAATAGCTGAAAAAACCCACCATAAAAAGGAAAGCGAGTCCCTTTATGAGCGAGATGATGGTGGCGGAGATAAAGACGCCCGTCATACCTGCAAAAAACAGTTTTCCGGTGAGGCGGTGTCTTTTGCCTCCCTTGCGGTTGAGCATGGAAATAAAGCCTGTGATCAGGGCAAGAAAGCCGGTGGCGATGTGAATGATCAAAGCGATGGTGACAACCTGTTTCATAATCATGTGTCTTTTTGCGACACCACAAAGATGCTCCGGAAACAGGGTCTCATCCAAATAGAAGGGCCTGCCAGCAGGGTTTTGGGGCGAATGGCAAAGGCCGGGACGGGCGGCAAATCCGCAGGGACTATTGGAAACCCGGGCTGTAACGGGACAGCAGTTCGGGGATGTCGTTGTTGAGGCTGCGCGACACCGGGATGGTCTCTTCCGCACCCTGCAGGTGCAGCTTGAAACCCTGCGCGTTGCCGCTGATATGCGATACCGCGGCCAGGTTTACAATGTAAGCCCGGTGGCAGCGGAACAATTGGGGATGGTCTGACAAGGCGGTCTCCGCTTTTTTGAGCGTGCTGCGCAGCACTTTTTGCGCCGGCTTTTCCGACAGCAGGTAGTGTACCCTGATATAGTTATCGGCCGCCGAAATAAAACGAAGATCATCCACCGGCATGCTTACCGATTCACTCTGGTTGTCGCCGGTAAGTGTGAGCGCGGCGGCGGCCTGCACCACCGGGGCAGCCTGGATCTCCGGCTCCACCGCTTCCTGCTGCTCCAGTTTTACTTCCAGTTCCGCCGCTCTGGAAACATATTTCCTGAAAAGGATCTGCTGTTTCAGAAGGATGATGAGCGTAACAGGGAAGATACCGATGGCGGCAGTAATAAAGAGGAACTGGACGAGATGAGGAAAGGTGAAATGGATGCCGTATAAATAATGGGTAATGACGAGATTGACAAAGGCCGTACTCATCACCTGCCACATCATGAGCAGCATTTCTTTAGCCACATTCCAGCGTTGTTCGGTAAAAAAGACCGGGAACAGAAAAGGCAGCAGCAGTCCGTTCAGGGTGGTGTTCACAAAGGTGCCCAGTCCGTAGATGGCTGCATGCCAGATGGAGAAATGGTTGCCCGGCCAGTCGATGTTGAAAGGCCTGAACAGGTACAGGATCAGGAACACCACAAAACCGGCAGCAGCGGTGAACCGGACAATTTTGGAAAAGGAAGAATAACCGGGAAAGGGCTGCGTCAGGATCATATCAGCCCAAAGATAAAAACGGCGACGGGAAACTCCGGCAGATAAATAAAAAGGGAACCAGGATAAAACCTGGTTCCCTATGATAAATTTTGAAAAGATGCCATCCGGAGAGGCCGGAATAGCAAAGACCCGACTGAATTTATTACCGCGGGCCGGCTGTCCCTTTGCGGATGGCGTCTTCGGCTTCCTGGCCTGAAAGGCGCGGAGTGCTGCCATCCGTCACGTTCTGGGCTTCCTGGTCCTGGATCGGGTTGTCCGGATTGTTTGTTTGGTCGCCGTCCGGCTTTTTATCCGAATTGGTGCCGGCGAAAGTACCTGTGGTGCTTTCCGCTTCTATCTTATTCAGGGCGTCTATGTTCCGGCTGGTCTCTTCATTTGTGTTATCCGTTGCCATAAGAATGAATTTTAAAAGTGATTGAGTGAAAAGGATACCTGAAAAATTCATGCCGCTACAGCAGCGAGGTAAGGCGTCTTTACCTGAACCCCAGTTTCTGGTATTGCGTTTTCATCCCGGCATTGTCGAACGTGGTAACATAAATGATTGCGCCGGTTTTACAGGAACAGGCCAGGCAGGCCACCCCCGAATTCATGTGTTTGATCGAGAGTGCTCCCACATACACTCCGGACGCATTGAGATAACTGGCCACGTTTTTCAGGGTAACACTGTCGGCCACAACATTCATCCACGGGTCGGCACATTGGGTTTGCTCATATCCGAGGGTTACGTATTTGTCCTGCATCAGCGCTTTTTTAGTGCACTGAGCAAACAAGGCTGCCATAAAAAGCAGTACAAGGAGGGGTGTTCGCATAGTCATGTTCTTCTGACAACAGCACCGGACCGATCGTTGCAGACGGGGCCTTGGTAAAAATATTCTGACAGGGCGATCTTTTATTCCGGAAGAACACAGGGAAAGCGCATACTTACCTTCTCGTGTCATTGCTTTTGGCTCAGCACCTACCTACTACCAGCTGGCAGCAGCCAGTTGCCGGAACCCTTCTTCGTAGGATACGGGTTTCACCTGAAAAGCTTTTTCAAACCTGGAGGAGTCGAAAAGATAATCGTACTGGTACTGATAATACAGTTCGACGCTCTCTTTGATCGGCTTGCTGAACAGTCCCATCAGCTGCAGCATCAGCTTGCTGACCCTCATGTAAGAAGGTTTGGATCCGAAGACGCTGGCCGCCAGGTCGATGTATTCCTTTCCGGTTAAAGCCGGGGCGGTGGGCAGGTGCCAGACCTGGTTGTCGGATTCGGGATGTTCGCCCAGGATGGCCATGCCTTTGGCGGCATCGGGTACATAAGTGAAAGCGTGTCTTGTATGCACATTGCCCAGCCACATGCCACCCGATTTTTTCGAAAACTTGGAGAGTATCATCGAATCAAGCACACTGTTCATGCTCTTTGCGCCATAGAAATCGGCTGCCCTCCCGATAGAAGCTTTTATGTGGCCGGCGGCCGCCTCGTTCATCAGCTTGTCGGCCACCTGTGCGCGAATCTGTCCTTTTGCACTTGATGGCTGGTACGGTGTTTTTTCCGTCATGGGCCCGTTCACGTGGCCGTACATGTATACATTATCGAAGAAGATCAGGCGGGCGCCGGTTTCCCGGGCGGCCTGCACCAGGTTGTCTGCGATCTTCGGCCATTCCTCCGTCCATACCTTGGTGTCGTACTTTAGGCCGGCGCACATATAGATCACGGAGGCGCCTTTGGAAGCCGCCAGCACTTCATCATAATTCAGCAGATCGGTCTTTACCCAGCGCGTGTTTCCGGAAGCCGGCTGCTGCCGGCGGCTTGCCAGTGTAACCGGTTCATCCTTTTTCGAGAGGATGCCGGCCAGCTCATTGCTTACCGGCCCACCCGCTCCCATTATTGTTTGCATAGCGATTGTTTTGGTGCAAGCTACGGAGGTGATGGGAGCCGGGAACGGAATTAGATAAGAATAATGAAAAAATCAAGTGATTTTCCGCAATTGTGTGAACGGAATTTGTCTGAACCAGAATTAGCCTGATTCTGGTTCAGACAATCAACACATTCACATTTCTTTTTCTTTTCTACGTTTACTTTTACGGCTCCTCCAATGATCAATTTATCATGAAAGTTGTTGTGTTGTTTGCGATGATGACCAATCTGTTTTCTTCCAGTTGTAAGCAGAGTGATGCAGCCCATGTACACTCTTTTCTGCCTGCGGCTACGTTCCTGAACGTGGCCTATGGATCTGATCCGAAGCAGGTAATGGATGTTTACCTGCCTGCCGGCAGAACAGTCTCTTTCACCAAAGTGATGTTCCTGCTGCATGGCGGCAGCTGGGCGGGAGGCGATAAGAGCAGCTTTAACGCCTACGTCGATTCCATGAAGCGGCGCCTGCCCGACTGGGCTTTCGTGAACGTGAATTACCGCCTGGCCAGCTATACGGCCAACCAGTTTCCGGCACAGGAAAAAGACGTGAAAGCAGCGGTGGATTTTGTGATAGATAAATCGGCCGATTACGTGGTGTCGAACCAGATCGTGCTGCTGGGCGCCAGCGCAGGCGCACATCTTGCCTTGCTGAACGCATACAAGTACTCCGATCCCGTAAAGGCCAGGGCCGTGATCTCTTTCTTCGGTCCTTCCAACATCACCGATATGTACGAACACCCGGTGCATCCGCAGGTGCCGATGCTGCTCCAGATCCTGATGGGCGGCTCGCCGCAGAGCAACGCAGCCAGCTATCGTCAGTCGAGCCCGGTGAATTATGTGGACAAGGAATCGTGTCCTACGCTTATGTTCCAGGGTGGAAAGGATATGCTCGTGGATCCGCAGCAGTCGAAGAAAATGAAGGAAAAACTGGATGAGGCCGGCGTCGTCAATGAGCTGGTTCTTTACCCGAACGAAGGGCATGGCTGGAGCGGCCCCACGCTGAGCAGCTCGTTCGACAAGATCGCCGAATTCCTGCATGAGCACGTTCAATAATTGTGGAAAAGGGTGATCTGCCAACCCGTTTTTTCGGCAACTTTGATCCATGAAAGAAACAGCGGCGCCGCTGGCCGAACGACTGCGGCCTACGAAGATCGACGACCTGATCGGGCAGGAACACCTTACCGGCAAAGAAAGCATTTTGCGCACCGCCCTCGAACAGGGCAAAATTCCCTCCATCATTTTATGGGGCCCTCCCGGCGTAGGCAAAACCACCATCGCCAACATCATTGCACATACGCTGCAGGTTCCCTTCTACACACTCAGCGCCATCAGCAGCGGGGTGAAAGAAGTACGTGAAGTGATCGAACTGGCGAAATCGCAGGAGAAAGTGGTCTTGTTCATCGATGAGATCCATCGTTTCAACAAAGGACAGCAGGATGCCTTGCTGGGAGCAGTGGAAAAAGGCATCATTACCCTGATCGGCGCCACCACAGAGAATCCTTCTTTCGAAGTGAATTCGGCGTTGCTCTCCCGTAGCCAGGTGTATGTGCTGAAACCGCTCGATGAAAAAAGCCTGCTGGCGCTCCTTGAACATGCCATCAGAACAGACGGGGTTCTGTCGAAGAAAAAGATCGAGCTGAAGGAATCGTCTGCCATGATCCGGCTTTCCGGGGGAGATGCCCGCAAGCTGCTCAACCTGCTGGAGCTGGTGACCGACACACTGGGCAACAACGCAGTGATCACCGATGAGAAAGTGGTGGAGATCGCGCAGCAGCGCATCGTGCTATACGACAAAAAAGGGGAGCAGCATTACGACATCATATCCGCCTTTATCAAATCTGTGAGGGGCAGCGACCCCAATGCGGCCGTGTACTGGCTGGCCCGCATGATCGAAGGGGGCGAAGACGTGAAGTTCATTGCCCGGCGGCTGGTCATCCTTGCCAGCGAAGACATCGGCAACGCCAATCCTACGGCGCTGGTGCTGGCCAACGCTGCCTTTGATGCGGTCAACAAGATAGGCTATCCGGAAGCCCGGATCATTCTTTCGCAATGCACAACCTACCTGGCCTCATCCGCCAAAAGCAATGCGTCGTATATGGCCATCGATGAAGCGCTCAGCATGGTGCGCCGCGCAGGCGATCTTCCGGTTCCGCTGGCCCTGCGCAATGCTCCCACCAAGCTGATGAAGAACCTCGATTACCACAAGGGCTACGAATATTCACACAGCTACGACAACAATTTCTCACCCCAGGAGTACCTGCCCGAAAGCATCAGCGGCACCAAATTCTACGACCCCGGCAAAAACCCCCGCGAAGAAGAACTGCGGCGGTATCTGAAGAATTTGTGGAAGGAAAAATATGGGTATTAAGGAGTATTGAAAAAGAAAGATCGCAAATAAATGGGATTGACTAAAAAGTAGGAAAGCCACCTGGTTTTGTGTTCCGGCGGAACATGAAACAATCGCTTCCCCACTTTTTAGTCGACCCCTTGCTGCTTTGCCAAACAACCGCTTTACATTCCAGGAAAAACACACGGTACGATCCTGCCGGCCCATGCCTGGGAAGCTGACATCCCCTCTTTTACACCACCCGCTTCCCTTTCTCCAACCGGATGAATTTTGTAACGCACGCCGGAATTTCGTGCGGATAATGGGATACGTAGATCAGGGTTTTGTTGCTGCGGGTGCAGATCTCGTCGATCATGGAACGGAAAAAATCAACCTGCTCATCGTCCAGGCCCTGGCATGGTTCGTCGAGGATCAGCAGCGGCGGATTCTTGACCAGCGCGCGCGTCAGCAGCACGAGGCGCTGCTCGCTGAGCGACAGGTTCCGCAACAGTTTGCTTCGCAGATGCGCTACTTTCAGCAGCGTCATCCAGCCTGTCACCAGCTTTTCCTGTTCAGGGTGCAGCATCCGGAAAAGCCCGATCGTATCGAACAGTCCGGAGGCCACCACTTCGAAACAGGAGGCCGACTGCTCAAAATACAGGTGCAGCTCCGGTGATACAAAACCTGTTTTTTTCTTGATCTCCCAGATCGTCTCCCCCGTTCCCCGCTTCCGGCCGAACAGGTAGATATCATTGGCATAAGCCTGGGGATTGTCTGCATTGATCAGGCTCAGCAGGGTAGACTTACCCGCGCCGTTGGGGCCCGACAGCGACCATTTCTCGCCTTCCTTCACTTCCCAGCTGATATCGCCGAGGATCTTTTTTTTATTGTACTGCACATGCACGCCGTTCATCTTCACCATGGATTCAAAGGGCGGCGATGGTTGTTGCTGCAGCAGTTGGGTAAGCAGGTTCTCATCAGGCACAAAACGGTTGGCGTGCGGGATGGCGGCCTGTTCCGCTCTCCAGGCAGCGGCCTCCTTAACCTGGCTTTTGCCGGCTTTGCCGAGCTGCAGTACATGGGTGATGAAAGAAGGCATCTGCTGCTCCGTAGTTACAAGAATGATGTGAATGCCCGACCGGATTATCCCCTCCAGCAGGTGGGTAAGTGTGGCCCGCGTGTCTACGTCGAGACCGGTAAAAGGTTTGTCGAGCAGCAGGAGCGACGGGTGCTGCAGCAGCCCCTTGGCGATCTGCAGGCGTTTGTTTTCCCCGTTCGACAGCTGGATGAGCTTGCTTTGCAGCAGTGCTTCCAGGTGAAGCCGGGCAACGATCTGTTCTCTTTCCGCCGTGGCCTCGTCAGGGTTCAGCTTTGGTGAAACGCTGCGCTGCAGGTCTTCTTCTACCGTGATCGCATCTTCGGAATCCGATGAATTGAAACGTTGCTGGTAATAAAAATTGCTGGTGTTCGATAAGTTCCTGAAACGGTGCTGCTGTTCTATCAGCACTATTCTTCCTTCACCTCCGGCCTGCCCTTTTTCTACGCTGCCGGTATGAGACTGCATGCCGGCGATCGCATGGAGCAGTACAGTTTTGCCACTGCCCGAAGGGCCTACAATCGCATACTGATCTGCCTGGCTGATCGTGAAATTGATATGATCCAGTATAAGCCGGTTGCCTGTCTTTACGCTGACATCCCTGACCTGAAGAACGTGCATGAATTTTTGCGGAACAAGTTAGGGAAATAATTCTCAGCGGGAAGCTTTCGAATACTGGTCCAGTTTCTCCCTTTCTCTTTTGCTCAGGCTTCTCATGCCTTTGCTGCTAATCTTGTCGAGTATCTGATCGATCTCCCTTTGCTGGGTGCTTTTATCTTCGTTGTAGCGGTGATCGATGGAGTACTGGTGGTTATGTGTTTTGAAGAAAAAATTATCGATCAGCAGCACTTGCGGACGGGTGATGATGATATAGATGAACGCTATGGTGGGAACCGCAATCAGCAGGATCGTTACATAATTCTGAAGCAGGGCCGTCGGGTGAAACAGCAGGGCGATCACCATTCCGACCAGTGCGCCGCCGAGGTGTGCTTCATGGCCTACATTTTCGCTTCTCGACTTGATGCCATAAATGGAAAAACCTACGAACAGGAGTCCGAACAGCCAGCCGGGCAGCGGAAGAAAAAGGAATCCTACCTGGAAGCCCGGGAAAACGGCGATCGCGGCAAAGATGAGCGCACAAACCGCACCCGATGCCCCCACGGAACTGTATTCGCCGTGATGCCGGTGGATCACGTACGAAAGCCAGTTACCACCCACGAGGCCGGCCGCATAGATCAGCAGGAATTCGAACCCGTTCAGGATGCCGCCGACTATGCCGCTGAAGATCCACAGGCTCAGCATGTTGAATATGAGGTGCCTCCAGTTCACATGCAGAAAGCCGGAGGTGAGCAATCGCTTGTAGTCTTTGTACAGCCTGATCTTTTCAACCTCGAATTTATATTTCTCGAAAAACTGCTGGTCCTTAAACCCTTTGTAAGAGACTGCTACGTTCACTATGATCAGTATCAGTCCGAGAATCCCGGTATCGTTCATGAAAATGATGTTTTAAACCTGCATCAAGGCTTTAAATTAATCCTTTTTCTGATAATCTTCCTGCACACAAGTGTTAATACTTGGCGGCCGTTCTGCCGGCTTTGCCGGCACATAAATACAATAAAACCGGTAATTTTTCAAGCGGGTAACCTTCGGCAAACTTTTCGCAACCGGGAGCGGGCTTTTTTATTCTACGTAAACGGCCCGAAGCAGCCGTATTTCCGCTGGCAGATGATGCAGTCATTCCTGTATTCAATGACCACCTTGTTTTTACCAGGGTATTGGGAAATTAAACCTGCTCGATGCCGGGATGGTAAAAAGGAAGGAGGTCATCGAAAGAGGTCATCCTTCCGAGCCGGCGGAGAAAGCCGGTTGCAAGCTGTTCGAGGTGTTGATTCATACGGAGGGCGTGAAACGGTGTCGAGCAATCGCCGGTGATAGTTTACCTGTCCGAGGTGATATGACAAATGTGTAGCCAGGTGAACCAGCATGTATTCCGTAGTGGTCTTGCTGGCGAATACCTGCACCGGGAATTCTTTTTCAAGATCCGGGCCGGAGAGGGAGCCCAGCACCCGGTGGACGGCTTCAATGGTATCGTCAAGCTTTTGGATCAGCTCTGCACGGGGTACGCCTTTGAGAGCAAACTCAGCGTCGCGGTCCCGCACATATCCTGATTGGCCCAATGCATTGCCAATGAAAGCATTCAGGTTGCCGATCAGGTGCAGACAGAGGTTACCGGCGGAGTTGGGGATCTGTTTGTCGACCTCCCAGATCCTGGATTCATCCTGGTACAGTTCAATCTGCTTTCTGAGTTGGGCAAGGTCTCTTTGAAAAAGTGCCTGCAGGGTTTGGATAAGCATGAAATGGTGGTTATAGATTAATGGTGACAGGGCCTTTGCCCGACATGCGGTAACCGATCTCAGCGTCGTCTCTTGTGATGGTGCCTGGTTCCATATGACTGATCGCATGAAAGAAGGCTGCAGGAAAGCGTTTCCTGATTTCTCTAAAAACCGGCATTTTAAAAATATGATTTCTTACAATATGTTTGCGAGGAATCAGGAATTCTGATTTGTCAGAAAGATATACAATAACCTGAATACCGGGCAGACTTACTCCTATCCATTTATCTCAGTGCCCTGTTTGCTGTAGAAGCCCTTCTACATGTTTACCTTTACTACGGCTGGCTCTGGATGGAATGATTTTTTGCCTTCTTTATCTAAATCAATTATGAAAGGTAAGAATTACACAACTGACAAAGCCCCGTTTACAACGAAATGGTTTCTTTTTTTGTTTGCCGTGATCTCTATGGCGGCAGGTTCGTGCACCAAGGAAGAGACTGCAACGACCGCCGATGATCCGTACGACCGCATTCAGCCCAATGGTCCGAAACCGGCCTGGGGTCCCACCATCAATCCGCAGATGCAGACAGTGATCGAAACACTGGATGGCCCTTCCCCGGTTCCGCTGTATACCCTCACCCCGCAGCAGGCCCGGCAACAACCTACGCCCACCGATGCAGTGAAAAAAGTGATGGAAAAGTTCTCTATCCCAACTCCGCCCAGGAATGTTGATACCACAGGAAAAGAAATCGCAGTGCAGGGTGGCATGATTCACCTGAGAATTTACACACCTAAAACTGGCAAGAGCACTTATCCGCTGATCGTGTATTATCATGGCGGTGGCTGGGTGATAGCCACCATCGATACTTATGATGCTTCCGCACAGGCACTGGCCGAACAGGTGGATGCAGTAGTAGTGTCCGTAGAATACCGCAAAGCTCCTGAATTTAAGTTCCCGACAGCACACATGGATTCGTATGCGGCCTATAAATGGGCGGTGCAGAATGCGGCTTCCATCAAAGCAGATCCGGTGAAAGTGGCAACCGCAGGTGAAAGTGCCGGTGGCAACCTGGCCGTAGCCGTGGCGATGATGGCGAGAGACAGCAGTTTCACGCTTCCAAAACACATCTTATCGGTTTACCCGATTGCGAACTACAATTTCGACTCGCCTTCCTATGTGCAGTATGCCGATGCACACCCGCTGAGCAAACCCTTGATGCAATGGTTCTTTATGCATTATCTCAACAATTCATCGGAAGGGGCCAGTCCGCTGATCTCCCTGGTAAATGCAAACCTTACCGGCCTTCCTTCCACCACGATCATAAATGCTGAGATCGATCCCCTGCAATCGGAAGGCGGTCAGCTGTACGACAAACTACAGGCGGCACACGTTCCATCGGTCCGCCAGCTCTATACCGGCGTAACCCATGAATTTTTCGGGATGGCGACCGTGGTCAGGGAAGCGAAGGATGCCCAGGCTTTCGCATCGCAGAGGTTGAAGGAGGGGTTGGGCAATTAGGATGCAGGAAGTAATAATAAAGAGCGTATTAGTTGGTTGATTTCAATGTGCCGGAAAAGGATGAGGCCGTGAAAAGGTATTCAGCCTCTGACCGGTCTTCCAAACATATTGAAGCAAAGTATAAAAGCCGGATTCAAACTGCAGCATTCACTGCAGTTTGAATCCGGCTTTTATACTGTTCAGGTTATTCCTGTTGTGAGTAACCTTTTAAAAGCTAAAAGCCTCATTACCGGTTCTGTGTAAACTGGTTATGAGGCTTTTGCTGCTGCAGATGCAGTATGGCCCGGAGAGTCCGCAGAACGGCAGTGAGGCAGTGGCCGGGCAGTTTTAAACAGAAGCGTGAGCGGGGCAAGGTGCAGATATTCGAATATGGTGGTTTATATGTGTTTACCAGTATTTCCCTGTAATTAACAACCATTCGGTTTTTGTATGGTTAATTTTATACACTTACATTCCTTGTTTTCTTTGTAAAAAATCATCATGTGGAGACATCTGAACTGGATCCCATCCTGTATTCGCAATTACGCGCCAGTGCCCGTTGGCTCTCGCTGGTAACAATGACAGCAGGTGTTTTAGTACTTATTGGCTGGTTCTGCCACATCGAAATTTTTGTACGTCCGATACCGCGGTTGGTAGCTATGAACCCTCTTACAGCTGCTTGCTTTATGATCACTAGCACATCTTTGTTGCTATTAATTCCGGTGGAACCCTCATCGATCCATTTGCGAGCCGGCAAACTTTTAGCTCTTATAGTTTCAATTGTCTCACTTTTGCGTTTCTGTGAGTATTTGCCCGGATGGCCTTTTTCGATCAGCAACTTATTGTTTTCACATACCATTGCTGCTGACACTTCGGGTCTCAACGTGTCAAACCGGATGGCGCCGAACACAGCTTTCTTGTTCTTGACCATGTCGGCAGGCCTGCTAACGATTCACGGGCAAACAAATCTAAAACGGTTCGTTACGCCTTTGATGGGTAGTATCACTTTTCTGGGTGCCCTGGTGACATTGATTGTATATCTTTACAGGATACAACTCTTTTACGGGACTCTTGCAAAGCTCCCAATGGCGATTCATACTGGTGTTTGCTTTTTGCTTTTGGGTGTAGCCCTGCTGTTTTCTCAACCCGGCAGCGTTCTCATGAAGGAAATAGTGAGTACTTTTTCTGGCGGGTCCTCCGCTCGTTTACTGTGGAGTGCCGCTGTTATTCTTCCATTGGGATTAGGCCTATTAACGCTGTATGGATATTGGAGCAAGGCTTTTACAGCTGAGTTGGCCATTGGAATTCATATCTTTTTGCTAATAGTACTTTTTTGCCTGCTTATTTGGCGAAACACGCGTGAGTTAAACCGCCGCGACAGACAGAAAGCTGTTGCTAACCGGCTTCTGGAATCCACCAATCAATCTCTGCTGGAGATGAATGAAGAATTGGAGCGTTTTGCATATGTATCGAGCCACGACCTCCAGGAGCCGTTAAGAAAGATACGAATGTACTGTAGTTTGCTTCGTAAGGATATAGGAAAATCTGCTGATGCGATGGAGTCAAATGTTGAAAAGATTGATGCTGCTGCAACCCGTATGTCATCTCTGATCCAGGATCTCCTGTACCTCACACGTGTGAGGCAATCTGATGACCGCTTTGTTCAGACAGATCTCCATGATATTCTGGTCCAGGTGCTTAACGACTATGAAGCAACCATTACCGAGAAGACTGCTATAATTAAGACATCCACTCTTCCGAGCCTGCCAGCCATACCTACACAGATGACGCAGCTGTTTAGCAACATAATCGGCAATGCATTGAAGTTTACCAATACGGTGCCGATAGTAACCGTTGATTCACGAGAAGCCACTTCTGAAGACTTGGCTATGATGCCTCACCTTATTCAGTATAAGCGGTATCTCATTATTTCGATTAGTGATAACGGAATTGGCTTTGAACAGGCGTATGCTGACAAAATATTTGTTATGTTTCAGCGCCTCAATAGCAAGAAGTCTTTTAATGGAAGTGGAATAGGATTAGCAATTTGTAAGCGGATAGCATTAAACCACAGTGGCGACATGAGGGCTACCGGGGAAGTCAATAAGGGGGCAACGTTTCACGTGTACTTGTTGTGGGAATGATTGGCTCAATCAAATCGACATTTGTTACTGCTTTGCCGGGAAGAAGAATTTAGATCGACTCTTGCGTCAGAGGGCTTGCCAGCAAGACATAAACGCTATTGAGATCAATTAATGCCGGATATACTCCCTTCGGATGAATGCAGAGTTATACCGATAACCTGTTTCCATTATGTTTCATCGGAATTTTTCGGAGAACTCCAAGCTTTTCACATTGACCTTTTGGTCTTCGATACGAGGAAATTTGTGCACCAGATAAGAAAATGAAGGCTTTATGAATTTAAATTCGCAATCTCTTTCAAAAAATAATTAAATCAAAAATTCTGCTCAATGGCTTTAAATGGACCCATCATTCTGATAAAAAATGAGGCTCAGGAGCAAAAAAAGATTAGAGACGTTTTAATCCAAATTGGATCTAAGAATCCTATGGAAATGTTTGGGAGTGCCGAGGAGGCTTTGGCGTATTTGGGAATGACCGATGCCAAGCCTTTCATCATTCTTTCGAAGATGACACTTCCCACAATGAGTGGTTTAAAGTTTCTCGATAAGATTTATGAGAGTGACTTTCTCAGGCAAAAAGGAATCCCTTTTATCTTTTTTGCAAATGTTGACAACCCGGATGTAGTACAGCAGGCATATGATAAAAGGGTTCAAGGATACTTTTTGAAACCCAAAAGCCCGGCGGCTCTCAAGCTCACACTTTTGTCTATCGTTGATTATTGGCAGCGTTCGACACACCCAAATTCGGATTGATAGGATGAAGGATAAGCAACTGCGTTAAATACATGCCAGCCCGATCCGGCCGCAAGCATAACCAACCTGAACACGGCGAAGATCGAAAGGATAAGCACAACGGAACCTGTTAACCGGTTTTAGGGTTCTTTCCTGGTATAAGACGCCAGAAGTGAAGGGGCCAAAGGGCCTCCGCCAATGAAACACCCTAAAAGCAAAAAGCCTCATTACCGGTTCTGCTTAAACTGGTTATGAGGCTTTTGCTGCTGTAGAGGGAGGATTCGAACCTCCACGGGGCGGTTAGCCGTAGCACAAAGTTTCAGTGGTCGACCCTGGTCGCCAAGATACAAGTACCCTGGCGGCTCTATGCTATGTTTATCCCTGACTCCCCACCCCCGAGACAAGAGGGCATGTCTGCCAAGATTTCATCACTCCACAATGTTGAGCGCTTTTGCAGGCGCCATAAGAACTCGGTGATACAATATTAGGCAAAACTCTCATTAGGTAGAAATTTTACAATTTATATTTTAAAACTATCGATTTTATTTAAATAATTATACTTTTGAATAGATAATATCTAAAACAACCATCCTTATGCCCGGGAAATTAAATTTTGATCAGCTCGACCTGCAGATCATCCAGGAAATGATTGAAGACTCCCAGATCTCCTACGCCGAACTCGGCAAAAAGCTTTTTGTCTCCGGCGCCACCATCCATGTCCGCATCAAAAAACTGCAGGAAATAGGCGTGGTCACCGGCAGCCGGCTCACCGTCGACTTCAAACAACTCGGCTACGACGTCATCGCCTTCATCGGCATCTACCTCGAAAAAAGCTCTCTCTATGACGCCGTAGCCACGGAGCTTCACAAGATCCCCGATATCATCCGCCTCAACTACACTACCGGCAGCTACAGCATGTTCGCGGAGATCGTCTGCAAGGATATCAACCAGCTCCGTTTTGTGCTGCACGACGGATTGCAGAAGATCCAGGGCATCGAAAGAACGGAAACTTTTATCTCCCTGGAAGAAAGCTTTTCAAGAAGGGTGTGCGTGTACAACAATTGTTAAACGGAAACGTATTAATCTAATTCATCCAGAGAAATCATATTTTTATCGCGTCCATAGCGGCGGCAGATCAATCAGACTATATGAAAATTATCCGGTACTCTCTTTTCGCTGTTTTAGCACTTTTTCTCCTGGTCGGCACCAGCTGCCAGAAAAATCCTTCCAACACCACTACCAGCGAAGATGCACTTGCCGTAACTACGTCGCCCGCCAGTACCAATAACCATGTGGAAGCACCTGCCCTCGGCCCTACCTTTCCGCTCGCGGTCACCATTACCTCCAAGATGCCTTCCGGCGGCGTCAGTATAACGGTGGTCGCACATCCCGATGGCAATGCCACCAATTTCTACTCCGAAACAAAGAACTCTTCCGCCGCCGCAAACACCTTCACCATCACCAACACCCCGCAAACCGTGGTCTGCGTTACCGAGATCACCGTCACCTCGCGCAGCAGCGCTTCCAACAAATGGACCGGCAGCTACCGCTACTCCCGTAAATAAAAGCCTTACTCTTTTACGTTCAGGGCATCCCGTAAACCGTTGCCCAGCAGGTTGAAGGCCAGCACCAGGATCATCACCGCAAACCCCGGCACCAGTGCCAGCATCGGATTGTGCGTGATGATAAAATTGTAATTCTCTTTGATCATCAGTCCCCAGCTTGGCTGCGGCGGCTGCACGCCCACACCCAGAAAACTCAGTCCCGCCTCGATGATGATGGCAGACGCGAAATTGGAAGCCGCCAGCACAAAAACCGGCCCCATGATATTCGGAAGGATATGACGGAAGATAATGCGCCCATCGGTGAAACCCAGCGCCCGCGCAGCTTCTGCATATTCCAGTTGCCGCACCACCATTACCTGTCCGCGCACCAGCCTGGCCACGCTTACCCACATGGTAAGGCCCACCGCCACAAACACCTGCCAGAACCCCTTGCCCAGCAGGAGCGTAATAGCAAACACCAGCAGCAGCGTCGGGATGCTCCATACCACATTCACCAGCCACATGATACCGGCATCGGTGCGCCCGCCGTAATAGCCCGCCAGGCAACCCAGCACAATGCCGATGGTCAGCGAGATCACGATCGCGATCAGTCCGACCCCCAGGCTCACCCGGATACCGATGATGAGGCGGCTCAGGATATCCCGGCCGTATTTGTCTGTCCCGAGCCAGTAACGGAACTCCACGAAATTGCTGCTCAGCGGTTGTAACATGGTTTGCACCGGGATCCGCAGCGTGTCTTCCACTCCTTCATCGATGTACTTGCGCACCAGCACCGTATTATTCTGCAACCGGTAACCGGTGATGGGCGTGTAGAGGTAACGGTCTTCTTTTCCGTTGAGGAGAAATCTAAAAAAGGAGGGCGCTGCCGGCTCGTGCTCTTTTTTTGTCTGTAAAAAGGTCTGCCGGAAACCCGGTTTGCGTCCTTCTATCTCTACGATCATCCGGTTGGCATAGGGTGAATGGTCGGGCGCCACCACGTAGGCGAACACCGCCAGCAGGAACGACAGCACGATCACCACAAGGCCAAATACGGCGCTCCTGTCTTTTTTCAGCTTTCGCCCTGCATCCCCTGATATAAATTTAAATAGCGGCATTACCGGATATGAAAATAAAGAAACACGTCTATCTCAGCGTACTTTTCTGCGTTTCCATTCATAGCGCCCGAATTTTCCCAGGAAGCCGGCAGCTACCGTGTACACCACATGAAACGGTTGCATCAGCGGGAACCAGGCCATCAGGGAACGCTGGCCGAAAAAGGCAGCCACCTCGTACACAAAGGAAAATTCAAGGATCGTTTTGAGCAGCAGCAGCAACAAAAAAAGCAGGCCCCATTTGAGGTTCCAGAACAGGGCAAGCCCGAAAAACAGGCACAGCACATTGGTGAGATACACGCCCAGCAGCACCCAGAAAATGCGCCGGTCGTCGTACTTGTCGGCCTTGCTGGCCCACCGGATGCGCTGGTGCAGGAAGGCTTTCCAGTCGGGGGCCGGCTGGGTGCTTACGACCGCCGGCGCGGTTTTGAGAAAGCTGATCCGGTCGGGGTATTTCAGAAAGATCTTGTGCATCAGCAGCATGTCGTCGCCGGAGGCGATCTGGTCGATGCCCTGAAAACCGCCGACGGCATAGAACGCTTCCTTGCTGTAGGCCAGGTTGGCGCCGTTGCACATGGAATGAAACTTCCTGTACACCGATGCCCCGGTGATGCCCTGCAAGGTCATGAAATCGAGTGCCTGGAAGATGGAAAGAAGCGAGCCGGAGGATACGATCTTTACCGGCGCGGCGATGAAGACGGCCTGGCTCTTTGTATAACAGGCAACCAGGCTGCTGATCCATCCGGTACCCATCGTGCAATCTGCATCTGTGGTTACGATCAGCTCGCCCGAAGAGAGCGACACCGCCACTTCGAGGGCTTTCTTTTTATAGGAATTCAGGGAGCCGCTCACCCATTCGCTCAGGTCGACCAGCCTCACATTGGGAGCGGGGTAACGCTGAACAATACCCGCAGTATCATCGGTAGAGTGATCATTCACGATGATGATCTCCAGCAACGAGTGCGGATATTTCTGTGCGGTGATGGCATCGAGGCATTGCCGGATGTTATGTTCTTCATCGCGGGCCGGAACGATCACCGTCACTTTAATCATCGGTGAAACGTCTGCCGGATGCTGCTCCGGAACAGGGATCCGGCGCCAGGCGACGGCGTAGTACCTGATCAGCACGCCATAGCAAAGCAGCAGACACACAGTGATATAGAACAACGCCAGCATGGCTGCAAGATAGATACTGAAAGCGATTTGCCGGCGTTGACCGGTGGCTAGTCTTTCAGGAACGACTTCACCTGCAACTGCTGTTTCGAGTTGAAGATGCGCAGGAAATACATGCCGTTGCCGGGCAGGGAAGCCGGTATGGAAAGGGTGTTGAACCCTGCCTGCAGCGTGGCCGTGAGCTTCGATACTATTTGCCCGGTGCTGTTCACCACCTGTACCGTAACCGCCTGTGCTTCCGCCGCATGCAGCTCAGCTTTCACCGAAAGGCCGCCGACCACGATCTTCTGCAGCTCGAACGAAGCGCCGTTGCTCACCACCTTCACCACTCTGGTATAGGTTGGCTGCCCGCTGAGGCCGATGGCCACTACCCGGTAAAAGCTGCTCGCAGCGGCAGATGGGTCGGTGACAGAATAATTATTTTTCGCAGACTGACGCCGTGCCGCGACCTGGCGGATCACAGTGAAGGTGGTACCGTCATTACTCCTTTCTACGTTGTAGCTGCTGATATCCTCCTCGCCATCTGCGGTCCACTGAATATTGGTTTGCTGGCCGGAAATATAGGCGGAGAACCCGGTGAAGCTGACCGGCAGCGTGCTGCCGGTAAATATATTTTTTGCAATGACCCTGTCTGCCAGTACCCTGTGGCCGGCAGCATTGAAATGGGTACTGTCGCCCGAATCATATTGTGCCAGAATAGTCGTGTCGGCCGGGTTTACGAGCCCATCCCAGAAATTGAGGGTGAACGAGCCAAACTCGTTCAGGATGCTGTCTCTGAGGGCAACCATCTTCCGCTTGATCGCGGGGGTGTTAAAGCTGGGACTGTAATCGGGAAAAGATCCCTGTCCCCACCGGGGCTGCGTGGTGGTGATATAGCAGGACTTGCCGGCATCGTTGGCTGCTTTTTTCATGATGCGCAGGCACAACATGGATTCAGTGATGGAATATACGTTGTAGCCGTTTGAAGGGTAGTTGATGATGATCACGTCCGGGTTGCCTGCCAGCGCCGCAGTGATGTTGCGGTCCGATGCCGGTGCGTTCCTGCCGGGGGGCGGCGTGTAGCCATCCGGCATGCCTCTGTAGCAGTCATCTCCGGCCCTCGACAAGTTGTTGATGGTCACCGGCATACCCGAATTGTTGTAATACTTCTGTAGCCGCGTCACATAGCAGCTGTCTATATTTCCCACGTTGAAACAGGCAGAAGTTGACGACCCGATGATGGCCAGCTTTTTCTGTGCACGGCCATTACAGGCAAAAAAGATCAGGGCGGAAAAGAGAAAGAGCGAATTGTACAGATGCTTCATAAGTGCTGAAAGATGTTGTCTAATACGGATCTTGCTCCGACTAAGATAAGGCTTTCCACTTAGGATTTGCAAGCGCCGGGACCCGGCCAGGCAACAGACAGCGTGAAAAATCCTGTTTCCCTGCTTGGATAATTCAGCCCGATTGCCGTATATTTGATTAGTTGTTTAACTAACTATATGCAAAACAACCAATTTAAAAAAAGCGAGCTGTACAGCTTTATCACCGGTAAAGCTTCCACCGCCATTGCCCGCCGCCTGCAGAAGAAATTCAACCAGGCCGGTCTTAACCTCACCATTGAGCAATGGAGTGTTTTATATCATCTCTGGAAGGAAGACGGCATCAGTCAGCAGCAGTTGTGCCATGCCACCTTCCGCGACAAGCCCAGCATCACCCGGCTTGTAGATAACCTCGAGAAACTCAACCTGGTAAAGCGCAGTTCTTCCAGCGACGACCGCCGCAAAAAGATCGTGTACCTGACGCCCGAAGCCCGCCAGCTGCAGGAACGCTCCATGGAAATGGCCAACCAGACCCTCAACGAAGCGCTTGAAAAAGTGCCTGCCGACAAGATCGAGGTTTGTAAGGAGGTATTGCAGATCGTGTACGACAATTTAACTTAATCAAAAGCTAACACCCGGATACTAACGGCTGTTAGCTTTTTCTTTTTTGTAATTTTAAAACACATAAATTCCAACGATATGGACGCTGCACAAAAAACCCAGTCCGCACTCAAAGGCGGCGAATGGCTGATCAAAGAAAGTTCCGCTTTCGACACTTTCATTTCTGAAGATTACAACGAGGAACAGCAGATGGTGAAAGACATGTGCCTGTCTTTCCTGGAAACAGAAGTAGATCCCCTCCTCGACCGGCTCGATACCATGGAACCCGGCCTGATGTCCTCGCTGCTCGACAAGGCAGGCGAGCAGGGCCTGCTGTCGGTTTCTCTGCCCGAACAATATGGCGGATTGGGCAAAGACTTCATCACGGCCAACCTGGTCAGCGAAGGCCTGGGTGGCGGGTTTTCCTTCTCGGTCGCCGTATCGGCACACACCGGCATCGGCACTTTGCCTATCTTGTATTTCGGTACCGAAGCCCAGAAAGATAAATACATCCCCAAACTCTCCAGCGGCGAATGGAAAGGCGCATACGGCCTTACCGAACCCAACAGCGGCAGCGATGCCCTGGGCGCCAAAACCACGGCCCGCCTCAGCGACGACGGAAAATATTACCTCCTGAACGGACAAAAATGCTGGATCACCAACGGTGGTTTTGCGGATGTGTACACGGTATTCGCCAAGATAGACGGCACCCAGTTCACCGGCTTTATCGTGGAAAGAGGTTTTGAAGGATTCACACAGGGGCCGGAAGAACACAAGATGGGCATCAAGGGATCGTCTACCGTTCAGCTTTACTTCCAGGATTGCAAAGTGCCGGTAGAGAACGTGCTGGGTGAAGTTGGAAAAGGCCACATCATCGCCTTCAACATCCTCAACATCGGCCGCCTGAAACTTTGTGCCGCCGCGCTCGGCGCCGCCAAGCGTTCCGCCACCAATTCCCTCCGCTACGCCAATACCCGCGAACAGTTCAAGACACCGATCGCGCAGTTCGGCGCCATCAAGAACAAGCTGGCTGAAATGGCCATCAAGATGTGGGTGTGCGAAAGTGCCCTGTACCGCGTTGCCAAATGGATCGATAACAAGGAAGAAGACCTGCTGCAAAACGGCAAGCCTTTCAACGAAGCCCTGCTGGGTGCGGCCGAAGAATACGCCATCGAATGCGCCATGCTCAAAGTGTATGGCAGCGAGATCCTCGACTATGTGGTGGATGAAGGTGTGCAGATTCATGGAGGCAATGGCTACAGCGATGAATACATAATTTCAAAAGCGTACCGCGACAGCCGCATCAACCGCATTTACGAAGGCACCAACGAGATCAACCGCCTGCTGACGGTAGACATGGTACTGAAACGCGCCATGAAAGGACGGCTCGACCTGATGGGTCCGGCGATGGCGGTGTCGAAAGAGCTGATGAGCATACCTGATTTCGGAAGTTCAGACGACACGCCGTTTGCCGCCGAACGCAAGGCGATCGTCAATTTCAAAAAAGCCATCCTGCTGGCCGCCGGTGCCGCCGTGCAAAAGCTAATGGCAAAGATCGAAGGCGAACAGGAGATACTTATGAACATTGCGGATATGGCCATCGAAACGTTCAATGCCGAAAGTGCCCTGCTGCGTGCCATGAAACTGGTTGACCAGCGCGGTGAAGAAGCCTGTACATATGAACTGAATATCGTTCGCACCTATATTTACGATGCCGCCGACAGGATCAGCAAATGCGGCAAGGACGCGATCAATGCATTCGCCCAGGGCGATGAACAGCGTATGATGCTCCTGGGTGTCAAACGCTTTACCAAGGTTGATTCTTTCAACAGCAAGGAAGCCAAACGGCAGATCGCCGGTAAGCTGATTGCTGATAATAAATATCCGGCGTAGAGACGCCATTCCGGGCATCTTTCCCGTATACCATCACGGCGTGCCACGGTTTGAAACCGTGGCACGCCTGTTTTAAGAGACGCCATGCATGGCGTCTCTCTGTAGCACAGGAGCGATCTAGGCAGTGATGCGAAGCATCGCGTCTCTGCCCTATCTTTATTCCATGAAATCTCTTCCTGTACTTTTCCTGTTCCTGCCGTTTTTTCTGTCGGCCCAGACGCCGGTTCAAAAGACCCTGATGGTGAAGACGGCCGGGAAGCTGCCTTTTCTGGAATACGGACTGGGAGACGACCGCCTGGGCGGCGCCAAGATGGGATTCCTGGATTCGAACGTGGTGATGATGGTGGTGGATTCTGCAGGAACGGATTACAAGGTGCAACTGTCCCGCAACCACAGCGCCTATATCGCAAAAGAGAATGTAATTCCGGTGCCGGGCAAGCTTCCCAAACCCTATCACCTCACCGGCAGCTGGAAAGTATACGGCGATACGGCTTTCGATTATGTCGCCATCAGTCTCGATGAACATCTTCCCTATGCTACCCGGCAGCTCCTTGATCCTTCCCGCATAGAGCTCGATATCTTCGGGGCTACCAGCAACACCAACTGGATCACGCAGCTGCGCACTACGAAAGAGATCAAAAATACCTGGTACCAGCAGCTCGAAGACGATGTATGCCGTGTAACCGTTGAGCTGAACCACCCGCAGCATTGGGGTTATTCCGTTCGCTACGATACAACGGGAAACAAGCTCATCCTGCGCATCAGGCGGCAACCCGCTCTGGCCATTAAGCAATTGCGCATTGCAGTGGATGCCGGTCATGGCGGCGGCAATGGCGGCGCCGGCGGCGTAACCAGCAACATTGCAGAGAAAGACTACACGCTGCTGATCGCAAAAGAACTGCAGGTGGTACTAAAGAAAGCCGGTGTTAAGAACGTGTTCATGACACGCACCAAAGACACCTCGCTCTCCATGCCCGAACGCATCGGCATGTTGCAACAGTTCAATCCCAATTTCCTGGTCAGCATTCATCTGAATTCCTCGTCCGTCGATACCGTGAAGGGGGTAAGCACGTATTACCGCTACATCGGGTTCCGGCCCCTGAGCATGGCCATCCTCATACAGATGCTTACCCTGCAGCTGAAGGAATACGGAAACGTCGGCAATTTCAATTTCGCCCTGAGCGGCCCTACAGATTACCCCAACTGCCTGGTGGAAGTGGCTTTTCTCAGTAACCGCGACGACGAGAAAAAGATCCTGGATCCCAAATTCCGCAAAGCCGTTGCAGCAAAGATCTATGCGGGAATACAGGACTGGCTGAAAAGCATGGGAAAGTGATTTTTTACGTTGGTTGAAATACTTTTGCCTATGCGTTATTTTCTCATCCTTCTATCAGTTGCCATCCTGCTTTTTGCGGGCTACCAGGTCGGGCGGATCTTTACGGAGCGGGCAAACCAGACCCAGCTTATTCAAAACTATTCGCTGGTAAAGGAGATCGCTGAACTGGCAAGCATCGAAGTGCAGGGCAACACCAACTTCGTCAGCAGCAACATTGCCAACGACGGAAGTATCTCCGATGAATTCAGGCGGTTATTTTTCGAAAAGACGATCCATCTTGCCGTGCCTTTTACTGCCAAGTACGGCGTCAACCTGGGCGACAGTGCGCTGCGCATGGTACGCAACGATACCATCCTCAAAGTATATCTTCCCCAGCCGAAGCTGCTCAGTTACGAGATCCACCTCGACCGGCTGCAAACCGACAACCAGAAAGGCTGGCTCCGGTTTCAGAACGATGAAACCTATACCGCCTTCCAACGGAAAATGTATGTGGAAAGCCGCTCACAACTGGAAAATAATGCGGGCTACCTGCAGCGCAGCCGCGACCGTGTGTGTGCCCTTCTGCAGAAATACTATGCTTCCGCCAACCTGCACGTATTATGTGTATATGATGAAAGCGGCCCGGGGCTCCGTCTGCCTTAACAGGTCCGTTCTTTATCAGTAATACGGGCTGATCATCAGGTATACCACCACGCCTGTAACGGATACGTAGAACCAGATAGGCCAGGTTACGCGCGCGATCTTCATGTGCTTCGGCCATTCCGCGACCAGGGCGCGGTAGGCGGTGAAAAGAATAAAGGGCAGAATGATTGCGGCCAGAAAGATATGTGTGATCAGGATGATGAAATAAAGATACCGGATGGCGCCCGTGCCTCCGTACCGCGTATCGCCCGTGAAGAGATGATGACAGATATACGATACCAGGAACAGGATCGACAGGATCAATGCTGTGACCATGATCCGCTTATGAAGCAAATATTTTCCCTGCTTTACCGCCACCAATCCGCTCACCAGCAGGATCGCGACCAGTGAATTGATCACCGCATTAATCTTTGCAAACACGTGCGGATCAAACCCCAGGTCTACTATCCATTTCAGCTTTCCCAGCGATACAACCACCGCAAACACAACCACCGAGAATATGCCTATCAGCCAGCCGGCCTTCTTATCATCTTTTTTGATCGCCGGTGGCAGCAGTTGCTGTGTACGACCGTTTTCGGTTCTCTTTCCGGTTCCGCTATGTGTGTTCATATTATAGTGCTCCAAACAGGTTTGGTTTTTTCTTTCTGTCTTTTTCCAGCATGATAAGGATCAGGTCCCTGGCCAGGTTGTTCACCGCAACGCTGTCCGTGCCGTCATAATATCCTCTTATCACCCTGTCTTTGTCTATCAATACAAAACGCGAGGTATGGATAAAGTTCGAATCCACATTTTCCCCGTCCTGCAGCGGCAGCTTGATCTCGTTGAGCGCAAAATCATAGATGGTCTTCTTGGGCCCTGTAAGCATCCACCACATATCATGGTTCACGCCGAACTTATCGGCATACTTCTTTAATACCGGCACCGAATCCCGCTCCGGATCCACGCTCAAAGAAAGGAACTGCACAAAGTTTGTATCTATGTTTTGTGTCCTGTCTTTCAGCTTCAGTCCATCCTGCAGCTTCTTCATGTTTCTTGTGAGCGTCGGACAAATAGAAGGGCAATGGGTAAAGAAGAAATCAGCTACGATCACCTTGTTGTGAACATCCGACAGCGACACCTTGTTCCCCAATTGGTTGGTGAGTGAGATATTGTCTACCTGGTGCCAGACTGTGTCGGTGTACTCCTTCCCGTCTTTAACGTATGTATTGATCGAATCGCTGTAGAACCTGCGTGGCATAACTACCGCCTGTTCACTGTAATGCTTCACTATAAAATAACTTGCCACCGGGATCAAGATCACCAGTCCCACAGCCAGCAGTGCTTTCCTGTTCATAAGTTCCTGTTTACATAATAAAAAACCATCGTCATAAACGATGGTTCAGGTTTGTTACAATATTTTAATGGAAACGGTCATCACTCCAGTGCGCCCGGTTTTGCTCCATGTTCTTTTTGCGGCACTTTTACCTGGCTCTGTTCTTTCTGATAAGGATCGTAGTTGTTTCGCAGGTTGCGGTACGAGTTGCCATCCCACAGGAAAGCAGCGATGAACCACACAAACAGGAACAGCGGCACTACGATCGTCATGATCAGGTTCTTCAGTTCATGGCGAAGGTGCATGAATTCCGCTACTATGTAAAAAGCTTTTGTCACTGTAAGACCGATATACAGTATGTTGAACATGATCTTCAGGTGTTCAAAACGCGGTGCAATGAACATACCGATGATCAGCTCGCAGCACGTAATGATCAGCAGGATCCAAAACGTTCTCCAGATCGCTTTCGTAGAAAAATGCGGTTCTTCGTGCCCTGCGTGAACGTTTGTTGATGTTGTATTATCCATAAAATAATTTTGTTTGTGGTTGATTAAAACAGATAAAAGCAGGTAAAAACGAATACCCAAACCAGGTCTACAAAGTGCCAGTACAGGCCTGCCTTCTCAATCATATTGTAGTGACCTCTTTTATCGAATACGCCCTTATAGGTCATGATCAGCATTACGATGTTGATGATCACGCCGGAGAACACATGAAAACCATGGAAACCAGTGATCGTAAAGAAGAAGTTGGTGAAATTGGTAGATGCTTTGGTACCATCATGGTTGGTGAAAGGATTGCTTCCCCACCAGGCGCCTTCGTGGTGAAGGTGAGTCCACTCCCAGGCCTGGCAGCTTAAAAAGGCCAGTCCGCCGATGATCGTCCAAACCATCCATTTCATCACGCCTGCCCTGTCGTTGTTGTGGCCGGCTGTTACCGCCAGTACCATCGTTACCGAGCTCATGATCAGGATAAAGGTCATCACGCTTACAAATACCAGTGGCAGATGCGTATCTCCCATAAAAGGGAAAGAAGAGAACACGTTGTTCGCATTCGGCCAGCCATTGCTTGCAAAACGGATACTGCCGTAGGAGATCAGGAACGCCCCAAAAGTAAAGGCATCGCTCATCAGGAAATACCACATCATCAGTTTGCCATACTCGATATTGAACGGACTTCTCCCTCCACTCCACCATTTTTGCTCGACCGGAACAGCTGTTGCCATGTTGATAGTTTAAGTTGTCAGCAAATTTAACAGTCTATCTCAAATTCCTGTAAAAATTCCTGAAATCTTTGTGCCATTTTATTGTATCCACATAAAGAATACAAACAGGTAAATCCATAATACATCTACAAAATGCCAGTAAGTGCTGAGTACCTCTATAGATACCGGATTGTAGTTCCTGCTGTATTTGCTGAACGCTTTCAAAAACACGATCAGCATTGCGATCAGTCCACCCAGCACATGCACAGCATGAAGACCGAAGATCACATACAGGAAAGGTGCCGCGCCTGCCCCGGCAAGTTTAAACCCGGCGTGCGACAGCTGACTAAATCCTAGTAACTGCAATAACACAAAAACTACGCCTAGCACGAACGTAATGGCCATCAGGTTGCGGTATTTGCTCATCCGCCGCTGCTTGAATTCCCGCAGGGCCAGTTGTATTGTCAGGCTGCTCGCCAGCATCACGGCCGTTGAATAATAAAACGTTACCGGAAGATCAACCAGCGTCCATTTGGGTTGATTGCTTTTTACGATATAGGCACTCGTCAGCCCGGCGAACATCATGATAATGCTTCCCATGGCGACCCACAGGGTAAATTTATAAGGATGGATCCTTTTTCTTTGTGTTCCCGGATGATTAATAGCACTGTCCATGTGCGAAATTTAATAATTGTGGTTTATACTTTGTCTGCCAGCATGGCCAGCAGCACGATCGGAAGGTAGAAATAACTGCTGAACATGACTCTTCTTGCTGCCTTTGTTTCCATCTCCCTGTATAGCCGGATGCTTTGCCAGATCATCAATATATTGGCAATGGCAATAATTATTACGCTGACCAGCCCGCTGATATGAGTTAAGTAAGGCAGCAGGCCAACGGGCACCAGAAACAAAGAATAAATGACCGATTGCAGCGCTGAATATTTTGTAGGTCCTTCCGTGGATGGCATCATGCGGAAACCGGCTTTTGTATAGTCGTTGTGAGCGATCCAGGCGATGGCCCAGAAATGGGGGAACTGCCAGAAGAACTGGATTGCAAATAGCACCCATCCGCCTGCCGACAGTGAATCGTTTCCTGCGGTCCAGCCGATCAAGCAGGGCAGTGCACCAGGTAATGCGCCTACCAGTACCGAGATAGAGTTTACTTTTTTCAGGGGTGTATAAATGAAAGCATACAGGAAAAGGCTGAAGGCTGCCAGCGCCGCCGACAACATATTGAAGTAATAGCCGAGTATGAACAATCCGATGCTACCCGTAACCAGTGCAAATATCCAACCTTCTTCCGTGCTCATCCTTCCGGAAGCAATGGGTCTTTTCGCCGTGCGTTTCATCATGGCGTCGGTGTCCTTTTCTACTACCTGGTTGATGGTATTGGCGCTGCCGGTAACCAGAAAACCTCCGACAAAAAGCAGCAGGATCATTTTAACGTTATACTCGATCACTTTCGGAGCCAGCAGATAGCTGATAACTGCAGAAAAGACTACCATGAAACTTAAACTGAACTTTACCAGCATCATATAATCTTTTATTTTGCTGGCGACAGTAAAAGAACTGGAGTTTAATACATTTTCTTGCTGCTTCAATCTTGATGAAATTTATATGGCCCGCAGACCTGTCCCTGTTATTGATATGAGCCGCAAAGTTAACTCATCTGCCTCATCTCTCCTCACCCAGGGTCAAAAAACGTCGTCTCCTTAACATATCCACTTTATAATTCTATCTCCTTTACCGTTCTTCCCTGGTTGGCCACGGAGCAAAAAAATACCCCGGTGTTCCGGGGCATTTGTAAAGGTACTTGGTTGTTCTATGATTATGTGAGATCAGTGTTTTTGTTCATTTGCTCCTACAGGTTCAGTCTGCGGAACATACTCACGTCCGTCTTTGCCGTAGTCATATGCCCAGCGGTGAACTTCAGGAATTTCACCTACCCAGTTACCATGACCCGGATTGATCGGCGTTGTCCATTCGAGCGTATTGGAACCCCAGGGATTCTGTGTCTTTACTTTTCTGCCCTTGAAGATGGAATAGAAGAAGTTGAACACAAACAAAAGCTGTACGGCAAACACAATGATCGAGACGATCGAGATAAACCGGTTGAGACCCTGGAAGTTATTAAAGGAAACCCACGGGCTGAAATCGTAGTAGCGGCGTGGCATACCTGCGAGGCCTTCGTAGTGCATCGGCCAGAAGATCAGGTAAGCGCCTGTGAGTGTGATCCAGAAGTGTATGTACGCCATTGTGTTGTTAAGGTATCGCCCGAACATTTTCGGGAACCAGTGGTAGATACCTGCAAACATTCCGAAGAAGGCGGATACACCCATTACAATGTGAAAGTGGGCGACCACAAAGTAAGTATCATGCAGGTGGAGATCGAGTGTCGAGTTACCAAGGAAGATACCGGTAAGACCACCGGAGATGAACAGGCTTACAAACCCGATCGAAAACAGCATACCGGGCGTGAATCGGAGGTTACCGCGCCACAGCGTCGTGATCCAGTTAAAGACCTTGATGGCCGATGGTACTGCGATCAGCAGCGTGAGCAGCACAAACACAGACCCCAGGAACGGATTCAGCCCCGTCACAAACATATGGTGCGCCCATACTAGGAAGGCCAGTACGGTGATGGCGAACAGCGAACCGATCATAGCCATATAACCAAAGATGGGTTTGCGTGCATTCACACTCATCACTTCCGAGACCAGTCCCATTGCAGGTAAGATAATGATATATACTTCCGGATGACCCAGGAACCAGAACAAGTGCTGGTAAAGGATGGCACTGCCCCCTTCGTTTGGTAAAGCCGTCTGTGTATTCTGGACATAGATGTCGGAAAGGTAGAAGCTGGTACCTCCGTGGCGGTCGAACAGCAGCAGGATGAAGCCTGACAGCAGAACCGGGAAGGAAAGTACACCGAGGATCGCTGTAAAGAAGATTGCCCAGATCGTCAGCGGAACCCTCGTCATGCTCATACCCTTGGTTCGCATGTTCAGGATGGTCGCGATGTAGTTAAGACCTCCCAGAAGGGAAGAAACCACGAAAAGAGCCATACCGATCAGCCAGTAATCCATACCGGCTTTCGAACCCAGGTTTGCATCACCGAGCGCGCTCAGCGGAGGGTAGGAGGTCCATCCACCGCTTGCAGGACCGGTTTCGATAAACATGGATGACAGCAGTACAACGCTGGAAGCAAAGAAGAACCAATAAGAAAGCATGTTCATGAACGGCGAAGCCATGTCTCTTGCTCCCACCTGCAATGGAATGAGGAAGTTGGCAAAGGTTCCGCTCAGGCCCTGAGTAAGTACAAAGAACACCAGGATGGTACCGTGCATGGTTACCAGGGCATAATAGAATTCAGGTGAGATCTTGCCTCCTTTGGCCCATTTACCCAGAAAATCTTCCAGGAACGGAAACGTGGAATCCGGGTAGCCAAGCTGCAGACGGAAGATCACCGAAAACAACCCGCCGATGATCGCCCAGATCATTCCTGTGATCAGGAACTGTTTGCAGATCATCTTGTGATCCTGGCTGAAGATGTATTTGGTGATGAACGTCTCTTTATGATGCCCGTGATGACCATCGTGCTCTATGTCGTGCGTGGACGCTGTGTCCGGGAGCGCATGTATAACCGTTTCGTTGCTCATAAAAAATTTTTAAAATATGGCCTTTACCTGATTGGATTTTATTTTCCTTTCGCTGCAATGCTTTGTTCTGAAATAAAATTCGTCTGCGTCGTTGCTTTCTTCGTAGAGTCTGCTCCTCCGGCTGCGGGCTGGTTGGCTTCCTGCACCTGCGCGTAAGCCGATTTCTGCTTGGCCGCCCACAGGTTGTATTCGTCCTGCGATACCACTTTAATGATGCCTCTCATGGTGTAATGCCCTTTACCACACATCTGGTCGCAGGAGATCTCGTATTCGAAGTCGGGATTGTCTGTCTTCACTTTCATTTCGCCGGTAGTGTACAAAGGGGTAAACCACATGGTCGTCGGTGTACCGGGCACTGCGTCCATTTTCATACGGAAATGTGCCAGACCCACATCATGGATCACATCGCGTGATCCGATGATCAGTTTCACCGGTTTATTCACTACTACGTACATTTCTCCGCCCGACTGTACCACATCATCCTGCCCGGCTTTGTCTTCCCAGATCATGCCCAGCGGATTATTCTTTCCTTCATCGATAAACTTATAATACTTCTTTCCGAATACGCCGTCACGTCCTGCATAACGGTACACCCATCCAAATTGTTTGCCGGTGATTTCCACTATCTGCGATTTCTCGGGCGCATCTCCGGTGATCTGGAACCAGTAATACAGTCCCAAACCTACAAGTACGGTAAGCGCTATTGCAGGCACAACGGTCCAGATCACTTCCAGACGGTTATTGTGCGGATAGTAATAAGCGGTTCTTTTTTCGGAATACTGGTACCTGAATGCAAACCAGAACAGGGTGATCTGGGTAATGAAAAATACTACGCCTGTGATCAGCACCGTGATATACAGCATGTTGTCGATCTTCACCCCGTGATCGGAAGCTGCATCGTGCAACACCCTGCCCTTGAACATTTCATGACACCAGTATACGCCGATCAGTCCCAGCACCAGGAAAGCGATAAAGAGAAACCCGTTGATGCGGTTATTTTGCTCCAGTGTCTTTTTCTCGCCTTTCAGAATGCCTACATATTCACTTGCTTTGGCGATCTGAAAAGTGATCAGAAAGCCCAGGAGTAATATTGCTAGCAAAAAAATGGTTGACATGATCTTCTAAAATATTTAATACAAAGTTTTCAAATTCAGGTCCCGGTTCCGTTCCCGCCGTCGCTTTCTGAAACTAAGTATGATGTATAATCGTTTCCTTGAAAAACGGATGGTTCATCGCAAACAGCGGTTGTTTACTGAGGGCCAGTCCGGTTGAATACATGATCAGGCCTACAAAGCCGGCTGCCACGCCAAAGTCGAACAGGTTCATCGGTACTTCTTTTTCCATAGGGCCGGCGAATACCATCTGATAAAAATCCAGCCAGTGACCAAATAACAACAATACAGACATAAATGTTACGGTTGTGTAGTTGCGTTTGGAACTTCTTCTCATGAAGATAAGTAACGGTGCTACGAAGTTGATGATCACGTTCAGCCAGAAGATCCCTTTGTAAGCGCCTCTTACCCTTGGTATGAAATACACGGTTTCTTCCGGGATGTTTGCATACCAGATCAGCATGAACTGGGAAAACCAGAGATAGGTCCAGAAAATCGAAAAAGCGAACATGAATTTTCCGAGATCATGCAAATGCTCTTCTGTAACAACTTCCAGGTACCCTTTGTTTTTGAGGTAGATCACAAAAAGTGTGATCAGCGCAATCCCTGCCACGAAGGTGCTTGCAAAGGTATACCAGCTGTACATGGTCGAATACCAGTGCGCGTTGATGCTCATCAGCCACAGCCAGGGAACGGTTGATGCCACGGTCAGCGCGAACCATACGATATACATCGATGCCCAAACAGTATTTTTATAGATATAAGCCCTTCCTTCTTCCACACTTTGAATCGGGTTATTGTCGAGGCTTCTTGAAAGCACCCGCATTCTCCAGCCCAGCACGATCCACAAGCCGATGGCAAGGGTGGTCCAGATCACAAAGAATGTGCTGTTCAGGAAACCGCTCTTTCCTTCCAGCACCTTGTCGCCTTCCGGTTCAAGCCAGTGGTAGATATGATGCTGATGGCCAAGGACCAGGCACATCAGGATGATAAATGTGATGATGCCGATCGGTATCACTGACACCGAAATCGCTTCCGATACCCTCCTGAAACTCATTTGCCAGCCGCCCATGGCGAGCGTGGTGGCGCAGATAAAAAACATGGCTGCATTTACGACCAGCAGAAAGTATACGCTGTTTTGCAGCAGGCTAGCCCAAAACCTTGTTTTAGCATGTTCATCTCCCGTTCCATAAATAAAAAAACCTACCAGTACGGAAACGACACCTACCGCGAGCAGTCCCAACGACCACGCCCTGTATCGCCCGCTTACTTCAAATTGTTCTTTTAACGACATGCTTACAATTTTATAAATCTAGAAATCTTACTATGACCGCTCTTTTTATTTTTTAGACGGATCCATTCCCGGCACGCCTGTATTTCCAGCCGGTGACTGACCGCTTTTGCCAGCCTGTGCACCGGTTTTGGTAGAATCCGTTGCGTTACTGCCGCCACCCTGCTTTTCCATTTGTTTCATCTTCACGTAGTGCACTACCATCCAGCGCTGGTCCGTGCGCAGGTTCGAGGCATACGGCCCCATCTGCCCCTTACCATAGGTTACAGAATAAAATATCTGTCCTTCCGGCATTTTTGATACCACCGCGTCAGCAACCAGGTTCTTCGGTGCCGCAGGGTAAGGTCCCTTGCCATCGTTGTACAGCGGTCCGTTTCCATCGAGGTTGGGGCCATGACAGATCCCGCAGTTGATCAGGTAGAGGCGCTCTGCTTCTTTTTGCTGTCCTTCGTCGAGGCTGGTGTAAGGATTTGCCACCTGCCGGCTGGCTACATAGTTCACGCTGTCGCCGTCCCTGTCTTTCGGAATGGCAAAGGGAAACATTTCGCCTCTTTTGATTGTACCGGCGACCGGCTGGGCATTGTAATTGATATTTTTTTCCCTCAGGTTATTTGGTGCATAGGTCTCATAGGCCCGGCTATAGGCCATGTCCGGCATATACTCACGGCCACGGTCGCGCCTTACATCGCTGCAGCTTACGAACACTGCAGTGGCGGATGTCAATATTAGGATGATGAATAGCTTCTTCATTCAGTTGGTTGCTTTTATTGTACACTCATTACGTTAGGGCTTTCAAACGGACGCTTGTCAGTGTCGTACCGTCCAAGCCACCAGCCTGTTTCTGCTTCTTCTATTTTTGTTTCCACCGTTCCCAGGCTTTTCAGGTATGCGATTACATCTTCCGGGTTCGATTTGGGAGTCAGTTCGATCACCATTACAAACAGGTCATCGGTCGCGCGCGGATGAAAATGGTGTTTCTTTACAAACGGAGCGAGCTGGCACAAATAACAGAACGTAAGGACCATTCCCACAGCCGCAAACAGAACGGTCAGCTCAAAGGTGATCGGTATCCAGGCCGGTAAAGCGAAGTTCGGTTTACCGCCGATGTTCAGGGGCCAGTCGACGGTGAACACCCACGAGATACAGGCCAGTGCAGTTGTGGTACCGGAGATACCATAGATAAACCCAGCCGTGTGCAGACTCGTTTCCCGCAATCCCAATGCATGGTCCAAACCATGGATTGGCATCGGGGTATATACGTCATGAATCTTATAGCCTGCCTTACGAACTTTCTTGACCGCAGGAAACAGAACTGCTTCATCATCAAAACATCCTACGGCAAATTTTTTAACTCCCATATTGTTAAGAATTCTTTTATTAACAGATTAATGATGAGCGCCCTGTGCTTCCGCATAGAACTCTTCCGGTGTTTCCTGTTCTTCGTGTCCCATTTTCTCTTTGTAGTTCTCGCCTGATTTTTTCAGTATGTGCTTGATTTCCGCCACGGCAATAACCGGGAAGAATTTCGAGAACAGGAAATAACAGGTAAAGAAGAGTCCGAATGTTCCCATGTAGAAACCAACTTCCCAGATAGACGGCGCATAGTAAGTGCTCCAGCTGCTCGGCAGGAAATCGCGGTAGATAGAAGTTACGATGATCACAAAACGTTCGAACCACATACCCACGTTCACGATCACCGACATAAAGAAGGTAACGGTGATATTCCTTCTCATTTTCTTGAACCAGAAGATCTGTGGCGACAGTACATTACATCCCATCATGATCCAGTAGCTCCAGCCGTAGGGAGAGAATATGTTGGCCCTGTTCTGGCTGAAGGCGTACCATTCGTAGCCATTCATGCCGTACCAGGCGATAAACAGCTCGGTAAGATAGGCAACACCTACGATCGATCCCGTCAGAACAATCACCTTGTTCATCACGTCGATGTGGTTGATGGTAATATAGTCTTCCAGTCCCAGTACTTTCCTGGTAATCAGCAGCAGGGTCTGCACCATGGCAAATCCTGAGAATACCGCACCTGCTACAAAGTAAGGAGGAAAGATGGTGGTATGCCAGCCAGGGATCACCGATGTGGCAAAGTCAAATGATACGATGGTATGTACGGAAAGTACCAGCGGGGTACTCAAACCTGCCAGCACCAGCGAAAGGGCTTCATGACGCTGCCAGTGTTTGGTGCTGCCTGTCCAGCCGAAAGAAAGAAGCCCGTACATGAATTTTCTCCATTTCAGCTTCGCCCTGTCGCGCACTGTTGCCAGGTCGGGCAGCAGACCGCTGTACCAGAACAGCAGCGAAACGGTGAAATAAGTAGAGATCGCAAATACGTCCCACAGCAGCGGCGAGTTGAAGTTAGCCCATACCGGACCGCGGGTGTTGGGATAAGGCAGTACGAAGAAGGCCATCCAAACCCTTCCCATGTGAAAGATCGGGAACTGGCCGGCGCACATAACTGCGAAGATGGTCATCGCTTCTGCTGCGCGGTTCACGCCTGTTCTCCATCCCTGCCGGAACAGCAGGAGGATCGCCGAGATCAGCGTACCTGCGTGACCGATACCAACCCACCAAACGAAGTTCGTAATGTCCCAACCCCATCCGATGGTCTTGTTGAGGTTCCACTGACCGATCCCGTACACAACTTCGTTGTATACAGAAAAGACCCCGAAACTGAGTAAACCGACAGAGATCAGAAATCCTATCCACCACAGCTTGCTGGGGTTTGTTTCAATAGGCCGTATGATGTCTTCCGTTATCTGGTGGTAATCTTTGTTGCCTATCACCAACGGGTCCCTGGTCTGCGATTCATATCTTGCTGCCATGTGAAGTTAAATTTTGTTTCCTGCCTCTGCAGATGACGAATGAGTGTTATTGGATGATGGTAACGGTTTCACTTATGATTTCTTTTCCTCTTTTGCAGGCATTTTTTCCCTCCCTTCTTCGTGCAAAGCCAGTTCTTCCGAATTCCTGATCCTGGCCAGGTAGCTGATGTTCGGCAGTGTGTGAATTGGCTCCAGCACGTAGAACAGGCGGTTCATGTGATCCTGTCTGTGTTTGCTTACATCGCTTTCGGTGTTGTTCACATTACCGAACACGATGGCGCCGGCCGAACAGGCCTGCTGGCACGCTGTCTTTGCATCGTCGTCTGTGAGCACCCGGTTCTGCTTCTTGGCCACGAGCTTACCGGCCTGCAGGCGCTGTACGCAGAAAGAACATTTCTCGATCACCCCGCGGCTGCGCACGGTTACATCCGGGTTCAGCACCATGCGGGTAAGGTCGTCGTTCATCATGAAGACCGCGTTGTCAAGTTCACCCACTACTTTCTGATCCTGGTTGTTGGGGAAACTGTCTGCGCCGGTGTAGTCGGCCCAGTTAAAACGGCGTACCTTATATGGGCAGTTATTGGCGCAATAGCGGGTTCCAATACAACGGTTGTAAACCATCTGGTTGAGGCCTTCGCTGCTGTGGTTGGTGGCTGCTACCGGACAAACGTTCTCACAGGGAGCATTGTCGCAGTGCTGGCACAGCATCGGCTGGAATACCGTCTGGATGCTGTCGGGTTCGCTTACATTGCCGGTGAAGTAACGGTCGATGCGCAGCCAGTGCATTTCATGCGCACGGAGCACTTCGCTTTTACCCACCACCGGTACGTTGTTTTCCGCCGTACATGCCACCACGCAAGCGCCGCAACCGTAGCAGGCGTTGAGGTCGATAGACATACCCCATTTGATACCGGGTTTCGGAAACACCGGATACAGGGTACCTTCTTTCGCATATTCTTTTACACCTCCGTAAGGTGCCATCTCCGCATTGCGTTCGGCAAGGATCTCGTCGGGCTTTTTGTTGTATTCAGCCACCGTCATTTCCTTCATCACTTCGCTGCGTCCTTCATAAGACCCGTGCGTCTGTGTCTGCGCGAGCTTGTAGGTATCGCCGGTTGATGCCAGGGTCACTTCCCCCAGGTTCCAGTCGATTGTGCCGTTGCTGTAGCTTGCATAGGGAAACATGTTCGTTCCCGCACCCTGGGCAGCCAGACCTATATTCTGACCGGTCTGTTTATCATCGGCACTTTGCCTTCCATACCCCACGGCGATCGCGATGGTATCGTTGTTCATGCCGGGCGTGATGATGGTAGGCATCGTGAAGCTTTTGCTGCCGATGGTTATTTTCATCACAGGCTTGGAAGGATGCACTTCGTACACATCCGCCTGTCTTTTGTTTGTAATGTCAATGTCGAACAGCTCTTTGCTGAGCGCCGGCGAGATCATGGCGTAGTTGTCCCAGCTGATCTTGGTCACCGGGTCGGGCAGTTCCAGCAACCAGGGGTTGTTGGCCTGTTTCCCGTCGCCCATGGCCACGTTCTGATACAGCATCAGTTCCCTCTTCCCTTCTTTCACCGCAGCTACTGCCGCGGTTGCTGCTGCCAGTCCGGCCGCGTTAAAGCTGCTGCCGCCGGCTGCTGCACCGTCGGCGTTTTCTACTACCCCGTTCTGAATGGCATGCAGGTAAGCATCGTTGCCGCCCAGTTTACCGGTCCAGTATTCGCGGAAGTAAGTATCGAAGGTGGTAGCGTTGCCTGACCATTTCAACAGTGATTCCTGAAACTGCCTGGTTTTGAACAGCGGGTTGATGGTTGGCTGCAGCATGCTGAACATGCCCGGCTTTGGTTCCACGTCTCCCCAGCTTTCGAGAAAATGGTGGGAAGGAACCGAGTAAGCGCACAGCTCGGTGGTTTCATCGAATTTTTCGTTGCAGCTGATGGATACTTTTACTTTGGCCAGCGCAGCTTTGAACTTCGCCGCATCATAGTAATCATAGGCCGGGTTCACATCGTACAGCACGAGTGCCCCGATCCGTCCGCCGTCCATGTCAGCTACCAGGGTGGCCATGTCGCTGTCTATTCCCTGCTTGGTCTGCAGCGGCAGGGCCCAGTTGATGGTAGTGCCGTTGGCGCCGACGGCTTCGTTGATCGCGTTTACGATCACCTGGATATTTGTATTGTTGCTGCCGCATACCACGAGGGCCTTGCCCTTGTTGGCAGCGAGTTCTTTTGCTGCTTTCTGTATGCCTGTTTTCAGGCTTTCGCTTGCAATGCCGCTGATGCCTCTTCCGCTCAGCGAATCGAGCAGTGCTGCTGCCACCTTGCCGGTTTCGGAAGGCTTGTGGGTAAATCGTTCGTCGGCGTTTGCACCGGTCATGCTGAGCATGCTTTCGAACTGGTACAGTTTGCTGATGTCGGCATTGTTCCCCCTGATCTTTTTTCCTTCGCTGTAGTCACGCTGAAATTCTACCGGGCTGAGCCAGGTGCCCAGGAAATCGGCTCCCAGGTTCACGATCACTTTCGCGTTCTGGAACTGGTAGGAAGGAAGGGCTTTTTTACCGTAGCATATCTCGTTGGCGAGCAGCATGCCGCTGTAAGAGATGGCGTCGTACTGCACGTGGCGGCCTCCCGGGTGTTTGGCCAGGAATTCGCCGATGATCTGTTTGGTAGTGGCCGAGGTAACGGTAGGAGTGAGTACCACAACCGCAGCCCCACCCATACCGGCGAGGGCGCCGCTGATCATGTTATCGAGCGCTGCGAAGGTGGTCACTTCTTTTTTGTTGGCTCTCGGATAGCGGGCGCGGGCGGTATCGTACAGGTCGAGCACCGAAGCCTGCATCCGGGCGGTGCTGCCGCCGGAGCTGAAGATCGACGTATTGTTGCCTTCCAGTTTGATAGGCCGGCCATCGCGCACTTTCGCAAGCACCGGAATCACATCACCTCCACTTACATACGTGGTGGCGTAAAATTCGGCTTCGCCGGGGATAATGTCCTGCGGCTTTACGAGGTAGGGAATGGAATGGCGGGTGGGCATTTCACAGCTCGCTGCCGCCATGGCGGCGGCAGTGCTGAACCCGAGATATTTTAGAAAGTCCCTGCGGGGAGTTTTGGCGTCTAATAGTCCTTTATCTTCTATTTCCGTAAAAGGCAACTCGGATTTGAACTCATCCTGACTGTTTTGCTCAAAAGCTTCTGAATCATTTAGTTCCCCGAAACTTTGCCAATACTTTTTTTGCTCCATAGTTTTTATTAATTGACGACCGGAAGCCGAACCTGTCAGCCTGCGTCTATTAAAGATACTGTCCTGAAAAAAACCCTGCACCAGTTAACCTTACCATCTTAATAATGGCATTTCTGGCATTCCGTGCCACCGATTTTTTCAACTGTGATGCTATCGGTCGGGTTGTTCTTAAGATCGTTGTGAAATTTTTCGTAAATGCTGTAGAACTTGTTGCTGGCAAACTGAACTTTCGATTCGCGGTGGCAGTTGATACACCAGCCCATGCTCAGTTCGGCGAACTGGTATACTTCATCCATTTCGGTGATCGGGCCATGGCAGGTCTGGCACTGCACTTTACCGGCAACCACGTGTTGCGAGTGGTTGAAGTACACGTGATCAGGCAGCGCATGGATCTTCACCCATTCAACCGGTTTGCCCTGTTTGGTGTATTTCTTCTGCTGCGGATCCCATCCGGCATATTCGTAGATCTTTTTGATCTCGGCGGTGCCATTCACCTTGTTGCCATCTTCCGCATATATATCGCCGGCGCTTCCGGTGTATTCATTGATGGCGATGTGACAGTTCATACACTGGTTGATGGAAGGAATGTTGGCGTGCTTGCCATCCTGGGCGTTGCCATGGCAGTACAGACAGCTGATCTGGTTTTTGCCGGCGTGTACGCGGTGAGAATAATAGATCGGCTGAACGGGCTGATAATTTTTTGTGCGACCCAACCCTATTGCGCCCTGTATCGTATAATAACCACCGATCACGAAGAAAATAAGGGTGATCATGTAGATATAGGCCTTGTTGCGGTAGAAAGGAACCGGCTCGGAAGCAGGAACGCCTTCCTTGTCGTCGGATAATTTTTTGAGGTTGCTGTTTACCTGGAGGAGGATCAGGGCGATTACAGCAAGGATGAGGGTGAGTATACCGAAAAGAAGGGCGTTGTCGTCGCTATCTGATTTTTTGTCTCCTGTTGTAACATCAGTCGGACCAGCCGGGGTGGCGGTAGCAGGTGCTTTGGCAATATAGTCCGCAATGGCATCAATGTCTTTTTCAGGCAGTGTAGGGAACGCCTGCATGATGGAACCCATCTGCGCTTTCAGACCCTTTGTGTATGGATCCTTCGCCATGTAAGCAACCGGGTTGTGCACCCATGCATACAATTGTTTACGGTCGGCCCAAGGGCCCCTGTTCTGGAAACCGATCAGTGCCGGGCCGGTCAGGTTCTTATATAGATTGTGGCAACTGGCGCAATTGGTCTGAAACAAGGCCCTGCCATCCTGTGCGAATAATCCGTTTTGAAATGAAAAAATGGTTAGAAAAAAGAGAGTACAGAAAAAAATTTTGACGGTCGGTCTTTGATGGATCATATACGCTAAGATATCGGTGAACGATAAAAAAACTGCCCTGCTGTGTGCAAAAGTAAGTCAGGATTTTAACATAATATCAACATTCAAAAACTTTTTTTTCCCGCGCCAGTCCTGCGTTTCAGCCGATTTTGATCTTTAAAAAAATTCGCGTGTCATGTTTTTGTCATGACCTTTTACCGCCCTTTTTCAAGGTCATATCAAAGATAAATTCATGTAACTTCCCGCCTCTTTTAAGCCCTGATCTGTTCAACACGTTCACTGTTTTTTCGGTCGCCTTCCTGTTCCCTTCAACAACTGCCGGCTATCCCAAAATGCCCCCGGAGACCGGTTTTCCCAAAGAAGCCGCCGGCCGCCCTTCCATCCAAGGCAACCGCACCCTACATTTGCACCATGCACAATCTGGCAGTCTTCGCATCGGGAGCAGGCAGCAACACCCAAAAAATTGTCGACTACTTCCGCAACCACCCTTCCATCAGGGTCTCTCTCGTCGTAAGCAACAAGCCGGCGGCGGGTGTTCTGCAAATTGCCTCTCATGAAGGCATTCCCTCCCTGGTGCTCGAAAGAGAACCGTTCTTTACTTCCGGCACCTATGCCGACCTGTTAAAAGACCAGGGCATCGGTTTTATCGTGCTGGCCGGCTTCTTATGGAAAGTGCCTGCCAGCCTGATCGAGGCCTTTCCCCGGCAGATCATCAACATCCATCCGGCCCTTCTTCCCAAATGGGGCGGCAAAGGCATGTACGGCAACGCCGTGCACGAGGCCCTCCTCCGCGCCGGTGAAACCGAGAGCGGCATTACCATCCATTATGTCGACGACCAGTACGACCATGGCCAGACCATCCTCCAGGTGCGCTGCCCTGTGGAACCGGCCGATACTACGGAGACCCTCGCAAACCGCATTCATGCGCTGGAACATTATCATTATCCGAGAACGATCGAGAAACTGCTGGAAGACTAGCCCGCAGAGACAGCATGCCTGACGGGTACCCAACACCGATCCGCTCCACGCCGCAATAGCAGGGTACCGCAGCTCACAAACCCCCTGTCCGCCGCCAGCCGCACTTCTCTCATCTCTTTGTTAAATACCTTTAATAGTATTTTTGAATTTCCTATCCTTGCGTAACATTACAGCATGAAAAAATTTTTACTTTGACAACCCGGCTCTTATCCATCCATATCATACCGGTTTTGTTTTGCTTGCTTGCAGTCTCGCTCTCATCCACAGCTCAGGTTACGGTTAAAGGAACCGTATACAATATGACCAAGACGGCTCCCATTGAAGGGGTCAGCGTTATGAGCACCTCCGGCAAGGGTACCTCCACCAGCAACACCGGTACGTACAGCCTCGTAGTGAGCGAAAAAGACTCCATCTACTTCTCCTACCTCAACAAGTCGACCGTCAAATTTCCGGTGGCCACCATCGCCAGCCTCACCGGTTTCGATATTTCCATCAATACGCCCACCAACGTACTGGCGCCCGTACAGGTTATGCCGCCGAGCTACAAACGCGATTCGGCGCAGAACCGGCAGGACTATGCCAAAGTCTTTGATTTTAAAAAGCCGGGACTCGGCATCACATCGGCACCCACCAACGGAGCCGGGGTAGGGCTTGATCTCGACGAGCTGATCAACGTGTTCCGCTTCCGCCGCAACAAAAGCATGCTGGCATTCCAGAAACGGCTGGTGCAGGAAGAAGAAGATAAATATGTAGACCACCGCTTCAGCAAAGCCACCGTGCGCAAAGTGACCCAGCTCACCGGCAAGGAGCTTGAATATTTCATGAACATGTACCGCCCCGCTTACGAATTTACCGTGATCTCGTCCGATTACGAGTTCCTGGAATACATCAAGCAAAGCTTTTTGCGTTACAAGGGTCTGTATCCGAGAAAGCAGTAGGGAAAGCTTCCGGCTGATAGACAGGCGATGCATGGCATCTCCGCACATACATTATATGACTGAAAAATAATCACCGTACATGGACCAGCTTACATTAGGGATCGGTACCCGTTTGCAGCACAGCGGTTTCGGGCCGGGCGTGATTGTGGGTGTCAAATATGCCACGTACCTCATCTCCTTTATAAATCATGGTATCAAGGAAATTGAAAAAGGGGATCCCAAACTCGAAGAGATCATTCCTGAGAACGTGACCCTGGAAGTGGAAACAACCTCGGAAGTGGAAAAATCGCTGCTGAAGATCCTGCGGTCATGGAACAGCACCCAGGAAGTGGTGCCTCTGGGCGAACGCTGGATGGGCGGCATGATGCTGCTGCAACCCAGAGACCTCACCCAGAAACCCAAGGAAATACCGGTAGAAGCTTTTTTTCACAAGATCGTGATGCTCCGCGACCGCCTGCGAGTGCTGGAGCAGCAGCTGAACGCCCACAAAAAGCTGACCGACGAAGAAAAGATCAACCTGCAGCAATACATCACCCGCATCTACGGCTCTCTTACTACATTCAATGTGCTGTTCAAGAACAAGGAACAATGGTTCACCGGCGATAAAGGCGCAAAAGAAGACTGATCAGTATTTCATCAGCCGCTCAATCGATTCGCCCAGGCGGGCTTTGGCGAGAAAATTCTGCTCGAGGGCCGCGTTGAAAGGAACAGGCGTATCAAGCGAGGCGCAGCGCATCACGGGCGCATCGAGCAAGGCAAAACAATGTTCGGCAACCCAGGCAGCGATCTCGCCGCCGAAGCCGCCGGTGAGCGTGTCTTCATGCAGCACCAGCACCTTGCCCGTGGCGGCAACGGCTGCGCGGATGGCCTCATGATCAAGCGGAAGCAAGGTCCGCAGATCTAGGACATAAAATGAAAGGCCGGGATGGGCATCGGCGTATTCAGTGGCCCAGTGCACACCTGCTCCGTAGGTGATCACCGAAATATCTTCCCCCTCCCGTACGATCCTCGCCTTGCCGATCGGCGTTTCGTAATACCCGGCCGGAACCTCACCCTGCAGGCTCCGGTACAGGGCCTTGTGCTCAAGATACAGGACCGGATTGGGATCGTTCAGCGACGCGATCAGCAGGCCTTTCGCATCGGCGGGTGTGGAAGGATACACCACTTTCAGTCCGGGCACATGGGTGAACCAGGCCTCGGGACTTTGCGAATGAAAGGGCCCGGCGCTGATGCCGCCGCCTGCGGGCAGGCGGATCACCGTGTTGGCCGGCTGGCCCCAGCGGTAATGTATCTTGGCCAGGTTGTTCACGATCTGGTTGAACCCGGCTGTTACAAAATCGGCGAACTGCATTTCCACCATTGACCTGAACCCTTCCAGGCTGAGGCCGAGCGCAACACCGGTGATGCCGCTTTCGCACAACGGCGTGTTGCGGACCCGCGCGGCACCAAACTGCTCTGCAAAACCTTCCGTGATCTTGAACGCACCGCCGTAAGCAGCAATGTCCTGTCCCATCAGGATGAGGTCATCATGCCGCTCCATGCTCTGCCAGAGCGCTTCGCGGATCGCATCCAAGAAACGGAGCCGCCGTGGTTCGGTTTGCTCTGTGCCGGTATCAACAGATGTTTTTTTCTGCCTGCTCTCTATTCCATCAACCAACGGCGCATATACATCTTCCTGTTCCTGTGCCGTATCGGCCACAACAGGCGGCGCGTTCACTGCCTTGTTCCATTCCTGGTCGATATGCTGGTGCAACTCACGGCGCATCTCCCCTGCCAGACCGGCCCCGAGCACCTGGTTTTGGATCAGGCAGGCCTCAAATTGATCTACCGGGTCTTTCTGCTTCCACTCTTCAAATAATTGCGGCGGAACATACCGGGTACCGCTTGCTTCTTCATGTCCGCGCATCCTGAACGTGGTGCATTCGATCAGGTAAGGCTTCTGCTGGCGGATGCAGTAATCGCGTACGCCTTTGACCGTGTCGTACACGGCCAGCACATCATTGCCGTCGATGCGGATGCCTTCCATGCCGTATCCGCGGGCTTTGTCGGCGAGGTAGTCGCAGCGGTACTGTTCCGCCACCGGCGTGCTCAGGCCGTAGCCGTTGTTCTCTATGATGAAGATGACCGGGAGGTCCCAGACGGCGGCGATGTTGAGGGCTTCATGAAAATCGCCTTCGCTGGTGGCGCCTTCCCCGGTGAAGGCAAGGGATACTTTTTCCTGTTTGCGCAGTTTGTGCGCCAGCGCCACGCCATCGGCCAGCGCCAGTTGCGGACCCAGGTGCGAGATCATGCCGCAGATGGCATGTTCCCGGCTGCCGAAATGAAAGCTTCTTTCACGCCCTTTGCTAAAGCCTTCCGCACTGCCCTGCCATTGCATGATCAGCTTGTGCAGCGGCATGTTACGCGCTGTGAACACGCCGAGGTTGCGGTGCAGGGGCATGATCCATTCCTCCTTTTCGAGTGCCAGGGCAGCGCCGGTGGAGATGGCTTCCTGGCCGATGCCGCTGAACCACTTGCTGACCTTGCCCTGGCGCAGCAGCACCAGCATTTTTTCCTCGATCATCCTGGCAAACAGCATGTTCCGGTACAGGCTGATCAGGACTTCATTTGTATAGTTCTTTCTGTCGAATTGCATACAGGAGTTCTATACAACGACCAGTTCATAAAAACTTTCCGGGATCAGGTATTTGCGCGCCATCTCCTGTATGTCACCGGCGGAAATGGATTTGATGGTATTGATGGAGTCGTAGAAATAACTTTCACCGAGGTCGTGCAGAACGATGTTTTTCCATTTGGCCATGATCTGGAATGGCCCGTCGAGGTCGCCCAGGATGCTGCCCATCATATAGTTGCGCACCAGCAGCAGTTCTTCATCGTCTACCGGCACTTCGCGCAGCAGCGTCATTTCCTTGTACACTTCCTGGATGGTGGCTTCGCAAACGCCGCGGCCGGCCTCGGTGCTGATAAGCCACGCGCCTTGCTGCTTGTGATTTTCAAAATGACTGTGGATGCCATAGGTGTAGCCCTTGTCTTCCCGGATATTGCTCATCAGCCTCGAGCCGAAAAAGCCGCCGAAGATGGTATTGAGCACCTGTACCTTCATGAAGTCGGGGTGTTTGCGGCCGGGAAAATGCGCTCCCAGTCGCACCGCCCCCTGAACGCCCGTAGCGTCGTTCGAAATGCGGTATTTTTTTTCAGCTGCGGCCCTGATCCCATGGTGGATCACCGGCAGCGAATCTTTTTTTGTGAAAGGAAGGCTGCCGAAATGCCGGTTCAGCAGGGGCAGGATGTCGCCCGGTATTTTACCTGCCACAAATATGATGCACCTGCCTTCGGTGTAGAATTGTTTGTAATAAGCCAGCAGCTGATCGCGGGTAATGGCGTCGAAGGCCTCCGCCGAGCTGTACTTGCCATAGGGATGGTCGATGCCGAACAGGTATTCATCGATCAGGCGGCCCGCCACGAACTCGCATTTTTTCAGGTTTACCGACAGCTTCTGTTTGCTGGTCTGTTTATACAGCCTGATTTCTTCTTCTGTGAAAGCCGACTCGCTGATGATCTCTTCCACCACCGGCAGCAGCTCGTGCAGGTGCCGGTTCAGACAGTGCAGCGTGATGGTGGCGCTTTCGTTGAAGCAATGGCGGTTCAGGTAAGAACCGTAATAATCGAAATGTTCGTTGAGTGCGTAGGCCGTTTTTTTATGGGTGCCGTTCTTCAGCAGGTAATTGGTGCTGGCTGCCACCAGGTTCCGGTCTTCGTACCAGTTACCGGCGTCGAACACCCAGTCTATCTGCAGTACTTCTTCGGTGCCTGCATCAACCACGTACACTTCGGTGCCGTTGTCGAGCGTATGGCGCTGGCAGGGTTTCAGCCGCAGGTCGAATTCCACGGCGTCTTTTATATGGGGAGAAACAGTTCTGTTGATCATTGAATGGAGATCTGGTTGAATGTCGGGGGGCGTGTTACGGGCGGGCGCAAACGCAGTGGCTGCTTATAACGCGGGCACGCCCCCGACTCAGTTAATTATCGCTGTAATAGTAAAGCGTGTTGCTGTTCTTCTCGTCGAAGATGAGCTGGCTTTCGGTCTGGATATCATTGGTGATGACCGCGTTGTATTTTTCCAGCTCGTGGTTCATCATGGAGGCATCGCCCAGCAGCTCGTAAATGGCCAGACTGTTGGCCCGGTTCATTACGCTCATGTCTTCGAAGGCGATCATGCTTTCCGTCTTGTTCTTTACCTTCTGCAGCTCTTTTTCTTCCACGCCGTTTTCTTTTATTTTGGTGAGCTCTTCTTCCACGGCTTTCTCCGCTTCCTTCATGTCTACCCCTTTCACCAGCTTGCCTTCAATGGTAAGCAGGCCCGCGTCGTTGGTACCAAAATGAGAGCAGTCGATGTTGCTGAACAGCTGCTTTTCCTTCACGAGCGCCTGGTACAGCCGGGAAGAACCGCCGCCGCCCAGAATGTCGGCCATCAGGTCAACGGTCTGGTAACGGGGGTCGAGACGGGGAACCATATGCCAGCATTTGTAAAAAGCGTTGAGCGGCACTTTGGCTTTCACTTCCAGCGCCCGGGCGGCCTGCTGCACGGGCTCCTGCGGAAGCTGGCGGTTGTATCTCTCACCCGCTTCAATGCTGCCGAACCATTTCTCGGCGAGCTCGAGCACGTGGTCGGCCTGCACGTTGCCGGCAACTACCAGGATGGCATTTACGGGGCGGTAATGCTTGTAGAAAAAGTTCTTGACATCATCTATCTGTACGTTCTCGATGTGACTGAGCTCCTTGCCGATGGTCTGCCAGCGGTAGGGATGCGTGGTATAGGCCAGCTCGCGCATCTTGAACCATACATCGCCGTAGGGCTTGTTGATATAATGTTCCTTGAATTCTTCGCAGACGACCTTGCGCTGCACATCGAGGCTTTTTTTGCTGAAGGCCAGCGACAGCATGCGGTCGCTCTCCAGCCAGAAGGCGGTCTCCAAATTCTCGGCTGGGAGTTGACAGTAATAATTGGTAAAATCGTTGGTGGTGTAGGCGTTGTTCTCTCCGCCGGCCAGTTGCAGCGGATCATCGTACACCGGGATGTTGATGCTGCCGCCAAACATCAGGTGCTCGAACAAATGCGCGAAGCCGGTCTTGTTGGGGTTTTCGTCTCTTGCGCCCACGTCGTACAAAACATCCACCACGGCCATGGGCGTGGAAGTATCTTCATGAACAATGAGCCGCAATCCGTTGGATAAAGTGAATCTTTTATACTGTATCATATCTTCAATAGCTGACTTTTCCTGAAAATGGTCTGCAAGATAATGACAACTTACCGAAGAAAAAGTTGAGAGGGGGTGGGTGGTTGCTTCGGCGCTCCTTTTACTTCTTTGCAAGCCTGCTGCGCAGGGCTTGCAATGCCGGCGCTTCGCGCGGCACCGAACCAAAAGAGGCGCCTCAGCAACGCACCGGTATGGGGTATGGGTCGGAGAGAATGAGTAACTCAGGAGACGATGATGTAAAAAAAGCGCTTTGTCTGAACCTGGATTTATGAGATTGGACAGATTATACTGGAGGCAACTTCGATTACAATCATCGCTTCTCAGGACAATCAGATAGATTTTCCAAATCCCGGTTCAAGACAATCTCTTACAACCCGCTCAGCGTTAAACCGATGGTATAGGGCCTGATCTCGGGGCCGGCGGCGGCTTTGAGGAGCGTGTTGATCTGGTAGGTTCCGAAGAGGCTGAAGACGCCGAGGCCCACGCGGGCGGTACCGGAGACGCGGGTGCTGTTGAAATATCTTTTGGAGCTCTGCTTCAGCGTGTAGGCATTCAGCAGTGAGCCTGCGCTGTTCTGGAGGTTCTTGGCCTTGATGTGTGCGTTCAGCAGGGTTCCGATCTTGCCGCCCAGCGCAAACTTGAGGCTTTTGGAAGGTTCTTCCGGGTTCAGCGCGTAGCGCAGTTCCACCGGCACTTCAAGATATGATGTTGCCAGCTTGTATTTTTTGTAGTGATCGGTATTGGCGGAATTTCTGTAAGCCAGCTTGGTAGTGGTGCCGGCGATGTCGATGGTGTTCTTGTCGAAGTACATGCCGCTGCTCGACACACCCACGCCTACGCCCACACTGAAACGGGGATCTGTTTTAAAAGGAAAATCAAACATGAAATACACATTCACCGTGCGTGGAATACCTTTGGTTTTCAAACTGTCCGGCACTTTCGACCAGGCATTGTATCCAAGCTGGAACATGAAATGGTCGTTGGCACGATTGCTCAAACTCACTTTGCTCCAGTCCCTTTTCTTCGTGGTGGAAGCATAACGTTTGGCAGCGGTGACGGAATCTTTCTGGGCATAAGCAGTGGAGAGAAAAGCGAAGGAGAGAACCAGCAGGAATATTTTCATCGTGTTTGTTGAATGTGTGGCAAATGTATTTTCATAGGGGTTAATGAATCGTTAAATCAAAGTTATTTAGATTATATTCATGCTTCCATATTTTTTAAATTTCTCCTCTCCGGCGAAACAGTGCGCCCCGCCTGTGATGGCTGACCAGAACGGATTTGCCGGTAAAACGATTGCCATGAACAAAATTATTTCTGTCCTTCTTTTTCTCTCTTTTTTCTTTGCTGCCAAAGCACAGATCCCGGTGAACCTGCAGCGGTTCAGCACCCGCAACGGCGCAGTGGCAACGCTGAAACAGAACATGCTGGAACTGCAATGGCCGGCAGGCGGGCAGAAGCAGGGACAGATCAGCCTCAACCTGCTGGAAGGCCAGCCCCTGATCGCCGGCATAGGACTGAACAGCAACGGATCTTACCACCAGATCGCGTCCGCACTTGATCCTGCCTTTATTGTAACGGTCGGGAAAAGGGACCTGGTATCACAGAACGGCTGGAACATCTTTTTCGACAAGGTGCCCCTCAAACCGCATCAATCTTATCGCACCCGTTTTGCAAAAAAAGGCGCCAGCGTAACCAGCACCGGTTCGCGAACAGTGGTAAGGATCGATGAGATCAGCGCGGAGCATTTCAGGGGTGCGCTGGAGATCACGCTGTACAACGGCAGCCCGCTGCTGAACATCGCCGCCGTGATGGCTACGCCGGTAGATTCCGTGGCAATGGTGTACGATGCCGGTCTTGTGAGTACCGCCATCCCCTGGAAACAGATCTCCTGGGCTTCCGTCGAAAACCGGCTGCAGCAAACTTCCGCGCAGCAGACCGATACGGCACCGCACGTTGCCGTAAAATACCGCACCATCATCGGTGAAAATTCCGGGGGCAGCCTCGCGGTGTTCCCGGCACCCCATCAATATTTTTATCCGCTCGACGAAGCGTTCAACCTCCGGTTCACCTGGTATGGCAACGGCTACCGCAACCTGATACCCGAATTCGGCCTGGGCATCCGCCAGGAGCTGGAAGGCGACAACCGCTACGTGCCCTGGTTCAACGCCCCGCCCGGCACGCAGCAGCGGCTGAACTTTTTCTGCCTGCTCGATGCCGGCGCTGCCCCGCAGGCGCTGGAAGAAGTAAAAAAGTTCACCCACAGCGATGCCTATGTGCCGCTGCCGGGTTTCAAGACCTTCGCCAGTCATTTTCACAACGAGTTCGTGATGAAAGTGGTGCTGGCCGGGAAGCCGGTGCCGGATACGCCCGGCTTTCTGAAAGTGTTTAAAGCCACCGGGGTCGACATCGTACACCTGGCGGAATTCCACTACACGGCCCATCCGAAAGGGCCCGACGATCAAAGGCTTCTTGAACTGAAAACCCTGTTCGACCAGTGTAAAAAGTTTTCAGACAGTAAGTTCCTGCTGCTGCCGGGCGAGGAGCCCAACGAGTTTTTTGGCGGTCACTGGCTCGATTTCTTTCCGCGCCCCGTATACTGGATCATGTCGCGCAAACCGGGCACCTCCATGGTCACCACCGAACCCGGCTACGGCAAAGTGTATCATATCGGCGACAAGAAAGATATGCTGCAGCTGCTCGAACAGGAAAACGGACTGGCATGGACGGCCCATCCCCGCACAAAGGGCTCGACCGGTTTTCCCGACACCTACAAGCAAGAACCCTTTTTCCTGTCAGACCACTTCCTGGGCGGGGCCTGGAAAGCCATGCCCGCCGACCTGTCGCAGCCGCGCCTCGGCAAACGGGTACTCGACCTGATGGACGATATGAACAACTGGGGCATAAAAAAGCAGGTGCTTTCCGAAGCCGACCTTTTTACCATTGAACCGGAGAACGAGATGTATGCGCACATGAACATCAACTACCTGCAGCTCGACCGGCTGCCCGATTACAACGGCGGCTGGCAACCGGTGCTCGATGCGCTGCGCAAAGGCCGGTTTTTTTCCACCACCGGCGAAGTGCTCATCCCCCGCTTTACCGTGAACGGCAAAGGATCCGGAGAAACCGTTCAGACAGACCCGTCAGGACAGGTCCGCATCCACCTCGATCTGAGCTGGACGATGCCCCTGCAGTTTGCCGAGATCATCTCCGGCGACGGCAGCCAGGTGTTCCGGAGAAAGGTGCCGCTCGATTCCACCCAGGCTTTCGGGAAACAATCGTTCGATATAACCGAGACCATGAAAGGCAGAAAATGGGTGCGGGCGGAAGTATGGGATGCGGCTGCCAGCGGCGCTTTCACACAAACAGTCTGGTTGCAGTAAAGACCATTGCGGCAGGCGGGAACGAGGTATTGGAGAAATATTCGTTTCTTGCGGAAGCAAACCTGCCGTACCATATTCTAAAATCCCCCTATGTTTCGTTTTCACAAGAAATATTTTCTCATTACCATCCTGCTGTTCATTGTAGAAGTGCTGATCGCGCTGTATATGCATGACCGGCTGATCAGGCCCTACGTAGGCGACCTGCTCGTGGTGATCCTGATCTATTATTTCGTGAAAACTTTTTTTGATCTCCCGCCCGTAACGCTGGCCCTCTGCGTGCTGGCGTTTGCCTACTTCATAGAGTTCACCCAATACATTCACCTGGTAGACCTCCTGGGCCTCCAACATTCCCGGCTGGCCAGCACCGTCATGGGCACCTCTTTCGAATGGATGGACATCCTTGCCTACACCGTCGGTATCCTGATCGTCATCGGCCGCGAATGGCTTAAACCCAAAGCGCAGTTGTAGGCAGGGATGCGATTTGCTGATGCAATCCGTTCACTTCTTTGTTCCCGAGGAACATTTGATAGGTAGCAAGCCATAAAACCGAAGCTCCGGAAGCAACAGGCTTTCCGCCGGAACATAAAAACAGTTGCATTAACCTTGCTGGTTCTCTTGCGTGCAAAACCCTTGCAAAAGAACGATTGTGCCGGGGCGGTGAACATTTTGCCAACCTGATAGAACGTAGCGCAATCAACGCTGCAAGAACTGCGTGCCGGATCAGGAATTTGATTTGCGAGAGTGGAAATTGCGGAGGAAGAGTCTTTGCCAAAATACGCAAGTACGCCAGGCGTGCCACGGTTCAACTCTGTGGCACGCCGTCCCTGAAATTTCAGGTCAGGTGACCGGCATGATCTCCAGCCTGCCTTCTTCATTCCCGGCCGGCAGGGTGATCTGCAACAAGCCTTTCTGCACTACGGTAAACGCGGCGGCTTTGCCATTGTAAATCACGCGGTACTTATGGGCCGGATCCATGCACACCAGCAATCCGCGGGGATGCGGAGCGGTGGATTGATCAAAGTTGAGCGTTGCGCGGTAAGTAGAGTAAGCTGGGTTGAAAGCCTGCTGCATGATCCAGGTTTCGAAACCAGGGGTTACGGTGCCTGGTTTGAAATAAGCGGAAAACCACGACAGCACCGGCGTGGAGAGCCCCGAAAACTGGTGCCAGCCGGCGCCCCGGCCCGAGGCGGCCAGGAAATGCTCGAAGGTGTAATAGGAAGCATCCGTTTCCCTTTGCCACACATCCAGTCCTTTCATGGCGATCCGCTGTGCCAGGTCCAGCCGGTTCAGGTCGATCATGGTCTTCCATACGAACCACTGGTGCGGCATCCACACGGAACCGTTCCAGTAGCCGTCGATGCGGTAGTAAGGGGCCGACTGGTCCACCACCGTAATGCCCGACGGGCTCCACATGTGTTTTGGGGAAAAGATCTTGTCGAGCAACACCTCCTGCTGGCGCGGTGTGCAGATGCCGGCCACCAGCGGGTACGCACCATCGAGGCCCATGTTAAAATTGGCGCCCGAAGCCGGGTCTTTGAAAAAGCCGGCCGCCTTTCCGCTGCTGTCGTGAACCACGTAGGAAAAATAGCCGCTGGCGCTGTCCCACGCATGCGCTTGCAGCGCCTTCGACAACCGGTCGATATCCGCGTCATAACTTTTCAGGTCCTGCAGGCTGTCGAGCGCCCGGGCTGCCATGCGCAGGATCTTTGCCACCCTGATCACATGCGCGCTGGTGGCCACCGGCGTCACCCGGCTTTCCAGGTGCTGCTCATGCACGCCGGCCTGCGGCGGGTAATCATCCCAGCCCGCCGAATTGTAGAAATAGTCCCAGGTCTTCAGCAGGTGCGAAGGGAGCGCCGCCGTAGTGGAGCTTCCGCGCCTGCCCGCCAGGAACTCGTAGTATTGTTTGAGGCGGGGATAGAAATAAGTAAGCAGCTCTTTCGACTGCGTCCGGTTCCAGAGTTCGAGGAACACGTACATCTGCACCGGCAGCGGTGAGCCATGATGGATAAAGGCCGACTGGCTGCCGGGCGGCGTCACATAGGCGTTCACGCATTCGATGGCGGCAAGCGGGTTCACTTCGGTGAGGCCGAGCGCGGTAAACCCAAGGTCCCAGGTGTACAAGCTGTTCCACCACTTGCCGGGGGTAAAATGCCGGATGAACTGGTCCTGCGTATAGATGGGATACACCACGTTCGACAGCAGGGCGGCCTGCAGCATGTTGCGGCTGAACAGGTATTTTTTGCCGCCGGGAAGGATAGTTGGCTGCGCCGGAGGTTTTGCCGTTGCCTGGGCAGCAAAGCGTTCGGACAACGGTTGCTTGTTTTTGATGGCCGCAGCCACTGCATCGTGCGTGCCCGTGCTCAGCAAGGCATAGGCAGTTTGGCTCGAGAAAGGTTTGAGCTCGATGGGCCGGATAAACACATTGGCGTAATCGCCTTTCTGGTTTCCGTTCAGCACTTTCGCAACATGGTTGTGCACCTCGTTGCGGAAGAAGATATCCAGCTCATCGTTGCGGAACTCGCGGATCTTGAAAGGCCCGTTGTCCCACCGGATGCCATAATAAACCGGCACATCGGCGTACTTCAGCATAAGTGTTTTTGAAGCAAGGTCCTCCTCCGTTGCCGGCACTGCCTGCTGCTGCCGGGAAACGATGCGGAACGGCTGGCCGGCAGTATCCCCCGACACTACAAATCCATTGAGGAACATGCTGCCGCCTCCGGTCGATTCGATCACCAGGTTCTGTGATCCGCTCTCCGTTGCGTTGTACGGCATCGTGATCACTGATGGCGCGCCGCTGTCTTTGCACACCACTTCCCGGTTTATCAATCCGCTGAGCCGCAGCCGTGCCTGCGCAGCTCCGCGCAGCTTGTACACGAGCGACAGGGTTCCATTCTGTTTGCCTTCCGGAAGTGCGATGCTGTATGCGATCCGGTCGCCCTGTACGCGGCCGAAATCTTCGCCGATGCCGCGACCGTCGATGAAAGCCGTGTCGCGCACTTCACCGCGTTTCCAGCCGTCGTGCACCAGGTCATCCGTAGGTTTCTTTACCGCATAGGAAAGCGAGCTGTAGTCGACGGCATTCACCCATGTTGCGCCCGAACCGGTTTCGATCTTTTTCGAACCCCAGCTTTCCGGGTATTCGATGGAGGCCATGAGGTTGAGCGCCAGGTTCTGCGGCAGGGCCGTCTGGTTCACGCTGTGCATGGCCACCAGCACGGAAGCCGAATCCAGTTGCGTGTAGGTAACGTCTACGTACACCCGGTCTTTCCATTCCAGCTCGTAGCGGTAGGTGATGCAACGCAGGTCCGGCGCGGCCTGCCAGGGATAATAGCCCGATTCAAAGCGCACATTGGGCACCAGCACCTTGTTGCGATAGTACCCCGGCATCACCGAAAAATCGAAGCGCATGCCAGTACGCAGGTCCGGCACATGCGAGATGCCCGCATAATGTTTTGAATACGGCCCCCAGGCAGGCAGTTCGGCAATATCGTGGTTGCCGTTCAGCTTGCTGAAGCTGAAGGAGGCGGGGATCTTCACTTGCGCGTGAGTTTGGCCAATAAGCACCATGCCCATGAAGATGCTTGTTCGAATGATACGGTTGAATTTTTTCACGGGGTGGTAAATAGTAATGTCGGTATTTTACTCAGGATGAAACTTATTCTCTTTTCTCATGCCAGTGCAGCGCAAGAACGATCATGCGTGACATGTGTGGTACGCCTGATCGTTCTTGCACTTCGCTGGCATGAGAAAAGAGAATGCAGACACAGCTTGTTATTCCTTTCCTCAAAACCCCGCCAAGAGGGGATAAGAAATTAATTCGACCCCGGGTTCTGCAATATTTTGCCTTTGTTGATGTCGATCTGGCTTTGTGGAATGGGGAACACCAGGTTATTCATGGTCACCTGGTTCACCAGGTTGATCTGGGCCGATTTGCCGTTGATCACGGGGATCGCCCGGTCGGTGCGCACCAGGTCGTACCAGCGCAGATTTTCGAAGGCAAACTCGACCCTTCTTTCGTGCTCCATGGCCAGGCGGAAGGAAGCCTGGTCGGGAATATCGGCCGCTGTGCGACTGGCCAGTCCGGCGCGGTTCCTCACCTGGTTCAGGTAGGTGAACGCGTCGCCGGTGGACTGATACCCTGCTTCGTTCGCACATTCGGCCACCATCAGCAGCACATCGGAATACCGGATCACCGGGATGTTGTTGCCGTTGTCGTTGGCTGTGGCTGGCACATCATAATATTTTTTTACGAAGTTGCCCGGAATGGTCACACCGCCGGCATTTACATAGGAAGTGGCGACGGTAGCGGCTCTCCGCTGGTCGTTCGCTTCGTATTCCCTCACCAGGTCATCGGTGGGCGCATTGTTCCCGGAGCCGCCGAACTGGATCACTGCATTGCCCGAGTTCTGCGGCGCAAAGGAGTTGGGCCAGGAATTGCCTTGTCCCACACCACCCGATTTATACTGCACGTCGAACACCGATTCCTTGTTGTTCTTGTTGCTGACCCTGAACACATCGGCGTATGAAGGCAGGATGCTGTACTGGTTCAGCGCGATCACTTCCCTGAGCTTGGCGGAGGCCAGTGCGTACTTCTTCTCAGTAAGCAGCACCCTTCCGAGAACCGCTTTCGCTGCCCCGCGGGTGGCACGCCCGATATCGGCGCCCGTATAGGAAACCGGCAGCACCGCCTCGGCATCCGACAGGTCCTTTTCTATCTGCGCATATACATCGGCTTTAGGATTGCGGCCATAGGTATATCCTTCATCCGGATCGGTCACTTCCTTCAGCACCAGCGGCACATCACCGTAGGTTCTTACCAGGTTGAAATACAGCAGGGCGCGGATGAACTTCACTTCCGCGATGTAGCGGCTTTTCAGCACGGTGTCCATGGCGATGCCGCCGATGCGGCCCAGCACCGGGTTACAGCGCGCGATGCCGCGGTAGCTGTCGTTCCAGCGGTTGAGGATGTACGGATTGGTGGTGCGGATGTAGAACCGGTCGAACTCATCCTGGTCGGTCACCGAGCCGGACGCCACCGGCACCGAGTTGTCGGACCGGATCTCGCCGAACACATAGCTGTCGCTGCCGTAAGTGCCGCCGAACTGGAGCGAGCCATAGGCGCCGTTCACGGCGTTCTTGAAGTCGTCGGCCGTCTGGTAAAAATTACTGGTGGTGGTGGAAGAGATGGGTTTCAGGTCGAGAAAGCTTTTGCTGCAGGAAGAGAAAACAGCCGCTATCAGCATCAACCTGTAAATATGTTTGATGTTCATGTGATACAATTTTGTCGTGATACGATCTTGTGTGCTCATCGGGTTATTCCTGTCAGAAACCAACGTTGACGCCGAAGGTGATGGTTCTGGCCAGCGGGTAGCTGCCGTAATCGACACCGCCCGTCAGCGGATTTTCATAGTTGCTCACCTCCGGATTATAGTTCAGGTATTTCGACCGGGTATACAGGTTCTGGGCAGAGGCATACACCCGGATCTGCTGTAGCTTCAGCCGGTTGATCCAGGCTTTCGGCAGCCGGTAGCCCAGACTGATGTTCTGGATCCTCAGGTAAGAACCGTCTTCCACCCAGCGGCTTGAAATGGCGCTGTTGTTGCCCGTGGTGCGTTCGTTGGCCCGGGGCTCTTTGCCGTCGCCCGGCTGGGAGGCCGACCGCCAGCGGTTGACCACGATGGCCAGGTTGTTGGCATTGCCTTCCAGGTTGTCGAAAAAGCGGCGGCTCAGGTTCAGGATATGCCCGCCCTGCGTGCCCTGTATGGCTACCGACAGGTCGAAGTTCCGGAACGAGAAACTGTTGGTCATGCTGTATATGAACGATGGCTGGTTGTTGCCGATGAGCGTGCGGTCGGTGGCGTCGATCTTGCCGTCTTTGTTCATGTCGGCGTATTTTACGTCGCCGGGCCTGCTGGTGGCATCATGCGGATTTTTGGCCAGGTCTGCGGCATCCTGGAAGATGCCCAGCTGCTTGTATCCGTAATAGCTGCCGATGGGCTGACCGATCATGGTGATATTGGTTTCGCCCACGCCGGTACCGCTCAGGATGGGGTCGCCGGTGGGCCCCAGGGCCAGCACCCTGTTGCGGTTGAACGAGGTGTTGATGCTGGTGTTCCAGGTAAAGGCACCGGTAAGGTTGTAGGTGTTCAGGGTGAACTCCATGCCTTTGTTGTCCATCTTTCCGATGTTCTTCACGGCCGAGCTGAAGCCGGTGAGCGTGGGCACGTTCACCGATAGCAGCAGGTCTTTTGTGATGCGGTCGTAATAGTCGATGGAGAGCGAGATCCTGTTGCGGACCAGGCCGATGTCGATGCCCAGGTCGAGCTGCTGGTTGCGCTCCCAGCTCAGCTTCGAGTTGCTGAGGGAGCTGGTGGCCAGGCCGGTAACGAGGCCATTGTTAAAGTTGTAGTTGGCAGTACTCACATTGCCGACATAGGGATAATAATTGTTGAAGGCGTTGTTGCCCGATAGGCCGTAGCTCGCACGCAGCTTCAGTTCAGACACGGGGGCGATGCCCTTCATAAACGATTCTTCTGTTACCCTCCAGCCTGCTGAAATGGCCGGGAAAGTACCATACCGTTTATCAGGTCCGAAGATGGACGAACCATCACGGCGCACCGAAAAGTTCAGCAGATATTTTGTTTCATAGTTGTATCCGATCCTGGCGAAATAAGATACCGTGGCATTCTCCAGCCGCTGTGAGCTGATGGAGGTGGGCTGCCCAGCTGCGTTCAGGGTTTGAACGATGTCGTTGGCAAACGTGTTGCCGGCGGCGTTGCTCGACTGGTACTGAAGCTTGTTGGTTTCCATACCGGCCAGCACTTCCAAGTTATGCGATCCTTTGAAGGTGGTGTTGTAGGTCAGCGTCTGGTTGAAGAGCCAGTTCAGGCCCTGTTCGGAGAACACGCTGCCGACGGCAGCGGTCGGCGGAAGCAGCTGGTTGAGCGGCATCCGGGAGGTAGTGTACGCATTCCGGCGGTTCTGGTAAATGTTGGCATTGCCCGACACGCGGTAGCGCAGGTTGGGAAGGAAATTGTACTGTGCGTACGCGTTGCTCAGGATGTTGGTCTGCACGTACTGGCTGTTGTACTCCGTGATGTTGGCCACCGGATTGGTAATACCGGGCAGGTTGTAAGGCGCAGCCAGGGCGGTCTCGGACGAATAGCTGCCGTCGGCCGCATAGATCGGTGCCATGGGAATGGCGCTCAGCGCGGCGTTGATGATGCCGTTGTTGGCCCAGTGACCGTCGGAGTTCACTTCCTGGTTTACTTTATACGATGGGTTGAGCGTAACGCCGAAGCTGAATTTTTGATTGGGTCTCACATCGATGTTGGCCCGCACGGTATACCGGTCGAGCGCCGATTTTTTGAGGACGCCGTCCTGTGTGAGGTAGCCGGCGCTTACGGAATACAGTAAATTGTCGGTGCCTCCCGAAGCGGAGAACTGGTAGTTGCTGATCGGCGCCGTGCGGAAGATCAGGTCCTGGAATTTATAGTCGGGCAGCGCGGATATACGTGCCGGATCGTCGAAATTGAACCAGGGGAACAGGTCGCCGCGCGGGTAGCGGTAGCGGAGATAGGAGGCCGGCCGCACGCTGTTGGGATCGGAGATGCTGGCGCCCGGCACGTTGTCGAGGTAAGCGTTGTTGGAAGCTTCTTTTGCGAACTCGGCGTACTGCTGCGAGTTCAGCACGTCGAGTTTCTTGGTCACCTGCTGGAACCCGCTGTACACGTTCAGTCCCATCTGCGTTTTGCCGGCACGTCCTTTCTTGGTAGTTACCAGCACCACGCCGTTCGAGCCGCGCGATCCGTAGATGGCGGCGGAAGAGGCGTCTTTGAGTACATCTATCTTTTCAATCTCATCCGCATTCAGCAGGCTGAACGTGCTGGCCGGAACGATGTTGCCGTCGACCACGATCAGCGGGTTGGTACCGGCCGAGATGGAGCCAAAGCCGCGGACCTTGATGGAAGGCGTACTTCCCGGGCTGCCCGAGTTCTGTTGCACCACCACGCCGGCGATCTTGCCCTGCAGCGCGGTAGCCACGTTCGATACCGGCATGTCGCGCAGCTCACGCAGAGGCACAGACGCAATGGCGCCGGTGATGTTCTGCCTTCTCTGCGTGCCATATCCCACTACCACCACATCATTGAGGGTGTTGGAAGCGGCGATCATCGTTACGCTCACGCTGGTGCGGCCTTCGAGCGGATATTCCAGCGATACGAAGCCCACATAGGTAAACTGGAGCACATCGCCCGAGCCCGGTACTTCCAGCGTGAAGCGGCCGTCGCTGTTGGTGCTCGTTCCCTGCGTGCTGCCTTTCAGGTTCACGCTGACGCCGACCAGCGGCTGGTTCTTTTCATCGGTCACCACCCCCGTGATGGGCACTGGGTTGCGCAGCCCGGCAGACGGCTTGTCTCCTTTCCCGGGCAGGATGGCGATCAGGTTGTTTTGCAGCAACTGGTACCGGAGGCCTGATGGCTCCAGCAGCTTGTCGAGCGCACCGGTCAGGGATTCGTTGGTGACCGAGAAATCCGTTTTGCGGGTGAGTTCCGTGAGTTCGTAGTTGTAAAGAAAGCGTACATGCGCCTTTTTCTCGATCTGGTTCAGCACCGTTCGAAGTTCGGCCTGTTGCAGGTTCACCGTAATTTTCTGGCTGAACACTTTTGCATTGACCTGGGTGGCCGTAAACAGGATATACAGGAGAGCAAGCTTCATAACCAGTAGGATTTTAGACACGCGCCAAGGCTGATTGCACCTGCAGGGAGGTACTCTTTTTTTCATACATTTGTTTTAACAGTTTACAAAAGAAACCCGTTGATTTTTCCGATCGGAGGTTTCCAGATGTGATGCTGATCGGGGAATGTTCGCGCATTTCCCGATTTTGTTGGGCTTTGTATCATCCGGATATATCTACTTCATTGTTGCTGATTTTAAAAGTGAAATGTGCTGATACCTGAAGCGCTTCCAGCACTTCCTGCAGGGTCTCGTTTTCGAAGCCTACATGAAAGCGGTATTTCGCCACGGCCTCGTTGTGAAACCGGATCTTTACATTGAACCAGCGTTCCATCTGGTCGGCGATCTCCCGGAAAGTATCGCCGTCGAACACCAGCTTGTTATATACCCAGGCCGTTTCAACCACAGCGGTGTCGGAGGTCCCCTTTTTCAATTGTGTCACCACCATGCCGGCGGCGGGCGCGGACAGCTTTTCTTCTTCCGGCGCCTTTTCCATCCCCGCTTCTTTTTCCACCACCACTTTCTCGTGCGGATGCAGGATCAGCACCGAATGATCGGGCGAATGATTTTTTGTGACCTCGATCAGTCCCCGGATGAGCGTTGCTTCAATAGCGTGATCGGTGGGATAGCTTCTGACGTTGAAGGCGGTGCCCAGCACCCGGATGTTGATACCGGAAGTATGCACGATGAACGGGCGCGCCGGGTTCTTCACCACATCGAAATAGGCTTCGCCTTCCAGCTCTACTTCGCGCAGCGAATCGCTGAATGCGGGCCGGTAGCTCAGGCGGCTTTCCGCGTTGAGCCATACGGTACTGCCGTCGGGCAGCAGCAGCCTCGACTTGGAGCCAGACTTGGCCACCAGCTCGCGTTTTAGTTCTCGCGGCACGGGCTGGCTGCGGGTGGCAAAAAAGGTAAAATAGGAGACGATGACAAGGGTGAGTGCGGCGGCGGCCATGCCGAACACCATGATCCGTTTCCGGAACCGGGGGGCGGTCGCCTCATCTTCGAAAGAGGGACCTTCCGTATGCTCAGCGGCCGCGAAGATGGACTGCAGGCGGGCTTCTTCATCCGGATCATCTGCTTCTGGAACAGGCGCCGGCAACAGCCAGTAATCGTGGAGCAGCGACACAAAATAATCGTCGGCCGGATGACTTCTGAGGTAGTCGTCCAGCTCCTTCAGCTCTTCGGGTGTGGATTCCCGGGCAAGCCTTCCGGCAATCAGTTGTGCAAGTCTGTCTTTGTCCATACGGGTGCTCACCCTTACAGACAGGCAAACAGAAAGAACACCCTAAAGAACCTGAAAATTTATTTACGGACCGTCTTTTTGGGGAAAACGGTGAAGTGTGCCTGTACTTTTTCGGAGATGCGCTTTACGGCGATCACCATCTGCGCATCCACGGTGTTCACGGTCAGGTGGAGTATTTCGGCCACATCCTTGTACCGCAACCCGTCTTCCCTTACCAGCTTGAAGATCATTTTGCAGCGGGGCGGCAGTTTGTCCACGGCGGCTGCGATCCTGTCCTGAAGTTCTGCGCTGATCATCTTTTCATCGGGCAACTGATCGCGGCTGAGCTCGATGTCGATAAAGTCGAATGATTCGGTGAGCTGGCGGTGTGTCCTGGATGCCAGGTAGTTGAGGGAGCTGTTCTTCACGGCGGTATAGAGATACACGCGCATGTTGAGGATGGACGGCGCTTCCCGCTTCTGTTTCCAGAGTTTGATGAACACGTCATCGACGATCTCGGCGGCCGCTTCCTTTGTTTTTACCATCGCCTGTGCAAAGCGCAGCAGCCGCGGGGCAAACAGGTGAAACAACTGACGGAAGGCCTGCTCGTTGCCGGCGCCGATGCGCTGCAGGAGAAGCAGGTCTTCATTGGTACGGCGGATATGATCGGATGGATCGGGCAAACAAAAACGCTTTAATGGTACAATGTTAGGAATTAAAACGGGAAACCGGTCAAATGGAACCCCTTCGAAAACAGACGCTGTCCTTTCATGACATTGATATGGATTGAGGTGCTGCATCCGGTTTTATTCAGCGGGATTTTCCTGTGCCGCTTCCCGGTTTTTCTTAATTTCAGGTTATGACTGCCTACATGAAAAACGGTTTCCGCCTGCTGCTGCCCGCTTTGTTTATGACCCTCGGCCTTGTATATGCGCAGGGCCAGCCCGCTTCGCCCGTAAAAGATATCTTTCCGCCGGGAACAAGCTTTCACGGCAATATCCCCTACGCCGGCGACACGCTTGAGCGGCACCTGCTCGACATCTACCTGCCGGCAACCGCCACCGCCAGTACCCCGCTGATCGTATGGATACATGGTGGCGCCTGGATGCTGAACACCAAGTATTCGGACATGAGCTATATGAAAAATACCATCCGTGGTTTTCTCGACAATGGGTATGCGCTGGCTTCGATCGACTACCGCTACAGCACCACAGCCCCTTTCCCGGCGCAGATCCAGGACTGCAACCTCGCGCTGGAATTCCTGTATGAACATGCGGCTGAGTACAAGGTGGACAAGAACCGCATGGCGCTGATCGGTTTCTCCGCCGGCGGCCATCTGGCGTCCCTGATCGGGCTGAGCCAGAACAACGATGTGAAAGCGTTTTATGCCCCGGGCGCCACCAGGAAGTTCGCGGTGAAATGCGTCCTTGATTTTTACGGCCCTTCCGACCTGGTGGCGCTGGGCAACAATCCGGATACCGCCATCAACAACGAACGCAATCCGGTGTCCATCCTGCTCGGCGCCATGCCCGTCGAGCGCCCCGACCTCGCCCGACGGGCGAGCCCTTCCACCTATGTCGACCGCAACGACCCGCCCTTCCTGATCGTGCAGGGTGAAAAAGACGAATCGGTACCCAATACCCAGTCGAAGATGCTGCATGCCTGGCTCGATGTGTCGGGCGTAAAGAATGAACTGATCGTAGTGCCCGGCGCCCCGCATTACGGGGAGATGTTTGATGCGGAATGGATCCGGAAGCGGGTGTTTGCTTTTCTGCAGGAGAATTTCAGGTGAGTTTTTTCAACCTCCGTCTCCTACTTCCACTCAAACGCCCACTTACCAGCAGGAAGCTCTGTTTGTTCGCCATCGATTGGCTTGCCATCGAGCGTTGCTTTGGTTCCGGCCACGGTGGGCAGGCTGACGGTGGCGGTGGAATTGGCGGGGATGGTAACGTTGTAGGTGTAGCCCTTTCTGGTTTTCTTCCAGGCGGATACGATCTGTCCGTACGGGCCGTTGTGGCTGGCTTCGAAGTGGTCGAGGCCGCTGACAAAATGGGGTTGCAGCAGGATGTTTTTGAAACCGGGCTTCTGCGGGTCGGGTTTGATGCCGCCCGGCCCTTTGTACAGCCAGGCGCCGATCTCCCCGAACATGATATGGTTCAGGGAAATATCATACCTGGAATCGATGTTCCAGTTTTCGTACAGCGTGGTGGCACCGTTCTGCATCCACCAGCCCCAGGAGGGGTAAGTACGCTGCGCGGCGATCTTAAAGGCCACATCCGCATATCCGTTCTCGCTCAGGGCGTTCAGGATGGCTTTTTGTCCCAGCAGGCCTACATCCAGGTGATACTGGTCTGCTTCCACCCGTTTGGCAAGGTTGGCCGCTACTTTCTGAATGTTTTCGTTGGGCACTAGCTTCCAGTAGAGGGCCACGCTCAACGCCGTTTGGGTGCCGTCGCCATACAGGCCGGTCTCCCGGTGATAGAATGAATCGTTGAACGCTTTTTTGATCTTGCCGGCCAGCGCCGAGTAATGCGCATAGTCATCCGGCCGGCCGAGGAGCTGCGCCGCACTGGCCAGGATCGAGGCATCGGCAAAGTAGTAGCAGGTAGAAGTAAGGGGAACAGGTGTTTTGGATTTCACCGGCACCCAGTCGCCCAGTCCCCACGAGGTTACGCCGGAAGGATAGTTTTCATCGATGTGGTTCACGTAGCGTTTGATGTTATCGTAACAGTCGGCCAGCAGTTTCTTATCACCATAAAAAAGGTAGATGTTCCAGGGAATGATGGCGATGGTGCTGGTCCAGTCGGGACCGTTGCCCCATTCGTAACCCCAGCCGCTGGTGGGGATGATGGAGGGCAGCACGCCGTTTGGCTGCTGCTCGTCGCGCTGGTCGGCCAGCCATTTTTCGTAGACGGTGATGCCGTCGAAGCTGTACAGTCCGGTTTCGATGGCAATCTGGGCGTCGCCCGTCCAGCCGTTCTTTTCGCGTTGCGGGCAATCGGTCGGGTAGCCGAACAGATTGGAGAGATAGGAGTTGTTGGTGGCAGACCAGATCTTGTCGATGACCGGGTCGGCGGAACTGACCGTACCCACGGCCGGCACATCGCTGTGCATGAAATAGCCCCGGAGGCTTTCCGCTCGCAGCGAGACCGGTTTAGTACTGGTAACCTCCACGTACTGAAAACCTTTGTAGTTAAATTTCGGCATGAAAGACTCTTCACCCCTTCCGCTGAGAATAAAAATATCAGTCTGGAAAGGATCGGTATTGTCGGTAGGCCGGTAGTGCACATCGATGTTCGACAGGTCGACCCGGCCGTTCTTATACAGCCGTTCTCCATGTTTCAATCTGATCACGGTGCCCGAATCTCCTTTCACGGTGATCCTGCTTACGCCGGAGATGTTTCTGCCGAGGTTGAACACATAAGCAGTGTCGTTGAATTTCTGCAGGCTCTTTACGGCGATCTCTTCCACGTTCCTAATAGGGTGCATGGCCTGGGCCACAATGTGCGGGGAGGGCGCAGCCCGCAACAGCACTTCTTTCCAGGCGGTATCGATAAAACCGGCCGTGTTCCATCCGGGTTGTTCGCGGCGGGCATCATAGTGTTCGGCGGTGTAGATGCTGTTGAAGACGACCGGGCTCAGGGCCGTCTTCCAGTCTTTGCCTGAGGAGACCGTCTCTACGCTTCCATCTTCATATTGGATCCGGAGGTCGAGGCAGAAAGCCGGACGGGCCCGCCAGGCAGCTTTGTGAAAGTTCCAGACGGCGGTTGACTGGTGGTTGTACCAGCCGTTGCCCAGCAGCACGCCGATGGCATTTTTGCCTTGCTGCAGTTGCTCCGTTATATCGTAGGTTACGTACAGGGTACGCCGGTCGAACCGGGTGTACATGGGGTCGAGCCGGTGGTTGCCCACTTTGCGGCCGTTCAGGTAGAGCTCGTATAAACCGGCCACGGCGATGTAGGCGCGGGCCGACCGGATCTTCTTGGAAGCTTCAAATCCTTTCCTGAAGTAGGGCGCAGGTTTCAGGTTGATGTCGTCGCGGTCGGAGATCCAGGCGCCTTTCCAGTTTTTCATTTCCATCATGCCGGTCTCAAAACTGCCGATGGCCGGCAGGGCCGGCTTCTTATCCTTGTCGAGGATGTCTACCCGCCAGAAATACCGGGTGAAAGGCTGCAGGGGTTGTCCGCCATAGAGGGCCAGGTTGTCTCCTGCTTCCATCCATTGCGAGTTCCACATGTTTCCCTTTCCCCGGGTCAGGGCAACCGAATCCTGATCTACCAGGATGCGGTAGCCGGTCTGCCTGGCTTCTTTCCGCGGGTCGTTCAGCTGCCAGGAGAGCCGGGGCTGGTAGGTATCGAGCCCGATCGGATCTTCGAGGTATTCGGTCCGCAGGAAGGCAGCGGCGGGCTGCTGTGCAAGCAGGGTTTGCAGGAAAAATATACAAGGAAGCAGGAACAGGGCAGGGAGCCGGAATCTTGCCATCTGGTGAAAAAGTTGAGCTGAAGAATTTTTTGTGAAGATACTTGTTTGATGATACCTCATGCCTTTCTTCCGTTACATTTGAAACAGCGTTACCCCATGAAGCCCGCCATCCTGTTTATTGCACTCCTTCTCCGCCTTCAGGCCATTGCACAGAATACCGATACCAAAGCGTTCCTTGCCGCCAACAAAGCAACCGTCACCCCCGGAACGGATCGGCAATGCCCTTTTTGATGAGGCTTTTTACCGGAACCAGTTCTTCCTGTTCGGAGAGAACCATGGCTCATCACAGCTGCAGCTGTACGACCTGGCACTGCTGGAACACCTGCATGAGCGCGCCGGCGTGAACTACTATATCGCCGAAGTGGATTTTACCAAAGCCTGGATGCTCAACAATTACCTGAGCGACGGCGATACGGGCTGGCTCGACAAAGTTTTTGCAAGCTGGAAAATTATGGAATGTTAAGATTTCTTCTTTCCTGTTGCAGGCCGGTTTAACGGGCCTGTTTACCCTGCTTTGGAAAAATTGGAACACTTATTGCAAATAGTCAAATATCTTCTCCTGATTCCGGTAAAAGGCATAAGATTTCGATGGTTGAAAGTGATTGCCCATAGGAAAAAATCTGTGTAGTAAACTTTCTTATCTGATAACAAATTTAATCCTATCCCTTATGTTCAGGAAAGGACTTTCCATATGCCTTTTTGTTCTTGCAATGGTGCTGATGTGTTGTACGGTTTATGTTTGCGACAAGGCCGTAAACAAGGAAGCTGCCGGCAAGCTTTATTCGACCACGAACGATATCCCCCATAACAAGGTTGGTATTTTATTGGGTGTTTCAAAATATGTAGGAGACTCGATGCCTGATCCTTATTATGATTACAGGATCAACGCTGCGGTGCAACTCTGGAAAGCCAAAAAGATCGATTATATCATCGCAAGCGGTGAGTACCGCAACCAGGATTACAATGAACCCGCCCAGATGCGGGAAGACCTGGAGAACGCCGGAGTAGATCCATCCTGTATCTTCCTCGATCATGCCGGCTTCCGGACCTTCGATTCCATGGTACGGCTGAAAGAAATCTTCGGTCAGACCTCGGCCACGGTGATCTCCCAGAAATTCCATAATGAACGTGCCCTTTTTATTGCCTACAAAGAAGGCATCCGGGCGATCGGCTTCAATGCCAAAGATGTTTCGGACGTGCATACAAGCCTGATACGCGAGAAGCTCGCAAGAGTAAAAGTGTTCGTGGACTATCTCCTGGGCAAAGAGCCCCGCTACCTCGGTGAAAAAGAGTACATCCCATAATCGTTCTTCCGAACGATTTTTTTGTTTTATATACCGGAGATCATTTTATCCGCCCTCCGTGCTAGGAGACACGGTTGAACCTTCCGGGTGAAAAAGATTGAAATAGTTTTGGCCCTTCAAAACAAACAAGGATGGCCTTCAGAAACAAAAAGATCATCAACCGCACAACCGGTCAGGAAATAAAGTTCTTACAGACCGGTAAGGAAACCTCCGGCAGGCTTCTCGAGATGGAAGCCACCTACCGCTTCAGGTAGCCCTTCCGGCAAACAAATCCTCCCGGGTGCTGCGACTGGCAAACCCGCCTTTCTTGATTCAGAAACTCTTGTTCTCTATCCTCATTCCTTTTGCTTATCTGTCCGGTTACCGGCCTACCGATCCTGCGTATATGGATTGATGTTATGTGTTGGGTACACCATCGGAAATTGCACAACCCAGGTTTTTATCATCCCGTGGGGTAGCGTGATGGAGGAAGAAAAGGCTTTTCAGGTAGAGCGGCCATGCCTAACATGTCTGGAAACAGGCTGTGTCGTGATGAGGAAGGTGGCAGATCATGCTGCCGGAGTAACAGCATTTTTGCCTTCTCCGTTGGGATCTTTGCTTTTAGCTCCACGCTTCGCGGAGAAAGCGGAGCCAGTTGTGGTGCAGGATGTTGCAGATGTCTGAATCCGAATACCCTCTTTGCCGGAACAGGTCAGGCAGTTTTTGCAGGTCTGCGATGGTCTCCAGATCCGAAGGACACTGCTCTTTGCCGAACGCGCCGTCGAGGTCGGTGCCTATGCCTGCGTGCAGGGTGTTTCCTGCCAGCTGACAGATATGGTCGATGTGATCGATGCTTTTTTGCAGGTTGCACTGAAGGGCTTCCGGGGTGGAGACGCCGCGGACCCAGCCCGGTACCATCATCCAGGCATCGAGCGCGGCGCCGATGACCGCTCCCCGCGCGATCAGCGCCCTGATCATGTCGTCGCTGAACTGCCGGTTATGGTTTACGAGCGCACGGCAGTTGTTGTGGCTGGCCCATACCGGCCCGTTGAAATGGTCGAGGGCCTGCCAGAAAGCGTCGTCGCACAGGTGGGTGGCATCGAGGATCAGGTGCAGCTCATCCATCTTTTTCAGCAGCGCCAGCCCTTTGCCATCCATCTTTCCGGTGGCATCGGTGCCATTGGCGTAGCGGCCGGCGCCGTAATGTGCCGGTCCTACGGCACGAAGTCCATATGCGTGTGCAGTTTCCAGGTATCCGGGGGTAATGAGCGAATCGGCGCCTTCGAGGCTCAGGATATAACCAATGGGAAGCGTTGCACCCGGCGGATCTTCTATCCATTGGGCCACATGCCTGTCCAGGTCAGTCCCGTTGCGGATCATGATCATTTCGCCGGCGGCTTCCATGCTTTGGTACCAGGCCAGCTGGCCCTGCGTTTGTGCCCAGGCCTGCTCCGGCGAATGCCAACCGGGCAGGGGACTGCCCTTTTCCACATACCGTGCGATCTGGGTAGCCACTACCAGTCCGATCTTTCCCTCGCGCAGCGCCGGCAGTGAAACGGTGCCTTTGCCCCGGTCAGGTTTGTCGGTCAGGCCCTGCTCCCGTTCGCGGATCGCCGGAACGGAGCAACGCAGATCCCTGTTCCACTCCATGGCGTTCATGGCGAGGTCGAGGTGAGCGTCGATGATGAACATGCTGATGGTTTTTTAAAGAGAAGAATGCTATATGCTGATCTTTCTGTCGCGGGCGATGACCTTCCATCTTTCCCCGGCAATCCGGTCTTTCACGACGATGGCCGTATCGTACAGGGCAACGGTGGGGCACACGTGCACCGGCACGCCGTAGAACACATCGCCGGTATGATAGAGCGAGTTGCCGGGCACTTTCACCACGAGGTGTTCTTCGCTTTGTGCGACCGGTTCCGCCTCGGGCGCGTTGAGAAAATGGACGCGGGGAAGCGGGTTCTCTGCTGCGACGGATTTATGGCCCAGGTCGAGTGTGAGGGTGGTTGCATCTACGATTGAAACAACCCTGGTGATTACGAGGGCCGCCCATTCGAACGGTTCATCTGGCAGCAGGTCTTTATAGCCCCAGTCCCAGAACACAAAAGTACCCGGACTACACTCAACGGCGTGCCGGCGGTAAAAAGGGAAAGTAGGAGAGCCGCCGGCCACGATGCGGATGGGATGTGCTGCGATCGCCTCCAACTGCCGGGCCACACGGAGAATCTCATTGAAAACGGTTTCTGCTTGTCGCTGGCGCAGCAGCGGGTCTTTATCGTGGATGTGTCCGTCGTAGGCATGCAATCCTTCCAATTGAAGCGCAGGTTGTTGTTGCAGGTATTCCAGAAAAGCAGCCGCTTCCGCCGGCGGCAGTCCGCTCCTGTTCATGCCGGCGTTCAGGTCGATGAATACACCGATAGAAAGCCGTTTCGTTGCAAACACTTCCGACAGGTGGGCCGCGGCAGTGCGGTCATCCACAAGACAACTGAACCGGGTCCCGGGAAACTTCTCCACCAGGGCCGCGAGCCGGGCTGCCTTGGGGCCTACGGGGTGGTACGCCAGCAGCACGTCGGGGGCCTCTATCATGGCCAGCATCTCGGCTTCGGCGATGGTGGCGCATTTGAATTTGGTGATGCCTTCTTCCAGCATCATCCGGCCCACTTCCGCGATCTTGGAGGTCTTTACATGCGGACGCAGCAGGCTTTTATCCTGCACCTGGCGCACGGCGTTCCGGATGTTGCTGCGCACCCGTTCTTCGTAGATGACCAGGGCAGGTGAATCGATCGAATCTATGTTTTCGATCCTGTACCATTCCATTTCAGTTGCAGTGGAAGACGGGCTGTTCGGCATAGGTCTGTTTTAAGATGGCCTGCAGGTATTATTTCAATTCAAAAAGGGCTTCTATCTCTACCGGGATGTTGTCGGGCAGGGAACCGAAGCCTACGGCGCTGCGCACGCCGACCCCATCATCGGAGCCCCATACGGCGGCAAACAATTCGCTGCAACCGTTGATGATATAGGGATGCCTGGTAAAGTCGGCCGTGCAGTTCACCATGCCCAGCACTTTGATGACCCGCCTGATGCGGTCGAAAGAACCGACCTGGGCGCGGATGGTGGCCAGCATGGTGAGCCCGACCTGCCGGGCAGCCAGTTTTCCCTGTTCCGGATCGAGCTCCTGGCCGATGCGGCCGATGATGAGGGTCTTGTCATTCTGTACCGGACCGTGGCCCGACAGGTACAGGTGGTTGCCATCCTGCAGGCAGGGCTTGTATACGCCCAGTGGCGCCGGCGCCGGAGGAAGCTGCAGCTGCAGGGCTTCAAACCGCTGGTCAGCGCTGGTTGTTTGCATAGCTGGTGATTTTTATGGATGGTAAAAGTAGGGAAAAGCAGGGGTGCGGAACTGACAGAAGCAGACGAACTGCAGCCAGGTTTGGGAGTGCAGGATTATTTTATTTACATTCAACCACCAAACATTCTCCTGAAACCATCAAACCAGCAAGGCCCGCCTCCTCAGAACCGATTCAGACAACCCTGATTTTATCATGCTGGTAAAACAGCTAGACGCCGACCTGGCTCGGCGTGACGGGGCAGATCATTCTTTTTACAACCGGTTCAACCAGATCAACAGGATCCGGCATGCGGTGGTGGCGTATGAAGAGGATGCGGCTTTGGGTTGCGGGGCCATGAAAGAACTGGCGCCGGATACCATAGAGATCAAGCGGATGTTTACTTTGCCGGAGAGCCGCGGAAAAGGCGTGGCCACGGAAGTGCTGCAGGAGCTGGAGCACTGGGCCGCCGAACTGGGTTATAAAAGCTGTGTGCTGGAAACCGGCAAAAGACAGCCTGAAGCCATCCGGCTGTACCAGCAGAACGGATACGTTTCCATACCCAACTACGGACAGTATGCGGGCATAGAGAACAGCGTCTGTTTCAAAAAAGACCTCTCCTGCTCCGCTTAATCTTTCTTCATGCGCCAGGCAGTCCTTATGTAATTTCTAGACATGCGGAGGAATTAAAAATGGTTATCGGGAGCTGCGGTCTTTTCTACATATCGAAAAGGATGCCGGCGATGCATTTATCTGACTTTCAGCTATTTACATAATCTATTTATAACCGACCCCTGTACGGTTACAGAACCGGCAGTGTCCGGTGCGCGCAATCCGCCGCCCTGCCGGTTCTGCCCAAATGATCCTATATTAGCATCCGCCTTCTCTTTCCCTACAACCCTAATCACTGACTTATGGAAGTCTTTATCGTTCGTCCGTTCGGAATAAAAAAAGTGCTCCTGAAAAATGCCGCAGGACCATCGGATACGATCGACATCAATTTCGACGAGGTGCAGAACAAGCTGATCACGCCGGCCCTCGACCACCTGCTGCTTAAGGGCGGAACAACAGGGAAGATCTTTGCCCCGGGCGACATCCGGGAAGACATGTTCTCCCTGCTGCTGCTTGCCGATATCGTGATCGCCGACATTACCATTCACAACGCCAACGTATTTTACGAGCTGGGCATCCGTCACGCGCTGCGCGACAAAATGACCATCCTCATCAAGTGTCCCGATTTCGACACAACACCTTTCGACATCCTTGGCTACCGGTACCTCGATTACAACCGGGCCGACCCGGCCGCGGCGCTGCCCCGCCTGATCGATACGCTGCAGGAGACCATACAGTCGGGGCGCACAGACAGCCCGGTATTCAAGATGCTGCCCAAACTGGAATCGCAGGATCCGGACCGGTTCATGGCGGTGCCCACCGATTTTTCTGAAGAAGTAGAGATCGCTTTCCGCTCGGGACAGGTAAACCGCCTGTCGCTGATGGCATCGGAGGTGCAAGAGTTTGTCTGGCAGATACCCGCCTGGCGCCTTATCGGCGAAGCGCTTTTCAAACTGGGCTCGCTCGCGGCCGCCCGGATCGTGTGGGAGAACATAAAATCAGGCCACCCCGGCGACAGGAAGGTGAATGACCGGCTGGCAAACATCTACCAGCGGCTGGCCGAAAAAGAAAGTGGGCAGAATCCGGTGGAGGCCGCTTCCCTGCTCACCAAATCAGATCTTGCCATAGACAACCTGCTGGGGAACTACGAAGGCCTGAATAAGCAGGAACGGGCCGAGGCCTATTCGCTCAAGGCGAGAAACACAAAGACCAAATGGATCAATGCCTGGAAAAATGCAGATCCCGCCCAACGTGGCCCCGCTGCGCTCAGGTCGGGCTATCTTCAGGTCGCATATGACCACTACGAACAGGGGTTCTATGAAAACTTGAATCATTCCTATGCAGGCATCAATGCTTTCAGCCTGCTCACCGTTATGATCACCCTGGCAGACACTTACCCCGATGAGTGGTCGGTTAAATTCAAAAAGCAGAAAGACGCGGACCAGGAACTGGAAGACTGGAAAGAGAAAAAACAGACCCTGGCCGTTTCGGTTCAAACCTCGATCGACGCAGAAAAAAGACGGCTGGAGAAGACCGGAAAAACGGATGTGTGGGTCAGCATCACCGAAGCGGATTTCACTTTGCTGACCGAAACCAATCCGGCCCGCATCGCCAGTCTGTACCGGGCCGCGTTGCAGGAAGGGGAGCCGTACCAGATCGACTCGGTGCTGCGGCAGATGAATATCTACGATCAGCTGGGCATATTGCCCGACCAGGTAAAAGCGTCGTTGAACGCGATCCCCGGTGCGCTGTCGCCCCGGGTACAGCCGGCGCATTACCTCCTGTTCACCGGCCACATGATCGACCAGCCGGGCCGCCCGGACACCCGCTACCCGCCGGAGAAAGAAGCAGCCGTATACCAGAAGATAAGGGAAGCGGTGAAGGCCGAGATCGAAAAAACAGAACGGCCCTATAGAGGCGTTGCAGGCGGCGCGTGCGGCGGCGATATCCAGTTTCACGAAGTGTGTAAAGAGCTGGGCGTACCTACGGAACTGCTGCTGGCCCTGCCGCGGGAAGCCTTTGTAGTGGAATCGGTTGAGTTTGCCGGCCCGCAATGGATCGAACGGTTCAACAACCTGTATGATACCCTGCCCCACCAGGAGTTGCTGCCGACAAAAGAGCTGCCCAAATGGCTGCAGAAAAAAGAAGACTACTCACTCTGGCAGCGAAACAACCTCTGGGAGCTGAACAGCGCGCTGGTGAACGGCGGCACGCACATGACGCTTTTTGCGCTGTGGGACGGAAAGGGGGGAGACGGCGCCGGCGGAACCGAACACATGGTGAAAGAAGCCAGGAGCCGGGGCGCCAAAACGATCGTGCTCAACATCAACCAGATAGCCTGAGCTCCCTGAAACTGCTATTTGCCCCCCGCCATCTTCACTCATTCTTCCCTGTTGAGGCATACATGCAAAAAATTCGTAAATTGTCCACAAAATCATCTTTCATGAGAAATATTTTCTCCCTGCTGCTGCTTGCGATCACTGTTTCCGGATTCGGTCAAACCGAAAAGCCTTTTACCCTTGCCGGAACGCTGAAGAATGTGCCTGACGCAAAGCTGGTTTTCCTCCAGTATGTCAAGAACAACGCGCTGGTAACAGACAGCATGCTGGTGAGCAACGGCAGCTATTCGTTCAGGGGCACCCTGGCGGAACCCACTTCGGCTGCCCTTATCCTGAAATATACCAATTCGCCTGACGACAAGTTCAGGTCCATCAACAGAAAGCGGGATCTTAAACAGGTCTTCCTCACACCCGCCGCCATGCAGGCTGCCTCTGTCGATTCGTTCAGCAACCTGACGCTCAAGGGGTCGAAAGCGAATGATGAATTTATAAAACTGGAAGGCATGCTGAAACCGTATAATGACAAGGAAGCAGCGCTGGCTAAACAGTACACTGACTTCCGCACGGCGAAGAACGAAGAGGGCATGAAGAAAGTTGACATGCAGATCGACTCCGTGGACGACCAGATGAAAGATGTATACAAAACCTATGTGGAAAAGAGCGCCTCCTCCCCGATCGCAGCGTATGTGGCAGGCCGTTATGCAGGATACCAGATCGATGCCGACAAGGCCCAGCCGCTGTTCGACAAGCTGACGCCAGAAGCCAAAGCCTTTCCTTCCGCGATAGACCTGGCCAAACGCATCGACCTAGCCCGCAAAACCAATGTAGGCAGCATAGCAATGGACTTTACGCAGATGGATACGCTGGGAAACCCGGTTGCCCTGTCTTCGTTCCATGGCAAGGTGCTGCTGGTAGATTTCTGGGCAAGCTGGTGCGGTCCCTGCCGGGCAGAGAACCCGAACGTGGTAAAAGCCTTTAACAAATACAAGGACAAAGGATTTTATATCCTCAGCGTGAGCCTCGACCAGCCCGGCGCCAAAGAAAAATGGCTAAAGGCCATTCACGATGACAACCTCACCTGGGCGCATGTGTCCGACCTCAAGTACTGGAACAACGACGTAGCGGTGCAGTACGGCATACAAAGTATTCCGGCCAACCTGCTGCTCGATAAGGAAGGCAGGATCATCGGCAAGAACCTGCGCGGCAAAGCGCTGGAAGAAAGGCTGGCGGAGATCATGCAATAGCGACAGAAGACAGGCCGGACAAGTGTCAGATCCAAAAAAAGTTACCCCAAAGACATGCTCCCATCCGGCAGGGAGTATAAAAGAATGACATGTCTGATCCGAAACCGGCGACGAAAAAAAGAGACTGGCTTTATATTTTTTCTCCTTCCATCATTGCGGCGGGCGCCGGTGTAACCGGGTTCTTATATATTCTCCTTAACTCAAAACTCGACCGGGTAGGGCTCCTGTTCACAGGTCTTTTCGTTGTCTGCATGCTTTTTCTCGACCTGATCCTGAAACAGGTGTTGAAGGACAAGGTTGTGTTTATATGGGTGCTGGAAAGCGTTATCATATTGTTTGTGGTGGTGAAGCTGACGCGGTGAGGCGGGCAAAAAATATTTTCAGTCTTTTGTCCAATCGGGTGGTGTTCGACCGTCATTTGTTTTTAACTCTCAAAAACAAAAAGCAACTATGAAAGAGTTTGTAATGATCTTCAGGGCATCGGGCAATAACGAACAGGCTGCATCCGCTTCGCCTGAACAAATGCAGCAGGTGCTTACCAACTGGATGACCTGGATGAGCGGCATCGAAGCGTCGGGCAATATGTCGAACCGGGGCAACCGACTGAGCAGCAAGAACGCAAAGAGCATCAAACCAGACGGCATGGTGACCGATGGCCCTTACACCGAGATCAAAGAGTTCATCAACGGCTTTACGATCCTGAAAACAGCTTCTATGGAGGAAGCGCTGGCTATTGCCAAAGAATGCCCCATGCTGCAAATGGGCGGCAGCGTGGAAGTGCGGGAGGTGATCGCCGTAGACGATAACAGCTAAAATTTATTACAGCCCCGGCAGCACAGCCGGGGCTGTCCTTGTATCATGCAGCACCTGCTTCCACACCTCTTCCGGACCGAGTACCGCAAGCTCATAGCCGTGCTTACCGGGCTTTTCGGCTTTGAACATCTTGAAGCGGCAGAGGATATTGCCTCCGATACCTTCCTTGCCGCTACGGAAGTGTGGGCGCACAAAGGACTGCCGGAAAACCCTGTTGCCTGGCTGTATACCGTAGCGAAAAACAAGGCCCGGGACCACCTCAGGCGTCGGTCGGTTTTTCATCACAAGATCCGGCATCACCTCGCCCAGGATGCAGCTTCAGGATGGGAGATTGAGCCCGATCTGTCGCCCAAAGCGATCGCCGACAGCCAGCTGCGGATGATGTTTGCGGTATGCCATCCGGCTATCCCCGCCGAAGCGCAGATCGGACTGGCACTGCGTGTGCTTTGCGGCTTTGGCATTGAAGAGATCGCCGCCGCTTTCCTTTGCAGCAAAGACACCATCAGCAAGCGTCTGCTGCGGGCAAAAGAAAAACTGCGCAGCCTGCAGGTATCCATTACATTTCCGGAGGAACAGGAAATGAGCCGCCGGCTTGAAAACGTACTGGGCACGCTTTACCTGCTGTTCAACGAAGGATATTACGCGTATGGCCGCGACACGACCATGCGCAAAGAGCTGTGCCTTGAAGCGATGCGGCTTGCAAACATGCTCACCGAAAACAGCCTTACCGCCCAGCCGCCTGTGTATGCCCTGCTGGCATTGATGTGTTTCCATGCCTCCCGGTTTGAGGCGCGTATGACCACGGAAGCCGAAGGGATAGTATATGAGGACCAGGACGCCGGACTCTGGAATAAGGAGCTTATTGCACAAGGCAATTTCTTTCTCTTGAAGGCAACTTCCACTCCGGACGTATCGAAATATCATATCGAAGCGGCGATCGCCTGCTGGCATACCATGCAGGCTGATACCCCACGAAAATGGAACAACATACTGCATCTTTACGACCAGCTGCTCGTATTCGACTATTCGCCCATGGCGGCCCTGAACAGGGCATACGCCGTATTCAAAGTGGGTGGCAAGGAGGCGGCCATTGCAGAAGCGGAAAAACTCGATCTTACCGGTCATCACCTGTATCATTCACTGCTGGGAGAGCTTTATACAGATCTGGACAATGCACGCGCCATACTGCACCTGAAAGAAGCGGTTGAGCGGTCTCCTTCCATCGCAGACAAAGCCATCCTCAGCCGGAAGATGGCCGGCTGCAAAACCAATTAGCCGGTCTTCCTCCCTGCGGCCAAGGGTCATTTTTCAATCACAATTCTATATAAATTTCTTCCCCGATCGCAGGCTCAAAAGATGACGGTCCGGTTTCCAAAAGGACCGGCGCGCAGCAACCTGAACGCTTATAACAAAAAGGGGCGCATCAAATGATTGATGCGCCCCTTTTTGTTATCCTTATATCTTTGTGCCGAACAACCTATGGTGTTCACTTTGCACCGCATATTTTTTACATGGCAACCTACACACGGCAATGGCTCCGGGAACAATATGAGCTTGAAAAAAGCACCCGTTTCCTTTTCTTCCGGGGTTTGCTTTGATGGAAGTAAGGGACTGGTTAAAATTGGAGTGGTATGGACTTTAAACAAAACGTATGACCAAAAAGATCTTATCAGAAATACTTTCCGCTTCAAAAGAAACAAAGTCGTTGATCGGCCTGTACGACAGAAATACACAGGTGGATGATTTCTGGGTCGGTTACGTGATCGATTTCGACGATGCGATCGTCGTTATTCAACATATCACAAGCTATGGTGTGAAAGACGGCATTCATGTGAAGGAGATCGCGGCATTCGAAAGAATTGAAACAGAAAGCGAATATTTGAAGTGCTGCCAGCTACTCTTTGAAAACCACGAGCTTTTACCAAGGCAGATCACGGAAAAAGTGAGGTTTTCGTTTTCCGATTCCTGGCAATATCATTTCCTGAACGACAATTCCTGCATCGGGGAACTGATTGCCTTTGATCTGCAGGGGGAAGACTTCTTCAATTATGGTTTTCTGGTTGATTTTGATGAAGAGAGCATGGTGATCCATCTGGTGAGTCAATCGGGAGAAAGCCAGGGGACGAACGTGTATTACCTGAATGATGTATCCTCCTTTCAGCTCGATACTTTGGCCTGCCGCAAACGAAAAGCCATGTACAGCCACAGGAAAGCCCAGCGATGAGGAGCGGGATTAGATTCCAAATACCTCCTTCTGTTTTGCAGCGCCTCAAAAACTCCCCGGCATCGTTTGCTATACTACTGATGTTGAGTGCGTGTCTACGTATGCAGGACTTTTTTCCACACTTTTTACGCTTCCACAGCATTTTGCGCAGTTGCGGTTTTATGAAGAAGCCGTGCTACGTTTTTGGAAAACACGTAGAGAAAATAAAATACACGACCTGAAAAAATAAGCGTTTATTCTTATAATGTAAACTATGCACTAAAATTGCCGAGGAATGAGGCTGCAAGCATGCCATCATTGGAAAGTTTGACACAGATTTGGTTTGGTGTAGTAAAAGAGAGCATAACAGAAGAGCAAAAAGCACAGCATGAAATCAAAAGCCAGAAGAAAGTTTGTAACCATAAAAAAAGATCCGGAGCCTTCGCGCCGGCTTCTGTTCGACCGAAGGAAAACAGCACACGATGCGGATCATTGCGCGCTCGCAAAACCGCGGCAAGGTGAAGCAGAAAACAACGTGGATAGCAGTGGTTGTCTTGTTGTCTGCAATGACCTTGTAATGCTGCAGAAAGTGTCTGCAGCATTCAATGACACAAGTGCCCCTGTGTTATATGCCGATCATGCCTATGGACATCCCGATGCTTCAAGCAGGACTGAGTTTACAGGTGAATTTCAGGCAGAACCCGTTTTGGTTCACCGACTGCATCCTACACCCCTGATCCTGTCCAACGGACGCAGAGAGATCTGGGCAACGAATTAGAGGGGTCAGAGGCTTTGTTGCCATACGCGTTTCCATCAGGCTCCCCTGGCAAAGCCCACGGTGTCTCTGTCAGGCTGCCGACCTCCTTGTCGGGGAGAATGTTGGAGAAGAAGATGTCTTTGTTGTTGCTGGTGATCTCTCCGGTTTGTCAGAAAATCAGGACATTGAACCCGTCGCGTGAAAGGTTGTCTGGCTGGTCGGGGTGGCAAAGATCCTGAAAGACAACCTGGGAGAAGCCGCCGCCAGGGTGCCCGTGAAAGAACTGCCGAATACCCTGCTGCGTATTGCAGCGCTTAAAGATCCGGTGGCAAGATCGATGATCCCCTTTCTCGGCAAGGTGATGAATGTGGCCAGCGCCAAGGCAATCCGCATGCTGAACTGGTCGCCCCGTTCGAGGGAGGAAGCGGTGCTGGCAACGGCAGAGAGCCTGATCCGGTTGCATCTGCTTGATCAATAACTGTAACTTTGGTGTATGGAGGTAGCCGAAGTCTTTATAGCCTGTAAGAAGGAAGTCCACTACAGCCGGGAGCTCATCCTGCCGCATCCTGCCCTGGTGCGGGTTGTGTCGGGAGAGATGAGGATCGTGACCGCGGAACGCAGTTACCACTATTTTGCGGGCGATGCGGTGCTGCTTCCGCGTAACCAGCTCGGGCGCATGAGCAAGCTGCCGCTCGACGGGCAGCCATTGGATGCCGGCTTTGAAAACCTGCCGTATTTTTCTTTCGCCTTTAAAAAGCAGTTTGGTTACAATCCCAGCGGTACAATTTTGCGTGAACCCCTGAAAGCATAAAAACGATGAGTACTCCACTGATAAAAGAGTTTGACTACAATGCGCCGGTTAGCCATGTTTGGGCAGCTTTAACGGAGACCGGCAAAATGAGGGCGTGGTATTTTTTCCAGCTTCAAAATTTCGAACCTGTAGTTGGATATAAGTTTCAATTCAGCGATACCGACGCCGGGTACCGGAAAGAATGGGTGGTAACGAAAGTGGAAGCTGGCAGAACTTTAGCACACAGCTGGGCGTATAAAGGCTACCCGGGAAGTTCAGAAGTGATATTTAGCCTGTCTGCGGACGGAAACAGAACAAGATTGCGGGTAACGCAAACAGATCTGGAAAGCTTTCCGGATCATCCGCATTTCAAAAGAGAGCGGTTTGAACGGGGATGGGATAACCTGCTCGGACAAAACCTGAACCACCTGCTCGAACAGGATAACAGATCCTGATCGAAAAAATAAAATACAGATCATCCGGTAGGGGTATATGCTGGTTCCATGTTCTACCGTAAAGCAACTGCCTTTGTGGGTCCGCGGCATCCGGCTCACTAAGGCCGGATGACTATTTACCTGATTTATGTATACCGGCAAAATTGGTTCTTCTTCTGCAAATTACCCTTCCCTTTTCAGCAAGCTACTGCATGACCGGAGGCTGACAGGCGGGCTCTGGTTTGGTCTTTCCCTATTTGCTGTTCTGCAGGCTGTCTTCAAGAACCGCATCAACACCTACATCATCTACAAATGGGTTTATTTTCACGCCGTGGAACGGGCAAACCTGTACCTCCCTTATCCGAAGGAGTATGGAGATGTAAATCTGTACGGCCCCCTGTTCAGCCTGGTGATTGCTCCTTTCGCACACATGCCCGACTGGCTGGGCGCTACCTGCTGGATACTTGCCAGCGCCGCCCTGCTGTGGTATGCTTTTACCAAACTTCCCCTTTCGTATAACAACAAAACCGTTTTGCTGCTGCTGTGTGCGCATGAGCTGATGTACACCAGTGCCTGGCTGCAAACCAACGCACTTACCTGCGCCTGCATGATCCTTGGATTTGCCTTTGTGAACGAGCAGAAAGAAGGACGTGCGCTTTTCTTCATCATGGCCGCCGGCTTCATAAAAATTTACGGGCTCACTGCCCTGGTATTCTTTTTCTTCAGCAAAAGACCCCTCCGGTTTATCGGCTGGGCGCTGGCATGGAGCGGCGTGTTCTTCCTTGCTCCCCTGCTGATCACCGATCTTTCTTTTCTGATCCGGTCTTACCACGACTGGTATGCCGGCCTGCGCATCAAAGCAGCCAGGAACGTGGTGTTCGACCCGCATAACTTTTACCAGGATGTGTCTGTGATGGGCATGATCAGGCGCATCTTCAGTTATTACGGACTGCGCGACATCTGGGTGGCAGGGCCTGCCTTCCTGCTGTTTGCCAGCCAGTTTCTGCAGTATAAATACCTCTCCGACCTGCGCTACAGGCTGTATCTGCTCTGTTCTGTTCTGATTTGCACCATCATCTTCAGCAGCGGGGCGGAGTCTTCCACCTATATCGTTGTGGTGCCCGGCATGTGCATCTGGTACCTGGTACAGCCCAAAAGCCGCCAGGCAAATCTGTTCTTTTTGGCTGCTTTTGTGCTCACCACGTTCTCGCACTCCGATCTGATCACACACTGGTTCCGCGAACATGTTGTGCACCGCTATTCGCTCAAAGCGCTTCCCCCGCTGGTTGTGTGGATAACGATCCTGGTACAGGTGCACAGGAAGCAGTTCCTGCAGGCGGCCGATCCTTTTCATGATAACGTACCCGCCGTGCGGCAAAGTACCGGGGAACTGCCCGTAAGGGCCCGGCTCCAAGCCTGATTTCAGCCGTTTTTGTCGCATTTCTTCAATACAACTGCAAAACAGCCTCCCAGCTTTGTTTGAAAATTACCGCCGGTATGAATCATGCAACAAGGCACAACGTGTTTAATAACATCCACAAAGGACTATACGCTGCCGGATATGTTGATGTGCGGTGTGTACAACGATAAGGTGGTATGGTGGGCAGTGGGCACCACGCGCAAGTTCGGCATACGGCTGAAGCCGGAAACCCTGCACATGCTTTTTACAGCGCCGTCTTCCGTGTTGTACACCGATTTTGAAAACATCATCGGCAACAACGCGAACAGGTTCGTGGAACAGCTGGCGGAAGCCCCCGATGTAGCTACCCTCGTTTCCCGCACGGACGCCTTTTTGCAGGCACAACTGAACAAACATAAACAGGAACGCAGCTACCTGATAGAGGCGGTGAACCTGATCCGGACCTCCAAAGGCAGCATGCCTGTCGACACGATATGCAAATCCGTGTATGTAAGTCCGCGTCAGCTGCAGCGCACCTTCCAGAAGGAAATGGGGTTGAGTCCAAAAGCCTATCAACGCCTGATCCGTTTCCGCAATGTGTACCGCGATATGCAAAGCCTGCATCAGGCCGGTGGCTAGGCCGGCTTGTCGTACAACCTTGGCTATGCCGACCAGGCCCACCTGATCCGGGATTTCAAAGAATTCACCGGGTTTATTCCCATGGAGCTGCTATCCAACAAAACGCATGTTTACGGCCTGGCAGAATGGGCCCGAAACAGGGTTTAGGAGAGGCCATTCGGGTTGTACAGCTGCACGGGATCGGGAAAGGGAAGGTAGAGGACGATGGTTCTGCCATCGGTGGTTTGTGCGGCAGAAACATAGTGATGGGGATCCTGGTCGCCGGGCTGACTGGCCAGCAGGGAAGGAGCCGGGCGGAGATCCCACCAACGCAGGGTGCGCATGAAGTTCGTCAGGTATCCAAACTGCACGCTGCCCGACAGGCTGAGGCTCCTATTCCACCGGCTGACGTGTTCGCCGCGGCCTGCATGGTTCTGGATCGTTTCTCCTTCGCGGAGCCAGGGCCAGATGCCGTTGGCGCCGTAGGTGATACCGGCAACAGGTGCTGTGAACAGGCTCCAGTAACAGGCGTTGCGTACATCCTGCGCCGTTACCGACGGCGTGATCTCTTCATACAGCGGCTCCATATTGATCAGCGGCCGGGGCGGCAGCTTGTCTCACCGGGAGGCCACCGGCCCCTTGTTGATAAATTGAAGCGTGGAAGGCTGGGTATTATGTCCCGACTGGTAGCCGATGATGTCGAGCCACGATTCTTGCGCATAGGCCTCCCCGATCCAAAAGCCACCACCCGGGTGCAGCGCTACCAGTCCGGGGTGCTCGTCGGCAATGGCATGAAGCCCCCCGTTGAGCGAGTCGGAGCAGGCGGAGAGCAGCGTCCAGGTGCCGGTCTCCTCCGGTGCGAACCTGACGCGCCACAGCCGGCCGCCGTCCCAGAAACCATTGACGGTTTTTAGCCGGCCGGTAGGGGAACGGAATTGGATGCGGAAGCTTTTTACATCGTATAGGGGGTTGGTGTAATCTTTTGCGCTGGTGAAGGTGTGTTCGTAGCGTGTGTAGCGGAGGACAGGGGTGGCGTGGGTGTGGGAGCTGCAGACCATTACCAGGACGATATGCAGGAGGCACTTCCGCATGGCGATGGAGAAAGAGCCGGAGGGCAGAGAAGCGGGTTTCATGCAATGAATTTATGGAAAGTAGTTTTGTTGTTTGGCTTTCTGTCATCAAAGTGCATGAAACCAATCGGGAAACGTGATGTGCCGGATGGCGGAATGAGGGGCAGGTAATTCGTGGCCCCTGCTTTAAACCGAGGGTCAAAAAGTTCAATCTCTGCTTTCTACGGGTAAACGCTTTTCTTGTCTAACCAACACCTCCTTAACCACAGGTTTTCTGACAAGCCATAAAATGACAAACCCGATGATCAGCAAAACAAGGGCGAAAACAAATATCAAAGAGAATCTTTCCGCAGACGTAAATGACAATGAAAACATCAGGAACGCCAGGGCAGTGATGCTGAACCCCAGGATCCTTGCGGGAAAGTAAGCAATGGATTTATCTGTCGGGATGTTGGCTCCGGACCTGACTATTCCATGAACTTTTGTAAACCCTTCCGCCACCCTTCGCGCTTTGAGTTCCAATACAGTCAGTATTATCAGCGGAACAAAAATACCGATAGCCACTTCAAAGACCTGCACATGGGCATTGAAATAACTGATAAAGGGATTGTCCGAGGTTTTAGGAACGGCGAGTTTTACGATGGCTGCAGCGACGAAGCTGGCAAAAGAAGAGAACCAAACGGCCCTTTTTGTGATCCCTCCGAAATAAAGTCCCCATAAAACAGGAAGCACCATGGCCACGGCAAGCAATCCTGTTATGGTTATGATCACCTTTTCTGCACCGCCGAAATACGGGATGGACAAGGCAATGCCGATGATGACCGATCCGATCAGGAACGAGCTGATCCGGCCCACGAACACCAACTGCTTTTCTGATGCTTTGGGGTTTATCATGGGTTTATAAAAATCGTCTGTAACAGCCCCGGCATATACATTCACTTCTCCGTCTATATAGCTCGCTGCGGAGGAAAACATGGCGGCTAGCAGCAATCCCATCATGCCGGCGGGCAATACTTCCGCACAGGCAAGCACATACGCTTGTTCGGGTATTGCATTTGGGTTCATAACCCTGTAAATCATAGGTGGAAGCATCCAAATGACCGGACTGATTAAATGAAGCACACCAAACAGGAAAGAAGATTTTTGCGCATTTTTCGGACTGCTTACCGCCAGGAACCTTTGCACAAATACCCACTCCCCTCCGAGTTTGAATGTATGAACCGCGATCCAGCCTAATAGGAACAGAAAAGTGAAATTCCCGCTTGCAGGAGATAAAAAGTCTTCAGGCACAGATGCGATAAAGTGGCTTATTCCTCCTACCCTGGCAAAGCACAGGGGCACTACGAACAGCACGGTTGCTGTTAATACAACAAACTGAATTGCGTCTATGATAAGTACCGCCCACAATCCTCCGCTTACCGCATACACAAGCATTAACAGCCCGGAGACAATGATGGCAACGGATTTAGACAACTTGCCTGTAACAGGGTCTGCAAACAGATTGTTATGCGAAAGCGGAATAAGAGATGAAACAAGGGTCGCAAAGGAATACAGTGCCACACCCATGGCAATGATTTTAAAGATCATCCCTACCCATGTATAGAACTGAACGGCAGCATTGCCAAAACGGATGTTTACATATTCGCCAACGGTAGTGATTCCGAGTGAAGCCCATTTCTTTGCAAACAAAAAGCCCACGATCAAAGAGCTTATACCGGCACACATGCAAATGCTCACAGCCACCAGGCCCTGTTTGTAGGCGATGCCACCCCAAACCACAAAAGTACCGGCAGAGAATGCGCTCATAAAAGCGGAGACGCCGGAAAGCCACCAGGGCGACTGTTTCTTGACCGCAAACATGTCGGCAGAGGTCTTGTTCTTCTTTGAAAGAATGCTGCCTATATACAAAATACCGATGCCGTAAATGATCAGAATAATATAATCTGCTGTAACCATTCTTTGTATGTTTATGGAACACGCTTGTGATCTGTTGACGTCATGCCCTTTGTTCCGTTAACGGCGCAGCCCCCTGCTTTAACATCGATTGCTGAAAATCCCGCTAATCTGCATACGCTTTCACCTCGAACAAAGCGGCAGAAATATTTTCTCCCGGCGCCTCCAGTTTCAGCGTTAAGCTTTTAGAGAACACAGGTTCGCTGAAAACGATCGAATTGCGGGTTTGATAGTTCCCCTGTTTGCGGTATACGATCCTTCCGGTGTCATCTGCCACTTCGTAGTTCCGGATGCAAAATGGCATCACATGCTCCGGATGGCTCATCAGCACAGATTCCATAGGATGGTCAAAGTCTGTATCGAAGCTTAGCTCCAGCCGTTTGATGGCCTGCTCCTGCTGCCAGCCTATTTTAATAAAAGGGTTTTTATCGTTGACATCTGCCACCCAGGCATTTGGCAGGTTGGTTGGCCTCGCTATCCCGTTTCTTATGTTTTCAACCTCAAAGACCTCCAAAGAGGCAGAAAACTTTATTGCGATATTTTCTCCTGCCGGCCGCCGTTTCGGACACCAGAATTCAAAGGCATCGACGCCGATGTCTTCCGTCGGTTCCTGCTTTCCAAAGTTCGACACGGCCACGTTGAGACTGTTGAACAACGACAGGATTCCTGTAACCCTGCTTCTTGAACGAGGCACTTTCACCAACGTGTTCCTCTTCAAACATAAGTAGACGTAGCGATCTTCGTGAACGGTTTGATCAAAGGAAAACTGCAGGCAATTGCGGCCCTTCTGTAAAGCGAACGATCTGGCTGCCAGGATGTTTTCAGGGGTATAATTGCCGGCCTTGTTACTGGCACGAAGTTCTATTTCAAGGAGGGTGGGTTCCTCTGCATAAGCATGCAGGCTAATGCCGGGAACAGGCCCCGCTTTCACGGGAATCATCTGCATGACCGCTTCCTCCAGAAACTGCAACTCACCGTTCTCAGGCAATTCCCGGAGCGATAGCGTACTACTGGCTGTAACAAGCGCATTTTGCACCAGGTCCGCTTTGTCTGCAACAGCTATTCCCGGAATATAATGTCCCTTTACCAGCAATTTTGCCTGTAATTCTTTGATCAGCCCCAGGGAAAGCAATTCTTTCGGCTTTATCCCTTTTTGTGCGCAGATCACGGCGGCTTCTGCAACTGCCTGGCCTGTATAAGCACTTGTTCCCATAACTCGGGTAGAACCGAATGCCACGTGGCTGGCGCTTATGATACGCCCGGCCAGGAACAGGTTGCTGATATTCCTGGAATACAAGCTTCTGAACGGGATATGATAAATGCCTTTACTATGCCACTGGTTACAGCCCGGTTTCTCGCTGAACACACCGTCTGCGGGATGAAGATCTATGCTCCAGCCGCCGAAAGCCACTGCATCTTCGAAATGGGTCTGATCTACAATATCCTGTTGCTTTAGCATGTAGTCGCCCTCAAACCTGCGACTTTCTCTTTTGCCCGGGATCATTCCAACCCATTCCAGCGTAAGTGTTTCAGCTTCCGGAAACTGTCCCGAATTTTTAATGTGGTTCCACACGCCGTACACCACTTTCCAAAGCTCCCATTTGATCTCTTCGGTTTGATGGACCGTATCGAGCCTCCCTCCGTATTCGAGCCACCAGAGGCGGCATCCATAATCCTGTGCATTGAAACTGCGATACCGGGGGATCTTTGTAATATCATCCAAAGCAAATGAAGGCGGAATAAATTTAACCGGCTTGCCTGTATCTTTCGAATAGAAGTAAAGCGAGTGGCCAAGCAATTCTCCATATTCTTTGGAAGGAGCGAATCTCTCCCCGAATTCTTCCCTGCTTTCTGCCCCCATCCTGAATGCCGCACCGGCCAAAAAGCCTACGATCCCATCGCCGGAAGCATCGCAAAAAACAGGTGCGTCCAATTCATATTCATTCTGGCTTTGGCTGCAAACAGCTTTCAGCGACCGGATGGTATCATCCTCCTTTTTCTCCACCGCATAAACAACCGTATTCAGGAACAACGTGATATTGGGTTCCTTCACTACTTTGTCTAAGAGCACAGTATCCAGGATTACCGGATTGCCTTCGGGGTTCCGGTACGTATTTTCAACCAGTATCTCATCGATGACCCCTCCTTCCCTCGCCCAGCGGTTGTTGTTGCCCATATGGGAAGTCGCTCCCAGGATCCACAGCCTCACTTCGCTCGAAGCGTTGCCGCCGAGCACTGACCGGTCTTGTACCAGCGCCACTTTTATTCCTGCACGGGCCGCGGTGATGGCGCAACAGACGCCTGACATCCCTCCGCCGACAACTACCAGATCACTCTTTACCGTTGTCAGGGGAAGCGACCTCCGGCCTGTTATATCTGACTTGATCATATCCTTTTTTATAAGCTTTGTGATTCCGTATTAATGTAAACGAATGACGATTCCTATTTTTTATTGTGTGCTGCTATCCATCTCGCAACCCGGACACCTATGTCGTTGTAAGCAGCCTGCTTGTAGTGAATCTGATCCTTCATAAACCCTTTCGAAGCAAACCTTTTTGCATCTTCGTAAACAACATATACGTTTGGAAATTCCTGCGACAATCCGTTTTGAACCTGGCGCACCGCATCGAATCCCTGCTGCGGATGATCGACATAATTCCCTGTTTCAACGATGTAGATCTTTGTCTCTTTGCCCAGGGCAGCTCTGAAGCGATCGATCAGACGGACGAAAGCTTCCTTGTATTCGGCCGGCGTCAGTTGAGCTGCATTGATCGCATTTGCATCGCGTTCCCCCTGTATCCAGATGATCCCGCTTACCGGGGCCCCTGTTTTCTTTACCGCGGCTTTTATTTTCACGATCGAACTGTCGAACAATTGCATCTGCCCGGTGGTGTCCCAGGTTCCGTCGCCTTTCAGTTCTGCTTTGTAATGGCAGGAGCTTCCGCCCCTTGCAGCCGGCACTACTACTACTTTTTTACCGGTTGAGGCATGATACTCCCTTGCAAAAGCAGGCCAGGCACTTCCCGTATTCGCCGGTTGAAAAAAGAGTTCGTTCGCACCCGCGGGATCGTTTAATTCCACCAGGCTATCTCCTCTGTACCTGTACTCGAAAGCCGTTTGAGGAACCGGCCTCACCGATGAACTGCTGTCGCCCATTCCCACCGCGTTGCTTTGTCCGGCAACAACGAACAGTACTGTTTGCTGCGCGTAAACACGGGCACTGAAAAACAACAGGATCGCTAACAATATTTTTTGCATCATAACTCCTTATTGGGAAACGGGCCCGGTAAATCCTGAAGAGCCATAGGCATTTTCGGTAGCCATCCTGAACTCATAAGATGCATTTGCAGTAAGCCCTCTGATCCTGGCATGATGTATTTCAGCAGCGTTCAGTTGAATTGTCTTCCAATCTCCGGCACCTTTGGCCCTGTATTGAACAACATATCCGGTCGCCTTTTTCACGGGCTCAAAAACCACCACTGCTTCCTCCTTATTCCGGATGATCCCGTTTACAAAAGGCTTCTGAGGAGGCTGCTGTCCGTCAGGCGTCACCGCATATTCTTCCGACCAGTCCGTGCGGTAGTTATTATCTTTTATCCTGCTCATCCTGAAATAATAGGTCTGGCCATTTTTCAAACCCGGAACAAACAAAACACCTTTTGTTACAGACTGAACAGTTACCGCGTTCGAATAGTCGCCGCTTTTTGTAGTGTATTGCACTTTGAATATATAATCGTTGCTGGCTGTTGCGTACCCGACAAAAAATCCCTGATCGGCGGCTTCCGTGTAATAGACCATTGGCGGGGCAAGTCCCGTTTCAACCTTTACCCGCTTTATTTCCGACAAAACGCCCTCGCCTTTTGCATTGGTGCCAACGACGGCTACCTGGTAAGTTTTTCCGAACGCCAGTTTCGGTATCTCGAAAAAAGAATTGAGCGTAGCGGAAGTCTCCTGCGACAAGCTATCTATCCCATATTTTACCTTATAGTGAACATCCGGCCGGTCTCTTTTAAAAACAACTCTTATCGTACCGCCGGCACCGGCCGTGTCATTTGGCACTGCCCTGCCACCATACGTGTATCTTATGGAAGTGGCTTCCGGCGTTTTGAAGTAAACCGTAGTATCGTACACGGAATAATTGAGGGGTGATACCAGTTCGATCTTTACATACGACAACTGCACGTTCTTATCCCACTGGATGGTGCGGCTTATATTTGCAGCCCCGGGACTTATCTCCGGAAGTTGTATAAGGCCTCCCTGTTTTATTTTGTTCGCATCATCATACCCTTCCCAGACCAGCCTGTAATCCCGTAAAGGATAAGCAGGCAGGTCCAACAGTTTCCTGGGGACAATGGTGAGGCTGGCTGCAGTGCCCCCACTCTCTGAAAGGGCCATCTTTACTTCCCGTATCGGTGCATACTCTTTTCGAAAAGAATACCAGGCTTCTTTTTTTTGCCGGAATACATCGACAATACCCCAGGGCCGGTTTTCCGATGCTTCCTTTGTACCCGAAAAACTGCTGCGGTAATCATTGAAGGTCCATAAAGAACCGCCTATCAAGTAAGGCTTATACCTTAAGGAATCTACCATTGCCCGTGCATCTACGTTTCCGTCCAGATCCTCGGTCAGCTGCCCATAACCATACTCCGAGTAGAACAACACTTTTTCAGGATGAAGACCGTGAATCTTATCCGCCCTTGCACCGATGCCGGCGCCATACCCGTTGATAAATCCCAGGTCGGAAAACTGGATCGGATCCGAAGGGTGTTGCGCAGTATGACTGATCATGACTCCCAATCTGGAAGTGTCCGTCTTCCTTACAAAACGGATGGCATCTTCAACATATTCCATCACTCCCGGCGAATAGCCGATTTCATTTCCCACGCTCCAGCCTGCAATGCAAGGATGATTGTAATGGGCGCCGATCAGTCTTTGCAGCCATTGTTTCGGTATCGGGCTGTTTTTATCCACCAGCTGATCCAGCCCCCAGAGGGGAATCTCCGGGAAAACGAGGATCCCTTTTTCATCCAGGTAATCGAACATTTCCTTGTGAAGCGGCAGGTGGGTAAGACGAGCCATGTTTGCCCCCAGCGATTTCATCAGGTCAACGTCCTGCTTTACCCGCCACAAGGGCAAAGTACTTCCGGTGGTCCGGTCGTCGGGCACCAGGTTGAAACCCATGGGCCTGATGGGTTCACCATTCAGCTTGAAAGTAAAGTTCTTGTTGCCGAGTTCAATTTTTCGCAGCCCGAACCGGTCTGTCAATGCCTGTGCATCGTTGTTTATCGACACAGTGGATCTATACAGAAAAGGATCATCACAGTTCCAGAGATGGACTTCCTTTGCATCGAGGCTTGTCTGAACCACGATCTCTTTGGTAGCATTGGATGGTATGGTTTCAGTAAAAGAGAGCACTTTTTTAAAGCCTTCCACAGATGACAATACCACTTCTCCTTTCACCCCTTCTGTTGCAGCCCCGCCGTTTTTGCAGACCACTCTTACTGCAACCACGGCTGTATGATTGCTCAGGTTTACGGAAGGTGTAATAAACTGCTCCGCTACATATGTTTTGGATGAAGCTATCAGCTGAACCGGCCGCCGGATCCCTCCCCACTGCCAGAGCGCTCCAACACGAAAGGTATTGTCGGCCTCCACCACAACCAGGTTGTTCCCCATATAATTCAGCAAAGAAGAAACATCGATCTCGAAAGGTAAATACCCGATGTTGTTGCTGCCAGCCAATTTTCCATTTACCCATACTTTACTGTCCCAGTTAACGCCCTGAAACAGGAGGCGCACTTCCTTATTCTTCCAATCCTCTCCAATTTTAAAATCCTTTCTGTACCAGGCCTTCCCTACATAATGCGCATATTCATTCCTGAGATCCCAATTACCCGGCACCGTCATGCTATCCCATGCCGTCACCGGCAGATCTTTACCATACCATTGCAAGGCTTCTCCTTTATCGGTAGGATCGGTTTGAAACGCCCATTCTCCATTCAATGAAAGGGAGTCCTTCTGGCAAAAAGAAAGAAAGCAGGAGAGCGTAAAAATGAAGGTAAATATGAATTTCATGAAAAGCTGCTGTATGAATGTTGTTCTTAAAAGCCCTGTCCGCATCTATTCTAAAACCATCACTTTCAAGCCATAGGGAGCCAAGGTTAAAGAAGTCAGGTCCGACAGACTTGCTGTTGAAGCAGAATTTCCTTTCTGATCTTTCAGTGTGGCTTTTTTGTAAGCCCTGGTTTTGTCGCCCCATATCAGGTTTGCGCTGACGGGAGAGGGTTGATCATTCAGAAAAACAATAAAGGTTCTGTTATCCTTTGTGGAAGCAGCCACGATATAATCGATTTGCGGCTGGTCGCAGCTCACCACCCCTTCCGTTGTTTTTAGCTGTGCCGATTCTCCGAAAATGCTTCCCGGCTGAAACCCGTACGTTTGATGCGGTCCTACCTTGGGCGTAACAAACCCTCTCGGGAAGGTTATCTTTCCTTCCGAACGCATTTCTGCCTCTGCCATCAGGTAATCGGTGATCCATCCGATCTGCCACCACGCATGGTGCGGATAGGGGCCCGCCCCTTTATTCATGGCATTCCAGTAGTAAGAGGCTACGCTGGTTTTTTGATCTACAAAAGCATCCCGGCCGATGGCAGCGGCCCGTGCCATGTCTGCGAAGAGGGTGTCTTTTGTGAGCCCGAACATGCGGATGAACAAACCTGCATGACTGGCCAGTTGAATCGGCCCGGCCCGGTTTGCAGAACCGAAAATGCCCCCGTGTTCGAAGCTCAGGCCTGCCTGCGAGATTTCCCAGTCTTCTCTTTGTATGCCGTTCACGGTTTTGATCTGGTGGCCCGGGATGGGATGGGTATAAATGGAAGTAGTATAAAACCTGGCCGCAGCTATGGCTGCCTGTTTATATTGTTCTTTGTGCGTGATGTCGTAGAGATCCAGCAATGCCTGGGCGGTTTGGCCGGTGGCAAAGTCAGGTGCATATCGGGCATCGCCGCAGACGCCTAAAAAGCTGCCTGTTTTCACTGCATTTTCAACGAGCCAGTCTGCGCCTTTTTTTGCCGCAGCAAGGTATCTTTCATCTTTCAGGATGCGGTAAGCAACCAGTAATCCGTAAAAGGTGGGCCGGAGGTCTTGTATGTCTTTAAACACTTCCTGTTCCGTAGGCCTGTCGTATGCCACCGCCCACCGGCCGTCCTGCTTTTGCCACTTTAACAAAGCTTCAGCGCCCAGCCGCAGCCGTTCCTTCAGTTCTTTGTTACCGGGTTCAAACAAAAGGATGTTCCCGATGTCGAGCATCGTGTAATAGGTCAACCCGATCGGCTCTACCACCTCTCCCCATTCTTCCACAAACTTCTTCGACTTTGCCAGGTAGTACTGCCCTACTGCAGCACCTTTAAAAAAGCCTTCCTCCGTTTGCTGTTGCGCCAGTTTGAAATTCTGCGCATAGGGCAACCGGTCGCTTGTCAGGAGCGGGTCCTGTGTTTCTGCAGCCAGCATCCACATGGCGCCGTAATCGGAGTTTTTCATCGCGTCTTTGTTGGATCCCACTACTCCGCCGAGGTAAGATTGCGCTCCGATCTTCAAACCCTTATACTCTTCTACATTCCACATGGAGGTAGCAGGATCGGTCAGGTAATGGTGCATCTGCTCGATCCTCGATGTAAGGGATTGCCTGCTCCGGCGCATCTGCAAACCTTCCTTGAATTTATAGACGTCGTAGACCGCATGGTTCAGCGTTTTGAACCAGCCATCGGTACCCAGACTGTAGCGGAAGCTATAACTGACAGTATCACCGGCCTTCAATGCCGATTTCGGTTCTCCTAAAACAGGATAGTACACAGTGGGCGTTAGCTCGGATTTCCTGTTCTTATGCGACAGTCCGATAAACCAGTCGACCTGTGTGCTTTTATCGTTTGCCCACGGGTCTCTTGCAAGACCGGGCGCAGGGATAACGGCAAAGGTGATCCCGTTAGCAGAAGTCACCATGGGGCAAAGTGTACTGGCACAACGCTCGCGATAAATAACCGGCAGGTCCGGAATACCGTGCCCGTAGGCATAAGCCAGCGCAAAGTTCTTTTGAATCTTGTTCCCCTGGAAATACCCGGGCACCGTGGCCCATGCAAGGCTTTTTTCCGGTACCGAAGCCAGGGTCGGACTTGCCAAAGAAAAGGATCCCGCCCGCTTGGCAGCCAGCGTCTGGGTAACCAGGATATCGGTAGGAAAGCTGGGGTCGAAACTCCATTGTGTTGTTATGGAACCTACTTCCGTTTCCTGCTGGAAACGAATCCAGTTTTTGGAAACCTGCCGGGCATCTGTTGGAAAAAAACTGTACGCCTTGCCTGCCGTGTTCAGCGAAACAGGGTTGGTACTTTCCGCCCACTGTGTTTGCTGATACTTGTAGCTTGCTTCAGGAAACGTAATACCGGTGATGGTTTTAAAGGTGCTATCAGGCTTGTTATCCGGCATCCCTGCAGCGAACAACAAGGTGTTTTCTCCCGAAGGCCTTTCTGCGCTTACCCATTGCTGCCCCCTTCTAACCGATAAGGCTTTTACTTTCCAGCCCGCTGGTGTTTGCTGCCAGACAAGCCTTACATTTTCATTACTCATAGAAAGGTCCCCTTTCGACTGGGTAAAGCCAACTGCGGAAACAGTCAGGAAAAAGCAGGCTATAAGATAATGTTTCAATTTTATCATCGGGTCCCTTTTGTGTAACAAGTCAGCTTTACCGGTTGAATTTCAGGTACAGGCATACGACGCAAGGAAGAATCTGCCCCTTACTTCCAATCAGGATTCTGTACCAATTTTTGATTGGCATTGATTTCATCCTGCGGGATGGGGAAATATTTGTGTTTGGGCAAGGGGGTCCGGACAGGGAAAACGCTGTTGACCGCCTTTGGAATTTCAGTCAGGAATTTATTTGTTCTGGTAAGATCGTACCAACGGTCACCTTCGGCAAAAAATTCCCATGAACGTTCCTGCAGAATGGCATCCAGCGTTACTGTACCGAGATCGTACACCGATGTTGCATTGAGCGGTTTTCCAAATGCCCTTCTTCTAACCGTATTGAGATAGGTCAATGCACTGGGCGTGCTGCCATTGATCTTGAATTCGGCTTCCGCCGCAATCAGGTACACGTCTGCCAGGCGAATAATGGGAATGTTCACTGTGGGTGAAAGTCCGCCCCCGCCGTTTGGATCCTGGTATTTCTTGATCAGCACGGCATCGGCAGTGATCGGAGTAATGCTTTTTTGCGGAATGATCTTCCCGGTTTTATCCACGTAATTCGTGTCCAGCAGTTTTCTCCTCACATCATCAGGATTGAAAGAGTTGAAAAAAGACTGGTAGGCGAACATAGAGCCGTAAGATGTCTTTCCGTAATCCGGGGCAGTACTTCCTGACGGTCCTAATAAACTCGAGATCTGACTGGAACGTCCAGGGCTTTGTCCTTCGGATTCAAAAGCCCAGATGTTTTCCGCACGGGCAGCATCTTCTTTGTCGTACCGGAAAACATCCCGCACGTCGGGCATTAAAGAATACTTGCCGGAATTTATCACTTCCTGGGCTTTTTGCAAGGCTTTTGTCCAGTCTTCGTTATACAGCGCCACTTTTGCATAGAGGGCGCTCACGGCTTCTTTGGAAGGCCTGCCCTTATCGACCGCCGGGTATGAAAGCAGCCCTGCAGCAGAAGCCTGGTCCAAATCGCTGTAAATCTGCTTGTACACGTCGGCTTTCGGACTTTTACCGACCACAGCTTCCGCCTCGCTTGTGCTGGCTCTAGTTTTCACAGGAACATCCCCGAAATTCCGGGTAACGGTCCACTGGTAAAAAGCGCGTAAAAAATAGGCTTCTCCTATGATCTGGGCTTTCCGGGTTGCATCCATCGTAGCACCAGGCACCTTTTCTATGATCCAGTTGGCTTTTTCGATCCCGTCGTAACAGGAAGACCATATCTGCTGCGGAGATTCGTTGATTCGTCCGTTGCTTTTCTGTACGGTATAATTCGCATCGTACGAAAACAGGGTAAGGGTGTTTCTGCCCACCACAGCCCTGGGATAACACTGATCCGCACTGAAATCCGAGGCCATGGTCAGAGCCGGGCCTGCTTCCAGGTCTGCAAGCGGATCGTATACGGCGATGAGCCCTTTCTCGGCGTCCGAAGCGGTCTTGTAGAAAGATTCGGTATAGATGGAAGAATAGACTGTTTCATCCAGTTTATTGCACGAGAAAAGCACAAGGGATAGAGTGCAGAAGGGTATAATATATTTGATGGAAGCTTTCATGATAAATACTTTGGCGTGATTGCGAACTTATTTCCTAAAAAGTCACCTGGATACCACCGAGGAATGAACGGGCCTGGGGATACACGAGGTTGTCGATGCCGATCTGCGTGTTAGAGCCAGCATAGGTATTCACTTCGGGGTCGAAACCGCTGTACTTCGTGATGGTGAAAAGATTGTTTACACTGACATACAAGCGAACGTTCTGAACGCCCTTTATGGGAGCCAGCCTGTATCCCAGGGTAACATTCTTACAACGGATATAAGAACCGTCCTCTATGAAATAGTTGCTCAGTGGAAGACGGCCGCCCTGGGAAGCGCTTGCATATTGGTTGTTTGGGTTGGTGGGTGTCCACCTGTTTACCACGCCCTCGAACAGGTTTCGCTGCCCCAGCGGATTTTCGAAAGCCAGGCGGCTTAAGTTGTAAATATCATTGCCCTGGGAGCCCGAAAGAAATGCCCCGAGATCGAATCTTTTATAAGATACGTTCGTAGAAAATCCGAAGATGAAATCAGGATTCGGATTGCCGGTTATTTTCTGGTCGTCGGAAGTAATCACGTTATCGCCATTCAGGTCCTTTACCCTGTGTCCGCCAAGCCGGCCATCATACCCCGGCAGGATCGTCTGCCCCGTTTGGTTGATCCCATCGAAAACAAATGTTTTGAAAAGGCCCAGGGGCTCTCCCACTTTCAGAACGGTGTAGTTTGTTACGAAGCGCTCCTGAGTAAGGCCGCCGTCAAGATCCAGCAATTTATTCCTGTTTAAGCTGATGTTGCCCCCTACATTCCATTTGAATTTCCTGCCGTCGATGATCCTTGCGTTGGCCGATAATTCAATGCCTTTGTTTTCCAGAGAGGCATAGTTGCCGGTTATGCTGCTATAACCCGAGCTGAGCGGCAGGGTTTTTATGTACAGCAAGTCGTCGGTCCTTTTGTGGTAAACATCCATTACAATGCCGAGCCTGTTTTGAAGCAGGCTGATGTCGAGACCGATATTGGTTTGTGTCGATTTTTCCCACCGCAGATCCGGGTTGGCAATACCCGTAGGATTGATACCGGTACTATAGACGTGGTTGATGGAATAATCGCTCCCTGTTGATGCCACCGTACTCAAAGACTGATAAGGCGAAATACCGCCGGCGTTGCCGGTGATGCCCCAACTGGCCCTCAGTTTCAGATCCGACAGCCATCTTACGTCGCGCAGAAAAGATTCATCGATGATCCTCCAGGCTGCCGACACAGCCGGGAAGAACCCCCACTTGTTATTTGCCCCGAACTTGCTGGAACCGTCCGCACGGGCGGTTAGATCTATGAAATAGCGGTCTTTATAACCGTAGTTGATCCTGCCCAGGTAAGATTCGAGGGCTTGTTTATTACGGGTGGAGCTTACCGTGCGGTTGATGGCCAGTTGCAATGATTCGTTTTTCGTAGCATCGTTCGGAAAGCCGGATGCTGAAACGTTGTTATAGCGGTACTGCTCCGACTGGGTGGCAAAAACGCCTGTTACTTTCAGGCTGTGATCCGATGCGAACCTGGTCGCATAGGTAAGGATACTTTCGTGCAGCAGTGAAATAGAATTGGAATTGCTTTTTGAACCGGAACCGGAGTTGTCATTCAGATCGCCGGCACTGATGATGGAGCGGGGAGAATAGTAATCGTTCAGGCTGTATTGAATGTCTGCGTTGAACGATGCCCGGTAGGTCAATCCTTTCAAGATCGTTGCTTCGGCATATACGTTTGCCAGGGTACGGGTTATAGCCGTCCGGTTCATGATCTCTGCCAGGCCCAGCGGGTTGGTAACTTCCCGGTACTGGCCGCTGAACTGTTCTCCGAACGGATAGATGCTTCCGTCGGCCTTGTAAGGCTTCATGGTTGGCGGGGCGCCGATGGCGGCGCCCAGGATACTCCCCGTAACGGCAGGACCGTCGCCCTGGCTGGTAGAGCCGGTAAGTATTCCGGAGTTTATGGAATGGCTGCCCAGTATGCTGGTGCCTATCTTTATGTGATTGCTGATCTTATGGTCGAGGTTCATCCTGAAAGAATAGCGCTTGAAGTTTGACTTGATGATGATACCATCCTGGTCGAAGAAATTGGCGGAGAGGGCTAATTGCGTTTTTTCAGAACCGCCGCTGACCGAAAGCTGGTGATTTTGAAGGGGGGCGTCGCGAAAGATCAGTTTTTGCCAGTTCACGCCTTCGCCCAATGACTTTGGATCGGCGTAGATAGCCGTACGAAAAACCTCATTTTCCAACTGTGCGAACTCCGTAGCGTTCAGGGTCGGCAGCATCTTCGTTACTTTCTGGGTGCCGTAATAACTATCGAACGTAACACGGGTCGCGCCGTTCCGTCCTCTTTTTGTCGTGATCAGTACCACGCCGTTGGCAGCTCTTGCACCGTAAATAGCGGAGGCGGAGGCATCTTTCAGCACTTCAACGGATTCTATGTCGTTGGGATTGATAGTAGACAACGGGCTTACGTCCGTAATACCCCCGCTGTTCGAGATCTGGATTCCATCCACCACATAAAGCGGTTCCGATGTCCCGGAAATTGAATTCGTACCCCGTATCCTCACACTCACATTGCCGCCCGGCGCCCCCGAATTCTGGTTGATCTGTACGCCCGGCACCCTCGACTGCAATCCCTGGGCTACGTTCACGATGGGAGTTTGTGTGAGCTCGGAAGCTTTCACGGAAGCAATGGAACCGGTCGTTTCCCTTTTCCGCTGTGTACCATATCCCACAACAACGACCTCGCCCAATTCCTTGTTCAGGGTTTTCAAGGTTACCGCAAGATTTGTTTGCCCTGCCGCTTCAATTTCCTGTGAAGCATAACCGGTGGCGGTTACAACAAGCACATCTTTGGAAGCAGCATTGATGGAAAAATTTCCTCCGTTGTCCGTGGCGGTTCCCTTGCCGGTGGTTTTGATCACAATACTCGCCCCTTCAACGGGAGCTCCCGACTCAGAGATCACCTTGCCTTTTATTGTGGAGGATTGGGCTTGCACAATCAGCACGGGGAACAGTGCCAGGAAGCCCATGAAAAGATAAACGACAAACCGTTTTAGTTTCATATAGCGATCATTATGTTTTAAACAATCGAAGAGAACAGATAGGTGGCAGATATAAAGCAGAACAGGTTTTTATATCCGGCAGGCCCTATTACAACATGAAAGTAGGGGTTAAAATCGTTTTTGTTTTGTGCGCCAACGGGCTAAATTTGAGTTTTTATATCGCAAACGTCTGCACAAACGTTTGCGATAGTTTTATGAATCCATAATAGTTTTTATATGCCACGGGTAAAATGCAACAAGTGTAACAAAGCGGAAACTGTATTGCGGGCAGGGTTTATAAGAGGCAAGCAGCGCTTTCTCTGCAAAGAATGCGATTACCATTTTACCCTGCATCATGAAAGCCGGAAGGGCAATGAGAAGAAGAAAAAGCACGTAACCACCATCGTTGATATCGCCAACGCGATCGGCGTATCCAACTCAACGGTTTCCCGGGCATTGCATGACCATGCAGATATCAGTGTACAAACCCGGGAAGCCATCAAGGCCCTGGCGGAGAAAATGGATTACCAGCCCAATTTATTCGCGCAGAGTTTTGCAAAAAGGCAAACCAATACCATCGGCGTGGTCATCCCCAACCTCGAAAGTTCTTTTTTTTCGATCATGCTGACCGGCATCCAGAATATCGCTTCCAAATACGGCTATAAAGTGATGATCTGCCAGTCGAACGAATCGCAGAAAACGGAAGAAGAGAATACGCAGACCCTGATGAGGAACTGGATAGATGGATTACTGATCTGCCATTCCATACAGACGAATGCGTTTGACCATCTGAAACTGCAAATGAACAAAGGCATTCCCATCGTACAATTTTACCGTGTGAGTATGGATACCGATACTTCCAAAGTAATGGCTGAAGACCTGAAAGGATCGGAAGAAATCACCACGCACCTGATTGAACAAGGCTGCAAAAGGATCGCGATCATGGCGGGTCCTAAAAATATTTTATTTACCGAAAAGAAAATAGAAGGGTATCATAACAGCCTGAAAAAATACAACATGGACTTTTCGGAAGAACTGGTTGCATATACCGACTTTACCTTTCAGTCTACCATAAAAGCCGTGGAGAACTGGCTGGCACTGGAAGAAAGACCGGATGCCATATTTTCTATTTCCGACCGGTGTGCCATCTACATCATGATGTACCTGAAACAAAAGAAGATAAAGATCCCCGGCGAAATCTGTGTTGCCGGCTTTGGAAACGACCCCATGGGTGAAGTTATTGAACCGGGACTGACCACCTTTAACCCTAAAACCCTGAAAATAGGGGAGACGGCGGTTGAACTGTTCTTTGAACAGGTTCTGACGGGAGAAAGCTTCAAACCGAAGATAAAAACGATCAAAGGCGATTTGATCATCAGGGGATCAACGGTAAGAAATGGGTAAGCATTGCAGCGCTTGAGCCTGTTGATACCAGGCAATTCTCGCTGCTTACGAATAGAGCTCTTTTCCGGCCGTGGATCGGCCGATCGAGCCTGTTTGTCTGTATTCTCAACTGGCGTGGAGAATACGCTTACAGTGGTTCTTCGTCAATTTTGGTGGAAAGTTCCAACTAGCTCATTCTTTAATAGTGCACTTATGCATATCACCGCAGGGATCAAACATTGAATACCAACTTCTAAAGAGGTCACCACCAAAATCTGCGATGAACCAGTTTAAGCGTATTTTCCAGCAAGCAACCGGTCACCGGTGTTAAGCCTGGTGTGCATCTATGAACAAGAGCACCTGGATTCAGGGAAATTAACAGGAAATCTGATTTTATATGTTTCCAACAATGATACGCTCAGGCGACACTTACATTGAATCTATCAGCCAGGTATAACCGGTACGACGTGAGGGTACCAGTTGAGGGAGACCCTTTATTCGAGGAACGCTTTGCAGGACACGTGTAAACAGGCAGGGTGACCAGGATTGATCCGATCATGGGGGGTTGTTTTATAAGTTGCTGATAAATAAGCTTACATCTATAAGACCATTACGTTCAACTGGTTCAATGAATTGTCCGGCCCTGTAATCATGAGCTTGTACATACCCCTTGTTTTCCTGACGGGTAAATTGAGTGTTTGTGCTGCATTTCCCCCTGGATGTTTCAATGACATCTTGCCCGTAACCTGTCCCGAGCTGTTCAGCATCACCACGTTGTAATTGCCGGCTGCCATATTGTTGAACTGCACACTGATCACATTGCCCGTTACCGGATTCGGATAGAACGAGATACCTGAAAGCTTGGTCTCAACGCTTACTTTGACCACCGTACTGTATGCACCCTGTCCGTTTTTGTCTATACTCCTGATCCGGTAGAAGTTGGAACCCGGCCAAGCCTCCTTATCCAGCCAGCTGTATGACACGCCGGTAGTACCTCCTTCCCTCGATTCTATGGAATACACCGTCACAAAATCCCTTCCTGTGGAAGATCTCTCCACCTCGTAATGCTGAACGTCCAGCTGGGTTTCAGTCGACCACTGAACCAGTACCGCACGATTCTGTTCCGTGGCTTTCAAGCTCCTGAAGGTCACCGGCAAAGTTCCGGCCTGTACCGTTACAACTGCCACGGAGGAAAAAGCAGAAGCGCAGGTACCGCTTTGTACAATCGACCGGTACTGGGTTGTAGTGACCAGATTCGTAGCAGTGTAAGTAGCAGTGGTATCAGCCAGATCGGTGATCACACTGTTAAACCCGTCTGTGGAGGATTGCCATTTCAACACATTTCCGGTATTTCCCGAAAGACCCAAAGTGGTCGAGTTACCCCCCGGATTTACCGTCGTTGAACCGCTGATTGTGCCCCCTGCACTGTTGGGGTACACCGTTGCGACCACCGGGACCCTCAATGCACCTGAACATCCGCTGGAGGCAGCATAATATGTGGTGGAGGTAGAAAGGGTAGGCGTGGTATAGGTGTTGCCCGTGTACAATGAACTGCTCACGGTATCAGTAGCGTACCAGTTGATGGTTCCCGATGTTGCGGCAGCGGATAGATTCGAGGTGCTGCCGGCGCATACCGAAGCAGGCGTCACGGAAGAAATGCCGCTGATTGTTAAGGTGGCAGGTGTAGCTGACGCAACGGCCGGACATCCGCTTCCACTGGAGACCAGCAACCTGTACGATATAACGCCCGTATTGTTCACCGGAGGCGTGTAATATCTCATATTCGCACCCGAAATATTTGCATAAGATCCGCTGACATTACTTTGCCATTGATAATACAGGTTAGTTCCGCCCGCGACGGTGGATGACAGCTGAACTGGGGTGTTCAAGCAAGTAGAAGCGGTACCCGATACGGTTACCGAAGTAGGGGCTGATTGCGTATTGATGCCCACTGTAAAGGAGGAGCTGGTTGAGGAGTTACCATTTCCTGCTTCCATGACCGTTGCCCTGTACTGGCTTCCGTCTGCCGGATTGCTGATGCTTACAACATTCGTTGTGGCACCGGCAACTGTTGATCCGTTCACAAGTGAAGACCATGTATTGCCGCCATCCGCTGACTGCTCCCATGAATAACTCAGTGCCCCGCCTGCCGCCGCCGTGCCTATCACCGCCAGGTTAGCCGTTCCGCCACTGCAGATGGTAGCGTTGGTCGTTGAATCATCGACCGAAATGTTCGGAGGAAGATTCAGCGCATTGGTATTGTACGCAATAAAAGCATAGTCACTGTTACCGCTCGGGGTTATTTTAAGTGCCTTGACTTTCCTGACGCTGTCTGGTACGATACCGAAATCCGACAACTTGAATCCGACCAACCGGATCTCACGGGTGGTGTTGGCAGTATTGGCGCTGTATAACCTGGCGCTGTTATAAGGAGTGTTGGGGGTAAGGTTAAATAAATCGAGCGCATAGGTGCCGAAACGTTGCAGCAAGGTCATATCCTGTGTAACGGATCTGCCTACGACATTGCCAACTGAATCAACGAAGCTGAAAATATCATTACCGGTTACCGGTTGGGCAATTTGGGTCAGGATAATATCCGGTTCTGCATCCGCTATTTTGGATGAATCGATGTTGTAAATCCGGAAGGTCAGTATTGCCGAAGTAGGCAGATTGGTGAAGCCCGTGCCCAAATTCAACCCGTTCTGCCCGTCTATCAATACACTTTTCAATGAGTAGCTGGAAACGGCTGTTGGATTGGCCACGTTGAGGCTGCCATCCACTTTTTTGGCCAGGGCCAGGTACGTAGCGCTGGAGCTGGCACTTGTGCCGGTTATGCCCGCTACCGGCAGTGCTTTATAGCTACCCGCTGTATAGCTGACACCATTGGCAGAAAGGGTGTTGTTGTTCACGCCTGTTGAGTAGGTAACGCTGTTATAAGTAAATGCCAGAAGGTTGTGAGAATCATTCGGTACAACGGAGTTAGGAGAAGCTGTAGTAGAAGACCAGAAACCGCCAAAATCGGTCATGATCCCGGATAGGGAAAGATAAGAAAATCCGGATTTGCTGTTTGTTCCGTCACTTGTTGTTACGGATACGCTTCCGGAGGATCCGCCATCGACCACGGCGGTGATCTGGGTTGATGACACTACGATAAAAGAAGAGGCCGCAATACCTCCAAAGGAAACAGCCGTTGCATTGGTAAAGTTACTTCCAGTGATGGTGACAGTTGTACCGGTTGCGGCAGAAGTGGGAGAAAAACCAGAGACTATAGGTGCCGCTGCAAAACTGCAGACGGACATCGCACATGTAAGAACAGCCAGAAAGGTTTTTTGCATAATATTGGATTTCGTGTACTTGCTTTACACAGATCAGTTACATTAAAGGAACGAAGGCAGGTGTAAATTATTTCTTCCTAAGTGAAATTCGAGTTACTTCCAGTCTGTCCGCAGTACGGTTCCTGCTCCTTTCATCCCGGAGAAGGATAAGCATTGCCGGTTGTTTTCGCCGCGACCAACTTCGTACCGAAAACACGGATCGAATGGATTGGGAAGCGGATCTGAAGAGCTTTGAACTTGCCATTGTTGATGCTATCCACTTTCATGAAGGACTGGCGTTTCCGGAGTAGTCCCAATAAGCCATTAGACAGCTACTTTGTATCCCATCTGCTCTCCATGCAATCCATTTCATTTATCGTTGAGCAGGCCGGGAACCCCAGGAAGTATTGTGAACACCGGCCGAAATCTTTTTCTGACAGGTTTGCAGAGCGGATTGACAGGCAAATTGAAGCGTAAAGTAGATTTAATGCAGATCAAGACTTAAAGCTAGAAATTCCACTTAACCAACCAGGCCTATGATTAAAAAATTCAATTACAGGCGGAACGGTCCTAGATGTCAGCATGCCTGGCTTCGGGTCTATCCTCTATTTCTTTTTTAAGATCATGCAGTTCATGTGCTTCGTCTATCGGATGGAGATGACCACACTCTGGTTGCTGACGCTGCTTCCATCCTGCAATGCCGTTTTATTCGGCTTCCTGAATGATCAGGAGCTTCTGCGCTTCACTCCATCTGCGTTTGATAGGACTCCTGACATCCTAAATTTAGGAGACTAAAATAATCGTTCATTTCAGTGCAGTCTTTTAAGGGACTAGTACAAAGCTTCTCATACATTCTTGTCCGAAAATACCGTACCCATCAAATTATCAGGTATAACTTATTTCGAAGGGTTAGCTTTTATACAATACGGCCACTTCAAAATCCTGTATGGAAGGAATGGTAAACTCTATGATATTGCCGGTTTGCCGGAACACCAGGTCTTTTTCTGATCTCAGAAGAGCCGCTTTTAATATACGAATGTCTGTTGGGAGCTCAACGGTTACCTTTTGTTCCCCAATAGGAAATGGCTTTCTGATTGAAGCCTTGGTCATATTGGGATTATTGTAATTCAGAATGTGGACAGCGAACACAGGCTCAGTTTCCCAGGCGAATATTTCAATACATCCTTCACCCTGTACTTTCACCGGCGATGTATTGTGAAGCATCCAACGGACGGCTTCCTGCATGAGGTTGCTCATATCCACACTGCCGCCAGTCCAGATGTTTTTATCAATATCTGTAGGGAAATACACTACACGGCTTTTGCCTTTCTCCAGCGCTATGAGTGCGGGACTGTCTTTCTGCCGGGATGAGATGTCTACTTCTTTTCTCGGATAAGGATACACCATCTCAGGGATTCCATTGGGAAACGGACGCATCACTTCCAGAATCGGTTTGCTCTGACTGGTTACCGGAACATAAAATTCACCGCCAGGCAAGCGTTCCACTCCTTTAAATCGTTGTGTAATTGAATGGTTTCCATCATTTGAAACATAAAAAACGCCACCGGACGGCCCCTTATAACCAGGTTTTAACCGGGTATTAAAAATACCGGACAGTGCAAATTCATTTCTTTGTTTTCCCCATTCATCATACAGACCTGTTTCAAAAGTGGCAAGCAACGATCCGCCATTATCTACAAATTTCTGCAGGTTTCCGGCTTGTGCATCACTCAGCAGTGCAATGTTTGGAAGAATGATGCCGGTGTAATTACTCAGAACATCAGTTGTCAGGTCGTCCTCATGAATAAAATCGAAAACGAACTTACCTTCAAGCAGGGCATAATATACTCCCTGCAGGTAATCTGTGGGGTTGCCTCTTTCTTTTGTATTAACTGCCTCTCCCCAGTATCCTCCCTGAACTTTGCCGGGAGGCTGGTACAATTCATTTAATCTCTGTGAAAACACCACGCCCAACTTTGCCATTGGCCGTTTGTTGAAAAAATGCGACTCATTTTTTTTCAGCCAGCGGTAATACTGCCGCCCCGTCTCCTGCCAGCGGCTATCCGGCAGATCACTGCCAAGAAATACAAGCCATGGGATCATACTGGAGAGCCCAGCTAAATTGGTTCTTCGTCACTTTTGGTGGGGTTCCCTTTCGGAATGGATGTCAATTATTCGATTACTGCGACAGATTAGGATGGTTGCATGTAAGAAGATGAGCTTCGAAATAACTTACCACCAAAATTGACGAAGAACCAATTTGCGTGGTTGTTCCAATCAAAGGCGCCAAAAGCGGCTATCAGTACACGAAAGGAATAAGTCGTTTAGTGGCTTTTTTGTAATCTGTATATTCCGTTCCAAAATACCCGATAAGTAAACTTTCCTCTATCCTGATCCGGTAAATGAATACAAGCGTCACTGGAACAGTGACCAGAAGAAGTGAAATCCAATTGTTGAAGGTCAATCCCATGCCAATGAAAGAAAAGAGAGAGGCCGAATAGGAAGGATGCCTGACATATTTATAAAGACCGTCTTTCTTGATCCTGTGCTCTTTCCTGATAGTGACATCAACCGTAAAAAGCGTGCCCAAAGACAGAACAGCAATCAATCGCACAATAATACCAACAAAAATCATAGTGGTTCCAATATATTCAACCAGAGGATTAATTGCTACAGGAAGATAGTAATTCAATGAAACATATACGGCGAAGGATATCGCAAGTATGATCGTTACCCAGATCAGGGTGATAGAACTCCTGTCGGCATTTTGCAAATCAGCACTCTTGGATCGCAGGAACCTGTTGAGAATAATCTCGGTTGCAAACATAGTGACATAAGCAACAGTTGTAATAGAGCCGGTCATTATCTAGCAGTTGTTTTAGTGAATAAAGTAACAAAATACCTTCGAATACCGTAACGCCTATCGCCATTTTATTAATCTACCTTTTACAGGGACCGGTTTCACATTGCAGGCTTTACAGGTGTGTAAAACTCCTTGAAAATGGGGAAGCAATCTGTTCCAAGGGTAATATCATTTCATTCTTTAAACCCCGCTCCCTGTGGCCCGCCCGGGCATAAGAATTGCAAATGGGATTCTATTGACCGATTCATTTCCACAAAATCAATTATTTGAGCGGACCTCAATACTAAGTTCAATCGATTTTATTATGAGATACTACAGTTACTTTCTTAACTATACCCAAAGAATTAGTAGTACATCAGGAGTTGAATAGTCAGCCGCCAAGATCCCCAGTTCTACCCTTCTCAGAATCATTTGTAACATTTATAACCATTTCTTTAATCCGAGTCTACATCAACACTACGGTCATGAATTTGAAACAAATCCGGACGATGCCTGTTTACATAAAGATCGCCTGCACACTCTTCAGTTTGATCGCAATTTCTTACATAGTGATCATCGCTAAAGAAATTTTGCTCCCGCTCGTTTTTTCATGTTTGTTTTCAATATTATTGTTGCCATTAGCTTCATTTTTGGAAAGAAGAATCAAATTGCCGAGGAGCGCCGCTTCGATGCTCTCTGTATTGATTATGTTATCGTCCATCGGCTTGATCATGTATGTCATTGGTTCGCAAATATCCGGCTTAGCAGATGATTGGCCGCAGTTTCAGATACAGTTGAGCAAGTCGACAACATCCATACAAGATTGGATAACCTCCAATTTTCACATCAATGCAAGTAAACAATTAACATATGTGAAGTCTGCTACCACCAAGCTAATGGATTCCGGGACTGCTGTTGTGGGAGCCACTCTTCTTTCTTTGTCATCCATACTGTTATTTTTCGTCTTCACCTTCATCTACACGTTTTTCTTTTTATTGTACCGCAGGTTGATCTTAAAATTTCTGGAGTCGGTGTTCTTAGAGGAAAACAAAGACTTGGTGCATGAAATTCTGAAACAGGTCCAATACATCATCAGGAAGTACATAACGGGCCTTCTGATTGAAATGGCGATAGTAGCAACCGTAGTTTGTATTGCCTTTTGGGCAATGGGTATAAAATATGCAGTCTTATTGGGGTTGATCACTGGGCTGTTCAATGTAATTCCTTATATCGGCATATTTACTGCTTTGGTAATAAGCACACTGGTTACGTTCGCAACTGCAATAACTACAAGTAAAGTCCTGCTCGTTGTAATCACATTGGTAGTGACTCATTTAATTGACAGCAATGTACTGCTGCCGATTGTCGTTGGTTCGAAAGTAAGGATTAATGCCCTGATAACTGTTCTTGGTGTCATTATAGGAGAAATGATATGGGGCATTCCTGGAATGTTTCTTTCTATACCAGTTATCGCTGTTCTGAAAATTATGTTTGACCGCATAGAAAGCATGAAACCATGGGGAATTATACTTGGAGATGAGGAACATAAACAAAACAAACTTGCTACAAGGCTAACCGTTTCCAAGGAGAACAGACTCGAAATCCCCGGGAAAAACACTTTAACCAAAAGTGACCAATAAACTTGAGAACAGCAATCGTTTGCAATATTGGTATTCCCCTAAAACAAACTAGTTAGATAGTTAAATGATTCCGCTGACTTAACTATCAAAATTATAAGGCAACCACCGGTAAAATTCCATGTCTACTTCAAAGCCAGTGTAGCGCGGAACAACCACACAAATTGATCCCCGTTGGCCACCGGAAGCTGGTTCTTCGTCAATTTTGGTGGTGGCACCGTTTAGAGTCGACTTAGATGGCTTTATTCCCACAGTACAATCGGCCAGATCATCGCAAAAAAATAAGATCAGGTTGAATCGACCACCAAAATTGACGAAGAACCAATTTTGCCGGGTTCTCCACTGGTCACGGCCATGCTGCTCAGCTCCTGCAGCAGTGAGAACTATTCCAACGGTGAACGCATCGGAGTGATCACGCAGTTCTCCCGCACCGGTATCTTCTGGAAGTCATGGGAAGGCCACCTAAACGCCACCCAAACCGGCATGAACAGCTCCGTGCCGTTCGATTTCAGCATCGACAACGACAGCGAGCCGCCGGCATTACTATTTACAGCCGCATGGTCAAGGTCGGTCGGATCGACTGCAAGGAGTATTCAATCAACCCATACCCAAATGTAGAATGCCATAATGAAAAGCCACCGCATCCGTCTGCTTAATTATGTATGACCAATACTGAGAAGAAATGTTAACACTATTGAGATTGCTCCTCCTAATGCCATGGAGATAGCCAGGTGAGCGCGCCAGATGGCACTTACGACTTTATTTTGAGGATATCCAAAGTGTCTAAAAACCAGACTTTTTAGCAATGATTGCTATCACTGGAAAACCCAGCTAAACTAGTCCCCTTCGGCCATCTCAAATTGACCCGCTAAAAAGCGATTGTAAGATTCGCCTTTTCAGCAACTGATTTCCGGTGCAGATAATGAGACAATGTGTGGTTGTTTTATGCCGTGATAATAGTGATAGTTTTTCAGTCCGGTTTATTTGTAATTATACGTTTTTCTTTTCACCCGCCCTTTCTATTTTCTTCTCAGCGAGTCGCCGTATAGTTCTATGCGCATCGACTTGTGAACAATACGGTCCAGGATCGCATCGGCGATCGTTTTCTCTCCTATGATCTCATGCCATTTCTTCACCGGTACCTGTGAGGTAAGGATCGTCGTTCGCTTGCCATGCCGGTCCTCTATGACATCCAGCAGCAGCGCCCGGCTCTGCCCATCAAGGGGCTGGATGCCAAAGTCATCCAGTATCAATACGTCCTTTTTCTCTATGGCCGACAGCTCTTTCAAGTGAGCTCCGTCAGCTTTGGCTATCTTGAGTTGCGACATCAGCTTCGTCGTGTTGGCATACAGCACCTTGAAGCCCAGCAAACAGGCCTGCTGACCCAGCGCCGAGGCTAAAAAACTCTTGCCCGTTCCCGTAGGCCCCGTGATGAACAGATCTTCCCCTTTTTGGATGAAGCCGCCTTCGGCCAGCCGCTGTACTATGTTCCTGTCGAGCCCTCTTTCGTGCTCGTAATCCAGCTGCTCAATGCTGGCTTTGTAGCGGAACTGGGCGTTCCTGACAGTTCTCTGCAGCAACCGGTACTGCCGGTCGTCCCACTCGCTTTGCACCAGGTGGTGTACCAGTTCGTCATTGGTAAACGTTGCCGTCTGCCGGTTTTCGATACAGTTTTCAAAAGCATGATGCATGCCCAGCAGGCGCATGCGGTTCATTTTGTCCAGACTTTCCTTGTTCATGTGTGGTTGGTTTTAGTTATTGATAATAGTCTTCTCCCCGGATGTTGTCGTGCTCGGGCATACCGGTTTGGTTGATGGGTGGTTCCAGCGGGATGTGATCGGCTTTGGAAAGCAGGATGCGTTCCACGATCGAATAACTATACACCCCGAAGCTGTCGGCACGCCTGCAGGCGTTGATGAGTCTTGGCCCGCCAACCCGTTTGCCCAGGTTGAGGATGCCCTGGCAGGCCCGGTAGTTCTTCTCCGGGTATTCGTTCCTTGCCAGCACTTTTTCAATGTAGCCGGCCACCACCGGGTCAACCAGCGTAGCATCGGAGATAAACTTCTCCGGGTTCCACTCGGCCGGATAGCGGTGCCAGGAAGCCAGGTGCTGCTCGTTCTGAACATACTTTTCCTTGTCGTAGCTGCGCTCATGCGTGGCAATGAGATCATGACCGCTGTAGGCTTCCACCCGTGTACGGTTATAGAGCAGCTTCACCTTCTTTCCTATGAACTTGTACGGGATGCTGTAATAATACTGTTCGATGAGTACATAGCCTGTTTTGGCCACAGAGAGCATTTTGGCCGTCATCGGATCGAAAGGGTAAGGGTTCAGAGGCTTGAGCAGCGCCTTTTCGAGCTCATCGAACTGTTGCCGGCGGCTGTAGGCGCAGCCGGTGAGCAGGGTCGTGTTGTGTGCCTGCAGATGCACGAGGATGGCCGCATTGAGGGAATCCAGGTCGTGGTAGACTTGGCTGTCTATGTGGGTGAAGATGGAGGTGTAGATGATCTTTACGGCCCCTTCCACCAGCGCTTTGTCTTTCGGCTTATACACCCGGGTGGGAAAGACATACGTGTTGTAATGGGCTGCAAAGGCGGCAAAGCCCTCATTGAGCTCCGATTCATACCGCCCGGCTTTATGGACAGCCGATTTGAGATTGTCGGGTACGATGGCTTGTGGAGCACCGCCGTAAAAGTAGAGCGCCCGCTCACAGGCCAGCATGAAGTCGTGCTTTTGCTGGGAGGCAACGGCCGTTACGAAGGTGAGCTGGCTGCAGCCCAGGATGGCTACAAACACTTCCACCTCCTGCACTTCACCACTTTGTTTATCGGTGATGTAGAGATGCTTGCCCGTAAAGTCTATGAAGAGTTTATCGCCTGCTTTATGCACAATGCGCATGGAAGGCTGGCTTTTACCCATGAATGCGTTGAGGCGTTCCAGGAAAGCGGAATGTTTGAACGGATCGGTGCACTGGCTGCAGTAGTACGCATATACTATCTTCTTGGTAACGCCTCTTTTCTTCAACCGGGCAACCAGATCGGACAGCAGGCTTTCCAGGTCGTCTATGCGCTGGTTGGGCGATACAGGTTTCTGGATGAGGAAAGCCCGGGCCAGTTCAGCGTCGCTCATGGCCTCCGTTTGAGCCACAGAGACGTTTAGGGAGACGAAGTGCTGCAGATACTTCTTGACGGTATTACGGGCGATGCCGGTAGTGTGGCTGATAAACCTGGTGCCCTTTCCGCAGGCATAAAGCCGCAGGAGTTGTCTGATCTTGTACATATCAATGGGTTTGTTGGACATAAACTACCGGGGATGTTTTAAGAGCAAAACATCCGCTTATTATCCTACAAAAACAACTGATAAATTATCTCATTAACCAGGGGTCAATTTGCGTGGTTGTTCCACTTTGGCTTACACATCAGTAATATTAGGACAAAAGAACGGGCCTATTCAAAAGAAGGGATAAACAATAACTTTCCGATTATTTGCAACTCCATGAAAACATCAATTCCCATCGTAGTTTTGATGAATTTGGTTTTCCAGACTTCATTTGCTCAGCAAGATTCAACAACTTTATTTGAGAACTCAAAGAAGACCCTTCACCATCCGTTGGCTTCTTTTAACAGACTGATAGAGTACGATTCAGTCAAATACAGTACCTACGGAGACCCAATTATAGGAAATACCTACTACACTGACAAAGCCGATAGTGTCAAAGCGATTTTTGAAGGAACTGTGGTTTCAATCTTAGAAATACGTGGGGTTTACGGCGTGATAACAAAGTGTGGAAAATATTTTATGACGTACTACGGACTAAATCTGCCACTAGTAAAAAAAGGTGACGTCATTCACAAGGATCATTTACTAGGTATATTAGCTCTGGTCCTAAATACGAGTTATCAGTTGGAATTAATGATATCCCAAAATGACAGGTATTTGGATCCTATGAAATGGATAAAATAAGGTTATCTTAATTTTATCCATTTAACTGGCTTTGTTGCGTGAACAATCTTTTAAATGATTGATTTTCATACACATTTTCCGATACGGCTAGAGATTATTACTCTTGTAAACAATTGACCATCAAAGTATCACTGATTCGTGCAACAAAGCCCATTTAACTAATAAAAAGTTTTTGTGACTTTATGCAATATTATCATAAGTAGGCTAATCGCTGTTTTTCTGGAAGAGCGCTACCGGGGTACGAGCAAGAATTTTCAGGTCGTAGAGAAAGTTACCGTCTCGGGAGTACATAATGTCAAGGTTGATGCGTTCTTCTGTCGACATCTCGGCCTTGCCTCTTTTCTTGACCTGCCACAGACCGGTAATGCCAGCTGGAGCATTAAACCTTTCCACGAACTGGTTAGTAGTCAGCTTTTCGGCTTCGTACAGGGGTAAAGGACGGTTGCCGACGAGCGACATATCCCCTTTCAGTACATTGAACAGCTGCGGTAATTCATCGGCGCTGGTATTGCGCAGAAACTTACCGAAACGGGTGATGCGCGGGTCGTTCTTCACTTTGAAGAAAGTGGCATCCGAACCGGTGCTGGCAGACTGGTTAAATCCCAACAGCTGACCCACTTCCATGTCCGCACCTACTCGCATGCTGCGGAACTTGTGAAACCGGAACACTTTGAAGCCTTTACCCGCTCTTTTGGCGCTGTAAAACACCGGCCCTTTCGATTCGAGCTTGATGATAAGGGAGATCAGCGCAAACACAGGCAGAAGCACAATGATACAACTAAGTGACACGAATATATCAAATGTCCTTTTAAGCACTGAAGAGAATTTATGGCTGTGGTTGCGGACTGGTTTAAGGGCTCCTTTCGAAGCATAAAAATGATGGAATATTTTGCTCTGTTTTAAAAAAGCAATCTTGCTAAAATAATTGATCTCTTCTAAATCCATAGAAATAATGTCATCAATGAGGTGCAAGTTCAGCAGGCTTGTGGTTTGACTGTGTGTCAATTGTTTTTCGTTATAAATGACTGGTACACTCGTGAAAAGGATGTTACTTTCAATTACGGTGTTGAATTTGCTCAAGTCGTTCTCGTTGTAGGGCACGTCAATGAACATTACATCAGGAAAATTCTTATGCTGGTTTGGCAGTGTTTTGATTAGATCCGAGGCGTCGGAAAGATTAGCTTCAATGTAACCAGCTTCAAAATGGCGTCTAAGATGTTCAGTCATTACAACATCGGAGCCAATATAGAGAAATGTAAGTGATGCGCGTCTATACAAAAACTCTGAAACACTATATAGTTTAGCACTCGCTTTACTTTCATACTTCCTGTTTACTTCAACTACTTGGCTTTGAGAGAACAGACCTTGAAAAGGCTTACGCAGTGCAGGGCTTATTAGAAAATCTACACTTCTACATATATTATCTTTTTCGAGTTGAATGTTTGTAATTAAGTGTTGCTTTTCATTGTATCCCATATCTGTATTAAGAGAACTTTCCAGCTTGTTCAATGATACATTTTTTAATAGGCCTATACATTCTCTGTAAATATCTCCTAAAGACGAATCAAGCTTTTCAAATTGATTTCCTTGAAAGTGCCATAATGCTGATTGCAAGAGTTTATTATCTCTGTATTTATCGAGTAAAAGCTGATACTTTTGAATAAAATTTATATGTTTAAGAAAACCCCAAAAGACACTACTGGGAAAGAAATGATTGGTGCTATCCATTTCAAGCATCGACACAACTTCCTGTTCGTTTCTCAGTATATTTTTAAAACTATCTATGTTGAAGTTGCCTACTCTTCCTTCATTTACAATAAAGACAAAACTGTCAATCTCATCATCTAAATATTGATATAGCCACAACAGATTCGCGAATACTATTGGCGTTCCTATGATCGGCTGTATTTTATCTGTCGATACAGATTGAAATATCGAACCAATTAAAAGATATGAATTACTATTATCATAATGTGATTTTACAATTTCATTTCCGAGTATAGTTATAATTTCGATGCTTAGCAAGGTTGGTAATGGTTGAGAAATAAAGCCTGTCAAAATTGCTAACTCTAAAAGCGAGTAGAACGTAAGCAATGAATGTACCTTGTTTCTAATCTGTAGCTGTGGATCCTGAATATTGGTGATTCGTTTTGGAATAAATAACAAATCTCTTATTCTTACGTCGTCTGATTCTTTTATAGCTAACAGCAATTTTTCAGCACCATCGGCCGCCTCACCCTTATTTCGGTACTGTTCTAGAAGAGTTAGTAAGTTAAGCTCCTGCTTTGAAAGGGAATTATCGCTTAATATGGTATTCACTTCGTTCATTGCTGCATTACTTCTAAAACTTGAATTAAAGGCTCGATAAACTTAATAGAGGCTTTACATACTGATATATGGGTGCAGTTGTCTATTTGAATTTCAATTGAATCTTCAAGAAAACGTTTGCTAACCACGATTCTTTCATATTCAGCCCACACAACCTTCATAGCTTTTAAAAAACCGCCCTTTCCTAAGGAAAGGATTTCACTAGAATTTTTATGCAGATCATTTAGTAGTTGAGATCCTTCTTTGAGATCAATTAATATCGGATACCAAATGTAAGCGAAAGGACGCATAAATATTAATGATCCATCAAGGCAATCAATGAAATTAGCGGGTATACGTGAGCCAAAGTGTGCTGGGGCAAATAGGACTAATTTACATTGTTGCACCCAGTTGAGCTGTTTGTCGTAAGCATATAATAAAGCAAGTCTAGAAATAACGCTGCCTAGAGAATGCGAAATCAAGACAACTGACTCGTAATTGTCAATTTCTGACAATCCCCTATCAGGGTAAGGCATACTGCTAATATGAATCGCTGCATCAATCAATTTAAACAAACTAATACTTAAATTATTTGCTTGGCTCCGCAAACTATCATAACCGTAAAAAATTATATCTGTTTCCAAAAACAATTCCTCAAGAAGAATTAGTTCTTGGAAATCACCCCAAGTATCAATTGCAGATCCATTGAATCCGTGAACAAATATCAATAATTTCTTTGGCTTCTTAAATGAACAGAAAGCGAATGTTTTATTCCATCTTGTTAATTGGATAAAAGGATAATGATTAAGCATATTGTTAAACTGTAGTATTTATTATTAAAAATATGGTCAATTCGGTGATTATCAATATCGAAAGTATTACAACACTAGAATGATTCGTTGAGAATATCTGCAGGTAAAACCGAGTTTTAATTGATGGCAAAAATCTTCGAACACACTTTCAATAACCTGGCATTTAATGTAATGTAGTTTTTAAGGGCGGGAAAAAATTAAAAAGCAAATATGTATTATTTTGATCAAAAGGGCAGTTCATTTTGAAATGGCCACTAAATTTCTTACCCCAAAAGTGGGGTTCAGCGAACATGTCAGCATCCTTACCTTCCTATCACTAAACGACCTGCTATATGAAATTTCTTACGCTCCTTCTCTCCGCGTACCTCCTCCTCACATCCTGCTTTCCGGTCAACAACCAAGAGATTAGCAGCCTCAGAGCTGAACTCGATTCCCTGAAAAACAGGGTAGATTCCCTGGAGCAGAGAAGAAGGGAAACAGAAACACTCACCCGGGTAGGCAATACGCCCAAAAACAGAAAAGGAAAGAAGACAACTGAAACGCCCAGTCTCCCAGTTAGCGAACCTGCCACCACTGATGTATCGCTTCCACTATATTCAGCCCCAGCAAAGAGCACCTATGTTGTCCAAACTTCCGGCCGGTGCCAAGCTATCACTCAGAAGGGGACGCAGTGTAAGAGGTCTGCTCGATCGAATGGGTATTGCTGGCAACATGGAGGGTGAATCATTATGTGATCATTCAGATAATGTAACTTTAAAGGATTAGCATGGAGTATACTGAGAATTTCCTTGAGAGATGGAAGAAAGAATGTTACTTTTTGAGCTCGGAATTTAATTACAAAAACACATTCAACCTAAAGCGATCAGATGTAGATTCCACATATGCCGAGCTGAAGGAATATTTTGGATTGGAGTATTTTATGCCATCAACTGTTCGAAACTGGTTGCATACTTTGCTCATCAATTATCATAAGCCTGCGTGTATCCTTTTGGTCTTTGAGATTTCTAACCTATTAGATTACGCCAAAACTCTAAGTGGTCCGATACAGAGAAAATTGAAAAGCCTACGCAACAATCCCAAGCAGTTTAGGGATATGCTATTTGAAATTTTCACTTATAGATTATTAGACGCGAATAAAATACCAAATATAAAAAAGCCATTTGAAGGAAAGAAAGAACTGGAAGGTACTTGTACAATCAATGGAAAGGAATACCTCTTTGAATGCAAAAAACTGTATTCTCCCGACTCTGATCTCCTTGAAACTATCGCTTTTGCCTTAGATTTACTTTTTTTGCAGTTGCATACTTTAAACAAGGGTTTTGGTTTTATAGGAACAATTCGATTTGAGAATCCGAATTCATTATCGAACAAGAAAAACGTCGAGAGTAAAATAAAAGCGTTTATAAACGAATTTAATAGTCAGACATGGATCAAGACAATCGAGTATGAAGATAATTCAGAAAATATTTCCTTGAACGTTATTGATTACTCCCAATTGGCCAATCTAGAACTTGAAAAAGATCACGAGAACTACCATATTACTTTTCGCTATGTCCCCCCTTCTAGTCCTACACCAGGAATCCCGGTTCAATATGGTGTGATTTTAGGCGCGAGCTTTGGAATGCCTCAATGGAAAATTTATAGGAAATTTTTCAATGCAATCCAAGATAAAAGAAAACAGCATCAGAACTCAAAATATCAAAATAAAATATATTTCATTGATAGTGAGTTTATCCCTGATCTAAGTTTACCAATTTTTCAAAGTGATTCAATGGTTGTAGAAGAAGAGATTTCTAATTTCGTGAAGTCTATGAGCGAAGAGGAGATTGTATGCATCATTCGAAGAGAATATATGAGTGACGTTCCTAAAATCTCTATCGAAGCCTTTGGTAAAAATTTGGATTCGAGTTTGAAGTTTTTTTTAGAGTCTTTAAATACTAACCTAGATTACGACCTCTCCGTCAGTTAAGTTTAGTGACTAATTGAACATCTTTTTAAATGTTTTTCCATAATGTATTCAAGTTTGTTTCTCTCAATAAAACTGATTTAGCCGCTCGAGATAGGCATTACCCAAACCGCTGCCTCCATGTTCATTCGGAATATACAGATTACCTGGCCCCTTTCTGGCTGTGTACGCACCATAACGTAATCCGTCAACCCCATCGTCGTTGAACTTTACAGGCTCATCCAGAGGCACACCATCCTTTTCCTTCTACTTGTAGCTCATCAGCTCCTTGCGCAGCCCCAGGGAGCTCTTGGTAACATATAGGGTATGCCGCTTTACATAGTCGATCCCATTGGTCACATCCTTGTCCGCCTTGTGTACATTGAACCCCGCACGCCGGAGATCTTCGATCTTATCCGCGGCTGCATGATCGGCGTAAATCGGCGTCTTCCCCAGGTTAAGGTCCTTCATCAGGTAGATGAGGTCGCCAATGGTAAGCTCCGACTGGTATATGAGCTCGTCAGCGTACAGGCGCCGCAGGTTGTCCGTCATCGTTTCGATCAGCGCTGTTTTATGATTGTATCCAAAATCCAACCCAAGGGAAGGTTTCAGCCCGGCCGGCATGGCATCGATGATCTGGAAATCTGGGTAGATAAGCCCCTTGATCAAACCCGTCATGCCGCGAGCATACACTTTCCGCAGCTCTTTATCCGGGATATTCTCTATCTCGGCATGCTGCTCCGGCGTCAGAAACCGATTATGCCTATGATCCGAGATGAACAGCGCCACGTCATCATTACCAATCAGCTTCTCATGCACCCAGAACTTGGCTGTGGGGTTGTAATCAATGAACTCCTTCTTCCTGGTCCTGATGGAAAGCTGGAAATACACCTCCCAGGGTATGCCGTTGGCTTCATTGACGAAGAGGTAGTCCCTCTTGCCGCTCTTCGCATCTTGCTCGTTGTCATAGCTGTTGAACTCCATGATAGAGCCGCTCGAGAACTCATATATGCGGTCTATAGTACTCCCCTAAATTCAGACCAGTGGGTTAGTTAAATAATTTCCTTACTTTAACTAACCCACTGGTCTGAATTTAGGGGAGTATTATACTTGTTACCAAAAGTTGTGTACGCTTGTTACCAATTATTGTGTACTCTTGATTGCCAAAAATTGTGTAGTGTTATTTACCAGTTACAGCTGGGTGGATTTGATCGCTGTATTTAGGTTTTCAGCACCGGTGACGGCCGCTTCGAAAGTGTCTTTCAGCTGATCAGCCGTTATTTTGCCCGCATCAAAGAGCTTTTGCGCAACATCCAAGGCAGCGTTTGCGCCATCTTGGATATGGGCGGTGACAGCCAGTGTTTCCGCTTTATTCAGCGTCTCTACCGCTGCGCTCTTGCTTCCGCTTGACTTGCCGCTTTCCAATAAGCCAGTTTCAGCTGCGCATACCGGATTTTGATCAGGGTAACCTGTTTGTCTGTGTCTTCCTTGATATCCTGCAGTTCGGCCAGGGCGGAAGCTCTATTATCGCTTCTTATCTGATCTTCGGTCGACTGAATCTTTTCCAACACATCCTGCCGGGCCTTCCCGTTCTGGGCCGTGTTCTGGTTGTATAGCTTCTCCAGTTTAACCTCTGCCACCCACCGGCAGTTCTCATTCTGCTCCACAACAAAGAAGCAGGAGCCGCACTGTAAATGCACGCATTATACTCAATACCCCCTGATTGATCAGCTTTTAATTGAAAAATTCTGATAAGTGCTTATTCTTAGAAAACACAGGTTTTCTGTTTTTATAGATAATTTTAGTTTGAAGATCAGTTATCACTGAAAGAATCCAGTATGTCTTATTAATATCTATAATATGGAAAACCTCTTACTTTTCTTCAAAATTTCCTCTGAAAAACTGACTTGTGTTCAAAGCATCCAATCTTTTTTTGCAACAAGGTGCAATTATGTTTTTTTAATCTGCCTGCTAGCTTTCTCAAGAGCTGAAGCTGCAACTTATCCTGTCAGCAATTATTCAGCTCTTACTACAGCAATCAGTTCGGCACTCGACGGGGATACTATCAGCATCACATCGGACATTGTTGTGACAGCACAAGTTTCGATCACTAAAGGCCTTACGTTTAATGGTAACAATTACACCTTAACCGTTCCCATCCCTGGTGTATTAAATACAGGCTTGTTGGCTGGATCACCATCTACATTTCGAGTGTTTAATATCTCAGCTTCAGGAAAAATTGTTGTTTTCAACAATATAATCATCAAAGGAGGAAGTACGACGACTTCAGGAGGAGCAATGGCTATTGCCACAGGAACCACCGTTTTTATTAATCGGTCTACCATCAGTAATTCTCGTTCGGCATCCGGAGGAGGTGTTTATAATCAGGGCACTTGTTATTTAACATACTCTAACATAAGTAGAAACGCCGCAAATTTTGGTGGAGGGTTTTTGAATGCCTCCGGTAATATGTATGTTGAGTACACCCAGATTTCGGAGAACAGAAGTTTGAGCGCCTCGGGCGGCGGCGGAGGTTGTGAAAACAATGGAACTGCAACAATGTATGTTAACAACTCTTCTTTCTGCAACAACCAAAGCACCGAGCTGGGGGGTGCGGTTAATAATCTTGCAAATGCTTACATTTCGAATTCAAGTTTCACCGGAAACATCGCCTATGGCACATACAAAGGGGGCGCCATTGCGGATAATGCCAGCAGCAAAACCATGTACTTGGTAAATTGCTTGTTTGGATACAATTATTACAACAACTCGTCTGGCGGATCTGCAGCTTACACCTTGGATGATGTCCACGCTTACAATGGCACAGTAAACTTGATCTATTGTACTTATATGGCTACAAGCACCTCCTCTGGAACTATCACTTTATTTCTTGCCAATAATTTGCATTTACTGGCAGCTGATGGTTCCACCAATGACCTTTTCACTGGTGGATTCCTAAGTCAGATCACAGATGCAAATGGAGCCCTTTATGGGAGCAACAGTGTCTTTAGACCATTTCTTGTAAATATTTCCGGCATTAAAGTTCCTACGCTGAAAAGCGGAAGCTACGCAATCGGAAAGGGATGTGCCGTAGGTTATACAAACGGAAGCGGCACACCGGTATTTGGGTACAAAAACATGTCTACAAATGTATGGACCACTTTAGTGGGAACAAACGCGGCGTCTTATCAAATTACAAATGATGAGACATTGCTGGCCAGGGCTACTACACCAGCGGCGGGGGCAGTTGAAAGAACCGTAGATAACTACGCCATCCTTACGGTAAATTCCACCAGCAATGGTACAGTGAGCGGTGCCTCAATCTATGGCGAGGTTTACCCATCCGGAACTTCAGTATCAGTTATTGCGCTTGCTAATTCCGGATATGCCTTTTCCGACTGGACCTACAGTTCGGGGGGAACCGGTACAGTAGCTACTAATCCACTTACTCTGACATTAACCCAGAACACATCCCTGACACCAAATTTTGTCACCAGCACCAATTACACCATTACATATATCGGGAATAATAATACAGGGGGCACGGCTCCTGCAGTAGCCTCAAACAGCAATAGCACGAATGGGACTGTCTCAACAAACTCAGGATCCCTTTCCAGGACGAATTATACTTTTACTGGTTGGAACACAGCCGACAACGGTTCTGGTACTGATTACTCGCCCGGAGATGTTTATTCAGCCCGGACCAACCTCGTATTATATTCAAAATGGTCCTCAAATGGCGTAGTATTGCCTGTCAAACTGACTCGGTTCACCGCAGCAAGCAGCAATGATAACAACGTGGTGTTGACATGGCAAACAGCGTACGAAATAAATAGTGATCGTTTTGAAATAGAGCGGTCATCGAACTGCGATGGTTTATGGGTAAAAGTTAATACGGTCAAGGCAGCTCAAAATTCCTCATCAATGCAGACGTATTCTATTACTGATGTTGCTGGATCAGCATCAAAGATTTGCTATAGGTTACTACAGATTGATAAAGATGGCAGGATCGAATATTCTTCCATTGTAACAATAGTAAGGAAACCCGTTTCTGGTATAGAATTATCTGTTTATCCTAATCCGGCAAGGAATTCAGTATTTGTTTCCGGTGATATTAGTGGAATAAAGGATTTATTGCTTTATGACTGGCTTGGACAGAATGTAAGCAACGAATGCAGTGTCATCCGGCAGTCTGAGCAATTGTATAGAATTGATATCTCTAAATTGTCACCCGGGATATACATACTCAAATCTCATTCAGGTGCTCGCAGGCTATCTGTTTTTTAATGCTGTTACAAAAGCCATGACTATTTGATTGGTAGGATACACCCAATCTTGGATTTGCGAAACCTTATAATGTTACAGGGTACTTGTCATTGATTAACCCATCTCTGTTTTATGCTAATCTATCTCCTGCTTATTTAAAATTTTTGCAACAAACAAAAGGGCCTGCACCTTTAAGTGCAGACCCTTCTTATATGTTACTATTGATGGCCAGATCTTTAGTAGAAATTATATTACTGCTGAGTGGCGGTGTATACCACTGAAATGGTGTAAGTACCGGCGTCATAAGCAAAGCCAGGGTTTGCAGTGTAGTCGAGGCTGAAAGAGCTAACTCCACGTTCGCCAGTTCCGTAAGTCAAAGCATTGGTGGATAGATAACCGTAAGCAGAACCTGTACCGCTCTGACGTACACCCAGTACAGTTGAAGGCATTGCGGGTGCATTGGCAGGACCGGAAAAGCTTGCAGAAGCAGTTTTCACGGTTGCGGTCCATGGCCGGTTCGATTTAATCTGCACGGTGGTAGCATTCAAATTTGTAAGACCGTTCTGATATTTGTTGACGTCGTCGAAAGTGAAATTTGTTCCGGTAGCAGAAGTGATCGAGATATTGATTGCGTTTGCGAGTGTCAGGGTAACGGTCTGGCTGGCGGCGGAGGTGGATTGAGCATTTGCAGCAGTGAAACCAGCGAGAAGGATAACGGTGAGGGTAAGTATCTTTTTCATAGTGATTGTTTTTTGTCTGTTATGCCATAATAGTTTCCAACGACGTGCCGGAGTTGCAAATGATTGATTGTGAGATAACAGTACTTTGGCGTACACCAAAATCTTTCCCAGGATTGGAAATTGGTTCCGAAAACAGGCAGGGTAGTAGCCGATGGGTTCAGTTTATAATGTGACCCGGGAGCTGATACCGCGGCATAGAGACTTGGGTATAATCCTTTACCTTCATCCCCAAAAGGCTATGTCGCATCAATTGGAAATAAGCTTCAAAGTGGAAGGGCAAGAATACTCTTATGAAGTGGTGCTGGATAAAAAGACTGGAAATTGCGGGTAAGTAGACCACCATATTCCGCTTCAAACGGAACAGCCCTTTCCGCTCCAAGTTGACCACCCCGTAAACGGCAAAATCAGGTTGTTTTAACAGGCCGCCCTGATGATGATAGATTTATACAAATCTCATCACATGGCCAATAAAACAATACTCATGAGCCGCATTAGACAGATCCTGCGTTTCCATACTCAGGGAAAAAGTAAAAAGGAGATCAGCAAACTCACCAGTTCCTCGCGCAATACCATCAAGAAGTACATCCACAAGTTCATTCATGAGCGTCTTACCTACGAGCAGATTGCCTCCATGACGGACCATCAGCTCGAGCTGCTCTTCGGCCAGATAGAACCTTCCCCAAAGGACCAGCGCCTGCAGCAACTCGAGCTCCTGTTCCCACAAATAGAAAAAAAGCTTAAGCAAAGGGGCATGACCCTGCAGCTGTTGTTCGGGCAATACAGAAAAGATCACCCAGACGGTTACAGTAGTACCCAGTTTTACAAGTACTACCGCCAGTACGCCCGCCGCACCCAGCCTTCCATGCACATCGAACATAAAGCCGGCGATAAACTCTTCATCGATTTCGCTAGTGACAAGCTTTCGCTGACCGATGCCCACACCGGAGAAGTAAGAGAAATGGAAGTCTTTATAGCCATCCTGGGCTGCAGCCAGTTCACCTATGTGGAAGCCGTTTACTCACAAAAAAGGTCCGACTTCATCAAAGCCTGCGTGGGTGCCCTTACTTTCTTTGGCGGGGTGCCGGCTGCCATCGTGCCAGACAATCTCAAATCAGCCGTCACAAAGAGCAGCCGCTATGAGCCTGCCATCAATGACACATTTGCCGACTTTGCCGAGCATTATAACACGGCCATCCTTCCTGCCAGGGCATACCGGCCAAAAGACAAAGCCCTGGTGGAAGGGATGGTAAAGATCGTGTACAACAGTGTATCAACCCCTGTTTAACTGGACGGATTTTCTGCATGTTAGAAGATTATCCATCGGACGGGCTTATGCCTTCTTATAACAGTTCAGCGTGTAATTTACCATCTGCTGCCGGAAAAGAAATACCGGTAAGTGAAAGAATCAGTGGAGTAATGACTTGCCAGTGATTCTTTTTTTGTCAGTACTATTTTAGATGCTCCTCTTCAAAATTGAAAATGAAGATACAGTCCCCTCTCCCCGAGTCATTGTCCGATATCCTGTTTGTATAAAATTTTCCCATCCTTGCTGATCACCTGCACCAGCATGTCTGTGGAAGTCAGGGAAAAGAGCATAAAACCGTTTTCAGACACTGCAAACTTACCGCCATCCGGGTGTACCACCGTAGGCGTAAGTTCAGAACCCGAGCCTGTCACGAAATAGTGCGTAACGCCGGAAGGGGGTTTGATATACTGGAGGTTGTGCTCATGCCCGCACAGATAAGCGTTCACTTTGTATTTATCGAACAGAGGCTTGAAGGAATCGTAGATCTGTTTTGTATCCGGCGATTTCAGCCGCTTCCCGCCTGTGTACAATGGATGATGCCCAACAACAATCTTCCATTTGATGGCGGGATCGGGATCGCTCAGCACTTTTTCCATCCACCGTTTCTGGGCCGTGGTATCCTGCGTTTTGATATTACCTGCGTGGTCCGGGCTCACATAGTATTGCGCCACAAAAGGCGAAGTATCGGTGAATACAATCAGCACCTTCTGCGTGGAATCGTCGTCGATCATAAACTTTTTCGAATAGTAGCGCTCCGGCATATGCCATCTGCGGCTGAGCTTGGTATAGTCTACCTGGGCCTGAACATTGCCCTTATAATCGTGGTTCCCCAGCACCACGTACCAATCATTCTGCAGGGAATGATCGGTATAGATCTGTTCGTAAGAGGCGATCCAGCTATAGTCCTGCGTGCTGGCCACTCCGCTGGGGTAGAAATTATCTCCCAGCGCGATCACGAACGCGGCTTCAGCTGTCTTGGCCGTTTTGCCCATTTGCACGGCTACCTCTTTTTGCCCATATTCTCCATTCCTGCCCCAGTCGCCCATCGCGATAAAAGTAAGTGCTTTGTCATTTACGGTAAGCGTAGTTGCTGCCTGTTTAGCCGGTTGAGGCACTTTTTGGGAATAGAGACTAAAGCAAGGCAGTACCGCCAGCAGAAATAATATCAGTGTTTTCATGCGAAGTAGTTGATCAGCGGGCGAAGCTAGAGCAATGTAAAACCTAGTATGTTATTATTTAATTACCAAATTGTTACCGGAATATTATGCTACTGTTATGTATTTTAAACATGCAATATTCCGGAATGGCCTCCTGTAGTTTTGCCGAAATTCAAGTGCATGCTGCGGCAAAAATCTGCTCTTTCTCTTCTTTTTATCTGTTTATCTCTTCTCACGAAGGCGGGGGGCATCAAAGGAAAAGTCTTTGATCAAATATCCAACGCCCCCCTGATCGACGCCACCGTCACTATCAAAGGTCTTGCCTACAAAACCAGGACTGGTCTGAACGGAAGCTATGAACTCCGCAACATTCCCGGCGGCACCTATACCGTAGTTGTGACCTATGTTGGATACGCGAACCGCGAAGAACAGGCGGATGTTTACGGAACAGAAGTGAAGAAACTCGACATCTCCCTCACCGAAGCTTCCTTCAGTATGCAGGAAGTGGTGGTAGCGACTTCTACCACCCGCGAAACAGATCGTTCCACCCGGCTCTCCGAAAAAAATGCAGGCAATATTATCAATGTCATGTCTGCGCAGGCCATCCAGATCTCGCCTGACATCACCGTCGCCAATATACTGCAGCGCATCTCCGGCGTCACCATCGAAAGAAGCGCCAGCGGCGAAGGGCGGTATGCCATCATCCGCGGCATGGATCAGCGCTACAACAACACGCTCGTGAACGGGATCAAAATCCCCAGTCCCGACGATAAGTACCGCTATGTTCCGATGGACATATTCCCCTCCGACCTCCTGGAATCGCTCGAGATCAACAAAACACTCACTCCTGCCATGGAAGCCGATGCCATCGGGGGAACCATGAACATGGTGATGAAGAATGCCCCTAACAGGTGGCAGCTGCAGGTAAACGTAGCCGGCGGCTATAACACCTTATTCTCGGGCCGCGATTTTGCCAAATTCGATCATTCCGTCATCAGCAAACGCTCACCTGGCGAAATATACGGACCTGCATACCAGGCCACGGGAAAAGACTTCACCAAGGCAAACCTCGAATTCACGGCGAAGGCGCATCCCGTCAACAATACGCTGGGTTTCAGCGTAGGCAACCGCTTTTTGCAGAAAAAGCTGGGCGTGGTGCTGGCAGCGAGCTACCAGGACATCTACCGCGGTTCCAATTCGGATTTCTTCCATCCGAACGCACAGCCCGATCCGGGGAACGTACCCGTATTCGATGATGTGTTCATCCGCCAGTATTCTACCGAGAACAAAAGGATCGGGATACACAACAAGATCGATTATGTAATCAACCCCAAAAACAAGATATCACTTTACAACCTGTACCTGCACATGGATGAGCTACAGAGCCGTAACATGGTCGATTCATCCTTTGCGATCCAGCGCACAGGTCCCGGGTCGGGCAACGTGGCCATCCTCAACCGGAGCCGCTGGCAGATACAAAGCATTTACAGCAGCACGCTGAGAGGAGACCATACCATCAGCGACCGGTTCCGGTTCAACTGGAGCGGCGTGTATTCGATCGCCAAACAGAACATCCCCGACTGGGCCGAATACCAGACCAACCATTCGGTTACTACGGATGCCGGCGGTAAAGTGACGGAAACGCCGGCTACTCTGCAGGATATGACCCGGCGCTGGCTGCGTAATTCAGACAAAGATCTGGCTGGATACCTTAACTTTTTTTACAGCCCGGTGATTGCCGATACTCACATGGAATTTTCTGCCGGCGGACTGTACCGTCACAAAGACCGCGACAATTATTACAATATTTACGACCTGTCGCCCGTGCAGGATAATGGCAATGCACAGTTGTTCACCAATATTTATGATGCCCAGTTTGGTTTCAAGACAGCCGACCAGGGCAAGTCGGCCGATGCCAACCCCAACACTTATACAAGTCAGGAAAACATTTCCGCAGGTTATATACAGGCAAAGTTCATGGTCATTCCCAAACTGCAGATCCTGGGTGGCGTGCGCGTAGAGCATACCGATCAGAAGTATGCTACGCAGATGCCGGAAACCCTCGATGGCAAAACAGGCAATATTTCCTATACTGATGTATTGCCAAGCGTTCACCTGAAATATGCGCTTACCAGCCAGCAGAATGTACGTCTCTCTTACTACAAAGGCATCAGCCGGCCAGGTTTCTTCGAAATTATTCCCTACAACATCGCCGGCGAATATTATGACGAAGGTGGAAACCCATACGTGAAACACACCACCGCAAATAACCTTGACCTGCGCTATGAATGGTTTCCCGGGGGAGCAGACCAGATACTGCTCGGTGCATTTTATAAAGGGATTCAGAACCCGATCGAATATTCCATCGTGCGGTATGGTACCGGCAAACAGATCCTGAAACCAAACAATTTCGGAAATGCCACCAACTTCGGACTGGAAGCAGTGTTTACCAGGTATTTCGGCAAATTCGGATTCAACGCAAACTATACCTATACACGCTCTAGGATCACGACCGACAAGAACTTTTATTACCGCGACAACAACAACCAGCTTACCACGAAGACCGTTCAGCAAACGCGTCCGCTCCAGGGCCAGTCGGACCACATCGGGAACCTGTCGCTCCTGTTCAAGGACGGCAAATCGGGGTTCGACATCCAGCTGGCATTCGTGTACACCGGCAAAAGGATCGCGCAGGTATCACCCTATTATAACCTCGATTACTGGCAGCGCGCTTACCAGCAGCTCGACTTCTCGCTGGAGAAAAGGATCGTGAAAAGATTCTCCTTTTTTGCCAAAGTCAACAACCTGACCAACACGCCGCGCAAGGTCGACATCCTTCAACCCAACACCTTTATCAGCGGCAGCAAGATGCTGCCCGAACAGGAAGACGCCGACCGCATCCTGGTACAGAAAGACATTTACAAGATTAATTTCCTGGCAGGCCTCAGATTCAAAATGTAACCTTCAACAAATAGTATGAAACGCATTACCTATACCCTTGCTTTTTTCTCCTGCATCATTTTTACCGGGTGCAAAAAATGGGCTGAAGAAGACAGGACCATCTCAAAGGCAGTTGTGAAGACCGCCGCCCCCGTCAGCGACGCGGCACAGTTGTGCGGCACCGTGAAAGGGACCATGCTCTCCGGCAAAACCTACACGCTCGGCTGCGATATCACCATCAACAAGGGCGACACACTGACCATTCAGTCCGGTGTGCACATGAATGTAACCGGATCAGCGGCCATCGTGGTAAGAGGCGTCCTGTTATCGCTCGGCACCGCGGAAGCGCCGAACTGGATCACGGTAGCCAACCAGACAAAGATGGATACACCCGGACAAAACCCGGCTACCGACCCGGCCTACAGCGGCCAGTGGAAAGGCATCCTGGCCGATACCACCAGTCCGCTCGTTGTGATCAAATGGACGCATCTTGAATACGCCGGTGCAGCCCTGGGAACGAGCCTGGCTAACCTGCTCGGACTTACCGCAACCGATCCCTCCTATGCGGTATACTTTCAGAATATCAACGGCAGCTTCGTGTTTGAAGACTCCTGGATCTATGGCACCACGGATGATGCGATCCGGGTCTCGGGCGGAAAATTCGCTATCCTGCGCAACACGTTTGAAAAGTGCGGCTCCAAAGGCGGCGATGTGCTCAATGTAAAAAGCGGAGCAGTGGGAGATATGGCCTATAACCTATTTATCGGCGATGCCACGAATGGTTTGAAAGCTTCCAACAAGGGAGGTTCACCGGTGCAGACCAATATCCGCATGTACAACAATACCGTTCTCAACTGCGGATATCGCCAAACGAAGACCGGCCGCGGCGGCTCTATCAACTTTGAAGAAGGGTCAAGCGGGATGGCTTACAACAACCTCATGGTAAACTGCAAATACGGCCTGCGCGTAGTATCGAACCCTGTTGCGGATACTACAAAGCTGTTTTACGGATATAACTACTATTACGCCGACTCGGCCAGCGTAGCCAATGAAATCTATCCTACCACTTATATCACCCGGCCTCCTTCAACCGACTTCCCCGCCCCCTCTTATCTTCCTGCCGGTTACAAGCTGGGCAGCGTGTACGACGGATCGTCGATCGTAGGCAAGAACAATCCCATGTTTCTTAATTACCCGCTGCCGGTATCGGGAAAATTCAGGCTGATGGATATCACCACGGTCAGCAGCTTTAACTTTACTTTGCAGTCAGGCTCGCCGGCCATCGGAAAAGGCTACACAGGATTTACACCCTTGAAAGCCGTAGCCGAAGATGCTGTGTACGGCGCCACCGAGATCACGCAACCAGGGTCGGATATCGGTGCGTTCCAGAGCAATGGCAGAGGTAATCTTCATCATTAAACATGTTCCCAAAACTGACAGAAATGGAACATCAGGAAAACAAACCCGAATTGGAACAAAGCAACACCACGGAGCCATCCGGACCAAAAACGCCGCATGACATTGTGGAAAAACAGATCAGGAATTTTGATTACCATGTTACTGCCGAAGACATGGACAATATGATCATTACCGACGAACCCACCGTACATGATAAAGAGGCAGCGGACAAAGAAGCCGGCAGCCTGGACAAAGACAGGGCCGGAACTTCTTACGACATTCTGGATGAAACATCATGAATAACAACGGGCTTATGAAACTCTTCATGTCACTCCTTTTCATTCTTCTTCTCACCAGCAACTCCTCATTTTCACAGGAGCAGAAAACAAAGAACCTGGTGATGATTTCCATCGATGGCTACCGCTGGCAGGAAATTTTCCGGGGAGCCGATTCAGGGATCCTGTTTAATCGGAAATACCGCATCCAGGATTCCGCCGCTTCCATCAAAAAATTCTGGGCGGCATCTGCAACAGAACGGCGCTCCAAACTGATGCCTTCCTTCTGGAACACGATCGCCACGAAAGGGCAGCTCTATGGTAACCGTGATCTCGGCAACCTGGTGAACGTAAAAAATAAATACTGGTTCTCTTATCCCGGCCGCAGCGAAACGCTTTGCGGTTATTATGATTCCGCTGTCAACTCCAACGATTACCCGAACAATCCTAATACCAACGTGCTTGAGTTTCTGAACAAGCAGCCGGGTTACGAGAATAAAGTAGCCTTGTTTTCTTCATGGGATGCAGTTGCCCGGATCGTGAACCGCGACCGGAACGGACTTTTTTTGAATAATCCATACGAGACCATTTCTGCACCATTGACAGAGGCGCAAAAACTGGCCAATGAAATACAGAACTACCTGCCTGAATACTTTGGCCAAAGCGAACGGTTTGATGTGACCACTTACGCGGTAGCCCGAACCTATATGGCCTCAAATCATCCGCGGGTGGTGTACATTGATTTCGGAGATCCGGATGAGCTGGCGCATGCAGGCCAGTATGATTCGTATCTCGATGCGGCTCATTACCTGGATGCGATGATCGGCAGCTTATGGAACATGATCCAGCAGGACCCGGTGTATAAAGACAAGACCACGCTGATGGTGTATCCTGATCATGGACGCGGCCTGGAAAGTAAATGGACCAGCCATGGATCGGCTGTTCCGCATGCCAATGAAACCTGGCTCGCTGTGATCGGTCCGGATACACCAGCCGGCGGCGAGATAAAAAACGCCACACAGATCTGGCAGGATCAGTTTGCGCAAACGGCCGCCAATTTTTTGGGACAAAATTTTACAGCGCCGCATCCGGTAGGCAGCGCTGTCAAGACAGTGAAGAAGTAATTGTTTGAATATGAATTGTGCGAATGGGCTTTGGAATATCAAAGCCCATTCGCATTGTGGAAGAAAATTGAATCAAAGCAACCTGCTGATGACTTCTTCTGCCAATCCGAACGACAACGTCATTCCTGCCCCGCCCAGACCGTTTACGATGGTGACACCGGGCTCCGGGCTGTGCACGAAATCAGCCTGCCCGCTGCTGGTTTTGGGATAGATGCCGTTCCAGGTCTGAAGCAGCTGCCAGTGCTGTATCACCGTAAAACGGGCCAGATAATCGAGGATAAACCTATTGATGCTTTCGCGATTAAAAGGATCATGCACCTTCCCATATTCATGGCTGTCGCCGACCGTAAGCTCCCCTTCTGCATTCTGCGAAACCATCACATGGATGCCCCATTTCAGGTAATCCGGCATAGTCTGCAGAAAATGGGTTTTCAGCTCCTGCAGCGAATTCGCCACTTCGAAACTTTTATAATGGATCAGTGACAAGCCGCCACAAAGAGAAGGGCCAATTCGCCATCCTGCTTCACGGGTTGTCAGCCGCATCATCTGGAGCTTGCACTTGTGAAATCCCTGTTCGGTAAAGATTTCAGGATACAGCGTTTCAAAATCTTCCCCGCTGCACACAAAAACGAGGTCTGCTTCCCACCTTTTCTTGCCGGAGATCACCGATGGAAATTCAATGCCTGTAACAGCCGTATTGAAATGGAACTGAATTCCATACCGGTCTTTCAGGTAGGCAGGTAATTTCTGCATGGCCACCCGCGATTCGATGATCATTTCATCCGCGCTCCAGAGAGCACCTTTAAGATTCGCCGGATTCAGCGCAGCGCTTTTTGCGAGTGCCTGTGCGGGATTCAGCGCCGCTACCGGCCGCAGGTTGTGATTGATGTCAACATACTCCTGCATCACCTGCCATTCAAGGTCGCTGGAAGCAGCATGCAGGCTTCCCATCTGCTCGTGCCATAAACCGGCTTCCGTACATACCATCTTCCAGATAAACCGGCTTACCAGGGCCCTTTCATACAGGGTGCCATTGGGCTGGCCGATGGGCCAGATCATCCCGAAATTCCGGACAGAAGCACCGATGGCCTGATCGTTCCGTTCAAATACGGTTACCTCGTAGCTGCGTTCTGCCAGGCTTCGGGCTGTGGCCAGACCTACAATACCGGCGCCGATAACAATGGCTTTTTTATGCTGCATAGAATGATTCGGGTGTGGAGGAAAGAGCGATCCATTTTCGTTTGAAATAAAGAGATGCGAGCACCGTGCCGGCGATGCCGATAAAGGAAATCAGCAGAACGGCGTTCGTGAAGAACACCGTCCAGGAAACCTGGATTCCCAGGAACTGTTTTACAAACAGCACGGCCACGCTGCCCAGGTACCCGAAAGAATCTGCCACATACATGATGAAACCTACGTTGCCGGCGATCCGGTAACTGGCGATCATGCGCTCAAAGTACAGGGCGTTGAACGGCACATAGCTCATGTACAACCCGGTCCCTACACAGATCATCCAGGAAACCGGTTCAACATAATGTTGGGTAAAAAGAAGTGTTGAAAAAAATGTGATGCAGTACCCGGCCACAATGATGTAATGATTGATCATGAAAGCCCGGAAATTGTTCCGTACCAGGATCAGCAGGCTCATAGAACAAAGCACGATCAATGAAACGGGAATTTCGGTCCGAGTAAAAATCGCAGCATTGTCTGCATAGCCCAGCTCCGTCCACAGTTCATTGGCAAAATTATCCCTGAAATCACGCAGGATGGTGAGCAGCGTGTAGGTCACTACTACGAGGATGATACCGGGCAGAAAAAAACGGATGAACTCTTTCCTTTCCTGCGCGGACATGGGGTTGCGGACCCGCCGGAGCCTGATGTCTTCCGGGCCCGGCGCGGGCACATGATCCAGCAGCCAGGTAAAAAGCACGATCGGCAGAACAAACAGGGCGCCTGTTACGAACGGCATCCAGTGTTCGGAGACCTGCCTGTCTACAACCAGGTATTTGCCGATGCTTTTTACCACACCGGAAGAAAAAATAAAACTGGTGCACAGTACAGCGCCCATCAGCTCGGTCGATTTCCTGCCTTCCAGGTAACTGAACACAAGTCCCCAGATCATGCCGAGCGGAAAACCGTTGATGAACAAAAAAGGAATGTTGAAAGGCGGCGGCACCAGCGCAAAAAGCAGCAGTGCGCCCCATGAAACCAATACCAGCTTCAGGATGATTAAGGCGCGGTTGCCGTGTCGTATGGACGAGATAAAACGGATGCCATAGAATTTGCTGACCATGTATCCCAGCACCTGCGCGGTCACCAGCCATACCTTGTAATCGATGTGCAGAAAATACATGCCTGCGAAACCCGCTGCCGTAAAAGGTTTCCGGAAGGCATACATGCTGAAATAGACGCCAAACGAGCACAGTGCGGCAAATACGGTGATGAACCAGGAAGGGGCTTTATCAAGCTTTGCCTGCAGCGATGAATTGATGAGCATCATAGTGGATCAACTGTTTTCTTCCACAAGAGGAATGAGTTCAAGCAGGTCGTCGATGATAAAGGAGGGCTGATAGGGCTCCAGCTCTGCACGGGTAAAAGCCCCGGTAGTAACGCCGATTGAATAGAGGCAACCGGTGTTCTTTCCTTCCTGCACGTCCGATTCTGTATCGCCTATCTTGATCACCTCCTGCGGTTCGCTTAAGCCCGCCTGCCGCATCATTTTGCGGATCATATGGGGATGCGGCCTTCCTGCCGGCACTTCATTGCTCGACACCACATGATCTACCAGCCCGCTTTTGCGCCAGCCTACCCGGTCGATGATCACCTCCGTAATGCTGCTGGGAAAACCCGTATCCAGTCCAACACGGATGCCTTTGCTTTTCAGTCTGGCAAACACTTCCTCTGCATGTGGCTGCGGCACAACCTTTGGCGTGGTGATATAAAACCGGATCATCATAGCCATGAACCGGTTGTGGATGTCATCTATCAGCGATGCGGTAATCTTTGCAGCATCAGTCTCCCATTTTTCCAGTATCATGCGGATCGCTTCCGTTTTCTTGTATCCCATCAGCGGACTGACATCGGCAGCCGGAACATCGTAGCCGAATTTGCGCAGGGCAGATTGGAAGGCGAGCGTGATCTCTCCCCTATCACGAATGGTGGTACCCGCGATATCGAAGACAGCCAGTTTGATCTTATGACTCATGAAGTGGATTTTGGAGGAGATGTTGATGAATAAGCAATCCGAAATAACTGAAGGGTAGCAGTGGAACACCGGTGTTCTTTGCTTCTTCATCCCAGATCCTGACGCGTATTATTTCATCGAAACAGGGATGCAACCGGAACTCCTCAGCTTCAGTTGCCGACATAGCCCCCCCCTGCCATTGCAAGGTCTGCAGACTGGCAACAGACAGGTTCTGTTTGTAGGAAGGTTCGGTGGCCACCAGAAAGCGCTTGGCCTGCACATGATTCTCCACTACCGCGCATACCCTTTCCGAAAATCCATTCTTCCGTAAAAAACGGGCACCGATACCTTCATGATCCACCACGCCGAAACTACCCATGGCTTCGGTCTGCTGACGATGCTTCAGCAAATGCCCGATATCATGCAGAAAAGAACCCAATACCAGCTCCGGACCCGCTTCCTCGCGGATGGCCAGCATCGCACACTGAATCATATGGGAAGCCTGCGAAACCGGCTCCCCGTCATAATCCTCATTGCCATATTGCTCGTACAGTGCAATGATGTCGCTGGTTATCTGCTCGGATGGTGTCATGTATGCATTCTTTGTGAAGATGCCATGCATGGCGTCTCTCCCGCATAGGATCGATCCTTTTCAGAGACGCGATGCATCGCGTCTCTGAAATTTATTTCAGTATCCACATCAGGGCATTGATATCATCGTTGCCGCCATACTGCGACTGCAGCGCCGCTTTATAATTATCTGCATTGGCGGTACGTTCGGTAGCCGGGTACTGGAACCGCATGGCGATCCTTCCGCTGTTACCTGTGCCGGGCCCGGTAGTGAAAACCGGAATACCTGTTCTGCGGTACTGGTAATAGGCTTCCAGTCCGGAATGCCGGAAAAGGGCGATATACTTTTGCTGCAGGATCTGGGTGAGCCCTTCAGTGTTATTGCCGGCATACTTTACAGTCGCCTGGTTGTAATAATCGTTGAAGGAAACAGTGACCGTATAAGTATCATAGGTACCCAGACTGGCGCCGGGATGCAGGAAGTAAGCACTCATCGTTCCTGATTCCGGAATACCATAATAGCCCATAGAAGCCCGCACCCCTGCCTTGTAATAATCCTCTGCGCTGCCGGCAGGTCCGGAAGCAATCCAGCTGCGGCTGATCCCTTCTGCGATGTTGAACATCAGTTCGGGATACCCTACCTGGATACTTTGTTCACCCGTGTAAGTGTCATAATACCTTTTCCGGTTGATGAGCGAATACTGTCCGTTATTGGTTTTCAGGTACATCGTTCCCTGGTCTTCACCCGGACTGGCCCCCACAAAAGCATCGAAGCTGACCGGACTAATACCTGTTTTCACCAGCGCCTGCGCCGGTTCCATGGTCACAAAGACCCTGGGATCTTTCAATTGCACCAGCAGCCCGGTATAGGTTGCGGAAGCGTTATAACGCAGCGCATCGAATCCGAAATTTCCGGGATTGTTGGGATAAAGATTTGTCGGATAGAGGTAGATGTACTGCAGGTTGTCTGACATGCTTTCCATCACCGGATATTTGGCCTTGTTGTTTACGATGGCGGCAAACTGCTGTTTGATATTGAGGTCGGCATCATCCACCTTTTTGCTCAAGTTGATCAGCAACCGCAACCGGTACGTGTTCACTGTTTTCTGCCACCTGGAAAGATCGTTGGCAAAATAGATATCTCCCTGCAGGTTGTTATCCTTTTTAGCGATCAGGGAAGCCAGGTCGGTGTTGGCACTATCGAGCCACTGCAAAGCCTGCTGAAACACTTTCTTCTGCGCATCGTAGGCCGGTGTGAGGTCCACGTTACCCTGGAGCGCTTCTGTAACGGGCAGGTCGCCCATCTGCAGGCTCATCTTGGTAAAAAAGTAAGCCCTGAAAAATTTTCCCAAAGCCGAATACGCGTTTACTGCGGGCAGTCCGGCCGTCCGGGCTTCCTGTTCCATTTTGCCCGCGTTCTTCAGCGTGGAATAGTAATTGGTGCCGCTGCCGAAATCATAGCGGTTGTTGCCGTAATAATCATAGGCTATGATGTAATACTGATCCCAGCGTTCGTTGTTGCCATAGGGCGCTTCATACAGGTTGTTCAGCACGCCGTTCAATACCAGCGAGGGCGGCACGGTGGTCGGTTTGTTCGGATTCTGATACAGGTCGTTGAAGCTCTTGCGGCAACCCGAAAGCAGGATACTGGCAATCAGCACGACCAGCAGGCGATACTTAAATTTCATACTGTCTGATTAAGTTGTTTTAGAAAACCAGGTTCACATTAAAGCCATAGCGCCGTGTCGTGGGCGACTGCAGTACCGTACCGGAGGTTGCATAGTTGTACTGATCGAGATCGACGTCCCTGAAACGCTTGTCTTTGTAGAAATACAACAGGTTGCGGCCCACCAGGGAAAGGGATATTTTCTGGATGAAAGATTTGCTGATCAGCTTGCCGGGCAGGTCGTAGCCGAGGGTCACTTCACGCAGCTTTGCAAAAGTTTTGCTCATCAGGTTAGCTTCACTCACCCCGAAGTATTTGCTCACATAATCTTGCACATGCGTAACCTTCGTATTTGGCGCAAACTGGAGTTCCTTATAGTTCAGCACCGCTCCCGTCTGTGAATTGAAATTGATCGGCGTATTGTTCGATACCACCACACCGTCGCCTACATAAATTCCAGGGAAAGCCGAATTCGTGGCATTCTGGTAATCGGCCAGCCGGGCCGCACCGAGTTTGCCTTCCACCGTTTCGAGGTTTCTGCCACCCTGCATGGTCTTCAGGCGCATGTAGTCGGTGGTTACCCCGCCTACGCTACCATCGAATTGAAAACCGAGGGTAATCCCTTTATAATTGAATTTATTGTACAGGCTCCACTGGAAGTCGGCATTCAGATAACCCAGGAACTGGTTTACCGGGTTGGCCAGCGGCTTGCCCGCAGCATCGTTCACGATCTGACCATCCGGCGATTTCACGAACGCGCTGCCATAAAATTTGTCGACGCGGTCTCCTTTGTGAAAGAAAGTATTGTACGCACCTTGTCCGGGCGGCAACTCTTCATACCGGTCCTGGAAAGTGGACCAGTTAGCCAGCACATCCCACGTGAACGCTTTTGTTTTGATGGGAGAGCCGGTCACCGAAACTTCGTACCCCGTCTTTTTCGTTTTCAATGCATTGAGATAGTAGTAACTGTAACCGGTGGCCGTCGAGATGGGATTCTGAAGGATCCTGGGTCCGTCGATATACTGGAAGGCGGTGGCGCTCAGTCCGAGCCGGTTGTGCAGGAAGCGGACATCGAATCCTTCTTCAAAGTTCACGCGGTTAAAGGTCTTGATGGTCGGGTCGTAGATATTGCTGGTATAAGAAGCGGCGGATTGGTTGTTGTAAGGCTTTGTAGTGGAGTAAACGGCCACCAGCGAGTAATCAGGCCCACCATAAGGTGACTGGTAGTTATTCCCGTATCCCAGCGGATAATCATAGAGAGAAGTGCCCAGAAAAGGCGTAGTGCCGATTGTGGCCGAAGTGGCATCACCATGAACAGAAGCAAAGGAACCCCGGATCTTGGCAAAAGAAATAACCCCAGGCAGGGAAACATAATCGGAAAGAGCGGAGGAGACGGAAACGACCGGATAGAAATAGGAATTATTCCCTTTTGGCAGGGCCGATGATTTATCTACCCGACCGCTGGTAGATAAAGTGGCCCATTTTCCAAACGAGGCATCCACGGAGTAATAAGCGCTCAGCACCCGCATATCCGAATTAAAGCTCGAAGCGATCAGGGCATTGCGCGAATTGGCAAAAGTGTACACGTTCGGCACGTTCAGGTAATCGGTAGACGTATAATTCGAATTATACATAAAGCTTCTCGCGTTGGCACCTGCGATGCCCGAGAGGTTCAGAAAGTTCTTTATAGTGTAGTTATAATTGAGGAGTAATTCGGTATTGTTCTCAAACAGGTCCCTTCTGTCTTCGCGGTAATCTCCCAGTCCCTGTTCCCTTCCGTAGGGATGTGCAGAAAAGGGCATTCTTTCTGTACGGAGCAGGTTGTAGGTCGTCACCTGAGTACGGCCAGTCAGGTTAAGATGTTCGTTGATCTTGAAATTGGTGGAAACATATCCATACACATCCGATTTGTAATGCCCACGCAGCCAGTCTTCGACAACGAGCCATGGGTTATGGTAACGCTGGTACTCGGCAAAAACGGACTGCGTGCCTACCTTGCCGGGCTGCCAGATGCCGCGAATGTCGGGAGCCTGTATGTCCCAGTCGGCCCCGGTCCATACTGCGATGTTATAGATAAGGCTGTTGGGGCCATAATCCACATCGGGAATGTTGGCGGAGTATTGTTTATTGTAATTCAGGTTGGCTTCTATCTTCATGCGCTTCGACGGATTGAACGAGCCGTAGAGGTTGAAGTTTGTGATGTTCAGATCCATGTTGGGAATAATGCTCTGTTGATAAGAATGCGAAAGGGAAAAACGCATGCTGTAATTGTCTCCGGTTGCACTCAGAGCCACATTGTTGGTAGTTTGAAAACCCGCGCGCAGGAACCGTCCCAGGTTGTTCTTTCCGCGAGCTACCCAGGGCGTACCCTGCCTCACACCCGTAACCGGATCAACCGGACTGTCGTACTGGGGAATCAGCTGGCCTTCAAATTTCGGCCCCCATACATCATAGTCGTTATCATTAAGTCCGCCGCCTTTTCCATCCCCGAAGCGATACAACCCGTTTTCACCCGGGCCATACTGATCCTGCATCCGGGGAAACGCCAGGAAGCCTTTGTCCATTACATTGCTGGAGTTCACTTCCAGGGTATAACCCTTTCTTTTCGTGCCCTTCTTGGTGGTGATGAGGATGGCACCATACTGCGCACGGCTGCCATACAGCGAAGCCGCTGTCGGCCCTTTAAGAATGGTATATGTTTCGATGTCATCCGGACTAATGTTCCAGGTATCGGAACTGATGGGAATACCATCCACTACATAGAGTGTGATTTCGTTTCCGCGCAACAACACAGTAGGCTTGCGCAGAAGTTCCGCCGACGGGCCAACTGACAATCCCGCAACTTTGCCTGTAAGTCCGGTGATCGGATTAGGATCACGCGCCTTCACGATGTCTTCACCCTTTACTTCCTGCACGGCATAGCCAATCCGCTTTACTTCTTTCTTTATCCCCAACGCCGTTACGACAACTTCATTGAGCTGAGACGAGGAAGCAGCAATGGAGATAGTCAGGAAAGAATTATCAGATACAGTGATAGAACTGTCGCGATACCCGACAAAACTGACGATGAGTACCTCACCTGATGTAGCGGGAATCGTGAACTCCCCGGAGGCATTGGTAACAGTAGCTTTGCGAGCGTTTTGGTTGGTGACCGTTGCGCCTCCAATTACGCTGTTGGAAGAGGCATCCAGAATTTTGCCGCGAACCTGGACGCTTTGTGCAGCAAGAAATCCCAGCTTGATGATTAGAATAAGGAAGCAGAGAGCTACTCTCAGATAGAAAGTAAATTTCCTCATAAACATTAGTATTAGGCGGCAAATGTATCGGGCAGGTATTAAGGAATTGTTGCGGAGGGATTAACTAAATATTAATAAATCGATAGCAGTGAAATCAAGGAAATGAACAATTGGCGGGAATGAGAAATGACGTTGTTTACATGCAGATGCAGCCTTGTTTTTTTACAAGGCTGCATCTTTATTCATCACACGAATCAAACTACTTGGCGAGAAGGCTCTTCGTAAACTGCAAATGCTTGTTCGATATTCTCAACTCGTACAGTCCGGGTGAAAATACCTGGGGCAACTGGATAGTCTGTGTTGCGGAACCACCGGGGTGCTCTACCGCTTTTTCAAAAATTTGCTGACCGTCATTATTATAAATATTGACTTTGTAAGTTCCTTTATCAAGATGATTGAATTCAACTGTAAACCGGTTGCTTTGTAAAGGATTTGGATAGACGGCTACCATAGCGACAGCCACGTTCAGTTGTATCCGTACGATACTGGTTAAGTTAAACTCACCGTTTTTGCCGACCGCTTTGATGCGGTAATAATTCGTAGTGGAAGAAGGGCCTGCATCGGTATAATTGTATTGGGTGATCAACCTGCCATTCCCGGTGGCGGTTACACTGCCGATCTTATTGAAGGTAATGCTGTATGTCGATTTCTCTATCTCATACTTTTCGATGTCCTGTTCGCTGTTGGCGGTCCAGTCGAGCTGTATGCCGGTCGCTTTCTATGCAGCCTGCAGCGACGTGATGGTAACAGGCAGCGGCATCATCGGGCTGCTCAGGCTGGCGCCGGGAAATCCAACCTCATTCAGGTCGCTTGCAGCAACAAAGGCGCCGTTCACGCCAACTGCACTCAGTTGCGAGATGGTCACATTGTTCAGTCCTGCCGCATTATCGAACGTGGAGAATGGACCGGAAGGCGACGCCCCGAAAAGCACGCTGGCCTGCAGCAACCCTGCGCTGTTGTATAGATTTACCGCATCACCACCTGTGCCTAACCCGACTCCGTTGCCTGTATAGCTGCCTACCTGCAAGCCGGCAGGCGTATTTGCACCGAACCAGTTGCTGAGGAAGAGCTGAACGGTGGAAGCAGGCGTAGCCGTTTCCAGGAAGATCACAGATTCCCCGGGAGCTATGCTGATGATGCCGTTCAATGGTACCGAAGCGGCAAAAGAGTTCGAGTTGTCATCCATTTTCCAGCCGCTCAGGTTCACCGTACTGCTGCCTGTGTTGGTTACTTCAAACCAGTCGGCCCCGACCGGACTATTGCCACTTGACCAGGGTGCCACCTCCGAAATGACTATGGCAGAGCTCCCGGGCGTTTCGTCGGCTATATCGGTAACAGTAAGGGTATAACCGACCGAAGCATCCGGCGTACTGCCTACCGTTGAATCATCCACGTTCACGGCAAGGCTATAGCTGGATTTTGTTTCATAGTCGAGCAAAGTCCCGGCTTTTATATACAGCGCCGAGCCAGTGATCGAAAAAAAATTTGCGTCCGCCCCACTTAGAGACAGGGTATTGGTTCCGATCCCATCATCCGTGACCACAATATCAGCGACTTTCACCGGTGCAGCCGTGGAAGTGTTTTCAGGGATTAATGTAAGCTGGTTGCTGAGCGTTACGGCGGTCGGCGCCTGGTTGGCCACGGCAGAAGGTGCATACACCCACAGCTGCGGATGATCGAAATCACCGCCGCCATTCTCGCTCACAACATAGAGGTATCCATCTCGGTCCATCGTCAGTCCTTCGTGTTGCTGGGCGGCCACAGTGAGCGGGTTGCCCGGGTCGGATACGATCGTGAGCGCACTCGATATATGACCCGTGCGGTCGATGTTCACGATCTTGCCCGACTCCTGGCTTAGCACCAGCAGGTTGCCATATTGACTTTTGCCGTTGAGTGAAGGCAGGTTCGACAACGCATACACATCTGCGAAATCAAGGAGATTGGCCAGCGCCGGGTCGAACAGGTTGACAGAATTCTCGGTAGTGGCTGAACCGTTGGTAGCAGTGCCAGCCTCAAAATCGATCCCCGTCTGGAAGATGCCCTGGGGACTGATCTCTTTAACTGCGACATAGCCATTGGTCTGTGGGTCGAAGGAGATGCCTTCGATGCCGATATTCTGAACGAAGGTACCCAGCTTGACTGTTTTGGTGGCACTTCTGACAAGGGTGGAACCCGCCACGTACGTAAATAGAACAGCCTGCCGGTCGCGTTCCTCAGCCATCACGAACTGGCCGTTGCCTATATAGGTAAGTCCTTCGGTATCGTAAAACTCAGTACCCTGCGGACTGTTGCCGGTGGCAAGCGTCATGGAGTTAATGAGTTGCCCTGTTTTGCTCACCTGCACCACAGATGTACCCCCATCGCCAACGACAAACAGCGTCTGCGTATCCCAGTTATAGGTAACCGCCGACACTTCCTGCGCCAGTACGCTGTTGGGTGGGGCGGCCGTGCGGGTAGGTTCAGGCAGGTCGTACCGGCCGACGCGTACATAGGTAGACAGGTCGATGGTTGAATCGTTGACATACGGAGCCGATGGCCGGTTGGAAGTACCTGGAGAAGCATGAAAACTGATCAGGGAAAAAACTGCAACCGGCGCGATGGCGGCCAAGGCGCAGCTACGCAACCCGCGAAGGGAGCTTTTTATTAAAATAGCCGCAGAAGAGGGTTGTGAATACAGGGCGCGGAAGTAAAGAGCGTTCATTCAATGGTATTGAGCGTGCAGGAAGTTTGGTTTTGTGCCTGAAATCAACACTAAGAAATGCAATCCCTCTTATCCGGCTCGAGCAGACGTGTTACATAAATATTATCTTTTCTACGTGATCACTTATCCACTGGTATAACCAGGCACGCCGGTCGGAGAAAGAAGTCACGGCATGTTACGACCTCCTAATCCGGCTCTCACAAAGGTTCGCTGCAACAGCATCCCAGGCTTCATAATCACTTAACACGCCCCTTCACGCAATCTCCTTCACAGTCGATAGTTTTGATCCATCAAATAGTCAAAGCATAAACAGTCGGATAATTTCTACATGGCAAGCAATTAGAAAGCAACGGCGGAACCATTCCTGGTTCTGCATTTTCATTTATAGTACCTGTGTCCGCTACTTTTAGCAGGTGCAGCAGGCTGCTTTTTTGTTAACAATTGCATCATATGCCCTTAACCTTGTGTTAATAAATAAGACATCCCTTTGCGTTTTGCTCTCACAGGCCAACCATAAAAACGCGATGTTTCAAAAACTACTGTTCCTCCTTCTCCTTGGAAGTACCTGTCATACACTCAACGCCCAGCAAAACAAACCCATTCCTTCCTATAAAGCTGTCACGGGAGCCGGCTTCATCCAGTTAAAGAACTATTACCTGCTCACCCTGCTGCAACACGATCAGGCGGTCAGGAAACTGCTTGAAGCAGATTCCGTGCTTTCTTTGCTGACCGCAGATAAGAAGACCGCACTCACTTCTTCACTCAAGGAATGCACCGGACAAACAGCCTGTTTCATCGACAGGATGAAGTTTACCGATGAAGAGACCAAAAGGGTTGCTGACCGGCTGGCGGCGCTTTATACACCTGGCAATGCACTGGGCAAACTGGTAGCAGATCACCTGCAGCCTTCAGGCGCCTACATCCTTTACCAGCAACTGCCCCCGCAGGAAATGCTCATAAAGGCCTGGCAGCAGGATGCGGCGGGTATCAACTTTGCTCTTGGCATTTATGCCGAAGGCAAAAAAGCCCGTTACCCCAACATAGATTCTGCGAGTCTGCCGGTGCAGAGCCGCCAGTTCGCAGGCTTTGCTTACTCCGCGGCTTATCTTCTGCTGCAGGAACAACCGGAGAATAAACTGTTCTTCACCCTTCCCCTCACCGCCTCGCTCCGCTTTCTGGAATGGAATGAAAGAGAGCAGGCAGCCGACTACGAGCCCATGACCACTGGAGTGAACAAAGCGGCGTACGACCGGATCAAGACCGTGATATGGACTACCTACCCTTATTCCGTGATCCTGGTACCCGGTGCGGGGCCGGAGGAACCGAGCGTGGCGCTCAGCGCGGAAGGCATGCTGCGCTGCAGGCTCGCCGCCATTCAGTACCGCCGCGGAATGGCTCCTTTCATCATGGTGTCGGGCGGCAAAGTGCATCCCTACAAAACCCCATACTGCGAAGCGATCGAGATGAAAAAATTTCTGATGGAGGTGATGAACATCCCTGAGAAAGCTATCATTTTAGAACCGCATGCACGCCATACGACCACCAACATGCGCAATTGCGCCCGCCTGATCTTCCGCTATGGCCTCCCTTTCGACAAACCCGGACTGGTCTGCACCACGCGCGCGCAGAGCCTGGCCATCACCACCACGCTGCCGGGCAGGTGCCAGCAGGAGCTGCATGAAACGCCCTACCGCAACGGTGCCCGCCTCTCGGAAACCGAATCGGTCTTTTATCCCCTGATTGAAGCGCTGCACATCAATCCCGAAGAACCGATCGATCCGTAACGCATAAAATCTTTACATGAAATCATTTCTTACAATTCTCACCTTTGTCGGCATCATCTGGCTTCACGACAGCAACCCAAACATGCAGCTGTTGCACTCCTATTCGGTCGATTCGCTGGGTGCGTGCCAGGGCGCCGCTTACCACCACGGCAGGCTCTTTCTTTATGGCGACCGCGAAGTGGGCATGATAAGGGAATACGCCTTGTCGGGCGACTCGCTCCGGTACCTGGGCCGGGAAGGCAGGTTCACGGTGGACGGCAAAGATGTGATCAACCACCCTACCGGCATCGCGTACCACGATGAGATGCCATTCTATATTGGCAACAGCATCCGCCTCAATGATGCGGGTACGCAGTGGCGGGCCGTGATCTATTGCATCAACTGGCAAAACTTCCTGAAAACCGGCACGCTCGACGGCAACCTGCTCAACACCATCGAAGACGATACCTGCGTGCAGGGCACCCGGCCCGAATATGTTGAGTACAACAACAAATGGTGGGTAGCCACCGCCGACTATGGCCCGGTGAAGAATGAAGTCAGACTCTACGATCCGGTGCTGCTGCAACAGGCAAAAAAGACCAGTGAGAAAGGTGTGCTGGTGAAGAAGTTCAGCTGCACGCCCTGGGTGCAGAACCTCCACTTTATTCCAGGCAAGAACCTGCTCGTGCTGATCCAGAACCAGGAAGAGGGACGCAAATGGCGGTTCACCTACGTCGACCTGAAGAAGTCGATCGAGAGCGGCACCCAGCAGGTCGTGAAAGTGGTCGACATCGACGGCCGGCACGACGAGCTCGAAGGATTCACGTTCCTCGACAATGACCTTAAAGGCGTTGCGGTAAGCTCTTCAAGGAAAGACAACGTGAATATCATGACCGCTTCCTGGTAAGCGGTTTTCCTGAATCTATTGCTCACATTATTTTTTACCATACACATTCTTATGCACAAACATTACAAACAGGATCCCGGATGTAAAAAGCCGGGGCAGACAGGCTTACGGGCTTTCCTTTTCCTGCTGGCCTTTCTGCTGGCGGGTTATGGAGGAAGGGCGCAAACCATTGTGGTAACCGGTACCGTAACCAACGACAGCAGCCAGGCCGTTTCCGGCGTCACCGTGCTAGAAAAGAAGTCGCGCAAATCAGTTGTAACAGACGACAACGGGAGGTTCACGCTGCAGGCGGATGGATCGGGTACGCTCGTATTTTCATCCATTGGCTACGAGCAGCAGGAGCAACCCATCGGCAGCCGCAATACTTTCAACATACGGCTGAAAAGCCAGGCCAGCATGCTTGAAGAAGTGGTGGCCATCGGCTACCAGCGCCTCCGGAAAAGCGATGTAACAGGCGCCATCTCGAGCGTGAAAGCCAGGGAACTGAACCTCAGCACCCCTACCATCAGCCAGGCGCTGGTGGGCAAAGTAGCGGGTGTGCAGGTATCGCAGGTCAGCGGGGCACCGTACTCAGGAACAAAGATCCGCGTGCGCGGCATCGGTTCCATAAACGCGAGCTCGGAGCCCCTGTACGTGATCGATGGTTACCCGGTGAGTGGGAACATCAGCCAGGGGCCGGGTAATACCACCAACAACACATCGGGTTACAACCCCGCAACGTCCGGAAACGACCTCTTCATCAACCCGGAAGACATTGAATCGATCGAAATTCTCAAAGATGCGGCGTCTGCTGCGATCTATGGATCAAGAGCTGCCGCCGGTGTGGTGCTCATCACAACCAAGCGGGGCAAACAGGGAAAAGGCCGGTTTGAATATGATTACCAGGCAGGCGTGAACCAGCTGGCGAAAAAAGTAAAGATGCTGGATGCCACCCAGTTTGCCCAGCTTTTTGTGGACGGACGCAACGGTGCTTACCACGATGCGCTGATCGCCAAAGGAGTAACCTGGAACGACGCCTTTTACTCGGATGACAACAATACGCGCGTGACGAAGCTGAACATTTCGAAAGCGAGCTGTAATGCCTGCATCCTTACATCGATCTATGATTCCCCTTCACAGAAAGTAATCAAACCGCAGTACAATACCGACTGGCAGGATGCGCTCTACCGCAATGCCCTCGTGCAGCGGCATAATCTTTCTTTCACCGGCGGCAGCAATACAACACGCTATCTGGTAAGCGGAAGCTACCAAGACCAGCCCGGCATCATCACGAGCACCTACCAGAAAAGGATCAACCTGCGGGCGAACATCGATGCCGACATCACCAAAAAGCTGAAGGTGAGCTCCAGCATCTTTGTGACCAACAATGATAACCGCGAAGTGGAAGAAGGCCGCTTCAACCAGGGACCGATCCTCGGCGCCCTGGTGTATATGCCTTTCTTCCCCGAATACAATCCTGACGGTTCGCTGGCATTGGGACAGGCCTCACAGCAGCCCGATGGCTATGGTTACGCTTTTCAGACCATTGAGAATCCCGTGGCCCTGGCGCAGCGGGTAAAGATTACCCGCAAAGGCACCCGGGGCACGTACAATGCCAACGCCACCTACGAGTTCTTTCCGGGCCTCACCGGCAAAGTGAACCTGGGGGCACAGACCTACAACGAAAAATACGAATACTACTACCCTACCAACCTCAGCAGCGGTGTGAACCCACCCGGCTCTCCGCAGGCAGTGGCAGCTGCTAACGCCGCCGCTCAAACGCTGTCTACACTCGACAAGCTCGCGGAATTTACCCTCGATTATAAAAAAGAAACAGGCTTCGGAAATTTCGATGTGCTTGCTGGTTATACCGCCCAGCAAACCGCCACCGACATTTTGAGTGTGGGCGCCAACGGTTTCAGCAATGACCTGGTGCCAGAGATCACGGCCAGGGGCGCCAATGCAGCTAATTTCTACCTCAACTCCAATACCGGCAAAACGACCAACACGCTGGTATCATACCTGGCGCGTGTACTGTACAGCTATCACAGCAAATACTTCCTCTCCGGCTCTTACCGTACGGATGCTTCTTCCCGCTTTGGGCCGCAAAACCGCTGGGGGGCTTTTCCTTCCGTATCAGCCGGCTGGAATATTTCAAACGAGTCGTTCTACGACAACCTGGTCGGCAAGAGTGTGACCGCCAAGCTTCGGGCAAGCTGGGGACTGACTGGCAACTACAACATCGGAAATTACAATTACGAGCAAACCATCTCTTCTCCCGGTGGCGTCGTGTTCGGCTCGCCCGGAACTATAAACACCGCCAACTGGGCCGGGAATATCGCCGATGAAAAGCTTGGATGGGAATCCACCTCGCAGTACAATTTTGGAGTAGACCTCGGCATGCTGCACAACCGGCTTTCGCTGATATTCAATTATTACGTGAGTCATTCCTACAACCTGCTTTTCAGACAAAGCATCACCGCCGCCTCCGGCTCCACTTCCATCCTTACTAACCTGCACAACTCGAATATCCGCAATACCGGTTTCGATGCGCAGTTTGATGCGAAGATCATCGCCTCCCGGAAGTTCAACCTGAACTTCAGCGGCAACATCACCGCCAACAAGAACAAGGTGGTCAGTCTTGGTGGCGTGGCCCCCATCTTCGTGGCCGGCGCCGAGCGCTCGTACACCACGCACGTAACCATGGAAGGCCAGCCGGTAGGTATGTTCTACGGACTGCGTGTAGCCGGCATGGTGAGGCAGAAGGATATGGCCAACATCGCCAAGGACGATGCCAACCTGCTTGCAAACAATACGTTCCCCAAAGGGTACAAATTGCAGGGACCGCCGCGCTCTTCCTATTCCACCACACCACTGACCCCGGGCGATCTGTATTTTCAGGATACCAACGGCGACGGCATCATCAATGAGGCCGACAAACAGGTGATCGGCACGCCCTATGCGAAGTTCACATACGGCCTTAACCTGTTCACCAGCTACAGCCAGGTCGATTTCAGCGCTTCATTCAACGGCTCTTATGGCAACCAGGTGATCGACGGACAGGATTACTACATCAATAACATGGAAGGCTCAGGCAATAACTACGCGATCGTGGCCAACCGATATCGTTCGGAAACGGAGCCCGGCGATGGAAAAGTTTACCGCGCATCCCGCGGTGGAACGCAGGGTAACAGTACGCGCCTTTCTACTTATTATATTCAGAACGGATCTTTCTTCCGCTGCACCAATCTCACGATTGGCTACACCGTACCTTCTGATCTGGCCCTGGCAAAAAGACTGGGCATCAGCGGGTTCCGGGTGTATGGCAGCATCGACAACGCGTTCACGGCAACGAAATACCTGGGTTACAATCCGGAAGTGGATTATAACAACGGTGTGAACCTTTCACCAGGCGTCGATTATGGCAAGTATCCGCTCATGCGTGCTTTCAACCTTGGCGTCAGGCTGCAATTCTAAGTTCTTTTCTTCTTAATCATTCAGTATGCAAAACCGTTCATTCATTATAGTTTTTGTTTTTTCAACCGCGCTGCTCTCAGCTTCGTGCAAAAAGAGTTTTCTGGAACAGTCGAACCCCAATGCGGTGTCCGTAGGAAAAAATTTCCAGACGGAAAGCGATGTGGCCTTGGCCGTCAATGGCGCTTACCAGGCGCTGCGCAGTTCCAACAGTGTCGGTGAGGGCGCCCAGCTCTGGACCGACGACCGCGCAGATGACGTGAATACGACCGATAACCAGTCGAACAACGGCGAGCCGTTCCAGTTCACTGCGTTCTCGCTGGTATCGAGCAATACCTATCTGCAAAGCCACTGGACAGCTTTGTACACGCCGATTTCAAGAGCCAACCTCGTGCTGTCTGTGATCAACGGGATCAAGTTTGCCAGCGACAGCACAAAGACACAGTATATCGCAGAGATGAAGTTTTTGCGGGCGTTGATGTACTTTCAGTTGGTACGTGAATTTGGCGGGGTGCCGCTGGTGACGGAAAAGAACCCGCTCAGCACCACGGAAGATGTGGCGGCAGTCACGTTCAGGGCAACGAGGGAAATCGTGTACGGGCAGATCGTGCAGGACCTGAAAGACGTGGTGGGCAGCAACCTGCCCACGGTGCAGTCAGCGGCCAATGTCGGGCGGGCTTCTCTGCAGGCTGCCAACGGCCTGCTCGGACAAGTATACCTGACCATGGCCGCCACGGGTGTGAACAGCGCCGACAAGGCCACCAATCTCACCAATGCGAAGAACTACCTGCTGGCGTGCTACAATACGAAAACCTTCGGCCAGCTTTCGCAGATTCCCTTTCCGGATGTGTTCAACGTGAACAAAAAAGGCAATATGCCGGAGATCATTTTCCGCATCGTGTACAAGCAGGGCGATGTGAACTATAGTTCGTCGCTGGCAGCCAACAACCAGGCCAAAGGGGAGACCATCAACTCGCCGCAATACATCTCCCAGGGTACCGGTGGTACCCTCACGGCCGACCTGCAAAAAGAATTTGAAACCGGAGATGTCAGAACAACGTTTTCCATCAAGTATGCCGCCAGCCAGTCGGCTTATTTCATTACCAAGTTCCGCGACAGCAGTTCCACCTCGCTGGGTTACGGCGGCAACGACTGGATCCTAATGCGCTACGCCGATATCATCCTGAACCTGGCCGAAGTATCGATGTACCTGGGCGATGACGCCGGCGCCATCCAATACCTGAATATGGTACGGGCACGCGCCAACAGGCCGCTGTACCAGGCTATGCAGACCGATCCCACCTATGCAGCGAAATACCCGACCCTCAAGCTGGCGATCCTGCATGAAAGAAGGGTGGAACTGGCCTTCGAGCATCACCGCTGGCACGACCTCACCCGTTTCTTCACAGCAGCCGAGCTCGTAACCTATATCCGGTCGAAGAGCCAGGCAGACTATAACAATTCTCCTTTGAACAACATTACTGCCAAGGATTATTACTTTCCGATCCCGCTCAATGAATACAAGCTGAATCCGGCCGGGATGCAGCAGAACGAGGGGTATTGACGATGTGCTTTTGTTGGTAAGAATCTTACAAAATATCGCAGGGAAAGAAGAGACTTTTAAAAGTATTGAAAGGAACAGGGTTTGCAGCAAGCGGTGTTACACTATTCCTTCATTGCTTAAAATGAAATTATCATGGCACTCAAAGAAGAACAACTACAACAGCTCCAGGAATTTTTCAATCACTCTGCTTTTTCCGAAAACGGCGCAGTCATTACAGATCTGGATGGAACAGCCATCCATGAATACCAGGGTGTTTATTCTATTCCGCAGGAAGTGGAGTTCGGATTGAAACGGATCTACGACCTGGGCCGCCCGGTGGTGCTCAATACGCTCCGCTTTCCGCTATCCGTTATCCGGACCTTTGGCAGGGAATGGTACCGCATCTCAAATGCGCCCATTCCTACAGTGCTTATGAACGGAAGCCTGCTTGGTTATATAAGAGAAGAGGCAGACGGCAACATCGGCTATGAAGAGATCGAAGCGTTTCCACTGCTTCCTGACGAGATCAGTCTGGTCATGCAAACAGTGGAAACCCTGATCAAGGATGGTATTACTGACCTACTGGTTTTTTATTATCCACGGAACTGGCGGCTGGGAGAAATTATCTGGACGCCTGAGCTGGACAAAGTTCAGGCAGTGCAAAACAAATACATGAGTGCTGCACAGGTGGTGTCTTCCAGCCTGAGCGCCCTGCAGCACGAATTGCATTCACAGGACATCTGCATGATCTTCCTGCTGATCAATGTGGCGGAAGATAAACTGATGGCTTATCAACACGCCAAGCAAAGCAATTTCTTTACACACGAAGGGGCCAATAAACTGTCTGGCGCTGAACGGATCGCGGGAAAGCTGGGATTCGAGCTTAAAAATTCACTGGGTGCCGGCGATACGGTGATGGACACCTTCCTTCAGGGGGTAGGACAGGCCGTGCATGTAGGGAACCCTTACCTGGACTATCACGGTCTCCTGCCTACTATCAAAGTGAAAAACTCTTCAGAATTAGGCGACCTGCTTTTTACCCTTGCTGCCATGCAGCGAACAGTTACTTCATAATATGGAAAAACGCACACCGGAAGAGATAAAAGAAAAGGAAGACATGGCCAAACAGGTGATTCGACATCATTTCGGGATATCGCAGGGAAATGTTGAATACCAGGATTCGGGCCATACCAATTTTGTATTCGAAGCGAAAGTGCCTGAAGGTGAATTCATTATCAGGATCGCTCGCAAACCGGAAAAGATCAGCGATTATACAAAAGAGCGATGGGTGTCAAACCGGGCAAAGGAAGCCGGCGTTCCGGTCGCCGAAACGCTTCAAGTGGGCAACGAGGTGATCGAAATGCCTTATATGCTGCAGCGTAAAACGCCGGGGACGATCGCTTCCGATCATCCCGAACGAAAAAAAGCGATCCGGCAATTGGGTCACTATGCAGCCGTCATCAATTCGATCAGGACAAAAGATTTCGGCTGCGTGTTCGACTGGTCGCCAAACGAAGATTCGAAAATCAACAGCTGGAAAAAATTCCTGAAAAACGAACTGGATGTAGCCTCCCGGCTTGCCATCCTTGAGGAGAACCGGATGCTTTCCCATGCCAACTTTAAAAAGCTGGAATCTTATACCAGGAAAATCAGAAAATGGGAATTTGAACCAGTACTGAATCATGGAGACCTTCGTTTGAAGAACGTGATCGTTGATGACCAGGGCGAGATCATGGCTATCATCGATTGGGAGAATGCCTCCTCCAACATCGCTCCGGTTTGGGATCTTTCTATTGCACTGCATGATCTCTCCATTGATCAGAAACAGCTGTTCCTCGAAGGGTATGGGTGGCCTGCTGAAGAGTATAGGGAATGGGTGTATGCGATGAAAACGTTCAACATCCTGAACTACACCGATGATATCCAGGTGTTCCTGGAAAAGGACCAGCAGGACCAGCTGGAGCAATACAGGCTGCGCCTCAATGGCTTCTATGACCTATATTCGCTGTAACGGCAAGGGCAAGGTTGAACTGACATGAGTTTACACATTCTGGTCCTGGTACTCACTGCAGCAGTTCTTCATCCCTGCTGGAATCTGCGGGCAAAATAGGCAAAAGGTAAAACGCCATTCATCTGGCCTCAGTATATCGCAAGCAATATTTTGTATTTGCCTTTTATATTCTTTGCAACAAACCAACATTCCTTTTATTCGCAGCCTTTGTTATTGTTTTCTTTAAGCAGTACAGTGCTGCACCTGGCATACTTTACTGTTTTACAGAAAGGATACAGAAGCGCCGATCTTTCAGTGGTATGTCCCCTTGCGCGGGGTTCGGCACCACTGGTCTCGTTACTGGCCGCCATTCGTGCAATATGGCTTGAGATAATTTCGGTTACTCATCACGGGGCATAATTTTATAAGGGATCGGGATGCATGAAGCTCATGTTCGAGAACACGACTTATTTTCGAATCAGGCTTTAAAAGCCGCATAAGAGGTTCCTTACAATTCGAAACATTCGTGTGGCATTTTATAAACCCTGGCAGCCTTATCTGATTACAACAGTATGATTTCACTAATCGTTCTCATTGCAATGGGCCTCGCTTTTGACGCCATCAATGGTTTTCATGATGCTGCCAATTCAATCGCAACCGTTGTAACGACCAGAGTTCTAACGCCGGTTCAGGGTGTGATCTGGGCAGCTTTCTTCAATTTCATCGCTTATCTTGTATTTGGACTGCATGTAGCGGATACGATTGCAAAAGGGATCGTACGAACCGATGTTGTTACGATCCCGGTGATCATGAGCGGGCTGATCGCTGCGATCTTGTGGAATCTTGCTACCTGGTGGCTGGGCATTCCTTCCAGTTCTTCTCATACACTGATAGGAGGTTTTGTAGGCGCCGCCATTGCCCATGCAGGCTGGCACGCCGTTATTTACAACGAGATCCTGAAGATCACCGCCTTCGTTATCCTGGCGCCTCTGATCGGGATGATCGTTTCCGCCCCTTTTTCCCTCTTCCTTCTTTTTGTGTTCCGGAAAGCCAATCCGGACCGGACCCATCATCTCTTTCGCCACATGCAACTTTTTTCCTCTGCCGCCTACAGCCTGGGGCATGGAGGAAATGATGCCCAAAAAACCATGGGTATCATAGCCATTGCACTGATCATAACCGGACACTTATCAAAAACAGAAGTCATCCCGCTCTGGGTTGTACTGAGTTGTCATGCCGCGATGGCCGTTGGGACTTTGTTCGGCGGGTGGCGTATCGTGAAAACGATGGGTTCGAAGATTACGCCACTCACACCCTTTGAAGGATTCAGTGCAGAAACTGCCGGAGCCCTGACACTGTTCGGCACGGGTGCCCTGGGAATACCTGTGAGTACAACACATACGATTGCGGGCGCCATTGTTGGCGCTGGCGCCATCAAGAGATTGAGTGCAGTAAGATGGGGCATCACGCGCAACATAATTGTCTCCTGGATAATCACCATCCCAATTACGGCTATAGTGGCTAGTCTCGTTCAAATAATATTCAAAGCCATCGCGTAAAAATTCATGTATAATTTCGAACGATCGTTCAGCCCTCATTGAACGAGCTTCGTTACGCTGGCATGTTTTTCTAACGTGTCAATGGTTGCTGTGGCCTGAACCAACTCTACCACAACCTGCTTGCGGGCAGTTGTCCATCTTCCCAGTGATATATTATAAACACCTCCCATCATATTGAATAAACCCGCATCAGTAGCGGCTGTTGGATACTTGTCGTTCACCGGGTAGGGCATGTTGGAAGTATTGCCAGCCGAACGATAGTATAGATATGGAGTTACCACCGGTTTATAGGTAGCCGGATCAATACTGATTGAAAACATAGAATACCAATCGTTGTTACAGATCCTGTAACCTGTTACAGGCGCTTTCGTCGGATCGTAAATCGTTGCAGCTCCCCCAGTAGCTACAAACAAAACATCTTCGGGAACGGATTGCTCAGTGATGTTGATCCCTTTGAATATGGCCACCCCACAGGCATTTCCACTGTTGGCCCATGGACCAGAAGTACTGAAGACGCTTGGGTGAACAAGTCCTCCATCACCCAAGTTATTCGCAGTGGTGGAGTATGCTTTCTGATACCAGTTTGCGGTAGCAGGAAATGCAAAAGTTCCTGTGGAGCCATTTATCTTTTTGCCCTGGAAACCAAAATAAAAGAATTGACCTTGTTGTACATTGCCCGATGTGATGTTCCATTTGATGGTACGCTGCCCCCCGGTTGCCCAGCCGGCATCCAGCGGAGTAGCAGAACTGGCAGTGCCCGCGTTATTGTTGAAAACAATGTTGTAAGGAGTGACAGCAAAATTAATGTCCTGAGTAGCCAGCATCTGCACATATTCGTATCCACCGTCTCCGCCTTTTGGGTCGCTTTGGAAACCCGTGATCAGTAGTTCCTGTGCAGAAGAACCCATATCTACTATATCATCTGCATTTCTCGTTCGAAGCTGAACTGAGCCATCCGGAGTGCTGAAGGGGATGCCTACATATGCCGCCAAACTATGGGGTGCGTTCGTCGCGTATTTCACTCCGGGATCGGTATACAGTGTAAGATCTGCAAAGCCATCATTGATAATTTTGGATCCGCTTATTGTCTCACCCGGTTTGGGTGCAGGATTAAAACTGGATTTGTTAACCAGGCAAAGCGTGCTCTCATAATTTCCGGGATTGGCCTTTATCTGTGCCGCCGTAACGGCATTGATAACAACCACTCCTTTACCCACTTTTTTGACATCGCCATCAAGAAGCCCGGTTATTGTCAAAATGCCGTTCTTGCGGGTCAGAATACCTGTTGCCAGATTGATGTTTACTGAATCACCGGGTTGAAAGCTTGCAGCCGAACCGGTTTCTATCGCAATACCTCTCAACGTTTGCAAACGGCGGTTATCCTGCACCACCAGCAAACCGGTGGGAAGGTTTTTTTCTTTGTGGTCGGATACCACAACAGCACAAAGCCTGGAACCACCCCCCAGAGTTTCCCTGGTCAATTGTACATCCTTGCCTTTGTAAAAAGGGCGAACATCCAAAATTGAAATGATATCATTGGGTACACCACCGGGATAATTCTTGTAGGTATTTTTATTGCAGCTAATAAAGGACGCTGCAATCGCAATTATCAAAAGAATGTTTATTTGATACTTCATCTGAAACGATTTTTTAATTTATACACTAAGGCAATTGCCACCAAACTTTCGTAGAAATTTCATCTGGACCTTGTGCAGCCACTGCAGCTCTGTAATGTACCGGGTTGGCCGCCTGTACATACACAGGATAGACCAGGCGGGCCGGCATCACACCTCCGTTTGACAAACCTTGTCCTTTAGGCAAGACCGGATGCCCGGTGCGCCGGTATTCAAACCACTGTTGCAGGTCGGTCATAAACAGTGCATAGTATTTCTGTAAATGGATCAGTTCCATTTTATCCGCCAGAGACAGATTATCATTCCATATCTCACTGGCAGCAGATAGGTTGGCAAGATGTTGTGTGAAGTTGGCAGAAGAAATGCTTTCAGGAAAGTTCGGCACCCAGTAGTTAACAGCAGAAGCGATACCCTGGTAAAAAAATGTTTTTGTATCGCCGCTGATCCAACCTTTCGCAGATGCCTCTGCCAGTATAAACTCTACTTCTGAATATTGCATGATGATGCCTGTGAGCGCATTCTGCTGGAGCGACCAGGTGCCCCCGGTACTGGTATTGTCATAACTCTGAAAATAACATCCTTTTAAGTCGCCTGCGCCCGGTGTGTATCCGCTGCTGACGCCATACCAGCCACCGCCGCTGGCCTGTGAAATGCCGAAGCGGCCGATGCTCCCGGAACCATATGGAGTAGAAGATACATAACGGGGATCGGCCCACGCAACCAGGTTATCGAGGAAGAAACTGCAAACCGCAGGCGCCCTGAAATCCTGCGCACGAACACCGTTTACAAATGGCGAGGTATAAGGGTCTGTTGAACTGACGCCACCACTCCAAAGTATCCTGGCACAGTCGGCATTGGTTTGAAAAACAGGATACTGGGCAGGATCACTCACGATCTGCTTTATTTTTGCAATACACTGTTGCTGTACATCGGCCTTACCCGATACACGCAACAGCAGGCGCAGGTATAATGAATTGGCAAACTTTCTCCATTTCGCGATGTCTCCCTTGTAAACCGGATCACTGCTGCCAACAATAGCAGTGCCCGTGGCAAGCAGGGTGTTGGCTTCTTCCAGTTGCCTGAACATATCCAGGTAGATATCCTTCTGCTTGTCGAAGACGGGAATGACATTCTGCTGATCTCCTTCCAACGCATGCAAGTAGGGGATATCACCATATATATCTGTGAGCATCGAAAACAACCACACCTTGCCTACTTTGCCAATACCCTGGTAAGATAGGTTGAGGGAATTTTCCATGCGTGCAATGCTGTCTACCTGTTTGAAATTGGTCAGCTGAATGAACCAGGCATTCCACAAATAGTCAGACTGGCTGTTCTTGAAAGCATATCTGAACACAGTATTATCGCCGTCACTTTGCGACACTGTCACCTGCATTAATTCATTATTAAAGCTCCTGTTTCGGCTCATGCCTGGCCAGATCGAATTAACCAGCGCAGGAGCCAGCAATTTACTGGGCGTTGTCTCCAGAATATTGACCGGATCCGTATTGAGTCTGTCAAAGTCTTTCTTGCATGAACCAAGCATCACCAGCGCCATGCAAGCCATACTCACTGTATATAATTGCCTTCTCATCTCTGTATATTTATGATTGAGTATATCTTTCGCGAATTCATTACAAACCGATCGATAAAGTGAAGCCCATCGTTCGCGTGGAAGGGAACTGTCCGGTTTCAAACCCTGTCACGATGTCTGAACCGGATAATGTGCCGAATTCAGGATCGAAGATTGGCCAAGGTGTCCAGATAAACAGGTCGCGACCGTAAATGCCGATACTGGCCGAATTCAAACCAATTTTCTTGATCAGGGCCGGTTTAAAGGCATAGGATACAGAGGCTTCCCGGAACTTCAAAAAATCGGTGCTGAAAGTGCTTCCTTCAGCGTTGTAGCTTCCCATGCTGTATTGGTAGTATTGGTCGATATCAGTCGCCAGCACATCGTTTTTACGAAAAGTTCCATCGGGGTTTTGTACCACGCCGTTGCCGGTGATACCGCCATACCTGCCCGGAAGCGTGCTCTTAAGTTTTCCCTGCTCCACCATTTTGTAATGGGTGAGCGAATACGCTACTGCACCTGCCTGTGCATCGAACAGAATATTCAGGCTCAAGTTCTTATATCGGAAATTATTTCCAAGACTGAACTTGTATTTTGGCGTGGTATTTCCCAGGTAGATGATATTGTTGGTGATCTTCGGAAAGCCGGTTGCGGCATCGAAGATTACCTGTCCGTCGGGACTGCGCTGGTAACCTAGCCCGTACAGATCACCCAGGCTGCCGCCAACAGATGCTACTATCTGACCGCTGGCTATATTGCCGGCACGCAGCAACACCGAACTGTCCGGCATCGACATGATCTTGTTCCGGTTGAAGGAAAAAGTTCCATAAACACTCCAGTTGAAACCTTTTGGGCTAATCACAGGTTTTGCATTGGCCTGAACTTCCAGTCCGTTATTCCTGACCCTTCCCGCATTGATCAGTGAAGCCGCATACCCTGATGACGCATCAACCGTTCTCGTAAGTATCTGGTTCCTTGTGTTCCCAAAATATACTGCCAGGTCCAACCCTAACCGGCTGTTGAAAAACTGCAGCTCTGTGCCCAATTCAAACGTAGAAGTTAACAGGGGCTTTAAGTTGATATTTGGAAGTGTACCCGGACTAACAAGCGCACTGTCCGGGTAGATACCGCCATTTGCCAGCCCGTATGTATAGGCAGTCCGGTAAGGAGTTGTTCCGCCGCTGCCTACCTGTGCATAGGAAGCCCTTACCTTTGCATAACTGATAAAATCCGGCACCTTTACAACATCCGACAAAATGAAACTGGTGTTAATAGAAGGGTAAAAGAACCCTACGTTATCCGTTCTTTTGGGAGTGGCCAATACACTGTTCCAGTCCTGGCGTGCGGTTATTTCTGCAAACAGGTAATTTTTATAGCTGAGGTTTACGATGCCATACAGGCTGTTGATCTGGTAGCGGCTTGTATCAGGATAATAGGTCAACCCATACAGGCTGCTGTCGAGATTGTATATCAGTGGATACGGTGAAGCACCAGGTCCCGGTCTTGAAAACTTTAACCCATCGGCCCTTACATCTCTCTTATAATATCCGTTTTTTAGTTGGCTGCCGCCAAGGCTTATACCCAGTTTAACGTCCTGGTTAATTTCTTTAAAATATTTAGCCAGGAAGTCGTAGCTTTTTTCACTTGAATAAATATTTTGTTTTCTTATTGAACCGGTTGGTAATCGCGTTCCCGCATCGTAAGGGCGATCCTGCTCACGTTTGTCATTCATCCAGTCGAGGTTGCCCCGCAACATAAAGCTTAGTTCCTTTGTGGCCTGGTAGTTCAGCGTTGCGTTTCCGGTAACATTGTTTCTTCGTGTTTTATTCAAAAATTCATTTGTGATGGCGTATGGATTTTCAGGGAAAGAAGAGAACGGATACCGGATGAATTTATAAAGACTATCATACGCACTTCCGTTTCCGCCCGCCCAGTAATTTTTAAGCCAGTTTACATCAGCACTTGGTTGCCAGAAAATGTACCAGTACATTAATGACTGGTTTCCATAACCGGCTGCGGGAAGATTATCACTGTTCCTGAACCCATAATTAATTTTGGTGGATAGCTTTAATTTTTGGGTGATATCCGTATTCGTAGTTAACCCTATGTTTTTTCTGTCAAAGCCTGTTTTGGGAACGATCCACTTATCGTTCTCTGTACCCAGGTTAACACGAATTCCTGTTGCACCGAGCCTGCCATCTATGCTGAGGTTGTGTTTCAGGTCTTGCCCACGGTTCCAGAAATCGTTGATATTGTTATATGCTTTCCAGGGCGTGCGTTGAAGACCCACAGTTTGCCGGACTGGGTCGTATTGATAAAAAGATTGTCCATCGAACCTGGGACCATAGGCGGAACTGGTACCACTTGTGCTGGCACCGTCCTCTGTTGCACCGTAGGAATAATAGAGTGCTCCACCCAAACCCTGGCCATACTCATACTGCAGGTCAGGATACCTGTTCACTTCTTCCACACTTCCATTGACGGTATAGCGTATGTTGAAATGGCCTTTCCTTTTCGCAGCTGCAGCTTTGGTGGTGATGATGATAGCGCCGTTAGCCGCCCGCTGTCCGTACAATGCAGCCGCAGCGGGCCCCTTCAGCACAGACACACTCTCTATATCCTGCGGATTGATATCGTTCAGAGAACTGCCATAATCCGCCGGTAAGTTGTCTGAATTGGTGGCATATACCAGGTCGCTTTTGTTGGCGGATCTTCTGCCGCTGCTGTTATTGATCACCACGCCATCCACCACGATCAGGGCTTCGTTATCGCCTGTAAGGTTGTTTTCACCGCGAAGAATGATTTTGCTGGAAGCCGCCGGCCCGGAACCTGACCGTATAAGGTTCAGGCCCGCCACCTTGCCGGAAAGCGCATCGGTCCAGTTCAAACTCGGTGCACTGGTGAGCTGGGTACTGTCTACTTTGGTAAGCGCATACCCCAACGACCGTTCGGATTTCCTGATTCCCAATGCAGTAACTACCACTTCGCTCAGATCTGCCGACTTATTGATTAAACGAATCAACAAAGTATTTGATTTGCCTGCCTGTTTTACAACAACCCCTTTATAAGCCAGGCTTTCATAGCCAACTGACGAAAACATCAGGTCATAAGCCTCGCCGACCCTTAGCTTCTCAAAACTAAAGATGCCCTGTTCGTTTGTAATAGCGGTGAGTGAGCTGCCTGTATTATCGGACCTGCGCTTTGCCGAAACAGATACCGCGGGAAGCCTGTCACCTTTCTCGGTGAGAACGGTTCCACTAACCTGCGCAACTTCCTGTGCAAAAAGGTCCAGCTTGAGCAGTAACAGGCAAACAATACAGAAAGAGAATATGCGCCTTGCTGTTGCTTTCTTTGTTGATCTCATTGAAGTAGTTTAAGGTTACTATGAAAGCGTTTTGTCTTATAAATCCTGCAAAATTCCAGAAATGAGTAATAAGGGGATATTATCAATTCATTAACAAATCTACCGGTCGCAAGTAGCAGGAAGATCCGTATTAGAACGTGGTCAATTGTTCCTGATATAGGTATCTAAGCTATACTGGTACACCATATCTGGTTAGTGCGGGTGTGATGACAAAACTTTTGGGAACATATGACCTTATGAAATTTCTTTCACCCATTTTCTAAACGGCATGCGCCCGGCTGAAGCCGGAACATGAATGAAGGGGGAACGGCCCTATGCCGAATTAGAAGTATGTACGCTATGTGCGGGAGGCAAGCTCAATTTTACAGGCAACAAGCACAAAATACTTTTGCCTGTAAAATTGAGCCGGAGCTGTTATGGGATGACCTGCCACTTCTCTGTTTATCAAACAAAAAACAAGTAACTCAACCAGTCTCGATTACTTTGGCGGACGCTCAGTACTAATCATCATCATCGTCATCAGCCTTCTTTAAAGGTTTGAAAAATGCTGCGCGCACAGGTGTAGGCATGATTGAATTTTCACCTTTTACACCTTTCCACGTGAGCGTATTCATGATCTGGTCAGGAATCACATCTTCTTTAGAAAAGTCAAGCCCTTTTGACATGGCGGCCAATTTGGTATCACGTGGATTTACATCACTGAGATTCACACGCGACTTGAGGGTAATATATGGAGTTGTATCTGGTGTTTCACTGAAGCAACGCCACATGGGAGGAGCAGCGGCATCGTATTGGGTCATAGGAGGCATGCCCAGTATCAGTTCTATGGTGTGAATCATCGAAGATGTTGTATACATCGAATGGTCAATAAAATGGCGCTTCACATATCCACCCGCTATATAAGCCGGAGATCGGTGTGCATCAACATGATCAGGGCCGTTCTGTGCATCGTCTTCCAGGATAAAAACAACAGACTCCTTCCAGACAGGGCTTTTACTAAGGTGTTCAAGCAGCATTCCTACGGCAAGATCGTTGTCTGCCACATGGGCGAAGGGAGTAGGACGGCCGGCTGCCATGCCTTCCGTGTGGTCATTTCCCAGTCGAACGGTCATCAACTGCGGAAGTGCATTCCCTGCTACAAGTGAATCAAAATCCCTTTCCCAGGCCCTGTACCTCAGGGTGTCTTTTATTTTCAGGTTAAAGCCATCGAACGTATTTACATAATGCCCCTCCAGAACGGGGATAGTTGCACTTTTCCGGGTTGCAAACTCACCATAGGTCCGGTAACTGACCCCGGAGCGGCTGGCCTGGTCCCAGATGTAGGTCTTGTTAAGGGCTGTAGCCCCTTTTGCTCCAACCCCTCTGTTGCCATAGCTGGTTGGCCAGTTCTTCTCCATATAATCTGTTGCATAAGCACCCATGCTCCAGTTGTGGCCGTCTGCGCTTACTTCTCCGTCTACATAAAAGTTATCGAGCAACACAAAATCCCGGGCGATGGCATGTTGGTTGGGCGTGATATTTTCACCGAACAGGACCAGACTGGTATCACCATTTCCCTCTTTCATGTCTCCCAGTACCTGGTCGTAGGTCCGGTTTTCCTTAATAATGTAAAACACATGTTTAATGGGAGAAGGCTTCCCCACCTTGTTTGGGACCGGATTGTTCGCAGATCCTGTTGAGGTGAGTTCATCCTGTTGTTTGTACGGGGTGTTTCTATATACCGCCTGAGAGTAAATGGACAATTGCTTTTCGGACGGCATCGGAATTACACTCATAGAACCTTTAAGTAATCCGCCTCCGATATATTGTACCGTTTCGGGCTGACTGCTGTCACCCTGGTGAATCATCACATGTTCCTTTTTACCGTAAGGATTAGGGCCTTTCGGGTTGGCAAAGGAAGAAAATCCTTTGCCGTTGGAAACATATAAGTTCTTACCGACTACCCTGACACACGTAGGATACCAGCCGGTAGGGATGAACCCTCTGGAGACGCTCTTGCCAGGTGTGCTTACATCAAAAACTGCCAGGCAATTGTTGTCGGCATTGGCTATGTAAAGCGACTTGTCATCGGCACTGAGTGCCACACCGTTGCTGGTTGAGCCACTCAAACGGGTAGGATACAAGGCTGCGTTTAATGTTTCTATCACCTTCCTTTCCCGGATCGCGATGACGGAAACACTATTGTCATTGGCATTGGAAACATAGAGGTAGCGTCCGTTTCGGGAGAGGCAAAAGTCGTTGGGATTGTCCCCAACACGTACGCTATCGGCCAACAGATTGTTGCTGGTATTATAAACCATTACTTTATCGCCTCCCCATAGGCTTATGTACAGTTCCGATTTATCAGGAGACAAAAGGCAGGTATATGCTTCAGAACCTAGTGGCAGGCGATGCACAATCCGGTGAGATGCAAGATCGATCACATACAGGCTGTTATTTTCTTTCGTAACCACATACATCACCCCCTTTTTGTCATCCAGTGTAATTCCGGAAGGCGAGATAATGGCTTTTGGCCACGCTTCGCCGAGTTTAAACGTATCATAGGTAATCAACCTGTTACCTTGTAAGGCATATTGAAGAATCAGGTTGTCATTGCCTCCGGACGCATATAAATATTTTTCATCAGCACTGAACACGATGCCTCCCCATGATCGCTGAATCACCACCTGGTCAAGCTGCTGATCCTTCCTGGCGTCAATCAGCTGAATGGTCTGTGTGCTCTGTCCGTTATTGGTAACAGCAGCATAATGCCCAGACCTGCTGATGGCTATGTTCAGCGGCAGATCGCCCAGCGGCAGGCTGCTTCCGGCAGGGGTCAGTGACCAGCCGTTGGGCAGACGTACCCGCTGGCTTTCGAGCGTAGACAAAGCCTGCGCGTTGAGTGACATGAATGCAGGCAAGCATAATAATAACAACAATATTATTTTCATATAACTAAAATCTATTATGGAAGTACGGCAAAAAAGTCAGGATGTGCGAGCTATGCATAAGACGAATCCAACTTCCGGCTCTTACACCTCGAATTCTGCCGTACAAGCATTTAAAAGAACCATAAAAATGAGTGAAGGTAAAAAATTCGCATTTAAGCTATATTACCAAATTGTAAATCTACCTTCTGCATGATCCTGGCCCCCCAGTTTCGCTTCTTGAGATAGAAAAGCAAACTGAATCTTTTCGACAACATAACTTTTGGTTTTTGCGTGCATAAAATTAAGCTTGCAGTTCACTAGAATGGAAGATGTTCAGCAATTGAACAGGCTGACGACCGGTCACTTACAAAGGTTTTGGTGAGCACTTTTTCCGATTTTTTCTGCTCACCGAATTGCTCACCAACAGAATGAGCGTAAATGAACGGATTGATACCGTCAAATAATAAAAAAAGCCTGCTTATCAACGATTTGCAGGCTTTCAATGCTCTTTGTTACTGATATATGCGGAGAGAGATTCGAACCCTTAATACCTACTACAGTTCGATAATTTATCCAATTTATGTACAGAGTGAACTCCGATTCTTCTAGAGTGTCAGCTTTAAAGCATCAGTATTGCCTAAAACATACAAGCTATACATGAGTAAGTTGGAGTAAAGGAGAATAAAGTTAGATAAGAAAGCAGCATTATTTCAATTATACTTGCAAATAAAAAAGCAGCTACGAATTTCACTTCATAACTGCTTGATTTACAGTGGGCCCACCAGGGCATGATCCTGGGACCCCCTGATTATGAGATTCACTAAGGACGTTTTCAGTTACTTTTGATTACTGCCAGTTACTTCCTAAATGGTTGAATGTGATTGTTTTACACATTTTTATTGTTTATCTTGCTTCTACATAAATACAGGTGTTTTTCGAAAACATGTATCAAATTATGTATCAAATTTTTAATCGTACACTATGAAGCAGGATAAAGTAAATGTAAAGATCGTACCCGATGTAAGGAGGTTCAAAGAAAACGAACGCTTCCCTTTGAAACTCCGGATTACGTATAAAGGAGAACGCAGGTATTATGCCACCGGACATGATGCCTCTGACGAGGAATGGACCACAATCAACAGCGCAGACTCAAAAGGCAAACTCCGGAAAATAAGATCCGCCATTGTCGAGATTGAAGATAATGCGGAAAAATGCTGTGCGGAGATCGTCCCGTTTTCCTTCAAGCAGTTTGAGTATATTTTTTTTGACCAAAAGATCCAGTTCGAAAGTGTTGAATCAGCTTTCACCACCTACATAAACCAGCTCACGAGCAATGACCAGGTCGGTTCAGCAGCTGCATACAGAACTGCCATGAACGGATTATTGAAGTATAAATCCAATTTAAAATTCAGCGATGTAACACCTGAATTTCTGCAGGACTTCGAAAACTGGATGGTGCACCGGGGAAAGTCCATCACTACGGTCGGAATTTATTTGCGCCAGTTACGCTCCATTATAAATATAGCGAAGGAAAAAGGGATTGTTAGACCGCAAAACTATCCTTTCGGCAGGAGGAAATATGTTATCCCTGGTGGTAGAAACATGAAAAAGGCACTATCTATCTCACAGATCAAGCAGATTTTCGAGTACCCGGCTTCTCCTGGTACCGGAATGGATAAAGCGAGGGATTTTTGGGTACTCAGTTATTTGTGCAACGGTATCAATATGATGGACCTGGTTCAGCTGCAATGGCGGGATTTGACTAACACAGCGATTACGTTCATCCGTGAAAAGACGAAAAGGACCAACAAAGCCAATCCGGTAACGATCACAGTACCGCGGAACGAATATATCAATAGGATCATCAGCAAGTGGGGCGTGAAATCGTTTCAGACAACAGATTATGTATTTGGCATAATTGCCCGGAATGATTCAGCAGAAATCATCCGTAAGAAAGCAAAGCAATTTACTCACGTTACGAATGATTGGATGAAACGGATGGGAGTTGAACTGGGGTTTGATGTGAAATTGACTACGTATGTCGCCCGACATTCCTTTGCTACCATCTTGGTACGAAGCGGGGCACCAATGAAATTGGCGAGTCAGAGCCTTGGGCATGTAAACCTTTCTACTACGGAGCGGTATTTTGCGGGGTTTGATCTGGAGGCTCAGGCGGAATTTAATAAGGCGCTGGTGAATTTCTAAAATCAAGTCCTAAATTATGAAGTTGCAAGACATTCGATACGTTTTTTCTTCTGGAACGTTGTAATACGGAGTCATGAAGGCGCATTATAACAGATGTTTTTTCTGATGTTGTGAAGTGAGTTCCGAATGCTGCAAAAGAACTCTGTTTTAGAGCGCAAGCCTGCCTCACGCAAAGAATTATTTTAAAACATGCTTGTCTTCCAAACTTTCAAGGTAATGGGTTACGGCCGAGGTTTTTGCTAAGCCCAGCATATACATATTGATTTCACTTTCAATTAAAGGGAAGCAATGAGATGGTCCTGTTTTCACGGACAGTAAATTCTCTTAAATTAGAGAGAATTTATGAAAGAAAAACAGATCAAGTCAAGCCGTCGCAAGTACGACGCAACGTTCAAAAAAGAAGTGCTTCAGATGGTCGAATCAGGTCGTCCCATACCAGATATAGCCAGATCGCTGGGCGTGGGTGAAAACCTCATTTATCGCTGGAAGAGCCGCAGTAAGAACAAGGCGGCAGACACACCTCAAAGCACCATACCAGTTCTGGACCCCGAAAAACTTTCATTACAAAAGCGTGTCCGGGAACTGGAGCAGGAGCGTGATATTTTAAAAAAAGCGTTAGCCATTTTCAGCCGTCAGACATCGTGATGCTATACGAGTTCATAGACCATCATGCAAAAGAGTTTCCCATTCAAAAGCAGTGTAACGTGTTAGGGGTTAGTAAAAGCGGCTTTTATGACTGGCTGAGTGGCCGGAGCCATCAAATCTCTGCCGACCAGGCACAAAAACGCCAGCAGATCATCGGCACCTTCGAACATCACCGCAGCCGATATGGAACAAGACGCATAGTGGCTGCTTTGGCTGAGCAGGGCCTACAGTTGAGCCGCAGCAAGGTTCGAGGTGTCTTGAAGCAAGAGGGGATGAAAGCCATTCAGCCGCGCAGCTTTGTTCCCCGTACTACCAACAGCAGGCACAGCTACCCCATAAGCCCAAATCTGCTGCTGGAGCGGCCTGGGCCGCAAAGGATCAATGAGGTGTGGGTGGGTGATATTACCTACATACCTATGTCTGGGGGAGTATGGGCGTACCTGTCGGTATGGATGGATTTATACTCCAGAAAGATCATTGGATGGGAGCTGATGGATCACATGCGCGAAGAACTGGTGATAGCCTCCATGGGCAAAGCGCTGCAAGCCAGAAGTCCACCGGCAGATTTGATCGTTCACTCCGACCGGGGTGGGCAGTACGGAGGTAAAGCGTTCAGAAAGCTACTGGGCAAAGGGATCAGCCAAAGCATGAGCAGGGCTGGTAACGTATACGACAATGCGTTTATGGAAAGCTGTTTCAGCCGCTTCAAAGCGGAGTTGCTGCAGGGTGGAATGTTCCAGGGAATTGAAGATGGCTACACAGAGGTCTTCGAGTACATAGAGATGTATTACAACACCGAAAGACTGCATTCATCGATTGGATATAAAAGTCCGGCGCGTTTTGAAGCAGCGTATAAAAAAACGAAGTAGCTTTATGTGGCACAAACTAGCGGTGAGGTTTTGCACCGAAGAACTATTTAATTCAAGGGGCATCGAGCCCCTTGAATTAAGCACAAACAAAGCAGTTCAGTATTACCCAAAGAATTATTTCCTTATTGCTTCACTAAGAGAGTTTACTGTCCGTCATTTCTGGACCACCTCACAAGACTGCATATCATCATATGACATTATTCTTAAAACATTGGGCACTCCAAGCGCCATTAATGAAACAAACCCTTCCCCAATTTGCAGATTGTAGTCGTGTTTATCTGGATTTCTATAAGAAACCGGTTGAGCTTTGTTTTTCTTAAAATCCTTGTAAATAAGAATAACCGGTATCCTTTTAGCTTCGGCAATTTGTAACTCTATTCCTAATCCAATAGAGGGAAAACTGGCTTCTGCTATTACAATATCTGATTCCTCAACCATTTTTCTATCCCACAGGTAACAATATTTGGCCTTGTCTTGTATTGATATTGGGTCTAATTGAGGGTCGCTATTAATTAAAGCATACTTTACGTCGAAAGTATTTAAACTCTCTGCAAGTATGTGAATTGATTGAGCATATTCCGTGAAGATATCTCTAGGTACATGTGTCAGTCCACATCCAATGTATATTCTGGTATTCATGATGCCATACGGATGTTTGGTTGCAAAAACTGATAACCTGTGATTTCACTTGCCATTTCATCTAAGAATTGATTGGGTGACTGTTGAACAAATTCACTTATAAGCCAATTCTTTTGGCTTCCCAAAAATGCATTTAATTCAATAGGCTTATATCTACATAGCTCACTTAACCTATGCATTGCGGTTAGTGTTAAGGTGGTAGGAAATCGGTTGAGTATTTTAGGGCCAGTAACTCTACCCTTAGCATACCAAAGAGTATGTGATCCATTGTTATATAACAGATCCCTCCTTAAAACTTGATGTAGATATATAAGGTCAGACTTTTCAGTAAAAGTTAAAGAAGTAGGTTTATTCACAAATATCGAAGCTGCAGACCTTAATGTCCAATTCGGACCTGACGTACTTTCTATAATTAAGCTTGTTGGGAGTTTCTTAATTGTAGATCTATTTGAGAAATCTTTAGATAAACGCGCTAAGAAGTAGGTTTCATTTGTTACTGAATCTTTTACAAACTCACAATCGATTAATGGAATAAAAGCATCAATCTGGCTAGGATAAGATAAACAATATGTTCTATGAATATAAGGCAAATTGAAAAAAATCTCTTGTAATGTATGCTGCCTCGAAGATTCGGTCTCTTTGTAATACTGGGATAGAGATGGTAATACGCCTTGAGTTTGAACTTTTATGCTTTCATTTGATAAGCTAATTTTCCTGCGGTTAGACTGGGAGCCTGCTTTAACACCGTGGTATGGATTGAAAGTGATACCCTTAGAACTCAAAAGAGCTTTTGTTGCATTCATAAATGAATAATAATGAAGCAACGGAGATGCTTGAATTGACAAATTGTATGCTGCTTTATTGAATTCCTTTGCTTGATTCCAATAAAATGAAGATTCAGTTTGTTTTTCCTTTCTTAGGTACAGTTCAACAAATTCCCATCGTGAATTAGTTAGGACGTTCTTGGACCCTAACTTTGGGTTGATAATAGCTTTCTGCGGAGTAATTATCTTTCCATTTATTTTTATACATATTTTATTCATAAGGTTAATTAGTTGTTGAGTTTGTCAAAACACAACCGTATATTATATCAGTCAAGGCTTGAAGTTACAATATTGTCTCACTTCTCTCGCTGCTCATCATATAAATAATTGCTCGTTGCTTAATCAGATGCTTGTTCATTAATTCCTTAAAACTAGAGAGACTTTTTAGATCGGAACGATTTATTATTGTCGAAGAGAGGGGAAGTGGTAAGAGCATTTGCTTTGATTAGAAGAGTTTGGAAGATAGTAGAATTATGAAAAAGTTGTTTTTATGTCAAAAATTGTGACCTTCGTAAGTACAACCGTCATAACGATTTACAAATCATCCCTTTAGTTATAACTAGTTTCTAAATTAAATCTTTCATTAACGCTTACAATACTAATTCAAAACAGGTATACAGTTAACTACTAAATAAATTAGCATTCCGTCAAAGAAATTATCCTAAATGTCATATATTTAGCCCTTATGGGAAAACCCTTTATACGTGAACTTGAATTACTACCCAGTACAGTGCAATGGGCCAAAGAGCTGAACCTTGAAAAACTCTCAGGATTGATTAGTGAATACCGCCACCCCGTTTATATAATCGGATCAGGTGGGTCATATAGCGCTTGCATATATGTAGCAGGTCTACTAACAGCTAAGGGGCTTTTTGCCAAAGCCATTACCCCTTTGGAATTGTTCTATTCCAAATCCTCTATAAGAAAAAGCAATCTAATTTTCATCAGCGCAAGCGGAAGCAATACAGATATTCTCTTTGCATTTAAAAATGCAATCGAAAGCGAACCAGTATCTGTTATCAATATATGCATGCAGAAAAAAACAAAACTAACAGCATTATCATCTCGGTATTCATCTTGTACAAGTTTCGAATTTGATCCACCTTCCGGAAAAGATGGTTTTTTGGCTACTAACTCCTTGACGGCATATTTTGTGATCATGTATAGAGCAATTACTAATCAACCAATCAAGAAGGGACTTGAATTCCAGCCTGAATCATTTTACATAGATTTTACGGAAAAAACTAGCTGTAATACATGCTTCACAATTTTATACGGCTCTTATAACCATTCGGTAGCTATAGACTTAGAATCCAAGTTCTCAGAAGCAGGGTTGGCTCCATCTCTTGTAAGTGACTTTCGACATTTTGCGCACGGTCGCCATCAATGGTTTGATAAAAAGAAAGACTCTGCCATCATTGCACTGACCTGTCCAGCTGATGAGAAGCTATGCGAAAAGACGTTACAATTACTTCCTGCAAACATCCCAAAACTAATATTTAATACCTCACATGATAATTTTGAAGGTACCATTCATCTACTTCTTCAATCTATGAAGCTAATACAACACTATGGTAAGAAACAAGCCATTGATCCTGGCCGGCCTGGTGTACCTAGTTATGGCTCAAAAATCTACCACTTGCATTATGAACGGCTAATATCACCTCATTCTTTACGCATGATAGACGTAGCTATTGCACGAAAGGCGAAGGTAGATAGGGTATCCGACCTCACTCAGGTAGAACGCACAAGCTGGGAGAAGCACTACCACAATTTTATTACGAAAATCAAAGCTGCAAAATTCGGAAGTTTAGTTTTTGATTATGATGGTACATTATGCTCATCGGCCAACCGAAGCAATGGAATGGGAAACGATGTTGGATCATTGTTAGTAAATTATGTGAAAAATGGGTTTGTTTTAGGTATCATTTCAGGTAGAGGGAAATCTTTACGTACCGATCTTGAAAAAGTATTTGGTAGTGATCCTGAACTGATGAAAAATGTAATTGTGGGGTATTATAATGGTAGTGACATTGCTCCTTTAGCAGACACAAAACATCCAATCAAGAGTGCCCCTATGAATCCATCACTGCAAATCCTCAAAGATCATCTAGTCAAAATAGGACTTAATTCTGAAGACAGTCCCAATCAACTAACTTTTGGTTCAAAAACAACTTTTAAATGGAGTACTTTAAAAGAAACTCTGCTTAATCAAATGATGTTGCTTGACTTATGCGATATAACCATGGTCGAATCATCCCATTCAATCGATATTATACCGCGTAAAATAGCCTCCAAAAACCATATTCTCATTCACTGCCGAAACCTATGTAACTCGTTAAGCTTGCCAGTAGAAGCCTTATGTATTGGAGATAAAGGGCAGTGGCCGGGTAATGACTATGCGTTATTGGCGAATGATAATTCTCTAAGTGTTGGTGAAGTTTCTTCTATTCCAGAAACAGGATGGAACATCTGTCCACCATGTTTAAGAGATGAAAAAGCAGTTACATACTTATTTGGTAAACTGAAAATGAAAAATGGTTATTTTACCTTAACTAATATATGAGAACTACATTAGCTGAGACCTTGCTAACTAAGATTATGGAATGGACACCGGACGAAATTGACCGTGAGCGCCCCTTGCTTCAAGCCATGGCTAATTTAAAGTGGAATGAATATCAACAATTTGCACCTGGAACAAGATTTCTCGAAAGCCTTGTAAAATGGCTACAGCAATTTAATAATCTTTCAGATAAAAAAACAGCCTATAGACTTGTTAGAGACCATCTAATATTTATTTCAAGTGAACAAATGGCACATTTAGTGGATATCCTTTTTTCTGAAAAAGTAAACCCTATACTGATTAAGAAAACTGCAAGAGATATAGGTTTAGCATCATACCTTGTAACTAAAATTTTGAACGATCCTACATATGAAAATAATTTACGAATGTCATTGTTCATTGGACTGAGTGACGGTTCAAAAATTGATCAGTTCAGAAGAGGCGCTTACCTTAATAATGAGCAGGTAATTGCAACCTATGATATTTCTGATGAGAAAGTCACTGAAATGTTGGATAACCTGCAGAATGAAGTACCGGCTTCTAAATTCAAAACCATTTTTTTACTGGATGATTTTACAGCGAGTGGAAAAACGTATTGCAGGCCAGAAGGAAAAGGCAAACTGGGAAAAATATTCAATTCAATCTTTTCAAAAGTAGGCGAAAGATTGAATCCAGCTATTGATTTTGAAAAATTAGAAATACATATTTTGTTCTATATAGCAACGCTGGATGCGATTGCTAATATTAGAAAAGGTATTACGGAATGGAAAAAAGAGCATAATATAGAATTTACTTGTACAGTCGACTGTTTGCTTCCAATTGATGATACTATCAAAAAGAAAATGACGGATGATGCGGATATTATGGATTTCTTATCCAGATACTTTGATGAAAGTATTGTGGATGAACATTATAAAAAAGGAAAGTATGATCTGCCATATTTGGGATTTAATGAATGTGGACTACCCCTGGTATTGAATCATAATTCGCCGAATAATTCCATTGCTATATTATGGTTACCTGCGGATAAAGAATATAAGGGACTATTTCCTAGAATTTCAAGACACCGAGAAAAATGAGTATTAAGATTAGAAACCCATTCTTGTTAAGGGCATCAGAAAGAATAGAATCCGATGCAGGTTTTTTGCGGTTGTATAGTCCGTTGGTACTTGATTTTTTTATAGATATACATGTTGCAGGAAAATTATGGGATACTTTATTTTTTATCAGGAGTTCACCTGGGGCTGGAAAAAGCTCTTTGTTAAGATTATTCGAACCAAATTCATTGCTGACCCTACAAAATCGTAAGTCCGGTGATGAATTCAAAGAGGTTTTTAAAAAGCTGAAAAAGATTGAAGTAGTATCTGATGATGATATTCATGTTTTAGGTGTTAACCTAACTTTTACCAGAAATTATGAGTTATTAGAAGACTTTTCCGGTATAGACATGGGCAACAAAGAACGTCTATTTTATTCTTTGCTCAACAGCAGGATTATAACGGCAACTTTGCGGTCAGTGCTTGCGCTTAAAAGGCTACAGTTCCCTGAAGATCTTTATAAGATTGAATTTAGTTACCCTGATAGTAAATTGTTTTTTAAGAAGATCGCGGTGCCTTGTAACGGACAAGTACTATACGATTGGGCTTCGGATATTGAACGTTCAATTTATGGACTGCTTGATAGTTTTCTTCCCATGATGCAAAATTCTATAGAAGGTCACAATGAATTGTTTTCTATAGAAGCACTTCGCCCTGAATATATCAAAGTAGATGGAAAACCTGTATTTAAACGTATCCTTTTTATGTTGGATGATGTACATAAACTTTCTGCCAGGCAAAGAGAGGTTTTGATCTCTCATTTACTGGAAAAAAGAAACAACGTGAGTTTGTGGTTATCTGAACGGTTGGAGGCATTAAATAATCTAAGGACAAACAGTGGAAGAGACTATGAAGAGTTGAACCTTGAAAATTATTGGAAAGATAGAGAAACCAAATTTGAAAAGTTACTGAGCAGTATTGCTGTTAAACGAGCTGCAGAATCTAGAGAAGATGTGGAATTCGCCTTAGAATCTTTGCAGAGTGAATTAGATCTTGCAAATATCTATAAAGAGGCAAAAGGCGTGCTTTTTAAAAATATTCTTACTCTGACTGAAGGAACACGAAAATTTGATTTGTGGAAAGAACATCTTTTTAATTTTGACGGAACTACCCAAGAGATTTGCCAGTTAGCAAAACAAATTGAAATTCTAATTTACAGGAACGTTGCTAAAATAGAACTTGCTTTAGATTTTTCTCTTAGTGTTCAGGAAATGGAAGAAAAAACAGATGAAAAAATCATCACTGCAGCCCGCTTGTTCTTGAGTAAACAATTTAATCTGCCTTATTATTTTGGCATGAGCATGCTTGCCAAGATTTCTACAAATAATATTGAACAATTCCTTAGTTTCAGCTCCCCATTATATGAAAGAATGCTTTCAATGAATCTTAATATGACAAACGTGTCAATTTCAGCTAAAGACCAGGATAAGGAAATACGGCGAATTGCAAATGAAAAATGGCGGGAATTACAAAGAATGATTCCAGAAAGTGGTCTTATTATACGCTTTTTAGAAAATTTTTGTTTATTCTGTTATAATGAAACTTTTAGATCCACAGCACCTTATGCGCCAGGTGTAAACGGTTTTTATATTGATGCTTCACGTACTATTAAATTAATAAATGAAGAAGATTGGCTTTCCAATGACTTGTTCGAGGATCTACAACTAGTATTAAATACTTGCCTTACTTTTAACTTGCTGCACGTGAAAGAAACTATGCAGGGTAAAAAAGGTCAGAAGAAGAATGTTTATTATCTTAACCGCTGGCTATGTGTAAAGTTTGATCTTCCTTTAAGTTATGGTGGCTGGCGAACAAAAAAACCGGATGATCTTTTACGATGGACAAGAAGATAAAAGAAACCCTTAAATGGTACCCGTATGTCCTATTACGAAATGATGAAATTTCGTTATTCACGAAAGGACATTTTACTGCCCAAGGCGGGAAAAAATTATTATATGTCATGGGTAAAGGATTTGATTTTAGGATGAATATGGGTATTCAATCACTTATACATGAATGCCCTGGACTAGATCTTAACTGTTTCCTAATTGAATATGATGAGGGAAGAAATTCCTCTTCAAGGAAATATAGACCACTCGTGAAAATGAACCTAGAAACCCTTCAAAGCTTAATACCTCCTGAAAAAATTAACGTAAAAAAAATTGAGTTATGGAGCGCAGAAGGAAAGAAGAAAAAACGGGTGGGAGATAAAAATGTCGCAGATGTGTTTAATGATTCAACCCTATTTGCTGACTATTCGGATATTATTGTAGATATCAGCGCCTTGCCGCGCGGGATTTATTTTTCATTGATTGGAAAAATCCAAGCAATGCTGGATAAGTTCTACCCTGATTCGAATAAAAATTTCTTTGTCATTACTTCAGAAAACGCGCCACTTGATTCATATATTAAAGAATTCCAGCCTGATTCTGAACTATCTTATGTTTTTGGGTTTAGTGGTGGATCTGAACTAACATCCGATAAGAAGCAAACAATCTGGCTGCCCATCCTTGGAGAAGGGGTCGCTCATCAGATAGGGGCAGCATATGAAAAGATTAAACCCGATGAAATCTGCCCTGTCCTTCCTTTTCCGTCCAAGGATCCTAGGCGCTCAGATGCTTTGCTGATCGAATATCACCAATTGCTGTTTGACGAGCTAAATATAGAAGGACAAAACATTATATATGTACCTGAGCAGAACCCCTTTGAAGTCTATCGGACACTTTCCCAGACGATTCGGGATTATAATGAAACACTCGCAGTAGTTAAGGGTTGTGATATTGTTATTTCTACATTTTCAAGTAAATTATTATCTATTGGTGCCTTACTTTGCGCTTACGAGTTCAAAGCACAGAATAATATTATGGTTGGCATATTAAATGTTGACTCATCAGGATATGAAATAGATCAAGAGGGATTAGAAAAAAATCTAATTGATCGTTCTGAACTTTTCTTAATTTGGTTGGCTGGAGAGCCTTACAAAAAATAAATACTTGAAGAATATGCCTACATGTTTTGGCGCAGGTTTAGTTGCCTTGGATGTAATTTTGAATGGCAGCCCTAGTACTTTGCCAAAGATTTCTGCAGGGGGTTCATGCGGAAACGTGTTGAGCATTCTTGCATATCTAGGATGGCATTCATTTCCAATCGCTCGATTATCTGACAATTGTGCAACAAAAGAACTGCTAAATGATTTTTCACTTTGGAAAATTCATACTAATCACTTATATATCAATGATGAAGGTACTACCCCAATCATCATTCACAGAATAATGAAAGACAAACAAGGGCATCCCATTCATCGTTTCGAATTTCAAGATCCTGAAACAAAGAGTTGGTTGCCGCAATTTAAACCAATAACCAAAACTGTAGCAGCAGGTGTTATTAATAGCAGTATAATACCTCAGATCTTTTACTTTGATCGTATGAACCCTGGCACTTTTGACCTTGCTAAATCGCTTAAAGCAAAAGGAGCAATTATTTATTTTGAGCCCTCTAATGTAAAAGATGCGAAACAATTTTACAAGTTTTTGGAGATTACTGACATTTTAAAATTTTCAAAGGATCGTTTAACTAACTATAGAGAGCGGCACCCCACGATACAAGTAAGTCTTGAGATTGAAACTCAAGGTAAAGATGGCATAGCGTACCGCTTTAATAAATCTGAGTCTCCTAATCAATGGAAAGTACTAAAAGGTTATGCAATAAACAATATAAAAGATACAGCAGGTGCTGGTGACTGGTGTTCTGCTGGGTTTATTTCAAAATTAGTTGTTGATGGGCAAAAGGGACTAACTGCAACAACTATTTCGGAAATTGAAGCTGCTTTAAATTATGGTCAATTATTAGGTGCTTGGAACTGCCTTTATGATGGAGCACGAGGACTAATGTATCACTTTGACGCTATGGAACTGGCAAAATTGATTTCTACGAATAGCGAACAGTTACACAACGTTCTTTTATCACCTATAGCAGTAAGAAACCAACCTTCCATAAATATTTCGAAATCAATAAAAATTTCTTCTCTTTATTAATTTGCAATAGAGAAGGGCTTTGTTGCATGAATATAGGGAAGAAATAACAGGAGAGATAGCTGAAAATAAAAAGGACGGTCGGAATTTTGAGATGTGAAGCAACAAAAAACAAACCGTCCAAAGGCTACGAAACGTAGCCGGTACAAACTTACAAACTGGCCAGAATATAACCAAGCACTAAAACACAGAGGCTCCCTGCACATATGGATGCCGGCAGAACTGGAAAACAAGTGGTACTACCAGGGAGGTAGCCAGAGAGGTGCTCAGTACCTGTACTCTGACAGCTGTATCGAAATGGCCTGTATTGTCAAGGAAGTATACCATCTTGGCTACCGGCAGACACAAGGGTTCCTGGAATCATTGGTAGCTTTCAGGGGCTGGAAGCTCAAAGTGCCGGATTACAGCGTGATCAACCGCAGGCATAAAAGACTGCATCCGGAAGTTAAAGGCGCTGACAGCCCGGACAAGTACATTGTTATCGACAGCACGGGAGCCAAGGTATATGGAGAAGGAGAATGGAAGGTAAGACAACATGGTTGGTCGAAGCACCGCACCTGGAGAAAGATCCACCTGGCGGTGGATGAAAGTACGGGAGTGATAGAAAGCTGTGCGATGACCACCAACAGCGTGGATGATGCAGCCATGGCAGGCATTTTACTGGACGGCGTACAGGGAAAGGTAAAGAAGCTGGCAGCAGATGGCGCCTATGATAAGAAGAAGGTGTACCGGGAGTTGGATGAAAGGAAGATAAAGCCGGTGATACCGCCACGTAAAAATGCACGGATCACAAAGCACGGAAACAGTGGAGGCAGGGCGCTGCCCAGGGACAAAGCGATCCGCCGGATCAGAAAAGCAGGCAGAAAGAACTGGAAGAAGCAGTCGGGCTATCACAGGCGCAGCATAGCGGAGTCGGCGATGTTCAGATTAAAGAGCCAGTTTGGAGAAAAACTTTGTTCCAGAGATATAGAACAGCAGAAAGTGGAGGTGAGATTCAGGTGTTGCGCTTTGAACAAGATGACCAGTATAGGAATGCCTGCATCCATCAAAGTTAGAGCAGCTTAGAAAGTATTCGTGCAACAAAGCCATAGAGAAGCACTAATTTTTCTTACTGACGGCCCTTCCAGCTTTTATCCCAAGCATCAATCATTTTCTTCCTATCTTCCTTGCCTGCATACTTGTATAAGTAATCAAAGGCGTTCCTTGCATGGTTAGCCTCCAGATTCTCTTCCTGAACTCTTTCCCAGCTTTGAATACCCTGTTTTCCCAATACAAAAAGGTAAGTAGCCAGCAGAAAAATCATCATCCAGAACAGCAGTCTTCCAAAAACAATCCGGTAGTACTGCTCTGCTAGCTGTTCCGGAAACAGCAGAAACCGAAACTGCCTGACAATATTTTTAGGCTGCGCTTCCACGGTTTGCTGTATCTGCCGGATGCCGGTTGATATAATTGATTGCATTAGCTTGGTATCAGCTGGGGGTAGCGGAGCTTTTTGCAGCTCAAGTTTCTGGTAAACACCTTCCATTTTACTGGTCAGATTATCAATATTTGCAGACAATTCTCTGTTTACCTGTAAACCTGCCTTTTGCTCTTCCAGAATCTCTTTAAGTACAGATTCAATGATTTCAGTCTCCATGTTTATAGCGTTTTTAATTTACCAATGGTGAGATCTTCTTATCTTCTTTTTCCGCTTACGCTGTTGCAGCAATTCATTAGCTGGCTGCCCGTTGGTTTCTTCCGGCTTGAGAACCTGTTCAATCACTGTAGTGAATCCTCTTTGTAAACTTTCACTTGGCGTTTCGCTGGAAGGTTTCTTTTCATGTTCAAGGTTCGATTCTTGACCAGCAACATATTTTTTTGAGAAAGCTTGCAATCCAAATGGCTCTGTCAGGTGGAGTGTCCTTTGCTTTTCCAGTATCCGCTCGATGGTTTGCAGGGAATAGTTCAGCTCACTGCCTTTTACCTTTACTTTCCTGTCATCAATAAAGGAAATACCCCTTCCTTTAATTATATGGTAGCCTTTTTCATTTATCTTCTGCTCAAACTCTTGAAAATTCCTGGATTCTTTCAAAGACTGGTGAATGTGTTGCCTTAACTGCTCTTTTCGCCTGTCAAGCCTTGGAAGGTTGCGCTGCTCTTTTGGTAAGAATTGTCTGGGACTGAGCACCTGCTTCAAACCGTACCGGAGTTCCATCTTCCTGCAGTAATCGGCTATCTTTTTATAGCTGTTGCTGTCGCTTACAGTCCGCCTGTCGTAACCAATCCTGTTGGCAACAATATGGATGTGCTGGTGGCTGGTGTCCCGGTGAAGGATAGCAACATACTGGTTATTCTCAAAACCCATGTCTTTGGCGCATGCCTGGCTCATCTCCATTAGCTTGTCTTTTGATAAGTTTTCTCCTGGTGCAAGACTTAACGTAATATGCATAACAGGTTTTGATAGCTTTGGATTGAGATTCCTGACATCGTTAAACTGCTGAATCAGTTCTTTCTGATCGCCAAAGCATTGATTAAATAACAGAACCTCCGCTCTGCCTTTCATCACTGTATCCGATTCTGATTGCTGGATTTTGTCATTTAAACAATAGCGTAAACAGCCGGCAAAAGATTGTCCTATGATTACCTTACCAATCATTTCAAATAATTTTTTATTTCACCCGCCAATTCTTTGCACTGCCGGGATAACTGGTTCAACTCCGCCCTTTCGATGGCGTTCAGTTCATCCATGCTGTTACGCTTTTTAGCTATCTGGTTGAGGTTGGCTGCTGTATGGTTCAGCGTGCCGGTGAGTAGTAAAACTTCTTTCGGAAGCGTTTTTTCCTGCCTGTCAACTTTTCCGGAAAGCCCCATTTGCCGGAGGTACTCGGAGTTGGTAAGGCCTGAGCATCCTGCCTTATATTCGATTGCCTTTCGTTCCAGCAGGGTGCAGGAAACGGTGATCTGCTGGTCGCGTTTGACTGCTTTTTGTGGCCTGCCTCCCTTTTTGATCTTCTGTTTAGGCACTTGTTCCATGCTGCTTTCTTTTTCGTTTTGTGAATGCCGGCACCGCCGGCATGAGATGGCTTCCTGAATGCCGCCCCTGGCGGGATGAAAGAAGGTCAGCGTTTTGGCCCTGCCAAAACATAGCTGGCTCCATGAATTCAAATTCCTTTCCTTACTCCCCTGCTTTGCTTTTGTGTTTGTTGCTGCTGAACAAGACACTCGTTTAAGTCTTTGTGATTTTTGTAGACATGGCTCTTGTCAACGTATTTCCGGTCCCACTCCAAAGCTTTTTGAGTGGACGTAATTCCGGCATGATCCCGGTCCAGGTACAAATGAATTGACTCATGTTTCTCCATCAGCGAACGGCTTTTTTCAAAGAAGGAAAGAGAATTAAGCACAAGAAAATTTGTCAGGTGCGGATGGTTTTGATGGAGAACCAGGTAAGATAAGAAACTGAAAAAGCCTTCAATGACTGCTATTTCTTTTGCGCCGTTGTCGATCAGGGTTACATCTTTTGGAGAACTGCTCCCTTTGAAATTAGGGCTACGCAGCTCATATCCACCAGCATTGTTTTTAAAACCAATGGCTGCATAAATCTTTCCGTATAGCTCGTACCGTACCTCTCTGCAATACTTTTCTGCTACCTCATCCGGAATCTTTCTTTGGCTCAGGTAAGTACAAAGCCGGTAATCGGTGATCTCATAGGAACCAAGTACATTGATCAGTCTCTTCTCGTCTTCATTTTCAGGCTTTGACACTGCCATGATTTGTTGTTGGTTCAAGGAGCCGGTTCGCAGGTTCTCCAGCAACTCTTTAACCGAACACTTGTGATACAAAATACCCAAGTCGATAATGTTGCCTCCTTTTCCCATAGCGTAATCGTACCATACATTCAGCTTTCGGTTAACTTTAAAGGATGGTTCTTTCTCATCTCTCAATGGTGACAGGTACCAGTAATCATTGTTAGTGATCCTTTGCGGTCTGAAACCAAGCTTTTCCAGGTACGCTACCATGTCGATCTGCCTTGCCTGCCTGCAGGAAAAATTATAGGAATCCATATCAATTCTTTTAAAAAGTGTAAATAATCAGGAAACTAAAAAAGTAACCTACTCTCCTTACTTGCTTACTTATCAGCAGCGGGTGAAATAAAAAATATAAGTAAGGAAGTAAGCTATAAGTAACTTAAAGTAAGATCCTTCTTACTTATTGGAAGCCTTGCCAGCAATAGCTTTGAGGCAAATAAGTAAGATAAGTAAGCTAGTTTTCAGGTTTCATCACGGTATTTGAGGTAATAGGCCTTAATAGGATACTCTTTTCCTTTCTGGTAGCGGTTATCCCTTTTAAATCCAAGCATCCTGAGCGCCTTTCCCAACTGGTTGTTTGATATCTTGATCATCCCGTTTGTCGCTTCCTTCAGGCCGATCTCTATTTCACCTGTTGTCCGAAACAGGTCATGGCTTTCTTTTGTGGCGGGAACGTAATACTTCATGAGCAGCTCCATTTCTGGGCTTACCACTGTGAACTGCCGGTTCTCTTCTTCGTTTTCTTTCATCTCCTGCGCTGTTACATCGCAGGCAAAGCCGGATTTGTACAACGCATAAGCCTGCGCCCAAACCTCATCAATGTTGATCACTTTGGAATAGTTCCAGTTGATGCCGGTTATTTCAAACGGGATCCATCTTACATTGCCGGTAGGATCATTTAAAAATTCAATCAGGTTTGTAGAACCGATGAAACTTGCCCGCCTGGGCAGCTTTTTGGCCTTTCGCTCAAAGGGATGGCGTTCCTTAACGAATGTCTTGCTGAGTATGCTTTTTAAGGTGTTGATCTCTACTTTGGAAAAAGTGGCCAGTTCATCCAGGTTAATGATCAGGTTTTCAATCAGGGCAATAAGGCTATCCTTGTCAAAGGATATGTTTTCAGCCATGTAGTTCTTCAAAGCCGGCGGGTACAGAAACCGGATGAAGGTGGTTTTGCCAGAGTCCTGCTCTTCATGCACCAGGATGATAGCATTTTTATTAGCATACTGATCTTCAAGGGCGCACTTGAGGGTTCTGACCATCCACTTTTTAAAATGCCTTTCAAATCGTTCGGCATTCCTGACTTTTACATGGCTGCACAGTTTACTGATGTGATCCTCGTTTTCTGCATTCCACACCGGCAGGCTTTCGAAATAAGTCAGGAACGGATTATACCTGTCCACATAATCCGACTTGAGTAAATAAATGAGTTCATTTAAGTTGATGGTAAACCCTTCCAGTTTTAGTTGCCGGTAAATATTGAATTCATTCAGTTCCTGCCACTCGGTATCAAACCGCTTCTTAAACTCAATGGACCCGGTGATCTCATTCCAACGGAAATGGAACTGTCCGGTTAAATACTTCTCCAGTCTGAAGTGCTCCAGCTTTTTATCAACCTTGTTCATGATGGAATCCACTTTTCTTGCCGGTGTGCTGTAGATGCATTGACGGCATGGTTAAAAAATTATAAGAGGAATGGAAAAGGAGTTAAAGCTTCCGGTATCTTTTTCTGTTCTCAAGCATAGGATCAGATGCATCCTTAACTGGTTCCTTCTTATTAAATTCATTAACCCAATCCAGCAAAGCCTGTAATTTGATCAGGTAACTTTTGCCCACTTTCATGGCCGGAAGGTTCCGGTGATGGATATAATGGCGGACAGTGCCAACCGGTTTACGCACGATCTGGGCAGCTTCAGTCAGATCCAATAATCTTTCCGGATTAAAAATGTCTGTGCCGGTCGGCTTCTGGTTGTTATCAGCCAGGGAGTTGACAGTTGATTGTAACTGGTCGAGCCTGGAAAGAATGAGCTCGAATGGATTGTTGGTTTGCATTACAGTTGTGTTTAATTGTGAGTAACTGCATGCAAAATGGGGCAGGAGTAATTTTTATTCAGGCAGATCAGGGAGTAAAATTAGGCAGGTTAGGGAAATTCCTAAATGGTTATAGCGGCGTCTTTAGTTTCAATGTTTTAAATTCTATCGCAAACGGGTTATGTCAGATTTTCCTAATCACGTCTTCTGTGACATTTATTGAAGTTTTGGGGAAACCGTACGGGACGGAATAATCCGCTACACGTACTTAAAGCGCTGTACGTTGGTCATCATGCCATTTCCAAGTCGAAGTTTCCAACTATAAATCAATTTGTGTATTTTCGATACCGATATGACGTATATAGACAAATACGCTGTTGATATAAAAAGGCTTTGCGATTTACATCACGTGAAGACTCTTTATGCATTCGGGTCTGTTGTTTATGACCAATTGAGCGAAAAAAGCGATGTAGATTTTATCGTTGACTTTGAAGCTATGGACTTAAATAATTATGCGGATAATTATTTTGACCTAAAATTTTCTTTACAACATATATTAGAACGTCCAATTGATCTGGTAGAGGAAAAAGCTATAAAAAATCCTTATTTCAAGCAAGCTGTAGACAATCAAAGAATACTTGTTTATGGACATTGAAATAAAGACCTGTCTATACGACATTCTAAATGCCATTATAGAAATCGACTCCTTCTTTCTTAACCAACCCAAAGAATTTTCTGCTTATAAAAATGACACAAGGACAAAACGGGCGGTTGAGCGAAATGTAGAAATTATTGGCGAGGCAATGAATCGAATACTTCAAAAGGATGAAAACATAGAATTTTCAAACTCTCGTAAAATTGTTGACACGCGAAACAGGATAATTCATGGTTACGACACAGTGTCTGACGAACTTATTTGGGGTATCATTATTCAATATTTACCAATTCTCAAAGCTGAAATCGAGCAGTCTCTGCAAGACTAGCACGAACGCCCAATAGCTGCATTTAAAATTGGGGACAGAATTTATTGAACATCTGTAATTCTATTTGACGCCAGTTTGGGCGGTCAAATTTTTACAAGCTTTTTATTACTAATATTAACAGTAGGTTTTCAATGAGCAGTATACCTAGCAATATAAATTATATTTCCTCCACTTCGGTAATGCTCAACGTAAGCTTTTAGCGGTTTTTCTTATAATTGACTATCTTTAAAAGGTGAAGACTTTAATATTAAATATACCCGACAATCTAGATCTGGATAACCGGGAAGCATCCATGCTTTTGGCGACTCAACTTTATGAGCAAGGCAAGCTCTCTCTAGGACAAGCGGCAGAACTAGCAGGTTACAGCAAGCGGACCTTCATGGAACTTTTAGGAAATTATAATGTATCGGTTTTTAACTATGGTGAACAAGAACTAGAAAACGATATCCGTAATGCAGCCCGTTATCATATCTGACACATCTTGTCTCATTCTCCTTGACAAAATACAGGAACTGGATTTACTTAGAAAGCTTTACGGACAAATTATTACAACCCGGATTGTTGCGGAAGAATTTGGCGGACAATTACCTGAATGGGTAATTATCAGAAATCCTAACAACGTAAAGAATCAGTTGATTTTAGAAATGTCCCTTGACAAAGGGGAAGCCAGTGCAATTGCTTTGGCAATGGAGGAAGTGGAGTGTTTATTTATCATAGACGAATTGAAGGGGCGCAAGATTGCAAAACAACTGGGATTTGCCATAACCGGAACGCTGGGATTAATTATTGAAGCTAAATCAAGTGGACATATTGCCTTTGTTCGGCCATTGCTGGACAAAATCAAACAGACAAATTTCCGATTAAGTGAACAATTGGAAAATATCAATCTCAAACAGGTTGGGGAGTTCAATTGATTGAACATCAAGGGTCATCCTGATATAACTCAAATGAAATAATTATTTGAAAGCCTTGGTAAATAGTATATTTTGCTTTTTATGCAAACCCTGCCAGAAACATACCCACAGATCCTTGAAGGTGTAAAGGCTGAAATCCGCCAAGCCCGTTTAAAAGCGGTTCTTAGCGCCAATGCTCACATGCTTGCCCTATATTGGCAAATAGGCAAAACCATCCTAGAACAGCAGGAGAAGGCCAATTGGGGCGATAAGGTCACTGAGCGCCTGGCTGAAGACTTAAAACAGGAATTTCCCGATATGAAGGGGTTCTCGCGCCGGAACTTGAATTATATGCGTCAGTTTGCTTCTACTTACCCCGGTTTTACAATTGTGCAACGGCCCGTTGCACAATTACCCTGGGCGCACCACGTAGTGCTGATGGATAAGGTAAAAGACGAGCAGCAGCGGAGTTTCTATACGCAGAAGGCGTTGGAAAATGGCTGGTCACGCGATATCTTAAGCCTGCAGATCAAGAGCGCTCTCTACGCCCGGCAGGGCAGCGCCATAACCAACTTCACCGCCACACTTCCTGCACCACAGTCAGATCTGGCCCAGCAGGTATTCAAAGACCCCTATATTTTCGATTTCCTCACCATGTCGGATGATTACCATGAAAGGGATCTTGAAAAGGGGCTGATCGATCATATAGCTAAGTTCCTGGTCGAACTGGGGGCTGGTTTTGCCTATGTGGGCAGGCAATACCACCTGGAAGTGGGTGAGGATGATTATTATATAGATCTGCTATTTTACCACTTAAAACTGCGCTGTTACGTGGTGATCGAGCTTAAAAAGGGCAAGTTCCAGCCGGAATTCGCTGGTAAGCTGAACTTTTACCTCTCTGTGGTAGATGATACACTCCGACACCCTGCCGACCAGAAAACCATTGGCCTGCTTATCTGCCAGGATAAAAACAAAATCGCGGCCGAGTATTCGTTGAGGGATATAAACAAACCAATAGGTGTATCAGAATACCAGCTTACTTCAGCTATCCCCGAGAATCTAAAAGGCAGCCTGCCAACAATAGAAGAGCTGGAAAAAGAACTAGAACAAAAACCGGAACAATATTAAAACGGAATGTGGTAGTCTACTTAGGCGTAACTTCCACCTAGTGGGGAGCGTAAAATGAACTGTGTCAGAAGTTGTTTTGAAGTAGTTTAAAAGAGGCGGCGACGGCTCCCATCCAAGAGCAAGACGCCGCCTCTTTTTTACGGCGCCCTTTCATAGATCCGTCTTCATCCGCTCGCCAAATATAATCTTTAACTGCGAGGCTGTCACTGCCCAGCCCTGCAATGGCATCGTCCACTTGCGGGCTATGCGCTCCGTAGCCAGGTAAACCAGCTTTAGCAGTGCCATGTCGCTGGTAAATACCCCCTTGTTCTTGGTTACTTTTCTGATCTGCCGGTGGTAACCCTCAATCGTATTAGTGGTGTATATCAGGGTACGGATAGCTGCCGGATACTTGAAATATACCGACAGTTTGGGCCAGTTATTTTCCCATGAACCGATCACCATCGGATATTTCTTCAACCATTTCTCTTTGAGCTTTTCCAACTCGTCCAATGCCACCTGTTCGTTGTCAGCCCTGTATACAGGCTTCAATTCACTCATAAACTCCTTCTGATCCTTGCTGGCTACGTACTTCAAAGAGTTTCGTATCTGGTGAACCACACAGCTCTGCACCTCTGTAGCAGGATAAATGGTACGGATCGCTTCGTCAAAGCCTTTGAGGTTGTCTATGCAGGCAATTAGTATATCTTCTATGCCCCGCTGTTTCAGGTCGCTGATCACACCCAGCCAGAAGTTAGCACCCTCACTATGAGACACATACATCCCTAACACATCTTTGTTACCCTCCTTGTTGATGCCCAGAATGTTGTACACACAGCGGGTTTGCGTGCGGCCTTCGTCTTTGACCTTGTAATACATCGCATCGAGCCAAACAATACAGTACAGCCCTTCCAGGGGACGTTGCTGCCATTCCTTGACCAACGGAACCACCTTGTCTGTTATGGTGCTGAGCGTAGCGGCGGAGATATCCGTATCATAGGTTTCTTTTATATGGGCACTGATGTCGCGAAGGCTGGTACCCAGGCCATATAAACCGATGATCTTGTCCTCCAGGCTTTGGGCCATGATGGTTTCGCGCTTTTTGACCATTTCCGGTTCAAAGCTGCCCAAGCGGTCACGCGGCGTGGTCACTTCAATGGTGCCGGAGGAAGTCCTGAGCTGCTTGCTGTTCTTGCCGTTTTTGCGGTTGCCACCCTCGCGTTCTTGCTCGTTGAGATGACTCTCCATCTCGCCTTCTAAAATAGAGTTTAACATCTCCTGGAGCAGTGGTGCAAAGGCACCTTCTTTACCGAACAGGGATTTACCGCTGCGTAGTTGTTCCTTTACTTTCTGCTTCGCTGATTCGTAGTCGAATGGCTCTGATGGTTGTTTTTTCATTATAATGTGTTTAAAGTTAATTATTTAACTCTTGACACAGTTCACTTTACAGTCTCCACCTAGTGCCCGGAAACGGCCGACGGTTCATTCGTAGTGCAGCTGCAGGTTCAAGTGGATAGTATAATAAAAGCGCTCTCTTCATTCCGGCAGTCTTTATTTTTAGCAACTTTCAAGGCTTTGGCAATGCCTGCATCAGATGACAGGCTTTTATGTTAAGAAGACTCTTGTGTGCCTTGCGAATGAACCTGACTGATACATCACCTTAGTATTGATATATACCAGTCATAATACACAAACAAATATACCAATTACTCCTAAACCGTTTATTTCATCTCCAATTAATTCAATTGGCTGGTATTTTGAATCATATGATACTGGCTTCAAAGTAATGGATTGATGGCTCCATTGATTTTCATCAATAATTTTTTCACTATAGTACTCTTTAACGGTATACCGTGAGCCTGATTCGGAATCTTGCTTATCGTATAACTCAACTAAAACGATTTTGCCATTCCTACTTCCCCCTTCATCCTTACTAAACAAACAGTAAGACTCATTGGGAATTTTCTTATTCATAGATTCACCAATAACTTTGCAAACGAAATAACCATTTTTTGCAGATACATGAGGTGGCAATTCAATCCATTGGTAACTTGATGAAGGTATTTGCAAATCACCAAAACTACCTGCAGCAGCTGAAATATCTAAGAATGGCACCGAATTAACATAAGGTTTTACTTCAGTAAAAGGCAATATCCTATATGGAATTTCCCTTTTAAACGTTTCAATATGCTCTTTCAGATAATCTTTCAAATCGCTGTTGCATGCATAAATAAATGTTCCTTTTATGCCGCGATACAAAATCGTTTTATAAATATTGATAATGTATGACTTTAAAACTCCAGGGTCTTTAATTCCCTTTTTTCCATACATATCAAAATACTTCTCCGGATCTCCTTCTATACAATTACTTTTCTTGTTATAATCAATTTCCTTTCCAAAAATTACGGCAGTATAATTCAAATCATAACCCTGGGTAGTATGGATACATCCGATTTCATTGAGTGCATTAGGTGAATTTATCCAATCCTTATCTGTAGAATTCCATTTGAATTTTAAACCGTCCAATTCAATGTCAGTAACATTTGGAGAAGGTTTTGGATCAAGCTTTGGATTAGATAACCAAGGCCATGAATATCCTGCAATCATTCTGCATAACCCAAATTCTTTTTCCCTTTTAATTAATTCAGTATGTAAATCGACAAAATTATCAAAAACGAAAATTTCATACTTCTCGTCTTGATATATTGTAGCCTTATTTCTATTAACTTGAAGCAAATCATCAACAAATTGGATATAATTGTTGCCGCCTTTCACTCTCATTTGAGATTTCAAAATAAGCCTCAACGTATCCTTCGTATTCAAAAGTTTAATGAAATCCCGGGAGTCAACATCGGAGGGTTTGACTGATTGGGCTGAATCGTAGAAGAAAATCTGATTTTTGCTTTTTGCAATTATCCAATCTAATTCTGTTCCATTGTCATCTAATCCCAATTTTTGATTATTCTTTTTGAATGCTCCCATCCAGCTGATGTTCTTGTATTGCCTTAGTCGATGAGCCTCATCTACGATTAACAAATCATATTTATCCTTGGATTTAACAGTATCAGATGGATTGATAACCATTGATGATTTTAGTCCTGGAATTTTTTTGAATACATTTTGTAATGATTCTCTCAGAGAAGTCATAGCTACGACCAATCCGATTTTTGCATTTGGATATTTCCTCCTGAATTCCTTGACATAATTAATTTCTCTCAACTCGTCATCATTGAAGTCCTCAAGCTGATTAGTTTCCACTTCTGATGTTAACAATTTCATTATATATGTAGCAAGTATCGTTTTCCCAGTTCCGGCACTTCCACTAATAAAAATTCTGTTTGAATTCTTTGACGTCAATCCATCTAATATTTCAAGAACAGAATTATACTGATCTTCGTTAAGTGATTTGTACGGGGAATACTTAAATAACTCTGAATTCTCAATCTCAGTCAGGGATTTTGTTACGATCCTTTTCTCAACAAGTTTGTGCCAAACTTCCTTAAAAAGATTTTTATAAACATCTTGTTGATAGTAATTGTGGTTGACCAAACCAAAATTCCCATTTTGAAGTTTAAACGTGCCTTCTGCTGTGATATATTGAATTAAACTGGATTCAATATCCAATGTGGCTGATTTATTGAATTTATCAGATCCTATAATTGATATCTTATTAAGCTTGCATCTTTCAGGATTAGCCAGATGGTTTTTTATCCGACTTGAAGCGTTCGTTGATTCACCTACGTAGGCAATCTTAACGGAGTCGTTTTGAATGAAATAAACTAACGGCCATTGGTTTTTGACCCATATATTTTGTTCAATTTTGTTTAATGACCCCTTATTAAAATCATACTGTTCAGAAACCTCAATTGACAATTCGAAAGACAAGCTCATAGTTCATCATATTTTTTTGCAGTTCCCTTAGCCTTATTAACTGGGTATTTTTCAGAATTCACTTTTATTTTATCTAGTATAATTTGTTTAACATCAAAGCCGTACTTTTCAGCTAAAAGGAATGAGAATGAAAATATATCAGCTAACTCTTCTTTTACTTTTTCCTTATTTGCATCTTCAGGCTTTTTCCAGAGAAATAATTCCAATAATTCACCAGCTTCAATATTAATAGCTAGTGCAAGGTCTTTAGGATTGTGAAATTGCTCCCAATCTCTTTCATTCCTAAATCTTATCAGTTCTGCTGTTATTTCTTCTATTCCATCCATGATTACTTCAGTTAATGCAATGTTGTTAGAAATTCCTAGTCATTCTAATAAGGAAAAGCCATATCATTGATTACCAATCCACATTTACTCTTTAAGTTTACTTCCAAGTTCTCCATATTGGACGAAATTTACAACTGAAAGCTGAAATGTGTTCTTAATATTATAGCATTTTACCTATTTTCAGCCGCTTAAGCTTCTCGACATGCTTAACGAAGCTGTTGTCATTCCTGAACTCAGATAAAAACGTCTTCAACTTCCCGATTGAATTACCGGAATACTGTAGGTAAGCCTTAAAGATCTGCTCCAGCGTGTAGTCCTTTTTAAAATAACGTAATTGGTAAAAATGGTCGATCATGGCCGCCATGCAGCCGTTTAAGCCATACGGGTTCTTACCGTTGTCAAGCCTGGGCACTGGCGAGAATAGATTGAACTCAAAACCGGCCTCTTCAGTTTTCTGCATGATAAACTGTAGAGTCTCCTGCGGACTGCCGTTGATGGGCTCCAGCATTTCCAAAAACGTAGGCGATTTCGCAGCTGGCGGCACTGCATCTTCAGGTATAACCTGTTCTTCAACAGCTGTAGGCTGAAGCATCGATTTCCCAAATTCCACTATTCTCCTCTCCACCGCCTGCAAGATGGCCGTCCTGTTCTGCTCGTCCAGTAAGTACATCTGGCTGAACTTCGGATCCTTCTTCAGGTTTTCGTTTTTCACGTAGCACCACTTCAACTCTTCATCCGAATGATCATCCACTGGCTCCGTATACGGCGTAAAATTCTCCTGCAGCAATTCCGCGCACCGTTTCAGAACAGGAAGCTTTAAGGTCTCAGCCTTCTCGGTAAGCTTCAGCAGGAAGCTTTTATTAAAGGTCCAGAAAACATACCTGGTCAGGTCTTCGAAATAGTTGGTGTTCCAGAAAGAATCTTCGGTGAGCGCAATTTGGTTACTCAGCAGGGTGATGCAGTTGCCGGTTCTGATGATCTGCGCGGCGTATTGGTCGTTGAAGCCTATCTTGAAATTGAACTTGCTGGAGGTCTTTCCTTCCACCGGCACTTCGTTCAAATAATAATGATTTGACAGCAGTTTGGTAGCTAACCCGACTTTTCGCATTTTATCCATCAGATGAGGCTTTATATACGGTAAGGAGTAAAAATAATTTTTATAAAAATCCCTTCAAAAAACATGTCTCAAATTATGTATCAAATAAAAAAGCAGTTATGAATTTCACTTCATAACTGCTTGATTTCCAGTGGGCCCACCAGGGCATGATCCTGGGACCCCCTGATTATGAGTCAGGTGCTCTAACCAACTGAGCTATAGGCCCTTTACACGCTGGAGCGCGTATAAATGGACGGCAAATGTAATTAAAAGCCGATCAGCCCGCAAAATATTTACCCGTCCTGTCCGGAAAAATTCTAAGTTTAAGGATTATTGCTTTTTCATGCAGCGATTCACCACCGCAGCTTGTTTCCTATAAGGGGTCGACACTGCTTTTCCCTGGCGGAAAGCAGGTAAGATATTACCTGAAATGATTGCTACCTCTACACACGATCTCTTGCCTCCACAGCTTATACACCATCTGCATACGCTGCCTGCCCCCCTTCATAAAAAAAGTTCTCTTTGCGGTCTCTTCACTACCACAAAAACAGCTGGCCTCTCACCGGTACCCCTGGCATACTTTTTACACCGCATGCACCTGAACAACTTGCCATTGAAACCAACTGATCCCATTCATCCCTGCCTGCAAACAGACCATCCCTTTTGTCACTTCATCGTTCAAAACACCTCATAACCGGCATCGCTCTTCCTAACTGATGCTTTCAACCAATCCACCTCAATGCTTCAATATGAAAAAATACCATTACCTGAAAAAGATTCAACGCCAGGATTCAGTCTCCGCCGGGCTCTTCCTGGCTTTCCTCCTCCTTTTTTCACCTTGCCTTTTCGCTTCCGGCCCCACCGCAAAATACCCGGCCGCCAACAGCTACAGCAACATTCCAGCCGACAAACAAATAACCGGCACCGTCACTGATTCCTCTGGCACGCCTGTGCCCGGCGTCTCCGTACGGGTGCGGGGAAGCGCTGCGCAGGGAACACAGACAGACGCCACCGGGAGCTTCACCCTCACCGTTGCCGACAACGCCGTACTGGTCATATCCTCTGTTGGATATGAAACGCAGGAAGTGCCGGTAAACGGACAGACAACCATACAGGTTTCCCTGAAAACCTCCACCGCCGCACTCGAACAGGTCGTCGTAGTGGGTTACGGCACCCAGCGCAAACGGGACCTCACCGGCGCCGTCGCCAGCATCAAAGGCGACGAGCTCGCCAAACAGCCCGTGCAAACACCCACCCAGGCCCTCCAGGGAAAAACAGCCGGCGTCCAGATCATCAGCTCCGGCGCCCCCAACTCGCAACCCGTCGTACGCATCCGCGGTACCGGCACCATGCTCGCCGGTGCAGACCCGCTCTACGTGGTAGACGGCGTGCTTACCACCGACATCCGCAACATCAACAACACTGATATCCTGAGCGTAGACGTGCTCAAAGACGCTTCCGCCGCGGCCATCTACGGCATGCGCGCCGGCAACGGGGTGATCATCATCACCACCAAACAGGGCAAATCGGGCAAACCGCAGGTGACTTACAATGGCAGCGTAGGCCTGAGACAGGCGGCCCACAAAGTAAAAATGGCCGATGCCACCCAGTACCTCGACTACCTGAAAGATGCGGCTCCCACCGCCGGTCTGCCGGCCAACCCTACCAATACCGACTGGTTTGGCGCCGTGCTGCGCAATTCCATGCAGCAGAACCACAACCTGGCCCTCTCCGGCGGCAGCGAATCCATCAAATATTATTTCAGCGCCGGCTACTTCGGCGACCAGGGCATCGTGAAGAACAACGACTTTCAGCGCCTCACCCTCCGCTCCAACAATATCTTTACCATCAATCCCAAACTGAAGGTCAGCTCGCAGTTTTCCTTCAGCCAGGGAAACACGCAGGATGTAGACCTGGCCGCCCTCGGCGTGTATAACAACGCCTACCGCGCCAACCCCCTCATCCCAGCCAAAGTAGGCAACCGGTACGGCAACACCTCTGCCTTCGGAAACGTGGGCAACCCACTGCTCGCGCTCGACAAATCAGACAACCGCCTGGTCCAGAACCGGCTGCAGGGAAACATCAGCTTCGAATACGCCCCATTCAGCTTCCTGAAGCTGCGCTCCTCCGGAAACGTGGACATGTCGTTCGACAACCGGAGACAATACGCCTATAAATATGCAGCCGACTCCACCACCTTCACCGTAACGGGCGGCAACCAGCGCAGAGACAGGAGCCAGCTCAATCTCACCCGCGACAACGCCATCCGCCTGATATGGGACAACACCGCCACCTTCACCCAAAGATTCGACCGTCACGATGTATCGCTGCTGGTAGGCGCGCTTGCGGAAAAATACAGAAGCGACGATTTTACCGGGCAAAGACAGGATGTGCCTGCCTCGCGCGACCTGTGGTATCTCAACGTAGGCGACCCCAACTCGGCCGTCAACGGCAGCACAGGGCAGCTCATCACCCGCCTGTCGTACATATCCCGCTTCAACTATGGCTTCGACCAGAAATACCTGCTCACCGCTTCGCTCCGCTATGAAGGTTCTTCCCTGTTCTCGGAACAAAACCGCTGGCTGGCCTCTCCCGCCGTCGGCGCAGCCTGGGTCGTCAGCAAAGAAGACTTCATGAACGACCAGAACCTGTTCCAGTTCTTCAAGCTGCGGGCCAGCTGGGGCCGGGTAGCCAACGACCAGATCGCCAGCTCCTCGTTCATCAACACCCTCACTTCCAACATTCCTTATTTCTTCAACGGACAGCCCGTGCTGGGCACCGCCCTGGAACAGATCAAAGACAGGAACCTGAAATTCGAAACCACCGAAGAGACCGACTTCGGCCTCGAATTCACCAGCCTCAAAGGAAAGCTGACTGGTGAGATCACCTACTACGATAAAAAGACGAAAAACGCCCTGGTGAATGTGACCATCCCCGGCATCCTGGGCGACCCCGACCAGCTCTCTGTTACCAACGCAGCCTCTTTCAGCAACAAAGGCATAGAAGTGAACCTGGGCTGGCGCGACAATATCCGGAAGGACCTCTCCTATAATATCAACGGTAACATCACGGTGAACCGGAACAAGATCATCGGTCTCAACCAGGGTCAGCCGCTGCGTGCCGGCGGGGTCGGACAGCAGTCTTTCACCACCTATTCTACCAACGGCCATCCCATCGGCAGCTTTTATGTACTGCAGGCGCTGGGTGTGTTCCAGACGCAGGATGAGGTCAACAATTACAAAAGCAAAAGCGGTACGGTTATTCAGCCCACCGCCAAACCCGGCGACCTGAAATACCTGGATGCAGACGGCGACGGAAAGATCGACCTCACCGCCGACCGGGTCTTTGCAGGCTCCTACCAGCCGAAATTTTACTACGGCATCAACACCGGCCTCAACTTCAAAGGCCTTGACCTGTCGGCCGACTTTTTTGGCAACGCAGGCAACAAGGTGTACAACGGCAAGAAAGCTTTCCGCTACGAATCCACCGACAACATCGAAGCGTCTTACGCCGACAAACGCTGGAAAGCCAACCGTCCTTCCACCACGGATCCATCCACGCTTCCCAGCAACATCCCGGCTTCCACTTACTTCATCGAATCGGGTTCTTTCCTGCGCCTGAACAACATGACCCTGGGATACACCCTCCCGAAGGCCACTCTGCGAAAAGCGAGGATCTCCAATATCAGGATCTATGTCACCTCCCAGAACCTGTTCACCGCAACGCCGTACTCCGGATTCACGCCCGAACTGCCGGCCGGTGTGCTCGACTCGGGGATCGAAACCAATGCCTATCCTACCACCCGCACATTTGCCGTTGGCCTGAATGTAAATTTTTAAAGCCTGTTATATGAAAATACAGTTTGTAAAAAGACTTCTGACTCCCCTTTTTGTTATCCTGTCAGTGGTTCTGCTCGTGACTTCCTGCAAAAAGTACCTCGACAACGCACCCCAGGGCGAACTCACCGATGTGGAGATCAGTACCAACCCGAACGCGGCGGCCGATCTGGCCAACGGCGTGTACAACAGTCTCTGGCTGGGAGACGCTTTTGGCGGGGCCGATGTGCATAGCCTCAGCTTCATCATTCTCACCAACGTCGCATCCGACGATGCCGACAAGGGAAGCACGCCCACCGATTACGGTCCTGCGCTGGAAGTGGATAATTTCACGCTGGGCGCCAGCAACTCGATCGTGAACGGTATCTGGCTGGGTTACTACCAGGCCATCGCCCGGGCAAACCAGGCGCTCACTTACCTGCCCACCAGTCCGCTCGACGATGCCTCCAAAAACAGGCTGATCGGGGAAGTAAGGTTCATCCGGGCTTATCTGTACTTCAACCTGGTGCGGTTTTTCGGCGGTGTTCCCAGGATCGACCGGGTACCTTCGCCCCAGGAAGCAAGCAGCCCCCAGTTCCAGACCAGGGCTTCCAAAGATTCCATCTACCAGTTCATCATAAATGATCTGCAATTCGCGGTCAGCAACCTGCCAATAAAAGGACAGACCCCTGTGGGAAAAGCCACCAAGGGAGCCGCCCAAACGCTGCTGGCAAAAGTGTATTTGTACCAGAAGAACTGGCAGCAGGTATACGACCTCACCAATGCCGTGATCTCCGGCCAGTCGGGCGCATACGACCTGTTGCCCCAGTACGAAAACATCTGGCGCGAAGCAGGCGCAAACGGGATAGAATCCATTTTCGAAGTGGAAACAGGCGTGAATGCTGCGTGCAATGCGGCCATCAACGTATATTCCAACAGCCAGGGACCCCGCGCCGGCGGTGCCAGGGGATGGCAGGATCTCGGGTTCGGTTTCAACAATCCTTCCCTGAGCCTCGCAAACGCCTACGAACCCAACGACAAACGCAGGGCCGGCACCATCATTTTCATCAATCCAAGTCCGCAGGGTACTGTGTTGTGGGATGGCTTAAGGATCCCCAGCCAGGATTCCGTGGAAAATTCCCGCTACAATTATAAAGCCTATCACAGCCGCACCAAGGAAGCCAACTGCGGCAACAACGACCGCCTGCCCAAGAACCTGCGCATCCTCCGGTATGGGGAAGTTTTACTCATGAACGCGGAAGCGGCCAACGAACTGGGAAAAACGCCGGATGCCCTCACCAGCCTGAACAAGATCCGGGCGCGGGCCGGACTGGGAGCAGTGGCCACCCTTCCGCAAACTACCATGCGTGATACCATCTGGCACGAACGCCGGGTTGAACTCGCCATGGAACACGACCGCTTCTTCGACATCGTACGGCAGGGCAAGGCTGGTCAGCTGCTGCGGGCACAGGGAAAAAGTTTTGTAGATGGAAAGAACGAAGTGTACCCCATTCCCCAGCAACAGATCGACCTCAGCAACGGAAACCTAAAACAGAATCCGGGGTATTGAGGGGAGCTGATTAAAGATTCGGAAGTAGCTGTCTTCAAGTTCCACCAGGAACATTTGATGGGTAGCAAGTCATAAAATTAAAGTTCGGTCCATCGGAATGACTGTTGCTGAGGGGCTGCACCGCAGCGCAACAGAGAGCTGACTAAAAAGGTATGAACACAGCTGTTTTTTGTTCCGGAGGAACATCTGATGGGTAGAAGGTGATAAAAAAACTACGAGCGTTCCATCGGAACGCCTGTTGCTCTTTGGTGCATCATTTCAGCAACAGGCGTTCCGATGGAACGCTTCAGCGGAGCGCGTTTGAGCTACCCATCAGATGTTCCTCCGGAACAAAAGAGAGTTTTTTTGAGAACGATAGTCCATTTGGAACTCGTATAACTGTACGATCTTATAAACAATGCTTTTCCACTTTTTAGTCAACCCCTTTACTGAAAAGCGTTTGAGCTACCCATTAGGTGTTCCGCCGGAACACGAAAACCAGGTGGTTGAACCTTTGAACGCAGCCCCGGGTCTGGCACTTACTAAACTTGTCAAGATGATCAGAAGCACAGCTCTCCTCATACTGTCATGCGTGTGTATGATTTCGGTGGCGCAGAAGCCGGCCAAACCCGTCTCTGCCGCACTGCAAAGACCCCGCAACCTCTCCGACTCCGCCCTGCTCGACCTGGTACAGAAACAGACCTTCCGCTATTTCTGGGATTTTGCGCACCCCGTCAGCGGCATGGCCCGCGAGCGCAGCAACGAAGCCTTCGACTATGGCAACGAAGTGGTCACCACCGGTGGAACCGGCTTCGGCATCATGGCCGTGATCGTAGCGGCCGAACGAAAATGGATCAGCCGCGATACCGCCGCCAAACACCTGCTGAAGATGGTCAATTTTTTATACAAGGCCGATGCGTTTCACGGTGTTTTTCCGCACTGGATGAACGGCGCCACCGGCAAGGTGATCCGCTTCAGCCGCAAAGACGACGGCGGCGACCTGGTGGAAACTTCTTTCCTGTTTCAGGGACTCATCTGCGCGGCGCAATACTTTAACGGTACCAACCGCACGGAGTCTGAGCTCCGCAACCGGATCGGCTGGTTGTGGAACGATGTGGAGTGGAACTGGCACACGCGGGATGGTGAAGAAGTGCTTTACTGGCACTGGTCGCCCAACAACGGCTGGGCCATGAATTTTCCCCTGCGGGGCTATAACGAAGCCCTGATCACTTACGTGCTGGCAGCGTCCGGCGATCGCTACCCGGTTGCGCCGGCTGTGTATCACCGTGGCTGGGCGCAAAGCAATTTCTTCAAGAACGGCAAAACGTTCTACGGCATCAAACTGCCATTGGGCTTCGATTATGGCGGTCCGCTTTTTTACACGCATTACTCCTTTCTCGGCCTCGATCCGCACGGCCTCAAAGACCAGTACGCCGACTACTGGGAGCAGAACCGGAACCATACCCTCATCAACTACGCCTACTGCCTCGACAACCCGAAAAAGTTCAAAGGTTATGGCGAGAACTGCTGGGGACTCACCGCCAGCGACAATCACCAGGGCTATGCCGCCCATTCCCCGACCGAAGACCTGGGCGTGATCACGCCCACGGCTGCCCTGTCGGCTTTTCCTTACACGCCTGAATATTCCATGAAGGCGCTGCGCCATTTCTACGAAGACCTGGGCGACAAGATCTGGGGTGAATATGGCTTTGTGGATGCCTTTAATGAGACCGAGAACTGGTACGCCAGATCGTACCTGGCCATCGACGAGGGTCCGATTGTTGTGATGATTGAAAATTACCGGTCGGGCCTGCTGTGGAAACTTTTCATGAGCGCGCCGCAGGTACAGCGCGGACTTAAAAAGCTTGGCTTCGAAAGTCCTGCGATACCGAAACAATAGCCTTGAAAGGATTTGATTGTCCGCAGGCCATCCCGATAAAAACCATACTATGCGAATCATACAGCGACTGTCAGGAATTATTACCAGCTTACTTCTTGTCACGACCCTTTCCGCCCAAACAAAACCGGCGACCGACGACCCCAAAATGAACCGGTTCATCGACGACCTGATCAAAAAGATGACGGTAGACGAAAAGATCGGCCAGCTCAACCTGCTCACCAGCGATATGGACGTTACCGGTCCTACCATACGGGAAGGGTACAGGCAGGACATCATAAGCGGCCGCTGCGGAAATATCTTCAATGCCTATACGCCGCAATATGTCCGCAAGCTGCAGGACATGGCCATGCAGACCCGCCTGAAGATTCCCATCCTGTTTGGCTACGATGTGATCCACGGTCACAAAACCATCTTCCCGATCCCGCTCGGTGAAGCCGCCAGCTGGGATATGGAAGCCATGCAGAAAAGCGCTTCCGTGGCAGCCACTGAAGCGGCCGCCGACGGCCTCAACTGGACCTACTCGCCGATGGTCGACATCGCCCGCGATCCGCGCTGGGGGCGCGTGGCAGAAGGCGTGGGTGAAGATACCTGGTTCGGGAAAAAAGTGGCCGCCGCCAAGATCAGGGGGTACCAGGGCGAGAAGCTGGGACAGGTGAACACCGTGCTGGCCTGCGTAAAACATTTTGCGCTCTACGGCGCCGTACAGGCCGGGCGCGATTACAACACGGTCGACATGAGCCGCCGAGCCATGTTCGAAACCTATCTGCCGCCCTACAAAGCCGCCATCGACGCCGGCGCCGGCAGCGTGATGTCGTCCTTTAACGAGGTCGACGGTATTCCGGCCACCGCCAACAAATGGCTGATGACCGACCTGCTGCGCACCCAGTGGGGCTTCAAGGGATTTGTGGTGACCGATTACACCGCCATCAACGAAATGATCCAGCACGGTGTGGGAGCCAACGAATACGAAGTGGGCGCCCTGGCCATCAACGCCGGCATCGACATGGACATGCAGGGCAGCGTGTACTACAGCCAGCTGAAAAAGCTGCTCGACGACAAAAAAGTGACCATGGCCACGGTAGACCAGTCGGTGAGACGGGTGCTGGAGGCCAAATACAAGCTGGGACTGTTCGACGATCCGTACCGCTTTATAAATGATGAAAGGGCTTCAAAAGAGATCCTTACTTCCGCGAGCCGCGAGTTTGCCCGCGACCTGGGCCGCCGTTCCATCGTGCTGCTGAAAAACCAGAACGGGGTGCTGCCGCTGAAGATGGGCGTTACCCTGGCGGTGATTGGTCCGCTGGCCGACACCAAAAGGGATATGATCGGCAACTGGAGCGCCGCCGGCGATGCTTCCAAAGCCATCACCCTCATGGAAGGAATCCGCAACAAGGCCAGTCATGCCACCAACATCCTGTATGCAAAAGGGGCCAATATTTTAGAAGATAAAGAACTGCTCGACAAGCTCAACCGCAACGGGGCCAGCATTTCGGTCGATACCATGTCGACCGCCGCCCTCATCAAACAGGCCGTGGAAACCGCCGCCAAGGCCGATGTGGTGGTGCTGGCGCTGGGCGAATCGCAGGGCATGACGGGCGAGGCAGCCAGCCGCTCGGAGATCGGCATCCCGGAGAACCAGCGGGAGCTGATGAAAGCTGTACTGGCCACCGGTAAACCCGTCGCCCTGGTGCTTTTCAACGGCCGCCCGCTCACCCTCGAATGGGAAGACGCCCATGTACCGGCCATCCTCGAAACCTGGTTCCTCGGCACGGAATCGGGCAATGCCATTGCCGACGTGCTGTTCGGAGACTACAATCCGGCCGGCAAGATCACCATGACCTTTCCCCGCAACGTGGGGCAGATCCCGATCTATTATTCCGCAAAGAACACCGGCCGGCCGATGGATCTCAACAACAAGTACACCTCGAAATACCTCGATGTTTCCAATTCGCCGCTCTATCCTTTCGGCTACGGACTGAGCTATACCACCTTCAGCTACAGCGATCTCACGCTCAGCAAGAAAGAGATCCGGGCCAGCGAAACGCTGCAGGTGAAAGTGACGGTTACCAACACGGGCAATTACGACGGGGAAGAAGTGGCGCAGCTGTACATCCGCGACCTGGTAGGCAGTGTTACCCGCCCGCTGAAGGAGCTGAGGGGGTTCTATAAAGTGATGATCAAAAAAGGAGAGAGCAAAGTGCTCACCTTCGACATAGCGCCGGAAGACCTAAAATTTTATGATATAAATATGAACTGGGTCAGCGAGCCCGGCGATTTCAAAGTGTTCGTGGGTACCAACTCCCGCGATGTAAAGGAAGCATCCTTCAGGCTGATAAAATAAAAAAGGATCAGTCTTTCACTTCCTCGAAATCGATGTAGTCCTTGTCGGGCGTGGTTTTGGAGGAGCCGGCGTAGGGGTCGCCCGGTTTGGGGCCGGGATTGGATCCGGATACAGGATCGGAGCCGGGCTGGCCGTTCATCTGCTGCTGCATATCCTGGAACTGGCGGTGGAACCTTCTGGAAGCCCGGACCACCGGGATCAGGAAATCGAACAGGAACCTGTACAGAATGTAAATTCCAAGAAGAATAAATAGTATGCGGAAATACATAAGGCGATAAAGGTAAAAAAACTCCTGTTGTAAAATTGTTATTCTTAATTCGGCCGAATCAGATTTGGAAGAGATCGGGGTTTTACTTTATATTTGCTCTAGAAAATAAGAATCAAAAGAAGGGAACGAGTCGTTCCCTTCTTCTTTTTGCATGAATACGAATAACGAAACGCAGACACAGCAGATATCCGGGATGGTTACCTCCCTGCTTCAAGACGATCCGGACAATTTTCTCGTAGAAGTCCGGATCTCATCCGGTAATAACATCAAGGTTTTCATAGACAACGACAAAGGGATCACCATCGAAAAATGCGTGGCCTTAAACCGGGCGCTGTACAAAGGACTGGAAGAAAACAGCCTGTTCCCCCCCGGCGGCGATTTTTCGCTGGAAGTATCTTCTCCGGGCCTCGATGAGCCCCTCAGGCTTCATCGCCAGTACGTAAAGAACCTGGGCCGTTTTGCCGAAGTGACCCTGAACGACGGATCTCATATCGAAGGGAAGATAGTCTCAGCAACCGACACCGGTCTGGAGCTGGAAGAGCAGAAAGGAAAGAAAAAAGAAATTGTGCATCACGTTCTCTCATTTGAAAATATAAAAACAACAAAGATCAAAGTAGTTTTTTAATCAGACCCCGGCGTAACCCCGTTACCCGGCTTTGTAAACAGTACGCGCTATGGCAAGCATTAACTTAATAGAAGCATTTCAGGAATTCAAGGATGCGGAAAATATTGACCGTCCGACCATGATGAAAGTAGTGGAAGATGTTTTCAAGACACTTCTGCGAAAAAAGTTCGGGAGCGACGAGAATTTTGACGTAATCGTAAATGCAGAAAAAGGAGACCTCGAAATATTACGCCACCGCGTGATCGTGGAAGACGGAGAAGTGGCCGACCCGCTGGCCGAAGTAGGCTTCAAGGAGGCAGCCAAGCTGGCGCCCGATTATGAAGTAGGAGAAGAACTGTATGAAGAAGTGGACATCATGGATTTCGGCCGCCGTGCCATTCTGGCCGCCAAACAGACCCTGGCCAGCCGCATCAACGACCTTAAAAAGAACGTACAGGTAAAGAAATACAACGATCGCATCGGTGAGATCATCAGCGCCGAAGTTTACCAGGTCTGGAAAAAAGAGATCCTGCTGCTCGATGAAGACGGCGGGGAACTTATTCTCCCGAAAAGCGAACAGATCCCGCAGGATTACTTCAAAAAAGGGGAAACCATCCGGGCGGTCGTAAAAAAGGTAGACCTGAAAAATAACAGCCCCGTAATCATTTTATCACGCACACATCCGTCTTTTTTAGCTAAATTACTGGAAATCGAAGTACCCGAAATTTTCGACGGCCTTATCGTCGTGAAGAAGATCGTACGTGAACCCGGCGAAAGAGCGAAAGTGGCGGTGGAATCGTACGACGATCGCATCGATCCGGTAGGCGCCTGCGTGGGTATGAAAGGAAGCCGCATCCATGGCATCGTTCGTGAACTCAAGAACGAGAACATCGATGTCATCAACTGGACCAACAACACACAGCTCCTTATTCAACGTTCGCTTACACCCGCCAAGATCAGTACCATGGAACTCGACGGTGAAACTTCACACGCCGATGTTTACCTGAAACCCGACCAGGTTTCCCTCGCCATCGGGCGACGGGGCGTAAACATAAAACTGGCGCAGGAATTGACCGGTTATTCGATCGACGTGTTCCGCGATACCGAAGGGGAAGTGGAAGAATTTGATATTGACCTGGAAGAATTCAGCGATGAAATAGAATCATGGGTGATCGATGAACTCAAAAGGATCGGCTGCGACACAGGCAGAAGCGTACTGAACCTGACAGCAGAAGAGCTGGAAAGAAGGACCGATCTCGAAAAAGAAACCATCCAGGATGTAAGAAGGGTACTGCAGGCAGAATTCGAAAAAGAATAACGGGTATTTTTGTAATCCTTTTTCTGCCAGAAACTTAGCAGTGTTTTTCCTAAACAGCCGGGCCGGTAAGATAGATAGAGATGGTAATTTAAAATTAACACGCAAATATTCAGAGTGTACGCAACAAATGGTGCGTATATCTTGTCAGTCATTGACGAACATTAAAGAAAATAAATAGCTTATAAATACGAATGTCAGAAGTAACTACACCTCGCCTCATGGCTGCTGCTAAAGAGTTTAATGTCGGTAAAGACACACTGGTAGATTTTTTGGCAGGAAAGGGATTTAGCAAGGACGATCTGAAGCCTACGTCGAAACTGACGGAGGACATGTATCGTTCTTTGCAGCAGGAGTTCCAGAGCGATAAAGTGGCGAAAATAAAAAGTGACCAGATCGACCTGCCGAGAGGCAGTTCTCCGGAACCAAAGAAGAAAAAGGACGAGGAGGAGATCATCTTCAAGAAAGACCCCAAAAAGGTCTCCAAGGAAGAAGAAAAACCTGCTGCGCCTACGCCTGCAGTGGCGCCAGCACCCGTACCGGCCCCCGCTCCTGAGGTGAAAGCGGCCCCGGCTCCGGCGCCAGTACCTGCTCCGGCGCCAGAAGTAAAAGAAGCACCGGCTCCTGCGCCTGAAGTAAAACCCGCCCCGCCGGCTCCTCCTGTGGTCGTTGAACAACCCGTTGAAACGGTTGCCGCCGAACCAAAGGAAAAAGAAGTACTGCATTTGGACATACCCGAAATAGAAGGTCCGAAAATTCTCGATAAGATCGATCTGAGCAAGATCGACTCTTCAACCCGCCCCAGAAAATCGTTCAAGCCCGAGGAAACTGCCCCCGAACCAACCCCGGAACCGGCAGCGCCCGTTGAAATAAAACAACCAATCGCAGAACAACCTCCTGTTGTTCAGCAGCCCGAACCTGTTCGGGAAGCTGTGCCGGAAGTAGTGGCAGAACCAGCCGTAACAGAAATGGTAGACACTCAAGTAGAACCCGCCCCCGTTTTCGAAAAAGAAGCGGTGGACGTGGAAGAAATGGCATCAGCGCCTGTTACTGCTGAAACAGACAGGGAATCTGCGGGTCAGCCCCAGATCGAAAACATCAAAGCCGAAAAGCTGGAAGGTCCCAAGATCCTGGGCAAGATCCAGCTGCCCGTCAGCAACGATACCCGCCCGAAGTCGAACGACGAAAAGCGGAAAAGAAAAAGAATTCCCATCGAAAAAAACGAAGGGTTCAACCGCCAGCCCGGACAGGCAGCCGGCCCGGCTCACAACGTACAACGCCAGGGCGGACCAGGACAGCCTTCCAGACCGGGTACCCCTTACCAGGGACAAGGCGGCCCGCGCCCCATGCAGGGTGGTGGCGGCCACGGCCCCAACCAGGGCGGCCCAAGACCGGGCATCCAGCGTCCACCGTTCGGTGGTGGCCAGAACAGGCCGGGACCGGGTGGACAAAGACCTCCTATCAGGCGGGAAGCGAAAGAAATTGACGCCAAGGAAATCCAGGATAAGATCCGCGAAACACAGGCCAAGCTCAGTGGTGGCGGTAACCGCGGTAAGAATGTAAAAGCAAAGAACCGTCGCGCCAAGAGGGAAGAAATGGCCGAACACATGGGCGACGATAATATGGACAACCGGATCCAGGTAACCGAATTCATCAGCGTAAGCGAGCTGGCCAACCTGCTCGACGTAAGCTACGCGGAAGTGATCGGCAAATGTATGAGCCTCGGTATGATGGTGTCTATCAACCAGCGCCTCGATGCGGAAGTGATCGAACTCGTGGCAAGCGAATTCGGATACGACGTGGAATTCATGGGACTGGAAGATGTGGATGAAATGATCGAAGACGATGACGACGACGATCTGGCTGAAAAGCAGCACAGGGCGCCCATCGTTACCATCATGGGTCACGTTGACCACGGTAAAACCTCCCTGCTCGACTATATCCGCAGCTCCAAAGTGGTGGCCGGTGAAGCGGGTGGTATCACCCAGCACATCGGTGCCTACGAAGTGGAACTGCCCAACGGCAAGCATATCTGCTTCCTCGATACGCCAGGTCACGAAGCCTTTACGGCCATGCGTGCAAGGGGTGCCAAAGTAACGGATATCGCCGTGATCGTGGTAGCTGCCGACGACGCAGTGATGCCGCAGACGAAGGAAGCCATCTCGCACGCACAGGCTGCCGGGGTACCCATGATATTTGCCATCAACAAAGTAGACAAAGACGGCTCCAACCCGGAAAAGATCCGCGAACAGCTGGCTGGCATGAACCTCCTCGTGGAAGAATGGGGTGGTAAATACCAGAGCCAGGAACTGTCGGCCAAAACCGGTATGAACGTGGACGCGCTGCTGGAAAAGATCCTGCTCGAAGCAGAGCTGCTCGACCTGAAAGCCAATCCCGACAAGGAATCTTCCGGAACCATCATTGAAGCAACACTCGATAAAGGCCGTGGTTACGTTACTACTGTGCTGGTGCAGAACGGAACCCTGAAATTAGGCGACTTGGTAGTATCGGGTCAGCACTTCGGAAGGGTGAAAGCGATGTTCAACGAACGCAACAAACGCGTGGACGAAGCGCCGCCTTCTACCCCGGTACTCATCCTGGGACTGAACGGAGCACCGCAGGCAGGTGAAAAATTCAAGGTCTTCGACGATGAAAGCGAAGCCAAGGAAGTGGCCAGCCGCCGCGGGCAGATCCTGCGCGAACAGGGTATCCGCACCAAGAAACACATTACCCTCGATGAGATCGGCCGCCGTCTGGCGCTCGGCAACTTCAAGGAGCTCAACCTCATCATCAAGGGCGACTTCGACGGTTCTGTGGAAGCCCTCAGCGACTCCCTGCAGAAACTGTCGACCGAAGAGATCGCCATCCGCGTGGTACACAAAGCGGTCGGTGCCATCACCGAAAGCGATGTACTGCTGGCAACCGCTTCCGACGCCATCATCGTTGGTTTCCAGGTTCGTCCTTCCCTGCAGGCAAGCAAGCTGGCGGAGAAAGAGAATATCGAGATCAAGACCTACTCCATCATCTACAACGCCATCGAAGAGATCAAGAGCGCCATGGAAGGTATGATGGAACCGAAGATGCAGGAAAAAGTGGTGGCCAACGTACTGGTGCGCGAAGTATACAAATTCGACAAGGGCACCGTGGCTGGTTGCCAGGTAATGGAAGGAAAGATCATGCGCAGCTCCAAGGTAAGGCTGATCCGCGATGGTATCGTGATATACCCGACCGGAGAAGGCGCTACCGCCGAACTCGGCTCCCTGAAACGTTACAAAGACGACGTGAAGGAAATCGTTTCGGGTATGGAATGCGGTCTTACCCTTAAAAATTACAACGACCTCCGGGTGGATGATATGATCGAAGCGTACGAAGAAGAAGAAGTAAAAAGAACGCTGTAATCCGTAAAATATAAAAAAAGAAGGGCAGGTTTTATCCGTTTTCCAAAACAGTAAATCCTGCCCTTCTTTTTTGTTTAAACCTTTGTTAAAAGCCCTCCTGCACCCCGGACACACCCGGCGAATAAATATTTTTGATCTACTTTAATAGACTTATGAATAAAATCCTTTTTGTTCTTGTTGCCCTGGTTGCGCTGGCGCCCGCCGCCCGGTCGCAGAAAGTGCTTGCAGACAAGATTATCGCCGTTGTAGGCGACAAGATCATTCTCAACTCCGAGATCACCAATGAAATAGCGGATCTGCAGCGAAACGGCGAGAAAGTGCCCGACAACGCCCACTGCTTAATCCTCGAGCAGGCGCTGGCCATGAAAGCCCTTGTGATGCAGGCGGAGAAAGACTCCCTGCAGATCAACGACGAAGAAATTGAGGCCTCGCTCGACAACCAGGTGCGTGGATTCATCCAGCGTTACGGTACAAAAGAAGCCCTGGAGCAGATAGCGGGCCGCACCGTTTACCAGTTGAAAGAAGACCTTCGCCAGTCGTTCCGCGAAAGAAAGCTCGGAGAGATGATGCGCAACAAGATCGTGGGCACCGTGAAGATCACCCCCACCGAAGTAAAAGCTTACTACGACAAGATCCCGAAAGACAGCCTGGCTTACTACGAATCGGAGGTCGAACTGGGCGAGATCGTGATCTATCCAAAAGCCAGCCGCGACCTCGAAAAATATGCCATCGACGAACTCAACGGTTTTAAAAGCCAGGTGGAAGCCGGCACAAGAAAATTCGAAACGCTGGCGAGCCTCTATACCGATGACCCCGGAAGCAAAGCCAGTGGCGGTTTGTATAACCTGAACCGTACCGAAAAAACCTGGGATCCCACGTTCCTTGCGGCTGCGTTCCGTTTAAGACCCGGCCAGGTGTCACCCGTCATCAAATCCAAATTCGGATATCATATCATTCAGATGGTAAGCCGCTCAGGCGATGATGCCACTGTGCGCCACATCCTGAAAATTCCGCAGATCACCCAGACCGAGATCACCGAAGCCATGAACAAGCTCGACAGTGTACGGGCCAACCTCATATCGGGCACAATCGGGTTTGGCGAAGCGGTATTAAGGTACACGGAAGATGAGAACTCGAAATTTACTGCAGGCATGAAACAATGCTCCAATGGTACTTACTGTAAGATCGATGAACTGGATAAGGAACAGGTGAAACTGCTGAAAGATCTGAAAGTAAACGAATTCTCAAAACCGGTAGCGTATACAGATGACCGTGGCAAACAGGGTGTGCGTATTGCTTATCTCAAATCCCGCTCTGACCCTCACCGTGAGAACCTGCGCGATGATTACAATAAAGTTGCCAGTCGTGCTATCGAAGAAAAGAAGTACGACGTGATGGATAAATGGTTCAACAGCAAGATCCCTTCCTACTATATTCGCATCGATAACAACGAGAAAAGCTGCAGCCAGCTTGGTAAATGGATATCCAGCTCAGACAAGAATTAGGATTTTAAGTACTTCCACTTAAATTCAAAAATGTTATAACGGTTCTAAAGTTTAGAACCGTTATTTTTTTTTAACTTCAGGCAGAACTTGTTGATTAGTAATTTTTAATCATAACGTGGTAGCGAAGATTACTTCGAATTTTAGCTGGTAAAACCGAATTTAGCCCTTACCGGGCGGTATTTGGATACTTCTAAAAGGTTAATAGTAATTTTGCCGATGGAATGATTAAAAAACCATTAAACCATCATCTTAAATGAAAAACCTATGGATAAGATCTCAGTGCTAATTGCCGACGATCACAAGCTGATCCGTGAAACCTGGAGTTACATCCTGAACAGCGATCCCCGCTTCAACGTTATTGCCGAATGTGGCGATGCTGCAGATGCCGTTGAACTTGCAAAAAACAAGAGGCCCAATATCATCCTCATGGATATTAACATGGCCCCTTTCTCCGGTTTCGAAGCCACAGAAAAAATCCGCAAATACGCCCCCGGTTCAAAAATAATTGGTGTGTCCATGCACTCGCAGCCGGCGTATGCCAAAAAAATGCTGCAGGTAGGCGCAAAAGGGTATGTGACGAAGAATTCCTCCAAAGAAGAAATGATCAAAGCCATCATGGAAGTGTATGGTGGCAACAAGTTCATCTGCGAAGAGATCAAGAACATCATCTCCGACCAGCTCCTGACCGACCAGACAGATACACCGAACATCAATGCGCTCACCGAAAGGGAGATCCAGATCATCAACTATATCAAGGAGGGCTCATCTTCGAAGGAAATTGCCACCGCGCTGAATATTTCCCTGAAAACAGTGGAAGTTCACCGGCATAATATCCTCAAGAAGCTGAAACTCAAGAACTCCGCCTCCCTTGTAAACTTTATCAACAGCTCTACTTCGTACATGTAGATTTTATACATAGGCGGCAAAAGAAGTGCGAAGGTTCTGTGTTTTGCGTTCCATCGGAACACCTGATGGGTAGTTCAAAACTTGCTCACACATGGGTCGACTAAAAAGCGGGGAAGCGATTGTCTTCATGTTCCGTCAGGAACATTTGATGGGTAGCATGCCATAAGATTTAACAACGTTCCATTGGAGCGCCTGTTGCTCAGATGCTGCACCCAAGAGCAACAGGCGTTCCGATGGAACGCTGTGTAGGAGGGTCTTATAGCTACCCATCAGGTGTTCCGCCGGAACACAAAAGCGATGTGAGAACATTCTTAGTCTGCCTTAAAGTTGTGCCACCCCATAACCCGTAACCAGTCATGCAAACCGTGGCACGCCGTCTTCTATCCTTTAATCAGGTGAATCATGGTTCAAAAAAAATTTAGCCGTAACTTGCGGCCTAATTTCAAGCATGAGCGATGATATTAAACACGAATGCGGGGTTGCCTTCATTCGTCTGCGCAAGCCCTTCTCGTATTATCTTCAAAATCACGGCACTGTACTTTACGGACTGAACAAGCTCTACCTGCTGATGGAAAAGCAGCACAACCGCGGCCAGGATGGAGCGGGTATAGCGACCGTAAAACTCGACTGCGAACCGGGTTATCCCTTTCTGCACCGCATCCGGAGCAGCATGAACCAGCCAATCGCCGAACTCTTCCGGCAGATTTCGGAAGAGGTGCTCGAACTGGAAAAATACCAGCCCGACATAAAACAGTTCCCCGGCCTCATGAAAGGCCATATCCGCTTTCTGGGCGAACTGCTGCTGGGCCATCTCCGCTACGGCACCCAGGGTAAGAACAGCGCCGAATTTTGTCATCCTTTTATCAAACGCCACACCATCCCTGCCCGCAACCTAGCACTGGCCGGTAATTTTAACCTGGTGAACACCGAAGAGCTGTTCGGACTGGTAAACATAGACCCGGGCGTGTTTCAGCGCCAGAGCGACCTCGCTGCCATGATGGAGGTGATCCACAACTTCCTGGTGAAAGAAGATGAGCAGAACCCCGGCCGGCTTAACATCGTAAACGTCCTGAAAAAATCAGCCAAACTGTTCGACGGTGGTTTTCATGTGGGCGGACTGATCGGCAACGGCGACAGCTTTATCATGCGCGATGCCCATGGCATCCGGCCTTCCTACTATTATATCAACGACGAGATCATTGTGGCCGCTTCCGAAAGGGCAGCCATCCGCACCACTTTTAACATCGGCGAGAACGAGGTGCAGGAGCTGGCCCCGGGTCATGCCCTCATTATCAGGTCATCGGGCGACTACCAGATAGAGCAGATACTGGAACCCAAACCGCGCCTGGCCTGCAGCTTCGAGCGCATTTACTTCTCGCGGGGCAACGACGAAAAGATCTACCGCGAAAGGTCGGCGCTCGGCTACCATCTGCACGAAGCAGTGCTGAAGTCGATCAACAACGACCTCAAAAATACCATCTTCTCCTTTATCCCCAATACCGCAGAGGTTGCCTTTTACGGGCTGCTGAAAGGCATGGAAGATTACCTCAACCAGATCAAGATCCAGCGGATCATGAGCTGGGAGAACGATTTCGACCTGGCGAAACTATCGGAAATGGTCAACCGGCGGATTCGGGTGGAAAAGATCGCCATCAAGGATGTGAAGATGCGCACTTTTATCACGGCCGACGCAGGCCGGAACGAGATGGTACAGCACGTATATGATATTACCTACGGCACGCTTGTAAAAAATCAGGATGCGCTGGTGGTGATCGACGATTCCATTGTGAGGGGCACCACGCTCAAGGAAAGCATCGTGAAAATGCTGTCGCGCCTCGAGCCCACAAAGATCATTGTGGTATCCTCTGCTCCGCAGATCAGGTACCCCGATTGTTATGGTATAGACATGAGCAAGCTGGGTGATTTTATTGCGTTTCGCGCGGCCATCGCCCTGTTGAAAGAAAGAGGGCAGGAGTGCCTGCTCACCGAGCTGTACGACCGCTGCAAAGAACTCGAAAGAACCAGCCAGCTGCACAGTGAAAACATCGTACGGCACGTTTACAAGCCTTTTACCACACAGGAGATTTCCGACAAGATTGCCCAGCTCATTACACCGGAAGGCCTTACGATTCCGGTGGAAGTGATCTTCCAGACCATCGAATCATTGCACCTGGCCTGCCCTACCAATACCGGCGACTGGTATTTCACAGGCAACTATCCCACGCCCGGGGGCAACAGGGTGGTGAACAAAGCATTCATCAACTATATCGATAAGAAAGATGTGAGGGGGTATTAGTACTTCGTATACCAAGCTGCTAACAAGGGGCCAAGATCTGCACGGTTCATTTTTGCCCTCCTTGAGCTGGCGCCGGCCCGGGTAGAAACCAAGCCATGCTGCACGAACCTTTTATTTACTCAGCTTATCCTTCAGAAAATTCTCGATCTGGCTGCAGCTCACGAAGATGGGTTTGTTGTCGATGGCGATGTTGATCTGCTGGCCGCTGATGTTGTAAGAGCCGGAGAGAGCGCCAAGCATCGACACTTCAAACTGGCCGGTGTTCTCATCCCCGTTGAAAGAGCCGCCCTGACCTTCAATGGTCGACTTGATATTCTCGATCAGGCTGGGTACAGGCTGCATAAAAGTGATCGAAAAGTTACATTTTGCCATAGGTACAAATCTAGGAAAATCCGGTTAGAATATTCTCTCTTAAACCTTTACGGATTTATGATCTTCTCTCCTGATTTGGTTTAACTTGTCGGTAAAATCGAATGATCATGTACCGTTCCCTTCTTTTTTTCTCCCTGATTTTCACTCTGGGATTTTACTCATGCCACCAGCCTGCGGCGCAACCGGAAGAGCAGGACGGACTGGCCGCTTTCAACGCAGACAGCCTTAAACAACACATATCGGTACTGGCCTCTGACTCTTTCATGGGAAGAAAGCCATTCACCGAAGGCGAGACCCGCACCATCAACTACCTAAAACAGGAATTCGCCGCCGCAGGCCTGGAACCGGGTGACAGCGGCAGCTATTTTCAGAATGTGCCCATGGTAAATATTGCCCCCAAAGCGGCGTCCTCCATGCAGGTACAATCGCCAAAAGGAAACTTCACGCTGAAAGCGTTTGATGACTATGCCATCTGGACAGACAAAACAGATTCCCTGATCACCCTCAACAACGAAGAGCTGGTGTTTGCCGGTTATGGCGTAGTGGCACCTGAATATAACTGGAACGACTATGCGGGACTGGATGTAAAAGGCAAAGTGGTGCTGGTGCTGGTGAACGATCCGGGGTATAACAGTGGCGACTCCACGCTTTTTAAAGGCAAGACCATGACGTATTACGGCCGCTGGACCTACAAGTTCGAGGAAGCTGCCCGCCAGGGTGCCAAGGGGTGCCTGATCGTGCACAGTCTGGCCGGCGCCAGCTATCCTTTCAGCGTGGTTCAGAACAACATGAACGGATCGAGGCTGCATCTCGACAACCGTGGAAAAAGTGAATCCAACTGCGATGTCATCGGCTGGGTGACCGGCCCGACCGCGAACCGCCTGCTGGCCGCTGCCGGACTGGATTCCACGCTGTTTGCCAAAGCCGACCAGCGCGGGTTCAAAGGGCAGCCGCTCAATATAAAGCTGTCGACTTCCATGCGGGTGAAAGCAACCTACAACCTGTCTCATAATGTGATCGGAAAGATCACCGGGTCTACCCGGCCGGATGAGTACATCATATACTCGGCGCACTGGGATCACCTGGGCATCGGCACGCCCGATGAAACCGGCGATTCCATCTACAACGGGGCCCTCGACAACGCCAGCGCTACGGCAGGTTTACTCGAGCTGGCCCGCGCTTTCAAAAGCATGAAAACAAAACCGGAAAGAACGATCGTGTTCTTGTCTGTAACCGCGGAAGAGCAGGGCCTGTGGGGCTCGGCTTATTATGCGCAGAACCCGGTTTATCCTGCCGCAAAGACCGTGGCCAACATCAACATGGATGAGATCAACGCGTTTGAAAAGACCAACGACATCGTGGTCGTCGGCAAGGGGCAGTCTGACCTGGAAGACATCCTGCAGGAAGAGGCCAAAAAGGCCGGCCGCTATGTTTCTTACGAAAGCCATCCCGAAGCGGGCTATTACTACCGTTCCGACCATTTCAATTTCGCGAAAGCCGGCATACCCGCGCTGTACACCAACATGGGCATCGACGTAGTGGGAAAAGGAAAAGCGTACGGCCAGCAGAAAGAAGACGAGTTCACCGAAAAACACTATCACCGCCCTTCGGATCAGTTCAACGCAAAGACCTGGACCATGGAAGGCGGCATCGAAGACCTGAAACTGATGTTCCAGGTAGGCAAGCGCCTTGCGTTCGACGACAAGATGCCCGGCTGGAAAACCGGATCGGAGTTCAAGGCGATCAGGGAGGGGAAGTGAACAAGTAAGGTCTTTTCCTCAAAGTTTCATATTAGTTAATAGGTACTTTGATGCACCCTTAAATAAGTATGAAAGTCGAGAAGTATGCGCTCAAAGCAGAAGGTAGTCTGACCATCTTTGAATTTTTCAGTGAAGGCCCAAGGGATTTATTCCAAAATAGATTCAATTTCAAAGCACCAGTCAACTGGATCTTTACAATCCGGCTTTCGGCGATAAGAATCTTGAAACGGGTGAAATTGATGATCTCGTTGTATCAAATAACAATGACAGTGAGAAGGTACTGGCTACTGTTGTAGCTGCGGTATATGCCTTCTTTATTATGCATCCTGATGCCTTTGTATATGCTAAAGGGAGTACCCCCTCACGAACAAGATCATATAGAATTGGCATAACAAGTTTCTACGAAGAAGTTCTACAGAATTTTTATTCGTACGGACAGGTCGGAAATAACTTTCACGTTTTTGAAATCGGGAGAGAATACGAAGGTTTTCTTGCCCAGAGAAAATTTACTTAAATTGCCTAATATGAAAACATCAGATAATCTGAACAGCAGTAAGATACCGGATGTACAAATAGATCCTTCCCTTGAGCAATACCGAGACAAGATTCTATTCCCGAAAAAATTAGAAGATGCAAACAAAGTACTGAAAACAGCCAAGCTGCCCGACAGAAAAAATCCAGCTGATTTCTTGGTTCCACCACTAAAATAAAAACCCCCGGAAATAATTCCAGGGGTTAAAAATTTTTGTACTTTACTGAAGTCTGGCCATCAATATTTGTGTACAAATTTTAAGTGGTTTCTTTCACTAGGATTTTGGACATCGGATTTCTCGGACCTTGGAATTTTAATGTTGTCAACTTGATTGATCTGGATGGTTTTTCGGACTTTGGACAGGGTTTTCTTCCCGGATAATGGATTCATTGGTTTTTTTCAGATTACTGGACTTTTCCATACCCATCAAATGACAATACAAAAATAGACAGTCGTCAATCAATAATCAATAGCATTAATCCTCTATCTTTTTAGTACTGTTTCTACTTAGTAGCAACGTAGTTTTACGATCCGTTTCTGCAGAATTGTGCTATTTAAACTTCTTCAACCATGCTTTTTTCCAATAAAACCGTATTCATCACCGGCGCCAGCCGCGGCATCGGGAAGGCCATAGGCCTCCGGCTGGCAAAGGAAGGCGCCAACATCGTGGTAGCTGCAAAAACCACCGAGCCGCATCCAAAGCTGGATGGAACGATCTATTCAGCGGCAGAGGAGATCACACAGCGGGGACCAGGCAAAGCCCTTGCCGTTCAGCTTGATATACGGTATGAGGAAAGCATCGCAGCAGCCCTGAAAACCGCTACAGACCACTTCGGCGGCATCGACATCCTCATCAACAACGCCAGCGCCATCAGCTTAACAGGCACCGAACAAACAGAAGCCAAACGCTTCGACCTCATGCACGGCATAAACGTACGCGGAACGTTTTTCATGTGCAAAGCCTGTATTCCTTTCCTTAAAAAAGCTTCCAACCCGCACATCCTTAACCTATCGCCCCCGCTGAACCTCGATCCACGCTGGTTTGCGCCGCACCTGGCCTATACCATGAGCAAATACAATATGAGCCTCATCATTCTCGGGCTGGCGGAGGAACTCAAAAAAGAAGGGATTGCGGCAAACGCCCTGTGGCCCCGTACAACCATTGCCACCGCAGCAGTACAGAATCTGCTGGGCGGAGATTTCCTGATGCAAAAAAGCCGCACTCCGGATATTGTCGCGGACGCGGCTTTTTATATTCTGCAAAAACCCGCAGCTGAATGCACAGGCAATTTCTTTCTGGACGAAGAAGTACTGGCGCGGGAAGGGATCACCGACCTCGGCGGCTACGCGGTGAACCCGGCACAAAAGCTGGCCAACGATCTGTTTATATAGTTATTCAGCGCCCTTTTCTTTTCCTTCTGCCCCTGCCCATTCAGGCCGCATCTGCGGGAACAGCAGCACATCCTGTATGGAAGGCTGGTTGGTAAACAGCATACACAACCGGTCGATGCCGAAGCCGATGCCGGAAGTTGGCGGCATACCGTATTCCAGGGCGCGCAGGAAATCGTAGTCGATGAACATGGCCTCTTCATCGCCCCGTTCCATCAGTTTCACCTGGTCTTCGAAGCGTTCTTTCTGCTCCAGCGGATCGTTCAGCTCGGTATAGGCGTTGGCCATTTCTTTTCCGTTCACGATCAGCTCGAACCGCTCTACCACACCGGATTTGCTGCGGTGCTGCTTTGTAAGCGGACTCATCTCCACCGGGTAATCGATGATAAAGGTCGGCTGTACGAAATGGTCTTCACATTTCTCGCTGAAGATCTCATCGATCAGTTTGCCCTTGCCGATCTTGGGATCCACGGATATATCGAGCTGTTTGCACATGTCGCGCAGCGCAGTTTCATCCATGTCGGAAATATCGAAGCCGGTGTGTTCCCTGATGGCATCGAACATGGTGATGCGGCGGAAAGGTGCTTTGAAGTCGATGGTCTTGCCGTCTACCAGGGTTTCGGTGGTGCCATTGGCGGCGATGGCCACTTTCTCGAGCAGCTGCTCAGTGGTTTCCATCATCCAGATATAGTCTTTGTAAGCCACATAAAATTCAAGCACAGTGAACTCCGGGTTGTGGGTCCTGTCCATACCCTCGTTGCGGAAATTGCGGCTGAATTCATACACCCAGTCGAACCCGCCTACGATCAGTCTTTTGAGGTAAAGCTCGTTGGCGATGCGCAGGTAGAACGGAACGTCGAGCGCGTTGTGATGGGTCACGAACGGCTTGGCGGCTGCACCGCCGGGAATGGACTGCAGCACAGGGGTATCTACTTCCAGGGCGCCGCGTTCGTTCAGAAAATCGCGGAAGGCATTGATGATGCGGGTGCGGCGGATAAAAGTTTCCTTCACTTCGGGGTTCACGATGAGGTCGGCATAGCGCTGGCGGTACCTGAATTCCGGGTCGGTCACTTCATCATACACTTCGCCATCCTTTTCTTTCACTATTGGCAGCGGCCGCACCGATTTTCCCAGGAGGGTGAATTCGTGCACGTGCACGGAAGTTTCGCCGGTGCGCGTAGTGAACACATATCCTTTCACACCGATCAGGTCACCAATATCGAGCAGGTGTTTCCAGACCTTGTCGTAGAGGCTTTTATCTTCCCCCGGACAAATTTCATCGCGTTTGATATACAGCTGGATCTTTCCGCCGGAATCCTGCAGCACGGCAAAGCTGGCCTTGCCCATGTCGCGGATGCCCATGATGCGGCCGGCCAGGCATACATCTGCAAAGTCTGCCTTGTTCTCGTCTCCTTTGTAATTTTGTTTGATGTCCCCTGCTGTGATGTTCACCGGGTAGAGGGGAGCGGGGTAGGGATTGATGCCCAGGGTTCTGAGCTCGGCCAATTTATTGCGACGGATTATTTCCTGCTCCGACAGTTGAGAATAAGCCATTGATCTGGTGCTTGGTTTAAGAAAAATTAGAGTGCAAATGTAGCAGTTGAGGAGGAAACAATGCCAAACGGAAAATGGTTCATTCACCGGCCGTTATATCTTTTATCGTAGTGTTTTCGTTACTTTCAGGTTTTAATGAGCGGTGTGATAACATGTCAAGAAGAATCGTTTACCTCATCAATCCCATCTCGGGTATCAAGACCAAGTCAGCGCTGGAAAGCACGATCACCCGTGAAAACCGGAAGCGGGCACTTGAGTTTGAGATTCATCAAACCAATGCGGCGGGTAACTACGATTACCTGATCGAAAAGATCAACCGCGAAAAAATCACTGACATAGTTATCTGTGGAGGCGATGGTACGGTGAATTCTGTAGCGGCGGCGCTGATGGGCATAGATATTAACATCGGGGTGATCCCGATGGGTTCGGGCAACGGCCTGGCGAATACGGCCAAGATCCCCCAGAAAACTCTTGCCGCGCTGGAAGTAATTTTTACCGGCAAGGCCTCCTACATTGACGGATTATTTATCAACGACCGGTTTTCCTGCATGCTCTGCGGCATCGGTTTCGATGCCACCGTGGCCCATGAGTTTGCCCGCAAAAAGCGCCGTGGCCTGAAGACCTATATCAAGGTCACCACCACAAATTTCTTTACGGCCAAACCGTACCCGTTCGAGATCCGGTCCCCTGACAATTCTTTCACGACCGAAGCGTATTTCATCAGCATTGCCAACAGCAACCAGTTCGGCAATAATTTCACCATTGCGCCCCATGCCAGTCTGCAGGATGGCCTGCTCGACATTGTGGTCGTAAAAAAGATGAGCAAGCTGATGCTGCCGTTCTCCCTGATCAGCCATGTAACGGGCATCACCAATGCGTTTGCGGCCGACGTAAATGCCGAAGAAGGCAACATCCTCTATTTCCAGACCCCCACGCTCACCATCGCCAACCCCCACCAGGCCCTCCTGCACATCGACGGCGACCCCGCCGACACCGCCGAAAATTTCAACATCCGCGTGGTGCCGAATGCATTCAAGCTGATTCAGCCCTGAAAGCAGTTTGTCTGAACCGGAAAAGAGTTTAATGGGTGGATGACTATATTTGAATTTGCTGGTTGGGCTTCTGTCTGAAGCAGGATCAGGGGATTACAGGAGTGTAGGATGCTGATTTTCCCCTTGTGTTTATTCAGTAAATGCTGCTTTACCGGGCGACGGCGTGCCAGGGGCGGGTCATACTTACCAGTGTACTTAGTGACCCCGTAGCACGCCTGGCGCGGAACAGATTGGCATCTAGTGAGCCTTTATTAGGCGAATCAGGTAATCAGGCTAATCCTGGTTCAGACAAACACAGCGATCCCCCGCTTAGATCCCCGCTCAGGCGCAGCAAGGGGTTGTAGGTGCAGCAGCGTGTTTGCGCCTGGCGAGGATGACAAGTATTTTGAAGGGGCTGGTGACAAAGTGGATGGAGGTGCAAGGGCTGCAAACCCGCTGTTGGTGCGGCTTTAACCCACCCCTTACCCCTCCCGGGAGGGGATTTGAGAGCGGGCAGCCCCGCGGCAGCCTTCTTCCCTGCCTATTCTTCCTCTTTCTTCTCTCCCCCGGCCTTTGAAATGGGGCGTGAAGAAATTTACGGAATGGAGCGAGACCAAATGGCCTGCCGCAGGCGGCCATTTGGTGCAACGGACACGCACAGCTTTATTCCACTGCCCCTCCATGCAAAGGCCCAAACCCCTACTACTGCCGAATAAAACCATGTCCGTTGCCCGCGCAATAGAGTAAATTTTAGCCCCATTTCAACAGCCAAGCCTTTTTTGCTTCTTTTTTGGGCACAAAAAAGAAGTCATCAACCTACACATCCATAAACTCCCACGCGCTCTGGTACGCATTCCGCTCCTGGGCGTAGGTGATAAAATCGGCGTAGAAGGGCAGGACGGAGAGGGTGGCGCTGTCGCCGACGACGACCAGCTTTTTGCGGGCGCGCGTCATGGCTACGTTCATGCGGCGGACGTCGGAGAGGAACCCGATCACCCCTTCGGCATTGCTGCGGGTCAGACTGATCCACACCATGTCGCGCTCCTGGCCCTGGAAGCTGTCGATGGTGTTGATGGAGATCTTTTCGCCATATGGCTGAAGCTCGGGGGCATGGATAAGCAGTTCTTTCAGCAGCTCTACCTGCTGCTTGTAGGGAGAGATGACCGCTATGGTGGGAAAGCTTTCCGGCGTGTAATATTCTTCCAGCAGGATCACCTGCCGCAACAGCAGCTTCATCAGGAAGGCCGCCTCTTCCTTGTTGGTGATGCTGGTACTGTCTGCCTGTTCATCGAAGCTGCAGCCGGCCGTATCGATGAAGGCCAGCGGCGCGTCGCCCGGGAACAGCAAATGATTGGCGACCGAAGCATGGGCGCGGAGCTGGTTGCCGTAGAATACTGCGGATGAGTAGCCCATGATGGCCGTGTTCATGCGGTACTGTTCTTCCAGCATGGTCACGGCTTCCGGATGCAGCTGCACGCCTTTTTCGAGCAGCGTTGTGGCAAGTCCGCCCCTGGCCGCTTCATTCGATCTGATGGTGGGCGGCAGCTGCTGGTGATCGCCCGCCAGCACCAGCTTTCTGGCTTTCAGCACCGGTATCCAACAGGCAGGCTCGAGCGACTGGCCGGCCTCGTCTATCACGGCGGTATCGTAGGTGAGATCGCGTACGGTGTAGTGGTTGGCACCCACCAGGGTGGCAGTGATCACCTGCGCCCTGCCTACCAGGTCTTTGATGATATACTGCTCCGTATTGCCTACCTCCTTGATGATCCTGTGCGCCTCGTCGAACAGTGCCTTGCGCTGGTCGCGCTCGGCCTTTCCGAAATTGCGTTTGTATTTGTGGGCCATGTTGCGGTATTCGGCGGCCTGCTTTTTAAGCCGCCGGATCTCTTTGGTGGCACTGTGCTCCGCCATCTTTGCATCGAGCGTGAGCGACAGCAGCCGTTCCGACACGCGTGCCGGATTGCCGACCCGCAACACGTTCAATCCTTCTTCCGACAACTTTTCACTCAACAGGTCCACCGCCGCGTTGCTGGGGGCGGTCACCAGTATCTGCTTGTGATCCTGTTCGAGCATCGCTTTGATGGCCTGTACCAGGGTGGTTGTTTTACCCGTGCCGGGCGGTCCGTGTACGATGGCCAGCTCATTGGCCGCAAGGATCTTATTCACGGCCTCCTGCTGCGATGCATTGAGGCGGGGCATTGGTGGAGTAACTGCTTCGGGATGGAAAGACGGTTTTTGCGTGCCGGTGAGGATGCGGACCAACCGGCCTTCCTGCGGTTTTTCGCTGAGCAGATCGGCCTGCCGGAGGGCATTCTGCATATCGTCGTAGCTGTTGTCGTCGAACAGGAGGTCGATGCCCAGTTTGCCGTTGCCGGCCCATTCCGGCAGCTCATCGGTACGAAGGGCAAGTTTGAGGCGGTTGCCGCCGACATAGCTGATGGTACCTTCTATCCGGTCGTTCCGGATGTCGTGGTTGGAGAACAGGGCCGCCGATACGCCGGAGCGCAGCTGGTGGATCACATCCTGGTGGGTGGTCCGTTCTACTTCCACGGTCAGGTAATCACCCCTGCCCAGTTCGGAGCCGCGGATGGCGATCGGGTACCAGGCAAAGCCCGTCGCCCGGCGGGTGACCACGGAAGTGGTCTCTGTGAATTTAACGTACGACTGGCGGTCTTCATCCCGCTCCGTTTTCAGCAGCGCCAGCAGCTTCTTGAAATAATCCATGCGCAAAATTACTGCGTCCGGCGGGCAAAAAATCCACGTTACACAAGGCTTTGCCAACTGTTGACACGCACCCGGGCCTGCATCCGTTCCTCCGTCATGGGTTCACTCCGCTCATCCTGAATAGGAGCGGGAGCTGTTAAAATAATTTATATTTGGCTATAAACTCTGCGCATGAAAAAATTGAAACTATTGGCCGCGGGCATCATCTGTACCCTGGCCGCCGCAGCCCAGCCCCGGCTGCCCGACAACTACTACTGGCAAAAAATGAGCAACGGGCTGGAGGTGCTGGTGATCGAGAACAACAAGGTTCCGCTCGCCACCATCGAGATCGCCGTAAAGAACGGCGCCTATACGGAAGGCCCCGAATACAGCGGGCTGTCGCACCTGTTCGAGCATATGTTCTTTAAAGCCAACCGGGACTATCCCGACCAGGAAAAATTCCTGAAGCGGACACAGGAGCTGGGCGCCATCTGGAACGGCACCACTTCCGAAGAAAGGGTCAACTATTTCTTCACGTTCAACAAAGACAGCCTGCTGGCAGGGCTCAATTTCATGAACGCCGCCATGCGCTTCCCGATCTATCGCGAGGAAGATATGAAAAAAGAAAGGCCGGTGGTAGACGGCGAATTTCAACGGGCGGAAAGCGACCCGAGCTTCCAGCTTGGTTATGAAAGCCAGAAAAAACTCTGGGGCGACCTGTTCACCCGTAAAAATGCCATCGGCGACCACAACATCATCAACACGGCCACACCGGAAAAAATGATGACGATCAAAAACAGGTACTATTTTCCCAACAATTCTATCCTGGTGATCTGTGGTGATGTGAAACATGATGAGGCTTTCAGTCTCGCCTCAAAAGTGTTTGGCGACTGGGCGAACAGCGGTTTCAATCCGTTCGAAAAATTTCCAATCCCCGAGTTCGCGCCGCTCTCATCGACACAGTATTTCGTAAAAGAATCTACCATTGCACAAACGCCTTACGAAAATTTCACATGGCAGGGCCCCGACTACCGCAATGATTCTGCAGGAACTGTTGCAGCCGACGTGTTCTCTACGATCCTCTCAATGAACTCTTCCAAATGGCAGCAGGCGCTGGTGGACAAGGGACTGGCTACCTTTGCGGGTGTCAGTTACCAGACAAGTAAATACGTGGGCCCGATTGGCATCTTTATAGTACCCAATCCTACGAAGTTGAAGGAATGTTATACAGAAACCCTGAACCAGGTGAAAATGTGGGGAAGCGATGATTATTTTACCGACGAACAGCTGGCAGATGCAAAAGAGATCCTGAGAAGGAATGCCATCCGCAACAAGGAAAAACCGTCTTCCCTCGCGTCCAATTCCACATACTGGTGGGCCAGTACCTCACTGGACTATATGACTGATTATGACAAGAACTGCGAGCGCGTTACGCGGGATGACATCAAAAAATACATCGGCAAATACATTACCGGCAAACCATATGTCGCCGGCATGATCATCAGTCCTGATATGAACAAAACTTTCAAAGCGAGTGAATTCTTCAAACCCCTTTAATTACTTACAAGTTTCCCATATGCCTTTACATTTTTTTATTCAGAGAACCATGGCGGTGCTGAGCGTATCATTCTGCTGCCTGCTGGCCACCGCCCAGCAGAAAGCCCCTTACGAGATGATGGTCAGTGGCGTGAAAGTGATCGTACAACCCAGCGGCAACGAGATCGTGGAGATCGAAACGGTGCTCAAGGGCGGCGTGCAGAACTACCCGGCGGGCAAAGACGGCATCGAAAGCCTGGCCATGAGCGCCCTCACGGAATGCGGCACCGAAAAAGAAGACAAGAACACGTTCAAGAACAAGCTCGACAAGGTAAGCGCCCGCATCTACGGCAGTTCGGGCATGGACTATTCGCAGCTGAACCTGAACTGCATCAAAAGCGATCTTGAAACAGTATGGCCGCTGTATGCAAATGCGCTTACCCTTCCCCGTTTCGATGAAAAAGAGTTCCTGCGCATGAAACAGGATGCCATCACCTCCCTCAAAGCCCAGGAATCGCAGCCTGATTACGGCATATCGAAGCTTGCCCGGCAAACTGCCTATGCAGGGAAAGATTATGCTAAAATTCCGGAAGGCACCGAAGCTTCTGTAACCAAGCTGACCGCCGCGGAAACAAAAGCGTATTACAAAAAGCTGCTCACCAAATCGAGGATGGTGATCGTGGTGGTGGGAGAAATAGAGAAAAGCGACCTGGAAAGCAAGATCACGCAGATGCTGGCCGGCGTTCCGCAGGGTGTTCCTTTTGTATTAAGAAGAGGCACCTTCGCACCGAAACAGAACACCTTCAGGCAGGAGAAAAAAGATTTTGCCACCAACTACATCCAGGCAGTGACCGGGGCTCCTGCGCCGGGTACGCCTGAATACAATTCTTATATGCTGGCCATGCGCATATTTTACGACCGGCACTTTTTGGAGGTAAGAACGAACAATGGTTTGTCATACGCTCCAGGAGCTTATTTTGACGGAGGACTGTCGCCATCCGCCAATGTGGTTGTCTCCACCACCGATCCGAATAAATATATTGGTGTGGTTAACAGTATGATCGAAAAGATCCGGAAAGAAGGCTTCACGGAAGAAGAGGTGAGAAATATAAAAAGCAGCTATCTGACGCAATATTATTCGAGGCTGGAGACCAACGGGGCGCAGGCCGGCGCACTTGCTACGAACGAAGTGCTGCACAACAACTGGCGCCGTGCGGTCAACATCAACGACGACCTGAAAGGCATCACCACGGCCCAGCTCAACCAGGTGTTCAACAAATATTTCACGCACATAACCTGGGTATACCAGGGAGACCCTGCCAAAGTAAACCAGGCGCTGTACCTCGGCAAAGACGCCACCAAGCTGCCTGCCTCGAAGCTGAATACAAACAAGAAGAATTAGAGAAGTGATACCAGTACTGAAAAGGCCTGGAAAAAGCTTGGCTGTTTTTCCAGGCCTTTTCATTTTCGGGTAGGCATGAGAGAGGATGATAAATCTAAACGCTGGCGGGTACGGCTTCAACCTACCACCAACCCTTCATACCTTCACGACTGCTTCGGCGCCTTTCTGTTGGGATTGAAGGATTCCCGGCTTTCGATGTGGCCGTGTTTGCCCTGTACGGTGACCGCCGAATTGGCTGCCTTCGCCTTTTTACGGGCGGCCTGCACCGCTTCTTTCTTTGTATCGAACTCTTTTTTGCGGCCCTTTTCTTTTCTCACCGCCCAGCCCTCTTCCGTTGGAACTACATATTGGTCTTCACCGTGTTTCTTTACGTCCGTTTTTTGGGTAGTGCCGGCGGGCGCCTCCGCTTTCTTGCCATGGTTCACGGCCCAGTCCTTTGCCCGGCTCACCGCAGTGGCGATGGCAATGCCTTCTTCCATTTCCGTTTCTTTGAGCAGCGCATTGGCGATCTCGATGGCTTTGTTCCTGACTGCCGCCGGCAGGTTCTTCATGGAGACGGGGTAATCTGTTTTTGTCCAGGGCATAAGTTTGTTTTTGGAGTGAACAAGAAGGATTCCTGTTACCTGCTGCAAGAATAATTCCAGTCCTTCTGCGCGCTGGGAGAACAAACAGGGGGAAAGTAGATATGAAAATAAAAATAATATTGTATCTTACTGATCCGATCAAACCTGAATTTCCTCTATGACACTCAATTTACCTGCCATAGGCCTTGTTGTGTGGGTACTGCTGAACATTGCCCTGCTTGTCGGGCTCGTGTTCTTTCTCCGTGCTATCTACCAGTACGTAAAGCGTACCAAGTAGCACGGCCTCTTCTTTCTGCACTGTCTGCTATTCGTTTCCCTTGTGGATATTGATCTGACGTTTCTTCTGCCGGATATCAAACTGCACGTTCAGAATGTTGTTGTTTACCAGGTCAGCCGATTTGTTGATATCGGCTGGGTGGAAATTTTCATCAAACGCATCCTGGTTGATGGTTACGGTGTATTCTCCGGCGGGCAGGTTGAAGAAGAACTCTCCTTCCGCCGTGGTCAGTGTCGTATAGGTTTTTCCGTCTGCTGAAACGGCGGTGATGCGGATCCCGTCGAGCTGCATGGTGAGTGAACTTTTTTCATCCCTGATGAGCGCCAGTTTTCCGGTCAGCACTTTGCTGGGCAGAAAAGGAATGTAGTTGACCTTCTGGTTGCCGGGCGCAAAGGTCTGCCGGTAGCCCAGTTTCGGGATCCAACCCCGCAGGGAAGAGATCTGGCTGAAATCAAGCACGAACGATGTTTTATCCGTATTCCTGAAATCGATCTCGCCTCTCTCATTGCTCATCACCACATCGTTGTCAACCCCCGTTCTTGCCTGCCTGATCACCTCTTCCCCTTTGTCATACACATTGTTGTTGTTGCTATCCTGGAACAGGATGAATTTGAAACTCTTCGATTTTTTGTTGCGTGCTACCGGCAGCTGCAGCTTCTGCCTGATCGTAAAATTGATATAAGGATTCGCCTGGTTGATGAGGTTCACCTGGGTTACCAGGCCCGCATCCAGTCCCAGCCGGGGCGAAGAATACAGGAGGTTGTTATAAGCGACGAGGTAAGTGGCCTTGTTCGATTTTTCCGTCAGGTAATTGAGCTGGAGCCGGTAAAAAAGATTCCACTTCGAAATGGGGTGCTCGATAAAAGGGGATAGCTGAAACCGCTGCACCGGCACATTGCGGCTCAGGTACTGTTTGATCTCGTAATAGTAATAAGGCCCGTTGTCGTAACGCATTGTAATGCCATAGCGGTGCGACTGTACATTGAGGAGGTTGTTGGTGCTGTAAAAGGCCGGGTGCATGGCCCCGGGCACATAAATTTTTCCGGTGTTGGAGAAAAGGGAGAACCACCAGTTGTCGCTGATCTGCCAGTTGGCATTGATCGACACTTTGTACATGTCTGACCGCACGCTGTTCAGGCTGTCCTGTATCTGTGAAAGCAGTCCGGGCGATACCACCACCGAAAGGCGGGTGTTCTGAACACCCAGCCGGAAACCATATTCTTTTGTATCGATGTTGAACAGGTAATTCACCAGCGAATCTTCGGTGTTGTTGTAGGCTCTCTTGTTGAGCTCGAGGTATGGCCCCACGAAAGCATGGTTCATCAGCAGCCGCACTTCATGCAGCTGGTAATGGAACCCCTTGTTGATGCCGGGAAAGTTTTTCGAATAGACGCTCATCTGTGAATTGATCTGGTAATGTTTACCAAGCGATTCGAAGTGATAGCCGGCTTCCGCCGCGGGCAGCGTGGTATCGAGCTTTACCCGGTTAAGCTTTTCCATGCCGGCGCCGCCTTCCACCGAAAACTTTGTCTTCGCGCCCAGCAGCCAGTCAACCCGGTTCAGGCTCAGGTAACTGTCTGTCTGTTTGAGTTGGTCGCTGTTTACAAAAGAGTTGGAATAGAAATGTATGTTCTTAGACAGGTCGCGGGCCGCTTTCAGATTGAACTGGTATGTGTCGCCCAGCCTGCTTTTTACGGCCATCACCTCGAAAAGTCCGTTGTGGTTGCCGTTGTACTGTATGCGGCCGCCCATGCCATCCACCAGGAAATTGTTGAAGTCGACGATGCTTCCCCCGGTCACTTTCCAGCGCCCGCTCACATACTGCGCCGTGGCAAGATGCGTGTTGGCGGAAAAATTCCTGTACATATTGTCGGACTGGAAAAGCACGTTGAGCTGCGCATTGTTCTTGAGCGGCATGTATCCCCGCACGTTCAAAAATGCGAACGGCTGGCTGCTCGATAAATTATTGAAGTTCAGCTCCACCGCCAGGGGCATCTTGTACCAGCCCGAAACGGTTCCGTTGTATGAATAGCCCATTTTTACGATGGTCTGCCGCAGCATTTTCTGGTCGTCGCCTTTTCCCTTGATAAAGATCTCGATGTCTTCGCGTTTCAGCTGCCAGATGTCTTTCGGCGACAAAAGCACTTTTACGGTGATGTTCCGGTGCGCACCTGCGGGCAGGCTGACGGTATAATTTTTTTTAGGCAGCGAGAGATCGAGCAGGGTATTGAAGGAAAAGGTGTACACATCGTCGCTGTTGCCGGTGTTTTCCAGGTAGATGTCGAAGGGAATTTCTTTGTCTGTTTCCGTGAACGTGATGGCAGGCTGGCGCACCTGGGCTTTCCACCGGGTGTTCTCTTTGGGCCTGATCCAAAAAGCTTCGTTCACAACCTGCCCGCTTTCCGCCACGCGCAGCTCGATCTTTACAGGGTACCAGGCGATGGAAAAATTTTTCTTTCCCGAGGTAAAGCGGAAGGGAACCGTCTGGCTTTCGTGGGGCTTTACTTCGATGTTGAGCACGCTCGATGAAACGATGTCGATCATATCGGGCGCAGTAAGGGTAAGCTGGATGTGCAGGGGGGCGTTGCCGTTATTCTGTATGTTGATGTTGTTGAAAGCAAAGGTATTTTCTTCCAGCAGGATGGAGTCTTTCAGCAAGCGGGTCTTCAGGATATCTGACTGGAAACTGGCCTGGGCCTGTGCGGCCGGATGATACGAAAAGGTGCAAACAAAAAAAGTCAGTGCAGCAAAAAAGTATTTGTACAGAGTTTCCAAACGTCCCGGGGTTTAAACACAGAAATGGATTTGCCTGTGGCAAGGCTGCTATAAAACGAAAGCGGTGGGTTTCTATTGCGGGGAATTTGTCTGAACCAGAATTGGCCTGATTAACTGATTCGCCTGAGGGGTTCTTGTGTATCGTGCTGCTTCGTGCTGTTTGTCTGAACCAGGATGCAAGCTGAGATCAAGGTCTTACCTGCTCGAAAACGTATACACCGGTTCATTCTCATTGAATGCAAACGAGACAGTGCGTGAAGAACTTGTTTCTTCCTTCTGGGAGGAAGCCGGGGTTGGAAGCGCCGCGTGCTGCAGGAGATTGCGGTTGAGGATGATGCCGCGGGTGGATGCTTCGTGGGCAATGTCGGCCTTTTGAGCGGGCGGCCTCTGGTTGTCTATGCTGGCAAAATCGATGAAGGAAACGGGCTGCAGGCGCATCGTAATAACCTGGGTGGCCTGGGCCGACTGATGCTGGGCTTTTGCGAATATACCAGTGAATACAAACAGGGAGAACAGGATTATTTTCAAGCGGATACTTGTTTTTGATGGAATCGGAATTACAAAGTTGAACAATTCTGGGGGGATTGTCAAGTACGCCCGGAAATTTTTTTAAGTGGAATTACTTAGCCGTCAGCGTATACACCACCCCGAGACTGTAGATACCGGCTCCGTAATTATAGCCGGGATTGATTCTCAGGGTGATATCAAAATTGTTACCGGCATAACTGTCGCTGCCGCGGTTGCCGGCGGTGAGCTGCTGCGAGGTGGTGGAGAGCGAGACGGTGCTCGTTTGGCCTGTTACCCCCACCCTGCACAGGGAAGCGGGCATGTTGGATGACGCAAAGGTTCCGCTCGCGGTAAACACGGAACTGGTAGCCGATACGCTCAGGTTCCAGTTCTGGTTCGTTTTGATCCTCACCGTATTGAAACCGGTGAGTGCAAACTCCGACGCATATTGATCGGGTGTGCTGAAAACCAGGTTGGTAGCGCTTTTGCCCAGTGTGAGCTCCATCACCGCCTGGATGCTGATGGTGGAGGTCATGTCATCACTCTGTGCTTTCGACGCGGAAAACTGAAGCACAGCGAGCAGTAAAAGCAGAATTCTTTTCATACTTAGGGATACGTTAGCGTAAACAGTACATTAAAAAGCTGGCTTCCCGGCGGGTAATCGTATCCCACCGGCCCTGCGATCAGGTTGTATGTGTAAGTAACATACCGGAGACCGGTGTTGGTGCTCTGGATGAGCTGCTGGTTGTTTGTGCTTAAGGTAAAAGTATTGTAATTGGCGGTTCGTGACGGAGAGACCGTGTTCAGCTTTACGGCCAGCATGGAAGCCGGCATGGCCGCCCCGGCGCTGCTGCTCACGTTCGACACTTTCACATACACGCTGAAACTATAAAATGAAAACACCGCTACTGAAAATGCATTTACCGCTACCTGTGCGTTTTCGAGGGTGCTCGAACTGTTGCAGGTGAAATTCGTCTGCCCCTGTGTTACCTGTATGATCTGCGCTTTGGCGCCCGATACAAGAAACAACCCCAAAAATGCGTTTAGGAGATGCAACCAGAATTTCGGGAAAGGTTTGTTCATGGTCTGTACCTAACGACCTGTTCCGATTTTTTATTTTTTAAAATCCTATCTATGTTAAAATCTCTTTTTCTGGCAGCTATCTCTTTGTTACTCATATTACAAGGAGCCGCCCAGAAAATCGGCATACAGCCCTCCATCCTCGAATATCACCTGTCGCCCGGCACCACCGAATCGCAGGTGATCCGCATCGCCAACCTGTCCGACAAAAAGATCAGTTTTGAAGCTTATCTGGCCGACTGGCTGCGGGATTCCACCGGCGCGCATGAATATTTCAAAGCCGACACCCTGCCCAGCTCCTGCACGAAATGGGTGACCCTGTCGAAAAACTTTATTGAAGTAGAACCGGGCAAGACCGAGGAGCTGCTGGTAAAATTGCAGGGCCCGCCCGACATGAATGCGTTTAAAAAAATGAAATGGGCCATGCTCTTCCTGCAAAGCGCCTCCGAGCAGGACAGCGCCTCACGCATCAACAAACAGTTCAATACAAAAGTGAAGGAACTGCTTCGCGTAGGCATCCATATTTACCAGACCCCGCCTTCCATCACGCATGCCGAAGCAAAAGGCATTGCCCTGAAGGAAGTGCCTGCAGAAAAAAATGCCTATGATTTTTATATGGCCAATACCGGAGAGGTCATGCTCGAATGCAAGGTGCACATGGAACTGACGAATGTGGAAACCGGCAAAGAATACAAACTCGACCGCACCGAATTCCCTGTTTTCCCTGCCGCCAACAGAAAAGTGCGGCTGACCATCCCCGGTACCGTGCCCAAAGGAAAATATTCAGCCCTGGCCGTACTCGATACGGGAGAAGAGTCGGCTCTGGAAGCGATTGAGAAAGCGATTGAGGTAAAGTAGAAGACGCGATGCCTCGCGTCTCGGAATGTGAGCGATCCCGTGCGAAGGAGCTATTTTACCCGGCTGCACATAAACCCATTTTGTCATCTTCGCCAGGCGCAAACACGCACCTGCACCCTCAGCTTCTTGCTGCACCTGTGCGAGGATGATAAAAGTGAGTGTAAGTGCAACGGGCTCAAAATAGCCTGATGTGCCACGGAGACGCCAGGCATGGCGTCTCCGCAAGTTAATTCCCCCCGTGCACGTAGATGCGCTCAATGGAATCGCGGTATTTTTCCATGACGACCTTTCGTTTCAGGCTGAGCTTGGGGGTCATTTCGCCCGTTTCGATGCTCCATTCGTGCGAAAGCAGCTCGAAGCGTTTGATCTGCTCCACGTGATTGAAATATTTGTTGAAACTTTCTACCAGGTCTTTGTATAGTTCCAGCACTTCCGGGTTGCGCAGGATGTCTTCGTTGCTGGCGAAGGGCAGGCCTTTTTTGCGGAGCCAGTCTTTCAGGTTGGGAAACGACGGCACGATCAGGGCGCCGACAAACTTTTTCTCCGCACCCACCACCATCACCTGCTCTATAAAGCTCGATTCTTTCAGCTTGTTCTCGATGGCCAGCGGCGCCACGTATTTGCCCCCGCTGGTTTTGAACAGTTCCTTTTTCCGGTCGGTGATCTTCAAAAATTTATTGTCTACGACCATACCGATGTCGCCGGTATGGTACCAGTCGTCGGCAATGCTTTCAGCCGTCAGTTCGGGGCGTTTGTAATAACCCATCATGATGTTCGGCCCCTTGCAGAGGATCTCGCCGTCTTCGGCGATCTTCACATCCACGCCGCCGATCAGCGGGCCCACCGTTCCAAACATGCGGTCTTTCTCCTGGTAGCGGTTCACGCTGATCACCGGAGAGGTTTCCGTGAGGCCGTATCCTTCCATAATAGGGATCCTGGCGGCGGTAAAAATGCGGATCAGGCGCACCTGGCAGGCGGCGCCGCCGGTTACGATACACAGCAGTTCATTGCCCAGGCCTTCGCGCCATTTGCTGAAGACCAGTTTGTTGGCCAGGGCCAGCTGCATCCTGTAGCCGACGCCCTGCGTTTTGTTGATCTCGAATTTCTGCGCCAGGTCGTGCGCCCAGAAGAACAGGCGTCTTTTTACGCCGGTGAGCCCTTTGCCGGTATGCATGATGCGCTCATATACTTTCTCCAGCAGGCGGGGAACCGTGGTGAACACGTTGGGATGAACTTCCTTGAGGTTGTCGCCGATGGTATCGAGCCCTTCCGCGAAATAGATGCTGGTGCCGCGGAACAGGTACAGATAGCTGACCATGCGCTCGAAAATATGGTTCAGCGGCAGGAAACTCAGGGCTTTAAGGTGCTCGCCCGGCGGAAAGCACGGCATGGAAGCCATGACGTTGCTGAGGATATTGCGGTGACTCAGCATTACGCCTTTGGGTGTGCCGGTAGTACCCGAGGTGTAGATGATGGTGGCCAGATCTTCGTACTTTATTCTGTCAGCGATCTGCTGTACTTTTTGCAGCGCTTCTTCCGAACTGTTCTCCATGATCTCCTTCCAGAACCGTGCGCCGGCGGCGGGTTCGAAAGAAAAGATGTCACGCAGGTCGGGAAGCCGGTCGCGGATGGTGAGTACCTTTTCGTACATGTCCTGGTCGTTCACAAAAACGGCTTTTACCGCGGCATCTTTCAGTACAAATTCCAGTTCGTTTACATTGATGGTAGGGTATACCGGCGTGAGGATAGCGCCGATCTGCTGTACGGCCAGGTCGAGCATGATCCATTCGGGGCGGTTCCTGGCAAGTACGGCGATCTTGTCTCTTCCGGTAGCCGTCATGTCGCCGCAGCCGTAGCCCAGGTTGATCAGGCCGGCGCTGAACCTGTTTACCAGCTCACCCACTTCCTGTGTGCTGTATTTGCGCCACCGGCCTTCTTCCTTGCCTACCAGCATGGCTTCCTGGGGCTTGTTATCAAGATGATACCGGATGCAGTCAAACAATCGTTTAGGCTCTGTTATCATGGGGCTAATTTAGTGGTTTGTCACTAAATCCTGTCAGTCGCTTGCCCCGTTTCCGCTCCACTTCTTCACCATTTCACGTACAACGTCGCTTTCATACCCTTTCTGGAGCAGGTAATCCTGCAGTTTGCGCTTTTTGATGAAGTGGTTCTTTTCCCCCTTCAGCAGCCGCCATTTCTCCTCCGCCAGGTGATCGAGCGTGCGTTCGTAGTCTGCGTCATCGATCTGCTGCAGGGCTTTGCGGATACAGTAATCACCGACCTGCTTCAGTTTCAGCTCGTACCTGATCTTTACTTTACCCCAGTGTTTCATCCGGAACTTTCCCCCGGCAAACTGGATCGCGAAGCGTTCCTCGTTCAGGTATCCTTCCTCTATGAGCTGCGAAATGGACTCTTCGGTTTCCTGCTTGTGCAGGCCGTAGCTGTACAGTTTTTCCTTGACCTCTTTATGGCTGCGCTCCTGGTAGGCACAATAATGCTTCAGTTTCTGGAGCGCCTGTTCTTTTGTAAGTGATGTGAGTGACACACCCAAATTTCGGCTATTTCCCGCGAACAATCAGGCCATTTAACACCCATTTTATAAGGGGGTGAAATACTCTTGGCTATTGTGTAAAAATCAGTAGTTTCGCTTTCTACACCTTTTTAATCGAAGCATTCAATGAAGTTCATCGTATCATCTTCTGCTTTATCAAAACAATTGCAACAAATCAGTGGTGTCATCAGCGCCAACACGGTTTTACCCATACTCGAAGATTTCCTGTTTGAGGTGGAAGGCAACAAGTTAAGCGTGGTGGCTACCGACCTCGAAAGCGTGATGCGCATACAGATGGACATCGAATCAAAGGACACGGGAAAGATCTGCATCCCGGCCCGCATCCTGCTCGATTCGCTCAAGAACATACCCGACCAGCCGCTCAGCTTCAACATAGATAAGAACTTTGCTGTGGAGGTTGTTACCAGCAACGGTAAATACAAAGTGATGGGTGAAGACCCCAACAATTTCCCCAAAGAGCCGGCTGCCGACGATACCACTTCGTTCACCATGGTATCGGCCGCCCTGGTAACGGCGATCAATAAAACCCTTTCGGCCGTCAGCAACGACGACCTGCGCCCGGCTATGACGGGTGTTTTCTTTGAACTTCATCCCGACCATATCCAGTTCGTGGCCACCGATGCCCACCGCCTGATCCGCTACAACCGGACCGATGTGAGCTGCCCCGAAAGCGACACATTCATCGTGCCTAAAAAGCCGCTGAACCTGCTGAAATCGGCCCTGCCCATGAACCAGGATGAGCTCACACTAAGCTATAACAAGAACCACCTGTTTGTTAAGCATGGATCTACCCAGATGAGCTGCCGTTTCATCGATGCCCGTTTTCCCGATTATAAAGTGGTCATCCCGTCCAACAATCCGTACAAGCTGCTCATCAACAAGATCGGATTGCAGAGCGCATTGCGCCGCGTGAGCGTTTTCAGCAACAAAAGCACCAACCAGGTGGCCCTCAACATCCAGGGCAACGAGCTGGAACTGAGCGCGCAGGACATTGATTTTTCTTTCGAAGGCAGCGAGCGGATTCCCTGCCAGTACACCGGCGAGGATATGTCCATCGCTTTCAATGCCCGCTTTCTGATCGATATGCTGAATGCCGCCGCCAGCGACGACGTGAGCATCGAGCTGTCTACGTCCACCAAAGCGGGTATCGTAAAGCCGACGGAGAACGATCCCAATGAGGAACTGCTGATCCTGATCATGCCACTGATGCTGAACAACTGATCCTGATATTATTCCCGGAGGCCCCTGACCGCATGAGCTTTACTCCTATCCGCGCTTACGACAATTACATTACGGCAAATCTTGAATTATCGATGCTGCTGGAAGCCGGCATCAACTGCTATATCAAGGACGAGTACACCATCACCATCGATCCCCTGCTGAGCCCGGCCCTGGGCGGCATGAAGCTGATGGTGGAAGATGAGAGCGTGCCCGCCGCCATGTACCTGCTGGCAAAATCGAACCGGCTTTTTCTGGAAACGGTTCCCTGTCCGCGCTGCCGGCTTGCTCGCCTCGAGCTGGTGGAAAAGGTCATCAACTACGACACCTGGATCGACCGGTTCAAATCGCTCCTCCTTACCGGCCAGGAAATCAAAGTGGAAAGATATTATCACTGCACCGCCTGCAACAGCGTGTACCCGGAGTTACCCGCGACAGGGGAGTAGGGAAAAAGGAAGAGATCATATGTCGTCTGTCCTTTTTTCCCTTTGTCCTCTTCGAGCAGCCGCAGGCACGGTATTATGCTGCGGCTGCCCGAGGATCCTCGCGGAGAAAGTAGGACCGCTATTACGCAATACTTTCCATTCTATCATACATCCTGCTGACCCTGGGCAAGGATGATAAAATAATGATAAGAATAACTACTCTATTGCTGCTGCTGTTGCATCTGTTGTATCTCTAAAAAGCGGCGGTACGAATTGACGGGTTGTTTAACAGTAGGCTGGGGGGTGAGCACATTTTCGATCTCGGGATTGGCATAGCCGTCTTCATTGGTCACCGTTACGCCCACTTCCAGGTTCTGGTTGGAAGCGCCTTTGAAAGTTCCGCGCACGGGAGAGCAATCGCGAAAATTGCGGCCTACGGCCAGCCGCACATGCAGGTCGGTTGCCAGGCAGTTATTGGTAGGGTCGTAGCCCAGCCATCCAAAGAAAGGTATAAAAGCTTCCACCCATGCATGGGTGGCGCCCTCACCGCGCATACCCGTTTTGCTCGGACATACATACCCGCTCACGTAGCGGGCCGGAATGCCGATCCTGCGCAGCATGGCCGACAAGAGGTGGGCAAAATCCTGGCAGACGCCGGCTTTCAGCTTCCAGATCTCGTCGAGCGTGGTCTCGATATTCGTGACCCCCTTGATGTAACTGAAATTGTCGTATACAAAGAGGTTCAGCTGAAGGATGGCTTCCATCGGTTGCAGCTCGCGGCTGTGAACGCCTTCCACGATCTTTGCTACTTCATCATCGCCTTCGAACCGTTCTGTTTTCAGGAAATCGATGTAAGGCACCTGGTATTTTAACTGGTCAAGATAAGCCCATTGCTCTTCCGCAGGCCGGCTGCCATCCGGCAGGTCCCTTGTTTCCGTGATCACTTCCACTTTCGAATCAATAAGCAGCTCCCTGTGCGGCACGGTATGCATGAAGGAACCCACTTCGTTGCCGTAGTAGTCTTCATATATTTCGATGTACGGGTCGCCGGTAATGATAAGATCATGCCTCAAAACCTGCTGGTACATGTCTTTGACCGGGTACAGCATCAGCTGGTTGGTACTGTCGGTAACAGCTTCGTCGTAGGTGTATTTGGTGATATGCTGGATCGTGAATTTAGGCATGGTAATCTGCTTGGGTTTAAAATGATGAATCAGTAATAAGCAAAATAGTGCTTCTCGAGGCCGACGCCTATTTCGTTCAGGGCAGCAATCACCTCGCGGAGGTAGTTTTGAAGTCCCTGTTCGATGATGGTGTCTACCGTTGAGTATTGTACGCGGCTTTTGATCCTGCCCATCATGAAGGAAACGGTATTGTAACTATCTACGCTGTTTTGCTGGGCATGGAACCGTTCAAAATTGCGGTGCATCTTTTCGACTGAATAGGAAAGGGAACGGGGGAACTGGCGGTTCATGATAACCTGCTCCACCACCTTTTTTGCTTCGAAGCCACTCCGGTAGGTGCGCAGGTAGAGCGAGTAACCGGAGAGCGACAGCAGCAGGTACCGCAGATCAGTCGGTTCCACCGCCGACTCCAGCATGTTGTGAATGGAAAAATTGGTGTCGAGAATAGTAGAGGTCTGTATGCCTCTTTCCAGGAACTTTCCGATGTTCATGAAGGTGTTCCCTTCGCCCCGGGCCATGGTAATATCTGCGGTTCCATAATACAGGAGGCACTGCCGGATCATGGTGTCGAGCACGTTCACCGGGTCGCCCGATTCGAGTGAACGGCTTACCCATTCTTCCCGGATCAGGTGATAGAAATCGTTGAGGCATTGCCAGAGCTCCTTGGTGATATGGTCCTGCACGCTGCGGGCATTCTCCCGGGCCATCGTAACCACGTTGTAAAGTGAGTTCTGGTTCTCGCGGTCGGAGACCATATACTGCAGCACTTTGCGGCTTTGCAGGGCAATGGCATCCGCCTCTTCATCCGTCATTTGTGTAAATATCTTCAGCACAGGCATCCATGAGAACTCATCGGTTACGTCTTCCTGTGAGGAGGCATAGTTGATCTTCAGCATGCGCAGTATGCCATCGCTCCTTTCCATATAACGGCTCATCCAATACAGGCTATCGGCTACTCGGCTTAACATATGTTTTTTTGTTAGAAAGTTATTATCCACCCTTGTGGACGATGTGGAAATCAGTCGGCCAGTACCCAGGTATCCTTGCTGCCTCCTCCCTGCGATGAATTCACCACCAGCGATCCTTCCCGCAGTGCCACCCGGGTAAGGCCTCCCGGCACGATCTGGATACCATCCGGCCCGCACAGGGCAAACGGCCGCAGGTCGATCCGGCGGGGCTGCAGTTTGCCGTTCATGTAACAGGGGGCTGATGACAGGTTGATGGTTGGCTGGGCAATGAACTGCCGGGGATCTTTCCGCACTTCGGCCACGTATTTCGTGATCTCTTCCTCCGAAGCGGAGCCGCCCATCAGCATGCCGTATCCACCGCTTTCGTTGGTCTTTTTTACAACCAGTTTCTCTATGTTGTTGAACACATACTCCCTTTCATCGGGATTGCTCAACCGGTAGGTAGGCACATTTTTGAGGATCGGTTCCTGGTTCAGGTAATACTTGATCATTTCCGGAACATAAGTATATACGGCCTTATCATCGGAGACGCCGTTGCCGGGCGCATTCACCAGGGCCACATTGCCTTTGCGGTACGCGCTCATGATGCCCGCTACCCCCAGCATGCTGCCCTTGTTGAACACCAGCGGATCGATGAACTCGTCATCCACCCGGCGGTAGATCACGTCTACCTGTTGCCGCCCGTTGGTGGTTTTCATATACACCTTGTGATTGTCTACCACCAGGTCTCTCCCTTCCACCAGCTCTACACCCATCAGCCGGGCCAGCGTGGTGTGCTCGAAATAGGCCGAATTGTAGATCCCCGGTGTCAGCACAACGATGTTGGGATTGGGTATCTGACGGGGCGAGAGGGACACAAGATTCTTATGCAGGATGTCGGGATAATCGAGCACACTTTCCACGCCGTTGTTGGGCAGCAGGTCGGGAAAAAGGCGCTTGGTGATCTCGCGGTTCTCCAGCATATAGCTTACCCCGCTGGGCGTTCTCAGATTGTCTTCGAGTATGTAAAAGGAACCATCGTGATCACGGATGAGGTCGATGCCGGCAATGTGAACGTAAATGTCGTAAGGAACAGGGAAGCGGTACATCTCACGCAAGAAATGGGGGCAGCTGTACACCATGTCTACCGGTACGATGCCATCCTTGATGATGAACTGTTCGTTGTAAACATCTTTCAGGAAAAGATTCAGCGCCTGCAGGCGTTGCTTGATGCCGCTTTCAATGAAAGACCATTCGCTGGCGGTGATGATACGGGGTATCAGGTCGAACGGGAAAATCTTTTCTATCCCTTCGCCGCTGCTGTACACGGTGAAGGTGATGCCCTGGCTCATAAAGAGCCGCTTTGCCTGCTCTTCTTTTTTATTCAGCTCATCGATTCCCAGGTGCTGAAAAAAATCGATCACATCGCTGTACTGGCTCCTGACACCGTTCTTCTCAAACATCTCGTCCCACGTATTAGCATCCGGAACATAGTTCTGCAGCAGATCATTGGTTGGCATGTGATACAGTTTTTAAGCAGTTAATGACAGCGGCTTTGGGCTTCAATCAAATATAATTAACTATAATCATATCATTTAAAAACAATAGAAAAATTGATCTTTGCGAACAACCTCTATTGTGAAGTATATGAAAAATATAGCTATGATTCCGGCCCGCTATGCCGCCTCCCGTTTCCATGCAAAACTCATGCAACCCCTCGGCGATAAAACCGTGATCCGGCATACCTACGACAATACAGTGGCAACGGGTTTGTTCGACGATGTGCTGGTGATAACTGACAGCGATATCATATACAACGAAATTGTATCGAATGGCGGACAAGCCAAAATGAGTATCCGCGCGCATGAGAGCGGAAGCGACCGCATCGCGGAAGCCGTGGCAGACATGGATGTGGACGTGGTACTGAACGTGCAGGGCGACGAGCCCTTCATCAAAAAAGAACCGCTGCGGCAGTTGCTCGAAGTGTTCGAAGGCGAAGCAGGTAAGCAGGTGCAGGTGGCCTCGCTGATGCGGATCATCCACGAACAACGGTTGATAGAAGACCCCAACAATGTGAAGGTGGTGGTAGACGGCAACATGAACTCACTGCTCTTCAGCCGCAGCGTGATCCCTTATCCGCGCAACAAAGAAATCTCCATCAACTACTACCATCATATAGGCGTATACGCTTTTCGCAAACAGTCGCTCCTGAATTTCACGGGCTGGCCGGTCACGCCGCTCGAAGCTGCAGAGAAGATCGAATGCCTGCGTTACCTGGAACACGGCATTCCGTTGAAAATGGTAGTGACCGATTTCAAGGGTGTAGGCATCGATGCGCCCGACGACCTGAAGGAAGCGGCAAAGTTTCTTGGATAGTGAGCCGGCTATTTATTTTGTGAAGCCTGATAGTTTTGACCCGCAGGCAGCTTGAACACCCGGCCCCGCTGAAAGTCGGTGAACTCTTTATAGGTGTCGGCATGCGTGCTGGTCCAGTTCTGATACGCCGTAAGATTTTGCACCGGTCCGAACAGCCACTGGTTATATGCATCGAACAGGCCTTCGCGAAGAAGCTGCCGGTGATATTCAAACAGGCGGAAGGGGAAGCGGGAAGCATAGGTCTTGTCCCAGTTAAGCACAAACCGCGTGCGGATCATGGTCAGCGATTCGGGGGTAACGCCCATGGAGGCAACGGCCGACTGTTTGTTCAGCGTGGTCAGGTAAGCGGCCATGAACTCGCTTTTGCCATCGAGGTTCCGCGTAAGGTCAACATCGGTGAACAGCTTGCGATAGTTGTCGAGCAGGAGGCTTTTTACTTCGATCGTTCTTCTCGAAAAGCTTTCCATGTTCACAAAGATCTCGGCGTAGATGATGCTCCAGACCTTGTCCTGAGCGGTGGAATAATACTGTGCTGCGTTGTAATAATTGCCGGGGTAGTTGGGATCTACTTCGATGCCTTTTTCCCAGAGGCGGATGGCGCCGTTGTTTTTCAGGTCGAGCAGCATGTTGCCGTATTCGTTGTAGAGGATGCCGCTGGAAGGAAATTTTTTGAGGGCTTTCTTGTATATTTTTTCTGCTTCTCCCGAATTGTCTTTCGCTTTGTAGATGAGGCCGGCCACCTGGAAGGTCTGCACGTCGGCATCCCGCCGGTCGAGCAGCGGTTTGATGGTTTCTTCGGCTTTGTTATAGTCTTCCTGCAGGTACTGCGCAAAAGCAAGATCTTTAAGAACATCCGTATTCTCGGGGTCCTGCTGGCGGGCGCGGTTCAGCACCAGTACGGCGTTGGCGTAGTCGCCCTGCTTTACAAAGTTCTGTGCCGTGGCCTGCAGCGTCTTGACGTCTGGCTGCTGGGCGGATGCGCAGGTTACCGCGAGGGTGAAGAGAAAAACAGGTAAAAATTTTACATACATATCAGAACACAAATTTACTCTTCCTGGTGAAGTGGTCAACACTTCCTGCTGCAACAGGAATTACTTTGGCATTTACGCTGTTTACCCGATCAGGTGCGTGAACAGTCCGTCGCGCAGCTTGGGCTCGAACCAGGTACTTTTGGGCGGCATGATGTTGCCGCTGTCTGCAATATCAAACAGTTGCTGAATACTTACCGGGTACAGGCTGAAGGCGGCTTCGGCGCTTCCGTTGTCGACCCGCTTTTCCAGTTCCTGCAGTCCGCGGATCCCTCCCACAAAATCGATGCGGGTGTCTGTACGCGGGTCTTTGATACCCAGCATCCGGTCGAATAGGTTGTTCTGCAGGATGGTCACATCCAGCACACCGATCGGGTCGTCTGAATAGGTTCCTTCCCTGGCTGTCAGCCTGTACCAGGCGCCGCCCAGGTACAGGCCGAATTCATGCAGGGCAGCCGGAGCAACGGCGGTGGTACTTTTTTCTACCTCGAAGTCTTTTCCCACTGCCTCCAGGAACTGGGCTTCCGTCAGTCCGTTCAGGTCCTGCACCACCCGGTTGTAATCCATGATCTGTAGCTGGTTCGAAGGAAAGAGGGTAGTGAGGAAATAGGCTGAATCCGCGCTTTTTCTGCCGGGCAGCTTGCTTACCCTGGCGGCGCTGGCGGCCCGGTGATGGCCATCGGCAATGTAGGTAGCAGCGATCTTTTCGGCAAACAGCGAGGTGATCTTCTTTATTATGTCGTTGTCGTTGATCACCCACACCGAATGCTGGATGCCGTCGTCGGCAGTAAAGTCGTACACGGCCGAGTAGCGCTGTTTCCAGTGACTGATCACGGCATCCACTTCTTCATCGGCCAGGTAGGCCAGGAAAACATTGCCTGTTTGCGCTTCGATCGTCTTCATGTGATTGATCCGGTCTTCCTCTTTTTCAGGGCGCGTGAGCTCATGCTTTTTGATCAGCCCGTTCTCGTAATCTTCCAGTGACGACACGCAGACCAGTCCGGTCTGGCTCCTTCCGTTCATCACGAGCTGGTAGATATAGAAACAGGGTTTGTTCTCTTCAAAAAGGATGTTGCGCTTGCAGAAGGCTTTCAGGTTTTCCTTTGCCTTTTCATATACGGCAGCCGAATGCACATCCGTGGTGTCGGGCAGGTCGATCTCTGATTTGGTGATGTGAAGAAATGAGCTTGGGTTTCCCTGGGCTTCTGTTTTTGCTTCCTTGCTGGTGAGCACGTCATACGGCCGGGAGGCGACCTGTTTCGCGAACTGGGCCTGGGGTCTTAATGCTTTGAAGGGTGCGATGGTTACCATGAAATATTGTGTTTTAAGAGGCGTATAGTATCAGGGGTACGGGAATCATGCGCACAACAGCGGGGCTGCACATGCCCCGGCTATCCTTTCTGCTGCGCAAAATCTTTCATGAGGTCGGTCAGCGTTTTCACGCTCTCGAACGGCAGGGCGTTGTACAGGCTTGCCCTGAACCCGCCCACGCTCCGGTGACCTTTTATTCCTACCAACCCTTCCTTTTTGCACAGGTCTGAAAATTCTTTTTCCAGTGTAGGATCATCTATTACAAATACCACGTTGGTAATGCTCCTGTCCTTTTTTTCCACTGTGGGATGAAAAACAGGCAAAGTATCCAATGTATTGTACAGAAGTGCCGCTTTGTCTTTGTTAATTTTTTCGATGGCGCTTACTCCGCCCTGCTTTTTGAGCCAGCGGAGGGTGAGCATGCAGACAAAAACAGCAAACACCGGGGGCGTATTCACCATGGATCCGTTTTCGATATGATTGCGGTAATCCATCATGGTAGGAAGCTTGCGGTTCACCGTACCGAGTATGTCCCTGTCTATCACTACAAGGTTCACGCCAGCGGCGCCCACGTTCTTCTGCGCACCGGCATAGATCAGCGCAAAGCGGTTGAAATCCATCTGCGCACTCAGGATATCGCTGCTCATATCGGCCACCAGCGGCACGTTCGTATCGGGTATGCCGTGCATTTCGGTGCCTTCGATGGTATTGTTGGTAGTGTAATGAAAATACTTGGCGTGGAATGGCACGGTAAACTCCGGGATGCAGGTATAATTTTTATCTTTCGAACTTCCCACCACCTCTACTTTTCCGAACAGACGGGCTTCTTTGATGGCTTTGGTGCCCCAGGTACCGCAGTCGAGGTAGGCGGCCGTTTCATCTTCATTCAGCAGGTTCATGGGCACCTGAAAAAACTGCGTGGAAGCGCCTCCGTGCAGAAACAGCACTTCCTTGCCGGCATTCAGTTCCATCAGTTCTTTTACCAGCTCGATCGCTTCCTGCAGCACCGACTCGAAGAGGGGCGTCCTGTGGCCGATCTCGAGGATGGACAATCCGGTATCGTTGTAGTTCAGGATCGCCCGGGATGCTTCTTCAAAAACTTCCCGCGGTAAAACACTCGGACCTGAATTGAAATTGTGGATCACTGGTGTAGATTTTTTTAATGAACGATCAGCCGCCTCTTGTTCTCTTTTGGCCGAGCAAAAGTAAGCTAAGCGGAAGATTTTTCGACAGGGAAGTAGTAAGGAGAAGCGGCCGGATCGATTTTCCTTGCGGGAGACGCCAGGCAGGGCGGCAGGGTTTCAAACCATGCCGCACTTATCGCCCGCACCTCCAACCCGCTTGTCCCCTTTGCGCAGGCGCAGGTGCATACCGGCTCACATCCATCCTTTTTTGATTCTCCGCTTGGATTCCCGCTCAGGTGCAACCAGAGGCGTCGCGTGCAGGCCCGTGTTGGCGCCTGGCGGGATTGAAAAAAGGGTTGAAGGGTGCGGCGGCGGCAAAGTGCCTGCAGGTGCGGCTTTAATCCACCTCTCCGGGAGAGGGGAACTTTATGGAAGTGTACTGTGGATTTCAAACACTCCTTCCCGCTCCCTTTCAATCCTGCTCCCGGTCGGTGCCCAGCATTGTTCCCTTGCGCCAGGCATCGTTGAGCGCCCGGAACGAGGACGAGTCGGCGGCGGATCCGCTGCTTTGGCGCAGCGACCGCAGATCGGGCTGCCCTGCATTCACCCACGCAGTGTACCAGAAGGAAGCTACCGCATAGACGGACTGCCGCATGCGGCGCTCCACCATGCCCCGCAGCATCGTGTTGTAGGCAATCGAATAGGCGGATGAATACTGGCGCGCCAGGGTGCCGTTGCGGAGCTCGAAAGCCCATTTCTGATCGGCGGGAAACTGCTTGCTCAGTGTTTTCTCATCCTGCAGTACGGTGTCTGCTTCCCGCCCGCTTTCGATCACCCTTTTCCAGATAAAATCGCCGGGGTCGTGCAGGTAGTCGGCTTTACGGATAAAGAAATTCCATTCCCTGTCGGCCAGCAGCTCCGGGATCCGGCTTTCCCAGAAAGCATGGATGCCCTTCTGATTCGTCAACTGGCCATTGTGGTTTTGCGAAGCATGCAACGGCACATGGGCATCGGCAATATAATGCCCGATCTCTGCCGACAGTTTCAGGATAGCCGGTTCGTCTTTTTCCCGGAAGGCGCGGGTCAGCCGCTGCAGCATCTGCTGTGTCCACCAGGGCACGATCCCGTTTGCCAGCAGGGTATCTTCCCCGAAGCAGGCCCTGGCATCTTCCCAGCGGTGCGGCAGATCAGCAAAAGGATATTTTCCATACCGGTCGATATCTATATAGTGCCGCGCGCCTTCCTGCGCGATCATATACCTTCTTTTGTCAGGATCCACGGCGTGCTCGCGCAGGAATTCAATATGAGGTTTGTAGAACCGGAGCATTTCAGGGGGCAGCAGGAAAACAGCGTAGTAGTTGATCTTTTCATGCGCAAAGAACCCCCAGCAGAAACACTCGGTATGCGCCAGCAACAGCAGTGCAACGAAACTGAATGTTCTTACCGTTTTCATACGCTAATAAATATTCTTGACTTTCTCGTCGTCCAGTTCCGAGATGCCCCCCGAGATGGCATATTTCAACGCATCGGCAGCGCTTACATGGTCTATCTTGCGTACCCGGTTTTGCGGCACGATGTACGTGTTGCCTGCAAACGAGTACGACATCGGTACATACACCGTAATGAAATCTTTCAGTCCCAGTTGCCGTGCGTCATCGGCGGTCACAAACCCGACCTGCCACACATTCTCACCATGCAGGTTGATCAGCACCGCCCGGTTGAACTTTCTTTTATTGCCTGCGAATGCTTCAAAGAAATCTTTGATGGAAGAGTAGATCAGCTTGATGCCGGGGGTGTGCTCGAGCCAGTAATCGAACAGGTTGAATACTTTGCGGGTAATGAAATTGGAGCTCAGGTAGCCAACTACGATCAGCGCCACGATGATGACCACGAAGCCCAGCCCGTAATTGCGGTTGATGATGTTGCCGGCAGCGTCTTTCTGCTGAAAAATAGGAACAAGGCTGTCGACGGAAGACACAAACCGGTAAATAACATAAAAGGTAATGGTAACAGGTGCCACTACCAGCAGCCCCTGCAGAAAATACTGGATCAGCCGGTTCCATCGCCAACGGTCCTGAACGGGGGGAGGAGTCTCTGTCATAGTTGGGTAAACTGGTTGCTGCGATCCTGCGCTAAAAATAATAGTGGCAACAAAAGGGCAATTTAGGCATTCCACCCAGCTAAAAGAGCAGTTTTTTTACGGTATTACAGCTCTTCCGGTGCTTTTGCCGCTTCACCGATACATGTTACCAGTTATCATTTCTGCAGCGTCACTCTTCTGCCGGGTCCTGATTTTACCCTTCCCGCCCCCGCTGGTGTGGATAATTATTTTTGAAAAAAACTCCGGAAACTTTTGTTACGTTAAAAGTTTCCATAGTTTTGCTCTCCATATACAGATGGAAATAAGAGACAAAATCCTTCAGAAAGCAACAGATCTTTTTATGCGGTACGGCATCCGGTCGGTAACCATGGATGAGATTGCCGTACAGTCGGGTGTCAGCAAAAAGACGATCTACCAGTTCTATGCAGACAAGAACGAACTGGTGGACGCCGTGCTCATGAGCATGCTGGAAAACAACCAGGAAAATTGCGCCCAATACCAGATCTCCGCCGGGAACGCCATCGAAGAAGTACTTTTTGCGACCCAGATGGTAAAACGAATGTTCGAGACCATGAACCCTTCCCTCCTGTACGACCTGGAGAAGCATCATGCCGAATCATTCGAAAAGTTCAACCAGTTCAAATACAAGTTCCTCCGCGAGATCATCATCGACAACCTGAAAAGAGGGATCCAGGAAGAACTCTACCGGCCCGAAATAGATGTGGATATCATCACCATGATACGGCTTGAAACCATGATGCTTCCTTTCAGCTATGAAGTTTCCAAAAGTCATCACAGCTTTCTGGAGGTTCATCAGCAGCTCACAGAAATGTTTCTCTACGGGATCGCTTCCCTGAAAGGCTATGCAATGCTGGAACAATATAAACTTGAACGGAAAGAAAAAAATCAATAAGATGCAAAGACTATTCATACCCGCCCTGTGCATGCTTTGTATAATGACGGGAACAAACCTAAAGGCCCAGGAAACTCATGCCTTTTCTGCCAAACAAACCACCGAATACGCCCTCAAGAACAGCGTACAGGTCAGAAACGCCCTGCTGGACATCGTGATCCAGCAGCAGTCGAACCGCGAAATTACCTCCGCCGCACTGCCTCAGATCAGCGGTGGCGTGAACCTCACCGACTATCTCAGCATACCCACCAACCTGCTGCCCGGTGAATTCTTCGGCCAGCCCTCAGGTACTTACATCCCGGTGAAATTCGGTACCAAATATAATGGCTCTTACACCGGCCGGCTTTCGCAGGTGCTGTTCGACGGACAGGTGTTCGTCGGCCTGCAGGCACGCAGGGCATCCATCCTGCTGCGGCAGCAGACAGCCGACGTTACGCAGGAAGAAATCAAGGCCAATGTATACAAGGTCTACTACCAGCTCGTGGTAGGAAAGACCCAGATCCAGATCATCGACGCCAACATCAACCGCACCGAAAAACTGCTGCACGATACCAAAGAACTCTTCAAGAACGGTTTCCAGGAACAGCTCGATGTAGACAAGGTGAACGTGAGCCTCTCGAACCTCCGCACCCAGAAAACAGGCGTGGAGAACCAGCTGGAAACAGGTTCCATCGGATTGAAATACCTCATCGGCATGCCGGTAAAGGAACAGCTGGTGCTTACCGACACACTCAACGACCAGGACCTGAAAGACGACCTCCTGAACGGCACCTTTAAATACGAAGACCGTCCCGAATACCGCCTGCAGCAGACCGCGGCCATACTGGGCGCCTTTAATGTAAAGCGCTACCAGATGAGTTACCTGCCCACCCTGTCGCTCAGCGGCACCTACAGCCGGAACGCCCAGCGCAACAAGTTCAACTTTTTTGATAAGAACCAGCCTTATTTTACCACCAGCCTGGTGAGCCTGGATCTCAATATTCCCATCTTCGACGGTTTTGCCAAAGCCTCACGCATCCAGCAGGCGAAACTGCAGCTGCAGCAGACGCAGAACACGATCAAAAACCTGGAGAACAACATCGACAACGATGTGCAGACCGCACGTGTGCAGATCCGCAATGCACTGACGACCATGGACGAACAGAAAAAGAACATGGCCCTGGCGGAGCAGGTGTACAACCAGACAAAGAAAAAATATGAACAGGGCCTCGGTACCAACCTCGAGATCACCAATGCCGAAGCGGATCTCATTACAGCACAAAACAATTATTTTTCAGCCGTTTACGACGCGATCATTGCAAGAATCGATTATTCAAGGGCAGTCGGCAAACTTCAATAACAACATAATAATATAAAACAACATAGTATGAGAAACTATATACAGGTAAGCTCGATGATACTGATGGTTCTCTGGCTCGGCGCCTGCGGATCGGGTGGTGGTGATAACAAGAATTCGCAACTGGCCCAAAAGCAGGAAGAGCTCAAAAAGAAAAAAGACCAGTCTACCAGTCTGGATGCCCAGATCGCAAAACTGGAAGCTGACATCGCAAAACTCGATACCACCGCAGCAAAAGCCGAAAAAGCAAAGCTGGTGTCGGTAGCCAAGGTTGGCAAAGACAGCTTTACCCACTACATCGATCTGCAGGGAAAAGTGGATGCAGAAAACATCTCCTATGTAACGCCGCGCGGCCAGGGAGGCCAGGTAAGGGAGATATATGTAAAAAAGGGGGATAACGTAAAGAAAGGCCAGTTGCTGATGAGGCTGGAAAGCTCTCTGGTAGACGAAAACCTGCAAACCGCAAAGACGCAGCTGGAGTACGCACAGAACCTGTACCAGCGCCAGAAAAACCTGTGGGACCAGAAGATCGGCACCGAAGTGCAGCTGATCACGGCCAAGAACAACGTTGACCAGGCGCAGCGCAACATCGCCACCTTGCAGGAGCAGCTGTCGTTCTCGAACGTATATGCGCAGGTGAGCGGCGTAGCCGACGAGGTAAACATAAAAGTAGGGGAAACCTTTACCGGTGCGCCAACCACCGGCATCAAGATCGTAAACACCAGCGTGCTGAAAGTGGTGACCGACGTACCCGAAAACTATATATCAAGGGTTTCAAAAGGAACGCCTGTGGTGATCAGCGTTCCGGATCTGAATAAAACCTACAATTCCAATATCAGGCTCATCAGCCAGTCGATCGGAGCCACCACACGGGGCTTTACGGCCGAATGCCGGTTACCGACAGATTCGAGGCTGAAACCGAATCAGGTAGCCCTGATAAAGATCCAGGATTACACCGCTCCCAATGCGATCACCATTCCGGTAAATACCATTCAGACAGATGATAAAGGCAAATTTGTGCTTGTATCGGCAAACGAGAACGGCAAGATGGTTGCCCGCAAAAAACCGGTTGAAGTGGGAGAATTCTACGGCGACAAGGTAGAGGTGAAATCGGGTTTGCAGGAAGGCGACATCCTGATCACCGAAGGCTTTCAAAGTGCCTACGACGGCCAGTTGCTGACCACGCAAAGCAAATAATCCGCATTCAGACAGAGGTCCTTTTGCGATTAGAGCGCATACCATCCGCCGGAAGGCGGAACATAAAAAACATATCATGAGCGCATTAGAAAATATCAAGACCAAGTTCAAGGAGTTTAGCCCTACCAGCTGGTCGATCGGTAACAAAACATCCATTTACCTGCTGATCCTGTTCGTGTCGATGATGGGTATATACCAGTTCCTGACCCTGCCGAAAGAGCAGTTTCCCGACGTGGTCATTCCCACCATCTATGTTCAGACCATCTATGTGGGAAACTCTCCGAAAGACATGGAGAACCTGGTGACCAGGCCCATCGAGAAACAAATAAAAGCCATCACCGGCGTAAAGATCAGCAAACTCAACAGCACGTCCGTACAGGATTATTCGGCCATCACCGTTGAATTCAGCACAGACGTAAACATCGACATCGGCCTGCAGAAAGTAAAGGACGCTGTAGACAAGGCCAAGACGGACCTGCCTACAGACCTGACCGAAGATCCCAACGTAATGGAAGTGAGTCTGTCGGAGCTTCCCATCATGTTCGTAAACCTGAGCGGCGACTATGACATGGTGCGGCTGAAGAAATATGCCGACGACATGCAGGACAAGCTGGAAGAGATCCCGCAGATCACCCGCGTGGATATTGTGGGGGCTCCGGAGCGGGAATTCCAGATCAATGTAGACAACTACAAGATGCAAAGCGCCCAGATCACGTTCGACGACATCGCCAACGCGGTAGCCCGCGAGAATTTGGATATATCGGGCGGACAATTGGAGATCGGCAACGCGAAACGCAACCTGCAGCTGAAAGGCCAGTTCAAAACCGCTGCCGACATCGAACAGATCGTACTCCGCAATACGGCCGGCGCGCCCATCTACCTGAAAGATATTGCCAACATACAGGATACCGCCAAGGAACGGGAAAGCTACGCCCGCCTCAACGGTAAAAATGTGGTTACCCTCAACATCGTAAAAAGATCGGGTGAAAACCTGATCGAAACTTCCGACGCCGTAAAGAAGGCGGTGGAAGAGATGAAAGGCGTGGACATACCGAAGAACCTGGATGTGGTGATCACCGCCGACCAGAGCATTGCAACCCGTACTTCCTTCAACGATCTGGTAAACTCGATCGTGATCGGGTTTGTGCTGGTGCTGCTGGTGCTCATGTTCTTCATGGGTGTTACCAATGCGTTCTTCGTGGCCCTGTCGGTGCCGCTGAGTATGTTTGTGGCGTTTATGTTCCTGCCCGGCGCCGAGCTTATCATCGGGGGGAAGATCACGCTCAACTTTATGGTGCTGTTTGCCCTGCTGTTTGGCCTGGGTATTATCGTGGATGATGCCATCGTGGTGATCGAAAACACGCACCGTATCTTTCTGGAAGGGAAGGGCAAGCTGTCTGCTACCGTATCGGCCAAGATGGCCGCCGGTGAAGTATTTATACCCGTACTGGCCGGAACACTGACCACACTCGCACCTTTCGTGCCGCTGCTGTTCTGGCCGGGAATCATCGGCAAGTTCATGATCTACCTGCCTACGATGCTCATCTTTACACTGAGCGCTTCCCTGATCGTGGCCTTCATCATGAACCCGGTTTTTGCGGTCGATTTTATGAATCATCCGGATGAAGAAGGAAAGACATCGAAAACGGCCATTTTCAAAAAGCCGACCCTGTGGATTCTGCTGGGGGTTGGTATTATAGCCGATCTGATGCATGTAACATTCCTGGGGAATCTGCTGATCTTCTTTGGCCTGCTGATGTTGCTGAACCGCTTCGTGATCGATGACATGATCCACGCGTTTCAGAACAGGGGTCTGCCCTGGATCATGAACCATTACGAATCCCTTCTGCAGTGGTCGCTCAAAGGCTGGAAGCCGGTAGGCCTGCTCATCGGTACCATCCTGCTGTTCTTCGTTTCGCTGATGTTCTTTATTTCAAGGGTGAATTCGGGAGCGGTGCCGGTGGTGTTCTTTCCAAAGGGCGATCCCAACTTCATATACGTATACCTGAAGCTGCCCGTGGGTACTTCGGTCGATTATACCAACAACGTGCTGATGCAGATGGAGCAGCGGGTGAACCGCGTGCTGGGCACAGGAAACGGAAAGACAAACCCGATCGTGGAAAGCGTGATCTCCAACGTAGCCGTTGGCGCCAACGACCCGTCGAGCGGCGACAGAAGCACCCGTCCGGAATTAGGCCGTATCCAGGTTTCCTTTGTCGAGTATGAAAAAAGGAACGGTAAATCATCGAAGGTTTATCTCGACAGTATCCGGCAGGCGATCAAGGGTATTCCCGGCGCTATCATTTCAGTTGACCAGGAACAGGGAGGCCCGCCCACGGATCCGCCCGTGAACATTGAAGTGACCAGCGATGATTTCGACAAGCTCACCAAAACAGCCGTCAACCTGAAAAACTATCTCGACTCCATGCAGGTGCCGGGCATTGAAGAGCTGAAGATGAATGTAGACCTTACCAATCCGGAGATCACGCTCACGGTAGACCGGCAGCGTGCCCTGATAGAAGGCGTATCGACCGGACAGATTGGTCAGCAGCTGCGCACGGCCTTGTTTGGTAGGGAAGTGTCGAAGATCAAGGAAGGAGAAGATGAATACAAGGTGCAGCTCCGCAACAATCAAATGCAACGCCAGAGTCTGTCGGACCTGCTGAACATGCGCATCGTATTCCGCGACATGGCTGCGGGCGGGGCAGTGAAGCAGATCCCTATCAGCTCGGTTGCAAAAGTCGATCTCACCACTACCTACGGCAGCATTGCGCGTAAAGATGCCAAACGCACCATAACGCTGTATTCCAACCTGCTGAGCGGCGCTACTTCTACGGCCGTGAACCAGGAGCTTAAAAAGGATATTGACCGGTTCACCGGCAAAGCAGAAGGCGTGGAGATCAAGCAAACAGGAGAAAGCGAACAGCAGGCCGAAACCTTCCAGTTCTTCTTCAAAGCCATGCTCATTGCGCTGGGATTGATCCTGTTCGTACTGGTACTGCAGTTTAACTCTGTCAGCAAATCCGTGATCGTACTGACGGAAGTTATCTTCAGCATCATCGGTGTGCTGCTGGGATTTTCGCTGACCGGCATGGAAGTATCGGGTGTGATGACGGGTGTAGGTGTTGTAGGGCTGGCGGGTATTGTGGTAAAGAATGGTATCCTGGTAATCGAGTTTGCCGAAGAGCTCCGTGGCCGCGGTATGAAAACGCGCAAAGCAGTGATCGAGGCGGGCAAGACCCGTATCATACCGGTGCTGCTGACAGCCGTGGCAGCCATCCTGGCGCTGGTTCCGCTGGCGGTGGGGTTGAACATCAACTTCATCACCCTGTTCTCGGATCTGAACCCGCATATCTTCTTCGGCGGCCCGAGCGTAAGCTTCTGGAAACCGCTGGCCTGGACCATCATCTTCGGATTGGCTTTCGCTTTCTTCATGACGCTCATCGTTGTGCCGGCCATGTACCTAATCGCAGAGCGCCTCAGAAGGCCGATGCGCCGGATGTTTGGGGGCAAATGGATCTCTATGGTAGGCATACCGCCACTCACGCTGCTGTTCATTCCTCTGATGATCATAGCGGCCATTGGCCACAGCTTCACCGTGAGAAACAGAAGGAAGAGGTTGGAAGCCAAGGGACTGATGCCGACTGTGAACAGGAAGTTCATTGGAAGCTGGATGTAGACAGAACAGCTGTTACTTGTTATTTTTAAATAAGAGAAGCGGGATTGGTATTGAACCAGTCCCGCTTTTGCTTAGTCTGAATCCTTATAAAGCGAAAACGCCTTTTTGGACATATCCCAACCTGCAGATTTTCTTGTAAGTTTGTTTGTAACCTACGATAAAAACCTGCAGCGCCAGCAACACTTTACAAGATATACGATCGCCGTTTTTGTGTTAACGGCAAAGATCAATCTGTACAAGAAATTAACCAGGCTGACACCGGAAATAAAAGAATATTCAGATGAAGGAAAGTTGCCCGCCGGGGCCGGTTATTATTTCAGGCGAGTAAACAGTCTTAATACGCTTTTCTATGACCCCAAAACAAACCGAAAAATTAAAAATGCGGATCGCTGCGGTTAAACGAACGCTCGCTGCAGAAAAGCGGAAGTTCGGTGGTTATGATGACAGCAGGGGACTACGTTACCTGCCCCCCCAATATTTTATAAAGCTCGAAGATTTTACCGGCGGACTCACCTACCTGAAATGGTTTGATAAAAACTTTTCGGACGACATCGGTTTTCCGGATTTCTTATTTGAATGGACGGTCATCCTTTTTAAAAAAGGCCTGCTGGAACAGGCTGAGAAAAAAGCATTCAAAACATTCTGCTCCAACATTTATCTGTTCGACAAGTTCTTCGGCAGGCAGATCATCCCTGTACAAAACGGGAAGTGGTTGAACCTCGCTGACCCTGCATATGCCGGCTACTTTATTTATTCAAGCGAACAATCAGCCCTGTCGGACTTCAGCGACTGGCTCAACACGTTCATACGAACTGCTAAATTCACTGGTCTCTCGGCGCGATACCTGGATATCAGTAAAGAGCTTCTCACGGAGCGAGATTTTGATGCAAGACGCAGGCTGTTGAATCAGATCAGCGCACTTGCAGACAGCCTGTAAAGCAATGCTTCAGATGCCGGCCAGGTAATGAAATACAATGTACAGCCGTTCATCCCCTTATCTTGCCATCTCTCTCTTCTCAAAAATTTGAAATGCCGCCCGGCAGCTTCCAAAATAAACATTCCCTAACTTCACAAAAACATCCAAAACATGCGCACCAATCACGAGATTGACTATAAGATCTACGGGGAAGAACTGCAGTTTGTAGAGATCGAGCTGGACCCGGAAGAGACGGCGGTTGCGGAAAGCGGCGCCTTTATGATGATGGACGACGGGATACAAATGCAAAGCATCTTCGGCGACGGCTCGCAGCAGCAGGGTCAGGGCCTCTTCGGCAAACTGGTCTCCGCCGGCAAACGCATCCTCACAGGAGAAAGCCTTTTTATGACCGCTTTCACCAACCGCGGCGTCGGAAAAAAACGCGTCAGCTTCGCAGCTCCCTATACCGGCAAGATCATCGCCATGGACCTGCAGCAATTGGGCGGACGCATCATCGCGCAGAAAGATGCCTTCCTCTGTGCCGCCAAAGGGGTGAGCATCGGCATCCATTTCCAGCGCAAGCTCGGCACCGGCATCTTCGGCGGTGAAGGTTTTATCATGGAAAAGATCGAAGGCGACGGCATGGCCTTTATGCACGCCGGCGGCTACGTGGTAGAAAGAGAACTCGGCGTAGGCGACCTGCTGCGGGTAGACACCGGCTGCGTTGTTGCCTATACCGGTAACATCGATTTCGACATCGAACTCGTACGCGGTGTGCGCAACTGGGTGTTCGGCGGCGAAGGGCTGTTCTTTGCCGTGCTGCGCGGTCCCGGAAAAGTATGGCTCCAGTCGCTGCCCATCAGCCGGCTGGCCAGCAAGATCGTTTCCTACGGCATGGGCCGCAGAAAAGAAGAAGGCAGCGTACTCGGCGGACTGGGTAACCTGCTCGACGGCGACGGATTTTAGGAGAACAGCTGTTAGCTTTTCGTTATTGGCTCCCGGCTTTTTCCTGTATGCCTTATTTTCAATGCAAACCAGATTCAATATCCAACGGAAAAATTACAACTAACTGCTGAAAGTCAGCAGCTTTCCATTTCCGGCTGCCTGCCATCTTACGCTATCAAAATACAATATGAGAAAAATCCTTTTGTTGACAGCTTGTGTCGGTATGTTCGTATGTTATGGCCTGGGACAGGGAACTGCCTCCACGCCTCCCTTCGCGGAACCGGCCCTTTCACCCGACGGTTCCGAGATCGCGTTTTCTTCCGGCGGTGATATCTGGACGGTACCCGTAAAAGGGGGCGAGGCACGACTGCTCATCGCCAGCCAGGACAATGACTCCCGGCCCGTTTACTCACCCGATGGCCGCTTTCTTGCCTTTACCTCCACCCGCTCGGGCAACGGCGATATCTACATCTTCAGCTTCGAATCGGGCAACATCCGCCGCCTCACCTACGACGACGGCGTGGATGAGATCAGCGCCTGGTCGCGCGATGGCAAATACATCTACTTTTCTTCCACCAGCCGCGACATCTCCGCCATGCGCGACATCTTCCGCGTTCAGACGGAAGGCGGAACCCCGATGGCGGTGACCGACGACCGCTTTACCAACGAATTTTTCGGCATGCCTTCTCCCGATGGCAGTCAGCTGGCCTTTACCGCCCGCGGCGTAGCCTCGCACCAGTGGTGGCGCAAGGGACACAGCCATCTCGACGAGTCGGAGATCTGGCTGCGCAAGGAAGCCAAACCTGCCGCCTACGAACGCGTTACGGAAGGCGGCGCCAAAAACCTCTGGCCCATGTGGGCGGGCGATGGCAAGACGCTGTTCTATGTGTCAGACAGAACCGGCAGCCAGAACCTGTACACACAGCCCATCGGCGGAACCGCCAAACAGCTGACCAGGTTCAGCAACGGCCGCGTGCTGTGGCCTTCCATATCGGGCAACGGAAAAGAGATCGTGTTTGAACGGGATTTTAAAATATGGAAATACGATGTCGCCGGCGGCGAGGCATCGGAAGTAAAGATCACCCGCCGGGGCGCCGCCGCAGGGCCCGCCATCGAACACCAGCGCATGACCACCGGCTTCCGGCAGATGGCCCTTTCACCCGATGGAAGAAAAGTAGCTTTCATTGCCCATGGCGAAGTGTTTGCCTCTTCTTCCCGCGAAGGCGGCGACGCCACCCGTGTTACCAATTCCCCGGCCAACGAATCTCAAGTTGCCTGGACGCCCAACAGCAGCGGCCTGATCTATGTTTCGGACCGCGACGGAACCGATCATCTCTATCAGTATAATTTTCTTACCTCTGTCGAAACCCGCCTCACCAACGAAGACCTCGACGATGCGGGAGCTCTCTTTTCTCCCAACGGAAAAATGCTGGCTTATATCCGAAACGGACAGGAACTGCGGGTGATGGACTGGGCCACTAAAAAAGAGACCCTGGTGGCTAAAGGTTATCTTGGCCGCTCCGCTGTTTTCGGCACCGGCTCCGTGGCTTGGTCGCCCGACAGCAAGTGGCTGGCCTACTCGGCATATGGTGTCAAAACATTCCGCAACGTAAGCATCGTGGCGGCTACCGGCGGCGATTCCAAACCGGTCAGCTTCCTGGCCAATTATGGCGGCGGCAGGCTCACCTGGAGCCCCGATGGAAAAACTATCCTCTTCACAACTGCCCAGCGCACGGAAAATACCTCCATCGCCCGCGTCGACCTCACTCCGCAGATCCCGCGTTTCGGGGAAGACCAGTTTGCGGCCATGTTCACAGAACAGCGCGTCACCGATCCACAGGTTCCTGTCGATCCGGCAAGGCTGCGGCCCGCGAACCCTGCACCCCGTCCGGACACGGCGCTTGCCACCAGCGGTGTTGCCCGGCCGGCAAGGGCTGCCGGCGAACCGGTAAAAATCGTGTACGAAGGCATTGCCCAACGCCTGAGCCTGCTTCCGATCGGTGTGGATATTAACAGCTATACCATAAGCAAAGACGGCAAAACGCTCCTGCTTTCCGCTTCCCTGGGTGGGCAGTCGAACCTTTATACTTACCCCCTCGAGGAAGGTCAGCGCGCAGGCCGGGGAGAAGGCCCGGCGCTGCGCCAGCTTACTTCCACCGGCGGACCAAAATCGGATGCCCAGTTCTCGCCCGACGGACGCGAAGTATTTTACCTGGAGCAGGGGCGCATTCAATCCATTTCGCTCGACACCCGGATGCCCCATGCCCTCGCCGTTACAGCTGAAATGGATGTGGATTTCAACCAGGAAAAAACAGAGGTGTTTCACCAGGCCTGGAACGTGCTCAACCGCGGTTTCTACGATCCGAAATTTCATGGCGCCGACTGGCCCGCCGTACGGGCAACCTATGAGCCGCTGGTGGCAGCCGCCAGCACGCCCGACGAGCTCCGCCGCCTCATCAGCCTCATGGTAGGCGAACTCAATTCCTCGCATTCAGGCATATCCGCTCCGATGGGTTCCAACGTGATCTCCACCGGCAGGATCGGGCTCCGCTACGACCGCGATGAATATGAGAAAAACGGAAAGCTGCGCATCACCGAGATCGTAAAGCAGGGACCTTCTTCACTCAGCGACAGCATCCATATGGGAGATTACCTGACCGCCATCGACGGCATTGCCATCACCGGAAAAACAAATGCCGACCAGCTGCTCGAAAACAAGATCAACCGCCGGGTGGTGCTCGGCATCGCTTCCGGCGCAGGCGCGCCATCCCACAAAGTGGTGGTAAGGCCCGTAACGCAGATGGTGGAGAAGAACCTGCTTTACAAGCAATGGGTACAGCAGGAACGCGATTACGTTACCAAGATCAGCAACGGCCGGCTTGGCTATGTACACATGGCCGACATGAGCGACCAGGCGCTCACCCAGCTCTACCTGGATCTGGATGCAGAGAACCAGTCGAAAGCCGGCGTCGTTGTAGACATCCGCAACAACAACGGTGGTTTTGTGAACGCATATGCGCTCGATGTGCTCAGCCGCAAGCCTTATCTCACCATGACCAGCAGAGGTATGCCCTCCGGGCCGGCCCGCACGCAGCTGGGCCAGCGTACGCTGGAGCTGCCCACCATCCTCGTTACCAACCAGCATTCCCTCTCGGATGCGGAAGATTTCACCGAAGGATACCGCACCATGCAGCTCGGAAAAGTAGTGGGCGAGCCCACCGGCGGCTGGATCATTTTCACCGGCAGCGCGCAGCTGATCGACGGCTCAGTCCTCCGCTTACCGGGAAGCCGCATCACCGACCACGAAGGAAAGGACATGGAACTGCATCCCCGCAATGTAGACATCCCCGTATCACGCCCGATCGGCGAAACCTATACCGGCAAAGATTCGCAGCTCGACACCGCAGTGAAAGAACTGCTCAACCAGGTCGATAAAACAAAGACCGCGGGGAAGTAAAATTTTTGTCTGAACCTGGATCTATGGGATTGAAAAGATTATCCTGATAGCGACTTTGATCACACTCAACCATTATCAGGACAATCACAAAAATCCTCTTAATCCAGGTTCAGACAAAGGCTTTAAATATATCATACATGAAAACCCTCCTCCTCGTACGGCATGCGAAAAGCAGCTGGGATATGGGTGTGACCGATTTTGAACGGCCGCTGAACGACCGGGGCAAGAAAGATGCGCCGGTGATGGCCGGCAGGCTGATAAAACGCAATATCCGAATCGATGCTTTTGTATCCAGTCCGGCGAAAAGGGCCGCCTCTACTGCAGAAGCTTTTGCGGAGAAATACGGACTGAAAAGGGACGCGCTGCAGTTTATTCCGGCATTGTATCATGCGGCCCCCGTGGTACTGAACAGCGTGGTGGAAGAACTGGATGACCGGTATGAAACAACCGCTATCTTCGCGCACAACCCCGGCATCACCGAATTTGCCAATTCGCTTGCCAACGTGCGGATAGATGATATGCCGACCTGCGCCATCTTTGCCATCCAATTTTCTGCTCCTTGGTGGAAAGAGTTTTCGCAAGCTGAAAAAGAGTTTCTCTTCTTCGATTATCCCAAAATGCCAGGTGGGTAACCGTCATTTTCGCTGCTTTAGTTTCATCACAAACTCCCGCAATACCGGCTGGTATGTTTCTGCGGAATAATCACCGGCCGGTGCAAACGGAAATTGCCTTGCTTTCAGTAATGCCTGCCGAAGTGAAAATTTACTTTGCGGGAAGTGGATGCACAGGTTTTTCTGCTCAAGATATTTAGCCAGATACTCCTGCTCGGTCTGCCCCGGCGTTGGAATGAAAATGCATTTCTTGCCCCGGCCGGCAATATCCATCACGGTACTGTAACCCGACCTGCTGATGATGATGCCGGCCTCTTGTATCAATATCGCCAGTTTTTCAGCGGACAAATAATTATGGACGGTCAGATAGTTCCGATCGAATGTTAATTTCTGCTGCTCCCCCGGCAGGCCGCGAACAAGTACAGCCCGGTCTTTGTAATTATCCAGTTCCCGCAGGATGATCTTTTCAAAGATGCTGCGCTGCGGTTCAGGCCCGGAAAGAATGATTAGCAGGAAGCCAGTCGCCCCGTGCGATGCCTCATTCAGGCTGATGCGCGTAAGACGGCCCAGGTAATGGACAGGAACAGGCGGCAGCTTTGACGGATGCGACAGTGCACCTGCAAGGTTTTCCGCCCCGGCATAATCCGGCACCCAGCAGGTATGGAACTTCCTGATCTGCAGGTAGTTCATGATCCGGAGCACTTTTCCCAAAGCTTTGCCAAAAGGCGTCTGGATGGCCAGCTGGTGGGTAATAAATATGGAGGTGGATCGTTCTGTATAAAATCCATACCGATTGTCTGAGATCACGGCGTGTACGGTGCGGGTAAGAAGAAAGGATTTCAGCCACCGGTTTTCGCGGCGGATGGCAACCAGTATCTTGGGAATCTGAAGCAGTATTTTAGCCACTGTAAGCAGTGCTGACCGGCCATATCCAAGTTCGTACCCTTTCAATCGCACAAACTGGATCTGATCGAATTCCTGTCGCAGCAAAACTTCCTGTTTGACGTTGGCGGCGACAAGGATCTGACAATCAAGAGATAGAAGGAACCGGATGAGCGGAATGCAGCGGGTGGTATGGCCCAGGCCCCAGTCGAGGGGGGCGATGAGGATCACGGGGTTCGTTAAAGGATTATTATTTTTCCTTTTGAGGGTCAAATAGATTTTTATTTTAATTATGAAAAATAACTAATTTAGTTCTCTTAACTTTATGAAGACGAAACCTCGAGTTTTATATGTTTTTATTTGCATTATTACGATTGCCATGGCGGTGGGATGTAGCAGCAGCGGACACATGGGCGGCTCCAAAAAGGGTTGTGGCTGTGGTGTGCACAAAGGGTATGTTGGCTATTAAAAATCTAATCTAATGATAGACAGGAACCGCGATTTGCTTGTATTGATTAAAGACGAATTCAAAAACGAACAAGCCATTGAAAATGCACTGGAGCAATTGAACGAGTTGCTTCACACGACCGAAACGATGGACAATTACTGCAAGGTTTATGAAGTAATTGATCTTAACAAGTACAAAATTTTCTTCCAGCCCAAAAAGATCATCCAGGTGCTGAACCAGAAAAAACTGAAGCCATTCCAGTTTATCTGCAACAAAAACTAACGCCAGCTTTCCAGAAAATTATTTCAGAAGTTCAGTGTTGCGCTCTCCTTCCGGTGAGCGATCAACACTGAACTTTTGCTTTTCCGCCTGTTCCCATCTTCTCTTTACGACAGCTTCTTCAATGCGATCCGCAACTGGCCGATCATTTCATCGATCTCCTCTTTTTTACAAGTTCCCACGCTTAACCGGTACCAGCTCGAAGTACGCGGGGCGCCAAACGCATAGAAGGGTACCACCGCCAGTCTGGCCTCATCCAGTATATAACTCGTCACCGCATCCTGCGTGAAAAGCTGCATCCCGTCAGCCGTTGTTTTGCCCGTAAGGTCGAGCTGAACGGTAAGATAAATGGCTGCCTGTGGCGCCAGCGCGTTTACATTGAATCCTTCATTGCGCAGCTGTTTGAAACCCTGGTAAATCCGTTCCAGCCGTTCGGCGATCTCTTTTTTAAAATGGGCAAGATATTCATCGATGCTTTGCTGCTGCGGGAGGTAACGGGCAACCGCCTTCTGCTCGGCCATGGGCGCCCATGATCCGAGATGCGTCATGATGGATTTCATCTTGAAGATGATCTCCTCCGGACCCATCGACCAGCCGACCCGCACGCCGGTAGCTGCGAACACCTTGCTGATGGCATCAACGAAGATGGTGTAGTCGCGCATGGCGGGCCGCACACCTACCGGATTATAGTGTTGTATATCTCCAAAGGTGAGGTGCCAGTACATCTGGTCGTACATCACATACAGTTTCTTTTCTCCTTCGCCCCTGCGCGCATTTTCTTCGAGTACCAGGTCGCAGATCCGCTCCAGCTCTTCTTTTGTGAACGTAGTACCCGTCGGGTTCTGCGGCGAACAGAGCGAGAGCAACACGGCGTCTTTGATGTGCGGCCTGATCTGGTCGGCGGTCGGCATGAAATTATCTTCCGCTTTTGCGTCGATCACCACATGCTCGCCACCCACAAAATGCACGTAATGATTGTTGTTCCAGGAAGGTACGGCATAGATCACCTTGTCGCCCGCATCGCAGATGGCCCTGAAGATAGAATAGATCAGCGGGCGGCCTCCCGACGATACGAGGATCTCGTTGATGTTATAATCGAGCTGCTCGCGCTCCTGCAAAAATTGCGCGATGGCACTCCTCAGATCGAGGTTTCCTTCGGCAGCCGGATAATTGGTAAAATGATTGCGGTAGGCCGACACGATCTCATCTTCCAGCTCCTGCGGGATCGGAAAGATAGCGGGATCAAAATCGCCCACGGTAAAATTATAAATCCTTTCTCCCAGGCGGATCTTCTCCCGGATCTCGCCACCCAGCTTCACGATCTCCGAACCGATCATGGTCTCCGACAGATAAGACAGTTTAAGGTCGCTCATATAGTGAAAATTTAATGCAGAAACTCCTTGCTGAAGAAGCAGTCAGGCTTCTGCTTTTAACGAATAATACTGCAAATATTTATCAAAAAGGCTTATCTTTATCCATGTTATAACATTAAACAATAAATGAATTTTATTCTCCTTAAAAGGCTGCTCATTTTATCTGCGGCCACAGCGATCTTCTCTTTCAAACCTGCCCCTTCTTCCTCTGTTTCCACAAGCCCGTTGCCCCATGCCCGCCAGGCCGTTTCCAAGTGGACCATCGACAAATCACGTTCTGCGGTAAAGTTCACCGTAACGCATATGGTGGTATCGGAAACCGAAGGAAGCTTCAAAAGTTTCAAAGGGACCATGCAGAATACAAAGCCCGATTTTTCCGATGCGAAGATTGAGTTTTCGATCGATGTGAATTCGGTGAGTACGGAAAACGACAACCGCGACAAGCACCTGAAGGGCGATGATTTTTTCAATGCGCAGAAATATCCGCAGATGAAATTCGTTAGTACTACATTCACCCCTTCGGGCGATAACAAATACAAGCTGAGCGGCAACCTGACCATCCGCGACGTAACCAAACCAGTTACCTTCGATGTGGTGAGCACCGGGGCAGCCGACAAGCCGGCCTTCAAAGCCACTACCAAGATCGACCGGTTCGATTATAACCTGAAATGGGACAAGATGACGGAAGCGGGCGGACTGGTGGTAAGCAAGGACGTGAGCATCGTTATAAACATTGAACTGAAGAAGGGTTGATTATAGTAAGCAATTTTTACAGAAACCGTAACCTTACCCGTTGCGGTTTTTTGTTTTCGTACCTTCCGCTTACAGCCCTTTCCGGTCGATGATCAAATAGACTCGGGAACAGGGTCAGATTTAGCCGGCCGGTGCCCGTCCGCTGTTTGAAATCATTTATTTTCGTATTTAATTGTGTAGTAAGAATGAAACGGTTACTTCTTTTTGCTTCTTTTCTCTGTATAAGTTTCCTGGCGGAAGCACAGACCGGTTACAATATCCGCGTCACCATCAAGCCTTACAAGAACGAGTATGTTTACCTGGGATATTACTATGGCAAACTCAAAGCCCTGGCCGATTCTACCCTGCTGAGCGTCAGCAGCACAGGCGCTTTTACCGGTAAACAGAAACTGCCGGGCGGTATCTATTTCGTGGTCTCGCCGCGCAAAGAGATCCTGTTTGAAATGCTGCTCGACAAACAGCAGCATTTCTCTGTTGCCGCCGACACTACGGTCATGCCGTCCAGCGTCGTGTTCACGGGTTCGGAAGATAATACCATGTTCCAGGCCTATTCGAAATTTACCGGTACCAACGGACTCAAGATCAACGGGCTGCTCAATGAACTGCGGCAGGCAAAGTCGAAACCCGACTCGGTGAGGATCAATGACCAGCTGCAGGTGTACAACAAACAGATCCAGCAGTACCGGAGCGATGTGGAGACCAAATACCCGGCCTCGATGCTCGCCATGATCTTCAAGACCATGAAAGAACCGGTGGTGCCTTCGCCCGACAAACAGCCCGGCCACAAATACGATTCGCTCTATGCCTACCGCTATTACAAAAGCCGCTACTGGGCGGGCGTTTCCTTTGCAGACGACCGGCTGATCCGCACGCCCATCTTTGAGCCCAAGCTCGATAAATATTATAAAGACCTGGTGGTGCCCGAACCCGATTCGCTGAACAGGGAGATAGACCTCATGCTCCTGAAAGCGCAGCCCAACAAGGAGATGTTCAAATACATGCTCACCTACTTCGTGCAGAAATACATCAACCCCGAATTCATGGGACAGGATGCGGTGTTCGTGCACCTGTTCGAGCGCTACATCAACGATAACAAGGAGGTGGACTGGTTCACGGAACAATACAAAAAGTACATGTTTGAAAGGGCGTACAGTTTGATGGCCAACCTGATCGGTGTGCCTGCCTCCAACATGGAACTGGTTGACACGGCGGGCAAGCTAACACCCTTGTATGGGGTGCAGGGTCCATTCACCGTGGTCTGTTTCTGGGATGCCACCTGCAGCCATTGCAAGGAGACCGTTCCAAAAGTGGATTCCATCTTCCAGGCCAAATGGCGGAAGCAGGGCATCCAGCTGTATGGGGTGATGGTCGACGGCGGGAAGGATGCCTGGATGACCTACCTGCATGAAAACAAACTGCCGGGCTGGATCCATGTGTATGAAACGCAGGCGCAGAGAGATTCAGGCTACGCTGCCGGCAAACCCAATTTCAGGCAGCTCTACGATGTTTCGCAGACACCGCTTTTATATTTGCTCGACAAAGACAAAAGGATCATCGCCAAAAAGCTCAGTTACCAGCAGATCGATGAGATCATAGACCTGAAATCGAAGACGGCGAAGTCGGGCAAATAATACTGGATGAGGCTTCCCGGTGTGAATGATTTCTTACTTACTACTATCGTATGAAAAGCATTGTATGGTTGATATGGTTGTTCGTTATACACGGTTCCCTGCTGCATGCGCAAACCCTTTTTACCTATGGCGGACGGCCGGTCAGCAAAGAAGAGTTCCGGAAAGCGTTCCTGAAAAATAACACCAAGAAAGAATTTACCGAACAGGATTACCGCGACTACCTGGAGTTGTATATCCGCTTCAAACTGAAAGTGCAGGCGGCCCTCGACCGGAAGCTCGACACGCTGTCGTCGCAGAAAGCCGAAACCAACGAGTTCCGCAGCCAGGTGATCGAAGAGTTCCTGAACGATCCGGCCAGCTTCAACAAGCTGGTGAAGGAAGCCTTTGAGAGAAGCCGGAAGGATATTCACGTGGCGCATATTTATATGCCGCTGAAGATAGTTGCTGGGTATGGAACGGTCTCTGGAAAAAAGTATATTGATGAAGCATACAGAGATCTGACGCTGCATGGCAAGCTGAAAGAGAGCCTTTCCGATCGTTCGCCCGACACCACTGTCAAAGTCAATGAACAGGATATGGGCTGGCTCACTGTTTTCACCCTGCCTTATGAGTTCGAGAACATTGTTTACGGGCTTTCGCCGGGCAAGTTTTCAAAGCCTTATGAAAGCAAGATCGGTTATCACATCTTCCGGAATTTAGGCGAACGCAAAGCGACAGGCAAAATAAAAGCCGCACAGATCCTGCTGGCTTTTCCTCCCGACCCTGCAGAAGCCGTACAAAACCGCATCCGTCAGAAAGCCGATTCCATTTACAGTGCGCTCGCAAAAGGCGCTTCCTTTACTGAGCTGGTCGCAAAATATTCAGACGACAGAACTACGAAGCCTGCAAACGGCGAGCTGCCCGAGTTCGGACCGGGACAATATGACCAGCATTTCGACAGCGCCGTTTTTGCGCTCCAAAAACCCGGCACTTACACCCGCCCAATCCGCACTTCTTTCGGCTATCATATTGTGCGGTTGCTCGATCGCATTCCGGTCAACACCGACTCTTCCAACCCCGAAGCAATGGCCGCCCTGAAGCAGCAGGTGCAAGCCGATCCGCGGATGGAAGTGGCCAGGCAGGCGGCCCGGGCCGGCATGTTCACAAAAACAGGTTTCCGGAAAACCGCGATCGATCCGGATCTTCTATCCAGGTATACAGACAGTGCCCTCCGCGGCGCTTCCTCTTCCGCCATCACCGGCCAGACCGTGCTCTTCTCCTTTGAAAAAGAAAAAGTAAATGCAGCCGACTGGATCAAATACCTGCAGGCCATCGGTGGCATGCAGGCCCGCAACGCAGGCAAGACCTGGGAAGACCTGCTGAAGCAGTTCGCAGATTTCCGCCTCGAGCAGTATTACCGCACCCACCTCGAAGAATACAATTCTGCTTTTGCCGCACAGATGAAAGAGGTGAGGGAAGGCAATCTTTATTTCGAGGTCATGCAGCAGAATGTATGGCAGAAAGCAGCCACCGACACTGTGGGTTTACTGAATTATTACAACCAGCACAAAACGAATTACTGGTGGGAGCCCAGCGCCGATGCCCTTCTGTTCACCTGTGGAGATTCCGCCACAGCCTATGTGCTGCGTTCGAAACTGGAGAAGGATGTAAAGGACTGGAGAAGGGTGGTACAGCAGTACGGAGATGCCGTGCAGTCGGATTCTGAACGGTTCGAGCTAACGCAACTGCCTGTAGCACAACCTGCATCGCTTCGTGTAAATCAATTGACGGTGCCCCGCAAAGGCTCAGCCGAAAATCCTTCTTATTCATTTGCCTACATCACGCACATATACTCCGTCAGATCACCCCGCAATTTTAACGATTCGAAAGGCTTCGTTTTGAACGATTACCAGTCTGAACTGGAAGACAAATGGATCGTTTCATTGAAAGGCAGGTACCCCGTAAAAGTAGATGAAACGGTGCTGCGTTCTTTATGGAAGTAAGCTTCTGTTAAAAAAATCAGGTCTCTTATTTAATCATGGTGCTGGCATAAAATATGCCTCCACCCAGTAAAACTTTTTAACCATGATCAGACGAGCAATCCTCTTTCTAGCCGTAGTGTTTTCAGTTTCAGCTGCCTCTGCCCAGGAAGCCGGTTTCTTTGTGAAAGCCGGTGTAAACAGCGCCAATGTTTCCATCACCGACAATGGAAAATACGACAATGCAAATGCGCTCACCAGTTTTCATGCAGGCGTTATGGCCGACCTTCCGCTGTCTAAATTTTTCTCCGTGCAGCCCGGTCTGCTCTTCACCGGTAAAGGCACCAAGACCGAAAAAGGCAAGCCGACCGATGCCAGTTATTTTAAGGCAACCACCAATCCCTACTACATCGAGTTACCCGTGAACCTGATCGCCAAGATCCCCCTGCTCTCCGACGAATCCAATGTATTCTTTGGCGCGGGCCCGTACATCGCTGCCGGCATAGCAGGAAAGAACAAAGCGGAAGGCAAGATCTTCAACGCCAACTTCAGCTATACCAACAACATCAAGTTCAGCAACGACGACCCCACCACCACCAACTACCAGGAAGGCGCCGGCATCAACGTAATGAGACGCTTCGACTACGGCCTGAACGCCACAGCGGGCCTGCAGTTCAGCTCCTTCATCGTGTCCATAAACTACGGCTACGGCCTCGCCAAACTCACCTCCACCTCCGCCAACAACAACGACAACAACAAACACCGCGTATTAGGCCTATCCGTAGGAGTAAGATTGTAAAAAGAATCCATAAGTTCTCTCAGCATATAAAACCGCAACGCCACGGCCCCAAGCCGTGGCGCTTGTCATTAAGGTTGCACCAAAGAGCATCAGGCGTTCCTATCCGGAACGCAAGAAAATAAAATCCGAGTGCTACCCACCAGGCGTTCCTCGCGGAACGCAGTCTCCAACACAAAATCCTGCAATTCAGAGATGCGAAGCATCGGGCCTCTACCGAAAGCGGTCAACCATCTCTCTAAATAAATTCACAACGCCACGGCTCATAGCCGTGGCGCTTGCATATAAACATTCTCCTAAAAGATAACATCACCCCATCAACCCCTCGGACCTATGCCCCATACCGGTGCGTTGCAGAGGCGCCTCTTTTGGTTCGGTGCCGCGCGAAGCGCCGGCATTGCAAGCCCTGCGCAGCAGGCTTGCAAAGAAGCAAAAGGAGCGCCGAAGCAACCACCCACAACCGGCAGGAAACTTGGAAGCCCACACAGTAACAGCCCGCCGCAAGCCATCACGCCAACTCCTTCACCACATTCCAGATCACCTTCGGTTTGCCGAGTGTATAGTAATGCAGCACGGGCACACCGAATTGTTTCAGCTCCCGGCTTTGCTGAACCAGCCATTCTGTTCCTACTTTCTCCACTTCCTCATCGGTCTTGCATTTCATGATGTTGAGGGAGAGCTCATTGGGGATATCCACATGAAATATTTTCGGCAGGATGTTGAGCTGCTTTTTGTTGGTGATCGGCTTCAATCCCGGAATGATCGGGATCTCAATGCCGTTGCTCCGGCACATCTTTACGAAATCGAAATATTTCTGGTTGTTGAAGAACATCTGCGTCATGATGTATTCGGCGCCTGCTTCCACTTTGGCCTTCAGGTAGGTCATGTCTGTTTCCAGGTTCGGCGCTTCGAAATGTTTTTCTGGGTAGCCGGCAATGCCGATGCAGAAATCGGTTTTGCCGCCGTTCTTGATGTCTTCTTCCAGGTAAAGTCCGTGGTTGAGGTGGGCTACCTGTTTGAGCAGGTCGAGTGCGTACCTGTTACCATCCGGTTCGGGTTCGAAGAAGGCTTCGTTCTTGGGGGCGTCGCCTCTCAGCACCAGTACGTTGTTGATGCCCAGGAAGTTCAGGTCGATGAGCGCGTCTTCGGTTTCCCTTCTGGAGAAGCCGCCGCAGATGAGGTGAGGCACCGCATCGACCTGGTAATGATTTTTGATGGCTGCGCAGATGCCTACCGTGCCGGGCCGCTTCCTGACTTCCACTTTTTCGAAGGTGCCGTCGGCCTTTTTCTTGAACATGGTTTCACTGCGGTGATAGGTCACATTGATAAAAGAAGGCTTGAACTCCATCAGGGGATCCAGGTGATCGTAAATGGCCGACATGGTTTTCCCTTTCAGCGGAGGCAATATTTCAAAGGAGACCAGGCACTCTTTTGCGTTCCGTATATGTTCTATTACTTTCATCAATTGAATATTCCCACAAACTTAGCCAAAAGAGGGGAAAAAGCTGGTTTCAGGCAGACACGGTATGTGTGGGCCATTGTAGCACAGGATCGGTTCATGGAGGAGATGTGAGGCATCGCGTCTCTACTCGCTCGTTTTTACCATATGCATAACACTACTTCCACCGGGTTGCGGTATTTTTGTTTAAAACCGATCCCTTGAGTTTACTTATCCATACCGACAACCTGGTCAAGAAGTACCGGAACCGTACCGTGGTGAACAATGTTTCCATCCGCGTAGAGCAAGGTGAGATCGTGGGACTGCTCGGTCCGAACGGCGCCGGAAAAACAACGACCTTTTACATGGTGGTCGGACTGATCAAACCCGATACGGGGAAAGTTTTCCTGAACGACAACGATATCACCGCCATGGCCATGTACAAAAGGTCGCAGCAGGGGATCGGATACCTGCCGCAAGAAGCCTCCGTTTTCAGAAAGCTGACGGTGGAAGAGAACATCGCCGCGGTGCTCGAGATGACCAAGCTCACCCGAAAAGAGCAGAAAGCCAAAGTAGAAGAACTGCTCGACGAATTTCACCTGCATCACGTACGGAAGAACAACGGCGACAGCCTGAGCGGTGGTGAAAGAAGGCGCACCGAAATAGCTCGGGCACTGGCCGTAAACCCCAGATTCATTCTGCTCGACGAGCCCTTTGCCGGCGTCGACCCCATTGCGGTGGAAGACATCCAGACGGTCGTTGCCCGCCTGAAACATAAAAATATCGGCATCCTGATCACCGATCACAACGTGAACGAAACATTATCTATCTGCGACAGGGCCTATTTGTTGATAGAAGGCAGTATCTTTAAACATGGCACAGCTGAAGAACTGGCTTCAGACGAACATGTAAGGCGTTTATATCTTGGCCGGAACTTTGAACTAAAAAGAAAGGACTACCTGTTGCAAAAGACCGAACCTGACAGCAACCAGGCATTCTGACCCGATCCTTTATCCCTGCAAAGCCGAAGATTCCATCATTCTTCGTTTAATCCACTGCAACAATGCCATGAAATTATTGAGTCCCGCTATTTCGCGCCTTGCCCGGCTTCGTTTTCCCCAGATCCATCAATGGAGCACAGATCCCGTGGCGGCACAAAGGGAAGTGCTTCAGCACCTTGTCACTTCCGCCCAGTATACCGAATTCGGCCGCAAGTATAATTTCAACCGCCTCTTTTCCATCCGCTCCTTCAAGGAAGCTGTACCGGTACATGAATACGACGACCTGAAACCTTATGTACAGCGGATGATGAACGGGGAAGAAAATCTCCTCTGGAACACCCCGATCAAATGGTTTGCAAAAAGCAGCGGCACTTCCAACGACAAAAGCAAGTTTATTCCGGTGAGCGAGGAAAGCCTCGAGGAAGGTCATTACCAGGCCGCCAAAGATGTGCTCACCCTGTACTATAATTCTTTTCCTTATTCCGACCTGCTCACCGGCAAAGGCCTGGTAGTGGGTGGAAGCCATCAGGTGAACCGCCTCAACGAAGAGGTGAGCTATGGCGACCTGAGTGCAGTGCTTCTGCAGAACACACCCTTCTGGGGCCACTGGCTCCGCACGCCAGAACTCAGCGTGGCCCTGCTCGACGAATGGGAGAACAAGATCGAACAGCTCGCCCAGACGACCATTTACGAAGACGTAACATCGATATCGGGCGTTCCCACCTGGACGCTCGTGCTTATCAAGCGCATCCTGGAGATAACAGGAAAAACCCATCTCAAGGAAGTATGGCCCAACCTGGAACTGTACATGCACGGTGGTGTTTCGTTTGTGCCTTACCGCGAGCAGTTCAGAAAGCTGATCGGCGGACCGGTGCGCTACATGGAAATGTACAATGCCAGCGAAGGTTTTTTTGCCGCACAGGACGATACCGGTGAAGAGGGCATGCTGCTGTTCACCGAACACGGCATCTTTTACGAATTCATGCCGGTTGAACAATACGGAAGTCCGCACCCTGAAACCATCGGGCTCGACAAAGTGGTGCTGAACAAGAATTACGCCCTGGTGATCTCTACCAACGGCGGACTGTGGAGATACATCCTCGGCGACACCATCCAGTTTACTTCCCTGTATCCTTTCAAGGTAAAAGTGAGCGGCCGCCTCAAACATTACATGAATGCCTTCGGGGAAGAAGTGATCGTCGACAACAGCGACCAGGCTATTTCCATCGCCTGCAAAAATACCGGCGCCGTAGTAAACGATTATACAGCCGCCCCCGTTTACTTCAGCGAAGCCAGCAACGGCGCGCATGAATGGCTGATAGAATTTGAAAAAGAACCCGCCGACCTGCCGCGCTTCACCTATGAGCTCGACAATGCCCTCAAAAGCATCAACAGCGACTACGAGGCCAAGCGCTATAAAGACATTGCGCTCCGCATGCCCATCGTGCACTCCCTGAAAAAAGGCATTTTCACCGAATGGCTCCGCAAAAAAGGCAAACTCGGCGGTCAGCACAAGATCCCGCGCCTCAGCAACGAACGGAAATACGTGGAAGATATCCTGCAGATCGTACAGCGCTCCGCTGAAGAAAAAAGACCTGCGTTTCAGGAAAGCCGGATAGTGTAGTTTCGCAGGGTTTTAAACCAACCAATATGAAATTACTTGAGAACAAGACAGCGATCGTAACCGGCGCCAGCCGCGGCATTGGAGAGCGTATTGCCCTGAAACTGGCGGAGGAAGGTGCCAGCATTGCCTTTACCTATGTGAGCAGCGACGACAAAGCAAAATCACTCGAAGAAAAGATCCGGGCCATGGGTGTGAAGGCCAAAGCCTATAAGAGCAATGCGGGCTCCTTTCAGGATTGCGAGACCATGGTAGCCGATGCCCTGAAAGAATTCGGAGCGATCGATGTGTGTGTGAACAACGCCGGCATCTCGCGCGACAACCTGCTCCTCCGCATGACGCCCGAACAATGGGATGAAGTGATGACGACCAACCTGAAGAGCGTATACAACATGACCAAGCAGGTGATCAGGCCGATGATGAAAGCCAAAAGCGGCAGTATCATCAACATGAGTTCCATCATCGGCATGCGCGGCAATGCAGGGCAAAGCAGCTATGCCGCCAGCAAGGCCGGCATCATCGGTTTTACCAAATCCATCGCGCTCGAGCTGGGCAGCCGCAACATCCGCTGCAATGCCATCGCCCCCGGTTTCGTGGAGACCGATATGACGCATTACCTGAAAGAAGGAGAAGCGGCCAAATCCTTTCTCGATAAAATTCCCCTGGGCAGATTCGGCAGCGCCGAAGAAATTGCCAACGTGACCCTGTTTCTCGCCAGCGGCATGAGCAATTACGTCACCGGCCAGGTCATTAGTGTGTGCGGAGGACTGAACACCTAGCCGGGGCCTCTGTATGACGTAAGTGTTAAGATATTTTTTGATGTTTGTTTTTATCCCGCTGTTCGTCTATTTTTGCCGCAACTGCAGATGTTAAAAAGGCTCATTGATATTATCTTAATACTTACGTTGATCTTTCAGCTCCTGCCTGCAAACAAGGTGGGAAGGTCGCTGCTGTTCGATCTTTCGGACGACGACTACTCCGATAGCTGCACCTGCAAAACCCAGTTTCCCCAGATAGAAGAAGAATTTAAATACGTTGATGCACATTATACCCTGGTCAGCGTACCCTGTAAAGACATTGCAGTAGCATTGTATCACTTCTCTGAAACGCTGCCAGTACTTCACGCAGAGGCCATACCCACACCGCCTCCCAACCCGGCAGCCTGATCTTCACCGCCTTTACCGACGTTTTCCAACATAAAGATGCCATGGCATTGCATGCTGTGTTGTGTCTGATCTTATTTGCTGACTGAATACCAGGTTACCCTTCCCTGCACGCAGTCTCCATTAATCAACCTTTCAGAAAGTTTTACAATGAAAAAATATTTACAGCACGCCGGTGCAGATATGTCTGCATCCATCGTCGTGTTCTTAGTGGCCTTGCCTCTGTGTCTGGGTATTGCTATGGGATCTGGCGCTCCCATGTTCGCCGGTATCATCGGCGGCATAGTGGGTGGCATCATAATCGGCAGCCTGAGCGGCTCGCAACTTAGTGTGAGCGGACCGGCGGCCGGACTTACTGTGATCGTAGCTTCAGGCATTACCCGTTTGCCCACCTTTGAAGCCTTCTTGCTGGCCGTGGTGCTTGCCGGCGTTTTCCAGCTCATCCTGGGTTTTATAAAAGCCGGCGTGCTCGGAGATTATATCCCTTCGAGCGTGATCACCGGTATGCTGGCCGCTATCGGGCTTATCCTGATCCTGAAACAGATCCCGCATTTCCTGGGGTACAATGTCGATTTTGAGGGTGATGAAACCTTTGAGCAGCGCGACAAGGACAATACTTTCAGCGGTATCGTCAGCTCCATCAGGCACAGCGCCCCGATGGCGGTGATCATCGGGCTTATTTCCCTGGGCATCCAGATGCTGTGGGACAAGGTGCTGGTAAAAAGATGGAACGTTTTCAAGCTGATCCCCGCTCCGCTGGTGGTAGTGCTGTCGGCCGTGTTCATCAACCTGTATTTCCTTCAGGCACAGCATCCATGGGCGCTGAAAACCGGCCACCTGGTTGCCATGCCTGTTTCAGATTCACTGCAGCAGTTCACAACCTTTTTCCGCCAGCCCGATTTCAGCTTCTTTTCTAATTCCATCATATGGACAACGGCGCTCACCATCGCCATAGTGGCCAGCCTGGAAACACTCCTCTGTATCGAGGCTGCCGATGAGCTCGATCCGTTTAACCGCGTTACGCCCACCAACCGCGAACTGAAAGCGCAGGGTATAGGTAACATCGTATCGGGTATGCTGGGTGGCCTTCCGCTTACATCGGTGATCGTGCGAACATCAGCCAACATCAACGCCGGTGCAAAAACAAAGACATCCGCCATCATTCATGGCGTATTGCTGCTGCTGAGTGCGGCCTTTCTTTCCCGCTGGCTGAACCTGATCCCGCTGTCGGCCCTGGCTGCGGTGCTGATTTACACCGGCTTCAAGCTGGCAAAGCCATCCATCTTTGTCAAATTCTACCACAAAGGTTTCGACCAGTTCACGCCTTTTGTGATCACCATCATCGCCATCCTGTTCACCGATCTGCTGATCGGCATCCTGATTGGTATCGCGGCAGGCCTGTTTTTTGTGCTGCGGAGCAATTTCAAAACGTCGGTCTTCGTGGTGAACGACAACAATAAATATTTGGTACGCCTCAGAAAAGACGTATCTTTTTTAAACAAACCCATTTTAAAGAACAAGCTGGAGCAGGTACCTGCCAATGCCTTCGTATTGATCGACGCGATGCGCGCTGATTTCATCGACAAGGATATCATCGAGGTGATCAACGACTTTTTGCGGCATGCCCATTTGAAGAACATCCGCGTAGAGATCAAGAAGAGCGGACATAAACCTGTACACCAGCTCATCGGAAAAGAAACAGTAAATGAAACAACACCCTTTGCGGTTCCTGCCATGGAACACGAGGAGTAATTGCATCATCAATAGTCAATCAGAAATATGAAAACATACGAAAAGTTATTGTTGGAAAATAAAGCCTGGTCGCAGGAAATGGTAGGCGACGATCCGGAATATTTCAAACGCCTGGCTGCCCTGCAGACCCCTGAATTTTTATGGATCGGCTGCAGCGATAGCCGCGTTCCCGCCAACGAGATCACCGGTACCCAGCCGGGTGAAATATTTGTGCACCGCAACATCGCCAACCTGGTGGTGAACACCGATATAAACATGCTGAGCGTGCTGCAATACGCCGTGGAAGTGCTGAAAGTAAAACATGTGATCGTAGTAGGCCACTACGGCTGCGGAGGGGTGAAAGCCGCCATGACGCAGCACCATTACGGCATCATCAATCACTGGATCAAGAATATCAAGGATGTATACCGCCTTCACCGGGAGGAGGTCGATTCACTTTCCACAGAAGAAGAACGGGTAAACCGGCTGGTTGAATTGAACGTACGGGAACAGGTGTTCAACCTGGCCAAAACCTCCATCATCCAGAAAGCCTGGAAATACGATCAGCGCCCGCACCTGCACGGATGGGTATATGGCCTGACCGACGGGCTTCTGCGCCCGATCTGCGACATGGTACCCGGCAGCCATATAGATGAACTGTACGAGTACGACAACCTGTAAGATAAACCTAAAGAAGCCCTTTCTGAAAGACCAAAGCCCCTCCTTTACAAAAAGGCGGGGCTTTCATTTTTTATTGAACGGTCAGTGATGTTTAGCAGTGAATTTTTCGATGGCCGAGCGGGTGAACTGGCTCAGCATCAGTTTGCCGCTGATGGCAGCTCTTTCGGCAAGCAGGGCATCCCAGTTCTCGGTGCCTTTCCAGAGCATCTTTTTTGTTTCCGCCATGGCTTCCGGGTTGGCATGGGCCAGCGCATTCGACAGCCGGAAGATAGATTCATCCATGCCTTCGACGGTAGGATGCACTTCCGCAAACAAACCCTTTCTCTTGGCCCAGTCTGAATTGCGCCACATGGTGGCATCTATGGTAAGCTGGGCAAAGGCGGAAGAACCGATCTTTCTTTCCACAGCCGGACCTACTACAAACGGTCCGAAACCCAGTGACAGCTCGCTTAGTTTCACCTGTGCCTTTTCATAGGCGATGCAGTAATCGACTGCTGCTGCAAGGCCCACGCCGCCGCCCACACAGCTGCCCTGGATGCGGCCTATAATCAGCTTCGGGCATTTGCGCATGGCATTGATCACGTGTGCCACTCCTTCAAAAAACTCAGTTCCTTCTTTTGTGGAGGTGATGGCAGACAGTTCGTTGAAAGAGGCGCCGGCGCAGAAAGCGCGGTCGCCGCCCGACCGCAGCACCAGCACTTTTATTTCCTTGTCGATACCGGCGGAATGGATCTGCTGTGCCAGGTCTTCCAGGATTTTTGATGGCAGGGAGTTGCCTTGGGGATGAAAGAATTCAATCGTTGTTACACCCTGGTGGGTTTCCACTTTCACATATCCTTCGCTTACTTCATGTATCATGTCGTTGTAAATTTAAGCGGTCATTCTTGTGTCTATTTCTTTACTAAGCAAATCAAATATGTCATTTACGCTTCCTTCGCCCACAATGTCGACCACTTTACCGAACTGCTGATAGTAATCGGCTACCGGCGATGTTTTTTTCCGGTACTCCACGATCCTTTCGCGGATCACGGTTTCCGTTACATCATCCACCCTGCCCGAGGTAAGGCCGCGGTTCAGCAGGCGCTTCACCAGTTCCTCTTCATTCACGGTAAGGGCCAGCACCACGCTGATGGACGTATTTTTTTCTTCCAGCAGCTTATCCAAAGCGCGTGCCTGTATCTCGGTACGCGGAAAACCGTCGAACAAAAACCCCGAACTTCCGGGGTTAGCCTCCAGCGACGACCTGATCATGCCGATAACCACATGGTCCGGCACCAGCTGCCCCTTGTCCATATAGTTCTGCGCTTCCAGTCCCAGTTCGGTGCCATGGTGGATTTCATTTCTCAACAATTCCCCGGTAGACAGATGCTTGAGATGATACTTGTCGACCAGCCGTTCAGATTGAGTTCCTTTGCCACTGCCGGGAGGTCCGAATAATATTAGGTTAAACATATCTTTTTACAGCGTTATGAGTAAAATATGGTTGTGGTTCAGGGAGAATCAGATAACAAGCAGTTTCGCAAACATATTTTTTCCGGGTAAATATAAAGGAACCCGACTAAAATTTACTTGACGCCAAAAAAATTCAGCCCTGAATCTGCGAAATTATGACGGCTTGCCGGCCCGCAACGTGCCCTGAAACTATTTTTTGCCGCAACCAATGCTTCCGTAGCTTTGTTAGGTACCGGAACGCGCCCGGCTTTCCGGCCACCATCAAAAATTCAGGACATGGCATCAGAACAGCAAAAGACAAATCCCCTTTACTCCAGAACAAACACCGACAAGGTGGATCTCAGCAACGAAGAATGGAAGAAGATTCTTCCTTCAGAGGTGTATCATGTTGCCCGCCAGAAAGGCACCGAAAGACCCTGGACCAGTAAGTATGAGGATTTTGACGAGATAGGAACCTACTATTGCGGGGTTTGCGGCAATCCCCTCTTTCAAAGCGATACAAAGTTCGAAAGCGGTTGCGGATGGCCGAGCTTTTACGAGCCGGTTACGGAACACAGCGTGGAGTATGAAACTGACACGGCCTATGGCATGGTCAGAAAAGAGGTGCTTTGCGGAAGATGCCATGCGCACCTGGGTCATGTATTTGAAGACGGCCCGCCACCCACCGGGTTGAGGTTCTGTATCAACGGGGTAGTACTCGATTTTGACAAGGCACAGGAAGCGGAGAAAAACTACCTGGAGGGAAAGGCTGATAGCGGCACGACCGCCGGTTAACCGGTAACGGCGTCCGTATAGAACCGCCTGTTGAAACCCTGTCTGTAACCCACTGAGAAACACGGTTTTTTAAAGGGTGAAAAGACCCTGAAAACCGGTAAAAAAGCAGCTAGTTTAGAGTAGAATTATTCTACTAAAATTATTAGTATTTACCGGTTCTTTTATATAACTTCACTCTTTCAATCAATCGAATACAAACTTTAAACAACTATGTCAAGTTCAGAAAAACTCAAAGCGCTAAAGCTTACAATAGACAAGATAGATAAAGACTTCGGTAAGGGCAGTGTGATGATGATGAATGAAAGATCGCAGGAGCCCCAGGAAGTGGTTTCTACGGGTTCTATCGGTCTGGATGTAGCCCTTGGCATCGGCGGACTGCCCAGAGGTAGGGTCGTGGAGATCTACGGGCCTGAGTCTTCCGGTAAAACAACGATCGCTATCCATGTGATTGCCGAAGCACAAAAGAAAGGCGGCATCTGCGCCATCATCGATGCCGAGCACGCCTTCGACAGCAACTATGCCCGCAAACTGGGTGTAGATATAGACAACCTTCTCATCTCCCAGCCCGATTACGGCGAACAGGGTCTTGAGATCGCCGACCGCCTGATCCTCTCCGGCGCTGTAGACGTGGTCGTAATCGACTCCGTAGCGGCACTGGTTCCCAAGGGAGAGCTTGAAGGTGAAATGGGTGACAGCAAGATGGGGCTTCAGGCCAGGCTCATGAGCCAGGCGCTGCGTAAACTCACGGCTACCATCAGTAAAACAAATACCATCTGCATCTTCATCAACCAGCTTCGTGAGAAGATCGGTGTGATGTTTGGCAACCCCGAAACAACCACCGGTGGTAACGCCCTCAAATTCTATTCGTCCGTTCGTCTCGACATCCGGCGTATGGCACAGATCAAAGACGGCGACGAAGCCGTAGGTAACAGGGTAAAAGTAAAAGTGGTAAAGAATAAAGTAGCTCCTCCGTTCCGCCAGGCCGAGTTCGATATTGTTTTCGGACAGGGCATCAGCAAAGTGGGAGAAATCATCGACATGGGCGTGGAAATGGGCATCGTTCAGAAAAGCGGCAGCTGGTTCAGCTACGATACCACCAAGCTGGGTCAGGGCAGGGATGCGGTAAAACAACTGCTGCAGGACAATCCCGAACTGGCTGGTGAACTGGAAAGAAAGATCAGGTTGAAGATCAGTGAAGGTACAACAGTACCCGCAAGCGAGTAATACAAAGCATAGCTTCTTTTTGATAAAAACGGTTTCTTATGAAGCCGTTTTTTTATTTTATACCGGTCCGGAATACGCGAAGGTCTATAAAATAAAAAAGGGGTCAGAATAGACATTCAACCCCGTTTTAAAATCCAATATCCTATGAAAAACCGTTGCAATGTTAATATATAAAACTGAATCCTGCAAGACTATTATGCATAATGAGTAGTTTTACTTAAAATATTTTTAAGGTAATTACCAGCTCAAAACATTAGGAATTATCAAAATGTATTTAATTTGACCAAAGAAAAATGCGGACGATACGATCCCTCTTTTCAGCGTATTCCGGAAGCCCTCATCTCTATCATATACCAACGATCTTTGCGGCCATTGACTGATTATGTAATTATTTAATACCATGACCAAGAAACACGCACTGCTTATACCTTTCGCCCTGCTGCTTATGCATGTTGCCCCGGCTCAAACAGCCACCCCTTCCACCTTTGCAACTTCGGCACAGCAACAAAAATGGGAGACTACCTTCGACGGCTACCTGAAGGCTGACAATGTCAGCCAGCTCATGAAAGACATGTCGGCACATCCCCATCATGTGGGTTCGCCGGGAGGAAAGGCCGTGGCGCAATACATCTTCGACAAGTTCAAAAGCTGGGGATACGACACCAGGATGGACACTTATTACGTTTTGTTTCCCACGCCCAAATCAAGGCTGCTTGAAATGACCGGCCCCGTGCCTTTCAAAGCGACCCTGACCGAACCACCGCTGAAGGAAGATGCCACATCCGGACAGAAAGCTGAACAACTTCCCACCTACAACTGCTTTTCTGCCGATGGAGATGTAACTGCGGAACTGGTGTTTGTGAATTACGGTGTTCCGGACGATTATGACCGGCTGCAACGGCTAGGCATAGACGTAAAAGGAAAAATCGTGATCGCCAAGTACGGCCGGTCGTGGAGAGGCATCAAACCAAAAGTTGCACAGGAACATGGGGCAGTCGGCTGCCTCATCTATTCCGACCCGAAAGACGACGGTTACTACCAGGGTGATGTGTATCCCCAAGGCGCTTTCAAAAACGAATATGGAGCCCAGCGGGGTTCCGTACTTGATATGCCGGTGTACCCCGGCGATCCGCTGACCCCCGGCATCGGTGCCACCAAAGATGCCAAACGCCTCGACAGAAAAGAAGCACAAACCCTGCTGAAGATACCGGTACTGCCCATCAGCTATCACGACGCGGAACCGCTGCTGCGCTCCCTGCAGGGCCCCGTAGCCCCGGAAGACTGGAGAGGCGCCCTGCCTTTCACCTATCATATTGGTCCGGGAAAATCAGTTGTACACCTCAAACTGGAATTCAACTGGGAGATCAAGCCGGTGAACAACATCATAGCCAGCATGCCCGGATCGGATTTTCCGAACGAATGGATCATCCGTGGGAATCACCACGACGGCTGGGTAAACGGAGCCGCCGACCCCATCAGCGGACAGGCCTCCATGATGGAGGAAGCCAGAGGCTTGAGTGAACTGGCAAAGACCGGATGGAAACCCAAACGCACAATCATGTACTGCGCCTGGGATGGGGAAGAACCGGGTCTGCTCGGCTCCACGGAATGGGCCGAAGCGCATGCCGATGAACTGCAGAAAAATGCGGTCGTTTACATCAATTCCGATGGCAACGGACGGGGCTTCTTCGAAGCTTCCGGTTCACATGCCCTCGAACCTTTTATCAACGATGTTGCCAAAGATGTAATGGATCCGGAAGCAGGCATCAGCGTGCTGGAAAGAAGACGTTCACGCGAGATGACCAACGCCGCTACAACCGCCGCCAAAAAAGCAATCATGGCGCGCAAAGGCATCTCGATCGGAGCCCTGGGGTCCGGCTCCGACTACTCACCCTTCATCCAGCACCTCGGGGTGCCTTCCCTCAACCTCGGTTTCGGCGGTGAAGATGCCGGCGGTGAATACCATTCTATCTACGATTCATATGATGACTACCGCCGCTTCAAGGACTCCTCTTTTCAGTACGGCGTAGTGCTGGCCAAAACAGCAGGGCGTTGTGTGCTGAAAATGGCCGATGTAAATGTACTGCCCTTCGATTTCAAACCGCTGTACAGAACCATCAACGGCTATGCTACTGAACTGATCCAGCTGGCCGACCAGATGCGGGAAACCACTGCCGTTGAAAACCAGCTGATTAAAGAACAGCGGTACGCCTACGCAAACGATCCATCCAAAAAAGTGCTTCCGCCCACCACTAAAGACGACGTACCTTACCTGAACTTTTCCAGCCTGCAGAATGCACTGTCTGACCTTGAAAAAAGCGCCCAATCCCTCTCTGACAGCATCGCGAAATTACCGGCAGGCAGCACCAACCTCGATGCCCTCAACAAAAGGCTCTACCAGGCGGAACAAAGGCTGCTTTCCGAAGCAGGCCTGCCCCGCAGGCCCTGGTATAAGCATACCATCTACGCACCCGGGTTTTATACCGGCTATGGAGTGAAAACGCTGCCCGGCATCCGGGAGGCCATGGAGCAGCGGAACTGGAAAGAAGCACAGGAACAGATCGAAATCACTTCGTCTACCCTCAAACAATTTTCCTCCTACCTTTCCGAGACCACCCAGGCGCTTGGCAAAGAGAAAAGGGCATTTTAAGAAAAGGCACAATAATCGTAGCATAATAAGGTGCCCTGATCTTTAGGGATTTTCCGCCCCACCTTATAAACTTAGATACGATTGAAAGCTGGAATCAAGCTATTGTTTAAAATTGTTGCCTGGATAGCCGGCATCTTCATCGTTGTCTGGATGCTGCTATGGCTGTATGTGCTGGCCAACAAAAAGACCCTGATCAGCAAGGTTACCACCGAACTCAACAGCCGTGTGAGGGCAGAAGTGAATATCGGCGACTTTGAGCCGAGCCTGATCAGCACGTTTCCGCATGTCTCTCTTCGCATCACCAGCCTGTCACTGCGCGATACCATGTGGAAAGAACATCACCATGATCTTCTGAAAGCAGAGAACGTACTGGTTAGGCTGGGATTGTTCAGCCTGTTCACCGGAACGCCTGAGATCAAAAAGGTGATCATACAGAAAGGGTCGGTTTATGTGTTCAGCGATACCACCGGTTACACTAATACCTACGTGTTTGCCTCTCATGACTCAACCGGTAGAGCAGGGAAGCGCAGGATGTCGGTTCCGGAGATCGAGATGAACGACATGCGGCTGACGCTTGACCTGAAAGACAGGAGCAAACTGTATGATTTTGACGTGCACCGCTTTAACTGCAACGTGTCTGAAAAAAGCGACCGGCTTCAGCTCGATGTACGTACCGACCTGCTGATACACAGCCTGGCGTTTAATGCAGACAGCGGCAGCTTTGTGAAGGAAAAAACCGTGGAAGGCAGATTTGCCGTTGATTTTTATCCGGATAAGAAAAAGCTGGCTTTTGAAGGGGTGAGACTGAAGATCGGCGATCATCCCTTTACCCTGTCGGGCATGTTCGATCTTGCCGGCAAGCCGCCGCTTTACTACCTTGATGTAAAAACAGAGGACCTGAATTATAAAGAAGCGGCCTCTCTTGTCAGTGCCAACCTCACCCGCAAACTGCTGCGCTTCAATGTAGAAGAGCCGCTGAACGTACATGCCATCCTCGATGGAACTAAACGCCCCAACAAGATACCGACGGTAAACATCGATGTGGACGTAAAGAATACCACCGCCACCACGCCAACGCTCACCCTGACCGATGCGAGCTTTTCGGCCCACTTCAGCAACCGGCTGGATTCAACCAAAAGACCGGTGAACGATAATTCGGGATTCACCTTTCGCGATTTTTCCGGTAAATGGCAGGGCGTCCCTTTCAGATCGAAAATGGTTACGCTCAACAACCTCGATCTCCCCGTGATAAGCGGCGACCTGAAATCGGAGTTTGACCTCAAAGATGCCAACAACCTCATTGGCAGCGATGCCCTGGAATTCGGCAAAGGCACCGGTGAGGTGGATCTCACCTACCGCGGTCCTGTCATGCCCGGAGATACCACCGGCGTAAGCATACGGGGCAAGGTGCGCCTTGCTGGTGCCGACATTACCTATATCCCCCGCAACCTTGTTTTTTCCAACAGCAGCGGCAATATCTTATTTGCCGACAAAGATGTGTTTGTAAAAGACCTTAAAACCACCGCTGCCAACAGTTCACTCGTGATGAACGGAACAGCAAGGAACCTGGTGTCGCTCATTGACAAAAACCCGGATAAGATCAACCTCGACTGGACAATCGCCTCTTCAAAGCTAAACCTGGGCGATTTTCTTGCCTTCCTCGGCAAACGGACAAACCGCACCCGCAATTCCAGGAAGAGTATCTCGGCCGTCATCCGGCAGCTCGACCGCATGCTGGAAGACTGCAACGTGAACCTGAAGCTGGATGCCACGCGGCTCACCTATAAAAATTTCGACGCCACCAATGTATCAGCGGTAGTGGGCTTGTCGAACAGCCTTATTGCACTCAAAAAAATATTTGTACAGCACGCGGGCGGTTCGCTCAACCTTAGCGGTTCACTGGCAGAAAAAGGAGCAGGCAACTGGCTCACCCTGAACACACACATGAACAATGTAAATGTGCCGGTCATCTTTAGAGCCTTTGACAATTTCGGACAGGACGGCATTACAGACAAAAACCTGAAAGGCAGGCTCGACGCCGATATCAACATCGCCGGACTGATCACCGACAAGGCCGGGATAGAAGGCAACACACTGAAAGGCGCCATAAATTTCAACCTGAAAGAAGGTGAGCTGATCGACTTTGAGCCTATAGAAAAGATCTCAGCCGCGGCGCTGAACAGCAAAGGCGTATCAACAGTAAAGTTTGCCGACATCCAGAACAAAATGGATGTAACCGGCACCCGCTTGACCCTGAACCGGATGGAGATCCGCTCCACCGTTTTCACCATGTTCGTAGAAGGTTTGTACGATCTTAAAAAAGGAACAGATATCAGCATCCAGATCCCTCTGAACAACCTCACCAAAAGCAAAAATGCCTTCACGCTGATAAAAAAAGATGTGAACCGCAAGGTAGGTGCAAGCCTGTGGCTGCGGGCAAAAAGCTCGGATGCCGGCAAGGCAAAGATCAGCTGGGATCCATTTAAAAAGGGGGTGAAAGAACGCAGAAAAAATGATGCCGATTCACTGCAAACAGCGGTCTCCGACTCGTCGAAACTGGAGAGAAAAGAGTAAATTTACACTCCACTAAAATTTTTTCATGCGATTCAAGGTTCATTCTCCTTATACGCCTGCCGGTGATCAGCCCCATGCCATCGAAGAACTGACGCAAGGCATTCTCAACGGTGAGCAATACCAGACTTTACTGGGTGTAACAGGCTCCGGAAAAACGTTTACCATCGCCAATGTGATCGAGCAGGTGCAAAGGCCCACACTCGTTCTTACACACAACAAAACGCTGGTGGCGCAGCTGTATGGCGAGTTCAAGCAATTCTTTCCTGAAAACGCGGTTGGCTACTTTGTAAGCTACTACGATTACTACCAGCCGGAAGCTTATATGCCGGTGAGCGATGTATACATCGAAAAAGACCTGGCCATCAATGAAGAGCTCGACAAGCTTCGGTTGCAGGCTACTACCCAGTTGCTGAGCGGCCGCAGGGACATCGTGATCGTGGCCAGCGTCAGCTGCATCTACGGTATGGGTAACCCTTCCGAATTTGAGAACGGGATCATCCGGCTGGTGCAGGGCCAGCGCATCTCGCGGCAGGGTTTTCTGCACGGACTGGTGAATTCGCTGTACACGCGTACGCAGGGCGATTTTACAAGGGGCAGCTTCCGCGTGAAAGGCGATACGGTGGATATCAACCTTCCGTACATGGACCACGGTTTTCGCATCACCTTTTTTGGAGACGAAGTGGAATCCATCGAAACCCTGGAGCTTTCGACAGGTAAAAGGATCAGCCGGGTGAATGATGCAGCTATCTTTCCTGCAAATCTTTACCTCGCCCCGAAAGACATGCTGCAGCAGGTGCTCTCTGAAATTCAGGACGAATGTGCCGCGCAGGTGGAATATTTCAAGATGGGTGGCCGCTTCATCGAAGCACAGCGGTTAAGTGAGCGTGTGAACTACGATGTTGAGATGATCCGCGAACTTGGTTACTGCAACGGTGTGGAGAACTATTCCCGTTTTTTCGACCGGCGCCAGCCCGGTGCAAGGCCGTTCTGCCTGCTCGATTATTTTCCCAAAGATTTTTTATGTGTGCTGGATGAAAGTCACCAGACGGTGCCGCAGGTAAGCGGCATGTACGGTGGCGACCGGAGCCGGAAGCTGATCCTGGTGGATTATGGATTCAGGCTGCCGAGCGCCCTCGACAACCGGCCGCTGAACTTCCACGAGTTTGAATCGATGCTGAACCAGACCATCTTCGTGTCGGCCACACCCGGCGACTATGAACTGGAAAGGACCGGCGGCGTAGTGGTGGAGCAGGTGGTTCGTCCGACCGGTCTGCTGGAGCCGCCGATCGACATCCGCCCAAGCGTAAACCAGATCGACGACCTGCTTGATGAGATCGATAAACGTGTAACAAAAGGCGACCGCGTGCTGGTGACCACGCTTACCAAACGCATGGCGGAAGAAATGGACAAATACCTGCACCGCATCAACATCAAATCGAAATATATCCACAGCGAAGTAGACACCTTGGAGCGGGTGGAGATACTTAGGCAGCTGCGCTTGGGCGATATCGACGTACTGGTAGGTGTAAACCTGCTGCGCGAAGGCCTCGACCTTCCGGAAGTATCGCTGGTGGCCATTCTCGATGCAGACAAGGAAGGATTCCTGCGCAATGAAAAATCACTGACCCAGACCGCAGGCCGTGCGGCCAGGAACGTGGATGGATATGTGATCTTTTATGCCGACACGATGACGGAAAGCATGCAGAAGACCATCGATGAAACCAACCGCCGCCGCGAAAAGCAGGTAGCCTACAATCTTGAGCATGGCATTACCCCCCGGTCAGTCAGTAAAAGCAAGGAACAGGTTTTCGCGCAGACCTCCGTGCTGGAGATCAAGGGCTACAACCCCGATTCCGACAAAGCGGTGGAAGGCGACCTGGTGCCGGTAGCAGCCGAAGAGCAGGAAACCTACCAAACCATTCCGCAGGTGCAGAAGGCGCTGAGCAAAGTGAAAAAAGAAATGGAAAAAGCGGCCAAAGACCTGGACTTCATGGAAGCTGCCCGTTTAAGGGACCAGATGTTCGGTATACAGAAAAAGCTGGAGGAGATGCAGCGGTAGGAGACCAGAATAGAAACTTATGAATATTTATTCCACGATGTTAAACGATGATGAAGTAGTCATTTTACGCGAATCTGATACGGATCAAAAGCCGTTTTTGGGAGATAAGTTGAATTCTGATTACCCCAGCACCCACAGCGCCACCCCCTGGCTGAACACACCCATGAAAAAGCCGCTGTACACATCAAAAGGATGATGGTCGGAAATGACAAGGCGCGAAGTACAGACGCCCCCCGCAATGAGGATGGCCAGCGACAGATACGAACCCATAAAATACCCGCCCCGCAAAGACAGGATCAGGAAAAAAGTGACCAGTCCGCCCATGGCCACGGCATGCATGCTCACCTTGTAGTAGATATTGGCCATATACGCCACGATGCACGCCAGGAACACCCCCAGCAGCATCACTTTAAAAAGAAAAGGACTGTCGGACAGATTTATCGAAACATAAAAGATCCAGAAATAAAAGAACATCGAGATCACGTAGGGGATGATCCTTTCCTTGCGGGTTTTGAGTAAGACGCTCTGGATGAAATCAAGCTGCTTCAGTAAAAAGACCGCAAAGGCAGGAAAGAAAGCGGTGAGCAACACCACCGAGATTCCTCTCAGCATCTTTGTTTTGGGATCAGAATCGGAGAAAACGTAGGGATGCACATACAGCAGGAAAAACGCGATGTAGGAAGGCACAAACAGCGGGTGAAACACGTACGAGAACAGGTGCGCAAAGAACCTGACCGGGGCCGGCTGGCGCACCGACGGTATATACTGACCTTCTGAATCCACGGAATGCCTGTCGGGTGGCCGCTCCTGATAAAATGTATCTTGCATGTGCTGTTTAAAGTTCTTTCCGCAACCGGGCAACCGGAATATTCAGCTGCTCGCGGTACTTGGCTACCGTACGGCGTGCAATATTATACCCTTTTTCCTGTAACAGCTCGGTAAGCCGCTCATCGCTCAGCGGTTTCTTTTTATTTTCCGCTTCCACCATGTTGCTCAAGATCTTTTTTACTTCGCGCGTCGAAACTTCCTCGCCGCTGTCGGTGCTCAGCGATTCACTGAAGAAAAACTTCAGGCGGTAGGTGCCGAACTCCGTTTGCACGAATTTGCTGTTGGCCACGCGGCTCACCGTGGAGATATCGAAATTGGTGCGCTCGGCAATGTCTTTCAGGATCATGGGCCGCAGGGTCGTTTCATCGCCGGTAAGAAAGAAATCGTACTGGTACTCCAGGATAGTTTCCATGGTGCTCAGCAGGGTATGCTGGCGCTGTTTGATGGCGTCGATGAACCATTTGGCCGCATCGATCTTTTGCTTGATGAAAAGGACCGCTTCTTTTTGCCGCTTGTCTTTTTTGCTGCCGCGGTCATAGTCCTTCAGCATGTCGCGGTAGCCTTCGCTGATGCGGAGGTCGGGCGCGTTCTTGGCGTTGAGGGTGATCTCGAGCTTTCCACCGTTGTTCAATATAAAAAAGTCGGGGATCACATAGCTTTCGCCCTTGTTGGTTTCCCCTACATTGCCGCCTGGTTTGGGATTGAGCTTGATGATCTGGTTGATCACTTCTTTGAGCTGCTCGTCGGTGAGGGCGAGGCCACGCTGTATCTTGTCGTAGTGTTTCTTGGTAAACTCGTCGAAGTAGTTGGAGAGTACGTCCACCGCCATCTTTACGTTCTTGCCTTCATGAATTTTCCGGCTCAGCTGCAGCAGCAGGCATTCCTGCAGGGTTCGGGCGCAAACGCCCGGCGGGTCGAACTGCTGGATCTTGAAGATCAGCCCGTCGATCTCCTGCTCGGAGGCTTCGATGTTCTGTCTGAACGCAAGGTCGTCCTGTATGGAAGAAGTTTCGCGGCGCAGGTAGCCGTCATCATCGATGCTGCCGACGATCTGTTCGGCGATCTTGAGGGAGCGTTCATCCAGCTTCAGCATGCCCAGCTGGTCGGCAAGCATATCATGAAAAGTGGTTTCCACCCGGTAGGGCACTACCTTGTTCTCGTCTGCATCGGGATAGTTGTCGTCGCGAAGTTTGTAGTCGCCTACTTCATCGTCTCCTTCGGTAACATAGTCGCTGATATCCACATTATCATATTCGCTCTCGCTGCCTTCCATTTCATATTCATCATCGCTGTTGTCCGAATCATCTCGTGCATCCTCAAAATTCTCCTCATGATCGTTTTCGGTTACCTCCAGGGCAGGATTTTCTTCAAGTTCTTCTTTGATCCGTTCTTCCAGATTGGCCGTAGGTATCTGGAGCAGTTTCATCAGCTGAATCTGCTGCGGGGATAATTTCTGTAATAACTTTTGTTGTAGACTCTGGCTGAGTGACATTCAGTATAGCAATTTAATTCATCCGTGTGCTGAAAACTTCGAAAAAAATTTTCAGGGTGTATCAAAAATCACGCCGTAAATTACATTTAATTCAGGAAAGCTAAAATGCAACGAACAATTAAAATTATTGTTGTTTCGACCGCCGGTCTTCTCAGTGCAAACTTTTTGCATGCACAAACGGTGGATCTGAAACAACCGCCTGCGATAAGGTCCGCGTTATATTCACGCCTGATGCTGGTTCCGGCCGATTCTGCTACGGCTTCCGCTCCGGCCTCCGTGCCTCAACTGCTTCCTTCTGATTATTATACCCGGCATTTCGGATTTTTTTGCGACAAAGAGCTAAAACTTGAAAAGTCGACCGGCATCCCCCTCAAACTGAGGATGGGCTCGCTCGAGAGCTGCAACAAGCTGGAGGGCAAAAATTAAGACCCCGGAGTCTGCTGATTTGTTTTCTGGCTGAACTATCATTCAGGCGGCTGGTGAATTTGATCGAATCACCCATCAAAATGCGGGTAGGCTGTTCACCCGGTAAAAAGCATATTTGCAGCTGGAAATATCAAACTCCACTGCATGCCTATGTTCTTTCCCATTATCAGACCGCTGCTGGCGGCAACCTTTCTGCTTGCCGCTTCCTCCCTCAGCGCACAATCCATTACCACCGCCGGACAACCCGCCGTACTCAGCATCCGGGCCGCCGGAGAGCACAGTATCCGCGTTACGCTGAAGCCGGTCAGCTTCAAAGAAGACTTTCCTTACACTCCTGCCCTCGCCGAACGTCCGTACCCGGCACCGGCGATCAGCCTCACCAGCATTACCAAACCGGTAAAAAAGCAGGTCGGTTCCTTGCAGGTGGAAGTGAAACCGACGCCGCTGTCGGTAATAGTCAGCAATGGGAAAGGAGAGAAGATACAGGAGATCGTTTTCAATGAAGACGGGAACATGACCTTTACCTTCAGCGATGAACCGGTGCTGGGCATGGGCGAAGGCGGTTCCAAACCTTCACGCGGCGAAGACTGGCGCACGAAGAAGATCGAATTCGACCGCCGGGGCCTGCTGGATTCCATGCAGCCCCGCTGGCAGAGCGACGCCTACGGCTCGCGCAACCCGGTGCCCCTGCTGATCGGTACCGAAGGCTGGGGGCTCTTTGTGGCAACGCCCTGGGTCTACGTCGATCTTTCCAAACCCGGCCAGGGCCGGTTTATTCCCTGGAAACCGCGCCAGCAGGATACACTGCAGCAGAACGAGCGAAACCAGGGTCTGAACCAGGCCAAGGGGCTGCCGCCCGCAGGATCGGTGGTGCCTGGCTTGTACGATGTATTCGTTTTCGATGCGCATGATCCGAAAGCTTTTATGAAAGACGAATCGGTGATCGCCGGCCCCGCCGTAATGCCGCCCAAGTGGGCGCTGGGTTATATGCAGTCGCACCGCACGCTGGAAGATGAAACCCAGATGATGGGCGTCATCGACTCTTTCCGCGCCAAGAAGATCCCCCTGGATGCGGTGATCTACCTGGGCACCGGATTCACGCCCCGCGGCTGGAACACCAAACAGCCTTCTTTCGACTTCAACCCCGAAGTGTTCAAGCGCGATCCGAAAGTTGTTCTGGACGACATGCACGCACGCCATGTGAAAGTGGTGATGCACATGGTTCCTTGGGACCGCGACAAGCTGCCGACCCTGCATGGAAACATCCCGGTCAGAAACGGAGAAACCGTCGACGACTCGCATATCCTGACCTACTGGAAGCAGCATGAAAGCCTGGTAAAAAATGGGGTGGATGCGTTCTGGCCCGATGAAGGCGACTGGTTCAACCTGTACGAAAGGATCAAGCGGCACCAGCTTTACTACCAGGGACCGCTCACCACGCTCACCGATACGCGCCCCTGGAGCCTGCACCGCAACGGGTTTCTGGGCATCGCTCAATGGGGCGGATGGGTTTGGTCGGGCGATACCGAGTCTTCCTGGAAAACCCTGGAAGGCCAGATCGCGGTCGGACTCAATTATTCGCTCAGCACATCTCCGTACTGGGGTTCCGATATCGGTGGCTTCTACGCAAACGCCGAAAAGACGGGCGAGCTGTACACGCGCTGGTTCCAGTTTGGTTCCTTCTGCCCCTCCTTCCGCTCACATGGCCGCACCTGGATGACGAGCCTTCCGTGGGGTTTCGGACTCAGCGACATGGGTCCGCGGGAAGGCAATAACACCAACACCGTATCCGCGAACGGGGTAGAAGACAAACGCTTCATCAAGCAGTCGGAGATGAACAATCCCAATGTGGAACCTGTGACGCGGAAGTATACCGAGCTGCATTACCAGCTCCTTCCGTACACATATTCGCTCGCCTGGGAAGCACATGCCACCGGCATGCCGCTGATGCGGGCCATGTGGCTGCACTACCCGCAGGATGAACAGGCCAAACGCATGGGCAACCAGTACCTCTGGGGGCCGAGCATGCTGATAGCGCCGGTGTATACCAAAGGCGCCACTTCCCGCGAAGTGTATCTTCCGCAGGGAACCTGGTACGACTGGTGGACCAGCGAACCGGCAAAGGGCGGACAGACCGTATCGAAACAGGTTGATCTGGCCACCATGCCCATCTATGTGAAGGCCGGCGCCATCATTCCTTTTGACCCCATCAGGCAGTACACCGCACAGGCAGTCAGTGAACCCACCACTTTACGCGTGTATCGCGGGGCGGATGGGCTTTTTACCCTGTACGATGATGACGGTATCAGTCTTGGCTACCTGAAAGGAAAAAACAATCAGACCCTAATCAAATGGAACGACCAGCAGAAAAAACTGAGCCTTGCGCCGGTGGTTTCCGGCTTGTCTTCCACATCCCGTACCTTTAAAATTGAAACGTACCCTGATCACGTTACAAAAACAGTTTCATACAATGGCAAAGCCATGGACGTGAGTCTATAAAAAGGACGGTATTCAAATTTGTAACACAAAAGAACTATTATATGACAATGACAGGAGAAAATTTTACCGGTTTTACAACCACTTCAAAAAGCGATAAATCGTTTCAGGCTTTTTCGCCCTCGCAAAACAGTTTCCTGCCCGGCGATTTCAAACTGGCCGCGAGCGAAGAACTGGATTATGCGCTGTCGCTTGCAGGCAAAGCGTTTCCGGTTTACAGTGGTCTTTCATACGCACGCCGGGCCGACTTCCTGGATGCGATCGCAAAAGAGATCATGGACCTGGGCGACGTACTCTTAGAAAGATGCTCTGCAGAATCGGGCCTGCCTGTGGCCCGCATTACGGGCGAGCGTGGAAGGACCTGCGGACAGTTGCAGATGTTTGCAAAGCTGCTGCGTGATGGCTGGTGGGTGGATGCACGGATCGATCTGGCGCAGCCCGACAGGAAGCCGGTTCCGAAAGTGGATATCCGCCGGATGCTGGTGCCCATCGGACCGGTAGCGGTTTTTGGCGCAAGCAATTTCCCGCTGGCGTTTTCCACTGCGGGCGGTGATACGGCATCCGCGCTGGCTGCAGGCTGCCCGGTGGTCGTTAAAGCACATTCCTCACACCCAGGAACAAACGAACTCATATCGGGCGCCATCATCAAAGCCGCACAGTCGACCGGCATGCCTGAAGGCGTCTTTTCTTCAGTATATCTGTCGCACCAGGATGTGATGACGCTGGTGAAACACCCGGTGATCAAGGCGGTAGGCTTCACCGGTTCCCGGTTCGTGGGCATGCAGCTGTTCAACGCAGCCGTCAGCCGTCCCGACCCGATCCCTGTGTATGCCGAGATGAGTGCGATCAACCCGGTGGTGCTGATGGAAGGGGCGCTGGCCACAAAAAAAGAAACCATCGCCAAAGATCTGGCCGGCTCCGTGGTATTGGGTGCCGGACAGTTCTGTACGAACCCCGGCCTTGTGCTGATGAAAGAAACGGAAGCGGCCAAAGCGTTCCGCGAGCAGTTTGCGCAGGAGATGAGTACCACGACGCCCGCCACGATGCTGAACAAAAATATTTATAAAGCGTACGGCGAAAGCGTGAAAACATTTCAGGAAGCAGACGAGATCTCGGTACTGGCGCAATCTTCCACCGAATCGGTTGCCGACAAATACCAGGCACAACCCGTGGCGCATATGATCCAGGCGACTGACTTTATTGCCAAGAAAGAGTTTTCGGACGAGATCTTCGGGCCGGCCACGCTGCTGGTGCTCTGCAAAGACGACGCCGAGCTGCTTGCTGCCCTGCAATCGCTGGAAGGACAGCTGACTGCAACCATCCATGCCACACCAGAAGATGAGAAAAACATGAAACCGGTCGTGGATATCATCACGCAGAAAGCCGGCCGTGTTATCTACGGCGGCTATCCGACCGGCGTGGAAGTGTGTCATTCGATGCAGCACGGCGGGCCGTTCCCTGCTACCACTGATGGCAGATCGACCTCAGTAGGCACGGCAGCCATCTACCGCTTTGTTCGACCGGTGGCTTTCCAGAGCTTCCCTGATCACCTGCTGCCCGAGCCGCTGCAAAATGCCAATCCCCTGAACATTTCGCGGCTGGTGGATGGTAACTGGACGACTGAAGGGATATAAATATGTTCGGTTATACTTAACTGTGATGCCTGGTGGAAAGAGCTCCACCAGGCATTTTTTTGTGCCGGGGAGAGGTGGGCTGAAGCCAACATTCCTTTGGACGGGAAGTAGATGGCGTATGTTCGAAACATTGACATCCCATCCGGTCGCACCTCCAACCCGTTCGTCATTCCCGCCAGGTGCCAACACGCGCTTGCCTGTGCCGCCTGTTGCTGCGCCTGGGCGGGAATCTAAGCGGAGGAGCAAATGAGAGTTGGATGTAAGCCGGTATTCAAGGCTTCCCGAATAATAGCCATCCAGCTCAATCTCCGGGGATCTTCGCACGTACAGGCGCGCTGCAGCGTGTGGTTGCATGCCTGCAACCACACGCTACGCAAAGATGACAAGCGGATTGGAGGTGCGGGTGATAGGTACAGCAGGATTTCGAACACGCAGGGTTTCACTAACCGAGGCACGCCTGGCCTCAAAAAGCAGAACCCGCCCCTTTTACAAACCCAGCGCCTGGTAAATCGTCTCCTGAATTTTTCCCCGTACGTTCAGGGTCGACAACTTCAAATTGTCGCCGCCATAAGGGTTTACACGATTGGAGAGGAAGATGAAGATGAGGTGGTACTTGGGATCTACCCAGAAACAGGTGCCGGTATAGCCGGTATGCCCGTAGGTGAGCGGGGAGGCAGACAGGCAGGGATATGGCTCCTTTCTGATCAAGTTGTCTTTCTCTGGTTTGTCGAAGCCGTAGCCCCGGCGGCTGATGGGTGTCTGGTATGCGCTGAACGTGTCGATGGTGGCTTTGTTGATGAAGCGCTGGCCGTAGAAGGTGCCGCCGTTGAGCAGCATCTGGGTGATCATGGCCAGGTCGTTGGCGGTGCTGAACAGCCCTGCATGGCCAGCCACGCCGCCGAACATGGCCGCGCCCGGATCATGTACATCGCCACGCAGCTGCTGGCTCCGGAAGCCGATCTCGCGTTCGGTAGGCACGATGCGGCTCAGGGGGAAACGCTCCCTTGGCTTGAAGCCGGTGGCTGCCAGATGCAGCTTGTCGTAAAATTCTCTCTGCACATATTTATCCAGCGTGGTGCCGCTGATGGCTTCCACGATCTTACCCAGAAAAATGAAATCGTTGTCGCTGTATATGTAATGATTCCTTGGCCCCACCTCACTCTTCAGGATGCGTTTGAAGATGGTATCCACCCAGTCGTTCCGCATGTACATGTTGTCGGCGACCCGTATCGAATGACTGTGGTTGGGGGCGGTGTTGTAAATGGTGTAATCCGACAGCCCGCCCCGGCTCGAATCGATCGTCTCTTTGTAGAAGGGGATGAACGATTTCAGTCCGGCCTGGTGCAGCAGGATGTCTTTGAGCGAAATACTTTCCTTGTTGGTGCCTTTTGTCCAGCTGAGGTAATCGCCGAGTGTTTTGTTGTAGTCGAATTTGCCTTCATCGTGCAGCTTCATAATGGCCAGGTTGGTAGCCAGTATTTTCGTGACGGAAGCCATGTCGAAAATGCTTTCATTGGTCATCGACTCGAGGCTGTCGTAGGTGTAATAGCCGAACGATTTTTCGTAAGCGATCTTGCCGTCTTTGGCCACGAGCACCACGCAACCCGGGGTAGCACGCAGCTGGATGGCGTTGGTGGCAATGGAATCTATCTGCTTCAGTTTAGCCTCGTTGAACCCGATGGTTGCCGCCGGCACGGTGGGCAGGAACCGGGTTCCTACAAGACCGCTGCCGAAGCTGAATTCTTTGCATACGGTAACAGGCAGGGTGCCGGAAGGAGGCTGCAGCCCTTCGATGATGTCGACTGCTGCATTCTGGAAAATAGCATCATCTTCATAACAGGCCATGATGTTCTTGGCGCCGCAGAGGTTCTTGACAGCATAGGGATTTCCAAAAAACAGGGTGATGCTTTTGGTGTCGGTCTGCAGCTGTTGAAGCAGCTGGACGGCTGCCGGAGAGATGCCGAAATTATTGGCCGGATATCTTGTGTAATTGTGCACGCCGACGATCACCGCATCATATTTTTTCTTCAGCAACTCCATCGTGGACGGGATGCGCGATGCATCGCTTTTGTAATCGAAATAATACACATCCGCGTTGTAGTCGGTGCGCATGCGCTGGGCGAAAGCATTGTCGCTGCTGATGCCGATGCCAACATACGCGATCTTGTTGTTCTGGATGGGAGGCAGCGGAAACACCAGCGGGTCGTCGTTCCGAAGCAGGGTAATGGCTTTTTCCGCCACCAGTTTACGCAGATCGGGAACCGACTTGTTGAGGTCATTGGTGATGTTAGCGGTATTGATGGGCTGTACGTTGGGCAGCACCCATTTGTATTTTGCCTGCAGCACTCTTTTTACTTTCAGGTACACATCGTTCCAGCTCAGCTTTCCATCCCGGATCGCATCCTTGATTTTCAGGATGCTGCTGTCTACATTACCCGGCAGGCACAGCATGTCGTTGCCGGCGATCAGCGATTCAACCGAAGCGCTTCCTCCGGGGAAGAATTTTTTGACGCCTTGCATTTCCAGTGCGTCGGTGAACGTGAGGCCCTGGTAACCCAGTTCCTCCTTCATCAGCTTGGTCACATTTTTATAGGAGAGCGAAGTGGCGCGGTTGGCGGTGGTATCGATCGCCGGAATATACAGATGCGCGATCATCACGCTGCCGATGCCCGCTTTGAACACTTCGCGGAAAGGGTACAGCTCCAGTGAATCCAGTGCCGGCCGGCCTTTGTTGATCACCGGCAGGTCGAGGTGAGAATCTACGGCTACGTCGCCATGACCGGGAAAGTGTTTTGCACAGGCCATCACGCCCTGATCCTGCATGCCTTTCATGATCTCCACGCCGTACCAGCCCACCTTGTATTTGTCTTCCCCGAAAGAACGGAAGTTGATGACCGGGTTGTCGGGATTGTTGTTGATATCCACCACGGGAGCGTAGTTCACGTGAATGCCTATGCGCTTGCATTGTTCTCCGATGGCTTTGCCAACTTTGTTTACCAGGTCGGCATCCTGCATGGCGCCCATGGTAAGCTGAAAAGGAAAACTGCCCACACTGTCGAAACGCATGCCCAGTCCCCATTCTCCGTCCACACAAACCATCAGCGGTGTTTTGGCGATCTTCTGCAGGCTGTTAATGACTTCTGCCTGTTTCACCGGGTTGCCCTGAAAAAGGCAGATGGAACCGATATTGTATTTCCGGATATTGTCGGCCACCTGCTGATCGTACCATTCCACCCCGGTGCCGGTCCTGGCCGAGAGGCGGACCACCATCAGCTGGGCGATGCGCTGGTCGTCGGTAAGGGAATTGAACACGCTGTCGACCCACTGCTGTTGAGAGCGGCCGGTCTGGGCAAACGAGTAGGAAGACAGGAGCACACACGCAAAAAGCAGGATTTTTTTCATCATGGTAGATCGGGCTGGATAATCAGCACAAAGTAAGAAGAATCGGAGAGAAAAGGATGCCGGCGATTTGTCATAAATTGGGCTATGTCAATTGCAGGAAAATACCGGCCGCAGTTTACCTACGACGATTATGTGACCTGGGAAGGGCGTTGGGAACTGATTGAAGGAATGCCTTATGCAATGAGCCCTGCCTCTGCTCTCCGACACCAAATCATGAATGGAAATCTGTATTCAATTTTTAAAGCGTCTTTAAAGCGCAGTGGCAAGGAGTGCAGTGTATACTTACCTGTTGACTGGAGGATCAGCCATGATACAGTTGTTCAACCCGACTTGCTCATAGCCTGCAAACCTATTGATAAACAGTTCCTTGATTTTACACCAGATTTAACGTTAGAGATCCTGTCTCCGTCCACGGCCTTCAAAGACCGACATGAAAAATTTGAATTGTACGAACAGCAGGGAGTGAAATATTATGTGATCGTAGATCAAACATTCAAAAAGGTAGAGGTCTGGGAACTGAAAGAGGGAAAATATTGCCTGTTGACAATAGATTCCCCCCTGGTAGAATTTTTATTTGATGACTGCAGGATCGAGGTCGATCTTGCCGGCGCCTGGCTTTGATATTCAGTTCCTTATTTTACCGATTCTTTAGTTGTTATGCGCTCCGTGATCTTTATCCGTACATCATGCGGTGCCGCTTCATCGCCGCCGAAATAAGGGAACAGCTTGTATCTCAATCCCGTATAGCCAGCCGAGTAACGCTGCACCGTATCGGTGACCCCGTTCACCGTAAAAGAATAGTAGTCGGTCTTTGCTTGTACCGCACAGGTAACTTCCTGGTTTATATCTGCCAAAGCAATGGTTTTAATGATCCGTACCTTGTTCACATAGGCATAGGCATACAGCACAACCTTCTGCCCGTTCCATGACCAGCCCAGGCGGGCGCTGTTTTCCTGGTGATTGGTACCGCCATCGGAAAAGCCGATCAGCTTGTTCACGTCTCCCTGGTTCTCAATCGTTAGGGAAGTATAGATCGCTGAACTGTCGAATACGACCGTGGCGTTTATGGTTGTGTCGAACATCAGTTCCGCCTGGTTTTGCTCGCAGTAATGATTGCCCTGTTTGATGTAATATTCGGTGGAAACTGTGGTGCTTGTATTTTCAGCGTGTGCAGGAATAAGTGGATCCTTTTCACAGGAGTATAACAGGGGGCTTATACACATAAGTATGCCTGTGGCCGCATTGATCAACCGCTTCATAGGTAAGGATTTTGGGGTTTTTAATCTGGACGCGTAATAAACGAAAAGCAGGGTCATTTTATTTTTTAGCGGGAAGTTAAATGTGCAAACCAGCTTCCGCAGAAACTTTAAATTTGCGTTAAAGCCCATCATTTTGCCCGATATCATTAATTTACTTCCAGACAACATTGCCAACCAGATCGCGGCAGGAGAGGTGATCCAGCGCCCGGCCAGTGCCGTAAAGGAATTGTTGGAAAATGCCGTTGATGCCGGCGCAACAGAGATCCGGCTTGTCATTCACGACGCGGGAAAAGCCCTCATACAGGTTACAGACAACGGAAGCGGCATGAGCGAAACGGATGCCCGCATGTGCTTTGAGCGGCACGCCACCTCCAAGATCAGCAAGGTCGACGACCTTTTTCATATCCGTACCATGGGTTTCAGGGGCGAAGCGCTGGCATCCATTGCCGCGGTCGCCCAGGTAGAACTCAAAACAAAACGCGCGGAAGATGAGGCCGGTACCTTCATCGAAATCGAGAACAGTTCGGTTATACGCCAGGAGCCGGTAGCCACCTCCCTCGGCACCTGCATTTCCATGAGGAACCTGTTTTTCAGCGTTCCCGCCCGGCGCAATTTTCTCAAAAGCAATGCGGCCGAAACCCGGCATATCATCGATGAGTTTCTGCGGGTGGCCCTCTCTTTTCCACAGGTCTTTTTTTCTTTCTCCGCCAACAACCAGGAAGTTTTCCACCTTGAAAAAGGCACGCTCAAACAGCGGGTGATCCAGTTGCTGGGAAACCAGTACGCCAGCAAGCTGGTGACCGTGCACGAGAACACCGATTACCTCAACATCCACGGGTTTGTCGGCAAGCCCGACACCGCCAAAAAGACCCGCGGCGACCAGTATTTCTTTGTCAACAACCGCTTCATCAAAAGCGCCTATCTCAACCATGCGGTAATGAGCGCCTACCAGCAGATGATCCCGGCCGACAGCTTTCCGCTCTATGTGCTGTTCATCGATCTCGACCCCACGCAGGTGGATGTGAACGTGCATCCTACAAAACAGGAGATCAAGTTTGAAGACGAGAAGATCGTGTATGCCTTTGTGCAGGCTGCCGTAAAACATGCACTGGCCCAGTACAGCATTACGCCCACACTTGATTTTGAACTCGATGCAAGCATCCAGCAGCTCGAGGCGGTCAGCAAACCGTTCACGGAAAAAGAGCAATCGGCCGCTTCGTCTTCTGCTTTGTTCAGCACGTTCACCCAGAAGAACCAAGCCCATTTCATCAACACCGATAAAAGCGAGCTCAAACACTGGAAAGATTTTTATGAACCGGTTCAGGCACCCGCAGCAAACGGCTCAAAACCCGCCGAGCCTCTGCCTGCGCCCGACCCGGGCTTCAGCAGCCTCTTGTCGGCACACATCCAGGCGCAGCCCCTTCATGTGGAAGAGGCGGCTGAACCCATCCAGCTGCTCAACACCTATATCATCGCGCCAGCTTCATCGGGCTACCTGCTCATCCACCAGCAGGCTGCACACGAGCGGATCCTGTACGAGCGGTATGGTTCGGCGGTGCAGTCGCACGGCGTGGCCATCCAGAAAAACCTGTTTCCCGTTACCCTCAAACTATCGGCGCAGGACGCTGTATTGCTCAGCGAGCTCGTGGCCGACCTGCAGCTGCTCGGCTACATCGTGGAACCCTTTGGCAGCAATGATTTTGTGATCCACGGCACCCCGGCCGATGTGGACCAGGGCGATGAAAAACAGGTCATCGAATCCATGCTGGAACAATACAAGCATTTCAGCAGCGACCTCAAATTTTCCAAACGGGAAAAGCTGATCCGTTCCATCGCCCACCAGCACGCAGTAAAACCGGGCAAACGCCTCACGCAGCGCGAGATGCGGCTGATCGTGGAGGAACTGTTCCAGTGCAGCACGCCCAACACGACCGTCACAGGCCAGCCGACATTCCTCGAGTTCAGAAAGGATGCATTGGAGAAGATGTTCGGGAGATAGGGTAAGAGAAGATCAGAGAAATCAACATTGTTCCTCTGTAGGAAGGTATGCAAATCTCCTGGCATAATACCTTTCCCGTTCAACCTCTGGGGATCTTCACGCGTACAGGCGCGCTGCAGCACGTGGTTGCAGGCATGCAACTGCACCTGCGCAAAGGTGACAAGGGGTTTAGAGGTGCGAGTGGAGGGTACTTCATCGTTACAAACAGGTATGGTTTGTAACCGTAACATACAGACGCAATCCTGTAGAGACGTGATGCATCGCGTGTTTGAAATTGCTCGACCTGTACAGAAGAGACGCCATGCCTGTCGTCTCTACGTTCTAATTATTTCTCCAGACGTCCAATAAAAATTTTTCCACGCCGCGGCGGATGGAGGTGCCGCTGCTCTGGTGGTTGTTGACGAGCACCGAGAAGATCAGCTGTTTGTTGCTGCGGGTGGTCATGTAGCCGCTGAGGGCGACATCGCCGTAGAGCGTGCCTGTTTTGGCGAAGAAATTTCCTTTGAGGTCATTGTAATAATTTGCCAGGGTACCCTGGTCGCTGCCGGGCAGGATCCTTTTCATTCTGTCGAGCCCGAATTCATCTTTCAACTTTTTGAGTATCCACACAAAATCCTGCGGCGTGAACAGGTTGTAGCGGCTCAGGCCGCTTCCATCCACCCAGTGCGGTTTTTGCGGCGCGTCCTTCAGATCCGTTGACAGCAGGGTGTCTATCATAGCAGCATCCTGCATCAGCTGCAGCTTTTCGTTGGAAGCCATCAGCAGCGTCTGTTCCGCAAAGAAATTGTCGCTGCGGTACATCATGGGCCTGAACAGGGAATCTACCGGCTGCGAACGGATCACCGTCAAATTCCCCGGCCGCATCTCCGCCCGAACGGTGATCTCTTTTCCCACCGTATCTTTCAGCAGCTCGATGGCGGATGCAACACCGTTTGTAATGAACGGCACAAACTGGTCTTTGAACGTTTCCCGGCCCTGCTTCACTTCGAAATAGTTCTCCTCTTTCCGGCGGTGCACGGTAAAGGTCTTGTTGGCCGTATCTTCCAAAAACCTCACTTTCCAGTCTACCTCCGGATTGGAATACACGAATGTCTGCAGACTGTCCTGCAGCTCGGGCTGGGTGTTCTTCTGGGCCACCTGTATCCACCTCACGGTATTGCCATACACGGGGAGCGGGCTTCGCTCTGCGGCATAGCTGTCGTTGTAATCATCCCAGGTCCAGCCGGCGCCAAAGGCTTCATCGTTCCAGGCGCTGTTTACCAGCACCACCGGCTTTTTCACTTTCTGCAGCTTCTCCACCACCGGCTGTTTTTTAAATTCCGGATGCAGGAAAGTGGGATCGCCCGCCGGAAAAATAAACAGCGAATCGGGTGTTTCCTGGTAATAGATGCCCGGCAGCGAATCTTTCAGGTACTTTAACCCCGCATACAGGGTGAACAGTTTTGTGTTGGAAGCAGGTACGAAATACTTGTCTGACTGATAATCATACAGGTACTTCTCAGCGGCGACATCATAGACGCTGACACCAACATGTGCCGATGCAAAAGGGGGCTCGCTGAAAATGCCGGGAGGAGCCGCTGCTTTCGCGGGGGCAGCCGATCTTGCAGGCGCTGCATCCCCGGCGGGAGTGGCGGCAGAACGGGAAGTGGAACAACCTGTCGATGCCATGATCACCGCAACTGCCAGAACCGGAAATAGTCTGATCATATTATGCAAGGAATGAATTTCAAACCTATACCAAAGCCGCGAGCCCACAAAGCTTTGTTAAAACAAATTGCCTTTCCCGCAGTCGCCCTGCCTGTTTGCACTTTCCGGAAAAGAAGGCTGTCCGGAAGTTACGCGGCTATCCTAATTTTGCTGTTCAAAATTTTATAAGGTATGAGGAATATAGGAAAGAGCCTGTTGTTCGCCCTGGCTGCGGTATCGGTTTGCAGTTTCGCGCCACCGAAAGACAAGATCAAAAAGAAAAAATTCATTGATCCTGCGAATATGGATCAGTCGGTAAAACCGGGAGATAATTTTTACCTGTATGCAAACGGCACCTGGATAAAGAACAATCCGGTGCCCAGCTCGCAGACCCGCTGGGGCAGTTTTAACCAGCTGGCCCTGGAAAGCGCCAAACGCATGCAGACCCTGCTGCAGGATGCCGCCTCCACGGCAGCCAAAAATCCCAAAATGCAGAAGGTCGGCGACTTTTACGCCAGCGGTATCGACAGCGCCGCCATTGAAGCAAAAGGCTATCAGCCCATCAAAGCCGATCTCGACAAGATCAGCAACCTGAAGAACCTGTCAGACATGCTCGATGAAGTGGCCTACCTCCGTGTAAACGGCGCAGCGACCCCTTTGCTGGCCATCGGCATCGGGCAGGACAGAAAAGAGGCTACCAAATACATTGCACAGATCGGACAGGGAGGAACCTCACTGCCCGACCGTGACTATTACCTGAAGAACGATTCCCGCAGTCTCGCCATCCGCAAAGCTTACCAGTCGTACATCACCAACATCTTTTCCCTGATCGGAAAAAACGGTGCAGACGCTTCGAAAGGTGCAGATGCCGTGATGCGCATTGAAACTGCCATGGCAAAGGCACAGATGAGCCGTGTGGAACTGCGCGATCAGTACAAAACGTACAACAAATTCTCCTGGAAAGAACTCTCCGCCACCACGCCTTCCGTAGACTGGAAAAGTTATGCCGACAAGCTCATGATCAAAGGCCTCGACAGCGTGATCGTAACCAACCCAGCCTACCTGAAATCGGTCGACATGCTGCTGACCGCCATCCCGCTCGACGACTGGAAGACGTACCTGCAATGGCATGTGGTTTCCAATGCTGCGCCCTACATGAGCAATGCATTTGTAAAAGAAAACTTTGCTTTCAGCCAGGTCTTATCGGGCCAGAAAGAAATGACCCCGCGGCCAGAAAGGATCAGCCGCCTCATCGACGGTTCCCTGGGCGACCTGCTCGGACAACTGTACGTGGAAAAATTTTTCAAGCCGGAAGCCAAACAGCGGATGCAGGAACTTGTTAACAACCTGCAGCAGACCTTTGCCGACCGCATCAAAAAGCTCGACTGGATGAGCGAGGAAACCAAGCAGCGCGGCCTCGAGAAGCTGAACGCGTTCACTAAAAAGATCGCCTATCCCGACAAGTGGAAAGACTACGCCACCGTAGCAATCTCGAAAGATAATTTTCTCGGTAATATACAGCAGACCCGCAAGTTCGACTACCAGGAAATGATCGGCCACATCGGCAAACCGGTCGATAAAAGCCTGTGGGGGATGACGCCTCCTACCATCAACGCCTATTACAGTCCGGTGGGAAATGAGATCGTATTCCCCGCTGCCATCCTGCAGTTTCCTTTCTTCGATTTCGATGCCGACGATGCGGTGAACTATGGCGGCATCGGAGCGGTGATCGGTCACGAAATGACACATGGTTTCGACGACCAGGGAAGGCAGTACGCCGGCAACGGCAACCTGAGCGACTGGTGGACCAAGGACGATGCCGATAAATTCAAGAGCCGCGCAGATAAAGTTGTAGCGCAATACAATGATTTCACCGTGCTCGACAGCCTGCATGTGAACGGCCGCCTTACCCTCGGTGAAAACCTGGCCGACCTCGGCGGACTGAACATCGCGTATGAAGCGTTCATGAAAACCAATGAATTCAAAGAGAACAAGAAGATCGACGGATTTACCCCGACGCAGCGTTTCTTCCTGAACTGGGCGCAGGTATGGAGAAGCAACACCCTGCCCGAACAGCAGGCCCAGCTGATCCTGATCGACCCGCATTCACCCGGCATGGCCCGCGCAAACGGTCCTATCGCAAACATCGACGCCTGGTACGATGCCTTCAACATCAAAGAAGGCGACAAGATGTTTGTACCGAAAGGGGAGCGGATACATATCTGGTAAGAAAAAAGGATTCAGGCGTGCCACGGTTCGGAACCGTGGCACGCCTTGTTTTTATGACTAACTCCTTTCCTGCGCGCGGAGCCAGCGCTCGGGGTATTCGTTGCTGCTGGCCAGCAGGTAGTCTTTGTAAGAGCAGGCAATGAAGTTCTTGTCGGGCAGCTGCATCCACCAGCGGCCGGTTTTTTTGCTTTGAAGAAACACGGTGTTCACTTCCGCGAAAGTGGTATAGTATTCATTGAAAGATTCCCGTTCTTCGAGCCTTGCTTCCTGCAGGCCGCGGCTGCGCCCTTCGATGGCATACCACAGCATATGACTGATCTGCTTGGAAGTAAGGTCATCCCGGTCCTTGTCCGCTGCATATCCATACACACCGATGGTATTGATGTTGGGACTCAGTCCGGCATAGCGCATCAGCACACAGGCCTGTTCGCCATCGAAGCCGTTGGGGGAGATGTTGGAAGCCGGGGCAAACGCATGCGCCAGGGCGGAGATGTCGAAGCTGAACAGGTGACAGTTGCGGATCACAGGCTCCATCTCTTCAATGTCTTCTTTTACCTGTCCTACCCGGTAGCAATCGAAGCGGAGCTTGTCCATTGTTTCCAGCACATACGGATGCACGAGGTAGCTCTGGAAACCGATGTGATTGTAACTGTGCGTGTAGTTGGGTTCTCCGGTGAGCATTTCCATCAGGAAGTTCTCGCTCGGGTCGGGCACTTCGAGACTGATATTGACCCGGGCGTCGACGCAAACCGCTTCAATGATCTGCTTGTTATCTGCATACGCATAATACTGCGCCAGCGTAAGATCGTGCGAACCGCCCAGTATGACGACGGTTTTTCCGGCATTCACAAGTTCTTTGATCACTGTTTTCAGGGCGGCATATGTATCGCCGAGGCCGGCGCCCTTTTTCACGTTGCCTACATCGGCCAGCCTGATGTCGGTGTGCCAGTAGAACAACTGGTAGAACTGTCTGCGTATGGCATCGGGTGCGTTGCTTCCTTTTTTGATCACGCCGCTGCCCCTTTCTTCATTGCAGCCTACCACTATAATGTTGGCCTCCTCAATGGCAGGAAGCTGCTCTTCATACACGTCAATGATCTTTCCGATCTGGCCTTCCTTGTACATTTCATCGTTTGAGATCATCGACAGGTTCACAGGATCCAAAAAGTCGAGCAGGTGCGAAAAATCAGACATCCGGAGGCTATTTGCAGCAAACGTACTTAAAAAGTATCGATGAAATTCACAATAAAGGTAATGAGTGGTGCACCATGCCGCAAACGGCTTAGGAGGGGTACTGCGCTGCTTTTCCTTATCTTCGCCTGATGGAAGAGCTATTGCAGAAAATCAGGGAATACGAAGCTGAGATCACGGCTTTCACAGCCGCTGATGCAGACGCCGTGGAAGCGTTCCGGATAAAATACCTGGGTTCAAAAGGACTCGTAAAGAATGTGATGGGGGAGATGAAACAGGTGCCTGGCGAACGCAGAAAGGAATTTGGCCAGCTGCTCAACGAGTTCAAGCAGCTGACAGAAAAAAGGTACGAAGACCTCAAGAACAGCGTTACAGCAAACGGCCAGGGTGCTGCTGCCGGCGAGATGGATCTCACGCTTCCCGGCGATCCCCTACCCGCCGGCACCCGTCATCCCATCAGCCTCATCCGCAACCGGATCATCTCCATCTTCCAGCGACTTGGTTTTGCCGTTGCCGAAGGCCCCGAGATCGAAGACGACTGGCACAACTTCACCGCACTCAACATGCTCGAAAACCATCCTGCCCGCGACATGCAGGATACCTTCTATATTCACCAGCAGCCCGAGTGGCTGCTTCGTACGCATACTTCCAGCGTGCAGGTGCGCGAAATGGAAAAAGGCAAGCTTCCCATCCGGATCATCTGTCCGGGCCGGGTGTACCGCAATGAAACCATCAGCGCCCGGGCCCACTGCTTTTTTCACCAGGTGGAAGGGCTCTACATCGACGAACATGTTTCCTTTGCCGACCTAAAGCAAACACTCTACTTCTTTGCCCGTGAAATGTATGGCGAAGATGTGAAACCCCGTTTCCGCCCTTCTTATTTCCCTTTCACCGAACCCAGCGCCGAAATGGACATCAGCTGCTTCATCTGCGGGGGCAGCGGCTGCAGCGTATGCAAACATACCGGCTGGGTCGAGATCCTGGGTTGCGGCATGGTTCACCCGAAACTGCTCGATAACTGCGGCATCGACAGCACCCGTTACACCGGATATGCTTTCGGCCTGGGCATCGAACGCTCGGCCATGCTGAAATACCAGATGAACGACCTGCGCCTATTCAGCGAAAACGACCTGCGGTTTTTGAAACAGTTCACGGCTGTCATATGACCGGTGGTTCTCCTAACATGTCTGCTATGAAAACAATGCTGCTTTCTGTGCTCCTGTGCTGCATGGCCCTGATCGCCTTCTCCCAGACCAAATACCGGGAAGAATTTAATGGCCCGTTTCCAAGCTGGGCCAATGTAAAGATCCGTTTCAAAGCAGCAGGCGATGGAATAAAGGATGATACCAAAGCCCTGCAGACGGCCCTCGATTCATTATCGTGCACGTTGAAGTCTCCTTTCAATGTAAACGGGCCCACAAAATATGTGGTGGTGTATCTTCCTGCCGGCACCTACCGGATCTCCCAGACCCTTCGCCTTGCGGGAAGGATCGGCGTTTCTTTTATCGGGGAGGATCCTGCCAGAACCATCATCAAATGGACGGGAGGCGACAACGATACCATGTTTTTTTGCAACAGATCGGCACAGGTAAAAATAAGCCGCCTTACCTGGGACGCCGCCAGCAAAAAGAATGTGGTAGCCATCGGACTGCATTTCAAAGATTATACTGCTCCTTATTTCGCCCCCACCTTCATGGAACTGAGTGATATGATCTTCACCGGAAATCCGTTGTATGGCCTGTCTTGCGGCACTTTCAGCAGCGATGGCACCGGCAATATGGATTCAGAGTTCACCATCCGGCGCTGTAAATTTACTGCGGCAACAGGAGCCGGCATCCTCATAAAAGGTTTCAACGCGCTCGACTACTGGATATGGGACTGTGAGTTCAAACAGTGTAATGTCGGGGTAGAATGTACATTTGGAAACTATCACATCTATAAATCCAATTTTTATAATTCAGTTACCGCGGATTTTAAGAATACCAATATCATGTATTCATCGGTCCGCAACTGTTACTCAGAAAACGCAGCAGTTTTTTCCCTGGATGAAGGCGCCAGCTGCAATGCTTTTAAAAGAATTTTTCAGTCCAATGTGGTAAAGAACTCGAAAGCCGTTCCCATTCAGTATCACCATCAGGGAAAGATCACACTGCTGGACAATTATTTTTCCAATCCGGCTAACCCCACTCAAAACACGGTTGATTATACCGGCTGGTGCAATGGTAATTATGATGTATTGTCTATTGCAAACACCTACGAAAAAGACAATCCCATCAGCGTGCCGCAGGGTTTTCATACTGCCTTCCACAATCTCGAAAGCAAAAAGCTGACTGCCGCCCGGGTGGCTCCGCCGGTGGCAAAGCCGCTTCAGCCCTTTATTCCATATGTAAAACGGCGCGTGTTCGAAGTGCCGGCCAATGCAACCGGAAAAGCGATACAGGCGATCATTGATCAGGCCTCCGCCCTGAAAGACCAGCGGCCTGTGGTGCATTTTCCCATGTCTGATTTTTACATTGAAACACCGGTTGTGATCCCCGCAGGGAGCGACATTCAGCTGGTGGGTGACGGTACCACCGCCAGTAATTTCCGGACCAGGGTTCGGTACGGTCCCGACTTTTACTATTTCATCGTGAAAGGACCTTCCTATATTACCGTCAGGGACATTCAGGTGGCGCAGGATGGCTCGGGAGACAACAGCAATGCCTTTCTGTTCACCGGCATAGACCAGCCTTCCTCTCAGGTCTTTATAGAACAGATTAATTCTTCCTCTTCCAACTCCATTTTTATTGACCGGCTCAACTACACCTATTTCGAAAAAGACAACTCGTTCTTCTCCAAAGGCAATACCATCATCGGCGGTGATAAAGTAAAGACAGGCACCGGTACCAGTAAGCTGTACTGCTTCGGCGGACAGAGTGCGGGCGTACACCTCGAGAACAATGCCACCATGGTTGCCCGCGATTGCTGGTGGGAGGGAAGTTACAGGAAAGATTTTTTGCCACTGAACCTGACCGGAAACGGGAACCTGACGGTAGACGGCGCCATGTATGCACCCACGGATGCTGATTCAGGTACGGTTGTTAAAGTGGGAAACTTTACAGGAAACCTCAGCTTGCTGAACATGTACCTGGTAGGAGGTATTAACGTACAGCCCAATCCCGCTTCCCTGAAGATGCTGGTCTGGAATGTGAACCTGTACCACAAGCTCAATCCGTTTGATTTTCTGAAGACCAAAACCCAGGCGCAGATTGCCATGATGGGCATCACCTCGCAGTGTTTTCAGTCGGTAAACAAAAGCTGCACGAACGAAAATCCGGTTTCCCTTCCCGACAGGCTCGTAAATGTTTCTTCGGCTGATCTGTTCCTCAAAGAACTTACAAACGACGACCGTGCGGCAGTTCCGCAGTCTTATAATAACCTGGCAAAAGGCATTTCAAACATTTTTATCTCACGGGTTTTTACATATACCGAAAAGGGTGCATTCACCTTCAGACAATAAATAAAAATCTATGGTACTTGTTACCGGCGGGACTGGTTTTTTAGGTGCATACATCATCAGGGAACTGGTGGAAAAAGGATACCCGGTAAGAGCCATCCGCAGGAACAGCAGCCAGACACCTTTTTTTATTCCTGCTTCCGTTTTTGAAAAGATCGAATGGTTTGAAGCCGACATACTCGATGTGGTAAGCCTGGCGGAAGCTATGGAGGGCGCCGACACCGTGATACACTCTGCAGCCAAAGTATCTTACAGTCCGGTCGACAAAAAGGAGATGTACCAGATCAATGTAGATGGCACCGCCAATACCGTGAACATGGCGCTGGAACTGAATGTCAGCCGGTTTGTGCACATCAGTTCCGTTGCTTCCATCGGCCGCACGCAGCATGGCGAGCACCTCAACGAAACCCGGCCCTGGGAGGAGAAGTTTGCCAATTCCGATTACTCCATCAGTAAATTCAAAGGCGAAATGGAAGTGTGGCGGGCAACCGGCGAAGGGCTGAACACCGTGATTGTAAACCCCAGCACCATCATGGGTTATGGTGACTGGAACACCTCTTCCTGCGCCATTTTCAAGAATGTATATGAAGAATTTCCCTATTATACCACCGGCATCAACGGGTTTGTTTCGGTGGAAGATGTGGCCCGCGCTACCGTTCAGCTGATGGAAAGCAAGATGAGTTCGGAACGTTTTATTGTAAACGGCGACAACTGGCCCTATCAGCAACTCTTCAACAGCATTGCCGACGGCTTTCACAAAAAGCGGCCGTCGCAACTGGTCACGCCTTTTAAGGCAGGGATCGCCTGGCGGCTTGAAAAGGTCAAATCGATGTTTACAGGCAAGCGCAGCCTTTTGTCGAAAGAAACGGCACGCATCGCCCAGACAAAAACTTTTTTTGACAACGGAAAGATCCTCCGTTCGCTGCCGGACTTCCGGTTTACTTCCCTCGATACCACCATAAAAAGAGCGTGTGCCGATTATCTGGCGCATCTTTCTGTCAGGAATCATTAATTTGTGTCAGGCTTGTCAAAAACCTTTTTCATGAAAGCGCTTCTGTTTATCCTGGTTACGTGCTTTTCCGTACAGATCCTGGTTGCGCAGGAATTTTTTACCGCCAGCGGCAAAGTGCTGGATGCCGCTTCAAAACAGCCGCTCACCGGTGCCTCCGTGTTTTGCCAGAACACCACTTTCGGTACCATCACCAATGCGGAAGGGGCTTTTTCGATCCGGCTTCCCAAAGGTGGCTACGACCTTATCATCTCTTACACCGGTTTCGAAACAGAAAGCATTCACATCAATGCTTCCAATTCGGGCAGCCTCACCACCGAACTGAAGGCAACGGATAAATCCCTTTCCGAGGTCACCGTATCTGCAAGCATGGAAGTGGCCGACGGACTGGCCAAATATGGCAAATTTTTTATGGATAACTTCATCGGTACCACGCTCAACGCCGACCAGTGTATGATCAAAAATCCGGAAGTGCTCCAATTCTTTTACAGCAAAAAACGCAACCGGCTCAAGGTAAAGGCCAAAGAAGACCTGGTGATCGTGAACAACGCCCTGGGCTATACCATCCGTTACCAGCTCGATTCGTTTTCACATGACTATTCAACGGATGTAAGCACGTACAGCGGCTATCCGTTCTTTCAGGAAATGGAAGGATCGAATGATCAGAAACAGCTCTGGAAGAACGCCCGGGTGATCGCGTACAACGGATCCAGACTGCATTTCATGCGGTCGTGGTACGACAGTACACTGCAGGAAGAAGGCTTTTCACTGGAATGGGTCGACACCACCAGGAAGGCGTTGACGACCCGCCCCATACAGAACCCGTACGACAGCGCGCATTATATTGCCGCCGAAAACAATGACGTGGAGATCGACTGGGCCGGAAGAATGAGGATCCTGTATAAAAATGAAAAACCTGCCCGCAAGTTTCTGACGCAATACAAGCTTCCTGTTAACACCACCGCGCAAATAACCGTTCTCGACATCAGCGATGCTTTTGTGATCGAGGAGAATGGTTATTTCTACGACCAGTCGGATATCGTTAACACCGGCTACTGGAGCTGGGAGAAAATAGCTGATCTTGTTCCGTATAATTACAATCCTGACTGACAGGCCGTTGTGGCGGCCTGCACCTTTCGCCGTACGGGGTCAGGCGCTGTCTTTCTTTTGGCATCTTTATCGCAGACTTTTAACATAAGCAACCCAGCCCATTCAAAACGTTCATATGCCCGCCAACAGTTATCTGCAGTATATCGGCCTCAACAATCTTTTAGGGGCAAAGCGTCAGAAGCCAGTCATTCACGCGAATCCGACCGTTGAACCGGTAAGGGAAGAAGCAAAAGAAGTAAAGGTTTTTGTATACGATTACAACAGCGACTCGCTCGACAAGCGTGAGCTGTCTGAAGTAAGGGATTGTATAAAATATAAGGAAAACAACCGGGTAAGCTGGATCAACATCGACGGGTTGAGGAAAGCCGATGTGGAAATGGTGTGTAACATGTTCGACATCCATAACCTGATCGCGGAAGACATAGTAAGCATCAACCAGCGCCCGAAGATGGATGAGGTGGATGATATTCTTTTCTGCCTGCTGAACATGCTGTATTTCAATGAAAAAACTTTGGAGGTAGAGCAGGAACAGATCAGCATCATCCTGGGTAAAGGTTATGTGATTTCTTTTCAGGAAGATGCCGTTCGCGATGTATTTGATCCGCTGCGCGAAAAACTCAATACGGCCAATACGAAGCTGCGGCAAAGGGGAGCTGATTACCTGTGTTATACCATGCTCGATATGATCGTGGATAACTACTTTCTCGTGCTGGAAAGACTGGGGGAAAAGATCGAGGACCTGGAAGAGGAAGTAGTGAACTCACGTTCCAAACGGTCGCTGGTGAACATCACGTTTATGAAAAAGGAATTGCAAATCCTTAAAAGAAATATCACGCCCATCCGCGAACTGATCAACGGCTTTATGCGCAGCGAAAGCGACCTGCTGGAAGACCGCACCACCAAATACTTCAAAGACGTATACGACCACATCGTACAGGCCTCCGACATGGTGGAGAACTACCGCGATATGATGATGAGCATGCAGGACCTGTATCTCAACAATGTGAACCTGCGTATGAATGAAGTAATGAAAGTGATGGCGGTCGTGACCTGCCTGATGGCGCCGGCCACCGTCATAGGCGGTATCTTCGGAATGAACTTCGACCGCATTCCTGCCATTCACAACCGGTTTGGATTTTTTATTGCTGTTGCTGCGATGCTGCTGATCCCCCTGTGGATGCTGTGGGGATTTAAAAGAAAGGGATGGTTCTAAAGGGCCGCCTACCGGTTAGTTCTGGATATTGAACTGGTAGAAAATATCATCCAGTCTTTCCCAGCCTTTTTTCTGATATACGATATGGGCTGCGTAATTCTCTATGGAGGTCTGTAACAGGAGCCAGGCCGAGTCGGTTTCCTTGCCGAGCTGCATAGCCGCATCCAGCAGACGCGAGGCAACATGCAGCTTCCGGTGCTCTTCGTTTACATAGATATCGTTGAGCAGCCAGGTACGTTTTAAACCGGCAGATGAAAAGATAGGATAGAGCTGCGTGAACCCGGCCGCCTTACCCTCAAAAAAAGCGATGTAGATGACCGACTGGTTGTTATCCATCCTTTCCTGCAGAAATTGTTTACAGGCTTCAACATCGGAAGGGTGGTTGTAAAAAACGCGATACAAATCGAACATAACCGCCAGGTCGTCCAGGTCTTCAATGGTGGCTTTACGGATCTCCAGCATATTTGTGAATCGTTAGTTTATTATTTGTAGGGATTGCCATTTGTTATGAACCTCGCAGGCAAACAATTTTGCCCGGTAAAAGGCAGGATTAAAAATAACGCATATTTTATTGAATTATGATGTTTTGCGCTGCATATTCTTTCCTGGCAAAACCAACTTCGGGATCAGTAAAATTCTTTGCAGGAGATTTTAATGATTGAGGAGAGCGGACTTTTTGAAGATGGGCACCGTGCTGCAGGGCTCACCATACATAATACTTTTTGCGACCGGCCTTAACAGCTTCGCAATTTCAAGATAGGCAAACTCGCCAACCGGCAGGTCGCCGCATCCTTTTACCACTACTCTTTTGTCACGGTAATCTTCAACCGGAATTTCACCCAGATTTTTTGAGAACACCATCCTGTGCACAAACTGTTCATCGCCATACATAACGTCTTTTGCATATGGCTGCAGGTGGGTGGCTACCAGCATGTAGGCCCACATAGGTATGATGGCATCGGCCGAGCAGGTTACCGCCACCCATTTATCCTGGTATTGTGAAGCATCCAGTTTTTTCAGGGCTTCCCTGAAATCTTTTTCTTTCAGGATCAGTTCCATGAAAAGATAGTTCTTCAGGTCAAAAACAGCCACGTCGGCTTTTGGATAATAATCTTCCAGGTTCAGTTCGATCAGCGAACTTTCCGCCACCTTGTTCACAATGATATCACTCATGCCTTTTGTTTAAACTTATTACAAATGAGCGCCTGTTTGGTTTTTTATCCGGAAAAGACATAAAAAAAGCAGGCCCGGAGCCTGCTTTTTTCTATTTTGATTACATCAGTTTCGAGCGTTCATCTTTTACGTCGGCTGCTTTTTTCAGTGCTTCCAGCGAGCGGTAGCCGCTCATGGATTTCATCTGCATCTGCATGCCGTTGCGCTGCTGTTCGATGCTGGCATTTTCAATTGGTTTGGCGCTTACAGACTCTGTTCTGATCAGGAACAGTCCGCCATTGCCTGCGATCGGAGGAGATACTTTTCCCTTTACCTGTTTATCGAATGCGGCACCCACCACTTTAGGTTCCTGGCCTACATTGGGTATCACCGGTGAAGCGAACGAGATGCTGTCGGCCCGCATCACAGTGGTGTTGAAGGTTTTGGCAGCTGTTTCAAGGGTAGGGGTGCCGCTGATCTTTTTCTTCAGCTGGTCGGCCTTCATTTCATTGCGGATGATAAACTCGACCTGAGGCCTTGCTTTCGCCGCACTCATGGTTCCTTCTTCGTTGATCTCGGTTACAAGCGCAACTATGTATTTGTCGCCCATGTCGTAAGGTTCCGAAACATCACCCAGTTCGGCGCTGTAGATCCATTGTACAAGCTGGCGGTTGCTTCCCACACCGGCGATCATGTTGTCGATCGGTTTGATGTCGTTGGCCGGCAGCCTGGCGTACTTCATTTTCAGTATGTTGTCTTCGAACGCTTTTGCGTTGCGGCTTTCGCCGGAGAACTGGTTGGCTGCGCCTGACGCAGAATTCTGCGTTTCGGAGCTTGAATTGATGGCTTTCGAAAAATAGGCCAGTTTGTAAGCCTGCTCGAAATTCTTCTGGTTGAGTACTTCTATATAATGATAACCGAAACTGGTTTTGATCACTTTCTTGTCGCCGTTAGAACCGTAGAAGATGGCTTCGGAAAATTCTTTGGCCAGGGAGCCGAACTGCTGCGAGCTGAAATCATACTCGCCGCCTTTTTCCTTACTTCCCGGATCGTCACTGTACTGCAGGGCCAGCTTTGCGAAATCTGCTCCGCCTTTTATCGCAGCGGCAATACTGTCAACCCTTGCTTTGGCAACACTGTCGGGCAGGCCTGCCTGTGTGCTGATGAGGATGTGACGGCATTTTACGCTGTCGGGCATTTCTCTTTTACCCATCATTTTTGCGAGCACGTAGTTTGAACCGTCGAGGTAAGGACCGAACACTGCTCCGTCGGGCAGGGTACGCAGCGTATCGGCATTAGGCACCTGCATTTTCGATTTGAGCACATATCCATCGAAATAATTTGTTTCAGAACCATTACCGGCCAGAAACGCCGCCATGTCGGGAGCCGAGGTGAACTGGCTTTTCATCTGCTCCAGCTGGTTGTGTATGGCCTGTGAATCTGCGCGGCTGGGGGAGGCGTTGAAAACAACATAGGAAATGCTGCGGCTTTCCACCTGTTTGAATTCGTCTTTGTGTTTACTCACATAAGAAGACACATCGCCGTCGCTTACTTTGATGGAGCTGTCGGAAATGGTGGAGTAGGGGACGTTTACGTAGGAGACGGATGCGGTCGAACTCTGATCGGCGTTCATTTTTTCCAGCATCCATTTGGGAACATAGGTGGTATTGGCGATCAGGGCAGTGTATTTTTCTTTCAGCCGGTTGTTCATGAGCGCCGGCAGGTACTCCTGGCTGAACTGGTCGGCTCTCGGATCGTTCTTTTGCTTTCTCAGCTGTTCGATGGCTGATTTCAGGGCGTTGGGATCGTAGATGCCGGTTTCCTTGCTGGTGAACTGTTGCTTCAGATCCTGGGGAGGATTGGCGCCAAACAGGATGTCGTCGAGCTCTTTGCCGCTTACTTCCAGGCCAAGCTTGTCGTATTCGCCTTTCAGCACATCTTCTTCCACATACTGGTTCCATACCTGTTCCTGTATGTTCTGCTGCATCATATCGTTTACCGGATAACCGCTGGCACGGTACTGATCTTCCATGCTCTTCCTTCTTTTTTCAAAATCGGAATACTCGATCTTTGAACCGTTCACGCTGCCAACAGAGGTCGACCGCCGGCTGAACATACCTCCGCCGCCACGGCCTACGAAAGCGTCCATCAGTAAAAATCCCATCAGACTCAGCGCAATGACGCCAAACACTAGCCATGCAGCTTTATCCCTTATTTGCTGAATAATTGACATACCCGGGTTTTGTATATGATTTTTATTTAAAAAGGAGGCAAAAATACTGGAAAATTAGGGATAAACAAATAAGGAGCACTTTGGTTAATCCTGCCGTGAAACATCCGGTGAAACATAAATCCACATGCCTGGGTGCATAACCCCGTTTTTCTGTTGAAAAGCGGCTTTTCCACCCTTTTTTTCCGGGGGTAAAATGAGCATTGCCATTCCGGTTTCTGTTCGTGGCCGGGTTTTGCCTTAACAAAGCAGGGGTTATCCATACCCGGTGTCCATAACTTTGAGAGCCCGGTTATACCCATCCCCTGTTATAAACATATGTTAAGAAGACCGGAAGGAGCGTAACCAATCAGGGTTTATGGTTGTTAAAAACATGTGGATTTGTGTTGACAAGATGGGTGTATCGCTGGTCGGTTTGGATTTGGAATGGTTTTTCCACATATTCACATTCATAATAGTAATAGCTATTTTTATATAAAAAGATAATACTATAAAATACTATGTCAGTTATTAACACCGCTGTTGCATTCGAAAATGTAGGTAAAGTTGGTTTCCTGGACCTGGAAGTTGACGCGGAACTTGATCTGTTTGCAGAAATAGAAAGGTTGAAGGTGCAAAAAAATGCGGTGATCCTGGCGCACTATTACCAGGAGCCCGACATACAGGATGTGGCGGATTATATAGGCGACAGTTTGGGACTGGCCCAGCAGGCGCAGAAAACAGAAGCGGATATCATTGTTTTTGCCGGCGTTCACTTTATGGCCGAAACGGCGAAGATCCTCAACCCGTCGAAAAAAGTGCTGCTCCCTGATCTGAAGGCGGGCTGCTCCCTTTCGGATTCCGCACCGCCGGCGCTGTTCAAACAATTCAAGGATAAATACCCCGGCCACCTGGTGATATCTTATATTAACTGCTCTGCCGGCATCAAAGCGCTCAGCGATATTATCTGTACTTCATCCAATGCCCAGAAGATCGTGGAAAGCCTGCCGGAAGACCAGCCGATCATCTTTGCGCCCGATAAGAACCTGGGTGGATATATCAACAAGCAGACAGGCCGGAACATGGTACTGTGGAACGGCGCCTGCATGGTGCATGAAATGTTCAGTCTGGAAAAGATCAACCGTTTAAAGGTCAGGCATCCGAATGCAAAGGTGATCGCTCATCCGGAATGTGAAGAAGCTGTGCTGCGGATCGCGGATACGATCGGTTCAACAACGCAATTGTTGAAATACACGGAAAAAAGTGATTTCAGCGAGTTCATCGTCGTCACTGAAACCGGCATCCTGCACCAGATGCAAAAGAATTCGCCTCATAAGACATTTATACCTGCCCCGCCAAACAACAGCTGTGCCTGCAACGATTGTCCGCACATGAAACTTAACACGCTCGAAAAACTTTATCTCTGTCTTGAGTATGAACAGCCCGAACTGCTGATGGATGAAGAGATCCGCAAAGCAGCGCAAAAGCCGATCGACCGGATGCTGGAGATCAGTGCGCGGTATGGATTGTAGCAACGGGGCGGCCGGGGTGGTATGGATTTTTTAGAATGGAAAATGTTTTATAATTTCAATACTTCGGCGAGCCTATTGTAACCGGACGGAAAAGTCCTGAAACAATGAACAGGCTGAGCAACCCCTATATTTAAAAACTTAATGTACAGATGGTTTGATCTTGGTGTTGCATTATATTTGTTGTTCAGTATAAACACTTATTTATTCTCACAAGAGGAGATAAATTATTCAGATGAATGCCAAACCATTTCGTATATTAGTTGCAGATGATGATTTTGAAGATTTCCAGTTTATAAAGAGCACATTTGAAGAAACCAAGCTGAACGTTCAGCTTTCACATATCGAAGATGGTCAGTATCTGATCGATATTTTAAAGGCACAGAGTAAATACAATAAGTTTGGAGATCTGCCTAACCTCATTCTGCTTGATCTGAACATGCCGCGAAAAAATGGCCTTGAAGTATTAAAGGAAATCAAGGTAAATCCGCTTTTGTGTAAAATTCCTATTATCATATTCACCACATCCAGGATGAATCAGGATATCGAAAAAGCGTATGAATTCGGCGCGAGCTGTTATGTTACAAAACCGCAGACCTCTGAAGAATGGTCGAGCACGGTTGGTTATCTTGGTCACTTTTGGATTGAATGTGTAAAGCTTGCTATTTGATTTTTTGTTCTTCCCTGCAGCCCTGGTTGTAATAAAAGATATTTATAGGATAAGATAATTTTCTGTCCTTCTCTTCCCTGAAGCTCACCGTTTAAAATTGGTGATCGTCTTCCTGCTTCATTGTGAAGAAACATATCAGATTTACTCCGCTCAACGATTGCTTTCTCTTTGACTGATTCTGTTTTTCGTTTTCCATTTTCATACATAGTGGGGAGGTTTTTACTCAATTTAATTGCAGAGTAATTGCTTAGCTCGATGAATCAGCGTGATAAATTTTGGTATATAAATAGCATAGATAATATTCGGCCAACTTATTTAAAGTTTAAAAATTTTACATGATATGACAATTGACAATCTGGACCTGGTTTGTTTCTCACATTTACGTTGGAATTTCGTTTACCAACGACCACAACATCTGTTATCCAGGTTTTCAAAAGTTGTCAGGCTTTTTTATGTAGAAGAACCCATCTTTCATGATGGACCCGAACATTGCCAGGTAACAAATACAGAACACAATACATGGATCGTGGTTCCCCATCTTCACCACGGTCAGTCTGAAGAAACAATCATAGATCGCCAGAAAGATCTGCTGACTGATTTCTTTAAACATATGAGTATAGAGAAGTATATATTCTGGTACTATACTCCTATGGCGCTTTCATTCACCGGAGATTTTCATCCGGAGATGATCGTTTATGATTGCATGGATGAACTGGCAGCTTTCAAATTCGCTCCGCAACGTTTAAAAGACAACGAGAAAGAGTTGATCCGGATCGCTGACCTTGTATTCACCGGTGGTTATAGCCTTTATGAAGCCAAAAAGGATCTGCATCCAGCTGCGTATGCATTTCCAAGCAGCATCGACAAAAATCATTTTCTCCAGGGCCGTGATGCCGATATTGAACCTGCAGATCAGTCAGGCATCAGGAGTCCCAAGATCGGCTTTTATGGTGTGATCGATGAAAGATTGAACATCGGCCTGGTCGGAGAAATTGCTGCACAGAAACCAGAATGGAATTTTATCATCATCGGGCCTGTTGTAAAAATAGACCCAGGTACTTTGCCACGCCTTCCCAACATTCACTATCTTGGAAGTAAATCTTATCAGGAGCTTCCTTCTTATCTCTCCGGCTGGAATGTAGCCATGATTCCTTTCGCACTTAATGAATCTACCCGGTTTATCAGTCCTACAAAGACCCCTGAATATCTGGCAGCAGGGAAGCCTGTAGTTTCCACCTCTATTCATGATGTTGTACACGACTATGGCAATACTGAGTTCGTACACATCGCAGATTCACCCGAAGACTTTATCAAAGCCATCAGCACTGAGCTCGCCATCACAGATCGCAGTACATGGTTGCCTGAAGTAGATGCTTTCCTTCAGAACACCTCATGGGACATCACCTGGAATAAAATGGTTGAGATCATGAATCAAAAACTCAGCGATAAAGCACAAGACAAAAAAAATCATAATTTAAATTCAAAGGAGAACGTCTATGTTTGATTATCTAATTGTTGGAGCCGGGTTTGCTGGCAGCGTCCTGGCTGAAAGACTGGCCAAGACTGGCAAAAAAGTAGTGATCGTTGATAAAAGGAATCATATTGGTGGCAATGCCTATGATTATTATGATAAAGCAGGCATCCTGATTCATAAATACGGACCACATATCTTTCATACCAATTCAAAAGAAGTGTTCGATTATCTCGGACAGTTCACAGAATGGAGACCTTACGAACATCGTGTACTCGGCAGCGTAGACGGACAACTGGTTCCTATTCCCATCAACTTAACTACCATCAATACCCTGTACGGCCTTAACCTCTCTTCAGCTGAAGTAGAAAGCTTCTTTGAATCGAAAGCTGAGAAAGTTGACCGTGTAAAAACATCTGAAGATGTAGTGGTAAGCAAAGTGGGAAGAGAACTGTACGAAAAGTTCTTCCGCGGCTACACTAAGAAGCAATGGGATCTCGATCCTTCAGAGCTCGATGCTTCCGTCACTGCGCGTGTACCGACAAGAACAAATAAAGACGACCGATATTTCACCGATACGTTCCAGGCCATGCCCCTGCATGGTTACACGAAGATGTTTGAAACGATGCTCGACCATCCCAACATCAAAGTGATGCTGCAGACCGATTACAAAGAGATCGTAGATTCCATCCCGTATAAGTACATGATCTATACCGGTCCGATTGACAGCTACTTCGACTACTGCTACGGCAAGCTTCCCTACCGTTCACTGGAATTCAAGTTTGAAACAATAGAAGCGGAAACATACCAGCCGACAGGTACGGTGAACTATCCGAACGAGCAGCCTTACACACGCATCACAGATTTTAAATATCTGACCGGGCAGAAACATCCAAAGACTTCCATCGTATACGAATATCCAAAAGCTGAGGGCGATCCTTACTACCCGATCCCCCGTCCTGAAAATGCGGAAGTATACCGGAAGTACCAGCAGCTTGCTGCCCAGATGGACAGTACCTTCTTTGTAGGAAGGCTGGCTACATACAAATATTACAATATGGACCAGGTAGTGGCGCAGGCCCTTACCCTGTTCAAAAAGCTTACTATAAAAACTACAGAACCGGCCACTTACGCCGCTCATTCTGCCAATCAGATGGTTAACATGCTGAAACCATCCAATGGCAATACCGGAGCCGTAAAGCCCGCCAACGGGGTCAACGGTCTGCAGTAACAAGAACAAGTTTACAAAAAGCAAAAAGCAACGTCCGGGATCTTTTTCCGCTGCGTTGCTTTTTGCTTTTATCTTTTTACCCTTATTTATTATATTATGGATCTCCAGGACGCTTATGTTTCTACCCTGCAATATGTTTCCCTGAAACACAAAGGCCAGAATGTACCCGGTACAGAGTTTCCGTATGTGGTACACATTACATCTGTGGCTATGGAAGTGCTGGTTGCTGCAACACATACCCCTGATTTGGATACACAGTATGCTGTAACCATGGCTTTGTTGCATGATACGCTGGAAGACACAAAAGTGACTTACCAGGACCTACATCACTTGTACGGTGATCGTGTTGCTGAAGGCGTGCTTGCGCTCACCAAATTCGAAAGCCTGGAAAAAGAAGACCAGATCCAGGATTCGCTGAACCGGATCAAGCAACTCGAGAAGGAAGTTGCCGTGGTAAAGCTGGCCGATCGCATCATCAATCTCGGGGCTCCTGCGGCTGACTGGAAAAAAGAAAAGCGGGAACATTACAAGCGGGATTCAGAAAAGATTCTGCATGATCTGGCGTATGCAAATACTTACCTCGCAGAACGTTTACAGGCTAAACTTATTGATTATCAATCATATGTAGAGACCGGATTTAAATAATCACCTTCCCATATACACCATCAGGATCTGCACGTCGCTTGGGTTCACCCCACTTATACGGCTTGCCTGACCCAGGGTCAGGGGTTTTATCTTTTTAAATTTCTGGAGCGCTTCATTGGAAATCGCCGAGATCTTATCATAGTTAAAGTTTTCAGGTATGGCCAAGTCTTCCAGTTGACTCAGCTTTTGTACCAGTTCTTTTTCTTTGTTGATATAGACTTCGTATTTCACTTGTATGGCAGCCTGTTCCAGAATGTCTTTTTTAAACTTTCCCAACGCTTGCTGTAAGCTCGGAACTTCGTTTACCATAGAGGTAAGCTCTACGTCGGGACGCAGCAGTAATTGTAACGCCTTTTGTTTCTGCAGTAACGGCGAAGAATGGATTTCAGACAGGTACCCGTTCACTTCGTCCGGTTGCAGATATATGTCTGCCAGAAACGATTTGATCGTTTCTACCTGTTCTTTTTTCGTTGTTACACGATCCAGTCTTTCTTCCGATGCCAGTCCCAGCTTATGACTTATTTCTGTAAGACGCAGATCGGCATTGTCCTGCCGCAGCAATGTGCGGAATTCTGCCCTTGATGTGAACATGCGGTAAGGTTCATCGGTTCCTTTGCTGATAAGATCGTCGATGAGCACGCCAATGTACGATTCACTTCGCTTCATGATCAGGGCGTCACGTTCATGTACTTTCTGGTGTGCGTTTATGCCTGCCATCAATCCCTGACAAGCCGCTTCTTCATATCCTGTGGTGCCGTTGATCTGACCTGCGAAAAACAGGTTGCCGATCTGTTTTGTTTCGAGCGAATACTGAAGCTGATCGGGTGGAAAATAATCGTATTCGATTGCATACCCAGGCCGGAAGAAACGGCAATTCTGAAATCCGGGTACGCTGCGGATGGCTTCGTACTGCACTTCTTCGGGTAGCGAGGTAGAGAAACCGTTGATGTACATTTCTACGGTATTCCAGCCTTCCGGTTCTACGAAAAGCTGGTGGCGGTCTCTTTCGGCGAAACGATTGATCTTATCTTCTATGCTGGGACAGTACCGCGGTCCTACGCCTTCGATCCTTCCCTGGAACATGGGACTGCGATCAAAACCTTTCTTTAACAGGTCGTGCACTTTCTGGTTGGTGTAGGTAATCCAGCATCCCCGCTGTTTTACCGGTTTTTCGGTGTCCAGGTAAGAGAATCCGGTTATTTCTTCGTCGCCCTGTTGTTCTTCCATCAGGCTGTAGTCGAGGCTTCGTCCATCTACCCGCGGCGGCGTGCCGGTTTTCAGTCTTTTACTTTGTAGTCCATGCTCCACCAGTTGTTCTGTGATTCCTGTGGAGGCTTTTTCAGCAACCCTTCCCCCTCCAAACTTCTTTTCGCCGATATGAATGATCCCGTTCAAAAATGTTCCGCTGGTAATCACTACCGCTTCTGCGTAGATCTCATGTCCCAGATTCGTGCGTACCCCTTCTACCCTGTTGTTTTTTATCAATAGTGAGTTGACCGTATCCTGGTATATATCCAGGTTGTGAGTATTCTCCAGCATTTCTCTCCAGGTTGCAGCAAACAGCATCCGGTCATTTTGGGTTCTTGGACTCCACATAGCCGGCCCTTTCGACTTGTTCAGCATCCGGAACTGAATCATACTCTTATCGGACACGATGCCTGAGTACCCTCCCATCGCGTCTATCTCACGTACTATTTGTCCTTTCGCGATCCCACCCATTGCCGGATTACAGCTCATCTGTGCGATTGTCTGCATATTCATCGTCACCAGCAGCACTTTTGAACCCATATTCGCTGCTGCTGCTGCGGCTTCACATCCTGCGTGTCCCGCTCCTGCTACTATAATGTCGTATTTCTGGAACATAATTTTACTAGCCTGCAAGTTACTTTCCTTTTATCATCCTTTATGTTCCACGTGAAACGGTGTGCTTATTATTATAAATTACTTAGCAGTTCGAAGAGAGATGGAACTAAAATGTTCCACGTGGAAACATCAGGCTGTATTGGTGGAGGTAGAAATCTTCCTTGGAGGTCATAACCTTTTTGGCTTGGGAAGATTTATCTGTGTAACCACAAAGGTGAAGGGCTCCATGGAATATTACACGCAACAGTTCATCAGAAGGTTTAATGTGAAGGGAGGCAGAATTATCGAGGATACGATCAATGCTGATATAGACCTCGCCTTCCACAGGTTCATGCGGAGCAGATATAGGAAATGTGATAACATCGGTTAATGTATCATGCGATAAGAACTGAACATTTAACTGATGCAGGTAGTTATCCGAACAAAAGATGTAGGTCAGCGATTGCAATGGCGTTTCTTCAGCATGAAAAAGATTGGTAAGAAAGGATTTAAGCTTTCTTTTGTGCAGAAGCGGGAATGGGACAAGGAAGTTGAATTGTATGTGGGATGAAGAACCTGGCATTTCCAAAAATCGTAAAACCATTCAGTATTTTGAAATTAGCTTTAAGATCAATAAATAAGTCAGCGTGAACGGGAAACAGAAGAAACTCTCCGAACTGAAAATGGGCGTGAAGGCAAAAATAGTCTCCTTTGAAAACGACGAGATTTATTTGAAACTGATGGAAATGGGCTGCATTCCCGGGGAAGATGTGAAAATTGATCATATGGCTCCCATGGGTGGTCCGATCGCCATCGTGGTATCTGGCTATAACCTGAGCCTGCGGATGGATGAAGCCGAGAAAATAGTAGTGGAAGAGCTGTAATAAATTGATTTTTAGCTTATTAAATGAAAGTTGGTCTTTATTTTGGCTCATTTAACCCGGTACATGTCGGGCATTGTATCATTGCTAACTTTATTCTCAACGAAACCGAGGTAGAGCAGGTATGGTTTGTGGTCTCCCCGCAAAATCCTTTTAAAGAGTCCAGGTCTTTGCTGAACGAATACAACCGGCTTCACCTGGTTCAGACAGCCATAAAGGAGGAACCCTCGCTGCGTGCAAGCGACATTGAGTTTCATCTTCAAAAGCCTTCCTATACTTATAACACGCTGGTGCATCTGCAGGAAAAATATCCGCAGCATCAGTTCCTCCTTGTAATGGGAAGCGACAGCCTGCAAAATCTGGATCAGTGGAAGAACGGCGCCTACATAAAGGATCATTATACCATCTGTGTGTATACGAGACCAGGGTTTCCGGTTGCTGCTTCAGCCGCAGCCAACATCATATCCCTGGAAGCCCCCCTCCTTGAAATTTCTGCCACCCGGATCCGGCAATACATCAGGCAAAAAAAATCGATCCGGTTCCTGGTGCCCGATGCAGTACGCGAAGAGATCGAACGGAATAATTATTACCGCTAGCACATACGCCTGAAGCATTCTCCACGAAATAATTACATCGGAAAGGTTGAATCTGTACTTTAGTTGTTTGAAAATTATCAACCCTCCTATATTTCACGATGAACGTTCGAAGTTACCTTCCGTTTCTGCGAGATGTGTTGTTTTACAGTGTTACAGCTTTCGGAGGGCCACAGGGGCATTTCGGAATGATGCTCAAGACCTTTGTTCACGAACGTAAATACATTACCGAAAAAGAACTAGTAGACTATAACGCCTTCTGCAATTTTCTGCCAGGCGCTTCGTCTACACAGGTTTTGACGCTGATCGGATACAAAAAGGGCGGTGTGCTGCTGGCCTCCGTTACCATGATCATCTGGATCCTGCCCGCCTGCACCCTGATGTCGGCATTTTCGTTTCTGCTCGGCTATTTTAACAAGAAAACACTCAATACAGATATCTTTAAATTCATCGAACCCATGGCCATCGGGTTCCTGGTGTTTGCCGCCATCAAAACCTTCCGGCTCTCGGTCAACAACACCATCACCCAGTTCATCATGGGGTTCACCACCATTGCCACATACCTCCTCTTCAAAGTTCCCTGGGTGATTCCCGTAACGCTGCTGCTCGGCGGCTTTATCACCAACCTGAGCAACCGCCGCATTCCGCAGATTGAAACCAAACCCCAAAAAATTAAATGGGCGAATATCTGGCTCTTTGCAGCCGTCTTCCTCACCGCCGGCGTGCTCAGCGAAACGGCCCGTAAACAAAACTGGCCAGACAGAGGTCCGATCAACCTGTTCGAGAATACGTACCGCTTTGGAAGCCTGGTCTTTGGCGGTGGACAGGTCCTGATCCCCATCATGTATGAACAGTTTGTGGTTAGGCCGCAATCGGCCACCGTCATTCAGAAAAACCCAAACGCGCTGAAGATCAGCAAGGAAGACTTTTACGCCGGCGCAGGCATCGTACGGGCCATACCCGGCCCCGTTTTCTCCATCGCTTCCTATATGGGCGGCATGACCATGAAAGAACAGGGTAAAACCATGCAACTCGTTGGATGCCTGATCGGTACCATCGCCATCTTTCTACCCAGCGCCCTGCTGGTCTTGTTTTTCTACCCGATCTGGCACAACCTGCAAAAGTATGCAGCGGTATACCGGGCACTGGAAGGCATCAATGCTGTAGTGGTTGGCATCATGTTCGCTGCCATCGGCTATATGATACGCGATGTAGGCAGCACTGAAAACCTTACCCGGCTTATCATAAACATCTGCGTGGTAACAGGCACCTGGGCGGTGATCAATTATACAAAAGTTGCTTCTCCCCTCATCGTGGTGATCTGCCTGTTGCTGGGCTGGATCTTTTAAGTTTCACCAATCAACATAAACAGACTATGAACCTGGACATCAACGGACAACTTTTTCTCGTGGGAGGCGCCACCAGCGGGTTTGGGAAAGCCGTAGCGGAAGCCCTGCTGCAGGAAGGGGCACATATCATTGCCATCGCAAGAAATGACGAGAAGCTGAACGAGCTGGCAGGCAGTTTCCCCGGTCAGGTTATGCCGGTAAAGGCAGACATCACCCTTCCCGAAACAGTGCGGCAGATACAGGCCGCCATTGGCGACAGGCAGCTCCAGGGCGCCCTCATCAATGCAGGCGGTCCACCAGCCATGCCGGCGATGGAAGCCCGCCTGGAAGACTGGGATGAGGCTTACAGAACAGTTGTACGGTGGAAGATAGACCTTACCCATGCCCTGCTGCCGGCTATGATAAAAGCGGAGTATGGAAGATGGGTCTTTATTGAAAGCGCTTCCGTAAAACAGCCGATCGAGAACCTGGTACTGAGCAATTCGATGCGGCTGGCTGTGGTAGGCTGGGTAAAGACCCTCAGTCAGGAGATCGCACGCAAAGGTATAACCATGAACATACTGGGTCCGGGCTCTCATGCCACTCCTGCCATCAACCGGCTGATCAATAAAAAAGTGGAACAAACGGGCAAGCCGGTAGAAGAGATCAGGAATCAATACATCCAGAATATCGGGGTCGGGTTCCTTGGCGACCCCGCAGACCTGGCGGCCCTGGCAGTGTGGTTCCTGTCGCCGCAAAGCCGGTTTATCACTGGCCAGACCATCAGCGTGGATGGCGGGGTGATCAAAGGAATCATGGGGTAGGGAAAAAACACTGAAACTAAAAAGAGGCAGAAGACCTGTTCCAATCGGAAAGTCTTCTGCCTCTTTTATTTTGAACAGTATCTATTGCGTAATTACTCGGCTTCAGCCACTACTTCTTTTACTTCCGGAATCATTCTTTTCATCATCCCTTCAATACCTGCTTTCAGGGTGATCATGGAAGAAGGACAGCCTGAGCAGGAACCCTGCAGCATCAGACTTACCACGCCTTCGTTATAGCTTCTGAACTGAATGGCGCCGCCATCCATTTCCACAGCCGGTTTCACGTAGTTCTCCAGCAATTCCTTGATGCGTTTTACCACATCATCGTCATCCGCGTCGATGGTGTTTCCCTCGACCTGCTGTGCAGCGGGGATGTCATTTTCATTGATCACTTCTTTTCCTTCTTCCAGGTACTCTTTCAGGAACTGACGGATCGCCGGGATCACATCCTGCCAGTCGGTTTCGAAAGTTTTGGTGAGGGTAACAAAATTGCTGGCGATAAAAACACTTTTTATAAAGGGAAAGCCAAACAGTTCGTTGGCCAGCGGAGAAGCAGTTGCGCTTTGAACATCAGGAAAATCAATGCTTTTGCCAGGATATAACAGCTTGTTGGCAACGAATTTCATTGTTTCCGGATTTGGAGTCATCTCGGTATAGATGCTGATAACTGGATTACCGGTCTTGATCATATCACACGTGTTTAATTACAAAAGTAACAATTTTATGGCCAAATTGTTATCAGGAGGTATGGTAGCGGCCGGTGCGGTTTTTCTGCGCCAGGCGCAGCAGACGGAAGTTGACGTAATGGGCGGTTACCATGCAGACTACGGCAGGGATCAGGAACCAGAGCTCCCATTCATGCCATAGCTGTTTGGCCAGCAGTAGCAGGATGCCGGCACTGAAGATCAGTAGAGGCATCTTGCTGAAATGGTGCTTCTGGTAGCCGTGAAACAAGGCATATGCACCGATCAGAAAGGCCAGTAAGATCATAAAGAATTCAAACTGCATGTTGTTTACGATGTTTACACCGAGTACCGGCAGGCTGGTTACCACCAGCGGCAAAACGGCGCAATGGATGGCACAGGCTATGGATGTGCTGATCCCAAGAGCGTCCCAATTGAATTTAGCTGGCATGAAGCCTGCAAATGTAGGAAATGCAACTTAGTTGCAAAAGTTTATTTAGTTCCCGGGCTTCTGTAAATTTGCAGAAACGCCCTTACAAGATGTTATGAAAAAAAAAGCGCTGATCTATATCGTGTTCTTTATCGTGCTGATAGGTGGATTTCTGTTTGCCCTTACCCAGATCATTCCGGGTTTCGGCGATGTGAAACTGCCGATCCTGAGTTATGTTCAGCCTTTCTCCTTCCTTGATCAAAATGGCAAACGGATCACGGAAGAAGATACCAAAGGCAAAGTGTACGTGGCAGAGTACTTCTTCACCAGCTGCACCGGCATTTGCCCGATCATGAATACCAACATGAAAAGGATCTACGCCTCTTTTGCGAACGAGCCGAATTTTGTGATCCTCTCCCACTCCGTGGATCCTGAGACTGATTCTGTGGGCAGGCTCCGCAAATACGCCGATTCCATGGGCATCCGCGAAAACAGGTGGCACATGCTCACCGGCAGAAAGGATAGTCTGTACAATGCCGCCCGTGTCAGCTACCTGCTCGACGATCCCAAAAACAACCACGACAAGATCGAAGATCAGTTTATCCACACCCAGTTCCTGGCGCTGGTTGACAAAAGCGGCCGGGTAAGAAAAATATATGACAGTCTGAAAAAGAACGAGCTGGATGAATTGAAAAAGGATATCGTGACGCTGCTGAACGAAAAAGAAACACACAGAACCTATCTGCATTCCCTATTCAATAACAATCCGGGCTAAACCAGCAATTTATGAGCCAGCAGATCGCCACCATTTTAAAAAAGAATTTACTGAGTGTAACCGGCAGCCGGAAAAAGATCCTTGAACTATTCCTCAGCAGCGACGGGGCGCTGGCCCATTCCGATATTGAAAAAAAGACCGGTGAAAAGTTCGACCGGGTAACGGTTTACCGCACCCTGCAGTCGTTTCTGAACAAAGGCATCATCCACAGCATTCCTTCAGCCGACAATTCCATCCGGTATGCGTTGTGTAAGGAATGTACTGAACAATGTCATCATGATGATCATATCCACTTCCTCTGCAGGGCCTGTGGAAATACGACCTGTCTGGATGAAATACATATACCGATGGTGGCGTTGCCGAAAGGATTTAAAAGTGAGCGGATTGAAATGGTGGTAAGCGGTGTGTGCAAGAACTGCCGGTAAACAGAAAGCCCCGATGTAGACACATCGGGACTTTGGTTAAGGCTCCGATTAGTAGCTTTCTTTATTCCAAGGTGGAGTGAACCGGTGGAACAAGCTCATATAAGTGATAATTCTATCCGGTAAAATTTTCTGTTGAAACCTGATTTTTTCTGTTCAACTCATTTTCCCATTCTCTTTTCACGAAAGTCATCAGGTGCTGAATGTGCTCGGCAGATAGATCAAATTTCAAGCCAGCTGCTTCGTATAACGCAGGTAATTTTTTTGTTCCTCCCAAACTGAGCGCATTTGTATAATTATCAAGGGCTTTTTCCTTGTCTTCTCTGAATTGCATCCATAACCCGATGGCCCCAAGCTGGGCGATGCCGTATTCGATATAATAAAACGGCACTTCAAAAAGATGCAGCTGGCGCTGCCAGGAATATTTCCGGTACTCTTCCAGTCCGCTCCAGTCAACCCCTTTCGACGAAAACTCATCCAGGATGCTGATCCAGGTCCCGGTTCTTTCTTCAAGGGTATGTTGCGGATGTTCATACACCCAGTGCTGGAACTTGTCGATGGTAGCGATCCAGGGAAAGATGGAAATGACCCGTTCAAACTGCTGTTCCTTGGCCCTCACGAGCTCTTCTTCCCTGTCGAGATAGGTATCCCAGTAATCCATGGTGAACAATTCCATCGCCATGCTGGCTACTTCGGCCATTTCCATAGGGTATTCCTTGAACGAGCTCAGTTCGAGCGGATGTGCCAGGAAAGAATGGATGGCATGGCCGCCTTCATGCACCATGGTGGTAACATCATGCATCTGTCCGGCAGCGTTCATGAAGATAAAAGGAGCGCCGCTTTCGGCCAGCGGACAGTTATAGCCGCCGGGAGCCTTGCCCTTGCGGCTTTCAAGGTCGAGGTGACCGATCTGCTTCATCTTTTCCAGGCATTCGCCGAAGAAAGGACGGAGTTTTTTAAAGCAATCGACTGTTTTCCCGATCAGTTCGTCGCTGCTTTTGAAGGGGCTGAGCGGGGTGATGCCTTCGGGTTCGGCGTCGGTATCCCAGGGGCGGAGCGTATCGAGGCCCAGCTTCCGTTTTTTGTTTTCGTGGATCATCTGCACCAGCGGCAGCACGTGCTGCTTTACGGCGTCGTGAAACTTGAAACAGTCTTCCTTGGTATAGTCGAACCGGCCCATTTCCACGAACTTGTAATCGCGGTAATTGGCGAAACCGGCGTTGAGGGCAACCTGGTTTCTTTTTTCGATGAGGGTAGTGTAGAGGTCATTCAGGGCACCGGTGTCCTGCGACCTTCTCTCCATGATCTTCAGAAAAACCTGTTCGCGCAGCGAGCGGTCGGGGCTTTGCAGGAACTTGGCGGCCTGTTGCAGCGTGTATTCCTGGTCGTGCACGGTGATGGTCATCTTTCCGGAAATGGCGCCAAACTGCTGGGCGGTCACGCTCAGTTCGGCCTGGAGCGGTACGTTGGCTTCGCGGAACAGGTCGATGCTTTTCCGGACGGAGCGGAGATAGGTAAAGTACTTGTCGGCATCGAGCTCCTGCAGGAACGGAGAGGAGATGAGCTTGCGGTTGAGCTGGTCTGCAAGGGGCTGCATATGCGGCTGTATCTGCATCATGAAGAAGGTAAAAGCTTCTTCCAGCGGTTTGTTTTCCGTGTCGCAGGTCATGCGGATCTGTCGCCAGCAGGCATCTTCACTAACTACAGCTTCCAGCTCACTCATATCTTTCAGCCACACTTCCAGGTCTTCCCTTGAATTGATCTCTCGGTCGAGCAGGTTCCTGAAATAACCTTCGAGGTGTTCCCAGTCGGTGATCACGAAACCGGCCGGAATAAAATGTCTTTCCAGCTTTTTGATATCGGCTGTATATTCCATAAATGATCGGTCTTACAAATGATAAAAGGGGTATCGGGACAAGCAGGAGAGCGGTTATTCTTTTTCTTCCGAAACCGTTTCCTGGTCAGCTTCCGGCGTGTTTTCTTCCACCTGTTCCTGATCTTGTTCCCTGTTGAAATCGACCTTGCCCTGCAATGCGCTGAACCATTTGATCATTTTCTTCATGTCGCTGGCGTACACGCGGTCGAAATCGAGGTCGGGGTAAACCGACTGAAAATAACTGACCACGGCTGCATTGGATTTCTGGTCGGGCAGCGGTTCGCTGCTTTGCTCCATGGCCTTGAAAATATCGGCCAGGTTCACATTGTCCTGTACGGTATACACTTCGATGCTTTCGAGGTGTGAGAAATTATGCATGCGGCTCGATACAAATTTGGTATTGTTATCGTCCAGCGAACGCACGATGGCACCGTCTGTTTTGCTGTTCAGCAGTTCATACAATCCACTCATTCCGGTGATGGCAACAATTTTCTTATATTCCATGTACTTAAATATTTTAAAGAGGTGCAATTTAACCTCTAGTTTCTGATTTGATTCCCTTCCGGCGGCAAATTTCAGGTCATTTTACCCGATCCCGGAATATTTAACAAAGCCCGAAACAAACAGGAGTTATGATAACCCGTTGAACAACAGCATACGGGGAAACAAATCCGACGGGGAATTACCCTAACTTTTATACCTTCCGCCCGGGCAACTGGCTGTAGTGTAGTCGATTGTATTAATTTAGTAAGAAATAAACAGGAAGTAATCATGGTAGACACCATCATAGAAAAAAGACGAACGATCAAGCCTGCAGAGATGAATGGAAAAAAGATACCGGATGATCTGGTCAATCATCTGCTGGAACTGGCCGACTGGGCGCCCACGCATGGCCGTACAGAGCCCTGGCGCTTTATCGTATACGGGCCTGACAAGATCGCGCAGTTTGCGGCAGACCATGCAAACATGTACCGCGAAAACATGCCGGCGGAGCGGTTCAAGCAGGCTTCTTTCGATAACCTGCAGCATGCGGCCGACGGGGCTTCGCATGTGGTACTGGTATATATGCATAGGGGCAGCAATCCGAACATCCCCGAAGTGGAAGAGATCGCAGCTACCTCCTGCGCCATCCAGAACCTGTTGCTGGGCGCTACGGAGCACGATATTGCCAGTTTCTGGAGCACGGGCGGCATGGCCCTGCAGCCGGCCATGAAATCATATCTGGGATTGAGGGATGAAGACCAGCTGCTGGCGATCCTTTACCTGGGCTACAGCGACCGTCCCGAAAAAGAAGGTAAGCGTTCGGTTCCCCTGTCTGAAAAGGTGAAGTGGATCTGATGACCTACCCGCCTGTCCAAAACACCGGAACAACGCGGACACCGTTGGATTATCCTGTATCAGCAGTTCAAAACTCCTCTCCCTTGAGTGAATGGATCTTAATTAATCAGCTCAAACAAAAAGATGAAACGGCCTTCAGGCAGATCGTCGAGACCTGGAAGGATATGGTCTTTAATACCGCTTTGGGTATCGTACAAAGCGCCGAAGATGCGGAAGATGTAGCGCAGGAGGTGTTTGTACAGGTGTACGAGTCGATCGGTTCATTCAAGGGCGAGGCTAAATTTTCGACCTGGCTGTACCGGATCGCGATGACCAAATCCATGGATCACCTCCGGAAAAAGAAGCGCAAAAAACGGTTTGCCTTTGTTCAAAGCCTTTTTGGTATGAACAACGAGGTGGTGCACGACCCGCCCGATTTTCACCATCCGGGTGTAAAGCTCGATAACAAGGAGAAATCATCGGTGCTGTTCAAGGCCATCGAAGCGCTGCCGGTGAACCAGAAAACGGCCTTTGTGCTGCACAAGATCGAGGGGCTTAGTTACCAGCAGATCAGTGATATTATGGAGACTTCCGTATCGTCGATCGAGTCTTTGCTACACCGCGCCAAGAACAATCTGAAAAAAAAGTTGACGGATTATTACCAGAATATGGATTCGTGACACAAGTTTTATTTCAATCTATCGTCAAATATGCGTTATTATGAATAAGGACAAAGAAATAGCAAGAAAAGTGGAGGATGCGCTGAGCAGCCTGGATGGCCTTCAGCCGGCTTCACCCGGTGCCTTTTTCTATACACGGGTACAGGCCCGCCTTCATAAAACCGAAAAAAGCGTCTGGGACCATCTCTCCCTCCTGGTTGCCCGGCCGGCGGTCGCCTTTACCGTGATCTGTGTTATTTTACTCATGAACATCCTTGTTTTCCTTCAGCAGAAAAATGTTTCGAACGCGCTGGCAGATCAGCAGGAACAATCTTATTACGAAGATTTCAACAACACTGCTGACAATTTTTACGATTTTGCTCTTAACGAACACTAATGCAAGGCATCAGAAACAAAACCCTTTTATTTATTGTTGCTATATCGCTGCTGGCTAATATCATCATGCTGGTCTATTTCGTATGGATACATGGTCACCGGCGCCCTCACGAAGAAACCTTCAGTTCCCCCATCACCGTATTCCTGCAGAACAATGTCGGCTTTTCCAAGCAGCAGATGGATCAGTATAATCAGCTGAGAACAGAGAACAGGAAAAAGATGAAGCCCATGTTCGAAGATATCCGCGTCACCAAAGTAAAATTTTACGAACATTTAAACGATGAGCAGGTAGATGATTCTACCTTATCGGGAGAAGCAACGCTGATCGCAGAAAAACAAAAAGCCATCGATCTGCAGACCTTTAAAAATTTCAGGCAGGTAAGAACGATCTGTACGGATGAGCAAAAGAAGCGGTACGACTCACTGGTAGCCGGCGTGGTAAGCAAGTGGCTGTTTGCTCCGCGGAGTGGTCCTCCACGCGACGAAAAAAGGAAATAGTTTATACATACTGGTAAGAAAATTGCTGATAAAAAGAGGAAAAGGATCTGAGGAGCGAAGGTTTTTAGGAAACTCAGCGTCCCATTAGAGAAAATTTTTTCATCATAAAATCAAAAACAATGAAAATTAAAGTTGGATTATTGTGTATCATGCTGGTAGCAGGTATTGTTACAGCGAATGCACAGGGCGGTGGTGGAATGGGCGGTGGCATGCAGATGCGTACTCCCGAAGAAAACACCAAAAGAGCCGTTGACACCGTAACTTCCGTTTTCAAACTGGATCAAACTGCACAGACTGGCGTTCAGTCCGCTTTTTCGGACTTCTACAAAGCCCAGGGTAAAATGATGGATGACATGCGTGCTGCGCGTGCCAATGGTGGACAGATGGACATGGACAAAATGAGAACTGACCGCGAAAAGCTGGTTTCAGACAGAGACGAAAAACTGAAAAAAGCAATGACCGACGATCAGTTCAAAAAATTCAAAAGTGATATCGAACCTGCCCTGACTCCAAGAAGAGGTAACAGAGGCGGCGGCGGTGGTGGCGGAAACTAAGCCATTTACAGCAATCAACTTTTGCTTCAGAAAAGAGGATGTTTTATAAAAGAACATCCTCTTTTTTTGTTTGTGCTATTTAACGGGTTTGCGGGTCCATGTGCAGCAGGAGACGCCAGGCATCGCGTCTCTACTTCAAGAAGACTGTTTATCGTTTGGACGATTCCATCTCCGACAACACTGCTTTCACTGTCTGTTCCAGGGTTTCGAAATCTGTGTATCCCTTTGATATTACATAAAATTTCGATTCGCTCGCCTGCAGATACACAGCGGGAAAACCTGTGACCTGCAGCTGCTTTACCAGCGCAAATTCGTAAGCCGCTTTTTCCTGATATTCCTCCTGATGAAGCTTTTGAAAAAACTCCACTTCAGGTATTTCATACTTCGGTAAAAGATGCCGGTACGCTTCGTCATCATCCAGGTCTCTTCCTTCTCCATGCAACGCATACTGCAGATCCGCCGCAAACGATACCTGCAACAGCGGATCCCGTTCTTTAATGATACACAGTGCCACAGCGGGTTTGCGGGAATCCGGATACCAGTCGCTCAGGTCCGGATTGCGCAGATGCCACAGGTAATCTTCCCCGAACCTGATGCCGGTCAGCTCTTCCACTTTCGAGTATGAATCAAGAAGGTAAGCCGCGGTCATGCTGATATGTACCGGCTTTTCCGGAAGGATCATCCCTCCCGACAACACTTCAAAATCAAGCTCGTGCTGCCAGTTGGACCATAGTCTGCGAATGACCGGACTGAATCCGTAACACCAGCCGCAATAAGCATCGTAGCAATATATGATCAGCGGTTTCATATTTCTTCCACGCACCGGGTGCCGAATTTTTGCAGGTAATTGTTAATATAGTCTTCCTTGGATTTCAGTTTGTACTGCATGATAAAACGCGGATGAGCCAGCGGCACGATCTCGTCAAAGAATTTCATTTCCCGGTTCAGCGCGGAGAGATAAGCGAAATTTTTTCCTTCACCCAGGCAGAAGGCCGCATTGCGATGAATGCCAAACTGCAACTCACGCTCAAAGCACTCAACGGCAAACTCCCGGATGCTGCCCTGCAGTTGCTTGTCGTCGTAATAATTCAGGTTCTTATTATTTTTTGTAAAGCCGAGCGGACTCACCGAGGTGATGTAAAACTGCCGGTAAAATGACCCTACGCCACCGAATGCCTTCATCATATCATACATGAACACGGATGACAATTCCTGTTTTTTAGGCCAGCTGTTCTCAATGCCGCAGGCAGTTTGTAAACGCACCGGATCGGTGAACGGGATGCCGGTAACGCCGCCGCCAAACCGCCCCGGGTTAATGCCGATCATCATCCAGCGTTGGTCTGTATCACCATAGAACTTGTTGTAGAACTGTGTGCACACATCCATGGCAAGCGGGTCCTGAAAAGGATTCATTACCTCCACACCCGGTGGAAGCCTGACAGGAAAATGGAGGTGCCGGATAAATTCGAGGATCCCTGTTGCAAAATCTTTGCTGTTCATTATTCTTCGTAAGCCGCGTACAGCCGCGTCCAGTTTTTATTTTTGACATAGTCCATCAGCAGCCAGCTCGCGATACCCGACAGTACGCTGCACAGCAGCAAGCCCCATACGGCGTTGTACACGAAATACTGAAGCACGGCGAAGAACAACGGCACGATCATACTTACAATGCCACGTATAAAGCTGCCTGCCCTTTTTGCGTTCGACTGGCCCTTCGAAAAGGGCAGGATGTTAACCGTAGCGATGCCGATGAGAATGCAGCTCAGCAGTACATTCAGGATCCCAAGGATCAGGTTGGGAAGGATCTGTACCCCGATCAGTCCAACGCCCGATACCAGGAAGAGGATCGAAATGGGAAGGAGAAATTTCAGGATGGTAGCTTTAAAGGCGCCGGCTAAAATGTTCCCCGGCGATCTTACCGGGGCTGTGTAATAAATCCATGCGGCCTTGAACCTGTCTGAATACTGTATCTGCTCGAGGGCAATGGAAATAACGAGTACACCGATGTAAATGATGCCGATGATCGTCATGCGGCTGCTCCTGGTCTGCATCCTGATCTCGTCGAGGCTTACTGTTCTGTTCGCTGCCATCACTGCAAAATACACCACCATATAGCCGATCGAAGGGTACACTTTCAGCCTGAATTCACGCGAACGGCTGGTAAGGTTCCAGGTAAGCAGGAAGCTCATCCTTTCTTCCCCTCTGCGCGTAAAGATCGCAGCCAGCTTGTATTTCAGCATCGACCACACCGACTGGCGCTGCCTGCTTTTTGATACCGGCGTCTCTTCGCTGCTGCCGGTGATCTGGGAAAGTTTCTGGTTGAACGATGGAGCGAAATATTTCGTAACGATCCAGAGCGTAATGGGCGGAACAAGTACGGCAAGAAGACCGCCTGCGACATACCGCATGTTCAAAGTATAAAAAAACTCCCATCCGGCCGCAAACCAGTAAGAGGGCAACAGCCACGCCCACGGTTTATCTCCGATCGAATAGTCGGAAAACTGTATGCTGCGGGCAAAGCGGGGTACGATCTGGTAAGATGCATATGAAACGATGGCAACCAGTATCTGTATGTAGCTGATGATATTCTGAAACTTCGCCGGCGTAGAGAACTTCAACACCAGCAGATAGATGGCGTTGATGAGGAATATAGAGAACACCGTGCTCAGCAGAACCAGCAACAACAATACGGCCGCTCCCCAGGCGCCGGTATAGATAGCGATATAAACCAGTGCCGGCAGCACCATGGGAAGTACGACCTTGATAAGGTGAATAAAGATGTGAAGCAGCCGGGAAATGACAAAGGTCTTGTCGGTAACGGGTTTCGTTAAAATGATGTAGTTATCCCGCACATCGATCAGCACGGAGGTGAAGTCCGATATCAGCGTGATGGACAGCATGGTGATGTACATCGAAAAGTAAATGGCAAATTGCGTAACCCGGTCGTTCACCGTTACAAACCCGAACAGAAAAAAGAGCCCGAACAGGAATGAAAAGAACATGGTACCGATCGTGGATGCGGAGATCTGCTTGGTCGTTTTCCTTCTGGTTTGGTGAAAGGTATTGGGCCGCCGGTCGTCCATCGTGAGTTTGGCCGTCAGGATCAGTTTGAGATGCCTTGGATCGGCACCGATATTACGGTACAGGAATTTGGGCGACAGCACCAGCTGCAGCAGCAGCTTATTGAAAAAATTCATGAACAGGATTTAAATTATGTGGAAGGCTGCGATTTGTTCTCGAGCAGATCGATCATTTCATGTGCTTTCATGGACGGCGATTCGGAGGAAGTGAGCGAGGAGAAAATATTTTCAAGGCTCTTGCGGCCGAGCTGTTCCTGCAGTTCTTCAAAGCTGCCGTTGGCGAGTATCTGCCCTTCGCTGATCAGCACGATCCGGTCGCTTACCTTTTCCACCACATCCATCATGTGGCTGCAATAAAAGATGGTCTTGCCTTCCCTGGCCAGGCTGCTGATCAGTTCCTTGATGATGATCACGCTGTTGGCGTCGAGACCGCTGAGAGGTTCATCGAGTATGAGGATCTCGGGGTTGTGGAGGATGCCGGAGGCGATCAGCACTTTCTGGCGCATACCCTTACTGAAGGTATCCATGCGCTGGTTGAGGTTGTCTTTCAGTCCGAAGGCGTTCATCAAACCTTCGATGCGCGTGGTGAGCACCGCTTCCGGCACATCATACAGCTGCCCGATCAGTTCCAGAAATTCGCGGGGCGTGAGCACATCGTAGAGTTCTGCAAGCTCGGGCACATAGCCGATCATGCTTTTTACTTTCACCGGGTCTGCTTTCAGATCGATCCCTTTGATCGTCACTTTTCCTTCATAGTCGTTGATCAGGCCACACAGCACTTTTACGGTGGTGCTCTTTCCCGCCCCATTCGGACCAATGTATCCGATGATCTGTCCGGGAAGGATCGCCAGGTTGATGCCTTTCAGCACTTCTTTCGTTCCATAACTTTTACGAAGATGTTCAATTACAACAACGGGCTCCATATGGGAAAAGATTCAGGGCAAGGTATCGAAAAATCGGTTCGCAAACGGGTGCTATTGCAGGGAGGTTACGATGGCGTCTTTTTTCCGGGCCTGTTTGTATTTGAGGGTCATGCTCGAGCTGATGCCGGGCCCCAGGAGAATGTTGCCATGGGTGCTGATGAACCCGTCGTAAATGATCGTGTCTTTGAAAGGGATCAGGGCCGTGCTGCAGTAGACGGGGAAGCGGTGGAAAAATTCATCGAAACGGTCGTGGAGTGCTTTTACGGCGTAGATGGCATCGGTCTTCGAATCAATAAAAATGGCGTGCTGCGTCAGGCATTTCAGTATGATAAAGTCGCTCCGGATATTTTTCCGGAAGCCTTTCAGGATGCTGATCTCTTCTTCTTCCAGAAAGAGGGTGTGTGTTGCAAGATAGCTGTCGAGCAGGCCAATGTTCTGGTAGAATTTTTCGCGGCACTGGTATTTGCGCTGGAAGGGAAGTTTGAGGAAAGCATCGAGGGTAGTGGTGGAAGAAAGAAGCTGCTGTTCTATGCCAACATAGTACAGCAGCTTCATATGAGTTGCTACATATTGATGATATTCATGTTCACTGAGTGTCACAATAATGGATTTTAACCTTTAAGCAGGGGCAAAATACCAACTTTGTTCACCAATCCTCACTCATCAGATCAATATGAACGTGGTACGCAGAGAATGGAACTCAATAGTTGATCACCTGTTCTTCCATCTGTGGCATCTCACGGAATTCGTACTGCTGGTTCCGCAACTGCGGTTCAAAGCCAGCCTCACGAATGGCCTGCTGAATTCCTTTGCTGGTAAAGCGGTAAGGAGCTCCTGCAGCGCTGACAACATTCTCTTCAATCATGATGCTTCCAAAATCATTGGCGCCGGCATGCAGGCACATCTGTGCTACTTCTTTACCGACGGTTAACCAGGAAGCCTGTATGTTCTTCACATTCGGCAGCATGATGCGGCTCAGCGCGATCATGCGGATGTATTCTTCCGGTGTGGTCAGGTTGTGTACGCCCCTGATGCGCGCCAGCAGGGTGTCGGCATCCTGGAAGGTCCAGGGAATAAAGGCCAGGAAGCCTTTGGCGTCGGCTGGCTTGCGCGACTGTACTTCGCGGAGTTTTACCAGGTGTTCAAAACGCTCGGTAAGGGTTTCAACATGCGCAAACATCATGGTGGCCGATGTGGTAAGGCGCAGCTGGTGCGCTTCCGCCATAATATCGAGCCATTCCTGCGAATTGCATTTTCCCTTGCTGACCAGTCTTCTCACCCGGTCGACCAGTATCTCTGCACCTGCACCGGGCAATGAATCGAGGCCGGCTTCTTTGAGTGCCGATAACACTTCGCGGTGCGTCGATTTTTCCAGTTTGGTGATGTGCGCCACTTCGGGGGGCCCGAGCGCATGCAGCTTTACATTCGGATAAAGCTGTTTCAGTTGCTTGAATAGATCGACATAGAAGGCCAACCCCAGGGCAGGATGGTGACCACCCTGCAGCAGCAGCTGTTCACCGCCGTAACGGATGGTTTCGTCTATCTTTTTCTTATAGGTTTCGATGCTGGTGATATAGCTGTCGGGATGGCCCGGAATGCGGTAAAAATTGCAGAACTTACAGTTGGCAACGCACACGTTGGTGGTGTTTACGTTGCGGTCAATGATCCAGGTTACTTTGCCGTGCGGCACCTGGATGCGGCGGAGCTCGTCTGCGATCCGCATCAGTTCGGTGAGGGGCGCCCTTTCGAAGAGGAACACACCCTCTTCGACAGTCAGAAACTCAAACTGCAGGGCTTTTTGATAAAGCGTGGAAAGATCCATGTAATTCGATTTACTACTCAACAAAATTACGACCGGAATGTTAGATAGGAACAAAAGAATTGGGAGAGAATCACAGAAGAAGCAACCGGCAGTTGAGAGCCGGCGTTTGTCAAGAGAATAATTACAAACGGTAGTTTTTAGTAAGGAATTAGGATTTACCTTAGAGCCTCTGCCGGTAACGACCGGTTCTATTAACATTCAATTGCACAGCTGTGCTACGCAACGGTTGCCAAATAGTGCTTATTCAACTGGTTACGCTGTTGTTCTACATCAGTGTCTCCGGTCAGGAAGAATTCATTCCCCAGCCCTCGAAATTGCTTACCAGCTTCCCCTTCAAGCAGTTCAGCGGAGGCGTGGTCATTGTACAGGCCAATCTCAACAACATTGCCGATACGCTCAATTTTATCCTCGACACGGGCAGCGGCGGCATTTCGCTTGACTCTACCACCTGCGAACGGCTCCAGGTACCCAACCAGGCATCCAACAAAACCATCCGCGGCATTGCCGGCGTGCGCACGGTCCGCTTTGCCTATAATAACACTTTACACCTGCCCGGCCTCCAGGTCGACAGCCTGAATTTCCATATCAACGACTACGAGATCCTGAGCAACGTATACGGCGAGCACATCGACGGCATCATTGGCTACAGCTTCTTTCTGCGGTACATCGTAAAGATCAATTACGACAGCAATACCATCTCCGTATTTTCGAAAGGATTGATGAAGTATCCCAAAGGTGGATATCTTCTGAAACCCCTGCTGGTCAATATTCCCATCCAGGGGGCCCAGTTGAGGGAAGAAAAAAAGACGGTGGTGTCCAGGTTTTATTTTGATACCGGCGCCGGGCTTTGCATGCTGTTGTCCACCGATTTTATTGCCGACAGCCTGCAGTTCAATTCAAAGAAAAAGATCTTTCACACACAGGCGGAAGGGCTGGGCGGCAAGGCGGAAATGAAGATCACCGTGATCAGGGAGTTTCGCCTGGGACCGTATAAATTTAAAAAAGTTCCTTCCTATATTTTCAGTGATGACTACAACGTAACCTCCTATCCCTACCTGGGCGGACTGATCGGCAATGACCTGTTACGCCGCTTCAACCTTACCCTGAATTACGAAAAGAAAGAATTGTACCTGGTTCCCAACACCCATTTCCGCGAGCCGTTCGATTATGCTTACACCGGCCTGGGATTCTATTTTATCGACGGAGATGTACGGGTAACAGATGTGATGAAGGATTCTCCCGCAGAGAGGGCCGGTTTCAAGGCCGACGACGTGATGATCGCCATCAACAACAATTTCAGCCGCAACATCCAGACCTACAAGAACATCCTGCAGAATGCCGGTCAGAAGCTAAAGATCCTTGTCATGCGCAACGGTGAACCGGTGTTGTTAACGTTGAAGGTGCAGAGTATTCTGTAAGGAAGGCATGTAAGACGCTTCTACCGCGCAGACAGTATGCAAGATAATGGGGTGGCTTTTCGTGAAAGCACTACTTCTATATTCCTGAATAACATTTTGTCGGTAGCATGAGTAAGGTTCTTAAGAAAACTCTCTTTTGTTTCGGAGGAACATTTGTTGGGAAGAAGCTGATAAAATTAAAGAGCGTTCCTATAGAAAGCAGTGTGGGAAAGGATTCGGACTACCCATCAGATGTTCTTCCGGAACAAAAAACAGCCTGATTACACCCTTTTTAGTCCACCCCAAAAACAGCATCTTTACAAATCCTTCGCAGCGGCCTCGTCAATAAACCAGTACAATTCATCGTTGACCGGCTGAATAAGCTGGGAGGGAAACTGATGGGGATCGCGATCTCCTTTTATGACCTGTTTCAGGGTGGCTGCCTTACCGCTGCCGGACGTCAGGAAAGCGACTTTTGCTGATTTATTGACCACAGGCACGGTCAGTGATATGCGATACATTTTTTGTGCAGGCACAAAAATGGATTTTGCCCAGGCCGTTTTTTCATCCACCAGTTCACTGCCGGGGAACACAGACAGGGTATGGCCGTCGTCGCCCATGCCCAGCAGGGTCAGGTCGAACGTTGTTTCGGTATGGTCGAAGTATCCATGCAGCAGCTGCTCGTACTGGCGGGCCGATTCTTCCGGATCGATGTCTGTCTTCATCACATGGATCTGGGCGTCCGGAACCGGCACCAGTTGCAACAGCGTATCATAGGTCATCTTTGCGTTGTTGCGCTCGTCTTCGAACGGAACTACCCGCTCATCGCCCCAGAAAATATGCATCTTCGACCAGTCGATCTTCTGTTTGTAGGGCTCGGTAGCAAGAAGGGTATACAGTTTCTGCGGTGTGCTTCCTCCAGACAATGCAATAGTGAAGCGTCCTGTTTTCCCGATGGTTTCACCGATGATCGATACCATCCAGTCGGCCACGTCGGTGCTCAGCTCGTTGAGGTCTCTATAGATATGGGTGTACATGAGAAAGCTTTGTAGAGACGCGATGCGTCGCGTCTCTGAATTTCAACGATCCTGTGCGGCAGGAGACGCCACGCATGGCGTCTTTACAAGAAGATCGTATTAAGAAGATTTCCCCGCGTCCTTCACCGGCACTATCGGCATGGTGACCCAGTTGCGGCCGTCGCGGGCAATGAGCGCTTCGGCGTCTTCGGGGCCCCAGCTGTCGGGTGCGTAATTGGGAAAATTGCTCGGCGTGCGGTATTTCCAGGCATCGAGGATCGGCATAATGATCTTCCAGGCAGCCTCTACCTGGTCGGAGCGCATGAACAGGGTAGCATTGCCCGACATCACATCGAGCAGCAGGGTTTCGTACGCTTCCGGCTCCTGGTTCTTATAGGCGCTTTCGTAGCTGAAAACCATGTCCACCGGGTTCAGCACCATAGACTGTCCGGGCTTTTTGGCCTGGAAGCGCAGGCGTATCTCCATCTCAGGCTGAATGCTGATGGTGAGGCGGTTGTGCCGCCAGGTTTCCGCCGCTTCGGGTGGAAATGCATATTGAGGAGCAGGCCTGAACTGAACGGTGATGGTCGTTGTTTTCTGGTGCAGGTACTTGCCTGTCCGCACGTAGAACGGTACGTCCTGCCATCTCCAGTTGTCGATATAAAATTTTACCGCGCTGAAAGTGTCTACGGCAGATTCCGGGTTTACATTTTTTTCTTCGCGGTAGGAGGGAACTTCCTTGCCCTTGATCCAGCCGGCGGAATACTGGCCGCGCACGGCATACTTGCTCACGTCGGCAGGGGAAATGGTGCGGATGGCATTGAGTACATCCAGCTTTTTATTGCGGATCTCGTTGGCTTCGAAAGAAACCGGCGCTTCCATGGCGATCATGCACACGAGTTGCAGAATGTGATTCTGAACCATGTCGCGCAGCGAGCCTGAATTTTCGTAGTAACCGCCACGTCCTTCCACGCCAACCGTTTCGGCGGCGGTGATCTGTACATGGTCTATGTAGTTGCGGTTCCAGATGGGTTCAAAAAGTGCATTGGCAAACCGGAGGGCGAGGATGTTCTGAACGGTTTCCTTGCCCAGGTAGTGGTCGATGCGGTAGATCTGTTCTTCCTTGAACATGCTGCACAGCAGGGCGTTGAGCTCGTGCGCGCTTTGCAGGTCGTGACCAAAAGGTTTCTCCACCACGATGCGGGTGTTCTTGCTGTCGCTGCAGATATTGAGGCTGCCAAGCTTTTGGGCGATGCCCGGAACCAGTTGCGGAGCCACCGCGAGGTAAAACATCACGTTGGGCCGCTTGCCGAATTCGGTTTCTTTTTGCTTTACGATGTCAACGATCTTCTGGTAGGCAGCCTGGTCTTCAGCATCCATCTGCAGGTAAGATACTTGCTGGGAGAATTCTTTCCAGGTACCGTTCTGTTCGCCTTTTCTCCGGGAAAACTCCTGGATGCCGGCAAACAGAAATCCGTTATAGTCTTCATTCGTATAAGGCGTACGGCCGATGCCGACGATGCTGAATTTCTCCGGCATCCACTGGTCGATATAAAGATTGTATAGTGCCGGTGCAAGTTTGCGATGGTTCAGGTCTCCGCTGCCGCCGAAGATGAAAATGAGGGAGGCGGGCGGGCGTGTATTTGTTGTGGTGTACATTGTTCGGTTATTCTATTTACTGGATTTGCGCAGTGCTTTTCATAATTGTACCTTGATCCATTCGGTATGGAAAGTGCCGGGTTCGTCTATACGCTGGTAGGTATGGGCGCCGAAATAATCACGCTGCGCCTGGATGAGGTTGGTGGGCAGGTGCTCGGTTTTGTAGGCGTCGAAATAATTCAGCGAGGTCATGAGGCCGCCACAGGGGAAACCGGCCTGGATCGCTGCCACGATCACATCGCGGGTATTTTGTTCCTTTGATTTCAGCAGCTGTGCGATGCCGTTATCGAGCAACAGGTTGGGCAGGGAAGCATCTTTATCGTAGGCTTTCATGAACACATCGAGCAGCGATGAACGGATGATACAACCGCCTCTCCACACCTTTACCACCTGGTCGAGCGGAATGTGCATATCCAGTTCAATGGAGGCTACCTGAAGCATGCCCATTCCCTGTGAATAGCTGATGAGGATGGCGAAGTAGAGCGCATCATGCAGCTTTTCGATGAAGGCATCCTGGTCTCCTTCTATCTTTCCGATCTTGGGTTTATACAGTTCTGCAGCGGCTTTGCGCTGGTCCTGGAAAGAGGAGATATTACGTTGTGTAACGGCCATGTCGATGGAGGGAACCGGAACCGGCAGATCGATCGCATCCTGCGAGGTCCATTTACCTGTTCCTTTAGCGCCGGCCTTGTCAACGATCATATCGACCAGGCGGTTGGAGGTCTTGTCGTCTTCATATAAGAAGATGTCGGCGGTAATTTCCATCAGGTAAGCCTGGAGGTCGTCCTTGTTCCATTTGTCGAACACAGCAGAAAGCTGGTCATTGTCGAGACCGAGCCCGCGGTGCATGATATCGTAACACTCGCTGATGAGCTGCATGATCGAGTATTCGATGCCGTTATGAACCATTTTTACGTAGTGGCCGGCAGCATGTTTGCCGAGGTAAGCCACACAGGGCACGCCGCCTACTTTTGCTGCCACGGCTTCCAGCAGCGGCTGTACAACGGTGTACGCTTCGGCATCGCCGCCAGGCATAATGCTGGGGCCTTTGCGCGCACCTTCTTCACCGCCCGAAATACCCACACCCATAAAATGGATGTCGTGATCTTTCAGGGTATTCACCCGGCGAAGGGTGTCGGTGTAGTGGGAGTTTCCTCCGTCTATCACAATATCGCCGTTATCGAGCAGGGGGAGCAGGTCTTTGATCACATCATCGACCGGGTTGCCGGCAGGTACCAGCATCATTATTTTACGGGGTTTGCTCAGGCTTTCCACCATCTCTTTCAGCTTGGGGAAGCCTTTCGCCACGGTACCCTTGTTAGCTGTTTCACCGAGCTGTGAAACCTTCTGTGGGTCACGGTCGTAGCCTGTGACCTTAAAACCATGGTCTGCCATATTCAGCAGTAAATTCCGGCCCATCGTGCCTAATCCTATCATACCAAAGTCATATGTCTGGTTGTCCATTTTGATTGTTTGTAGTGAGTAAAAGTAGAAAATTTACCATGAATCAGGGGTGTGCAAATGTTAATACAATAAAATCATGCCCTGATACAGGAAAGAAAGAAGGGGATCAAAGCGGCTTTTTTTCGGGCAGGTATTTCCAGTAGCGCTTTGGCATGTGCTGGATATGGAGGCGGGTATTTTTGCGCGATGCGATGTTCACGCTTTTAAAATAGCGCTGCCAGAGATGCTGGTACAGCAGCTCCTGTTCATCATATACGGCGCTGATGTCTTTACCGGCGGCATTCGTTTCACGAAAGCTGACCTGTACGGTATCCACTTTTTCGAGGTCGAAATAAATGCCGTATTGCCGCCGGCTGTCGTAGATCATCCAGCGCTGATCGGCATAGCGTTTTTCAAAATGATCGATGATCAGGGGCAGCACATTGAAATCAGGCTCCACGATGGAGTAATACAACTGATCGGTCGTAAGCTGGAAGCGTACAAAAGCTTCCATGCGGTGTTTTTCGCGGTGTACCTGTTTCGCTACCTGGCTGATCTTTAGCACATCGGCATCACTGAAATCTTTTTCGATGGAGGAAGTACTGCTGAAGGCGTACTGAACAAAGCGGAGCATCACATTCTCTATGCCCGGCAGTTCAGAAAGACCGGTGTATTGCAGTTCCTGCAGCGCATGTGGGGAAAGCTTTGCCTGCAGGCCTTTCCAGACCCTGGCTGCCTTGCTTTCTTCTGTTATTGTATGATACGCATTGCCGAAAATATTTTGCTGGAAACGGTCTTCGGAAGTGATGTCTACGGAAGCAAAGCGGTGTTCATACACATCGAACACCGCGCTCAGCCAGCCACTGAAAGTTCCGTCGTATACGACCGCCTGCATCAGAAAAGGGTGAGCTGGGGTGACAGATTTGCCGCGTATTTGCTGTTTGCCTGCGTAATGATCTGCTGCCTGACCTGCAGAGGGGTAAGTAATTTAAACTCTTCGCGGCCCGAATTGCAGACAATAAAGTAACGCGCCCTGTTAACCGAAATGCCGATCTTTTTGAGGTGCTCCCAGGTAAGCCTTGAAAAACGGCGGGCATCGCAGATCTTGTTGGCCGACTGCACGCCGATGCCGGGAATGCGCATGATAAGGGCAAGGTCGGCGCGGTTAATATCGACCGGAAAAAGCTCGTAGTTGCGGAGCGCCCAGCTCAGCTTGGGGTCGATCTCCATATCAAGTTGCGGCTCTTCAGGCGATACGATCTCATGGGCTTTGAACCCATAGAACCGCATGAGCCAGTCGGCCTGGTAAAGGCGGTTTTCGCGGATGGTAGGTACCGGGGTTCCGATCGCAGGCAGCCGGTTGTCGCTGCTGATGGGCACATAACCGGAGTAATACACCCGTTTGAGCTGCATCTTCTGGTAGAAGTAATTGCTCATGAACAGGATCTCCATGTCGGTTTCCGGCGTGGCGCCGATCACCATCTGGGTACTCTGGCCTGCCGGGGCGAACAGCGGCGTTTTGGAGAACTTTTTCTGATCGTCTCGGTTCTGCACGATGCCCTCTTTGAGGTATTTCATCGGCTTCAGCATGTCTGTCCGGTTTTTGTCGGGCGCCAGCAGCTGAAGGCTTTTTTCGGTGGGCATTTCCACATTCACGCTGAGGCGGTCGGCATAGAGGGCGGCTTCCTGCATCAGCTCGTCGCTGGCGCCGGGTATGGCTTTGAGGTGGATATACCCGTTAAAGCGCTGTTCGGTGCGCAGCTTCTTGGCGATCAGCACCAAGCGTTCCATCGTGTAATCCGCATTTTTGAAGATGCCCGAACTGAGGAATAAACCCTCGATATAATTGCGGCGGTAAAAATTGATGGTAAGGTCAACCACTTCCTGTACGGTGAAAGCGGCCCTTTTGATGTCGTTACTCTTACGGCTGACGCAATAGGCGCAGTCGAAGATGCAGTGGTTGGTGAGCAGGATCTTAAGCAGGGAAACGCAACGGCCGTCTTCGGTGTAGGCATGACAAATACCCATGCCGGTATCGCCCAATCCCTTGTTGGTATTTTTTCGTGAGCTGCCGCTCGAGGCGCAAGACACATCGTATTTGGCGGCGTCGGCCAGTATCTCCAGTTTCTCCGTTATTCGGTCCCACATAGTAATCAGGCTAAGGTAGTGCTAATTTATTTAGCATAACCGGAGAGGCGGTGAATTGTTTTGGGGTGGAATAGATTTGTTGAAAATAGTTGGCACGTAAATTCCACATAGCAGAGTGGCACCATCAACAACCGGTTGAAAACCATACCGCAACTTACCATTTAACTTTACAAAAAAAGAGATTGTATGACAGCAGAAGAAAGACCATTCTACATCAAATTCAGCAACGGTCTTATCATTATCGTATTACTCATTTTTTTACTGCATGTCGGGCAACACGTGCTGATGCCCATTGCCTTTGCAGGACTGGTTTCTATTCTGCTGGTGGCGCCCTGTAAATTTCTGGAGAAACACGGGCTGTCGAGAGGCCTGTCTGCGTTGATCAGTTTGCTGTTGGCGCTGGTATTTTTTGCATTTATCTTTTATTTTATTTCGTCCCGGCTCTATGCATTTAAACAGGATGGGCCCGAGGTTATGCGCAGGTTAACGTTGGTGCTGCAGGAACTGCGAAGTTGGATCCAGGAAAAGTTTCATGTGAGTACCGACAAGATGGATAACGTGATAGACAGTATTTCATCGGAATCGGTGGCTTTATCTGTTTTCAGCTCCACATTCACCACTATTTCGAGTGTCTTTCTCTACACTATACTGACGATCCTGTATACTTTTCTGCTGCTGTTGTACCGACGGCTGGTCGTGCAGTTTTTTATCACCAGCTTCACAGAATATTCGAACCAGGTGTATGAAGTGATCATGAAAACCAGGTATGTGATCAAGAGCTACCTGGTGGGGCTGATCATTGAAATGCTGATCGTGGCGGCGATGAATGTGCTGGGCTTTTTCATCCTGGGAGTAAAATATGCGTTTCTGCTGGGGGTGATTGTGGCGCTCCTGAACCTGGTACCTTATCTGGGAATTTTTATCGCCTGTCTGCTGAGCATGCTCATCACTTTTACCACGAATTCATCCGGTACCGTACTGGGCGTGGCGATCGTGGTGGTGATCGTACACCTGGTCGACAGCAATGTGCTGTTCCCGAAGATCGTGGGATCGAAGGTGAAGATGAATGCGCTGGCGACCATTTTTGGGGTCATCGTGGGGGAAACACTGTGGGGCATACCGGGGATGTTTCTGGCCATTCCGATCATTGCCATCCTGAAAGTGGTGTTCGAAGCCACGGAAGGCGTGAAGCCCTGGAGTATTTTGCTGGGCGATGACCTTACCGTCGAGATCACGGCTAAATCTTCCCTGAAAAACCTGGCCAAGCCGTTTATAAAGGCAAAAGAGAAAAGGATCGAAGAGGGCCAGAAAAGGATCGAATAAGAACCGGGGCGCTAGTCCCGGTTCAGGCTTTCTACCTTGAAGGTACCGTCCCGAAGGGCGCTGCCTTCAAACCAGTTGCAGGTAACGTCGCCGTCTTTAAAACCCCGTAGCTTGAGGAATTCATCGTTGGCTTTCAGCGCCAGGTTAGAATTGTCCGTCCCGATCACCCGCTGCACAGTCATTTTGGGGCCGCCTGATTTAAGTTGAACCACGTCGCCGGGTTGAAGCATTTCCATAAAATGGTTTTAGTGTGTTATACAAATGTAGCAGAATTAAGGGCATCCGTCTCTGGAATTGATCGATCCTGTGCGGGCAGGAGACGACAGGCCTACAGTCTCTGCCAGGTCGGTGAGCCGTATTCCCTTCCGCTGCTCGGTGGGGATCCTCGAGCAGGCGCAGCAAGAGGCTGTTCACACAGCAGCGTGTTTGCGTCAGTTCGTGAATGACAAAAAGTAGGGCGTAAACTCAATTTTCAGACTCCGAACAAGTATAGTTTGGAACCGTGGTATGCCGGTGCTACCTTTTCACAAAGGCGCCAAGCACGGCCTCTCCTGTTGTACAGATCGTTGTATCCCGCTATGTTAAATGTATCCCGGTCGTTTCTATTTGTTTCCGATCGCTATCCAATTATGGAATATCTTTGCAGACCCAAAAGTTTCGTATGAGCCAGACAACACTTGCGCCTTTGCCCAACTTGACGCCGAAGGATTTTGCCACCGACCAGGAAGTACGCTGGTGCCCGGGTTGCGGCGATTATTCCATCCTGGCCCAGGTGCAGAAGATCATGCCGGGTATCGGTGTTCCCAAGGAAAATATCGTGATCATTTCCGGGATCGGCTGCAGCAGCAGGTTTCCTTATTATATGAATACCTATGGCATGCACTCGATCCACGGGCGTGCCACCGCCGTGGCCAGCGGCCTCAAAGCGGCCCGTCCTGAACTCAGCGTCTGGATCGTGACCGGCGACGGTGACGGACTTAGTATCGGGGGCAACCATACCATTCACCTTTTGCGCAGGAATTTCGATGTCAACATCATGCTCTTTAACAACCAGATATATGGTCTTACCAAAGGGCAATACTCTCCCACCTCCGAAGAAAACAAAATTACCAAGTCGACCCCATACGGCAGCATCGACCATCCTTTCAATCCGCTTGCACTTGCCATGGGCGCCGACGCCACCTTCCTCGCAAGAAGCATGGACCGCGATCCCAAGCACCTGCAGGATACCCTGAAAAGAAGCCATGAGCATAAAGGCGCTTCTTTCCTCGAGATCTATCAGAACTGTAACATCTTCAACGACGGCGCTTTCGAGATCTTTACCGAAAAGTCATCCAAGCCCGAGGAAGCCCTGTTCCTTGAACACGGCAAGCCACTCATTTTTGGCGCGCAGAAAAACAAAGGCGTGAGGATGGACGGGTTCAAGCCGGTAGTGGTTGAACTGGGCGATGCATACTCACCGGACGACCTCTGGATACACGATGAGAAAGATTTCTACAAAGCACAGATCCTGACCCGCATGTTCGACGATCCGCGGATCGAAGGTCATCTGCCCCGTCCGTTCGGTGTGTTTTACGAAGCTTTCCGCTCGTGCTACGAAGATGTGATGAGCATGCAGATAGAAGAAGTAATATCAACCAAAGGCAAGGGAGATCTCGACAAGCTGCTTCGCGGCCGCGAAACCTGGACGATCGCGTAAAAGAGGACCTTTCCTACAGATAGCTCAGCCACCATTGCCGGTGCTGACTCCGGTACCGGTCGAACCACCTGCATGGCCAATAGAGCAGGAAGATCACGGTGAACCAGACCAGGTAAACAACCCCCAGGCTAAACCCCGAACCCGGCGGGTGAAACAGGAAGGGCAACTTTGGATCCCCGATCTGCTTTGAAGTATGACCGGTGGCGAAAAATGCGATCACCACAAAGGCCTGGATCAGGTAAAAATGACACACATAATAAAAGAAGGGCACCCTTCCATATACACCCAACACCCGGCTGAACCAGCTGCGGGCGTGTTCGAGTAAGGAGAGGACTATGAGCGCGGGGCCAATGGTCATACAGGTGTAGATGAGCGAAGCAGGGTATTTGGTCACCCTCAAAAAGGAAAGCACCGTAAGCACAGCATTTTTCTGCACCGACCAGCGTGCAGGGTCTCCATACTGATCAATAAGCCGCAATACTGCAAAGAGTAAACAAACGCCCGCTCCCAGCTGCAGCAACCGTCTTCTCCTTTTCTGTCCCTCCTCTATATTATACACCTTACCGAATACATACCCCAGCAGCATGATGCCGGTCCAGGGCAGGATGGCGTAGGCATCGAGCACAGCATGCGCAGCGCCGATCGGATAAAACCTGCCCGGCGATGTAAGAAAAACATCCAGCAAGATACCTCCGGCGCTGCTTTGCGAAACCCGTACCGGATCAAGGAGGTTATGCGCCAGCACAAGCAGGGCGCCAGCTACCACAATGGTTCGGGTACCTGCAAAAAGCAGCGCCCCCAGTATGATCATGCTCCACCCGATCGCCCAGATCACCTGCAGGATAAAAAGGTTATACAACGGATTGAGGGTAAGCCCAAACGTGATGATCACGAGCTCCACAACGACCAGCCAGACCCCCCGTTTCAGCAGGAAGAGACTGGTTTGAGATATTGTTCTGTTGCGGCCGGCAAGAAAGGCAGAGGTGCCGGATAAGAACACAAAGACGGGTGCGCAGAAATGGGTGATCCACCGGGTCAGGAACAGGGCGGGCGTGGTAGTGGCAAGATCGGTGGGATCCTGGGTGAGTGCGGTGTTGTGGAAATATTCACGGACATGGTCGATCGCCATGATGAGCATGACGGCACCCCGCAAGATATCGATGGAGTTGATCCGCTGTTTTGGCCGGGTGAGCATAAGCAGGCAATTTTCGGATCAAGAAGGTAAATTTTTTTGGGAGTGCAGCGAAAATATTTTTCGACCGGTCTCGTTGGTAAAGGGGTAAAAAAAATGCCGGCGATAGAAATCGCCGGCCTGTGCTTACCTCTGAAACCACAAAAAGAAAGAGGTGAATAATATTCAGCTATAGTACGAATGTTATATAACGAACAGATAAATTAAAACTAAACGGAAAGGAATATCAGTTTAACGGGGCATTTAAAGGATATCAGGATGGATCTTCAGAAGATAGCGTCTCTTCTTGTAAATATGTAAAGCGGATCAATGTAACAAACCGGCGGAGATTGGATAAAAATCTTTAGAAAGGATATGAGGTTTATTGCGTTAGCGGGGATAAAACTAAAGATTGTTTCCGGATAATGCAATAATTTTTATACTTTTTTTTAAGTAAATAATAATCCAAATTCCATCGGTCAGGCATTTCATAAAAAAGCCTGTTTGCAGCAACCTGTAAATTAGATACTTGCAGATTCAAGCTGCTTGTTGGCCGCCCTGAAAATTTTTTCTTTTTTATAATTGTACCACCAGAGCGGTGCGGTCCTTTTCATCATCGTATCAATATTCCTCATCCCGAACAGGTTCCACACTCCTTTCAGTTTGCCGCCGATGGAAGATTGCAGCGCCCGCAAACTCATTGCAAAGCCGCTGTCGAGATATTCCATGTGATGCCAGTAACCGGCGGGCATGAACAGGGTGTCGCCATGTTCCATAATTACTTCATACCCTTTTGCCAGGTTCACCGCCGGATATTTGCTGAGGTCGATCTTGTTGTTGCGGTCATCGAAATAATGCTGGAAATTCACAAGGCTTAAAACTTCCCAGGGCTTGCGGTAAATTTTATATTGTTCATCGTGCGGAAACAGGAGCACCCTTTTTCTGCCCATGAACTGGGTATGCAGGATATGTGACAGGTCGATGTCGAAATGCATGTGCGTTACAGAGCCGGCGCCTCCCGTAAAGAGCATGGGATACCGTTTTACAAAGCCCTTCATCAGGTGCTCGGGCCAGGTGAAATCCTGGATGATCTGGGGCGCATGCTGAAAAATGTTGAACAGAAAGATCCGCAGTTCAGCAGGGCCCTTCCTGATCTGCTCGAGGTACTCCCCGAATTTCATGTAACCGTCTGCTTTGTTGATCGGGGTATACGCATCGCTTTTTACATTGTTATAAACCCCTACTTCCACATCACCGACGATCTTCTGGAAAAAATCCCAGTCCCACTTTTGAAAAGCCGGCCATTCTTTTACCAGGCTGGTGATGATAAGCGGCTTCTGGGGCTCATAGTATTTTCTGTGAAAGTCTTCCGGTGAAATAGTCTCAACTTTATCAACCGCAGTCAATTGCATGCTCTTACGTGTTTTACCGGCAAAAATAATATTAAAATAGTGTCAATTATGCGGCTCCGGTTTCTGAAAAATCGGGTGTTTTGCTAATAAATTGTAAATGCCGCCGAAAAATAGTGTGGAACCCCTTTGATTTTTGACGATACGCTGGGGGGATAACAGTATTTTACGGAAAGGAATTTTGCGGTCGCCTTTCTTTGGCACGGCTTTGTTGCAGCAGAATATACGGCCGGCCGATTCCCGAACTTAAAACTGATCCATATGCTTTTACGTGTTCATCCCGATAATCCCCAGCAGCGCAATATTAAAACGATCGTCGAATGTTTACTGGATGGCGGCGTGATCATTTATCCCACCGATACCATCTACGGACTCGGATGCAGCATCTTCCAGCAGAAAGCGATCGAAAAGATCTGCCGCATCAAACAGGTCGATCCGCAAAAAGCCCAGCTCTCGTTTATCTGTCACGACCTCAGTGACCTCAGCAACTGGAGCAAAAGCATCTCAACTCCAGTATACCGCATCCTGAAAAGCCATCTCCCGGGGCCCTACACTTTTATTCTGCCGGCGAGCAAGGAAGTACCGAAGCTGCTGAAAAGCAAGAAAGACACCATCGGCCTCCGCATTCCCGACAACAACATCGCCTGCACCATCATCAGGGAACTGTCGCATCCCATCCTCAGCGCCTCCCTGCCCGGTGAAATGGTGGAAGAATATACCGACCCGGAGCTGATGCATGAAAACTTCAAGAACCTGGTCGATATCGTGATCGACGGAGGCATCGGAGGAATGGTTCCTTCCACCATCGTGGATTGTACCGTTGAACCACCGGAGCTGATCAGGCAGGGACTGGGAAACTGGGATACGATTCTCGCATAAATAAACTGAACCCTCATGGCATTTGACACCTATTTTCCGGCGGGTTTCACGCTGGAAACAGATAAAGTTATCCTGCGTCCTATGGAAGAACAGGATTTTGAAAAGTACTTACAGATCACCCAGTCGGATGTGCTCTGGAAGTACTTCACCAAAGAGCTCAACGATGAAACGCAGCTCCGCGCGTGGATGACGGAAGCGTTGCATGACAGGGCCGCAGGGCGGCGGATGCCTTTTACCGTTATCAAGAAAGACAATGGCGCTGTCTGCGGCAGCACGAGCTACGGTAACATCTCGTTCGCCGACCAGCGGATCGAGATCGGCTGGACCTGGCTGGGGGAGAACTTCCTGGGCTCGGGCATCAATCACCACTGTAAATATGCGCTGCTGCGCTATTCGTTCGAAACCATGCATTTCCTGCGTACCGAGATCAAAACCGATTTCCTGAACGGGCGGGCCCGCCAGGCTCTCCGGAACATCGGTGCAACAGAAGAAGGCGTGCTGAGAAGCCACATGAAAATGCCCCACGGCAGAAGAAGGGATTCCGTTTATTACAGTATACTGAGCAACGAATGGGAGGGCGTAAAGCAGCAGTTCTTCCGGGATATGGAGTAGAATGGATCAGGTAGTTTCCGGACCTGCATCTGCAAACAACCGGAAGCTTTTCCGGTGATAAACACTAATTCCGTTTTCCACGATGGCCGCCCGGTGCGTTTTGGTTCCATAACCTTTGTTGGCGTGCCAGCCGTATCGGGGAAACGCTTCATGAAGCTGCTGCATATGGGCATCACGGTATGTTTTTGCCAGTATGCTGGCGGCGGCAATGGAGGCATAGGTGCCGTCGCCTTTTATAAAACAACGGTGCTCGATTTCTGGAAACGGATTAAAATAATTTCCATCGATCAGCAGCAGGGAAGGTTTCAGATTCAGGGCAGCCACAGCCAGGTGCATGGCTTTCATGGAAGCCTGCAAAATATTGATCGCATCGATCTCCTCCACCCCTACCATAGCCACCGCATAGGCCAGCGCTTCCTGCTCGATCACCGGTCGCAGTTCTTCCCGTTGGGAAGCTTTCAGCTGTTTCGAATCGTTGAGCAGCGGATGGTAAAACGTTGCAGGAAGAATGACCGCTGCGGCAAACACAGGGCCGGCAAATGCGCCGCGGCCTGCTTCGTCGCAGCCGGCTTCGATAACGGAAGAATGGTAGGGTTTCAGCAATACAGGCAGTTGAAAGTTAAATTCTTTCACGAAGATACAGCACTGCCCGTATCCGGATCGTTGCTACCATTGCATTTCTGCTCACCTGAAAGCCGCACTTGGTTAAACTTCCGGTATCAGGGTCGGATAGGTATCTTTCTCGTGTTCGACAATGGCTTTGGCGATGTTCTCTTCAAAATCTGGGTCGGGCGATGGATTTTCCAGGAAGAACGCTTCTGATCCGGCGGTAGAGGCATCATCATAAGGACCCGGTATGGTGCCATAGAACCTGAGCTTGGCCTGCTGGCTCTCTTCTCCGGGCAGGGTGACTGTATAATCAAGCGGAAATTGGTCGGTAGTTCTTTCAACCTTCACTGTAGAATCGGTTTCCTTGTATCGGATGCTAACTTCAAAGTTGCTCGGCATAACTGTAAGCTTTATGGTAAGTGATATGCTATCATCTTAAAAAACTGTACCACGGGGAGGGGAGAGTGGGGTGTCTGTGAGAACAATCATTCATTGTAGCGATCATAAGCGACAGGAAGGGCGGTCATTTATACGAGCCTGATAATAGAAAGATCAGCGTGCTTGGCAATGCGATGGATTATAAGAAAAGGCTGAAATTGTTGTATAAGGAGGAGTTGGGAAAGAGAAATTGTGACAGGCAGAATAGTGCATGTTGGATTGCCGTACTCAACAATTTGAAAAAGCGAAAATTAAATGAGTGATTTTGAGTAACAATTTTTATGTACATTAGGTTAGTTCCTGCTATACATATGTTGCCTGCAATAAAACAGAACCTTATAATTAATGGTCTATTTCTCTGACTTCTTTGACATCTCTGAAGAAACGCTTCAAGATTTTGGAGCTTTCAATATCTCTTTAATTAATGACCTTCCATTGTTCATTGACCCTTTTTTGCTCTTCGGAAACGAAAAATCTGAATATCAACAGCTCCATGAGGAAATAATTGATTATTTAGTCTTCTTAAAAGAAAAAGCAGCTACAGGCACAATGTCGGTCGCACAAATTAAGGCATGGTATTGTTTTCCTGAGGTAAAGCAAACCTGGCTCGGCTATAGCTTATTCGGAAATGGTGGCTCTGGCTTGGGGCTAGATTTTGGAAATGCACTTTCATCTAGTATGCACATTGTATTTCGTGACTTGACTCATGAAACAATAACTACAACCTCGCATTTAGAAAAAGCTGCTTTGTTTTCAATTGGCGTTGGAAGGGATAATATTAGTGACTTCACTTGTAATTTGATTAAAGCATATTTGCTGGAATACTCACAAGCATTTGCAAGTACTCATTTAAATGACACTCAGAAAAGAAAGATAACTGTAAAAAAGACATATTTTGATTATCGATTAGAGCGGTGGATGCCTAAAGAATTTACGCTGCCATACTATGGAGATGATTACGTCATATTAACTCCACGAGATATCTTAACTAAGGACGACAATTGGATAAACAATCATGACTTAATTGGTGATTTTGACAATATATGTGCTACGATTCCAAATGACCAACTGCGGGCAGAAATTCACAACTACCTTTTTAAGAGAATTCCCAAAAAAGAAGATGATAAAGAACCAACACAAAAGGAAATCAACAAGGCTATACATGAAACAATAAAACAATTCCCAGTTATTATAGACTATTACATAAAACAAAAAGAAGAAAATAAGGATGGTGCAATTCGTAGTTCAGAAATTCAAGTTGATGAAGTTGAGGAGATTTTTATAAAACAAGTACAAGAATTAGTTAAGCTACTAGCTTCTCAAACCAATTTTTATTCTGTAGCTGAAACTGATGCTTATACAGCAGCATTAAAACGTATTGAATACTTAAAGGTCTTTATTGAAAGCAATGACGGATATAAATTGTTTTATCATAAAGGTCAGCCTTTGAAACGAGAAGCAGACCTTCAGAGGATTTACAGATTAACTTGGTTTGCTTCAAGTTTTGATGTTAATCAAGAACCGAATAATGGCAGAGGACCAGTTGACTATTCAATTTCAAAAGGCTCCAAAGATAAAACTCTTGTAGAATTTAAGCTTGCTTCAAACTCTCAGTTGAAAAAAAATTTACGCAATCAAGTCAAAATATATGAAGAGGCTAATCAGACAAAGAGTAGTATAAAAGTAATATTGTACTTTGACGATTCAGAATATTTGAAAGTAACGACAATTTTAACAATAGTTCGGTAAGTTTTAAGCGGCCAAAGCACCTAAGTTCAAGCACTGGTCGAACAGCTGCTTTATTTTCTTGCAACTCAGCTCCAAACCTAAGTTTGAAAATATTGTTTCGGTCATTATCTTATTGTAAAACATCAGCTTGATGTTTCTCATCGAAAACGCTTCTCTTTTTTCTTTTGGCAATGATAGCCAACACGCTGCTTTAGCCACCGAAACCGCGCTTAAAGCCATATTGAAATGAAAATACAGCTTGTTTTCACTTCTTGCCTGACACTCCGCTAATCCACAGTGCTGTTTGGCATCCCTGATCAAAAACTCTATCTGAAATCTTAAGCGATAGTACTTTATGATCAATGCAGCACTAAGCCCGGTATCGGTACAAACAAAAATCTCATAGCGGCCGCTGTGTTTATCGTACAGATATACAATTCTTACCAACCTTTTCAGGATCATACTGTACACTACGGCACTGTAATAAATCACCCATTCATCTTCGGCAAACTTCCTGATGCGACGCTTGTCGATGAGCTTGCAATCCACTTTGCCAGCATACACCCGTGGCCTGCCTGGTGCCTTCAGTTTATGCCCATGATAAAGGTATCGCAAATCGGCATCAGGGCGCATCTTTGTAATAACATGCAACCCTTCCCCAAGCAGTGGAGTAATAAAGCTGTCCTTCATGAAATATCCGTCTGCTGCCAGGTACGTCACCATTTTCTTTAATGCAGGCAGACGCTTTTTTATGATGCTTACATAATGACTCACCAGATTGTCCTGATTTGTCTGAAGCATCTCTTTACAAGGCGTTTGCACTGCTTCCAGCGACATAGCGGTACCTGCCTGTACATCTACGATGGAGAGGCAACTGATCTCCAGTCCCTTCAATGCACGTTGATCTTTGCCACTCCACCATTTGCCAAGACCGGGTGTTTTTTTACCACTCTTGGGTATAAAGGTGGGATCGAAAGCTGCAATGAGTTCTTTACTACAACTCTTTTTGATAAGTCGGTCGTTGAAACTGCTGAAATCAAATAACTGCTCGAAATGTAGCCGGATACTTTTTTCAGCGTAACGGCTGAAACGGCTTAAGTTCAACATCGTATAGCGAACTGGCATTCCAAGCCATAATTCAAAGATTGTCATCATGAATTTGACTTGCGGTTTGCTGATGTCTTCTAACTTTTGTAAACTTGCAGTGACAAGACCGCGAATCTTGTCAGAGGCATTAGATGTGAGTAGTTGCATACAATCATCTAATGCCATTTTTATTCCTGCCCCTGACTGATCAAAAACTTACCGAACTATTGATTTTAAAAGAATTAGAACTAGATAACGACCCTAACATAATTATTATTGACGCAGGACAAGACAATAAGCCATCAGCTTCAACTGCATAAGTTACTGCTGCCAACAAAATTATTTGCAAAAGTAGGGCTGGACAATGTTATATCAGCTATATACAGGCATCAGCAATGGTTTGGGCTCGACATTCAATGTTCGGCTTTAGTTCATAACTTCAACAACATATTTTCAAATGGGTATTTGTACTAGGCTGGACGTTTAATGAATTCCCTGCCTTCGCAAATACTCGAGCCGTTCGCAGCAATTTTACAGCTATCTAACAAACCGACAACCCTATTCTTTGAGTAACTTACTTTCACAACAAATAAATAATATGCAAAAGATAGTTCCAAATCTTTGGTTTGACGGCAATGCTAAGGAAGCCGCTGATTATTACCTGTCAATTTTCAAGGGCGGGAAAGTGACTAACACTACTTACTATCCTATGACGGAAGCAGAAGGACTGGCTGACTTTCAAAAAGATTTTGCCGGCAAGGTTCTTACAGTTGAGTTTGAAATTTTGGGAATGCGATTTATTGGGATCAATGCTGGACCATCATTCAAATTCAATGAAGCAATTTCACTTATGATACCTTGCAAAGACCAAACAGAAATAGACTACTATTGGAATGCACTGACAGCTAATGGTGGAGAAGAAAGTGTTTGCGGTTGGTTAAAAGACAAATACGGATTAAGTTGGCAAGTATGTCCTGAGAACTGGGAAGAACTGAACAAAAAGCCAGGAGCATTCAAAAAAATGATGGGCATGAAGAAGCTGATTATTGCAGATTTTAAAGCCAATTGACCCAGACCAAAATTAATATCTGGAAATTCATCGCCGGATGTAAAATGAAAATTGCTGCTCACAAAAGTTTTGCCAAAAGCAGGGAGGACAGGAGGCATATCGGCTGTATTAAAAATACGGAAGAGCACATTGAAAGCAACTTAGAATATTATTCATCCTATGAATATTTAAGAAAGCTACTCATTGAAAACGGCTTTTTAAAACGGGAGTGTAAATTAAACTGTGTCAGTAGGGTTTAAAAAACTAAATTCACAATGTCAGACGAAGCGGAGACAGGCTCTGTTGAGGAACAACCTTGTCAAGGAATAGTCTGACCCGATAGAATGAGCCAATTCAGGTCTTGCCTGAGTTGGCTTTTTGTAAATATACAAATCATATTCATTCGGCCATGCCTCAAAAAACCTTTGGGCGCCAGCCCAATCCCATCTATGCCCATCAACCTGTTACATCAGAGTGAAGCGGCCCTCAAAATGAATGGACAGCTGGGAGATGGTAAGACTCCAGTTTTGCAATGGTTGTGTCCATTTTTTACTGATGTTGCGGTGAGCCAGATACACCAACTTCAGCAAGGCGTCATCACTAGGAAAAACGCCCTTGTTCTTAGTTACTTTGCGAACTTGACGGTGAAAACCCTCTATGGTGTTGGTGGTGTAAATGATGCGTCTGATATCTTCGGTATATTTGAAATAGGTGGATAACTTATGCCAGTTGTCCTGCCAGGATTTGATTACCACCGGGTACTTCTTGCTCCATTTATCTGAAAGCTTTTCCAGGTTGACCTCTGCCAAATCCTTTGTAGGCGCTTTGTATACAGGTTTAAGTTCTTCCATAAACTCCTTCTGATCTTTTGTGGCCACATACTTCAAAGAATTACGGATTTGATGCACCACGCAGCTTTGCACTTCCGTTTTGGGAAAGATAGAGGTAATGGCCTGCTGAAAACCCTGCAGGTTATCGATACAGGCGATCAGCATGTCCTTGACGCCCCGGTTGTTCAGGTCGGTGAGGACACTTAGCCAGAAGTTGGCCCCTTCGTTCTCCGAAACATACACACCAATCAGGTCCTTTCTGCCTTCAATGTTGACACCCAGGATATTGTATACAGCGCGTGTTTTGACTTTACCCTGCTCCTTTACTTTGTAATGGATGGCATCCATCCAAACGATACAGTAGAGTTCGTCCAGCGGCCTGCTCTGCCATTCTTTGACCAGTGGCATAATGCGATCGGTGATGGTGCTGAGCGTGTCATGGGAGATATCCATGTCGTACATCTCTTTGATGTGCTCGGAAATATCACGTAGGCTCATGCCGATGCCATACATGCCGATGATACGATCTTGCAGGCTGTCGGCCAGAATGGTCTCCCGCTTTTTGATTATCTCCGGCTCAAAGCTACCGTTACGGTCGCGGCTGGTGACGAGTTCCACCTGACCATCGGAGGTCTTAACTGTTTTGGAAACCTTGCCGTTTTTTCGATTGGAGGATGGTTGCTGCTCATCCTGGTCAGAGAGGTGATTATCGAGTTCAGCTTCCAGGGCTGCTTCAAGAAATTGTTTGAATAAAGGGGCAAAAGCGCCACCTTTACCAGTGAGAGATTTGCCGGAGCGGAACTGTTCCAGCGCTTGCTTTTTGATTGATTCCAGATCAACCGGTGTTTGTTTGTTTTCCATTATCTGTGTTTGAAGTTATGAATTAACTCCTGACACAGTTCTTTTTACAGTCTCTTTAAAACCCTGATCGAAATACCACAGTAGGGTACAGTATATTGATAGAATTGTATGGAACATCAACCACTACCCTATAAATCGCGATTTTGCTGTTTTGGTTAATTCAAACTGGTGTTTTTCGATCGCCATAGCAAGAGGCATTCAAGCAAACAATCCCACCCCAATCTTTCAATCCTTTCAGTAAGAAAATCTTTCCCTATCAAACCGGTAAGATGATAATTTTGCAAAAAACATCACTATGGATGTTGAAATACTGGCTCGCATACAGTTTGCATTTACCATCTCCTTTCATTACATCTATCCTCCCCTGAGCATCGGTCTTGGCCTTATCCTCGTTATTATGGAAGGCATGTATCTGAAAACGGGCAACAAGCTTTATGAGCATATGACCCGTTTCTGGATCCGCATCTTTGCCCTTATTTTCGGCATCGGCGTCGCCACCGGCATCATCATGGAATTCGAGTTCGGCACCAACTGGGCCACCTATTCCAAATATGTGGGCGACATCTTCGGCAGTGCACTGGCGGCGGAAGGCATCTTTGCCTTTGCGCTCGAATCCGGTTTCCTTGGCATCCTCCTGTTCGGCTGGAACCGGGTAGGCCCCAAAGTACATTTCTTTTCTACGGTCATGGTCTTTCTCGGTTCCATGTTCTCCGCCATCTGGATCGTGGTGGCCAATTCATGGCAGCAGACGCCCGCCGGTTTTCACATCGTGGGCGAAGGCATGAATGCCCGGGCCGAGATCACCGATTTCTGGGCCATGGTGTTCAACCCCTCCAGCGTCGACCGTATGATCCATGTGTGGATCGCGGCTTTCCTGGCCGGCGCCTTCCTGGTGCTGAGTATCAACGCCTGGTACATCCTGAAAAATAAATTCCTCGAGATCGCCCGGCCTGCCTTTAAAATTGCGCTGGTGACCGCGACGGTGTTCTCGCTGGCGCAGCTCTGGGCGGGGCACAGCAGCGCCGATGGCGTCTCTAAAAACCAGCCCGCCAAGCTGGCTTCCATGGAAGGACATTACGATAGCCTGGCCAGGGCCGACATGTTCCTGCTGGGATGGGTGGATAAAAAGAGCGAGGTGGCAAAAGGGCTTAAAATACCGGGCGGACTCAGCTTTCTGACGCACTACAATTTCAACTATCCCATCCGCGGACTGAACTCTTTTAAACCGGAAGACCGTCCGTCGCAGATCAACGCCATCTTTCAGTTCTATCATATCATGGTGGGCATCGGCATGCTGATGATCGCATCCACGCTGCTGGCCTGCTGGTACTGGAAGAAGGGAGCGCTGTTCTCAAAGAAATGGCTGATGTACTTTTTCGTGTGGTCGGTGCTGCTGCCGCAGATCGCCAACCAGGCGGGCTGGTTCACCGCGGAGATGGGAAGGCAGCCCTGGGTGGTGTACGGATTGCTGCGTACCAGCAAGGCGTTGTCGAAGACGGTGACGGCCAACCAGATCCTGTTTTCGCTGGTGCTGTTTGCGCTGGTGTATTCTTTTCTTTTTGCGCTGTTCCTGTTCCTGCTGAACCGGAAAGTGCAGCACGGGCCGGTAGATCATCACAACACCGATGAAGAAGACGAGAACGAGATCTATACAAAACGCATCATTCCCGTGCTGGCCGATTCATCGGTGAACGACAACCCCGGCGATCAAAGACCAAATCTTCAATAAACCCTACTTACCGTGGAAACATTTCTGGGCATCGATTACAACGTATGGTGGTTTCTGGTGTTCGGCGGCGTGATCAGCGGTTACGCGATCCTCGACGGGTTCGACCTGGGCGCCGGCGCGCTGCACCTGTTCCTCAAAAAAGAAGAGAGCCGGCGCATTGCGCTCAATGCCATCGGCCCCATCTGGGATGGCAATGAGGTATGGCTGGTGATCGGCGGCGGCGCCCTGTTTGCCGGTTTCCCGGTTGCCTATGCAGCCATCTTTTCCGCCTTTTATATACCGTTCATGGTGTTCCTGACCGGCCTCATCTTCCGGGCCGTCTCCATCGAGTTCAGGAGCAAGGAGCCTATGGCATGGTGGAGAACCTTCTGGGATTTTTCCTACTGCGCTTCCAATATCGTGATCTCCCTTTCACTGGGCCTCATGCTGGGCAATGTGGCGTACGGCATTCCACTGAACCGCGAGCATGAGTTCAGCGGCGACTGGCTTTCCTTTTTCAATCCCTTTTCGATCCTGATCGCCATCACCACGCTGTCGCTTTTCATGATGCACGGGGCCATTTACCTGGCTATGAAAACAGAGCGGCGGCTGTATACCAAGCTCACCATCCTGGCCAAGAACTTCACCATCTTCTTTGTGATCTCTTTTGCGCTGTCTACACTGTATACCCTGTTATACATCCCGCACCTGAGCGACAAGCTGCGCAGCAGTCCGCTGTTTTTTGTGCTGCCGGTGCTGATGATCCTGGCCATCGCCAATATTCCGAGGAACCTGAAAAAGGCCAATTACCGGTTTGCGTTTTTGAGCTCTTCAGTCACCATTGCCGCTTTGCTGATGATGGTAGCCATTGAAGTGTTTCCCTATCTTTTATATTCTCCGGGTGCACCGCAGAACAGCATCACCATCCACAACGGCGCTTCTTCCGCTAAAACCATGAAGATCCTGCTGATCATCGCACTGATCGGCACGCCGCTCGTTGCTATTTATTCAAGCTTTGTGTTCTGGACCTTCAAGGGGAAGGTGAAGCTGGATGAGATGAGTTATTGAGGGAAGAGAGACGCGGGGCATCGCGTCTCTACAAGATTCTAACAACAGAAGTGCACCTTGGAAGCTAACAGCTAACTTCGCACGCGCTATGAACACAACTTTGACGCGACGTTCCGACCGGCCGGTGGCCATCTGGCTGCTGGCGGGCGTGGCCATGATCATGATACAGGTGGTGCTGGGCGGCATCACACGGCTTACAGGGTCCGGATTGTCGATCACCGAATGGAAACCGATCCTCGGCACCCTGCCTCCCATGAACCAGCACGACTGGGAGCTGGCCTTCAGCAAATACAAACAGATCGGCCAGTTCAAATACATCAACGCCGACTTCACGCTCGGCGATTTTAAATCCATCTATTTCTGGGAATGGCTGCACCGGGTCTGGGCCCGGCTGCTGGGCGTAGCCTTCGCCATTCCGTTTGTTATCTTCCTTGTTCAGAAAAGATTCCGGCGGCAGATGATACAACCCATGGTGATCCTGTTTGTACTGGGCGGACTGCAGGGAGCCATCGGATGGATCATGGTGAAAAGCGGGCTCAACGAGGAGAATTTGTATGTGAACCATATCAGGCTGGCAGTTCATTTTATTGCAGCACTGGGACTGCTGGTATACACAACCTGGTTTGCCCTGCAGCTGCTGGTGCCCGAACGGGCTGCGGTTGTGAACAAATCGCTGCAAAGGCTGAGCGTAACCATTGTTTGCATTTTGGTACTGCAGTTGATCTACGGCGCATTCATGGCCGGACTGAAAGCTGGACCTTACGCACCGACCTGGCCGACCATCAACGGAGCCTGGTGGCCGGAAGAGATCCATAAATTCTCCGGGCTTAAGAACTGGACCGATAACCCGATCGCAGTTCATTTTATTCACCGTGGGCTGGCCTATCTGCTCACCCTCACTACGTTGGTATGGACCATCAGGGCCGCACGCACGCGGCAAAGTCGGCTCTTCAGGCAAACAAAGTGGTTACCGCTTCTGGTCATTTTTGTTCAGCTGCTGTTAGGGATCATGACGGTGCTGCATTCCACCAATCAAAAGCAGCTGCTCTGGTACGGGGCGGCGCATCAATTTGTGGCGATGTTGTTTTTAAGCGTGATGACGTTTATGTTGTACCTGGTTCGCAGTACCGCCCGCAGGGTGTAAAGGGGTTGTTATCTTTTGCCCTTTTATTACGATAACAAGCAAGGAGGCCTTGCAGCTTCCTGATATTTTCGTTAAATTGTTATCACTATTCGTTCTATATGAAGCGGGCCCTCAAATCGGTGTTTTACTCCTTTCCGGTGCAGCTGGTACTGCTTCATGTAAAAAAATTCCAGGTCCTCCTCATCTTCTGGCTGATCCTGTTCAGCGCCGTCAACGGCTCGTTTATGAAGATGTACGGCGTCGATTCATTATACCTTGCGCCGGAATATCTCGAAGAGGTCAATTTTCTAAGTACGCTGTTTGTGGGGGCTGCAATGGGCATCTTCATCATGAGCTGGAACATCACCACGTTCATCCTTTTCAGCCGTCACTTTAAATTTCTGGCCACCAATACAAATCCTTTTCTCAAGTACTGCATCAACAACGCGCTCATTCCGCTGGTGTTTCTCTTGTTTTATTTCTTCTCAGCCTGGGATTACGGGCGGTCGAAGGAACTTCTTTCAGCGGGCGAAGTTGCCTGGCTGGCGACCGGTTTTCTGGCGGGCCTCGTTCTCAGCATTGCCGTTTCTTTCTTTTATTTTTTCCGGGCCGATAAAACCATCAACCGGCGCATGGGCGCCATCAGCGACAACCTGCTGAAGCTGCCGGTGCCACAGGCTTACATCGTCATGAACAGCGGCGGCAGCCGGCTGCTGAAGATCCAGTCTTATTTCGACAGTCCGCTCTCCATCAAGCCTGTCCGCAATGTTTCCCATTACACCCATGCTTTTATCGAAAAGGTATTCAGCCGGCATCACTTTGCAGCGGTGATCTGTATTGTCATCGCGTTTCTTTCCCTGATCATGCTGGGCTTTTTTCTGGATAACCGCGCATTTCAATTGCCGGCGGCTGCCAGCATCACCTTGTTCTTTTCCATCCTGGTGGCGGTGGCCGGCGCATTTTCCTATTTCCTGCAAAGCTGGAGCGTTCCCTTCCTGGTGTTGTTTGTGATTGGCTTGAACGTGCTCTACAAATATGACGTGATCGATCCGACCAACAAGGCTTACGGACTCAACTATGATAACAAGGCCGACAGGCCTGCCTATAGCCGGCAGGCGCTGCTCGACCTGTGTTCGCCCGAACAGGTGGAAAAAGACCAGGCATCCATGACCAAGGTGCTGGAGAACTGGAAACGGAAGCAGAAAGAAGATAAGCCGGTGCTGTATCTGGTGGCTACCAGTGGCGGCGGTACCAGAAGCGCTTCTTTCACGATGAATGTGCTGCAGCATCTCGACAGCCTCAGCAAAGGCCGCCTGATGAACCAGGTGTTCATGATCACGGGAGCATCGGGAGGCATTCTGGGAGCAGCCTATTTTCGTGAGCTGGCCCGGGCGAAGGAAGAAGGTGCGCCTATTAATTTGCAGGATGGCCGCTATGGTGACAATATCTCCAAAGACCTGCTGAACCCGGTGCTGTCTTCCCTGGTGGCAAGAGATCTTACTTCACCCGCACAGAAGTTTCAGGTCGGCCCGCATTATTATCTGAAAGACCGCGGCTATGCTTTTGAACAGAAACTGGCGGAAAATACGCAATGGCTGATGAGCAAGCAGCTGAAAGATATCGAGGAAGACGAACGGAAAGCCCGCGTTCCGCTGATGATCTTCAATTCAGTGATCACCCGCGACAGCCGGCGGATGCTGATCAGCACGCAGCCTGTCAGTTTCCTCATGCGGCCCGAGTACGATACAACGCGGGTATCTGAAATGGAACCGGATGCGGTGGATTTCTGTGCCCTGTTTGCCCGCCAGCAGCCGATGAACCTGCGTTTGCTGACCGCCCTCCGCATGAATGCCACCTTTCCGTACGTGCTGCCAAACGTATGGCTGCCTTCCAATCCGGTCATTGACGTAATGGATGCCGGGCTGCGCGATAATTTCGGTCAGGAAACGGCGTTGCGCTTCCTGTTTGTGTTCAGAAAATGGATCGCTGAGAATACAAGCAAGGTGGTGCTGATCCAGATCCGCGACCGCCGCAGCGGTGGCTGGGACCATCCGTTCGAAACAGACAATATATCCGAGATCATCACCAAGCCGATGCTGCTGTTTCAGTACAACTACTACAAGATGCAGGAGTACAGCCAGAATGAAGTGATCGGCCTGCAAAGCATCCTCAGCAATAAATTCTACAAAGTGTCTTTCCAGTATGTTCCGGCCAAAGAGGATATAGCGGCTGCGCTCAATTTCCATCTTACCAAAAGAGAGAAACAGGATATCGAGGGCGCCCTGGGCAACGACGACAACCGGACCTCCTTTGAAAAGTTCAGGGCTCTTTTGCCGCAAAGCGGAGTAAAGGGGATTAAATAAGGCTGTTTCCATCCACCTTCTGAAAAAAGAGGCCATTTTTAAAGATCAAAATTTTAGTTCTATAAATTAGATTTAAAGAAATAAAATTTAATTTAGAAAAATGAAATCTTCTTTCAACTTATGTCTTTACAAACCACTACCATCGAAACCGAGAAAGACTACCACGAAATCAAAACCAAGGTGGAGGAATGGCGGAAAAAAGGGGAGGATAACCTGAGTGACAAAAAGATCGCCCGGTTACACAGTTATGTTGCGGCATTGAAACAATATGAAAAAAAGACTTTTCTGGCTACTCCCCGAAAAACGCTGGAAGACCTTCTTAGCCAGAAAATGTATGAAAGAAAGCTGAACCAGAAGTTACTGGCAACTTTACTGGGGCTGAGCGAATCAAAGCTGTCACAGATCATCAGTGGCAAACGCAAGGCCGACGTTGCCTTTCTGAAAGCAGTCCACCGTGAACTTGGGATTGACGGGAATACACTCCTGGAAAGTATATGATTGGTGCATGCATTCGATTTGCCGGGCACAGAAATTGAAAAGATTGGCTTACCGCAAATCATGTATCCATTATGCACATAGTATCAGGCGCAACCGGGCATACGGTTCTGCAGTGGCAGAAACCTTGCTGCAAAAAGGCGAACAGGTAACCATCATTACCCATGATCCGGAAAAGGGCGCACGCTGGAAACAAAAAGGGGCGGAAGTTGCCATAGTGGAAGTAGAAGATACAGATGCCCTTCGAAAAGTATTCAGTAAAGGCGGCCGCCTCTTCCTGCTCAACCCGCCGGCTGACCCTTCAACGGATACTGTGAAGCAGGAAAGGGGGACGGTAGCTTCTTTGCTGAAGGCGCTGTTACATTGATGAATTGGTAAAGAGCAAAAAGGAAAATAGACAATAACGCCGTCACTGATTCCATTTGCGGAGCGCAGGAAGGAATTTCTTGACCTCATCTTTTCCCCTGCATTACCCTGGCTTGTAATTGTAATTGCCAGGCCGCACAACCAGGCATAACAGGCTAACCCTTAACTTTGAAACAGATCAATATTAATCTAGTTCCATGAAGATAAAAGTAATTATTACGGGTGCAACGGGTATGGTGGGAGAAGGTGTTTTGTTTGAGTGTCTTGAAAATCCGGCCGTGTCGGAAGTGCTGATCGTTTCCCGCAAACAGTACGACATGCAGCATGCAAAGCTGAAAGAACTGATCGTGCCGGATTTCCTTCAGATGGACAAGTTCTGCCAGCAGATCACCGGGTACGATGCCTGCTTCTTCTGTGCCGGCATCAGCTCTGTGGGCATGAAAGAAGAAAAGTACAGGCATATAACCTACGATACCACGCTCGCTTTTGCCAAAGCGCTGCTTACTTACAATCCGGGCATGACTTTCACCTACGTTTCAGGCAGTCATACGGACAGTACGGAGAAAGGCTCCGTTATGTGGGCACGGGTAAAGGGCAAGACAGAAAATGACCTCATGAAGCTGCCCTTCAGGGGCGTGTACAATTTCCGTCCGGGCGGCATGCTGCCTTTCCCCGGGCAGAAGAACTGGAAGACCATCTACAAATGGATTGGGAAGATCATACAGGTCTTTTCGCCCAAACACATTCTTACCATGCATGAAGTGGGCATGGCGATGATCCATGTGGTTACTAAGGGTGCCACAAAACACATCCTCGAGATAGGCGACATCAAAGCGCTTGCAAAAGGGTAATGAAGGCACAGGCCATCAGGGGCCGGGTTATCATTATAAAGTAAACAAAAAGGCTGCTATCGTCCGGAGACAATAGCAGCCTTTCTTTTTGTCGGTTCCTATTCCTTGATGATCTTGCCTGTATAGGTGATCCTTCCGTTCTGAACGATCGTTACCGTATACATTCCTTTGGCCCATCCTCTCGTGTTGATCTCATTGCGGCCGCCAGTGATGTAAACCTGTGTCATCGGCCGTCCCAGCACATCATAAATGCTCATCAGCTGGCGTGCAGTGCCTTCCGCCTGTACGATCAGCCGGTCGGTTACCGGATTCGGATAGGTGGTGATCGATGATGTACCGCAGCTATTCGTGACCGTTACCACATCACCGATGGTGGATCTGCCCGTTGCATCGGTTTGCCTGATGCGGTAGTAAACAGTTCCTCCGGCCGGTGCATTGTGGGTGTAACTGTACGTCTGCGTGGTACTGCTGCTGCCCTTCGCTTTTACGGTAGCCAGGTCGATGTACTTGCTGCCGGTTGCGCTGTATTCAACCGTGAACTCCCTGGTATTTTGTTCCTGGCTGGTTTGCCATTGCACCTGTACCTGGCAGTTGCGCGCTGTGGCCGTGGTGGCTCCCGGAGCAGCCGGCGCCGCCGCAACAGCCGCACCGCCCGATGTATTGGTTAACTGGAAGCCCAGTGCCGGATAAGCCGGGCCCACACTGCAGGTGACCGTATACTGGCCCGCTGTTGCGTTGGCGGTAAACACCGGTGAGGTAGCGTACCCTGCCGCATCCGTGAGGGCAACCGCCGTAAGCGACTGTGCCGGGAATCTACCGCTGGCCCCGTTGGCTGGTGCGCTGAAGAACAGCGAGTCTCCTGCAATGAAATTGCCTGATTCGGCGATGCGTGCCTGCAGTGTCTGTGCAAAAGAAGTATTCACCAGGGTGCTCTGGGGCGAACCACGCGTGATCAGATATACGTAGTTCACTTCCACTGCCCCGATGTCGGCCCTGCTGCCGATCACACGTGCATAGTTGCGCTGGTCGAGCCCTGCGGTGAGTACGGAATCACCCGCATTGATCACCGCACTGTTCGATTGCGGTATCATCACAGGTGTTGTGCCGCCATAACTGCGGAGCGGGAACAGTTTTGGTTTTACGCCTGTGCGGTTGTGTGCGGTAACTCCCGTTATGGTGGCGCCTGCCGTGCTTTCGATCAGGTTGAAATCGGCAGAGGCAATGGCCGTTCCGAAGATATCCGGACCAGAGCCACCGGATCCAACCAGTTTTCCGCCTGCGATGATGGTATTCCTGAAGCTGAACGTACCGCCGTCCTTGTAAAGATTGCCGCCAAACGAAGCGGTATTGCCGTAGATGGTGCAATTGACCAACGTAACGGATGCGAACATATAAATGGCACCGCCTGCACCAAGCGCCCCTGCCGTGTTACCGGTAATGGTGCTGTTGGTGACTCTCATTGCGCCGAGATAGTTGGTAATGCCACCACCGTCTACATAAGAGGTATTGTTGTAGATGGAACTCCGGTCGATGGAAACGGTTCCGCCTTCATTGTCGATTGCACCGCCTTCGCCATAATAGGTCAGCGAGGCATCGCTGTTTGCAATCGCACAGCCCGTGATGTTTACGATACCGGAAGTTATCAGGATACCGCCCCCACCGTACAGCGACGATGCCTGCGGCGTACCATCGGTGATGGTCAATCCCGATATGTTCACCGTGGAGGTCGCGCCCGCTGTTATGTTGAAGATGCGCGACAGGTTGCTGCCGCTGATGGTCAGTTTGTCGGCTCCGGGCCCGTTGATCGTAACGCCCTGGTTGATGGGCAGTTCACCGCTGGTAAGCCTGATGTAACTCACACCCTGGTCGAAAGTGATGATGGTACCGGGGCAGGTAAGGCTGAGCGCCTCACGCAGTGTTCCGGCGCCGCTGTCGGCGTCGCTGGTAACCACCACGGTGGGCGGACAGAAATTGGTGAGCTGGAAGCTGGCCGGTGGCAGACCGTTCACGTTGGCCGTAACGGTGTAACTGCCCGTGACTGCATTGGCGGTGATGGTGGTTGAGCCGGCAACGCCGTTGCTGTTCGTAACAACGGTATCCGCAGGTGAGCCTCCTGCAAACAGGCCGCTGGCGCCGGTTGCGGGCGCGGTAAAGATCACCTTCACTCCCGGCAGCGGATTGCCTCCGGCATCTTTCACCGTAGCCTGCAGCCCCTGGGCAAAAGCTTTGCCGGGGTAGGCCGACTGTGGCGTGCCATACGTGGCTGCCACCGATGCCGGCGGGTTCCCGGCGATCACCAGGGTATACGTGTTGGTATCTGAAGTACAACCTGCGGGATCAATTGCAATTACGGAAATGGGGAAGCTTCCGGCCTGTGTGGGTGTGCCGCGGAGCGTACTGCCCGAGAAGGAAAGTCCGGCAGGAAGGTTGCCCTTGACGGCAAAGCTGAAGACGCCGCTGCCGCTGCCTCCCGTGGCCGTGAAAGATTGCGTGTAGGGTGTACCGGTAGCCCCGCTCGCAATGGCAGGAGTAGTGATCACCACCGGATTGCAGGAAGGCCCGCTTGAGCAGATGCTGTACAACACACTCAGCGTATAAGCCGCACCCGAATCTGCACCCGGGGTAACCGCATGAACAACGACCGTGAATTTTTTGCCTGCCGCAACATTGATGGCGAATGACTGCGACGTGTTCGACAGCCCTGCATCCCCCAGGTAGTGCAGGAGCGGCGACGCCGGTACATAACCGCTGTCGTTGTACGCAGCTGTAAAAATGTCGATTCCGCTTGTGCTGTTGAAGGAAACCGTGACGCAGGAGCTTGTCGGGCTCTGGTTGGTGAATGTGTATGCATCGTATGCACGTGCACCTGTAGTAGCGGTAAGTGTAACAGTTTTGCGCAGGCCGCAGGAAGACGCAACTCCATCGCGGGAAATTCTACCGGTCTGGAAACCGGTCGCAGAGGTATAATCCACGCTCACAGGAGGGGTTGTGCCTAGTTTGGACGACACATTCGCCCCCCTGGTTGTTCCCAGGATAAGAGAGAATTGGAAGGTCTGCGGACTGACTCCGCCGATAAACGACACCGTTACATAAAAATTGAGGACCGTGCCGCACGCGACCGACCGGTTTATGGCAATGGAAAACGGCGTGATGGCATTGCTGGCGCTGGCGCCTATGCCTATGTTTCCGTAGGAAGCTGTGCTCTTTAAAATGGTGACACCTGGTGTGTTGGTGGAAATGGTGGCGGTTACACCGGTGGTTGGCGCAAGGGAGCCGTTGGTCAGCTGCACCACAAGCGTACCCAGTTCACCCGGATCGAGAAAACCGTTGCCGTTGCTGAAGGAGCCTTCGGTGACCGTAACAGCTCCGAGCGTAAGGGTTGCCAGGGGTGTCGGGTTCACGGCCTGCATGGCCTGAAAAGCCTGAACGATGCCCGATCCGCTCACATTGTCCCATCCCGTCGATTCGATGTCGAGCGCGGTGGTGGTAAGGATCGTCCTGATCTGGGCAGAAGTAAGTGCAGGATTGGCCGATTTGAGCAAAGCGGCAATGGCGCCGGCATGCGGCGCTGCTGCAGACGTTCCGTAAAACGGGTTCAGTCCGCTGGTGGGATCCAGCGTGGTCGACACGCCATCGGCTGCCGTGATATCGGGCTTGTTGCGCACGTTGCCGCCACCGGTGGCAAACAGGAAATTGCCCGGTGTGATGGGCGTTCCGTCGGCGTTGAAGAAGATACGTCGCGGACCGTCGGATGTAAACAGTTCCACTTTATTGGCGGTCGTAAAAGCGTTGGGGTAAGGACCGGTAGGGTAGCCCACGTCAAAAGGCTGGGCTGCCGGTGTGGCGGCCACGCTGAAAGCGCTTGCTGCTGCGGAGTGTCCGTAGGTTTGCCCCGTGGTTGCCACGGAAAGTGTTCCCCTGTTTGTATTGAGGTTGAATGCCAGCTTCTGTGCGGCAGCTGCCTTGAAAACGACCAGGCGGTCGCCGGCAACAAGTGTGATGGCGCTGAACCCTTCAAAAGGATCCTGCGTTCCCGATTGGATATTGGTGGAAGAAGCTTTCACCACACCGGCTGCACTCACCAGGAAAAGATCATAATCGTTTGTGGACTTCCCCATGGGGTCGGCCCATTTCAGGTCGTACAAGTTGCCTGTTTCGGTGATGATATCACCGTTCAGCGGACTGGCTACGGTGCCGAAGTTGTGGATGGTGCCGGCTTTGAGGCTTCCGGTGAATACGGGAGAACCGGTATCGTTGAAGTCGCCTTCCCATACGCCAGCCGTATTTTTTGCCACGGAACCTTCGTTGCCCGTTGCGGAAAAGTACAGGGCGCCGCTGGCAGTTACCGTATTTACAGCCTGCGCCACGATGCCATCCTGAAATACCGGTTCGTCGTAATAGCCGATGTCGTCGATGATGATATCGCAGTTGTAAGGGGCGTTCCTCAAGGCAATGATATTGGTGGCGAAGCTGGCTTCGCTGATATCGGCTGTGGCAAAGAACAGCTGTGCTTTCGGTGCCAGGTCGTGCACGATCTGCAGCATGGCCCTTCCTTCATCTCCGCCGGCAGGGTCATCTACCAGCACTGTGACCGGAGCGGTGTTGCCGAGCGGGTTGCCGGGGCCTGGGAGGTTGCCGGTAGCAATATCATCGGGCGCTTCGCCGGTTGCGTTGTAGCTGTCGGATATCACCCCGATGCGGATTCCCTGTCCGGCATACCCGTAGCGGTTCCTTGCGTCATCGGCCCGGTGTGTACGGTCGCCCTGGGAGGTAACGGTGCCGGCCAGTGCTTCGGAAGCCTGGTTGGCGCCGGGAGATTGCATGTATTTTTTTATTGCATCTGTAACCCTGGCTGCACGTTCGGCAAATGAAATTTTATGCGGGTTGAATCCATCCGTTCCGGTTGCTGTGCTGAGTCTGTTTACCGGACGGTTTGTTCCGATGGTAACGGCTTCCACGGCTGGTTTAATAAAGGAAACTTCCGGATACCCGGCCACGGTTTCCACCCGGTTCAAATTTATCTGTGCCCTGATGGAATGGTATGGAGGCGATGCAAAGATGATCAGTGCACCGATCGATTTGAGTTTGTTGATCAGCTCGTTGGTTACAGTAGCGGTGATGTCTACTTTGAGGATGCCGTTCTTGTCGGCGTTTACCGATACAGGGTCGAGGTCGATGCCCGCGGTCATTTTAATGCCGTTCAATTCCCGTGAGGCCTGAAGGAGCTGGGACGAGATCTTCCGTTGTACGGGGGTACGGGAGGCTTTTTCATCGAGGAGTGACTGGATCTGGCGCATAGTGACCGGCTGAAGCTGGGCCAGCAGCGGCGATGCAATGAGGAAGAAGAGGGCAAGGAGTAGCGTACGGGTAGACATACTCTGGTTCATACAGTAGTTTTGGTAAGTGAAGGTTGAAATCTGAACAGGGTACGGAAAAAAGGGAAGTAAAAGCTGCTACCCGTTTGCATGGTGGCCGGTTGAAAAAAAGCAAATATTTTCGTGATCCGGGCTTTTTCGAATGGTATCAATGAAAAACAAAAAATCGGGGTAACGGAGAAGTTGGATAAGTCCGGATAAGCTTTCAGGGAAACATGTAGATCCAGGTAGTCGCTGCTACTAATATACAAAGAACTGATATTGAATAGGAAATTGCAGAGAAATTTATTTTTCAGTATTCTGGCAGGCTGCAGCCTAAGAATTTCACGAGAGGAGGTCTATAGAGGTTACGGCAGCTCTTGAGGTTATAACCATGGTTTTGTTTTATGCCGGTGTAACAAACTGTTGAACCCTGAAAATATTATATTTTATGTTACAATTGCAGGGTTAGGTTATCATGATGTATTGATACGACGGAGCAATGAAAGGTGCATTGCATACCGATGCATCTGTAAATTTGATTTTTGTCTTGCAGGTCCGCGGATTGCTGAGTATATTTCATAAAGCTTTGCTGCTACTCAACACTGCCATATGCGATCATTCTACTTGTTTGTTACGCTCCTGTCCGCCATCACAGTTTTCTCGCAGGAAACACGAAGGCCGTTCCCGAAAGAAATAATCCTCAAATCGAACCTCCTGAGCCTGCTGGCACAGCGGCCCACATTCTCCATAGAAAAAGTGCTTCCCGGCAATTTTACCGCTGAAGTTTCCTTTGTGCAGGGCCAATTCAACCACATCCTGTTTACTGACCATGTTGATTACAAAGGGTATTTGCTAAGGGTGAAGAAACATTTCAGTGATATCAAACCAGGTTCGGCAAGCCTGTATGGAGGTTTATATCTGGGAACATTAAAAAGGAGGATTTACACAGCGCCGGGCCGCTTCGAAATCGGCAACCTGTATTCTTCTCCCGGCCGAGACTTTTCGGCCAACTCCATCCGCGGCGGCGAATCGTTGGGGTGCATGTATATTTCGAAGAGCAGAATAGTGATCGACGCGCTGATAAGCCTGGGGTACGGAAGATATGTAAAAGTGTATAAAACCGATTCCAGCCATGACCCGAAAGCCTATCTGGATGCGCAGGTGTGGTTGAGTGTGGGATATTGTTTTTAGCAGGAATAAAAAGCAGACCCGGTATTTAAAGAGCAGGTGAAATTTTACGGTTCAGCAAAACCCTAAAAACAAAAAACCTCATAAATGACTCATGAGGTTTTTTCCGTGGTGTGAGCCGGGATCGAACCGGCGACACAAGGATTTTCAGTCCTTTGCTCTACCGACTGAGCTACCGCACCATCTCCCAAGCCATAAAGGTTGACCGGGAGTGCAAAAATAGGGGATTCTCCCAAATTCCGCGACAAACCGGAAAAAAATTCTCGGGCTCTTTTCACCCACTAAATAACCCACCGGTACAACCGGATTTTAGGTAATTTACAACCAACGATCCGCCTTATTCTCAGGGGCAATTTATGATGTTGCAACATTTACTCCTGCGTAAATGTTATATGCCTGCGTAATATTGTATCCTCATTTTTAGTTATAACACATGTCACGCTGCCAAAACAACGTCAGCTTAAATCATACTGCATGAAACTACTGTATATCTACCTCAAACCCTACAAATGGATGATCGGCCTCTCCCTGCTGCTCGCCGCCATCAACCAGGTCTTCTCCATGCTCGATCCCCACTTCATGGGTATCATCATCGATAAATTCGCTGCCCACCCTCACCAGAAGGGCTTCTACAACAGCAAACACGATTTCGTGCCGCAAAGCGTGCGCTCACAGTCGGAATTCTTTATGGACGTGCTTCACTACCTCGGCATCATGATCGGCGTCGCCATGGTCTCCCGCATCGCCAAAGCCTTCCAGGATTACGTCGTAAACGTGGTCGTCCAGAAATTCGGGGCCAGCCTCTTCACCGACGGACTCAAGCATTCCATGAAACTGCCTTACCAGGATTTTGAAGACCAGCGCAGCGGCGAAACACTCAGCATCCTGCAAAAAGTAAGGACCGACACCGAGCGCTTTATCACCTCTTTTATCAATGTCGTATTTGGGATCATAGTGGGTGTGGTGTTCGTAACCATTTACTCTTTCAGCCTTCACTGGGCCATCATGCCTATCTATATGGTCGGCATCCTGATGCTGGCGCTGCTCACCAGCGTGCTGAGCAGGAAGATCAAAGGCATCCAGAAAACCATCGTCGCCGAAACCACCTCGCTGGCCGGCTCCACCACCGAATCGCTCCGTAACATCGAACTGGTGAAAAGTCTTGGACTCACCGAGCAGGAAGTAAAAAGGCTGAACAACAACACCTACAAGATACTCGGACTGGAAATCAAAAAAGTAAAGAGCATCCGCTCGCTCAGCTTTATCCAGGGGACGTTCGTGAACCTGCTTCGCCAGGTGATCATGTTCACCCTGCTGTACCTGATCTTTCAGGATGTGCTCACCACCGGTAAGCTGATGACGCTCACCTTCTACTCCTTCTTTATTTTCGGACCGCTGCAGGAAATCGGCAACATCATCCTCTCGTACCGGGAGGCGCAGGCTTCGCTCCTGAACTTCGACAAGCTCATGAAAAAGAAGCCCGAGCCGAAACCGCTCGATCCGCTGCCCATCGGCAACCTGCAGGAGCTGGAATTTTCCAACGTACACTTCAAACACCAGACAGCCCAGCTGCCTGCCCTCGATAACATCAGCTTCGATGTAAAGACCGGTGAAACCATCGCCTTTGTTGGCCCCTCCGGTTCCGGAAAAACGACCCTCGTCAAACTGCTGGTCGGACTCTACCGCCCGCAGGAAGGCGAGATCCTTTTCAACGGGGTTCATGGCCACGACATCGATTTCGATACCCTGCGCACCCAGATTGGTTTTGTAACGCAGGATACACAGCTGTTTGCCGGCACCATCAAGGAAAACCTCCTGTTTGTAAACCCCGAAGCCACCGACGAAGACCTGCAGGACGCCCTGCGCAAAGCGGCCTGCTACAACCTGCTCGCACGGGCCGACAAAGGGATCGACACCCTGATCGGTGAAGGCGGCATCAAAGTGTCGGGCGGGGAAAAACAGCGCTTATCAATCGCCAGGGCGCTGCTGCGTCATCCGAAGCTGCTCATCTTCGACGAAGCTACTTCAGCCCTCGATTCCATCACCGAAGAAGAGATCACCTCCACCATCCGTTCCATCTCGGCACAGCGTGAACAGATCACGATCCTGATCGCCCACCGGCTGTCGACCATCATGCATGCCGACCGCATCTATGTGCTGGAAAAAGGAAACGTGATCGAAACAGGTACCCACGAAAAGCTGCTCGAAGAAAAAGGCCTCTATTACGCCATGTGGCGTCAGCAGATCGGGGAAAGAAAGAACAGTGCGAAGGATCCGGCCGTGCCGAACCGGCCACAGCCAAAAGCCGTCGGAACCGTATAAGCCCTGCTAGTCTTCTTTATCGAACCGCTCTTTGATGCGGTCGATAATGGAGCCGGGTTGCTGCAGTTCCTCCATATCGCTCAGCTCTATCTCAAGGGCTTTGGTGCTGATATTGATCTCCGCCAGGGAAAGAAAAAGGGATATGAGCATGAACACCAGGCTGGTGGCGAAAGTGTAATCGGCCCAGGCGGAAAGCTGCTCGTATACGAAGAACATACTCAGCACACAAAGAAACAGGCTGATTACGCCAAAGCCCTGCATCAGCCTGATCAGCCGCAGCCTCAACCGCAGGTTCCTGATCTGCAGCAGCACGCCGCCCTTGTTCGTATGATCCTTGTATACCGAATGCAGATTCCGGATCAGGCTCGCAAGCGCGAGAAACCGGTTTGTATAAGCCAGCATCAGCAGGGAGATCGCCGGAAGTAGGAGCGCCGGCGTATTGATGGATAATTCCATATGCTAATGTAGCAAGTTTTGGCTCATGCGGTGCTTAGGAGCTGTACTACAGGCCATTCATCCGATCTTGTCTTCCTTGCACGGGCGCGGCAAGATCCTGAGAATGCAGGGGCATTACCAGTTCGAAACGTTGCTATGCCATCCGGCGACACCTCCAAACACTTTGTTATTCCCGCCAGGCGCAGGCATCTGAGCGGAGGAGCAACGGCATGTATGCAAGAGAGTCTGCAAGGCCTGCTGCCTAATAGCTGTCCCGTTCAATCTCTGAAGATCTTCGCGCGTACAGGGCGCAGCAGCGGGTGGTTATGCAGGCATGCAACTGCGCCTGCGTAAATATGACAAGCAGGTCAGAGGTGCGAGCGGAGTAGATACCAACGTTTTGAACACTTATGGTGCCGCCAAGTGCTTACACCTGAGCAAGGATGACATCCCTCAAAAAGCACAAAGCGCTCCCCTCAGGAAGCGCTTTTTTTCATTATGCATGTGCAGGCAATCGTCGCAATGTTATCTGGTCTTCAGCATGGGTCGTACCTGCTGGATAGAGCCGTTCTGTAAACGGGCGTAGTAGATGCCGGTAGGCAGTGCGCCGCTGTTGAACTCGATGGTGTAAGAGCCGGCCCTGTATTCTTTGCTCGTGAGCACGGTGATGATCTTTCCCTGCGTGTCCACGACCTCGATCGATGTATGACCACCCCTGGTTTTGAAAGTGATCTTTGTGGCATCCGTGAACGGATTGGGATAGTTGCTCATTGAAACCGCTTCACTATTGAGTTTGTTCAGTTCCGGGATCGCCATCGGCACACTGCAGTTCGACGTGCCGATCAGCGGCAGCGTCTGGAAATTTTTCAGCATGATCGACTGCAGGCTGCTGCTGTCTACGCAGAACCAGTCGGCCAGAATAGAAGCGTACACACTGCGGAAATCATATTGCATGGGCACATTGTCGCTGATCACCACGGCTCCGTTGGCGGTGGTGGTAGAGATCACCGGGCTGGTGCCCAGCACGCCCGCTTTTACGTTCTTGCCGAATACGAAAAGCGGAGAGGCGATGCCATGGTCGGTTCCGTAGTTGGCGTTTGATTTTACCCTCCGGCCAAACTCCGAGAACGTCATGCCTACCACGCGCTCTTCGATGCCCAGTCCTTTCAGGTCGTCCGAAAAGGCTTTGATGGCGGAGGATATGCGCAGCATCAGGTTGGCATGTGTGCCGGTGGTGGTGTCGGCAGTGTTCACCTGGGCCGAGTGGTTGTCGAACCCGGTGGTGCTTACCATGTACACGCGGGTCTTTAGTCCGCCCTTGATGAGCTGGGCCACTATTTTAAGCTGGGCGGCCAGGTCGTTGCTGGGCGGGTAAGCGCCCTGGGTGGGTACTTTGCTGGCCGCGTTTTTAACCACAGCCGCATATAGTTGCGTTTGAGAGGCGATGCGCCGTACAAAGCTGAGCTCGTTGCCCCACGGCGTATCGGGTGTAGGATCCTGCACGCCGTTCACGAAATTGTAAAAAGAGGTCGGATCGCTGATGCTGATGCCCATGTTCACATCCGGTCCCTGCAGGGCAAGGGAAGTAATGGAACCGATCTGGATCGCAAGCGGATCGGTCGGCATTACGGTAGGGTAATCAGGGTATTGATCGTCGAGATACCTGCCGGCCCATCCGCTCGACACCACGGTGTTGGAATCGGAAGCGCTCATCCAGATATCGGTAGCCCGGAAATGAGAAAAATTGGGTGTCGGGTAGCTGACCGACTGTACAATGGACAGCTTGCCTTCGTTGTACATGGTCTGCAAACCGGTCATGCTGGGATGCAGGCCTGAATCCGCATAGCCGTTGAGCGGAAGGATCTTTGCCTGCGGAATGGCAATGTTCGTACGCGCATTGTAGTAAGTGGAATAGATGTCGTTCGGGATCACCATGTTCAGTCCGTCGTTGCCACCGCTCAGCTGAATAAGCACCAGCACGTGATCGGTATCGGTGGTGGTATTCATCAGGGCCTGCATCAAGGGTGAATTGGCGGCATACGCCTTCATGGAAAACCCGTTCAGGATGGAAGGAAGAATGGCGGCAGGTATACTGGATTTGAGAAAGTCTCTCCGTTTCATGTGAAGATAATTTTGAGTTTGGTCAGCCTGGTGTTTGCTGAATCGTTTCGATCTTTTTTGTTGATCGCCTGTCCGGCGCATCGCTTACATCAACTGGTATTCGGACAATTCCATCAGGTATTTGTATAAGCTCTGCAGGATGGCCAGCACCGTTTTGTATGGCATGCCCGTGATGGCCGGCGTGGCCAGGTAAGCATTCCAGGCATCCGTCCAGTACTGGTCCGTTACCTGTCCTTTCAGCAGGATCTGTGTTTTGACGGTCTGTTTGGATGTGTCGGAAAGCGGCACTTTCAAAAGTATCTCCAGCGCATCATTCAGCAGGTCGTTCGGGTTCGACGGGTTGGGCAGCGAAGCCGTAAAGGCGATCGGGTTGATCTTCACATAATATTTGCTGGCGCTGTTCACGGTGAAACCGGAGCCGATGAGGGTATCGCTCAGCGTGTTTCTTTTGGGAAGGGTATCGGAGCTGATCCAGATCTCATGGTACTGCGGTTCCTGGTAGTAGGCAGGCCACCCTGCCACATTATAAGGATCGCCGATGTCCTGGTTGAGGGCAGCGGTTCTCCCCCTGAAAATTTCCCATGCAGCATAGGCATCGGTATAAGGAGTCGACACCGGGGTGTAATTGGCGTCGGTGATGCCGATCTTAAATTCGCGGCAGGCGCCCACCACAAAATCGACCGGACTTTTGATCAACGCGCCGCGATAGGCCATATCGAAAAAATGCTCGCTTTTGAACAGGGCGGTCAGCACCGGCCTGATCTCCCAGTTGCTGTCCTGGAATATTTTCGCCAGCGGGTCGATCACGTTGGCCATCACATCGTCGTCGATCTTGTAATAGCAGAACCAGCGGTAAATTTTCTTGACGATGAACCGCGACACTTCCAGTTTCTTGTCGAAGATCATGGTCATCAGGTAGTCGATCTCCTGCTCGCCGGCCGTGTATCCGGGCGGATTCACGCTTCTTCCGGTAATAACGGTGTTGTTGTAGAACGAAGAAAATTTCTTGTCGGTCTTGTCGTGCCTCGAAAGGGTAAATGCTGAAAAGCCGTTGTAGGAAGCCGTTACCTGAAAGCCGGTGAGCACGCGGGCGGCGGCCTTTACGTCGTCTTCCGTATAGTTGGGGTTGTTCTCTTTTCCGATGGTGTACAGCTCCTGCAGTTCGCGGGCAAAGTTCTCATTGGGGGCGGTGCTTGCGCTGTTGTTGCCATTGAGATAGATGAGCATGCCCGGGTCGGTGGCAACGACGCGCACCATCGTTCTGAAATTGCCGAGGCTGTGATCGCGGAGCAGCTGGTGGTGCTTGTATACAAAATGGGCGTAATTGACCGTAGTGGTCTGTGTGCTGAAGTGGTTGGCCCAGAAGAGGGTCATCTTTTCCCGCAGGCTGCGGTCCTGGTTGATCATTACGCCTGTCCACCATTTTTTGAAGGAGGCCCTGCGCTGGCCGTTCACGGTTCCGTCGGTGTTGGGATCGTACATCCAGGTAGTACCCTGGGCGATGCCATTGTCGGGGACGGTCGCAGTAGCAGAGGTGGCATATTCTTTCAGCGGCGGGGCAGGCATCGGCGCGGTCGGGTTTACGAGTTCGTCCACCGCATCGGAGAGTGTCCTGGTCTTGAGATAATCGATGTCGGCCTTGCTGGCGCCAAACATCGTGCGTTTAAGAAGGTGGGTTATCTCAGCCGTGCCCCAGGCGCCGGTGTAAGGAGAAATTCCCGGAACTGCGCCGGCAGGTGAAGAGAGGGGTGAAGAGGGCGTACGAAGCTTTCGTTTCGCGGTCAGAAATTCTCGTCTGTCCATAAAAGATGATTTTTAGAATTGTTTCAGGAATGCAGGACTTTATATATGAAAAATGATTTAAAGCTTTGTTAAAGCAGGTGTGCTTCAACAAAAATGGCTCATAGAAAGAAGGTAGGTAGGGAAATATTTCTACAGTTTCGGGTCTAATCTACCAGATAATAACCCCTACTCTAAAAACATTGACTGCTTTGAGGTAAGAATTGAAGATAAACAATTTTCGAGCCGAAAAAAATAATTTGTTAATCTCTTTAGGAAAAGCCACAAGGAAACAAAAAAGGCATCCGGCGGGTGAACGCCGGATGCCTTTTGAAAAGCAGAAACGAAAATTTCAATCTTCTGAAAAACAGCTAGTTCAACTGTTCTATCACGCCTGCAATGCCTTGTCCCCCACCTACGCAGGCGGTTACAAGGCCATACTTCTTATCGAGCCTTTTCAAGTCCTGGGTGATCTGAACGGTCAGTTTTGTTCCTGTGCAACCCAGGGGATGACCCAGCGCGATCGCTCCGCCATTGATGTTTACGGTATCCGGATCGAGACCGGCCTCGCGGATCACCGCCAGCGACTGCGAGGCAAACGCTTCATTCAGTTCTACCAGGTCGATCTGCGAGAGGTTGAGTCCTGCCTGCTTCATCGCTTTGGGTATGGCAGCCACCGGGCCGATGCCCATGATGCGCGGGTGAACACCGGCGCTGGCACAGCTTACCAGCCGGGCGATCGGTTTTAATCCAAGCTCGTTCATCATCTTTTCACCCATCACGATCACAAAGGCGGCGCCGTCGCTGGTTTGCGACGAATTGCCGGCGGTTACCGAGCCGCCGGCAGCAAAGACCGGTTTCAATTTTCCCAGGGCCTGCATGCTGGTATCGGCCCGGGGTCCTTCGTCGGTATCAACAACAAAGCTGCGTTGCTGTTTCTTGCCTGCTGCGTCGAGGTACACTTCATTTACTGTAACGGGAAGGATGCCGCTTTTAAAATGGCCCTGCTGGATGGCGTCCATGGCCTTTGTATGCGAGCGGTAAGAAAACTCATCCTGTGCATCGCGGCTGATGCCATACTCCTTTGCCACCGCTTCCGCGGTAAGGCCCATGCCCAGGTAATAATCGGGGTTCTCCGTGGCCACGCTGTAGGCAGGCACTGTTTTCCATCCTGCAGTAGGCACCATGCTCATGCTTTCGGTGCCGCCGGCTACAATACAATCTGCCTGCCCGCTCCGGATCTTTGCCGTAGCGATGGCGATGGTTTCGAGTCCGCTGGCGCAGTAACGGTTCACCGTCATGCCCGGCACGTCGATGCCGAGTGCACGGACGGAGATGAGGCGGCCGATCTGCAGGCCCTGCTCCGCTTCCGGAACGGCGTTGCCGACGATCAGGTCATCTACTGACGCGGGATCGAGCTGGGGCACGGTGGCCAGCAGCCCTTTGATAACATCCACCGCCAGGTCGTCGGGACGGTAAAAACGGAGTCCGCCCCTTTTTGCTTTGGCTACTGCGGTGCGGTAGCCGGCAATGATATATGCTTCCTGCATGTTATATTGAGTTTAATCTGTTGCCGCCCCAACAGGCGAAATGCCGCTGCGGCGCTACCTTGCAAGTTAGCGCAAATAAAGGATCGTTTCCGTTAAATCCGGTGCCTGAAAGCCTTCCTGCCGGCCATGAGTATAGTGAGGTGCGATGCAGGCCAACAGCGAAACGCTTTATATTTGCAGCATCTTATGTACAAGCTTTTGAGAAACCTGCTGTTCCTGTTTCCTACAGAGAGCATCCACTATTTTTCCATGAACGGGCTTAGCCTGCTTTGTTCCGTCCCGGTGCTTAAAAAGTTGCTGCAGAAACAATATGGATGCGAAAATAATCTGGCCACCACGCACTTCGGCCTCCCTTTCAGAAACCCGGTTGGCCTGGCAGCAGGCTTCGATAAAAATGCCCGCTACCTGGATGCCCTTGAAACGCTGGGGTTCGGATTTGTGGAGATCGGAACCGTAACGCCGCTGCCGCAGGCCGGCAACGATAAACCCAGGCTTTTCCGCCTGCCGAAAGACCAGGCGCTTATCAACCGGATGGGTTTTAACAACGATGGCGTAAAAAAGGTGGCGGAACGGCTGGCCGGCTGGCGCGAAACACATCCGCCAACCGACACTCCCCGTTTGATCGTAGGCGGCAACATCGGGAAAAACAAACTGACGCCCAACGAAGAAGCCTGGAAAGATTACGATCTCTGTTTCCGCGGATTGTTCGACACGGTCGATTATTTCGTGGTAAATGTGAGTTCACCCAATACGCCGGGCCTCCGGCAGCTGCAGGAGAAAGAATCGCTCCGGCAGATCCTGCTGCACCTGCAAACCCTCAATGCGCATCAAAAATTTCCCAAACCCCTGCTGCTCAAAATAGCGCCCGACCTCACCGTGGAGCAGCTGGATGACGTGGTAGACCTCGCCATGGAGATCCGGCTCGACGGACTGGTAGCGGCCAACACCACCATCAGCCGCGAAGGGTTGACAGCAGCGAAAGAAGAACTGGAAAAGATCGGCGCCGGCGGCGTCAGCGGCAAGCCGGTGGCGGCGCGGGCAACCGACATGGTGCGGTATGTGAACCAGCGGTCAGACGGGTCGGTGCCGGTGATCGCGAGCGGCGGCATTTTTACGCCGGCGGATGCGCAGGAGAAACTGCGGGCAGGGGCGTCGCTGCTCCAGGTGTGGACCGGTTTCGTATATGAAGGGCCGGGTATCGTAAAGCGGATCTGCACACAGTTGTGATTGCACAGCCGGCTTCATATTTATTTGAACGGTTCAGCGCAACCACATTATTTTTGCGCAACCAAGTAACCCTCTGCAATGGATAATCTATTCTCTCTGGATTCGCTTATAAGTCTTATCACGCTTGCTTCCCTCGAAATTGTGCTCGGCATCGACAATGTCATTTTCGTGTCCATCATCATGGGGCGGCTCGACAAAGCCCGGCGGCTGCAGGCCCGCCGCATCTGGATGTTCGCCGGCATCATTGTGCGTTCGCTGATGCTGTGGGGACTGGGCTGGCTGGTAAGCAACGGCAGCAAGGAATTATTTGAGGTTGCCGGGTACGGCTTCAACCTCCGCAACCTGATCATGCTGGCCGGAGGTATCTTCCTGCTGTACAAAACCGTGAAAGAGATCCATAACAAACTGGAAGGCGAGGAGATGCATTCCGAATCCATGGAAGGTTCTTCACAGATCAACTTCGGCGCCATCATCACCCAGATCATCGTGGTTGATATGGTGTTCTCGTTCGACAGCATCATCACTGCCGTGGGCCTGGCACAGCATGTACCCATCATGGTTGTAGCGGTGATCATCGCCATGATCATCATGTTCCTGTTCTCCGAAAAGATCTCCACCTTCATACATAAACATCCCACGCTCAAGATGCTGGCCCTGTCGTTCCTGCTGATGGTGGGTTTCAGCCTGTTCTTCGAAGGGCTCGAGCCGCTTCACCATAAAACAATCCCGAAAGGATATATCTACTTCGCGATGGCCTTCGCGTTCGGGGTGGAACTGCTGAACCTCTGGATGCGGAAAAAAGAACGGACGCCGGTCAAGCTGCGCGAGCCGCAGATCAGGCAGGGTAAAAATCCGGCGGCCGGGGTCAGAAATAATGCAGGCAAGCGATCCTCTTAAAACATCTTCAGAAGGACCGCCGCCACCATGCCCGCGGTTTCTGTTCTGAGGCGGGTTTTGCCAAGAGAAACCGGAGTAAAGCCGTGCCGCAGCGCAAGTTCAATCTCTTCTCTTGTAAAATCACCTTCCGGACCGATCAGGATGAGTTTATCTGCAGCGGGGTCGACTCTTTGTTGCAGGGGCGCCTTGGTATCTTCCAGGCAGTGCGCAATAAATTTCTGCCGTTGGGCCGACTGTTCGATCACCTCTTTAAATTTACGGGGCTCATCCATCACGGGCAGCCATACCTGCTGGCTTTGCAGCAGGGCGCTTACCAGGATGTTCCGCATCCGGTCGAGCCGGAAATGCTGTTTCTCCGTTCTTTCGCAGATCATCGGAATGATGTCAATGATACCAACCTCGGTGGCTTTTTCCAGGAACCATTCAAAACGGCTGGCATTTTTCACCAGTGAGATCGCTATGACTGTCCGCGGTGCCGGAGCCGGCTGACTGGTAGCCGACACCACTTTCACCTGCGTCGCTTTCTTGTGCTCGCTGGTAATCTCGGTCGTAAGCAGGTTGCCCTTCCCATCCGTCAGCTGCAACTGTTCGCCCACCTTCATCCGCAGCACCTGCGAAACATGGCGGGAAGTGTCCTCTTCCAGCGTAAGAAGTCCGTGTGGAGAGGCGATGGTGGAAGTGAAGAAGATGGGAAGGGGCATAGGCGAAGGCGATGTTCTGATATTCGCAACGAAACAAAGGCAGGTTCAGAATTGAGCCGGGATAAGGTAAATGCTGTGTCAGGACTTAGGCTGCAAAGCCTTGGACGCGATATAGGACTTCATTTCTTCGAAAGTCATACCCTGAATATCTTTTGATATTTTTTCCCTGATTTTCTGAAAGGTTTTAACCGTGTCGAAATTTTTTACTTTTTTATCCTTCGTTTTCATAGCCAACAATTTCTTTTGGTGAACGGATTTCAAGTGTCCCGTAGCCCAGCCGTAAATTTACTGAATTGTATCCGCGAATACGAAAGATGTTCACGATGTGCCGGAAGTTCCAGCTTACAAGCAAATCAACTTTCGAAAGCGTGGCAGTGGCAATATGAATGCAGTCGTCCAGACTGGTCGGACCGACGACTCTCTCGTTCACGTATGTCTGCCCCAACTGGTATGCTTCAGGCGTCACTTCCACCCGTTCCAGGTTTCTGCTATCGAGCTGCCTGAAAAAAGAACGCACCCGTTCAGGTGCGTTGTAAAGTTCGGCTTCTGTAAGATCAGAATTGACGCAGACAATTTCTCCCGGTTTTACTTTTTCAAACAGCAGAACGGTTTCTTCCTCGAATTCACTGTCAAACACTCCACCGAATACTGAGGTATCAAAGTAAAAACGCTGGGCCATAGTGGATACTTCTTAAAATAACACAAATCCTGGTCTAGAACGGCGCCTCCTCGTCATCGAACGGCTGGTCGTTCATTTTGCTGCCGGCCTGGATGTAGAGTTTAGGGCCTTCGGTGTCTTCCACGGGGCGCCAGTTGCCGTTGCCGGGCATGGCGCCGCCGAAGCCGCCGTCTTCGTCGTCTTCGATGAACTTCTGGATATGCAGCAGGGCGCGCAGCTTCACCGTTTCGAGCGAACCGTTACGGTGTTTGGCGATGCGCACATGCGTTTCTCCTTTATTGCTTTCGCCCATTTCGTTGGCGGTGATATCGTAATATTCGGGGCGATACAGGAACAGTACCATGTCGGCATCCTGCTCGATGGCGCCCGATTCACGGAGGTCACTCAGCTGCGGCATCTTGTTGCCTTCCTTTCTGGATTCCACCGCACGACTCAGCTGGCTCAGCGCGATGATCGGGATCTGCAGTTCTTTCGCCAGCCCTTTCAGGTCTCTTGATATGCGGCTGATCTCCTGTTCGCGGTTGCCGTTCTTGTTGTCGCCGGTGCCGCTCATCAGCTGCAGGTAGTCGATGATGATCATGCCTACGTTGTGCTTGTTCTTCAGGCGGCGGCATTTTGCGCGCAGCTCGAAGATGTTGAGGGCGGCCGTATCGTCGATAAAGATGGGGGCGGTGGCCAGCTTCTGGATGCCCTTGGCATACAGCTGCTTCATCTCATGTTCTTCCAGCTTACCGCGCGATATCTTCTCAAGCCAGATCTCGCTTTCCGCACTCAGGATTCTTTGCACAAGCTGTCCGGCACTCATTTCCAGGCTGAAAAAAGCAATGGGAACGGGTTTGGTAGGATGAAGGGCCGCACTGCGGGCGAGGTTGAGGGCGAATGCCGTTTTACCTACCGCCGGGCGGGCCGCCAGGATGATAAGATCGGTCGGCTGCCATCCGTAGGTGATGCGGTCGAGCGTTTTGAAACCGGACGGCACACCGCTGATGTCTTCGTTCTTATGACGAAGATCTTCGATGCGCTGAATGGTCTTTACAAGTACCGTATCGATGCTGTCGAAATTTTTGCGGAGGTGATTGTTGGTGATCTCAAACAGCTTGCTTTCCGCGATGTCGAGCAGGTCGAATACATCGGTGCTGTCTTCATACGCTTCACCGATGATCTCACCGCTGATGCGGATAAGCTCACGCTGGATGAATTTCTGCAGCACGATCCTCGCATGCGCCTCGATGTTAGAGGAAGACACCACCATATTGGTCAGGCGCGTCACATAATACGGACCGCCCACCACGTCAAGTTCTTCGCGGCTCTTCAGTTCTTCCACCACCGTCAGGATATCGATCGGCTGGTTCTTCTGTGCCAGCCCCTGCATGGAACGGAAGATGCGCTGGTTGGCATCTACATAAAAACATTCCGGTTTCAGGATTTCTATGATGGTATCGAAAGCGCCTTTTTCGAGCATGGTAGCGCCCAGCACCGCCTCTTCCAGATCCCTGGCCTGCGGCGGCACTTTTCCGTACATCATATTATTCACATCAACATCAGTTTTCCGGCGGTTTTTCCGGTCCCTGTTCAAATTGGTAATTTCCATCTGTTGCGGTTCTGGCTGGTTTTAGGTGAACACTGCATTTCTATCCGGTTTAACCCCCGTTCGGGGGCAGCCAACGAATATAATCTGCCCGGGCTGTCTAAAAAAATTTGAACGAAAGTTATAATTGCAACAGGTTATACACAGGTTTTTCCACAAATAATTGTCGCTTATGCACATTTTTAGAGGTTGAATGCACATTTTGCCGAAAAATGCATTCAAAATTTTTATCAAGCGTTCGCAAAAAATATATTCCAGGTTCTGCCTGCTTTTTTGTATATGTATAATAGGAGCAGTTCTATTTCCGGTTACAAAACTTAGGGGCGTTTAATGTAATTTTGAACGCTTTATAAAAATCAGCGGACGATACATGACTATAAGCTATAACTGGCTCTCGAAGTACTTACCGGTTCCTGTTGACCCGGCGCGTTTGTCGGAAATCCTGACCTCCATCGGACTGGAAGTAGAGAGCATGGAAGAATGGGAAGCGGTGAAAGGCGGCCTGGCAGGACTGGTGATCGGGGAAGTGAAAGAAGCGGAGAAGCATCCGAATGCCGACAAGCTGAAACTGACGAAAGTAGATACCGGCACCGGCGAGCTCCTGCAGATCGTTTGCGGCGCACCGAATGTGGCCGTGGGCCAGAAAGTAGTGGTGGCGCCGGTTGGAACCACCATTTACCCGGTAAGCGGCGAACCCGTTACCATGAAGCTGGCAAAGATCCGCAATGCAGAAAGCCAGGGTATGATCTGCGCAGAAGATGAGATCGGCATCGGGCAAAGTCATGCCGGCATCATCGTGCTGCCGGAAGACGCGCCTGTCGGTATTCCTGCAGCGGAATACTTCAAGCCTTACCACGACACCATCTACGAGATCGGACTGACGCCCAACCGGATGGACGCCATGAGCCACCTCGGTACAGCCCGCGACGTGTCCGCTTACCTTGCCCGTCACCAGAGCGCCGGCCTCCAGGTGAAAGCTCCGGTGGCCGAAAGTTTCCAGGCGGATGATCAGAGCTTACCCATCACCGTTACCATAGAAAACACCCGTGCCTGCCGGCGTTATGCAGGCGTGAGCATCAAAGGCATCACCATCGCCCCCTCGCCGGAATGGCTGCAGGATCAGTTGAAAGCGATCGGCCTGCGCCCCATCAACAATATTGTAGACATCACCAATTTCATACTCCACGATACCGGCCAGCCGCTGCATGCATTCGATGCGGACGCCATAAAAGACAACCGCGTCATCGTAAAAAACCTGCCGGAAGGCACTCCTTTTATCACCCTCGATGCAAAGGAAAGAAAACTGTCGGCCGACGACCTCATGATCTGCAACCCGGAAGAGGGTATGTGTATCGCCGGCGTTTTCGGGGGACTGGAAAGCGGCGTGAAGGACGGTACAAAAAACATTTTCCTTGAAAGCGCGTGGTTTAATCCGTCCGACATCCGGAAAACTTCTTTCCGCCATGGCCTCCGCACCGATGCGGCCACCCGGTTCGAAAAAGGGGTCGACATTTCCAATACGGTGAACGTGCTCAAAAGGGCTGCGCTCATGATCAAAGAGATCGCCGGCGGTACCATCGCCATGGACATCGTGGATGTGTATCCCGATCCGCAGCCAAAAACAGAGGTTACCCTTTCTTACGCCTACCTCACCAAGCTGAGCGGTAAGGTCTATTCGCCACAGGAGGTGAAGGAAGTGCTGAACGCGCTCGAGTTTGAGATTGTTCAGGAAGATGAAAAGGAGATCTCGGTGCGGGTGCCGTACAGCAAAACAGACATTTCCATACCGGCCGACATAGTGGAAGAAGTGCTGCGCATCGACGGGTATGATAATGTGGAGATACCCGGCGCCATCACCCTCACCCCGGCGGTAGAAGGCAATAAAAAAGCCCCGTACAAAGAAAAGATCGCTGCATACCTGACCGACACCGGGTTTCATGAGATCCTCACCAACTCGATCACCAACAGCGCCTTCTTTCCGGAAGAAGTGCTGCAGCGCACCGTGAAGATGCTCAACAGCCTGAGCGCCGACCTCGATGTGATGCGGCCTTCCATGCTGGAAACCGGTTTACAGACCGTCGCCTACAACCTGAACCGCCGCAACCCCGACCTGCTGCTGTACGAATTCGGAAAGACCTATACCACCAGCGGTGTCGGCCAGTACCAGGAAGACGAGCACCTCTGCCTCTACCTCACGGGGAACTCTGGCCGCAGTTCATGGAGAAGCAAACCGGTGGAAGCCGATTTCTATTATCTCAAAGGAATTGTTCAGAAAGTATTTCAGCTGGTTGGCGTACCGGTCTCCGCATTCTCCAAAACAGATTCAGCCGTGCTGGAAGCCGGCATACAGGCGGAAAACCTGGTCACCTTTGGATTGGTCTCGAAAAAAATGCTGGAAAAGTTCGATATCAAACAGCCCGTCTTCTTTGCCGATTTCAACTGGGACAAGCTGGAGCAGGCCGGCGGAAAAAAGATGCGGTTCACCGAGCTGCCCAGGCAGCTGGCCGTTCAGCGCGACCTGGCCTTTGTGGTTCCGAAAACGCTCGCCTACGGTACGGTGGAAGAGGCCATCACAAAACTGAAACAGCCCAAGCTGCAGCACATGCAACTGTTCGACATATTTGAAAGCGACAAACTGGGTGCTGGAAAAAAATCCATGGCCGTCAGCTTTACTTTTCTCGACCGGGAAAAGACGATGAACGACAAGGAGATTGACACCATGATGACTAAAATTATGGTGGTACTGGAAAACGAGTTACATGCAGAAATCAGAAAATAGTGCGCCCGGGCTTACCGTCACTTTCCTGGGAACCGGCACCAGCAGCGGCGTGCCCATGATCGCCTGCGGCTGCGAAGTGTGTACATCCACCGACAAAAAAGACAAACGGTTGCGCTCGAGCATCATGGTGCAGTCGGCCCACACCACGCTGGTGGTGGATTCGGGCCCCGACTTCCGGTACCAGATGCTGCGCAGGGAAGTCAAAAAACTCGACGCCATCCTTTTCACGCATCCCCACAAAGATCATATTGCCGGGCTCGACGACGTGCGGGCCTATAATTTTTTTTTGCATAAACCCATGCAGGTTTATGCCAATGACCTCACCCAGCAGGCCCTCCGCCGCGAGTTTGCCTACGCTTTTTCCGACAGCAAATACCCGGGTCTGCCGGAGATCGTGCTGAACACCATTTCGCTGGAATCTTTTATGGTCGGCGATATTCCGGTGGTTCCCGTTGAAGCATGGCACCACAAGCTGCCGGTGCTGGGTTTCCGGTTTGGCAACTTCACCTACATCACCGATGCCAACCGGATCGAGGAAAGCGAAAAAGAAAAGATCAAAGGCTCCGAAGTGCTTGTGCTCAATGCACTGCGCCGGCAGAAACACATCTCGCATTTCACCCTGCAGGAAGCCATCGACCTGGCACACGAACTGCAGATACCGCATACCTATCTTACCCACATCAGCCACCAGCTCGGCAAACACGATGACGTGAGCCAGGAAATGCCCCCTGATGTACAGCTGGCGTATGACGGACTGGAGATAAAGATGAAGGAAGCTGTTAGCAATTAGCTTTTAGTAAAAAGGTTAAGGGCCTTTCGTGTAGATTTGCAGTTTCAGCTATCAGCTAAAAGCTGGCTGTTAACAGCTCATTCCCCATGTCTGCAATGAACCATGATAAATACGAGGCCGTGATCGGGCTGGAGGTGCATGCACAGCTGCTTACGAAAAGCAAGCTGTTCTGCGGCGACAGCGCTGCATTCGGCGGCGATCCCAACACACACATCAGTCCCATTACGCTGGGCTACCCCGGCACGCTTCCCAAACTCAACAGGGAAGCCGTTGTGTATGCCATCAAAATGGGACTGGCCTGCGGCAGCGAGATCGAGAAGACGAACTACTTTGCCCGCAAAAATTATTTCTATCCTGATCTTCCCAAAGGCTACCAGATCACCCAGCATACCACCCCCATCTGCAAGGGCGGTTCGGTAAAGATCCAGGCGGGCGGTTCCGGGCGCAGTGTGCAGCTCAACAGGATCCACCTGGAAGAAGATGCCGGCAAAAGCCTGCACGACCAGGACGATCGCAATACCTGTCTCGACTACAACCGGGCAGGCGTTCCGCTCATCGAGATCGTGAGCGAGCCGGATCTTTTCAGCAGTGAGGAAGCGTATGCATACGTGACCGAGTTGCGGAAGCTGGTGCGCCACCTGGGCATCTGCGACGGCAACATGGAAGAAGGCAGCCTGCGCTGCGATGCCAACGTCTCTATCCGCCTTAAAGGTGACACTCGGCTCGGAACAAAAGTGGAAGTGAAAAACCTCAACTCGATCCGCAACGTAAAAAAGGCGATCGATCACGAGATCGGGCGTATGATAGAACTGGCGGAAAGGGGTGAACCCATTATTCAGCAGACACGCAGCTTTGATGCAGACACCGATACTACCTTCGCCCTGCGCAGCAAAGAAGAAGCCAACGATTACCGCTATTTCCCCGATCCTGATCTGCCTCCTTTCATGGTCACCAACTCCATGCTGGATAGCATCCGGTCTTCCATGCCGGCGCTTCCGGAAGAGCTGATCAGGCGTTACACCACGGAGCTGCACCTGCCGGAATACGATGCCGCAGTGATCAGCGACGATAAAGACATGATCGACTATTTTGAAGAGCTGGTGCGCGAAACACCGCATACCAAAGCCGCCGCCAACTGGCTGCTGGGGCCGGTAAAATCTTACCTGAACGAGCAGGGCTCCCATTTACATACTCTGCCTGTCGGGCCTCCGGCGCTTGCGAAACTGATCGCCCTGGTGCAGGATGGCAAGCTCAGTTTCTCCGTGGCTTCCTCCAAACTCTTCGCTTCTTTGCTGAAAGATCCGGCGGCCGATCCGCTGCAGCTGGCTACCGATCTGAATCTGCTTCAGAACTCGGATGAAGCATCGGTGGAAGAATGGGTGGAACAGGTGTTGTCGAAGATGCCGGATAAAGTAACGGAATACAAAAAAGGTAAAAAGGGACTGATCGGCCTGTTCATGGGAGAAGTGAAGAAAGTGTCGGGAGGCAAGGCCGACCCAAAGATTGCAACCCAGTTATTAACGAAAAAACTGAGCAGCTGAAAGGCTGTCTCGCCGTACAATATGAAGAATTTACAAGCAAGCTCAATCGGAATGCTGCTGATCGCAGTGATGCTCACCTGTTGTCAGCCCAAAAGCAAGGGTGAATTTACCGTAACGATCGCGTATAAGAACCTCGACAAAATGATCAATCCAAACGGAGGCCCCGGCACAGCCGCCGGCAAAGGAAAGATCCTGCTGGAAGCCGTTCCGGACGGGGGCGATGCCAACCCGGTGATCATCGATTCCACGTCTCTCAACGGAAACAGCGGTGAAGTGGTGCTGAAAGGAAACGGAGTGCAGGAAGCCATTTACCAGGTGGTGATCGAGAACGGTCCGTTCCTCCTGCTGATCAACGACAACAACGACATCGATGTAAACCTCGACCTCAGCAAACAGGAAAACTACTACACCATATCGGGGTCGGAGGCCAGTTCGATGCTGAAGGACTTTATCATGAATTACAGCAACAAAGCGGTAACCGTGAACAAGTCGTTTGAAGCGATCGACAGCGTAAAGCATATGGCGGCTCCCGATAGCGTGATGATCGTGTATACGGAGAAAAAGAACAAGGCGATGGCCGACATGAACACCTATCTTCAGCAAACCATCACCGGCTCAAAACATCCCGCGCTCAGCCTGTTTGCGCTGGGCTGGGCTTCCCGCTCGCTGCAGCAGCCCGATTTTGAGCGGTCGCTCACCGAAGTGATCCAGAAGTTTCCGGATCACGAAGTGCTGAAGCGCCTGAAAACTTCCTACGACATGCAGAAATCGCAGCAGGCCGAGCAGCGCAACAAAATGCAGTCGGGCTCCATGGTAGGCAAGGCCGCCCCCGAATTAAACCTGCCCGACAAAGACGGCAAGATCATATCCCTTACCTCGTTCCGGGGAAAGTACCTGCTAATCGATTTCTGGGCCAGCTGGTGCGGCCCCTGCCGGCAGGAGAATCCGAACGTGGTAAAAGCCTACAACGAATACAAGGCGAAGAACTTTACCGTGCTGGGTGTTTCACTCGACAAAGAGAAAGATGCCTGGCTGCAGGCCATCCAGGATGACGGGCTTGCCTGGACGCATGTGAGCGACCTCAAATTCTGGAACAGCAAAGCGGTCGGACTGTACGGCTTTGAAGGCATTCCCTACAATGTGCTTGTAGATCCGCAGGGCAAGATCATCGCCGAAAGCCTCCGCGGTTTCGATCTGGAAAACAAGCTGCAGGAATTGCTGAAGTAAAGCGGGTGAATACTTGACAAAAGAAAAGGCGTGCTGATGTATAAAAACACAGCACGCCTTTTTTATGCCAGCCGTTCTGATCAGTAATTGGTCATGGAGCTCACGCTGAGAGGCTGGCTCTTGGCGCCGCCTTTTACGTAAAATGTAAAGATCTTGACAGCACCCAGCGAAGTGGCTGCACTCTGCGCAAGCACCGTCTGGGTACCTGGCGACTTTACCTTAATGGTGTAAGTGCCGGCAGGGATTGGTGTGAACTTGGCCAGGGTAGCTACGTTCGGTGTTGTTGTTGTACCCGCGTACGACATACCCGACATGGTTACACTGTCGGTGCCCCTTGTGAAAGTAACATCCACGGGCGCAGTTGCCGGCGCCAGGTGCAGAAATCTCACATGTGCCATGCCGGAGGCCGGCAGGGTGAGGTCGTCGGTCAGCTGCAGCACTTTCAGCTTGGAGTTCAGTACCGTGTCCATGGCAAAGAAGGAGTAGATCTTCCCCAGATCCATTGCAACATTGGCTTCTATCAGGCTTGTTTTGCCAGAGTCGGCAGATATTTTCACGTTGCGGTTGCCTGTGGAAGCCGGCAGGTAGATGAGTGCACTGCCGGTTTTGGAGATCGTAGTGTTTCCGAAGTTGAGGCGGTTCACGCTGGTTACCAGTCCGTCAACCACCACATCCACAGCCGGGCCGCCGGGGGCTGCATGCGTTACGGAAAAACTTGCCAGCGGCTGCTGCTGGAACCTGTCGGCTTTGCAGCCTGAAATAATGTATGCAGAAACGAAAACGAAGGAGAGAGTGAAAATCGATTTATTGAATAATGTCATTATGATGTTGTTTTGATAAGTTTAGTAACCGGAATTCTGCTTCATCGACTTGTTTGCCTGGATCTCATAAAAAGGGATCGGGAGAACAAACCGCAGGTTTCCGGCAGGCAGGGTAACAGCTGTAGGGTTTTGTGCATCCTGCGGCCTTCTTTCTACCGGCAGGCCCCTGCGTTTCAGGTCCCAGAAACGGTGTCCTTCGAAAGCGAGTTCCTTGAAACGTTCGTTGATGATCAGGCTGATGAGTGTGTTCTTGTCATCATAGTTCACCACGGTGTAATTGCTGATGCGCGCTTTGCGAAGGTCGTTCAGGTCCTGGCTGGCAGCCGGGATCTTGCCCAGCTCGGCGCGGGCCTCTGCCCTGATGAGGTACATTTCGCCGGTACGGATCATCTTGTAATCCTGTACATTGTCGCTGGCGGTGCCGTAGCCGGTTCCTTCATATTTTCTTACGATGTGTGAAACACGGTTTTGCGCTACCAGCAGCGGCTCATCTTTCATATAAGCAGAGAAACGGATGTCATTGGTCTGGTCGTAGGCGTCCCACAGTTTGGAGGAAACGGTGAAGAGAATGGTTTGCAGGTTCGTGGCATTGGTGGCATTTCCCCTGTAATATGAACCGACCCTCAGCGGAGATGTATTTATCCTTTTGATTTTGAAGCCTACTTCATCCGCATTGCTGTCTTTCCAGATGCCTGTGAAATTAGTGCGTATGGAAAGCGGCATCAGGTTGATGTACTCCGTTGCATAGGTTTCCGCGCTGGCGTAATCCTTCATGTAAAGGGCCATGCGGGCCTGCATGCCGATCACGGCGGTGCGGTTGATGCGGTACACATCGGTGAAAGAGGCCGGTATCAGCGTGCGTGCTTCTGCAAAATCAGCGATCATGTTGTCGAAGAACGGCTTCATGCTGATCCGGGCCTGGTCGGTGAGCGAGGGTACCTTCATGTAAGGAAGGGCGATGCCATCCGGCGTGTAGTTATCGCAATACCACCTGAACAGTTCCAGGTGCATGAAAGCCCTGAGCGCGAGCATCTCGCCGCGCAGGCGTGAACGGAGCGCGTTGTCGCCTGCCCGCAGCGAATCGGTTGTAGGGAGCGCAGCCAGCACCCGATTGGCGCGGTTGATCACCGAATAGTTGTTGCCGAAGTTGTTGATGTTGTCGCGGGTGAGGGTGATGTCATCGGCTCCGTAGATCCAGTTTACCACCGTGGCATCCTGGGAGGGAAACTCCGCACTGGCCACCTCATCGGAGGCAATGCTGTTAAAGTACATATTGCCTTCCCCGATCACGGCGGCATAGGCTCCCACGGCACCCTGGTCGGCGTTTTCCACCGTTTTAAAGGCCAGGGTTTCATTGATAAAATCAGTTTCTTTTATCTCGATCACTTTCTTGCACGAGAACACCGAGAGTGTAAGAAGGCATATTGTAACGGTCTTTAATGTATTCATATCTGGTCGTGAGAATTTAAATTAGAAATTGATTTCCATACCGGCTACCAGCATGCGGCTGGAAGCGTATTCATTCAGGCTGATGTTGTTGTTGTCTTCAGGATCAGGTCCTTCCCAGGGGCTCCAGATCAGCAGGTTCTGTCCTTGCACGTAAAACCTTGCACTGCGGATGTATCTCAATCGGGCAGCAACGGTGGTGGGAAGCTGATAGCTTAGGGTCACATTGCGGAGGCGCATGAAGGCAGCGTTCTGAATGTCAGTGGAAGTGAAATCCCGGTCGTACAGAGAAGACTGGTAAGCGGCTACGTCACCCGGTTTCAGCCATTGGGCAGTGTTCATGTATTTTAACTGATTTACTACGCCGCTGTAACCGGTTGAGCCCCTGGCAACCCAGGAAAGCGTGTTGTTGGAACGGTTTACATCGAACTGGTAGCTCACCAAAGCGCTCAGCGTGATATTCTTTACGCGGATGGAGTTGTTGATACCACCGACATGCACCGGCAGGTAGCTGCCGAACTTGGTGAAGCGGCCGGCTTTGCTCAGGTCGGTTGTTCTGCCGCCAGCCTGTGTTTCATATACCGGTAAGCCGGTTGCAGGATCAGCGCCGAGGTAGTTGTAGGTGTAATGTGTACCGTAAGACAAGCCTTTTTTGATGAGGAAGGTACCGGTTTCATACTGGTCAACCAGGCCAAGATCCACGATCATATTTTTGTTGATCGCATGGTTGGCGCTCACCGTCCAGGTCACATCCCGGTTCTTGATCACATCCACGGTCACCATGGCTTCTATCCCTTTGTTGCTGAGGATACCGGCATTCACGTTCCTGGAAGTAAAACCTGTTTCACGGGGCAGCGGCTGGTTTACAAAAAGGTCTACGGTTGTGTTCTTATAGACGTCTACAACCAGCTGCACCCTGTTATGCAGGAAAGCCGCATCGAAACCGATGTTGGTTTTTCTTACGTTTTCGATCCTCAGGTCGGGGTTGCCCGGAGAGCTGGGGATGATACCGGTGAGGATGGAACCTGCGTAGGTAGTGGTACCGAAGCTGGCCGACTGCGGGCCCTGGTAGTTGGTAACCTGCAGCAAAGGCGTAGTCAGAATCGTGTAGTTGGTGGTTGAAATACTATTGATGTTTGGCGTAATCCCATAAGAAGCCCTGACTTTCAGGTCGGAGAAGATGTTCTGATTTTCCATGAATTCTTCGCGCATGGCGTTCCAGGCACCACCAATTGACCAGCTGATGATCTCTTTGTTGGCTGGATTGATAATGCGCGAAGTACCATCCCTACGAACGCTTGCATTTAAAGTATAACGGCTGTCATATGTATATCTCAGAAGGCCAAAGAATGACCGGATGCCGGAGCCGGATTTCGCACTGGTGGCAACCGGCGGAAACCCATTGGTAGCAGTTCCTGCCCCCTGACCTGTTTCAGGAAGGCGCGGATCCAGGCCATATACTGTAAAACCCAGCCCTCTTTGCCAGTTGCGGATCACTTCGAACCAGCTTGATGCTTCCACTTCATGCTTTTTTGCAAATACGTTGGAGTAGGTAGCACCGGTGGTGCTGATGATCTGCGTATTCACATAGTTGGCTTCTGAGTTCAGTCCCTTATTGTATGTCTGGCTACGGCCGACGAGTGAGTTGGGATTGATATAACGCAGCCAGCGGTCATCTCTCATATCCACACCCAGCGTGGTTTTCACCATCAGGTGTTTGGCGATCAGATAAGAGAGGTTGATACCGCTGTTCATTTTCAGCTGGTTCTGGCGGCCCGTGGTGTTGGCGATGGCTTCCAGGGTGTTGGATATATAACGGGGATGCGCTGCAGTGGTGGTACCGCTGTCGAGCGTGCCGTTGGGCAGGTAAGGGTTCTCATACGGCATCGCCCTCCAGGATATCTGGAACGGGTTCCTGGCGCTATTGCCCACGAAGTCACCTTCGGAAAAGGCGTTCTGCGTAAAGCCGACTGAGTTGGTCATGCTGAACGTGAACCCTTTATCGGAGTGCTCGATGTTGAAGCGGGCGGTATATCTGTTGAGATAAGAGTTGAGGTCGGTACCATCCTGGTGGAAGTAATTGCCCGACATAAAGAAGCGGGTCTTTTCCGTACCGCCGCTCACATTGAATTCATGGGTCTGTGAAACTCCCTGCCTGAACAGGATCTTTTTGTAATCGAGGTTGATCAGCCTCATGCTGTCCAGTATATGATCGTAGCCTGAAAGAATTGCAGCGGAAGAAGTGGCGTTGTTGGGATTTTTTCTGGAGTAGGTCCAGCCCGGACCATACTTATTGTTTTCTTCGTGCAACAGTTTTTCGGTGCTGTTCATGAGATCGAAATTGGTAAACGGCAGAAAGCTGTTGAAACCGAACTGCGTTCTCACCGTGAAATTGGTTCTGCCAGCCCGGCCTTTCTTGGTCGTTATAACGATGACGCCGGTGGCTGCGCGGGATCCGTACAGGGCTGCCGCACTGGCGTCTTTCAGGATGGTAACGGATTCGAAATCATTGGGGTTGATAGACTGGAACTGGCCCGACTCTACCGGAATGCCATCGATGATATACAGTGGCTGGGCGCCGGCGGCAGCGATGGACTGCACACCACGGATGGTGACCGAGGCGGAAGCCCCCGGCTGTCCGGAACCGGAGTTGACCAGTAACCCCGGCGACTGACCCTGAAGGATCTGGTCGAAAGAGGCCATGGGCACGTTTTCAATATTTTTTGGTGAAATGGAAGACGCGGCGCCGGTGAATTTGGAGCGGGGCGCCTTGGTATAACCCGTAGATACAATGACCTCTTCCAGCGCTTTGCCGCCGCTGGTTTGCAGGATCGCTGAATACACACGCTGGTTGGCGGTTACCGAAAGCTCCTGTTCGGCAAAACCGACACCTGAAATCACGATCGTTCTTACGGTGCCGGTAATGCTTAAACTAAACTCTCCATTGGAGTTGGTCGTAGTTCCCCGGGAACTTCCCTTGACGATCACCGAAGCATTGGCGATGGGTTCGCCGTTTGCATCGGTTACTTTACCGGTGATGGCCCGGTTTTGTGAGAAAAGTTGTCCCAGAAATAGCACAAGCATCAGGACGAGGAGTAGTGATTTTCTCATGTGTTTGTTGAGTTTGTTAAAAAGATGTTAGCAAAAGGACAAATCTAGTGACTAGAGTGCTGCAATCGTGCAAAATGAAATATTTGATGTAAAAAAAGAGAATGTGACACTAAAAATTTACATATGTATTATTTTTAAAGTGTTTGAGGGGTGTCCACTGCCGGAAAGGATGTGGGTACAGAACCCGAAATAAAAATTCCGGGAAAAGAATAAAAAAGGGTTGCTTGAATTACTTCAGCAACCCTTTCAGGTGAATATGTTTCCTTTCGAGAGCAGAACCGATCAGTAGCCTGTGTTCTGAGTCAAATTTGGATTTTTGTCCGTCTCGTATTTCGGGATGGGTAATATGCGGTAGCTGGATCCCCAGGTCTGCACGGGAACGGTGCTATGAGCCGGGATATCCAGTTTGTTACGCTGAAACTCGAGACTTCCCTGGCCTTCAAAAGCCAGCTCGATCCTTCTTTCCCTGATAATAAAATCCAGGAGGGCTTGTTTGGTCGTTGGAGCAATAGCTGCTGCATTGGAACGGCTTCTTACCTGATTTACCAGGGATACAGCAGCGGCATCAACGCCGGCAGCAATCTTTGCGAGGGCTTCGGCTTTCGACAGAAGAACTTCCGGATACCTGAACACAGGCACATAATCAGTGGTCAGACCATTGTACTTACGGGTCCAGAACGAACCGTTGTATTTTTCAACGAGCGAATCACCGCTGGCAGCCACCCTGCGGTAGCGGAGGTCAACCGTTGTATCTATGAGGTTTAAGAAGTCGGTCGAGATCGAAAGGTCGCCTCTTGCCCTGGGATTGTAATGTTGGCCCAGCGAATTGTTTGTATTCGGATTGTCGGCTCCGCTCATGGCGACAGAGAAAATTGATTCATTGGTGGTGTAGGTCCTGAACGCCAGCAATGGGTTTCCCGCATTCATTGCATACAGATTTGAATTGATGAGCACATCTGCATACTGGTTCGTCTTTGCATTATCGCCTTTGTACAGGTACAGGCGCATCAACAAGGCTCTGGCAGCTCCTTTTGTAGCTCTGGCCACTTTAGTGAAAGGATCGCTGTTGGTAAGCGGCAGCTTGGCTTCCGCGTCCAGCAGGTCGGCTTCCATCTGGTCGTATACCTGTTTTACGGTAGCGCGCGGAATCTGATTGGAAGGATCGAACGGATCGTCGGCGGCAGTCAGCACCAGGGGAACACCCGCATGGCTGGCATCGGCGGTGAAGTTATACGGCTGGGCCCACAAATTCACCAGATAGAAGTAGCAGAGCGCCCTTATAAATTTGGCTTCCCCAACATATTGATCTGCTTTTGCAGCCGTGACCAGGCCGATATTGGGAGTGAACCCTTTGATAAAAAGATTCGACTGGTAAATAGTTCTGTAACCCGCCTGGTAGGCAGTCGCCACGGTACCATCACTGGAAGTAGTGGTGCTGTAAAAACCCATATTCCCGAAATAAGTATTGGGAATTACATCCAGCCCGCGCATATCGGCATAGATGAGGATACGCCCGCTGAAGAAGTTTGAATTTTGGAGCGCATCGTACATGCCTACGGAAGCTTTTTCTATCCTGTCGGCTGTACTGAAGGCATCGGATTGTGAAATACTGTTCAGGGGAGCCTGGAACAGGCTATCTTTTTTGCAGGACGTGATCGTCAGTGCAGTCAACGCAATTCCTGCCAATAAACTTTTATGATTCATACGTTCTTTGAATTAAAATTAAAAGGATAAGCTTACACCGGCTGTAACCACACGGCTCTGGGGGGTACCTCTGCTGTCTATACCCAAACCGATATTGCTTTGTGTAGTCCCGGCTGTATTCACGTCAGGATCAAGACCGGAGTATTTGGTAAAAACAAACGGATTGAATGCCTGTGCATAAAAACGCGCATTGTCGAATCCTATCCTGCTTAACAGTGACTTTGCCACAGTGTAACCGACAGTGATCGTTCTGAAACGGAGGAAGTCGCCTCTCTCGAGCCACCGGGTGGAAGCCTGGTTGGCCGTCTGATCGTTCAGCCACAGTTTGGGTACATCGGTTACATCACCCGGCTTCTGCCATCTTCTCAAGATGTCGGTGAAGTTGTTGCTGAACTGGTTGTTCAGCATACCGGCCTTGGAAGAGTTGTAGATGTAGTTGCCGCCCTGGTATACAATGGAAATGTTCAGGTCGAAATTCTTGTACGTGAAAGTGTTATCCCAGCCGCCGTAGAAAACAGGCAGACCGCTCTTGTTGCTGTACACGAAATCGCTTCCGCTGAGGGCGGGTACTGCATTCCCTTTTTCGTCTGTCCAGAGGGCAGGACCGGTTGCACCGAAATTGTAGCGTTTGATGCTGCCGTTCTTGGCATACCACATCGGGTTGCCGCTCTGTACGTCTACTCCGGCCCATCTGGGCAGGTAAAATGTTCCGAGCGCGCGGCCATAACTGGCAACATTCTGACCGGAAACAATATCCGCATTGTTGTTGGAAGGAACCAGGCCGGTGATCTCGTTCCAGATACGGGTAAAATTGAGCGAGGAGGTCCACCGGAAATTTTTGCTGGCATAAGGAGTGGCATTGAGGGTGATCTCAACTCCCTTGTTATACATGCCGCCGATATTGGTGGAGATGCTGGAACCCGGAATACCGACTGAGTACAATGTAGGAGCCGCCAGTATCAGGTTGTTGATGTTGTTCTTAAAGAAATCAGCCACGATACCGATCTTGCTGTTGAAAACATTGGCTTCAAAACCGATGTTCGTCTTTTTAGCCGTTTCCCACCGGAGGTTGGGGTTGCCCGCCTGGCTGATACCAAGCCCGTTGAGGCTGGTATATGCTGCTCCGGAGAACAGGGTCAGGGCTGCATATTCAGATACTCCTCTCGAGTTACCCACTTCACCGTAGCTACCCCTTAGTTTAAGGAAGTCGAGCCAGGTTACGTTCTGCAAGAATTTCTCTTTGGTAAGCTCCCATCCGAGGGCAATGGAAGGGAAATTACCGAACTGGTATTTGGTACCGAAGCCGGAGTAACCATCGCGGCGAACAGCGCCTTCAATGAAATACTTGCCTGAAAATGAATAATTCAACCGGCCGAAATAAGAGATCAAACCGCTGGCCCGCAGGTTACCGCCGGTGTTATCCGTCAGGGTGGTGGTGCCGGGGAGGGTATTGGTATACGTAGCATCGATCACATGCGTGAAAAAAGGATCTGTAAAATTACCGGCGCCCGTATACAGGTTTAAATATGAATTCTTCTGGTATTCGGTTCCTGCAACCAGTCCGACCCGGTGCTCACCGAAAGACCGGTCGAAGTTGAGGTAATTCTGCCAGGTCCACTGGTTGTACTGCTGGCGCTGATCCTGTACAAGACCGCCGTAGCTGTATCCAAGTCCGCCGATCAGCGGTGAACTGTATTGGTCTTCAAAGTTCGACAGGTTCTGCATGCCGAATTTGGAAGTGATCTTTAGTCCTCTCATAAGAGTGACTTCTCCGTAAATATTTGCCCTCATCTCTTCAACAGTATTGTCGTTGCGCTGCTGATTGATGGTTGGGACCATGTTATAATAATAGGCTGCGCTGGGCAGATAAGATACACCGCTTACGGTGGTTACGTTGCTGCCGTTGCCAAGCAGACCGATGGGGGTCAGGTTATACCCTTTCGGTCCTGCGGGATTGTAGGGCGAAACATTGGGAGGAGCCTGCCATCCCGAAATGTTGGCTCCTGCAATATATCCGTCGGTCAGAACACCGTTGTTGAGGGTTTTCGTGTAAGCCAGCTGAATGCCCGACTTAAACCATTTGTTGGGAGTAAGATCAAGATTCAGACGGCCCTGACCGGTAGTCAGTTTGTTGCCTACGATAATGCCTTCCTGGGAAAGGTAGCGGGCAGATCCGAAAACCGAGATCTTATCCGTGCCGCCGGAAAGCGAAATGGAATTGTCATAGGTCATGCCCTGGCGGTAGGTATAATCGTTCCAGTTGGTTCTGTCGTTTTGCCCATCACCGTTTACGTCGCTGTTGCGGGCCATGCTGGCGTATGCGGAGGTAGCGCCAAATCGGTTGGCTCCCTTTTCGTTCATGATGGTGGTGAACTGATCGCCGTTGAGCAGCGAAGGTAATTTGGACGCAGAAGCCCAGGAAACTTTCGAATCAACACCCACTTTTACATTGCCTCTCTTGCCTTTTTTAGTCGTGATCAGAATCACGCCGTTTGAGGCCCTCGATCCATAGATGACGGAGGCGCCTGCATCTTTTAATACGTCGATCGATTCAATGTCAGCAGGGTTGACAAGCGCCAGCGGATCGAAGCGCGTGCCGTTTCCGCCGTTAAAACCGTTCAGGTTTGTAACAGTATTCTGTGGAATACCGTCGATCACGATCAGCGGCTGGGAAGAGGAAGAAATTGAGTTGATACCTCTTACACGGATGGCTGTTCTGTCGGCCAGCACGCCGCTACCGAGGGAGATCTGTACACCGGCCGTTTTTCCGGCAAGCGCCTGATCGAAGGACGCAGTGGGTTCATTGGCAATCTTGTCACCATTGATCTTGGAGGTGGAGCCGGTGTTCTCTCTTACAGTCCGCACGCCATATCCCACCACCACCACCTCATCAAGGCTTCTCTCGGTAGGTTTCAGCACGGCTGCTACGCTGGTAGCACTGGTAATGGAAAATTCCTGTTGGGCCAGGCCGACGGAAGAGATCATCAGCCCTTTTGCCGACGGAGGTACTTTAAGGCTGAACGTACCATCAGACAGTGTGGTCGTTCCCAGATTGGTACCTTTTATCATAACAGTGGCGTTAGATATTGGCGTACCGTCTTCATTCTTCACTGTTCCGGTTATTGTTCGGGTTTGCGCAAATAATGTGCTCACAGAAAACAACAACCCAAGAACCAGGAGTGCAAGTTTACTCATGTGCTTTTTGATTAAGATTTAACAAGGTAAGAAATAAAGACACCTTGAATTCCAAATCGCTGCATCAATTCGTTACAAGCTCCCGATGAAGTTTTAGGCAAATACATATATAAAAAAAGAGGTTTGAAAAAACCTCTTTTTTTATATATGTATTTGGTAATCGATTTATAAGGGATTCTGCACGATCGCTTTGTTAGCATCCACCTCGTTCTGCGGAAACAGGAACTCCCAGCGGTTGTCGCCTGCCGGAACATTCATCACCTGCGCGAGCGACTGGTCGTGGTTGGAGCCGGTTCTGTCCAGGTTAAGGTTCATCCGCTTCAGATCGAGGTAGCGGAAGCCTTCTCCCCACAGTTCGGCCCGGCGGTACATCAGGATCTCGTTGATCAGGTCGGTGCCTGTTTTTACTGATTTCACATACGTGGTGTCCCGGTTCTTTACCAGCGTGAACAAGGCATCCGCCGCGGCAGAGTTCTGTCCCAGCCGCGCCTGCGCCTCGGCTTCTATCAGGTACATTTCAGCGGTGCGCATGAGTGGTATGTCGCCAATACTGGTAGCCGTGGTCACCAGGAACTTCTTGTTGGCAAAGGGCTTCTTCACACCACTGGCCGGTACCGGAATGGAAGCGCCGGTAGAATCCCACATCTGCTTGCGGATATCGGTGGCGGGGATCATCCGGTACAACCTGGCATTGATGGCTTTCGGATTGGTTCTGATGTTGGTTGAATTGTAGTTGGCCGACATAAAGGCAAAAAACGAATAAAAATAAGTGGTCTGCTCCGCGATCTGCTGGCTACCCCACATCCATTCGGTATTGGTGATGTTGTTGAAGCCGGCGGTGTAATCGGCATTGCTCATTAAAACATTTCCCTGGCGTGCTTCGGAGGCGTATTTCACAGCATCGGCCCAGTTCTGCTGGGTAAGCGCCACGCGGGCCTTGATGCCTTTGGCCACATTTACGTTGAAATGCGATTTGTAAGTACGCGTGTAACCGGTCAGGTTGGTGATGGCGTCATCCAGGTCTTTGTTCACCTGGGTATACACCTGTTCCACGGTTGCCCGCGGCTGGCCTTCGATGGTGCTGGTGATGAGCAGGGGAACGCCCAGCTGCGAATTGGGTTTGGCGGTGGCGTCGTACCGTTTTCCGTACATCTGCACCAGCATGAAATGCGCCCAGGCCCGGTAGCAAAGCGCCTCTCCCTTGATCGACTTCCTGTCGGCATCGGTACCTGCCGCCTTGTCTATATTGTTGATGATCATGTTGGCATTGGCGATCAGCTTGTAATAAAAATAGTATGCGAAATAAGAAGCCGTTCCGTTGCCCTGCACATTGCGGTGCGAGGTCCACTGGTAAACCGAGTTGAACCAGCCGTTGCCCTGCGTGGTCTGCACGAGATCTTCTCCCAGCATGTCCATATAGATCATGATCGTTCCCTGTCCTCCTTCATCCTGGTTGCTCAGATATTGATAATACAGGGAACGGTGAATGCCATTGAGGGCTGCCAGAGCATTGGTAGTGGTGGTGAATACAAGTTCGGAGGGAAGCGCATCTGTCGGAAGCGTGTCAAGATAAGTTTTCTTGCAGGAGCTGATGACCTGAGCCAGCACGGCAAATCCGATCAGTGAATATAGAATCTTTTTCATGGCGTTTTCAATTAAAGGGTGATGTTTAACCCGGCGCTGAGCACACGGGCAGGAACATAAACATTGGAAGTAACTCCGGTGAAGGCCTGCGTAACGTTCATGCCTTTGCGCCTGGCGTTCAGCGTAAGATTTTCTCCGCTCAGGTAGAACCGGGCACGCTGTACCTTGATCCTTGAAATAACATCTGCCGGAAGATTATATCCCAGGTTGATGGTCCTGAAATTCAGGTAGGAGGCGCTTACCAGCCAGCGGTCCGACTGTGCGCCGAACGTGGTGATGGTGGCGGTGGTGGCATCCATCCGGGGAACATCGGTTACATCGCCTGCTTTCTGCCAGCGGCGGAGGATGTCGGTGCTGAAGGCGCCGCCGTAACCACCGGCACTCATGAGGCCGGCATAAGTAGCGTCGTACACTTTACCTCCCAGCTGGTAGGTGATCTGGAAAGAGAGGTCGAAATTATGGAAGGTGAACGTGTTGGTGACGCCGCCGTATACATCTGGGATCGCCGAGCCTGCGTAATGAAGTTTGGCGTTGGTGTAGGCGGTGGTTACCGAGTCGCCGGTCTTGCTGACACGGGAGTTGCTTGCATTGTACGCATTCTGTACATACAGGGCGGCCCCGTCGGCAGGATCAACGCCGTACCAGTCGCGCAGCCAGTAGTCGTATAAAGAATGACCTACCATCAGCTTCTTGGTACCGGAGATGATCTCGGGCTGCGGCAGCTTGGTGATCTTATTGGCAAAAGTGGTGGCGTTCGCGTTGATGTTCCAGCTGAAGGCCCTGTTCCGGATAATGTCTACACCCACCTGCAGCTCTATGCCGCGGTTGTACATGGTGCCGATGTTCTTGTTGATATTCAGCGTGCCGCTGGAAACCGGCAGCGGTACATTGAACAGGAGGTTGTCTGACTGGCGGTGGAAGAATTCAAGGCTGCCGCTGACCCTGTTCTGCAGGAAGCCGAAATCGATGCCTATGTCGAACTGTTTGTTGGTTTCCCAGAGCAGCTGTGTGTTGGCAAGGTTCGCCTGTACAAAGCCAGGTTCAGACGCATTGTTGTAACCCAGTGAATACAGTGCCTGTGCGGGATAATAGTCTTCGTTTCCATTTACATCAAGCAGCACGTCGTTGCCCACCAGTCCGTAACTCGAGCGAAGTTTCAGCATGTTGATCCAGGGAATGGTACTCATGAAACTCTCCTGATCGAGGCGCCAGCCGGCGGCTACCGACCAGAAATTGCCCCAGCGGGCCTCTTTGGCAAACTTGGAGGAACCGTCGCGGCGGAAGGAAGCCGAAGCGAAATATTTGTTGCCGATGCTGTAGTTGATGCGTGAGAGATAGCTCTCGATGCGGTGGTGGTCGGTGCGTGAATTGGGTACGGCATTCGACGTGGTGAAATTGCCGAGCTCGGTGTTTCCGTCAACGATCTGTCCGGATACGGTAGCATAGAAATAATTGTAGGTCAGGTCGTAGTTCTCATGGCCTGCCAGTATTTCGAGGTTCTGGTTCGAGCCGAAACTCTTGTTGTAGTTCAGCAGCTGATTGAACGTATAGCTGGTGGTAGTAGTGCTGGTGCGGCTTGCACGGCCGGCCGGCGCACCGTCGCCCACGATCTTGTTGTCGTAGGTAGAGCCCAGGTAATTGCTGATGTCGATGCTGATATTGGAAGTGAACTTGAAGTTTTTCAGGAAGGTGATCTCGCCATATGTTCTTCCGCTCAGCACGTTCCGCTTGAAAAGGTTGTTGTTGTATTCGGTCTCCGCAACGATATGTCGGCCCGGACTTCCGTTGCTGGGCCGCGTAGGCAGGCCGAGCGAGGTCATGTTGCCGAGGTCGTAGATCTTGTTGCCGGTGGGGTCGAGCAGGTAGGTGCCGCTGGAAGTGTCATGCGCATATACTGGATAGATGGGACCGATGTTGCGGCTGAAGTTGAACGGGTTGATATAGCCGGTGCTGCTGCCCGTATTGGCCTGGTTCGATTTGGTGATGTTGCCGGAGATGTTGAGCCCGGTCTTGAACCAGGAAACCGGCTGGGTGTTCAGGTTGATGCGGCCGTTGAACCGTTCGTAGTCTGATTTGATGGCAAAGCCTTTTTCATTCACGTAGCCGAGTGAGATATAATAGTCGCTTTTGTCTGAACCGCCGTTCACCGACATGGAGTAGTCGCTCCTGTTGCCGTTCCGCTGAATGGGTTTTTCCCAATCGAGGTCGTCGGGATAGAGGAGGCGGGCCGATGGGTTGAGTGTGCCATCCGTGCGTACGATGTCGTTGCTTTTTACGTTGAACGGGTTGTAACCCAGCAGGTTTTTGATGTTGTTGGTAGCCGTCTGGCTGGCAGTGGCAATGGGCACGGGAGAGGTTCCGTACACCAGGCTGTTGCGATAGGCTTCCCACATCAGCGGGTAATACTGGTACGCATCCACCCGGTCATACTCCGAGAGGCCGCGCGAAACAGATCCCTGGTTCACGTTTATCTGCAGCTGGTTCTGTCCTTTCCGGCCTCTTTTGGTGGTGATCATGATCACGCCGTTTGCTGCGCGGGAGCCGTAGAGCGCAGAGGCGGAGGCATCTTTCAGCACCGAAAGGGTCTGTATATCGTCGGGATTGATATTGGCGACGTTGCCGCTGTAAGGCACGCCGTCCACCACGTACAAAGGATCGTTGGAAGCGTTCACGGAACCAAATCCGCGGATGCGGATGTTGGGGCCCGAACCGGGCTGGCCGCTGCCGGAGCTGGCCTGAATGCCCGGTGCCGCACCGGTGAGGGCGCCGATCACATTGGTGAGCGGCCGCTGTTCGATACTTTTACTGTCTATCTGAACCGCTGAACCGGTATAGGTCGATTTGCGCGCCGTACCATATGCTACCACTACCACCTCACTGAGGTTCGACTGGGCCGTTTGTACCGTTGCAAGCCGGATATCGAAATTTGTCTGATCACCCACCCTTACCTGGCGCGACACAAAACCGATCGAGGAAATTTCGAGGGTGGTACCGGAAGAAGGGACCGTGAGGGTAAATGTACCGTCGGTGCGGGTGGAAGTGCCCGTCTTTCTGGCGCCTTGGATTACGATGGAGACATTGGAGAGGGGATTGTCTGTCGAATCGACCACCCGCCCGGTGATCACCCTTCCCTGGGCAGGAAGTTTTGCTGCGTAGAACAGACAGCAAATCAGCAGTGTAGCAAATACTTTCATATGATTGGTTTTAAGTTGAACGTTCCAGCAATCTGTCCAGACAAATATAAGCGCACGGGGAGCCCTTTTTACAGAAGCGGCGCTCCGGAAAAACCCTTATAAGCCCAAAATAATCATGCACTTACAAATGAATGAACGGCAGAACAGAATCAGGAATGTAAACGTAAAAACAATATGTAGAACCGCTTCCGTTTTCGGGATAAGTGGAAGGTGTGTTTTTTAAATGGTAAACCGGTGTGATCAGGCAGTTCGGGAAACTATTTATTTGCTGATCTCTGCTGCTTTGCCAAGAACACCGAGCTGATGGCCGATCTTGCTAAATGCTTCGATAGCCCTGTCGAGATGCTCGGTAGAATGGGCGGCGCTTAGCTGCACGCGGATCCTGGCCTGCCCTTTCGGTACAACAGGAAAGAAGAACCCGATCACATAGATGCCTTCTCCCAGCAGTTCGGCCGCCATTTTCTGGGCTGTAACAGCATCGTACAGCATGATGGGCACGATGGGGTGGTCACCGGGTTTGATATCGAAACCCGCTTCGGTCATTTTCTGTCTGAAATAGCGGGTGTTGCTTTCCAGTTTGTCTCTCAGCTCCGTGGTTTCGGTGAGCATGTCGAGCACGGTGAGGGAGGCGCCCACGATGGAAGGGGCGAGCGTATTGGAGAAAAGGTAGGGGCGGGAGCGCTGGCGCAGCATTTCTATGATCTCTTTCCGGCCGCTGGTGAAACCGCCGCTGGCTCCGCCAAGGGCTTTGCCGAGGGTGCCGGTGATGATATCGATCTTGCCCATCACGCCCCGGTATTCGTGTGTGCCCCGGCCGGTCTGGCCAATGAAACCGGAGGAATGCGATTCGTCGGTCATTACGATCGCGTCGTATTGGCCGGCAAGTTCACAGATCTTATCGAGCTGCGCGATGGTGCCGTCCATACTGAAAGAGCCGTCGGTTACGATGATGCGGCTGCGGCAGCCCTGGCTTTCCTGCAGTTTGGCTTCCAGGTCGGCCATGTTATTATGTTCGTAGCGGAAGCGCTGCGCCTTGCAGAGGCGAACGCCGTCGATGATGGAGGCATGGTTGAGGGCGTCGGAAATGATGGCATCCTGCTCGTTGAACAGGGGTTCGAACACGCCGCCGTTGGCATCGAAGGCGGCTGCATATAAAATGGTGTCTTCCGTGCCGAGGAACTGCGCGATCTTTTGTTCGAGTTCTTTGTGAATATCCTGCGTACCGCAGATAAAACGTACGCTGCTCATGCCGTAGCCATGTTCGTCGATGGTCTTGTGCGCCGCTTCGATCACGCGGGGGTGCGATGACAGTCCGAGGTAGTTGTTCGCGCAGAAATTAAGGACCGTTTTTCCGTTCACCTCGATCTCGGGGCCCTGTTCGCTGGTGATGATCCGTTCGCGTTTGAACAGGCCGGCGCTGTCGATCTCGTGTAGTTCAGTATCAATGCGTTGCACAAATTTTTCGTTCATGAGGCGCAGGTTTTTGCGCAGCAAAGGTAAGCGGTATTTTCGCCATCCGGCCCGGCTGAAATAAAAAGTCTGCTTTTCCTGTAACATTTTCTTTCTAATTTCGTCTTATAGAAAAAGCCTTGCTTTTTACCCTTGCAACATCCGGTTCCTATAGCCCTTAATTCAATCGAGATGAAACAAAAGACCTTTCACCAGCTGCTTCCACTCATCATTACGATGGCGGTAGGCTCTTTCCTGACCGTATTGTACTTCACCAGAACCAGCCCTGCCGAAACACAGCTGGAAACAAAAAATGCCAGCGCCGAAAAAAAGCCCCGGAATGAATTCATGATCTGGCAATCCCTTTCGAGGCACCTTCTTTCAATCGATTAACACCATCTATACCTGTCCATTTCCTGCAAACCAGCCTTTCAGCTGGTTTTTTGTTTTCCAGCCCGACAAATGATCAAAAAAAATAAATTGATTTGTAACTTTTATGAAACCCGCCCGTAACAACTGAATAACTCCAGACACAACTGCTCATGACTGAAAAGGAATACAATGAATGCGTGAGGACCTATGCCGACAACGTTTACCGGTTCATCGTAAAAAATATCCGGAACGAGGAAGATGCCAAGGACATCGTACAGAGCGCATTCGAGAAATTATGGCGTAACAGAACAGAAGTAGACAACGAAAGATGCAAACCATATTTGTTCACCGTAGCTTACCACAACCTGATCGACTTTCTCCGGAAAAATAAACGGATTCGATTGAAAGAAGATTTTCAGGAAGAAGAACGGATCACTTACAAACCGGTGAACAACCTGAAAAAAGTGCTTGAACAGGCACTGGCCACTTTAAATCATACCCAGCGTTCGCTGGTGCTGCTGAAAGATTATGAAGGGTATTCTTATGAGGAGATTGGTCAGATAAGCGGGTTGAACGAAAGCCAGGTGAAAGTATACCTGCACAGGGCGAGGCTTCAGCTGAAGAACTACCTGGTGAAACCCGAGAATGTATTGTAAACGGTTCTCCCAAACCTGCTGGCTGAGCCAGAGCAAAATGGAAAAAATGGATATTAACAGATATAATTACGAAGAATATTTTTTGTTGTACACCGACAACGAATTAAATACAGCGGAGAGAGAAGCCGTGGAGCTGTTCGCGGCAGCCCATCCTGATCTGAAGGAAGAACTGGAGCTGTTGCAACAGTTCAGGGTAACACCCGATGAAATGGCTTTTCCCGACATCGCTTCCCTGATCAGAACTGAAGACAGCGCCTTTATCCATGAAGGTAACTTCGAAGAAAAAGCTTTATTACATACTGACAATGAACTGAGCCAGGAAGATAAAAGGCTGGTGGAACAGTTCGTTCACGACCATCCTGCACACAAAGATGCGTTCGACCTGATCCACAAGGCGGTTTTATGGCCCGACAGCGCTGTCGTGTTCCCCGACAAACAGTTGCTGTACCGTGCTGAAAAAGAGAAAGTTGTTCTGTTTACGTGGTGGAGGATGGCTGCCGCTGCCATGGTTCTGCTGGTTGCCGGGGCGCTGTGGCTGAACCGGCCTGAATCAGGCGCGCAGACAAGGGTGGCCGTTGTTGATCCTCCTGTTCCTTCCAAAAAAGGTTCGTCGGTTGTCAGCGTTGAAAAACCTGCTCAAACGCAAGTTGAAGATCAGCCTGCGGCAGTTACAGGGATCGCCGGTACTTCAAATGCTGAAAGCGAAAAAGACAAACCGGGGCCTGTTGTTGTAAAAAGGGCGTCAGCCCTGCCGGTTCAAAAAGAAAAGCCCGCATCAGCATCCATTGCCAGGATCGAAAAACCGGTGCGCAGGCAGCGTCCCATCAACGATGTGGCACAGGTAGCGGCCGGCAGCCACCGGGCATTCGACAAGATCACACCTTCCGTTGTAAATAACCAGAAATCTATTATCGATGAAGCTGTTGCCATAAACACCCAGGCAGACATTGCAGAGAGCGCCAACGCTGATTCCGGAATCAGCTTCGCTTCGAACAATGAAACCGATGATGTTTATGTCTCCAATATCCCCCTGGATAAAAAACACGCCCTCCGGGGACTACTCAGAAAAGCCTCAAGGGTCATCAATAAAGCCGCCGGAATGAATGGAGAAAAAAGCATTCTCATCGGCAGCGTCGAACTCGCGCTTAAATAATCATACATTATTAAAATCAAACGTTATGAAAAAGCTCTATTTTCTACTGGCAGCGCTATGCCTGTACTGCACCTCTTTCGCGCAAACTGATACCGCCACTACGAGTGCACGATCCTCCGGCGACACCATCCGCATCGGCGCCATGATCATCGTGAAAAAAAGAGGCTCCGCCGAGTCTCCCAGGAAAGTGTACATCGACAGGCGCCGCCCTTCCAACCTCACTACCAACTGGCTGGTGGTAGACCTCGGATTCAACAACTACTCCGATAAGACGAACTACGCTTCCGCCGCTGCCCAGCAGTTTGCACCCGGTGGCAACAAAGACTGGTTCAAGCTGCACAACGGCAAGTCGGTGAACGTGAACGTATGGCTGTTCCTCCAGAAGCTGAGCCTGATCAAGCAGGTGGTGAACCTGAAATACGGACTGGGCGTGGAACTCAACAACTACCGCTATGAAAGCAACATCCGCTTCCGGGAAAATCCGACAACCGTGTACATGGACAATGTATCCTACCACAAGAACAAGCTGGCCACCGACTACGTGACGGTGCCCCTGATGCTGAACTTCAACTTCACACCTGGAAAAGCAAGCAAAAGTTCCTTTGGCCTCAGTGCCGGCATGAGTGCAGGTTACCTGTATTCTTCCCGCCAGAAGTACATCAGCGGCCCTACCGGCAAGCAGAAAACAAAGGATGATTTCGACCTGAGGAACTACAAGCTTTCCTACATCGCCGAACTGAAGCTTGGACCCGTGAACCTCTATGGTTCAATGGCCACCCAGAGCATGTTTGAAAAAGGCCTCGACCAGACGCCTTATAACCTCGGTATCAGGTTAAGTCATTGATAACGGGCTGTTCAACCGTTCACCGGAGAACGGGCCGGCAAAGAGGTGCAGTGCATGCGCCTCTTTGCTTTTTTTGCAATTGATAAATTATTGTAAAACCGCTTTCGACTGTTAAACGGCAGGTGTAAATTGCCATCATAACGGAAACGCTAAAACCATTCATGACGATACTTTACATATCAAATCCGTCGTTTGCATTCTATCTTTATAAATATTTTTTGATATGAAGTTGAAGTGGCTCCTCTGCCTTTTTGTTGTGTCCGCCGGTCTTTTCTCATTCAGATCACTCGAGCACCGGTTCTTTCACAGAAGATTCATCACCGGCGGCCTGAGTGGCACGCCCTATATCGTGATCGACAAGTCTGATTACGAGCTTCAGATCTTTGATGATGAAGGCTGGTACGCCACCTATCCGGTGGTATTCGGCAGCAAAGATCTGAACGACAAGATGGTGGAAGGGGATCGCAGAACCCCGGAAGGCAGTTTTGTGATCGTATCAAAAAGACCACATGAGAAATGGGATAAGATGCTGCTCCTCAACTATCCCACCCCGACAGACATAGAAAAATTCAACGAGCGCAAATCGCGCGGCCTCATACCCGCCAATGCCAAGATCGGCGGCGGCATCGGCATCCACGGCACCTGGCCCAGAGACGAAATGGTAGTAGACCAATACCAGAACTGGACCAACGGCTGCATCTCCATGAAGCGCGACCAGGTAGATGAAATTTACAGCTTTATTCCTGTAGGTACGAGGGTAACGATAAAGCGGTAGTTTGTCTGAACCAGAAAAGAGCCTGATTACTTGATTCGCCCAATAACTGATGATTTTGTTCAAACCGATTTCCAGTGCAATCAGTTTTTATCTGAACCGGGATTTTTGAGATTGGAAGGATAGCCGTGGGTGTAGTCATCGGATATCAGGGCAATCAATTAATCAGGCTCTTTTCTGGTTCAGACAAAAATCCACCGTCCTGCTTTTCCCGTAAATAAAATAGTTCCTTTTGATAAGGTGTGAAGTTCAGGTAACAATCCGTACCATGAAAAGCACAGCAATCTCCTTGGCATGAAGAACAACCTTCACACTTGTATTTTACACCCCTGATCCCTGAATTAGTAGAATAAGAAAGCCGCCCCCGGAGGGGCGGCTTATAACTATAAACGTCCGTTCTTTATTTCATCTACCACACCCGGATCGAGCAGCGTGGATGTATCTCCCAGGTTGCTGGTTTCGCCTTCCGCTATTTTGCGCAGGATCCTGCGCATGATCTTACCGCTTCTTGTTTTGGGCAGTCCGCTCACAAATTGGATCTTGTCAGGTTTCGCGATGGGGCCGATGATGCGGCTCACGGTGGCGGTCACATCTTTGCGGGTCAGTTCCTGTTCCTTGTTGCTTTCGTTGAAGATGACATAAGCGTAAATGCCCTGTCCTTTGATATCGTGCGGATAACCCACCACCGCGCTTTCCACCACGCCGGCATGCATGTTGATGGCATTCTCCACTTCGGCGGTACCGATGCGGTGGCCGCTCACGTTCAGCACATCGTCTACCCGGCCGGTGATGCGGTAGTTGCCCTCTGCGTCGCGCAGGGCGCCGTCGCCGGTGAAGTACAAATTTTCGTAGGTGGCAAAATAAGCGGTGCGGCAGCGTTCATGGTCGCCGTATGTGGTGCGGATGATGCCCGGCCACGGATGGCTGATGCAAAGGTTTCCGCTCATGTCATTTCCTTCGATTGTTTTGCCGTTTTCATCTACCAGCAGGGGTTGTACGCCGGGCAGGGGCAGGGTCGCAAACACCGGTTTTTCGGGCGTTACGCCTGCCAGGTTTGTGATCATGATGCCGCCCGTTTCGGTCTGCCACCATGTGTCTACGATCGGACAATTGTTTTTTCCTACCTTTTCCTTGTACCAGTGCCAGGCTTCTTCGTTGATGGGTTCGCCCACGGTGCCGAGCACCCGGAGGCTGTCCAGTTTTTTTCCATCAAGAGGGGAAGTTCCGAAGCCCATCAGCGAACGGATGGCTGTTGGCGCGGTATATAAAATGTTTACTTTGAATTTGTCGACGATGTTCCAGAGGCGGCCGGCATCGGGCCAGGTAGGCACGCCTTCGAACATCAGGGTGGTGGCGCCGGCCGAGAGCGGGCCGTACAGGATATAGCTGTGGCCTGTGATCCAGCCGATATCGGCAGTGCAGAAATGCACTTCGCCTGGGCGGTATTGAAATGTGTTCAGGAAAGAATAGTTTGTCCACACCATGTATCCGCCGCAGGTATGCACCACGCCCTTTGGCTTGCCCGTAGAGCCGGATGTGTAAAGGATGAACAGCATGTCTTCCGCATCCATCACTTCGGCGGGGAAGTCGCCGGGGTGCTGGGTCTCTACTTTCTTGATCTCGTCTTCCCACCATACGTCCCGGCCTTTGATCATGCTCACCGGCGTGCGGGTACGGGTGCACACGATCACGCGTTTTACAAAAGGACAGGCGATGAGGGCATCGTCGATCACGGATTTCAGCGGTATGTCTTTGGCGCCGCGGAAAGCGCCGTCGCAGGTGATGATGTAGGCGGCCTGTGCATCCTGCAGTCGGTCGGCGATGCTCTGTGCTGAGAAGCCGCCGAAGATGACCGAGTGGATGGCGCCGATGCGGGCACATGCCAGCACGGCGATCGCCAGTTCGGGTATCATGCCCATGTAAAGACAGATGCGGTCGCCTTTTTTTACGCCATTGTTTTTCAGCACGTGTGCGAACTGGTTCACCTTTTCATGGAGGTCATTGTAGGTAAGCACCCGGTGGTGTTCTTCGGGGTCGTTGGGCTCCCAGATGATGGCCGGGGTGTTGCCCAGTGTTTCCTGGTGCCGGTCGAGACAGTTCTCGGTGATGTTCAGCTTGCCGCCGATGAACCATTTTATATTGGGTTCCTTGAAATTCCATTCGAGCACTTTGTTCCATTTTTCTCTCCAGTAAAACTGGTCTGCCACCTCCGCCCAGAAATTTTCCGGTTCGGAAATGCTCTTGCTGTATGCCGCCTGGTATTGTTCAAACGAGGTGACCTGATGAGGATAAGACATATGACTAAGAATCAATTAATGAATGAAGAACGGGTTATGTGGTTGTTTGAGGGGAGATGGCATTTTTCACGTCTCTTGCAGTTTATCGAATTGAAGATACTTAGCCAATCTTTTTCCACGTTCCTGCCGGAACGTAAAAAACTCATCAACTTTGCTAGCGATCTTGTGTGAATAGCGAATCACGGAAAAAATAGAATGCTGAAATCGCTACTGGCGCTAAAAAATAACAATTTCCTGTTTTCTTCTACCACCCTCAGATAACCGGTTCTAAATTAGGGAGATTTGTGGAATATGGGGGTGAAGATTCTGTAAATAAACTTAACACGGGCTTAGGTCTTTGGGTGGTATCCAGCGGTGGGAATACAACGTGAATGATTACTTTCGTGGGGCTAAACAGTTTCCATGTCCATTGAAGTCAAAGACCTCCTTAAAACTTACGGCGAACAGAAAGCCGTCAACCAGATCTCCTTTAAAGTGGAAAAGGGCGAGATCGCAGGTTTTCTGGGACCCAACGGGGCAGGCAAATCCACGACGATGAAGATCCTCACAGGCTACCTGCAGCAGGATGGCGGCACCGCCCTGGTAAGCGGGCTGGACACGAAAGTCCACCCGATCGAAGCGAAAAAGAAGATCGGATATCTGCCGGAGGCGAATCCCCTTTATTACGATATGTATGTGCGTGAATACCTCTATTTCATTGCGGATGTTCACCAGCTCGCCGACAAAAAAGGAAAGATCGAAGAAGCCATCCGCATTACCGGACTGACGCCGGAAAGCAGGAAAAAAAACGGGCAGCTTTCCAAGGGATACAAGCAACGCGTGGGCCTTGCCGCCGCGCTGATCCACGATCCCGAAGTACTCATCCTCGATGAACCCACCAGCGGACTGGATCCCAACCAGATCGTCGAGATACGGGAAGTGATCCGTGAGCTGGGCAAGAACAAGACCGTCCTTTTTTCCTCCCATATTCTGCAGGAGGTGGAAGCCATCTGCAACCGGGTCATCATCATCAACAAAGGAACCATCGTGGCCGACGATGCCCTGGCAAATCTTCAGCAACAGACCAGCCACAACAGCGTGGTGGCTGTTCAATTCGATAAACCTGTCAGTGTGCCGGCGCTGCAGAGTCTCAATGGGGTATTGAAAGTAGAAACAGATTCCGGCGGCAGCTACAAACTTCAGACGACCTCACCTGAAACCGTGCGCAGGCAGCTGCTGGAACTGGCCCTGCAGCAAAACCTCAACATCATTTCCCTTCAGAACGAAAGCCGGAGCCTGGAGACCATCTTCAAAAGCCTGACTGCCTGATCACTGGCGGTTATCGTATTATTATCTGAAAGAAGCAAGATTCCGGTAAAAGACGGAAGATTACCAGAAATTATTAGATTTGTCCGCCGCTACCGCGACAAAATGATCTGACATATCCGACAACCAAATTAAATCACGAACAAGCAATCAGTATGAGTTCTATAGTAGAGATTCACGCCAGACAGATATTAGACAGCAGGGGAAATCCGACTGTTGAAGTAGAAGTAGTTACAGAAAACGATATCATGGGAAGAGCCGCCGTACCAAGCGGCGCCAGCACCGGCGTTCACGAAGCCGTAGAGCTTCGTGATGGCGATAAGAAAATTTATGGCGGGAAAGGCGTGCTGAAAGCAGTGGACAATGTGAACGAAGATATCGCACAGGCGTTGTTGGGTATGGAAGTAACAGACCAGGCGGGTGTAGACGCTGCGATGCTTGAGCTCGATGGCACCCCTAACAAAGGCAAGCTGGGCGCCAATGCGATCCTGGCCGTGAGCATGGCCGTAGCAAAAGCCGCAGCGCAGGAATCGGATCTTCCACTCTACCGCTACATCGGCGGCACCAACGCCAAGACCCTTCCGGTGCCCATGATGAACATCCTGAACGGCGGAGCCCATGCAGACAACAAGATCGATTTTCAGGAGTTTATGGTAATGCCTTCCGGCGCCACCACTTTCAGCGAAGCGCTGCGCTGGGGCGTTGAGATCTTTCACGCATTGAAATCGGTGCTGAAGAAAAAAGGTTATTCCACCAACGTGGGTGACGAGGGCGGATTTGCGCCTGATATCCAGAGCAACGAAGAAGCCATAGAAACGGTGATGCAGGCGATCGATTCGGCCGGGTTCAAAGCAGGAAAAGAAGTGTTCATCGCCATGGACCCCGCGGTAAGTGAAATGTTCGACGCCAAATCTAAAGAGTACCATTTTCACAAATCGGATGGCAAAAGACTGAGCAGCGAAAAGATGGTCGACTACTGGGCCAGCTGGGTAAAGAATTTTCCGATTGTATCTATCGAAGACGGTATGGCGGAAGACGACTGGGACGGCTGGAAACTGCTGACAGATACAGTAGGAAGCAAGATACAGCTGGTGGGAGACGACCTGTTTGTGACCAACGTGGAAAGGCTGCAGCAGGGCATCGACAAAGGCGTGGCCAACGCGCTGCTGGTAAAAGTGAACCAGATCGGAAGCATCACCGAAACCATCAATGCCGTAACGCTGGCGCAGCACAACGGATATAACACCATCATGAGCCATCGCAGCGGTGAAACGGAAGATACCACCATCGCCGACCTGGCCGTGGCGCTGAACTGCGGACAGATCAAGACCGGTTCAGCCAGCCGCACCGACCGGATCGCCAAGTACAACCAGCTGATCAGGATCGAAGAGGAACTGGGCAGCAGCGCACTGTTCCTGCAGAACAAGATCAGGTTCGGCAAATAATATATTCTCCTTCTCATGCAATCATCCACACGAAAATACTGGCTTGCAGGCAGGTACCTGCTTACGCTGGCCGGTCTGCTCGTGTGGATGATCTTTTTTGATGACCGCGACCTGGTCACCACGTACATCCGCCATCCCCACGAACTCCGGGAGCTGCAGGAAAGCAAAAGAAACTACGAAGAGCAGATCGAAGGCCTCCGCAAAGAATCCGGTCTCCTCAGGTCGAATGCCGCCACCCTCGAAAAATACGCCCGCGAGAAATACTTCATGAAGCGGGACAATGAAGACCTGTTTATTTTCAAAGAAAAAACAGACAGCAGCCATTAGCTACCGGTCAACATGTGATGCGGCAGGGACGCCATGCCCGGCATCTCCTGCATACATCGGAACTGGAATGAACCATGTCCTGGATAAAAAAACTGTCAGCATACTCCATGCAACTATGGCCGTTGTATAAAACCTTGCAACTAAATACTAAAAGCCATCTTCTATATGGTAATTCTTACCAGAAGTTGAAAAAATCATTATTTCGGGATACAATAACTACCTTGTAGTGTCGTTTAACTTGAGACCTTTCCGGAAACCGGACATTTTCGGAATTTTTAATGTGGACGTAAATGGATTCGCCTTATGACACAATACACCCCGGAGGATTTGCTGCGGTATCTTTACCGGCAGACATCTTACGCTGAAAGCAACGCAATTAAAGCTGCCCTTGACCGTGACTGGGCACTCAATGAAAAATTTAAAGTTTTGGAATCATCTTTTCAAATTCTGGATGGAGCCATTGAATCTCCCAGAGCAGAAGTTATCGTCAGAGTAATGGAGTATGCAAAGAAAACAATGGTAGAATCCGTGTAACAAAATCTACTCTCCACTTGTTTCGTGTCTGTATTGTAATGTTGTACAAGTATGACACGAAAAGAACGTTTCCAGTTTATAATCGATTATTTCCAGCAGCATAATCCCGACGCTGAAACGGAATTGCTGTACGATAGCCCCTATCAGTTGCTGGTGGCAGTAATCCTGTCGGCCCAGTGTACAGACAAACGCGTCAATATAACCACCCCTGCGCTTTTTGCCCGCTATCCCGACTCCAATGCCTTGTCGGAAGCGGAATATGACGACCTGTTCCCCATCGTAAAAAGCATCTCCTATCCGGGCAACAAATCAAAGCACCTGATCGGCATGGCTAAAATGCTGGTCGAAAAGCACGGCGGCGAAGTTCCCCTGACCGTCGAAGAACTCATCCTTTTACCCGGCGTTGGCCGCAAGACCGCCAATGTTATTACCTCCGTAGTTGACCAGCAACCCAACATGGCCGTAGACACGCATGTGTTCAGGGTGTCGGCGCGTATCGGCCTCACCGTGAATGCCAAAACACCGCTGGCCACCGAGAAGCAGCTCATACAATATTTACCCAAAGACCTTGTGTACAGGGCCCATCACTGGCTCATCCTGCACGGCCGCTATGTTTGCGTGGCCCGCAATCCCAAATGCGGCATCTGCGGACTGAAGCCTGCCTGCAAGTACTACCAGAAATTCATCAAACCCGCATTGCCTTCCACGTAGACACACCACGCATCACGTCTCTGCGAATAGCGTTAACTTCGCGCATTCTATCAAAAGCTTTCTTACCATGAATGAATCAGCAAGCACCGCTACCTTCTCTCAAAATGCCCGTTCCGGAAGTTATGACCTGTTTGCCCGTGCAGGAAAGTCCATTCCCGGCGGCGTGAATTCACCGGTGAGAGCTTTCAAAAGTGTGGGTGGTACGCCTGTGTTTATTAAAAAAGCAAAGGGCGCTTATCTGTACGATGTGGATGGCAACCGCTACATCGATTTCATCAATTCATGGGGGCCCATGATCATGGGGCATGCCTACGAACCTGTGACCGAAGCCGTGCAAAAAAAAGCGATGGATTCCACCTCTTTCGGTGCACCCACAGAGCTGGAGATAGAAATGGCCGAACTGATCAAGGGGATGGTGAGAAACGTTGACCTGATCAGGATGGTCAACAGCGGTACGGAAGCTTGCATGAGCGCCATCCGGCTGGCCCGGGGCTACACGCACCGCAACAAGTTCATCAAATTTGAAGGCTGTTACCATGGCCATGCCGATGCCTTTCTGGTGAAGGCAGGCAGCGGCCTGGCCACTTTCAACATACAGCAGGTTGCCGGCGTAACCGGCGCCGTTTCGAACGATACGCTGGTGGCGCCTTACAACAACCTGGAAGCGGTGGAGAAGCTGGTGACCGAGCATAAGAACGAGATCGCGGCCATCATCATAGAACCGGTGGCCGGCAATATGGGCTGCATTCTGCCCCTGCCAGGCTATATCGAGGGGCTGCGCACCATCTGCACCCGTGAGGGCATCGTTTTTATCATGGATGAAGTGATGACCGGTTTCCGGCTGGCGGCCGGCGGCGCACAGCAGCGGCTGGGTGTGGATGCCGACCTGATCACCTACGGAAAGATCATCGGTGGCGGACTGCCGGTAGGCGCCTTCGGTGGAAAGCAGGAGATCATGGAAAAGATCGCACCCCTCGGTAACGTATACCAGGCGGGCACCCTGAGTGGCAACCCGATCGGCATGATCGCCGGTTATACTTTACTGAAAGAGCTGAGCGACAATCCTGCCATCTATACTTCTCTCGAAGAAAAGGGTCAGTATCTTCGCGACGGCCTCGACCGCATACTTAAGAGATCAGGCGTGCCTTATCGCATCAATCACATGGGAAGCATGATCAGCCTGCATTTCAGCGACAGGGACGTGATCGATTTCCAGTGTGCCGCAGATGCAAACAACGCCCTGTTCAACAAATTCTTCCACTACCTCCTCGACCGGGGCATCTACCTGCCACCATCCGCATTCGAGAGCTGGTTCCTCAGCAACGCCCTTACCTACGAAGACCTGGATTACACCCTGCAGGCGGCAGAAGATTTTTTCACGGATGAACACGCGTAAGAGATTGGCTGATGAATTTTGATGTTCCGCCGGAACGCAGGGCATGCAACAGGGCAATCTAAATCTTCTCCGTAAGCTACTGCCTGATGATGCAAGCATACAACCGCGTGCCTGCCCTGAAAGGACAAGAGGAGCTTATGCTCCCTTACTGAATTCACAATGGTATAACATGGGCATACCCGACTGGTACCGCCATAGAGATAACTTACCGCTTAGCCTCTCTCCATATAAAATGCAAGCGAAATCCTCGCTACGAATGGAACAGCAGCTCACACGGTTTCAATCCGGTGTGTTTCTTGAAGGCGGTGGAAAAATGGGAGATGGAAGAATAGCCCAGCAGCAGGGACACATCGGTTACGCTGAGCCCTTTTTCGTATAGCAAATAACGGGCATGCTCCATGCGCTGGCTCTGGTAAAAATCGAAGATGGTGGTGCCGAACAACTCTTTGAATCCTTTCTTCAGGTAGCATTCATTGATGGCCACCTTGCGGCTCAGCTCCTTGATGGTGACGGGCTCGCCGATATGCTGCAGCAGGATCTCACGTGCGCGGGTGATCTTTTCACGGTCGGCTTCGTTTGCCAGGAACTTGCAGGAAAAGCTTTCGATCTCCTTTTCCCCGATCATGCATTCCAGGCTGTACAGCAGCACCATCTGGGTTTGCGCGTTGATATAAATATTTTCGAGACTGTCTTTGTAAGTGTGGTTGAGCAGCGACTCCAGCACGATGCGGATACGGCTGCAGAGCGGAACGATCTTGGAAAAAGAAGAAGGATGCTTGAACTGAAGCACCTGGTTCACCACCGAGGCGCCCGGCTTGGAAGGCTTTACAAACTGCAGCAGGTGCAGCGTCTGAAAGCGGAAAGTAAGCACGTCGAGCGTATCTGTGGGCTGATAAGATGACTTTGCCACCTGTGATCTGGCCGGCTGTCCCTCTGTACGTTTCGCCTGGTAATAGCCGCTTCCCGTCATGCAGAAACGCAGCTCGAAGTAATTCTCTCTCGGCTCATCCTTTTTGTAATTGTACACCATCATCCCCGTATCGTCGATGCTCCACTGGCTGTTGCGCTGATACCGTTTGATCACGTACTGAACGGAGCCGGGGATCTGCTGTTCTTTTTCATGCAGCAGGTCGAGGTCATCCTGCATGAGGGGCTGCTTCGTCGCAAAGGCCAGAATATCGGGCGGCTGGTACATATAGCACAAAATTACATAATGAGAGTTTTCAAATGTCACCGCTTTATCATTTAATGCGGGTAACTGGCGGGCAATAAAACCATGAGAATCAGGTTTAATGAATACAGACGTGTTGCCAGCCCGGCGAAAGCGGGAAAGAAAGGGTGTGGAAAGGCCTGCTGGCAGCGTTTACTTCTGCCCGTGGAACCGGGCTGGAAGAGGGCTTTTCCGGGCCCGCCGAAAAGCCGGTTTTGGAGACCTGGTATAACGTATTATTAGTTGGTAATTATTGGCTAAAAGCCTTTATTATAGTACATTTGCAAGATTTCATTCCTCTAATTTTTTATATTGAAGATCTTTTTATAAATGAGTACAGAAACAGAAGAACTTATCGCCCCCCCAACCAACGGATATGGTGCCGACAGTATACAGGTTCTCGAAGGTCTGGAAGCCGTCAGAAAGCGCCCGGCCATGTATATCGGCGATGTCGGTGTAAAGGGTCTCCACCACCTGGTGTACGAGGTCGTCGACAACTCCATTGACGAGGCGCTGGCAGGTTTCTGCAATAACATCTTTGTTACCATCCATGAAGACAATTCCATCTCCGTAGTGGACGATGGACGGGGCATTCCGACCGGCATCATGCAAAAGGAAAAACGCTCGGCCTTGGAAGTGGTTATGACCGTGCTGCATGCGGGTGGTAAATTCGACAAAAATACTTACAAGGTCTCCGGTGGCCTGCACGGCGTAGGTGTAAGCTGCGTGAACGCACTGAGCACCGTGCTGCAGGTAAATGTAAAACGCGACGGAAAAATATTCGAACAGGAATACCGCCTCGGCATTCCCCAGTACTCTGTAAGGGAAATAGGCGAAAGCGAGGAAACCGGTACCACCATTCACTTCTGGCCCGACTCTACCATCTTCATCACCACCGAATATAAACGCGAGATCCTCGAAGGACGCATCCGCGAGCTGGCTTACCTGAACCGCAAGGTCAGGATCACCCTCCGCGACGAAAGGGAAAAAGACGATGCAGGCAACATTTACTCAAACCTGTTCTACAGCGAAGGCGGCATCATCGAATTCGTGGAAATGCTCGATAAAAGCGCCAAGCGAACCCCCCTCATTGCCAACACCCTTTTTGTGGAAGGACACGACCCCGTCTCCAACGTAGCGGTTGAAGTGGCCCTTTCCTACAACGACGATTTCAAGGAACACATTTTCTCATACGTTAACAATATCAACACCATCGAAGGCGGCACGCACGTTACAGGCTTCAGAAGGGCCCTTACGCGTGTGTTCAAGAACTATGGTGAAAAGCAGGGCCTGTTCGAAAAGGCCAAAGTAGAAATAGAAGGCGACGATTTCCGGGAAGGACTCAGCGCGATCATATCCGTAAAAGTACCGGAACCCCAGTTTGAAGGACAGACAAAGACCAAGCTGGGTAACAACGAGGTCAGCGGCGTAGTGGAAACCACCGTAAGCCGCGTGCTCGAAGCCTACCTGGAAGAGAATCCCCGCGAATCCAAGAACATCATCTCCAAAGTGATCCTCGCGGCGCAGGCGCGCGTAGCGGCTAAAAAGGCCCGCGAACTCGTGCAGCGCAAAACGGTGCTGAGCGGTGGCGGTCTGCCCGGTAAACTGGCCGACTGCTCCGAGCGCGATCCGGACCGCTGCGAACTGTACCTGGTTGAAGGTGACTCGGCCGGCGGAACCGCCAAGCAGGGCCGCGACAGAAGCTTTCAGGCGATCCTTCCGCTGCGTGGCAAGATCCTGAACGTGGAGAAATCACTGGAGCATAAGATCTACGAGAACGAAGAGATCAGGAATATGTATACCGCGCTCGGCGTAACCGTTGGTACCGCCGAAGACCCGAAAGCGCTGAACACCGTCAAGCTGCGCTACCACAAGCTGATCATCATGACGGATGCCGATGTGGACGGCAGTCACATCGCCACGCTGATCCTTACCTTCTACTACCGTTACATGAAAGAGCTGGTGCAGCAGGGCTACATCTACATCGCGCAACCACCCCTGTACCTCGTTAAGAAAGGCAAGGAGCAGGCTTATGCCTGGAGCGAGGAACAACGCAAGGGCCTAATCGAAAAACTGGCTGGCGGCCGGGAAGACAGCGTTACCATCCAGCGGTACAAAGGACTGGGTGAGATGAATGCCGAGCAGCTGTGGGAAACGACTATGAACCCGGCAACCCGTACACTGAAACAGGTAACCATCGAAAGCGCAGCGGAAGCCGACAGGGTATTCAGCATGCTGATGGGCGACGAAGTAGCACCCCGCCGTGAATTCATTGAAAGCCATGCTAAATACGCCAAGCTCGACGTATAAGCCGTAGTCGCCGCGATCAGACCGTTACATCCCGAAAACGGGTGGAGGAAGCAGGGACCGGAAGTCTGGAATAATAGTTGATACAGCTATAGGGAGTATAACCCCCACTGACGATAAGGCGGATTATATTTGCATTATTTACTAATCATTAAATCTTACAATTATGGCTGGCGATGCAACAATTACTGCATACAACGTGAAAACCAAGGAAAAGAATGTTCCCATGCAGGATGCCGTGATTACCAAAACCTCCCGCGGAGGCTATATGGCCCAGGGTACAGATGGTAAAGGTAACAAGCTGACAACGATGTTAAGTGAAGCCAAAGCGACGGCTGCCATTAAAGATGGTAAGGCGAAACAGGGATGGAAAGAGTAAACTGTAAGCCTGTAGCTTCTAGCTGTTAGCTTTCTTCCCACTAAAAGCTAACAGCTAAAAGCTCGTAATCTCTTCCTGCAACACATCATCAGTCCCCGCTCTCCTCCCTGCTTCTTTTCCACAATTCAGGGATGCGTTTTATCCAGACCAGTTCCTTCATTTTCTGTTTGGCTTCTTCAACAGGCGACCCGAAATAAGTTTTGCCCCCCTCGATGCTGGCAGGCACACCGCTCTGTGCAAGCACCACGGCATTGTCGCCAATAGAAAGCGTTTTACTGACCCCTACCTGTCCCCATAGCGTAACACCATTGCCGATCGTAGTGCCGCCCGCCACGCCCACCTGGGCCGCAAACAAACAGTTGGTACCGATGCGCGTATCATGCCCGATCTGGATCAGGTTGTCCATCTTGGTACCCCGGCCGATCACGGTATCATGCGTTACGCCCCGGTCGATCGTGCAGCCGGCGCCGATCTCCACATCATCTTCTATCACTACCCTTCCGCAACTCAGCATCTTTTTATACCATACGTCGCGGTTCTTCTTTGTATTGTAATAAAAAGCATCGGAGCCAATGACGGTGCCCGACTGGATGATGCAGTTGTTACCGATCACACAATGATCGAGGATGGTGACGTTGGGATAGATGATGCAGTTGCTGCCAATGGTTACATGATTGCCGATAAATACGTTCGGAAAGATATGGGTATTTTCACCGATGACGGCCGAGTCGCTCACGGCCTTGAGGGCCGGTTCGAAAGGATAGAAATGCTGCACGATGCGGGTGTAAGCCTCGAAGGGCTGCTCTACAATCAGCAGCGCTTTGCCGGGCGGCACATCTGTTTCCTTGTTGATGATAATAAAGCTGGCAGCGGATTGCAGGCAGGTGTTGTAATATTTGGGATGATCTACAAACACCAGGTCGCCCGGCTCCACCCGGTGAATCTCATTGATGCCGGTGGCCATTCCTTCTTCATTGCCTTTTAATGTTGCGTTTAAAAATTCAGCGAGCCACTTCATCGGAACCGGTGCGGGAAACTTCATACAAACAATTTCAGCAAACCTACATCAAATCAGGTAACGATGCAGTGGCTTGCAGCAGCACCGGAGAAAGGACTTCCGCATGCATGCATACATCACATCATCGTGTTCATCCACATAATTGTCAAAAAAATGTGCATAAAATAAATTGTATTTTTTTTACGTTAGTAAAAATTATTTTTAATATTGTGTAGGAAAAAATTCCTGGTACTTACTAACCCATCTACATATAAGCTCGGATCTGATCCGAGCTTTTATTTTTTGCTCAATTCCTCTTTCTCTAACTTCATTCATCAAGCTGTGCATTGAGCCGTTACTTCATCATATACAAGCCCTACCAGGTTCTTTCACAATTCAGCATTCCGTCAGGTGAAACGCAGGGCAGTGCGAAGCAAACACTCAAGGATCTCTTTACAGTGCCCACCGATGTTTATCCTGTCGGCCGGCTCGACTACGACAGCGAGGGGCTGCTCATTCTTACAAACGATACCGGCCTGAACTACCGCCTGCTGCATCCTTCGTTCTCGCATGAAAGAGAATACTGGGTGCAGGTAGAAGGAGAGATCGGTGATGATGCCATCAGGCAACTGCGCAGTGAGATGGTGATACAGGTTCATGGAAAAGCGCACCATACAAAGACCGCCACCGTACACCGGTTCGAGGCTGAACCGCCCGTCCCGCCCCGCTTTCCGCCGATCCGCTTCCGGAAGAACATACCCGTGAGCTGGATCCGCATCACCCTTACCGAAGGCAAACATCACCAGGTACGAAAGATGACCGCAAAGGCCGGCTTCCCTACGCTGCGGCTGATCCGCTACCGCATCGAAGGCGTAAACCTCGAGGGCATGCAGCCCGGCGACGTACATGAAATGGATCAGGCAGAATTGTACCGGCTGCTCTTCGCTGCAGGGCGGTAAAGTCGGACCATCGTGAAAGCCTTTGTCAGTGGTGCATTGCCTGCCGCCGAATTCCGGGCGCTCCAAACTAAATGCTTATATTGCCTTAAAATAAACAGAATGCTGAGATCAATGACCGGGTTCGGAAGGATAGAGCAAAGTATCGGGGACAAAACATTTCTGATAGATATAAAATCATTGAACGGAAAACAATTCGAACTGAACCTGAAGATGCCTTCCTTCCTGAAGGCATATGAATTCGAGATACGCAAGATCTTATCTGAACACCTCGGGCGCGGCACCATCGAATGCCTGATCAGCCTGAAACAAACGGGCTCTTCAAAACCATTTACCATCAACACGCAACTGGTGAAGGCTTACTACCAGCCGCTCGCCGAACTTTCAAAAGAGCTGAACCTTGATGCATCCTCTATCTTAAGCTCCCTGCTGAAACTGCCGGAGGTGATCACCCCCACAGGCGATTCGTTGTCGGCGGAAGAATGGGAGCAGTTTACAAATGTGCTGAAAGGAGCGATCAGCAACCTGAACGATCACCGTGCCGACGAAGGCAGGCAGCTGCAGGGAGAACTGCTGCTGCGGATCACCAACATCACAAAAAGCCAGCAGGAAGTGAGCCAGCTCGAACCGCTGCGCCAGCAGAAAACACGCGACGGCCTGCTGAAGATCCTGCACGAACAGGTGGGCAAAGAGAACTACGACGAGAACCGGCTCGAGCAGGAGCTGATCTACTACATCGAAAAAATGGATATTACGGAAGAACTTGTGCGGCTCAGGAACCACTGCGAATATTTCACCACCATCGTCAACGAAGACAAGGAAGAGAAAGGCAAGAAGCTGTCGTTCATATTGCAGGAGATCGGCCGCGAGATAAACACCACGGGCGCGAAGGCCTACGATGCCACCATCCAGAAGGTAGTTGTGAACATGAAAGACGAGCTTGAAAAAGCAAAGGAACAGGTGCTCAACGTATTGTAACCACAGACCGGCGGGCCGCTGCTCTCCGCACGATAAACAACTGCAATCAAAACCGATTGATCGTATTTTTGCAAAAAGACTGTCTTGAAAAACGTTCTCTTATTTGTGCTGCTGATACAGCTCGCTGCCTGTACAAAGATCGATGTGTTTGAAAAAAACACTTCTTTCCGGAACCAGGAATGGCGCAGCGACGTAAAACCCACGGTCAGGTTTTCCATCTCCGACACCACTTCCCTGTACAACCTGTATGTTGTGTTAAGACATTCAGATGCATATAATTACAACAATATCTGGCTGAACATCTTTACACAGTCGCCCGGCGATACGCTCAGAAAACAGTCGGTGAACCTCCTGCTGGCCAACAACCAGAAAGGATGGCTGGGCTTTGGCATCGACGATATCTACGAGCACCGCGTGCGCATCACCAGCAATCCGATCCAGTTTAAAAAGCCCGGCGATTACCAGTTCGCCTTTGAACAGATCATGCGCGACAACCCGCTCGAGCACGTGCTGAACGTGGGTCTGAGGATAGAACGGGCGCAATAAAGACGCGATGCATCGCGTCTCTACGAGGGTCTTCAATAAATTTCTCCATGAGCCTGCTGCGAAAAAAAAGTTTGGCGATCGCCACGGTGGTTTACTGGTTCCTGCTTTTATATATAGTAGCGGCCTTTGTTTGGTGGTTCATTGCCCTGCAGCAGCAAAACCGGCAGATGACGGATTTCAGAAAGGCTGAGCTCACCGGCCGCGAGCCGGGCTACACACAAAAGCTGAACCGGATCATTGAGGAAGGAAAAAATAAATCAGCCCGCAACATCGGCGAAGGCAGCAGCTTCCTGCTGGTGATCATCATCGTGGCTGTGCTGATCTACCGGATCGTACGCCGGCAGTTCATAGTATCGCAGCAGCAGCAGAACTTCATCATGGCCATCACCCACGAGCTGAAGACACCGATCGCCGTGGCCAAGCTTAACCTCGAAACCATGCAGCGGCACAAGCTGGACGATGGCCGGCGGCAAAAGCTGCTGGGGGCCACGCTGGAAGAAACAGAACGCCTCAACACCCTCACCAGCAATATCCTCATCTCCTTTCAGCTCGATGGCGGCCGCTACAACATCACCAAGGAAGAACTGAATCTTTCCGAGCTGGCCGGTACCTGTGTTAACCATTTCGAGCACCGCTTCCCCGGCCGCACCTGGGAAGTGGATATCGCCGACGATGTCACTATCAACGGTGATCCCTTGCTGCTGCAGATCCTGGTCAACAACCTGCTCGAGAACGCGATCAAGTATTCGGGCCGCGAAAGCCGCATCGGTTTCGGACTGGCAGAAAAAAAAGGCGGCATCGGCCTGAACGTGACAGACCAGGGACCGGGGATACCTGACAAGGAAAAGAAAAAGGTCTTCGAACGCTTCTACCGCATGGGCGACGAGCTGACACGCAAAACAAAAGGCACCGGTTTAGGATTATATTTGTGCAGGAAAATTGCCCGTGACCACAATGCCGACATCACCGTTGCAGACAACGAAACCGGGGGCAGCAATTTTCAGGTGAGTTTCAGAAAATAGTCTGCAGAAAGATAAACGAAAAGGCGCCCATGAGTACCGATCCAACGAAAACTTCCATTTTACTGGTTGAAGATGAAGAGAACCTTCATGAAGCCCTGAAGCTGAACCTGGAGCTGGAAGGGTATGAAATTACGTCGGCCTACGACGGCAACAAAGCCCTGCAGGCCGTACAGGCGGAATATTTCGACCTTATCATTCTCGATATCATGCTGCCCGAAGTGGATGGCATCACCGCCCTGGAGAGCATCCGCGTACAAAACAACAACGTGCCCGTGCTCATCCTCAGCGCCCGCAACAACAGCGCCGACCGCGTGCTCGGACTGAAAAAGGGTGCCGATGATTATTTAACCAAGCCCTTCAACCTGGAAGAGCTGCTGCTCCGGATCCAGAAGCTGATCGAAAAGAACAAACGGCTGCTCGACAAAGATACGGTTGGCGATACCTACGATTTTGGAAAGAACCACATCGACTTTAAAGCACAGGAAGCACGCATCAAGAACGGGGAGCGCATCCAGCTCAGCAAAAAGGAAACGATGCTCCTGAAGCTGCTGATCGAAAACAAGAATGATGTGGTACCCCGCGAGAAGATCCTGCAGACCGTATGGGGCTACAACGTATACCCCACCACCCGCACAATCGATAATTTTATTCTCAGTTTCCGTAAATACTTCGAGGAAGACAGCCGGAATCCCCGGTACTTCCATTCCGTACGAGGCGTAGGCTATAAATACAGCGAGTAGAAAGCAGATCTAACACCAAACCGCATCAAGGTTTCATATAATTTTCGTCATCCTTGCACGGGCGCCAATACGCCAACGTACCTGAAGTATGCTATCGCGGCTGTGCGGGGATCTCAACGGAGCGGGATAACTGAATTTCAGCATTGCTTCCCGGCAGGATCCTCGAGCAGGCGCAGCAAGGCGATGGTAGTGCAGATTCGTATGGGCGCCCGCTCAAGGATGGCAAAAAACCAGAGATGATCTCTCAAGGTCTTGATAGCAGCGTATTTCAATACAGCATACTAAACAGGAGGTTCTTTCCGCAAGCTGCGCTCTCATGACAACTGTGCGATCACATCGGCGGCTTTGTCGAGCGTGTGCTGCATATCGGCGGTAGAATGCACAGGGGTGTACAGGGCGATCTCGCATTCGTTGAGCAGGGTGCCCAGCTGTGCGATCACTTCTTCCGGTATCCCTTTGCTTCGCAGCTGCGATGCTACATTCACCTTGTTCAGTTCGGTAGCGGGGATCTGTGTGGTATCCGATATCTTTTTCCAGACGGCCTTGTTCACCTCGCCGTAAAAATCCTGGCTCCTCGTTTCGTTCAGGGCAAGACGGGCTTTTTCGAGCGGTACTTCGTCAGATACCGGCGGCGGCGGAGGTGTGGCGGCAACAGGCCTTTCAGCCGATCTCTTCTTGGAAGCCACCGGAGCGGCTTTCACCTGACTGCGCCGGCGTACCAGGAAATAAATCCCCAGCACCAGGAAAGCACAGGCTAAGAACACGCCCAGCATGCCTATGTAAACCGTTTGACTGATACCGGCAGAACCAGCAGCGGCATGTGACAACCGGAACAACGACTTTTTGGAAGAAGGCGTTACTTTCAGCTGGAAAGAATCGGACCGGGCGGTTTCGTAGCTGCCTTTCGCCGGATCGAAATAAGAAAGCTGGATAGCAGGAATGTCGTACGTGCCGGCTTTGCGGGCGGTGAACGTGTATGTAAACGTTTTGATGCCGTTCATCGGGTACACGGATTTATCGACCGTTTCCTTGACCACCGGATCAAACTGATCGAGCCCGGAAGGGAGCTGGATCGCCGGGGAATTAATCACGGTGAAATTCCCTGCGCCTTTGATCTGCACCTGCAGGGTGACCGGATCGCCTGCAGGCGCCGTTTTATTGTCGAGCTGTGCATGGATGTCGAACTTGCCGACCGCTCCGTTAAAACCGGCGGGTTTACCGGCTTCGGGCAGCGGCTTTACGGTAACTGAAACCGGTTTGCTGGCCAGTGAAAAAGATTGTTCTTCCACCTCTCCCCGGCTTTCCTCATTAAAGAAATCTTCCATCATGCGCTGCATCGGATCCCGGGGAATTGCCTTGTTTTCGCCGCCGGTGCGCAGGAAAGTGACCTTGTTGGTGAGCTCAACAGGATCGATGGTGAAGGTGCCCGACTGCAGGGGAAAGAGCTGCGTTTTGCGGATGGTATGCACGTTGAACGCCTTGCCGCCGATCGTTTCCACGGCCGGGTGGTTGGCTTCCGGCTCGATCATGTCGAACACGCTGAAACCGTTCAGCGACGGGCGTTTGAGCACGGTAGACTCTGACCGGAGGCGTGAACAAAGCTTGAAAGTTGCCATGATGGGTTCACCCTCGTAACAGACTGTTTTGTTGACATCGGCAGTCACGAAAATATTTTTTTTGATCTTGTCCGACATCTTCTCGCCGGGCGCCAGCACATACTCTTCGCTGACCCGCTGTGGTTCATCCGGCCATGCATGAGGCGTGCCGGGAAAGATGCCCCCGCCGCTGTTGCCGCCATTGCCCGAGCCGGTGTTTTTCACATCAATGACTACCGGGTTCGACTTCATCGATTTGCCATCGATCACGGCCTGGGCGCCGGGGATGTTGAGCTTGCCTGCCACCAGCGGCTGCAGAACAAAAGAAAGGGATTTAAACTGCGACAGGGCGCCATTGATCACGCTCATACCGCTCGACTGTACCGGACCCTGGATCAGCCGGAAATTTTTGAAGGCGGGAGCGGAGATGTTTTCGACGGATTTTGCATTTTCCACGGTGTATTCGACCTGTACGTATTCATTGAGGGCAGGCTGGGTTTCGTTGACGACGGTGGAAAATTTCACCTGTGCATGCACATCCGTGCAGAAGAACAACACGGCAAAAAAAGTAAAAAGAGCAGGTAAGCGGAGCCTGAATCGTGTAAAATTTATATGCATGACAACTTCACTGGTTCGTGTATATTACAAATATAAAAAGCCATCGGTTGTAAGCGGATTTGGAATGGGGTTAAATGTCAGTTAAATGACCGGTCCTGTGCGGCAGGAGACGCCATGCCTGGCGTTTCTACCGTACAAACCTGTATGTCTTCATCGCCACGTTGCCGGCTTCGTCTTCCACGCTGATCTGCAACATGTGTTCGCCCGGTGGGCAGCGTTCGTCGAACCGGTAGATGAAGGTGTGACCTTTGTCGTTGGTGAACCTGAGCCATTTTCCATCCAGCAGCGCCCTGAAATTCCTGAACCTGCCCAGGTTATCGGTTGGGGTAAAAGCGATCCTGGTCGCTTTGCCCAGCTGCGCTCCGTCTGTAATACCGATGGCACTGATCACAGGCGGTGTTTCATCGATTACCAGTTGAAAGTTACCGAAATCCCTGAACTTGGCCGACGCCCACTCGCCGCTCCAGTCAACTTTTTTTACATCCGTCTCCCTGCCAGCGAACCGCTGCATCACAATATGTGGCTTTTGGTCGGGCTGGTAGCCGCCTGTTGGCTTGATGCGCACAAGAAATGAATCCTGCAGCGGCACCGATGCAGAGCCGATGGCATGCACTGCCGAGATCACGCCCGGACCGGAAGTGGTGGTACGTACCTCGCGGATGTGCACCGAATCGTACAGGCAGGTTTCGCCGATATAAAATTCGCAGTCGCTTCCTTCATAAACATCGAGCATGAGGGGATAGAAGGCTTTTCCGGCAGGGACCGGCAGGCTTGGCGCAGTGCCGGTGTGCTGTACCCGGAAGCTGAGCTCCGAGGCATTGGCATAGCCGTCGCGCACAATGATCTTCATATCGTGCACCGCGCCGTCATTCAGGTCTATCACGCCATCGCCGCCCGGTTTGAAATAGATCGAATTGATGTAGCCGGGCAGCTCGGAAAGGTGCTGCAGGAAGGGGCCGCCGCCGGCACGGGTCTTGTAGTCGATGTTGGCCTGAACATAGCGGGTGGAGTTGTAGCTGATATTGTCTGTCTGGAACCCCGTTACCACCGAGCCGTTGTGATAAAGCCAGGCTTCATAAATGCCGTTGAGGTTGGAAGAACCGGTGTGGGTGTCGTAGGCGGAGATTGCGAAGCTGACCTTGCTGCCAGCGGCCGCAACCACGCCGGGAATGGTGTAATTGCCATCAGCCGCCCGTTTCAGCGGGTATATGCGGGGCGACTGCTCGTAGGTGCTCCGGTTTCTATCGTACACGGCCAATCGAAGAATGGTAGGACGGACGTTGTCTTCGAGCGGCATCCCGAAAAGCATCGGGTTGAGGTTTACATCGTCCTTCGTGCGGCGGATCTCGAAATGCAGGTGCGGGCCCTGCGAACCGCCGGTGTTGCCGCTGTAGGCGATCAGGTCTCCCTTTTTTACCGGGAACATGCCCGGCGGAATATTCTCGAGGAAAACATTCCATTGCTGCAGCCTGTACTGCTGGTCTTTTACATAGTCGGCGATGGCCGGTAAAAATTCGTTGAGGTGGGCGTATACGGTTGTGTAGCCGTTGGGGTGGTTGATGTACACGGCCTGGCCAAAACCAGCCGGTTCGATTTTGATCCTCGACACGTAGCCGTCGGCCGCAGCGTGCACGGGAAGATTTTCCCGGGCCATCGTTTTAATGTCGAATCCCATGTGATAGTGACCGGGACGTAATTCCCCGAAATTTCCGGCGAGGCTGATCGGAACATCGAGCGGATCGCGGAAGTATCCTTTGGGATAAGTTTTGGGAGGTGATGGCTGTGCAACGGAGGTGTAAAACATACACATCATCGAAATGCCAAACAGGAGAAAAACAGAGATCAACCGGTACAAACGGATCCACATAGTTGGTAAAAATAAGGCAGATTGGCTGAATCCCGCCAGGTTGTGCGACAGGCGTTCGGGGCCGGTTTCTTATTAACATAAACTTAATACTGGCGTGACCTGCGGTGAGAACACAGGCTTCACAAAAAGTGTTATAAATCAAAGAAAAAAAGTTGAAATCTGGTACAGCTTTTGGCAAGTAGATCTTGTCTTAATAAAATACTATAACCCCGTAACGTTTAGTGACATGGAAGCAATTAGACATAGAATGACCCTCCTCTTTCTCGTGCTCATAAGCACGGTGATAGGTCTGTTCAAAGGAACAGAGGCAAAACAGAAATGGGTGTTTAAGATCAAGGACAAATTCGTGAACAGAAGGTTTGTTGCCGAGCAAAAATCGATCGCCCGCAAAGGCGGCGTGCTGCTGGATGATATCGAATTGTCTTCGTACCACCGCTAGTAGAATTTACTGTGCATATCTAGGAACAGGCTGTCTGAATGGTCAGGCAGCCTGTTCCTGTTTAAGACCTCCCCATCGTGCCGGGCGCCAAAAAAAATCCGGTATTCTGCAACCTTCGGAACGGCGAAAGGTTATTGAACCTGTAAGCATCACCTTCTAATCTGACACTCATGCGCATCTACCAGGTATCCCGTTTCATCCTCAGCTTTATTACATGTATTTTTCTGTTTGTTTTGCCGGCCTGTGCACAGCGGCAAAGCAGTGCCGACACCGGCGTTTACACACAACGCGATGCTTCGGCCGACGGAACAGGAAAAGTTTATATGGGAAGGGAGATCGCCGCCATCATGGGTGCAGGAGGCGCCGGCTGGCTCGATCGCGACAGCCGGCAGCAGGAAGAAAATACCAACCTCGCCATCAGCAGGTTTCCGCTGAAGCCCAACAGCGTGGTGGCAGATATCGGCGCGGGTTCGGGCTACTACACATTTAAAGTGGCGCCCAAAGTACCGGAAGGAAAAGTGTATGCCGTGGATATTCAGGACGGCATGCTGCAGCTGCTGAAAGAAAACAAGGCAAAGCTCAACAACCAGAACGTAGAGGTGATCAAAGGCGGCGAGCAGTCGCCCAACCTGCCCGATGGCGCCGTAGACCTGGCTTTCATGGTAGATGTATACCACGAGCTGATGTATCCGCATGAAGTGCTGCAGAACATCCGCAAGGCCCTGAAACCCGGCGGCAAGCTCCTGCTCCTCGAATACAAGATGGAAGACCCCTCCGTTGCCATCAAGCTGCTCCACAAAATGAGTGTGGCCCAGGTCACCAAAGAACTCGCCGCCAACGGCTTCCGCCTCACCTACAAAGGCGATTTTCTGCCATTACAACATCTCCTGGTGTTCGAGAAGAGGAACCAGGATTAAGGGATGGAAGGATTTTTCTGGCAAATTTCCTCCCGGGACGGATCGTGGTGGGTTCAAGCCGTGCCCGAAAAGGCTTCTGCTCAGTTCAACCTGCAGCCGGGTTGGCCTTTTATCCTGCCCGCCGGTCTTATACACTGCGCTTCCTGGAAGACTTATGATGTAAGCGCAGGTGCAGTTACATGTCTGCTTCTATTCCCGGATATAATGGTAATATCCGGCGCCGTTTATGGGGTCTGTTTGCAAGCCGTTCGTTTCTTTCTGGCGTCATAATTGCTTTTTTGCCTTCAGTACCGCGTCTAAATCACCTTTGTCATTCTATGTTGAAGAAAATAGTAAAAATATCACTGGTCGTTCTTGCCGTCATTGTTGCAGCAGCATTTGCGATACCCTTGCTTTTCAAAGACAAGATCATTGCAAAGGTGAAATCGGAGATCAATAAAAATGTGCTGGCCCGGGTCGATTTCAAAGGGGTGGACATCTCTTTGTTCCGGCATTTCCCGAAACTTGCCGTAGGCATTGAAAAATTACAGGTAATGGGTATTGCGGAGTTTGAAAAAGACACCCTGCTTTCTGCGGATAACCTTGATGTATCGCTGAATCTGGTGAGTGTGATCTCTGGTTCCAGGATGAAGATCCATGCCATTGATATCGAACGGCCGCGTATTCATGCGATCGTTACAAAGGGGGGCGTGGCGAACTGGAATATCACAAAAACCGATGGTACGGCTTCTGCCGATACCTCCGCGTCGAAACCCTTTTCTCTGAGTTTGCAGGAATACAGCATAACGAACGGATACATAAATTACCGCGATGACCAGGCAGGCATGAGCGCCGAGATCACGAATCTGAACCACGAAGGAAGCGGTGATTTTAATGCCGACCTTTTCATGTTGAAGACAAAGACGTCGGCCGATGCGGTATCGTTCAGTTATGCAAACGTGCCTTACCTCGCCGGGGCAAGCGTTTCCATCGCATCCGATTTCCAGGTTGATAACAGAAACAACAAATACGAATTTGAAACAGGCGATATCCGGGTAAATAATTTAAAACTCGGAACGAAAGGATTCTTTCAGCTGGTGAATGACAGTACGTATGCGATGGATCTTGCATTCAATGCTCCTTCCACAGACTTTAAGGATATTCTTTCACTGATACCCGTTATCTATAAAAATGATTTCGATAAAGTAAAGGCAAGTGGCACCACGAAATTCGATGGATTTGTAAAGGGCACTTACGGAGGTACGGCGATGCCTGCGTATAACCTCAATTTGTCGATCAACAACGGCTCATTCCAGTACACGGATCTGCCCAGGCCCATCAAGAATGTAAATATCATGCTGAACGCAAACAATCCCGATGGCGTAACTGATCACACGGTTCTACATGTTTCCAAAGGCCACCTGGAAATGGATAACCTGCCGTTCGATTTCGGCGTGCTGGTAAAAGACCCGGTCTCGGATATGTACCTGGACGGCTTCGCGAAAGGCACGCTCGATCTGACCAGGATCACCCAGTTCGTCAAACTCGGCAATGGCACAAAGCTGAGCGGCCTTATAAAGGCGGATATGTCGGCAAAGGGAAGGCTTTCCGCGATCGAAAAACAACAGTACGATCAGTTCTATGCAGCGGGCACCATGGCTGTTAATGGCCTGCAGTATGCATCTGCAGATTATCCGGATGGAGTGAAAGTGAACAATCTCCTGATGCGGTTCAATCCAAAGAATATTGAAATTTCCGACTTTGACGGAGAATACAAAAAAACCAATTTCGCAGCCAGCGCCGTCATCACAGACCTGCTCCCCTACATGCTGAAAAACCGGACGATGAAGGGAACTGTTCAATTGAAAGCAGACAATATGGATCTGAACAGCTGGATGGGAACAACCAGCGATACCAGTGTTCACAACAGCGAAGCTTCCGCTCCCTTTGCGGTGCCTGCCAACCTGGATCTTCGCATAGGCACCGCCGTTACCCGTCTTGTGTACGATAAGCTGGAAATTCAAAATCTGAAGGGTGATCTTGTGCTGGCAGATGAAAAAGTAGCGGTGCAAAACGTAAGTGGTGATGCGCTCGACGGAACCATGCTGATAAACGGTTCCTACTCGACCAAATACAGCAAGACAAAACCCGAGATCTCTTTTAACTACGATGTAAAAGGACTGAACGTTCAAAAGACATTCCTTGCATTCAACACCGTTCAGAAATTGATGCCTGTTGGCCAGTTCCTCGATGGGAACCTGACATCGCAGTTAACGGTGAACGGAAGACTCGGTGATAACATGATGCCCGATCTGAACTCTCTTACCGGCGAAGGAAATATCCTGCTGATAGAAGGACTACTGAGGAAATTCGCTCCGCTGGACCAACTCGCGGATCAGTTGAATGTTCGGGAGCTGAAGGATCTTTCCCTCCGTGATGTCAGAAATCACATTGAATTTGCAGAGGGCAAAGTGCTTGTGAAGCCCTTTACGGTAAAGGTTAAGGACATTCAGATGCAGATCGGCGGCCTGCACGGCTTTAACCAGTCGCTCGATTACCTGATCGATCTCAAGATGCCAAGAGCCCTGATGGGGGACAAAGGGAATGCTTATGTGAACAATCTCCTCTCACAGGTAAATAACAAAGGAATTCCATTGAAGCTGGGAGACGATGTAAATCTTCAGGTGAAGCTGGGGGGTACCATAAAAAGTCCTGTTTTGAAGATGGATCTGAAAGAGCTTGCAAAAAGCACGGCCGACCAGCTCAGGGATCAGGCTGCAGGATTTGCAAAAGCGAAACTGGACAGTGCGAAAACAACGGTAAAGGATTCGCTCAATTCGATCAAAAAATCCCTGGCAAAGGATCTGGAGAACGAGCTGAAGAATCGTATCATTGGCACAAAGGATTCCGCAGGAGGGAGCCGTCCGAACAATGTCGACAGCGCCCGCAAACGACTGGAAAATACCGGCAAGGGGTTGTTACAGAATCTCCTGAAACGAAAAAAAACCGCAGATACAACCAGGCAGTAGCAGATTCACAGGGAAGTTTACCTTTGTGTATGATCGGGCAATCAGGTGATATGGATTTGGAAAAGGAGAATGAAGATTTCAAATTATTTCTGAAATCACAGGACCCTGAAGATATTGATCACCGCGTTTTCCGGATCCAGCTCGAAGTTACCGCCGCAACCGACTGCACTGCCTGCGGAAACTGCTGCCGCACGCTGATGATCAATGTAGAACCCGACGAACTGGAGCCACTCTCCGTCCGGCTTCAGATCTCTGTGCCGGAGATAAGATCCCGGTTCATAGAGGAAAGCAGTCAGGGACAAATGATCATCAACACGATCCCATGTCACTTTCTCGAAAACAGCAAATGCACGGTGTACGAGTCCCGGTTTTCAGAATGCCGGGAGTTTCCGCACCTGCACAAAAAAGGTTTTACAAGACGGCTGTTTGGCACTTTTATGCATTATGAAAGATGTGCCATCATTTCAGGTACGATTGAACGGCTCAAAGCAGAGCTGTCGTTCAACGACGGCGCGTCGCGCACAGGTGTTCAAAACCCCTGACGCACATTTGCCCGCACCTTCAAACCGCTTGTCCCCTTTGCGCAGGCGCAGTAGTATGCCTTCAACCGCAAGCTGCAGCGCGCCTGTATGCGCGAAGATCCCCAAAGATTGAGCGGGATTGCGTGTACACAAGAAGCCTTGCATACCGGCTCACATTCATCACCAATTGCTCCTCCACTTAGATTCCCGCTCAGGCGCAGCAGCAGCATGTGTGTGCAAGCCCGTACCTGCGCCTGGCAAAGATGACAAAGCGATTGGAGGTGCGGCTTTAACCCACCCCTTACCCCTCCGGGGAGGGGATTTGAGAGCGCCTGCTCTCTTTTCCAGAACGGCTTTCCAATCCTGGGAAACTTCTGCATGCCATGCCAACCCCGTCCTTCCTCACTATCAACCCTTTACACTTCCGGCATTCCGGTTGAATCTATATCGGCACAACACACAAACACACAAAAAGAAAAAATATCATGAAAAAGTTCCTCACCCTCGCCGTTATCCTCCTCGCTGGTTTCACTGCCGCCAACGCCCAGTCTACTTCTACCGCCAGCCAGACCGTTACCCTGAACCTCACCAACGCCATCGACATCTCCATCACCTCTGCCACCGGTACTTCCTTCACCTTCGATGATGTTACCAAGTACGGCAGCGGCCTTACCAACTCGAACGCTTCTACCTTCCAGGTAAAATCGAACCGCCCCTGGGCTGTAACGGTGAAAGCGGCGGCTGCCAACTTCTCCGGTCCTGCCACTCCAGCCACACAGATGCCGGCATCTGTTCTTGGCGTAAAGCTGAACAGCGGTTCTTCTTTCAGTGCACTGTCTACCACTGCCGCATCGCTCACAAGTGGCGCAAGAGGCACCAACTCTTTCAATGTTGACTACAATGCAAACCCTGGCTACGCTTACGATGCAGGTACTTACACACTCTCTGTAGTTTACACCGCTACCCAGCAGTAATTAATTCTCTACTAAAGATCTGGCCATCAATAGTAATTTATATTCACGCAGAAAGCCCGCAACTGAAAAGTGCGGGCTTTCTGCTTTCTATGGTATTTTCTGATTTGGAAAATTGACTGCCCTACCTAGTTCAGGCATGCCACGGTTTCAAACTGTGGCATGCCGTCGCTTACATCCTGGTTCAGACAAGCCCTCACAACGACCAGGAGAATAGCTATCCACCCCTCAGCACCGTAGCCGGCAACACCACCAATTTTTTCTCGGCATTATTCCCCCCACTCCCTTACTTTTGCGCAATTTGTTTGTACGATGCCAAAAGATAATTCTCTTCAATCTGTGCTTATCATCGGGTCGGGACCCATTGTAATCGGGCAGGCCTGCGAGTTTGATTATTCGGGTACCCAGGCCGCCAGAAGTCTTCGCGAAGAAGGCATCCGCGTGATCCTCATCAACAGCAACCCGGCCACCATCATGACCGATCCGCTGATGGCCGATAAGGTATACCTGCTCCCGCTCACCGTGGAAAGCATTGAACAGATCCTGGAAGAAAACCAGATCGACGCGGTACTGCCTACCATGGGCGGCCAAACGGCCCTCAACCTCGCCAAGGAAGCCCATGACCTCGGCATCTGGGAAAAATACAACGTGCGCCTCATCGGGGTCGACATCAAAGCCATCGACAAAGCCGAAGACCGCGAAAAATTCCGGCAGTGGATGATCCAGATGGGCATACCCGTGGCTACAGCTAAAACCGCGAACTCTTACCTCGAGGGAAAAGAGTTCGCGCAGGAGATCGGCTTTCCGCTGGTGATCCGCCCTTCTTTTACACTCGGTGGAACCGGCGGCGGCTTTGTACACAGCAAAGACGACCTCGACGAAGCCCTCAACCGCGGACTGCAGGCCTCCCCCATCCATGAAGTGCTGGTGGAAAAAGCAGTGCTCGGCTGGAAAGAATTCGAACTTGAACTGCTCCGCGATGCCAACGACAATGTGGTCATCATCTGTACCGTCGAAAACTTCGACCCGATGGGCATCCATACCGGCGACTCCATCACCGTGGCGCCGGCCATGACCCTCAGCGACACCGCCTTCCAGCTGATGCGCAACACCGCCATCAGCATGATGCGCGACCTCGGCAACTTCGCCGGCGGCTGTAACGTGCAGTTCGCCCTCAACCCGGCCAACGAAGAGATCATCGCCATCGAAATAAATCCCCGCGTGAGCCGCTCCTCGGCCCTCGCTTCCAAAGCCACCGGCTACCCGATCGCCAAGATCGCGGCCAAACTCGCCATCGGCTATTTCCTCGACGAGCTTGAAAACCAGATCACCGGAACCACCTCCGCCTATTTCGAACCGGCCCTCGACTACGTGATCGTAAAAATGCCGCGCTGGAACTTCGACAAGTTCAAAGGCGCCAACGACACGCTCGGACTGCAGATGAAAAGCGTGGGTGAAGTAATGGCCATCGGCCGCAGCTTCATCGAAGCCATGCAGAAAGCCTGTCAGAGCCTGGAGAACAACGCGGTAGGACTGGGCTACTACGGCAAAAGCATGATGCATGCCGAAGAGCTGCTCGAATACATCAAGGTGCCGAAGTGGGACCGCGTGTTCCGCATCAAGGATGCCCTGATGGCCGGCGTATCGGTGAACACCATCTCCAAAGCCACCAACGGCATCGACCGCTGGTTCCTGTACGAGATCCAGAAACTCTGCAACACCGAAAAGGAGATCGCCCGCTATAAAATGGATACCCTGCCCAACGAGCTGCTGCTCGAGGCAAAAAAATACGGCTTCAGCGACGAGCAGATCTGCCGCATCATGAACGACGGCACCGAAGACAGCCTCTACGAAAAACGCAAAGCGCTCGGCTACACCCGCGTATTCAAAATGGTAGATACCTGCTCCGCAGAATTTGAAGCCAAAACTCCTTACTTCTACTCCAGCTTCGAAACCTCCGGCATCGCCGGCCAGTTGAGCTTGTCGAACGAAAGCAATGTCTCCGGAAAGAAGAAAGTGATCGTGCTGGGGTCAGGTCCCAACCGGATCGGCCAGGGTATTGAATTTGACTACTGCTGCGTGCACGGGCTGCTGGCCATCAAGGAATGCGGCTACGAAGCCATCATGGTAAACTGCAACCCCGAAACGGTTTCGACCGATTTCGACATCGCCGATAAACTCTATTTCGAGCCGGTATACTGGGAACACCTGTGGGAAATCATCGAACATGAAAAACCGGAAGGCGTGATCGTACAGCTGGGCGGACAAACAGCCCTGAAGCTGGCAGAGCGCCTGCATGAGAAAGGGGTGAAGATCATCGGTACTTCCTATGATAATATGGACATCGCGGAAGACCGCGGCCGCTTCAGCGACATGCTGAAAGAACTGAACATCCCTTACCCCGATTACGGTACCGCCTATACGGTAGACCAGGCGGTGGAGGTGGCCAACCGCGTCGGCTATCCGGTGCTGGTACGCCCGAGCTATGTGCTGGGCGGACAAAGAATGCGGATCGTGATCAACGACGACGAGGTGGAAAAAGCGGTGGTAAGCCTGCTCAAACACATTCCCGGCAACAAGATCCTGGTTGACCATTTTCTTGACCGCTGCCAGGAAGCGGAGATCGACGCCATCTTCGACGGCGAAGATTTTCATGTGATGGGTGTGATGGAACATATTGAACCGGCCGGCATCCACAGCGGCGACAGCAATGCCGTACTGCCTGCCTTCAACCTGACGCCGCTGGTGGTGACCACCATGGAGCATTACGCGGAAAAGATCGCCCGCGCCCTCGACATCCGTGGACTCATCAACATCCAGTTCGCGATCAAAGACGGGAAAGTGTTTGTGATTGAAGCCAACCCGAGGGCTTCGCGTACCACACCGTTCATCGCAAAAGCCTACCAGATACCATACCTGAATGTGGCGACCAAGATCATGCTGGGCACGCACAAACTGAAGGAATTCACTTTCGAGAAAAAGCTCAATGGTTTTGCGATCAAGGAACCCGTCTTTTCCTTCAACAAATTTCCGGGCGTGAACAAGGAGCTGGGGCCGGAAATGAAATCGACGGGTGAAGCGATCCGCTTTATCAAAGACCTGCGCGATCCTTATTTCAGGCAGCTGTACAAAGACCGGAGCATGTATCTCAGCAAATAAAAAGATCAGGATATGAACCCCGAGATAGCATCCATCATCGAAGGGCTTGAAGAAACACTGTCGGGCCAGCCCTGGTACGGGAAATCTTTTCAGGCGCTGGCCGCCGATGTGCAGGGCGACAAAATATATACAAAGCCCAACCCGCAGTCGCATTCACTGGCCGACCTGCTGTACCACATGATCACCTGGGCGGATTTCACCCTGCTGCGGCTCCGGAAAAAGGAGCAGGACATGAATGATGTGGAAGCCATGGACTGGCGGCAGATCGATCCGGCGGTGCATACCTGGGAGAAAGGTACAAAGGAGTTCGGCGACATCATTTCCGCGATCGTTGAAGAACTGAAAACCTTTGATCCGGCGGGGCTGGAAGAAAAGGTCGATTACCGGGAATATAATTTCAGGGTGCTGCTGAACGGGCTGGTTCAGCATGCCATCTATCACCTTGGCCAGGTGGCCTATGTAAACAAGCTGCTGTCGTAATAGGCACTGTCGGCTGTGATCTGTTTTTCGTCGAAGAAGATCCACTGCCGGCCGGGCCGGTCTTTCAGATCCTCCTTACTGTTTTCTTTATCATTTTCCTGATGCTGCCCGCTGCCGGGGTGCTCAAACGCGTCAGGTTCGGTGTACTCCATCGTATTGATCCGGTTATTTACTTCATACTACGCAGAAAAGGTTATGTTGCTTGTGACGGCGTCCTGTTCAGCGTATGCTGACCTGAGCGCAACCCGACAGATGAGCGTATTCTGATCTGGTAAACCTTAGTCGCAGATCAGAATGCTCATGACAACAAACAGGCTTTCCGGGGTAAAGAAGGCATAACATCTACGAATAGGAAGATGGCCCGGTTGATAGGGAAATGTTAATATCAACGCAGGCCATCTTTTGACTGATACCGAATGCATTATCTGACGAACAGTTTTCCGCCCGTCGTTTTTCCCTGGTCGCTTTTAATGGTATAAAAATAAATTCCGCTGGCGTAGAGTGGCAGGGCCAGGCTTTGCACGCCGGCTGTGAGCGAATGTATATACAGTTGTTTGCCGGTGCCATCGGATACAATGAACGTTCCTTTCACCCCTGCATAATTAACCTGAACGGTCGTATTCTGTTGCAGCACAGTCGGATAAACCGTGGTGAGGCTGCCGTTCTGCCTGAGCAGCAGAACGCCGGTGTAGCGCAACGTTCCGCTGCTTTCGATGATGCGTATCCGATAGTAGTTGTCGCCGGCTGCCGGGGAAACATCGGTGAAGCTCATCGGCAACGAGCAGGCAGCGGAAGTTGTGAGCATTCTTCCGATACTGTCGAAATCAAACCCGTTCCGGCTGCGCTCTACTTCAAAGACGGCGGCCGTATTCAGGCAGTTCATTTTCCAGCTCAGCTGGTTGCCGGTGGTGATGGTCTTTCCTTTAAAATATTCAATTATAATAGGCAGAGTGGTGGTCTTCGTCTGTACTACGAAGCCGCTGAAGCCGGTGGTGGAAAAGCTCACCTCCCAGCGGCTGGCGTCGGCATTCCATACCACGTCGGCGTCGTCGGGGTCTATGACCGTAGCCGATCCGTTGTACGACGCCGGCATGCCGGTACCGTCGTTGCTGCTGCCGGAATATTTACCGATCCGCAGGTTTCCTTTTCCAACGATGTCTGTGGGGGCGGTAGGCAGATCGAGTGCGCTGCGCGGATCGTTGTTGAAGGCGGTGAACTCGGCCTGGGTAAAATAAAGCGTGACGCGGCCGGTAGCAGACGCAGCATTCGCGGAAGGCGCGATCTGGTAATGACGCGCCACAAACGGATCGTTGCCGTAAAGCGGCACACTGCTTTCGACCCATACATTGGTGGTAACGGAACCTGTTACGGGACTGGCACCGTTGGGCAGGAGGGTAGCGATCAGAGCGCAGTTGTTGAGAAAGCTGTTGCTCGAGTTGATGTCGTGCGTGTCGGCTGATGTGCCGGATGCGATGGCCCCGGTGAGCTGGGGATTACTATAGACAACGGAGCGGATGACAAAATCTACGTTCGGACTTGGCGTTCCCCAGTTTATACCCCCATCCGTCGAAACAAGTGAACGGTTGTCAATGGAAATGGCTTCTCCAACCAGGCCCCAGTTGGCAGTATTTCCCGCAATTCTACCCAATACAAGGAAATAATCGGTTCCGCTGGTAACAGTAACGTTCAAACTGGTAAGATCAAAATAATTCATGGTAGTTTTAACGATACTGTTGCTGTCGATGTTGATAGTACCCAGCAGGTTTCCGGGTCTTCCGGCATTGTTTGTTCTGACCTCCAGAAACAGGTTTGTTCTGAATGGGATCGTGAACAGATAAGCTCCTCCCAGCTTTCCGCTTATATCCGGGGTGAACCTCACTGCAACCTGTTGTGAACTTGCCGCTAAAGATGCATACTGAAGCAGCCGCAGCGAGCTGTCGTACCTATATGTTTTTCTGTCGGAAGGCGCACAGTTGAACAAAGCCGACGCCGCCTTGAAAACGTCAGCTTTGCCATACCCCCAGGTACTGTTTGGCGTTGTGCCGGGTAGTTCTGTAAAAATGTCTTTACCCGCTGAAGACAAAAGCAAGGTCTTTGCATCGGCGGCATTCAGCGCAGGGTTTGCCTGAAACAGCAGCGCGACAGAGCCGGTTACCACCGGAGCAGACTGGCTGGTGCCCTGCAGCAGCTGATACAGACCTGCATTGGTAATAAAAGGAGCAGATACAGCGTCTGAAGACAGGCAGGATATAAGACCCTGCCCTACAGCTGTGATATCCGGTTTCAATACACCATCCCTTCTGGGACCCTTCGAACTGAAGCTTGAGATACTGTCTTGCCGGTCTGATAGATAACGAGCAATGACCCCACTGGCAGTAGCGGACGACAATTTACTGACATATGAACCCACCGTAAAAGCCGTGGCAGCATTGCCGGGCGTACTTACAAGGTAGTTATTGTCGCCATTGACCACCATGGTGGAATCGAACGTGGCATTTTCTCTCAGCCATCCGTCGAGCCGGAAGGTGGTGGATGTATTGTTTGTAATGGATAGCGACCAGATGCCGAACGGGCTTGCCGTATTCGAACCATTTCTGGTAACCTGGATATAAGCGAAGCGGTTGTTGTTGTTGAAATCAACGTCGTTGTATATCAGCACGCTGAAATTATTGTTGAGAACATTGCCGCTGATGCCCTGACCCGCGAGTGCCGTAACAGAGCTGGTACCGTCAGGAGCCGTAAGTGTAGCTGACAGGCTGGCGGCGCTGGTACCATACGCGATGTAGGTGAACACTTCCGAACCGGTAGTTTTTGGTTGAATAACATTGAGGTTTACCGTGCTGGTAGCATTGCCATTGAGGGCCAGTGAATTGTGGACGCCAAAGGTATTGTGGGTGTCGTTGCCGGCAGATATCACCACTGCCCGCCCCGGGCCCGAACGGCTGAAATTGTCAACGGCTTTTTCTTCCGCATCGGTTCCGTCGTGTGCGGAAATAATGCCGCCCAGGCTCATGTTCAGCACTACCGGACGGCCCAGGGAGGCCGAGAGGGCCTGCACGTAGGTGAGGGCATCGATGATATGATCGGAAGAGAAGGAGCCGTTTCCGCCTTTGATGATGATAAGGTCGGCTTCGGGAGCGATGCCTGCATATTTCCTGGAACTGAGGGAGACGCCATTTCCGGCGGCCGTTCCTGTAACGTGGGTGCCATGGCCGTCGATGTCCCTTTCCCGTACAAAACCGGTAGGTGTACCATCCAGTTCGTCGTTAAGCTGTGCCTGCGTATATTCAACACCATAAGTGAAGCCGGTAGGAGAGACCTCCCCCGTAACCGGAGTCAGCGTCTGGTCCCAGATGCGGAGTATGCGGCTTTTGGTCTGGTCGGCAGGATCGCGGAAATCGGGATGGTCCCAGTCGAGGCCGGTATCGAAAATGGCGATCAGTACGTTCTTTCCCTTGTAGGCAGTATTGTTGAGTTTGCCTGCCTGCAGCAGGGCGGCCCCGCTGCTTCCAACCGCCACATCGTTGTGCAGCCCAATCATTTTCGGCGCCTTCACATACGACACTTCCGGCATGGCGGCCATCATCGAGATCTGGTCGAGGGTAGCAATGGCAGTTACAAAGTCGGGCAGCACGGAATTGATGATAATGCCACTGTCGCGCAGCGCCTGCGGGTTCTTTGTATATACGATGCAGCTGTATCTTTCTGCCGGCGCGATGCTTCGCAGGTTCACCGACTGTTCGGGTTGTACTTTGAAATGCGCCGAGAGGCTCCGCCGCAGCAGGCTGTCAGTGCCGGTTTGCCGCGCAGCCAGTATGGACCTGAAAACCGGATCGAGACGGGGGCGCAACGCCGGACCTTGCGCAGCCGCCTCCATACAAAGCAGCACGAACAAGCAGCAAAGCGACACACAGATCATACGCACACAAATCAGCAACGACACCTTGTTGCTGTTCCGGGTAAATTGTTTCATGTACAAATGTTTATAAAAGGGCCAAAGAATGTTTGAAGTGTAAGGGGTGTGATCGTTCTCAGATATTGTATCCTCAAAATGTTTTTCCACACTACCAGCGCAACCCTGATTCCTGAAGAAGGAATTTCTGAAATGAAACTAGTAAAAGTTTTTCATGGAAGAAATAAAGCGATGAAAGTAAACCATAAATGTATTTGAGTGGTAATAGTTAACCATCAAATGGTTGTGAGTGTTTTTTGATTTCAGCATGCCCTCCGGCAATATTGCTTCCGTTGCGGCAATCCTTTTTAAGGCACAGCCGGAAGAACGCTTTACACAAGCAGATTTTTAAATTATCTTGTCGGTATTACCGGCTTGTATGAACAACTATTTTCTCGACACCCTGCGGCATCTGCGTATGTATGAAGAAGTGATGCTGTACAATAACCTCCTTCATGCAACGGAACAGCAGGAGCAGGAAGCGCTCGCTTATCTGAAAGAGGCCTACCAGGAAGAATCTGTTACCTACCCTTTTCAGGCGCCCGCATTCAACGGACCGGCTGCGATCTGGGCTGCCCGGCTGGTATATACTGCTGCACAGCTCTTGCTGCACCGGAAGGCGCAACCGGCTGAAATAAAGGAACTGCTGCCTGCTTTTCCGCATCCCATCACTGCCGCAGCCCTCCTGTCGGCCGATCTCTCCCTTCGCTTCCTGCCTTCCATCATCCGGCAGCTCAAAGCAATGGACCCCGACGATCCGCTGGCGCCCCTGCTGGAAGATCATCTGCTGCGCTGGCATTATTCCGGCGTAAATTATCCGCTGGCAACAGACCGGTTGCAGCTGGAAGAGATCGTGCAGGATAAATGCCTGTTACAGTTGTATTTAGACAGGGTCATCGAGCACAGGAACCTTGCACTCGCCCGGCATCCCCTCCTGATTCAGGGTATTCACGCTTCTCTGGGAATGTTCGCTGCCGTATATTGGAAAGATTTCGCACAACAAGCGACCGTTGAAAATGACGACAACTGACAAATTAAACAGCGTACTGTCTTATATCAAACAGGCTTTCATCGGAAAGAACGAGATCGTTGATCTTCTTGGCATCGGGCTGATTGCCAGGGAGAACGCCTTCCTGCTGGGGCCTCCCGGAACAGCAAAAAGCGCGATCGTTCAACAGCTGTCGCGGTGTATCGAGAACGGAAAGAACTTCGAATACCTGCTCACCCGGTTCACCGAACCCAGCGAGATCTTCGGCCCCTTCGACATCCGCCGGTTGAAGGAAGGCGAGCTGGTCACCAACACCGAAGGCATGATGCCCGAAGCTTCCCTTGTTTTCCTGGACGAGATCTTCAACGCCAACAGCGCCATCCTGAACAGCCTGCTGATGGCCCTCAATGAAAAGATCTTCCGGCGGGGCAGGGAAAGCAGGAACCTGCCCGCGCTCATGTTCATCGGCGCCAGCAACCTGCTGCCCGAAGACGAAGCGCTGAATGCCCTGCTCGACCGGTTCCTGATCCGCATCCGTTGCGATTATGTGGACCCCGATCTGCTCGGCGAGCTGCTGCTCGCCGGCCGGGCGCTGGAAAACGGTACAGCCACGGGCCGGCCTTCTATTTCATCCGAAGAGATCAAGACCCTGCAGGAGAAAAGCAGGCAGGTAGATCTGTCGCCCATCCGGAAGCAGTATGTTGACCTGGTGCATACCCTGCGCAACACCGGCATCAGGGTGTCGGACAGGCGGGCCGTTAAGATACAAAACCTGATCGCGGCCAGCGCCCTTATCTGCAACCGCACGGTAGCCGTGGTATCGGACCTGTGGGTGCTGAAATCTATCTGGGATACCGAAGAGCAGATCGAGATACTTGCCGGCATCATCGACAACATCATCGGAAAAGATCATACGGCCGCCGCGCACCCGCAGGCCTTTTCCAATAAAGCGCCCGATGCGGAAGAGCTGATCCGCGATGTTCGCCTGCTGAAGAACCGGTGGGACAGGCAGGGACTTTCTTTTGAAGAACAGAACCTGATAAAGGACAAGCTGCGGTATGTGCAGACCCGCAGCAACTGGATAAAGAACGGCGAACACCAGCAATACGTTCAAACCGAAATTGAATCGCTATGGCACTCGATCCTGCAGGCCACGTAAGCTATTTCATGTGCGTGCCCATTGCGCACCGTGATTACCTGGGAAGCATCCGGCACTGGCACAACCTGAAGACAGCGGTGGAAGAGCAGCTGGTATGGATAAAGGATCTTACAGCTCAACAGATCGATTCCATCGAGGTCAAAAGCATTCCGTACCGGCAACTATACTGGGCAGCGGGGAGCCAGCTGTTTTTGCAGGGCAGCCTCCTGCCGGCCCGGCACCTGCCTGTCCTGTTATGGTCACCCATTGAGCGGGGACTGCCGGTTACGCTGCCTGCATTCAACCACAATTTTTTCGGTATCTCCGGGAAGGCCGCGTTTCCGGTGGTGGCATCGGACCGGGAGTGCGCGGCCTATGCGATGCTCACTGATCAGCGCCTGCTGGGTCAGTACCTGGAAACGGCGCCTGCCATCCGCGTGAAGGGATTGCGCTGGGTGCTGACAGACGACAAAGCGCTGGTTATCGGCACGCCGCTTCTTCCACTGAAGGGATCCGTTTACTGGCGCAGGAACGATTTTTTGATCCCGGCCGGATATGCCCCCGAACTGGACGTTCTCATGGAGACCGTCGGCAATATGCTGAACCCGGAGCAGGCCTGCTGGATCGTATGGACCCCGGAAAGCGAATACTGGAAAGTAGATAAAACCCTGCTGAAGCCCTTGTCTGCCGGCTCTTTCCGGCTCAGCGTAAAATAAATACATGGAGTGGTTCGAATATTTTGAGAGTTACAGGGAGTATTTCTGGCAATGGGAGGAAGAGGCCACCGTGCTGGCTGTTCCGAACGGCAGCACGATCGCTTACACCAGCTTTGTGACGGAACTGATGGAGCACCTGGCTGAACAGGGGCTGCCCCATTTCGGTTCGCTGCTGCTGGCCATCATAGCAACAAACCCCGATGGAGAGCGTGCTATCAGCAATGTATATGCGCAGCTGAGTATTTCGCTGGGTGATCTGAACCCCGACAGGGAGCCATTGACCTCTGCCGTCAGTTTCCTGAAGATGGTATCACAGCTTCCGCAGCAATACCGCACAGGCAGGAACCGGTTCCTCCTGTTCCAGACCCTGTTTTTCAATTGCCACAACATCATTTCGGTAACGACCTCGAAAACCATCCTGGAAGCTTTCAGGCAGGAACCGGAAAAGCCGGAGAAACTGATGCAGCCAAGGGCGTTCTCATCGAGTGTGTATCACCACGACTTCAGGGTTATCAGCCTGCTGGCCAAGAAATTTCCGGATATAAAGTCGATCGTCTCGAAGCTGGCTGACCTGCCGCCGGTAGATAAGCCTCTTGAGCTGGAACCGGCGCTGGCGGAGCCGCATACGCAGAAAGATTTTGTAGACAGGCTGATCGAACATCCGCAAACTTTCCCGGCCGGGTCGCTGATCAGGGGGCTCTGGAGCAGCCTGCAGATACCGTATCACCATGCCATGCCCAGCCAGCAGGCCATGGGCGGCATCAGCGATCTTACGAACAAAGGCTCGTTCGACCGGCTGCTGCTGTCGGAGTTTGCACACGATGACCTGCTCTTTCTTACCCGCCTGGCCAACAACGAGGCGCTGTATGTGAACCGCGAAACGCCCCCCCACCGCGATCAGCCCGAACGAATCATCCTGATCGATGTGTCGATCCGGAACTGGGGCATACCCAGGGTGATCGCGTATGCCCTGCTGCTTGCCATCGCAAAGCATCCGAAAACGGATATCGGCTGCAAGGCGTTTGCCGTGGGCAACAGCGTGTATCCTTTTTCCTTCGATACCATCGGTGAGATCATCGAAAGCATGCAGATTCTTGAACCATCCCTGCACGCTGCCGCAGGGCTCGCGGCTTTTTTCAGAGAACACAAGCCTGCCAGGAACCAGGAGATCTTTTTTATATCTTCCAGCGAAAGTTTTGATCAGGCGCCGCTGCAGAAAGCAGTCAGTGATCACTATTCCTTCTTCAGGTATTTCATTCATACAGACAATACCGGGAACGTGGCTTTATTTAAAACCCGGCAAAACAGCACGCGGCAGGTACAGCAGTTCCGGATCGACCTGGAAAAGCAGTGGAAAAGGGAAAACAAAAAACAGCCGGAGCCGGCCGAGCCCGTGCCGGAGCAGGGCGAAACTTACCCGCTCCTGTTCCCCGACACGCCGAATCCCAAAAAGATTTTGATGGCCAGCGACGGCAAGTTTTTTCTGATCACAGCTGAAAAAGCCCTGCTGAAGTCGGCTGCCGTGGATGCAACCGATGAACGGAAAGGCTGGGAACTGATCTATGAAAACCTTCCCTACAGCAGTCAGCATGCGGAGATCGGCACCAATGCCAAAGGCGAGTACCTGCTGCTGATGTTTTACGAATCGAGCAGAAAACTGTATATCTTCAACCTGAACACCAACGAGCAGGCGTCTGCTATTTTCAGTGAGTGGCGAAAGTCGGAGTACCAGAATTTCATTTTCCATGAAGATCGTTTCATCTATTCTTATCTGGGTTATCCGAGTAAATACTGGACAATTGCATTGGAACAGGACAAGATCCGGATCTCATCATTGGAAAACATCCCGAAGTGGATCACCGACGAACATGTGTTCAGGGAAAAGGAACTGGCGAAACTGAAATACCGGGGCTGCGACAGCAGCCTGCTCAAAAATATAACCGACATCTTTGTGAATGATATGGGCAACCTGGTTTTCAATCGTCATGAGTTGCGGTTAGATGTGGCCGCTATCACGCTGCACGAACTGGAGCCGAGACTGGTGCGAAAAAAGATCTCGGCAAAAGCCTCCCGCAAAAACAGGTTTTATTTCCCGGATGGCAGTACCATAACGATCAACAAGTCGGGCATGCTGATCCTGGGCAGCAGCAATCCTTCCATCGGAAAGATCTATGTGCCATCTGTGATCGATATGCCCCTGGGCGTTGCCACAGAGCATCTGGCCGCCGGATCCCAGTATTTTTTCCGGCCGGAGGAAGCACAGAGGGAACAGACAGTACTACAGACCTTCTGCGTGAAATTTTTGAAACCTTTTATAAATACGATCGTGCAATATGGAGCTGAAGATTGAGATCACCCGCACAAACACCTGCCCCGTGCAGGGCATCCTCATAAAAGGGCCTTCGGTAGAACACTGGCTCCGGGAGATACAGGGCATGGGTCTTTCCCTGGCTTCCATCTGCGTGTATCCGTTGGCGTCAGTTACCGCCAACGTAGTGTGGGGTTGCCTCGTGGCAACCAGCGGTACAGCCGGCAATATAGCCATCGGCAGAAATGAATACTGCCAGCTGGTACACAACCTGCTCTACATACCTGAACGGTCCGCATTGCATCCGCAATTATCTGCCGCAGAGACAGCCACCCTGCTGAAAGGAAAGAAACACATCATGCACCCCGATTTCGGACTGGCAGAGCTGGAAGAGCCGGTGAGCTGGGAGGGGCTGCTGCAACAACCGCGCGAACTGACCCCACTGCTGAGCGAGCCGGCTGCAGCACCTTACATCCCGAAAGAGATCAGAACGTTCCAGGTAAAGCCGGTGAAGGAAGAAGAAGCGCTGCAGGCGCTGGAAGAAGGGCATTTTCCAAAGCAAAGACCCTTCAGCGATGAGCCGCTGAACCCCATTGAAAAGGCCAGGCTCTTTTTATACCGAAAACTGTTTACCAGTGGCAAAGCCGGGAACGCCCCCGGTGAAAAGAGCAGCGAATCATCGCCCCTGCTATCAAAAATAGCGTCCATCGCGAAGTTTTTCTCCGGGAAAAACGCGGGCATGACCGACAAGATGAAAATGGATTACGAAGAGCTGGAACGCCGCAACCAGAAGTATTTCGACAGGCTGATGGATATGCTGCAGAAAGATCCGGAAGAAGCCCTGAAATACGCCATACCCCTTGATCCGGAGGGTACTCAAAGGGGCACGGGCGCCGGTTTGTTTGAAATGCACAAAAGATGGTTCGACTTTTCGCTGTATGGTCAGGGCCATCGGCCGGGTGGCGGAACGGCCGTGATGCCCGACAGTGCGTTCCGGCAGCTGCAGTCGCAGTATCTCCGGATCGCCAGGCAGCTGATCGAACAAAAAGATTACCGGAAAGCGGCTTTCGTATATATGAAACTGCTGAAAGACCATACCATGGCTGCACGTACGCTGGAAGACGGCGGCTTTTACCAGGAAGCGGCTTCGTGTTACCTGAAATACTGCAGCAACAACCAGAAAGCGGCCGAATGTTTTGAAAAAGGGAATATGACCACCCGGGCCATCGAGCTGTACAAAGAAATGAACCAGTACGAAAAGGCCGGTGACCTGCACAACCGGATCCATCAAAACAAGGAGGCGCAGGTATGCTATCAGAAAGTAGCCGATGATTACGTACAGAACCACCAGTTCATAAAGGCATCCGTCATATTCAAAGATAAAATGGATAACCGCCTTATGTCGCAGGAACTGCTGATGAAGGGCTGGCGTACAAACAAGGATGCGGCAAACTGCTTGCAGCATTACTTCGCGGGAATAAACGGGGAAAAGGAGCTGACAAGGGAGATGCAGGAAATATACGGCCGGGATGTGACCCCGGTAAACAGGGAAATTTTCCTGCAGGTGCTGCATCATCAGTTTAAAAAACACGCTGTGCTTGCCGAACCGATCAGAGACATGGCTTACGAGATCATCGTAACCCAGATACCGGCCAATCCGGACATCGTGTCGGAGCTGCGCAACTTCAATACAGATGACCGGGAGCTTAAAAAAGACACCATGCGATTCAAGCTCAGGCACCGGAAACAACGCTGACCCGGAAAATATCTATCCTCCGGTCTGCAAAAAAGAGATAATTTTCAGGTGCGGTTACTTCCATCTGTAAATTTCAAGTCTCTTCATGCCTATTCACGATTGCGATGCCGGCCAGGATCTCCTGTTGCTCAGTCAGCTGACAGCAGGCGACAAAGCTTCCTTCGGGCTGCTGTACGAGAAGTATTGGGAAACCGTATATGCCGAAGGGTATAAACGGCTGAAAGACCGCGACCAGGCGAAAGACATTGTGCAGGATATTTTTACCAGCCTCTGGCTCAGAAGGGAAACACTCCGTATTGAAAACCTGCCGGCCTACCTCAAAACGGCTGTTCGCAACCGGGTGTTCAAAATACTGGCGAAAGAAAAGATCACCCATCCGTTCTTCGATTTTCTTCACGAGATACCTTCCGGAGCCGGCGGGCCCGATGGCAACCTGCTCTGGCAGGAATTCCTGCGGTCGTACGAAAATTTTGTGGGGTCGCTGCCTCCCCGCAAGCAGCTGATCTTCCGCCTGCGCTTTCAGGAAGACCTTTCCACGCAGGAGATAGCCCAGCGGATGGGCCTCAGCCGCAAAACAGTGCAAAACCAGATCGGGCGCGTGATCGAGCACCTGAAGCTGCACCTCTTCTATACCATCAAGATCATCCTGCTGCTTGCTTCTTTTTACCACGACGATCTTTTCTGAAAAATATTTCTGTCCGGTGTGGGGCTTTTCTCCGTATGGAGGTCATAGTTGTAACCAACTGCATGACTGCCTGCCAAAATGGATAAACGTACCCTGCTGGAACTGATCCGGAAACTGGACCGGGGAGAAGCGACGCCGGAAGAAGAGTTGTTGCTGAAAAGTTATTACAACCTTTCCGAAGCGGACGCTGATGGATTATCCCATCTCACGGACGCAGACAAAGCCTCCCTGAAAGCAGAGCTGTTGAAAGGTATATTTGGTCATGTCTCTACCGGTGAAACCTCTTCCGGCAAACCCCGGATTGTTATAAGATCCATCTTCATAAAGGCAGCCGTTGCCGCTTCCCTGCTGGTAGCCTGCTTATCCGTTGCGTCTATTTTGTATCACAGGTCGGTCACTCCGAAAGTACCGCTGGTGGCGGCGGAAGGGAAAAGGGAGAACCGGCTGATATCGCTTCCCGACGGAAGCAAGGTGATCGTGAGCTGGGGCAGCACTTTCTCCTGCAGCGCTTCTTTCGGCAAAGAAAAACGCGAAGTATTTCTCTCGGGCCAGGCCTATTTCGACATTGCGCACGACACCTCAAAACCTTTTATTGTACATACCGGAAAACTTGAAACAACCGTGCTGGGCACCGCTTTCAATATTAAAGCAATGCCGGGCGACGAAGCCATCACCGTAACCGTAACAAGAGGGCGGGTAAAGATCAGCGACGAGAAAAAGACACTCGGACTGATCACGCCGGGCAGGGAGATCATATACTATAAGAAAAGCGATAGCTCGGTGCAGCGGGCAGTGAACGTAAACATGAAATTCGATTGGAAAGAACAGGACCTGCTGGTGAACAACGTAACGGTGGAAGAAGCGGCGCTGCTGCTGCAGGAAAGATTTGGGGTGTGCATTACCGTGAGCGACCCGGCCATCCGGCATGAACGGTTTACCACCGTTTTTCTGAAAGGGGAAGAACTGGAGCCTGTCCTGAAAAGCATCTGCGAGTTCAATGGCGCTGTGTATGTGTACGACAAGGCCACCGGCAAGGTCGTCATCCGTAAAGCCGCTGCCACACCTGAAAATTAAGTTATGAAAATATACAACATCAAGCCGAGGTTTGCTTCCCGGTGTATCGAGCAATATGCCGATACCTCCCCCTGAGTGAACGGATTTTTCCTTTTCAATCCTGCCTTATCCAGAGAAGCCCATTCCTTCACATTTAACGATGCCGCGTATGACCCTTTTTACTGCGTCGTCTGTGACCCATACAGACAGACCAATTCCAAAACCTGCGCAAACAGTTGTAAGCTTTTGCAAGTTTCTCCGCAAGCCGCTCTTATTCATGCTCATCCTGCTGCAGGCCGCCACGCCTGCGGGCGCTGTTCCCCTGCAGGATATCAACCAGATCGAGATCAGTCTGGAACTCCGCAATGAATCGCTGCTGCAGGCTTTCCGCAAGATAGAAGCCCTCAGCCTTTTTCATTTCATGTACCGCAACGAAGAAGTAAAAGAGATCCGGAACCTCACGATCTCTTCCAGCAAACACTCGATTGCCGGCTGGCTCCGCATCATCCTCTCCAACACCTCGCTCACCTTCAAACAGGTCGACCAGCGGATCCTTATCACATCGAAGCCGGTGGCCGGTGCCGTGGTAAAACAAACTTCGAACGAGTCGCCCGTCATTGACGAAACGCCTGTGGATAAGGTCGTCTCAGGCCAGGTAACCGATCCCGACGGTACGCCGTTGCAGGGGGTAAGCATCACCGTGAGAGGCACATCCGCAGGCACCAGCACCGACGCCCAGGGCAGGTACCGCATCGGCATTCCGGAAAATGGTGTGCTGGTATTTACTTATGTGGGATTCGAGACACGGGAAATTCCGGCCGCCAGCAGCGAGTTGTCGCAGGTGCGCCTGGAACGGTCGTCTCTCAAACTGAACGAAGTAGTGGTGACCGCACTGGGCATCAAACGCGAGGCAAAAAGCCTCGGCTATGCCACCGCCACCGTGGCGCCCGAGCAGGTAACGGTGAACCGCACCTCCAATTTTATGAACGCCCTGGAAGGAAAGATCGCCGGGGTAAACATTACCTCGCTGGGCTCGGGCCCCGCAGGAACCAGCAAGATCCGCATCCGGGGCCAGTCGGGCTTCGGCGGTACCAACACGCCACTCATAGTGGTGAACGGCGTACCCATCAACAACACCAATTTCGGGGCCCGGGGTGATGCCAGCGCCCGCGGCAGCAACCGCACCTCCGACGGCGGCGACGGCCTCAGCAGCATCGACCCCGACAACATAGAATCCATGACCGTGCTGAAAGGCGGCGCTGCCTCCGCGCTGTACGGCTACCGCGCCAAAGACGGCGTGATCATGATCACCACCAAAACACGCGGCAAAGGCACCGGCATCGGCGTGGAATACAACGTGAACTATACCCGCGACACCCCGCTCGATTACACCGATTATCAATATGAATACGGCCAGGGTGAGAACGGCGTTCGGCCCACCACGCCCAACCCAACATCGGGCCAGTGGAGCTTCGGCGAAAAGTTCCAGCCGGGTATGAAGCAGATCCTGTTCGATGGCGTGGAAGTGCCTTATGTGCCGCAGTACCACCAGATCAGTCAATATTACCGCAAGGCCAATACCCTGACCAATACCGTTACCCTGTCATCGGGCAGCGAGTTCGGCGGCTTTAACCTGTCGCTTTCCAACATGTCGTCCGATGCCATCCTGCCGGGCTCCGGCTTCGGCCGCCGCAACGTAGACCTGGGATTTACGCAAACGATGGCGAAGAAGCTGACCGTATCGGGCAACATCAGCTATTCCAACGAACGCCGCACCAACCCGCCCAACATCGGCGAGCAGGATTACAGTCCGGTAGTGTTATACAACATGGCCAACTCGATGCCCATGGACCTGCTGAAGAAATATGCGTTCGACAAGAACGGCGATGAAGTGCTGTGGTCACGGTTCACCAACCGCACCAATCCTTATTTCGCCCTGTCGCGGTTCGACCATATCCAGCGCGACCGCGTGTTCGGTAATATCACCGCCCGCTACGAGTTCACCAAATGGCTCTATCTGCAGGGGCGCATCGGCCAGGATTATTACACCCGCTCACAGGATTACAACCTGCCCACCGGCAGCCAGCGGCAGGCGCCCGCCCCCGCCGGCTTCGTGAACGGTGAATATGTGCAGGATGTGAGGCGTTTCCGCGAGCTGAACACCGATTTCCTGGTTGGCGCACGGCAGAGCGTGGGCGACTTTGGATTCGACCTCAACGCCGGTGGCAACGTGATGTACCGCAAGACCGACCGCAACAATGTACTGGTCAACGATTTCTATACGAGGGGTTTATACACCCTCGGCAACGGCCGCCTGCTGAGCCCCATCTACGAGATCGCCGAACAGCAGGTGAACTCTTTTTACGGCGCGGCGGAAGTGTCGTGGAAAGGACTGATATACCTGAACGGCACCGCCCGCAAGGACTGGTTCTCCACGCTCTCCAAAGGCAACCGGGGCATCTTGTATCCTTCGCTCACAGGAAGCCTGATCTTCTCCGAGGCGCTCAGGAGCAGCCTGCCCGAGTGGATCAGCTTTGGTAAGATCAGGGCCGCCTATGCAAGGGTGGGCAACGACAACGATGTGCCGCCCTATTCCAACAACCTCGTGTATGCGATCAGCCCGATCCAGTTTCCAAACCAGGCAGGGGCCGGACAGGCGCTGGGCGGCATCTTGGCCACCACGGTTCCCAACCCTGCGCTGCGGCCCATGCGGGTAACGGAAAAAGAGTACGGCCTTGAAATGAAACTGTTTCAGAACCGGGTCGCGTTCGAGGTCAGCTACTACGATAAAGTGTCGGCCGACCAGATCCTGCAGGCGCAGACATCGGATGCATCGGGCTATCTTACCCAGCTCATCAACGTGGGCAAAAGCCGGAACCGCGGCGTGGAAATGATGGTGAACCTCTCACCAATCATAACCAAAGACTTCACCTGGAACTTCACCGCCAACGCCTCTTACAACCAGTCGAAGGTGCTGAGCCTGGGCGCCAACCCCGGCGATACCGTCATCACGGTCGGCACCGGCGACTACAGCGGCGAACTGCGGCAGGTGGTAGGTAAACCTTTGGGACAGTTGTACGGATATGGCTACCTGCGCGACGAGCAGGGCCGCCAGGTGTTCGATGCAGGCAATGGCCGCCCACTGCGCACCGCCACGCAGATCGCATTCGGCAGCGCGGTACCTGTATGGATCGGCGGCATCACGAACTCCTTTGATTTCAAGGGTGTCCGTCTTTCTTTCCTGGTCGATTTCAAGCTGGGCAATAAGATGATCTCGGGAACCAACTTCAACGCCTGGCGCGAAGGGCTGCACAAGGCCACGCTGGTGGGCCGCGAACAGGGGTATGTGATCGGCGACGGTGTAAACCCCAACAAGCAGGTGAACACGACGAAGTCGGGCGTGCAGGCTTATTACGAAACGGTGCGCAGCCAGAACATCGCCGAATCGGCCGTATACAACGCAGGCCTGTGGGAGCTGCGGCAGATCACGCTCGGATACGATTTCACCAAATGGGCGAAAGCGGTCAGGTTCATCAAAGGGCTCCGGGTAAATGCCGTTGCCAACAACGTGGCCGTGATCAAAAAATGGGTGCCGAACATACATCCAGAACAGTTCGGTTTTCCGTCGGATAATCTGGTCGGGCTTGAATCGACCGGGCTGCCTATCACGCGCAGCGTCGGCTTTAACGTAAACATCAAGTTCTAGGGGCGGGTTCTATCTCATCACTCATATCTGTCAAACATGAAAAAGCTCATACCCATTTGCATATGCATCCTGTCGCTCGTGCTGTTAAGTTCCTGTGAAAAAGGATTCGATAAAATGAACGTCAGCCCGATCGCGCTCACCACCGTGGATCCTTCCCTGCAACTCAACAACGCCATCGTGGGCAGCGCGAACGCCTACGGCAACCTCAGCTACGAGGTCACGATCGTAAAGCAGATGATCACGCCCTTCAGCGGACAAGGCTCTGCGGCCAACTTCAACCAGGATAACCGGAGCGTGTCGTCGGGCAACTGGACGAAATATTACCGGACGGTGATCCGCGAGCTGGTGGATGTGATCGGAAAAACAAAGACCGACGCCGCCAACAGCAACCTGTACAACACCGCCCGCATCTGGCGCGCCTATGCGTTCATGGTGCTTACCGACACCTACGGTGAAGTGCCCTATACGCAGGCCGGACTGGGTTACATTGACGGTACGGTAAAGCCGGCATACGATGCCCAGGAGGCGATCTATACCGACATCCTCAACGAGCTGGACCAGGCTTCCGCCGCGCTGGATGCGAACAAGGCAAAGGTGACGCGGGAGATCATGTACGCCGGCGACATCACCAAATGGAAACGCTTCGGCTACTCGTTGATGCTACGGGCAGCCATGCGGCTGTCGAAGGTGAAACCCGCTGCCTCGGCCACCTATGTGGCGAAAGCGGTTGCCGGCGGACTGATGCAGTCGAACGACGACAACTGCGTGATCAGGCACAACGCCAATTATCCCAACGACGTAGGCAACCAGCTGAATGGCGGCCAGTCGGCTTTTTTTTATTTGGCCGATGATTTTGTAAGTTTCCTGAAAACGAACAACGATCCGCGGCTCACTGCTATCTCGGTTCGCTATGCAGGCGCCAAGAGCGGTGCAGATCAGAAAGAGTCGAATGCCAACCGCACGGCTGCCTCGCAGATCGGCATGCCGCTGGGATACGACAATACCACCATCTCGGGCCCGGTGGCCGCCAGCGGGCTGTCGAGCCTCTGGGATTACAGTCAGCTCGACCGTACCCGGATGGCCGCGCCCATCACGCCGAATTTTGTGCTCACCTACGCACAAACGCAGCTGTACCTGGCAGAAGCCGTAGTGCGCAAATGGACTACCGGCGATGCAGCAACGTTGTATGCCAATGGCATCCGGATGCACATGCAGCAGCTGGCCGGCTACGGCACCAGCGTCGCCATTGCAAATGGGGCCATCGAAACCTACATCACGGCTCATCCGCTCGACGTTAACAAAGCGCTGGAGCAAATTAATACACAATATTGGGTAGCTTCATTTTTGAACGGACCGGAAGCTTTCGCTAATTTCCGTCGCAGCGGCTTTCCGGCGCTTACCCCCAACCTTTTTCCCGGCAAAGACCTGAAGACCGAACCGTTCATCCGGCGCCTGACCTACCCGGATGCCGAGCTCAACGTAAACCACGACAACGTCCAGAAATCCATCACCCGCCAGGGGCCTGATATCATGGATACAAGGGTGTGGTGGGATGTGAAGTAGGAGCAGGAGGGGTAAGGGGTGGGTTCAAGCCGCACCTGCGGAAAGCCCGGTAGCAATGAAGCATAACCGAAAATAAACATAACAACAGATGAAAGATTTAAAACGAAAGATCAAACGGGGCGAGGCGGTGCTGGGCTGCTGGCTGAACCTGGGAAGCCCGCTCACGGCGGAGATGGTAGGACTGGCGGGTTTCGACTGGGTACTCATCGACCTGGAGCATGGCGCGGGCGAGGAAAAAGATGTGCTCTTTCAGCTGCAGGCGCTCGAACATACGCCGGCTGCCGCACTGGTACGGGTGGAAAGCTCCGAACGCGAACGCATTCACCGGGTGCTGGATATGGGCGCGGAAGGCATCATGTGCCCGCATGTGAGCAACCGGGCGGAAGCGGAAGCCGTTGCGCACGGGCTGTTCTATCCGCCGCATGGTCACCGCGGGGTGGCCAAGATGGTGCGGGCCACCGGGTTTGGAAAAAACTTTACCGCCTACGCCGAACAGGCCAGGGACAATATCGTCGGCATCGCGCAGATAGAAACTCCCTCGTCGCTCGACCACCTCGACGAGATCGCGGGAACGGACGGCATCGACGTGCTGTTCATCGGTCCGGCCGACCTTACCATGTCGCTCGGCATTTTCGGGCAGTTCGATCATCCGTTGTTCATTGATGCCATGAAAGCCACGGTGGATGCGGCGAACAAGGCAGGAAAGGCCACCGGCATCCTGCTGTTCAACCCCGATGAGTACAAAAGATATTATGATGCAGGGATCAGGGTGATCGCCTGTGGGGCCGACGCCACATTTGTGGCGGACGGCGCCCGCAACATGATGGAGAAACTGCGTATCAACAGACAAAATACCAACTAATACTTTTATATGCCCGGATTTTTCAGTGATCCCCTGTTCATTTTATTGATCGGCATCTGCATCGTGGTGGGCGGCATCATCGGACTGAAGCTGCATCCCTTCCTTGCCCTTCTTCTCGGTGCTTTCGTAGTGGCCTGGCTTACGCCGGGTTCCGCACTGGAACAGTTTGCCCTGCAGAAAGGCGCCGCCCCGGCCGCCGCCGCCAAAGCGGCGAAAGCCTCGATCGGCGAGCGTGTGTCGCTGGAGTTCGGGAGTACGGCCGGCAAGCTGGGCATCCTGATCGCCATGGCGGCCGTCATCGGCAAGTGCCTGCTCGAAAGCGGCGCGGCGGAAAAGATCATCCGGTCCCTGCTGAAAGCCACGGGTATCAAAAAAGCGCCCGTCGCCTTTCTTGCCAGCAGCTTTTTTATCGGCATCCCCGTCTTTTTCGATACGGTCATTTTCCTGATGATGCCGCTGGCCAAAGTAATGTCGATGCGCATCGGTAAGAACTATCTGTTACTGGTGCTGTCTATCCTGGCGGGAGCCGTGATGGCCAACTCGCTGGTGCCGCCCGCGCCGGGTCCGCTCATCCTGGTGGGCGCCATGCAGATCCCCATCGGCATGATGATGGTGGCCGGCTGCATCCTCGGTATCCTCACCAGCGCCACGGGCTATATATTCGCGGTGTGGGCCAATAAAAAATGGACCATCCCCGTGCGCGATTCGCTGGACGCCAGCCTGGAAGACATCCGGCTCAATGCAGCCAAACCCGATTCCGACCTGCCACCGCTCTGGCTGTCGGTGCTTCCCGTTCTGCTGCCGCTGCTCTTTATCTGCGCCGATACGTTTCTGAACATCTCATCCTCCAAAGGGTCTCCCTCGGCGCTGGGCAAGCTGATTCATTTTGTGGGGGAAAGAAACATCGCCCTTGTGATCGGCGGATTGGTAGCGCTCATCCTGCTGGCGGTGCAGAACAAGAACAGGAAACAGAACCTGAGCAATTTTGTGGGAGCCGCGCTGCTGAGCGGCGGCAGCATCCTGCTGATCACTTCAGCCGGCGGCGCTTTCGGCGGCATGCTGCAGCAGACGGGCATCAGCACCCGCATTGCCGACCTCACCAAAGACTACCAGATGGCGCTGATACCGCTGGCATTCCTGATCGCGGCGGTGATCCGCACGGCGCAGGGGTCGGCCACGGTAGCGCTGATCACCACTTCCGGCATCCTGGCCGGACTGGCTAATACGGGCCATCTTCCCTACCATCATCTCTACCTGGGCCTTGCCATCGGGTGCGGCTCGAAGCTGGTGCCGTGGATGAACGACGCCGGTTTCTGGATCGTATGCAAGATGAGCAACCTGACAGAAAAAGAGGCCCTGAAAACCTTTGCGCCGCTGAATGTGATCATGGGCGTAGCCGGACTCATCTTTATCCTGATCGCCGCGAAGATCTTTCCCCTGCTATGATGATGGTACGCTGAACGATATGCGAAAATAAAATCTATCACTTTCAACCTTTACACATGAACACCCATAACGATGAGCACACAGGCCATGGAAACCTCAAGCGAAGAAGTTTTGTAAAATCGATCACCGCCGGCTCACTGGGCGCCGCCCTGCTGAGCACCGTCGGAGGCCTGGCCTTCGGCCGCGACAAAACGGAGAAGACGCCGCCTCCGCAGCAAAAGAAAAAGCTGATCATGAAAGTGGGCTGCCAGTCGGGCGGCACTACCAAAGAGAACCTTGAATTCAAGGCGAGGCACGGCGTGTACAACCTCGATGGAGGAGCGCCCAAGTTCATTCCGGGCAAGGGCTGGGACCTGGACGATTCGATGGCCAAGCGGGATGCCTGCGAGAAATATGGCATCTCGCTCGATGCGTATCATCTTCCCCTGACCTCGGACGGCATCGACAAGGTGGCCTTCCCGAATGTGATGCTGGCTAAAAATCCGGAGCGCGACCGCGAGATCGAGATGATGCAGCAGATGATACAGGTAGCGGCCAAAACCGGTGTGCACAGCCTGAATTACAACACCATCATCCTGCCCATCCTGCGCACGGGCATGACGCTCGATCCCAAGCGGGGCAACGCCTCCTATACCACCTGGGATTATAAAGAAGCCGTGAAAAGGAGTGAACCCAATACCGTTGCCGGCGTCGTCACCATCGATATGATGTACGAACGGATCACCTACCTGCTCGACAGGCTGCTGCCGGTGGCCGAAGAATATAAAGTCCGTTTGGCGAATCACATCGCCGACCCTCCCACGCATGTTGGATACCGGGGCATCACCAGGTGGAACAGTCCTGATGTGTTTGCCGGCATAAAGCGTTTTGCACAGCTTTACAAAAGCCCCTATCATGGCTTCAACCTGTGCCTCGGTTCAACTGCCGAGGGGCTGAAAAATCCCCGTACGGAGATCCTTCCCATCATCAAATGGGTGGGTGAACGCAACCAGATCTTCAACATCCACCTGCGCAATATCAAAGGTGGATTCGATTATTTTCAGGAAGTATATCCCGACAACGGCGACATGGATTTTTACCAGGTGATCAGGGCTTTGCGCGATGTGGGATATCCGTATTCGGTGATGCCCGATCATGTGCCGCATCATCCCGATCCGGAGAGCAGCAACCAGGCTTTCTCGTTTGCGTATGGATACATAAAGGCCCTGCTGCAGGCGGTTTCAAGCGAAAGCTAGAAGCTGGGAAGCGGTAACGGATTATTGATGACATTTGGATAAATTTTCAACATGGAAAAAATAGGATTCATCGGGCTGGGGATCATGGGCAAGCCAATGGCCAAACACCTGCTGACGGCTGGTTATGGCGTTTTAGTCCTGGAGAAGAATAAGGCCACACCCGAACTGGTGGAAGCCGGTGCAAAATCATACGGTACCAACAGTGAGGTGGCGGCCAATGCAGACATCGTGATTACCATGCTGCCCGATTCACCGGATGTGCAGGAAGTGGTGTTTGGAAAAGGGGGCGTGCTGGAGGGTATCAAATCAGGCGCGCTTTTCATCGATATGTCGACCATTGCACCCGGCACCGCAAAAAGCATTTACCAGGCGATGCAGGAAAAAGGCGTGGAAGCGCTGGATGCACCGGTATCCGGCGGACAGGTAGGAGCGGAAGCGGCCTCGCTGTCGATCATGGCGGGAGGCACTGAAGCGGCGTTTGGACGCGCGCTGCCGGTGTTTCAATGCATGGGCAAGAACATCGTCCTCATCGGTGAACCGGGCGCCGGGCAAACGACCAAGGCCTGCAACCAGATGATCGTAGGCATGACGATCGCAGCCGTGGCCGAAGCGTTCACGCTGGCCAAAAAAGCAGGCGTGAACCTCGAAAAGATGCGTGAAGTGCTGCTTGGCGGTTTTGCGCAAAGCCGCATCCTCGACCTGCATGGCAAAAGGATCATCGACCAGAATTTCAAACCCGGCTTCAAGGTGAAGCTCCACCGGAAAGACATGAACATCGCGCTGCAGAGCGGCAAAGATTACTCGGTGCCGCTCTATGGTACGGCGCTGGTAGCCTCGCATATGGATGCCCTCATCGCACAGGGTAAAGGCGAGCTCGACCACAGTGCGCTGGCCGTGCTGTTCGAACAATTATCTAACGGGTAAGAACAGGTGTTCTTGCAGAAATAGTTTCTATGACAGACCTCCCCGACCAGGCGACCGGACTGCGCATCAAAGAAGTGCACATCACGCCGATCGCAATTGTTGATCCGCCCCTGTTGAACGCGGCAGGCCTGCATGCGCCGTATGCGCTGCGCACGGTGCTGGAACTGGTGACGCACGATAACATATCGGGCATCAGCGAGATACCGGGCAACGCCGCCATCGACGAGGCACTGCGCTCAGCGGTTCCGTTGCTGCTGGGGAAAGATCCTTTTCAGCTGAACGGGATCAGGCAGGTGCTGGAGCAAAGTTTTGGCAAAGAGCAGCCATCGAGCCGCGGCCTGGCACCCTGGGATCAGCGCAGGCTGGTACACATTTTCAGCGCGGTGGAAGTGGCCTGTATGGACATCATCGGCAAGGTGGCCGGCCGGCCGGTGGTGGACCTGCTGGGCGGTAAGATGCGCGACCGGGTTCCGTTTGCCGCCTATCTTTTTTACAAATACGAAGGCGCCGGCGGTGAGCTGGGCTTTGGTACCGATCCGGCTGCCACGGGCTGGGCGGCAGCCCGCCAGGCGAGCAGCTTGACCCCGGATGAGATCGTTGTACAGGCAAAGGCCATGTGCAGGGAATTCGGGTTTCAGTCCATCAAGCTGAAAGGCGGTGTGTTTGAGCCGCAGCAGGAAGTGGATGCCATGATCGCCCTGCGGGAAGCTTTCGGTGCCGGTATGCCGCTGCGCCTCGATCCCAACGCCATCTGGAAACCGGAGACGGCCGTGCATTACGGCAAGATGCTGGAGCCGGTGCTGGAATACCTCGAAGACCCTACACGGGGCCAGCAGAACATGGCACATGTAAGGAAGTTGCTGAAAGTGCCGCTGGCCACCAACATGTGCACCACCTCGTTCGAGGACATTCCTTCCAGCATCCTCCTCGAATCGGAAGACATCATTTTAAGCGACCATCATTTCTGGGGCGGACTCCGCGCCTCCATCAAACTCGCCGGCATCTGCGAAACTTTTGGCCGCCAACTGTCGATGCATTCCAATAGCCATCTGGGTATCTCCCTCGCCGCCATGGTGCACCTGGGTGCCGCCCTTCCGCAATTTCATCATGCCCTCGACACACATTATCCCTGGCAATCCGATGAGGTAATTCTCGGCGGCCGCCTCCGCTTTGAAGAAGGCTCGGTAGAAGTGCCTTCAGGCCCCGGCCTGGGCGTAGAGCTCGACCGCGAAGCCCTCTCGAAGCTGCACCAGAACTATATTTCATGCGGCCTTACCGTGCGCAACGACGAGATCGAAATGCAGAAAGTAGAGCCGGGGTGGAAGTTCATGGCGGAGCGGTGGTAGGTGGGATGGAGAAGGTTCGGACAAATAAATCAATCTTCGCTATTTTTAGTCTCATGTGCCCATCGAAACTCATCCTCTCGATCTGTTGTTTATTCTTGTTGTTGAATGTTACTGCTCAAGAGCCCGCCGAGTGTAAGGCCTCTCTGTCCGATACAGTGCTTACGCTGGAGAACAGCGTGATGGCGCGGCGGTTTAGCTGGAATGGCGGTGATCTGAAGACGCTTGCGCTGACGGATAAGGCTACCCATTATACTTTTTCACTCAACCCGCTGCAGCCTGATGCGGTGTTTCCGGGTACGGGTACGGCAACAGGCGGAAAGCTGGAAGTGCATGAAATGGCCGCTACGCCCGTGTCTCCGGCTTATCTCGAAGCAACGGTGACCGTTGCACTTGGTACGCTGGATGTAAAAAGGGTGTTCCGCATTTACCCGGGCTGCCCCGCGATCGCATGCGATTATTACCTGCGGGGTACGGTGAAGGCGCGCTGGTCTGTGGCATCCGTCAACGCTGGTGACCTGCGCAACATCGAGAATGCGGCCGCGGAAGCAGAGGGTAAATCGGTGGTGACGCAGATAGAACAGCTGGCTGTCGGCGGAAAGCACTGGCGTGCGAAGGCCGTGCAGTTCTATGACATCACCGACCGTAACAACAACCTCGTGCAGGAGTATACGCAGTTGCTGTATCGCAGCGAGAGCCGGCTCATGGGCAACATCCTTTTTGCCAACGAACTACTGAGCGATCACGGACTTTTTATTCTCAAAGAAGCGCCTTCTTCCTCTGTACAGCTTTCTTATCCCGGCTTTGATTTCGGCGTGAGTATCGGCAAGATTGCCGCTGCCGGCATCGGTGTGGTGCCGGAAGAGCTGGATCCGGTGCAGTGGACCCATTGCTACGGCGTAGTGACTGGTGTAACCAGCGGCGGTGAGCTGGGACAACTGACGGCGCTGCGCAGCTACCAGCAATTGGTGCGCACACACCTGCCGGGCCGGGATGATATGATCCTGATGAACACCTGGGGCGACCGAAGCCAGGACAAGCACATTGGTGAAGCCTTTACCCTCAAAGAGCTGGAGGCTGCCAAAAAGCTGGGCATCACCCATTTCCAGATCGACGACGGATGGCAGACGGGCAGATCGGCCAATTCTGCTTTTGCCGGCGGCACGCTGACCAACATCTGGCAGAATCCGGATTACTGGAAGCCAAGCATTGAAAAGTTTCCGAACGGACTGAAGCCTGTTGTAGAGCTGGGCAAGAAGCTCGGAATAGAAGTCTGTCTCTGGTTCAATCCCAGCAAAGACAGCAGCTACCTGCACTGGGAGCAGGACGCCGAGGCGCTGATCAGGTTATACCGGCAGTATGGCATCAGAACGTTCAAGATCGACGGCGTACAGGTGAACGATAAACGCGGCGAGATCAACCTGAGAAAGATGTTCGACACGGTGATGAAAGTGACCGCCAACCAGGCCGTTTTCAACCTCGATGTAACTGCGGGCAAGCGGTATGGTTATCATTACTTCAACCAGTATGGAAATATTTTTCTGGAGAACCGGTACACCGACTGGGGCAACTATTACCCGCACTGGACGCTCCGCAATCTCTGGATGCTTTCCCGTTATGTACCTGCGCAAAACCTGCAGATCGAGTTCCTGAATAATTTCCGCAATGCGGATAAATATCCTGCAAACGATTCGCTGGCCCCTTCCAAAGTGAGTTTTGAATACGGGTTCGCGCTCACCATGATGGCGCAACCGCTTGCCTGGATGGAAGCCACCGGCCTGCCCGAAAAAGCTTTCACCATTGCGCCCGTGATTCAGAAATACCGCGCGCTGCAATCAGACCTGCACCAGGGAAAGATCTTTCCCATCGGCGAAGAACCTTCCGGCACTTCCTGGACCGGCTTCCAGTCGATCCGGGGCAACAAAGGCTACCTGCTTCTCATCCGCGAAAACAACAACAGGAGCTCGGCCAATATCGCCACCTGGCTCGGCAGTAACAGGAAGGTAGTCCTCAAACCTTTGCTAGGAAATGCATCCAGCCAAACCATCAGTACGGATACCGAAGGAAAATTAAAAGTATCGCTGCCTAACAGGAATAGCTATGCGCTGTATAAGTACAGCATGAAGTAGGCAATATAATCCCCGCCACGTTTCCCTGCAAACCTAATCCGCGACTATATTCTGTACAGGGCTGCCGGTTAAAAACAGGCTGCTGTTGCCGGAGCCCTTTAATTATTCATCCATTCAATCCGCGCTCCATGAGATCTGACCGCTATACCATCGACGACATCATCCAGCTGGTTCCGCACCAGGAGCCGTTCAGGTTTATCGACCGGATCACGTATATCGATGAAGACAGGATTGAAGGACAATATTTTTTCCGGCACGATCACGGATTTTACCAGGGACATTTCCCCGACTGCCCGCTCACCCCGGGCGTCATCCTGATCGAAGTGATGGCCCAGATCGGACTGGTTGCATTTGGGCTATACCTGCTGATACAGAACGAAGATGCGAACAAGATCATCGATCACTGCGTACCTGTACTGACTGCCGTTGACGTCAGGTTCTCCAAAAAAGTTTTACCGGGCGAACACGTGTTTGTAAAAGCAGAAAAAACCGTGTTCAGGCATGGCAAACTGATGTGTAAAGTGAAGCTGCTGAACAGTGATGACTGCGTGATGGCGCAGGGTTCCATCACCGGTTTCATCGCCGGCAAGAACTAGATCCACTCACTCCTCCCCGTCGATTGCTCATCTCATAAACATATTGTATGAACAGGGTTGTTGTTACAGGCCTGGGCGTATTGGCTCCCAATGCACCCGATGTGCCACATTTTATCACCGCGCTCGAAGAGGGGAGGTCGGGCATCCGGCACCATAAACACCTCGAAGAAGCCGGACTGGCCTGCCAGGTAGGCGGTATCCCCGATTTCGACGATGCGCTGGTACAATCTTACCTGCCTGCCAATACTTACAAATATCTAAACAGTCTGCCCATAAAATACACCTGCACCGCTGTTTTACAGGCATGGTTAGACGCAGGACTCGGCATCAATGAAGAGGTGGACTGGGAAACAGGTTGTGTGATCGGCTGCTCGGTGTGCGATGTACAGCAGATAAAGGAAGTGACGCGCCTGGTAGACGGCGCCGACCTCAGGAAACTCGGGCTCAGGAACATAGAGCAGCTGATGACAAGTGGCGTGAGCGCCTATGTGTCGGGTATGCTCGGCATCGGCAACCATTCCATCACCAACAGTGCCGCCTGCGCCACCGGTACCGAATCGTTGCTGGTAGCCTACGAAAAGATAAAGCTGGGCCATGCCCGGAGAATGGTGGCCGGCAGCTGTGAAGCACCCAGCGTATACATTTGGGCCAACTTCGATCACATGCGGCTGCTGCCCCGCAAGTTCAACGACCAGCCGGCCCAGGCATCGCGGCCGTTCAGCAGCACCGCCGGCGGATTTGTTCCCGGCTCGGGAGCGGCCGTGCTGATACTCGAAAACCTGGAGACTGCGCTCGACAGAGGCGCCAAAATATATTGCGAGATCAAAGGGGGATCGGTGAACTCAGGAGCGCAGCGCAACGGCGGTTCCATGACGGCCCCTAACAGGGAAGGCGTGATCCGGTGTATCAAAAAGGCCCTGGAAACCTCGGATACCGACCCGGAAGAAATCGATCTGGTTTGCGGCCACCTAACAGCCACCATTGCCGACAAGATCGAAGTAGGCAACTGGGCCACCGCACTCAACCGCAGCGGCGGCCACTTTCCGCAGATCAATTCGCTGAAGTCGATGATCGGCCATTGCCTGAGCGCCGCCGGTTCCATCGAATGTGTGGCGGCCGTGCTGCAGCTGCATCACCAGTTCATTCACCCCAGCCTCAACTGCGCTGACCTTCATCCGGAGATCGCTGAAACCATCGACGCCGCCTGCATTCCTGCCAGCAGCCGGAAAGCGGAGATCCGCAATATCATCAAAGCCAATTTCGGTTTCGGCGATGTGAACGCTTGTCTTGTTTTATCAAAATATACATCTTAATCAAAATCACTTTAAAAATTTACAACCATGGAAAGAATCAATGTATTCAGGGAATTTAAAAGTATCCTGGCGGATCATGTTCCGTCTTCTGCAGAAGGAGCGCTGGCAACACTCAGCGAGCGCACCAGCATGACCGATGACCTCGGCATCGAGTCGCTCGACATCGTGAACATCGTGATCGATATCGAGAACAGGTTCAACATCGAGATCGACAACGACTCTATCAGAAGGATGTTGACAGTAGGCAACTGCCTCGAGCTTATCGCAGAAAAATTGTCCACCCATTTTGTAGCCCTGCAGGCCATCTGAACGACAAATAACGGACCGGACCACCTTTTCCCTTCTTTGGTCTGCGTCAATACCCGCCTGCATTTCAAGTCATCATTCAATCCCAAATAATTTCCACGTTATGAGAACAGAAAAAATCGACATCGGCGCAAACATCTACGGCATCGATGTAAACAACATGTCTGAGGCAACGCTCAAAGATCTTCAGGCAGAACTGTACAGGAACCGCATCATTGTGATCAAGAATCAGTCGGTATCAGAGCAGCAGTACTGCGATTTCGCGCAGAAATTCGGATTCCCCGAGCCTTACCTGCAGAGTCACTACAACCACCCGGAGTACCCGCTGATCTTTGTGTCTTCCAATGTAAAGAAAGCGGACGGCAGGCAGCTGGGCGTTGCGCGCACCGGCGGCTACTGGCATTCAGATACGGCGTTCGAGCAGCATCCGAAAGTGATCACCATGCTGATGCCCAAAGTGCTTCCGCAGGTGTCGCGCCGCACCACCCGTTTCATCGACATGAGCGCCGTGTACAAAGCCCTGCCCACTGACCTGTTGAACGAGATCGAAAACGAAAACTTTATTCACTCCGGCCGCTACCGCTACAAGATCCGTCCCGAAGATGCCGGCATCGACATCGCTGAAATGCTTGAGCTCATCGATTATTATCAGCCACCGGTTCAACATCCCGCCATCATCAACCATCCTGTTACCGGCGAAAAGATCATCTACGGCACCAGGGGGTTTACCATCGGCATCACCAACAAAGACCGCGAACAGTCGCACAACATCCTGGAAGCCATCTTCGATTTTGCCGAATCCCCTGCATTCGTGAAAGAAGTAGACTGGGTGATGGGCGACCTGATCATCTGGGACAACCGTTTTCTCCAGCACAGCTCCGGCCGCAAAAAAACGCCTACCGACAATATTCATGAAGCGGTTACGAAGGAAGAAGAAACCATGATGTACCGCATCACCATGAAAGATGCCTATCCCCTGTTTGCCCCGCAGGAAGCGATGGCAGAAGCCTTATCCATCTAATATTTTAAATTCCTAACTATGGAACTCGCCGTCAAAAGTTTGTACCCCGATCTGAACACCGGTTTGCGCATCGCCATGCCGATGGAGATCTCCGATGCTTTCATCAACCGGATACTCGTGCCGTACCGTGAAAATGCCAAGTACCTGAAATCCGCCCGCATCCTCGATTACTATGATGCCGGCGTGAGCGAAGCGCCGGCCGGCGGCAACCCGCCGCTGGTTACGATCGAAGGAAGGTTCTCCATTCCCGAAAGCTGTTATATCGACGACACCGGCCATTTCAACGCCGTGGAATTCAATATCTGCTTCAACCAGCTGGCCTACGTGCTTTTTGGAAAATGCATCCAGAGCGGCATCTTTCACCGCGTGGTGTTCGACTGGGAGCAGCGCGTAAATCTTTCGTTCGACTCCTTTTTGAAATACCAGCTTTCGTCCATATTCATCGCCCGCATAGAAGGCAATTTTCTGAAGCCGCTCGACAGCAAAAATTTCTCCGCCCGCCTCACCATCAACCGGATCATGTGGACTGCGCAGACCGCCTTCGTGCATACGCAGATCAGCTACAACGATTCAAAAGGGGTGAAGTCGAAAGGAGGCGTACTGCTTGCTTTCAGAACCGTAAACGGATTGTAAAAACACTGCCGTGAATAAAAAGTATCAACTCGCCATCCAGTCGGCACAGACCGTGTCGGCACTCCGGGCGATCGCTGTGCAGGAGAAAGATCCTGCCGTGAAGGGAGCCGATTACCTTGCCCGCAATTTCCTGAGCGATTCCTACGATCTGCTGATCCGCCTGATGCCGCACCGGCTGATGAAAGCCTTTGTGCAGCTGCGCGCCCCGGGAAGTTATTGCTTCATGATCGCCCGTACCAGGCATTTTGACCAGACGCTGCTGAAGGAAATAAAAGCAGGTGTGCAGCAGGTAGTGTTGCTGGGCGCCGGGTACGACACACGCGCTTTCCGTTTTGGGGAGCAGCTCGCAGGCATCCGGGTGTATGAAGTGGATTTCCCCGGCACGCAGCGCTTCAAAAAGCAACGGCTGACCCGCATGGGAAAGCCGGCGCCCACCGGCATCACTTTTATCCCGCTCGATTTCAACAGGAAGCTGTTCAATGAAGCACTGGAAAGAAACGGATTCTCGCCCCGGCTGAAGACCCTGTTCCTGTGGGAAGGCGTTTCCTATTACCTGCCGCAGCCGGTGGTGGAACAGGTGCTGAACTATGTAGGTATCTGCGCACCCGGCAGTTCCATCCTGTTCGATTATGCGCTGCGCAGCTTTGTAGCAGGCGATCACAATACGTACGGGGGCCGGCAGCTGGCGGCCTGGCTGAAGCGCATCAAAGAGCCGTTCCTCTTCGGCCTTGATGCTCCTGAAACCAGGTCTTTCATTGAAGGCTGTCATCTCACCCTGCGTTCCGATCACAGCCCGGAAGACCTCGAAGCCCTGTATCTGCAAACCACCCGCGGCCGCCTGCTGGGCCGCACGCTGGGGCATGTGAGGATGGTGCATGCGGGTGTGTAATGAGATGCCACGTTTGAGGCAGCCTGCCGCTCCGGACAACACTCAACAATTGACGACCTACTTCATCTCACCCATCAAAAATCTTTCTTTGTGAAACAATCCATTTCTTCCGAGCCTGACGTTTTGCGTTTTCCGCATCCGGTGCTTGCATCTGCGAAGTTGAAAGACCGTCCCCGGCAGGTCACGCTGATGAACAAAAAATATGTGCTGTACCGCGACAAGGAAGGCCGGCCCGTGGCGCTGCCCGATGCCTGTCCGCACCGCGGCGCGCAGTTGTCGCAGGGTAAGCGCAATGGGGAAGGCGAGCTGGTGTGCGCCTACCATGCATGGCGCATCAACTCGAACGGCAACGCGACCTGTCCGTCGGTGGCCAAAAGAAGCTGCAAGCTGCGCCTGCTGAAGACCTGGGACAGGTACGGCTTTATCTGGATCGCCAATGGAGATGTTCAGGAAGAAATCTTTCCCGTTTTCACCGTGCCGGGGTATGAACTGATAGGCGGTTTCTCTGAGCCTTTCAAAGCCCCGCTGCCAGTGGTGCTCGACAATTTCAGCGAAGTGGAACATGCCTTCCAGGTACATACTTTCATCGGGCCTTCGAGGCATGCGCTCGATTCGGTCGATTTCTCGGTCGACATCCACGACGATAAAACATTCGGGTTTATGTCGTGCCGGTACCGCGGACTTCCGCTTTACCTGCACCGGTTCTTTGGCATTCAAAAGAATGATCTCTACCACAACGACTGGGTCTTTAAATTCAACCCGCTGTATGGATCGTATTCGAACTACTGGACCGACCCCAGTGGTACCGTAAAGCGTCCGGTGTCGTTCATTGTAACGAGCTTTCTGGTACCTGTAACCGATGATGAAGTGAACGTGATCGTGTTCTTGCAGATCTCCATACAGAACCGGCTCCTGAAACTGCTGACGCCTGTTATCAGGCTTGTTACCCTGCTCATCACAAAATTCGAGATCCGGGCCGATGGCGATATCGCCCGGTTTGCACCGGTGAACGCAACCGACGGCAGCCACTGGCGGCTCACCCATCTCGACAAACAGATCATGGCCAACCGCAAAAGGATGGACACACTCTATTTCGCGCGGCAGCCGGAACCGGTGGCGCAGGAATAAGGCAGATAAACCGCATCCGGTTACCTGAGCGTCGACCACTTTTTATTACCGTCTTCCATCTTCTGCTGATACCTTATTTTGCAGTTTAATTCCCATAAGCTGCATCATATGAAACCTGTTTTTGCTACGGCGCTCGCCGCACTGCTCGCACCTCTTCTTCTTTTCTCCCAGTCAGGCACTGTTTCCGCTCCGATCGCTTTGTGGGCGCATGGCGCGCCTGGTGACAATGGCACTACCTGGGTTGAAAAAGACCAGACAAAACCCACCGATGCGCTGATAGACGGCCGCCCTGCCATCCGGCTGGGCAACGTCGGCAATCCCACCATTACGGTCTATTCTCCTCCCGGGAACAAGAACACCGGCGCCGCCATGGTGGTATGCCCGGGCGGCGGCTATTCCATCCTGGCCTTGGACCTGGAAGGTACCGAAGTATGCGAGTGGCTGAATACGATCGGCGTTACTGCCATTCTGCTGAAATACCGTGTGCCGGCACGGCAGGGTGTGCCGCGCTACCAGGCGCCGCTGCAGGATGCGCAACGGGCCCTGGGGCTCGTACGCAGCAACGCCCGCAAGTGGGGCATCGACACCGGAAAGATCGGCATCATGGGTTTTTCCGCCGGGGGGCATTTGTCGGCCGTGCTGAGCACCAATTACGACAAGCGAACCTATCCTGTTGAAGATGAGGCCGACCGCACAAGCTGCCGGCCCAATTTCGTGCTGCTGGTTTATCCCGCTTACCTGGCCGTAAAAGAAGAGGGCGACAAGGTTTCGCCCGAGCTCCACATCGACAGCACTACTTCGCCGACCATGCTGGTACAGACGGAGGACGACCCGGTGCGCGTCGAAAACAGCGTGGCTTACTTTCTTGCGCTGAAGAAAGCCAGGGTGCCGGCCGAGATGCATCTCTACGCCAAAGGCGGGCATGGATACGGCCTGCGGGCAAAAGGCACCGGCATCCAGGAATGGCCCGTGCTGGTCGCCAACTGGCTGCAGACGATCGGCGCAACAGGGAAACGGTGATCGCATAAACAGGCAGCGGAGGACGGGTAATGCCGGCTTCCGGCCGCCTTCTGTTTTGGGGGAATGATGATGACCGCACCCGACACAGATCAAACAGTAAAATCGGGGATAGGTGCAGGTTCAGCCGTTTTTGTTTTAGATTGCGCGAAATTTTGGGCAGCCGTGTTTACAGCAGTAAGATAAAATGAGAGACCGGCGATCAGGATAAACACCGGAAAAGATCTAGATCAATGAAACTGTTCTTCATCAGATACGTCAAAATACTCTTCACTTTTTTGAAGCTGCACCTCATCTTCAATCTGTTTTCCGGCATTTTTTTAAATCTTTACTATCTCACGAAATTTTCTGCCTGGGCAGCCAAAAATAAAAAGATCGCTTACAATGATTTTCCTTCAAAATGGGATTATCAAAAGAGGTACAACCTGTATAAATGGATCATCGAACAGGAGAAGCTTGCAGACATACCTGTCAACTACATGGAGTTCGGCGTCGCTACGGGACAGTCGTTCCGCTGGTTCATGGCGCAGAACAGCCATCCGCAGAGCCGCTTCTATGGCTTCGACACATTTACCGGGCTGCCGGAAGACTGGGGTGGTTTTAAAAAAGGGGCTTTTGACAACAACAACCAGGTACCGGTGATCACGGATGCCCGGGGAAGATTTTACCAGGGACTGTTCCAGCAGACCGTTCCCGGGTTTATAAAAGAATTCGATCCGGCCAGGCAAAACATTGTAATGCTGGATGCGGATCTCTATTCCGCCACCTTGTATGCACTGTCCTGTCTGGCCCCGTACCTGAAAAAGGGAGACATCATTTTCTTTGACGAGTTCGCCGTACCCACCCATGAGTTCAAGGCTTTCCTGGATTTTACCGAATCGTTCTACCTGAACCTGACGCTGATCGGCGCTGCCAACAATTACTATTTCACGGCTTTCAGAGTGGGTTGACGGATACGGAAGAAGAGTTTCGCTGAAAAAACAATTGCATATACTGTCTATGAAAAAGAATCTATACGCTTGTCTTGTGCTGCAGCTGATCGGCTGCGCCCTTATTGCTGCCGACACCACCAACCTGGTGCGTTATGTAAACACCCTTCAAGGCACCAACTCGAAATTCGAACTTACCCGCGGCAACACTTATCCTACTACAGCGCTGCCTTTCGGCATGCATACCTGGACGCCGCAGACCGGTAAGAACGGCGACGGCTGGAAGTATCAGTATTTCCTCACTACCATACGCGGTTTTCAGCAGGCGCACCAGTGCAGCTCCTGGACCAACGATTACTGCGTGTATTCGCTGATGCCCATGACCGGCAAGCTCGTCGTGAACGAGAACGACCGGGCGGCCGCATTCGGTCATGCCAACGAAACGGGCAAGCCGAACTATTACCGGGTCCGCTTCGACAACGGCATCACCACCGAGATAGCGCCCACCGAGCGCGGCGCTCACCTCCGCTTTACTTTCCCGAAAAAAGCCGCCAGCTACCTGGTGCTCGACGGATACACGGGCATGAGCGGACTAAAGATCTTTCCGAAAGAGCAAAAGATCACCGGCTACGTGAGCAACGGCCGGGGCGGCGGCAAGCCGTTGAAAAGCTATCTGGAGATCAGGTTCGACAAACCCTTTGTGGCATACGGCACCTGGGAGAACAAAACAAACACCACGCAGGCTGCACAGGCAGAGACGGAAGGAGCCGGTGCAGGCGTGTATCTTCAGTTCAAAGATGGCGAAACGGTGCAGGCAAAAGCCGCTTCCTCGTATATCAGTCCCGGGCAGGCTTCGGTTACCCTGAACCGTGAGCTGGGCAGTTACAAGAAGCTGGAAGATACCAAAGCCGCTGCTGCGAAGGTCTGGAACAGCCACCTGTCGAGGATATTGGTGGAAGGTGATTCGGAAGAAGACAAAGCCACGTTTTATTCCTGCTTTTTCCGCGCAAGCCTTTTCTCGCGCATGTTCTACGAGATCGATCAAAACGGCCAACCGTATTATTTCAGTCCGTACGACTACACCATTCACACCGGGTATATGTTTACCGACACCGGTTTCTGGGATACTTTCCGGGGGCAGTTTCCCCTGAATGCGCTGATGTATCCGACCATGCATGGCCGTTATATGCAGGCGCTGCTCGCCGCGCAGCAGCAGTGCGGCTGGCTGCCTTCCTGGTCTTTTCCCGGCGAAAGAGGCAGCATGATCGGCAACCACGCCATCTCGCTGCTGGCCGATGCCTGGGTAAAAGGGATCCATACGTTCAGTCCGGATTCTGCGCTGAAAGCCTATCTGAAAGAAGCTACCAATAAAGGCCCCTGGGGCCCGGCCAACGGCCGTCATGGCTGGAAGGAATACTATGAGCTTGGGTATGTTCCTTACCCCGACTATCCGGAAGCTACGGCCAAAACACTTGAATATGCGTACGACGATTTCTGCGGCTACCAGCTGGCAACCGCTACAGGTAAAGACTTCTACAAAGATATCTTCGCCCGCCAGATGTACAATTACCGCAACGTATACGATCCATCCACCCGCTTTATGCGTGGCCGGGCACTCACCGGCCAGTGGAGCCCCAACTTCGACCCTACGGAATGGGGCGGTCCGTTCACCGAAGGCAATGCATGGCACTGGGAGTGGAGCGTGTTCCATGATATACAGGGACTGATCAACCTGCTGGGTAGCGACAAGGCCTTTGTGGCAAAGCTCGATTCGGTATTCAGCGAACCAAACACGGTGAAGGTGGGTACGTATAAGCGGATGATCCACGAGATGACGGAGATGGTGGCGGCGGAAATGGGACAGTATGCGCATGGCAACCAGCCGATCCAGCATATGGTGTACCTGTACAATTACGGCGGTGAACCGTGGAAGGCGCAGTTCCATGCAAGGGATGTGATGAGGCGTTTGTACAATGCCACCGAGAATGGCTACCCGGGCGATGAAGACCAGGGCCAGACCTCTTCGTGGTACGTGCTGAGCGCGATGGGCTTTTACAGCGTTTGTCCAGGTACGGATCAGTACGTGATCGGCAGTCCGGTGTTTAAAAAGGTGACCATTACCACGGAAGAAGGGAAGAAGTTCGTGATCGAGGCAGACAACAACAGCAAAGACAACGTGTATATACAGTCGGCCCGGCTGAACGGAGCACCTTATACACATCATTACCTTACTTACAAAGATATTACGCAGGGCGGACTGCTAAAGTTTAGCATGGGTGCGGCTCCTATGAAGACACGGGGCCTTGCCCCTGAAGACAAGCCTTTTTCCCTGTCGAAAGCGGCGAATTAAAGGGCTTTTTTGCTCGCATTTATTATAAGGATATTTTTGGGCAGCATTATCATCTTTCGTGGATGAGCACCACCTAAAAAACCAATGCAAAAAATCATGAGAAAACTGATTGTACTGATTGCCGCACTATACTTTTCCCTGTGCGCGACCGCGCAGATGACCGACAAGATCACTGATCCGGTAGAATGGGTCAACCCACTGATGGGCTCCGATTCAAAGCCGAGTTTGTCGAACGGCAATACCTACCCGGCGATCGCGCTTCCCTGGGGCATGAATTATTGGATCCCGCAGACCGGCCCGATGGGCGACGGATGGGCCTATACTTATGCATCGGACAAGATTCGCGGCTTTAAACAAACGCACCAGCCTTCTCCCTGGATGAACGACTACGGTCAGTTCGCCATCATGCCCGTTACCAAAAAACTGGCATTCACCGACAACGACCGGGCCAGCTGGTTCTCGCACAAGGCAGAGATATCCAAACCTTACTATTACAGTGTGTACCTCGCCGATCATGATGTGACCACCGAGATCACGGTGACGGAAAGAGCGGCGCATTTCCAGCTGACCTATCCGCAATCGGACAGTTCTTTCCTGGTGGTGGATGCGCTCGACAAAGGTTCTTATGTGAAGATCATTCCCGCTGAAAACAAGATCATCGGCTACTCTACCAAATACGCCCGGGGCAAGCTGACCAATTTCAAGAACTATTTCGTGATCTATGTCGATAAGCCATTCACGCTTTCCTATACCCTGCGCGACAACCAGCTGGTGAAGGATTCCATGGAAATGACGGCCAACCGGAGCGGCGCGGTGATCGGTTTTAAGACGGCGAAGGGTGAGAAGGTGCACCTGAAGATCGCCTCGTCGTTCATCAGTGCCGAGCAGGCGGAGACCAACCTCGCCAAAGAGATCGGCAAAGATAATTTTGATGTCACCAAACAAAAAGCAAAGGCGGCCTGGAACGAGCAGCTGAGCAAGCTGATGGTGGAAGGCGGCACGCAAGACCAGATCAAAACTTTTTACTCGTGCCTGTACCGCGCGCTGCAGTTCCCGCAGCGTTTATACGAGATCGATGCGTCCGGCAAAGTGGTGCACTGGAGCCCGTACAACGGCCAGACGCTGCCCGGATATATGTTTGGCGGCACGGGCTTCTGGGATACGTTCCGCGCGCTGTACCCCTTCCTCAACCTGGCTTATACCAAGATCAACAAGGAGATGCAGGAAGGCCTGATCAACGATTACAAGGAAGGCGGATTTCTGCCGGAGTGGTCGAGTCCGGGTTTTGCGGATATCATGATCGGAAATAATTCGGCGGCCGTAGTGGCGGATGCTTATATCAAGGGTATGCGCGGGTACGATATCAACACGCTGTATGAAGCGCTCAAGCATGGGGCTAACAACGAAGGTCCGATGACGGCTGTGGGCCGCAAGGGCGTGTCTTATTACAACGAGCTGGGCTATGTGCCGTACGATGTGCGCATCAATGAAAATGCGGCCCGTACGCTGGAATATGCGTATGACGATTTCACCATCTATCAGTTGGGCAAGGCCCTGGGTAAGCCCAAGGAAGAGATCGACATCTATGCCAAACGCTCGCAGAATTTCCGCAACGTATTTGATCCGGAGACCAAGCTGATGCGCGGCAAAAACAAGGATGGCAAGTTCATGGCGCCGTTCAACCCGTTCAAATGGGGCGATGCCTTTACGGAAGGCAACAGCTGGCATTATACCTGGAGTGTATTTCATGACATCGAATCGCTCAAGAAGCTGATGGGTGGCAACCAGGCTTTCGTGGGCATGCTTGATTCCGTGTTCAACATGCCGCCGGTATTCGACGACAGTTACTACCGCGGCGTGATACATGAGATCCGCGAGATGCAGATCATGAACATGGGCCAGTACGCGCACGGCAACCAGCCGATCCAGCATATGATCTACCTGTACAATTACGCCAGCCAGCCCTGGAAAACGCAGTACTGGGTGCGTGAGGCCATGAGCCGCCTGTACAAAGCCACCCCCGACGGCTACTGCGGCGACGAAGACAACGGCCAGACCTCGGCCTGGTATGTATTCTCCGCGCTGGGATTCTACCCGGTATGCCCTGCCACCGACCAGTACGTGATCGGCACGCCGCTCTTCAAAAAAGTGACGGTCAGCTTCGACAACGGCAAAAAGCTGGTGATCACCGCCCCCGCTTCCAGCGATGCCAACAAGTACATCCAGTCGGTTCAATTCAACGGCCAGGCCTGGGACAAAAACTGGCTCAGTCATGCCGAACTGCAAAAAGGCGGCACCCTGAACTTCAACCTGGGCGCCACCCCGAACAAACAGCGGGGCGTAAGCGAAGCAGCGTATCCGTATTCTTTTTCAAGAGATGACACGGCGGGGAAGAATGTGGGGAAAGGGTTTTGACGGTTTGGCGGAGATGCTTTGTGAGGCGTTTTTGTGATGGATGAAGATATAATAAAAGGGAAGAGGGTGCCATTTTACAGGCACCCTCTTCTTTTTGTGATTGCAGCAATTAATAGGTAAAATACTTTCTGCTCAGTAGTACTGCTTTTCCAGGTAGCGGTAATTCCAATACGGTCTATAGTTTGTAGCTTACTTGCAAATCTCACTGGTCAAATTCCCAAAACTTTAGAATACAATTCTTTCCCTTTTTCATCCATAATGACCAGCTTGAACTCTCTGGCTGTTTTGAGCTCATCCGGGATTTTATAAGAGAATGATATGGAGTTACTTTTTATAACGGCATCGGTGATAAGTTTGTCGCTCATCTTCAGCTGCAGTTTCTGTTTGTCCAGGCCTTCCCCGGAAATTATTATGTTGTTGGTCTGTTCACTCACCAGTTTTTCGGGTGTGATGCCGGTAATTTTAATCTGATAATCATCAAGCTTGTCCACCCGTACATCCTTGGGTTTGAAGATGACTTCAAATACTTCTTTCAATTTTAAAGTGGCATCGTCGGTAAACAATCCGGCAAGCACTGCCAGTGTGACAATCCCATACAAGTTGATGTTGGTCGGATCATTGAAGTTGAGGAGTCCGGCCCTGAACACAAAGTAGATAACGATGGCCAGTCCCATACCGGTAAAAGGTTTTACTATATACCACAGCAGCCAGTTGCTCTTAAGCTTATCGTTGCCAACAAAATCCGTAAATGAACTGCCGATATAGATCATACTGCCCAGAAATCCTGCCAACGCTACAAGGATGAGTAAAATCGCATTCAAACCGATCGTCGTCGGCTCACACTCATGCGGGGCTGATGTTTCAGGCTGGTTCCCGGAAGGTAGTTCACGCTTATTTACAGTGCTGGGCGGCGGTGTCTTCGCCGTATCTTTTCCAGTACTGTCTTTTGCTCCGGTTTTGCTTGCTGTATCTACTTTAGGCTTTGTACGAACAGGTAGGTTAACCTTTACCGACACATTTTTGAGGCTATCTTGCAATTCGATATGAAACAGCTTGTAATTGTAACTGGTGATTTCGTGATCCCTGGATGGTAGTTTATCTGGCCAGTACGCAATTAAAAAGATGATAGGCAACAACGTAAATGCGACGAGCAGAATGCCTGCTGTTATCTTGCCCTCTTTTGTGATTTCATTTCCATCGATGGTGCTCATAGTAAAGCGTATTGAGTTGTTAAGAAATTTATTCAGGCATGCCCATTCTGCGGCAGTGCATCAGTTGATTATCTTATCACAGGGCAGGATGACATGTCAAAGATGATATTCTCTGAAGGCAGCAACAACGGGAAATGCACGGGATTGTATACGGGAAAAACCCCGTAAATGGAGGAGCTCCATACTTTCTTTTCACTATATTAGTGCGCTTATACCATTATGAACGGAACCGATCTTAAACACCTCGAAGACAAATTGTGGGAAGCGGCTGACCAGCTAAGGGCCAATTCCAAACTGACCGCCACCGAATACAGCTTTCCCGTGCTGGGACTGATCTCCCTGCGCCATGCCTGGCGCCGGTTCAAAGATGCCCGCTCCGATATAGAAGACAGGCTACCTGTGCATCCGCAGCGTGGCCGCCGGGCCATTGTATGCGCCATGTGGATCACCGGCTTCGATGTGCCTGACCTCTCAACGATGTACATCGACAAGCCGCTAAAGACGCATACACTGATGCAGACCATCGCCCGCGCCAACCGCGTGCATGAGGACAATAACAACGGGCTCATCGTAGACTACATCGAAACGTACAAAGCGCTGCTGGAGGCCCTGGCCATTTACGCAGTGGGTAGTACCAAGGCAGGAGATGGCGCCGCCGAAGCACCGGTAAGGCCGAAGGAAGAACTGGTGAAAGAATTAAGCGAGGCCATCAGCGCTACGGAAACCTATTTGCAGGACGAAGTCTGCTTTAAGCTGGCTACCATCATTGAATCGGAGGGCCTGATGAAAATCGCTGCCATCCGCAACGGCGTAGACGCAGTGTACACCAACGACGAAACTAAGAACCGTTTCAGCGTGCTTGCCCGTGAAGTGTTCAAAAAATATAAAGCTGTATCGCCGGAAAGGGCCATCTACCCCTTCAAACCCCGCCGCGACGCCATCAACGCGCTTTATAGCGTGATCACCGGGAACGTGGAAGAGGCAGATGTATCGGCGATTGTTAAACATATTCAGGGCCTGGTGGATGCATCTATAGAAAGCTTGGACATTATTTCGGAGCCTACCGAAGACCACGGCAAAAAGATTGATCTCAGCGGGCTGGATTTTGAAAGGATCGAAGAAGAGTTTCTATCCACAACCCGGAAGAATACGACTGTGCAGATGCTAAAGCAAGCGGTTGGCAGCAAGCTCAACCAGCTCCTGAATCAGAATCCGCTGGGCATCTCTTTTTACGAGCGCTACCAAGAGATCATCGAAGCGTACAACCGGGGGAAAGAATATGCTTCCATCAAAGAGATTTTCGATAAACTGAAAGACCTTTATAAAGACCTGTCGCAGGAAGAAAAACGCGCCTTCATCGAAAACCTGAGCTAGGAGGAACTGGCCGTATTCGACATGTTGGGTCGAAACAAGAAGATCAGCGACAAGGAAAAAAGCGAAGTAAAAGAAACGGCCCGCCAGCTGCTGAAGCGCCTGATCGAAAAAGAGTTCAAGGTCGACCGCTGGGCGGAGAAGCCCCAGACTGCCTCTGCGGTACGCACTGCCATCAATGATTACTTGTTCAACACCTTGCCGTACTCGGCATTCGGCGATGCGGATATTTCGGAGAAGACGGAGGTATTATTTAATTTTTTTAAGGGGAAGTACGGGCAGGTGGCTTAAAGCTCTCCGATTTTACATTATTACATTCTAGTTAAAGGGGAAATTTCCCCTTGTGAAGAAGGTTGTTATAAGCACAACTTTGTTTTCTATTAAAATTTTATTTTATGAATTGTGATGTAATTTTCGATGGAAACGGGGAGTCTCTATGGGTTGAGATGGACATGAAAGGTCTTTACAGGATCATTTATGAATATGAGTTGTGGTCGAAGGAAGCCGGAAAACCGGTAATTCTAATGAAAGATGCTTTCAAAGGCAGTAATGAAGACGACAATCATCCGGATTTCACACAAATCAGGAATGACTATGCACCTACTGAACCGCTTGCTGACTTCGACGGCTACGAGGTTGCAGTGTCCTTCAAAATTATCAAGAAGGATGACAGTGATACGGGATACCGGATTGGGCTGATAATTAAACAGGGAACTCACTTTGATACATCGAATGTGATTGGAAGATGTTATAGTCCGGCAGATGAGAAAGAGTCAGGCAAAGTTGGGGAACAAAACTTCGTAAAGGAAGAGTATCTGGTTGTAACGCTAAAACGCAATTGATATGAAAAAGATATTTCTGTTCATTGCAAGCCTCTCCATGTTATTGACAGTGTTCGCTCAACAGGCTGATAGCGTTTTAGCCAGCAAGTATAAACTTGATTTTGTAATTCCTGATTTGCCGGCATTCAAGGCTCTGGACATGGATCCATCAAAGGTGCTTCGTCCCAGCGATGTGCGTGAGTTGGCAGTGGCGTTCAATCCATTTTTCAGTAATGGGCGGCCAGGAATACCCAAGAATTTCGCTTTAGAGTTTTCACCAGGAAGAATGAGTGCCCACAAGTGGAAACTGCAAGATTACTACAAATGTGGGTTGAAAAGATTATGGTACAATTCGGGATTCAGTATTGGAGCTGTGAGTGATTCAGCGCAGTATAGTTCTAAACTTTCCGTAGGCTACCGGTTCTCATTACTTTCTAAAAAGGCGGATCCAATCAGAGTTGATTACATCAACCTGTCATTCGATTCGTTGCAAAAGTCAGGAACCTTGATGATCGATGTACATTTGAGAGATTTCTGGATACTTAAAATAGCGAACATTACTCCCAGTGAGTATAATGCCAGCAAAGAAAGGTACGATCCGGAATTTGACGCGTTCCTGCAGCATGCTCAGAAAATTGTAGGCGATGTGCAGCTGCAGAACGATCCGATGTGGATCCATATTTTAGATGAGATCCGGCAAGCTTTCGGACCTAAATTCAAGTTTAAGGATTTAAGCCTCAGATATATTTTGAACTTTCAGAACAAAACCATTGCAGATGTAATTGCGCAATACAAGAAAGAATATTGGAATGCCAGTCGTTTTGACCTGGCTTTTGCCTGGGTTGGCGAGTCAAAAGATTCAATATTCACCAAAAGTAGATTTTCCTCTTTAAATGGTTGGCTTACTAAGTCGCTCAGATTCCATAAATGGGGGCAAGTTCTCTTGGGAGGCAGTATGCAGTTACCAAATAAAGCGGTAGAAAATGCAGGTCAGAAAACACCGGTCGATATTACGGGAAACCTAAGGTTGTTGGTGGGCAATCATTATTTTCGCTTTTTTGGAGAAGGTCAGTACCGTTATTTAAATTTTGGAGATTTCAACCATTCGATTCTGGCGAACGCAGGAATTGAGGTAAAAGTCTCGAATCCTTTCTGGATCGTTATATCAACAGGTATTGACAATCTCAAGGAAAAGAGTAACAAAAAATGGTCGAATAGACTTGCAGCGAATTTAAATCTCCGCTACGGATTTAATTAGAGAGAATTTGACAAGTGGTAAACTTAGGGTAAAGAGGCAAACTATTTTTTAGTCAGTTGGATTAGGGTGCCTTTTCCAGGAGCAGAATGAATTTCTATATCGTAATGGATTTGTTCAGCTCTTTTAGCAATGTTCTTTAATCCGTTCCCTTCTGTTTTGGAAGAAGTTGCATTGAAGCCTATTCCGTTATCCTCGATAGAGATGCAATTTTTGTTTTTAACTAGCTGAATCAGTAATGAGATACGGTTACACGATGAATATTTTATAGAGTTGTTGACAAATTCTTTTGCGATTAGATAGAGGTTTCTTTTCTCTGCTTTGGACAGCAATTTAAAGTCACCCGGCTCTACTTTGCTTTCCAATTGAATTCCATTCGCAGTTAAAACAGGCAGTACGATTTTTTTGATCCGTTCTGCGAGTTCGTAAATTGTGTCTTGAGAATCATCCAGTACCCAGATCATGTCTCTTAAGCCGATAGTGGCGCTGGTAAGGGAATGTTCAATTTCATCAAAATATTGTTCTTTTCCCTTTTCCCTTTTTGCCAGGTGGGTAAAGATTTTAACTGTATTAAGGCTACTGCCGATGTCATCATGAAGGTCACTGGCGATGTCTTTTCGGATCTGTTGTTGTTTTCTGACTTGATTGATGCGGAAGCGGTATAGAAGATATAGAATACTAGTGGTTGTAAGAGTAAGTAATGCGAAGAACCACCAGGTTTGAAACCATTTTGGTTCAAAGACTAGAATTAGTTGTTTGACAGGGGACCAGTATCCATCTTCATTGGAAGCTTTGACTTCGAGGGTGTAGGTGCCGGGAGTTAAACCAATAAGGGTAACGAAGTTTTGTGTTCCAAGGTCTATCCAAGATGTATCGCGTTCTTTAATTCTGTATTGATAAGTAACACGAGTGGGATTAGAATAATTTAGACCTACAAAAGAAACATTTGCCTGAAGCCAGTTGTTGGAAACAATGAATTGCCTAGTATCCAAATTAGATGAGTCCCACTTTATCGAATTATGGTTGAAAGTTTTATCAATCTTAAGATTTGTGAAATACAAAATCGGAGGAATTTTATTTATATGTAAAAAGGTTGGGTCGAGTACCGTAAAGCCATTCAACCCACCAAGAAAGATATGTCCATTATTAAAGTTGCCTGATAATTCTTCAAATTCGTTAGACTGGAGACCATCATCAATATAGAAATTCTTAATCTTTAAAGTGCTGAGATTCACAATTGATAATCCATTGTTGGTTGAAGCAGTAAGCAGGCTATCTTTATATGGTATAAGCTTATAAACCCCGTTGTTCGAAAGCCCATTTGAATGAGATATTTCAGTCTGAAATTTAAATTTTTCGTCTAATTGTAAAATTCCATTTCCATAGCTCGCTATATAATATTTATTGCTAACATTTTGGATGTCAAAAAATAAATTATAAAAATGATGAGTTATGGGATTTTGAATATTAAGTCTTTTTATTAAGCCTTTCTTAAAATAATAAATGCTCACGAAATTGTCTGAGAGAATCCATACTAAGCCTTTCTTGTCTAAGTAGATAGTGTTAATAACATTTTCAGGGAGGGATACATATTTTGAATATTTATGAATTTGGGTAATACAGTGTAACTTATAATTCCAAATTATAATTCCCTTTTTGTTTTGAGTGCCGAAAATGTAAAGTGAATCGGATAGTTGAATAGCGCTATTAAGTATGATTTTACCAAGTTGTTTAAATTCTATATATCTTGATTCCAATGGTATATTTTTTCCATCTTCATATATGTATGTTCCATTGTCATTCGATATAATGAGATTGCTGTCAATAATTTTATAAGTAAAAAAGTATGATTTGCCTTTATCTAAAGACTTGATAATCCCATTTACAGTATTAACTCGGTAGAGGCCATCTTCAGCGCATGCTAAAGTAATTGTATCATTATATGGATATAAAAAGTAAGAATGGTTGATTGCATCATAAGAATCAGACGATTTAAAGTAACTTAAGAATGCTGAACTAGAATTGATAGCACAAGCAATCCCTTCCTGGCATCCTAACCAAATATTTTTTTCATTGTCAAACTGGATGGAATATACTGAGCGAGTCCAATCTTTTTCAATACCATATCTGCTATCTAATATAGTGTTGGATTTTTTTGATGTGAAATTGTATTTCATAAGATAACCACGTAAAGAGAAATAAATTTCATCAGACAACACTTTTACCGCATATACATCTTTTGAAGAAATTAATTCTAAGTTTGGAAAAGTTGTCGCAAGTAAAGATATTTTGTTATTAAAGAAACTATATTGTCTTAAACCTTGATTTGTACCAGCTATGATCGTTTGCTCATCACGTAGATCGCAATCGTAAAAAATGACAGAGCTATCATATTTAAAGTCTAAAACCTTTAAATTTTCAGAATTAATTACTGCAACGCCTTTATTGGCAAGAAGTAGCCATAACCGATGATGATTATCAAGAATAACTTTACTTATGCTAATTGATTTAATGAATATATTTCCTACATCGAGTTTATGGATAGTTTGGAATTTGAAATCTTTTGTATTTAAAATGACCAATCCAATGGTGCCTGCAATAAATACTGTATTTTGACAGCTTGTAATCGACAAGAAGGTTTCATTTTGCCAATCAATATTCTTTTGTTGGTCGAAATGATAAATCGAATTCCCTGTAATAGTGTTAATGGCATCTATTCCCCCAAATGAATTGATTATCCATAGTGTATCACCGGATAAAGTCATATCACGAATATCTGAACCAGTTAAATTGTGATTGCTAGATTGTCCCCTGTTATAAGAGGTGAATTTGCTTCCATCAAATCTATATAATCCATCTTGAGTTGCAATCCATATAAAACCATGAGCATCTTGTGTTATCTTTCTTACATTGGAACTACTCATTCCATTTGAAGTATGAAAACGATGAAGATTAAGATAAGTTGTCCGTTGGCTAAATAGTCCGTAATTTAAATGAATCAGAATAAAAAAAAATATCAAGGGAGCTTTCATTAATTTTATTTTCATGTATTTACTTAAGAGACACTCAATTGAGTGGTTAATAATTATAATTATAAAAGAACTGAGTAGTTCTATCGATAGACGCATTATTGACCAGACAATTGAGGAAATAGAGCATGTAGGCAGCCCTGAAAATGAAGTATTATTAGTGCTAGATAAATTCCAACTAGATGATGATGCATCTTTTCATTTTTCTACTTCAATTCAAAGATTAGTTCCCATGTCTAATAACCCTCCACTTTTCAAATTTCGTGAAATGGATGGTGAAATTGACTTTGACTATTCTAATTCAAGAAGTTGGACTATTTTATTGAAATGGATAGTAAATAACTTTCATGCAAATCGCACTATCATGGTCACTCATTCACACGGTTGTGGTTATGGAGTTTTCGGAGATAAATTTCAAGGAAGAGATAAATTCGCCTTTTCCCGAAATAATATTACGTTTCTTCCCACGAGTTATGAAAAACTTATAAATTCCTTATTCCCGTCATATCCTAAAACTAATTCTTCGGCTCCATTCAAATTTCGAAAGAAAGATTACTATCAGATTAATAGAAGCGACAATGATGAGTATTGCAAGAACATAGAGATGCTTTGGATTACGGAACTTGAGCAAGCATTGGCCAATAGTTTTGGTTCCCAAATGATCGATATTATGATGATGGTAAATTGCTATATGCAAACATTTGATACCGGCTGGATACTTAGGAATCAGGTAAAATATCTAGTTGCTCCAGAGACTGTAATACAGGCTTATGGATATTCATTCGAGTCTATGCTTAAAATTCTTAATGATTTCCCTCAAATCACTACTCTTAATTTTCTAAAGACAATCATTCCGAGTTTCAAATCCAAATGGTTAAATATTCCTAATGCAGGGCAAGTTCAATTAAACAGAGTAACTGTTATTATTACTAACTTGTGGTATTACAATGCTCTTAAATTTCTGTTCGAACAAATAGTCAAAACCTTAATCAGTTGTAGCGATGTTGAGTTGGATCGAATAATACAAGTTCGGGTAAATTTAGTCAATGTAACTAAAGATCCAGGAGGAACTGACGCTACCGAAATTTCATTTATTGATCTGACTTCTTTCTTGAAATCTCTCTTACCCCTATTCCCAAATAACTTGGTAACAAACAATAGCATAGAGCGGTTCATCAACTTAGTTGAAAAGTGTATTGTGGACCGCCATATAGGGCAAGCTTTTATTAATTTTGATAACGATTCTAATAATATCACAAAATATTCCTTAAATGGAATTTCAATATTTTTACCTTCCGATTTGTTAAGTAACAATAATACTTATCGTGCAAACTGCGCATATTTTGGTCGTCGAATTATACTGCCAATACCGGTAGAAGATACTAGTGTTATACCTTTAGCGAATTTTACGAATTCTTCGCTCTGGGATAACTTTATCGTCCGATATCTATTGAGACTAAATGTACTCCATTCTGGGCTTTAAAATACTTTCGGCAAATTCACCTTTACCCCAAGTCAGGTGGAATTTTAGGCTTTAATTCTTTTTCGTACGGTGGCTCTGCATGAGTTAGATCTGTTACAACTAAAAAGTATGTTGTTTGATTAAATTGATTTAGCTTTTTCACGATCTTCACCGTATATTTTGCTTCAGAACTTGCGAGATTTTCACCTAACGTTATAATTCGATCTTGGTCACCCAAATCAAACTGTATTAGACTATTTCTATCATTTAAAAAACTTCGGAGTTTGATAAAATCTTGATCTTCTAAATTAATTTGAACTACACTTTTCATATTTTACATTTTTTAGTTTATAATTGATTTATCTACATTTACTAATCCCCTCCTCACCGCCTCTAGCACCATCCCAACCCTACTTTGCACGCCTAGCTTCTCAAAAAGTGCTTCTCTATATCCATCGATCGTTCTTTCGGCCTGATGCATTTCTGCCGCTATTTGTTTGTATGTAAGATCACTGCAGGATAACTGCAAGAATCTCTTTTCCTTTTCCGAAAGTATCAATACATCTTTCTTCCCCATTGCCCGCTTGACCAACTGACCGAATTTGATGGGTGATATATCTGAATTATAATATCCCTGGTTGTTGACTTCTATCAACGCTTTCTCCAATTCATCAGGGTGAATATCCTTTACCAGATACGCACAGCAGCCGGCTCTGATCATTTTAATAACCGTGAGATCGTCTTCCTTTAACGACAAAGCCACCATTTTTATCAATGGATATTGTGTGCTCACTTTCTCTGCAGTCTCCGGTCCATCCATGATGTCCATGTTCACATCAATCAAGATGATATCGGGCTGATTAGGCGCGGATGAAAGCCGATCCAGCAACTCTTTTCCATTCAGTGCATCTACGACAACTTCAAAATCAGGAAAGCTATTTATCAGCATGGCCAGTGATTTCACTAAAAGCTGGTGATCATCAACAATGCCGATGGTAATTTTCATAATGTACAGGCTTGAGGGGTTCTAACTGTATTGATTTGTAGAAACGAATCTAATACAGTCTTTGGGAATCATGTATGGGAAATTTCCCCTTTATCAAACGGGGATCTTCCCGTTGTCAAGCTATTTCAGAAAAGAGAATTTTGGGTCGGTGATTTTTTAATAGAGTCAAGCTAAACACATGTAAGTGTTTGCAGCGGATTAAGAGAGCTCCCCCAAATATATAGAAAAACAATTGTATGCAAACATTTGCCAAAATATTTTATCCAACGGTAACGGCTAGCCTGCCATTAACGAAAACAGTATTGGAAACAATGACCAATTTGAAGTTTAACAGGGTGTACGACTGCCCCTTCAATATTTCCTAGTTCCAGAAATGTGAGAATTACTGATGCAATGAAGCAGGGTTGGTTTACCTGCAAGGCTCTCCTTCAATGCCGGTATTTCGTCTCTAAACCTCAAGGCAGGTAGCAAGTAATGGATCATATCTATTTCCACGCCGATACCAATCCTATCATTTTTATCAAGAATAATTTTCAAAATTCAAATTTAAATTAAAAATCATGTTGTACAGAGCACAGATCAGTCCGGTTCAGCCCATCCTATTCGGAGAAGGGATGCAGATTTCCCTTGACAATTACTATACACTGTTGAAAGAGCAATCCGGAAGTTTACAGGCAGAAGAGTTCATGCAATTAAAACTTGCAGCTGACCCCATCGATATATCCCTCCCTTTAACTGAGCAGGGGCAATATGAATGGTATTCTTATTATAATCTTCTTAAGAGAGCAGACCTGGAAATCGAACCCGGACCACTATCAGGTACCGCTCAAGTGGGAGCTTCCCGGATAAGCGATATTTACGGAAAATTTCTCGTTCAGCTTAGTAACCTTGTTGTGATCAAACAATTGTCTGCTGATGATTTGAAAAGAAAGGGAGAACTACAAGAAGAGTTGAGTGCGCTTAAAACGCAGCTGGGGGGCTTGTCTAACGCTGATTTTGCCGCATGGAAGGACTATGCCGATCTCCGGGGATATAATTACGGTGATATGGCTGCGTACACTTCATTTAGCAGTGCTTACGGAAGTGCAGATGAACTGGAGCGGCTCATGAACGTGAAAAACACGAAAACCTTCGAATTGATCAGGATCATCAATAAGCCCTTTGCGGATGCTGATGACCAGGAGATCATGACAGCAACGGTTAATTATTACAGTTCATCCATGAGATTGCCGTATCCTACTTTCCCTGACTATACTTACCTGCCTAACATCATCAACTTGAATTATCTCCTCGGATTACCTCATGTAAGCACAGCGGTTTTTGACGACAGGTATGTTTTCACCTTTGATGAAACACTGAATTTTATCAAAACGACGGGTGCTGGAGCCCTATCCGGTACTTTCAATCGTACAACAGACGATTCCAGTACCATTAACACAGACTGGGGCTCATCTATAAGTGTAGGTTATTCTTTTATCCATGTTAACGCCTCTGTTTCCGAACAACAGGAAATATCTGAAGATTTCAAAAAGGGAATCGAGATCGGCCTGAGCTCAAAGTCGAGTTTCCGTGTCGGTATCAACTATGATCCATGGTTCAAGCCGAATTTGTTCAAAAGCAAGTACATCAAAGACTCCCCCGAACTTTTTGAAGAATTCTTCAATGAAAATGGATCATTACTTTACTATCCTACAGCTCTTATAGTAATCAGGGGGTTCTCGATCAATTTCGAGAGTTCCGCCAACTGGACCTATGATTATCATAAAAAATTCAGTGCCTCAGGTGGTGGGGGATTCAATGTATTCGGAATCAATTTTGGCGGCTCCGGGAATTATTCCCAGGATACCAAAGAACATCATGTAGATCAAACAGGCACAAAGCTGACCTTCGGCGACGATGAAACTACCCTGCGTTTTATAGGATATGCAGTAAAGAAGAACACCTTTTGGACAGAAGCAGCTAAAGATCATACTACTGCGTTCAGAGCATTACATAAAATGGTATAATGGCTAATCCATGCAAACCAATAAAACAATCAGAATGCTGGCTGTGTGGGGATTCTCTGCTTGTTTTGCAGTCTTAACTAGCTGCAAAACAAGCCGGTTTCCCATCTGTGAGCGGTTAGGAAATACCATGCCCAGTGCATTGTCGGGAGTCAACCAAATTTTGTATGATGCATGTGTGGAAAGAGGTATCCGGATAACGCTTTTGTCTTCAAACATAGCAGAATTTCGGGGCCCTATTCGGCAAATGAAATGGTTGCAAAAAAATTACGCGCTGTTAATCTGCGATTTTAATCAGATTACTTCTTCGCTGGGCGCTACCACCTGTGCAAACTGCTTGCTGCATTCCGAAAAATGGATCCGGCTGGTACAAACCGGGAAACTGCAGGAGTTGATGACAGGGGATGGTGTTCTGTATTGTCCTATATGTATTCCTAATCAAAAATGCTTTTAAAAAATTAAGATTATGAACGGACAAGATTTGCTTGATCTCGGCAACACACGTAAAGGTGAGAGTTATAGCCTGGGCATCCAGGTTCCTAAAAATAATTTAAACTGGCACGGGCCATGGGACTGTGCAGAATTTGTAAGTTGGCTGGTTTTCCAGGTTATAGGAAAATTGTATGGCTGTGAAAATGATTCCGGGGACCCTGGTAAAGCCGACTCTTTCACCGGTTGGTGGAAGAAGGATGCTGAAGCGCTGGGAACGATCATAACTCTGGAGCAGGCAGCTGCAACGCCTGGAGCGGCCGTATTAAGGGTGGCCGCAGCTGGTAATTTGGGTCATATCGTACTTTCGGACGGACTCGGTGGAACAATTGAAGCACACAGTAAGGCGGACGGAGTAATCAATTCCGTATTGCATAACAGGCGCTGGGACTACGGAATCCTTGTTCCGTGGATTTCCTACACACAATTGTCTCCCGTGCACTTAGTGCCTCCGGAGCTTCCAATATTCAGATTCACAGATCCGGTTATGGTAAGTCCTTTTGTTGGAAAGATTCAACAAGCGCTCAAGACCAATGGATTTGAAAACATCAAAGTAGACAACTTTTACGGTATCCGGACTGCAAATGCGGTGAAGCAATTTCAGGTCGATAACGGTTTGGTAGCGGATGGCGAAGTGGGTAAGATTACGGCCAAAGCGCTTCAACTGGAATAGCGAGCTTTTTTGATCATCCTCTGTATTCTAATAGTTGTATAGCTATAGTGTACCCCGGAAACAGGACAGGTAATTAAGATAGAAATTTTTATCTTTAAATTACCTACATCATGACAAAACAAAGCAGACGGAAATTTACCGCAGAATTCAAATCAAAGGTCGTACTGGAAGCCCTCAAAGAGCGCAGTACCATCGAAGAACTCGCTAAGAAGCATGAAGTTCATCCTACTCAGATCAACACCTGGAAACGTGAATTCCTAAGCAAAGCTGTCAGTGTCTTTGATGAAAAAAGTGACAGTGAACAAAAGCAGAAGGAAGCTGATACCGAAAGGTTGTATGCACAGATCGGCCAGCTGAAAGTGGAAAATGACTTTCTTAAAAAAAAATTGCAGTGAAGCCGGTTGCGGAGCGTAAATCCATGATTGAGAAGGATGATTGTCAATTGAGTCTCGTTGAACAGTGCCGGTTGCTCAGTATCCATCGCAGTGGGATTTATTATACTCCATGCACGGAAAGCGAAGAAAACCTGGCGATCATGCGGCTGTTGGATGAACAATATTTTAAAACACCGTTCTACGGTATCCGCCGGCTCACCGCCTGGCTGCAGGATCAGGGATACCCGGTCAATCGCAAAAGAGTTGCCCGGCTGATGAGCATCATGGGATGGAAAACCCTGTTCCGTGGCCGAAACACCAGTAAGCCAGGAAAGGGTCACAAAATATATCCCTATCTGCTCAAAGGGCTGCTGATCGACAGGCCAAACCAAGTGTGGGCAACCGACATCACGTACATTCCGATGCGAAAGGGGTTCATGTACCTGTGTGCCATCATTGACCTGCATACCCGGTATGTGGTGAATTGGAGCATCAGTAACACTATGACTGCCGAATGGTGCAAAGAAGTGTTGGAGCAAGCCATAGCGGTTCACGGCAAGCCGGAGATCTTCAATACGGATCAGGGAAGTCAATTTACGAGCGAAGAGTTTACGGGTTGTCTCAAAAAGTATGAGGTTCAGATCAGCATGGATGGCAAAGGTCGGGCAATCGACAATATAATTGTCGAGAGGCTGTGGCGGAGTGTAAAATACGAACACGTGTATTTGCATTCGCCGACAGACGGAGTAGAGCTGTATGAAGGATTATGCAATTATTTTACATTTTACAACAGGCAGCGATTGCACCAATCATTGGGCTATTTGGCTCCGGAAATTCTTTACAAAAGGGTGGCAGCATGACGCCTGCCGCGGGCTTGCATTTTTTAAGCTGATGTCTTTAGCCTGAGAGGTATATTTGACTCAGGCAGCAAAAAAGACATCAGCTTAAAAAACGCCTCGAATTTTACTTTAATATCCCACATTATCTGTCCTAAACAACGGGTACACTATAAGCATTACAATTATAAATCCTTCATATTTCTGCCTTCTGACATGTAAATAGAGGAAATTCCCCGTATCTACTTGTTTGCCAATTAGTTAATATTACTATATAATTTATTTAAATCTCCTGTATATGAAATCTATATTCATTTTTCTGTGTTCAATTTTCTTCCCTTTCCTGGTGTTTGCCCAAGCTGATTCTCTTTTGTCAAAAAACGGGCACAGCAATCACTCTAAAAAGCATTCAGATAAAGTTGACCCATCTCCCGTTACCAAGGATGCCTGCTGTTGCAACGCCCTTCCAGACGGTTGTCCTACGGTAGGTTCGGAATATGGACATAATATCTCTACCATTACCGTTGATTTTCGGGCCCGTAACAATGCTATACCTATTTGTGATTTTAAAAGAGGAATGCCGGTACGCGTACGTGTCGCTAATTATAACCCGTATCTGTATAAAGTAACTGTTGACAATAAAGATTCGACCGTTGCTCCCTCAGGAGACGTAAAGTTGCTTAGCTGGTTCCTTGATCCAAGCAATCTGACGGCAGTCTCAGCGGGTCTATCTGCACTTAATATAGTTCCTCCTAGCGTTTCTGAAGAAACAAATATGAAATATATAGAAAAGACTTTTTGGTTCGGCGTACCAAATCAACAAAGCAAAGTGAAGATAAAAAAGGCTTTGGAAGACAAAAGAAAAAAAGTGAAGGAGGTGATTGAAAATTATAGACGCAAAGTACCTAAGCTTCAAAATCAAATCACTAACCTGAATACCCAGATTGAAGACTCGCTGTACGAAGCCTCAAAAGCCCTTGATTTTTTAAACGATTTAACGCCAGGTTGCGAGAAGTTTACTGCCTTAGATAGTAACATCTCCAAACTTGAGCGGGTTTTTAAGATTTTGCGGGAGGAGGTAGCCCAAAATAGAATCGCTATAGATACAACCTCTCGTAATTATATTATTGAGTTTTTAGAAGCCGAAGATGCAGCTTCGACTGAACCGAGCTATAAAGCCGGTGACAGCCTGATCCGTAAATTTTACAGCGAGGCAACTCTTCTGCTGCGTAAAATGGATTCTACTCTTAGCTACGCGGAACTCCATAAAATAACCAGCCAGTTAAGCAGCTTAAAAAGCCTGTTAACGTGTTATACATCTCTTCCCATCTATTTTACCTCCGATATTAAAAAGTTTACCATTGCACTTACACCCTGGAAGGACAGCACGCGATTACCCAGTTATATTACCCAGTTTGACCTTCCCTGGCGGAAGAATTGGATATACGGAGCCAGTGCCGGCCTGTATGTGAGCGGATTGCATAATAAAGGGTATTCGAACCGGCGCAACGGAGGGGCGGATACCGGCAGGTTTATGCTTGTAAGCGATAATCCCGGGGGAGGGCTGGAACTGGGGATAAATGGCTTGGCTTATGCAGCATGGCGTATCCATGAATCTTTTTTCACCGGTATCAGTATTGGAGCGGGTATGTCAATTGAAAGTAAGCCTAAACCCAGGGCCTTCATCGGAATACCATTTATTTTCGGAGAAAACAATCGTGTCATTGTATCTGTTGGGTGTGCAGCTGGTTACGTGCAGAGGCTTTCCAGTAGTTATAGCACCGCTGTAAGCTATACAGGCCCTCAATCCGGGTATATGAAAGATTATCTAAAAGCGAACGCTTTTCTCTCTGTGCATTATGGTTTCTTAAATAAATAACCGCTTTGACAGAAACATGGTAAAGAGACGGAACAATAAACAGATCCGCTACAAAACAAGCTGGTTAATCTAGTGCTACCGGCGGTGGTAATACGACAAAGCTGCCATCTTCATGTGTCTGTAGATCAATGAAAAGATCCGGAGTACGAGTATTGGGGTCAGAAAATGCGGCGTAATCAAAAATCACCCTTAAGTAAAAGCGTTTTGGGTCATCGGTGTAAACATTCATTTTGCAGACAAGGCCTATCAAATACAAATTTGGATCTTTGTCTCTTAGTTGCAGGGCCCTAGCCATTCCAGGCTGTGATTTAGCAAAAGAAATTGCATTGGATAATAGTTCTGATGTAAGACGCATAAGATAATTTGTGGGATTGAATTGTGGAATTGTTACTGATGGCAATTTTGAACAGAACCAATGATGTTTATCAAATATAATGCATACTATTAGAAAGAATATCCTGTCGATTTCAAACAAGATATACACAAATTAAAAATGGAGCCAATGTATAAATTTTCTTCATCCAGAATTATCGCTAAGTAAGAATATCGTACATACTTGATGCTCGTTTCTTCTTTCCTTTTTGCCTTCTTTAACCTTAAACTAAAAGCGAGAAAGAATAACTTTATTTCCTTCTCGCTTTATTCCTAATCCTCCCTGCTCCCGTCATCCGCCATCCGCACAATCCTCGGTTGAAATGTAGCCACCACATCCACCAGCTCCTGCTGTGCGGCCATCACCTGGCGGATATCCTTATACGCCCCCGGCGCTTCATCGAGGCCGGCGCCGAGCAGGGTAACGCCGTGCTCCTGCAGCATGCGGTTCATGGTTTCACGCAGAATGGTTTCGATGGCTTTGGTGCGGCTCATCTGCCGGCCGGCGCCATGAGAGGCCGAATTGATGGCATCCGGCACGCCTTTGCCCCGCACCAGGAAACCGGGTGCTGTCATGCTGCCGGGGATGATGCCCACCACCCCTTTTCCGGCTGGTGTGGCGCCTTTGCGGTGCACCATCACCTCTTGGCCGTTCCAGGTTTCTTTCCAGGCGAAATTGTGGTGGTTCTCCACTTTGGCCAGCGGTTCGGCGCCGATGGCGGCGGCCAGCTTGCGGTGGATGACCTCATGACAGGCCGAGGCATAATCGCCCGCCAGGTTCATGGCGAGCCAGTACTCCTGCCCTTCTTCAGAGTCCAGGTCGAAATAGGCGAGGTTGGCGGCTTCTTTGGGCAGCTTGCATTTTTCCTTGGCCAGCTTCGTATAATGGCCGGCAACGGTGGCTCCGAAGCCCCTGGAACCGGAATGCGTAAGCAGCGCAAGATAAGTTCCTGCCGGAATGTTGAGCGCCTCATCAGGCTGCTCAAAATGGATCGTACCCCATTCAGCAAAATGATTGCCGCCGCCGGAGGTGCCCAGTTGCGAGTAAGCCTTGTCGCGCAGCGACCTGATCATGGGTGTCAAATTGAATTCCGGGCGCTCCAGTACGGCGTGATCCGCCTTGTGGCGGCCATGATAGCCATGCCCCGCACCGAACCGGGTTTCAGACAGCAGCGCTTCTTGATAGGTGTCCCGGTTTAGATCGAGGTGACTGGCCGGGATATCGAAAACAGACAGCGCCATCCGGCAGCCGATGTCGAAACCTACGCCGTAGGGAATGATGGCATGGTGTGTTGCGAGTACACCGCCGATGGGCAGACCGTATCCCTGGTGCGCATCGGGCATCAGCGCACCGGCCACCGTAACCGGCAGCTTCATGGCGATGTTCATCTGTTTGCGGGCGCCTTCCTCGATAAAGTCGTTTCCATAAATCGTATAATCCGGTGGGGTTGCCGTCAGCGGAATGGTGGTATCCACCGGCTTGTTCATCTCTTCGATCATGGCCATCGCCAGTGGCTGAAGGCGCTCGTCGTCCAGAAAGCTTTCCGGATACTCTTTTAATTTTTTCAGCAGGGCAAGAGTTTCTTCTTTAGATGTATGCCTGAACTGCCCCGCGATTTCCAGGGCCATACCAAGCAGTTTCCCTGGTGCATAGCCGGCTGATTGTAAGTCGTGCCCGTTTATATGATCTTTCATGTGTAAATTTTTGTGTTCAATTCAATGGTACAGGGAGGTTGCCATCATTAATTTTTTGTCATCGTTGAGCCATTCCACAGACGCGGGGCATCATGTGCCTACAACCAGGAACCGGCAAGGAATACGTCTTTTGAGCATGAAAAGCGAGCACCCTGAAAGGCAGGGCACGGTCCCTAACCGTGCCCTGCCAATGCGGTCTTCCTTACTGATATTAATCGATCAGCAGACTGGTCACAGCGGCGGCATCAGCGGCATCAGCGGCCCACCTTGCGGTGTACACTTCATCCGCATCGTCTGTTTTCATCAGCTCCAGCTGCTGTGCTTGTGCCTTTACTTCCAGCAAGCGGCCGATGCTCAGTTTGCCCGACAGTTTGCGGATCAGGATCTCAATGCCGGCAGGGTGCAGGTTTTGCGCCAGCTGTCCATCGAACGGCATTTCCAGCCAGATGATCTCCCGCTGCTGCACGTCGAGTGCACCGAACGCCAGTCCTTTGGTCAGGTTCCGGGTAATCCTCACCTGGTGCTGCACACAGGATGGATCATACGCCACGCCGGTCTTCTCCGAAATGAGCATGCGATGCTTGCTGTTCATCCATCCCACGATCAGTCCGGGTGGCAGGCTGCCAACGCTGTAGGCATTGCAGGTAAAGATCACAAAACGCGCGCCCGCTTTATGCAGGGCAGATAGATCCACTTCGATGTATTCCGCCGTCCCGGTTTTTTCCGGGATAGAGCGGATGTCTCCGCTGTGTTTGCAGCCGGTGGGCGCCAGGTTGCTGTAAGAGCATGTCTCCGTGCGTGACAGATACACGATCCGGCAGCTCAGGTCCATGTCGAGATGCTGGGCCGGCAGTCCATGACCCCACTGCATGAACAGGCGAACGGTTTCTCCTTCCACTGCAAAGCGGGCGCCCATCAGGGCTGCCGAAACATCCTGCACCGTGTCGGATCTGTCGCCGATCGATACCGGAATTTTGTACAGCTGCGGATCGATGTATACTGTTCTGGAAGAGGTCGGCTGAGCAGCAAAACGTTTCTTCATGGCCGTAAGGCACAACCCGCTGACTGCAGTCCGCATTTCTTTCAGCTGGGCATCGGTGTACAGTGACAGCAACTGGTTGGGAGCGATCTTTTTCGACACGCCCCCGAGCGTTTTTACCACCCGGTTCTGTTCCTTGTCAAAATAGTTATCAGCATACATATCCAATGTGAATACCAGTCGCGCAGGCACCTTGTCGATCACCTCTTCAAAAGCCGGCAGCGCAAACCCGGGACCGAACCAGAGCATGTTGCTGAACAGCGAACGGGCAAACAGTCCGGGCCGTTGCTGAAGCAGCTGCATCGATCTTTTAACATCGTACCGGATGCGCGACTGGTCAACCCGGCCCTGCCACACCTCGTATACTTCATTGTAAAAATGATCAAGGATCTCTTTCAGCTTCTCAAAACCGGCGCGCTTGCTGTACTCAGGCAGGCGCAGCGCCCTGATAAATCGAACCCACATCTCCCGGCGGGCATGCATCATCTCACAGATCTTCCCTGCACGCATTGGCAGGTTGTTCAGCCAGGAAGCTACCACAAGGCATTCCTTGCGGGTATATTTCAATTTGATCTTCAGGCCGGCTGTTTCTCTTGCCGCCGTGGCCCTGTTCAGGGTGGTCATCCTGTGCGAATGATTCCTGGCATTGCGGCTCACCAGCGTTTTTGGCGCGGCCACCTGGTATAGACCGGTATGCTTGTACCACAGGTAACGGAGGATATCGGCAGGCGATGAAAAGAGCGCCTGCGCCTGGTCCTGTTTTCCCTGCTCAACAAACAGGTCGATGACGGCCATCAGCGTTTCTTTCATGCCGATCTCCACCGCCGGCAGCGGCAATTCGGACAGCAATATTTTCAGGCTGTCCATCTGCGTTGCATCAAGCGCAGTTTTGGAAAGCAGCAGGTTCTGCAGAAAGTTTTCCGCATCGCGAATGCTCCAGAGCTCCAGTATTTTGATGTGGCTTCCCTGCTTGAAATTCTCCAGTTCGCCGAACTGAAACGGCGTTCCGCAAAACGGGCAGCCGTTGTAACGTTCAAGCGGAAAGGTGCCGGGTGGAATAGTATGACCACAGGGCAGGGCGGTTCCTTTTCCCTGAACCAAATTCACGAACAAGGTAATAAGGTGATCGATAACCGACTCGCCGGTAGGGGTGTCCCATCCTTTCACGAGCGGCGTCCAGTTTTTATGGAGGCCAAGGTTCTCTTCCATGGTTTGGATAAGCATGGAATGATAGGCCGGCAGGGTTCTGTTGAGGGCCGACAGGAGTTCTTCGGATACGCCATAGCCTGATTTGGCGAGCCGGGCTACGAGCATGCCGGTAGTGGGAGTAAGGTGTTGAGGGGAAGGGCTCATGGTGGCCGCTGGAATGAAAACGGCTTGCTGCCGCAGGCCGGCCTGTAATAATTTGCTCATACAATCAATCTGTTTTAAAAAATCCTGTAATCCCGGTACTGTTATTTCCCTATGAATTTGAAGTAAGTACCGGTTGACCGAGATCGTAAAGCAGGTTGGGTTCGAACCAACGACACATATCAGGAAGTAATTTCCAGTTGACCTGAAAGGCAATCCCGGAAATCTTTATTGCTCTACCAACTGAGCTACTGCTTTCCTGCCGGCGGCGGTAATCAAAGAAGTGGGGTTTCATTTTAACTGATGATGGAAGTAACTTCTTTTTGACCGTCCGTCGGCAGATCAAAGATGCATGCGGCACTGTGCAGCCCATCTGCGCAGCGAAAAAGTATTTTCAGAAATTTTGTATGTGATTGATTTTATGATGTTTATATCTTTAAAAATTTCTCTGGTCCGAAAGAAAGATTTTACTGCGCAGATCCATTGCGCAGAAGGAAGGAAATTTTTACATTTAGGGAGATAAAATCATATGTCTGTTAACAAGCTCGCCCTCATCCGGTATAAAACAATCGATACCTGCCTTACGAACCGGCACCGCAAATGGACGCTTGAAAGCCTGATAGAAAAGGTAAGCCAGGTCTTGTACGAGCGGGAAGGCATTCAGTCGGGCGTGAGCAAGCGAACCATTCAGTCCGACATACAATTGATGCGCAGCAACAAGCTGGGCTACAATGCGCCGATCGTGATCCGCGAGAAAAAGTTCTATGCCTACAGCGAGACGAACTACAGCATTACCAACGCCCCTATCAACGACACCGATGTAGAGAAGATGAAAGAGATCGTGGGCGTGCTGAAGCAGTTCAACGGCTTCAGCTATTTTGAGGAGATGAGCGAGATGATCGCAAGGCTCGAGAACAACCTCTACAAATCAACCCATTCGGGCAGAACCTGTATCCAGTTTGAAGACAATAACCAGCTGAAAGGCCTGCATCTCATCACGCCGCTGTATCATGCCATTCTGAAAAGGCAGTCACTGCTGATCGAATATAGATCTTTCCGGGCGGTGAAGCCGAGCCAGGGTATCTATTATCCTTACCTGCTCAAGGAATACCGGAACCGCTGGTTCCTGATCAGCCGCCAGAAGAATGGGACAAGTCTCTGCATCATGGCGCTTGACCGCATTATCGGGTTCCATGAGCTGGAGCGGGAGCCTTTCTCGGAACATCAGGGCGTGGACTTTGACACTTACTTCAATGACCTGCTCGGCGTCACCAAATCAGAAAAAGACCGCGCGCATAAAGTGATCCTGTTTGTAGCGAAGGACAATGCACCCTATGTGCTTACCAAGCCGCTGCATTCGTCACAGGTGCTGCTGAAGGAAGACGCGGCAGGAATTATCATCCGCATCGACGTGGTCCTGAACTTCGAGCTGGAGCGTGAGATCCTGGGTTTCGGAGAGCGCATGAAAGTGCTGGCCCCAAGGCTGCTGGTACACAAGATCAGGATGAGGATGGAGAAGAGCAGGCAGTTGTATGAGGCTCCGGCGGGCGAAGAACGTTGATGAATAGCCGGGCCGTCCCTAAATCATTTCTCACAAAGTTCCGTTTCCCTGTTTACCTTCGGATCAATAATCCGACCGATTGAATACTGCAACTCCGGATGAACCTTCCGTGCAGTCCAATTATTTCTGGCTCCCGCAAATGCATGCTGTTTATACCGGGCATGCAGGGTCTTTCTTCTCAAACTCTTCGTATGTTTAATAACGTTGCTATCGACATCGCGATCGGACTGATCTTCATTTACCTCGTGTACAGCCTGCTGGCTACCGCCATCAATGAACTGGTGGCGATGGTCTTTGCTTACCGGCACCGCATGCTGGAAAAAGGGATCGAGCAAATGCTGGACGGGAAAAATTACAGTTATTACTGGTGGGACAAAGCGCTCAATATCATCCGGTGGATCTTTACCTACCCAAGTATCCAGAAAAAATTCAGGGAGGTCACTTCCCGCACCAACACAGCGATCATAGAGGAGCATGATCCGACAAAAGTTCAGGTGCAGCCGCTACAGGCTACATTGTCGCTGAAGCAATTCTTGTCCAACAAAAAGATCAATACTGCCGCCCCGGTTGAAAACGGGAACAGTCCCTCCGGACAAGGCCTTCTCAGTACGCCCGACTTCTACATCAACCGTGCAAAACTCAATAAAAAGGCGCACCTGTTTGCGGCCAACATCACCGACCATCCGTTGTACCGGAGAAGATCTGAACAGTCTATTCTCTTTAAAAAGCCCGCCTACCTTGAATCCGCTGCATTTGCAGATATCCTCATGGACGTACTTGGCGGAAGCAAAAGCCAGTCGGGCACTTCGCCTGTTTCTATGGATGACATAGAGAAGTTTATCTCTACAGAGTTGACTGACAATCCCGACCTGAAGAGCATACTGAACTTGTACATCGAAAAGGCGGAAGGCGATATCAAACGATTCAGGGGGTTGCTGGAAAACTGGTACGATGATACCATGGCACGGGTAAGCGGCTGGTACAAAAGGCAGGTTACCAAGATCCTGTTTCTGATTGGCGTGATCCTGGCCATGGCTTTCAAGGTGAGTACGATCGATATAGTGCAGAAGCTGTCGGCAGATAAGGATGCCCGGCTGGCCATGGTGCAGACTGCGGCTGATTATGTAAAACGGCACGATATATCTTCCCGGGAACCTTCCGGCGATAGTGCTGCTGCCGGTAAAGATACGTCTACGGTGGCTTTCAACGATGCCAGGGATAAACTCAACAGTATAAAAGCGCTCTACGACGAATCGATCGTGCAGAACAATTCCCTGCTGGGACTGGGATGGAACGACTACGGCAGTGCCAATTCGTACCTGAAATTCAAAGCGGATTCAGCGAAGTATCTGAAAGATTCGGCGGCCTACCACAAGAGTCCGCGGGAATACTTGAAATCGAATCGCAACGCGCCTGTAAAACCCCTGAACAAAAAGTCCGGTGTGCTTGGCAAAGCCGGATTTATCCTGTGGGAAACCATTCGCGCACCTCATAACTGGATCGGGTTTTTGCTTACCGCCCTCGCAGTATCCCTCGGCGCGCCCTTCTGGTTCGACCTCCTGAACAAATTCGTGAATATAAGGGCCGGCGGAAATGATCCTTCAGAGAAAAAGAAAAAGTGAGTAGCTGAATTCCTTCCACTGAAACTGCACCTGCCGCCTTTAGCCTGACTGCGGTCAGAACTTGAAGGCCAGCCCGCCATGCACGATGTACTTGCCATACCCCGCTTCCACAAACAAACCCGCATTTTTAGACAGGTTGAATTTTGCGCCTATACCTGCCTGGTAGGCCAGGTCGGGCAGGTCAGTGACGGAAGCCCCGTTGACCTTGGCGCCGGTTGCATCCGTATACTGCTGCGTCCACGAATTGAGGCCGATGGCGGTCCGGATATACGGACTCACCACCCGCGAATTCACCGGCATATAACGCACCAGGTTAAGCATAAAGCTCCAGTTATCGAGTTTGCCAGTAAAAGCAGCGCTTCCGGAATTGTTGTAGTAAGGGGCTGAAACGGTACCGTGGGTAACCAGCAATCCAACGCTCATTGTTCTGCTGAACTGGTAGTCGATGGCGCCGCTGACAGGGCCTTTCTGCGAAGGATGGCCCATATAGGCGTGATAGTATTCGGGAAGATAGTCTTTGTCGAGGTTGGGAAAACCGTAACCGAAAGAGAGATTGACGGAGGGCTGAAAGGGAAGAAGGTCGGAGCGGTACTCCCGTCTGGGATAGGGGCGCCGGCCCATATGCGGCCGCATAAAATACTGCGCTTCGGCGAATGTGGTGCACAGGAGAGCCGCGAAAAAAAAGGCGAGCACGAGTGGCTTGTTCATACAGAAAATTTCTGCTTTGAAATGGTGCCACGGCCCGGGTTTAAACAGCGCCCGCAAACGGAATGTTAACCGGCTCAGAAGGTCCACCAGCGGGCAGACGGTATACGGCCACCGATGGTGTAAGGCTCTCCGATGCGGGGGGTGGCCACCTGCAGCTGCGTATGCGGTGCAGCGGCCGCCAGGGCCCGCGTGATGGAGTCCGTCCACGGGTGCATGGCCAGCACAAATTTGCCCCAGTGCACCGGCAGCAGCACGCGGGCCCGCAGGTCGAGGGCGGCCTGCACCGTCTGTTCCGGTTTCATGTGAATAAAGGGCCAGTCGTCGCCGTACTGGCCGCATTCCACCATCGCCAGGTCGAACGGGCCGAAGCGTTCACCGATCTTTTTAAACTGGGCATCATAGCCCGAGTCGCCGCCGAGGAACAGGGTATGTCGGTGCAGGTTGAGCACGTAGGAAGTCCAGAGGGTTTTGTTGCGGAGAAATTTCCTGCCCGAAAAATGGCGGGCCGGCGTGGCGGTGAGGGTAATATCCGGCGTCAGGGAAACGCTTTCCCACCAGTCGAGCTCCGTGATCTTGCCGGCGTCGATGCCCCAGTATTCGAGGTGCGATCCCACGCCCAGGGGCGTAACGATCTTCCTGACCTTGTTCCTGAGCCTGACGATGGTTGTATAATCAAGGTGGTCATAATGGTCGTGCGTGATCACCAGCAGGTCGATATCGGGGAAGTCTTCCGCCTTGTAAGCATCGGCTCCCTTGAAAGCTTTGCCAAAAAAAGATACCGGCGAGGCATAGCCGCTGAACACCGGGTCAACCAGCATGGTAAAATTACCTGACTTGATGAAATAAGAAGAATGCCCGAACCATACCACCACGGGCTGCGAGGCGGTGAGCCGTGACAGGTCGGTCTTCACTGTGGAGATGCCCGCTGCGGGCCGTACGCTCTTCGGCGTATGTGCATACTCCTTCATCAGCTGGTAATAGGAAGCATCCTTCCGCATCACCGGCGTAGGTTCTATGTTCTGAAAGATATCATTCCGGTAATTCGGAGACCGTTCGATCTTATCGAGCCGGGCGCCCGAAGGCTTTTTTCCAAATGTTCTTTTGTTCATGTTCTTTCAGCGGTTGAGTTGACTTTGTCTGAACCGGGATAAAATCAGGCGTGCCACGGGTAGATTGAAACAATTTTTTTTCAGTGCACCCGTGGCACGCCTTGAACTGCTGACCGGGTTCAGGCAATCGCGGCCGAAGATACTACCTTACTGCTGCGTAGCGGTAAACACCACCGAAATCGTGTAAGTTCCTGCATCATACGCGAAACCCGGAGTGGCGGAATAGTCGAGCGAGTAGGAACTCACACCTCTTTCACTGGTTCCGTAATTGAGCGCGTTGGTCGACAGCGCGGCGAAGCCGTAGTTGGTACCTGTCTGCCGGATGCCGAGTACGGTGGAAGGCATAGCGGGTGAACCGGCCGGGCCGCTGAAGCTGGCGGTAGCTGTTTTTACAGTGGCGGTCCAGGGACGGTTCGATTTGATCTGAACGGTGGTGGCGTTGTTGTTGACCAGGCCGTTCTGGTACTTGTTGACATCGTCAAAAGTAAAGCTGGTGCCTGTGGCCGACGTAATGGAAATATTGATCGCGTTTACAAGGTTGAGGGTCACGGTCTGGCTCACGGAAGAACTGGCCTGTGCGTGGGCAGCCATGCCGGAGCAGGCGATGATTGCAGCGAGGAGGATCTTTTTCATACTATCTAAATTTTTGTGGTAAGAGGGTTACTTTCTATGCCAGAGAAGAAGCAACCCCTGTACCTGAATTCTAACCGAATGGCGGCCAGCCAGTTACGGCTTCTGTCCTGATCTTTTCTTTCCCGCGCCGGGAATAAATTCCGGAAACGGAGAAAAATGCATGATAAAACAGCATCATAGGTTCCGGCGCGTTATCTTCACCTTCAAACTGCTTTTGATGAAGTACCTGAAAATTCTATACGTCCAGGTGATCATTGGGATCGTGCTGGGAGTGATCGCCGGGTTCCTGTTTCCTTCCTTTGCCCCGGCAGCCAAGGTCATCAGCGAAACTTTTGTCAATATGATCAGGATGGTGATTGCGCCGATCATATTCTTCACCATCATAGCCGGTGTGGCTGGCGCGGGCGACATGCGCAAGGCGGGCCGGATCGGCGGCAAAGCCCTCCTCTATTTTGAAGTGGTGACCACCCTTGCCCTTGTGGTGGGCATGATCGTGGCCAATGTGATAAAGCCGGGCGCAGGCGTAAGTACCGCCCACCTGCAGACAGACAAGGTGGCCACGTATTCGGAAAAAGCAAAAGACATGAACTGGGGTGAATTTTTTGCGCACATCGTACCCTCCAACGTGGTAGATGCCTTTGCGAAGGGAGACATCCTGCAGATCCTTTTCTTCAGCGTACTGTTCGCCATCGGCATCCAGTGGCTGGGCCCTTCGGGAAAAAGCCTGCTCACCACTTTCGAGAAGATCAACAAAGCCCTGTTCAACGTGCTGAAGATCGTGATCAGGGTGAGCCCGGTAGGCGCTTTTGCCGGGATGGCCTATACCATCAGCAGTTTCGGCCTCGCCAGCATCCTCACGCTGCTGAAACTGCTGCTGACCTTTTACATCACCGGACTGGCCTTCATCTTTATCATCCTCAACCTGATCGCCCGCTACTATGGATTCAGTTTGTGGAAATTGTTGGGATACATTAAAGACGAGATCCTCATTGTGTTCGGGGCCAGCAGCAGCGAGGCGGTACTGCCTTCTCTCATGGCCAAGCTGGAAGCCGCCGGCCTCCAGGAAGAGGTGGTAGGACTGGTAGTGCCTACCGGATACAGTTTCAACCTCGATGGCACCACCATCTATCTCAGCATGTGCGTCATCTTCCTCGCACAGGTGTACAATGTAAACCTGTCTATCGGGCAGCAGCTCACGATCATAGGCATTCTCCTCATCACCAGCAAAGGCGCCGCAGGCGTTACAGGCGCCGGGTTCATCGTACTGGCCTCTACCCTGGCCGCCCTCAAAGTGGTGCCCATGGAAGGGCTCGCCCTGCTCATCGGCGTCGACCGTTTTATGAGCGAAGGCCGCGCCCTCATCAACGTGATGGGCAACACCGTAGCCACCGTCGTCATCGCCAAAAGCGAAAATGCGATAGACATGGCCGTTTACAAACAGGTAGTGGAGGGAAAGCGGGCGTAGTAGTAAGAAAAATACTGAAAAATAAATTCTTCTTTTTGGTTCTTGTCCTCCCTGAGCAAGCGCAGGGTTGAACCAGCATCTTCATCGGCTGGCTGCGCTGGTCCGGGATCCTGCCGGGAAAGCAGCCTGGAATTATCAGGCAAAACGATCGATGATCGCTGAACAATCAACAACTCCATTCTATGGCAGGATGCTCGCACAGGCGCGCAACGACCTGCAGATGCAGGCACCCGATGCGCCTGTGCAAGCATGACAAAAATAAAAGGTGAGCAGCTAACTGATCACCCAAACAACTCGCTGCTCAGGTACCGGTCGCCACGGTCGCAGACGATGAAAACGATGACGCCGGACGACAACTCCTCGGCCAGCCGGATGGCCGCGGAAGCTGCGCCGCCGCTGCTCATGCCTGCGAAGATGCCCTCTTCCCTTGCAAGCCGGCGTGTCATGGCCGTAGCTTCCGCCTGCGATACATCCATGACCCTGTCTACGCGCGACGGATCGAAGATCTTCGGCAGGTAGGCGGCCGGCCATCTCCGGATACCGGGAATGGATGATTCTTCGGTGGGCTGACAGCCGATGATTTGTATGCCGGGATTTTGCTCTTTCAGGTACATCGAACAGCCCATGATCGTTCCGGTGGTACCCATCGAGCTCACGAAATGCGTCACCGCCCCGTCGGTATCCATGAAGATCTCCGGTCCGGTGCTCTTGTAATGGGCCATGTAGTTGTCGGGATTGGCGAACTGGTTCAGCTGGTAAAATTCACCCGAGGCGCCTTTTTCTTCCGCATAGTCGCGGCATGCCTCGATGCTGTCGAGCAGGGTCACTTTGGCGCCGAACGCTTCCATGGTAAGCACCCGCTCGCGGGTGGAGTTGGCCGGCATCACCAGCTCGATCTCCAGCTTGAACACGCTGGCCATCAGCGCCATGGCGATGCCGGTATTGCCGCTGGTGGCTTCTATCAGTTTGCTGCCCTGTCTGATGTCGCCTCTTTCCAGGGCGCTCCGGATGATGTTCAGGGCCGGCCGGTCTTTCACGCTGCCGCCGGGGTTGTTGCCTTCCAGTTTGGCAAACATCTGTACGTTCCTGTTGGGGTTGAGGTGCTGTATCTCGGCCAGCGGCGTATTTCCTACATAATCCAGTATGGTGGGCATAAATGGTTTTTTATTCCTCTCGGGTGTGTATGTATGTTCTTTGGATAATCAAAGCATGGTTTTCAGCTGCCATGATCAGTAATTGACAAACTTCCCTTCGATCACCGTGATCTCCGGACTGTGATAGACCATGGAGCCGGGTGGTACGCTCCGCGTAAGCCATACGTTGCCGCCGATCACGCTGTGGTGGCCGATGGTGGTTTCGCCGCCCAGGATGGTGGCGCCCGAATAGATCACCACATGGTCTTCCACCGTGGGATGGCGCTTTTTGTGGGCCAGGTCTTTGTGTACGCTCAGGGCGCCCAGCGTTACGCCCTGGTACAGCTTTACGTGCTTGCCGATCTTGCAGGTTTCACCGATCACCAGGCCGCTGCCATGGTCGATGAAAAGATATTCGTCGATCTCGGCGCCGGGGTGGATGTCGATGCCTGTTTTGGAATGGGCATACTCCGTCAGGATGCGGGGCAGCAGGGGCACCTGTTCTGTGAGCAATATGTGGGCGATGCGGTAGAAAGCGATGGCGTAGAAGCCCGGGTAAGCTTTGATTACCTCGAAGGCCGACTTGGCTGCGGGGTCGCCCAGCAGGATGGCTTCAATATCAGTGTTGAGGGTATCGTACAGGTCGGGCAGGCCTTTGAAGAAACTTTCGGCGATAGACCCTGAGTCGCAATCCTGGCACACGATGGTGGTATCCATGATCTCCTTCAGGGTCCGTTCAAGCTGTGCGGCTTCTTCCTTTACCTGCTCGAGGGTGGTGAACAGCTGTTTGGCCTGTTCGGGGTATAACAAACCGATCACCCGCAGGGCCCATTGCGCGATCTGCGCGTTGGGGGGAACGAAATCCGTTTCCTGATGGCGTGCCCATATTTTCTCCAGAAACTGGTTCATAATATTTCAGATTGCCTTGCCGCGGCTGGCCACTATACAAACGATCCGGAAAAGCGTTCGCTAACCGGGCAGGCTGCTGCAAATCTAACCAGGATTTATTGGATTGGACCGATAAGCCTGAGAAGTGTGGTACGCTCCGCCGTGCAGCCCAAGCAAAACCTGGGCGCGATTAAAAAGTGTGAAGACCCCGGAACAAAAAAGTTTTTTTTGAGAACGATATTCCATTGAGAATTCGTGGGATTCTTACAACTCAACGGCTTTATACATGCCATGCTTTTCCTTTTTCAGTCAGCCCTGCGGATCATGCTTACACTACTCGCCCGTTTCGGCGTTCGGTGCGTCTACCGGCTTCGATTGGGAAGAGCCCTTCTGCCTCAGGAAAACCGAGAACAGGATAATGGCCCAAACAGAGAGGAACTCGCTCTGCCAGTTCTGGAACGACTCGAACCAGAGTTTGGAATTTCCAAGGTACTGCAGCGCAGTTTCGGTGGGCAGGCCTTTGATCGTTTGCTGCAGGTTGTTGTTTCTCCAGCTCCCGATCCAGTGCAGAATAAATGAGATGAAGAAAAGGGAGAACAGCGCGATCGACAGGGAGTTTTTGTAGAGGGAAAGAACAAGCCCGCCCTGCTTCACCGGCCACGGTGCGTCCGGGGCATCCGGTGAAGGTTCACGGTCCACTTCCTCTTCCCCATCGTCTTTGGATTCGGAAGATCCCTTTTGTTTCAGAAAGATGGTGAACAGCACAAAAAGCCCCATCTGCAGAAATTCGCTTTCCCAGTTCTCAAATGTGGCTTCCATAAAATGTCCGGAAGTGAGATAGCTGGTCAAGGAAACTGGCAGCTGGTGATCGTCTTGCAGTTCCGTATTGAATTGTTTCCAACCGGTTACCGTTTGGGCGCAGATAGAAAGCAGGAACAGCGTGGCAAAAGCGACAGAGAGCCCGTTCCGGTGAAAGAATCCTTTTTTCATTTTACTCGTTTTAACAGTTCGAAGGATGCTATTTTACGGGAATGGAGAAGTAGAAAGTGCTTCCTTCCCCTTCCCTGCTCTCCAGCCACACCCGGCCATGGTGTGCCTTGATGATCTCTCCGGAAAGGTAGAGACCCAGCCCTAGCCCCTCCACATTCCTGGTTTTCTCCGCTCTGAAGTAGCGGGTAAATACAAACGGGATCTGGTCTTCGGCGATGCCGGCGCCCGCATCTTTTACTTCGGTGACCACCTGGTCCCCTTTCGATTTCAGATAGACCCATACATCATGCGAGCCGGAAGAATATTTGATGGCGTTGGTGAGATAATTGGTGAGCACCTGTACCAGCCGGTACCGGTCGCCGTTCACCATAAGGGCGGCGGAACCGCTTTTGATGATATTGTAAGATGGATACAGCAGTTTCACCGTTTCGATGGATTCACGGACCATCTCCTCGAACTGAAACGGCTTTTTCTCTATCTGCAGGTGGCCCGAACCCGCTTTGGTGGCATCGTGCAGCTCGGAAATGATCTTGTTCAGCCGCATGATGTTCGACTTGGTGCGGGCCAGGTAGTCTTTTGCTTCTTCCAGGTTGTTTTCATCGATGCAGTCTTCCAGCAGTTCCGTGCACAGCACCATGTTGGCGAGCGGGTTCCGCAGCTCGTGCGAGGCGAAGCCGATCAGGTCTTCGCGCTGCTGGTTCATCTGTTTCTCGGTGGTGTTCTCATGAGCCGCCACAAGGATCCGTTTTTCCTTGTCAGGCTGATCGTCAATGAGGCTGGTGCTGAGTTTAAAACTTCTTTTTTTTCCGGTACTGTCGGTTACTTCCACCTCCCCATCCGTGAAACACTGGTCTGTCGCCACCACCAAATCCATTTTCTGCTTTAATCCCGGGTCATTGGCAAAAGCGGGGTGTACTTCGAACAGCGGTATGCCGTCCAGTTTATCGGTATTGGGACTGAAAATCTTCAGGAAGGCGTCATTGGCTTTCAGCACAACGAAATCATCGTTAACTACCACCAGCGCATCCTGGATGCATCGCAAAATGCTTTCCACGAAGCTGGTGGAGTCGCGCAGGGAATTTTCCAGGGTTTTCTGTTCGTGAATGCTCTGGATCACCTTTACGATGTAAGTCTGGTTCTTTTCATTCTTCACCAGGATAGATTCGCCTGAAACCCAGGTCAGTATGCCGTTGCCATTTACCAGGTAGTTATTGTCGGAACAAACGCCCTGGCTTGTCACATTTTCCATCTCCCGCTCAAACTTCATTTTTTCCTGGTCTTCCGGGGTAAACAACATTTTCATCGGTTTACCCACGATGTCTTCCTCCTGGTAATGAAATTGGGTGGTGAATCCATCGTTGATGGCCAGCACGGTGCCTTTCTCATTCAGAATCACAATGCAGTTCTGACGGGCGTTGTTAAAGACGTCGTCAAAAAAGCTTAATGTATCTGAAGTAAGGGAAATATTTTTGGCCATTGTATCAGGTGTTATAGGCTTCAAACCAGATCAGGGCCGAAAATTAGTATTTAGTTTTGAATCGGGGCCGGCCTATTTGGGATATCTGTTTCTATAACCCGTTTCGCAGGTCGGAACGCCCACCTGAATTGTTGACCACCCATAAAGAGGCGGTGTTTGCGCCACTTGCAAAAAACATGCAGCGGCTTGCACAGGGTTCAATACTTTTGCCCGCATGAAAACCACGGCAGCATTTCTTTTTGATATGGACGGCACCATGGCCGATAACATGCAATACCACTTGCAGGCGTGGGAGAGAGCGGTTGACGAAGCAGGATCGGATCTGAAAGGAGACGCTCTGATGGAACAACTGTACGGAAAGAACGCAGAAGTGATCGAACGGATCTTCGGGCAGGGCAAAATCTCCGACGATCAGGTGAAAAAGATCTCTGAAAACAAAGAAAAATATTACCACGAACTGTACGTCTCTCACATCAAACTGCTTCCCGGACTGAAAGATTTTCTGACCGAAGCACAGGGAATGGGCGTGCAGCTGGCGATCGCCACCGCAGGACTGAAAGAGAACGTCTGGTTCATCGTGGATCATACAGGTACCCGCCGGCTTTTCAGCGCGTTCATCAGCGACGAAGACGTGCAGCGCAGCAAGCCGGACCCCGAGACTTTCATCAGCGCCGCCGGCGCACTGGATATTTCGCCGGAGCAGTGCATTGTGTTTGAAGATTCACCCAAGGGCATACAGGCCGCACGCGATGCCAACATGAAAGCAGTGGCCCTGCTTACCTCTAAACAGGAAGATGCTTTTGCTTCTTTTTCCAACGTGATCAGAACCATTCCCGACTACACCGGTTTAAGTGTACAGGAACTGCTGGACAGTCTCGCACAGGCGCAGCAGGACCCCAACCAATAATTTTGCAAAAATTTCATATGCGCAGACTCCTGTATTTTTTTCTTGCGGCTCTCCTGATCGGCTCCTGCACGCCGAACAACGTGAACAACGACAAGGACCTGAAGAAATATTTCGATGCCGAAAAAGTGACCGGTTGTTTTGGCCTGTTCGACAATGGCCAGGGATCTTTTGATATCTACAACCTGCCCCGGTTCCGGGATACCGCTTTTCTTCCGGCTTCAACTTTTAAAATTATAAACTCGCTCGTAGGCCTGCAGACCGGCCGCGTGAACGACACCGGCACGGTGATCCCCTGGGACGGTGTGGTGAGGCCCGAGAAAGAATGGAACCAGAACCTGAATATGGTACAGGCATTCCATTACTCGGCCGTACCCTGGTACCAGGAGCTGGCCCGCCGCATCGGCAAGGATACCATGCAGCACTGGCTCGACACGCTGGGCTATGGCGCCTCCAAAAAGAAGGCGCGCATCAACAGGATCGATACTTTCTGGCTCGATAACTCGGTGAAAGTGACCGCCGACGAGCAGCTGGGGCTCGTTAAAAAACTCTATTTCGACCAGCTTCCGTTCTTTAACCGCACGCAGGACATTGTAAAGCAGATGATGCTGAAAGAAAGCAATTCCAACTACAAGCTCAGCTACAAGACCGGCTGGGGCCATACCGAAAAAGGCCGTTCCCTTGGCTGGATGATCGGCTGGATAGAAGAAAATATCCATCCCTACTTCTTCGTTCTCCAGACAGAGACCGCCGACCCCAATTACGACATCACCGCCGGACAGGTGAAGATCCTCAAGGCTATTTTGAAGGACAAGGGGTTCATGGAAGGGAAAAAGTAAACCTTTTCGGCAGCGAGGGCTATAAAGATGATAGGAAGCCGGTTTTGTGTTCCAGCTGAACACCTGATGGGTAGTTTAAACGTCTGCCGAACAAGTGTTCCTCGGAACACCCGTTGCTCTTTGGTGCAGCATTCAAGTAACAAACGTTCCGGGGAACGATACTCTGTTCCATATCTTTGCTACCCGTCAAATGTTCCTGGCGGAACAAGTAAACAGCCACTTCTGAACTGGTGTAGTTGTCACCAACGGGTCAGAATTAACTTTCCCGTGATACAGAATAAAACCCGAATGGTGTAATTTGCCAAGGTATGTTCCGATTTCAGCATATGCAATTCATGGGGCTGCTGGTTCTGATACCGGTACTGCTCTTTATGTTCTTCGGCGTGTTGCGCTGGAAGAAAAACAGGGTAAAGATGATCGGCGATCCGCAGCTGGTAAAGCAGCTCATCAAACGGTACTCGCCCGGCCGCTTTGCTGCCAAATTTGTGCTGGCACTGCTGGCACTGGGTGCCATCATCCTGGCCGCCTGCAACCTGCAGAAACCGGGGGAAAGAGAGAACATCAACCGCAAAGGTGTGGATGTGATGATCGCCCTCGACGTCAGCAAAAGCATGCTGGCCGAAGACATGAAACCCAACCGGCTGCAGAAAGCCAAACAGCTGATAAGCCGGCTTATGGAGAAAATGGAGAACGACCGCATCGGCATCGTCCTGTTTGCCGGCCGGGCGTACATCCAGATGCCGCTGACCACCGATCACGGCGCCGCCCGGATCTACCTGCAGAATGCCGATCCGGAAGCGGTGCCCTCGCAGGGTACGGTGATCGGCGAAGCACTCCGCATCTCCAACACTGCCTTCAACAGCAAGGAACGCAAATTCAAATCCATCATCCTGATCTCCGACGGGGAAGACCACGACCCGCAGGCCCTGCAGATGACCAAGGCACTGGCGGCCGACGGCGTAATGGTGAACACCATCGGCATCGGTTCCACGGAAGGTGTTCCGCTGATTGACCGCGCCACCAACGAGATCAAAAAGGATGCGGATGGCAACGCCATCATCACCAAGCTCAACGAATCAGAACTGCAGCAGCTCGCCACCGATACGCGCGGCATCTACATCCATCTCGACGATACCGAAAAAGCGGCCGACGATCTGAAAGCGCAGCTCGATACGATAGAGCAGAAAGCCTTCGGTGACGACACTTTCCTCCGCTACAAAAGTTATTTCCAATGGTTCCTGGCGGCCGGATTGCTCCTGTTGCTGGCAGAAATCTTTATCCCGGAACGAAAATCTTCAGAACGAAAACCCAAACTTGCGTGAAAGCTTTTCTCTCTATAGCCCTGCTTTTTTGTACAGGCACCTGCAGCTTTGCGCAGCAGGCCGGCGGCTTCATCCGCAACGGCAACAAGCTGTACAAGCAAAACAACTTTGCCGGCTCGGAAAGCGAATACAAAAAAGCCGTGGCGCAATCGCCCGACCATCCCCTGGCCAACTACAACCTGGGCAACGCACAATTTAAGAACAACGAGCTCGACGAAGCGCTGGGTTCATACGACAATACAGTGAAGAATACCACCAGCAAAAAGCCGGTGGTGGAGCAGGCGTACTACAACAAAGGCGTGGCTTACAGCAAACAGCAGAAGCTGGCAGAAAGTATCGATGCCTGGAAGAACGCGCTGAAGATAAACCCGGCCGACAAGGAAGCGCGGGAGAACCTGCAGAAAGCCCTGATGGAACAGAAAAAGCAGCAGGAGCAACAGCAGCAGAACGATAAAAAAGACAAAGAGAACGAGAAGAAAGACAATAAAAAAGACAAGAAGGAACAGGACAAACAAGACCGGAACAAGCAGCAGCAACCGCAGCAGCCGCAAAGCAAACTGAACAAAAAGCAGGTAGAGCAGCTGCTGAAGGCGCTGGCCCAGAAAGAGAACGAAGTGCAGCAGAAAATGCAGCAAAGGAACGCCGGCAGCACCGGGCGGCAGGATAAGGACTGGTAATTTCCGAACCTTCAATCATGTGAATCATAGTTCAGACAAAATATCATTATGCAACTATATTGTAACTCCCTCACCCAATACCAGCGCCTGAAGACGCTGGAGGTGAAGGTGGGGGATTTATTGATGGGCAACGATCATCCGATCAGGGTGCAGACCATGACAACCACCGATACCATGGACACCATGGCCACGGTAGACCAGACGATCCGTTGCATACTCGCCGGGGCCGAGCTGGTGCGCATCACGGCGCCCAGCAAAAAAGAAGCGGAGAACCTGGCCGTCATCAAAAAAGAACTGAACGACAGAGGCTATCATACGCCGCTTATTGCAGATATCCATTTTACGCCCAACGCGGCAGAGATCGCCGCGCGCATCGTGGAAAAAGTGCGCGTGAACCCGGGCAATTACGTTGACAAGAAGAAGTTCGAGCAGATCGATTATACCGATGCCGAGTATCATGAGGAGATCGACCGCATCCGCACGCGTTTTACGCCGTTGGTGAATATCTGCAGGGAATATGGCACGGCCATGCGCATCGGCACCAACCACGGCTCGCTGAGCGACCGCATCATGAGCCGCTACGGCGATACGCCGATGGGCATGGTGGAAAGCGCCATGGAATTCCTGCGCATCGCGCGGGATGAAAGTTATCACAACATTGTGCTCAGCATGAAGTCGAGCAACCCGCAGGTGATGGTACAGGCGTACCGGCTGCTGGTGGAAAAGATGCTCGATGAATTTTCAATATGTTATCCGCTGCATCTCGGCGTAACGGAAGCCGGCGATGGGGAAGATGGTCGCATCAAATCGGCGATCGGCATCGGCAGCCTGCTCGAAGACGGCATCGGCGACACCATACGGGTATCCTTAACCGAAGACCCCGAATTCGAGATACCGGTCTGCAAAGACCTCGTGAAAAGGTACCAGGGCCGGAGCGAGCATGCCCCCATCCCTGCCATCGAAAAGATCTCCTACAACCCGTTCGAATATACGAGAAGGTATACCGGATCGGTGTCGAACATCGGCGGCGCGCATGTGCCGGTGGTAGTGGCGGATTTCATGAAGCAGGAAGACCTGAAACCCGCAGACCTGCGGTACATCGGTTATACCTATAACGAAGCGACCGACAAATGGTACATCCACGATGCGGCGGCCGACCTCATCTACACGGGTAAAAGGCTGCCCTCCTTTGCGCTCCCCGGCACACTGAAGGTGGTCTGCGATTACGCCACCTGGCTGGCATCTGTTAGCAGGGCCGACTGCTATCCCCTGTTCAGGAGAACCGAATACTTCACAACCGCCATACGGTCCGCTTCCATGAACTTCCTGGCAGTAGACGTGAACTCACCGGAATCGGATGAGCTGCTGGATAAACTCTCCGGTGAAAAGAACCTGGTTCTTTGCCTCTTGTCCTCGAATGGGCATGCCATGCCATCGGTGCGGCGGTTCATGATGGAACTGATGAACCGGAAAGTTTCGCTGCCGGTGATCCTGGCGGTGGAAAGTTCGGCCACCACCATCGACGAGCAGCTGATCCACTTCTCGACTGAAGCCGGCGCCTTGCTGCTCGATGGCATGGGTGATGGCGTCTGGTTCATCAACGATCCGTCGAAGATCGTGAACAACAAGGTGAGCGGCCGTACCTACCTGGAAGCCCGCAACAACCACCAGTTCCTCAACAATACCTCGTTCTCGGTGCTGCAGGCCACCCGTACCCGCATCTCCAAAACAGAATATATCAGCTGTCCGAGCTGCGGCCGCACCCTGTTCGACCTGCAGGAGACCACCGCCAAGATCCGCTCCGTCACCAACCACCTCAAAGGCCTGAAGATCGCCATCATGGGCTGCATAGTGAACGGCCCCGGCGAAATGGCCGACGCCGATTTCGGCTACGTCGGCAGCGGGCCAGGGAAGATCACGCTGTACAAAGGCAAGGAAGTGATCAAGCGCTCCGTGAATTCGGATGTGGCGGTGGAAGAACTGATCCTTTTGCTGAAGGAGCATGATGCATGGGTGGAGCCGTAGGGAAGGCGTGTATTGGTTTGAAACCATAAGTATCCTAAACTGTAATCGCTCGTATCTATTCCACTTACACCTCCAACACGTTTGTCATCTCTGCAGCGCGCCTGTACGCGCGAAAATCCGTGGAGATTGAGCAGGATAGCTATTACATCGTAAGCTTTGCATACCGGCTTACATCCATCTGCCTTTGATCCTCCGCTCGGCTTCCCGCTCAGGCGCAGCAAGAGGTTGTGCGTGTAAGAGCGTGTTTGCGCCTGGCGAGGGACAAGTGCTGGTGTGATACTCACGCCTCCACCTTCGCCCCATCTTCAATCTGCGTTACATAGATCTCCGGGTCTATCTTATATTGCTCCTGGTATTTGCCTTTGATGAACTGGCTGAATGAGTCAACATGATCCTGCTCCACGATGTTGATGGTGCAGCCGCCGAAGCCGCCGCCCATCATGCGGGTGCCTACCACGCCATCAGCAGTATATGCCTGCTCTGCGAGGAAGTCGAGCTCGGGACAGCTCACCTCGTATTGCTTGCTTAATCCAAGATGGGTCTGGTACATGAGCTCGCCGAATCCTTTGAGGTCATGGTGCTCGAGCAATCCGCAGCCCTGCAGCAGGCGGGCATTTTCGGTGACCACATAGAGGCAGCGGTTGTACACTTTGTCGCTCATGTCGTGCTTGTGCTCCTGCAGCGCTTCGTAGGGTACGTCGCGCAGCGATTTCAGGTGGCCGGGCAGGAACTTCTGCAGGATGGCCACGCCCTCTTCACATTCGCGGCGGCGGTCGTTGTATTCGGTGCCTTCGAGCGAATGCTTCACCATCGAGTTCACCATCACGATCTTATAGGCGGGAAAATCAAAGGGGATGTATTCGTATTCCATGCTGCGGCAGTCGAGCTTGATCACATGACTGGCCTTGCCGTGCAGACTCGCAAACTGGTCCATGATGCCGACCATGGCACCCACGAAAATATGTTCTGTTTTTTGTCCGATATAAGCCAGGTCGAGCCGGCTCTGGCCGAAGCCGAACAGCTCGTTCAGGGCAAAGCCGAAGGCGGAACAGAGCGCCGCAGAAGAGCTCATGCCCGAGCCCACCGGCACGTTGCCGTCCACCACCACATCCACGCCCTGCACGCGGCATCCTTTCTGCATCAGGTTGTACGCAACGCCCACGATATAGCCCTGCCAGCCCTTCATCTTCTCGGGTTTGATGTCGGCGATCCGGAAAGAATATTTCTCGTCGAACTCCTTGGCATACACGTTGATGGTATCGGTGCCGTTGGCCGCGATGGCAGCATACATCTTTTTGTCGATGGCCGCCGGCAGCACAAAGCCTTCGTTGTAGTCGGTATGCTCACCGATCAGGTTCACTCTTCCGGGCGAAGAGACCACCAGCGGTTTTTTCTGAAATATCTCCTGAAACTTTTCCTGGATAGTAGCCATAAATCGTCTTTGTAAAAACAAAAGTAACAGAATACAGATGTATGCTGCCAACATTTTTTCGCACATCCGGCTTGCCTGCACGCGCTTTCATCCGGCTTTTTTACACCCAGATAAGTTCGCCGTAATAAACCGGTAAGTCCTAAATTTGATACCTCTATGATACAGACAGATTTCCTGGTGATCGGCTCGGGTATTGCCGGGCTGACCTACTCGCTGAAAACGGCCATGCATTTTCCGGACAAGATCGTTACGGTCATCACCAAGGCCCAAACGGACGAAACCAATACCAAGTACGCCCAGGGCGGCATCGCCGGTGTGACGGACTTCGAGAACGACAGCTTTGAAAAACACATCAACGATACCCTGATCGCGGGTGACGGACTCTGCAACGAAGAGATCGTGGAGATCGTGGTGCGGGAAGGGGTCGACCGGATACAGGAGATCATAGACTGGGGCGCCGAATTCGACAAACAGCCCGACGGCGATTACTCACTCGGCAAAGAAGGGGGGCACAGTGAATTCAGGATCCTGCATTATAAAGATGTGACCGGCCGCGAGATGGAACGCGCGCTGGTGGAGAAAGTGATGCAGCTGCCCAACATCCGCATCATCAAGCACTGCTACGTGCTCGACATCATCACCCAGCACCACCTGGGCTACCTCGTTACCAAAGCCACGCCCGACATCCAGTGTTACGGCGTATACGCCTTCAACCTCGAAACAAAACAGATCGAAAAGATCATCGCCAAAACCACCCTGCTGGCCACCGGCGGCAACGGACAGGTATACCGCACCACCACCAACCCCTCCATCGCCACCGGCGACGGCGTGGCCATGGTGTACCGCGCAAAAGGAAGGATCGAGAACATGGAGTTCATCCAGTTTCACCCGACCGCTTTATACGAATCGGGCATCGGCGGACAGGCCTTCCTGATCACCGAAGCGGTGCGCGGCGACGGGGGCATCCTCCGCAACGCAAAAGGCGAAGCATTCATGGAACGCTACGACGAGCGCCGCGACCTGGCACCCCGCGACATCGTGGCCCGCGCCATCGACAACGAGATGAAGGTAAACGGTACCGAACATGTGTACCTCGATTGCCGGCACATGGACAAGGAAAAATTCCTGCACCATTTCCCCAATATTTACGAGAAATGCCTGTCGGTCGGCATCAATGTCGCAAAAGACATGATCCCGGTGGCACCCGCGGCCCATTACAGCTGCGGCGGCATTGCCACAGATGAATGGGGCAGAACTTCTATCAACTATTTATACGCGGCCGGCGAATGTGCCTGCACCGGCCTGCACGGCGCCAACCGCCTTGCAAGCAATTCCCTGCTGGAAGCCATGGTGTTCGGCCACCGCTGCTATGAAGATACGGTAAAGAGGTACGATGAGCTGACGTTCAACGAAGACGTGCCCAACTGGAACGCGGCCGGCACCAACGACCCGAAAGAGATGATCCTGATCACGCAGAGCCTGAAAGAACTGCAGCTGCTGATGAGCGATTATGTGGGCATCGTACGCAGCAACATGCGTTTGCAGCGTGCCATGAAACGCCTCGACCTGCTGCACGTAGAAACCGAACAGCTCTATCAGACCACCACTGTTTCGCCCCAGCTTTGCCAGGTCCGCAACCTCATCACCGTAGGGTATCTGATCGTAAAAGGAGCGGCCTTCCGGAAAGAAAGCCGGGGCCTGCATTTCACCACCGATTATCCTTCGAAGAGCGCGCTCAGGCAGAATACCGTGCTGTAATAAAACAACACCTTCTCTCTGCCCCTTCGTACTTTTGCCCGCAATAAAGTTGCCCGGCTGATGTATTATCTCGTGTATGGATTTTTGTACCTGGTCTCCCTGCTGCCATTGCGGGTGCTGTTTGTTTTGTCGGATGGCGTCTATGTGCTTGTGTACTACCTGATCGGGTACCGGAAAAACGTGGTGATGAACAACCTCGACATTGCCTTCCCTGAAAAAAGCCACACCGAAAAGGTGGTCATCGCCAAAAAATTCTACCGCAATTTCATCGATAATTTCATCGAGACCATCAAGATGCTCTCTGCCAGCAACGCCTACCTGCGGAAGCGGTGCAGCGGCAATTTCGAGCTGCTGAACGAGCTGCATAAAACCGGCCGTAGCTGCAATGTGCTGCTGGGCCACAACTTTAACTGGGAACTGGCCAATCATGTGGTAAGCACCGAGATCGATTATAATTTCCTGGTAGTGTACATGCCCATCTCGAGCCCGGCGATCAACCGCCTGTTTCTGAAGCTGAGAAGCCGGGGCAGAACAAAATTGCTTTCGGCCCACAACATGCGCCGCGACATGCTTCCGTTTCGCCACCTGCCCTATGTGCTTACGCTGGTGGCTGACCAGAACCCGCCCTTTCCCGACAAAGCCTACTGGCTTAATTTCTTTGGCAAACCGGCGCCGTTCGTAACCGGGCCGGAAAAGAGTGCCCGCGCCAGCGACCTGATGGTGCTGTTCGGGCACATTGAAAAAGTAAAGAGAGGTCATTACCGGATCGTGATGACCGTGCAGGAGGAACATCCCAAAGAAGTAAAAGAAGGCGCTGTAACGGTGAGGTATGCCCGCTACATGGAAGAAGTGATCCGGCGTGATCCAAGCCTGTGGCTGTGGACCCACCGGCGCTGGAAACACGGCTGGAACCCGGGTTATGCAAAACTATGGGTCGATGACCAGCCGCTTCCCGTGCACAAAAAGCCTAGTTAAGAACGCTCGTATCCTTTTCTGTTTCGATGCTGCTCTGCTTTTTGATCTCGTTCCATCCGCCCGTTACGTTGCGCAGGTTGTGATAACCCTGGCGCTTCAGCAGCGAAGCGGCGATCACGCTGCGGTAGCCGCCGCCGCAATGCACATAAATATTATGGCGTTCTTCCAGGTTAGCCATGCTGCCCGGGTCCGTCATTTCATTCAGCGGAATATTCATGGCATTTTTTGCATGGCCGTCGGCATATTCTGTTTCGTTGCGCACATCGAGTATCAGCAGGTTTTCATCGAAGGGAATGTCCATCGCCAGCTCATCGGCTTCCACCTCAATGATCATATCGGTTTGTTCACCGGCCTGTTTCCAGGCATCAAAGCCGCCTTCAAGATAACCTTCCACCGTAACGAATCCCACGCGGGCGAGCCGCACCAGGGTATCTTTTTCTTCGCCTGGTTTGGTGACCAGCACGATAGACTGGCCAAAAGGCAGCAGGCTGCCGGCCCATTCTGCAAAACGCCCGTCGAGCCCGATGCTGATGGAGCCGGGCACGAAACTTTCTGTAAATTCAGTAGCGGGGCGGGTATCGAGGATCAGCGAACCTTTCGCTGTCAGCGCCCTGAACTCTTCGAGGCTCAGGGATTTCAGGCTCTTTGTGAATACTTCCTGCAGGCTCTCGTAGCCTTCCTTGTTGATCTTGGCATTGACGGAAAAGTAAGAGGGCGGTTCAGACAGATTTTCGGTAACGGCCTGTATAAATTCTTCTTTGGTCTGTGCTTTCAGGGCGTAGTTGGAAAGTTTCTGCTGGCCGATGGTACTTTCCTTGCCGGGGCCCAGGTTTTTACCGCAGTTGCTGCCGGGCCCGTGCGCAGGGTATACGATCACATCGTCGTTGAGCGGAAGAATCTTGGCATAGAGAGAATCGTAGAGCAGGCCGGCGAGTTCTTCCTTTGTCAGATGGCCGCTGCTGAGGTCGGGCCGGCCCACTTCGTTTACGAACAGGGTGTCGCCGGTGAACACGGCATGCGGCCTGCCACTCTCGTCTCTTAAAAGGTAACAGGTCGATTCGAGGGTGTGACCCGGCGTATGCAGCACCTCGATGGTTATGGCGCCCAGTTTGAACACCTCGCCGTCTTTTGCCAGGTGGATCGGAAATTTCGTTTCCGTATTGGGACCGTACACGATGGGGGCGCCGGTGGCTTTTGCCAGGTCGAGGTGGCCGCTGATAAAATCGGCGTGAAAATGGGTTTCAAAAATAAATCTGATGGTAGCCTGGTGGTCGGCAGCCATCGAGAGGTAGGTCTCTATATCACGCAACGGATCGATCACTGCCGCTTCTCCTTCACTCTCAATATAATACGCCGCTTCGCTCAGGCAATCCGTATACAATTGCTTTATGAACATATCTGGAATTTTCTGCAAAAGTAACTAGAATTGGCCTGATTAACAGATTCCTCTGATGGGGTGGTACCCGGAAACAGGGTTGTTGCCGCGGCTAATTCCGGTTCAGACAACTAATTTTTGGCCGTACTGTAAAACTCCTTCAGATACATCGGCTCCAGCAGGTCAAGCGGGCTGAACTCCTGGTTTACGAACCGCTTGTGAACGGCGATCGCGAGATGGGTGGCGTTGAAGGAAATATTCTTGAAGATGGCATTGGGGTGCCGGATGATGGGCTCCATTTTACTGCTGCCGTTGCCGAAGAACAGGATCCGCTTTTCGGCCAACAGCGATAGAAAGGAGTCGGGTTGTACAATCATATTTTGCGGGGGGAGAAGCGGGTGGAGATCACGATCGTATACTGCCGTAAAAACTTCCATGCGGCGGGCATCGATGGCCGGACAGAAACCCTCCGCTTCTTCAGCGAGAGCAGCATACACCATGGCTTCCAGCGTGTTTACGGCAATCAGCGGTATGGTCAGCGCATAACACAATCCTTTGGCGCTGGCCATGGCCACGCGCAGTCCGGTATAGGAGCCGGGCCCACCGGTGATGCCCACCGCATGAAGGTCTGTGATCTTTTTGCCGGCGTTTTGCAGCGCCTCCTGGATGGCGGGATGCAGCCAGGCCGCATGGTCTCTCTGGCTGTGATTGGATAGTAGGGACAGGGGTGTATCATTTTCCGCCAGGCAGATGCTGGCATTCTCTGTAGAAGTGTCTATGTTCAGGAAGAGAGACATGGTGCCAAACTTAGGTCAAAGTAGCGTAAACAGGAAGATAGAAATGTTTGTATGGGTTGAAGGGGCTTCCCTATTTTTGACCATGGAAAAGAAAATCATCAAAACCAGCCAGGCGCCCGATCCCATCGGTCCGTACAGCCAGGCCGTACAGGCCGGCAATATGCTCTTTATCTCCGGACAGGTCGCCATCAACCCCGCTTCCAACAACATCGAAGCAACCGATGTTCCCGGGGAAACGCATCAGGTCATGAAAAACCTGGAAGCCATCCTCGCAGAGGCAGGCGCTGCTTTCAGCAATGTCATCAAAACAACCATCTTCCTGAGCGATATGTCCCTGTTCAGCCAGGTCAACGAAGTTTATGGCAGCTATTTCACGAGTGATTTCCCCGCCCGCGAAACCGTCGCCGTCAAAGGCCTCCCCAAAAACGTGAACGTGGAGATCAGCATGATCGCAGCTGTTTGACCATGTAGATCAAGGTTCCAAAATAAAAGCCCCGGCGATCATCTCGCCGGGGCTTTTATTATTCACAGAAAGATAAAACTTAATTATCCTTCCACAGTTTGTTCAGTGATTTTTCGTTGGAAGGGGCGGGCCAGATATAGCCGTCGTCGTTCGGTCCTTTTGCAGGAGCACTTCCTTTGGCGGGGATCGTTTGCAGCAGACGCATCAGGTCGTTGTTGCGCAGACCTTCTCCCAAAAATTCGATCCTTCTTTCCAGCAGGATCGCGTTGACCAGGTCGGTGGCCGATGCAAAGCTGGCCACAGTGAAAGTGGTGGTGGCATCCGAGCGGGTACGTACTGCGTTGAGGAGGGCGACCGCCTGCAGGTCAACCGTATTGGTGGTGCGGGCCCTTGATTCAGCCAGGTTCAGCAGCACTTCGGCGTACCGGATCACCGGCGTATAATCGGCCGGGGAAGCTACCGGGAATTTGTTCAGGAACCTTGCGGTACCGGCCGCGTTGGTATAGATGAATGCCCTTCTTCTGTCGGTCGTTTTCCAGTTGGTGTTGGCAATGATGCCGTTCGGGTTCAGGGAGAACTCGGAAGAAGCCCCGGTAGCGCTGGCAAAATAATAGCTCTGCAGTCCGTTCTGTGTACCGGGCACATCACCTGTGCTCGTTGTGAACGGCATGGAGAAAATCGACTCGCTGGTAGTGTAAGGTGTTTTGAACACATTCACGTAATCAGCCTGCAGCGCATGCGTAACACCGCTGGTGGAAGTAAAGGGAGCCGCACCACTCACGATCTTGGTTGCTTCGATGACTACTTTATCGTACATCTGCATGCTCAGGTACACCCGTGTTTTCAGCGCGATGGCCGTATTGCGGTGTGCCCGCGTCGTATTGGTATACGCGGTGGAATTAGTGAGGGGAAGATTGGTTTCCGCAAAATCAAGATCGCTCAGTACCTGGGCATACACCTGGGCTACGGTACTTCTTGCCAGATCGGAACTTCCCAGGGTGCTGATGCCTTTCAAACGAAGCGGCACGCCCAGCTTGTTTCCGTTGCCGTCTGCATACGGACGGGCATAATACTGCAGCAGGCTGTAGTAAGACAAGCCCCTGATCAGCCGGGCTTCTGCGATGTAGTTGTTGGATATGGTTGCCCCTACCACAGACGTGCCTTTCGAGTTCATTCCATCAATAAAAAGATTACAGTTGTTGATCACGGTGTATGCCTGCGACCACAATCCGGATACGGCGGTTGCCGTGCTGGAAGCATACAAACCCCATACATCGGAATTCGTGATCAGGTTGTTGGTCAGGTTCAGAAAGTCTTCTCCCCTGATATCGCCATACACCACATACCGGCCACCGTAGAAAGCACCGCCTTTCAGAGAAGTGTACAGTGAGGTTACCTGGTTGGCAATACGGTACGGTTTATCGAACGCAGAGATGGTATCCGAAATGGAGGTTTTTGGCGAAGGGTTCAACAGGTCCCTGTTGCAGGAGGTCAGTGCAGCCGCACCTGCTCCGGCGATCATGATATATAAGAATATTCGTTTCATCAGTTTGATTTATTGTATTAGAAGCTGAGGTTGATACCGGCCGTAATGGTACGCCCGTTGGCAAGTGTGTTTCTGTCTACGCCATAGGTCAGCGTGGCGTTTCCATCTGTTGACACTTCGGGGTCAGGACCAGGATATTTCGTGATCACCAGCAGGTTCTGCGTGCTGACGTATACCCTTGCATTGCTGAAGGTAATTTTGTTGAGCAGTGCTTTAGGCAGGTTGTAGCTGAGCTGGATGGTTCTCAGCTTGATGTAATCACCTTTGAACACATTGATGTCGAGCGGCATGGCCGAACCGTTTGATACGTTGTCGCCATAGATGGGCTTGGGAATGCTGGTCACGTCGCCTGATTTTTTCCAGTAGCTCAGCACATCGGTGGAATTGTTCCAGAAGCGCTGGTCTCTCAGTCCTGCGTTGGTACCGTAATAGATGTAGTTGCCGGCCTGGTAAGTAAGCAGCACGTTCAGGTCGAAGGCTTTGTAATGAAAGGTATTGTCCCAGCCGCCATAATATTTCGGCTGCGTGTTGCGGTACAGGATACCATCATCCGACTGGTTGATAGACAGGGCTGTTTTTGTGCCGTCGGGATTGGTTCTTTCGTAGCGGGTGCCGTCGGCGTTGGAGAAGTTGAAACGGCCTGCGGGCAGGGTCCCGTATTCGTAATAGATCTTGTTACCGGCTTTGTTCAGGAAGATCCTTCTTCCGGTAGCGGCATCAACACCGGCGGTACGTACCATCCACAGCTGGCCGATCGACTGGCCCACCACTGTTTTGGTCACGTACTCGTTGGTTCCGCCGCCCAGGCCGCCAAGGATCTCGGTAAGGCCGGGAGCCAGCGCCGTAACCTTGTTGGTATTGAAAGTGATGTTGAACGAGCTGCTCCAGGTGAAATTCGGCGTAACAACAGGCGTTCCATTCAGCGTGATCTCCAAGCCGCGGTTGTACATGGTACCGGCATTGGCCAGTATGGCATTGGCAGTGTTGGGAATACCGGTAGACGGAGAAGAAGGAACGTTCAGGATCAGGTTGTTGATGTTGTTGTTGTAGTAGGCAAGATCGGCATAAAAACGGTCCTTGAACAATCCGAAGGCAAGACCCAGATCGGTCTTTGTACTGGTTTCCCATTTCAGATTGGGATTGCCCGCGGTGTTGAAACCGAGCGTGGCGGCGCCGCCATACAAACCGGAAGTATATTGAGAGAAGGTGGCATAGTTGCCGATACCGCCGATGTTACCCACTTTGCCGTAGCTGCCGCGGACCTTAAAGGAGCTGAATACTTTGTCGAGGCCGGCGCTTTCCCAGAATTTTTCTTTGGTGATCTCCCATCCGGCGGAAGCACCGTAAAAGATACCTTTCTTCACGCCCAGTGCGGAGTATTCATCCTGGCGGACGTTGCCGCTCAGGAAATATTTCTGTGCATAGTTGTAGTTCAGGCGTCCGAAGCTCGACAGCAGGTAGTTCTGGCCAAGGCTCAGTCCGGCTGTGTTGTTGGTGGTAAAACCCGCCTGTATTACGGTGTACGCGGAATCGGAAAGGGTTCTGCGGTTGATGCCGAATCCGTTGGTGGTACGGCGCTGTTGCTCGTTACCTATCAGCAGGCTTACAGCATGTTTGTCGCCGAATGTATGGTCGAACTGGGCCGTATTGGTCCACAGCGAGGTCTTCAGTTTGGTGAAGATGCCGGAAGCAGCTCCGCCTGGGCCTGTGCCGGTGCTGGCGCCATCTCCATGGTACGGATTGCTGAAGATGTCGTTGTCGATCAGCAGGTTGTCGATACCGAATGAGGTCTTCAGCGTAAGCCAGCTCACCGGTTTGATCTGCAGGTAGGCGTTCGACTGCAGGTGGTTGGTTTCGTTGTTGGAACGGTTCAGGTCCATGACCATCACCGGGTTATAATACGAGATCGGGTTGGCGCCGTTGATGATATTGCCCATACTGCCGATGGCAGACCCGTTGGCGTAGTTGTAGGTTCCGTCGTTGTTGTAAGGCGAGATGTTGGGCGGAAGAACAAGCGCTTCACGGGCAGAACCGGCAATGCTGAAGGCCTCGCCGGGCAGGGAACCGGAAGTACCGCCGATCAGGTTCTTTTCGTTCGAATAGGAGATCTTGCCTCCGATGGTTACGATCTTGTTCACCCTGCTGTCGATGTTGAACAGCACGTTCATGCGCTGGAAATCATTTTTGCGCAGGATGCCTTCCTGTGATGTGTAGCCGGTGGAGAAATAGTAGTTGGTGGTTTCGTTGCCGCCCGACACGTTTACGTTGTGGCTGTGCGAGAGGGCGGTACGGTATACATAATCGAACCAGTTGGTATTGATAGGCTGACCGTTGGAGCCATTGGTGAGGGCGTACGCACCGGTGATGGTCCCGTTATTGGCTTTTGCATTGGCCAGGGCGGCATTTTTGAAATCGGTGTACTGAAATGCATCCAGCATGCTGGGCAGGCGCATGGCCTTGGTCTGACCGATCCATCCGTCGTAGCTTATTTTGGTGCGGCCCGACTTGCCTTTTTTGGTGGTGATGAAAACAACCCCGTTGGCGGCACGGCTTCCGTAGATGGCCGTGGCAGCGGCATCTTTGGCGATGTCGATGCTTTCAATATCGTTGGGGTTGATGCTGGCCAGCGGGTTTGCAGGCGCGCTGGTGCTTCCCTGATCGGTGGTGTAGGTTGGTACCCCGTCGATCACGATCAGCGGGTAAGAGCTCAGCGAGATGGAGTTGGTACCGCGGATGCGGAATACCGGCGGGTTGTTCACCACACCGTTCGGAACGGTGATCTGCACACCGGCTGCTTTCCCGGCAAGGGCCGATTCAAAACTTTGTACCGGTTTCTCGGCTATTGCAGCTCCTTTTACGGATACCACACTGCCGGTGGCTTCCCTTCTTCTCTGGGTGCCATACCCTACTACCACAACTTCCGACAGGCTTTTGTCGGTGGAGGTGAGGGAAGCGTCGATCACGGCCTTGTTGCCGATATTATATTCTACTTCGCTTTGTCCGATGGAAGAGATCACCAGCACTTTGGCGGAAGGAGGAATTCTCAGGGAATATTTACCGTTGTTATCAGTGCTGGTTCCGATCCTGGTTCCTTTTATCAGGATGGTTGCGTTGGGGACGGGGTTCCCGTTTGCGTCCGTGACAGTTCCTGTAACGGTACGGGTTTGTGCCAGCAGGGACGTGGTTGCCCACAAAATAGCAAGCAATAGAAGGCCGAGTTTTCTCATGTGCACACATTTAGATTTTGATCAAATAATGCTTCTCCGGGGAGAAGAAGCGGAAATAAGGCAGCATCCGGTATGTTAATGCTGCATTTGGTTCATATATTCTTTTTGTTGATAAGGGAAATGAGCAGGGCAGGAAGCAGGGTAAGATTGGTGATGGTAGCTACAATAAGCGTGAGTGAAGTAAGCCAGCCGAGAGACTGCGTACCGCCAAATCCGCTGAAACAGAAAATGACGAAGCCGGCGATGAGAACAAGCGAAGTATAAATGATACTGATGCCCGTACTGTGAATGGTGCTGATCACGATCTCTTTCACCGGTTTGGTACTGTCTTTCTGTTCCTGTTTGAAGTTGACCAGAAAACGGATGGTGATATCTATTGCAATGCCCAGGGCCACGCTGAAAACAAGCACGGTAGAGGGTTTCAGCCTCACACCCGCCCACCCCATCACTCCGGCGGTGATCACCAGCGGGATCACGTTCGGTATCAGCGAGCAAAGCAGGATCTTGAATGACCGGAACAAGTACAGCATACAAAGTGCGATCAGCACAAAGGCATACAGGATGCTTTCCTTAAGTCCGTTGATGATAAAGCTGCTGCCTTCCAGGAAGGTGACGCTGGTGCCGGTAAAATGGATATTATATTTGGAGCTGTCGAAATATTCACCGGCTTTTTTCTGCAGCGTGTCCAGTATCTGCGGCAGGCGTTTGCTGCCCACGTCGGCCATGTTCACGCTGATGCGTGCGTATTGCTTGCTGGTGTCGATAAAGGAACTGACAAGGCGGGTGAAATTATTGTTTGCCGCAGCGGAGTCGGATGGGTTTGACCGGGCATTGAGATAAGAAGCGAGAAAACTGATGTCGAAGCTGTTGGGCAGTCCGTAGCTGGAGCTGTCGCCATCGTAGTAAGCCTGCCGCACAAACTTCATCCCTTCCACTACCGACAGCGGGCGGGCCATCTCGGGCTGCCGGGCTATGTATTCAGACAAGGAGTCCATGTGTTCGAAGGTCTGCAGCGGGTTTTTGCGCATCCCGTTCTTTTGCTTTGTATCCACCAGTATCTCCAGCGGCATCACGCCTTTAAAGTGATGCTCAAAGAATTTCATGTCCGTATAGATCGGGTCGGTCTTCGGGAGATCGTCCACGATAAATCCTTCCGACCGCAGCCTGAACATGCCGGCCACCGCCAGCAGCACTGCCACGGTGGTAACGCCGTAAATGAGCGGCCGATGACTCACCGACCAGATCTCGAGCCGGTTGAGGATGGAAAGCAGCCAGCGGTTGTTGAGGTAGCGCATGTGGCGTTCCTTGGGTGGCGGCAGGTAGCTCAGCACGCAGGGAATGAGTATGAAGGAGATAAAAAAGATCACCATGATGTTGGTGCCGGCCACCACGCCGAACTCCTGCAGGATGGCGCTTTTGGTAAGCGCAAAAACGGCGAAGCCGATGGCTGCGGCGATGTTGCAGAACAAGGTCACGATGCCCATCTTGCCCACCATTTTTACCAGCGCATCGTAGCGGGTGCCGGTTTCACGGAACGAGATGTGGTATTTGTTCAGGAAGTAGATGCAGTTGGGAATGCCGATCACGATGATCAGCGGCGGTATGAGGGCAGTGAGCAGCGTGATCTTGTAACCCAGCAGGTGCAGGATGCCGAAGCTCCAGATGACGCCGCTGACGACCACGGCCAGCGACAGCGCCATGGTGCTGAGGCTCCGGAAAAATATCAGCAGGATGATGGCCGACAGCAGGAGGGAGCCGAGGATGAACCACCGCATCTCGCGGGCGATCTTGTTGGCGACGTTGGTGCGGATGAGGGGCAGTCCGCTGTAATGCAGGTTCAGCTGCTGCCTGGCGCTGAAAGCATTGCAGGTGTCGGTGATCTCCTTTACCACGGCCGAGCGGCCGGCCGAGTTGAGCACATCCCGGTTGATGCGAAGGGCGGAGAGATAAGTGTGCGTGTCGGGATTGTACAGAAAGCCTTTGTAAAACGGCAGGCTCCCGAAAAGCGCAGCACCGGTGTCGACCTGCGATTGCGTGAGGGCGCCAGCCGGAAAGATGGGAACAGGTTTGAGTTTTTCGGCGCTGTCATTCTTCACCAGGTTCACCGCACCGGGTACACTGAGCACATCTTCCACATACCTGATCTGTTTAAGGTGTTCGTTCAGCCCCTTGTAATCGTTGAACAGGGGGGCGGTGAACAGTTTGTCGGTCTGCACGCCGATCACCATCAGGTTGCCGTCTTCCCCGAATTTCTTCTTGAACGACTGGTATTCGAGGTACTTGGGATTGTCGACGGGGATCGCCCTGGAAAATTCGTAGCTCAGTTCCACCTTGCTGGCCTGCCATGCCATAAAAGCGGTTGCCGCGAAGAGCAAAACCAACAGAGCCAGTCTGTATCTGAGCACAAACCTGCCAATACTTTCCCACATGCTTTTTAGATTTTATACGTTTAAAAATAGACCTTTCCGGAGAGGGATTTCCATCGGAAGGATCCGGCTTCAGGGTGTTGTGTAAAGTTATCAGAATCCCTCTTATTCCGTTTAACTTTGAAAGATATGTTTCTCAGAAATATCTTTTGCGCCATCATGGGCTCTTTCCTGTTGCAGGTTGCCTCTGCCCAGCCACCCGTCGGCAACTGGCGCGAACACCTGCCCTACTTCCAGGCAAAGCAGGTGGCCACTGCGGGAACAAAGATTTTCTGTGCCACCCCCTACAGCCTTTTCACCATCAACCTCTCCACCAACGAGATCGAACGCTTCAGTAAAGTGAATGGCCTCAGCGAAACAGGCATCAGCGCGATGCAGGCCGATGCGCAAAGCGGCAAGCTGCTGATCGCTTATACCAACAGCAACCTCGATGTGCTCGACAAGAATAGGATCACCAACATCAACGCGGTCAAGCTCAAAAATGTGGCAGGCGATAAAACTGTTTACAGCATTTTTTTCTATCAGAATAAAGCCTATCTGTCCACCGGCCTCGGCATCATCGTGGTCGACATCACACGGTATGAGATAAAAGATACGTATGTGCTCGGCAGCAGCGGACAAACCGTAAAAGTAAACAGCGTTGCCAGCGACGGCCTGTACCTGTATGCCGCCAGCGACGAAGGTTTGAAACGGGCGCCGCTCGACAACCAGAACCTCTCCGACTTCAGGAACTGGCAACCGCTGAACACAGGCCTGCAGGCTGGCGCCTGCCGGCAGGTGCTGTATGTGAACGGAAAGGTGATCGTACAAAAAGCAGATTCACTCTATTTACTCACGGGCACCAGTAGTGCCTATCTCTACGCAGATGGCTGGACCATGACCTCGGTGAACGCATCATCTGATAAGATCATGCTGAACGAACGCAGGGGGGCCGGCGAAAGCCGTGTTGCAGTGCTTACTGCAGACGGCTCCGTCGTGAACACCCTCCAACAACCCGATATCATCCAAAACCCGCAGCAGTCCATCCTGTTGCAGAACGATTACTGGATCGCAGACCTCAATGCCGGCCTCATCCAGTTCAGCAGCAACAAGTACACGCACTATCAGCCGCCTTCTCCTTTCTCAATTGCCACCGGAGAAATGATAACAGCTGAGAACTCCATCTGGGCAGCCGCCGGCTCGGTTACCGCCGACTGGAAAGGGACATCGTCGAAAGCCGGCATCTACCAGTTTACCGGCAACCAGTGGACAAACTACAATAACACCACTTATCCTTCCCTCGATTCTGTTTACGACATTATTTCCATGGCTCCGGACCCCGCAGATGAATCTGTGTGGGCTGGCTCCTTCGGCATGGGATTGCTGCAGCTGAGGCCGGATAAAACCATCCTCTTTTTCAAAAAGGATTTTCTCGAGCCTGCTCTTTCAGATGCAACAAGTTACCGCGCCGGCGGCCTTGCTTTCGACAGCGACAACAACCTGTGGATCGCCAACTACGGTGCAGAACATTGTGTGGCGGTACGCAAGGCGGATGGCAGCTGGAGAAGGTTCTCCGTCCCTTTTACCCTTACAGGCAACGCAGTATCGCAGGTGCTGGTAGACGACTACAACCAGAAATGGATCGTGTCGCCCAATGGCAACGGACTGCTGTGTTACAACCACGGCGTTTCCATCGATAATACCGGTGATGACACCTGGAAGTTTTACCGCACCGGCTCAGGCAACGGCAACCTGCCCGACAACAACGTGCTCTGCATCGCGAAAGACAAGAGCGGCTTTATATGGGTAGGTACAAAAAAAGGCATCGGCATTGTGCAATGCGCGCAGCAGGTGTTCAATGGTACCGGCTGCGATGCGATACTGCCCGTAGTTCAGCAGGATAACTTCGCCGGCTACCTGTTCTCCAGTGAAGAAGTGCAGGCCATCGCCACCGACGGCGCCGACCGCAAATGGATCGGCACTAAGAACGGCGCCTGGCTGGTCAGTCCGGACGGCGATAAAACGATCAGCCGGTTTACGGCGGAGAACAGTCCGCTCCTCGACAACGATGTGAAAAAGATGGCGGTTGACCCTGCCACCGGCGAGGTGTTCTTTGCCACGGCCAAAGGCATCTGCTCGTACCGGGGAACGGCGACGGACGGCACGCCTGCAAACGGAAATGTGCTGGTGTTTCCCAACCCGGTTCCACCTGCCTACACCGGTACGATCGCCATTCGCGGACTGGCCAACGATGCCATCGTAAAGATCACGGAAATGAATGGCCGGCTGGTGTACCAGACCCGGGCGGCCGGCGGGCAGGCCACCTGGAACGGGCTTGATTATCAGGGCAGAAAAATCTCTTCCGGCGTGTACCTGGTGATCGTAAGCGACGACGACCGGAAGGAAAATATCGCCACAAAAATCGTGTTCATCCGCTAACAGAAACGGGTCCTGTTTGTTAGATAGAGAAGGTAATCTATGACACATAAAACAAAGGGAATCGTGCTGCGCGCGATCAAGTACGGCGAAACGAGCCTGATCGTCAGCATCTATACGGAGCTGTTCGGCATCCAGTCGTACATCGTCAACAGCGTACGCACTTCTACCCGAAAGGGGCCAGGAAAGGCAAACCTTTTTCAGCCGGCGTCCATCCTCGATCTGGTGCTGTACCACAACGACCAGAAAAACCTGCAGCGGCTGCGCGAATTCAAATGGGCTCACCTCTACGAACACCTGCAGTTCAACGTATTCAAAAACGCGGTGGCGCTCTACATGGTAGAGCTGCTGTACAAGATCATCAAAGAGCCGGAGACCAACGAGTCGCTTTACTATTTCATCGAAGACGCCTTCATCCACCTCGACAAGGCGGAAGACGCCGTAGTGGCCAACTTCGCCCTGTTCTTCACGCTTCACCTGGCCACCTTCTTTGGCTTTGGCATCGGCGACAACTATTCCGACACCCACCGCTACCTCGATTTTCAGAATGGCTACTTCGTGACCGAGCAACCCTCGCATTCCAACTACCTCGACGAACCGTTCAGCTTCACCACGTCGCAGCTCCTCAAGACCCGGCATCCCAACGAGCTCGACCAGGTAAGGCTGCGCCGCGATGCCCGTCAGTACCTGCTCCAGTCGTACCTCATCTTCTACGCCATCCACATCCAGGATTTCGGCAACATGAAAACATTGCCGGTGTTGCAGGAAGTTCTTGGCTGAGTTCTTCTTTTTTGTGCCCAAAAAAGAAGCAAAAAAGGCTTGGCTTTTGAAATGGGGCTAAAATTTACTGCATTGCGCGGGCAACGGACATGCTATTCTTCAGCGGTAGTACGGGTTTGGGCCATTGCATGGAGGGGCTTTGGAATAAAGCCAGGTGTGTCCGTTGCACCAAATAGCCGCCTGCGGCAGGCCATTTGGTCTCGCTCCATTCCGTAAATTTCTTCACGCCCCATTTCAAAGGCCGGGGAGAGAAGAGAGAAAAAGAATACGAAGGGAAGAAGGCTGCCGCGGGGGCGCGAGGCAGCGCTTGCACCTCCAACACCTTTATCACCAGCACCCACAATATTCTTGTCCTTTAGGTTTGTATTAGGTTTTATGTTAATACAAGTACTATTATTACTACCCTTTTCTTTTTTGCTACTTTTTTCTTTTACTATTCACATTTTTGTGTGGATAAAACCAACCCCGGCAGGGACGCATTTATCTTTTGTCAAGGTTTTCATGCCTATAGGATGATACAATCCCCTGCCGGTTTTTTCCCTTGGTGTCCATATAGCAATTAGGGCTTAAGACCCATTATCAAGGACTCGGACGATGGGGCAAAATGGTTGGTCTGAAACTTTACTTTCAAAAACGAATGTATGCAAAAAAACATCCGCTCTTTCCTGGGCATCGATGTGAGTAAAGAATGGTTCGACGTGGCTCTCATGCACGTCACCAACCACATCAAAGAACCTGTCCTTGCCGACAGGTTCTCAAACGATCCTACCGGTATCAAAGCCTTTCATAAGTGGCTCAGGGCCCTTAAGGTCCCTTTCAATGACAACACCCTGGTGGTCATCGAGAACACAGGCGTCTACCACCGGCTGATCTGGCAGTACTGCTCCGACAGGCAGCTGGCCCTGCACATCGGCAACGCCGCCCACATCAAATGGAGCTTTGGCATCGTCAGATCCAAGAACGACCGCATCGACTCGGAGCGGTTGTGTATGTATGCCTTTCGCCATGCCGATGAACTGAAAGCCTCCCCAGTGCTGAACCAGGAGCTGTTGCGGCTTAAAGACCTGGCACATGCAAGGAAGCGGCTGGACAGGCAGATCACCTCCACGAAGGTGTATCTGGCAGAACTCAAAAGGCAACAGGATGTAGAAATGGAAGCCATCATGGAGCAGGCACACAAGGCGGCACTGCAAGGTCTGGAAGCGTCGTTGGAGATAGTGGAGAAACGAATCATGGAGATCGTGTCGGGCAATGAAGCAGTGAACAGCAATTACAAACTGTTGCTCACAGTGCCAGGCATAGGCAAGGTGATAGCGGTGTACCTGCTGTGCTGCACGGTGAACTTTGCTGCCGGCAGAACAGGTAAGCAGCTGGCGAGCTATGCGGGAGTGGCGCCGTTCGAGCAGAGCAGCGGCAAGAGCGTGAAGAGCCGCAACAAGGTTCACAAGATGGCCAACAAGGAGCTCAAGGGGATGCTGTTCATGGGAGCCAGATCAGCGTCTGTGAGCAACAAAGAGTACAGGGAATATCACGATAGAAAGATAGGGGAAGGCAAGCAGTACAACAGTGTGATCAATGCGATCAGCAGTAAGATATTGTTGCGGGCAGCAGCGGTGATAAGAACTGGGAGACCGTATGTGGATAAGTACAGAAAGGCAGGCTAAAAAAAGAGCAAAAAAGATTTGTTTTAACCATAGCAATCATCCTCGCCAGGCGCAAACACGCACTTATACGCACAACCTCTTGCTGCGCCTGAGCGGGGATCTAAGTGGGGAATCGGTGCCTTTTATCTGAACCAGCATTTGCCTGGTGGACCGGGTTCAGGCAAGAAGAACTCAGCCTATCCTCTCCGCCACAGACCCTTCCGTCAACTTGCCATCGGCCACGTCGCTGATCAGGACCACTCCCGGCTGTTTGCCTTTTTCGAAGCTGCCCAGGTGCTCGTGGAAGCGGAGGGCGCGGGCGCCGTTGAGGGTAGCCCACCGGAGCGGCTCGGCGAGGGGTACGTGAGGAAACGCGCGGCAGATGCTTTTGATCTCTTCGAGCATGTTCAGCTGGTGATTGCTGGCATAGCTGTCGGTGCCGACGGTGAGCGCGCAATCATGCTTTCTGAACAGGTCGAGCGGGGGCACCTGCGAGGTAATATACTGGTTGGCGTTGATGCAGATACAGAAGAACAGGTTGATGGAAAGGCCGGTAATCTTTTTGGCAAACAGGATGTCTTCTTCCCTGGTATTGGTATTATGCACCAGCAGCAGATCGGAGGCATTCACAAGCCAGGGCAGGTAGGTCTGCAGGCTCGATTTGCCGCTGGGCTGAAAAGGGGCAGGGTCGATGGAAAGACTCTCATACAACCGGAAAAAGCCGCCCTGTTTACACTTGTACAGCTCATCTTCATCAGGGGCTTCCTGGTTGTGGATCGTAACGGGCTGGCCGGCAGATGCATCATCGATCAGATGAAACAGGGAAGAAGACACTGAATACGGCGCATGCGGGCTGAGCGTGGCAGGCGACGCAAACTGCCTGCGGATCCTTTCAGCATAGGCAAGCCGGTCGGGCGCGGTCGATTCGTTGAAGCCTAATACCTCGATAAAATTCCTCCACCGTACAGGGCTGGTCAGCTTGAAAGCCGCGGTATCCGGGGTGTTGCAGATGTCTCCCACGGCAACGGTGCCGCTCTTGTACAGTTCTTCCGCGCCGTTTCTGATGCCCTCCTGTATCACTTCCGGCGGGTAACTTCTTTCTTTGATCACCTTGATCAGGAAATCGATGAGTCCGCTTCCCGGGCTGATCCTGCCTTTCATATGACTCAACTCGAGGTGGCAGTGCGTATTCACAAAACCGGGGCACAGAAGGCCCGTCATCGTCCTGACATCTTCGCCCGCATCTTCCCCATCGATGATGTCTTCCACCACGCCCTCCCTGTCTGTAATCAGCACTTTATCACTTCCAAGTATTTCCGAACCTGTGAACAGGGCATCGGCTTTAAATTTCATGTATTTCATTCCATCCCGAATTAATAATTTTGCGGTTCCGCAGGAAAGGGGGCCAGGGGCTTGCAGTAAAAGATCTGGCGCATAAAAATACAAGAATCATGTTAGAAAGATTAGAAGCTATCAAGGCGAAGTTTGATGACCTGGGCGTTGCGCTGGCGAACCCGGAGATCATCAAAGACAATAAACGGTTCGGTCAGATGAGCAAGGAATACCGTGGCCTGGAAAAGATCGTGAGCGCCTACCAGAGTTATAAACGCCTGCTGGATGACATCGACTTTAACCGCGAAGCGCTGATGGGCGAAGATGAAGAGCTGCGCGAACTGGCCAAACACGAAACGGTGGGCCTCGACAAGCAGAAAGAAGAGATGGAAGCAGAGATCAGAAAACTGCTGATACCAAAAGATCCGCAGGACGAGAAGAATGCCATCCTCGAGATCCGGGCTGGTACCGGCGGCGATGAAGCCAGCCTCTTTGCCGGCGACCTGCTGAACATGTACCTGCGCTATTGCACAGGCAAAGGCTGGAAAACCGCCATCCTGAGCGACAGCGAAGGAACCGTCGGCGGATACAAGGAAATACAGGTGGAAGTGACCGGTGAAGATGTGTACGGCACCCTCAAATTTGAAAGCGGCGTGCACCGGGTACAGCGGGTGCCTGAAACAGAAGGTAGCGGCCGTGTACATACATCGGCTGCTACCGTGGCGGTGATGCCGGAAGCGGAAGAAGTGGACGTGGAGATCAGGGACGCCGATGTAAAAATGGAAACTGCACGAAGCGGAGGCGCCGGCGGACAGAACGTAAACAAGGTGGAAACGAAAGTGATGCTTACACACTTGCCTACAGGCGTTGTGGTAGTATGCCAGACGGAACGCAGCCAGCTGGGAAACCGCGAAAAGGCTATGCAGATGCTGCGTACAAAATTATATGAAGAGCAGGTAAGGAAACAGGAAGAAGAGATCGCCCGTCACCGCAAAAGCCTCGTGAGCACAGGTGACCGAAGCGCCAAAATCAGAACTTATAATTTCCCACAGGGCCGTGTTACAGATCACCGCATCGGGCTGACTGTATACAATCTCGATACGGTACTCAACGGCGACATACATGAATTCATTGATGCCTTGCAGTTTGCGGAGAACGCAGAGAAGATGACCCGCCAGGATCAGATGAACTAACAAAGAGATTCAGTGAGAAGAGAGTGGGAACATATTCTACAGACTAGGGAAGAGTTGTTACAGTCAGGCAAAAATTGCACAATAAATTGCCCATTTCAGGTGTGTTATACCGTGGGGCAGTCTGTGATTGTTAGCAGCTTGTTATCGGAAACAAGATAACCTGCTTATAAGGGCTTAAGCATTCACACTTATCAGCGCCGGAACAGGTTTCTTTATAAGTACGTTAACAGTAACGGGGTTGGCATTGGCATTTGTTTTGTAATAAATATTATTGTTATTACATTTCTTATTTGACTCACACAAGCAGTCAATTTTCTCATAAGCAGTTAGTTTTGGTTACGGCCCCTGTTTCCACAGGGGCTTACTTTTTTGTGTCAGGTGACCACCTGAACCTCTTTATGCACTTGCTGTTTAGCCTGCGGTGAGAAGAAATACATTGACAAATCCATAGCTGATGCTGGCGCTGAGCACATCCACGATGATGTCGCCCTGATCGAAACTACGGTTAGGGATGTAGTCGCGTTGAATATACTCGAGGAGGATGCCGTTGAAACAGGCGGCCAGATAAATGAGGAAGAAAAGGGCTGCCCGCTTTCTGATAGTGTATGCCTGCCTGTTAGCATACAGGCACCACCATAATACGAAGCCTCCAAACAGAATGGTATGCACGTATTTGTCGATGTTGGGAATATTGAAAGCATCTTCACTGGGAAGCGCGGAGCCCGGAAGGCAAAGGAGTATCTGGATGAGGATGGTCCAGAGGATCGCCGGAAAAATGGTGCGGAAGATTTTGTTCACGGAGCTTGTGGTTAAGAGTGCCAAAACTAAACATTTGGCACCGAAAACCGATCTATCCGCGTTATGTTTTTACGTTACCGATCACATAGAGCTGTGTGAGATCAGGCGCAGGACTGCCACCGAGCTTTTCGAGGGTGACGGCAAAGGTTTCGGCATTGGGAATGTTCTTCATCCTCACAAGGATGGAATCGTTGGTAATGTCGAACGTGCCTGCGTCTACCGGTTTACCGCCCACCAGGGCCCACAGCTGGTACTGCTTGTTGGTGGCAGGCTGCGGCATGTTGTTCACGTACAGGTACACTTGTTTCGTGCGCTTATCCCAGTATACGGTCGCCAGGCTGGCCGGGGCCGGGCCTTTGGCCAAACCGGGCATTTTTACGACGGTAACATTGGTATCGGTCAGCAGGTTGAAGGAAGATTCGTATGAGCGCAGTTTGGTTTGTACAGCGCCGTTGGTACTTACCAGCTGCTGGTTCTGTACCAGCAGATCGTTGTATTTGGTATTGTAGCTTTTGTATTGCTGGAAGAAATAAAAGTTCAGAACCGTGCTTGCGACCAGTAATATGATAGAAGCGGCGGCCAGCCAGCTGGCGGTGTTGCCGCCGATGCGCCGGGTGGTATTTGGAAGAGATACAACCGGTGCGGCAGATCCCTGTGCGCCCGCATTATCGAGCACAGCGAAGAAATCACTCCTTACACGATCAGGTGGTGCAACAACATTGCTGAAAGCCTGTTTTTCCAGCACCTCCTCGAAAGAGTCGCGTGCCGAGCGTACTTCCGGATGTTCAAGACACATCCGTTCGAACTCAGCAGCTTCCTCCTTGTCGGAAAGGCCCAGAACATAGCTTTCAACTATGCCACTTGATATGTAATCATGAATGTTCACTTTAAATATTCTCTTAATTGTATCAATGCTGTTCTTATCCTCGTTTTAACGGTTCCTAATGGAATTTCTTCCATGGCTGCAATTTCTTCGTGTGTGTAACCTTTAAAATAAGCCAGTTCAATCAGCACCCGGTGTTCGGTTTTTAATTTTTCCAGGGTTTTTTTAAGGCCGATGCTGTCTATATTCAGCTGGGTCATCTGGGCATGCGTATGCACACCTATAACGTCAGGAAACTCCTGATTTCTTTTATTGTTCTGATAAGCTTTTGAGCGCAGGGAGTCAATGGCTGCATTGCGGGCAATGTTCAGCATCCATGTAAACAGCCGTCCTTTACCCTGATCGTAAGTTTCGATTTTGCGCCAGATATTGATAAATACTTCCTGCAATACATCGCTGGCCAGTTCCTGGTCGGGAATGATCTGCAAAATGATGCTGTATAGTGCGTTTGAATAGTTATTGTAGAGATACTTGAAAGAGGGGTTGTCTCTTTGCTTGAGCATCTTCACCAGGTCATTCTCATTATATGTTAGCGTAGTGTCCAAAACTCAGTGTAATTGTGGGAAAGTTTTGGTGAAACCAGTGCTATGCAATAACCACGTAATTACATACGGGGAACGGTGTGTAGCGGTTTTCGGTTTCATGAAGATTTTATGCGATTATTTTCTGGTAAGCTGCGGCATCGGGGAGTTTTTCGACGTCGGAAAGGTCTTTGACGGTCATCTTTATGATCCATCCGTCGCCATATGGATCGGTATTGATCAGCTCGGGAGTACTTGATAATAACGGGTTTACCTCTGTAACGGTGCCGGCTATGGGCAGATAGAGGTCACTGACTGTTTTCACCGCTTCCACGGTGCCGAAAACGGCTTCCGAAGCAAGCGTTTTTCCTACAGATTCCACATCTACGTATACGATATCGCCCAGTTCGCTTTGTGCAAAGTCAGTAATGCCTATCGTCGCTGTATCCCCGTCGAGGTGAATCCACTCATGGTCTTTTGTATAACGAAGCGTCTCCGGAAAATTCATACAAACAGTTTATGAACATCAATATTAGGAAATAACAATTTACCGGCAAATTAAATCATAGAAATGAAGCGGTTACAACTGTTTCATGTTATGCAAGGTCCTGATGCTCGAAATAAAGCAGGATATGGTCTTTCAGAAAGTTCTCCTGCTGTATCATATCCATTACCGGCATGGATTTCAGCTGCCGGTAATGCGGCCAGCCGTCTTCGTCGACCGATTCGAGTTCGTAGTATCCGCTTTTCGCCAGCAGGGAACAAACGGCCACATGCATCAGGTCCTGTTTCTGTTCCTTGCTGTATTTTGCCTTTACATCGCCCAGTTCCTGTATCCCGATCAGGAACAGAAGGGTTTCCACATCCGGTTTCTTTCCAAACCGCTCCACCAGCTTTGCCTCCAGGTTCCACCACCGGGCCTGCAGATCATCTTTTGTTTGCATGCCGCAAAGGTACGAACGGATAAACTATCCCCGCGGCGCTATATACAGCCGGCGCGCTCCCGCATCGCAGTTGGCCTGCTCGGTCACAACCTTTATTTTCGCGTTAAAATAGTTCCCATGTTACAGGTGCCGTTTATCCGCCAGCATACAGAATTTGTGAAAGAAAGGCTGGGGGTGAAGAACTTTAAAAAGACAGAGCTGGTGGATGAGCTGCTGGAGCTCGACGACAAAAGAAAAAAACTTCAGTTTGAAACAGATGAGATGCTGGCAAAGATCAACAGCGCCTCCAAAGAGATCGGGCTGCTGATGCGGGAAGGCAAAAAGGAAGCGGCCGAACAGAAAAAGGCGGAAGTGGCAGGCTATAAAGAAAAGGCCAGCGACCTGCATGCCATTGGTGAAGTGGAAAGCAGGATCCAGTCGATCCTCGTACAGATACCCAACCTGCCCGGCGAACAGGTGCCGGCAGGCAAAACGCCCGCCGACAACGTGGTGGTACGCACCGGCGGCGACATGCCTTCCTTATATGCCGGCGCGGTTCCTCACTGGGAGCTGGCCTCAAAATATGCTCTCATCGATTTTGAGCTGGGCAACAAGATCACCGGCAGCGGCTTTCCGGTCTATAAGAACAAGGGAGCCCGCCTGCAGCGCGCGCTTATACAGTATTTCCTTGATTTCAATACCGCCGCGGGTTATATGGAAGTGGCCCCGCCGCACCTGGTCAACGAAGCATCGGCTTACGGTACCGGCCAGCTCCCCGACAAGGAAGGCCAGATGTACCACGCCACCGAAGACAATTTTTACCTGATTCCGACAGCGGAAGTGCCCGTTACCAATATCTACCGCGATGAGATCGTGAAGCTGGCCGACCTGCCCATTAAAATGACGGCCTATACACCCTGTTTCCGGCGCGAGGCGGGCAGCTACGGTAAAGACGTACGCGGCCTCAACCGCCTGCACCAGTTCGATAAAGTGGAGATCGTGCAGCTGGTGCTGCCCGAGAAAAGTTATGAAGTGCTCGATGACATGGTGGCGCACGTGGAACTGCTGCTGCAATCGCTCCGGCTGCCCTACCGCATCCTGCGGCTCTGCGGCGGCGACATGAGCTTCACATCCGCCCTCACCTACGATTTTGAAGTATACAGCGCCGCGCAGGACAAATGGCTGGAGGTAAGTTCCGTTTCCAACTTCGAGGCCTACCAGACCAACCGCCTCAAAGCCCGCTTCAAAGACAGCAACAACAAAACCCAGCTGCTGCACTCCTTGAACGGCAGCTCCCTGGCCCTCCCCCGCATCGTCGCCTGCCTGCTCGAAAACAACCAGACAGAGCAGGGTATCGTGCTGCCCGAGGTGCTGCACAGTTACTTCAGGGGGGAAGTGATTGATTAGGTTGCCTGAACAAGAAAAGAGCCCGATTAACTGTTTGCCCTGAGAAGCAATGACTGGAATGAAGCATCCGACGTAGGCAATCATTTTTTGTCTGAACCTGGATTTATGCAATGAAAAAGATTATCCCTGAAAGTAACTTTGATTACAATCATCCATTATCAGGCGAATCAGAAAAATCCCATAAATCCAGGTCTAGACTACCTCCTCGCCTTGAAAAAATCCTTCATCAGCTGCCTGCATTCATCGCCGAGCACACCCTTTTGCAGGAGCGTTTTGGGATGGAAGGGACCCGCGCCGGATGATAGAAATTTGCGGTAGCCGTTCTTTACGTCTTCTGCGCCGTACACGATGCGGCCGATCTTGCTCCAGTACAACGCGCCGGCACACATTAGGCAGGGCTCAACCGTGACGTATATAGTGGCATCGGGGAGGTATTTGCTGCCGGTGTATTCGAAGGCGGCGGTGAGGGCGATGATCTCTGCATGGGCTGTGGAGTCATTCAGCTTCTCTACCTGGTTGTAGCCCCTGGAGATAATAGTATCACTGATGACGATGATGGCGCCCACCGGAACCTCTTCTTCCCGGTAGGCTCGGATGGCCTCTTTCAGGGCCTGCTGCTGGAAATACTCATCTGTCATCGCCCTCAAATTACAGAAGTTTCAGAGACCGCCGGTTCTCTCTTTCGAGGCTGCTGCAACATTTTTCTGTGGTAATGGTTAACAGGTTAGTTTTACAACCGATTTATGAATACAGACAGATCAACCAAGCGGGGCATTATTCTGATGAACCTGGGCTCACCCGATTCCACCGAAGTACCTGACGTTAAAAAGTACCTGACCCAGTTCCTGATGGACAAGCGTGTGATCGATTACCCTTACCTTCTCCGCAAGCTGGTGGTGAGCGGCATCATCGTACCGTTTCGCGCGGCCAAGTCTGCCGAGGCGTATAAAACCATCTGGACAAAAGAAGGCTCCCCGCTGATCACCATCACCCGGCAGCTTCAGCAGGCGCTGCAGCAACAGGTGGCAGAGCCGGTTGTAGTGGCTATGCGGTACGGCAACCCGACGATGGAAGATGCCTATCAGCAACTCCTTAAACAGGCTCCCGACCTGGAGGAAGCGATCGCCATTCCCCTTTATCCGCATTATGCCATGTCGAGCTACGAAACCGCGGTGGAATGGGCGAAAGAAACACACCGCAAAAAAAAATACGGATTCAAACTCACTTTCATAAAGCCTTTTTATAACGACGCCGACTACGTCGATGCCCTGAGCGAAAGCATCAGGCCCTACCTAGGGCAGCCATACGATCATATCCTGTTCAGTTTTCACGGCATTCCCAAACGGCATATCCTGAAAAGCGATGTTACAGGCCATCATTGCCTGCAGACGGAAGACTGCTGCAGCGTGCCTTCCCCGGCGCATGCCTGCTGCTACCGTCACCAGTGCCTTACTACCACCCGGCTGGTTGCCGAAAAACTGCAGATCCCGCCAAACAAATACAGTCACTCGTTCCAGTCACGACTGGGCCGGGAAGAATGGCTGCGGCCCTACACCGATTTCCGGCTGGTAGAATTTCCGGGTGAAGGCATCAAGAAATTATTGGTGGTTTGTCCGGCTTTTGTGAGCGATTGCCTCGAAACCCTGGAAGAGATTGCGGAACGCGGAAAGGAAAGTTTCATGGAAGCAGGCGGCGAATCATTTACCGCCATCCCCTGCATGAACATACGTCCGGAATGGATCAACGCCCTCAAACACTGGATCGGGGATTTCGAGCAGGGCAACTACACAAGGAGCCTCCAGCAAAACCGGTAACCATGTATAATTATATTAAGGCGCTGCACATCATTTTTATCGTTACCTGGTTCAGCGGACTTTTTTATATCGTGCGGCTTTTCGTGTATAACACCGAAGCGGAAGAGGCGGATGAAGCGGTCCGGCCGCTGCTGCACAAGCAGTTCGGCCTGATGATCCGCCGGCTGTGGTTCGGTATTGCCTGGCCGTCTGCCGTGCTCACGCTCGTGTTCGGGCCCTGGATGTGGTATCTCCTCGGAACGCTGCCCCGGTGGCTGGGTATCAAACTCTTCTTCGTGGCAGGTTTATATCTCTATCATTTTTCCCTTCACAGGATTTTCTCGCAGCAGATGAAGGGCATTTACAGATACTCATCACAACAACTGAGAATATGGAATGAAGTAGCCACCATTTTCCTTATCGCGATCGTGATGCTGGCGGTAGTAAAACAGGGAATGAGCCTGATATGGGGACTGGGAGGGCTGGTGCTGTTTGTGATCCTTCTTATGAGCACCATCAGGATCTATAAGTTTGTGCGTACAAAAAATAACAATCAGTAAGGAAGACAGGGTGCAGGTGGGATGGGAAGGTGGTAAAAAAGTAAAGGGGGCAAGACTACCCCCTTCTTTAACCCCTAAACCCTAAACCGTAGAAAAAAAATTTATATAAAAGTAATAAATTCAGTGTAAAAATCCCCGGCTGCATCGTAAAAGCTGCAGCCTTTGTATTTTGTTCATAAATTATGCCAGCAAAGAAATATGAATTTGTATAAATAAAAATAATTCTCTCTATAATTCTTTTTTACATATATTATAAAATGTTGATTTTCATTTGGTTGTAAAATAAAAAAAAATTAACCCATCACTGCTTTTTGTCCCATTTCCGGGCCTTCCGGGCATGCCTTTCCGGATATTGCAATCTTCTGCTAAGGGTTTACTCTTACCCCTTGATAATGAAGATTTTATTTTGGGTAAACTTTTACCCAAAATATTCCTAAAAAGAGATCGTGAAGAGCCGACCCGTGTTCTTCCGCAACGGATTGTAAACATCTTTCTCTTTCATTTAGTAATTTTGCAACCATTTTTAAGCAAACCGGAGTATAAACTCCAATCATCTCATCCAAGATTTTATGGCGAGTACCTATAAAGAGTTTGGCCAGCTGAACCTCCCTTCCATCGAAAAAGAAGTGTTGGGCAGATGGGAAGCTTCCCGTGCATTTGAAAAAAGTATCGAACTCAGGGATGAAAAAAATCCTTTTATTTTTTATGAAGGTCCTCCCAGCGCGAACGGTATGCCCGGCATTCACCATGTGATCGCCCGCACACTGAAAGACCTGGTGTGCCGGTACAAGACCATGAGAGGCTTCCAGGTAAAACGGAAAGGTGGCTGGGATACGCACGGCCTCCCCGTAGAACTGGGCGTGGAAAAGCTGCTCGGCATCACCAAGGAAGACATCGGCAAAACCATCTCCATTGAAGATTACAACCAAAAATGCCGCGAAGAGGTACTTAAATACAAAGACAAGTGGGATGAGCTCACCCGGGTAATGGGTTACTGGGTCGATCTTGAACATCCCTATATTACTTTCAATACCGATTACATCGAGACGCTCTGGTGGTGTCTGAAAACCCTGTACAATAAAAAGCTGCTTTACAAAAGTGTCAGCATCCAGCCCTATTCGCCGGCCGCCGGCACCGGCCTCAGCTCGCACGAGCTAAACCAGCCGGGTACCTATAAAGATGTAAAGGATACCTCCGTTGTGGCCATGTTCAAAGTGGAACAGGACGAAAAATCCGGTTTCTTGTTCGAAGCCCTGCAAAAGCAGCCAGCCGCTTCGGGCAGCGAACTGTTCTTCCTGGCCTGGACGACCACCCCCTGGACGCTCCCTTCCAACGTAGGTCTTACGGTTGGGCCATCCATCGAGTATGTGCTGGTTCAAACTTTCAACCCTTATACTTACCTGCCGGTAAATGTGGTGCTTGCAAAAGCGCTGCTGCACAAATATTTCAAAACCGAATCGCAGGACGGCGATTTCAGTTCCTATAAAGAAGGAGATAAAACTATTCCGTGGACCATCCTGGCCGAATGCAGGGGCGCCGACCTGGAAGGCATCCGCTACGAGCAGTTGCTTCCTTTCGAGGCCAACACCCCGGCAGAAGCCGGCGGCGATCCGTTCCGTGTCGTGACCGGCGATTTCGTGACAACCGAAGACGGTACCGGTATCGTTCATACCTCCCCGGCTTTTGGCGCCGATGACTATAAGGTGGGCAAAAAGAACAACCTGGGCATGCTGGTGATGGTCGACCGCGAAGGAAAGTTCATAGGCGGACTCGGTGAGTTCAGTCACCGCTTTGTGAAAGATTACAAGGATGACCCGGCTTATGAAGATGTGAATGTAGATATCTGTGTAAAGCTCAAAAGGGAGAACCGGGCATTCAAGGTCGAAAAATATGAACACAGCTACCCGCACTGCTGGCGTACCGACAAACCGGTGATCTATTACCCGCTCGACGCCTGGTTCATTAAAACAACCGCGGTGAAAGACCGCATGGTAGAGCTTAACAACACCATCAGGTGGAAACCGGCCGCTACCGGCACCGGCCGTTTCGGCAACTGGCTCGAGAATATGGTAGACTGGAACCTGAGCCGGAGCCGCTACTGGGGCACACCCCTGCCGGTGTGGAGAACGGAAGACGGAACCGAAGAACGTTGCATCGGTTCTCTTGTAGAGCTGAGGGCAGGTATCAGGGAAGCCAGCGAAGTGCTGGGGGGAGATACGAACAAGAATTACCTGCACGATGGCAAGCTCGACCTCCATAAGCCTTATGTGGATGAGATCGTGCTGGTTTCCCCGACAGGCAGGCCGATGTACCGGGAGCCTGATCTGGTGGATGTATGGTTCGACAGCGGCGCCATGCCTTATGCCCAGTGGCATTATCCCTTTGAGAACAAGGGTCTGGTGGATGCAGGAGGGGCTTTCCCGGCCGATTTCATTGCCGAAGGCGTAGATCAGACCCGGGGCTGGTTCTATACCCTCCATGCGCTGGGCGTGATGCTGTTCGACAGTGTGGCGTTCAAAACGGTAGTCTCCAACGGGCTGGTGCTCGACAAGAACGGCAACAAGATGAGCAAGAGCAAAGGCAACGTGGTGAACCCGTTCGAGACCATTACCACTTATGGGGCCGATGCCACCCGCTGGTACCTTATTACCAATGCGTCGCCCTGGGATAACCTGAAGTTTAACCTGGAAGGCCTGAAAGAAGTTCAGCGAAAATTCTTCGGGACCTTGTATAATACGTATCAGTTCTTTATCTTGTATGCAAATGTCGACAGGTTTACCTTTCAGGAAGCTTACATCCCGGTAAAGGAAAGACCTGAGATCGACCAATGGATCCTATCCTCCCTGCATTCCCTGATCAAAAAGGTGACCCTGCATTTTGATGACTACGAGCCTACCATGGCCGGCCGGCTCATTGAAGATTTTCTCGACAGGCAGCTAAGTAACTGGTATGTAAGGCTTTGTCGCAGGCGTTTCTGGAAAGGGGATTATGAATTCGACAAAATCAGTGCTTACCAGACCCTCTATGAATGCCTGGAAACAATTTCCGGCCTGATCGCTCCGGTCTCGCCGTTCTTTGCGGATTGGTTATTTGGCAACCTGAATGAAGTCACTGGCAAACAAACTGTTGAGTCTGTGCATCATGCGCTTTTTCCGGTAGCCCAGGAAAGTATCATAGACGAACAACTCGAAGAAAGAATGCGGCTGGCGCAGGATGCTTCTTCGCTGATCCTGTCTATCCGCAAAAAAGTGAACATCCGGGTGCGGCAGCCCCTGCAGCGGGTGCTGATCCCGGTGCTGGATCCTGAAACGAGGCACCAGCTTGAGAAGGTGGAAGACCTGATCAAGAGCGAAGTGAATGTAAAAAGCATTGAGTATCTGACAGATACGGAAGGTTTTATCAAAAAGAAGATCAAACCCGATTTTCAGGCGCTGGGAAAAAAGCTGGGGCCGAAGATGAAAGCGGTGTCTGCCGCACTGGCCGGGTTCAGCCAGCAGGACATTTCAAAGCTCGAGAGGGAAGGGGCGATCGACATTCTGATCGAAGGGGAGAAGCTGACCCTGGTACCGGCAGAAGTGATCATTACCAGCGAAGACATCCCCGGATGGATGATCGCCACCAGGGAGGCGTTGACTGTTGCCCTCGATATCACAATTACGTCTGAACTGGAGAATGAAGGCAACGCACGGGAACTGGTGAACAGGATCCAGAAGATCAGAAAAGACAACGGCTACGAACTTACTGATCGCATTTTGGTTAAAGTAAAGGAGCATAACACGTTGAATAGCGCAATTACGCATTTTAATGAGTATATTCGCGCCGAAATTTTGGCAGATGAGCTTGAAGTAGTACCTGAAATGACCAACGGAACGGAAATCGAGGTAAACGAGATTCCTTTAAAAGTTTTTGTCACAAAAAAAGTTTAACTGTATGGCAGTCAAAAAAAAAGCCGTTGTTAAGGGTGGCATTGGAACAGGGAAGAAAAGTTCTGTTGGAAAAAAGTCGACGCCTGCGAAAAAGCCTGTCAAATCAGTCAAAACGAATGAATTATTAAAGAAACCTGCCAAAGCAGATAAACCTGTAACAAAAAAAGTGAGCACTAAATCAGACAAAACAGTTCGTCCCTTAAAAACCGAGAAACCTTCTCCGGCTCCGGCGCCTGTAAAGGAAGCTTCTGTAAAAGAAGTTCCTGTTAAGGAAAAGGCCAAGAAGAAAGAACCGGTTACAGAGACAGTGCAGAAGGCAGAAGCTAAACCTGCAGCCAAAGCGCCGGCTCCCGTTGTGGAAATGGCCCCGGCCCCCAAGAAATCTGCCGCAGCCTCCCAGGAAAAGGTGGTTATCCCAGATATTAAAACAAAAACGGTTCGTAAATATGAACCGGACTTTACAAAATCCGTACTCGATTCCCCGATGCAGGAGCATACAGGCCCCTCTCAACGATACAGCGATTCAGACCTTAGTGAGTTCAGGGAACTGATCAACAAGAAACTGGAAGCAGCAAAAAAAGAGCTGAACTACCTCCAGGGCCTGATCACCAGAAAAGATGAGATGGGTGGAGATGAAAGCGACAACCGCTACATGACCATGGAAGATGGCAGCATCAGCATGGAAAGGGAGCAGTTGAGTCAGATGGCCAGCCGCCAGATCACCTTCATTGATCACCTGGAAAAAGCCCTCATGCGCATCGAAAGCAAGACCTACGGCGTTTGCCGCGTCACCGGCAAGCTGATCGACAAAGCACGCCTGAGAGCAGTACCACATGCTACCCTCAGCATCGAGGCCAAGCAGACCATGAACAGATAGGAGGAGCAGGGATCTTTTAGTTTCTCCGTACAAAATTTATAGGTAACCCGCCAGTTTTCTGGCGGGTTTTTGTGTTTGGAGCAGTCATTACGCTACATCGCCTGAACCCGGGTTGGCCTGAAGAATGAATGACTGGAAGCCGAGTCGCTGATTTTCCTCAACTATGATTCACATGATCAAGGGATGCAAGGATGCTGATTCTTCGAATATATTCACAGATCGAACTGTCTTTGCGGGCGACCATGTGCCACAGGTGGGTTGATGATGTTGGCACCGTCAATGCAGCCGTGGCACGCCTGGTGGGGAAGCGGGCCGCATGTAGTCATCGCTTATCAGGAGAATCAGGTAATCAGGCAAATTCTGGTTCAGACAAAAAACAGCGATTCCCCGCTTAGATCCCCGCTCAGGCGCAGCAAGAGGTTGTGGGTGTAAGGGCGTGTTTGCGCCTGGCAAGGATGATTGCTATGGTTAAAACAAATCTTTTTTGCTCTTTTTTTAGCCTGCCTTTCTGTACTTATCCACATACGGTCTCCCATTTCTTATCACCGCCGCTGCCCGTAACAATATCTTACTGCTGATCGCATTGATCACACTGTTGTACTGCTTGCCTTCCCCTATCTTTCTATCGTGATATTCCCTGTACTCTTTGTTGCTCACAGACGCTGATCTGGCTCCCATGAACAGCATCCCCTTGAGCTCCTTGTTGGCCATCTTGTGAACCTTGTTGCGGCTCTTCACGCTCTTGCCGCTGCTCTGCTCGAACGGCGCCACTCCCGCATAGCTCGCCAGCTGCTTACCTGTTCTGCCGGCAGCAAAGTTCACGGTGCAGCACAGCAGGTACACCGCTATCACCTTGCCTATGCCTGGCACTGTGAGCAACAGTTTGTAATTGCTGTTCACTGCTTCATTGCCCGACACGATCTCCATGATTCGTTTCTCCACTATCTCCAACGACGCTTCCAGACCTTGCAGTGCCGCCTTGTGTGCCTGCTCCATGATGGCTTCCATTTCTACATCCTGTTGCCTTTTGAGTTCTGCCAGATACACCTTCGTGGAGGTGATCTGCCTGTCCAGCCGCTTCCTTGCATGTGCCAGGTCTTTAAGCCGCAACAGCTCCTGGTTCAGCACTGGGGAGGCTTTCAGTTCATCGGCATGGCGAAAGGCATACATACACAACCGCTCCGAGTCGATGCGGTCGTTCTTGGATCTGACGATGCCAAAGCTCCATTTGATGTGGGCGGCGTTGCCGATGTGCAGGGCCAGCTGCCTGTCGGAGCAGTACTGCCAGATCAGCCGGTGGTAGACGCCTGTGTTCTCGATGACCACCAGGGTGTTGTCATTGAAAGGGACCTTAAGGGCCCTGAGCCACTTATGAAAGGCTTTGATACCGGTAGGATCGTTTGAGAACCTGTCGGCAAGGACAGGTTCTTTGATGTGGTTGGTGACGTGCATGAGAGCCACGTCGAACCATTCTTTACTCACATCGATGCCCAGGAAAGAGCGGATGTTTTTTTGCATACATTCGTTTTTGAAAGTAAAGTTTCAGACCAACCATTTTGCCCCATCGTCCGAGTCCTTGATAATGGGTCTTAAGCCCTAATTGCTATATGGACACCAAGGGAAAAAACCGGCAGGGGATTGTATCATCCTATAGGCATGAAAACCTTGACAAAAGGTAAATGCGTCCCTGCCGGGGTTGGTTTTATCCACACAAAAATGTGAATAGTGAAAGAAAAAAGTAGCAAAAAAGAAAAGGGTAGTAATAATAGTACTTGTATTAACATAAAACCTAATACAAACCTAAAGGACAAGAGTTTTGGAGGTGCTGGGGACAAGGGTGTTGTGGGGACCGGTGACGAAGGGATTGGAGGTGTAAGGGCTGCAAACTCGCTGTGGGCGCGGCTTCAACCCACCCCATATCCCCTCCCGTGGAGGGGATATGGGAAGCTACCGCGTAACGGCTTGCTTCCAATTTCTTTAGCTTTTGTCCCCTTTCTTCCTCCCTTCCTTTTCTCTCTCTTCTCCCCCGGCCTTTGAAATGGGGCGTGAAGAAATTTACGGAATGGAGCGAGACCAAATGGCCTGCCGCAGGCGGCTATTTGGTGCAACGGACACGTACGGCTTTATTCTACTGCCCCTTCATGCAAAGGCCCAAACCCCTACTACCGCCAAATGATAGCATGTCCGTTGCCCGCGCAATGCAGTAAATTTTAGCCCCATTTCAAAAGCCTTGCATTTTTTGGTACTTTTTGTTGCAAGACAAAAAGTACACATCGACCCGCCTTTACTTAACCTCCTGCATGTTCACCAGCCTGCTGTAGTATTTGTTCAGCGTCATGAGCTGGTCGTGATTGCCGCGTTCGACGATCTCGCCTTTCTGGAGAACGATGATCTCGTCGGCGTGGCGGATGGTGGAGAGGCGGTGGGCGATCACGATGCTGGTGCGGTTCTGCATCATGTTGTTGATGGCGTCCTGTACCAGGCGTTCGCTTTCGGTATCGAGCGACGAGGTGGCTTCGTCGAGGATGAGGATGGGTGGATTTTTGAGGACGGCCCGGGCTATGGTCAGGCGCTGGCGTTCGCCGCCGCTCAGCTTGCTGCCCCGGTCGCCGGTGTTCGATCGGTACCCGTCTTCCTTTACGGTAATGAACTGGTGGGCGTTGGCGATCTTTGCCGCTTCCACGATCTCGGCTTCAGTGGCGTTGGCTTTGCCCAGGGCGATGTTGTTGGCGATGGTGTCGTTGAACAGGATGGGTTCCTGCGTTACGATGCTGATCTGGCTCCTGACCGACTGCAGCGAATATTCCTTGATGTTTACACCGTCGATCAGCAGTTCACCCGTCGTTACATCGTGAAAACGCGGGATCAGGTCGGCCAGGGTGCTTTTGCCGGCGCCGGAGGAGCCGACGAACGCCACCGTCTTTCCTTTTTCTATCTTTAAGTTTATGTTTTTCAGGATCACCGTGTCTTCATAGGCAAACCCCACGTTTTTGAATTCGATACTTTTTTTAAATTCCGTAAGTATCACCGGGTTCTCCACTTCCGTAACAACAAGCGGCGCTTTCAGGATGGCCTCGATCCGCGTGATGGCCGCCGTACCACGCTGCATATTATAAAAGGAGGAAGACAGCGCTTTTGAAGGATTGATCACCTGCGTGAACAAGGCTATATAGGCAATGAACCCGGCGGGTTGCAAGGCAAAACCGCTGTTACCCAGTACCAGCCGCCCCCCGAACCAAAGGATGCCGCACAACACCAGTACCCCCAGGAATTCGCTCATCGGCGAAGCGAGGTCGCGGCGGTAATTCATTTTATTCTTTACCCTGAACAGGGCATCGTTGATCCCGATAAATTTGTTGCGCAGCAGGTCTTCCGCATTAAAGGCTTTGATGACCCGCAGTCCGCTCAGCGTTTCATCGAGCACCGACAGTCCTTCGCCGGATTTGATAGCGGCCGCGTTGCTTTGTTTTTTGAGGGTGCGGCTTACCCGGCCGATGATGAAACCGGTGGCAGGCAGGAAGATCAGCAGGAAAAGCGAGAGCTGTGGACTCAGGAAAACAAGTGTCAGCAGCAGCACGATCAGTGTCAGCGGCTCCTTTACAAGTCCTTCCATGGTATTGACCACGGTGCCTTCCAGTTCACCCGTATCGTTGGTCATCCGGCTGATCAGGTCACCTTTGCGTTGTTCGGTGAAATACCCGATCGGCAGGCTTAGGATCTTGGTATACAGGTCGTTTTTCAAACGTGTCATCACGCTGTTGCGCATCGGCGACAGCACGTAGTAGCTGAGGTAAAGAAAAAGGTTCTTGAGAAAGATAGAGACGATGATGATCACACAGATATAGGCCAGGGCGGTGATGACGCCGCCGGTGGTGATGATGCGGGTAAGGTAGTAACTCAGGTACTGAAGGGCGGTCTCTGAATTCAGCCTGAAGCCCGGAGGCAGTACGGTCACCCTTTTTTCTGGATGGAAGATGATATCGAGAAAGGGGATCAGCATACCGATCGATACCACCCCGAAAGTAATTGACAGAACCGTAAACAGAATGTATAGTGCGATGTTCCCGCCAAATGGCTTAAAATATTTCAGCAGCGTAGCATATCTCTTCATAGTGAACGTTAAATAGCTCTTTTCCTGACATAGCGGAAAATCGAATCCTTATTAAGCCGTAAATTTACACGGAATAATTGTTAGGATCATGCAAGAAGAATCAAAACGGCAAAAACAGGTATCGGGATTATTGAAGGAAGAGATCAGCAATGTGTTTCAAAAACTGGGGCTCAGCATGGTGGACGGCGGACTTGTATCCGTGTCTTCCGTGAAGATCACCCCCGATCTTTTTGAAGTAAGAGTATACCTGAGCCTGTTCCAGGTAAAAGACCCGCAGGCTACCCTGAAGAAGATCGAAGAACGCAGCTGGGAGATCAAGAAAGACCTCGTGGCAAGAGTAAAGCACCAGCTCCGCAGCATGCCCCAGCTTACTTTCTATATCGATGATACGCTCGACTATGTTTTCAAAATGGAAGAAGTGTTCAGGAAGATCAATGAAGAAAAAGAAAACAAAGAGTAAAGCCGACCTATCAATATGTACCTGACTTTCGCCTGGCGTTACTTCAAAGCCAAAAAATCGACCAGTGCCATCAACATCATTGCATGGGTGAGCGTACTGGCCATCACCGTCGGAACCGCTTCCCTCATTATCCTGTTAAGCGTTTTCAATGGGTTTGAAGACCTGGTGAAATCGCTGTATGCCGATTTTTATACCGACCTGCGGATCGCACCCGTGGAAGGCAAGAGTACCCAGTTCACCAAAGTTCAGTTACAGCACCTCGCCACCATCCCGGGGATCAGGGCTTTTTCACTGGTGATGGAAGAAAAAGCACTGCTGCAAAACGGAGAGCTGCAATCGATCGTGTATATGAAAGGGGTAGACCCGCAGTATGTACACGTTGCCGGCGTGGCCGACCGGCTGGTGAAGGGCCAGTTTAACCTGGGCACAGCCGACAAGCCGGCCATGGTGCTGGGCACCGGCGTCGAAAGCGCCATCGGCACACAGGCCGACCGGGCGCTTACTCCCATTACGGTCTACCTGCCCAAACGCGGTGTCTCCCTCGATGCCAATGATCCCCTCCAGTCGCTCAGCGCTTCCAACGTAAACAGCTCCGGCACATTTGCCATCCAGCAGGATTTCGACAACAAATACGTGATCACCAACCTCGATTTCATGCGGCGCATGCTGAACCTGCAGCCCGATGAATACGGAAGCATCGAGCTCAGGCTCACCGACACACGGAAAGAGTCTTTTGTAAAGAAACTGCTGCAAACCTATTTTGGGAACAAATATGAAGTGCAGACCCGCTATGAGCAGAACAGAAGCCTGTATTCGGTGATGAACCTCGAAAAATGGGTGATCTACGCGATCCTTTCCCTCATCCTGATCGTAGCCGCTTTTACCATGATCGGTGCGCTGACCATGCTGGTGCTGGAGAAACAGAAAGACATCCAGGTGCTCAAGGCGCTGGGTACCTCAAACGGACTGGTACAAAAGATCTTCCTCAGCGAAGGCCTGTTGCTGGCTTCGGTAGGCGGTGTAGGCGGTATATTGCTGGCCATTCTGATATGCTGGCTGCAGGTGAAGTACAAACTCATCAAACTGCAGGGCAACAGTTTTCTCATCGATTACTACCCTGTTAAAATGATCCCCACCGATTTCCTGCTGGTGTTGCTCACAGTGATACTGGTGGCGTGGATAGCCTCATGGTTACCTGCGCGCAAAGCTTCCCTTCAGCCGATTGAGTTGAGAAGTTAGTTATATTGGGCACATATAGTGATAGTTACGATGTCTTAATGAAAATTAAATATAACCCTGCTGAAGTGTAAGGGTAATTCCGGTACAATTTTTTCAGATAAATACAAGCTTTCGGAAATTTCGACGTTTCGCATGAGTCCAAACCCGTTCCGGTGGCATGAAGATAGCGCAGGGATTGTGTTAATTTTCATAACAAGTAATTGATTATCTTTGTAAACCAAACTTATACGGATGTTTGATCTTATCCTGTCAGTCGCCATATCGTTTGCAATAACCCTATTGGCGATTCCGGTAATCATCTTCGTAGCAGACAAGAAGAAGCTCTACGACGTACCGGATGCAAGAAAAATCCATTCCGTACCCATTCCTTCCCTTGGTGGCCTTGGTATTTTCGCGGGTTTTATTGTAGCCTGTCTTCTGTGTGTGTCTTTTGAAAATGCCCCCGAATTCCAGTTTTTTATTGCCGCCGCCATGGTCATTTTCTTTCTGGGATTAAAGGACGACATTCTGGATATCTCTCCCCTCAACAAATTCATTGGCCAGGTGCTGGCTGCCTTTCTGCTGGTTTACAAGGGAGGCGTACAGTTAAAAAGCATGCATGGCTTTCTGGGCGTATATGAGCTGCCCGAGATGATGAGCCTGCTGCTGACCTATTTTACCATTATTGTTATCATTAATTCGTTTAACCTGATCGACGGGGTGGACGGGCTTGCCGGTTCGCTTGGTATCATGGCTACCACTGTACTGGGCATCTATTTCCTGAAGATCAACTTGGCGCCTTACGCCATCCTATCTTTCTCCCTGGCAGGCAGCCTCGTTGCCTTTCTGATCTATAATTACCAGCCGGCTAAAATATTCATGGGCGATACCGGCTCGCTGCTGATCGGACTGATCAGCGCGATCCTGGTGATCAAGTTCATCAACGTATCCGCTTCTTCCAATCCGCTGCTGCGGGTCACCTCCTCACCGGCGGTCGGCTTTGCCGTGCTGATGATACCGCTGGTAGATACCTTGCGCGTATTCGGCATCCGCATCATTCACCGGCGCTCGCCGTTCAGTCCCGACCGCAATCACATTCACCACCTTCTGCTCGACAAGGGGCTCTCGCACCGCAATGTTACGCTTACGCTGGTGGCGGTGAACCTGCTGTTTATTGCAATGGCCTATTTCGGAAGGGCACTGGGTGTAACCATGCTTATTCTTTCCATCATCGGTTTGTTTTTTACTATGATCGCGCTGCTTTATTACACCAGGCCCCGCAAACATCACATGCACGTGGCTACGGTAGGCAAGGGCGACGAGAAAAAACTGCAGGGTTCCTCCAAAATCATTCTCACCAACAACGCGATACTCGAAGAGAAATAGCAGTCTGCCCTTCTGTTTTGTCTTAAACTTTTTTGCCCGTCGTCTGCAGGTTCATTAGATTTGCCCGTCTTATTTACAATTAATATTATGTCAGACGATTTAGTGTTGATCATAGCTGAAACAGAAGACCAGATGAACAAATCCATTGCTCATCTGGAAGCGGAATTGCTGAAGATAAGAGCGGGAAAAGCCACTCCCCAGATTGTAGACGGTATCGTAGTCGATTACTACGGAACACCTACCCCGATCAACCAGGTCGCCAACGTTTCGGTGCTCGACGCCCGGACCCTTTCCATCCAGCCCTGGGAAAAAAATATGCTCCAACCCATTGAACGGGCCATCATCGCTTCCAACATCGGCTTGAATCCGCAGAACGACGGGAGCAACATCCGCCTTTTCCTGCCTCCCCTCACCGAGGAAAGAAGACGTGAACTGGTGAAACGCTCGAATGTGGAAGGCGAAAATTCCAAAGTGGCCATCCGCAATCTCCGCCGCGAAACCATTGAAAGCATTAAAAAGCTTCAAAAGGACGGGCTCAGCGAAGACGAAGCCAAAGATGCGGAAAATGAAACGCAGGATCTCACAGATAACTTCATCACCATGGTCGACAAGCACCTGGCGAGAAAGGAAAAAGAAATTATGGCTATCTAAGCATAGCCGGAGTGGATAAACCAGACGTGCCACGGCTTAAGAATCGTGGCACGTCTTTTTGACCGATTAATAAACGCCTGAGATGAGCACCATACTGAAGCAGACATCAACCCGCGCACCTGAAAACCTCGACAAAAAGCAAATAAAAGAAAAGACCGCGCAGATCCTGGAAGAGCTCGATGTGCTGCAGAACCTGCTGTTTGCAGAATCGAAACATGCGATCCTGATCATCCTGCAGGGTATGGACGCCAGCGGAAAAGACGGGGTGGTAAAGAATGTGCTGGGGGCAATAAATCCGATGGGGCTGAAAGTGGAATCTTTCAAAACGCCGACGCCGGAAGAGATCTCCCACGATTTTTTGTGGCGCATTCACAAGGCTACGCCGGAAAAAGGCATGATACAGGTGTTCAACCGCTCGCATTACGAAGACATCCTCATCACACGCGTGCACAAGTGGTGCGATAACGAAACCGCCCGCAAACGGATGGACGCCATCAACAATTTCGAGCAGCTGCTGACAGACCATAACAGTACACACATCCTCAAATTTTACCTGCATATTTCCAAAGAAGAGCAAAGCCAGCGGTTCGAAGAAAGAAAGACCGACCCTGCTAAACACTGGAAGTTCAATTCAAACGATTACAAAGAGGCGGAGCTGTGGAACCAGTATATGAACATGTATGAAGACTGTTTCAAAAAATGCAATACGGTACCCTGGGTTATTGTGCCTGCCGACCAGAACTGGTACAAAGAATATCTGATCGCTTCCACCCTGCTCGACAAGCTGAAAAGTCTGCACATGAGTTACCCGGACCTGAAAAAGTAAACTGAACGGGCTTCCGCTTTTTCTGTCTACTGCAAAACCTGCACTGTTTAAAATCAAGTTATCATATGGGAATGTTGAATGACTTTAAACATTTCGCCGTACGGGGAAATGTACTGGACCTCGCCATAGGCGTAGTGATCGGGGCGGCTTTCGGAGCGATCGTAAATGCGGTCGTGGATGATATTCTTATGCCGATCGTTGGCATACTCACCGGGGGCATTGATTTTAAATCGCTGGTGATCCGGATCGGCTCTGCACAGCTGAAGTACGGACTGTTCATTCAGGCCACCGTTACTTTTATCATCATTGCCATGTTCCTCTTCGGGATCGTACAGGTGGCCAACAAGTTCAAACACAAGAATCCGCCCCCTTCGTCGGCTCAGCCTTCGTCGACAGACAAACTGCTGATGGAAATCCGCGATCAGCTGGCGGAAGCAAACAACCGTTAACTTCGCGGCCTGGCGTCATTAATCAATCAACCCCGTTTCAGCCGTTGAATACCACCTCTTACCAGATCAAGCTTCCCCAGTTCGAAGGTCCGTTCGACCTGCTCCTGTTCTTCATCGAACGGGATGAGCTGGATATCTACAACATCCCTATCACCCGCATCATCAACGATTTCCTGGATTTCATCCATTCTGGCAAGAGCCTGAACATCGAGTTGTCGAGCGAGTTCATCTTGTTTGTATCTACGCTTATGCGCATCAAGGCAAAGCTGCTGCTGCCCCGCAAGGAGCTGGATGAACAGGGCAAAGAGATCGATCCACGGCAGGAACTGGTAGACAAGATACTGGAATACAAAAAGTTTAAGGAGGCGGCGGCGGTCATGGCCGAAATGGAAGCCGGCCGCATGCTGATGTCGAAAAGAGGAAACCTGCAGCAGGACCTGTCTGTGATCGGCGAGCAGTCGAGCGAAGGCTCCGAGATACAGGCGATCACCCTTTTCAAGCTGATGAAAGCGTTTGAAAAGGTGATGCTGAAAATGCAGGAACGCAAGAACAAACCGGTGCATACCGTGATCCGCTACAACTATACGGTAGAAGAATGCCGCGAATACGTATACAACACCACCCGCATCGCCCGCAAATGCGCTTTCGAAAGCATCTTCAAGACCTGTGAAAACCGCCTCCATGCCATCTTCATGTTCCTCTCCGTACTGGAGCTCGTCCAAATGAAACAGATCACCATCACCGTCGGCGACGAGCGAAACGATTTTGTAGTGGATTACCTGGGGGGTGGGGAAGACATTGCTCCCTGACTTCTTTTTTGTGCCCAAAAAAGAAGCAAAAAAGGCTTGGCTGTTGAAATAGGGCTAAAATTTACTGCATTGCGCGGGCAACGGACATGCTATTATTCGACGGTATAGGGGTATGGGCCTTTGCATGAAGGGGCAGTAGAATAAAGCCGTACGTGTCCGTTGCACCAAATAGCCGCCTGCGGCAGGCCATTTGGTCTCGCTCCATTCCGTAAATTTCTTCACGCCCCATTTCAAAGGCCGGGGGAGAGAATAGAGAAAAAGAATAAGAAGGGAAGAAGGCTGCCGTGGGGCGGCGGGGCTGCCCTCTCTCAAATTCCCTCCACGGGAGGGGTAGGGGTGGGTTAAAGCCGCACCCACAGCAGGTTTGCAGCCCTTGCACCTCCAACCACCTTGTCACCAGCCCCACAATATTCTTGTCATCCTCGCCAGGCGCAAACACGCACTTACACCCGCAACCTCTTGCTGCGCCTGAGCGGGGAATCGCTGTTTCTTGTCTGAACCAGGATTAGCCTGATTACCTGATTCTCCTGATAAGCGATGACTACATGCGGCCCGCTTCCCTGCCAGGCGTGCCATGGGTGCATTGATCATGCGCGTACACCCAGTGGACCCCGTGGTACGCCGCCGCCTGGTAAAGCAGCACTTGATAAATAATTACAGTAGGAAAATCGACATCCTTCCATCCCTGAAGCGTGGTTCAGACAAAAAAACGGCGACTCTGCGTCCAGTCATCCTCCCTCAGGGGAATGATTAGATCAGGCTGATTCCGGTCAGACAAAGAAATACCCCAAGCGCGGAAGCGTACTGCTGCTTGGGGCATTCGGAAAATTTTGGTACTCCCGGTTAAGGTAAGAGCACCTACCCGAACTGCTCTACTTTTATTTTGTCTTTCATCATGCTTCTGAGGGCGGTGGCGATGGCTTCGGCGTCGTAGTGGCACTCGTGGTGGAGCTGCTTGAGGGTGCCGTGCTCTACGATGCGGTCGGGGATGCCCATGATCTTTACCTGCGCCATGTAGCCATGGGTGGCCATGAATTCGAGGATGGCGCTGCCAAAACCGCCGACAACAGTGCCGTCTTCTATGGTGATGATTTTGTTGAATTTACTGAAAACTTCATGCAGCAAGGCTTCGTCGAGCGGCTTTACGAACCGCATGTCGTAATGAGCCGGGGTCAGACCGTCGGCTTTTACATCGCGGATGGCCGCGGCGGCGAAATTGCCCGGATGCCCGATCGACAGGATCGCAATGTCTTTTCCATCTTTCAGCTTGCGCCCGGTACCGATGGTCACTTCCTTCATCTCCGTTCTCCATTCCGGCATCACACCTTCCCCACGCGGATACCTGATCACAAAAGGCACCTGGTTCGACTCCAGTTGCGCGGTATACATCAGGTTTCGGAGTTCGGCCTCGTTCATAGGTGCGCTTACCACCAGGTTGGGAATGCAGCGCATATAGGCAATATCGTAAGCACCATGGTGCGTAGGCCCGTCTTCCCCTACCAGTCCGGCCCGGTCGAGACAGAACACCACCGGCAGCTTCTGAATGGCTACGTCGTGGATAACCTGGTCGTAGGCCCTTTGCATGAAAGAAGAGTAGATATTACAGAACACCCGCAGGCCCTGCGTGGCCAGTCCGGCGCTGACGGTTACGGCGTGCTGTTCGCAGATGCCTACGTCGAAAGCCCGGTCGGGCATTTTATCCATCATAAACTTCAGGGATGAACCCGACGGCATGGCCGGGGTAATGCCCATGATGGTTTTGTTGCTTTCTGCCAGCTCGATGAGGGTATGGCCGAACACATCCTGGTATTTGGGCGGTTGCGGCGTTTCATACCTTTTTTTATAGATCTCGCCGGTGATCTTGTCGAACAGTCCGGGGGCATGCCACTTGGTCTGGTCTTTTTCGGCCAGCGAGTAGCCTTTACCCTTCACGGTGACCACATGAAGCAGTTTAGGACCGGAAATGTTTTTGAGGTCGTTCAGCGTATCAACCAGTTTGGTGATGTTGTGCCCGTCGATAGGTCCGAAATAGCGAAGGTTCAGCGACTCGAAAAGGTTGCTGCTTTTGGAGACGAACCCTTTGATGCTGTGTTCCAGCTTGCTGGCCATCTCACGGGTGAACTGGCTGCCCACCGGCAGTTTGCCCAGGGCTTTCCAGATATCGTCCTTGAATTTGTTATAGGTCTGGCTGGTGGTAATGTCGGTCAGGTATTCCTTGAGCGCGCCCACGTTGGGGTCGATGCTCATACAGTTGTCGTTCAGGATGATGAGTACGTCGGCATCGGCCACACCGGCGTGGTTCATGCCTTCGAATGCTTCACCGGCAGTGAGGGCCCCGTCGCCGATAATGGCGACCGATTTCCGGTCTTCGCCTTTGTATTTGGCTGCGATGGCCATGCCGAGGGCGGCAGAGATGGAAGTGGAAGAATGCCCCACACCGAAAGTGTCGTACTCGCTTTCGCTCCGTTTGGGAAAACCGCTGAGACCCTGGTATTTGCGGTTGGTGATGAAATTATCGCGGCGGCCGGTCAGGATCTTATGTCCGTAAGCCTGATGACCTACATCCCATACCAGCTGATCATAGGGTGTGTTGTAAATATAATGAAGGGCGGTAGTGAGTTCAACGACGCCCAAACTGGCTGCAAAGTGACCGCCGTGTACGCTTACGATATCAACAATGTGCTGGCGCAACTCGTCGCATACCTGCTGTAATTGTTCTTTGGGGATGCGTTTAAGGTCTTCCGGTGAATTGATGTTGCGGAGTAAGGGGCCTGCGATGATGTCCATTTTGGGTATGAAATAAGAATTAAAGATACACAACCTGTACTGTTCTGCCGAATATGTGCCTGAATAACGGCATTTTTTCCGTGTCTATTGCAGGAACCGTAAAATCAGATATATTCAGTCCACAGCTGCAAAACAGGGGCCGGGCCTGCTTTGCAGGGTGCCATATAGCCTGCTATATTGCCATTAATCCATTTAACCGGTGCAAATCCGTTTTCTAAAGAGTAGTTTTATATTTATATGATGAAAATAAGAATTCCTGAGTATTGGATCTACCAGATCATCGGATGGGGGTTGTTCATTTTCATCAATGTATTCTTTGCCATCACGTTCGACAAATTCAACGAAGAGGTGATCGAACGGCTCGCCATCTTTGTAGGGCTGGGCGCCATTTTCTCCCATGTGATGCGCTATGCCATCAAGCAGAGCAACCTCTTGCTCAAACCTTTAAACCAGCAGCTCGTCGGGTTTGTGTTCATCACCGTCATATTTTCCTTTGCCGTGAGTTCTGTGGAAACCTGGCTTACCGATGTGCTCAGCGTAAGCAACGACCAGGAAAGAGGCACCCGCAAGATAGAGATCGTGATGAGCAATGTATTCTACTCTTTCGTGTACCTCTTTATGTGGAACTGCATCTATTTCATTTATCACTACGTTCAGAAAAGCCGCAAACAGCAGGTCGACACGCTGAAGCTGGAAGCCCTGGTAAAAGAGCTGGAACTTAAAACGATCAAAGCCCATATCAATCCCCACTTTATCTTCAACGCCCTCAACAGCATCCGGGCGCTGATTGACGAGAACCCGAAACGTGCTCGCACCGCCATCACCGAATTAAGCAATATCCTGCGCAGCAGCATGAAATCCGAAAAAGCGGAGACCGTACCCTTCGAGAAAGAACTGGGTACCGTACGCGATTATCTCGCCCTCGAACACATCCGTTTCGAAGACCGCCTGAAAGTGGAATACAACATCGACGAAGATACCCTCGACCAGCCCGTGCCGCCCATGATGCTGCAGATCCTGGTTGAGAACGCCATCAAACACGGCATCAACAAGCAGATCCAGGGTGGTGTGATTAAGATCGTATCCGATTTCAAGGACAATTATCATGAGCTGCTGGTGCAGAACACCGGATGTCTCGAAACTGCTTCGAGCGGCGACGGGTTCGGACTGGCCAGCACGCAGAACCGGCTGCAGCTGATGTTCGGGGAAAAAGCGCATTTTCAGATCAACGAGATCAGCGAAAACACCGTGGAAGCAAGGATCCAGATACCGGTAATGGGCTAACTGTAAATTATTTCGAGCTATGGTAAATGTGGTTTTGATAGATGATGAGCGCCTCGCCCGGACAGAACTCAAAAAACTGCTGTCCGACTTTTCAGAGATTGAAGTGATCGGCGAAGCGGCCAATGCCACCGAAGGCATCGAGGCCGTAAAAAGCCTCAATCCCGATCTTATTTTTCTCGATATACAGATGCCGGGGCAAACCGGTTTTGAAATGCTGGCCGAGCTCGATAAGGTTCCCGATGTCATTTTTACGACGGCCTACGATGAATACGCCATCAAGGCTTTTGAAGTGAACGCGCTGGATTACCTGCTGAAGCCCATAGAGCCGAAGCGGCTGGCGGATTCCATCCAGAAATTTCATCTGCAGGAAGAAAAGGAAATGTATGCCTCTGCGCCTTCCGGCAACCGCAACCTGCTTGTGGAAGATGCACAGGTGTTTGTAAAAGACGGTGAACGTTGCTGGTTTGTGAAATTGAGCGATATTCGCCTTTTCGAAAGTGTGGGCAACTACGCCAAAGTCTATTTCGGGAACAACAAACCGCTGATCCTGAAATCGCTCAACGCACTTGAAGAAAGGCTCGATGAGAAACTGTTCTTCCGGGCCAACCGCAAACACATCGTGAACCTGCGCATGATCGACAAGATAGAATCTTACTTCAACGGCGGGCTGCTACTCGACCTGAAGGGAGGTGAAAAGATAGAGGTCAGCCGCCGCCAGACGGTCAAGTTCAAGGAAATGATGAGTCTGTAAACCAAAAACTATTCTGTAAAATCATTCCCGTGAAATCTATTTTACCGGTTCTTTCTCTTTTGCTCATTACTGCCCGTACAACTGCCCAGACCATCGACAACATCATTAATAAAAATGAAGTAGAAAGGATCGAAAAAGTGCTGTCGGCCGACGACATGGAAGGCAGGCGTACATTTACGCCGGGACTGGACAGGGCGGGTGATTTCATTGCCGGTGAACTCAAAAAAGCAGGCCTGCAGATGGCGCCCGGTCTCTCCGGTTACAAGCAGGAGTTTACGATGGTACAGCCCCGGCTGCTCAGCGCTTCCGGCACCTTCAACCAGCAAGCCCTCGATCCAAAGACCATAGTAGCCTCCACTTCACAAACCGAACTGACGATCACCCAGGGATCGGGGTTCGAAAAAGTAATGATCAGACCCGGTGCAAACCTGATGACCGAGATCAGCACACTGAACCGGGCAGGGAAGAACTATTTCGTGGTGATCGACACCAGTTTCTCGTCTATGTTTCCCCGGCTGGCAGGGCGCGGCAACCGTTATGTGTTCAAAGCCAACACCAGCATCGTGTATGTGCTGAGCGCCACAGACCCTTCCGAATACCAGATCACCATCAAACAGGAGGTGAAAGAAGCAAAGATCGCCAATGTGGTGGGTGTGCTGCCAGGCAAAAGCAAGAAAGATGAATACGTGATCTTTTCAGGGCATTATGACCATCTCGGCATCGGAAAGCCCACCGATGGCGACTCCATTTTCAACGGTGCCAACGACGACGCTGCCGGAAGCACGGCCGTCATCATGCTGGCCAATTACTTCAAAGCCATACACAACAACGAAAGAACCCTGGTGTTTGCCACTTTCTGCGGTGAAGAAGTAGGCGGATACGGTGCGCAGTATTTTTCGCGGCAGTACGACCCGGAAAAGGTGAAGGCCATGTTCAACATCGAAATGATCGGCACCGATTCCAAATGGGGCAAGAACTCCGCTTACATCACGGGCTACGAAAAAACGGATATGGGAAAGATACTGGAGCAGAACCTGCAGGGCACCGGCTTTACCTTTTACCCCGATCCTTATACCACACAAAACCTTTTTTACCGGTCAGACAATGCCACGCTCGCCCGCCTGGGCGTTCCGGCACATACCATTTCCACTTCCAAAATGGACAGCGAGAAATATTATCATACAGTAAAAGATGAGATCGGCACGCTGGATATGGACAACATGGCTGCCATCATTCGCGCCATAGCGCTGAGCTCGCAAAGCATCATCAGTGGAAAAGATACGCCTTCCAGGGTAGATACACAGCAGTTAAGATAACAGGCTTCCTGTCAGGGAATCGGAACAGCCACAGAGTGGATGGCCGCGCTCATTTCTGTAATGAGCGATGAATCTTTTTCGATCGCATTTCCAACCACGATGATATCCGCACCGGCCTTGCAGTTCAGATAGGCTTTCTCGGGATGGTGGATGCCGCCGCCAACTATTAAAGGCACTTCGATACTGGCCGCCACTTTTTCGATCATGTGCTCGGTAATCGCTTTCCGGGCGCCGCTGCCTGCATCCATATACACCAGTTTCATACCCAGCATTTCTCCGGCCATGGCTGTGCACATGGCGATCTCATTTTTGTCGGCAGGGATGGGCGCTGCATTGGAGATGTAGGAAACCGTAGTGGGCGCACCGCCGTCGATGACCATATAGCCTGTCGAGATGATCTCGAGCCCGCTCTGCCGTACAAAAGGGGCAGAGACCACATGCTGGCCGATCAGCAGTTCAGGGTTGCGGCCCGATATCATGGAAAGATAGAGCAGCGCATCAGCATGGCGTGATACCTGGGAAGGACTGCCCGGAAAAAGGACTACCGGGATGTCGCAATTGCGTTTGATGTGAAGGATGCATTCGTTCAGGTGGTTGGAGATAACCAGGCTGCCACCTACCAGCAGATAATCTACCTGAGCCCTGATGGAAAGATCTATGAGCTGATCGAGCAAAGCAGTGTCTACTTTATCGGGATCGATGAGTACGGCAAACGATTTTTGCCCTTTCTGCTTTTTGCCAACCATGCCTTGGTAGAGGACCTGTTTCATTCAGATGGAATGCATTGGTGTAATGCAAAAATGCAAAAAGTTTTCGGGTTTCTCCGGGTTAATTCGGGGTGGAGAGGGTGAAATACAAAAAACCGGATGCAGCACGAATGCCACACCCGGAATGGATTGAAATAAAACAAATTATACGGGCGACAGGTACTGGTTGTAAACATATCCCTCTTGTCCGCTGTCGGTGCGTACCAGGCTCCACTGGTCGTTCGCCTGGCCTACTACTGTTACCACTTCGTTGTGGGCTGCTTTGCCGATGATCGGCTGATCGGTGCCCGGCCCTTTGCGGATGTTCAGGCTGGAAGTTTCAGTAGTCACTTTGGCCTGCGTACCGGTGGCAGCGGTGGCGTTTACATTGAGGACCAGATCGCCGGCGCGGTAATCGGGATCGATCTTGTTGTAAACGTCCCACAACTGGTTTTTGATTTCGCCTGTCGGCGCATCACCATCGATGTAGAGGACGTTATCCTGTTCCCTGACCTGAAGGTTTGAGACGCCGGAACTTTTGGCGATATCGATCAGTTCTTTGTATTTATCCTGAAGTGCCATAAGGTTGAAGTTTAAAATTATTTGGTAATGGTGAGCTTGTTATTCACCTTTTTAGGGTGCAGGGTATGCACAGCCATCATCAACCGCTGAAGCTGATCTCTTTTTATATTTCCCGAAAGAGTGATCTCTCCGTTTTCCACATCCGCTTTTACACCCGGGAAGTCTTTGGTGGCATCGCGTACTCCGGCAGCGAGCGTATCATAAGGGGCCACACTTACCGGCGGAGCTACTGTGCTGGTATCGATGCCGGAAGGCGCAGACGCAGAGGTATCGGTGGTGCCGGTGCTGTCGGCTGTCTTCGATTTACAGGAAGAAATGCAGGTGCCTGCTGTAAGGGCAACGGCGATCAGTAAAGTTTTGAAGGAGGTGTTTGTCATAATACAAGTTTTATATGAAAATGGAAAGGGTTAAACAACAACGTACGCAAGGATCGTTCCCGCAATGGCCAGGATGATGGCGACAATGATCGCGGTACCAAAGGAACGGACCTCGAAGCCGGTAAAGAGCTTGTCGGTGATCATGATCACGATGGCAGTTGCAAAAAGCCGCACAAAGAAAGAGAGCAGCCACAAGGTGACCAGGTTCAGCGGAAACCTGATGAGGGCTCCGATCGTCGCATTCAAAAGGCCGATCACCAATGCCACACCCAGTGCGGTGCCAAAGTTTTTGACCTTTACTCCGTTAAGGATGTAAGCGGTAAAAAGCAATACTCCCGCGTTTGCGAATAGCTGTATGATCCAGTACATGCCCATAATCCACTAAATATCATGCCACTCAGCCGGCCTGCGGCATCATAGATTCACATAGGTAGCGATCTGCAGGATGTGAAAATTGCTGACGGCGCCGCTGGCCTGGATCATATACTGGTTCATGTATCCGGTCTCCGCATCGAATTTCGGACTGAACCGGTATCCAACGGAGCCGTATAACCGATTCTGGTCAAAGAACCTTCCGTTCACCGCTTTTTTGTTGCCCACGTTGAGAAACACTTCGTTCTGCAGGGAAGTGAAAGCGCCCTTTGTGAACTGCCGGGTATTTTTCAGTGGCACAACAGCCCGTGCGAAATACCGGAAGCGGTTTGCATAATTGTGGCCCCGGTGCTTTACTTCGTTGTTCTGCAGATAGGCTTTTGAAAGAAAGCGCTGCTCCTGCCGGAAGCGGTGCTGCACCGAAGCCGTAGCGATCTTGTGCCGCACGATCAGCTGTTGCCATGTGCGGTGTTCAGGGGCCAGTCCGGTAACGCTGCCTATGCGGCGCCGGCTTTCCACAAACGCATATCCTGCAGTGGCTGTGATGTTCTTGTTGAAACTATACGTGAGGCCTGGCCGAAGAAGGATGGCGTTTACCTGCTGCACCTGGGCGGTGCTTCTGATCTGCCCGTCGAAAAAAGCTCCGAACTTGTTTTTGATCCTGTAATTCTGAAAGGTGGCAAACCAGCCGCCAAAGTTGGCGGTCTGTGCCTGCGTATTTGCATACAAGGTCAGCAGCAGGCCAAGGCCTGCAAGAGTCTTTAGGTGTGTCATAGCTGCAAAAAAACAACATTTGTCTGAACCGGTATCGGCATGCTTCCAAAACACAGTAGGATATATTCAGATAATACACTTTTTTGGTACAGCCAAAAAAAATTATTAACTCCTGTGAATTCAGATTGTGCAAAAATCACGTAAATGACTGTCTATCTTGCTATTCACGCGGTTTTCCACAGGTGTGTGCATATTTGAAGAGAGAAAAAACCAACTGCAAAAGATATTTTCGTCTTCCCGCATTTGAATTATCTAAATCAATTAATTATGAACAATAAACTAAATACAAATGAAACAGCTAGGGGACTGAAGTTCAGTCGCCGCTTCACCCAGGAAGGCATAAGTGTATTCGATCAATTCCAGTACGACTACCGCACGTCGGTGATCCGCAACCCCACCGGAGAAGTGGTGTTTGAAATGACCAACGTGGAAGTTCCTAAACAATGGAGCCAGATCGCTACCGACATCCTCGCGCAAAAATATTTCCGGAAAGCCGGTGTGCCTCAGGCCGACGGTTCTCTGGGCCGCGAAACTTCCGTAAAGCAGGTGGCTCACCGCATGGCCAATTGCTGGAGGGTATGGGGCGAACGCTACGGTTATTTCCGCAGCCAGCAGGACGCAGAAGTTTTTTACGAAGAGCTCGTTTACAGCATCCTCGACCAGGCTTGCGTACCCAACAGCCCGCAATGGTTCAACACCGGCCTGCATGAAAGCTACGGCATCACCGGCAAACCGCAGGGTCACTACTATGTGGACCAGAACGACGGCCAGTTGAAAAAATCCACTTCCGCATACGAACGCCCCCAGCCGCACGCCTGCTTTATCCTGAGCGTGAACGACGACCTGGTGAACGAAGGCGGTATCATGGACCTCTGGGTGCGTGAAGCCCGTATCTTCAAATACGGCAGCGGCGTAGGTACCAACTACAGCAATATCCGCGGCGAAGGCGAAAAGCTCAGCGGCGGCGGTACTTCCAGCGGCCTCATGAGCTTCCTCAAGATCGGTGACCGCGCTGCCGGCGCCATCAAATCGGGCGGTACAACCAGAAGGGCAGCCAAGATGGTGTGCCTCGACCTGGATCATCCCGAGATCGTTCAGTTCATAGACTGGAAAGTGGAAGAAGAAAAGAAAGTGGCCGCTCTCATCGCCGCCGGCTATGCATCCGACTACGAAGGAGAAGCCTATAGAACGGTGAGCGGTCAGAACTCCAACAACTCTATCCGCGTTCCCAATGCTTTCTTCGAAAAGCTGGAAAAGAACGAAGACTGGGAGCTGAAAGGCAGACGGGATGGCAAGACCGTCAAGAAAGTCTCTTCCCGTGAGCTCTGGAACAAGATCTCCTACGCCGCCTGGCGCTGTGCCGATCCCGGCATTCAGTACGATAGCACCATCAACGAATGGCATACCTGTCCGCAGGGTGGTCCCATCCGGGCTTCCAACCCCTGCTCCGAATACATGTTCCTCGACAATACGGCCTGTAACCTGGCTTCTGTGAACCTCCGCCGCTTTTTCGACGAGGGCACAAACCACTTCGATGTGGAAGGTTTTGAATATGCCTGCCGTCTGTGGACCGTGGTGCTGGAAATTTCCGTACTCATGGCGCAGTTCCCCAGCCAGGAAGTGGCCCAGCTTTCTTACGACTACAGAACCCTCGGACTGGGTTACGCCAACCTCGGCTCCATGCTGATGGTGAGCGGTATCGCTTACGACAGCGAAGAAGCCCGCGGCATCGCAGGCTCCATCTCGGCCATCATGACCGGTGTAGCTTACAAAACTTCCGCTGAAATGGCTGGCTTCCTCGGAGCTTTCGACAAATATGAAGAGAACAAGGAAGACATGCTGCGCGTAATGCGCAACCACCGCGCCGCCGCCTACGACGCCAGCGGTGCTTACGAAGGCCTGAGCGTAAAGCCGGTGGGCATCAATGCCAAATACTGCCCTGACTACCTGCTGAAAGCCGCTACCAGGGCCTGGGACGACGCCGTACAGTATGGCGAGAGATGGGGCTACCGCAATGCGCAGACTACCGTGATCGCACCCACCGGCACCATCGGCCTGGTAATGGATTGCGACACCACCGGTGTTGAACCCGACTTCGCCCTGGTGAAATTCAAAAAGCTGAGCGGTGGCGGATACTTCAAGATCATCAACCAGTCGGTTCCGCAGGCGCTGAAAAACCTGGGTTACAGCAGCCGTGAAGTGGAATCCATCGTGAAATACGCTGTGGGTGCAGGCAACTTTGCCGGCGCACCGCATATCAACCACCAAACCCTGAGCGAAAAAGGATTCATCGCCGAAGAGATTAAAAAGCTCGACACAGCCGTAAACACCGCTTTCGAGATCGGCTTTGTATTCAACGTGTACAACCTGGGAGAAGAATGCCTGCAACGCCTGGGCTTCACCCCTGAACAATATTACAATTTCGAATGGAGCCTGCTCGAAGCCCTCGGCTTCACCGACGAGCAGATCGAAGCTGCGAACGACTACGTGTGCGGTACCATGACCGTGGAAGGCGCACCGTTCCTGAAAAACGCGCACCTCTCTGTTTTCGACTGCGCCAACAAATGCGGTAAAAAAGGCGAACGCTTTATCCACGCACACGGACACATCCGCATGATGGCTGCCGCGCAGCCGTTCCTGAGCGGAGCGATCTCGAAGACCATCAACCTGCCGAACGAAGCAAGTGTGGATGAAGTGGCCGACTGTTATCAACTGAGCTGGCAGCTGGGACTGAAAGCGAACGCGCTCTACCGCGACGGATCGAAAATGTCGCAGCCGCTCAGCAACAAATCGGACAAGAAGAAAAAAACAGTGGATGCAGCGGAGCCTGTAAAAGAAGAAAAAGCTGTTGCCGTGGCAGAACCCATGGATGTGAGCAAACTGAGCATCGACGAGCTGCTGCAGGAAGTGAACAAAAGGGTACAGAACAGCGCCGACACGCAGCTGAAACGCCAACTCGCCATGATCGTGGAAAGAAGAACGCTGCCCGCCAAACGCCGCGGTCTTACGCAGAAAGCCAAGATCAACGGCCAGGCCCTGTTCCTGCGCACCGGCGAATATGCCGATGGTACGGTAGGGGAGATCTTCATCGACATGGCCAAGGAAGGCGCTACCATGCGCAGTATGCTGAACTGTTTCGCCATCGCCATCTCGATCGGCCTGCAGTACGGTGTTCCGCTGGAAGAGTTTGTGGAAAAATTCGTGTTCACCCGCTTCGAGCCGTCCGGTTTCGTGGATCATCCGAACATCAAGTCGAGCACGTCCATCGTTGACTTTATCTTCCGCGCGCTTGCCTACGAATACCTCGGCCGCGAAGACCTGGTGCATGTGGTAGATAAGGAAGAAGTGATGAACACCGGCACCGAAGACTGGGATGAAGAAGCCATTACGCCGATCGCCATTGCTCCGGCACCCGAAAAGAAAGGGCCTGAGCTGAGCAATATGCTGGTAAACGGCACCGGCGCCGGAACGCCTTCCGCCAACGGTAAAAATCATTCGCATATCCATGGCTCCATGAACGGAAAAAATCCGGATGGACATAAAGGAATGGATGCCGTGAACACCGCTGCCCGCAGCATGCAAAGTGATGCCCCGGCCTGCCACACCTGCGGCCACATCACCATCCGCAGCGGCACCTGCTACAAATGCCTGAACTGCGGCACCAGCATGGGCTGCAGCTAGAAGATATGATCGATTGCTTACTAACTATGATCTGATAAATCCGGAGTCGAAAGGCTCCGGATTTTTTTGTTTGGCAGGAATAGGCGCACCACACTTCTTACATGGTACGCAAAGCTGCTTACATCCTTTATTGAATTGAATGATTTTGGAACCTGACTATAAAGAACAGGTAAAATGAATGTATTATTTTTTCAGATGAGCGGCAAAAGCCTGGTAATCTCTCCTTTTTTCAAACCATTCTCAATAATGGTGATAGTTCCCCCTTCTATCGAACTCTTTCTTCACCAAGTCAAAATATTCATTGATGCCCATTCCATACAATCTCGTTCCTGATAATGTGCTTCCTCTTGCATAAATCCATGCTTTAGGATTATGGGTGCAAAAATTATAAATTGCCCGAACAACAGTTGCCGGTACTTTATCTCGATCACTCTTATCCGTAACCACGAGATCGTCCAGTTCAAGGGTTAAAAGGTTCAAATCTCCAGATGCAAGGTTGTACTGATCCGGTGTTTCCATAGCTTGGAATTGTACAGCTTTTATAATCTGACCGCGAGGGCCAATGCTTTCATACAGGAATGTATTGTGATTCCGACCTGCAGTCGATGCGTAATGATCCAGTTGTATGTTGATGTAAGATCATATGAAGCTACTATTTCATGCAAGTGATTATAAGGGTGATATAACCTTTGTTATCGTGTAACTGAGAAGACAGCACCAGGATTGCAAGAATTAAAACGCGTATCAATAAAGGTACTGCTGCTCTGAGGGGAGTACACGCCAGGCACACTCAATTTCACACCATAAAAAAGCCCCCGCGCAACCTGCACGGGGGCTTTTTTATCTAAAAGAAAAACGATCGTTCTAATATCCGGTGTTCTGCTTCAAACCCGGATTGAGCGAGATCTGCCTGTTCGGAATAGGCAGCAGCTCTTTGTTCTTGTCGTTCGACGGGGTGTGATCCCACCAGGCGGTGGAAACAAATTTGTCGAAACGGATCAGGTCCTGGCGGCGGAAACCTTCGAAGATGAATTCGCGGCCTCTTTCCATGAGCAGTTCGTCCATGGTGAGCTTCGCAGGGGTATAGGCTTCTGCGGTCCAGTCGGCCGGTGCGAATGAGCGCGATTTACACGCATTGATCAGGTTCACGGCCTCCTGGGTAGCTACGTTGTTGTTCTTACGCATAAGCGACTCGGCTTTGGCGAAATAAACCCAGGTAAGGCGGTAGAGCGACCAGTCAACAGCCTGGTAGTTGGCCGCATCGGTGGTGAGGCCCAGCTTGTATTTGTTGAACCGCACACCGCTGTTCTCTTCCCCGGTGGTCATGTTCGACGGGAGGGTGTTGGGATCCTGGCCAGCTGTCAGCGAACGGTTCTTGCGTACGTTGTCTACAAAAACCAATGGCTGTCCGAAATATTCACGACCCGATGTGCCCGTAACCGGGGTAGTAGTGCCATACACGTACTGGGGCCCGATCAGGAACCATTCCTTTTTGCGTTTGTCGGTGTTTTTGTAGAAGCCATCGTACACACCCGGGATCACGATCACGCCGTTGTTGCCGGTACGCGTAGACCCGTTGATCTGGCGCTGGTTGAAATGGTAGAAATCGCTGGGCCACTGCGGAGCAGAACTTCCCTTGGGCGGATCATAGGTAATAGACAGCAGGATCTCTTTCGATTTAATGCTGTTGCGGATGTTATAAGTATCGATGATGTTGGTGTCGAGCGCTACTGTATTACCAATTTGTCCGCCAGCCTGTCCGGACGTAATAAAATCACATGCGGCGATACAGTCGTCCCATCTTGCTGTGCCGGTCCATTTGGCGGCGTTCAGATAGAGTTCAACCAGCATGGCATACGCGCCGGCCTTGTTCATACGGCCTACCATGGAAGGAGACAGCACCGGGATCTTGGGGATGTTGTCCTTGATATCCGTTTCCAGGAATTTGAAAACGTCAGCCCTCGATCTGGTAGGGATGTTTAATTCGCCAACTGCAGTGGCCACCGGTATATTTCCCCACAGGTCCATGATCTTCAGCATCGTGAAATCACGGAAGAGTTTCAACTCGGCCACATAGGCGTCTTTTTCCGCCTGGGTGATGCCCATCTGGGTCAGGCTGCGTTTCTCCAGGTTTTCGATCGGCTGGTTGCAGAGTCCCAGGCCCCACCACATCAGGTTCCAGGGGCCCCATACAGCATCGTCGTCGTTGGTCCACTGGTGGTAATGATCCCGGATCCAGTCACCGCCGTCCTGACCGTCGATGCCTTTCACCGGCCAGGCCAGCTGGTCGGCAGACAGTTCGCTGACACGCCAAAAGCCATTCTGGCCGGGCGTTGACCACGCATTGGCATGGGTATAAGGCCGGAGCACGGCAGACAGCACTTCGTTCTTACTGTTGTAATAGTTCTCCGCTACGAAACGGCTGTACACCTTCTCATCGAGCTTGGTGCAGGAGTTGATCGCCAGCAGCGGCAGAATGAATAGAAGACATTTAAATATGACTTTCATTTTAATAGGTTTGTCTGTTTTAGAATCCCAGGTTTAAGCCAAGTAAGAAGGAGCGTGTTCTTGGATAAGGTCCGCGGCTGTCCATGCCCGGAGCCTGTGTCTGATCGTTTGAGAACACGTCGCTGATGAAATCCGGATCGTTGCCGGTGTACTTGGTGATGGTAGCCAGGTTCTGGCCGGTGGCGTACAACCGCAGGTTACGCACATAAGTTGACCTCAGCTTGAAAGTGTACGACAATGTCAATTCATCCAACTTTACGTAGTCGCCTTTTTCCAGGTAGTAATTGGAGTACTGGTAGGTATCTCTCAGCTGGTTGTTCTTGCCAAAAGTGGATTCCAGCACGTTACCCGGTAACACGGCGCGGGTACCATAACCCAGGTCGTTCACGTTCAGGATGTCGAAACCGAATTTTCCGCGCAGGAATACCCGGAGGTCTAACTGTTTGTAGCGGAATGTGTTGGTCCACGAAGCGTAGTATTTCGGGATGCCGTTGCCGATCACAGCGAGGTCGGTAAGCTTCGGATCGTTGGATGTGTTGATCTGGCTGAAAGGCACGGCTGTTTTGCCATCTGCTTTGTAAAACAGCCAGGAGCCGTTGGAAGCAAAGCCAGCGAATCTTTTACCGTAGAAATTGCCGATCACATCTCCTTCAGCAATCCGTACGGCCCTGCCCAGTGCGCCTGCGCCGGGGATATCGCCAAACGTCTGCGGACTGCCGCGGAAGCCAACTGCATTGAATTTGGTGAGTCTGCTGGTGGCATGGCTGGCGGCCACGTCCATATCCCACGCAAAAGGCCCTTTTGTAATTACGCGTGCGTTCACGGTCAGTTCCACCCCGTTGTTGGCGATCGTACCGACGTTTGCAAAAACGGTATTTCTCACGAAGGCGGGAAGCTGTGTGTCGAACGTACCAAGCAGGTCAACCGTATTGCGGTGATAGATGTCGAAGGCACCGGAGATCCGGTTATTCAGGATGCCGAAATCAAGCCCGATGTTCAGCTCTTTTTTCTTTTCCCATCTCAGGTCCGGGTTCGGGTTTCTGTCGGGGCCATAGGTCTGTCTCCACACGCCATCCGGATACAGGTACGTGTTCCCTGTACTTAAAGTGGTGAGCGCAGAGTAGTTCGGGAAACCCTGGTTTCCGGTGATACCGTAACCTGCCCTGATCTTCAGGTTGCTGATGACCTTGAGGCTGCTCATGAAATCTTCGCGGCTGATGTTCCAGCCGATGGAAGCGGCGGGGAAATTTCCCCATTTGTTGTTCGCACCAAACCTGGAAGATCCTTCCCGGCGGATGATGAAAGTAGCCAGGTACTTGCCGTTGAAAGCGTAGTTGGCCCTTCCGAAAAATGCGATCAGCTTGTTATCCTGCTTTTCACTTCCGGCGCCGCCTCTGAAAGTGCTGCCTGCGTTGAGACCGGTACCGGCCCCAATGTTGTTCTCCTGGAAAATGTCGTTGATGAACCCGGTGTTGCTGACATTAAAGGAAGAGAAAACGTTGTACTGGTAGCTGTAGCCACCCAGTGCGGTAACCGAATGCTGGCCGAACGACTTGTTATAATTCAACGTCGGTTCGAAGGCGTAGTTGTTTTCCACATAAGACCCTTTGTATGCATACCCGCCGCCGCCATAGGTGAGCGTAGACGAGCGGGAAGCCAGCACGCGGTACTGGTCGTCCGTGTACACATTTCTCTGCAGGGATCCGAACATGGAAGCCGACAGACCCTTGTAAATATCCAGGGTGAATTTGGCATCCAGCGAAGTGGTCTGCTGTGTGCGCCAGCTGGTTTCCTGGTTCAGGCGAGCCAGCGGGTTGGCGGTGGTAGCGTCTTCGAAGTAGGTGCCATCTGCTTTGCGGATGGGAGCCGTAGGATTCCGGGTAAGGGCATTTTCCCAGTCGATGCCGTTACCTAGCAGGTTGGCCCTGTTGAAGTTGGTGGCTACGTTTATCTGGGCCGCCAGGCGGTCGTTGAACCCTTTCTGGTTGATGCTCAGCCTTCCGCCATAGTTCTTACGGCCGCTCTGCTTGGCGATGCCCTGCAGGTCCTGATAGAACATGCTTACCCTGTAATTGGTATTGTTGCTGCCACCCGACATGGCCAGGTTGTGGTACTGGGTCAGGTTGGCGTGATTCAGCAGTGCATTATACATGTCATCGGAAGAACCCAGGTCGTACTGGGTACCGATCACACCTTCCGCGATCTTGGCCCTGTATCCGGAGGCTGTCAGAAATTTGGGTCTCTGGGACAGAAACTCTTTTCTGAAATAGGTGGAGTAATCAAATCTTCCGGGGCCTTCCTTGCCTTTTTTGGTGGTGATAAGGATAACGCCCCCGTTGGCGCGGGTACCGTAAATGGCCGCGGCCGAACCGTCTTTCAGTACGTCGATGGAAGCGATGTCATCCTGCTGAAGCAGGTCGAGGTTGCCGCCGGGTATGCCGTCAATAACGATGAGCGGCGAGTTGCTGCCCTGAAGGGAAGTGGCGCCTCTCAGGATGATGGCCGCTCCGGAATTCGGGTTGTTGCTGGTTCTGGTAATGGTAAGGCCCGCCACTTTACCCTGGATGAGGTCGAGCGGGTTGCGGGCGCCACCCTGGCGGAAGTCTTCAGGGCCTACGGATGCCGTGGCCGAGGTGACTTCTTTCTTTTTCTGGGTACCGTACCCCACCACCACCACTTCATCGAGCGCCTTGTTGCCAAATTCCAGCACTACGTCGATGGTGTTCGAAGTTCCTCCGATCCTCACTTCCTGCGTGTTGAAGCCTACGGAAGATACGGTGAGGGATCTGGCGTTCCGGGGCAGGGTGATGGAAAAGGTTCCCTCCTGCGAGGTGGATGCACCGGTCGTGGTGCCGGTCACGGCGATCGTAGCACCGGAGATACCGGACCCGTCGCGGGAATCCGTCACCTTGCCCGTGATCACGCGCCCTTGCGCAAACCCGGTTTGCATCAGCATCAGCAGTACCATACAAACACTCAGGCGTTGCAGGGTACGTAGGTAGATTTGTTTCATTGATTCGATGAATTTAAAAATTAAACATGTTGTTTACAAAGAGGCACTTGGAATGGTGAAAGCATTTTCTATCTGCAGGAAATTGTTTTGAATGTGATCGCTGACCGTTGAAGTTGAGTGCCGGAACATAACCTGCCGGTAAAACGTCCCATCTTGATGACGGAATGAAAACCTGACTCTTGCAGAACGGGAGCAAATCTTTGTGCAGCATTTATTGATTTCTTCACCATGCGCCAAATGGTGGTTGAAAAACGGCTGGCAAGTTATGGAAATGTTAATTGGTAAAACCTATTTCAAAGAAATATTTTTACATTGACCTGCTTGCTAAACTTTAGCAGCCTAAACCGCCATTTGTTTAGCACTGGTTTTCAACGACCGGGCTGCAATCCGCTTCCCTTCTGCTTTACGCCGTTGTGCCCAAACAACGATCGTACGGCCGGATTTAACTCCGGAACATTCTCAATGATACCCAGATACCAACGCAGCAAAGCCGTTTTAAGCAGCCTCGCTTACCTCTGAAAGCAGAAAAAATAAAACGGCAGTCCGATAGATCAGGGCTGCCGTTCAGCAGGGAAGAAAAATAAGGATTTATAATCCGAGGTCGAGGCTTCCAGCCAGTTCCAGGCTCCTGATCTTCAGCTTCCGGGTATCGATCTCTTCGATCACCGGGTCGGGCGTGAGGATCAGCGAGGTGTTGTTCTGCTTCCACCAGCTTTCGTTCTTCAGTTCCAGGAAGGGCAGCACACCGATCAGGTATTTGCGTTCTTCATCGGCATGCCATTCCTCGATCCACTCAAATTTTTCGCGGGGAATATATTTCCAGTTGTTGAAGCTGATGTACACACGCACGAAGAAGTCGCTGGTGAGCTCGTGCGGGGTATGGTGATATAGTTTTTTGTATTCGTATTTGTACTGGTAGCGCAGGGCCGAAAGATCGCTCAGCACGGCCGAAGCGGTCGGGAAACTGCCCGCGCCCTTGCCGTAGAAGAACTGCTTGTCGGCAAAGCCGCTTTCGATCACTACGCCGTTGTATTCATTCTTTACAAAAGCCAGGTGATCGTCCTGCTTCACGAACTGCGGCATTACATAGGAAGCCACTTTGCCGTTGCTCAGCTTTTTCGCTTCGGCCACCAGCTTGATCTCGTAGTGCTTTTCGCGGGCCACGGCAGCGTCGCTGGCATGAATGTTCTGGATGCCGTTGAACACCAGGTGGGTCGGGTGTTCAACGATGCCATAGGCGTGCGTGAGCAGGAAGGTCCATTTGTTTACTGCATCATATCCTTCCACGTCGAGCTTGGGATTGCTTTCGGCAAAACCCAGCTGCTGGGCCAGCATCAGGGCCTGCTGAAAATCCAGCTTGTCTTCAAACATTTTGGTGAGGATAAAATTGGTAGAGCCGTTCACAATGGCCTTGATGGAATGCAGCAGGTCGTTGTCGTAGTATTCTTCCAGGTTGCGGATCACGGGGATGGAGGCGCAGGCAGCCGATTCGTAAAGGAGGGAGCTGCCGGTGTCCTGCTGCATCCGGAGCAGCTCGGGCAGGTGCTCGGCGATCATTTTTTTGCTGGCGCTCACCACCGATTTGCCGCCGGTGAGGGCCCGCGTTACGATCTGAAAAGCGGCATCGGCATCATCGATCACTTCCACGATCACGTTGATCGCAGGGTCGTTCAGCAGGGCGTCACGGTCGGTTGTGAACAGCTCGGCCGGAGCGTTCCTTTTCTTCTCCGGATTTTTGATACAGACCTTCCGGATCTCTGCTTTCAATGAAGAAGTTTGCTGAAGTACGCGGTATAATCCTTCGCCCACTACGCCGAAACCGAACATGCCTATCGTAAGTTGCTTATGCGCTTCCATGTATGTAATAATAATTAATCGATTGATTGTCAGTAGTTTGCATTTTAAAATGCCCTCTTGCCGACAAAATTATGAGTTGTCAAAGGTAGAATTTATTGGGCATCTTACCGGTGCCCGTCCGGGAACCCAACCTTTTCCCGTCCCGGTTTGTTGACAAGCAGTAAAATACCAGCGTTTATCTGAATTCACCTAGTTTAGTACCATGATTGAAGATAGTAAGACGGCGACCAACGGAACCCTTGAGCAGGATACGATTGAAGTGTATGGGGCGAGGGAGCACAACCTGAAAAATATCGATATATCCATTCCGAAAAACAAGCTGGTGGTGTTCACCGGCGTGAGCGGCAGCGGGAAATCTTCCCTTGCCTTTGATACCATCTACAACGAAGGGCAGCGGCGCTACATGGAGAGCTTTTCGGCTTATGCCCGCCAGTTCATCGGCGATATGGAACGGCCCGATGTAGACAAGATCACCGGCCTCTCTCCGGTCATATCCATCGAGCAGAAAACGACCAACAAGAACCCGCGCAGCACCGTGGGCACCATCACCGAGATATACGATTTTCTCCGCCTCCTGTTTGCCCGCGCATCTGATGCCTACAGCTACAACACCGGCAAAAAGATGATGAAGTTCAGCGAGGAAGAGATCGTAGACAACATCTTCAAAAAGTTCCTGAATAAAAAGGTCAGCGTGCTGGCCCCGCTGGTACGCGGACGCAAAGGCCACTACCGTGAACTGTTTGAAGATATCCGGAAGAAAGGCTATCTGAAAGCCCGAGTAGACGGTGAGATCAAAGACCTGGCGCCCCGCATGCAGGTAGACCGCTACAAAATACACGACATCGAAGTGGTGATAGACCGGCTGGTGGTGAATGAAGAGATGAAAGTGCGGCTGAGCCAGAGCATCCAGAAATCGCTGCAGGTAGGAAAGGACCTGATGTTCCTGCTGGTGGAAGGCGCCTCTTCGGTGGTGCAGTACAGCCGCCATCTTATGTGCGACGAAACCGGCATCAGCTACGAAGAGCCCTCACCCAACGCCTTCTCCTTCAATTCACCCTACGGCGCCTGCCCCACCTGCAAAGGACTTGGCACCGTGAACCAGGTGAACATGAGCGCGGTGATCCCCGACGATGCGCTCAGCATAAACCAGGGCGGTATTGCGCCCCTGGGAGAGGAACGCGAAGCCTACGTGTTCAAACAGGTGCAGCGGCTGGCGAAAAGCCACAAGTTCAGCCTCGACAAACCGCTGAAAGACCTGCCGCCGGAAGCCATGAACCTGCTGCTGTACGGCAGCACCGATGCCGCCGATAAAGACAAGGAATTCGACTTCAACCCATCCGATACCACCGTATACGCCGGCGAATACGAAGGGATCGTGATCATGCTGCGCCGCTGGTTTGTGGCCGGCAACAGCGAATCGCTGCGCGACTGGGTAGAGAAATACATGGAAGTAAAGACCTGCGATACCTGCCACGGCGCCCGCCTCAAAAAGGAAAGCCTGTGGTTCAAGGTAGACCAGAAGAACATATCCGAACTCAGCGAGATCAATCTCGACAAGCTGGCCGACTGGTTCAAAGGCCTTGAAAAACGACTGAGCACCAAGCAGAACGCCATTGCGAAAGATGTGCTGAAGGAAATCCGCGACCGGCTGCAGTTCCTGCTCGATGTGGGGCTTACCTACCTCACGCTGAACCGGTCATCCAAAACCCTGAGCGGCGGCGAATCGCAGCGCATCCGGCTGGCCACCCAGATCGGCTCGCAGTTGCAGGGCATCACCTATATCCTCGATGAACCCAGCATCGGCCTGCACCAGCGCGACAACCACCGCCTGATAGAAGCCCTCAAGAACCTGCGCAACATCGGCAATACCGTGCTGGTGGTAGAGCACGACAAAGACATCATGCTCGCGGCCGATCACCTGATAGATATTGGTCCGAAAGCCGGCAAGCATGGCGGGCAGGTGGTGGTGCAGGGTAACCCGGAAGATATCCGCAAATCACCCTCCGAAACCACTCGTTTCCTGTTCGGGGATAAAACCATTGCCGTACCTACCGAACGGAGGAAGGGCAATGGAAAGAACATGGAGATCCTGGGCGCCAGCGGAAACAACCTCAAAAACGTAGATGTCAAATTTCCGCTCGGTAAATTGACCGTAGTGACCGGCGTCAGCGGCAGCGGTAAATCAACGCTGATCACCGAAACGCTTTATCCGCTGCTTTCCAGGTTCTGTTATAATTCGAAGGTGACGCCGATGCCCCACAAAAGGGTAAAAGGCCTCGACCTGATCGACAAGGTGATCGAGATCGACCAGAGCCCGATCGGCCGCACGCCCCGGAGCAACCCGGCCACCTACTGCGGTTTCTTCACCGATATCAGGACCCTGTTTGCCTCTGTTCCGGAAGCGAAGATCCGCGGATATACCGCCGGCCGGTTCTCTTTCAACGTAAAAAGCGGGCGCTGCGAAGAGTGCGGCGGCGGCGGCATGCGCGTGATCGAGATGAACTTTCTGCCGGATGTGTACGTGCACTGCGACAAATGCAACGGCAAACGCTACAACCGCGAAACCCTGGAGATACGCTACAAGGGAAAATCGATCAGCGACGTGCTGGATATGACGGTAGACGATGCGGTGGAGTTCTTCAACAACGTGCCGTTCATTTACCGGAAGATCAGGGTGCTGCAGGAGGTGGGCCTGGGATATATCACCCTGGGGCAGTCGGCCGTAACCCTGAGCGGGGGCGAGGCGCAGCGCGTAAAGCTGTCGACCGAGCTGGGCAAAAAAGATACGGGTAAAACGTTCTATATACTGGATGAGCCAACTACGGGGCTTCATTTTGAAGACATACAGCACCTGCTGGATGTGCTGAACAAGCTGGTAGACAGAGGAAATACGGTTCTGGTGATCGAGCACAACCTGGATGTGATAAAGGTGGCCGATCATATCATCGACCTGGGGCCTGAAGGCGGCGATGGCGGCGGACAGATCCTGTTTGAAGGAACGCCGGAAGGACTGGTAAAAGTGAAGGAAAGCCATACGGGCAGGTTCCTTAAAGCGGAACTGGCATAGCGCTGGCATGGAAGAAGGCCAATAAGCAGAAGCAGGAAACCTTACGACAAAATCCTTTTCATAAGGGTAATAGAAAATAGGGAACGGATCAGGTTAATGCTAACCAGATCAGGATTTCATCAGCTTCCTGCTGCTTATTGGTATATTTTAAAGAACTGGCTGACAACTTACCTGATGGCTATATTGCCATTTCCGATGCGGTCATCATCGCTCAAAATTTCAAAGAGGTAATCTCCTTTCTCAAGTCCGGATAACAGGGTGGTTTCTTTGCTGCGCACCTGGATCTGCCGGGTGAGCTTACCGTCCATATTGAATAAGAACAGCTGATACACTTTTCCATTTTCACCTTTTGCGGCAAAGAGCAACACTTCGTGAGATGCATCCGGGTAAAGGTCGAATGCAGACGGTCTTTTGCTTTGGAGTATTTTGACAAAAATACTATCCGTAACTACACGGGGAACAACAAAAATGTTGCTTGCATGTGTTGTTTTACAGATCATTAACAACGCCATAACCGTAAAAAAGAGCGCCCCCGTTTTGCTTATAAGACCGGACCGGTACATCATCGACGTTTTTGGGATCAACAGACTGCTTTTTTCAACCAGGTTTTTGTTTTTTTAAAGTCTCAGCTTGGGGCACCGCATAGAAGCAAAAGATGATCCAATTTCTCCCAGGGCGATATTGAGTTTAAAGCCGGCCGAATAATAGGAATCATTGTGGCTGGATGTACCTCTTTTTTCACCCGCGTTCCTGTTGGCTGCACTTACGCTTTTATCGTACATCCGGTTTGCGACCACCGCCACATTCAGCGGCAGGTTTTTATAAAACAGGTTGTTGTCGATATAAGTTGTACTTACGTCGTCGATATAATCGGTGAATGTCTTTCTGCTCAGCACTTCGAAGCCCAGGCTTACCCGCTCGTTGAGGAAATATTTCACCCCGATGCCAATGGGTATGTTCACCTGTGTAAGGCTGTAGTTCTTTCTGTTCGGAAGTTCCGGAAAACCCTGGCCTTCCGTATGCAGGTCTTTCAGGTTCACCCATTTGCCGGTAGCCGGATCTTTGCCCTGCGGATTGAAGTGAAACACGCCTATGCCTGCCACACCGTAAGGCCTGAACTTATGCGTACGCTGGGAAGGATCATCTTCGAAAAAGGTGGTAGGATAGAACTCGCCTGCAACATACGCTTCTGCTATCTTCGACCGGAAATCGAGGTTCCGGACCCTGCGGGCCTCTTCCAGTCCGCCTTTTCCCGTGATCACCCCATCGTCGCCGGCAATGCTGCCGTAATTAACTGATAATCTGAGTGCATACCATTCTGCAGGATGATAAGAGATATGTGCGCCTGCCATCAGGCGGGTCATCGAAAAATTATTGTCTTTCAGAAATGGCTTTCCTTTCCCGGAATTTCCACCCAGGTCACCCAGCAGGTTAGAAGGTGCAAGTGTGAAGCCGGCTTCCACGATCCGGGCATCGGACTGGCCGTAAGACCGGATGGATAAAAAGAGCGTAAGTAATAAAAGGGTACACTTGTTCCTAAGAAAAAAGTGTAGCATTTTTTCATGCATATCAGGGTTTGTTTTTCACACTATTGGATAATACCTATTCTAAAACGGGAATACATCTTAAACGCCGGAAAGGCATTTTTGGTGTGTAACAGGTGGAAAAAAATGCATGAAAATGCGGTAGGCAATGAGAATCACTGCACTAGCATGAAACGCTGAAAGCGAGCAGGCGTAAGCTTTTCAGGAGATGGGCTGCACAAGAGTTACCTGCCGGAGCATCTCTATATGTTCGATGCCGTCTTCAAGATATACCGGTGATGCCTGCACGAAACCGAACGATTCGTAAAACTGTTTCAGATAGAGCTGGGCGCCGATGCGGATGACCTGTTCACCGAATAAACTGAAGCAGGCTGCAATGGATCTGTGCAGCAGTTCGCGGCCCAGTCCGAGGCGGCGTGCACGGCGCGCGGTGACGATGCGGCCGATGGAGATTTCATCATAGGAAGCGCCTGCCGGCAGCAGGCGGGAACAGGCCAGCAATCCTTCTTCATCCCGGCAGGTCAGGTGCCATGCTTTCTGGTCTTTGTTGTCGGCATCCTGGAAAAGGCAGGTCTGTTCTATTATAAAGACATCGATGCGCAGCTGCAGGAGGGCATAGATCTCGTACGGGGTCAGTTCTTCAAATTTTGTACATCTCCATTCTGTGGGCATAGCAGCGAATTTTGGGTCGGGGTGCGATGTGCAAACATAGGGGGATTTAAATTTACCTCCGCGTAAGCCCCGGTTTTTCAGGGCGGCAAAAAGGCAGGCCGGCCGACGGTGTACGACTGCTTTCGGTGGCATCGTTTGCGTAAATAAATCCGAAGCCGGGACTTTTTATCCTGGGAATGTGTGTAAAATTGCGTTGGAATGGGATAATGGCGGAGACTTTCTTTTCTTCATCCATTCCTGTTGAACTCCGCTCCAAAACCGGCCTGCTTACGGGTTATTCCCCTGATTCGATGGAATTGAACACAGTGGTTGAATCTTTGATGTAATTCTCGTAACGATTAATATCTTCTTGCATATGAAAAAAAGACTCCTGTTTTTTTTATCCCTTTGCTGTCTCTGTACCCTCACTTTCGCCCAGAAGCAGGTCACCGGCCAGGTGCGCCAGGACTCCTCCCTTGAGAACCTGCCGGGTGTTTCCGTGTCGGTGAGAGGTTCCGCCGTTACCGTGGTGACCAATGCAGACGGGAAATATACCATCACTGTGCCTGCTGCCGGTAATCCGGTGCTGGTATTCACCTCCATCAGCTATGGCACCGAAGAAGTCAAGGTAGGTAACAAAACTTCCATCGACGTTACCCTGGCCAAACAGGCCTCTTCTCTCAACGATGTGGTGGTAGTGGGATATGCCACCGTGCGCCGGAGAGACCTGACTGGCTCGGTGTCTTCCGTCAATTCCAAACAGCTGCGTGATATTCCGATCAATTCGGCGGCCCAGGCCCTGGCTGGCAAGCTGGCCGGCGTACAGGTGACCGGCACCGAAGGATCGCCCGGCGCCGAAGTGCTGATCCGGGTGAGGGGCGGCGGTTCCATCACCCAGGATAACTCGCCCCTCTACATCATCGACGGGGTACAGGTCGAAAACGGCCTGAACACCATCTCCCCGCAGGACATTGAATCGGTGGATGTGCTCAAAGATGCGTCTACCACCGCCATCTACGGTGCCAGAGGCGCCAACGGCGTGGTCATCATCACCACCAAGAGCGGCCGGAACAACCGCACCACCGTTACCTACAACGGGTTTGTGGGCGTGAACAAACTCGCCAACAAGCTCAACGTGCTGAAGCCGTACGATTTTGTGATGTATCAGTACGACCGCACCCGCGGCAGCTCGGCCGACAGCACCACCTTCGCCGGCACCTATGGCACTACCTGGGATACCCTTTCTAATTACAAGAACGTGCCGTTCACCGACTGGCAGAACGAGATGTTCGGCCGGAGCGCCCTCACCACCACGCACAACGTGAGCGTATCGGGGGGCAACCAGACCACCCAGTACAACCTCAGCCTCACCTCCAACACCGAACAGGGCATCCAGCAGAACTCCGACTACAACCGGAAGCTCGTCTCTTTCAAGTTCGACCACAACGTAAGTTCCAAGGTGAAGATCGGGTTCATCACCCGCTATAATAATAATATCGTGGATGGATCCGGTACCTCCAACTCGGGGTCGGCCGGAAACAACAACCTGCGGCAGGCCATCCGCTACCGCCCCTTCCTGATCAACGGCCAGAACCTCGATTACTACGATCCCAACTACGCCCTCGAAACCAACGGCAACGGCCTGTCGCTCGTAAACCCCCTCCTGCTGAACCAGGCCCAGTACCGGAAAAGCATGACGGACGTGCTCAACCTGACCGGCTATGTGGATATCAAACTGGCTCCTTTCCTGACCTTCCGCAGCACCGGCGGCATAGACATGACCAACATCCGGCAGGACGCCTTCGACGATACGCTGACCAGCAATGCCAAAGCAAACGGCATACAGCCCATCGCATCCATCAATATGGCCAAGCGGATCAGCCTCAACAATTCCAACGTGCTGACCTATTCCAATGCTTCTTCCACCTCTTCCTTCCACGACAAGAACGACATCACCGCGGTGATCGGGCAGGAGATATATGAGGTAAGGACCAACAACAATTACGTGGAGTCGCGGTACTTTCCGGTGGGCATCTCGGCGGAAAGAGCGCTGCAGAACATGAACCTGGGAAGCGCTCCGGCGGGCGTGCTGCAGCCCAGGCCTACCTCCTCGCAGGGGCTGAGCCGGCTGTTCTCGCTGTTCGGGCGCCTGAACTATACCTACGACAAAAAATACCTGTTTTCTGTGAGTATGCGGGGCGACGGCTCCACCAAATTTTCGCAGGCACATAAATGGGGTTACTTCCCCTCCGGCTCTTTTGCCTGGCGGATGAGCAACGAAAAATTCATGGAAAAGCTTGCTCCCATTGTCAGCGACCTGAAGCTGCGCGTAAGCTATGGGCAGTCGGGCAACAACCGCATCAGCGATTTCCTGTACCTGACCCAGTTCAACACCGGTACGCAGTACGGGCTAAATGACGCGCTTGCCACCGGTTTTGCGCCGGCCGGGCTGGCAAACAACAACCTGGTGTGGGAAACCACCACTTCGCAGAACCTGGGACTCGATGCGGGATTCCTCAACAACCGGATCCAGCTGACGGTGGATGTGTATAGGAACATCACCTCCGACCTGCTGGTAAACGTTCCCATTCCCACCACGTCCGGCTACACCAGCCAGATACAGAACGTAGGCTCTACCTCCAACAAAGGCGTGGAAGTGCAGATCAGCGGCACACCGGTGCAGTCGAGGAATTTTACCTGGACCGCCAACTTCAATGTGTCTTTCAACAAAAACCTCGTCAGAAGCCTGGGAACCTACCAGAACTTCTACCTCGTGAATTCAGGCTGGGGCTTCTCCAACACGCCGGCCGATTATATCGTAAGGGTAGGACAGCCTGTGGGATCCATGTACGGCTTTGTCACCGACGGTTTTTACAAGGTGGAAGATTTTACTTATGATGCTGCTTCCAAAAAATATACGCTCAAAGCCGGGGTGGCCAATAACTCCAGCGTAACGCAGGCGCCGCAGCCCGGACTGGTAAAATTCAAGGACCTGAACGGCGACGGCGTGGTGGATGTAAACAACGACCGGACGATCATCGGCAATGCCAGTCCAAAATATTTCGGCGGACTGAACCAGCAGTTCACCTACAAAAATTTCGATGCGAGCGTGTACGTCAATTTCCAGGTGGGCAACGACATCTACAACGCCAACAAGCTGGAGTTCACGAGCGGCTATACACCCAATGCCAACCTGCTGGACGTGGTGCTGCCCCGCTGGCGCAACGTGAACAACCAGGGACAGGTGGTGACCGACCCCGCAGAACTGTCGAAGCTCAATGCCGGGGCTACCATCTGGACGCCGAGCACGTCGAGCACCTCTTTTGTGCTGCATTCGTGGGCCATCGAAGACGGTTCTTATGTGCGGCTGAACAACATTACAGTCGGCTACACCATCGCGCCGAAAGTGCTGAACAGGATCAAGGTGCAGCGCGCCCGTTTTTATGTGACCGCCAGCAACCTGGGCGTGCTCACCAACTACAGCGGCTACGATCCGGAAGTAAGCGCCCGCCGCTCGCGTCCCGAAACGCCGGGTGTCGACTATTCGGCCTATCCACGCAGCCGCACATTCATTTTCGGGGTAAACCTATCTTTATAATTCTAATTGCTTGCTGATATGAAAACAAGATTTTTTCCTGATATGGTCGCCGGTATCTGCCTGGCCGCCGCAGCCTTTGTCCTTCCTTCATGCAAAAAATACCTGGAAGTGGAGCCGGTCTCCTCGTTTGGTCCCGACTACGTGTTCAACAGCGTGGTGAATGCCCGCACGGCCGTGATCGGCGCTTATGCCAACCTCGGCGGCGACAACGGCTATGGCATCCGGCTCAGCATGTATTATCCCTTTGATACGGACGAGATGATGGGGCAGGGCGGCACGCCTTATCCCGACAACGAACGCCGCGATATTGCCCACTATAGCCTGAATTCGGGTAACACGCAGCTGGCATCGCCCTTCAACCAGCTCTACAACGGCATCGAGCGGGCCAATATCTGCATCTATAATATTCCCAGGATGGCGCTGTATACCACCGGTACGGCCGCAGAACAAAAAGAGCTGAAACGCCTGCATGGCGAGTCGCTGACGCTCCGCGCGCAATATTATCTTGAGCTGGTACGCAACTGGGGCGACCTGCCTGCCCAGTGGCAGCCTTCTTCCTTCGAAAGCGACCTGTTTAAAGCGAAGACCAGCCGCGACACCATCTATGCCCATCTCCTCGATGATCTGAAAGCGGCCGAGACGCTGGTTCCGTGGAGAACCGAGGTGACCCAGGCGGATGAGCGCATCACCCAGGGCGCGATAAGGGCGCTGAGGGCCCGGATCGCCCTGTTTGCCGGCGGCTATTCGCTGCGCCAGGACCGTACCATGAAGCGGCCCGCCAACTACAAAGACCTTTACCAGATCGCCAAAGACGAATGCAGTGCCGTGATGCAGCGCAGAGACCAGCACAAACTCAATACCACCTTCCAGGCCGTGTTCAAGGATGTGATGGATGCCCACCGCATCGATCCGAACGGAGAAGTGATGTTTGAAGTGGCCATGACGGGCGGTAGCACCTCTACCGGCGACAGCAAGCTGGGATACTATAACGGTCCCCGTTACTCGATCGTCAGCGGAACTTCCACCACCAATGTGGGCAATGCGGCGCTCACCATTCTGCCCACCTATTTCTATACGTTCGATTCCACGGATACAAGACGGGACGTGACCGTGGCCGCGTACGACAATTTCTCCGACAACAGCCGCCGTGGCCGCACGCTGCAGTCGCTGGTAGATGGCAAGTTCAGGCGCGACTGGATCACCAATCCGACGGTGCTTACTTCGCAGGCCCAGTACTTCGGGCTCAACTGGCCGCTGATCCGGTTCTCGGATGTGCTGCTCATGTATGCCGAAGCCGACAACGAGCTGGGCAGCGGCCCGTCTGCCGCAGCCATCGGCGCTTTCGAGGAAGTGCGCAAAAGGGCTTACGGAACGAATGGCATCGGCGCTACTCCGGCTGCCTATACCGATTTTTTCAACGCCCTAGTAAAGGAGCGGCTGCTGGAATTCGGCGGCGAAGGGATCCGCAAATACGACCTGATCCGCTGGAACCTGCTGGCACAGAAACTTGCCGATACCAAGACTGCACTCACGGCACTGGCCGGCCGCCAGGGCGTGTACGCGAATCTGCCGGTAAATATGTATTATAAACAGGCGTCGGCCGACCTGGTATGGGCTGGTTCATACTATAAACCTTCGCCGTTTACCTCTGCGCCTTCGGGATATACTTCGGTAGCATGGGCGGGCAGCGCCGTTACCACAACCATCGGTATGTATTTCGCGGCGGGTTTTGTAACGGGTAAGAGCGAGCTGCTGCCGATACCGCAGGCTTCCATCGACGCCAACCCCATGCTGAAACAGGATTACGGATATTAAACTTCGGCCGGCTTTCCACACGCCGGTACTTCAATGGCCCTGTATGAACAAACTGCTTTTTATCGGACTGCTTCTGGTAACCGCTGGTACCGGTTATGCACAAACGAATTCAGCGACTGGCGGGAAGGAAGCCATCGCTTTCCCGGGCGCCGAGGGCTGGGGCAAATTCACCAGCGGCGGCCGCGGTGGAAAAGTGATGGTGGTCTCCAGCCTGAACGATGATGGGGAAGGCTCTTTCCGCAACGCCATCCGGGCCAAAGGGCCCCGTATTATCGTATTTGCCGTATCAGGCACCATTCATCTTGCTTCCCAGCTGGTGATCACCGGTGATGTGACCATCGCCGGCCAGACCGCACCCGGCGACGGCATCTGTTTGGCCGATTACCCTGTAAGCCTCAAAGGGAACAACATCATCGTCCGCTACATGCGGTTCAGGATGGGCGATAAGAACCAGAACAAAGGCATGATCGACGGTGCCGGTGGCGACGATGCCTTCGGAGGTACCCGCAACAGCCGCGTGATCATCGACCACTGCAGCATGAGCTGGAGCACCGACGAGGTTTGCTCCGTATACGCCGGTGACAGCACCACCCTGCAATGGAACCTGCTCAGCGAGCCGCTGAATTACTCCTATCATTTTGAAGAAGGGGATAAGGATTTTGAGCACCATGGGTTCGGAGGTATCTGGGGCGGGCGCCATGCTTCCTTTCACCACAACCTGTTTGCCCACTGCGGCAACCGCACGCCCCGCTTCGACGGCAACCGGAACATACCGGTTACGGAGAACGCCGACTTCCGCAACAACGTGATCTACGACTGGGGCAACAACAACGTATACGCCGGGGAAGGCGGGCATTACAACATGCTGAACAACTATTACAAATGGGGCCCTTCCACCGGCAACACCGTGAAAGCGCGGGTGCTGAATCCTTACAAAAAAGCGCCTTCTCTTCCCTACGGTAAATTTTACCTGGCGGGAAATTATATAGACGGCTCACCGGCTGTTACCGCCAACAACTGGCTGGGCGTTGTCATGAATGAAGGCACCCCGGCAGACACCGCGCTGTCGAAAGTAACGGAAGCGTTCGCTGCCGAAGCGGTGATGACGCAATCGGCGCAGGAAGCCTATCCGCTGGTGCTGGAGCAGGCAGGCGCTGTTTTACCGCACAGAGATACGCTCGACCAGCGGGTGATCGTTGACGTGAGGAGCCGTACGGGGCGCATCATCGATGTGCAGGGAGGCTACCCGCACGGTACTGCCTACAGCCAGACCGTGGCTGCATGGCCTGCCCTGAAGTCTGCCCCTGCCCCGAAAGACACCGATGGAGACGGTATGCCGGATGAATGGGAGAAAAAGAACCGGCTGAACCCTTCCGATGCTTTTGACGCGGCTTCGTACAAGATCGACCCGCACTATACGAATATCGAAGTGTATATTAACGGTCTTATCAACAAACACTAATTATCCATCCGCATGTTTACCAGATCACAACTGCTGCTGAGCATTCTCCTGCTGTCGTTCGTCCCCATTGAAAAAAAGCCGGTGAAAGTGTACCTGATCGGTGACTCCACCATGTCGAAAAAAGAGGTGAAAGCTTATCCGGAAACCGGCTGGGGCATGCCCTTTTCCATCTTCTTCGATTCTACGGTGGAGGTCGACAACCGGGCCCAGAACGGACGGAGCACGCGCTCTTTTATGCAGGAGAACCGCTGGCAGCCGGTGGTCGACAAGCTGCAGGAAGGTGATTATGTGTTCGTGCAGTTTGGCCACAACGATGAAGTGCCCACCAAAGCGACCTATACCAAACCGGAAGAGTTCACCGCCAACCTGGTTAAATACATTGACGACACAAGGAGCAAAAAAGCCATTCCCGTGTTGCTTACACCGGTAGCCCGGCGCAAGTTCGATTCCACCGGCCACATCACCGGCACACACGACGCCTACTCTGCCCTCGTGCGGGCAGTGGCGCAGCAGCAGAAAGTCGCCTTCATCGACCTGGACAAGATCAGCCAGGAATACCTCCAGAAAATGGGCCCTGAAAACTCGAAGCTCCTGTTCAACTACCTTGAAGCCGGCGAGCACCCCAACTACCCGCAGGGCAAACAGGATGACACCCATTTCAGCGAACTCGGCGCCCGCAAAATGGCTGAGCTGGTACTGGCGCAGGTAAAAGCCCTGCACCTCGAGCTTGCCGACAGGACTTTTAAAGGGAAGCTGTAGGGAGGTAGTAACTGCGATGGATAACCGCTGAGGAAGCCCGGACATCCTGGTGACGCAGACTGAACCCATCCCTCATGAAATCCCGGACCTGAAGAACCGGTAAAATGGATCGGTGCTTCCAATTCGAAAACACAAACCAAAACGCTATATGAAAAAATTGTACACGCTGAACGCCGCACCGGTCCTGCTCTTTTTCCTCTTGCTGCTGCAGTTGCCGGCAACGGCCCAGCAGGCAGCCTTTCCGGGTGCGGAAGGCGGCGGCAAGTTTACTACCGGCGGAAGGGGCGGAACGGTATACGAAGTCACCAACCTGAACGACGCCGGCCCCGGCAGCCTGCGCGATGCCATCAGCGTTGGCAACCGCACCATCGTGTTCAGGGTTTCCGGCGTGATACAGCTGCAGAGCCGGCTTTCCATCAAACAGAACAACATCACCATTGCCGGACAAACCGCCCCTGGCGACGGTATCTGCCTCACCGGCTATACGGTGAACATCAATGCCAGCAACATCATCCTGCGTTATCTCCGGTGCCGGCTTGGCGATGAAACCCGCATCGAAGACGATGCCATGAACGGCTTTGCCGGAACCATTTCCTACCAGAACCTCATGATCGACCATTGCTCGCTCAGCTGGTCGGTAGACGAGACCGGAACATTCTATGGCGTGAAGGATTTTACGCTGCAATGGTGCATCCTCAGCGAGAGCCTGTACCACTCCGTGCACGACAAGGGCGACCACGGCTACGCAGGCATCTGGGGCGGACAGAACGCCACTTTTCACCACAACCTGCTGGCGCATCATACCAGCCGCTGTCCGCGCTTTTGCGGCAGCCGCTACACCGGCCGGCCCGACCTGGAAACGGTCGATTTCCGCAACAACGTCATTTACAACTGGGGCAATATCAACTCCACGTACGGTGGCGAAGGTGGCAATTACAACATGGTCAACAACTATTACAAACCGGGGCCTGCAACGCCCGGCAGCCTCACGGCCAGCTCTTCCTCCAACAAAAGGAACCGCATCCTCAACTATACCAGCTTCTATTACGCCACCGATTCCAAGATCTATCCGGATACGCTGTTCGGCGGCAAGTTCTACGTCAACGGAAACTGGGTGGATGGCTACCCCGATGTAAGCGCCGACAACTGGACCAACGGCGTGCAGAAAGACAGCTACGCAAAAGCGGATTCACTGATCGCCGCCGCGCGCCAGGCCAATCCTTTTCCCTTCAGCGATGTAACTACGCAGACCGCGCAAAACGCTTACCTCTCCGTACTCGACAATGCCGGCGCCATCCTCCCGCGCCGCGACCCGATCGATAAAAGGATCGTCAACGAAGCCCGTACCGGCACGGCCACTTTTGAAGGCAGCACCTATGCGGCCGTAACAGGCCCGGGCATCTCGCATCCTTCCGGCATCCTCGACACTCAGGCCGATGCGGGCGGACTGCCGGCCTACAATTCAACCGCAGCACCCGCCGACACAGACCATGACGGCATGCCAGACGATTGGGAAACCGCCAACGGCTTTAATCCCAACGACGCCAGCGACCGCAACACCACCGGTGCCGACGGCTTCACCGCGCTGGAAAAATACCTGAACTCCATCACCGCCGCAGGGCCCGACATCGTGGTGAGCGGTGCGTTCACCACTTTTGCGCAAACGACCGGCACGCCTTCGGCACCCCAGGCCTATACTGTATCGGGTACCAACCTGACCGGCAACATTACCATCACACCACCCGCCAACTTTGAAGTGTCTGCAGATAACGGCGGTCACTGGTATGGCCAGGCGGCCCCGCTCATGCTCATGCCGGGCGGTGGTACGGTGAACGCAACCACTGTGTCGGTAAGGCTGAATGCCAGTGTGGGCGGATCTTATGCAGGGACTATTTTGCATACCGGCGCCGGCGCCAATGCGGTGAGTCTGCCGGTAAGAGGTAACACGATCACGGCCCCGCCGGATGGCACTTCGGTGATCGTGGCGCAGGACGGCAGCGGCAATTACAACACGGTACAAGCTGCGATCGATGCCGCGCCCACCGGCCGGACGACTCCGTATATCATCTTCATCCGGAATGGCACCTACCGTGAAAAGGTGACCATCCCTTCCAACAAACCCTTTCTGCAGCTGATCGGCGAAAGCGTGGCCAATACAAAGATCATCTGGGATGATTACAATGGCAAGGCCAATCCCGCCGGAGGTGTTTACGGCACCAGCAATTCCGCTACGGTGACGGTAAATGCCAACGACTTCCTGGCTGCCAGCATCACTTTCGAAAACGCCGTGGGCTACACCGGCGACGGGCCGCAGGCGCTGGCCATCAACGTGAACAGCGACCGCGCCGTATTCAGGAACTGCCGGTTCACCGGCGGACAGGATACGCTGCTCGCCAACGGGAACGGCAAACGCCAGTATTTCCGGAACTGCTATATCGACGGCAACACCGATTTTATCTTCGGTTCTGCCATAGCCATCTTCGATTCGTGCGTGATCTTCCCGAGAGACCGTGTGGATGGAAGCGGCAATGGATATGTTACGGCAGCCAACACGCCACCCGGACAAACCTATGGTTATGTGTTCAGGGACTGCCGCATCACGATGAACCGGGGCGTTACCAGTTACACGCTGGGCCGGCCCTGGCAGAACGATGCCAGCACGGCCGATGCGGCCAAATCGAACAACAAGGTCATCTTTCTGAATACTACGATGGGCAACTCGATCCGTCCGGAAGGATGGTCTATCTGGGATGCGGGTACCGATGTTACCAAGATCACTTTTGCAGAGTATAAAACGAAGAAGTTCGATGGTACACCGGCCGATGTCAGCCAGCGCGTATCGTGGTCGAAGCAGTTGACGGATGCGGAAGCTGCGGTCTATTACAATACATCGACCGTGTTCAGCGGCTGGGATCCATGCTCGGCTGCCACAAGCGTGTGCGTGAACAGCGTGGCCGACATTGCCGTTTCCAACTTCAGGGCGAAGAAAGGCACGGCCACCACTCCGTCGGTCCTCACCTGGAACATCAGCTGGCCGCTGGCCGGCATCCGGTATGAACTGTACCGGAGCTCCGATCGCAGCAATTTTTCGCGCGTGTACGACCAGACAGCCACAAACGACACGGCGGTCAATTTCCTGTATACCGATTCTGTTCCGCCGGCCGGCGTAACGTATTCTTATTTTGTAAAAGCTACCCGGGCAGCACTGGCAGATGACCTTACGGATACCATCCAGGTATCGAGTACCCCGCTCATTGTGTTGGGAGGCACGCTGGGTATTTTTGCCCAAACGACCGGCTCGCCTTCCGGCTCACAGTCGTACACCGTCAGCGGTTCCAATCTTACCGATGTGGTAACGATCGTACCGCCGGCCGGATACGAGATATCGAACAACGGCGGCACCAGCTGGGTGAGTAGCACCGGTTCTATTGTGCTCGCGCCTGCGGCCGGTATTCTGGCTCCTGCCACCATCAGCGTGCGGCTGAATGCCGCGGCTTCGGGCAACTACAGCGGTAACATTGTGCATACCAGCACTGGCGCGCTGACAGCAAACCAGCCGGTGACGGGCAGTGCGGGAGACGCACCACCCGCCACTTCCAACGTACTGGTGCACTGGCCGCTTACTACAAACAGCGCCGACAGTGTTGCGGTACGTGCGGATGGGGTTACGGCAGGCACGCCGGTGTTTGGAAGGTTCCAGCTTTCCGATGGTGTTACGGTACCTGCCATTCCTGCGTACAGCGGCGTGAACGGACAGGCATTTGCCGCCACCGCCAATGGCACGTGGACAACACCCACCGGCCCGAGCAGCAACCTGAACCGTACGTTCTATGAGCAGTTTACGATGACCGCTGCAAACGGGCAGGTAAGAGTGGATTCCATTGTGCTGAGCAGCGCCTTTTATAATACTGCAAGCAATACAAAGCTGGCGGTGGTATATTCAAAAACAGGATTTAGCACAGCCGATTCGACAAATGTAACCGGTGGTACCGCGCTGATTCCGCCGGCAGCCTCTACTTCGCTGTCGGGTACAGCCAACGGGGCTTTTGCAACGCCGGTACTGCTGCTGCAATCCGCTACCGGTCCGGTAAATACTTATGCTTTTGCCCTGAACAATGCAACAGGCGTTACGCTTGGGGCCGGGCAGACGCTGACGATCCGCTTGTATTACAGTTGTGGCAGCACCAGCGCAGGCCGGTATGCCCTGCTGAAAGACGTGAAGATCCGGGGTGCCGTTTCCACCGGTGGCGCGCTGCCGCTGCGCCTGCTTTCCTTCACCGGTACCAGCACCGCCGTGGCGAACCAGCTGCAATGGAAGACTGCCGACGAAGTAAATACCGACCGGTTCATGGTCGAGCGGAGCCGCGACGGGCTCAACTATTCCGCGATCGGAACAGTAGCTGCCGGTAATCATACGTATTCGTTCACAGATGCCACGGCGGGCAGCACCGGCACCTTCTACCGGCTGAAGATGATGGACAAGGATGGCGCCTTTGTTTACAGCCAGGTGGTGTATCTCTATCTGAAAGAAGCAGGTGCGATAAAGGTCTATCCCGATCCGGTACAAAGTATCCTGACCGTATTGCATCCTGCCGAAACGGCTGCAGGCTCGGTGCAGATACTTGGCCTGGATGGAAAGCTGTGGAAGCGGTTTACGGTCGCGGCGGGCACTACCAGCACACCACTGCATGTGGGCACGTTGCCGCAGGGTGTGTACCTGCTGCAATACAGCAGCGAACACATGAAAGCGGTGAAGCAGTTTGTGAAGAAGTAGTGTAACCTACGATTCACAGGATTGAAGGATGTAAGGATTCTCCCAGATAAATCCCCTCCGCGGAGGGGTAGGGGTGGGTTCAAGCCGCACCGCAGGAAGTTTGCACTAATCATGTATCAGGCAAATCAGTTGATCAGGTTCTTTTCTGGTTCAGACAAAATGATTGTCCCCAGCTGTGCATTCGTCATCCTTTATCGAGCCAATCCTATAATCATGAGAATCGTGGTTCAAACAGGTACAGGTATATATTTATTATTCAATCAAGCCGTGCAGTTCATGCAGCACTTCGCCCTTTTTATTTGTTTTATTGCTAACAGTTTAAATCATTCCTGCGTATGAAGTCAATCCTTCTATTTCTAGCTTCCCTCTTTCTTTTTTCAGTCACAGGCTGGGCCCAGTCGAGGCAGATCACCGGAAAGGTGGTCGACGACAGTTCCGGCGCCGGCATGTCGGAAGTGACCATCACCGTAAAAGGCAGCGGCCAGGGAACCGCCACCGATGCCCAGGGCAACTTTTCACTGACCCTGCCGCCCGGTAAAACAAAAGCCGATCTTACCATTTCCTCTATCGGGTATGGCGCCACCAGCGCCAGCGCCACGTCGGGCAAGCCCGTCACCATCCGCCTGCTCCGGGAAGCCAGTGCGCTGAACGAAGTGGTCGTGATCGGGTTTGGTACCGTGAGAAGGCGCGACGTAACCGGCGCCATCACCACCATCAAAACAGACGAGATCACCAAAGTGCCGGCGCAGAACCCGTTACAGTCCATCCAGGGTAAAATACCCGGTGCGGACATCAACCGGAGCAGCGGCTCCGCCACTTCCGGCGTAAGCATTACCATCCGTGGTAACCGGTCCATTGCGGGTAGCAACAGTCCGCTCTTTGTGGTGGATGGCGTGCAGACAGGCAACATCGCCGACATCAACCCGAACGATATCGAGTCGATCGAATTTTTGAAAGACGCGTCTTCCACCGCTATCTATGGTTACCAGGGTGCCAACGGCATCGTGATCGTGACCACCAAAAGAGGCACCAGCGGAAAGCCGAAAGTATCTTTCAATTCCTACTACGGCCTTTCGCAATTATCGCGTTACCCGAAAGTGGACGACGGTCCGCAGTACGTGGCGCTCAAGCGCGAAGCTTACCGTACCACGGGCAAATGGAACAGCGTGGCCGACGACCCGGCCATCTTCAACACGCAGGAGCTGAACGCCATCAAGAATAACCAGTGGGTAGATTACCAGGACAAGCTGCTGCACAACGGAACACAGCAGGATTACAACCTGGGCGTGAGCGCAGGGTCCGAACGTACCAAGGTCTTTTTCTCGCTCGATTATTACAATGAAAAAGGACTGCTGAAGCAGGACTGGCTTAACCGGTTCTCTGCGCGTTTCAATGTAGACCAGACCATCGGAAGCTGGGTAAAGGCCGGTATTCAAAGCCAGGTCACCTACCGCGATTTCAGCCTGCGCCGCGACCCCCTGAACCAGGCCAACAAGATCAGTCCGCTGGGAACCGTGTACGACTCGGCCGGCAACTTCATCCTGTACCCGCTGTCGGGCTCGGCCGTAAATCCGCTGGCCGATGAACAACCGAATGTATACTCCAGCAAAGCGATCTCCACCAACGCGGTGGTGAATGCGTACCTGGAGCTGAAACCCGTCAGCGGCTTTACTTTCCGCTCCAACCTCGGGACCAGTCTTAACTACAACCGCTACGGGCTTTTCGAAGCTTCTACTTCCATCGACCGGAACGGTTCGGCGCCGCTGGCAAGGGATACGACCGCCAACAACCGGTTCGTGAACTGGGATAATATCGTTACGTACCAGAAACAGATCTCGGATCATTCGTTCACTGTTACAGCGCTCAGCAGCTATATCCTCAGCGTGTCTGACTATGTATCGGCACAGGGGCAGTCGCAGCTCATCCCGGCGCAGCTGTTCTATGGCCTGGGCAATGCGCCAACGAACGTGGCGGTGAACAGCGGCTTTACCAAATACAACACCGTTTCCTTTGCGGGCCGCCTTAACTATAGTTACAAGGGACGCTATCTGCTGACCCTGACGGACCGTGCCGACGGCGCTTCCAGGCTGGCTGTGGGGCATAAATGGGCTTCTTTCCCTTCTGCTGCGGTGGCCTGGCGTATCAGCGATGAATCGTTCATGCAGAAGCTCACCTTTATCAATGACCTCAAGCTTCGCGTGAGCTATGGGGTGGCCGGTAACTCGGGTATTTCTCCTTATGGTACGCAGAGCTCGCTGACAAGGGTTGCCTTTGCCTATGGCGACAACTCGGCACAGGGCTTTACGTATTCGCCGCTGACCGGTAACCCCAACCTTGGCTGGGAACTGTCGGCCACGCCCAACGTGGGAATCGATGTGACGCTGTTGCAGAACCGGATCAGCGCGACTGTAGACTATTACGATACCCGCACAAAAGACCTGCTGCTGACCCGGAGGCTTCCCTATACCACGGGGGTGTCTACGGTGAACCAGAATATCGGTAAAACCAGGAACCATGGTTTTGAAGTGGCCCTGAACACCACCAACATCAAGAACAGGAACCTGACCTGGAACTCTTCCATTACGTTCTCGAGGAACAAGGAAGAGATCGTGGCGCTGGTGAACGGGGTGAATGATATTGCGACCGGCCTGTTCATCGGTTACCCTACTTCTGTGTTCTACGATTACCAGAAGCTCGGTATCTGGCAGACAAAGGAAGCAGCCGACGCGGCTACCTGGGGACAGAAACCCGGCGACATTCGTGTGCGGGATCTGAACAGCGACGGCAAGATCGACGCCACGAACGACCGGAGTGTGGTAGGCACGCCGCGCCCCAAATGGTTTGGCGGGTTCAACAACAGCGTGAGCTACAAAGGCTTCGATCTGAACGTGTACATCTTCGCCCGCTTCGGCCAGACGATCAACCCGGATTTCCTGCGGCGCTACAGCACACAGGCCTCCGAAAATACCGGCCAGGTGATCGACTACTGGACACCGGAATATCCTTCGAACAATTACCCGCGCCCCAACGCAAACCTTTCGCTGGCCACCATGCTGTACACCAGCACCATCGGTTATGTGGATGGTTCTTACATCAGGCTCCGGAACCTGTCGCTCGGATACAGCTTTCCCGGCGTGAAAACGAAGTTCATCAGCAGTCTGCGGTTATACACCACCGGTACCAACCTGTTCACCTGGACAAAAAGCGACCGCCTGAAAAATTATGATCCTGAAAGAGGCGGCTCGGAAAATTTCCCTATGACAAAAGTATTCACCGTAGGGCTCAATGCCGGATTCTGATTGTGTACGATTAAACTGGAAAACATGAAAAGCAGATTATACATAGCCATTGCGGCACTGACGATACTGGCAGGCGTCTCGTCCTGTAAAAAGACACTCGAAGAAAAAAATCCGAGCGGCGTGACCGCGGAGAGCGTGTTCACCACACCGCAGGGTTTTGAAGCCCTGGTGAATGCTGCATATGCCTACCAGCGCTGGTGGTATGGCAAGGAAGAAGGTTACAGCATCTCGGAGATGGGTACAGATATCTGGACAAGCGGTTCGGGTGATGTGTACCCCGATCTTTCCAAGTATGTAAACCTCCAGGGATCGAATGGCGCGCTGACCAGCGAATGGCAGAACTTCTATGCCGCGGTGAACCTGTGCAATGCCGGCATCAACGGCGCGGCCAACGCCGGACTGTCCAATGCTGCTCGTACCCAGCGTGAAGCGGAGCTGCGCTTTCTGAGGGCGTTCTATTACTGGCACATCGTGGAAACCTGGGGCGGTGTTCATTTCACCACGCAGGAGACCAGCGGCATCATCACCACCGCCAACAAAACACCGGTGGATACTTTCTATGCACAGATCTTCCGTGACCTGAACTTTGCCGTCAACAACCTGGCGGTTACCACCACCGATTACGGCCGCGTTACGAAGCCGGCAGCCATGTCTTTTCTGGCCAGGATGTACCTCACCAGGGGCATGAATGCGGAAGCCAATGCCATGGCGAGGGCGGTGATCAACGGAGGGTTTGGTTTTCAGCTGCAGGCCAGCTATGCCGACTTGTGGAAGATGAGCAACCTGGTGAACAAGGAGATCGTGTATGCGGTGAACTATTCAACCAACCTGAGTCTGAACGACCTGGCGGATGCCAATTCAAATCCGCTCGGGCACAGCCGGGGCAGCAACAACGGGCATCTCCTGTTTATCATGAAATATGATGACCAGCCTGGCATGCTGCGCGACATTTTAAACGGGCGGCCGTTCAACCGCTATCAGCCCACGAGGTTCCTGCTGGATCTATTCAACGAGAACGATGACGCGCGGTATGAAGGCTCTTTCAAACAAGTGTGGATCTGCAACAATACAACAAGGCCTACCGGCATGAAGATCGGGGATACGGCGGTGTATTGTTCAAAGCAGGTAGTGGGCGGAACGCATATCTACAAGCTGTACGACCGGAATGCCGTGTACAATACGGATGGGTCTACCAAAGACAACCTGCATTATGTGTCGCTCTCGAAGTTCGATGATCCGACGAGGGCCAGTGCCAACGAAGCGCAGAGTGCGCGGGATGCTTTTGTGATCCGGTTTTCCGAGCTGTACCTGATCGCTTCGGAAGCCCAGTTCAAGCTGGGTCGTGCCGATTCGGCGGCGTACTACATGAACTTCGTCAGAACCCGCGCCGCCAAAACCGGCCGCACAGCCGCCATGCAGGTGGTAGCGTCGCAGATGACGCTCGATTTCATCCTGGATGAGCGGGCACGCGAGTTCGCCGGCGAGCAGCTCCGCTGGTTCGACCTGAAGCGCACCGGCAAACTGATCGACCGCATCAAGGTCGACAATCCTGATGTGGCAGCCAACGTACAGGCGTACCACACGGTACGTCCGATCCCCCAAAGCCAGATCGATGCGGTGACGAACCGGAGCGAGTTCACGCAGAATACGGGGTATAAATAAAATAAATTGATGATAATTATCGCAATAGCAGGCCAGAAGGCCTGCTATTGTTTTTAGGGGATGGATGTTGAGGGTAGTAGTGATACTGTTTGGCGCGATAAGCTGAATGTCATTTGTCCGAACCGGGATTCACATGGCCAAAGGATGGAAGAATGCTTGGGGTTTGGATCCCCTCCTCGGATGGGTAGGGGTGGGTTAAAATTGCACATACAGCGGATTTAATGCATTTGTGTGAACCGGGGTTTTTGTGATTTGACGGATTATCCTGAGAGCAAAGAAGCTGTCTCAAAAGTATGAGACAACCTCTTTTTATTCGGGCGGGGGATGGACTCTATTCCCATTTACCCAAATGGTAGCGACCTTCGTTTTTCTTTTGAGCCAACCTCTGAACCAAGCCGGAACTTTGTAAGTAAACACCGAGGAAGAGCACCCTCTCTTTTGTCTGAACCGGGATTCAGGGATGAAGGGATTGGTGGCTGCGAATACTATCATTGTTTATCAGCGTAATCAGAAAGATCCCATAAATCCAGGTTCAGACAAAAACTGATTTTCCATTCCGGAAGTTCGAACCCGCTCTGTAACCCTGGCAGGTAAATCAGTTACCCAGGCTAATTCCGGTTCAGACAAATATCCTGAATAGGCAACCCGCATCAACCCACCCTTTGCACGGGCTATTAATCAATCCGAATCCCGTTTACAGATGCTTTTTCCAACTCCGGGAAACTTGGGCATGCCATGCCAACACGCTCTTCCTTCACTATCAACCCTTTACACTTCCGGCATTCCGGTTGAATCTATATCGGCACAACACACAAACACACAAAAAGAAAAAATATCATGAAAAAGCTCCTCACCCTCGCCATTATCCTCCTCGCTGGTTTCACTGCCGCCAACGCCCAGTCTGTTTCCACCGCCAGCCAGACCGTTACCCTGAACCTTACCAACGCCATCGACATCTCCATCACCTCTGCCACCGGTACTTCCTTCACCTTCGACGATGTTACCAAGTACGGCAGCGGCCTTACCAACTCCAACGCCTCCACCTTCCAGGTAAAATCGAACCGCCCCTGGGCTGTAACGGTGAAAGCGGCTGCTGCCAACTTCTCCGGTCCTGCTACTCCCGCCACCCAGATGCCTGCTTCGGTTCTTGGTGTAAAGCTCAACAGCGGTTCTTCTTTCAGTGCACTGTCTACTACTGCCGCATCGCTCACAAGTGGCGCCAGAGGCACCAACTCTTTCAATGTTGATTACAATGCAAACCCTGGCTACGCTTACGACGCTGGTACTTACACACTCTCTGTAGTTTACACCGCCACACAGCAATAAAAGAGCCGCTGGCTGTTAGCGATCAATAACAAAACACGACAAATACGAAACGTCTCAAACCACTGAACTCACTAAAGGTCTGGCCATCAATAGTAAGATATAGTTCTCTTAGAACAACAACAGGCATCCGGAGTTATCTCCGGGTGTTTTTGTTTCAGGGATGTGCGCTCGTCTCTGTTGAGCAGCCTTTTATCCAGGTGAGCAGTAACAGAAAGATCTCACCACAAGGCAATGTGCCTTACTGCAGAATGTATGAAGGCGGAATGGGTTCGGAAAGCCAGACGCCGTTTTCCTCCCGATAGAAAGTGATCCCTTGTTGATGAGCCTGCAAGGCCTGAACAGTCAGAATCGTTGTTTCATTTGTATTTCTCCTACGGGCTACAATCAGTGCGGTTGTGGTGTCTTCAGACAGATGAACGTATTGCCGGTCCATAGGCAGAAGTCCTTTTTCCAGGATGCTGTCCAGGTTTGCGGTACTGGTTCCGTGATATAAGATAACCGGAGGTATTTGTTGTTGCTTTTGGATCTTTTCCGAAGTTGAATGTCCATAGTACGCCCTGATCCTATCTTCCTGGATCTGGAATCTTTTCTTTTCGGATTTTTCCATTGCAGCAAGGATATCCTGCTGCTGCAGATGTTTCCATCCTCTTGTTTTTAAGGCAGCAATAAGTTCTGACAGATCGACCCATCCTTCCGGATCCAGTTTGAGGTTGTAGGCTTCCGGCTCATGCCGCAGGGCATGGGAGATGGTTTTGCTGAGTTTGGTGTGGTCTGAGTGAGAGGGCAAAGGAGGTTAGTTGAAAGTTAATCTTTTAAAAAGTTTTCGAACGATGTTCCAAATTCTGACACATTTCCATATGCAAGAGTAAATCCTCCGGAAGAGTTAAGTTCAAATCCATTGATGTGATCTCTGATTATTGTAATGGTATCATCTGTGTTAGGGTCTATCTGAGTATGAATTGACAAATTCGCATCTTTAAAATGGAAGAATCCGGTTATATGCTTACAACTTATAGCAACTAAACAGATAACCTTTTGGTCATTGGTCAAAGACAATTTTAAAGCTAATCTTTTCAAACTACTACTATAGATGCTAATATCAACTGACGCACCAGTATAAAGCTTCAATAATGAATTTGCTTCTTGAATATCCGTTGTTAGCACCATTCTAAAAGGTATTATTTAATGAATCTTTCTCCATTCCAAAAAACACTAATTCCATTCTGTATAAAAGTGGTTTTTTGAAGTAATGAAGAATTACTGGTAATATGAGTGAACTTTAATTCTTAAGGCAGCAATAAGTTCTGACAGATCAACCCATCCTTCCGGATCAAGTTTGAAGTTGTAGGCTTCCGGCTCATGCCGCAGGGTATGCGAGATGGTTTTGCTAAGTTTGGTGTGGTTTCGTGGCAAGCGGTGAGTTTAACTTATTTCTGATTTGTCAGATGCTGTTAGTACAAAACCATAAATCCACGACCGAAAATTTATCAAAATCCATATCAACGATATCCTGCTCTTCCTTTAGCATATCTCGGTTGATTTTTAACTCTTTTGAATTTAATCCTTCAACCTGGATGAATATAATATGATCTTCGTTTTTTAAGCTTCTTTTAAGTTCGTTACTAAATTTAGACACAACAAACATCAATGGCTTTTTACGCCACAAGTACCCAATAGTTGAGGACAACGAAGAGATAATAGCCCAATTTTCTTCGGATTTCCAGTGGGAAATTTGGTAACCACTGTCTTGCAGTTCTGACATTGCAATGAAAAAATCGGTGACTGACCAGAGAATTTCTTTACTCATTGCTGATTGCACAGGTATAGTTATATCTTGCATGACTTTTCTAATAGTTAGTTTCCAGGCGCACCATGGATGAATCCATTGGGCTTTTTATAAAGATTTATAATATTACTAGGTTCCCTGTTTCCTAACGTACCTATGTAAGTATTTAATACCGAAACTTTCGCTTTGCCATTGTTTTTCCATAATCCCGCTTTATCTGCATATTCGGCCGCTCTCAGCACAGCTATTTCTGCATTGAAAGTGGGATAAAATATACTTTTTCCTTCTATTCCTCCTATAACATGTTTCTTCATTGCATCTCTCGAAACAGTATATGTTCCAATTAGTCCACATTTGATTTCATGTATTGTATAGTACTCCCCTAAATTCAGACCAGTGGGTTAGTTAAATAATTTCCTTACTTTAACTACCAGAAATGAAAAAGCAAACACGTCGTAAGTTCTCTTCTTCCTTCAAAGCCAAAGTAGCGCTTGAAGCCGTCAAAAACCAGCAAACGCTGGCTGAGTTAGCTGTAAAGTTTGAAGTCAATCCGGTCATGATCTCTAAATGGAAGACTGAATTCCTGGAGAATATGGCTTCAGCTTTTGAAAAGGAAGGTTCTTCCAAAAGTGATGTTGTCGATACAAAAGAGTTGTACGCCCAGATAGGTCAGCTCAAGGTGGAAAATGAGTTTTTAAAAAAAAGTTGCAGCAAGCTGGGAATATAGACCAGCGGTTACAACTGGTCAATCCACGATCAGAAAAGGTGTCTATCCGTAAGCAGTGTGATCTGCTCAGCATCAACAGAAGCAAGCTCTACTACAAACCGGCTGCAGAAAAGCCGGAGAACGTACAGATGATGAATATCATGGACAGGCACCTCACAGATCATCCGACCGAAGGAGTGGTTTCGATGGTTCATCTCTTGATTGGCCTGGGCTTGCATGTAGGTCCGAAGCGAATCCGACGGCTATTGAAGCTGATGGGTCGGCAGACGATCTACCGCAGAAAGAACCTAACCAAACAGGGGTTGAAAGAGTTCATCAAGCCGTATCTGCTCCGGGGTCTTGCCATCACCCGTTCAAACCAGGTATGGTGTACCGATATTACTTACGTTCCTATGAACAAAGGGTTCATGTATCTGACAGCGATCATTGATGTATACAGCCGCAAGACCCGAGGGATGGGGGATCAGTAACTCCATGAGTGCCCAATGGTGCAGAAACGTACTGCAGGAAGCCATAGAGGAATATAGTGTACCCCGGAAACAGGACAGGTAATTAAGATAGAAATTTTTATCTTTAAATTACCTACATCATGACAAAACAAAGCAGACGGAAATTTACCGCAGAATTCAAATCAAAGGTCGTACTGGAAGCCCTCAAAGAGCGCAGTACCATCGAAGAACTCGCTAAGAAGCATGAAGTTCATCCTACTCAGATCAACACCTGGAAACGTGAATTCCTAAGCAAAGCTGTCAGTGTCTTTGATGAAAAAAGTGACAGTGAACAAAAGCAGAAGGAAGCTGATACCGAAAGGTTGTATGCACAGATCGGCCAGCTGAAAGTGGAAAATGACTTTCTTAAAAAAAAATTGCAGTGAAGCCGGTTGCGGAGCGTAAATCCATGATTGAGAAGGATGATTGTCAATTGAGTCTCGTTGAACAGTGCCGGTTGCTCAGTATCCATCGCAGTGGGATTTATTATACTCCATGCACGGAAAGCGAAGAAAACCTGGCGATCATGCGGCTGTTGGATGAACAATATTTTAAAACACCGTTCTACGGTATCCGCCGGCTCACCGCCTGGCTGCAGGATCAGGGATACCCGGTCAATCGCAAAAGAGTTGCCCGGCTGATGAGCATCATGGGATGGAAAACCCTGTTCCGTGGCCGAAACACCAGTAAGCCAGGAAAGGGTCACAAAATATATCCCTATCTGCTCAAAGGGCTGCTGATCGACAGGCCAAACCAAGTGTGGGCAACCGACATCACGTACATTCCGATGCGAAAGGGGTTCATGTACCTGTGTGCCATCATTGACCTGCATACCCGGTATGTGGTGAATTGGAGCATCAGTAACACTATGACTGCCGAATGGTGCAAAGAAGTGTTGGAGCAAGCCATAGCGGTTCACGGCAAGCCGGAGATCTTCAATACGGATCAGGGAAGTCAATTTACGAGCGAAGAGTTTACGGGTTGTCTCAAAAAGTATGAGGTTCAGATCAGCATGGATGGCAAAGGTCGGGCAATCGACAATATAATTGTCGAGAGGCTGTGGCGGAGTGTAAAATACGAACACGTGTATTTGCATTCGCCGACAGACGGAGTAGAGCTGTATGAAGGATTATGCAATTATTTTACATTTTACAACAGGCAGCGATTGCACCAATCATTGGGCTATTTGGCTCCGGAAATTCTTTACAAAAGGGTGGCAGCATGACGCCTGCCGCGGGCTTGCATTTTTTAAGCTGATGTCTTTAGCCTGAGAGGTATATTTGACTCAGGCAGCAAAAAAGACATCAGCTTAAAAAACGCCTCGAATTTTACTTTAATATCCCACATTATCTGTCCTAAACAACGGGTACACTATAGAACACGGTAAACCGGAGATCGTAAACTCGGACCAGGGAACGCAGTACACCAGCGCACTATGGACGCAGTATCTGCAAAGCCAGGAGATCCGGATCTCTATGGATGGAAAAGGCAGGGCATTGGACAACGTGTGGATAGAGCGGTTCTGGAAGTCGATCAAGTACGATCATATATTTTTGAATCCGGCAGAGGATGGCTTTGAATTGATAGAGGGAGTCCAGGAGTATGTAACTTACTATAACAACAAGACACACCACACGACCCGGCAATCGCCCAATCACCGGCATATTGAACCAACAAAAAAGGCAGCATGAAAGATGAGGCATTTAACAGCGAATCTTAACTTAAATCCCTAATCTGCTGGTCCTAAAAAGAGGGAGTATTATAAACCCTAAATGATAGTGTTTAGGTTGATGAGCACTGATACAAACCAGTAAATCTCTCAAGCTGTCGCGATTACTGAGTTGCCCGAACATCATGCACAACATTTGGTTCCAGCAGCTGAAATGCTTGATCCATTTGTTGCCTTTATACACATCAACCCAACGATCGAATGTCCTTGCCGGTAAAAACGTGCTGATGTGGGAAAAGATATAAGTCCCCTGATTCATAACTCTACTGATTTACAGTAAGTTATAAAATCGGCCATTTCAAATCGTCACCAAGCAATTTTTCAATAAAACCCTTATCCAACAAGACTTTCAAAGAACTACCTATACTTTTTAACGGACACTTATGTATTAAACTATCAAATGAAATTCAAAATTTTAAATAGTTCCGCGTGCCAAGGCAAATCTTGCCTAGTAGTAATAACCTGTTATCAAGATAACTTAGGTCACCGAAATAGAGCGGCCAGGCATGGCGTCTCTATTCTTTGAATGCATCTCACATTCATCATCTTTTTAACCGGGTAGCATAAAATATTTAAATATTATGATTACAATCACTATTCGTTAGTGCTCTTTGCGCTTATTTCTCCTATTAAATTTTCAGCTTGATTATATATTAAGGCGCTCTTTTCCTGGAATTCGTAATTTGTTGATACACATTCAAACATGTTATCATGGAAAGTAATGATGTAGTGCTTGTAGTATTTCCATTTTTCAAAATTGTAATAAGCATGAATCTTATCGATAGTTTGAAGTTCTTTGATCATATCCGAATCCTTCATTTCATAGAAGGCATATGATTCTAGTCCAAGCTGGTAATATGGATGTCCATGTAAAGTTTCATTACTTGGGCTGCCAAAAGTATATTTTAAGCAATTAGTAAATTTCATCATTGAAACATTAGTTTCATATTCAGTTTTACCTCTAATTGAAGGCACATTCCGCTGGTCTTTTTGGGTAAGAAAGAGAATGAGCATATCACCCTCGGTTGATAATATAATTGGTGATGGTGATCCGGTGTCCATCTGGAATACACCTGTGATTTCAATTAACTTCATAGTAAGTTATGTGTTCTAATTAGACTCGTTTTAATGAATATAGTTATCAATTGTGAGTTAGCACCACATGCGTCCCGGTTTGTTCGATCGTATTAACTCCTGCACTTAACTTATTTCTTTCAAATTGCTTATTAAGCATGTCCTCAAAAAAAGAATCACCTGTTCTGTTATTGACAATCCAATTTTCTCTTGGAATCCCTGCTATGGTTAGCGATGCCGAGGAACGTGTATTTAATATAAGCGTTTGACCGTTCCTTACAACCACATCAATCGGAACATCGGCTGCCGAAAGCGATCCTGCTTTTAGCGCATCTACTACATTGCTGATCGGTTGCTTTGCAAATTTTCCATCTTGACTGAAATTTCTACCGAATGTTTTTTGCGCCCATAGCGCAGTTTGAATATTCACCTCCTTCTCCACCCCATGCTCTATTTCCTTTAAGGCAATTTTCTCAACTGCCTTAGCCACCCCCTTCTCGATGGAACCACCTGCAACGTCGGTGACGCCGAAGATCGTTGCTGAAAGGTAATTACCTTTTTTGAATTCTTTGTAGGAGTCGACACCTGGCACAAAGGTTCCCAGCATCTCTTCTGCCTGGTCGATGAATTTTACTATGGGTGCCATTTCTGCGGTGTACGCGTCCATGATCTGGTTGAAAGCCAGCTGATCGGGTGACGCATTTTGCCCGCCTTGCGGCATCCACTTCGAATTCAGGTAACTCGAGAACTGGTTGATGGAACGGGTGAATCCATTGTCTGACGGGGCCATGCCATCCGGATCGATCAGCCTCACAGGGTTGTTGAAAGCATACGCATAGGGGCTCCACCGTCGCATCTGCTCTGCCAGCGGATCAGGATTGTGCCACATTCCCAGTTGCGGATCATACATTCTGGCGCCATAGTCGTACCACTCGAGTCCTGTGCCATCTCTAAATTCTTTGTCCTGTTTTTCCTTGCCGTTGTAGCCAAACTTATTCTCCAGGGAGGCCAACGACCTGCTGCTGATGGCTTCCATAGTCATGCCGAACGGATAATAATGCGTTTCCTCCGTGAGCGGACCGGTTGTATGGACCAGCTGAAGGTTGTCGAAGAAAACATCGACCGGACTTTCATTGCTGCAATACACATACAGATACCCGTTCTTTCCGGATACTATAGCAGGAATCTCCTGCGGACCCCATTTTTTCACCTGGCCATTATCCGCTTCAGATAAACTTACAGACTGTGATCCGGTTGAGGTTACGTTCAGTTGTTCGTCGAACAGGATCCAGTTGATGGAAGCTTTGGGCTGCAGATTTTGCTGCAGCCGCCGGCTGTCTTTCAGAAAAGAGGAAAGGGCAGACACTATGTTTGCGTTCGACAAAATACCTGCAGGTGTGATGCCTTTAAGAAGCCGGGGTGATGACGGACCTCCCAAGAAATTTTCAACAAGGCTGCTGACAGCGATCCCTTCCGGCTGCCCGGTAATTCCGGCCTGATTTACAAAATAATAGGATCGTCCGAACAGGTTAACGATGTCTCCCGACATTACTTTTAAAACAATGCCCAATCCGGTTCTTGTTGCCGGGTCTGCACCGTTCAGCCTGTACATCTTGTTGCTTTTGCCGGGCAGACTCCCGGAAAACTGATTGCCATTCTGCACAGGTGAGTTGTTGTTTTCATATCCATCCGCTGCAGATATGCCCGGGCCGGGCAGATGTTCGTTCTCCACGATCTGGGCATCGTTGATGGAATAAAACCGCTTCTCTTCATCCAGCACTTTCGTGGGCGCGGAAGCATCTGTGGAAGATTCCAGGGTAGCCACGGGGTAGGGTATCTGCTTCTCTTCTTCCGTCAGCACCATCCGGATGTTCCCAAGTTGGTCGTGCAGAAAATAGTCGAATACAAATGCTCCCGGATTGCCGGAGTCGTCTTTCAGTCTCACCCTCCCTTCTTCGTGAGGGAAATATTGCAGGATGCCGTCTTCGTACACAAACCCGTTTACATAATCTGTGATCTTGTCCGGCTTGCCAGCTTCCCTGACCGCTTTTTCAAGCTTGTTTCCGGTGGCGTCGTATACGTATGTTATTTCTCCTTTGCCATCTACCTGAATGCTTGCGGGCAGATTGAGGATGTTGTATGAGATGGAAGAAATTTTCTTGTTCAAGTCCGCTACCAGGTTCCCATTCGTATCGTACTGGTAATCTTCGCCTGAGGTATTTCCATCCGTGAAATCGCCCAGGCCGTTGTCGGCAGATCCTGTTGTTGCGCCTTCTGTTGCTGCTTCTAACTGGTTGCTGAGGGATCTATTTTTGTAACTGAATGAAATATCGTCGATCTGAACAGCGTGGTTGGCTTTTACACCCCATTGTTTTAACGCCGTGATATTTCCGTTCTCATCATATGCGCTCCTGTTTTGTTCATCTGTTATAGCTACATCAAAATTCATGGTCTTATTCGTCCAGGCATTTGCCGGACCCGCCCCTTCATCCTGCTGCGAGAAGTGCGCGTTCGTGAGCCTGTTCAGGTTGTCGTATCGGAAATCATATTTCCTCGGAATGTTGTCACCCCGGCTCTTCCACGCGATGCCGCCGATGTTTCCGTTTGCCTGCGGATAACTAAAAGCAGCCGTTCCCGGTTTGTCATAACCGATTTCCAGTCCAAACCACGAATCGGCGGAGGAAGGATCGGAGATGAATTGCTTATTCATTCCGGTAAGCAAACCGCGGATATTATAATCGTATCGGAGCTTTTCAAGTTCGTTCCTTCCGGTTCCGGTATAACCCGGCGCCAGGCGCTTTTCTTTTAGTCTGCCCAGTGCATCATAATAATTGTGAGCAGTTTCTTTTTCGGTTCCGTCGTTGATCGATTTGAACACACTGGTCAGGTTCCCCGCAAAGTCATAATCCATTCGTGTAAATACGGTCACCTGGGTGGTTGCACCGCTTGCCGGTGCAAAGGAATGACTGGTATACGTGGACCTGATCCTGCCCGAAAAATCATACTGCGTGGTTGCGATATCTTCTGCGTGAGCGGCATTGTCTTTCCGTGTCTGGATGAGCCTGCCTTTTGCATCATAAAAATCTGTCGTCAGTAAAAACCGGCTGTTGTCATCGAGCACTTTCACAAGGTTGCCGGTGACAGAACCTTTTACATCATCACTTTTTTCCACTGCAACATTTTCTGCGGCAGGCACACCATTGTCGATCTTGAAACTTCCTGAAAAGCTTTTTGCATTCGGATAATCATAATCATCATAGTAAGTGACCGCCAGATACTCAGGCGATGAGATGACCGGGAAAGTTTGCGTAGCACTGTAACCGCTGGCAGATGCGTTTTTCACTTCCGCCCTCCATGCAACCGTCTCCTGACCCCGGAGATACGCTGTCATATTTTCCAGGCCGGTATGTATGTGGTCTGTATAAATGCCTGTTGATACAGGACGGTTCATCTCATCATACTTGCTGAAAATCCAGCGATCCTGCACGCGAAGATTTCCATCCTGTGTGAGCGCCACCCTGTCCCACTGATCGTAGATCGTGTATACTTCGGCGCTACCGGGAACCTTTTTCAGGATCATCCTGTTCCGGTGGTCATACTCATAGCGGAAGCAAAGCTGGTCGCGGATATCCGGTACTTTATCCCATCCATTGCTTGCCAGATAAGCGACGCCCTTTGGCTGAATTGCCCAGCGGAGATTGCCATAATCGTCGTAGATATAATACGTGCAGATCCATCCGGCGTGGCCATTCCGGTCTAATCCTTGTCCTTCTTCTTTGTCCTGGATCTTTTTCAGAATTACCCTGCCTTCCTGATCCCGGTATTCAACCGTTTCTTTCTGGTATTCATTTCTCACGGTGGTTTTAAACAGGGCGCCGTCTTTATAAACCTCCGTGGTGGAAGGCATACTGCCGGGTTCGGCGGAAATGTTCCAGATGCGGATCTTTTCCGCAGCCAGGTTACTGCCATAGTGATATGCGGCCGGAGAAGCCGCACCGGTGCTTCCCGGCTGAAATATTTTCAGGGGCCTGCCGGATGCACTGTTTTCCAGTTCCGTACGCATGTAGGCAGGCGCATCATGGTACATACTCTGTAAAGAAGCTGCCTGATCCGTTTTTGCAGCCGGTTTATATTTTCCGATCAGGTCGGGCGCACTGTAAGCCAAATAGGTTTGAACGGTCCGGTTCTCTCCGTCATACTCAATGGGGGTTACCAGATCAGCCCAATTCGACGGATCATCAGGAGCAGTTGTACCCTCTTTCAGGCTTCCCTGTTTAATGACAGTCTGAACAGGTCTTCCAAGACCATCGAGGTACGAGGCAGACTGATGCCTTTTGCCAACAGGCAACATATCGGCTTCCGCCCAGGTGCTTACCCCTTTTTGCCCCACTTCAATTGTTTTGATATAATTGTAAGCAGGTTCAAGGTCAGCAGGCTGATACCGGAAGGAAAGCGTATTGGAGTATGCTTGTTCACCCGTACAGTTGACGACCTTTCTTCTTACCCGGGTATTGTCGATAAATTGATACCCGTTTCCTGCAAGCACTTCACCGGTGCCTATGTCAACCCAGGGTTTTCCTGCTACCGATGCCTCCCAGGTGTAAGTATATGTAGGGCACAGGCTGCCCGCTGCGGGCGCCTGCGACAGCAGAATTGGCAAAACGGCCGTATTGAAAAAATCGGAGGTCGACCGGATGTATCCGCCATACAGGGCCGGTATGGGTTTTCCAATGGTCACGAACAAACCTGCGGTTCCGCCTCGTATGTCTTCCGATGCATTGATTGAACCAAAGCCCTCTTCGTTATTCCAGCGCACTACTACTTCAAAAGTTTGTGTACCAGTATACGATATGATGTGTCCGCCTGAAACACTCCAGGTGATGACAGCATAGGGATCTGAGGGATAGAACTCTACAGTGTAAACGGAAATTTCTCCCGGATCTACATCTGTCGAGCCGTACATGACCCCGTCGGCATAGCAGAAACTGCTTGCGAAGAAGGAAAGGAGGAGAATAACCAGGCTTTTTTTGATTGCGAAGAGTGGGAAGTACATCAGACAAAAATTTATTTGGAGTGGGGCATCTTTCAGGAAGTCAGTTCCTGATATGATATTCAAAGGTTTTGACGATATTGTTTTCGTGATCGCGGATAGCTTGCAGCCGGCCGAACCCATCATAGCCATATCGGATAACCCGATTGTTCTTGTCGCATTCTCCCGTCATACCTACGATGGGTAGGTAGGTATACGTATTCATCCACGCGCCTTTCGGATAAACCCTGAATTCATCAATGAGCCCGGAACCCAGCACCGATACAGATGAAAGATTGGTCAGCACGATCTCGAAACGGGTCCAGCCGTTTACCGCCGTCCCTTTTTTATAAGCACTGCTTAAAAGAAGCGACTTAGGCAGCGGACCGCTCTTATAGGAGATCATGGGTGTTCCACCTTTGGCCCAGAAGGATACGATAGAAACAGGTGCCGACCCAGACAGGTAAAAGGTGGGTCCGGTCTTATTACCGAGTAATATGTTATTCAGGTTGAATGACCGGGTTCCGGTAAAAGCATCTTCGGAAGTGAGGCCTGCGGCCGGTACATTGTAATTCCCGCCGGCTTCTGTTGTTTCAAAACTGGTATAAGCCAGATCCGCTGCCGAACAATTCGTTGCCTGTGCAGTGGGAAACCCTACCGTGGGATCCCAGATATAGGCAGTATGCAGGTCATGCTCTTTTGATACTTCGAGCGGATTGCCCTTCGCATCATAATTATAGAATCGCAGCCTGATCTCTGATGTATGCTCTCCTTTTTTAAATTCTTCCGTTTCCGGTGCCAACACACCGGCGGTCCATTCGCGGTAATTTGTCCGGACGGTCGACAGGAGGGTTTCACCTGTCTTTTTGGTTTCTTCGCAAACCGGTGACACGATATTTCTTGAAACCATTTTTATATACACCCCTCCTTCTTCCACTGCTTTCTCCAGGGGATATTTGTAATTGGTTTGCCAGGTATTTTCTTTGCTGTCGGTGGTTTTGATGGCGGTAGGAAAGGTATGCGCCGGATTTGCATACACATAAGAGGTCGATTGCACGACCGGATTGGAGCCATCGTCAAAATTGAATGCGGTTTCTTTCTGCAGCATGATCCGGTTGGTGCGCAGACTGTAGTTGTTTGAGCAGGCATTTTGAAAACGCCTCTTCACCGCAAGCGTTGAAGCCGGCTCCGCTACCGTTTCCCTGACAGTCTTTTTACTACTCAGGAAGGCGCCACCCTTGTTTATATATTCTTCTGTTATCCGGAGAGATCCGTTCAGTGCGGGCACTTCTGCCGGCACGCCATAAGCAAGCGGAGAAGCCTCGTTGAAGAAGGTGTATTCTGTCTTTCCCCATTCACCCGTTTCTCCCATGTACTCGGTTACCTTATCATAACCAACGAGGTAATCACCCGATGATTCACCCATAAGGCATTGGTCGGATGACATGAATGTTTTGTAGGCCAGCGTTCCATACACAGTCAACGGCGTTGCGCCATTGTACATGGTGCCGGTGACAGAGCCGCTCTGATCGGCACCGTTGATGGGCAGCGAGTTGGCAAGCAGCCGGCCTCCTGCATATTCATACAGTCTGATACCCACGCTGGCATCCGGATCCTTGTGTTCAACCCTTTTGATCCGGGCTCCGATTCGCTGAATGTTGGGTTCAAAGGTGAACAGCGTGTACCCACCGGTGGGGTAAGTAATATTGCTTAGCAGGCACGCAGCTACGTCATCAAAGAAACCGCCCAGAGAAGTGGTGTTTTGTTTATCCGGTACTACGCCTTCCCGGTAAGAGAATTTATAGGGAGGCTGGCTGATATTTTGTGCTGTCTCCCTCAGCTCTATTAGCTCAAGCCTTGTAGAGATGGAGTTTGGCTGACTGCTCCGGGAAGAAAAATAGGTATACCCAAGTTTGTATGTTTTGAATGGTTCTTCCCCCGCAGCCACTGTCCTGATCACGATCCTGTCCAGTTTCTTTCCGAATCCCGGAGAGCTCAGATACAGGTCTGACCGGTCGCCCGAAACAAATTCGATGGTGCCGCCAGGAAAGCTGATCCCAGCGGGAACCACTTCGTCGGTGTAGGTTTCAGAGGTGCTGAGTTCGGTGACCTTCGTGCCGGCCAGTTCCGCGTATTGCTGAACGCCGTTCTTATCCCCAAACATTACATTGATGTCGAACAGGTACGCAGGTGCATAACCGCTCAGTTGTTTGTAGGAAGCATAGTTTGTCTTTTTATAGATTTTACTGCCGGTCGTCGTCGTATACGTGAAATCGATGGATTCATTGAAGGCATTCGTAATACGGGTGAGGTACCAGCTGGCCACAAAGGTTTCGGTTTCATGTTTCTTTCCCGCCGTGTATTCTTCCCGCACCCATTCTTTTGCCTCAAACTGATACACCGTCCCATTCTCATCCGTAACCTCCCATCCGCCGGTAGCGGTGATCTTGATGCGCAACATGTCTTTGACAACCGAACTGATCACCGGCTGGCCGTTGGTGGTAGATTCAAGGAAGAACTTCCCGGTTCTTCCTGCAAAATTGAACAGGAACAGATCGGGTTCCTGGTCATAATCGTCGTTGCAGGGCCGGTTGGAGGCATTGTATTTATAAAACCCCTTGTCTGAAAGATCATCCTTGTGCCGTTTCGTGCGGGTAACAACACCGCCGGCCATCAACGACCATCCAAGCCCCACCCAGGAGGCTTCGTCGGCTTTGCGAACTGCATTCGCATGATAGGAAAGCTGGATGTTCAGATCAACATTCTTGATCTTTACGGAGGTGATGGGGATCGATATTTCCGGAACTCCTGTATAATAATTCACCGGAACCGCCGCATACAAACCAAGGTTGGCAGCGGTGGGAGAAGGAGGGATATAGTTTCTTGGCAGGCTGGTTTGCGAGTATACACTGGTATGAATGACCAGATTGAACGCAACCAGAAAATAAATTGAGATAGTAATATGAATTGTCATGGCAGTTGGTAATAGCTGATGTAAAAATCAGCTCTTCCACCGCCCTGCCGCAGCGTGAAATAACCCGATTGTTATGTTGTTTTCACCCTGTTATCTTATTGTCTGGCGCCTAAAAAACAAAAGCCGCTGTCTCCAGCGGCTTTTAAAAATTCTGTTTGAACAAACTATTTCAACGTCCTGATCTTTATGTTCCGGTAGTTCACCGTATGGCCATGATCCTGCAGCAGGAGGGGGCCTTTGTCGGCTTCACCGAAATCCTTGTGGTCCTTGTATTTGCTGATTTTTACGAGGTCGCGGTAGGCGGGTGACTTGCGCACGTACTCGAGCACCTTTACGCCGTTGAGATAATGCTCCACGCGGTTGTCGGGATAGACCACGATGCGGCCCGTGTTCCATTCGCCCACGGCATGTACCGCGCTGGCGGGTTTGTTCGCCTTGATGAGATCGTACAGCGAAGCCAGTGTGCGGTCGCCGTCGCGGCCCATCTTAGCGTCCGGATGCACGGCATCATCGAGCACCTGGTATTCCAGTCCGAGCGGGGCGCCTTTCCCCTCTTCATTCAGGGTCACAAAATATTTTACGCCGCTGTTGGCGCCGGTGGTCATCCTGAAGTCGAAGGTAAGGTCGAAGGCGCTGAACTCTTCCGTAGTGATGATGTCACCGGCGCTCGAAGCCTCTCCCTTGCCCGATCCCTGGATCGTAAGCAGTCCGTCTTTTATCAACCACCCGTTCGGATTGGTGGGAAATGTTTTTGCGTTGGCGCCCACCCATCCGTTCGAAGTTTTACCGTCGAACAGTAAACGCCAGCCTTCTTTCTTTTCCTGCGGCGTGAGGGTGTTCAGGGCCGGTTGTGCAAAGCTGAAAGAAACAAATGCAAGTGTTGCCACGAGCAACGGAACAAAGCGGGAGATTGAAAATTTCATATGTTTTATTTAGGTATGGCAGATTTCACCGGTAGTGTAACCGGCGCATGAAGCACCAATATTAACCATTTTTCTTTTCAGACAATCTTGCCTCCGCAAACGAGTGCGGAAACCCTCACGGCATTTGCGCAACAACTCTTTATCTTCGGGCGGCAGACTCGTTAAACGAAACATCTCATCCCTACCTGCCATGTCCATTCTTTGTACCTTTTCCCGGTCCGGCCTCTTGGCCGCACTGGCTCTTCTTTGCTCTTGCTCCCTGTTCGCACAGCCCACCACCTATCCTTCCTCTTTTACGGTGGCGCTGGATGGCAGCGGTAATTTCAAGACCATCCAGGAAGCCGTCAACGCCGTCCGCGACCTGTCGCAGCAGCAGGTGACCATCCACATCAAGAACGGCGTGTACCACGAAAAGCTGGTCATTCCCTCCTGGAAAACAAAAGTAACCCTGCTGGGTGAAAGCCGTGACAGCACGATCATTACCTGGAACGACTATTCAGGAAAAGCCTATGCCGGCGGCGCAAAAGACGCTTTTGGAAAGGACAAATTCACCACCTATAATTCGTATACCGTGCTGGTGCAGGGCAACGATTTCAGGGCGGAGAACCTGACCATAGAGAATTCGGCGGGGCGCGTAGGACAGGCCGTAGCCCTGCATGTGGAAGGCGACCGATGCGAGATCCTCAACTGCCGCCTCCTTGGCAACCAGGACACGCTGTACACCGGCACGGAAACAAGCCGCGAATATTATAAAGACTGTTACATCGAAGGCACCACCGACTTTATCTTCGGCGAAGCGACGGCCGTGTTCCAGAGCTGCACCATCAAAAACCTGATGAACTCTTACATCACCGCCGCTTCCACCACGCCGCGGCAGCAATACGGATATGTGTTCTTCGACTGCACCTTGGTGGCCGATACGGCCGCAAAGAAGGTTTTTCTGGGAAGGCCCTGGCGGCCCAATGCGCGTACCGTATGGATCCGCACAAAGATGGGCAGCCATATTATTCCTGGGGGGTGGGACAACTGGCGCCAGCCCGACAATGAAAAGACCGCATTTTATGCCGAGTACCAGAGCTCCGGCGAAGGCGCCCGGCCGGAAGGCCGCGTGAAATGGTCGAAACAGCTTACTGCAAAAGAGGCAAAAGGGTATACGCTGGAAAATATCTTCGCCGGAAAAACCGGCTGGCTTCCCAACTAATTCAACTGTTGAAATCGTATGAAGAATATCTTTTTTCCTGTTTCTCTATTGTGCCTGCAGGCCGGACTATTCGCCCAATCCAAAAAAGCGGATGTACCGGCAGCGCCCGGTTATGTCTCCAAAGTTTGGGTGGCCGACCAGGGCAATGGCACCTATAAGAATCCGGTGCTTCATGCCGACTACTCCGATCCGGATGCCATCCGCGTGGGCGATGATTTTTACATGGTGTCTTCTTCTTTTGAAGACATTCCCGGACTGCCCATCCTCCATTCCAAAGACCTGGTGAACTGGACCCTGATCGGGCATGCGCTGCTGCAGCAAGCGCCTTTGGATGTTTTTTCCAGACCGCAGCACGGCAACGGCGTATGGGCGCCGTCTCTCCGTTACCGCAACGGTGAGTTCTATCTGTACTATCCCGATCCCGATTACGGCATCTACCTCGTGAAAGCAAAGAACGCGGCCGGTCCGTGGAGCGAACCCGTACTGGTACAGGGCGGCAAGGGACTGATCGATCCCTGTCCGTTCTGGGACGACGACGGAAAGGCTTACCTGGTACATGCTTTTGCCGGCAGCCGCGCTGGCATCAAGAGCATCGCCGTGATCAAGAAATTGAGTGCCGATGGATCAAAAGTGATCGATGCGGGAAAACTCGTGTACGACGGCCATGAGCTCGATCCTACTTTCGAAGGGCCGAAGATGTACAAGCGAAATGGCTACTATTATATTTTTGCCCCGGCCGGCGGCGTACCTACCGGCTGGCAGCTGGTGCTTCGTTCCCGCAATGTATACGGCCCGTACGAACGCAAAGTGGTGATGGACCAGGGCGCTTCCACCACCAACGGTCCGCACCAGGGCGCCTGGGTCACCACCACGACCGGCGAAGACTGGTTCCTGCATTTCCAGGACCAGGAAGCCTATGGCCGCGTGGTGCACCTGCAGCCGATGAAATGGATCAACGACTGGCCGGTGATCGGGGTGGATAAAGACGGGGATGGAAAAGGCGAGCCGGTGATCACCTACAAAAAACCCAATGTGGGCAAAACGTACGCGGTGCAGACGCCTGTTGAAAGCGATGAGTTCAATGGTACGGAGTTGGGTTTGCAATGGCAGTGGATGGCCAATGAGAAACCTGCCTGGTCGTTCGTGAATCCTGCGCGCGGCACCCTGCGACTGTATTCAAACAAGCCGGTTGAAGGCACGAAGAACCTGTGGGGGGCGTCTAACGTGCTGCTGCAGAAATTTCCGGCGGAAGAATTCATGGTCACCACCAAACTCGGTTTTACTCCCAATGCACGCCTCGAAAATGAAAAGGCCGGACTAACGGTGATGGGGTTCAGCTACGCGAACCTTGCCCTGAAGAGCAGGAAAGACGGCCTCTATCTCGTATACACGCTTTGCAAGGATGCCGACAACGGTAAAGAAGAGGTGGAGCAGCAGCTGATGAAAGCACCGGGCTCAACCGTGTATTTCCGGGTAAAAGTAACGGCCGGCGGCATGTGCCGCTTCAGCTACAGTTTCGACGGGCAAACCTATACCGCTGCAGGCGAGGCCTTCAAAGCCGAGACCGGCCGCTGGATCGGCGCCAAGGTCGGACTCTTTTGCACCCGCGAGGCGCAAACCAATGATTCGGGGTATGCGGATGTGGACTGGTTCAGGGTAGAGAAGGTGGAGTAAACCGCTTGTTGGGCAGGTCGGCTACAAATTCTACTTTTGTCCTTTATGGCCCAGAAAAAACTCATCAGGTTCGAGGCGATCAAATCTTTTCCCAATGTGCTGCAGTACCCGCCGGATATGGCCGGCAACTGGAACCGCTTTTTTCACAACGACCATCCCATCACCGTTGAGCTGGCCTGCGGAAAAGGCGAGTACACCGTGGAGCTGGCAAAAATGTACCCGGAGCGCAACTTCATCGGCATGGACCTCAAAGGCAACCGGCTGTATGTGGGCGCCAAGCAGAGCCTGGAGCAGGGGATAAAAAATACCGCTTTCGTACGTACCCAGATCGACAAGCTCGACCAGTACTTTAACCCGGGAGAACTGGGCGAGATCTGGATCACGTTTCCCGATCCGCAGCTCAGAAAATCGAAAGTGAAAAAGCGGCTGACGCATCCGAAATTTCTTCGCCTGTACCAGCATTGTCTTATTCCGGGGGGTACAATCCACCTGAAGACCGACTCGCCTGATCTGTACGCATTCACGAAACTGGTCATCGACATGTACGGACTCACCCTGCTGGAAGAAACCGACGACCTGTACGCGCAGACGGAGGTTTCTCCGGAAATGAATATAAAGACCTACTACGAAGGACTCAATATTTCCAGGAGCAACAAGATCCATTACCTGCGGTTCTCGCTGCCCTCATCGCCGCTTCCCGATCTCGACGAGCAGCTGCACGATATGGTAAAAGGCTATGAAAGCATTGGTTGAAGGAAAAGACTTTTATTACAATGAGCAGGGCCTGATGGTGCTCACGCGTGCATACCACCTGCAGCGGGGCATCTGCTGCGGAAACGGCTGCCTGCATTGCCCGTTTGCCTACAAGAGGGTGCCCGAGCCTTACCGGACCAAGCTCCTGAAAAGCAGGCCCCCCCGAAAAGACTGAATGACTATGGCTACAAAAAAAGCAAAACCCCGCCCGCCTTCTACCAAACTGCCTTCCGTAAAACCGGGCGGCAAAAAGGAAACGAATTTTTTCGAGCAGGTATATGAAGTTGCCCGCCAGATACCGTACGGAAGGGTCACTTCCTACGGCGCCATTGCCGCCGCACTCGGCACCAAATTGTCGGCCCGCATGGTAGGCTGGGCCATGAACGGCTCGCACCTGACAGAATCTCCTGTGCCGGCCCACCGCGTGGTGAACCGCAACGGCATGCTGAGCGGCCGCCATCATTTCAATCCGCCCGACCTCATGCAGCAGCAGCTGGAACAAGAAGGCATAGTGGTGGAAAACGATACCGTAAAAGAGTTTAAAAACCTTTTCTGGGACCCTGCGGAGGAGTTACTTTAGGGTTTACATCCGGGGCAATTTTCAAAATGGAAAATTGTCTCTAAATTGTGGACAAATGTCTAAACTTCTTTTTTATGTCACTTCTCCCATCAGACATCGGCCGTAGACTCGATAAGGAGATCGCATCCATCCTGAATAAATCCGTTCTTAAAAACAAGGTCTTAACATATACTGCTTCTCAAAAAAGGATCACTTCTGCGGACTTCTTTACCAATAAAATGTTTATGATGATAGTGATAAGGGAAGGAGTCCCTTACTCTCTGTTTAACATCATCCGAACTTATGCTCCTTTCAGCCTGGATGACTGGGCCATCTTTCTCAACCTTTCAACAAAATCACTGCAACGGTACGAGCAGGCCTCGAAGGTTTTCAAACCAATACACGCGGAAAAAATTATTGAGATGGCCGAGGTTACGCATCTGGGCCTGGAAGTATTCGGTGATGCGGAGAAACTGAAATTATGGTTAGATACACCCAGTTTTGCCTTGGGCAATATGAAGCCAATTGAATTGCTGAAAGATTCTTATGGAAAAGATCTGGTGATGAGTGAATTGACCAGGATCGAACATGGAATCCTGGCCTGGGCTGTTCTTGAGCGTTAATCAACTGCTTATCATTCTTACATGGAAGTTTACAGGTTGTCTAGACTGAAATATGGCCAACCGCTTTCCGGAAAAGGGGCTGCCATGAAGGGAGGAAGGTGGAATTCAACAGGGGTTGAATTGATCTACACAGCTGAAAACCGGTCACTTGCCATGGCAGAGATAGCCGTTCATTTCACGGTGGCAACGTTACCCAATGATTATGTAATGGTTACCATTTCTATACCGGACGATGTTTCCACCCGGTGTGCGAACGCAAACCATCGGCGACAGTTTCTGCACTGAAAACAAACACTGCATCCTGAAAGTGCCATCAGCTGTAACACAGGGCGATTTTAATATACTGATTAATCCAAAGCATGCTGATTTCGCAGGCATCCGGATCATATCCATAGTAAAATTTCCCTTCGATCAAAGAATATTCCAATAGGCATCTGGTCAATCTTCCAACATATCCGGCAACTCACTCAAAACCCTGGCTTCACCCCCCTTCCTTTCCAAAGCAGCCACATAACTTCCGTTGGTGATCACGAGGTAACTAACCGGTACCGACATATTGTAGCGCAGCACTTGCTGCAGCACTTTCTCATCGAGCGGCACGTTCATCGATTTGCATTCCACCATCATCCAGGGTTTGTGGGCGGCATCGTATACCAGTACATCGAACCGTTTTTTCATTTTACCCAGACTGATCTCCCGTTCCACCGCGATCAGTGAAGCCGGATATTTTTTGACCTGGATAAGGTACTGCAGGAAGTTCTGGCGTACCCATTCTTCGGGCGTCAGGCGTGTCCAGCGCTTCCTCACCTCGTCGAAAATGATCTCTTTGTCGTCTTCAGTTTTTATCTTAAAGGGATGCGGCGGATAGGCTATTTTAATCATGGGAAACAATTCGCTAAATTAGCGCAATTAGCCGGCCCCTGTTGCCGGCCTACAAACAGTGCAAATGAAGACAAAAGAAGAGATCGTTGAAAACTGGTTACCCCGCTATACCGGCCAGAAACTGGAAAATTTCGGGAAGTATATCCTGCTTACCAATTTCAGCCACTATATCCACTTGTTCGCAGAATGGAACAATGTGCCGGTGATCGGTCTCGACAAGCCCATGCAATGCGCCACGGCAGACGATATTTCCATCATCAATTTCGGCATGGGCAGTCCGACTGCCGCCACCATCATGGACCTGCTCACCGCGATCCATCCAAAGGCCGTGCTCTTCCTGGGTAAATGCGGCGGACTGAAAAAACGAAACAAGCTCGGCGACCTCATTCTGCCCATCGCAGCCATACGCGGCGAAGGAACCTCCACCGATTATTTCCCGCCCGAAGTGCCGGCCCTGCCAGCGTTTGCGCTGCAGAAAGCCGTCTCCACCACCATCCGCGACCACGGGGTCGATTACTGGACGGGCACCGTTTACACCACCAACCGCCGCATCTGGGAACACGATGAAGTGTTCAAAGCGTACTTGCAGCGCATCCGCGCCTATGCGATCGACATGGAAACAGCTACCATCTTTTCCGTCGGATTCTATAATAAGATCCCCACCGGCGCCCTGCTGCTGGTCAGCGATTCACCGATGGTACCGGAAGGCGTGAAGACCGAAGAAAGCGATAAAAAAGTAACCGGCGATTTTGTGGAACGGCACGTACGCATCGGCGTTGATTCGCTCAAGCAGCTGATCAACGGCTCGCTGACCGTGAGGCACCTGAAGTTTTAAGGAACGCTGAGACGCGATGCCCCGCGTTTCTCTGCCTGATAAAATCTCAAATCACTGAATGGCGAGTTACAGTTTGTAACCATATGTATTCGCAACCCGTTTGTCATTCCCTCATGGCACCAGCACGCGCTTGCCTGTGCCGCCTATTGCTGCGCCTGAGCGGAGGAACAAAACATGGATGAATATGCACGTGCACGCAAGGCTTCCCAAGTAATAACCATCCCGCTCAATCTCCGGGGATCTTCGCGCGTACAGGTGCGCTGCAGCGTGAGGTTGCGGGCATGCAACTGCGCCTGCACAAAGGGGACAAGCGGATTGGAGGTGCGGGCGGCACGTGCGGCAGGGTTTTTAACCGGCATGGTTTGTAATTGTGACACGCCGAACGCAATTTTTGCAGAGACGCGATGCACCGTGTATCTGAATATCATCGAACGTGTGTGGCAGGAGAGGCCATGCCTGGCATCTCCGGGAAGGCATGATACGCCGGCTACCTCACTTCCGATCCTTCATCCGTCTTTTCATCCGGGTTTACAAACACCAGCTTTCCGGCTTTGTTTTCGGCCATCAGGATCATGCCGTTGCTTTCGATGCCCCTCATTTTGCGGGGGGCGAGGTTGGCTACCACTACTACCTGTTTGCCGGTGATGTCTTCGGGTTTGAAGTCGAGGGCGATGCCGGAAACGATCGTTCTTTTTTCGGTTCCGAGATCTACTTCGAGTTTCAGGAGCTTGTCTGCTTTTTCCACTTTCTGCGCAGACAGGATGGTGCCTACTTTGAGATTTATCTTGGCGAAGTCTTCATACTGGATCACCGGTTTGGGTTCAGTGGCTTCGGGCTGTTGTGCTTCCTGTTGCATGGCTTGTCTGTTTAGTTTTTCGCTTTGCTTTTTTATTTCCAGCGCCTTTGCAGCGGTGGCTTTGAGCTTGTCGAGCTGCGCGGCAATCTCGGTGTCTTCGATTTTACGGAACAACAATTTCGGTTCCCGCAGGCTGTATCCTACGCTCAGCAGTTTCGGCTTGCCGGCGTTCTCCCAGTCGAGTATTTTGTCGACCACTTTCATCATGTGGCACATCTTGCGGGCGGTGAACGGCAGGAACGGATTGATGAGGATGGCCAGGTTGGCGGTGAGCTGCAGGCAGATGTGGAGGCAGTTGTCGATCAGCTGCTGCGCCTTGCTGTTCTCTCCGATGCTTTTGGCCACGATCCAGGGCTGTTTTTCCTGCATGTAGCGGTTGCCTTTGCGCGCCAGGTCGATCACTTCAAACTGCGCGTCGCGGAACTTGTAGTTTTCCAGCAGGCCTTCTATCTTGTCGCGGGAAATCTTGAATTCCGTGAGCATGCCGTTGTCGGCCTCATCGAGGAGGTCGGTATGCAGCGGGGGCACTTTTCCCGCGCAGTGTTTGTGAAAGAGCACGAACGTCCTGTTCACGAAATTGCCGAAGATGGCTACCAGCTCGCTGTTGTTGGCATCCTGAAAACCCTTCCAGGTAAACTCGCTGTCTTTTGTTTCCGGAGAAATGGTAGTAAGGTAATAGCGGAGTACATCGGCCATGCTTTCGCCGCCGTTCTCCGGTTTGATCCAGTCGTTGATGTAATCTTCCATTTCGATGCTCCAGCCACGGCTGGTGCTCATCTTGTCTCCTTCCAGGTTCATGAACTCGTTGGCCGGCACGTTGGCGGGCAAAATGTTGCCATGCAGTTTGAGCATCACCGGGAAAATGATGCAGTGGAACACAATATTGTCTTTACCGATGAAATGCACCAGCTTGGTGCCGGCATCGTACCAGTAAGGTTTCCAGTCGGTGCCGTGGTCGAGGGCCCACTGCCGGGTGGCACTGATGTAGCCGATCGGCGCGTCGAACCAAACGTAGAGTACTTTTCCTTTGGCGTCGGGGAGCGGAACGGGCACGCCCCAGTCCACATCACGCGTTACGGCACGGGGCTGCAGGCCGCTGTCGATCCAGCTTTTGCATTGTCCCACCACATTGGTCTTCCAGTCCGACCCGTGTTCGCCTTCGATCCATTCGCGCAGCCAGTTTTCGTATTTGTTGAGGGGCAGGTACCAGTGTTTGGTCAGTTTTTTTACCGGCGTCTTGCCGGTCAGCGTGCTTCTCGGGTTGATGAGCTGTTCGGGGCTCAGCGAGGTGCCGCAGCGTTCGCACTGGTCGCCGTAGGCGTTTTCGTTGCCGCAGACCGGACAGGTGCCCACGATGTAGCGGTCGGCCAGGAAGATATTGGCTTCCTCATCATAGTATTGCTCGCTTTCCTGCACTTCGAGTTCGCCGCGGTCGTTGAGGGCGGTAAAAAATTCCTGTGCTGTTTCGTGGTGAATGGGTTCGCTGGTACGGTGGTATATGTCGAAGGCGATGCCGAGGTCGGCAAAGTTCTGTTTGATGTGGGCGTGGTATTTATCGACGATGGCGCGGGGCGTGGTGTTTTCCTTGAGTGCCTGGATGGTGATGGCAGCGCCGTGTTCATCGCTGCCGCAAACAAACACCACGTCGCGTTTCTGCGCGCGGAGGTAACGGACATAGATATCCGCCGGCAGGTAGGCGCCGGCGAGGTGACCGATGTGTTTCAATCCGTTTGCATACGGCAAAGCCGCCGTGATCAGGTATCTTTTTGGCTCGTTCATGTTGTTATTCCTGCACCCGGATGGTTCCTTTTTGGATGCGGAGTGCAAAACTAACCATGATTTTCGGGATTTAAGGGCATTTGTCTGAACCGGAAAAGAGCCTGATCAACTGATTCGCCTGACGGGTGGTTGAACGGGTTCGGACTTTCGAACCAGGCATTCTGTTTTTGTCTGAACCATGATTAAGGGATGAAAGGATCGATGGTTGAGAATTCGGTCATCATTTATCAGGGCAATCAGTCAAATCCCAAAAATCCAGGTTCAGACAATGCACCCCATCCCGCGATTCCGGGTTACATTAGCGTATGAACCGAAATCGTTTTTTGTCGTCCCTGATCCCGCTGGCAGCTTCCCTGGGAGTTGCAGGTCAGCAGCATCCGGCGGCTCGCAGGGCTTCAAAGCAGCAGGCTGCTGCCGGCCCGGTGATTCCGCCCTACCTCAAGCCCGGCGATACGATAGGCATTACCTGTCCCGCAGGATTTATCATGCCCGACGAGATCCGGTCGGCGGTGCAGAAGATGGAAAGCTGGGGCTGGAAGATAAAAGCCGGTAATACGGTCGGCAAAAAAGATTTCACCTTCGGCGGCACCGACCAGGAACGGACGCAGGACTTTCAGCAGATGCTGGATGACCCGTCCATTCAGGCCATCATGTGTGCGCGCGGCGGTTACGGCTTTGTGCGCATCATCGACGACCTTGATTTTTCCGGATTTGTGCGGCATCCCAAATGGATCATCGGCTTCAGCGATATCACCGTGCTGCACGGGCACCTGAACCGCAACTATGGCATCGCCTCCATCCACTCCAAAATGTGCAACAGCTTTCCCGACGACTGGAGCAAGGCCGAACCCATCCAGATCGAGACCATCGAATCCATCCGGGAGGCGCTGGCCGGCAGGCACATGCAATACGACGTAGCCCCGCATCCCCTGAACAAAACAGGCACTGCGCAGGGCATGCTGGTGGGCGGCAATCTCAAAACCATCGAAACGCTTTCCGGCTCCCGCTCCGACCTCCTCACGGCCGGCAAGATCCTGTTCGTGGAAGATACCGGCGAATACCTCTACAGCATCGACCGCATGTTCTGCAACCTGAAGCGGACCGGCAAACTCGAGCCCCTCGCCGCCCTGGTCGTCGGCGGCTTCAAAGTAAAACCCGACACCGAAGGCGAAGAATTCGGCCGCACGGTGTATGATATCGTGATGGAGAAAACCCGCGATTACAAATTCCCTATCGTGTTTGATTTTCCGGTAGGGCACCAGAAGAATAATTATGCATTGAAGTGCGGAGTGGTGCACAAGGTGGAAGTGAAACAGGAGGGTGTGAGGTTGTGGGAGATTTAAAATAGATTAAAATTAATTTTCGTGGCATCAATTGAGTTGAAATAACGTTTTTATCTTAACATTCAATTCTTGCAATTCGGCACTTGAAAGTCTTCCCAGGAGGCCTGCCGCCAGTTCTTTATCCAGTGTGGCTATTTTTCCAGTTCGCACCAATGATTCTCTCCGGAGTCCATTGACGCCAGTGGGTCTTAAGAAAATATCACTCGACTCCCGCTGATGGAAGGGGGTAGTGATGAAACAGGTCGTAATATCACCAGGCGCATTGATCAGAACAACTGCAGGCCGTAGTTTACTTCCACTCAAGTCCGTAAACGGAAAAGAGATTAGTATTATATCACCCTTTATCTCTGTATTTTTCTTTCAGGTCAGCTTCCGTGTAAATGTCCTCCTCTTCCTTCAGAAACGCAAACGTCTTGCTGTTTGCTGCCAGCGAACCGATGCCTTCTTTTAATTGCGACTCTTCGTACTGGAGCATGATAAAATCTGCAAAATCACATATCTCCAAGGCCCGGTCTTCCGGGAGCCGATTGATCACGTCAACCGTTCTGTCAATGATGGCTTGCCTGTTCATATAAAAAATTTACATTCAAATCTATCACTTTTAGGGGGCTTGAAAAGGGTGTTATCACCTGTTCTCCCTGAATAGGCATACTTTTATGCAACAGCATTGTCACGCAATAATTCCAGAAGACAGGCAAAGAGCAAAACAGACCATGAGTACCAAACCTCCATACCTTAAAAAAGGCGACCTGATCGGCATCGTATGCCCCGCCGGATATATGCCCCTGGAAAAAGCACAGACCTGCATCGATGCCCTTCGTGAATGGGGGTATGAAGTGCGGGTGGGCGCCACCGTGGGCAGCAATTCAAACAATTATTTCTCCGGCACCGATGCGGAGCGGCTGGCCGATCTGCAAAACATGCTCGACGACGGCAACATAAAAGCCATCCTCTGCGGACGGGGCGGCTACGGCACCGGCCGTATCATCGACCAGATCGATTTCTCCAGGTTCAGGAAACATCCCAAATGGATCATCGGCTTCAGCGATATCACCGTGCTGCACATGCACCTGTGGACCAACTTCGAATGCTCTTCCCTGCACGCTCCCATGGCCGCGGCATTCAACGACGGACAAGCCTCCAACGAGTACGTGCAGTCGCTGCGGCAGGCGCTTGCCGGACAAAAAGCCCTCTACGAATGCATGCCCCATCCCCTGAACCATCCCGGCAAGGCGGCCGGCAAACTGGTGGGTGGTAACCTGTCGCTGCTCGCACATCTGATCGGCACCTCATCCGACTACAAAACAAAGGGCCGCATCCTTTTTATTGAAGACGTGGGTGAACTCATCTATGGCGCCGACCGCTACCTTTACCAGCTGAAACGGAGCGGCAAGCTCGATCATCTCGCCGCCCTCCTCATCGGCGGTTTCACCGACAGCAAAGACACCGAACGGCCCTTTGGAAAATCCATGTATGAAATGGTGCACGACCTGGTGAAGGATTACAAGTATCCCATCTGCTTCGATTTCCCGGTGAGCCATAGCAAGGAAAACTTCGCCCTGAAGATCGGCGTGAAGTACACCGTCCAGGTCCTCAAAGAAAAGACCATTTTGAAAGAAGCATAACTTATCCCAGCGTGGCAAGGTAGTCTTCTGCTTTTTGCAGGTGCGCATGCTTTTTTTCCTTCGGCATTTTGTCGAAGGTTTGCAGCAGCATGCCGATGCGGGTATTCTGTGAGAAGAAGTCGCGGTGCACATGCATGAAGCGCCAGAAGAGTCCATCCCATACCGCCTGCCAGGGTCCTTTGCTGTAATCACCCATCTTCATCAGGTAATTGCTGCTGCTGATATAAGGCTTGGTGGCCATCAGTCCGCCGTCGGCAAACTGCGTCATACCGTACACGTTCGGCACCATCACCCAGTCGTAGCTGTCGATATACAGTTCCATGAACCATTTATACACTTCGTCGGGGTCGAACTCGCAGAGCAGCATGAAATTGGCCACCACCATCAGCCGCTCGATGTGGTGCGAGTAGGCCGTGTCCCAGAGTTTCTTCACCACATTGTCGATCGGTACGATGCCTGTTTCGCCTTTCCAGAATGCGGCCGGTATCTTCCGTGTAAAACCCCAGAAGTTGCGGGTGCGTTGCACGCGGCCTTCGCGTTCGTATACGACCCGGATAAACTCGCGCCAGCCGAGGATCTGGCGGATAAAGCCTTCCAGCGAATTGAGCGGGATCCTGTACCGGGAAGCCGCCTCCATGGCTTTGGTGATCACCTGCTGCGGATCGAGCAATCCGGTATTGATGAGACACGAGCAGGCGGAATGAAACAGGTAGTGCTCACGCGCCACGATGGCATCTTGGTATACGCCGAACAGCGCAAAACGGTACTCTAAGAATTGATCGAGCCACGCTTCGGCATCGTGGAACGTAACCGGGTAGAAGCCTTCGTGCAGCATGCGGACCGGCGCCATGATATGGCCATAATTTTTACCGTAGTGCTTCTCTACATAGGTCCGTGCTTCCTCTACAAAATGATTCTCTTTGGTAAATTCGATCAGGGGTGGCCGTTCATGTTTGGGGAAGCGGCGCCGGTTGTCGGCATCGTAGCTCCAGTGGCCGCCTTCCGGTTGCGAGCGGGCGTCGGTCAGCAGTCGGCGCTGCTTGCGCTGCCAGATATAGAAGTCTGTCTGAAAATAACTCTTCTTTTCATCGAAGTACGCCTTAACCTCATCCATGCCGTTCAGGAAGTTGGGTGTTCTGTATACTTTGCAATGCACGCCCAGGGTGTTACAGGCAGCGGTGATCCGCCTTTGCAGCCAGTCATCGGCCACCTCTGCGTAGTGGATCTCCTTCACGCCTCTGTCTGCAAGCAGCGCGATCAGTTTTTTCACGGCTGATATTTCTTCACCTGCTTCCACATACTCGACCGCGTGTTTTTTCTTTTCGAGAAATTCCCGGTACACCTTCATGCTGGCGCGATGCAGCACCAGCTTCTGTTTGTGAAAATTGAACTGGTTGAAGTAGAGTTCTTCCTCTACCAGGTAAACAGGTCTGCCGGAATGCACAGCAGGATGGTCCTTAAAAATCTGGTGCGGAAAGATGAGGGTTACGGCTGTCATGATGTTATAACGATGGCGAAACAGTCTATCCAAAGTTTTGTTTTTGGAAGCGCAAAATATCATCGGTTGTCCGGCGCTGTGCAACTGATTGGGATGTATGCACCATCCTGGCGTTGAAACAGAAAGGTTGCCGGCGGCAGGCAGAAAACCGGATCTTTGGCCGTCAAAGTGCGGGGACGGTGAATTTAAAGTATAATGCGCCGGCAGATGCTGAACCCATTATTTAACCTGTAAAATGACACGATGAATCAAAACTTTAACTGGATCAGGAATATGGCGCTCACGAAAGCCGAGATGCAGCTGTCGCCTTATGAACAGGCCAAAGCTTTCCGGCGGTTCAGGATCACGGTGCTGAACACCATCAAGGATGCCCTGCTGACCGCAGGCGGCATCCTCTCCGCTTCCTTCGGACTCGAAAGTTTTCTTCTCCCCAACAATTTCATCGACGGTGGCGCCACCGGCATCTCCCTGCTGCTGGCTGAGGTTTTCAAAGTTCCCATTTCGCTGCTGCTTGTTATCATCAATATTCCCTTTGTGATCATCGGCGCGCGCACCATCGGCAAAGCGTTTGCCCTCAAGACCGCGCTGGGCATCCTGGTGCTGGCGCTGGTGGTGGCTTTCGTGCATTTTCCGGTGGTAACGCGCGACAAGCTGCTGGTGGCGGTGTTCGGCGGCTTTTTCATCGGCGGCGGCATCGGCCTGTCGGTGAGAGGCGGCGGCGTGATCGACGGTACGGAAGTGCTGGCCATCTTCCTCAGCCGGCGGTTGGGCATCACCATCGGCGACGTGATCCTGATCTTCAACATCCTTATCTTTTCCGTGGCCGCCTATGTGCTGAGCGTGGAAACGGCGCTCTATTCCATCCTCACCTACCTGGCCGCTTCCAAAACGGTCGATTTTATCATTGAAGGGATCGAGGAATACACCGGCGTTACCATCATCTCACCGAAACACGACGATATCCGGAAGATGATCGTGGAAGTGCTGGGCCGGGGCGTGACCGTATACAAGGGAAGAAGGGGCTTTGGCAAGACGGGTGAATCCACGGCCGACCGCGACATCGTGTACACCATCGTTACACGCCTGGAAGTATCGCGCCTGAACGCCGAGATCGAGAAGATAGACCCTTATGCCTTTGTGGTGATGAGCAGCGTAAAAGATACCAAGGGCGGCATGATCAAAAAACGACCGCTGGATCATTGATGAAAGCGACCGGTCTGTTTTTCCGCTATTTTTGCTGCTCTCATCGGTAAGCTTATGACAAACAACAGGCAGGCCATTTCCTTCGACAATACAGAGTACGCATTTGCATATAAAAGCAACCAGGAACTGAAGAAGGCCCGTTTCCTGTTTTCCACCATGGGCGTGGGCTGGCTCGTAAAAATGGGCACGCGCATCACGCCGTGGGCCATCAACCTGGGGCTGCCCATCAACGGCATCGTGCGCAACACCATCTTCAAACAATTCGTGGGCGGCGAAACCCTCAAGGAGACTTCGGAAGTGGCCGACAAGCTCGAAACGTTCCATGTAAAAGTGATCCTGGATTATGGCGTGGAAGGAAAGGAAGGGGAAGCCAATTTCGATCATGCCTGCGAAGAGTTCATCCGCGTGATCAACTATGCAGCCACACAGCCGAACATCCCTTTCATGAGCATCAAGGTGACCGGTTTTGCCCGGTTCAGTCTGCTGGAAAAGCTGCACAAGGCGGCCCGGCCCGAACTTACCCTGGGTGGCAAAGTGGCCACAGAAGTGCTCACGGCAGAAGAAAAAGCTGAATGGAACCGCGTGATGGCGCGCATGGAGAGGATTGCTACCGCCGCCGCCAACAGCCATGTAGGCGTGCTGGTAGATGCCGAAGAGACCTGGATCCAGGACCCCGTGGATGCGCTGACCATGTGTATGATGGAAAAATACAACCGCTCAAAAGTGGTGCTCTTCAATACCATCCAGCTATACCGGCACGACCGGCTGGATTTTCTGATGAACTCTTTTGAAGAGGCGCAGCAGAAAGGATTTGTGCTGGGCGCCAAGCTGGTCCGCGGTGCTTACATGGAAAAGGAAAGACGCCGCGCGCAGGAAGCAAAATCCCATTCACCCATACAGCCCGACAAGGCATCGAGCGACCGCGATTACAATGCCGCCATCAAATTCTGCATCGATCACCTTGACCGGATCTACCTCATCGTGGCGTCGCACAACGAATACAGCAACCTGCAGGCTACCCGGCTGCTGCAGGAAAAAGGCCTGCCGCTGTCGCATCCGCATATTCATTTCTCGCAGCTCTACGGCATGAGTGACAACATTACTTTCAACCTGGCGAAAGCAGGCTGCTCGGTCAGCAAGTACCTGCCGTTCGGCCCAATCAAAGACGTGATCCCTTACCTGATGCGCCGGGCGCAGGAGAACAGTTCGGTGAGCGGGCAAACGGGCCGCGAGCTGGGATTGATCGAAAAGGAAATCAAAAGAAGAGGCTTGTAATCCGATCTATTTATTTATTTTTGATGCCCGCGGACTGCTAGCTCAGTTGGTTCAGAGCATTACCTTGACAGGGTAGGGGTCGCCGGTTCGAGCCCGGCGCAGTCCACTCAGGTTCATATAGAATTATTCCGCTTTCTTACCGAAGGCATTGCCTGGTTACAGATCGCAGCCGCTCCTCTCCCTGCCGGACTCTTCTATTCAACCTTTCATACCAAAACCTGCATGATCGCCGCTGCAGCATTTTTATCTGCAGGCCTGATAACGGGCATTATCTGGGCTACAAGGGTTGCAGGAGAAAAGGGCACTGTAAATTTAATATCACGTGCGTCGGCGACGCCTGAACCCGGCGGAGAAAAGTAAGACCCACCCATTTCCCTTGTCTGTTTTTCCCACGTGTTAAAACTATCCAAATAGCAAAAAGGCCTGTTCTGCGCCTGTATCCGGTCGTCGTCATCCTGCGTCCTACCCGTTTTTAACTTCTTTTTCAATGGCCGAAACCGGCCACCTGTTAACTATGCCTGCACCTCAAACCTTCGCGATGGCGATCGTGCTCATCGCCCTTGTTTCCTGCAAAAAAGATCCGGTCATTACCCCTCAGCCTGCCCCACCGGTGCAGGAACCGGCCATGACCTACATCGACCTTACCGGCAGATCGATCAGCTTCGGCCAAACCCTTTCGCTCGATTTCGACAGGGACGGACGCCGCAACATATGGTTCGAGACGGAACAGGTAGCCGACAACATCTACAACCTGGTAAAGGAACGGTATGTGGCAAGAACATACGTTTACTGCAACCTGCTGATAAACGATGACCTGAACGACTGGAACAACGAGGCCAACCCGCTCCAAAAGGGAAGCGTGATACCGGTGGATACACCTGCCGGCAAGTTCTGGCAGAGCCTGGCCGATGTAAATATCATGCGGAAAGTGACGCAAACACAAACCAATGCCGTTCACTGGGAAAGCCGGTGGATCAACCAGGGGCACCGGTTCCTGGCGCTTCAATTTTTCCAGAACAAGAAACGGCATACCGGCTGGATAGAGCTCGAAGCAGACCCCGGGCACACAGCGTGGGCTTCTACAAAGCAGCCATCAGTGTGGAGCCCGGCAAGCCCGAAAAAGCCACCGGACTGAAAATTGTTCTGGTGGATGGCGAAAAGATCTGGGTAGGTGGAAAGACCCTGTCCCTTTTCGGCGACAAGGGTTCGCCGGCGATCACACTTCCCGGCACAGACTCACCGATCCTGTGCATGGCGCAGGACAACAAAGGAAGAAAATGGCTGGGTACCATGTGGGCGGGCCTGACCGTGTATTCGCCGCCGACCCGCTGAGCGGGTCAGCGGTTAACAAATAATTCATACTCTTTTAACAAAACGGACCCCTCACTTTTTGGGAAACCTGTAGTCATAAAATGTAGCGCAGGAAGTTTCCTGTGATCGCAGTGTTCCCGACCAAACAGTTTCAAATACAACAACATCTAAATCATCAATCATGACATTGGTACTGAAATCATTGCAGCCAGATGCAAGCGCAGCCGGACAGATGAAGCACGATCAGCCTGTAAATCAATGGCGTGGTCTGAAATTTACGCAGGGCGCCCTGACGATCCCGTCGGGTTGCTGTATGACAGGAAAAGGTGCAGACCCACACCGCATCGCCGTCTGCCAGTCGGCCGGCGAATGCATCCAGAACCGGATGATGAGCGCCCCCACCTGCGACGCGGATTTTTTCGAGTGCTGATCTGAAGTCCGATGTCAACAGGATCGATTGATCTCTCAAAGCATTCTTGCTGCGTTATATTGAAACACACCCTGGTTCTGTGTTCCGCCGGAACACCTGATAGATAGCCTGAATGGTTTTCCATAAAGGGGTCGACTAAAAAGTGGGGAAGCGATTGTTTTCATGTTCCGGCAGGAACAAGTATACAGATGCGTCTGCTTTTCCTGGCACCCTGAAAAGTGACAAGCATAATGCATACTTCCCCCCATCTTACGCACATTCCTTCCACCCTGCTGCTCTCAAAAAGGTAATTTATTATCTTGCACCGATGCAGCAGTATCTCGATCTTCTACAGCATATCATCGATACGGGGGCCACCAAGACAGACCGCACCGGTACTGGCACCACCAGTGTTTTCGGCTACCAGATGCGGTTCGACCTGAGCCGGGGCTTTCCGCTGCTGACCACCAAAAAGCTCCACCTCAAAAGTATCATTTATGAACTGCTGTGGTTTCTCAAAGGCGATACCAATACAGGCTACCTGAAAGAACACGGAGTACGCATCTGGGATGAATGGGCCGACCCGAACGGCGACCTGGGGCCCGTGTATGGCAAGCAATGGAGAAGCTGGCTGGGCGCCGACGGACGGACACACGACCAGATCGCCGACGTCATCCGCCAGATCCGGACCAACCCCGACAGCCGCCGCCTGATCGTAAGCGCCTGGAACGTAGGCGAGCTACCGCAAATGGCGCTGATGCCCTGTCACGCCCTGTTCCAGTTCTATGTGAACCCGCCCTCGGAAGCCGGCGCCAAAGGCCGCCTCAGCTGCCAGCTGTACCAGCGCAGCGCCGATGTATTCCTGGGCGTGCCTTTCAACATCGCATCCTATGCCCTGCTCACCCTCCTGATCGCGCAGGTGTGCGACCTGGAGCCCGGCGAATTCATCCATACTTTCGGTGATGTCCATCTCTACCGCAACCACCGCGAGCAGGCCGCCCTGCTGCTGACCCGAACGCCGTTCGCGCCGCCGGTCATGAAACTCAACCCGGCTGTAACAGACATCAACGGGTTTCAATACGAAGATTTTACGCTTGAAAATTATCAGTCGCACCCGGCGATCAAAGCGCCGGTGGCAGTATAAAATCCGGGTCACACCCTGCAACGAAACCACCCCTCCCATGACCATCTCCTTTATGGTAGCCGCTTCTGAGAACAACGTGATCGGGAAGAACAACCAGCTGCCCTGGCGCCTGCCCAACGACCTCAAGTATTTCAAGAATACCACCTGGGGCATGCCGGTGGTGATGGGGCGCAAAACCTTCGAATCGTTCGGAAGAATGCTGTCCGGCAGAACCAATATTGTGATTACAAGGAATGGAGACTGGAAAGCGGAAGGCGCCGTTCCCGTAAAGGGTCTCGAAGAAGCCCTGAAGGCCGCCGCAGACACGGATGCAAAAGAAGGATTCATCATCGGCGGCGGCGAAATATTCAGACAGGCTTTCCCGCTGGCCGACCAGATCTACATCACGCGGGTACATGCCCGGGTCGAAGGAGATGCTTTTTTCCCTGAGATAGATCACGCTGAATGGGAACTTGTTTCGAACCAGGATCACCAGGCAGACGAAAAACACGCTTACGCCTACAGTTTTCAGGTGTGGAAACGCAAAAAATGAGTACCCTTGCGGTCTCTTTCCGTAAGCCTATGTATTCAGCCTGGCAGCTCTCCAAGAAATATCTCCACTACTACAGACACGCTTCCAGCGGTAAGGGGCATGGCATCCATTCGCCTTTCGTGTTCGACTTTGTAAAAAAAGTGCTGAACGACAAAAAGGATTACCCGGCATACGCCACGGTGGAAGCCCTGCGGAAGCAGTTGCAGCACGATGATACGGGGCTGGAAGTGGAAGACATGGGCGCCGGATCGGGCATTGCAATGCAGCGCCGGAAAAAGGTTTCGACGATCGCCCGCGGCATCATCAAGCCAAAGAGATGGGCACAGCTGCTGTTTCGCATCGTGCAATATTACCAGCCCGCAACCATTGTGGAGCTGGGCACCTCGCTCGGCGTTACCACCTGTTACCTGTCGCTGGCAAGCCCTGCCGGGGCCATCATCACCCTGGAAGGATCGGACCCGATAGCGGACAAGGCACAAAAAAACTTTTCTGACCTGTTGCTGCCGAATATCAGCCTGGTGCGGGGCAACTTCGATCATACGTTGCCGGGCGTGTTGCAGCAACTGGACACCGTGAACCTGGGATTCGTAGATGGCAACCACGCAAAGGAGCCGACGCTGCGGTACTTTGAGGCGTTGCTCGGCAAAATAAATTCTTCGTCCGTCATTATCTTTGATGACATCCACTGGAGCCCGGAGATGGAGGAGGCCTGGGAGGGGATCAAGGCCCATCCGGCGGTTCGGCTAAGCATCGACCTGTTCTTTGTGGGGCTTGTTTTCTTCCGGGAAGACTTCAAAGTAAAACAACATTTCGTCATCCGCTTTTAATCCATCCACATGCAAAAGCTGCTTGTTCTGTTTTTGTTCTGCTGCCCGGTTTTGCTTCGGGGGCAGGATACGGGGTACGTAAAGAAATTGTTCATCCGGCAGGGCGATACGCTTCGCTACCGCATGCTGTACCCGGATGCGTACAACAAAAAGAAATCATACCCCGTCATCACGGTGCTGCATGGCAGCGGTGAGCGTGGCTCTAACAACGAAGCACAGCTGCTGCATGGCGGCAGTCTTTTTCAGCAGGAAGACCTGCGAAAGAGATTTCCTTCTTTTGTCATTTTCCCCCAATGCCCGGCCGACAGCGCCTGGAACGTTTTTACAAGGCACCCCGACAGCACCGGCATCGCCGGATGGATGCCTGAGGTTCATGTGGCTGACCGGCCAACCCGGCCGGCTTTGCTGGTAAAAGCGCTGCTTGATAGCCTGGTAGGCGCAAAAGCGGCTACTGCAAACCAGATGTACATAGGTGGTCTCTCGCTCGGCGGCTTTGGCACCTTCGATATGATCGAGCGTTACCCGCGCTTTTTCGCCGCGGCCTTTCCCATCTGCGGCGGTGGCGATACCAGCGCCGCCCACCAGTTCGCAAAGACGGTGTCGGTCTGGATCTTCCATGGCGACAGCGACCGGACGGTGGATGTGCGAAACTCGCGCAACTACTACACAGTTCTTAAAAGCAGGGGCGCCGATGTGAAGTATACGGAGTATCCCGGCGTGGGGCACAACAGCTGGGACAATGCCTTTGCGGAAGCAGACCTGCTGCCATGGCTGTTCTCGAAACGCAGGCAACTAAAGGGAAACAGGTAAGCGGCCCTAAAAATCCTCTGTAGGCCAAGATATGTTCGCGGCATCTGCCGGTTATTCAGCCGGTTATAAGAAATAATCCTTAATTTAAGGGCTGAACAATCTGATATGATCGTTGGTGTACTGAAAGAGCCGGGATTGGAAACCAGGGTGTCTTTGCTCGCTGAAACTGCTTCCCTGCTTGTAAAAAAAGGCATCACGGTCCGGATCGAAAAAGACGCGGGCGGGAAAGCGTTTTCCTCCAACGAACAATATATACAGGCGGGCGCCACCATCCACACCAGGGACGAAATCCTTTCCACTTCCCATATCCTGCTCGTCATTCAACCTGTTTCATTTTCTGATGAAGCGCTTCGCTCGAAAGTGGTCGTCGGTGTTTACCAGCCGCTCTTCAATTACAAACTGATGGACGAATGGTCGCACTCAGGCTGCACCGCGTTCAGTCTGGATATGCTGCCCCGCACCTCGCGTGCACAGGGCATGGATGTGCTCAGTTCGCAGGCCAACATCGCCGGCTACAAAGCCGTGCTGCTGGCGGCCAGCCTCTTTCCGCGGTATTTTCCCATGTTCATGACAGCGGCTGGTTCCATTACGCCGGCCAAGGTGCTGATACTGGGTGCCGGCGTGGCCGGTCTGCAGGCCATCGCCACCGCCCGCCGCCTCGGCGCGGTAGTGGAAGTGTTCGACACCCGCCCCGCCGTGAAGGAAGAAGTGATGAGCCTGGGTGCCAGGTTCATTGAAGTGGAAGGGATGGCCGACGCTTCCAAAGCCGGCGGCTATGCCGTAGAGCAAAGCGAAGCATTTTTGCAGCGGCAGAAAGAAAAGATCGCCGAAAGCGTGGCCAAATCGGATATTATTATCACCACTGCCCAGATCCCCGGCAAAAAAGCGCCCGTGCTGATCACCACCGCCATGCTCGACACCATGAAGAACGGTTCGCTGGTCATTGACCTGGCCGCGGCCACCGGTGGCAATACCGAGCTCACGGAGAACAATGAGACCGTTTCGCATAAGGGTGTCCGCATCATCGGCAATTCAAACCTTCCCGCCACCATGCCGTACGATGCCAGCAAGATGTATGGAAAGAACATCGTCAATTTTCTGCAGCTCCTCATTACAAAAGAAGGAACGCTGAACCTGAATTTTGAGGATGACCTGGTAAAAGGAGCCTGCATCATGCACGGCGGAGAGCTCGTGCACGAACGGACACGCTCGCTGGTAGAACTCCTCACCATAACCTGACATTTGAAACCTGTTTCGATATGAATACATTCCTGTCGTGGATCAGTGCCAACGAACACATGCTGTACATCGTGGCGCTGATGATCTTTCTGGGAATAGAAGTGATCAGCCATGTGCCGAGCGTGCTGCATACGCCGCTGATGAGCGGCGCCAACGCGATCCACGGCGTGGTGATCATCGGCGCCATCATCGTAATGGGCAAGGCTGCGCCGGATGATTACCTGGCGCTGGCACTCGGTTTCCTGGCGGTCATTGTAGGCACCCTCAACGTCGTGGGCGGCTTTGTGGTGACCGACAGGATGCTGGAGATGTTCCGGAAAAAGAAACATTGATCCTGGTTCCAAACCTTATTCATCACAGAAGCAGCAGAGACTGGATTTATGGAGCAGAACATACTCATACTTTGTTACCTCGTGGCCTCGGTCACCTTTATTCTCGGACTCAAAATGCTGTCGAACCCGGCCTCTGCCCGCAGGGGCAACCTCACGGCCGCGGCCGGCATGGCCATCGCGGTAGCCGGCACCATCTTTCTTTACCGGCAAGACGGCGTACGGCTCGGGAACTACGCCTGGATCTTCGGCGGGCTCCTGATCGGCAGCGTGATCGGCACACTTACGGCCCGGCGGGTAAAGATGACGGCCATGCCCGAGCTGGTGAGTCTCTTCAACGGCATGGGCGGCGCCTGTGCGGCCCTCATATCCATCGTGGAATTCCATCATTATTCGGGCAGCCTGCTGAATGGCGGGGGTGAAATCACTGCTGGAAATGGTTTGCAGTCGACCTTGGTGATCATCTTTGCCGGACTGCTCATCGGCTCCGTCTCTTTTGCAGGCAGCATGATCGCCTGGGGGAAGCTGAACGGCCGCATCCACGATTTTTCGTTCCCGGGACAGCACATTGCGAATATCGGGGTGCTGCTGGTGGCTGTGGCGCTGTCGGGGTACCTGGTGTTCAACCTGTCGGCATCCAACCATCTCCTTTTTTATGTGATCCTGGGGCTATCGGTTTTATATGGGGTATTCTTTGTGCTGCCGATCGGCGGGGCCGACATGCCGGTGGTGATCTCGCTGCTCAATTCTTTTACCGGCGTGGCGGCGGCCTGCGGCGGCTTCTTGTACAACAACAAGGCCATGCTCACCGGCGGCATCCTGGTGGGTGCGGCAGGTACGCTGCTCACCATCCTGATGTGCAAAGCCATGAACCGTTCGCTGCTCAATGTGCTCGTAGGCTCGTTCGGCGCCAAGGCGGTGCCCTCATCCGGTTCCAGGGAGCAGGGCAGCTACAAGGAAATTCAGCTCAGTGATGCCGCGGTGGTGATGAGCTATGCAAATAAAGTGATGATCGTACCCGGGTACGGACTGGCCGTAGCACAGGCGCAGCACGCATGTCATGAACTGGAAAAAGTGCTGGAAGAAAAAGGGGTGCAGGTGAACTACGCCATCCACCCGGTGGCGGGTCGCATGCCCGGGCACATGAACGTATTGCTGGCGGAAGCAGACGTGTCGTACGACAGGCTCGAAGAGATGGAGCAGGCCAATCACGAACTGCAGACCACCGATGTGGCCCTCATACTGGGCGCCAACGACGTGGTGAATCCGGCAGCAAAAGATGACCCTTCCTCGCCGATCTATGGCATGCCCATCCTGGAAGTGGAGCTGGCAAAAAATGTGATCGTCAACAAACGCAGCATGAAACCCGGCTATGCCGGCATCGAGAACGACCTGTTCTTCCAGCCCAAGACCTCCATGCTGTTCGGCGATGCCAAAGATATCCTGCAGAAGCTGAGTGCGGAGATCAAGGCTTTGTAGATACGCTGTGGCACGCCTGGTTCCTGTGAGCGGCGTCCTCCCCATTAAAGCTCTCTTAAAAAAGCACCAAATGTTCCAATCCTGGTGAATAATCAGCATATTTGCAAGCTGTAAAAAAACCTGCTTCATGTACAGAATCTTTGTTATCCTGGCCCTGTGTTTTGTGACCGGCAGCCTGTTCGCCCAGCCGGGTGATCTGGTCATTCAGGGAGCATCGCCGGAAATTCATCTGCTGCATGTGGTGGCTGCCAAAGAGAACTGGTACAGCATCGGCCGGCTCTACAACGTCAGTCCGAAAGAGATCGCCCCGCTGAACGGGCTGGGCATGGACAAGCCCCTTGCCATCGGCCAGCAGATCAAGGTGCCGCTGGTGGCCTCCAATTTTTCGCAGGATGGCAGCAAGGCCGACGACGAAGTGTTTGTTCCCGTTTTCCATACCATACAGGATAAGGAATGGCTGTTCCGCATCAGCGCCAACTACAATAAAGTACCGGTGGAAACACTGGAAAAATGGAACAACGTAAACAAAGACCAGGCAAAATCGGGCATGAAGCTGATCGTGGGTTACCTGAAAGTGAAGAAGGACCAGTCGCCCCTGGCCGCCAACGGATCCGCCACCACGCCTGCTAGAACCGCCGCACCGGAAGTAGTGACCCCTCCCGTGGCAAAACCGGAAGAAAAAAAGCCGGTTTCTCCACCCCCCAAAGAAACAAATGTTGCCCAAACCACTCCGCCCGTAGAAAACAAAACGGTTCAGCCACCGGTGACCAAACCCGTCAGCACGCCCGTGAGCACCCCGAGATCGACTCCCGACGGCGAAGGGTATTTCAAATCTATTTATGAAAACGGCGGCAAGAAAGCTTCCGGAACCGCCGGCATCTTTAAAAGTCGCAGCGGCTGGGACGATGGAAAATATTATGCGCTCATGAACGACATGCCGATCGGCACGGTCGTAAAGGTTACCAATCCTTCCACCAGCAAAACGGTGTATGCGAAGGTGCTGGGCCAGCTTCCCGATATGAAGGAGAGCACCGGTCTTACCCTGCGTCTCAGCGATGCCGCCGCTGCCGTACTGGGTGCTGGCGACACCAGGTTTTCTGTTGCGGTGAATTAGATAGACCTAGCTCCGGAAACCACGGAGAAAATCTTCCACCGGCATCTTCCTTTTTCCTTCCGGCTGTACTTCTATGACCCCGATGTAGCCGTCGCTGCAGGCGAACCGCAGAAATGTTTTGTGGTCGGTCTCGGATTCGCCCGGCGCAATTGCCGGGCCGCCGGTAATTTTCACTGCCGTATAGATTTTAAATCCTTTGCCGCTCAGCTGCGTAAAGGCGGCTGGGTAGGGTGATAGTCCCCTGATCAGGTTGTACACCGCATCCACGGAGTTGTTCCAGTTGATCCGGCAGTCATCCGTGAAAATCTTCGGCGCATGCCTGATAACGGCACCCGCAAGAAAATTTTGCGGAGTTTCTTTCAGGGTGCCGCTGACCAATCCCTGAACGGTGTTCACCAGCAGGGCCGCCCCCATTTCTTTCATTTCATCGTGCAGCTCCCCGGCTGTTTCATCGTCGCGTATCACCAGGGCCTGCTGCAGCAAAATGTCGCCCGTATCGATCTCTTGCTGCAGCTTGAACGTAGTGGCGCCGGTCTCTTTTTCCCCGTTGATGATGGCCCAGTTGATTGGGGCTGCGCCCCGGTATTGCGGCAGCAGCGACCCATGCAGGTTGATGGTGCCCATCGGAGGCATGTTCCACACCAGTTCGGGCAGCATGCGAAAAGCCACCACGATCTGCAGGTCGGCCTTCAGTGCTTTCAGCTCTTCCAGAAAGACCGGGTTTTTCAGCTTCTCCGGCTGCAGCACGGACAGGCCCTGCTCAACCGCATATTTTTTCACCGCGCTTTCCGTCAGTTTCATACCCCTGCCCGCCGGCTTGTCGGGCGCGGTGATTACCCCCACTATTTCGAAGCCTGCTTTCACCAGGGCACCGAGCGAAGCCACGGCAAACTCTGGTGTACCCATGAAAACGATGCGGGGGGAGGCGGTTGATGGTGTCATAATGTTTAGAGATTCAAGATGAGAGCCGAATCTTATTCGAAATCCGGATACAGCAAATACTTCTTGCGGATCTTTTTAAAAGCCTCCAGGCCGGGCTGCCAGCTTTTGCGGATGTCGGCTTCGGACGTGCCGTTCTTCACCTGTTCGATCAGGATATCGTTGCCGGCAAGCCTGTTGAAATGCCCGTTGGTCAGGAAGAAATTGGCCTTGTCGGGGAAAAGCCGGTAGGCTTCTAGCACCCACCTGAGCTGGATCCGGCCCTGGACCTGTTGCAGCACCTGATCAGGTGTGCCCGACAGGTTCCAGCCGTAGCAGACCTGGTCTTTCAGCTTGGGAGAAGTTGCTCCCTCGCGGGTTTTGGGTGTGAAAGAAGGCATGGTCTTCGGGTAGGAAGGATGGCCGAACAGCTGGAACGGTTTGTCGGTGCCGCGCCCTTCGCTCAACACCGTGCCTTCAAAAAAGCAGGTGGAAGGATACCAGTACACCGACTGGATCTCCGGCAGGTTGGGTGAGGGGCGCACCGGCAGGGTATACCGGCTTTTGTGGGTGTAATTAGCACAGGGAATCACCTGTATCTTCGCCGCGTTGGCCGGCAGCAGCTTACGCAGCGAAGAATCGATCCATTTTTCGCCGATCAGCATTTTCGCATATTCACCGATGGTCATACCATACACGATCGGCACGGGCTGCATGCCTACAAATGATTTGAACCGGCGGTCCAGTATCGGTCCGTCTACATAGAAGCCGTTGGGGTTGGGCCGGTCGAGGATCAGGAGGGTCTTATTGCTCTGCACGGCCGATTCGATGTATTCCTGCAGCGAAGAGATATAAGTATAGAACCTGGCCCCCACATCCTGGATGTCGAATATCATCACATCCACATCTTGCAGGTCTTCCGGGGCCGCTTTTCTTTTTTTGCCATACAGGGAAACCAGCAGGATGCCGGTTTTTGCATCCACGCTGTCGTTGATCTGTTTGCCGTCGTCTGCCGTGCCACGGAAGCCGTGCTCGGGCGAGAAGATCTTTTTTATGCTGATGCCTTTCGAAAGCAGCAGATCAACAAGATGCTGGTTGCCCACTACAGAGGTCTGATTGGCAAAAACCGCTACAGACCGGCCTTTCAGGGCAGGGAGGTATTTGTCGAGCTGCGCAGCGCCGGGCGTGATCTGGGCAGACCCGCGCACCGCCGGCAGGCAGCAGGCGGTCAGAAACAGCGCGTACAGCAGGGGGGCAAAATATCTGGTCATTGTACAGAATAGATTAAGGCAGTATTTGAAACCGGCAATTTGCATCAAAAAAATTACATCCTGATTTTATCTATGATCCTTACATTCGCTGCCCGGCCAGGAACGGCGGGCCCGAACCTTTTCGGCCGGGCCCTGCTGAACCCCTTTCCGGATCATTCGATGCAAGAATGATTTTTGCAATCTTTGACTTTCAATGATGAAAAACATGCAACAAGTAAAAATCGGAGACACAGTAAAAGTACATTATCACGGACGCCTGACCGACGGAACCACATTCGATTCATCGGAAGGCCGCGCACCCCTCGAATTCAAAGTAGGCAGCGGATCGGTGATCAAAGGATTTGATGAAGGCGTGATGGGAATGCAGGTAGGCGACAAGAGAACCCTGGAAATACCGGCAGACGAGGCCTATGGCGTAGTGGAACCCGGCCGCATCGTGGAGTTCCCGCGTGATCAGTTCCCTCCCAACATAGAGCCGGAAGTAGGCATGCAGCTGAACATGACAAGCGGCAACGGCGATGCGTTCCCCGTTGTGATCGCGGACGTAAAAGACGATGTGATCGTGCTCGACGCCAATCACCCGCTGGCCGGCAAAGACCTGATATTCGAGATCGAGCTGATGAACATAGCAGGCAGCTCCCTGATCATAACTCCCTAACGGGAAGCAGAAACCGGTACCGGCTTGCCTTCGGGTAAAGCGGGACCGGTTTGCTGTATCCGGGTCTTTCTTTCATATACCCATCCCAGAATCGCTGCGGCCACAAGGCAGAGTAGGGTTGCTGTGATGGAGCCTTCGAACCCGAACCTGCCTCCTGTTATCCAGCCTTTACCGGTCAGCGTCTGCTGCAGAAGACTCGGCAGCTGCAGCCCGCTCACCTTATATCCAAGGATGGATCCCATATAAAAATTCCAGGCAAAGTGCAGCAGGATCCCGAACCAGAGGTTCCGGGTGTAGATGAAATTGATGCCCAGCAGAAGGCCGGCAAGAAAGAGGTTGAGTACCGGAAGGAAATTAGCGCCCGGGTTGTTGATGTGAAACAGCGAGAACACCAGCGCCGACAGCACCAGCGCGATCCACTTGTTGGTTACCGGCAGCAGGTTGGTAAGCACGTATCCGCGAAAGCAGACTTCTTCCGCCACCGCGATCAGTGCCAGCAGGCCCAGGTCCACAAAAAGCTGCTGCGGATGAAAGCTGAGGTCTTCCCACTGAAGGGTATGAGTGGCAAGAAGGATGAGGGTGCCTGCGCCCAGCAGCAGGAAGCCCATGAACAGGCCGGCCCCGGCTGAAGCACCATGGTTCCTGTAAGAAAGTCCCAGGCTGGTCACCGATCGTCTGTCGATCAGCCGGCGGAACAGCAGGAGCGTCAGTAAAGGAGCTGCGACCGATACCAGCAGCGCGATCGAGTAGTTCCGTTTCCCGAAATTCTCCCACAGCGCCCGGAAGCCCGTCGCGTCCGGCTTGTCGTGATCCGCCAGTTCCAGCAGAAACTCCGTAAGGGCCGCTACCAGCGTGTATACCAGCTGCAGGCTGATCAGAAAAAGCACAACCCGCACCCAGGCATTTGCTATCAGTGGCTTCCGTTCCATAATGGCGTGTAAGTTATTGAATAATTGAGATAGTCTGGTGTGTGCCGGCCGGCGGATCCGGGCAGCGGCCGGTACTTCAACTGACCGTACGGCTGAAATCGGCGGGCAGGCTTGAACTGAAGTCCTGTTGCACATCCGGGAGGATGAGGTGAAATACCGAGCCTTCACCCGGCTTTGAATCCGCATACAACCTGCCCTTGTGGTTATCTGCAATCCGTCGGCAGATGGCCAGTCCGATCCCCGATCCTGGATACACCGACAGGTTGTGGAGCCGTTTGAACACTTCGAAGATCTGTTCAGCATACTCCGTTTCAAAGCCGATGCCATTGTCCTTGATGGTGATATGGTGGTACCGGGCATAAGACATTGTCTGGGGAATGAATTCTTCGGCTTCCTCCAGGCTCAGGACTGTTGACTCGATCCAGATATCCGGCGCCACACCCGGCCGGCTGAATTTGACCGCGTTGTTCAACAGATTATAGAACAGCTGGTTCATCTGCAGCTTTACAGCCTGTATCCGGGGCAGGTGGTTGCCGACGCTGATCTGCGCTTTCTTTTCTTCTGTCAGCAGCTCGAAATCATCGAGCACACTGGTGACCACTTCATTGAGGTTAACCGGCATAAACAGGTTGTCTGATTTCAGCAGCCGCGAAAAGTCGAGCAGGTCGTTTATGAGCAGGCTCATCCGCTGGGCCGATGTGTTGATCTTGCCAACCAGTTTCGAGATATCTTCCGGCATCCCCTCGTTTTTGGCGAGCAGTGTAGTGGAGAACATGCGGATCTTCCTGAGCGGTTCCTGCAGATCGTGGCTTGCCACATAGGCATACTGTCCTAGATCTTCATTTGACCGCTTCAACTGGCTGTTTGTGCTGGCCAGTTCTTCATTGGTGGTCCGAAGTTCCTCTACCACTGCAGCCAGCTCTTCCGTGCGGGTCTGGACCTCGTTTTCCAGCGTAAGCTGGGTTTGCCGGACGAGGGTTACATCCATTGCGGCGCCGCGAAGCTCCAGCGGTTTTCCCGATATATCATGGAGCACCTGCCCCTGAATATGAATGATGCGTTTCTTCCAGGTCAGGCGGTTTATCACGGTAAGTTCCGTATCGAATACACTGTACTGGTCGGAAATAGCTGCGGCAATTGTATTAAAAAGCTTGCTCCGGTCTTCATCCCGCATAAAAGCGGTGAAGGCCTCAAAAGGCTGGCTGTTGAGGTCGATGCCGGCCCAATCCCTGAACCGTTCGGAACCGGTTATCTTCCAGTCCTGGATGTTCAAACTCCAGGTGGCAAGTCCGGCCAGTTCAACCGCACTTCGCAGCAGGAGCTCTGCGGCCTCGGCTTTATTGCGCGACAACACCTGGCTCGTCACTTCGGTAGCGGTGTTCATGATGCCGTAAATGTTGCCGGAAGTATTGTGCAGGGCCTTGTAGATGTAATTATAATAACCCGTATATGGCTTACCGTCCTTGATCAGTACGATCTCTTCTTCGGGCTGTACGTAGGTGACACCGGTTTCGTAGACATGACGCAGCCGGTCCATGATCGGGGTCGGGATCAACTCCGGTACAGCTTCCATAAAGTTTTTCCCCACGATTGATTCATCGCGGCCAAGCATGGCCAGCATGTTCTGGTTCGCGGTGGTGATCGTCATTTCCCTGCCCACAAAAACCATCTCGGCGATGGGGGAACTGTCGATAATGTTCCGGGTGAACAGTTCGTTCTCTTCCAGTTGTTTCCTGGCCCGTACCTGCTTGGTCACGTCCAACGCCATATCCATGATCGCGTACACTTTTCCCTGTTCATCGAACAGCGGCTTGTAGGTAAAGTCGTAATAGTAGGTAGCGATCTCATCGCCTTGTTTGAGCTGGGCTTCGGCGCCAATGGCAGTGTAGGTTTCGCCGGATTCATAAATATGGTCCAGGATGTCGAGGAATGGCTGTCCTATCAGTTCCGGTACGCCTTCGCCCAATGGTTTGCCGATGATAGTCGCGTCTTTGCCCCAGGCATGCAGCATGATGTCGTTGGCTACTTCCACGCGCATGTCCTTGCCTACGAACAAACAGATCGCCAAAGGAGCTTCTTCTACCAGGCTGCGAAAGCGCACCTCGTCTTTTTTGATCTGGTTCCGGGCCCGAACCTGCTGCGTTACATCTGTTGCGACCACCAACACGCCCGAAATGGAATTGTCTTCCTCTTTCAGCGGTTGATAGGTCAGGTTAACATAGATGGTTTCCAGGCCGGGGGCCCGGTGGATGATCGTCGCCACTTCATTGGCATTAAAGGGTACGCCTGTATCGATGACCTCCTGAAGAAGCCGTTCAAAGCCCTGTCCTTCAAACTCAGGCAACGCCTCCAGCATTGCTTTGTCGATCAGTTGCTCCGGTGTTCTTCCCACCAGCTCGGCATAAAAGGGATTCACGACCCGGAAGGTCAGCGCTTCCCTGCTGATGATGGCAATGGCCACCGGTGATTGTTCGAAAAGGCCCAGCAACTGCTGACGGCTTTTCTCCACACGTTCCTGGATGGCCTGATTGCGTTCCAAATTCTCGACGGCCTTCGTGGTTTCGGAACAGGTTGCCAGCACGCCTGCAATGGCGCCTGCGTCGTTCGTGACCGGACTATAGCTGTAGGTCCAGTACGCGTAATCGATTTTGCCATACCGGTAAATGGGAAGTTTCTGGTCTTCGAACCATACTGCGTCACCACCGGCGAGAATGCCGTGGATGAGGGGGCCGATGGTGGACCAGGTTTCCGCCCAGGCTTCCTCCCCTCTTTGTCCCAGCGAAGAGGGATGTTTTCCTTCGTTGCCCAGGCTGGGCCGGAAGGCATCGTTGTAAAAAGTGGTGAGGTCAGGTCCCCAGAAAAGGACCATCGGAAATTTTGACGTAAGTACCATACCAACGAGGGTACGCAGGCTCAGCGGCCATTCCTCCGGATCACCCAGCGGCGTGCGTGACCAGTCGAAAGCCCGCGTTAGCTCGCCCATTTCCCCGCCACCCCTCAGAAAGGAACGGTTAGATATACTGATTTGATTTTCCACCATACTGGTTCAAAAACGCTTGTTATGTAAGGTAATTGTTTCAAAAAATCTCCCTGACCTAAATACGCCTTATTTTTTTGCATAGGAACCGGACCCTTTCCGGAGCCAGGCTGGCATAATTATTTTAATTGGAGTTGTAAAACGTACCCTTAAAACAAATCAGCACATGAACATGAAAACAAACTTCTTCCGGAATGCCATCGCCGCAAGCTGCCTGCTGGCGGCCCTTTCGGCCTGTAACAGCAACCCGGCTCCGGCCGACAGCGAGCAGAAAGAAGCCAGCGATAGCATCAAAAGCGAAAATAAAGATGTAACCCTGAAGCCCGCAGGTGCGGCGCCTGCATGGGGTCCTTCCATCAAACCTGAAATGGCGGTGGTGATAGAAAAGCTGGTCAGCCTGGGTGGTAAACCCATAGAGACCCTGGATGCCAAAGAAGCAAGGCAGCAGCCCACTCCCGCCGACGCGGTGATGGCGGTAATGCAGGAGCATGGCATGGCGATGCCGCCAGCCCTCTGCGATACCGTCGGTAAAGAGGTTCCGGTACCGGGCGGCACCACACATGTGAGGATCTATACGCCAAAAGACGGCGCCGCCTCTTACCCCGTGATCGTTTATTACCACGGCGGCGGCTGGGTGATCGCAGACATCAACGTGTACAATGCCAGTGCGCAGGGCCTTTGTGAACAGGCCGGCGCCATCGTCGTTTCCGTCGAATATCCGGAAGGTCCGGAAAATAAGTTTCCCGCTGCCCACCAGACGGCGTTCGGAGCCTATGAATGGGTTGTAAAGAACATTGCTTCGCTGAAAGGTGATTCTTCCAAGATCGCCGTGGTGGGCGAAAGCGCCGGCGGTAACCTGGCTGCCAACGTGAGCATGATGGCACGCGACAAGAAAATAAAAATACCCGTTTATGAAGTACTGGTGTATCCGGTGGCCAACAATGACATGAACAGCGAAAGCTATGTAAAATATGCCGCTGCCAAACCGCTGAACAAACCGATGATGGCCTGGTTTGTAAAGAACGCACTGTCTTCTCCGGCACAGGCTGCCGATCCGCGTATCAGCCTGGTAAAGGCAAATCTCGCAGGCATGCCGCCAACGCTGATCATCGGTGCCGAGATCGATCCGTTGCAGACTGAAGGAAAGCTGCTCAGCGACAAATTCAAGGATGCGAAAGTAGACACCGATTACCAGCTGTACGATGGCGTTACCCATGAGTTTTTCGGAATGGCCGCAGTTGTTCCGCAGGCCAGGGAAGCCCAGGCGCTGGCCGTTAAAAAACTTAAATCGGCGTTCGGGAAATAACCTTTCCAGAAACGCCTGCTATATCTGCAGACCGCGCCCATACAATTCGTTGCATGGGCGCGGTCTGCATTGTGGAACACCCTGCCGTTCCATAATGAAATGCAAAATAAACCACTGCACAAAACGTATCAGGATTTATACATTTACATTTGGATCCGCTGATGGAGATGCTCTGCGTCTCCATGCCAAACAAGCCGTCATGTTCAACCATTACCAGTATACCGTTACCGAAAGATTCATGCGATACGTGCAGATAGATACGCAGTCGAACCCGCTGTCGGCTACGTATCCGTCTACCGAAAAGCAGCTGAACCTCTCTGCCATCCTGGTGCAGGAGCTGTTGCGGGCGGGCGTGTTGAACGCGCATATGGACCCCTACGGATATGTGTATGCCACGCTGCCTTCCAATACCGGTAAAAAAGCGCCGGTGATCTGTTTCTGCAGCCATGTGGATACTGCGCCCGACTGCAGCGGCACGGGTGTAAAACCGCTGCTGCATACCTGGTATGATGGCAACGATATCATCCTGCCCGACGACCCATCGCAGGTGCTCCGCATGAGCGAGTATCCGTATCTCCGGGAGCACATCGGCAAAGACATCATCACCGCCAGCGGCACAACGCTGCTGGGGGCAGACGATAAGGCCGGCGTAGCAATTATTATGGACATGGTGAATTACCTGGTCACTCACCCGGAGATCAGACACGGGGAGATCAGGGTGCTGTTCACGCCCGACGAAGAGATCGGCAAGGGAACGGCCAAGCTGGACCTGAAAAAGCTGGGCGCCGATTTCGCCTATACCCTCGATGGAGGCGATGGCGGCAGCCTGGAAGATGAAACGTTCAGCGCCGACGCGGTGAGCCTGGTGATCCATGGCGTGATCGCCCACCCGGGGTATGCAAAGAACAAACTCGTAAATGCCCTGAAGATCGCAGGCGAGATACTGCAGGAGCTGCCTGCAGGCCGGCTGTCGCCCGAAACCACCGATGGGCGCGAAGGCTTTGTGCATCCCGTGCGCATGGAAGGCATTGCCGAGCGCGCCACCGTGGACTTTATCATCCGCTCGTTCGATGAGCCGGGGCTGCGGGAAAACGAAGAATTCCTGAAGAACCTCGCTGAAGAAGTTATCGGCAAACATCCGCCTGCCCGGCTCGAATTTCATGTGCATGAACAGTACCGCAACATGAAAGTGGTGCTCGATCGATATCCGTTTGTAACGGCCTATGCCGAAGAGGCGATCAGGCGAACAGGCATTCCCGTGAAAAAACTGAGCATCCGTGGAGGCACCGATGGCAGCCGGCTTAGTTATTTGGGACTGCCCTGTCCGAACCTGTTTACCGGCATGCAGGCCATCCATTCCAGGCTGGAGTGGATCGGGGTGGAAGACATGAAAAAAGCCGTGGAGACGCTTGTTCACTTAACGATGATATGGGAAGAAAAAAGCTGATCGGCTGTATAGGAGTGCTGCTATGCCTGTTACAGGGAGCGCAGGCCCAGAACCTGCTGGCAAACGGCGATTTCGAAGAAGAGAATATCTGTACGGAATACCATCAGAACTGCGCCCCGGAAGCATGGATCTGCTCTTCACTGGTGTCCGATTATTTTGTTTACGAACCGTCCTATGCATACAGCGGCACGCATTTCCTCGGCCTTATCATCGGCAATCAGAACAGGGCCGGCGCCCGCACTTTTGTAAGAAGCCGCCTGCTATGCGCCCTGAGAAAAGGAAAACAATACCAGATCAAATTTTATACGCGTTCGTGGCACAACGCCGACAGTCTCGGCATCTATTTTTCCTCCACCGATTTCTTATCCGATACAAGGCCTTACCGTGCCGTTACCCCATCGGTTTGGATACGTGATAGCATGGCCCACCGGAACAGCTACACCACCTTCTGGGCCAGGCATACGCTTATATATACCGCTACCGGCGATGAGATCTTCTTTACGCTCGGCGGGTTCAAACGGAATGAATACCGCTTCGCCAACATACCCGACCGCAAGCTCGACTACTACGTGTATATGGATCAGCTGAGCATTACCCCGCTCGATCCGAATGAAAAGCTTTGCAGCGGTGCCGACAGTGTCAAACAAGTGCTGTATGGCGAAAATGAGCGGCATGGTCTGCTCGACAGAAAGATCTATGCGTCGAGAAAAGCGCCCCAGTTCGTGCCGCTGCCTCCGGCCACCGTGCTGAACAGGATAGATACGCTGATCATTCCGGATGTGTTGTTTGCCATTGCCAGCGCCGACCTCGATCAGCAGGGCCTGCTGGTGCTCGACAGTTTCAGCCGGGCCATCTCCATGAAGCGCATCGATTCGCTGGTGTTTGAAGGGCATACCGACAGTGTGGGAACTTTTGCTTACAACCGGCAGCTGGCGGCCAACAGGGCGACAAATGTTGCCACCTACGTGCAGCAAAAAGCACATACGCCGGAAGCTCGCATCCAGGTGCATTCCTATGCCTACCTGCGCCCCCGCGCCACCAATGCTACGCCGCAGGGCCGGCAAAAGAACCGGCGCGTGGAAGTGTACCTTTATACGCATGAGTGAGAAGAAGCGCGGAGAGACGCGAGGGATAGTTTCTCTGCAACATAAAATCCGGATTTCCCGAAAGGCATGCCAGCGCGATCTCCGTGGAGACGCCTGGCATATCGTCTCTACCAGTTAAAACCCCTACCTTCAGTCCCAAATTCTACAACATGCCCTCCTTACTCAGTTACTGGTGGCTTATATTATTGCTCATCATCGTGTTCAGCGGGCTGGTTACCGTAAACCAGGGAACCATCGCGGTGGTGACCATGTTCGGCAAATACCAGCGTATCCTGCGGCCCGGACTCAACTTCAAGATCCCTATACTCGAACAGATCTACAAAAGGGTCAGCATACAGAACCGCTCGGTGGAAATGGAATTTCAGGCGGTCACTTTTGACCAGGCCAATGTTTATTTCAAGAACATGCTTCTCTATGCGGTACAGAACGCCGACGAAGAGACCATAAAGAAAGTGGCTTTCAAATTCATCACCGAGCGCGACCTGATGCAGGCCCTCACAAGAACGATCGAAGGTACCATCCGGTCGTTTGTAGCAACGAAAAAACAGGCGGAGATCCTGGCCCTGCGCAAAGAGATCGTGGAATATGTGAAAGGGCAGATCGACCACCTGCTCGAAGAATGGGGCTACCACCTGCTCGACCTCCAGATCAACGACATCACATTCGACAAAGTGATCCTCGACAGTATGAGCCGGGTAGTGGCCAGCAACAACCTGAAAGCCGCCGCTGAAAACGAAGGCCAGGCGCTGCTGATCACCAAAACAAAATCGGCCGAAGCAGAAGGCAACGCCATCAAGATCGCCGCCACGGCGGAACGTGAAGCGGCCATGTTACGTGGACAGGGCGTGGCGCTCTTCCGCGAAGAAGTAGCCAAAGGTATGAGCCAGGCCGCCGAGCAGATGAAACAGGCCAACCTCGATACCAATGTGATCCTGTTCAGCATGTGGACGGAAGCCATCAAGAACTTTGCGGAAGCCGGGCAGGGAAATATCATCTTCCTCGATGGCAGCAGCGACGGCATGCAGCGTACCATGAAGCAGATCATGGGCATGATGCACATGCAAGGCGGCACCGACAGCAACGGCAATGTACGGGAAAGTGCGCCGGTGAACAGGTCGTAAAGGTTCAGGTGTAAGCTCCTTTCTTTAGAAAATGTTAATTGAAAAGGGAAAGCTTCAAACAAAAAATAATACCTCCTATTTTCACGTTTACGGGTACGGTTTACCCGTCTGCGTTCTATTATTAACTGACTGATCCTTTTATTAATGCATTTATTCTTTCTTCAGATCACGGATACCGCAAAGCGGCTGGCAGACAGCACTGCCGCTGGTGCAAGCACCTCCATCGGCGAGACCGCCCATATGAACATCTTCGACCTGCTGTACAATGGCGGCGTGCTGATGATCCCGCTGGGGCTGCTGCTGGTAGTGGCCATCTTTTTCTTTTTTGAAAGGTGGATCGCCATCAAGAATGCCAGCGCGGTCGACAACAATTTCATGAACATCATCCGCGACAACGTGGTCTCCGGGAACATTACGGCGGCCCGCTCGCTCGCACGCAATACGAATAATTCAGTGGCCAAGATCATCGACAAAGGGCTGCAGCGCATAGGCAAACCGATCGATGCCATCGAAAAAAGCATGGAGAATGTGGGCCGGCTCGAAGTATATAAAATGGAACGCAACCTCTCGGCGCTCTCGCTGGTGTATGGCATCGCTCCCATGTTCGGATTTCTGGGAACCATCTTCGGGATGCTGCAACTGTTTTACAACATCAACGCCACCGGCGAGTTTACGCCGGCCGCCATTGCAGGAGGTATCTATACAAAGATGATCACTTCCGCCACCGGGCTCATCATCGGTTTGCTCGGCTATGTGGCCTATAATTTTCTCAACAGCCAGATCTCGAAAACCGTCAACAAAATGGAAGTGGCCAGCGCAGAATTCATCGACATCCTGCAGGAGCCCACCCGGTAGTCAGACAAACAGGAACTATAAATTATGAACCTCAGGTCAAATCTAAAATCACATCCCGAACTGCACGCAGGGGCTTTGAACGACATCCTGTTCATCCTGTTGTTCTTTTTCCTGATCGTATCCACGCTGGCAAACCCAAATGTGATCAAGCTTTCGCAACCCAAGTCGAAAAGTGATACCAAAGCGAAACAAACCATCGTGGTGTCTATCGACGCGGCAGGCCAGTTCTACGTTGGCACCACCAAATCAACACTGGAGGAACTGAAGGCAAAACTGCAGCCGGTGCTGGCAAAAGAGAAAGAATTGCCTACCGTGGTGGTGAACGCCGACAAGAAAGTGCCTGTGGAAAGCATCGTAAATGTAATGCGGGTGGCGCGCGACCTGGGCGCCCGTACGGTGCTGGCAGTAGATAAGAACGGCGTAAAATAGAGAAAAAATATCCCCAAACGGCTTTGGCACAGGCCAATGCATTATAAAATTTTTATATTTCCTCCAGGGCGCAGAAACCTTCTGCTGCCCTTTTTTTGCCCTGTACCCCCTTGTGCATAAAACGCACAAGCGTTGCACCCGTTGGGCTTCGTATCGATTCCCGTACTGCAGATCAGCCCGGAACACGATACCCATAATCCCTTCACCCGCCCGGCAACAGCCTGTATGGCACCAAATTGGGAAACAGGTTGGCAAATCATATAATTATTATGAAAAACAGCCTGCTGCTTGCCCTTTCCATGCTTCTTTTTTCCCATTACCTGGAAGCGCAGAACAAAATGGTGCTGCTGGAACCGCAGAAAAGAAAGATCAACCAGGGAAATCCCCTGCCCGCTCAGACCCCGTTCGATATCCAGGTTCCGGTGGGCGGCGACATCGGCATCATCCGGATCAACGTATTTAAAGGAAACCATCCTTCCGACGTTATTGAACAGACCCTTTGGACCAGGCCTGCCCGCTTCACCGGCGATATGGCTGAAATACCGGTGGATGTGCGCCTGAAAAGCGGCAGCAAATACGGCTTCGATGTGAAGATGTATGCCGTGCTCAGCGATTCTGAAAAAGTTGCGCTGAAAGAGATCCTTCACCGCAACCTCTCCAACTACCTCGATGCTTCCATTGAAGCCAGCGGCAAAGGGTTCAACGTATCGAAAAGTTCCGGCCAGATCGTGCAGGACCTCAACTCGATCGTAAAACGGAATCTTGTTTATTATCAGAACATACAGCAGCGTTCGTTCGAAGGGTTCTCCGACATCGTGACGATGAAACTGCAGCAGATACAGAAGCTGAAACTGTCGGATGCCAACTACAATGTATACAAGCAACGCGTCGACACGGCGCTTGATAACGACGGCGTAAAAGCCCTTTATGTAAAACAGGTGAACGAGGAACTGCAGCGCGCCGTTTTCACCGAAGTAGATAACTACCTCAGCCTCGACTTCGTAAAACAATACGATATGTTTGCCATCGGCAACCGGGAAACAGAACGCGGACAAACCGTGCTGCCTTTATTTGTAGGGTATGGCGGTGTATATCTCGGAGGCAAGATCGACAACCTGGAATACGATTCGCAGCCTTACGCGGGGTTGTCTTTTCCGATCGGCAGGGGCAATGAAACACACTACGGCAGAACCAGCTTTATTCTCGGATTGTTCCTCAAGAACTTCAAGAACGCACAGGATCAGACGATCACCGGCCCCCTCATCAACCGGCCCTTTTTCGCCGGGCTCGGATACCGCATCTACGACTTCATCAACTTCAACGCCGGACTGGTATCCACTTCCACGGAGAAACAAAACCTCTCTAATTTCAAGACGGAGAACGTGCAGCTGAAACCTTTCATCGGCTTCAACGCCCAGTTCAACCTCTGGCTCGGACTCAACAAAAAATAGTTGCTACCTTACCATAACAGATTTGTATGAAATACAGTATTACACTTTCTTTCCTGATGCTGCTGGGTCAGTTTGTGCCGGGTTTGCAGCAGGAGGCAGGGGCACAGACCAGCTCGCTGAGCCCCTGGCAGATTGGCTTTGGCGTGGGCTATACCAACTACTCGGGAGATGTGAGCAACTACCGCATCCATGGATTTAAAGACATCGGTAAGCTGTACAGGTTCGCCGACTATAACAAATATTATATCGACAAGCCGTCGCTGAGTGTGATGATCCACAAGAGCATCACACCTACGCTGGGCTTTATGATACAGGCCAACACCATGTCGTTTGCCGGCAGCGACCGTTACCGCAACAAAAGCGGTTCATTCGATACCGCCAATGTGCGCTATGCCCGCTCGCTCAATTTCAGAACTTCCCTGCAGGATGTGGGCCTGGCGTTTACCTTCCGCACCAACAACGGAAAGTTCCTGCCGGAGAACGCTTTCTTTTCACCCTCATTCTTTTTGGGCGCGGGCGTTTCCCGTTTCAAAGTGATGGGCGACCTGTACGATGAAAACAATCAGCCTTACAATTACCGCCTGCCGGGCAATATCTCCGATGGAAACTATGAGTCCAACCTTCGCGACCTGAAAACGGAAACGGACAACCGATATCCCAACGTGGTTCCATATGTCGATCTTGGTCTTGGCCTCAATTTCCGCTTCAGCAACAAGATCACCCTGTCGGTACAGTCGGATATAAAATACTCGGCGAGCGATTACCTGGATGATGTAAGCGGCACCTACAAAAGTTCTTATGGAAGTCCGGCCCAGGAATATGCTGCCCGGCCCGGCTACAACGTGGTAAACCCGGTCTCCCTGCAGCGTGGAGACAACAACGGCACCAATGATTTTTATATCAACAACCGGGTGATGCTGAGCATCGGCCTGGGAAAAAAGAATAAAGAAAGGGCCTTTACAGCACCCGCGGTATATGGCCTCAGCATGCCTTACACGCCGCCATCAGACAAAGCAGATTCCATACGGAGAAGCCAGGCGATGTTGCGTGATTCGCTGCTGAACCGGAAGAATGATTCCCTGGCGGTGCTGTCGAGAAGGAATGATTCGCTGTCGCGCGCGGCAGATTCGGTCAGGGTTCGCAAAGCTGCTGCTCCGGATGATTCCGTGAAGACAGAGCTCCAATCAATTCGTACCGAGCTGAAAGAGATCAAGGGAATGCTGCAGGATCAGCAGGTTAGTCCGCATTACCAGCAGCTCCGCTACCAGGCAGATTCCCTGAAGGCGCTGCAAAACAGGATCAGCTCGCAGCGCACCATCAGCCGGGAAGACAACCTGCAGCTGCGTATCTACCAGCTGCAGACAGACAGTGTGCGCAGTGAAATGCAGAAATTACAGCAAAGCCACCCCGAATTGTTACGGGGCAACAGCGCGGCAACACTCAATACCACCGGTAATGTACAACCACGCAATCAGCCGGTGATCGTATCCGACACTGTTTTTACACCTTACAGGGCTGCCGACACCATGAGTGCGGCGGCCCAGGTAAGCCGGGCTGAACTGGAGGTGCAGAAAATGAAGCAGGACAAGCGTTATAAATCCGATGCGGCTTACCGGAAGAATGTGGATTCCATGAATAAAAGACTGGCAGCGTACGAGCAGCAGCTGAAAGCCGCGCCGCAGCCCCGTCAGCAGACAGCGAAAAAGGATACGGTCATCAGCCGGCAGGATCAGCGCAGGATCGACTCACTGCAGCGAAGAATGCGGGAGCTGGAGCAGAAGATGAACATACAAGGCCAGGCAGATACAAGCGCTTACGATCAGATAAGGAGTGAAGCCAACAGACGCATCGCTTACAACCGAGCCGCAGACAGTGAAGCGCTGAACCGCAACATCGGCCAGCTCGAGCAGCAACTGCGCGTGAGCAATGATTCCGTTTCTTACTTTAAACGCCAGCAGCAGAACTCAAATGATTCGGTTGCTTATTACAACCAGCGTGCGGCTGCTTTGGAAAAGGAAAGCGAAGACAGAAGAAAAAATACGCTGTGGTTCCAGCGGGTCGTTGCTCCCCAAAAAACAAAAGAGAGAGACGAAGCCGACCAGGCGGAACTCGACAGGCTGCAGTCGCAGCAACGAAATTTTCAGCAGCTGGCCGAGCGCAACAACCACCAGATAGACGACCTGCAAAGAAGGAACCGCGACCTCTCGGATCAGTATGACGACCTGAACTCGAACAGGAACAGGCAACGCCGCGACAACCTTTTGATACAGACACCGTCGCCTACCATCCTGCTTGACAATACCCGCAGCCGTTCCGGATCTAACAACGGGGATTATGAAGAACTGCAGGCGCTGCGTTCTGAGATCAGCCGATTGAGAGGCGAAATGTATAGCGGTGCGCAATACGGAGGTAATCAGCCGGGCGCCGGATATTATTCCCCGCTCATGGGCGCACCGGTCACCGTACCGGCAGACATCACGGTGCGGCAGCCGGTGACAACACCTGTAACAATTGATTCCACTGCAAAACCGGTGTTTGTTCAGGACACTGCTGCACTGCAGCTGCTGCGCTCCGACCTTGAAACTTTGCGTGGCCAGCTCGACAGCATGAAGAACACACGGTCGGCAACCCCGGTAAAACAAGTGGTTACCACGCAGAAGTTCGATGTAAAAAGTTTTCCCATTGTGAGTGTTTATTTTAATTCGGGATCGTCAGTTTTGTCGGCCGACCAGGTTCGCAAGCTAAGCTCATTTGCGCAGGTAGCTACAAAGAACCCGGACGCAAACCTGCAATTGAAAGCCTTTACAGACCCGGTGGGCAATGCCGCTATCAATGAATCGATTGCCCGCAAACGGACAGCATACGTGAAATCAATTCTCACAGGCCGTTACAAGATTGCAGAAGCCAGGATCGCGGAAGAAGAGCCTTCGATTTCGGAGTCCGGCAGAACCGGCAAGCCCAATCCGCTCGACAGACGGGTGGATCTTGCGTTCAACTGATCTGATTTAATATCTGCGTATGTTTGCAGCCATTCCAACCGGAAAGTGATATGAAATACAGTAATTGGATAGGGATCGCTGCGTTTGTGATGCTGGTGGTGGTGTCGTACCAGCCATGGGTATACATTGAGTCTAAAGAAATTACTGTAACAGGTTTACGTGCCGCCGGCACCAATTTCGGCAAGCCGGCGTTGATGAGCCTTACCCTGGGCGTGATAGCTTTCATTTTATTTTTGCTTCCATATACCGGCGCCAAGCGCGCCAACCTGTTTTTCTGTGCCCTGAATCTCGCCTGGGCTGTCCGCAATTATGTGGTTCTTTCAACCTGCCGCGAAGGCGATTGTCCCGACAAACGCCCCGGCCTCTACCTCATGCTGGCCGCTTCCATCCTCATGCTCGCCGCCTCGTTGTTCCCACAGGGAAAGTTGAATAAGGCTGAACCAGGATCGAATGATCCTACAGAGCCTGTCCCTTCCGGGGAGGAATAGTTGCTGAGTCGCTGTATTTTTATCTGAACCAGGATTAAGGGATTGGAGGATTCTGATCTTCCAGCCTCATCTGTTGAGCGAACTGCGCCCTCTGTGAGCGACGGCGTGCCGCGGGTGGGTTGATATGTTCGTACCCTCAGCAATTCCGTGGCATGCCTGGCGGGGAAGCAAGTTTGCAATTGGTCATCGCTTATCAGGCGAATGGTTAACCAGGCGAATGCTGGTTCAGACAAAAGGCAGCGATTCCCGGCTTAGATCCCTGCTCAGGCGCAGCAAGAGGTTGGGAGTGCATGGGCGTGTTTGCGCCTGGCGAGGATGTCAAGATTGTTGAGGAGGATGGTGACAAAGGGTGTTGTGGGTGCTGGTGACAAAGGTTTTAGAGGTGCTGGTGACTAAGGTGGTGAAGGTGCAAGGGCCAATAATCGCTGTGGGTACGGCTTTAACCCGTCTCCACTCTGAGGTAGGGGGTTCTTCAGGCCTAAAAAAATGAACCTGCCTGTCAGACAATCATCCGTGCGATGCCAAACGCGCAGGCGGCGGCTACGGCGCCTATCAACATGACGCGGAGGGCACCCTCCCAGGGATTGACGCCGGTGAGGCGGCTTTTGAAGTAACCGAAGATAAAGAGGGTGATGAGGGTGACAACGGCGGAAATCTTCAGACCGGTGAGGCCGTCGTGCGTGAAGAAATAGGGGCTCAGGGGAATGATGCCGCCGACGATGTAGGAGACGCCGATGTTGAGGGCGCTTTTGCGGGCACGGGCAGGATCGGGTTTGTCGAGACCCAGCTCGTATTTCATCATGAAATCCACCCAGGTTTCCTTGTCTTTCGTCATTTCCGCCACGGCCTGCTCCTGTACTTCTTCGCTGAGGCCGAGGTTGGCAAAAAAGTCCTTTACCTCTTCCCGCTCGCGGTCCGGCAGTCTTTCCACCTCTTCATATTCCCGCCGTAGTTCGCTGTTATAGTGGTCCATTTCCGTTTTGCCGGCCAGGTAACCACCCAGTCCCATCGCAATGGAGCCGGCCGCGATCTCTGCCAGTCCGGCGACGATGATCAGACCGGTGGACTGTACCGCGCCGCTCAATCCGGCGGCGAGGGCAAAGGGAACGGTGAGCCCGTCGGACATGCCGATGACGATGTCGCGGAGAACATGGGAACTTTCTTGATGATGTTCTATATGAGGTTCAGTGCTCAAAATAATGATGGGTATTTAGGCATCCAGCACGGAAAGGCTTTTGCGGATGATGTCGACCGATTCGAGAATTTGATCTTTCGTGATCAGCAGCGGCGGCGCCAGCCGGATCTTGTCGCCATGGGTCGGTTTGGCCAGCAGGCCGTTGTCTTTCAGGCGCAGACAGAGTTCCCAGGCTGCATCCGGATGTTTGTGGCGGATCACGATCGCATTCAGCAGTCCTTTCCCACGTACCTGTGCAAGGTAGGGAGAACCGAGTGCCGTAAGCTCGTTGCGGAGCAGCTGGCCCATCGCCTCTGCATTGCCGGCCATGTCCTCGTCTTTCAGCACCTGCAGCGCAGCGATGGCCACCCGGCAGGCAAGCGGATTGCCGCCGTAGGTACTGCCGTGTTCGCCTGCTTTTATGTTGAGCATGATATCGTCGTCGCACAGCACGGCGCTTACCGGCAGGGTGCCGCCGCTGAGTGCCTTGCCGAGGATGAGGATATCCGGCCGTACGCCCTCATGGTCGCAGGCCAGCATACGGCCGGTGCGGGCAAGACCCGTCTGTATCTCGTCGGCGATCATCAGCACATTGTATTCCGTACACAATTCGCGGACGCCCTGCAAATATCCTTTGTCGGGGATCACCACGCCCGCTTCGCCCTGGATGGGTTCCAGCATGAAAGCGGCCACCTGTTCATCCTGGAAAGCCTTTTCCAGGGCAGCCAGGTTGTTGTAGGGTACCAGGTCGAACCCGGGAATATACGGGCCGAAGCCTTTGTAGCTGGAAGGGTCTGAAGAAGAAGAGATGGCGGCCAGTGTTCTGCCCCAGAAATTGTGTTCGGCGAAGACGATCCGGGCGCTGTGCTCGGGGATCATCTTTTTATCGTAGCCCCAGCGGCGGGCCAGCTTGATGGCGGTTTCGCCGCCTTCCACGCCGGTGTTCATGGGCAGCACCTTGTCGTACCCGAAATATTCCGTGATGAACTGTTCGTACTCGCCCAGCACGTCGTTGTGAAAAGCGCGGGAAGTGAGCGTCAGTTTCTGTGCCTGCTCGAGCAGGGCGTCGATGATCTTCGGATGGCAGTGGCCCTGGTTCACGGCTGAGTAGCCGCTCAGGAAATCGAAATACCGTTTATTGTCCACATCCCACACAAATACGCCGCTTCCGCGGTTAAGCACTACCGGCAGGGGATGGTAATTGTGTGCGCCGTGCTCATGTTCGAGATTTATATAATGCTGTGTTGCAGCCGAAAAGGCTCCTGTAGTTTGCATACGGATGGTATGAAAAAGGATTAGAAAAAAGAGATAATGACGTGGCAAGTACTGGTTAGATAACAGAAGTACCCGACCCGGGATGATCCAGAAAATCGAGGTTCTGGTCGAGGAACTGCAGTATGTTTATTTGTATCGGGATAGGCCGGTTTTTTTGCAATATAGTTATTTTTATCCAGGATACGGGATTGCAGAAACAGATGCAATACCTTCATTTTGTATCATCCAATTTATTCCCATGCAAACGATCTACAACGACTTTCTAACGGTCACCATCAATTCGAAAGGAGCTGAGCTGAGCAGCATTTTTCATAAAGAATACGGCCTCGAATATATGTGGAGCGGCGATCCTGCGTTCTGGGCCAAAAAGTCGCCGGTGCTTTTTCCCATCGTCGGTGCGCTGAAGGAAAACAAATATTTCTATAAAGATATTCCCTACGAGCTCGGCCGCCACGGCTTTGCGCGCGACCGTGCCTTCACGGAATCGGAGCAGTCGCAGGATGCCATCACGTTCAGGCTCGTAAGCGACGAAAAGACCTTGGAGCAATACCCGTTTTATTTTGAATTTGCGATCAGGTACGCCCTTCACCGGAACGGGCTTAGTGTGACCTATACCGTTACCAATACGGGCGATGAGGACATGTATTTTTCCGTGGGCGGTCATCCGGCCTTCAAGGTGCCGCTGGAAGAGGGCACCACGTATGATCAGTATTATCTTGAATTCAGTGAACCGGAGCAGGCCAGCCGCTGGCCGATCTCGCCGGATGGCCTGATCGAAAATGCGCCGGTGCCTCTCCTGCAACAGACTACGAAACTGCCGCTCACAAAAGAGCTTTTCAGCAAGGATGCGCTGGTGCTCAAACACCTTGAATCCGACAAGGTGGCATTGCGGTCGCACCAGACGGTGCACGGACTGGAAATGGATTTCAACGGGTTTCCTTACCTGGGTATCTGGGCCGCGCCGGGAGCTGATTTTGTGTGTATTGAACCTTGGTGCGGCATTGCCGATTCTGTGGATACCACCCAGCAGCTGCCTGCCAAGGAAGGCATCCACCGCCTGGAAGGCAAAGCCTCTTTCGACCGTACCTGGACACTCTCCCTTTTTTAAACTTACCGCATGCTCCAATACATTGCAACCGCTTATGACGATGCCTCGGATCCTTATTCGCCTGACCGCCGCATGGAAGTGCGCCCGCTGCACCTGGAAGGGGCGGCAAAACTCAGGGCTTCCAACAATTTCATCATCGGCGGCGCCATTCTCGACGAAACGGGCCGCATGACCGGCTCCATGATGATCGTACAGTTCGAGACGGAAGCGGAACTGCAGGAGTGGCTGCGCACCGAACCGTATATCACCGGCAAGGTGTGGAACACCGTGGAGGTAAAACCGTTCCGGGTAGCGGATGTGTAAGGGTGCCCGCAACTATGCTGAAGAGACGATCTCTGGCGGTTCTGTCCCCTGGAGACGCGATGCCATGCGTCTCCGAATCAGAGCGGGCCTGTGCAAAAAAGACGCCGCGCACAACGTCTCTATGGGGCTGGCAGGTGTGCCCCTCTTTTCCTACCTTTGCGGCGCCCAATTATGAAGTATACAAACGAAATCAACAAACGCAAGACGTTTGCCATTATCTCCCACCCCGATGCCGGCAAAACAACCCTCACCGAAAAGCTTCTCCTGTTCGGGGGTGCCATCCAGACGGCCGGCGCGGTAAAAAGCAACAAGATCAAGAAACATGCTACGAGCGACTTTATGGAGATCGAGCGCCAGCGCGGTATCTCGGTCGCCACCTCCGTGATGAGCTTTGCCTACGAAGACCATCTCATCAACCTCCTCGACACGCCCGGTCACAAAGACTTTGCGGAAGATACCTACCGCACCCTCACCGCCGTAGACAGCGTTATTCTCGTGATCGACAGCGTGAACGGGGTGGAAGAACAGACCCGCCGCCTCATGGAAGTGTGCCGCATGCGCGACACGCCCGTGATCGTGTTCATCAACAAGATGGACCGCGACGGCAAGAACCGCTTCGACCTGCTCGAAGAGATCGAAAAAGAACTCAAGATACAGCTGCATCCCATGACCTGGCCCATCAACAGCGGCAAGGAGTTCAAAGGGGTGTACAATCTTTCCGATAAAAGCCTGGTGCTCTTCACAGCCAACACCAAGGCCTCCGACGAAGACGTGGTAAAGATCAGCGAACTCGACAGCCAGCTGCTCGATGAAAAGCTGGGCACCCGCGATGCCGACACCCTCCGCGAAGACGTGGAGCTGGTAGACGGCGTATACGGCGAGCTGAACAACGAAGACTACCTGTCGGCCAGGGTGGCGCCCGTGTTTTTCGGCAGCGCCGTCAACAATTTCGGCGTCCGCGAAATGCTCGACACCTTCGTGCGCATCGCGCCCGCCCCGCAGAGCCGCGACACCTCCATCCGTACGCTCGATGTGAACCAGGACAAGTTCAGCGGCTTTATCTTTAAGATCCATGCCAACCTCGACCCCAAGCACCGCGACCGCATTGCGTTCCTGCGGGTATGCTCGGGCCGGTTCGAGCGCAACAAATACTTTCACCATGTGCGGCTCGACAAGGAAGTGCGTTTCAGCAATCCCTACACTTTTCTGGCCCGCGACAAAGACGTGATCGAAGAAGCTTATCCCGGCGACGTGATCGGCCTCTTTGATACCGGCAACTTTAAGATCGGCGATACGCTCACCGAAGGCGAGGATTTCTATTTTACCGGCATCCCTTCTTTTTCTCCCGAAATTTTCAAGGAAGTGGTGAACAGGGACCCAATGAAGACCAAGCAGCTGGAGAAAGGCTTGCTGCAACTGACCGACGAAGGCGTGGCGCAGCTGTTCACCCAGTTCGGGGGCAACAAAAAGATCATCGGCTGCGTAGGAGAGCTTCAGTTTGAAGTGATCCAGTACCGCCTCCTGCAGGAGTACGGCGCCTCGGTGCAGCTGAACTCTCTTCCGTTCTACAAAGCCTGCTGGATCACCAGCAACGATCCCAAAAAGCTGCTGGAGTTCACACGGTTCAAACAGGCGAACATCGCAGAAGACAAGGACGGGCACGTGGTGTACCTGGCACAAAGTGAATGGTTCCTGAATACCGAGCGCATCAACAATCCCGACATCGAATTTCATTTCACCTCGGAGATCCACAAGTAAAGCTGTTACATGATCGTTGCCACAGACCGCCTCATGCTCACGCCGCTCGATCAGGATGATCTTGCGCTTTATATGCAGGGCGGTAACCGGTACGAGACAGAAAAAGGACTGGTAATTACAGGTCGCACGGTGAAGGCAGAAGTAAGGGAATGGGTTGAAACCAAGACCCTGCCCGCATTGCAGTCTGCAACTGGCGACAGCTGCCTGTTCCATACTTTCTGGCTTGTAATTGAAAAAGCGGCGCAACGCATCGTGGCCGAACTGGGTTTCAAGGGTCCGCCCGACGCGCACGGCGAGGTCGAGATCGGCTACGGCACCATGCCCGGCGAAGAAGGAAAAGGCTATATGACCGAAGCCGTGGAAGGCCTCGTGGGCTGGGCCACCCTGCACCCATCCATCCACGCCGTACTGGCCGAAACCTCCGAACACAATCCCGCCTCCATCCGCATCGTCCAAAAAAACGGCTTCGAACAATTCGATAAAAAGGGAGAGATGTTGTGGTGGCGGAAAAAGGGTTAGACCGGATCAGTAATCCACCGATATGCCCGTATAATTGTGCGGCGTTACTTTTTTTAATTCGTCTTTCACGGTGAGGGGTACCTGCAGTGTGTCGATGAAGTGATGGAGCGACTCCTGGTTGATCCTGCCTTTGCCGCGGGTCAGCTCTTTGAGGGCTTCGTAGGGCTTGGGATAGTTCTCTCTTCGTAAGATAGTCTGGATCGCTTCGGCCACCACCGCCCAGTTCTTCTCCAGGTCTTCTTCGAGCTGCGACTCGTTGAGCACCAGCTTCGACAATCCTTTCTCAATCGATTTTACGGCAATGATGGTATGCGCGAACGGAACACCGATATTGCGCAGTACGGTGGAATCGGTCAGATCACGCTGCAGGCGCGACACGGGGAGCTTGGCCGACATAAATTCAAACAGGGCGTTGGCCACGCCGAGGTTGCCTTCCGCATTTTCAAAATCGATCGGGTTCACCTTGTGCGGCATGGCGGAAGAGCCAACTTCACCTTCCTTTACCTTCTGCGAAAAATAATCCATCGATACATATTGCCACACGTCGCGGCAGAAATCGGTGAGGATGCTGTTGATCCTTTTCATGGCGTCGAAATGGGCGCCGAGGTTATCGTAGTGTTCGATCTGCGTGGTGAACTGCTGGCGCTGCATGCCCATGCCTTCCACAAACTCGTTGGCCAGTACGATCCAGTCCTTATGCGGAAAGGCCACGTGGTGCGCGTTGAAGTTGCCGGTGGCGCCCCCGAACTTTGCGGTGAACGGGATCTGGATGAACTGTTCGATCTGGTTGCGGATCCTCTCCACAAACACCATGATCTCCTTGCCCAGGCGGGTGGGGCTTGCCGGCTGTCCGTGCGTGCGGGCCAGCATGGGAACGTTCTTCCATTGCTGTGCGATGATCTTGAGTTGCTGGTTGAGGTTGAGGATGGAAGGGAGGTATTCGAATTCGATGGCGTGCTTCCAGGCCAGCGGAATGGAAGTGTTGTTGATGTCCTGCGAGGTCAGCGCGAAATGCATCCATTCATGCACGTCTTCCGCGCCGGTTTCATTGAGCTTTGTTTTGAGAAAGTATTCAACTGCCTTTACATCATGGTTGGTGGTCTTTTCAATGTCTTTGATCTGCTGCGCATCCTTTAACGAGAACTGTTCGGTCACTTCTTTCAGCCCTTTCCTTGATTTCGCCGACAGATCAAAGAAGTTCTTCCCCGCCAGAAAAAGAAAGTACTCGATCTCCACCAGTACCCGGTATTTCATGAGGGCATATTCGGAGAAATAGTCCTGCAGATAGTGAACCTGTTTGCGGTAGCGGCCGTCGATCGGTGAGATCGCGGTGAGCGAGGTGAGTTCCATGGTAAAATGGGTAGAACGTTGATGTATTGAATGGCGGCGTATCTTTGCAAAGGTAGTAGATTAAACCGTTCAGATAACCGGCAGACCGGTGTATTGACACCGTGGCGGAGGATTGAGAACAAGACAGGATATACAATGGATACACATAAAAAGGTCAGAGTAGGTGCGGTAAGCTATTTGAATACAAAACCGCTGATCTACGGATTTGAGCAGGGCATGATGAAAGACAGGATCGAGCTTATCAATGATTATCCCGCCCGCATCGCTGCCATGCTGCAGCACGATGAGATCGACGTTGGCCTGGTGCCGGTCGCCATCATTCCCCACCTGAAAGAATCACATATCATCACCGACATCTGCATCGGCGCGGAAGGCCCTGTTGCTTCCGTGGGCCTGTTCAGCGAAGTGCCGGTTGACCAGATAAAGTCGGTGCTGCTTGATTACCAGAGCCGCAGCTCCGTGGCGCTGGCAAAAGTGCTGCTGAAAGAACACTGGAAAATAACGCCGGAGCTGGTACCCGCCCGCGAAGATTTCCGCGATCATATCAAGGGAACCACGGCCGGCGTCGTCATCGGCGACCGCGCGCTCGAACAAAGAAAGATATCACCCTACATCTACGATTTCGGGGAAGCCTGGAAAGAACTGACCGGCCTGCCGTTCGTGTTCGCCGCCTGGATCAGCAACAAACCGCTCGAAGAAGATTTCATCGCCGAATTTGCGGAAGCCAACCGCTTCGGCCTTCACCGCATCGATGAAGTGGTAGCCAAAAATCCTTACCCGGTCTTTGACCTGAAAAAGTATTACACCCAATGCATCAGCTACCAGCTCACCGACGCGAAGAAAGAGGGGCTGGCTTTGTTTCTGGAGAAGCTGACAGGTTAGTGGTATCCATATCGATACAGATGAATGTAAGAAACAGATTCGGGATCACAGATAACAGGTCTGCTCCGTATCTTCGGCTTTTTACATCATCCGCATAATTCCAATTCATGGTGCAGCCACTCGTTAGCTTTTGCTTTACCACTTTCAAAAGAAAAGCATACCTGAAAAGCACGCTCGACAGTGTGCTGAAACAAACCTATTCCAACTTCGAAGTGGTGGTATCCGACAATGACCCCGAAGGGTCGGGCAGGGAAGTGGTGGAATCTTTCCGGGATCCGCGGTTCAGGTATTTTGCGAACGCAGAGAACCTCGGGATGAAAAAAAGCTTCAACAAGAGCCTGGAAAGATCCAGCGGGGAATACATTGTGATGATCGCAGATGATGATCCTGTATACCCCGATATGCTGGAAACCCTGATGGGACTGCAGGAGAAATACCCTCAGCACGGCATGTTCCTGGGCGGGTCGAACTGGTACTGTACCCAGCCCGATATAGCAAAGCTGTATAACCTGAAAGTAGGTACGAACTCTTTCCTGGCCTTCAAACCGGTGGATGACGTCGAGGTCTTTTCCGCATCCGGGTTTCTCAAGGGTTTCTTCAATTTCCGGATCTTTCCTTCTTACCTCTGGTCTACCTGCATCGTGAAAAGGAATATCCTGATCCAGAAGGGTGGGGTGCCTGATTACAATACCGCTTTTTTGGGCGACTACGCTTTTTTAAGCGTGATGGCTTCCTATTCGGGATGTGTCGTCATTAACCGGGCGCTGGGGCATCAGGCCATTCACGACCAGAACTTCGGCCGTGGGCAGAACGAACAGCTCATAGCTGCTGCCACCAATTTTATTCCCTACGTTTCGGAGAGACTGAAGGAGGTAGAGGACTGGCCGGAGATCGAAAAGAATATGAAACGCTTTGTAGCCATGTGGGTAGTCGGTCACCTGAGCTTCCTGCACCGCTATTATTCGTTTGCGGATGCGGCACACAGGGTGGATCTGGCGCCATACGAAAAGGAGATATTCTCTCTTCCGCTGATGAAGCCTTACCGGGTAAAATACTACCTGAAGAAAAATGCTCCCGCTCTGCACGACGTGCTGGTGAACCTGAAAAAAAAGATGGGTAGCAATTGATAAAAATCACGGTCTTCAATACCGGACTTAAATAAGAGGGGGCCTGATAAAATCTTATCAGGCCCCCTCTTATTTAAGTAAATCTTTTTCTGCTAAAATCAGTTCACGCGCTGCATGGTGGAGAATTTGCCGCTCAGCCCGGTTCCGTTCGGATTGTTGATATCGACCCAGGTACCATCGGTCATCACACCTGTTTTTGACCAGGTAGCGGTGATGCGCTGGGTAACCGGCAGGCCATTCCTGGGAGTGGTGATGTTGGTGATCGTTGCAACAAACACATTGCTGGCGGAGGACTGCCAGGTCCATGTTCCCGAAGAATAATAATATTGTCCGTCGGCCATTCCTTTGGTAAGGATTGTTCCGTCAGGATAGATTACAAAGCTGTAAAACCTGTTTCCCAGTTCAGGGTTTTGGTTGCCGGAGTAAGTGCCGAGCCACAGTCCTTCAACAGGGTAGTTGGCATCTGCTGTAACGGAGGGGGTAGAGTCTGCTTCTTTGGTGCAGGAAGAAAAGGCAATGGAACAAGCCAGAACGGCCAGGAGTAAAAATCTGAATTTCATTTGTTTAGCGGTTATAGTTGTTTAAAAACTTTTTGAGTGCTCAATAGTTCCTTAGGCGGCAGAATTGGGGAAGAATATTTAAATAAAGATATCTCCCGGTTTCCTGTTGTCATCGGTAGCAGGAACTGGCCGTATTACAGCACTTGGAAAAATGAATGGGTGATTGTTTATAGGAATTTGGGGCGCCGGTAGCTGCGTGGAAGCAACAGGGTGCTTTGTGAGGTCGTAAAGATAATAGATAAATTCAAAAAATGAAATTGTTAAAAAAAATAATGCGGACCCGGGTTGTTGCGTTGCCTGGGTAGGGTCTGGTACTTATGGCGCTCTTCAAAGAGAATGCGACCCGGCGGATCAGGTGGTTGAATCTTTTTTGAGGAACCCAAGAAACTTCTGAAACCTGCTTACTGCAAGTTCATTGAGGTCGGGCGCTATCTTAAGCCAATACATGGATGGTATGAACAGTCCTGTGAATAGGGCCGACCGCAGAAAAATGTCTATGAACACATTGCTGTGGCGGGGTATGAAATAAACAAGCAGGTAAATGGCTGCCGACACGAGTACGGCATACAGGCAGCTGAGGGTATAAGGCTGAAACCCGAACTTTTTGTAGATAAAAATATACCGTACTGTATTGTAGCAGGTGAGCGAGATCAGGTAAGAGAAGGCAAGTCCGTACAGTCCGAAGTATTTGATCAGCAGAAAGTTCAGCGGAATCGAGAACAGGGTATAAACGACATTGGTGTAAAAATCGAATTTCCAGAAATTGGAGGTGCCGATCACGAGGCTGTTCACACCGGTACCCAGATCGATTACTTTGGCAATGCCCATGATGAATACCAGCGTGGGAATTTGGTTGTATGTTTCGCCCAGGAAGCTTACCAGGTTTTGGGTGTTCAGCAAGATAAGCCCGAACATGCCCAGGGCGATGACCAGCAGGTTGGATACGCTTTTTTTGTACAGCGAATCAATGCGCGCCGTATCATTGTTCTTCCACGATTCGGCCAGCACCGGAACGCTGATGGCATGCAGACTTCGTTGCGGCAGCTCCATCACCGTAACCAGGTAGTTGGCAATGATGAAGATGGGCAATTCGCCCAGTCCGCGCACCCCAACGATCAGGATCGTATCATTTGTTTTTGCCAGCACGTTCAGGAACTGGGCTCCGAACACAAAAAGGCCGAAAGAGATCATCCGCTTCTTCAGCCGCCGCGTCACAGAACTGAAGGCAACCAGGTTGATCTGCCACTTGCCTGTCTTCACCAGCAGGAAATACAGCAGCAGTGCCGGCACCATGTACGAGAAGCTGTACAGGTTGATGAACTGGCGGGAAGAAATGAAATGGTATGCACAGAGCAGGATCAGCAAGGTAGTGATGAGCCGTACCGCCGTTTCGCGGAGAAAGTTGGTAAGGATGGTTTTGCGCACGCTCCACCCGAAAGCCTCCAGCCAGGTAAAAAACAACATGAAAAAAGTGAAAGGGTAAACCGTATAAAAATACTGCGCAAATTCGGGCGACTTCCCCAGCTTCCTGATGATAAAGTCGCGGAACAGGAGGCCGCACAGCAGTACGATGGTGTATCCTGCAAAACAGACCAGGCCGGTCACCAGGGGCAGGTCGTTCTCTTTTTGCTTTATATAAGAACTGTAAAAAGGATAGAACTTGTAGATCACATTGAGGGAGCCGATCGTACAAAGCGAAACGAGTGTAAGGGAGATGTCACCCATGGCCCGGGTAATGGCAAATTCTGTCCGTAAGCCCAGTTTGGGAAACAAGACCAGGATGTTCAAAGCGCCTACTGCAAAACCGATGAATATGAATATGGAAGAATACGCGCTTTGTTTCCGGATAGTGCCCATCGTGAAACGAATGTACTGCCTTTGGAGAATATTATCCGGTAGTGCGCATTCCCTCTGCGAGCTGTGAGCAGCGACGAAGGTTGGAAGCCCGCTGCACACATGCAGCCCCGCCTTGCTATCTGCAGCAGAAACCCTTACTTTGCAGCTGTTCATGGAGCCGCTGCCCGGTCTCCGTCCTTTAACATGAAGTACAGCATCATCTTACCTGTCAGAAACGGCGGCGAATACATAAAGGAATGCGTCAACAGCATTCTCGCCCAGAGCCTGCCCGATTTTCAGCTGCAGATCCTCGACAATGCCAGCACCGACGGTACCACCGACTGGCTCGGCTCGCTGAAAGACGACCGCATCAAACTGTATCCTTCGGGCCGGTCGCTCACCATCGAGGAAAACTGGGCCCGCATCACCACCATCCCCAAAAATGAATTCATCACCCTGATTGGTCACGACGATATCCTTTTTAAAGATTATCTCGCTACGATGGACAGGCTCATTGCCAAACATCCCGGCGCTACCCTGTACCAGACGCATTTCAGCTATATCAACGCCAGCGGTGGCCTCCTCAGGCACTGCAAACCGATGGATGAAGTGCAGACGGCCCCCGAATTCCTGGCCACCCTGCTCGCCAATACCATCAATGTAATGGGCACCGGCTTTATGATGCGGGGGGCCGATTATGATGCAACCGGCGGCATTCCGCCTTACCCGAACCTGCTCTTCGCCGATTTCGATGTGTTCCTGCGGCTGACCCAAAAAGCGTACAAAGCCACCGCACCGGAAGAATGTTTCTCCTTCCGCCTGCACAGCAGCATGACCACCACTTCCGCCGACATCAAATTTCAGCAGGCCTTCACCCGGTTCCTTCAGTTCCTCGACGGCATCCGGCATGAAGATCCGCGGTACGAGGCCATGATAAGCCGGTACGCCATCGACTATATCCACACCTACTGCCAGTCGCTCTCGCACCGGCTCCTGCGCACCCCCCGAAGCAAACGGCAGGGCGTGGTGGTGGCCGATTTTATCCGCGAATGCAAGCAATGGGCCGACAAGCTGGTGCCGGGCAACGATTTCGACCCGATGGCCCATTTCAACATCAGGGTGGCCCGCCGGATCGACAACAATAGGGTACTGCAGCAGATGTTCCTGCTGTTCAAAAAAATGTATTCAAAACCGGTTTACAACTGATCATTTTCATGCTCAGTATCATCATCGTCAATTATAAAACACCGCAGCTGGTCTATCAGTGCCTCCGCTCGGTCTACACAGAGACCACGCAGATCCCGTTCGAGGTGATCGTGGTCGACAACGACTCGCGCGACAACTGCCGGGAACTGATCATGCCCGATTTTCCGGCGGTGCGCTGGATCGGCATGACCTACAACGCCGGCTTTGCAAGGGCCAACAACGAAGGCATCCGCCAGTCGGCCGGCAACGTAGTGCTGCTTCTTAACTCGGACACCCTGGTGGAAGACCGGGCGCTCGAACATTGCTACTCTTCATTCATTCAATCGGAATACGTGGCCTGCGGGGTGCAGCTGCTGAACCCCGACCGGACGTCGCAGATCTCGGGCAATTATTTTTTTAAAGGTGGCCTGAACGTGCTGCTGCCGCTGCCTTTTCTCGGCAAATTCTACAAGTGGCTGGGCGAAACGGTGAAAATGAAAAAGGCCAACCTGCCCGAAGCGACCGGCCTCGAAGAGGTGGACTGGATCAACGGCGCCTACCTCATGGTGAAAAAGGAAGCGATCAGGAAAGCCGGCCTGCTGGACGAAGATTTTTTCCTCTACGCGGAAGAAACGGAATGGTGCAGCCGCCTGCGCAAACAGGGCAAGCTCTGCCTCTTCGGACAGTACAACATCATTCACCTGCAGGGCGAATCTTCCAACGCTACGTTCGGATCAACGGGCAAAGGCTATTACAACCTGTTCGACCGGAAAGGGCTGCAGATCATGGTATCAAATTTCCTGCGCATCAGCAAACAGTTCGGCACAGGCTGGCTGCTGCTCAACCTGGCCAACTATATTGCCGAAGTGCCCCTGTTTTATGTGGGCAGCTTTTTTCAGCAGCTGCTGGAAGGAAAAAATCCTTTTGGCCAGTTCCGGCTGGCAACCGGGTTTGCAGGGAACGTATTGCGGCTTTGCGCCCTGGTGCCGAAGATGATCAGGAACAAACCTTATTTCTATAAACTGCTATAAAGCCCCGGCAAAGCGGGCTGCCTTGCGGGCGATGCTGCCCCAGTAGAAGTGCCGGTAAAATTCGGGCGGCATCCGGTTCCTGTTCTGTGAAATGCCGACAGCCGCCTTCGCAAAGCCCTGCCAGTCGTGGTTTTCGAGAATCACCAGCTTGTGATTGGTAAGCGCCGGATCTACCCCGAACGCACCGTTTTCCGTGGATACGGCATTTAGATTATAGCTCAGCGCCTCGATCAGTTTTGTTTTGATGCCGCCGCCTTCCGTAACCGGGTTCAGAAAAAGATCGGCTCCCTTGAAATAGAGTGCAATGTCATCTACAAAGCCTGCATAGATGATATTCTTCCCGGCATATTCTTTCAGCTCATTCATCTCCGCCGGTAATCCCTGCCCGCAGATGATGATCTTGTAGGCCAACCCCTGCTCCATCAGCAACGGGTTGATATGGTCTGTAATGGCTTTCACGGCCAGCAGGTTGGGCCGGTAGCCAAGCGCACCGTTAAACAGGAAAAGGGTGTCGGTTGAACTGATGCCATGCTTTTCACTGAGAAATTCCCTGCAATGCGCTTTCTCTTCCGGCAGCGGCGGATGGTCGATGCCGATGCCATACGTGATGGTGGTGCAGGCGGAAGCCGGCACCTTATATTTTCTGATAGCGTAGTCCTTATCCTGGTCAGTGATAAAAAAATTATAATCGGCTCCCCGGTGAACGGCGCGCTCGTACCGCCACAGTATCTTCCACCACCCCTTGCCGAGTCCCTTCCAGCGCAGCGATTCAATGTTATGGGATCGGACGATCAGCTCGACGCCGGTCCGTTTTTTCAGCAGCAGGCCCAGCCATCCAAAGTACGGATGTTCCAGCATGAGGTGCGTGATCCCATGCTGCCGGATAGTATCGCGAAGCGTAAAGAAAAGAAACGGATCGATGTAACGCAGCGGCGAATCAGGCAGCCGGTTGAGTACCGTATAACCGTTGGCATACGCCGGATCATTGCTTTTCACCGTAATGCACACCAGCGCTGTTTCCTTTGCCAGGTATTCGTTGAACAGCGCAATGGCTCTTTGTCCGCCGAAATTGGCCGGGAAGATCTTGTAGGGTACCAGGGAAAGAATTTTTGCCATACCCAGCCATTGAGAAGGTTCAGCGAAAAAAGGGCCTTGCGCAAGCACCCGGTTTTATACCAGGTGCTTTTTCTTTTGTTCTGCCCGCCATTCGAGCACCACCATGGCGATCAGCGCCAGGTACATCAGAAAGGTAAAGGCCGTTGTGATCCTGTTTCCCACGATCACCGAGCGCGGTTCGAACCGGAACTCGATGTTGTGGCTGCCCGCCGGTACCCGCATGCCGCGCAGGATATAATCGACCCGGGTGTAGTCTGCCTTTTTGCCGTCGATATAGGCATCCCAGCCGTGCGGATAATACACTTCGCTGAACACCGCGAACTGGGCGGAGGACGAATTGCTTTTGTAGGTGACCTTGTCGTTGAGGTGTTCTACCAGCTCGATGGAACCGGCGCCGTCGAAGGCGGTCTGAGAACCGGCGACGCTCTTGTTGCGCTCGTCGGTGATCACGCTGTCTCTCGTGTTCAGGGTGCTGAGCCTGTTCATCTCATCATCCGCGCTGCGGGCGAAGCCGAGGCTTTTCACGAACCAGGCATTGCCCAGCGCGCCGGGGTTCAGCTGCGCTTCCGACTGCCGGTTGGCAGGGTTCTGCACGATGAAATATTTCGTGTTCAGCATGTTGTACACGTTCATATTGCCCTTGGCCAGCTGGTGCTCGATGATGTCCTGGTAGAGGGCCAGCTTGGCGGGGTTGTAACCGCCGATGGAACTGAAGTGGTAAGAAGCCCGGGAGCTTGAGAACGGATCGCCCGAAGCCTGGTCGAACACCCGGAAAAATTCGTTGGGGTGGGCTTTCTGATAGGCATCGATCTGGTTGTCGGCCGGGGTGGGTATAAAGGCCGATTCAAAATCGGACTGTTCAACAAAGCTGTCGTTGTTGAGGTATCGCTTGCCTACGGCCAGCAGGTCGATGGAGCTCAGGATCACCAGCGCCGCCAGCGCATACACCGGTTTGATCTTTTGTTTGATCAGGAGATAAACGGCACCCAGCGCCAGCACGATAAAAAACAGGGACCGCAGCAGGTCTTTGCCATACAGGCTCTGCCGGTCGTCCTGCAGTCCTTTCACAAGGGTGCGGGCCGCTTCTTCAGCCTGCTGCTGCATCTGCGGATTCGGCTGCTGGCTGTTCTGTTGCTGCTGCATCATGGAAGCGAAATTCTGGCGCAGGCCCGCGTCGTTCTTGCTGGTATAGTCGAAGGTAAGATACAGCAGGATGAGCAGGGCTGCCACCACGCCGGTGATGATACCGGTGAGCTTGAATTTTTTCCAGAGCGCTTCCTTTGTGAAGGTGTCGAACAGGATGGTGTTGGCTGCCAGCGCGGCCATCAGCACAAAGCCCAGCTGCGGAATTACGAGCGCCATGGAAGGCGCCCGGAACTTATTGTATAAAGGCAGGTGATCGAACAGGAAGTAGTTGATGCCGGGCAGGCTTTTTCCCATCGCCAGTATAAAGCCGATAAGGCAGGCGGCAAAGACGCCCCATTTCAGCCAGTGCTTTACAAATACCATCCCGGCTATGAACAGGAAACAGATGACGGCGCCGAGGTATACCGGACCGGCCGTACCCGATTGCGGACCCCAGTAAGCATAGGCGCTGGCATATTGCAAAGCATTTTCTTCCGGCATGCCGATCTCGGAAAGCTTGTCTACGAATTTGGAATGCCCGCTGGTGAGCGGGTTGCCGGCGTTGCCCCCGCCATACAAGCCCGGAACGATCACGGTGAGTACCTCGTCGATGCCGTAGCTGTACTGGAAGGCATAGTCTTTATCGAGCCCGCCCTTGGTCTTGTTGTTCTGGCTGGTGGTGTCGGTCAGTTCCGAACGGCCGCCGCGCATGGTTTCCTTCACCATCTCGCTGGTGGGCCAGAAGTTGACGGTATCCACGCCCAGCGCCACGCCACCGGCGATGATGGCAAGCGCTGCAGAAACCACCACATGTTTCCAGTTGCCGGTGGTGCGGATGGTGTTGATTGCAAACGCAACCGCTATGGCAAGGGCGGTAATGAGTGTATAATAAATGATCTGCAGGTGGTTGAAGGCCAGCATCAGCGAGGCAAACAGCGCCAGCAGCACGCTTCCCGCCAGGTATCGCTTCTGAAAGACCAGCATGAGCGAAGCGATGGCCGCAGGTGCATAGGCGATGCAGATCATCTGCGTATCGTGCCCCACCGCTATGATGATGGGATCGAACGTGGAATAGGCATAGGCGATACCGCCCATCACCCCGATCCACGGATTTACCCGCATCACCATAAAAAGAAAATAGGCCATGATACAGGCGAGGAAAAAGAAGTTGGCCGGTTTGGGAAGCCCCAGGGTAAAGATGTTGTGAAAGTAGACCACCGACAGGGTCACCGGCGGTTCAAAGGCCGTCTGGTACCCGGGCATGCCGCTGAACATGCTGGTGATCCAGTAAGGCATGTGACCGTACTTCTCCTTGTATTCATAAGATTGCTGCGCCATTCCTTTCCATCCCTGGATGTCTGTCTGGCTTACCACCTTACCCTGGAATGCGGGCTGGCAGTATACTATGGCAATAGCCAGAAACACAACGATCGCGATCAGGTGGGGCAGTGCTTTCTTAAAAAGAGAAGAATTCATAAAAGGGCTTTGATAATCTCCGCAAAATAATGGTATTTTAAGCAGAATTAGCGGTGGATTGGCGATACAACCGTTTGTCGGGCTTATTACACAATATGAAGATTTTACTATTTCTGTCGAGGGTGGCCTTTTTGTATAACCTGTGCATGCTGGCCACCTTTGGCCTGAAGTACGGGAAGCCGCTTGAGCAGGGGGCGGTGCAGTCGGTGCTCCTGATATCGGGTATTGTGCTGTCGGTGGTTTTTACGGGGGCGGTGACCATCTGGGTCCTGCTGCTGCTGTTGCGGAGAAAGCCGCTCAGCCTTTTCCGGCCGCAGTGGCTCTTCGCGGTTAATTTTCTTTGCTTTATATTCCAACTCTATTTGCTCCTGAAATGATCAACTCGCTGATTAAAGAAAAGCCTGCCCGGCTGCTGATGGTGTTCACCGCCTTTTTCGTCGCCAACGCGCTGATCGCGGAATGCATCGGAGGAAAGATCTTTTCCCTCGAGCGGCTCATCGGCATCACGCCATTCCAGTTTGAGCTGTTCGGGCAGAAAGGCCTTTCCTTTAACCTTACCTGCGGCGTGCTGTTGTGGCCCCTGGAGTTTATCCTGACGGACATCGTCAATGAATATTATGGGCCGCGGGTGGTGCGCCGGATCTCTTACATCGCTGTCGGACTCATCACTTATGCTTTCGTGATTTTTTACGGTGCCATCCATCTGCCGCCGGCCGGTTTCTGGCCGGGTTCGGGTGTGCAGGATGGCGTTCCCGATATGCAAACGGCATTTGCCGGTATCTTCGGGCAGGGCATGTGGATCATTGCCGGCAGCATCGTCGCCTTCCTGGCAAGCCAGATCATTGATGTAACCGTGTTTCACCGCATCAAAGCGCTGACGGGTGAAAAATGGGTGTGGCTGCGCGCCACAGGCTCCACGGTGGTATCGCAGCTGGTAGACAGTTTCATTGTGCTGTTTATTGCCTTTAAAATAGGAAAGGGCTGGAGCTGGCAGCTGGTGCTGGCCATCTGCCTCGTCAACTATGCCTATAAGTTCACCGTCGCCGTGCTGCTCACACCCGTGATCTACCTGATGGAGCGGTGGATCGAACGGTACTTTGGAAAAGACCTGACCTGGCAAATGAAAGTGGCCGCCATGTCGAAAGACAAAACCAAACCGGCGTCCAAGACAAATTTTTCCTGACGGGAAAAAATATTGTATTATACTTGTACAGGAATTTATGTAGAAGAGCCTCGCCGTCAGGGATGGAAGTGCCTTTGCGAGATCAAGAGCCGGTGCTTATCCCATAAAATTCTTCTTTCTATACGCCTGTACAAGCCTGATCCCCTTAGCAAGAACCGTAATATTCTGTGGAGTGAACCAAAAGAGAATTTCTTTCGTACCTGTATTTGCGGAACGTGGATGAAGACGATCAACCCCCAGTGTTTATGAGAATTTTGAGCCGGTTATTGCTTGTTGTGTTTTTGGGTGTGCAGCTGACTGCCTGTAAGAAGGACGCCAAGCCTTCACAGTCAGACTACAACGCCATTGTGGAAACACAGCCCCCGGTTCTGAAAGCCGTTACCCAGCAGATCAGCGACGTGATCGGGGGCTACTACGTCGGACTTCCCTACTACTACAACCAGACCACCAAACGCTATCCCATGCTGGTTTTCCTGCATGGCGGCGGACAGGTAGGAAACGGAAAGATAGACCTTCCGCTGCTGCTGAACGACGGCGTGGCGCAGCTGATCAGCGACAAAAAGTTCCCTGCCAATTTCTCCGTTGACGGGAAAAATTATTCTTTCATCAGCGTAACCCCGCAATTCAACCGCTACCCGCTCGATTCAGAAGTGGAAGATTTCATAAAATTCGCAAAGAAAGCTTACCGTGTCGATACCAGCCGCATCTATGTGTCGGGGCTCAGCATGGGCGGCACGCTCACCGCCAACGTGGGCGGCGAATACACCACCGAACTGGCGGCCATCGTGCCCATGTCGGGCGTATCCACCGGTACCGGTACCGATACCAAATGCAGCAACATCGCTGCAGGCAGGCTGCCGGTATGGGTTTTCCACAACACCGGCGACCCGCTCACCAGTGATCTTGACCCTATTAATTTTGTTTCCACCATCAATACTTATCATCCATCTGTTGCCCCGAAGTTGACGTTATTTGAAAACAATACACACGACTCCTGGACGATGGCGCTGGATCCCAAGTATAAAGAAAACGGGATGAATATTTACGAATGGATGTTGCACTTTTCCAGATGATGGTTCCTTAAGTTCCACCACTCACCACCACACCTGTAAGCTTACCTCAAACACCAGAAAGCTTAATCCACTTCCTCGCGCCTGCGTAGTTTTTGCTATGCAAGCAATTCTTTTGCGTATTCCAGGCTCATTAATTTATATAAAAAAATCACCAATGAAAGTAAGATTTACTAAAAGAGGAAGGCTCAAAATACTGGCTTCCCTGTTTTGCGCCGTCGGCCTTTCCGCTGTACTGATGTCGTCCAGTCACCGGGAAGCCCCATTGATCGCCAACGATCCGCTAGCCGACAACACCGATGTGTATGCGTTCCGCAGCCCCGACAATCCGGACAAGATCAACATCATCGCCAATTATGTTCCTTTTGAACTGCCGCAGGGTGGCCCGAATTTCTACACTTTCGGGGAGAACATCCGCTACGAGGTTCATGTGGATAACAACATCAGCACTCCCGGTGACGATATCATTTACCGGTTCACCTTCAAACAAGCCAACCAGGATCCGACCACATTCTTTAACATCCGCCTGGGACAACAAAATCTTTACACCACTTATATCTGTGAACGCAGCGTAAACGGAGGTACATCGTTCTCTACCATCGTTACCAATGGTGTTGTACCCCCGAACAACATCGGACCCCGCAGCATAGAAAGCGGGGTGGGCCTGGGTGTAGCCAACTACAATTCACTGATCACAAACTCCATAGCTACCGCCACCACAGGTGAAAGGGTATTTTGCGGACCTGCCGACGATCCGTTTTATGTGGACCTTGGCGGCGCCTTCGACCTGGGCGATCTGCCCCGGCAGAACAGTAAGATCCGCGACGGTCTGGCACGCTACAACGTGCACTCCATCTGCCTGCAGATCGATATCTCTACCCTGCAGAAAGATCACAAGGCTGCAAGCAGCGCGGTCAACATCCTCGATCCTGATTACGTGATCGGTGTATGGGCCTCTTCCAGCAGACGCGCTACAAAAACGCTCAACACCGCAGTGGCCGCTTCTCCCTACAATCCGCTTGGTGGCGTAGGCTCGGTCGAAACCGGCGACTGGGTGCAGGTGTCGAGACTCGGCATGCCGCTGACCAATGAAGTGCTGGTAGCGATCGGTAAAAAAGATTACTGGAACTCGCTCACGCCTTACCAGGATCTTTCGAACCTGGCCACTTTCGGCAACTACTTTTACAATCCTGAGCTTTCGCTTTATATGGATGACAGCCAGTACGGCGCGGCCATCCCTGCTTTCAAAGCCCTGCGCGTGCAGACCAAATCGCTGGGTGCCTTCGATTTCAGGAATACGAAAAACGGCCTGTATGCTTTAAAAGGTACCCCGAGTGTAGACGGTACTGCCCTGTCTGAAGCCAACTTCGGCGGTCTGCTGCTGCCTGGCCCGGGAAAGCCGCGCTCGGTGGACCTCTGGCCTATTTTCCATACAGGTGTCCCGAACCTGCGCCCGTATCAGCTGGCAACCGGCAAAGCCGGAAACCCGCTGGCTGCAGGTAAGCCCTTCATCAACAACTTTCTGCCGAATGGCGGCGACATGCTTCGGCTGAACATGGCCGTGCCTCCCACTCCGCGCAACGATCCGAAATTCAGTTCCCTGGGCCTCGTACAGGCTGCGGTACTCGGATTGACCGATCCGGCATACAACACGAACGCCAACTTGCAATTCATTCCCAACATGGATGGCTTCCCGAACGGAAGAAGGCTGGAAGACGATGTAACGCGCATCGAGCTTCAGGCAGTGGGTGGCGTGGTGCTGGCGGCGATCGGTCTGTGGTATGATGACTACGCTTCAGGCTCTCCGAACCCGGTTACCAACCAGCTCGTGAATACGCTGCAGTATTCAACCGGTGTTGAAAAGAACGACACAACCTTCAAGGCTTCGTTCCCGTACGTACAAACCCCCTGGAGAGGAACCAGCATTCAGGGCCAGCATTAGAACCGGCAGCACCCATTCATTTAAAAAGTCTACAAAGAAATTATATGAAACAAAAAATAATTGCATCAGTGTTTTTAGCGCTGATGGTCGTGAACACATTCCCGGCTTTGGCTTCCAGCCACCGCGAGGCGCCATTGATTGCCAACGATCCGCTGGCCGACAATACCGATGTATATGCGTTCAGAAGTCCCGATGATCCCAACAAGGTTACCATCATCGCAAATTACATTCCTTTCCAGCTGCCGCAGGGTGGCCCGAACTTCTACTCCTTCGGAGAAGACATCCGCTACGAGATCCACATCGACAACAACGCGGGCAATAACACACAGCTGAACGGAGACGATATCGTGTACCGATTCACGTTCCATAAAATGAACGAAGACCCGACCACGTTCTTCAACATCCGCCTCGGCAAGCAGAACCTGAAGACTACCTATATGCTTGAAAAAAGCGTGGACGGCGGTGTGAATTTCTCCACCGTGGTGGCTGAAGGAAAAGTTCCTCCTCCCAATATCGGACCCCGCTCCATCAGCGCGCCGACCCTCGGACTGGGCGCTGCAGACTACCGGTCGCTGATGACCAGTTCCATTGCCACCGCCACCTCGGGCGAGAAAGTGTTCTGCGGAACTGCCGACGATCCTTTCTTTGTTGACCTGGGCGGTATCTTCGACCTGGGTGATGCACCCCGCACAACAGGCACCAAACCGTTCGACGGGCTGAAATGCAAGAATATTTCCACCATTGCCATCCAGGTAGATATCTCCGCTTTGCAGAAGGATCACAAATCGGTAAGCCAGGCCAGCAATATCCTCGACGGTGATTTCATCATCGGGGTATGGGCTTCCGCCAGCCGCCGCAAGATCAGGACCCTGAACACCGACGGTACACAGACTTCTTCCGGTGCATGGGTACAGGTATCGCGCCTGGGCATGCCGCTGACCAACGAAGCGGTTATTCCAATCGGAAACAAAGACCTGTGGAATTCGATCACGCCGTACCAGGAAGCATCGCTCTACCAGTATGATGTGTTCGCCGAATCATTTTACAATCCGGAACTGGCCCTGTACATGGACGACAGCAAGTTTGGCGCCGCCGTTCCGGCACTGGCTCCCCTGCGCATCCAGTCCAAATCGCTGGGCTCCTTCGATTTCCGCAACGGGCATGATGGCCTGTACGGACTGAAAGGAACTGCTGCCGTTGCAGGCACTGCGCTCGACAATGCCGTCGCCGGCAACCTGCTGCTGCCCGCCGCCGGAAAGCCGCGCTCGGTTGACCTTTGGCCCATCTTCCATACCGGTGTTCCGAACCTGCGTCCCTACCAGCTGGCCACCGGCAAAGGCGGTAATCCGCTCGCCGCAGGCAAGCCTTTTATCAATAACTTCCTTCCCAACGGCGGCGACATGCTTCGTTTAAACATGGCCGTTCCCGTTACACCAAGGAACGATCCGAAATTCAGCAACCTCGGCCTGGTGCAGGCAGCGGTACTGGGTTTAACCGATCCGGCTTATAATACCAATGCGAATCTGCAGTCCATCCCCAACATGGATGGCTTCCCGAACGGAAGAAGGCTGGAAGACGATGTTACGCGCATCGAGCTGCAGGCCGTGGGCGGCGTAGTGCTCGCCGCGATCGGTCTGTGGTACGATGACTATGTTGCAGGCGCTCCCAACCCGGTAACGCCGCAGCTGCTGAATGTGCTTACGTACAATACAGGCGTGAACAACAACGACACCACGTTGCAGGCCGGTTTCCCGTATGTACAGACGCCGTGGCCCGGAACCTGTAACTGTGCCGGACTGGAAGTGAATTACACCCAGCCGCCGGTACTCGCTGCTACTACAAGCACGAGCACGATGGGCATGGCCGCTCCCGAGATCTTTGTGACATCGGCACCCAATCCGTTCAACGCCACCACCACGCTCCGGTATCATGTGGAAGCTGCTTCCCTGATCACCATCGATGTGCTGGACGCAAACGGCAACTATCTCAAAACGCTGGTGAACAGCCGCCAGAGCAACGGCGACTACACCGTTCCGTTCAACAGCGCCAACCTCACGAAAGGGGTTTATTTCATCCGTACCATGAAGAATGGCGTGGTGAAACAGACGCTGCGCGTGATCAAGAATTAAAGCTGATCTTCTTACATAAGCAGGGGCTGGTCTGAAAGGCCGGCCCCTGCTTTTTTTAGCAGCTGCGGCGAAGGGATATTTGAATTTGTGGTTAACACCGCCGCTCCTGCAATCCCCGCCCGGAAAGATTCCGTTTATACTTTTGTTTCCCGGAATTTCGTTTAAGATCTCACTTAACCCTTCAGCTCATGAAGAAGAATCTCATTTACACGATTGTACTCCTGGCTTTTGCCGCCACCCTCACCTTTATTTTTCTCCGGTACCGCACTCGGCAGCAGGCAAAGGAAGCCGAACTGTATACCCTGCAGGACAGAAAAGGCGCCCTGGCCAGTTCTCCCGAATGGGCTTCTACACGCACCAATGCACGCTCGCTGCAGGCTGCGCTGGAAAAAGATCCTTCCGATACGCGCTCTGCCCTCGCGCTTGCGGCCCTGTTCATCCAGGAAGCCCGCGTAACAGGTAACTATGTGTATTACGACAAGGCGGCCATGAAATACGTGAACAGCGTGCTGGCAAAAGATTCCCTTAACTTCAACGCACTTATCTTTAAATCGCTTATTTACCTTTCGCAGCATCATTTTGCCGACGGCCTGGCAACGGCTTGGCACGCGCAGAAAATAAATCCCTACAATGCCTTTGTGTATGGCCTGATCGTAGACGGGAATGTGGAGATGGGCAATTATGATTCGGCGGTGGTGAACTCCGACAGGATGGTATCCATCAGGCCCGATATCAGGTCTTATTCCCGCATCTCTTATCTCCGCGAGATCTACGGTGATTACCCGGGCGCCATCGAAGCCATGAAGATGGCGGTATCCGCCGGCGCACCCGGTGATGAAGCCACCGGCTGGGCCCGCATACAACTGGGACGCCTGTACGAAAACACCGGCGACCTCAACTACGCCCGCATGCAGTACACGATCGCCGGCGACGAGCGTGCCGACTATGCCTATGCGGTTGCAGGACAGGCACGGCTGGCCACGGCAGCAAAAGATTATCCGAAGGCCATTGCATTATACCTGCATGCAGATTCCCTGATGAACGACTATTCTTTCAAGGAAGAGCTGGTAGATGTGTACAAGCTTGCCGGCCAACAGGATAAAGCCACGCTGCTTTCAAAAGAGATCATCGGTGAAATGACCAGAGATTCGCAGGCAGGCCAGTCGGATGAGAGCATCGGCCACTATGCCGACCGCGAACTGGCGATCGCCTACCTGAAAATAAACGACTTCGACAAAGCCCTCGAGCATGCCCTGCTGGAATACAACCGGCGCCCCGACAACATCGACGCCAACGAAACGGTAGCCTGGGTATACTACAACAAAGGCGACTACGCAGCCGCCATGCCCTACATAAAGACTGCCTTGAAAACGCACGACAAAAACCCGGCAATGCTTTGCCATGCAGGCTTATTGTACGCCAAAGCCGGCGATGCCGCCAGCGCACGCTCCATGCTGCAGGAGGCTTTGAAGCTGAACCCGAATATCAATGAATCACTGAAAGCAGAGAGTAAGAAAGTGCTGGATGGGCTGGGAACGGGGAAATGATATTCTTCGGTTACTGATCTCTGGGAGAGGGAACCTACCCCCAAAACGGACTGTAGCTCTATCCACCATCAATGTATCTATAAATTAACATGTTTCCACGCCGCTCCAAACCATTCCTGGCGCTGATGCTGCTGATGTTCGCCGCAATGTCACTCTCCGCGCATACCATCAATTACGCGCTGGAGAAAGCGCCGGTGAACCATGTGATCTGGTTTTATTTGAAACTGGGCGTGCTGCACATCATCCCGGATGGCACGGATCATATCCTGTTTGTGGTGGGATTGTGTTTGCTGAGCACGAAGATCAAAACCATTCTATGGCAGGCGACCGCTTTTACGGTGGCGCATTCCATCACGCTCGCGCTGAGCATGAAGAACATGATCATGGCGCCCAGTGCGGTGGTGGAACCCATCATTGCATTGTCGATCCTGTTTGTGGCGGTGGAGAATATACTGCTGGACGAGCTGAAACCCTGGCGGGTGCTGGTGGTGTTTGCGTTCGGGCTGATACACGGGATGGGGTTCGCCAGCTCGCTCAATGAGATCGGATTGCCCCGCAACAAATTTTTTACATCGATCGTATCGTTCAATGCCGGCGTGGAGCTGGGGCAGATCGCGGTGATCGCGGCCGTGTTCGCGCTGATCATCGGCCCTTTCGGGCAGAAGCCCTGGTATAAAAAGAGAGTGGTCTATCCCTTGTCTGCAGCCATCGCTCTGATAGCGGCGTACTGGACGGTGGAGCGTATCATCCATATGTAATACCATACTCCTCGATTTATTATGGCATACTGTCCAATTGTATTCGTGACAAAAATATGAATGGAACGACTTTACAGCCTGATATCAATTTCAGATAAAAGAAAGACCGGATGCGACTTCGCATCCAGTCTTTCTTTTATTATATGAGCTTGCTTCTTACAGCGGCCTGATCCAGATATTTCTAAAACTTACAGGTTCGCTTTTGTCGCCATGGGCCTGTAGCTTGATGGGGGAGGCGCCATGCTTTATGTTGTTGTAGGATGCCTGCCCGATGTATTGGGTGGGGCCTTTCAGCTCGAAGCCGTTCTGTACCACCACGCCGTTGAAGATGACGGTGGCTTTTGCCGGTGTTTTGAGGGAGCCGTCGTCGTTGAAGCGGGGAGCGGTCCAGATCACATCGTAGGTCTGCCAGTCGCCCGGTTTTTTGTTGGCGTTCGCCATGGGCGGGTTCTGTTTGTAGATGCTGCCTGCCTGTCCGTTCACGTATGTTTTGTTGTTGTAGTTGTCGAGCACCTGCAGTTCGTATCCTGCGTCGCCGGGTCCGATGGAAGCGAGGAACACGCCGCTGTTGCCGCGGGCCTGTCCTTCACCGGTGATGTTGGAAGGGATGCGCCATTCGATGTGCAGCTGGTAATCGAGGAAAGCCTGTTTGGTGCGGATGTTACCGGATGTTTTACTGACCGTGAGTATGTTATCGGCCACCGTCCAGGAGGCGGGTTGTGAGGAGTCTTTTACGGAAACCCACTGGTTGAGGTTTTTTCCGTCGAACAGGATGACGGCATCGGAGGGAGGATCGCCCATTGTTTTGCCGGGGGTTACCACTTTGGGAACCGGTTCGTAATATTCCGTGTCTTCGGGTTTGCCTTTCTGCTGGGCCTGAAGCAGCGTTGTGGCGCCGGTTGTAAAGAGGAAAGCAAGCAACAATGTACGTTTCATATCATGCAAGATTGGGTGATGAATTTATTTGATCGGTGTTCAAATTAGACTATTCGACTGTGCCGCAAAAAAATTATGGCACTTATTTTCATTCTTTAACAGAAACCTATTTGGAGATGAGGGCTTCGAGGGAGTCTGTCTGGGCTTTCAGCGAATCGATGGAAGCCTGTATGGCAGCGGAAAGGGTTTCAAAGTTTTTGCCCATGGAAGTATCGTAGTCGTTGGTTCCCACGCGCAGGGAGTTGCGGGTCACATTGTATTTGAGGTCGCTGAGGTCGTTCTGCTTTTTGATAAGGATGGCCTGGTTTGCCTCGATGTGTTTGCGGGTATCCTGTTCGTTGTTGCAGGCGGCGGCAAGCAGGGCAAGAAGCAGAAAGCCGGATATACGAGGTGATATAGGCATGCAGATCCTGATTTGGATGAATGACGACGGATTAAAAAGCAAAAATCCTGAAATCTTTTGGACTTCAGGATTTTTTTGTGCGGCAGAGGAGATTCGAACTCCCACACCAGTTACGGCGCTACCACCTCAAAGTAGTGCGTCTACCAATTTCGCCACCGCCGCAGCTGCTTTTAAGCGATTTGTGGCTGCAAATATAATAGGTTTTGGATAATGTTCCACCTTATTTCACCAGTACGATTCTGAAGGTGGTTCCCTTGCCCGGTTCCGAGGTTTTCACGAAGAGCTGTCCCTTGTGGTATTGCTCGATGATCCGCTTCGACAGGCTGAGTCCCAGTCCCCAGCCGCGCTTTTTGGTGGTAAACCCGGGTTTGAAGATCCGGTTGATATTCGCGGCGGAAATGCCCTTGCCGGTATCGCGCACGTCCACGATGGTATCTGCGTCGGTGTCGCGGATGGTCACCGCGATCTCCCCCTTTCCTTCCATGGCATCGAGCGCATTCTTCAGCAGGTTCTCGATCACCCAGTCGAACAGCAGGGGCGACACTTTTGCGTATACCTCGGTCTCTTCCTGGCTGTCGATGCTGAACAGCACTTTGGGCGTGGCCCTTCTCCGTATATACTCCACCATTTGTCCGACCTGCGTTACCAGGTTCACCATTTCCAATTGGGGCCGGCTGCCGATCTTTCCAAACCGGTCGGAGACCAGCTTGAGGCGGTTCACGTCTTTCTGCAGCTCTGGCGTGATCTGGTCGTTGCCCGGTATCTCGCGCAGCATTTCCACCCAGCCCTGCAGCGACGAGATGGGGGTACCCAGCTGGTGCGCCGTTTCTTTGGCCATGCCCGCCCATACCTGGTTCTGGGTGCTTTGGTTGCGGGTGGTGATGGATACGATGGTGACAAAGATGAACAGCGCCACCACAAAAAGCTGGATCAGCGGGAAGTACCTGACCTCGGTGAGCAGGGTGGTGTTGCCGTAATAATATTTGTTGGCCATGTAAGGGTCTTCGCTCAGTTTAAGCACGATGGGTTTGTTGGCCGCCCTGAACTCCCTGAGCTTGTGCTCCAGAAAGGCGGTATCCTGTGCGGCTTTGGTGGAGTCGAGGTTGATATAGCTGATGATGCTGTCTCTTTCATCCGTTTCGATGATGGGAATGGAGGTCTGCTCGTTGCGGATGAGGTTGGGCAGCGTGAGGTCCATGGAAGGGTTGTTGATGACCGCCTTGCTGGCTTCCACCCATTGCGCCACTTTCTGGCTTTCTTCGCGGATGATCTTTTTGGCCAGGTATTGCGAGTAGATGATGGTGCCGCTGACGATGGCGATCGCCACCAGCGCCAGCACGGTTCTCCAGCTGAACAGGGACTGAATCATCCGTCTAATTTAAACGAAGGTTTGCAACGCAACCCTTATTTTTGAAAGAATTTAAGATAACCTCCCCGCAGTTGAAACCCAAAGTCGCAATAGTCATCCTTAATTATAACGGGCGCCATTACCTGCAGCAATTCCTTCCTTCGGTGCTTTCTTCCACGTATGAAAATTATGAAGTGGTGGTAGCCGACAATGCTTCCACGGATGATTCGCTGGCGGTGCTGAAAGATCAGTTCCCTTCGGTGAGAACGCTGTTGTTGCCGAAAAATTACGGCTTTGCGAAAGGGTACAACGAAGCGCTGAAACAGGTGAGCGGGGTAGATTATTATGTGCTGCTGAATTCGGACGTGGAAGTGGACTCCGGCTGGATGGGGCCGGTGATTGATCTGATGGAAGGGGATGCCCGCGTCGGGGCCTGTCAGCCCAAGATCCTGATGTACCACGACCGGCATTCGTTTGAATATGCAGGCGCTGCCGGCGGCTGGCTCGATACGCTGGGCTATCCCTTTGCCCGCGGCCGCATTTTCGACTACTGCGAGCAGGACCTGGGGCAGTACGACGCGGTGGAGCCGGTGTTCTGGGCGAGCGGGGCGGCCATGTTCGTGCGGGCGCGGCTGTACCATGAGCTGGGCGGGCTGGATGAATTCTTTTTTGCGCACCAGGAGGAGATCGATTTCTGCTGGCGCCTGCAGCTGGCCGGGTACCGTGTAATGGCTTGTCCGGCCGCACGGGTATATCATGTGGGCGGAGGCACGCTGCCGAAGGGGAATGAGCGGAAAGTGTTCCTGAATTTCCGCAACAACCTGATCATGATGGCCAAGAACCTGCCGGTGCCCAAAGCGATTCTGAAGATCTGTCTGCGGATCGGTATGGATATTATTTCGGCGTGGAAGTCGCTGTTCGACGGGGAGGCGACGTATTTTATTGCGATCGTGCAGGCGCACTGGGGGTTTGCGCAGTGGTTGCTGCTGAAGCGGCGGCAGAGCGTGTTTCCGGCAACGAAAGGGCAGCCGGCGGATGGATGGTACAGGAGCAGCATCGTGTGGCGGCATTTTGTGGAAGGAAGAAAGTGTTTCAGCGAGATCACGGGGAAGGGGGCGTCGGGGCAGAAATGCACGGTGTAAGCAGGGGGCATGATCTCAAGGAGGTGTTAAAAAATTATTGGGAGCAGTTGGAATTATCCCGTTTGAACCTTTACATTTGCTGAGTAATAAACACTTTATGGATACAATGGACGAATTGGAGGAGCACAACAATCCGAAAGAGCGGGATTTTACATATAACTGGGTGAATTCATCGGTGTTTTTGTTTTATCTGCAGGTGTTTTGTATTGTGGCGTTTGTGCTGGGCGGATGTTATTCGCTGTACAATCACCGGTACCGGGGAAAGCCCGAGGTGGTGGTGCCTGACAATACGTTGTATACACCGAAATATAAGTAGAAAAAAATTTTGTCGGGTGCGCAGTTTTCCTATTTTTGCACTCCCCAACAAGTTCTTGATATCGATGCGGAAGTAGCTCATTTGGTAGAGCGCGACCTTGCCAAGGTCGAGGTGGCCGGTTCGAGCCCGGTCTTCCGCTCCAAGATTCCAAACCCCGCGGTTTGGATTTTTTTTTGGTACAAACCCGGGTGGTGGAACTGGTAGACACGCAGGACTTAAAATCTTGCGAATGCAATTTGTAAATTTATAGTATAGATCTCATTCACAGATAGTTATCGTTTATTTAACTGCACATCTCTTTCTTTACTACAGTATCTCTACATCTTTTCGAGATATTATAAAATTCTTTTGTCTTACTCATCTAATGAAAAGCCTGATCAAATAAATAATCTAACTAATCCTGTTCTTCTTTGCTGCAATCAAGCAATTAATAATTCCATAGTTGTATCCTGTTTATACAATCTTTCGATGTTTTCTTTGTATTTTAAATTTTATCTGGAGAATAATGTAATAAGTAGGATATTGGGTTTAAGAACTTGATCGTAATCAGGTAGTCTTGAAAATATTAATAACATTGTATTCATCAAAACTTTGAATTGCTGACATGCATAAACCATATGATCCACAATTTGATGGTGAACTCATCTCTGAGAAGAACTGTGAAGAACTAACGGGGCTGCATCCTTACGAATTAATAAATTTAACTGGGATTTTTGCTGTAGTAAAAAAAGAAAGTATCTTTTTTTACAATATTGAAGGGGCATACCCAATTGTCTATTTAACTGTATTGGTGAATAAGGTTCTGATTTTTGAAATGGTGTGGGATATTAAAGAAAAGTCGATTCGTAACGAACTTTTTATAGTACGCGTACCAGGAAACAAAATAGGACTGTTAGTCTTTAATAAACAAGTTCAAGAGTCGATCAAAGAAGGGCTTAATTTTTTTACTATAGATGCGGCGCGGGGAACGCATAAAGATGGAACTGTCTTGATTGGTTATAAAGTATGGGCAAAATTTGGGTACATAATGACAGAGAAATCGCATCAAAAATTTCTTGAAAAAATGGCTGAAAATGGTAGAAACGACATTTCTTCACTTCAACAGTTACACTCTATATCGGACAAAGATGAAAGAATCAAAGCTGAGGAGTTATGGGATAGAGTGGGAGAAACATGGTCAGGAATCTTCAATCTTGAGGCAGATTCAGAAAGCTTAGTTATTCTTAATGATTATACAACCAAGAAATTTACAGAGGACAATTCAATAATCAAGAGGACTTGAATTGCTATATAATTCACTTCTTAAATGTTCTATCTTAGCCTCTATTTCTTCTGGAGTGGCATTTGCAAAATTGGAAATAAACTCAAGCTGCCTAGGTAAAACCGTCTTAATAACATTAGTATATCCTTGTTCATGTATCCTAAGAAGAGTAGATATATTATTTGCAAGCACCTTGGTTCGCCTCACATTTGGAGGTAATTCTTCAAACGCCATACTTTTAGGATATTTATCAACATTAGACATTGTAGACCCTTGCGAACTGGTTCTTCCAGCTTTTACACTATCGCTTGACTTATAAACAGTCAACATGTTACCCGTTATAAGTTGCTTTTCTAAGCGCTTTATGTAAAAACTGATCTTTTTTCTTATAAAAACGGTTAAAATGTAAGTTCTATTGCGTATTGGCTCACCTTTCGTATGCCGATAAGTTTGCATCCATCGTTCAACTGCAGCCTTAGGAGGCTTCTCGCTCGGAGATAATAAAGTAGTTGACATAGAAAATAGTGGTTAGATAGACTAATCCTAAACGGTAAAGTTAAAACATAGCAGCAATAACTTTTTTTTTATTATTTGCTATTTTTCATTAAATTACAAAATGCTCTTGCGAGTTATTAGGGTTTTGACTATTATTTTACTAAGGCTATCTTTTAGGTCTACTTAAGATATGAAACATCCATTTAGCCATAAAGTTCGCATTATTGAATTTGGTAGCACTCTTAAATTTATGAATGTTGTCTATACTGAGTTCAAAGACTGTATGTCCATTTAAGTCTATTCGGGTTTCGGTCATATTAAACCCTTGACAAAGCCTTTTACCTTCAGGAGTCCAAGCTAATGCGGCTATTTTATTAAGCTTTGACTTTTGAGTAAGATGCTTGTTTAAAAACGACATCATCAAAAATTCAGTAATTTTTTTGCTATATAGATGATTTTCTTCTGTTATATTCTTATCAACAGCAATAGACAAAACGATCAAATTATAGCTTTTTGAATTTTCAAAAGTTAAAACGTTCGTTTGCTGTATATCGGCTTCTCCGAGTGCGCCCTCCAAAAATTCTTTGTATGTATCACTGCCAACAGGAACAGCATTGATGTACCCTAAAACCTTATCATCGTTAGAATTAAGTACAAATGTCCAAATTTCGGGTTCAACCTCAAACCATTTAGAAGCCATCTCGATATTGACAGGAGCAGCCTGATAAATTGGATCGTTATAAACCTGTTGGTCAATTTTTATCATGGCTGAAAAATATTTTTGAATATCAGTTTTGCTAAACTTACTTCCAGAAACAACTCTGATTTTATGAGGAACTTCCTTCATGTATTTTTTTAAGATTTGTACAATGTGAGCAGCATAATCAAAACTGCCATGTTGAAAATGCTCTCTACGCTCTTCATGAATGAAAGAGGACTTTTGTACAAAACCATCTTTGGTGCAAGTTGATCTTTTCCCAGTAATCAATCCAGAAAAAAACATGACTTTATCGCCTTCACATTTCTCATAAATAACACTATTTATTTGATCACCTAAAATAAGTTTGTACCAATCGAATGAAGCAGGAATAATAGAACCAAATAAAAAAACTTTATCAAATTTGATTTCAGGATACTTTATAAGGGCTTTTGCTAAAATCCACGAACCTAAACTGTGTGCTATGATGCTAGGTCTTTTAAACGGATGACTTATATCAATTTTGTAAAGTTTATTATCAGTTTGAATGAAATACCAATCCCTAAATCTTTTTACGTCCTGAGAAATTTGGAAGGGTAAAATTTTTAAAATTTTTCTCCCATAGTCATATGGTAGAAATTTATAGCCTAAAGAATTTATTGGCCCTGTCAAACTAAGCTGCCAAGCCCTGTCAGAATTCCAGCCGTGAATAGACATAATATTCTTTGGCGTATAAACATTGTTTCTTTGTGGCATATGGGTTTTAAGATGTATTGCGCTTCTAGTTTCTTGGATTGCGTAAAACAAATACTCTACAATTTAAAAAAAGTTTAGTAGATAAGACAGCTTATAAAAATCTTTTGTTCATATACAAACGAACGTCTGCTTGTGAACAAAACCTGCGCTTGAAAAGAGCCTTTCTGAGCTGATGACTGTCTGTTATTCCTGATTTCTCCCCTGTCCGGGGCAAACTTCACATTATTGTTCCCGACTATTTCCCGATCATTCTGTTCAAAGGTAATCGTTCGTTTACTTGTTAACATGTAGTATGGCCGCAGGCTTGCAGGAGCCGCACGTCCATGTCCATGAAACCAGCCATTCCGTATTACAGGGTGTCCACGGCCCGGCAAGGGCTCAGCGGGCTGGGCCTTGAGGCCCAGCGAAAAGCGGTACGCGATTTTGCCCAGGCGAACAAGCTTTTTCTGGTAAGCGAGTTTACCGAAGTGGAATCTGGCAGCAAGAGCAAAAGGCCCGTGTTGCAGCAAGCGATTGAAGCTTGCCACGCAAAGGACGCGCTTTTGCTGATCGCCAAGCTGGACCGCCTGGGACGAAGCGTGGTGTTCATTTCCAAGCTGATGGCGTCCGGCGTCGAGTTTGTCGCCGTGGACAATCCGTCGGCGAACAAGTTCATGGTGCACATCATGGCAGCCTTCGCCGAGCATGAGCGGGATCTGATCAGCACCAGGACCAGGGAAGCCTTGAAAGCGGCCAAGCTGCGGGGCGTCGAGCTGGGGATCAATGGCAAATACAACCTGTCCAAGAGAAACAGGGAGGATTCTCTGGCATTCGCCAGGAAGATGGAACCTGTCATCGAAGAACTCAGGAAGAGGGGATTTACGACTGTCCGGCAAATCAGCGCGGAGTTGAACCGGATGAATGTTCCGACCTATCAAAACAGAGGCAAGAGATGGCATCTTGCCACCGTACACAAAATTCTGAAAACGATCTGACCGGGACGGTCGATCACAAAACACAAAACGATGAAACGTCAGACCCTCATTCTGCTTGCGTGCATCATGATGACCGCATCGATTACTATCAAGGCACAGGCCCAGAATGCAACCGTGCCCAACATTCCGCAGCTGAACTATGTGCATTCTTATGAAAACGGCAAGGCCGCGCCGCTGGAAAAATCTTTGGGCAAGATCAACAACAAAAAAATGGGCTTCATGGGGTCTGGCGGTGCAGAAATGCAATTGTTTATCGACGCGGCGACGTCGCCCGTCAAGATCGCTCAGGGGAATGCCGAATCCTTCGTCATCAACACGGGCGGCAATCTGCCCGACCTTGTGCTGTTCAAGCTGAAGCTGGAAAAAAACAAGCGCTATGCCGTGATCGGCAAGCTCACTCCTACCGGTCCCAAAAGCGGCGACGACATGCTGCCGATCGAGTTTACCAAGCTTGGAGATGGCATATACGGCATCAGGCCGGGGGGTAAGCTGGAGAAAGGCGAGTATTACTTCACCGCCAAGCCGACAATCAACCTGTCCACTTCGGCAAGCGATGTTTACGCTTTCTCCGTTCAGTAGAATTCAACCCATTTCAACACACTTAAAATCACATACAATGGCAAAGATCATCCTTGAACCAAAAGAGGCTTTTGAGCATTTTCACAGCGAAGACAGCACCACCACCTTGTTGGAAGGCAGTGCACATTATCGCGCAGGCAGTATTGAATATGCCCTGCAACACGACGTGCCAGTATTGACCCCTGCTAACCAATCGCATATTATTACCAATACTGGCGATAAGGAATGCATGTTTGGGTGCAGACATTAGATATATTGGGAGGCGATTATTCGCAAGGCGGACCTAAAAACGGAACATAAACCAAGACCACAGCAAAATCTGTGGTCTTTTGATTTGATGTTGACTTGCCTGCTCATCCTGGCAGTTACGTTATTTCTTCTAACGCTTTACAGCATTCTTCAGACAAATGCGAAAGTGTTTCATTTAGAAAGCTCGGGTTTTCTCTCAATAAAAATTCTCGACACAGCTTCTGCTGCATCCTTGTTTGTCACAGTGCTTGGTGCTTTGCTTGTCCGCCACCAATTCGCAGTAGGAGTGCTTCCACGCATCAACTATATATCAACGAAAACCTATAGGCGTTGTACAGAGAATTTAGATAAATCATGTGAAACGTGGCGTGTTGAAATTTGTAATACAGGGCTTGGTCCCGCTATTATAACCCGAGCCGAATACATGTTAGAACATACCGATGTAGTAAACAGCTCTGATTTTTACACATTTGATGACATCATAAAAGAATTCGTAAGAATTGATTTAGTCCGTAATCATGATTATTGGCTAGAAAATATTACCAACGGTTATTCATTATCACCAAAAGACAATTTTTCTGTTTTTGAAACAAAAATGGAACACATCGAAAAATTAAAACGCCTCGATTTAGTGTTGTATTTCCAAGGTCAGTTGGGGGACAGATATCGCAGGGAAATAAACTTAATTCCAAGACTTTGATCAATCTGGAAAATTGTTTCAAATTGTGGTGGATTATTAAGAAAGCAACTTCTTCTCCTTGAGTAAAACAATAAATAACACGCTGTCTCTGGTTGTATACCACTGTTTAATATACTGGCAAAAGGCTTTTCATTAATGACTTTAAAGTTATTTTTATCTTTTTGGTCATTTCCTTAAATTGCCTACATGCAAGTCATCTGCCTGGAAGAAGCCGCTTTTTATGAACTGGTCGAGCAGGTCGTAGCCCGGCTCAAGGATAAGAACGGCCAGGAAAAAGAGAAGTGGGTTGCCGACAAAGAAGCGATGCAGCTCTTGAACATCTCTTCTAAGACAACCCTGCAGAAACTGCGCGACCAGGGAAAGATCGAATTCTCCCAGCCGCAAAAAAAGGTCATCCTGTATAACCGGCAGTCCATTTTGGATTACCTGGATAAAAACGCCCGCAAAACATTCTGACTATGGAAGACATTGAACCCGTCGATCCCGAATACCTGAAAGGTTTCAACGAAGGCTATCTTATAAAAGAACACCTGCCGGACCTGGCCGACCGCCTGGCGGATTCGATCGGCGATTCCATGCGCAGCCAGGGATTCAAGGACGGACGGGTGGAAATGATCCGCGAACGCGAAAAGGAACGTTACCCAAAATGGCTGCGCAGCGACCGGCTGTCGTCGCTGGAAGAAAAAGAGAAACAAGAGAGGGAACGCAACAAGGATCAGGATAAGGAAGATCGTGAGCCAGAGCGCGAACGGTAGCTTAATGTTCATTTCCTAAAAGAGATGCTTGGTTTATCCAGGGTTCAATAGATGTTTCTGGTTTGGATACCGGCTTCTGCAGGAGACTGTAAAAAGAACTGTGTCAGGAGTTAATTCATAACTTCAAACACAGATAATGGAAAACAAACAAACACCGGTTGATCTGGAATCAATCAAAAAGCAAGCGCTGGAACAGTTCCGCTCCGGCAAATCTCTCACTGGTAAAGGTGGCGCTTTTGCCCCTTTATTCAAACAATTTCTTGAAGCAGCCCTGGAAGCTGAACTCGATAATCACCTCTCTGACCAGGATGAGCAGCAACCATCCTCCAATCGAAAAAACGGCAAGGTTTCCAAAACAGTTAAGACCTCCGATGGTCAGGTGGAACTCGTCACCAGCCGCGACCGTAACGGTAGCTTTGAGCCGGAGATAATCAAAAAGCGGGAGACCATTCTGGCCGACAGCCTGCAAGATCGTATCATCGGCATGTATGGCATCGGCATGAGCCTACGTGATATTTCCGAGCACATCAAAGAGATGTACGACATGGATATCTCCCATGACACGCTCAGCACCATCACCGATCGCATTATGCCACTGGTCAAAGAATGGCAGAGCAGGCCGCTGGACGAACTCTACTGTATCGTTTGGATGGATGCCATCCATTACAAAGTAAAGGAGCAGGGTAAAGTCAAAACACGCGCTGTATACAATATCCTGGGTGTCAACATTGAAGGCAGAAAGGACCTGATTGGTGTGTATGTTTCGGAGAACGAAGGGGCCAACTTCTGGCTAAGTGTCCTCACCGACCTGAACAACCGGGGCGTCAAGGACATGCTGATCGCCTGTATCGATAACCTGCAGGGTTTTCAGCAGGCCATTACCTCTATCTTTCCCAAAACGGAAGTGCAAAGCTGCGTGGTGCATCAAATCCGTAATTCTTTGAAGTATGTGGCCACAAAAGATCAGAAGGAGTTTATGGAAGAACTTAAACCTGTATACAAAGCGCCTACAAAGGATTTGGCAGAGGTCAACCTGGAAAAGCTTTCAGATAAATGGAGCAAGAAGTACCCGGTGGTAATCAAATCCTGGCAGGACAACTGGCATAAGTTATCCACCTATTTCAAATATACCGAAGATATCAGACGCATCATTTACACCACCAACACCATAGAGGGTTTTCACCGTCAAGTTCGCAAAGTAACTAAGAACAAGGGCGTTTTTCCTAGTGATGACGCCTTGCTGAAGTTGGTGTATCTGGCTCACCGCAACATCAGTAAAAAATGGACACAACCATTGCAAAACTGGAGTCTTACCATCTCCCAGCTGTCCATTCATTTTGAGGGCCGCTTCACTCTGATGTAACAGGTTGATGGGCATAGATGGGATTGGGCTGGCGCCCAAAGGTTTTTTGAGGCATGGCCGAATGAATATGATTTGTATATTTACAAAAAGCCAACTCAGGCAAGACCTGAATTGGCTCATTCTATCGGGTCAGACTATTCCTTGACAAGGTTGTTCCTCAACAGAGCCTGTCTCCGCTTCGTCTGACATTGTGAATTTAGTTTTTTAAACCCTACTGACACAGTTTAATTTACACTCCCTTCTGCAGTCAAGAAATGATTTGTAATGTTCGGCATAGGCCCCGTCGGTGCCGTATAGTTCTTTTATAACTGTTTCGGCACTTTCTTTTTTATCATATTCAGCAAACAGCAAGCGGGGTTTTTCGTCAAAAAAAAGAGCGGCTACAGCCTGGCTCGGATCGTTTGGCAAAACCACAACGGAATGTTTATGATGATAAATTCTGTCCGATATCTTCAAGGTGACTCCTTCATATGGCGCTACGCCGTCAGCAACACCCATATATAGATTTGACATGTCACGGAAGCATTCTGCAAATGTGAACAATTTATCCAGTTTTTTGTCCTCATGAAACGTTTCATCTACTTCGTTGACCAGCATCTCAACGTTTTGCAGGTAAGCCCTTCTGTATAGAGAATGATCGTCCCGAGATTCAACCGGTTTCGATAATTCATCGATATTCCACAAGGCAGCGCAAATTCTTTTTGAATGCTCAACGTCGTAAGGCATGTTATCGTAAGGAGTCGATTTATCGCAGATAAAAGCCTTGGTCAGAATTTGAAGGCCATGCAATGCATCATCGGCGTCAATGCGTTTGTCTTCAATCAGGGTTTGCAATTCCGCTGTCATTTCCGGTCGATGTTTCTTGAACTTAATCTTTTTCTCGTACTGAGAGAATATCCCACCCATGAACAAGAGCGGCAGCGTTTTTTTGCTGGAAGATGACGTCATTTTAATCCTCAGGGAAAGCGACTGTCATTTTCTAGCACCTTTATGTCTACATGTCAATTTTTTGTTAACCCCATAAAGACGATCCGTTTTCGGCATTCTATCATTAACAAACCTTCATTCGTCACTTTCCGAAATGTTGCGATCCAGATCATTAAAAGTAGTTACAAGTATTTTGGGCGGAATTATAGAAGCGTGATCTGAAGCAGCGTTAAAAAATTCTTCTAGCTTATTTTTCTTCTCAATTTCCAGGTCATCACTTTCGGTTCTAAAGATGACGGCTAAAACACCTAAAGCGCCTTCATTACGATCCTGTATGCCGCTCAAGATGCTTGTTACCGTATCAAAGTCCCTTCCGCCAGGAGGGATATTCAAAATCAAAAAAATCGGACTGTTGTTTTCGACACTGGCTTTTCTAATAGGACCTTTTAAAGAAATGAACGCGGCCCGGGTAATCGCACTATAACTGACCTCACCAATCCATGTCTGGGGTTTTCCCGTTTCAACTTCATAAGTGTAATTTGCGATCAAATCGGCATTGGGATTTTCCTTGATGGTCAAAAGGGCTTTAACAAGTTCAGACTTTGCGACTGCGTCTCTTTTATAATAAACAAGATACTTGCCGATAATTTTCTCTGTTCTTAATTCTTTCTTTCCCTCTTCATTTTCTGTATGCCAATTATCGAGCAGCGTTGAGTTTGTAATAGTTTCATGGTTTGGCGAGGAGAGCCGGTTCAATCTGCGATCGTATAAAAACTTGTATATGCCCTTTCCGATGATGTTCTCAATATCCGGATCACCCATTTCAATTTCTGCTGTTGTTGCGTCCTCTCCTACAATCTTTTTCAAGATCACCGTTTTGGTCACGACGTTGCGTTTGCGATCTGTGATGAATGTCATGTGGCCTACGCACAAATCGATTTTTTTTATTTTACTGTTTACCCTGATCATATAATTGGTAGGCAGGGAATTTGACTCCAATTCGTTATAAGAGTTGATAATGATCACTTCTTGGGATGCGTCACAAAAAGCTTCGCCAGCCCATGGCGCCATGCCGTCTTTATGCGTTTCAATCTTTACTTTAAGTTCGTTTTCGTTAGCAGAGCTCCTGAATGTGATGACTTTGCGGCCGATAAAATTGTAAAATCTCTCGAAAATGAACCATTGGGTATTTTCAAAACAAGAGAAGACATTATATTTCTGGCTGGCTTCCTGGTGCGGAAGGTTTTTGGTTATTTGGCCTTCCAGCTTTTTCTTAAAACTGTTGACCCTTGCGATGTATGGTTCGATGTCCTTATTTTTTGGGTACCGTTTCTCGACACTGCCAAACCTTCCATAAAACAATCCAAGACTTCTTTGGCTTAATTCTCTGGTTTTGATCACTTCATAAATCGTTTTCCCTTTGTATCCCATAACAGCGCCGAATTTGCGCAAAAAGCTCATGTTACTCCTGGCAGGAATGGTGTAAGTAACATGATCGTTGATAATGTCTAGATGATGTTCAATAAGGTAATAGGCCAAAGCCTGCAATTCGACCAGTTCCGTTTCGGTAATAGTAATCTTTTCCATCTTTGTACATTTTAAGTCAGAAAAATCTGAAAGTGTCGGTTTAATAAAAATTGAAAAAATGACTTTTTAAATCATATAAGCTAAATAACGTCCATATTTTCTTGATAAATATAAAGAATAGTCTTGAAATTACATTAAAATAATAGTTTTCTGCCTGACCTTAAGAAGTTAAAATGTACTGTATTGTATTCATTTTTACACAGCAATAAGACGGCAAGCAAGAAGAGGCCTTCTTTGAAAACATTTTCCATTTAAAAAATATTTTATGCAGCAATATGATCTCGACCAGACCCTGATCGAATTTTACGACAAGTCTGGGTGCTCGAACTGGACGATCAGAGATGCGGTGGAAGGTTTGGCCGTGTTTGGCGGTATCGGAAGTGGCAAGTCGAGTGGCTCCGCCCGCATGGTCGCCCTCAAGTTTCTTGCGAACGGCTTTGGCGGCCTGGTCCTGACGGCCAAGGCAGACGAAAAAGAGGTATGGGAGGATTACTGCCGCCTTGCCGGCAGGTCAAGCGACCTGGTCATTATAGAACCGGGCGGCGACAATTACTTCAACTTTCTTGAGTATGAATCTTCGCACGAAAACAAAGGCACCTCGCTCACCGGCAACCTGGTCCAGGTGCTCAAGACGGTCATCAAAGCCGGGGAAGATAAGGACGGCAGCAAGGAAGATGACGCATTTTGGGAAACGGCACTCGACATGCTGATCTTCAATGTCATCGATTTGTGCATGCTGGCCTATGGCAAGGCGTCCGTCCAGAGCATCTTCGATATCGTGACGACGGCTCCCAAGAAAAAAGAAGCGGGCAGTTCCAGGGAGGATGCGGAAGAGGAGAAAAAGAATGCTTTCGCCCTCGCTATCCGCAAGGCGCAGGAGAACGTGCTCAAGCAAGTCGACGCCTGGAAAAAAACACTCAACAAGGGAGAATTGCGGTTCCTGGAAGATGAGCAGATCCTCGAGCAGGAAATCCTGGAAGCCATTCCCGATGCCAGAAAGCTTCATTTCATCGATCAGTTCTTCATCGACAATTACAGAAGCCTGGGGGAAAAAACACGGGCGATTATCGAGTTCTCTTTCACCGGCTTTCTGTTCCGACTGATGCAGGAGCCCTTCTATTCGCTTTTTTGCCGCTATGAATCGACCGTCACGCCGGATGCCTGCCTGGAGGGCAAGATCATCCTGCTCAACCTGCCGGTCAAGCAGTACAATAAAGTGGGCCGCGATATCCAGGTCATGTTCAAGTATTTGTTCCAGCGCGCGATGGAAAAACGAGATGTCAAGAAGAATGGCCGTCCCTTGTTCCTGTTCGCGGACGAAGCCCAGCACTTTATCCATGAACACGACAGCGAGTACCAGGCGACGGCCAGGTCGAGCCGGATTGCGACGGTCTATATTTCGCAGAACCTGCCCAATTACCACGCCAATATGGGCGGCAACAAATCGGAGTACAGGGTAAAGAGTTTTCTGGGCACGCTGGGCACAAAAATATTTCATGCCAACGCCGATATCGACACCAACAGGTATGCCTCCGATCTGATCGGTGAAGCTTATGTCGAGGACAATACCACGACCATCACTTCAGGGGATAACTTTTCGTCGTCCAAAGGGTCATCGTACAAACTCGAAAAAATGGTCAGGCCGGAAGAATTTGTCGGTCTCAAAACCGGCGGCCAGCTCAATCACTTCCTGGTCGATGGCTATATCCACCGGCAAGGGCAGGCTTTTCAAAGAGGTGTCAACTTTCAAAAAATCACTTTCTATCAAAATTTCAATTCATAATCAAAAACGTCAATCATGAAAAAGAATCTGTATTACGAAACGGTCTATGGCAGGAAAAATGCTTTCAAGCAAATCTTTTACGGCATCTTTTCGAGCCTGTCTTCTTACCCGAAGCTGCTGCTGGAAGTCTTTATTCGGAAAAATTTCGGGGAACGGTATTTCAACCTGGGGTCGGCGTTCGGCGCGGCGGTGGTCTTCGCCGTTCTGCCAAAATTTGTCTATAATGCCGTGACCTTCGGCAACTTCCGCGTCCAGGCCGGCGATTTCTGGAAAGAATTCGCTTTATGGTACGTCTTTCTCCTGGCTTTCCTGGTCGTCAGCGTCAAGCGCTGGGCCGAAAACAGAAGAAACCTCTCCGTCTTCGATTTCGGACGCTTCAGCAGGTATGCGGGCGATATCGATGCCCGCTTCTATCAAGTGCCTGTCCAGGGGAAAGCGCCCGATGTCCGCACGGTGGAAACCGTATTGGAACCGAGCCTGTTTTTGCTGATCGGCATATTCCTGTGTCTCTTTGGACAATGGGCCGGATTTATGCTGATCATCTGCAGCGCGGTTTATTCCTTCAGTTATATGGCGGCATACCATCATGGGGATGAATTCGTGATGAACCTCATCGACCAGCTCATCATGAATAAAGAGATGGAAGAGAATTTCGTTGAAGATGCCGGCAATCCCGAAGGCCGGCCCAACAATTATCATTTCATCAAAAAGCCGCGCAGCAAAGAACTCCGCGCAAAACTTCTGGGCGCCATCCTGCAGGATGAAGAGGATGATGTAACGATGGCTCGGTAACCTCCTAAGCTATGCATAGGGAAGGCGTCTGTAAATTTATAACCTTCGTTTAGGTCTTGCTTGAACCTTGGTTTACAATGCTGACCCTATGCACAGCTTCCCTTTTGGCCAAGGATGCTTAACCGGCCTTACTTGTTGTCGGCAAATGCTGAATCCTGCCTCGCCGCATTGCAAATCATCATAAGCTTTTTCCATGATCAGATGCATTCAAAGCAGCTCGAAAACGCAGGCGAAAAACTATTTTTCCGATGCGCTGTCCAAATCCGATTACTATCTGGATAACCAGGAATTGCAAGGGCGGTATAATGGCAAACTGGCGGAACGTCTCAAGCTGGAAGAGTTTGCCACTAAAGAAACGTTTTTCAAGCTGTGCGACAATATCGATCCGCAAACCGGCAAATCCCTGACGCCTCGTTCTAAAGAAGAAAGAACGGTCGGCTATGACATCAATTTCCATTGCCCTAAATCCATATCAATTCTGCATGCCCTGGCAAAAGACGGCCACATTCTGGAAGCGTTTCAAAACAGCGTTTCCGAGACCATGCAGGACATCGAAGCCGACAGTAAGACCCGCGTGCGCAAATCAGGAAAATATGAAGACCGGGAAACTGGCGAACTGGCTTGGACCGAGTTCACGCACCAGACCGCCCGGCCCGTCGATGGAAAAGATCCCGATCCGCATCTGCACAGCCATTGCTTTGTCTTCAATGCCACCTGGGACGAAACGGAAAAAAGGATCAAGGCCGGCAAGTTCAAGGATATCAAACGGGAAATGCCCTATTACCAGGCGCGATTTCATAAACGCCTGTCGGATAAAATGATCGCTCTTGGTTACCAGGTCAGGGCGACGGAGCAATCCTTCGAAATCGAAGGTGTGCCGCAAAAAGTGATCGATTTGTTCTCCAAGCGCACCGGTGAAATCGAACGCATCGCACGGGAAAAAGGCATCACCGATGCCAAGGAACTTGGCGAGCTGGGCGCTAAGACCCGGTCAAAAAAACAAAAAGGCCTGACGATGGCCGAACTCAAGGCAGGCTGGCGGCAGCAGATGAAAGAACTGAGCCGTGAGGATGTCAGCGGCGACCAGGACAAAGCCGTCCGCTATGCGCCGGTCAAGCAACGGGACAGGCAACCGGACAAGCTGGAAGCTACGCAATGCGTCGATCATGCCTTGAAACATGCCTTTGAACGGGCTTCGGTCGTGTCCGACCGCCGTATCCTGGTCACGGCTTATAAATTTGCTTTAGGCAACCGGGAGATCACCGTTGACGACATCACCCGAAGCTTCCAGCAGGACAGCCGGATTATCCATGTTCAGGAAGGCGGTCGCAGGCTCTGTACCACCAAAGGCGTCCTGCAGGAAGAAAAACGCATGGTGGAGCTGGCGCGGCAAGGACAAGGCAAGCTGACGCCTCTTTACCACCAAGCGCCCGATCTAAAGTTGAATGACGAGCAGGCAGCAGCGATCAGCACAGTTTTGACAACCAAGAATCGCGTATCCATCATCAGGGGCGCTGCGGGGACCGGTAAAACAACATTGATGCGTGAAGCGGTTATGTTGATGGAACAGGCCGGTCGTAAAGTAACCGTCGTCGCACCAACGGCACAAGCTTCCCGTGGGGTATTGCGAGAGGAAGGGTTCAGCAAAGCTGAAACGGTGGCAAAGCTCCTGGCTGATGAACAAATGCAGCAGGAACTGCAAAACGGCGTGCTGTGGGTCGATGAGGCCGGCTTGCTTGGCACGAAGGATATGACAGCGCTGCTCACGCTGGCAACGGATAAGAATGCACGGCTAATCTTGGGCGGCGATACCCGCCAGCATGCCAGTGTCGTCCGTGGGGACGCCTTGCGTATCCTGAACACCGTTGGCGGCATACAGGCGTCTTCTATCAGCAAAATCTACCGGCAGAAAGAAGAAACCTATCGTGCGGCGGTGGATGATTTGTCGAAAGGTGATGTCGGGCGGGCTTTTGACAAGCTGGAAAGCATCGGCGCCATCAAAACCATTGATCCTTTGAAAGCGAATGCAGAGCTGGTCACGGATTACCTCAAGGCGGTCAATAACGGTAAAACGGCTTTGGTCATTTCTCCGACGCATAAGCAAGGGGATGAGGTGACGGCTGCCATTCGGGCCAAATTGCGCGAAGCGGGCATGATCGGGGAAAAGGAAATGGCCGTTAAGAAGCTTGCCAACCTGAACCTGACGGAAGCGCAAAAAGAAGACTGGCGGAATTTTGCGGCGGGCAACGTCATTCAGTTTAACCAAAACGTGCCAGGCATTAAAAGAGGCAGCGCCTGGGCGGTAAAAGAAATCCATGACAAAGAAGTCTGCATAGATGACGGGCAAGGTACGTCGATTACCCTGCCGCTCAACAAAGCAAAAAGTTTCGACGTGTTCAAATCAACGGAGATCGGCTTGTCGAAGGGCGATAAAGTGCAGATCACCCGCAACGGGTATGACGACAAGGAAAGAAGGCTCAATAACGGGCTGACGCTGGAAGTGGTCTCGATCAACAAACAAGGCAAGGTCACCCTGAAAAACAAAGCCAGCAAGGCGAAATATGTGCTGGATAAAGACTTTGGCCATCTCAATCATGCGCATTGCATCACCTCCCATGCCTCCCAGGGAAAAACCGTCGATGAAGTGTTGATTGCCCAGCCCTCGTCAACCTTTGGCGCGACGGATGCCAAGCAATTTTATGTCTCTGTTTCCAGGGGTAGAGAGAGTGTCAGAATCTACACCGACGACAAACAGGCCTTGCTTGAGCATGCTTCAGAAATCGGCGACCGGCAATCGGCCATAGAATTGGTGGCAAAGTCCTCGTCGCACCAGGAGCATATGCAATATTTGCAACGCGCCGAACACGAAAACGTCATCAAAATACGCGAACAGAAAATCAGAATTCACGACAACAAACGGGATATAGAACGCAACCATGAGCCAAGGCTTTAAACTCAAATATGACAAGATGCGTGAGAACGATCCCACGCATCGACCAGCTTCTTCAGAGGAAGGCGCAAAGGTGTATGAGCAATTTTATAACGAAGAAAGCCATGTGCGGAATATCTGCTTTGTCTGGCTGGATGGCAGGAGGAAGTTTTTGAATTACAGCTACCTGGTATCGGGGGAATATTCACCGGATGACAGCAGCATTACCCTTGCCTTTACGACGGAAGTGTTCGTCTTAAAAGGTGTGAACCTGGAAAGCCTGTTTTATGAGATCATGAATAACCTGGCTAAACAAATCACATGTATTGATGTCCGTTATAACGTGATAGGAGAAGATCAGAAATTTGTTGTCAATGAAATAAAAATCACTAAATTACATGAAGGATAAAATAATTATTTATTTTAAATTTTGATCTTATCAATAGTTCGGTAAGTTTTAAGCGGCCAAAGCACCTAAGTTCAAGCACTGGTCGAACAGCTGCTTTATTTTCTTGCAACTCAGCTCCAAACCTAAGTTTGAAAATATTGTTTCGGTCATTATCTTATTGTAAAACATCAGCTTGATGTTTCTCATCGAAAACGCTTCTCTTTTTTCTTTTGGCAATGATAGCCAACACGCTGCTTTAGCCACCGAAACCGCGCTTAAAGCCATATTGAAATGAAAATACAGCTTGTTTTCACTTCTTGCCTGACACTCCGCTAATCCACAGTGCTGTTTGGCATCCCTGATCAAAAACTCTATCTGAAATCTTAAGCGATAGTACTTTATGATCAATGCAGCACTAAGCCCGGTATCGGTACAAACAAAAATCTCATAGCGGCCGCTGTGTTTATCGTACAGATATACAATTCTTACCAACCTTTTCAGGATCATACTGTACACTACGGCACTGTAATAAATCACCCATTCATCTTCGGCAAACTTCCTGATGCGACGCTTGTCGATGAGCTTGCAATCCACTTTGCCAGCATACACCCGTGGCCTGCCTGGTGCCTTCAGTTTATGCCCATGATAAAGGTATCGCAAATCGGCATCAGGGCGCATCTTTGTAATAACATGCAACCCTTCCCCAAGCAGTGGAGTAATAAAGCTGTCCTTCATGAAATATCCGTCTGCTGCCAGGTACGTCACCATTTTCTTTAATGCAGGCAGACGCTTTTTTATGATGCTTACATAATGACTCACCAGATTGTCCTGATTTGTCTGAAGCATCTCTTTACAAGGCGTTTGCACTGCTTCCAGCGACATAGCGGTACCTGCCTGTACATCTACGATGGAGAGGCAACTGATCTCCAGTCCCTTCAATGCACGTTGATCTTTGCCACTCCACCATTTGCCAAGACCGGGTGTTTTTTTACCACTCTTGGGTATAAAGGTGGGATCGAAAGCTGCAATGAGTTCTTTACTACAACTCTTTTTGATAAGTCGGTCGTTGAAACTGCTGAAATCAAATAACTGCTCGAAATGTAGCCGGATACTTTTTTCAGCGTAACGGCTGAAACGGCTTAAGTTCAACATCGTATAGCGAACTGGCATTCCAAGCCATAATTCAAAGATTGTCATCATGAATTTGACTTGCGGTTTGCTGATGTCTTCTAACTTTTGTAAACTTGCAGTGACAAGACCGCGAATCTTGTCAGAGGCATTAGATGTGAGTAGTTGCATACAATCATCTAATGCCATTTTTATTCCTGCCCCTGACTGATCAAAAACTTACCGAACTATTGATCTTATGAGTATAACAATAAAAAAATCAAAAAAATCTTCTAAAAACAGAAAGTCCATAAAATCAGGAATTAAACCTTTTATCTTGAATTTTTTAACTTATAGAAAAGGAGTTACAGCTCCCACTACAACTGGAACATGGCCTGACCCTGATGCCAGTGATAATAGCTAGTAAAATTTTGAGCTATGATATTAGCTATATGTAATTCGGGGCAATATGAACTTTCTGCATACTCAGAAGTTAAAAAGATCATAGAGGCTAGAGATATTGAAATAGTTTCTTATTGCCAAGATAAATGTTTGAATAATGATTACTTGTCATTTCGAAGTAATAGCAACTCTGATAATTTCATAGTTTCTATAAATAAAAATGAGTATGAAGTGGACAAGTTCAAGTCCATTTGGTATATGAAGCCTAAGCTGCCTAATAAGTTACTTAGATATAAACCCCATGAATTCGCTCATTTTATACACCGACAATTTACAGCGGTTAGACAAGGGTTATGGTTAGTTTGCGGGAATAAGAATTGGGTTAGTAACCCAATATCAATGGACCTAGCAGAAAATAAAATCTTTCAGTTGAATCAAGCCAGAGAGACAGGCTTTAAGATACCTAAAACATTGGTATCATCAAACCCAAAAGAAATTAGAAGCTTTTATAAAAATAATGAAAGAACAATAATAAAAAGTTTATCACCAACAATCATTATTGATTATGTAATTTTAACAACAGAAATAACCATTGAAAATGCCAATAATTTATTCCAAGCAAAGTATGCGCCTTCTATTTATCAAGAGTTAGTAAAAAAAAAGTATGAACTTAGAATTACTGTTGTTGATGGGGAAATATTTGCAGCGAAAATATATTCACAAGAAGACGTTGCGACTTCAATTGATTGGAGAAATCAGCCAAAATTCAATGATTACTCTGTAAAAATGGAACCAACAGTATTGCCTAAACAACTTGAAAGAATGATTTTGAATTACATGGCTAAAATGAATTTACGTTTTGGATGCATAGATATGATAGTCACTCCTAACGATGAATATATTTTTTTGGAGATAAATCCAAATGGTCAGTGGTATTTTGTTCAGCTTAATACTGGACTTGAAATTGCAAAATCAATTGCCAGAGTATTGTGTGAGCCTTATTGATATATCTTCATTATAATCCAAAATTGCATTATTACTTAAAGCATAATCTTCAATTGATTGAACTAGTCCGGCTTTTTCCCTTCTTTGATTTACCATTTTAGGATTTACAATTGGATAAATAAAATATTGCATATTACCATTTATTTTTAAACCTCTTATGGCATTGCCATAAATTTGCTTCTTTCCCCTGTACTTTAAAAGTCTATCTATCATAAAACATAAACTCTGACAATCAGCCTCATGTATCTTTACAGCATTTGACAATAAGCGGATGTATTTTTCAATATTGTTTTTTTCACTATGCATTACAACATAGAAGGTTGCTAAAGTGGCTAATTCTCCATAAACACTTTTATAAGGCCAGCCAAATCGATCTAATATTTTGTTTACTATTGCTTTATTAAATGTATCTGAGAGTCTAATGAAACTCCAAAAAAGCCTTCTTTTAAACTTGCCATCAATTAAACCGAATTTTTTGCGTAGACCTTGATCGATACGATATAAGGTTTCTAATACAAACTTTATGAGTAATATTTTCCATTGCATACTGCACTATATTTCTAATTATTGTGCATGTCAATATTGTGGAAAAATTTAATTGATAAGGTACAGCGACACTAACATAAATATTACTGGTTCAATAAGTATAGTTTAACAATCGTCCTAGCATATAAAATTTGTTAATTTGGGTGTGTGTATCTGACGCATCTCTAAACGAAATTGGGTCTAATTACACCAGACCCAATCTCCATCCTAATTAAAGTTGCAAATCTTTAAGGTAATATACGGCTTTGGATGCTTCACTTGCTGCAAACATAATGCAGTGCTTATTTTCCATCAACGCTTTCAGCCACGAGGTGGTATAGCTGGCATCGTTGGTGTTTTTCGAAGTTAATGTAATTTCGAATTCCACGCAAAGAAAAGCTGCACCCAATTCGGCAATCAATTCTTCAGTCGCGTAGTTTATCACCAAACTTTTGCCACCTTGACGGGCAAGTCTTTGCGGGTTCCCTGTCCAATGCGTGAGTTCATGCAACAACGTGGAATAGTACCCCTCCGTTGCCGTAGACGTTTCTGTATCTATGAAAGCTTCAGGCGCAGGCATGCAGATTCGATGAATCAAGGGGCAATAAAAAACCATGTAAAAAAATTAAGTTGATCGCGTGAGGGATTGCAGTGGAAAGCCCACAGCCATGAGGCACGATTGGCGAGGACTTGGAACGGAAAGCCCGACCCGTAGGGACACGCCATGAATATTTTACTGTGCTTATGGCAGGACCCTCATTTTGTCATGCCTCAATTATTTTAATTTTACCCAGTATTCATGATCTTACGAATAATCGCAACGGCTCATAATTCTGCTGATCCGCTGCCCTCAACGCATTGATATAATTCTTGCGAACGTCTCCAGGATTATTCAGGTCACCGCTTCCCCATGTAAACGGGTCTTCATGCAAAACTTCCGTCAGCACCGTGTCTGTAATCAAGCGCGCATGACGGCCATTGCCATTCGGAAAAAGATGAATCAAAACTAGGCGGTGTTGAAAGCGAAAAGCAATCTCATCCGGTGGAAAGGTCTTAGCCGCTAGCCAGAATTTCACATCGTCCAACAGGTTGCGTAAATCGATTTGTATGATTGTCCAGCTGCCACCAATATTTTTATCCGTCCGCCTGAATTCCCCTGCCCAGGACCAAATTTTATTGAACATTTTTGCATGCAGTTGGCGGATGAATTTTTCGTCCAGGATATCGCTCTTGCGTTTTCGTTCCAGCCATGACATCGCATCCTGAATATTATCCTGCTCCCAACGGTCCAGTTCACTGCGCGTGGTTATGTGAGCCAGTTTCAACCCGATCAATTCATCGGGGTCTAACGGCGTGGCTCCTGGGGGGTAAGTAAATCCGTTCATGCGTCCCAGAAGTTTTTTGGCTGTTCAAGCAGAATTTTTTGCACCAGGTCTTCCAGCGCCTTGTTCTTTTCCTCGTCCGTCAGTTCCTGGTCTTCCAAGCGCATAGTGTGATTAAGCTTAGCCATACGCTTTAAAGCAATTTTTCGCGCTTGCTCTTGCATCATCGTTTCAAGGCTGTTTTCAGGAACGAAGCCGTAGACAAACTTCATATTTAACCCTTCGGCAATTTTTTTCAGTGAAGACAATTTCAGGTCGCCCCTGATTTCCGCGTTTTCAAGTCGTGAAATCCGCGACTGGTCAATGCCGGTCTTCTTGCCCAATTGGGCTGAGGACATGCCCAAAGCTTCCCTGATCAGCTTGATCCAGCCGGTATCAGAATTCAAAATAGCTGATATTTTTTGGAAACCGTTTAACTTTACATCTAGTTGCTCTCGGATAAGTTTTTTGTTCCAGTAAGTCATATTATGCTGTTTCCATCATTGAAATAATGCTATGCAATGATAAATATAGCATATTTTAGTCAATTTTCAATGCTATAAGTAGCATATTATAATTTAAGTATTGCCTTGTGGGATGGTGTATCCGAAAATGTGACAAACAAAGAACTCTTTCCTTCAACAGCGGCAAGCATCAATTAATAAAGCCCCTTGCGGGGCCTTATAAGGGTTTCGACCTCCGCACAAATTACAGGATCAAAACCGGTACTAAACCATGCTGTTGCAAGTTCAGCAGACGGAGGTAATCTACCGGAATCAGGGTTTCCTTGTACCCCCATTATTGGGGTTTTTGTGTATATTGCGCATGCCGTAACACTTAAAGCAACTGCTCTATCCGCTGTACCCAATGAAAAACCAGCAAAATCCAGTGGGGTCTATGAAGCTGTAAAGCAATTTCAGCAGACGGAAAATGCCAGTTTCAGACCACTGTGAAATAAAAAAGCCCCGCAAGGGGCTTTCTTCATGTATTTAAAGAGTTACTGAAGTTACCCTAACGGCTGTAACCCTTGCAGGTAAGCAACGGCCTTTGATGCCTCGCTGGCGGCGGTGAAGATGCAATGCTTGTTTTCTTTTAACGCTTTCAGCCACGAGGCGATATAGCTGGCATGGTTGGTATTTTTAGAGGTACAAGTAATCTCAAACTCAGCACAAAGGAAAGCAGCGCCCAATTCGGCAATCAGTTCTTCCGTGGCGTAGTTTTCATCGCCAAACTTTTTGCCTCCCTGACGGGCGAGTCTCTGCGGGCTGCCTGTCCAGTGCGTGAGTTCGTGCAGCAATGTGGAATAATACCCTTCCGTCGCCGTGGACGTTTTAGTGTCAACAAACGCTTCAGGCGTTGGCATGCAGATTTGATCGGTCGAGGGTCGATAAAAAGCCTGGTTGCCGGTATGCTCGATTATGGCTCCCGTGTTCTCGATAAAGGTGTCGACCTGGTTGATCTTTTCGATTAAGGATATGGGGTTAAGGTTTTCTGCTTTTTCTGCCGCCTCATAACTCGCCAGCTGGCTGCGGTTAAATACGACCGAAGATTTCAGGAACGGGATCTCTTTTGTTTCGCCGTCAACCTCTTTTTCGATGGTATCGTAAAACACGATCAGGTTGCCTTTTTCGCCTTTCCGGATAGCCTCTTTCTTCGACTGCCATTGCTTGAACGTCGCCCATTCCTGGGTGGGATAATCATGCTCTATTGCTGAACTCCAAAGAAGCAGGATGTTGATGCCGCGATACTTGTTTCCGGTGGTGGCGTTTTTTGGAATCGATATTGATTGGCTTGTTCCGCCTTTCCAGGGTTTTTGCCAAGGCACGGTGCCGGCTTCCAGTTGCTGAATGATCGTATCGGTGACTTGCTGATGAATATCACGGCGTGTAAATGTTCCGGTAGCTTGTTCTTTTTGTGATGTCTTGTTTTCCATTTTGAAGTCTTTCCTGTTGGAGTTGATGGTGACAGGGGATGAAACAACCGGAGGATGAGCGACCAAACCGGCTGTTATTTTGGCTGGGCGGGGAAGCCCTGAAAGGGCGGCGAAAATAATAGTTGGAGACGTGGAGCGCCTTCGGTTAATCTCCTGTCTGAAACCATTGACTTTTTCCACATCGGAAATGGCTGCAAAGGAAATCGAGCCAACACAAACGTGCAGGCATCTGGTTAAATGCCTTCAACAGCATGGTGCATGTCTCGTATTTAGAAACTCAAACGGTCATCCGCAAAGGAGTAGTAGGAGAATGGCGTTACAATGAGATGGTCCAAGACCGAAACATCTAACAGAGCGCCGCCTGCTTTCAGCTTCTTTGTCAGTTCGATGTCGGCAGGACTTGGTTTTAAGTTACAGGAGGGATGGTTGTGAGCGAGGATAACACTGGAGGCCCGGGCTTTCAGGACAGTGGCAAAAACGATTTTCGGATCGACCAGGCAGGCAGAAACACCCCCGCTTGAAATGTCGGAAATGCCCAGACAAGAGTTGCTGTGGTCGAGTAGCACAATCTTGAACTGCTCCACCAGTTCGATTTTGTTCATGTCCCAGGCGTGCAAAAGAACATCATAGACAGATGTGGAATCCACCAGCTTTAGCCTGTCTTCTGGCCTGACTTTGTTGCGGTAAACGAGTTCGACTTCCGTAACGGAGAACAAGGATTGGATTGACTGTTTTTCCATTGCGCCCTCTAAAGAGACAAGCCGAGTTTGTGCATATGCCAGGCATTGATATCCTTGTGCGGCGCATATAATTCATTCATCGGTTTGTGGGTTAAACAATCTTGCGTTTTAAAATAATCTGCCCAGGCTATGGTTGCATTTTGACCTGCTGTATCGTTATCCATCCAGGTGTAGGCGATCCGGTAGCCATAGTTCTGAATGTAAGGGGTAGCTTTCTTTAAGCAGGAAAGCGAATTGAGAATGATCGTATCGTCATCAAAAGGCTCCCCGTTGCGATATGCTATGAGTGAGAGGTAATCAAAGCTGCCTTCGAAAATATTGATGCCTTCGGGCTTGGGCGTGGTGCCGCGAATAAAGGTGATCGATTTGGGGCCAGCCGAACCCTTGAAAAAGGGGTTCCTGATTTCATAGCCGGCATCTTCGTTCTGCAGGCCTAGGGCAAAGAAGGTTTTACGGGTTTCAGTATTGAAGACACTGACTTCCTCAAGATAGTGCTGCCCGATGGCAAGCGGGATGCGGCGCTTGTTTAGATATTGAACCAAAGCGGGATGCTTGACCTGTTTCTTCTCGCGTATGACTAGTTTTGCGCCCTCGGCCACAAGCTCGATTGTTTTAACTGGCGCAATAGCTGGAGCATTCCCCGTCATGTTTTTCAACCAGCGTAACGCATCGGGAACCGTGCAGGCTTCATGCTGGCTTTCCAGGTATGCACAGACGAAGCCAATGACAGCGCCGCCCTTCCCAAGGCCGAAATCGTACCAAAAGTTTTTGCCAGTATGAACGTGAAAACTTGCGGTCTTCTCGGCTCGTAAAGGTGAGAGGTAAACAGCTCTTTGAGGCTTTTCCGCAGTTGGCTTGCAACCGATCTTTTCTAAAATCAAGGCAAGAGGAAGCAGCTTCGCTTGCTCAATATTCATAGCGAATCTCCGAAAGGTGAAAGGGTGCAAAAAGAAAAGGGGATCAGACCGTTAAGGCTTTTATTCAGCCTTCAGCTGGCTTTCCAGGAACTGGTCAAGAGCGCTGCGCCTGTAGCGAACCGAACGCCCGATCTTAAGCGGCTTTAGGTCATATCTTTTCGTGCAATCCCAGACCGCTAAAGTGGCCGGTGATACGCTTAAGTATCGGGCTGCTGATTTTCTGTTGAGTAATGGCTCATACGGTGCATGGTTCTCCATGAAGGCTCCTGTTTAAATTCCTAAAGAGGGAACTTAAATAGGACATCAATCCTATATTGTCAACAACTTTGAATAGCCATCTATCAAGATTAATCAAAGGCAATGAGTATGAATATTAAACGTTTAATAATTTATCTATATTTAGTTGTGATATAAATTCCATATCTGCTCCCACATGTATACCCATTTTTATTTTTATGGATACCCAACTCTCCATTCGCCTTGGATTTTGTAAACTTTTTACCACAAGTGTTGCATTTATAAATATATTTTGCCGTAACAGATTTTTTTATTCTAAAGCCTTTAACTGTTTTTTCTTTGGGTTCTTTTGAAGGCTTGTAAGGATCAAACAAATATGGGTCTTCAGGAATTTCTCCAGCTTTTGACAATTCAATCTGATATCTAGGCTCATATTTCTGATCTGTTACTTCAATCGATTGAAAATTTTCAGATACTAAAGAGCGTAGTCCTGGTTGACTGCTTCCTCCTACTTGATTATACGCGTAGAGATATTCACGTTGCTGTCCATCTTTTCTAAGCATATACTTAAGGGCGTAAGGTTCTACTAATCTTTCTGTACCGTTATATCTAATCTTAAGTAGGGTTTGCTTGCGTCCCGCTTCTAAGATGGGCACGCGCAATTCGGGACCAAAAAAGGTGAATTGAGTAAATCCATTATTAGGATATATACTGAAAAGTTTTTCAAGATCAGCAAGAAAAATATCAATCGCATCCTCAACTTTTAATATAATAGCGCTTGCACAAACAATTGCTTTGATCCAGCAACTTTTAAAATAATCAAAAGGCGTGTTATGCAGTATAGATTTTAAAACATGTGGATTCGTACCAAAAATGGTCTTTCTGACAAAGGCATCAACAACTTCTATCCTATTTAAATTTCCGCCTAAAAGTTTAATCGAATGAACGTAATCGAACAAATCAGGGGCATGCTGGCGCTGCAGAAGACACTTTAATTTTGTTGCGATGATTTCTTCAAGCTTCATACATCTTATATTACATGAAACTTGATCATTATCAGAAAAAGGATGAATCAATTTCACTGTTTGGATCGGCAGTAAAACCTTATCGTAGCGTGTTACATCAAGCGACACTTTCAGTTTAATATGATCTCCTTGACCATAAAAATCTTTAAAATATATTTTTACTTCATATACTTTTAAATCAGGAAGCGGTGCTTCGCTTGCTGCAAATTTTTCTTTTATTTTATTATCTGTTTTTACAAATGAAACACCTGATTTTTCTTGTATAAAATCACAAATTTTATTTATTTCTTCTAATAAAAAGGCTTGGCTCATGTCATGGGGAATGCCTAAATCAAGGTCAGATGAAAAGCGAGTATGCTCAAAATATCCCTTACGCAAAGCGTTACCACCCTTCAAAAAAATCACATCTTTTATACTACTGGCACTAAAAAGACCAAATAGAATCCAGCCAAAAACGTAGTCTTTTTCTACGTTCGTTGGCTGAATTTCAAATTCTTTTGCCTTTGCGTCAATTTCTGCTTTTGTTATCATTTTTAAATTTAATACCCTAATATTCAACTGAATATAAATTCAATATAATTTAACAATATCATATATATATCTAGATGCTTACTGTTTACGTAGCTTTTTTTGTTCTTCCTCTATGATTTCTTTTAGTTCCAATTCACTAGGAAGATTGACTAGGTATTTTGACACAAATACCTGATGAGATAATCCTGTGGTGGCATACTTTACCAGATTTTCGTTTTTGCTCGCACAAAGAATGATTCCTACAGGTGATTTGTCCCCCTTAATCATTTCATTTTCTTTGTAATAGTTCAAATAAACATTCATTTGACCTGCATCAGCATGGGTAAATTCTCCCAATTTCAAATCGATCAGAACATGGCATTTTAGGATTCGGTGGTAAAATACTAGGTCTATCCTATAATGTGTATTATCAAACGTTATGCGCTTCTGGCGTGCTTCGAAACAAAAGCCTCTTCCCATTTCTAATAGAAAAGTTTGCAAATGATTGATGATAGACTGCTCTAAATCCGTTTCGGAATATTGTGTTTTTTCTTCCAGGCCTAAAAATTCCAATAAGTAAGGGTTTCGGAAGACATCTTCCGGTATCAATCCCGCTTCTTTGACTTGATTATCTAACGAAGCTGTTTTGTCGGTGCTTAAACCCGTTCTTTCATACAGCATGCTGTTTACGGCCCGTTGTAAATCGCGAACGGACCAATTGTTTTTTATCGTCTCTACTTCGTAAAATCCGCGCTTCAACGTTGAATCAGCCTTAAACAATTCAATGAAATGCGAAAAAGTAAGCCTGTTGAGGAGCAATGAAGGGTTGACGAGAGAAGAATATTCTAAATTCTTGCTTGATTGGTCAGACAGCGTCTGACTTATCGGAAGCAATTTGAAAGAATGGAATTGGTCAGACAGTGTCTGACCAATTTGGGGATAGGTTTGGTAAAACTGTCTAAACAACTTCAAATTGGTTTCCGACATTCCTTTGGCACCCATATTTTGCAGACGGGGCGCGAGAATCTTCAAAAGCCGGTCTCCATAAGAGGCCCTATCTTCACCTGATTGTTCATACTCGATGATGTAATATCCTACAACCCAATTACGAACCGTCAGAGCAACGTTCACTTGCTTTTGAACCTGTTCTAAAAAATATTGGTTTGTTTCCCTGATGCTAATAACCAGCTTTTCAATATTGTCCATTTTATTTCTGCCTCATTGAAAGTAAATTACACTATTTTATAAATTATCTACATGCCATTTTTTTGAGGCAGGAGAGCTAGCCTATTTTTTTTGATTTAGAGGTTTGTATTGGCATTTTCAATGAATGAAGCTTGACGATGCCTTCTACATATACTTCATCAATGTAATCACTATATCGCTGCATCATATCAATGCGTTGAGGTAAGAATTGCGCGCGGTCGTATGCACGATCAACACTACTTTTTGGAACGTGTGCTAATTGTCGATCCGCCACTTCATGAGAATAGCCTAGTTTCTCTTTCAGCAAACCCAAGGCAAGCGACCGAAAGCCATGGCCGGTCATGCGACCGTTATACCCCATTCTCTTTATTGCGACCAGCATGGTGTTCTTGCACATGGGTTTTCGGGGCTGCGAATAACTGGGGAGAAGGTACTCGCTGTTGCGGTGCATACTAAGCAATTCCTGAATGATTTTTACCGCTTGATCCGACAAGGGAACCATGTGGGTCAAACCCATTTTCATGCGTGTTGATGGAATGATCCACATTTTGTTTTCCAGATCGAATTCCGAGCGTTTTGCTTCGATCAATTCGGCAGTTCTAACGAATGTCAGCAAAAGAAGCTGCAAGGCCAGGAATGTCTGTCGGGACAGGCGGTCGCGATAATTGAATAATTTTGACAGAAACTCCGGAAATTCGTCTACCGTAATGGAGGCGTAATGCCCCTTTCGAAATTTTCTGAGGGCCACTTCCAAACCGTAAGTTGGATCAATTTCAGACCTGCCTGTGGCGATAGCGTATTTAAAAACATGACTGCACAGCGCTTTGATGCGTCGGGTCGTCTCCGGCGAGGTCTTTTCGATTTTCTGCAGGCATGCAAGCATCGTTGGAGGTTTGATTCTGCTGACTGAGTAACTCCCAATTTCCGAAAAAGCATATTTTTCCAACCGGAATTTCACTGACTGTGAATAGCGGGCAGTCCATAGGCCAGTTTGCTTGTTGTACCATTCTAGCGCGACTTTTTCGAAAGTCTCTTGCTGGGCAAGCGCGGCTACCTGCTGTTGTTCAAGGCGCTGCAGGATGGGGTCAGTCCCCTCATTTAGGCCTTTGCTTGCCCCACTGCGCTTTTCCCGCGCCTCGCTAAGGGTAACTGCCGGATATACGCCATGGGTAATACGCTTTTCCACTCCGTGAAGCCTGTATTTTTGCCGCCAGGATTTGGTGCCTGAAGGCAAGACTTCCAGATAAAGACCTTCACCGTCGAAAAGTTTGTAAGGTTTCAAACGTGGTTTGGCAGTACGGCATTTCATGTCTGACAGAGGCATGAGTTTCTCCTTAGTTGTAAATAGGTTAAAATCGGTTTGGGGGCATGATGTTATGAAAATGGGCGTGCGTGCCCCCACACATGCCCCCAGTTTTTGTTAATATAGGTAAATGATAGGAAAATAAGAATAACAACAAAACATGTCGAACCATCGGAAAAATCAGCGTTTTTTCCGTTCCGATAATGAAGAATAATCCTAGTATAGGAATAAAGTGGTGGCCCGAGCCGACTTCCATTTTTCAGTTCTTACCGTTTGACTTTGTTTGAATTATATTGGAGGTTTTAAAGGTGATGCCCCTAGTCATGCCCCCAATTAAAACTACAAAATATGATACCACACTGGTAATCAAAAACAAGGCTATGCTTTAATATTTGCAATTCTTCCTACTCTCGTCCCCCTAGTTTTGGCCTCTTATGCCTTTAGGATGGTGGCCAAAACTGGAATATTCGTTTTTATTTAGGTTGAAATTAAGCGGACTTTTATACAGGGATGGCATAGATATTAAGATTGTTTTTAAAGGTTAATATTCACAACTTTTAATGCTCGCTGCTGCAAGAAAAGAGTCATGAAAATGTATCTATCATAAAAATTTCGAGTTTAACCTACAGGTGGAGCGAAAGCCAAAGCCTCAACAAGTCTATCTTTGATTTCGATGAAATTCGGATCATTCAAAGAAATGCCAGAAATTAATTCACGCTGCAATGTTAATATTTCATGAGATTTTACTTCGCCACTAGATAACAATTTCTCACTTACATAATCCGCTATCACTTTCTTTGGGTTGGACTTGTCTTGAATTGTTGAAAATGTATTATGCGTATTAACTATAAATTCTTCAGGAGTTTGAAATAAACAGTATTTAAAACGTTCTTTAGCAAATTTCAAATATTTCCTGTAATATATCGTTCTCTGCTGCTCGTTATTCGAATCAAACGGAAAGTTCGGATTAGACCCAAAAATTTGAAAGATTTTGGTTTTCAATGTAATATCTTCCGAGGGTGGAATAGTGTCAGGGTCCGGAATATTCATAGGCATTTGGTCACCATCAAATAAAAAACATACATTAGAGCTTGCCTTAAGCATTTCTAATGCAGCTAAATTTAAAAGGGCATCCTTTCCACCTGAAAAATGAGTAATTGTGATTTTATCTTTCTGACTATCTCCAAGCGCTTTATTAAAAACATGTTGAGTTATGGCGTGAGTGAGGGAATCTTCAACCATAATATTTACCTTGTTAGCTACATTTCTTCGATATCCTAAGTGGAAGGAACTTTCGTCTGCAGGAGCTGAATTTATAATACTCACTCTTTTAGAAACATCATCAACCAACAAAACTTTTATTGCATTGTCTGGAAGATTTGTAGCGAAAAAGGGCGAATGCGTTGAAATTACAACTTGTAGATATCTACCTTTGATTTGTTCAAGAAGAAATTGTTGTATTCGAACTTGAGCTTCAATGTGGAGAGAGGTTTCCGGTTCGTCTAGCAAGACCAACGACCCAGGTGCCGCGTTTGTAATTGCATACACTAACCTAATTACGCTTGTTTCACCGCTTCCTGCAAACGCTTCAGAATAATTCCTTGCGTTTCCTTTCTGTAAATACACTGAAAAACTTCCAGACATGTAGAAATTATGTTCGACATATATGATGCTTAGATATTCGGTATCCAATATATTAGAGACTATTTTTCTTTGCTGTTCAGTGAATTCGTAATTTAAATAAACCCTTTCTTTTTGGTAATGGATTTTGGTTTGCAATTGATTGTCAATAACTTCCTTTAGAGGCTTAGATTCTTTCCTTAACTTATTCCGATGTGCAGGGCGGGCCTCAGAACGATCCAATTTATAGAAAGCTTTGTCAAAAGCACTTATTTCAGCCCGAAAATCTAGATATAACACATCCTTTTTTATTGCGTTCCACCTAGTTTTTTGCCGTCCTACAGGCAATGGCGTGTCTTTTGACAGGGGAGGCATTGCCTGCATACCATATTCGAGAATTGGTCGCGATGGTTCCCAATAATCGGGGTCACCTTTCTTTTGTATCCTTGTTTTAACAACTTCGGCAGTCGAGCCGGTTTCTGGAATAATATATCTGTAGAAAAATGCTGGTCTTTTTCCGTTAACGTCATCAATAAGATCTACATGAGTGGAAAACCAGTATTCCCCTACACTTTTTCCTTCGGGACAGCCGTATAATGCTTGTAGTATGGAACTTTTATTTGTTCCATTTTTGCCAAGTAGCAATGTGAAAGGGAAGTCTAGGGTTAATTCAGCACCATACTGAATGTTTTTGTATGCCGAAAAGATAATTGATGATATATACGGCTTGTATCGTGGGTTGTTATTAAAGTCTCTCTGAAGAGTCTGTGAAGACGACTGCATATCAAATCCTAGTTATTATAGATGAAAGATTCTGAAATTCTTTCCGCCATTAGCGGAGGTACAGCATTTCCCACTTGCCTGGCACACGAGCTCATTGAACCTAAGAAAATAAAATCATCTGGGAAGGTTTGAAGACGGGCGGCCTCACGTACACTCAAAGCTCTATCTTGTTCTGGATGTCCGAAGCGCCCATTTGAATAGCTTATACATCTTGTAGTTAATGTGGATGCTGGTGCTGCCCATTTCATTCTGCCATAAACGTCAGTATGTCCTTTATAATTTACATGACATCCTGCCTTTAACTCTTCTGGCCAATCCCTTCTATCTCCTCCTTCTGGGGTATTTTTAATTCTGACAAGATTTTGCCTGGATAATTGTGCTGCTTCATGATTTGGAATATTAGGATGTTTTTCCCCAGCACTTATTTTGGGTAAGTCCTTTATGAAACTTTTTACCGTTGGATGAGAGTCGCACTTGTATTTATTTAACACTTCCGCAATAGGCTTAATGTTGTAATTTTCGCATGCTGCCACTAAGACAAATCTCTTGCGCATTTGCGGCACACCGATATCTAAGGCGTTTATGATTGACGTATCGAAACTATAGCCTAAGGTCGATAAAAGATTAATGAAGTTTCTAAAAACGTCATCTGACTTGTCTATATTTTGAAGTCCGGGCACGTTCTCTAGAAAAATGAATTCTGGTTTCCAATATTCAACGAATCTTTGGAACTCCGATAGCAAAGTTTTTCTCGTATCATCCTCACCAATGTATCGTCTTTGTTTTGTAAAAGGCTGGCAAGGTGCACACCCACAAAATAGCAATGGAACCTTTCGATACTTTTGGATGATGTTAGATAAGTCATTTGGCTGAACATTACGAATATCTTTTTCTATGAAAAAGGCGTCAGGAAAATTCTTACAAAAGGTTAGGGCTGAGTCTTTATCAAAATCAAGACCACCAATGATGTCGAAGCCAAATTTTTTGAAGCCCAAACTTGTTCCGCCACATCCACTGAAAAAGTCGAAAACATTCATCATTTTTTTCCATTTCACTTTAAAACCATTGATCAGAGACCATAATGGCGATAGTTACATAGTAGTATACATATTGGCCCTGTATTAAATTAAGCAATATTTGAAATATTGCAAATGTATTTCATTACTAAATATGCATAACAGGACTAATCTATTACATTTTGACGTATTTGGTCTTTCGATCACGATTACTTTACAAGAAAGATGATTTAGAGGAAAGTCAGTTCCTAATAAAGGTTATGTATGTTAATCCGTTTTGTTGTATAGGATTCATGAATACAGAACGAGTTCCAGGGCTTCATCTGTTTCTTTGTGAATGAAGTTGTTTTGATAGCCTATTGTTGTGCTGATATGTGTATGTCGATAAAGGCGCTGTAAAACAGGGATCGGAATTTTATCCCCGGCCAGTTGTGCAAACGTGTGCCGACTAATGTGCATGGTTAAAGGTTTAAAAATTTCAGCCTTTTGGGCTATAAACTTCAAAAGGCCGTCTGCATTGCGTACCCTAGTCTTAATTTTACGTTGAATGTTCATGTCGTTGTCTAGGCTGCTCAAACCTTTCAAATCAGGAAACACCAAGTCATGCGCCGAGTTATCCTCTTTATACTGAGCCAGTAATGTTAAAGCTTTTTCAGGCAGCTTTAGCGAACCGCCTTTGTCATTCTTCCCCATAATATAATTAATCCTACCGTCCATGACATCCTGCCACCGCAGCCGCATCACATCAGAGATGCGCATGCCGGCATTATAATAGGAAAACAGCCAAAGATTTCTAGCGTGGTTCTGCCTTTCGTTCAGTTCGACATTTTCAAGACGTTTGACTTCTTCGCGCGTCAAACCGATTTTGCCGGTATCTGGGAACTTTATCTTAAGTTTTCCCTTGCCGAAAGGGTAGTGCTTCGGGTCGACAAGCTGGTCATTGATGGCCTGGCTGAATACCGACCTGATAAGCACGAGGTGGTTGGAAATTGTCCTTTCACTGATATTCCTGGCACCTTTCAAGTATGCTTTGTATCGTTCCAATAAAGATTTCGTGATTTCGCTGAACTCTATATCTTTGTCCCCGAGGAAATCATGAAAGTGTTTGATGCGCGGTTTATCGGCGCTCAGACGGTTAAACTTACCGGACTTTTCTAAATTGTCTTCGTAAAGTTTAGCCTGTTCAAAAAAGGTAGAGCCGACTTTTGGCTTGATGCTTTTCCTGACACTTTGTGGACTGATATTGCCTTTGCTGGTTTCTAAATCCAAAGCGGTATCGGTGGCTTCGGACAGCTTTTTGACAATGTAGTTATTGAGCCTAACGGAATTTGGGTGGGACTTTTTCACCCGGTGATTTACTTTATCCCATTGCTCCGGCTTGAGGCTAAAATCCAAGTAAACATAGCTGCTTTTCTTACCTTTAGTAATGCGGATGGCAAGAGGGGAGGTTCCGTCCTTTTTAGTCTCTTTACGTAGGATTACTTTCACTGACATGACTGTAATTTACTACATAAATACTACATAAATAAACGGTTTCATATGAGTTCACATCAATCCATATGAATACAAAGAATGTTTAGAACGCTCATTTTGAGCTTTTTATAAGTTTACCCGGGTGGTGGAACTGGTAGACACGCAGGACTTAAAATCCTGTTCGCCGCAACGCGAGTGTGGGTTCGATTCCCATCCTGGGTACGAGTATTTACGAAAACGGCTTATAAATCAATGATTTGTAGAGCCGTTTTTCATTTGCGGGAACCTATGCGGTAATTAAATTAAAAAGGTCAATGGAAAGTAGAACAGTGCCTCTTTTGGAAGGATATGACTCGAAATTTCACCTTCTTAAAGGGTTCGGTCAGGACATGGAAAGATTGATCAATACTTTGTTATCCATTACAAGGGGCAAAATAGTGAGTTGACACTATAATAAAAAAAGAGGGGCAATTTTGTAGTGCTTAAATCACAAAACATGCCCACTCTCTTGTACTAACCCCGTATAAACTGGACTGATTTTTCAAAACGGTTTGAGCGCTTACAGCTCACCGGTTTTCAAAGGTAATAGACATTTGTTCCCTGACTATTTTATACACAAACGGCGCTCTTCAATTTGAAAGGATTTCCGATCGCCGTTTGTGCATAAAGCTTCACCCACATCAACCGGCTGTTGTCCTTCTTTGGACTTTTGTTTGTCATATTGCTCCCACACCCTGGCCGGACGACTGCCTCCCAAACTGTCATGGCACCTGCGCTCATTGTAAAACAGCTTCCAACGGTCAAACGCCGCCTGCGCATCCCCAATCGACTCGAACTGCCTGGGCAACAGCAACTCCCGCTGTACAATGCTGTGATAAGCTTCTATGAAGCAGTTCTCCTCCGGCGTAGCCACATGGATGAACTCCTGCACAACCTGCTTCTCTTGTAAATACTCCCTTACTGCGTGCGCGATGAACTGACTGCCATTGTCGTTTCTTAGAGTAATGGTCCTGGTGATCTGCTGATGCTGTCCCAGGATGTGGTGCAGCAACCAGATCACCTGCTCCTTTCTCATCTGCCACCACCACACCTGCCCGATGATGCTTCTGGTATACACATCCAGCACCGTAAGCAGCAGGGCATTTCGGTTCCGGCCATGGATATGCACGTATTTGATGTCCATACACAACTGCTCCATCGGCCTGATGGCCTGCTGAACCCGCCAGTTGACAAACTTGCGCCTGGCGCTGCCACCTTCCCCTGCTTTGATTACCCTTCCACACAATAACCGCTGTTCCTTCATCAACCGGTAGCATTTCTTGTAATTGATCGCAAAGCCGCTCTCACGCAACTCATCCGTTACCTTGCTGTAGCCATAACAAACAAACTCTTCTGCCAGGATGAACCGGATGGCGATGATCACTGTACTGTTGCTAACCCGCCCGCCATCCTGCATCCGGGTATGGGTGGAAGGTTTGCGGCCACGTTTACCTGTCTTGCAGCGGTAGTAGAAACTGCTTTTAGCCACCCGGCTCCATCTCAGCTGGGTGCTTGTTTTTGTTCTACCGGCAAAGTCCGCCATACATCCTCTGGCATCCCGGACACTTAACGGCTTTTTTTTAAAAGCTCGTCTTTGAATTCTATCTCCAGGGCCTGCTTGGCGATGATGTTTTTAAGCCGGCTGCTTTCGAGTTCCAGCTGCCTGAAAGCAGGATCTATTGTTTTGTATTGGGGTTGCAATCCCTGCATACCCTGACCGTCGTAGGCTTTGCGCCATTTACGATACAGGGAATGGGCAAGATTATGCCTTCTCATCGTTTCGGTTATCCCGTTTTGTTGTGCCTCCTGGATAATTTGAAGCTTTTGGGCTTCGCTCCATTTTCTTTTGACTGTACTCATGACTGTATAAATTTAAGTAACTAAAATGATTCCCCATTTTAGTCCAGTCTTATCGGGGGCTGGGACAGTACCGGTAAAACCACCTACCGGGTGCAGTCGGTCAAGACCGGCCAGAACGATACCATCACGATTATCATCCAAAGGAAGTAGGTCATAAATCAGCAGCAATGCTTTACTATGACTTAGGATTCTGGTCATTCACGCTCATTTTCTTAACGGATGCACCTAATAAAGTGGAAAACAAGAACAGAAGTGCGGACAAACCAAGCATAAAGATGGTAGACAATACAAGGGATGCTACAGACCTTTTGTCAATCCATATCGGTCCCTTGTCATGCCTGTGGTAGTAAATGATCGGCCCAAGGATCGACAAAATTCTTAACGCCCCTAATATGACAATCAAAACACCCAGGGCGTTGAGCACCACCTGTAAAAATTGAAGAACAACAATCCGGAACATTGTCATGCTCCAAAATAGTGTATCCAAGGAATACTTTCAAAAGCAATCTTTCATCACATGTAAAACCCCGGATCATGAATACAACAACCATCCCCTCCGACTCTCCCATCAACGAGGAAAGCCTGGAAACACAGAACGCCAGGCTGCTCCGGTACCTGGAGAGCGGCCGGACCATCAATTTCATGCAGGCTATGAAGATCGGGATCAACCACCTGCACAGCAGGATCCCGAACCTCAAAGACGCCGGTATTGCCATCTACAGTCGGATGGTAAAGGTCGGACACATCGACTGCAGGGAATACAGCATCAACCCATTTACAAACGATAAAAAACAAGACAATGCGTAAAGCAGATCTGGCGGAAAAAGTCGCCTTCATTACCGGTACCGACAAGGCCAAAGTGGTCCAGGTGCTGGAATCGGCGATGGCTCATATCAAGGAAACACTGGCCCAAGGAGACGAAGTAACCTTAAGAGGCTTCGGCACCTTCGCGCCGAAACACAGGGCGGAGAAGCTGGGCAGGAACATCAAGAAGGGAGAGCCGGTCCACATACCGGCTCATGACATCCCTCATTTCAAACCGGCCAAAGAGTTCCGAGAAAAGCTGAGGCGTCCGGATGGAGGCACCATTCAGGAACCGACCTTTTAACCATACTCATCATGGTACGGCTGCCCGAGCAGCAGTCGGCTGAGATCTTTTGAGGGATCGACGCCGGCATGCACAAGGTGGAGGGCCGGAGCGGGTTAAAGGACTCCGAAATTTTATTGAAAGATTTTGGAGGTGTCGATGCCAGTCGACGCCGTATAGATAGCATACAAGGTGGTTACGCCCATCGTCGCGTTCGCCTGGGAAATGAAGTTAGCCTGCTGTTGTGCTGTCGTAGCATGTTGAGCCGCAAGTGAAAGGGCCTGAGCTGTAGCTTGATACAGGTTACTAATTGCTATTGCAGGAGATTCGCCCAGCACTTTGACGTTTGTCTGGGTTACAGCATCGGTGATCTGATCGTTTACGGAGGTTGGAGAAGCCATGGCAGTAATTTTTAAAGGATAAGGATTGTGAGCGCTATAAACGTTGGTTGGTTTCCCATATTGCAGAACGCTTAAATTTTCTTCGCTTAGTGCTTTATCCATGTAAAGTGGGGTTGCATCCTCAGACTCAATTATGATTTGGACGCAGACGCCATTGCCCAGGAAATTGCATTATAGATCAGCGATGTTCGCGGCCAATGATTGACACGGCCGAGGTAAAGAATGAATTTGTGCGGCTAACCGGTATCAAAGTAAAAGCGTTCATCCTAGTGATTGAAGAGAAGATGATTATGTAAGTAATGTTGGGAGCTCCATAAAAATTGAGAGGAATTATCAAAAGTAAAATGAAGGCGCTGAGAATCGCAAAGACGAAAACTTTTTCCATCACCTACCCGAATAAAAAGAGGCTGTCTCTACCTTTTGAGACAGCCTCTTTTTATTGATATTTACTCAATTAGCAATGATGAGCTATCAAGGATCATCGAAGATTGCTCTTGTTTAACCTGAATGTTCGTATATTCCCATTTTCACAAACAACACGGATAGTGTACATGCCTTCAGCTATACCGTTTAGTGAATACCTGTTCATTGGGGTGCTCCATCTTTGGACTATGTTGCCGCTGGCAGTATACACTTCCACTGTCCTAATGGCAGAATCATTATTATTTAAATAGAATTCAGTGGCTGCTGGATTCGGATATATTCCCATTGCTACCGGTTTGTTAGCAGCGTCTATTGCAGCTATGTTTGAGTAACTTGATTGTCCGGATATATCGATTTGCTTAATACGGTAATAAAGCTTACTATAAATAGGATTAGGATCTGTTTGTTGATAGGTATGTCCCATATACGAATTAACTGCCGGAACATTCTCGAGAATAATAACCCACTCGTTTCCGTTGATGCTACGTTCTATTTCGAACTTCTTTAATTGTACTTCTTGATTTGTGTTCCATCGAAGTTGCACCAGCTTCCCCTCACGCCACGCTTCGAATTTACCCCATTGCAGAGGCAGTGTTGATTGAGTGGATAAATAATCTTCAACTTCACCGTCAAGAGCCTGAGCGGTAGAACGTTCATCGACGGCTGTATTTGCATTGTCGGTTATAGCTTCGGAAGTGATTCGTAATCGGACATAGTAACTACTTCCAGTAATAAGGTTAGGAAGCGAAGGCCAGTTTAATACGGCCGAAGACGCTCCATTGGGGACAGATATTGTTGCAATTTCAGTGGTTTCAAAAATCCCGTCGTTGTCAACGTCGATCCATCCATATAAAGTAACTGAAGTTCCGGAAGTGTTTTTGACAGGAACGGTTAAATTCTGGGAAGTTGCGCCTGAATATAACTTAACCCCTGTCGGAAATGCATCCTCGCCATTTATTCCATTTGCGTTAACTGAGGGGCTGGCTGCTGGAGATATTACGATTGAAGAACCCAGAAGGACAGAAGGATTACTAAAATTGATTGTACCCAAAGCCATTCCGCTCAATCCCACCACATTCACAGGGGTTCCTGGATTGGTGCCTCCTGAGACTGTTGGCACAAGACTAAAATGCATTGGAGTGCCATAACTTGCTGGTGCATCGCTATATTCAGCTGGAAACATGACTCCATAGGCCATTGATTGACCAGCACCGGTGACGATATCTACGCTGTTTACATTAGTATAATACAGACCTGTTCCGGCGTTTGAGTTCCCGGTAGAAGAAGGTCGATTCAACCTAATCGTTTTATTGTTGTTGGAATAGGTTGCTTCAACATAATTGGGCATATTTTTATCAACGAGGCGCCAATCGTTACCAGAGGTGGTAAATTGGTCGAACTGATCGGTGCCGAGAAGATCTTCCGCTTCAGCAACGATCAATCCCGGAAGAGTAAAGGCGACGCCATTCTTTGTTGCGTTGAAGGTGATGGTGTAAGTGACAACGCTTCCCAAATTGGATATACCGATCGGATTCACACCTCCATATAAATCATCCAGTTTATCACCCATCCATGTACCTGTAACGTAAGATCGAATCTGTGGAGAACCGCTATAATTTGAAATTGTTCCAGTTAAAACAATGCCGTTCCCAATATTGAAGGTACGAGTTGTGTTATTTGAAATGATGTCGTCTCCGAGTCCATTCCCATTAAGATCCCAATTCAGCCAAAAGATGAGATTCTTATAAAGCCCCGTTCCGGAAGTTGCATACTGGGCAGTGCTAGAGCTACTACCAATAGCAAGAAGGATGGTAACCAAAATGAATGTTCTTATAATTTGTAATGTTACTTTTCGATACATAAAATTGTAAATAGTGTGAAAAAGATAATTAATTACTATTATGGTTTTATACCCATAATTATCGAGGTCGGATTGCCAAGAACGAATTTATCAAGAAAGTCTACTGCATATGTATCATCAAAAGCGTATTCAACTTAAGTAAGTGTTCTTTCTTGTTAGCCAATTGAGAAACTTATACTTTCTGGGATCATAAAAACAGTACGAAGAACCAGATGTAAACATGTATTTCTTTGCCAAGATGGCTACGATTATGAACGATGGTGTAAACGCTTAGTGGTTATGAAAGCTCAACTAAAAGCGAAGGAGCGGCGCTCCTTCGCCGAGTTCACCACAGCCGGTAAGTCTTTCGATTTCATCACACCCTGGTTGATCCATCAGGGCCGCGCCTTTTCCATAGAGGATGCATTGAAGGCGATCGAGACCAGCGGTCATGGCGCTATAGATCCGGTTGAGGGCGCTGTTTGGAGGGCGGAGCGCTTGGGCAAAGTAAATTTTCTTTGTAAGTACGTCCGTCAATTTAAGCAGGATGGTAAGTATTTCGCCGAACATACTGGTCAGGGCGATCATCGACTGCGCAAAAGTGGAAAACGAGTTTATCAAGCTGACCGGAACGCATGGCAGCGGGTTTATACCGGTGCTGGAGGGAGGAGGAAAGGAGCAGGGAAAGATTTGACATGCAGGCAACGTAGGGCAGTAAATCTCTTCTTATATGCACCCAACAAAAACAATTGCTAAATAAGAGAGACTTTTTCTCGATATCAGGCCTGAAATTTCGCACCTGACGAAGGCATTGTTATTCGTTTGAATGCGATGAATTTAGCTACTTGATTTCTTTCATATCGAAATAATTTCTCCATTTTATTTTTGCCTTGTTTCGATAGTGAAATATTTGGCAATAAGACAAACTCAGAATGATAATCGTATAAATTAACCCTGAAACTCCTAGTAATAATTTAGCCTTTTCGAAATATGGAAGTTGCATATCAATATGATGATATAAGATAAATGGAATTAATGAAGCAATGACTCCTAATGAAATAAAGATGACATCTTGGATGAGATTAAAGCCTACGCCTTTAGCACCTCTAGAATCCCTGGAGTCTCTTTCCCATTTGGATTCTCCAGTTTCAATCAAATACGCTGCCAAGGTGATTTGCGTTCTATTAAGGGTGTGGGCGTATAGAAAAAGGAGTAGCAAAAAGAATAATAGCAATGCTGGTGCGACAACTAATGTTTCACCGATATCTGAATTACCCTTCGGGAATAACCACGCTACATAAACCCCAAAAGCTGTAATTGCATTTGTCGTAAGCTGAAATCTTTGATTATGAATTTGATTAATCTCATTGAGAATTTTGCTTCGGTCTTCTGCTTGTAGATAACCGACGTAGAATTTCTGTTCCATAATAATTCAATTGTTATTATCAAGCAAAAAATATATAAACAATTGATTCAGAAATAGAAGTTTGTACCCAGCGTTTGCAGAGGGCGGATTAAGCTCAACTTACGTAAAATATATCAAACCAGAAACATAATGTGGAAGAATTGGTTTTTGCAAATTGTTTGATGCGCCAATCTCATAGAAAAGTTTTTTGCGATTTCTCAAAATGTGAAAGGCTGTATTTTTACTTGTAGTGCTCCTACAATCTGTAGCCCAATGAATCGCACCGGCGCATTGCGGATGGACGGTGGCTTGATCTCACAGAACCATTTACAGTTTTCATCCTGCTCGACATAGAAGCAGGAGCAGTACTGTGGATGCACACAGTATACCTCATACCCGCCGGAAGGCTTAATTCCGGTCGGGAAGTTGGGCCGCATGGCCGGAAATACGCTCATGTAGTAGGGTTCACCGTCCAGCTTGATGAACAGATGGAATCCGCTAAGATAGAATTCCGCCTGGTCCATTGGAGAATAATCTTCCGACAATTAGACACGTAACAAGGAAAAAAATTCAGCTTATATTCGGGTGAGTCGATCGAAGCCAATAATCAGTGATAGACATTAGAGTCAGCTTTAGTACGATGAAACTTTTGGGTTTTAAGAAATAGCCTTGTACCCTCCTGTCGAAAGCCGGTTCGATCATGTCGGGAACTTCAACATTTCCGAAAAATACAAAAGGAATGCTTTTCTTTTTCAGATACTCATTTTTATAGATCTGATCCAAAAGTTCCAATCCGCTCATGCCGGGTAGCATCATTTCTGTGAGCATAATAAACGGCTTTTCTTTAGTAGCTTGAAGATAAACAAGCGCCTGTTCAGCATTGCCAAACATTTCAACAGAGTTCTTTATACCTAACTCTACCAAGACTTGTTTTACCCGTTTCTGTTCTTCGATATCATCTTCTATAAGCATTATCGGACCACTGATCGCCATATGATTTAGATTTTCATGTGAATTCAAGTCTAAAATAGTGGACTTTCCAATATGATGGATAAAAAGGATCCAGTTTTTGTAGCGGGTAGACATCTATTTAAAGACGACGGCGAACCCAATTGTTTCATTTCCACTTTTTGGTGAATAGCATTAATTTGTTTCAACTTGCTCCTCCTTATCCACCGCAATTTCCGGCTTCCCCTTGTAATTCTTCACCACACCGGTCACGCAGATCGTTTTACCATCCAGGTATTCCTCTGGCTTGTAGGAGAAGTTACCCCACTTGTTGAACATTATCACGATTGTCAAAGGATTGTTCGGGTATGCGTCACCCATATTGAAAAAGGTTGGGCCGTTGTCGAGCAACCTGGTGCCATACACCTTTCCACATACCGTCACCTGTTCACCGATGTGTGCAGCTGCCTGGTCGGGTGTGATCATACCGCCACCGCCATTTACAACCGGTTTGCCTGCATTCACAAGCTTCTGGCTGGTTAATGGTGCTGAAATGGCTGGACCTGTGGGAATGCCGCCGGCCTTGTAAACAACGTGGGCACCTTGATAAGGGTCAAGCAACTCGATTTTCAATCCGTGAACATCACTGGTGCCGCAGCGGCTGTTTTGAACGGGCTCACTTATAAATAAAATCAACCAGTCCTCGCTGCCCGTTTGAGCTGAATGTACTGGTCTGGTACAGAAAACCGAGACTATAATAGATTGTATAACCTTCCTTAATCGTAACATCTCCCCGCAGCATAGGGAAAATGAATGTGTTGCCGGCTGGCAATAAGGACGTGGTGTACAGCGCGTTCCAGACTGATTTTATGGAAGTATTGTAAGCATAGATCACGTATTCGGAATTTTTACTCAGCACCAGCGTTTTCTGATGTTCTTGTATGCAAATCCCAAATCCTTTGAAACCGTGACGGTGTCTATCAGCAGCGTATCCAGAACCGCCCTTGTACCGGGTGCCAGCCTTCTGAAGATGACCTGGTGCCTGCCCAGTTCCTGCGACATGCATCCTAGGCTCGCGATCGTAATGTCTTGCACCGGCTGGAAGATAAAACCAATATCTAGGCTGGTGGTGGGATACAGGTTAAAATCATAATGATCCTTTATGTCGAGTAAAAAGACCAAACTGCTGTCTTTTAATAATTTCTGCATGAATCCCTGGCTCGCCTGCACCGGCGGCAGAATGACGGTTTCATTCTTACGGCAGGAAAAAACAAACCAGCAAACGCCAAAGCAACAAGGGTGACTGATCTCATATGGGTCTGTGCAATGCACATTTTTTCAGTTCGTGCGCAGGGGAAAGATAAAACATACCGGCTGCTTTTCTGATGACTGCTTTGCAGAAAATATATAGGATCACTTTGAAAAGATCAGATCGACCTCATAGTCAACAACAAAACAGGAAAATCATTATCATAACTATGCAGAATGAATGTATTCTCGTTCTACCGGCATGAGAAAAAGATCATATTACACATCATCCGGTAACCGGTGACTTCTTCGGCGGTCTGAGGCCCCAAAGGTGGGCGTAGGGGTCAAACGGTGTCCGCTGTGCCATGTGATGAAAAAATGAGACAGGGAGCCGGCACCAAGTACCCGGATTATTGGGTAAAATGCGCAGGGATTATAAGGCCAGCAAGATTTGCCGGTGAAACGGGAATTGCAAGATCTCTATTATCATCTTGTTCCCTTTGAACATCTGTGATAGCAGAGTATCGCGCCCTCATTCGGGGGCTTTTAATTTGTGGACCTGTCAGCTAAACGGACAACGCATGATAAATGAATGGAAAGGAGGATAAACTATTTTATTCAGCAATCAATCCGGATAGAAGTTTGTGCAATGGTCGAAAGAACGGAAATTTTAGATTGGGAAATTAAAGTAAACCTGTTTACCTGCTTCGGTTCTCGATATGGCTGCCGAGCCAGTGGATAATTTCTTTAGGCATAAAAGAGGAAGGTACCTGAGAAATCCAGTTACAGTTTTCATCCTGCTCCAGAACATAAAAGCACGAACCATTGGTTGGATGGGTACAATAGATGAGATAATTGCCAGAAGGGGCGATTCCATTGCTCACAGGATACATTTCAGGATGAACAGCAAAGTACCATATGTGACCACGATCAGTGAAAGTCAGCGCAAAGCTTCCAAATGAGAAATCAACGGCTTCCATATTCTTGTTTGTTAGGATATGAAATTTAGAACGGCTGAAACATATAAAAATTTTAAGTTAGTTAAAATATGCATTGATTGACCTCGAATACTGTAAAGGACCAGGGAGAAAAGTGGATCTTCTCTACCTGCGCACCCCTTCACTTCAAGTAGAGCAATAAATATGGAGAAATTACTGGTTCACGTAAAATCTGAAATCTTGAAATATTTCTGTTCAGCGAAAGAAAAAGGTACTTTGATAGCAAAAGTCTTTGCTACAGGTCATAAGCAGTAACCTTTACACCTTTTTCCAGGAGAGTAGCTTGTATAAGTGGCTCAATCCTGTTCCATGTGCCACCTGCCAGGCCACAACCAATCCGTGACTTATGTACCGACGCATTCTTCGCAACTGCAAACATTGCAACGCTCTCCAGGCAAGACAGAAAAGCATCGTACCGAATCGGTGGCGTGCCGTTCCTATCTTTGGTTACCCGGTATTGGCCGATCATGTTTGTTGTCCAGATAAGTATACTGCCGGAATACGGCTGTTGCCTGCACGAAACCCACCTGAACGAAATTGGTTCCGTCGGCGGAACGCAGCACATCAAACCGGGCGTACCTGTAAATCCAATGGTAAGCAAGAGGGCAGATCGACAAAACCCCGTTACTGGGGTAGAAAAGCAAATGATCCCCTCACACCTTCAACCCATACCGCATCCCCTTTCCTTCGCCCTCCGCCACCATCGCCCCCCGCTCCACCAACTCCTGCAGATCATTCGCGGCAACTTCCTGCGACACCCTTGTGATCGCAACATACTTGTGCACGTTCATGCCGCCGGTGAAGCCTTCCGGACCAGCTTCCAGCATGCGCTTTACCACCTTCAGCTGGCAGGGGTTCAGCGACTCTTTGTGGTGTTCGAAGAAGCGGGATTTTTTGACGATGAAATCGATCGCTTGGGCAGATTGCTTCTGTGCTTCCAGGATAATCTGGATGAAATATTCCAGCCAGCGGCTGACCTCATTGCTTTTCTGCGCCCGTTCCAGCGACTCGTAATATAGTTTGCGGTCGGCTTCGATCGTGCGCGACAGACTGAGCATTACGGGATGCCCGAGCGTTTGGGACAGGGCTTTTTCCGCAATGGCGCGGCCGATGCGGCCATTGCCGTCTTCAAACGGATGAATGCTCTCGAAATAGACATGCGCGATGGCCGACCGCACGGGCGCGCTGCTGATCTGCTTTACGCCGCCCGGACCGCTGTCGTTGAACCAGTGGATAAAGCGGTCCATTTCGGCAGGTACGCCGGCTGACGGCGGGGCAATGTAGTGGATCTTCTCCCGGCCCGGCCGGCCGGATGTGACCTGCATAGGCAGGTCTTTCCGGCGCCAGTATCCTACCTCGAGGCGGTTGATTCCGATGAACAGCATCCTGTGCCAGGCAAACAATCTTTCCTCCGTCAGCGGGTCTGCATAGCTTTTATATTCATCCACCATCAGTTCACCGGCGCCCCGTGAACGCTGATCGTGTACCGGCCTGTGCGGTTCATTTAGGCCGAGCTGGTTGCGCACCACAGCGATCAGGTCGGCGCGATGCAGGTGTTCGCCTTCTATCTCCGATGTTTTAATGGCTTCGGCCACCATGATGTCGATCAGCACTTCTTCCTTCACTGCCCCGGGAATGCTGCCGAGCATGTGGGCAATATGACTGGTCTGCCCGGCAAAATCGTAGAGCGCACCTTCCACCATCTGCAGGTCATACCTGAATTCCGTCCAGTCGGGTTGTTCCCAGTTGTACATAAGGTCTGTTAGGGTAAGTGATGGCTTCAAAAATATGGTTAAATAAAGCGCCGGAAAGATTTGTCTCATCATGCCTGGCTTTTGCCGGCGCCCTGGGTAATTTTGCTGTCACAGACCCGGGATCGGCATGACTAAACACCTGTTCAGAACATTAACCGTCAATATGATGCTGGCGCTTGTATCAAGTAGCTTCGTGTCCTTTTTTATGTACCGGGCAGTCACTTCGCGTGACGCAAACAGCCTTGAAGGGCGTCAGGCCACCTTTCTGCAAGCGGTGGCCGGGGTTGTGTGGATCGTAATTTTGACAATAAGCGCCCTGACCGTTTACCTGAACCTGATAAAGAAAGTCAGGCAGCACCAGGTCGTTTCTTTTCTAACTTTCTTTTTTGCGCCTGTTTTGTTAACAGCGCTCTGAGATGGTCCTGTTTTCACGGACAGTAAATTCTCTTAAATTAGAGAGAATTTATGAAAGAAAAACAGATCAAGTCAAGCCGTCGCAAGTACGACGCAACGTTCAAAAAAGAAGTGCTTCAGATGGTCGAATCAGGTCGTCCCATACCAGATATAGCCAGATCGCTGGGCGTGGGTGAAAACCTCATTTATCGCTGGAAGAGCCGCAGTAAGAACAAGGCGGCAGACACACCTCAAAGCACCATACCAGTTCTGGACCCCGAAAAACTTTCATTACAAAAGCGTGTCCGGGAACTGGAGCAGGAGCGTGATATTTTAAAAAAAGCGTTAGCCATTTTCAGCCGTCAGACATCGTGATGCTATACGAGTTCATAGACCATCATGCAAAAGAGTTTCCCATTCAAAAGCAGTGTAACGTGTTAGGGGTTAGTAAAAGCGGCTTTTATGACTGGCTGAGTGGCCGGAGCCATCAAATCTCTGCCGACCAGGCACAAAAACGCCAGCAGATCATCGGCACCTTCGAACATCACCGCAGCCGATATGGAACAAGACGCATAGTGGCTGCTTTGGCTGAGCAGGGCCTACAGTTGAGCCGCAGCAAGGTTCGAGGTGTCTTGAAGCAAGAGGGGATGAAAGCCATTCAGCCGCGCAGCTTTGTTCCCCGTACTACCAACAGCAGGCACAGCTACCCTATAAGCCCAAATCTGCTGCTGGAGCGGCCTGGGCCGCAAAGGATCAATGAGGTGTGGGTGGGTGATATTACCTACATACCTATGTCTGGGGGAGTATGGGCGTACCTGTCGGTATGGATGGATTTATACTCCAGAAAGATCATTGGATGGGAGCTGATGGATCACATGCGCGAAGAACTGGTGATAGCCTCCATGGGCAAAGCGCTGCAAGCCAGAAGTCCACCGGCAGATTTGATCGTTCACTCCGACCGGGGTGGGCAGTACGGAGGTAAAGCGTTCAGAAAGCTACTGGGCAAAGGGATCAGCCAAAGCATGAGCAGGGCTGGTAACGTATACGACAATGCGTTTATGGAAAGCTGTTTCAGCCGCTTCAAAGCGGAGTTGCTGCAGGGTGGAATGTTCCAGGGAATTGAAGATGGCTACACAGAGGTCTTCGAGTACATAGAGATGTATTACAACACCGAAAGACTGCATTCATCGATTGGATATAAAAGTCCGGCGCGTTTTGAAGCAGCGTATAAAAAAACGAAGTAGCTTTATGTGGCACAAACTAGCGGTGAGGTTTTGCACCGAAGAACTATTTAATTCAAGGGGCATCGAGCCCCTTGAATTAAGCACAAACAAAGCAGTTCAGTATTACCCAAAGAATTATTTCCTTATTGCTTCACTAAGAGAGTTTACTGTCCGTCATTTCTGGACCACCTCACTCTACTTCCTGCTGAGAGATGCAGATACAGAGTGGCTTTCCTTCGATATTGCTACCTGCTGTTTTTTCATCACGCAAATGATTTGTTACCTGGTGTTCGTCAGGCGATACCATGCTGCCAGAAAAAATGCGGCTGTATAAATGACTAAAGCAGCGGGGAGATGATTCCCTTACTCCTTCCTCTTTCTTCTCATCATAGAATGTCTTTCCTCTCAAAAGGCAGGAATATAACCGGATCCGGATGCGCCATGGCCGGTGGGCCGGCCATTCAGCTTAGTTGCTTAAACCCCGGCCGGTGCTGCGTGATATACGAGCTCAGGCCCTGGCTTTCCCTGGCCAGCTCCTGCATCTTCTCCACCGTCGCCGTGCCGGCAGTCACATAAGTATACTGGTACACGCTGCCATCAGAAAATTCAACAGTGATATAGTTCTTCCCGATCTCATAAGCGGTTACGCCTGACGGTTGCCCGCCCCTGCTTTTGTAGACTTCCATAGTAGATGCCCTTTACCGGTATCGCAGCAAATCGTGCGCCGGATCGATCTATTCCGGAGACACGATGCTCTGCGTCTCTACCTCCGTTGAGCCATCTTCCATGCCACTGCTCTGGAAGGATGGCGGAAATGGAGGATCAAATTTAATTCCCGCGTTCCGAACAGTTATCATTCAGCGCCGCAAGCAACTGGCGCCCCACAGGCTCTCGCCAAATGCTTCGATGCCCGCTCCACAGAAAGTTTCCCCGGCCTGAAAAAAATCGACTAAATTAAATTGGCGCTGACCGCCTGAAAGCGCAAATTTGTTTACTCCTTATCAAAACATATGTTGAGCTGCTGCCTGAGAAACCCGTACCGCTCTGCTGCCCCCACCGGGCGCTGCCAGGCCGACAGCCGGCGGGCTAGTCTCCCTTCTCAACCATTCCAAACCTGGTTAAATCGATAATTCAGTCCAGTATGTCGAAAGTCAGCTTGTTTATATCGTACTCGCACAGGGATGGCGAAAAATATCTGCCTGAACTCCTGACCTACCTCAATGACCAGACCTGTCCCCGCATCGACGTGTGGTACGACGAGCGCATCTCGCCGGGCAGTGAATGGGACGACGCCATCAAACGGAAAATGGACGAAGCCGACATCGTGCTGCTCCTGCTCAGCCAGTCGTTCCTGATGTCGAAATACATCCGAGAGAACGAACTGAGCGTGGCCCTCGAACGGCATAAAGCCGGCGCCTGCAAAGTGATCCCCATCTTTCTGCGAAACTGTTTCCTCGATAACTACCCGCAGATAAAAGCCCTGCAGGGCCTCCCCCGCGACATGCGTTTCCTGTCCGATATGGGCGAGGAAAGATTCGATCACTACACCCATTTCGTGGAAGTGCTGAACGACATCGCCTACGACCTCGAAACAGACCGGAGCATCACAGACGCCAAACAACAGGTCAACGGAAAAGCCGCGCACGCCCGCGAGATAGATGACCTGAGCAGCAAACGCAAGATCTTCCTTTCGCTGCCCGACACCGAAGAAGGAAGAAAAAAACGGAAAGACTTTATCATCCAGGTGGAAGGCAAGATCAAGTACGAAGAGTGGCCGTACGAAGTGGTGCCCGGCATACAGGAAGCCGCCGCCCTGTACAAACTGCCCGAAGCAGAGATGACTGTCCCGCTAAAGGCACTGATCGGAGAATCGCTCTATTCCATCCACATCGTCACATCCGAAAGCGACCTGGCGGGTGGCATCGGTAAAATGCAGTATGAACTGGCCAAGCAGCAGCGGTCCGCCACCTTCTTCAAAAGCATCGTGTGGCTGCTCGACGCCGGTATAAAGAACCGGCTCGATATGGAAGTAAGCATGAACCCCGTCACCACCGGCAACGATTACGACAACATCTTTGAACTGATCCGGTGCCTCGACACAGAGAAAGACAAGATGCTGGTGCAGATGAAGAAAAATTTCGCGCCCAAGAAAAAGGTGTACATGTTCTACGATTTCCGCACCGACCACAACAACGAACTCAGGATCCAGCTTAAATCAAAGATCGAAGAGAACGAGAACCTCACCGTGCGGTTCAGCCTGCCCGATCCCCTGCTCGAAAAAGAGCGCGAAGACCTCGACAAATGCGAGGGCGGCTGTATCTTTTACGGTGCCACCGACCCGCGCTGGTTCGCCTACCGCCAGTCGCTCCTGCTCGATGCCGGCTATACCCATTCGAAAGCCGTGTGCGTAGACGAGCCCGAGATCGACAAAAAGATACAGCGCGACCTGATCAAGAATGCCTTCACCGTGATCAGGGGCCAGACAGGCCTCGACCTGGGACTGAAAAATTTCCTGGACCAACTCAACAGCACTTTATGAGCCCTGCTACCGATACGCCGACGGGTGAATTTTCCTTCCAGCTCGACGAGTTCTACCTCGACCTGCAGGAGGATGGCAGCAAGATCAGCATCCTCGATCCGGAATGGATCCGGAAAAAGCCTTTCCCCGGCCTGCGCCCTTTCCGCACATCCGAATTCCAGCTTTTCCGGGGGCGCGACGGCCAGGCCGAAGACCTGATCAAACGCCTCACGCAAAACCATTTCCTGGCGGTGATCGGCAGCTCGGGCACGGGAAAATCGTCGCTGGTGAGGGCCGGGCTTATCCCGCTCCTCTTCGGCGGCTACCTGCAGGGAACCGGCAACAAATGGAACATCGCCATCTGCCGTCCGGGCAAAGACCCGGTGGAAAACCTGGCGATCGCCCTCTCCGGCATCAAAGACCACAGCCGCGACAAAAGCCGCATCTACGAAAATTTCCGGTCGGTGGCACCCCAGCTGAACCAATCCATCTACGGCCTGCTGGAAGTCAATGAATGGATGAACCAGGACGTGCCCGCCATGGAAAAGCCAAACCTGCTCATCATCATCGACCAGTTTGAAGAGCTATTCCGGTTCGACAGAAAAGACCTGGGAAAGAAAGACATCGAAAGCCACTTCATCAACCTCCTGCTCAAAGCGGCCCAGAACGCCAACAGCGGCGTATACGTCATCATCACCATGCGCTCCGAATTTCTGGGCGATTGCGTGCGGTACCGCGGGCTGCCGGAGGCCATCAACAGGGGCCAGTACCTCGTGCCGCAGCTGTTGCGCACCCAGCTCAAAGACGTGATCGAAGGCCCGGTAAAGCTCGCCGGCAAAAAGATCGAGCCCGGACTGGTGGAGCTGCTGATCAACGAGATAGAAGTCAGCAAGCTCAAAGAGAACCTCGATCAGCTGCCCCTGTTGCAGCATGCCCTCATGCGCACCTACCAGGAGGCCATGGAGAGCGGGCCGGATACCACCATCGGCTACCAGCATTATAAAGCCGTAGGGGAGATGGACAAGGCGCTGGCAGGCCATGCCGAAGCCCGCTTTAACCAGCTGGGCGACGGGAGCAGTGCCGGCACGCAGCTGTCGAAAAAACAACAGATCGCAAAGACTATTTTCCAGACCCTGACCGATGCGGGCAGCGACCAGAAAGGCGGCAGAAGGCCCACCGAACTCCGGAACATCTATGCGATCGCCCGGTCGATCCCCGCCACCGAAGCGGAAGTGGATGAGGTCGTCAACCATTTCCGCGATGCCGACACCTCGTTCATCATGCCGCCCATCAACCCGGCCTTGCCCAACCAGGGCCTGTACCCCGACCTGATGATGGACATCTCGCACGAAAGCCTCATGCGCAACTGGAACCTGCTGAATGCGTGGATGACCGAGGAAGCTAGGAACGGCAACCTCTACAAAACGCTCAGTGAGCGCAGGGAACTTTATGACCGCAGCAAAGACAGAAGCGAGCTGATAAAGGGTTTCTTGCTGAAAGAGCTGAAAGACTGGAAAGGCAAACACCCCGACACCGCCGTCTGGGCCAAGCGGTACGACCGTATGACCGGAGACGGCAATGTCCAGCCCGGAGAACTCTACCGCAAAAACATGGATTTCCTGCAGCAGAGTGAAGGGGCCTGGGAAGAAGAACAGGCAGCGGGCAAGCAAAGGCTGGTCGAGCAGATTGAAACGGCCCAGAAAGAGCAATGGAGAAAAAGGATCCTGCAGATCTGCACGGTCGGATCGGTCATTTCGCTCTGCCTTGCCCTGTGGGCTTTCCGCGAAAGATCGAATGCCGAAAAAAGCGCCGCCAGCGCGATGCACCAGAAACAGATTGCAGAAGACTCAGGCCGTGAAGCCAGAAAACAAGCTGAAAATGCTTATTTGAGCAGAGTTGAAGCCGAAAGAAAGCGTGACTCTGTGATGATGTATGCCGACACATTGCAGCAGTTGAGGACAGCGGCGGATGAGGCAAGGATATTAGCGGTCAATCAGGGAAAGATATTCCAGGAGCTGAAGATAAGGGCGGAACAACTGCAGGCCGTAGCAGAGAGCCAGAACAACGACCTGGAAAAGCAGCTGGCAAAGATCAAGATTCAAAAACAAAAATTCTATTCATCCAGCCTGCTGGCAGACTCCACCAAGGATTCCATAGTAAAAGCGTTCTTCTTCCATCCGCCACCTGCGCAGGGGGATATTGATCTGGCCAAGTACGGAAACATGGAACTGCTTCTTGATGTCGACCATGTGCTGGAAGCACGGGAAAAGGTGAGACTGGACCCCGTAACGGCATTGCGCATGGCCGATACCGTGAGGATGCATATTGCAGGGAACCTGTCGAAGCATACCGGCCGCAATATCATCGGCGACCTGCTGCTCGGCATGTTCAACAACAACATTTTCAACAGGCAGGAAGTTACTCCGCCCCCGGGCACTTCCGGACTGAACCCGGGGCCTCCCATGGTCCGTATTTCCAAAGACGGTTCCCGGCTCGCCTGGAGCTCTAACGGGCTTCAGACCGCCAGGTACGCAGCCGGAAAATGCGTGCCGGACAGTTCAGGAGGGGCAACAGGAGTGATCACTTTCACTTATACAGCAGGAAATACCCTGCTTGTACTGCGGGATGACGGGAAAATAGAGGAATGGGCACAGGATGGAAGCAGGTCGCAGGTTGGTACGGTGCCGCAGACAGATAGCCATGCAGCCAGCTTCTCGCCCGACGGGCATACGCTGGTCACTGTGAACAAAGATGGCCAGGTCAACAGCTGGAACCTGGCGAACCTGAAAACCGGGAAAAAAACTGTTCCCGTTCTCATGGCCGACAACAACACAGCGAACCGGACTGTGAAGCAGGTGGTTTTCTCGCCCGATGGTAAAAGGATGATCCGTCTTTTCAGCAACGCGGGGTTTGATGTCTGGAACCCGGCAGCCAACCAGCGACTGACCGCTTTGGGGAACTTTTCAAATACAGCCTGCACGGCTGTCAGCTTCTCTACGGATGGCAATTACATACTTGCCGCCATCACCGGAAACTCGATCGTTGTGATCGATACGGCGGGTAAAGTGGCAGACCGGCTTTCATTGTATGCGATGAAGGATGAAGGAGGGACCTACCTGGGGCCCATCACCGACATGGTGCTGTCACCCGACCTCAAAACCTTGCTGACCAGGCAGGGAACAGATTGTTTTTTATATGATTCCCCCCTCATGGATGTGCCGGTCATCCGGAATCCGGGTAAGCAGATTACAGCGCACAGTCCGGAAAGAGTCCGCAGGCTGATCGGATCTCAATCTACCTTCGAAGCGCTCTTTGCCGGTAACAATACCGTGGTTTCTCTGGGCGAGTCGGAGAACCTGTGCCTGTGGGATGTGCGTGCGAAATTCGATAATCTTGAGCGTGCATTTGCCGGGGTAAGAAACCTGACTGACCTCACCTACCTGGAAAAGCTGCAGCGTGGCCAGCTGAGCTTTGAAGACGTTAAACGCAATGCCGGTACAGGTAACCTGCAGACGGCTGTTTCGTTTTACGACAAGCTGAAAACGGCCAGGCTGGGAGACATCCCGATCAATTATGATTCCGTTCTGACGCTGCTGGGTCAGAATGTTGAACTGCAGAAAATATTACTGAAAACCAGTCCGGCAGATTCTGATCTTATTCACAGCCTTGCCAACAACTACAATGACCTGGCCTATTATAAACTATATACCAGGCAGTTTTCAGAAGCCATAGGAGATGCCCTGGCAGCGCTGAAAACTGAATCTTCTTACAACATCACTTATACGAACCTGGCCCTGGCTTACCTGCTTTCCAACCAGGATGCAAAAGCAGACAGCATTTACAGGGCATATATGCGTGAATACATTCCTTCCATCAACAAAAGTTTCAAGGAAGGCTTTCTGCAGGACTTCGACGACCTGACCACAGCCCGCGTCATTAAGCCGGACGACAAACGGGTAGCCCGCATCAGAAAAATGCTGGAGGAGGTTAAGTAAGGATCGTCACTTTATCAGCACCTGCTGAAACCGCTTCAGCTCAGTTATTTCAGCAGGGGAAAGAAGCTCGTTGTTGTCATATTTTGCCTTTAGAAACAGCACGCGCTTGTGCTGCGGGTATTTGCCCAGGATCTGGTCGATGACCTCTCCCGCCACCGGGTCTTTCTCGAAGAGTGGAGTTGGCTCGGGAAGCTCCGATTTGTAGCGGGTGGGCATACGTTTGATGACCGCTTCCAGGGTGGCCAGTTTGGTGGGCGACAGCCCTTCAATATCAGCGGCTTTGCCGTACAGGCCCTGCAGCTGCTTTTTGCTCAGGTGGCCCCGCTCGAGGTATTGCTTGTAAATGCTGATGATGAACGAAGACAGCGGGTACGCCAGAATGCATTCTTCCAGCAGCTCGTTGATGATGTCCACACCGGCTTTTTTATTCTGCTGCATACGTTCTCCAAAATTAAGAAGGTTGAAGCATTCGCCTCAACCTTCCTGTAACAAGATGCCGTAAAAAAACGAATCAGTGCTCCACCGCCAGGTTTTTCAGGTAGTTGCTCACATACCGTTGCGGGTGGTTGAGTCTGTAATCGGGAAAGGAGGTCCGGATAAATTCATCGAGCTCGCTTTCAAAATTGTGGCGGTGAAACTGGAAAGCCAGCAGCATACCGGTACTGTTGAAAGGATGCGACCGGTAAAACTCGAGCAGCGGAATATAGGGCGGCGCCGCATGCAGGCTGGTCTGTATCATTTTGTCGTACACCGGCTGCGACAGCGATCTTTTGAGATCGTCGAGCACGAGGTCGGCGGTGAGCTTGGTGCTCTGGTTCTCCAGCAGGTAGGCAATGGAGGGCATGCCTTCCCGGAAGAAAAAACTGACCAGGTACCGCTTGAAGTCTTCATCGAGCTTGTCGAGCAGGTCGTACGTATAGAAGTCATATTCCTTTTTGAAAACCGACAGGGAGAAATCGTCGGGATGTTTGCTGATCAGGAATTCGATCAGTTCTGTTTCAAGCTGCACCACTTCATCGAGCCCCGGGGCCGCATGGCCAAGCCGTACGCCGTTCTGGTACTTGGCTTTCAGCAGCTGCTCGAAGCAGTGACTTTTGAAATTGAGGCTTTTTGTTCCGTATGTGACCCGGATATAGAGCGGATAAATTTCTTCGCCAAAGAACTGCGAGGGGTGCTTCACCCGCTGCTGGTGATAGATCCGGAAGGTGGCCGCGCCGGCGGTGTTTCTCATGCGTTCCTGATTTTTAAACACAGAGATACCCAGGCACAGCTTGCTGTGCCCGGATATACCATGCAGATGAGAAAAGATTAATCCATTTTCTGTCCGAGCTTTCTGTAACCCAGGTAGAAGAAGAGGGGGAATACCAGCAGCGTCAGGATGGTAGCCGTGATCAGCCCCCCGATCACTACGATCGCCAGCGGCTTCGATGTTTCGGAGCCGATGCCTTTCGAAAGGGCAGCCGGCAGCAGGCCGATGGCCGCCATCAGGGCCGTCATCACCACCGGGCGTATGCGCGTATGTACGCCATCCTTGATGGCTTTTTCCAGTGTATGGGTGTTGAAATCGTATTTCTTGACCTTTTGCAGGTTGTTCTTGAACACCGTGATCAGGATCACCCCGTTCTGTATACAGATCCCGAACAGCGCAATAAACCCGATGCCCGCCGAGATACTGAAATTGGTGCCCGATATCAGCAGCGCCGCAATGCCTCCGATGATGGCAAAAGGAACGTTGAGCAGCACCATGCCGGCATCCTTGATGTTTCCGAACATGATGAATAAGATCAGGAAGATGATCAGGATACTGATCGGAACCACCTGGGCCAGCCTTTTGGAGGCGCGTTGCTGGTTCTCGAAATCACCCGCCCACTGCATGTCGTAGCCTTTGTCGAGCTTCACGGCCGCATCCACTTTCTGCTGCGCTTCCGCTACGGTGCTGCCCATGTCGCGGCCTCTCACCGAGAACTTCACCGTGGAATACCGCCGGTTCTCATCGCGGAAGATCAGGCTCGGCCCGGTTAGGGTCTGCAGCGTGGCGATGCTCTTGATCGGCACACGCGAGCCGCGGATGGTGGGCACCAGCAGGTTGCTGATGGCTTCCGCGTTGTTGCGGTACATCTCCAGGTACCGCAGGCGTATCTGGAACCTTCTTTCTCCTTCATAGATCTGGCTGACCGCCTTACCGCCGATCGCCATTTCGATCACCGCGTTGGCATCTGCGGTGGTTACGCCATACAGGGCCATCTTGCCTTCGTCGAGGTCGATCCGCATTTCGGGCTGCCCGATATTCCGGATCACGCCAAGGTCTTCCACACCCTGGATGTTCTTCATGATATCATATACTTCGTTGGCCTTGTTCTCCGTGTATCGCAGGCTGTCGCCATAGATCTTTACGCAGAGCGATCCTTTCACGCCCGACACCGCTTCCTCCACATTGTCGGTAATTGGCTGCGAGAAGTTAAGGTCGGTACCCGGAAAGACTGACAGCTTCTCTTTCATGTGCTCGATCAGCTCTTCTTTCGAGATGCCGCTCTTCCACTGTTTCTTCGGGTATATATCTACGTGAAACTCGATATTGTAAAAACCTGTTGCGTCGGTACCGTCGTTCGGGCGGCCCGTTTGCGACATCACCTGTTTCACTTCGGGGAAGTCGCGGATGATCCGGCGCATCTTGTTGGCCAGCTGCACCGCATCCGGTAGCGATACGCTGAGCGGACAGGTGGCACGGATATAGATCGCACCTTCATCCAGTTCAGGCAGGAACTCCGTTCCCAGGAATTTAAAGGAGAACAGGCCTATGGCGACCACCAGGGCCGCGACCAGCAACGTGATGCGTTTGCGGATATACACGCCGCTGAACATTTTCATGATGCCCGATTCGATGGCGATCACAAAGGGGTTGTGTTTTTCGCGTACGTTCTTCTTCAGCAGCAGGCTGCTCAGCAGCGGCACCAGCGTAAGGGTCAGCAGCAGCGCACCCAGCAGGGCGAAGCCCAGTGTCCAGGCCAGCGGCGAGAACATCTTGCCTTCCACCTTCTGGAATGAGAAGATGGGCAGCAGGCCGGCGATGATGATGAGTTTGGAAAAGAAGATCGCCTTGCCCAGTTCACCACCGGTATTTTTGATGAGGCCCAGCTTGGAAAGTTTGTTGAACTTCTCCATGCCATACTCGTGCGACTTCTGGTCGAGCAGCACGAAGATGCCCTCCACCATTACCACCGCACCGTCGATGATGATCCCGAAATCGATCGCCCCCATCGACAAGAGGTTGGCCGACATGCCGCGCAGGGTCAGGCAGACGAAGGCGAACAGGAGCGCGAGCGGAATGATGATCGCCACGATCACCGTCGTTCGCCAGTCGGCCATGAAGAGGAACACGATCACCGTTACGAAGATGATCCCTTCTAGCATGTTGTGCAGCACCGTATGGGTGGCAAAATCGATGAGGTCGTCGCGGTTGTAGAACGTGTTGATCTTTACGTCGGCAGGCAGCACTTTGCTGTTGAGGTAGTCGATCCGTTTCTGCACGTTGGCGATCACCACGCTGGGGTTCTCGCCTTTGCGCATCACGATGATGCCTTCCACCACATCGTTCTGCAGGTCGCGCCCTACCTGTCCCAGCCTCGGCAGGCTCGAGTTGTCTACTTCCGCCACATCTTTTACGAGGATGGGCGTACCGTTGATATTGTCCACGATGATGTTCCTGATCTCGTCCATGTTGTTCAGCACCCCGATCCCGCGCACTACATAGGCCTGGTCGTTGTCTACGATCACATCGCCTCCTACATTGATGTTACTCTTTGAAACGGCGGTGTACACATCGAGGGGCGAGATATCGTACGAGGCCAGCTGCTGCGGGTTCACCTTAATCTCGTAGGTCTTTACCTCACCGCCGAAGCTTACCACATCACCCACCCCGGGCACCCCCAGGAACTGTCTTTCAATGACCCAGTCCTGCAGGGTCTTCAGCTCCTTCGCCGTTTTGGTGCTGCTCTGCAGGGTGTACCGGAAAATTTCACCGGTGGGGCCTGTAGGCGGCTGCACATCCGGGTCTGCGCCGTCGGGAAGGGTCACTTCGCGGAGCATGTTATTTACCTGTTGCCGGGCGAACGGGTCATCCACGTTGTCGTCGAAGATCACCTTCACCACCGACAATCCGAACACGGTCGTCGACCGCACGGAGGTTTTCCGCTGCACCGGGTTCATGGCGATCTCCAGCGGGATCGTCACAAATTTTTCCACTTCTTCCGCGCTTCTTCCGGCCCACTGCGTAATGATCGTTATCTGCGTATTGGTAACGTCCGGAAAAGCTTCGATCGGAATATTCCTGAACGAGATCACTCCCCATATCACCAGCACGACCGTGGCAAAGAATATGAAGAATTTATTTTTGAGAGAGAACGCAATGATCTTCTTTATGAATTTGCTCATACTGATCGGTTAATCTATTTGGAATTTAATGCCTGATAAAGGAAAACCTGTGAGTTGGTCACCACCTGTTCTCCTTCCTGAAGACCCGACACGAACGTGCGGTCGCCCACCCTGTCGAGCACCTGCACTTCCCTGATGGAAAGGCTGTCGGCGCCGGTCTTTACAACCACATAATGTTTGCTGTCGTCGAGCACCACCGCAACGGACGGAATGGAAAGCTTTTTTCCGAGCGATTCCTGTTTTACGCTGATGGTCACAAACATTTCCGGCTTCAGCTCGTCGTTCGGGTTGGGCATGCTGATGCGCACTTTCATGGTGCGGTTGGCCGGGTCGAGCACGTCATAGATTTTATCGATCTTGCCTGTATAGCTTTTGTTGGGATCGGTGAGGGTATTCACGGTCACCTGGTCGCCGAGGTGTATCTTGGTGATATCCGCTTCGTACACGTTGGCGATGATCCATATGGTGGAAAGATCCGCTACGGTAAACAGGCTGGTGCTGTTGTCCTGGCGTACTTCCGAATTGTTGGTGATCGTTTTTTCGATGACGGTGCCGCTGATGGGAGCCGACAGCACATAGGTGGCATTGGTGCCGCCGGTGATGGAAGAGACCTGTTTGGCGCGGTTGAGTTCCGAAGTTGCTTTACTTACTTCGAGCCTTGCGCTGATCACTTCTCTTTCTGTGGCCAGGTTGCTTTTGTACATGTCTTCTGCCGCCTGCAGGTTTTTCTGTGAAATGGCGAGGTTCGATTCAGACACCGATACGTCATTGGCCACACCGGCCACTTCGGTACTCTGCAGCACGGCCAGCTGCTTGCCGCGGTTCACATGGTCGCCCAGTTCAACGGATACCGACCTGATCTTTCCGCTCACGAGTGCGTATACTTTTGCCTGCTTGGTTTCATCGGGCGTGATCTTGCCGTTCAGCTTCACCACGTTGTTTTCGCTTCCGATAGAGGCGGGTGAAGTAACGGTTTGCCTGGCCACACTGTCGGGAACAGGGTTCATGTCTTTGGGAGCGATTTCTTTGTGTTCCTCGCAGGAGGTGAACAGGGAACCGGTGATGAAAGCAGCGCAGATAAGTTTTATGATATGTTTCATAAGTTGTGTATTAGAAATTAATAGAGGGGTTTACCGATGGCGAAATTCAGGTCTTCGAGGGCCTGCATGCGGTCGTAGCTCAGCTGGTTCAGCTGCAGGATATTCTCCTTGTACGATTCGTAGAAGTCGGTGAACTCGAGCAGGCTGATGTTGCGTTTCTGAAAATTTTCCGTCACGCCCTTCAGCAACAGCTCAAACTGGCTTCTGAAACCGGGGTCGAGCGTGTTGAGCAGCTTCTCGGTATTGACCGCTTTGATATAAGCCTGCTGCACGTCGTTCTCGACCGTGAATTTCTGCAGGTCGAGCGCCGTCTTGCTCTGGTCGATCGAGATCTTGGCTGCCTTGATGTTTCCCTGGTTGCGACTGAAGAAGGGCAGGTCGATGGCCGCATACAAGAGCGAGGCATTGTCTACAAAGCTGGCGCGTTTGTCGAACTGGGCGCCCAGCAGAAGGTCGGGCACGCGCAGCGATTTCTGCAGCGAGTAGTTCAGCTCGTTCTGCCGCACGGCCGTTTGCGCATAGCGCAGATCGTACCGGTTGTTGTAAGCCGAATCTACCAGGGCCGGGTACAGAAAACCGGTCACTGTCTTTGGCAGGGCTGCGCTGTCTACCAGCGGCACCAGGTAGAGGTTGTTGTTGTGCAGCAGCAGCTTCACATCCGACTGCATATCGTTGAGCTGGTTCTGCAGGGAAGTTTGTTCTGCCTTGAGGGAGTACAGCAGCGATTTGATCCGCACCGCATCTTTCAGCGTCACCGACCCGCGTGAAAGCAGGTCCTGGTAAGCGGTGTTCAGTCTTTCCAGCGATTCTACCTGTATCTGGTATGCATTGATGGAATTTTCCGTGTAGTAAATGTTGTAGAAGTCGCTTCTTAAGGTATAGCGCAGGGTACGGAGCAGATCGCGAAAGCCGTTCTCCGACTGTTCGATGTTTGTTTGCGCCAGTTTGATCTGCTTGTTGCGTTTCCCTGCCAGGATGACCAGCTGCTGAACCGTGATGGCGTACTCGCCGGTACGGTCACTCACATCGGCCCATTTGTGCCGTTGCGGGTTGTAAAGCGCCCCGGTGAGGTTGATGTTCGGATTGGGATAGAGCTGCGACTGGATGACCTGCGCCCGGGCGATATCTACATTATACCGTTCGGAAATCAGTTGCAGGTTGGCATCGATAAAACGTTTTTCTGTATCGGCGATGGTCATGCGCGTAGTATCCTGGGCATGTGCAAAAACACTTAGGCACACAGCGAAGATACCCGTCAGCCATGCATGCTTGAGAGGGTTCGATCTCATTTTGAATTGATTGATTACTGAAGTAAATGAAGGATGAATCATTTACAGCAAGCAAAAGCCGGCCACTGTTCACCGCAACATAAGTATGTTAACGGGACAGCAAGCAATAATATTGAACGGGAAATGGGGTAAATGTCAGCAGTGCTGATCGGGAGGGGGAGAAAGGATTTCCTGGTATACGGCGGAAAGCTTGCGCAGCTGAAACAGGGCATACGCAGGTTTTTTGCGGGTGATGATCACCTTGCGTTCCACCGGGGTAAAGAAAGGCTGAAAGCAATAGTTCACGTCTTTCACCAGGTGAAGGTTCTGACCGCTGTCGTCATCTTCATCTTCGGGTGTGTTGTCGTGGTGGCCCAGGATGACCTGGTCTACGTATTCAAAAACAGTGTTGATGTCATCTTCCTGCTGACCGCTCCAGTTAAATACGTCGAGTTCAGCGCCCTGTGGTAACAACATGGAGCTGTTCATGTGACATAATAACGTGATGAAAGCGATGAGTTTTTTGAACATAACCGGCACAAAAATAATCAGCTGGATATAAACTTATGTTATCTGCGAGTTAACAGAAGTATTATCAGGCAATTAGGGTTGTTTTTAACCAGCCGTTAGAAATTGGACTGCTTTTCATAGCTGAAAAACGGATTTTTCAATAAAACCCCTATGCATCACCGGAAGTTTTGCATATATAAATAAAAACAGGTCTGTTCGTGATTGCCGGCTGATCACAATGAATCAGACAATCACGGGCAGACCTGAGAAATGCTTTAAGGAAAATTTTTTTAGTCCGTCAGATGCAGATATTCTTTTACTTTCTTGTAATCGTTCCAGTCGACAGGGCCGGCGGCAGCGCCTGGAACGACGCCTGGTATCAGTATGTACCGGTATTGAAATTGTTTTCCTGCAGTTGTAGTGGCAGTACCTGCATTGGCATTGGAGGTGACATAAATTTTCTGAACGGCAAAATCAGGTGTGATACTAAGGCCATTGTAAATAATATCTACATAAGGCAGTGGCACAACAGTTGGATTTGCTGTTGTTCCGAAATTGAAATAAACTTTTATCTCACCCTGGTTCAGAATGGCACTGGTGAGTTTGGCAGCCGTTATAGTTCCGGTATAGCTTATTGTATCCACGACATTGCCTGTATGAATGGTATCCGGGGTAAAGGGTACATCCAGCCAGGCCGAATAGATCACGTTGGCAGTACCCGTGTCTCCTTTCGCACCGGTTGAACCGGTAGTTCCCTGCGGACCTGCAGGGCCAGCCGGGCCTGCAGGTCCGGTATCTCCTTTCTGGCAACTTGTAGCAAATATGATTGTGCAGAGCATAGCGGCAAGCAGCCTGAGAATGGTACGTTGTTTCATGAATGTAGATTTGATGAATGCATAAAATATTTAAAACGGAAATAAGGTACTCATGTAAAGGGAACCCGGTGTGCAAGCAGCCAGTGCAAAAGGAAATGCATGAAATAGGCAGTGCTTTTTGAGCTGGTCTTTCAAATATAGTTAAATAATCAATTCCCTTTTTACAAAAAAATGGCCTGATTTTAAGGGTGGAATTACCCTGAATCAGGCCATCAGTAAAAGCACTTAGGCGGGTGGCGCCGAAACCGGAACTCGATCGGTTGCTTAGTTTTCCAGCAGCTCGGCCGGCCGGCGGAAACCGATCACACTTACCTTTTCCGGCTGAAAGTCCTTCTCATGGCTGTTGGTGATATCCGCCAGCGTCATGGGTTGGGTGATCTCCTGTGCCATCCCCAGGTGGCTGCTCAGGCGCCTGGCTTTTTCAGGGGTCAGCTTGCCGAATTCGTACTTGGCGATAAGCCTGCCTTTCCGCATCAGCGCAGAGTCGACCATGTTCAGGCCGCTGTTGAATGTGCAGATGATCTGAACGTTCAGGCAGTCGCTCAGCAGGCCGTCGCTGATGTTGAGCAGGTTGCTTACACTGCTGCCTGTGCTCTGCCTCCTGTCCATGATGATGTTTTCTGCATCTTCGATCACCAGCACCGAGTTCGGATGCTCGATCAGCAGGTCGATGAACTCGGGGTTCATCAGGTTGCCGGCCACATTGGGCGACACGAACAGCACCTTCTTTTTCAGGTTGCCGATTAGGTGCCGCAGGTAGGTCGTTTTGCCGGTGCCGGGCAGGCCGTGAAGCAGGATGATGCCTTTGTCGTTCTCGCGGCCCAGGCGTTCCCTGATCACTGCATCCACTTCCCTGAAATCATCGTTGTAATACAGGCCGAGGTCGAGAGACACCGGTTTGATGTCAAGCCGCTTCAGGTCAAGGGCTCCTGACGACATCGTGATGATGTTGATCTCGAATTCTTCCGTCTTGTCAGCGAGCCTGAACTGGATCAATGCTTCAACGATCTGGGCGGATGTTCCGGGATTCTTACTGCTGTAAAGTATCTGCACATATTCGGGCATGATCTCGATCAGCATCCGGTTCTTCAGTTTGAAAATCGTTCTGTAAAACTGCTGCTTCTTTTCTTCCCAGTCGTAGTAGCTTCTTTGATAAATACCGGCGATCTTGCCGGAAAATTCCTTTTCAACCCATTCTAAAGCCTTTGTTCCGTCCAGGTCCCTGATATAACTGATGCAGGGAACTTCGTCAAACTGGTTCAGGTAAAATGTGTTCAGGTCAATATAATTCGTATCGAACAGGATATTCGTCCGGTGACGCCTGGTCTTTTGCCGCAAATAGTCGTACAGCCGGCCCAGCAGGCGCTTTATCGGGGGCCGGGTTAAGATCGCCACGCCGGTAACAAGGGCGAGAGTTGTAATGTTGATCATAAAAGTGTTTGATAATTCCTTGGAGAAAAATGGAAAGGCGGGATATAAAAACAGCGAACCCCGCTTTTTGGCGGGGTTCGCAGACTATTTATCTTGATGAGATCAATCTATTTGTCGCTACTGTACGCCGCATTGCTGAACATGCCGGTCCCTGGATGAAACCCGGGGAACATGTTGTTGTATTTTATAAGCCGGAGCATACGGTTTACTGTTGAGGGAGCAAAGTTGAAATTATTTTGCTGAACCCGCAACTATTTTAAAAAATTATTGTGTAATTTTTTTCTTTCCGCCATCCTCATACCCGGAGAGGGAAATATACACCCTGGTAGTATGCCGGAAATAGGGAAGTACGCCCTCTCATTACTCTGACCCTTTTTATCTACAAATCAACCGTACCATGAGTTACAGGCAGGTCATGAGAATTGTGCAGGTATTCTTTCTGATCATTCTTTTCCTGCAATCCCACGCGCAGGAGAGATTCAGCCAGGCGTCACTAACCACGATTGAGGAAGCCATCCGGAACAAGAGGAATTTGCAGGATGTATCGGTGACGGTCTCTGCAATGCTTCAGGAAGCAAAGGAGGTTGATGATTGGGCCGTTGTGGCACGATGCTACAATTACCTTCTGCAGATCGCCGACCAACGCTCGGAGGACAGCCTTTTTTTCGGGAACGCCCGCTTTATCGACAGCATCCTGCAGGCCCCGGCCTCGCCGCCGCTGCTGCAGGCCGTGATGCACCTGATGAAGGCAAAGCGGCTCAGTACTTATATCGACCGGTTTTATCACCTCAACAACCGCAGCCTGATCGGGAACTACAACGCGCAATACAAATACAGCAGGATGGACGGGAGCCAGCTGGAACGGCTTGCCAAGGAACAGTATGATACGGCTCTGCTGCTCGGCAGCCGGTTGCCGGTCAGAGATATCAACGACCTGCTCTGGCTAAGCGACGATCCGCTCCTCTTCTTTTTCAAACCCGTTTTCGCGGATCTCGTCTACGTCGCACGGTTGGAAACCTATCAGCGGAATGCATTTTATAATTCACTGCCGGAAAGTAAAGCCCGGTTCAGGCTCTCGCCCGATGCTTTCATGCAATCATCCGATACAACCACCTTCAGCAAGCCCGAAAGACCTGTGCTGGAATGGTACAGACAGTGGGGGCGGTATCACCGGCCGCATGATCCGGAAGCGTTCTACTTTATTGAAAGCCTCGCCAGAAAGTTTTTTTATGAGCACACAGAACAGGATCTCGCCACGAGGCAGACCTATGAAAGCTATCTGCAGCAACTGGCTGTTTCACCATACCCTGCCGTGAAGGTTCATGGTATTTACCAATTATGCCTGTTGTGGAACCGGCAGGCCGAGGCCTACAACCCATCTCCGGCTTTGTATAACGGGTATTCCGGTTATAATAATTACACAGGCGGCCACTTCGACAGCCCTTACAGACACTATTACAACCGGGTGCTTGACCTGTATGCAAAAAATGAGGGGTTGCTCGACAGCTTCCGCTACATCAAAGTGATACTGGCCGGTGTGAAGCGGGAGATAGAAGCGCCGGGCATGACCTTTAGCATTTCCGGGGTCCCGCTTCCCAACCGGCCTGCACCGGCTTTCCTGCATTACCGGAATATAACGCGCATGTATATGCGGATCGTCAGAATCAATTACAGCACTGTATGGAAAAATAACATGTCGGCACTCACGATGTTTCTGAACCTCCCGGCCGTTTCAGAAACAGTCCAGCTCCTTCCTTCGGCGCCAGATCACCAATGGCACAATGCCTACACCCGCATCGATCCGTTGCCCGAAGGAAGATATGTACTGCTGTATTCCGATGCTCCGGTGATGCCTGGCAACACCCGTATCAATTTTCATCCTTTTCAGTCAACTGGCATCGCCGCAGTTACAAACAGTGAAAGGGTATATGTACTCGACCGTCAGACCGGCCTGCCGGTTGCCGGCGCAGCCATCAACTACAGCCTGGCCACCAGCAAAAAAGAACCGGCTACCGGTAAATTCATCCTGCGCGATATCAGTACCCGGGTGGGCAGCGAAGGCTGGGCAGACATTCATACAAAAGAGGATATTTCCGGCTCTATCTGTTCGGGCCGCGACACTGCGGGTTTTACACTGGACCCGGTGTCGGAAAGAAGCTCAGAATACATCTATAACAAAAATGAAGATGATGGACTGATGGATTATTATGAAGACAATATCCGGCTGGAGTTATTTACGGACAGGGCCATATACCGCCCAGGCCAGCGCGTTTTTTTCAAAGGAATCTTCACCGTTCGCCATCCGAAAACGGGTGAGCTGCTGGTGCTCAACTGGCACAATCTCAGGCTTCCTTTTTACCAGAAGATACTCTACAAACTGATGCTGGCCATTACCCGGAAAAAGATCGAACTATATGTGAACGATCCTTTCAACCATGAAACGGATACGCTCAGGGTGATACCCAACAAATACGGATCCGTTGCCGGTTCATTTCTCCTGTCGAAGAATGCGCCCACCGGTAGCTGGCGTTTCAGTACTGGTGATCTCGAAATAGCTGATCGGAATGAGGGAGAATTCAGTGTGGAAGAATACAAGCGGCCTGCGTTCGAACTGAAAATGGAAAAGCCCCGGACCCGGCTGTACCTGGGCGACTCATTCCAGGTAAAGGCCAGGGTAATAGCATTTACAGGGTCGCAATTGAACGGGACCAGGATCCGCTACAGTGTTACAGCGGAAGGCTCTTATCTTCCTTCCCGAAACGGCAAAGAACCAGGATATAATTCCCAAAGATCGATCATATCTGATGCAGAAGGGTTTACCGATGCAAAAGGGGAATTGGTTATCAAGGTAACCGATACCGCTTTGCTGAGGTATCGGCTCACAGCCGATAGGGAGTGGCATGTCAGCTACCTTGTAAAAGCAGAAGCGATCGACGCTACGGGAGAGAGCCATGAAGAGTCTGTTGATTTCACGTTGTCGACCCGTCCGCTTGCTATCCGGATCAGCATGCCGAACCTGGTAGAGCGCAGCCGGATGGCGCCCCTCTATCTTTCCTGCGAATCGGCTTTTGAAGGAGCGGTAACCTGTCCGGCAGAGGTCCGCCTTTTCAGGAAAGCAGTGCCGGCGCGCAAGCCGGAACCAACTGGCTGGCCCGCGGCAGACGTGTGGTTGTATCCTGAAAAAGAATGGCAAACCTGGTTCCCCGGGATCGGTGTAAGTGCAAGGGAAGAAAATGAGGAAGCGGAGCAGCTGATCTATACCACATCCGTTATCGCCGGCGGATCCGGGAAGCTGGAGATCCCCGGATCGCTGCTGCTAACCGGCGAATACCGACTTGAGGTCACCTGCGCCCAGGGAGGAAAGACCCTTGGCGAATACAGCCGCCTGTTCTCCGTATTTGATAAAGCAGCCGCCACCTGGCCTGCTGCAGACAAACCTTTTGAATACCTGGCTCAAAACACTACAGAAAAGGGAAAGCAGGTTGACTGGATCACCGGTGTGCCCGACTCCGGTGTGTTCTCCGTATATCAGCTTTCCTGGTGCGTCGTAAAAAACGGAAAGCAGATGGTCAGGTATGAATATAGATACAACAAGGAAGAACAGCGCATGCACACACAGCGTTTCACGATACCCGATGATGCGGTGGAAAAGGTTTTGTTATCGCATTTTTATCTGTACAAGGGGTCGTTTTACAAACAAAGCGCTACTGTATGGATAACGCCTGATAAAAAGAGTGAACCGGAGATCATTGTAGAACAATACCGCAAGCAACTGGTTCCGGGCGGCAGGCAAACTTTTTCTGTATCTGTTAAAACCGGCAGCGAGCGCCGCGCCGCCGAACTGATGACCACCATGTACGACGCTTCCCTCGACAAGCTGGAAGATCACCACTGGAACCTGCCCGAAAACAGCATGCATATTTCATTTTCCGACAACCTGAACGGCCCTCAGAACGGGCTTCTGACGGGCGTGCTGTATCCGGCCTATCCTATACCGTTTTCTCCCCGGTTGGATGGAAAACTTTTGTGGTGGATGAACAGCGGGCAGGCGCCGGGCAAGACAGGCTATATATCAGGCGGGGATGTGTTTGTGGAAGGCCGGCTGAGTGGAAGAGTGGCAGGGCTTTCGATTGCAGATTCACCGTTTGCTAATGGTAACGGGTTGAACGATGTGGTAGTGATAGGATACGGCACTCAGCGGAAGAATCTCACCGGTGCACTGATCAATATCCGGGGAACCGCTTCACTGCCGGCGGATAAAAATATGGTTGTGATCATAGACGGGGTGCCTTACGAGGGAGAACTGTGGAAGCTGGATCCCAATTCGATCGTTGAAACCACTGTGTTGAAGGGGGCAGATGCAACTGCTTTATATGGCGGCAGGGCGGCGACGGGTGCACTTATCATCAGCACAAAAGGTCCGTTGCACCTGCCCGGCGCAACACAGGAACCGCCGCCGCCTGTGATCCGGAAAAATTTTGCCGAGACGGCTTTTTTCTTTCCGCAGATCCATGCCGGAAGGCACGGGCTCTATTCGTCCGACTTTACCCTGCCCGAAAGCGTTACCAGCTGGCGCTGGAAGATGCTGGCCCATACCAGATCGGCTGCTTTCGTATATGCCGAAAGAACGCTGACCAGCCAGTTGCCGCTGATGGTACAGCCCGCCGTACCCCGCTTTCTGTACCCGGGCGACCGGATCATGCTGCGGACCCGCATCAGCAACCTGGACACAACCGCTGTTGCAGGCGTGCTGAAATGTATCATTGAAGACGTGGTCACTGGCCGCGACATCATCACCGGACTGCTTTCCAGCGGCCGTCAGCGTTTTACTGCATCTGCCCGTTCCAGTACAAACGGAAGTTTTATGCTTACTGTTCCTGCCACCCAGCTGAATCCCATCCGCATCAAAATCACCGGCGCCACCAACGCGTACGGCGACGGGGAAGAATATGTGATACCGGTACTCGCCAGGAAAATGCTTGTCGTCCGTTCCGTGCCGCTCAACCTGAGGGGCGGCGAAACTATAACTCCGGATATTCCATCGCTCCCTGGCGATGCGGAGCCATACGGGCTGGGTTTATCTGTCGATCCACAGTCCCGGTCGGCCCTCCTCAATGCGCTGCCTTATCTTGCCTTATACCCTTACGGATGCGCAGAACAGACCTTTGGCAAGATGCTGGCTCATGCCATCGCGATACGCCTGATGCAGACAGACACCGCGGTGCAGCAGTCGTACAGGGTGGCTGTGGCGGCCCCGCCTGCAGAAGAGGCGGCTTCCATACCGGAAGCTGCCGAAGAGACTATGCCATGGCTGCAGCTGAACCATTACAACCAGCTCCGCCAGCGAAACCTGCTGCACCTGCTCGACACCAACGATGCACACCGGCAGATGGAAGATTATTTCAGGATCATCGAAGAGATGCAGCAGTCCGATGGCGGCATCAGCTGGTTCAAAGGAGGCATCAGCAGCGAATTTGTTTCCGCCTATCTGCTGGCCGGGTTCGGAAAAATGCAGCACGATCACCTGTTGTTCCTGGGTAAAAAGACGCTGGAAGAAGCCTTCCCGAAATTTTTGTCGAAGCTCATCAACTATTCAGACAGGATATTCTGCAGCGGGTACTCCAGGCAGGATCAGTCAGCGTATCTGTACAGCCGTTCGTTCTGGTTGAAGGCATATCCGCCGGCCGACAGTGTAAAAAGCAAAGCGGATCCCGTGCTGAACAAGTACTGGATGAATCCTCCCGTTGCGGGCCCAGGGCCCCAGGCGGCGGTGATCACTGCTACGTTGAGATGGGCAGACGAGGCAGATGCTGTATACCGCAAAGCGCTGGAGCAGCTGAAATCTATCTGGCAGCTTGCCATACATGATCCGGTAAATGGCATACGCTGGAAAGCAATTGCCGATCAGGACGACCTGACCTCAACTTCGGAAGAAAGAGTGGCAAAGGTGGCGGAGGCTTTTGAAACAGCTGGTGCAGCGCAGGAAACCGTTGCCGGAATCATCAGGTGGCTGCTTTCGGCCAAACAGGAGCACAGATGGAGCTCCACCAAATCAACGGCAGAAGTGGTAAGCCTCATGATGCGGCAGCCCGCCTCTCCGGCAGAGCATCTCCGCACCCTGGAGGCGGAGCTCACCGGAAAAAAGGTACAGGTAACAAACGACCTGATGAGCGGCCACGCGTACCAGTTCCTGCAGCATACAGGCAGTCAGTTCACGGCAAACGGAAACATCTTTGCGCCAGGCACGTTGCCGGTAAGCGGCGCCCTGTCGTATTACTATTTCACTGCGCATCCGCCGCTTGATTCAACGGCAGGTGCAGTGCAGGTCAATAAAGCGCTTTATAGAAAGGATGCCGTTTCAGGCAGGTGGGAACCGCTGCTTCCCGGTACACCGGTAAGCATTGCCGATAAGATAAAGATCATGCTTACGGTCTCTTCCGCAAAGCTGCTGCAGTTTGTGCTGCTGGAAGATAAAAGGGCCGCGGCCCTGGAGCCTGCAAACGGAGAAAGCGGGTATCAGTATGAAGGCGGACTCTATTTTTACCGGTCTGTAAGGGATGCGTCGTTGGTATTTTTCATTGAAAAGATCCCGGCCGGAATATACACGATCAGCTATGAAACGGTGGTGGCGAAGGAAGGTAGTTTTGCAGACGGATTTACCTCGCTGCAATGCATGTATCAGCCTGCTGTACAGGCTTACAGCGGGGGCGGTAAGCTGGAGGTGGCCTTACAACCGGCTGCTAAATAGACAGGGGTAAAACACATAAAAGCCCTCCGGAAGGAGGGCCTCATAGTGGGATCTCACATAGTTGGTCTTTCTCAGGATGATGAAATGTTCCAGAGGTAAATCGAAATGATATTGAATTTTATACCAACAGTTTAATATCTGTAAAAGAAAAGAACAGAAATGGCAAGGGGGCGATAACAAGAGTTTATAGACCGGTTGAAGCGGTTACAAAGTCGTGATTCGAGGTTCTTGATAGGAGCGTGTTTTCTGTCTGTAAAATATCAAAGTTACCGACATCCGTACGCTAAAAACAGAACATTTATCCATTTCTAATGGTTTACCCCTACACACGTTTTAACATCTCTTTGGCAGAGAGAGATTTAGTATAAACCCGGAAGTTGGAGAGGATAAAAACCGTATTATGCTTTAAGGGAGGAGACATAGTCCTGAACGTTCATTTCCCACACCAGTGCGCTGGCGCCGAGGATGGCGGCATCGGCTTCTTTCAGGTGACTGATCAGGATCCTAACCTTGTTCTGGAATATTTTGATGAGGTTGGCTTCCATATTTTCCCTGGTCGGTTTCAGGATCAGGTCGCCCGCTTTGGTTAAGCCGCCGAAAAGGATGATGGCTTCGGGGCTGGAGAACATCACGAAATTGGCCAGGGACAGACCCAGTATCTTGCCGGTAAACTCATAGACTTCCTTGGCAAGCTTATCGCCTTTAAGGGCGGCTTCAGACACTTTTTTGGAATCGATCTGGTTGGGGGGCACATTTCTGAGCAGGCTTTCTTCGGTACTTTTTTCAAGCATCTCCAGGGTGGTGAGCCTCACGCCGGTGGCGGATGCATAACTTTCGAGCGAGCCGTGCTTACCCGTTCCCGGATGAAACCGGCCGTTCGGGATCACGATGTTGTGACCCAGCTCGCCTGCAAATCCATCATGGCCGTAGATAAGATGGCCATTCGCTACGATGCCGCTTCCCACACCTGTTCCCAGTGTGATGGTTATAAAATCTTTCATGCCCTGCGCCGCTCCGTACATCATTTCACCGAGGGCGGCGGCGTTGGCGTCGTTGGTGAGCACTACCGGCAGCCCGAACTTGTCTTCGAGAAGCTTGCCCATAGGAATGATTCCCTTCCAGGGCAGGTTTGGTGCGTATTCGATTGTTTTGGTATAGATGTTTCCGTTCGGTGCGCCTGATCCGATGCCTACGATCCTTCCCGGGCCACCTGCCTTCTGGATCAGTGGATACAGGCTCTTGTACAGTTCGTTGATAAAGCTGTCGACCTCATCGTGCCCTCTTGTAGATATTTCGCCGGAGAACAGGATGTTCCCGCTTCTTTCAACGATTCCGAATTTGGTTCCGGTTCCTCCAATATCTATTCCTACCGCTAAAGGCTGCAATGAAGATGACTGTGACATCGTAATTGGTTTAATTAGTGACCGCCGGCGCTTTCCAGCGCATCGTAATCAATTCCCTGCGATTTCAGGACCGATTTCGCCTTTACGGCATAAAACGCGAGGTAAGCAAAACAGAAGATCCCGGTTACATACGACCATTGAATACCCAGCAGTTTATCGGATGCAAGAAGACCCTGCAGTACCGGAATAAAACCGCCGCCCATGATCATCATCACCAGGTAGCTGGCTCCCTCGTTGGTGTGTTTGCCCAGTCCGGCAATTGCGAGTGTAAAGATACAGGGCCAGAGGGTAGAACAAAACAGTCCCACACTGATAAATGCATAAACGCTGAGAAGCCCGGTAGTGAACATGCCGATCAGCAGGGCGGTGATGCCGCATAAAGAGAAGATCAGCAACTGGCGCGCCGGGTTGCCCTTGCTCAGCAGGTTTGCAATGATGATGGCGATAATTATCAAAGCATAAACATAGAAGGGAGTGATATCGTGATTGGCAAATTTATTGATCAGCAGGAATACCCCAAAGGCGAGGTAAGGCATCACAAAATCAAGGATCCTTTTAGCGCCCGCCGATACACCGAAAGCACCAACAGATGCGGTCCAGCGGCCGATCATCAGGCTTGCCCAGTAGAGCGAAATAAACGGAGCGATGCTTTCCGTGGGCGTATGCAGTTTCTGCCGCATGTACTCAGGCAGGTTGCTGGCCGTTGATACTTCCACACCTACATAAATAAAGATGCCGATCATGCCGAGTACCAGCTGTGTATAGTTCAGCGCATTTTTTCTTTCAGACTTCACTGCTATTTCGGAGACATCTGTCGGCGAAGAGATAGCGACTTCGTCGGGCCCGCTGCTGATCTGATTTGGTACAGAGGAGAACCGGAACAGGATAGCCACCAGGATGAACAGTCCGCCCAGGATCAGGTAAGGAGTTTTCACGCTTTCTATGTTGGCTGTGTTGCCACCGCCAACCACTACTGATCCGAAGATGGCAAAGCTTACAAGAATAGGACCGATGGTAGTTCCAAAATTGTTCACCCCACCGGCCAGGCTTAAGCGTTGTGCACCCTGCCTGGAATCACCCATCACAATAGCAAGCGGATTGGCGGCCGTTTGCTGCAGCGAAAAACCCAGCCCCACTATAAACAGTGCGGTGAGCACAAGCGGGAACGACGCCGTTTGTGCAGCGGGATAAAAAAGAAGCGAACCCAATGCCGATATAACAAGGCCAAGCGAGATGCCGTTTTTATAACCAAGCTTGTTAAGAATATCGCCGCCTGTTGCTTTGGAGATCAGGACATAAATAATGGAACCAACAGTATAGGCAGCATAAAATGCAAGCGAGATCATCTGAGATTGCCATTGCTCCATATGCAGCTTTTCCTTAAACACAGGAATGAGTATATCATTGCTTGCTGCTACAAATCCCCAGAAAAAAAACACGCTGATTAATACACCAAACTGCGACCATTTCGTTTGTTGATTCATATGCAATCTTCAGATTAAAAGCCTGAAAGTAGCAAGATTTTATGATGCGAAAAATTATTTCATCCAACTGCAACAACTAATCGAAAACCTTCCTAAATTGTTCTGATAATTCTTGAAAACCAACAGCCCGCAATGGAAATCATACACGTTTCAGCTGAATGTTACCCGGTGGCAAAGGCTGGTGGATTAGGAGATGTAGTAGGCGCCCTGCCTAAATATCAGAACAGTTTGGGACACACTGCAAAAGTGGTGATGCCCATGTACCGCACCAAGTTTCTTTACGATAATCAATGGGAAGTCACGCACAAAGGCAATGCTCATCTGGGCATTTGGTGGTTCGATTATACCGTCATCAAAGAGAAGACCAACAAGCTTGGTTTTGATCTTTATCTTGTTGACATCAACAACCTTCTCGACCGTGAGAAAGTGTACGGATACGACGACGACACAGAGCGGTTCACCGCCTTTCAGATCTCTGTTGTTGACTGGATATCCTCTTGGCAGCACCGGCCCGACATCGTACATGTACATGACCATCATACGGCGCTCATCCCCTTCATGATGAGGTACTGCTATCAGTACCAGTTACTCAATACCATCTCAACAGTTCTTACCATTCACAATGCCCAGTACCATGGTTCCTTCGGATGGGACAAAAGCCATTACATACCCCATTGGGACGGATGGCGATGGGGCCTGCTCGACTGGCAGGATACCATCAACCCGCTGGCCTGTGGCATAAAATGTGCATCAAAAGTAACTACAGTAAGCTGGAGTTATCTGGAAGAACTCCGGTACATGAGCAACGGGCTCGAATCGCTCTTTGAGTATGAAAGGGGTAAATGTGTCGGCATCCTGAACGGCATCGATACAAAGGTCTGGGACCCGGAATCCGACAGCTATCTCGATCACCATTATACGGTGAGGGAAGCCGAAAAAGGAAAACTGGCCAACAAGAAAATACTGTGTGATACCTTTCACCTTGATATCAACAGGCCTCTGATCGTTTTCATCGGCCGGCTGGTTGGTGAAAAGGCCGCAGACCTGCTGCCAGCAGCCATTGGCGACTCCCTGTACTATATGAATCACCGGATGACCTTCCTGGTGCTGGGCAGCGGTGACTCTTCCGTAGAGTACCAGCTTCAGTCGATGACCCATGGGCTCTCTGGTTCTTACAACACAATGATCGGCTACAACGAAAAGCTGAGCCATATCATGTACGCCGGAGCCGACTTCCTGCTCATGCCCAGCCGGGTAGAGCCCTGTGGCCTGAACCAGATGTACTCGATGCGCTATGGAACCGTACCCATTGTACGAAGCACCGGCGGACTGAAAGATACGGTGATAGATTACGGAAGCCCGCAGGGATACGGGGTTTCGTTTTCCCAGGCCAGCGTTGGAGATATTACACATGCCGTGTATCGTGCGGTGGAGCTGTATGATGACAAACTCATGATGGCATCCATACGCAGGCGCATCATGGAACTGGATTTCAGCTGGGACAAAAGCACGCAGCAGTATATTGATGTGTACGAGAGCATACTCTGAAATAGAAAAGACAAATCAGCAACTCAGAATCAAATATCCGATCGCATCAGGTTTTATTCCAATAGCTCAATCAGAAAAAACACATAAAAATTGTCAACTATGCCACATTCAACGGTTGCCGTAATATTAGGAGGGGGTGCAGGTACACGATTATTTCCTCTTACCGCCAGCAGAAGCAAGCCCGCCGTTCCGATTGCGGGTAAATACAGACTCGTTGATATTCCCATCTCCAATTGTATCAACTCAGGGATCACACAGATATTTGTACTGACGCAGTTCAATTCCGCTTCCTTGAACAGACATATCAAGAACACATACCATTTCAGCGCCTTCAGCGCCGCTTTTGTTGATATCCTCGCCGCAGAACAAACCCCCGATAATCCCACCTGGTACCAGGGAACCGCAGACGCCGTACGGCAAAGTCTCCGTCACATCAGGCCGTTCGACAGCGAATACATCCTCATACTCTCGGGTGATCAGCTGTACCAGATGGACTTTGCGGCAATGCTCGAAAACCATAAAAGATTGGGAGCCGATATTACCGTGGCGGCCATACCGGTCTCTGGCAGGGATGCCACAGAATTCGGCATCATGAAAAAAGATGAACAGGGTTATATTACCTCTTTCATCGAAAAGCCTAAACCGGATGTCTTACAGGAATGGTCAAGCGAAACCGGCGTGGAAATGAAGCAGCAGGGCAAAAATTACCTGGCTTCCATGGGTATTTATATTTTTACCCGCAAGCTCCTGTTCGATCTGCTGGAGAACGAGAAAAAAGATTCCACCGATTTTGGCAAGGAAATTATTCCTGATGCCATCGGCAAATACAAAGTGGTAAGCTACCAGTACGAAGGTTACTGGACCGATATCGGGAACATCCACTCTTTTTTTGAAGCCAACCTGGGGCTCACCGAAAATCTGCCTGATTTCAATTTATTCGATAACAGCAAGGCCATTTATACCCGCGCCCGTATGCTGCCGCCGGCCAAGATCAGCGGCACCACGCTCGAAAAGACCATCATAGCCGAAGGCTGTATCATCAATGCTTCGCGTATTGAACACAGTGTGGTAGGCATCCGGTCACGGATCGGGCATGGCACTACGGTGGTCAGCAGCTATTTAATGGGAAATGATTATTTTGAAACCATCGATCAGATTACCACATCGCTGCAGAAAGGGTTGCCTAATCTCGGGATCGGGCATCGTTGTTATATCAAAAATGCCATTGTAGATAAGAATTGCCGCATCGGCGACGACGTTCGCATCAATGGCGGTACTCACCTTGAAAACACCGACCATTCGCTTTATACCGTAAAGGATGGCATCGTCGTGATCAAGAAAGGGGCGGTCATACCGAACGGCTATGTGATTTAAGGATTCTTGTTTCTTACCTTACTCTCTATAAAATGTAAAACCTGCTATGCCTTTGGGCTTTGCAGGTTTTTTCTTATTTTCTCCCTTTAAACAATTGCTATGGCCGCTTCAGGGATGGCGGGTTCTACCGCTTCAAAGGGTTTGCTTTCGGTGCCCAAATTATCGCTCTGGCATATTTTCAGCATGAGCTTCGGCTTTTTCGGTATCCAGTTCGGTTTTGCCCTGCAGATCGGGAACACCAGCCGCATCCTTCGGTCTTTTGGAGCCGATGTGGAACAGCTGCCTGCCTTCTGGATCGTTGCGCCACTTGTGGGCATGATCATTCAGCCGATCATCGGGCATTACAGTGACCGTACCTGGAACCGGCTGGGCAGAAGAAAGCCCTATTTCCTGACCGGTGCGCTTCTGTCATCGGCTGCGCTGGCACTTTTGCCAAATTCCGGTGCCATGGCCGGTCTTATTCCGGCACTCTGGGTAGGAGCTGGAATGGTGATGGTTATGGATGCATCTTTCAACGTAGCCATGGAACCATTCCGGGCGCTGGTAGCCGACAATCTGCCCAACAGTCAGCGGACGCTGGGGTTCAGCATCCAGACTTTTCTGATCGGACTGGGCGCAAAGATCGGTTCTGACCTCCCACAGTTTCTGGGCAACCACGGTTTTAGTAAGGTGGCAGATGCCAACGGAATCGCTGACAACATCAAATATTCTTTTTACATCGGAGCGGCCGTATTCGTGACGGCTATCCTTGTGACGGTGCTTTTCAGCCGGGAGTATCCGCCCAACCAATACCGGCAGTATCATGGCAGTCCGGGCCCAGGTCAAAAAGAAGGAATCTCGGAAATATTTGCCGATTTCAGACGCATGCCGCGTACCATGCGGCAGCTTGGATTGGTTCAGTTCTTCAGCTGGTTTGCACTGTTCAGCATGTGGGTATTTACGCCGGACGCTGTGGCAGTGCACGTTGTGGGGCTCGTGGGCGATTACACCAAGTCTGTTTCATTCAATGATGTAGGCAATAAAGTAAGCGCCGCCTTTGGAACTTACAACCTGGTGGCTATGTTCTATGCGTTGTTGCTACCTACACTGGCGAAAAAGATCGGAAGAAAGCTTACCCATGCATTATCGCTGATTGCCGGAGGAATAGGATTGATCTCGATCTATTTTATTCATGACATCAATATGCTGGATTACGCCATGATTGGGGTTGGTCTGGCATGGGCAAGCATTTTATCTATGCC
>OZ241749.1:4547500-6253561 GCA_965200945.1 Chitinophagaceae bacterium
ACCGTAAACCGACACAGGTAGTCGGGAAGAATATTCTCAGGCGCTCGGGTGAGCCGTGGAGAAGGAACTAGGCAAATTGACGCTGTAACTTCGGGATAAAGCGTACCATCGCGAGATGGTCTCAGTAAAATGGTTCAACCAACTGTTTAACAAAAACACAGGGCCCTGCAAAATCGTAAGATGACGTATAGAGCCTGATACCTGCCCGGTGCTGGAAGGTTAAGGAAGGTTGTTAGTCCGCAAGGGCGAAGCTGCTGACCGAAGCCCCAGTAAACGGCGGCCGTAACTATAACGGTCCTAAGGTAGCGAAATTCCTTGTCGGGTAAGTTCCGACCTGCACGAATGGTCTAATGAGTTGAACACTGTCTCCTCCACGAGCCCGGTGAAATTGTAGTATCGGTGAAGATGCCGGTTACCCGTCACGGGACGGAAAGACCCCATGAACCTTCACTATAACTTTGCATTGATTTTGAGTAAAGGATGTGTAGCATAGTTGGGACGCTATGAACCGTGGGCGCTAGCCTGCGGGGAGCGGTCATTGAAATACCAACCTTCGTTTACTTAGAGTCTAATGCCTAACGGCAGACATTGCATGGCGGGTAGTTTGACTGGGGTGGTCGCCTCCTAAAAAGTAACGGAGGCTTGCAAAGGTACCCTCAGTACGGTTGGTAATCGTACGCAGAGCGCATTAGTAAAAGGGTGCTTGACTGTGAGGCAAACAAGCCGATCAGGGTCGAAAGACGGCTAAAGTGATCCGGTGGTTCCGTATGGAAGGGCCATCGCTCAAAGGATAAAAGGTACTCTGGGGATAACAGGCTGATCTCCCCCAAGAGCTCATATCGACGGGGAGGTTTGGCACCTCGATGTCGGTTCGTCACATCCTGGGGCTGGAGAAGGTCCCAAGGGTTCGGCTGTTCGCCGATTAAAGTGGCACGTGAACTGGGTTCAGAACGTCGCAAGACAGTTCGGTCCCTATCTGTGATGGGCGCAAGAAAATTGAGTGGACATGACCTTAGTACGAGAGGACCGGGTCGTACGTACCGCTGGTGTATCTGTTGTGCCGCCAGGTGCAGTGCAGAGTAGCTATGTACGGGCAGGATAAACGCTGAAAGCATCTAAGCGTGAAACCTTCCACAAGATGAGTTTTCTTTTAAGGGTCGTCAGAGACTATGACGTTGATAGGCTACAGGTGTACAGGTGGTAACATCAAAGCCGAGTAGTACTAATTGCCCGTATGCTTTAAATTTTTTTTTCTTTCTTATATCATCATGGTTCTTTTTATTGTTGTACACTGATACGAAGACCAAAGTTATACCGACTTGCAATATGTCACTTTTTTTATGGTGGTTATGCCGAGGGTGTTCACCTCTTCCCATTCCGAACAGAGAAGTTAAGCCCCTCATGGCCAATGGTACTGTCTGCAACTGCAGGCGGGAGAGTAGGTAGCTGCCATATCTCATTTATACGAAGAAGCCTCTTATACACTATAAGAGGCTTCTTCGTTTTTACTACTTTCTTACTCGCACCCCTCAGTTCAACCTCCTGCCTCTCCCATCCTGGCTCTCCAGACATGTTATGTGATGACTTCACACTACCACTCCATTCTCACCACTCCCTCCTCCTTTTTACTCCCCCATTCCTTCCCCTGACTTTTATCAACGAAAAAAAAACGATATCTCGGAGGCTTTTTCATTGAAACATTCATCCCTTTATGCATTGCGGTTGATGCAATTGAGGTCATCGAAAGCAACTTCCAACCTTTTGGAAAAACTTTCTTCAGCTTTTCTTAACCAAACCCGAGGATCGTAATATTTTTTGTTGGGCTTATCTGCCCCTCCGGGATTACCAAGCTGACCCTGGAGGAAGCCTTCATTTTTTGCGTAAAAGTCCCTTACCCCATCCCAAAACGCCCACTGTAAATCTGTATCAATGTTCATTTTGATCGCACCATAGCCGATCGCTTCTCTTATCTGATGCTGCGGTGAACCGCTTCCCCCGTGAAATACAAAGTAAACCGGTTTCGGCCCCGTCTTCAATTCTTTCTCAATATAATCCTGGCTGTTTTTCAGTATCTCCGGTCTCAGTTCAACATTGCCAGGACTATATACGCCATGTACATTTCCAAACGCAGCAGCGATTGTAAAAAGGTTTCCAACTTTACCAAGCTCGGTATATGAATAGGCTACGTGCTGTGGCTGTGTATACAATTTTTCATTCTCCACTCCACTATTATCTACGCCATCTTCTTCACCACCTGTAACTCCCAGCTCAATTTCAATACTCATGCCCATTGGCTGCATCCTTTTATAGAATTCAACGCTTGTTTCAATGTTTTCTTCGATCGGTTCTTCGGACAGATCCAGCATGTGCGAGCTGAAAAGCGGCTGCTTCTTTTCCTTGAAAAATTCTTCTCCTGCATCAATCAAACCGCTTATCCATGGAAGCCACTTTTTTGAGGCATGATCAGTATGTAACACAACAGGTACACCATAATATTTGGCAACGTTGTGGATATGCAAAGCGCCCGAAACACCACCGGAGATATTTCCCTGCAACTGATCGTTCAGCATGCCTTTACCGGCGATGAACTGTGCACCACCATTGGAAAATTGAATGATCACCGGCGAGTTCACTTTAGCCGCTGTTTCAAGTGTGGCGTTGATGGTGTTGGTTCCAATGGTATTGACAGCAGGAAGAGCAAACTGGTTTTCTTTTGCATCCTTGTATAATGCTTCCAACTCTTTCCCGAATAATACCCCAGGCTGATATTTTTTCATATTTCAAAATTTTAATAGTTGCAAATTTACGACAGCCGCTGTGTCATAATACAGTATTTGCAAGATAAGATGTTTGTGAATTATATCCGGCAATCAGAAAGGTACAATACGCATATTAACTCAATCCGCATGTTTACCCTGGATCTTTGGAAGCATGCCCAGATTTTTACGAAGTGTTTGCTTAAGAGTTTCTTTTACCAGTTTTCCCATGGATGTACACCGGGGAATCATCACGTTGCCTGGATATAATTCGCCAATCTGACTTTTTAATTCTGCTACTTTTTCGGGTGTCGAAATAATATCTCTTACCATAATATCAAGCAACTCTTTTAATCTGTACCGGGAAGACGTAACCCGGAAAGCCATCAGCGTTCTCTCTTCAGTCTGGTATTGTTCAATGGAATCCATGTTCAGATATTTCAGTGTTAGCTCGACGAGAGGGTAGTTTTCCTTAAAAAACTGCGGTAAATAGAGGTTCTTCTTGCCTTCATACGATTGCTGGTCAAAATCAACTGCCCTGATCCGGTATTGGAAATCTTCGATATCAGGAGTGATATCTACTACAAAATTATAACTGCGCATATCGCCCAGCAATCGAACAAAACATCTTTCATTGAATTTCACAAACTCTTTCGCAAAGCGGATCTTGTTTGTCATCGGGTCATCCAGGAACTGCCTGATGAACACATCGCCGGGAATGCCTGGAATATGTTCTTCTACCAGCGTAGCATGATTGGTGAGAAAGGTAATGCGGTTAGGGGATAACACATGTTCCAGCTCCAGTCCGTACACTCTGGATGCATCAGCGATCTTGATATAGTAATGATCGTAATTATCATTGAATTTATTTACTATGCGGATGCGAAATGGATTCGAGTTACCGAACGTGCAGTAATCGATACGCGCTACATCCAGGTGTTTGGTGAACGTAAAATCACCTTCCGTTTTCAGGATCGCATATATTTTGATGAGGCCATCCCGGATATAATCCCATTCACGCATATCGTAAATGACCGTTTCCCAGAGAGTATCCTTGCCCTGCTTGTCTTTTAAAGAAATGGAATAGGTAAAACGCAGAAGATCGCGGTAACTGACCGGTAGTTTCACTTCTCTTCCATGCTCCTTTAAATAGTGCCTGAGGTCATCTTTCACCGGAAACATGGGCTTTTTTCTGGAGGGCTTGTCAATATCCTTACCATACAGTGCATTGTCGTTGTTGTAAAAATGCATGTATTGAAATTACAGTATTTGCAGGAAGAAGAACAGCTATAATAAATAGAAGAAGGAAGAATGAAAGTAGGGTAGGAAAAGGGAGAGGGGGTTAAAGAAATGAAACGTTCCATTATTCCCCCTGCCAAAACGGGTTCGGCAGGAGGTTATTGGAATTAATTGGTAAGTTTTTCACAGCAGAATTTACAACTATGCATTTTGTAGAACTGCGACAGATATTGGATCTAGTAATGCACTAAGGCATCTGATCTCTTCAAGGATTTGGATTGTAAAAACGGCGGTTTTACATAAAAATGGACGGACAGGAAATTGGACCAAAAAGTAATTCAAAAGATATTGGATAATCAAGAAGTTCAGAGAACCATCGTCGCTAGGGCAGCAATGATTTCTAATACAAATGTACTCCACCCTGAAAACTACACAAGAGTGCAAATACCTGTTGTTTTTACTTCGGAATTCCTTATTAAAGTGCGTAAAAGTACGCGGGAAGCATTCGTAAATTTACGAAGTCTAAGTGTAGGAGTATGATATCCAGTTCTTTACATTTCGGAATGTCATCCCGCAAAACTCTGTATAACGTCGTATTTGGTAACAATATGATAGTTTCCGCTGTCATCTTTTGATAAAACAGCTCCGTTTTCTTTATTTATCAGTGTAGTGAGGCGCTCAAGCGGCGTATCAAAAGCGACAACAGGATAAGAAGGCTCTATCAGTTCTTTTACTTTGTGCTGGCGGATATCATGCCCATTCATCAGCATCTTACGGAAAAGCCCGTTCTCGCTGATCGATCCGATCATGTCGCCATCCTGCATAACCGGCACGCTGTCGATATTATGCTGCTTCATCATTTCCACCACTTCTGCAACCGTATTATCTACCTGGGCTGTGATCAGCGGCTTTGCACCACGCCCGGCCACAATGTCCTTAAGCGATTTTACATCCATGAACCCTCTTTCCATCATCCACTGGTCATTGTAAACTTTGCCTACATACCGGCTTCCATGGTCGGCAAAAATCACAACAACCACGTCATCCTTCTTCAGCTTGTGTTTGAGTTGCACCAGTCCCTGAAAAGTAGTGCCGGCACTGTATCCACAAAACAAACCTTCTTCCCTGGCGATCCGGCGGGTCATGATCGCAGCCTCCTTGTCGGTCACCTGCTCAAAATAATCCACACAACTCATGTCGTAATTCTTCGGAACAAAATCTTCCCCGATCCCTTCCGTAATATAAGGATGCACCTCATTCATATCTGTTTCTCCGGTGCGGAAATACTTCGTCAGCAGCGATCCAAACGGATCCATCGCCCACACCTGTATGTCAGGATTTTGCTCCTTCAGGTACATGGCCGTTCCCGTCACCGTTCCGCCGGTACCGGTGGCAACGACGAGATGCGTGATCTTCCCATCTGTTTGCGTCCAGATCTCGGGGCCGGTAGTTTCGTAATGGGCCTGCCGGTTAGCCAGGTTGTCGTATTGATTGAAGTAATAAGAGTTGGGAACTTCATGCGCCAGCCTTCTGGCAACGGAATAATAACTTTTCGGATCGTCGGGTTCTACGTTTGTGGGACAAACGATCACTTCTGCACCTACCGCTTTCAGGATGTCGATCTTCTCTTTGGACTGCTTGTCGGTAGTTGTAAAAATACACTTGTAACCCTTAACCACCGCCGCCAGGGCCAGCCCGAACCCGGTATTCCCGCTGGTGCCTTCAATGATCGTTCCGCCGGGTTTCAGCTTTCCTTCCTGCTCGGCCACTTCCAGCATTTTCAGTGCCATACGGTCTTTCACCGAATTGCCGGGATTGAAATACTCCACTTTTGCAAGCACCATGCAGGGGAAATCTGCGGCGATTTTATTGAGTCTGATCAGCGGTGTATTACCAATTGTTTCCAGCACATTGTTCTTGATATTCATACGTACAATTGTGCCGCGAAGGTACTGATTCCTGCACAGTTGGATGGGGTGAATATAGGCAGGTGGCAGGCAAAATTATTTGCCGGCAGCGGCCTGTTTTTTACGGCTGAAGTACCGGTCGGCCAGCATCAGAACCAGCACCGTATTGGCCATCATAAGTACTTTGATCCAGGTGTTGTCGAGCAGTTTCCCCCAGTCGAGCCGGTCAATATTTGCATCGAAGGCGGCGGAAGAAGGCGTGGCGGGGGCCGCATTGATAAGCACCGTAATGAAGATGAGAAGCCCGACGATCATCACTCCGAAAAAAATACCGAGTCCGTAAATGACGTTCTTGTTGATATAGGTTCTGGTAGCGGGCGCTATCTGAAGCTTGGCAATGTCTTCCATAACATTCCTCGAGAACCGCATGGAAGGTTCTTCCAGTTCCGATGAGTTCAGCATCTGGTGAACCGACAGGAGTTTCTGGTAGGTTTCTTTCCAGACCGGCTCCGTTTTTACCAGTGCTGCAATTTCGGCCTTTTCTTTTTCAGTCAGGTCTCCATCGATGTGGCTCCATACTTTTTCTTCTATCTCGAGGCGGTTCATGTTAAACAGGATTCGTAGTAAATTAATCGTTTTGCAGGGCGTTCATCTCATCCTGCAGGTACAGCTTCAGCTTTTCTTTCAGCCTGGTTCGGGCCCTGTGCAGGCGAACTTTTACTGTATTCGGTTCGAGTCCCAGGATATGGCCGATCTCTTCGAGCGACTGCTCAGCTTTGTAGAATAAAGTTATGATTTGTGCATCATCTGCCGACAACATACCGATCGCTTCATTCAGGCAGGCATTCTTCGATTTCTGTTCCACCTGGTTAGCCTGGAAACTGCTGTTCCGGCTTTCCAGCTGCAGAAAAGTGCTTTCATGGTCAATAGAAGTAGTAGAGAGTTTTTCTTGCGCAAAAAAGTAACACTGGTGGATACACGATCGTGTACAGCCAGGTACTGAATTTGGCAGATCCCCGGAAATCAGACAGTGAACGGTAGGCTTTTACAAAAATATCCTGTGCTACTTCTTCTGCATCTTCCCGGTGCTGTGTAAACCGGAGGGCGAGTTGTAAATACATAGTTCTGGTAACGTTTCACCAGTTCGGCAAATGCGTTCAACTCGCTTCCCAACACTTTGTTGATAATGTCTGTATCTGAAAGACCCGAGTACATTTCTGGAAGGTTTGACTGATTAATTTGATACCAGGTTACACCATACAAAGGAAAGTATATTCAGGAGAGGATATTTATGAGAGTGACTGAACTGTTCTTTTTATTGAATTAACTGTAACCTGCTCCGAGGGGCTGTAGTCATAGGTATTGTGAAACGGCTCGGAAAGCAGCCTTACAGAAACAAATTAAAAACAAATAAATCTCTCATCATGCGTCCAGATCAGTTGGGTTTTATGTGGTTAATCATCAGCAGCGTAACACTTTTAGCTGCTATATTCGGAATGAGGTATTTACGTAACAAGGAGAACATGGCCCTCATAGAAAAGGGAATCGACCCGAAGCTGGGTGAAAACCGGCCGGCCCCTCACCGCAGCCTTAAAAACGGACTCCTACTACTAGGGTCAGGTGTAGGACTGATGATCGCCTACATGCTCGACAGCTATATCTTACCCGAAAAAGATACCAACGCGTTCAGTATTTTGCCCTGATCGCCATCGGCCTTATCTACTCCTACAAGATCGAAAAAAAGGAAACGCTGGATGAAACCCAGCAGCACAGAAGCCAGATCAACATCGGCTGAGAGCAGAACGCTCAAAAAAGCCCGGAGAATGAGCCGGCCAGATAAAACAATTACCGGCTGATCAGTTCCCGGGCTTTTTTTATGACCGGATCGGTCTGGTTGTAAACCACATAAAAACCTTCATTGCGGAACAATTGCCGTGCAAGGAGGGCTTTTATCCGCTGCTGTGCAAGATTTTTCTCTGCTCCCGAAAGGTTGGTCAGCTGAAGACTGTCTTTGGCGGCATAGGGTACAAGGTCTTTCCAAACCCCTTCCGTCTGCTGAAAACTGGTGATAAAATCAGCTGGCGAACGGTAGGGTTTAAACTCGGGCCGGTGCTGGATATAATAACTGTAAATGAAGTTGCTGAGCGTGGAGGAAAGATAGAGTTTGGATAAAGCGGGTGAATAGGTACTTGTGTCGAGCGAAACAAACACATCGGGCATGATGCCTCCGCCTCCGTAAACTGTTTTTCCTTTACTGGTTTTGAAAGCCTGGCCGTTGCTCACCTTGTTGCTGTCGGCATTTACGAAAGCACCGTGCTTATACCGCTCCATGATCTCCTGGTGGTAATCGCCACCATTGTTGTAGGGTTTCTGGATGCAGCGGCCGGATGGTGTATAATAGCGGGCTACGGTCAGTCGCAGCGCTGCTCCGTTGCTTAAGTCGTATTGCTCCTGCACGAGTCCCTTGCCGAACGTGCGGCGTCCTATGATGGTGGCGCGGTCCCAGTCCTGCAGTGCCCCTGCCAGCACTTCGCTGGCGCTGGCCGATCCTTCGTCGGTGAGCACTTCGAGCTTGCCCTGTTCAAACAGGCCGGGTTTCTTGCATTTGTATTCTTCCTTTTTTGTTTTGTCGCCCTGTGTGTACACGATCAGCTTGTCCTCGTCGAGGAACTCGTCGGCTATGTCGATGGCTTCCGTAAGAATACCGCCGCCGTTGCCCCGCAGGTCGAGGATGAGACTGGTAAGTCCCTGTGACTGCAGTTTTTCGAGTGATTCGGCGAATTCGCGGTGGGTGGTTTGGGAGAACTTGCTGATCTTGATAAAACCGGTCGTTTTGTCGAGCATGTACGCGGCATCCACCGAGGGCAGGGGAATGGTGCCGCGGTTGATGGCAAACTGTTTGGGCTGTCCGTCGCGCAGCATGGTGACCTGTATCTTGCTGCTGGCCGGCCCTCGCAGCAATTTCCGGATCTGATCGTTGGTAATGTGCCTTCCTGCCACTGATGAATCCTGCACTTTCAGGAACTGGTCGCCGGTCAGCAGCCCGGCTTTTGCGCTGGGTCCGCCCTGCAGCACATTGACCACGTTCACCGTATCATGAAAAATGTGATACTCCACGCCGATGCCCTGGAAGTTGCCCTGCAGGTCTTCATTGACCTCATCGAGTTCCACCGGGGGTATGTACACCGAATGGGGATCTAATTTACTCAGGATCACCTGCATGGCTTCACCTTCTACCGTATCGGTGTTGATGGCGTCCACATATTTCAGGTTGATGAGATCGAGTACCTGCTGAACGGAGCTTTTATTGGTGCGGAAAAAATTATTCGAAGTGTAGGTCGTCTGTTTGAGTCTGTATCCGATCAGCATGCCCATGATCAACATCAGGGAAAAGAGCAGGGGCAGCCAGATCTGAAGCTTTTTATTTTGCATATTTCTCAACTGTTCAATGGTGCAAATTAATCGAATTAGGCCATTCGGCCGGTATAAAGAGGCACTTTAACGGATTGGTAAAAAGCAGCAAGGGCAGGCGGTTTGATCGCTCGTAACAAGCGGCGCTGAAGCCGGTAACCGGCATCACATCCTTGCTGGAATGAAAAAAGGTTGTATTAATTTCGTCCCGGCACAAAGACCAATCCATCATTTATGTCAATACTCATCGCCGACAGCGGAAGCACCAAGTGCGAATGGAGCCTTGTTCACGACGGAAAAGAACGGCGTGTGCTCACACAGGGCATCAGTCCGTACTTCTTGACCGGTCCGCAGATCACCGCCCTCCTCGAGCAGGAACTGCTGCCGCAGCTGGAAGGGGATCCGGTAAAAGAAGTATTTTATTATGGAACGGGATGCAAGAGCACGGTAAACCGGCAGCTCGTAAAAAGAGCCATCAGCGCCGTTTTCAGCGATGCCTCGGTAGCAGTGGACAGCGACCTGATGGGTGCGGCAAAGGCCCTGTGCGGCCATGAAAAAGGCATCGCCTGCATCCTGGGCACTGGATCCAACTCCTGTTACTACAACGGGAAAACTATTGTGAAGAACAGTCCGGGCATCGGTTACATCCTGGGCGATGAAGGCAGTGGGGCTTACCTGGGTAAAAAAGTGATACAGTACTTTCTCTACAGAACGTTTGACGAAGAACTCCTTTTCCGCTTCAACGAAAAATACCAGACAAGCGATGACGACGTGCTCGATCACGTATACAAAAAACCACTGGCCAACCGCTACCTGGCTTCTTTCTCGCTGTTCCTGGCAGAGAACCGGGGCCACTACATGATCGAAAATATCATTGAAGACGGACTGAATGATTTTTTCTTCCAGCACCTGTACAAATACCGCGAAAGCTGGAGCCTGCCGATCCATTTTGTGGGCGGCATCGCATTCGGTTTTCAGGACGTACTGAATGACCTTTGCCAGCACTACGAACTGGAGATGGGACAGGTGCTCCGCTATCCGATCGAAGGCCTTGTGAAATATCATTCGGCGGAAACCCGGTAAAATTCTGACCCCGTTTCCATGCTGAACTCTTATTACATTTGTTGCTGTAATTCACGTGAACAATAAGTTCTGACACCGCCCTGCAAATAGGGATAGAATTTTATAATCATGTAAGTATGAATGAAGTTACCCGCGTTACCGAAGAGCCAAGTCAGTACCACGACCTCGAAAAAATGAGTGTGCTCGAACTGCTGCAGAACATGAATGCCGAAGACCAGAAAGTTCCGCTCGCAGTACAGAAAGTGATCCCCGATGTGGAGAAACTCGTACAGGCTGTGAGTGATAAAATGCTTGCCGGAGGGCGCCTGTTCTACATCGGCGCCGGTACCAGCGGCAGACTGGGCATACTGGATGCCAGCGAGATTCCGCCGACATACGGCATGCCGTACGGACTGGTGATCGGACTGATCGCGGGTGGTGAAACGGCCATCCAGAAAGCGATCGAAAATGCCGAAGACGACCGCGAACAGGGATGGAATGATCTGGAGAAACATTTTGTGAGCGAGAACGATGTGGTCATTGGCATCGCCGCCAGCGGAAGCACTCCCTACGTAGCAGGAGCCCTTGAAGAATGCAGAAAACGAAACATCATTACAGGCTCTATTTCCTGCAATCCTTCTTCACTCATCAGCCAGTATTCGGACCACCCGATTGAAGTGGTTGTGGGTCCCGAGTTTGTAACAGGAAGCACCCGTATGAAGAGCGGCACCGCGCAGAAGCTCCTGTTGAATATGATCTCCACTTCGGTGATGATCCAAATCGGGAGGGTGGAAGACAACAAGATGGTACACATGCAGCTGACCAACGAAAAGATCATCGAACGGGGTACACTGATGGTAATGAAAAAGCTGAACCTGACCGATCATGAACAGGCCAAAGAGCTGCTGCTGCTGCATGGCAGCGTAAAAAAAGCGACCGACGCATTCCAAAATAAAGAACAATGAGCCAGGTTAAAAAAGAGTTATCGACACTTCTGACCGCCGACCGGTATAAAACCAAATCGGGCCCAGCGTTGTTACTTTCTATCTATGCACAATATTGAACCATTTTATAACTGGAGGCATATTTATGTCAGTGAAGAAGACGAATATTCGCCTTTTTATGGCCGGGTATATTCGGAATTCGAGTTCACGCAAACAATCTACAATTACTACATTCATCCTCAATGGGATGACTTTGGATCGAAGACACTTTACCTCAAAGTGCTGATGGCCGATTACGAAGAACGGTATATGATCATCGAGCTGATCGGGGAGTGGAACGATGCCATAGAAAATGACATCATGGCCTTCAAGCGCGATGTGATAGACGTGTTCCAGGCAAACGGCATCAACAAGTTTATTCTTATCATGGACAACGTGCTCAACTTCCACAGCGGCGACAGGGACTACTATGAAGAATGGTATGAAGAAGTGAGCGAAGAGAATGGATGGGTCATCTGTCTCAACATGCCCGAACAAACGCAGCATGATTTCAGGAAGGCAAAACTCACTTATTACCTGGAGCTGATGGACCTTGATAACTGGCGCATATACAAGCCTTTCCACCTGTTTAAGATGATCCACGAACGCTTGTCGAAGCGGCTCATCTAGCAGGCGGCTCCGGTCATCAGGTTAAAATGCAGCTGCAACAGAACAAAAAAAATATTTTGTTCTTATCCGGAAGTTCCTATTTTTGAAACCCGTTATGACAGTTACCAAAGTACAGAACCTGTTTTACTTTTACTATTTTTTTTACTTTACCAGTAAACAGGGAGTGCTTTGTTGATAAATACCTAAAATAGTTTCAGCAAAAAAAGTCTCCCGGTTTCCGGGGGACTTTTTTTTTAACCAGGGCTTAAAAAATTGAGTATGGCAGACAAAGAAAAATTGCAGACCGCCGATGCCGGCAAAGTGCTTCCCGGATTAAAAGTTTCGATTCAGGGCTATGAAGGCAGTTTTCACCAGATGGCGGCCCGGCAGTTCTTTGGCAAACAGGTGACTGTGATCCCCTGTGCTACCTTCCGCGAGGTGGTAAAGATCGCCGGCAACAAAAAAGAAAGTGATGGCGGCATCATGGCCATCGAAAATTCCATCGCCGGCAGCATCCTTCCCAACTACCAGCTTCTTCAAAAAAGCAACCTCACCGTTACCGGAGAAATCTATCTGCAGATCCGCCAGAACCTTCTTGTTAACCCCGGCGTTACCCTCGACGATATCAAAGAAGTTCATTCCCATTCCATGGCCATCCAGCAGTGCTTCGGATTTCTGGACAAATACAACTGGAAACTGGTGGAAACAGAAGATACCGCGCTGAGCGCCAAGTTCATCCACCAGCGGCACAGCCGGCACATCGCCGCCATCGCCAGCCGCCTCGCCGCCGAACTGTTTGAGCTGGATGTGATTGCACCCAACATCCACACCATGAAGAATAATTACACCCGTTTTCTCATCGTGCAGCAGCAACCCGCCGGCATTGTGGAACAGGCGCCGGACAAGGCTTCCGTAAATTTCAATACAGACCATTCGAGGGGCAGCCTGGCCCGTGTGCTCACCCACATCGCCGAAGGCGGCATCAACCTCAGCAAGCTGCAGTCGTTCCCCATACCCGGCAGCGACTGGAAATATTCTTTTCATGCAGACATGGAGTTCGACACGCTCGACCAGTTCAACGAGGTGATCGAAAAAATGAAATCCGTGACGGCTGATCTTAAAGTGTACGGGGTGTATAAAAAAGGCAAAACCGTCTCCTAATTATCAAGCAATCCAACCAACAGCAATGCAAACTTCGGACAGAATACAGGGCATCGGCGAATACTATTTTTCGATGAAGCTGCGCGAGATTGACCAGCTCAACAAGGCCGGCAAACAGATCATCAACCTGGGCATCGGAAGCCCGGATATGCCACCCCATCCCGACGTGATCAGGGTGTTACAGGAGGAAAGCAGCAAGCCCAACCAGCACGGCTACCAGAGCTACAAAGGCTCGCCCCTGCTCCGGAATGCAATCTCGAATTTTTATAAGAGCTGGTATGGCGCCGACCTGCAACCTGATACTGAAATCCTGCCGCTGATCGGTTCCAAGGAAGGCATCATGCACATCTGCATGACCTACCTGAACAAAGGCGACCAGGCCCTCATACCCAATCCCGGCTATCCGACCTACAGCAGTGCCGTAAAACTTTCCGGCGGAACCTGCGTTCCTTACGAACTTACGGAAGAGACTGGCTGGGAACCTGATTTTGCAGCGCTCGAAACCCTTGATCTTGCCCCGGTAAAACTGATGTGGGTCAACTACCCGCATATGCCGACAGGTAAGCTGCCTTCCCCGCAGCTGTTTGAAAACCTGATCCAGTTCGGTAAAAAACATTCCATCCTGATCTGTCACGACAACCCCTATAGCTTTATCCTGAACGACAATCCCGCCAGCATCCTCGGTGTGGCAGGCGCAAAGGAAACTGCCATCGAGCTTAACTCGCTGAGCAAAAGCAGCAACATGGCAGGCTGGCGGATCGGCTGGATAGCCGGCGCCAAAGAGCGTGTGGATGAAGTGCTCACCTTCAAAAGCAATATGGACAGTGGCATGTTCCTGCCTATGCAGCTCGCAGCGGCCAAAGCGCTGTCGCTGGGAAAAGAATGGTACGATGAACTGAACCTGATCTATACGCGCCGCCGGCAGGTGGTGTTCGATATCATGCATAAGCTGAACTGCACCTTCGATCCGGCGCAGGCAGGTTTGTTCGTATGGGCGAAAATTCCGGCGGGGACAAAGGATTGCTACGAACTGACGGATAAGATCCTGTATGAAAGAAACGTGTTCATTACACCCGGCGGCATCTTTGGCAGCCAGGGCAACCAGTATATCAGAACGAGCTTATGTCAGAAAGAAGAAGTGTTGAAAGAAGCCCTTAACCGGATCTAAAGACAAGCATATGACGGTTACAATCATCGGTATCGGTTTGATCGGTGGCTCGATGGCCATCGCCCTGAAAGAAAAGGGGCTGGCCGACCATATCATCGGTGTCGACAACAGCGAGCATCACCTGAAAACAGCGGTAGAAAGAGGCCTGATAGACGAACATTGTCAGCTCGACGAAGCCATCTCAAAATCAACCCTCATCGTACTGGCTGTGCCGGTGGATGCCGTGACCTCCCTGATCGGCAAGATCATGGATCAGGTGACCACCCAGGTGGTGATGGACACCGGCTCCACGAAAAGCCTCGTCACCAAAACCGTCGAGAACCATCCCAACAAACGGAGGTTTGTAGCTACGCATCCCATGTGGGGTACTGAATATAGCGGGCCGCAGGCGGCGGTTCGGGGCGCCTTCACCAACAAAGCGGTGGTGATCTGCAATCCGGAGGAAAGCGACCCGGATGCACTCGAGCAGGTGAAACATGTTTATCAGGAACTGGGGATGCACCTGGTATACATGGACGCCCATGCACACGACCTGCACGCCGCCTACGTGAGCCATATCTCCCATATCACTTCCTTTGCGCTGGCCAATACGGTGCTGGAAAAAGAGAAGGAAGAAGACGCCATCTTCGCACTGGCCAGCGGTGGTTTTGAAAGTACGGTGCGGCTGGCCAAAAGCAATCCGGACATGTGGGTACCGGTCTTTCAGCAAAACCGGGAGAACGTGCTGGATGTGCTGAACGAGCACATCTCACAGCTCCGTAAATTCAAAAGCTGCCTGGAGAAAGAGAACTATACTTACCTCAAGGAACTGATTGAAAATGCAAACGGCATCAGGCGCATCCTGAAATGAGGAAAAACAAGGATGATATGGGATACAAAGGCCGGCTGGAGCGACCTGCAGCAGGGCTTCCAATGGTAAAGCCGCTGAACAGTAGTACATTTGCAAAAATTTTAGTATTATGACGACTTTCGAAGAGTTAGGCATTGACGACAGGCTGGTGAAGGCAGTGAGCGAGCTTGGCTTTGTTAATCCTACTCCCATTCAGGAAAAAGCCATCCCGGTTCTGCTGAGCGGCACCAAGGACTTTGTGGGCCTTGCGCAGACGGGTACGGGTAAAACCGCGGCATTTGGCATTCCTCTCTTACAACTGATTGAAGTACAGAACAAATATCCGCAGGCACTGGTAGTTTGCCCCACGCGCGAACTGTGTATGCAGATCGTAAAAGAGATCGAACTGTTCAAAAAGAATATGCCCGGCATGCACATCGTGGCTGTCTATGGCGGCACGTCCATCAGCATGCAGATCCGTGATTTAAAAAGAGGCGTTCAGATCGTGGTAGCCACTCCAGGCCGGCTGATCGACCTCATCGAACGCAAAGCCATCGACCTCGCGCAGATCAAATATGTTGTACTCGACGAGGCCGATGAAATGCTCAACATGGGCTTTCGCGACGACATTGAATTTATCCTCAAAAATACTCCCGTAAAAGAATCTACCTGGCTGTTCAGCGCCACCATGCCTCCCGAAGTGAAGCAGGTGAGCAAACGCTATATGAACACGCCCGTAGAGATCACCGTGGGCAAAGTGAATACGGCCAACGTAAACATCGACCACCAGTACTATGTAACGCAGGCCCAGCACCGTTACGAGACCCTGAAAAGGATCATCGATTTCAATCCGGGCATCTACGGCATCGTATTCACCCGTACCAAGGCAGAAGCACAGGAACTTACGGAGAAGCTCACCCGCGAAGGCTACGATATCGATGCCCTTCACGGTGACCTCACCCAGGGACAGCGCGACAAGGTAATGGGGCAGTTCCGCGACAAGACCCTGCAGCTGCTGATCGCCACCGACGTGGCTGCCCGCGGCATCGACGTACAGGGCATCACCCACGTCATCAACTTCGAACTGCCCGACGATATGGAAGTGTACACACACCGCAGCGGCCGTACCGGCCGTGCCGGCCTCAGCGGCATCTCCATCTCCATCGTACACAGCCGCGAAACGTTCAAGCTCCGCCAGCTCGAAAAAATGATCAATGCATCTATCACCCGCATGGACATCCCCAGCGGGAAGGATGTATGCCGCAAACAGTTCTTTGCTTTCATGGACAGGATCCTGCAGGCCGATGTGAGCCACGGCGATTACGAGACCTACGTGCCCATGCTCGAAGAAAAATTTGCCGACATGAGCAAGGAAGACGTGCTCAAACGCGTGGCTGCCATGGAGTTCGACCGCTTCCTGAAATATTATGAGAACGCGGAAGACCTCAACTTAAGGGCCGACGACAGAAGGGGCAAAAGGGAATTCAGCGGCGACGGCAGAGACCAGGGCAGAAAGAGAGACACCAAGGGCCGCGAATACGGTGGCAACGAAGGCGATTTCGCACGCCTGTTTGTGAACCTGGGAACAAAAGACGGTTTTTACAAAGCCAGCTTCCTGCAGTTCATTCTCGATATGAGCGACCTGAAAAAAGACGTGCTGGGCAAGATCGATATGAAAGACATGAACAGCTGGATCGAGATCGAAAAAACGGCTGCCACTAAAATGATCCGTGCCATCGATGGCAAGACATACAAGGGCAGACGCATCCGGATGAACGATGCCAACAGCCGGTAAAATCGGGACCGGCGTGCCTGAGCCATTCCGAACATCATTCAGTAAACACAATATTCAACAATATGGAAGCAACTCAAATACATCCAAGGTCAGTCGGCGACCTGCTTAAGAAACGTCCGCTGATCATTGCCGGCCCCTGCAGCGCCGAAACGGAAGAGCAGGTAATGGATACGGTGACCCGCCTGGCCAAAACCGGAAAAGTGGATATGGTACGTGCCGGCATCTGGAAGCCCCGTACCCGTCCCGGCTCTTTTGAAGGCATCGGCACCAAAGGCCTGCCCTGGCTGCAAAGCGCCCGCAAACTCACCGGCCTGCCCATGGCCATTGAAGTGGCCACGGCCAAACAGGTGGAAGACGCCCTGCATTTCAACATGGATGTTGTTTGGGTGGGCGCCCGTACCACGGTAAACCCGTTCAGTGTGCAGGACGTGGCCGACGCCCTCCGCGGAGCTGATGTTCCGGTGCTGATCAAGAACCCGATCAATCCCGACATCGAACTTTGGATCGGTGCGGTGGAACGCATTGCAAAAGCCGGTATCAAAACCATCGGCCTCATTCACCGCGGTTTTTCTTCTTACGGCAATACCGAATACCGAAATGCACCCATGTGGCACCTGGCGATCGAAATGAAACGCCGGTACCCCGAGCTGATGCTCATCAACGACCCTTCCCATATCTGCGGCCGCCGCGACATTCTTGCCGACGTAGCCCAGAAAGCCATCAACCTCGACTACGACGGCCTCATCATTGAAAGTCACAACGACCCCGACCACGCCTGGAGCGATGCCAAACAGCAGGTAACGCCCGAGCGCCTGGCTGAACTGCTCGACAGCCTCGTATGGCGTAAAGAAGATACCAACTCGCAGGAATTTCACGCAGCCCTCGAAAAGCTCCGTCAGCAGATCGACCACTTGGATGATGAACTGACGCAGATCCTGAGCCAGCGCATGAAGATCTCCGAAAAAATAGGCCTTTATAAAAAAGAGAACGGCATCACCATTTTACAGACAAACCGCTGGAACGAGATCCTCGAAAAGGCCGTGAAAAAAGGCGAGAAAAGCGGATTAAGCAAAGAGTTTATCGTGAAATACCTGGATGCAGTGCACATGGAAAGCATCAATCACCAGAACAAGGTGATGAATGACTAGAGCGGTTTCCATCGATTCTTCACCCATACCGATGCGATCATGAACGTTCTTGAATATCAATTTTCAGGAAAGCAGGTGACCTGTTACCTCGACACGCCGCTTTCTCACCTGGAGACCATCGTTCCCAGCGAAAAAAGCATCGTGATCACCGACGAGAACGTGTACGGCGCATATGCTTCGCAGCTGGCAGGCTTTCCCACCATCGTGATACCGGCGGGGGAGCAGCACAAAAACCAGGAGACTGTTAACCATATCATCAATGAACTGATCCGCCTGGAAGCCGACCGCCAATCTTTTGTGATCGGTATGGGGGGCGGTGTGGTAACCGATATCGCCGGGTTTGCCGCTTCTGTGTACATGCGCGGCATCCGGTTCGGCTTTGTTCCCACCACCATTCTTGGACAGGTAGATGCTTCCATCGGTGGAAAGAACGGCATCGACGCGGGTATATATAAAAACATTGTAGGCATCATCCGGCAGCCTTCGTTCATCCTGTTTGATCATTCCCTGCTGCAGACGCTTCCGCAGGAGCAATGGGCGAACGGGTTTGCGGAGATCATCAAACATGCGTGCATCAAAGACAAGGCCCTGTTTGAGCTGCTGGAGCAGAAGGAGCTGTCTGATTTTCAGCGCAACAGCGCCCTGCTGGCTGAAGTGATCGCCCGGAATGTGCGCATCAAATCGGATGTGGTAACGAAAGACGAATTTGAAACGGGCGACCGGAAGCTGCTCAATTTTGGCCACACCATCGGGCATGCCGTTGAAAATACCTACGAGCTGCTGCATGGTTATGCCATCAGCATCGGCATGATAGCAGCGAGCAGCCTGTCGGTGATGTTGAACGGGTTTGCCGAGAGCAGCAAAGAAAAGATCATCCGGGTGCTGGCACAATACGGCTTGCCGGTGCATCTCGAATACGATCCGGAAAAGGTGTTCAACATCCTGAAAATGGACAAGAAAAGAGCCAGCCAGGAGATGCATTTTATCTTACTGAAAGAGATCGGTCAGGCGGAGATCAAAAAGATTCCCCTGGCGGAACTGGAAAAATTGATAAAGAAATTATGAGCAGAGACGCGATGCATCGCGTCTCTGCTTCTTACATATTTCCCATGAACGTAACCATTCATCCTTCTCCTATAAAAGGCTCCGTGCAGGCGCCGGTTTCCAAGAGCTCTATGCAACGGGCATGCGCAGCCGCTTTGCTGGCAAAAGGCAGCAGCCGTATCCTGCAGCCGGGAAAAAGCAATGATGACCTGGCTGCGATCGATGTGATCCGGAAACTGGGTGCGCAGGTGACAGAGAATAAAGACGGATCACTGACCATCGAAAGCAACGGCGTAGATCCGCAGGCGGATGAGATCAACTGCGGCGAATCGGGGCTTGGCATCCGGATGTTTACCCCGATTGCTGCCCTCAGCGAACGCCGGATCAGCATCACAGGTACCGGCAGCCTGGTGAGCCGCCCCATGAACTTCTTCGAAGAGGTATTGCCAAGGGCGGGCGTCTCCGTAGAAACAAACCATGGCAAGCTTCCCCTGCACATCAAAGGGCCGCTGCATCCGAAAGAGATCGATGTGGATGGCTCCCTGAGCTCGCAGTTTCTGACCGGACTGCTCATGGCCTATGGTGCTGCAGGTGCCGCCCACACCTCTATCCATGTACGCAACCTTACCAGCAAACCATATATCGACCTTACCCTCGATGTGATGAACCGCTTCGGGATCAAAGTAGAGAACAGCAATTACAAAAGTTTCCATTTTACTGCCCCTGGCACTTATCAACCCACCACTTATACGGTGGAAGGCGACTGGAGCGGCGGCGCCTTTCTGCTGGTGGCCGGCGCCCTGGCCGGTGAAATCACCGTGAACGGACTCGATGCCGCTTCGGTGCAGGCCGACAAAGCCATCCTGAAAGCACTGAGCGACTGCGGTGCTCAGCTTACCACCGGCAACAACCAGATCACGGTAGGACCAGGCCCGCTGAAATCTTTTTTCTTTGATGCCACGGATTGTCCCGACCTGTTTCCTCCGCTGGTGGCGCTGGCGGCTTATTGTAAGGGTACCACCGAACTCAGGGGCGTTCAGCGGCTGACGCATAAGGAAAGCAACCGCGCGCTGACCCTTCAGCTTGAATTCAGGAAGATGGGGGTACCCATCGATCTGCATCACGACCTGATGGTGGTACATGGCGGCAAGCCGCTGCAGGGCGCAGTCGTGCATTCACATCATGATCACCGCATCGCCATGGCATGCGCCGTGGCCGGGCTCAGAGCAGAAGGAGACGTTGTGATCGAAGTGGCGCAAGCGATCAACAAATCTTACCCTGCATTCTACCAGGATCTGCTTGCACTCGGTGCACCAGTCCAATTTTAAACCTCCGAAGCAATCGCATATGAATACATTGGGACGCCTCTTCCGCATATCCATCTTTGGTGAATCGCACGGGGAAAGCGTGGGCGTGAACATCGACGGCTGCCCGGCCGGACTTCCGATCGGGGTGACTGATTTTTACACCGACATAGAGCGTAGAAAGGGGGGCATGCAAAAAGGCACGACGCCCCGCAAGGAAGATGACCTGCCGATATTCAAAAGCGGCGTGTTCAACAACAAGACCACCGGCGCTCCCATCACCATTCTTTTCGAGAACAACAATACCCGTTCAACAGATTACGAGAAACAGCGCGCCGTACCCCGCCCGGGGCATGCCGATTTTGTTGCCAGCAAGAAATTCGGGGGATACGAAGATTTCAGGGGTGGAGGTCATTTTTCGGGGCGCCTGACGGTGGCGCTGGTGGCCGCAGGCGTGATCGCCAAGAAACTGCTGGCGGAAGGTCTTGTACACGACATCCCTCCGGTGCAGGTAGCTGCCCGCATCACGGAGATCGGCGGCGAAGCAGATCCGGAGAAAGGGCTGCAGAAAGCCATCGACGCAAAAGACAGCGTGGGCGGTATAGTGGAATGCAGCGTGCAGGGACTGCCACTGGGCCTGGGCGAGCCTTTTTTTGATTCAGTGGAATCGGTATTGAGTCATGCCGTATTTGCCATCCCGGCCGTTCGGGGGGTAGAGTTCGGAACAGGGTTTGCCGCAGCCCGTATGTTCGGCAGCGAGCACAACGACGCCATCGAAGACATGGCCGGTAAAACAAAGACCAATCATGCCGGCGGCATCGTGGGCGGCATCACCAATGGCAACGAGCTCCTTTTTCGCATCGCCATCAAACCGACCTCTTCCACACCCAAAGTGCAGCAAACCCTCAACTGGCAAACCGGTGAAACAGAAGATTTCTCCGTAAAAGGCCGTCACGATCTTTGCATCGCCTTGCGTGTGCCCGTTGTGCTTGAAGCCATTACCGCCGTTGTGATGGCCGACTTCATGATGCTGGAGCAGCAGATTTCAAGAACAATCAAATAACAGTCAAACCTCCTACAATACATATGCATCACTACAATATCAACGCAGCCATCCAGGTCGTTCCGATCGGAAGAGACCGGCATCCGTATGAATGGGTAGATGAAACCATCGAGATCATCCAGAAAGCCGGACTGCCCTACGAAGTGGGCCCGTTTTCGACCGTCATAGAAGGAAAATACGAAGAGGTATTGAAAGTGATCAACGATATCAACGCGCATCTCTACAAACGCAACTGTCCGGAATGGATCACCAACGTACAGATACAGATCCGGAGCAATGGCGACATCACCGCGCTTGAGAAGGTTGAGAAGTACCGCTGACCCCTGCGGCTCTTCCTGTGATTTTGTTAAACCGCTTTTCCCAACTCCTCCGGGAACGATTTTTTAACTTCTGGCAAAACAGTAGATGGATTTGTAATTACAACCTCTTTGTATATTTTTATGTCTTTGAGAATGACCGGTGTTCCGGTACCAACTGCTGACCCTGAGATGCTACTTTGAAAGAAACCATGAAAAGCAACGTGTTGTGAACGAGCAGGCCGAAAGCCCGTTTCCGTTTCTGAAAAAGCTCACAGGCTTCGTGCCTGGCTGATCAACAGGGAAAATCAAACAAATTTTAATTGATTATGAAGCGTTTGAACCATTTTATGGCCGTCGTGGCACTGTTTTGCGCGGTGGCATCGGTTAGCTCGTGCAGGAATTCGGGAAAGCCGCCGGAAAAAGATATCGTGAAAGATGAGGAACAGCTGGATGACCAGGTAAGCAAAGACCTCCGCACAACCCTGAAATATGCCGATGACAACAAAGGCATGATCAACGATACGACCGCGCTGGCTTCCTTCCCGATGGTGAAGAGCGTATACAGCAAGAACGACTTCAAGGCTTTCTGGAGCAGCCAGGATGCATTTGAACCCATGGGTGATTCGATGTACGCCATGATCGAACGGGGCGAGGAGTGGGGATTGTTTCCGGAAGATTATCATTACCGGGCGCTGAAAGGGATCAGGACGCAGATGCAGAAAGATTCGGTTTCGCGCCGCGATGCCGCCTTGTGGACACGTGCTGACGTTTTGCTGACCGAAGCTTATTTCTCCATGGCCAGGCACCTCAAACTCGGCCGCCTCAGCAGCGACAGCGTTACACAAAAGAAAGATTCCCTTTTCAGTGACGCCTTCTTCCTTCAGACTTTCAACAACGCTATCTCCCAGCATAACATCATCGCATCGCTGCAGGATCTCGAGCCCCGCTATCCCGGCTACCAGCGGATCAAAGACGGTATAAAGGCTTTTCTTGATTCGGCACGGTTTAAACCTTACACCTACATTTTTTACCCCGGCAAAGACTCCCTGGCCTTTGTAAAATCGCTTCAGAAGCGGCTGTCGGAGGATGGCTTTCTGCACGATACTACCGGGGCAGCCGACAGCACGTCCATATCAGACGGGATCCGTCGCTACCAGCAATCGAAAAATATTACTGTCACCGGCAAGATCAGCGAATCACTGGTCCGCAGCCTCAACAACACCGACTGGGAACGGTTCAAAAGCGTAGCCCTGACGCTTGACCGCTACAAGCTGCTTCCCGACACGCTGCCGCCCACCTATGTTCTTGTCAACCTGCCTTCTTATTCCCTGTACGTGTACGATGATGATACCCTCGCCCTGCAGTCGCGTGTGATCGTGGGCAGTCCGCGCACCAGAACTCCGCTCCTGAACAGCGCCATCTCCAATTTTATCACGTATCCGCAGTGGACGGTTCCCTACAGCATTATTTTCAGGGAGATGCTGCCCCGGATACAGCGCGATGTCAACTACCTGCAGCGCCAGAACCTGATGGTGGTGAACAACAACGACGAAGTGCTCGACCCTCACACCATCGACTGGTCGAAGCTGAACGAAAAACATTTTCCGTACCTGATCCGGCAAAAAGAGGGCGACGACAATTCGCTCGGGGTGATCAAGTTTAATTTCCGCAACAAGTATAGTGTTTATCTCCACGATACAAATTCACGCTGGCAGTTCAACAAGGCGGTACGCGATATCAGCCATGGCTGTGTAAGGGTGCAGGAATGGGAAAAGTTGTCGCACTTCCTGGTGCGGGCCGATACGGTGCGGTACCCGGCCGACACGCTGCGGGCGTGGATCAGCCGGCAGGAAAAGCATACCGTTTCCGGTTTCCCCAGGGTGCCGCTTTTTATCCGTTACCTGACGATAGACGGGAAAGGGGGAAAACTGATTTTTTACAGCGATATTTACGGATACGACAGGCTGCTGAAAGAAAAATATTTTGCAGGAAAGAGAATAGTGTGATACCGGTGTTTTTCTGTGTGGTTAATTGCCGTCGCTTATTTACTGGCGGAATAAACACACGTTCATGAAAAAGATCATCTGCCTTCTGACTGCTTCGCTGTTGCTGTTGCTGCCGCTGCTTGTAATGCCACAGTCCAAAAAACAGAAGCACAGAGCCCACCGGAAGGTCCATCGCACCCACCATACACACAAAACATCCCGAAGAAAACCTGTTCCGCATACCACCGGTGCGCGCATCGGACTCGCCAGCTTCTACAGCAACAGGTTCAGCGGCCGCAAAACGGCCAGTGGAGAAAAGTTCAGCCAGAAAAGGCTTACCGCCGCCTACAATGCCGTTCCGCTGGGAACCATGATCAGGGTGGTCAATCTGAAGAACAACCGGACGGTTGTTGTAAAGGTGAACGACCGGCTGCACCACCGGAACCGCCGGCTGGTCGACCTTTCAAAAGCTGCCGCCATGCAGCTCAAAATGATGGCACAGGGAGTTGTGAAAGTGAAGATCCTTGTTCTCCGTAAAATCCGGTAATTCGTTAAAAGAAGGTGAATATTATTTCCCGGTTTGAACCTTACCTGTTATTTTCGCTGCTATTCATTCAAACTGTTTATCATGAAAAAAGTCCTTCCACTGTTAGTGGCTTTGGTTATGGGTTGCAAAGCTTTTAGCCAGGATAGCAGCTACATCAAACCACCTACTCTCGGCATCCAGTTTATCTTCAACGATTTTCAAACCGCTTCATCGATCAGAACAACATCGCTGAGCGCCACCATTCGCGATAAAAAGCTGGCCCATCTCAAGAACATGAGCCCTGGGCTGGCCATCAATTATTTCCAGGGGCTGACCAGCCACTTCGATCTTTCCACCTCCCTCGAAATGTCTTTCCTCGATTACCCGATCCAGGGAAAAAGCGCTTTCAACGGCAACAACCTGCTGCTGGAAGCCAACGCCATGATCAATGCCAAAATGCTTCCCGACAAATACTATTTTGTTCCGTATCTCTCGGGCGGACTGGGCATATCGAAGTATCAAAGTTATTATGGAACGTTTATTCCGCTGGGAGTGGGCGTTCAGGTGAACATTTTCGACGAGGCTTTTTTCTTTGTGAATTCGCAGTACCGGCTGAAGGTGTCGGATAACACCAACTACCATCTTTTTGCCAGCATCGGGTTTGCAGGTACAATCGGCGCCCGGAAAAAATAAGGAACAAAAGGTACACCGGTAAGAAGTCACTTCATAAAGACCAATAAAAAAGCGCCCGGTACCGGGCGCTTTTTTATTGGTCTTTATTATTTTTCCCTCCTCCGAAGAGCCGGCCAAAGAAGCCTTTCTTCTTTTTGGGGTCTTTGTCATCCGGTTGTTCCGCGGGTTTATCGGCGGTGGGCTTGTCTGTCTTCTTTTCTTTTTCCTTTGAGTTTGCCTCTTTTAAAATACGCTGTTCTTCTGGGGATAAACTGGTCTCTTTAGGGGCCTGGTGCTGAGGCGTGTTCTTGATGGTGTCGGGCTCGGTGAGGTAATCATTGGCGCTTCCGTTCCCCTGGTCGCTGCCTTCGGCGCCCGGAGGCGGTGTCTGGTCGATGTCTTTGTAGTCGAACATGGCGTCGTTCTTCATGTTCTCGGGCTGCAGGAAGCGGGCGTCGCGTTCAATCCCCAGGGTTCTGTCGGCATACACTTTCTGCATAAAATACTCCATGATGGGCCGTGCTGCCGCACCGCCCATACCCAGGGCGCTTTCGAGGCGTATGAACCGGTTGTCGCAACCGACCCAGGTGCCACCGAGTAACTGGGGGGTATACCCAAAAAACCAGGCATCCGAGTTGTCGTTGGTGGTACCTGTTTTGCCCCCCATTTCGGCAGCGCCGAGGCGGCCTCGCAAACCGGCAGCCGTACCTATATCCACCACGTTCTGCATCATCTTGCACATGGTATAGGCGGAAGATTCGCTGATGACCTGGTTGATGGAAGTGCCGAAGCTTTCAAGCAGGTTGCCGTTCTTGTCTTCGATGCTGGTGATGTACAGCGGCTTGGTGCTGTAGCCGTTGTTGGGGAACATGGTATAGCCCCACAGCATTTCATACAGCGACAGGTCGCAGGAACCCAGCGCGATGGACGGGTAAGGATCCACTTTTGTTTGTATGTTGATACGCTTGAGAAAGTCTACAAAGCGCTGAGGCGTAACCTGCTTCATGATGTAGGCAGCCACTTCGTTGACTGACCAGGTGAGCCCGCTCAGCATGGTGCGTGTGCCGCCCTTGCCTTTGTCTTTGTTAGGCACCCATCCAAACCCTTCAAAATACTGGGCGGAGGCTTCACAGGGCGTTTCAGGCGTGAAGCCGGCTTCTTCAATGGCCTCGCAATACAGGAAGGGCTTGATGGATGAGCCCACCTGCCGTTTGGTGTTGATGTTGGCGTGGTCGAATTTATAATTCTTGAAATCTATGCCGCCCACCCATGCCTTGATCTCACCGGTGGTGGGGTCCATCACGGTAAAAGCCGTCTGGATCATCTGCCGGTTGTACTTGATGGAATCGAGCGGCGTCATCACCGTGTCTTTTTCATGTTTGTCGTTCCAGGCAAACACTTTCATCGGTACTTTCTTATGGAAGGAGCTTTTGATCTCAGCTTCCGTCATGCCTTCTTCCGCTTCATTCTCCCAGCGGTCGCTGGCTTTCATAGCGGCGTTCAGGATATTTTCGTGCCCGTACCACACTTTCCCGGTTTTCAGGCTGCTCTGCATGTTCATGTATTTCTGCAGCACGGGCATATGCTTTTCAATCGCTTCTTCCGCATACAGCTGCATGCGCGGATTGATGGTAGTGTGTATCTTCAGTCCATCCTCATAAATATCATAGGGTTCGCCGGTCGCCGGGTTGGTATGATCCTTACACCACCTCTTGAGGTCTTCCCGCACGATCTCGCAGAAGTAAGGCGCAAGACCAGACGACTCATCGATCTTTTTGTAATTGAGTTTGATAAGCTTGCTTTTGAGGCCAGATGCTTCCGCCTCGCTCAGGTAGTTATTTTTAACCATCTGGTTGATCACCGTGTTTCTGCGGTCGAAAGCCTGCTTGGGATTGCTGCGGGGGTTGTAGATGTAATTTCCTTTCAGCATGCCAACCAGTACGGCGGCTTCTTCCAGGTTCAGGCGGTCAGGTTCTTTCTGAAAAAATGTAAGGGAAGCGTTGCGGATGCCGTATACGTTGTCGCCAAACGGAACCGCATTGAGATAGAGGGCGATGATCTCTTCTTTGGTAAAATTGCGCTCCAGCTTGATGGCGATGATCCATTCCTTCAGTTTCTCGATGATGCGCGCGACAACATTTTTGGAACCCTGGCCTAGCATGGCCTTTGCAAGCTGCTGCGTGATGGTGCTGCCGCCGCCTTCGCGGCCCAGCAGGGCCACCGCCCTGATAACGGATTTGGCATCGATGCCCGAATGGCTGTAAAAGCGTTCGTCTTCGGTTGCCACCAATGCGTTTACGACATGCCGTGAGATATCCTTGTAACCGACAATGCTCCTGTTGCCTTTTTCCTTGTAAAATTTCGCCATCGGCGTACCGTCGATCGCGATCACTTCCGAAGCTTCAATGATAGATGGATTTTCGAGCTGGGAGAGAGAGGGCATTTTTCCGAACACCCCAAAATTGATGAGCAGGAGCAGCAACACGAATGCGCCCAGGCCGGTCAGAAATATTTTCCAGAAGAGTGAGTTATAATTACGGCCTTTGCGGCTTGGTTTAGCTGACTTTTTCATACGTTGACAGAATGGTTGACGACCCGTTTCGACGCAACCCCGAAGGTAGAGAATATAGCGGTGCTGATGGATACAAGAGAAACTTAAAGTTTAGCTGCGGCACAGGACCGATCCATTCCGGAAACGCCATGCAACGCCTCCCTGAAAGCCATTAGAATCACATCCTAAAACTGCCCGGGATAAGCATACTGCAGGAACGCGCGGTATCCGGCCAGGTCCTTGTTCTTGAGCAGGATGTCCAGGTTAGCAGCATTGATCATCAGGAAGGAATATTTCTGCGGAGTGAGCCAGGGCACGATCTCCGACTGGGTGAGTGATTTGGTTTTGTTGATATACTCCCTGGCGGCCGCAGCATCGCCCAGACCCTTGATCACCACGAATTTGATATCGTCGCTTACGGTTTGGGAAACCACTTCGAAGTTCTGTCCGTAGTATTTTTCGCGGTGGTAGCGGTTGAAAGCGTTCCTGGCCTCATTCACGTAAACCGGGTCTACCTTGTTCATCACAAACACAGCATAGTGCGCTTCCACCGGATCGTCTGAATACACGCCGTTTGTTTTCGTGCGCGCCCTCACCATCCTGAGTGAATCGGCCTCGCTCAGTTTGTTGGGTACGGCCGCCGTGGCGTTTTTCAGCCGTTCAAGGCTGTCGCGGACAGCGCTTTTACGAGCCTCTTCCAGGCGCGACACCAAAATACTGTCGGCCCGTTGAATCGAATCTATCAGCGCCTCGTTGCGCGTTACGCCCAGGGGGGCAGCAGACGCAGCCGGTTTGCCTGTTTTGATATTGACGGGCGCCCGGCCTCCGCGCGAACTATCTGTTCTGACAGTCACCGCACTGGCATTGCGCGAAGGCTCGTTCGCTTTGGCCAGCGCAAGGCTGTCTTCCCTTTTCAGTGAGTCGATCAGCGCCTTGTTGCTCACCACACTGAGCGAATCTGCACGCAGCGCACCGGGGGTAATGGTCACGGGTGCCTTGATATTTTTGTCGTTGTTTCTGACGGTGGCCGACTTTGCATTTTTCAGGGGCTCTTCCACCGGTGGCGGTGTTACCACGGAATCTTTTTTGGGTGGTTCGGGTTGCTTCTTTGGGGTCGGGATGTCATCGATGATCGCCACCGCATCATCTTTCGGACGGGTGATCTGCAGTTTGGTCAGGTAATCTTCTATTTCCTTGCGCCGGCTCAGCACCGAAAGCAGGTTGGAGGTCTTTTTGGTCATGGGGGAGGTGGGATACAGCTGCAGGATCTTGGTGAGCACCGTTCTGGCCGTGCTGTCATCCCGCTGGCGGATGTAATAGACCCCCTCGATGTACAGCAGCTGCGGCGTCCAGTAGCTTTGTCCGTATACACTGTCCGCTTTTTTCTTCATGGCTACGGCCTGGTCAAAATCACCTTCGATGAAACGATTGTACACGTCTTCGTACTGCTTCGTGGCTTTCAGCCGCTTGACCGAATCGGGCGAAGGGCCGGAGCGGCCTTCCGCCAGCAGGGCGGTAAACTTGCCCCCCGGGAACTTTGCGGCCATCAGCTTCCGGATATCGAGCTGGTTGCCCGCCTTGCCTACCTTACTGTAGCAATAGTACAGGTTGAACAGGGCTTCTTCCATAAAGGCGGAAGAAGGAAAATCATGCACCATCTTTTCCAGCGCATCGATGGCGGAATAATAATCTTCGAGTCCGCTCATATACGCTTTGCCTACCAGGAAAAGCGAATTCTCTATGGAGTCGGCTGATTTTCTTTGTTTTTCGGGTGTAATGGGAAGGTTGCCGAGCAGGGCTTCGTAGGTGAGCTCGCCGGCGGGCTGAAATCCTTTCTCGCCGGCCATCCTGTCGGTAGGCATGCCGGGCACCGGGGCCCGGTCGAAGGCTTGTACCACCGCTGCCTGGCGGCGCCAGTTATCGACGTTGGGCCGGTTGCCCCAGCGCGATTTAAAATCGCTGGTACCTTTGCTTTTGAGTGAGGCATCGCTGAACGGCCAGCTGCTTTTCGAAGTGCTGCTTCCAAACAGGTCGGCAGGCGCGGAAGAACTTTGCGTATCGAACGGGTTGTTCCTGTTCGACTGGTCCACATCGCTCATGCCCTGGTCCCTGCGAAGCTTTTTGACCAGGGTTTTGATGAAGACTTCCCTTTCTTTTTCCGGCATGGCAGCGATGCGGTGCAGACTGTCCTGGCGGTTTAAAACATACAGTTGCGCAACGATGCGGTCGAGCGCATTCTTCCGTGAGGTCAGTACTTTGGCACTATCGGGCAGCATGTACTGGATGTTCACACTGTCGTAGGCGTTCTTGGCCGGTATGTATTGCTTCTGGTTGAAATACACATCGCCGAGTGTCAGGAAAGATTTGCTTTTCTGTATGGGGTTGCTGGTGCTGGTGAGGATGCTCCTTTTGAGCAACGATTTGGCCATCTCCGGATTGTTCCTTTCCAGTTCGATGGTGGCGGCGGTATAGTAGATGATGTCGCGGTAGAAAAGATAACGGTCCTTTCTGCCCATCCGCACGAGTTCGTCGATCGCGTTCTGCACGCTTTTGGCGTCGCCGGTGCGGTTCTGGCGGATGGAGTTCAGCCTGGCATACACTTCCATGATCGGATCGACGGTGTGGCTGATGACGCGGTCGTAATATTTTTCTGCCAGATCGTTTTTTCCTGACCTTTCATACAGCTGGGCCATCAGGTATTCCCATCGGGCCTGTTCCTGTTTATTGAGGGCGTTGCCCAGCGCCCGCTCCAGGTGCGTGGCGGCGCTGTCCCATGCCTGTTGTTTGTAAAAGTAGAAGGCCTGCACTTCTTCCAGGCTGCTCTCCAGGCGGTCGGGGAACAGCGGGTCGTTCTTAAGTGTTTCGATGAGGCTGGAAGCTTCGGTGAGCGCATCCATGGCCAGGTAGGTCTTGATCTGCCAGACAAGAGATTCGTTGCGGCTGGGGGGCCGGGAAAGCACCTGCCTGATGATGTTCTTCTTTTCGCTGGTAGAGATAGAAAATGCACTGCCGCCCGTGTTGGCGTTGCTGCCGATCACTTTGTCGTACCCGTCTTTTTCCTTTGGCGAAAAGGCATAGTTCACGTACTGGAAGGTCATGTAGGCCGAGTCGAGGGTATTGCGGAGGTAATATGCTTTACCGATGAGCAGGTAGAGATTGTCGATCCAGTCGTTGCGCAGGTCGTGGATGAGGATGCCGGCGGTCGATTTGTAGATCACCGAGTCGAGGTCTGATTTGTACTGGGCGGTTTCGGTGAGAAAGAAATTGTAAAACGGGAGGAGCTGCGTATAGTCTTCGCGGTGCGCGATCTTGGCGCGTTCCATCACTTCGTTCAGCTTGTTGTTTGCGTTGAAATAGTAATTGTAATGGGTAACCGTGTTCTGAATAAAATGCCGGGGCTTGGTGAACTTCTTGGTCGCTGATTTTTCGGAGCCCAGCACCTTGTTTTCGTATTTGGGCGGCTTCTTCAGATCGAAGCTCAATGCAGGGCCCGGTCCCTGGCTGTAAGCAGAGAGACAGAAAACAAAAGCAGTGAGTATGAATAAGATAACAGCTTTACCCAAGTGTCCGATTTAAAGTCATTGCAATCTACCTTCTTAATAACTGATTATGAGCAAATTTATTTTAAAATTAGCTTAATATTTGATGGGTCGGGATATACAAAACAGAGTACTTATCTTTAAGCTAATTAGAAGCTGACTATGTCGATACCGGACGAACATCCTACCCTGAAGCGGCTGCGTAACCGTTACCGCCTGCTGGTGATGAACGACGATACCTACGAAGAGGTGGTCACGTTCAAATTATCACGCTTCAGGGTATATACCGCCCTCTGCACCATATTTGTTTTGCTGACGGGGCTTACGGTGGCGCTGGTGGTGTTTACACCGCTGAAAATGTATATACCCGGTTATGGGAATGCAAGCAATGCCAGGGAGCTGCGGGCACTGAAAATAAGGACCGATTCGATGGAACAGTCGATGCGCTATAAAGACAAGTACATCGAGAATATAAAAAGTGTGTTACAAGGAAAAGTTATGGTAAATTTGGATACCATCCCATTAAATATCCCGGTTCCCGAAAAAATAAATGACTAAAACAGAAACGTATGTTCAACGGAAAACAGAAAACTGATCTTCCTTTACCCATGCCTTCATTCGACTCTACGCCTATCAGCAGCAGCAGTAGCAGCAGCGGTAGCGTGAGCAGCGGTACCAGCCTGATTGTACAGGGCACCACGATAAAGGGAGACATCACCAGCAATTCTGATCTCAAGATCGATGGCACGCTCACCGGCAACATTATCAGCACTGCAAAAGTAATTGTGGGTGTGGGTGGTTTTGTGGAAGGGGATATTACAGGCCAGCAGGCCGATATCAACGGAAAAGTGACCGGCACCATCAAGGTCAGCGATCTGTTGCAGTTAAAAGGCAGCTGTGTGGTGAACGGAAACATTTATGCAGGTAAACTACAGGTTGAACCTTCTGCCACTTTCAACGGATCGTGCCACATGGAGCAGCACAGCACCATCCAGGAGATCACTTTTGCAGAGCCGAGGCATGTCTTTGAATAATCAAAAGAACGACAACAGGGATCTTTTAAAATACGCCGGCCTGGCCACACAGATCTTTCTGTCGCTGGGGCTGGCTGTTTTCATTGGCATCAAGCTCGACCAGTGGCTGAAACTTTCTTTTCCTGTTGCTGTATGGGTTTTACCTTTGCTCATCCTTGTGGCACTCATGTACAAGCTGATCAAGGAAACCAATAACAAGAAATGAAGCAGTCCCCGTTCAAAGCGTTTCTTCCCATTGTTATCATTTTCGCGGCGGTCACCCTTTTCGCATTGGTTGGTGCTGATGTGCTGGAAAGGCTGAACATAGACCGGACGATCCTTCTGGGCGGTAATTCCCTTCTTTTCCTGGTAACGGCCGGTTCCTTTCTTTTTTTCAGGAAAGCCCTGCAGGCACAGAATACGCATGCCTTTCTGCGAAACGTTTACAGCGCCATTCTCCTCAAATTTTTTATCCTCGTTTTTGTTGCATTTGTCTGGATCTATCTTAGTGGCGGCGCCGTCAACAAAGGCGCAATGCTGTCGATGGTAGTGCTTTATTTTGTGTACATGTTTTCCGAAGTGGCGCTACTGATGAATATGAGCAGGCAGATCAGGGAAAACAAAAATGCCTAAGAAAGAAGTCCCCTTTTCCCACCTCGAACAGTTTATTCCGGCGCCATCCGTGCCGATGATACTGGAATATATAAGCCTTTACAAGGTTCATCTCACGGTTACGCGCAGCCGGAAAAGTGTACTGGGTGATTACCGCCATACCACCGGTATGAAAAATCACCGCATCAGCGTGAACGGCGACCTGAACCTCTACTCTTTTCTGATCACCCTTGTTCATGAACTGGCGCATCTGGTCACTTTCACCCGGTATGCCAACCGGGTGGATGCGCATGGCAAGGAATGGAAATCGATTTACCGCACGCTGCTGATCAGGTTCATGCATCCCGAAATTTTCCCGGATGATATCCTGAAGGCGCTGGAACACTCTTTGCATAACCTTCCCGCGAGCAGCTGTGCGGATGACGGGCTGATGCGCGTGTTACGCAAATACGACCAGGCCGATCATTCGGTACAATTTGTGGAGCAGTTAAGTGAGGGAAGCTTGTTTGAAATCGACGGAGGAAGGGTGTTTAAAAAAGGGCAGAAGCTGCGCAAGCGCTTTCAGTGCCTCGAAGTAAAAACGGGTAAGCTGTATCTCTTCAGCCCCATCCATTCCGTAAAGCCGCTTGAACAGGAATAACCAATATGCAGCATTAACATATCGTGTTGCAGCTTTTAAGATCGCATTGCGCACTATAGATATCAGAAGGGAAGGAACTAGTCAGAATCGGAATATTTATTATTTATCATCAAAAATCTCACTTATGAAGAAGAATTTGTTAGTAATGCTGGCCTTTATGGCAATCGGATTGGCCGTATCAGCGCAAACGGAAAAGGGAAATTATCTGGTAGGCGGAAACGTGGAGTTGAACACATCTAAAAACAACACCGTGATCGCATTGACTCCCTCGGTAGGTTATTTCTTTCTGAACAATCTGGCTGCGGGTGCAAACGTAAACCTGTCTTATTCAAAAGTTGGAGAAAACAAAACGACCCAGTTTGGTATCGGCCCTTTTGCCCGGTATTATCTTGGTACCCTCAACATCAGGCCATTCGCGCATGCCAATATCAATTTCACCTCCAACAAAACAAAGAATACAGGTGGCTCCGACACGTATAACGGAACAAATTATTTTCTGGGTGGCGGTCTGGCTGCATTTATCAACCGGAACGTAGCAATTGAAGGACTGGCAGGATACAGTCACTCGGCCTATGCGCATTTAAGCGGAAGCGGCGGGTTCAACCTGCGCATCGGTTTTCAGATCTATCTTAGCCACGAGCAGGTATCGGGTGTGAAGAACAGCCTGTAACCGATCGTTACAAAGCATATCAAAATTATTAAAAGCTGTATTGATCCATTCAATACAGCTTTTTTAGCATCCAGACCTCGCAGAAGAAGTGCCCGGTGTTACCCATCGGGCCGCTGAGGTCGTTAAACCCGAACTTGCGATACACATTGGCTGCCTGTTGCAGTTCGGGCATGGTTTCAAGATACACCTGTGTATAGCCGGCGGCTTTGGCGAAGCCAAGGCTTTTCCCGATCAGTGTTCTCCCCAGGCCCTTACCGCGGGCGGAGGGACGCAAATACATTTTCACCAGTTCGCTGGTCTTTTCCGGCAACCCGTTGGATGGATAGATGCCCGCTCCCCCGATGATCTCCCCATCAAGCACGGCAACATAATAAACCGACTTTTCCTTCCTGAACAACTCATACAGGTGGTCGGTCGACTCGTCGTAGTAGACAGTGCCGGCCTTATTGAGTCCAAACTCGGTAAGGGGTGGTGCGCACCAGCGATGCCACCGCTTTGTTATCGCCCGGCGCTATTTCACGGATCAGGAAATTTTCCATGGCTGCAGTGAAACAGGATTATTTTTCAAAAAAGGCGAGCGTTCCGCCTACCCATTCCTTGTCTTTGTTGTAGCGAACCCCGATCATCTTGCCCTTGCTGAGGCGCGCGAGGTTATTGGTGGGCACTGGGCGGGGCGCATCGTCATCCCAGAAATAAAAAATGCGGATCTCGGCTTTGGCCGGTATGTCGGGCGTGGAGATCACGTCGGCATATTTTACTTTCCGCTGAAGGATCCAGTTTTCAGGGTCCTTCACCTTTTCAATGTCGGCATGCGTTACATCGATCACCACGCCCTGGCCGGCAAAAGAGAACAGCGGCTTCAGCACATAGTTCTCCAGGTCGGCGGGCGGCTGTGCGATCTCGTTGAGGAAAAATGTTTCGGGAACGTGCGGATGCCTGATCAGCGGCAGCGTGTATTTGCTGATGCGGTAGAACCAGTTGGGATGCGGCGCCCATTCCACGTCGAGGTCTTCCAGCAGCACCCTGCCTTTTTCTTGTATCTCGGGCGTCTGCTGCTGCAGGTCGTCGAAGATCACGCGGTTGTAGATGCGCTTTACTTCTGTTTTTACTCCATGGTTATTATAATAAAGTTTTCTTCCTTCTTTTTCGAGGTCCGTTACACACACCGGTTCGATGCCGATATAGTCCTGCGTGCAGTAAAAATCGATGCGGGTCTTTTGCTGGTGGGGCAGCACTTCCAGCAGGATCACGTTCTCCGGCGCGTGTTTGCCGAGAATGATCTTTTTGAGGAGCTGCAGGTAGGTCTCTTTGCTGAAACCGCCCAGGTAAGGATCGAACCCGTCCGGCACCCAGAAACTGTTCGTTACGACCTCCGGCTGGTAAGCCTGGAATGCGAACATGGTCGGGAAGCCCTGCATCTCGATCAGCTGTGGTTCCAGCTTACCTTCTTCATTCTCACAAACGCCAAAATCGAAGGCGATAAAATGAGAGCGGCTGTTTTCATTGGGCACCCGTACATTGTCGGGAACCGCCCGCTCCGTCAGCTCCATGAACTTTGGATCAACGATCACATCCACGATGCTTTCGCAGGCGTCGATCATCTGCTGCGTGAACCCTTTCGGAACAAACACCGGCGTTTCGGCCACCCTGAATTCAATGGCTCCGGGATGGTTGCTGTTCAGCTTTTTTATGTAAGCTTCATACAGCTCCGGCGTAAAACGGCTGTTGTATTCCTGGCGGATGGACGGTATCATAGTATGGTGTTTATTGATAAAAAACGTAGAGACGCCATCTACGGCGTCTCTACAATAAAAGTTCATTTTTTTACAATACCGGCGTTACCAGAACTTCACATAGATTGCCGTAAGTACAAGCAAGGTAATGATGATCATGGTAAGGATACGCGGAGACACTTCGAACATTTTTCTTTCCAGATGAATGGCTTTCGGATTGATCTTCGGACCGGCCAGGCTGACCGCGACCATTACAACAACGGTAAACACGAACGACCATCCCATACATACCAGGAAGGGAATTTCCCAGTGTGACTCGGCTACACCGTGTGCGTTGTCTTTTATCACTTCAAATGCGGTATACAGCGTTGTCTCGTGACCAAACCATTCCGGTGCATAGTTATTGAAAATGACCGATGTCAGAAAGCCAACCAGGATGCCCGCAATGGCAGCAGCACCGGTGGTACGTTTCCAGAACATACCCAGCAGGAACATGGCCAGGATACCCGGACTGATAAACCCGGTATATTTCTGAATGAATGTGAACCCGCCTTCGCCGCCAATGCCCAGCACATCGTTCCAGGTAAGGAAGATACCGAACAGCATGGCAGCCACGATGGCCAGACGGCCGGTGGTTACCAGGTGTTTTTCAGTGGCATTTTTACCGAAATATTTCTGATAGATATCCAGCGTGAAGATGGTGGATATACTGTTGGCTTTTCCCGCCAGCGAAGCTACGATGGCTGCCGTGAGAGCCGCTATGGACAAGCCCCTCAGCCCTACCGGCAAAAATGCCAGTACGGAAGAATAGGCGCCGTCCTTGATCTTGTACAGATGATCCGCGTCGATGCCGGGCGTCATCCCTGCCAGCTCTACCTGGTGTTTGTACAGCACATAGGCCGCAATACCGGGAAGCATTACGATGACGGGCATCATCAGTTTCAGCATACCTGCGAACAGGATACCTGTACGCGCCGTATCGAGGTTGGCGCCAAGCGCCCGCTGGGTGATATACTGGTTACAGCCCCAGTAGTTCAGGTTCACGATCCACTGGCCAAGCGCATACATTACGATCCCCGGCAACAGCACGTATCGCTGTACATCGTATTGTGAGGTGCCCGCCGTGGGCTTTTTAAAGATCATGTGAAAATGATCCGGTGCATCTTTCATCAGCGTTGTGAAGCCATTCCAGGCGCCGCTGTGCTGGCCCACCTGGTCGCTGACCTTGTTCAGCGCAAAGTAGATGGTAGCGATGCCACCCACGATCAGTACGGCAACCTGGATAACATCCGTATAACCGATCACCTTCATACCGCCGAGGGTGATGATCAGGGCAAAAACGGCCAGCCCGATCATGATGACGTGCATGTACTCACCTCCTGCCAGTCCGTTGATGGCTTTCGCCCCGAGATAGAGGATAGACGTGAGGTTTACCAGTACATAAAGGAAAAGCCAGAAAACGGTCATGATGAGCGACACCGTTTCGTTATACCGCATTTTCAGGAACTGCGGCATTGTATAGATCTTGTTCTTCAGATAGATCGGTATGAACCACACCGCAATGATGATAAGGGCGATGGCTGCCACCCACTCGTAAGCAGCTACAGCGACGCCGGCAAAAAAACCGTCACCGCTCATACCTACAAACTGCTCGGCGGAAATATTAGAAGCGATCAGCGACGCGCCGATGGCCCACCAGGTCAGCGAGCCTTCAGCCAGAAAGAAGTCGTGCGTATCGGTCGTGGCTTTTTTCTTCCGGTTATAAATCCAGATACCATAGGCTGAAACGATGATAAAGTAAACGAAAAAGACAATGATGTCTTTGGTATCCAGCTTCATAAGCGGTAATCGTTTTTAGGTGAAGTGTATGTCATGTAAACAGACGTTTAAAAGTAATACTTATTTGTATTTAAAGGAGATTTCCGCTATTTATTAAAAACATGGTAGTGAAGGTCGTTCCAGCGCAGTTCATTCTTCAGGTTGTACAGCGTGGTGTCTTTTCCGATCAGCACAAATTCCACATCGGCCATCTCCGCAAAATCCTGGATGTGCTCCGCGGTCAGGTTCTGGCTGTAGCCGGTGTGGTGCGCGCCTCCGGCCAGGATCCAGGCGGCACAGCCTGTTTTCATATCGGGCAGCGGTTTCCATAGAACGCGTGCTACGGGCAGCTTGGGCAGTGCGGCCTGGGGTGGCACGGCTTCCACTTCGTTCACGATCATGCGGAAGCGATTGCCCATGTCTACCACCGACACATTGATCGCCTGGCAGGGTGCTGAATTGAATACCAGCCGCACCGGGTCGGCCTTGCCGCCGATGCCCAGCGGGTGGATCTCGCAGGATGGCTTGCTGTCGGCGATCGATTCGCAGATCTCGAGCATATGCGATCCCAGCACAGCTGAATTGCCGGGTTCGAAATGATAGGTATAATCTTCCATGAACGAGTTGCCGCCGGGCAGTCCGGCGCCCATGATCTTCATGGTAGCTACCAGGGCAGAAGTTTTCCAGTCGCCTTCGCCGCCGAAGCCGTACCCTTCGCCCATCAGGCGCTGCGAGGCAATGCCTGGCAGCTGCGTCATGCCATGCAGGTCTTCGAACGTATCCGTGTACGCTTTGAAGTTCCCGTCCTGCAGGAAGTAACGCAGGCCGATCTCGATCTTTGCGGCATCGCGCAGGGCGCTGTGCCGTTCGCCGCCTTTGCGCAGCACTTCCATCACGTTGTATTTGTCTTCGTATTCCTGCACCGTCTGGTCGATGGAGGCATCCGTAACCTGGTTGATCACTTTCACTAAATCACCGATGCCATAACCGTTCACGGAGTAACCGAATACCAGTTCGGCTTCCACCTTGTCGCCATCCGTTACCGCCACTTCACGCATATTGTCGCCGAAGCGGGCCACTTTCATGCCCTGCGAGCTGTACCAGGCCACCGCCGCGCGCGACCATACGCCGAGCTCGCGCAGCACTTCTTCATCCTGCCAGTGACCAACCACCACTTTGCGTTTCATGCGCATGCGCGACATGATGAAACCGAACTCACGGTCGCCGTGGGCGCTCTGGTTCAGGTTCATGAAGTCCATGTCGATGTCGGCATACGGGATGTCGCGGTTGAACTGGGTATGCAGGTGGGCGAGTGGTTTCTTGAGGATCTTGAGTCCGCCGATCCACATCTTGGCGGGGGAGAACGTATGCATCCAGGTGATGATGCCGATGCATTTGTCGGCCACGTTGGCTTCCTGACAGATGCGGTAGATCTCTTCCGGGGTTTTTACCACGGGCTTGAAAACGATCCTGACCGGTATCTGTCCGGCGCTGTCTAATGATTTGGCAATGGCAAGCGAATGTTCCGCAACCTGGTTGAGGGTTTCTTCTCCGTACAGGTGCTGGCTGCCTGTTACAAACCAGGCTTCAAATTCCTTCAGATTGATCATGATATGTTATTAAGTAGGTGTTGAAAATGGGTGCACACAAACAAACCCGGATGCGGTGGCGTCCGGGTTTGCAGGATTGTCTTTCTTACTGGCCGTAGTAGGAGTTAGGGCCGTGTTTTCTTTCGTAGTGTTTGCGGATCAGCGCGTCTTTAAGGCGAGGCGCGTTGGCGTGGATCTGTTCGGTGAGGAGCGCCATCTGTGCGATGGTTTCCAGCACGGCGCTGTTGTACACCGCTTTATCGGCTGTTTTGCCCCATGAAAACGGCGCGTGGTTGCCTACCAGGATCATCTCTACTTCTTCGTAGCTCATGCCCCTTTCCTGCAGGCAGTTCATGATCTGGAAGCCGGTCTGGTGTTCGTAGTCGCCTTCGATCATGGCGTCGTCCATCGGCGGGGCACAGGGAATGTCGACCGTGTTGTGGTCGGCATGGGTGGTGCCGTAGATGGGAATATCGCGCAGCGATTGCGCCCAGGCGGTGGCGTAGGTGGAATGCGTGTGCACGATGCCGCCGATCTTGTCCCAGCTTTTATACAGGAGCGCGTGCGTTTTTGTGTCGGAGGAAGGGCGCAGCTTTCCTTCGATGGTATTGCCGTCGAAGTCAACGATCACCATCTGGTCTACGGCCAGATCGTCGTACGGGACGCCGCTGGGCTTGATGGCAAATACACCGAGTTCGCGGTCTACCGCGCTTACGTTTCCAAAGGTGAACACCACCAGCCCGAGTTTGGGCAACTGCATGTTGGCGTGGTAAGCCAGCTCTTTTATATGATCATATTTACTCATGGAAGATATTGTAAGAATGATTTATTCGGCGTTGGTGTTGTGCTCGATGCAGTCTCCCAGTGCGATGTAGCGCTGGTAGCGTTTTGCAAACAGGGCCACATTTTTTTCTATGGGATGGTATTCCGCTTCGAAGCCGTGGCCCATGGCAGCCATCGCATCTTCCACTTTGGCATAGATGCCCGCCGCGGTGGCCGCGAACATGGCGGCGCCGAGTGCGCAGGTCTGTTCGGAGCGGTGGATGCGGATGGGCATGTTCATCACATCGGCCATCACCTGCATGATGAAAGGCGATTTCTTGGCCACACCGCCCAGTCCGATCAGGCCTTTTACCGGCACCCCTTCGCTGTTGAAGCGGTCCACGATCTTCTTGGCGCCGAAGCAGGTGGCTTCCACCACGGCCCTGAATATGCGGGGAGCATCGCTGCCCAGGTTGAGGCCGCTGATCACGCCTTTGAGTTCCTGGTTGGCATCGGGCGTACGCCGGCCGTTGAACCAGTCCACCGCCAGCTCGGCGTCTTCGTCGAGCGGCAGCTGGGATGCATGCCGGCTGAGTTCGGGAATGATATTATTGGTGGTTTCTTCTATCAGTTTCGAGACCTGGTCGGTAGAGAGGTCTGACTGCGACAGGAGATGCTGCAGCGGCCAGGCCAGTACATTCTTGAACCAGGCATAGGCGTCGCCGAAAGCAGACTGCCCGGCTTCCAGCCCGATCATGCCGGGGATGATGGAGCCGTTCACCTGTCCGCAAATACCTTTTACCAGCTTGCCTTCCATATCGGCTACCGGGGCCACCAGCATGTCGCAGGTGGAAGTGCCCATCACCTTGCTGAGGTGGTAAGGTTCTATCTGTCCGCCCACCGCGCCCATGTGCGCGTCGAAAGCGCCGATGCCGATCACGACGTCGGTAGATAAGCCCAGGCGTTCGGCCCATTCCGGACTGAGAGTGCCTGCCTTGTCGGCGGAGGTATATGTTTTCTGAAATAATTTGGAGGTAAAGCCTTTCAGCAGCGGGTCAAGCGAAGAGAAGAAATCATCGGGAGGCAGCCCGTCGAATTCTTCGGCCCACAGGCATTTGTGGCCTGCGGAGCAGACGCCGCGTTTCAGGTCGGACGCGTGTTTGCCGCCGGTAAGCAGGAAGGGGATCCAGTCGCAGTGTTCCACCCAGGAGTAGATATGTTTGCGTACCTGTTCGTCTTCGCGGAGTATGTGCAGCAGCTTGGCCCAGAACCATTCGGAGGAGTAGATGCCACCCACGAACTGCAGGTAGTTGGTGTCAAACTTTTTTGCGTGCTCGTTGATCTCGGCAGCTTCCTTTACGCCGGTGTGGTCTTTCCACAGTACGAACATCGCGTTGGGATTGTTCTCGAAGGAAGGGAGCAGGGCAAGCGGGGTGCCGGTTTCATCGACGGCTACCGGTGTAGAGCCGGTGGTGTCGATGGAGATGGCTTTCACGTTGGCTGCCACGGCATGACCGGCTTGTATCAGGCATCTTTTGATGGTTTGTTCGAGCCCTTCGACATAGTCGAGCGGATGCTGGCGGAACTGGTTGAGGGGAGCGTTGCAAAAGAGGGCGTCTTTCCAGCGGGGGTAGTTGTATACGGAAGAGGCGACCACCTGCCCGTTGGAGGCATCAGCAATGATGGAGCGCACGGAGTCGGTTCCGTAATCCACGCCGATTACATACATTTCGTTTTTCATACAGCAATTCGTGTCAGATTAACACTTATTTTTTGTGTGCCAAATTTATGGTAAAATCTTTAGATTCTGGGGTTGGGAATAAAATTAAGGATTGTGTGAAACTTGCTGTTGTATTTCTTTTTATTCAGCTTGTAATAAAAAGCGCCCCGTTTGGAGCTTTCCTTGTCTTTGTCTTTCTGCTTCACCAGGAGCTGGGTCGACAGCACTTTGCGGCTGAAGTTCCGTTTGTCGATCATGCCGCCGTACACGCCTTCGTACAGGGTCTGGAGCTGGGGCAGGGTGAATTTTCCGGGCAGGAGTTCAAACAGGATCGGGTGCAGGGCGGCTTTGTACCGCAGTTTCTTGCGCGCCATGTCTACGATCGCGGTATGGTCGAAAATAAGGTCGGGACTGTTCTGCAGCGAGAACCATTCGGCCTGGTAATGGGCGTTGATCTGCGTTTCGTACCGGTCGATGTCGATCAGGGTGAAGAAGGTTACGGAGAGGGTGCGTTCGATGGGATCGCGGTTGGGGTCGCTGAAAGAGTGCATCTGTTCCATGTATACGTTCTCGAGGCCGGTCAGTTCCTTGAGTACGCGCGCGGCCGCGTTCTCGCAGCTTTCGTCGCCGTGTACAAAACCGCCCATCAGGCTCCAGTTGCCTTTTTCCGGTTCGAAACCTCTTTTTATCAGGAGTATCTTCAGGTCTTTCCCATCAAAGCCAAAAATTACACAGTCGACCGCGATCAGCACCCTGTCTTGCCTGGCATAACGTTTTATCATCCTTCAGAAATTGTAAAAGCTTTGGTGTCTGTGAATAGGAGAATGCTTCACAATATATGATTAAATGCGAATCGGGCAGAAAATGACAAAACAGGAATAAAGAGAAGCCCCGGCATAAAAAAAGCCCTCTGTAGAAACAGAAGGCCTCAACGATTGCTTGCCATATGAAAAAGTTACAAAATCAAATTATATATTTTTATAATGCTTAATTTCTGATGTAAATATCAATAAAAAATCTAAAATCGAAGCAAATATCAATGTATAAAATTTTTAATAATATTAATAAATAAATTATGTTGTCTTTCCGGGATACACTTTCAATGCTTCTTCGAGACAGTCGATTGCCTCATTTATGATATCGACTCTCAAAACATATGCCAGCCGCACCTCATTTTTACCCAGTCCGTCGGTTTTGTAGAACCCGGTGGCAGGTGCCAGCATAACTGTTTTCTGGTTATAAGAGAAATCTTCCAGCAGCCACTGGCAAAAGCGGTCAGAATCATCGACGGGCAACTTCGCCATCGCATAGAACGCTCCGCCCGGGTTTGGGCAAAATACACCCGGTATGGCATTGAGGCGTTCAACAATCGCATCCCGCCGCCGCTGGTACTCTGCCTTTGTTTTGTCGAAATAATTGTCCGCCAGGTCAACAGCCGCTTCTCCCAGGATCTGTCCCAGCCCCGGCGGGCTCAGTCTTGCCTGTGCAAATTTCATCACCGCGTCGAGCACCTGCCGATTTTTGGTTACCAGGGCACCGATGCGGGCGCCGCAGGCGCTGTAGCGTTTGCTGATCGTGTCCATCAGCACCACGTTCTCTTCTGCCCCTTCCAGCTGCATGGCGCTGGTATGCGTTCCTTCATAGCAGAATTCGCGGTATGCCTCATCGGAAAAGAGGTAGAGGTTGTGTTTGAGGATGATCTCCTTGAGCCTTTCCATCTCCTCCCGGCTGTAGAGGTAACCGGTAGGGTTGTTCGGATTGCAGATCACGATGGCTTTTGTTTTGTCCGTGATCTTTTTCTCGAAGTCTTCGATGGGAGGGAGGGCAAAACCGGTGTCGATGGAAGAAGTGATGGGAACGACGGTTACGCCGGCCGCCACTGCAAAGCCGTTGTAGTTGGCGTAAAACGGCTCCGGAATAATGACCTCATCGCCGCTGTCGAGGCAGCTCATGAACCCGAACAGGATCGCTTCGGAGCCGCCGGTAGTGATAATGATCTGCTGGTGGTTTACCTCGATGCCCGTCTTTTGATAGTATTGCACCAGCTTTCTGCGGTAACTTTCATTGCCGGCGCTGTGACTGTATTCGAGCACCGGAAGCTCCAGGTTGCGGATCGCATCCATGATCACCGGAGGCGTTTCTATATCGGGCTGACCGATGTTGAGATGATATACGCTGATGCCTTTTCTTTTGGCTGCTTCGGCATAGGGAGCCAGCTTTCTGATGGGAGAGGGCGGCATCAACTGGCCGCGGCGGCTGATGGTTAACATGCTGCAAAAATAGGCTGCATGGTGTTAGAAATAGAAAAAGGCTGCATCAAATCTGATACAGCCTCTTTCTGTTATGCTCAACAAGAATTATCGATCCGGATCAACTGTTCTTTTTGCCTTTGTTCGCTTCAAACTTGGCAAAATCTGCTGAATTCAATACTTCCCCGGTGATCTTCAGTTCAATGGGCAGGTCGTAGCCCGACACTTTTACCTGGATGGATTTTTCAAAGGTGCCTGCAGCGGCAGCATTGAAGCCGGCAGAAACTTTGTCTTTTTTGCTTTTGGCAACAGGTGCCTTCGGCCAAGTTGGTGTGGTGCATCCGCAGCTGGCGGTAGCCGATTCAATCACAACCGGTTTGGTGCCATCGTTGGTGAAAGCAAAATCGTAGGTAACCGGGGTGCCCTGTTTGATCTTGCCAAAATCATGTTTTGTTTCAGCGAATTTAACGACAGCGTCCGCTTTCTGCTGGGCGACCGCAAACGTTGCGAGTACGCATGTAAGAAGGATCAGAAAAATAGATTTCATACTACTGGTTTGTTGTTTGTTTAAGCATGTTCACTGCTGCGTTCTGGGGAGCAGGCGTGGTAGGTGCTTTAGAAACATTCCCTTTGATGGTAAGGGTTTTTACGTGACCGCCGTTGTAATAGATGGTGACGGTTTTTTCGAAATTGCCTTCGTTGGCGGCGTTGTAACCAACGTTTATCTGTGTAGTGCCGCCCGGAGCCACCGGCTCTTTTTTCCATACCGGAGTGGTACAGCCACAGCTGGCCTGTACATTTTCCAGCTTCAGCGAATCGGTGGAGTTGTTGTTAACGGTGAACTCATGGGTAACCGGCTGTCCCTGCTGGATCTTGCCGAAGTCGAACGCGTTTTCCTTCAAGACCAGCATTTCCTGGGCGGCAGGCTTTGCTGAGGTGTTGATGGCCTGGGCTTTTACGCCTGTGCTAACGGCCGCAGCGATCAGCATGAATCCAATTATTCTTTTCATAAGTTTTTTTAGTATGAATATTAACGAGCAAACAAATTTACATATTGCAGGGACATATGTTGCAGAAAAGTTGGAAAAGCCCTGATTTTAACAAGTAACCCTTAAGGCCACACCAGCAGATGCCTGCATCTTATTTCACGGTCATATTGTTGATCACCGATTTTACCCCTTTCAGCTCTTTCACCGTGGAGGCGGCCGTATTAAAGGCGGTGGAATCTTTTACCGCGCCCGTGAGCGTAACCACGCCATCGGCCACGCCTACCTGTATGGCCGGATCGAGGATGGTAACGGCAGACTGCACGTCTTTCTCAATCTTCGTGTCGTTGCTTGGCTGGCATGAAAGAAGGAAGGACAAGCCCGCCGTCAGAATAAATCCGCCTGCATGTTTCATAAGTGGGAGTTTAGCTGCTGCAAAATACCGATCCCTGTCCAGAATCCGGTTCTAAATAATTAAATTCCGGTTTATTATCGGGTAAAAATCTTACATTACCCAGCAACTGTGTGCAGCATTTTTGCGTATTTTCTTCACACAGTCTTCCAATCGCTTGTCTGAAAAACTATACCTATGCGCTATTTCTGTTCTTCCCTCAAAGACCGGGCATTTTATGCCCTTATCTTCTCCGTTTGTATCCTGAGCTGCTCATCCCTTTCCCCGCAAACACCCACCTTGTTTTTCAACCCTGTCATCAGTTCCGGACTGACTTCGCCGGTTGACATCGTGAATGCCAGTGATGGTAGTAACCGCCTGTTTGTGGTGGAGCGCGGAGGCACCGTGAAGATCCTTAGCGGGGGCACCCTGCTCGGCGCCAGTTTTCTGGATGTTTCTTCCCTTGTCGGCACCGATGGTGAAAGGGGCCTGCTCAGCATGGCCTTTCATCCGGCGTTCAGCACCAACGGATTCTTTTTTGTTTATTATGCAGACAGGAACGGCGATGTTACCGTAGCGCGGTACCATGTGAACCCCGCCCAGCCCAATGTGGCCGAGCCTTCCAGCGGACAGGTGCTGCTGGCCATCAACCACCGCGAGTTCTCGAACCACAACGGGGGCAAGCTCAATTTCGGGGTGGATGGCAACCTGTATTTTGCTGTCGGCGATGGCGGAAACGGCGGCGACCCTCATTTCAATGCCCAGAACGGCAACGTGCTGCTCGGAAAAATGATGCGCATCAATGTAGATAATTTTACGACGGCGCCTTACTATTCCATTCCGCCCGATAATCCGTTTGTGACTGATCCTGATGTGGCCGACGAGATCTGGGCCCTGGGACTGCGCAATCCTTTCCGCTGGAGCTTCGACCGGCTCACGCACGACATGTGGATCGGGGATGTAGGACAAAATCTTTGGGAAGAAGTGGATTTCAGACCGGCGGGCAACACCGGCGGTGTCAACTACGGATGGCGCTGTATGGAAGGCAATCATACCTATAACGACAGCGGATGCAACCTGGGAAGCAATTATGTTGCGCCTGTCTTTGAATACACCCACAACGCCACCGGAGGCATATCCATCACCGGCGGATATGTTTACCGCGGAACCGACTACCCGTCGCTGTACGGCAAATACCTGTGCGTGGATTATGGAACGGGCAACGGCTGGCTCATACAGCCGGATGGCAGCGGTGGCTGGGCCGTCAGCGCTGTTACGGGCTTGCCTGCTTCAATTGTAGGTTTCGGCGAAAGCGAAAGCGGTGAACTGTATGCCGTAAACATCGGCAACAACACGGTGTATCGTGTACAGGTAACCGGTACCCTGCCGGTGAAACTGCAGACGTTTACCGTAGCGGAGAAAGACGGCCGCCACCTGCTCAGCTGGACAACCGCCTCCAGTGAAAGCGGTACCGTTTTCGAAGTAGAGTCCAGCCGCAACGGCTCCGATTTCAGCGCGATCGGAAAGGTGCCGGCAGATAATTCACGCGCCATTGCCAGCTACCATTTCGAAAACACGGCACCTGCCGGGGGAGCGGTGTACTACCGCCTGAAGATCAAAGAACCAGGAGGCGCCATCTCCTATTCCGCCGTCGTAAAAATGGATCTCGCAGAAGACAACCTCGTGCAGGTGTCGCCCACGCTGGTACGAAACGGCCAGCTCACCATCAAATTATCACGCTCCTTTACCAGCCTCCAGATCATGGATATAAACGGCCGGAGCATCCGGAAGAAAACACTGGATGGAAATGCGGGAATTATTTATGAAGACCTATCGGGACTTACGAAGGGCATGTATATCATCCGGCTGACAGGCACGGGCAAGGACGTTACAAAACGGATCACGGTGGAGTAAGCAGTTGGCCTTTGGAAGCCAGGGCGTTGCTGTGCCCAGGCAGGAGCAGGAAGGGGAGGGTGTGTGCAAAGATGCTAAGATGATTTTGTGAAAGCAAAGTAACCAGACCACCTTTTTGTAATCCTTGAGGAGGCGCGAGGCATCGCGTTTCCGCGAAAAAGGCAGCTCACTTCTTCCCGTACAGCCGTTCCTCTACCGATTCCACAACAGCCGCCGGATCGATCTTTTCCATGCATTTGAAATGCCCGAGCGGGCATCTTTTGTAGCCTATCTTGGAGCAGGGGCGGCACCACAGGCCTTTGACCTCCATGATGTCGAAGCGGGCTTTGCCGGGCGACTGCTTTTGCATCGCTGCAAGGAAATTGCTGCCGTAGTAGGGCGTCATTCCGAACTCGGGCACCGTATTACCCCAGAGCGATATGATCTGTTTCTTGAAGGCGGCGGCAATGTGCATCAGGCCGGTGTCGTTGGTCACGATCAGCCGGGCCCGCCGTACCAGGTCGGCGGATTCATGCAGGGAGAACTTACCGCATGAGTTGTATATCTTGCCCGGATCTGCTTCCGCAACTTTCTGTCCCAGGTCTGCATCTTCTTTTCCGCCCAGCAGGATCACCGGGTGCTGAAGCTGGCTGCAGAAAGCCCTCAGCTTGTTCAGCGGATATTTTTTGGTGTTGTGCGCCGCCCCGATCACCACGCCGATATAGCCGGCCATATGCGAAACCGGGATGTCGTTGTCTTTGATCTGCTGATCGGCCGGCAGAAAGTAATCCAGCCCCGTGCCGTCGTTCTGAACGCCAAATAGGTTAACGGTCTGCATGTAACGGTCCACGATATGGACGTCGGGCATGCGGTTCCATTTGAAGGTGGTGTACAGCCATTTCTGCGCATTGAGTTTCGGGAAAGAGAGCGCTGTTTTACCGAGTGCCCGCTTGATCCTCGCCGTGCGCAGGTTGTGGTGAAGGTCGATGATGTAGTCGTAATCTTCCTGCTTCAACTCCTCCATCAATGCATCCATGTTGTTGTTGAGATAGTAGCGCTTGTCGAGATAGGGGTTCGAGTCGATGAGGGGCTGATAGGCCTGCTTGGTAAGGTAGTGCACTTCTGCCGTTGCCACCTGTTGTTTGAGGCAGCGCACGACCGGCGTGGTCAGCACAATGTCGCCGATGGAACTGAAGCGGATGATGAGGAATTTCATGGGGAAATTAGCTTATGAAGGCGAACTAAAAAGGTTGAACATAAACACCCATGTCCGGACCATTTTAATCAACCTCTACTCTATGTAATTGAGATCCTTCGTGAACGTCTCTTCAGTGAACCATGCCGCTATCAGCGTGAGGCCGATGACCACCACGCCGGTAATGACGCCGCTTTTCAGGATGTCGTACCCCCGGCTCATCTGCAGGTAATCCTTGAACAAGAGCGAGATCAGCGGCAGTGAGCCCCGCACCATGTTCGGTATGGTGGTGGCGGCCGTTGCCCGCAGGTTGGTGCCGAACTGCTCTGCCCCCATCGTTACAAAAATGGCCCAGTAGCCTGTCGAAAAACCCATGGCGGCACAGGTAAAATACATGAACGATGCAGACTTGCCCGTCATGGAAAAATATACCACCACCGAAATGATGTTCAGTCCGTAAAAAATAAACAGGGCCTTTTTGCGGCTGCGCAATGCCTGGCTGAGCAGGCCGATCAGGATGTCGCCGACCGCTATGCCCGCATAAGCATACATGATGGCTTTGCCCGGATTGATCTCTTCCGCAATGCCGAAAGCTTTCCCGAACTCACGCGAGAACGAAACCAGGATGCCGATCACATACCAGGTAGGCAACCCGATCAGGATACTGAGCAGGTATTTTTTAAAGCGGGGCCAGTTGGTGAAAAAGCGGATAAAGTTGCCCTTGCTCACCTCCTTCTGCTCCCGGATGTCGGCAAACATGCCCGATTCGGCCACGCTGATGCGCAGGATCAGCAACACCACTCCCAGTCCGCCCCCGATGAAATAACACTGCCGCCAGTCAAATTCCTTTGAGATGAAATAAGCGACCACGGCGCCGCTCAATCCTACACCGGCCACCAGCGAAGTGCCGATGCCGCGTTTTTCTTTCGGAAGGATCTCGCTCACCAGCGTAATGCCCGCGCCGAGTTCGCCCGCAAGCCCCAGTCCGGCCACGAAACGGGCCCAGGCATACTGGTCTACCGTATGCACGAACCCGTTGGCCGCATTGGCCGCGGAATACAGCAGGATGGAGCCGAACAGTACGCTGAGACGGCCTTTCTTATCACCCAGCATGCCCCACAGAATGCCGCCCAGCAGCAGCCCTATCATCTGCATGTTGATGATATGAAGCCCCTTGTCACGAATGTCTTCATCACTCAGTCCGAGCGATTTCAGGCTGGGTACGCGCACGATGGTATAGAGCAGCAGGTCGTAGATATCTACAAAATAGCCCAGCGCGGCAACAAAAACAGGTATGCTGGCGACTGAAGTGGCAGGCTTGTTCATATACGCAGTTGGTTTGCCGCGGCGGTTTGTTCAGGCGGTCTTTTTTCCGGGGAAAATGATTTTATACAGTACAGGAATCGTGGTGATGAGTACAATGCCGATCACGATGAGTTCGAGGTGCTTTTTCAGGTCGAAGTTGAACTGGTTAAGGAACAGTTTGTCGAGATAGTGCCCGGCGATCAGCATCATGAAAACCCAGGCCATGCAGCCGATCAGGTTGTACAGCATGAATTTTTTTCTGTCCATGCGCACGATGCCGGCGATGATGGGAGCGAAGGTGCGCACGATGGGGAGGAAGCGGGCAAAGACGATGGCCTGGCCGCCGTGTTTGTCATAAAATTCGCGGGCCTGGAAAAGGTATTTCTTTTTGAAAAGCCAGGTATCGGGCCGGTCGAACAGGAAGGGGCCGCTTTTCCGTCCGAACCAGTAACCCATCATGTTACCCAGCACCCCACAGGCGGAGATCAGCGCAAACAGGATGAGCAGGTCGATGAAGTCGCTGCCGGTGCCGCCGGGCAGCAGGCTGTTGATGAGCATCTTGCTGTAAATGCCTGCCACAAACAGCAGGCTGTCGCCGGGAAGAAAGAACCCGACCATGAGGCCGGTTTCGGCAAAAACGATGAACAGCAGCAGCCACAGGCCGCCGTTGTTGATGTAGAATTCAGGGTTCAGCAGTTCTTTCAGCGTGATACTCAGTAAGTCGATCATGTTTTCAGTTTAATCGGGATAAGCTTTTCAGGAAAGCACTTCTTCAGCCGAATGCAGCATAGGATGGTTCAGTTCTCCTTCCCATTTGCTGACCACACTGGTGGCCAGTGCGTTGCCCAGCACATTGGTTGCGGTGCGGAACATATCGCAGAAATGGTCGATCGGAAGGATCAGGGCTATCCCTTCCGGCGGAATTTTGAACATGGCGCAGGTTGCGGTCACTACCACCAGCGATGCCCTTGGTACGCCTGCGATCCCCTTGCTGGTCAGCATCAGCACCAGCAGCATGGTCAGTTGCGTGGCCATATCGAGCTGCACATGATAAGCCTGCGCAATGGCCAGGCTGGCAAAAGTCATGTACATCATGCTGCCGTCCAGGTTGAAGCTGTATCCCAACGGCAAAATAAAGGATACTATTTTATCCCTGCAACCAAACCGCTCCAATTCATTGGTAAGTTTCGGAAAAACCGCTTCGCTGCTGGTTGTGCTGAACGCGATCAGCAGGGGCTGGGCGATCCTTTTCACCAGTTCGGGCAGGCGGTTCTTCAGTACGAGATACCCTACCAGCAAAAGAAGGGCCCATAGCAGGGCGATGCCGATCAGGAAGTAAAGCATGTAAACGCCATAGAACCGGAACACTTCCAGTCCTTTGGTGGCAACCACCGCCGCGATGGCGCCAAACACGCCCAGCGGTGCGAAGCTCATCACATAACCAACCATTTTCAGGATCACGTGGGCAGCTGCGTCGAGCGCTTTTACCAGTCCTTTTGTATGGTCGCCGAGGGCGGCGGTGGCTACGCCGAAAAATATGCTGAACACCACCAGCTGTAAAATTTCATTATTGGCCATTGCCTCGAACACGCTTTTGGGCACCACATGTTCCACGAATTTATCAATCGAGAACTCGGTGGTTTTTCCGACCAGGTCTTTGGCTCCGGAAGTGTCGGCAATGCTCAGGTCTATCACGCTGCCCGGCTTGAAGATATTCACCAGCAGCAGTCCGAGAAGTAAGGAAGCAAGAGAAGCAGATACAAACCATAGCAGGGCTTTCCCACCCACACGACCGACTGTTTTGAGGTCTCCAAGTTTTGCGATGCCTACCACCAGCGTGGCAAAAACAAGGGGCGCAATGATCATCTGAACGAGGCGGAGAAAGATGGTAGTGAGCAGACGGATGTTCTTGCCAAACGAAACAATAAAGGTCGGACTGCCGTATTCATGTACTGCATAGCCGGTTGCAACACCCAGGATCATGGCTACAAGAATAAAAAAGGTCAACCGGTTCTTTTTCAACATTGCAGTTATTTTAAGCAGTTTGGCTTCCCGAAAATTCAAAAAAATGCTGACATCACAAAACTTAATCCTGCACCTGCCTGCTAGAGACAAGGCTCTAGAATCGCATACAAGAGATTTTTTCGTAATGTAATCAATTGCATGCAGGTATTGAATTATTGTTTATTTTACAACCCTTATTGCGTTACATCGTAAACCAACTACAACTACTATGAGTTTATTCGCGAAAAAGTCATTGGATCTGCTGATCTCCGAGGCAGATGATACGGAAAAGGGATTAAAACGAACGTTGGGACTGGGTGCGCTGATCGCGCTGGGCATCGGCGCCATCATCGGTGCAGGTTTGTTCGTCAGAACCGCTGCTGCTGCCGGCGGACATGCCGGTCCGGCTGTTGTCATCTCTTTCCTGATCGCCGCGTTTGGTTGTGCGCTTGCTGGTTTGTGTTATGCCGAATTTGCTTCCATGATCCCCATCGCAGGAAGCGCCTATACTTATTCTTATGCCACCATGGGCGAGTTCATCGCTTGGATCATCGGCTGGGACCTTGTGCTGGAATACGCCCTCGGTGCAGCCACCGTTTCCATCGCGTGGTCGCAATACCTCAACAATCTTTTACAACAAACGGTCGGGTGGCAGATACCGTATCAATGGAGCCATTCGCCTTTTCAGACCGCCCAGGAAAACATGCCTGGCGTGATCGCAGGCACCCACGGTATCATCAACCTTCCTGCTGTACTGATTCTGTTCCTGCTGAGCGCCCTGCTGGTAAGGGGAACAAAAGGTTCGGCCGCCATCAACAGCGTGATCGTGATTGTAAAGGTGGCCATCGTGATCCTCTTCATCATCCTCGGCTGGCACTTCATCAACCCGGCCAACCAGACGCCTTTCACCATTCCGGCAACCGCCGGTACGGTGCCGCTGAGCGACGGCAGCATCCATGATTATGCAAGTACCTGGAACCACGGCTGGCTTGGGGTTTTGCGCGGCGCAGGCGTCGTGTTCTTCGCGTTTATCGGTTTCGATGCCGTATCCACTGCGGCGCAGGAAGCCAAGAACCCGCAAAAGGATATGCCGAAAGGCATCCTGATATCCCTGGCGATCTGTACCCTGCTGTACATTCTTTTTTCGTATGTGCTTACCGGCGTTGCTCCTTACACCGACTTTCTGAAAGCCGGCAGCGAAGCTTCGGTGGCCTATGCCATCAGCCACTACATGCCGGGTTACGGATGGTTGTCGCTGTTTATCACCATCGCCATCCTCGCCGGTTTTTCATCGGTGATCCTGGTGATGCTGCTCGGACAGACACGCATCTTTTATACCATGTCGAGAGATGGCCTGGTGCCAAAAGTGTTCTCCGATGTTCATCCTAAGAACAGAACGCCTTACAAATCGCAGTGGATGTTCTTTGTATTTGTTTCCCTGTTCGCCGCTTTTATCCCCGACAATATCGTGGGCGATATGACCAGTATCGGAACCCTGTTCGCATTCGTGCTGGTCTGCATTGGCGTGATGATCATCCGCAAGAAGGCGCAGCATATAGCTCCTTTTCGCACACCGGCCATCTGGGTGGTGGCGCCGCTGGGAGCGCTGATCTGTCTGGCTATGATCGCCTCGCTCGGTATCGAGAACTGGGCCCGCCTTATCGTGTGGCTGCTGATCGGCTTTGTGATCTATTTTGGTTACAGCAGGAAGCACAGCAAGGTGCAGCACGACTATGAAGCGGCCACCAACAACGACAAACTGAAAGGACGGTAGATCAGGTTTTACCTGTACATTCCGATCTATTATATTGAACCGCCCTCTCCGGGCGGTTTTTTGTTGGGGTAAACTCTTTACTTTTGCAATCCCTGATTATTTTCGTTATCACAACTATTAGCTATGGGTAGAATATTTGAAGTAAGAAAAGCTACCATGTTCGCGCGCTGGGACAGGATGGCCAAACAGTTTACGCGCATTGGAAAGGAAATTGCCATGGCCGTGAAGAACGCAGGCCCGGATGTAGAGAACAATCCGGCCCTCCGGCGCTGCTTCCAGAATGCCAAAGGCGTGAACATGCCCAAAGACCGGGTAGAAGCGGCCGTGAAAAGGGCGATGGGCAAGGATAAAACAGATTACGAGGAGATTGTGTACGAAGGATATGCTCCGCATGGCGTAGCAGTAATGGTGGAAACCGCTACTGACAACCCTACCCGTACCGTTGCCAACGTGCGGATGTGTTTCAACAAGGAAGGCGGCACCCTGGGCACCAGCGGCTCGGTCAGCTTTACCTTCCAGCGGATGGGTGAATTCAAGGTTAAAAAAGAAGGGCAGAACCTGGAAGAGCTGGAACTGGAGCTGATCGATTATGGCCTTGAAGAGATCGGGGAAGACAGTGAAGGCAACATCGTGATCCGGACGGCTTTCAACGAGTTCGGGCATATGAGCAAGGCCCTGGAAGAAAGAGGCATCACGCCCATCAGCGCGGAGCTTACCCGCATCCCCTCCACCACCGTCGAATTAAACGAAGAAGAATCCAAGGAAGTGCTGGAACTCGTCGACCGCCTGGAGCAGGACGATGACGTACAGAAGGTGTATTATAATTTGAAATAATTTTAGTGGATATGTCTCTTCCAAAGAGGGCTGCCATGTTTTTTAACGTGGCAGCCCTCTTTTATTTTTTTCCTTAATGGCGCGGACTACTAAAAAATGCCTTTGCACCTGGGTTTTGTTCCGCCGGAACAAAAAGAAGCTACGGTCGAATTCATTTAGTCAGCCCCTCCAAACAATATTGTCTCCTTACTCGCTCATCATTTCGAGCGCAACGCTCACTACATCCTCAATATTGGGTTTGCTGAAATAGTCGCCGTCGCTGGCGTAGGCGGGGCGGTGGGGCTTGCCGGTGATGGTGCGCGGGGCGATGTCGAGCCATTTGTAGCCGCCCTGTTCTTCCATTACTTTGTTGAAGATGTAAGCTGAAGCGCCGCCGGGTACATCTTCGTCGATGATTATGATGCGGCTTGTTTTTTTGAGCGATTCAACGATGCTGTGGTTGAGATCGAAGGGCAATAAAGTTTGTACGTCGATCACTTCGCAGTCGATGCCGAGCTTGTCAAGCTCGAGCGCCGCATCTTGCACGATCCGCAGGGTGGCGCCGTAAGACACCAGCGTGATATCGCTTCCCTCTCTGAGAATCTCCGGAACGCCCAGCGGCACCGTAAATTCGAGCAGGTTGGCCGGCAGCTGTTCCTTGAGCCGGTAGCCGTTCAGGCATTCGATCATAACGGCCGGGTCGTTGGCCTGCAGCAGGGTGTTGTACATGCCTGCTGCCTGTACCATGTTGCGGGGCACGCAGATCTGCAGGCCGCGTAAGGCATTGATGAGCACGCCCATGGGCGAGCCGCTGTGCCAGATGCCTTCCAGGCGGTGGCCGCGCGTACGCACGATCAGCGGAGCGCTTTGCTTACCGGCCGTGCGGTAATGCATGGTGGCCAGGTCGTCGCTGAGCGGCTGCAGGCCATACAGCATATAGTCGAGGTACTGTATCTCGGTAATAGGGCGAAGACCGCGCATCGCAAGACCGATCCCTTGTCCCATGATGGAGATCTCGCGGATGCCGGTATCGAAGATCCGGCTTGCGCCGTATTTGGCCTGCAGTCCGGCAAAGCCCTGGTTTACATCACCGATCGAACCAAGATCTTCACCGAAGGCCACCACTTTCGGGTTGCTGGCAAATAACTGGTCGAAGTAGCGGTTGAGGATCTCGTAGCCGTTAATGATGGGAGCGTCATGCCCGTAACGCACCGGTATCACGGGCACTTTCAGCGAACTCTTGGGTCCTTCATTGTACAGGCAGGTATTGTAAAGGCGGGTGTTCTCTTCTTTGAGCTGTTGAAAATAGGTTTTCAGTTCTTCGGTTGAGCCTGACTGTGAGGTTAGCACAGTTGTTTGCTGTAGCGTCCTGATCACATCTTTGCGGTTGGGTTCGCGGTTGGCCGCCAGTTCAGCAGACCATGATTTGAGCGTGTTGCTGTAGCGTGGAAGCTTTTCCGCCAGGTCTGTAAGGAGGCCGGTTGTTTTACTGACCTGCTGCCTGATCGGCTGTATGTATTTTTCCCAGGCGCTGTTGCGGCTTTTTCTAACCATTTGCCGGGCAGCGGTTTCTATGACGCCCAGTTCATCTTCGCTGGCCAGTTCGTTCTCGAGCAGCCATTCCTTCATTTTCCGGATGCAATCCCATTCGCGTTCCCAGGTCAGCCGTTCCTGCGTCTTGTAACGCTCATGGCTGCCCGAAGTAGAGTGGCCCTGCGGCTGTGTTACTTCTTCCACATGAAAAAGAGCGGGAATGTGTTTCTCGCGGGCTTTGCGGATACCGGCTTCAAACACTTCGCACATGCCGGAGTAATCCCAGGCTTTTACGGTGTAGATATCGATGCCGTTGGTGCCATCTTTTTTCTGCAGGCCTCGCATGGCTTCCGAGATGGAGCCTTTGGTGGTTTGCAGCTCTTTTGGTACGGAGATGCCGTAGCCGTCATCCCATACAAATACGGCCAGGGGCACCTGCAGCACACCCGCGGCGTTCATCACTTCCCAGAAATGTCCTTCGGTGGTGGATGATTCGCCGATGGTGCAGAAACAGACTTCATTGCCGTTGTGTGAGAACTGGTTGAATTGTTTGAGTATGTCAACGCCGCGGAACTGTTTTGATGCGAATGCAAAGCCGAGCGCGCGGGGCATCTGCGCGGCGGTAGGGGCCAGTCCGGCGGCCAGGTTTTTCCGGTTCACCAGGTCAAGCACGTTGCCTTCCTGATCCACGAATGGCGTTGCGAAATGGGCGTTCATATTTCTGCCGCCGCTGAAAGGGTCGTTGTACGGGTCGGCATACAGCTGGGAAAAAAAGTCATCTACGTTCGCGGCTTCCGATGCGAAGGCAAAGGTCTGATCGCGGTAGTAGCCCGAGTAAAAATCACCGGGTCTGAAAAACTTGGCCATCGCCACCTGCGGTACTTCCTTGCCGTCGCCGAAGATGCCGAATTTGGCTTTGCCCGTCAGCACTTCTTTTCTGCCCAGGAGACTGGTTTCACGGCTTTCGCACACGAGGCGGTAGTCGTTCAGCACTTCATCCCTGAATTTCTCAAAGGAGAGTTTTTCTGAAGCCAGCAGGTCGCTGTCCGTTGTGTTTTCCATGCTGCAAACCTAAGAATTTCTACTGATACGGTGCCCGCCCCGCCTGCAAAGTGATTGGAATGTGACAATAGGGAAGGAGTGTTCAATCGTCAGCTGGGAAGCAGAAGATTCCCCGGCCGGTTCATCGGTATTTTTCATCATTTCAACGCCTGCGCTGAAATGATGAAATGTTCATTTAGATTATATTGATAGAAGTAATCCTAGGGCAAATTCCGGGGTGAAAATATAAACTGAAGCGGGTTTGTAGCTTTAAATGCAGTCTGATGAGTAATCTTACTTCTTCACCTTTCTTCTTGCATCAGGAAGGGAATACGTTTTCTCAGGGAACACATCCCAGTCGGAGCGGGTAACGGCGTGGAGCTTGGCGACATCGTTGTCGTGCAGGGATACTTTAGCCATCTGGGGCAGGGCTGAATTGTCGACTATGGTGATGTTGTTCGACCGGAGCTCCTGGCGCAGCTTTACTGCGTTGGGCTCCCCTGCTCCCTTGTATCGTATGATATAATTCATGGGTGGATAAACAGCATCCCTTTCCCTTCAAAGGTAGTACCAAAACCCATCGACTGTATGCGGGCCGACAGAAACTTCTGCATTTCATCGGAGCGCTGCTGGTTGCGCGGTAGTTTCAGGATGGCCGGCTGCTCCGATAATATGCGGGCAGCGGCGCCCACGGCGGCCGGACAAGCCATGCTGGTTCCATCCATAACTGCATAGCGGTCATTGGGATAGGTGGATATGATGCCCACACCCGGTGCGGTAAGATCGGTCTCCGGACCGATGTTCGAAAAGTCGGCAATGAAGTTGTTGCGATCCGTTCCGTAAGGGGCGTGTACGATGCCTGTTTGCACGGTGTTGGGTGGAAAAGTGCCTTTGCGGCCCATCGCCGACACGGCTACGGACAGGCTGTAGGAAGCCGGAAAACTCACCGGACTGCGGTCGTCGTTGCCGTTGGCGGCAAAACAGACCGTGCCTTTCGCATAGGCATCCTTGATAGAGCTGACCACGCCTTCATCCAGTTCCGCTTCGCCCAGGCTCAGGTTGATGATGTCGCATTTATCCTTTTTCGATGCCTGGTCGATGGCTTTCATGATGTCGAAATTGGAGGCGCCCTGGTCTTTCGGGAACACCCGGTAGCTGTAGATCTTCACGCCGGATGCCACGCCTTTCAGGGTTCCGGAAGCGCCGATGATGCCGGCCACATGGGTGCCATGGCCCTCGCCGTTGTCGGTGTAGTCGGCCGCATCTTCTCCCTGCACCATATTGGCGCCGCCTGCCACTGTAAGATCTTTGTGGGGCCCCACACCGGTGTCGATCACAGCCACCCGCACGGCATGACCGATCTTTTTCAGGTGAGGCGTATCGTAAAAATGTTTCAGCGCATCGGTATATGCCGGATCGATGGGAACGAGCGGGATATCGAGGGAAGCGCTGATCGTAAAATTCTTTTTGAAGTATCCCCAGTAGCTATGGTCGGGATACACATAGATACGCTCGACCTGGCTTTTGTCGAGTTTCAGCCCAACCTGCCCTTTCTTGTCTGTTGAGCCGGAGGCGCCGGTACGGGTTTTGAAATCCGTGAAAGCCACCACATAAATCCCTTCCAGCGGAAGACCTGCCTCGTTCACAATGCGCACCTGTGCAGTAAAGGCGACGCTGCTTTTTTCGATCACCAGCTGCACCTTCTCGCGCACGAGCGCCTTCTTGTAGAACTTTTCCGGAATGATGCGGAGGCCGGGGTAAGAGAACCGGAAATCCGCCAGCTCGTCATCGCTGATCTCCACCAGCTTGGCGCCGTATGCTTCGATCGAATCTATAACTTTCAGCGTAATGGGCGGAGCGGGAAAGCCGGCCGTTTTAGATACCAGGCTGATGGCCGGCAGCGATTTGTTTTCATCGAGCGACTGCAGAAAGTTCTTGACCTTGGGGTTGGTATTCGCATCGCTTTTGAACGTGAGGGCGGGCAACAGGATATAGCGGCTGTTACCGGCGGCGGTCTTTTTCATGGCATGGCGGTTTGGTGCAGGATGCAGATAGCCCGTAAGCAGCACCGGTGGCTCCGCTTACGGGCTAAAATATTTATCGGAAGAAGCTTATACCGTCTTCAGCACGTCGTTCATGCTGCGAACCGCATCGGCGCTTTTGTTGAAAGCCGCCTGTTCTTCTTCATTCAGTCCGAAGTCGACGATCTTTTCCCAGCCGCTTTTGCCGATCACGACCGGCACGCCGAGGCAGATGTCTTTCTGGCCGTATTCACCGTCGAGGGCCACGCAGCAGGTGAACAGTTTTTTCTCATCGCGTACGATGCTTTCTACCAGCGCTGCCACGGCTGCGCCTGGGGCGTACCAGGCGGAAGTGCCGATCAGCTTGGTAAGGGTGGCGCCGCCGACCATGGTGTCGGCCACGATCTTTTTCTGCTGTTCTTCTTCCAGGAACTTTGTTACGGGAACGCTGTTCCAGGTGGCGTAGCGAATTAGCGGGATCATGGTGGTATCGCCATGGCCGCCGATCACCACGGCATTCAGGTCTGCCGGGGAACAATTGAGCGACTGGCTCAGGTAGCATTTAAAGCGGGCGCTGTCGAGCGTGCCGCCCATGCCGATGATCCTGTTTTTCGACAGGCCGCTGGTCTGCAGCGTGAGATAGGTCATCGTGTCCATGGGATTGCTCACGATGATCACGATGGCATCGGGAGAGTGGCGGAGCAGGTTTTCCGTTACGCCTTTTACGATGCCGGCGTTGGTGCCGATGAGCTCTTCGCGTGTCATGCCGGGTTTGCGCGGCAGGCCGGAGGTGATGATCACTACATCGCTGCCTTCTGTCTTTGTGTAGTCGTTCGTGCTCCCGGTGATGGTGGTATCGAACCCGAGCAGCGCGGCTGTCTGGGTCATGTCGAGGGCCTTGCCTTCTGCGAGGCCTTCCTTGATATCTACCAGCACGAGTTCTTCGGCCAGTTCCTTGCGGGCAATGTTATCGGCGCAGGTTGCTCCAACGGCTCCTGCCCCCACTACGGTAATCTTCATGTGATTATTTTCGGTGTTAAAAAGTCGGTCAATTGCTCTTGATATAGACATCCGCTTTAAAAGCATCTGTCAGTTTTTCGATCGGTGTGGTGCCTTCGAAGGTGGTCAGCAGTTTTCCCTTGTCGTTGTACAGGGCCATGAAAGGCAGGCTGCTCATCTTGAAGAAGGGAGGGAAAAAGTATTTGGTATCGCGGCCCATCCGAATGTTGGGGTAGCTGGCGATCTTGAAATCCTTGTAGAAAGCCTGCATCTCTTCAAAAGGCTGGTAGGTGGCCATCACGATCTGCACATCCTTAAACTTGTCCATTTTGGAAAGCATGTCTTTCGTCTGGTGCTTGCAATGGTCGCAATCCGGACTGAAATACATAAGAAGGGTTTTCCTGTGTTTGGCGAGATCGTTCCTGGTGAGGGCGGAGCTGTCTATCTTGAGTAGGCTAAACGGAGGAATGGTAGGATAACGAAGATAGCTCGCTTTTGTAAGGTCGCTGCTGTCCTGGGCATAACCCCGGATGGCAGACATGGCAAGCATAATATAGAGAACATATTTTTTCACGCGAACCTATTTTTTCAAAAATACAGGTTATCTCAACAGCAACAAGCACCACGGATTTTTTTACAATAAATTTGGATAATTCCGAAATGTTCGTAGATTTACGAAAAATTCGGAAATATTTCTAATCTGCTTCTTATGGAGAAACTGACCAAGCAGGAAGAGCAGGCGATGCTGGCCATCTGGCGCACGGGCAGCGGCTTTGCGAAAGACTTCCTCGACAAGATAGAAGGCGAGCCGCCGCATTACAACACGCTGGTGTCTACGATCAAGAACCTCGAGAAAAAGGGTTATGTGAAGAGCCGGAAGATGGGCAATATGTACCAATACTCACCGGCCCTGGATGAGGGTGAATACAAAAAACAATTCCTGACCAGCGTGGTGAAAAATCATTTCGACAACTCTTATAAGGAGCTCGTCTCTTTTTTTGCAGAGCAGAAAAAGATCAGTCCGAAAGAGCTGAAAGAGATCATCGACATGATCGAGAAAAAAGGCAGGTGATCGCTGCTTCAAGGATCTGTTCCCTTATTCAGAAATTAACTTACGTCCATGCCCTTGTTATTGCAGTACCTGTTCAAGCTTTCGCTCACACTGGCCGTATTCTATCTCTTCTATTACGCCGTACTCAAGAACCTCACCTTTTATACCTGGAACCGCTTTTACCTGCTGGGCTATTCGCTGGTAGCCTGGGTCATCCCCTTCATCAACATTACGCCCTGGCTGAAGCAGCCCGCGCTCAACGACGATCACCTGCTCTATAAAATAGTCCTGTCGGGTAAGCTGAGCCAGATCACTGCTACTGAGAACCGGTCCCTGTTGCCTTTTTCCGTGTGGACGGTCATCGGCACGCTGCTGATCGTCGGTTCGGCGGTGATGATCGTCCGGTTCCTGCTGCAGCTTGTTTCTATCCATACCATCAAGCGTTCCGCCACCCTGATCCAATCGAATGAGATAAACCTGTACGATGTGGAAAGCCCGATCAGTCCGTTCTCGTTTGCACAGTCCATCTTCATCAATGCACGCCTTCACAGCGAAGCGGATCTGCAGAAGATCATAGAGCACGAGTTTGTGCATGTACGCCAGCGGCATACCGTTGATATCATGATCAGCGAATTGCTCTGCATCGTGAACTGGTACAACCCGTTTGCCTGGCTCATCAAAAAAGCGATCCGCGAGAACCTGGAGTTCATAGCTGACAACGGTGTGTTGCAGACGGGCGTAGACGCACGCGATTATCAATACCTGCTGTTAAAAGTAACCGGACTTCATCCTTACAGCATCTCAAACAATTTTACCATCTCATCACTTAAAAAAAGAATCGCCATGATGAACAGAATAAGATCCGCAAAGGTGCACCTGGTCAGGTTCCTGTTTGTGCTGCCCCTGCTGGCCGTGATGCTGCTTGCTTTCCGCAGCCGCCAGGAAAACAAGAAAACGCAGAATCTGCAGGAGATCAGAAGGTCCCTGATGGCTTCACACGATACGGTGCCGCCACCACCGCCACCACCCGTACCCCCGGTAGGATCGAATTCCGGCAAAGAATTGGCATTTCCGCCACCCCCACCCCCTCCACCGTTGCCGAAAGGCGTCGGCAGCATCCAGTTCAACAACCAAGCTGTTGTACGATTGAAGAACGGCAAAAAGGAAGTGTACGATCTCGACGTGCCGGAGCAGAAAGAAGCGTATGAAAAGAAATATGGCAAGCTGCCTGTGCCACCACCGCCCCCGCCGCCGTTACATGTGCAGGTTACAAGAAAAATGAATATAGAATATACCGTTGATAACACGATTGTAGATACTGTTGCACCGGTGACTTATATCCTCAACGATGTAAAAGTGACTGAAAAATCGATGCAGAACTTTTATAACCACAAAGCCGACAGCCTTCATACTATCATTTACCAGTCGAATCATGATTCGGTGAACATCAAGGCCCGGAACGAAGTGATCGGCATCGCAACCGTCTCTGGTGACGGCACTATCCAACCCTATAAATACGAAGGCGGGCAAAAGAAGAATTTATTCGATCGCTTCACAGGTGTGCTGATTGTGGATGGAAAAAAAATGCCGCACGATGAGCTGAATTCAATAGACCCTAACTCCATGGAAAGCATTGATATTATAAATGGAAATCACGCAGACAGGCTTTTATACGGTGAAGAAGCAAAAGAAGGTGTGATTATTATAAAAACTAAAAAAACGTTTAAGCTCAAGAAAAATGAGCCTGTCATTCAATAAGGTTGCAGATCATCATGACCGCTCTTATTTGGAGGGTGTACTTTCCTTCCCTATTTTTGCCGCTCTTAAAAGAAATTTATGGCAACCACAGCAGACATGAGCAGGGGGCTGATCCTGAAATTAGACGGTAGCTTGTACTCAGTAGTAGAGTTCGGACAGAACAAGACGGCCCGCGCCGGCGCCAAGATATGGGCCAAGCTCAAGGGCGTCGATAACAACCGTTCCATCGAACATACCTGGAACAGCGGCGACACCGTTTACCCGGTGAGGGTGGAAAAGAAGCCTTACCAGTTCCTGTACAAAGACGACAGCGGATATAATTTCATGGACAATGAGACCTTCGAGCAGATCGTGCTGGCTGAAAACATGGTGGATGCCCCGCAGTTTCTCCGCGACGGACAGGAAGTAGCCGTGATGGTGAACACCGAAACCGATCTGCCGATGAGCGTGGAGCTGCCCGACAAGATCGTGGTGCAGGTAACCTACAGCGAGCCGGGCGTAAAAGGCGATACCGCCACCCGTACCCTGAAACCCGCTACCGTAGATACCGGTGCTACCGTAATGGTTCCATTGTTTGTAAACGAAGGCGAGATGATCCGTGTGAACACCAAAACAGGTGAGTATGTAGAACGCGTAAAAGAATAAGAACCCATAGAGTAATATTATATAAAAAGGACAACCGGTTTCAAGGCCGTTGTCCTTTTTTTGTCAATTGAGATATTCGCGGTGTTCTTGAACTTTTATATAACGGAATTCATATCTTAGCCTCCCCATTACTAACGGAAAATTGTTTACCATGGATTTCAAACAGATACAGGAGCTGATCAGGATCATAAACAAGTCCAACATAGGTGAAATAACGATCGAAGAGAAAGATTTTAAGGTCACGATCAAACAGAAACAGGAACTGGCTCCTCCGCCCATGGTAGCTGCCCCTCCGGTTTATACACAAATGTCTGCGCCTGCTTTTCCTGCGTCTTCCCCGGCTTACTTGACTTCAGCAGGTGCCCTTGCCGGTGAGAAAGCCAAGCCCGCCGAACCGGCCCCTTCCAATCTGCTCACCATCAAAAGCCCGATGATCGGTACGTTCTACCGCAGCCCCTCACCCGACAAACCTTCGTTCGTAAACATCGGTGATGAGGTAATTTCCGGAAAGGTGGTGTGTATCATTGAAGCCATGAAGCTGTTTAATGAAATCGAAAGTGAAATAAGCGGAAAGATCGTAAAAGTAATGGTGGAAGATGCATCGCCGGTTGAATACGACCAGCCTCTCTTCCTTGTAGAACCGGCCTGATGAGTTACTCCTGTTACCAGCGCCTCTTTTTGCTTACCGCAAAACCTGTCCCTGACCCCTTTCCCTGTTTCACCGGATGGTACCGGTAACTGCCTGCTGCCTGCAGTGACCCGGAATTTATTCACTTTTAATTCTGATATACAGCAATGTTTAAAAAAATTTTGATTGCCAACCGAGGAGAGATCGCTTTGCGGGTGATAAGAACCTGCCGCGAGATGGGCATCAAAACCATCGCTGTTTATTCAACAGCCGATAAAGACAGTTTACACGTAAAATTCTCTGACGAAGCGGTTTGCATCGGCAAGCCTGCCAGCGCAGATTCTTATCTTAATATACCCCATATCATGGCCGCCGCCGAGATCACCAATGCCGACGGCATTCATCCCGGCTACGGATTTCTGGCCGAAAATGCCAAATTCGCCGAAATATGCGGCGAGCACGGCATCAAGTTCATTGGTCCTACCCCTGCCATGATCAATTCCATGGGCGACAAGATCACTGCCAAGGAAACCATGATCAAAGCCGGCGTACCGGTAGTGCCGGGCGGCGAAGGATTGCTGGCTAGCCTGCAGGACGCGCTCAGCCAGGCAAAAGAAATCGGGTATCCGGTGATCCTGAAAGCCACGGCCGGTGGTGGTGGTAAAGGGATGCGCGTAGTATACGAACCCGCCGAACTGGAAAAAGCCTACAACACCGCCAAGATAGAAGCCGCCGCTTCATTCAAGAACGACGGTATTTACATGGAGAAATTTGTGGAAGAGCCGCGCCACATCGAGATCCAGGTGGCCGGCGACCAGTATGGTAAAGTGTGTCACCTGAGCGAACGCGACTGCTCTATCCAGCGGCGCCACCAGAAGCTGGTGGAAGAATCGCCTTCTCCTTTCATGACGCCCGAGCTGCGTGAAAGAATGGGCGCCGCCGCTATCAAAGCCGCCTCTGCCATCAACTACGAGAGTGTGGGTACCATCGAGTTCCTGGTCGACAAGCACCGCAATTTCTACTTTATGGAGATGAACACGCGCATCCAGGTAGAGCATTGCGTGACGGAAGAAGTGGTGAACTACGACCTGATCAAGGAACAGATCAAGATAGCAGCCGGCGAGCCGATCTCCGGTCTCAACTACGAGCCACAGATGCATGCCATCGAATGCCGCATCAACGCGGAAGATCCCTACAATGATTTCAGGCCAAGTCCCGGTAAAATATCGGTGCTGCACCAGCCGGGTGGCCATGGCATCCGCGTCGATTCGCATGTGTATGCCGGTTATACCATACCGCCGTACTATGATTCCATGATCGCCAAGATCATCGCCGTAGCGCGCACCCGCCGCGAAGCCATCGACACCATGCACCGCGCCCTGAGCGAGTACGTGATCGAAGGCGTTAAAACCACCATTCCCTTCCACCTGCAGCTCATGAAAGACGAACGTTTCCGCAGCGGCAACTTCAACACGAAATTTTTAGAAAGCTTTAAGCTGGCGTGAGTGCTTCTTTTTTGGATTCAAAAAAGGCAAGGCTCTTTGCCACGCCCCGTTGTCATCTTTGCCAGGTGCAGGCACGTGGTGGCACTTTAGCCACTTGCTGCGCCTGGTGAAGATCCTTGCGGGGCATGTTGCTATTTTCATTGATGCTTTCTGTGAAGCTTCTTCTTTTTTGGGCACAAAAAAGAAGCAAAAAAGGCTTGGCTGTTGAAATGGGGCTAAAATTTACTGCATTGCGCGGGCAACGGACATGGTTTTATTCGGCAGTAGTAGGGGTATGGGCCCTTGCATGGATGGGCAGTGGAATAAAGCCAGGCGTGTCCGTTGCACCAAATAGCCGCCTGCGGCAGGCCATTTGGTCTCGCTCCATTCCGTAAATTTCTTCACGCCCCATTTCAAAGGCCGGGGAGAGAAGAGAGAGAATTGGAAGGGAGGAAGAAAGAAAGCAAGCCGCACCCACAGCGGGTTTGCAGCCCTTGCACCTTTAACCCTTTGCAACCAGCACCTTCAACACCTTTGTCACCAGTACCCACAACCCCTTGCTGCGCCTAAGCGGGGAATCGCTGTTTCTTGTCTCAACCAGATAAGAGCCTGATTACCTGATTCCCCTGATAAGCGATGACGTGACCAAGTGTGAACTTTTTTCAGGACGAGACAAGGAACCCTTTCCGTGAAATCCATCAGATCCCAAAAATCCGGGCTCAGACAGCGCCTTACTCCATCTCTTCAATCCTATCCTCTACCTCATAAATATCCGCCAGTTTGCGGATCACGCTTTCTACGACGGCGTCGGGGCAGGAGGCGCCGCTGGTAATGAGGACGCGGGCAGGTGTGGTTGAGGGAAGAAAGCTGCTGGTCAGCAGTTCCTGTTTGGTGTGGAAATTATAGTGGAGGATCTCCGTGCTGCTAAGGATCTTGTCGGCGGAACTGATGAAATAGGTGGGCAGCTTTTCTTCGCACAGCTCTACCAGGTGCGAGGTGTTGGATGAATTATAGCCGCCGACTACGATTGCCAGGTCGGCCGGGGTATCGAGCATGGCGCTGACGGCCGTCTGGTTGTCGTTGGTGGCATAGCAGAGGGTATCGCGGGTGTCGGCAAAATGGTCGGCAATGGTGGAATCGGTGAGGCCGTACTTTGCGATCATCGTCTGTCTTAAAAAATCGGCGATGGCCTGCGTATCGCTCGCCAGCATGGTGGTCTGGTTCACCACGCCGATCCGCTGCAGGTCCTTTTCCGCATCAAAGCCCTCGCTGTATTGCCCCTTGAATACTTCATAGAACAATTCAGGCGCGGATTCACCGGTGATGTATTTGGCCAGGATGCGTGCTTCCTTCATGTCGTTCACGATAACGGAAGGGGTGCGGTCGGCCGCATGTGAAAAGGTAGCCCTGGTTTCTTCGTGCTGGGGTTTGCCGTGGATCACAATGGTGTATTGACTGGCGGCGATCTGGGCCGAGCGGTTCCAGACCTTTTCCACGAACGGACAGGTGGTATTGTATTTCTCGGTGGGTATGCCCAGGCCGGCAAGTCTTTTCTCGATCTCGAGCGTGGTGCCGAAAGCCGGAATGATCACGATATCGTCTGACCGGAGTTCGGAAAACGGGATCAGTTCGTGGCCGTAGGTATCCTGCAGGAACCTCAGGCCCTTTTTTTGCAGGTCTGCATTTACCTGTGGGTTATGGATCATCTCACTGAGTAAAAAAATCCGTTTGCCCGGGTTCTCCTCGATTGTACGAAAGGAAATTTCGATTGCGTTCTCAACGCCATAGCAAAAACCGAAATGGCGGGCCAGGTAAACATGCAGGGGACCAAGATCAAGCAGGGTAGGAGTAAAATCTTTCTTCAGCCTGTCTTCCAGTTTACGCCTGCTTTTAACGGCAGAGATCAGCGGACTGCGGTATGTGACGGGAACATTGAATGTTTTCATTGCTGTTTGGATATCTTGCCGGCGGTCGTTTCAGCCTGTCATTTCTGTGGTAACTAACAACTGCGAAGGTACAATGTTAGATCCATTCGGGCCGGCGTACACTTAAAAATGAGCGTTATTCGTTAATCAATCAATAAGAGAAATCATTCATTATGAGCGATCAATTTAAACCGGCCGACTGGAGCTATAACACGAATATTTATGAGGTCAACCTTCGTCAGTACACACCCGAAGGTACCTTCGCCGCTTTCCAAAAAGAATTGCCCCGTCTCAGGGATATGGGCATCGAAGTGCTCTGGTTCATGCCCGTTACGCCCATCAGCCAGCAAAAACGCCTCGGAACCCTGGGCAGCTACTATGCCTGTTCCGACTATACCGCTACCAACCCCGAATTTGGTACCCTCGATGATTTCAAACAGCTTGTACAGACCGCCCACGGTCTTGGGTTTAAAGTGCTGATCGACTGGGTGGCCAACCATACCGGTTGGGATCACCGCTGGACCCGCGAACACCCTGATTATTACAAAAAGAACCACGAAGGAAATTTTTACGATCCCAACGGATGGGAAGATGTGATCGACCTGAATTATGATAACCCGGAGGTGCCCGCAGCCATGATTGAAGCCATGCGTTTCTGGCTCACCGAATGTGATATCGACGGTTACCGCTGCGATATGGCCATGCTGGTGCCGCTCGATTTCTGGCGCCGTGCCCGCACCGAACTCGACCAGTTGAAGCAACTATTCTGGCTGGCCGAATGCGAGGAAGTCAGGTACCACGAAGTATTCGACGCCACGTACTCCTGGAACCTTCTGCACAAAATGGAAGCGTTCTCACGGCGGGAGGCCAACCTGCAGGGGCTCGATGAAGTGCTGGGTTATTACGGCAACGGCTTTCCTCCGAATGCGTTTCACCTCCTGTTCACCACCAACCACGATGAGAACTCGCACAGCGGCAGCGAATATGAACGGATGGGCAGAGCTGCCGAAGCGTTCGCGGTCCTCTGCGCTACCTGGAACGGCATCCCGCTTATCTATAGCGGCCAGGAACTTCCGAACATGAAACGCCTCAAATTTTTCGACAAGGATCAGATCGATTGGACGGGCACCAACGCCTTGCACGGATTCTATAAAAAACTGCTCGAACTCCGGAAGAACAATGCCGCCCTGCGGGCCGGCGAACGCAGCAAAACCTACCGCTTACACACCGGGGCCGACCAGTTTGTATTCGCCTTCCTGCGGCAGTCGGACCGCGATGAAGTGCTGGTGGTACTGAACCTGTCTGATCAGGAAAGATCTTTTTTCGAAATTCCCGATCCTGTTCTCACCGGGTCTTTCATAAACATTTTCAGCGGGAACGAAAGCAATTTTACAGAAAAGAAATTCTTTGCCCTGCGTCCTTGGGAATACCTCGTGTACGCAAAAGACACCTCACTGGTTCCGGCGGTGTGATACCAAGCCGCTGCAGCTGTGTTCCCCCTGCGTACCGGAGGCACGCCCGGTGGGTAAAAAGGCCAACCTGCGTTGATTGGGGTCGATTAAAAAGTAGGGAAGCGATTGTTTCTATCTTCCGTCAGGAATATTTGATGGGTAGCATGCCATGAGATTCGATAACGTTCCATCGGAACGTCTGTTGCCCGGGTGCAGCACCCAAGAGCAACAGGCGTTCGGATGGAACGCTGTGTAGGCAGGGCTTACGGCTACCCATCAGGTGTTCCGCCGGAACACAGAACCAGGTGGCTTTCTTACTTTTTAATCAATCCCCGGGTGCTATGCCGGCACCCGGGAGCACCAGGCGTTCCACTGGAACGCATCTCAGCAGCAAATCCTTGTCTACCCACCGGATGTGCCTCCGGCACGAAGAGAGAGTACAGCTTGTCGGCGATAAGGTCTCATCTGCTTCAGATGGATCATAAATATTGTCAGCAGTTTGGTATCAGAGAGACAGAAAGGGGCAGACACAAAAAAGCCGGAACTTACGTTCCGGCTTTTTTTATAACGAAGTATGAAATCTTGTACGCTTATTCAGCATTGAGGCGGAGCGGATAAGAGAACGTTCCGTTGAAACCGGGGTATACGCCATCCAGTTTTACGTTGCCGCTTGATTTTTCAATCTCTGCTTTGAATGCATCCAGGGTCAGCACTTCCTTGTCGTTCACCCGGGTGATCACATACCCTTCTTCCATCCGGGTTTTGCTGAAGGGACTGCCTTCGGTGAACGTTTTCACTACAACGCCGCCTTTGATACCCATGGTTGTGGCGGTTGCCTTGGAAACGGTTTCCAGGGTTGCACCCAGCTTATCGAGTACCGATGTTTTAACGATCTCGGTGGTACCGGCGCTGTTGCGGAACGTGAGGCCCACGGTAGTTTCTTTACCATCCCTGAAATAGGTTACATCGATCTTGTCGCCAGGGCGGTAAGTGGCTACCTGTCCGACCATATCGGCACCTGAATAAACCGGTACTTTGTTGATCTTGGTGATAAAGTCGCCTTTTTTGATACCGGCCACGTAAGCAGCACCGTCTGTAGGCACTTCAAGCACATATACACCTTCGCCGTCCTTAATACCTTGCTCTTTTTTCTGCTCTTCGGAAATACCTTCGGCTGCATAGCGTATGCCAAGGTAAGCGCGCTGAACAGTACCGAATTTCAGCAGGTCGGCCATGATCTTCTTTACAATGTTCACCGGAATGGTGAAGGAGTAACCAGCATAGGAACCGGTGGGGGAAGCGATGGCCGAGTTGATGCCGATCAGCTTGCCGTCGGTGCTTACCAGGGGGCCGCCGCTGTTACCGGGGTTCACTGCCGCATCGGTTTGTATGAAAGATTCGACCGGAGTAGTTTTTGTGTTGCGGCGGTTGATGTCGAGGGTTCTGCCTTTGGCGCTCACGATACCGGCCGTAACGGTGGTTTCGAGGTTCAAAGGATAGCCGATGGCCAGTACCCATTGGCCGATCTTTACGTCGTCAGAATTGCCATACAGCATGAAAGGAAGGCCTTTCGCTTCGATCTTGATCACAGCCAGGTCGCTGGAAGGATCGGTTCCGACGAGTTTCGCTTTAAATGATTTTTTGTTGCTGAGCGTAACGGTGATATCGTCTGCACCATCGATCACGTGGTTGTTGGTAACGATATAACCATCTTCGCTGATGATGGCGCCGGAGCCGGAGGCCTGCTGCGGCATGGAGCGCATGCGGTCACCGAAGAGATCGTCCCAGCTGTCGCCGAACAGGTCGGAGAACGGGCTTTTCCGGTTGGGGAGATTGTTGCTGGCTTTGACCGTTGTTTTTGTTTTGATGTGAACGGTTGCCGGGATGGTTGCGCTGGCAGCCTCTGTGAAATCGATGGGGCCTGCTGCGCCGCCGGAGCCATTGAAGTAGCCGGCGTAGTTAGCGGGTAGTTTTGTTGTGTTTGCTTCATACCGGTAAGTGTCGCTCTGTGTTACCCGGTTGTAGGTCCATACGCTGCCTACAGCCGTAGCAGCACTGATCAACATCACCGCAGCCACTTGTCTGAGTTTCATACAATAATATTATTTAAATGATCTGATAACGGAAGTATTCAAATTACATGCCTTCCTCACAAATGTAAACGTACAAACTCAACGCCTGATTTGGCCGAAAGATGGTTTAACATATGTTTTACTAAAGGCTTCGTACTTGCTCCTGAAATTAGTAAAAATTCCCCGTTTCAAGCCGTTTTCTGTATGTAACCGGCCTGTTTTACGCTCTTAACGGAGTAAACAGGCTCCTCGTCTCCCCAATTTAAAATAAAATTCTGTATAATCTGTCAGGTAAGGCTGGCAGCCGGAAAAGAGATCTGCACAAATTGGCATCGTACACGGAAACGTGTACCTGAATCCGCATACTGCCTGTAGCTGAAAACAGTTTCTTACAGCCCCGTCAGAAACTGCATAGTGTCTACCTGGTCTGCGTAATCGGTGAGATAAGGGGACTGGGTGCTTCCGAACGGGACCCATTTATTCCCCACGATGCATTGCACTTCCCGGTTGCCTCCCAGGTCCTGTATCACTTTCGGGAGGCTGTCGTAGAATTCATAGTTCAGCTGGCTGATGGCGGAGAACAGGCTGGAGCCTTCTACCAGCAAAACCGTATTGTTGGTCATATAGTACTGGTTGTTGAGCAGGTAGATGGCCAGCTGGTAATCGTAGTTGTTCTTATATTTATGGTGGTTGATGAGCTCGCTGTATTTTTTGCAGGCGCCGAGCAGCGGAACAAAATCGTAATCCCGGGGAATATACAGCTTGGTAACGTTGCGGCAGCCCAGTCCGAAATAAAGATAGATATCGTCGGCCAGCCTCTCCAGGTCTTCCTCCGTTTCACCGCCGGTGAGAATGGCCACAGAGGTCCGGTTCTTCCGGATGATATGCGGGTATTTGCTGAAATAATATTCGAAATAACGGGCGGTGTTGTTGCTGCCGGTGGCAATGTAAGCGTCGCACCCTTTCAGCAGGTCAGGAAAGCTGATCTCGCCGTCCACACCCGGCTCCCATTGCAACAGCCGGCCGGCAAGATGCTTGAACAGGATGTCATCCTTCGAAGAAGTTTTGACCCTCGCCCGTTGGCCGGTGAGAAACAGGCAGAGCCAGTCGTGGAAGCCTACCAGCGGAATGTTCCCGGCCATGACCAGCCCGATGGTCTTTGGATCCTGGTTGCTTTCCGGAACCCGGTACCGGTGCGTAAAATCAACAAGCTTACCGTGCTGCAGGTATTGCTCTGCGATGGAAGTCACCGCCTTTGAGATAAATTGCTGGGTAAACCAGTTGTTGGCCTGCTCCGCTCTTCTTTTTGCGCTTGTCCACTCCTCGTCGTCACTCAACAGGTATTGCCCGAGGCGCACGAGCAGGTCGATCCGTAATTGCAGATTCATAGCTGCAAAAGTAGGAACATAATAGCAGAGGAAGGAGGCGGAAACAGGAGGCCGGGCTGGCACAATTTTGACATAGGTTCTTTTTAAATTGAAATGGATAATTCGGGTGGCATGCTTATTTTTGCTGCAGAAGCCCCCGGGTCTCTAACCTCTTAAATTTTACAGATATGGCAATCAAGATAACTGAAGAATGCATCAATTGCGGCGCCTGCGAGCCGGAATGTCCGAACAACGCCATTTACGAAGGCGGCGTTGAATGGGCCGTTGCCGATGGCACCACAGTGAAAGGTTCTTTCGTACTCATAGACGGTACCGTGGTAGACGCCGATCAGCGAAACGCTCCGCTCGGTGTCGACACTTACTACATCGTTCCCAACAAATGCACCGAGTGCCAGGGTTTTCACGAAGAGCCGCAGTGCGCGGCTGTTTGCCCGGTAGACTGCTGTGTGCCGGATGAGATGTACAGGGAAACCGTGGATGAGCTGATGGACAAAAAAGACAAACTGCACTTGTAATCCCCGGGCGTTCCTGCATGTTCGCAGGGAATTTCCCGGCATGACCGCAGAAAGCTGTTTTATACGGACTGGTTATAACAACCGCCCGTTCAAAGGTGAAGGATAGCATTCCTTCACCTTTGTTATATATTTACAAAAAACCCAACCGGAAAGGTTTCCACCCGTTTAATCTGGATTTTTCCCCAATCTTTGCGGCAGGTTTTCCCTTAATCAATCAACTATGTCTTCCAGACCAGTCATTGCATTCATCACAGGCGGATACTCCCGGGAATCTGTGATCTCCTACCAGAGTGCAGTTACCATCGATAAGAATCTCGACCACGCTAAATACGAAGTTTACAAGATAGACATCACACCTGCAGGCTGGTACTACCTGCCTGCAGATACGCAGGAAGCGATCGAAGTAGATAAAAACAGTTTCAGCATCGAGGCCGGCGGAAAAAAGATCCGGTTCGATGCGGTCTTTATCGGCATCCACGGCACGCCCGGCGAAGACGGAAAAATGCAGGGATACTTCGACCTGCTCAATCTTCCGTACACTTCCTGCGATGCTGCCACTTCTGCACTTACCTTCAACAAACGGTATACTGTAGCCGTAGCTGCTTTTGCAGGTATTCACGTGGCCCGGTCGCTGCATATTTTTAAACATCAGCCGGTTGCTGCCACGGAAGTTGCGGCACAGCTGCAGCTGCCCGTGTTCGTGAAACCCAACAACGGCGGCAGCAGCATCGGCATGTCGAAAGTGACAGCCTATGCCGGCCTGGAAGGCGCCTTCGAAAAAGCTTTCCGCGAAGACGATCAAATCCTGGTGGAAGAATTCATCTCCGGCCGGGAAGTGACGGTAGGCGTGTTCCGCAGCCAGGGCCGGATCACCGTGCTGCCCATGACGGAGATCGTGAGCAAGAAAGATTTCTTCGATTACGAAGCCAAGTACACCGCCGGCATGAGCGAGGAGCTGACGCCTGCGCCCATCACCGAAGAGATGACCGTAAAGATCAAAGCGGCCGCCATCAAGGTGTACGAAGTGTTCAACTGCAGCGGCGTAGTGCGCATCGATTTTATCTACAACGAAGAAAGGGCGCAGCCTTACTTGCTGGAGATCAACACGGTGCCCGGACAAAGCGAGGCCAGCATCGTGCCCCAGATGGTGAGGGCCATGGGATGGACCCTGAAAGACTTTTATACCGCGCTTCTGGAAGACGCACTCGCAAGGCGCAGCTGACGCGGCTGATCCGGTAAATTCCTGGTCAGATGCATAAAATTATATGAACTGTAAAATTTTTCCTTTGTGTTCAAATTCATAACCAGCCGGCCTTTGTGGGTCAACATATTGTTTGCGGTATTCCTGGTCTGCGTGGTGGTGTTCTTGTTCCTGGGCTCGCTGGGTATCATGACGCAACATGGAAAAAGCATGAAGATCCCTTCCGTCACCGGCAAGTCGATGGATGCAGCCACCAAGATACTCAACAACGAAGGGTTTGATGTGAAGATCCAGGATTCGGTGTACCAGGATGATGTGGCACCCCTCATGGTGACCCGGCAGTTCCCTGAAGCGAACGCCGTGGTAAAGATAAACCGCACCGTATACCTGACAGTGAACCGCTCGGTGCCGCCGCTGATCTCCATGCCCCGGCTCGTCGGCAGCTTCCGCAACGCCATCCTCATCCTCAAGCAATTCGGCCTGCGGCTCGGAGATACCTCCTACCGCCCGGATTTCGCCAAAAATTCCATCCTCGACCAGCTCTACAACGGACAATCGATCAAGCCCGGCACCAAGATCCCGATGGGGTCAACGATCTCTCTGGTGCTTGGCAGCGGGTTGTCGAATGTCAATATGCCGGTGCCCGACCTGTTTGGTATGTCGTATGGAGATGCCATGGCGGTGCTCGACTCCATGCACATCGGCCATGTACCGGTGGTAGATGCAGGGGTAGGCGATACCATGAACTCTTTTGTGTACCGCCAGAACCCCGAACGCATGAATGAAGACCAGAAAGTAAACAGGATCCGTCCCGGTCAACTGATCGATATCTGGCTGAGTGCAGAACGCCAGCAAAGGCAGGCTGACACCAGCTCCGTTCACTGACCGGAAATCAACCAATAAAAAACTGATGTATGCAAACTATCTCCGTTAGCGAAGTAAAGAAAAGACTGGACGCCGGCGAACACCTCCACTTGCTGGATGTGCGCGAGCCCGATGAATTTGCCGAATTCAATATCGGCGGTACGCTGGTACCCCTAGGCCAGATCCAGATGGCGCAGATCGACGACCTGGAAGACTGGAAAGACAAGGAAGTGATCGTATACTGCAGAAGCGGCCGCAGAAGCCTGATGGCCTGCCATTACCTCGAAAGCATGGGTTTCACCAACACCAAGAACCTCGACGGCGGCATGCTCGAATGGCAGGCCCAGGACCATTCCGTGAAATAACCTACAGCTTGATGTTCACACCCGCCATCCAGTTCGTTCCCGCCATCGGGAACAGGTAGTTCTCATTCACCCTGGCGCCGTTCGAGATGTAGCTGTAGGTGGCACCGTTTGGCTCGTACTTGCGGTTGAACACATTGTTGAGCTGGAAGATGAGGTTGATCTCTTTGAACACTTTATTGATTGTGTAGACCATCCGCAGGTCCTGCACGTAATAGTCGGACAGGCTGCGGACCTTGCTGCCGGTATTGTCGAGGTGCTGCCTGCCCACGTATTTGCCGATCAGGCTGATCTCGCCTTTTTTGATGGGCAGGAAATTGACTGATGCGCTTCCCACCACGGCCGGTGAAAATGAAATTTCCGTTTTGTGATAGCTGAACAGCTTCTGGCCGCCGTTGTCATAATCGTCCAGAAATTCATTGCTGTTGAGGATCTTGTTCTCGCTGAGCGCCAGGTTGCCTCCTGCGTTCATCCAGGAGGTAAGAAATACGTTCCCCTGCAATTCGATTCCCCGGCGGTAACTGTGGCGTACGTTGGTGCGGGTGTAGGCCCCTACATCGTTCTGCCTTCCGGTAAGCACCAGCTGGTTCCGGTACTGCATGTAATACAGCGTGGCCGACCAGGAGTAGAGGCTGGTTCTTTTTTCCACGCCCAGTTCAAAATCATTCAGGCTTTCGGGTTTGGGCTGATCTGAAGCGCCGGCCTCGAAATCATCGCGGTTGGGTTCTTTCTTTCCTTTCGAATAGGAGAGATAGGCTTTCCAGTCGCCGTTGTTGTAGCCGATGCCCGCTTTCGGATTGAAAAAATGGTAGGTGTTATGAATGATCAGGTCCGGGTTGTCGCGGAAGCCGTTCAGGTCGTACTTCACGGTCCGGTACTGCAGGTCGAGGAACCCGTTCCAGTGCCGCGCAAAGGTTTGCTGCAGCTTGGCGTAGATGTTGCCATCGGTCTTGAAAGCGTTCAGGTTGTACCACTGGTAGTCTTTGGGGATGTTGCCCTTTTCCGACCAGATGATGTTGCCGTAATGTTTGCCATCGTACCGGTTGATGCCGCCGCCGGCAGTCAGCTGCGTCCTCCCCTTTTTGTACTGCAGGGAAGTTACGTTCCCATAGAAATAGTTGTCGAGATAGAGCTGCCGCACCAGGTCGGTGGTGCGGATGGTATCGCGGCCGGTGACATAGTCGGGCAATCCGTATTTGGAATAGGGCTCCTTGCCCTGGTATTCTTCGTAGTAACCAAGTCCCCGGGTCAGGAAGACGGCGGTATTGAACGACAGCGCGTCGGAGAACTGGTGGTTGAAGAAGAGCTGGTAATGATCCTGCTGGAAGTTGTCGGTCTGGTTGTCGTAGGGTGTACCCGGCTTTTCGGTGCCGGCAGAATTGTAGGTCCGGCTTTTAGCGAGGTCTTCTTCGAGGATGCCGTTCCAGGCCTGGTAGGTCTTTTCTTTTCCGGAAAACACATTGAGGCGCAGGGAGGATCTTTTGTTGAGATAGGCGGCCGACAGAAAGAAGGAGCGCAGGTCGCTGCTGGCACGGTCGATGAAACCGTCGCTCGATACTTTCGACAGGCGGGCATCGATGGTGAAATGGTCATCGATCAGGCCGCTGCCTGCCTTTACGGTGTGCTTCCAGGTATTGAACGAGCCATAGCTGTTGTTGATCTCCCCGTAGGCATCTTCCCTGAACTCGTTGGTGGAGATGTTGAGCGAAGCGCCGAACGCGCCGGCGCCGTTGGAGGAAGTGCCCACGCCGCGCTGGATCTGGATGCTGTTGACCGAGGAAGCGAAATCGGGCAGATCCACAAAAAAGGTCCCCTGGCTTTCCACGTCGTTGTAGGGAATGCCGTTCAGAGTTACGTTGATACGGGTGGCATCGCTGCCCCGGATGCGGATGCCCGTGTAGCCCACGCCGTTGCCTGCATCGGAGTTCACCACCACCGACGGCGTCTGGTCGAGGATAAACGGCAGGTCGCGGCCCAGGTTGTTTCTTTCGATCTCTTTCTTGGAAAGGTTGGTCTTGGTGAACGGCGCATTGTCGCCTGCACGCACTGCCCTGATCTCGACCGGCTGCAGGAACAGCTGGATGGGCTGCAGCCGGAAGGTCAGGTCGCGGTCGTCGGCAGAAACGGTTTGTTCCAGCGTTCTGTAGCCAATGGCGGTGATGCGCACGGGCCGGGGTCCTTTTGGCAGGGAAGCAGAGAACAGCCCCTGGTCGTCGGCCACCTGGTTATTGCCGGGCAGCTCGACGGTGGCCTGGGGAACAGGTTTGCCGGTGACTGCATCGGTGATCTTGCCGGTAAGGCGGCGCTGGCAGAAAACGGACAGAACGGACAAAAGCACGAAGCTCAGTAAAAACAGTTTTTTCATCACACCTCATTTTTTAGCGTACACAGAATTGGAAAGCGCAGGCGGTGGCCCTGTGTGGAAGCAGGGCGATACCTGACGGTTTTGTACAGTAAACTGACGTGGATAGATACAGTGCAGGAAAAGATAGAGCGAGACAATAAGTGAAGCAAACCTTCCCTGCGCAGGCATTACCCTGTTCAGGTTCTACGGGTGTAATCTCAGCCGTTGGCATTGCCTTCAGCACCCCGGGAATCTGATAAATGTAAAAATCCGGAGCGAATATAGGAACTATTTTAAAATTTCTGACGGACGCTGTAACATTCGCTTCTGGCAACCGTACCACAGTATACAGGCAGGCGACATACAAGGGCCTGCATTTCCCGTAAAAATCTTAAAAAGCCCAAAAATTTTCAGACATGAAATTCCTTTTTATCCTGCTGGCGGCCCTGGTTACCGTTCATGCAGTCAACGCCCAGAAAACCATCATCAACGATCCCAACGTGGAAGTGCGCCCGGTAGGCAGCTTCTCCGCCATCAAAGTGTCCGGTGGTATCGACCTGTATATGTCGCCCGGCGACAAGGAAGCGCTGGCGGTGAGTGCATCTGAAAGCCAGTTCCGCGACAGGATCAAAACAATAGTGGAAAACGGCGTGCTGAGCATTTATTACGACAACGATGGCATGAAACTCAACTCCGGCAGTAAAAGGCTGAAAGCTTATGTGTCGTTCACCACACTCAGGCGGCTCGACGCTTCCGGCGCAAGCGATGTGTTTGTGGAAGGTGTGATCAAAGGCGAAGGATTTACGCTGCACCTCACCGGGGCCAGCGATTTTAAGGGCGCGGTGCAGGTAAACCAGCTGGATGTTGACCAGAGCGGCGCTTCCGACGTAACCATATCAGGAAAAGTAGGCAACCTGGAAGTAAAGGCCAGCGGTGCCAGCGACATGAAAGGGTTCGACCTGGCAACGGATGTGTGCAGTGCGAAAGCCTATGGCGCTTCCGATATCAAGGTGACGGTGAACAAGGAGCTGCAAGTGGAAGCCAGCGGCGCCAGTTCCATCCAGTATAAAGGATCCGCCGTGATCACTTCTACCAAGACGAATGGTGCCAGCAGCGTCAACAAAAAAGGATAATCTGAAAGGGGTTAAACCGGAAAAAACCGGGTTAACCCCTTTTAACAAATAAAATATTTGGCAGTGTAAAAATAAAAGTTACTTTTGCTGCCCACATCGCGAAGTAGAGCAGCGGTAGCTCGTCGGGCTCATAACCCGAAGGTCGCAAGTTCGATCCTTGCCTTCGCAACAAAAGAGCCGCCTTCTTACGTGATAAGAGGCGGTTTTTTATTTATGCTCACCGGTCTGCTGGAATCCCGGCTTCGTGGCTGGTCTAACTGACAAATAGCATGAAAACAGGATTTGTAAACATATTCGGTAAACCCAATGCGGGCAAAAGCACCCTGCTGAATGCCCTGATGGGTGAAAAAATGGCGATCGTTTCGCACAAGGTGCAAACGACCCGCCACAGGATCAAAGGCATCCTGAGCGAAAAGGGGTACCAGATCATTTTCTCCGACACCCCCGGCATCATCGAACCCAAGTACAGGCTGCACGAAAAAATGATGGGCGCCGTAAGGAATGCCCTCGAAGATGCCGACCTGGCCCTGCTGATGGCCGACGTACAGGAAGACCAGCAGGAGAACGATGCCATCTTCACTTCCCTCCGTCTCAAAGTACCCGCCCTCGTAATCATCAACAAAATTGACCAGTCCGACGCAAAACGGGTTCAGGAAGCGGTCGATTTTTACCGCGCCAAACCTTACTGCAAGGAAGTGGTCCCGGTTTCCGCCCTCTCCAAAACCAATCTCGACAAGCTTCTCAGCACCATTTTACAGAACATCCCGGAAGGAGAACCCTTTTTCAGCGATGACGATATCAGCGATCTGCCGACCCGCTTCTTTGTGGGCGAGCTGATCCGCGAACAGATCTACCAGCAGTTTCAGGACGAGATCCCTTACCACACCACCGTGATCGTGCAGGAGTACAAAGAGAAACAGACCCTGGTAAAGATCCGCGCTGAGATCGTGGTACAGCGCGATACGCAGAAGGGCATCATCCTGGGAGAAGGAGGAAAGATGATCCGGCAGCTGGGAACCGAATCGAGAAAAGAGATCGAAAAATTCATCGGCAGCAAAGTTTTCCTGGAACTTTTTGTAAAGGTGCGTCCCAAATGGAGAGACAATGATCTCTACCTGCGGGAATACGGGTATAATTAGGCACCAGCCGCCCGTGCTCAACAAACGGGGAGCAGATCATATTTTAAACTAAGAACAATGTCTGGATTTACAGTCGCCATAGTAGGAAGACCCAACGTAGGAAAAAGTACATTTTTTAACCGCCTGCTCGAACAGCGCAAGGCCATCGTGGACGATATCAGCGGCGTTACGCGCGACCGACAGTACGGAGTAGCGGAATGGACCGGGAAAGCATTCAACGTGGTTGATACCGGCGGCTTCGTGCCAAGCAGCGACGATATATTTGAAAGGGAGATCAAGAAGCAGGTGCTGGTGGCCCTGGAAGAAGCCGATGCCCTGATCTTTATCGTAGATGTGGTGAACGGCATCACCGACCTGGATGAAGCCATGGCGCAGACCCTGCGCAAGGCCAACAAACCGGTCTTCCTGATGGTGAACAAGGTCGACAACCACAGCCGCCTGCTGGAGGCCGCCGAGTTTTACAGTCTTGGATTCGAGAATATCTATTTTGTTTCCGCCATCAGCGGCTCGGGCACCGGCGAGATACTGGATGCGGTGACCGCGCTGATCAAAGACGAAGACCTGGCCAGCACAGACGACAAGCAACTGCCCAAATTCGCTATCATCGGGCAGCCGAACACGGGCAAGTCTTCCCTGCTCAACGCGCTGATCGGCACAGAACGAACCATTGTGAGCGACATCGCCGGCACCACGCGCGATACCATCTATACAGAGTACAATCTGTTCCAGAAAGAATTTGTGCTGATCGATACGGCGGGTATCCGCCGGAAAGCCAGGGTGAACGAAGACCTGGAATTTTATTCGGTGATCAGGGCCATCAAGGCCATGGATGAGGCCGATGTGTGCCTGCTGATGATCGATGCGGAAAAAGGGATGACGGCACAGGACCTGAATATTTTCGGCCTGGCGGTAAAAAAGGGGAAGGGCATCGTGCTGCTGGTAAACAAGTGGGACCTGGTTGAAAAAGAAACAAATACATCGAGGGATTACGAAAAAGCCCTGAAGGAAAAAATAGCGCCATTCACGGACGTGCCTATCCTCTTTATTTCCGTGCTGGAAAAAACAAGGATCTTCAAGGCGATGGAAGTGGCGCTGGATGTGTATGAGAACCGCAAGCGGAAGGTAACCACTTCACAACTGAACGATGTGATGCAAAAAGCCATCAATGCGCACCAGCCACCGGTGGTAAGAGGAACGCCGGTCAGCATCAAGTACATCACGCAACTGCCTACCGTGGTTCCGTCATTTGCTTTCTTCACCAATTTCCCGGACGACATCAAACTGCCTTACAAAAACTACCTGGAAAACCAGCTCAGGTCGAACTTTAATTTCAGCGGTGTACCGGTCAGAATTTTCTTCCGGAAAAAATAAACAGGAATTTCAGGCAAGAACGGCATGAAATTTATACAATTGACCATAATCTAATAACTTCTAAAATCATCATCATGAAAAAGTTCCTGGCCATTGTAATTATAGCAGCCGGCATGACGGCCTGTGGCGATTCAAATAGCAGCACATCAGACGAAACGAACAGAGATACAACCAGTATAGCTCCGGCTGCCAATTCCGGTAGCGATTCCTCCTCTCTGAGAACAGACACTTCTGGCCCGAAACCGGACAGTGGTATGTCGAGATAATCAGATCGCAAAACGATCAAATAAAAAAAGCCCCTCAATGCAGGGGCTTTTTTTATTTGATCGTACCTGAACGGGAAAAAGGCCCGGTACAGGCGGTATCGGGTGAAAACACCCTGTATAGGTTTTGTGATGACAGGTAGCTTCGTGGCAGTCTTTATATAAACCCGAAGCCATCAGCCATGCCACAGCCACGGATTCCATATACCCTCACCCTGTTGGTGCTGCTTTTCATACACCCGTTAAGTGCACAAAAACGGTGGACGGGCGGCAGCGGGAATTGGGTTGATGCTGCAAACTGGCTTCCGGCGGGGCTTCCTGACGGCACCGATGCAGTGATCCTCGACAACACCCTGCAGGCAGGCAACTACACCGTCACCCTTCCCGATGATGCTGTAATCGTGCGCAGCCTGCTTATAGCACCCGCAGAAGGAAAGCAAATCGAGCTGCACCTGCCCTCTTCCAACGGAAGCAGTCCGGGTTTTACTGCCGGCAGTGCCGACGAAGGGATCGTGATCCAAAACGGCGGAGTGTTCCGGAATTCATCAGGACTGGCCAGCGGACAATCGCTGCTGATCAAAGGGACCGTACGCATCGGGAATGGAGGAACTTACGTGCATAACACAAGGTCGGGACATGCGGCAGATGTGGTGGCAAAGCTGTCTGTGGCGGCAGGCACCGAGAACGGGCTGTTCGAATACGATGTGCCGGGCGGCTCGTACCCGGTTTCCCTCAGCAACCGGACCTATGGCACGCTGGTCTTTTCATCCGCCGCCTCCGGCGGTACGCAGACCTACAACGCATCCGGCTCCAATCCCCTGCTGGTGCGCGGCGACATGGTTATAAAGGAGGGGGTAATCCTGAACCTTGATTTTACCAGGGAATTTACCGTGCTTGGAGATTACCGGCAGGAGGGCGGCACCTTCAATATCGGCAGCCAGCCCAACAACAATGTGGTAGCCATCCACGGAGCGGTTTGGCAGTCTGCATCAGGCAGCATCACCGAAACGTCTACCGGCCTGCCCACGCTGGAATTCAGCGGAAAAGACCAGCAGCGGATCTCGCTGGAAGGAAAGATCGCCAACCAGGTGGCGCTGCGTATGAACAATACCGGCGGCGTGCTGCTTCAGCATGACCTGACCGTGCCGTACCTGCTTCAGATGCAGCAGGGAAACCTGATCAGCAGTTGGGCCGCCTGCCTGAAAATACCACACAGCAGCACGATCAGCGGTGCTTCGGCGGCTTCGTTCGTTCATGGGCCGATCCAAAAAACGGGCGATGAGGCGTTCATGTTTCCGGTAGGAAAACAGCACGATTATGCACCGGTGAGTATTTCAGCCGGTACTTCGGTTGCGGATGAATTCACCGCGGAATATTTTCTGGGCAACCCGCAGGTCATGTACGGAACTGCGTTCGACCCGGCTTCCATGGTGCGCGTGAGTTCGCTGGAGTACTGGAAACTGGACCAACCGGCGGGCCATTCTGTCCGGAAAGTTACGCTCACCGTTGGAGTATACAGCCGGGCCACTGCGCTCGACAAAATCCTGATCAGCCGCTGGGACGATGCACAGGCCATCTGGAAAAGCAGCGGCAACACCGCTTACACAGGCGTTGCCACCGGCCAGGTCACCAGCCGCACTGTCGACCAATACGGTGTCTTCACGCTGGCCAGCACCGTACCGGAACAAAACCCGTTGCCAGTAACACTCAAGGATGTGGGCATCCGCTGCGATGTTGCGGCCTGCACGCTGTACTGGCAGACGATGCCGGAATTTGCCGGCCGCTTCGAGATCGAACAGGCAGAACGGGGTGGAAGTTTTATCCGGTTGGCGACACTGTTATCGCTGCCCGGCCAGCAGCAATACCAGTTCAGTCTTTCTCAAAATCAGCCATCCGCTTTGTACAGGTTGAAACTGGTTGCAGCGAATGGATCGATAGATTCCAGCAAAGCTGTAGCTGTTCCTGCTCCGCCTTCTTTTGCTGTGAAGCAAGTTAAAAGATCAGGTTCTGGCATTGAGTTGCAGATCGTTTCCGGAGAGCGCCAGCAACTGGAGATAAGAATTTTTTCAGCGGATGGGAAAACTTTGTATGCGGGAAGGCAGGTGGTGGCAGAAGGAGATAGTTACCTTCAGATACAGACTCCCGGCTTTCGGGGGCAGCTGTATATCTTATGGCTATCGGATGCGAGGGGGCGGCGGCAGGTACAAAAATTTTTTGGGAAGCCCGGATGGTGAAGCCTGGTTCCGATTCGTTTAACTATACGCGGTAGAGACGCCAGGCATGGCGTCTCCAGACATTGAACAGCTGATCTTCTTTCCCCGCCTTCACAACCCAAACTTTGCGACAATACTTTCCACCGTCTGCCGGTATTTTTCCAGGGATTCTTTTTCCTGCTGGATAAAGCTGTTGTCTTCCAGGCGGCCGATCACGCGGTTCATCTCTTCTTCGTTCCCGTACACCATCTTCCGGAACGGGTTGGAGTAATCCTTGGCGCGGGAATCGAAAATATTGTGCGACAGCTGCTCTTTCGTGGCCAGGCTCTGCAGCAGCAGGGCTTTCAACGCTTCTTTGCCATCCGCCGCCAGATTTACCCCGAACACTTTTTGCAGCACGCTCAGCGCATGAAACAGCTTCTGCTGCGGATACAAGCCTTCCTGGTATTTGTAAAAGCCATGCACCTCTTCCCAGTCCCTGATCTCTTCCGAACAGATCTTTTCCCTGAAATTGGTGAACTCATCCTGCAGGATCAGTTGCCCGCCCAGGCTGGTCCATTGCCGGAAAGGCAGACTGGCGGGCAGCTGCGCGATCAGTGCCTCAAAGCTGGCGATGCTGTCGGATTCAATTACGCGGATGAGCTGCAAGGCGGCATAATACTGCAGCAGTTCGCGGAACAGGTGATAACAGCCCGTGATCTTGATGATCTCGGCCTTGCGGTGCGAGTGTTCAAAACCATCCGCCAGTATCTCCAGGCTGTCGACCACCGGGTCTTTTTCCTGCAGCAGCTTTTCGCCTGTCAGCTCCAACGCCGTGTCACCAGGTTCGAAGTGCTTGCCGATAAAGCGGTAATACGCTTCTCCCGTCAGTTGCCTGAAAAGCTGCAGCGCAGAAACGATCTCGTTGACACTGTCGGGCGCCAGGAAATTATATTCGATGAAAGGAAACTTCTTGATGCGTTTGTCGCGGTCGCCGTATTTCCAGGCGTTGCGAGCAAGGGCGTACATGTTGTACATGAGCCAGTAGCCCGGCATGATCACCAGCTTGTCGTTGCTCGCATCGTTGCTCACAAGGCAGAAAGGGATGGGGATATCCAGCTCGGCCGGGTAATCGCCCTTGGCCATGATGGTGAAGGAAGCAAACCTCGAATTGTGTTTCAGGCTCACGCAGAGACCTGGCCAGAAGCCGCGCCCCGCGATCAGTTCACCATCCGCGCTCCTTGAATTGTGGTTCGAGCCGATGGTAGCGCCGGCGGCCATGTTGCTCTGCCCCATCACCAGCGCCGCACACAGAAACGAATTGTTGTGATGCTGCTCGTGGGCCGGAAAGATCAGCGAGTTCAGCACCTCGCAGCAGGAGATGGTAGAGTTGTTGCCCAGGTAGGAATTAATGAGGCGGGCGCCGTATTTCAGCTGTGAATGAGAGGCCATGATGAAACGGACGGCTTTCACCCCGTAGAAAACCCGGCACCCGAAACCGATGATGCCGTTCACGATCTCGCATCCTTCGCCGATCTGCGATTTCGCAGAAGGGGAGGAGTTGAGCGTGATGTTCTTGACCTTGTTGGCGCCTTTCAGGTAGGCATCCGTTCCGATGAGCACGTCTTTGATGATCTTGCAGTTCTTGATCACCGTGCGGTCGCCGATCTTGCCATAGTACCCCCGCTGTTTGCTGAACTTCTTTTCAGTAAATTCTTCCAGCTTTTTCTGCAGCCTGTCATCATCGCGGAACCGGCTCCACAGGTAAGCATCTCCCGGCAGCATACCATCGAACGGAATGATGGAACGGCCGCCGTTCTCGTTACACACTTCAAGCCTGATCCTGGTTTTTTCCTGCTCGCCGTCTTTCAGGATGCCGTTGCCGAATTTGGCGTAATCGGTGGTGGCCAGCTCGTTCACGTTCACGATCATCACGTCGTTGCCCACAATATAGTGCGACATGTAATTGACATGATCCACGACCACGTTGTCGCCGAAATCGCAGCTGATAATGGTGCTGTTGTAAAGCCCCACGGGCATGCGGAGGTTGTTGAACTCGAGGTAGTAGGGCTCCAGCTTGCCGATGCGCACCAGCCCGTAGAATTTGCAGTTCTTGACAAGCTCGGGATTGAAGGCATCCGACACCAGGATCTTGTTCCAGTCGTCGGAAGTGTTGCGGTTGCGCACCAGCACTTCTATCTCGTAGGCAGACAGCTTGCGGTACTCGATGCCGCTCCGGTTCTGCTGGTTGCGCAGGTAATATTCATCCTGTCCGGGAGGCAGAAATTCGGCAGACACAAAATTGTAGCCCAGGGAAGCAACAGGATTTTTCTTGATAATGTTCATCGGTAAAGGTTGAGGCGTCGGGGTGAAACAAAGGCCGGGCTGCTTCCGGCAATGATACCGGTTGGCCGGATAAAACTTATTCTACCGTCACCGACTTGGCGAGGTTCCTCGGTTTGTCTACATCCAAACCTTTTGCTGTGCCGATATAGTAGCTGAGCAGCTGCAGCGGGATCACGCTGAGCAGCGGCGCCACGATCTCATCTGCATCCGGCACTTTCATCACATCGTCGGACATGCCTTCGATGGTTTCATCGCCTTCGCTGATCACGGCGATCACCTTGCCTTTGCGGGCTTTGATCTCCTGTATGTTGCTGATGATCTTTTCGTAGTACGAATCTTTGGTGGCCACAAATACCACCGGCAGCTTTTCATCCACCAGCGCGATGGGCCCATGCTTCATCTCTGCGGCAGGATAGCCCTCGGCATGGATGTAAGAGATCTCTTTCAGCTTCAGCGCGCCCTCCAGGGCGATCGGGAAATTGTAGCCGCGCCCCAGGTACAGGAAGTCGCCCGCGTCTTTATATTTTTCCGCCACCGCTTTGATGTGCGGAGCCGATTCAAGCACCACGGCTACTTTTTCGGGGATCTGCTGCAGCTCGTTCAGCAGGTGCAGGTACCGCGTCTGGTCGATCGTACCCAGTTCGTGTGCCAGCTTCAGGGCCACCATCGTCAGCACCACGAGCTGCGCCGTAAAAGCCTTTGTGCTGGCCACGCCGATCTCCGGTCCTGCGTGCGTGTAAGCACCCGCATCCGAAACACGTGCGATGGACGAGCCCACTACGTTGAGGATGCCAAAGATGATGGCGCCCTGTTGTTTGGCTTTCTCGATGGCCACCAGCGTATCCGCCGTTTCGCCGCTTTGCGACACGGCAATGATCACATCGCCTTTGTTGATGATCGGGTTGCGGTACCGGAATTCGGAAGCATACTCCACTTCCACCGGGATGCGGCAGAGCTCTTCGATGATGTATTCCGCTACCAGCGCGGCATGCCAGCTGGTGCCGCAGGCAATGATGATGATGCGGTCTGCATTTTTAAAATACTGCATACAGCTTTGCACGCCGCTCATGGTGATGGTGCCTGCGGTGGCATCGAGGCGGCCGCGCAGGCAGTCGTAAATGGTATGCGACTGCTCAAAAATTTCCTTGAGCATGAAGGTGTCGTATCCGCCTTTTTCAATGGCCGCCAGCTCCAGGTCGAGTTTCTGTATAAAAGGGGTGATCTTGTCGTTGCCCAGGTTCTTGAGGATAAGCTCATCGGGCCGCAGGATGGCCACCTCATAATCGTTCACATACACCACTTCCTTGGTGTATTCGATGATGGGCGATGCGTCGGAGGCGAGAAAGTGTTCGCCCTTTCCTACACCGATCACGAGCGGACTGCCCTTGCGGGCCGCGATCAGGGTGTCGGGATTGTCCTGGTCGAGCACTACGATCACGTAAGCGCCTACCACCCTTCGCAGGGCGATGCGCACGGCTTCTTCGAGGTTGCCGCCGTTGTTGATATGGATGTCTTCGATGAAATTGAGCAGCACTTCCGTGTCGGTATCGCTTTTAAACTCGTACCCTTTTTTCTGCAGGTCGTTCTTCAGCTGCGCATAATTTTCTATGATGCCGTTGTGGATCATAGCCAGCTTTCCGCTGGCCGAGAGATGCGGGTGCGCGTTCCGGTCGCTGGGTTCGCCATGCGTGGCCCAGCGGGTGTGGCCGATGCCGGCGTGCGCATGCAGGTCGCGGCCGATCACACTTTCTTCCAGCGCTTCCACTTTTCCTTTCTTTTTATATACGCGGAGGCTGCCGTTCAGCAGCGCCACGCCAGCGCTGTCGTACCCGCGGTATTCCAGTCTTTTCAACCCTTTCAGGATGATGGGATAAGCTTCTTTTTGTCCGATATAGGCGACGATTCCACACATATCACGGAGGTATTTTTGATTAGCAGTTAAATTTATACAAATCCGCCATGCCACCCCAATAATGATCCGGTAAATAAGCATGGCTTAACACACAAAAAAGAATGGAGTAACCGGTTGATTACTCCATTCAAATAGTTTGCGCTTTCCCTATTTTGTGTTGGGATGGATGCAGTACTTCCAGTATTCCAGGATCGACATCAGCATCTTGGTGAGCGCTTCCATATCGGTGGGTTTGATGAAGAACCCCTGCACTGTGAGGTCGTACGCCGTATCTACTGCGCCAGCATTGGCGGCAGTGGTGTAAAAGACAAAGGGAATGCTTTTCTTCCGGAGATGCTGGTCTTCGGCTATCCGCATCCTGAGTTCGAATCCATTCATCACGGGCATGTTCACGTCTGACAGTATCACGAACGGATGAACATCTTCCGATTTCAGGAACTGAAGCGCATCCCGTCCGTTGTTGAAGAACACGGCCTTGTTGGGGATGCTGAGCGATTCCAGCACCATGGTAATGATCTCCTGGTCGTCTGAATCGTCTTCTATGATTATGATAGGGCCGGTATTCATCAGAGGTTGCATGTTTTTCATAAGTAACATTTAATTTGGATGAAGGAATATCGCCGCGTGAAAGCATGCAAAAACCGGGCGCACTCCCTGGCTATTTAAGATAGGTCTCAAAAAGCTTAAAGATCCGCTTGTACTCGTCCGTCCAGCTGCTGGCTTCCACAAAGCCATGATCCTCAACTGGATATACAGCCAGTTCCCAGTTATTTTTCCCCAGTTCAATCAGTTTCTGGGTCAGTTCCACGATGTCCTGAAAATTAACATTTGTATCTACCATGCCGTGGCACATCAGCAGGTGCCCTTTGAGGCCGTTGGCGAAATAGATCGGTGAGCTTCTCTTGTATGCGATGCTGTCGTTGAAAGGTTCGTTGAGGATGTTGGCGGTGTAGCCATGGTTGTAGTTGGCCCAGTCGGTAACGCAGCGCAGGCCGGCTCCCGCTGCAAACACATCAGGCTGTGTGAACATGGCCATCAGCGTCATAAAACCGCCATAGGAGCCGCCATACAGACCGATCTTTTTGGGGTCGACACCCATCGAATCTACCAGGAATTTTGCCGCGTCCACTTCGTCGGAGAGGTCTTTGCCACCCATGTAACGGTAGATGCCGGTCCGCCAGTCGCGGCCGTAGCCGGCGCTGCCCCGGTAGTCGATGTCCATTACGGTATAGCCGTTGTCGGCTAGCAGGTTGTTGAACATGTATTCGTGAAAGTAAGAGCTCCACCATTTGTGTGCGTTCTGCAGATAGCCGGCCCCGTGTACGAATATGACGGCCGGTTTTGAAGGATGCGGATTGGCCGGCTTGAACAGGCGGGCGTACACCGGCTGTCCGTCGCGGGCTTTGAAAGAGAATACGCGCGGGTCTTTCCAGGCATAGGACGCAAATTCCTCCGACTGCGCTTTGTTGGTCACCTGCTGCAGTTTGCCGCCGGGTTTGTTTTCCTGCAGATACAGTTCCCAGGGCTTGGTGCTGTAGGAAAAAAGGACGGCGAGCTGTTTCTCGTCGGGCGATACATCGACCTGGTTGGCGCCGGTCATGGTGGTGATGCGTTCAGGTTTGCCGCCGGTGACCGGGAGGCGGTAGAACTGCTGTTCGCCGGGATGCACTTCGTTGGTGGTGAGATAGAAATATTTTTTACCGGCCGACAGGGTCACCTGCTGCACTTCGTAGTTGCCCGAGGTAAGCTGGGTCTTCTTGCCGGTGCGCACGTTCACGGTGTAAAGGTGAGAATAGCCGGAAGATTCGCTCTGGAACCAGTAGGTATCTTCGTCTACCCAATGGGCCCGTCCGGTATTGCCGAAGCCGCCGATGCCGGGGCCGCCGATCCAGGCTTCGTCGCGCTGGCGGTCGAGCAGCTGCAGTTTGCCGTCTGCGGCGTTGAGCAGCATGATCCAGCGGTCTTTATAATCCTGCGAATAAATTTCAACCACTCCGTTGGTGCCTTTTTCGTTCCAGTATGGACCGTTGATGGTTACGTTGCGCAGGGTGTTGCGGCGGGCGGAGCTGTCGCGCGAGGGGTAGTCTTTCATGTAGTCGGGCAGGTCGCGGATGCCCGGGATCTGGTCGGTTTTGACCATCAGCACGGTGTCTTTCTCCCGGTCATACACATACGATTCGGAAGTACCCATGGGTGCGCCCACTTTGGTGCGGCCGGGGATATCGGTGGTGAAACCGCTTTCGGTCACGTAGTCGGGCACGATGGTGTTCTTAACGGCTGCCGGAGCGCGGAACAGGCGATAGGTCACGAAGCGCCCGTCGGGTGAGAGTGTCAGGCTGGTGAGGGGGCGGTCATCGAGCAGGATGGTACGCATGGGTTTGGTCTGCGGAAGGGAGCGGTTAGCCGCCACCGTGAGGTCTCTCCGGTTCTTCCGGGTGCGCAGCACGTCGAATAAAAAGAGCTGGTCTTTCTGCAGCCATCTTTCCTGCGGGTTGGCCCCGCCGGCGTTGTCGCGGGCAGCTCCGAACCCGCCCCCCTGCAAACCGCCTCCACCGCCGCGGCCGCCTCCGCCACCTCTTCCGAAAGCGTTGGCTGCCGGTGCATCAGCGGCGGCAGCGCCCCGCTGAAAATTGGTGAGCTGCATGGTAGTGCCTGATGCCATATCCCAGGCAAACAGGTTCTGGTTCCGCACATAGGCAACGGCGCCGTCGTTCAGGATGAACTGCGGATTGCTCTCAATTTCGGTGGTCTGTGTGAGCCTTTTCTGCTTCCCGTTTTTTACATCCACCAGGTAGATATCACCCTGTTTGGTGAAGAGGTACGTGGTATGCGCAGCATTGTATTGAACACTGGCCGCAGTGAGCGTATTCAACCGCATATCGACGGTTGCTTTCCGCGGGGTGATGTCGCCGGGGGTGATGTAGTAGATGGAATCGCTGGTATTCTGGTCGGGGTTCCAGCTGAAAAAAAGATATTTTCCATCCAGGCTCCAGTAGGGGCTGGAAGGAGAAGCGCCCATCCATTTTGGATCACGCATGATCTTCTCCACGGTAAGCTTGTCGAGTTTCGCCTGGCTGAAGGCCATGGGAGAGATGGCCAGTAAGGCCCATAGAATTTTCTTCATAAATAGTTGGTTATAGTAAAGTTCCTTCAAGGAACAGATACGCAACGGAAAAGTAAATGATCAGGCCGGTCACATCTACCAGGGTGGCTACAAAAGGAGCCGAAGATACTGCGGGGTCGGCGCCGAGTCTTTTCAGGATGATAGGCAGCATGGAACCGCTGAGGCTGCCCCATAACACTACGCCCACCAGTGAGAACCCTACCACGAACGCGATCAGCAGGAAATGCGGACCGTATGCATCTGGAAAGAAGCGGGCCCATACCAGTACCCGTACAAAACCGATGATGCCCAGCATGGCGCCCAGCAATAAGCCCGACAGGATCTCCCTGCGCATCACCCGCCACCAGTCATATACGCCGATCTCGTCGGTGGCCATGGCCTGGATGATGAGGGTGGAAGCCTGCGAGCCGCTGTTGCCGCCGCTGGAGATGATCAGCGGGATGAACAGCGTAAGCACCAGCGCCTTGCCGATCTCGTCTTCGAAATAGCCCATGGCCGTTGCCGTGAGCATCTCGCCGAGAAAGAGCACGACCAGCCAGGTGATCCTTTTTTTGAACAGGCGGAACAGGGGAATTTCGAGGTACGGTTCGTCCAGTGCTTCGGTACCTCCGATCTTCTGGATGTCTTCGCTGAACTCTTCACTGGCCACCCAGAGCATATCGTCGATGGTCACAATACCCAGCAGGATGTTGTGACCATCGACCACCGGAAGGGCTACCCGGTTGTTCATTTTGAACGTCTGGTTGGCCACTTCCTGGTCGTCATTTACGTTCAGTGTAATATAGCGATCATCGATAATATCGGATACTTTTTTGTCGGGCGTCGCGAGAATGATTTCGCGGATCCTGATATCGTCCACAAACTCACCCTTGTCGTTCACCACGTAGATCACGTCGATGGTTTCGCTGTCGCGGCCAAAGGCGCGGATGTGATCCAGCACTTCCTGCATGTTCCAGTCGAGGTTCACGGCGATGTAGTCGGGCGTCATGAGCCGGCCCACGCTGCCTTCCGGATAGCCGAGCAGCGAGAGGGTGATCCTTCTTTCTTCGGGGTCGAGGGTCTTGATCAGTTCTTTGACCACTTCGCTGGGAAGCTCGCCCAGAAAGGCGGTGCGGTCATCGGCGGGCAGTTCGTTGAGCAGTTCGGCGGTCTGGAAGGGGGGCAGTTCCTGTATGATGGTTTTCTGGATGGGCACATCGATGATCTTGAAAACGGATGCTGCGCGGTGTATGCTCATGTTGCCGATGATCTGGCTTGCATAGTCCTCGAACTCGTAGATCAGTTCCGCCACGTCGCTGATGTTGAGGCTGTTCAGAAACTCTTTCACCTGAAGCTTGTCTTCGCTAGCGATGATCTCCTTAAATTGCTCCCTGATATCCGGTGTTTCTAGTTCCATGGCCATATTTCAAAAATACGATGTTCATATAGTTCAGAATGGCTTTCTTGCATAAATAACATCAGCCGCGAACAGACGGCGGCCCGGAAGCGACCGGCCGGTTCCGGTATCATAAAATACGTATACTATGATTCTACCTTGTTTGCATGTAGCCCCCACCGAAACCATGGGAAGAGGTGTTTTTACTTCCGAAGACCTGCGCAAAGGCACCGTGATCGAGATCTCGCCGGTGCTGGTGCTGAACAAAAAAGACTGGAATACCCTCGACGAAACATTCCTGAAAAACTATGTGTTCGAGTGGGGGCCCAAGCTCGATCACTGTTGCGTGGCGCTGGGGTATGTGTCGCTCTACAACCATGCCTACAAAAGCAACTGCGAATACGAAATGGATTACGACGAGGTGATCATCTCCGTCAAAACCGTCCGCCGCATCAAAGCCGGCGAAGAGCTCTTCATCAACTACAACGGCAGCTGGAACAACACCACGCCGCTGTGGTTTGATGCAAAGTAGGCGGGGGCAAGTCGATGTGTACTTTTTGTTTTGCAACAAAAAGTACCAAAAAATGCAAGGCTGTTGAAATGGGGCTAAAATTTACGCTATTGCGCGGGCAACGGACATGCTATCATTTGGCGGTAGTAGGGGTTTGGGCCTTTGCATGAAGGGGCAGTGGAATAGAACCAGACGTGTCCGTTGCACCAAATAGCCGCCTGCGGCAGGCCATTTGGTCTCGCTCCATTCCGTAAATTTCTTCACGCCCCATTTCAAAGGCCGGGGAGAAGAGATAGAGAGAAGAAGAAAGGGGACAAAAGCAGCAGAAACTGGGAGCAAGCCATTAAGCGGTAGCTTTCGAAATCCCCTCCCGGGAGGGGTGGGTTAAAGCCGCACTGGCAGCGTGGTTCAGGGAAAAAAGCCCTGAAGGTCGCCGGGAATTCCATCAACGTTTATCAGGACAATTCGTCAAATCCGCTAAATCCAGGTTAAGATAAAAAACAGCGACCCGGCGACCGGTCATCCACCCTTCCCGCGAATCGGTTCATCAGGTTCTTTTCTGGTTCTGGTGAAAAAACAGGGCTAAATACGCCACTCCTCACAACCCCGTAACTACCAAGGCTGCATGGCCTTTCAGGCTGGCCTGGAGGAGGAGTTGGTCGTTGGTGATCACCAGTCCGGTCAGGGTGAGGCGGGTGGTGGTGCCGGTGGAGTATATGTTGGGGGCAAAGCGGTGCTGCAATGCCTGGTCGAGTTCGGCTTTGTGCTGGCTGTAGAGTCGGGGAATATTTATGACGGCCTGCGAGCGGAGCATGCGCAGGATCCGTTTGTTGAAAAAGGTTTTACCGGCATTGAGCACAAAGCTGCGGGAACGCAGGGAGAAGTTGAGGTCGGGCACCGATATGATCTGCCTGACTGAATCAAGCACCGGCGTGCCGGTCAGGTAAATGACGCCGCGGCGGCTTCCGGAAAATCGGGCTTTCAGCTCTACCTGCCGGTTGCCGATGGCCTGCACGGCCAGACTGTCGATCCGGATGGATTCACCCCTGATGGGAAAAGTTTTTTGTTGAACGGCCAGGCTCAGCAGCCGGCTGATAAATGGATAATCGTACCGGGCGTTGGCATACAGCGCAAAGCCTTCCGGCACTTCTTCGTTTACAAGCTGTGGTAACGCGCTGCCCGGGGAAGCAGCATTGGTGGAAGCGAGCCGGGGAAAGCACGTAAGCCCTGCCTTCATCGAAATGGTATCACCGCTGTAGCTGAGCGGTCCTATTTTAAATGATGACAAGTTCGCCGATAAAACCCCGTACCGGTTGAGGACGATATTCCTTCTTACGCCCGCTTCAATTTTCCGGATCACCGGCGAAATGGTCAGTGCGGCAATATCATGATCGAGCGATGCCGCGAATTCATTCATGGAGCTGCGCACGGTGCTCATGACCATATCCGTGATATCCGTGTTGAGAAAGGTGACGGAACATTTATCAACCGGGTTCACCGATCGTACAACCGATCTGCTGCGCATGGTATAGTTCGGCAGGAAGCGGACCGCTGACCCGATGGTAACCTCCACCCGCCGCAGCGGCTCACCGTTGAAGCCGCAGCTTCCGTTGATCCAGGGCGCCACCTGTTTGCCCATCACACAAACACTTTTGCTGCCGGCTACCTGATAATTGCCGGTGACCGATATCAGGATCTGGTTGTTGATGCAGGAAAATTTCAGGGCAGACCTCACGAACCGGTACTTGTACCTGAAATCACATCCGTACGGCGTGTAGTTGGGCCACTGCGTGGAGGCAAACTCAGGCGGGGCGAGTGTTTCGGCTTTGTCGAGGAATGGCTTTGCCCAGATCTTCACCGGGATGCTGATCACCGATTCGGGCTGCGGTGGCAGCGTATCACGCAGCGAGGCGGCGATCATGCGGGTGCTACTGCAGGACGGAAGCAGGAAGAGCAGCATGCAACCCGCAAGGGAGGTCTGCGAAAGGAAGAAAAACAGTTGCTGGCGAACGGAAGTTTTTTGCATGAGACGCTTTCAGGAATGACAGACCGGCTGTCATCAGAATAGGTAAATTTACCGGATCGTGTGTTGTGCATCACGGTAAAAAATAGAAAGAGCCCAGGCTTTCACTGTGCCTGCAAATTTTTCTGCAAACCGCGTTTATGAAACCGCTGTATGTTTTACTGGTCACTTTTGCTGTCTGTCTGGCCGCTACCTGGCTGATTGGCCATCAGGCAGATTGGAGACTTTCGGGCAGGATCGCAATGTCGGTGATGATGCTGTTCACCGCCTCCGGCCATTTTGCCTTTCCAAAAGGGATGGCTATGATGCTGCCCTCCTTTGTTCCGTATAAAGTTCCGATGGTTTACTTCTCCGGTATCATTGAAATTGCCGCGGCTGCCGGACTGCTGATACCTTCCCTGCAGCATGCCACAGCGTGGCTGCTCATCTTGTTCTTTGTTTTGATCCTGCCTGCCAACATCCATGCCGCGTTAAAGCGGGTCGATTACCGGCGGGGCACATACGAAGGCCCCGGCCCGTGCTATCTCTGGCTGCGTGTGCCCCTGCAGATCGTGTTCATTGCATGGGTTTACTGGTCTGCGGCCATGCCACGGGTGCCCTGAGCGGCAAGGTGCTTCATCCACGGAGCACACCTTGCGTGGCATACATTTAGGCAGGAGACGCCCGGCATGGCGTCTCTACCAGGAGAATCTTCTACATTTGTCTCCTCAATCAATCATACCATGTCTTCTATCGCAGATATACGGAAAGATTACAAGTTGCAGTCACTCTCGGAGGAGGATGTGGCCGGGGAGCCGATCGAACAGTTCCGGAAATGGTGGGATGAAGCCATCCGTGCACAGATCGAGGAAGTGAATGCCATGACGCTGGCCACTGCTTCCGCCGAAGGCATCCCTTCGGCAAGGATCGTTTTGCTGAAAGGGCTCACCGACGAAGGTTTCACGTTCTTTACAAACTACGAAAGCTACAAGGGGCGGCAGCTGGAAGACAATCCGCGGGCCTGCCTGGTATTTTTCTGGAAAGAGCTGGAACGGCAGGTGAGGGTCACCGGCATCACCGAAAAGCTGGGCGCGGAAGAAAGCGATGCTTATTTCGGCAGCCGGCCGCTCCTGAGCCGCATCGGTGCCTGGGCCTCTCCGCAAAGCCAGGTGATCGAAAGCCGCGCCTGGCTAGAGCTGGAAAACGAAACCTTCACCCGCGAGTTCGCCGATCAGATGATCAAACGCCCGCCCTACTGGGGTGGCTACCGCGTAAAACCGCTCGGCGTAGAGTTCTGGCAGGGCCGCCGCAACCGCCTGCACGACCGCATCCAGTTCCTCCTGCAGGAAGACGGCACCTGGAAGAGGGAACGGCTGGCACCGTAAAAAATGATGCACACAGGACCGATGATATTCGGTAGAGATTGATGCGGTTGTGTATGCGGAAGGTTTCTGGGGCTTCTTTCCTAGATTCGTTTTGCTGTAGGAAAATAATCAGATAGTTTTGTTTCAACAAAGACGGCCCGGCCCGTCGTATGACCTGTTTAAAACTATTCTTCCCGGATGCCTCCCCCGTACAATCAGTTCAAAGCCATGCTGGCCATCACCAGGGCCAGCTTTAAATCCATCTTCAGAAGTCCTTCTGCGGTTGTGTTCAGCATCGCTTTCCCCCTTATCTTCATCCTCGTGTTCGGGTTTATAGGCGGCGGAAGCAGGGTATCGCTGAAGATCAGTTTCAGCAAGGATTCCGATACCACCAACGCCATTTACCAGGCCCTGAAAAATGTGAGCGGGATCTCCATCGTACAGGCCGATGACCGGAAAATAAAGGAAGACCTGGAAAAAGGCCGGCTCGACGGGGTCGTGAAGATCCGGAAAAACGGCACTGCCTCGCCCGCCTACACCATCAACATCAAAAGCTCGGAAGCGGTCAATCCGCAGAACACCCGGGTGCTCGAATCCATTCTTACCTCCATCATCAGCGGCATCGACAAACGGATCTATCCCGTTACGCCCACCATCGCCGCCATCAACCAGAACATCGAACAGGTAAAGGGCAGAACCTATCGCACCATCGATTTCATCCTGCCCGGACAACTCGGTTTCTCCCTTTTGAGCGCCGGTGTTTTCGGCGTGGCTTTTTTATTTTTCAATCTCCGGCAGACGCTTGTGCTGAAACGTTTTTTTGCCACGCCCATCAACCGCTCGTATATCGTGTTCGGAGAAGGGCTCAGCCGCATCCTGTTCCAGCTCATTACTTCCATCATCATCCTGCTGGCGGGGCATTTCTTTTTCAAGTTCACACTGGTGCACGGTGTTGTCACTTTCCTGGAACTGCTCGTGCTGAGCTTTCTGGGATTGATGGTGTTCATGGGATATGGTTTTATCGTGAGCGGATTGTCGAAGAGCGAGAGCTCCATCCCGCCGCTGGCCAACCTGATCACGCTGCCCCAGTTCCTGCTGTCGGGCACTTTTTTTTCGATCGATGCTTTTCCTTCCTGGCTGCAACCAATCTGCAGAGTGTTGCCGCTGACCCACCTGAACAACGCCATGCGCAACGTGGCCTTCGAAGGCGCCCACCTCACCGATTGCGGCAAAGAGATCGGCATCCTGCTTCTCTGGGGCATTGCAGCCTATGCCATAGCGGTAAAAGTTTTCCGCTGGGAATAAGGACGCGTACAGACGCCAGGCCCGGCGTCTCCTGCGGCACGGGATCGATCCATTCAGGAAACGCGGTGCATCGCGTCTCTGCGTAATTTCGTACCATGAAATTCATCAAACTCGCGCTCATCAGTGCGGTCGTGCTGTTTCTGCTGGTGACGGCGCTGGCTTCCCTGCTGCCCTCCCACATCCGCATCTCGCGGGCGATCAATATCCGCGCAACACCGCAGCAGATTTCAGCGCGGCTCGCAGACTTTAAAAGCTGGAAGGAATGGAATGAATACGTGAAAGCCCTTGCGCAGGCGGAAGTGACGGCAGACAGCATCCATGCGCCCGAACTCAGCATCGTGATGAAACAGGTGAAACCGGGTTCTGTGGAAACCGTATGGCACCAGCAGCGCAACGGCAAAAAATTTCCCGGTGTGTTTAACCTGATCACCAGCCAGTCGGTAACCACGGTGCAATGGTATTTCGAGTTCCATTTCAAATGGTACCCCTGGGAAAAGTTCAGCAGCATCACCTACGACAAACAGATCGGTCCGCAGATGGAAGCCTCGCTCGAAAACCTGCGCAAGATCCTGGAATAACTTTTTGCCGCCTTTCATCCCGCGGATTGTCCGCCCCCACAAATCAGGGACAGGAAACAACCATTCGTGCAGCGATTTTGTTCCTTTGTCGCTCTCAGTATATTACCACCTATCATAAACGATTAAATAACTGTTATGGGAAGAATGATACTTCTATGGCGGCATGGTCTGCCAAAATCCTTTTTATTTTTTGTTTGTACGATGCTGCTGGCTACAGGGGCGCTTGCTCAGGTAAGGATCACCGGTACAGTGTCTAACGCACAGGGACAGGGGCTTCCGGGCATTACAGTAGCCGTGGCCAGTACCGGCGCGGGTACCGCAACCGACCCCAACGGAAACTACACCCTGACCGCCGACCTGAAAGCCGGCAATTATACGATCCAGTTCAGCGGCATCGGTTTCAGAAAGAATGAATCGGCCCTGCGCATTACCGGTCAACAAAGCTATGTGGTGAACAGCCGGCTCACCGACGATGCCCTCGGGCTCGATGAGGTGGTGGTGACCGGTACCTCGCAGGGGACCACCCGCCGGCAGCTCGGCAGCTACATCAGCACCATTAAAGCCGACGAGCTCAACAAAGGCGCCACCGGCAATGTGCTGGCCGCCCTGCAGGGCAAAACCGCCGGCGCGCAGATCATCCAGAACAGCGGTGACCCGGGCGGCGGCATCTCGGTCAGGCTGCGGGGCATCAGCTCCATCGGCAGCTCTTCCGAACCGCTCTACATCGTGGATGGCGTGATCACCAACAACTCCACCACCCGTGTCACCAACACCACCTCCAACTACGACGGCACCAACGGTACCGCCGCCAGCATCTCCGGCTCCAACTTCATCGGCGCCATCGGACAGAACCGGCTGGCAGATATCAATCCGGCCGACATCGAGCGCATCGAAGTGCTGAACGGCGCCGCCGCCGCAGCCATCTACGGGTCGCGGGCCAATGCAGGCGTGGTACAGATCTTTACCAAAAGGGGCACCAGCGGCGCACCCACCGTGAACTTCTCTTCCCGCTTCATGGTGAACCAGATCAGGAAGAAAGTAGGTGTGAACGAAGCGCCCGTTAAATTCGGCGGCTCACCCGATGTGCAGACGCAGGACATTCTTACGCCCACCCTCACCAATACCACACCGGTCAACCGCTACGATTACCAGGATTATATCTTCCATACCGGCATCGGAACCGACAACAACGTATCGGTGAGCGGCGGCAGCGACAAGACCAAATATTATGTGTCGGGTTCCTATTTCCTGAACCAGGGCATCGTGCGCAACACCGATTTCAAACGGTACAGCTTCCGCAGCAACATCGACCAGACCATCAGCAGCAAGCTCAGCTTCTCCATGGGACTGAACTATATCAACAGCACGTCCAACGAGAAGCCCGATGGGAACTCGTTTTTTTCCCCGCTCAACTCCATCAACATCATCGCCAACTTTCACGATATACAGACCCGCGATGCCTTGGGCAACATCAAAGCCGTAGGTGAAAGAGGGCGTGTGAACCCCGTATCTGTGATCGAAGACATCAAGCAGCGCGAAGAGACCAGCCGCATACTGGCCAATGCCAGCCTGAAATGGAAACCCGTAAAAAATCTGACGGTCGACTATACCCTCGGCATCGACAACTACTCCCAGAACGGCCGCACGTATATTCCGGCCTTTGCCTACAATGTGAACCCGGCCTTCTATGGCGGCGGCTTTCCCATCGATCCGAACCAGAACGGGTACATCAGCACGGCCAACAACACGTTCTTCCAGATCAACCACGAACTGAATGCCACCTACCAGGCAAACATCACCAGCGACCTGGCTTCCACCACGCAGGTCGGCTACTCGCTGCAGTATGAAAAAAGCAATTACGCCCTGCTGCAGGGAAGAGGGCTTGCGCCTTACATACAGGTGGTCACCGGCGCCAGCACCAAGCTGGATGCGGTCGACAGCCGGAGCGAGCTGTCTATCTCCGGTGGTTATGTGCAGCAGAATTTCAAATTCAGGAACAACCTGTTCCTCACCGGCGCCCTCCGGCTCGACGGTTCGTCCGTTTTCGGCGTACAACAACGCAACCAGCTCTACACAAAAGCCAGCGCCAGCTATGTGGTGTCGGGAACCAAATTCTGGGAAGGCCTGGGCGTAGCTTCCTGGTGGGATCTTTTCAAGCTGCGGATGGCCTACGGCGAGTCGGGCAACCTGACGGGGATCGGCGCCTATGACCGCTTCAACGGTTACACGAGCGCTGCCTTTCTCGGCCGGAATACGTTCACTTCCAGTGCCACGCTGGCCAACACCAATGTGAAACCGGAGCGTCAGAAAGAGCTTGAATTCGGAACCGACCTGGCGTTTTTGAATAACCGGGTAGGCGTGCAGTTCAACTATTATATCAAACGCGTGAGCGACCTGCTGATCAACCGGCTGATTGCCCCCACCAACGGGTTCTCGAACCTGCTCGATAATCTGGGCTCACTTCAGAACAAGGGCTTTGAAGTGGTGCTGAACGTAGCGCCTGTGGCCACCAAAGAGGTTCGCTGGGACATTACCGGTATCTTCAGCCACAACCGCAACAAAGCCCTCCGCATCGGGCAGGCGCTCACCCTGCTGAGCACCAATGCCGGCGCCCCCGTAGCCATCCTCGAAGGCCAGCCCATCGGTGTTTTTTACGGAACTTTCTTTGCTACCGACAACAGCGGTAACCAGCTAAAAAATACCAGCGGCATTCCGTTGCAGGAACTGGGCGTGCAGAACAGTCCGCTCACCTATACGCCGCAGCGCACCAACGGCGCGCCCTCGGGCGCGGCCCTGCGCAAGATAATCGGGAACCCGAACCCCGATTATACGGCCACCCTTACGAACGAAGTCACATATAAAAAGCTCAACCTGCGGGTGCAGCTCGATGCCGTGCAGGGTGTGGATGTTTTCAATGCCGACTGGAGAACCCGCCAGGGAGTAGGGAACGGAAAAGTGGCTGAGCAGGAAGACAGGGGCCAGGTACCAAGAGGATACGTTGCCGGTGTGTATGCCATCGAACAGTGGCGGATAGACGACGGCTCTTATGTGAAGCTGCGCGAAGTAGCGCTCGGCTATTCGTTCGGGAAGATCGGGAAAGTATTCAACGGACTGACCCTTTCGCTGAGCGGGCGCAACCTGATTTCATGGGATCATTACAAGGGATACGATCCCGAAGTAAATGCGGGCGGACAAAGCACCGTATTGAGAGGAATCGATTTTGGCGCCATTCCCATTCCACGCACATTCAGTTTCGGTGTTCAGGCAAAATTCTAAACCATCCAATCAAAAAAGCATGAAACGTTCCATCTCCACATATCTCTTTTCACTGGCTGCGGCTGCCATGCTGCTGACCACCACTTCGTGTAAAAAAGATTATACCGATCCGGCCAAGGCGCCCCAGCAGGATGTGTTCACCAATGCAGCTGCGATGACGGCCGTGAGCGCCGGTCTGCAGCGCACTTATTCCCTGTCGCGGGCCAGCTCTCTGTACAATATCATCAGCACAAACGGACTGGTAACGCATGAACTGAACCTGCTGAATGCGGGCAACCTGCCCGAGGCGCAACTGAGCACCGGCGGTATTGCCGTAGACGGTACCAATACGATACTCGCGGGTTTGTGGACCAGCAGCAACAAGATCGTGTACGATGCCAACAATGTGATCGCGGGCAGTTCGGTGTTGCCGGATAAGACCTACGCCAATGGATTGATCGGGTATTCAACCGTGTTCAAGGCGTTGTCGATCGGGGCCCTGTCGATGTTCTGGGAGAAGATCCCTGCAGGTACCGGAACAAACGTGACCTTCATCAACCGGACCGACGGCTTTACCAAAGCCATCGGCGCCATCGACAGTGTGCTTGCGCTGATCAATACAAACGCGATCAGCAGCACGTTCATCAGCAACATACCGGCAGGTGTCGATATTGTGAATACCCTGCAGGCCCTCAAAGCCCGCTACGCGTTGTATGCAGGCAATTACACACAGGCGCTGGCAGCAGCCAACGCAGTGGATCTCACCAAAAAGTCGGTGCTGAATTTCGAAGCCGCGAACCCCAACCCGATCTACGATGCGGCAGGCTCCAACTACAATGATTTCCAGCCGGTGGATTCTACCATGGGGCTGCCGCTCGCGCTGCGGCCCGACCTGGCCGACAAGCGCACGGCTTTTTACATGGCCCTGAGCGGCTCTCCCGCTTCCCGCTTCCTGATGAAAGGGTTCAGCGGCAGCAGCACCGCGGCTTTCCCAATTTATTTGCCCGGGGAGATCACGCTGATCAAGGCAGAATGTTATGCCCGCCAGGCCACGCCCGACCTCACCAACGCGCTGAGCGAATTGAACAAAGTGGTCACCAAACAGCCTGCTGCCGATCCGTTCGGTGTAGGTGCAGGTTTGCCCGCACTCGCGGGCCCGATGACGCAGGCGCAGCTCCTCGACCAGATCTATAAGAACCGCTGTATCGAGCTGTACATGTCGGGCCTCAGGCTCGAAGACATGCGCCGCTTCGGCCGTCCCAACACCGAACGCACCCGCAACCTGATGCCCTATCCCTTCCGGGAACGCGACAACAACTCCAATACACCGGCTGATCCGGGGTTTTAAGGGGGTCTGAACCAGGATGAAGTTTTCTAAATGCCCTCCAGGGATGGAATTAGAAAACTTCATCCTGGTTCAGAAACTCTTCAACCGCATCGTACACCCGTTGCAGCTCTTCAGTGGTGATGCAATAGGGCGGCATGATGTAGATGGTGTTGCCCAGGGGGCGCAGGTAGATGCCTCTTTCGAGCATGAAGGCGGTCACGTGCTGGGCGATGTTGTTGAGGTAATCGTCGCTGCCGCTGTTGTATTCGAAGGCGAGGATGGTACCCAGGCTGCGGGCGCTTTTTACCTTTGGATGGTCTTTGATCTTTTCTGTAAACTGTTGATGCAGGCCCGCAATGCAGCGGGCTTTTTTCATGCTTTCTTCCATCACAAACAGCTCGAAGCTGGCAATGGCCGCTGCACAGGCCAGCGGATTGGCCGTAAAGGAATGGCCATGAAAGAATATTTTTTGCTTCTCCGGCGTGTTGAACGCCTCGGCGATCTTGCCGGTACAGGCCGTAACGCCCAGGGGCAGCGTGCCGCCGGTCAGCCCTTTCGACAGGCAGATGATGTCGGGCTTTGTTTTGAGGGTGTCGCTTACAAACAGGTGTCCCGTTCTGCCGAAGCCGGTGAGCACCTCGTCTGCGATGCAGATGATATCATGCCTGCGGCAGGTTGCCAGCAGCCGGTTGAGCAAACTGCCATCATACATCCGCATACCACCTGAGCCCTGCAGAAGCGGTTCGTAAATAAATGCTGCTGTTTCCTGGCTATGGTCTGTGATGGTCTGCTGCAGGCTTTCTATGTTGCCGGGTTCCGGCGTATCCAGAAACACCACATCAAACAGCTTGTCGCGGAACGCACGCGTGAACACACTGCGGTCGCTCAGGCTCATGGCGCCGAACGTATCGCCATGGTATCCTTTGTTAAAAGCAATGATCTTCGTTTTTTGCGGGCGATCGTCGGGAGACGGGAGCTTGTTCCACCAGTATTGCAGGGCCATTTTAACGGCCACTTCCACGCAGGTAGAGCCGTTATCGGAGTAAAAGATCTTTGAGAACCCTTTCGGCAGCAGGTTGATCAGTATCTCCGCCAGCTCCACGGCCGGCCGGTGCGTGAAGCGGGTGAAGATAACCTGTTCAAGCTGCTGCGCCTGCTCATATATCTTTTGGGCAATGTAGGGATGCGCATGCCCATGGATGGTGACCCACCAGCTGCTGATGGCATCGATATAGCGATGTCCTGGTTCATCGATGAGGTAAACGCCTTCACCTTTTACAATCGGGATCGGATCAGCGGGAGGTTGTAAGGAAGAGTACGGATGCCAGATGTATTGTTTGTCTTTATCTTGTAGCGTTTGCATAGCGATGGCATAAAATTATGTGTAATTTCAGCAAAAAAGTTCCTGTATGCTATCTAAAGCCCTGTGTGCCTGCCTGTTCATTTTCTTCCTTCTGGCAGCTTGTAACAATGCTGATACCAATACAAGTTCCTCGCCGGATTCCACCTCGGCGGCAAAAGATTCTCTCTCGGCAGACCTGATGGCTTATGAAAACTGTTACCAGACCTTCTTCAAAGGACTTCCTACATTCAAAGATTCAGCCAGCGCCGCATTGAGGTTGCAGAACGGACAGCAGGTATCGATGACGCAGTTCTTCCGCGATGAATTCATGAGCCAGAATTCCGAATACGGCGAGAAAGACCTGGACGGGGATGGCACTACCGAACTCATCCTGTACAACAACACCGGTGGGGCACATTGCTGCGATGAGTTCTATATTTTTCAAAAGACCAGCGACAGCAGCTTTAACTTCAAAGGACATATCACCGGAAGCGCCTGTGTGGATGCCAATACCAACGTATTCTCTTTTTCGTTCAGCGAAATGCTTGGCTACTTTTTCGGATGCTATGCCTGCGCCTTCGACGACAGCACCGGAGTCTTCAAAAGGCTTCGCGGGATCTCGCTGAAATATAGTAAAAGCGGGCTGGCCGTGGTTCCATACGATGCACAGGCAGAGAAACAGAACATCGCCAACCTGGAGATCCTGCAGAAACATGGCTATGAAAAAATGGAAGATATGATGGACAATGGCTGGCGGAAAGAATATGCCATGAACATGGCTGTGTGGTATTACAACCACGGCAAGAACTGGGATAATACGAAGCAGCTGTTTCACAAATACTATACTTTCCCCGATATGCAGAAAATATGGGACGAGTTTCAGAGCACACTTACCGAAGCTGAAAAGGACAATACCTTCTGACCAGGCGCCGGTTCCTGGTCTTCCATCCTGCACGGTTTGTTTCTGTTTAAACCACTGCTGTATCCGTTAGAGAACTTCATCCTGCATAAACTTTCCGTGCAACGATTTGGATAGAACGGTTGTCAACCTCCCTGCAAGGACATTCTGATGACCGACCAGGATAAACTCGTTAAAGACTGTTTGAAAGGCAGGCGTGAAGCCCAGCGGCAATTGTATGATCAATATGCCGGCTTCATGCTGGGCGTCTGTTACCGGTATACCAAGTCGGTCGAAGATGCAGAAGATGTTCTGCAGGAGGGTTTTGTGAAAGTATTTACCTATCTCTCGCAGTACAAGGCGGAAGGAGAACTGGGTGCCTGGATCAGACGCATCATGGTGAACACCGCCATCAATTACCTAAAAAAACATAAACGATACCAAACCGAACTTGCCTTTTCCGACCAGTCCATGCACCCGGTCAGTTCCGACAATCCTGAAGTACAGATGGATGCGAAGGAACTGGCAGAGCTGATCAGGCAATTGCCACCTGGCTTCCAGACCATTTTCAACCTGCATGCGGTGGAAGGTTACACGCATGTGTACATTGGGAAACTGCTGGGCATACATGAAGGGACCTCCCGGTCGCAGTACGCCCGGGCAAGAGCCCTGCTGATCAGCTGGATAAAAAAAAATGACATTGACAGTAAAACAGCGTCCTATGCACGACCATGATTTTGAAAAGCAGGTTCACGATAAAATGGAGGAGCTCCGTGTAAGCCCTTCTGACGCTGTGTGGAAACAGGTTGAAGAAAAACTGCACAAAAAAGACCGCCGTCGCCGGTTTCTCTGGATCCCCTTTTTTTTCGCCGCGCTGATCACTGGGGGCTATTTCCTTTCGACGGCTGATCCTTCAGGACGGAAGTTGATTTTCTCTAAACAACCTGCCGGAATACAGTTGCCAAAACCGCCTTCCACCGGTGTAAAAAAGAAAGTTGAAAAAGTGCCTGCGTCCACAGAAATGAGTCTATCAGAGAACCGTGTTCATGCCTCTCCGCTTTCAAACGAGGCAATAGCAAAGGAAACAGGGCTCGTACCGGTCGCCACAACTCTACCTGAAGTTATACCCGCAAGGAGAGCAACCGGGCATAAATTATTACCTGCTTCTGAAACCACCCCTCAACCCCTTACCTCTTCTCCGGCTGTAGGAACAGCAAGCCCGCAACGACCAGTCACGGCTCATTCAACAGTCGCAGTGCCGGAAATGATTCCTGAAAGGCTGAAAATGAGCCCTCTCTCTGTTCAGGCGGGATCAACCCCTTCCCCCACCGTGTTGGTAGATTCCGTTGCAGAGGTGCCCGCCAGGGACCCTGCGGCGGCTATCATCGGTTCGCGGTTAGCGGACAGCCTTTCTTTTGCGATTCACTTCGACCATCCTTCAATTACGCCATTGGCTGTACAAACCGCGAAGCTGAGCGCCGTTAGAAAAGTCCAGTGGGGTATCTCGGTGCAGGGAGGAAGAACTTCCCTGAACGAAGAGAAACTAAACCCGTTTTTTACAGCGGCAAGAGACATTACTTCTTTCAATTCTTTGACACCTCCAAACGGAGGCAACCTCAGTGTGGCAATTCCGTCGACCGTAGAGGCCGGATATGGATTTGCAGCGGTTGTGTTTGTGAGGAAGCACCTGAGCAGGAGGGTGGCATTTTCTACCGGACTGAGTTACACACGCGCCGCTACTTCGCTTCGCACAGGAGACAGGAGTGCCGGCGACTCCATTCAAACAGGCAGCAAAAACTTGTATGTGAACCGGTATCATTTTCTGGAAGTGCCGTTCAGCCTTGAATTTCAGCTCAACAGGGGTTCCGGGCTGCCGCTGATCTGGGAAGCCGGCTTTTCGGTATCGTACCTGGTTACTACCAACGCCCTGCATTACAACAGCGCACAGAGCCTCTATTATCAGAACAGCGACCTCTTCAACCGTATGCAGCTAAGCCTGCTGACCGGGCTGCAACTCGAACTCTTTTCGCGTGCCGCGCATCCGGTACGCATCGGGCCGCAGCTTCAGTATGGCATCTCACGCCTGCTGCCGGAAAGTGTAAGCACGCGCAATCACCTGCTGCAATACGGCTTCAAGATCAGCACAACTTTCCATTAAAGCAAACACCCGGTGATGCAAGCTTTATGCTTGCATCACCGGGTGTTTGCTTATATTTTACTATCCGCCTTACCGGAGGCTTGGATCCGAGAATGTATCTCCCTGGCGCATATCGCCGGTTTCGAATCCTTTTTTGAACCAGTACATCCGCTGGGCAGACGTGCCATGCGTGAAAGCATCGGGCACCACATACCCCTGCGATTCTTTTTGTAGGCGGTCATCACCGATGGCGTTGGCCGCTGTCAACGCTTCGTTGATATCGCTCACATCAATCACATTGCGGCCGTCCGCGCTTTTCAGGTTCTTTTCATAGTGAGCCCAAACACCGGCATAGAAATCGGCCTGCAGTTCCAGCATTACAGAGTAACGGTTGTATTCCGTTTCGCTTAGCTGTGACCGTAAGCGCTGCATTTTTTGCGAGGTGCCGGTCAGGTCCTGTACATGATGGCCGATCTCATGCGCCACCACATAGGCCATGGCAAAATCGCCGGGTGCGTTGAACCGCTCTTTAAGCTCCTGATAAAATGAAAGATCGATGTACAGTTTTCCATCCCCCGGGCAGTAGAAAGGACCCGACTGGGAGGTGGCGCCGCCACAGCCCGATTGTACCTGGCCGCGAAAAAGTACAAGGGTGGGATCGGTGTATTGCGATCCGTTCTGTTTAAAGATCTGGCCCCAGATGTCTTCGGTATCTGCCAGCACAACTTTTACAAAGGCAGCCAGCGTATCGTCATCCGCTTTTTCCTGCGTTGACATCTGCTGGTTACCGCCCGAAGGCAGTGCCTGGGGAAGCTGTGATACATCGCCTCCACCAAGAAAAAAATTAATAAGCAGGGCTATTACGCCCAGAATACCGCCGCCGGCCAGTACGCTTCCACCTGAGATGCCCCTGCGGTCATCTACATTGTCGCTTTGCCGTCTGCCTTCCCATAGCATAGTGTATAGTTTTTAAATTTGGAAATAAAGACCGGGCAACCTGACCCGGGCCATTTCTATGTATTAAAAATAATGCCACAAGAGAGCAGCTTGGCCGTCAGGCTTCGAACAGATAGATGCAGCACCTCAGTGAAGCTCAAGTGCTGCGCAGGTTTTGCTTGTTTTCTATCTTACTTAGAGGTGTGATTCGGGGTGTCGGATTTGCGATTGGCAGTATCGGTGAGGGTGCCGGAGCCCGGTGTGCCGCCCCTCATTCCTCCTGTGGAATCAGACATGATCGTGGTAGAGTCCTGGGTGTTACCGGTTGTAGTGTTTTGTTCAGGGCTGTTGCAGGCCATGAAGATACAGGCAGTAAGCAGGATGCAGCTAAGCTTTTTCATATAAGATAGTTTATTGATGATGTGTTTGTGAGGTGCCAATAGGAATGCAGTGGCAGGAAAGGACCTTTGATACGGCTCATTCTTACCACTGCATAAAAGGTTCATTGATCTGAACCTGGATTATCTTCTGGTGGTGTCGGTTCCGCTCATGCGTGAACTGTCCATGCCTGCGCCATGATAACCGGTATCCGTTCCCGTTCCCTGCATAGAACCTGCAGAGCTTGATGAACTGACGGTATCTCCGCCTGACATGGTAGAAGTTGAATCTTCTGTTGTGCTCGTATCTGCATTACTGTTACATGAAGCAAGGCAGATGGCTGCGAACCCCAGCAAAAAAAGTTTTTTCATACTGTTTCTTTTAGGTTGACCGTTTTTGATTTACTATGTATGTATTCAACTATCCGGCCACCCTTTACACGGGCTGGTGAAAAAGCCGGCAGGCAGGTGTTTGTTGCAATGATTCTACAGTGGGCAAGACGGGAGGAACCGGTCAGGGCACAAAAAAAGCCACCGTGAAAGGTGGCTCTAACAAACTTATATCAAGTCAGGTAATTCTATCGTGGAAGAGTGGTATCTCTTTTAGTACCGGTGGTATCCCTTGTCATGGTACTATCTGACATGGTTTTTGAACTGTCTGAAGTACTGTTCATCGATTGGTCAGTGGTTGTACTGAGGGCAGAGGTATCTGTCTGGTTTGTCATGGACGAATCTCCAGCTGCGCTGGTGGATGATTCAGAAGTTCCACAGGATGCGAGGCCAAGGCCAATCGCGAGGATAGCTAAAAAGCTGATTCTTTTCATAAGTAATTTTTATGTTTCGGCTGCTAGTTAATTGTTAACAAGATATGCTTAATCAAGTATCTTGCCAACTTGGTTAGTTACATATTTGGACGGCGCAAATATATGGCAGTTGTGGTTGTAAAACCAAAATTAACAACAGTCTGCCGAATATTTTTTACATTACTAGCACGCCGTCCGCTACAAACTGCACTTCTTTTTTGGGAGCCTTGATTTTATCGATGTCTTCCTTGCTCATGTGGGCATCGGCCGCATAATGTTTCTGGTCTTTTACCGACATGGGTTTTACTTCCGCCGTGCCTTCCACTACCACTTCCTTGTCTACAATGTTGGCAGGCATAAAGAACCCATAGTCTTTAAAAGTGACCATGATGTTGTCGCCGTTGTCGCGCTTGATCTTCATCCAGCATCCCTTTTTCAGACATACGTCCGTTACTTTCCCTTTGATCTTTCCGGTAAACTGGCTGTTCTTTGTCTCCTTTTCAATGTCGTTCGGGCTGATGGCTCCGGCAGCCGTAACAGTGGCGCCGTACTGCGACCCTTTTTCTGCAGGTGCAGGTGCCTGTGCATGCACGGAAACATATACCGTAAGGGCGATCAGGAGTGTGAGCATTTTCCGCATGGTGTGTTTTTTAACTGGTTCAGGTTTGTAACGACCGTAAAGGTCGGATTTATTGTAATGTTTCCCTCGGCACCTGCATGATACCGTTCACCGTGTCGAGTTTAAACCATTTCATACTTTGTTCTGCCCTCAATCCCCTGCCATAGATAAATTTGTCGGGCTGCCTGATCCGTACCGCCTTATCGGTATAGAACTGCTGCAGCTGCTGGTCCCACCACAGCTCGCGGCACCACACGGTGTCGCCTTTCATATTCGAGATCACCACGCTGTCTTTCAGAAAAACCTTCTGGTCGCTTTCCTTGTATTTACCGTAATGTGCATCCACTTTGCTTTCTATGCGTGTAGAATCGTTGTAAAAATCGACATGCAGTGTCCGGGGAAACTCAACGTAGGGGGTATCCGTCTGGTAACGAAGCATCAGCGGGGCGACGAGTTTGGCCTTCACCTTCGCATCCTGGCTCAGGAAGCTCTGGATCTGATAACCCGTTTCCACAGAGATGTTCTTTTTGTTCAGTCCCGCCACTTCGTTGAGATCGTTCTTGCAGGAGAGCAGTACAAAACACCACATGATCATCCAGGCTGCTTTACTTATATGGTTCCTTCCTGCTGTCAAGATTAATTGTATTTGCGTTTTACGAACCAGAGATCGCTCAGGGTAAAGCCGGCCGAAAGCCTGAACAGGTTCTCATTGATCAGGTTATCGCGGGTGCCCCTTTTGCCATACTCCAGGCCGATATTGATAAACGTGAACTGGTTGGTGTACGGATTTTTCCTGACGGGAAGTCCGAGCCCGGCGGAAACTCCGAACTGGGGCAATTCGCCGTTGACATGAATATAGTCGGGACCGAAGTAAACGCCGGCGCGGTAGGCCACGCGGCTCCAGTAGCTGGTGGTGCTGTAGAGGTTGGGCGTAACCTGTCCGCCGATCTTGATCAGCCAGCTGTTGCTGACCGAATCTTTCTCCCCGAAATAGCGGTACTGGCTCCAGGCAGTGGAAGTGAAATCGGCTCCGATCTGCCATTTATCCACTTTCTCAAACAGGAAGCCCACGCCCACGGTGGAAGGGTAAACGAGCTTTCCTTTCTCGCCGTTCTTTGTATACACGCTGTCGACCCGGTAAACGCCGCCGTTCGCGTCGTAATCAAAGGTCTCGACCTGGTTGTCTTTGGTGGAATTGAAAGTTCTTTTCAGGGTGCCATAGGCGCCAAGGTGCAGGATGGCGTTCTTGCTCAGCTGTGCCTGGTACTGGGCGCCGAAGTCAAAGAAAAGTCCGCCAAAGCTGGCTTTGGTCTCGTAGTTCGACTTGTAATAGATATTGTCAGTGGAATCAGGCAGAAAAACATTGCGGGTGCTGTAATCCTTTGTCCCGAAGAAGTACCCGGTATTGAAACCAACCGACAGGTTTTTGAAGAAGGTCTTGCCCAGGCCGGCATATACCTGGTAAGCACCGCCGATCCCTTCATAGAGGTGGCTGATGCTGTCGAACCCGGCCAGTTTTTCAGTTTTCTGTATCTTATAGTTCACGCGGGTCACGGGGCGCAGACCGACGGTCATGCCCAGCCCGTGTTTGCGGCTGAGTGGAAGGCCGAGCTGCAGGTAGGAGAGGATCGCACTCTTGGAATTGAACTTTTCTCCCTGTGAAACCGAGTTGATGGTGCGGCTGTCTACTTCAAAACCCAGGTCGAAAGAGGTGATGCGCATTTTGGCGTAAGAAGCCGGATTCAGGAAGTTGACCGTTTGGGATTTGGGAACGCCGTGTTCATCATAGCGTTTGTCATAATCCACATAAGCCGCAGCCACGCCACCCATGCTCCTGTTGATGATGGAGGTGTTGGGAACAAGATCGCCCATGCCGTAGCGCGAATAAGGTGAATTCTCCTGTGCCGATGAGTGAAAGGAAACCGCGCTGAAAACGAGTAAAAGAAAGAAGGTAAATTTAGGATACATTATTGTGTTCGCTGATTGAATAGAGGCCTTTAAAGATTAGGTTCGGGTCTGCAAATATCTGTTTTTTAAGATGCGGGACAAACCGGGCGGAATTGCCTCCGGTTAAAAACACGTTAAAGTTGCCCCATTTTTTGTTATATGCCTCAATAAACCCATCTATCTCGTAAGCCATTCCGGCGATCACCCCGCTCAGGATGTTGGTGGCCGTATCATAGCCCACCAGCGGAAAATTCCAGTCTTCCTTTATTAACGGCAGTTTTGCCGTGAAAGTCTGTAGCGATTTAAAACGCATGTCCATCCCCGGCGAGATGCCTCCACCCAGGAATTGATTGTATTTGTTGATAAAATTGTAGGTGATACAGGTTCCCAGCGCGATCACCAGGTTGTTGCGGCCAGGAGAGAACCGGACCGCCGCCGCGGCAAGGGCCAGCCGGTCGGCCCCGATGGTGTCAGGTTTTCCGACAGGCGTGGTAAAAGGCAGCCGGGTCAGGTGCGACAGTTTGTGGAACTGCGTCTGCGCGGCCAGCAGGGGCTCCATCGCTTCGTTGTGGTGGATGACCGACGACAGAATGGACTTGTCGGGCTTGAACCGGTCGAGCACGGCCTGCACCGATTCCAGGGTATCATCATCAAGGGCCGATTCGTATTCCAGTGTACTTTCTTTGAAGATGGCGTATTTGAGCCGGGTGTTGCCAAAATCAAAACAAATGGTACAGACCAAGAGCGGAGGGTTTTAGGTGGAAAGATACGTTACAGCTCAAAACCCGAGGCCGACAGGTTCCGGAAATGCCCGTTGAGCTTTACTTTTTCTTTCAGGGTCTCCATCTCCGCAAGAACAGGCAGCACTTTGGCCAGGTGGCGTTTCAGGTATTCCTGCCGCTGTACTTCCTGCATCAGTCCGAGCAGCTCATATTCCTGCTGCAGCGACAGGCCGGCATGGTGGGCCAGGGCATAGCTGTTCAGCTCCGCGTCCGGCTTCTTGAAATCTTTTGTCACGTTCAGAAAACGGTGCAGCTCGCGTACGGCGTTCACCACTTTCTGCATCAGCATTTTTCTTCCCGCGTCTTCGTTGTTGACCGGATATTCCACGATGGCGCCGTTGTATAGTTTGTCGGGTATTTCTTTTATCACCTCCAGCACCCTGAAAACCCTTTCACCTTTCGTTACAATATCCATTTCTCCACTCTCATAGCGCGTGGTCACCTCTTTGATGGTCACCAGCGTTCCAAGGTCGCTCATCCGGTTGTTGATGACAGAGGGGATCCCGAACGGTTTCTGGCTGCCGGCGCATTCTTCGATCAGCTGTTTGTACCGGGGCTCAAAAACATGCAGGTTCAGCTCTTCACCCGGGTACACCACAATGCCCAACGGAAATATGGGAACAAAATTTATCATATCTGAATTTTCGCTTGCAATCTACTCTTTTGTGATTAATACCTACTCCTAACAAACAGAGTGCCCGGCGGTTTAGCAGGGGTTGCAAAAATGATTCGGCAGATAGTCCCGGATCATTAAATTTGCTTCCGCTTGAAGTCAGTTCCCCGTAATATCATTGTAAGCCGCACAGACAGCATCGGCGATGTGGTGCTTAGCCTGCCGGTGGCCAAAGTGCTGAAAGACCGTTTCCCCGGCGTGCGGGTCGCGTTGCTGGGGAGGGAATATACGCGTTCGGTGGCCGGCTGCTGCGAATGGATCGACGAGTTTATCGAGCTGCACGATTTTCTGCAGAAGCCTGTGCAGATGGCTGGCGAGCTGCCCGATTGCATCATTCATGTGCTTCCCAACCGGCAGGTGGCCATGCGGGCAAAGGAAGTGGGTATACCGGAACGGATCGGCACTACCAACCGCCTGTTTCACTGGACCACCTGCAACCGGCTGGTAAGGCTGAGCCGGAAAAACTCTCCCCTGCACGAATCGCAGCTGAACCTGAAGCTGCTTGGCCCCCTTGGTATACAGGAAGATTTTTCGCTCGAAACGCTGGGCCACTGGTATGGGCTGCATCCAACGCAGGCGCTGCCCGATGCGGTTTCTGCACTCATCAAACCCGATCGGTACAACCTCATCCTGCATCCCCGGTCGAGGGGCAGCGCGCGGGAATGGGGGCTGCCCAATTTCATTGCGCTGATCCGTGCGCTCAACCCGGATGTTTACCGGATCTTTATCACCGGTACAAAGGAGGAAAAAGAAAGCATGGACCTCCTGTTTCAGGAAGCGGGCCCCCTGGTGCATGACCTGGCCGGGCAACTGACCCTGCCCGAACTGATCACATTTATAGATCGCTGCAACGGACTGATCGCCTGCAGCACCGGGCCCATCCACCTGGCCGCCGCTCTCGGCAAGGACGCGCTTGGGATCTATTCTCCCCTGCATTCCATTCATCCCGGAAGATGGAAACCGGTAGGCCCGAAAGCCCGGGTGTTTGTGGTGGACCGTAAGTGCTCGGATTGCAAAAAAATGAAAGCGCCCTGTCATTGCATCGAGGAAGTAAGCTGGAGAAGCGTGAAGGACGAGCTCGATAAACGGTCTGCTGTACCGCGCGGGTGATGAGGGCGGTCTTTCTTGTGTCGCACAGTTTTTGTCTTCTTATTATTGCCGGGCCCAACTAAAAAGGGGGCGGCACATCTCTTTCAGCAATGAGATTCCGGTAAACAGGCTGTCAGGTCTTCCCGCCCCAGTACCACAACCAAAACAAGTGCATGGATCTTCCGCTTATTTCAATCGTTCTTTCCACCTTCAACGGAGAGCAGTTTCTTGAAACGCAGATAGCGTCGCTGCTCGAACAAACCTATCCCAACCTGGAGATCGTCGTTACGGATGATGCGTCCACCGACCGCACAAAAGAGATCCTCAAACAATTTGCATCCGATTCCCGTTTCCGCCTCTTTCTTCATGCTGACAACGTCGGATTCATCAAAAATTTCGAGCGCGGCATGCTGCTGGCAAAAGGAGATTTTATTGCCCTGTGCGACCAGGACGATATCTGGCTCCCGGAAAAGGCCGAGAAGCTGTACCGGCACATCGACGGGTATTCGATGGCATATTGCGACAGCGAGCTGATCGACGAGAACGGGCAGTCGCTGGGCAAAAGGGTGTCTGACATAAAGAACATGTATACCGGCCGCGATGCCCGCGGGTTCCTGTTTTCGAATGTGGTGTCGGGGCATGCCCTGATGCTGAAGAAAGAGGTATTGCCGCACGCGTTGCCCCTGCCGCTGGAAGCTTTTCATGATGAATGGCTCGCCATTCATGCTACCATGCTGGAGGGAATCGTTTATGTGGATGAGCCGCTGGCGCTGTACCGGCAGCATACAAAGAACGTGACGCAGATCGTGATGCCGAAGCGGTTGCCGTCGCGCACCTTGAACAGGCGCTACGAGGCGCTGCTCAAAAAACTGGCGTGGATCGCGCTGCTGGCGCGCATCCAGAAAAAGGAGGATAAGCCATTTTACGAGAAGCTGTTCCGGCTGTTCGAGCGCAAAAAAAGGGGCCATTTCGTATGGCCGCTTTTCTTCTTTCTGCTCGCGCACCAGCGGGTGCTGTTCCGGCACATGAAAAAGAGTTTCGCAAGCAAGGTGGTGGAGATACGCAAGCTGGCGCGTGGAGAGCAGGAGAAGTTTGAGCCGGTTCCGGGCGCCGTTGGTCAGCGGTAAAGCGCTGCTTTGAGCTGTTTGAACCTGTTCTTTGCTTTCAATCCGAAAAAGTCTTTTGGTTCGGGGAGCGGCCCGTCATACAGCTGGCCGCGGCGCAGGTAGTATTTGGAAAAGCTGTTCTGCGTCACCGCCCACTTGGCCACGAAAATGTAGTAGCCCTTGCTTTTCTGCAGCCGTTTGGTAGAGATACGCCCGAAATGATAAACCCTGCTGGCCTCGATCCCCTTGAATATCCTGATGCCCAGCTGCCATAGTTTCATCGAAAAATCAGGGTCTGAATACATGCCGGGCGAAAACTCGATGCTGTAGCCGCCGGCCAGGTCCCAGATGTCTTTGTGCACCAGGTTGGGGGGCCAGGTAGCGCCCTGCCAGTCGCGCATGGGCAGGGAAGCAAATTCCTGTAGCAGCTTTCCTTCCTCAAAGGATTGGATGTCGCGTCCATAATTTCCGGCGATCGAGCAGTTGCTCTGTACTTTCGGTTCGATGGCGGTGGAAGAGATAAAGAAATAAGGATGGCCGATCTTTTCCACTTCGTTTACCAGCTCCGTATCCCAACCGGGGCACACGTACATGTCGTCGTTGAGGTAGAGTATGTATGTTGCGGTGGCAAGGGAGCGGCAGCTGTTGAGGGCGTAGCAGACGCCGATGTTGTGGTCGCTGACAGAGTAGTCGATGTCGGGCTGTTCCTCGATCCACTGGCGGGTGCCGTCGTTGCCCTCGTTTATATGTACGATGATCTGGTGGCGGAACTGAGAGTTTTTCCGAATGCTGCCGATGCAGAGTTTGAGGTAGGGAAGGTTGTTCCAGGTAGGGATCAGGATGGAAAATTTTGCTTCCGGAACCGGGGCCCTGCGCCTGAAACTAAGATTTGCATCGGTGATCATGTCGAATGGTTTAAGCCTTAATTTTGGTGAAAGGGAAACCTAATGCCCGCCAAGATAAACACTCTTTTTATATTCCTGTCTCTTCCCGCCAAACCGCTTCCGCATGCACCGTTTTCTTTCAACCATCTGATCCACACCGCCTGCCGGGTCGGGAACCGCTGAATGGATCACTGGAAAGAGACATATCAGCAGCTGGATGCCGGAAATTTCCGGGCTGTTGCCCGGGTGATCTCGCTGGTCGAGAACGAAGTGGAAGGATATCAGTCTTTTCTGGAAAGCCTTTCCCTTCCGCCGGTGCCGGTGATTGGCGTTACGGGTCCGCCGGGAGCCGGAAAAAGCACGCTGACAGATGCACTGATCGGGGAGCTGGTGGGCTGCGGCTTCAGCGTGGCGGTGCTGTGCGTCGATCCTTCTTCCCCTTTCAATCTGGGTGCCCTGCTGGGCGACCGCATCCGGATGAGCGACTGGTACAATCATCCGCGTGTGTTCATCCGTTCACTGGCCACCCGCGGCTCGCTGGGCGGTCTCCATCCCCGGATCATCGAGATTACCGATGTGCTGAAAGCTGCCCGCTTCGATTACGTGATCGTGGAAACGGTAGGGGTAGGGCAGTCGGAGATCGAGATCGCCGGACTGGCGGATACCACGGTGGTGGTGCTGGTGCCGGAGGCGGGCGACGAGGTGCAGGCTATGAAGGCGGGACTGATGGAGATCGCGGATATTTTTGTTGTGAACAAGGCCGACCGGCCTGAAGCCGATTTATTTGTCAGGAACCTGCGGGCGATGCTGTCGCCGCCATTCAACAGCCGGCATCAGGATACGCCGGTGCTAAAAACCGTGGCTACGGCGAAGCAGGGTACGGCTGAGCTTTTTGAAAGGATTGCGGCTCACCGGCAGGGGGATGCGAATAAAAGGCAATGGCTGTTGGCGGAGAAAGCTTACCAGCTGATCCAGCAGGCGAGAATGAAAGGGATCGCGAGGGCGGATCTCCTGGAAAAGATCAGGAGGGAAATGGAAAAAGGAGATTTTAATGTATACCGATTTGTGAAAGGGTTTGTGTAGAATAAAGTTGCACATAGGCCTATTTTTGCTCATCCTCGCGCGGGCGCGGCCGCATGCCTGAATCCACAGGGTGCTGCGCGCCTGCAGCGGGGATCTGAGCGGAGAAGCGTGCTGCACCATACGGATCGAACAAAGGAAAGATTGATCCCCCGCTTAGATCTCCGCTCAGGCGCAACAAGAATTTGTGGGTGCAGATACGTGTTTGCTCCTGGCGAAGATGATTAAAGTGAGATTGTGTGCAACAGGGTAAAAACAGCATGCCTAGGTTTTGAACAGGGAAGGATTAAAACCGGGCACACCCGGGACTGAGAACCAAATTGACTCTAAAAAACCTTTTGCATTATCGGAGATTTGCACGTAGTTTTGCAACCCCAAAGAAAAAGTTCTTTACTTGAATCGGATTTGGGAGTCTCCGGATACTATTTCCGGGGACGCTAATACCAAAAATTTACATTAATGGCAAAAGAGATCACAGCTTACGTAAAGCTCCAGGTGAAAGGCGGCCAGGCGAATCCCGCGCCCCCCATCGGTCCAGCACTTGGTTCTAAAGGTGTCAACATCATGGAGTTCTGCAAACAGTTCAATGCAAGGACCCAGGATAAAATCGGAAAAGTTCTCCCCGTTCTCATCACAGTTTACAATGACAAAAGTTTTGATTTCATCATCAAAACCCCTCCCGCTGCCGTTCAGCTGCTGGATGCTGCAAAAATTCAAAGCGGCTCAAAAGAGCCAAACCGTGCCAAAGTCGGTAAAGTGACCTGGGCACAGGTAGAAGTAATTGCAAAGGATAAAATGCCTGACCTCAACTGCTTCACCCCGGAAAGCGCCATGCGCATGGTTGCCGGTACCGCCCGCAGCATGGGTCTTACTGTTGAAGGAAAAGCCCCTTGGGAAAACTAAATCTATTGTCATTTAAATTTTGAGCAATGGCTATTACAAAAAAGAGAAAAGACATCAATAAAAAGGTCGATACCAACAAGATGTACACCCTCCGGGATGCATCCTCTCTCGTAAAGGAAGTGAACGCATGCAAATTCGACGCTTCCGTTGATATTCATATCCGTTTGGGCGTTGATCCCAAAAAAGCAGACCAGGCAATCCGCGGAACCGTGAACCTGCCCCATGGCACCGGTAAAACTAAAAGAGTGCTGGTACTTTGCACACCCGACAAAGAAGCCGAAGCAAAAGCCGCCGGCGCCGATTTCGTTGGTCTGGACGAATTCATCCAGAAGATCGAAGGTGGCTGGACAGATGTGGACGTGATCGTTGCCACTCCTTCCGTGATGCCGAGGATAGGCCGTCTGGGTAAGATCTTGGGGCCCCGTAACCTGATGCCGAACCCGAAGACCGGCACCGTTACCAACGACATCACCAATGCCGTGAACGATGTAAAAGGCGGTAAGATCGCTTTCAAGGTAGACAAAGCCGGTATCATCCACGCTTCTGTCGGCCGCGTAAGCTTCAACCCCGACAAGCTCACAGAAAACAGCCAGGAATTCATCAACGCCATCATCAAGCTGAAACCTTCTTCCGCAAAAGGTGCTTACCTCCGCGGTATCAGCATGGCCAGCTCCATGAGCCCCGGTATTGCCATCGACACCAAAGGCTTCGCAGTTTAATCAATATTACAAGGAATGCTGTTCTGCCCTGCAGTAACGGCTCAAAAAGAGTGATATGACAAAAGATCAAAAAAACGAGATTATTGAGGCGCTGAAAGGCAAATTCTCTCAATACAACAATTTCTATATAACCAACACCGAATCCCTGACGGTTGAGCAGATCAACAAGTTACGTGGTATCTGCTTCAACAAACAGGTGGAAATGAAGGTGGCCAAGAATACCCTGATCAAAAAGGCGCTCGAGACCATCGACGAACAGCGTTTCAACGGTGTATTCGAATCCCTGAACGGCGTAACCGCCCTTCTGTTCAGCGAAAATCCGAAAGAACCTGCAATGATCCTTTCTGATTTCCGTGACAGCAGCAAAACCGAAAGACCACAGCTGAAAGCAGCTTTCATCGACGGCGATGTATACGCAGGAGATGATCAGCTCGATACGCTGAAAGCACTGAAAAGCAAGAACGACCTCATCGGTGAGATCATCGGCCTGCTTCAGTCGCCAGCCAAGAACGTTATCAGCGGCCTCAACGCTGGCAGCAAACTGGCAGGTATCATCAAAGCACTGGAAGAAAGAGGCGAGCCCGCTGCCGTATAGGCCGGTCCCGTTCCGACAATTCTATATCCCAGGCCTGGGGGACAATCAAAGGCAAATTTTTTTAAACTTCCGCCGGAGCGGTGAAGCAGTGAAGGCGGTAAAAATTCACAAACATGGCAGATCTTAAATCATTCGCAGAGCAGTTGGTGAACCTGACTGTTAAAGAAGTAAACGAGTTGGCAAAAATTCTGAAAGACGAATACGGTATCGAGCCAGCTGCAGCCGCCGCCGCAGTAGCCGGTCCTTCAGCCGCCGCCGCAGCACCTGTAGCCGCTGAAAAAACCGCTTTCAACGTAGTTCTGAAAGCAGCCGGGCCCAACAAGCTGAACGTCGTTAAAATTGTAAAAGACCTGACCGGTCTTGGTCTGAAAGAAGCCAAGGAACTGGTTGATGGCGCTCCCAAGCCCATCAAGGAAGGCGTTACAAAAGCAGAGTCTGAAGAACTGAAAGCCAAGCTCACAGAAGCTGGTGCTGAAGTAGAAGTTCAGTAAGCTATAAGCTGATTTTCCAGAGCCGGAGTGAATAACTCCGGCTTTTTTTATTTCCAATCCTTATTATCTTGTGGTGATGCAAACCGGCATCATGAGAAAAACCCTCCTCATAACCCTGGCTGTTCTGGTAGCCCTTGCCCTGGGCGCCTATCTTTACCTGCGCAATTCGAAGCTCAAAGAACTGGAGCCTTTTTTCAAGGAGAAACTCAGTAACCTGGTCACGGAAGGGTCGGGCGGACTTTACCATTGTTCCATCGACACCCTGGAGACCAATGTGGCGGATTCAAAGATCACGCTGGTAAATATTCACCTGTATGCAGATTCTGCCGTTTACCGGCAGATGGTAAAGGAAGAACGGGCGCCCAACGACCTGTTCGATGTCACTGTGCATCAACTGGCCATCAATGAACTGACACCTTCCTCCTTTGCTGCCAGCAAAACCATCGACCTGGGCCGCCTCTTCATCGATCACCCTGTAATCAAGGTGCTGCACCGGAAACAGTCCTATAATGTAAAGGGCGATGATTCTTCCAAAACGGTATATGAGCTGATCAAAAAAGACATCAGCCGGATCAAGGTAGATACCATCCTGCTCAACAACGTGGATCTTCAATATATCAACGGCGACAGGCAAAACCGGGAGACCCGGCTGGAAAATATGAAACTGTTCTTTGCGGATATCCTGATCGATTCCTCTACCCAATACGATCACAGCCGGTTCTTTTTTTCCCGTACCGGACTGGTCAGCCTGAACAATTACACCCAGAAGACGGCCGACAGCCTGTACCGGCTCCGGATTCCTTCCATCAAGATCCGGACGCATCACAAAGAGATCGAGCTCGACAGCCTGCAGTTCAAAGCCAGGATCCCGGTCAGGGATTTTTATAAAAGGGTAAAAGTGGCGAAAGACTATTATGATGTTCTTATAAAAAAGATCTTCTTATCAGACATCGACTGGTGGGCAAGCATGTCGGATGAATCGCTGCTGATCAGTAAAGTCAGGATGGAAGACGGGGCGGTGTCCATCGTGAAAGACCGGACCTACCCCATGGACACCGAAAGCAAGCTGGGAAAATATCCGCACCAGCTGCTGATGAAATCGTCGCTGCAGCTCGGGATCGATACCATCCAACTCCGGCGGATCAACCTTTCGTACCGTGAAGTAAATCCCAAAACCGGCAAACCGGGAACTGTTCTGTTCAGTAATCTGCGGGGAACCGTGCAGAACCTGACCAATATCCCGGAAAAGATAAGACAGGATGGATTTTGCAGGATGGATGCCAGTACCCTGTTCATGAACAAAGGAACGCTGCGGGCAGCGTTCAAATTTGATCTGCGCAATGCCGCCAGGGGCAATTTTGAGGTTAAAGTGAACCTGGGCCCCATGAACGGAGCCGACCTCAATGCTATCACAATACCGCTTGGACTGCTTCAGATCAACAGGGCGGACATCAAAAGCCTGGAAGCCTCCATAAAAGGTAACAACTCCAGCGCTTCCGGAACGGTGAAATTTTTATACAATGATCTGAATGTTACAGCGTTGAAAGAATCAGGAGATACCGTGAAAAAACGGGGTCTGCTGAGTTTCATTGCCAATACATTTGTACTGAAAAAGGACAACCCCAAGCCGGGCAAAGAGGTGAGGATGGAGCCGGCTTTTTTTCAGCGGGATACGCATAAATCATTCTTCAACCTGACCTGGAAAACCATTTTTACGGGTGTGGGTAAAACAATCGGCTACAAGGTGAAAAAGTGATATGATTTAATTTTTTTTTATTAAAAATAAGTTTTATTGATGTGCCTTCTTTGTATACCTTTGCACTCCATTATAATTTAGGGTAATTGGCAATTCGCAAATCAACACTTTTGGTTTGCCTTCAGACAGGGATGCTGCCGCATCCGGCGCCGTTACCAAGTTGGTCAGACGATTCAATAATAAAAACAGGCTTAAATCAAATATGTCTTTAACAAATCTCCAAACCAGGATCAGCTTCGGCAAAATTAAAAATTTGGCCCCTGCTCCTGATCTACTCGAAGTCCAAATCCAATCTTTCAAAGAATTCTTTCAATTAGAAACCACTCCGGACAAGAGAAACAATGAAGGGCTGTTCCGCGTGTTCAAGGAAAACTTCCCGATCACCGACACCCGCAACATCTTCATGCTGGAGTTCCTCGACTACTTCATCGATCCGCCCCGTTACACCATCGAAGAGTGTATGGAGCGCGGACTTACCTATGCCGTTCCCCTGAAAGCGAAACTGCGCCTCAGTTGTAACGACGAAGAGCATGTTGACTTTCAGACCATTATTCAGGATGTGTTCCTGGGTAATATCCCTTACATGACACCCCGCGGTACTTTCGTGATCAACGGGGCCGAGCGCGTAGTGGTATCCCAGCTGCACCGTTCGCCGGGCGTATTCTTCGGCCAGTCCATCCACCCCAACGGAACCAAGATCTACTCTGCCAGGGTGATCCCGTTCAAAGGCGCCTGGATGGAATTTGCGACAGACATCAACAACGTGATGTTTGCGTATATAGACCGCAAGAAAAAGTTCCCCGTAACGACCCTCCTCCGTTCCATCGGCTACGAAACCGACAAAGACATCCTGGAGCTGTTCGGCATGGCCCATGAAGTAAAGTCCAACAAAAAGGACCTGCAGGCTTTTCTCGGCAAGAAACTCGCCGCCCGTGTACTCCGCACCTGGGTGGAAGATTTTGTGGATGAGGACACCGGCGAAGTGGTATCGATCGAACGCAACGAAGTGGTACTGGAACGCGATACCATCCTCGACGACGAAGCCATCGAGCTGATCACCGAAATGGACGCCAAAAGCGTGTTCATCCAAAAGGAAGAACTCAGCGGCGACTACTCCATCATCTACAACACCCTGAACAAGGATACTTCCAACTCCGAGCTGGAAGCCGTTCAGCACATCTACCGCCAGCTCCGCGGCGCCGACGCTCCCGATGATGAAACCGCAAGGGGTATCATCGACAAGCTGTTCTTCAGCGACAAGCGTTACGACCTTGGCGAAGTGGGCCGGTACAAGATCAACCGCAAACTCAACCTCAACTATCCGCTCGACCATAAAGTACTGACGAAGGAAGACATCATCGCGATCATCAAGTACCTGGTGCTTCTCACCAACGGTAAATCCGAGATCGATGACATCGACCACCTGAGCAACAGGCGCGTACGTACCGTAGGCGAGCAGCTGTACGCCCAGTTCGGCGTGGGGCTGGCCCGTATGGCCCGTACCATCCGCGAACGCATGAACGTACGCGACAATGAAGTGTTCACCCCCGTTGACCTGATCAACGCCAGAACGCTGTCATCCGTCATCAACTCTTTTTTCGGAACCTCGCAGCTCTCCCAGTTCCTCGACCAGACCAACCCGCTGTCGGAAATCACGCACAAGCGCCGTATCTCCGCCCTCGGACCCGGAGGCCTGAGCAGGGAAAGAGCCGGCTTCGAAGTTCGTGACGTACACTACTCCCACTATGGAAGGCTGTGTACCATCGAAACACCGGAAGGACCAAATATCGGTCTGATCTCCACCCTCTGCGTGCACGCCAAGATCAACGAAATGGGCTTTATCGAAACGCCCTATCGCAAGGTAAGCGACGGAAAGGTGGAACTGAAAAAGCTGACCTACCTCAGCGCGGAAGAAGAAGACACTGCCAAGATCGCGCAGGCGAACTCTTCACTCGACGACAAAGGTCACTTCGTGGAAGACAAGATCGTCTCCCGCCAGACAGGCGACTTCCCGATTCTCGAAAAAACAGAAGTGGAATACATGGACGTGGCGCCCAACCAGATCGTTGGTCTGTCGGCTTCCCTGATCCCCTTCCTAGAGCATGATGATGCCAACCGTGCCCTGATGGGTTCGAACATGCAGCGCCAGGCCGTTCCGCTGATCCGTCCGGAATCTCCCATCGTGGGTACCGGTCTGGAAGGCAAGGCCGCCCGCGACGCGCGCATCCAGATCCACTCGGAAGGCGACGGCGTGATCGAATTCGTAGACGCCAACGAGATTCACGTACGGTACAACAGAAATGAAACACAGAAACTGGTCAGCTTTGAAGACGACATGATCGTATACAGGCTCACCAAGTTCATAAAAACAAACCAGGAAACTTCCATCAACCTGAAGCCGGCCGTAAAAAAAGGCCAGCAGGTAAAAGAAGGCGACTTCCTGACCGAAGGATACGCTGTACAGGCCGGTGAGCTGGCCCTCGGCCGCAACCTGAAAGTGGCTTTCATGCCATGGAAGGGTTACAACTTCGAGGATGCCATCGTGATCAGCGAGAAAGTGGTGCGTGAAGACCTCTTCACCTCCATCCACATCTCCGAATACGAACTGGAAGTCCGCGATACCAAACTAGGTGAAGAAGAGCTGACCCCGGACATCCCCAACGTATCGGAAGAAGCCACCAAGGACCTCGATGAAAACGGTATCATCCGCATCGGCGCCCATATCAAGGAAGGCGATATCCTGATCGGCAAGATCACGCCCAAAGGCGAAAGCGATCCGACTCCGGAAGAAAAGCTCCTGAGAGCCATCTTCGGCGACAAGGCCGGTGATGCCAAAGACGCTTCGCTGAAAGCTCCGAACGGGGTGGAAGGTGTGGTGATCGACAAGAAACTGTTCCAGCGCGCCAAGAAAGACAAGAACGGTAAGGTAAGAGAGAAAGCAGCGATCGACAAGCTGGAAAAAGTTCACGAAAAGAACGAACAGGAATTGAAGGAACTGCTGCTGAGCAAGCTGCAGGTGCTGCTGAAAGACTTTACTTCTTCCGGTGTGAACAACAACTTTGGCGAAGTGATGATCGGCAAAGGCGCCAAGTTCACTGCCAAGAACCTGACCAGCATTGACTACCTGAACGTGAACCCGCTGGGCTGGACGAGCGACGCCAGGACCGACGACCTGATCAATACCCTGCTGCACAACTACAGCATCAAATACAATGAAGAGCTGGGCCGCTACAAAAGGGAAAAGTTCAACATCTCCATCGGTGATGAACTGCCTGCCGGCGTACTGAAACTGGCCAAGGTTTACCTGGCGGTGAAACGTAAGCTGAAAGTGGGTGATAAGATGGCGGGCCGCCACGGTAACAAGGGGATCGTAGCCAAGATCGTTCGTGCCGAAGACATGCCGTTCCTGGAAGACGGAACACCGGTCGACATTGTGCTGAACCCGCTGGGTGTACCTTCCCGTATGAACCTGGGCCAGATCTACGAAACCGTACTGGGCTGGGCCGGAGAAAAGCTGGGCATGAAGTTCGCGACGCCGATCTTCGACGGAGCTTCCGTGGAAGAGATCGCAGGTCATATCTCGCAGGCAGGTCTGCCAAGCTTTGGCCATACCTACCTGTACGATGGTGAAACCGGCGACCGCTTCGACCAGAAAGCCACCGTGGGTATCATCTACATCATCAAGCTCCATCACATGGTGGATGACAAGATGCACGCCCGTTCTATCGGACCGTACAGTCTCATTACACAGCAGCCGCTGGGTGGTAAGGCACAGTTCGGCGGACAGCGTTTCGGTGAAATGGAAGTATGGGCTCTTGAAGCCTATGGCGCCTCCAACATTCTGCAGGAGCTGTTGACGCTCAAGTCTGATGACATCATCGGCCGTGCGAAAACATACGAAGCGATCGTAAAGGGCGACAACATCCCTAGGGCCGGTATCCCCGAATCGTTCAATGTACTCGTACATGAACTGAGAGGCCTCGGTCTGGACCTGAAATTCGATTAATCAATTTTTTCCAACGTAAATAGAAAGCCATCCCGCGCAAGCAGGGTGGCTTTTTTGTTTGTTGTCTGAACCGGGAAGTAGCCTGATTGAGTGATTCGCCTGAGCGGTGGATGACTGTTTGCCGAGTCGCTTTTGTGTGAACCATGATTTGGGCCAACCTCCTGACAAGATGCATCCTCTCTCTGCGTACCTGTGGCACGCAGAGAGAGGATGGACCTGTTTCAGTGAAAAGGTTTTCTTCGCTCTGATGGATCATATATCTTATCAGCGAGTTGATATTATACAAAAGCACAAAGAGCAGAAAGCCCGCACTTTTCAGTTGCGGGCTTTCTGCGTGAATATAAATTACTATTGATGGCCAGATCTTTAGTAGAGAAAAGATTATTGCTGGGTAGCGGTGTAAACTACAGAGAGTGTGTAAGTACCTGCATCGTAAGCGTAGCCAGGGGTTGCATTGTAGTCAACGTTGAAAGAGTTGGTGCCTCTTGCGCCACTTGTGAGCGATGCGGCAGTAGTAGACAGTGCACTGAAAGAAGAACCGCTGTTCAGTTTAACACCCAGTACGGAAGCAGGCATCTGGGTAGCTGGAGTGGCAGGACCAGAGAAGTTGGCAGCAGCTGCTTTCACGGTTACAGCCCAGGGGCGGTTCGATTTTACCTGGAAGGTGGAGGCGTTCGAGTTGGTAAGGCCGCTGCCGTACTTGGTAACATCATCGAAGGTGAAGGAAGTACCGGTGGCAGAGGTGATGGAGATGTCGATGGCGTTGGCGAGGTTCAGGGTAACGGTCTGGCTGGCGGTGGAAGCAGACTGGGCGTTGGCGGCAGTGAAACCAGCGAGGAGGATAACGGCGAGGGTGAGGAGCTTTTTCATGATATTTTTTCTTTTTGTGTGTTTGTGTGTTGTGCCGATATAGATTCAACCGGAATGCCGGAAGTGTAAAGGGTTGATAGTGAGGAAGGACGGGGTTGGCATGGCATGCAGAAGTTTCCCGGGATTGGAAAGCTGGTCTGGAAAAGAGAATGCACCATGCACGATCCCCTCCGCCGGAGGAGCAGGGGTGGGTTCAGGCCGCACTGGCAGGATGCTTGGGCATTGTCTGAACCAGGCACCAGATGAACGATGCCTTTAATCTCACAGCTTCAGGTGAATCCGTCAGATTCAAAAAATCCAGGTTCGGGCTATCTGCTCAAGACCCTTCGGAACCGTTGCACATCAGCATCGGCAGACAGGGGTTCGGCGTAGGCGAGGTGGCGGGCGAACTGACTGGCGAAATAGGGCGCAAGGGAGCAGCCTTTGGTGCCCATGCCGTTGAAGATGCCGATGGCCGGGTGCAGGGGATGGAAACCTACAAAGGGCCGGCGTTCAAGGGTGGCGGGGCGTACGGAAGCAAGGTGGTCGGTAATGGTGTAGGGAACTTTCAGAAAGGCATTCAGCTGGGCGATCGTTTTTTCCCGGAATACTCCGGTAGGCTGGTCGTGATCGAACTGCCATTCGTAGGAGGAGCCTGCCCAGAAGAGACCTTCTTTCCAGGGAACCAGGCTGAGGCCTTTTTTGAGGATGTGGGTGGAAGGGAGACCGGGGATGTCGACGATCAGGGCTTCGCCTTTGTTGGGGGCGAAGGGAAGGTTTTTGAAATAGGGATTGGCGGCGCCGGCGTTGCCATCACAGAAAATGATGCGGTCGGCGGTGATGTGCTGGTACCGGACCTGGGCGGCTTGTACGATCAGCTGATCAATGTCGAAGGGGGATTCGAGGAGCCGGTTCTGTCCGGAAAGCTTTGTCCGGTAGGCATCCAGGAGGGCCTGCACATCGATGAGGTAGCAGGGTTGGAAGATACCGTAATCGAAATCGAAGTGAAGGTAAAGGCTCCAGTCGGTGGTATCTTTTTGAAGAGAAAGGTATTGTGTGTCTTGCTCGAAGCGGTCGAGGAAAGCCAGCCGCATCTGGGCGGACGGAAAAAAATCGATCACCCCTTTTTGCTGGATACACTGGATCTGCAGCTCTTCATTCAACGCTTCATAAGCTGTCCTTGCAAAAGGCAGCAGCTCATCGATCATCCAGGTTTTTACCAGCCGCCGGCCGGTGACCGGGTTGATGATGCCGGAGGCGACCCGGGAGGCGGTAAAGGGACGAGGCTCATCAACCACAAAGCATGATTGTCCGGCTTTCTGCAACGCATCACAAAGAAAGGTGCCGCTAAGGCCTTGGCCGATGATCAGGTTTTGGATGTGCATGGGTCAAAGATAAGCGGAGGATAGAAGCGATGCGCTTGAAAGGCGTGCCACGAGGTGTTGAGGTTTTAGCATCCTGCTGCACCCGTGACACGCCTGCTGATTATTCTAATAGAAGCCACCCGCCCCGCGAAAGCGACAAACCACAACGTGTCACGGGTGTATATAAGCTGTAATACACATCCGTCCCGCGGCACGCCATTTATGAAAGCCGGTCTTATTGCTCCACCCTCACCCGTACCCCCTCACTATGGCTCGTAAACTCCGGCGCGTACATGCACTGGATGCTGGTAATGCCATTGCTGAAATTACCCGTGTGGGTAACAAACAGCGGATACTCGAATACATAGGTGCCTTTTGGCAGCCAGCTGAAGAAGAAGTTCGTGCTGGCATCGCGGGTGCTTTCGTAATAGCCGAGCCCGCCCTGCCATTTGTACGAACTCAGTACGTTCACCGGTTCCATGCAGCTGGCGCGCATGTCTTTCATGTGCACGTATTCCATGTCGCGGTCGACCCGCAGCTCGATGCGGACCTTCATTTTGGTACCGGGGTGCAGCACCGTTCCGTCAGCGACCGGCTGCAAAACGGGACCCCGGTCTGAATTGGATTCGATGAACAGCTTTTTATTCAGCTGCAGCGCCGTAGCGGAAGAGGCGATCTGGTCGAGGTTTTCGAAATACTGCCAGTACACGGCGCCCCAGGAGGGCATCGGTTTGGTGCTGCCCTGCTGGATCTTTACAGAAATATCACCCATCGAAGGGCTGACAAACGGCCCGTCAAACGTCTTTTTGAAATAGCCTGTGCCCGCCTGTTGCGGCTGGTCGGTGCTTTTAACGGATTTATCACCCAGCCTGATCTCCACCACCGGTTCGTTGTTCAGGGCAGCCAGCGCTGCCCCGTTTTGTGCCGGGGAGCCGATCAGCAGCGCGTAGCAGGCGTCTGCAGTTGCCTTCGTAGTGTTCCAGTTCCGCGTTTGTTTTTGTTTGAGAAGCCAGGTGGTGAGATCGGTGATTATCTGCTCGTTCTTACTGATCTCGGAAAAAGCTTCTATCAGGAGGCTCTGTGTTTCCACCGGTGCCTGGTACCAGTAGTAACCTGATCTTACTTCTTTCCAGTACATGCCGGTTTCCTCATTCGTAATGGCGTTCTGCTGCAGCGATTTTATGATGTCCTGCGCAGTCTTGATATCACCGGTCCTGTACAGCGAAAGCGCGATCATGCCCTGCATATAGCGGCTTTGCTGCAGCCAGCCCTGCTGCGATTGTTTGCGGAAATAGTTCACGGCTGTGAACGATTCACCCGGGATGCCATAGTCGGGGAAGAAGCTGCGGGTATACAGATATTGAATGCTGAGGGAAGACAAACCCTCGCTGCCAGCGACTTTGCTTTTGGCTTTGAGGATCCGGTCATAATCTTCTTTGATCCGTTTGTCGAGGTACTGGATGGCGGGCCGCACAATATTGGTGAGCAGGGCAGAGTCCTGTTTGGGCCAGGCGCCGAGTTTTTTCAGGTGTCCGATGCCGGTAAGGATATACTGTGTGATATAACGGTCGTCGCGGAGATCGCCGCGGAACCAGGGAAAGCCGCCGTTGGGCAGCTGGAACTGTTTGAGTTTGACGAGTGTGGCGTGCAGCTCGGCGCTCATCCGGTTCATATCAAACAGCACGGCTATGTTCTTTTTCTGCTGTTCTTCTCCTTTGGCCTGCAGCACCCAGGGCGTTTCTTCCAGCAGTACCGATTTCAGTTCCTGGTTTTTCTGCAGGTTGGAGAGCAGGGCCGCAGAATCTTGTCCGGATGCGGCTGTACGCCATTGATCAAAGATGGCTTTGAGGCGGGGAGAAGCGGTGGCGATGCGGGTGGCCAGCGCGTTGGCGTAAAACCGGTTGAAGGTCTGCTCGGCACACTCGTACGGATAGTCGGCCAGATAGGGGAGCGCCTGCACGGCATACCAGACCGGGTTGGAAGTATATTCTACGGTGAGGGCGTACTGCTGCAGCGTCTCGCTGTTGCCCGATTGCAGCAGCTTGTCGAACCTGAAATTTTTGGCGGTGTTGCCGCGCATGGGCAGCGGCACGCTTTCGGTCACGAGCATGCTGTTTTTCAGCACCGGGATCAAGGCTTCTTCGCCATCGCTCACCGTGTCTTTGCCTGATGCAGCGCTGGCAGTAAACCGGTACACGATGGCACTGTTGTACTGGTAGGGTATCTGCACTGTAAACAGGGCAGGAACGCTCTTCCCTGCTTCTACCGTAAAGTACTGGTTGGCCGTCATGTTCTGGAACCAGCCGTCCACTGGTTTCATGGTGGCCGCATCGAACAGCTCGAGGTGTACCGTGCCGGTGATCTCTTTATCGGTCATATTCACGACCTTGGTGCTGAGCTCCATGTGGTCGCCTTCGCGCAGGAAGCGGGGCACGTTGGGCTGCACCATCAGCTCCTTCTGCGTCACGATGTCCTTTGTGCTGTATCCGAATGCAAGCTCTTTTGTATGGGCCAGCGCCTGGAATTTCCATCGGGTAAGGGCTTCGGGCAGGGTGAAGGAGAACTCGATGTTGCCTTCTGCATCGGTATGGAAGTCGGGGAAGAAGAAGGCAGTTTCGTTGAAGTTTTTGCGGGGAAGTATAGGTAAAACAGCAACACGATTTTCAGGAACAGCCGGCAGTATGGCAGCTTCATCTTGAACACCTTCCTGATTGACTATATTGATTTTTGTTGACTGGAGTTTTTCGACAGTAGCAAGCACACGCATTCCTTTAGCCGGTGCAGGCGGCGGCGCTGCATCTTGCATCGACATTGTTACATCAGCAAATCTTGAAGTATAGCCATAACCGCCTACTCTGTTGTACCGGTTGATTTCCGGAGTCAGGAGACGGTCGTATTCTTTTTCGAATTGTGCAAGCGAATCTTCCGGAACTTTTTCAAATGATTCTGCCGAAGCAAAATTCTCATTTCCGCGCCACGTGTAAGATTCTGAATAGGTAGGCCAGAGGTAGGGCTTCGACCATGAGTGGGGCCGGAACTGATCCAGCGAGGCATCGTACATGCCGGCCAGCAGTTCAGCCGCTGCTTTTTCACTTTTGTAACCGCTTATTTTCAGTTTCCACTTTTCCTCACTGCCCGGCAGTGTTTTATCGCGAAAGGTGGTGTAGGAAACATTCAGTTCCTTGTTTGTCCACGGAACGAGCACCGTATGATCAGAACTGTAGAACCTGTTGTTCTTTACAAAGAAATAGGATATCCCAAAACCACCGCGGTCTTTTTCCTGCGGTGTAAAAACGAAAGATCGTTTTTCCTGATTGAGGCTGATATATTCGATTGCACCTTCCTGAAGGGTACTATATTCTCCGCCAGGGTCGATGAAGCTGCGGCTTGAATCAATCTGACGGATCACAAAAAGGTCGCTGGCAGACGAGCCGATCGCGATCGTGGAAGATTCCCCGGGCTCCGCTACGCTGTTGATCTGGGTACTCCACAGATATGCCGGAGTAGGCAGCGTGCTGCTCTTTTCATCATACACCTGTATAAACAGGATGCCTTTTACTTCCTCCCCATATTTATCTTTCGTGACCGCTTCGATCAGATAGCTTCCCTGCGGCATCGGACTATTTGCCGGAATAAATGACTGATCCTGCCTGACGGAATCCGTCTTTTCCCAGATCTTTGACCCTTTCGTCCAGGTATGATAATCTGTTTCATTGCGGTATTCATCAAAAGGAAAGCTTTGAATAAATTCAGCCTCCTTCATCACAAACTGATCAGGCTGATCCCAATAACGCTTCCTGATCAGTCGATCGGGGGCCTGCAGTTGATAAACCGACACATGGACCAGCGAGGACTGAAATTCGCCATTGATGTTCTTTGTAATAATCCGCAGCGAGCGGAGGCTGTCGGCGGTCAGTGTTTCATTGTCAGGGGAAAGCGAGAAAGAAATCTGCAACGCTTTGTAAGAAACGGAAACGACCTTCTCTCCGCTCCTTGTTTCTCCGTTGATATCCGTAATATCTGCAACCACACGGTAATCAAACACCGGATCAGCAGCCTTGCTGACAGACAGATCGGGCAGCGCTTTAAAGCGCACGCGGAACCTGCCATCTGCATCGGTAACAGCGGTACCATTGGTGATTTCCATTTCTTTAAACAATGGAGACCAACCCCTGTACAGCCAGGAATAGATCAGCCGTGGCCGCCGCACCACCCGGTAGCTCACCTGGGCTTCACTTATGTTATTGCCTGCATAAGCCTTTGCTGAACCGGTGAGGGTGATGCTGTCGTTTATTTTATAGGCGCCTTTGTTTGTTTCAAATTCAACGTAAAAAGCAGGACGTTTATACTCTTCCACCGAAAATTGGCTGCTGCCGTTCAATCCTTTTTCCTGCACGCCGAATTCGCCATTCAGTACGTTCTGGGGCAGCGTGAATTTGCCGGAGTAAGAGCCGAACTCATTGGTGGTAACAAACAGAGAATCGGTTGTCTGGTCATTGGCATCATGCAGTATCACCACGGCTTTGTGGCCGGTAACCACCTTGCTCTTTTTTGTTGTAAAATCTTTTGTGATCACGATCCCTTTGAAATAAACAACCTGTCCGGGCCGGTAAATGGACCTGTCAGTAAAAAAGAATACCTGTGAATTGGTCTGTTCATAGGCAACAGCATCCGGTTTATTCGAAGTAGAAGGACCGGAATAATATATCCGGGCGCGCTGGTCATTCTGGAAAAGGTGATCTGAATTGTATGTGATCTCCAATTGCAGGTTTTCATTTCTGGCATTTTGTGGAGACAGTTTTACCAATCCATGCCCATCGCTGATCAGCTTCTCGCCCCGGGTGAACGTATAACGCCTTGCGTTGTAGTCGTACCGGTTCGCCCACACCTGAACGGTTGCCTTTGCAAGCGGTTTTCCCGTTTCCCTGTCCAGCAGAAAATAATTAGTACGGTTATTTACATAGCTGATGTTGGATACAAAGAGTACCTGGGCAGAGAGGTTGTTCTGACCCAGGGAAAAGCTTTCGTTCACACTTCCAATGATCATATAACTGCCGACAGGTAAGGGATCTATTTTGATCTCCACACTGTGCTTTTGAAAATCGGTTGTGGAAGGCAGAGACTGTTTCCAGCTTCGAACCGGTTTTGCGGCAATCAGCTGTTTCCAGTATGCATCTTCGAAGTGGTTTTGATCCTGCGCCCTCAGCTGGTCCGTAAAAGGAATGATCCGCAGGTTGAGACCGGTAAAGTTGCGGTAATTCACGAGGGCCCTGAATGGCTGACCTGGAACATTGACCGCTTCCGTTGTCAGACTGATCTCTCCGCGCCTGATCTCTTTAAGAAGATTCAGACAATTGGTTTTGCCTTCGCTCTCTTCCTTTTGCTGAACAACCTTTTCGCATATCCGGACCGCTTCCACATATGCATATTGATTGGAGGTGTCTTTGAAAGGCTGATAGGAGCCTGCTTTATCTGCATACTCCCTTGCCATCATATACCAGGCCTGGGCAGCTGCAGGAAGATCGCCCCATTTACCGGCAACGCGCTGCAGCGCGTTCAGGTACAAAGAAGGTTTGTTCTCCATGACGCCAAATTGCTGCACAAACTGAATTCTTCCCAGGTCGGCATCAATCAGCGCATCAGGCTTTGCATCGTTCGCATGAAACAGAAGCAACTGCTGATAAATATGAAGTGCTTTCTGGTGAAGTGATAAGGTATCGCGTGTTTCAAGTTTTAACTTTGAAAAGGCTGCAGCATCAGAGAAATAAGTATCATCCCTTATCTCGAACGCATACGCCGGCTTGTCGATATCCCTTTCGTCATTGCGAAAATAATCCAGTGCCTTGTTCGCAAGCAGATCGTACAAAGTAGGGCGCAGCGACCGCATGTTCCCTTTTATAATAACGGGTTCGTACGCCTGCAGTCCTGTCTGCTGCAGCAGCTTTCTATCTTCTGCAGAAGCCAGAAAGAGTGCCGCGATCTTCGCATGAAAATCACCGATGCTCCAGGTTGCAATATCATCTTTCTGAAAACCGACGGTCTGCGTTCTGTCGTAGAACTGATAGCGGTGCTGCTGGAAATAATTCAGGTATTGCCCGGCAAGCAAACTGTTCAGGATCGACTTCACCGGCTCCTTTGCAGTGCTGATCTCCGCTTCCAGCAACGCAATTCCTGCTTTCCCCGCTTCATCCACTTGCTCATTCAGCTGCATCTTGTACACCAGCGCCTTGATCATCTGCGCATCCTGCTTCTCTTTTTTCGCCAGTGCATAGATCTTGTCTACCTCGGCAAGCGCGGATTTTGTCAGGCCTTTCTTTCCCGACAGGTCATCCACTTTCTTCCAGAGTGAATCATATTTGGCGGACTGGGCTTGCATGATGAGCGTAATGAATGATAAAAGGATCAGTAACAGGGTTTGTTTCAGGAACCTCATGATCGTAGGGTTTAATCAAAGTTAAGTACTCCTGCAGGGATGCACGGATTTGTGCGATTACACAACCGCCCGGCAATTTTAATAGTTTATTCTCATCCTGGCGGAGATTTGAAAAGGGGACAAATCCCTTTAACTTTTAATTGGCGATCGTTCCGTAAACCTCCTCTTCCTTTCCAAATCTATCATTGTAAGAAACCGATTTACAAACAACAAAAACCAAAGAAAATGAAATCCTTTATTACAATGTTAGCAGCCTTCGTGATCACCGCTTCCGTGTATGCAGCTCCTAACTTCAGCCGCCTCACCATCATCAATGTAGAAAATAAAAATCTTCGTGTAGTCATAGACGGTAATAAATACGACGGCTTCGGAAGCAACCTTTCGCTGAACAACCTGGGCATGGGATACCACAACGTCAAGATATACCAGATCCAGAGAGGATTCTTCAGCAGCTCGAAACTGATCTACTCTTCTTCCATCTTCATCAAACCCGACCGCCAGATCAGCCTGGTGATCAACAGGGGTGGAAATGTAGCCATCAACGAATCATCCTCCCGCGGCGACAACAGATATCCTGACAACCGCGACCGCCGGGACGGCCGTTACGACAACGACCGCGACGACCACCGCAACAACGGATCAGGCAGATATTAAACGAATAAGCCTCTATGAAAACTAACCCTGAACCGTTCCAGACCTCCCTTTGAAATAAACTCGGAAACCTCTAAAAAGAAAAAGCAGCGCCTTGTGCGCTGCTTTTGTATTATCAGTCTTTTCGTATTTTTTTATTTGCCGATCACTTCCGCCATTTTCTTGCCGATATCAGCCGGGCTCTTCACCACATAGATACCGCATTCTTCCATGATCTTCATCTTCGCTTCCGCCGTATCATCGGCTCCTCCGATGATGGCGCCTGCATGACCCATCCGGCGTCCGGGAGGGGCGGTTTGTCCGGCGATAAAACCAACCACCGGCTTGTTGCCGTTTTCCTGGATCCAACGGGCGGCTTCCGCTTCCATGCTGCCCCCGATCTCACCTATCATCACGATGCCGTCCGTATCCGGATCGTTCATCAGCAGCTGCACGGCCTCCTTGGTGGGTGTACCGATGATGGGGTCTCCACCGATACCGATCGCCGTGGAAATACCCAGACCCGCTTTTGCAACCTGGTCGGCAGCTTCGTAGGTGAGGGTGCCCGATTTGGAAACGATCCCGATCCTGCCCGACTTGAAAACAAAACCCGGCATGATACCGACCTTGCATTCATCCGCGGTGATCACACCCGGACAGTTGGGGCCTATGAGCCGTACGTTCTTTCCTTTGATATAATTTTTTGCGTTCACCATATCCTGTACCGGAATGCCTTCCGTGATACATATGATCAGGCGGATATCGGCTTCGGCAGATTCCATGATGGCGTCTGCGGCAAATGCCGGCGGTACGAAAATAATGGAAACATCTGCACCAGTAGCCTTTACGCATTCGGCCACCGTGTTGAACACCGGCCTGTCGAGATGCGTAGTGCCACCTTTGCCCGGTGTTACCCCGCCAACTACCTGCGTGCCGTAATCGATCATCTGCGTGGCGTGAAAAGTGCCTTCCGTACCTGTGAATCCCTGTACCAGTATCTTAGAATCCTTGTTTACTAAAACAGACATGTTGAGTTGAATTAATAGCAGCAAATGTAGGGGAAAAACTTATTTGTTGTCATTTATAAACGGACTGGCATCGGGGTTGTTGATCAGCTCATCCATATTGCGGTCGTTGTCTATCTTGCCCGCAACTTCCAGCATCCGCATGTCTTTTGCATCGCGCAGAAACTCGGAGGCAAAGATGAACTGGTTGAGCTTATCGTTCTTGTTGAATATGATCTCCTTGTTGTTCCCTTCCCATTCCTTTTCACCCTGGTTCATGTAGATGATGTTGTCTCCGATCTCCATCACGCTGTTCATATCATGCGTATTGATCACGGTGGTGATCTTGTTCTCCGTGGTGATGTCGTGGATCAGCTTGTCGATGACCATAGACGTCTGCGGATCGAGGCCGGAATTGGGTTCATCGCAGAACAGGTACTTGGGACTGAGCACGATGGCACGGGCGAGCGCCACCCTTTTTTTCATGCCGCCGCTGATCTCCGATGGGAATTTCTTGTTCACTTTTTCCATGTTCACCCTGGCGAGCACGGCATCCACCTTCTTCCTTTTTTCGCGGTATGAATCCTTGGTGAACATATCGAGCGGGAACATGATGTTGCGCTCCACGTTCAGGCTGTCGAACAGCGCCGAACCCTGGAACAGCATGCCGATCTCCTTGCGGATCTCCTTCCGGTCTTCATCCGACATCGTAATAAACTGCCGGTCGTTGTACAGGATCTCGCCGCTGTCGGGCGTGAACAGGCCGATCAGGCATTTCATCAGCACCGTCTTACCGCTGCCACTGGTGCCTATGATCAGGTTGCATTTACCTTCCTGCATTACCGCGCTCACGTCCTTGATGATCGTTTTGTCTCCGAAACTCTTCTTTAAATTTTTTACCTCTATCATAACAATGAGTTTAAATTCAGCCGGCTGAAATCAGAGCAACAGGGCCGACAATACATAGTCTGCGATCAGGATCAGGATGCAGGTCACCACCACCGAGCGGGTGCTGGAACGACCAATCTCCAGGGATCCTCCTTCCACGTAGTACCCAAAAAATGCCGGTATCGATGCGATGATAAATGCGAATGTATAGGCCTTCACCAGGGCGAAGAACACGTTGTAAGGCACAAAATTCGACAGCAGCCCCTTGTGAAAATCTTCGTTCGACAGGATGCCCGAAGCCACGCCGGCAAGCTGTCCGCCCAGGATGCCCAGCGCGCTGGCGATCACCACCAGCATGGGAATGGTGATAAAGGCCGCGAGTATCTTCGGCATCACGAGGTAGGCTTTTGTGTTGATGCCCATGATCTCCAGTGCATCGATCTGCTCGCTTACCCGCATGTTGCCCAGCTCGCTCGCGATCTTACTGCCCACCACACCGGCCAGTACGATACATACCAGCGTAGGCGCGAATTCAAGGATGACGGTGTCGCGAACGATCTGTGAGATGGATGATTTGGGGATGAGCGGGCTTACCAGCTGGTAAGCCGTTTGTACCGCGGATACGGCTCCAATGAAAAAGGAGATGATGACCACGATGCCAAGGGAGCCGATGCCGATATCGGAACACTGGTGCATGAACTCTTTCCAGTATACCTTCCAGTTCTCCGGTTTGGAGAACATCCCTTTCAGCAACAAAAAATATTTACCTACCGCATTAAAAAATTTCATGGATCAGTATAATTATATCTTTCCGTAAAATATCTTCCTGACTAATGGCTCATGATGTCTGGATAACAATTTTACACATCAGGATATTGCATCGTTCATTGCATCTGCATCCCGCTTGCGAGCCGCTGATCAATCTTTCTTTTTGAACCGTTTCCACCAGCGCGACCGTTTGATGAGTTCCTGCGCAGACACTTTTGATTTGGTCTGTGCATCAATAACGGAAATAAGCGCCATATTGTATATACTTCTCACCGAACTGCCCAGCTGCAGCACATGAACCGGCTTTTTTAGTCCTAACAAAATCGGGCCAATGGCATCGGCGCCTCCCACTTCCTTCAGCAGGTTGTACGAGATGTTGCCGGCGGCGAGGTTCGGGAAGATGAGCACGTTCACGTTCTGGTCTACCAGTTCGCTGAACGGGTAGTTGTCACGGAGGATGTCGTTGGTAAACGGAAGGCTGGCCTGCATTTCACCGTCGACGACCAGCGAAGGGCTCCGTTTTTTGATGATGTCGCGGGCTTCCGACACCAGCCGGGCTTCCGGCGAGTTGCTGCTGCCGAAGTTGGAATAGCTCAGCAGTGCGATGCGGGGCACAAGGTTGAAGGTGCGCACTTCGCGGGCAACCATCAGGGTAATATCGGCCAGCTCTTCCGCCGTGGGGTTGAAGTTGACCGTGGTGTCGGCCAGGAACAGCGGGCCTTTTTTGGTGACCAGCAGGTACATGCCGGCGATCTTTTTTACGCCGTCTTCCGTACCGATGATCTGCAGGGCAGGCCGGATGGTATCGGGATAGTTGCGGGTGAGGCCCGAGATCATGGCATCGGCGTCGCCGGTCTCCACCATCATGCAGCCGAAATAGTTGCGGTCGCGCATCAGCTTGCTGGCTTCGTAGTGGTTCACGCCTTTGCGCTGGCGTTTGCGGAAATAGATCTCGCCGTATTCTTTTTTCTTCTGTTCCTGCTCGCTGCTTCCCGGGTCGATGATGGGAAGTCCTTCGATGTCAATGCTGTTCTCGGCGGCGATGCTCCGGATCTTGTCTTCTTCGCCGAGCAGGATGGGGTAGGCTACGCCTTCTTCAAACACGCTCTGGGCGGCTTTCAGCACTTTCACGTTGTCGGCTTCTGCGAATACCAGGCGGCGCGGGTCGCGGCGGGCCTTGTTGCCGATCACGCGCAGCAGCTGGTTGTCGAGCCCCAGGCGGCGGTTCAGCTCTTCCGTATAGGCTTCCCAGTTCTCGATCCGTTTCTGCGCCACACCCGTGTCCATAGCTGCTTTTGCCACGGCGGGCGATACGGTTGCCAGCAGGCGGGGATCGAGCGGTTTGGGGATGATATAGGTTGGCCCGTAAGAGATCGTTTTTTCGTTGTAAGCCAGGTTCACGATGTCGGGTACGGTGCTCCGGGCCATTTCGGCAAGCGCGTTCACGGCAGCCAGCTTCATGGCTTCGTTGATCTGGGTGGCCCGCACGTCGAGCGCACCGCGGAAGATAAACGGAAAGCCGAGTACGTTGTTGACCTGGTTGGGAAAGTCGCTGCGGCCGGTGGCCATGATAAGGTCTTTACGGGTACCGATGGCCGCTTCGTAATCGATCTCCGGGTCGGGATTGGCCATAGCAAATACGATCGGGTTCTTGGCCATGCTTTTCACCATGTCGGGTGTAACCACATTGCCCACACTGAGACCGATGAACACGTCGGCATCTTTCATGGCCTGGGCCAGCGTGATACCGGCTTTGCCGTGGGAGAACATGCGTTTGTTTTCGTCGAGGTCGGTGCGGCCGGCGTGGATCACACCGTTGATATCGAACATGGTGAAGTTCTCCGGGTTGGCCCCCAGCGCTTTGTACAGCAGTACGCAGGCCATGGCGGCAGCGCCGGCGCCGTTGATCACGAACCGGGCACGGCCGATCCTTTTTTTCTGGATGTCGAGTGCGTTGAGCAGGGCGGCGCTGCTGATGATGGCGGTGCCGTGCTGGTCGTCGTGCATCACGGGTATCTTCAGCTGCTCGCGCAGTTCGCGTTCAATGTAAAAGCATTCCGGCGATTTGATGTCTTCCAGGTTGATGCCGCCGAAGGTAGGCTCGAGGGCCTTTACGATCTGCACAAATTTCTCCGGATCTTTTTCATTCACCTCGATATCGAACACGTCGATGTCGGCAAATATTTTGAACAGCACACCTTTTCCTTCCATCACCGGTTTGCCGGCTTCGGGCCCGATGTCGCCAAGGCCAAGCACGGCAGTGCCGTTGCTGATGACGCCAACCAGATTGCCTTTGGCGGTGTATTTGTAAACATCCTCTACGTTGTTGAAAATTTCCTTACAGGGTTCAGCCACTCCGGGAGAGTAAGCCAGTGAAAGATCCTGCTGGGTTTTGGCATCTTTAGTCGGTACTACTTCGATCTTGCCGGGACGGCCTTTTGCGTGATAGTCCAGCGCCTGTTCTTTCCTTGAGGATTTCTGCATAGTTCAGTTTTATTCAGGATGGCCGTTGCCTGACAGGCAAAGAATTGGATGACAGCCCAGATACTGCCGTGCAAAGTACGAAATTGATTATGAATGGCACGGCGGGTGATGACAGATTCAGGACCGTCTGGTAAATTGGATAAAATACGGCTGAATTCAGCCTTCCCATGACAAAAATGAAAAAACTTCGATCAGGCAAGCTGTTTAGGAACAACGTGCCTGATCGAAGTTTGCGTATGCGGAACGGGTAATATAAAATAGTGGTCAGCTTATCTCCACGCTGGCACCCAGCCAGGCCATGGCGCCCATGCCGATCTCGATGGCGCGTTCATCTACATTGAAAGTGGGCGTGTGTACGCCTGCGGTGATGCCTTTTTCCTGGTTCATGACACCCAGCCGGTAGAAGCAGCCGGGGATCACCTGCGAGTAATAGCCAAAATCTTCCGCGCCCATGCGAAGTTCTGTCTCCAGCACGTTCTCAGCACCCATGTAGGCGGATGCCTGTTCGCGGGCGATCCTGTTCAGCCGTTCATTGTTGTACACCGTCGGATAACCCACATCAATGTGCAGGTCGAGCTCGGCGCCCATGCCGGTGACGATGGCAGTGGCTTCCTTCCGGATAAGCTCATGCGCTTTGAACCGCCAGCCCTCGTCCATGGCCCGGAAAGTACCCATGAGCTTTACTTCGCTTGGGATCACATTGGTGGTATAGCCGCCCTGGAAGGAGGAGATGGAGAGAACAGAAGGAGAGAACGGATCCTTGTTGCGGCTGATGATCTGCTGCAGGGCCACCACGAGGTGCGAGGCCACAAGGATGGTATCAACGGTGGTATGCGGTGCGGCCGCGTGACCGCCTTTGCCGCGGACCGTGATGTAGATCTCGTCGGCGCTGGCCATCACCTTTCCGCCGCGGAAACTCAGCTTGCCGATCTCGAGACCGGGATGCACATGCAGTCCGAAGATCGCAGAAGGGGCCGGGTTTTCCAGCACGCCTTCTTTAATAAGGAGGCTGGCCCCGCCCGGGTTGCGTTCTTCGCCGGGCTGGAAAATGAGTTTCACGGTGCCTTCCCATTCTTCCTTCAGTTCAGCGAGAATGCGGGAAGCGCCGAGCAGCACCGAAGTATGCACATCGTGCCCGCAGGCGTGCATTACGCCGGCGTTCTTTGATTTGTAGGGAACATCGTTCTCTTCAAGAATAGGCAGGGCATCCATGTCGGCCCTGAGCGCGATGATCTTTTTGCTGGGGTTCTTTCCCTCGATCACTCCGACCACGCCGGTGGTTGCTTTTACTTCAAACGGGATACCGTATCCGGCGAGTTTGTCCTGTACAAAACGGGAGGTCTCAAATTCCTGGTAACTCAGTTCGGGATGGGCATGCAGATGCCTTCTTATATCGATGGTTTCCTGCGCGTATTGGCCGGAAAGGTGGTGTATTTTTTCTGTCAGCATAATTTCAGGTCGTAAGCCACAATTGCTGCGAAGATAGGGAGAATAAGCGGTTGGGTAGTCGCTGCGCATAGTTGTCTGAACCAGAAAAGAGCCTGATTAACTGATTCGCCTGATATGGGATGACGGGATTCACAAAGACTTTCCAGACAAGCTTTTTTGTCTGAACCTGGATGTATGGGATTGAAAAAATTATCCTGGGAGAGAGTTTGATTACTGTCAACAGCCCGCAGGCGAATTAGTAAATCAGGCTCTTTTCTGGTTCAGACAAAAGGATTGCATGATGGAAAAAGGATCAGACTAATTCACATTATCCTGATCGAGCTTGATCTCGATCACGTCGCGGACGATGTAGATGGAGCTGCCGAAGCTGCGGCTGAGTTCTTTGATGTAGTCGTCGGCTTCGTCTTTTGTTTTGAAGTTGCCGACGCGGATGCGGTAGTAGGGCGACTGATACAAAAGATAGGCTTTGAGGTCGGGGTATAGCTGGTAGGCGCGGGTTTTGGCGTCGAGCGCGGAATTGCGGTCGGTGGTGTTTACGATCTGGATGCGGTAGCCGGGCACGTTGCGGCGGCTGCTGCGCGTGGTCTCTTCATTGATCTGCGCCTGCTTCTTTACCAGCAGGGCAATACGCGGGTCTTTGCGGACCACGACCTGGCCCGTATCGGTTTGGGCAGAAACCTGAAGGGTAAAAAAAAGGGCGGTTAGGATCAGGAGATATTTCATGGAGCGCTAATAAACGATCTTTTTGCAAGTATCCTGCCAAATTAATACCCGTCGGGCGAGAAGCCGGGGACGCCTTCCACGATCGCCACGCTGGCGCTGCAGCCCAGCCGGCCGGCTCCCGCCTCCACCAGCGCAAGGGCAAAATCATAAGTGCGGATGCCACCCGAGGCCTTGATCTTTACGGCCGGAGGCAGGTGCTTTCTCATCAGCTGAACGGCTTCCACCGCAGCGCCTTTCTCCGCGTATCCGGTGGAAGTCTTCATAAAATCGATCCCCAGCGGGGCAAACAGGTCGCAGCAACGGACAATCTCCTCATCAGAGAGAATGCCGCTTTCTATGATCACTTTAATGACCTTTCCTTTATTATGCACCACCTTGGTCAGCAGCGAGATCTCTTTGCTCAGGTACTCCCAGTCGCCTGTTTTCAGGGCGATGAGGTTGATCACCACGTCCAGTTCGTCCGCCCCGTCGACCAGTGCCAGCACCGACTCGGCCACTTTGGCTTCCGTGGCGGAATAACCGAACGGGAACCCGATCACCGTGGCCGTTTTAACAGGGGTGGGCTCCAGCAAACTTTTGGCGCGTTTCACAAAAGGCGGGGGCACGCAGACGGCGAAAAAATTGTGGCGGGCCGCTTCCACACAGAGCTTTCTGAGTTCAGGCAGCGTGGCAGCAGATTTCAGCAGCGTGTGGTCGATGTGAGGGGCCAGATCCATTAAAATTAAGTTTTTTTATAAAACGTTAAAATCGGGTGCACGGATTGAGTTAATTTAGGCGTCGAATAGAAAAAGTAAATCAAAATTACACTTATGAGAAAACTTACGCGCTTATTTGTGCGAAAGCATACTGTTTTTCTACTGCTCGGTCTCCTCCTTCTTCACACCGGTTACAGTCAGACAACCTACCCGGTGAATGGCGTGGCCGATCCCCGGGACATCACTTATGCTTTTACAAATGCCACAATTGTAAAGGATGCCCAGACCACGGTCAGCAACGGTACCATGGTTGTAAAGAACGGCAAGATTGTGTCCATCGGCGCAAATGTAGCAGTTCCGAAAGAAGCAGTTGCCATCGACTGCAAGGGTAAATTCATATACCCCTCTTTCGTGGATATTTTCAGCGATTACGGTATACCCACAGCAACCACACAGACTGGCGGCAGAGCCGGCGGGTTCGGCGGTGGCGGGTTCGGTGGCCCCTCCCAGATCGCCTCCAACACAAAAGGCGCTTATGGATGGAACCAGGCCATCAAGCCTGAAGTAGACGCCTCCAAACTCTTCAACATCGACAATGCAAAAGCCAAGTCGTTCCGCGACGTAGGTTTCGGAACCGCTTTCATACACCAGAAAGACGGCATCGCCCGGGGTACCGGTTCTGTTGTTACCATGGGTGATGTAAAAGAAAACCTGCTGATGGTAAAAGAAAAGGCCGCCGCAGTATATTCTTTCAACAAAGGCACTTCCGGACAAACCTATCCTTCTTCCCTCATGGGGTCTATCGCGCTGTTAAGACAAACCTATATGGATGCCGACTGGTACAAGTCGAAACCGGCTACCGAAGGCACCAACATCAGTCTGGAAGCCTGGGCGGCCAACCAGGGCATTCCACAGATCTTTGATGCCGGCGACAAATGGAACGATCTCCGCGCCGACCGCATCGGCGACGAGTTCGGTGTTCAATACATTATAAAAGGAGGAGGAAACGAATACCAGCGCATCAAAGAGATCGCCGGTACCAAAGCCACCTACATCCTGCCACTCAACTTCCCCCAGGCCATGGATGTGGAAGATCCAAACGACGCCCGCTTTGTATCGCTGGAAGATATGAAGCACTGGGAGATGGCTCCCTCCAACCCGGCCGCTATGGAAAAAGCAAATATTGCTTTTTGCCTGACCGCTGAAGGATTGCGTGATCCCAAACAATTTCTGACCAACCTGCGCAAAGCCATCGACTACGGTTTAACCGAAACAAAAGCGATGGAAGCGCTTACCAAAACACCGGCCACCTTGCTGGGTGTATACGACAAGGTCGGCAGCCTCGATGCAGGCAAGCTGGCTAATTTCCTGATCACTTCCGGCCCTGTCTTCAACGAACGTACCACCATCTACCAGAACTGGGTGCAGGGTGAAAAATACCCTGTGAGCGAAACCGGCTGGAACGACATCAAAGGCCTGTACAAACTCACCATCAACATGCCCTCCGGCCCGCGCGAGTATACCCTTGACGTGAGAGCTAACAATGCAGCCAGCGTAATTGCACAGGACACCCTCACCGGTACTTTCAACTATGAAGGCAAAATGGTGAGCCTGAACTTCAGCACCACGCCGAGAAGGGGTGGCAGAGGCGGTGGCGGAGGATTCGGCGGCGGCGGTGCTGCACCGGCTGGTCCCACCATCCGCCTGAGCGGCGTTGCCAACGGCCCCGACTGGAACGGAACCGGTGTTGATACAGCCGGTATTCCTGTTACCTGGACCGCCTCTTTTCGGAGCGCCAGCACGGCCCGTGTGGATACTTCCAGAAGAAAAACGCCCATCAGAATAGGTAAAGTAACCTATCCGTTCGATGGCTATGGCTTTGAAGAAATGCCCGCGCAGCAGACCATGCTGATCAAGAACGCGACCGTGTGGACCAACGAAAAAGAAGGCAAGCTCGAAAACGCCGACGTGCTGGTGAAGAACGGCAAGATCGTGCAGGTAGGCAAGAATCTGACCGATGCCTCGGCCAAGGTGATCGACGCCACCGGCAAGCACGTAACCGCAGGCATCATCGACGAGCACTCGCATATCGCAGGTTCGGGAGGTATCAACGAAGGTGGCCAGTCGGTGACCGCAGAAGTGAGGATCGCTGATATTCTCAATCCGGACGACATCAATATTTATCGTCAGCTGGCTGGTGGCGTTACGTCTTCCCATATCCTGCATGGCTCTGCCAATACCATTGGCGGACAGACCCAGTTGATCAAGTTACGTTGGGGAGTAGACGACAACGACCTTAAATTCAAGAACTGGGATCCGTTTATCAAGTTCGCCCTGGGCGAAAATGTAAAACGAACCACTTCCCAAACGAATAACCGCTTTCCGGATACCCGCATGGGTGTGGAAGAAGTGCTGGTGGATGCCTTTACCCGGGCAAAAGATTACGAAAGAGCGCTGGCTGATAAAAAAACTCCCGTGAGGAAAGATCTCGAGCTGGATGCCCTGCTGGAAATTCTTAATAAAAAGCGTTTCATTACCTGTCACTCCTATGTGCAGAGCGAGATCACTGCGTTCATCCGCGTGGCTGACCGTTTTAAATTTACTGTCAACACCTTCACCCATATCCTCGAAGGATATAAAGTGGCCGACAAGATGAAGGAACATGGCTCCAATGCTTCCACATTCTCCGACTGGTGGGCTTACAAAGTGGAAGTGCAGGACGCCATCGCTTACAACGCAGCCATCATGTACCAGATGGGCCTGAACGTGTGCATCAATTCCGACGATGCCGAAATGGCCCGCCGCCTGAACCAGGAAGCGGCCAAGACCGTAAAATACGGGGGTGTACCGGAGGAAGATGCGCTGAAAATGGTGACCCTGAACCCCGCCAAGGCCCTGCATGTGTCTGACCGCGTGGGCAGCATCAAGGCAGGCAAGGATGCCGACCTGGTGATCTGGAGCGATCATCCGCTGAGCATCTATGCCAAAGCAGAAAAAACGATCGTGGATGGGACGCTGTTCTTCGACCGCGACCGCGACCTGGAGCTGCGCAAGGGCATTGCGTCCGAACGCAACCGGCTGGTCCAGAAAATGCTGGCCGAAAAAAGAAGCGGTGCGCCCGTGCGTGCTGCACAGCCCAGCGTGACCGTGCTCAACAGCTGCGGCGACCATCATCAGCATTCCGGATTGTTCGGTGACGATGACGATGATGAAGACGGAAATTCAAACCAGTAAAACCACTCAAACAAAACTTATGAAGCATATATTTTTAGCGATCGGCTGTTTTCTTTTTACGGCGACGGCTGCGCTGGCGCAGGAAGATGTTTATCCGTCCAAGGAAGAGAATCCCCATTTCGTGATCACCAACGGTACCATTCATGTGGGCAACGGGCAGGTGATCGAAAAAGGGAATATCGAGATCAACAACGGAAAGATCGTGAGCGTCAGCAATGGTTCCACCGCGCTTCCGGCGGGTGTGGTGACCATCGACGCCAAGGGCAAACAGGTCTATCCGGGACTGATCCTTCCGGTGAGCGACCTGGGTTTAAAGGAGATCGGCAGCGGCGTACGAGGCTCGAACGACGTGCAGGAGATCGGGGATCTGAACCCCAGCGTGCGTTCCATCGTAGCTTACAATACCGATTCCAAGATCATCAATACCCTCAAGGCCAACGGCATTCTGCTGGCAGGTGTGGCGCCTGAGGGGGGTACCATTTCCGGTTCTTCTTCCGTAGTGCAGCTCGATGCATGGAACTGGGAAGATGCGGCCTATAAAATGGACAATGCGATCCATATGAACATGCCGAGCCTGATCGCCAGAAGAGGCCGCCGTGGTGGCGGAGGCGGTGGTGGCTTTCCGGGTGGTTTTCCGGGAGCAGGCGGTGCACAGGGAGCAGTTGATCCGGAAGCACAGGCCCTGGCAAAGATCGAGGAGATAAAAGGATTCTTCCGGGATGCCAAATCATATCTCGCGGAACCTACGCATAAAGAAACCAACCTCAAATTCGAAGCGGTAAAAGGCCTGTTTGATAAAAAGCAGAAACTTTTTATCCATTGCGACCAGGTAAAGCAGATGCTGGTAGCCATCGATTTTGTAAAAGAGTTTGGATTCGACGTAGTGCTTGTCGGTGGCAGTGAAAGCTGGCAGATCGCCGACCTGCTCAAGCAAAACAACATCGCTGTGGTGCTGCAATCCGAGCATGCGCTGCCTTCCACGGAAGACGATGACATCGACCAGCCGTTCAAAACTCCGGCCGCGCTTCAGAAAGCCGGTGTGCTGTTCACGCTGAACGACAACTTCGAGGAAACCCGCTACCGCAACCTGTCGTTCAACGCAGGTACCGCCGCCGCGTATGGCCTCGGCAAAGAAAATGCCCTGCAGGCGATCACGCTGAATGCCGCCAAGGTGCTGGGCGTAGCCGACAAGACCGGTTCGCTTGAAGCAGGAAAAGATGCCAACATCGTGATCAGCGATGGCGATATCCTCGACATGAAGACGAGCAATGTGGAAAGCGCCTTCATCAAAGGCCGCATGGTGAGCCTCAACAACAAACAGAAGCAGCTCTACGAGCGCTACCTGTACAAATATGGTTTGAAGAAAGGGTTCTAGTCCTTCTCTCTTATAAAACAACAATGCCCGGAAGCTGAATGCTGTCCGGGCATTGTTGTTTTATAGGCTGCACTGCGCCTGCAGCGGGCAACCGAACACCGAAATGACACCATTCGCGAATCCTGCATCATGAAGTTGTACATCCAATCGCGCCTGCGCAAGGATGAAAAAACGTTATAAGCAAGTATCACAACCCCGCCAGCACCTCGTCCGTAAACTCTTCCAGCGAAGCGACGGTGTAATCGGCAGCGCCCCATTTACGGTGGTTCAGCTGTTCGGGCACGGGTACCGCTACACAGCGCATGCGGGCGGCTTTGGCGGCGATGACGCCGTTGAATGAATCTTCGAAACAGAGGCAGGTATGGGGCGATACTTGCAGGGTGTCGGCGCAGTTGATGTATACCTGGGGATGTGGTTTGCCGAGCGAAAGTTTTTCGGCAGAAGAGATGGCATCGAGATAAGAACCTATCCCCAGTTTTTCCACGACCACCTCGATCAGCCGCATGGGGGAGGAGGTGGCGAGCCCGATCCGGAAGCCGCGTTCCCGGAAAAAATCGAGGATGTATTTTGTGCCGGGGAAGGCTACGGCTTCCCGGTGGATATATTCGATGGCTTTGTTTTCGATGGTATTCACCGCTTCTTCGCGGCGGGCCGCATCGAGACCGTAATAATTGAACCAGTACTCGATCCATTCCCGGGTACGCAAACCGGTGGTACCGTGGTATTGTTCCACTGTTATTGAACCCCCGTACAGTTCCAGCGTGTCCATCCCCGCCTTCTGCCAGAGGGGCTCCGAGTCAATCAGCAATCCGTCCATATCGAAGATAACCGTGTTCAGCATGCGATGAATTTTACAGATGGCAGCAAAGATAGTTCCCCGCTCCGGTACCCATGGCATGATCTTATTGAAAATAATGTAGATTCGTTGCTGATTGTTAGCCAAACCAAACTTCATGAGTTCGTTAACTGAACGTATAAAATCTGTCAGAATTCTGCGGAAGATCATCTATTTTCTTGTGGGAGTATTCTCGTACCCTGGCCTCATGCTGTTCAACAAGCTGAAGATCAGGGGTACCGAGCACATCAAGAACCTTCCTCATAAAAACGTACTTTTTGTAAGCAATCACCAGACCTACTTCGCCGACGTCATTACTTTTCTGCACATATTTGCCGCTGTAAAGTGGGGCAAGAAAGACAGGCTGGGAATTCCCTATTATCTTCTTAATCCTTTCACGCATGTGTACTATGTGGCGGCCGAAGAAACGATGAAAGGCAGCTGGATCAGCCGCCTTTTTGGGCTGGCAGGCGCCCTTACGGTAAAAAGGACCTGGCTTCCGCAGGGAAAGGAAGTGCGCAAAGGCCTTGACCCGTCCGATACCCGCAAAATCTACCGCTCGCTCAAAAATAACTGGGTCATTACCTTTCCGCAGGGCACCACACGGCCATTTGCCCCCGGCAGAAAAGGTACTGCCGCCATCATCAAAATGGTAAAGCCTATCGTGGTGCCTGTTGTCATCAACGGCTTCTGGCGCGCTTTTGACAAGAAAGGACTCAAACTAAAGAAAAAAGGCTCGAAGCTCTATGTGACCTTCAAAGAACCGCTCAACATAGACTACGACGCTTCGCCGGAAGTAATCACCGAGCAGCTGATGGACGCCATAGAGCAAAGCAAAAAATACATGATGAAAGGCAGGCACCACCACGTGGTGAAGCACTGAGCCATAAAGCGCGTTTTCAGAAGCAAACACTGAGACCATGAAAGGCGTGCCACAGTTCCGAACCGTAGCATGCCTTTCATGGTCTCGGGGAGACAGGATGCTCTGCATCTCTGAATGGCAGCAAGCAGGATCACATCAATGTATGTTGATTGCTGATGCCGGAGATATGATAATCGACTTCGTGGGCTTCTTCCAATACCGGCGGTTCCAGTTTGCCGATCATCTTCTCTACCGCCTGGCGGGGCAGGGCCGCAGTGCGGTTGCTGTTCTGCCGGTGAAGGGTTTTATAATCCACTTCAACGTATACAATACGCACATACGCTTTGTAGGTATGAAACAGCTGGATGAGCTGATCACGCATCTGACGCGTGATATTGGTGGCATTCCAAACAAAACGCTGCTTCACCCGCAGATACTGCCGGGCCTTTTCTTTCGCCAGCTGGATCACCTGTCCGTTGCCGCTTTTGTCTGTAGGCTGGATCTTCTCCTGCTTCCTGATCTCATCGAGGTTGATCACCGGCCAGTCTTTTAAATGCCGCCGTACATAGGTATCCTTGCCTGCTCCGGGAATACCCGACATCAGCACCACTTCAGAGCCAAGATCATCGAAGGGCACGTAATCCGGCTGCGCCTCTTCTTTTTGAAAATAGGTGAACCGGGCATTCGAACCGGCAAACCGATAGGGTGTGCCCCAGCATCCTGTCTCTTCACATAAAGCCTGAAAAAGTCCGATGCGGTAAAGGAGATCGTGCCGGTCATTGCATTTTCTTCCCAGGGCATCTGCCCGTGCAAGAAGTGACAGCAGCCTTGTATCTGTCAGCAGGCTGGCCTGTATCACCGCTTTCACAGGATCTTTTTTCTCCATCACCCACAGGGGAAGGCCATGATACCTCACCAGATTGCAGATCTGTTCCCTTACGGCGAAAGGAGCGCCGGCTCTGTACAATATGGAGCGTGCTGTTTGCGCCCCTTTCCGGGCATGCCCTTTGGACGTGATACTTCCATCCGCTTCCAGCACGGTGGTAGACCGCTTTTCAACATCGTGCAGCAAAGCTGCCGCCTGTAGGATATGCTGATCCTGTTCAGGGAGCTGCTGAAATTCGGGAAGCTGACCAATTTCGTACAGCACCATTGCGGTATGCACGGCCACGTCGCCTTCTGCATGGTGAACCCGATCCTGGGGTACGTCTTTCATGTCCTGCAGCCACTCTAACTCCCGCTCGAGCGACGGCCATTGCATGTTTTCAGTAAGTTGCCACATAGCTGCCTCCTTCGTGTTTCAGGGGAGCACGCTTCCACTTCCGCGTCCAGTGCTCACCGGTTTTTACATGTCCCTTCCTGACATATTTGAATACATTGTTTGAAAAATCTTCTTTATGATATGAACCCGTGTTCCGGCTAACAATGCCCTCCATGGTTGCCGCACGGCCCGTTGCTATATCCACGGGGTCGAAGGCTCCGGGCCCGGCGGCCATCTGCAGGATGTTTTGTTCATATTCCGCCTTTCCTGGAAGTTCCCGGACGAATGAAATTTCGGGAACCGTGGGAAGGTTCAGCAGGGCTGCATAAAACTTTGTCTCTTCCCAGCTCAGCCACATATCGTGCTCGCGCACCGCAAACACGAAAAAATGATGGTCCAGTTCCTGGTAGGCAAGAGAGTGAACTGCATAACAATTTTCAAGAAACACTTCCAGGTTGCCCAGGTCGTTCCTGATGAGATTCCAGTAGCTGCGCAGTGTTTGTGTCCACGGGGAAGTGGTAGGCGCGGCATGCGAGCGGGCAAACATGCCCAGCCTGCTGAGGCAATTGTTTTCACCGTCCAGTTTCTCGGTATGAACGAGTACGGCAATAGATTGCAGATCGCTCCAGTAGCCGGAGTTGATGCGGTCATCGCTGGTGGTACCCGGTGAGAACGGGTAATGGTATGTACGTCCGTATTTTTCTGATTGTGCCATAAACGGCATGTTTTTACTGATTGCGGCTGTTATTTCAATAGACGGATAAACAGGAGCCAGGAACACAAACATCTATTAAACTACAGCGGCAAAAAATGATAAAAAGAGGATCGCTGCGCCGCATATGGCGCAGAAAGGAAAATATTTATAGCGGAGAGATTACATACACAGGAGGAGTGAACGATCAGAAAACGGTTTCCGGTGTAAATGTGCAACAAAATACCGGCAATGCAAAATACGCAGAAGCGTCGTCTCCTGTATTCACTGCATTTTATTGAGATTTCCGTTGTCTGGCTTTCAGGCGGCCCGCCTCAACTTCTGATAAATTGTATACTTTTAAATAAAAAACGGAATGAAAGCTTGCAGACAACTCATTCTTCCTTTACTGATATTGGTTTCTGGGTGTGCTTTGGGGAGATCGGGTACTTCCTGTAAATTTGCTCCGGATACCATCCCGACCGCAAAATCTCCCACTCCGCTTTTTTCTCCCGAAGCCAGGCTCCGCCAGGTTTCTTCCCAGTTCAGCTTTACGGAAGGGCCGGCTGTGGACAAAACGGGCAACGTCTTCTTTACCGATCAGCCGAACGACAAGATATGGAAATGGGCCACCGACGGCACGTTGACGTTGTTCATGGACAAAACCGGCCGCTCGAACGGGCTGTACTTTGACAAGAAAGGAAACATCATTTCCTGCGCCGATGAAAAGGATGAATTGTGGTCGATCAGTCCTGACAAGAAAGTGACGGTGCTGCTCAGCAATTACCAGGGGCACCGCCTAAACGGACCCAACGACCTGTGGATAGATCCCAAAGGCGGCATCTACCTCACCGATCCTTACTATCAGCGTTCGTACTGGGACAGGACCACGCCGGATATCACCGGAGAAAGGCTTTATTATCTTCCCGCCGGTAAAAAAGACCTGGTGATGGCCGACAGCAATTTTGCCCGACCTAACGGTATCGTGGGAACGCCGGATGGGAAATACCTGTATGTGGCCGACATCAAGGCCAATAAAACCTACCGCTACAGCCGCAGCGCAGATGGTTCGCTGCACGACCGGAAATTGTTTGCAGAACAGGGCTCAGACGGCATTACGATCGACAGCCGCGGCAATCTTTACCTCAGCGGCAACGGCGTCACCATCTTTAATCCGGCAGGTGAAAAAATCGAACACATCGATGTGCCGGCCAAATGGACAGCGAACCTCTGTTTTGGCGGAAAGAACCGCACCGATCTGTTTATCACCGCTTCCGAGTCTGTTTTTATATTCCCCATGCTGGTGAAAGGAGTTGAGTGATCTCCCTCACCGGAGGCCTGCACCCGTATGACCACAAGCCTTGATGTTTCCAATTTCACCCTGATCTGCCAGGAACTGGCCGGCCGGGATCCCGATCTCCAGAAGGTGCTCGATGAATATGGTTATCCGCCGCTCTGGAGCCGGCATCCGGGCTTTGCCACCCTGGTGCATATCATCCTCGAACAACAGGTGTCGCTGGCTTCGGCCTGGGCTGCCTATAGCAAGCTCGTGGAGAAATGCGGTGTGGTAACGCCTGAAAAGATCCTTGCATTATCCGATGAAGAGCTGAAAGCCTGTTATTTCAGCCGGCAGAAAACCGTTTATGTAAGAAGCCTGGCCGAAGCGGTGCTGACAGGACGGTTGAATTTACCCGGGATCGGACAGCATACGGATGATGAGATCCGCGGGATGCTCAAACAGGTAAAAGGGATCGGCGACTGGACGGCCGATGTGTTTCTCATTTTTGCCCTGCACCGGGCCGACATCTTTCCTATCGGCGATCTGGCGGTGGTGAATGCCTGCAAGCTGCTCAAGCAGCTGCCCGTAACCGTTACCCGCGAACAGGTGCTTTCCCTGTCGGAAAGCTGGCGGCCCTACCGTACCGCGGCATCCATGATGCTGTGGCATTACTACATCAAACGACGGAACATCATCATCTCACCCGCTGCTTTTGCATCTGCAGAGGTACCCGGTTCTGCGAGATAGAGGGTCTGCAAAAAAAGGCAATCAGTTCATTGCCTGTCTCCGGCACGCGAAAGCAGGAACGCGTTCTTCTTCCCTTGATTTTCTTTTGATACATGAAGCAATAACAGCATTCATATTTGAATGAAGCGGCTAATACCGCACTGCTGACAAGATATGGGATCCATCAGAGCGGATAAAACCTTTTCGCTGAAACAGGTCCATCCTCTCTCTGCGTACCTGCGGCACGCAGAGAGAGGATGCATCTTGCCAGCTGTTTGGTATAAGATCATGTGTAGATGGCTTTTGGGGCCTCGGGCACTTTCCATAATAGAGGAAGCCGTCTCCTGATGGAGACGGCTTCCTGCAATTTACATAGGTCAAGCCATGTAGGACTGTATAGATCGAAGTTTTGGCTGAGACTACATTTTTACAAATTTCCTGGTGATCACGTGTTTGCCACTTACCAGGGTGACGGTATAGATGCCCTTGCTCAGGGTTGATACATCCACAGTCAGCGCCTGGCCTGTAACCGTGATCTCTCTTGTGCTGATCATGTTACCCGAAGCGGAATAAATGCTCAGGGTCGCTTTTTTATTGTCTGTAGCCGGTACCGACATCCTCAGCTGGATCGTGCTCACAGCCGGATTGGGCGTTACCTTCAGATCATAGGCGGAAGCGGTATTGTCGGGAGCTGATTCAGCAGCCGCAGTGATGATCTTTCTTTCTGTAGCGGAAGAATCTGTCAGCAGGGTGTTCAGTACATCGGATACCAGCGACAAGCCTTTTTTCACCAGTACGGCGGAAGTATACGGCGCCAGTGTAATGGCGTAAGGATACAGGTTGCCCTTCATGTCGGTATAGATGCCGTCCAGTCCGACGCTTTTGTTGGAAGTGGAAGCGTTGTACTCGAACCTCATGTAATCATCCGGATTGGTGTAAGAGATAGAATACACTTCGGAGATGTTCAGGTTGTCGATCCACCAGCTCGGACATTGGTTCGCGTTGTACACGTTGATCGCAAAGTAAGCGGAAGGAATGTTCACTGTTGGGGTGAACAGCAGTTCCACATCGTTGCGTGAGTTGGTTATTTTAAAGTATTTGTTCTCTGCGCTCACGCTGGCACTGGCCGAGTTGAACGTTCCGATGAAGTCGATGTTGTTGTCGGTACTTCCTTTGGTGGTGAACTTCACGCGGTAGGTGTGACCGGCCAGCAGGGTCTGGTTTGCAGAAGGATCGTAGAACCAGATCGCCAGGAGGGTGCTGTTGCCACCGGTGTAGGTTACGCGCAGGGCGCCACCATCCAGTACGGAATTGTCGTACACGGCATAGCTGCGGTCTGATGATGCATTCAGTACGTTCTTGATGTTGCCGTCGAAGTTTCCGTTCGAGAAATAGTTGCCCGATGCATTGGTGATGTTGTACGGGGCGATGGTCACCGGCGATTTGCGGGAATCTGCATCGTATCCATAAGCACCTTTCCAGTGTGCAAGGTCATATTTCTTCTGAACGGTGTTGTTCGTACCGAAGTAGCTGAACATATTGAAGGTCAGTTTATCGTCGATCGGACGGGCGTAGATATTGTTGTTGGAGAAACCAAACAGCCCGATGTCGTCGTCCTTGGTTCTGACCGCGTATACATCCTGGTCGGCTCTTTTTGCCACGAAGATGTTGTCTGTCATGGTCGCGTTTCGTACGGGATCGTTCGGTCCGATCACGTCATGGTCAAACTCCATCTGGGCCATGTCGTTGTTATAGGCGGTGTTGCCTTTAATGACCAGTTCATGCGCATTGTGGATACCCAGCCCGCGTCCGTTACAGTTGGCGATGCTGTTGTTCGATACTTCCACGTTGGTCGACAGGTCATCGAGGCCGATACCCTGAGCGGCGTAGTCAACGTAGGAGTTGGTACCGTCTGAAGCGCCCACACCGTTGATCACGATGTTTCCGGTGATGCTTCTGCCGGTGAATCCTTTATCGTAGGTATAGATGCCGGCGCCATCATCACTGGTTACGCAGAAGTAGTTGACCAGGTTGTTCTTGACGACTACGTTGGTACCCTGGAACTTGATGCCTGCATGGCCGGTACTGTCGATTTCGTTGTACTGAACGGTATTGTTGGTTCCTTCGATGGTGAAGGCGGTGCGGGCATCGGTGTTGCTTTCGCCCATACCGGCAAACATACCGGTGTTCACGATCTTGTTGTTCGAAATGGTCGAATTGGAAACACTGGGCCCGAGATACATTGCTGTATTGTTGGTGTTCCGGATGGTGCAGTTCGACACGTTGAGGTTGTTGGTGAAGTTCACGTTGATGGCAGTTTTGCCGGTGTAGGCAATTCTGCAGTTCGAGATGGTCACGTTGTTGGAGCTGCCGATCTCGAACGCTTTCACGTTGGCGCCTTCAAAAGCCATGTTATCGAAGGTTACATTGCTTTGTCCTACCATCGAAACCAGTATATCTACCACGCTTTCTTTTGTAGTGAAATTATTCGGATTGTTACCGGCGAAATGCACCTGCATGTTCTTGCTGTTCGGATCCCAGTACCATTCGCCGAACTGGTCGAGGGTCGCCGGGTGGTTCTGGATGAAGAACCCGAACCCGTCGATGCCGTAGTAAGCGGAAGGCGAGTTGTAATAGAAGGTGTTGCCAGACTGATATGTGACCGGGCATTTGTCGATGATCCAGCGGCATTTGCGGATGGCCAGTTCTGCGCCTGTCCAGTTTACGCCGGTGCCGAGCGAACCTGCGGTAACGCTGCCGGTGAGGTTCGAGTTGTTGAACGTGTGAGAAGTATAGGTGATATACCCTTTCTGCTTGTCGGAAGCGTTGGGATAGCGGCCCATTTCTTCTTCGGTTCCGTTGATCGACAGTACATTGATGCGGGAGCCGCCGTAAGGGTAGTAGCTCGACCAGATGTTGTTACCCAGGTTCACCCAGTTGCCCAGGGTGGCAAAGCCGTTGATCACGGGTTTGTAACCGGTGCCGTAGGCCGAGAAGATCACGCCCGACTTCACTATGTTGAGCGATCCGTCGAACGCATCACCTCTTTTGAAGAGGATCGCATCGCCTGTTGCCAGGAAGGGGATGACAGAGTTTGCTTTTCCGAGCGTTCTCCACGGTGTAGCCGGGTTCTGCGCCTGGGCACTGCTGCGGGAATCATCTCCGGTGGAAGCCGAGAAGTAGTAATTGTGGGTACCGGTCAGTCCACCGCTTTCGTTTGCTTCGTTTGAAATATCCGGAGCTGTAACAACGGGTGTTGTTACGACGGGAGTTGTTACTACCGGGGGAGTAACAACGGGGGTAGTTACTACGGGAGTGGTAACCGGAGGTGTGGTTACGACCGGGGCTCCGCTTGAAGCGATCGCCGACATTACGCTGACAGGGATGGCCTGGCGGGAGATGCCGCTGTTGGAAGACCAGTACACATTCATGGATGCGTCGCCGGTATTCTGGAAGTAAAGAACGGTAAGTGTGTACAAACCGGCATTCAGTGAAATGGAAGCCGATTTGCTGACTGCGCCGTGCTGGCCGTCGTTGTTCACAAGGGGAGTTACCGAGTTGTTGAATCCGCCGAGGTACAGTTTGCTGCCATCGTCGGAGTTGGTTTCAAACGTATACACTCCGTTCGCAGGGAGGGTGATATTGGTCTGCCACATCATTGCGTACTGAAAGTCGCGGTTGCGAACACTCAGATCGAACGAGCTGGAGTTGCCGGTTTTTACAGGAGTCAGTGAGGTAACATCCGGCAGGGAAGTATACCCGCCTTCATAATAATTATAAGTGATCGGACCGCTGGTGTTGCCACTGTTAACCGGTGGGGTGGTAGTGGTATTGGAGCCGCTCTTGAATGCATTGTCGGGAACCAGCTGGCGTGAAATGCCGCTGTTGGAAGACCAGTAGAGTTCCATCACCTGTTCGCCTGTATTCTGGTAATAAGAAATGGCGATGGGATAAACACCGGCAGTGAGATAAATGCTCCCTTTCTTCACGATGGCGCCGTGGTTGCCGTCGTTATTCACGAGGGGGGAAAGCCCGTTGTTGTAGCTGCCAAGGTAAACTTTGCTGCCGTCGTCGGAGTTGGTTTCGAAAGTGTAAGTTCCGTCGGAAGGGATGGTGATATAACCTTCCCAGAGGATTGAGTACTGTGAGTTGCCGTTGCGGATACCCAGGTCGATGTTGGAACTGTTGCCGGTTTTAGCCTTGTTCTGGGAGAAAAAGTCGGGTAAATTGTTGAAAGCTCCGTTTACATAGCTGTAATTCAGGCCGGAATAGGTAGACACCATGCCGGTGTAGTTGCTGGAAAGTGCATTGTCGGGCACTTTCTGGCGCGAAACGCCTGTGTTGGAAGACCAGTAAAACTCCATGGTGTTCACCCCGGAGCCCTGCAGATAAGCAAGGGCGATCGGGAAAACACCTTTGTAAAGGAACTGGGAGGCTGTAACGATTTTGGCCCCGTGGAGGCCGTCGTTGTTGATCAGGGGGGTGGAAGCGCTGTTGTAGTTGCCAAGGTACAGCTTGCTGCCGTCGTCGGAATTGAGTTCGAATGTGTACACGCCGTCGGCAGGGATGGTGATGTAGCCCTGCCATAAAACACTGAAATACGTATCCCGGTTGCGGATACTGAGGTCAACATTGGCGCTGGTGCCTGTTTTTGCTGCTGCTAGTGAACTGAAATCGGGTACTGCGCTCCAGTTGCCTTCGTAATAACTATAGTTGAGGCCCGAATTGGCCAAGGCCGCCATAGTCAGTACGGTACATGCCAGAACCGTAAAAAGTAGTGATCGTCTCATAAAACAAACTTGAATTTTTATGCCTGTAAAGAATTTGCTAGGGGTACTGTTCATACGTCTTTAACTATTCAATTCTGGTTTAAGGCTTAAGGGGGGTGTCTGAGTCAATAAGATGTCATCACACCGTTTACCGCTTTAGGCGGCGAACAGTGTTCAGGCATTATTGAAACGACACGCAATCCGGGTCTGTTAATGGCTCAGTTGGGAGTGCTTTATTTATGCAGGTTGCATCTGCCGAGGCTAGTATTCAGGCAAACTGAATACGTTCGTCATTTACAAAGGATAGGTAGAAATAATCGGTGGTATGATTTTTACCGATATTGGATTCCCTTAATCACCAATTACCATACCAAACAGGGATTTCCGCGCAGTAATTTTGTTGATTTCAATCAATAAATGTCGTTTAAACATTTATTCTTTCTTTTCACTAAAATGCTCTACTGTATTGCGTTTCAGCGGATAAGCCGCCTTCAGATCTCTGTAATTGGCTGAAAAAAATATTTATAAGGACCCGGTTCGGGCCTCTTAAAGACTGGTGAAAAAATTCCCCATACACCCAGGGAAAATGGTTCTTTTTTCTAACCTGTTGCAGTACACCGGTTTAGGATGCACCTACTAACGTTCGTTAGTAAGCAGTTAAATTTTTAGAAAAATTATAAACGGAAAGAGAAATTTTTTGAAGGGAAAGACAAAGGCGACGGAAATTGACGGAGATGGATAAAACAAGAAACCCTGCATGTATCATGCAGGGTTTCTTTGTTGCCCGACCTGGATTCGAACCAAGACAAACAGTACCAAAAACTGTCGTACTACCATTATACTATCAGGCAATTCCAGACTGGCCTGTACGGCCAAAACAGGCAGCAAAAATAGGGTTTGCCAAAAAATAATCCAAATGTTATTTGACCCCCAAAAGGGCCGGAGGAGCCGGGGCGGGGCTTCTGAATCAAGCGTTTGTCTTTTCCTCTTCTTCCTTCAGCCTGCTCACCAGCTGCAGGGCCTCAGACACCACATCGCACAGGATGGTGATCAGCGATCCAGGCCTGGCCTCATTGAAAGCATGCATAATCGCTTCTTTTTCATTGAGTAATACCGTCACAGGGAGGTCCGGCTTTTCCGCCTGTGCGATCCCTGCAAGCAGCAGGTCCACGATCTCCTGGGCTGTGCGCCCCCTCAGGTGCTTGTCTTGCCGGATGATGATCTCGTCAAAAAAGCCGGCTGCCAGCCGGCCCAGCTCACGGATGTCCTCATCGCGGCGATCGCCGGTTCCGCTGATGATGCCCACCTTCGGGTGGCCATCCAGCTTTTGAACGAAATTGCCAAGCAGGGTGAGCCCGGCCGGGTTATGGGCAAAGTCGACCAGGATCTGGAAGGTTTTAAACCCGAAGAGGTTGAGGCGGCCGGGGGTTTGCGCAGGAGACGGTACAAAGGTGTGTAGGGCCGCCCGTATGTCTTCGATCTTTACGTTGCGGAACAGGTAGGTGGCCAGCACCGCCGGCAGGGTGTTCATAATATTATGTATGGCCTTGCCTCCATAGGTGATGGGCACGCCGCTCACTTTTTCGACCCGGATCTTCCAGGTGCCCTTCATAATAGATATATAGCCGTTCTCGTATACGGCCGCAAAACCGCCCTCCTCACAATGCCGCCTGATGCGCGGGTTGTGTTCGTCCATACTGAAAAGGGCGATCTTACAGTCGAGCCCTTTGCGGATATCGTATACCAGGTCATCGTCTGCATTCAAAATTGCAAAGCCCTGTGGCATAACGGTTTCCGCGAGTACCGCCTTTACCCTGGCCATTTTTTCCAGGGTGTCTATCCCTCCGAGTCCGAGATGGTCGGCGGTCACATTGGTGATGATGGCGATGTCGCATTGCTTGAAGGCCAGTCCCGAACGCAGGATGCCGCCACGGGCGCATTCAAGCACCGCAAAATCTACGGTTGGATCCTGCAACACGAAGTTGGCGCTCACCGGACCGGTGCAGTCGCCCTTCATCATCAGCTGGTTCTGGATGTATACGCCGTCGGAAGTAGTGAAGCCGACCTTGTAACCGGCTGATTTACAAATGTGTGCAGTGAGGCGGGTGGTCGTTGTTTTGCCGTTGGTGCCTGTAATGGCTATGATGGGGATCTTGCCGGTAGTGCCTCTTGGAAACAGCATGTCGATCACCGGTTCTGCTACGTTGCGGGGCAGGCCGTGAGAAGGCTGGATGTGCATGCGGAAGCCGGGAGCGGCGTTCACTTCGAGCACGGCCCCCCCGTTTTCATACAAAGAAGTTTTGAGGTCGGGCGCCATGATATCGATGCCGCAGATGTCGAGTCCGATGATCCGTGCGATGCGTTCTGCCAGGAAGATGTTCACCGGATGCACCTCGTCGGTAACATCGGTAGACGTACCGCCGGTGCTGAGGTTGGCGGTTGGCTTCAGGAGCACCAGTTCGCCTTCGGCCGGAACCGTATCGGGGGTATAGCCTTTCTCGTCGAGCATTTTCTGGCTGAACGCGTCGATCCTGATCTGTGTCAGCACTTTTTCATGGCCATAGCCCCGGTTGGGGTCTTTGTTTGTTTCATCTACCAGCCAGCGGATGGAATGAACGCCGTCGCCGGTTACGCTTGCCGGCGTACGAAGGGCGGCGCAGACAAACTTGTGGTTAATGACCAGCAGGCGGAAATCGAAACCGGTGATGAACTTTTCACAGATCACGGCCCGGCTGTACTGCTGGGCGGCTTCGAGGGCCTTCCCGGCCTGCTCCAAATTCGTGATGTTGGTGGTGGCGCCTTTACCATGGTTGCCATCCACCGGTTTCAGTACCACCGGGTAGCCGACCGAGTCGATGGCTTCCTGCAGATCTTCCAGCCCGTACACGATCTTTCCATACGGTACCGGAACCTGGGCAGCGCCAAGCAGGTTCTTGGTTTCTTCCTTGTCGCCGGCAATGTCTACCGCGATGGAAGAGGTGGTTCCGGCGATGGTGGCGCGTACCCGCTGCTGGTTGATGCCGTATCCGAGTTGCACCAGGCTGTGCCGGTTGAGGCGGATAAAAGGGATACCGCGTTTTTCGGCTTCTTCCACGATGCTTGAGGTCGAAGGACCCAGGCGGGTATCTTCGCGGATCTCGCGCAGTTCCTGGATCACTTTCTCCAGATCATAGGGGCGGTCTTCTGCCAGGGCCAGGCACAGGGCGACCGCTGCCTTGGCGGCAAACTGGCCCGCTTCTTCCTCCATATAGCTGAATACCACAAAATATTCACCTTCTTTACCGGTGCCGCGTGTTCTGCCAAAACCGGTGTCCATACCGGCCATGGTCTGAATTTCCAGGGCCACATGCTCGATCACATGCCCCATCCAGGTGCCTTCTTCCAGGCGCTGCAAAAAACCGCCGGGTTCGCCGACGCTGCAGGTGTGTTCGTATAAGCCGGGCAGCAAACTTTGGAGGCGCTGTGCAAAGCCGGGGATCAGGTTGGTGGGTTTCTGTTCGTACTCTTCCAGGTCAAGTCGCATCTGTATCAGCTTGGGTCGCCGTATACTCCAGTAATTGGGGCCGCGCAGCACTTTGATCTCAACAATCTTCATAAGCTGACAGTTAATCTTTAGAATTGGTTCTTGTGGAAAGTAATTTAGGTTTTTTTCCTGTGCACGCTCAACTTTACCGAAATTTTCATGAACTTGTTTTTCATGCGCCGCTTGCAGTCCGGAAACCTTCATATTATACTCAGTTAATACATGTTAAAAAGAGAGATCAGCTTACTGCAGGCATCCGCTATCAATATGATCGACATGGTGGGCATCGGGCCTTTTGTGGTGATGCCGCTTGTGATCAGCATGATGGGCAGCAACCTGTTTTTATGGGCCTGGATACTGGGAGCGTTCACGGCTTTTGCCGACGGACTGATCTGGAGCGAGCTGGGCGCAGCCTATCCGCTGGCAGGCGGCAGCTACAATTTTCTCAAGCAGGCTTACGGCCCCAAAGCAGGCGGACTCATGTCGTTCCTTTTTGTATGGCAGACCTGCATACAGGCCCCGCTGGTAGTGGCTTCCGGCGCGATCGGGTTTGCGCAGTACTTTAATTATCTTGTGCCGCTGGGGCCGCTGCAACAGAAGGCGGTGTCGGGCGCGGTGGTCGTTCTGGTAACGATGCTGCTGTACCGCAACATCAAAACGATCGGTAAAATTTCGGTTTTTCTGTGGATGGGCGTGCTGGTGACCCTGTTATGGATCATCATCGGCGGGTTCACGCACAAGCAGGTGAGCTACAGCTTTCTACCTGCGCATACCGGCGATCTTTTTACGCCGGCGTTCCTGGCGGTGCTGGGCCATGGGTCGGTGCGCACGGTGTACAGTTACCTGGGTTACTATAACGTGTGCCACCTGGGCAGCGAGATACGCGAGCCGCAAAAAAATATTCCCCGCAGCATACTGATCTCCGTGATCGGGATTGCCATTCTGTACCTGTGCATGAACGTTAGTATCGTGAGCGTGATCCCCTGGCAGGAGGCGCAGCATTCTGCTTTTATCGTAAGCACTTTCATTGAACGGATTTACGGTACCCGGGCGGCAGCCATTGCCACCGGACTTGTATTGTGGATCGCGTTTGCTTCCCTGTTTGCCGTGATGCTGGGCTACTCGCGTGTGCCGTATGCGGCGGCGGCCGACAATAATTTCTTTCCCATCTTCGCCAGGCTGCATCCCAAGAAAGAGTTCCCTTATGTGTCGCTCCTGTTTATGGGCGCTTTCGGGTTTGTATTCAGTTTGCTCTTCAAGCTTTCGGATGTGATCAGCGCCATCCTGGCCATGCGCATCCTGGTGCAGTTCATTGCGCAAGCCGTGGGCGTGGTATTGCTTCGCAGGAACAATGGTGGAAAAGTGCCTTTCAAGATGTGGCTGTATCCCGTGCCCGTAGTCGTTTCCATTATGGTATGGCTCTATCTCTTCTATGCCACCGGCAAGCATGCCCTCTATGGGCTCGCCATTGCCGCAACGGGTGCTGTGGTGTATTTCTTCAAGGAAAAAAGACCGGCCGAGAAAGATGCTGTTGATGTTTAGATGCGTGGGTTCTGAATGAAAGGATTGTGCGGTACAGGCTGACTAAATGGAATAAAGCAGATGGTTTTGTGTTCCGGCGGAACACCTGATGGGTAGTTATAAGCCGCTCCCACACAGCGTTCCATGGGAACGCCTGTTGCTCTTTTGTGCAGCACGGGAGCAGCAGACGTTCCCATGGAACGTTATCGAATCTCATGGCATGCTACCCATCAAATGTTCCTACCGGAACATGAAAACAATCGCTTTCATACTTTTTAGTCGACCTCCTGATGCTCATGTGTGCAGCCTTTCAGCAACAAATGTTCCTTCGGAACAAAAAACTATTTTCTGATCTGCTGAGTATCCCTCACAGGCTTTTCCTTTTGGAAGATTCCCTTACCATCAGCTCCGAGCGGAGGATGATGGTATTGACGGAGTCGGTGGCGGTGTGGCCGTTGATGTGGTTGATGAGGTTGTGGGCGGAGACTTCGCCCATTTTGCAGCCGGGGTAATTTATGGTGGAGAGGTTGGGTTCGATGACCGAAGAGACAGGGTCGTTGTTGAAGCCGACAAACAGGATGTCGTCCGGAATGCGGACGCCCGCCTGTTTGAGGGCCAGCATACATCCTACGGCGCTGTTGTCGTTGGCCACGAAGATGCCGTCGGGCCGGTGATCCATTGCCAGGATCTCCGCGGCGGCTGTGGTGCCCGATTCCTGGCTGAGGTCGTTGATGATCAGCAGGCTTTCATCGAAAGCGATGTTGTGCTCCAGCAGGGCCTGCCGGTATCCTTCCATACGGTCGGCGTATACGTTGCGGTTGAGGTTGCCTGTTATATGCATGATCCTTTTGCACCCCTGCTGAATAAGGTGGTTTGTAGCCTTGTAGCCGGCGTTCTTATTATCGATCAGCACGGCGATGCTATTGTCCTGCTTTGTTACACGGTCGAAGAACATCAGCGGGATCCCCTTTTTCACAAATGCGTCGAAGTGATCGTAGGTGTTCGTGTTGTAGGCGAGCGACACCAGCAGTCCGTCGACCCGGCTGTTGAACATGGTGAGGGCGCTGGCGATCTCTTTTTTTATGTCTTCCGACGACTGGCTGATGAGGAGGTTGAACCCTTCATCGTAAGCCACATTTTCGATGCCTGCAATGACGGTCGACATGAAATAGCTGTTCAGTCGCGGCACGATGACGCCGATGGTATTGGTGCGTTGCTCGCGGAGGTTGCGGGCAAAATTGTTTGAGCGGTAACCCAGTTCCTGGGCCAGCTCGTCTATCTTTTTCTTTGTTTTTTTGCTGATGGCCGGATGGTCTTTCAGGCCACGGCTTACGGTAGCAGGAGAGATTTTCAAGATTTTTGCCAGGTCATATATCGTAACGTCCTTTTGTTGTATCATGTGCTGTTTCGTACAAGTATCCAGCAAGATAAAACATTTTAAAGATCTTCTTTCCATTCCCCTGTGTCGGGCTTATCCTGTAATTTAGTGTCACACAAAACAGCAAGCTATGTTAATGGAGCAAACGATGCGCTGGTACGGACCCAGCGACCCGGTCAGTTTATCGGACATCAGGCAGGCAGGATGCACGGGCGTTGTAACTGCGCTGCATCATGTACCCGTAGGCGAAGTATGGACGGTGGAAGAGATCCGGAAAAGAGTAGAGGAAGTGGAAGCGGCCAGCCTTACCTGGACAGTGATCGAAAGTTTACCTGTGCATGAAGCCATCAAAAAGCAAAGTGATAATTACACGCAGTATATAGAGAACTACAAACAGAGCCTGCGCAACATCGCAGCGTGCAGGCTCAAAGTGGTCACGTATAATTTCATGCCCATCCTCGACTGGATGCGCACAGATATATCGTATACGATGCCCGATGGCAGCAAAGCGCTCTTCTTTGAAAAATCGGCTTTTGTTGCCTTCGATCTTTTTATCCTGAAGAGGCCCGATGCAGAGAAAGGCTATTCGCAGGGCGAGATCGGCAAGGCCCGGCAGCGGCTCGAGACGATGACGGATGAAGAAAAAGAAACGCTTTACCGCAATGCCCTCCTGGGTTTGCCTGGCAGTGAAGAGCGGTTCACGGAAGAGCAGATACTGACAGCGCTGAGAACCTACGAAGGCATCGATGCCCAAAAACTGAAGCGGCACCTATTTGAATTTCTGCAGCAGGTGGTGCCGGTGGCGGAAGAGGTGGGTTTGCAGATGGCCATCCACCCGGATGATCCGCCCTATCCGATCCTGGGCCTGCCCCGTATCGTGAGCACCGAGCAGGATGCCCGCGAGCTGCTGGATGCGGCACCTTCGCCGGCCAACGGCCTCTGTTTCTGTACCGGTTCATACGGCGTGCGGAGCGACAATGACCTGGCGGGCATGGTGCAGCGCCTCGGCGACTCGATCCATTTCCTGCACCTGCGCAGCACCAAACGCGATGCGGACGGCAATTTTTTTGAAGCCGACCACCTGACCGGCGATGTGGATATGTATGCGGTGGTGAAAGAGATCGTGCTCCTGAGCAAACGCAGGAACGTCTCCATCCCAATGCGGCCCGACCATGGCCACCAGATGCTCGACGACCTCAGGAAAAGAACGTACCCCGGCTATTCAGCCATCGGCCGCCTGCGCGGACTGGCAGAACTGAGGGGCCTGGAACTGGGCATCAGCAGGGCGGTGGAAGAAGGGGGGATCGGGAAGTAGGCTATAACGTGGAGAAAGAAATTGATTATAAGAAAAGGCGCTCTTCGGGGCGCCTTTTCTTATAATCAATTGAAGAAGGATGACAACAATTGCAGACAATCTCCTGATAGCGGGCTGGCCTGAAATGACAAAGGAACAAGAGCCGCCTGCCCTGGAACAGACCGGCTGTAAATAAAAACGGGGCCCGGATAGACATCCAGCCCCTTTTAAGATCCAATATCCTATGAAAAACGTTATATGCTTTCAAAGCCTGTACCAATTTTTACGCAGAGGGGCGGGTAAACCCTTAGTGAGCGATAAATGTTTGTTGCTCAGGGGTCATAGTGCAATTTGTTCTTATATGATTGCTTCTCAAGCCTTCATGTACCACAAATCACTGTTCTCTGCCGGTCGGCTTTAGGTTCAGCTTGATCTGCAGCTCGTCGAACTGGTTGGCATCGATGGTGCTGGGCGCGTCGAGCATAACGTCGCGGCCGCTGTTGTTCTTTGGAAAAGCGATGAAGTCGCGGATGCTTTCGCTGCCCCCCAGGATGGCACAAAGCCGGTCGAAGCCGAATGCGATGCCGCCATGTGGCGGAGCGCCGTATTCAAAAGCGCCCAGCAGGAAGCCGAATTTGTGACGGGCCTCTTCACGCGACATGCCCAGCGCGTCGAACATTTTTTCCTGGAGCTCGCGCTGGAAGATACGGATAGAGCCGCCGCCGATCTCGTTGCCGTTCAGCACCATATCGTAGGCGTTTGCCTTGATGTCGGCATACGGGTGCTGGAGATAGCTGGCTTCGTCCTCGATCAGCGGGTTGTTGCTGATCATGGTATCGATGTCCTGCGGTTTGGGAGAGGTAAACGGATGGTGGCGGGCGACCCATCTGCCCGGCGCATCCCCTTCTTTCGCATATTCGAACAGGGGGAAGTCGAGTACCCAGAGCAGGCGGTATTCTTCTTTTTTCCGGAAACCCAGCCGTTCGCCCATTTCAAGGCGCAGTTCGCTGATCGCCTTGCGGGTCCTTTCTTCGCGGCCGGCGAGCATCAGAACAAGATCTCCCGGAACGGCGCCGGACGAGGCGGCGATGGCCTGAAGCTTTTCACCGTTATAAAATTTATCGAAACTGCTTTTAAACGTGCCGTCTGCATTGCATTTGATGGTCACCAGTCCCTGCATGCCGATCTGCGGGCGTTTCACCCATTCGGTGATCTCGTCGGTCTGCTTACGGGTCCATTCGCCGGCACCGGGTACGGCGATGGCGACCACTGTTTCGGCGTTGTCGAACACGCCGAAGCCGGCGCCGTTGATGAGGTCGCCGGTAACGATCACCTGGCCGTCCTTTTTAAGGGGTGATTTCAGGTTGGCCACCTTCATGCCGAAGCGGATATCCGGTTTGTCATTGCCGTAGTTCCACATGGCGTCTTCCCAGCTCATGCGTTCCACTTTTTCGGTGTAGTCGATCCCTTTCACTTCCTTGAAGATGGCTTTCACCATGCCTTCGAACATCTGGAGGATGTCTTCCTGCTCAACAAAACACATTTCGCAGTCGATCTGCGTAAATTCAGGCTGGCGGTCGGCGCGCAGGTCTTCGTCGCGGAAGCATTTCACGATCTGGTAGTAGCGGTCGTAACCGCTCACCATCAGCAGCTGCTTGAACGTCTGCGGGCTCTGGGGAAGGGCATAGAACTGTCCCGGGTTCATGCGGGAAGGCACTACGAAGTCGCGGGCGCCTTCCGGGGTAGAGCGGATGAGGAAGGGGGTTTCGAGGTCCATGAATCCTTTCTCGTGTAGGTAGTTGCGGGCCGCGCGGTTCACGGCGTAACGCAGTTCGAGGTTGCGTTTTACGGCGTTGCGGCGCAGGTCGAGGTAGCGGTATTTCATGCGCAGGTCGTCGCCCCCGTCGGTATCGTCCTGGATGGTGAAAGGGGGAACGGCCGATTTATTGAGGATGGTATAATCCTGTACGGCGATCTCGATATCGCCGGTGGAGATGTTGGGGTTTTTGTTGCTTCTTTCCTGTACGGTACCGGTGGCCTGCAGTACGAACTCGCGGCCTAACGGGTTCTCATCCAGCTTTTTGTTCAGGTCTTCACCCACGAGCAGCTGCGTGATGCCGTAGCGGTCGCGCAGGTCGATGAAGGTGATGCTTCCAAATTTGCGGATGGTCTGCACCCATCCCGCTACGGTTACCCGGGTAGTGACATCGTTGATGCGTAATTCGCCACAGGTGTGGGTTCTATACATGGTAGAGCTAAATTTACTGTGTTGCCGTTAAAATTTCAGGGGGCAAAGGTAAACAAACGGGGCAATCGCGCTGTGTGGCCCGGGAAGAAGTTCTTTTATTATTTTTAGCATACATATATGCAGCATTTCGGAGGGCAGTGCGCTCTTAGATAGGTCGCACCCGGCTCACCAACCAACCGCATAAGGGCGCTGCCGATGGGCGGCTCTCTTTTTATGCAGCCAGATCCATACCTGTGGCTTTTAACCTCTTCAACTTTCGTAAAAAGCTGACCTTAAAACATCCATGCTGTGAGTAAACCCGGAACACCAGATTTCTGATCTACAAAAGAAATGCTCTCATGGAAGTTTTTTTCGTTTTTCTCGGTATGCTTGTGCTGGCTATTTCCCTGAAATTGCTGTCGGATCTCTTTTTTGGATACCTGCTCAAAAAGAAGCGGCAGGCTTTCCAGGAACAGGCGCCGTTTTACTACCGCATCGTGTCGGAGAACATCCGTTATTTCAACCAGCTGCCGGCGGAGCAGCAGCAAAGGTTTCTTTTCCGCACCTACCTTTTCCATCAGCAGAAAAAGTTTCATTATGTGGGCGTAGAGTCGAGGCCCGAGATGCCGGTGCTCATCAGCGCCGTAGCGGTTCAGCTCACGCTGGGGCTCGAAAAATTCTGCCTGACCTATTTTAAAGACATCTATGTGCTGCAGCACGATTATCATTACGGCTACTATTCCCTCCCGTTCATGGGCCATGTAGACAGCACGGGCATTTACCTGTCGTGGGACAATTTCTACCAGGGCGTACGCAACCGGGCGGACGTGAGCAATGTGGGCATGCATGAGATGGCGCATGCACTCACCTATGTCAACTTCGTAACGCGCACCGAACAGGACGACCATTTCAAGAACGAGTTCAGGAATTTTTCCAAGGTGGCCCGGCCGATCTTCCAGTCGATGCAGAAAGGGCATAAAACGCTGCTGGGCGATTACGCCGCCACCAACTACCATGAGTTCTGGGCGGTGAGCGTGGAAACATTTTTTGAGAACCCGGTCCGTTTCCAGCATCATCTACCGGAGCTGTATGCGGCCATGACGCGCCTGCTGAAACAGGATCCCCTGGAACAGCTGCGTCGCGCGATGGGTTCGCTGAAAGGGGAGGGGCGGAATGCAGGCTAGCAGATACCGCGCCTGCACTGCAGGATGTGTTTGGTTCCCTTTTTTATATGGGGGTTACTTGCAGAGATCTTTGCCGATCGGAGGGATCACGGGGGTGCGGATGGAAGAACCCCGTTTTGATAAAAAGGTTTGGCTGGCAATAATTAATGTTTATTTTTGCCTCCCCGAAAGGGAAAAATTAACCGGTGAGATGCCTGAGTGGCCGAAAGGAACGGTTTGCTAAACCGTCGTACGGGTTAAACTGTACCGAGAGTTCGAATCTCTCTCTCACCGCCGGAAAGCACACCAAAAAAGCTTAAAAGCCTGTAAATCGAATGATTACAGGCTTTTTTCGTTTGGGGAGGTAATCAAATGGAACGAAAAGAACCCAACGGTGAAGGGAGTAATTCGGGAGTAAAGATATCTTTGATTTTTGGACTGGAAATAACGAAGAACCAGTTTTGCCGGTTTTTCCAATATATACTTTCAGTGCAAGCAGTGAAGTAGGAAGACGTTGCATAAAAGGATCAGATGCCGGGAAGCCAGCCGGTGAGTGGAACACACTTGATCTCTATTGTTATGGCGATACAAGTGTACATATGATAAATGGAAAAGTGGTGATGGTATTATATCATTCTCAGCAAATGGATAATGGGCAGGCACATCTGCTGGTAAAAGATAAACTGCAGATACGATCTGAAGGTGCAGCGGTTTATTTCAGGGATAGAATAATCAATAATCAGTTGATGCAATTCCGACAGAATTGCATCAACTGATTATTGGGCATCTCTAAAAACCCAATCTACGAAGCAAAAAGTAAATGAACAAAGTGGTAAATTACATAAAATGATTTTATGAGTAAACCAAGGGGTTTGTTTGATGAGCAATACAGGTTAGAAAAACTTTCCAAACAAAAAAATCCACTCGGGAAACTGAGTAGTCACATCGATTTTGAGTATTTCCGTAAACCATTAAAGCACTTCTTTGATAAAGCATCAGATCTTCGTAAAGGTGGCCGTCCGGCTTATGATTATATACTGATGTTTAAAGTTCTAATTCTTCAGCGGTATTATAATCTGAGTGATGACAGCATAGAATATGCGGTTCTTGACCGGTTGAGCTTTATGCGGTTTTTAGGTCTGGGTATCAACGATCCGGTTCCTGATGCAAAGACGGTCTGGCTGTTCAGAGACAAGCTTACACAAGGGGGTATGATAGAGAAGTTATTCAAGGACCTTGATAAGCAACTGGATAAAGATGGTATCATTGTTCATTCGGGGAAGCTTGTGGATGCTACCATAGTGGAAGTGCCGGTACAGAGAAACAGCCGTGATGAGAACAAAGATATTAAAGAAGGCAAAGTACCAGAAGATTGGAAGGACGATGAGAACAAGTTGCGTCAGAAAGATACGGATGCACAGTGGGTTACACATAACGGAACAGATTACTTTGGATACAAGGATCACGTGAAAGCGGATGAGAAAACACTGCTGATAACGGGCTATGAGGTAACGACGGCTAACGTCCATGATAGCGTGGTATTGGAAGAGCTGATGAGTGATAAAGAAGATGGAGGCCAGCCGTTACATGCAGACAGTGCATACAGAAGTGAACAAATTGAAACGATGCTGCGAAGAAAGAACATAGAATCGCAGATACATGAAAAGGGATATCGCAATCACCCACTAACCAAAAGGCAGAAACAGCGCAACAGGAAGAAATCCAAGATCAGGGCGAGGATAGAGCATGTGTTTGGATTTATGACAAACAGCATGAATGACATTTACCTTCGATACCGGAGTTTACAAAGGATCGCTGCAGCCATCGGGTTGATGAATCTTACTTACAACATATTTCGTTTGGTTCAGTTGAATGTAATGTTGAGCAAATAGCAGAGGATTAGTGTGCCCGGCAATGAAACAATGGACACAAATATGAAGGAATTCAAGTCAGAATAGAATTTAAACAAACAATTTACCTTAAATCGATTGGTCATAAAAAAGACGAACAATAATTTATTCTAAAACCAGGGTTGATAGAGATGCCCTATTGATTATTCTTCACTCCCTATTTGCAACCTTGAACTGCTTCTTAAAGGCTCGATGAAGCTGGCTTAACTGACTTTAAACTTCCACATCTGCATAAAGTTGATTGTCAATCGGTAGTTCCGGAAAGGTATTCCAGAGACGATTCCGGTCAGGGTTTACTTTGGTAGGCATACTCAAATCGATTAAGAATTATTTTGTATAAATATCCAGTACGTTGCCTTTACGAATATCATCGTAGTTAACTGACCATCCTTTGAGGGGCTTCCCGCCCACAGTAATTTTGCTGATATTTTTGCCACCCCCTTTTTTGTTAATGGTAAATGTTTTACCCTCACCAAGCTGCATTTCAATTTTGTCGAAAATAGGCACTGATACAATATATTCCGGGTCTGCCGGCGAATACGGGTATATTCCCATGGCATTAAATACATAAAATCCTGTCAGCGAACCATGGTCATCCATTCCGGCAAGCGCGAGATGCTCGGGGCCCATTCCAAAGTAATCTGACATTAGTTTGTTAAGTATGGCCTGTGACTTTTGTGGTTTGTTTACAAAATAATAAAGATAAGGATAGGTAAAGTCGGGCTGATTACCCATACAGAACTGCCCAAGGAAACATGAAAGGTTGTCCTTGGCATATCCGCCCCATGGAATCGAGAAAAGTGAATCTACTTTAAGCTCGAAGTCTTTTGGACTTTTATACAGGGCGATAAGTCCGTGCGTATCCTGCGGTACGAAAAACGATGCCTGCCATGCGTTTGCCTCGCGGTACATGAATTCATAGTAAGGATAATCAGGATCGAACGGTCCGTACCATTTTCCGTCGGCCAGGCGGCCTCTCATCAGTTCGGTTTGTGGATCGAATACGTTCTTGTAGTTCTTGCTCCGCTTCATCATAGTGTTATACGTATCCATATCGCCCAGCGCTTTAGCCATTAGTGCGATCGAGTAATCCGAATAAGCAAACTCAAGCGTTTTCGTGGTTCCTGCGGTAGATACTGTTTCGGTCGTCGGATGCAAAATATTTGCTTCGGGAACATAACCGAGCTTAAGATAATCATCGTTGTGAGGTCTTGCGCCCCTGACGCTATCAGCAGTAGGGGTATTGGCGTTATGAAGCATAAGCTGTAATGCTTTCCTGGCGTCGTAATCCTTTATTCCGCGCAGATAGGAACCGGCGATATAAGATGATGCAAAATCGCCATGGAACGAAGTAGGCAGGAACCCACCCGAATGTTCTCCGGTGAGCATAATGGATTTAATAATATTGTTGCTGACGTCAGGCAGCAGCATATCGAGAACAACAAGTTGTGTACGAAAAACATCCCAAAACCCAGGACTTTGATAAGTTTCAAATCCGGGTATTGTATCCGTTGATGTACGAGCAGCCGCGGGAGCCTGAACATCGCCCGAACCGCGGCGTCTTCTTTCGTAAAAAGCTACTTTACCATCTACATCGCTGGTAATGTTCGGGTACCAGAACTGCCTGTAAAGGCAGGAATAGAACATCACTTTTTGCTTTTCCGTTCCGCCGGTGACCTTGACTTTCTCAAGGAGTTTTTCCCAGCTTTCATCCGCATTTTTATAAACCTCGTCAAAATTCCTGTTGGCTATTTCTGTAGTATAATTAAGTTTTGCACCATCAAGGCTCACGCTCGACAGCGCAATTTTTATCTCCAGTGGGTTATCCGTTTTTTCAAAACTTATAACGGGAACATCTATGTTGCCGGTAAGTTTTCTCTGCCCCCCTGCACCCTGGCCGCTACGTGGGATTTCGGGCTGGTTCGGATTACGTTTGTGGATGTCAATGCTATTGATCTTATGATTCATCACGGCGTAGAAAAAAAGGTTGCCTTGTCTTCCCGTAACGATGTAATCACCGGCCTTGTTGAGTTCCCATGTACTGCTGCCGCCGCCTGCGTGTACAAGGTCAAATGCGAGCTTTTTATCCTGACCGCCTTTATAAGTACATTTATAGTATGCGCATCTCTTGGTGGCAGTAAGTTCTGCATTGATATTGTAGCGTTCCAGCAAAACCTGGTAGTATCCGGGACGTGCCGTTTCTTTAGAATGGCTGTAGGTCGAAGAAAAATCATCGGCCGTAAAATTTTTGCCTTCAAGCGGCATAATAGGAATGTTCTGTGCCTCCCAGTCGGTTCCGCTCGTTTGAGCGAATGATTTGATCGTTTTCACTTCATACTCATAACCACTGCCACTGCCATAGGTAGTGACCGGAACTGCTTCCACCATGCCGAATGGCACGGAAGCTGCCGGTCCTACAAGGCCATTCCAGGTCCGCCATGGCGGATTATAGCCGAGCTCGGCAGAGTCAGTCAAAACCGTTGTTCCAATCAGCGGGTTCACGTAACTTGTGAGGTGATTTTTAGTCTGTCCATATGTGAAGGCTGACAAGGTGATCGCAACTGAAATCAGAAATTTAATTTTTTTCATAATATTTTATTGAAATAAAATGTACAAGGATGTGACCCCCTGGCCTGAATTTTCGCGAATACTAAATTCAAATGTGGCACCTGATTGATTTCAATGCCTTGGTGATATGCTTTTCTACAGTACTGACGGTAATATTCAATCCTACTGAAATATCCCTGTTTGACCGATTTTCCATTCGGCTTAACAGAAAGACTTGTTTACACCTTCCGGGCAATCTATTGAGTAATGAATGAATTTTTGTTTCCAATTCTTTCGCTTCCAGCAAATCTGCAAAATCGATTTTGCAATCGGCATTTAAAAAATAGCGTTTTTGGTATTTGGCCTTGCATAAGTCGGAGCGGTATGCATTTAACACCTTAAACTTTAACGCTTGAAACAAGTACGCTTTTAGGGAGGTGGTTAACTCAATTGTTAATCGTCTATTGTAAAGATCAATGAAAATTGCCTGTGCAATGTCCTCTGCTTTCTCTCTCTCGTGAAGCCTTTTATAAGCAGCATTCACCAGAGCAGGCCAATAGCGATTGTACACTTCTTCAAAGGCTTTTACATTGCTTTGCTTGATCAAAAGAAATAAAGTTAAATCACTCGTTTGTGAAGATGTTAGTTTAAGTGGCAGCATGCAATCTCGTTTAAGCACTTAAGTTAACAAATATTTTAGGAAGAAGTATTTGTTAACAATAGTTTTTTCTGTAGTCAGTACATTCTGGAGCCGTATCTGTTTTCTGCTAACATGTAAAGAGAACAAGAAGAAACAGACAGCGTGAATTTGTTGTATGAAAACTGCTATGGCAGGATGGTAATTATGCCGAGTTGTAACTTCAGTTCCGAAAATCGTTGCGCTACTACCTCATCTAGTTCTAACGAGCCATCTGTGTAAAGGTCTTTCCCAAAGTCAAATGCCATATACCAGTTGTCTACCTGAATTCTTTCCTTTAAGGAAGCTTTGCCTTGAAGATACTTCTCTATAAGATTCTCAATTGTTTTCGCTTCCATTCTTTCCTGTTCACTATGATTACCTAAATTACTGCTAACCTCTAAATATCTAAAGAAATCCGGCATGTGTAAATCAACGATAGAAATTATATAAGATAGTATCACTGTACATCAGGAATATATTACAAATATACATCGTATTACCAGTGTCTAACCAGGCTGCCGGATTTGTGCTGTAAAATATCAGCATGGCGGAACCCCGGCCTTCTACATGCCATCACTTCACAAACCAGGTTTACGCTTCTACAGTCGTTTCAGGTAGAGCCCCTGATAATCAGGTTCGTGTTTTTTATGATCTGGCAGTCATGCATGGATAATGGTATTCCCTGAATGGAATTTATCAGCAATTCAATAGAAGTGTTTGCAATATCCTCTATAGGTTGTTCGAGGCAGGTTATGCCAGGTTTAATAATTCTGAAAATGTCGTGGTCATCAAAACTGATTACAGCGATGTCTTTTGGAATGGCAAGTCCCAAACGTTCTATGCCTTCCAATCCGTATATACCAAGATAATTGGTGGCAAAAAAAATAGCATCTATTTCTGAATTCCTTTTGATAAATAAGATTATTTCTTCGATGGATTCGTCTTTGGATTGTATATAAGAAAGTTTCAGCATGGTTTTATTTGAAGCTTTATATCCCCCCGCGGCTAAGGTATCCCAATAGGCTTTTTCCCGTTGGTGCATTTGAATCTGATCGAGGTCCACCGTAACAAATGCTATTCTGCTGTATCCTTTTTTGAAGAGATGCTCTATGCCGGTTTTTACGCCGTCATAATTTTCAACTATCACAAAAGGCGTTTGAATATCCGGGAAAAAGCGATCTATTAAAACAACGGGCTTGTGCCTTTTTAAAAGTTCAGCGATCTGATTGTTCATCCCCTTTGAAGGGGTGATCAGGAACCCGTCTACCTGCTGATGTAAAAGCATTTTTATTAATTCGTTGCCTTTTTCATCACTATTTTCGGTACTGCAATACACGATTCTGTAACCAAGTGAATAAGCTTTGTCTTCGATTGTTTTGGCTAATGTGCCAAAAAAGGCATTCGAAATGTCTTCAACGATCAATCCAATGATTTTCGATTTTCCCGTTCTTAAACTTACGGCTGTCTGATTGGGGTGAAAATTCATTTTTATGGCCAGGGCCTCAATCTCCTTTATGACCTTATTACTGATCCGCCTTTCCCTGGCCTTCCCGTTTAAAACACCTGAAACGGTTGAAGGCGCCACTCCTGCCTGCTTTGCGATATCTTTAAGTGAAACTCTTTTCATTAACTTCATGAATAAAGTTCAGCCAGCATAATGAACCTGTTAAAAACAAAGTTAACGGTAAATTTTACCAGCGGGAACACTGCGCTTTAAGGCATGACTGCCTTTTGTAAGAATGATAATTGTATTACCATCCTGGATTTTGCGTTAAATGCGGACTGGTGGTTTGTATACTTTCCTGGGGGATAGGCCAGAGATAATGTTTCTTGGGGTCAAAAAACCTTACCTGTGTTTTTATAAAAGCAGTGTTATTATTAGCAAACTTGGCACCGCGTACTTCGTTACCTACCGGATGGTTCAGTACAACTTCCGCAATTTTCCATCTTTTAATATCGTCCAGCCGCAATGATTCCATTGCCAATTCGCTCCTTCTTTCATTTCTAACCTGATCACGCATGCTCATGGTTGTGTTACCAGGGTAATTTAAAGCGGGCAGACTAACAAAACCTGCTCTTGCTCGTACTGGTTTAATTGTTTTATTCCAGACCGTTGCATCCATTTGGCCCAGTTCGGTTTTTGCTTCGGCATACATCAGCAACACATCAGCCCATCTTACTATAATAAGGTCCTCCCCATAGGCAAACGTGCCTTTCGGAGGCGTGGGATCGAAATATTTTCTCCAGTAATATCCTGTTGTGGTTTTGACTGTACTGGGGCTGTATTCGTTTTTGCCGGGCTGAACCGGGTCACTTCCCGGCTTGATATAAATGATCGCACTGCCCTCATTATTTGTCCATACATACTTATCATACACAACCGTGTATCCCAAACGGGGATCCCTGTTTGCATAAGGAGCTTTGTCTTCATCGTAACCTGAACCAGGTTCAAATATGCCTTTCCCATCCAATGTAAGAAAACTTTCCACCAGATCCTGGGTAGGTACGTTGTTGCTGTTCGAGGCTGCGGTAGAGCCGGGTCCGGTATAAAACGGCCCGAGATCAGACCAGTCGGTAAAGGTTCGTAGCGTTGGTACGTATCCTAAGCTGTATACCACTTCCGAGTTATATTTATTGTTAACAGAAAAGATGCCGGCATAATCGCTGTACAAACCATAGGTGCCATTTGCAGCCTGATTATTCATCAGGTCTTCACATGTGGTTACAACATCCGCCCATTGGCTGTTATATAACTGTACTCTTGCTTTCAACGCTTTTGCAGCTCCTTTTGTAACACGGCCGTTGTCAGCAGACGAATATTGCTGCTTTGTGGGTAAATCAGCCGCGGCGGCGTCCAATTCGGCAAGAATGTATTTTACAACATCCGCTTTTATCGTTCTTTGCGTGATTTTAGCCTCATCCGGACTCTGCACTTTTGTTACCAGAGGAACATCTCCAAAAAAGTTTGTTAACCTGAAATAGGCATGGGCCCTCAGAAACCTGGCTTCGGCCTTCATCCTTTTTATCAGATCGCTCCCCAGTGTAGTATTCTTATCGATATTCTCAAGGAGCAGATTACATGACCTTATGTTCGTATAATAACTGCCCCACTCATATTTAACCCTGTTAATCTGGGCATTAAAAACCGCATCGTTGCCGCTTGCTATGGAGCTTGGCGTACCCACGTTTACATCAAGCGGGCAATATGCATTATCAGACATTGTTTCGTTGTAAAAGAAAGCTTGTGCGGCGGAACTGGACCCGCTGTATCCTCCACTGATCTGTTGCTGATAACAAGTGGCCAGCGCATTAAATGCATTGGCATTTACCACCCAAAAGTTGTCGTCTGTATACCTGTCCAACGGAGTGAGGTCAATCTTTTTACAGCTTACCCAGGATACTGTCAGGAGTATGATAAGATTCGCTTTTATCAGTATTTTATAGCTCATATCAAAATGAATTGGCTTTTTAAAAATTTATGTCTAAACCCATTCCGTAGTATACAGGTACCGGATACGATCGTGGGCTGTTGGCACCTGATGTATTGTCGAGGTTGTTACCGAATTCTGTTCCTTCCGGATCGGCAAACTTTAGTGGTGATACAGTGAAGATATTCTGGGCAGTAACGTATATCCTGAATCTTTGAACACCAGCTTTTGCCAATGTCGCTGCTGGTAAAGTATATCCTATCTGCAGGTTTTTCAGCCTGCCATATGCGCAATTGAATAAGTACATATCGGAGCCCGTACGAAAGTTATTGGTATTTGCGGCGCTGCCTATTTCAGACAAACGGGGATATCTAGCACCGGTATTCTGCGGGGTCCAGAAATCCGTTTCGGGATCGGTATTGTATGCCGTACCGCCGTAATTGCCAAAGTGATACGCCTCGACTAATTCGCCTCTTATCAATTCAACACGCTTTAAAACTCCCTGTACAAATATGGTGGCATCCAGATTTTTATAGGAAACATTGTACGTAAAGCCAAATGTGTATCGTGGGAAAGGATTGCCCAGTATGAATTTGTCCTGTGCATCAATTTTGCCGTCCCCGTTCTTATCTACAAACTTCCAGTCGCCCAGGCCTACAGTGTTGTTTGCAAACTTCGGATACTTGGTTAATTCAGCCGTTGTCTGGTATAATCCGTTCGTTTTGTATCCCTGGTAAACGGTGATCGGATAACCTACCCTATGTACAAAGTCGAATTCTTCTCTTTGAAACACGTTTTCCGTTTGTCCATAGCTGTAAGCCAGCAATTTGCTTTTGCTGTCTGCAATATTGAAACTAAAACTATGGTTGAAATTTTTGCCTCTTGCCGTGTAGGTCAGTTTCGCCTCCCATCCCCTGACCTGCACCTTGGAAACATTGTACGTAGGGAAACCTGATCCAAAGAATGTAGGAACGTCGGCCCTGGGTGCAAGGATATCGCTGGTTGTCTTATTGAAATAATCCGCATCGACTGTTAGCTTTCCATGAAGGAATGTGGCGTTGGCACCCATATCAAATGTAGCTGCCTTTTCCCAGGTAAGCTCGGGGTTGGATAAATTCCGGGTAGCACCGGCTACGGCATTGTTATTAAATCCGTACGCATTGGAATTGGTACTATACGTAGATATATATTGATATGGGTTGACGCTTTCGTTGCCCAATATGCCATAGGTTGATCTGAGGCTCAGGTCACCTATTTTTTCTTTATATGAGCTCATAAAATCTTCTTCAGCAATGCGCCATCTGACACCGGCAGACGGAAAATAGCCCCAACGTTTGTTGGAAGGGAAGTTGGACGATTCATCGGCCCTGAAAGATCCATCTAAAAAGTATTTGTCGTTGTAGGAGTAGGTTACCCTGCTGAAAAGCGAGTAGCGGCTGAATTCACTGGTATTTGTCAGGGAATTATAGGATGCACTCGTAGTGCCTGCATCGATTACCGTTCCCGTAGTAGGAACACCTAAAAGAGAATCTGTCAATGATTTCCGCACCCCGTTGCCTTCTGATTTGGAATTCACATTTTCTGCGCCGACCAACACATGTAACTCATGTTTGCCAAAAGTTTTTCCATATTCAGCAAGTAATTGGGTGTTTAGAGCAAGCGATTTGGTATTCGTATTTACGGTTTGCCTGCTGGAATTCGTTTCACCGGTAGGATAGTACTTCAAATCAATAAATCGCTGCAGTTGGGTATTGGCTTGTACGTTGCCCCCTACAACAGCCCGGATTTTTAAAGCGGATGTAATGGCAAATCCTGCGGTGAAGCTGCCATTAATCGCATCATTGTTGGAAAATCTGTAGCCTCCGTTTCGCAAAATGTCTAACCCATTTGACGTTACGAAGCCTGTCAGGTAACGGCCTTGTGCATCCTGGAAATTGTCAGACAAAGGAGCGCGAAAAACGTCGCCTATCAGATTACCTGGATCGCCGACGCTTGGTTCGTTGATCTGGGTTTTTATATAAGCCAGGTTCCATCCTGTACTGAACCTTCCGAGCGTCGCGGTCTGGTTCAGGCGAAAATTATATCTTTTTATGCCATAGGCTCCTTGAGTAGCATTCTTTGTCAGATTGCTTTCCTGGTCCAGATAACCGAAAGACATGAAATAAGTACTGGAAGCAGAACCGCCACTGATACTGATATTTTGATTTATCTGGGGTGCATCATGCAAAATTGTATTTAAGCGCCAGTCACCATCGCCTTTTGTCCTGAAACCATCAATTTGCGCCTGGGTATAGGCATCCGGTTTGCCGGAATTCTCGAGTGATAAATTTTTTAATTGGGCATTTCTCCACTCGGGAACCGGCTGGAACAGCTGATGGGCATGCTGATTGCCGTAAATGCCGTTATACGATACCGTTGGTTTGGAACCGGCCTTTCCTTTTTTGGTAGTGATTAAAAGTACGCCGTTTGCTGACTGGGACCCATAAATGGCAGCCGCACTGGCGTCTTTAAGAACCGAAATATTTTCGATGTCATTGGGGTTGAGCGTGTTTATATCGCCGCCGATCACTCCATCAATTACAATCAGTGGATTGTTATTGCCGGTAGTGCCGGTTCCCCTTATGTTGATGTTAAAAGTGCCCCCATTCGGAACAAAGCTTCTTTGCTGGATAATAAGGTTGGGCGATTCGCCTTGTAACAACTGTGTTGTATTTATCGCAGGGCGGCCATCTACCACTTTCGCAACAGACACCCGGTCGACAGCGCCGGTAACGGAAATTCTTCTTTGTGTTCCATAGCCCACTACCACCACTTCTCCCAGGTTGGTATTGGAATTCGTAAGGCGAACGGCCAGGTTATTAGCGCCAGCAACCTCCTGCTTTTCATATCCGACATGTGTCAGGATCAAAACGGCTTTTTGGAAGGGAAGCGTAATGGTGAAAATCCCGGCATCATTCGTAGCAGCTGTGGTGTTTGAATTCTTTACCTGAACGGTAACACCGGCAAGGGGGTTGCCGTTTTCGTCCAGTACCTTGCCGGAGATAAGTACAGGACGCCCATTTTGGGCGAAAGCAACGGTTAAAAAAGTGAAACTGAAAAGGACCAGGACTGATGCAACTTTACACAACCAACTCTTTTTATCAAATAAGAGGGGAAGAAATGAGAAATTTAACCACTTGTTGCTTTTCATATGCGGGCAGTTTGGGTGTGAATGTTATTTTTTGAAGAAGTCCGCCAATTTTAAGACCGGGCAAAAAAATTGGCTCTTTCCTTAGTAAAAGTCACTTGAGAAAATTCGAACCCCTATTGCAACGGCAATCTTTTGAAATATTTTTTTGCACGTATAGGTTCTGGTTTCTGCAGGAACTAGCTGATAAGTTATCATTGGTGATGTGTTTATTGGCTATATGCTCATCGCATTTTAATGAATAATTATTCATAATAGAACCTTCACATCACCAGCCTGTTCTTTTTCAAATGCCTGCTTCGGCATACATGCCTATCTGTATTTTACGTTCGGGAAAACCAAAAAAGCTTTAGAATCTATGCAACCGAAACCCTTTTCAGGTGGGGTGCATCTGTTGCAGGGTGACTATTATAGATACGGCACGTCAGGCTGCATCGGTTACGTGGAAACGTAAAAAGGCAAGGTGGAAATCCCATATTAAGCTGAAACTTAAATTTATAACTAACCAAATTTTCCCATCATGACCATTAAAAAGAAGGGTTTGCTGCTTGTTTTATTTGCAGTGTTTTTTTTACATCTGCTTTCAGCACAAAAAAGCGCTCAAACCGGCAATGGCTTTTACAAACAAGAAATGCAATCGCTGCAAGCCGCTATTCAGAAAAACTTTTATGACAAGGCTTCGGGATATTATGTGGTGGTGGTAGATTCTGCAAAACGCGAAAGGAAAAACGGCTACCTGAGGGAATACACTTATCTATGGTCACTATGCGCGCTATACCAGGCATCGAACGAGATGGAAAAACTTAATCCGAACATCAAACTTATGGAGCCCATATTGAAAATAATGAACGATTATTACAACACAGCTCCGCCAAAACCCGGTTATTCCGATTATATTATGAAATGGCTTTGTTGCATGAATATAGGGAAGAAATAACAGGAGAGATAGCTGAAAATAAAAAGGACGGTCGGAATTTTGAGATGTGAAGCAACAAAAAACAAACCGTCCAAAGGCTACGAAACGTAGCCGGTACAAACTTACAAACTGGCCAGAATATAACCAAGCACTAAAACACAGAGGCTCCCTGCACATATGGATGCCGGCAGAACTGGAAAACAAGTGGTACTACCAGGGAGGTAGCCAGAGAGGTGCTCAGTACCTGTACTCTGACAGCTGTATCGAAATGGCCTGTATTGTCAAGGAAGTATACCATCTTGGCTACCGGCAGACACAAGGGTTCCTGGAATCATTGGTAGCTTTCAGGGGCTGGAAGCTCAAAGTGCCGGATTACAGCGTGATCAACCGCAGGCATAAAAGACTGCATCCGGAAGTTAAAGGCGCTGACAGCCCGGACAAGTACATTGTTATCGACAGCACGGGAGCCAAGGTATATGGAGAAGGAGAATGGAAGGTAAGACAACATGGTTGGTCGAAGCACCGCACCTGGAGAAAGATCCACCTGGCGGTGGATGAAAGTACGGGAGTGATAGAAAGCTGTGCGATGACCACCAACAGCGTGGATGATGCAGCCATGGCAGGCATTTTACTGGACGGCGTACAGGGAAAGGTAAAGAAGCTGGCAGCAGATGGCGCCTATGATAAGAAGAAGGTGTACCGGGAGTTGGATGAAAGGAAGATAAAGCCGGTGATACCGCCACGTAAAAATGCACGGATCACAAAGCACGGAAACAGTGGAGGCAGGGCGCTGCCCAGGGACAAAGCGATCCGCCGGATCAGAAAAGCAGGCAGAAAGAACTGGAAGAAGCAGTCGGGCTATCACAGGCGCAGCATAGCGGAGTCGGCGATGTTCAGATTAAAGAGCCAGTTTGGAGAAAAACTTTGTTCCAGAGATATAGAACAGCAGAAAGTGGAGGTGAGATTCAGGTGTTGCGCTTTGAACAAGATGACCAGTATAGGAATGCCTGCATCCATCAAAGTTAGAGCAGCTTAGAAAGTATTCGTGCAACAAAGCCTTATGAAATTAAAACCGGGAGAGCGTTATTATGATGATAACCAGTGGATCGGTATTACCGCTTTAGATGCCTTTGCAAGAACAAAGCAGCAATCGAACCTCGATCTCGGTAAATTGATATACGATTTTATGATGACCGGATACGACCAGGTTTTAGGCGGAGGAATGTACTGGAAGGAAGGATCAAAAAGTTCAAAGAATACCTGCTCAAATGGTCCGGGAATTCTTGTTGCGCTGCAATTGTACAAGGCTTCAAAAAATAAAGCCTACCTGGATACCGCGTTGAAAATATTCAACTGGACAAACAGCAAATTGCAAACACCTTCAAAGTTATATTATGATAACATAAGCACAAAAGACGGCAGCATAAGTAAGGCTGTATTTTCTTATAATACAGGTACCATGCTTGAGTCAAATGTGTATTTATATGAATGCACTGGCGATAAAAAATATTTGCAGCAAGCAAATAGGATTGCCGATAGTTCTCTTGTGTTCTTTTATGGCCGTGAAATGTTCAGAGATGGTTATTGGTTCAACGCAGTGTTATTAAGGGCTTACCAGCATTTGCTGAGATACAACAATGACACCAGGTACATTATGGGGTTCAAAAAATGTTTGGATGCTGCCCTGCAGAACGAAAAAAATCAAGAGGGATTGTTCACCGGAAAAGATGGTGTGCAAAACCTGGTTGAACACGGAGGAATGCTCGAAATACTGGCCCGTTTTGCCTGGCTCGAAAACCGGTATGATCTGACAGGACCGGGTTTGTCTTTTTCTACAGTATCCCGAAAATGATTGGATCGGAAAAGTTATGATTTATTTCTGCGAAGTATTCAATAAGGGTTTTCAGTACTTAGAACGTGAAAGGATTGAGTTGGATCAACAGTCAACTATTTTATCATCACATTCTAAAAAAATAAGAGTAGAAGAATCATGGACATCAGTTCCGGAGTTAAAAGGACTGATGGCCGTTTCATCTCTTATAATGTCTTGAAAAAAGGTAATAAACTGGTGATAATTATCCAATAGCGAATGTAAGGGTGCGGATGAATATTTTTAAATAAATAAAATGAATGAAGTATTTTTTCTCCGATGGTTATGCTGTCTTTTTCTGATAACTGTTCAGGATCTTGCTATTTCAAAACCGGTTATATCCCCTCCTGTAAGCGGGCATGGAAGTGAAGCAGAAAAGCCTTCCATCAGTAAAGAACTTTTTGGTGAAACTGAAGGACAGAAAATTTACCGCTATACGCTCAAAAACAACAAGCATATGGTGGTTAAGGTGATAAATTTCGGCGCCTCGATTACCGATATCGTCACCCCTGATAAAAACGGCGAAATGGGAAGCGTGGTTCTTGGTTTTGATTCGCTTAGCGGTTACACAGGCCGGATGAATGCCCTGATGGGAGCGGCGGTGGGCCGCGTGGCTAATCGTATCGCGAATAAAAAGTTCACATTGGATGGGAAAGAGTACATGTTAAGTTCATATATACACGGTGGTGTGCGCGGCTTCGACAAAAAAATATGGAACATAGAGGAATTGCCGGGAAAAAAGGAAGTGGCGCTGAAACTGACCTATCTAAGTAAAGACGGCGAAGAAGGTTATCCCGGAAATTTGAACGTTGCGATAACCTATACGCTCACGAACAACAACGAGCTCAAAATCGCTTATACTGCTACAACGGATAAGGCAACACCTGTAGTTCTTACCAACCATTCGTATTTTAATCTTTCCGGCGGCAAAGACAATAAAGTTCTGGGCACGGAGTTGATCATTTCAGGCGACAAGTACTTAGAGTCCGGTAAGGAAGGAATCCCTACCGGTAAATTCGTTGATGTACGGGAAACACCTTTCGACTTCACCAACACACAAACTATCGGCAGCCGGATTGCCGAAAACAATGAGCAATTGAAATTCGGGAACGGATATGATGTTACCTATGTTTTACGCAACCAAACAGGCGGCATGGCCCTGGCTGCCAAGGCTTGCGAGCCTGTAAGCGGCAGGGTGATGGAAGTTTCTACCATCGAGCCAGGAGTAGTATTTTACACGGGTAACTATTTAAACGAACGAGTAAAAGGAAGAGGGGGAAAGCCATTCTCAAAAAATGGCGCCTTTTGCCTGGAGACACAGCATTTTCCGGATTCACCAAACCAGCCGGGTTTTCCAAATACAATTTTAAGACCTGGTGAAACTTTCAGATCACTCACCGTTTACAAGTTTTCAGTACGTCGCTAAATTTATCGGTACAAAGAAACTTATAATAGTCCCTACTTTCAGGACCAGCAGATTAAGGATTTAAGTTACTATTTGCTGTTAATGGCCTCATGTTTCAAGCTGCGTTCTTTGAAAGTTCAGTATGCCGGTGATTGGGCGATTATCTGGTGGTATGGTGCGGTTTGTCTTTATAGTAAGCGATCCACTTCTGCACACCCTCTATCAGTTCAAATTTATCTTCAGCCGGATGCTGAAATATGCGATCATATTTGACAGACTTCCAGAACCGGTTGATCTAGACGTTATCCAGCGCCCTGCCTTTCCCATCCATGGAGATTTGAATATCCTGGCTCTCTTGGTACTGCGTCCTTTTTGAAACCTATACACCTGTCATTAACTAAAGAAACAGGCAAACAGCCTGTAGCCCAACCCGATGGTCTCCCTGCGTTCGAGCCGCGGGCAGGCTTGAAAATGGAAGAAATCTCACCTTTGTTGCGGTAGCAGCAAACGTATGAGAAGTACAATATTACTTTCCCGCGCAAACAATTCTTTCTCGCATGGCCAAGTATTGTTATGGTCCGCTGTTTCTACTGCGGACTTTCCATTAATAAGGACAGATGAATCTTCTTTTAGCATCAAAGCAACGATTGATAACCTGGAAGTGCCACGGAATTGAAAATTAAGGGACTGTGCGGTGTTATGGAAAGACTTGTGTGGCACTTTACTGTTTACCTTTATCCATTGGCGACCGGATCGATCGGGAACCATCATTTATTTTGCATTAACATGAGAATACGAAAATTTGTATCAGTTGCGGTGTTCCTGCTGGCAGCATTCAATTATTCTTCAGGCCAGGATTTGAAACTCAATGACCTTGAGTATTTCGAGACACAAGGCGTCAACGTACTTGTCTACAGTAATCTGTTTAACGGAGGGTTCAACGACGAAAAGAATGCCGGGATTGAATTGATTCACCATGGCGTCAGAACGGCGCAGGGTGGCGCGGTGAGACTATCCAGCACCCCGGAGCAGTGGGACCTGGTTCCCGTAGTATCAAACCGGAAAATAGACCGTGTCACGAAAACCATCGAAGCTACTTTAAGGTATGAAGATTACAATTTCGATTCGCGGGTAGTTGTCGCGGCCAAAGGCAAAGGGGTGGAAATCTCTGTGTACCTTGATAAGCCCGTTCCCAAAGCACTGGAAGGGAGCGCCGGATTTAACCTTGAATTTCTGCCCTCGCAATACTGGCAAAAGGCCTATGTGATGGACGGGCGGTATAACCGGTTTCCGCGGTATGTGGTGGGTAATACCATCACGAGGCCGAACAGTGAAAAACCAAAGCAGTATAAAGGTTATAATACTTCCGACGACAGGGGTACCGGCAGATGGATTGATCCGCTTCCGCTAGAAACGGGGCGCACATTTCTCCTTGCGCCGGATGAACCGTCGCGCATGGTGAAAATAACATCGCCCGATGCCGATCTGATGCTGTATGATGGCCGAATGCTGGCACAAAATGGCTGGTTTGTAGTCCGCAGTTTACTTCCGGCAGGAAAAACCGGGAAGGTTTTGACCTGGACGGTTGAGCCCAATGCTATCAAGGGCTGGATACGGGAGCCCAATATCGGCTTCTCCCAGGTGGGCTATCTCCCTTCGCAACCAAAGGTCGCTGTCATTGAACTCGACAAGAATGACAAAGCGCTCGCCACTTCATCGGTATACAAAATAGGCGAAGACGGCAACGCTGTCAAAGTATTTACCGGCAATACCGCCTCGTGGGGTAACTATTACAAATACCATTATGTGAAATTCGACTTTTCATCCATCACAAACCCCGGTATTTACTACATACAATACGGAAACTTTAAAACGAATGACTTTCTAATTCAAAATAACGTGTACGATCAGATCACCGATGCCACCAGTGATGTATGGATCCCGATCCATATGGATCATATGATTGTAAACGAGGCTTACAGGGTATGGCATGGCGAGCCTTTCAAAGAAGGGTATCGCCAGGCGCCCCCAAACACCGACCACTTCGACCTTCATGCGCAGGGGCCTACTACCGATACCAAATATAAAGCGCTCGAACTGATCCCCGGATTGAATGTAGGGGGCTTTTTCGATGCCGGGGATTTCGATATCGAGACCGGATCAAATATTGGTGTAGTGCAGAACTTCGTCCGGACCTGGGAATACTTTAAACCATTGCGCGATGAGACTTTTGTTGACCAGAAGCAGCGGTATGTTGATATTCACCGGCCGGATGGAACGCCGGACATACTGCAGTTTATCGAGCATGGAACCCTGAACCTGGTAGCGCAGGCAGAGATTGTCGGCCACATGACACAAACGCTCTCCAATTCCGTTCTTGACAATTACCATCACCTCGGCGACGCGGCCTCCATCACGGACGGCCTCCCGTACAATCCGAAACTGGGCCCGTACGAAAAGGCAAGTGACGGCCGGTCGAGTGGGGTGAAGGACGACATGTGGGCATTTACAAGCCGCAACCCTGGCCTCGACCTGAGCGCAGCATCCATGTTTGCCGCAGCAAGCCGGGCGCTGAAGGGGTATAACGACGATCTCTCAGCCAGGGCGTTGCAACAGTCAAAAAGGCTGTTACAAGAATCAACGGAATTGCTTGCCAATCAGCCGCAGGACAGTTCAGGCAGGCGCGGTAGATCCGATATCGGCACAAATCTTCAGTTATACATCTCAACCGGTGAAAAACAATACCTTGATAAATTTCAGCAGCTTCTATGGCCGGCTCTTGACCGTAACGTACCTTTTGTACTGCTGACGGCGTTGGATGCGATACCGCATATGGATGCATCCTTTAAAGAAAAACTCCGGCCTTATATGGCAAAATACAAAGCGTATATCGATCAGCTCGACAAGGACAATCCATACGGTGTGCCCATTGGACTGGGTAACTGGGCAGGCAGCGGAGACGTGGTGAACTTTGGCACCACCATTTGCTTTGCCAGCAAGTATTTCCCCGATATTATAGACAAGAGCCATGCTTTCAAGGCCGCTAACTGGCTGTTTGGTTGCCATCCGTACCACAATTATTCGTTGGTGGCAACGGTAGGGGCTACACGACCCAAAGCAGTTTTTTATGGCAATAACAGGGCTGATTTTTCCTTTATCCCGGGCAATGTTGCTCCCGGCTTATTATTCAGAAAACCGGACCATTTCGAGAATTATGACGACTGGCCATTTTTCTGGGGACAGAACGAGGGTACCATTGGCGGAAATACAAGTTATTTGATTTTTGGATCAGCTTTCAAGAATTCAGTGAAATAGAAAGAGGGAAAAGGCGAAAAGGGATATCACATAGCAAATCCGGGTAAAAAGGTTCTTCGTGAATTCTGGCGATATAATGCATAAGCTGTTGATCATAAATATGATAAAATACTGTACATCTTGTTTTGATTGATTTGTGAATTTAATTTTATTACTTTAAAAGTAGGTTAAGTCCAAGCACCGGTTCAGTTTCATGTTTCATTTAAGAACAGAGTATGCCTCAATCGTAGGACAGATAATGTTGGGTATCAAGATGAATATTTCTGTCTTGAATACCTGTCCTGATTCCGGGGTACACTATACTTCCGTTTGCACCATCGTCAAAACTTCAAACTGATCTGATAAGCCAAATACAAGCTCTTCTGAAAGCATTCATGTGTTCAGCGTATAACTATCATCCAAGCAACCAGGAAAGTTAAATAGCCACCACCAAAATTGATGCAGAACCAATTTGCATCGTTGTTCCAGGTTCAGGCACAGCAGCGCAAATGCTGCGGTAACGAACAAAAATCTGTTGACCAGAGATGACCTAGCTTTACCCCTTGTCAGAAATTAATTATGCAAACAGATAAAAGAGAATATGATGCGGTGGTAGTGGGGGCGGGGCCCAACGGGTTGGCAGCAGCCATTGTGCTGCAGCAGCAGGGCTTGTCTGTCTTGCTGCTGGAAGCGGCTGGTGAAATAGGCGGCGGTTTGCGCACAGCGCAACTGACGCTGCCCGGTTTTTATCACGATGTGTGTTCGGCCATCCATCCGCTGGCGGCCGGCTCCCCCTTTTTCAAAACGCTGCCTCTGAAGAAATGGGGCCTTGAATTTGTTTCACCTGCGCTGGCAGCCGCGCATCCCTTCGATGACGGAACAGCCGCCGTACTAAGCCGCTCGCTGGCCGATACGGCCCGGTTGCTGGGAGCAGACAGCAAACCTTACCTCGAACTGATGCAGCCCGTCGTGGAAGACTGGCCGCAGTTGCTGCCCGAGATCCTGGGCCCGTTGCATATTCCGCGCCACCCGGTTGTGATGGCGCAGTTTGGTGTAAAAGCGCTGCAACCCGCCACCTGGCTCTCCAAACGCTTCAGCACCCGGAACGCAAAAGGGTTGTTTGCGGGGATGGCCGCTCATTCCATCCAGCCTTTATCTAATTACGCTACTTCCGCCATCGCCCTTGTGCTGATGGCAGCCGGCCACCGCGAAGACTGGCCCATACCCAAAGGCGGCTCTTTCCGGATCGCGGAAGCGCTGGGAAAATACTTTGAATCGCTGGGCGGACAGATCGAGCGAAATTTCCTTGTTTCCTCGCTGCAGCAGCTGCCTTCTGCAAAGGCCGTCCTCTTTGATGTTACACCGCGTCAGTTGCTGCAGATCGCCGGGCACCGTTTCTCGTCTGTATATCGCCACCAGCTGCAACGGTACCGCTATGGCATGGGCGTGTTCAAGGTAGACTGGGCGCTGGATACACCCATTCCTTTTACGGCCGACGTTGCCCGGCAGGCGGGTACGGTTCACATTGGCAACACCTTCGAGGAGATCGCCAGGTCGGAGCAGGAGTCGGCGCGTGGGAAGATCGCGGAGAAACCTTTTGTACTGCTGGCCCAGCAAAGCCTCTTCGACAACACGCGTGCACCCGCAGGCAAGCACACAGCCTGGGCATATTGTCATGTACCCAACGGTTCAACTACGGATATGACCGGGGTCATCGAGAAACAAGTGGAGCGGTTTGCGCCGGGCTTCCGCGACCGGGTCATCGGGCGGCATGTAATGAACAGCGTTCAGATGGAAGAGTACAATCCGAATTATATCGGCGGCGATATCAACGGCGGCATCATAGACATCGGTCAGTTGTTCACCCGGCCGGCGCTGCGGTACTCGCCCTACCGCACGTCTTCAAAAGGATTATACATATGTTCTTCTTCCACGCCGCCCGGAGGCGGGGTGCATGGCATGTGCGGATACCATGCCGCAAGAAGAGCGTTGAAAGATATCTTCAATATACACCTCAATCAGTCGCCTGCAGCCCTGACTTAGTCAGGTACATTAATCTATAACAAAACGAATCCATCCACAGATGTCTACATCAAAACCTACTGTCTCTTCCCTCACCACAGAACAGGCAGATATCGAGTTGAGCAATCATCCGGTCAACGTGCCGAACAAATGGCTCGGGAGCCTCACCGAAGACTGGTGGGCAGTGATCCTCGGCGGGTTTATTATTGCCGCTGTACTCCTGTTCGCTTTTGCATCACCGGCCTTTGCCTTCCGCACGCCGGTGTATCAATGGGCCAATGGTGCAGACTTTGCCGGAAAGGTACTGGCTTCAAAAAACCTCCTCCTGCTTCTCGCGATCGGGTTTGTATTTGGGGCCATCGCTTCGGTTTCAGTTTACTTTTCGGGTGGCAGCGTGAAAAACTTTCTCAAAGGGTTTGCGCTGATCTATCTGCTGGGCCTGGCTGCGCTGGTGATTGGTGGAAACAAAACCATTGCCTACTACGGCATCGAGTATGTGGTATTTGCGCTGGTGGCCGGACTGCTCATAGGAAACCTCACTACGGTGCCGCTGTGGCTGAAGGAGGCGGCGCGGTCCGAGTTCTTTATCAAGACGGGGCTTGTGATCCTGGGCATCAGCATCCTGTTCACCGATATCATTCAGGCCGGTCTGCCCGGGTTGTTGCAGGCGGTGGTGGTAGTGGCCGTGGTCTGGTTCTTTTCGATGTGGCTGTCGCGCCGGCTGAAGGTGGATGACGAGTTTGGCGTGATCCTGGCGTCGGCGGTGTCCATCTGTGGCGTATCTGCGGCGATCGTGGCGGCCGGGGCCATCAAGGGGGATAAGAAGAAGCTTTCCTATGTTACCTCGCTGGTGTTGATTGTGGCCATTCCGATGCTGGTTATACAGCCCTGGCTGGCCGGCAAGCTGCACCTGCCCGAGCTCGTAGCCGGCGCCTGGCTCGGCGGTACGCTAGATACAACCGCTTCTGTTACAGCTGCTGCCCAGCTGGTGGGCCCGCTGGCATTAAAAGCAGGCGTGATCGTTAAATTTTCGCAGAACGTACTCATCGGCGTGGCAGCCATTTTCATTGCAGCCTGGTGGACCTTGAAAAAGCAGCCCGACCAGGCTTCGGCAACAGAAGGCAAAGGCATCGGCATCGTATGGGAGCGGTTCCCCAAATTCGCGCTTGGCTTTATCGGCGCTTCCCTGGTATTCTCCTTTCTGATACCAACCGGAACGATCAAGCAAGTAACGCCTGTGCTCAACAGTCTGCGCACCGTGTGGTTTGCACTGGCTTTCGTTTCGATCGGACTGGAAGCCCGTTTCGCCGACCTGGTCAGGATTCAGGAAGGCCGCCCCGCCTTCGCATTCATCGGCGCCCAGCTTTTTAATATTTTATGGACCCTCTTATGGGCGTATCTGCTCTTTGGCGGTATTCTGATGGCCGCTCCCAAGTTTGTATAATTTTATTATGGACCGCCATGAAAGAAATGGAGTTTGTTTCAAATTAACAGATCATCTCTGTAACAATTCTGAATAGAATCTCACAGGCAAAGTAGGCTGAGGCGTCGTTGATGGCAGGCGGAGGCAGCCGGCAGATTGTGCGCTGACGTGTTCAGCAGGCTAGCTGCCCCATGGAACAGTTGCGTATGGATATCAAACACATTCATATCCACGGCCAGAAAAGGAATGCGCTGTTGGTGTTTACATAAGAAGCGTGAAATGAGCAATCAATTGTTCCGGATAAACTTTGCAAAAGCGCTGCCGTTGCCGTTAAAGATGTCGAAATCCGCCACACGTGCGTCAATGTCATATGAAGCTGAACGCTGCCAGATAATATATCCTTTGTTCTTCCACAGGCGGGGTACGTCCGGAACAGTCTTCTTGTTGTACTCGGCCAGCCATAAATGATACTGTGCCAAAGCGTCGACCACCAGGTAGCGGTTGGCGAAAGCCACATCGCTGTAGATGATGGGTGTCCGGTTTGTCTTTTCCTTGATATACTGCAGAAAAATCAACAGGGAACTGTCAAGCTGATAGGGTGTTATCTTGCTTCTGATACTGGTTTCTTCCACGTCAACGATAGGAGGAAGATCCGTGTTGGATAATTTGTTTGTCGTTTGCAGAAACAGTTGGGCCTGCTTTACCGGCGGGTCTTCACTATGAAAGAAATGGTAAGCCCCTCTGATCAGGCCCTTTTGCTTGATAATGGGCCAATTGATCCTGAAATCATTGTCGACATAGCTGCCGCCTTCAGTGGCTTTGCATATAACAAAATGAAGCGTATCGAAGCTCTCCAGATCCTTCATGAGCGTTCCCTGGTATCTTGAAACATCAATTCCATATACGGACGGAGCAGGATTGTTGCTGGAATCGTACAAAATCTTAAAATCCGCAACACCACTCAGGGTGTCTGTTTTATCCGGCTGCCCGGCCGGAACACTGCTTGCAGAAGAAGACGCGACATCCGGCTGGGTACTCGCTGGTGAAATAATTGCACGGGTGCTTGTATCGGCTTTTGCTTGCCTGTGCCTGGGAGCAGAAGACAAAATATAATATGCCGTTAACATCACTCCTGTAATCACCGCGCAGGAAATCAGAAGAAAGCTGAATTTAAAAGCCTTTCCCGTTCGTGTTACACGCCCGCCTGAATTTCCGGATCGATTTTGTATATCTGCTTCATTGCAATCCGGCGATGCCGTAACGGGTGCAACCGGCATCTGTTTAACAGGCAACGGGCTGATCTGTTGAAGGATGAGTCTGACCGTTTTATAAGAAAGCCTGTAACCATAAGCATACTGTAAAACCTTCGCTTCAAGTATATTGTTCAGGTCAACGATGTTTTTGTAAGCTATAACGCAGTTTGCAGTGCAGGCCGTAGTAGGGATCACGAAAGGAACAAAACGGTATAACTTGTTAAGTGCCGCGATCTTCAATACGATCTCGTTGTAGGTTGTTTCAATATCCTGGTTTGCGCCATTGCGAAACCATGTTCCGAAAATGGTAAAATAATTTTCATACCATTCTGAGCCGCTGAGCTTATCAATATTTTTGTTGCTGACATAGCGCCCCAGTTCATCGTGTATTTTACTGAGTTCGGCGATGTTCTCGTAATAGCTGCTCTCATTTGACCTGTATGTGGCTTTATAGTGTTGCACTTGTTCCTGCAGGCTCGAGTACTGGTACCGGATCTCATCGCGAAGCCGAAACAACTTTGTACCTACTTTGCCACGGGTTTTACCCTCTACCGAAACAAGGTGGTTTAGCAGAAACGATGCAGGCTGGCTGATTCCCAGGGGCAATGATAAGCCCGACAGAAAACTGTCCGGAACGTTGTTCCTGGTTTTGGATAAGGCCGGCAGAAGCTGCTTTGCGTTTGTGTATTGATGCAGGCTTATCCGTTGTGCATCTTTCAGCAGATCAATGATCTCCTGCTCACATGTTCCTGTTTTGCGGCGTTTCCGGGGATAACGGATATACACAAACAAGCCAGCCAGCACCACTGATGCCGCCGGCACAATGATCAACCAGAAATGATAGGCTGAATACATACGTTGCTTGCTTTTTTGATTATGGATTTAATGAGGTATCCTGAGCCGGTACTTGAGGATTGCTGTTGGGCTGATCCGGGCGGTACTTGTTTAACCAAAGCCTGGCTAACTGTTGCTGTGTAACTGTTTTCAGATAAAAATTAACCGGAACGCCTGAATCGCCGCTTTTAACTTCCTGCAGGTAATTCTCAAACGCTTTCATCATGGAGTTGATATCAATTGTCTTATTAGCTTCCTGGTCTATTGTACCCAGTCCGGACATGAGATTTTGGATAACAGCACCCTGTATTGCCGTGACCTGGGCGCCGGTTTTAGCGGCTTCTGCTGCCTGCTCAACTGTTTTTGTTGCGGAGGAAGTGGCATTGGATATGGATGATACCCCGGCCGTGAGCTTGTTGAAATTAAAGTCAGTCATGCCGTTCACGCCCATCTGCAGCTCCCTGGACTCAATGGAGGGGATCGCCCCCATCACTACCATGGTTACATGGGCCGTAATTTTCTGCGTATTCAGGAGGTTTTTGATCGTGGCTGCAAAAGAGCTATCTATGCCATAACCGCCGGTGCTTTCCGAGAACCATTTGCCAACTGTTAAGCGATCCTGCAGGCTTTTGGCCAAGTCCAGAAACGAAAGGCTGTTCGGACTGGAATCCTGCTTCAGAATGTGCACCATGCCTACAAAACTTGAACCATACGCTGCACCTGATAATATTGAAAAGCTTTTGCTGTCCTTTGTTTCTTCCTGCTGCGAGAGTGCTTCCATCTTTTCATTGCTTGCAGTACTGATTCTGGCATCGGGATACATCTTGTTCCATAGAGGGATGGCTTTGTCTACTTCAACAACACACGGTAAAAGCTGGACTATTTTTTTGTGTGTACAGTTGGCCGTGATGATAAGTGTGCCGGACAGCTTGTGATTTTTTTGCTGCAGGTTGATCTGTGCGGAAGCTGTCTTGGAAATGTCGGAAGATGCTTTGCCACCCAGATCACTGGTAGATTCTTTGATATAATTTTCGATAGCACCTACACTGCCGGCCGGGTTGGTTTCGTCGTAGGAAAAATACTGGGCGTCCAGTTTCAGGGAGTTAGAAGATAAAGAAAGAGGGGTTGGCTTGGAAGCTACAAAATCAACAGGGCTTTCAAAATCATCGGCAGGTATGTCAGCCAGCTCATTTTTAATACCCTGTATGCTCACTTCATTGGAAAGGCGGACGGAGATATACTCCTCCGCCGCTTCTCCAATGGCTTTGTCAATGTCCTGCATCTTCTCAATCAACTTCGAAACATCCGCATTCAGGTCCACCATTTCATTGATCGTCATGCCGATGTTCCGTTTCAGCGCTATCTGCGAATTCAGTTTATTCTGGGCGGCATCTGTTTTTGATTGCAACCCGCTTATCTCCTTCAGTTTGCCCAGGATAAGCGGGTTGATAACGTTTCCGAGCACCAGGGAAGGATGATCGTATGGAATGGAAGCTGACATTTGGTTTAACTGATTGTTTGCAACATGGTAATTCAGGACTACTGCAGCAAGATGGCATATCCCAAAAAGTTGTTTTTTCTGCTTGCACCCTTACTGCCCGTAGTGAATTGCCCGTTGAACGTGATGTCTGCTATGGATGCGGGTTGATTTGAAGCGAAGGCAGTGTCATAGATGAAGGGGGTCCCCATATCGTCCTCCTGCATAAGAACCCAGTGAGTTTGCTTTATGTCTTCATCCAGATATACAAGGAGCAACAGAAAGGATGTTTTGCTTAGTTTTGAAAGAAGGGTTTTGGTATCGGCCGGAACAGGATGCGTTGTATCGATATACCCCGCTTTCATTCCTTTCAGCAGGTCACCCTTATCTATCTTGGCCAGATCAAGGTCTTTTGTAATGTAAGGCGTTGCTGTCAATTTGTAATCCGTCGCCTTTTTAATGATGTTTGCCGGCGGTGTTACATACTGATCCGGTGTTGCCCCCGGCAGCGTTATCTTTGTTAGCACTGCATCACTTATCACGCCATAAACTTTAGCTATCTCGGTTCCCAGATCCGTTGACGCCGGCAGCTTGTTTAATTGATGTGCCGCTATCACCAATGTTGCGGCGCCGCAGGAGTTTTTAGCCCCCTGGTTGTAAGGTCCTGTGTACATGTTTAATGAATTTAAAGATGAAAGAATATATTTCAGACGATGTAGGCGCGAACAGCATTGATGTTAGCCGTTTCAGCAGGCCTGTCGCCTGTAAAATGGGGCGAATTGATATACTTTATATAATCATCCGCCTTAAGCGCAGTCCAGGGAGAACCTCCGGCCTGGATCTGCCATCCGAGAACATTACAGGTGCCGGAGTAATTGGTGAAAGCAAATAGCAATCCGTTCCAGACATCAGTTTTGAATGCCTGACCGGAAGCAATCAGCTTGTGAATTGCCTGGAGCACCATGGTCGACCTGCAGCATTCAGAGGTCAGTATGATCAACGCTGATCTGGCCGCGTCCTGGTTCGCTCCCCCCAGATTGGTATTCTTCAGCGCATCGATATAGTTCTGTAACGTAGTGTTCGTGCCGGCATGGTTATAAGTAAAGTTGGTGTTGAACCCACCCGCCGGCGGCGGAATGCTTACGCCGGTGATGCCAAATTGGCCGCGGGTCATTTGGATGGTACCCGCCACGTTATTGTTATAACCATACTGTATACTGACTGTATTGGCATTTATTGCCAGCCCGGCCGGTGCCGGCGCAGGAAGGTTGCCTGTTCTGTGAAAGAGCTGTAACGCTTCTATGATTTGTTCGTGTGAATTCACGTCTGCTGTGAGCATAAAAAAAATTTAATTGGTTTTGACGATGCTGTGAAGTTTCCGGCTTCCCGGTTTGCCTGGCTTTTTACAACCGATGCTTACTGTCCGCCTCCGGTATTGCCTGTGGCGGGATTCGACTGTGCACTTGCAGGTGCGCTGTCATCGCCTGAAATGGAGAGATACCGGCCCGGGTAGTATTTGGACATCCACATTTCAGCCAACTGGTTTTTGGTAATCGCTTTCAGGTAATAATTGATGGGAACACCGATGTTGCCTGCGAGGGCTTTTTGTATGTAATCATCCATGGCATCCATCATCGAGTTGGTGTCCAGCAGTTTATTCGACTGTTTGTCAGTATCCGACAATGCCGCCAGAACCGCGGTCACTTTACTATTTTGCAAAGCCGTAAATTGTGCGCCCGTTCTTGCATCGGATGCGGATTTGTCCACCGAGTCTTTGTCGCCGGCCGTAGCCTGCTGAAGCGAAGCCAATTGCTGCATGGAACTGGCTCCATCAAAGCTTGCAAACTGCTTCACTCCCATGCTCAAAGCGTTTGACTTGATTGATGGAATAGATCCCATGGTGACGAGCGTACAGTGAGAAGTTACGCTCTGCGAGCTCAGCAGGTTCTTTGCATCGTTGGAGAAACTGCTGTCGACACCGAAACCGCCGCTGGCATTCGCCACCATGCCTCCTACTTTGAACTGCATCTGCATACTGTCTGCCAGGGAGTACATTGTTTCGCTGGACTGTGTATTGGTTGTATTCAGAACGTGTACCATGCCGATGAAGCAGGAGCCGAAAGTGGAACCCGACAACAGCGTTAGTGACTTTTCGTTTTCCGTATCGCCCTTGGAAATAATGGTGGCGATGTTCTTCGGATCGCTCGTATTGATCTTTTCTTCTTTAAACACTTTGTTCCAGACGCGTATCGCTTTATCAACGTCTATGATGAAGGGTGCAAGCAGCATGGCATCTTTGTGCGTACAGGTGATGCTGATAACCAGCGTACCGGCGATGCTGTGGTTTTCGTACTGGCTGTTCACCTGCTTTTGAGCCGCCATACTTGCCTGTCCCTGGATAGTGTCTCCGAATTCTTCCAGCTCACCACTTACAAAACTCTGGATGGTGGATGCCTGTGTACTGGATGTTTGCTGATTTTCGTCAAAAGAAAAATACTGTACGTTCATTTTCAGCGAATCAGCCGACAAAGGCATCGTTTTAGTCTGGCTTTTATTATAGTCTATCGGACTTTCGATTTCATCGTGGATGCCCGCTATCGTGGCTTTCAGCGGCTGAATTTTAGTCAGTCCATCCAGCTTCGCCTTGGCATATTCAATGGCTGAATCCTGTATTCTCTTACCCACATCGGTACTTTCCTTGATCAGGTCGGATACGTCAATGCTCATGTTCGACAATTCCTGGATGGTCATATCGATACTTCTCTTTAACTCGATGAATGAATTCATAGTATCTTCGGCGGCGTCGATCGGTCCCTGGATTTTGCTTATGGCAACCAGATTGTTCAGGGCATCCTGGCTTACCAGATTACCCAGTACAAGCGACGGATCGTATGGTATTGTAGACGGCATAATTGTACAATTAAGATGTTTGATTTTTTATAGAATGGTCTTTTGATCGTGCCAGGCGGATTGCCGGTTGTTACGGAAAGAAAAAATGCAGCCCAATGCTTTGTAAAAGCGCTCTGACGGACTGTTCCTTCATGAAAAACCGGCGTATGCCTGGCGATTTCCTGGTCAGGCAACAGCCATTACGTTGTAGCCGGCTCCCACTGCTTTTTTAATTATTGCTTCCATTTGCTGCTCGTTCCCGTTCTGAACGGTGAACTTGTCTGCTCCGTTACCCGGGGTGTAAGTTGCCCCTGGAAATCCGTTGTGGCCTAAGGCATCCAATACGGTCTGCTTTGTGAGGGGAGGTAAAAAAGGATTCTTCTGGGCATCTTTGTTTGACTGGCCACTGACTGTGATTGTTGGCATAACTTTAAAATTTGGGTTGTTTGTTGCCTACTCTATCCAAGGCTTTTCGGCATCCGCCTTTGCAGTTAAAAACTGCTTGATTAATTACCCAGTAAAAGTAGCTTGAGCAAAAGGCCAGATTTGGGAAAAGGACTTAAGATGGCTTTTTTAAGGAATAAGTGGTTTTATTCAGGGAATAAGAATATTTTTAGTCACCAATCCACCACCAATCATGAACATTACCTCTGCTTCCCGGGAAGGATCCAATAATGGCAACGCTGCGATACCTGCCACCCCCACCAAGATAGTGCCGCCACTGCCGAATTCCAGGCTCATAGTACAGAATATCCAGGTTGACTATCCCCCTGCGTTTCCGATGGTCGCCATACAAAAGAGCGCCAGCATTGTCGATGCATATGACCTGTTTATAACCGTCGTGATACCGACGGGCTCCATCAATATTACCCTGGATACAAATTTTACTGATACTGCTGATGTGCCGACCGAAGTGGGAGCATTGCCTTTGAAAGTAAGAGAGATCACGATAGACTACGATACGCCGAACAATGAGAACAGCAATTCCGGCAGTGACGTTTACCTGATCACATGTTCATACCAGGTAGGGACGCAGGACCAGGCACAAGCCGTATATGTACATTACACATTCAATGATCCTGTAACAACGAGGGGTACTATTACCACGGTTATGACAACGTAAAGTATGAACAAGCGGTCACGGCTTTTAACCGTAATCCTATTGCTTTCGGGTATTACGGACAGCATCAGTGTTTACTGCCAGAAGTTTTACCTATCAGACGGGGTAAGTCGGGTGATTACCGCACACTGTCCTGTATGCAAAAAGAATCCTGCCCCTGGTGGCACGCTGATCAGCCTGCAAAATGGAATTCCCGGTACCGGTACAGTTTACCATAATGCCCTTGGGCTTTTAAAGCAAGGATATACTGACAGTAGCTACCAATATCTCAGCATGTACACGAGCGCGGAGCCTGGAAAAGAAGATACTCTCTTTAATATAACGGCTTTCCTGAGAGCCAAGATCCTCTTTTACAAAAGCCTTTATGAGGAGGCGTTGGAAATTTATCTGTCGCTGCTCAGCAAAAAAAAACTGGACGAAGTCATCAAAGAAAATATCTGTACCAATGTAGCGGAAATACATCTGGAACAAAGCCGCTTTAAAGAAGCGCTTGCATTCTTTACACTCTGGCAGTCCGACTATAAGCAGGTATCCAATGCAAACAGCATTAAAAGTGTTTACTGCAATATCGGGTTATGCTATTTGCATACAAAAAACTTTGAGAAAGCAGGACAGTACTTTGAAAAAAGTATTGTCCTTGCTAAACAGTTGAAAGACACATCCGGGTTAGCCATCTTATATGAGAATATAGCCAACCAGTATTATAACCAATATCTTGACGACAAAGCTTTGCCATACTTTTTACAGGCGTTGGTTTTTGCCAAACGCGCTGGAAATACAAAAGCCCAAATGAACATTTACGGAAGCTTGTCGGTCGTAGAAGAGAATCGCAGCCATTTTTCCAGGTCATTGAACTACTTGAAGAACTATGTGTCGCTGAATGATAGTTTATTCAAGAGAGATGATATTTATAACCTGATACAAAAAGAAAAACTACAGGCAATAAAAGAGAAGGAACACCGGATCAAGATCGCAGAGCAAGAGAACCGGTTGCAAGTGCTGAAGTTGGCCGAGAACGATCTCAAACTCAGCAAGCAGAAGCAACTGCTTTACCTCTCGGTTATCATCGCTGCAACTTTTTTGTCTTTTTTCATCTTTGCCTTTTTTGCCTACCGGCAAAAGAACAGGCAAAATAAGATTATTGCCGCGCAACGAAAAGAGCTGGATGTGCTGAACCATACAAAGGACCAGCTGTTTTCTATTGTTGCGCATGACTTAAGATCACCGGTGCAATCGTTAAAACTGATCTTAATCAAACTGCGGGCGGCGCTGGCCGATAAAAATATAGCCCAGGCTGAACAGGTCACGGATAATATAGAAAACATATCGAACAGCACTTATTCCCTGGTGAACAATTTACTGTACTGGGCACTCAGCCAGACCGGGCAACTTCACTTTGCAAACGACAAGCTGGATCTTAAGCGTCTGGTTGACCAGGTACTATATGATTACAAACCGGTAGCAGATGGCAAAAACATTACACTGGAGAACCAGGTTCACGAAAGTCTTTGCTGCCGCGGAGACATGAATACTGTAAAGATCATTCTCCGCAATCTGATTGACAATGCCATCAAGTTCTCAGAACCCTTTTCGCAAGTCATTATTTCGGGGACCGAAGAAGCGAAAGAATGCATCATATCGGTAACGGACTTTGGCAAAGGGATAGATGCGGCCATTATCAGTGCCCTCGACAACAACAAATCTCCCAGAGTAGCGGTCGCACGTACGGAAACCCACAGTACGGGCATCGGGCTCTGGCTGGTAAAGACCATGGCCGAAAAAAATGGCGGCAGTTTCCGGATAGTCAGAGAACCGAGAGGAACCAGGATGAACATACATCTGTTAAAACAACGGAACCATGAACAAGCCCAGAATACTTATAGTCGAGGATAGTACAGAAGAATCGGCTTACCTGCAGAAAACCCTGGTGGAATTTGGATATGAAGTGGAAGGAGTAAGCGATAATATTGACGACGCTTACCAGCAGTATCTGGAAAAGCGCCCGCACTTATGTGTGGTAGACATTTACCTGAAAGGCAAACCGGATGGTGTGAACTTTGCCAGGATGATCGGAGAGTGCAGCGAGAGCGTTCCGATCGTTTTTTTAACAGGCAACTACGACAATATAACTTTTTACCTGGCCAAGACAACCAACCCGCACAGCTATCTTTTGAAACCGTATAATCCGCTGGAGCTGCAGTATGCCATAGAGTTGGCTTTAGACAAAATAAAAACTTCTCATATACTCGAATCGGACACCCTTTTCGTAAAGCGGGGAAACCAGATGGTGAAACTGAATGTGAACGACATAAAATACATAGAGGTGGATGGCAAGTACAGCAAGATTGTATCCTCAACCGAGAAATTTTTGATTCAGCAGCCTTTGAAAGATTTGCAGTTACGGCTACCTTCTTCCCTGTTTACCAGGATCCACAGGAATTATCTGGTGAACATCGGGGAAGTCATCAAGATTGACATGTTAAGTTATGAAGTACTGTTTAAGGATGGCACTTCACTCTCTTTCAGCAGGAGATACCTAGACAGCTTTTTGGATTATTTTAAATTGTTGAAATAAGAACAGGAAAAGAACATCTTATCTGTAAAAGTTAATAGTGCGTCAACTCTGTATTCACCGTACAGGTTGGGAAACCAGCCAGTTTTACACAGAACCAACTTACATGGCCGTTCCGGTATAACCACCCCGCTCAGCCCTTTCAAGCCAATTATCTTAGGCGAAGCTGAACGTAATTGACAATCAACACTTTGTATAAATCACCTGTTATAATGTAAAAATGTCATCCGGGCTTTTTACCAGGGCCATTATGGAGGCTAAAAAATAATTAAAAATGCAATCGGTTGCATTTTATAATCATTTTACTATCTTAGCTGCAGATTACGATTATTAATTGCCATTTATGTTCAATCTCACGCCGTTCCAAGCCGGAAGCTTTTTTGTGAAAAAAGGCGGTGCAAAAGCTGCAGCTGTCTATTATCTCATCGGCGCAGGCAGGCTTTTTCCATAGAAGTTCGTCTTTTTACTTACCCACTTTCATTATTTCCATATCACGCCATTTATAACAATCTCAAACAATAAAATACCATTTTATGAAGTGTATGGCTACTAGAAGCCTTCTAAAATTAACGATGGCAGTCTGCCTGATGCTGTTTGGCAGCTTGCCGCTGATGGCGCAGCAACTTGTAAACCTAACGGGAACCGTAACAAACAGTACCGGCGAGCCTGTTCCCGGAGCTTCGGTAACGATTGTAGGGAACTCGAAAGGTATAAACGCAGGTGCAAACGGTCAGTTTACCTTTTCGGCGCCGGTTAACAGTTCTATCCAGATCTCGGCAGTCGGCTATATCAGCCAGACAATTAAAATCACCCTTTCCACCACAACCATCGACGTCCGGCTCGAAGGTTCGAACAACCAGCTGGAGCAGGTCGTTGTAATCGGTTACGGTGCCCAACGCAAGGAAGCCATTACCGGTTCTGTAGCTTCTATAGGGGGAGAACGGCTGCGGGACGTGCCAACGTCCAATATCTCGCAAGCCCTTCAGGGACGTATAGCCGGGGTAGACATATCGCAAACATCCAGCAGGCCGGGGGCTACCACGCAGATCCGGATCCGTGGCGACCGCTCCCTCACCGGCAGCAATGATCCGCTGATCGTGCTCGACGGCATTCCCTTTATCGGATCTATCGGTGATATCAACCCGAATGATATTAAAAGTGTCGACATCCTGAAGGATGCGTCGGCGACCGCCATTTATGGATCACGGGGTTCCAATGGTGTAATTTTAGTGACAACCAACCGGGGACAGAGAGGGCAGAAAGCAAAAGTGTCTTACAATACTTACACTGGTTTGCAAACGGTATTTGCCAGGTACCCCATGATGAACGGACAGGAATTTGCAGCGCTCCGCAAGGCTGCCGGTCTGTATTCCAACAACCTGGATGAATCCGACATTACAAATACCGATTGGCAGGACCTTGTATTCAGAAAGGGGCTTGTAACAGACCATAGCATCAGCCTTGTGGGCGGAAGCCAGCAAGGCAACTATACCTTTGGAATGGGGTATTACCAGAACCAGGCTGTCATTCCTTCGCAGCAATACAAGCGCTATTCCATAAAGGCATCCGTAGATCAGCAGATCGGCAATTATTTCCGCTTCGGCATGACCTCAAACAGCAACTACAACCTGAGCCAGGGCAGCCAGGTAGGTATATACAGCACCCTGAGTGCCACACCTATTGCAAGCCCCTACAACACCGACGGTTCACTGAAAAAAATAATCAGGATGGCGGCGGACGATCAGTACGTACTTACAAAAGAGAGGATAGACAGCTTAAATGACAAAGGCACCTGGCTGAACGAGACCAGGGGGTTTGCAACGTACAACTCTCTGTATGGAGAAGTAAGTATTCCGTGGGTAAAGGGTTTGAAGTACCGTCTTAACGTAGGAGCGGATTTCGTTCAGAACAACAACGGCAACTTCACGGGCGCGGGTGTGAATAACACCAACCCGTTGGCCGTATCAAGTGCAGGCATCAGCAACACGCAGACCTACCACTGGACGCTTGAAAACATACTATCTTACGACCGCACGATCGCAGATAAGCATAACATCAGTGTGGTGGGACTCTACTCCTCGGAGCAAAATAAAATAAACGGATCGTCCGTATCTGCAACCGATATTCCTGCCGAGGCTTTCCAGTTTTATAACCTGGGAGCCGCTGCCGGCCAGATCACCGTTAATCCGGCTAATCAGTCTTACCAGGTCTCAGGTTTGATGTCGTATATGGGCCGTGTAATCTATTCGTACGATAACCGCTACCTGCTGTCGGCCACCGTACGCTCCGATGCTTCATCAAGGCTTGCTCAAGGGCATCAATGGCATACTTATCCTGCGGTGTCAGTGGGTTGGAACCTGGCCAATGAATCGTTCATGAAAGGCATCTCTAAAATTAACAGTCTAAAACTGCGTGCGGGCTTCGGGCAGACCTCCAACCAGGCTATTGCTCCCTATTCCACGCTTGGATTGTTATCGACCCGGCCCTATAATTTTGGCCCTACCGGTTATGCAACCGGCTATTATGTGAGTGGCATACCCAACCCCGGCCTGGGATGGGAATATTCGAAAACACTGAACCTGGGTATTGATTTCGCCATGTTCTCGAACCGGTTGACAGGTACTGTCGAGTATTACAGCACCAAAACGGAAGGCATATTGCAAAGCGTTAGCCTGCCGCCCACTTCAGGCGTAGGCAGCATCGTGCAGAACGTTGGAAAGACCCAGAACCAGGGCATAGAACTCAGCCTTGGCGGAACGATCATCAACAATGTGAATGGCTGGAACTGGGATGCCGGCTTCAACATCTATGCAAACCGCAATAAACTTGTAGCGCTCGCCGACGGAAAATTGCGGGATGAAGCCAATGCCTGGTTTGTAGGCCACAACATCAACGCTATTTTTGATTACAAGAAAATAGGACTGTGGCAGCAGAACGATCCAAACCGGAGTATCCTGGAACCGGGCGTAGACTCACAAATTGTCGGCTCAATCAAAGTGCTGTATGCAGGTACCAACGATGCCAGCGGCAAGCCTACCAGGGCGATCGGAACCGCCGACAGGCAGATCATGGATGTAGATCCTACATTTCAGGGAGGCTTCAACACCCGGGTATCTTATAAAGGATTTGACCTGAGCACCGTAGGCGTTTTCAAAAGCGGAGGTATCCTCGTCAGCACGCTGTATGGATCAGCAGGCTACCTTAACCTGGAAACCGGCCGCAGGAACAATGTAAAGATCGACTACTGGACCCCTACAAATACCGATGCCAAGTACCCGCGGCCCGGACGTAATATAAGCGGTGATAATCCAAAGTATGGAAGTACCTTAAGCTATTTCAGTGCGTCTTTCCTGAAGATCAGGACCATCTCACTTGGGTACGACTTCAACCAGAGCCTGCTCAAAAACTCCTCTGTCAAGCTGCGCATGTATGCAACGGTACAGAATCCATTCGTCATGTTCTCTCCATATCACAAGGAATCCGGTATGGATCCTGAAACCAACTCGTATGGCAATGAAAATGCGGCTGTACCCTTATCTGCCAATCTCAGACGTATCCTGACGATAGGTACCAACACGCCGTCTACCCGCAACTATATACTTGGTCTTAACCTTACTCTCTAATATTTATAAGAATATGAAAGGCATACACATAAAAACGATTTTAAGCGCAGCACTTCTCACCATGACCCTCGGCGGGTGCAAAAAGATCCTGGAAGAACAGCCACGCGCTATCTATACACCCGACTTCTTTCAAACAGATAAAGGGGTGCAGGGCGGCATCACTTCCTTATACGCCCACCTGCGCTACATATACGGGCAAGGCTATTACTACAATACCTGCGAAACAGGTACAGATGAAGCCACCTACGCCCAGAGTGCGGATGAGAACTTCAAAGTAATGGACATTTCCGGCCAGGGCAACATCACCTCTAGCAACAGCCGTGCAGACGCGATATTCGGAACTGCATACACCAACATCAATACAGCCAGTGGTATCATTGAAAATGCAGGGAAATTAGGGACCATTTCAAATGCCCTCATCGCCGAAGCGCAGTTTTTCCGTGCTTTCGATTACTTCCTGCTGGTGCAAACCTTCGGTGGGGTTGCGCTGGATCTGGGTTCGGGTGAACTGAAGTTCAATACTTCCGCCGTAAGAACTTCCGTGCGCAACACCGTACCCGAGGTATATACCAAAGCGGTTTTTCCCGACCTGTTAACAGCAGTGAACAACCTGCCTGCCACTCCCCGTGTAACCGGTGGCGTTACCAAAACACTTGCGCGGCTTTACCTGGCAAAAGCATATTTAACCTATGCCTGGTGGCTCGAAAATCCAAACGCTATTCCCACGTATCCTGCAGTAGCCAACCGGACCGACCCGGCGGGGCATAATGCGCAATACTACTATCAGCAGGCGTACGACGTGGCTACAGCCGGTATTGCTAGCCCGGCCCCTTTTAACCTGCAGTCTACCTACTATGATGTGAACCTTGGACCGAACGACCGTAACAGCGAGATCATGCTGTATGCCGACCGTACAGAGTCGAGCTCGCAATACAACGGTGCCGACATCAATAATCCAAGCGCCGGTGGTGCGGCCCCGGAAAGTTTTTCCGTATGGATGATGACCTGGAACTACACCAACATCAGAAGCAGCAGTTCACCTACAACAAACACCGCTACCAGTTCTGTGCAGCGGGAAGCGGAACAACACCTCGGCCGTCCTTATATCCGCATGTGCCCTACCATTGGCGCCATCAAAACTACCTTTGCCGACAAAGTAAATGATTCGCGCTACGATGGTACGTTTACAACGGTTTACCGGGGCAACTGGCAAAAGGGCGCTGCGCCCGTTTCCACTGTTTCCACTTTGTACAACGCAAACTTTTTACCGGTCACTCCGGGCAGTGCCATCCTCACCTTTTTGAACGATGAACCCGCTACGCCCATCGCTTATCCTGCTGCAGGCTCACTGGGTAACAGCAATGTGGGTGCGGGCGTGTTGCCTGGAAGAGCCGACTGGGTCGTATCTCCCAACGGCATCAGCCGCCTGATCTATCCGGGATTGTGGAAGATGGGTACTTACCGTACCGACAACGGCACCGGGCTGGGATATCCCAATGCCGGCCTCACCCGTCCTTACAACATCGCGAAGTTCTCCGAACTCTTCTTTGTTGCTGCCGAAGCCGTCGTGCGCGGAGCAACTCCAAAAGCCGTGACCGGCACATACGCCAATGACGGAACGGCAAGAGGGTTGATCAATATCATCAGGGCACGCGCCGGAAAATGGCGTTTCGACAACAACGGCAATGTCGCCAAAGTTCAGGATAACAGCGCTGCCATGGTTGCCGCTACACCTGCTGCCATCGACATAGATTATATCCTGGCGGAACGTTCCCGTGAATATTTCGGCGAAGGATACCGCTGGTACGATCTGATCCGCACCCAGAGATGGACCGCGTTGTCTTCCTCTTACCAGATCTGTGGAGCTGGTAACGGCGACCATACCATTCAAACAGTCAGCCGCAGCATTCAGCCTTTTCATTACCTGCGGCCCATTCCACAGGGTGAGATAGATGCTTTGCAATCGAATACGGCAGATAAAACAGCCTATCAGAACCCGGGATATTGATAAGTTGAATCCAGATTCAGCGAAGTGAAACAGATCACAACAAAATCAGCAGAAGCTACTTTTAAAAACAGAATTTTGTCTGGATAATAATAAGGGGGAGATGGTTACCATCTCCCCCTTATTAATTCATCACCGGTTTGCGAGAACCAGTTGCATGATGTTTCTCATTACCAAAGCACACTTGTAATTACCGCTTATGAAAAGCTTATTTTATTTTTTGCTCTTCGTTGTCTTTACCGCCCATGCAAGCGAGGCAAAGGGGCCGGCGCCCAAAGCGAAAAGATGGGTGGGCACCTGGGGCACTGCCCGCCAGCTTGTTGAACCCAACAATATGCCTCCATCCCCGGGTCTGAGCAACAATACCCTGCGTCAGGTGGTGTGTGTGTCCATCGGTGGAAAAAGACTGCGCATGAAATTTTCCAATGAATTCGGTAAAAGCCCGGTAACCATGAAAGCTGTTTACATAGCCGTTTCAACGGGTGGCAGTGCGGTCAATGAATCTACCAGCAAAGCATTAAAATTCAATGGCCGGGAAGAAATTACCATGGAACCGGGTACCGAAGTGGTATCTGACGCGGTTCTATTTGACCTGAAACCAAGAGGGGAAGTGGCGATCACCATTCTCTTTGGCGAAACCTCATCTTCACTCACCGGGCATCCCGGCTCCCGTACTACCTCGTACCTGCTTCCGGGCAGCCAGACCGCTGCCAGCACTGATTTTACCAATGCTGTTAAAACAGATCACTGGTATGTCATTACCGGGATCGAGGTGGAAGGATCCAAATCCGCCGCCGCTGTTGCAATTATTGGCGACTCCATTACTGATGGAAGAGGTTCAGGTACGAATAAGCAGAACCGGTGGCCGGATATTCTGGCTTTAAAGCTGCTGGAAGCTCCCGATACCCGCCGGGTAGGTGTTCTTAACATGGGCATTGGCGGCAATTGTGTGCTGAGAGGCGGGCTCGGACCGACCGCGCTTACCCGCTTCGACCACGATATCCTCAGGCAGCAGGGCGTACGGTGGCTGGTTGTATTCGAAGGGGTGAATGATCTCGGTTCAACAAGGGACAGTGCCGCAGCCTTTAATGTCGCTGCAGGCCTTATCGCCGCCTACGATACAATGATTGCGAAAGCGCATGCCGCAGGCATAAAGGTATATGGTGTCACCATTACGCCTTTTAAAAAAGCGGCTTACTATACACCATACCGCGATGCAGCCCGCAATCGGGTGAATGAGTGGGTTCGTACAAGCGGACATTTTGATGCCGTGATCGATTTTGACAAGACCATCAGGGATCCGCAGGATACGGCGACAATGCAGGCTGAAGCGCAGTCGGACTACCTGCATCCCAACGAACTGGGGTACCAGATGATGGGAAAGACCCCGGAACTTTCGCTGTTTAAATAAACGGGCGGTAGAAGGGCAAACACCCTGATGCGGTCCAATAACTATTCAGATCAATCTGCTCTGTTTTCAACCGTTCAATCAGTTTGAACCCGGAAATCTGTTGCCGGTTTATTACCGGGCAGGCATTCAATCCGGACATCTAAAGGAAAAGCGGACATTAAACGTTCAACATGAAAAAGAGAATCCTGTTCTCAGTCTTTTTTCTACACCTTGTTTACGGTGGATTGTTTGGACAGCTTCCGCTGGTTTACGACAAAGAAAATACGGGAGCAGCCTTTAAAATGCCCTCATTACCGGCCATCGACAAACTGCCGGTCGTTGATCCTTTGCCAGACCCGTTTATGTGGTTCAACGGCAAAGGGCGCTCCACCAGGTTCAGCGATTGGGAGCGCAGACGAAACGAACTTAAAACACTCATGGAGAGTTATGAAATAGGGGCCAAGCCCAACAGGCCGGAAAAGATCACAGCCAGCTATTCCCCTGTTGACAGCACCCTGAAAGTTGACGTTGCCGTGAATGGAAAAACACTCACGCTTACTGCCAAAGTTTTTCTTCCACCGGGGCCGGGGCCTTTTCCGGCGGTGATCGGTATGAACAGCCCCGGCGGGAGTCTTCCGGCCGATATCTTCACCAGTCGCAGCATTGCACGCATCAGGTACAGTCATAACCAGGTTACTGTTTACAACGCGCCAAAAGATAGCGACCCTTATTACCAGCTTTACCCGGAACTGTGGGGCGTTTCAGGGCAATACAGTGCATGGGCCTGGGGCGTAAGCCGCCTGATCGATGGGTTGGAACTGGTTCAAAACACGCTTCCCATCGATCTAAAACATCTTGCCGTGACCGGCTGTTCTTATGCCGGCAAAATGGCCCTGTTTTCAGGGGCGTTCGATGAACGCATCGCACTCACGATCGCGCAGGAGTCGGGGGGCGGTGGCGCTCCGGCCTGGCGCGTATCGGAAACGATCGGCGATGTGGAGAAACTGGGTGCAACCAGTCATCAGTGGTTCCGGGAAAGCATGTTTCAATACGCAGGATTGAACGTTTCCAGATTGCCCTATGATCACCATGAGTTGATGGCAATGGTGGCGCCAAGGGCCCTGCTGGTTACCGGTAATACCGATTACCTGTGGCTGGCCAATCCATCCTGTTATATATCCGCAAGGGCAGCCAGGGAAGTGTACAATACATTGGGCATTCAGGAACGGATGGGATTTTATATAGATGGCAAACACGGTCATTGTGTTATACCGTCCGGCCAGCGCCCTGCCGTGGAGGCGTTCGTTGATAAGTTCCTGTTGGGTAAAAAAGAGGTTATCACCGACACGGTTACCATTCATCCCTATCCTGATCTGGATTACCAAGGCTGGTACCAGTGGTGGGGAAAAGGGAAGCCTGTTTTCCCTGTGGAAAAGGATCCGGTAAACATATGGCTGGAGGCGGAATGCGGAACGCTTGGTTCCTATTGGAAAACAGTATCAGACGGTACAGCTTCCAATGGAAAATATGTAACCGTAACGGGCATAAGCAGTGTACGGAATGCACCCGGCGACAATGATTCAAATGTGCTGGTCATTCCCTTTACCGTATCCCGGGAAGCCACGTATAATTTCCTGGCAAAGGTGAATATGGCCAATGGCACCCGGAACAGCTTTTGGATAAAGTTCGACGACGGATCTTTTGAGCGAAGCTTCAACGGCTTTGCCGGATCTGACTGGGTCTGGGGCAGGTTCAACAGCATCCATCTCGCTTCCGGACAACATAAATTAAGCATTGCTTACCGGGAAGAGGGATGCAAGCTGGATAAAATACTCATTACAACGTCTGATTATTCTACCGTGACCAATCCCGAAGCAGGTGGGGTCAATTGCGGCCAGACCCGGTAAACCGGAATGAACATTTTCTGCTGTTCATAGGAGAAACTTTTTTGTCAATAAAAAGAGACCTGATGAAATATCTTGCCAAACGGATCACGCTCAAATACGCTGTGCTGGTGATGCTTGCCATAAGCAGCCTGTGCGGAATGCTGTATGGCCAGGCCCCAAAGGGACAGCCGCAGGGGGCTTTTTATACCGGTAAGTACAGGAACGTTCTGCAGGAAGCAGGCTACGCAAAAAAAGAAATTGATGGAAAGATAGACAAGCTCTATCATGATCTGTTCGAAGGGCCAGGGCGGGTCTATTTTGAAGTGGCTGATTCGATGGGATATGTGTCTGACCTGAAGAACCATGATGCCCGCACGGAAGGGCTTTCGTACGGAATGATGATCGCCGTGCAGCTGGATAAAAAGGATGTTTTCGACCGCATCTGGCGCTGGGCAAAAAAGAACCTGCAGCACCAGGACGGTCCCCTCGAGGGATATTTTGCCTGGAGCATCAATCCGTCGACGATGAAAAAAAACTCCGAAGGCCCGGCGTCGGACGGGGAGCTGTACTATATTACTTCTCTCCTCTTTGCGGCCAACCGCTGGGGCAACGGTACGGGGATCGATTATTATGGAGAAGCCAGGAGAATACTGGACGCCATGTGGCGCAAAGATGGAACGGGCGGGGTGTACAATCTCATCAATACAACCTACAAACAGATCACTTTTGTGCCTATGGGGGATAATTACAACTGGACGGATCCTTCCTATCACCTGCCGGCCTTTATGGAAGTGTGGGCCCTCTATGCAAAAGACGGCCATGAACCTTTTTACCGCGCCTGTGCCGACAGTTCCCGGGCCTTCCTGCACCGGGCTTGTAATGCCTTGACCGGTCTGAATACGGATTATACGGAATTCAGTGGCGCTCCTCATTCAACCCGCTGGATGCCGGCTGCATTCCGCTACGACTCGTGGCGTGTGCCTATGAACATAGCTATGGACTATGCCTGGTTTGGAAAGGACAAAAGCTGGCAGGAAGACTATGCCCGCCGGTTCCAGGATTTTCTGCGCTCAAAAGGGATCGACTCCTTCGAAGATCAGTTTAACCTGGATGGGACGAAGCCCGAATTTATTTTGCAGGCGGGTGGTCACCGCAAGCTGAGGCATTCGCTCGGACTGGTGGCAACCGCTGCCACTACAACACTGGTCAGGAACAGGAGCAACAGCTATGAATTCGTACGGGCCCTGTGGAATGCCCGGCTCGAACCCTATGAGGACGGATACTTCGATCCCTATTACGACGGGCTGCTTTACCTGTTCAGCCTGATGCACCTGAGCGGCAAGTATCAACTCATAAAACCCAACATGGCAAAACATGTCGTATCGGGGAGTGTTCGTAAACAGGAATGATTATGATGGCTTTGAATATTTCAGCAAGACCATACTTCGCGGTCGCCAGGCCGGCGAATCCGCAAAACAGAAAATCTGTTTTCGTCCTCGCAAAACATTCGTTTACCCGGATCAGGGTAAAGACAGGCTTACGTTCATTCAATTTTTCCATATGAAAAAGACGGTTTTTTCAACGCTTTTATGCTGCATCACTTTTGTCCTCAACGCCCAGAAAGGGCATGAGCTCTGGCTGAGAAGCAGAAAGCCCCAGCCTGTAACCATTGTATGCCGGGAAAATTCGCCGATCCTCGGCATCGCCCGGAAAGAACTGCAGGAGGGCTGGCAGGGACAGCCAGGCTCGACCGTGGTGCTTGCCATCAAAAAGGATCCGGCCGTAAAGGGAGATGGCTTCCGGCTCAGCCGGACCGGTGTGCAGGCGAACAATGACCATGGCATCCTGTATGGGACCTATGAACTTTTGCGCCGCCAGCAAACCGGTGAAACGGTCGCGGACGAGATAGAGAATCCTTCCTACGAGGTGCGTATCCTGAATCACTGGGACAATCCGGATGGTTCGGTGGAAAGAGGCTATGCCGGCAACTCTATTTTCTGGCGAAAGGAAGATCCGTTCACGGTCACGGATGAAGACAGGATACGCTGGCAGGAATATGCAAGGGCCAATGCCTCCATAGGTATCAATGGTTCGGTGCTCAATAATGTAAATGCTTCTCCGCTCATATTGACTCCTGATTATCTGCAGCGGGTAAAAGCCATTGCCGGGGTACTCCGGCCATACGGCATCAAAGCTTACCTGTCTATAAAATTTTCTTCTCCGGGGCTGCTGGGCAAGTTGAAAACATCCGACCCTCTTGATCCCGAAGTGATAGCCTGGTGGAAAAGCAAGATAAAGGAGATATACGGAATCATCCCCGACCTGGGTGGTTTTCTGGTGAAAGCCAGCAGCGAAGGACAACCCGGCCCGCAGGATTATGGCCGTACCCATGCAGACGGCGCCAACATGCTGGCCGATGCGCTGAAGCCATACAACGGTATCGTGATGTGGAGGGCGTTCGTGTACAGCTCGAACGATAAAGACCGGGCCAAGCAGGCGTACAATGAATTTATGCCCCTGGATGGCCGGTTCAGAGACAATGTGATCGTACAGGTAAAGAACGGGCCGGTAGACTTTCAACCCAGGGAGCCATTCAGTCCGCTGTTCGGCGCCATGAAGAAAACTTCGGTGATGCCGGAGTTCCAGATCACGCAGGAGTACCTGGGGCATGCCATTCACCTTGTGTTCCTGTCTACCATGTGGGAGGAATGTCTGCAAAGCGATACTTACCAGCAGGGGCAGGGCAGTACGGTGGCGCGTTGTACGGATGGAAGCATCTATCCGCAGGTACATACGGCCATGGCCGGGGTAGCCAATATCGGCCTCGACACCAACTGGTGCGGCCATCAGTTTGCGCAGGCCAACTGGTATGCTTTCGGTCGCCTGGCCTGGAATGTAAACCTGAAGAGCGAACAGATCGCCGATGAATGGCTGAAGCTCAGCTTTGGAAATGAGGCTTCTGCTGGAAACGGGCCCGGAGCAGGCAGCACAGGCTGGCAGCAGGATTTTCTTACGCCGGTCAGGCAGATGATGCTCGACAGCAGGGAAGCGGCTGTCAACTACATGATGCCGCTGGGGCTGCACCACATCATGTCGGCAAACGGGCATTACGGGCCGGGGCCATGGTGGGCGCCAAAGGGCATGCGGGCCGACTGGACGCCGCCGTATTATCACCAGGCGTCCGGCAGCGGGATCGGATTCGACCGTACCAGAACAGGAAGCGATGCCGTGAGCCAGTACCATGAACCGCTGGCCTCCCAGTGGGAGAACCCTGCCAGCTGTCCTGATGGACTGCTCCTCTGGTTTCATCACCTGCCGTGGAACTACCGGATGAAAAGCGGAAAGACCCTGTGGGATGAGATGTGCTACCGGTACGACAAAGGGGTAAAGCAGGTCCGGGAATTTCAAAAAGTATGGGATAAAGCGGCTCCCTATGTTGATAGCATCCGTTTCAGGGAGGTGCAGCGAAATCTGCGCAGCGAAAGTAACAATGCGGTTCTCTGGAAGGATGCCTGTCTGCAGTACTTTCAGCAGTTCAGCCGTATGCAGATACCTTATGAGCTGGAGCGCCCGGTCAACAACCTGGATGAGATCATGGCCAACGATATGAGGCGGCAACGGGACCGATGAACTCATCGCCGAACGCTGGTGTAGGCACTGCTTTGATCTTTTGCAGGGTTGAATGCTTCAGGTTGCTCCAGCACTTCACTTCTGTCTTTAACTTCCGCCTTGAGTAGCCGCAATGCTTCTGTAACAAGCGGATATTCATCTGTGAAATTTATTGCCGGTATTTCAGAAAGCTCATATTTTGCTGACTTTTCGACCGTACTGCCATGCAGAAGTACATAAAAGTTGAAAGACACGTTGGGTCAGCGTGCCTGTATACTAACCCGCCGACAAGATGCATCAAGGCTCTGCGTGCCGGAGGCACGCCCGGTGGGTAGAAAATAGTTAGAATGTTAAGATGCGTTCCAGCGGAACGCCGGGTGCTATGCCCGCACCCGGGATTGACTGAAAAGTAGGAAAGCCACCTGGTTCTGTGTTCCGGCGGAACACCTGATGGGTAGCTGTAAGACCCTCCCGCACAGCGTTCCATCGGAACGCCTATTGCTCCTGGGTGCAGCACCGGAGCAACAGACGTTCTGATGGAACGACTCTTCTGGCAACACCGTAAACTATGTAATTATGTTTTGCTAAAAATAATGAAGTTTCTCTTCCAATTCCCGAAGATGCTCCTGTAATTACAACTACTTTTCTGTCCATTTCGTTTGTTTTATTTATTGAACGAAAGTAATGTCTGTTTTCAGCGTCTGTTTATGTCAGCGGCTCAACTTTGTTTGGCAACAGGGTCACGTACATTTGGGCTATAGGTAACACAATCAGATTATTTGGAAGTAGTCATTGATTTTACTTAAAAAAGGCGCCTGGTTGACACCAGGCGCCTTTTTTAAGTAAAACCTTATGAAGATTGCCGACTTGTTACTTGTTGTAATCTCCTGAACCGGTTATATTATCCTTGCCCAATTCTTCAATATCAACCTCTGTCGAGCGCACTGTGTCTTTGATGACTTCTTCTCTTTCCTGTACATCTTTATTCAGGGTCACCTCTTCAACCACATACGCTTCTTTATTGACAACAGGAATTTCGGCATGCTCCTTTACCTCGATCACCCCTTCCTGAAAGTCTGCCGCTGTAGCAGGCCGGTTTGTATTTACTCTTTCTACCTGAACGGTTTCTTCCCGCAGCTGAATGTCTTTTTCTACAGGTTTTTCCACTATTCTGGTATTTAACCGGATACCGCCCGTTTCGACTGTTTTCTTACCCACTTTGAGGTTTTCTTCGATGATCTGGATCGGTTCCGGGTTGCTTTCCCCCAGGTTCGAAGTTCCCTGCGTTTGCTGACCGCGTCGTTTGTAAAGTGAATTCTCGTCAAAATGTTCGTGGTCGTAAAAATCGGTTTCTTCGCCCCCCGATGATGCCATTGCACCACCTGCAGCCAGGCCTGCACCTGCAAGTGCCATCCGGATGGATTTTTCATCTTCCGGAGTTATTGAAGCATTCCTGTAAGCAGGCAGCGCACTGATCTGATTTGCGGAAATACCCGGCAGGATCACATCGTCATTTTTTTCCTGCAATTCAGCCATGCCTATCGGGATCAGGACCTTGCCCGACCCTTCGTGAGCGAGATCCTTGTTGAGCTCTGCGATAATGTACCGTACTTTAAGTGCCTGCACATCAAAGATCATATCATCCACTTTGCCAATGGAAGTACCCTGGGCATCAGTTATTTCCCAGCCTTCTATATCAGGCTGGTTATCTGCGATCTCAAAATCGCTGCCACTCAGTTTCTGAAGACGGTTGTTATTGTCTGTAGTCATAATATTTATTTTGTGGAAAGAGAGAAATATCCTCTTCCTGGTTTATCCTTTTAATCAAATTATTTTAATCACCTCACTTGCTATTTACCTGACTCGCCACCTCTCGAAACGATTTCAACCCTGCGATTCTGTTCGCGGCCAGAAGAAGTTGCGTTGGAGGCTACAGGCCTTGCTTCTCCTACCGGATGAAGCGACACATTGCTTTTGGATATGCTGCCATGTTCAACCATCCAATTTTCGACAGATTCCGCTCTTTTCATCGCAAGTTCCTTGTTATATCCAGCGCTGCCCTTTGAATCTGTGTATCCGAAAATCCTGATTTCTCCTCCTTTGTGATGCTTCTGGATCGATGCTACGATCTGCTGAAGGTTTTTCTCCACATCCCCTCTCAATTCACTTTTGTCGGTGTCAAACAGGATATTTTCTCCCAGGCTATATATGGAATATGCATTGTTCCCTCTGACCTGTATGTCGCCGTTTGTGATCTCGGGGTAAGAAAGAGCCGGAGAGTTGAAATCGATACCGTCCCAGTTACTGGCATTCCCATTTTGCGCTGCCGCGGCGCTGGGCGTTGTAGTGGAAACAGAATCCGAACCGGTTGTTCCGTTCTGGGTATGTGTGTTGTTACATCCTCTTGCAAGAAAAATGATCAATGCAAGGATACCGAGGGCTAAGAGGATCCAGGGTAACAGGTTTTGCTTTTTTTTGTGTTGTACATTTAGTTCAGCCATAATAACGATTTTAAATTTTAGTGATTTTTAATATATAAGTTTATCTCCAACACAGGCCGGTTTACTTCATATTGCCTTCCTCCAGTCCCTGCTTGATACCAAAGCTCAATTGAAATAACTTCTAACAAGGAAGAGTTTGCTTTGCGTTGGAAGTCACCAGGTGCAATATCTGTTCCATGCGTGGTAAAGAGCTTCTGGAGCCAGGTAAGCAGCCGTACTGAAAGCGCGTGAATGCTTTATCAGCGCCTCCGCCGAAGGCTTCCGATGATCAGCCATCCCGCTTTAAAAGGAAAATGTTGATTGGTCTTTTACCGGAATAAATGATATGATTGGATAAAACTGCAGGAAATATCACCGCAAGCCCTGGCGAAACTCTGCCTTACACGTTCATAAGATCTTTTTGTTTTTTAATCGCTTCCATCAGCTTGTTGTAAGGCTGGTTAAACTTTTCCACTCCTTCTTCCTGGAGCTTTGCGGCTATCTGTTCCAGGTCAATACCGGCTTGTTCAACCTGCCTGAGCAATGCTGTTGCCTGCTGCCCATCTGCCTCCAGCGTGGCGGCTACTTCTCCATGGTCGCGGAAAGCTTCCAGGGTTTCCAGCGGTACGGTGTCTACGGTATCAGGTCCGATCAGCGCCTCAACGTACATGGTGTCTTTATAATCCGGATTCTTGGTGCCGGTACTTGCCCACAGCAGCCGTTGAGGTTTTGCGCCTTTCTCTTTGAGTGCGTTGAACCTTTCATTGCCAAACAGTTCCTTGTAGATACGATAGGCTTCCTTTGCCAGCGCGATCGCAACCTTTCCTTTTTCCTGCACCATGCCTTTTTCTTCCAGCATGGGGTCTACCATAACATCGATCCGGCTGATGAAAAAGCTGGCGACCGAAGAGATCTGCGCAAGAGGCAAACCTCCCTGAGCCCGTTCTTCCAGTCCCGAAATATACGATTCCACTACCTGCTTGTATTGATCGAGCCCGAAAAGCAGGGTCACATTTACGTTAATCCCTTCGCTGATGCACTGCCTGATCGCTGGCAGTCCTTCTGCCGTACCCGGAATTTTGATCATGGCATTTTCACTGCCCAGCTCTTTCCAGAGTTGTTGTGCCTGGCCTATAGTGCCCTGTGTGTTATGGGAGAGGCGGGGTGATACTTCAAGGCTCACGTAGCCATCTGCGCCCTTTACCTCGCCTTCTTCGTACAGTGGCCTGAACAGGTCGGCCGCTGCCTGAATATCCTGAACAGCCATCCGGAAAAAGATGTCATCTTCCGTCATTCCCTGTTCTGCATAGGTCTTTACATCCTGGTCATAATCCGATCCGCTGCTGATGGCTTTTTCGAAAATGGCCGGGTTGGAAGTCACGCCCCGTATGCCATCTTCGTCGATCAGTCGCTGCAGTCCTCCGGAATTCATGATCTTGCGATCTATGAAATCCAGCCATATGCTTTGTCCCTTGTCATGAATTTTCTTTATGTTGTTTGCTTGCATAATTGGTGTTATTTACTTGCTTGTTTACGATCAGCGAGCGGAGTTCATGGCTGAATAAGAAAGTCATCCAGGCAGGCCCGCCGGCGAATGGGATCAAAGACCTGGTATCCAGTCGCTTTTATACGCTTTTACTTTTGTTTATAATCATAAAACCGTGCTAAGTCCAAACCGGCGGTGAATGCTGCTCTCGGCCCTGCAATAAAGCAAAGGGCTGCCCATTCAGCGGTATAATATCTACATGGCGGGGTATGAGCAGGCAGGTTATTGCAGGGGGCTTAACCATCAGACAAAGGTGCGGGAATGGTGAAAGCCGAAATCTGTTGAACATGAACGGACAGGCAAATTGCTGAATAAATTTCCTCCGGGATAGATGCAGGATGGAACAAACCTTGCATAGCAAAATTACTATAACCAGATATTTAAAGAATGTCGCATACAGGACCCATCATTATCATCGAAGCAGACAAAGATGATCAGGAACTTACCCGAGGTGCTCTTCAGGAAGTTGGTGTAGAGAATCCTGTTCAGTTTCTCGACAATGCCGTTCAGGCACTTGAGTACCTGCAAAAAACGCAGGAAAAGCCTTTTCTTATTTTAAGTGAAGTCTATCTTCCAAAGATGAACGGGCTTGAGCTGCAAACCCGGATACATGATGATGAACGCCTGAGGAAGAAAAGCATTCCTTTTTTATTTTTTTCGTCCATAGAAGATCCTGCACTCATCGACCAGGCTTATCTGAAAACAATCCAGGGCTATTTCAGAAAACCGAACAAATTCACTGAGCTCGTAGAGACCTTGGAATATATAGTGGGCTACTGGAAGCGATGCGTACATCCCAATCCTGAATAGCGTTTTTATAATCGTCTTTCCTCCGTTCAGAACGGACACTTCCAACCGGTGGAACGGGCACTCCTCTTTCCATTGCCCGTGCTGTTTTTGACAACCGGTATCTGCTTTCCGGGATGCTATTTTACTGCGCCGGGCCTTCTTCTTACATAACTTCTCCGGGTCTTCCATAAATACTTTATGAGGGATACAAAAGAAAATTGTCATTATTTTACCCTTATGAGACAAGGATTTAAAAGAATGATTGCCGGTGCCTGCCTGATCATGCTCATGCTGCTGGCTGAACAGTTTGTTTCGGCTCAGCGTCTGTCTGCCAGCGCCGGCAGAAAAGACACGGTTTCGCTTTTAAGCGAGCTGAACCAGTACTACCAGGTAAAAGACCTGCCCGTCTATCGCGACCAAACCATGATAGGCCAGATCTCCTCTTATGACACCACGGGTAAAAATGACGATGGGTTCAGCGGTAAGTACTCCTATCTGAAAAGACTTCCCGACAGCAGTTTGTTGCTGTTCGATATGGAAGGCCCCGGGGTCATCAACCGGATCTGGACACCGACTCCATCAGAAGACAGCCTGGACTTTTATATAGACGATACCACCCGCGCTGCCTTCACCATCAAATACAGGGATCTGTTTTCCGGTAACGTGTTTCCGTTTGTCAATCCCCTTTGCAACAACCAGCTTGGCGGATACTATTGTTACCTGCCCATCCCTTTTCAGACGCGTTGCCGGATCGTTTATCGCGGTAAACAAACCCAGTTTCACCAGATCGGCTATCGTCTGTACCCGGCCGGAACGGTTGTAAAAAACTTCCATCCCCAGCTAACGGCAGAAGAAAAAAGCAGGCTTCAGCAAATAAAATCATTGTGGGATAAGAGCGACAGAACGGTGAAGGATTTCCAGGTTGAGAGATCTGCTCCGATTCAATCTGCTAAAACAGGATTCCAATTCCATCCGGGTGAAAAACATACGGTATGGCAGACCGACAAAGGCGGCCGCATCATGGGTATTGAACTGGAGCCTGCATCCGCGTTCGAAGGCATGGAAAAAGAGATCGACCTGAAAATTACCTGGGATAATGAAACAAACCCGGCCGTCTACTGCCCGGTGGCCGACTTCTTCGGCTTTGCTTTCGGAAAAGCTTCCATGCAAAGCCTGCTGATCGGATCCAAGGCCCCCAAAAGCTATTGCTATTTCCCCATGCCTTTCGACCGGTCGGCAAAAATAGAGCTGATCTACAGAAAGCCATTGTCGAAAGAACCCAGCCGCACGCCGTTGACGATCAGGGCAACGGTCCATTACACGTACGAGGCCCGGGACAAGCAGAAGGAGGGTAAGTTTTACGCTTTCTGGAATAACCAGCCCGCCGTTCCGTTGCACCAGCCGCACGAATTTCTGCATGTGACCGGGAAGGGCCATTATGTAGGAACCGTATTGCAGGCGCAGGGCCTTCAACCCGGTATGACCTTGTTTTTTGAAGGCGATGATTCCACCGTGGTGGATGGCCAGTTGCGGATGCATGGCACCGGGTCAGAGGACTATTTCAATGGCGGCTGGTATGCCCTGATGGACCGGTGGGACGGGCCTCTGAGCATGCCATTGTCCGGCGCACTGGATTATTCGCTGCCGTTAAGCCGTACGGGAGGGTACCGGTTACACCTGGCAGACAAGATTCCTTTCGGGAAAGAGTTCTATCATTCAATAGAGCATGGCCCGGAACAGAACAACAAGCCGGCTTTTTACACTTCCGTAGCCTACTATTACAGCAATACCCCGTCTGCTAGGGCTGTTCCCATACGTACGGAAGAAACAACGGTGCTCACCCCCGACACCATGATGCTTTATCCGCAGCTGATGACCTTCAATACCAACGGCGATATCGCCATTCAGCAACGCGGCGAATCCTTTATTTTCAATACCGCCGGTGAATCGAGCATCAGGGTACAGCTGCAGGAGATACCGTTCGGAACATACAGGATCCTGCTCGATTACACCTCCCTTCCGCAAGGCTGCCTCTTCTCTTTGTGGCAGCGGCAGACCCCGCTCACCGACTGGACCGGCTCTTTTTCAGCAACTGCCGAGCAGGTAAAAAAACGCTATTTCAGCGATATCTCGCTTACACCGCTCAACCATACCCTGACGATCCGGTTCAAAACGGATCAGGACAAAAAGCAGTTTTCCCTGCACCGGATCGTGTTGGTAAAAAAGAAGGAATAGCGCGGGCCGGAAATTGAAACCCGGATATTTATTCTTCAGCTGTAAGTCAAAAAAGAGTATTTTCGGAACACAAACAGTCTTACGGTTTATATGTCTCCCCAAACAAAAGAGTGGCTCCTGTCTGAGAAGGAATTGGTTCTTTTACTGAACCAGGGGGATGAACCGGCTTTCGAGCAACTGTATCATCTGTACAGTGTCAGGATCCTGAAAAAGCTGATCGCGCTTTTAAAGGATGAGGAAATAGCGAAGGAAGTGCTGCAGGACATATTTATAACCCTGTGGGAAAAGCGCCGGCACATTGATGCGGAAAGGTCGCTGCGCTCCTACCTTTTCCGGATCGCCGAAAACAGGATCGTGGATGTTTTCCGCAAAGCGTCCCGCGACAGAAAGCTGCGTGAACGGCTGGTCAGTTTGTCTCTCACACCATCTTCCCAAACAGAGGAGATCGTTCTATTTAAAGAAAGCAGTACTATTTTACAGCAGGCTATCAACACCTTGCCTCCCCAAAGAAAGAAAATATTCATTTTGTGCCGGGTAGAAGGAAAGACATACGAAGAAGCGGGTACAATGATGGGGATATCACCCGGTACGGTCAATGATCATATGGTAAAGGCGATGCGCGCCATCAAGGCCCGCTTAACGGCCGCCGATCTTGTTGTTCTCCTGGTACTGGCACTCCTGAATTGACCAATGACCCCCCGAAGGAGCGGCCCCTCAAAAAAAACTTTTTCTTCCAGCATATGCCTGGTCTCCTTCAAGCGTATTAGCAAAAAAGCTGCTTGCAAAACCGTCCGGTCACCGAAATTTTTCACCGTTACCTTCAGAACCAGTGTTCTCCCGATGAAGTGAGGGAGCTCATTGCGTATTTCTCTACCGGCAGCGAGGCCGGGTTGCAGGTGCTTATCAGGAAAGAGCTGGAAAAGCCCGATGATCCGGTTGCGGAAGAGCACTTGCGGCATATGTCACTGCAAGTGTGGGATCAGTTAAAAACAAAGATCAGGGAACCACAGGAAGAGACCGGGGAACCAGCCTTTTTACCCGCCGGCCAAAGATATATACGGCGCTGGCTTCCGGCGGCCGCGGCGGCCTGTCTGATCCTGTGCATAGGGGCAGGCCTCTACTTCTTCCTGCAACCAGGTACTGCTGCGTCCAAACCGGAAGTGCCCCTGGCGGCAACACCTGCACAGGATACGCTTGCGCCAGCCGCGAACAAAGCGGTGCTGACCCTTTCCACCGGCCGGCAGATCAACCTCGACAACGCGCAGGCCGGCCGGCTTGCAACAGATGCGAATGCAACTATACGCAAATCAGCGGACGGCAAAGTGGAATATAATGCGCAGGCAACCGCCGGCCTGCCGGCGGCAGACCTCGCCTACAATACTTTGACAACTCCCCGCGGCGGCAAGTACGACCTGACGCTTTCCGACGGCACAAAGGTGAGCCTGAACGCCGCTTCTTCCATCCGCTATCCCTCTGTTTTCCCGCAGGGCAGCAGGGAGGTGGAGATAACCGGTGAAGTCTATTTTGAGGTGGCGCACGACGCCAAAAATCCCTTTCGTGTTCTGGTGGCCGGTCAGCTGATCGAAGACCTGGGAACCCGGTTCAATATTAATGCCTACAATGATGAGCCTTACCTGGTCGCAACGCTGCTGGAGGGAAGTGTCCGCGTCTCCAACAAACACCATACGGCTCTGTTAGAGCCCGGTCAGCAGGCGTTGATCCAACCCGACCAGTCGCTGCAGGTAAAGCGGAACGTGGATCTTGAGGAAGTGACCGACTGGCATCGCGGCCTCTTTACTTTCCACAATGCCGATATACCAACCGTGATGCGGCAATTGTCGCGGTGGTACGATGTGGACATCAGCTATGAAGGCGCCGTGCCGCAACGCCGGTTTTCGGGCAAGATCTACCGGGATATCAGCGCCCTGAAAGTGGCGGAAATCTTACGGTACAAACAAATTCATTTCCGCATCGAAGGCAGAAAAATCATTGTAATGCCTTAACGGCAAATCTTATAAACTTCTAACCAAATACGCATGGAGAAATTTTACAAAATGCAGATCCTTCCGGGTACGAAACGAATGAACCTTTACTCACGGGTATGGCTCCCCCCAAAATTCTTTCTGGTTATGAAACTCACAACTCTTGCCCTTATTCTGGCGCTCGGACAAGTAAGTGCCAACGGCTACAGTCAAAAGATCACGGTGAACGAATCGAATGTTCCCCTGAAGAAAGTGCTTCATGCTATCGAAGCGCAATCTTCCTTCGTATTTTTTTACGACTCGGAAGATGTGGAGCAGCCTGTCAGCATCCGCATCCGCAATGCATCGATAGAAGAAGCGCTGGCTGCCTGTTTCAGGGACCTGCCGCTCGGCTACAAGATCGTGGATAAAACGATTTTGCTGCAGCAGAAAGAGATGCCGCAAAAAAAGCCTGCTGCTTCTTTTCTGCCACCGGTAAAAGGGAAGGTGGCCGACAGCAAAGGCGCTCCGCTTGCCGGCGCCACCGTGAGCACAAAGGATGGAAAGAAAGTGGTTGCAACCGCCAACGACGGGTCCTTTGAGCTGAATGTGGACGGGGATGAAGTGCTCGTTATCTCGTACACCGGGTTCGTGACCAGGGAGATCCCGGCACGAACGGTTGCCAGCGGTACGATCGTGCTTTCCGAATTCGTGCAGAATTTCAACGATGTGGTGGTTGTGGGGTATGGCACCCAGAAGAAAGTAAATCTGACGGGCGCGGTCTCCATGATCACAGCGGAAGCGTTTGAAAGCCGGCCCGTTACTTCAGTGTCCACCGGCCTTCAGGGCCTGCTGCCCGGACTGGCAGCCGTCAGCTTCTCGGGGCAGCCGGGCGCTTCCAACGCTACGCTGCGCATACGTGGATTGGGTACCACCAACAACTCGGCGCCTTTTGTGGTGATAGACGGCATACCCGGCGATCTCAACTACTTAAATCCGGAAGACATAGAAAGCGTATCCGTGCTGAAGGATGCGGCATCGTCGGCCATTTATGGATCGAGGGCCGCCAATGGTGTAATCCTGATCACTACCAAGCGCGGCCGGTTGAACCAGAAGCCTGTCATCAATTACGACGCTTACTATGGCTTGCAAAAACCTACGGCCCTGCCCAAAATGCTTGGTTCGGTAGAGTACATGCAGTATCTGAACGAATCGCAGACGAACGTAGGACTGGCGCCCACTTTTACGGATGCCCAGATTGAAACCGCCCGCAAGGGAACCGATCCCAACTTTTACGCAAACACAAACTGGCCCACGGCCCTTTTCAAATCGCAGGCGCCGCAGCAAAATCACAACGTCAGCATCAGCGGCGGTTCTTCCGACCTGAGCTATTATGTCTCCTATGCCCGCCAGGATCAGAAAGGCCTTGTTGCAGGCAACCAGTACGACGCCTCCAGGAACAACGCGAGGCTGCGGATTAACGCCACAAAGATCCTCGACATACTCGATGTGGATGGTAACATCGGGTTTATCGACCGGCTGCAAAACCAGCCTGCCGACGAAACCGTTGCCGCCGGCGGACCTATCTATCAAACCCTCACCGCTTCTCCGCTTACCCCCGTTTATTTTACCAATGGCAGCTACGGCTACGGCGGCGGCTCGGCAAACCCTGTGGCCACGGCAACAGCGGGCGGGTTCAATAAGCTGGCCTCGCAGGACTTTACCGGTAATATTTCGGCAACGGCGCATATCCTCAAAAACCTGAGTGCGCGGGTTGTGTATGGTTTAACCGCCTCGAACCAGGTCGCCACCTCGTTTGCCCGCAAAGTTGATTATTACGATCCCAATACCAACGCTTTTTTGTTTACCAACCGCGCCAGCAATTTCTCGCAGGATGCCAGTTACAAGAGCAGGCTGGAGAATATTTCGGCACAGATCAATTATGATGTAAGCGCCGGCGACAATCACTTCAAAGCACTGGCAGGCTATCAGCAGGAGCAGTTCAAATATGAAACGTTCTCTGCCTCCAAAACCAACTTTGTGAGCAATGATGTGCCGATCCTCGACCTGGGAAGCGCCAATCCGCTGGCGGCGGGCAATGCCTATCACTATGCCCTGCTTTCTTATTTCGGCCGCCTGAATTATGACTATGCCGAAAAGTATCTCTTCGAGCTCAACATGCGTTACGACGGGTCTTCCCGGTATGCGCCGGGTAAGCGGTATGGAGCCTTTCCGTCGGCATCTGCCGGCTGGCGCTTCACAAAGGAAAAGTTTATGCAGAACAGCGGGTTGCCGGAATGGCTGAACGAAGGCAAACTGCGCGGATCTTACGGAACCCTGGGTAACCAGTATGGTGCAGACGGGCCCGGCTATTCCGAATGGTATCCGTATATCGGGGTGATCGGCGCTGCGGGCACCGCTTCCACCAACATGCCCATCGGTAATACCACCACCACAGGACTGGCGCAGTCCGTTCTTGCCAATCCAACCCTGCAATGGGAAAAGGTAAACATGCTGAATGTGGGGCTTGATCTGGGGCTATTCAATTCACGCCTGAGCATCACGGCCGACTGGTTCAACAAGCGGACGACTGGTGTGCAGCTGAAAGTACCCCAGCCCGATGTGATCGGACTGACTGTTCCGGACCAGAATGCAGGAACAGTATCCAACAAAGGCTGGGAGATCAGTGCCGGATGGAACGACCGGCTCGGAGACTTCCGGTACGGGCTGATCGCCCAGCTCTCCGATGTGAAGAACCAGGTAACCGATCTGGGAGGCGTGCCGCCTACCATTGCCGACAGGATAAGACAGGTGGGATATCCGATCGATGCCTTTTACGGGTACAGAACAAACGGGCTGGCGCAAACCTCCGATTTTGCAAAGGATGCCAGCGGTAAGCTCACACCCCTGTTTCCCATTTTTACAGCCGATGCCGCCAAGGTTGCGCCGGGCGATATCAAATTCCGGGACCTGAACGGAGATGGCGTGATCACGGCCGACAAAGACCGCGAGGTCATCGGCAATTCGTTTCCCCGCTACACCTATTCCCTGCGCGGAAATGCCGGCTATAAGAACTTCGATTTGAATTTCTTTCTGCAGGGCGTAGGGAAAGCCGACGGGTACGTAACAGGAGTGGGCATTCATCCGTTCTATGCCAACGGAGCCTACCCGCAGGAGGTGCACCGCGACCACTGGACGCCTGCCAATCCCAACGCCTGGTATCCCCGGTTTACCTACCTGGATAACCGCAATTCCACGGCCCGGCAGTCTGACTACTGGCTGCAGGATGCAAAATACCTGCGCCTGAAAAACGTACAGCTCAGCTACACGCTCACCCGTGCGCTGCTGAGCCGGTACCGCGTCGATAACCTGAAGATCTTTGTGTCGGCCGACAACCTGCTGACCGTAACCAATTTTTTCTATGCGTATGATCCGGAGACCCCATCAACCAATGGCGGGTATTATCCACAGGTAAAAACCATCGTATTCGGAGTAAACGTACGGCTTAAATAACCGGCAGCGTGCAACGTGACCCCGGTTAAAACAAACCCGGCCCTTTTTTCCTGGAACCAGTATTTAAAATGCAAAACATTCGTGCGATGAACACTATAAATGAACAAAAGAACTCGATGATAGGGCGCAAATTATTTCTCCGTCATCTTTCGGCGCTGGCCGCCGGATCGGTTGCGCTGCCCGCCCTGATGACCACTTTTCTCACCGGTTGCAAAAAAGACTTTCTGGACCAGCCGCCGCTGGATGCCATTTCGGACGAGGCTTTCTGGAAGACGGACGAGCAGCTGAAGCTTGCTGTAAATGCCTGCTATATCGGCCTCAGGGGTAAGCCTACGATTGACCTGGAGAATATGGGCGACAACACCATCTATCCTTCCACCGCCGATTACCTGGCCATCTCTACCGGCAGGTACGATTTCAGTCTGCCCACGCTCAATACCGAATGGGTGAACCAGTATACACATATCCGCCGGTGCAATCACTTTCTTGAAAACTACGACAAAGCAACCACCGTTACCAAAGCGGCGCTCAACCAGTATGTGGGAGAAGTGCGTTTTTTGCGGGCCTACCTGTACAGCTACCTGGCGTTCTTTTTTGGCGATACGCCGCTGGTTCAAAAGACCCTGAATATCGGAGACCCCGAGCTGACGGCACCGCGCAACCCGGTGAAGGATGTGGTGGACTGGATCCTGAAGGAGCTGGATGATGCCGCAGCCCTGTTGCCGACCTCCTATGCAAGCACCGACCTGGGCAGGATCACCAAAGGCGCCTCACTGGGCTGGAAAGCGAAGGTGGCCCTCCAGTACGGACGGTATGCCGTTGCCGAAGCTGCCGCATCGGCTGTAATGGCGCTGGGTGTTTACCAGCTGTATAACACAGGAGGCACCGCTGCCAGTTACAACAACCTGTTCAGATACACCGGCAAGCTGGCCAATGGAAACAACAAGGAAACGCTGTTGGCCCGCCTCTATCTTGCAAACGTATCGGTGCACAACATGAGCCGGGAAGCGCAGGTTCCTGACCAAACTTCCCGCTTCTCGCCAACCAAGTCGCTGGTAGACTCCTATCTGTGTAGCGACGGCAAGCCGATCACCGTATCGTCCCTGTATAGCGAGGCTTCTTATGCCGACCTCTTCAAGAACCGCGATCCCCGCATGTCGCAGACCGTGCTGAGTCCGGGGTCTGCCTGGGGAGGCAAGGCCGATGGTATTTCCAACGGAACCACGCTGATCTACAACTCGCCCAAATTCAATGCAGATAAGAAGGGATCTGTGACAGCAACCGGGTATTATTTCACCAAATACGTTGAGCTGAGCACGGTGGACCTGGTAACGCAGGACAGCAACGACATACACCTGCTTCGCTACGCCGAAGTGTTGCTTACCTATGCGGAAGCGCGCCTGGAACAGGGAACGCTGACACAGGCGGACATCGACAAAACGATCAATCTGCTGCGCCGGCGGGTAGGCATGGTCGATATGAAGATCACGGACATCGCTGCCTGGGGCGGTGACCTGCGTACCGAGATCAGAAGGGAAAGAAGGGTGGAGCTGGCCCTGGAAGGCCAGCGCTGGTTCGATATCGTACGCTGGAAACAGGGCGCACTGCTGGCGCTTGATGTAAAAGGGATGAAAAAAAGTTTGATCCCCGCGGCGAACCAGGCCTATATCAGCGCATTGGCTACCGACGCAAACGGCTATCTTATCATCAACACCTCCAGGATCTTTGCTGAAAAAAATTATCTGTGGCCCGTACCGGTCACGCAGCTGCAGAAAAATGCTGCCCTGGGACAAAACCCCGGCTGGTAGAGGACCGGTATGATTAGTGAACGGATTTAATATGATAAGGCATTTGTATGAATAAGTATTTGTTGGTCGTCGTCTTTGCGGTTTTGTTTGCCGGTAACAGCCAGGCTCAAACGGGGAAGGATACAAAGCCGGTGTATGATCTGATCGGCCGGCTGCTGCCCCGGCATGCGCAGCTGTTTGAAGTGGCCTTTATTCCGCAGCAGGGCGGGAAAGATGTGTTTGAAGTGGAAAGCCGGGGAAAAAAGATCATCCTTCGCGGAAGCAATGGCGTGTCCGTGGCATCCGCCCTGAACTTCTATCTGAAGACCTATGGGCATTGCGATATCGGGTGGAACGGTACCAACCTGAACCTGCCGGAAGAGCTGCCAGCTGTGCCTCAGAAAATAAGCCGCACAACACCCTACCGGTACCGCTACTATCTCAACTACTGCACCTTCAATTATTCCATGAGCTGGTGGAACTGGGAGCGGTGGCAAAAAGAGATAGACTGGATGGCCCTGAACGGCATCAACATGCCGCTGGCGGTGACCGGCCAGAACTCGGTCTGGCAACGGGTGTATAAAAGCCTGGGCTTTACAGACAAAGACCTTGAAACCTTCTTCAGTGGTCCGGCTTACTTCAACTGGTTTTGGATGGGCAACCTCGACGGATGGGGCGGGCCTCTTCCGCAGAGCTTCTTTGTAAAGCACGAAGCGTTGCAAAAGCAGATCCTCGCCCGCGAACGCTCGCTGGGCATGCAGAGCATTCTGCCGGCTTTTACAGGACATGTTCCCCCGGCCTTTAAAGACAGGTATCCAAAGGCGAAGCTCAAGAAAACAAACTGGCAGGGGTTCAAAGATGTATACATCCTCGATCCCACCGACCCGTTGTTCCTTACGATCGGGAAAAGATTTGTGGAGGAAGAAACAAAAACATATGGGTCCGACCATCTTTATTCCGCAGACACGTTCAACGAGAATCAGCCGCCTACCAACGATTCCGTATTCCTGAACGATGTAAGCAAAAAAGTATATCAGAGCATGGCCGCCGCCGACCCGCAGGCCACCTGGATCATGCAGGGCTGGCTGTTCCTGTATCAGTCGAAGTTCTGGCAGCCGCAGCAGATCAGGGCGGTACTCAACGCCGTGCCCGACAACCGGATGATCATTCTCGACCTGTTCAGCGAGAACAAGCCTGTGTGGGACAAAACGGAAGGTTACTACGGCAAGTCGTGGATATGGTGCATGCTGCTGAATTTCGGTGGCAACGTGAGCATGTACGGACGCATGAATACAGTGGCGCATACCCCGGCTGAAACCCTGACGCATCCGCTGGCGAAAAACCTGGTGGGCATCGGTTTAACGCCGGAAGCGATCGAGCAGAACCCGGTCATGTATGAACTGCTGCTGGAAAACGTATGGCGGGATAAACCGATAGACTTGCCTGCATGGTTAAACGATTATGCCCTGCGCCGGTATGGCCGGCAAAACACAGACGCGGAGCAGGCCTGGCAGATCCTGCACAACACGGTGTACGAAGGCGCCATCGCCTCCGGCGGACCTGAATCTATCCTAACCGGAAGGCCCACGTTCAAGCCCACGGCCCTGTGGACCAATACCAAAAAGAATTACCGTCCGAAAGACCTGTTGCCCGCGCTCGTCCATCTGATGAACGCAGCGGAGGAGCTGAAAACGAGCGAAGGCTACCAGTATGATGTCGTTGATGTTACAAGGCAGGTGATGGCCAATTACGCCGACACGTTACAGCAAACTTTTGCCGCCGCATATGCCAGGAAAGATTACAAAGCATTTACTGCTGCTTCAAACAAGTTTCTGGAGCTGCTGGATGATATGAACACCCTGCTGTCATCGCACAAAGATTTCCTGCTGGGTAACTGGCTGGTCAGTGCAAGAGAGATGGGCACTACCGCTGCCGAAAAAGATCTTTACGAAAAGAATGCCCGCAACCTGATCACGCTCTGGGGTGATCGGGAAAGTCCGCTCCATGATTATGCCTGCAAGCAATGGGCCGGAATGGTGTCGGACTTCTACAAGCCCCGCTGGCAACAGTTTTTTCAGTATGTCAACAAGCAGATCCGGGTAAACCAGCCGGTTGAGGAGAAAGCCTTCGATGAACAGGTAAAAACGTGGGAATGGAATTGGGTGAACCAGCATGGCGCTTTTGCCAGCCAGCCAAAAGGGGATCCGGTACAGACAGCAAGAAAGATGTTTGAGAAGTACAGGTCTGTTATGGAGACGTCGCCTGAGTAGCGTGGCAGTTTACTTCAACCAGAAATGAGCACATTGAAATCGTTCGAATTTTCATTAAAATAAAATTGCTTTTATTTGATCGGTCACCTCTGATGGCTATACCAGGTAATAAAAGGGTTCAGCTCAAGTCTAACTGTCCCGGACAGAGGAGGCGCTGTAATTGGTTTAAAATCCTTTTGCTGCCGTGATGGGTTTTGCATACATGTCGAAGTGTTTCACCGGATAGTCCAGACCGGATAATTTGGGCGGCAAGTCTGCTGCTTTTCAGGTCAGGATGATGCGGACGGGTATTCACGCCGATGTCATTGATCACAGGATGCAACATTCTTTCCGATTCAAGCCACAACCCGGTTTCCAGCTGATTGCTGGGGAAGACTTCAAAATAGAAAGTTCTGTCCTGCGTGGTATTGGCGTTGGTTTCGCCCCCATTGGAAGAAACGAATTTTTGAAACTCGCCGCGTTTGATATTTGTGCTACCCTCAAAAAGAAGGTGTTCGAAAAAATGGGCAAAGCCCGTGCGGGCCGTGTCTTCGTTCTTGGCGCCTACATAGTATAGCACCGTCACGGCCACGACCGGTGCGGAATTGTCTTTATGAAGTATGACGTGCAATCCGTTTGGAAGGTCATACTCTGTAAAATCTACTTTCTGTGCAGCGGCAGCCATAGCCAGTAATAATAGGACCCCCGCGAGTGCTGAGGAAACTTTGTAGTTCATGGTTGAAGAATAATTGATTGTGATCCTGTTTTAATCAGTAATGAATTATCAGTCGCTGTCATCCTGTATCAATCACATTGTAATACAGCGGGCGAAGGGCAGCATTGGAAGGGTATGAATCTATGGAGTTTACTAATGTAGGTGATAATGTGGTTTAAAAAAAAATTCTGCTGCGATGCCCTGAACTGCACTTGTTGAACGTAAATGCAGCCTTGAATAACGATTTAAAGAAATATACAACCGTTTCGGGGAGGGTATATCGCCTGGTCCAACGTTCTATTCACTCTGGACAAGGGTTACATCAGGTCATCGCTGTTCCGCAATCTATGCCGGATACCGGCAGCATGGCTGCTTAAAGGGACGCAATCATTGTTAGTAGATTGAATTCATGTAAATTAAAAGCCTGAATCTAAACTCATAATTCTTGCCAGACATGAAAAAAATCTACTCTCTGCTCAACAAGCAGGTACAAGGCGATACTGCCATGAGTATCGCCCCTTTTGAAAAGAGGACAATTCTTACCCGCTTTTGTTCTATGCGTACCTTGTTGGTTGCGCTGGTGCTTGTGCTGTTCCCTTTTGCTTCCACCAATGCCTATGCGTCGGATTACAACTACGTTCCGCTCGACCCGACCGATCCCGTAGAGTTTCATGGCGACTATATTATTTACAACGGGCAGCGGATCGACCTCGGACCCAATGCCCTGTATGTTGACGGGAGCCTTTCTACAGATACTGCAAACAGTCATCTGTATGTTTTTAACGAGGTAGACGACGACAAGGCGAATGTAAAGGCACTCCGGCCTTACCTGAACGCCAACAAACAGGCCGGCACAGAAACGGGCCCTGTCAGAGTTTATTTCGCCCCCTGGGTTTACTGGACAGACAACCCTGATGATCCGGTCATTTCAAGCTCTGCCGGGGAAAAAAACCGGCACGGACTGAACGGGGCGGAGTTTGACGTGACGTATGTCGAGTTTATCGGACTCACGAAAAATTACCGCAATGTGGTTATCTGTGGCAACCGCGGACAGTCGAACGGTTCGGACGGCAACTGGAATGTTCTTAACCTTACTGCAAACGGCTTTCTTACAAAAAATATCACGTATGGCAATTACTGCACCGTCGACCTTGTTTTCCCCCTGAAGCCCGAATTCAACCGGCAGCGGCGTACAAACAACGGTGTGCAGGCGCAGCTGTTTGGCTTTTCATCCATAAACGGTAAAGTGTGGGCCGACAACTGTGCGTTTGTATCACGCCTCAACCTGACTCCTCCCGCCGGCAGTCGCACGCTTTACACCAACTGTCACTTCGAGTCGACAGACGACTCCCTGGTGAAGGGAGTGTACCTCAATTGTAACTTTGATTTTTACGGCTCTTTCCCTTTTGGTTCTATCAATGGTTCGGCCCTGCTCAACAGCGCATTCCGCTCGTACAGCACCAACGAATCGAGCGTGCAGTATATTACCAAGAGCCAATCATCCGGTGTCAATATCGATGGTGCATTTACCTGCATTACAGACAGCGGAAGCTTTGTGAACAAGCCTGTTGAATGGACGAAAGTGCCTCCCAAATACCTGCGCGCCTATCAGTCGAACATTACGCTCAATGGTACGCCAGTGGATATGAGCGGCGATGTGCCCGGCCTTGCCGTAGATATTACAAACAAAGACGCCCTCAAAGCATACAAGATCACTGCCGGCGGAAACACTGTTTACAACACCTACAACCTGTTGCGTGGAAGCGATAACTGGGACCCTCTCGGCGTAAAGGCGATTTCCGAGCAGGCTGCGGCAGATAATATTCCAACCGCGCTGACGATAAGCCCCAACACCCGCTCGATCCAGACGGACACGGGCAGCGTTTCGCTCGCTTATACGGTTGCCGGGTCAACCACCATTTCGCAGAACAATGCCGGAGCCGTTGTGTGGGCTGTTGCACCTGGTTACACGCAATACGCCGCCAATATAACGCTCACGCCTTCCGGCAACGGCAAAACCTGCACCGTGAAAGGAACAAACAGAACATATGCGCCATTCAATGTTGTGATCACCGCCACGAGTGCCATCGGGCTCCAGGGTGCTGCTCTCATTACAGTAAACCCCGTGCAAACGAGCGCCCCGGATTTTAGCAGCTCGCCCTCTATCGTTCCTCCTGCCAATGGCAAGATCAGTGTTGATTACAAGCTGAGCCTGCCCGATTCCGCGCTTACCGACCAGTCGTTGATAACCTGGTACAGATTGGACAGCAGCAGCTGGAACACTTCCACAACGGTCTCTGTTTCGCGCCTGAACGTGCCGGAACGATCTTATACCCTGGAGCCAGGCGACAGCGGCAAGTACATAGGGGTCGAGATCAGGCCCAAACACGACGTGTCGTCTGCCGGTGCGCCTGTACGCCTTATTTTCGATCCGCAAATCACAGGCAGCAACATTGCGCAGCCGTTTAAGATCCACACCGATTTCCGCAACCTGCCCATCGAGTATTCCACACCCGTAAAACCCGGCTACTGGACCGTTCAAAATGTAAGTCCTACAACCACGCAGCTCACCAACTGGAGAAAGAGCGGCTACAACGAAGGCAGCGAGGCTTTCGTGGTTCCGATAGACGTATCACCCACCGTGAGTGGCTGGGCATTCAGCGATGCCGCGCTCGACGGCGCCGCCTCAACCGATGAAGTAAAGAAATACGGTCTTTTCCTGACAAGGAAGGGGGCGCAGATATTTTACACGCCTGTTGAAGGGGCCGGTAACATGCAGGTTAATATAAACCTCAACCCCGAAAAAACGGCGGGACAGGGCTTTGGTTCCGCCGGTCAGTTCCTCGATGTATTCATTAAGTTCGACCTGCAACTGCAGAGAGGTTATGCATTGCGTATGATGCGCATTTCACAGGGCGGAAAATCCGTTATGTTCTATCTTGTGGAGTACAGGGCGGATGGGACTGTTGTGCCTATCTGCGATCCTGTTTGGTCTTCCGCTATGATCAGTGACTGCCTTGTCACACTCACTGCCGATAATGCTGCAGGCAAGCTTACAGCGCACGTAGAATCTACAACCCCGCAGGATCCTTCTGCTGTTGCAGAGTGGGCGGGACACCCCTCCCAGAAAGTTGTCGATATGCAGGCAAACATCACTCCCAACTCGTACGGCGGCTTCGGCATATTTGACATCGGTTCTGAATCATCCAAGAACCAGCACCTTTTCCGCATGCTTGATGTTGCCTGGTCGAAGGCAAACATTTTGCCGGTTCAACTTCTCAGTTTCAACGCGCTTCTGCAAAATAACGCAACCGTTTCATTGAACTGGAAAGCAGCCTCAGAACATCAGAATGATCATTATCTGCTTGAAAGAAGCAGTGATGGGATATCGTTCAGGGATCTGGGTATTGTAAAAGCCGGATCTGACGGCAACAGCTCCCAGATCCTGAACTATCGTTTCACCGATCAAACCCCGGTGAAAGGAGACAATTACTACCGTTTGACACAGGTTGACAAAGACGGAAAAGCCACTCAGCTGGGAACCCGGGTTGTAAACGTTGGCGCCAGCTCCAAAGGCTGGGTTGTTTACCCGAATCCTGCGAGAGCCGACTTTACCATTGAACTGTCAGCACCAGAAAGGAGCGTGAGGGAAGTCTTTGTAGCGGACATGACAGGCAAAGCGGTTTTCAGCAAAAAGCTGGAAGTAACTGATGGCAAGATAGAAGTTCACCTGGGAGTTGTTCCTTCCCCCGGAATTTACACCGTTCGCGTAAACGGACTGGAAAGCAAAAAGGTGATCTTTAAATAACAATCAAATGATGGAGCGTAAAAAGGCTGTCTCTAGAACAAGAGGCAGCCTTTTTTTTAGTTTGCCGCTGCACCTTGTTAGCAGGATGGTATTAGCCAGATTAGAATTGCCTGGTTTTACAGGGGCCAGTACAGTTTCCATCAGGCGGATAGCAGGTTATCCAGCGCCGCCCTGGCAGCTGCTACAGCGCCTTCCATGTAACCCGGATGCAGGGCAGCTGTTTCGGTAGCGGCGAAGAGCACCCTGCCATCCAGGTAGCCTTGCTGTAACTGGTGGTGTCCGTTGTTCTGGTGTGGGCGCCGGATCGTCTGCTGATCAACCTGCAGATGCTCATCGTTCCAGACCTTGTCATAGTAGGCGGCCGGGTCCATCACTTCCGGCCCAAAAAGAGCTTTCAGTTGAGACAGAACCAATTCTTTGCGCACGTCGTGGCTGTAGGCTGCCGCACCGCCGCCGAGAAAGCCTGTAAAGCTGAACCTGTCTTCTGAGTAGTTGGTGTGATCGTACATTTCCCCGATGATTCCGGCATTGCTGTACAGCATACCCGAATACCCTTTGTTCCGCCAGAAGGGCTCACTGTATTCCAGCGCAAACTTCACGGAGCCTGCCATCCAGGTCTGTACCGTTGGCAGCAGTTCCATCAATGAAGGAGGCAGAGCCGGTATGAACCGGATGATACTGGCTGCCAGTTGCGGTGGCAAACAGATGATTACCCTATCCGCGTGATAGAGAGTGCCGTCAGCCGTTTTGACCTTCAAACCTCTTTCCTCCTTCTCGATAACGGAAACTTTTTTATTCAGCTGTATCTGCCCGGCACTCAGTTTTTGCGCAAGGGTGTCGGTCAATACCTGCGTGCCTCCGGCCAACCGGTAAGAGGGCTGTGTGGCTGCTGGTACAAAGAATTCCTGGGCCGGTTCAAACGACTTTGTCTGGAAAAGACTGATGCCTCCGGAGTACTGCGGATAGCTGGTCAGTTCAAGCTCATCGATCAGTTCCAGTAGGTTTGAATGCAGGCCGGAGTACCAGGTAGCGCCCATTTCCAAAGGGGTGCCCAGGGTTCCCTTTAAGGTTTGTATTCTGCCGCCGGGGCGGGAGGCAGCTTCCAGCACCGTGGCAGCTATCCCTCTTTTCGATAAATGGTAAGCCAGCGTTAAACCACTCAAACCGGCTCCCGCAATGATGATTCTGTCGGTACGTTCCATCCGGCGAAGTTCTGTGCGGGGCGGTATTCAGCAGTGAAAACTGTAATTTTTATTATCGTTCCCACCCAAACCGCTCCATGGCCAGTTCCCTATTGAATGCTGCGCCGGCAAAGCTTCCGATGATGACTGCGTTGGATACTGAACGAACCGGACTGCCTTTGTCGCCGCACGCACGGATGCCGTGTCGTTGTTTTAATGAACTGACCGGTTTTAATCACATACTCCGCTTCCTGAACAGTTGAAATGGACCCCGCCCGGAATCTGCCCATACCGGGTAAGGCATGCAAATTGATCTTTGACAAACCAGAGTGATAATCACCATCATTATAAAACACCATACATGACTCAGAAGCGATTGTTTTTTACAGGGGGATCCGGAAAAGCCGGAAAGCATGTGATACCTTACCTTCTCGGACAGGGACACAGGGTGATGAACGTGGACCTGGTGCCTTTGGATCACCCCGGGGTGGATAACCTGGTAGCGGATATCACCGATTCCGGACAAATGTTTAATGCCATGAGTTCTTATGCCGGACTGGATGAGCTGGAACCAGGCAGGGGCGTGCCCAGATTTGATGCGGTAATACATTTTGCCGCTGTGCCCAGGATCCTGCTCAAACCTGACAACGAAACCTTCCGGATCAACACCATCGGCACATACAATGTGATCGAAGCGGCTGTGAAGCTTGGAATCAAAAAGATCATCATCGCTTCTTCGGAAACCACCTACGGCATCTGCTTTTCAGACGGACAGACCAACCCGAAAACGCTGCCTCTGGAGGAGGACTATGATGTTGATCCGATGGACAGCTACGGACTTTCCAAAGTGGTGAATGAGAAAACGGCACGCAGCTTCCAGCGGCGGTCAGGCTTCGATGTGTATGCGCTCAGGATCGGAAATGTGATCGAGCCCCATGAATATGCAACACTGTTTCCGCAATATCTCAGGCACCCTGAAATGCGTCGCAGGAATGCGTTCTGCTATATCGATGCGCGTGACCTCGGACAGATCGTGGATCTGTGCCTGGAGAAAGATGGTCTTGGCTATCAGGTCTTCAATGCGGGAAATGATCACAACGGGGCGATCATTCCCGGCAAAGAACTGGCTGAACGGTTTTTTCCGGGTGTGCCGGTTACCCGTGAGCTGGAAGAACATGAAGCCTTATTTTCAAATCGAAAGATCCGGGATGTGTTGGGTTTCAGGGAAGAACATAACTGGCAGCAGTATGTGAAAAGGGATTGACGCCACAGGTTTCGCCGGCTTCAGTAGAGTGACCGTAGTTTCGTTATCAGCTTTGAAAGTCGTTAAAGCAAACGGACGACCACCCGCCTGTTTCAGGGGATCGCCCGGCCTGGTTAAGCCATGGCTGTTTTTAATTCCTTTCCGCTCGTCTCGCCTGCATTTATTTCTGTCATTATTTCCGCAAACAGCCTGGTAGATTTTAAGCGGGCATTCAGATCGTACATCGTGGATACAGTGATAAGCTCGTTTACACCTGTCCGGTCAATGAATCCTTGTATTTGTTTTTTCACGCTTTGCTTGCTTCCGATGAAGGAGTATTTCAGCATTTGCTGCACCGCAGGATGATGTAACATTTCTTTCAGGTCTTCCGTCATTTCCGTGGGTGGATGTAACGGATGCCTCGCTCCGGTGAGGATGCCCACAAACATCCTGATCAGGCTGGTGAACAGGCTTTGTGCTTCATCATCGGTATCGGCAACGAACACGTTCACGCCGGCCATCGTGTAAGGTTGATCAAGGAATGGGGAAGGTTGAAATTCCTGTCTGTAAATTTTCAACGCGTCGAACAGGTAGGTGGAGGCAAAGTGGCTGGCAAAAGCGTAGGGCAAACCCTTTTTTGCCGCTAGATGGGCACTGTCCGTACTGGACCCCAGTATGTACAGGGGAACATCGGTGCCTTCTGCAACGGGGGCTCTTACAGGAGCCTTTTTGTTTTCCAAAGAAAAATACTGTTGAATTTTAGCCACTTCTTCAGGAAACCACTGCGCCGCCTTCATAAAATCCGGTCGTATGGCCTGTGCCGTCTGACCGTCGGTACCGGGTGCCCTGCCCAGGCCCAGGTCGATGCGATTGGGGTATAAATGAGCCAGGGTGCCAAACTGTTCGGCCACAATGAGGGGAGAATGGTTAGGGAGCATGATACCTCCAGAACCGACTCTGATTGTACGGGTGTTCTCGGCCACATAGCCGATGAGCAGGGAGGTGGCGCTGCTTCCTACACTGTCCGAGTTGTGGTGTTCGGCAAACCAGATACGTCTGTACCTGTTTGCTTCCGCTTCTTTTGCCAGTGCCAGCGAATTGTGCAGGGTCTGTTGAATCGTGTTGCCCTGCGAAACGATGGCGAGTTCCAAAATGGAATAGGCAATATCCTGGTTTTGCATATAAGAAAGGTATAACTGAGTTAATTAGATAGACATGCGCTGGCTTTCAATTTCCTGTGTGGTGGATGAAGGCCGGAGAAGCAAATTTACAGATAATTACTTTCTTTTGTATAGCATATTCCAAATGGAAAGTGAAATTTAGGGATCTGATCAGTCAGCATTTAGAGACATGGCGGTGATCCCGATGTCTGGCTCGTCGTTTCGGAAACGCAGCAGGGGGATGAAAAAAGGACCGGCTCCCGTGTGACCGGAACCGGTCCTTTTTATACGATCAGGCTTCTTCTTTCAGTGATTGCATATCGATCACGTACCGGTAATGCACGTCCTTTTTCAACAGCTCATCATACGCGTCGTTTACTTTCTGTATAGGGATAAGCTGTGTGTCGGGCAGGATATCGTGCTGGGCGCAGAAATCAAGTACTTCCTGTGTTTCAGCCACACCCCCGATCATTGATCCTCCGACAGTGATGCAGCTCATGGCCAGGTTCATGTTGTTGAGCGGCTTCTTGAATTCGGCCAGCAGCCCGACGGTCACAATACTGCCATTGAGCTTCATGACGGAAACATAGGGCGTCAGATCGAACGCGTCGGGAATGGTGATAAGCAGGAAATCGATGGACTTGGCGGCCGCTCTACGGAGTCGACCGCCTTGAATTTGGTGACTGCGCTGCCAACGGCAACTACTTTCCCGATGATCTCATGGCCGGGCACACATGGATACAGGGTGTTGCCCCAGTCGTTCTTTACCTGGTGCAGGTCGGAGTGGCACACGCCGCAATATAAGATGTCGATATGCACCTCGTCTGCTTTTGGTGATTCCCTTTCAAAATCCATTCTTTTCAGGCTGCTGAAAAATGAGCCTTGCGCTCCATACCCTTTTGTTTTGATACTTGACATTGTGTTTGATTGAGATGATGTTTCGATATGGATCCCTGTATGGAACTGCCGGGCCCGGTATTCCGAAGCGCGGCCCATACTGCTAGAGCTCCAGGTGGATGTAAGTGCGACCACCATGCCGTAGGCGCCCGGGCAATACGGGATGATCGGTGCGAAAGAGAGCCAAGCGATGGCAGGTACACATCTGTTCCTGCGTTTGTTTTTTCGGGTGAAATATTGATTGAGAAAAAGCGAAGCCACAGGTGATGCGCATCACTCTTTTAGGAGAAGAAAGTTTGTATGATACACCCCGCTGATCCGCCAATCAAAGTATGCGATGAACCTGAAGGAATACCGAGTCACCAGGTTCCACGCCACGGCGGCGGGCAGTCCGCTAACGATAACAGGAAGTGTCACCAGATCGGTTCTCACAATGCCTGTGGCGATCGTATCTGCCACATGAAGGCCGAAGACAAGATAAGCGATGAACTTGAAGAAAGCCGCCCAAACCACACCTTGTGCCGGGGGTCAGTACGCTTGTTGTTACAACAGTTGCAATGGCATTCGCCGCATCGTGAAAACCGTTTACAACATCAAAAGCCAGTGCCGATGCAATGAGAACGAACAGGGCGGCTATAGCGTATCGTCCGCTTATGATTCTTCAACGGCATCGTATGAAGTCATCTTGTCCGGTTTCAACCTGGAATCCGCATCTTCATGGGCCTTGTTTTCCCCGGCGGGTGGAAGCTGGTCCGTTACAACCATCCTGTCAAGATCCTCTTCGGTTACGTGATAGTGATAGATGGAGATCTGCTTGTTTACTATTTCCCGCGGGGTGAGTGGTGCTGATAAACCAGTCCGTTGCTGATCCTGTTCGGGGGAAGTCTGCAGGTTTGCCATAAGCGTTGTTTAAAATAGTTTAGAGACAGATATTGGTTTCCGCAGAAGAGTGGCCGCATTCACGGCTAAGACAATTCTACTACGTGTAAATAAGGTCCTATTATTATGCCTGGTTTAGATGATTGTTAAAAAGACTGGAAAGCACCGGAAGTTCGGACAGAAAGTGGAAAAAACAACCCAATCGGCGAGATTCCGGGATAATTAATTTGATAACAATTATTTAATATTGAATATCAAAAAACAATATTCAAGGCGCAGTACGGAAAAGCTTTTCAGGAGGTTCGAATGCAGCGATACCGGACGGTGAAGATAAATTTGCTCAAGTAACATTGAGTTTACACTATGACATTAATTTTAGCCGTCTGTTAGTTTATGCATTGAATGTATCAGCCTTCTGTTTCCACAGAAGGCTTTTTTATGGGCCGCTCTTCCCTGATAGTTCAGGCATTCACAACGACAGGCAATAACAGACTTCGATAAGAAATTGATTGCTGCCTGATCAGGCTTTATCTTTTCAGGAATCTATCATTATTACTTGTGAAAATCAACCGGGGCCGGTGGTTTAAGGATCACAAAGGTTGCAGTGGGTGTTTCCGGTCATGGGTCAGTCATATATGCGGAACAGGGTGTCAAGGTTCTTTTCCCATACGAGCCGGGTGGCGTAACAAAAATTTAATATAATATCCGCTATTTTGCAAGCGGCTCTATATTACAAAGCAGTCTGAATTCACTTAATTTGTAGCCTCCAAACCTTCCTGGCCATGAAGCGAGTGTTCGCTGTCATTCTTCCATTTATGTTTATCTCATCGTGCAGCAAAAATCTGATATGAAAAAAGCAATCCTGATTCTCGCCTTCTTTTTACCCGTTTTATCAAAAGCGCAGGACAGTACGAAAGCAACACTCTCCGGGGGCACCGTTGTCACCGTGCAATTACTGCAGGATGTCAGCAGCAGTTCCGCCAACACCGGCGATGTGTTGATGTTTGAAACTGCAGAGCCGGTTATGGTTGCTGACAAGACCACTGTTCCAAAGGGAACGAAAGTAACAGGCCGCGTTATAGAGGCCGCGAAAAGAAAGGGAATGGGAAAACCCGGTAAACTGAACTTCTCCATCGACTACCTGAATCTGCCAAACGGCAAAACGGTGAAACTGACCAGCGAACTAAAGGCCGATGGACAGGATAAAACCGGTACTGCAGTGGCAGAAGCCGTGCTGCTCACGCCTTTGTTCCTGCTTAAAAAAGGCAAAGATGTCAAATTCGCAAAAGGGCAGATATTCAAAGCCTTTGTTGAAAAGGATACTGTTTTGTGACGATCAGGGCTCTTACCTGTCTATACCAACACCCGCAGGCCGGAGAATGCAAATAAACCGGCATGCCCTTTATCTTTGTTTCATGAACGCCAGAATCTGTTTTCTCTTGTTTCTTTTTGTTTCCGGATCTGCTTTGCGCGCACAAAACCTCGACCGGCTGCCTATCAACAGGATTCAGGTCATCGGGTCGCACAACAGCTATAAGCAAGCCATAGATCCGGCCTTGTTTGCCTTTTTCCGGAACAGGGATTCAGTGTCTGCCAGTAAGATCGATTATGAACATATCGGGCTCACTGAACAGCTCAACATGGGGTTGCGCAACCTGGAGATAGATGTGTATGCCGATGATAAAGGGGGCCGCTATGCACATCCAAAGGGGCTCGACTGGGTGCCTGACCAGCCGCCCTTCGATCCGGAGGGAGAGATGAAGGCCCCTGGTTTCAAGGTGTTTCATATTGTGGACCTCGATTTTAGGAGTCATGCCCTGACGCTCACCGGTTGCCTGAAGCAGCTGAAAGACTGGTCAGAAGCCCATCCGGACCATGAACCTGTTTTCATCACGCTGGAATGCAAAGACCAGGCGTCTGACAATCCGCAGCTGACCGTGCCGGAAAAGTTTACCGCCGGCACGCTTGCGGAACTCGATACAGTGCTGCTTCAAAACCTGGGAGCCCGGCATTTTGTGACACCCGATCAGGTAAAAGGAAAATACCGCACGCTGGAAGAAGCGGTGCTGCACAACAACTGGCCCACTGTAAAAGAGGCAAGGGGCAAATTCCTGATCCTGCTGGACGACAAAGCGGCTAAACGCGATCTGTATACCGGCGGTCATCCTTCGCTCAAAGGCCGGGTGATGTTTGTGAATGCAGAAGCAGGCACGCCGGAAGCTGCCATGATGATCCTGAACGATCCGAAGAACCCGCAGATCCCTGACCTGGTGAAAAAGGGGTATATCATCCGGACAAGGGCCGATTCGGATACCCGGCAGGCCAGAAGCAACGACAGGAGCGATTTTGAGGCAGCCTGCAAAGCCGGGGCCCAGATCATCACAACGGATTATTACCTGAAAAGCAGCCATTTCAATTCTGAGTACAGCGTCCGGTTCGAAGGAAACAGATATGTAAGACCGAACCCGCTGTTTCCCGGAAAATAAGGGAGTGATAATGGGTTGATCAAATGCCGGTGAGTACACGTACCGGATAGAAAAGGCGGTTCCCTTCCTAGAAGGAGAATCTTCATTTCTGGCCAATCCATTTTGCTTATTCTTTAAGCCTTTGCAGATACTTTTTTACTGGTCATCTGAGAATTTACTACAACATTCCAAGGATTGGATACAAGGCTGCTGCGGGCATGCCTCAACTTTGTGACATCAAATCTAAAAATGATGACACAGCAAATGCACACTGACAGAGTATGGTTCGTAACCGGCGCATCCAAAGGACTGGGCGCAGATCTTATCCGGCAATTACTGGCGGAAGGCTACCGGGTAGCAGGCACTTCGAGGAACAGGCAGGCACTGATCGATCTTTTCGGCGAGCGGGAAAATTTCCTTCCCCTGACCATGGACGTTACCAGCAACGAGGATGTTAAAAGGACGATCGGGGAGGTGATTGACAGATTGGGCCGCATTGATGTGGTGGTGAATAACGCGGGGTACACCCAGATGGGCACTGTGGAAGAATTGACGGCAGAAGAAGTACAAAGGAATTTCGACGTGAATGTGTTTGGTCCATTGCATGTCATCCGCAATGCAGCGCCTTACCTAAGAACGCAGCGCTCGGGCCACATCATTAACATTGCCTCCATCGGTGGGTTCGCAGGTAACTTCCTGCGTTCGGCATCTATTGTTCAACCAAGTTCGCGATGGCCGGCTACACGGAGGCCCTGGCTGTGGAAATGGAGCCGTTTGGCGTTCATACGACACTGGTATACCCTGGCTATTTCAGAACCAGTTTCCTGGAAAAAGATTCGGTAATGGTGCCTGCCAATGCGATCGATGCTTATGTAAATGCAAGGGAAATACAGGCGCAGCACCAGAACGAGATCAACGGCCATCAACCGAACGATCCCAAAAAGGCCGCTTCTGTTTTTATCAGCCTGAGCGAGCAGGAACACCCGCCGGTCCATTTCTTCAGGGGCGTGGGAGCCGCCGCTTTTGTGGAGGCAAAGATCAGGGTGATAGAGCAGGCGCTGGAAGACAACTAGAAAAAGAATACCGGTCGAACATGGATGGTTTCAGCCAGTCGCTGATCATCAACCAGCTCGAGTATTTGTTGATCCATGCCGACCGGTTTTACCACCGGCAATTCCTTACCCGGAAGATCACCAATCACCAGATCTTACACAAGCTGGAATCGCTTCTGGGCGGCTATTTTGCTGACACCCGCCTGGTTGAATCAGGCATCCCAACGGTGCAGTCCGTTGCAGATAAGCTCAATATTTCAGCTAACTATTTGAGTACCCTTTTAAAGGTGCTCACAGGCCAGAGCACGCAGCAGTTCATTCATGATAAAGTGATAGAGAAGGCCAAAGAAAAGCTGTCGTCTACTGACCTCACCATTTCGGAGATCGCCTACTACCTGGGTTTTGAGCACTCCCAATCTTTCAGCAAACTTTTCAAGACAAAGACCAGCCAGATGCCGCAGGAATTCAGGGCGGGTTACAACTGATGGCTGAATGCCTGATTGGCATCCCGGCGGCGCAGGAGCGGTGCTGCGAAACGTCGGCCTGCGGAGCTGTTTCCGTGATTGCTCTCCACCTAGCACCACGATCCCTTGACAATGGAGGCGTTCCCTATGAACCGGACTGCTTGGGGTATGTCCGTAGCCGGGTCGTTTGCATAAATCTATTCTGATTCAATTCCTTGCCAGGCTGCCGCTTGGAGATCCGCCATGACCGGTCAATGGTGAGCAAAGGATTGCCCCTCTTTTCAGGGAGGGGTTCCGGGGTGCATAAAAAAAGCCGCCCCGAAGGCGGCTCTTTTTACTATGTATCTTTTTACACTTTCGCGGCGTCACGCAACGCTTTGATCTGGTCGTGTGCGGCATTGATTTTCTGTGCCTGGGTGCTTACAACTTCTACAGCACTCGAAGGAAGTGAAGAACTGCTCAGGGCATCTTTGTAGGCTTTCTTGATGGCATCTTCGCCACGTTCAGCTTCAGACAAAATGCTTGCACGGTCGCTTCCGCCGAACAGGGACTTTACATCGATCCAGGCGCGGTGCAGGGTGCTTGCTACGCTCTTGCCTGTTTCTACTTCATTTACTGAACCAACGATGGCAGCCAGTTCCTGACCGTTCTGACGGCTTTGGCTTGCGTAAGTCTGGAACAGCTGTTTCAGGTCTACGTTCTCATCTTTGATATCAGCGATTGCTTTTTCAAAACCGGCTACACGGTCATTATTAATTTCTATCAGGTCATTTAATACACCTGTTGCATTTTCTGTAGTTGCCATGATTTTTAATTTACGTTAGAAAGATGGTTATACTAATATCATGCCACGGCACTCACAGTACCGGTTGCCTGTTTTCTCCTTTAAACCCTTACCTCTAAGCGCTTTAATAATGCCTTGCTTCCATCGGGGTCTGCAATACCCGGCAGAAGTTCAGGAATGCCAATCTTCCGCCTCCGCCCCGCCAGCAAAGTGCCGCACCGGGGCCATCGCAGATCTGTTTTTGCGAAACTTCCAAATTCCTTCAGAATTGGCTTTCATCATGTGCCCCGATATGCAAAAAAGATATATGAAAAAATGCCGAACCGGGTTCTTTCATACTGTCTGCCGTGCTTAGGATCACAAAAAGAACAGTCTTTTTTCATCCTTTCACTATTTAAATTTTCATATTATGGGAAATCTCCTCTACATCATTGCTGTTATTTTAGTTATCGCCTGGGTGCTCGGTTATTTTGCCTTCCATGTCACGAGCGGACTTATCCACATTCTCCTCGTGATCGCCGTCATTGCCATTCTGGTGAAAGTCATTGGAGGTAACAGGTCGGTGTAAAAAGACCGGCCCATCCAGAACCCGGCTGCACGACGGGTTCCTGCACCTGGATCAAAGTATAAATGTCTGCCCCAAAGAGAGGATTTGTCCCAGTCTTTTCCAAAGGCAGACATTTATTATTTATCCGATCTGAGCACTGCAATGAACCCTTTCGGTACGACCGTCCTGCTGTTGACTTTATTCTTTCTTTACCTGCCTCTAGCAACAGCTAAATTGCTTATTTTCGATCCTCTTTGCGTCGCATCACCGCTATATTATTTCTTTCCCTGCTGCTGCTCACAAAAACGGAATTGTGCCAGCTGATGAAGCTGCCCGTGCTCATGGAGCATTTCCGCGAACACGGAGAATTGTACAAGGATCTTTCTTTCCTGAGTTTCATCCGCGAACATTATTTCAACGGAGATACCAAAGACGCCGACTATGCGCGCGATATGCAACTGCCGTTCAAAACCAACGCAGGGGCCCTTCTTGTCTGCAACGGCCACCTGATCACCATTCCTTTCCATATCGGACTGCCCGGCATCCTTTTTCCGCAGTCCCTCCCTAACCACAACTGTTTCTATTCCTCCTGGGTCCCTTCCACTCACCGGACCGACATCTTTCAACCACCACGCTGTTCCTGATCATATCCGCTGCCTCTCTGCTTACAGGATGCCCGGTAATCCTGAAGGCAGGTATTACTTATTGCAAACAATGATTAAGAACAGTTTCTATGCTCAACAGGATCATTGCATTCTCTATCCGCAACAAACTGATTGTGGGTATAATGATGCTGGCGCTTATCGGGTGGGGGATCTACAATACATCCCGCTTGCCCATCGACGCCGTACCCGATATCACCAATAACCAGGTGCTCGTTATTACCTCCTCGCCCTCGCTGGGCGCCTCCGACATCGAACGGCTCATTACTTTCCCGATCGAAACCGCCACCCGCAACATTCCCGGCCTCATCGAGCAACGTTCATTTTCCCGCTTCGGCCTCTCCATCATCACCATCGTCTTCAACGATAAGACCGACGTGTACTGGGCCCGACAGCAGGTGAGTGAACGGCTCATCCAGGTGCAAAGCCAGATACCGGCCGGTCTCGGCACCCCCTCCCTCGGACCCGTCACCACCGGCCTGGGTGAGATATTCCAGTATGTGGTAAAGCCAAAACGGGGCTATGAAGGCAAATACGACGCCATGGAACTGCGCACCATCCAGGACTGGATCGTGCGCAGGCAACTGCTGGGTACGCCCGGTATTGCCGACGTCAGCAGTTTCGGCGGACAGCTCAAGCAATACGAGATCGGCGTAGACCCCGGCCGGCTGAAATCTTTCGGGCTGACCATCCAGGATGTTTTCTCGGCCCTGGAAAAGAACAACCAGAACACCGGGGGCGCATACATCGAAAAAGGGCCGGTAGTGCTGTACATCCGCTCTTCCGGACTGGTAAAGACCCGTGAAGATATCGAAGGCATCGTGGTCAAAACACTTCCCGACGGTACCCCGGTCCTTATCCGCCATATCGGAAACGTGCACTATGGCATGTCTACCCGCTACGGCGCCATGTGCTACAATGACCAAGGCGAAGTGGCCGGCGCCGTGGTGATGATGCTGAAAGGGGAGAACTCATCGAAAGTGATCGGCGCGGTGAAACAAAAGATCGCGGAAATACAGAAGACCCTGCCCGCAGGCGTGGAGATCGAAGCTTTTCTCGACCGCACCAAAATGGTGAACAACGCCATCGGTACCGTAAAAAGAAATCTCATAGAAGGCGCCCTCATCGTGGTGTTCATCCTGATCCTGTTCCTGGGCAACCTACGCGCCGGGCTGCTGGTAGCTTCGGTGATCCCGCTCGCGATGCTGTTTGCCATCAGCATGATGAACCTGTTCGGGGTAAGCGGGAACCTGATGAGCCTGGGTGCGCTCGATTTCGGACTGATCGTCGACGGCGCCGTCATCATCGTGGAAGCGGTGATGCATCACCTGCACCAGAGCGGCCTCTTCCGCCATAAGGACCGGCTGACCGGGGAAGAGATGGATGACGAAGTGAGGAGTTCGGCCAGCAAGCTCATGAATGCAGCGGTGTTCGGACAGGTGATCATCATCATCGTTTACCTCCCCATCCTGCTGTTGCAGGGCATTGAAGGAAAGATGTTCAGGCCCATGGCCCAGACCGTGGTGTTTGCGATCATCGGCGCCTTTGTACTGTCGCTGACCTATGTGCCGATGATGAGCGCGCTGGTGCTCAGCAAAAAGCGGATCAGCAAACCATCCCTGTCTGACCGGATGATGGTGCGGCTGGAAGGAAGCTACCTGCGGGTGCTCGGAAAAGCGCTCGCTTACCCGAAGACGATCATTGTGGCAGCCGCGGGGCTGTTTGCCATAGCGGTGGTCGTGATCCTGAAGATGGGAGGAGAATTCATCCCTACCCTGGAAGAGGGCGACTTCGCCGTCGATACCCGCGTGCTCACCGGCAGCTCGCTCACCACCACGATCAAGGCCACGCAGCAGGCGGCCCACATCCTGCTGACCCGGTTCCCGGAAGTGCAGAAAGTGGTCACGAAGATCGGCAGCGGCGAGATACCGACCGACCCGATGACGATGGATGCCTCTGACATGATGGTCATCCTGCATCCGAAAAAGCAGTGGACCACTGCCGGCTCGTTCGAGGAGCTGGCGGAAAAAATGAGCAGGGCGCTCGAAGATGTGCCGGGCATCACCACCGGTTTCGAATTCCCGGTGCAGATGCGCTTCAACGAGCTGATGACCGGCGGCCGGCAGGATGTGATCTGCAAGATATTCGGGGAAGACCTCGACACGCTCGCCCGCTATGCCGGCCGGATCGGCGCCATTGCCGGACGGGTAGACGGCGCCAAAGACCTGTACGTGGAAGCGCAGACCGGGCTGCCCCAGATAGAGGTCAGCTATAACCGCCAGGCCCTTTCCCAGTACGGCATATCCGTAGGCGAGGTGAACAACGTTCTGCAGGCCGCCTTTGCCGGCGCAGTAAGCGGACAGGTGTTCGAGAACGAAAAAAGGTTCGACCTGGTAGTACGACTGAACAACCAGAACAGGCAAAACCTGGCTGATGTGCAGAACCTGCTGATCGCGACCTCCAAAGGGGCGCAGATCCCCCTGCAGCAGGTGGCCGATGTACAGATCAAAGTGGGCCCGAACCAGATCCAGCGGGAGAATGCGGAGCGCAGGATCACGGTCGGCTTCAACGTACGGGGGAAAGACGTGCAGAGCGTGGTAAAAGACCTGCAGGCAAAGATCGCTTCCGGGGTGAGGCTGCCACCGGGCTATTACATCACGTATGGCGGACAGTTCGAGAACCTGATCGAAGCAAAAAAGCGTTTAAGCATTGCCGTTCCTGTATCGCTGCTGCTTATCTTCCTGCTGCTCTATTTCGCTTTTTCTTCCTTCAGCGAAAGTTTTCTCATCTTCTCCGCCATCCCGCTTTCCGCCATCGGCGGCGTGCTGGCCCTGAGCCTTCGGGGAATGCCTTTCAGCATTTCGGCCGGCGTAGGTTTCATCGCGCTCTTCGGCATTGCAGTACTGAACGGCATCGTACTGCTTTCGGAATTCAACCAGCTGGAGAAGAACGGGGTGAAAGGGGTGATGGACAGGATCAGGCAGGGCACATCGACCAGGTTAAGGCCCGTGCTGATGACCGCCTTTGTGGCATCGCTCGGGTTTTTACCGATGGCCATGAGCAACGGGGCCGGCGCGGAAGTGCAGCGGCCTCTGGCGACGGTAGTGATCGGCGGACTGCTAACGGCTACCCTGCTCACGCTGATCGTGCTGCCGGCCCTCTACCTGCTGCTGCACAAGCTGCTGGCTAAACAGGTCTTCCGGACCGGAGCCCTCCGCTTTCTGGGCAAACCCCCTGCACTGTTTTTCGTGTTGCTAGCAGGGAACACATTCGGGCAGGCACAGGCCCAGGAAAGACCTGTTTCCCTGGAGCAGGCCATCCGGACAGGCCTGCAGCAGAATCTTTCTGTACAGGCTGCCAGGCTGCAGACACAGGCGCTGCGGAAACTCGAAAAGAGTGCTTTCGACATTCCCTTTGCGACCCTGCAGGGTGAGTACGGCCAGATCAACAGCATCGCAAACGACAGCCGGCTCACGGTGATGCAGTCATCCGCTTTCCCGGTTGTGTACAGAAGACAGAGAGCGGTGTACGAAGCGCAGGCCGGCATCGGCACCCTGAATGAAAAAGTGGTGCGGCTGAATATCAAAAAGCAGATCACCGACCGGTACTACGAGATGCTGCTGATGCTGCAGAAAAGGGCGTTGCTTCAAAAGGCCGACAGCCTCTTTGCGGCGTTCGCCCAACGGCAGGAACAACGGTTCAGGGCCGGAGAAAGCAATGTGGTGGAAAAAACGGCGGCCGACGCACAAAGGGGACAGGTGGCGGACCAGCTGCAGCAACTGCAGACAGACCTCCGGATCGTGCAAACCGGATTTGCGTACCTGCTTCACAGTGAGAACCTGTACCTGCCTGAGCCGGGGCCGCTGAAAATGGTGCTTCTCGGTGTGCCCGACGCCGGCGTTGTAAGCAACTATCCACTTGTTCAGGCTAAAAAGCAGCAGCAGATGATCCTGGGGCAGGAGAACCAGCTCTACAAAAGCCGGAAACTCCCTTTGGTGAACATCGGTTATAACAACCAGTCGCTGGTAGGGATCCAGAAGGTGAACGGGACAGACAAATATTTCGGGGCTGCTAGCCGCTTTTCTTCGGTGATCGCGGGCATCAGTGTCCCCCTGTTCACCAGTGCGGCGAATGCACGGATCTCCGCCGGCCGCCTTCGCATAACCGCCGCCGAAACGGAATATGCCGACACGCTCAGCTGGCACCTGTCGCAATTAAAGCAGCTCATTCTCCGCTACGGGAAAAACAACCGCACGCTCACCTATTTTGAACAGACGGCCCTCAAACAGGCGGCTCTTTTAAGCGAGAACGCCACCCTGCAGTACAACAACGGCGCCATCAGCTTCCTCGAATGGACGCTGCTTATAAACCAGTCCATCGGCCTGCAGGCCGATTACCTGAATGCCCTGGCCGAATGGAACAGAACGGTATCCGAATTGAATACTTATACCCCCGATTATTAAAAGATTACTTATGAACAGGTTCTTTTTTATTATAGCGATCTCGATGCTTGGCGGCTGTTATGCAAAGGAAGAGAAAACAGAAACGAGACCTGTACAGCAGGATGGCAATCTTGTTGTGCTCACCGCCGCCCAGTTGAAGAATGCCGGCATCCTGACCGGGCAGCCCGTGTTTCGCGACATGCAGGGCGTACTGAAAGTAGACGGCCTGGTGGATGTGCCGCCGCAGAACCGGATCACGGTCAGCTTTCCGTCGGGTGGATACCTGAAAAAGACCGGGCTGCTGCCGGGCATGCGCATCAGAAAGGGACAGGTGCTGGCGGTGATGGAAGACCAGTCGTTCGTGCAGCTGGAGCAGGATTTCCTGACGGCAAAGGTGCGGCTGTCGCAGCTGCAGAAAGAGTACGAGCGGCAACAGCTGCTTAATGCCAGCAAAAGCACGTCGGACAAAGTATTCGAGCAAACCACCGGAGATTACCAGTCGCAGCGGATCATGGTAAAAGCGCTGGAGGAGAAGTTATTGCTGATCGGCATCCGGCCCGGCAGGCTCAATGAAAATACCATCAGCCGGAACGTCAGTATCTATGCGCCCATCAGCGGGTACGTGACTGCCGTACACGTAAATCCGGGCAAGTATGTAAGCGCCACCGACATTCTGTTCGAGCTCATCGATCCGGCCGACCTGCACCTGGCGCTCACGGTCTTTGAAAAAGATGTGCTGTCCATCCATCCCGGCCAGAAAATAAAGACCAGCCTGGTCAGCGATACTGCAGCCGTTTATGAGGCGGAGGTGGTACTGGTCGGCAAAACCCTCGACAGCACCAGAAGCGCGGAAGTGCATTGTCATTTTACCGGCGCTGCGCCCCCTTTCTTGCCCGGGATGTTCGTCAATGCAGAGATAGCGGTCACCGTCACCCATACGGTTGCTGTACCCGACGAAGCGGTGGTGCGGTCGGGAGAAAAGGAATTTATTTTCATACAGGAGAAGGCTTCGCAGTTCAGAATGGTTCCGGTGGCGACCGGCGTTTCCAGGGATGGCTACACGGCGATCAGTGCGCCCGCTGCGGGTTTAACAGACAAGACCGTCATCATCAAAAATGCCTATGCCGCTTTGATGAAGCTGAAGAATACAGGGGAAGAGGAAGAATGACAAGCTTCACGAAGGGCTGAATTCGAGAGTCACAGTAGTGCCGTGTCCTTCGGAGCTGTCGAACGAGATCAGGATCTGTTGCAGATCTGCCAGTTTTTTTACGATGGCCAGACCGAGCCCGCTGCCCGGTACTTCGGAACTTCTTGATCTGTCGGCCCGGTAAAACCGGTCGAACAGATAGGGCAGCTGGATGGAGGAGATGCCCGGCCCGTCGTCGCGGATGCTGAACTGGTTTCCGTTCCAGGAAAAATAAATGTTGCCTTGTTTCCGGTGGTACTTGATGGCATTGCTGATGAGGTTGTCGACGACCCGTTCCAGGAAAAGCGTATCTGCCATCACCGACAGTCCGTCCGGTATCGCCACATGCCAGCTGATCTGTTTGTCATGGAATGCTGTTTCCCATTTGCGGGTGATCTGGAAAATAAAATGGTTGAGGTCGATGGGCTGCCTGTGTAAGATGACCGTGCCCGATTCAAGCCTCGACAACTGGAGCAGCTGTTCAAACAGGAGATTCAGCCTGTCTACATACCCGATCACCTCCTGGATCTTTTCTTCGTAGTATACCGGATCCCTCTTTTTCCGGAGCAGCACTTCCAGGTTTCCGCGGATCGCCGAGAGGGGCGTGCGCATCTCGTGGGCGGCATCGGCCGTGAACTGCTTTTGCCGGCTGATGCTTTGCTCTATGCGGCCCAGCAGGTCGTTAATGGTTGTGGCAAGCTGGTAGATCTCGTCCTCCTGTTCGGGCAGGGCAAGCCGCGTGTAGATGTTGCTGTCATTGATGCGCGAGGCCGTCTGGATCAGCTGGTACACAGGGGCGATCGCTTTTGAAGCCGTAAAGGAACTGACGGTATACAAGATGATCATCATTACCGGAAAAGCGATACTGAGAATGATCAGCAGGTTTCTGAGTACATGGAACGACTCCTGCCTGGAAACCCCGATGGTGAGCTGGCCGATGATCTTATGGTGTTCGTTGTAGATAGGAAACTGCCCCTGGCGGATCCGTTTGTTGTTGATGGTGCTGTTCCGGAAAGTCTCCTTCCGGTTCGCGGTATCAAAGTCGAACCGGTTGCGCTGAAAATTGGCAGACCGGAAGATGATGTTGCCCCTGATGTTCACGACCTGAAAAAAGGTTGGATTGATTTCCACCTGCTGGTGTTCGGCCTCCTCCCATTCCGGCATCTTTTTGATGATGATGTTGTCCTCTTTCCAGCCGAGGTTGGCAAATATCTCTCCTTTCTCAAACCGCAGGTTATCATCGAGGGAATAGTAGGAAGTAAGATATACAACGGCATAGATGGCGGTGAACAGTATGATCGTAACCACTGCCACGGCGAGTGTGTTGAAGAGGGAGATGCGTTCTTTAAAACTTAGCTTCATGGCTGGTCGTTTATCCGGTAACCGACACCGCGGATCGTTTGGAGAAATGATTCTTTGCCCGGTGTGTCCAGTTTTTTGCGGAGGGAATTGATAAAGACATCTATGACGGAAGTATCCCTGTCGAAATGCGTATCCCATATCTTTTCGATGATGCGGCTGCGCCTGCACACTTTGCCTTTGTTGCGCAGGAAGTATTCAAGCAGGGAAAACTCTTTCTGGGTCAGCTCAACCTCCCGGTTGTTTTTGGTGACGCGGTGACTGTTTGTGTCGAGCTCGATGTCGCCCGCAGAGAACCGGCTTTGTTCGCCTGCTTTGTTGCGGAGCAACACTTTCATGCGGGCCAGTAATTCCTCGAAAGCGAACGGTTTTTTCAGGTAATCGTTTGCTCCCGATTCCAGGGCGAACACCGTATCGTCAACCGTGTCTTTTGCGGTCAGAAAAATGATGGGTATGTTCTTATCGGCCTTGCGGATCTGCCTGCAAAGCTCAATGCCGCTGATCCCCGGCAGCATCCAGTCGAGCAGGATGATGTCATACTTGCCCAGGTCGCTGTGTACGAGCCCGAGCCCTGCCCGTCCATTGGCTACACAATCCACCGTGAATCCCTCTTCCTGCAGCCCGTCGCGTAAAAAGCCGGCGATCGAAGGTTCATCTTCTGCTATAAGAACTCTCATGAGGATGATTTGATATAAAAGAGTTGGAAAGTTTGATGATGGCTGAAGCCGGTCCCGGGCAAGCTGTTGCGAGCAATTAAAATTAAGCGATGGCCTTGCTTTTCTACAGCAAATAGTACTATTTTTTTTCTCAGTACAAAGGATGTGATGATTCTTAAGCGAATCTTAAGAATCTATCAATCCATTCAAAATAATCAAGGGTGCATCTTTGTTTGTTGGCCGGCCTGTCATTGTGTATCAACTGGTCTTTCAGGCCGCGCCATGTTCAGGGTCCGACTTGCATCTTTTTGTCAGCGTTGCCATGAGCTGCATGTTACGGTCACACTTAAATTTTGTCAAGTAGTAACATTCATTTGGAAAACTTTCATCCTGCCGCACAGGCCGCGCATAAGCCGGGTTGGCTTCGTACCTATTATCCGATGGCGATCCGGTTGTGGCACTGGATCACATTCTGGGCCATCTCCGCATCCCTTGTCACCGTGATATTGGGCTCCACTTTGTTCAGAACAAAAAACAATGTGACCATGGTGCAGGCGCAGGTAGAGGGAAAAGGCGGCTCGGTTACTTCGCAACAGGCAAGGGCGGTAGCACATGAATACAGTGATAAGTTATGGAATGCCCACCGCTACATCGGCTTCGTACTGTGCTTTCTCTTCTTAAGCCGGCTCGTGATCGAGGCAGCCCTGTCCAAAGAACAGAAGCTGTCCGTCAGGATCAGGCGGGCCATGAAACCAGGGTCGGGAGAGCTTTCCTATCTGAATGACCGACGACACTTTTTACTGGTCAAGTGGGGATACGTCCTTTTCTACCTTCTCCTGTTTACCATGGCCATCACCGGGCTCGGACTTGCTTTCGAAGATGTGGGCCTGTTCAGGACATATCACGGTGCCATCTCGGCTGTGCACAGCTTCACGCAGTATCTTATCTACCTGTATATTTTGTTTCACATTGCCGGTGTGATCAGGGCTGAGTTCACAGAGAACAAAGGACTGGTTTCTGCCATGATCAATGGGGGTAAAAGACAGGATGAAACCTGAAGCCCTGTCCTTGCAGGCATGCTGCTTCTTGTTTCTCAATCAGGCAAATTAACAACGCGGTAACCCATCTTTTTCTGCAGTTTCTGAATCTGGTTATAAAGCATGTTTCAGCAACATTTTAAATAACCGCAGATTGATATGGAAAGGAAAGAATTTCTGACACTCATCGGCCACACCACTTCCCTGCTTTTTATGGGATGCCTGGCAGCATGCTCCAAAAGTGAAGGTACGGGCAGTACCGCGGCTCCTTCAAACGTTGATTTCACGCTGGATCTGTCGCAGCCTGCAAATACCGCCCTCAATACAAACGGAGGCTACCTGTACAGCAACGGACTGATCGTGGCCCGCACACTGACAGGTGCTTACATTGCCGTTCAGCAGGTTTGTACCCATGAAAGTTTTTCAGTGGTATACCAGCCATCCGCACATCGTTTCTATTGCAGTCGTCACGGCGGTACGTATTCCGAGGCAGGAGAAGTAACGGGTGGCCCGCCGCCACGCGCCCTGGCTGTATATCATACTGCTTTCACAAATACTTTACTGCGCGTATATTCTTAAGTTCCCGTTTCAATGCCGTGTAAATTTTCTCTTATGAACTTTGTGTATCGTCTTTTATTCATCTCGTTCCTTGCATCTCCGCCTTCCTGGCTGACCGATTTTCAGAAAGCAAAGGCACAGGCCGTTCAGTCGCACAGAAATATCCTGCTTGCTTTTTCCGGTTCCGACTGGTGCATACCCTGCATTAGGATGCATGACAAGATTTTCGGTTCCGAAGTATTTACACGCTATGCCGACAGCAACCTGGTACTCGTGCAGGCCGACTTTCCCCGGCTCAGGAAAAACCGGCTGCCGGCGGCACAAACCAAACAAAATGAAGCGCTCGCCGATCAATACAACAAGCGGGGAAGCTTTCCCCTTACGCTTTTGTTAAGTGCCGACGGGAAAGTATTGAAGGAATGGGAAGGCTGTCCGGACCTGGCTCCCGGCGCGTTTGTGCAGAACATCCATACAATCATTCACAATGAGCAGTGAGGTCATGGAGAGCCGGCAGCTTGTAAAGAAGGTATGCAAACTGATGGGCAACCGCTTTGAGTTTACCGTAGCAGGCGGCGAACCTGCTTCCGCGGAAGAAAGGATCAACGAAGCCATCGCGGAGGTCAGCCGCATCGAGCGGCTTCTTACCACCTACGATGACCATAGCCAGACCGCGCTGATCAACCGGTACGCGGGTATCAGGCCGGTACAGGTAGACAGGGAAGTATACGACCTGATCGTGCGATCTATCCGGATCTCGAAGCTGACACAGGGCGCTTTCGATCTCAGCTACGGATCGATCGATACGCGCTTCTGGAATTTCGATACCTGTATGACCTCCCTTCCGGATCCTGCAACGGCCCGGCAGATGGTGCGGCTCATTGATTACCGCAACATCGTTCTCGACCCGCAGGAAGGAACTGTTTTTTTAAAAGAAAAAGGCATGCGGATAGGATTCGGAGCGATCGGGAAAGGGTATGCGGCAGACCGGGCCTGCGGGCTGATGCGGCAAAGGGGAGTAGACAGCGGTGTTGTGAATGCAGCCGGCGACCTCATCACCTGGGGCCTGCAACCCAACAACCGGCCCTGGACGATCGGCATCGCCGACCCGGCACAGAAATCCAACACCTTCTCCAGCCTGCAGATCAGCGATATGGCCGTCGCCACTTCCGGCAACTACGAAAAATTTGCCATCATTGACGGAAAAAGATATTCCCACACGATCGATCCCAAGACCGGCTTTCCTGTTTCCGGGATCAGAAGTGCGACCATCGTCTGTCATGTCGCGGAACTGGCTGATGCCCTCACTACGCCGCTCCTGGTACTGGGCGTACGGGTCGGTATCAACATGATCAACCAGATGAAAGGTGTAGGGTGTATTGTCGTTGACGAGCATGACCGTCTGTACACGTCCAAACAAATCAAACTTACATTATGAAACGCTTTGTATTGTCCCTGGCGGGATTCTTTTTTCTTGGGTTTACTTCCTGCCAGACGGTGAAGGAATATCAGAAGAACAAGATAAATGATTCGGAAATGCAATTGTCGGCCAGGAAAGTGCAGCGTTTCGAACAGAATTTTCAGTCTTACAGGGAAGGGGCTTCCGGCGCCAACGGGGGAAAAACCGGTGGTGGATGCGGCTGTAACTGATGCAAAACCGGAAACTTTTTTATGAAGAAAATATTTTTAGGTACGCTGGCCCTGTATGCGGGCATCCTGAGCGCTTTTTCACAGACGTCCGCCTCCGACAGTGTCGCTTATAAGACCCGGAAGTTAAAGATCGAAGAGATCAACTTTGTGACCGGCTACTATCACCAGAGCGGCAACCATTCCGCGGTCACGGGAGGCATCGGATCCGAGAAGCTGACTGATTTCGCCAACACGATCGACCTGAAAGTGTCTAAGTACGACAGCCGGTTGCGGAAGCATAGTTTCGATTTCGAACTGGGCATCGATCATTACTCTTCTGCCTCGTCAGACAAGATCGATCCGGCTACCATCTCCTCTGCGTCCATGAGTGACACCCGCATCTATCCTTCTGCTTCATGGACTGTGCAGAATGAGCAGAAGGGTAACCTTTTCGGCCTGAACGCTTCCTTCTCCAATGAATTTGATTACAAGTCGGTCGGACTGGGAACCCAGTTTGCAAAAACCTCGCGCGACAAAAACCGGGACTTCACGACCAGGCTGCAGGCTTACCTGGATCAGTGGTCGGTCATCTACCCGGTAGAGCTGCGGACGGGTTTTACCGGCAGTGGGAGGGAAGGCCACAGCGGTATTTCGGGTACCTCCCCCCGGAATTCTTTCAGCGCCTCCTTCACGCTTTCACAGGTCATCAGCAAGAACCTGCAGGTGCTCATCACCGCGGAACCGACCTACCAGAAAGGGTTGCTGGCAACAAAGTATCAAAGGGTCTATTTCACCAATGGAACCGAACGGGCCGAAACACTGCCGGATCGGCGGTTCAAGCTTCCGCTGGGCATACGTGCCAATTTCTTTGCCGGCGACCGGTTGATCATCCGCTCTTTCTACCGGTACTACCAGGATAACTGGGGACTGAAGGCTCACACCGTAGAGCTGGAGACCGCCGTGAAGCTGAGTGCGTTCTTATCGGTCAGTCCTTTCTACCGGTTCTATGCCCAGAACGGCGTAGATTATTTTGCACCCTATGCACAGCATGCCGCAACCGATACCTACTTTACCAGCGACTATGATCTTTCAAAGTTCACCAGCCATTATCTGGGCACAAACGTCCGTATTGTACCGGTGGAAGGTGTTTTCGGCATCCGGCATTTCAGCAGCGCCGAGATCCGGTTCGGGCATTACATGAGGGGCGATGGCCTGCGCGCTAACCAGGTAAGCCTGCATCTGCAGTTTAAATGACTTGTGGGGGTGAAACACAATTTTTAGCAAGCCGTGCAATGAGATCAGATAGCGGTTCCGGATGATTCTTTACCTGCGGGTGCATTCGAAAATAACATAAGAGGTCATAGTCTATGCTGAGATGAGAAGTGTCATCGTGCACCAAAGAACAAAAAGATTTTCCTCGATTTTTACCAGAGAAGAGCTCCACTCAAAATGATCCCTGGCAGATCAGATCCTTCCGTTCAACCGGACCGTGATTTTTCCGGCATTACACACCCTCATGCAGTCTGCCGGCACAGGAAGACTGGCTTTCAGTGGAAATTAAACAAGAGTGACCTGAACGATGAAGGTCTTTACCGCTGTAGGTCTGATCCGGATTACAACAGTAAAAACTTTCATCGTTCAGGTCACTCTTCTTCAACCGTGTGCATTAGCCTTTGAGCGAAGCCATGTCAATTACAAAGCGGTATTTCACATCGCCTTTCAGCAGCCGCTCGTACGCTTCGTTTATGTTCTGCATATCGATCATCTCGATGTCGGAAGTGATATTGTGCTCGCCGCAGAAGTCGAGCATTTCCTGTGTTTCCGCGATGCCGCCGATAGCGGAACCGGCAAAGCTCTTGCGGCCGATGATCACGCTGAAGGCAGCGATGGAGAGCGGATGCTCAGGCGCACCCACCAGCGCCAGGGAACCGTCTACGCGAAGCAGTGCCAGGTAGGCATTCACGTCGTGCCCGGCAGATACGGCATCCAGAATGAAGTGCAGCTTGCCGCGGTAGGCTGCCATCTGCCCGGGATCTTTCGACAAAACCACTTCGTCGGCGCCCAGGCGTTTTGCTTCCCCGAACTTGGATTGGGAGGTGGTGAAAGCCACTACCTGCGCACCCATTGCTTTGGCCAGCTTGATGCCCATATGACCCAGTCCGCCGATGCCCACGATGCCCACTTTCTTGCCCGGACCAACGTTCCAGTGGCGCAGGGGAGAGTAGGTGGTAATGCCGGCACACAAAAGCGGTGCGGCGGCTGCCAGGTCCAGGTTCCCGGGGATGCGCAGTACGTAGTTTTCGTCTACCACAATGCGTTCCGAATAACCGCCGAATGTGGGGTTGCCGGGAAGGTGTTTGTCCGGTGAGCTGTAGGTGCCCGTCATGCCCGGCTCACAATATTGCTCCAGGCCTTCCTGGCAGTACTGGCATTCCCGGCATGAATCGACCATACAGCCTACGCCTACCAGATCGCCCACCTGGAACTTGCTTACATGATCTCCCACGCTTTTTACTTTGCCGACGATCTCATGACCCGGCACGCAGGGGTAAATGGTGCCGTACCATTCATTGCGTGCAGTATGCAGGTCGGAGTGGCATACACCGCAGTATAGAATGTCGATCTCCACATCGTGTGGTGTCGGCTTTCTGCGGTTGATGTCTATCTGGTTCAATGGTGCTTCGGCCGCCTGCGTGCCGTAAGCTATAATGTTGGTCACTTCCATAACTTTTTAGATTGTTTGTTCTTGGGTGTTTTTATAAGATCCGGTCCATGCGTTTCCAACGGAGTCCGCATACCTGTAGCGGCACCCCGGAACGATGCACCTGATCTTGTACCGGGTTGATCTCTCTTTATTTAGCGTATGCTTCGTCTGTCACTTTTTCCATCCAGTCGACCACTTTCCCATCCAGGTTTTCCTGAATGGCGATGTGGGTCATGGCGGTTGCCGGCGTGGCGCCATGCCAATGCTTTTCATTGGGTTCGAACCAGACAACATCGCCGGGACGGATCTCTTCAACAGGGCCGCCTTCACGCTGCACCCATCCGAAGCCGGCAGTCACGATGAGGGTTTGCCCCAGTGGATGCGTATGCCAGGCCGTTCTTGCTCCCGGTTCGAAAGTGACGCTGGCGGCAGCGCCGCGCCTCGACTGGTTGGCGGCAAACAAAGGGTCGATGCGGACAGTACCGCTGAACCAATCTTCCGGCCCCTTGCCGGAAGGTTGAGAACCGATTCTTGTAATTTCCATCTTATATTTTTTTGTTAGGTGTTGGAGAATGTTTGCATCCGGGATGTTTTTGGAGCGTGCGTGCTGGCATGCTGCTTTGTCTGCCCTTCCTCCATCATAAAGGCAAGTACGGCAACAGGTATCGTGAAGGCTGTTCGGGTGTCCGATCTCCTGTCGGTATGTATTGTTTCTTCTGCCCTGCCGGGTGCGCGATCAGGAGATCGTTTTGAGGATCCTGGCAGGTACGCCACCCACTACGGTGTTCGCCGGCACATCCCTGTTCACGACTGCCCCCGCCGCAACCACCGCATTTTCACCCACGGTAACGCCAGGAAGTACCGTAACCCCTGCACCGATCCAGGCATTGCGCCTGATGACGATGGGCTTGCAGACGAGCACTTTCCGGTCCGCCGTACTTACCGGGTGGTTCTCTGTGATCAGGTTCACGTTCGGGCCGATCATTACATCATCCTCGATGGTGATACCACCCAGATCCAGGAAGGAACAGGCATGGTTGATAAATACTTTTTTACCGATCCTGATGAACCGGCCGATATTGGTATGGAAAGGGGTAAAAAGCGTTGTGCTGGGGTCAATCTCCTGACCGGTGATCTCTCCCAGCTTGCTGCGCACGAGGTCGGGGTCGCCGGCATTGTTGAGCCCGAGCGACAGCCGCATGGTTATGGAAACCATTTCCCCGATCTTATGGTACCCGGGATCATCCATCCGCACGGGGTCTCCGGCTTGCAGCCTGTTGAATATATCAGCTTCCCAGATATCACGGACGGCTTCGGCTTCCTGTTTGTTCATGGTCAATTGTTTGATAACAGGCCACAAAGGTACCGGGTCGCTGATCCCCGCTGCTAATGATTATCAAACCGATTGTTAAGGAAATCAAACTTCCATCGCGCGGAGCGACTTTGGATTGGTGCCCGTCATCCGTTTGAAGTAATTGTTGAAGTAGGTGGGATATTCGAAACCCAGGGCATAGGCGATGTCGGCGATGTTCCAGGCCGTGTGTTGCAGGAGGGCCTTTGCTTCGCTGATGATGCGTTCGCTGATGTGGGCGGTTGTCGGCTTGCCGGTAACTTCTTTTACGGCCCTGTTCAGATAATTCACATGCACATGCAGGCTGTTGGCATAATCCTGCGCGGTCTTCAGCAGGAGGGGAGCGTACGTGCTTTCGACCGGGAACTGTCTTTCAAGCAGTTCCAGGAACACGGTCGTGAGGCGCGAGGCGGCATTGTTGTGTTTGTCGTAGTGTATGGATGGCTGAAGCTTGAGCGCTTCGTGAATGATCAGGTTGATGTAGTTGCGGACAAGGTCGTCTTTGTACGTATAATCGGTTTTCTGTTCCTCGATCATTTTACGGAAAATGGTATCGAGGAACTCCCTTTGCTGCTCATCTATCCGGAGGATCGGTGTGCCGCCCAGTTTAAACAAGGGGGAGTTTTGAAGGCTTTCGGACCTGCCGGCGGCTGTGATGAAACTTTCCGAGAAAAGGCATGTGTAGCCCACATAAGTGGTCGACAGCGTTTCCCAGGAATAAGGAATGTGCGGGTTGCCAAAGAACAGGATGGTGCCTTCTTCCTCAAAACTCCTGTCCGCGTAATGAATGATGCTTTTGCCTGTGGTCAGGCAGGTCTTGTAAAAATCTTTCCGGCTGTAAGTGCGCATCGAGTTCCCGTCTGCTTCAAGTTGAAAAACATTGAAGCCCTTCAGCTTGAGTTCATTGTTGAACTCCGAAACGGGCCGAACCTGGTTCTGTTGCATGCGGCAAAGGTAAGAAAATCAAATCATGCGCACAGGGAGAAGCCTGCTGCAGCCCTGTGCTTACAAGGGTTTCAGACAAAGAGGGAAGATGCTTCTGGCCCGGAAGCTCACTTGGATCCGGACAACTGCTCCCGCCTGTCTCTGGCCTTGCTTTCCTGGTCTGCATTTATGGATGCAGGCCCCGTCATTGCATCACTGCCCTTCACGATCCTTATGATATCGTTTAGCAGTTCGCTTGCCGCCTCAATTTCTTCCTTTTTGATCGACACACTTTCTATATTGAAACCTACCGGGATCTTCTTGGCCTCGGCAAAGTTCATGATCTCGACAGCAATGTGCTTACATGTTTCGACAGAGGCAGCCAGGATATTCGTTGCGTGCTTCAGGTCGTTGTACAGCCACTTGGGAACTTCGATGCCCAGCCACTCCATGAACTGCAGTGTTTTCAACGAACCGCAGGGAGCCAGGGTAAAAACCAGGGGAGACATGGACTTGCCCTGGTCGGAAGCGTAATAGTAGTAGTCAGACAGCAGGTTTTTTGTGTCGTTGAGGTTGTAGACGCATTGCGACACGAAAAAACGGCATCCCTTGTCTATCTTGTTGAATATGCGCAGGTGTTCATCGCCTTTCCTGCTGTGGCGTTCCGGTATGGTCACTCCTCCCAGCATCAGGTGGTCGCCATGTTGCCTTCTGATATCGTACGCGTCGTTCAATGAAAAATTGGTGGCCTCTACCTGCTGTTGCGAGGAAGCGCCTACGAACACTACGTGGTCCAGGGCTTTGTTCTGTGCTATCCAATCCGTAAATTCCCCTTTTGTCTGGTTGGCAATGCTCTTGTATATGATCTTGGGAATTTCGAGACCGGCGAGATACTGGCGGCTGTATACCTCCGGCGCAATCGTTTTAATGAACGAAAAGGTGCGTTCACTTTCAGTACGGGTAGATTCGTCCTGGATGTCGTACAGGATCAGGCCGTCAATGGCAACCCCTTTCAACCTGTTTACCTGGTTGCCGGCAATGGTTGTTACCCTCTCCGGGTCAGTGGATATCTTTGGCGGCGTAAGGCTATACAATACCAGTCCGGTTTCCGCCTGTGCGATCTTATCTGTTAGCAAACTCATCTTATCACTTGTAAGCTGTAGTTACCAGCCATTGCCAAAAGTAAAATCGCTTCGCTTAGCAAAAAAATATATCCTTGTTCATTCATTGAAGTGAAGGAAAGAGTGGCGGGTCTGCAGCCAAAGATCCGTCACTCTTTCTGCGTTCAGGCAGTCTCCTGCTCTTTTGCGTCAGTTGTGCAAACGGCCACTTTCCACCCTGCTGCTGATCCATTCCAGGATATCGTTCATCACCACTTCCTTGTCTACATCGTTCAGCAGGTCGTGGTAGTGCCCTTCATGGAATTTCCGTGTTTTGTCGGCTGAACCGGCCTCGTCATAAAAATGCTGGCTTCCGGCGGGCCTGGTAGCTTTGTCTTCTGTACCGTGAATGATGAGCAACGGAATCGTGATGGCGGAAAATTTTTTTCAGGCGTTCATCCGCCAGCACCAGCTGCTGTACGGTTTTCGTGGGTTGTACTTCATGAGCGATCAGCGGATCGAGATTCATGGTTTCCATTGCTGCCGGATCGCGGGGATAAGATCTGCACTGGTAATTTAATCAAGTTCGGGTATGAAAAAAAATACACCCTGTTTGAAAACCGGCGTACTAGCGGTGTACTTTAAACGATGCTGGTAGCAGGGATGCTGTTGCCTGCAGCCCCTTTGTGCAAGCAACCGGCAACAAAAACCGTTACCCTTTCGGAAGCGAGAAATAGAAGGTGGAACCTTCACCCGGCGTGCTTTTTACCCATATCCGGCCACCATGGCGGCGGATAATGCTGGAAGTGATGTATAACCCGAGGCCCATGCCGGGATACGTGTTCTGCGAGCCGTCTTTCACCCGGAAGAACCGGTCGAAGACCTTGCCCTGCAGGTCTTCCGGAATGCCGATGCCATGATCCTCCACACTGAGTTCCGTACCCTGTTCCGACTGGTTCCAGCGAAGGATGATATCGCCACCGGTCGAATATTTGACCGCATTCGAGATAAAGTTCGTAAGCACCTGGGCGATGCGTTCCCTGTCGGCGCTGATCATCGCCGGTTCGTTCGACGCAACGACAAGATGATGCAGTGAAGATAGTATCCGCAGGTCATCCACGCGCTCTTCCACAAGCTGTTTCAGGTCGAACGCCTGTACCCTGAGGGTCAGTTCGCCTTCCGTTATTTTTGTAACGTCGAGTAGGTCCTGTATCAGTGTGATCAGGCGGTTCACCTGGGCGTCCAGTTTGGTGACCAGCGGGGCCACACCTGCGTTCTCCTTTTCATCTGAGATCGCCCTGATCAGTTCCGTATACGCTTTGATGCTGGTTACCGGCGTCTTCAGCTCATGGCTGGCAATGCCGATGAATTCTTCCCTTTGCTGCTCGAGTTTTTTCCGTTCGGTGATGTTCTGGGCAAGGGTGATGATGGAATTGATGCGCCCGTTCGCATCGCGAAGCGGGGCCGTGTAGATGGCATACCAGTGCCCGCGCTGGGCCAGCTCGAAGGTAGTGGCCTCCCCTTCAAAAGTTTTCCGGTAGTAGGGCAGTACCTGCATAAGTTCTTCCGGTGGAATAACCTGCGCGAGGGCTTTGCCTGTCATCTGTTCAGGGGAGATGCCGATGTCTTTGAGTCCCTGTCCTTCGGCGAAGACGTACCGGAGATCTTTGTCAAACACGCTGATGAAACCGGCGGGTAAATTGTGGGTGATGTGCCGCAACAGCGCTTCATTCTTTCTAAAAGCTTCCTCGGCCAGTTTGCGGGGCGTAATATTCTGGGTGATGCCAATGAACACGGGCTCGGGTTCTCCGTTGCGCAGGGTCAGTTTGCCTTCTGCTTTTACCCAGATTGTTTCGCCGGTATGCGGATTCACGATGCGGTGTTCCACATCGAGCGGTTCTTCATTCTTAAAAGCCTTGCCCAGCGCTTCCAGCACAAAGTCGCTGTCATCGGGGTGAATATTGCTGTAATTGTTGTCGGATATCCTTGCTACTTCGAATCCGAGCACTTCATTGAAATTGCCGGAGAATTTCGTTTCTCCGGTTTTTGGATCTACCTCCCAGGTAAACAGATTGGCAGCCCTCACGGAGAGCTGTAAGCGCTCTTCACTTTCGCGCAGGGCTTCTTCGGCCCTTACTCTTTCTACGGCAGCCCATGTTCTTTCTGCAGTAGCTTCGGCAACAGTGATCTCTCCGCGTGTCCATGTACGTGGAGAAGAGTGATGGATGCCAAGAACCGCCCTGAACCGGCCGCCTTTTACCAGCGGAATGCCAATGAATGACCGGAAGCCCGGTGCATCGTAAGCGGCCAGTCCGGCTTCGCTCACCCGTGGCTCCAAAGAAACATCGTTCACCGCCAGGGTTCGTCCGGCATGGAATTCTGTTTTTACATAAGCATCCAGGTCGTTTATGCTGATCCGCTGCGCCACGGGCCAAATACCGTCTGTGAAGCCGCCCGCAGACAGCAGGTATTCTTCAGTAAGTTCTGCTTCGTAAAACTGGGCGCGGGTAACCCCGAGATGCTGTGCGAGCATTTGCATGGCCACTGCCTGTATGGCCAGGCAATCCGTGAGTGGTCTCAATACATCGCTCAGCCGGAGCAGGAATTCTTTTCTTTCTTCCCTTTCCCGCAGGTCTTGCTCCACTTCTTTGCGCACGGTAACATCGGTGAACAGGATGGAGACCAGGTTTTTACGTTCGGCCTCCACACGAAATGCATACACGTCGAACCATTTGTTCATCGCGTGTGTCTGTTGCGTAAAGCGGATGGCCTCGCCCGTGCGCACTACCATGGCAAACTGCTCGAACCAGACCGGTTCCAGATCGGGCTGGAAATAACTGATCCTTTTGCCGATGGGGTCTACATAACCGGTCTGCTTTACAAAGGCCGGGTTGGCTTCCAGGTAAACCCAGTCTGCCGCGTTGCCTTCCTGGTCAAATTCCAGCTCAAACATGCAGAACCCTTCGTCTATCGAGTTGAACAGCACCTGGTACCTGTCTTCTGCGCGCTGCGCCACTTCATCTTTCAGGCGAATGACTTCCTGCTCGGCTTTTTTCAGTTCGGTGATGTCTCTTGCCGTTGCAAGCAGGGTTACGATCTCGTCTTTCTCGTTTTTTTCGGGCACGATCCGGCTGTATAGCTGCACCTCGCCTGCCGGGGTCTCAAAAGAGTTGAAATGCTCCACCGGCTCGCCGGATGCGAAAGCTTTTTGCAGGCTGTTCCGGTAAGACAATGCACTGTCGGCCGGCTGGCCCATTTCGGTATTGGTGAGGCCCATCAGGCGCTCATTCGGCACACCGGTTCGGGAGGCAAATGCGCTGTTGGCATATATGAGCTGAAAATCTTTGTTCCATCTCGTGATGGTGTCGGGCGTATTTTCCGACAGCGAAAAATACTGGTCGCGGCTGAGCTTCAGTTCGGCCGTGCGGTCGGCCACATCGTGCTCCAGCTTGATCCGGTAATTTTCCTCGCTATCCCGCAGGCTCTTTTCCATCTGCCGCCGCTCGGTAACGTCGAAAAAAGTAACGACAACCCCGTTGATGTGGTCATCGGAAGTGCGGTACGGCAGCAGCCGGACGATGTAGAATCTATGGTCTGTGGTCAGTGACTCGCGCTCTACGGGTTGGAAGGTTTCCAGAACGGTTTGCGCATCGTCCAGCACATGATCTTCGATGAGTTTGGTAGTGATGTCCTTCAGGGACCGGCCCACATCGCTGGAGATCAGGTTGACCACCTCACATGCTTTCGGCGTAAAGAAGACCACCAGAAAATTGCGGTCCAGGAAAATGGTGCCGATGTGCGTCGAGTTGATGAGGTTCTGCAGGTTGTTGCTGCTGAGCGTGATCTCTTCGATCTTTATTTTCAGCTCCTGGTTCACTGTGCGCAACTCTTCGTTCAGCGATTGCAGTTCCTCTTTCCCGCTTTCGAGCTCTTCGGCTACGGAACGCAGTTCTTCGTTCAGCGCCTGCAGCTCTTCGTTCATCGCTTTCAGCTCCTCCGACTGCAACGCATGTTCCTCCGAGGATGTGCGAAGCTGTTCCTGGGTGCGCATCAGGTCGTCTTCCATCAGAAAGGCAAGCGGGTCGGCGGGAACAAGGCTGTTTCTTTCCTCTGCGGTTGAAGGCTGTACCAGCTCAAACAAGATCAGCAGCACCCCTTTGCCCATATCGGCAGGATGCCAGGCAGACCTTACCTCCATCTTTACCGCTTGCTGTTTTCCCTGCATGAAAAGCGACACAGGAGTGGTATGGATGTTTGTTCTTTTCTGCAGGGCCTTGTACAGGGCGGAGCGAAGCTCCAGCCGGAGCTCCGGGCGGATCAGTTTCAGGATGTCTCTTGACATCTCGCCGCCGGACAGGTGCAGAAACCTGCCGGCAGAATCGCTGACACGGAGCAGATCATGGTTTTCATTGATCACAACCGACGGCGGTGCATACTGCTCTATGAGCTGGTGGTGCAATTCGGCGGTTGTTACTCGCTGCGGTACCGCTAATTCCTCTGTCTGAATAGTCGACCGGTTTTTCAAAGCGTATAGGCGCAGTGCAGGAAGACCTTCCGTTGGGGGAAGGATGCGGACAGGCAGCTGGCGTGATTGAAACATACGGTTCTCCTGGCTGACAGTTACATACAGGTCGCCGGCGCCTTCCACCGATTCGGAGGTGCTGAGAAAAAGGAAACCGCCGGGGTTCAGGGCAAAATGAAACGCTTCCATCACATGCTGCTGTGCCTGCTTGTTCAGGTAGATCAGCAGGTTGCGGCAGCTGGCGAGGTGCAGGTGCGAAAATGGCGAATCCTTTAAAATGTTGTGGTTGGCAAACAGGATCATCTTCCGGATCTCGTTCCGCAGCCGGAATCTTTCTCCATGAGTGTTGAAAAAACGGCGCAGCCTTTCAGGCGATACGTCCGCCGCATCGTTGAGGGTATACACGCCCTCGCGGGCTATCGCAAGCGCCGTTTCATCGATGTCGGTAGCAAAGATCTGCACACTGGGTACGTCGGTCCTGCTTCCCATCAGTTCGGCGCACAGGATCGCAATGCTGTAAGCTTCTTCGCCCGTGGCACAGCCTGCCACCCAGATACGAACCTGGTCGCCGGCTTTTTTGTCTTTGAAAATTGCGGGCAGCACCTCTTTTTCGAGGTGTGCGAAGGCATTTGCATCCCGGAAAAAATTGGTAACCGAGATCAGCAGGTCTTTCAGCAAAGCCTGTATCTCACCGGAATTCTCCCGTACATATTTTGCATAGTCAGGAAGGGTGAAAATACCGCGCACCTGCATCCGGCGCTCGATGCGGCGCAGCACGGTCGGTTGTTTGTAATTTGAGAAATCATGTCCGGTACGCGCCCGCAGCTGCGTAAAGATGACGCGGAGCGACTGCTGCTGCTCGTCGGGGCGCTCTTCCGGCTCAACCGGGATCCCGATCTTGCCCAGGCTGTCGCGGTAAGCGATGATCTTGGCAGGAATCTGCGCCACCGGCAGCACTTCATCGATCAGCCCGGTTTCGATGGAGTGGCGGGGCATTTCGTGAAAAAGCGCTTCCCGCATCTCCTGTACAAAAGCTGCCCCGCCATGTTCCTTGATGTGCTTGATGCCCATGGACCCATTTGCGCCTGTGCCGCTCAATATTACACCAACAGCCCTTGATTGGTGGGAGTTGGCCAGTGTACGGAAGAATATATCTACCGGCGCACGCCGCTCTTCAAAATTCAGGTTTGGCGTTGCCACTATGAAATCATCTTCCATCTGGAGGTGCCGGTTTGGCGGGATCACATACACGTGGTCGGGTTCCACCCTTGTTTTTTCCCTTATCTGGGTAACCGGGATGCGGGCGGTCTGCTGCAATACCTCCGCGAGGCGGCTCTCGTATTCCGGCGACAGGTGCAGGATCATCACATAGGCCATGCCGGAATCCTGCGGCACATGCAGGAAAAATTCCTTTGCCGCTTCGATGCCGCCTGCCGACGCGCCGATGCCCACGATGAGAAAGTGATCGGATTTCATATCCTGTTTTTTTTCTGACGAAGCGGGAGCCCCTTGAGTAGTGGGGTTGGCTTTTCCGCCCCCCGAAGGCAAACTCCCCTGAATTAACCAGCCGCTTTTTGTTGAAGCCGAACCCCGTCCCATGCAAGATATACATGTTGAGCCGGATCCGGCTGTTCATATCCTGGGGCGGGGCGATGAAAAGAGAAACAGCACAGCGACGTGTCATCAGCCGCACCCGGGAACACGCCGCCAAAAATAATATCTCACCGAGATCATGAACATATGGTATTTTGCGGGTAAATCCCGAGGGGAAAGTGACGAGCGAACAGGCTGATCGCGTTGGAAAACCACCGCTGATATTTATGGGTATCAGCGTGTATTCAACTTCTGCATTCTGTACCCGGCTACCTTCACTTCCCGCAGGTCATCCAAAATCAAATTCATGCACGTGCCTCCGTCTCAACTTTCGCAGAGCAATGACCCCTCCGTTACTAATACTTCCGGTCAGCGCATCATCGTTATCGGGGCTTCCGCCGGCGGCCTCGAAGCGATCAAGACCCTCGTAAAAGGCCTGCCGCCCGACCTCAACGCCTCCCTGTTCATCGTATGGCATATGTCGTCCGAAGTACGGGGCATCCTTCCCCAGCTCCTGAACCGCGTCAGTCAACTTCCCGCGCAGCACGCCACGGACGGAGAAAAGTTCAAGCCCGGGCACGTGTATGTAGCCCCGCCCGATCATCACCTGTTGCTGGAAGAGGGCAGGATGCGCTTGACCCACGGCCCCAAAGAAAACCGTTTCCGTCCCGCCATCGATCCCTTGTTCCGGTCGGCTGCCTGGGTCTACGGCAGCCGCGTGATCGGCATCATCCTTACCGGCGCGCTCGACGATGGCACCGCCGGCCTCTGGCAGGTAAAGAGCCGCGGCGGTATAGCTGTGGTGCAGGACCCGCACGATGCAGAAGTGTCCTCCATGCCTGCCAGCGCCCTGCGCCAGGTAAAAGTGGATCACTGTGTGCCCGTTAAGGAAATGGCGCCTCTGCTCGACCGGCTTTGCAAAGCACCTGTTCCTGAAAATCCAAATGCCATGAAGGACGAAAAAACAAAGATCGAGATCGGCATTGCCGCCGAAATGGGAACGCTCGAAAATAGTTCCCTGCACATCGGCGAACTTTCGACGTTCACCTGTCCCGAATGCCATGGCGTGCTTTCGCGGATCATGGATGACAATTTTGCCCGTTTCCGCTGCCATACCGGCCATGCTTTCTCGCCGGATACCCTTATGGCGGCCATCACCGAAAAGATAGAAGACAGCCTCTACAACGCAATCCGGCTGATAGATGAAAGCGTGCTGCTGCTCAACCATATGGGCGATCACTTTGCGGAAGCAAACGAGCTGAAGCTGGCCGCGGTCTATTTCAGGAAAGCCCATGAAGCAACCGAACGTAATTCCCTGGTCAGGAAAGCTGCTATGGAACATGAGCAGCTTACGCAGGACAAACTGCTGCAGGAGGTGGAACAACCCGACACAGAGCCCACCCAATTTAAATAAGAGTTTGTTTTATCCATGAGTAATCATTCGAAGAAGAAGGACCCGGTTAAGCAGTTGCAGGAAAAGCCGGACAAAGGTGATTTCCTGGTTGCGGGCATCGGCGCTTCGGCCGGCGGCATACAGGCGCTGCAGGAATTTTTTACGCATACGCCCGAAAATTCCGGCATGGCCTATGTTGTCATCCTGCATCTTTCTCCCGACCACGACAGCCGCCTGGCGGAAGTACTCCAGCATACCACGTCCCTGCCTGTAACCCAGGTGGCGGAAAGGGTGAAGATCGTACCGAACCACATCTACGTGGTGCCGCCCGACCAGCACCTGATAATAGAGGATGACGCGCTCTCCGCATCGCAAAACATCCTGCAGGAAGAGCGGCGCGCGCCGGTCGATATTTTTTTCCGTTCGCTGGCCGACAACCTTGGTCCGAGGGCGATTTCCGTAGTTCTTTCAGGCACCGGCGCCAACGGTTCCATGGGGGTGAAACGCATAAAGGAAAGAGGCGGCGCCTGTTTCGTGCAGAATCCGCGGGAAGCCGAATTCAACGAGATGCCGCGCAATGCCATCGCCACGGAAATGGTAGACGGGGTGCTGCCCGTGGCCGAGATTCCGGCCAAGCTGATCAGCTACAAGGTCAGTATGGGCACCGTGGAGATCGTGGAAGAAACGATCAATCGCCCCGAAGTACAGCAGCAGGCGCTGCGCGAGATATTTACGCAGCTGCGGCTGCGCACCGGCCACGATTTCTCCAATTACAAACGACCTACCCTGCTGCGTCGCATCGAGCGGCGCATCAACATATTCGGCCTGCCCGACCTGCCGGCGTATGCCCGCTACCTGATGGAGCATCCCGACGAGCCGGCGGCACTGCTCAAAGACCTGCTGATCTCGGTCACCAATTTCTTCCGCGACCGCAAGCCTTTTGCCATCATAGAGCATGAAGTGCTGCCCCTCATTTTCAGGACCAAAACAAAAGCCGACCGGGTGAGGATCTGGGTGGCGGGCTGCGCCACCGGTGAAGAAGCGTACTCGATAGCCATGCTCTGCGCCGAACTTTCCACCGGCACCCTCGACGTTCCAAAGGTCCAGATCTTTGCCACCGACATCAACGAGTCGGCCATCGCGCAGGCAAGGGAAGGGCTATATACGATGAGCGACACGGCCGACGTGTCGCCGGAAAGACTGCGCCGCTTTTTTAACAAAGAGGGCGACAACTACCGCATACGGCGCGAGATCCGTGAAACGATCATGTTCGCCAACCACAATTTCCTGCGCGATCCGCCCTTCTCGCACCTCGATGTGGTGGCCTGCCGCAACGCCCTGATCTACCTGAACCAGGTGGCCCAGGAGCGGGTGGTCGAAACCTTTCATTTTGCGCTGAACCCGGGCGGTTTTCTTTTTCTCGGCACCTCCGAATCGGTCGATTCGGCGAACGACCTTTATACAGGATACAATCGCGAGAACCACATCTTTCAGAGCCGGCAGGCCGGCTTACGCGCGTACCCCGTTCCCGAGTCTACCCCGGCCATGTTCTCCGACCAATTCAAAAAAGATATTTCTTCCCAGGAAAACGAGAACCGGATACTGGAACGCATTTCATTCGGCGACCTGCATCAGCAGCTGCTCGAGGAATATGCGCCTCCTTCGCTGGTTGTGAACGAAGAGTTCGACGTGGTGCATGTGACCGAGCGGGCCGGCAAATACCTGCAGGTGAGCGGGGGTGAGCTTTCGCAAAACCTGCTCAAGCTGGTGAAACCTGAACTGAGGCTTGAGCTGCGTTCGGCCCTGTACCAGGCCCTGCAGCGACAGTCGGCCGTAGAAGCCCACGGCCTTACAGTGATGATCGACAACAAACCGGAAGCCATCAACCTGCTGGTACGGCCGGTACTGCGCACCGACAAGGCCAGCCGGGGGTTCATACTCGTGCTTTTTGAACCCGCCAGGGAAGAGATTCAGCAGAAGATACTGGTATCTTCCGACGAGCCGGTGGCCAAACAGCTCGAAGAAGAGATCATCCGTCTCAAAACGCAGCTGCGGTCATCCAGCGAGCAGCACGATTTTCAGGCCGAAGAGATGAAGGCCGCCAATGAAGAGCTGCAGGCCATGAACGAAGAGCTGCGCTCCGCCGCCGAAGAACTGGAAACGAGCAAAGAAGAACTTCAGTCGATCAACGAAGAACTGCGTACGGTGAACCAGGAACTGAAGGTAAAGATCGAGGAAACCGCCATCTACAGCAACAACCTCCAGAACCTCATCAACTCCACCGATATCGGCACCATATTCCTCGACCGGAGCTACCGCGTGGTGCTGTATACGCCGGCCACCAGCTCCATTTTCAACCTGATCGCCACCGACTACGGCCGCCCGCTTTCCGACATCACCAGCCGCCTCGAAAACGTGGACGTGATGAAGGATGCGGAAACGGTACTGGAAACCCTTACCGTGGTGGAAAGAGAGGTGCGCACCCGGCAGAACCGGATCTACGTGATGCGTACAAAACCTTACCGCACCGACGAAGACCGCATCAGGGGCGTGGTGATCACCTTTGTAGACATCACCAAAAGAAAAAGGGACGAAGAGCTGCTGCGCCAGGCGGCCGATTTTTCGGACTACCGCATGGCGCTGAACGAAGAGCTGCAGGCGCTCGGGAAGGCAGACAAGATCAAGGCGGCAGCCAGCCGCCTCCTTGCAGAGAAGCTGAAGGCAGACCAGGTCTATATTGCGGAGCTGGAACCGGATGGCCTGCATACGGTGGTCTCCTCCGGATATTTCCAAACAGGCACCGGGGCCGATCTTTCCGGCCGGTATGCCGTAAGCGAACTCAGCCGGCCTTTGTACAGGGAAGCTTTTGCCGGCCGGCGGGGGGTGGCGCCCGATGCCCAGGCCATACAAGATGCATCCGAGGCTGAAAAAGTGGAGTTCAGCCGGTTGTCTGTCGGGGCATTCATCACTCAGCCCGTGATGCGGGCAAACCGGCTTGCCGCCGTGGTGTGGGTCTCCAGCGCAGCGCCGCGCAACTGGAACGATGAAGAGATCACGTATGTGACGGAAACGGCCGAACGGACCTGGTCGGCCGTGGAGCGGGCGAGAACGAAAGAGGCCTTGCGGCTATCAGAAGCAAGGCTGCGCATCACCATGGAAAGCGTGGTGGATTACGCCATCATCAGCACCGATTCGAAGGGGCTTATCATAGGCTGGAACAAGGGCGCCGAGCGGATCTTCGGCTACCATCCGGAAGAAGTGACGGGTCGGCCGGTCAGCCTGATCTATCTTCCGGAAGACGTGGAGGCAGGCATCCCCGAAAAAGAACTTGCTACCGCCCGTGAAAAAGGACGTGCCGCCGACGACCGGTGGCACCTGCGCAAGGATGGCACCCGCTTTTATATGAGCGGGGTGCTGACGCCTATCTCCGATCCCGAGCTGACCGGCTATGTAAAAGTGGCCACCGACATGACCGAACGCCAGCAGGCGCAGGAAGACCTGATGATGCTGGAAGAGCGGTACCGCATCGCCCTGCAATCGGCCGAGATGGCCGCCTGGGACTGGAACATCTTACAGAATACGGTTGTGTGGAACGACCAGCATTATTACCTGCTCGGGTCGCTGCCGGATGGAAAAGAGAAAAAGGCTTCCGATTTTTTGCTGTCCGTACATGAACTGGACAGGGAACGGGTGACGGCAGCCCTGGAAGAAGCTTTGATCCGGACGGGCGTTTACAAAGCGGAATTCAGGATCAGGAGAGCCGACAATGGCGAGGTACGGTGGATGAGCGGGTACGGCCGGGCCGTTACAGAACAGGAGAAAGTGGTTACCCGGATGGTGGGGGTCATGTACGACATTACCACCCGCAAGCAGCTGGAACAGCAAAGAGAAGATTTTATCGGCATCGCCAGCCATGAGCTGAAAACGCCCGTCACCAGCATCAAGGCCTATACCGAATTGCTGCAGGATCACTTTGAAGAGGAAGCAGACGCGGTCTATTCCAGCCTGATCACAAAGCTTGACACCCAGGTCGACCGTCTGATCAACCTCGTTCATACCCTCCTGGATACCACCCGGATCACAAACGGACAGCTGCTGCTGCATCCACAGGCCTTCAGCCTGAATAACATGATCACGGAAAGGGTGGAAGACCTCCAGCGGCTGACGGAGAAGCACCGGCTCGTGTTTATGCCCGAGGAAGATATTACGGTGACCGCCGACGAAGAGCGCATCCGCCAGGTATTCACCAACCTGCTCTCCAACGCCATCAAATACTCTCTCAACGGAGGCGAGATCACAGTGGCGTGGACAGCGGTGAAAGAGGGGGTGGAGATCAGTGTGCGCGACAGGGGCATCGGTATTCCTGCGGCTATGCAGCAGAAAGTGTTCGACCGGTTCTTCCGGGTGGAAGACAAACTGGGAGAAACCTTGCCGGGCATCGGGCTGGGGCTGTTTATTACGGCTACCATCATACGTCAGCACAAAGGGAACATCTGGCTGGAAAGCCGGGAAGGAGAGGGCACCACCGTTTATTTTGTCATCCCAATCTATTTTCTAAACGAACGCGATGAAACAGATACTGATCGTTGATGACGATGCTTACATACTGGATGCGTGCAAGATGATCTTTGAACGTGCCGGTTACCGGGTAGCGGCGATGAGCAGCGGCGACAGCCTGTTGAACGGCGGGTTCGACGAGCCCGACATCTTCCTGCTCGACCGGCAGCTGAGAGGCGCCGACGGGCTGGTCATCTGCAGGCATCTCAAGAACCGGCAACCCGCCATGGATACGCCGGTCATTGTGTTTTCGGCCACGCCGAACGTGGAACCGCTTTCACGGCAGGCAGGCGCAGATGAATTCGTGCAAAAACCGTTCAAAACCAAAGACCTGCTGAAAGTGGTGAAAAAGCAGCTTGGCGACGATATTACCTGAGGCAGAGGCCCGACGGTAAAGGAGATGATATTGCTTGGGGGTGTACTCCGCGATGTGGACCGTACATCAGGACCTGGTTTATGCATTTTTTACCTTAAATCCCAGTCATATGAACCCTGTACACCGGGTGCAGGCCGATCCCCGCATGGCCGGCCTGCTGCTCGATTCCAATGTGGATGTGATCATCGTGTTTGATGCGGAAATGGTGGTGGTGGAATGGAACCGGATGGCGGAGCAGGTGTATGGCCTGGCCAGGCCGGAAGTGCTGGGCAGGCGGCTCACGGAAGTGGTTCCGGCGCTGGAGAGCGACAAGGAATCTGCCGCAGCCATTGCACTGGCTATGAAACAGGTCAAGAGTTTTGTTCCCGCTTCCGGGCAATACCCGCACCGGGCGCGAATGGAGAATCATTACATCCCCCTGGTATCGCAGGACGAATTTATAGGGGTGATGAATACAGGGCACGACGTATCGCACCGCATCAGGGCCGAAGCACAGCTGGAGGCGCTGAATCATCGCCTCGAAACGCAGTACCGGCACCTGCAGCGTACCTCGAACGAACTGGCCTCCCTTACCAGTCTCGGCACCCACGATATCAAACAACCCATCCGGCAGGTTTATATGGCCGTAGAGAACCTGATACAGGCAGAGGCCGGCCGGCTGAGTGATGCCGGCAAGGCTGCTTTCCGGCGGATACAGTCGTCGCTCAACAGGATGGACCTGCTGCTCGACGATATGCTTACCCTTACAGGGATCAGCGTGCTGGAAACGCCCGTGCAACAGGTGCACCTGGACAATGTTCTTCCACAGGCGCTCACCGGCCTCAGGAGCCGGATCACCGGCAAAGGGGTACAGATAAAGTTGAGTGAACTGTGCCTGGTGCGCGGGCACGCCGAACAGCTCCGTCTTCTTTTTCACCACCTGCTGAGCTATGTCATCCGGTTGAATAAAAGCCCGCATCCGGCCGTGGAGGTGTTTTACATAACGGTCACGGAAAGCCGGTTTCCCGAAGTGGACTACAGTGAGCGGGACTATCACCGGGTTACGGTAGCCGATGAGGGCGCCGGGGCTGAACAGGGCGGGGCGGAGGTGCTTGCCATGGCAGAAGAGTTACAGGCAGACCACACTGCTTCCACAGGGGCCGGACTGATAATCGCCAGCAAGATCATGGATGTACACGAAGGGTTCATCCGCGCAGGAAGCACTCCGGGCGCCGGGTTCTTCTTCCACTGTTATTTTCCGGTGCCGGAGACATGAGTTGAAGCGGACTGCGTTACAACCGGCAGGGGTATGGGTGCTTCGCTTCGTTGCAGCATCTTCCGGAAAATGAGGAAGCTCTGGCCCAATATCATCCGCATGGTGCCAGGCCCGTCGTGCAGATCTTCCCGCAGTTCGCGGAGCAGGTCGAGGTAGTCGGTCTCGCTTTTTTGCTCGATGTGCTGCAGAAAATCTGCCGCTGCAAATCCCCACGCCGAATTGGGCGGTACCTGGGAAAGCAGTTGTTCTGTTCGTTTCTTCACATCATCCTGAACTATTGCAGGGTGAATTTTCTTTCGGGGTTGCTTGGATATGTGCATGTGGTCTCTTTTAAAAATTTAAATTACAGGGCATCGTTCCGGTCCGCATATGTTCTCTGTTCAGTACCGGTTCAAAATTTCAGTCAGGGATTCGGCAAGGTCTGAAATCGTCCGTTTCTTCTGTAAGCATTCCCATGCGCCGAGCCGCAGTCCTTTTGCGATGTTTTCCGGGCTGATGGCCGTGGAATACAGGATCACGGGTATGTTGTTAGCCGGCTTTTCTCTTTTCAGCAGCTTCAGTCCGTCCAGTCCGTTCGTTCCGGGCATGTTGAGGTCCAGAAAAACGATCTTTGGTCTGGCAATTGTCATCAGTTCTACTCCTTCTTCTACACTTCGCGCATGAATCGCATCATAAGGACCCTGCAGGTCGCTCAAGGCTTCTTTTAAAAAATAAAATTCATCGTCGTCATCGTCAATCAGCAGGATTTTTTCCATCAAAGCAATTTGGGTGAATAATGGTTTCTATCAGGGTGCGGCCGGATAAACCGGGCGCAGACAGCGCCCAGCCTCCGTTTTAGACCTGTATCAGCGCAGCGGCGGGAGATACCGGTAAAGGACAGAAAGACGGTGCCTGTTGATTGTTTAGAAAAGAGGTGACCTGGAAGGCAGGGCCTCAAAAACAGAAGTATTTATTGCAGTGCCGGATAGAGAGAAATACCGGCCGGTGATCCGAAAATAAACAAATTCACGTTTTCAGCAAATTTTATTTGCAGGAGTTTTTACCGGCGTTCCGGGAAGGCAGTGCAGAAAGGGCACTCTGAAAATATGTTATCTTCACGTGATCCTGCGGCTCCTTTCCGATCGATCCGGTTCATGGGAGCAAACCCGGGCTGTGTGCTGTTCGTTTAATGATCCGTGCGTATGCATCAAATCATCGAGTATCTGCAATCCATCCATCCGCTCTCTCCCGCACTGGTCGAATACCTGTACGCACACCTGAAGTATAAAAAGGTCTGCAGGAAAGAATACGTGTTGAAAGCGGGACATGTAGCGAGGTCGGTCTATTTTATAGAGACCGGGCTGCTGCGCGCTTTTTATATGAAAGGAGACCGGGAGGTGACCAGCTGGTTTATGAAAGAAGACGATGTGAGTCTTTCCATCGAAAGCTTCTACGGGCAGACGGAAAGCTACGAGTATATCCAGGCGCTTGAAGACTGCTCGCTGTATTACATCGACTACCAGGAGCTGGAGGCGATCTACCGGCATTACCCCGAATTCAACGCCCTGGGCCGGCTGCTGACGATCAGGTATCACATCCACTGGGTAAAGCAACTGTATTCACTGCGGATGCAGACTGCGGAAGAACGATATATCTGGTTGCTGTTGAACCAGCCTGAGCTGTTATCGCGCGTGCCGGCCAAATACATCGCGTCTTACCTCGATATCACAGAAGTTACGCTGAGCAAGATCAGGGCAAAAATAGCCGGTAAAGGAAAATAAAACCGGTTTTACGGGAATGGTTATCTTTCTGCACGATAACGCCCGCTTAACCAGATCACATAGTATGAAACAGTCAAAATGGTTCGACCGGAATTTTGATTTCGGATCTGGACAGAACATCTTTCCATCCATTATGGAGCGGCTTTCAGGAACACCGGTGCGGCTTGAAGAGAAAGCAGCGTCTATACCTGCCGGTCTGCTGAAACTCAGGATGGACAATACCTGGAGCATCAAAGAAAATATCGGCCATCTGACCGACCTGGAACCGTTGTGGCAGGGAAGGCTGCAGGATATCCTCAATGGCCACACGGAGTTGAGACCCACCGACCTGCTCAATACCAGAACTACCGAGGCAGATCACAATGCCGCGCCCCTCGGGCACCTGCTTGCCGCTTTCAGAAAAGCCCGCACCGGAACAATGGCCCTGCTTCGCGGCCTCACCGAAGACCAGGTATTTATGAGCGCACATCACCCAAGGCTTCGCACACCCATGCGCACGACGGACCTCTTCCTGTTCGTTGCAAAGCACGATGACCATCACCTGGTCAGGATCACGGAGCTGGCCAACACCCTGAAACCTTAGCTGCCAGGCACACAAGAGAGCATGCAGGCATCGCAAAATGGAGATGGGGAAAAAGGAACGCAGATTCTTATCTTTTAATAATTTCTTGCTGCTGATCTGCCGGTATTATTGTTCTTCGAACAGTAGTACCCGATCGCGGAAATGGATTTAACCCAGCCCTGTACAGATGGATCGGTTTACCTGTTTGAACAGTTTTCTTGAAAAGGGGAGGGATCGCTTCTCCGGAAAGCTTATTCAAAACATGTAACAAAGCTGTAAACCATGAAAAAACACGCCGTCGCATTGCGAAAGCATATGGTTGTGTCGCCTTTGATAACACATCCGCGGATCATTCAATTCTCGACTTTCTTTCTTCTCCTCAGTGTCCTTGCCTTGTTCTTCTTTACTTCTCCTGTTCCGCAGGATCCGCTCTACCACCATTTTGCCGACAGCCGTTCCCTCTTCGGCATCGTCAACTTCTGGAACGTTGTGTCGAACGCCGGCTTTCTTGTCGTCGGACTTATAGGCCTTTACAGGCTGGCCGTTTCAAAAAGTTTGACGGTACTGGCCGGAATGGGGGTCGCGTACGGTGTTTTCTTTGCAGGCATCTGTCTGGTCGCATTCGGTTCAGCGCAGTATCACCTGCATCCGGCCAACCTTACGCTGATATGGGACCGGTCGCCCATGACCATAGCCTTTATGGCGCTGCTTGCCATCTGCGTGGCGGAATGCGGATCACCGGAATGGGGCAGGAGGTGCCTGTGGCCGCTGCTGGTGACCGGGCAATTCTCTGTTTTTTACTGGTATCACGGGGAGGTGAATCATCGCGGTGACCTGCGGCCCTATGCCCTGGTGCAGTTCGTGCCGCTGCTCCTGCTGCCGGTACTGCTTCTGGCCGGAAGGAAAAGGTTTACGAAGCAGTGGGGTTACTGGTGTTTGTTTGGCTGTTATGCTGCGGGAAAAGTTTGCGAACACTTTGATGCGGTGATTTACATCGGTACGCACGAGGGCATTTCGGGGCATGCGCTCAAGCATATCTTTATCGTGACGGGCGTGTACGCGTTGCTGAAGAGTTATGAAAAAAGAAAAGCCGTACTGTGATGTTTAAAACAGTTCTCTCAGAAGAGATGTACGGCTTCCAGTCCGACCACCCGGTCCTGGTAAGTAGGCATGATAAGGGTGGACCTTGCCTGCCTGCCGGAACACGGAAACCAGGCGGCTTTCATACTTTTTAGTCAATCCCAGCATTGGTGTGGATATTATTCTACCCGCTTATATGCTTCCCTGATTGAATGTTGAGTGAACGTTCAATCAGACATCACAGCTGGAACTTCCGGTCGATTGTGTGAGCGGCGAGAACTCTTTACCTGATCACAAGAACCTTGAATGAGCCGGGGATCATGCGGGGCCTTTCGCCGGCGGCTTGTGCAGTTTCGTATTCGGCGGCCGGGATGAAAAGCGTGGCGTCCTTTTGGTCGATCGTGATGGTTCTGCCGCCTTTTTTTGTGGGATAGTTCCCGAGCACGGAATATTTGTTTCCGTTGTCTTCCTTTACGGCGGTCATGGAGCCATCGCCACCGTTCGATGTGAATATGATCTTATCTTTCTGTGAGAAGGCTACCCCGTCACAACCCGCTCCGATAGGTACTTTTGCAACTACCTTTCCCGTTGCGGCATCCACTACAACAAGCTGCTTCTCACAGCCGGCGAAAAGCCTCCGGGTGCCGGCATCGTATGCCAGTCCGGTCGGACCTTCGGCACCTGCCAGCGGCCAGTGCGCTTTTACGGTGAAGCTTTTAAGGTCAACCGATACAATCTCGTTTTTGTCTTCTATGTTTACGAAGAGCCCTCCTGTGCCGTCAGATACGGCTGTTTCCGGCTTGCCACCAACGGCGATGGTTGCTTTCACTGTGTTGGTGGCAGGATCGATCAGGGAGAGGTCTTTGCTGCGTCCGTTGCAGGTGATGATGGTTTTGGTGAAGGGCTCATACATGATGGCATCCGGGTTTTCGCCGGTGGGTATCTGCTGGAGCGTTTCGTTGCTTTTGGCATCAAACACCGTCACATTGTTGTTTCTGCCGTTGCTGGTGTAGCCTCTGTTCAGGGCCTCGTTGAACGCGATGCCATGCACCCCGGCGGTATTTGGTATAATGCCTGCCGAATCGCCGGTGGCTTCGTTCAGGATGTTCACACAGGTGGCGTGTGATATGTACAGGTTTCCATCATGGGCGGCAATATAATCCCATCCGCCCGTGCCGGCAACAGGGTAGCTTTTGACCACTGCATACTGATGGCCTTTTTGAGCCATCGCCGCAACGCCGCACAGGAGCGCAGCCGCTGCCAGTATTTGCTTCATATTGATTGTTTTGAAAATGAACTGTTGCCGTGCAGAACCGTACAGACTTCTTGCCGGTAGTTCCGGGTTGCAGTTGACAGTGAGAACCAGCTGCAATCTGGAAGGGTATTCTGGAGAGAAGTTGAAGTCTGTTACCAGGGGGTGAACAGGAGAAATAGAACGGAAGAGCGTCCCGTTCTTTCATAGCGGCAGTTGCAGAGGTCACTGCATACACAAGGTGTGAACGATTCCATCACCTGTTCCATTTCAACCGGGTAGCCTTCCAGGCTCATTACGACGTGCGGGGCGATCCAGATACTATGCCGCTGGCCAGCGCGGGCAGGCAGTCACGAAAGAGGCTCAGGCCTGGGTGCGGTGCCGGCGGGTTTTGACCTGTCGTCGGGGAGGGGAATGAACTCCTTGTTGTCGTTGGGTGGCAGGATGATCCTGCCCTGTTTCCAATCTTCTTTTGCCTGTTCGATGCGCTCTTTGCGGGAGGAGACAAAGTTCCACCAGATAAAACGTTCGCCCAGAGGCTCGCCCCCCAGGAGTATGAGGGTGGTGGTTTCTTTTGCAACGATCAACGGGTCTGCCCCTTTGGTGAATACAAGCATCTGTGCCGGTCCGTAAAGGACGCCGGAGATCTCAATGGCGCCCTTTACGATGTAAAAGGCTCTTTCGGAGTGCTCACGCGGAAGCGCAAACGAAGTTCCCTGTTGCAGTACAACGTGGAGATAAAACAGGGAGGAAGCGGTTTGTACGCCGTTCTTCAATCCGTAAGCCGTTCCGGCGATGAGCCGCATCCAGACGCCTTTGTCGGTGAATACAGGAAGCTGGCCGGGCGTGTAATTATGAAAGGAAGGGGCGGCCTCTTCCTCCTTTTCGGGAAGGGCGACCCAGGTCTGTATCATTTCCAGTCCGCCGGCAAGCGTGGACGGGTCTTCAAAGCGTTCGGAGTGGGCGATGCCGCTGCCGGCCGTCATCCAGTTCACTTCTCCCGGGCGGATCACCTGCTCTACGCCCAGGCTGTCGCGATGGGTTACCTGTCCGTCGAACAGGTAGCTTACGGTGGAAAGTCCGATGTGCGGATGGGGCAGTACATCGAGCGTGGAGGGTTGTACGGGAATATCCGTCACGGGCCCCGCATGGTCCATAAAAATAAAAGGACCGACCATCCTGTGAAGGCGAAAGGGAAGTATACGCTTCACTTTTATCTGCGGACTGATGGCAGCCGTTCTGGCTTCAATCACGATGTCGAGCATGATCTCCGGTTTTGGTTATTGATCCATGAGCCTGTCGGCGTTGGGGTCTACAAGATGGTTCCATTGCGGATGCCGTTTCAGGTAAGCCTGCACAAACGCACAGAGCGGAACGATCGTGTACCTGTTGTCTTGCGCATACTGCAGAGCCTTCTCCACAAGGGCGGTGCCTACACCCTGGCCTTCGAGGGCAGGCGGCACTTCGGTATGCGTAAGAAACATCGAGTGGTGCGATATCCTGTATTCAATAAAAGCCGTACTGTCTGCCACCGGCAGCTCGAGCCGGCGGGCGGAGGTGTTTACCTGCAATTCCTGGTTTTCCAAGTTCATGGGAAGATTGGTTTGTTTGTCTGCTATCCGGCTTTCGGTTAAGTTGGCGACAATGCACCGGCCTGGACAGCTGATGCAAAATAGGGTAAAGAAACTTAAATACTGAAGGAAAGAACGCTTGTAAAGTTGGCCGGAGTTGGTCGCTTGCTGGTGTTCCTCATTTCTCCTGACCGGGGCATTACAATTTACAATTGATCATACGAAGGAGTCTGCGATCCCGATTCGTTGAACATTTGAGTGGAGCAGTCCTAAAATTCATAGTATAATACCGATTCCTGTATTAACTTGGATACTTTTCCGGTAACAACTGCTTTTGTCAGTTTGTTTCCATCTCCATATCTATTATCTGCGTAAAACTAAACCCCTTCTTCTCCTCTCAGAAAATGTAGGAAAAGGCAGCAGCTTTCAGGGGTGTCCGGAACCAGATCCGAATGTTCTCAAAATTCAGGTGTGTTTAGAAGAATGATCAACATGTTCAGCATGATAACCCGTGTGAAATGCAGCCCGGTGTGGCCGTCCATCAGTGCCGCAAATAAGATTGTGGCGACCGCCACCTGTATGCTCCTGCTGATGCTCTTTCGGGGGCAGGCGCAACCCCTGTCGGGCAGGCCGGGCCCTTTATCGACGCGGACTGTAGATACACCCTGCCGCAATCCGTACTTCATCCATACTTACTACAACGAGAATGAATTTACTGAACCCAATAGTGGTGTCCTCCTGAACGACAACTCTACCGTTGTATGCGGTACTGTTTCTAACAAGTCTATTGGTGACAACCAGGACGCTCTTTTGTATAAAGTTGGGGCAGATGGGCGCAAAATATGGGAAAAAGTATACGGAGGGCAGGGAAATCAGAGCTTCCATTCCATCATCCGGTCAAACGATGGAAACCTGCTGGCGGGCGGCTATCTTACCGATCTCCAGACCAAGAGCGGCTTTTTTCTGACGAAAATGGATACGGACGGCAACACGGCCTGGAAGAAGGTTTACAATTTCCAGCTGGGAACTTTTTTCGACATACGCGGGCTGCATGAAGACAAAGACGGCAGTATTTACCTTACGTGCTATTACCTGGAAAATAACCTGTCGATGGCAGACAGGGTTTTATATATTAAAGCAGATGCCAATGGCAACCTCGTATACGCCAGGTCTATCAAAACCCCTGGTCTGATCGGCATTGTGCAATCCTATCATTCGCTTCTGAACGGTGATTACACATACATTGTGGGTAATTTCGCAGACAATTCAACTCACTGGAGCGGAGCTCTTCTGAAGATCCGGAATTCGGACGGCAGTCTGGTATGGACAAAATACTACGATTTCAACAACGGTGTGGCTACTTTCTTTCAGATCGCGTTGTACAAGGGCAAAGACCTTTGCATTTTCGGCACTGATAACCTGAACCCCAGCAATACAAGCCTCATCCTTCTCTGTGATACCGATGGAAACGTGCTGTCATCAAGTTCCTTTAAACAGGCTGATCTGAGGAAAGATGCCCGGGTGGTGGTGGAGGCCAACGGCGACGTTACCTGGGCAACAAATTATTCCCTGTTTTCAAATGGCGGTAAAAGTTCCCTTTCCATTACCAAGCTAAACCCGGTAACCGGCATTCTCTGGGCCAGGAATTATCCGCAGGTACAGACTTTTCCCCGCACCATGCAAATCCAATATGGCACAGATGGCTCCCTGTTTTTCTCCGGGTATGTAACGGTGGGCCTGTACGGTTCAAAGTTGTATCACGGAAGACTGGCGCCAGACGGACAAGGCGTATGTGAGCCGGAACCGCTGAACCCGGTTTTCAGCGCCGGTACTTCGGTCGCCCGCACTGTTACCTTGTTAGTAAGCAATCTTGCATTTACGCCTTCTGATCTCGATTGGCAACCGGTCCAGAACAAGATCAACGCTTCAGATACGCTTTGCAGTACGCCGAACCCCTGTACATTCCTGGGACTGGCGGCACCTGCAACCGTCTGCCAACGAACCGATACCCTGACCGTACAGGTCTCGAAAGCTCCTGACTGCACACTGACGCCATCTTTTGCTTATGACCCGGGTATTGTGAGCCTGATCCGGCAGGATCGTCTAACGGCTCGGTTCCTGCTTCTCAAGCCCGGTAAAGCAAAAATTTACGCAAGCATGTCTCCTGGCTGTTCCTTGTACCAGGACAGCATTGAAGTCACCATCCGCCCTTCACCAGGCAAGGTAGAACTGGGCGCAGACATGATGTTGTGTACTGGAGCCCGCCTTCAGCTCAACGCACACGCCGGCTATACCACTTATCAATGGCAGGACGGATCTGCCGATTCCCTTTTTCTGGTGAACAGCCCCGGCAGCTATTCGGTTTCGGTTGCAGATGGGTGTGGCAACCTGTTCCGGGACACAGTGGAAATAAAAGCTGCGCCGCTCCCTGTATTGAACCTGGGGCCAGGCCTGGTAAAATGCAACAACGATACTTTAGTGTTCACTGCACCTGCCGGCTTTGCCAAGTACAGCTGGTCGCCCTCCTCGGGCATCAGCGATACATCCGCGCAGACAGTCCGCTTATATCCCGGGTCGGATACTTATTACGCAGTCGGTGTACAGAATGCTGCCGGTTGCCATGCAGTGGATTCTTTGAAGGTAAGTGTCCGCCGTTCACCCCCGGTCAATCTGGGCCCTGACCGGATGCTGTGTCATGCAGACAGCGTTCTGCTGGATGCAGGTGCAGGCTTTGACCGGTATATGTGGAGCACCGGTGCTTTGTCGCGTACCCTTAAAGCAAACTCAAAAGGAGTGTATTCGGTCGTCGCCATCACACAGGATGGTTGCAGCTCTGCTGACACGATGCAGGTATCAGCGGTGTTTCCGGCGATAACGATAAACTTCAACCATGATTCCACCCTCTGCGCGGGCAGTGCAAGGGTGTTGGATGCCGGCAGGGGTTTTTCGGCTTACCGGTGGAGCAATGGCAGCACGATGCAAGCCATTGCCCTAACCCAGACAGGAAAATACAGTGTTTATGTAACAGATGTCAACGGATGTACCGGAGGCGATTCTGTACAGATAAAGCGGATCCTGGCCATACCAGCCCATTTTCTGCCGCCCGATACGGCAGTCTGTTCGTATGGCAGCATCCTGCTTCAATCTGCGGCCCCGTATGCGTCTTATCTCTGGAATACCGGAGAAGCCGTCCGGTCCATCACCATTAAGCAGGCTGGCAGATATTGGTTGGAAGTCAGGGATAATAACGGATGCAAGGGAAGGGATACGGCAGAGGTGGCCGGAAAGCAGTGTATGAAGGGATTCTGGGTTCCCAGCGCTTTTACTCCCAACGGAGATGGAAAGAACGATGTGTTCAGGCCGCTTATTTTCGGCAACATTGAACGATATTCCTTTGCTGTGTACAACCGATGGGGCGAAAAGATCTTTGAAAGCAGGGAGCCTGGTGAGGGGTGGAACGGAACCGCAAAAGGCGTTGCAAACGGAACAACTACGTATGTCTGGATCTGCAGCTATCAACTGGCCGGAGAGCCGGCGCACCAGGAAAAAGGAACTGTTATCCTGGTCAGGTAAAGTGAAGTTTTATTTCATGCCCTGTGCCCGCTGGCCAAAAAAATCGGAATGATAGCCGGATTCGAAGATGAACAGCTGCTGTCTGCCGCCATACGGCGCAGGCAGATCTTTGCTGAATCGAGTGCCCCACCCGGCCATCCGCCAGAACCTGGTGCATCGTTCTACAGGTTTGAAGCACAGCAGTACACCACTGTTTCAGGCCGATGAAAACTGTGTGCGCACTTCAAGCGCTGTACTTATACCATTCAATAAATCCCGGAAAAGAAGCATAATCCATCCGGATCCGGCTCAACGAAGATGGTAATTTAAGGTTCGTCTATAAGTCAGCAAGTAGGTACCACTTGCCCATTCTGGTCGATGTTCCTGCAATGTTTACGAATGGATACCATTTTACGCTTTCATCCTTGCATTTGTGGAACCGGTTAATTGGTGCGACGTTGAAATAGACGTGAACAGGCACTTTTACAACGCTTGTTATATGCAGGGGTGAGTACGTTGACATGCTGCGTAGAACTACAGATCGTCCGGCACGTTCCCTGTTTGGTCATCAGGGTATAAACGAATCTTTTCAGCTTCACAACCGTACCTTCATCCCCCCGTTCACCACAAATCCATCCACCGGCGCATAAATGTCCCGGAAAACGGGCTGACTGACGGGCCCGGTAAAAATGGTGTCGAACCGGGTCTGACGGGTATCGGAGAGGTTCTCGAAGTTGATGAAGAGCGACAACCATCGCCACGATCTTTCTGCCATCAGTCCAAAGGTCCAGTAGGCCCTGCCCGTGGCGCCGTCATTCAGCGTTTGCGGACTGAAATAGTAGGCCTCCGCGCCGATCTTCAGTTTCCCTTCCTGCTCGTACATCAGCACATTGTTCAGCCGGTGCTTTGCGGTGAGCGGCAGCCGGCTCTTTGCCCCGTTGTAATGCGTATTTGCATCCGTGTAAGTGTACCCGAGGAACAGTTTAAAATCCCGGTACGTGAAACGCAGGTTGGTTTCCATGCCCCGGGTATCGAGATGACCGGCCGCATGTTCAAAACGCAGGTTGCCGCCGGTTCCGGTGGTAAGTATAAGAGGGCGGTTTACGCGGGTATAGAAAAACAATTGATTGAGGGCGAAGCCGGCTGCGCCCAGGCGTGCCCGGTAATTGACATCCAGGTTGCTGCCCGCCGACCGTTCGTTGGCGGCCAGCTGCTGATCGATGGGCAGGATCTGCCGGAACTGGATCTTCTCCGCGTCTTCGGTAAAAACGGTCGGCGTTTTATAACCAAGGCCTCCGCCCAGCCTGGCAGTAAAGGCCGGCGACAGTTTCAGCATGGCCGACAGCCGGGGCAGCAGGGCAAAACCGAATGCCCTCACATAGTCTCCGCGCAGCCCGGTCTCGAGGCGAAAGGAGGGCAGCGGCGACCAGGTATGCTGCAGAAAGGCACCGGTCGTGGTATAGTGATAGTTCCGGAGGGCGGTGCTGCTTTTCCTGTTTTCTTTAAAATCATCCGTCAGCAGGTTCGTTCCGATCACCCAGTCAGACTTTTCGCTGCTTCTGCTGTAGGTCGCCTCCGAATAAGTGGATTGCTGCACCCCCTCGAAAGCATAACCGGGTATTTGGATCAGCCGGTTGAAGCGGCTGTAACTGTTCTTAAACACGAACTGACCGTTGCTGCCTGATTGCCGGGTGATCTGCGCCTGTGTCGTAAAACGGCCGGTATTGTTCTTTTCAAAATAACCCGGGATGCCTTTTTCTATATAATCGATGCTGCCTCCGATGCGGTCTTCCGTGATATAGCTGAAGCCGATGTTGGCCGTCACTTTTTCGCCGTAAACAAACAGCCGGGGGTTTATGGTATACCGCTGAAACCGGGGGATGGCTGTCAGTCCGATATGGGCCGGATCGTATGGCCTGCCGGTGTTGCGGGAGCCAAAGACCGTGATGCCGACCGATTTGAACCGCTGGCTGTAGAATCCGCTCAGGTCGAGTCCGCCCGCTGAAGTGCCGTTGCCTAGAAAGCTGAGTTCCCGTTTGGCCCCCGGTGTTTTCGAGATCAGGTTTACCAGTCCGGCGATGGCGCCCCCGCCGTACAAGGTAGACGAAGACCCTTTGACCACCTCGATCTGTTTGAGGTCAAGCGGGGCGATCTGCATCAGGCTCAGGCCGCCGGCAAAACCGGCATACAGCGGAAAGCCATCACGCAGGATCTGCGTGTACCGCCCGTCCAGCCCCTGTATGCGGATGCTGGAGTTGTAAGAGGTGGCCGAAGTCTGCTGCGTCTGTATGCCGGTGCTTTCGTTCAGCAGCATCCGGATGTCGCCGGGTTTCATATTCCCTTTTTCCGCCAATTCTTCCCCGGAAATGGTTTCCACCCGGGTGGGTATGTCCCCGATGCTGCGGCTGGTGCGGGTACTGCTGATCACAACTTCTTCTTCCCCTTCTTCCGTTTCTTCCAGGAACACCTCGAGGCTCCCCGGCGGCTGTGGAACAGGTACGCTGATATCGTGCTCTTCGTAACCCACATGGGAGATAACGATCTCATAGGTGCCGGCACCCAGGCCTGAAAGGAGGACCAGCCCGCTGCTGTCGGCCACGGCGGTCTTATGCATGGAAGGGATGGAGGCTGTGGCTCCCGGCAAGGGAGCTTTTCGTGGACTGCTCCTGATAAGTAATCTGATCGACTGCTGCGCGGAAAGACCTGTACCTGCAAGCAGGGCGATACACAGAAAGATCTGCTTCATACAAAGAATAAAGTGAAAGATATGGTGGGCGGTAATGGTTGGATCTACACCGTGCGGGGAGGCTGGAAGGGAGAGGCGGGATAGGTGTTCGGGATGCGGACAAGCATCAGGGAATGATGTACCAGCTTGAAGGTGGACAGAAGGGGAAGTTCGATGGTGCGGGCAGTTTGGGTGAAGCCGGCACAGGTGCCGCAGGTGACAAAGGGGGAGCAGGCCCCGTCCGGTTTGCGCTCTTTTCCCGCGGCGGAAGGCAGGCCGATCCGGTCAGCGCCGCAATCATCCTTTGTGCAGCAAGGGAAGAACGTGGCCAGCATAGACACGGCCAGCCAGAATAAAGCTACCCATTTCTTCATAGTGTTTAAAGGTAACGGTTTAAAAGAGTTTCCTGTTTCCGGCATTGAAAAAGGGGAGGGACCGGTGATCTGTCCGGCCTCACCCCTTTTTCAATTGCTTGCAAGGCCTACGGTTACTTGCCTGTCATGGTCTGCATTTGCTGCGGACAGCGGGCGCCCTGTACCGGGATGGCTGCAAAGGCCGCATCGATCCCGCTGATGTTCTGCGGTGTCAGGTCCAGACCAACGGCGTCCAGTTTTTCCTCCAGGCGGTGCAATTTTGTGGTGCTTTGCAGCGCCGCCACCGGCTGAACCGCATGCGCCCTGCGGATGGTTGTGCAGCGGCTTCCGACATGCCAGCTTGTTTGGCAAAGGAGAGCGCCTGTTGCCGCACCTGTATCGTCTTGTCGGCAAACGCACTTCGCTGATGCCGATCAAGTAAACACAACAGGATCCCTGGAAAGATCAATACGGCAGGCAGGGGAAACAGGAGGGGTGGCCTGGTGGAAATTTCCGGTGAGGGAGCAGGGCGGAAGCCTGTCTGACGGATCAGGCTCGTATGGTGATGCAAGCGCCCTTCACTTTATTTGGTGATACCGGATGGCAGCGGCTGCGGGTCGGTGTTAGGGCCTTCCACTTTCAGCTGTCCGCCAGGCAGTATTTTCATCCGGTCAATGAAAACAACGCGGTCTTCTCCCGTCTGCGTGGTCCGGCCGTGGTACACACAAAACATCTCCCTGCCATCCGGCGACCAGGTGATGCTGTTGTGGCCTGTGCCGGTTACGATGCCGCCTTTGTCTGCATTCTTTGCGAGGATGGGGTTGTTGGCGGCTTTTGTGAAAGGGCCGAGCGGGCCTTTTGCGGTGGCATAACCCACAGCGTAGTTCTTCCCTCCGAAATAGTTGGCTGAATACATGATGTAGTAGGTGCTGCCCTGCTTGAAGGTGACCGAACCCTCCGTCCACCGCCTGTTCACTTCTTTTGATAGCACCGAGCGGCTTTCCCATTCCGACTGCTTGTCGTTCATGGAAACCGGCGGGCGCAACAGCAGCACCGGCTCACCGGCCACACCGCTGAAATCGGGTTTCAGCTGCACGCCATACACCCAGCTTTCTTCGATCTCCTGGTACCAGCCCTTGCTTTTTGCCCAGTCGGCCACTTCGCTTTTCACCGGGTGTTTGTATGCGCACCGGGAGTAATACAGGTAGCATGTTCCATCCTGATCAAAGAAGACGTTGGCATCAATGATGGGGTACCCGGGATCAAATACAGGCCGGTCGTACAGGTCTTTGAAAGGGCCGGTCGGCTTGTCGGCCACGGCCACACCGATGCGGAAATTCTCATATTCCTTGTTGGGGTTTACCTTCCACTGGGCGCTGTAGAACAGGTAGAATTTTCCTTTCACCTGGTACACTTCCGGGGCCCAGTAAGCGCCGTCCCAGCCGGCCGTGCTGTCGGTCCAGCCGTTGGGGTTATTGGCGTGCCAGATGGGTCCTTCCTGTATCCAGTGTACGAGGTCGGGAGAAGAATACGCCTGAAAGCCGTGCTTCACGCCGCCGGTTCCATACATGTAGTATTTGTCGCCTTTTACATACAGCACATACGGATCGCCGAATACCACCGGCAGGGGATTTTTATACGTTTTCTCCGCAGCATTTGCGGCGGACTGGCCAAACAAACCCGTGCTGACTGCCATAATGGAACTGATTATGCCTGCGACTGCGATTGACTTCCTCATTTTCCGACCTTTTATTTACAAGCTGCTGACCTGCCGTTATTTGCCAATTGGCTGTCTGCCAGGCTGGTTCATGCTTCAGCTGCAAGTTATCGAAACTCCGGGTGTGAACGTTCATTGTGCAGCCAGATTCCGAACGGGAAAAGGTGGATTGAGTTGTGCAGATGTTATTCGCCTTGCCGGGTGGAAAAGACTCCCTACATTGACAGGGTAAATCCTTCCGCCTGAGGTTCGTCGGTCCGGTGCGGCAGAAGGCGCCAGGCATCGCGTCGCGGGAACGGATCGGTCCGGTACGGATGGGGTACGCCAGGTATGACACTCCTGCAACACATCGTACAGCCACGTTTATAAAACCCGTACATGAAATTCACTAAGCTTGTCCCGAACATCTTCTACGAAGACATCCAGGTTGGCCTAAAACTTTTTGTGGAATGCCTTGAGTTTACGATCGGGTACGATGACCTGGCTTCTCCTCAACCCTGTTGCGTGGTAGATAAAGATAGCCTGTCCATATTTCTTTTTCAGAACAGGGAGTATGCAGACAAGGACAGGCCGGAGATCAGGCTGCACACGGATGATATAGAGGAGGTGTATGCGAAGATCGCACAGACCCATCCGGAACTGCTGCATCCCAATCTAAACAAGGTGACCCTCAGGCCGTGGGGCGCCCGGGAGTTTGCGCTGGCCGATCCGTCGCATGTTTGCGTGATCATACAGCAGTGGAGTTGAATTTCTGAAAACAGGAGAAGCACCAGGTCAGATTCCATCGTGTGCGGTAGTTGATCTGATGCTTCTTTTCGTTCAACCTTCCCTGACAAGGCCGGCACCCGCCACAAAATTTTTCAGCGTGTTCTGCACGGTTTTCAGGTGCTGCGCGAGGTTGTATGCCAGGACATGGGTAAAGGCAAATTCTGCAGGGTGGTCCAGCCTTTCCTGATCCTGATCATTTCAGCGCAGGCGCGCTGCCTGATGATACAAACCTGCAACTGCGCCTGCGCTGGAATAACAAAAGGGTTTTTATGCCGCACTCCTGAATGTACAATGAAATAAAACCGGCAGGTTTTCAAGGATCGGGATTGAAAGTTTGAGTGCATGGTATTTTTGAAGTTTCCATTTGCTTATGGCATGCTGAGACATGTAAGAAGGATATGTAAGGAGGGCTTCCTCCCAAACCAATGAATTCCTGCCGGTTCTTACCCACAACAATCCTTACCTTCAGAGAGCATAAACGGCTGCATCGCCATAAACCCGGATAAAACTGACTACGCTGGTGGAAAAACCTGCTGCACATGACAAAGAACACCGTAAAATTCTGCGGCTGCGGAATGTATACAACAATGCCCTGAATGTGATGTGGTCTTTGTTGAGCCTGGTACCCCTTTATATGTACTGTTACCGGTTTTTGCCGCTCCGCTTTCTCTGGCTGTATTCTGCCGCCAGCCTGCTTCCGGCCTTTATTCCCAACTCATTCTATGACCGCATCCAGCTTAGCAGCAGAACAATGCTGTACAGAAAGCTGGGCGTGCGTACCCTGAACAAGATCGTACAGAACGGCGCTTTTGTCAACCGGTCGCTCCGGAAAAAGTTTCCTGGCAGCAAGCCCGCACCGGTCTCTGGAAAAGCCGCCGGGTCCCTTATTCTGAGAACGTATATGTATGAGAAATTCCATGCTGTCTTCTTTGTGTTCTTTCTGCTCGCCGCCCTGTTTGCCCTGTATAACGGGCAGTTCGGCTGGTCGTTGCTGTTATGCTTCATCAATATCTTTTACAATATTCTTCCCAACCTGCTGCAACAATACATCAGGGTAAGACTGAAAGATCGGATCAGAACCGGTTCCTAGATGCGCTGGCCGGAAGAACGGGAGGGATCGCAGATTCGGAGGCGCCTTGCATGGCGTCTCTGCTAAGGATTCCATTTGTTGCAAGGATACGTGCTTACACTGCCGCTTCCTTGTTATACTTATTCCGGTATTCAACCGGCGACATACCGGTGATCTTGCGGAACACTTCGCGGAACGCTTTTACATCGGTATAGCCGGCTTCATACATCACTTCGTTGATGTTCTTGCGGGTGGTCTCGAATGCTTTTTTGGCCAGTTCGATCTTTGCCCGCTGGTGGTACTCCACCGGCGTATTGCCGGTGGCCTTGATGAACCGGCGGTCGAACGTGCGTCGGCCCACTGCAAACCGGGCCGACAGGTTTTCAACCGATATCTTCTCCTGCAGCCTGCTTTCGATATAAGCCTGCGCCTCTTTTACCATTTCGTCTCCATGCAGTTTCTGTGCGGTGAATATGGAAAAGGATGACTGGCTTTGCCTGTCCATCTCGATCTGATACACTTTCGCGCAGTAAATGGCCGTCTGCCGGTCGTAATATTTTTCTATGAGGTAGATCAGCAGGTTCAGAAAAGAATAGGCTCCCCCGTTCGTATAGATGCCGCTTTCATCCGTGATCAGCTTGTCGGGCTGCAGGTCCACTTCGGGAAACAGGGTTCTGAAATGATCTGCCGCAGACCAGTGGGTGGAACAGCTTTTTCCATCCAGCAGCCCGGCCGACGCGAGCATAAAGGCGCCCGTACAGATACTCGCGATCTCCGCCCCCGCCTTGTACTGTTTCCGGATCCAGTCGATCATCTCGCCGTTTCCCTTCACCGATCTCTCGTAGTTGTGATTCAGCGATGGAATGATGATCAGATGCGTTTTTGTGATCGCTGAAACAGGCCTGTGCGGCTTTACGGTAAACAGTCCTTCATAAAAGTCCACTTCGTCGGTTACGCCCGCGAGCTCGATCCTGAACACTTCCCTTCTCCCTGTTTCCTTCCAGTAGGCGTTGGCCCTGGAGAACAGTTTGTAAGAGCCTACGATGCTGCTCAGGTTGTTTTGTCCGTCGGGAACCAGTATGGTAAGATGTTTCATATGTAAGGGTAAAGGTAAGTTGTTGGGATGTCCGGATCAACCCGCTACAATGTCTTATTTACACCCCTTCCGGGTCCTGTTTAGCCAATATATTTGAAAAACAAAACGGTATTCTGCCTCGCGGCAATCATCAAATAATACTTACAATGAATCAGTCAGATCTTACAATTACCCTGCTGACCGATGGGCCGCCATCTGCAGCATTCGGCGCCATCAACAATGTGCGGGCCTGGTGGATCGATCAGATCGAAGGTGCTGCAGCAAAGGCCGGCGATGAATTTGTGGTGCGCTTTGCAGACATCCATTACTCGCGGCAAAGGGTCACGGAAATTGTGCCGGATAAAAAAGTTGTATGGCTGGTAACAGACAGCCAGCTGAATTTTGTAGCCGATCCCCATGAATGGACAGGCACCGAAATCATTTTCGGGATCGCCGAAGAGGGCGAAGGAACACAGATCACCTTTACACACAAAGGACTGGTTCCCGGCATTCAGTGTTTTGGCGCCTGTTCGGGGGCCTGGAAAGATTATATCAACGGCAGCCTGCTGCAACTGATCCAAACGGGCAAGGGAACGCCCTACCTGAAGTCTGCCGAGGCTGCGCAGGCTACAGTATAAAATCAATCAATAAATCTATATTATGATGCATAACAACAGTTTCACAACCGCCTTTCTTGTCGGTCAGTCGGCCGCCGAAGTCTTCCAGGCCGTCACCAATGTGCGGGGCTGGTGGTCGGAAACAATCGAAGGAGGTACTTCCGCGCTCAACGACGAATTTCATTACCAGGTCAAAGACATCCATACCTGCAGCATGAAGCTGACAGAGGTGGTCCCGGAACAAAGGGTCGTCTGGCTCGTGCTCGACAACCATTTCAGTTTCACCAAAGAACAGGGTGAATGGAAAGGGACCAGCATCATTTTCGATATTTCCAGCAAGGGAGGCAAAACGGAACTGCGCTTCACCCACGCCGGACTGGTATCGGGACAGGAATGTTACGGGATCTGTTCGAATGCCTGGACCGATTATATACAAAACAGCCTGAAAGACCTGATCACTACCGGTAAGGGACATCCTAACTCGCGGGAGTTCGATCCGCGTGTTGCCACACAGCCTGCGTAGTAAAGGCAGCAGTCAGGCTTCGAATGGTTTATCCGCCTGCGATGCTGCTGAATTTCTGAACCAAGTAAGATTGAAACTCCAGGCAAAGTTTCCTGAAAAGGCCCGTTCTACTTTTGTTTCCTTAAACAAAAAAGGAAATGGAACAGAACAATTACCAGGGCGCATTGCAGAAACCGGTCGGTTCGGGCTTCGGCAGTGCCTCCACTGCACAAGAAGTTATCAGGGACGTTGATCTTACCGGAAAGGTGGCTGTGATAACCGGCGGCTATGCCGGCATCGGGCTGGAGGCGGCCAGAACTTTGTCAGTAGCCGGGGCCACGGTGATCGTACCTGCACGGGATGTAGAAAGAGCACGCAGAAATACCAAAGAAATCGCCCGCCTCGAACTGAGCCCCATGAACCTGATGGAGCCGGCGTCTATCGATGCTTTTGCGGCTCAGTTCCTCGATTCCGGCAGGCCGCTTCACCTGCTGATCAACAATGCAGGCATTATGTGGGTGCCGTTGCGAAGGGACGCGCAGGGCCATGAATCGCAGCTGGCTACAAACCACCTGGGGCATTTCCGGCTCACCGCCCGGCTGTGGCCGGCGCTCCGGAGCAGCGGTGGTGCGCGTGCAATAAACGTATCTTCCTTCGGCCACCAGATTGCGCCTTTCGATTTTGGAGACCCGGATTTTAACGATCGTCCCTACGAAACCTTGCTGGGGTACGGGCAATCAAAAACAGCCAACAACCTGTTTGCAGTGGAACTCGACGTGCGGGGCCAATCATCCGGCGTACAGGCTTTTTCACTGCATCCGGGTTCTGTAAAATTCAACCGCGATTTCAGAAAACATTTTCATAAAACGCCTCAAAAATGGCTGACCCGGAAAAGACTCGGCCTCGCCCATTATGAAATGACCCAAAAAGGAAAAAAGCCGGTAGAGGTGTTTATGGAAGTAGGCTTTGAAGACCTGTCGCATTTTTTCCATGCCTTCAAAAAGCAATTCGGCTATACGCCTACCCAGCTTGCCGCGTTAAAGACCGGTCAGTGAACAAATGCCGGCAGCTATTGTAACTTTGATAGTGTATTATCATAACACAGACCGATCCTGATGAACAGTCATATCCCTACCTATCAACTGGCCAGTGTCACCGGAGAGGGGCCGGACCTACCCGGCGTTTTCTTTCTCGACCGGAAGATCGAAGCACAAAGGGTGCCCCTTCATGTTCCTTACCGGCGCAACTTCTACGCGGTGGGCATCTGCCTGCAGGGGAGGGCCGAACTGAAAGCCAACCTTGACACCTATACGATCACCCAGCATTGCCTGGTTGCAAAGCCGCCTTACACCATCAACCAGTGGACCCATATCTCCGACGACTTTGAAACGCTGACACTCTTCTTCACGAAAGATTTTATCACCGCCGGCAACAGCGTGAACCCCGACCGTTTTCTTTTTTTCGACATGGGTGCAAAGCACGTGATCCAGCTGTCGCCGCAGGAGGCTGAATCAGTTGCCACGTACCTTCGGCTGGTGCAGCAGAAGGTCCTCTCACCTCATGCATTTTCGGACGAGATCATAAAAAACCTCATCAACAGCCTGTTGTATGAAATGGCCTCCCTGTACAACCAGCAACACAGCATCGCAAGCTCGCTGCAGACGCGGAGCCAGCTGCTGGCGGCGAAGTTCAAGACGCTGGTGAACACCCATTATAAATCGGAAAGAAGTCTGGGCTTCTATGCCGGTAACCTTTTTATTACTCCAAAGCACCTGACCGAGACAGTGAAAGAAGTAACGGGGAAAACTGCCGGCGACTGGATCGCGGAAGCCGTGATGCTGGAAGCCCGGGTGCTGTTGCAGAACCCGTCGGTGAACATTGCGGAGGTCGCTGATATCCTCCATTTCCCGGATCCTTCCACCTTTGCCCGGTTCTTCAAAAAAGGCACCGGCCTTTCTCCCTCCGTCTTCAAGCAAGCCATGTAAGCTTACTTCCGACTTTTTGCCCGGTCTTGCCGTTCTCCTGCTCTTTTCTGCAATGGATAGAGAACCCATCTTTGTGGTCTCTTATACATACAAATTATGAAGATCATCGTTACAGGTTCTTTGGGCCATGTTGGCAAGCCGCTTACCATGGAGCTCGTTCAAAAGGGACATGCCGTTGTTGTGATCAGCAGCAAGCCGGAAAAACAGGCGGAGATTGAAGCGCTGGGTGCCGCCGCCGCCATCGGTTCCCTGGAAGACCCGCCCTTTCTGGCATCCGTTTTTGACGGGGCCGATGCCGTGTTTGTGATGGTGCCACCCAATTTTTCAGAGCCCGATCCGCGCGGGTATTACCGGCGTATCGGCCGTTCCTATGCACAGGCCATCGCAAAAGCGGGCGTTCGCCGCGTCGTTCATCTCAGCAGCTGGGGCGCCCATCTCGACCACGGCACCGGCTTTATTCTCGGCTCGCACGACATGGAAGGACTGCTCGGCGCAATACCCGGCGTGTCGGTAACGCATCTCAGAGCCGGCTACTTCTACTACAACCTGTACAGTTACATAGAGATGATCAGAACGCAGGGCATCATGGGCGCCAACTACGGAGGCAGCGACAAACTGGTGATGGTAGCCCCCTCGGATATCGCCGCCACCGCCGCGGAAGAGTTGACCTTGCAGGCAGCCGGCCAACCTGTGCGTTATGTGGCCAGTGCGGAACATACGGCCGATGAAGTGGCAGCGATCCTCGGCAACGCCCTCGGCCGGCCGCAGCTGAAATGGATCACCTTCAGCAATGAGCGAATGAAAGAAAGCCTGGAACAGAAGGGCATGCCCCCTGTGATCGTTTCCAACACGATCGACCTCGGCGCCAGCATCCACAGCGGCGCCATGAAAGAAGATTATGAATTGCACCGGCCACCGGTAATGGGGAAAGTTTCGCTGCAGGAGTTCGCTGCTGAATTTGTGAAGGCGTTTGGCTGAACGGAAGCGTCTGACGGCTTCCTGCTGTTCATTTGTCGCCCAGACATGCCCCGGTTGAAACCGGGGCATGTCTTTATTCTATGATGAAACGCGGCAGGGCATGCAGCCTGCCCTGCGTAATAGCAGTCCCGTTCCATCTCCGGGAATCTTCGCGCGTACAATCGTGCCGCAACGTGTGGTTGCAGGCATGCAATGGCGCCTGTGCAAAAATGCAAAGGATAGGGATGCGGGAGAACGGCAGCCTGGGGTGAACAATGATCTATTGCAGTGGTGGCACACCTGGCTTTTACAGGAAACCTGGACTTTCCGGATTGACTTTATTGTTTGTATCTTGACACCGGTAATGTTTGAACAGGAGATGTCTGGTGAGCTCCGCCATCTCCGGCACCCTTTTTAACCCCTTTCATGCGCAGATCATCCGTGTTAAGAACAACCATCGCAATCGGCATCCCTGTGCTGTATGCGATCGCGTTAAGGTTTATTTTCGGGGTGGAAGCCTGGAACCAGCTTTTCTGGGTCATGTCCATCTCGTTCCTGTGCTGCCTGCCTACCATTGTAGGGGCGCTGACAGTCTATTTGTCGGCCGAAGAAAAAGTAAAAAGCTTGTCGTACCAGTTTTTTGCTCCCTGGGTACCTATCATGATCTTTTTTGTGATCACACTTCTGGTCTCCTGGGAGGGCTGGGGCTGCTGGTTGATGGTGCTGCCTTTTTTTCTGCTGGCGGCCTCCCTGGGCGGGTTTATCGGAGGCTATCTTAAGCGGAGGAAAAAAGACGGTAACCTCACTATCTCGGCCTTCATGCTGCTTCCCCTGCTGATGTCACCGGTGGAAAGAATGATCGGCGTCATCCCCGGCACCTATGAGGCCTGTACATCGATCGACATCAATGCAACGGCGGAGAAGATATGGAACAATGTGACCAACGTGAGGGAGATAAAAGCGGAGCAGGACAAGGGCTGGCTGACCAGCTTCCTGGGGTTTCCGCGGCCGGTAAAGGCAGTGCTCAACTACCAGAGCGTGGGTGCATCCAGGGAAGCCATCTTCACCAAAGGACTCGTTTTCCATGAAACGGTTTCCGGGTACATACATCAGCGGAAAATGGTGTTCTCCATCAAAGCCTATCCATACGAGATCCCTTCTACCACCATGGACAAACACGTTGTGATCGGCGGCCAGTACTTCGATGTATTGAACGGGACCTACGAACTGGAAAGACTGACCGGCAGCACATACAGGCTCCATTTGTACAGTCATTTCAAAATCACCACTACCTTTAACTTCTATGCCGGCTTATGGGCCAGGCTGATCATGAAAGACATCCAGAACAACATCCTGCAGATCGAAAAGCAGCGGGCAGAAGAACAATGACCTGTCCGGCCATGAATTGCTCTTGTTTTACCTTATTGTCACAATTATCTCTAAATTATTGGCTGTTTCTCCCGTTCCACCGCTTTTTTTCCATACATTGAACTCGTCCGGTCAAAATTCGTATCCTCCTGCCCTGTTATAACTTTTTCACTGCCACCTGTGAGCGCTGCATACGCGGCAAGATGGCAACAGAAACCAGTCGCAATGACTTATCTCTGTCCGGCTGCAGTTAACATCTGGAAGCGAAGGCAAAAGGGCCGACCATATGGAAACGCTGGCAATGCCGGATGCCAGGCTGACACTTTCCGTACCTGAACTGATGGACAGCAAAAAGAGCAGGCGCACGGATAAGACCGTAACCCTCATGTTGGAAATAAATGAATCGCTTTGATATGAAAAAACTGAATATAGCAGTCATCGATCTTGTCAGCAAAGGCCCGACCAATACCTTATGGGCAAAGATCATGTACGCGAACCTTGCCAGCATCATGCCGCAGGTGATCTCTACCTGGTGCGAGCAGGATGGGCACAACGTTACCATGATCTGCTATACCGGCCGCGAAGATCTCGCCGGTCAGCACTGGAATCAGTTCGACATGGTATTCATCAGCGCTTTTACCCAGAGCGCCCTGCTAGCGTATTCACTCAGTAATTTTTTCCGCAGCAAAGGCGCCGTAACGGTGCTGGGCGGGCCGCACGCCCGCTGCTATCCCGACGATGCCGTCCGGTATTTCGACTACGTGATGGGTTTTACAAACAAATCACTGATCGCGCAGGTGGTGGCCGAATGTACGCCGCACCGCCCGGAAGGCGTTCATCTGGCCGCCAGCAAGCAGCCGGCCCAACTGCCAGGCATAGCCGAACGCTGGAAATTCATTGAGCCGACCCTGAAAAAAGCTCCTTTCCTGAAGATGGTCCCCATGATCGGCAGCATGGGATGCCCTTACACCTGTTCATTCTGCATAGATTCCACGGTGCCTTACCAGGCCCTCAGCTTCGACCTGCTCAGAGACGACCTGCGCTTTCTGCAGACCAAATTTGCCAATCCGATGGTAGGCTGGCACGATCCCAACTTCGGCATCAAGTTCGAAGAGAACATGGAAGCCATCGCATCCGCCGTGCCTTCCAAGAATTTCCGTTTTATTGCCGAAAGCAGCTTGTCTATCCTCACCGAAGAACATCTCAAGGTGCTGAAGGAAAACGGCTTTATCGCGCTGCTGCCCGGCATCGAATCGTGGTACGAACTTGGAAACAAATCGCGCACCTCCCGCATCAGCGGAGAACAAAAGCTCGGTCAGATCTCCGAACATGTGAACATGATGTTCAAATATGTGCCCTACCTGCAGACCAATTTTGTGCTGGGGCTCGACAGCGACGAAGGCGACGAACCATTTGAGCTCACCAAGCGGTTTGTGGACCGGTCGCCGGCTGCTTTCCCGGGGTATTCCCTGCTCAGTGCATTCGGCGAAGCGGCGCCCCTGAACCTGGAGTACCAGCGTGAAGGACGCGTGCTGCCTTTCCCTTTCCATTTCCTCAACAACCACCTCGCCATGAACCTGAAGCCGAAGAACTACGAATGGATCGAGTTCTACGACAAGGTGATCGACCTTACGGAATACACTTTTTCAAAGAAAGCCATCTACCGGCGTTTCATGGCCACCAACAACTCGACCGCGAAGTGGATGAACGTGATGCGCGCCGTCTCTTCGGAAGGCCATGGCCGCATCCGCTTTTTCAAAACCATCCGCAAACACCTCACCGAAGACAAGTCGTTCCGTCAATATTTCGAAGGGGAAAGCACCCGGCTGCCGGAGTTCTATGTCAATCTCATAAAAAAAGACCTGGGTCTCTGGTATCAATGGCTGCCGGAAGGCGCGCTGGAACACAATCCGAACGCCTACCTGCACAAGTCGAAACCCAAGCCGCCGGCAGTGGTCGCCATGGTATAAAGCAGTCGCCATTCAAAGAGGGAACAATAAGGTTCAGGTACATTTGTTTTTGTGCCTCAAGAACAAGGGAAGCAGGTTGAAGACTGCCCTGCATTTCGCATGCGTGCCATCCATGCGACCGACTGGTATCTTTCAGGCAGGGTTGTAGCCTTTTTAGCCAGTTTTACTACATTGCATCGCTTTTCCGCCGGTCAACTGCCCCGCAGCAGACAGAAGCGGTCTCGACAGAAATTTTTAATCCGCACCCGGCCTGCACTCCATCGCGGACCCAAGAAATAAACGGCGCTGAACGCTGAAATTTGTACCTTACATCTGTTAATTACTACCGGACGGATAAACGGGTAAACAGAGTAGGTTATGTGGGTATATACACGGGCAGGCTGAAAAGCACCCGCAGCCGCAGAAATCCATATCAACCTTATCAGTTTTTTTTGTTTATTATAAGAGCAGGAGCTTCTACTTCGATCCGCAAGAAGAGCGCCTGAATCCTCCGGGTACAATCCGGTACCTGAATGCGTGACTGATCAGCGCATCCCCGACATGGGAATTTTTTATTCTATTCACTTAAAATTCAGTTGTTTGTAAGATCATACACACAAAAAATAATTTATGGCAAAATCAGGAGAAAGTTTCGCTAAAAAAGAAAAAGAAAAAAAACGGCTTCAGCAAAGAAACGAGAAAGCCGAAAAGATGGCCGAGCGCAAAGCCAACGGCCAGAAAGGAAAATCGCTGGATGACATGATGGCTTACCTGGATGAAGATGGAAACATTTCATCCCGTCCGCCCGATCCTACCAGAAGACGCGAGTACAAACCCGAAGAAATGCAGGTTGGCGTACCCAAGCAGGATCCGAAATCGAAAGACCCGAACAGAACAGGCGTGGTATCTTACTTTGCCGATGGCAAAGGCTTTGGTTTTATCAACGATGCAGAGACAGACCAGCGCATCTTTGTTCACATCTCTCATCTGCTCACCCCTGTGCAGGAAGGCGATACCGTAAATTTCGAAGTAGAAAAAGGTCCGCGCGGGCTACATGCCATCCGCGTAAAGAAAGTTTAACCGGGGTTCCGGAAGACCGGTTCTTCCGGATGCGGCGGGCACAAGGCCGCCCCACTTTAATACGATAGGAACGGTGCAGGAACTGCCGGCTTATCAGCGCTCTTTCCCACTATACTGCAGTCATCTCTCTGCACTGCTCCTGTCTTCAGAGTGAAACGTGGATAAAAAATTCGCGAGGTTCACCTCTGTAGACAGCTGCAACTTTTTCCGGAGCCGGTACCGGTTCAGTTCCACGCTTTTTACCGTGATGTTCATCAGTTGTGAAATTTCCTTGCTCGTAAGATTGAGCCGCAAATAGGCACATAGTTTCGATTCTCCGGCCGTCAGGTTTGGGTATTGCTCCTGCAGGGCCGCCAGAAAATCGCTGTACACGCTGTCGAAATGCTGGGCAAACTGGTCCCAGTCCTTCGTCGCTTTGTTCTCCTCCAGCATCCGGATGATCCTTTTGTAATCTTCCTGGGTATGCCCTTTCTCCGCCGTATTCTTCATCCTGATCACCTCGTCTTTGATCTTTGTCAGCATCTCGCCTTTCTGCACCAGGTTCATGGCGGTGGAGGCCAGCTCTGAATTTTTGTGGTGGATCTCGTTCACCAGCTTTTCGTTCTTCAGCCGTATGATCTCACCCTCCCTTCTTTCCATTTCCAACTGATGCAGGTACAGGATCCTCTTTTGCTCTTCCAGGTGCTTTTGCTGCTGCTGCAAAAATTTCCGCTTCTGCCACTTCGAGACAAGATAAATGGTCACCAGCACCAGCAGGATGGCCAGTCCGTAAGCCCAGAAGGTCCGGTACCAGGGAGGTAATATGATGAACCGGTAACTGCTGACCACCGAAGAGGTCTGCGCATGCCGCCGCGCTTTCACCTGGAAAGTATAAGTACCCGGTGGCAGGTTGGTGTAGTCTTTCTCATTTTTCTTTATCCAGGCCGACCAGTCCCTATCGAACCCTTCCAGGTAATAGCTGTATTCCACCGTCGATTGCTGGCTGTATACCGGGCATGAATACTCGAAATGCAGCGAGTTGGACTCGTAGCCGATCCTGTCGGCCATTTTATTGACATGGGTCTGGCTCCCGCTGTTACCGGCGAAGTACCCGTCGAAATAAACACTGTCCGACTTGCCCACCGACCTTACATTGCGGATCAGCACCGAAGTATTGTCTTTCAGCTTTTTATAGTTCTCGAAATTGATCAGGTAAAAGCCTTCTTCCCCCGCCACAAAAACATTGTTCTCATTGTAAGGGTAGATCCATTCGTGGTTGCCCGCCATTACCTTGTTGTCCAGCTCGGGCAGGTAGATGATCCTGGGCGACTGCTGCGAAAAATCGACCACGCCCAGCTTCTTGGCCTGTACAAACCAGAGGTTGCCGGCTTCGTCCTCCTTCATGTACTGCACGGCGTTGTGTCCGAAGATCGCGTTAAAGAAGCCGGATGGCTCAAAGACCTCTTTGCGGTTGTCGTACTCGAAAATGCCTTTGTCGTTCGTGATCACCAGCCGGTTCTTTACCTTGAACAGGTAGTTCCTGTTCTTTGATAGGATGTTGCCTTTGTCGTTATAAATGGAATAAACCGGTTTCTGGTTGTTGAAGCTGACCTTGTACAAGCCGTGATAAGGATGGATGACCCAGATGATTCCGTTGTCTATGTTGAGGAACAGGGCCGATTCAAAATGGGAATGGACGTTCCGGTTCACGAACCGGCCATTTTCGAAATTGTAGAAGTTGACGCCGTTATACGTGCCCGAAACCATCACCGGGGAAGGGGCGATGGTCTCCAGCGGCTGAAAGCTCCAGAACCCGGACGTGGTGTCGAGGGAGACAGCCCGGTCGTTCTGTATCACAAAAGCGCCTTCATTGTGGCCCATGAGCAGCTGCCCGTTCACTTCCGACAGGTTCCAGACCTGCCCCTTGCTGTTGGGGATCAGCTGAAAATCGGTTTTTATATAGCCCAGGTCTTTCTGCGGCGTCATCGGCGCCTTGTAAAGTCCGTTCGAAGTGCCGAGATAGAGGGCGTTTTGATAGATAAGCGAGGTATAGCCTGCGCTGTGTTCCTGGTTGTCGGGAAAGATATGCCTGATGGGGTTGTTCCAGGCGATAAAATCGATGCCGTTGTCGAGCCCAAGCCACAGGTTGCGGTCCCTGTCGAGGAAAAGCGACAGGATATTGTTGTTCTGGATACCGTCCTGTTTCGACAGGCGCTGGATCAGTTCGCCCTTCTGGTTGATCACGTAACAGCCTCCGAAATTGGTTCCGAGGGCGAACCTGTCTTTGCCGATGGCAGCCGAGACATATACGTTCTTGCTGCAGATAGCTTTCACATCCGGCGAGTTGAACGGAACGATCTGATCTTTCGAAAGAATGAACAGTCCGTTTTTTAAGGTGGTGATCAGGGTGCTGTCACCGTTCAGAGCAACGACCGAGGTAATGCGGGCATTGCCGGGAATGGGGCCACCGGCTGCAGGGATCCAATGACCTTCCTTAAAATACACCAGTCCGGCTTTAAAGTCATGCGCGATCAGGAGGCCGTTGCTGTACCCCATGAAGTTCCAGTCTATGCTGCCGTACACAGTGATCCTGCCTGCATCGTACTGGAATATTTTCCGGTTCGACCTGAAAAAGAGCTGGTCACCCACGGGAATGATGTTCCAGACCTCGGCAAAGTCAAGCTGTGTTCTGGGGATCAGGTAAGTGAGGGAAGTGTATTCAAGCCGCCCGTTCATGCCGGGGGCAAAAAAGCCGATCTCATGTTGTGAGCCCACGTATATACGCCCGTCTTTGCCCACGGCCAGCGACATGATCTTTGTTTCGTTTGGAAGAGAATAGATACGCCAGCTGCTGCCATCGAAAGAAAGAAGTCCTTCATTGTTGGCAAAATAAAGGATCCCCTGCTTATCCTGTTTGATATCGTGGATCTGGGTACCGGAATTATACACCGCCTTCGGATAATTTATAATAGCCGGAAGGGCAATGGTATTCTGGCAGGGTGCTGTGCATACCCAAAAGAGGCAGAAAAAAGCAAGCAAGAACTTCATTTTCGCAATCAAACAGGCAAGTTAATAATTTTTTATTCCCGTGGGAAAATCCACGCGCACCCTCTTTACCTCCAGACAAGTTTTTCTGAATGATGTGGTATTCAGGGGGCGAAAACGGGCAAAAAGAGCCGGTTACAGGCTTTTTGATGGGGTGATGATGGGGTGGTATTTGCGGTCGCAGCGTGTAGTTCCATTACTTTTACTTTTTTTATTAACAAAAGCTTGTGTATGAAATGTAGAATTCTAGCATTTTTTCTATTATGTATGTTGGGCCAGGTTTTACTCTTTCCTGCCATGGCCCAAAACCGGGTGATAACCGGAAAAGTAAGCAGCCAGACAGGAGAACCCCTCTTCGGCGCTACGATTCGGGCAAAAGGAGGCCGTAGCGCTGCCACTACAGACGCTGCCGGCAATTTCTCCATCAGCGTTCCCACAAATGCCAATACCCTGGTAGTAAGTTATGTGGGCATGGACAACTCCGAGTTTCCCATTACCGGTTCAACGGCTTCTATTACCCTGAACACATCGGCCAACAGCCTGAGTGATGTGGTGGTGGTAGGATATGGAACGCAGAAAAAGAGTGTGGTCACCGGCGCCATTTCCAGCGTGCGGGCTTCCGACCTCGACAACCAGCCCGTTGTACGCGTGGAGCAGGCCCTGCAGGGACGAACATCCGGACTTACCATCTCCAGCGCTTCCGGTCAGCCGGGGGCTTCTTCCACCGTCCGCCTTCGCGGGTTCACCTCTTTTGGAAATGGAAAGAACGAACCGCTCTGGGTCATCGACGGTGTCGTGATAGACAACGGCGGAATCGGCTACCTGAACCAGGACGATATTGAATCCATAGAAGTGCTGAAAGACGGCGCTTCAGCGGCCATCTACGGTACGCGCGCCGCAGCCGGGGTCATTCTCGTGACCACCAAAAAAGGCAAGAGCGGTACCCTCCGCATCAATTATTCCGGTTTCTATGGTATCCAGTCACCCAGCAAAAAGCTCGACCTGCTGGATGCATCTCAATACGCCACCCTGCGCAACCAGGCGCTGGTAGCTGCCGGCAGCGCACCTGCCTTTACCGGCCCCGCCTCGCTGGGCAAGGGAACCGACTGGCAGAAGGAGATATTTAATTACCATGCCCCCAAGCAGAACCATGAGTTCAGCGTGAGCGGCGGCAATGAGAAAGCCACCTATTTCACTTCCTTCGGCTATAACGACATCGACGGTGTGGTGGCCACTGATGTTTCCAACTGGAAAAGGCTCAACTTCCGCATCAATACCAACTTCAAGCCGGCCAAGTGGATCAGCTTCGGAGAAAACCTGGGCTACAGCACGTCAAAGAACAGTGGCATCGGTGAGGTGAACCGCGAATTCGGCGGCGTCATCTCCTCGGCGCTCAACCTCGACCCTACCACGCCCGCCATCATCACCGATCCGGCAGCGCAGGCCGCTTATGTGCCCGCGAGCGCCACCAACCTGGCTGCCGCCACCCGCCAGCGCGGAACCGGCCGCCTGTTCGGCGTCTCGCCCTACGTGCTGCAGGAAATGAAAAATCCGCTGGCCGCCATCCAGAACCGGCTCGGCAACTACGGATGGGATCACAACATTGTAGGCAATGCCTACCTCGATCTCACACCCATCAAAGGCCTCGTGATCCATTCGTCGCTGGGCACCAAACTCTCTTTTTACGGAAGCGAAAATTTTACGCCGGTAGCCTTTTATAATACCGCCACTTCCATCAATCAGTCGAGCCTTACCCGCGCAGAAAACTACCTGGTTAACTGGAACGTGGAAAACACCGTCTCCTACAGCCGCGCTTTCAGCGGGCACAGTTTCAACCTGCTGGCCGGTATGGGTGAATACAAGGACAACAATGCGAGGGGTGCAACAGTCTCCTACCTGAACATTCCGGCGACGACCTTCGATGAAGCCTCCTTCCGGTTCAATGCCCTGCCGGCCAACCGGCAGAACAGCAGCGGATCAGACGGCACCGATCACCGCATTAATTCCCTGTTCTCACGTCTGCAGTATAATTACGAGGACAAATACCTGCTCAGCGCCCTGATCCGCCGCGACGGGTCTTCCCGCTTCGGGTCCAACAACAAGTTCGGGTACTTTCCGTCCGTGTCTGTAGGCTGGGTACCTACCCTGGAAAACTTCTTCCCGAAAGGCGATGTGCTCACCAGCCTGAAGATCCGCGCCAGCTATGGCGTAACGGGCAACGACGGCATCGGCGACTTCTCCTACGTGCCACTGGTAGCCGCCGGCGGCCAGCGCAACTACACCTTCGGAACAACCGAAACAGTGTATATCGGGTACAGTCCGGCCGCCCCGGCCAACCCCGACCTGAAATGGGAACAGACCGCCCAGGCAGACGTGGGTATCGATGCCTTTCTCTTCAACAGCCTGTATCTCACAGTAGACGTATATAACAAGAAGACCACCGGTATCCTCCAGAATCCGCCGATCCCGGGGTATGCCGGCTACGGAAGCTTTGCGCAGAACATCGCCGACATCGAAAATAAAGGGCTTGAGATTGAGCTGGGGTACAAAAAAACTGTCGGACAGGTAAACCTCGGCATAAACGGGAACGTATCTTTCTACAGGAACCGGGTCACCAAACTGATCCCCGGACAGACCTTCCTGGAAGACAACAGCGCCACTTTCCAGAACATGGGCAACATCACGCGTACCCAGCTGGGCGAAGCGTACCAGCGGTATTTCGGATACCAGGTGCTGGGCATTTTCCAGACGCAGGCCGAGATCGACAACTATCTGGGGGCCGACAAGACCACCAAGCTGCAGCCGACCGCCAAACCGGGCGATTTCAAGTTTGCGAACCTGAAAAATGACAACATCATCAATCCCGACGACCGCACCTATCTCGGCAATCCGAACCCGACCGTGAGCTATGGATTGACGCTGAACGCAGGTTACAAGAACTTCGACTTTGTGGTATTCGGAAGCGGCTCGGGCGGCAACCAGATCTTCCAGGGATTGAGAAGGCTTGATATAGCGGCAGCCAATTACCAGACCCGGTACCTGAATGCCTGGACGCCGGCCAACACAGGTGCCACCCTGCCCAGGATCGTGAACGGAGATCCAAACGGCAACTATTCCAAGTTCACCAACCTGTACCTGGAAAGCGGTAATTTCTTCAAGCTGAGAACGATGCAGGTAGGTTATTCACTGCCCAAAAAGCTGATCGGCAGATGGGGTATGCAGCGGCTTCGCTTTTATGTGCTGGCAGAGAACCTGCTGACGATAAGCAAATACAGCGGCTACGATCCGGAGATCGGGGTAAGTCCTGACTCGGGTGGTGGCGCTCAGTTCGGTATCGACCGTGGCTTCTACGTACCGGCCCGCTCATTTTTGGGTGGTATCAACATCGGGTTTTGATAAACAATGTAAAACAAGGTTATATGAAAAATAGAATTTTATGCCTGGTTGCGGTCGTGCTCTGCATGCAGGTGCTGGATGGTTGCAAAAAAGAGCTGAATGTAAATCCGCAGGAGCGGGTCACGCTGGATAATTATTACAAAACGGAAACGGACGCCTTTTCGGCGCTGGTGTCTGTATATGACCGGTTTGCTTTCCAGGCCGGCGGATTGTACGACAAGGCGGCCATCATGGATGTGGCTGGTGATGACCAGCTGGCCGGCGGCGGCGGACCCACCGATATCAACGACCTGCAGGTGATGCAGACCTATACCCTGAATGCCAGCACCGGCCCGCAGGGCTATCTCTGGAACAGGGGCTATTCGGGCATCTACCGCGCCAATGTTTTCCTGTCGAAGATCGACGGCATTACGATGGATGCGGCCAAGAAAGCGCGGTACGTGGCAGAGGTAAAGACCATGCGCGCCGCGTTCTATTTCGACCTGGTCACCTTCTTCAGGAACATCCCGCTGATCGAAGGCACGATCGATCCGAAAGACCTCTACAACATCGAGCAGACCACGCCCGACAAGATCTATACGTATGTGGAAAAGGACCTGAACGATGCGCTGCCCAACCTGCCGGTAACCGTTCCTGCCGCTACGGAAGGCGGCCGCCTTACAAAAGGAAGTGCGCAGGCGTTGCTGGGAAAGGTGTTGTTGTATGAAAAGAAGTGGCAGGCAGCAGCCGACCAGTTCGCCGTGGTGAACGGAATGGCGCCCGGTGTTTCTGCTTCAACATATGGATATAAACTGGCGGCCAACTTTGCCGACCTGTGGAAGGTTACCAACAAGTTCAACACCGAGTCGGTCATCGAGTTTGTACACAGCTCGCTGTCGAACGGCGGCTGGGGCGATGCCGGCGCGAGCGAGGGCAACCTGCTGTGCATCACGACCGGTCCGCGCGGTTACTCACAACTGAATACGGCTGCACCGGATTATTTCTCGGGTTACAGCTTCCTGGTGTTCACAAAAGATTTTTACAACCTTATCCGCAACGATCCGCGCAACCAGGCAACCGTCGCCAACCTCGACAGCCTGAAAACTGCCGGCGTGGCCAACTATACGCCTGGTTATAATAATACCGGCTATTTCCTGGGCAAGTTCATCGGCCGGGTGGCCAACAAGGCCGCTACCACGCCCGAGCTGAACTTCGGGCAAGATGAATACGAGATCCGTCTTGCAGATACCTACCTGATGGAAGCCGAGGCATTGTTGAATGCCGGCGCCGCCGCAGGTGCAGGCAGCCGTGCCTACACGCTGTTCAATGCGGTGAGAGCCCGGGTTGGCTTACCCGCCATAGCCCTTACCCAGGATAACCTGGAAAAAGAAAGAAGGCTCGAATTCGCCGGTGAAGGCCAGCGCTGGCCCGACCTGGTACGCTGGGGCAAAGCCGCCACCGTGCTTGCTTCCAGGGGTTTCGTGGCCGGCCGCCACGAATTGTTCCCGATCCCCCAGAGCGAGCTGAACAACACGAAATTGAAACAGAACCCGAGCTGGTAGAGGGTTTCTCTGGCTCAGCATCCTTAAAATTCGGAGACGTGAGGAATCGCGTCTCTACGGGACTTGTTTATCAAAGCAAGGTGTACACAAGCAATCAGTTGCCATGTTTCCACATGGCAGCTTTTCTTTGCCTATATGCCGGAAGGTGAATAAGATCAGAATATTTGAAAGTGTAATCTGAACCCACCCCTACCCATAACAGCAACGCCTGGCCGAAGAACAAGAAATCACCCACTCATTAAAAAATCTTCCGTCTGCTCTCATGAAAAGAATATTCTTTCTTATATCTTCCCTGCCGCTTCTAACAACCGCCGTAGCACAATTCAAAACCGTTACACCATACGTCACCAGCCGGCAATCGGAAAACCGGATGGCGAAAGAGGCTGCCATGCAGTTGGAAAATTACCGCCAGCCGGCGGAAACAGAGCCCTTTGTGCTGATAGACCCGGCAAGAAGATTTCAAACGATGCTTGGCATCGGCGGGGCGCTTACGGATGCAGCTGCGGAAACGTTTGCAAAACTGCCCGCCGCACAGCAGCAGGAGCTACTTTCTGCCTACTACGATGCGGAAAAAGGCATCGGCTATACGCTTGCCAGAACCAATATCAACAGCTGCGATTTCTCGAGCGATACCTACACCTATGTGTCCGATAACGACAAAGAGCTGAAGACCTTTGATGTCAAGCACGACGAGCAATACAAGATCCCGCTCATCAAACAGGCCATGGCTTCTGCCGGTGGCAAGCTTACCCTGTACGTTACTCCCTGGAGCCCGCCCGCCTGGATGAAAACCAACAACGACATGCTGCACGGCGGTACACTGGCCGACGCCTACAAACAGGCCTGGGCGAACTATTACGTGAAATTCATCAAAACATATGAAAACAAAGGCATGCCGGTATGGGGCCTTTCGGTGCAGAACGAACCCATGGCCCGGCAGAAATGGGAATCCTGCATTTACACCGCGGAAGAAGAACGCGACTTTATCAAGAACTACCTCGGGCCCACGCTCAAAAAAGAAGGGATGAACAGCAAGAAGCTGATCGCCTGGGACCACAACCGCGACCTCATGTACCAGCGCGCCAGCGTGATCCTCAACGATGCTGCCGCCGCGCAGTACGTATGGGGCATCGGCTACCACTGGTATGAAACCTGGACCGGCGGCCCCATGCAGTTCCAGAACGAAGGACTGGTATCGAAATCTTTCCCCGACAAGAGCCTCATCTTCACCGAAGGCTGCCAGGAGAAATTCAATCTCGACAGCGTGATGAGCTGGTCGCTCGGCGAGCGCTATGGATACTCCATGATCAACGATTTCAACAACGGCACCTGCGCGTGGACCGACTGGAACATCCTGCTCGATGAAAAGGGCGGTCCGAACCACGTCGGAAATTTCTGTTTTGCCCCGGTACACGCCGATACCAGAACAGGCAAGCTCATCTATACCAATGCCTACTATTACATCGGGCATTTCTCCAAATGGATAAAACCCGGCGCACAGCGCATCAGCGCTTCCTCCAGCAGGGCACAGCTGCAAACGACTGCCTTCCGGAATCCCGATGGCAGCATCGCCGTGGTAGTACTGAACATCTCCGGCACGCAAACAGACTATCACCTGCTGGTTGGCAGCAAGGCGGTGCAAACCACCAGCCAGCCGCATTCCATCACCACCTTAATCGTGAACTGATGACCAGCCGGCGCCTCTCATGGACTCTCTTTATATTTTCCCTGGTTGTGAGCCTTCAGCCTGCCTCTGCACAAAAGAACGGCATGATCTGGCTGACCAACTCGGACAGGTCGGTGCTTTTTCAGCAGCAGAAACAGGGGCTTGTTTTTGATAAGGTGACTGGTCAGCAGCCGCTGATCACCGTCGATGAAGACCAGCGGTACCAGTCGATCGACGGCTTTGGTTTTGCGCTTACCGGCGGAAGCGCCATGCATATCGTGCGGATGGATCCACAAAGCCGGGCTGCGCTGCTGAAAGAGCTTTTTGCAACGGATGGCAACAACATCGGCATCAGCTACCTGCGCCTGAGCATCGGCGCCTCCGACCTGAATGAAAAAATATTTTCCTACGATGACCTGCCGGAAGGGGAGACCGATCCGCAGATGAACCGCTTCAACCTGGGCCCCGATACGGTGGATGTGATTCCGGTCATGAAAGAGATACTGCAGATCGCTCCTTCCATCAAGATACTCGGGTCTCCCTGGTCGCCGCCCACCTGGATGAAGACAAACCACGATACGCGCGGCGGAGAATTGAAACCAGACTGCTACGATGCCTATGCAAAATATTTCGTACGCTATATCACCGAGATGAAAAAGCTGGGCATCACGATCGACGCTGTTACGGTGCAGAACGAACCGCTGCATCCCGGCAACAATCCGAGCCTGCTGCTGCCCGCGGCAGCGGAAGCTGCCTTTATCAAGAAGCACCTCGGGCCTGCTTTCAAAACCGCCGGACTGAAAACAAAGATCATCATCTACGATCACAATCCCGACCGCCCCGAGTATGCGCTTTCGGTGCTCAACGACCCGGAGGCGAAGCAGTGGGTGGACGGATCGGCCTTTCACGACTATGGAGGCAGCTTAGATACGCTCACAAGCGTGCACAACGCACATCCGGATAAAAACCTGTATTTCACCGAGCAGATGGTGGTGCAGGACAACGGCAATCCCACGCTGCGCATAGCCTCGCCCGTGAGAAGGCTCATCGTAGGCGCCACGCGCAACTGGTGCCGCAATGTGCTGGAATGGAACCTGGCGGCCGATCCGCAGAACAAACCGTATACCGACCGGGGTGGATGCAGCATGTGCCAGGGCGCCGTTACCATCGACGGCAGCCAGGTAAGCCGCAACCTGGCCTATTACGCCATGGCGCACGCATCCAAATTTGTACGGCCGGGTTCCGTAAGGATCGCTTCGTCTGCAGCCAGCATGCTGCCGAACGTTGCATTTAAAACGCCGGACGGAAAGAAGGTGCTTGTTGTGGTGAACGACAGTGACACACCGCAGACATTCGCGATCGGATGGAAAGGCCGGCAGGCAGAGGTGCAGCTGGGCAACAAGTCGGTTGTCACCTGCGTTTGGGAATAGCCTATCTTTCTCTGCATGAAGCTGAAAAAATGTTTGCTGACCATCACCCTCATCGCCGGAATGGTCTTCCTGTTTTCCCGGTGCATCAATTCCGCGCAGCCGGAAGCAAATGATGTAAGGGGTGCGGCCTACGCCGGTTCAGCCAGTTGCGGGGCCTGTCACAAAGCCATTGCAGGAGCTTATAAGCACACGTCTCATTTTCATACATCGCGTCCGCTCAACGGGCTGCCCGACAGCATCCAGCCGCCCTCTCATGGTTTTACGTTCAACGACCGCATGACCGTAGCCGTGGAAAAGCGCGACAGCGGTGTTTTCCAGGTGGCGTATGTGGATGGAAAGGAAACTTTGGCGGGGCGCTTCGAGCTGGCTTTTGGTTCGGGAGAGAAAGCCTTCAGTTTCGGCTACTGGCAGAACGACCGGCTCTACCAGCTGCCGCTTTCCTATTTCCGCGGAATACAGGGCTGGGCAAACAGTCCGGGCTTTCCCGCGCACCAGGCCAATTTCAGCCGGCTCATCATCAGGCGCTGCTTCGAATGTCACAGCTCATACATTGCTGAAGCGGCAGGGCAGGCAGAGAGCATCTCGCAGGCAAGAAGCCTCGAGCCAAAATCCATCGTATACGGCATCGACTGCGAGCGGTGTCACGGTCCGGCAGCGGATCATGTGGCTTTCCAGACGGAGCATCCCGGCGCGAAAGAGAGCAGGCACCTGATTTCCTGGAAATCCCTGACGCGACAGCAAAAGCTGGATGCCTGCGCCGTCTGCCATTCGGGGAACGACCTGGCCACGCAGCAGTCTACCTTCGAATTCAGGCCCGGCGACACGCTCTCACGCTTTTATTACCCCGAATTTTCTTCCGGCGGCGCCCTGCCGCCCGACGTGCATGGCAAGCAGATGCAGCTGCTGGCATCCAGCCGGTGCTTCCTCAAAAGTAACACCCTCGAGTGCAGTACCTGTCATAACCCCCATGGGTCTGGTCCGGATGATATGGCTTCCTACTCAAAACAGTGTCTGAGCTGTCACCAGCATGCTGATCACATCGATTGCCCCAAAGCCGCCGCCCTGGGCAATGCCATCACGAACAACTGCATCGACTGCCACATGCCGAAGCAGGCGTCTACGGTGATCTCTTTCCAGGCCGCCGGCGATCTAAGCACGCAGCCCTATTTGCTGCGGACGCACCGGATCGCGGTGTATGGAGAGAAGGCAGAGGTAGCCAGGAAGTAAGAGTTGGATATACAGGACCTGTTTTTAGCTGCACAGCGGCTTTCTGCCCTTGCCTCAAAAAGAACGATGCAGTATATTTGTTTGATCTGAAGCTATTCCCGATCAAACAACTTTTTCTTCCATATGAGATACATGATCATCTTTTTGGGTCTGGGCCTGCTCTCCTGTAACTGGGCAAAAGACAAAGCGAAAGGAGCTGTGAACAAAACCGGCGAAGTAGTGGCAAAAACCGGGTCCGAATTTGCGCAGGGACTTTCAAATGGAGTGGACAAGTCTTTCTCAAACGAGGTTGTGGTATCCGGTGCGCTGAAGGCTGCCGGATTGAGAACGGGAAAAATAACCTATCACGGCACAGACTCCACGACCGACAATATTGTAACCGCCTACCTGATCTTTGACAAAGACCTTGACCAGCATATCACCATAAAAGTGCTGAATGCTGAAGGCGTAGAATACGGCCGTACCACGCAACCCGTGAAAGGCGGCAAAGGAGAAGCCAATTACTGGGATTTTGTGTTTGACAGGAGAACCAATATCGACGGCAAAGGCAAGCTTGTGGTGGAGTAAGAACAGGCGCTGAAAGCTGACTCATCTTTACAGATATCAAAGCTGAATACCATGCGAAAACTTATTGTGGAAGAATGGATCTCGCTCGATGGATTTGCAGAAGATAAAAACGGGAAGCTGGACTTTTTCCCGGCCACGGAAGCCAACCGGTACTCGGATGAGGACCAGCTGAAATTTATGGAGTCCATCGATACCATCCTGCTCGGACGGAACACCTACGATCTTTTTGCGGAATTCTGGCCCACCGCCACCACAGACAAGGAGATCATTGCCGGCAAGCTCAACAGCACCCACCGGATCGTGTTCTCCAATACCCTGCAGCAGGCTCCCTGGGGCAAGTGGCCCGATGCACAGATCATTGCCGGCGATGCGGTGGAAGAAGTGCGGAAGCTGAAGCAGACCGAAGGAAAGAACATGGTCCTGTGGGGCAGCATCTCGCTGGCGCAATCCCTCCTGAAAGCCGGACTGGTAGACAGCTTCCATCTGCAGATCTGTCCGACGACCGTTGGTGGCGGCAAACTGCTGTTCCCTGAAGGTGATGGCTACACGAAATTTCGGCTGGTGGATGTCAGGAAATATGATACCGGCGTATTGTTCCTGCACTACGAACCCTCGTAACAAGAGCCATAGTTCTAATTGTTCCCTACCGTATCACTACCCTGATCTGGCTTCGCCCGATCTCACATGCTTTTTTATTTACAAGCGCAACCTGAATACTTGTTGTCATTTCACCACACCCGTGGAAGACAGCTGGCTCATCAGGGTAATGCACAACATGGACCTGCCTGGTCCCGAACTGAATTAAACTCCTGTCGCATGGAGCCCTTACTCCGTGCGCAGGCTTTTAATCGGGTTCTGTTGTGCGGCGCGGATCGTATTGATACAGATCGTTAGCGCCGCAATGACCAGGGCCGTCAGCCCTACCAGCACAAAGACACCCGGATTCAGGCCGATGCGGTAGGGAAAGCTTTTCAGCCATTCACCCATCAAGAGCCACGCAATGGGCGTGGCGATCACCACCGCCAGCAGCACGAGGAAAAGAAAGTTCTTTGCGATGAGCAGGGAAATATTGTTCACGCTGGCGCCCAGCACCTTTCTGACCCCGATCTCTTTCACCCGCTGCTGGATCACCAGCAGCACCATGGCCAGCAGCCCCGAGCACGACAAAAAGACAGCGACCACAGCAGCAATGCTGAACAGGACCGACATCACCTTTTCTGTCTGGTACCAGCCCTGCACATTCTCATCCACGAATGTTCCCTTGAAATCCTGGCCAGGCTCCAGCAGGGCCATTTCTTTTTTTATGGTAGCCATGGTGGCCGGCAGGTTCCGGGGCGTGACCTTGATAAAGCAGTAGGCAACCGGGGCATGCTGATCGAGGTTCAGCATCAGCGGCTCTATTTTCTCTGCCATCGAATAAAGGTGAAAATCGGGGAAGATGCCGATCACCTCCCAGCCGCTGTTTGCGCTGTCGCCCGATATCCGTGTACCCACCAGGTTCTTTTCACCGAACTGCCGGGCCATGCTTTCGGAGATCAGCACCCTGTTGGCTGTATCGACGGGGAACGAGCGGTCGAAATCACGGCCTTCTTTTGTCTGCAGTCCGAATGTTTTCAGGTAGTCGTAGTCGATCGTAGCCAGGTTGGTGCTGATCTGTTTTCCTTTGAAATCGAACCCCATACTTGATTTGATGGTCCGGTGATCTACTCCGCGGCCGATGTTGATGTTGCTGCCCGTGACCGAGAGGATATGCGGATCGGTGAGGAGCCGGTTACGCAGCAGCCGGATCGTTTCCCGTCCGGTTTCCGCCTTGCTGAGCGGGATGCTTACCACATGGTCTTTGTTGATGCCCAGGTCGGCGTTCTGCAGGTACCTGAACTGCATGTATATGATAAAGGTGCAGCTGATCATGATACAGGCGATCATAAACTGGATCACGATAAGGGTGCGTTGCAGGATGTTCTTACCGCCCGGCCGGAGGTTGCCCTTCAGGCTTTCCACCACTTTAAATCTTGTCATCACAAACGAGGGGTAGCCGCCGGCCAGCAGCGACACACCCAGCAGCAAGGCCAGCGCCAGCGCTACGAAGCCGGGCTCGCGCAGCAAGGGCACAGGCGAGTTCTGGGCATTGCGGATGCCTTCGATCGATTGCAGCAGGATGTTCACCAGCAGCAGGGAAAGAAGAAAAGAGAGGAGACTGACCAGGAAACTTTCGCTCCACAATTGCCCGAAAAGTTTCCACCGGGCGGCTCCCAGGCATTTTCTGACCCCGATTTCACGGGCACGGGTAAACGCGGTGGCAATGTTGATGTTTACGAAATTGAAACAGGCGATGAAGATGATGAGCAGGCCGACCGTCAGCAGCGAAACGATCTGCAGCGTGGGCACGGCTTTATGGCCGTTTACCCGCGTGGAAAGGTGCATGTCTTTCAGCGGCAGCAGCCGGGTCGAAAAAAGATCGCCGTTCCGGTCGGGCCTGGCGCCCTTTTTCGTCATATCCGTATACCACTCAGGTACCGACTTCCTGTCGATCGCCCTGAAGTCCTGTTCGGCCTGTTGTGGGGCGGCGCCTTCTTTCAGCTCGATGAACACTTTGCACGACCGGTTGCTCCAGTTGTACCGCTGCCCCGCGTAATCATACCGGTTTTCAATGCGTGCCAGCACGCTGAAGCCAAGGCTGCTGTACGACATATTCTTCACGACTGCGGAGACCGTCAGGTCCACCAGCTGATCGCCGGTCATGGCTTTCACGTGTTTGCCCACGGGGTCTTCCTTTCCGAAGATGATGCCGGCAGCTTCTTCAGACAGTATGATGTCTGTGAGGCTGGCCAGCGGGTTCTGCCGGTTGCCTTTCACGACAGGAATGGTGAACATGGAAAAGAAGTCCTTGTCGGCCAGCGTCACCGGTATCAGGTAACTTTTCCCGTTGTATTCAACCCGGTTGCCTGCTTCGGTAAACCGGCTGTACCCGTTAACCAAGGGCGATTCCGCGCGGTAGGCCGGGGCTGCCGGCAATCCAAACTGGTTCTCGATGGCTTCCTTGTCGGGGTTGTTAAAGACCTGGTAGGCCTCATACAACCGGTTTCCCTTTGCATGGGAACGGTCGAAATTGTACTGCCCGTACACTACGAGCAGAATGGAAATGCCGATCGTAAAGCCGATGATCAGTCCGCCGATGTTGATGGCTGTATGCAGTTTGTTCCGGAACAGGGTTCTCCACGCGATCTTGAAGTAGTTAGCGAGCATGCTTGCAGGTTTGTAGACTGCAAAGCAGGCTAAAAACCTGCCTGGTTGTTAAGCATTAACTATCAGGCACTTAGGCTTAAAATTCCTTTTCTCGGTGTGCGATTTTATTACAGTGGCTGTCCGGTTTTTGTCTGAACCGGCATGAGCCCGATGAACTGATCCGCCTTATAAGCGATGAGTGCTTGCAAAGTCGCTGTCAGGGCTTATCAGGCGAATCGGTTTATCATGTTAATGCCGGGTCAAGTTGTTCTTCCCGACAAACTCTTTCCACTTTGCTTCCAGGCTGTCGAAGCTTTGCTGCAGCGATCTAACCGCGTTGGTGACCTGCTCGGTGGGGGGCATGTCGGCGCCCTGGATGGTGCGCAGGAGGGCGGAGAAGGAGCCGTTCAGGGAACCGAAGTCGGCTGTTTGTCCGCCACCACCACCGCCTCTTCTGCCACCACCACCGGTACCTCCGAACCGGGCCAGCTGCGTCTCGAGGGCTTTCGTTGCGGAACTGTCGGAGCGGGCCTTCTGGCGGAGATTCGTGCGGTATTCGTTTATTCTGGCAGCATATTCAACAGCTTTACGGCTATCTTCATAACAGATCATCGACAATTCGTGCTGCTGCTGCAGGCCGGCCGGCGGCGTGGTTACCCGCGGGTCTATTTTTACTTCGAAGGGCTGGGTGTATGTTTTGCCGCCGGCTGTCAGCTTCACCTGGTATTTGCCCGGCATCACCCAGGGCGAAGTGGTGGAAGGAGCTGTATTGCCATACACAGCGGCGATCGGATAGGAGGGAGGCACATCCATGGGAGCATAGTGGAGGTCCCATACAAAACGGTGCGCGCCGGGCTGGGCCGACAGCAACTGCTGGGGCCTGATCCAGTACAGCGGTATATTCACCGGCGGGATCGCATAAGGCTTGTCGTCGCTGCTCATTTTTCGTATGAGCTTGCCCGTGGCATCCACGATCTCCATCGTCACCGGGCCCTTGCCTGCCTGGTCGAGGTAGTAATCGAAGATCGCACCATCGGGCGGGTTTTGTCCGCCGGGTTCTTCCTGCGGCAGCGGCGTATCGGTGTTCTGGTTCCAGCGTATGCGGATGGCCGTTTGCGGCGTGAACAGCACGGTGCTTTTACCCATACCGGTTTGTGTCAGCTGGCGCAGCGGGGTGATGTCATCCAGGATCCAGAAGGAACGGCCATGCGTGCCTACCACCACATCGTCGTTCTTGATCACCAGGTCGCGGATCGACGTGGCGGGCATGTTGAGGCGCAGGGGCTGCCAGTGGCCGCCTTCATCGAACGATACAAACACCGCCGTTTCCGAACCGGCGAACAGCAGCCCTTTCTGGTAGGGGTCTTCGCGTACCACGTTGATCGGGGCATCGGCGGGCAGTCCCTGCACGATCTCCTGCCATGTCTGGCCGCCGTCTTTGGTTTTATAAATGTGCGGATGCATGTCGTCCACCCTGATCCGGTTCACCGCCGCAAAAGCCATGTTGGCATCAAAATGACCGGCATCCATGATCGAGATCTTGCTCCACGAAGTGATGGAGGCGGGGGTGACATTCTTCCAGTTCTTTCCGCCATCCCTGGTTACCTGTATCAGTCCGTCGTCCGTTCCGCACCAGATGGTGTTGATGTCTTTGGGAGATGGAGCGATGGTATAGATGACGCCGCGCCGGGGCATTTTCTTCAGGTCGTCGGTGGCAAAGATGCCTACGCTGGCCGGTACATCCCAGCTTTCGCGCGTCAGGTCAGGACTGATCTCCTGCCACGAATGCCCGCCGTTGTTGGTTTTGAAAAGGACGTTGCCGGCGAAGTAGAGTGTTTTAGGATCTATTGGAGAGAACAGAATGGGGGCGGTTCGCACATAGCGGTATTTGTTGCTCCTCAGGGCGTCGGGCGCCACATTCTGCACCTGCCCTGTGCGCTTGTCGTAGCGTGATACCTTGCCCCCGTAAATGATGTTGGGGTCTAACGGGTCCGGTGCTACGTAGCCGTATTCTTCCACGCCCACCGGGTGCCATTCGCGGAAAGTGATCTGTCCGTCGTTGCCCCTGGAAGCGATGCCTACGGAGCCGCTTTCCTGCTGTCCGCCATATACGTTGTAGGGAAAATCGTTGTCGGTGCTTACATGATAGAATTGCGCGGTGGCCTGGTTGTACCAGGAAGAGAAAGTCTTGCCGCCGTTCACCGTGATGATGGCGCCCTGGTCTGCCGCCAGCAGCAGGATCTCCGGGTTTGCCGGGTTGATCCAGATGCGGTGGTAATCGTCGCCGCCCGGCGCCCCGCGAAAATCTTTCCAGGTGTTGCCGCCGTCCATCGACCGCCATACCACTACGTTGGCAGTGTATACAATGTCGGCATTGAGCGGGTCGGCCTTTACTTCTGCGAAGTCGCTTCCGCGGCCCCAGTACCGGCCGTCGTTGCTGATGCTGCGCCAGCTTTCGCCCGCGTCGTCGCTCCGGTACATGCCGCCATAATCACCGGCATCCACGGTGGCGTACATACGCCTGGGATCGCTCGGTGCCACGCAGAAACCGATGCGGCCAAGCCCCTGCTCCACCGTAGGAAGCCCCCTGGTAAGCTTTGTCCAGGTAGTGCCGCCGTCGGTCGATTTAAAGAGGCCGCTTTCCGGACCATTCCAGGCGCCGTTCTCCCAGGGGCCCTGCCGGCCGGCCCAGAGGTCGGCGTATACGATGTTCGGATTTTTGGGATCGAGCGTTACCTGCGCCGATCCGGTGTTCTCGTCTTTGTACAAGACTTTTTCCCAGGTCTTGCCGCCGTTCAGGGTGCGGAACACCCCGCGTTCGGCATTGGGCCCGTACGGATGGCCCATCACGGCCACGAACACACGATTTTCATCTTTGGGGTCGATGGCGATGCCGCCGATCTGCTGCGCGTCGCCCAGTCCGAGGTAGGTCCAGGTCTTTCCGGCATCGGCCGACTTGTACATGCCGTTGCCGACCGACAGATCAGGCCGCTGCAGGCCTTCGCCGCTGCCCACATAGATTACGTTGGGATTGGAAGGCGCCACGTCGAGGTCGCCGATAGAGCCGGTGGGCTGGTCGTCGAAGATGGGATCCCAGGTGCGGCCGTAGTCGGTCGTTTTCCATACGCCGCCGTTGTTGACGCCGATGTAGAAAGTGCCCGGCTGCTGCGGAACACCTACCGCGCCCACGGTACGGCCCGCACGGTGCGGCCCGATCATGCGCCATTTCAGCGCCTGGTAAAGGGCCGGATTTACCTGTGCATCGGCGAAGAGGCCGGTGAGCAAAGAAAGCAGGAGCAACTGAATCCCAAATTTGCTGAGCATATGTTTGGCAGTTAGTTTTGTGATAAAGAAGGTTTGCGCATCCGGTTCTGTGTAATATGGTACCGGTACCGGATAACCGAAGCTGCGATCAGCACCAGTCCGCACCCTTCAGAAATTAGTTTTTCCGCATCGAACCAGTCGATCGGCCGGTCTTTCAGCAGCGGGTCCATCACCACTCCATGTACCACGAAGAGGATGGCGGTGATATACGATACGAGATGGATGTTCTTCCAGGCGCGGAAGCCCAGTTTTCTTTTGACCACTTTCTGCGTGGTGATGATCACGATGATGAGGGCATACAGCGACAGGATACCGAAGTTGACGAACAGCGGCTGGTGCGGCGCTTGCCCGTTCGGTAAAAAAATGTTCGCCCATTTGAATTTCGACGACGGATCGAGCGGGATGAGCAGTATGTGTACCATGATGAGCGCCCAGGCCACGTAGGCTGTCCAGTTGTGTACATCGTTTATATCGATGCGTTTGAGCTGCGCGGGCAGCTTCTGCCAGAGGCTGAATCTCTTGTATCCCGTGCTCAGCATCATTCCCAGCAAAAAATTAAGGGTGAGCACTGCGGTGGCAGTCAATCCGATCGCACCTGAAATATCGATTGTTTCCAACGTAAAAATTTTGTAGTTAAAAATAAGGGTTTAATAAGCTTTACAGCGCAAATCGAACAGGATAATCTCTGCAGGCGTACTGCAGTTTGAAACGGTGGCATGCCTCTATAAAATCCGCTTCCCGGAATGATCGGGGTTGGAGGTGCGGGTGCATGGGATAGCAACGTTTCAAACGGGCTGGTTTCACACCGTGGCACTTCTCTGCGACAGACCTTGCGTCTCCTGAATATACCGGTTTGTGTGACGGAGACACCAGCAAGGTGTCTCTATAAAACAGGCGTGCCACGGTTGGATAACCGTGGCACGCCAAGCAGGTATATCGTTCACATTAAAAGGCCTTCTTCGGCGTTGCTATCTTCTTCACTTCCTGTACCTGCTTTTCCAGTTCGGTGGTCAGTTCTTTTGTAACCTGGTACGAGCCTTCGGTCGGTTTGCCGTCGCCCGATTCCACGATCTTCCAGAGGGAAGCCAGGCGGTTGTTGAGGCGGATACCGAAGTTCAGCGGATCCTGGTTGCTTTCATTCTTCACCTGGTACAGCTGCTCTTCGATCTGGCTCAGCTGGTCGATCAGCTTTTTCTCCACCGCCGTTTTCTGCGGCTTCTTGTTCAGCGTTTCTTTGATGTTGCGGATCTGTACCACGGTCTCGTTCGCCTTGCTCACCTTGTCGCGCAGCTCCATGGCCAGCTTGAACTGTTCGCGCATATCCGCCATCGATACCTGCGGCGTATTGGGGTTCGGCAGTATGTTGAACGGGAAGGAGAGCGTCTTTCCGGCCGCCGTCAGTCGTACGGTGTACTTGCCGGGCACCGCCCACGGTCCCTGTGCGATCCTTGCACCCCAGAGGATCATCCCCGGGAAATCGGTGGCGCCCGGGTAATGCAGATCCCAGTCGAACGTGTTGATGCCTGCATTGGTGGTCGGCATTTTGGGACGCGGGAAAGCGAATTCGTCGTCATCATCGGCTGCCGGTTGCCTTGCAGCTGCAGAATCGGCCATCGGAGAAGGCGCCATCCTTCTTCTGGGATACGCGGTGCTTGAATCCTTCGCCGTAGCCGCTGCGGTATCTGATCTGGATTTTGTGCTTCTGAACGTACTCACCACGCGGCTGAGCGAATCGATTATCTCCACTTTTACCGAGTCGACCGGTTTTGCCAGGTAATACTGGAAGCTGGCGTTGCTTACTCTCCTGATCGCATCCTCCGGTTTGAATAAATGCACGTCGGCGGTCAGGATCTCCGGTTTGTATTCGCGCAGCGGGTCGATGTCGTCCATTATGTAGATGGAACGGCCATGCGTACCCACGACAAGGTCTTTGTCGGTCACCACCAGGTCAGCCACCTGCGTGTTGGGCAAGTTCTGCTGCAGCGGCTGCCAGTTCTCGCCGTCGTTGAACGATATCCATACGCCGTGTTCTGTACCGGCAAAAAGGAGCCCCGGTTTCTTGATGTCTTCGCGCACGGCATGCACAAACTCATCGGCCGGCAGTCCGTTCACGATCTTCTTCCATGTCTTGCCGTAGTCGGTCGTTTTCCAGATATAGGGAGCGCGGTCGCCCATCTGGTACCGTTTGGCAGCCACGTAGGCGGTGCCGGGATGGTGCCTCGATTCGTCGATGATGCTTATGCGGGTATGCTTCTGCATATCCGGCGGGGTGATGTTGGTCCAGTGCGCACCGCCGTCGCGGGTGATATGCATCAGCCCGTCGTCGGAGCCGGCCCAGAGGGTGTTCACATCATGGAACGAAGGTGCCAGGGCAAACACGGTTCCGTACACTTCCACACCGGTCATGTCGTTGGTAAGGATGCCGCCGCTGATGCCGAGCGTGGAGGTGTCGGCCAGGGTCAGGTCGGGACTGATCTTTTTCCAGCTTTGTCCTTCGTCGGTGGTTACCCATACGTGCTGCGAGCACACGTAGAGGCGTTTCGGATCTTTGGGGGAGAAAACGATGGGGTAGGTCCATTGCCAGCGTTCAGGAATGTCTTTGGGCGCTTCGCCCATGAAATAGCGGGGGTACGGCGTTACTTCCCTGCTTTCGCCGGTTTTGCGGTTGACGCGGGTCAGCACGGCCGAGTAGCTGCCGGCATAAAAAATGTCCGGGTTCTTTGGGTCCTGTGCAATATAGCCGCTTTCGCCGCCGCCAACGGCGTACGACCAGTTGCCTCTTTTTACGGAATTGGTACGTGCGCTCATGAACTGCCAGCCTTCGCTCGGTACGACGATGGTTGAGTTATCCTGCTGTGCGCCGGCCACATGATACGGTACGTCGCTGGTCACGATCACGTGGTAAAGCTGCGCGGTCGGGAAGTCTTCGTCCGTCCAGGTTTTACCACTGTTCACGGACACGGCACCTCCCCCGTCATTGGCCTCTGCCATGCGCGTAGGGTCGGTCGGGTCTATCCACAGGTCGTGGTTATCGCCGTGGGGCGGGCGGATGGTCTTGCTGAAGTTCACGCCGCCGTCGGATGATTTGAAGAAGTTCACGTTCAGTCCGTAGATGCCGTTGGAGTCTTTGGTGTCGGCATAGATGCGGGAATAATAGAACGCACGCTGGCGGAGCTTGCGGTCGCGGTTGATCCTTTTCCAAGTCATGCCCGCGTCGTCGGAGCGGTATACGCCACCCGAATCTGCTTCGATCACCGCCCATACGCGGTCTGCTTTTACGGGCGAAACGGTCACGCCGATCTTGCCCAGCGGGCCTTTGGGCATGCCGGGCTTTTTAGTGAGCTCCACCCAGGTGTCGCCGCCATCGCTCGACTTGTACAAGCCGCAGTCTTCGCCGCCGCCCCACATCATCCAGGGGGTGCGGTACACCTGCCACAGGGCGGCGTAGATCACATTTGGATTGGTGGGGTCGATGATCAGGTCTTCGGCGCCGGCACGGTCGCTTTTATACAGCACTTTCTGCCAGGTTTTGCCGCCGTCTTTGGTACGGAATACGCCGCGGTCAACGTTGCGGTCGTACGGATGACCCAGGGCCGCCGCAAACACGATGTCGGGATTTGTCGGGTTCACCCGGATGCGTGCGATGGTTTGTGTGGATTTGAGACCGATGTTTTTCCAGGTCTTGCCGGCATCGGTGGTTTTGTATACACCGTCGCCCTGCATGATATTGCCGCGGAACTCGCTTTCGCCGGTACCGATGTACACGATGTCCGGATTGCTTTCCGCGATGGCGATGGCGCCAACGGAAGAAGAGTTCATCTGGCTGTCTGTAACCGGCGCCCAGCTGAACCCGCCGTCGAGGGTCTTCCAGACGCCGCCGCCGGTGGCTCCGAAATAATACTCGTTCTTTCGCTTCGAGCTCCCTGCAATTGCAGTGGAACGCCCTCCGCGGTAGGGGCCGATGTTCCGGTATTTGAGTCCCTTCAGGTAGTCCGCTTCTGCCGGCGGCACGGAGCGGACGCTGTTTGCGCTTGTCTGTGCAACAGTCCGCGTGCCGGTCAACAGGCAGGAGGCTGCCAGTATCAACGCACCCGCCATTGCTGCGATGTTTGTTTTTATCATTGTGCTTTTGATTGGTATGCTTTTGTATTTTTTACTTTGTCTCCGTACTGCCTGAACACACCCTCCCGGGAGGGTGTGTTCAGGCAGTACGGAAAGCGGTCAGTTCTAAGGTCTGCAAGTTCGGAAAATCAGGCGCTATCCAAACAAACTGAGCAACCTATTTTCACCCCGGAAAAGCCAGGATTAAACAGGTTGCTCAGCAAATGAAACATTAAAACGCTTTCTTCGTAACCGTAATCTTTTTCAGTTCCGTGATCTGCTTGTCCAGCTCCGTTGTCAGTTGTTTGGATATCTCGTAAGAAGCGGCGGTCGGTTTCGAATCACCGGTTTCAACGCTTCTCCACAGGGCTGCGATGCGGTTGTTGATCTTGATCGGAAAGTTGAGGGGATCCTGGTTGCTCTGGTTCCTCACCTGGTACAGCTCTTCCTCGATGGTCGTCAGCTGCTGCAGCAGTTTCTGGTCGGTCGCCGTTTTATTAGCTTTTTTCTGGATCGAAGCCTTGATGCTCCTGATCTGGATCACCGCTTCGTTGGCCTGGCTCACTTTATCGCGCAGTTCCATCGCGAGCTTGAACTGTTCGCGCATATCCGCTACCGTAACCCCTTTCAGTCGCGGGTCGGCCCTGATCTCGAAATCCTCGTTGAAGGTTTGTCCACCGGTCATCAGCCTGATATGATATTTCCCGGGAACGGCCAGCGGTCCCTGCTGCGGACGGGCGCCCCACATGATCATGCCGGGGAACTCCGTGGCGCCGGGATAGCGCAGGTCCCACTCAAACTGGTTGATGCCGGCACCTGTGCCGGGTGGCCGCTGTATCCTTACCGGGCCATCTTCCTGCTCTTCCGAGGCCAGGCTGGAGTCGGCACCCCTCGCCCTGCGCACACCCGTGACGGGTACGCCGCCTACACCCGAATCGGGCGGGTTGGCGCCGGCGGCCAGGTTGCGGGCCGAATCGCTTTTGCCGGTAAAAGTGCGTATGATCTTTCCGAGAGAATCGGTGATCTCCACCCGCACCGAATCCGCCGTTTTAGGCAGGTAATACTGGAACAGCGCGTTCTGTACCCTTCTTACCGCCGGACTGGGTTTGAACATGAGCGCCTTGTCGGTGGTCATATCGGGTTTGTATTCGCGGAGCGGACCGATCTCATCCAGCACGTAGATCGATCTTCCGTGGGTGCCTACCACGAGGTCATTTTCTGTTACCACCAGGTCGGCCACCTGTGTATTGGGGAGGTTCAGCTGCAGCGACTGCCACGCTTTGCCATCATCGAACGATACCCACAGGCCATGTTCCGTACCGGCGAAAAGGAGACCCGGTTTCTTGATGTCTTCCCGGATCGAATGCACGTAATCGTCGCTGCTGATGCCGGTCACGATCTTGGTCCAGGTCTTTCCGTAGTCGTCTGTTTTCCAGATGTAGGGAGCCCGGTCATCCAGCTGGTATCTTTTTGCCGCAATGTAGGCGGTGCCTGGTTTATGGTGCGATGCCTCGATGATGCTGATACGGGTGAATTTTGGCATGTCGGGCGGCGTCACGTTCTGCCAGGTGGTGCCGTGGTTGCGGGTCACATGAACCAGCCCGTCGTCGGAACCGGCCCAGATGGTGTTTACATCCTGGTAGGAAGGCGCGAGGGCAAAAACGGTGGCATAGATCTCCGGACCGTTCATATCGTTGGTGAGCACGCCGCCGCTGACGCCAAGTGTTGAGGTATCGGCAAGCGTGAGGTCCGGACTGATCTTTTTCCAGGTCTGTCCTTCGTCGGTGGTCATCCATACGTGCTGCGAGCAGATGAACATCTGTTTCGGATCAACGGGGGAGAACACGATGGGGAAGGTCCACTGCCAGCGTTCGGGCAGCGCCTTGGAAGGTTCTCCCGAGAAAAAGCGCGGGTAGGGTTGTATGTCGCGGATCTGGCCGGTCTTGCGGTCGAAACGCGTGATGAGGGCGCCCTGGCTGCCCGAGTAAAAAATGTCCGGGTTCCTGGGATCCTGCGTTACATAGCCGCTTTCTCCACCACCGACGGCATAGAACCAGCCCTGCTTTTTGGTGGTGTTCTGGCGGGCGGTCATAAAGTTCCACTCTTCGTTGGGCACGGCCACGGTGGAGTTATCCTGCTGGGCGCCGGCCACGTGGTAGGGAAAGTCGCTGGTGGCGATCACATGGTACAACTGCGCCGTGGGGAAGTCTTCGTCCGTCCACGACTTACCGCCGTTCTCTGATACCGCGCCACCGCCATCGTTGGAAGTGACCATACGCATCGGGTCGTTCGGATCGATCCAGAGGTCGTGGTTGTCGCCATGGGGCGGCCGGATAGTAGTATTGAAGGTCACGCCACCGTCGGTCGACTTGAAAAAGCCCACGTTCAGTCCGTAGATGGCGTTCCTGTCTTTCGGGTCGGCATAGATGCGCGAGTAATAGAAAGCGCGCTGGCGCAGCTTGCGGTCCCTGTTGACGTACTTCCAGGTCATGCCCGCATCATCGGAGCGGTATACGCCGCCGGAGTCGGCTTCCACGATGGCCCACACTCTTTTCGGGTCTGCGGGAGAAACGGTGACGCCTATCTTGCCGACGATGCCGGTGGGCATGCCCGGCTTGCGGGTCAGCTCCGTCCAGGTGTCGCCGCCGTCGGTCGATTTGAACAGGCCGCAGGCCCCGCCGCCGCCCCACATCTTCCAGGGCGTGCGGTACACTTCCCAGATGGTAGCGTAGAGCACTTTGGGATTGGTTCTGTCAATGATCAGGTCGGCGCCGCCGGCTTTGTCGCTTTTGTACAGGATCTTCTGCCAGGTTTTGCCGCCGTCGGTGGTGCGGAAGATGCCGCGTTCGGTGTTGGGACCGAACGGATGGCCTAACGCCGACACGTAGACGATGTCGGGATTGGTAGGGTCGACGCGTACCCGGGAGATGGCCTGTGTGTTCTGCAGCCCCACGTTCTTCCAGGTCTTGCCAGCATCGGTCGACTTGTACACGCCGTCGCCCTGCATGATATTTCCGCGGAACTCCGTTTCACCCATGCCGATATACACCACGTCGGGGTTCGATTCTGACACGGCTACGGCGCCCACGGAGGAGCTTTTGAGCTGGCCATCGGTCACAGGCAGCCAGTTCAGGCCCCCATCCACCGTCTTCCACAGTCCGCCGCCCACGGCGCCGAAATAATATTCGTTCTTGCGGGCAGGGCTGCCGGAAGCGCCGAGCGAGCGGCCGCCGCGGTTGGGACCGATGTTGCGGTACTTCATGCCTTTGTAGATGTCCATGGCCGAGCCGGTGGCGGGTGTGAAGTTCGATACGGCGGAGGCCGGTACCGAATTGCCCTGGGCAGCTACATTCGTTGCGTGAAACATGCCAGCCATGCCGGCTGCAAGCATCAGCCAAAGGGAGTGTTTTCCTGGTTTTCTTGCCATTGTGTTAGTACGATTTTACTGATATAGAATTCCGTTTGCGCATCCCTGCTATTTGTATGCGTCGTTTTGAACCATGTTCTTGTTGGCGTTCACTTCGTACGAAGGGATAGGGAATACCTGCCGGCCTGCGGAGGTCAGGGCTACGTTCGGTCCGTTCTTGCGGTCGAGCGCGGTCAGTTTGGTGAGGGCAAGGCCGGTTCTCATGAGGTCGAACAGGCGGTGGCCTTCTTCTGCAAATTCCAGTTTTCTTTCCTGGATAACGGCCGCCTGCAGCGCAACGGCATCGGTGATGGCGAGGGCGCTGGGGCCGGCGCGCATGTGTACCTTGTTCAGGTCGGCCAGGGCACCCGTGAGGTCGCCTTTTTTGATGCGGGCCTCTGCCCTGTTGAGGTATATTTCGGCGATTCTCAGGATGTGGATGTTATCGATGTTACCCGCTTTCTGATATTTGGTCAGATAGTAGATCTTTGAGGTGGCGTCGTACCCGAACAGTTTGCCCCGCGTGTCTTTCGGATCGGCGATGGCTTCATTGTAATAATTGAGATGGACCGCCAAGTCACCCCTTCCCCCGAGGGCGGAGGTGAAATACCAGTTGCGGATACCGCTCTGGTCGCTGCTGGTAAAATTAAGTTCAAAGATCGATTCGCTGGTCAGCTTGTTGTCGAAAATATTGCTGAAGGTAGTCTGCAGCACGTATTTGGTGCCGTTGATGAGCGGATCGGCATACTTGATCACCGAATCGGGCTGGTTCACGTACAGGTAATAGCGGGTCAGCAGCGCACGGGCAGTAGCTTTGACGGCCTGCGACCGGTCGAGGGCATCGGTGCCCAGGGTTTCCGGCATCAGATCAAGCGATTTAAGCAGGTCGGTCTGGATCTGCGCATAGGCTGCCTGCAGGGTGGGGCGGGCCGGAAAGGAACTTTCATCTATCCCTGCGGAAGGCGTAAGTACGATCGGAACCCCCAGGGTGCCGTACGCTCCAGGCACACCGCCGAACAGCCTGTTCAGGTCAAAAGCAGCCAGTGCACGTATGAAATAGGCCTGTCCGAGGTAAGCATTTTTCTCCGCCGCGGTGGCATCGCCAACGGCGCCTACCTGCGCGATCACGTTGTTGGCCAGATTGATTGCTCTATAGGGCCGGTAATACACGTTTCCGACCTCGGTGTTTCCGGAAGTGACTTGGTAAGTATCCATCTCGCGGTAAAAGTCCCATGTGCCTACGCTCTGAGCGATGTCGGAGGAGACATCGCTGCAGATCTGAAAATTCCTTCCATAATAATTACCGTCCTGCAGTTCATTGTACATTCCGGCCACAGCTGCCTGAGCGCCTTTTTTGTTGGTGATGGCGATGTCCTGCGAGATGTATACGATGGGTTTCTGGTTCAGTACCTTGGTGCAGGAACTGCCAAACAGGGCGAGGATTGCCGTGGCAGCGATGATGGTTCGGGTGCCCGGAAGGCGGAAAGCCCGGGCAGCGTTTTTATGCTGGAAAATATGTTTGTTAAATGATGTTTGCATGTGAAGTTTTTTTAGAAGCTTAGATTAACTCCGCCCATGATAACCCGGGGAGAAGGCATGGTAAAGAATTCGATGCCCTGTGTAAGGGTGGTGGAGGCCGTACCGGTCAGTTCAGGATCGAGGCCGGTGTACTTGGTGATGGTGATCAGGTTCTGTGCGGAAATATACACGCGGGCGGTGGAGATGCGCACTTTCGAGATCAATGACGAAGGCAGGCTGTAGCCCAGCGAAATGTTCTTCAGCCTGAGGTATGAACCGTCTTCGAGGAAGCGGGAAGGCCGCAGGTTGCTGGCGTAGTTGGCCGCGTTCATTTTCGGGATCATGGTGATGTCGCCTTCTTTCTGCCATCTGGCGAGCTGGCTGGTAGAGTAATTGGAAGCCCTTGTACCGCCGTGCTCAAGGAAAAAGCGGTTCCAGTTCAGCTGTTTGTTGCCGTAAGAACCCTGGAAAAAGAACATAAAGTCGAAATTCTTGAAGTTGAAAGTGTTGGTGATACCTCCATAGAACTTGGGATTGGCGGTTCCGACGATCTTGCGGTCCACGTTCGGATCAAACACGCCGTCTCCATTTACGTCTTTGAATTGGGCAGCGCCTGTTTTCGGATCGACGCCTGTTTGTTCATGCAGGTAAAAGGAGAACATCTCCGCGCCTTCCTTGTACTGGTAGATATCCCTGTTATACACAAAAAAAGGAGCGGCCAGTTTGAGGATCTTGTTTTTGTTGGCGGCGATGTTGAAAGCGAGGTTCCAGTTGAAGCCGCTGGGTGATTTGAGGATGTCGGAGCTGATGGACAGTTCGATGCCTTTGTTGTACAGTGAGCCATAGTTCTGCACCAGGTTCTCGAAACCGGTTGAGCGCGGTACCGGCACGGCCAGCAGCAGGTCAACCGTTTTCTTGTAATAATAATCGGCGGTGATGTTCACGCGGTGATTGAACAGGCCGAGGTCGATACCGATGTCTGTTTGTTTGGTGGTTTCCCATTTCAGGTTTGGGTTTGCCAGCTGAAAGGGGTTGATGCCCGGTACGGAAGCATAGGGCGAACCCTGCCAGAGGCCGCTGGCCTGGAAGTCGTTGATGCCGCTCTGGTTACCGGTGAGCCCGTAGCTGGCGCGCAGCTTCAGGTCGCTGACCACCGGCATGTCCTCCATGAATTTCTCTTCTGTCAGCACCCATCCGACGGCTGCGGAAGGAAAAGTACCCCATTGGTGAGCCGCACCAAAGCGGGAAGAACCGTCCCTTCTCACGTTCACCGTGAGCAGGTATTTGCGTTTGTAGTCGTATACCAGGCGGCCGAACAGCGAGGCGATGCCGTAGCTGGAACCGGTGGTGCTGGCCGTTTGTACGGCAGCGGAGGAGATGGTGGTGAAGTCGTTGCTCGGGAACTGCTGTCCGGTGGCGGTGGTGCTGAATGTTCTCGACTCCTGTGAAGAGGTACCGATCAGGGCGTTGATGGAATGATCACCGAACTGGTTCGTATAGGTCAGCACATTTTCCTGGATCCAGTTAGAGTTGTTGAGGGAAATGGACTGTGCCGAACCATTGACGGACCCGCCGGCGTTGGTATAGGTGTCGTCATATACCCGCTCGCCCACATTGCTGTAATCCCAGCTGAAGTTCGACCGCAGTTTGAATCCCTTGATGATGTCCCATTCTGCATAGGCGGTTCCCAGGAAGCGGTTGGTGAGCATGGAGATGTGTGTATGCTCCAGTGCTGCAACCGGATTCTCGAAGGTACCGAATTTGGTGAAGGTGCCATCGGGCTGCATCAGTGGTAGGTTGTGCGGGAAGAAGTAAGCTCCTTCGAGTCCGCCGGAGATGTTGTCGTCGCTGCGCTGGCGGGTACGCGTGGTACGGGAGTACAGAATGCTGGATCCGGCGCGAACCTTGTTGGTGATGTTGAAATCGAGGTTCGAGCGGAAGGAATTGCGCTCAAAGTCGGATGCTTTCAGGATGCCATCCTGTTTAAAGTTATTACCCGAAACCAGGTACTTTACTTTATCACTGCCGCCACTTACGGAAAGGTCAACATTGTGCATGGGTGCATTCCTGAATACATAGGAGTTCCAGTCGGTGTTGCGGGCGCTGTCGGGGTTGGAGTAGGGAAGCGCGGTTCCGTTGTTGCGGGCCGCTTCGTTCTGCAGCCGCTGGAAGGTGACGCCATCGACCACATCAGGTTTTCTGGTAGCCGTTTGCGTGGCGTAATAACTGCCCATGCTGATCTTGGCCTTTCTGTTGGACCCTTTTTTTGTGGTGATGAGCACCACGCCGTTGGCGGCACGTGCGCCGTAGATGGCAGTGGCGGAGGCATCTTTGAGGATCTCCATGGATTCGATATCGGCCGGGTTGATGTCGGCGATCGGGCTGGTTACGCCACCGCCGAGGCCCAGGCTCGAGAGGTTGTTCGACTGGATCGGGATACCGTCCACCACGTACAGCGGGTCGCTGGAGGCGTTGATGGAGGAAGTACCCCTGATGCGCACGAACACGCCGCCGCCGGGGGTACCGGAGTTGTTGTTAACGAGCACACCGGCAGCGCGGCCCTGGATGAGCTGGTTGCTACTGGCGGCGGGGATATTGGCGATGTCTTTGGCGCTCACCGTGGTGATGGCGCTGGTAAGCGTTCTTCTCGACTGCTGGCCGTAACCGGTTACCACCACTTCATTGAGGGTGGAAGGACTGGCGGTCAGCGACACGTTCACGACCGACTGGCTGCCTATGGCCACTTCCTGCCTGGAATAACCCAGGTATTCAACCAGCAGTACGGGGTTGCCGGCCGGCACCTTCAGCTGAAAAGCGCCTTCTCCGTCGGTTACGGTAGATCTTCTGGTGCCCTTGATGGTGATGGTAGCCCCGGGCAACGTCGAATCCTGGCTTCCGGCATACACATGGCCGGTGACCGTTTTGTCCTGAGCGAGTGCGGTTGCCCCCAGGAAAATGCAGAAAAGGGTCAATAGTAAAATTCTCATAGCAGTTTGATGTATGATTGAATAAATGTTGACGTGGAACGGGCCAATGGGGTTAGTATGGCTCTTTTACTATGACAAGAATCCGGAAACTTACCTGACAAGTATGCGATGTACCATGCTGCGCACGATGGTGCAAAAAGATAAATTAAATTTTAAGTAATATGTTTATTTCCGCATCTTGTAGGTCTAGACAAACATAACGATTCTATAATACAATAATCTTTGCCGGTTAATATTATGTTGGTGCAGGTTAAAATCCGGCAAGTGCTGGTAAGTTGATGTTAAATTCAGGGAGTTTTCCGGTAGATAAACTTCAAAGATGCATTTTTTTCTTCATTTGAAGAAAGCAGTATCTCATAGCGCTTTGTTCCGGAAGTGACCACCACAAGTGCAGTATTCGGAGAGATAGAGCCCATATTATCGGCATAAACCACCATCTCGTATTCGCGCGATGGCTGCAGGGTGAAATTGACTTTGATCGGTTCGAGCGACAGTCCTTTTTTTGATACCACCACCTGCTTGTCGAAGAACACAGTGATGGAATCGCCGTCGATGATGCCGTTGTCGTAAAAGGCCAGGTGTACTTCGGAACTGTCTACTATAAAGGTCTCCGCCAGGATGGTTTTGCGTTCTTTTTTTTCTGCAAACGCAGATTTTGCGGCCCTGGTCAAAAAGATATTGCCGGGCGGGCATCCGGCAATCGTCCCCATATCTTCTCCCACCCAGCGGCCCGACAGGCTTTCCTGGTTGTTCTGTTTGCTGTATACCAGGTTGTAGGTTTTAAGACAGGGCACACAGTCTTCCGGGATCCTTTCCGTCAGTACTTTCTTTTCCGCCAGCGTGATGGTCTTCTTGTTGGAGGTGAACGAGCCCCTGAAATTCAGCTTTACAAATTTCGTGGTATCGTAATAGTCGTATGATACGCCTTCTATATCACGGTTGAATGTTTGTATCTGCAGTTCGATGTGGTACTCGGGAAAGCATCCCCCCGATTCCTGTGTCAGTTTTCCCTGCCAGATGCCGCTAATGTCCTGCGAGCGGGCAGAGAAAAAAAGAAAGAAAGCAAAAAGCAGCAGGGAGAGTTTTGGCTGGATCATAAAGAAAAATAAAGGGAAATACCTACGGGTAAAAATTTTTAAATATTATTGTGCAGTTTAGTTGTATAAATATTTTTTAAATATAAATATTTATCCGGTTCTGGTTGTATAAATTAAATTTTAATATCACTTTGTTGTACGGCATGGGTTGACAGGGGCCGGTACTTGATTAAGACATTGTAAAGTGAATTGCCAACGATCGGGTCCTGCTCATGTGATATTTTAATCGTATTCATTGAAGAAACTAACTGCTATATTCTTTCTTGTTTTTCTTTCCATCAGCCAGGTCGGGCACCTGTTCCTTTATTACCTGCAGCTTCAGTATATCAAGCACCAGGTCAGAAACGAGATCCTCGCCGGTAATGTAATGCAGCCCTGCACCGTGGTCGAAGACAACGCCTCTGTCAGCTGGGAAGAAGAGGGGGAGGAGTTCAGTCTGAACGGTGACATGTATGATGTGGTCGCCGTTAAAAAAGTAGCCGGCAGAACCCTGCTCTATTGTTTCAACGACGCGCATGAAGACCAGTTGCTGAAGACCTTTGCACGCCTCATCATTTCTACCGGCACCGACAAAGGCAAGTCTGCCCAGTCTACCCTCAAATTTCACATCACCGACCAGTATATTCTCTCCGCCCCGCCTGTATTGCTTTCTGATACGGCAGCGGCTGCTTATCCTCTTTCCGATATATATGGTGCCTCCTTGCATTTCTCGGAGATCCACCTTCCGCCGCCCAGGGCCTGAACCAGGCCTCTTCCATTTTATTTTTCACGCGGATGACTAAGCGCTTTTTTAACGGGCTTTGAGCATCCTTCCTATTCATTGAATCCCAAATAAATTTCTCATGAAGTATTTATATGTTACTGTGCTTGCATTCTTACTGGCGTCGTCCGGTGCCTTCGCGCAAAAAATGCTGCGGGGCAGGGTGATCGACGCTTCTTCCCAAAAACCGCTGTCGGGCGCCGCCATCACCTTCGGCAAACATGGGGTGATCACCGACGCCGAAGGAAATTTCAGCATCGACTGCTCCAAAGCCAATTCGGTGACCGTTTCCTTTGTTGGATATGCCACCCAGAACAAACTGATCCGCAATTGCGACGCGGAGCTGACCGTGGCCCTCGAAGGCACCAGCCTCAACCTCACCGAAGTGGAGATCACCAGTACTTCCAACCCCAACCGCTCGCTGCTATACCAGCCGGCCGCCATCACCAAACTTTCTTCCGTGGAACTGAAAAGAGGCATCGGCCTGTTTCTCGACGATGCCATCCAGACCAACGTACCGGGTGTTACCATGAACCGGCGAAGCGTTTCGGGCGGACAGCAGTTCAACATCCGCGGCTATGGCAACGGTTCGAGAGGCACCCGCGGCGTGAGCAGCAACTTCGACGGACAAGGCTACAAGGTTTATATCAACGGCATTCCGCTGACCGACGCGGAAGGTATCACCACCATGGACGACATCGACTTTGGTTCTATCGGCAACGTGGAAGTGGTGAAAGGACCGGCAGGCACGCTCTACGGACTGGCTATAGCAGGCGCCGTGAACCTGAAAACGGTGCAGCCGCAGAAAGGACAGACATCGCTCAGCCAGGAAGTGCTGGTGGGCAACTACGGCCTCCAGCGCTATACGACCACCTTCCAGACAGCCGGCGAACATTCTTCACTGCTGATCAACTACGGCAACCAGCAGTCGGACGGCGCTTCCATCCACAACAAATCGAAAAAGAATTTCGTGAACCTGATCGGCGAGTTCAGGCCCAGCGAAAAAGAAACCATCACCACCTACGCCGGCTACAGCAACAGCTACGACCAGCGTTTCGGTGAGCTCACCATCGCGCAGTTCAACAACGGCGATTACTCCGGCAACCCCGAATACATCAAACGCGACGGGCACAGCGGCGTGATCACTTTCCGCGCCGGCGTGGGTCACAACTACCAGTTCACCAAGAACATCTCCAACAACACCACCGTTTTCGGCACCGGCTTTACCAGCAATGCAAGTTCGGCCGGCGGCTGGACGGACAAGTACAGCATCAACTACGGGCTGCGTTCGGTGTTCAACACTAATTTCGAATTGGGCAAAGGCATCACCCTGAGCGGCATCACCGGTGTGGAAACACAACGCCAGGATGCGATCGCCGTGGGTTACAACATGAAGCAGAACCCGGCCGATACCACTACCACCGGCTGGAAATACGGCATCAGCCCGTACTGGGTGGTGAACGCCATCACCTCCGACTTCGCCACCCGCACGGCAACCACCTCCGTGTTCACCGAATGGACGCTGGGTCTGCCGAAAGATTTCTCCCTCACCGCAGGGCTTGGCGGCAGCAACATGCGCATCACCCTGAACGACCGCTTCAACCCGGCCATCGCCACCAGGCCTGCCCGGTTCGATACCACGTACGGCTCCATGATCTCTCCACATTTTGCCATCAACAAGGTGTTCAGCAAAAAACTGTCGGTCTATGCTTCGTACAGCACCGGCTACAAGGCGCCGGTGAGCTCTTATTTCTATATCACCACTCCGGCTGTCACAACGCCTGCAACCCCCGCCACCGGCCGCGTGAACAGCGTGCTGAAACCGGAGATGGGCACCCAGTTCGAGATCGGCAGCAAGGGCCTCCTGCTTGGCGACAAGCTGAGCTATGAAGTGGCGTATTTCCATGCGGAGTTTGCGCACAAGATGACCGCTATCTCGGTGGTGTCTCCCGCAAACCCGAACACCACACTGTTCTCTTACATGGTGAACGGCGGCAAGCAGAACCACAACGGCGTGGAAGCGCTGGTGAAATATGCGATCATCCAGTCGGGCAAGGGTTTCTTTGAAACGATCCGCCCCTTTGCCAACATCACGTATTCCGATTTCAAGTACGGCGACAATTTCACCATCCAGAAATCGGTGACCGCCACCGAGAACTACAGCGGCAAGGAAGTGGCCGGCGTATCGAAGATCGTTGCCAACATCGGGCTGGATGTGATGACGAGGATCGGCCTGTACGGTAACCTGTTCTACAATTACCGCGACAAGCAGCCCATCACATCGCTCAACGACCTGTATACGAAAAGTTACAACCTGCTGAACGGCAAGATCGGGATCCAGCGGAGCATCACGAAGCATATTGCGGCGGATCTATATTTCGGCGCACAGAACATCACCAACACAAAGTATTACCTGATGGTGTTCGTAAACCAGATCCCCGACGCCTACATGCCGGCCCCCAGGTATTCGAATGTATTCGGCGGCATCAACGTGAAATATGCTTTTTAATTTTAAATAAAACACCGGGAGGTGAATCAGTGTATTTCTTCCTTGTCCAATAAAAGTCACCGGATGTTCCTGCAGGAACATAAAGCAATGGGAGAAAAACACCGGTTCACCCCTCCGATCATCAACTACCTGTATGAAAAAATATCTATGCCTGCTCGCCGTGGCGGCGCTGCTGGCCTCCTGCGGGAGATTCGGAAACAAGGAAACCGGCGGCGAAGACCAGCGCATCGTCTGCCTCTCCAAACACCTGACGGAAATGATGTTTGCGCTGGGCAAAGGCCACAACCTGGTGGCCGTTGACCTGAGCAGCACCTTTCCCGACAGCGCCAAGCTCTTAAAGACCGTGGGTTACCACCGCGCCCTCAGTCCGGAAAGCATCATCGCCATGCAGCCCGACCTGGTCATTCACAGCAACGACATTGGCCCGGAGAACGTGATCCCCCAGATCACCAAGGTAGGGCTTAACATCAAGGTGTTTGGCGGTGCCAACACGCTCGACAGCGCCGAGATGCTGCTCAAAGACCTGGGAAAATATTTCAAGGTGGAAGACAAGGCCGACTCCATCGTGAAGAAGATGGATGCCGACTTTAAAGCGGCTTCCGATACGGTGAAGAACCTGCACCTCACCGATACGCCGAGCGTGATGATCATCCATTTCGGCCGGGCCAACAACGTGTACTTCGTGATGAGCGGGCGCAAGGGCGTGGGCGACAAAATGATCGAGCTGGCCGGCGGCAAGGTGACCCGCTACGATGCCAAAGGCGCCCGCCAGATCAGTGCCGAATCCGTGGCCACCGCCAATCCCGACGTCATCATCGCCACCGACTACGGCTACGACCAGATGGGTAGCATGGACAAATTCATCGCCGGCATTCCCGGGGTGGCGCTCACCAACGCAGGTAAGAACAAACGCATCGTGCGGTTTGAAGAGCACGACCTTATTTATTTTGGTCCGCGCACCGGCCAGAACATCATCAACCTGACTCACCTGCTTCATCCTGCCGCTGATGCTGCGAAAAAATAGGTTCTTCTTTCCGGCGCTGATCATCCTGCTGGTGATCATGCTGCTGTGCGCCATTGCTTTCGGGGCCGTGTACATATCTACCGGCGATATGTACGGGGCCCTGAAACATTTTGCGCAGGGGAAGCCGCCCGCCAACATTTACGAAGGCGTCTTTCTGCAGCTGCGCCTGCCGCGTGTGTTGCTGTGCGCCATCACCGGTGCCATCCTGTCGGTGTCAGGCGTGCTGATGCAGGGATTGTTCCGCAACCCCATCGTGGAGCCCGGACTGATCGGCACCAGCGCCGGCGCCGCCTTCGGTGCTTCCATCGTGTTTGTGCTGGCGGCCGGTATGAGTCCGCAGATCAAGAGCATGATAGGCCCGCTGCTGGTGCCGCTGTTTGCCTTCGGGGGCGGACTGCTCGCTACCTGGGCGGTGTATGCGCTGGCCAGAACGGCGAAGCGGGCTTCTATTCTGTCACTGCTGCTGACCGGCATCGCCGTGAATGCGGTTGGCCTCAGCGGCACCGGCTTTATGAGCTACATCGCCCGCGACCCGCAGGCACGCAGCATCACCTTCTGGAACCTGGGTACTTTTTCGGGTGCTTCGTGGACCCAGGTCTTAATCGTCGGGGTGGTGGCCGGACTAATTTTCCGGATCGCGCTGCGGTATTCCAAACAGCTGAATGCCCTGCTGCTGGGTGAAACCGAAGCGGCTTACCTGGGAGTGGATACGGAAAAGCTGCAGCGGCGTATCATGATCTACAATACCGCCATGGTGTCGGTGGCGACGGCTTTCGTGGGGGTGATCAGCTTTATGGGACTGATCGTGCCGCACGTACTGCGGCTGCTGATCGGCAGCGACAACAAGGCGCTGCTGCCCGCTTCCATGATCACCGGCGCTATTCTTTTAAGCCTGGCCGATTTCGGGGCCCGGCTGCTGCTGGCTCCGGCGGAGATACCGATCGGTATCATCACCTCACTGGTAGGCGCACCTGTATTCCTTTTCCTGCTGCGCCGGTTCGACATCCTGCAGCAAAAAGGAGGTGGGCATGCTTAAAACAGAAGGCATCAGTTTCAGCATCGGCAGCAAGCCGATCGTAAAAGATATCAGCGTGGAATTTCTGCCTGGCGAGTTCAATATGATCCTGGGACCAAACGGCTCGGGCAAATCCACCTTTTTAAAAATATTCAGTGGAGAGTTGAAGGGCTACGGCGGCCATGTCTGGTACAATGGTGAGACCATTCTCCAGCAACAGAAGCAGGAGATCGCGAAGTACCGGGCCGTAATGAGCCAGCAGCCCGATCTCACGTTTCCGCTCACGGTAGAGGAGGTGGTGATGATGGGCCGGTATCCGCATTTCAATTACCGCCCGTTTAAAAGGGATGAAACAGTTTGTGCAGAAGTGATGACCCGGATGAACCTGCACGACTTCAAAGACCGGAATTATCTTACCCTGAGCGGCGGCGAGAAGCAGCGTGTGCAGTTTGCCCGTGTGCTGGCCCAGATCTGGGACAAACCCGCCAGCGGCACCCGCTTCCTTTTCCTCGACGAACCCCTCAACAACCTCGACATCAGCTACCAGCAGGAGCTATTGCAGATCGCCCGCGAGTTCGGCCGGCATGAGACCGTACTGGTAGCCGTTATGCACGACATCAACCTGGCCATCCAGTACGCCGACCGGCTTTTCTTCATGAAAGAGGGCCGCATGGTCGCCAGCGGCAAGCCAAAAGAGGTACTCACGGAAACGCTCATCCGCGATGTGTTCAACGTATCCGTCAACCTCATCGCCAACCCGCTCACCGGCGATCCGCTGCTGGTGTTTGGGTAGCGTTGCACTGTTACGCCTTTGCCTGAACCTGGATCTATGGGATTTGAAAGATCCTCCTGATGGACACTGTGATTACAGTGATCAAACCTCAGGGTAATCGGTAGCATCTTCTTAGTACAGGCTCATACAGATTCATATCTCCCCTTCAAATATTTGCTCACCTCGCTCACATACTTCACATCAGCACACTTTTCTACACACCTTATACCTGTAACGGCGTTGGTGAGAAACACTTCTGAAGCATTCCGCAACTCCTCCACTGGTAACGGTTCTTCAACGAAACGGATGTTGTCCTTCACAAACGACTGCAGCAGAAACTTGCGATACACACCGGCTATGCATCCCTCCGACAGCGGAGGCGTTTTTACCACGCCGTCCTTCTGCACGATAAAGACATTGGCAATGGTGGCATCCGCGATCCTGCCATGGGCATTGAGGATGAGGGCATCATCGAGCCCCTCCTGTTTGGCATGGAGGGCGCCCATCAGGTAACACAGGTAATTGTTTGATTTTACGGAGGAAAACAGGTCGCAGGCTTTGCGGGCATCGCGGAAGATGCCGATTTGCAGCGGTGGCTGCAACTGCTTTTGAGGCAGCGGCCAGCTCTGGATCAGGAAGTTCGGGTGATGGTTCTCCGGGTCGTACACGCTGCCATCGCCCCGGTATATCATCAGTCGCACCCGGGCGGTTTCTGTAAGCCTGTTCTGTTCGAGCAGCTCATCAATCTGCTGGCGCAGATATTCCTGCGCAAACTGCGGCGGGGCCTCGAAGCGGAGCAGGCGGAGGGAAGAAAACAACCGTTCGAAATGGAGTGCCTCGAGGCAGATGGTTCCTTGCTTTACTTTCATGGTCTCGAAAAAGCCGTCGCCATACCGGAACGAACGGTTGTCGGGTCCGATGCAGAACCGCTCTTTCTCCACCACTGCTCCGTTCCAGTTGATGTATGCTGACATAGTACGTGTAGATATCAAAGGTTATTCACTTCTCCGAACAGCTTCCTGAGTGCGGCGGCTTTCACAAGGCACTCGCTGTATTCGGCCTCGGGGTCGCTCAGGTAGGTGATACCCGCGCCGGCATGGTAACTGATAAAGCCGGTGGCATGGTTGTAGACGATCGTTCTGATCACCACGTTGAAATCAAAATCTTTTCCCGGCGTAATATAACCGATGGTGCCGGAATAGATGCCCCGCCGGGTCTTTTCATATTGGTCGATCAGCTCCATCACCCGTTTTTTCGGGGCGCCGGTCATGCTGCCCATCGGAAAGGTGGCCCTGACTACTTCAGAAAATCCGGTGCCCGGCTGCAGTTGTCCCGACACGGTCGAGATCATCTGGTGAACCGTGGGAAAGGTGTAGATGCCGAACAGTTCTTCCACCCGCACCGTGCCTGGCACGCACACGCGGCTCAGGTCATTTCTGACGAGGTCTACCACGATCACGTTCTCCCGCCGGTCTTTCGTGCTCTCCTGCAGTTGCTGTTTAAGCTGTTCGTCGTGTGCGGCATTTTGCTGATCTCTCGGTGCCGTGCCTTTGATGGGTTGGGAGATGATCTTTTCCTTTTCTTTCTTTACATAGCGCTCGGGGCTTGCACACAGGGCGTAATGATCGTACAACCGATAGAAACAGGAGAATGGATTTGGCGATACGGCCGTCAGTTGGCGGTACACATCTGCCGCATCGATGAAAGTATCCGTTGCATAAAATTCCTGGCAGTAGTTGATCTCGTAACAGTCGCCGCGTTGAATATGCTCTTTCAGCTTTATCACCGTTTCGATGAACTGTTCCTTTGAAACCCGGTTGTGAAAAGAGGCTTCATACTTTTTATGCGCCGGGATCTCTGTCTCCCCGATCTGTCTGTATAGCTGGTCTGCGTCTCCCCGCAGAACACCGATGGAAAGCAGATTTTTATCAAGCTGCACCACCACCTCCGGAACAAAGAAAAAAGCCGGCGGAAAAGCGGTGCCGTCTGTTTTTTCTGCATCCGTTTTCTCCGGTTCGTAACCCAGGTGGCCGAAGATCCAGTCGTCGTGTTGCGCATCGAAAGCGGACAGGGGATCCAGCAGGGAGTCAGCGGGTTGAATTACGGTTGCCGCGCCGGCACCCACCAGGCATTCATAGGAGTGATAAGGAAAAAGATAGTTGTGGTTGTCGAGCACGCAGCATACTTCAAAAGCTGCCGCCCATATTAGCAGCTTGTCTTTCAGTTCATCGTAACCGGAGACGGCATAGGAGGAAAATATCCGTTTCATCGGGCAAAAATAAACGAGTTACTGTGAGGCGGCGCCGATAAGTTGAGGAACCGCAAGGGGATGATAAGATCCACCCCCTGAGAAAAAACAGGCTGGTTGCTCCTTTTATGCGTAAATTCAGGTAGCTGCTTCCGGCCTGAACAGGAAGTTTTCCGTATCCCTGGTTCCCTCTATCCAAAGGAAACGTCTAATAAAAGACACCAGGTCTGTTCTATGCGTATGCATGGTAAATTCATTCTGCCCTTCCTCTTCGCCGCCTGCCTGCATGGCTGCAGTCCGGCGATCCGTTCGTTCACTGCCACTCCGCTGACGGTGAACGATCCCGACTCTGTGCAGCTGCGGCCATCGTCCGTAACCAACAAATTTACCATGGGCGGGTTTGTGGAATCTTTTCTCACGGAGCGTGAACAGACTCCCAATCTGCAAAGCGCGCCCATGGGTTTCTTTGGTTCCAGAGAAGTGCCCGTCACCAGCTTCGTTGCCAAAACATTCTGCACCTGCGACAACTGGTTTGCCTCCCTGCCCAGCAGCACGCAGCCCAACCGCACCTTTGCTTTCACCGGCGATTCGTCTATCTTCCGCACCCACCTGCAGCTTATCAAAACCGCCGACACGCTTTTCCACTGGCTCGAACGCAACAAGATCCGCTGGCGGGTATACCCGAGAACAAAGGTTCCGCAACAAAAGCGGGCATCGTTGCAATGAGAAATGTGTACAGGAAAGGCATCAACATCGGCAAAAGCAAAGAGATGGACAAGCTTATCAGGATGAGCGATACTGAACTGGATGAATACATAGCAGACAAGTTCAAATAGAAAACCGAACTATTCCTAAAAAGAGAAAGCCGGAGACGATCATCGTCTCCGGCTTTCTCTTTTTAGGAATTATCCCGTAAAATCAGTACCCCGGGTTGTTAGGCCGCAGGTTCGGGTTGTTCTGCATTTCCTGGGTGGGCAGCGGCAGCAGCAGGTGTTTGTCTGCCAGCACGGCGCCGCTTTCCGGGAATTTGTGCCCGGTGAAATTGTCGAAGCCTTTGGTGGCTTCGTTGTATACTTTCCGCAGGCGGAGCATATCGAACCAGGTAACACCTTCGTAGCAGAGCTCATGCCAGCGCTCGCGCCATACGGCTTCGCGGAAGGTGGCCTGCGTAAACGTGCCCAATGCCGGTGTGGTCAGCTTTGCGCGGGTGCGGACCAGGTTGAGCGCATTCCATGCCGCCTGTGTAGGACCACCCGCTTCGTTCTGCGCTTCGGCATAGGTAAGCAGTACCTGGGCGTAGCGGATGTTGGGCCAGTTCAGGCTGCTGGTGGCCGTGCCGGTTACACCGAGCGTACCGTTGGCGATCACGTCGAAGAACTTGTAGATATAGGGCGCCGACAAATTCTTGAGTGCGCCGCTGCCGCCATCGTAATAAGAGGTATAGAAGAAGCCCTGGCGATCGACCGTACGCAGGTCGCCGGCTTCAAAGGAATTGTAGAACTGCAGCATAGGCACTTCGGAGCCTATCTCGGTTCCGTAAGCCGAAACATCCTTGAAATTCGGCAGCAGGATGCCCTGGTTCGGATTGTCTGACACGCCCGTCAGGTACTGGATCTCGAAGATGTGTTCCGTCTTGTTTTCGGTAGCCCCATTGTGCAGGTCGAAGTAGTTGGTGAACAGGCTGAAGCTGCCGTTGGTGACCACTTCATTGGCTTTGTCGGCAGCCAGCTTGTAATAAGCGGCCCCTTTGTTCATGGGCTGTCCGGCCATGGTGAGGTACACTTCGGCCAGCAGCGATTTTACGGCCCCCAGCGAGGCGCGGCCGGTGGCATCCGTCCAGCCCAGCCCCGACGTTTCCGCATTTGTGAGGTCGGTGACGATCTGTGTGTAGATGGAATCTTTCGAGCTGCGCTTTGCCAGCAGCAGGGGCGAAGCGGCATCCACGGAAGTGGTGATCAGCGGCGCTTCTCCATACAGCCTTACTATATAAAAATAAGACCAGGCCCGCAGGAACTGCGCTTCGCCCAGTATCCTTTTTTTCTGTGCCGCATCCATCGGGGTAATGGCCGGTACGCGGTCGAGCACCAGGTTGGTTTGCGCGATCAGGTTGTAGGCGCCGTTCCAGTAGTTGTTTACAAATACATTGTCGCCGTTGTAAGACAGTCCGAGGATATTGTTCAGGTCGGTGTTCTGGCCGGTTTCGGTTTTCACCGTGCCGGTCAGCGCATCCAGCATCTGGAAGTTGTTGGCAAAGATGCCGGCGCCCCCGTTGATGAACCTCGTTTGTGCATAGGCGGCAGCAATGGCGGCTTCCGCATGCGCCTGTATGGTGTAGTAAGTTCCGGGCGATAGGTTGGAAGGGTCAACGTCGTGATCGGAAAGCCATTTTTTACAACTGGAAACTGTGAGCATCACCAGAAGGCCGAGCAGCAGCTTGCTTATATTTTGTGTGATTGATTTCATAGAAAAATCTTTTGTGAATGGATGAATAGATTACAGGCCTACGTTGATGCCGAACATGTAAAGGGTAGGCTTGGGGTAATCAAAGAAGGTCTGTCCCTGTGCAAAAGCGTCGCCGTAGGTGGTTACTTCCGGATCGTTGCCGCTGAACTTGGTTTTCAGGAAGAAGTTCTGCACCGAAACATAGGCCCTCAGGCGGCTCAGCCCCATATGCTGCACCATGCCTGTAGGAAAAGTGTAGCTCAGCAGCAGGTTCTTGCCCCTGATGAAGGAGCCGTCTTCCACCCAGTGACTGTCCACATTGGTGATGTAGCCGGCGCGGGTATCGCGGATGGCGGCGATCATGGTGTTGTTGTTGCCTTTTGCGGGGCTCCATGCATCCAGCACGGTGGAGAAGCTGTTGGCGATGCTTACGCGGTCTTCACCGGAGTGGTCCGTCTGGTTCAGCACGTCGTTGCCATAGGTATACTGGATCTCTACCAGCAGGTCGAAATGCTTGTAATGAAAATTGTTGACGAAGCTGCCCCATCCTTTCGGGTTGCCGTTGCCGATGATCATACGGTCGGCATCGTTGATGGCGTAGTCGTGGTTCACGTCCAGGTATTTCAGGTCGCCGGGCAAAATGGGTTTGCCGCCGCGGTAGCTGGCATATTTGGCTGCTTCCGCGCGTTCGGCTTCCGTCCACACCCAGCCGACGGAGGCCCCAGAAAGAGCCCACTGGCTGCCCGACCTGTATGATACCGGTATTCGAAAGGAAGTTGGGATTGCCCGAGAAAATGGGAGCCGGTGTGGCAAGTGAAAGCACTTTGTTCCGGTTCATAGAGATGTTGAACGTGGTACCCCAGGTGAAATCTTTGCCGTTAATGTTCAGGGTATTGAGGGTGAGTTCGAGGCCCTTGTTCTTCATGCTGCCGATGTTCTTGAAGATAGAGCTGTAGCCGCTCGACCGGGGAACCGGTGCGCTCAGCAGCATGTCGGTCGTTTTGCGGTAGTACACATCGCCTTCCAGGCTGATCCTGTTTTCGAACAGTCCGAGCTCCACGCCGGCATCGTACTGGGCGGTCTTTTCCCATCTGAGGTCCGGGTTGGAAAGCCTGTTTGTTCCGACACCGGTTGTGCGGGTATCGTTGATGATGGCTGTGTACGAGCCCAGCAGCGCGTCGGAGGCGTACGGCGCCGTTTCGGAGTTTCCGGTCAGGCCGTAGCTGGTCCTGAACTTCAGGTTGGAGATCACGCTGTTGTTCTTGAGAAACTCTTCGTCAGAGGCCCTCCAGGCCAGTGCTGCAGAAGGAAAGAATGCCTACAGGTTGTTGGCGCCGCGGGTGACCACGCTGATGCCTTCCTGGTTGCGGAACTCGAGGCCTTTGGCCAGGTTCACGTTCACATAGAAATTGCCCAGCGTTGTCTGCGTGGTCACTACGTACTTGCGGTCGGTCATGATGTGCACCAGGTTCGAGCCGCCTTCGGCACCCGGGTACTGGTAGTTTTCGGCCCAGCTGCCATCAGGATATCTTACCGGCAGGAAGGGAAAGCCTTCCGTGATCATACGCACCGAGTTCAAACTGCCGGTGCTCTGGTCCACTATGTTTTCCTCCTGGTTGTTGTAGCTGAGGTTGCCGCCGATCTTCAGCCAGCTTTTTACTTTGCTGTCGAGCGTAAAACGGCCCGAGTAGCGCTTCAGGTACGAGTTCAGCAGCAGGCCGTTCTCGTTGCGGTACCCTACGAAGGCGCCGTACACGGTGTTGTCGTTCCCGCCGGTAACGCCCAGCTGGTGGTTCTGGGAAAGCTTGTTCTGAACCGACTCTTTCAGCCAGTCGGTGTTGTAGATCGGGTTGCCGTTGGCATCGAAGAGCAGCGGCAGGCTTTTGCGTTTTACCCGCGGATCGACCACGGATGAATAGGAACCTGCAGCCCAGCTTGCCGGATCGTACACCTTGATGTTATCGTAGGCGAGGTTTTCCGTCTGTATATATTTCTGTGCATTCAGCATGTGCACCCTGTGCGGCCCGATGGTGGGCACCGACAGGTCGGCATCGTTAGGTTACGTGCGGAGCGCCGGATACGCCGCGTTTGGTGGTGATGAGCACCACGCCGTTGGCGCACCTGGCACCGTAGATGGCGGTGGCCGATGCGTCTTTCAGCACTTCGATGGACGCGATGTCGTTGGGGTTCACATAGTCGATCGAGTTGCTGTTCTGTGTCTGTGTTCCCGTGGGCAGGTACACGCCGTCGATCATATAGAGCGGGTTGTTGGAAGAGCTGATGGAGCTGAATCCGCGGATGCGGATATTGGTTTGTCCGCCCGGTCTGCCCGAGTTGGTGTTCACCTGCACGCCGGCCACACGGCCTGCGAGGGCTTCATTGAGGGAGGCGGCCGGTCGTTCCTGCAGCTGCGCTGCTTTTACGGAACCGACGGAGCCGGTGAGATCCGTTTTGCGGGCTGTGCCATAGCCGATCACAACCACTTCGCCGAGTGAGGTGTTCAGGGCCTGCAGGGTTACGTTGAGCTGTGTGAGCGTGCCTGGTTTTACCTGCTGGCTTTCATGACCGGTGGCTCTGAAAACGAGCGTGGCGCCGGCAGGTACGGAGAGGGAAAAATTGCCGCTGGAGTCGGAGGTGGTTCCTGAGCTGGTGCCCCGGATCAGAACCGAAACGCCTGGCAGGGGGCCGTTGTCGGTGGAGCCCAGAATGCGGCCGGCAACCGTGCGGCTTTGAGAGAAGGCTGAAAGGCTCAGCAGCAGGAATAGCAGGCACTGAATCACTGCCCGCGATAAGTAGGTAGGTGTTTTTTCATACACAATTTTGATTTATTGGATAATTATTGACAAGACAAACCCTTTACGCAATCAGAATGATCGAGCTTGAAAAGAATAATTTATATACGGGAATCTCACGTGCTTTTATAGAAGCATAGAATGTGCATTTTGATGGAGCGAAGGCCTTACTTTTGGAAATGGCAAGCTGTGGCGTTCGTTAGGAATTCTATACCAAGGTAACTTTTTATCGATTCGCGCAAAACCTTTTTTGACTGCTAAAGATGCTAAAGTTTTTTATGCAAAAATTCTTTCTTCTCTGCCCCTTCTTTTACTTTATCTCGGCACTGGTACTGGTTTGTGGCTGTTCATCCACTCCAAAGAACAACACGCCTCCCAACATCATCATCGTATACATCGATGACCTGGGTTACGGCGATGTAGGCTGTTACGGGGCCACCGGTGTAAAGACGCCGAACGTAGATGACCTTGCGAAGAACGGACTCCGGTTCACCGATGCACACTGCGAAGCATCGACCTGCACGCCCTCGCGTTTTTCGTTGCTTACCGGCATCTATGCATTCCGCAACCAGGCGGCGGTATTGCCGGGCGATGCACCGCTGCTCATTAAACCCGGCAGCAACACTTTGCCGGCACTGTTGCAGGCGGCGGGCTATTCAACTGCCGTCATCGGCAAGTGGCACCTGGGCCTCGGCAACGGCACCATCAACTGGAACGGCCTTATCGCACCCGGCCCCAACGAAACCGGTTTCGGTTACTCTTTTATCCTCCCTGCCACCACCGACCGGGTACCAACCGTATACCTCGAAAACGGATCGGTATATCACCTCGATACCACCGATCCGATTCAGGTCAGCTACAGCCATCTCATCGGTGACGAGCCTACCGGTCTCGATCACCCGGAGATGCTGAAGATGAAGGCTGATACGCAGCACAGCAACACCATCGTGAATGGCATCAGCCGCATCGGTTTCATGACCGGCGGAAAAGCCGCCCGGTGGGTAGATGAAGACATCGCCGACGTGCTCACGCAAAAAGCAAAAACGTTTATCAGCGGCCATGCAAAAGATCCTTTCTTTTTGTATTTCGCCGTGCCCGACATCCATGTGCCACGCGCGCCGCACAGCCGTTTTGCTGGCAGCACGCAGATGGGCCGAAGGGGCGACGTGATTACGGAAATGGACTGGATGACGGGGGAGATCAGGAAAGAAGTGGAACGGCTGGGGCTTGCGAAAAACACGCTCATCCTTTTCACCAGCGACAATGGTCCGGTGTTGGATGATGGCTATCAGGACGGGGCGGTGGAGAAGCTGGGCGATCATAAGCCCGCCGGTGTTTTCCGCGGCGGAAAGTACAGTGCATTTGAAGGAGGCACCCGGGTGCCTGCCATTGCGTACTGGCCCGGTACCATCGGGCCCGGTGTATCGGATGTGCCCTGGTCGCAAACCGATCTGCTGGCCTCTCTGTCTACCCTTGCCGGCAAGCCCCTGTCTGAAAGCCGCCAGTACGACAGCCACGATATTCTCGGCGTACTCGAAGGTACTTCGAAGAAATTGCCTGACTACCTGTTTGAAGAAGCTTACACCCATGCCCTGCGTATGGGCGACTGGAAATACATTGCCCCGCAGGAAAAGCCCACCCCCGGCTGGCTGAAGAACAAACAGATCGAAACCGGCTTGCTGCCTGTTCCCCAGCTCTACAACCTGAAGAGCGATCCCGGTGAGCAGCACAATGTTGCAGCGGAGCATCCGGAGATCGTGCAGCAGTTGAAAGCTGAACTGAATGTGATCAGGAAGGGGAGGGGGTGATGCGGTACCCCTGAGCGGAAATCCAAGCGGTGTAAACAGGGAGACTGCCCTCTTATTTTTCTTCACCCCTCAACCGTTTCACGCAATTCATCAGGGCGCGGAAGTTGTGGTAGGTTCCCTTCCAGATATGGCCTTTGAGGGCGGTCCGGCGCTGGGGTTCCTGGTCGAGGCCTTCTTCGTACCAGTCGCCGTTCACGTGGTCGATCAGGTAGGTCTGGATGTAGTTCCATTGTTGTTGGAAGCGGTCGTAGTAGTGCATCGGGTCACCGGGGAAGCGGTCGGCCATCAGCAGCAGCGTATTCAGGCCTTCCGCCTGCGCCCACCAGTTCTTGCTGCTGAGCAGGATGGTGATGGTATCCTGCCCCTTAAAATAATAGCCTTCGTCGTAAAAGCCGCCCAGCGCGGGATCCCATCCGTTACGCAGGGCATGGTCTACCATGCGTTTGCCGGTAGTGAGTGTACGGGCATCTTCTTTGCCACCCAGCGCATGCGATGCTTCCAGCATGAGGTAGGCGGTCTCTATGTCGTGGCCGAACGAAACATGATCGAGGTTTTTGTGCCGCAGCACGGAAGCCTCCGAAGAGTCGCGGAAAGACACCGGGGTCCAGTCGGGTTGGAAGAACAGGGTAAGGTTGCCTCTGGGCGTGGTGATCTTGTCGCGGATAAGCAGCAGCATCTCCTGCAGGCGCTGGCGCACCAGCACATCGGGCCATACCTGGTACAGTTCCGTGAGGGCCTCCAGCAGGTGAATGGAAGAGTTCTGGTCTTTGTATCCGAGATCCGATGCAGAGGGGATGGCGGCCGTGCGTTTTACGGGTGTTCCATCCCGTTGGAGATGCATATAATATCCTTTGTAAACCGGGTCATGACTGTGCTTTTCCATCCACGCAAAGGCCGTCTTTGCCAGTGTGAGAGCGCCTGCATCGTGCGAGGCTTTGTAGTAGGCAGACAATGCATAGATGGCAAATGCATTGCCGTATGCGTCTTTGGGTGCATCGGGGTTGCTGATGTTTTTCCCCTGGCGGTTCACAAGATTAAAGAAACCTCCGTATTGCTTGTCCCACATCACATCACGCAGAAAGCGGAAACCATGCGCTGCGCATTTGATGTAGTAGGCAGTGTCGGGGTAAAATTCGGCTGCCTTTGCCGTGCTCCAGACATGGCGTGCCTGGGTAACGATGAATTTAGTCTGGTCGCCGGAAGGCTTGAAATCGTATGTCCAGGTGCTGATGTATCCGCCATACAACGTATCCACGCATTGCGGGTACCATTTGTTGAGCAGTTCCGTACGGATGGATCTGTCCATAGTATCGGCAAGCTGCAAACGCGCTGCCCGCGTGGATTTGGATTGTGCCCCTGCCGTCAGCAGGAGCAGCAGGAAGAAGAAGATGAAGAAGCTATTTTTCATATGGTCTGTTTTTGTTTGTTAGAAGAGCCTGAACCGGAAAAAGGCTGATTTACTGAATTGCCTGATAGACGATGAGATTGTTCGAAGTTGATGTTTTTAGTCTGAACCACGATCAAGGGATTACGGGATTCGTTGGTTCAGACAAGAAACAGCGATTCCCGGCTTAGATCCCCGCTCAGGCGCAGCAGCAGGTTATGAGTGTAAGTGCGTATTTGCGCCTGGTGAAGATGACAAAAGTTTTGGAGGGGCAAGGGATGCAAACCGTTTGTGGGTGCTGGTAATAAGGGTATTGCGGTGCTGGTGACAAAGTGGTTGTGGGTGTAAGGGCTGTGAACCCGCTGTGGGCAGCCCCTCGGCAGCCTTCTTTCCTTCCTATTCTCTCCCCCGGCCTTTGAAATGGGGCGTGAAGAAATTTACGGAATGGAGCGAGACCAAATGGCCTGCCGCAGGCGGCCATTTGGTGCAACGGACACGCACGGCTTTATTCTACTGCCCATCCATGCAAAGGCCCATACCCCTACTACCGCTGAAAAACAGCATGTCCGTTGCCCGCGCAATGCAGTAAATTTTAGCCCCATTTCAACAGCCAAGCCTTTTTTGCTTCTTTTTTGGGCACAAAAAAGAAGACCCCGCTTCACCGCAGCAGCGCTTTAAACAACGGTATCAACTCTTCTGCCAGCACCGCGTGATCTTCCACGCTGGGATGGCCGCTGCAGCCGCGGGGCTGCATGGGTTTGAAGAAGTGCACCACCACCGGCTTGTCGAGCGGATGCAGCGCGTCGATCCTTTGCTTTACTGTGCGCAGGCAATTTTCGAGCAGCGCTTTGGCATGGCCCTGCAGCATGGGGCTCGACAGCAACACGATCTGCGCGAGCGGGTACTTTTGTCCTACCGTTTCTGCGAAGGCGATGTAGTGGCTTACAAAAGCGGTGCTGTCGAAGGGCAGCCTTGCCTTGGTGCCATCGCCGTTGCTGAAATCATTGGTGCCAAGAGCGATGCTCACCACCTTGGGGGTGAACAGCTCAAAATCCCAGAGCCGGTGACCGGCCGCATCGAAATCCGCTTTTTCGTATACCTGCGGCATTGCAGGACCGTCGCTGTTCCAGTTGCGGTAGATGCCGATGCCGCTCACGCTGCTCAGCATCCATTCGGCGCCCACGGCTCTTGCAACCCTCGGACCGTACGCATGGTAGGCGTTGTGATGATCCTGGTATTCGCCTACGCTGCAGGGCATGCCGGAGGTATCGGCAGCTGCTCCGCAGGTGATGCTGTTGCCGATGAACTCGATCAGGGGCATCGGCGGTTTGCGGATGGCCTGCGGGTTCCGGCCGGTGATCTTGTCAATGAACAGCGGGCCCGTCATGGCTTCGCCGGTTTTATACAGCCATACGGTATGCTTCCCGCCGGCCCTTGCTTTGATCGTGATGGGATGAGGGTCGCCTCCATCAATGCGCAGCCGGGCCTGGTACACACCATCCAGCTCGTATTGCAGGTAGCTGTGTGCGCCGGCGTTGCCGAGCGATATATACACTTCGCTTTCCCGGCCTTCGAAGCTGTAACCTGTGTGGGAAGCAGACCCGATCAGCTCGAGCTGCTGCCGGTTGTTGAACATGTATCTGCCATACGCTTTCAGGGCGGTTGCCTGCAGCACGCGGCCCGGGCCGGGCCCTGCGTTGCGGGAAGAACCACAGGCCGCACAGCACAGCAGGAACCAGGGAAGGATCTGTTTGATCAGCATGCAGAAAAATTTTGAAGATATGGAGGCAGCTATTTTGGAATGGCGGCGGTATCGACCAGCCACTGATCGGTGCGGAACAGGTTCACCGGGAGCCCGTCTTTGCTGAACAGGTTCGGCATGGCCGTATTGCTGAAGCCGAACCGCACGGCAACCGGATTCTTCACGGCTTTGCTCCAAACCACTACCGTATTGTTTTCGATCTTTGCTTCCGCCGGAATAAAGTTTTTGTCTTCTCCTGCGATGTAAAATTCGGTTGGTGTGCCCGACTTTGTCATCAAACCTTTTTCCGCATTGTCGAACAGGATCCTGATGCGGTCCTTTTCCCTTTTCATGTCTTTGTAAACCGGACTTTTATAGGCACGGCCGGTTTTGCCATAGGTTTGCGCCAGTGCATAATCGGCCAGGCGGATGCCCACTTCCTTTTTCATTTTGGGGTGGATATCTTTCACATCGTTCACCAGGTCGCTGGTCACTACCATGCCGGTGTTCGGGTAGCCTGCACTGTTGGTTTGCGCTTCGCGGAGCAGGGCGCCGATGTGCTGGTTGCCGTACGTGAAGGGAGCGATCTGCACATAGTAGAACGGGAATTCTTTCTGCCAGGCTTTCCGCCAGGCCCCGATCATGGTAGTAAAGAGTTTTGTATAGGTGGAAGCGGTGGTGGTATTGCTTTCGCCCTGGTACCAGATGGCGCCGGCGATGCTGAAAGAGGTCAGCGGATAGATCATGGCGTTGTAGGTGGCGCCCGGGTTTATGGGCCATCCACCCGCCGGCTGCAGCCTGGCAGCTGCATTGTCCAGCACCGTATCCTGGTGCACCAGCGAATCGGGTGTCCACACTTCTGCCGGCGTGCCGCCCCAGCTGGTGTTGATCAGTCCGACCGGCACCCCGAGCTCCTGCTGCAGTTTCTGACCGAAGAAATAGCCGGCTGCGCTGAAAACCTTCATCTTATCCGGAGTGCTTACGGCCCATGCAGCTTTCAGGTCTTCCTGCGGATACAGGGCCGTGGTGCGGGGTATCTGAAAAAAGCGGATGTTGGTATTGGTGGCCTTTGCCACATCATCTGCGTAGGGCAATCCCCAGGTCACATTCATCTCCATATTGCTTTGCCCGCTGCAAACCCACACTTCGCCCACCATCACGTCTTCCAGCGTAAGCGTCGTATTTCCTTTTATTGTGATGGTATAAGGCCCGCCGGCTGCCGGGGTCTTTACCGACAGGCTCCATTTGGCGGCGGAGGTGCCGCTTGTTTTGTACGTGGTGGTATCCCATCCTGTGTTGACCTGGATCCTTTCTCCGGGGTCGCACCAGCCCCAGAGCTTCACGTCAGACCGCTGCTGCAGCACCATGTGGCTGCCCAGCACCGCAGGGAGGCGCAGCTGGCCCGATACCGGGATGGTTCCGAAAAGAGACGCGAAAAAAGAAAGCATAAAGAGAGGTTTTTTCATGCGGCAGACTTTGATTTAAAGATGATACTTGTTTCGTTCCGTTGATCTGTAGGGCTAAGTTATCATTATATTAACAATCAGGGGCCGGGCAATGCATGTATCGATTCCCAGTAGTTTTACGGCTTTCATCCGGCTGAGCCGGTCCGTTTCTTTTAATCTGTTTGCAGCAGCCAAACCAGCCTGAAGTTATCGCTTTGGGTATTGCCTGCCCGTTTCCGTATCCTGCGTGTCTGTCTTTTTCTCATCAATTTATATCACCCATTCAACTCAATGAAACAAAAACATCTACCCGAACACAATTTGCCTGCCGCGATCTGCAGGCAGGGAAGTCCCGGTCTGCTCCGCACGTGGATCCGCGCCGGAAAAGTGTTCCTGCCGCTTTGCATGCTGCTGGGAGCTGCCTGCTGGCACAGTGCCTCAGCACAGATCATCCTGCAGCAAAACTACCAGAACCGCGTGTCCGCTCCCATTGGAACATACCAGGGGATCAACTTCAGGGAAGCGGGGTTTTCTTCCCTGTTTGCCATCCCCAGCACCAGCGGCAAAGAATACTGGACCATCTCCGACCGGGGACCCAATATCGACGATGCCAATGCCAACCCCAATGAATGTAAGCCTACCTACGACAAGATGTTCCCTTTCCCGGTTTATACGCCCAAGATCCATCGCATCCGCGTCGATGGTGACTCGGTGCAGATCCTGCAGACGATCACTATGAAACGGCCGGATGGCAGCGGCGCCACAGGGCTCATGAACCCCACCGGATTGGGCAGTACGGCCACAGAAGTGGTGTCGACAGACACCGTACAGAACTGCGCCAACTTCAACCAGAAAACTTACCATAAAGATGTCTGGGGCATCGATTCGGAAGGCATCCTGGTCGACAAAGATGGCAATTTCTGGATCTCCGAAGAGGGTGGCCCTACGGTTTGGAAGCTCAGCCCCTCCGGCGTGGTGATCAACCGTTATACGCCCTATGGTGATCAGCCCGGACTGCAGCCGCAGGACATTGGCATCGATACCGTGTTCAAATACCGGAAGAACAACCGCGGTTTTGAAAGCCTGGCCATCGCCCCTAACGGCAAGCTGTACGCGTTTATACAGAGCCCCCTTCTTTTCCCCGACGCCGCCACCGGCAACGCCACGCGCGTACACCGTATCCTCGAGATAAACCCGGCTACCAATGCCACCCGCATGTTCGCCTATCTGAACGACGGCGTGACCGGTACCGGCGGCAACCAGATCAGGCTGCAGGACTGGAAGCTGGGCGATGCTTCCGCCATCAACGACACCACTTTCCTGGTGCTGGAAGCAGCGGCGAGAGGCACCACCGATATCAAGCGGATGTACCTGGTCAACATCGGTCAGGCGACACCGGTAGGTTCGGGTTTGTACGGAACAAAAACGCTGGAAGGGCTGGTTGACGAAGCCACGCTGAATGCGAACGGCATCAAACCCGTTACCAAAACCCTGTTCATGGACCTGCTGGCCAACGGCTGGCCTTCGGCGCTCGACAAGGCAGAGGGACTGGCCATCGTGAACGACAGCACCATTGCCGTCTGCAACGACAACGATTTCGGGGCTTCTTCACCCAATGCGGACGGTATTGCCACGGCAACGACCAATACCAGCCATGTACTTGTATACAATCTGAAAGGCGCCAACAAGATCCCGAATTACCAGCCGCTGAATGCGCTGCCGCTGCGGCTTACCTCTTTCACCGGCAGCCTGGTGAACGGCCAGGCCAGCCTGACATGGAATACGGACGATGAGGTGAACACAAGCCGGTTTGAAGTGGAAAAGAGCCTGGACGGACTCAGCTTCAACACACTGGTTATTGTACCGGCGGCAGGTCATGGCAGGAACCAGTACCAGCGGTTCGACGTGCAGCCGGCGAACGGCAACAACTATTACCGCCTGAAGATGATCGACGTGGACGGTAAGCTCACCTACAGCCCGATCCTTCTGGTAAAAGTGGGCGCCGGGGGCAAATCGAAGTTCCTGGTTTATCCCAATCCGGTAAAAGACCAGCTGGTGATATCACCTTCGGGCTTCACCGGTATGGTAAAAGTGAACATCTTCAACCAGCAGGGACAGATCGTGCTGAGCCGGCAGATGGCCGCAGCCACGACCACGATCCCCGTTGAGCAGCTCGCGAGAGGCGTATATACTGTTCAGGTGATTGCCGCCGGTATCTCAGAAATACATAAAGTGATCAAAGAGTAAGTATTCAGAGAGAATACCAACAATAAAGGCCGCTCACAGTGAGCGGCCTTTATTGTTGGTGCCTTGTAGAGAGGCGTTGCCTCCTTTCCCGGTGAGCAGGGCCCGTTTACCGATTTCATATCCACGAAGGCCGCACTGGCATGGCACGGTCAGGAACCGCGTCACGCCAGTGCGGCCTTCGCATTTCATGTTAAGTGGATGTATGCCCCGCATCTCCGGAACGGATCGATCCAGTGCGGGCGAGAGACGCCGGGCATGGCGCGCCCACAATATCGTTGCTCTCTCCTCCGTTCCCCTGCCCAGGGGTGACAGGCGTGAGAGAATGCGCTGCTATCCAAGCACGTCATAAGAAGTGCCGGTGCTGTCTTTATCGAAGGCATCGGCTTCTTCCTGAGAGGCTGCTTTGTCTTTTTCTGTCAGTGTGCCGGAGATCTGCATCTTTTCGATGTCTTCTTCTGACATATGGAAACCGGGATCTCTGAGCTGCCGTTCCACCAGGTCATGCGGGGTTACGCCGGTGGGGTCTGCGGCAGGCCGATTTTTTTGTGACGGGATTTTTTCAGGTTGTGTCATAAAACGAAGGTTGTTTTATTGTGTATTTCATTCTTTCACGTACAGGCACACGGATACGCATGGCGCTTTGCATGGTAATACAATCACTGACCGTTCGCGGCTCTTATGGAGCCGGCCTGTCCAAGACGTCATTAAAAGGGAGGGGAGGATGGCAGCGCCTGTCAGCTGACTGCTTTTTCTTTTTCTTCCATAACAAAAGAGAGATCCATGTTCTCGATGTCTTCTTCTGTTACATGATAATCGTAATTTTTTATCTGCCGCAGTACCAGTTCGCGCGGCGTTGATCCTGTCTGTTTCTGAAAATCCTGCACTTCTTGCTGATTGGTGTGGTCAGAAAATGCCATAAACCGTTGCATTTGAGTGATTTAATTTATTCGCCTGTCTTACATTAATAAACGGAGTCGATTTCCGTATAACCAGGCTTCTAATGCCTTAACAAAGCATTACAAATTCCGTTCCTGCCTTTTACCGCTGTCTTTTTCTGCCTGCAAGTTCAACTATACCGGCGTGCCGGGCGGTAAAAAAAGAGGTGGCTGTTTTACGTATTTTCCGGGAGGGAGACACTCTTCTTCCGAAACTTGTCTTTTCCACGGAAAGCCGGTATGAACCGGGATTGCAAAGGTTGTTTTAAAACTTAACATTGGCAATATTATCTTTTTGTTACTTTTATCCCCCTTCAAAAAAATATCATAATTATGAGTAAATCAAAGAAAAATGCGTCTGATGCCAAGCCTTCGGCTACTCTGAACCGTGATCAGATCCAGCAGAAACTGGAAGAAGCACTGTCGGATCTGAAGTCTTCCCTGGGAGAAAAAAAATTCAAGCGGCGCATTAAAAAAGCAGGTAAACTGATCAGCAACGGACTCAGCAAAAAAGGAAAGTCGCCCCGTGTTAAAGCAAAGAAGGAAACCTCCGCCGAGACTCCCGTAACTGAATAACCAGTTCTGTCCCCGGACCTTCTACCATCTACCGTATCCACTTCCAGCCTACAGTTATATCGGACCTATATTGAAAATCAGGGCATTCCGGTTCACAGCGGTTCTCCGGCCATAACAACCGGTTTTGATCACTGGTTCTGCCGAAAATTTGCAGCAATGAGCTCCGGACAACTTTATTCCCTGTGCCAACTTGCCTGAAGAACGATCCTCCCTGCCTGAATCTCTTACGTACCGGGATTTCCCATAGCGGGATCGGTGCGTAGGGGATGGCCGGTTTCCACGCGACCGGCAAAACGTTTGCCGGCACCGGGGTTCCCCTTGATCCGGACGCTGAAATCGTACCAGCCGTCGCTTTTGGCGGCCGGTATAAGCAGCCTTGTGCTACCGGCTGCACTCAGCGTGCGGGTTATGGACCCGGTTCCGTAAGCGTGATCAACGATCTCAACGACCTGCCCGGCCGGCTCTCCTTTGTTCGTCAACGTCAGCTCCAGATCGCCCTGGCTGTACGCACAGACCGTTTCCAAACCGGCATCTGCCGCATTTCCCCGGAATTCCCGGAAGAACCCGTTCGGACCGTGTACCTGCAGATGGTACTGCCCGTTCTCAAAATCTTCGATCTTCCACCTGTCCGTAAGCTGCTCACCGGGCGCAACGGCATAACTCCACACAGTCATTTTCCCTTTCTTCCATTTTCCCGGTGCATACACCAGGAAAGGAGCGCCGGCTGCTTTGGGTCCAAATTGCCGGCTGCCCGCACTGAACCGGAGGCTGATCGTATGGTCGGCCTGGTGGTGCACCAGATCCACATACAGCTCGTAAGGCAGGGCACATGAAGGCCGCGTACCGCTTTCCTGCCGGGGCATCAGGGGTGATGCATGGGGCGCCAGGTTGATCTGTTTGACCTCCTCTTCCGACAGCCTTTTGTACGCCGATGGCAGCCCTTTGAATTTCGCCTGGTGGATGCTTTCGATAAAGGCATCACGGGCGATAAATTCCGGCCGCGGGTTTGCGCTGTTGCCGGCTGGCCTGAACACCGAGCTCAGGTCGCCGCAGACGGCCCGTCGCCATGAGCTGATGTTGGTCTCCGGAATTTTCTTCCCTGTCTTGTGTTCAAGGAAATGTTCGAGGAACTGAAGCGAGGAAGTATGGTCGAAGACCTCCGAGTTCACCCAGCCGCCGCGGCTCCAGGGAGAGGCGATCACCAGCGGCACGCGATACCCCAGTCCGATGGCGCTTTCCCGCATATACTGCTCGGGGAAGCCGGTCTTTTGTTTTTCCTGCGCCATACTTACAAACTCGGTGCGGGCATCGATGCCCGGTGAAGTTTTGCCTGTTGCCGGCTTTGCGGGGTCGGGCGCCACAAAAGGCGGCACGTGGTCGTAATAGCCATCGTTCTCATCGTAGGTAAGCACAAAAATGGTCTTCTTCCAGACCTCCGGATTTTTGGTGAGGATGTCCATCACTTCCGAAATATACCAGGCCCCATACCAGGCGGAGCTGGGATGGTCAGAAAAATTTTCCGGGGCTACAAGCCAGGAAACGGTAGGCAGATTCCCGCTGTTCACATCTTCCCGGAACCGGTGAAGTATGTCCCCTGCCGGAACCGTCACTTCCCTCTCTGTCTCTCCATCTTTGTACTTCAAACTGGCAAGCTGATAGAAACCGGGATCCTTGTAGTTGGCGGCAAACGCTTTTTCGTGCAGGGTTTTTTCCTGTGCGGAGAGCGCTTCCCATTTTTCTTTTGTATACAGGGCGGCATCTTCACGGACCCTGTTCAGCGCTTTCTTTTTGTCGTCCAGCTTTTTTTTGAGATTATCCGTTTCCTTGTCTTTCGCCGATGATTCATGCAGGCTGTTCCCGAGCAGTTCGATCTCTTTTGGCAGCTTCAACAGCTGCTGCTGCAGGTAACGGATATAGCGGGGCGACAGCTTCACGTTGTACTGGGTAAAATACTCCAGCGGGTTGTCGCCGAAGTTGGCCAGCCACGAGTCCTGCTCGTCGGTATATCCGCCGGGTACGCTCAGGTCGTTCTGGTACACTTTCCAGCTGATGCCGTTCTCTTCGAGCCGTTCGGGATAGGTTTTCCAGTTCACGAGCGTATCGTAATCGGCGTCTTCGTTCCAGACGTTGGCTTTCGAATGCTCATGCTGCTCGGCACGGATGGTGCCCGACCAGAAATACAACCGGTTGGGGGTGGTGCCGGTGAGGGAAGAACAGAAATGCTGGTCGCAGATGGTGAAGGCATCGGCCAGTGCGTAATAGAAGGGGATGTCTTCGCGGGTGTAGTAGCCCATGGTCAGCGGCATTTCACGGTATTCCTTGTGACCCGACCGTTTTACATCGAGCCATTTGTCGTACTTGCCACCGTTTCGCGCGTCTACCTGGTTGGTCCACGAATGGGGCAGCGAACTCATCCAGGTGGCTTTGGTCCTTTTAAGGTCGAGGCGGAAAGGGGCGTAGGTTTCACCGGCGGCGTTTGATTGCAGCCATACCAGGTTGTCGTCGGGCAGGCGGATGGCACGCGGATCGTTGAAACCCCGCACGCCCTGCAGGGTGCCGTAACAATGATCGAAGGAGCGGTTCTCCTGCATCAGGAACACGATGTGTTCGGCATCGAGGTAGGTACTGCCCGGCAGCGGATCGATGCCGAGCGCTTTGCTGATGGAAGCGGGCAGCGCAAAATGCAGGCCCGTACTGCCTGCCAGCAGGGCGGCTTTTTTTATAAACTCTCTTCGTGAATCCATATGGTAAAGATAAGAAGAGGAAAGAGCGAAATAATTGGGGCGGAACAAGTTTACATTACCATTCCTGAAACGGATGGGCCGACAGGTAAGCATTGTAGTAGCGGCGGTCGTCGGTCACTTCCTGCGTCACCCATTCCGGCAGCGAAACTTCTTCTCCCTCCCGCTCCACTTCTATCTCTGCCATGATGAGCCCCGCATTGCTGCCGGGGAACTCGTCCACCTCCCATAACTTGCCGCCAAATGACCCGGAAGCGGGTCTTTTCAACTGTGTTATCTGAGAAATTTTGTATCATTTCCTGTGCATCTGCCAAGGGAACAGGGTATTCACATTCGGATCTCGACGCTCCGCCCGAGCTGCTTTTCAGTGTAATAAAGCCTTCCTTTAAATAAATGGTAATTGTATCCTGCACCAACCGGATTTTTAACGCATATGGATAGCCAGCCAACGCTCTTAGAAACATAGCATATTTTTTAAGAGTTCGCCTTTCAGGTATTCTCGCCCCCAACAAGGATAAGCGGAAATACACTTTCTTTTGCTGCCTCCGCTCTGCATGCAGGCACTTACCTGTTGCAGATCAGCAGCAATGACAAAGCGCTTTACAACAGTAAAATTATAATTAAATAAAAAGTTGCTATACTAAAAATTTGTTGAACAAATACTGATAAAATAATTATATGATACAAACGTTTAGTATCAGACTCACTCATTGAAGTGAGTCAGGAACATCTAATATCATTTGATGAAAGAGCACCCTCATATTATTTTGGTGGAAGATGATGCGTTTATGCAAACAATTCTGAACCAAAGCCTTGTACAGCATTATCATATAACGACATTCAATAATGGACTGGAAGCGATTGCCTTTTTGCAGAAAGGCAACATTCCCGATGTGATCATTTCAGACCTAAATGTACCACAAGTGAATGGGCTTCAATTAATAGAACAGCTTAAAAGCAGTGGTTTCTTCAGTGCCGTTCCGATCATTATATTGTCAGGTGAAAAGAGTACCGAGAAAAAAATAGAATGTCTTGAAGCCGGCGCGGATGACTATATAGAAAAACCTTTTAATCCCAGGGAAATTCAGGCAAGATTGAAGATCATCCTGAAAAGAACAGGTAAAATTGCAATTCTTTAAGCATGTATATGGCATCCTTGTATTCAAGCCCTGAACAATTACCAATTATAGCGCTTATAAACACTGATCCTTTGATCCGGCAAATGATTGATGAGTGTGAATTCAATCTTTTCTCTGTTATTTCATTCGATAGTGGTACACATTTGAGTGAACAATGGCATTTGAAAAATTTACCTGTAGCTGCTATCATTGCTCACGGCTCCATATGGGGGTCGTTTGGCATTTCCCTTCTTCAGGCTTTACATAAAAAACACCATTACATAACACCTTTCTTTATTATTTGCAATGAAACAAATCCCCTCTTGCTGCGTATTGCCCTGCAATCAGGTGTTACAGATATATTCGGTATACCTGTAAAAAGAGATGCGCTGAAGAAAAGAGTTGAATTTATGATTGATAACTGGTCATTATTGCAGCAATCATCCGCCACTTCTTTATACAAGGCATATAAAACTCCTTTTTCAAAAAGGCTATTTGATATTGTACTGTCTTCCATATCATTGATTGTTCTTTCTCCTATTATACTGCTGGTGATTATTGTTCTGAAGGTTGAAAGTAAAGGACCGGTTTTGTATTATTCATTGAGGGTAGGCAGCAACTATAAAGTGTTTAAATTTTACAAATTCAGGTCTATGTATCTGAACGCTGACAAAAGGATTAAAGATATCATGCACCTGAATCAATATAATACTGCAAATCAGGGGAATGCAAAAACATCACAGGGATTTGCAGCTTTGTGTGAAGAGTGCAGTAACAAGGGGATGCAGTGCAATTCCAGTATATATTGTGATAACCATGTATGGTGCGAAAAACAATACCGCATTTCAGATATAGTTAACAGTGATCAGGCGTTTTTCAAATTAAGGAACGATCCCAGGGTAACAAGGGCAGGAAGAATATTACGTAATACAAGTATGGACGAGTTACCGCAATTGCTGAACGTGCTACTGGGCGATATGAGCATAGTGGGCAACCGGCCGCTGCCTTTATATGAAGCAGAAAAATTAACAGTTGACAAGTATGCGGTTCGTTTTATGACTCCTGCCGGCATAACCGGACTCTGGCAGGTTATTAAAAGGGGTAAAGGCGAAATGTCTGAAGAGGAAAGATTGCAACTTGACAATCAGTATGCTCAGAATCACAGCTTTTTAAATGATCTAAGGATAATATGTAAGACCATTCCGGCTTTGTTTCAAAAAGAGAATGTTTGACTTTATGGGTTTGAAGTGCTGCAGCAGGTCGCGGTTGCCTGATCCGGCTTCGAGCAGCACAAGGAACGATCTCATCTTTTTTACCTGCACCCTGAATTGGTGCAGCGCTTCCTGGTCGTGTGAATGCAGGAAATCTTTCAGGTGCAGCTTCATGCCCTTCCAGCACTTCTGTACAACCGCTATTTCTTCCTTTCTCTTTATATACCTCAGTAATGCTGTGCCGGGTCAGTTATTGTACCTGCCGGGGCTTCAGTTTATATTGTTGATGGGCAGGTCCTTCAGGCTTTCTTCGATCTCCGGATTTGCTTTTTTGTCTCCCTGTTTGAGCGAAAGCAGGTAGTTGTGGATCTCTATCTGCGAGCGCACTACCTTGTCGCTTTCGTGCTGAACATACTCGTTCGTCAGGTGATTGTCGAGGACCCTGGCTTTCACGTTATCGCTCAGCTGGATGTCGAGCATGGTGCGCACCGTTTTGCGGATCTCTTCGTCGAACACCGGGCAGGTCGCTTCCACGCGGTGGTCGAGGTTGCGCACCATCCAGTCGGCCGAGGAGATGAACATTTTTTCCTTGCCGCCGTTGCCAAATACAAACACCCGGGCATGTTCGAGGTATTGGTCCACGATGCTGATGGCTTTCACCCGGGCCTTGTATTTTTGCTTTCGGTGAACATGCAGAAAATGCCGCGGATGATCATGCTCACGTGTACGCCGGCGATGGCGGCTTCATATAATTTTTCGATCAGCAGTTCGTCCGAAAGCGAATTCATCTTCAGCAGAATGGAAGCCGGCTTTTTGTGCTTTGCCAGCCTGATCTCGTTGTCGATCAGTTTCGCCAGCTCGGCGCGCAGGTTCACCGGACAGGGGATGATGGTTTTGCAGGCGGCGAGCAGCTGCTTTTCCTTGGGTTTCGCCAGGTATTCGAACATGCGCTCAATGTCTTCCATGATGGCGCGGTTGGCTGTAAGCAGGCAATGGTCGCCATAGAGCCGGGCCGTTTTTTCGTTCATGTTGCCGGTGCTTAAGAAGCCGTAGAGCAGGGTCTTCTGATCTACCTTTTTCCGGATCAGACAGAGCTTGGCGTGCACCTTCAGGTCGGGCAGTCCGATCAGCACTTTTACCCCGTCATCTTCCAGCCGTTCCTTCCATTCGAGGTTGGCTTCCTCGTCGAAGCGGGCCCGCAGCTCGAGCATCACGGTCACTTCTTTTCCGTTGCGCACGGCGTTGAGCAGGGCGTTGATGACCTTGGAATTGGAAGCGAGCCGGTAACAGGTGATGCGGATGGAGACTACATCGGGGTCGATCGCCGCTTCGCGCAGCAGGTCGATCACCGGGTTGAAGGAATGGTAGGGGAAATTGAGCATCACATCGCGCTCGAGCACGATGTCGGTAACGCGGCGAGTAAAAGTAAGGGCCGGATGCTGGAACGGCTTGCGGCGCTGTGCCCGCTTGGGAAACACGCTGTCGGGAAAGTCCATAAAGTGCCGGAAATTATGGATGCGGCCACCGGGAATGAGGTTGTCTTTTTTGGTGATGTTGAGGCGGCGCATCAGGTATTCGAGCAGGCCCGGGTCGATCTCCTTATCGTATACAAAGCGCACCGGTTTGCCTTTGCGCCGGTTCTTGAGCCCTTTTTCCAGTTTCTGAGTGATGGTGCTCGCTACATCGGTGTCCATATCGATCTCCGCATCGCGGGTGACCTTGAAGATCCAGGAGTCGTACTTGTCGTACCCGAAATAGGAGAAGATCGAAGGCAGGTTGAACCGGATCACATCTTCGAGCAGGATGATATGCGATTCGCCGGCGGGGGAAGGCAGCAGCACGAAGCGGCCCATCACTTTGCTGGGCACTTCTATGAGGGCATACTTGCGCGCATAGGCGGTCTCTTTTTTGGCCATCATCACGGCCAGGAAGATGGACTTCTCCCGCAGGATCGGAAACTGCTGGATGTTCTCGATCATGAGGGGCACGATGTTGGAGCGCACTTCTTCTTCAAAATAGCGCTGCACAAACACACGCTGTTCGCGGTTGAGCTCGCGTTCGTTGATCAGGAAGATCTTTTCTTCCCGCAGTTCCTGCAGCACGGTCTCCCAGATGCGGTTGAATTCGTTCTGCTGCATCAGCACGGTCGACTGTATCTGGTCGATGATCTCGCCGGGCGCTATTTCCAAGTGCATCTTGCCTTTGGTGTCGAGCTCCATCATGCGCTTGAGGGTAGCCACGCGCACGCGGAAAAATTCATCGAGGTTATTGGAAAAAATGCCGAGAAAGCGGATGCGTTCCCGCAGCGGAACGGTGAGGTCCGCCGCTTCCTGCAGCACGCGGGCATTAAAGGAAAGCCAGCTGATATCTCTTACTATGGTGTGGCGTTTCATCGGTGGTCAATTAAAGTTCTTCTGTTGATTCTATTCTCTCAAAAAGATCGGCAGGGCATGCGGACTGGTAGATAACCGCAGACCCGATCTACAAGTTACGGACTTATCAGTCAGAATCCTTTCCTGCTGCGAAGATGGCACCGGTGGCCGTATGTTGGCATAATGTCAATATGAAATAATCGTTAAGAAGTGAATCATGTACATCATGGTTCAGAAACCTCCAGCCTGAACCCAAACAGACTGCCCGCCCCGGTTTCGCTTTTTGCCCATATCTGTCCGCCTTCGGCCTCGATGAACTCTTTGGAGATGGCCAGGCCGAGGCCGGTGCCGCTGACACGGGAGCCGGGCACGCGGAAGAAGCGGTCGAATACTTTGGGAAGGAATTCGGAGGGAATGCCGGGACCTGTATCGGTTACGGTGAACGCGACCTGTTTGTCCTGCTGTTCCAATCTGATCCGGATCAGACTGTCGGGGGATGAATGCTTGATGGCATTGGTCAGGAAATTAGTCAGCACCCAGCCCGTCTTTTCGGCATCGGCTTTTACATCTGGCAGATTGTGTGCATAAGATTTTTCGATCCGGACCCTTTTTTCTTTTGCCGTAGTCTGCACGGCGGCCGCGGCCCTGTCGGCGATCGAGTAAGGACTTACACCGGCGATGTTGAGCTGGATCTTGCCGGCTTCCACCTGCGACATGTTCAGCAGTTCGCTCAGGATGCGCAGCATGCGCTGGTTGTCGAGCTTCAGGTTCCGGATCAGCTCTTTTTGTTCGGGCGACAGGCTGCCGGTGCGTTCGTCTTCCAGCAGGGTGAGGCCGAAATCGGAAGATGCCAGCGGTGTTTTCAGCTCATGCGACACGGTGGCGATGAAATTTGTTTTGGCCACGTCCAGCTCCTTGAACGACGTGATGTTCTTCAGTACGATCACGCGGTTGTTCGAGCCGTCCTGCCGGATGTCGATCATTTCCTTTACAAAATAATTTTCGCGGTTGTCGACGATCACCTTGAAGGGCACGCTGCCCTTTTCTTCCAGCAAAAAACGGAACAGGTCGTTGCGCCGGTTCAGTTCTTCCGTGTTCACTCCTACGATGTCTTTTGCTTCCAGCCCGAGCAGCTGCAGCGCTTTGTTGTTGGCAAACAGCACCCGGCCGTTGCCGTCGATGCCGATGCTGGCATCCTGCAGGCTGTTGATCACCGCTTCCGCACGGGTCTTCTCGAAGATGATCTTGTTGAGGTTGCTGCTCTCGAAATATTCGAGGCGTTCGGCCATTTCGTTGAAAGCATCCGCCAGCTTGCCGAACTCATCTTTCGATTGGATGTGTATGCGGTACGAATAATCTTTCTCGCCCACTTTGCGGATGGCTTCCGTCAGTTTTTCTATCGGCGCCGTGAGTATGGAAGGGAAGTTGACGACAAAAGAGAAGCCGATGATCAGGATCACACCAATTATGGCGATAAGGATGGTCATGGCTTCCTGTGCGGCGTCTTCCGACCGGCGCGTTTTTGTCTGGATCGCCTGCATGTTCAGCGATAAGATGGTCTGCAGCAGCGATCGCACATGCGTAACCGGTAGCGTGTCTTCTTTTCCTTTTTCGAAAGCTGCCCGCAACCGGGCCGTCGCCTGTTTTTCTCCCTGCTCGGTGATGTTGGCTTCCTGGAGGGTGAGATAACTGCTGAAAGAATCCAGCTTCACCCTGTTGCCTGGCCCGTCCTCATCGAGTACCTGCTGCATCTGATGGCAGTATTCGACCGATTCATAGTTGGCGCGGAAAACGTTTTTTGATTGGCCGTGCAGTTTCTGCAGGTAACAGATGCTGAACCCGCCCGACAGGATCACCAGGAAAAAAAGAAAGAGGGTGCCGGAACGGATCCGGTTTTTTACACTGCCACGCATCATGATAGTATGACGAGGTCTACGTCGTTTTTTGAAAGGGTTGTCAGCAGCTCGTTGAACACGCTGGTCTTCAGTATGATCTGCCACAGCTTCAGGTGCGGCTTTCCCATGCATACGGTGGTGATCTGCCGTTTTTCAATGGTGTCGATGATAGAGCGGGCGATGTTGTCGCCTTTTTCCTGGATCACTTCCGCGCCGAGCTCGATCGCATTTTTGAAATTGTTGATGAGGTGGCGCTGCGTGGCCAGCGGGATCCGGTCTGCCGACTCCTGTTCCGTCTGCACATATAGCACAAACCACTGGCTGTTGTAATAGGAAGCCAGGCGGGCCGTTTTGCGGATGATGCGCTGCGCGATGGCATGGTTGTCCGAAATGCAGGCCATAAAACGCTCATGGCGGAAAGGCTGGCTGCGGGCCGTTATGGAATGGTCTACTTTCCGCTCTACCTGTCCGGCCACCTCTTTGAGCGCCAGCTCGCGGAGCTGCAGGATTTTTTCCGGCTGAAAGAAATGGGCGAGCGCCTGCTGTACCTTGCTGTGGTCGTAGATCTTTCCTTCACGCAGCCGGCGGATCAGCTCATCGGCCGGCAGGTCGATGTTCACCACTTCTTCCGCGATCTGCAGCAGCCTGTCGGGCACCCGTTCCTGAACGTCCACACCTGTGATCCGTTTCACCTCGTCGTTGATACTTTCCATGTGCTGGATGTTCAAGGCCGAGATCACATCGATGCCGGCTTCCAGCACGTCGAGCACATCCTGCCAGCGCTTTTCGTTCTTGCTGCCGGGGATGTTGGTATGGGCCAGCTCGTCGATCAGCACCACCTGCGGGTGCAGCAGCAGAATGGCCGGCACATCCAGCTCTTCCAGCCGCTTGCCTTTGTAAAATACTTCCCTCCGCGGTATCGCCGGCAGTCCTTCCACCAGCGCGGCCGTTTCCACCCTGTTATGCGTTTCAATATAGGCAATTCTCACCATCACGCCGTCGCGCAGCAGCTGATGCGCCTCCTGCAGCATCCGGTACGTCTTCCCAACCCCGGCGCTCATGCCGATGTAGATTTTAAGGTGGCCGGAGGTATTTGTTGGGGGCATGATTTACTTGATTAAAAGATGGAAGGATTCTCCGGGGCAAAATCCCCTCCCAGGAGGGGATTTGAGATCATATCAGAACCCCACTGCCATCGCAAAGGTAACCGCCGTATTGGCATCCGAGGTGCCGGCCCCTTTGGGGAAGACAGGGTCCCGGCTGTTCAGGGTGCGGGCTTCGAGGCGGAGTACGGCGTTTTTGATGGGCAGGTAGTCGAGGTTGAGGGAGGCGCCGGCGGTCTGGAAGCCGTGAAGTATGCCGGTGGCAATGATCACGCTGTGGGGATCGTGGTAATATTCGCCGCGCAGGGCGAGCGCCCATTTAGAGGATGGGGTGATGCGCAGGATGCCCACCGGGGTGTACCAGGTATTCAGGGCGTTGCTGTGTTCTGCTTTCTGCTCCATGCCGATGTCGAAGCCAAACGTGAGGCCGATCAGGGAATTGATCTGGAAGATGCCGTATACATCATGGAAATACCGCCAGCGCCGGGCTGTATCAGGTTTGTCGCTACCAAGAAAGGTGCTGTAATTCAGGTTTGTTTTCTCCGACGGTTTGAAATTAACCTGCGTGCCCCAGCTCAGCAGCGAATTGCCTTCCGGCCGCGTGATGCGCTGCCAGCCGTTGAGTGCGAGCGCCGCCACTGAAAATTTACCATCGCCGGTGGCGTAACTCAGCCGCCCGCCGCTTTCAAAGTAGGGTGAGTTTTCCGCGGCTATGCTTCGTGTAAGCGTCCAGTTGTCTTTGCCGGTGGCACTTTCAAAGCCGATGTGCGAAGGCAGGATGCCCACATCGAGCCACCAGTTCTTGCTGGCGCTCAGCTTGTAGCCGGCATTGGCTTCGTATATGTTCTTCAGGGTGCCGGGCTCGGCCGCATAATTAGTGTTCATGTAAGTACCTACGGCTACGGCCAGGTTGGCCCTCACCCGGCCGGTACTGTAAGCACCCCTGACGTAGCCCAGGTTCAGGTTCACTTCGTTGTGCCGGTCGTAATTGTAGAGAAATGCGGGGCGACTGTTATTCGCCGGCCGGTTGAAATCATAGCTGTAATAAGCTTCCGCATATCCGCTGAAGGTCAAAGCGCTTTTCTGCCCGCTGCTGTCCTGCGCCCGTGCGCCTGTGCAAGCAAGCATCAGCGCCGCTGCGATCCATTGTTTCATCTTGATAATTATTTATTGTAGGTTCACTTCTGTCTATTTCATTTCGCCAAGTGCGATGTTCAGTTTCAATACATTCACCTTGTCGGGACCCAACACACCTTTTTCCACCTGCCTGTTCACCAGTGCTTTTACTTTGGCGGCGTCCAGCTTTCTCGCCTTTGCCACCCGCGGTACCTGGATATAAGCGCCGGCAGGTGAAATATCCGGGTCGAGGCCGCTTCCGGAGGCCGTCACCATTTCCACCGGCACCTCGCTTCTCCGTACGCCGGGATTGTGCGCCAGGAAGGTGTCGATCCGCTCCTGCACCGTTTTGAGATAATCCGGGTTAGAGGGCCCCTTGTTGCTTCCGCCGGAACCGGCAGCATTGTATTCCACCGCCGATGGCCGGCCCTGGAAATATTTGTCATCGGTGAATTTTTGCCCGATCCTGGCATATCCGACTACCCGGCCGTTCACGGTAAGCCTTTCACCATCGCCACCACCGGCGGCGGCCTTACCCACCAGTGAAACCAGCAGCGGATAGATCACTGCACACAGCAAAATCATGACCAGGGTCATTTTGAGTGATATCAACAGATCTTTTTTCATCTTAAAAATTTTTGAGTTTACATGAACAGTCCCAGCAGCAGGTCGATCAGCTTGATGCCGATAAAGGGCGCCACCACGCCGCCGACGCCATAGATCAGTACGTTGCGGCGCAGCAGGGCGGATGCACCGATGGGTTTGTACGCCACGCCGCGGAGCGACAGCGGGATCAGCAGCGGGATGATGATGGCATTGAAGATGACCGCTGCCAGGATAGCGCTTTCCGGGCTTTTCAGGTGCATGATATTGAGCGCCTGCAGGGCCGGTATAGACGTGATGAACAGCGCCGGCACGATGGCGAAATACTTGGCCACATCGTTGGCGATGGAAAAAGTGGTGATGGTGCCGCGCGTGATCAGCAGCTGTTTTCCGATCTCCACCACCTCGATCAGCTTGGTGGGGTCATTGTCGAGGTCCACCATGTTGCCGGCTTCCTTGGCGGCCTGGGTGCCGCTGTTCATGGCCACGCCTACATCGGCCTGTGCGAGGGCGGGCGCGTCGTTTGTGCCGTCGCCCATCATGGCCACCAGCCGGCCGCCCTGCTGTTCCTTTTTGATGTAGTTCATCTTGTCTTCCGGCTTTGCTTCGGCAATAAAATCATCCACCCCCGCCTTGCCGGCAATGAACTTTGCCGTGAGCGGGTTGTCGCCGGTCACCATCACCGTTTTCACGCCCATCCTGCGCAGCCGGTCGAACCGTTCGCTGATGCCGGGCTTGATGATGTCCTGCAGCTCGATCACACCTTTTACCTGGTTGTTCTCCGACACCACGAGCGGGGTGCCGCCATCGCTGGAGATCTGTTTCACCCTTTCAGCAAGCTGATCAGGGAAAGGGTTGCCCGCCCGCTGCACCAGTTGCCGGATGGTGTCCTGTGCGCCTTTGCGGATCTGCCGCCCGTCGGCGAGGTTCACGCCGCTGCTGCGGGTCTCTGCAGTGAACGGAATAAATTCCATGGCCGGTTCGCGCTGCCGGTATACGCCTTTCTGCCCGGCGAGCTCCACGATGGATTTTCCTTCCGGCGTTTCGTCGGCCAGCGAGCTCAGCGCCGCCAGCTCGGTAAAGGCCTGTTCGCTCAGTCCGTCGGTAGCATAAAAGTGTGTGGCCTTGCGGTTTCCGATGGTGATGGTGCCGGTCTTGTCGAGCAGCAGCACATCCACATCGCCGGCGGTTTCCACCGCCTTGCCGCTTTTGGCGATCACGTTGGCCCGCAGCGCCCGGTCCATGCCCGCAATGCCGATCGCCGACAAGAGTCCGCCGATGGTGGTGGGGATCAGGCATACGAACAGCGAGATAAAGGCGGCGATGGAGATGGCCGTGCCGGCATAATCGGCATAAGGTTTCAGGCATACCACCACGATGATGAAGATGAGGGTGAACGCAGCCAGCAGGATGGTGAGGGCGATCTCGTTGGGTGTTTTCTGCCGGCTGGCGCCTTCCACCAGCGCGATCATCTTGTCGAGGAAGGTTTCACCCGGCTGGGTGGTCACCTTTACAATGATCTTGTCCGACAATACTTTGGTGCCGCCTGTAACGGAAGATTTGTCGCCGCCCGCCTCCCTGATCACCGGCGCCGATTCGCCGGTGATGGCGCTTTCGTCGATGGTGGCGATGCCTTTGATGATCTCGCCGTCCATCGGGATGAGGTCGCCCGCCTCGCATACAAAATGATCGCCCAGCTGCAGCTGCGAGGAAGGCACGACCTGCACTTCATCCACATACATCTCGCCCACGGGCAGAATCTTTTTGGCAGGCGTATCCTGCCGGGTCCGGCGCAAGCTTTCCGCCTGCGCCTTGCCCCTGGCTTCTGCCAAGGCTTCCGCAAAATTGGCGAACAGGAGGGTCAGAAAAAGCACGATAAAGACAACCAGGTTGTAGCCGAAGCGGCCGGTGGTGGCATCCTGCACCCAGAACGAATAGACGGTCACAAGCAGCATAATGAACGTGCCGATCTCTACGGTAAACATCACGGGGTTGCGGAACATGACCGCGGGATTGAGTTTGATAAACGATTGCCTGAGGGCCGGGGAAATGAGCGACGGCGCAAACAGGGAGGTATCCGAACTATTTTTCATGCTGAATATTTTAATGGTGCATACTGAAGAATTCCGCGATCGGGCCGAGGGCCAGCGCCGGGAAGAAAGAAAGCGCCGTGATGATGATGATCACCGCGAAGGTCATGATGCCGAACGTGCCGGAGTCGGTACGCAGGGTGCCTGCAGATTCAGGGATCCATTTTTTACCTGCCAGCAAACCTGCAATGGCCACCGGACCGATGATGGGCAGGTAGCGCGCGAAAAGGAGCGCAAACCCGGTAGTGATGTTCCAGAAGGGGTTGTTATCGGCCAGTCCTTCGAAGCCGCTGCCGTTGTTTGCGGCGGAGGAAGTGTATTCGTACAGCATCTCCGAAAACCCATGGAAGCCGGGATTGTTGAGCCACGCGCCGGGCTTCACTACCCAGTCCTGGCCCGGGTGATGCGCCACATAATAGGCGGCGAGTGCAGTACCGGCCTTGATCAGGAAGTTGAGGAAGATGGTTATAAAGGCCGCGATCTTGATCTCGCGCGCTTCCACCTTATGCCCCATGAATTCGGGGGTCCGGCCCACCATCAGTCCGGAGATGAATACGGTGATGATGATGTAGAGGTAATAGTTGAGGAAGCCGACGCCGCAGCCGCCATAAAAGGCATTCACCATCATGCCGAGCAGCTGCATCATGCCACTGACGGGCATATAGCTGTCGTGCATGGCGTTCACGGAGCCGGTAGAAATCACCGTGGTGACCGTGCTCCAGTAGGCGGAGATCGCAGGGCCGAACCTCACTTCTTTTCCTTCCATGGCGCCGGTGGGCTGGGAGATCCCGAGCCGGGCGATCTCCGGGTTGCCGTGCAGCTCGAAGACGATGGCCGGAACCACGAGGCACAGCATACCGAGCGTCATCACGCCGAACACCACGGACGCGAACTTTTCCCTGCGGATGTAGATGCCCAGTGCAAACAGCATCGCGATGGGAATGACCACCTGGGCGATCAGTTCCACGGCATTGGTGAAGTAGGTCGGGTTTTCGAGCGGGTGGGCCGAGTTGGCGCCGAACCAGCCGCCCCCATTGGTGCCGAGGTGCTTGATGGCGATCATGCCCGCGGCGGGCCCGCGGCTGACCTGCAGCGGCTCACCCTGCAGGGAGACGAAGCTGTCTTTGCCTTTGTAGGAAGTGGGCGTGCCGTTGAACGCCAGTATCAGGGCGATGATAAAGCAAAAAGGCAGCAGGATGCGGGTGATGGTTCTGGTAAAAATGACCCAGAAATTACCGAAGTTCTGCGTGGTCCTTTCTTTGAGTGCGTTAAAGACGCCCACCAGGCAGGCGATGCCGGTGGCGGCGCTGGCGAACTGGAGGAAAGTGATCACCAGCAGCTGTGTGAGGTAAGTAACGCCGGTTTCGCCGGAGTAGTGCTGAAGGTCGCAGTTCACCAGGAAGGAGATCGCTGTGTTGAAGGCCAGGTCGGGTGTTTGCGCCGGGTTGCCGTCGGGGTTGAGCGGCAGCTTGTCCTGAAAGAGGAGCATAAAGAAGGCATAGACGAACCACAGCGCGTTCACGGTGAGCATGGCTTTGAGAAACTGTTTCCAGTTCATGGGTTCGTCTGGATGGATGCCGCAAAGGCGGTAGATGACTCTTTCGAGGGGCGCCAGTAAGCCGCCGGCGTAGCGGTCGCCCCGGAATACCCGGGCGATGTAGAAACCCAGCGGGATGGCCAGCAGCACGGTCAGTCCGTAGGTCAGGATCACACCAAAAATTTCGCGGTTCATACGATTGTTTTAAAGTCAGAATTTCTCCGGTTTGATAAGTACATAAACCAGATAGATAGTTACGAGGACAGAGAGCATGAGGAGGGTGGTCATCATGGCTTATATGTTTTCAAAAAGGTGGATGGATAAGAAGAAGATCCGGAAGCAAAGCAGGGCGGAAAGGAGCAGAAGAAAGGTCGTCATGTGTTTAATTTGCCAGGTAGGGTACAAACGCCGCACCTGTTGGCTGGCTGAGATGGGGGAAGTAGGCTGGAAAGCTTGCGGGGAGCCGGTTGTGGAGGATGTAGTTGGAAACGGGGCCTTGATGGCCAGATAGTAAAACCCTTCCATTTTGGAAGGGTTCTTTTTCAAAATGGAAGGGTATGTACCCTCAGCACCGTTGTTATTCCCGCTCAGGCGCAGCAAGATCATGTGGGGGCAGGCTCGTGTTTGCGCCTGCTCGGGGATGACAAAAGCAGGGTGAGCTTCGTACCGCACTTTCTGCTCGCCCCTGCAAGATCAGAGGCAGAGGCGCATTTAATCTCCCTGCTTCTCCGTCAGCTTATATTCCTCCAGTTTCCTGTACAGGGTGGTAAGCCCGATATCCAGGAGGCGGGCGGCCTCGGTTTTGTTGTTTTTGGCGTAGGACAGCACCCTGGCGATGTGCTGTTTTTCTATGGCGGCGAGGGAGAGATTCGGGGCTTCGGCCGTCTGCTGCACTTCAAAGGGCAGGTCTGCGGGGAGGATGGTGCCGTTTTCGGCGATGATGGCGGCGCGTTCGAGTACGTTGCGCAGCTCGCGGATATTGCCTTTCCAGCTGTGCTGCTGCAGCAGCACCAGCGCGGGCTTGCTGATCTGCAGGTGCGGGATGGACAGTCGTCCGGAGAGCATGCGGAGGAAAAAGCCGGTCAGCGCCGGGATGTCTTCCCTGCGTTCACGCAGCGGTGGCAGGTAGATGGAAAGTACGTTAAGCCGGTAGTAAAGATCTGCGCGGAAATGCCCCTGTTCCACTTCTTTCTGCAGGTTGCGGTTGGTGGCGGCGATGATGCGCACATCTGTCCGGGTGGTCTTTACATCTCCCAGCTTGATGAACTCGCCGTTCTCCAGTACCCGCAGCAGCCGGGCCTGCAGTTCGATGTTCATCTCGCCGATCTCATCCAGGAACAGTGTGCCTCCGTCGGCCAGCTCTATCAGTCCTTTTTTGTCTTTGATGGCGCCGGTGTAGGCGCCCGCCTTGTAACCGAACAGCTCGCCTTCCAGCAGCTCGCGACTGAATGTGCTGCAGTTGAGGGCGATGAAGCTTTTCTGATTCCTCCTGCTGGCATGATGAATGGCGCCGGCAAACACTTCCTTGCCGGTACCCGTTTCGCCCAGCAGCAACACGGTGGTATCGTTTGGAGCGGTCTTCTGCGCCAGAACGACCGCCTGGCGGATGAGCTGACTTGCACCGAGCACATCGTCAAAAGAAAGCGTCTTGTCACTGATCTTCACCGCGCTTTTTTTTGTGGCGGTTACCCTGCCCATGGCCTGTGCCAGCAGCGGCAGGATGCGTTTGTTGTCATCGCCCTTCACCAGGTAATCGAACGCGCCGTTCTTCATGGCCTGCACCCCGTCCGCGATGTTTCCATAGGCGGTCAGCAGCACCACTTCGGCTGCCGGGTATTTTGATTTTACCGTACCGGTGAAATGGACCCCGTTGCCATCGCCGAGCTTTACATCGCACAGCACCACGTCGATCTCTTTGTTCTGCAGAACGGCTGTGGCAGCCTGGAGGCTTGATGCTTCAGATACATCATACCCTTCCAGCGCCACGATCCTTTTTAAAAGTTTGCGCAGCTGCTCCTCATCATCAACGATCAGAATATTTCCTTCGGCCATGACTGTATATAAAAGTAGGCTTCAAAGATAGGTAAACGGACGCCGAACAGGAGCTGCCTTGTTTGGCCTCAAACCAGATAAAGGCACCCGGATACATCGATAAAAATAGTCTGTCCATCTATAAAACTTTTTCGCTGCCCCGGCTGTTTATACATTCGCGAAACACAGTGTGACACTGTATTTCAGCGGAATCCACCTTTTTCGGCATTAGGTTTTTTTTAACGTTTCAAACACTTTCTTTACCCAACTTCCGATGGCAAAATTGTACTCAATAGTTTAGAACCTGATATTTTTTTCTTGCCTTCTCTGCCGCGTAGATGGTGTAGCGGTAGTTGTGTGCCGTAACCTGTTTTCAACCGGAATCCATACGAACCATAGGATGCCTGTAAACCCGACAATTTACAGGAAGGGCATCGTATTGTATTCATTGTCGTATTCAATCTAACAAACATATGCAACAGTTCTCTGTACGTACCTGTATCCTTTTTCTGACTGCCTGCTTCCTGTCAGTGCTGGCGGCCCTGCCCGTGCAGGCGCAGTTCTCGGCCGGGCTCGATGCGGGGTTCAACAAAAACTACCTCATCACCAACAATGCCAACCGCGCTTTTACCAATTACAAACCCCTGAACGGCTTCAGCATCGGTGTGCCGGTTCAGTACAAGCTGGCCGACTGGTTTGCCGTGGCGGCAGAACCCTCGTTGATCCGGAAGAATTACCGGCAGGAGCGCTCCGATTTCTTTACCGGCGTATACCAGAACACCCGCAATACTTACATCCAGCTGCCCGTGATGGCGCATTTTATGTTTGGCGGAGAAAAGCTGAAAGGCTTTCTGAACACGGGCGTATATGCCAGCTACTGGGCCTCTTCTCATGTGAACGGAGTGATGCCCAACATACTCGATGTGAATGACGGCACCGGCAGCAGCAAGATCTACGATTATGAAAATCCGTACTCCTTCAATGAAAAATACAGCTTCGATAAACGGAAAGACAACCGCTTCGAAGCCGGCTGGGTGGCAGGGCTCGGACTTTCCTATTCTGTGAACGAACGGTACGAGGTCTTTACCGAAGGGCGGCTGCTGTACGGCTTCACCGACCAGCAGAAAAAATATATGACCAACCAGATACCCCGCTACAACACCACCTACGGGCTCAACGCCGGCGTACTCATCCATTTTAAGCAGGCAAACAACGCTTACTAATTTATATACTTCAGCAACATGAACATGAAACGCTACCTGATTATACCAGGACTGATCTGTCTCGTATTTCTTTCTTCCTGCCGGAAAGACCTTACCAACGTGGAAACGCCGGAGAACTACATCGGCGGCACTTTCAGCCAGGTATTCGAAGCCTACTGGAACGGCATGAACAACAACTATGTTTTCTGGGACATCGACACGACCAAATGGGATAATGTGTACACGAGATACAAACCGCTGTTCGACAGCCTCGACATCAACAAGACTTCCGATGTAAGAAAGTCGGTGCAGTATTTTCACCAGATGGCGTCCGGACTGGTTGATTCGCATTACAACCTTTCCTTTAGTTCGCCCATAGCAGATTCATCCGTGTCGCCGGCCTACGAGCGTAAACTCAGGGCGGGCCTGCTGCGCACTCATTATGTGTTCTACGGGTACGATGCCACCAATTACCTCGACAAGGGGTATGTGTCGGGCAAGGATGCCATCAACCTCCTGGATGGTGATACTACGGAAGCCGTCTGCGGCACCATCAACGGCAATATCCTGTACCTCGGCTTCAACCAGTTCAACCTGAAGGCTTCGTATGAATCGGCCGACAATGGCGTGAAGCGTGTGCTGCAGGCTTTTCTTACCCGCCTCAGAAGTACAAGCGCACTGAAAGGGGTAGTGATCGATGTGCGGGGCAATGGCGGTGGAAACATCGCCGACCTGAATTTCCTGATCGGAAATATGATCAGTAAGAAACTGACGATCGGCACCACGCGCTATAAAAATGGAAACGGCAGACTGGATTATACACCCTGGGCCAATGCTGTGGTGACACCGCAGGCCGGCGCCACGGATGTGACAGTGCCGGTGGTGGCGCTCACCGATATCTGGACGGTCAGCATGGCGGAGATAACGGCCATGTCTGTACGCCTGCTTCCCAACGGGCATACTGTGGGCGAACGCACCTGGGGCGCTACCGGTCCGCTCACGGCCAATGAGATCCTGAATGGCGGACAATTCACGGCGGCAAACTTTCTGTTTGCCTACACTTCCTCCAGCATGTTTAAATACATCGACGGAAATATCTACGAAGGCAAAGGGTTTCCGCCCGATTATGCAGTGCCTTTCAGCCTGCAGGCATTTGAGTCGGTCGGAGATACGCAGCTGGAGAAAGCACTCAGCCTGATGCAATAAGAGATTTGCACAAGAGAAATAATACCGCCCCGGTGAGCTTTTTACCAAAGAGATCCACCGGGGCGGTATTATTTTATGGAAGTTCCCTAAAACAAAAAAGCCCCTCCGTAGAAACGGAGCAGCTTTTAACGATTGCTTGCCATATGAAAAAACGTTGGAAATATTGTGTGTTGATGGCTGCTGCAAGCCCTTGTGCCATCAATCTGTTTGTCTTTTATCGGGTGATCTGCTTGTCAGATCGTTTTGACAATTCAAAAGTAATCCGGAAATTGTTCGCTCCGCAGCCATAATCTTTCCGGTTTCATGATACCCAAAAAGAACGCGAATCTTTGAACTGATTGACTGTAAGAACATTGGAACAGGAATTTCAATTGTGGCCAAGGGTTTTTGGAAAATAAAAAAAGGTTCAAAATAGGGATTTTTTTTATTTTCCTAAACAGGTTTAGAGGCGATCGTGGGGAAGTTATCTTGATGAAGTCACAAACATCCCACTCTTAACAACTTTTTTCTTGTCATCCCTGCGCAGGCGCAGTTGCCCGCCAGGAAATAACAAAAATGTTTTATTTCATTTCCGCCTCACTGCCCATATCCATCACTATCCGGCTGCCCCTGTTGATGTCGCTTTGATGCAGGAAGAACTGCGGCAGTGGTTTATCATTCAGCTTGACCGACTTCACATATTTATTTGCGGATGAGTTGTTGCGGGCCTCCAGTATAAATGTTTTGGCCTTGTAATATTTCGGATCAAGCTGTATGGTTACCTTGCTGAAGAGGGGGCTGCCAATATCAAATACCGGGTCTGCTTCGCAGCCGCCGGTCATCTGGAACAGGCCGATCTTCATGAGTACGCAGAGGCTGCCCATGAGGCCCTGGTCTTCGTCGCCGTTGTAACCGTAATAAGGTGAGAGGGCACTGTAGGCGCTGTCGATAACTGTTCTGCTCCAGTACTGCGTGAGCCATGGTGCCCCGGCATGGTTAAAGATGAAAGCGGTCTGTATGCTGGGCTGGTTAGAGTAGTTGACCGGCAGCCGGCGTTTGTTCACGACACGGTCGGCCAGCTCGGGGTGCTCGTCGGAGAACCGGTAGGGCTGCGCTGCTCTGAATGCCTTGTCGAGCTTTGCGACGGCCGAATCGCGGCCACCCATCAGCATGAATAACCCATCGAGGTCGTGCGGCACGAACCAGGTGTACTGCGCACCGTTGCCTTCTTCGAAACCGTGCTCGTATTCGAGCGGGTCGTAGGGTGTTTTCCAGTTGCCGCTGCGGTCTTTCGGCGCCATCATGCCGGAAGAAGCCTGGTACAGGTTGCGGTAATTGCCGGATCGCTGCATGAAATAGTTGTAATCATCCTGCTTGTTCAGCACCCTGGCCAGTTGTGCCAGGCACCAGTCCTGATAAGCGTTCTCCAGCGTGATGGCAGCGCCGTCCTGGTGCAGCCCGAAGCTGGTATCCGACAGCGGGTAGGGTATGTAGCCGTTCTGCATATAGCTTTCGAGACCGCCGCCGCGGGCCGTTTTGTGTTCGTACCCGATGCGGCTCATCATGCCGCCGGGCAGGTGGTTCTTTTTGAGTCCTTCATAAGCCTGGTTGATGTTGAACCCCCGGATCCCTTTCTGCCAGGCCGCCACGTAAAAAGGCGTGAGCTGGTCACCCGTCATCACATAGGTATAATTGCCGCCGGAGGGCCCCCGGGGAATGAGTCCGCCCCATTTGTAGTATTCGAGGAAAGAGCGGCAGAAAGCTTCGGCGATCTCAGGGTACACCAGCTGCCAGAGGGCATTGAGCGTCCACTGGGCGCCCCAGAAAGAATCCGAGTTGTACATGTCGAACTGCGGTTGCCCCTGTGCGTTGAGCGGCACCTGCCGGATGGTGCGCTGCGGACCGGTGCAGTCGGTCCATTTGCCATCCACATCGGTGATCACGCGGCGGCCCTGCAGGCTGTGCCAGAGGTCGGTATAGAAGCGGCGCTGCTGTTGCACGGTGCCGCCTTCGATCTGTATCCTGCCGAGCAGGTCGTTCCATTCGGTGCGGGCTGCTGCGGCAACCGCATCAAACTGCCAGCCTGAAATTTCTTTGGAAGCATTGGCGGCCGCGGCGGCTTCGCTGGTGTAGGAGATGCCCACCTTCATCAGCAGCTGCGGGCCGCCACCCCCGGCCAGTTCCACCGCGATCTGTCCCTTTTTGCCCGTCCATCTTTTGGTGTCGCTTTTTATTGATCCTTCTTCATACAGGTAGATCGTTTTGATTGGCCGACTGAACACCGCTGAAAAGTAAACGGTATACTCTTGGGGCCTGCGTGGTGTGGCGCCGTTGACCATATAGCCGAGGATCTCGGTATCGCTGACCTGTTCGAAGCCGCCGTTGGTCATCAGGGAAGGGCCGAGCTGTGCGCCGCTCAGCTCGAACAGCACCGCTTTTTTGCTGCCGGCCGGAAAAGTATAGCGGTGAAAACCGGTGCGGCTGCTGGCGGTGAGCTCCACCTTCGTATTGTAGCGGTTGAGGAAGACGGAATGATATCCCGGCTTCACTGTTTCGGTAGTATGGGAAAAGGTCGAGCTGTGATCTCTGAAAAGCGGCTGCAGGGTTTGCGCATCGAAGGCCGGAGCGCTCAGCGGCATCAGGGCCACGCCGGAGAGTTGCCATTCATGAACATGGCTGAAGTCGCGGATGGTATCGCTTTTATAGCGGTAGCCGCCGCCCCAGTCGTTGGCGACCTCGTTGTCGGGAAACAGGCTCACCATGCCGAAGGGCCGGCAGGCCGAGGAAAAAAAGAACCACCGCGAATTGGCCGCATCCAGCTGCGGATACACCAGGTCGGCAGGTTGCGGCCGCTGGGCAAAGGCGGTGGAAAGCAGACTGGTCAGCACAAACACAAAACAGGTTCGGATCATATACATACCGGCATGATTGAAGGAACAAGATAATTGAACAGAGTAAGTTAGGATACATAATTTTACGCTCGTAGCAAACGCTCCTTATGAAAATTTTTTCCTGCCTTCTTTTTCTGCTTTTTACACAGATCTCTGCCACTGCCTCCGGCCAGCAAATTCTGCCTGGCACCCAGGTCTCCGTTTCATCACCCGACAAGAACTTAGTGCTGCAATTCTACCAGAAGGAGGCGGCGGACCGTTCGCGGACTTTGTGTTATACCCTCCGCTTTAAAGGCAAAGCGGTGGTCAACGAATCGGCGCTGGATCTGCAGCTCGACAACCGCCTTTCGGAAAGCGCCATGGTACTTGAAGTAGACACGCTTGCCAGGTGGACCTCCAACCTGCTGGTGAAAAGGATCACTGCATCAAGCCACAACGGTTCCTGGAAACCTGTGACCGGCGAACGTACCGTGATCCCCGACAACTACCAGGCTGCTACAGTGGATCTCGTAAAAGAAGACAACCCGCTGTACCAGCTGCAGCTAGAACTGCGGGTGTACAACGAAGGCGCTGCCATCCGTTACTTTTTTCCGGAAAACGAGAAGGGAACCTACTACCGCATCAAAGCGGAACAGACCGAATTCAGCATGCCCGAAGGCACCACCGCTTTTCATGCCCTGTATGCCCAGGCGAAATACAATGAGCTTCCCCTGCGCAACTGGCCCAACGAAGCAGAGCGCCCGCTGACCCTGAAACTGCCAAACGGTTTATGGACCTGTCTCGCCGAAGCCCGCATGGTCGATTACGCCCGCACCAAGTTCACGCTCAGTACGCAGAAGCCCAATACCATCGTAACGTCGATGTATACCCCGGCCGATCTTATCTCTCCATTCTACACGCCCTGGCGGGTGGTCATGGTAGGAGAGAGAGCGGGCGCTCTGGTGGAGAATAATTACCTGCTGCTGAACCTCAACGACGCTTCCGCCATACACGATACAGGCTGGATAAAACCGGGTAAGATCATGCGCGTGATGACGCAGACCACCGCCGAGTCGAAAGAACACATCGACTTCGCGGTGAAGCACCATTTGCAGTACATTCTGTTCGACTGGAAATGGTACGGACCCATCTATACCTATACCACCGATGCCAGCAAAGTGGCCATCCCCGATTTCGACCTGCCCGGGATCATCCGGTACGGAAAAGAAAAAGGCGTCGGCGTATGGCTTTATGTGAACATGCAGGCGCTCTACCGGCAATCGGATTCCCTGTTCGGCATCTATAAAAAGTGGGACGTGAAAGGCGTGAAGTTCGGTTTTGTGCAGGTAGGCTCGCACCGGTGGACGACTTGGGTCGAAGAGATGATCAAAAAGGCGGCGGAGAACGGGCTGATGGTGAACATACACGACGAATGGCGCCCCACCGGAGAACAGCGCACCTGGCCCAACCTGATGACCGCCGAGGGCGTACGCGGCAACGAAGAAATGCCCGATGCCACCCACAACACCATCCTGCCCTTTACCCGCTTTATCGCCGGCCCGGCAGACTATACCTTTTGCTACTACGACCCGCGCCTCAAAAACACCCATGCCCACCAGCTCGCGCTGGCCAGCATTTTTTACAGCCCGATCCAGACCCTGTACTGGTACGACAAACCCGCTATGTACTCCAACGAGCCGGAGCTCGAGTTCTGGGATCATCTGCCCACCGTTTGGGATGAGACAAGGGTGCTGCAGGGTGAGCCGGGCCAGTTTATCACCACCGCCAGAAGAAAGGGCGACGAATGGTTCGTAGGCAGCATCACGAACAATGACGCCAGAACGCTTGCAGTATCGCTCGGCTTTTTACAGAAAGGAAAGAAATGGGTGGCAAGCATCTATTCCGACGATCCTTCGGTACCTGCCAAATCAAAAGTGAAAGTGGAAAAGAGACCGGTTACTGCGGAAACAATCCTGAAAGTGACGCTGCAGGCCCGGGGCGGGCAGGCCATCTGGATCAGGCCGCAGGAGTGAATGGCTGTAAGGCCATGATCGCGGCGGGAAACCATCATACTGATAAAGAAGAGCATATGAAAAAACTATTCTTTCTCGTTTTTATTGCAACATGCGTTCACGGTCATGCACAACCGCCGGTGATGCCGCGCTTTGTTCCGCCGCCTTCCGTAGCTCCTCCAGGCCCGGAAAAATCGGTTCCGATGGGAGACCCGGACCAGTTCCCGGAAGTAGAAATGGATTTCCCGATCGCCAAAGGGCCTTTCGAACCTACCTGGGAATCGATCAGCGAGCATTACACCGGTTACCCGGCCTGGCTGCGGGAAGCAAAGTTCGGTTTCTGGGTGCACTACGGCCCGCAGGCTTCGGGCATGAGCGGCGACTGGTATGCGCGCCGCATGTATGTAGACAGTGAGCGGGCTTACATCAACCACATCCGCGACTTTGGCCACCCTGCCACCCCCGGGCATGGCTACAAAGACATCCTGCGCATCTGGAACCCGCAAAAATACAGTCCCCGAAAACTGGTGAAAATTTACCATGATGCGGGCGCCCGCTTCCTGTTCATCCAGGGCGTGCACCACGACAATTTCGACTTGTGGAACTCCGCCTACCAGCCCTGGAACTCCGTGAACATCGGTCCCGGGCGCGACCTGCTGGCGGAATGGTCGCAGGCCGTGCGAAAGGCAAAGATGCATTACGGCGTTACTTTCCACCATGAGTACACCTGGTGGTGGTGGGAATCGGCCTTCCGGCGCGACAGCACCGGCCCGTACGCAGGTGTGCAGTACGACGGCGCGCTGGCTGCGCCAGGTGCCGGAAAAGGGCAGTGGTGGGAGAAGTATGACCTGCGCATGCTCTACGGCATTAACCTGCGTGAATATGAAGGCATCGGCGTGTCGCGCTATGCCCCGTTGAAAGGCATCTTCACCCGTCACCTCGAATATGCGCACTGGTACGCCACCAACTGGGCATTGCGGATCCTCGACGTGATCAACAAATACGATCCCGATTTCATCTATACCGATGGAAACAGCACGCAGCCTTTCAGCGGCAGCAAGAGCGGTACCGGGTATAAATGCGATGCCGCCCAGCGCGTGATCGCGTCGTATTACAACCAGGCGCTCTACAGGCGCGGAAAGGCCGATGTGTTCAGCATCATCAAGTTTCACCCGGCCGGCCGCAAAGGCGTGGTGACCACCTTTGAAGGCAATTTCCCCAAAGAGATCAAAACCGACCAGGCCTGGATCGGCGAGAATGCCGTGGGCGACTGGTACTATGCGCCTGACTTTGTGTATAGCTCCGCCGCAGTGATCCGCTTTCTGCTGGAATGCGTGTCGCGCGACGGCTGCTATGCGGTTAGCATCCCGATCCGGCCCAACGGCTCGCTGGCGCCGGAATGCGGGCAGATGCTGAAGGAGATCGGCGACTGGATCAGGATCAACGGCGAAGGTATCTATGGAAGCAGCGCCTGGAAAAAATGGGGCGAAGGAAAGGACAGCAGCATCCGGATCATGCCCCGCGGCAACCTTGGCAGGACGCAGGCGGATATGACCTTTGCAACCAGTGATTTCCGGTTCACACGCGGGAAAGATGGCAGCCTCTATGTGTACTGCATGACCGTTCCGGCAGCCGGCGCAACCCTCCGGGTAGCTTCGCTTGGCAAAAGAATAGGCTTGCCTGACGGGCTTGTAGCCTCGGTGGAGTTACTGGGCGCGAAAGAAAAGACAAGCTGGAGCCAGGGCGACGACGCGCTGGAGATCACTTGCCCGCCTGCGACGAGCCTGTTGAAGACGGCGGTCTGTTTCCGGGTAAGGATGAAATAAAGGCTGCCATCAAATAAACGCAGGCTTTCTTATCTTGCCGTATAATCATTGTTCACAACAAATAAATCAGCCACCATATGAATCAATCCCGTCGCAAATTTCTGGTGCAGGCCGGTCTCCTGTCTGCCGTGCCTTTCGTGGGTTTCGGAGCGCTGCATACTGCCCCCAAAGCTGCTGTCAAATTCGGTTATTCCACCATCACCTGGGGCAACAACATCGACCAGGCAATCAAAGATATTTCTTCGCTGGGCTTTGATGGCGTGCAGCTCAAGAACCCGTTTGAACAATACGGCAGCAAGCCGGACGTGCTGAAGAAGATGCTCGAAGATGCGAAGCTGGAAGTGGTGATGCTGTCGAGCGGAAACGCCGACGTGAACACCGGCAACGACGAAGAGCAGATCGCCAAACATGTGGTGAATGCAAAGTTCATCAGGTCGGTAGGCGGCAAACGGATCCAGGTTACCAACGGCTCGCGCCCCAAGGCCGGCGATGTAAGTCCCAACGACCTGGTGAAGTACGGAAACATGCTCACAGAGATCGGCAAACGCACCGCAGAGTTCGGCGTGGAAACTACCTATCACAACCACATGGGGCAACTGGGACAAACACCCGAAGAAGTGGATGCCATCCTGCAGCATGCCGATCCAAAATACGTGGGCTTCCTGCTCGATGTGGCGCATTACCTGCAGGGCGGCGGCGACCCGGTGGCAGCCATCCGCAAATACAAGGCGCGCATCAGAACGCTTCATATCAAGGACGTAAAAACAACCGACAGCACCAGCGGCTACCAGTTTGTGGAGCTCGGGCAGGGACGGGTGAACCTGCCGGCAGTTTTTGAAGCGCTCAACGAGATCAGCTTCAACGGATACACCGTGGTGGAACTCGACGCCGTTCCGGTCAAAGGCCGTACGCCGCTGGAAAGCGGAGAGATGGCCAAAGCCTACATCACCGACAAGCTCAAGTACACGGTCTGATCTTCCGCAGATCGGATGCCAACAGGATGCTGTGCTGCTGCACGGCATCCCTGATTCACTTCCCTTTTCTCCCCGGCTGCTATGAAAAATAATCACTTCTGTCTTCTTTGTGGGATGGCCCTGCTGTTTTCGTGGCTGCATGCAGGCGCCCAGCAATCACTCAAACTCTGGTACAAACAGCCCGCCGCCAAATGGGTGGAGGCGTTGCCGCTTGGGAACGGACAACTGGGCGCCATGGTGTTCGGCGGGGTGGAAGAAGAACTGCTGCAGCTCAATGAAAGTTCCCTGTGGAGCGGCGGCCCGGTGAAGACGCACGTAAACCCCGCAGCCCCGGAATACCTGGCACAGATCCGGCAGGCCCTGTTGAAAGACAGCGATTATACCAGGGCCGACCAGCTCACCAAAAAGATGCAGGGCCTGTATTCCGAATCGTATATGCCCATGGGCGACCTGCTGATCAGCCAGCGCCTGAACGGGGCAACTTCTTCTGGTTATTACCGCGACCTCGACCTGTCGCAGGCCACTGCCACCACGCGCTTCACGGCTAACGGCGTTGCCTACACGCGAGACATGTTTATCTCCGCGCCGGATCACCTCATGGCCATCCGCCTTACCGCTGACAAACCGGGCGCCCTCGATCTGGACGTATCCGCACGTTCGCCGCTGCATTACCGGCTTTCGGTGAAGGGGAGAGATGAACTGGTGCTGAGCGGCAAGGCGCCGGCGCATGTGGACCCCAACTATTACAACCCGAAAGACCGCGAGCACATCGTGTATGAAGATACATCCGGCTGTAACGGCATGCGTTTCCAGTACAGCATCAGGGCGGTGAGCAAAGGAGGAAGGATGATGGTTGATACGGGCGGCATCCATGTGCAGCGGGCTACTGAGCTGATCCTGTACGTGGCTGCAGCAACCAGTTTCAACGGGTTCGATAAATGTCCGGACAAGCAGGGAAAAGATGAAAAGGCGCTGGTGGCCGCTGCGTTGAACAATGCCCTCGTAAAAGGCTGGCCGCAACTCCTGAGCCGCCATACGGCCGATTATAAAAAATATTTCGACCGTTTCGCGTTCACGCTGAAAGACACAACCGGCGCAGATCCCGATGCAGCCCTTGCTTCAGACGAGCGGCTGAAAGCCTATTCAAAAGGCGCGTATGACCCCCGGCTTGAGACGCTCTACTTCCAGTTTGGCCGCTACCTGCTGATCTCTTCATCCCGGCCCGGCGGTCCGCCGGCCAACCTGCAGGGCATCTGGAACAAGGAGTTGCGCGCACCCTGGAGTTCCAACTATACCATCAACATCAACACCGAAATGAACTACTGGCCGGCGGAGGTCACCAACCTGGCGGACATGCACCGGCCACTGCTCGACTGGATCAATAACCTGGCGGCAACCGGCGCGGTGACGGCCAAAGAATTTTATGGAGCCCGCGGCTGGACGGCCCATCACAATTCGGATATCTGGGGTTTGTCGAACGCCGTGGGCGACCTGGGTGCCGGCGACCCCGTATGGGCCAACTGGGCCATGGGCGGCAACTGGCTGTGCCGCCACCTGTGGGAACATTATCTGTATACCGGCGACAAAGCTTTTTTGCAGAAGGCCTATCCTGTCATGAGGTCCGCTGCACTCTTCACGGTCGACTGGCTGGTGGATGACGGGCAAGGGCACCTGGTGACGGCGCCTTCCACCACACCAGAGAACAAGTTCAAAGACTCATCCGGCGCGGAGCAGGGTGTTTCGGTGTCTACTACCATGGATGGGTCGATCATCCGCGACCTGTTCAGCAATGTGGTCGATGCAGCAAAAGTGCTGGGAGTGGATGCCGCTTTCAGTAAAACGCTGCTGGAGAAAGAGAAAAAGCTTTATCCGCTGCGCATCGGCAGCCAGGGGCAACTGCTGGAATGGTACAGGGAGTTCCAGGAAACCGATCCGCAGCACCGCCACGTATCGCACTTGTTCGGGCTGTACCCGGGAAAAGAAATCACACCGCAGGGAACGCCGGATATCTTCAACGCCGCCAAAAAAACGCTCGAGACCAGGGGCGATGGTGGCACCGGCTGGAGCCGGGGATGGAAGATCAACTGGTGGGCGCGGCTGCAGGATGGCGACCATGCCTACAAGCTGATCCGTCAGTTATTGAACTACGTGGAAACGACCGGCGGCAGCGTAACCGGCGGTGGTACCTATCCCAACTTCTTCGATGCGCATCCTCCGTTCCAGATCGATGGCAATTTTGCGGGCACCGCCGGCATGGCGGAAATGCTGCTGCAAAGCCATATGGGATGGATCGCATTGCTGCCCGCCCTCCCTGCTGCCTGGCCGGAAGGCTCCGTGGCAGGCATACGCGCAAGAGGCGGCTTTGAGCTGAGGGTAGACTGGGCGAAGGGACAGCTGACCCATGCCTCCATCACATCGCTGACCGGAAACCGGTGTGTGATTGAATGCGCGGTTCCGGTGAAGGTTGTTGGCGTGTCGGCTGTCTCTCAAAAAAGCGGCAGCGGCTACCGGATCTCTTTTCCCACAGTAAAGGGACGCACCTACCAGCTTGCTGCCGGAACAGAACAATAACCGCAAGGCCGATAATTTCTGACATGATGAAAATAAAAGTCGCTTTCTTGCTATTGGGTTCCCTGGTATTTTATGCAACAGGCTTCACGCAGGTAAAGCAGTGGTACCGGTTCCTCTCTCCCTCGAAAAACACCACAATGGAGATCGGTACCAATAGCAGGGGAAGTTTGCAATACCGCATGTTGTATGCAGGTGAGCAGGTAACCGGCTGGTCGGCGCTGGGCGTGGAGATAAACGGAATAAAGGCAGGAGGGGATCAGAGCCGTATAAAAAGTAAAACGCAGCAGCTTCGCCTCGGGAAATTTGCCTGGCCCCTGGGCGAAGACGATGAGATCACCAACAATTACACCGAAGGCAAGCTGGAATGCGTTTCGTCAACATCGGCTTTCAGTGTGCAGGTGCGGGTATATGATGGCAGTATTGCTTTCTCTTACGAACTGCCTGCACGTACGGGTTCCGACAGCTCATCCATAACGAAAGAGTATACTTCATTTAATTTCACTGGTCCTTATACACTATACCAGTACAACCAGGAATCTGTTTTCACCCCTGTTTCCATCGATACCTTCACCCGTACCTGCGACCTTCCGGCTACGCTCACCAATCAGCGTTTATTCATTGGGGTGGGAGAGGCCGGTAATCTGAACTATACCAAGGCCGAGCTCAAAAAAGGGGCTGTGCCTAACAGCCTCGTGGTCACTTTCCCGAGAGATTCCGCCGTACGGTTCAAGGGCGCCTACAGAACACCCTGGAGAACGGTCAGCGTTTCCAGAACCGCCATCGGCCTGCACGATTACAGCCAGCTGTACCTGAAACTCGCAGCACCGGCCGTTCGGCAGGTGCCGGCCTGGGTAAAACCGGGCAAGCTGATCCGCGCGCAGCTCAATACGCAAAGCGGGCTCGACTGCATAGACTTTGCCGCAAAGCACAACCTGCAGTACATCATGTTCGATGCAGGCTGGTATGGTGCCGAGTTCCGCTCCAGCTCCGATCCCACACAGGTGATCCCGCAGATGGACCTGCCGGGGATCATTGCACATGGAAAGGAAAAAGGCATCGGCGTGATCCTGTATGTAAATTATGTGGGACTGCGGGCAAAGCTCGATACCATCATTCCGCTCTATAAAAAATGGGGCGTTGCCGGCATGAAGTTCGGGTTCGTGGACGGGCTTACGCAGGGCGGTCTCACCTGGCTCTCCGCCGCCATCAAAAAAGCGGCCGACGCCGGGTTCGTCATCGATGTACACGACAACTACAAACCGACCGGTCTCAGCCGCGTATACCCTGCCCTGCTCACCCAGGAAGGCATACGGGGCGACGAGAACAGTCCGGATGCCTTTCATACCACCGTGCTTCCTTTCACCCGCTTCCTCGCCGGACCGGCAGATTTCACTTTCTGTTACCCGAACGAGAAGAACAGCTACAGCAAAAACCTCAAAGTGAGCATGGGCCAGCAGCTGGCGCTCACCGTGATCTTTTTCAGTCCGCTGCAGTCGATGTTCTGGTATGGCCAGCCCAACGATTATACCAGTGAGCAGGAGATCGAATTCTTCAGGTACGTGCCTACAGTATGGAACGAGTCGCATTACCTTGCCGGCGACATCGGACGGCGCATCTCCGTAGCGCGCCGCCAGGGCGCCACCTGGTTCGTCGGCAACGCCGCCGGCCCCGAAGACTGGACAGGAGAGATCAAACTCGATTTCCTCTCCCCCGGAAAAACCTACACCGCCACTGTATTCGAAGACGACGGAAACAACAGCATCCGGAAAAGAACGCTCCGCGTCAGGAAAGGGGATGTATTTCCCATTGCGCTGAAAGCCGCTACAGGACAGGCTTTGATGATCAAGTAGTGGAATCGTAAAAGGTCTGATATCCTGAGGGGCTTGAATAGTCTGCTGCACCCTGTTCCTTGTCTGAAACTGGGTTTACAGGATTCTTCTGATTGTCCTGATACTGGATGACTATAATCAAAGTCACTGTCAGGATAATCTTTTCAATCCCATCAATCCAGGTACAGACCAAAAAACCTGAAAGCGGCTTCTGTCCCAATCATCGTTTATCAGGCGAATTCCGGTTCACACAAAAACGGTTATCTTTAGTAAGTGTTCAAATTCAAACAGGGTTCACCTCCTTATTACAAATCCATCTCTTCATGCAACGATTCTTTCTTCTTCCAGCCGTCTTGCTTGGTATATTGCTTTTTGTCGGCGGCTGCAAACAGCCAGACGCTGCATCCACGGATAAGAGCGACCGTACATGGTGGAAGGAAGCGGTGGTGTACCAGGTATATCCCAGGAGTTTCAAAGATTCGGATGGAGACGGCATCGGTGATCTGAAAGGCATTCTGTCGAAACTTGATTATATAAAAAGTTTAGGTATCGACGTAGTGTGGCTGAACCCGGTGTACAGTTCGCCCAACGACGACAACGGCTACGATGTGAGCGATTACCGCAACATCATGAAAGACTTCGGCACGATGGAAGACTTCGACGCCCTGCTGAAAGGCATGCACGACCGCGGCATCAAACTCGTGATGGACCTGGTGGTGAACCACAGCAGCGATGAGCATGAATGGTTCAAACAAAGCCGCAGTTCCAGAACGAGCCCGTACCGCAACTACTACCACTGGTGGGACGCAGAGCGGGGAAAGCCGGCCTACCGCTACAGCCTCTTCGATGTAAACCACGACGCCTGGCGCTACGACTCGCTCACCAACGCCTACTACCTGCATTATTTTTCCCGCAAGCAACCCGACCTGAACTGGGAGAACCCGAAGCTGCGGCAGGAAGTGTATAGTATCATGAAATTCTGGGCTAACAAAGGCATCGACGGTTTCCGGCTCGATGCTTTTCAGTTTGCTGCCAAAGACACTACTTTTCCGCCATTCCCCCAGGGCTATGAAAAGAATTTCCTGCTCTACTACGCCGTCGGTCCGCACCTGCACGATTATCTCAAAGAGATGAACCGGGAAGTGTTCAGCAAATTCCCCGTAATGAGTGTGGCTGAAGGCGCCGGCAATTCATTCAAGGATGCGCATGACCTGGTAGACGCCGGCCGTCATGAGCTGAACATAGCCTATGCGTTCGATGCTGTGGACCTGGCGAAGCCCGAAGGTTACAGCCTGCTGAAACTGAAAGAAGTGTTTAGCCGGTGGGACAGTGCCTTTGCCCGTGAGGGCTGGCTTTCCATCTTTCTGGCCAACCACGACCAGGCCCGGCTCGTCACCCGGTTTGGGAACGACAGTCCGGCATACCGCGAGCTTTCCTCCAAAATGCTGTCTACTTTTCTTATGACAATGCGGGGCACGCCTTACTATTATTATGGAGACGAGCTGGCAATGACCAATCCGCGGTGGAAAGACATCAAAGACTACCGGGATGTGCAGACACTCAACGAATATGAACACCAGAAAGAGACCGGCGGCAACCTGCCCGCGTACCTTGAAAAGATCAGCTTCAGCTCGCGCGATAACGGACGGACACCTTTTCAGTGGGATGCCACCGCGAACGCCGGTTTCAGTACAGGCACACCGTGGATCAAAGTAAACCCGGACTACACCACGCTGAATGCTGCGGCCCAGGAAAAAGATCCCAACAGCTGCCTGAATTATTTCCGGAAACTGGTGAAACTGAGAAAAGAGAATCTGCTGCTTGTATACGGCAAGTATACCCTGCTCGATCCGGCCAATACGCAGGTGTACGCCTATACAAGGGAAGAAGGCGGCAAAAAATGGCTGGTCGCCCTCAATTTTTCCTCCGCGAACGGCACCTGCAATACGGGGCTGGCGATGGACCGGGCCAGCCGGGTGTTGTCGAATTATGCAGACGCCCCGGCTGCATCCGGCGATCTGAAAAACCTTGCATTGAGACCGTACGAAGCGCTGGTATACGAGATAAAATAATTGGAAAAAGCATCAATCTGAGACTGAATGAGCCACATTCTCGAGACCGCGCGGCTGCAGTTGCGCCCTTTTACGCTGGCAGATACCGGGTTCATCCTGGAGCTGCTGAATTCAGATACCTGGATCAGGTTTATCGGAGACAGAAACGTGCGGAACCAGCAGCAGGCTGAGGCCTACCTGACCGGAGGGCCGATGAAAAGCTATGCGGAACACGGGTTTGGTCTCAGCCTGGTGGCGCTGAAAGAAGGAAATAAGCCGGTCGGCATGTGCGGACTGCTGAAAAGGCCGCAGCTTGATGATCCCGATATCGGGTTTGCGTTCCTGCCGCAATACACAGGGCAGGGGTATGCTTTTGAAATAGCAGCAAAGACGCTGGAAAACGGCTTTAGCCAGTTCGGCCTCGAAAAGATAGTCGCCATCACCGATCCTGAAAACGCATCATCGGTCCGCCTGCTGGAAAAGCTGGGAATGCGGTTTGAAAAACGGATCCCGGCACCCAATGGTGCAAAGGAGCTGCTGATGTACGGGGCGGTGCACGCCTGACAGACCTCCGGAAGTTACGGACATTTGTACCGGGAAGCTTTCACGTTGGCAAAACCCGGTTTCGAAGCTGTAAGTACTTCTTCCTGCTTGTTCCAGAAATTTTCCTTGCGGGGCTTCTTTTACATATATAATTAGTTGGAGGGTGATATTTTTAAAAGTGAAAATATCGGGATGTTTATCCGGCGACGATTGCTTATTGAAAAATTCTGCGTGTTTTCGATTGCTCAGATACAGCGGGTTCTATTATTTTACTTTTTAGTGCTTTCAGAGTGCCAAATCAGCGCTCAGTGCTACGTATATAATTTTTTCACTTGGATACTTATCTTAATATTATACCTAAATATTATTGGTGGCATTTTAAAAATTTAATTAGTTTTATAAGTCTTGTCATATATTTTTTACTATCTAAACGATTGATACCTAAATCTGTATTTGTATGGAAAATGTTGCTAAAATTGATTTCTTCCATGTGAAAAAAAGTGCGATCATTCTCCGGGCTTTGAATCATCAGTTAAGGCAGCAGATCTTCAAGCTGCTGGAAGAAAAGGAAAAACTCACAGTAACAGACATTTACAAACACCTTAAACTCGAACAATCTGTCGCTTCCCAGCACCTTGCCATTTTGCGACGGGCGGGAATCGTTCGCACGGAGCGCGACGGTAAGTTTGTGTACTACATCCTGAACCACAAAAGGATCGACCAGATTGACCGCTCCATCAAAGAACTGATGTAAAGCAGGAATCCGGAGACAATCTCAACAATCTGTTGACTTTTTTCCTCGCTTTTTGACACAGGGGCTGTATCCTCTTCACACCACGATCCATTATCTCTTCTCTATAACCGGAAAGTTTTTAACCGGCCGATCCAATTTTCCCGGGCTCATAAGCAGCCGGTGGTCTATATCCACGGGCAGGCACCGGCAAATTAGCTGTTGTCAGTGGTCATTATTGGCCTAAGCCGTACTTTTACACCTAAAAGCATTGTTTATGAAGCCAATTATTATCAAATTGAACCTGGCAGGAACTGTTGTACACGTAAATGCGCACCATATCCTCTATTATTATCCAAAGCAGCTCGAAAGCGGCCGGGTTGTTACAGTGATGTATCTTTCGAAAGACTGGGGTATTGAAGTGGCAGAAACACCGGCTGAGATCGATGCTTTACTTTCCGTATAAGTACGAGTGATTCAAACACGCTGCCGGGAGCTAAACCCGGCAGCGTGTCCTTCTCTGCTATGGCACAGTTTTTTAAGGTTATCTGAGTACAAAGCTGTTGGATAAATCGGCATTATGGAAAAGGAGTTAAAAGAAAACCATCCGCATGGCCAGGTGAACCCCGGGCAGGCAGATGAGACAGGAAAAGAAGTTACGATCAGCAAACGGGAAGGCATTAGCGATCAGGGGAATGAATGGTCAGACGAAGAAGGCATTTACGACAACAGTGAAAGGATTTTGGGAGAGAAAGCGGAGAAATACATAAAGGACAGTGCAAACATTGAAGATCTTCCGGACGACGATGATGTAAAGAACATAAGACAAACAGAAGAATCAAACAAAGAGCAAAATTCCAGCGTCCACGACGACAAACCCGAAGAAGATGACGTGAAAGAGAGAAAGGAAGATTTTATGCCTGGCTATGACTTAGGAAGGAACAAGGTACAGTAGAAAGGATTTGATCATTATCCGCAATGAATTTGTGAAAGCCTCAAAGAAATTTGAGGCTTTACTGTTTTTGCAAGTATCTGTATCAGGTTCTTTTGTGGTTCAGACAAAGACACCGTAGTGACTTCCATAAAAGTCGTGCATAATCAGGATGATCAGAAAAATCTTCTCCATCCTTATTCACACAGATAAAAAAGCCGTTCAGGAAAATGAACGGCTTTTTTATTTACGGATACTAATTACTTAATGATATTAAAGTTTTTGATAGGTTGATCGTGGACCAGTACGGATTCTGCCCTGCTTACAGCGTGGTGATTGGATTCAAACTGTTTTTCATATACATCCCACTGCTACCGGGATCTTTTCTATTCATAAGATGGTCTGCAGAACAGATTTCAAATAATGTGTCACAGATAGATAGCCGTATTGGCCGGTATACACCTTCCGGGTGCATACCAGCCAATGATTGTGTTTATGCTAGATAGAAATTTGAAAATTCGGTTTAAGAGGTTAGCTCAGGTAGATGGTGTTGATCACTTCGTCATCGCTGATATCGGAGCATTTGCCAAAGAGGTGGATACATTCGACAATTGAACTCGGGATGACCAGATAGTTCCATCCTTTGGAAGTAAATACCGGGTGTACAGAGTGAACAGTGAGCCTGATTAAGTTTTTCATAAGATAAGGTTTAGAGTTATTTTAAAGGCTAAGGGTAAGGGGTTATTCTGTTATTGTGAGTCAAAGATAGACCGCTGTTCTTCCCTGGTTTATGACCGCACACCTCCTGCGGGGTGATTGTTGTTAACCGGAAATATGACCTGAATCAGGTAAAGCCTGATCCAGGTCATATCCGACTCACTTTGAACCCCTGGCACCGGATTTTCTAAACACTGGCTATGCGCCCATTCTACAGACCCATCCGCACCCTTACAATCCTTGTCCTCATTGGTTTTCAGATGATTGCCTGCAGTACATCCGGCCCACGCCTTTTCTCGAAAAGGAGTGCGCACGAGCAGTACGGGCAAAAGCTGACCGATGCGGGCCTGGGCAGCACCGCCCTCGGCCTGCAATGGTTTCAGGCGGCCGGGCAAAGTCTGACTGCCCCGCTGACGGTTACGCTGCCTTACCGCGAGACCGGTTATTTTGCCGCCGACCGTCCCTCGGCCACCGGCATCCGGTTCGCTGTGAAAAGGGGAGAAAAGATCACCGTATCGCTGGAGAAAAATCCGCGGGCCGGCTTCGTCCTGTTTTGCGATGTGTGGAAACTCCCTGCCGCCGGCAACAGTAAAACAGAGCTGCTGGCCACTTTCGACACCACGGGCAAACCGCTCGAACTGGATATAAAAGAAGATGGCAACTACATCCTCCGCCTGCAGCCGGAACTTCTCAAAAGCGGCGATTACACGCTGTCTGTCAGTACCGGGCCTTCGCTTGCTTTTCCCATTCCTTCGTCCATTAAAGCGCCGGTAGGCAGCTTCTGGGGAGCCGGCCGCGATGCCGGCGCACGCAAGCATGAAGGCATCGACATTTTCGCACCCAAACATTCCCCTGCCGTGGCCTGTGCCGACGGGGTAGTAACCAGCGTAAGCCAGAACAACCTGGGCGGCAAAGTGGTCTTTATGCGGCCCGACAATAAAAACTATGCATTGTATTACGCCCACCTTGATACACAGCTGGTTGCTACCGGTCAAACGGTGCGCAAAGGCGACACGCTGGGACTTACCGGCAATACCGGCAATGCACGGTTCACGGCTTCCCACCTACATTTCGGCATTTATGCTTCTGGTGGCGCCATCGACCCGCTGCCTTTTGTGAACCCGTTAACCAAAGAACCGGCGAAGGTAAGCGTGCCCCCGGGCAGCCTGGGGAAACAGCTGCGCAGCGGCAACAAAACCCGGCTATACCTTACGCCCGGGGCAAATGAACAATCCCATTCGCTGGAAGCCAATACGCTGGTGCGGGTAGAGGCAGGCAGTGCCGGATGGTACCGGATTGCCCTGCCCGACGGACAGCAGGGGTTTGTGAGCAGTACCGAAACGCATGAGTTACGGGAACCGCTGCGTCGCCTCACCCTGCGTAGTGAACTGCCGGTTTTTGACCAGCCGGATTCTGCTGCCCCCCGCAAAGCCATACTTCCTGCGGGCCGGCCCCTCGAAGTGCTGGCAGCCTATAAAAATTATTATTTCGTGCGCACCCGCGACTCGCTCTGGGGCTGGGTTACAAAGCCGCTGCAACCCTGAGAACAAAAGGTGTTTACAACTGTTTCCAAGGAGGAAAAAACCTGTTTTTTGCAAAACGCTCTGCGGCGGGCAGAAAGCAGGCAGATTTTCATTTACTTGCAGATAAGCTAAAAAACTTTTCCCGGTAGTATGCACCAGATCCGCCAGACGCTTCAGCATTATTTTGGGTATAACAGCTTCCGGCTGAACCAGGAGGACATCATCAAAACCATCCTGGCCAAAAAGGACGTGGTTGTGCTCATGCCCACCGGTGGCGGCAAATCCATTTGCTACCAGCTGCCGGCCCTGCTCATGGAGGGCATCACGATTGTCGTATCGCCGCTGATCGCCCTTATGAAAGATCAGGTAGACGCCTTGCAGCTGAACGGCGTGCAGGCCGCTTACCTCAATTCTTCCCTGCCGCCGGCCGAACAGCAGGGTATCATCCAGCAGCTGATGAACAACCGAATCAAACTGCTGTACCTGGCACCCGAGCGGCTGGTGGGCGCCAACCCGTTCATCCAACACCTGAAAAATATAAAAGTAGCGCTTTTTGCCATCGACGAGGCGCACTGCATCAGCCAGTGGGGCCACGATTTCAGGCCCGAATACCTCGTGCTGGGAGAACTGAAAAAGCAGTTTCCCGGTGTGCCGGTGGCGGCCCTCACCGCCACAGCCGACGACCTTACCAAAAAAGACATCATCGAGAAGCTGGGCCTCACCGATTTCTCCCTGTTCGAAAGCAGCTTCAACCGCGCCAACATCAGCTATTTCATCAAACCCAAAACAAACTATTACCCGCAGCTCACCGCCTACCTGCGCCAGCATGCCGATGACAGCGGGATCATCTATTGCCTGTCGCGTGCCTCCACCGAATCGCTGGCGGCCGACTTGAGCGAAGATGGTTTTCCTGCCCTGGCCTATCATGCGGGCCTCGAGCGGAATCTGAGGGAGGAGAGGCAGGACAAGTTCCTGCGCGATGACGTGAAGATCATGGTGGCAACCATCGCGTTCGGGATGGGGATCAACAAAAGCAATGTGCGGTTTGTGATGCATGTAGACCTCCCCAAAAATATTGAAGGCTATTATCAGGAAACCGGCCGCGGCGGCCGCGACGGATTGCCCAGCGATGCGATCCTTTATTTCAGCATCGGCGATGTGTTCAAGATGAAAAAGCTGGTAACGATCGATGGCAACCAGGGGCAAAGCAGCATCATGCTCAAAAAGCTCGACCAGATGGCGGCGCTGTGCGAAACGCGGGTTTGCAGAAGGAAGTTCCTGCTGAACTATTTCGGGGAAGAAGCGCCCGACCAGTGCGGCAGCTGCGATGTTTGCCTGACCGACCAGGTGAAGACGGATGCCACGGTGGAAGCGCAGAAGATCTTCAGCGCCGTCAGCCGGCTGCAGGAGCGCTACGGCACCAATTATGTCGTCGATTTTTTGCGGGGAAGCAGCACCATCCGGCAAGATCAGCAGGCCCTGAAAACCTATGGTATCGGGAAGGACCTCAGCAAGGAAGAATGGAAATCGTATATCCGGGAACTGGTGCACTTGGGGTACCTGCAACAGACCACGGACACTTATCCGCTGCTGAAACTGAATGAAAAAAGCTGGCGCATCCTGAAAGGAAGTGAGCGCATTTCGCTGACCCGGCAAACGGTGGAGAAAGAAGAGCCGGAAGTGGTGCATCTGCAGGCCGGGCCGGCTGTGGAAGCGGAGCTGCTCAGCAGCCTGAAACAGGTCAGAACCCGGCTCGCCAACCAGGAACATGTGCCGCCTTACCTTATATTCTCCGACGCCACCCTCGTGGAGCTGGCCTCCTACCTGCCGCAAAATCTGACCGAACTGGCCAAGATCTCCGGCTTCGGGAACCTGAAGGTGGGGCGTTACGGATCGGTGTTCCTGGATGAGGTGACATCTTATTGCCGGGAATATGCGCTTACCAGCAGGATGAGCCAGAAAGGCGGACCTGCGAGGCGCGGAAAGCCGCAGGCAGAAAAAGAAAAAGCCGGCGATACCCGCCGGCAGACGCTCACCCTGTTCCGCGAAGGGAAGAACGTTTCCGAGATCGCCCGGCAGCGTGCGCTGTCGCCCATGACCATCGAATCGCACCTTGCCTTTTTTGTAGAGAAAGGGCAGCTGAAAGTGAACGAACTGGTACCCCGGGAAAAGATGCGGGTCATCGAACGCGAGCTCGAAGAAGCCCAGGGCTCCGCGCTGGCGCCCGTTAAAGAAAAGCTGGGCCCCGATTATTCCTACGGAGAGATCAGGGCAGTACTGGCGCACCTGCAATGGGAGCGGGGAGGCGGGTAGAGACAGTGTGAACGTATAAAACAATTTTTTGTCACCCTTGAGCAGGCGCAAACACGTTGTAACAAGCACAGCCTCTTGCTGCGCGTGCTCAAGGATACTTGCAGAGCAGCAGGCTGGAAGAGAGCGCGACGAATATGAACATTCTGCTGAGTAAAAGCAGTAATTGTTTCTCCGTTGGGATCTTCGCGTAAACAGGCGCGCTGCAGCATGTGGTTGCAGGCAGGCAACTGCGCCTGCGCAAAGATGACTGGTGGTTTGGAGGTGCGGGTGCAGGGTGCGTCATTGGTTCGAACCGTAACACATCTTTCAGGTTTTCTGCCTTTGCTTCTGCATCCATCGTCAATGACCTGAATGCTGACCATGAATTCCAACAAGAAAGGCGTACCCCGGTTCTGAACCTGGGCACGCCTTGTCAAACGATGCTTATCGAAAGCTTCCCTACACCAGGGTCGCATCCATGGTGATCTTTGTATTCAGCAGCTTGCTGATAGGGCAGGTCTCTTCTGCGTCTTTGGCGCAGGCATCGAATTTTTCTTTGTCGATGCCGGGTATCTTTGCCTTTACCGTAAGATGAGATTCGGTGATGGCGCCGTCTTTAAATGTGATATCGCACCGTGTTTCGATCTCATCAGGCGTGAAACCGGCTTCACCCAGGCCGAATGTGAGCTTCATGGTGAAACAGCCGGCATGTGCGGCTGCTACCAGTTCTTCCGGATTGGTGCCCACGCCTTCTTCAAAACGTGATTTATACGAATATTGTGTTTTATTGAGTACGGTACTTGCAGTGGTGATGTTGCCGCTGCCTTCTTTTCCGCTGCCGTTCCATACGGCTGTTGCATGTCTTGCCATAAAATAATTTTTTAGATGAGAAAGGTATGTATTACTGCCGGAACACGGCAAATATTATCCTTATAAAGTAATAATATTACCGCTAATTGACTGAAATGGATATATCACAGATCGTAGATGAATTTATTGACGGCATGCGCCATACGGGCTGGCCCGAGTACCTGGCAGTGGCCGCAGGCATAGGCAGTGTCTGGTTCTCACGCATTGAGAACATCTGGGTATATCCGGTGGGCCTCATCAGCACGGTCATTTATACCTGGCTTAGTCTGGAAGGCAACCTGTTCGGCGAAGCAAGCGTGAATGTGTACTATACCATCATGAGCGTCTACGGATGGGTGTTATGGGCAAAACGGGATACGCATAAACAGCATGTGGTAACAATTACCCATTCGGACCGCCGGGAGTGGACCGCCCAGCTTTTATTTTTTGCAGGTTGCTATGCCGCGATATTTTTGTGTCTCTCTTTTCTCAAGAAAATGTTTGCACCGCAGGCCATTCCCTGGGCCGATTCCCTGGCATCTGCTTCCGCCTTCACTGGCATGTGGCTGATGGCCAAAAAGAAAGTGGAAAGCTGGTACTGGTGGATCGTAACCGATTTTGCATCGATCCCCCTGTATTTTGTAAAGGGATACGTGTTCTCCAGCGTGTTCTACCTGATCCTGCTGATCATGGCTTTCTGGGGACTGGCGGAATGGAAAAAAAGATCGGTGCAAACGACCCTTTTTACCCCCTTGTCGGATACCCATGTGGTATGAACCGGAGACCGGATCTATACAATACACATGAAAAAGATCGTCGTGATCGGACCCGAATCAACCGGCAAAAGTACCCTTTGCAGCCAGCTCGCCGCCCGCTACCACACCAGCTGGGTACAAGAGTATGCCCGTGCCTATCTCCTGGAACACGGCACCAGCTACAGCTTCAACGATCTTCTGACCATCGCCAAAGGACAGCTCGCCCTTGAAAAGCAGGCCGTCGATTCGCTGGCCGGTGCGCCGCTCCTGTTTGTAGACACCGATATGTATGTGATGAAAGTGTGGTGCGAAGTGGTGTTCGACAATTGCCACCGCTTTATTCTCGACCAGGTGGTGGAGCAGCGCTGCGACCTGTACCTGCTCTGCGATACCGACCTGCCCTGGGTGAAAGACGAGCTCCGCGAATATCCCGACCTTCCCATGCGCAGGAAACTCTTTCACATGTACCACGATATCATGATCAACCAATCCGTGCCCTGGTCGCTGATCTCCGGATCGTACGAAGAACGCCTGCAGAAAGCGGTGGACGCCATGGAAGAAAAAATAATCCTGTCATGACCCTCTACCAGGCCACCCGTCGTTTGGAAGAAGCCCTGGCGCCACTTTATGATGAAAGGGAAGCCCGCAACATCGCCGGACTGGTAATGGAACACCTCACCGGTTGGAACCGGATAGACCGGCTCATGAACCGGCAGCACGGGTTGTACGGGCAGAAAATGCGGGAGCTGGAACGCTGCGAATCGGAATTGCTGCAGCACCGGCCTGTACAATATGTTCTGAACGAAGCCTGGTTCTATGGTATGAACCTCCAGGTAGATGAACGCGTGCTGATCCCCCGACCGGAAACGGAAGAGCTGGCAGAATGGATCGTGGATGATATCAGTACGGATGGAAAAGAACAGGGCTTAAAGATCCTCGATGTGGGCACCGGCAGCGGTGCGATCGCACTTGCACTTAAAAAAGGATTGCCGGCCTCGGAGGTCGCTGCCTGCGATAAAAGCAGCGATGCCCTGGAGGTGGCCGCCGCAAATGCTGCCCGGCAAGGCCTGTCTGTCCGGTTCTTGCAATGCGATTTCCTGGTTCCTGCCCAGTGGGAGTTACTCACCCCTGTTGATGTGCTTGTGAGCAATCCGCCCTATATTCCTCTCACCGATCAGCCGGCCATGCAGCAGCACGTGCTCGATTATGAACCGCATCTGGCGTTGTTTGTACCTGCCGACGACCCCTTGCTGTTCTATCGCGCCATCGCGGCTTTTGCGCATCAGCGCCTGCCGGCGCAGGGGGCTGCCTACATGGAAATTCATGAAGCCATGGCTGCAGACCTTATCAGTCTTTTTGGATCCGCAGGGTTTGCCGAGGTAAAGTGCCGCCAGGATCTGCAGGGAAAGGACCGGATGATCCGGATCAGGAAAGGCTAGGAAATTTATCCGGTTCCTTCGAACTGGAAAGAGTCTAGAAACCGCCAGGGGCCGCCCAGGTATTCCCAGAGGTTGAGCCCGGAAGCGGTAATGTCAAAGGGTTTAAAGCCTGCTTCCAGCTCCTGCTGCAGCAGGCGGGCCTTCCAGGGTTCTACCTTGTTCTGGATAGTGATATGCGGCCACAGACCCTGGCGGTCCTGCGGGATGAGCCAGGCTTTCCAGCGCTGCTGCAGCGACCCGTGCAGCTCTTTCAGCTGCCGGCTTTCGATCTTGTACGATACCCCTTTGCCGGTGAACACCACGCCGGTCACCGGCAGGGTAAACGGCGCGTACCGGGTGGAAAGGTCCCTGATGGCCGTCAGGATATCAGGTTCACCGGCGGGCAGGTGATGAAAAAGCGTAAGATGAGCCTGGATGAAATTGCGATCCGGCGGAAAATGTTCGGCGCGGAGCGCGTTGAAGAAGTCGTAAGCTTCGGGGTTCAGCCGGCAGGTCAGGATGAGCGGGGCAGGGGTGTCCATATCAGGTCAGGAAGTTTTTCTTGCAAAGGCGATCACTACGGCACCGGCGGCCATCAGCACAACACCTGCGATCACCTGCCAGTTGATCTTTTCCTTCAGAAAAAGGACGGCAAAAGTGACGGAGAACACCAGCGCCACCTTATCGAGGGATGACGTACGCGCCGCTTCCCCGATCTTCAGGGCGTGGAAAGAAAAGAGAGAAGAAACGCAGGTGATGATGCCCGCAATGATCAGGAATATCCACGACTGCATATCTATCTTTCCCAGTTCCGGCAGCTTACCCTGTCCGAGCACGACCGACCACGCTACGATGATAATGAGCACCGACTCGATGGCAAACGCTACGGTGGAATCCACGTTCTTGATGCCGGCCTTTGAAAGGGTGACGACGATCGCGGTAGCCAGGGCCGCCAGCAGGGAAAAAACAACCCACATATTACTTTTCATTTAAGGTCCTTTACTTGATTGTACAGCAGGGGTGCAAAACTTATGCTCGGGAAAGAAGAAACAGTTCCGGGATAAATTGCTGGGTACTAAATTGCAGTCAATACCTGGATTCCATCATATGAATATAAGGCCTGCAGACAAGATAAAAAAGGATTTGATGGGTTGGTCGAGAAGCAGCGGCTACGATATCATCATCCCCAATTATTACCTGGGCAACTACGAGATGGATCTGTTCCGCCTCACGCCGGCCGGCCTCATCACCGAATACGAGATCAAAACCACCCGCGCCGATTACAAAGCCGATTTCTTCAAGGAGCAGTCCGGCTGCGAGAACAAGCATGCGCTGATGACAGGAAAAAAATGCCTGTGTAACCGCTTTTATTTCGTGGTTCCCAAAAAGCTGGTCCAGGTTGCCGAAGTGCCTGCCTATGCGGGCTTGCTCTATTACAAAGGCAAAAGGGGATTTGAAGTCGTTAAAAACGCACCCCTCATCCACAAGGAAAAGCAACCCCCCGCCATTTACAAAGACCTCGCCGTGAGCCTTTCGTTCCGGGAACAGGTGCTGCGGGAAAGGATCGTGCAGCTGAAGAAGAAGCTGAAGGTGATGAGTTCGTAGGAAGCGATGCGGGAGACCGAGGCGTGCCACGGTGTGGCGCCACAGGAATTCAAATTCCACCCTTTTGTGATCTTTGAGCAGGCGCAAACACGCGGCTGCCCGAGGATCTATTTCTTGCCCATTACATGCATAGTTACTGAAAGGCGTGACACGGTTCCTGACCGTGCCACGCCGGTGCGATCTTCCCGGAAATGTAATAGCGGAAAAACGCATGTCGGTATTCCAAACACTTATGGATTGGATTCCTGACACGCCCGGGTGTTGTGAGCGGGGCGGTCATTGAACCAAAATCGCTGCAGGTGCAGCTTGCACCCATTCCTGCCCTTCCGGTGGAGGGACTGTACGATGCCCCCGCAACGCGCCCCCGCAATACCATCGTCCTCACTGCCTGTCCGCCCCTTGCCTTGCCAGCATCCACCCCGGGTACTCGCCGGGGAGCTTGCTTACTTCGTCGAGTTTGGCGAGTTCTTCCGGGCTCAGCTGCACGTCGATCGCTTTGAGGTTGTCGTCGAGCTGCTCCATTTTTTTGGCGCCGATGATCACCGTGGTCACCGCCGGCTGGTGCAGCAGCCAGGCCAGGGCCAGCTGTGCAACCGAAACCCCTTTCTGTTCAGCGATGGGATGCATGGCATCGATGATGTCGAATGCTTTTTCTTTGTTGACGGGTGGAAAATCGAAATTGGCCCGGCGGCTGTCTTCCGGATTCTGCTTGTCGCGGCCGTATTTGCCGCTGAGCAGTCCGCCGGCCAGCGGGCTCCACACCATCAGGCCTACCTTCTGGTCGTTGAGCAAGGGAATAAGTTCCCGCTCGAGGTCCCGGCCGGCAATGGTATAGTAAGCCTGCAGCGATACAAACGAAGAAAGGTGGTTGAATCTGGAATAGCAGAGCGCCTTCATGAGCTGCCAGGCAGCCAGGTTGCTGCAGCCGATATAGCGCACCTTGCCGCTTCGCACCAGGTCTTCCAGTGCGCGCAGTGTTTCCTCAAGCGGCGTGAGCGGATCGTATCCGTGGATCTGGTAAAGATCGATGTAGTCGATGTTAAGCCGTTTCAGGCTTTCTTCTGCCTGTCGCAGAATATGTTTGTGGGTAAGGCCCGTGTCGTTGGGGCCTTCTCCCATTTTGCCGCGCACCTTGGTGGCGATCACCAGGTCGTCGCGTTTTAGTCCGAGGTTGCGGATGGCCCTGCCGGTGAGTTCCTCCGACAAGCCCTGCGAGTACACGTTGGCGGTATCGATAAAGTTGATACCCGCTTCCACGGAGCGTTTGATGATATCGTCCACCGGCTGCTGGTCCAGCTTTCCGATGGCGGCCCAGATCCCGTCATTGCCTCCGAAGGTCATGGTGCCCAGGCATAATTCAGAAACTTTCAATCCGGTGTTACCCAGTAAGTTGTATTTCATAATTGAAGATCGGTTTAAGTGAAAGAGATAGCCGGCAAAGATCGGCAGATGGATATAACCATAATATTAAATATTCGTACCATAAAACCCTTACTTCGCCGGAATCTGGTTTTTTTTCTTGGTATTGTGGCCGGGATGCAGCAATCTTGTTTGCAAAGGCATCTTATTTTAGTACGCCCTTCTCATTGACCGCTGGTAAGCGATGCAGGCGTTTTGTGTAGCAAGTGAAACTGCGTGCTTTGTTTTATGTTACATTCGGGTTTGGGCTATATTTGGATATTTGTGGTTGGTCGGTATTGAAACTATTATGCTTGGGAAAATTGACCGGTAAACACCGTACTCTCTTTTAATGACAAGGTGGAACTAAAACTGTAACCCTCAAAGTTGAGTCATGATGAAAACTGCTTCAGGCGATGCTTCATTGCAGCTGAATGGAAAGAAACTGCTTTATCTGCTCGCCTGCTCTCTCTGCGCTCTTTTTGCCAATCTTCCGGCGTTCGCCGGTGCTCCCTTTCACAGAAAAGAACCAGCGCCCTCTGCCGCATATCATGTTGCGGCGGATACCACGGTGCGCGGACAAATCCTCGACAGCACGCAAACGCCTGTTTCGGGGGTATCGGTGCTGGTGAAAGGCACAAAGAACGGCACCAATACAGACGGCATGGGTGAGTTCACCCTGCGCAACGTGCCGGCCGGCGCCACGCTTTCGGTGAGCGCCGTCGGCTACCTCGAGCGCGAGGTCAGGTTGTCGCCCGGCCAGTCGAGGCTTTCCCTCACCCTCCGCGCCAACCCCAACCTGCTGAGCGACGTGGTGGTAACGGGTTTCCAGCGCATCGACCGCAACAAGTTCACCGGAGCTTCGGTGAAGCTGAATGCTGACGAAATCAAGACAGACGGTGTAGTGGATGTAAGCAGGATGCTGGAAGGAAGGGCGGCGGGCGTGTCTGTTCAGAATGTATCGAGTACGTTCGGCGCTGCACCCAAAGTGCGCATCCGGGGTGCTACTTCAATTACGGGAGACAACAAGCCGTTGTGGGTAGTTGATGGCGTGGTACTGGAAGATATTGTGAATGTTTCGAATGACCAGCTTGCAAGCGGTGATGTGAACACCCTGCTTGGCTCTGCGGTGGCGGGGTTGAACGCGAATGACATAGAAACTTTTGATATCCTGAAAGATGCGTCGGCTACTGCGTTGTACGGTGCCCGCGCGATGAACGGAGTCATTGTCATAACCACTAAAAGAGGAAAGTCAGGAACGCCTTCCATATCCTATTCGGGCAATTTCGGTGTGCAACTTAAGCCGAGTTACTCAAATTATGATATCATGAACTCGGCCGACCAGATGTCGGTATATGCGGAGTTGGAAAGAAAAGGGTTTCTGGACTACAACAGCATTGCAAACCGGGCTGACGCCGGCGTATACGGTAAGATGGCCGACCTGCTGAAAACAGTGAAAACCGACGGAAGCTTTGCCCTGATAAATACCCCTGAAGCCAGGGCTGCATTCCTGACGCGGTATGCCCGGGCTAATACCAACTGGTTCGATGTTCTTTTCCGCAACTCTCTCACCCAGGAGCATTCGCTGAGCTTGTCAAGCGGTACAGATAAAGCACAATCTTATTTTTCTACCAGCTTTTATAACGACCAGGGATGGACGATCGCAGACAAGGTAAACCGCTATACCATCAACCTGCGCAACACGTACAATCTTTCCAGCCGGTTTACAACAGGGTTCAAAGTGGCTGCCAATGTGCGGCAGCAAAGAACACCCGGCACCGTTTCCCGGAGAAGCAATCCGGTGTCTGGTTCCTACGACCGCGATTTTGACATCAATCCGTTCAGTTATGCCCTCAATACCAGCAGAGCGCTAACTGCCTATGACGAAAATGGCAACCTGGAATATTTCAGAAGAAACTATGCTCCTTTCAACATCATCAATGAGCTCGCGAACAACCGGCTGAACCTGAATGTGATGGACATCAGCCTCACGGGTGATGCCCAGTACAAGATACGGCCTTGGCTGAACTACAATTTCATCGGCTCCCTGCGGTATGTTAAAACAACCAAAGAGAATGAAGTGACTGAAAATTCCAATGAGGCCAATGCGTTCAGGGCTGCAAGTACTTCCACCATTGCAGAGGCCAATCCTTTTCTTTATCGCGATCCGAGCAATCTGGATGCGTTACCGGTAGTGGTATTGCCGTATGGCGGCTTTTACAACCGGGATGAAGACGAATTGAAGAACTACACTTTCCGGAATACGCTCAACTTTGAAAAGACGTTTGGCGGATTGCATTCTTTTCAGGGCCTGGTAGGCCAGGAAGTGAAATACACAGACAGACAGAATGCCAACAATACCGGATTCGGATATCAATACGAAAACGGCGGAATTCCGTTTGTGGATTACCGCATTTTAAAACAGTTTATCGAGAACAGCCTTCAGTATTTCGGGATGAGCAATACTTACGAGCGTTTTATAGGGTATTTCGGCGACCTCCGGTACACCTTCAACAGGAAGTACACCCTGCAGGGAACGTTCCGCAGAGACGGATCGAACAGGCTGGGCCGTTCAGAAAAGGCACGCTGGATCAACTCCTATACCTTTGCCGGCCGCTGGAACGTGGACCAGGAAGATTTTATCAAAGACATACCCGCGATCAGCTCACTTACCCTGAGAGGCAGTTACGGTTTGAATGCGAACTACGGCAATGCTACCAATTCACTGGCGGTTCTGCGTACCCAGCTGACCAACCGTCCGTACCTCAACGACAGGCAGCTGGCCATAGACATTGAGAACCTCGAAAATTCCGACCTGACCTGGGAGCGGAAATTTGAATCGAACGTGGGGATAGACGCAGGTTTATTTGAGAACAAAGTGGCCATCTCGGCAGATGCTTACATGAGGAAGAGCCTGGATCTCATCAACCTGATCAGAACATCGGGCATCGGAGGGGAAGTTGCAAAAGCGGCAAACTATGCTGATATGAAGTCCAATGGTTTTGAATTCAGCATCGGAGGTAAACCATTCAGTACAAGGAATTTCAGCTGGCAGACCAATTTTACTTTCGGTTACAATACGACCAAGATCACCAGAGCGCAGAATTATCCACTCGTTTTCGACCTCGTTGTGCCAGAAGGCGGCGCTTTGCAAGGGTACCCGGTCAGAGGCCTTTTTTCCATTCCATTCGCCGGTTTAAATGAGCTGGGCGTTCCAATGTTCAAAAGTGACAAGGGCGATACAAGCAGGGCCGTGAACCTTCAAAGCGATCAAACAGGATTTCTTAAATACGAAGGCCCGGTGGATCCGGTCATTGTTGGCGGATTTACAAATACCTTTTCTTACAAGAACTTTTCCATCGGCTTTCATATCTCTTACCAGACAGGTAACAAGATCAGGTTATACCCAGCCTACAAATCCACTTACTCGGATCTCGATGCTTCTCCGAACGAATTTAAGAACAGGTGGTCGTTACCCGGTGATGAGAAGCTGACAAACGTTCCCTCAATAGCAGACCAGTACACGCTCTATGAAATCAACGCTGCAGGTGCATACCCCTACAATAATTATAATTACTCTTCCAAGCGGGTGGTTGATGGGTCTTTCGTCAGGCTTAAATCGGTCACCCTTCACTACGGACTGCCCGCCAGGATCATTCAGGGAACGCCATTGAAATCGATCTCTGTAAATGTGGTGGGAAACAATCTATGGCTGATCTATTCTGACAAACGGCTCCATGGCCAGGATCCCGAATTCTTCAACGCAGGCGGGGTCGCCCTGCCAATCAACCGGCAGGTAACCTTCTCATTAAAGGTTGGATTTTAAACAGTAAATATGAAAAAGTTATCTACAGTATATCTTTTGCCGGCCATCGCTTTACTATTCACCGGGTGTAATAAGTTTCTGGACAAAGAGCCGGACAACCGTACAAATATTACCACCGCAGCCCAGCTGTCACAGTTGCTGACGACAGCCTACCCAAAAGGAAACTATATTTTGTTCTGCGAGTCGATGTCTGACAATTCACAGGACAGGAACGGCGGTGGTGCGGGAATAGATTATACCGACCGGATCAACCGGCAGGCATTCCGTTATGAAGTGATTGAAGCCACGCCTGACAACGAAGATTCACCCGATTTTTACTGGAACGCGTGTTATCATGCGATCGCTGCCGCCAACCAGGCCTTACAGATCATCAACAACTCGCCTGTTAAGGACCAGTTGACCGCCCAGCGTGGAGAAGCACTGCTGGCAAGGGCCTACGCCCATTTCATGCTGGTAACGTTTTTCTCGAAGGCGTATGATCCTGTCTCGGCTGCCTCCGATCCCGGTATCCCGTATGTAACCGCGCCTGAAAATGTAGTGCTGGCGAAATATGAGCGTAAAACGGTTTCGTATGTATATGATATGATCGAAAAGGATCTGAAAGAAGGATATCCGCTCATCAATGAAAGCATATACGGAACTGCGCCCAAATTTCATTTCAACAGACAGGCTTCCGCTGCTTTCGCTGCCCGTTTCTATATGTTTAAAAGAGATTACAACAGTGTGATCCTGTATGCCAGCCAGGCGCTTACAGGCACTTCCGTGGCAGATAATCTCCGTCCCTGGAATACGGTTATGGCGAACCTGCAATACAATGATCTGGAGGCGCTGTATACCCAATCGACACTCAAAGGCAATCTGCTGCTGCAGGAAGCCCCTTCTTTGTGGGGCCGCAGCTATCCAAACCTGCGTTACGGACTGGATGATGCTACCTTCACTTCCCTGTTTTCCAATCCGAACGTTACCGGCTGGACGTATGCTTACACTTTTTATTATCAGACCATCAACTTCAATTTCATACCTAAATTTTACGAGAACTTTGTAAAAGAAAGTATCAGCTCAGGCATAGGCGAGCCTTATAATACAATCCCATTGCTTACTGCCGAAGAAGCCGTTCTGAACAGGGCCGAGGCTTACACACGGCTCAACAACAAAGCTGCCGCCATCGGCGACCTCAATGCGTTCATCAGTAAGAACATTGCTGATTTTAATCCTGCTACTGATACGGTAACACCCAGAAAGATAGTTGCCTTTTATAAAATGCCGGCCGACACACTGGGCGCCATGGTAAACACCGCGCTTGACTTTAAACGGGCGTTTTTCATTCATGAGGGGCTGCGATGGCTCGATATACTGCGGTTGAAGATACCGGTGGTTCACAGAACAGTGGCAGGCGAAACCATAACGTTGACCGCAGACGATAAAAGAAGGGTGCTTCAGCTGCCCGTTTTAACCAAACAGGCCGGTCTGGAACCCAACGTACGCTAACAACCTTAAAGTTACACTATGAACAATATACGGAATATAGCCCTGCTGGTCTTACTGGTTTCGGCAATAACATCCTGCAAAAAAGAAACGCTGAATGTGCAGCAGCCTGTGGGTTTGGGGGGCGATGTGACTGCTGCCACAAACATCGACAAATGGATTAATGACAGCCTTACAAACCCTTACAATATCGCGGTGAAATACCGGTGGGAGCCTTTCAATGCGTCTCTGTACAAAAATCTCACTCCGGCGGATGAAAACCGGGTGATACCGCTGCTTTCTGCACTGAGAACAGCGTGGATCTCCCCCTACAACGACGAAACCGGAAGCACGCTGTTTATGAAAAAGCTGACTCCGAAGCAGCTGGTGCTGCTGGGCAGTGTGGAATACAACAACTCAACGGTCTTACTGGGGCAGGCGGAAGGCGGAAACAATATTACTTTCTACGATGTAAACCAGCATTTTATGAGTGACCGGCTTGTCGCCGGAAAATTTGTGATGCATACTGCCCACCATGAGTTTGCACACATCCTTGCACAGAATGTTATTTACCCGACAGATTTCATCGGAGTTTCAGCGAAGACCGGACTGGCTGGTTACACTGCCACCTGGTACAATGTCGCCGATGCGGATGCCCTTCAGCAGGGATATATTTCTGCCTATGCGATGGCAAACGCCCAGGAAGATTTTGCTGAAATGGTTTCAATCATGCTGACGGAAGGAAAGAGCAAGATAGAAGAGCTGAAAGCAATGGCCAATGTATATGCCCGGCAGGCCTTACAGCAAAAAGAAGATTACGTGGTAACCTATTTTCAGCAGGTATGGAACATAAGCTTTTACAGCTTGCAGACCAAGGTACAGAAGGCGCTTAATGCCCTCTATCCTCCGCCTGCGGTGACAGACGTATTCGGATATAATCTTACATACAGCACGGCAAGCGTAAATCCTGCCAACACAACACTTCTTCCGCAGCCAGCCACTTTTACCGCCATATTTAATGCCGCCAAAACGAACCTGGCCGCTTTTTCTAGCGGCGGAACTTCAGGACGGGTACTGGATTCCTTCGATGTTTATCAATATAGCCCGACTGCGATCAGCGTTGAATGCTATTTCCATACTGCAACCGCAGCTACCACACCGCTCCTGGCAACCTATGTGTACATCTATGCCAAAGATGCAAACAGCGTATACACGTTTACGCTTGCAGCAAGAGATGCCAACGGAATTACTTTTGCCACCCCGCTTGCCCCGCTGGTTAATTACATATCGAACAACAAGTTCACAATAACCTGGTATGCCGATCCAAGTGTCACACTTTTTCCAAGAGTGAAATTTACCCCCCAGGCAATTCCCGGCTCTTATTTTTTAGCCAGGTTGTTACCCTGAACATGATCTCTCTAATTTACCATAGAACTGAAAATATGAAGTATCTATTTATCTATATTCTGGCTATTGCAGTATTTTTTACCGGATGTAAAAAGAAAACCGACAGCATTTTCGATAAGTCGATTGATGAGCGCCTGAACACTGCCTTAACCAATTACAGCAATGCGCTTGTGACGGCTCCGGGATGGAAAATGTTTGTTTACCCCAATGGGCTCGAGAACCTGGGAATAAGGGTCGGGGGCCTGACCTACTACCTGAAGTTCACCAACAACAACCGGGTTACAATGGTGTCCGACTTCATCACAACGCTGGCGGCAACTCCCAAAGAGAGCGGCTACCGGCTGAAAGCGCTGCAACGGCCATCGCTCATCTTTGATACTTATACCTACATGCACATCCCGGCCGATCCCGACCCGAATGTTTCATTCAGTCCGACCAATACCGGGGGATATGGCTGGGGCACGGATTTCAATTTCGCGTTCACGAATGTTGCAGTAAAAGATACCATGATATTGCAGGGTAATTTCAACAAAAGTGCTGCCGTGCTGATAAAAGCACGCCAGGGCGAAATCGATTCCGCTTTTACCCGCAACAGGCTCAGAGACATCATGAACTTGTCTTATGCCTACACTCCTGCAAATCCTTACCTCTATTTTCAGGCAAACTCCAGCCTGCGGGCAGCGGTAGGCTTCGACTTTAACAATGTGATCATCTCGTTCATTACCGTGGAAGGCGGTAACATCGTTAACAAAAGCGTCGCCTTCAGTTTCACAACGCAAGGCGTGCATCTGATGACACCGGTTACCATCGGAAACTATACTTTTCAGGACATATACTGGGATGATGCAAAAAAAGTTTACTACATTCTCTCCGGTACAACGCATGTGGAATTTGTAAATGGAAGCGTACCCGTCATCAGCCTTTCCCTGACCAATGTCATCGGAAGCCTGTTCACAACCATCAGCGTTCCGCCCGATGCGAGTACTCCGACAGGAGGCGTGTTGCCAAATGAATCCTCCCTGTTCCTTTCAAGATACAATCTTGCAAAATCAGGTCTGATCAATGGCCCCTATTCATTGTCGCTGGATGATCTCGATTTCGTTTTTAATGCGGCTTCAAAGACCATGGTGGTGAACGCATATCTTTATCAAAACGGGATCGGACCTTTTGTGGCCCAGTACGTTTACAGTTATGCGGCAGACGGGTCGGGTTATTTCAAGTTTACCAAAACGGGCCAGAATGACAACGCAGCGCTCGTTGTGGCAAACATGAACAATCTCCTCAGCTATATCGGAAGCGACCAGTTCAAGCTGGATGGCTACTCTACCAGCCTGTCTTTCCTTGGTCAGTTCACCAGCCGGCAAACGCCCGCATTCTACTTCTCGGGTTACCTGTACTGATATTCAACAAACGGCCATACGGATACTAAAAAAGGTTACTCCTTGTACAAGGGTAACCTTTTTTGGTGATCAGAAGCGCCGTTTTCAAGTTGGTCTATGCTATGATATGGCAGGTATCGCTGAGGCGCCCGAAAACAGCCGCCCAGGAACAAGTTTACCGGATGATAAGTTCGCCCGCGGCGGAAAAACCGGCTGCTACCGCATTGATGATTTAGATACCGGACTTGTACCGGTTTAGATCATTCAAAGAGAACAGCGTGTTGGTGGGCAACCGCTCCAGCATCAGCAGCGCACCGCCCGTGATGTCGTGAAGCGACAGTTTTACAAAGGGTACGGACGAGGTATTTATCAGCAGGGTTGTGTTGGTACGCGCAGGGTTGCCCAGTATACTGAGGCCATCGGCAGCTGGTTGCGTTGAAATGACCTTCACCGGCGAATAGTCGAACTTCCCGTCTTTGTCGTCCATCTTCAGGTGGAAATAAGTGATGCCCTCGTTTGCCCGGTAAGTATACTTGTAGGCACCCGGTGCGTTTCCGGTATTCGGTTGCACGGCGGCCAGCTGTTTGTAACCGACCCCATCGATGCTTCCATGAAGAAAATAAAACGACAGGTTTTTCTCTTCCTCCACCGTCCATTGAACCAGTACCCGAACTGCCTGCTGCAGCGCGCACACCGAACGAAGTGAGCTTAACCGGCAGGAAGACCGCATAATTGCAACTGGCCAGTGAAGTATTGGTATCTACCGCTGCCATGGGAATTTTTGTGACCGATGAATGAGGAACCGTGTTCTCCACATCCATGATTTGGGATGGCAGACTGGTATCGTAAAAATTGATCTTACCCCCGTCGTTGCCAAACGGGCCCTGGTTGGTGGTCTGGCCGGAAAACCTGAAATTGCCCGATCCTGTTATGGAGTTGTTGTTGATGAGGCAGATGCCCTGCACAAAGGCCGACGCATCGTTGTAAAAAGCCGCATTGTTCTGAAAGAGGTCGCCTGCGGTACCCGTGATCAGCATGTAACCGTAGTTGCGGGTGGTGTTGCTGTTGTTGTTAAAGCCGGCATCGGAAACATATGAGCAGTAATTATTGAAGTTGCCCCCGCTGTTCATATTGATGAAGCTTTTCGCCCGGCCGTAACCGTAGTAGTTTACGTTGCCGGAAGGATTGAAATTTCCCTGCGTATAGGATCTTCCTGGTGCAGCAGCTTTGCCTTCCTGCAGATAACCTTTGCCTGGCGTCTCTGTCGCCCAGGATCGCTCCTTTGCAGAGACGCGTGGCCCGGCGTCTCTGCAAAGGAGGTTGTCTATTTTGCAAAAGGGGGGCAGTCAGGCATCTCCTAGTAAGTCACCTCCAGTATTTTAACCGGCATGGTCAATCCCGCCGGGTGCAGGTGGTCTTCCGGTTTGTAGGGGTTTACGGGCATCCAGGTGATGCGGTCTTTTTCGGGCAAACCACTGTCCCCGATCAGGCGGTTCACCCAGGTGCTCACAAATTCGATGGTGAGCTTGTTTGCCCCTTTTTTGACCAGGCTCGTCACATCCGCCTGCCAGGGTGCCGTCCAGATCGTACTGGCTTCTTGTCCGTTCACAAAAACTTTTGCAATGCCGTTAAAGCCGCCGGTATGCACAAACACGTGCTGACCCGCACCGGGCAAGGCTTTCAGCGTAAACTGATTCCGGTACCTGACCTTCCCCGAATAATACCTGATGCGGGGATCAGTACTGACCGACCAGCTTTTCAAAGCCGGGGTAAGCACCCCTTTGGCCGGACCTCTCATCGCCGTGTCAAACCGGAGGGTCCATGGGGTTTTGATCGTAAGAAGGGTGTCGGGCACAGGAAAATTTGTGCCGGTAGAAAGCGGCGTCCCGCCATCCGGGAACACGACAAATCCGCTTTGCGCGGGCGCCAGTGTGATCGGCAGCAGCGTGGTTTGAGACAGTGCAGTGGCCTGCGGCAGGGCCCGGACAGTGCCGTTGGTGGCATCCCAGAACTGCGCCTGTGCATAACGGCCCCTGAATGCGGCATCGAACAGGACGGTGCTGTCTGACTGGTTGGTGAGAAAATAAATATCTGCTCCCGGCATACTGCGGTGCGTGAACAGCACCGGCACATGATCGGGAATGCCGAGGTCGGGTATTAGTTGGACGGCGGCCAGGGCTTCCGGCATCGTCATATTGCTGAGCAGCAGCCCTTTTCCGTAAGGCCTGTTCTTTTCATGTGCCGTACCCCACAGCTTGTCGGCAAGCTCCCGTACAGTGCGGTCGGCGTCCGGATAATGCTCCAGGCCCGGCGAGCGGAGCGGCTTTGGGCCAAGCACCACGGCACCGTCTTTCACAAGTTCTTCGATCTTTGCCAGCACCTGCGGCGTGATGGTCTGCAGCGGAGGCAGTACCATCATCCGGTAGCTCATGCCGTCGGGCAGCACCAGCCGGCCCTCATTTACCTGCAGCCTGGTCATGACCACTTCGGCGTTGATATAATCGAACGAGTAACCCTTCGGCAGCGCAGGATCCCTGACGCCGGTCATCTTCGGCGCATCTTCCCCGATGAAATAACAGACATCGCTCACCGCCCTGCCCTGCTGCAGCAACAGCATGCAGCGGCGCTCATAATCGACCCAGTCTTTCGAGAAATCGAACAGCGTATTCTTCCGGTTGAATTCAGTACCGAAAGGCGCGTTGATGCCCGGCGATTTATTTTCATACGGCTGGTGTATGTACAGGTGCAGCAGCACGTGGTTGATGCCTTCAGTAAAGCTCCAGTCGCCCCGCTTCTTCAGCATGGCCGGTGTTCGCTGGTAGGCTTTGCCGCCCGATGTAAAGCTTTCTGCATATACTTTCGTGTGTCCATAGATGTGGGCAGCCGAAGAGGCGGCTTTGCATTCGATATTGCCCAGTTCCCCTTCGTTCCAGAACTCGCCTGCAATATCATCCGACTGGCCGCCATACTGCAGAAATTCAGCAGGAAAGCCCCAGTGGCCGTAGTTCTCCAGCCATATCCGCAATCCCGCCTTGTTGCTCAGCTCGCGCAGGCCGCCCACATATTCCGATGCAACCATATCCGCGATCAGGCGGCGCAGGTCCCACAGAAAGCGGTCCGACTTTTCCCGGCTTTCCACGATGCGCCCGCTGATGACGGGCAGATAGGGCAGGGGATCATAACCGAATTTATTCCTGAAACGCTGTTCCATTCCTTCGGTCCAGTTCTCCGATCCCATTTCATAGCTGTCGGCGATCACATGTGTAAAGGCTGTGCGGTCGGCAGGCGGCATGCGCCGAAGCAGTTCGCCGATATAAGCATCGAAATGCGCCTGCAGGTGCAGCTTGTTCATCTTGTCTACTTCCAGTCCGCGTGCATACGGCGCCGTGGGTGCGTTCTGCGTGCCGGTGGGCGTAACGCCGATGCGCATCAGCACCCAGTTGCCTGCAGGCACCTGCCATTGCAGGCGGCCTGTTGTATCCATGGAAGCAGTCAGGTTCACCACCCTGGAGGCATCGACGGCAAGGCCATTTGCATCCGGCTCAGGCAGCAGGGGCCACTGGTACTCTTTCCAGTAGGGCAGCGGCGTGGGATACATTTTGTCGAGCTGCTTTTCCGCAAAGCGGTCGATGGCTGCCGCCGGGGAGAGTGCGATCTCCGCCAGCCCGAATTTTTCAGGTTTGTTATTACGGTTGCGGATATCCGTGAAGATGAGCCGGAAAGACGAGCCGGTGACCGGCGGCAGTGCCACGGCCAGCACAGCCTGGGGCACGGGCCCCACGTTCAGCGCATAATTGCTGCGGTCGTAACGGAACTGTTCAATGGTCGCGTAAGTACCGTTTCGCAGCACCTGCAGCTCTACATCCGCCATGAAGGAGATGTTGGACGGATAAAGAAACAGCGTGCGTGGATGCAGCGTGTTGGAGGTCGTGAGCTGGATCCTCACCGGGCGGGTGGCGGTGAGGCTGTCAGTGGCGAACGTGGTAGACAGCAGTCCGTCGGTAAGCGTGGTGATCGGCGTGGTGGAATCGTTGAGGGTGACCGTCGGATGGTCTGCGGTCATCCAGTGATCATCTTCCGCCGGCTGCGGAAAAGCGAGCAGGGCCACATCCTGAAATGTGTCGTGCGGCGCCTTCAGCTGTCCGCTGAACGCCGCAGGGCCTTTCAGTACGGTGTCTTTGTACACCAGGTACCTCATGGCCTCGCCTGGCTTCACCCAGGGGCCGCCCGACTGGCTCCAGCCCGGACTGTTGAAGAGGCCTATTTTTACACCGAGCCGGCCGCCTTCCCTGATGGCGTGTTCGGTAAGCTGCCACCATTCCTCGCTGAGCATCTTTACTTTTCCCGGCGGCACTTCGTCGAGGCCGATGTCGCCGATCAGCGCTTCCCCGATCCCGATCTTTGCCATGGCTTCGAGGTCTTTGGTGATCCCTTCTTTCGACACATGGTCGCTGATCCAGTAATAATAGATCCATGGCTTGAGCGAGTCGGGCGGGGTAACAAAGCCGGCCTGCAGGCGTGATAAAAAAGTGGCGGGCAGCGGGCCGGGGGCTTGCTGCGCGGATGCAGGGAAGTTGAAGAACAGGAAAAAAAGCAGGGCAGCCGGTACGGATCGTATGTACTTCATAAAACAGGAATCGTTGACTAGGACATTGCAAACCTAATGAAATGTTTTAACCCCTTACCAGTCGGTAACTGCTGGTGAAAAAAGAATTTTTACCGTCCCAGCTTCAGCAAACGGTCGGCATTTCCATGTGCGATCCTTTCGATGTCTGCCGGCTGCATGGGCAGTTCATCCAGGAAGGCGCGTCCCTTCTTATTTTCCGCAAAAGGATAGTCGACGGAAAAAATGATACGTTCCGTTCCGAACGTTTCGATGGCGTTCATCAGGGGCGGCAGTGTGAAAAAACCGCTGGTAGTGATGCTGACCTGGCTGCGCAGCACTTCGCTGATGGTTCTTTCCGAGCGTGTAGCTTCCTGTGACAGCACCGATTCCGAGCGGGCCATCATAAAGGGAAGCGTTTCGCCCATATGCCCTATGATCAGCTGCAGGCGCGGAAAGCGGTCGAGCGTACCGGATACGATCAGCCGAAGAATATGGATGGCCACTTCTGCATGCCAGCCAAAACCGGCTGATGCCAGCGAGGAGGCAACGATGGGAGGCAGGTTCCTGTAATATAACTCCTGCACGGCCGGTGGCGGAAAGGCAGGGTGCAGGTAAAGGGGAACTTCCAGCTGTTCGGCTTTTTCGAGGATGGGTGCGAAGCGGGGATGATCGAGGAACAGGTTGTCGGTCATCCCGTTGATCATGGCGCCGCGGAAACCGAGCTGCTCCACGGCCCGTTGCAGTTCCTGCGCGGCAGCCCCTGGTGCTGCCACCGGAAGATGCGCAAAACCGGCAAAGCGGTCAGGATTTTTACTGACGGTTTCCGCCATGGCGTCGTTGTAATCACGCGCAAACTGCACGGCTTCCGGTTCGGGCAACAATTCGGCACCGGGGCCGGCGACCGACAATACCTGCATCGTGATGCCCGACTCGTCCATCGAGCGCAGGCGTTCTTCGCCCAGCTCGGGCAGCAGCTTGCTTGCACGCTGGTTGGTGGGCGTGCTGTTTTCCGGTGCTGGCCAGCCCCGGGCGGCTACCGCCTCTCTGGGAATGCGGCTGCTGATGGCCGGTATATTGAAATGTTCTTCGATGGCGATGATGCGCATAACGGATTTGTTTGATCTGAGACACTGTGTGCAAAGAGCATTCCCGCAACTGTACCTGCAGAAACAGATTTTCTGCCGCCCTGCGCCGGTTTCTCCTAAAATGGTTAATATTACAGGCGGCAGGTAGATCCGTTCCTGAAATACCCGCCCTTTCTAAATCTATATTGCCATGCACATGCTACGATGCCTGCTGATCTGCCTGATCGTCTGTCTTCAAAAGAACTCTTCCGCCCAAACAGTTTCCACCGCCATCCCCGACCGGCTCACGGCGGCAAGCACGGTGACCATGACCGGCTATGTGGGCGAAAAGCTTGACCTGGCTTACCAGAACCGTATCCTGGCACAAAGCCTGGACCGGCTTGTACAGCCATTCTCAAACCGCACCGAAGACCGTTGCTGGCAGACCGAATTCTGGGGCAAATGGTTCACGTCCGCCGTGCTCGCTTACCGGTATAAACCCCGCACAGACCTGAAAAGCAAACTGGATTCGGCCGTTACCCTGTTGCTGCGTACGCAGACAGCGGACGGCTACATTGGCAATTACGCGCCCGACAAACAACTGGAGCAATGGGATATATGGGGAAGAAAATATTGCATGCTGGGACTGCTTTCCTACTACGACCTTACCCGCGACCCGAAGAGCCTGCAGGGCGCTGCAAAGGAGGCCGATTACCTCATGAAAGAGCTGTCAGACAAGAAAGCCTTCATCGTGCAGAAAGGCAATCACCGCGGCATGGCCGCTACTTCTATCCTGGAACCGTTCACGCAGCTCTATCTGCGCACGCGCAACAAGCGGTACCTGGATTTTGCGGAAGAGATCGTGCGCGAGTGGGAATCGCCGATGGGCCCGCAGCTGATCTCGAAGGCGGATATAAATGTGGCGGAGCGGTTTCCGATCCCGGAAAAAAGCTGGTGGGGGTACGAGCAGGGACAAAAAGCGTATGAGATGATGTCGTGCTACGAAGGTCTGCTGGAGCTGTACCGCATCACCGGCAAGGTGGCTTACCGCACCGCGGTGGAAAAAGTTTGGGAGAATATCCGGAGCACCGAGATCAACGTGGTGGGCTCAGGATCGAGCATGGAGTGCTGGTTTGGCGGCAAGGCCCTGCAGCCGCTGGTGGCCAAACACTACCAGGAAACCTGTGTAACGGCCACCTGGATCAAGCTGAGCCAGCAGCTGCTGCGCCTCACCGGGGAAGCAAAATACGCCGATGCCATCGAACAATCCTTTTACAACGGGCTGCTCGGCTCCATGACGCCTAACGGAGCGAGCTGGGCCAAATATTCTCCGCTGACAGGCATCCGTACAGAAGGGGAAGACCAGTGCCGGATGGGACTGAATTGCTGCGTCGCCAGCGGTCCGCGCGGACTGTTCACCATTCCGCTGACCTCGGTGATGCAGGCGAAGGAAGGGGTGACGATCAACTTTTTCAATCCAGGTACCTATCATACCAATACGCCTGCCGGACAGGCTGCGGCCCTGGTACAGGAAACCGGCTATCCGGCTGACGGCGTTGTTCATATAAGCCTGCAGGTGGGCAAGCCGGAAGCGTTTACGGTGAAGGTCCGCATTCCGGGCTGGAGCAAGGCTGCGGTGCTGACTGTGAACGGAGCGCCGGTCTCTGCGGTGCGGGCGGGTGACTACATGCCCATCAGCCGCGAGTGGAAGTCGGGCGACAAGATCGAACTGGCCCTTGACATGCGTGGCCGTATCGAGGTGATCGAAGGCAGGCCCTCTTACCAGGCTATTGTGCGTGGGCCGGTGGTGCTCGTGCGCGACAAACGCATGAGCGGCGAGGCCGATGTAGACGAAACGATCACGCCCATCCTGAACAAGGACGGGTTTGTGGATATGGAGCCTGCCGCCGGCACCGGAAAAAATGGGATCTGGCTCTGTTTCAGCATTCCCTGCATGGTTGGTTCATACCGGGCGGAAGCCAGCGGCAAGCCGGTGCCGCTGCTTTTTTGCGATTATGCTTCCGGCGGCAATACCTATACGGAAGCCTCCCATTTCCGCACCTGGTTCCCGCAGCTGATCGACCCTTCGAAAAAGGGAACGGCAGATTAGAAAGCAGGAAGTCAAAGCTTCGGGGGGAATGGTCGCGGATGCAAAACCGTGGCTTTTTTAATTGATTTTAATCCGCATGCAAAGAATAAAAGCGGTCATCTTTGACCTGGACGGCACCCTTGCCGATACCCTGCCACTCTGCATCCAGGCATTCCGGCGATCCATCGAACCCCTGATACATCGCTCACTGTCGGATGCCGACATCATTGCCACTTTCGGCCCATCGGAAGAAGGAACCATCATGGCGCTGGCGCCCGGCTATTACGAAGAAGGGGTGGCCGGTTACCTGCACTGTTATGAAAGCCTGCATGCCATGTGCGCCGTACCGTTTGAGGGGATCACCACCCTGCTGGACACACTGAAACAAAAGAAGGTGTCGGTTTCCATGGTAACGGGCAAAGGCCGATACAGCACGGCCATTTCCTTAAAGTACTTTGCCCTGACGGATTATTTTACGTTCATCGAAACCGGCTCTCCTGCCGGTCCGAGAAAGGCCGAAGGCATTCAACTGATCCTGGACCGGCTGCCGGAGATCGCAAAGAGTGAGATCGTTTATGTGGGTGATGCGCCGAGCGATATCAATGCCAGCCGGAAAGCCGGCATTGCGGTGGTGGCTGCAGCCTGGGCCAATACGGCGGAGCCGGAAAAGCTGAAAGAGGTGCAACCCGATGAGTTGTTTTTTACGGTACAGGAACTTACAGACTGGCTTTCTGAAAGGGTGTAGCCTGTGCAGGAAACTTTGTTTCCCGCGGCTGCGGGAACCTGCACGGAGGGAAGATGGAGGTACGATAGGCTGTTTATTCTGAAAGAAGATTTTGTGAAAGGATGTTGCTACAAATGAATCTCCCGCAGGGGCCGCTGTCTGCCACTCATTCCGGCAACAGATTTTTAGTGTATCAAAATGAGCGCGGCTAATTGACCTTGTACACCAGCTCGTCGATGGCTGCGTAGAGCTGCTCGAGGAACCGCCGGTTATCGAGCACCGGCTCGTCGAGCCGCCAGTCGACCGGACGGTATTTCAGGTGGTGCCGCAGCAGTACCGGCCGGTTGTTCGATACCAGGAGCACGCCGTTCCTGCCGGTGACCTTCCATCGTTCGCGCCCCTGCCGGGTTGCGAGCTGCTCCACCCGGAAGCGGCAGGGTTTGTAATTGTGCTGTACGGTGATCATAAGCATACCGTAAAACTAAAATATTTAGCAATATATAGTGCAGAATTCCGGGAGAAGCAGGAAATAAAGTTGTTTACTGCAGAAACGCATTGTATAATTTGCAAAATCAACCCTGGAAGCTGGAAAGCCTGAGGTCGCTGATCGCCAATACGCCTTACTATTACGAAAGAGGGACCACCAGCGCGCCAAATTTCAATTACGACAACGAGAGCATCGTGTTCAAAGCGGATCTTACGGGTACCTATTATGGAAAAGACGGTGATGTGACTCCGTTCACCTGGAGCTTTCTTGACGCGAACAAAAGAAAACTGAAATTTGTGCTTCAGCGCAGTCCTGTATTAACCATCAACTGGGAGATTGCAGTACTCAATGACTTTACCATCAAGTACGGTGAATATTATACGCAAGGCACTGCAAATGCGCAGTCGTACGCGGTAAGAACCCCTAAGGCAAGCAATTAATTCTACGTTATATCTGCTTGAAAGCGGCCGGCCTATTTTAAAGCCCGGCCACTTTTTTATTTTTTCGACCGCACCCTTTTCAGCGCAGCCAGTCTTTCTTCCTGCACTTTACGGTACTTTTCTTTCCGCTCTGCCTCTTTTTCTTCTTCCGTGGGAGGTGGTAACGGAGGCTTTTCCTCCGGCGGGGGAGGGGGCAGCGGCTCTTCTGCATCTTCTGCCAGGGAGGAATCTTCCGGTACGGCCAGGTCCGGTGATTTTTTTTTCCGGCCCCGCTTTTTGGATGGCGCGGGAACTTCGGCTGGTTCTTCGGCCAGGCTGTTTTCAGCCGGTTGCTCCTCGGGGAACAATGCCAGCTGCGTGCTCTTTTCATCCGACTTGCTCTTGCCTCTTGCCATAGGTAAATGATGATATTTTCCTTTCTGATGTTTACGTCCGCAAAAATACTGGACCGCCAAAAAACTCAGACAGATAAGTTTGGGCAATTAGCCTGCCATTCCGGGCAGGGTGGATCCGGGAATCGCATGATAACCCTTTCACCGGTACCTGATCCATGTTCCTGTGCCGGCGCAAGACCGACAACGTGAGTGCTGCAGGGAAATGCGCCGCACCGGTATATGTAAGCTGAACGGCCACGCAGGATCTAACCGGTTCTTTCGCGGAAATATTTTTATTATATTGGTTGCCATTCACCCCTCAACTGTTCATGTAATTTTCTATATGGGAAAAATAAAGGATGTGATCCTGAACGGCCTGCCGTATGGGCTGGTATTTTTCAGTCTGAGCTTTATACCGGGCTATTACTTCCTGGGGGTAGGACTGCGCAGCATTTTGTGGGTATCGTCTTTACTGGGAGGGGCAGCGCTGCTGGCCAACGGATTGATCTACGGCCGGTTCTCCAAACCTTTGAAAGACCTGGAAGAGATCACCCTCCTGCTGCCTGATGGAGAATCAGCGGTGCTGGAGGCCCCGGCCAATCATTTGATCGAGGGAGGTTATGTTCCGGGAAAGCTTGCGCTGACCGAATACAGCATGGTATTCAAAACACTTGGATCGGCTGCTCAGCCTTCACGGGACTACACCTGGAGAACCAACCAGCTGACACCCGTTGCTTTTGCGGGTACCCTCCTTAATGCAGGGGGAGAGATTGTCTTTCATACCCTTGATAGATCGACCCTGATGTTTGAGGTAGATCATTTGCGGTCGTGGAAAAAAGAGATACAAAGCCGTACCCGGTCCTGAACGCAGGTTGCGGGAATGCTGTCAGAGTATATCTTGCCGGCAGTGAGCCAGGGGTAGCCGGTTCTTGCTGCCGCAGACCTGTAATTGAGACTGGAATAATTATCAATGCCCAACCTGTTCAGATTACGATTGCCGTCAAAGCCCTAAACGCTTCCACATGAACTACTTTCTTCCGTTCTTTTGAGCATCGCCCTTTTCTTCACAATCTTTCTACTACCTGAAACCCGCTCATTTTCTTATCTCCCTGACGACAAGACCGCAAGCTTACTCAGCAGATCCGTCAATCTGATCCGGTCCGAAAAGTGCAGGATATAAGTCTCCGCAATGACATTCCTGGCATCCGCAACCAGCCGGGGCGCCTCTTCCGCCTGCAGGTACTTCATGGCATCGACAGTCCGTTTCTATGTTTTTTCCTCACAGACAATCATCTTCACTGCGATAAGCCGCTGCGGGTCTTTATCTTCACTTCATAAATGAGGCTAACGAGTCAAAGAATTACTGACCTGGGTCATTTCGATCAAAAATACCGTTACCTCGGCGCTCCTGTTTCGTTCTTCTGCTTATCACGCTTGGCAGGTGATCTAACAGCGTATGCCCGACGTGACAATGTGCTGATTATTCGGCAGCTGGGTGAAAAACGCACTTATGCAAGGCTGAATCTCACTAAATCAAGGGTGCTGAATTCGCCGTATTATTTGCAGCCGAACGATGTAATTTACGTGGTACCCAATAACGCACGAGCGGCAAGGGTGGACCGGACATATCAGATACTGCCCATTGTGCTAAGTGGCATCAGCGTCATTGCAACTATCTTAGGAATTACTTTAAGGTAAGGGTTTATATCCATTGAGATCTTTAAAAAGTCGCCGCTTTCCGCTGACGATCAACCGCGGGAATGGATCTTTAAAAGAAAAACGGCTCTGTAAATAATTAAATTACATAGCCGTTTTTATGAGTAGTTGAGGTCCCGAGCGGACCACCAATGACGTTTGTAAATCATTAAATTACAATACTATTTTTTGATTTTCTCAAGTTTGCGGGAATTGTTGCAGGAACAAATTTCACTCTTTGTAACAATTAGCCCCGTAAATAGGGTGGAATCAAAATCAAACTTCCAATAATTTAATGGTCAAGCTTCAAAAGGCGTCTATTAACACATGGAACGTACAACCCACAGATTAAGAATCTCGAACAAAAATGGAGAGCAGCTCGACATGATATATTTGCTCGACGTGTTGCAAATAAAGCTGGGTGAACTGGTTGAAGAAATAACAGGTTGGAAAGAGGAGGGCGGTTATAGCACGTATGCGACAATCACAGCAAAAGCTGGCGAGGAAGTGATTAGCGAAATTCTCAATGTTCTTTCAAAGGAAGGTTATAATGCGACCAGAGTGGATTTTGGGCAATAGTACTCTTCATTTTTCTGGCTCTTTTTCCCTGTCCGATTGTCCGACTGATTCCCGGGATTTACGAGATATTTTCAGAAAGTGAGGGGTTGCGCTATGTCCACTGCGTTGGTCAATCATTCCATTAGCTGCAAGAGTGATAAAGTAAAATGTCAACATTTACCCAACAATCGGGGTACTTCCTCTCATTCCGTGATGGCATATTCCCTTTATGGCACAGCGGACACCCTTTGACCCCAACGCCCACCTCTGGCACCTCAAATTAAGGAAGAAACCCAAAAACCGGTTAACAGATCCTGCTGTGCTTATTCTTTTGATCATCGCCATTTTCGTACTGGGCTATGCATGCGGCCGGATCAGCCTGGGTCCATAAGATCACCTACTGCTGTTCGTGCTTCCTTCCGGACCATTTTATACAGTCATCAACTATTTTCTATATGAAAGTAGTACACATCAACAAGAAGAATCTGGATAAGGAGATAGCGATGGCTGAATTAGGAAGGGAGATAGCAAAGAAGCGGGCAAAACTTGAAATGAAGAGGTTCTTGAGGCTCAACGCCAAATGTGAAGCAAACAAAAAAAGCCAGGTTGCAGCCTCGGAATGGAAACCCACCGGCGCCAAATTCAACGATTTACTGATAAAAACACCGTATGCCCACCAATCAGCCCAAAGAAGTGCCGCTGAAAGAACTGATTACACTGCGGAACTCAGCGCAACTGGCGCTGGAAGTGTTAGACAGTAGGATTGCCAAGTTATCCCAAGCAGAGGATGCCCGCCGGGTTACAGATCTCAGTGTGGCAATTCATCCCATCCTGACAAATCCCCACCTTCCGGCGGTTCCGCTGTCTCACTGAAACCAATAATATGACTGATCTCCGCTAGGTAATGGGAAGCCTCCAGCGCCGCGGTAGCAAGTCTGCCCAGTAGCTCCGTCAACCTGACCCGGTCCGCTGCATTCAGGATGTAGGCCTCAGCAATGACTTGCCGGGCATCCGGATCCAGCTGGGGTACCTCTTCGACCTGCAGGTGTTTCATGGCATCACTGGTGAACTGGTAACTGAGATTGTACTTTGCGTGCTCGACGATTTTCGAGCCGCTGACGAGGGTTCGGAGCCTGAGTTTCATAGTGCTGGATATTGGTTCAGAAAGGTAGAACACTTGGCCTGCCTGTGCAAATAACGGAAAACTCTTAATATCTGGTTGATTTCGTCTGTTACCTTGCTTTAAATAAATAAGTAACGAAGAGGCCGAATACAAACGGGATGGGGCTCGAAAGTAAAAGTAATATTTTGTCCGCTCGACTATTCAACGTTGCCTTTTTATTCGAGAACAGCAGCAGTAGTATCACTCCTGAAATGCCCCAAAAGAATGGAAGCATGAGTAAATAGCCAAGTGAACTGCTGGTATCACGCTGCATATCAATAGCAAAGCGAAGGCTGATGATATTATACAAAACGCAGTAAATGACCAATGTTTGATTTGGCTTCATGTGCTCTATCTAACTAATTCGTCAGCTTGAAGATAACCGGTTGCCGTTTGTATGATTTGACCACCTTACGGTCCTTCGTAGCCGTCAGTGGAGCGGGTATTGAACTGCATGGCAGCAGAACAAGCCGGGAGCGGGGATGAGCCCTAGTATATAACTGTGCTATCTGTTTAACTTGATCGTTTTGATTTCACCATGCGCGTCTTGGTATTGAACAATATAAACCCTTGCGTCTTCTGCCTTCAACATAATGAAAGTATACTGGGATCCTGCCTGCGGAATAACACTGGCAATACGTCTTCCATCCATGGCTGAAACAGTTATTTTGGACCCCTGAACGGCAGCTTCATGCTGGATAGTTATAGTTTGGGGATCTGAAAAAAAGGCTTTCACCAATACGGTGGTTTTGCGTCCTTCGATCCGAACTGTGGTAGTTAACCTGTATGCATTGTCTTGATCTATTGATCTTATCCGGTAAAAAGCAACAGTGATTGTGGGCGTCACATCCATATAGCTGTAGCTCTTTAGACCGGATGCGCTCACAAATCCAATGGATGAAAATCGAACGCCGTCCAGGCTTTTCTCTATTTGGTATCCCCTTGTATTCTGTTCAAGATCAACATTCCATGAGAGCAAAACATTGTTGTTTGATTGAGGCAGGGCTTTGAAAGTAGAGAACTGGACAGGAAGAGTATAGCCGGGTGCCAGGGTAGCAAAAGTAAAGTATTGTCCATCGGTAAAATTGTAATTTGTTTCCCAGTTGGTTCCGTTCAATGTCATCGGTTTTTCAACCGCGCCACTACTGAAATCGCCATCCGCATCTACCATCAGCAGGACACGACTGTTTTCAGCCGGAAGTTTGAAAGCGGCAGTACTGCCGTCATCTGGCACACGAATTCTCACTGAATCCACCGTATTAGTCTCATCAACCTGCCATTTGCGTGCAAGTAACAACCGGCCTGTCGGTGCGCCAGTGCTGCTCCAAGATGTAATACTTCCATTATCATCACCAAAAGACAAAAATTCCTTGTCAGCACTGAATGTGTTTGAATTCAACGCGTTCGTAATCGCAAACGAAGTGCCATTGCCAATCGTGACCATGGCACCCGTTTCGCTTGAAATAGATTGCTTTTGATTCAAGTTCATACAATCATCGCGCCCAATCACTGTTATTCTTGCTCTTCTGGTTCCGTTCGACGCGGCATTCCAAAACACCGTTCCATCGGATGCTGTATAGTTCTGTGCCGATGTTTGATCCAACGTGATCCCATACTTCGCTGCCAGATATGACTCGGCCTGGTTGCGTTGTGCTGCACTCAAGGCAAAGTTGTACATCAGGATCTCCCCAATATTTCCGTTCATCCGGTATTCGCCCGCTCTGAAAGCGCCTACGACCAGGTCAGCACTCGCGTCTGCTACTGGTGAATTCGAAATCGTTGTACCTACTCTGCCATCACCATAAGGAAAAACAGTACCTGAGTTTACAAGTATTGTAGTTAGAGATGCTGCACCAGTAGCGGGAAAAGTGAACCAGGCCGGGCTGCTGCCGACAAAACCTCCTCCCAGTTCATGCGTAATCTTGTTTGTGTTTGATCCTGTCTGATGACCGAACATGATACCGGAGGCAGAATAGTGGACGGAGATAGAAGTGAAAGCAGTATTGTCGGGCATGAATGTACTTCTGGCTACATTTGCCACCCGCATATACTGACCGGCATTGCATTGAACAGTGGGGTTGAAGTTAAGACCGGCAGCCTGGTATGTAATGGCGCTACCGGTACCTGTTGTGACAAAGCTTGATAGTGCGCTTGCATAACCGGCATTAGTCCAGGATGTAACCGCTCCGGATGACTGAACTACGTTCTCCGGCTTAAGCCATACTGTTGCTTTGCTGGAACCTGTGCCCAGATTTGTTAAGCACGATTGTGCGTTTGCTTGCCTTATGATGAATGTTATAAAAAGAGGAAACACCATCAAACTTCTCGCCCTGAAATATAGAGTAGATAACATAAAATTGGATTTTGGATTTTCTGGCTTTATGACTGAAAATTATCAATAGGCAAGCAAGAAGTCCTAAGCTATTTATAAGCACTAGATCTTCTGTGACACATAAGTAAAAATAAAAATGTGAATTGTAGCAAGTTACAGGACGATATTTAGCACAATACACACTAACCTTTAGTAGTTTGGCTGCAATTGTGGAACAACCACGCAAAATGGTTCTCCACCTGGTTGGAATCTTTGGGGTGGGAGATGAACCATGCAGGTACGTCGAAAACATCTGGTAATGCCGTGGGGGCTACCTAAGAAATAGGGCAAAATACGGCAAAATCTATGCAAATAAAGGCAAACGTCTCCCAAGCCCAGGATCAACATTTTTGCTGAGGTGGTCAAGTGGGAACCCTACAAAACCTGATATTCAAATGAATTTTTTTTAAATAGGTATTGCCGGGATTGCTTGCTTTCAGCGCTGATTTAGATCGCCAATATGGGTTTCCCCGGGGCGAAGCCGCCCAATTGCTGGGGCATTTATCTAAAATAGAGGTATTTAGATAACTCGATTTCGAAAGCGATGGTTACCAATTATTCCCGGAAAAAGAGCTTTCTATTTTCCGTCTGTTTTGGGAACATATATTACGTAAAAGGAGGGGTGGCCAGCCAAAAAATATTCCGTGAAATGGGGCTTTTGAGTCGTACAATTGGACAGGTAAAAAAGAGGGAGAAACAACCGGTGATCCAACCCGGCCTCCGCCCAAGTGTAACAGATTGTATCATTATAAAAATACGGGTAAGCCCTGCAATAAATGCCAGACCAAGGTTTTTGGGTATTTTTAGTAAAATTTAGTTTATGGCCAGTGATAATAGAATTTATGATCGTGACTTCACAAAAATTATGGATGACGCGATTAGTGTTCAGCTGACAGTCGATTCAGTGGAAAGAAAAGTCAAAAACATTCATGAAGAGGTATATTTAATTGGTGATATGGCTCAAATTGCAGTGAAAATTCCCGTCTAATACTGTGGATATTGGTATTTACTTTTTTGAGTAATGTTGCAACCATATGTTTATTGCTGTGGCTACTAAAGAAATAATTGAAATACAGATAATAATTACGGAATTCCGATTCACATTTGTGATGGTGGCTTCGAAACTTTCAAATTGTTTTGCTTTATGTCTAGCTTCATCATCCTCTTTCCTTAATGGTTGCTGATAACCGCTGCGCTTAATAAAAAACCTGATTGAATCTTTTGAGTCCGATTTGAGTTTTACATACCCCATGGGATCGTCTGTGCTCCTCGGATGGTAATAGTTCTTCAAACCAATCCGGATGTTCGCTGTTCAAGGCTGTGAGAATGGCAGTAATACTTCTTTCAGTTTCTTTAAGAGCGTGCATTATATCAAGGGCTCTGACTTACATTTCTTGTTTAAGCAGGTATTCCGGAATATCATCTGCGATTTTGTAAAACTCGATATCCATAATCAGTTGTTTAAAGTTTTAGTATCTCAACTCCATTCTTCCACCGGCCCCACCATCTCCCATATCTCACTCAGCAACGGCCGGGGAGCATTGATGATCAGCCGGCACACATCGTTCTGCATGTAGTATACAGTCAGCCATGCCCCTGCTTCTTCAATTGTATCCTCCTGGGGCGCCAGCCGGATCTTCAGCTGGTCAGCGATCGCATCGGCCTCTGTCTGCTGCAGATCGGTCGGTGGTTGCTCATATCGAAAAGTGATGGTCATAATACATTGTGCAGATTTGATGATTTTTACCGCGACCGTTACCGCAAAAGAAAAACGGCTCTGCAATCAATTGATTTACAGGCCGTTTTTATAATTTTTTGAGGTCCCGAGCGGATTCGAACCGCTGTACGAGCTTTTGCAGAGCTCTGCCTAGCCACTCGGCCACAGGACCCTTTCGGAGAGCCGCAAAAATAAGGATTTTCAGTTCAGATCGAGGGAAATTATTTTGGCATGAACCCGACCCATTTCACTCATTTTCTCCTTTCCCCAAACCACTGTACTTTCATGGCTTCAAAAGGAAACCCATGCAACGCATTGCAGAATCGGAACTGATCATCAACGCCCGCGGCGCCGTTTACCACCTCGACATGCGCCCCGAAGAGCTCGCTACCACCGTCATCACCGTCGGCGACCCCGAACGGGTTCACCAGGTCAGCCGGCACTTCGACTCCATCGAATCTTCCCGCCGCCACCGCGAATTTGTGACAGACACCGGCTTTGTCGGCAATAAAAAGATCTCCGTGGTCTCCACCGGCATCGGCACCGACAACATCGACATCGTGCTCAATGAACTGGACGCCCTGGTGAACATCGACTTTGAATCGCGCACCATCCGCGAAGAACGCACCCAGCTGCAGATCATCCGCATCGGTACCTCCGGTTCCCTGCAATACGATATCCCGGTCGACAGCGTCGTGGCCTCTACCCACGGACTGGGCATCGACAATCTCATGAACTTTTACCGCATGGAAAACAACGACGAGGAATTAGAGCTGGTGCAATCGTTCGTTACCCAGACGCAGCTCCACAACCGGTTCTCCCACCCCTATATCAGCGGCTGCAGCGCCGCCCTGCTCAAGCATTTCGTGCGCGATTTCCACCATGGCATCACCGTCACCTGTCCGGGCTTCTACGCCCCCCAGGGCCGCATCCTACGGCTCGGGCTCAGTCAGCCCGACCTCATCAACCGGCTCACCACCTTCACTTTCGGCCAGCACCGCATCACCAATTTTGAAATGGAAACGGCCGGCATCTACGGACTCGGAAAGCTGCTCGGCCACCACTGCCTCAGCCTCAGCGCGATCGTGGCCAACCGCGTCGCCCGCAAATTTTCAGACCAGGCCGCCGCTACCATGGATAAACTGATCACCGATACGCTGGAAATCATCGCTTCCCTGTAACGCCTCGCAAGCCCCGGCAAAAACCTTAATTTTGCCCTCTATTCACCGCTCATGCAGATCCATTTCTACAAATACCAGGGTACCGGCAACGACTTCGTGATACTCGACAACCGCGACGGCGCCTACTCATCAATCAACATCGAACAGGTCCGCTTTATGTGCGACCGCCGCTTCGGCATCGGCGCCGACGGTCTCATGCTCCTCAACGGGAAGACCGGGTACGATTTCGAAATGAAATATTATAACTCCGACGGCCGTCAAAGCACCATGTGCGGCAACGGCGGACGCTGCCTGGTAAAGTTTGCCGCTGAGATGGGCATCGTAAAAGACCGCTATTGCTTTATCGCCATCGACGGCGAACATGAAGCCGATATCGAAGACGGGATCGTAAGCCTGAAAATGAACGACGTGAGCATGATCACCGATTTTGAAGGTGATGCCGTGCTCAATACCGGTTCTCCCCATTACGTGAACATCGTGAGCGATGTGATGGAAACGGATGTTTTCACAAAGGGAAGGGCGATCCGCTCCAACCCGCCGTTTGACAAGGAAGGCATCAATGTAAACTTCGTGCAGATCCGGAACGACGACGAGATCATGGTGCGTACCTACGAGCGGGGAGTGGAAGATGAGACCCTGAGCTGCGGCACCGGCGTAACTGCCAGCGCCCTCGTTTGCTACCACAACGAGGTCGGGTTCAACAACGTGAGCGTGATCACGAAAGGCGGTAAACTGCGGGTGGAGTTCGACCGCATCGACGACGGCGTGTACTCCAACATCTGGCTCTGCGGCCCCGCAGAGAAAGTTTTTGAAGGCGATATTTCCCTGTAAACGGCCTGGAACCACTGCTGCGACTGCATCCCTGTCACGTATGCAGCTTACGGCCCGTTGTTTCCAAAGAGGTAATATATCATTCCGGCAGAATTCAGGAGCAGTCTCCTATATTTGCGTCGCAGTGATTCAGTACTTCAAAAATATCAACCACGAAACGGTCGCCATCGAAAAGCCCGACAGCGGTACCTGGGTCAATATACTGCCGCCGCTCAAACAGGAAGAATTCACCGAGCTTTCCGAAGCCCTCGAGATCCCGATCGACTTTCTGACCGACTCGCTCGATATTGATGAAAGAAGCCGTTTTGAAGATGAAGACAATGTAAAGCTGATCGTCATCAAAACGCCCACCGAGAACAATTCCTTCAACGATAGCGACGCTTTTTACATCACCATCCCGATCTGTATCATCCTCACCCACACCCAGATCGTAACGGTCAACTCGTTCGAGAACGCCGCCATCAAAAAGTTCCTGAATACCTTCCGCAACCGCCAGGCCGACAACCGCAAGATGATGGTGCTGAAGATATTCGAGAAAGTGGTACAGAATTCCCTCGAATACCTCAAAGAGATCAACCAGCGCAGGAACCAGCTCGAGCAGAAACTGTACGACTCGAACCGGAACGAAGAGCTGCTGCAGCTCATGCGCATCCAGAAAAGCCTGGTGTATTTTGTGACCGCCCTCCGCTCGAACGAGCTGCTGTTCATGAAACTGGAACGCACTAATTTTCTTGGTCTCAACGAAGAAGAAAAAGAATTTCTGAACGACCTGATCGTAGACACTTCACAGGCCCTGGAAATGGCCAACACCTACACCAACATCCTGGTCAGTACCCTCGATGCCTTTGCCAGCATCATTTCCAACAACCTCAACAACGTGATGAAAAGGCTGACCTCCATCACCATCATTCTGTCGCTGCCCGCCCTGGTGGCCGGTATCTACGGTATGAATGTGCCCATCCCCTACCAGAATACACAGCATGCGTTTTATATTCCCCTGCTGCTGTCGCTGGCGATCTCGGTAGTGATCAGCTGGTATTTCATGAAGAGAAAATGGTTTTAAACAAAAAGCTATGTTCACGATAAGAGTGTACGGCATCCTGATCAATGAGAAAAAACAGGTGCTTGTGAGCGACGAATTCATCCGTGGGAAATATTACACCAAGTTTCCCGGCGGTGGCCTCGAATTCGGGGAAGGAACGCGCGACTGCCTGAAGCGCGAGATCAGGGAAGAAATGAACCTGGACGCTGATATCGGCGACCATATCTACACCACCGATTTCTTCCAGATGTCGGCCTTCAACCCCGCCGACCAGATCGTTTCCATCTATTACTTCATTCTTCCCACCGAACCGATCACCTGCGCCATCCGCGATGAGCCTTATGCGTTCGACGAGGAGCAGATGATCATCTACAAGGAAAAGAACGAGATCGAGACATTTCGCTTTATCGACTGGGAAAAATTTTCCGACGCCTCCGTTACCCTGCCGATCGACAAGGTGGTGGCAAAAATGATAAAAGAGCAATTCTGATGAACCAGAAGATAGCCCAGATCGCGCTGGTAGTGAGGGATTACGATGAGGCGATCGAATTCTATACCCGGAAACTCCGTTTCAGGCTGGTAGAAGATACCGTACTGACTGCTACGAAAAGATGGGTGATCGTGGAGCCGCCGGGTAGGTCGGGCACCCGCCTGCTGCTAGCCAAGGCCGCCAGCGATGAGCAGCAAAGCCGCGTTGGCAACCAGACGGGCGGCCGGGTCTTTTTGTTCTTGCACACCGATGATTTCTGGCGTGATTTCCAACACCTGGTAGACCAACAGGTGACAATTATTCGTCAACCCTCGGTGGAACCATACGGCCGCGTTGCCGTTTTTGCCGACCTGTACGGCAACCTGTGGGACCTGGTTGAGCCGTCGGGCCGTTGAAGGGCCGGACTGCTAAAAAATCACATCCCTACAACAGAAGCGGGTTTTTGACGGGATAGTTTTACCTTTGCTGCAGAAATAAATAAAATCTACATGTCGACGCTAACTAAATCCACAATTGACTTCGGTCTCAAATACAAGGTTGCCGATATCAGTCTGGCAGAATGGGGAAGAAAAGAAATCAGGCTCGCAGAAGCAGAAATGCCGGGTTTGATGTCCCTGAGAGAAGAATACGGTCCTACCCAGCCGCTGAAAGGCGCCCGTGTAGCAGGCTGTCTGCATATGACCATTCAGACCGCTGTGCTGATTGAAACCCTGGTTGCCCTTGGAGCCGAAGTAAAATGGAGTTCTTGCAATATATTCTCCACGCAGGATCATGCCGCCGCCGCCATTGCCGCTGCCGGTATCGGAGTTTTTGCCTGGAAAGGTCAATCGATCGAAGACGCCGACTGGTGTATCGAGCAAACCCTTTTCTTCGGCGCTGCCGACCGCCCGCTCAATATGATCCTCGACGACGGCGGAGACCTTACCAACATGGTGTTCGACCAATATTCTGAGCTTATCCAGCACATCCGCGGTCTCTCTGAAGAAACCACTACCGGCGTTCACCGCTTATATGAAAGAATGGCAAAAGGCACCCTGCCTGTTCCTGCCTTCAACGTGAACGACAGCGTTACCAAATCAAAATTCGACAATAAATATGGCTGCCGCGAAAGCCTGGTGGATGCCATCCGCCGTGCTACCGACGTAATGCTCGCCGGTAAAGTAGCCGTAGTAGGTGGTTACGGAGATGTGGGTAAAGGTTCGGCCGATTCACTGAGAGGCGCCGGCGCCCGCGTGATCGTTACCGAGATCGACCCTATCTGCGCCCTGCAGGCCGCCATGGACGGTTATGAAGTGAAGAAAATGGAGAACGCGGTAAAAGAAGCCGATATCATCGTTACCGCCAGCGGTTGCCGCGACCTGATCACGGAAAAACATTTCCGCGCCATGAAAGACAAGGCCATCGTTTGTAACATCGGTCACTTCGACATCGAAATCGACATGGCCTGGCTGAACCAGCAATACGGTTCTACCAAAGACACCATCAAACCGCAGGTAGACCTGTACACCATCGAAGGAAAAGACGTGATCGTACTGGCAGAAGGCCGCCTGGTGAACCTGGGTTGCGCCACCGGCCACCCTTCTTTCGTAATGAGTAACTCTTTCACCAACCAGACACTTGCCCAGATAGAACTGTGGACCAACCATAGCAACTACGAGAACAGGGTATACGTGCTGCCGAAGATCCTGGATGAAAAAGTTGCCCGCCTCCACCTCGCCAAGATCGGTGTGGAACTCGACGAGCTGGAATCCGCCCAGAGCGAATACCTGGGTATCTCCAAGGAAGGTCCTTTCAAAACCGATATGTACCGTTACTAGTTCAGAACGGTTCTAATAGAAAAAGCCCGGCAGGTTTCCTGCCGGGCTTTTTTGTTATCAGGCGCATCATGTCACGGTTTGAAACACCAGGAGGTTATGCCTTTTCCCACCTTACAACCCATCTACCTGTTCAGATTGATCGACCCCGCATTGTCCAGCGCCGGGCGCTGGGCTGTTTCCGATACGCTCCAGCCGGTAGCGTACATCCAACGGCTCATGCGGGTCAGCTTGGCGATGTCGATGGTTTTGGCTTCATCGCGGGGTGTGTGATAGTCGGGATGCAGCAGGGTGGTGAAAAAGATAGACGGAATGCCGATACGGGCGTAGGAGAGGTGGTCGCTCCTGAAATACCAGCCTTCCGGGTGCTTGGGATCGTCCCAGCTAGTATCGATCACCTTGAATTTTGAAACATCTTTGTTTGCCTGCATTGCCATGTTCACCAGGGTCAGCGAGTTGCGGTGCGGCGGAACGGCACCCAGCAGGGCGGCTGAATCAGGAGAGTTCCGGCCCATCATGTCGCCGTTCAGCACGGCTACGATCGATTCTTTCTTCACGGTCGGGTGCTCGGCATACCAGCGTGAACCAAGCAAGCCCCTTTCCTCGGCGCCGTGCCATACAAACAGCGCGGAACGCTTGCCCGGTTTGGCTTTCCAGGCCCTGGCGATCGCCAGCATGGCCACGGTAACGGTCGCGTTGTCATCCGCACCGTTCCAGATAGAATCGCCGGCCACCGGCAGGCCCACCCCGTCGTGGTCGTGATGCCCGCTGAAGAGTACGTATTCCTTGCTGAGGGTAGGGTCGGTGCCCTTGGCGACCGCCACCACGTTCACAGAAGGATATAGAAAACTTTCCACCCCGATATTCAGAGTGATACTGGCTTGCGGCTGGTGAAACTCCGATGCGGCAGACCTGCGCACCAGGATCACGGGAACCGGATTGTTCCGTGCATTCTGGCCTCCGGCCGGCGGTGTGTTATCCAGCTGGTAGCTGCCATCCTGGTAGTTATGGCCGATAAAACTCAGCTCTGTTTCCGCAACGGAATCGGTGACCAGGATCACGCAGGAGGCGCCGTGCGCCCGCAGGGTCGCGGCCTGCTGGCGGATGGCTGACGCAGTATAACGGTATCCCCACAGGCTGACGCCTTTGGCTGGCAGGGGCACCGGGGGGCGCAGCGTCATCGCGATCGCTTTGCCCTGAAGGCTCCTGGAAGTGTCGGCCATGGAATCCATCCATTCAACCGGCAGGGTCAGGCGGCTGTCTATCGGAGTGGTTACCCATACATCGCGGTTGAGGGCCAGTGGTTTGCCGTTCAGGTCGATCCGGCTGGTGGCGGCTACCTTTGTGCGCCGGAGGGAGTAGAACTGCAGGTAGGTTCCGTCGTCACCGGCCGGTTCCAGTCCGGCCTTGCGGGCCTGCTCCGCTACCCAGGCACCGGCCCGCAGTTCATCGAGCGTGCCCGCCCTTCTTCCGCGCATATTGTCGTCGGCCAGGGTGAACAGATCCTGCCGGATCTCGTTTTCCCTGATGTAGGAAAGTGCGGGTGGCCCTGCCGGGAGCCGCTTGCCTGGCCCTTCGATGAATGCACAGAAAACCAGAAAGGAAAGGCTGATATAGCCAATTGATTTATTCATAAAAAAAGTTGCAGTTAGTTGATTGGTTTAAGGAGCTACGCTCTCGGAGAGACCCTCCACACCGGCCTGGGCCACCGTATGGTCATTGTCGACCGTACTGCCCGACACACCTATAGCGCCGATGATGGTGCCGTCGCCATTCTTGATGGGAATGCCACCCGGGAAGCTGATCAGTCCGCCATTGGAATGTTCGATGTTGTAAAGCGGGCCGCCGGGTTGCGAAAGCTTGCCGATCTCACCGGAGTTCATGTCAAAAAAACGGGCGGTCTTTGCTTTTTTGATCGAGATATCCAGTGAACCAAGCCAGGCACCGTCCATCCGGGCGAAGGCAACGAGGTTGGCGCCGCCGTCTACCACGGCCACATTCATTTTGAGATTGAGGTCTTCTGATTTTTCGATGGCTGCGGCAACTACCGCCTGTGCTTGAAGAAGTGTAATGTTCATAAGAAGAATTTAGTGCCAAAAGTAGGGCATTTACCACTAGGAGTACCAGGGCGGAACAAACTCATTTTCAGGCTGGAAAACCGGTTGCCGGGAGAAGAAGGGAACCATCGGAATAAACTATTGCGGTTGTCAAAGTGTTATGATGATTGTTGATAAAATAAACCTGTATGTTGATAAAAATTAATACCGGTCTCGCATTGATTTCAGTAACTTCATCATGATACCCCACGACCCGCAGCCGTCTATAACAGTGGGAGGAAAATAGTTTTATAAGCACTAAAAACAACGAATTTGACAGAAACAATTATTAACCTGGAAACCGTAAATCCTATTGAGTTTTTCGGTGTGAACAATGGAAAGCTGGATATCCTCAAAAAGAAATTTCCCCTCCTCAAAATTCTTTCCCGCGGTACCCAGCTGAAACTGAGCGGCTCGCCCGAACAGGTGGAAACGGCAAAAGAAAAGATCGATCTGGTGGTGCAGTACCTGGAGCGAAACGGAAACCTGAGTGAAAACTATCTCGAGACGATGCTGGGTGGAGCAGACGATACAGAAACGGTCGACAATTTTGTGGAACGCCATCCGAATGAGGTGCTGGTGTTCGGCCCCAATGGGAAAACTGTACGGGCGCGCACCCATAACCAGAAAAGAATGGTGACGGGCACTGAAAAGAACGACATCGTCTTCGCCATCGGACCGGCCGGTACCGGTAAAACCTATACCGCAGTGGCGCTAGCAGTAAGGGCCCTGAAAAACAAGGTTGTCAAAAAGATCATTCTGACCCGTCCGGCGGTGGAAGCAGGGGAGAACCTTGGTTTTCTGCCCGGCGACCTGAAGGAAAAGATCGATCCGTACCTGCGTCCGCTCTACGATGCCCTGGATGACATGATCCCCGCCGACAAACTGGGGTATTACATGAGCACCCGCACCATCGAGATCGCCCCGCTGGCTTACATGCGCGGCCGTACGCTCGACAATGCCTTTATCATCCTCGATGAGGCACAGAACGCCACCGACCTTCAGATCAAGATGTTCCTGACCCGTATCGGCGCCAGCGCCAAAGCCATCATCACCGGTGACATGACGCAGGTCGATCTTCCCAAGAACCAGCGCAGCGGCCTCGAAAAAGCCGTCCGCATCCTGAAAGGCGTGGAAGGCATCGCCCACATCGAGCTCGACGAGGAAGACGTGGTTCGTCACCGTCTCGTGAAAGCCATCATCAGGGCTTACGACCGTGAAAAGCAGCGGGAGGAAGGGCTTCACCAGCAACATGAGCACAACGGCCGTGAACACAACGGGCGCCATGCTCCTTCCGATCGTACATAAGTAAATTTATTCCTACTTTGTGCACGCAACCCGGCCGGGTTGCGTGCACATTTATGAAAAAGACCCTTCTTCTCGCCCTCATAGTCACCGCCCTTTCGTGCAACAGCGATTCGGATTACAAGAAAGCCGAAGACGCACAGGATGCGGGCCGCGAATTTATCCGCGCCTCCCTCGACGGCAATTACAAAAAAGCCTCCTTTTACCTCCTGGTCGATTCTACCGGCACCAACCAGCGCCTGCTCGAAAAATGGAAGGAAGATTACAACCACCTCACCGAAGAGCAGAAAGTAAGCTTCAAGGACGCGGTCATCATGCCCATCCACATCACGCCTGTCAACGATTCTACCGTCAATTACACCTACACCAATTCATTTGAACCCAAAGACACCACATCTATTAAAGTAGTAAAGATGGATGGCGACTGGCTGGTTGACCTGAAAGACATTCACTAACACCGCATTCGCATGATGGATGACAGTATACCGGTTTCAGGGGGATTATTCGCATTTCCCGAAATCAATTTGTAGGTTTGCGGAACTTAATTACAAACTAATATGTATACTGTTTCCCACCCCTGGCATGGGGTACCGGTAGGTGAAGGTGCTCCGCGCAATGTGAACGCAATCATTGAAATTCCCCAGGGTTCCCGCTGCAAATACGAAATTGACAAAGAAAGCGGTCTGCTGAAACTCGACAGGGTCATTTATTCCGCTTTTTATTACCCCTGTAACTACGGCTTTATTCCCCAGACATATGGCGATGACAAGGATCCGCTGGACATCCTGGTGCTGACATCCATTCCGGTACAGGCGCTGTGCCTGGTTGAGGCCAAAGTGGTGGGTGTAATGCAGATGATCGACAGCGGCGATGCAGATGACAAGATCATCGCAGTGGCTGCCAATGACCCGAGCATGAACCATTACAACAACATCGAAGAACTTCCCAAACACTTCTTTGATGAGCTTCGTCACTTCTTTGAAGAATACAAAAAGCTTGAAAACAAAACGGTGAAAGTGGAAGAGGTTCGCGATAAATCCGTTGCCCTGAAAATTATTGAAGACGCCATGAAATTCTATCAGGAGACTTTCAAAACGCAGTAGTATGACTTACTACACGATTGCTGTATTGCTTATTGTGGGGCTTGCCGCCGGCTTTCTGAGCGGATTGGTAGGGGTCGGCGGCGGCATCATCATAGTGCCCGCGCTCATGTATTTTCTAAAATTCGATCAGCATGAAGCGCAGGGTACTTCCCTTGGGTTGCTCCTGATGCCCGTGGGCATTTTTGCCGTCATGAACTATTATAAAAAAGGATATCTCGATGTAAAGGTGGTAGGCATCATGTGTATTGCCTTTGTGGCGGGCGCGTACCTGGGCAGTAACGTGTCGCTGGCGATTTCGCAGGATAAATTGAAAAAAGTCTTTGCCCTGTTGCTGCTGTTTGTCGCTTTCAAGATGCTGTTCCTCGACAAAAAATCCTGACCGCTCCTGTCCTCACTTTCCCTGGCCCGCCGGGCGCTCTTCTCAGGTACTACAAACAATAAAAGGCCGGTTCTTGTTATTTGTTCTTTCCGCTGTATGATGCAGGTAAAGGAAATGGTTCCGGGGCTTTTGCCGGCTTATGGAAATTTCCATTTCTGCATCTTATTGTTTGCAACCGGTAAGGCAGGCATCTTCCTTGAAAAGAAGGCCGATGCTCTCCGGATACAGCAGTTACACAGCCAGAACAGACCAGGCACGATACAATAAAATAAGATTGCCCAAGCAGGTGAGAACGGAAAAATATTCATACTCAGACTCCGAGTTACTGACCCATTTTTATCACGATCATGATAACCAATGGCTCGGGCTGTTGCTCGAGCGGTATACCATGCTGCTGCTGGGGGTTTGCATGAAGTACCTCAAGAACGAGGAAGAGGCGAAAGACAGCGTACAGCAGGTTTTCCTGAAAGCCATCACCGAACTGCAGAAATACAAGGTCGACTATTTCAAGAGCTGGATCTATATGGTGGCCAAGAACCACTGCCTCATGAAGCTTCGCGACAGGAAGGGGAAAATAATGGCCGATCTCACCGAAAACACGGCCGGCGTAACCATTGAGCTGCAGCACGAAGAAAAGATGCAGCACCTTGAAAAGGAAAAAAAGCTCCAATTAATGAGTGTGGCCCTGCAGGAATTAGGAAATGAGCAGAAACGTTGTGTAACTTTATTTTATCTGGAGAAGAAGACCTATCAGGAAATTTCTGACAGTACCGGGTACTCGATCCTGAAGGTGAAAAGCTATATCCAGAACGGCAAACGGAACCTGAAGATCATACTCGATAAAAAACTGGGCGGCCATTGATTTTCTGCTCCATTGAATTCTATCAATATCATGAATCACGATCTACTGAACATATTATCTGATGACCAGGAAGAGGTCGACAACCAGAAGCTGCTCGATTATGTGTCGGGCCAGCTTTCGGAGGCCGATGCGCATGAAGTGGAGAAGCTCATGGCAAAGAACGAGCTCATCAACGATGCCGTGGAAGGTTTGCAGCAGGTAAAGGGCAAGAAGAACATCGAAAGCCTGGTCGAACAGCTTCAGAAAGACCTTCACCGCAAGCTGGAGCAGAAAAAGGTAAGCCGGAACAAGAAAAGGATCCTGGAGCATCCCTGGATCTATATGGCGATCATACTGATACTTCTGCTTGTTGTCTGCGCCTGGTTTGTATTACAGCGGCTGCATCATGTTAAATAATGATTACGGGCAATTGAGTTTGATACGTCCTTTTCTCCCATGTTTTCTCCCTACTGTTTCAACTATCCATGACCATTCACGAACAATATATGTCCCGCTGCCTCGAGCTGGCGCGGCTTGGCGCCGGTTCCGTAGCCCCAAATCCGATGGTAGGGTCGGTGCTTGTGCATGAGAACCGGATCTTGGGAGAAGGGTATCATCAGTTGTACGGCCAGTCGCACGCCGAGGTCAACTGCCTGCGAGATGCTGCCGTCCGATATCCCCGGAATCCGCTGGCAGCCTCGCTTCCCTTTGAAGATATTCTTCAGAAAAGTACCCTGTATGTTTCTCTTGAACCCTGTGCGCACTATGGCAAAACGCCACCCTGTGCCAACCTCATCATTGAAAATCGGATCCCCCGTGTGGTGGTCGGCTGCAGGGATCCGTTTCCCTTGGTCGATGGCAAAGGGATTGAGAAATTGCTGGCAGCCGGCATAGAGGTTACCACCGGAATTTTGGAGCAGGCGTGCATGGCGCTGAACAATCGCTTTTTTACTTATCATCTTAAAAAGCGGCCTTACGTGATCTTGAAATGGGCACGCAGCGTCGATGGAAAAATGGCCGCCTCCGGTGCGGAAAGAACCCTGATCAGCGGCGCATTCAGCAACCGCCTTGTGCATCGTTGGCGCAGTGAGGAACCGGCTATACTGGTGGGTACAAGAACCGCTCTGCTGGATGATCCGTCGCTCACCGTACGGTTGTGGATGGGCAAAGATCCGTTGCGGCTGGTGGTTGACAAGAACCTGCAGCTTCCCGGATCGCTCAGGATGTTGCAGGACGGAGGCCGTACGGTCGTGTTTAATTACCTGAAGGAAGAACAGGGCAATGTAACTCATTACCGCCTGCCGGGCGCAGGGTCGCTGGCGCAGGAGGTATTGGCTGCCCTGTACAGTATGAATATCCAGAGTGTGCTGGTGGAAGGCGGTGCTGCGCTGCTGCAGGGGTTCATAGAAGAAAATTGCTGGGATGAAGCCCGGGTGATCATCAATACAGGCCTGGAGATAGGACCAGGCCTGCAGGCCCCTCTGGCGCCTGCTGAAGCGTTGGCAGAGAAGCAGAAATATGGAGAAGATGAGATCCGGTTCTATCGCCGGTAAAAAGCGGAGTCGGGCTGAGAGGGTAAAAGAGCGCATCAGTGTTATAAAAAAAGGCTACCGTTTTTGACGATAGCCTTTTCAGATTCAATGAGATTATTATCAGCTGATTATTCTGACTCTTTTGGAGTTTCATCAGAAGTATCAGTATCTGCCCCGCTCATATCAGGTTCCGTAACACTCAGAGTGTCGGTGGAAGAGGTGGGCTCTTCAACCGGGGGAGTGGAAGAAGTAGCGGCTTTTTTGGCGGCCTTTTTAGGCGCAGCCTTTTTGGCGGCTTTTTTCGGTGCGGCTTTTTTAGCGACCGCCTTTTTCACGGGTGCAGCTTTCTTAGCGGCTTTTACAGCTTTCTTGGGAGCTGCTTTCTTGGCGGCCTTGACAGCTTTCTTGGGAGCTGCTTTTTTAGCTGCCTTTACTGCTTTTTTGGGAGCTGCTTTTTTCGGGGCTGCTTTCTTTGGTGCAGCCTTCTTTGGAGCAGCCTTTTTAGGCGCTGCCTTTTTCGGTGCTGCTTTTTTAGGTGCAGCTTTTTTAGTAGCCATTTTGTTTCGAATTTTAAGGTTAGAAATGTTGCTTAAATTTACGCAAGCAAAATGTATTCCCAAATTAATTTCTGAAAATCAGATAAATAAATTGAGCCTGTTTTATGCTCAGTGAAAACAATTAATCGGGTCGAAACCCGTTTGTTATAAAATTGTTAGGAATGGGCGGAGAGTGGTGTAAACGAGGTTGCTCTTTGTTTAGGTGTGAAATTTTTGTACCTTTGCACTCCAAATTTAGGTGAGGTAGGGTTTTAGCCCGGTTTTGCCTGAATTTCAGGAACCCGGTGCAAACACCAAAAAGGGTTCCGGCCTTAACCTTCCTGAACAGATTTCGTTATTTCCATACAAATAAACATAAACAAAGTCATGGCAGACCTGAGATATCAAAGAAACTTCGGAATTGCTGCCCACATTGACGCGGGCAAAACGACCACCACTGAACGCATCCTGTACTATACAGGCGTAAACCACAAGATCGGAGAAGTACATGAAGGAGCTGCAACGATGGACTGGATGGCGCAGGAGCAGGAAAGAGGTATCACCATCACTTCTGCTGCAACAACCTGTTTCTGGAACTTTCCTACTATCCAGGGACAGAAAGATGCAGATACCAAACAGTACAAATTTAATATCATCGATACTCCCGGCCACGTGGATTTCACCGTGGAAGTAGAACGTTCACTCCGGGTTCTGGACGGCCTGCTGGCGCTTTTCTGTGCCGTGTCAGGTGTTGAACCGCAGTCTGAAACTGTTTGGCGCCAGGCCAACCGCTATAAAGTACCAAGGATCGGTTTTGTAAACAAAATGGACCGCTCCGGTGCCGACTTTCTCAACGTGGTAAAACAGGTGAGGGAAATGCTGGGTGCGAAAGCTGTTCCGCTGCAGCTGCCGATCGGTGCAGAAGACAACTTCAAAGGCGTTGTTGACCTGATCACCCTGAAAGGCATCATCTGGGAAGATGAAACAAGAGGTATGACCTACAAGGAAGTGCCTATCCCGGAAGATATGAAGGCTGATGTGGAAGAATGGAGACAGGCGCTCATTGAAGCTGTTGCTGAATATGATGACAAGCTGCTCGAAAAATTCTTCGACGACCCGAATACCATCACCGAAGACGAAGTGCATGAAGCGATCCGTAAAGCTACGATCGACCTGTCCATCATACCAATGATGTGCGGCTCTTCCTTCAAAAACAAGGGCGTGCAGACCGCCCTCGATGCGATCGTTCGTTACCTGCCTGGCCCGCTTGACATTGAAGCTGTGAAAGGAACCAATCCTGACACCGGCGAAGAGATCACCCGTAAGCCGGATGCCAAGGAACCGTTCGCGGCCCTGGCTTTCAAGATCATGACCGATCCGTTCGTAGGTCGCCTGGCCTTCTTCAGGGCTTACTCGGGGCACCTCGATTCTGGTTCTTATGTGCTGAACACCAGAACCGGTAAAAACGAGCGTATCTCCCGCATCATGCAGATGCATGCGAACAAGCAGAACCCGATCGACTTCATCGAAGCCGGCGACATCGGGGCAGCAGTTGGATTCAAGGACATCAAAACCGGCGATACGCTGTGTAATGAAGACCATCCCATCGTGCTGGAATCAATGAACTTCCCTGAACCTGTTATCTCGATCGCCGTTGAGCCGAAGACACAGGTAGACGTAGATAAAATGGGTATGGCTATCGCGAAGCTGGTGGAAGAAGATCCGACCCTCCGCGTAAAGACCGACGAAGAAACCGGCCAGACCATCCTGAGCGGTATGGGCGAACTTCACCTCGAGATCATCGTAGACCGCATGAAACGTGAGTTCAAGGTTGAGATCAACCAGGGTGCGCCGATGGTAGCTTATAAAGAAGCTTTCCAGAACACAGTTGAACACAGGGAAGTGCTGAAAAAGCAGACCGGTGGTCGTGGTAAATTTGCCGACATCCAGTTTGCGCTGGGGCCAGCAGATGAGGAGTTCCTGAAAGAAGATAAAGGCACGTACCAGTTCGTGAACGATCTGTTTGGTGGATCAATTCCGCGTGAATTTGTTCCTGCTATCCAGAAAGGTTTTGAACAGTCGATGACAACCGGTGTACTGGCCAGCTATCCGGTCGATAATATGAAGATCCGCGTATACGACGGAAGCTTCCACGCAGTTGACTCCGACTCTATGTCGTTCGAACTGTGTGCCAAACAGGGCTTCCGTGAAGCAGCCAGGAAAGCGAAACCCGTTCTGCTGGAGCCGATCATGAAGATTGAAGTGATCACGCCCGACCAGTACATGGGTGATGTAACCGGTGACCTGAACCGTCGTCGCGGTATGCTGGAAGGAATCGACAGCAAGGCTGGTGCCCAGGTGATCAAAGCCAAGGTGCCGCTGAGTGAAATGTTCGGATATGTAACGCAGCTGCGTTCACTCTCTTCCGGCCGCGCCACTTCCACCATGGAATTCAGCCACTACTCTCCTGCACCCAACAACATCTCAGAAGAGGTGATTGCCAAAGTAAAGGGTAAAGTAAATGCATAAAATGGTTTTTTCTGATAAGGAAACCCGCTCCCAGGAGCGGGTTTTTTATTGCCTGTACTTTTAATATCACCCGGGAAAGGATATTTTTATCAAATCAAACAAAAACGGATAAGGTGGGCAACCATCGTGGCAATTTTTACGAATATATGCTTAACACAAAGCGTTCATCTTGCTAACCAGTCAAGAAATAGAAACTATTATAACTGACTGTACCAACAACCAAAGAGAGAGTCAGAAGAAATTCTATACTCATTTCTATGGCTATGCCACTTCCGTCTGTATGCGGTATGCGCATACAGAAGACGATGCGATGGAAATAGTCAATGACGGGTTCCTGAAAATTTTCCGGGAACTGGCTTCTTTCAAACCGCGCTATGAGGATGTGGAAGCTTCTTTGAAAGGCTGGATAAAAAGGATCGTAGTGAACACAGCCATTGATCACTTCAGAAAGAACCACCGCTATCAGATGAACGTATCTATCGATGACAGTAAGTTTCACTGGGCCGACGAAGCGGAGACCTCGCTCGATAAAATGTCGTACGAAGAAATCATCAAGTTGGTGCAGCAATTGTCTCCGGTGTATCGCACGGTATTCAATTTGTATGTGATAGATGGATACAAGCACGAAGAAATCGCTAAACGATTAAATATATCGGTTGGAACCTCGAAGTCCAATCTTGCCAAAGCCAAAATGAATATTCAAAAAATGATCTTACAAAGACAGCAGAGTTTGTATGGACAAACAGCGATCTGAACATATCGAAAACCGGTTTCGGCAGGCAGCTGAAAACTTTCTCCCGCCCCCTCCCACAAATGAGGCTTGGAGGAAGATGGAAGCTTTGCTGGATGAAAAGCCGAAAAAGAGGCGCTTCCTTATCTGGTGGTGGCCTGTAGGGTTACTGCTGCTGTCTATCGCAATCGGCGGGTACTTTTATCACACATACAGGAGCAGTGTACCAACTCTTTCGAATCATGTATCTGAGAAGGCAATTACTTCTCAGGAAAGCAGGAAAGAAGCCCGCAATCGTACCGAGATGACACCTGCAACGGCAGCTGAAAACGATCCGCACCCGGAAGCCGGTTCAGCGCAGGACGCGGGAAAAACGACCGGAAGTCTGGCCACTCCCCACTCCGGGCGACTATACCCTGCTCCAGATCGTCGTCCCGATAACCAAGGAGGCGGTCGGCCGGTTGCTGAAAATAGCAGCAGGTCTGTTTCAACTATTCCGTCATCTGCATTCGGTAACGCCCGGTCAGGAGACGGGTACCGCAAAAGGGCCGCTGCAAGCCAGGGCATCAAAAAAGGGGCACGCACCGCGGGCTTAAATACAGGGGCTTATCTACAGGCCGCTCCGGTCGCAACAGAAGCCGGTGAAGACCTGCACGCCTTTGCCGGCTTGCCACCGCTGGAAACAAGAACGGTAAATTTCAGCATAACCGTACCGGATAGCATGTTAAACCGTTTGTCCCAACATGCAGCGATAAAAGACAGCTTACAAACATCGATCGAAAGGATTGCAAAAAAGCAGACCGACAATTCCCTCAAAAATGCCCGCTTTTATTTTGTTGTTTCCGGTTCCAGTAATGCTACCAGCCTGCGCAGATTCGATATCCAGAACGAGGGAAATGTATATGGAGCTGAGATCGGTTATCATGTAAATAACTGGCTGGCGGTGCAGGCAGGATTTCATGCAGGCCGAAAGATATATTTTGCCGGCAAAGGTGATTACAAGTGGGGATCCAGTTACCCCTTGGATTCCATCAAGAGCCTGAAGATTGATGCTGACTGCCTTATTTTTGATCTGCCATTGTCTTTGCGCTTTGATCTGCTCCATCACCAGAGCAATGCTTTGTATGCAATCGCCGGCATCTCTTCTTTTCTGATGAACAGTGAAGTCTACAATTATCACATAACGACGCAGTCGAACTGGTACTACAAATCTCTAATGAAATACAGAGGAAACTTCGACTGGTTTTCTTCGATCAACTTAAGCGTCGGGTTTGAACAGCGGTTATTCAGGTATTTTTATTTACAGGCCGAGCCTTATGCCAAACTGCCGATCGCCGGTGTAGGGGCAGGTTCTGTAAAGCTTTATTCCCTCGGTCTTCAGGTAGGGTTAAAGTATCAGCCACTAAAAAGAAAATAGTTTCTCAAAAACTTGGTTCATTATGCTTTGTGTTAAAGGGCGCGCCTGTGGAGGCAGCCCTTTTTTGTTCGTTATATATGAACAAATGGATTTTTATACTGCGCATACTAACTGCCTGTTTATTTGCTGCATTGTGGTAAATAATTTCAAACAAAAAAACTGTAAAGTCTTTCCCGATCTGCTTTTTTTCAGGCAACCATCATATACAGATTTTCGATTCTTTGAGAAATAAGTCTTATGAACCAAAGAAGAATTACCTCTCTGTTCTGTTGTCTGTTATTTCTGAACTTTCTATCCTGCAGTAAGACCGATTCCACACCGGATGCAATTACCCCGACTCCGGTGGTCAATAAATGCAGCGGTACGGCCGGGCCTCTGTACACTACTGTGAAAACACTTGTTCAATCCAGATGTGTGGGCTGTCATAACAACAATGTTGCAAATGGCGGGATGAACTTTACAGTCGACTGCAACATCATCACCAACGCTGCACTCATCAAAACAGTGGCGGTTGATAAAAGCACCATGCCGCCGGGCAACCCCCTTTCCACAACGGATAAAGCCAAGATCACCGACTGGATCAATGCCGGCGGTGCCATCACCAACTGATCTCTCATCCGGTACCAAATTCTATTGTAAAATCATTCTGCTATGAAACTTATAAAAAAATGGGGCTGGCTGGTGCTTCTTGTGATCCTGGGGGTGGCCGCATATGCCTATCGTGAATATACACGTAAACCGGCTGACCTGGCAGACGTACAGCCACAGGCCACCGTAGCTGCGGATGTATTGGTGAAAGCCTACGAATCAGACGAGCAAAAGGCCAACAGCCTGTACCTCGGAAAAGCGATCGACGTTTCTGGTATTGTATCGGAAATTAACAGTCAGAGCGACACGTCTATCAACATCCTTCTGGGTAAAAAGGATGATATGCACAGGGTCAGCTGTCTCATGAATCCCAACCAGACTGTCAACACGAAAAAAGTAAAGGCAGGCGACCCAATTTCTCTCCGCGGCATCTGTACGGGCTATTTGCTCGACGTTGAACTGAACAGGTGTGTGATAATTAAACAATAAACCAGATTATATGAAATCAGTAAAAGTAGTATGTCTTGTGCTGCTTCTTGCAGGCACGCAATGGGCATCGGGACAGGCCAGGTATTTTACGAAAAACGGGAAAGTGTCTTTTTATTCAAAAGCTCCCATGGAAAACATTGAAGCGCACAATTCGAAATGCGTAAGTGTATTCGATGTGAGTTCAGGGAAGCTCGAATTTTCCGTTTTGCTCAAGGGGTTTGAATTCGAAAAAGCAAAGATGCAGGAGCATTTCAACGAAGAATATGTTGAGAGTGATAAATTTCCAAAAGCCGTATTCAGCGGTAACATCAAAGAGATCGGCAATCTCAAAACAGGCAAGGATGGCACTTATACTGTGCAGGTGAGTGGCACCCTTACTATGCATGGCGTTACAAAGCCTCAGGATGCACAGGCCACTTTTACGGTCAAAGGCGGTACCATCAGCGCAGTGTCTGAACTTACAGTGGTGCTTGCCGACTACAACATCGAAATTCCTTCCCTCGTCGCCGATAAGGTAAGCAAGAATGTACGGATCGTCGTGAATGTTCCCGCATACGAACCTATGTCAGGCACCTGATCAAAACCCATCGATTCCTCAAAGAAAAATAACCGTTCATGAGACAATTCATCGCCTTCCTCGTATTTATATTCTTGGTAACACCGGCATTTGCACAGGAAAGCCTGCTGAAAGGGCTGGAAGACAGCGTGCCTGCGCGGGAAAAAGTGACCGCGGCTTTCAAGTCGACCCGTGTTATCAATGCTCACTCCATCGAAATGCTGGCTAAGGGTAACCTGGACTTCCGGATCCTTCACCGCTTCAGCCGGATCAACAGTGGGGTGGATCAGTGGTTTGGGCTTGATGGTGCTTCCATGCGCATGTCGTTCGATTATGGCATCACCAACGATCTGATGGTAGGCATCGGCCGGAGCACCTACCGCAAAGAGGTAGACGGATTTGTTAAAGCCAGGTTCCTGCAGCAGACGACCGGCCCAAACGCAGTTCCTGTGTCAGTAGCGCTTGCAGCCGGTTCCACGATATGGACAGGTGTGTCTCCCACGTCGGTCAAGCCGAGCACTTCAGACCGTACATCGTATTACTTGCAGCTGCTGGTAGGCCGTAAATTCAACGAGCGGTTTTCATTTCAGCTGAGCCCGATATTTCTCCGCAGGAACTTTGTTGACCGGCCAGCGGAAGATTTCAACCTGTTTGCCCTTGGCGGGGGCGCCCGCTTTAAAATCAGCAAGCGCGTGGCTATTACTGCCGACTACCATCACGCGCTGAGCGGGATTCCTAAAGCGAACACGGATCCCCTGTCGGTGGGCATAGATATTGAGACCGGTGGACATGTGTTCCAACTGCACTTCACAAATGCGGTGGGAATGAACGAAAGGGCCTATATCACCGAAACCACCGATAAATTCTTCAAAGGAGACATTCGGTTTGGGTTCAACCTCTCGAGGATCTTCCGCGTAGGATCGAAGGGGAAGAGTAACTGGGGCGGACCAGACAGGGGAAAAGTGAACGGGAAAGAGTCTTCCGGGAAGAAAAGTTAAGAACGCGTTGCGGGAGTAACCAGGCTTAAACTTTTTTCGCTTTGTTCTTTCTTATTTGAAAAGAAGAATATGAAAAAGAGATATAATGGCCTGATGGGCGTTGTAACCGTAATAACCGTAGCCCTTTCTTTAAGTTCATGTGCTCCCACCTATGTAGCGGCCAGACCTGGACCGCCTGTTTATGCCCGGCCTGTAGCTCCCGGCCCGGGGTATGTGTGGATAAATGATAATTGGGTGATGAAGGGAGGCAGGTACGAATACGTACATGGCTATTGGGCACCGCCCCGGGCGAACCGGGTGTGGGTAGAAGGCAACTGGAATTCCAGAGGAAGAGGTTACCACTGGACGCCGGGAAGATGGCAACACAGAAGGTGATTGAAAAAATAAATAATTGATAGTCAATAGATACTGAGCCGCTCTGACCGAAAGAGCGGCTTTTTAATGCAAAAAAGTTTGTAGAAACACAAGCCAGATAAGATTGAGCAACGTACCTGGCGGCAACAAAAGAAGGTCAAAAAATATATTGATTTCTTTTGCTGATATGGTTTAAACCCATACTTTTGCACTCCCAATTAAACTTGGGTTTTTAGATATGTCACAACGGATAAGAATCAAGTTACAGTCGTACGATCACAATCTGGTAGACAAATCTGCCGAAAAAATTGTGAAGACGGTACGCAGCACTGGAGCGGTAGTAACGGGGCCCATTCCGTTACCGACACACAAGAAGATATTTACAGTTTTGCGTTCTCCTCATGTAAACAAGAAAGCGCGTGAACAGTTCCAATTGCGCACGCACAAACGTTTACTGGATATCTATACTTCTTCTTCCAGAACTGTAGATGCGCTGTCGAAACTGGACCTGCCCTCAGGTGTGGAAGTGGAAATCAAGGCTTGATGATATTCGGGCAGACAAACTGCCATAGAAGTCGGAAAGTGTAGTTCTTATAAAAAATTTCATCTCTCAATCCGTAAAGGAAAAAAGAGCGCTGAGTAAGGTGTAAAGGGTAATCCTGGATCAACCGTTACACCGAGAAAATAAAAACAAGCCGTTCGGGGTTTGTTTGCTACCGGTACTTCCTCAGAAAGGAAAAGGTCGGCAGTCGAGGGGAATTGAAGTCAGGCGACCTGTGAGTTGCTTAGACTGTTCCTATAACCCTGAAGGCGCAAATCACAATCAATGAAAGGTATCATTGGAAAAAAAATTGGCATGACCAGCGTCTTCGGTCAGGATGGCAAGCAGACAGCCTGCACTATAATTGAGGCCGGGCCTTGTGTTGTATCGCAGGTAAAGACCAAAGAAACAGATGGCTACACTGCGGTACAGCTTGCTTACGGAGACAAAAAAACAAAAAATTCAAACAAAGCCGAAATCAATCACTTCAACAAGGCACAATCTACGCCTAAAGGCTTTGTAAAAGAGTTCCGCGATTATTACACAGAAAAAAATATTGGTGACACCATTACCGTAGACATCTTCGCTGAAGGTGAGCAGGTAAGTGTTGTTGGTACTACCAAAGGAAAGGGGTTCCAGGGCGTTGTTAAACGTCATGGCTTCCACGGTGTGGGTGAAGCTTCGCACGGTCAGCACGACCGTCAGAGAGCGCCTGGTTCCGTTGGTGGTTCTTCCTATCCTTCCCGCGTATTCAAGGGTATGCGTATGGCCGGCCGCATGGGCAATGACCGTGTGAAAATGAAAGGTCTGAAGGTGATGAAGGTGTTCGCCGACAAAAACTATATTCTTATCAGTGGTTCTATTCCGGGTCATAACGGCTCAATCGTTTTAATACAGAAGTAATATGCAAGTAGAAGTTTTAAACATACAAGGCGCTGGTACCGGCAGAACTGTTGAGCTTCCGGAAGAAGTTTTTGGTGTGGAACCAAACGACCATGTGATCTATCTGGCAGTAAAACAATACCTGGCCGCTCAACGCCAGGGTACGCACAAAGTAAAGACGCGTGCAGAAGTAAAAGGTTCCTCCAAGAAGCTCCACAAGCAGAAAGGAACCGGCGGATCAAGAAAAGGTAATATCCGCAACCCGCTGTACAAAGGCGGTGGTACCGTATTCGGACCGAAACCCCACAGATACGATTTCAAGCTTAACCGCAAGGTAAAAGACCTGGCTAAGATCTCTGCCCTTACCTACAAGGCGAAAGAAAATGCCATCGTGGTAGTGGAAGATATCAATCTTGATACTCCTAAAACCAAACAGGTTACCGATATCTTCAAAAGCCTGAACATCTCCGATAAAAAGACCCTCTTTGTATCGGCCGACAGCAACGAAAACGTTTATCTCTCCTTAAGAAATGTTCCTAGTGTACAGACCGTGCTGCTGAACGACATCAACACATACGACATCATGAATGCCAATGTGCTGCTGCTCACAGAAAGCGCTGCCAAAATTTTTGGTGAAGAAGAAGTAGGAGCAGAGGATGCGGCCACACAGGGGTAAGCCAAGAGTCAAGAAGAAAGAACAGGACGATTATTTATACTCAATCTGAAATTAAGATAAGATGAAATTATCTGAAGTACTTGTAAAACCGGTGTTAAGCGAAAAAGCAAATGCCCAGCAGGATAAACTGAGAAGGTATGCTTTCCGCGTAAGCAAACAGGCCAACAAGCTGGAGATCAAGAAAGCTGTGGAAGAATTCTACGGTGTTACCGTGATCAATGTAAACACCAGCGTACTGCCTGCAAAAAGCAAGACCCGGTCTACAAAAGCCGGATATATCCAGGGACGGAAAGCAGGCTTTAAGAAAGCACTGGTAACCGTTGCGGAAGGCGAAAATATTGACTTGTACGGCAATATTTAATCAAAACACGTAAAAGCTGGCGAAGCTGAAAAGTTCGCCGATAAAAAGAAGTATAATGGCACTAAAGAAGTATAAACCGATTACCGCAGGTACCAGATGGAGAATCGGCAACGCCTACGCAGAAATAACCTCGGATACGCCTGAGAAGAGCCTGCTCGACAAAAAGAAGAACACGGCCGGCAGAAACGTGCAGGGTAGAAGAAGCATGCGTTACAAAGGCGGCGGGAACAAACAGATGTACCGCATCATCGACTTCAAAAGAAACAAGAACGGTGTTCCGGCAACTGTTGCCACCATTGAATACGATCCGAACAGAAGTGCGTTCATCGCCCTGCTGAATTATGCGGACGGTGAAAAAAGATACATCCTGGCTCCCCAGGGTTTGCAGGTAGGCTCCACCGTGCTGAGCGGTGATGAAGTAGCTCCTGAGATAGGTCATGCGCTTCAGCTGAAAAACATGCCCCTGGGTACCAACGTGCACAATATCGAAATGCAGCCCGGTCAGGGTGGCAAGATCGCCAGAAGTGCCGGTTCTTCCGCACAGCTGAGCAACAAGGAAGAGAGATATGCCGTATTGAAAATGCCTTCCGGTGAACTGAGAAAAGTGCTGATCAACTGTTATGCAACAGTGGGAATTGTGAGCAACAGCGACCACAACTTGCAAAGTATGGGTAAAGCCGGCCGTAACCGCTGGAGAGGCATCAGGCCCCGCGTTCGTGGTGTGGCTATGAACCCGGTAGATCACCCGATGGGTGGCGGCGAAGGTAAAGCTTCCGGTGGACAGCCCCGTTCAAGGAACGGTCAGTACTCACGAGGTCTGAAAACCCGTACCAGAGGTAAGGGAAGCGACAAACTGATCCTCCAGAGGAAAGACGGTAAAAAATTGTCGAAATAAAATTTAGTAGAAGGGAGTGTAACAGCTGCCAGTCATTACTCAATCAATAACAGACCGATTATGGCTCGTTCAGTAAAAAAAGGTCCTTACGTTGCAGAGCACCTGGAAAAGAAAGTGCTCGCGATCAACGACGGAAAAAACAAAAAGAGTGTCATCAAAACCTGGAGCCGCCGTTCGACCATCACGCCGGATTTTGTAGGGCATACATTTGCGGTGCACAACGGCAACAAGTTCATCCCGGTATATGTGACGGAATTTATGGTAGGTCACAAACTGGGCGAATTTGCACCGACCCGCAACTTCAGGGGACACTCAAGTAAAAAGATTGCATAAACAGAAGGTAGAGGTGCCGGGAACGAAGGGCTGAGGGCCCGCTCCCTGATCTTCTCCAGAAACTTAATAAAATGGAAGCAGTAGCTAAGTTGAGAAATTACCCGACATCACCCAGGAAGATGCGTTTACTCGCTGACCTGATCAGGGGCCTGAGCGTGGAAAAAGCGCTTGCAGAACTGGAATTCAACACCAAACACCCTGCAGTACCCCTGCGTAAGCTGGTGTTGTCGGCAATCAACAACTGGAAACAGAAAAATGAGGGCGGTGACGAAACCGGCCTGGTCGTTAAAACGATCATGGTTGATGGTGCAAGGGCTTTGAAACGGATGCGCCCGGCTCCTCAGGGACGTGGTTACAGGATCAAAAAACGCAGCAATCACGTTACTGTAATTGTAGACGAACAGTTAACTAAGTAATTATCACACACATCGTAAAATAAAAGTATGGGTCAAAAAACGAATCCTATCGGTGCAAGGTTAGGGATAATTCGGGGTTGGGAAAGCAACTGGTACGGTAGTAAAAAAGATTACTCCACCAAGCTTATCGAAGATCACAGAATCAGAACCTATCTGGCTGCCCGTATCAATAAAGGTGGTATTGCCAAAATCGTCATCGAACGAACGCTTGGTAAACTCATCATCACCATACATACATCCAAACCTGGTATCATCATCGGTAAAGGTGGCGGCGAGGTAGACAGAATAAAAGAGGAGCTGAAGAAACTGACGGGGAAAGACGATGTGCAGATCAATATCCTTGAAATCCGTCGTCCGGAACTCGACGCAAACATCGTGGCCGATACCATTGCAAAGCAGATCGAGAACCGTATCAATTATAAAAGAGCGATTAAAATGGCCATCGCCTCCACTCTGCGCATGGGCGCCGAAGGAATCAAGGTGAAAGTGAGCGGTCGTTTGGGTGGTTCTGAAATTGCCCGTACCGAAGAGATCAAACAGGGCAGAACTCCATTGCACACGTACCGGATGGATATCGATTACGCTTCTTTGTATGCGATGACGGTTTACGGAAAGATCGGTATCAAAGTATGGATCTGTAAAGGAGAAGTACTGGCTAAACGTGATCTGAACCCCAACTTTGTAGGTGGAAAGAGTGATGTAAGCGACAGGAGAGACAGACGCGGACCTGGCGACAGGGACGAGAGGAGAGATGACAGACGCGATAACCGCGGTGGCGGTGGTGGAGACAGACGCGGCGGTGGCGGCGGAAGGGACAACAGAAGATAAGCAGCTCAATCAATCATATTTAATTTCTTAAATTTTTATATACCATGTTACAGCCAAAAAGAACGAAGCACCGGAAGATGCAAAGAGGAAAGATGAAAGGCGAAACGAAAAGAGGCGCTTCCATTGCATTTGGTTCGTTTGCTCTGAAAGCATTGGATTCACATTGGCTGACTGACCGCCAGATCGAATCAGCCCGCCAGGCGTTGACCCGTCATATGAAACGTGAAGGAAGTGTATGGATTCGGATCTTCCCAGACAAGCCCATCACAAGGAAACCTGCGGAAGTGAGAATGGGTAAAGGTAAAGGTGCCCCTGATCATTGGGCTGCCGTGGTTCAGCCAGGAAGGATCCTGTTTGAAGCAGATGGCGTTCCAGTTCAGACAGCGAAAGAAGCTTTCGAGCTGGCAGCTCAGAAACTGCCAATCAAGACAAAGTTTGTGATCAGAAGGGATTACAGCGCTTCCTAAAGCCTTCTCTTTACCAGTTCCACAGGGTCTAAATTTTATAAACAGGTTCAAAATGCAGAAAAAAATAGATTTTATCAAGAGCGTGCGGGAGATAAATGATACCGACCTCATCGCCAGAATCCGTGAAGACGAGATGAGGCTTAAAAAGCTTGAGTTTGCACACGCCATTACGCCGCTCGAAAACCCGATGAGTATCCGCGCTTTGCGCAAAGATCTCGCCCGCATGAAGACCGTTCTGAAGCAGAAGAAAGCTGCTGTTTAACTTCTTACAATGCACACGTGCGTTCGGTGTGGTTTCAGGGCGCAACAAACAAGAGTATCACGCAGCTTAGCAATGTGCCGAGCTTAAATTTATAGAAATGGTTGAAAGAAATCTTCGCAAAACAAGGATAGGAACAGTTACCAGCAACAAAATGCAGAAAACCGTCACGGTGTCTGTAGAAAGAAAGGTAAAACATCCGATATATGGCAAGTTCGTGAAGAAAACTACCAAGTTCCATGCGCATGACGAAAAGAGTGAATGCAGCATCGGTGATGTAGTAAGAATCATGGAAACCCGGCCGCTGAGCAAAACAAAGCGCTGGAGAATGGTAGAGGTAGTGGAGAAAGTGAAATAGGGTGTCCGGGGGAAGTCCGGTGACGGAGTGACCCTGGTTCCTGGGAGATCTAGTAATGGCGGTGCAGACCGTTTTTGTTACAGGCAATTATAAAAGCTAATAAAATGATTCAGCAAGAAAGCAGGCTTAACGTGGCAGACAACAGTGGCGCCAAAGAAGTATTGTGCATCCGCGTGTTGGGCAACAGCGGCCAGGCAATCGCCAAGATCGGTGACAAGATCATCGTTACTGTAAAGGATGCCATTCCTTCCGGCGGTGTTAAAAAGGGTACAGTTTCGAAGGCTGTTATCGTCCGCACTAAGAATAAGCTGCGTAGAAAAGATGGTTCTTACATTCGCTTCGACGACAACGCTGTGGTTTTGTTAAACCAGGCAGAAGAACCCAGGGGCACCCGTATCTTTGGACCAGTGGCCCGTGAGCTGCGCGACAAGGGTTACATGAAAATTATTTCACTCGCTCCCGAAGTATTATAACTATATTTGCGCCCCTTTTCAGTGGGCGTAGTCAACAGAAAAATTATTTTCATGAACACAAGATTCAAACCCAAGTACGGCGTTAAGAAAGGCGATACGGTGGTTGTAATTGCAGGTGACGATAAAGACCTGAAAAAGCCCCGGAGAGTACTGGAAGTGGTCGTAGACAAAGCCAAGGTACTGGTAGAAGGGGCAAACATCATTACCAAGCACACCAAGCCTTCCGCCCAGAACACAAAGGGTGGAATTGTAAAAAAAGAAGCTCTGATCAGCATTTCCAACGTGATGTTGTGGGATGCCAAAACAGGCGGAGCTACCAAAATAAAACGCACCCGTGAAAACGGTAAACTAGTACGTGTATCCAAAAAATCAGGTGAGGTAATCAAATAATGGCAAACACAACATATGCTCCCCGGTTGGCCGGCAAATACAAGTCTGATGTTGTACCGGCGCTGATGAAAAAATTCGGCTATTCTACCATCATGAAAGCCCCCCGGCTGGAAAAAATCTGTATCAACAGAGGCGTGAATGGTGCTGTGACCGATAAAAAACTTGTAGACATCGCTGTTGATGAACTCTCTACCATCACTGGTCAGAAAGCAGTGCCTACGATGTCTAAGAAAGACATTTCAAACTTCAAGCTGCGTAAGAACATGCCTATCGGCGCCCGCGTTACCCTGCGTGGTGTAAAGATGTACGAGTTTCTCGACAGGCTCATCGCCGTCGCACTTCCCCGTGTGCGCGATTTCAAAGGCATTAACGATAAATCGTTCGATGGTCGAGGTAACTATACCCTGGGTGTTACCGAGCAAATTATCTTCCCGGAGATCGATATTGATAAGGTAAATAAGATCACTGGTCTTGATATCACTTTCGTGACCACCGCCAATACGAATGAAGAAGCATTCGAACTCCTGAAGGAAATGGGTATGCCGTTCAAAAACATCAAAAAAGAAGCTCAATAAACTAATCATATATGGCAAAAGAATCTGTAAAGGCCAGGCAAAGAAAAAGAGTTGCTCTTGTTGCACAATACGCCCAGAAAAGAGCTACACTGAAAGCGGAAGGCGATTACGAAGCTTTGGATAAGCTTCCAAAGAACGCTTCTCCCGTTCGCCTGAAGAACCGATGCCAGATCTCCGGAAGACCGAGAGGATATATCCGTTTCTTCGGTATGTCCAGAATCGCTTTCCGTGATATGGCACTGGCAGGAAAAATTCCAGGGGTAACTAAAGCCAGCTGGTAACCTGTTTACAATTGATATGATATCATAGGATATCGCATTGTCAGCATTTTTTCATTTAATTCATTCAAACAATGGTAACTGATCCTATCGCCGATTTTTTGACGAGGATTCGCAACGCACAGATGGCGAATCACAGAATCGTAGACATCCCCGCTTCCAACCTTAAAAAAAGGATGACTGAGATTCTATATGAAAAAGGATATATCCTCAAATACAAATTCGAGGATGATGCCAAACAGGGTGTAATCAAGATCGCCCTCAAATACGACCCTACAACAAAGCAGCCCGCTATCCAGAGCCTGGAAAGGATCAGCCGTCCGGGATTGCGCACCTACTCGAAACCTGCGGACTTTAAGCGAGTAAAGAACGGATTGGGTATTGCAATCGTGTCGACTTCAAAAGGTGTGATGACCGACAAAGAAGCCAAGACACAGAACGTAGGTGGTGAAGTACTCTGCTACGTATATTGATCATTACTTCAGCAGCCAGCTACTCATCAGGCAAGCGATTGCCATTTAAACAACAAATTTAAACAGCAGATTATGTCTCGTATAGGAAAACAACCGGTTACCGTACCAGCCAATGTAACTGTAACCGTCGGAAAAGACAATCAGCTTTCCATCAAAGGACCTAAAGGCGAATTGAAGCAGCTGATCGACAGGGACATTACCGTGGAAGTAAAGGATGGCGCCATCCTGATCACCCGCCCAACCGATCAGATCCGTCACCGTTCCCTTCATGGCTTGTACCGCTCTCTTATCTCCAACATGGTGAAAGGTGTAACCGAAGGTTTCAAAAAGAATCTTGAACTGGTAGGGGTAGGTTTCAAAGCCGCCAACCAGGGAAATACGCTCGATCTCTCTCTTGGATACTCTCACAATATCATTTTCGATGTTCCGAAAGAACTGAAAGTGACCACTCTGACTGAAAAAGGCCAGAACCCAAAAATTTCTATCGAAGGCACCGACAAGCAATTGCTCGGTCAGGTGGCTGCCAAACTTCGTGGATTGCGTAAACCTGAGCCTTACAAAGGAAAAGGTGTTCGTTACTCCGATGAAGTGGTTCGCAAGAAAGCCGGTAAAGCTGCTGGTAAATAAGCTCGTGGTCTTTTTCTTTCAACATTCGTTTCATATCCTGGCAGAATCAGGAAAAATATAAAAGCTATGAATTCAAAAACTGCAAGCAGGCAAAAGATCAGGTATCGCATAAGAAAAAAGATCTCCGGTACTTCGCAAAAGCCCCGGCTGTCTATCTTCAGAAGCAATACTAATGTATATGCGCAGCTCATCGATGATCTGAACAGCGTAACCCTCGCTGCTGCTTCCTCAAAAGATAAGGACATCGATGCCCAGCAGACCAACAAGACCGAAAAAAGCAAACTGGTGGGCGCAGCCATCGCAAGAAAAGCTGTGGAACTCGGTTTGAAGGATGTGGTGTTTGATCGTGGTGGTTATCTGTACCACGGCCGCGTAAAAGCTGTCGCTGAAGGCGCCCGTGAAAACGGACTGCTGTTCTAGTCAATTCGCTGCAACACAGTCATTGAACTGATCATAAAGTTTACATCGTAAAAGGATTATAATGTCAAATGTTATTCTCAATAAAGTAAAGGCCGGCGATCTGGAACTGAAAGAAAAGGTTGTTTCTATCAACCGCGTGGTAAAAACCACAAAGGGTGGCCGTGCTTTCAGTTTCTCCGCCCTTGTAGTGGTTGGTAATGAAAACGGCGTTGTAGGACATGGACTTGGCAAAGCGAAAGAAGTTCAGGAAGCCATTTCCAAAGGTATTGAAGATGCCAAGAAGAACCTGATCAAGGTGCCGGTAATGCATGGCACCATACCGCACGATCAGCTGGCAAAAGATGGTGCTGCAAAAGTACTGATCAAACCGGCCGCTCATGGTACGGGGGTGATTGCCGGAGGCAGCATGCGTGCTGTGCTGGAAAGCGCCGGTGTTACCGACGTTCTGGCCAAATCACTTGGTTCAGCCAATCCGCACAATGTAATCAAAGCTACCTTTAAGGCCCTCGCTATGCTGAGAGAACCAATCGGAGTTGCGAAGACAAGGCACATCAGCCTGAAAAAGGTTTTCAACGGATAACAAATTAGTTTACAGTTAGCTGATAAGCACTGCATTCAGAGACTTATCTTTCTGACCCAAACACACTGTTACAATGAAAAAGATCAAAATAACCCAGGTTAAAAGTGCGATTGACCGGCCGGAACGCCAGAAGAGAACCCTTAAAGCACTGGGTCTTCAAAAAATGAATGCATCCAATGAACTGGAAGCGAATCCCCAGGTAATGGGAATGGTCAGGGCGGTTCTGCATCTGCTGAAAGTAGAAGAAACCGAGGCATAACCTGTCCGGCCTTTTTCTTGGTCTCCTATTTTATAAGCGAAGGGTAGTAAACCCTGTTTTAGTAAAAATTTACACATGCAACTTCACAATCTTCAGCCTGCTCCGGGCTCTGTACACAAGCAAAAGCGTTTAGGAAGAGGGGAAGCCTCCGGTAAAGGTGGTACTTCCACAAAAGGTAACAAAGGCGGACAAAGCCGTACCGGTTACAAAATTAAAATGGCTCACGAAGGTGGCCAGATGCCTATCCAGCGCCGCATCCCGAAACGTGGTTTTACCAACATCAACCGCGTTTCTTACAAAGTATTCAATCTGTCTCAAATCGACCAGCTAGTTGAAAAATACGGTTTCACTGATTTTTCACTCGACAATCTGTATATCAACGGATTGATCAGCCAGACTGACCGGGTAAAAGTACTCGGTGCGGGTGAAATGAAATCCAAGCTTGCTTTCAAAGTTGACGCTGTCAGTGAAAAAGCAAAAGCCGCGATCGAAGCAGCCGGTGGTACTGTAGAAATTGTAAAATAATTGTGGTAATTTGGTAGTTGCGTAAATCTTTTTTACGCATAACTAAAATTCAGTTCTGTGAACAGATTTATCAAGACACTCAAGAATATCTGGAGTATAGAGGAGTTGAGGTCAAAGATCATAATGACGCTGGTTCTGGTGTTTGTGTACAGGGTTGGTACCAGCATTCCATTGCCTGGCATTGATCCGACCAAATTGAACACAAGTAACACGAGTTCCGGTCCGTTGGGACTGATCGATGCATTCGCAGGTGGCGCCTTTTCTCATGCCTCTATCTTCGCGCTCGGTATCATGCCTTATATTTCGGCTTCCATCTTCATGCAGCTGATGACCATCCTGGTTCCGCAGATGCAGAAGGTTCAAAAGGAAGGCGACAGCGGCCGCAAAAAGATCAACCAGTGGACACGGTATCTTACTGTTATCATTACTGCGGTTCAGGCGGGTGCTTATGTAGCTTACCTCAAACAGGTGAATGCCCAGGCCCTGCTTCCTGCTTTCTCGGTTCTCTTCCCTTATTCAACTACCATCGTTCTCACAGCCGGTACCTTGTTCGTGATGTGGCTGGGTGAAAAGATCACTGACAAAGGTCTGGGTAACGGTATCTCCCTTATCATCATGGTCGGTATCCTGGCCCGCCTCCCGGATTCTATCCGCAATGAGGTGATCGCAAAAGCCAACCGCGGTGGTGGTGGCCTTCTCACTTTCTTTATTGAAGTGGCGGTACTTGTAGTCATCATCATGGGACTGATCGTTCTGGTTCAGGGTGTAAGAAAAGTACCTGTTCAGTATGCAAAGCAGATCGTAGGTAACAAGCAGTTTGGTGGCGCAAGGCAGTTCCTGCCGCTGAAAGTAAACGGTGCCGGTGTAATGCCGATCATCTTTGCCCAAGCCATCATGTTCCTGCCAACACTGATCTCCTATACCAATTTTGAAAACAAAGCTGGTATCGCAAAGATCTTCGCAGATCCAAAAGATGCCTGGCATATGGTAATTTACGCAGTAATCGTGGTAGCCTTTACCTTCCTGTATACTGCACTGATCTTCAATCCAAAACAGATCGCTGATGACCTGAAACGCAACAACGGGTTTGTTCCCGGTGTGAAACCTGGACAGCCGACAGCCGATTATATCGGAGCCATCATGGACAGGATCACGTTGCCGGGAGCCGTTCTCCTTGCCATCGTCGGTATCCTGCCTGGTTTCGCCCAACGGCTTGACATTACCCAGGGCTTCTCAACCTTCTTCGGCGGTACTTCTTTGCTGATCATGGTGGGAGTAGTGCTTGACACATTGCAGCAGATCGAAACGCAGCTGCTCATGCGTCAGTACGATGGCCTCATGAAAGGCGGCAGGATCCAGGGAAGGCAGACGACCCAGGCCGCTATCTAAGTTTCTTTTTAAGTTTAATACACCCGGCAGCTCAAACTGCCGGGTTTTTTTATGTCAACCAATCAGGAGAGAAACTGTTAATAATTAAGATTTCTAATACGTGGCATACAGTAATTTTGCAGCCAGTTAAATTGTTACAAGATGATACATTATAAAAGTAAGCCGGAGGTTGAACTGATGCGCGAAAGCGCGATGCTTGTCAGTAAAACGCTGGAAACAGTGGCCACCATGCTTGAATCCGGCATCACTACGCTCAAAGTCGATGCTTTCGCGGAACAGTTCATTCGTGACAACAATGCCGTTCCTTCATTTAAAAATTATAAAGGGTTTCCGTTTGCCTGCTGTATATCAGTTAATGACGCGGTAGTGCACGGCTTTCCCACCAGTAAAGAATTACGCGACGGTGATATTGTAACCGTTGATGTAGGTGTGTTCAAGAACGGCTATCATGGAGACAGTGCCTATACTTTTGCGATCGGGCAGGTAAGCGAAGATGTAAAAAGGCTGTTGCGGGTTACTAAGGAATCGCTGTACAAAGGGATCGAAAAAGCAGTAGCCGGTAACCGTATGGGTGATGTTGCGTTTGCCATTCAGGAGCATACCGAAAAGCTAAACCATTTCGGTGTTGTAAGAGAACTGGTTGGGCATGGACTGGGTAAACATCTTCATGAAGACCCGCAGGTGCCTAATTACGGAAAAAGAGGATCTGGGCCAAAACTTCAGGAAGGGCTGGTGATCGCCATTGAACCCATGATCAATTTGGGTGTTAAAGATATTTTTTACGACAAGGACGGCTGGACCGTTCGCACGAAAGACGGAAAGCCTTCGGCGCATTTCGAGCACAACATCTGCGTGAGAAAAGGAGATCCTGATATACTTTCTTCGTTCACCATCATCGAAGAACAGGAAAAGAAAAATCAAAATCTCGATTCATCATATTACAACCCTTCAATAAGCGTGAAAGCCAGCGCTGAAGCTGCTGTCTGATCTATTGACAATCTTCCCATTTTGCAAAAACAGCTGGTAATAATCGGAGCAGGGGCGGCTGGTATATTCTGCGCCGTAAATGCCGCCCGGATGAATCCGGACCTGAAAGTACTTGTGCTTGAAAAAAGCAGCAAGATGCTTTCCAAGGTCAAGATCAGCGGGGGAGGCCGGTGTAATGTTACACACAGCTGCGACGGCATTGCCGAACTGGTGAAAAACTACCCCCGCGGCGGCAATTTTCTCAAAAAGGCATTCCACCTCTTTTTCATCAGCGATACTGTCAATTGGTTCAGTGAGCGAAATGTGCAGTTGAAAACAGAAGAAGACGGACGGATGTTCCCGGTTACTGATTCTTCCCAAACTATCATAGATTGTCTGTTAAGAGAGGCGGATAAGTACAACGTGAACATCCGGTTGAACCATGAGGTAAGATCCGTACAAAAAAAGGAAAACAAGTGGATTGTAGAATTGGCGAGACAGGAGCCAGTAGAAGCAGATTACGTCTGCGTTGCATGCGGCGGGTATCCCAAGTCGGCTATGTATGAATGGATAAAAAGGACCGGTCACAGCATCGAACAACCGGTACCTTCCCTGTTCACTTTCAACATGCCCGGTAACCCGGTTACCAGTCTCATGGGCGTTTCCCACAAACCGGTACAGGTAAAAATTGAACAGTCGAAACTGCAGCAGGAAAATGCAGTGCTGGTAACGCATTGGGGAATGAGCGGACCTGCGGTATTGAAACTGAGTGCTTGGAGTGCCCGTGAACTCGCCTCGAGAAATTATGATTTCTCCGCGATCGTGAACTGGATCCCGGAGTACAACGAGAACAGCCTGCTCGACCAACTGCAGAAGCTGCGGTTCCAACTGGCGGCCCAGAAAATAGCCAACAAAAATCCCTTCCGGATGCCACAGCGGCTGTGGGAATATCTGTTGCAGGAGGCAGGCATCAGGCCGGAGATCCGGTGGGCCGATCTGCCGGCGAAAGAGCAGAATAAGCTGGTAAAAGTATTGTGTGCCCATCAGTTTGCGGTAAAAGGGAAGACCACTTACAAAGAAGAGTTCGTGACGGCAGGTGGAGTTCTTCCTTCAGAGGTTGATTCCAGTACCATGATGAGTAAACTGCAGCTAAACCTGTTCTTTGCAGGTGAGATCCTGGATATAGACGGAGTGACCGGCGGCTTTAATTTCCAGCATGCGTGGACGAGCGGATGGATCGCGGCGCGGGCAATCGCGGACCTCTGCAATCAGGCCTGACAAGGTGGGAAAAGCATCTCTTTTGCGTGGTGCTGGTAACGCACCAAAAAGCACCAGTCATCTAAAATAAATAGTATATTTGCAGCCCGAATCTAAAAACTTCGGGCTTTATTATGGCAGAAAACGATATTATTGAATCAAACGCTGATGTACAGGAGGTTCCTCAGACTGAGGAAGCTACAGCGACACAAAATCCACCTGTAGTGGAAGCTGCAGAGCCAGAGAGTGCACCTGTAGTGGAAGCTGAGCAACCTCCCGCTCCGACTGCTCACGACGATTTCGACTGGAGCATCGATAAAAGGAACGTATCAGCTTACTCCAAAGAAGAAAGAAACAAGTACGACAACGTGTACGACCAGACGTTTGTTTCGATCACCGACGGAGAACTGGTAAGAGGTCTTGTGGTAGCACTTACCAAAACCGATGTAGTGGTTAACATCGGCTTTAAAAGTGACGGACTGGTATCACTGAATGAATTCAGGGACACACCAGGTCTGAAAATCGGTGACGATGTTGAAGTGATGGTAGTGGAAAAAGAAGACCGCGATGGCCATCTGCATCTGAGCCGCAAACAAGCCCGCGTAACACGCGCCTGGGAAAGAATTGTGGAAGTACACAAAACAGGTGAAATTGTTACCGGTACTGTTACCAGCAAAACGAAAGGTGGTCTTATCGTGGATGTATTCGGCATGGAGACATTCCTTCCCGGATCTCAGATCGACGTGAAACCGGTCACTGACTACGATCAGTTTGTTGGCAAGACCATGGAATTCAAAGTGGTGAAAGTCAATGAAGCGATCAAGAACGCAGTGGTTTCTCATAAAGCCCTGATCGAAAGCGACATTGAAGCTCAGCGCATGGAAATCATGAGCAAGCTGGAAAAAGGCCAGGTTCTGGAAGGTACTATCAAGAACATCACAGATTTTGGTGCTTTCATGGATCTCGGCGGACTCGACGGTCTGCTGTATATCACCGATATCAGCTGGGGCCGTATCAGCCATCCTTCGGAAGTACTCAAACTCGACCAGAAACTTAACGTGGTTGTACTGGACTTCGACGACGACAAAAAACGTATCAGCCTCGGCCTGAAACAACTTACTCCGCATCCTTGGGATGTACTGCCTGAAAACATCAAGCAGGGTGAAGTGGTGAAAGGTAAAGTGGTGAACATCGAAGATTACGGTGCTTTCCTCGAAATCCTCCCCGGCGTGGAAGGACTGGTTCACGTAAGCGAAATTACATGGGCCAATACCCCTATCAACGCCAAAGAATTCTTTAAACTCAATGATGAGTACCAGGCCAAAGTGGTAACGCTCGATAAGAACGCCCGCAAAATGAGCCTGTCGATCAAGCAGCTCACGCCTGATCCATGGAACGAAATCGAAAACAGGTATCCTGTAAGCAGCCGCCACGTAGGACTGGTGAAAAACATCACTCCGTACGGTGTGTTCGTGGAACTGGAACCCGGCATAGGTGGTATGATCCATATCAGCGACCTGAGCTGGCTGAAACGCTTCAACCACCCTTCCGAATACATCAAGGTGGGTGAGCGCATCGACGTGATCATCCTGGCGATCGATAAAGACAACCGCAAACTTCAGCTTGGACACAAACAGCTTGAAGAAGATCCCTGGAATGCACTGGAAGATACCTTCGGCGTGGGAACCATTCACGAAGGAACCGTTATCAGGAAAGATGATAAAGGTGCGATCGTCCAGCTGCCTTACGGACTTGAAGGTTTTGCGCCCAACCGTCATCTTGGAAAAGAAGATGGCAGCACGGTAAGTGCCGACCAGACAGCTGAATTCATGGTGATCGAATTCGACCGCAACGAAAAACGCATCGTTCTTTCACACGCTCGTATCTGGGAACAGGCTAAAATGGAAGAAAAAGAAGCCCTCAGAAAAGAAGCAAGAGTTGAAGCCGAGAAGACTAAAAAAGCAGTTAAGAACATTCAGGGCAAAGTTGAAAAAGCTACCCTCGGAGACCTTGGCGCTTTAGCGGAAATCAAGGAAAGACTGAGACAAGGTGAAAGGAATGCAGGTGGTCCGGCTACTCCGAATGCAGAGGAACCGACCAAAGAAGGATAAGTAAATTATCTGTTCTGATAACAAGAAAGGCGTAGTGTAACAACTACGCCTTTCTTCATTTATAACATTTTGAGACTTATACCGAACCGCCGGTGTTGAGGCGTCATACCTGGCACCTCTACACCGGCGGTTCGAGTCATTTTGATAAGCGCCGTATATTAAAATCCTTTTTCCGTTCCTTTCTTCAGCGTTGGGTAAGTAATTCCCAGCTGCTCGAGATAGCTGCCGTATTTTGAAGGGTCGTAATACAGCTTCTGCATCTGCGGCCTGAATTTATCCATTGTTTCTTTGTTGAGATAAACCGGTGGGGGAGTGTCTTTGCTGATGAAGGGAATATACTTGACTGTTTTGGTTTGTACATTCCTGAAGTAGTCCCACGCATCGGAGATGATCTTTGGCTGGGTAAGCATGTCGATCAGGGTGGCGGCCAGCGCCTTGCTACCGGCGACTACGCCTTTGTGTGCGATCGGTGTTGCCATGGCAATGGCATTGGACCAGTGATGCCCTGGCAGGCCGGGGATGTTGGACGGATAGTTCAGCACCAGCGTTGGCAGGTTCCAGCTGATATCAGCGATGTCGTCCGAACCACCGCCCATGGAGAACTTTACCGGGCCGGTAAGCGAGTCGAGCTTTTTTGCCAGTCCGTCGATGGGTTCGCCGGAATTTGTTTTCTTGGGTGCATTGGTAAGCACCTGCACGGCTTTCGCGAGCTCTTCATCTTTTTCATCCCACTTGGGCAGGCCTACGTTTTTGATATTGGCGTACATCGCTTCTGCCAGGGCCTTGTTGAAATGTCCCGGCCATGCGGTGCCCAGCATTTTATGACTAACGGTGGTATTGGTCATCTTCGATGCACCGTCCGCGATGTTGATCCCGTCTTCGTACATCGCCTTGATATCTTCATAGGTCCTTTCCCGGAAATAATACCAAACCGCCGCTTTGGAAGGAACCACATTGGGCTGGTCGCCGCCGTCGGTGATCACGTAATGCGAGCGTTGTGTGGGTTTCAGGTGCTCCCTTTTAAAGTTCCAGCCTATGTCCATGAGCTCTACCGCATCAAGGGCACTGTGTGCCCGCCATGGATTGCCTGCGGCATGGGCCGCAGTTCCTTCAAATGAGAATTCGACGGATACGAGCCCGTTGTTGCCGTTGTCGCCCCATTGCGCTGCCAGGTTGCTGCCTACATGCGTGAAGATGCAGGCATCCACGTCTTTAAAGTACCCATCCCTGATATACCAGGCTTTGGAGGCTACCAGCTCTTCCGCAACACCGGGCCAGATCACCAGCGTGCCCTGCATATGTTCCCTCTCCATGATCTTCTTTACTTCCAGAGCGGAGATGATCACAAGCGGCAAGCCCGAGTTATGACCTTCGCCATGGCCCGGCGCATCTTCCACAAGCGGATCTTTGTAGGCCACCGCCGGCTTTTGCGAAGCTTTGGGAATACAGTCGATGTCGCTGCCTAGGGCAATGACAGGTTTGCCGCTGCCCCAGCGCGCCATCCACGCGGTTGGTATGCCGGCAATGCCACGTTCTACCTTGAATCCATTCTGTTCGAGGATCCCGGTCAGATATTTGGAAGTCTCCACTTCCTGGAAGCCGAGTTCGGCAAAGCTGAATACCATGTCGACCATTACCTGCGCCTGTTTGGATTGCTTATCGACAGCGCTCATCACTTCTGATTTCCATTTGGCGGCGTTGGCATTGGAAGGAGGGGCTTTTTTCTGGGCAAAGACGGGATGAAGAAAAGGGGTAAGAAGGCACAAAAAAGTGGCGAGCGATTTTCTCATGTGATGGTTGGTTTTGGTGAAGAATCCTTTATCTCAGATTGAGTATTTTACTCAATCTGAGATAAAATAAATATAGCATTAAATCACATATGGATGGCGGATGCATACTCTTCTAAACACAAAAATCCCGGCACAAGGCCGGGATTCTGTTATTCAACATCTATAGAAATCTGTTTTACTTAAACATCTTTTCCGTGACAGTTCTTGTATTTCTTTCCGCTTCCGCAAGGGCAAGGATCATTGCGGCCCACTTTCGGACCTACTTTCACCGGTTCCTGCTTAACAGCTGCTCCTACAGCAGACGGATCAAAGTAATCGCGTTCGTTGGCGGCGTAGTCATTGCCGGCATCTTCGATCTGCTGCTTGTTTGCCTGTAGCTGACTCATATCCGTCTTTGGTTCACGGGCTTTGTGGATAGGCGGCTCCGGCTGGTTCTCTTCGATCGGGATGGTGCTATGACACAGGAAGGAAACGATGTCCTTGTTGACTTCGCTGTCCATCTGCCTGAACAGGTTGAACGCTTCCATTTTATAGATCACCAGCGGATCTTTCTGTTCGAGGTAGGCTGTCTGTACACTTTGTTTCAGATCGTCCATCGCCCTCAGGTGCTCTTTCCATGATTCATCGATCAGGGCCAGCGTGATGGTTCTTTCCAGGCTGTTCATGATCTCCTGCCCGTTGCTTTCGAGCGCTTTGTCCATATTTGCCATCACCTGAATGCCTTTGCGTCCGTCGGTGAAAGGTACCAGCACGTTTTCTACCTGGCTTCCCTGCATCTGCCGGATGTTCTTGAAAACAGGAACGGCCTGTTCGCAGATATCCCCGGCTTTTTGTTTATAGTTGGCGGAAGCCTCCTGGTACAGTTTCTCCACTACTTCGTTCACATCGCCTTTCTGGAATTCGTCATCTGAAAGAGAAGTATCGAGACCGAAGTTGACGATCACGGAAAGCTTGAACCCTTCAAAATCATTTTGTTCGCGGAAAGAGTTCACCAGTCCTTCGGTCACTATCCAGAACGCATTGTCCAGATCGAGTGCCAGGCGGTCGCCAAACAGGGCGTGGTTGCGTTTTTCGTACACCACCTTGCGCTGCTTGTTCATCACGTCATCGTATTCGAGCAGGCGTTTACGGATGCCGAAGTTGTTTTCTTCCACTTTCTTCTGCGCCCGTTCGATCGATTTGGTGATCATGCTGTGCTGGATCACTTCCCCTTCCTTGTAACCCATCTTATCCATCATGGAGGCGATGCGATCGCTTCCGAACATCCTCATCAGGTCGTCTTCCAGCGACACATAGAACTGTGTGGTTCCGGGGTCACCCTGGCGGCCTGCACGGCCACGGAGCTGACGGTCCACACGGCGGCTTTCATGGCGTTCCGTACCGATGATGGCCAGTCCGCCCGCTTCTTTCACACCGGGCCCGAGCTTGATGTCGGTACCGCGGCCCGCCATGTTGGTGGCGATGGTGACGGCGCCGGCCAGACCTGCTTCCGCGACCACCTGCGCTTCACGCGCGTGCTGTTTTGCGTTGAGCACGTTGTGCGGGATCTTTTTGCCGCTGAGCATCTTGCTGAGCAGCTCGCTCACTTCCACGGAGGTGGTACCAACCAGTACCGGCCTTCCTGCGTTGCTGAGCGATTCGATCTCGTCTATAACCGATTTGTATTTTTCCCTTTTGGTCTTATACACCAGGTCCTGGTGGTCTTTCCTGATCACTGATACATTGGTAGGCACCCTTACCACATCGAGTTTGTAGATGTCCCACAGTTCAGCCGCTTCCGTTTCCGCGGTACCGGTCATGCCTGCCAGCTTATGATACATCCTGAAGTAGTTCTGCAGGGTGATGGTGGCGTAGGTTTGAGTAGCCGCTTCGATCTTCACATTTTCCTTGGCTTCAATGGCCTGGTGCAAACCATCCGAGTAACGTCTGCCTTCCAGGATACGACCGGTCTGCTCATCCACGATCTTTACCTGTCCTTCCATCACTACATATTCAACGTCCTTGTCGAACAGGGTATAGGCTTTCAGCAGTTGCTGAACGGTATGGATGCGATCGGCTTTGATGGAATATTCGTTGAGAACGGCCTCTTTTTTATGGAGTTTCTCTTCGGGGTCTATCAGGGTGTCCTTGTCCAGTTCACCGAGCTTGACGGAGATATCCGGCAGCACGAAGAACTCAGGGTCTTCACCCGATTTGGTGATCATCTGCAGGCCCTTGTCGGTCAGGTCTACCTGGTTATTCTTTTCGTCGATGTGGAAATAAAGTTCCGCATCCACTTTGGGCATTTCTTTCTGCTGGTCGGCGAGGTAATAGTTCTCGGTCTTCTGCAGCTTTACTTTGATGCCGGGTTCGCTGAGAAATTTGATGAGGGCGCTTGTTTTCGGAAGGCCGCGATGCGCACGCATAAGGGCCAGTCCACCGTCTTTCGGGTCATCGTTTCCATCGGAGATCTTTTTGCGGGCTTCGGTGAGCGATTTGTTGACCACCTGTTTCTGGGCTTCGAACAGCTGCTGTACGCGCGGGCGAAGCACATGGTATTGCTGATCTTCACCGCGCGGCACCGGCCCTGATATGATGAGGGGCGTACGGGCATCATCGATCAGTACGCTGTCCACTTCATCCACCATGGCAAAATGGTGTTTGCGCTGCACCATTTCGTTCGGACTGTGCACCATGTTGTCGCGGAGGTAGTCGAACCCGAATTCGTTGTTGGTGCCGTAGGTGAGGTCGGCGTGATAGGCTTTTCTTCTTTCTTCGCTGTTGGGCTGGTGTTTGTCGATACAGTCGACGGTAATGCCGAGCCATTCAAACAGCGGACCGTTCCATTCGCTGTCGCGGCGGGCGAGGTAATCGTTCACGGTCACGATGTGAACGCCTTCGCCGGCCAGCGCGTTGAGGTAGGCAGGAAGGGTGGAAACAAGGGTCTTACCTTCACCGGTGGCCATTTCTGCGATCTTACCCGAATGAAGTACGGAACCCCCGATCAGCTGCACATCATAGTGCACCATGTTCCAGGTAACCTGTCCGCCCCCGGCGGTCCAGGTATTTTTAAAGATGGAATTTGGTCCATCGATCGTAATATGTTCTTTCTGAGTGCTCAGCTCGCGGTCGAGGTCGGTAGCGGTGGAGATGATCTCTGTGGAGGAAGAGAAGCGGTGGGCGGCTTCTTTCATTACAGCGAATGCTTCGGGAAGAAGTTCCTGCAGGATCTCTTCGATCTGGTCGTCGCGGTCTTTTTTCAGCTTGTCGATCTGCTGGTAGGCTGTTTCGCGGCCGGTGATGTCGTCGATGGGAAGCGCTTCGGCGTCGATCTGCTGCTGGCTGATGGAAGCGTCTATGGTTTGCAGGTGGCCGCTGATGCGTTGTCTGAATTCAATTGTTTTGGCGCGTAATCCGTCGTTGGAAAGTGTCTGACAAGCCTGGTAATGGGTGTTGATCTTCTCTACGACAGGCTGAATCGTTTTGACATCTTTTTCGGATTTGCTGCCGCCAAAGAGTTTGGATATGAAACCTAACATAAGTTCTTTTTACGTATTGAATGCGTTTACAGTCTGTTTATTGTGCTGTCAACAATAATGCTATTCTGGCTATCGGGTCATTTTGACAGGGGAACAAAGGTAGTGAAAAGCGGCTGTTAGCTATTAGCTTTTAGCCGTCGGCTTTTCCAAAATCACACAGCACGAATGGAATTTTATCTTCCTTAACAATTCAGGAAATAATGATGCACCTCTCATAATATATAACCTGCTAAAAGCGAATGACTAAAAGCCAACCGCTTATCCCTTTTGCCTATTCATCGCTTTATATTACCTTCGCCGCTGAATAATTGTTTGCTAAAAGTATTAATTGACCATTTAAAGAAGAAACCGCAATGAGTGGTGCGTTAAAAGAGGTTCGCAACCGGATCAAGTCTGTTCAGAGTACCCAGCAGATTACCAAGGCAATGAAAATGGTGAGTGCAGCCAAGCTCCGCAGGGCGCAGGATGCCATCACCCAGATGCGGCCTTATGCTGCCAAGCTCCAGGAAATGCTGAGTAACATTGTAAGCAATTCCGAAGGAGAAACAGGCGGTTCCCTGGCAGGCGAAAGACCGGTGAACCGGGTCCTCTTCATCGTGATCACGAGCGACCGTGGCCTCGCCGGCGCCTACAACGCCAATATCATCAAGCTCACCAAACTCACCATCCGCGAAAAATACAGCAGCCAGCTTGCCGCCGGCAACGTCCAGATCTGGAGCATCGGCAAGAAAGGATACGAGCAGCTGTTGAAGAACTACAAAGTGGATGCCTCTTATAAAGATATTTTCCTGAACCTCACGTTCGACAACGTGCAGGCCTGCGCACAGGCTGCCGTGAAGGCCTTTGAAAACAAGGAGTTCGACGTGGTGGAAGTGGTGTACAGCGAATTCAAAAACGCCGGTACCCAGGTGTTTGCCGTAGAAAGGTTCCTTCCGATCCCGAAGATCCAGCCCCAGGCCGGTGCCAAAAAAAGCGATTTTATTTTTGAGCCCAACAAAGAGCAACTGGTAGCGGAACTTATTCCCAAGATACTCAACACACAATTATACAAAGCCGTGCTCGACGCCAACGCTTCAGAACACGGCGCCCGCATGACGGCGATGGACAAGGCCAGCGAGAACGCGAACGAGCTGCTGAGAAATCTGAAGATCTCTTACAACCGCGCCCGCCAGGCTGCCATTACTACCGAACTGACCGAGATCGTGAGCGGGGCCGCTGCGCTCCAGGGCTAGAGATCTATGTGCAACCGTTTTTGTGAACCGTAAAACCATTGCCCATGGAAACGACCCTGGCTCCCCATATCGAAGCCCTGATCTTTGCCAGCGATAAAGCACTTACCCCCGCTGAGATCACCGATCTGCTCAACGGCTCCGACGACTTCCGCGACGAGAAAGTAGCAGTTGAACTGGTGGAGTCGACCGTGCAGGAAGTTGCGCGCAAGTACGACAACGAACTATACCCGTTCGAGATCACCTTCAGCGGCGGCGGATGGCAGTTCCTGACCAAAAAGAAATATTATAAGACCGTTGCACAGCTCACCGGTGAAAAATTCCTCAAACGCCTCTCGGCCGCTTCGCTCGAAACGCTGGCGATCATTGCCTACAAACAACCCATCACAAAAGGCGAGATCGAACTGATCCGCGGCGTAAGCACTGATTACAGCATCCAGAAACTGCTCGAGAAAGAACTGATCGTGATCTCGGGCCGCAATGAAGACCTCCCGGGCAAGCCCTTGTTATATACCACGTCAAAAAGCTTTATGGATTATTTCGGTATCAACTCGCCGGAAGAACTCCCGAAGATCAAAGAAGTGCTGCCCGAACTACTGGTGCAGCCCACCGTAGCGCAGTCTGAGTCTGCCGGCGAAACCCTCGATGACTCCGCCACCGATCCTGAAGTGCCACTCGTGGTAAGAGGCAACGGTGAACTGGTGGAAGAACCGCTGGTGGTGAACGAAGACACGGAGGCTGTTGCCCCCGAAGAAGCGCTCGACACCGACAACCTCGACGACGACGTGGAGCAGCATATGGAGGATGAATTGCAGGATGCTTCGGAAAGCGAAGACACCTCCACCGACAGAACCCAGCAGGAGTAAACTCCGTGCCTTTTTTCCTGCTTCCGGGGTTTTATTCCGCTCCATGTTTTCTGTATATTCGCAGCTATGTCGGAACAGTTATCTTCAGAATATTTGGTACAGCTCGCGAACGAATTCGGTACTCCGCTCTATGTATACCACGCGGAAAAGATCAAAGAACAATATGGCAAGCTGCAATCGGCTTTCCAGGGATGCAATGCCCGTTTTTTCTTTGCCTGCAAGGCGCTAAGCAACATCAATATCCTAAAGTATGTGGAAAGCATCGGCGCATCGCTCGACTGCGTCAGCATCTTCGAAGTGAAGCTCGGACTGAGGGCCGGTTTCACGTCCGAAAGAATCCTTTATACGCCCAACTGTGTCGACTTTGCCGAGATCGAAGAAGCAAAGGACGCGGGGGTGAATATCAACATCGACAGCATCTCCATGCTGGAAAAATTCGGAACCAAATACGGGAACAGCTATCCCATCTGCATCCGCTTCAATCCGCACATCATGGGTGGCGGCAACTACAAAATCTCTACCGGTCACATCGACAGCAAGTTCGGGATATCCATACACCAGATGCGCCATATCGAACGCGTGGTGCGGTCGACCAACCTGTGGGTGCGCGGCATTCACATGCACACCGGCAGCGACATCAAGGATGTGAACGTGTTCCTGCAGGGGCTTGAGATCCTGTTTGAGCTGGGCAAGCATTTTCCGCAGCTTGAATTCATCGACCTGGGCAGCGGCTTTAAGGTGCCGTACCAGGATGGGGATGTGGAAACCGATGTGGCCCTGCTGGGTGAAAAAGTTACGGAAGCATTCCTCAACTTTGAAAAAGAGACCCAGAAAAAGATCGAGGTCTGGTTTGAGCCCGGAAAATTTCTCGTGAGCGAAAGCGGATATTTCGTGGTGAAAGCGAACGTGGTAAAGCAGACCACCGCAACAGTTTTCGTAGGCGTCGACAGTGGTTTCAATCACCTTATCCGGCCTATGTTCTACGATTCCTATCACCGCATCGCCAATATCTCCAATCTTCATGCAGGCGAGCGCATCTACACGGTCGTCGGCAATATCTGCGAAACCGACACTTTTGCCTGGGACCGCAAGCTCACCGAAGTACATGAAGGCGACTACCTCGTGTTCTACAATGCGGGCGCCTACGGTTTCACCATGTCTTCCAATTACAACTCAAGATTGAAACCGGCGGAAGTGCTGGTAATGGACGGAAAAGCCCTGCTGATCCGTAAAAGAGAAGTGTTTGAAGACCTGCTGCTGAACCAGATCGAAGTATTGTAGTGGTAAAATCTTAGCTTCCCCTATACATCAAATCATATAACCGGTTAATTCCCTTTTAATCGCTTCTCCCCGGCTGCATAACAGTGTATTATTGCCTGGAATAGTTTGTTAAGGAGTTTGTATACTCCCGATAAACAATTTCCTGCTACACCACTTCATTTAATTTTTTCAAAAAAAACATTTATGCCCAAAACGAATCCCCCGGCCGGGGAAAAGGCTATTGCATTAGAAGGCGGCGTATCGGCGCTATCGAGAAGGAAATTTTTAGGCTATGCGAGCGTGTTCTCGGGATTGATGGTTGCAGCATCGTCCTGTACAAAAGATGATGCGCCCAGCAGCACCGCTACCACGGTGAACCTGGGCAGCGGCGACATCGGCATCCTGAACTATGCCTATGCACTCGAGCAGCTGGAGGCGGCGTTCTACACCAAGGTGATCTCATCGCAGTACAGCGGCATCACGGCATCTGAAACCGCGTTGCTGACAGATATCCGTGACCATGAGATCGCCCACCGCGAGTTCTTTAAGAATGCGTTGAGCGCTGCCAATGCCATTCCCGCACTGGAAGTGGATTTCAGCACCATCAACTTTGGAAGCCGCGACAGCGTGCTGGCCACCGCCAAGGCATTCGAAGACCTCGGAGTGTCGGCTTACAACGGCGCCGGCAGACTCATCACATCGCCCGATTATCTCGTGCTGGCAGGAAAGATCGTGTCTGTGGAAGCCCGGCATGCCGCGTATATCCGTGACCTGATCAGCAACGGAACTTTCGCTGACGGCACGGTGATCGACGCCAACGGGCTCGACAAAAGCCGGATGCCTTCCGAAGTGCTCGGCATCGCTGCTACCTATCTCAAAACAAAGATCAACGCAAGCAATCTTCCCACTTCTTAAACTTTATCCTTATGAATTTGCATCACATATTCGGCGTACTGGAGCAATCGGATCCTGAAGTTTACCAGAGAATGGATACCCGCAGAAAGGCCATGCAGCGCTTTGCAGGCATCGGCCGTTCCCTTTCGCTGGCTGCCCTGCCCCTCGCGCTGGGCTCCATGTTCCAGAAAGCTTATGCAGGCACAAGAAACGTTGCTGACACGCCGGTTGATATCCTTAACTATGCGCTTACGCTGGAATATCTCGAATCGGAATTCTATAAAGCAGGTATTGCTGTGGGTACAACACTGGTTCCTGCCGGTGCCCCGGCCAATGCCATCGGCACCATCAGCGCGCACGAAACGGCGCATGTGGCCTTTTTAACGGCGGCAATCAAAGGTGCGAGCGGCACACCTGTTGCCAAACCCACCTTCGATTTCACCGCAAAGGGAACCTTCCCAACCGTTTTCACCAGCTATGATACCTTCCTTGCCGTAGCGCAGACATTTGAAGACACCGGCGTGAGGGCTTACAAGGGAAGGGCTGCCGAACTGGTAAAGGGAGGCGATCTGCTCACCGCTGCGCTCAACATCCATTCGGTGGAAGCGCGCCATGCATCGCATATCAGGCAGATGCGCAAGGCAAACAATTTCGGCGACGTAAAGCCCTGGATCACCCTTAAAAACAGCGGCATTGCAAACACCGCCGTGCAGGCCAGCTACGACGGGGAAGAGAACACCACCCAGGCAACCATACAGATCACCAACATCAACAGCATGGGCACATCCAGCAATGCTGCCAGTGAAGCGTTTGATGAAGGCCTGACCAAGGACCAGGTGCTGGCCATCGTAAAACCTTTTATTGTATAGACTTACCTTTGATCCCTTTTCCAAAAGCCGTGTTTTTTACACGGCTTTTTTTATGCGCTGCGGCTCTGAACAAGCGCAACATGACGGCTGTTGTATCTTTGTCAAAAGCGCATCCATGCATCACCGGCTCTCCAGGTATATATTTTCAAGCCTGATCTTCTTTGCTGCCTGCGGGCCGTTGCGGGCGCAGACTACCGCACCCAAATTATATAATCCATCCGCCAATGCCCTCACAGATATTGCCACTGCCGTGAAGCAGGCCAGAGCGGCAAAGAAATACGTACTGCTGATGGCCGGCGGCAACTGGTGCGTGTGGTGTCTTGAGTTCAACCGGTTTATGCTTTCCGATCCGCAGGTAGATTCTTTGCTGTCGGCCGACTACGTGCTTTACCACCTGAATTACAGTCAGGAGAACCAGAATGGCGCCATACTGGCGAAATACGGGTTCCCCCAGCGGTTCGGCTTCCCGGTGTTTATTGTGCTCGACGAGAACGGGAACCGCCTGCATACACAGAACTCTTCTTATCTTGAACAGGGAAAAAGTTATAACAAAAGAAAAGTAGTGGAATTTCTTGCCAGCTGGAACCGGAGCGCCCTCGATCCCGGTTCCTACATAAAACACTGACCATGATGCAGGCCCAAACAGAAGCCTTTATCCGTCTTGCCGGCGACCGGGTAAAGTTCCGGTTCTTTCTTCTCATCAAACTGCCCAGCGCTTTCTTTGCCGGGGTGCGCATAACCGATATGAGCGAAGAGGCCTGTACCGTGAAAGTGCCTTTCCGCTGGTTTACGCAGAACCCTTTCCGGTCTACCTACTTTGCCTGCCTGGCCATGGCTGCCGAACTCAGTACCGGCGCGCTGGCAATGGCGCATACCTACAAAAGCCGGCCTTCCGTTTCCATCCTCGTTACCGGCATGGAAGCGAAGTTTATGAAGAAAGCGACGGGTCCCAGTTTTTTTATCTGCACCGATGGCGCCAAATTCAGGAATGCCATTGCGGCGGCTGTGAGCAGCGGGCAACCTGGTACTGTTCAGGCCACTTCCACCGGCCGTAACCGCGACGGGGAAATTATTGCAGAGTTCCTTATCACCTGGTCGTTCAGGGCAAGAACTGCATAGGCCCGCCACAGCCTCCCTATCCCCTGGTTTACTCGTCTTACCGCTCCTGCCACCATCAGCAAACGGCTGGTATAAATTTTACATTGTTACAGCAAATAATTTAAACCCGACAAATGAAAATCGCATTTCATGGAGCTGCAAGAACCGTTACCGGTTCCAAGCATTTACTGACCCTGAAGACCGGTGACCGTTACCTGCTTGATTGCGGTATGTTCCAGGGCATGGGTCACCGCACATTGTGGTAATTGCCGCCAGCGGGATGGCGGAAGCAGGCCGCATCCGGTTTCACATAAGAAGCTGCATAGAATCCATTTCAAACACGATCATGATCGTGGGCTACTGCGAGCCACAGTCGCTCGGCGGCGAACTTGCCGCAGGGAAGAAAGGCGTGTACATCCTGGGCGACAGCTGCGATGTGCGGGCCGACGTGGTGGTACTGCCCGGACTGAGTGCACACGGCGATTACAACGACCTGGAGCATTTCATCGCCTGCCAGGATCAGAAGAAAGTGCGCCAGTTGTTCCTGGTGCATGGTGAGTACAAGGTGCAGGAGCAGTTCCAGCAGCGGCTTGTTATGAAGCAGTTCAAGCAGGTAAGCATCCCGGAACAGCACAGCGAAGTGGAAATATAAGACCTGTTTATTTCACTGCCAGCTCTTTACCGGTGAGCAGGTGATAAAGGTTCTGCAGCTGGTGTACATACCGGATGTGTTTGTATCCTAATGTAATCACATCGTCGGGCACGAGGGAAGAGCCGTCGGGGTATCGTTCGTATTCGTATGCGCATACCCGGAGAAAGCCGTCTGCATGCAGAAAACCTTCTACGGTTGAAAGGATCCTGATATTGCTGCTGGGTGATTCGCGTTCCATTTCGGAGATGATCAGATACCCTTTGTCGTCGCCGGAGAATTGCTTCATCCATTCTGCGTTCAGTGCAACAGGTTCAAAGCTGAGGTAGTCGCAGTCCGGATTGCCGGCGTCGCCGGATATCTTTACTTCCATGCTTGTGTGAGAAAGGGAAACGACCGTATAGATGTTCCCGTCGCAGCTTACAAGATTACCCAGGCGGAGTTCAGCGCGTTGTATCATACTGTAAATGTAAGCATCGAACACATATAGGGTTTGAAGGAAGAGGCGGGATGGTGCAGCTTCTTGTTTTGGCTTCTTCTTTTTGCCTGATGCAGGCCTACAAAAGACAGCGATTCCCCGCTCAGGCGCAGCAAGAGGTTGTGCGTGTAAGGGCGTGTTTGCGCCTGGCGAGGATGGCAAGTGTTTTGGAGGTGCTGGTGACCGAGGTGGTTGAAGGTGCAATGGCTGCCTCACGGCCCCGCGGCAGCCTTCTTCCCTTCTTATTCTTTTCCTCTCTTCTACCCCCGGCCTTTGAAATGGGGCGTGAAGATATTTACGGAATGGAGCGAGACCAAATGGCCTGCCGCAGGCGGCTATTTGGTGCAACGGACACGCACGGCTTTATTCCACTGCTTCTTCATGCAAAGGCCATACCCCTACTACTGCCGAATGATGGCATGTCCGTTGCCCGCGCAATGCAGTAAATTTTAGCCCCATTTCAAAAGCCAAGCCTTTTTTGCTTCTTTTTTGGGCACAAAAAAGAAGACCCTAGATCAGGTGCAGTTCAAGCGAGGCTTTGAACCAGCCGTCGGTGCGGGTGATCTGGAGGGTATGCTCCTGGCTGTAGAGCAGGTCGAGGCGGCGCTGGATGTTGGGCAGGCCGATGCCGGCGGTCTTGTCTTTTGTTTTTTCGGCGCCGTTGGCATAGCGGTTGGCCACCTGGAAACTGAGTACGCTGTTGCGGGCTTCCAGCGATACGTTGATCATGGCGTTGGTGACCATGCCCACGCCATGTTTGAACGCGTTCTCCACAAAGGGGATCAGCAGCATGGGCGCGATCAGGTAGTCATTGTCGCGGTGCATCGAAACCGTCAGCGACAGGTTTTTTCCAAACCGCTGCTCCTGCAGGTCGATGTAGCTCTGCAGGTATTCCATCTCTTTGCCCAGCGAAACTTTTTCCTCATCGCTTTCATACAGGAAGTACCGCATCAGGTACGACAGCTTCATGAGCGAAGGTTCCAGCAAATCCGATTTCTTCCGCGCCAGCGATACCATGTTGTTCAGCACGTTGAACATAAAATGCGGACTCATCTGCGACCGCAGAAACGACAATTCGGTTTTGAGATGCTCGTTCTCTTTTTCCTTTTGCTTTTTGTCGGCGTCCCTCCGGTCGAGGTACATCTGGTAGGCGGTGCTGCACACCAGCGTGAAGAGAAAAGGAAACAGGTTGAACATGATGAATCCATCTACCCGCAGCAGCGCAGGAACGCCGGCAAAAGAGAAATAGATCAGCTCGATCAGGCTGAGACTGAGCAGCACTACCAGCAGCGAGATGGTATAGGCGATCTTTCTTTTTTTATACAGGAACTGCGGAACCAGGAAATATGCGTTGAGATAGAACAGCAGGATCCAGAAAGCGAATTTGATGGTATAGAAGAGGCTGAACAGAAAATGCTCCGGTGGTTTGGGAGCGTTCATGGGTACCTTTTCAAAGGAAGGCTGCAACAGGTAGGGAAACAGGAACAGCAGCAGCCAGAAAGCTGCATGCATCAGGAAAGTGATCCACTTGTAATTGTATCCGGCCATTTTCATGAATGCAAGGTAGATGGATGGATCATGGAAAACCGGCGGTAGCCGGAGTTTACGGGGTTAATTATATTTTGGTAACCTGCTCAGCAGGAACTCGCGGAGCGACAGGTTAAAAGTTACCTGAAAGAAATTTTCCTTGATAAGTCCGTCAGCGGTAGTGCCCCTTACGCCACCTTCACCGGAGATCGTGTACAGCATCCCGTTGCGGAGCGAATGACTGAAGCCGGCGGTAAACCCGTACTCGTCGATCTGATGACTCCCTATCTGGAGATAGGAATTGTTCACGTAAGCACCGAACTGAAAGGATCTTTTCTGCGCGTTCCGGCCGAACTGGTCCACTTTATAGCGGGCAAATTCAGCACCGGCCGATATCCGGTGACTGCCCACCAGGCGGTAGCCATCGCCGTAAATATTCAGCGAAGACCAGTCCTGGTACGAATAATCCACAGCGAAGGTTTGTCCCCGTTTATTGCTCAGCGAGATGCCAGCTCCATACATGGCCGGCAGCGAGAACTTCGAGAAGTTCATCGTGCTTTGCGTGAGCAGGTTGGTGGTATTGTCTGTCAGGCTAAGCGTTCTTTCCGACGACATGTTGGTCTGGTTCGCATAGGTTGCACCCAGGGAAAGACTCCATTTTTTGCCGATGTTACCCGAATAGATGGCGCCGGTTTCAAACCGTAAATGCCCGTACGAATCCTGTCTTTTACCGGAAATGGCGGTATCGGTAGCGGCGGTGAGCGAAGCGGTCTGGTTGATGGAGCCGGTTACATAAGAAGAGGTGACCCCGATCACAAAATGTTTTCCCAGGTTGAAAGCGTTGTTCCAGTAGAACGCGTTGAGTCCGCCGTCGCCGCTGTAGTTCACGGCGTAGCTGCCGTTGGCTCCCTGGATGGATTTGGTGTTTGTGAACGAATAGTTGACGCTGCTTAACTGTTTAAAACCAATGCCGCTGGCCCAGAATGAAGCGGCTTTAACGCCGATCGAAAGGTTCTTGATCGTGAGGTCGCGGTTGCTGCTGTTGTTCGAGTTGATGGCATCGCCGCTATAGGTCACGAAGCGGCCGGCTGCGCTCAGGTCCATCGAGAGGAAGCTTTTCTGCATGCCTGCCGGAGACGCCGGGTTGTTGCCCGAAGAGAAAATGGAACTCTTCAGGGCGATGCCGGTATATCCCATCCCGCTGTTGTGGTTGTAGATGCGGTGATCGAGGTCACCGATGCCATACACCGAATAGGGAGTACTCATCTGCTGGGCTGCCGCCCTTTCGGCACCCGTAAGAACAATGACCGAAAGAATTATTCTGGTAACAAGATTCATATTAATTGTTTTTGACGGTGAGTACATACAGGATCAGTTGCGAGCTCGTGGTGCCGTGTTTCGAATCGTTGGCGATGAGCCTGTTGATGGTACTCAGGGTGCCGGGGTTGGTCTGTAAAACGTAAAAACCGCTCGCGCTGCTTCCTGCGGTGTTCAGCAGGGTGGTTACCGAAGTGGTTACGTCGAATGAGTAAGTCGCCGTCGTGTTGTAGATATAGTCTACCTGCGGGTAGCTTGTTAAAAGACCGGTACCGGTAACATTGGACAGTTCGGCGCCTAGGCTGTTGGAAGCGTCGGTATGGGCCAGGTAAAGCGGTGCTGGCAGCTTGAACTTGTAAGCATCATACGTAGCGGCCGGCACGCGGAGATTGAGGGTGGCATTGATCAGTTTTACCGTATTGCTCAGCTGCAGAATGTTCCGCAAAGAAGGGAACGTGAGTTTCAGCAATACGCCGGCGCCCGACTGAAAGAACGACTGGTTGCCGGTAGAAGTGGAAGGATATTCCGTGAGCCCGGTGATGCCCGTGGTGCCGCTGGTCTGCAGCTGGGTGCCTTTCCGGTTGGTGATCAGCTGGTTGAAGGCCAGGTCGTTTTTGCTGACCGCGAAATCCTTGTAGCGGCTGGTAGGGTAAGGGAACGTGATATGATAGTACAAGCGCATCTTCAGGGAATCGGCGATCGTATTCACGCCATAGATCAGCGACGAATCGTTCGGGCCCATCGAAAGCGAGATGCCCTTGAAATAGTTCAGGAATTCGGTGGCGCTGGTAATTTCGGTGGCGCTGGTCTTCAGTTTATTGAATAATTCCTGCCCCTTGGCGTCGCTCAGGCGGATCTGTATAGAATCCCTCGACGGAATAAGCCGGAGTGTCTTGCTGCCCAGCGGTGTGGCCTTGGTAGCGAAGCTGCTGGTGTTGAACAGCTGGGTTCCGTACGTATAATACAGTACCTGATCGAGCTCGTTCACCTGGAGGGTGTGCGATCGGGTGGTATCGCCGAAATAATATCCGTTGGGTTTCACGATAAACGACAGTGAATCGTATACCGCATTGGTTTCGAGGGTAACATCTGTGGGAAGCGCAAGCTGGAAGAACGGTTTGGCGGTAATGAATCCTAGGTAGGGATCCCTGCAGTTTCCGATCAGCAGGGTGGAAGGGTTGTTGGTTGGAAAGGAATCCAGGATCACCGTAGACATCGAAACTGCGACCGTATCTACATTGGAAAGGTTGATAAAGGTTTCCCCCAGGCTGGAACCGAACTGTATATCTTTCTTGTAACAGGACGAGAAGGAAATTACAGTTACTGAGAGAAGGGCTAAAAGGACTTTTCTGATCATCACGGAGAATAGTGGTTTAGTACTATTTCGGTGCAAAATATTCCGCACGCGGTATCATAAGTTGTTATAGTAGATCAATTACGCCGATTTATCTACGAACAGCCGTTCTGTCTATATGAACAATCCTGTTTTAGAATCGGCCCTGTTTTCAGCCCCGGATTTCTATTGGTGGGTGCAGATGGGCATTCTGTCTATTAACAGCCGAAGTTTGTCTATTTTAGGACCCTTTTTGAAAGGCTTGCAGATATTTTAGCCGAAAATTATACGAGCATGTACAGATCTTTTCTATTGAATGCGTCTATATTGGGACTTTCGGTTCTGCTGCTGGCCGGTTGCCATAAGGACTCTGCGACCACTGTGATCGGCGACTGGGTAACCAGTTCAGACTTTGACGGCAATGCCCGCAGCGAAGCGGTCACATTCACCATTGGCACCAAAACCTACCTTACAACCGGTTCCTCTCAAACAGAGCGCTTTGCTGATCTGTGGGAATATGATGTCACCCTTAAATACTGGAAACAAAAAGCTTCCTTCCCGGGTGTGGCCAGAAGTTCGGCCGTGGCATTCGTGGTGAACGGAAAAGGGTATGTAGGCACCGGCAACGACGGTATCAACAACCTCAACGACATGTATGAGTACGATCCTGCCACCGACAAGTGGACCAAGAAATCTCCCTTCCCCGGCTCTGCCCGTTATGATGCGATGGCATTCAGCGTAGGCAACTACGGATACGTCTGCGCAGGTTTCGACGGCAACTATTTAAAAGATCTGTGGCAGTACAACGCCACCAACGATACCTGGACGCAGAAGGCGAGCCTGGGCGGTACAAAACGTTCTGCGGCCATGACCTTTGTGATCAACGACAAAGCCTATGTTTGCTCCGGTAACAACAACGGCGCTTCCATCAACGACCTCTGGATGTACGACGCAGGCTCCGATACCTGGACGCAGAAAAGAAAGATCTCCGCCGCCACAGACAGCGCTTTCGATGATACCTACACCAACATCCAGCGTTACAATGCAGTTGCATTCGTGATGAACAACAAGGCATATATTACAACCGGCGAGAACGGTTCCCTCCTCAACGCTACCTGGGAGTACAATCCCACCGGTGATGTATGGACCGCCAAGACCGCTTTCGAAGGGAGTGCCCGCACCGGCGGAATCGCTTTCACCCTTTCGAACCGGGGTTTTGTGCTGACAGGCCGCAGCGGAACCCTTTCCTACGATAACATGATGGAATTTCACCCGGACGCAGACCTGGTAACGGGTAACTAGCAGGCAGAACAGTGTGTGTATGCTGCTGAACAAAACGGCGGGGCGACTGGCTCCGCCGTTTTGTTTTTTTAGCCTGTCCGCGTAGGTACACACTTCCGTGGCAAGCGTACACCGGGATACGCGATTGCCTGTTTTTACTTATCGTTAACGAATGAACAGTGGCGGTAAGCTGCCCTTTTATTACTTTTGGCAATGGTCCTTCACCTTTTCGCTGCTGCAAATAGTCTTGCCTTTCAAATAAACTACGTGAATTGTGATTAACTGCCTGATCATTGATGATGAACCGCTGGCGCTTGACCTGCTCGAAGACTATATCAGCCATATCCCTTTTCTGAAAATGGCCGGCCGCTGCGACCAGCCCTTCCAGGCGCTTCCCCTGCTCGACCAGACCAACATCGACCTGCTTTTTCTGGATGTGAACATGCCGGCGATCTCCGGTATAGATTTTTACCGCTCCCTCACCAGAAAGCCGGAAGTGATCTTCACCACCGCATACAGCGAATACGCCCTGAAAGGATTTGAACTCAACGCCATCGATTACCTCGTGAAGCCGATCGCCATCGACCGCTTTATGAACGCCGTGAACAGGGCGAAAGATTATATCGAATACAAGAACAGCAAGGGAAGTCACAGCAGCAACAAGGAGTTCTTTTTCATCAACGCATCACACAAGATCCTGAAGGTTTTTTACAACGACATTGTTTACCTGGAAGGATTGAAAGACTATACGAAGATCTATCTGGAAGGCAATCCCAAGCCTCTGCTGATCCTGCGTAACCTGAAGTACTTTGAAGAGCTGCTGCCTGCACAGCAGTTTATCCGCATCCACCGTTCCTACATCATCGCGCTCAACAAGCTCAATACCATCACTCGCAAATCGGTCACCATCGGCACGGTTACCATGCCGGTGAGCGATAACTACCGCAGCAGCCTCTTCTCCCTGCTGAATCTCAATCTTTAAAAAACGTTTTTTTACAGCCTGATGATCTTTCTTACAATGACCATGTCGCTGAAGACGGCCCGTATAATGTAGGTGCCGCTGGCGTAATTTCCCAGGTTAAAAGTGTAGTAATTCCTTGTTCCGCCGCCGGTAACAAGCTCCGTCAGTTTCTGCCCGGTGATGCTGTAAAGCTGGATCGCCTTCAGGTTCACCGGCTGCGGATAGAACTGCACCGCGATGGTGCCTGTGGTAGGGTTGGGTGAAACGAGAAATCCTCTTGCTTTGAGGTTGGGATTGACGGTGATGGTGCGGAAATTTATATCGTCCAGATAGATATTATTTTCGTAGCCGCTCGTATTGCGGAAGGCAAGGAGCAGGTTCGACGTGCCGATGTAGTTTGACAGGTTTATAGAATCTTTTCGCCATTCGGATGCTGCAGGCACGAAAGCGGTGGTAGTGGCCGCCGTGCGCGTAACCAGCGAACTGCCCCATTTTTTATACAGAGAGGTGTAGGTGGCCCCGCAATCGACGCTGGCGAGCACTTCCAAAGTATCCCACACATTGTTGGTGACCGAAGTGCCGGTATAGGTTGCGGCCGCTACCTGAAACGAGAGATAGGCCGTATCGACGCCGGCTGCGATCGCCAGCGTAGGCATGCGCAGGTCGTCTTTCTGGCCGATGGAACTGTTGTTGAGGTTGTCCATCTTCACGCTGGCGTTGCCTGTTTTTGCAATGCCGGTAACACGCTGCCAGGTGATGCCGTTGTCGGGATTGACAATATCCCACCCCTGCGGCGGATAACTTGTATTCTCGAATCCTTCACTGACGCTGGCTACGGGTGTGTAATACTGGTAGCCGGTTGCGAGGATGTTGTTGGAGGCATCTTCATCGGTACTGCCGTTTGGCTGCGAAACAGTGAAAGAGACCACATGGTTGCCGGGGGCGCTGGTGATGCTGCCCAGGGTGATGGCCTGGCTGGCGGTGCGGGCCAGGGAGCCCGTCCAGTTGACGGTTGAAACGACCGCGCTGTCGATCTTTACGGTGATGAGCAGGGAGGTCAGCGTTTGCGCGCCTTTGTTGCGGATGGTGATAACAGGCGTAAAGGCTGAACTGCACAGGCGTTGTGCGGGCTGCGATATGGAAAGGATCTGGGCGTCGAAACTAAACAGCACCACCGGCAGACAGCCGTTTGAAAGCAGCAGCGACGACCGGTAAAGAGACAGCGCGCTTTCCATCCGCGATACCTGCTGAACGGTGAACATGACCAGACAGGCATCACTGCTGTAATCCATGTAATTCTGGTACATGATGCCGTTGCCGCTGGTGGTGCAGTTGTCGGTTCTGATGCCGGTGAAGCAGCCGCTGGTTGAATTGGCCTGGTTGGGCGTGTCATCTACATAATCGGTGCCGGTACAGGCGCCATCGTCGTCGCCCCAGATATGATAGAGGTTGAAATAATGTCCGCTTTCGTGGGTAAGCGTTTTGCCGCCATTGTAGCCGGTCGAGGAGCCACCCGGCAGAGAACGGTAGTCAATTACGACCCCTTGTTCGCTTTCGCTGCCATCCTGCGGAAAAGTGGCATATCCAAGCACGCTGTTACTCAGCGGGCAGATCCATACATTTAAGTAGTTGTTGCTGTTCCAGCTATCCGCACCGCCGGTAGAAGCATGTTTTACAGCCTCATCGGAACTGCTGAAAGAAGACCTGGTGGTGGTGGTGCGTTCGATGCCCGCACTGTAATCGCCGCTGGGCGTGCGTTGTGCAAGACAGAACCGGATGCCCGAATTGCCAAACACCGATTTGAAATAAGAAGGGACGCGGACGGTATCGCCGTTGGTGCCTGCATAGTCCCTGTTGAGCGTATCGAGCTGCGCCTGTATCTGCGCATCGGTGACGAAGGCGGGGTTTGGCAATACAATATGAAAAACCACCGGGATGGTATAGATGGCGGCGGTCCGGCTGCCCTGGTTTGCCGCGGCAGCGCTTCTTGCCTTCACAAGCCGGTTGAACCGGTTGCGCTCTTCTTCAAATTTCGCGCGCAGGGCGGGATCGCGGTTGAGCCTTGTTTCAAGCCGCTGCATGGTGGCGCATTTCTCTTCCACGATCCGCTCGGCCGACTGTGCAAACAGGCTGCCTGAACAGGTTACTAACAGAACAAGGCTGAACAGGGTTCTATAACTCATGTATGTTATCGCGCTTTTGCAAAAAAAATGAACATCCGGCGGTACCCGGATGCCGGTTCAGATAGAAAGCAGAAATGTCCGGACAGAACATTTTCAGCAGTCAGGGCCTTATCGTGAACGTCGGATTGAACACTTGGATCTAACGCAAATTTGATCATTATGGTTGGGAGAAAACAGCAGGTTATTTTGTTAAAAGCAAACATACAGGCAAATCCTTACCGGGAGGTGATAAACAGGTGTAAAAGCAGGCTGGTTAAGCGTTTGTTATTCCGGCGGCTGGCTGAACGGATGGTGCCTGAATAGGTATCTGCCCGGAAGAGAAGTAAAGAATACACTCACCGGATTCCTTATAAACTTTACCTTCGAAACTTAAACAGGCTGCTGTCCGGTGCCGCTCGTTTCACACCTGGTGGCGTTAAATGTAAACTACTTGTATGGTCGTTCAGCTTTGCGGATTATCGGGGGCAGGGAAAACAACACTGACTGCAAATGTGCGGAAGAGATTGATCGAGATGGGCGTGAAAGTGGAGGTCATCGACGGTGACGAATACCGTAAAAATTTCTGCCGCGATCTTGGCTTTTCGCGGGAAGACCGGCTCGAAAACATCCGGCGGCTGGCGCTGCTGGCCAGCAAGTTCTCCGCGCATGGCATCGTGGCCATCATCAGCGCCATCAATCCTTATCAGTCGCTCAGGAACGAGCTCAAAACCACCTATCCCAACGTGTTCACCGTATACATCGAATGCCCGCTCGAGGTGCTGATCAGCCGCGACACCAAGGGATTGTACAAACGCGCCCTGCTGCCGGAAGGCCACCCCGAAAAGATCACCAACCTGACGGGAGTGAACGACCCCTTCGAAGTGCCTGATAATGCCGACCTGATCATCCATACGGGCGCCTGTACCCTGCCCGAAAGCATCGGTCAGTTCGCCTCTTTCATTGTTCAAAACCTGCCGCAGGCCGACCAGCCGTCGGCTGCATCCTTATCTGCCGATCTACATGAAAAATAAAATCCTGGTCATTACGGGCATGCACCGTTCCGGAACTTCCATGATCACGCAGTGGCTGAGCCGCTGCGGACTGCCGGTGGGCGACCGCCTGCTGGGAGCGCTGGTGGGCAATGCCGAAGGGCATTTTGAAGACCTTGATTTCATGGAGTTTCACAGCGATGTGCTCAAGAGTCACCGCATTGCGGACAGCGGACTGGTAGAGACGGCTGTATATGCGATGAAGGAAGAGGCATGGCAGAAGCTGCGCGGCCTGGTGGCGGCAAAGAATGTAGAACATGAAGAATGGGGATGGAAAGACCCGCGCACCTGCCTGTTCCTTGAGATTTACCGCGAGCTGCTGCCGGAAGCCTTTTACCTGATCATCATCCGCGATTTTGCTTCCGTCGTCAATTCCCTGGTCAGCAGGATCTACCGGTCGGCCGAAAAAAAATATGTCGACCGCAGCTGGTTCTCCGGCGTGGTCTGGAAGCTGTTCCGCCGGCATGTGAGAAAGCGGCGGCTGTATAAAGACCATACCGAGCAATATATCAGGGTATGGATCGCCTACAACGAAGAGATCCTCGAACATGTAAAGCTGATCGATCCTTCCCGATACTCCGCGGTCGATTACCGAGAACTTACCACGTCCGACAAACCGGTGTTTGCGCACCTTACCGATGTGTGGAAATTCACACTCAGGTTCATTCCGTTCAACCAGGTATTTAAAAAAAACCTGGTCAACCCGCCCATCGATCTTCTTCCCTACATCAGAGACAAAAAGCTGCTTGCGAAGGCACAGGAACTGGAAGCGACCATGCAGGGGCTTGTCAGATCCGCGGTGGACAAAGCGTGATCGGTTGAAAGGAGATTGATTTTGAAAAATGCATTTTCCGGCATCTGTCTTCTTAACCTGAATGATGTTAGCGAACCTTGCACACTACAGCGTTCCGATGGAATGCTTAACGGTCGTGAATCTGTATACCCATCAAATGTTCCTGGCGGAACATGAAACATCGTTTATACATAACCGGAAGATAAACAGGCATCCTGCCAATAAAAGAACAAAAGCTATACTTTGACATCCTGGGTTTTTACGGCAAGTTCCAGGCGGGGTGATCGATCTGTTCCACAGAGTTCAGTCTGCAGGAAGACATCGGCGCCGATATCCATACCGCCGATGCTTCGCTGTGGGCCAGCCTGTTCAACAACACGTACCAGTCGAACCTCAGCCGGCTGAAGTACCTGGAATATTATATCCGGCAGGCCGGGCAGTCATCGGGTATTTACAATATGGGCAGGAATGTGAGCATGAAGATGATGGTGCCTTTTTAGCTGAAAAGTGGTTGGCGTGTCGGGTTTAGAATCATGGTTCAGACAATGGCTCCGGTGCAGCGCGTTTCTAATTGTACTCAAACAACCACGTAAGCTGGTAACTGGTGAACGGGTCTTTGTAACTGACTGCGATGCGGGCAGGCTTTTGGCGGGTGAAGCTGTTGGTGAGCGTCTGCATCTGTGAACTGCTGTTGAAACCCGTTAACACGTTCGTACAGAAATAGACCTCCGAATTCATGATGTCTTCGGCGCTCAGGTTGTTCGCAAAATTGAACAGGCTGAAATCACGGAACGGATTTCCTTCCGCGCCATAGGTAAGTAGCTTCTCATTTACAAGCTGGTTCACCGAATTGAATTCTTCGATGCGGGTGATATTTCCTCCGCTGACGGTGTAAATAAAATAGTCGAACAGCTGGAACTGGCCCAACTGGTTGGCCGCCGTGTAATAACTTTTTTTGCTGATCGCCGTGCCATTGTATTCGAAGACCAGCCGCTGATCGGTGCCCGCAATGGTGTAGTCGACCTGCATGAGGAGGCCGCCGGCGCCGTATGTAAAAGATGCGTGAGGACTTGCACTGGAACTGAATTTTCCTGTTATGGTCATGAGCTTGCCGGCGGCGTTGTAGCCGGCGTTCAGCGTATCATGATGTGCGCTGTCTGTGACCGACCTGATCCGGTTCAACGAATCGTAGGTCAGGAGGTATGTGCGTTCGGAGCCGGTGCCTGCGCCCTGCTGCATCCTGACCAGGTTGCCTTTTGCGGCTGCCGGCGGTTGCACCGGGGCCACCGTTCTGCCGGGCAGCGAATCCCTGAAATCCTTCTGGCAGGAGACCAGCAGCAGGATCACGGGGATCAATATCCGAAGAAGGGATTTTGCATTCATACGGGAGCATTAGGCTCGGTAAAGATAGCGCTGCCTGGCAGGGCATTACCCGAAATTGCGCACTATTGCAACTTATTTCATCAGTTCAAGCACCCAGGCGGTTTTGGGTGGCAGCTTCAGGGAGGAAAGGCCGCCGAGCTTTTCTCCGGTTTCAATATTGCGCGCGGATGTGAACCCCTGCATGCGTTCAGAGAAACGGGCGGTCGCCAACGTCATTTCTTTTTCCATTGAATTGGATACGATCATGATGGTTTTGGCAGCATCGTACCGGAAATAAACATAGATGCCATCCTGTGGCACATACTGCATCATCTTTCCGGAACTCAGGGCCGGCGTGGCTTTGCGGTAATTGGCCAGCTTCTTTACATAATCGAAAGCCTCGTTCTCGCGCTGGCTGCGACCAGCCGCCGTGAACTTGCTGACGGCGTTGCCCGGAAACCCGCCCGGAAAATCCTGCCGCACTTCGGCATCGGAGGGGTCTTTAAAATTCTTCATCATGATCTCGGTACCATAATACCATGATGGGATCCCCCGCAGGGTGAGCAGCCAGGTGATACCCATTTTGAACTTGTCGAAATCTTCCCCGATCACCGACAGGTACCGGTCCATATCGTGGTTGTCGAGCGAGGTAACCATCTTCATCGGGTCGGCGTACACCACGTCCTGCGAAAGGGTCTGGTACAGCCGGCTGACACCTTCATCCCAGGCAAAATTCTGTTTCAGCGCGTCGTTGATGGCATAGTTCAGGGGGAAGTCGAGACTGCCCGGCAGGTTGCATTTGAACGGAAAATCCACCTTGCTCCGCACAAAGTAAGACAGTGCCAGCGGCGTACCGGCCGTAGACTCGCCGAACAGGTGGATGCGTGGATATTCGGTGAGCAGCGCCTGGTTGCAGCGGTTCATGAATGCCTGGTCGTTGTACTTGTAGGTGTCTATCCGCCATGCATCCACGCTGAAAGTTTCGGTCGACCAGATGGCATGCTGGATCAGGTAATTGGCCAGGTAGGGATTGCGCTGGTTGAGGTCGGGCAGGAAGGTGGTGAACCAGCCATCGGACAGCAATTTTTTGTCGGACTCGCTGCCGTAGGGGTCATACAGGGCCTGCTCTTTGTGCGAGCTGCCGGTGAATGTAGGCCAGTTGTTGAACCAGTCCTTCGAGGGCGGATCTTTAAAGAGCCAGTGATCGTTGCTGATGTGGTTGTATACGGCATCCTGCACCAGTTTCATGCCCTGTTCGTGCACTGTTTTAGCGAACTGTACATATGCGTCGTTCCCGCCAAAGCGCCGGTCGATTTTGTAATGGTCGGTAAAATGGTAACCGTGGTAGCCCGACTGCATCCGGTTAGGACCTTCTTCTTTCAGGGTTTCGTCGTTTTCGATCAGCGGTGTGAGCCAGAGGGCTGTCACGCCAAGCTCCTTCAGATAATCAAGGTGATTGACGATGCCTGCAAAGTCGCCCCCATGGCGGAGATATGGGTTTTTAGGATCGGCGGCCGTATCGGCCATGTCTGAAAATTTATCGTTCGAGGGATCGCCGTTTGAAAAGCGGTCGGGCACGATCAGGTAGATCAGGTCAGACGATCGCACGCCGGTCCCTTTGGGCTCCGGGGTCCTGTTTTTCAGTTCATAGTCGCGGGTCACCGTCTGGCTGCCCTGCTTGCCAACCACTTTGAATGTGCCGGCTTTTGTTCCTGCGGCAACGGTGAGGTCGAGGAATGCATAGTTCGGGTTTTCCACCTTGCTGGTCTTGTTCAGGGTTACGCCGGGATAAGTGATGGAGTAGGAGAGGGTGCCTGCCTGCGGCCCATACACAAGCAGCTGCAGGTGCGGGTTCTTCATGCCCACCCACCAGTTGGTGGGATCGATGCGCCGGATGGTCGGCGCCTGGGCGGTAAGTTTGTACACGACTGCAAACAGAAGCAGGAGGCAACAAAGATTTTTCATGACAAGCAAGGTTAAAGACAAAGATAGGATGCGTGAGAAAGTCCTTTGTGAACAACGATGCGCAGAGAATGGTTCACAGTGCCGGCATCTGATTCTTGGATGTTTAAATATACGGTGAGCCGGTTATACCGTGGCACGTCTTTACCGGTTTCTGTATTTAAATGTAAGCCTCTGCCGACATGGCGTACAAGAGGCTCAATGCCCGGCGATCGAATGCTCGAGCTCTTCGAGCGTACGGCCCTTGGTTTCCTTCACCCTCGCTCGCACAAACAGGAACCCCAGCAGGCAGATGCTTGCATACAGGTAGAAAGGCCCATACGTTCCCAGCTTTTCCGCCAGGATGGGGAAGGTGATTACCAGCACGAAATAGGCAGCCCACAGCGACACCACCGCCACCGACGTTGCCACGCCCCGGATGCGGTGGGAAAGATCTCGGATATCAGCACCCAGGTCACCGGCGCCAGCGACATGCCGAAGGTGGCGATCGCCAGCAGCACTACCACCGAAACCACTCCGGGCGCGGAGCCTGACTTCAGCAGCCCAGCGCCAGCACGATGTACAAAATGGATAGTCCCAGGGAGCCCAGCAGCATGAGCGGCCGTCTTCCTACCCTGTCTACCAGCGCCATGGCAACCAGCGTGAACAGCAGGTTGGCAATGCCGATCGACATCGTTTCGAACAATTGCTGGTTCAGACTGGCGCCCACCGGTTCGCTGATGCCGGTGGTGGCGCGTGTAAAATAGTGAATGGCTTCCTGCGGGTTCCCGGCCAGCTACAGTGCAATGCCTTTCAGGTAATGGAGGTCGTTTTCCTGGGTGCCGAACAGTTTGCCTTCGCCCAGGTTGGGCGGATAGTTCTCAGCTTCTGCAAGAAGCTGAAGCGCCGTTGCATGATCGCCCTGGTGAAGCGCCTGCTTAGCCAGCTCGAGGTGACAAATCAGGTACTGTCCCACCACTTTTCCTTCACTGCCTTCCCAGGGATGAAACCGTAGTGCAGCAAGCAGGCGCTTTGCCTTGGTCCAGTTCGGCGGCGGATGCCGGTTCGGCAACCTCGAACGCGTACAGGAAAGGCGTATGCGGTGAACTGCTGATGATGTCTGAAAATATTTCATTTCCCATCCGCTTCACCAAGATCAGCGAGCGGTTATACATGTTGAATTTTATGGATTTTTTTATGATCCCAAACAGCAGGTATGGCAGCTTCCGCACAGCAGAAAAAAGAGGGGTTTCAGGGACAGAAGGCGATCGTGGTGCCGCGGAGGATACTTTCTTCCCTTTGCGCAAAGAACGAGATCACGGGCACGCTGTACTTGACCGACATCCGGTTTCGCCCCGATCGAATATTTCAATCACCTCAAAGTGCAGAGGGCCTGCCAGTACCTGCTCTTCACCACCCTCCGCATCAAAGAGATCGCCTTCGAGCTGGGCATCGAAGACCAGTTCTATTTCTCCCGCCTGTTCAGCAAGGTAATGGGCCTGTCGCCGAATGAGTATAGGGAAAAGCGGATACATTAGGGTTGCGCTTTCCTTTCCTTGTCACTGCGTGTTTGCGCCAGCTCAAGGATAACAACGGGGTGGTGAAACTTCCTCTTCTGCATTTCCCGACTTCCTTGCAAGACGAGCTTCCTGAAAAGGCCTTCATAAGTGACCTCCTTCTCCATTCTGCCTTCCACCCGAATTTATTTTGCGCCAATCACACCCCGGAACCTCTCGGCTTAATACTTTTGGTTATGCGCCCGATCAATCAACTTGTGTGTTTGTGTGTTCTTCTGCTTTGTGTCGTTCAGGCGCAGTCGCAGGCTTCCCTCTCCCTGGCCGGCACCTGGCGGTTCGCGAAGGACCGCGATGATAAGGGAATAAATGAACAGTGGTTTGCCAGAAAGCTGGAGGAAACGGTGCACCTGCCCGGCACGATGACGGAGAACGGCAAGGGCGATGACATCACGTTGCAGACAAAATGGACCGGGAGCATCTACGACAGCTCTTTTTTCTTCCGCAAGACCCTGGCGAAATACAGAACGCCGGCCAACCTGAAGATCCCTTTCTGGCTCACGCCCCTCAAGCATTATGCAGGACTGGCCTGGTACCAGAAAGACATCGACATCCCGGCCGGGTGGCAGCATCAACGCATCCGGCTTTTTCTTGAACGCGCACACATGCTCACCACCGTATGGATCGATGAGGTGCAGGTGGGCTCCAACAATTCGCTGGTAGCGCCGCACGAGTTCGAGCTGCCCGCAAAGCTGGCGCCCGGCCGGCATACCCTCACCATCAGGATCGGCAATAGTATACGCGATCAGAACGTAGGGCCCGACTCGCACAGCGTCACCGACCAGACGCAGACCAATTGGAACGGCATTGTGGGAAAGATCCTTCTGCAAACGGGTCCACTCATTTTTATCAGCGAGGTGCAGGTGTTTCCTGACATAGCGAAGAAAAGCGCGTCTGTACAAATTTCGGTGCAAAACAGCTCCGGGGCCGCTGTATCCGGCAACCTGCAGCTGATGGCAGGTACGGTGGGCAGTCAGGCTGCAAAGCGGTTGCCGGGCGTGAATGAACCCTTTACCGCAGATACAGGCCTGCACACTTTTAAGGTCAGTATGCCCATGGGCGACAAGGTGCAGCTGTGGGATGAGTTCTCGCCCATTCTGTACAATTTGGCTGTCAGTACAATGATAAAGGGACAGGAAGGGGCCCGCAGGGAAGTACAGTTCGGTATGCGGGAGATTGGTGTGCAGGGAACGCGGCTGGCCGTCAACGGCAAGCCGGTGTTCCTGCGCGGTACCGTGAACAACTGCGAGTTTCCGCTGACGGGTTATGCGCCGATGGATGAAACAGCCTGGCAGCGTGTGTTTGCGATCGCGAAAGCGCACGGATTGAACCACATGCGCTTTCACTCCTGGTGCCCGCCGGAAGCGGCATTCGCAGCTGCCGACAAAGCCGGTTTTTACCTGCAGCCCGAAGGCCCGACCTGGCCCAACCATGGCACTTCTTTGGGTGATGGCCGGTTCATCGACCAGTACCTGTACGATGAAACAAACCGGATGGCGAAATTATACGGCAACCATCCTTCTTTCTGCATGCTGTCGGGCGGCAACGAGCCGGCCGGCCGCAACCATGCAAAGTTTCTCGGCGAGTTTGTAAAATACTGGCAGGCGAAAGACAAACGCCGCGTGTACACCGGCGCGTCCGTGGCCATGAGCTGGCCGCTGTACCCGGAAAGCGATTATATGATCAAGTCGGGTGCGCGCGGATTGAACTGGGCCAATCAGGCGCCCGAAACCAGTACCGACTACCGGGCTGCCATAGAAAATTTTCACGTGCCGTATATCAGTCATGAGATGGGACAGTGGTGCGTGTTCCCCGATTTTACCGAGATCCCCAAATACACCGGCATCACCCGCGCCCGCAACTTCGAGCTTTTCCAGGAAGACCTCAAAGATCATGGCATGGCCGGCCAGTCCCGCGAATTTTTCCTGGCCTCCGGAAAGCTGCAGGCGCTGTGCTATAAGGAAGAGATCGAGAAAGCCCTGCGTACGCCCGGGCTCGCCGGTTTCCAGTTGCTGGGTCTACAGGATTTTCCCGGCCAGGGCACGGCACTTGTGGGCGTGATGAACGCCTTGTGGGAAGAAAAGCCTTATATCAGCGCGGCACAGTGGAGCCGCTTTTGCGCGCCGACCGTTCCGCTGAGCCGGATCCCCAAATTCGTTTACAGCAATGCCGAAACTTTCCAGGCAGACATCGAGCTGTATCATTTCGGGAAAGCTCCTTTAAAAGGCCAGTCGATCAGCTGGTCGGTCAAAGACGGGAAAGGAAAACTATGGGCAAAAGGCCGGTTTGCTGCCCGCAACTATGAGACCGGCAACTGTTTGCCGGTGGGAAAAGTTGAGATCTCCCTGGCTAGGATACTGCAGGCCACACAGCTGAAGCTGGAAGTAAAACTCGACAACACCACGATGGCCAACGACTGGGATTTCTGGGTGTATCCGGCGCGGGTGCCCGAACTGAACTCTGAGGATATTTATTACACCGATACCCTCGATGCAAAGGCCGAAACGGTGTTGAACGGCGGGGGGAAAGTTTTTATGAACGCAGCCGGCCGGGTGGTAAAAGGGAAGGAAGTGGTGATGTATTACACGCCGGTGTTCTGGAACACCTCCTGGTTCAAGATGCGTCCGCCACATGTAACGGGAATCGTGGTGCCGGCGACCCACTCCGCTTTTCAGGATTTCCCGACAGAGGACCACAGCAACCTGCAATGGTGGGAGATCGTGAACAGGGCACAGGTAATGAACCTCGAAGATTTCCCGGCCGGTTTCCGCCCGCTGGTACAGCCGATCGATACCTGGTTCATGAACCGCCGGCTGGCGCTGATCCTGGAAGCCAGGGTGGGCAAGGGAAGGCTCATGGTATCGAGCGCCGACCTTGTTTCCGATACCACCAGGCGGATTGCCGCCCGGCAATTGTTTTACAGCCTGTGGCGATATATGCTGTCGGCAAAATTTCAACCCAAAAGCACCGTGGCATTCAATGTGCTGAAGGATATTTTCATCTCACCTTCCCGCGATCAGTGGGACAGTTACACCAAGGACAGTCCGGATGAGTTGAAGCCGGGGAGGAAGTGAGGGAAACGGATTTGTTTTCCTGAAACCAATCAAAGCAAACAATGGCAACAGTTGTAATCGATCTTACCATGTCGCTCGACGGATTTATTGCAGGGCCGGGTGACGGTATGGAGCATCCGCTGGGACTGCGCAATGGCGAACAGATATTTGACTGGTATATGAGCGGCGACCAGCCCAGCAAGGACAGTGATTTTTTTATGCCTGCGGGCAGCAACCGGAAAATAGTGGATGAGATGTTCGAACAGGTGGGCGCGATGATCACCGGCCGCCGCACATACGATATCACGCATGGCTGGAAGGGGTATCACCCGGTGAACGGCATACCGGTTTTTATTCTTACGCATGAGCCCCCGCCTGCCGCCGAAGTGCCGCAGGGAAAGACAAAGATCACGTTCATCACCGATGGCATTGCCAGGGCGGTGGAACAGGCGGGCAAAGTGGTAGGAAACAAAAAGATCGCGGTCGGTGGCGCCAGCGCCGCGCAGCAATGCCTGCAGGCCGGCCTGGCAGATGAACTGCTGGTCCATGTGGCTCCGGTGATCCTGGGCGACGGCCTGCGCCTGTTTGCCAATACAGGCGACAATCCCATCAAATTGGAAAGCACCCGCGTCATCGAAGGGCCGGGCATAACCCATCTGAGTTACCGGGTTGTGAAACAAGGAAAGTGATCTTTCAGCTGAGGAATACCCGCACCTGAAAAGGATCCAGGCTCATGGTGACAGCTCCTCCGTTCACGAGGGGAAGCGCCTGTCCTTTTCCGCCGGCTTCGCGGTTCAGCTGCTGCCAGGGCCATGGGCTGAAGGTCCAGTTCAGGACGGGATGGGAGGAACAGTTGGCGACCACGATCACCTGTCCGGCATGGCCGGTGTCAGCTCCGCCGGTGCGGCAGTAGCAAAACACGCGCTCGCCGGTATTGTCGTTGAAGGTGGGATGAAAGCCATTGTTCAGCGCAAAGAACCGGATGCCGTTCTGTTGCAGCGAGGGGGTGGAACAGCGCAGCTGCACCAGTTCTTTTACGCGGTCGAACACCTGTTTATGGCCGGGCAGATCGCGCCGGTACCAGTCCACCACATCGCTCATCTTCAGCTGCCAGTCGCTGTGCGCCACGTCGTGCGCTTCGGCAAACTCTTCTCCCGCCAGGAACATGGGAATACCGACCGCCGTGCAGGTAAGTGCAAATGCCGATACCTGCATTTCCAGCGCAGTTTGGTTGCGTTCAAACCCGGTGACCGAAATATCGCCGGTGGCCGCGGTGGCAAACGGAAGCAGGTAACCCCAGAGCCGCTGCTCGATATTGGCTTCCACGTCGTGGGAGGTGGGATAGATGATACGTTTGGCCAGGTCGTCGAAACCCGTGCCGCGCCAGTTCTTGTCTCCTTCGCTCCATACCCTGTTGCCGGTGATCAGGGCGGCGACCAGTTCTTTTCTGCCGCCGGCCGGCTTGCCCAATTCGGTTGTGAGCGAGTTGGTGACGAGCTGGCGCAGGCCTGATTGAAAATCGAAATCCCAGATCGCATCCACTATGCGGGCTCCGGAGTTGGGATAGGTGATCTGTGCGCGCCGCCAGGAGTCTTCCGCGATCACGATGAACGGCCTGCCGGGAAACTGTTTCTCATTTTCCGCATAGGCATTGGCGGTAAAGTCGCGGATAAAGTCCCAGTTGTCGATGCCCTTGAATTCGTCGAGGCGGAAGCCGTCGACATGGTATTCACCGATCCAGTAGCGGGCCATCAGGTAATGGAATTCGCGGCTCCGGTATACGCCATCTACGGGGCGTCCATACCGGAATATCTTCCCGCCCCAGTCGGGCCGGCTTTCACGTTCGGCTTTATCACCAGGTAGAAAATACCCCTGCGGATCGTCGGGGTTGCGCAGGTAGTAATGATCGTAAGCCAGGTATTCGAGCGGACAGTTGCGGCTGTGGTTCATGACCACGTCGAGTATGATGCGGATGCCTTTTTTATGGCATTCGAGGATGAACATCTTCAGGTCATACGGTTCGCCCATGTCGTAGTCGGGCGCAAAAAAGAAGCGGGTGCCGTAGCCCCAGTTGAGGGTGTCGGAAGAATCCTGCACGGGCGTGAGCTCGATGGCATTTATGCCGGTGTCTTTCCAGGCATCGAGCTGTTCGTACAGGGCTTTGTCGAACGTGCCGAGCCCGACCTGCCGCGCGTATCCCTCGCCTTTATCGAACCCGCTCGAATCGACCCAGCGCATGGGCAGCTCATAGATAACCAGCTGGTTGTTGCCCGGCATGGTCATCAGGTCGGGTTCGGTCGACCAATCGAAGTCCGGCAAGACTCTTTGCCTGCCTACGATGCGGAATACGCCCCGGTAACCGGCATAGCGCGTGATCTCCGGCGCATAAGGATCGGCGGTACCTGTTGCAGACAGCGCGTTCGGCCCCGTGCCGGTCACAAAATCATATTCATATTCGCCGTCGGCAAGTGCCAGTGTACTCAGGTCGATCTCGTACCATCCGCTTCCCTTATCGGCGAGTTGAACCGGCGGCCAGCCTGTGGGGGCAAAAAGGGTGGAGCGGGGGAGGCGGCTGTACCGCATCCATACCTGCGCGGCATTGTCGGCAGGAATGCGAAGGATGTTTTGTGGCATGGAGATCAGGGATTGTTCTCCTAAATATATCGAAATTCAGGGGAGGGAGGGTAGCATGCATCTGTCTGAACCTGGATTAATAATATTGAAAGTATCTTCCTGAAAGCTCATGAGGATACAGTCATCCTTTATCAGGACAATCAGTTAATCAGGCAAATTCTGGTTCAGACAAGAAACAGCGATTCCCGGCTTAGATCCCCGCTCAGGCGCAGTAAGGGGTTGTGAGTGCATGGACGTGTTTGCGCCTGGCGAGGATGATAAGTTTGTTGAGGGTGCTGGTGATAAGTTTGTTGAGGGTGCTGGTGATAAGTTTGTTGAGGTGCTGGTGACAAGTTTGTTTAAGAGTGCTGGTGATAAAGGTGTTGAATGAGCTGATGACAAAAGAGTTGTGGGTGCAATGGCCTAAGCGAGTATCCGGTGATTGGTACAACATCAAATGGTGACAACGATCCGATGGCCGTTGGCAATGTTTGCATTCCATAATTCAGCGATGTCTTTGAGATTGACTTCTGTGGTGTTCACGACCAGTTTGCCATCCGCAGCCAGCTGGAACATGTCGGGGAGGATCTCGCTGAACAGCTTGCCGACCTGCGTTTTTGACCAGCTTCCCAGGCCGGAGCCGCTGAGTTGGAGCTGCACGCTGCGGAGGTTGGCGGCGGATAGTTGCGCGATATCTCCTGACATGCTTCCCACTGATACAAACCTGATCTCATTGGTAAAGTTGCCTTTGCCCCGGAGACTTTGCAGGATGAGTTCGGCGGTGTGCCCCCACAGGTAATCGATCACGATGCCGATCGGCGTTTGTGCATGGAGCTGTTTGAGTTGAGCGAGCAGGGTGTCGTCGGGTTGCTGCGTGGAAATGGTTTCGCCGGCGCCCAGTTGCACCAGTTCCCGGAGTGATTGCTCGTTTCTGCCGGTGACGATTATTTTGCCTGCTCCATACTGTTTTGCGATCTGGACGGCCATGCGGCCGGTGAAGCCGGTGGCGCCGTTGATCAGCACGACATCGCCCGGTTTTATCGCGGCCTTGAAACGCAGTGCCATGGCGGAACCGATCACGGCGTTGGCCATGGCGGCGGCGGTGGCATCGCCCAGGTTGGCGGGCAGCTTTACCATGCGGTCTTTTTCGATCAGCGCTTTTTCCGCCAGCATGCCGCTGGCGCCGATGGCATATACGCGCGTTCCGTCCGGTAACGTACATACGCCGTCGCCGCCGATCACGCGGCCTTCCGAGGCCGGCTTTTCACTCGAATAGTGGGTGCCTGCGGCCCTGCCTTTGTCGAAGTGCTTGATGGCAACGGCTTTCTCGGTTACCAGCATTTCATCTTTATTCTGTGCAACGGGTTCGGGAACATCCATGTAACGGGGCTGGTCGCCCTTTTCAAATATCACGGCTGCTTTCATCTTGTTTTGTTTAGGAGACAAAAGTAGCTGCGATCAATCGCGGCACACGGTAACAAATGTTACCAAATGGTCAGGTGGCTTTTTTCTTCGCCAGCCTGCCTTTTATCCGGCTGAGGTGCACGCGGGTGATGCCGAGGTAAGAGGCGATGTAGTGTTGCGGCACGCGCTGCACGATGTGCGGCCGCTCGTTGAGGAGGTTGAGGTAGCGCTGTTCGGGCGTGTCGCGGATGAACGACACAAACTCGTTCATATAATGCAGCTGGCGCTGTGCAAACACTTGCATGATCATCTGCAGGAAGTCGGGTTCCTGCTGCAGCTCTTCCATCAATTTTTCGAAATGCTTTTTTTGTAGCACCCATAGCACGGAAGGCTCGATCGTTTCAATGGTGAACAGGCTGGGTGTATTGTTGATGAAGCTGTCGAGAGAGGTCAGTCCTTCATTCTCGAAAAAGAACTGCACGGTTTTGTCGGCGCCGGTATTGTCTGTAAAAAATATGCGCACGCAGCCGGTCTGCACGAAAATATAGCGGCTCGCTTTTTTTCCTTCCTGCAGGAGCACTGTTTTGGAGGGTACTTCAAGGCGTTCCTGCAAGGGAAGGTATTTGTTCCAGTAAGCATCCAGTTGCGGAAAATGGGTTTTGAAATGGAAGAGCATAGTATGTTTTGCGGAGGCCGTTAAATGTAGAATATTTTTTGTCAGGATCCGGCACAAAGCGGCTGACCCGCTGTATCTGTTTCGTTACAACATCTGTTCTCCCAGACCGTGACCTGTACCTGGGAAGCGGACAGTTCCGTATCGAAAACGAACAGATTCGTAAGCTGTAAGTGTTGTTACTGGTTGATTATCAGGCGGCAAGAATTTGGCGTTGATTTCGTGCGGTTTTAGTACAACGATCTGAAATGCTCACCAACTACTCCAAGCTCGCCTGGCGAAACATCAAACGCCACAAAACTTCTTCGGGCATCAACATTGCCGGACTGGCGATCGGCATTGCGGCCTGCCTGCTCATCCTCCAGTATGTTTCTTTTGAATTGAGTTATGAGGATTTTCAGGTGCGTAAAGACCGGGTGTACCGGGTGGAGCAGGACCGGTACGACAACGGCAAGCTCAGTACGCAATGGGCCGCAGGCGCCTTTGGTGTAGGCAACGCGTTCAAAGATGCCATCCCCAACATCGAAGCGTATGTTAAGCTGGTGCAGCCCGGCAACATCATTGCCCATGTGCAGAACCAGCCGGTGAAGATCAGCAAGACCTTCTTCGCCAGTAAAGATTTCTTCAACATATTCACATACCCCCTGATCGCTGGCGATAAGAACACCGCGCTGAAGAGTGTGTTCACCGCAGCGCTTTCCGAAACGACCGCGAAGAAACTGTATGGAACCACCGATGTCATCGGCAAGAACCTGGAGCTGAACCGCAACAGCAATTACATCATCACGGCCGTATTCAAAGACGCACCCGTGAACACGCAGATCAGGCCCGATCTGCTGCTGTCGTATGAATCTTTTTTGAAGTTCGCCCGGGGACCTCAGTATGATCCTGAAACGGCCTGGGAAAGCGACGGCTGCCTGACCTATGTGCTGCTGCGCCCGGGCGCCAACCCGAAAAAGGTAGAAGCCCTGTTTCCGCCCATTGCAGATAAGTTCGTGGGCGAAGACATGAAGAAATACAATGCAGCAGTGATCTACAATCTTCAGCCGCTGAAAGACATCCACCTCTATTCGCATTATATGTTCGAACCCGGTGAAACCGGCGACGGAAAAACGGTGTACCTGCTGCTGGGCATCGCCATCTTTATCATCGTGATTGCCTGGGTCAATTATATCAACCTCGCTACCGCCCGCGCCATCACCCGCGCCCGCGAAGTGGGTGTGCGGAAAGCCATCGGCTCGCAAAGAAGGCAGCTCATCATCCAGTTCCTGTCGGAGTCGGCGGTGCTGAACGGCATTGCCCTGCTGCTCGCCATCCTGCTGGTGATGGCGGCGATACCGGGTTTCAATGCCCTGGCGGGGCAGCATCTTTCTTTTACGTTGTTTGCCCAGCCTGATTTCTGGCTCGGACTGGCGCTGTTGTTTGTAACCGGTGTTTTCTTTTCCGGGTTGTATCCCGCGTTCGTGTTGTCGGGCTTTAACCCGATCGATGTGTTGAAAGGAAAAATGAGCGGCACACACCAGAATTCGCTGCTGCGCAAATCGCTGGTGGTGTTTCAGTTTGCGGCTTCGCTGTTCCTTCTCATCGGAACCGTGACGGTATACCAGCAGATCCAGTTCATGCGCCGGCAGTCGCTGGGCGTAAACATCGACCAGACGCTGATCGTAACGCCTCCCACGGTTGGAGTGGATTCTACTTTCCTGCCGAAAATGACCGCCTTGAAGGAAGAGATCAAGCGGCAATCGAGCGTGAAAAGCATTACGGTTTCCACCACCATTCCCGGCGACCCGGTGGGCTGGAATGCCGGCGGGATCAAGCTGATCGGGCAGGATGACTCAAAGCAAAAGCAGTACAGGGTGATCGGAGCCGATTACGATTACCTGAAAGCCTACGGTCTGGAAATGGCCGCCGGCCGCCCGTTCTCGAAGAGTTTCGGCACCGATGACAGCAGTGTTGTTTTCAACGAAAAGGCGGTGGAGCTGATCGGGTTCACCAAGCCGGAAGAGGCCCTCAACAAACGCATTTTCTTCTGGGGCGGAACCTATACCATTGTCGGTGTCGCCAGAAATTTTCACCAGCAATCGCTGCGGCAGGATTTCGAACCCCTGATCCTGCGCTGCATCCCGGATGTGAACGGGCCGGTTTCGATCAAGGTGAAAGCGGCCGATGCCGGAGCCGTGATCACTGCGGTGAAAGCGGAATGGAACAAATTTTTTCCCGGCAATACGTTTGAATACTTTTTCCTCGATGAGCATTTCAACGAGCAGTACAAAGCCGACCAGCGCTTTGGCGCCGTGTTCAGCTTGTTTACCTGCCTGGCCATACTCGTGGCGTGCATGGGACTGTTCGGACTGGCTTCTTTCACTACCCTGCAGCGCACCAAGGAGATCGGCATCCGCAAGGTGCTGGGCGCCTCCATCAACTCGATCCTGCAATTGCTGTACAGGGAATTTACTTTTTTGCTGGCCGTGGCTTTTCTGATCGCCGCCCCGCTGGGCTGGCTGGCTTCCTCCAAATGGCTGCAGGGCTACGCCTTCCGCATCGAGGTGAACTGGCTGTATGTGGTGATGCCGTTTTTCCTGCTGATCGCGATCGCTTTTGTGACCGTCAGCTTTCAGTCGATCAGGGCAGCCATTGCAAACCCGGCGAAGAGCCTGCGGACGGAATAGCCAGGCCCGGTGACCTTGCAACGTATGCGTGGGAACGCTTCCGTTACCTTGGAGTTTTTTCCGGCTTTCTGCCGAAAACGGAAAGCTCCGGTTTGATCAGGTTCATTATATATGCGGTGATGGAAAGCATCGCCAGCGCAAGTACCAGCCACCAGCCATTGGATGAACTCCCTGCAACGAACGCCGTTATCCCATTCGAATCACCCGTGATCCTTTCGGCTATCCAGGCGGCCGCCGTCAGTCCGGCCAGCACTGCACCCGTGATCCGGAACCCTTTGTAAGCGGGCGTCTTGGCCAGGATGATCAGCCAGGGCATGATGAGCAGCACGATGCAAAGCTGCATCAGCTCAATGCCCAGGTTGAAACCCAGTATACTTAAAGCTAGTGTGCCCGCATTGAGGTTCAGGTTTGCGAGGATCGTTGCAAAGGCAAGTCCGTGAATCAGTCCGAACCCCCCGGCTACCCACATTTCCTTCCCGGGAAAGATCGGCGTCACCGCATGAACGGCCGATACGAGGATCGAAAATGCGATCATGATCTCGACGGGCTGCTGCGGCAGTTTCAGCCAGCCCAGCGCACCGATCAGCAGGGTAGTGGAATGGCCGATGGTAAATGCGGTAATGATCCTGAGCAGCCTGGTCAGACTGTAGCATATGCCGCCAAACCCACCCCACTTGTTTCCATTGGTAAGCAGCATGGCAGGCAGCAGCAGTACGATCAGGAACAGCAGGTGATCGGTTCCTTCCCTGATGTGTTCCATTCCGAGGGTGAGCATGCTCTGGAAGCCTTTCCACCAGCTGCCTTTTTGCTGCGTCACCTCATACGGATAGATGATATTGTCTTCGATGTTTCGCCGTATCACGCCGGCCTCGGCCGACTGGTTGTGGAACCGGCCGGTTTCCCAGTCGCTGCGTACGGAGACCAGCGCCACGTGGTTGATCACCTGGTGCATGATCACGTCGTAGTCGAGCAGGAACCTGCGGGTTGTTTCCCCGGCGGGCGGTGTGAGCGTGATCCGCGCAACCACCTCCCAGTACGGGATGTTGCTGTCGGCATATTGCCCTTTGTCCATGCGAAGCTCCCGGATGGAGACCTGCCAGGGCTTCCCTTTCGTAATGTAGGCATGCACATGGGCGGCCAGGTAAGCCTGTATTGCCGGTCCCATCCGCGCGATCAGCGTTTCCGGGTCCTTCGAGAGATCATGGCCGAAGGCCAGTTCCAGTTCCGGTACGGGCATCTGCAGTTCCATGGAAACCCGGTCGGGACTGAGATCCAGAAAAACGAGCGTGTTGGGAGAGGGATGGGCGGATAAAGCCAGCGGCACCAGCCAACCCAGAAGGAGCACGAAAATGAAAGAGAACAGCCACCTGCTTTTTACCCGGTGGCTGTTTTTTGGGATGATATGGAAGAACATAGGTTCTGACTGATATTTACAAACCGATATAATCACGGCTGTGATCTCTCATCACGGTGTGGTAATGGATGCCTGAAAGTACGACACCGTTCTGGCATACGAACTCGATCCAAACGCTGGGTCCGTCGATGCGCACATAGTCGGTATGGGCGGTGAGGAAGGAGCTCGCGGTGCCGGCTACGGCGCCGGTGTTGCTGGCGTAGCCTACATAGCTGTCGGCCAGTTCGTTTTTATAGATGGCCATGTAGGAAGCCGCCGAAGCCGAGTCCAGATCATTCACCCAGGGAGCCATCGCTGCCAGTACTTTGGCCTGTACCGCGGCACTCAGGCTGCTTACCTTGATGCCCTGTTTTGTAGCAGGAAAGGTGCTGGTGGTGGTTCCCGGTATCAGCAGGCAATCCGAAAAGGTGCCGGAGATCTTGGCTGATGCGAGCTCGGTGGAAGTGAAAGAACCGAGCATGTCCTGCATCAGGGTTTTTTCCGCGTTGAGCGGGTTTGCATAGGTAGTGCCGTTGTAGGTAAAGGAAGTGCCCGGCTCAACGCCTTCGTGCAGGGGCGTGATGCTGGCAACCTGTCCGGCGTTGTAGGTGATGTTCTGCGCGTAGTGATGTCCGCCGAACTGCAGCATCCATTTGCCGGTGGTGCTGGGTGTTCCCAGGAAGGCGATCACGTAGTTGCCGGAAGAGTATCCGTTGGCGGTTTGTCCGAGGTAATCATCTGCCGCGCGGATGGTGATGAATTCATCGTATCCTTCGCCGGAAGAGGTGCCGGAGGCGGCTTTGATCACGGCGAGGGCGGCTGTGGCCTGCGCGGTGGTGAGGCTGCTGAACAGGATCCCGTTCCTGCAGGAAAGTCCGCAGGGCAGGTTCGACCATCTTTTTGCGTTGGCGAGGTTGAGGGCAAGCACCACCTGCGATTGCTGCGAGGTGGATAGGGTTGCCAGGAACGCATTGGCCAGGCAGACCACTTTGGCCACGCCGGTGACGCCGTCGCAGCTGCTTGTGGCGGCCCCGGCGGTAACGGAGAAGCTGCAGGTTTGTCCGCCGAAGGTGATGGCGAACGAAGCGGTTCCGGTGCCGCTGGCGGTTCCTTTGATGTCGTACACGATGGTACCCGCTCCGTTGGCGAGGGTGCCCGCCTGCAGGGTGGCGGTGAGGCCCGTGATGCCGGTGGAAGCGATGGCCGTGCCGGCTGCATAGGCGGCTCCGTTACCGCCGGTATACGGTACGCTCACGGTGCCGCTGTACACCGTGCCGCTGGTGAAGCCACCGGTGCTGGTGGCGCCGGAACAGTTGAGCGCGGTGATGATCGGGTCGGTTGTAGCAGCCACGGAAGTGTCGGTCGCTTTTGTACAGGAAAAGACGAGTGCGGAGGCCACGAACAGGAAGAGGAGGCCGGAGAGAACGATGTTTTTCGGTTTCATACAGATGCTGTTGTTGGTGAACGCAGTTGTTGTATGCGTATCATGAATTCTGAACATCAAAAATCCGGATTGGGTTGGGTGGAAAAGACAAAACGGGATAGACAGGGGTTTTGTGTCGGTGAATTGCCGCAGCCGAATAAAATCTTCCTGTTCCGCCGGAAGCATGTGCCACCAAGCCACTACCGGGAGTTACGGATCCTTTTCCGTTCCGGCCAGGATCGTCTGATGCTTTCAGCTGCGGCCATAGGCCCGAAGGGTGGCAGAAATAAAGTGTGGAAGGATGACACGAAGAAAATTGATATTCTTATCATCGGATTTATAGGAGTGATTCAAGCAGACTTGCATCCACACCTGGTAAACAGGACAGTGCAGTATCAAAACCGGACAGTGCGGCAAGCGGTATTTGTTCTTTCTGATTGATTGTCAGCACACAAGAATCTGGCTTTCTATTTCGTAGTATGCAAAGCATAAGGATACAAGATGTTAAAAAATTATTTCAAGATCACTTTCCGGACACTCTGGAAGAACAAGACCTATAGCTTTCTGAATATTTTCGGACTGGCACTGGGCATCGCCTGTGCGGCTTTTATCTTTTTGTGGGTGGAAGATGAAGTAGATTTCGACAGCATCCATACCAAGAAAGACCGCGTCTTCCTCATAAAGACCAACAACAAAGTTGACAACGGCGTTTTCACGCATTCCTCCACTGCCGGACCGCTGGCGCCGGCCATGCAGGCCGCCATACCAGGCATCGCAAATACCTGCCGCACCACGGAGACCTCCACCTGCCTGTTCAATTCAGGGGAAAAGTCGGCCAATGCTACCGGGCTGTATGCAGAGCCTTCTTTTTTCAGCCTGTTCACCCTGCCCTTCGTGCACGGCAACGCAAGGGAAGCCTTTTCGCAGCTGCATTCCATCGTGCTGACACAAAAGGCGGCGCAGAAATTTTTTGGTACGGAGCAGAACGTGCTGGGTAAAACACTCAGCATGGACAACAGGCAGGACTATGTTGTGAGCGGCGTTTTGCAGGACCTGCCGCAAAATTCCACCCTCCAGTTTGAATGGCTGGCGCCGTTTAAGGTGTGGTATGATGCGAACCCGCGCGCCAAAGGGTGGTTTAATTTCGGTCTGACTACTTATGTGGAGTTACAGCCCGGCGTGGATGCTGCCTCCATCAACGAGCGCATGCTGGATCCTTATTACGATTTCACGATGCAGCGGAAGGGACAGGACAAATCATCCGTGCATGTCTTTTTATTCGGCATGAAAGACTGGCACCTGCGGGATGATTTTGACAACGGAAAACCCACCGGCAGCGGGCGGATCCTGTATGTGCACCTGTTCAACATCATCGCCTGGATCGTGTTGTTCATTGCCTGTATCAACTTCATGAACCTGGCCACGGCCGGCAGTGAAAAACGCGCCAAAGAGATCGGCGTCAGAAAAGCGCTGGGGTCGGGAAGGCAAAGGCTGATCTTCCAGTTCATCGGCGAAGCGATGGGGATGGCTTTGCTCGCAGGGGTGGTTGCCGTGGTGATCACTTTGTTGTTTCTGCCGGCATTCAATTCATTAGTGGAAAAAGATCTTTCCGCGGGGCTTGCCAATCCATCTCATTTACTTGTTTTGATATTGCTGACCCTGAGCTGCGGCCTCGTGGCAGGCAGTTATCCGGCCTTGTATCTGTCTTCTTTCAACCCGATCTTTGTTTTGAAAGGGATCAAGCTGAAGACCGGCGCGTCCGGCGTTATCAGGAAAGGGCTGGTGGTCGTGCAGTTTGCCGTTTCCATCATTCTCATCATCAGTACCATCATCATTTACCAGCAGATACAGCATGTGAAAAGCAGGGACATCGGCTATAACAAAGAGAACCTGATACAGATCGCGGCACAGGATGATGTGAAAAAGAATTTTTCCGCCATAAAACAGGATCTGATCAACAGCGGTGCCGTTGAAAACGCGGCGCTGGCCGACCATACCACGATCGGAGCCGGTAACAATACCACCGGCATCTCCTGGCGGGGCAAAGACCCCAACAGCAACATTGTGATCTCCCAGCGCCTGGTCAGCAAAGAGTTTATGGCAACCACCGGCATGCACATCATCGAAGGCAGGGATTTCGAATTGGGAGATGCGATGCAGTTGGGAGACAATGGCGTGGAAAAAGATTCGACGCGGGCGATGAACGTGGTGATCACCGCATCGATGCAAAAATTATTGGGTAAGGGGAGTGCTGTCGGTAAGCTGATGCTGCAAAGATCGGATCGGGGAACTTTCGAGATGCGCGTGATCGGTGTGATCAAAGACTATGTGTACGGCGACATGTACGGAGAATCGGCCCCGGTCGTTTTTTACGAGTTCCCGCAGGCAGCGTCTCTGCTCTACATAAAAACGACCGCAAAGGGCAACGTGGCGAACCAGCTGGCGAAAATAGGCGGCATCATGAAAAAAGACAATCCCGCCTACCCGTTCGAATACAAGTTTGTGGATGACCAGTTCAACCAGCTGTTCCTGCGCGAAACGCTGATCAGCAAACTCTCCCGCGTCTTCGCCTCCCTCGCCATCATCATATCCTGCCTGGGCCTGTTCGGCCTGGCCGCCTACACCGCAGAAAGGAGGATCAAAGAGATCGGCATCCGCAAAGTACTCGGCGCAAGCGTGACCGGTATCACAACTTTATTATCAAAGGATTTTTTACAACTGGTGGCAGTCTCCTGCATCGTTGCTTTCCCGATCGCGTGGTGGATGATGAGTGATTGGTTGCAAGCCTATCAATACCGGATAACCATCAATTGGTGGATCTTTGCGATAGCAGGCGTAATGGCGGTGGGGATTGCCTTAGTGACGGTGAGCTTTCAGGCGGTGAAGGCAGCGGTTGCGAATCCGGTGGAGAGTTTGCGGGCGGAGTAAGGGGAGAAAGAAGATTTGTAAATAAAATTACTAAGTATAAATAATGAGTCGCTTTTGTAAAATGTAATTATTTCGGCCAACTATTTCAAGACTTGAGCTCAGATGAGTGGTGTTTTATCTAAGCCAGAGTTCTTGACATGTATAGGATAACCACATCTATCAAGTACGTCTTGAACTAAATTCGTAAACCAAGATTTGCAATTTGGTGATACATATACATTTTCAAGAGACTGTAAAAAGAACTGTGTCAGGAGTTAATTCATAACTTCAAACACAGATAATGGAAAACAAACAAACACCGGTTGATCTGGAATCAATCAAAAAGCAAGCGCTGGAACAGTTCCGCTCCGGCAAATCTCTCACTGGTAAAGGTGGCGCTTTTGCCCCTTTATTCAAACAATTTCTTGAAGCAGCCCTGGAAGCTGAACTCGATAATCACCTCTCTGACCAGGATGAGCAGCAACCATCCTCCAATCGAAAAAACGGCAAGGTTTCCAAAACAGTTAAGACCTCCGATGGTCAGGTGGAACTCGTCACCAGCCGCGACCGTAACGGTAGCTTTGAGCCGGAGATAATCAAAAAGCGGGAGACCATTCTGGCCGACAGCCTGCAAGATCGTATCATCGGCATGTATGGCATCGGCATGAGCCTACGTGATATTTCCGAGCACATCAAAGAGATGTACGACATGGATATCTCCCATGACACGCTCAGCACCATCACCGATCGCATTATGCCACTGGTCAAAGAATGGCAGAGCAGGCCGCTGGACGAACTCTACTGTATCGTTTGGATGGATGCCATCCATTACAAAGTAAAGGAGCAGGGTAAAGTCAAAACACGCGCTGTATACAATATCCTGGGTGTCAACATTGAAGGCAGAAAGGACCTGATTGGTGTGTATGTTTCGGAGAACGAAGGGGCCAACTTCTGGCTAAGTGTCCTCACCGACCTGAACAACCGGGGCGTCAAGGACATGCTGATCGCCTGTATCGATAACCTGCAGGGTTTTCAGCAGGCCATTACCTCTATCTTTCCCAAAACGGAAGTGCAAAGCTGCGTGGTGCATCAAATCCGTAATTCTTTGAAGTATGTGGCCACAAAAGATCAGAAGGAGTTTATGGAAGAACTTAAACCTGTATACAAAGCGCCTACAAAGGATTTGGCAGAGGTCAACCTGGAAAAGCTTTCAGATAAATGGAGCAAGAAGTACCCGGTGGTAATCAAATCCTGGCAGGACAACTGGCATAAGTTATCCACCTATTTCAAATATACCGAAGATATCAGACGCATCATTTACACCACCAACACCATAGAGGGTTTTCACCGTCAAGTTCGCAAAGTAACTAAGAACAAGGGCGTTTTTCCTAGTGATGACGCCTTGCTGAAGTTGGTGTATCTGGCTCACCGCAACATCAGTAAAAAATGGACACAACCATTGCAAAACTGGAGTCTTACCATCTCCCAGCTGTCCATTCATTTTGAGGGCCGCTTCACTCTGATGTAACAGGTTGATGGGCATAGATGGGATTGGGCTGGCGCCCAAAGGTTTTTTGAGGCATGGCCGAATGAATATGATTTGTATATTTACAAAAAGCCAACTCAGGCAAGACCTGAATTGGCTCATTCTATCGGGTCAGACTATTCCTTGACAAGGTTGTTCCTCAACAGAGCCTGTCTCCGCTTCGTCTGACATTGTGAATTTAGTTTTTTAAACCCTACTGACACAGTTTAATTTACACTCCCATTTTCAAGAAGAAGGCTTAGATTAACCTTTGCTTTGATTCCTCCATCCTTAATATTACACACTGACTTATCGGGTAGAAGATTGTAAGAAATTAATGCGCGTACCTCTTTTTCATGTTCAAAACTCAATCTTTTTGTGACAAAAGGTTTATGAATATTGCCGAAAAAGTTTTCATTAGAAGATGCACTTTCATAGTCTTCATATTCAACAACTCCACAATTTACTCGGATCGGTGATACAGAAAAACATTCAGTCCACTTATGATAAGTCGTTTGAATAGCTATCCCGTCCCCATACCGTGAATATAACTGCCACATAGCTGCAGATTCATAATTGTTCATATGCCAGCAGTTCACAAACATTCCATCTCGAAGACCCTGATATATACTTTTGACTTGGTTTCTTCTAGGAATATCACCAAAGCCTTTCTCCTTGTATAATTTTTCATTTTCCTCATCGACGCCTTTATCAAATTGTTCTCGTCTTTTCAACATATCTACAGTTAAACTGCCTTCGTATTTATCCTCTAAATTGCTCAATTTTGAAAAATAAAGCTCACTTGAATACAATAAATCAACAAATTTGGTGAAATCAACATAGCGCCAAATTTTTTGATCAAGTGATATTGGTGGGTTAAAAAAGCCAGATGGTTCAAACATGATTATACTGGAATCTCTTTTCGTTTGATATCGATGCTCCCAGCAGTGATTTTAGTAACAGGGTAAAACAAAAAACGGTCTGTAAACTTTTAATTTATAGACCGTTTTCATTTTCGTACCGCGTACGGGAGTCGAACCCGTCATTCATCCGTGAAAGGGATGCGTCTTAGCCGATTGACCAACGCGGCCTCTTTCGGGGCTTCCCCGGATGGGGTTGCTTTGTAAAGGACTGCAAAGATATACGGCGACAGGATTCCCGCCAAAATTTTTTCGGGTTCTTTTTCTGTAAAAAACCGGCGGTCGGGTCCTTATTCCGCGCTCCCAGAGCCGCTTTCGCCCCCCTTTGGTCACACAAAAATTATGATGTGTGAATATTTGCGAACCTGTAACTTCGTGTCCTTAATTCAAAAATCTCAAATATCGTGTTATGAGTACAGTAAAAGTCGCCATCAATGGCTTCGGCAGGATAGGAAGACTGGTCTACCGCCAGATATACAACATGGAAGGAATTGACGTGGTTGCCATCAACGATCTGACCAGCCCCAAAGTGCTGGCTCACCTCCTTAAATATGACAGCGCACAGGGCCGTTTTGATGTTGACGTAAAAGCCACCGAAGATGCCATCATCGTTGAAGGCGACGAAGTAAAGATCTACGCACAGAAAGACCCCTCGCAGATTCCCTGGGGCCAGCACCAGGTAGACGTTGTGATCGAAAGCACCGGCTTCTTCACCGACAAGGCCAAAGCCGAAGCCCACCTCACCGCCGGCGCCAAACGCGTCGTGATCTCCGCCCCGGCCACCGGCGACCTCAAAACAGTCGTTTTCAACGTCAACCACCAGATACTCGACGGAAGCGAAACCATCATCTCCTGCGCTTCCTGCACCACCAACTGTCTCGCCCCCATGGCCAAGGTCATGAACGACCAGTTCGGCATCGTTGCCGGCATCATGACCACCATCCATGCCTATACCAACGACCAGAACACCCTCGACGCCCCGCATCCCAAAGGTGACCTCCGCCGCGCCCGCGCCGCCGCCGCCAACATCGTGCCCAACAGCACCGGCGCCGCCAAAGCGATCGGACTGGTACTGCCCGAACTGAAAGGCAAGCTCGACGGGTCCGCCCAGCGCGTACCCACCATCACCGGCTCGCTCACCGAACTGGTGACCACCCTCAACAAGACCGTCTCCATCGATGAGATCAACGCCGCCATGAAAGCCGCCGGCAACGAAAGCTTCGGCTACACTGAAGACGAGATCGTATCCACCGACGTGATCGGCATGAACTACGGCTCCCTGTTCGATGCCACCCAGACAAAAGTGGTGACTGTCGGCGACAAGCAGATGGTGAAGACCGTAGCCTGGTACGACAACGAAATGAGCTACGTTTCGCAGCTGGTACGCACCGTGAAGTTCTTCGCCGGACTGATCAGCAAATAGTTTCTACCTCTTTAATAAAGTTCCGCCTGCCGTGCCTGCATGGGGCGGAACTTTTTGTAACGATTGCCCGCCTCTCTTCCCACGGCACCATATCTGCATTATCTTTTTAAAACCTGTTATGTCAACATTCAGCGACTATAATTTCAAGGACCAGAAAGCCCTGATCCGCGTCGATTTCAACGTTCCCCTCAACGCGGACTTCCAGATCACCGACGACAACCGCATCAAAGCCTCCATCCCTACGATCAAAAAGATCCTGGCCGACGGCGGCAGCGTGATCCTGATGTCGCACCTGGGCAGGCCCAAAGACGGTCCGACCGATAAATATTCGCTGAAACACCTGGTGGGTCATCTCTCCGACCTGCTCGATCATACACCCGTGGAATTCGCCAACGACTCTGTCGGACAGGATGCGGTGGACAAAGCCGCCGGCCTGCAGCCCGGACAGGTGCTGCTGCTGGAGAACCTCCGGTTTTATAAGGAAGAAGAAAAAGGCGACCAGGCCTTTGCGGAAAAGCTGAGCAAGCTGGGCGATGTATATGTGAACGATGCATTCGGAACGGCCCATCGTGCCCATGCCTCCACCGCCGTGATCGCGCAGTTCTTCCCGGCCGGGAAAAAGATGTTCGGACTGCTCATGGAAAGTGAAGTGGCGAACGCAGATAAGGTGATCAAAAGCGCGGAAAAACCGTTCACCGCCATCATCGGCGGCGCGAAAGTGAGCGACAAGATCCTCATCATCGAAAACCTGCTCGACAAAGCCACCGACATCATCATCGGCGGCGGCATGGCCTACACTTTCGAGAAAGCCAACGGCGGACACATCGGCACCTCCCTTTGTGAAGACGACCGCATGCAAACTGCCCTCGACCTCATGAAAAAAGCGGATGAAAAAGGCGTGCGCCTGCACCTGCCTTCCGACTCGCTGATCGCAGATAAATTCGACGCCAACGCCAATACCTCGATCGCCCCCAGCAACAACATCCCCGATGGCTGGATGGGCCTCGACATCGGCCAGATGGCCACCGACCAGTTCACCAACGTGATCAAACGGTCGAAAACGCTTCTCTGGAACGGACCGATGGGCGTGTTTGAAATGGAAAAATTCATGTGTGGCACCAAGGCCATCGCCGAAGCCGTGGCGGAAGCCACCCAGGCAGGCGCCTTCTCGCTGATCGGCGGCGGAGATTCCGTGGCAGCCATCAACCAGTTCGGCCTGGCCGACAAGGTCAGCTACGTATCCACCGGCGGCGGCGCCATGCTCGAATTCTTTGAAGGAAAGGAGCTGCCGGGTATTGCCGCGATCAAGGAATAGGTTACAACACATCACCATTTTTTGTCATCCGTGCACAGGCGCCAACACGCTCGTGCCCGAAAAGGACATATCGCGCCTGTGGGAGGATGCTGCCATAGGAAGGCTGACAGGCTTCTATGGCAGCATCCTTTGCGGCTGTGTATACCATTATCGACCTGCATCCCCGGCAGGATTCCCGGGCCGGCGTAACAAGTTGCTAAGGGTGCGGCTTGTACATGCGCCGGCCCAAGGATGGCAAAAAAAATGATTACTGCACTTTTCGGTACACCAGCCGGGTTCCGATGGAGCTCAGGTAAGGCCGGATGGCATTGGCCTGCAGGCTGAACGCTTTGCCTTCTTCGGTCCAGGCAAACTCCCAGGTCTGGTACTCTTCCGCGGACTGCGTGTAAAACCTGAGCTGTATCTTGCCGGGCTGCAGTTTATATACCCATTTATAGAAATCGTCTGAAGTAGGGCGGGGCCTGGCGTCGCGGTAAGTTTGTGATTTGTCGAACAGGATGTTCTTTCCGTTCTCGCGGTATACGATCAGCGAGTCCTGCGGACGGGCCTGGTCGATCCAGGTACCGGCGGGGATGCCGGCGTTGCCCTGATCTTTTTTGCAGGAGAGAGTTGCCATGAGAAGCAGGAGCAGCGCAGCAGAAAAAGATTTCATACCAGACGGTTATTCCGGGTCTGACACGCGCTGCGGAAACACCGTTGCATGCAGCAGGAAACTCATCAGCACCACGCCGCCTGCTCCCACCACGTTGAGCCACAGAAAGCCGATCCCCGATTTCCAGAACAGCAGCATGATCGCGATCTCCACGATCACCGCGCTCCAGAACGTGGCGGTGCCGCCGATCTTCTTGCAGTAAAAAGCCACCAGGAAGATCCCCAGGATGACGCCATAGAACAGCGATCCCAGTATGTTCACGAGTTCGATCAGGCTGCCGGCATTGCCCGCGAACTGCGCCACGATCACGGAGAAGATGCCCCAGCCCAGCGTATACAGCCTCGATACGCGGTAATCCTCCCTGTCGGTACATCCTTCTTTCTGGAAAAATTTCTTGTGCACATCCACCACCGTGCTGGAAGCGAGCGAGTTCAGCGCCGCGGCGATGCTTCCCCAGGCCGCCAGGAAGATGATGGCGATCAGCAGTCCGACCAGCCCTTCCGGCAGGTGATCCACCACAAACCGCAGAAAGATGTAGTTGGTGTCGTTCACATCGCCGTCTACCGTGCGCCTGGCCAGGTCTTTAAAACCCGTCCGGATCTGGTCGGTCTCGGCATTTATTTTTTTCAGCGCATCGGACACCGCCCGGTCTTCTTTTCCCTGCTTTTCATTTTCGATGAACCGGCGTACCAGCCCCGTCTTTTGTTGCGACAGCACCTGGTATTGCTGCTGCATGGCCTGCAGCGAATCCTTTTTCGGGGAAGCCGCCACTTTTTCCACCATCAGCCCATTGAAAGAGAGCGGTGCGGGGTTGAACTGGTAAAACGTAAAGATCAGCACGCCGAGCAGCAGGATGAAGAACTGCATCGGGATCTTCACCATCCCGTTCAGCAGCAGTCCGAACCGGCTTTCGGTGATGCTTTTAGCGGTCAGGTACCGGCCCACCTGGCTCTGGTCGGTCCCGAAATAGGAGAGGGCCAGGAAGAAACCGCCGATCACGCCGCTCCAGATATTGTATCGGTCGTTCCAGTCGAACCTGTGGTCTTTGATGCCGGAGGTGAGCACATTCATTTTCCCAAGCCGGCCGCCGACATGCAGGGTGTCGATCAGGCCGATGCCATCGGGCAGCAGGTGCACCACCATACAGCCGGTCGTGACCATTCCCAGAACAATGATGATGAACTGGAACTGCTGCGTATACGCCACCGCCCTTGCGCCGCCGCTCACGGTATAGATGATGAGCAGTCCGCCCATGACGATGTTGGTGAGGTAGATGTTCCATCCAAAAAGGGAAGAAAGGATGATGGAAGGCGCGTAGATGCTGATGCCGGTCGAGAGCCCCCGCTGCAGCAGGAACAGGGCCGAGGTCAGCGTGCGCGTTTTGCTGTCGAACCGTTTCTCTAAATATTCGTATGCCGTAAATACTTTAAGCCGGTGGAAGATAGGTACAAAGGTGATGCACAGCACTACCATGGCCAGCGGCAGGCCGAGGTAATATTGTACAAAGCGCATCCCGTCGGTGTAGGCCTGCCCGGGGGCCGACAGGAAAGTAACGGCGCTCGCCTGTGTGCCCATCACGCTGAGCAGGATGATATAGGAAGAGAAGCTCCGGTTGCTGAGAAAATAGCCTTCGAGGTTTTTGGTGCTTTTGCTTTTATACAGCCCGTAGGCGATGATGCCGATGAGGGTCACGGCCAGAACGATCCAGTCGGGCCGGCTCATGCAAACTGTTTGGTGATGAAAAAAAAGAGGGCGATGAGTACGGCCAGCAGGATGACGACGACCGCGTACCAGGCGTTCCAGGAAGGAAGCAGGGGCACTTTTTCGGGCGATTCGGCATCAGGTGGTATCATACGGTTATTTTCGGTTCGACAGCAGGTTGCCGGCCAGCAGTCCCAGGGCAATCCCGATCACCAGTCCGACCTGCACCCGCTTGATCACGATGCCGATGACCAGTCCGATCACGATCAGCAGTCCGATGCTGATATTCCTTCTTCCTTCAGATGGAGGGGTGCTCATAAGAGCGCAAATTAAGCTCTTCTTTTTTGTGACCAAAAAGAAACAGTCGTGTCATGGTTTTAAACCGTGGCACGCCTTTGCAGCGGCTGGCTGCGCAAATACCTGCGGGTCGGGTTGCTGCTTTTTATTAATCCTTTCTGTGACGCTTCTTCTTTTTTGTGCCCAAAAAAGAAGCAAAAAAGGCTTGGCTGTTGAAATGGGGCTAAAATTTACTGCATTGCGCGGGCAACGGACATGGTTGAATTCGGCAGTAGTAGGGGTTTGGGCCATTGCATGAAGGGGCAGTAGAACAGAGCCGTGCGTGTCCGTTGCACCAAATAGCCGCCTGCGGCAGGCCATTTGGTCTCGCTCCATTCCGTAAATTTCTTCACGCCCCATTTCAAAGGCCGGGGGAGAGAGGAAGAAAAAGGAATTCTTCAAAGTCATCTGCAATTCTATCAGCGTTTAACAGGGCAATCCGTTAAATCCTCTACATCCAGGTTCAGACAAAAAAGATCGAATTCGCAAACAGTCATACTTATTCGGACAACTTTCTTAAAACCCCTTTCTTTGATTCAGGGCGATGATGTTCGCGAGCAGTCTGTAGGCGCCGGGAACGCCGGCGGGGAGTTCGCGGAAGAAGACGAGGCCGGTATAGGTAAAGTGGCCGCGGCCGTACTGGGTGGTGATCAGGGCGCCGGCATCTTCTGCTTCCTGCGGGTCGTGCATGGAAAAGATGGTTTCGTAATGGGTGCTGTCCCACGCCTGCGCGTGGTAGATGCTGCGCTCCTGGATCCAGTTCTGGAAATCTTTTTCGTTGATCTTGTTGGGATAGTTCAGAATGGGATGCTGGGGTTTCAGCACCGTGACCACCGCATTCTCGTCGGTTATGCGTGTGCGTGAGATGTTGAACGGGTACGGGCCGATCTTCGCGATCACCGGACCGATCTGTGTCGATGTGTTGTATTGTACGATGAGGTTGCCGCCGTTCTGCACATAGGCCATCAGCTTCGTATAATTGGTGTTGAGCGATTCGCGGGTGTTGTAGGCCCGCACGCCGGTGATGATTGCATCGTATTGCGACAGGTTCGACGTGGCCAGGTCGAGATCCTTCAGCGTCGTCACTTCGTATCCCATCTGCTTTAAAGCCACCGGCACATAGTCGCCGGCCCCTTCGATATAGCCGATCTTCCTGCCCGCCGTCTTCATGTCCAGCGTCAGCAGGTTCACCACCGGTATCCTGAAATAGCTCACCGTAGGGATATGATCGTAGGCGATCGAGTGCAGCTCCGTGGCATACGATTCACCTGCCTCATTCACGGAACCCAGGATGCTCTGGCGGCCATTCACCCTCGACTTTACATCCGGTTGCAGGGTTACCTCGGCTTCCGCTTCATCGCCCCGCTGCAGCACATTGCGGAGCATGCCTGAATTTACTTTCACCGTCCAGCCTTTTGCCGCAGTGGTGGTCACCGAAGCTTTGCCTGTATTCTTCATGGCATGCACGGTGAACCGCACGTTCTGCGTGTCGGGCTTTGCCGACAGCACCAGGCTCAGGTTGGGCGACAACAGCACCGGCGGTACCACCACCACCGGTTCGTACAGCTCGCCTTTTACCGGGTCTGCATATTTGTAGCGGACAGGCTTTGCATAGTCGAGGTCCAGCCCCTCGATAGTAACCACGAAATGCGCGGTGAAGGCGGGATCGCTGTCGGCATGGCCGATCAGCTGCTGGTCGTTGACAGTGAAGGAGCCTGTCTTCATTTCATTCTTCAGCCAGTAAGGTTGGGAGATGGGCGTGGAATCAGCGATATACACAGACTTCACGGTAACATAATTCTGGTTCGGCTTCAGCGCCACGTTCATAGACGAGTCGAAGCCGGGAACCTGTAGCTTTTTGACCGTAACGGCATTGCCGTTGCGGTTGTTGAGCACGAAATTGAACTGAAGCGAATTGGTCTGCACGGCATACTGCTCGTTCGTATAGGCTTCCATCCACAGCCCGGAACACGCTTCGATCAGCTGCTGCACTTCTTTCAGCTTCTGATCGCGCCAGTAGCCTTCGTCCAGCGCTTTGAGGCCGCGGTAGAGCGCCACCAGGTCTTTCACCGATTTGCCGGGAGCCAGCAGGTTATAATTGCTGGTGATGCTGTCGATCTTGCGGGCAATTACGTCGCCTCCTTTGATCTTGCTCCAGCTGGTGTTCACCTCGTCGAAAAGATCCGTTTTCGGCGCATCGCCTTTCCACACCGAGAAATATTCAACGGCCGGCCCGCGCTGGCTGGCCGAACCAAACCCCTGGCTCTTGTGCTGGCTGCGGCTCTGCGCCGCGATCTCGCCGTAACCCTTGCCCAGCACCGGGTTATAGGCGCCGATGTCGAGTTGGAACTGGTCAGGACTGGTGGTGTTGGCGCCGCCGAAATTGAAGGTGTTCCACAGGATGCGCTTTGCCTGCCAGGGTTTTACCCATTTGAGCTGTTCCGGAAACCGGGATGGGTCGGCCGCTGCCGTAAAGGCTTCCACCGCCAGCACCGCCGAAGCGGAATGATGACCGTGGCCGGCCCGGCTGTCCTGTGGAAACCGGGTGATCATCACATCCGGCTGAAATTTGCGGATCACCCACACCACATCCGACAGGATCTTTTCCCTGTCCCAGATGCGCAGGGCTTCGTCGGTGCTTTTGGAAAAGCCGAAATCGAAAGCGCGGGAGAAGAACTGTTCCGCGCCGTCGATCCTGCGGGCCGACAGCAGCTCCTGCGTACGTACGAGGCCCAGCTCGATGCCCTGCTCGTTACCGATCAGGTTCTGGCCGCCGTCGCCGCGGGTGAGTGACATATAGCCGGTACGGTATAGCTTTTCCTTTGAGAAATAAGCCAGCAGCCGCGTGTTCTCATCATCGGGGTGGGCGGCCACATACAGCACCGAGCCCAGTACCTGCAGCTTTTTCAGGCCGAGGTAAATATCGGCCGAAGTTGTTACAGGCGGCGCCTGCGCCGATATTTTCAACCATGAAACCAGTGAAAGAACTATTGAGAGAACGACGGAACATTTTCGCATTGATCTGAATTTTGTACGGACTGTTTTTACTGTCCTACCATGAAGACGGCGTTGCAAAATAACAGCTTTCCTGTTTCCCAGAAACTTCTGAACAAGACATCGTCGGCCAGGTACACCACCGAACCCCGGCCCATTTCCTGCACACCGAATACCAGCCCGTCTTTCAGCTTCTCCTCTGCCTTTTTGCCGAGGAAGCCGCTGATGTAATTATTTTTCTTGAGCACACCCACATTCCAGCCGCCTTCTTTCAGGAATTCATACACGGAATTGTCTTGCTTAAGGGTGTAGTAATACCCGGGATAGCCATAACCAAGCGGGTGCGTACTGTCGAGCTGCAGTTTGTAGATGGTGCCTGAGTTGTAGGTGCTCAGGCTTTCCTGTTCCCGGTTCTGGTACTGTTTTACGAGGGAGTAAGAGGTGTCGGCCTTTTTGCGCTGGTCGCTGCTGTCGGCCTTGTTCTTCAGTCCCCAGTCGGCGCGCGCCAGTTGCTCCACGGCGCCCTGCAAAGCGATCAGTTTGCCGCCCTGGCGCACCCAGGTCTTCAGCTGGTCGTTCGCCGTGCGGTCGCTGAGGAAGCGGTAGTTATTGCCATCCGGCATGATGATCACATTGTACTGGCCCAGGTTCACGCGGGCGATGTCGCTGGCATTCACGAGCGTGACGGGGTATTCGAGCTGCTGGTCGAACAGCTGCCATACGGCGCCGGCGGAGGTGGCATCGGTGCCCTCGCCGGTGAGCAGGATGATCTTCGGGGTCTGTATCAGGGCCACATCGCTGCTGCCCAGGTCGCGGCCTTTGTCTACAAAGCCGGTGTTCACGGGCTCCACGTTATAATGGTAATCGTCTTTGGCATAGGCGGCGTCCGCGATCATGGCGGGCAGTCGGTTGCCAAACTGCCCGTTGGCTGCGCGTGTCACGATGAGCGAGCCCGCTGGAAACGTTTTGCCGTTGACGCTGAAAGGCTCATCCGGATATCGAACCCGCACGCCAGCCTTCAGCAGGCGGGCCAGCACTTTGGCGGAAGAAAAACTCTTCCAGGGAATCACATACGCATAGGCGTTGCCTGATTTTATCTTGTTGATGGTGGAATCGAAGTTGATGGGCTCGCTCTTTTCATCGGCAGCAGCCACGCGGTCACGTACGGCATAGGCCTCGAGCCCCATCGCATACGGAAGCGACCAGGCCGTGATATCGTAGGGCCGCACCTTGGGGGCCGACTGTTTCGAGCTGGGCTCGAACAGCACCTTGAGCAGCACCGCTTTGGGCTGGTAGGTGCTGAGCAGGATATCGTGCGGTTCTACGCTGAAAGTTTCTTCCTTGCCGGTCACGTAGCTGAATCCTTTGTACGATGCGGATTTGCCGGCATAGTTCCAGGTAATGCCGTTGTTGGTCAGGTACTTGTCGAGCGTGGCTTCCAGGTCCACGGCCGTCGACCTGCGTTTGATCACATAGGTCTTGTATTCGCCCGAGCCGGAGGAGACGGCGTCGGTATAAAATTTATGAAATTCTTTGACCAGCCGGGAAGCCTGTTGCGAAGCTGTTTCCACTACGGAGAGGCCGGTGGTATAGTGATGGAGGGCACGTTTCACCAGCGTCAGCGTGTCGCCGTCGTTGGTCTGTACGGCCAGTCCGCCCCGCGGGCCGCCTCCCTGCTCGAAGGTCATGCCGATGGCGCCGTTGAACGTGGGGTAGGTGTCGCCGTAGCTGGGATAGAACAGGTCGAATTCGGCCTTGGTGAAATAGAGCCATCCGTTCTGGTCGAAGTATTTGGCATTGTTGCGGCCGATCATGGTCTGGAAATCCTTTTGCCAGGCTGTCACCACTTCATGGTAGGGTTCGGCGGCAGGGGCGAAGTAGTAGGGAGAGTTGTAGCCCTGCTCGTGAAAGTCGATGTGCACCTGGGGCATCCACTGGTTGTATACTTTGAGGCGCGACTGTGTTTCCACCTGCGATTGCCAGGCCCAGTCGCGGTTGAGGTCGAAATTGTAGTGGTTGGTGCGTCCGCCGGGCCAGGGTTCGGCATGTTCACGCGATTGCGGGTCGACGTTGAACTGTGTGCCGGTGACAGAATTGTACCAGTTCACGTAGCGGTCGCGGCCGTCGGGGTTGAGGCAGGGGTCCATGATCACGACCGTATTTTTAAGCCACTCTTTGGTCTGGGTGTTGGAAGGATCCACCAGTGAGTAAACGGTCAGCATGGCCGCTTCGGAAGAGGAGGTCTCGTTTCCATGCACGTTGTAGCTGAGCCATACAACGACGGGGGCCGTTTCGCTGGCGCCTGTTTTGCCGCCGGGCAGTCCGGTAAGGCCGAGGTTGTTCTGGCGGATGCTTTCCAGGTTCTGGATGTTCTCCGCGGTGGAAATAAATGCCAGCATGAGAGGCCGGCCTTCGTTGGTCTGGCCATACTGCTGCAGCTTCACCATTTGCGGCGCCTGCCGGGCCACCTGCCTGAAATATTCCACCAGCTTCCAGTGTGGCGTATAATGCGTGCCCACCTTGTAACCCAGAAAAGCCTCCGGCGACTGTACCTGCGCCGATACCTGCATGCATGCGATGCACACAAAAAGGAGTAAGCAGATTTTTCTCATAAGTAAGATGAAGATAGAATTTGTTCCATTTTCCCGGTGAAAAAGAAGGAATTATTCATATGGCGGGAACGATGCATGTTTGCCGGGATGGGCATTGTCTGAACCTGGATTTATGGGATTGAACAGGTTATCCTGAAAAGCACTTTGATTCCAGTCATCGATTATCAGGATAATCAGAAAAATCCCATAAATCCAGGTTCAGACAAAAGCACTGACAGCGACGCCGAATCTCGTCATCGTTTACCCGGTAGATCCGCTAACCAAGCCCTTTCCCTGTTCAGACAATTGTTTCAGGCGTGCCTCGGTTTGAAACCTTGGCATACCGTCGCTTAAATTCCCGTTCAGACAACTTCCCCTTACTTCCCAAACCCCGCGATCTGGCCGATGTCGACGTTGAGGCGGGCGAAGAGGAAGCGGCCGTTGAGGCCGAACTGGGAGGTGGTGAACAGGAAGCGGCCCCGGTTGGAGCCGTCGCGGCCCGAGTTGTAGCCTCCGGCAGCTTTGTTGGCGCCGGTAACGGGGATGGCATATACGGCTGCCGGTGCATTGCGCGGGTCGATGTAGATACGGTCGGGATATACATCGAACAGGTTGTTGGCGCCGATGGAGATGGTGCCACCGGTGATTACTTTGTAGGTGATCACGAGGTCGGTGGTGATCTTGGCTTTGAAGGTCTGGTCGGTGCCAAGGCCCACATCGTTCCAGTAGGTTCCGTTGGGCTGCACGGCAGCAGGGTCAACATTGTTCAGGAACAGGGTTTCACCGAAGCGTACGGCCCGCACCTGAAAATCCCATTTCTTCAGCGAGTACGAACCGCTCAGGTTGAACTTGCTCTGCGGCTGGCCCTTTTCAATGCGTGCCCGCTGCTGCCGATCGAACAGGATGTTGCTGAGGTCGTTCGCTGGGTTTTTAGTATTGTCTGTTTTGCCAGGGTTGTTCACTGCCGCATCGATTGCCGAATTGGAGTGAATGGCGCCAACCACACTGGTGCGTGTCAGGTTGGAAGCAAGGGAAAAAGTGGCATTGCCCAGACCCAGCTTCACGCGTTCCGTGAGCACGATATCCAGCCCCTTGGTTTCGGTATTGATGGCGTTTGTCCAGAACTGAAGGGCGTTCACGGAAGGGTCGACGTTGTTGGCTGTAAAGATCGGGGCGGCTACCGGGTTGCTCCGGTTGAAGGCGGTCGACAATACGATCCGGTCGTCGATATGGATAAAATAACCGTCGACGGTATAAGTGAAATTGCGGCCCACCTTGCCTACCAGTCCGCCTGCCCAGCTCCATGATTTTTCGGGCTTCAGTTCGGAGATGCCGAAGGCATTGCGCACGATCGGGTTGTAGTTGTTGGCGGTCAGCGATTGGGAAGGCTGGCCGTTCACAAACTGGGTGGAAGTATTCTGGAAATAGCGCTGGTGCAGCGACGGCGCCCGGAAGCCGGTGTTGAACGAGCCGCGCACCGCCAGAAACTTGCTGATATCGTATTTACCGGTCAGTTTAAGGCCGGTGCCGTTGTAGGTCGCGTCTTTTTCGTTGTAGCTTTCATACCGGCCTGCCGCACCTACCAGCAGTTTACCAAGGGTATATTCGAGGTCTACGTATCCTGCCGCCACATTGCGTTTTGCGTTGACGGCATCTGCCGGCTGAAAACCGGGGAACACCTGTGCACCGGAAGCCGGCACCACATTTACAAACGTATTCGGGATGGTCGTTGCGTTGTAGCCGGGGATCGGTTCGATCGGTGCACTTCTGCCGCCGTTGTTGTAGGAGGTCAGCTCGCCCTGTTTGATCTGGAAATTCTCGTAACGGAACTCGCCGCCGAACGCCACGTTGAAAGCGCTTTGATTGCGGAATTTAAATAGGTTGGAAATATCGAGGTTGGTCGTGTTCTGCAGGAATTTCAGTTCACCGGCATAAAAATCCGTCTGCACCTGGTTGGTGGCAGGCAGCGAGGCGTTGCCGGTATTGTGAATATTGTATTCGATGGTGTTCTGGCCGACGGTATTGCTGAGGTCGAAATCCCAGTCGCCCAGTTTTGTTTTGAATCCGGTGATGGCCGAGGCATCTTTGATGGTAGTCCCGATCTCGGGCAGGAAGCCGTTTGGATAGTACCGCTGGCCGTTGGCCAGTACCGGCTGCTGCGACCAGGAGTTGGGATTGCGGCTGAAACCGTAAGAGCTTCCATCGCGCTGTGAAGCGCCCACCGTAATATAAAGCAGGCCGTTGCTGCCTGTTTTTAATCCCCCGTTTACAAAAGCGCCCACATTGGTAGCGGCGGAGTTGCCCGCTACGATATTGTGCCGGTCGTACCCGCTCGATTTCGCCCGTGAATTGTCCTGGTCGATCAGCCATTTGCGGTAATCCGTTACGCTCACGCCTACCGGCGAAGTATAAGCGGCCAAACCTGCGCTGGTACCCGCCGTGGGAAAAGCGCCGGCATTGCCGTAATACACCAGTGGAATATTGTCGTTGCCGCTGCGGTTGGTGCGTTCGCGCCGCAGCCACTGGCCGCTGATGTTCAGGTATCCCTTGCTGCCTGCGATACCGCCTACCAGGTCAACCTGGGAGGTGAGCCCGTCATTGATCTTCACGCCGCCGTTGTAGGGCATTTTCGTGAAGTTCTGTCCGCTCATGGCCGACACATTCAATCCTTTATAATTGCTGCGCAGCACTACGTTGATGACGCCCGCGATGGCATCCGAGCCATACTGGGCCGCTGCCCCGTCGCGCAGCACTTCTATCCGCTCTATGGCGGCGGCGGGAATGGCGTTCATGTCGGTGCCGACAGAACCCCTGCCCACACTGCCGTTGATATTTACCAGGGCGGTATTGTGCCTTCTTTTGCCGTTTACCAGAATGAGGGTCTGGTCTGGCCCCAGGCCACGGAGCCCGGCCGGGTCGATATGGTCGGTACCGTCGGTCACGGTCTGGCGGGCCGACTGGAACGAAGGCGCCACATAGGTCAGCATCTGGGTAACGTCGGTCTGCGCAAAATTCTTGATCTCGCGCGCATTGATCACATCCACCGGAACAGGCGTGGAGAGCTGGCTGCGCTGCAGGCGGCTGCGTGTGCCCACCACCATCACTTCGTTCAGTTCGGAAGTGAGGGGAAGGATAAAGTCGTGGGAAGCGTTGCCTCCGGCGGTAACGGTCACCTGCGCGCTTTGCGGCGTGTGGCCCACATAGGTGGCCGTGATGGTGTAACTACCGGCAGCTGCCTTCAGAAAGTAGTTGCCCCCGGCATCGGAAAGCACGGTGTTTTTTTGTCCGTCGATACTTACCGTGGCGCCGGTGAGTGGGTTGCCTTTGTCGTCGGCTACTTTGCCCTGGATGTTACCCGTTTGGGCAGAGAGGATTTGTGTGAGAAACAGGAACAGGAGTCCGAATGCACAGTGAAGCGTGCGTTTGCTTTTTCTCATAGATGTTACATTTTAATGAACAGTTCTTCAGGATGGCGGGACAGGTTCGTTGGCAGTAAAAGATATTTCGTTCAGTCGGCCGGGTGGAAATGTTTCTAAGATTTACTCCCTATTTTTAAGGAAAGATTCAATCCCTGTTTATGAAAAAGATGATGATCGTGCTGATTGTTCTGATTGTCTGTAACATAGAGGCCCGGTGCCAGCAAAATGCTGCATCTGCCGCACAAATAAATGCGTATCAATATGAGGTTCAGAAAAAGCTGACCTGTAAGAATGGCGCGGTCGTTTGTGCCCATCCGCTGGCCAGCAAAGTGGGGGTGCGCATCCTGCAGCAGGGCGGCAATGCGGTAGATGCCGCCATCGCCACACAGCTGGCGCTCGCAGTCGTTTATCCCGGCGCCGGTAACATCGGCGGCGGCGGTTTCCTGGTCGGACATCTCCAGAATGGAAAAAATATCACGATCGATTTTCGTGAAAAAGCGCCCGGCCGGGCCAGTCGCAATATGTATCTCGATGCGGCCGGCAACGTGCAGCCCGACCTGAGCACCGACGGCCACCTTGCTGCCGGCGTACCCGGCACCATCGCGGGCATGTTCACCTGCATGAAATGGGCGAAGCTCCCGTTTTCAAAACTGATACAGCCAGCCATCGACCTGGCCGAAAAAGGGTTTGCCATCACTGCGGCTGAAGCCCGAAGCCTGAACGCCACACAGGCGTCGTTCAAAAGGCTCAACACGGTTCAGCCGGTATTCATCAAAGAAGGCGGCTGGAAAGCCGGCGATACCCTGGTGCAGAAAGACCTGGCCGCCACGCTGCAGCGCATACAGGCCGGCGGACAAAAAGGGTTCTATGAAGGGGAAACGGCGAAACTGATCGTGGATGAAATGAGTCGCGGCAAGGGCATCCTTAACCTGCAGGATCTGAAAAGCTATTCGGCAAAGGAACGCGAGCCGGTGGTGTTCAGGTACAAGGAATACACGATCGTTACCATGCCCCTGCCGAGCAGCGGCGGCGTGCTGCTGCCTATGATGATGAAGATGATCGAAGACCAGCCCCTGCAGTCGTACGGTTTTCATTCGCTGAAAGCGGTGCACCTGATGACGGAAGTGGAGCGACTGGCCTATGCCGACCGCGCCAAATACCTGGGCGACCAGGATTTTTTCAAGGTGCCGGTAAAAACGCTCCTCAGCACGGCGTATATCAGGGAACGGATGAAACTGTATAACCCCGACAAGGCAGGCAACAGCACCGATATACAGTCGGGCAACATCCCTGCGGCGGAAAGCGAGGAGACCACGCACCTGAGCGTGTGTGACAGGAACGGCAACGCCGTGTCGGTGACCACTACGCTCAACGGCAGTTATGGAAGCAAGACGGTGACCGGTCATGCCGGCTTTCTGCTGAACAACGAGATGGATGATTTCAGCGCCAAGCCGGGCGTTCCGAATATGTATGGCGCAGTAGGCGGGGAAGCCAATGCCATCGCCCCCGGCAAGCGGATGCTCAGTTCCATGACACCCTGCATCGTACTCAAGAACGGCAAGCCCTACGTGGTGGCGGGCACGCCGGGCGGCACCACCATCACCACGTCTGTGTTCCAGACCCTGGTAAATATCCTGGTGTTTGATTTGAGTACGGAAGACGCGGTCAATAAACCCAAATTCCACCACCAGTGGCTACCCGATGTGCTGGATGTGGAAAATGATTTTCCCGAAAATATAGTGGCGGAGCTGCAGAAGATGGGTTACAAGATCAACAAACGCAACGGCATCGGCAGAACCGAAGTGATCAAGGTGATGCCCGACGGCTCACTCGAAGCCGTGGGCGATAAAAGGGGAGATGACACGGCAGATGGATTCTAGCATTCCTGCGGGTGCGGGTTGTACTTTTTGTCTTGCAACAAAAAGTACCAAAAAATGCAAGGCTTTTGAAATGGGGCTAAAATTTACTCTATTGCGCGGGCAACGGACATGCTATTATTCAGCGGTAGTAGGGGTTTGGGCCTTTGCATGGATTTGCTTTGGAATAAATCCAGGCGTGTCCGTTGCACCAAATGGCCGCCTGCGGCAGGCCATTTGGTCTCGCTCCATTCCGTAAATTTCTTCACGCCCCATTTCAAAGGCCGGGGGATAGAAGGGAGAAAAAGAACAAGAAGGGAAGAAAGCTGCCGCGGTGCTAGCCGCTCTCAAATCCTCTCCCGGGAGGGGTAAGGGGTGGGTTAAAGCCTCGTCCATAGCGAGTTTGCAGCCCTTGCACCTCCAACCACCTTGGTCACCAGCCCCTCCAAAACTCTTGTCATCCCCGCTCAGGCGCAAACACGCTGCTGCACCCGCAGCCTCTTGCTGCGCCTGAGCGGGGATCTAAGCGGAGAATCGCTGTGTTTGTCTGAACCAGAAAAGAGCCTGATTACCTGATTCGCCTGATAGCGATGACCAGCTTCCAGGTCGCTGTTTTTTGTCTGAACCATGATGCACAGAAGGAAAGAAGGGAAGGACTCTTTTGGGAGACAGCATCACTAAAGGCTATCTGTTCTGCCAGCACAGGAAGAATGATCACTACTGCTAATACCGACCGAACCAACGAGTCAGTTATTCGTGGTTCTGACAAAGGCACAAAAAGCAGAAAGCCCGCACTTTTCAGTTGCGGGCTTTCTGCGTGAATATAAATTACTATTGATGGCCAGATCTTTAGTAGAGAAAAGATTATTGCTGGGTAGCGGTGTAAACTACAGAGAGTGTGTAAGTACCTGCATCATAAGCGTAGCCAGGGTTTGCATTGTAATCAACATTGAAAGAGTTGGTGCCTCTTGCGCCACTTGTGAGCGATGCGGCAGTGGTAGACAGTGCACTGAAAGAAGAACCGCTGTTGAGCTTTACACCCAGAACCGAAGCTGGCATCTGTGTGGCGGGAGTGGCAGGACCGGAGAAGTTGGCAGCGGCCGCTTTCACCGTTACAGCCCAGGGGCGGTTCGATTTTACCTGGAAGGTAGAAGCGTTGGAGTTGGTAAGGCCGCTGCCGTACCTGGTAACATCATCGAAGGTGAAGGAAGTACCGGTGGCAGAGGTGATGGAGATATTGATGGCGTTGGTGAGGTTCAGGGTAACGGTCTGGCTGGCGGTGGAAGCAGACTGGGCGTTGGCGGCAATGAAACCAGCTAGGAGGACAACGGCGAGGGTAAGGAACTTTTTCATAGTAGATTTTTTTTCTTCTGTTATGCCTATATAGTTTCAATGGACATGCCGGATATGTAAGAAACTGACTATGAGTGAGATATGGAATTGCATGTCTATCGGGCCTTTCCGGAATTGGGAAAAAAGGTCTGGAAAAAGGAAAGTGCCTGCAGCATCGGACCAGGTGAGGCCTAGCAGACACAAAAAGGCCAGGGGTATCGGGATGATGCATCCGGATACCCCTGGCTGTAAACCCTTTGAGTATTTATTTATCCGCTTTTACAAAGCCGCTCCGCTAGAGCGACCCGGTTCCACTGTTGGAAGTAGTGGTATTGTCGGATCTATCAGACTTGAGATTCTCTACTTCTACCTCGGTGCTCCGGACGGTATCGCGGATAGTTTCATCGCGTTCGCTTACCTCTTTGCCCACTCTTATTTCTTCTTTCACATATGCTTCTTTGGCCACTACGGGTACTTCCGCTGTTTCCGTCAGTTCGATGGTGCCTTCCCGGAAGTTTTCCAGTTCGCTGGCGCTGACCGGACGGTTTACTGTGGTACGATCTACAAATACGCGTTCTTCGCGCAGGCGCAGACTTTCTTCCACCGGACGCTCAACGATGCGGCTGCGAAGGCGTACTCCACCGGTTTCCACGGTTTTCTTGCCTACCGACAGCTGTTCTTCGATCACCGAGATCGTTTCGCCAGTACCAGTTTGACTTGCATCTGATACGGTGTTTGTGCTGCCTGTTGCGTTGTACGAGGTATTGTTATCGCTTGTATTGATGGCTCCGTAATCATCCAGGATATCCGCCGCATCTTCAGCTTCATCTTCCGAACGGGCATGTACTGTTACGAGAGACCTTCCTTCTGCTGCTTTTGAATAGCTTGAATATGTGTTGTCCGTATCATCATCGCCTCCGAAAAGGGATTTGAAGAACTTACCCACTTTAGATTCGCCTTCATCAATAGCATGGGAAGAACTGGTGCTGTAACCTGTATTACCTGTACCTGAAGCGGTACTTGTACCGCCGGTTGCGGAAAGGTCTACCATGGATCTGTCGAACCCTTTTGCTACAAGCGCTTCTACTGCTTCTTTTGCTTCGGTGGCATTGTCAAAAATGCCGATTACTGTCTGTGCCATACGTCGATAATTTTTTTTTAATTTTTAAAGTTTTACTTTTCTGGTTTATCAGTCAGATAATGGATTTATATGATCGCTGGCAACACGTTCAACAGTTACTTCCTCTTTTAAAAGGGTGATCTGCTGTGACTCCTGCGTCTGAACCTGCTGCTTCGTGATGCGCAATTCTTCCACGAGCCTGATCCGCTTTTCCACCACCGCTACTTCCTCCACGACCGGAACAATCATCACCTCACCCTCATAGCGGATCTGTGGAACGGTGTCTACAAACCTGTTGACCGGTACTCTTTCAACCTGAACCACCTCTTTAGTCAGCGGAACCTGAAGCGTTCCTTCCTGCTCTATCCTCTTTTTTGTGATCCTTACTTTACCCGTCTCCACTGTTTTCTTGGTAACAACGATTTTCTCATCGATCACCGGAATGACCAGGGGTATTTGCCCTATAACATCACTGCTCTTGTTTATTTCTTCGTCCGGCAGTAAAGTAGAAAGGTCATTCATGTACAGCATTTTGATAAAACAGAATCTATTTAAAATAGCGTGCCATCAGGCAGTGACGGCGCATGGGGTGGCGGGATTCACCCGGGAAAGCGGCAGAAGAATCCCCAATCAGGCTATTCCTTTCCTCATGATGCGGGCCTGCCAGTTGTATCATACAGGCACTAAGAAATTGTTAAGCCTTTCTTTTCCTTTTTATTCACTCCCAAATTCGTAAAGGAATCATCCGGCGCTGTGGTACATTTGCCGCCAATTGACTGGACAGGACTTACATATTGCTTTGGTTGGCAATCCAAACTGCGGGAAAACATCTTTATTCAACGCATTGACCGGCCTCCGGCAGAAAGTGGGGAATTTCCCCGGGGTAACGGTCGACAAGAAGACCGGCGTCTCCAACCTGGGGCCCGGCGTGGATGCCAATATCATCGACCTTCCGGGCACCTACAGCCTGTATCCCAAACGCAACGACGAATGGATCACTTACCGGGTGCTGCTCAACCAGGACAAGGATGTGCGTCCCAACCTGCTGGTGCTGCTCGCCGATGCCAGCAACCTGAAGCGCAACCTCCTTTTTGTTTCCCAGATCATCGACCTGAAAATTCCGGTGGTAGTGGCGCTTACCATGTTCGACCTGGCAAAAAAGAAAGGCATCGAGATCAACATCCAGGAGCTTGAAAGGGAACTCGGCGTGCCGGTAATTCCTGTGAACCCGCGCAAGAACAAAGGGATCCCGCAACTGAAAAAGGCGATCGTGCAGACCGCCAGGAATATGTACCGGGCCCCCGTCTTCGATTTTATCTCCAACGCCGGTCTCGCGCAGGCCTCGGTGGAAAAGGTCAGGAAACATTTTCCGGCCATCAGCGATTACACCGCGATCCATTACCTCATCAACCACGAAAATTTTGCCCTCGCCGACGATATGCAGGATACGATCGAAGGCATTGAACAGGAAACAAAGTTCAACCCGACCAAAACGCAGGCGGATGAGATCATGCAGCGCTACGGCCGCATCAAGCAGGTGATGGCGCTTGCCGTTTCTGAGCCTGACCCGCTGCAGAAAACCCTGTTCACCGAGCGGCTCGACAATATTCTCCTGCATCGCTTCTGGGGGTATGTGATCTTGCTGCTGGTGCTCTTTCTGCTCTTTCAAAGTATTTTCCTGCTCGCCGAATACCCGATGAACGCCATTGAATGGACGTTCGCCGAAGTGGGCGGCTTTCTCAACGGCATACTGCCGGAATCGTGGTTCAGCAACCTGGTCATCAACGGCCTCCTTGCCGGACTGAGCGGCATCCTTGTATTTGTGCCGCAGATCATGATCCTCTTTGGACTGATCACGCTGCTGGAAGATACCGGCTATATGGCGCGCATCAGTTTTTTAACGGACAGGATCATGCGAAAAGCGGGCCTCAACGGAAAAAGCGTGATGCCCATGATCAGCGGCTTTGCCTGCGCCGTGCCCGCCATCATGAGCGCCCGCAACATCGAGAACCGCAAGGAAAGACTGCTCACTATACTGGTTACACCGCTCATCAGCTGCTCGGCGCGGCTTCCGGTATATACGATCCTTATAGCGCTCGTGATACCCAAGGTAGCCATCTGGGGATTTATCGGGCTGCAGGGACTGGTGATGATGGGTCTTTACCTACTGGGTACGGTGATGGCCCTGGTGACCTCCTATATAATGAAATGGTTCATCACCCTGAAAGAAAAAAGTTACTTCATCCTGGAACTGCCCGTGTACCGGGCGCCCCGCTGGAAAAATGTGGGGGTTACCATGGTAGAAAAGGCAAAGATATTTGTGACAGACGCCGGCAAGATCATCATGGTGATCAGCCTCATCCTCTGGGCGCTGAGCTCCTTCGGCCCGTCTGGCCGCATGGACCGCATCGGGGCGCAATACGCACAGCTGCGCAGGGAGCAGCCGGGGAAAGAAGCCCAGTGGAGCCGCATGGAAAAAACGGCCCAGCTCGAAAATTCCTATGCAGGCATCCTGGGAAAAACGATCGAGCCGGTGATCCGCCCGCTCGGGTACGACTGGAAGATCGGCATCGCGCTGGTGACCTCTTTCGCTGCCCGGGAAGTGTTTGTGGGAACGATGGCCACCCTGTACAGCGTTGGCGACGATGACGACGAAAGCAGCATGCTGCTCCGCCAGAAGATGCAGTCTGCCCGCCGCTCCGACGGCAGCCGGGTCTATTCCCTTGCTACCGGCGTATCGCTGATGATATTTTACGCGCTGGCCATGCAATGCATGAGCACGCTCGCCATCGTAAAACGCGAAACCCAGAGCTGGAAATGGCCGCTGATCCAGCTTACCTATATGACCGCCCTTGCCTATGTGCTCAGCTTTGTGGCTTACCAGCTGCTGAATTAGAAAGATTGAGACCAGCACAGCCGGCTCCTCTTTTACTTCGCTTACCCGGTTCAGGTAAACTCCGGCTTTGTGCTTTGCATTCGGTTCATAGAAAGCAGATTCACTACTGGTATACAAGTTGCATACTTTTTAAAAAACACTATGAAAAAGATCCTCATTGCAGCTATCATCACGGGTATTGTTGGCGCTGCAGTTATCGTGTACCTCAGTGCCATGGTTGACGACACCAGAAACGCCGAGACACTCGGATACTGAAACAAGTGACCTATCGACCGCTCCTTTCCTGCCGCAGGAACAAATTTATTTTAACCTATCCCAATTTTATTCAAGATGAAATTACCTTCTTCCGTATGGCCGTATTTGCTTCTTGCCGGCTGTTCTCTCGTGTCTCTTTCTTCTTATTCACCTGCTTCTTCCGCCGTTGTCAATGCTGGCGCCATAAAGGGTGAAGAGGTAACCTATACTGCGGATGGTATCAACTGCAAGGGCTTTGTGGCATATGACGACAGCAAAAAAGGAAAGCGTCCGCTGGTACTGGTGGTGCCGGAGTGGTGGGGACTGAATGATTACATAAAGATGCGTGCTAAAAAGCTGGCCGGGCTGGGGTATATCGCCATGGCAGTGGATATGTACGGCGGCGGAAAAGTGGCGGCTGATCCCAAACAGGCCCAGGCCTATGCCACGCCGTTCTATCAAAACCCGGCACTGGCCAAAAGCAGGCTGGATGCAGCCCTCCTGAAAATGAAAGAATACAGCCAGGCCGACCTCGCCGATGCGGCGGCTATCGGTTACTGTTACGGAGGCTATATCGTACTGAACGCCGCCAAGCTCGGTTCACCGCTGAAAGGCGTGGTCAGTTTTCACGGCGGATTGGGCGGTGTGGCGCCGGATAAAAGTCTGCTCAAAGCCAAAGTACTGGTGTGCCACGGCGGCGCCGACAAGTTCGAATCGCTCCAGGAGATCGCGCAGTTCAAGAAGTCGATGGATTCGGTGCATGCCGATTATACCTTCAAAGTATACCCCAATGCCACCCATGCCTTCACCAATCCCGACGCCACCGCTACCGGCAAAAAATTCAGCATGCCCATAAAGTATAATCCCGCCGCCGATGCCGCCTCTTGGAGCGACATGAAAACGTTTTTTGCGAAGGTGCTGAAGTAGTTGCCTAAACCGAAAATCAACAGATCAGATATGATACCGGTGAACGATCGATCAGTAACTTAATATGAACTTGTGTCTGAACAGGTAACAGACTGCCTTGAAGAAAAAGACTTCAACATCGTTTTACCCGCTGGCAAAGTGGACCGGCATATCCGGATTATCAATTTTATGAGTTGATTTTTCTACATCCATTCGACACCTCTCTTCAGTATCCGGGCCGGTTTTTTACCGTTTTCGAATCATCTTATTGACCCTTCCTTTTCTTGGTTCCTGAAAAAGCTTACCCAGGTTCAACCTTTCTCAAGTTGCCCACGCCTGAAAATAAGAGAACCCTCTGAAAAATTGTGTGCGTGCAATTTCAGGATATCAACAAGAAATGACATGCAAACGACTTTCTCAGAAGGTTTGAGTATTATATGATGCGATTGTTCGCTGTTTTCCGGAAAAGGTTTCTGATCATTCTAAGTTATTGTCGTCAGACATGTAATCAATACTCACGGAGCATAACAAAGTTTTTTTACGAAAATGCTGAGGTAGGTGTCTGAGCCGGGATGATTGGAATTGAAATGACTGTTCTTGTATACGATTGTTTCATTCATCGTATTTGCCTCGCCAGGGTGAGCCACGGTTTCAAACAAGTGTGGTTAGTGACCGTGGCGCGTCCTTGCTTTTACGATAATCAGTTCATAAGGCTCTTTTCCGGTTCGCACAACTGCGATACCTGACTATTGACACCCACCCTTCATATTGTTATCGATCTCCTGTTTGATGGCCAGGAACGCATCCTGCTTCGGCTCGGCGGGTAGTTGGGGGGTGAAGATGATGGCGGCGTAACCGTGGCAGCGGTCGATGAGGGGCCAGGTGCCGTTGGTGCCGGGACAGCACACGACGGGGCTTTTGGGATTGCTGTCGTCGATCCAGACACCCAGGCCGTAGTGAAAACCCTGCACCAGTTTTGGCTCGCTTTTGACAGGCACGGCCGGGGTGGCGATCTTCTCCATTTCGGCGATGGCTTCCTTGCTCAGGATCTGTTTGCCTCCAAACTCGCCGTTGTTCAGCAGCATCGTCAGGAACCTGATGTAATCGGCGGCCGAGGATACTGCCCCGCTGGCCGGGTTCTCTGCGCCTTCTCCGGTCTCATTGGCAAAGTTGGTCCTTCTCATGCCGAGCGGACGGGTGATCCTTTCCTGCATCAGCTTGGAAAATGTTTTCTTTTTGGCCACGATCTCCAACACCCTTCCTGCGATCGTGTAGCCCGTTTCGCCGTAATAGAACTCTTTGCCCGGGTTGTTCACAATATCCTTGTGCGCCGCAAAATAGTTGACCTCTTCCTCCAGGTTCTCGAACTTGTTCTTTTGCACCATCTTGTTGATCTTCCGCTGGTCTGATTCGATGCCGGTGGTCTCCTGCATGCACTGGCGGAGCGTGATGTACCCCTTGCTGTATTTCGTGAATTCCGGGATGTATCTGGCAACCGGGTCGTCGAGCGACAATTCTTTTTTATCGACAAAGGTCATCACCAGCGCGGCGGTCAGCCATTTGCTGGCGGTACCGATCGGTTCGGCCGATTCGGCCTTGAACCCGTCGCCCACCGATTTCTGGCAAACGATCTTTCCATCCTTGAAAACCACCACCACTGCCTGTCCGCCCAGCGCCTGCTTTTTTTGGGTGAGAAGGGCGTCGATCCCGGCGAAGTCCTGACTGAAACCGGTCTGAAAAAATAGCAGGAAAATCAATACCAGACTGCAATAGAAGCAGATAGGGCTTCGTTTGAATGACAAAATTTCCTGGTTTTTTTCCTGGTTACGTTTTTGCATCTCTGAAAGAAGTTTTTTGAATGTATCTAACCAAATATCTGGTATAAGTTATATGCGGACGGTCCACACAGCGGGTACTTTAGAGGGATAGGATTTCAGCTGTAATCGCCGACTAATTTATACGATGATCTTAAATATAACAAACGTATGAATCTAAATAATTTCACAATTAAATCGCAGGAAGCCGTCCAGAAAGCCCAGCAGCTTGCTTTCAACAGTCACAACCCGGTCATTGAAACAGAACACCTCCTCAAAGCCCTGCTGAGCGAAGAAGACAGTCCGGTAGAATTCCTGCTCAAAAAGAACAACGTCAACGTGAACTTCGTGGAAGGAAAGCTCGATGAGAGCATCGGCAAACTGCCTTCCATGGAAACCGGCGACCCCGCCCAGACCATCAGCCGCGAGTTGAACAATGTGATCCTGCGGGCCACCGCTACCCTCAAGCTGTTCAAGGACGAGTTCATCAGCGTGGAGCATCTGCTGCTCGCCATGGTGCAGGGGTCCGACAATTCGGCTAAGCTGCTGAAAGACGCCGGCCTCACCGAGAAAGGACTGATCGCCGCCATCCGCGACCTCAAGAAAGGCTCTACCGGCAATACGCAGACCAGCGAAAACCAGTTCAACGCCCTGAACAAATACGCCAAGAACCTGAATGAGCTGGCCACCGCCGGCAAGCTCGACCCCGTCATCGGCCGCGACGACGAGATCCGCAGAACCCTTCACATCCTTTCGCGCCGCAACAAGAACAACCCCATCCTCGTGGGTGAACCCGGCGTCGGTAAAACAGCCATCGCCGAAGGCCTCGCTCACCGCATCGTGAACGGAGACGTGCCCGAAAACCTGAAATCCAAAGTGATCTTTTCGCTCGATATGGGCCAGCTGATCGCCGGTGCCAAATACAAAGGTGAGTTTGAAGAACGCCTGAAAAGCGTGGTGAACGAAGTGGTCACCAGCGATGGCGACATCGTGCTCTTTATCGACGAGATCCATACGCTGGTAGGCGCCGGCGGGGGAGACGGAGCCATGGACGCCGCCAATATCCTGAAACCCGCCCTGGCCCGTGGCGAGCTGAGAGCCATCGGCGCCACCACCCTCACCGAATACCAGAAATTCTTCGAAAAAGACAAAGCCCTCGAACGCCGCTTCCAGAAAGTGATGATTGACGAGCCCAACGTGGAAGACGCGATTTCCATCCTGCGCGGACTGAAAGACCGGTACGAAACGCATCATCATGTGCGCATCAAGGACGAAGCCATCATCGCCGCCGTGGAGCTGTCGCACCGCTATATCACCGACCGCTTCCTGCCCGACAAGGCCATCGACCTGATCGATGAAAGCGCCGCCAAGCTGCGCCTCGAAATGAACAGCATGCCCGAAGAGTTGGATGAACTCGAAAGAAGGATCCGCCAGCTGGAGATCGAACGCGAAGCCATCAAGCGCGAAAGCGACGAAAGCAAGCTGAAAGAACTCGGCACCGAGATCGCCAACCTCTCCGTGCAGCGCGATACCTTCAAAGCCAAATGGCAGCAGGAAAAAGAAGTGGTGGAAAAGATACAGAACGCCAAGGCCGCCATCGAGAACCTGAAGCTGACAGCCGAGAAAGCAGAAAGGGAAGGAGACTATGGAAAAGTGGCCGAGATCCGCTACGGCAAGGTGAAAGAACAGGAAAAGATCGTAGACGAATACACGCAGGAACTGAAGCAGAGCAGCGAAAGAAGGCTCCTGAAAGAAGAAGTGGATGCTGAAGACATCGCAGAGAACGTGGCCAAGGCAACCGGCATCCCCGTGAGCAAGATGATGCAGAGCGAGAAAGACAAACTGCTGAACCTGGAAGAAGAGCTGCACAAACGCGTGGTAGGACAGGAGGAAGCCATCGAAGCCGTGGCCGACGCCATCCGCAGGAGCCGTGCAGGCCTGCAGGATCCGAAACGCCCGATCGGTTCGTTTATCTTCCTCGGTACCACCGGGGTAGGTAAAACGGAGCTGGCCAAAGCGCTGGCCGAATACCTCTTCGACGACGACAGCATGATGACCCGGATCGACATGAGCGAGTACCAGGAGAAACATGCCGTAAGCCGCCTGGTGGGCGCCCCTCCCGGATATGTGGGATATGACGAAGGCGGACAGCTGACCGAAGCCGTGCGGCGCAAACCGTACAGCGTGGTGCTGCTCGACGAGATCGAAAAAGCGCATCCGGATGTGTTCAACATCCTGCTGCAGGTGCTCGACGACGGCCGTCTTACCGATAACAAAGGCCGTGTGGTGAACTTCAAGAACACCATCATCATTATGACCTCCAATATGGGCAGCCATATCATCCAGGCCAATTTTGAGAATGTGAACGAGAAGAACAAGGATGAGATTGTGGAAGATACCAAACGGGAAGTGATGGATCAGCTTAAACAAACCATCCGTCCGGAGTTCCTGAACAGGATAGACGAAGTGATCATGTTCCAGCCCCTGCTCAGAAAGGAGATCAAAGGCATCATCAAGATACAGCTGCAGGGATTGCAGAACTTGGTGGCCAAAAGCGGCATCAGGCTGAGCTTCAGCGATTATGCGGTAGATTATCTGTCGGAGAACGGGTTCGATGCCCAGCTGGGAGCCCGGCCGCTGAAAAGGCTGATCCAGAAGGAGATCGTGAACCAGCTGAGCAAGAAGATCCTTGCAGGCACGATCGACAAGTCGCAGCCGGTGCTGGTGGATGTGTTCGACGGAGTGGTCGTTTTCAGGAACGACGCCGCCGAAATAGAGAAGAACCTGGTCAAATAAGCAGGAAACAGACGATTATTATAATAAAAGCCGGGTCGTTGGACCCGGCTTTTTGTTTTTTTTTGTTAACGGCGGGTTTACGTTTGCCAATCGGAAATACCCTAATTTTGCGCCTTCCCCTAACCGAGGGTCTCTCTTGAATAAATACATCACCGATTGCCTGCTCCCATTTTTAGCGTCCCGTCGCGTGAAAATGCAATTGTTAATACACTACAGTCAGATTTATGAAGAAACCGTTTCTATGGTTGGTCATGCTCGTTAGCCTGGTACCGTATCTTTCACATGCTCAGAACAAAACAGACACCCTGTTACAAAACGCAACGCTGGAGCAATGCATCCACTTCGCGCTGAAGAACCAGCCGGTGGTGCGGCAGGCCCTCATCGATGAGGAGATCGCCGAGAACACCATCAAAAGCAGCCTGTCGGCCTGGCTGCCGCAGCTTTCCGGCGGCTTCCTGTTCCAGCACTACCTTGAGCTGCCCACCTCCTTCTTTCCCAACGCCAACGGCGTAAAAAGTCCCATCAAAACCGGGGTGAAGTACACCTCCAACGTCCAGTTCCAGCTGAACCAGACGATCTTCAACCGCGATGTGCTGCTGGCTTCTTCCACCGCCCGCGACGTGCGCAGGCAGGCCACCCAGAACACCGCTTCCAGCAAGATAGACGTGGTGGTGAACGTGAGCAAAGCCTACTACGACCTGCTGCTCACCGAGAAGCAGGTACAGGTGCTCGATGAGAACATCGTACGCGCCGAACGCAGTTTGCGCGACGCCTACAACCAGTACCAGGGCGGCATCGTAGACAAGATCGACTACAAACGTGCCCAGATCGAGGTGAACAACACCAAGGCTGCGCGCAAGCAGGCCTACGATCTCATCAACGCCAAGGCGGCCATCCTGAAGCAGCTGATCGGCTACCCGACCAGCGAGATCATCAGCGTGCACTACGACAGCCTTCAGCTTGAACGCGATGCCCGCGTGGATACCACCCGCAACGTACGCTTCAGCGACAGGATCGAATACCAGCTGCTCGAAACACAGCAGAGCCTGCTGCGCGCCGACCTCCGCTATGCAAAGCTGGCTTACCTGCCTTCCGCCTCTGCAAACGGCAACTACATCCCCACCTTCCAGAACGACCAGCTGACCAGGCTGTACGGGAGCATCTATCCCACATCCCTGATCGGCGTGTCGATTACCATCCCGATCTTCCAGGGCGGGAAACGCATCTTCGATATACGCAACGCCAACCTGCAGCTTAAACGTTCGGAATGGGACAAGATCTCGCTGACCCAGCAGATAAATACCGAGTATGCACAGGCGATCGCCGACTACAAAGGCAACCTGGCACAGCTCAATGCCTTACAGGAGAATGTGGACCTGGCGCGGGAAGTGTATAACACGCTCAGGCTGCAGTACAGTTCGGGTATCAAAACCTACCTCGATGTGGTGATCTCGGAAACCGATCTGCGGGCCGCCGAACTCAATTACTTAAACGCCCTGTTTGCGGTACTGTCGAGCAAGCTCGATGTACAGCGCGCCACGGGCACCGTTCAGTATCAATGATCCTTAAACTCTTTATATAATTTATGAACAACAGACTAATACAACATATCGGGTTCGCCGGTCTTCTGATGCTGGCAGCCTGTGGAGACAAAAAAGACGCAAAGCAGCAACAGCAGGGTCCGCCGCCCGCCACACCGGTGGCCGCTTACGAGGTAAAGGAAGAGGATGCAACTTATTTCGACCAGTACCCGGCCACGCTCACCGCATTGAATGAAGTGGAGATCAGGCCTCAGGTGTCGGGATATATCACCGGCATCTATTTCAAGGAAGGACAGCAGGTAAAAAAGGGCATGAAGCTGTACTCGATCGACCAGCGGCAGTACCAGGCCGCCTACCAGGAAGCCATTGCCAACCTCAACTCCGCCAAGGCCAACACCGCCAAGGCGCAGCAGGATGCCGACCGGTACAACTACTTGGCCAAACAGGATGCCATCGCCAAGCAGACCCTCGACCATGCCGTGGCCGACCTGCAGTCGTCGAAGATGGGCGTGGCAGCGGCTGAAGCCAACGTCAACAGCGTAAAAACCACGCTGAGCTATTCCACCATCTACGCCCCGCTGTCGGGTACCATCGGTATCTCCCAGTTCAAGCTGGGTGCTGCCATTGCGCCCGGCCAGTCGGTGCTCAACACCATCTCCTCCAACGATCCGATGGCGGTGGACTTTGCGGTTGACCAGAAAGAGATCGTCCGGTTCTCGCAGCTTCAGCAGAAAGGCACCAGTCCCGGAGACTCCACCTTCTCGCTTGTTCTGCCCGACCAGAGCATCTTTCCTTACCCCGGCCATATCTATTTCATCGACCGGGCCGTTGACCCGCAGACCGGTACCATCACGGCCCGCGTGGTTTTTCCGAACACCAAGGGGCTGCTGAAACCCGGTATGAGCACCAACATCCGCGTGAAGAACAACAGCGCCGTACAGAAAGTGCTGATCCCTTTCAAAGCCGTTACCGAGCAGATGGGTGAATATTTCGTGTTTGCCATCGACAGCAGCAAAGCTGTTCAGAAAAAAGTGAGCCTCGGCACGCGGATCAATGAAAAAGTGATCATTCTCAGCGGACTCAAGGCCGGCGAACAGATCATTACCGAAGGTACCCAGAAACTGAAGGACGGATCTCCGGTGAAAGTAACGGGGGCAGCCCGCGACTCATCCGCTACCGCGCCGAACGACTCCTCCATGAACGTGCCCAAAGATTCGGCCAAGACAGCCCGATAAAGAAAAATAAAGAAGAGAAGAAATGATAGCCAGTACTTTCATAAAAAGACCCGTAACAGCCATCGTCATCTCGCTGGTCATTGTGATCGTAGGGGTGCTTGCGTTGCTTAACCTGCCCGTGAGCCAGTATCCGGAGATCACGCCGCCGGTGGTGCAGGTAACGGGTACTTTCACCGGCGCCGATGCGCAGACGGTGGAGCAGACCACCACCACGCCCATCGAAACCCAGATCAACGGTACCCCAGGCATGGCTTACATGCAGGGAAACAGTACCAACGACGGCCGCACCACCATCAACGTAACCCTCAACGTAGGGACCAACGTAGACATCGCCGCGCTCGACATCCAGAACCGTGTGGGCATTGCCACGCCGCAGCTGCCGGACGATGTAAAGCGTCTCGGCCTCATCACCCGCAAACGCAACCCGAGCATCCTGATGCTGGTGGCCATGTACTCGCCCAACGGCACGCATAACGTCACCTTTCTCGATAACTACACCAACATCTTTATCCGCGACGCCCTGCTCCGCGTACAGGGGGTGGGTGATATCTTCACCAGGGCCGATGATTTCAGTATGCGTATCTGGCTGAAACCCGATAAGATGGCGCAGCTGGGTCTTGCCGCCAACGATGTGGTGGCAGCCCTGCAGGAACAGAACCTGCAGGTAGCGGCCGGCTCGGTCGGCGCCCCGCCCCAGAACTCGCTGCAGGCCTTCGAGTATACCGTGTTTACCAACAGCCGCCTCAATACCGAAGAGCAGTTCAACAACATCATCATCCGCACGCGCCCGGAAGACGGGTCCATCGTGTACCTACGCGACATCGGCCGTGCGCAGCTGGGCAAGTTCAGCTACGCCAGTAACTCGTTCGTGGATGGCAAGCGGGCCTCTTACCTGCTGGTATACCAGGCTCCGGGCAGCAACGCCCTGGCAACGGCGGAAGGCATTACGGCCGCAATGAACGAACTGAAAAAAAGCTTCCCGAAAGACGTGGATTACATGGTCCCGTTCGAAGCGGTATCGGTGGTGAAAGTGTCGATCGAAGAAGTAGTGAAAACCCTGATTGAAGCGCTGATCCTGGTAACGATCGTGGTGTTCCTCTTCCTCCAGAACTGGCGCGCCACCCTCATCCCGGTGCTGGCGATCCCTGTGTCGATCATCGGTACGTTCGCCCTGTTCATCCCGCTGGGTTTTACGGTGAACACCCTGACCATGTTCGGCTTTGTACTGGCGATCGGTATTGTGGTGGATGATGCCATCGTGGTAGTGGAAGCGGTGCAGCATTATATCGATACCGAACATATTTTGGCGAAGGAGGCGACGGAGAAAGCCATGAAGGACATCTCGGGGCCGGTTATCGCGATCGCCCTGATCCTTGCGGCGGTGTTCGTGCCCGTTGGATTCATTCCCGGTATTGTCGGCCGCCTGTACCAGCAGTTTGCCATTACCATCGCCATCTCCGTACTCATATCTGCATTCATTGCACTTTCTCTCACGCCGGCCCTTTGCTCGCTGCTGCTGAAACCGCAGAAGCTTGATAAGGATTCGCGCGGGCTTGATAAGTTCTTTTTCGTATTCAACCAGTGGTTCGGCCGGGTGACCGCCCATTACAGCAACGGCGTGAAAAAAGCCATCAAGGCCACCCCATTCGTTGTGATCGGATTGATCTGTCTGTTTGTGGGTACCTTTTTCCTGTTCAAGACCAAGGCCACCGGGTTTATTCCAACGGAGGATGAAGGTCGCGTATTCGTGACTTTCGAACTTCCAGAAGCCTCTTCAACAGCCCGCAGCCTTGAAGTGCTTGATACCATGATGTACAAGCTGAAGCGTACCCCCGGCATTGCACATTTTGCCGCCCTCGGCGGATTGAACGTGGTGACGTTCTCTACCAAATCGAACAGCGGTACCATATTCATACAGTTGAAACCGTGGAAGGAACGGAGCGACAAATCACTTCAGGTTGCGGCCTTGATGGCAAACCTGCAGCAAAGCTTCGCTTCCATCAAAGACGCCAACGTAGTGGTGATACCGCCACCGCCGATTCCCGGTCTTGGCCAGACCGCCGGCTTCACCTTCGAGCTGCAGCAAAGACAGAGCAACGACGACGTGCAGACATTTGGCCGCCTTGTGCAGACTTTCGTGGGGGAGATCAACAAAAGGCCGGAAATAAGCCGTGCTTTCTCCTTCTTCACCGCCCGCACACCCGGCTACCAGGTCACCGTTGACCGGGAACGCTGTAAAAAACTTGGCGTCAGTATTTCCGACGTGTATACCACGATGCAGACCTACCTGGGCAGCCGTTATATCAACGACTTTACCACCTATGGAAGGAATTTCCGGGTAGTGGCCCAGGCAGACACCATGTACCGCAACGACATCAAGGACCTGCAGCAATATTATGTGCGCAACCAGGAGGGCACCATGCTGCCGCTCAGCATCCTCACGACCTACAAGGTTACCGAGAACGCGCCGCTCATTTCCCACTACAACCTGTTCCGTACTGCGGAAGTGAACGGGAGTCCGGCACCCGGATACAGCAGCGGACAGGCACTGGATGCGCTGAAGGAAGTGGCGGACAAGGTGTTGCCTGAAGGGTATGGCTACGAGTTCTCCGGCCTGAGCCGCGAAGAGCTGGCTGCCGGTTCTTCCACGATCTATATCTTTTCGCTGTCGATCATATTCGTGTTTCTCTTTCTGGCGGCCCTGTACGAAAGCTGGTCGGTACCGTTCTCGGTGCTGCTGGCTGTACCCATCGGCGCCTTTGGGGCGATCCTGACCCTGACGCTGATCCCGCGGCTTACTGACAACGTGTATGCGCAGATCGGTCTGATCACGCTGATCGGGCTGGCGGCGAAGAATGCGATCCTGATCGTGGAGTTCGCCAAGGAGCGGGTGGATGCCGGCGAGCCGGTACTGGATGCCACGCTCGAGGCGGTGAACCTGCGTCTGCGACCCATCATCATGACCTCCCTGGCGTTCATTCTCGGGGTACTGCCACTGGCGTTTGCCAGCGGTGCGGGCGCCGAAGCCCGTTCCACCATCGGCTGGACGGTACTGGGCGGGATGCTGGCGGCTACGCTGCTGGCGATCTTCACGGTGCCGGTCTTGTTTGTGCTTATCAGCAAGGTCGCATACAGCAAGAAAAAGCTGGCCGAGCTGAAAGAGCATCACGATCATCCGGATAAGCCGAATGAGGGTACGCCACCGCCACCGCCGCCCGGCACAACGCCTCCGCCGCACGGCCAGATGTCGGCTCCGCAGCCGCTGGCGCCGCCACCATCGCCCATGGCCCCACCGCCGCCCGGTGATGCGCCGGCCCCGGATGCGCCACCAAAACATTGATAATTTTGAGCAGATACTGAAAAGGGTGTTTACCGCAAACAGAGCGGTAAACACCCTTTTTCTTTCCGGCCGATTCCGGTACCTGGTTGTTGTGGGCTGCAACGATCTTTGTGATCTTTTTGCCGGCAAAAAAGCGGAAATTTGCAGGATGGATGTAACGGAACGCGAACTGGGTTTTATGCGGAAAGCGATCGGGCTTTCGCGCCAGGGCATAGAGTGCAACGATGGCGGCCCGTTTGGCTGTGTGATAGTAAAAGGCGATGAGGTAGTGGGAGAGGGCTGGAATCGCGTCACCTCTTTAAACGACCCCACGGCCCATGCGGAAGTAGTGGCGATCCGCGATGCCTGCCTCAGGCTGCAGTCGTTCCAGCTCGAAGGCTGCGAGATCTATACCTCCTGCGAACCCTGCCCCATGTGCATGGGCGCCATCTACTGGGCCCGCCCCGCCAAAGTGTACTACGCCAACACCCGCCAAGACGCCGCTGCCGCCGGCTTCGACGATTCCCTTATTTACCAGGAGATCAACAGCCCCATTCAGGACAGGAAGATACCTATGTGCTGCATTGGTGAAGAGGAAGCGGTGAAAGTGTTTCAGGAATGGAAGGAGAAGGAGAACAAGACGGTGTATTAGTCTGAACCTTGATTCAAATGATCGCCTACAGTCTTGAACGCTGGGCTAAATTATCCATCTATGCCAGGGTTCCCCGGATTCTGATCGATAATAACCCGGTGGCTTACTATGCGGCAATGGAAGGAAAATGTTGAAAAATCTATTGTGATTTTAAAAGGCTGATGAAAATTGCCGGAGAAAAAATATAAAAACTGGGAACCCACTCCTTTTGATTATCTCTCTTGCATGAAGAGGGAAAGCCCGGCCAATCACTTACTTGGCAATCCCCATAACAATAACGATACTTGATCCACCGGTTCCGTACAACTGCGGCCTCATCGTTGGCCTATCAGGCCCGACGAAGCCGCAGTTGTTACCTGCGTTTTTTATTTATGGTATTAATATCTTTAATAAATTCGTTTACTTCACTTTCATTTGTCGCCCATGAAGTAATCAGTCTTATGGCGGAAAGTTTTTCGTTAGTTTTTTTCCAAACATAAAATAGATATTTTTCGCTCAATTCTGCAATAAGCTCATTGGGTAAAATTGGGAAAAGCTGATTGGTAGTTGAGTTGGTTAAAAAGGAAAACCCATTTTCTCTTATTGCATCTGCCATTTTCATTGACATAAAATTAGCATGTTTTGCCAAAGAGAAATATAAATCATCTTTGAAAAGTTCAAGAAATTGAATAGCAAGTATTCGACCCTTTGCTAACATCGCACCTTTTTGCTTTAATGCAAACTCAAATTCTGTCGCCATTTCTGGGTTATTAAAAACAATGGCTTCGCCAAGTAATGCTCCATTTTTTGTTGCTCCAATATAAAAGACATCTGTTAATTGTGAAATGTCGGATAATGCCAAATCGCTGTTTTGTGCCGTTAAACCATGCCCTAATCTTGCGCCATCCAAATATAACAGTAAGTTGTTTAATTTACAAAACGCTGATATGTTTTCCAATTCTGCTTTTGTGTAAATAGTCCCGATTTCAGTAGAGTTGGAAATAAAAACCATTCGTGGTTTTACAACGTGTGGTCTTAATGCGTATTCGTCTAAAGCGTGTTGTATATCAGATGGTGTTAGTTTTCCATCGTTTGTTTCTACGGTAATCACTTTATGTCCGGTTGCTTCGATTGCTCCGGTTTCATTGGCAGATATATGACTTGTTTTTACACTAATAACGGCTTCGTGAATCCGTAATAAAAATGAAATAGCAATTAAATTTGTTTGTGTTCCACCAGACAGAAAGAAGATTGCTGCATTAGGATTATTAATTTTTTGTTTTAATATTGCCTTTGCTTCAACAGCGTACTCATCATCACCGTAACCCAATTGAGGGACAAGATTGGTTTCTATTAATTTATTTAAAATATTGGGATGAGCACCAACAGAATAATCGTTCTTGAAATTATACATTCATTCTAATTTATTAAGTCCATTACCATTATTTTCTCCGTCCTTTTTAACACTGTCATTTGCTTTGGTGCTTTACCGTCCTCAAAACCAAATTTGTAATACAATTGATGCGCTGCTGGCATTCGCATCGTGGTTTGTAACCAAAGTTGTGTTGCTTCGTTTTCTTTACAACGTGTAATGCACCTTTCAATTAATTTAGTGGCAATGCCTAAATTTCTTACATCGGGGACAATGAAAAGCTTGGCAAACTCAAATGTCTTTTCGTCCAATCGTTTTAATGCCACGCAACCAACAACCCTGTTTTTGTGTAAAGCGAAAAAAACAAAACCACCTGCTTCTAAATATGCTTTGTCAGGATTGTTCAATGTGAATATATCTTCTTCTTCCAAACTGCCATTAAGAACACCGAGCAACCAATTTCCTGCTAATTCGTAGAAATGTTTTTTCAATGATGGCTTGTAGTCTAATACCTTTAATTGTTGTGACAGGTCAATTGTTTTCATCTTTTCATGGATTGGATTTTTAGAAACTTCTTTGTCAATACGATTGATGATATTCAGAAAGTCGGGGTGACCTGTATTAAGCAGATGTTTTAAAGTGTCTGCAAAGGGAATCCAAACTTTTTGTAACCGTTCAAATAATTTCCGACCTTTTTTAGAAAGCGTAATATGTTTAGAACGCTTATCAGTTGGATGAATTTCGACTTTTACAAGTCCATTTGTTTCTAATTCACGAACAACGTTTTTTATGGTTATGTGCGTAAATCCTATTTCGTCTGAAAGTTCTAAAACCGTTTTCGGGTTCTCGGCTGTTGAAAGAATATAGAACACAGAAAACCAACTCGCCTTAAAGTCTATGTTATTGTCTTTATAGATTTTGTCTCCGTCTACGTAGAGTTTTTCGCTTATTCTTCTAAACCTAGTGGCCCCAGCAAGGTATCCAAGTTTGATTATTCTGTCTGTCATTACATTTAATTTATGAAAGTACTTTCACAAATGTATGAAAGTACTTTCATAAAAGAAAAACTTTAGATTGTTGGCGGTGGTCGCAAAGTGGCAGGTAACGTTGCAGCATTGATGATGGCAGGGCATTAGATGAAGTCCGCCTGGAACAGCTGCCGATTAAAAATGCACGTCCCCAAGATATGGACTAACAGATCAGTTATTCACGTCCTGCTGGATCACATGGCGATGCTCATCCGTAGCTCATTATTTAACCTCTGGCCCTGCTATTGCTAATACAATGTTATGGGCAGTGTTGAGTGCTTGCTCAGACACGAAGTTGTGTTAACAAAATTGGCAAAAAATGCTCTTTAATTTGCCATATGATTGAGTAATCGACTCCCATATAATCATGAACGATACGATTCCTGAATCCCCGGATTCGATGCCAGTCTATTTCGGGAAGCTGATCTTTAAACTCATCAGGAAGTCTGTTAGCAGCCTCTCCGATTATCTCAAAATTCCTGATGACCGCATCTTGGGTCTTACTGTCGGCAAGGAATTGTTCAAAGCTGTAGTCAACGGTATACTCAATTATTTTGTTGGCACTCTTGACAATGTCCTGAATGAGAAGCTTAGAATCTCGACTAGACATATATGATGTCATTTTCGATAGCTGTAAAATATTCGGGTAAGATTCCGTTTCTGGAAACTAAATCAACTTTGCGGGAAAGTCTGTGCTCAAGGTAGTTTGCCAGATCAATAAATTCTACGCCGATAGGCTGGCTAAAATCAACAATAATATCGATATCGCTAGTGGCGGAGAAGTCTGAACGGGTGGCTGATCCGAAAAGACCAAGTGTTCGAACATGGTACTTGGCTGTCAGTTCGGGTTTGACCTGATTCAACGTTTGCAATATTTCTGAAACAGCTGACATTTTTCAAAGATAAGTGATCATTGCCTTTTCATTGCACACAACGGCCGTGGCTTGGCGTCCGTAGCGGAGATAGCGAACCGTCAGCTCAAATGTAGCGGAAAAAGATGAAAAGAAAACCGCTGCCGAATGGCTTCCGACAGCCGCTATGGCAGCAAGCAAATGTTAGCGGAAGTTAATACTTGTAAGCAATGTCATACAATTTTTGTAAAGGATAATCTCCCTTCAAACCATACTCTTTTTATCAGATAAGTTTTTTGTGTTGTATAAATTTTTGTTGTTGAGGTCGGCTGGTCAGAAAGGTTTGTTGTATATTCTTTCTTTAATTTCTCAAAGTCCGTCGCCCGAAGAAGTAATTGTATTTCGCTTATTTCTAAATTTGTCAGTTTGTATGTTGAGAATTTATTAGCAGGGTTATAATAAGATTTATGGCAACTGCTTGAATCTTTCGTAAAGTCAATATAAACATCGATTGATGGAAAATTATCAGATTCAACGCCGAATGCACTTAAATTCATTTCGAGTTTTACAATCGAATCCAATAATGGAATCTTTTCCGTTTTATCCGGCTGAGAACTACAACAGTTCAGAGCGAAAGTTGTCAACAGAAGAAAAAATAGTAATCTAATCATCTGTTAGTATTAAAGGTTGTCAAAGATTTCCGCTAACATCTCTATTACCGTTCCACCTCCCCATCCGAAAATAATCCTTCTCGTTGTAATCTCTCCTGTTAAAGTTCGCTTTCGCAGATTATCACTTGCGTAAATCCAACTTCCTCCGATCGCAGTCCAGGTAAATGGATCGACTTCCATTCACCTGGATCATGCTACTTCGTTCACTGAAGTAAATTTAATAGCATCGTACTTATTTACGATTAGCCCGAGCGGGTTTGCCATTGAGCCCGCACTGCCATGCCCCGATGTTGTAGCCGGTTTTTATAGTAAGTGAAGGACCATCTCCCTGAAGCCAATTAAGCAGAACGAAAAAGAACCATGCCGCCATTTCTGTTTGCATAAAGCATTGCGACGATCCGAAAGAAACAGATCAATTCTAAACCCTTCATCATAAGATGCCCCCTATGCCTCGCATCCCGCAACCTCTCTCAGCTGCGTATGCCGTATCGTGTCCAGCAGCTGATTGAGGGCCACCGCCTGATCCTGCGACATGTTTTTCAGGATGGCGTCTATCTCGTCTTCACACTGGTCCATCTTTTCCAGCAGCTTCCGGCCTTTTTCGGCGATGGTGATGTCTACCAGCCGCTTGTCGGTCTTACAGACCACTTTTTTCACAAATCCCTTTTTGATCATGCGGTCTACCAGCCGGCTGGTGTCGCTCATCTTGTCGAGCATCCGCTGGCGGATCTGCATGGTAGAGAGGGGTTCAACGGCGCCCCGGAGGATCCGCAGGATGTTGAACTGCTGCGAGGTGATATCATACCGCTCAAAGATGGGCCTCGACTTCTCCGTTACCCAGTTATAGGTGTATATAAGATTGATGAAGGCCTTCTGATACTCATTCCGGAAATTCCTCTGGTTGATTTCTTTATCAATGCTCATATTGGTTCAGATAAATTTGTTCACACTTGTGCTCCGGACAGCGGGATTATTACCAACCCCTTCTGTCCGAGCCTGCTTTCCCTACTTTTAACTGCTCCATACTTTCGTTCCCTCACTGCAATTGGCGCAGATGTCGATGTTCTTGCGGCTGTGCAGGATCTGGTTACGAAAATAAATATATTCTTTACTTTTCCATACCTCATTAAAGGGGCTATTTTTCAGGTCGCCCAGTTTATGCTGCGCATCTTTATCGAAGCAACAGGGAACAATAAGCCCGTCCCACGTGATCACCGTGGCGTGCCAGAGGCGCCAGCAGTGGTTGCTCAGGCCGTTCCTTACCTTGTATTCCCCATCATCGGTCTTTTTATAGCGGCTGTATTTCTGAATGGTGGGGATCAGCTCGTTCGGATCGTTCTCGTAATCGTACACCTGGGCCGTTTTCAGCCACACATCATCCACGCCAATGCTTTTCGCCAGCTGTTTTACTTCCTCGATCTGGTGTTCGTTCGGTTTTACCACCAGGAACTGGAACACCACGAACGGCGTCCGGCTTTTCAGTTCTTTTTTCCATTTCACGATGTTACGCGCCCCTGCCAGCACTTTTTCGATCTTGCCGCCGACCCGGTACTGCTGATACACCTCCTGAGTGGTACCGTCGAGGGAAATGATCAGCCGGTCGAGCCCGCTTTCCACTGTCTTTTTTGCATTTGCATCGGTGAGGTAGTGCGCGTTGGTGGAAGTGGCCGTGTAGAGGCCCTTTGAAGATGCATATTTTACCATGTCGAGAAAACCCGGGTTCAGGTACGGCTCGCCCTGGAAGTAAAATACCAGGTACAGGAGGTCCCGGCTGATCTGGTCGATGGTGGAATGGAAGAAATCCTGCTGGAGCATGCCGGTGGAACGGGTGAAGGCACGCAGTCCGCTCGGGCACTCGGGGCAACGGAGGTTGCAGGAAGTAGTGGGCTCGAAGGAAATAGACACCGGCAGGCCCCACTGCACCGCTTTGCGGGTCCATTTACTGATATAGTAGCTGCTCAGTACCTTTATGAAGTTTCCGACTCTCCGAACGGTCAGTTTGGAGAGGAGGTTCAGGGTATCGTGACGGTTCCAGTTCAGCATAGTAACTGTAAAATTAAAGTCATGCCGGTAAAGGACAAGTTTTTTCTCTGTGGTAACTTTCCGTCGCATCCGTTGCAGTTGCATGGCCGGATCGATGCGTTATCTTTGACATACACATCGACCTGCCTGTCCGGGAATGGAACGCTATTAAAAAAACAAGACCCCGCTAAATGATATGAATAAAGTCAACAGGATCGCTTTGCTGGTAGATGGCGACAATGCCCAGGCAAAGCTGCTGAACCTCATTATGGAAGAGGCCGCCAAATACGGCAAGGTGACCATCCGGCGCGTATATGGCGACTGGACGAAGCCGCAGATGGGTGCGTGGAAGAATACGCTGAACGAGATGTCTTTCAGCCCGATGCAGAAATTCTCTTATACTACCGGGAAGAACTCTACCGACAGCGCCCTGATCATCGATGCAATGGATATCCTGCACGATGAGCTGGTAGATGGTTTCTGCATTGTATCGAGCGACAGCGATTATACAGGGCTGGCCCAGCGGATCAGGGAAGAAGGGATCTTTGTGATGGGCATCGGCCAGAAAAAGACGCCTGCCGCATTTGTGAAATCGTGCGAGATATTTACCTATACGGAGAACCTGGAAGTGACCGAGCTGAAAGAAGCACCGCCACTGAAAGTGGAAGCGCCTCCCGTTAAAACCGCGAAGGCCGCGAAAAGGGGCCGCGCGAAAGCCGCGGTTGCCAGCACACCGGCGGCCACCACAAAAGCTCCTGCTACGCCCGCCGCCGCCACACCAGCCGCAACCCCGCCAAATATGAATCTCATCGAGAAGGCCTTCAACATGTCGATCAATGAAACCAACGAAGTGAACATTTCCACGCTCGGCCTCAACCTGCGCAAGCTGGATCCCAGCTTCGACAGCCGCACCTACGGGTTTAAAACGCTGACCGCCCTGTTTGCGTCGCTTGATGTATTTGAAGTAGTGGAGAACATTGTGAACGGCCGGAACTATCCCGTGCTGAGAAGAAGTTCGAACAGCTGATGGGTTGACCCCAAAAAGAAAGCGGTTGTTTCATACGAAACAACCGCTCTGTCCTGCGTTATTGAACAAGGCTTTTATTACTTGTTGTTGGTGGTATCCATTTTGGATTTGCCCATGCCTTTGCTCTTGTAACCACCTGAGCTCTTACCCTTCATGTTACCCATTCTGCCGGTAGAATCACCCTGCATTTTATTGCCTCTCATTCCACCCATCTTGCTTTTTCTCATGCTTGAATCCTGGAAGAAAGAAGGATTGTTTGATTTTTCAAACGGATTGTTTGATGCTGCCTGAGCTGAAAATGTGCTTAATGCGATACATACAGCTGCTGTGCAAATGCCTGTTAAGATGTTCTTTTTCATAAAATTAAAATTTGAGATGATCTGTTATCTAAGCAATTTTTATTAATTACCTATAACAATAGATAAAAAATATGCCAAAGTGCACCTTCCTATCAGGGCACCGTGAGAAGTGTAGAAGAGAAGTAACGGAATGTGGCCTTGCAACCTGCTTTTTCTCATTGTGTAGAGCGTTCAAATAACAATTGGTTAACAGATATACGTTTTGCGGGGCTCGGGGAAACAGGCGGGAATGCGGCATAATGCGCCTGGTCCTGACTCAAAACGAGGCATTCCGTTATGCAGGCAGAGGGCAGGCAGGGGCAAATCCTAGATTTTCAGGTACCGGTAGAAAAGTGCGGCAAGCACCGCCCCGAGTATCGGCCCGATGATGGGTACCCAGGCATACCGCCAGTTGCTGCTCCCTTTTCCTTTCATGGGAAGCAGGGAATGGGCGATGCGCGGGCCCAGGTCTCTCGCCGGATTGATGGCATATCCGGTGGTGCCTCCCAGCGAAAGCCCGATGGCCCACACCAGGAAAGTGACCGGGATGGCACCGAGTGAACCAAGCCCTACCTGGGCTTTCTGAGCCATGATCTCGGCGTTGGTAAAATAAAGGATCACAAAGATCAGCACGAACGTGCCTACGATTTCGCTGAGCAGGTTGAAGGTGGTATTGCGGATGGCAGGCCCCGTGCTGAATACGGCGAGCTGGGTATCCGGTTCTTCGGTCGCGTTGAAGTGATCGCGGTAAACGACCCAGACAAGGGCTGCTCCGAGGATGGAGCCCAGCAGCTGGGCCAGGATATAAGTACCGACTTTGGCCCATGCAAACTTGCCTGCAACAGCCATCGCCAGGGTGACCGCCGGGTTCAGATGGGCGGTGGTATAAGGTCCTGCAACCACCACTCCCACAAATACGGCCAGCGCCCAGCCGGTGGTGATCGCCATCCAGCCGCCGTTGTTCCCTTTTGTTCCTTTCAATACCACGTTTGCCACCACCCCGTTTCCCAGAAGGATCACCAGCATGGTGCCGATCAGTTCGGCTGAAAACTCAGACATGTAAATTTGTTTTTTAGATTGTAGTATCACCCCTTTTGCCTTACCTGTTTGCGGCTCATGTTTGCAGGCACCCTAAAAGGCAGATCACGGTTTGTAACCGCACCACTCCTGCGCGGACATCACATGTGTCCCACGGAAGGCGTATGTGCGTCATTCTTCTGTCCACGCAATGCAGGCCTTCACGGCGCGGTTCCATTGGCGGATGAGCTGGTCGGGGTTTTGGTCTGCAGACGGCGTGAAAACGCGGTCGGCCTTCCATTGTTCCTGCACGTCTTCCACGCTGTTCCAGTATTTCACGGCCAGGCCGGCGAAATAGGCGGCGCCCAGTGCGGTCGTTTCCGTGATCTGCGGCCGTACCACTTTTGTTCCGATCATGTTTGCCTGGATCTGCATGAGGAGGTTGTTGACAGACGCACCGCCATCGACCCGGAGTTCGCTGATACTTGCGCCGCAATCGGCTTCCATGGCCTTGAGCACATCGAGTGTTTGAAAGGCGATGCTTTCCAGGGCGGCCCTGGCGATGTGCGAGGAGGTCGTTCCCCGCGTGATGCCTACCATGGTGCCCCGCGCCGCGCCGTTCCAGTAGGGGGCGCCCAGGCCCGCAAAAGCAGGTACGATGTACACGCCGCCATTGTCCGGCACGGCAGAAGCGAGTGCCTCCACTTCAGAAGAGGAAGTAATGATCTGTAGGCCGTCGCGCAGCCACTGTACCACCGCCCCGCCGATAAAGATGCTTCCTTCCAGCGCATAGGTAGTGTTGTTACCCAGTTTCCAGGCCACTGTCGTGAGCAGGTTATTGCGTGAAGTTACCGCCTTGGCGCCGGTATTCATCAGCATGAAGCAGCCGGTGCCATAGGTATTCTTTACCAGCCCTTCCCTGATGGCCATCTGTCCGAAGAGGGCCGCATGCTGGTCGCCGGCAATCCCTGCGATGGGGATCTTTGCCGACAGGATCTGTCCGGCTGTTTCTCCGTACACTTCGCTGCAGGAGCGGACGGGCGGCAGCATAGAGGCGGGGATGCTGAACAGGCTGAGCAGTTCAGCATCCCACTGCAGCGAATGGATGTTGAAGATCATGGTGCGCGACGCGTTGGTGACATCCGTAACATGTACCTGGCCGCCGGTGAGGTTCCATACAAGCCACGAATCCACGGTCCCGAACAGGAGTTGACCCGCTTCGGCTTTTGCGCGGGCGCCTTCCACGTTGTCGAGGATCCATTTTATTTTGGAAGCAGAAAAATAGGCGTCGATCACCAGTCCGGTCCTTTCCTGGATGAGGGCGCTGTGGCCCTGCTCGCGCAGCTGCTGGCAAAAGGCGGCGGTGCGGCGGTCCTGCCATACGATGGCGTTGTACACCGGTTCGCCGGTCGTCTTATCCCATACGATGGTGGTCTCGCGCTGGTTGGTGATGCCGATGGCGGCGATCTGGCTGGGCTGCAGCCCGGCATTGAGCACGGCTTCAGCGGCTACCGAGGCCTGGCTCGACCAGATTTCCAGTGGTTTATGTTCTACCCATCCGGGCTGCGGATAGATCTGTGTAAATTCTTTCTGGGCGATGGAAACGATCTCCGACTGGTGGTTGAAAACGATGGCGCGGGAGCTGGTGGTTCCCTGGTCGAAGGCAAGAATATAGCCTGGCAAGTTCATTCGTTGTTGGTTGTCGATAATGGAAAGCGGTTAGCGGGCGGAAGTTAATTCATAGAATACATTTCAGGATTGTTTATAAAGGGTTTTTCTTTTTCCGGGTGCGCAACCTGGTAGCCTGCGGCCATACTGTAAAATTCCTCCAGTTGCTGTTGCTGCCATTTGGCGTCGAGGTCCAGCGCTTCTGCCATGAGGGCCGCTACGCGGGGCGCGGCGGAGATGGCGGCGCCGGCATCCAGAAACAAGAGCCGCAGGCGGCGCGCCAGCACATCTTCGATCGTCCGGGCCATTTCATTTTTCACGGCCCATACCACTTCGGCTTCGGTATAGGGCATGTCTTTCACGAGGGGCGTGCCCAGGGAAGGGGTAAGATTGATCAGCAGCCGGATGTTGTCTTCATCCTTGCCGTATACCGACAGATAGGTGCTGGAATGGGGGCCGCAGCATCCGTGTACCGGCAGCTGTTTTGTTTTGCAGGGCATGCGTGCAAATTTTCCTACCCCTATTACCTTGTTCACCGTGTCTTCCGCCATCTTCCGGTAAGTGGTCCATTTGCCGCCGGTAACGGTAACCAGTCCCGACGCGCTTAGAATGATCTTGTGCTCGCGGGAGATCTCTTTCGTTGCAGCGCTGTCTTTCTGCGGAGCTGCCAGCGGGCGCAGCCCGGCGAAGACGCTTACAATGTCTTTTTCCGCAGGCGGGTTCTGCACGTATTGCCTGAGTGTGTCGAGAATAAAGCGGATCTCGCGGTCGAGCGGCCGGGGTTCGAGGGAGTGTTTCTCGATCGGGGTATCGGTGGTGCCCACGAGCACATGTTCGTGCCAGGGCACGGCAAAAAGCACGCGGCCATCGGTGGTCTCCGGTATCATGAGGGCGCTGGCTGATTCCAGGAAAGCGGGCTTTACTACGATATGCACACCCTGGCTTGGCCTGATGAGGGGTTTGCTTTCCGGCTGGTCCATCTTCAGTACATCATCTACAAACACCCCGGTGGCATTTACCACGGCTTTGGCATGCAGCCGGTACTGCCGGCCGGTCTCCTTGTCGAGTGCTTTCACGCCGCATACCTTGTCGTTTTCTTTCAGGAGGCCTGTTACCTTGCAGTAATTCAGCACTACGCCACCTTGTTCTACGATGGTCTGGGCCAGGTTAACGGCCAGCCGGGCATCATCGAACTGCCCGTCGAAATATTCAACGCCGCCTTTCAGTTTGTCTTGTTTTATGTAAGGCAGCTTTTGAAGCGTTTCGGCGGGATCCAGGCGGCGCGATTTGCCAAAGCTGAACTTGCCCGACAGCCAGTCGTACAGCTTGAGGCCCACCAGGTATTTGAGGCGCGACAAAGCGGTGTAGCAGGGAATGACGAACGATTGTTTCCGGACCAGGTGCGGGGCGTTTTTAAGAAGGCGGCCTCTTTCGCGGAGGGCAGACATTACCAGGCGGATGTCGCCCTGCGCCAGGTAGCGAACGCCTCCATGAACGAGTTTGGTGCTTCTGCTGGAGGTGCCTTTTGCAAAATCGGCTCCTTCCAGCAGGAGGGTGGAGTAGCCCCTGGTAGCAGCGTCGAGGGCGATGCCCAGGCCGCTCGCGCCGCCTCCGATCACGATCAGATCCCATTGGGCGGTCTTTTCAATGCGAAAGATAAAGTGGCGCCGGTCGAAAAGAGAAGGCAATTTCATTATTGTTTCTTCTTGTTTCGTTTAGAAGACTTCGAAAGTAAGAAATAATCAAGTGAAATAAAATGAAATTTTTATTGGCTCTATTTTCGTCCTATTTTGGTGCCTGATCACTAAATTGGCCTCACAAACCGGACATATAAGTGTAATGCGTACGTTAACGGATCGTCACCAGCTTATTCTTGACAAACTGAACAAGGAAGGATTTGCCAACGTGGTGGATCTCTGCAGGGAATTGCAGGTGTCGTCTGTCACGATCCGTAAAGATCTGCAGTTGCTGGAAGACAAGCGCCTGCTGTTCCGCACCCATGGCGGCGCCACGCTCAGCAATCCCTATGCGACCGACCGCCCTGTCAACGAAAAGCAGCAGTTGCAGTCGGCCGAAAAGCTCCGCATCGGTCAGGCTGCCGCCCGGCTGATACAACCGAATGATTCGATCATCATTGCTTCGGGCACTACGGTGCAGGCGCTGGCGGTGAGCATACAGCCGCCGGGTGGTTTAACGGTGATCACGTCGGCGCTCAATGTGTCGATGGAGCTGTTGCGTCATCCCGACATCGAAGTGATCCAGCTGGGCGGCATCCTGCGGAAAAGTTCCACGTCGGTAACCGGTCCGTATGCACAGGCTACCCTCACCGATTTTTTCTGCAGCAAGCTGTTTCTCGGTGTCGACGGCATCGATCCCGAGTTCGGCCTGACCACCACCAATGCCATGGAAGCGCATGTGAACCGCCAGATGATCGCCGTCTCCCAGAAAGTAGTCGTGCTCACAGACTCCACCAAGTTCGGCAAGCGCGGCTTCGGCCGCATCTGCGGCCTCGAAGAAGTAAACCAGATCATCACCGACCGCGGCATCCCCGATCATTTCAGACAGCACCTGGAGGGGATGGGGATTGAAGTTACGGTGGTATGAGTCTTCTTTTTTGTGCCCAAAAAAGAAGCAAAAAAGGCTTGGCTGTTGAAATGGGGCTAAAATTTACTCTATTGCGCGGGCAACGGACATGCTTTTATTCAGCAGTAGTAGGGGTTTGGGCCTTTGCATGGAGGGGCAGTGGAATAAAGCTGTGCGTGTCCGTTGCACCAAATGGCCGCCTGCGGCAGGCCATTTGGTCTCGCTCCATTCCGTAAATTTCTTCACGCCCCATTTCAAAGGCCGGGGGAGAGAAGGGAGAAAAAGAATAAGAAGGGAAGAAAGCTGCCGCGGTGCTAGCCGCTCTCAAATCCTCTCCCGGGAGGGGTAAGGGGTGGGTTAAAGCCGCACCCGCAGCAGGTTTGCAGCCCTTGCGCCTCCAACCACTCTGCCACCAGCCCCTTCAAAATACTTGTCATCCTCGCCAGGCGCAAACACGCTGCTGCACCCGCAGCCTCTTGCTGCGCCTGAGCGGGGATCTAAGCCGGGAAGTCACTGTCTTTTGTCTGAACCAGAAAAGAGCCTGATTACCTGATTCGCCTGATCGTGATGACCAGCTTCCGGGTCGCTGTTTTTTGTCTGAACCATGATGCACAGAAGGAAAGAATGGAAGGATTCTTTTGAGAGACAGCGTAACTAAACGCTATCTATCTGCCGGCACTGCAATAATGATAATAGCAGCCAATCCTGACCGAACCAACGAATCAGTCAATCGCTTAATCGTAGTTCTGACAAAGGCATAAAAAGCAGAAAGCCCGCACTTTTCAGTTGCGGGCTTTCTGCGTGAATATAAATTACTATTGATGGCCAGATCTTTAGCAGAGAAAAGATTATTGCTGGGTAGCGGTGTAAACTACAGAGAGTGTATAAGTACCTGCATCATAAGCGTAGCCAGGGTTTGCATTGTAATCAACATTGAAAGAGTTGGTGCCTCTTGCGCCACTTGTGAGCGATGCGGCAGTGGTAGACAGTGCACTGAAAGAAGAACCGCTGTTCAGTTTAACACCCAGTACGGAAGCAGGCATCTGTGTGGCTGGAGTGGCAGGACCGGAGAAGTTGGCAGCGGCCGCTTTCACCGTTACAGCCCAGGGGCGGTTCGATTTTACCTGGAAGGTGGAGGCGTTGGAGTTGGTAAGGCCGCTGCCGTACTTGGTAACATCATCGAAGGTGAAGGAAGTACCGGTGGCAGAGGTGATGGAGATGTCGATGGCGTTGGTAAGGTTCAGGGTAACGGTCTGGCTGGCGGTGGAAGCAGACTGGGCGTTGGCGGCAGTGAAACCAGCGAGGAGGATAACGGCGAGGGTGAGGAGCTTTTTCATGATATTTTTTCTTTTTGTGTGTTTGTGTGTTGTGTCGATATAGATTCAACCGGAATGCCGGAAGTGTAAAGGGTTGATAGTGAGCGGGGAGCGGATTGGCACGAGCAGTGGATCCTTCCCAGGATTGGAAAGCCGTTCTGGAAAAGAGAATGCACAATACAAAATCCCCTTCCCCGGAGGGGTAGGGGTGGGTTTAAGCTGTACCTGCGGGTAGTTTTGCTCCAATGACAAACCCGCTCACCAAAGCCAGGCAGGCCACGGTTTGGAACCATACGTGTTCGAAACCCTGCTGCACCGATCGACCGGACCTCCAATCATGTTGTCCTTGAGCACGCACAAACAAGGGGCAGCATGCGATTGTAGACATGTAACTGCGCCTGCACCGCAAGAACAAATCTTGGAAGGCATAGGCCGATGGAAACCGCTGCGAATGTTATCAGGCGAATCAAGGTTCAGACAAACTCATCTGGACCTTATATTTGCTGCGCCCACATGGGCTGGTGCCCATTTTTCTGGCAGATGCGAACAACAAAATAACAATCTCTTGACCATCAATCAGAACCTGTCGCTTGCAGAATATTTCCGGGTGATACTTACCTATTGGCTCCATCACCGGCTGGGCCGGAGGGTGCTCGTGATCGTGCTCTTTCTGCCACCGCTCAGTTCGGTACTGGGCATGCTCACCACGGCATCGGGTTTCAGCTTCGTGCAGCTCCTCGCCGGAATAATATCAGGTATCATTCTATTATCTATCATCGTACTGATCGTGTTTCTCCTGTGCCTTTTTATTTACCTGGCCAGGCCGCATCTTTTCAGGAACGTTTCTTATGATTTCACGCATTGGGGCGTCACCAGAAACGGCAAGGGCACGGAATTCTCGAAACCCTGGAGGGAGTTTACCGGATACCGGGAAACCAACGCTTTTTTTCTTCTGTATGTAGGTACGACCGATTTTCACTTTATCCAAAAGCGAATGCTGACAGGCCCGGAAGAAACAGACCTGTTCCGCGACCTGCTCAAAGAAAAAATTGTGATCACCCAAAAACGCTGAGCCCGTTCCCGATGCTGCTGGCTCCTTCCACCCCCAAATCCCTTTCCCATGGAACTGACCCTCACCGGCTACTCGACCGCACTTTTCTCTACCTGGTATTTTGTGGAAGAGCTCGGACTTCTTTTTGACGCGGGCGACGGGGTTACCTCGACGCTGCTGCAGAAAAGCAGGAAGATCAAACACGTTTTTTTATCCCATGCCGACCGCGACCACCTGACCGGGCTCCTTCAGCTCAACCAGCTCAACGCCCGCCCGGGGTTTCCCGTATTGTACTATCCGAAAGACTCCGGTTCCTTCCGGGCGCTTGAAGCGTTCTCCAAACAGTTCGACCGGCAGGTAGGGCGCACCAGCTGGAAACCGGTATCGCCGGAAGAACGCATCCAGATGCGCAAAGACCTGTATATCCAGCCGGTCCGGAATGGTCATGTGGAGGCGGAAGAAGGCGTGATACGCAGCCTCAGCTACAAGGTGATGCAAACCAAAAGAAAGCTGAAACCTGAACTGGCGCACCTGTCGCCCGAAGAGATCCGGAAACTGGGCGCGGAAAAAGGACAGGAAGCGGTGTCGGACGAGATCAGCAACTGCATCATCGGGTACTCGGGCGACACGCCGGTGGAAGACCTGACGCGATGGGACAACTGTGAACTGCTGATCCATGAAGCTACCTTCCTGGGCGACGGGGCCGACCCTGATCTTGAACTGCATGGCAACAACCACAGCATGCTGGATCAGGTGATGGAGATGGTCAGCCGCCTGAACATACAGAAACTGGTGCTGGGCCATTTCTCCTCCCGCTATCCTGCAGAACAGATCACCAGAACCATCCGTGAGCTGTGTGAAAAGCACCCGGTGAAGGCGCAGGTGTATGCCGTGCTTCCCGGCGAAACCGTCGCCGATATCCTCCGCCGGCCGGCACTGAACTGCGCAGAGTAATTGTTCGCCCTTAATATATTCATTACTTCTTTAATTCAATTTCAGGAGAAGGAATTTCTCATGTTATATTTACTTTATCTTTAGGTTAACTTACCGGAAACAAGCGTTCTGTCATTGATTTCTGGTGCAACTTGCCTGCCATGCCAAACGTACCGTATACCCAACTGCTTATGCTGGCCGCACCTGTCTTTTTGAGGTGCAGCGGATCCAACGCCATTTCTGGCCCTGACAAGCCCCCTTCGTTTCAAATTTCTTTTTTCCTTCCGGAAGATGACTCTTACATGAACCCGTTTTTTAACAGACCGGCGCATCAAAAGACGAAGCGTTCAGGCAACCCCGGTATATTGCCGTTTTCCACACATTCAGTCAGTAAAAACAATTTTTTTCAATAACAAAGCAAAACATGCTGTGCCGCATCCGGCATGGCAAATCGGTACACTATTCAGTAACATTAAAACTTTAAGTACATGAGGATTTTTACTCGGGCAGTACGGCGGAAGATATGCACCATGCTATGTGCATGTTTATGCCTGCTTTTATCTGCGCAGGCGCAGGATGGAACCGGCAGCGTGAACGGGATCGTCCGGAAAGAAACCGGTGAGCCCATCGAGAACATCAGTGTTGTTGCAAAGAACAACGTGACGGGCCAGTCGGCCGGCACTGTCACCGACGCATCCGGAACATTCAAAATCGAACGCCTGCCGATGAGAGGCACGTACACCTTCACTTTCAGCGCGGTCGGTTACCAGACGCAGACGCTCTCCGGCTACACACTGAAGGCCAACAGCCCTGTTTCACTCACGCCTAAAATGGTGAACCAGTCCAGCAACCTCAGCGAGGTAGTAGTGGTTGGTTACGGCACGCAGAAAAAAGCCAACCTCACCGGCGCCGTGGCGCAGGTGAGCGGCGACGTGCTCGACCGCCGTTCCATTCCCAACGTAAGCCAGGGCCTGCAGGGCATGATCCCCAACCTCAACCTGACCATGGGCGATGGCAAACCCATGCAGTCGCCGGCCTTCAACGTGCGTGGTAACACCTCGATCGGGCAGGGCGGCAACGCGCTGGTGCTGATCGACGGCGTACAGGGCGATCCCAGCCTGCTCAACCCGAACGATGTGGCCTCCGTGACCGTGCTGAAAGACGCTGCTTCCTCGGCCATCTACGGCGCCAGGGCCGCTTTCGGCGTGGTGCTCATCACTACCAAAACACCCGCAAAGGACCGCGTGACCGTTACCTATTCTTCCAACTACTCGGTGAAGATGCCGACAACGGTGCCCGACATCGTATCGAACGGGTACCAGTATGCGCTGATGTTCGATTCGGCCTGGTCTTCCTGGAACGACGGCCAGATACCGCAGAACATCAACAAAACACAGCCCTACTCACGCGCTTACCTGGCCGAATATGCCAAACGGAACGCCGACCCTTCGCTTCCAAAAACGGGCGTGGGCGCCAATGGCCAGTATGTTTATTACGGCAACACCGACTGGTACGATCTGCTGTATAAAAAGAACCTCGGCGCCATGGACCAGAACCTGTCCATCTCGGGCAGCACCGGCAAAGCGAGTTTTTATCTGGCAGGAAGGTATTATGGACAGAACGGGTTGTTCCGCTTCAACTCTGACGACTACCATATGTATAACCTGACAGTGAAAGGAAGCGTGGATATCCTGCCCTGGTTCCAGGTTTATAACAACACCCAGTTCACCAGCCGCAGCTACCACAATCCGCTCAATGTGGGTGAAAACGGCAGCATCTGGCGCAACCTGGCCGATGAAGGCCACCCTTCTTCCATGCTGTTCAACCCGGATGGCTCGCTTACGTTTTCTGCAGCTTATACGGTGGGCGATTTCGTGTACGGAAAGAACGGGATCAATATCACCAACCAGTACTTCCGGAATACCACCGGTTTCGTGGCGAAAGTGATCGGCAACAAACTGCGGATCAAAGGCGATTTCACTTTCCAGAACTTTGATTCAAGCAGCAAGCAGATCAGGGTGCAGGTGCCTTACAGCGTAACGCCCGGCGTGACTGCCTTTGTGGGTACAACATACAACGATCTAGGGATGGTCGCCAACAAAACGCAGTACATGGCAACGAACATCTATGCCGAGTACGAAACAACCTTCGGAAAAGATCATTACTTCAAAGCGCTCGCCGGTTATAACTACGAACAGTCGACCTACAACGGGCTCAACACCCTGCGGAACGGACTGGTATACAGCAATGCGACCGACCTGAACCTGGCGCTGGGGCAGAATATTACCACCGGCGGCGGCTATGAAAAATGGGCTATCCTCGGCGGGTTCTACCGCTTCAACTATTCGTTCAAGGATCGGTATCTCGTGGAGGTCAACGGCCGTTACGACGGGTCGTCCAAGTTCCCATCCAACCAGCGCTACGGCTTCTTTCCTTCGGTATCGGCGGGCTGGCGGCTTTCCAAGGAAGCTTTCTGGAACCTGGATCCCGGCGTCATCTCCGATGTCAAGATCCGCGGCTCCTACGGTTCGCTGGGCAACGGGAACATCGCTTCCTACGCCTTCCAGGAAAATTTCGGCATCTCGCAGTCGACCCGCGTGATCAACGGCGTCCGGCCACAACAGACCAGTCAGCCCGGCGTGATCCCCGACGGACTGACCTGGGAAACGGCCACGACCCGGGATCTGGGCCTTGACATCAGCGCCCTTTCCAGCCGCCTCAACTTCACCGGCGATATCTACGTGAGGAACACAAAGAACATGTTCACCGTGGGAAGGACCCTGCCAGCCGTGTACGGAACCACCGTACCAAAAGGAAACTATGCCGACATGCGGACCAACGGCTGGGAAGCTTCCATCAGCTGGCGCGACAATTTCCTGATCGCTGCCAAAGCGCTGCATTACAACGTGTCTTTCTGGATGTCTGATTATCATGCAGAGATCACACGGTACAACAATCCCACCAAGCTGCTGAGCGACTATTACGCCGGACAGAAGCTGGGCGAGATCTGGGGTTATACCAACGATGGCTACTGGACGCAGGACAATTACAAACAGGCTGCTGCCTTCCAGCCGATCTTCAAGGCTTCCAACAGCGGCCAGTGGCTGCCCGGCGACCTCAAATACAAAGATATCCGCGGAAAAGGCGTGATCAACAACGGCGACAACACCGCTAACAACCCCGGCGCCATGTCTATCATCGGCAATGCAACGCCCCGCTACTCGTACGGGTTCTCGCTGAACGCCGACTGGAACAATTTCTACATCGGCGGCTTTCTGCAGGGTGTGGGCAAGCAGGACTGGTGGCCAGGTTCCGAGTCGGATGTGTTCTGGGGACAGTACAACCGCCCGTACAACTACCTGATGGCCTACCAGATGGGCAATATCTGGTCGCCGACCAATCCGAACGCCTACTTCCCGCGCTACCGCGGTTATGTGGCCCAGAACGGGCAGGGTGAACTGTTCGCGCCGCAAACAAAATACCTGCAGAACGTAGCTTATATCAGGCTGAAGAACATTCAGGTTGGCTATAGCCTGCCTTCGGCGCTGGTGCACAAAGTAAAACTTCAGTCGGCCCGCGTGTATGTAACGGGTGAAAACCTGTGGTCGTATTCGCCGCTGTATAAACTCACCAAAGACCTGGATGTGGAGAGCATCGGTAAATCGGACGTGATCCTGACCGGTACCTCCAACAACGGGAACGGCAACAACTACCCGATCCTGAAAAGCGTTTCCGTAGGCATCAATCTGACACTGTAATTCAGGCCATTTAAAAAGAAGAAGTATGAACAACATCAAACAGTTCTGTAAATATATAGTTGGGGTGATGGCCTGTGCCGTTGCCATTACCGGATGCAGCAAGAACCTTGAGCAGGCGCCCAGAGCCACCGCCACGCGCGATGCCGTGTTCGGCAGTACGGACGGTCTGCAGCTGTATGCCAATTCATTCTACAACATCCTGCCGGCCATCGGCAGCGACGGCAATGCACCGTACAAGATCGACGGCAACCTCAGCGATTACAGTGCACGCAGCTCCGTGCCTGATTATATCCGCACCGGCGTGTACACTGCCCGGCAAAGCACCGGCTGGTCGTGGACCAACCTGCGCAACCTGAACTATTTCATTGCCAACAACACGAACCCGGCCGTTTCAAGAACGGTGCGCGAAAATTATACGGGGCTCGCCCGCTTTTTCCGCGCTTATTTCTATTATGGCATGATACAGCGTTTCGGCAACGTACCCTGGATAGGCCGTCCGCTCGCGCAAAGCGATACCGCCCTCCTGTATGGCAAGCGCGATCCGCGTACGCTGGTCATGGACTCCGTGCTGGCCGATCTCAACTATGCCATCTCGCATATCACCCTCGCCACTGATCCTACGCGCAGCCAGATCACCAAATGGGTGGCCTACGGCATGAAATCACGCATCTGTCTTTTCGAAGGCACGTTCCGGAAATACCAGACTTCCTATGGGCTTACTTCCACCTCCGCACAGTGGCTTCAGGAAGCTGCCACCGCCGCCAAAGCGGTGATGGACAGCGCCGGCATGGCCGTGAACACGGCCAGCGGAACCGATCTTTCATACAGGAACCTGTTCATCAGCACGGCGCCCGTTACCAACGAGATCATGCTGGCGGATGTAACCAGCGCCGCCCTCGCTGTAGTGAACGATGCCAACTGGTACTATACCAGCTCTACCTACGGCGTGCGGCTGAGCTTCACGCGTATGTTCATCAACACCTATCTTAACATCGACGGCACGCCATTCACCAGCAAGCCGGGTTACGATACGCTGCCGTTCGCAAAGGAAACACTGAACCGCGACAAACGCCTGCAACAGACGATCCGCACGCCCGGCTATACCCGCATCAACAGCGGCGCCACCGTACAGGCCCCGCCGGTATTTTCGTATGTGTATACCGGTTACCAGCCCATCAAATGGAGCCTGGATGACACTTATTACGACAACGGCGTGCTGAACACCAATTCCATTTCGCTGATGCGTTATGCCGAGATCCTGCTGAACTACGCCGAAGCCCGGGCCGAACTGGGACAGCTCACAGCAGCCGACTGGACACGCTCCATCGGCGCCCTGCGCAGCCGTGCAGGCATCACCGGCGGACTGAACACGCTGCCGGTTACCGCGGATGCATACCTGCAGGCCAATTATTTCCCCGACATCACCGACCCGGTGCTGCTGGAAGTGCGGCGTGAAAGAGGCATCGAGCTTACGCTCGAAGGATTCCGCTTTGCCGACCTTACCCGGTGGAAACACGGCGAGCTGCTGCTGAAACCCTGGAACGGTATCTATGTACGGGCGCTGAACACGCCGATGGACCTGAACAGCGATGGCGTGAACGACGTGCTTTTCTACCAGGGTACGGCCCCTGCCGCGATCCCAGGCGTCACGTTCATCAACGTATCGCCCACGATCAACGGTACCGCGAACTCGCAGGTGCTCGACCACGGCACCTACGGCGAGCTGCACTGGCTCGACAACGTACCACGCCAGTGGGGCGATTACATGTACCTGTACCCGATTCCCTACGGCGACCTCACGATCAATCCGAACCTGGGCCAGAACCCGACCTGGCAGTAAAAAATCAGTATATCAAACTATTATCCCATCGCGCCGGTTTCTCTGAAGCCTGCGCGATGTGGTTTAAAATCAGGCTACAGATCGATCCTCATTTCTTATCCTCTCCAAGCGTGGAAATTATTTTCAAGAGGCAACCATGCGGAAGTGGCGCTGCAGCAGGTAGAAATCGCCGGTGATCGTGCGCTTGCCATGCCGGCGCTCCCGATGGTTTCGGTTATGGCTTGACGGTAGCCGGTGTGCACAATCTCTTCCTTCATGTTCTGATAATTTGTCTATTTTAGTCTTTCGGCCTTACCTGATCTTTTAACACCTAAAAATAACATCATGCCCAGGTTCAATCCTTATCTGAATTTTCCGGGAAATGCAGAAGAAGCACTCTCTTTTTACAAGACGATCTTTGGTGGTGAATTTGCCATGGCCATGCGCTTTGGCGAAACGCCGGAAGGCGCCAGGCTATCCGATACAGATAAAAATAAGATGATGCACATCGCGCTGCCGCTCGGTAACAATACCGTACTGATGGCCTCCGACTCACTCGAAGCCCTGGGCCACAAGCTGCAGGCAGGCAACAATTTTTATATTTCGCTGAATACAGATTCCAGGGAAGAGGCAGACAATATCTTCAACGGGCTTACTGCAGGCGGCAAGACCGAAATGCCGATGACCGACACTTTCTGGGGCGATTACTTCGGCATGTGTGAAGACAAGTTCAACATCCACTGGATGATCAGCTACCGGCAGGAAAGCCCGCAAGAGTAGTGGGCCGGGTTCAAGCCGCACAGCATCCACCTCCATATTTCCGCTTCATGCTTTAAAAACAGCACCCATGAAATTCCTTTCCCTTCAACCCTTTGTTCCCTCCGGACCCGACTTCCGGAAGGCACGCGATTTCTTCACTGACCTGGGTTTCACCATCGCCTGGGATGCCGGCGACTATGTCAGTTTTGAGCGGGATGGTTGCAGGTTCATTCTGCAGAAGTACGACGAGAAAGGGTTCGCGGAGAACTTCATGCTCAGTGTGGGCATCAGCAGCGCATCGGATTTCTGGAACGATGTAAGCGAGCGGAAGCTGGCGGAAAAATACGGCATCCGCATATCACCACCCGCAAAGCAGCCGTATGGAACCGAAATAAACATCATCGACCCGGCCGGCGTATGCTGGCATTTTGTGGAAGGATGAGGATTCCGGTGATGGGCCTTCGTCGTTTGTGTTATCATAACAACCAACCTGTATGCGTACGGATCCCATTGAAACAGCCTTCCATCACCTGCGCGTAACCGTGAACGGCCGTGCGGTGCATGTTGTAACCGCGGGGTCTCCGGCCAACCCGGTCATCTTGTTCCTGCATGGGTTTCCGGAAGACTGGTCGGCCTTCAGAAAAGTGATGCGGAACCAGCAGCATGATTTTTATGTGATCAGCATCGACCTGCCGGGCATCGGATCGTCTGACCCGATCTTTTCTACATTCACCACCGACTACGACAGCAAATTCAGGATCAGCGGCCTTGTGAACCTGGGGTTCTGCACGCCTGTATTTTGGACAGGCGAGCCTTTTCACGCCTCCATGATCAGCGAACGCACGCTGGCCGCCTGTTACCGCACACTGTACTGGGTCCGCCATCCGAAACCCCGCAACCTTGCCGGTCACATCGAACAGGAACGGTTTGTGGCTGGTAAGTCAGCCAGGCAAACCTCTTCTACCGGGATCGGTTTGCCGGCCCTCGAACAATTCCACTCCGAACACCAGCTTTCTTCAGAGTACCCCGTCATCTTCAATTTTCTATACGGCGACGCGGCTTCCGCCTCCCTCGGACTTCCTGGTTATGGCATCACCCGGCCCTACGCTGGCTTTAGTTTTGCAGCGATGACTTCAGTCAGCAACGGCCACAAATAGAGGTCAGGTGTGCGGTCAGCATCCGGTTGCAGGGGTTCGTGTCCATTCATTTGTACCGCTGCAACGGATCTCATCACCCGAAAATCATTCTCCATGTTTACCATATGTTCAAAGACCCTGATTTTTGCAACCTTCCTCTCCGTACTCCTGTTCTCCTGCGGTTCTCCGCAACAAAAAGACACAATGAACAACGATAATTCCGGCAGAAAATGGTGGAAAGAAGCGGTGGTTTACCAGGTTTACCCCCGAAGTTTCAAGGACTCCGACGGAGACGGCATCGGCGATCTCAAAGGCCTTCTTTCGAAACTCGATTATATCAAAAGTCTCGGCATAGACGTGATATGGCTCAACCCCATCTACGCTTCCCCCAATGCCGACAACGGGTACGACATCAGCGATTACCAGAACATTATGAAAGACTTCGGGACCATGCAGGATTTCGATGCGTTGCTCACAGGTATGCATGACCGAAAACTGAAACTGGTGATGGATCTCGTCGTGAACCACAGCAGCGACGAGCACCAATGGTTCAAGCAATCCAGAAGTTCGCGCACCAACCCGTACCGCGATTACTACCACTGGTGGAATGCAGAAAAAGGCAAGCCGCCCTTCCGGCCTGGATCCTTCGAAGTAGATGGCAGCGGCTGGCGCTTCGATTCCGCCACCAACGCTTACTACCTGCATTATTTCTCTTACAAACAACCCGACCTCAATTGGGAAAACCCGAAGCTGCGCCAGGAGATCTTTTCCATGATGAAATTCTGGTTCGACAAAGGCATCGATGGTTTCCGGATGGACGTGATCCCGTTCATTGCGAAGGATACCACCTTTCCCGTCATCACGCAAAAGGAACTGGATGAACATTACAACGGCGGCTGGGACCATTACATGGCGAGCGGTCCGGGCCTGCACCAGTACCTGAAAGAAATGAACAGCGAAGTGCTGAGCAAATACAATTGCATGTCGGTGGCTGAAGGCGCCGGCGTAACCAGCGCCACCGCCCACAATTTTGTTGATGAAGACCGCCATGAGCTCAACATGCTTTACCACTTCGAAGGCGTAAGCCTCGGCTATGTGCCGGGCAAGTTCAAAGTGATGGAACCCGGTGGCTACAAGCTGGTTGAGTTTAAAAATATCTATTCGAAATGGGACAGCGTGTTTGCGGAAAAGGGGTGGGGCACCATCTACCTCGGCAACCACGACCAGCCCCGCATGGTCACCCGCTGGGGCAACGACAGTGCGCAGTGGCGCGAGCTTTCATCCAAAATGCTCACCACCTTCCTGCTCACCATGCGTGCCACGCCCTACTATTACGGAGGCGATGAACTCGGCATGAACAACATCAAGTTCGATACGATAGCCGATTACCGCGACATCGAATCTACCAGCATGTACACGCAGATCAGGAACAAAGGAGGCGACCTGAATGAATTCATGGAGTCGCAGAAGATCTCGGCACGCGACAACGGCAGAACGCCTTTTCAATGGGATAACAGTACCAACGCCGGGTTCAGTACCGGTACCCCCTGGCTGAAGGTGAATCCCAACTACAGTGCGGTGAATGTGGCGGCGGAGGAAAAAGACCCCAACAGCTGTCTCAATTATTTTCGGAAAATGGTGAAGCTGAGGAAAGACAACGCGGTGCTGGTATACGGAAAATATACACTGCTCGACCGTGCTAACCCGGATGTGTATGCGTACACACGTGAGATGGACGGAAAGAAGCTCCTGATCATGCTCAATTTCCACGACAAACCTGGTACTGCCAACACTGGGCTCGATCTCAGCAAAGCCAAAGTGCTGGCCGGCAACTATCCGAGCCCCTCTCCGGCTGGCCAGCTGCAGCCTTATGAGGCGGTGGTGTATGAACTGTGAGACCGCTTTCTGATGACCTGGCCGGTATAATTCATGGCTTTCGCGTATGTTTCAATTCCGTGCCCCGTTGCCGGCCTCCAGTTCTTTCACCCAGTTGTTGAACCAGGAAATGTCCTGTTCCAGATCTTTAAAATGCGATCGTCGTTTGATTTGCATAGGGTCTGTTGTAAGGATGTAGAGACATGGGAAAACTGCCGAGTGGACGGAAGCCCGGCAATAGAAGCAGGAAATGCACAGGATATACGACTGTCTACAGGATCCTTCATCGCTGTTCAGGAGCACTTCTTTCTGTTCCGGACCTGATCAGCAGCATAAATATATTTTTTTAGTTTCGATATTCCGGTAAAATTGCATTGCGGGACCATCCTGCAGTCATATATAAACCAATCAAAATATGAGAAAATTCCTGTTGCCGGCCGCGGTGCTCCTGCTGGCAGGCAAAGTGACGTATGCACAGAACCGGCCCGCCGGTGCCGATGGGGTGCCCCGGGCAGAAGCCAGACCAGCGGCCACCATCTCATCCATCACCCAGAACCTGAAGAAATTTGAAGGATTCTATACATTTTACTACGATGAAAAAACCGGCAAGATCTACCTCGAGATCAGCCAGTTCGACAAGGAGTTTCTCTATTTCAGCTCGCTGGCCGACGGCGTTGGCAACGGCGGCCCCGAGCGCGGACAAGCCTCTGCCGTGCTGGCCAAGTTCATCCGCACCGGTCCGAAGGTCTTCCTGCTGCAGCCGGTGACCAATTACCGCTCCGTCAACGGCAATGAAGATGAAAAGAAAGCGGTGGAGAACGCATTCGCGAAATCGATCCTCTGGGGCTTTACCCCGGTGGCCGTGGAAGGCGACCGCGTGCTGGTTGACCTGACGCCTTTCCTGATCCGCGACAGCCAGCGCATCGGCGACGGACTCGGTACCGGTCGCGGCAACCTCGGCAGCGCCATTGCTGCCGGTGGCCGTGCAGCAGCCGGAGGTGCCGCTGGCGGGGGGTACCGGCTCGACGAGACCCGGTCGGCCGTTTACATGGACAATACCCGCAATTTTCCGAAGAACACCGAATTTGAAGCCCTGATCACCTTTACCGGCAATGGTGGGGGAAGAGGCGGCGGACGAGGCGGTGGTGTGGCGGCGGACCCTACCGCAGTGACCCTGCAGATGCACCAGTCGTTCGTGCAGCTTCCCGACAACAATTACAAGTCCCGCAAGTTCGATCCCCGCTCGGGCTTCAACCAGTTCAGCTACTACGATTTTTCGGCGCCCATGACCGAGCCGCTGATCAAACGGTTCACGGCCCGTCACCGCCTGCAGAAAAAAGATCCCAACGCGGCTGTCAGCGAAGCGGTGGAACCCATCGTGTATTACATCGACCGCGGCGCACCCGACATGATCAAAAAGGCGCTGATCGAAGGTGGCTCGTGGTGGAACCAGGCCTTTGAAGCGGCCGGTTACAAGAACGCTTTTCAGGTAAAAGAGCTGCCCGCAGATGCAGACCCTATGGATATCCGTTACAATATGGTAAACTGGGTCAACCGCTCCGCTTCGCCCGAGCGTGCCTTTTCTTATGGCTCCTCTTACACCGACCCGCGCACCGGCGAGATCATCAAAGGCGTGGTGACGCTGGGCTCGGACCGGCACCGCCAGGACTACCTGATCGCGGAGGGGCTGCTGCAGCCTTATGTGGATGGCAAACCGGTGCCCGAGCAGATGCAGCAGCTGGCGCTGGCCCGCATCCGGCAGCTGTCGGCCCACGAGATCGGCCATACCCTGGGCCTCTATCACAATTTCACCAGCAGCACCCACGAGCGCGCTTCGGTGATGGATTATCCCTTTCCCCGCTTCAGCATGAAAGCGGATGGCACGATCGACATCTCCGATGTATACGCGAAAGGCATCGGCACCTGGGACAAACGCGCCATCACCTGGGGCTACAGCGATTTCCCGAAAGGCACCGACGAAGATGCCGCGCTCGACAAGATCATGAAACAAACACTTGCGGAGGGGCACATCTTTATTCCCGACATCGGCGGCAGCGTACATCCGCTCGCGCACCAGTGGGATGAAGGGGCGAACTCGGTCGAGCAGCTCAACAAGCTGATGCTGATCCGCCGCCGCATCCTCGATAATTTCTCCGAAAAAGCCATCCGGCAGAATGCGCCGATGGCTACGCTGGAAGAAGTGCTGGTGCCTATGTACCTGCTGCACCGCTACCAGCTGGAAGCCGTGGCCAATTCGGTGGGTGGCGTTTACTTCACGCATGCACTGAAGAACGACGGCGAAGTGGTGACCAAAGTGGTAGACGCGGCCGAGCAGATGAAAGCTGTAGAGGCTTTGCTGGCTACCATACAGCCCGAGGCGCTGGCCCTGCCGGAAGCGCTGATCGCCAAGATCCCGCCGCGCCCCGTCGGCTACCCGTCAACGGTAGAAACCTTCGGCGGACATACGGGCGTCACTTTTGATCCGCTGGGTGCGGCAGAAACCGCCGCCAGCACCAGCCTGGGCTTCCTGCTCGACCCGCAGCGCGCTGCCCGCCTCATCGAATACCAGGCCCGCGACAGCCGCCAGCCCGGACTGATGGCGGTGATCGACAAGCTGCTCGACAATACCTGGAAGATGCCGGTAACGGCCGGCTATAAAGGCGAACTGCAGGTTATGGTAGATCACCTGACCACCAAGTACCTGCTCGGTCTCGCCGCGGATACCCGTGCCAGTGAGAACGTACGCGGGGAAGCCCTGCTGAAGGTGAACGAGCTGAAGGACTGGATGACCGGCAAACTGGCTTCCGCTTCGCCCAAGCAGAAAGCCGCCATGTATTTTGCCCTGCTCCAGATGAAAGAGTTTGAAAAAGACCCCGGCAAATTCCAGCCGGCCGAACCGCTGGCCATGCCGCCCGGCGCACCGATCGGCATGCCGGACAACGAGTTTGCGTTTTAAAGGTTGTCTGGATCCTGATTGTTGTAATTTGACCGATTGTTCTGAAAACAGCTACGGCGTGCCAGGGTTCCAACCCCTGGCACGCCTCTTTTATACAGGCAAACTGCAATGCCGGCGTCTCGTAAAAACGTTCACAGTATAATCATCTCCAAACGTTTAACAAACCAAAACCTTATGGCAAAATGTGGTAGCTTTATAAGACATACTTATTAACTAAAACGATTTCTATGAAGCTTACACGAAAAGCAATCATGCTTGCACTCGGACTGTTATTCATCTCTCAGGCTATACAGGCGCAGATCCCCGGCCTTCCGAAAGGCGCATCCTCTATTGCCAATGCCGGCACCCTGATCAGCCAGTTGACAAACGCCATCAAACCGGCCTCGTTTACAGATGCCTGGAGCGGATCCAAATCAGGTTTTCTCGGACAGGCATCGAAAATATCGAATGCCGTCAGCATGGCCAGCACGATCTCTTCCCTCGCCGGTTTCATCAAACCTGCCATGTTTAAAGAAGGCTCCTCTGCTTCCACCATCATGTCTACGGCAAATAAAGTAAAGACAATGGCCGATGCGGCCGGACTGCTGAAAAGTTTTGAAGGAGGATTGAAGCCGGAAGCTCTCCTGAGCAGCTGGAGCGGCCAGCGCACCGGATGGCTGAGCGCCCTGAACCTTTTAAAGTAAGGCGGCATTCGTGATCCTTCCGTCACTCAGGTCTATCACCCGGTCACTGTTACGCGCAAAATCTTCATCGTGCGTAACCGTGATGATCGTTTGTCCCTGGCTGTGAGACAGCTCCCTGAAGGTGTCGAATACGATGCCTGTATTTTTTGTGTCGAGGTTGCCGGTGGGTTCATCACCCATGATCACTGCCGGGTCGTTGATCAGCGCCCGCGCGATGGCCACACGCTGTTGCTGCCCGCCCGACAGTTTGCTGGCCTGCTTCAGCGCCTGGTCTTCCAGGCCCAGGGTTTTTAAATGGGCATACGCTTTCTCTTTTATCTCGGCGGGTGAAAGTTTTCGGAGCTTCAGGGCCGGCAGCATGATATTATCGAGCACATTGAATTCCGGCAGCAGGTAATGGAACTGGAACACGAATCCGATGTGCTGGTTGCGGAAGGCGGCCAGCTGGTTCTGCGTTTTGCCGGTCAGCTTTTCGCCGTTGATAAAGAGCTCTCCTTCATAATTGGTATCCATCGTAGACAGAATATACAACAGCGTCGACTTGCCCGAACCCGACTTGCCGGTAAGCGACAGAAATTCCCCTTTCTTTACTTCAAAGCTCAGGTCCTTCAGCACCTGGAAACGTTCAGGCTCGTCAAAGTATTTGATGATATGACTTGCTCTGAGAGCAGGCAGATTGTTCATATTAGCCGCGTATGATATCTACAGGATCAATTTTGGAAGCTTTTCTCGCCGGCAGGTACCCGGCCACCAGCGTGGTAACCAGTCCGAACCCGAATGCCAGAATATAGTCATGGGCATAGTAAGCCATAGGCAAACTGGTTAGCCCCCCGATTCGGAACGGAATGTTATCGACCACCCGCGCCACCACGAACCCCAGTAACATGCCAACCACGCCCCCGGTGATGCCGATGATGATGGCCTGGGTGAGAAAGATAAAAGTGATGTCTTTTTCTGAAAAACCCATGGCCTTCAGGATCGCGATCTCCTTGATCTTTTCGTTGATGGTCATGTTCATGATGTTGTAAATGCCGAAGCCCGCCACCAGCAGGATGGTGAGCGATACGGCCACGGCAATGATATCGCGCAGGCGTGAACCTGCTTCCAGCTGCTGGTTGGCCGTTTGCCAGCTTTCCGTGCGGTAGGGGATCACCGGCGCGATGCGTTGCACAACCGGCGCTGTTTCCCTGAAGTCGCGCACGTTTACCTGCAGGTCGGTTACATAATCCTGGTTCTTTGCGATCAGCTGCCGCACGGCGTTGATGTTCAGATAAGCCTTTGACCGGTCGACGCCCGCCACATTCGTCTGGAACAGGCCGATGATCTTGTAGTTCTTGGTAACACCTTCCGACGTAAGTACGTTGATATTGTCTCCCGTACGCACACTCAGCAGCGTAGCCAGCGTGGTGCCCATGATCAACCCGTTCGTCTGATACTGCAGGTCGTTCCATTGCCCTTCGATCAAGTATTTCGAGATGCCGAAAAGTGTGTTCTCGCTTTGCACATCCACGCCGGCCAGTACGCCGCTCACTTTGTTGTCGCCGTTGCGGTAAAACACGTTGAGGTTCACCTGCGGCGTAACGCCGGTCACCTCCGGCTGATGACGCACGAGCGACAGGATGGCCGCCGTATTCTTGATGCCTTCCGTGTACTGGATGATGCGGCTGTTACGGATGTTGGCAACGGCCTGCGGGTATACCTTGTTCACCAGGTTGGTATTGTCGGCAGGGCCGTCGTTGTAGATGCGGATGTGCGCCAGGGAAGTAAACGCGAGGTCGGTCTGGATATCGTTGACACCGGTCATAAAGCTGTTCATGAACACATACATGGATATGCCGAACGTAACTCCCAGCACAGCCACCAGCGTCTGTTTGAGCTTGGAGGTCAGGTGAACGAACGCGATTTTGTAGTTGGTGCCTGGCATGTGGGTTATTTGGGAAGAACCAGTCTGTCCTGCTCGGAAAGCCCGCCGGTGATCTCCGTCCATTCCAGTGTGCGGATGCCCGTTTTGACCGGTATTTTTTCTTTTTTGCTGTCGAGCAGCACCGAATCGCCGTTGAGCAGGAAATAGGAGGGAATGACGAGTGCGTTCTTTTTGTCTTCGATGATGATATTGGCCTGCAGCTGCGTGCCGTTGATCAGCAGTTCGGGCTGTTCGGTAAACGCCGCTTCCACGGTAAACGATTGTTCGGTGGCATTGAAGGCGGGATACAGCCGGGTGATGGTGGCCTTGTATATTTTGTTCTTGTCGCTGTTCAGCGATACCAGCGCTGTCTGCCCGGTTTGCACCCGGCGTATATCGTCTTCCGCGATCAGGATCTTGATGAGCGGGGTGCCGGCGCCTATCTGCGCAATGGCATCGCCCTTTCTGATATAGTCACCGGCTTTCTTGTTCACGCTGAGCACGATGCCGCTGGCCCTGCTGGCGAGGTTGTAGTAGTTGTTGTTCTGCTGCTGTATCTGCAGCTGGCTGCGGGCGTTCTCCACGTTTTGAGTGAGGTTGTGCTGCAGATCGGCCAGGTTTTTCCGGAGTACGGCCAGGTTCGACTGCGACGCCTGGAATTGAAGCCGGGCATTCTCAAAATCGGTCCGGGACGCAGCTTGTGTGGCGGAGAGGCGTTCGTAGCGGCGGTAGTTGAGCGAGTCTACATCCAGCTTCTCGCGCAACTGCCCAATCTGTATCTTCAGCTGCTCGATCTGCGGGGAAGAGCTGGATGTGTTTGTCTGCGCAAATTCCAGGTTGGTGCGCGCACTGCTTACCTGCGTTTGTTGTACATCGTTGTTGATGCTGAACAGCTGCCTGCCCGGCTTCACCGTGTCTCCTTCCGTTACGTATACAGCTTTCAGATAGCCGTCGGTATTGGCCATCACCGTGTACTGCTCCTTGTTTTCGATATGTCCGCTGCCGAAAACGGCGTCCACGATCTCCCTGTGCACCGGCGAAACCTTGCTCTGCTGCCGGCAGGCTGTTGTCAGTGTAAGAAAGAGCAGAATCGAAGAACAGTATTTCATAGATGCCATTATTGTCTGGATAAGATGGAAGCTTTCGTTGACAGCAGCTGGGAGAGGTTGTTCAGGTACCCGTTCTCCGCGCCGAGGTAGTCCTGAAAAGACCGGAGATAGACATCCATGCTGATAACGCCTTCTGTGAATTTTTGTTTGTTCAGCTCCAGGTTCTTTCCGTACAGGATAAAATTCCGGTAGGCTGTTCTTGCCAGTTCGGCGAAATGCACCTGGTTCTTCAGCAGGATGCTATCGCCGCTTTCGCTTTGCAGCCGCGCATTGTCGAGCTGCAGCTGCGCAATGTGCTGCTGGGTTACCGCGCTTCTGTAGCGATTGCTGTTGGTGAGCCCGCTAAAGATGGGCACCGTGAGGTCGACGCCGATGTACCGGTATCCCGACCAGGCCTGTTTGCCGAATGACAGTCCGAACTGGTTGCGGAACTGCTGCTCGCCTACGTACAGCGAAGCCGTCAGCCTTGGGTAAGTAACCGCCTTCTGTGCTTTTGCCTGCAGCGTGGCGAGGAAGGCCTGCTCTTGGTAGATGGCAATGGTTTTATCGGTGCCCAGTTGTATGGCGGCGCTTTGTTCCAGTGATGTGGGGTCGAAGGTTTCAGTCAGCTGAAGCAGGCTGCCTGGTTTCCCGCCCAGGAGGTTTTTCAGATTCTCGGTGCTTTGGTCATAAAGCTGCAGGCTTAGCGTCTGGTTCTGGGCAATGTTGTTGCTGTTGATCAAAGCCTGGTTTTGGGTCAACGCATCAGTGGTGCCCTCCGTGAGCCGCTGTGATACCAGCGCCACTACGCTGTCGGCCAGTTCTTTGTCGTGGCGTGCGATGGCCAGCGATGCGTTGGCCACCAGGGCCGAATAGTAAAGCTGCGCCACCTGGGCTTTCAGTGCCTGCTCAAACTGCGCCTGCTGCAAACCGGTAAGGTCGATCGTGCTTTTGGCGATCCGCGTCTGCAGCACCGATTGCCAGTCGAAAAGACTCTGGCTGAGGGTGACGCCGGGGTTGTAGATGTATCGTTTGCCGAACTGGACATAGTAGGTGGTGTTGGGGCGGCCTACCAGCTCACCGGGTACCGGGGTAACTGCAAGGTGAAGGTTGTCGGTACCCAGGAATTCGCCTGTGGCATGTGGATACAGCGCGCCGCGGGTTGCTTTGTAGTCGGTGCCCGCTTTTTGGATCTGCAGCTGGTAAACGGCCTGCGACGGATTGCTGCGGACCGCTTTGCCGATCGTTTCTGAGAGGGAACCAAGCCGGATAGTGTCGGGCCGGTTCTGGGCCGTTGCGGCGCAGAGGAGCCAGGTAAGAAAAAGCAGCGTGAGCGAAAATGGTTTCATGAACAACTCTTTTATCTCCGCCAGTGTCGGGAGAACAGGGCCGGGAAACAGCCCTGAAGGTCTGTTTACGGTGTCGGCTCCGGCGGATAAGCATCCAGTGCTTCTGTATTCCTGGCATCATCCTGCTGCACCCTGCGGCCTGATCACTTGCCGGAGAACGCCGCAAGAACAAGAAGCATGCGTAAGATAATGCGTTTTATGGCAATGTATTACCGTAAACTGTATATATTGATCCGGATTAAGTGAAAGCCTTTTCCGTAGAACAGACCGCCCGTATGAACTAGGGGTTACTGTTCAAACGGGCGGCAGACAGACACTTATGAGAAGCGGATCAGGGCTGGCCGGTCATTGAGACCGTGACGGAGTTTTCCAGTTTGCCAGTGCCGGATTTATCCCGGCAGGTCATTCTCACCAGGTAATCTTTTTTCTTTCCAGGGAAGATCCGGTATCCACACTGCATTTGAGGGTACGGACGCTGTCTTTGTTGTACACTGCATTTTCCGCAAACTCAGTCAGGTTCAGACAGCATCTTTTTCCCATTCCTGTTACTGGTAAGCAGCGATCAGCCAGGTGATACCTGGTTGTCTTTTACGGTGAGCCCAGTACCTCCTGTAGTTTGACTGGTAAAATGTTGGCCTGGCGGAACGGTGGTCGAGTGCGGAACGTCATCATGCAGCAGCATCGGGGTTTCGGCAGGTACGAGGCCCTTGTACCCGGTGGTGAGGCGGTTATGCCCGATCGCGATGGTAAGGTTCTCGAAGAATATATCGGTGATCCAGGGTTCGAACCTGAATTCAAAGTGGCTGAGCCGCTGGTCGCCGATGTCGAAACAGGAGAAGCGGTCGGGATAGAGTTCAAACATAAGCTCGATCTTTTGCAGGGGCTGGCGCTCGATGAGCACGGTTCCCTGCGCATCGGTGAATTTGTCTTTGATGCCGTGGCGGGTATGGAGGCGGACGGTGATGTGGCGGAGGATCCCGGGGTGTCTGTCGGAGATCCTGATCAGCGTATGATCATCGGGGGTAATGGTCTTCTTCACAAGGGCGAAATCGGCTACAGGCCTCGATTTGCTGCACAGCACCACTTTTGTTGAATCGTCGAGCGCGATCTTCCAGCCTCCCCGGCCGGTGCGGTCTACGGCACCATAGGTATATAAAAAGTTGGATGTATGATCGGGTTTCAGCACCAGCACGGAAGCTATTTCATGAACGCCGGTGAGGAAGTAGTTGCCTTCGATCCTGGGTTGGTTGGTATGTGGTTTCATGTGGTCTGGTTTACAGGCAAAAGGCAAAACAGCACAGCTTTTATTTCTCGGCGCTATTTCATGTTGTGATTTCAGGATGCAAATGTGGGCACAACAAGCGCCGTACAAAAAGCATACTGTCATGAAGCGTGGAAAAAGGTCGATGAAGTGTGGTGGGGGCGGGGTTTTGCTGGGGGAGCTTGAAAAGTGATGCACTGTTCACTTGTCCTTTAGGTTTGTATTAGGTTTTATGTTAATACAAGTACTATTATTACTACCCTTTTCTTTTTTGCTACTTTTTTCTTTTACTATTCACATTTTTGTGTGGATAAAACCAACCCCGGCAGGGACGCATTTATCTTTTGTCAAGGTTTTCATGCCTATAGGATGATACAATCCCCTGCCGGTTTTTTCCCTTGGTGTCCATATAGCAATTAGGGCTTAAGACCCATTATCAAGGACTCGGACGATGGGGCAAAATGGTTGGTCTGAAACTTTACTTTCAAAAACGAATGTATGCAAAAAAACACCCGCTCTTTCCTGGGCATCGATGTGAGTAAAGAATGGTTCGACGTGGCTCTCATGCACGTCACCAACCACATCAAAGAACCTGTCCTTGCCGACAGGTTCTCAAACGATCCTACCGGTATCAAAGCCTTTCATAAGTGGCTCAGGGCCCTTAAGGTTCCTTTCAATGACAACACCCTGGTGGTCATCGAGAACACAGGCGTCTACCACCGGCTGATCTGGCAGTACTGCTCCGACAGGCAGCTGGCCCTGCACATCGGCAACGCCGCCCACATCAAATGGAGCTTTGGCATCGTCAGATCCAAGAACGACCGCATCGACTCGGAGCGGTTGTGTATGTATGCCTTTCGCCATGCCGATGAACTGAAAGCCTCCCCAGTGCTGAACCAGGAGCTGTTGCGGCTTAAAGACCTGGCACATGCAAGGAAGCGGCTGGACAGGCAGATCACCTCCACGAAGGTGTATCTGGCAGAACTCAAAAGGCAACAGGATGTAGAAATGGAAGCCATCATGGAGCAGGCACACAAGGCGGCGCTGCAAGGTCTGGAAGCGTCGTTGGAGATAGTGGAGAAACGAATCATGGAGATCGTGTCGGGCAATGAAGCAGTGAACAGCAATTACAAACTGTTGCTCACAGTGCCAGGCATAGGCAAGGTGATAGCGGTGTACCTGCTGTGCTGCACGGTGAACTTTGCTGCCGGCAGAACAGGTAAGCAGCTGGCCAGTTATGCGGGAGTGGCGCCGTTCGAGCAGAGCAGCGGCAAGAGCGTGAAGAGCCGCAACAAGGTTCACAAGATGGCCAACAAGGAGCTCAAGGGGATGCTGTTCATGGGAGCCAGATCAGCGTCTGTGAGCAACAAAGAGTACAGGGAATATCACGATAGAAAGATAGGGGAAGGCAAGCAGTACAACAGTGTGATCAATGCGATCAGCGGTAAGATATTGTTACGGGCAGCAGCGGTGATAAGAAATGGGAGACCGTATGTGGATAAGTACAGAAAGGCAGGCTAAAAAAAGAGCAAAAAAGATTTGTTTTAACCATAGCAATCATCCTTGCTCAGGCGCATCAAGCTTATGAAGGTGCTACTTCAAACCTGCGCCTGCTCAGAGACGACAAGTGAACAGGGAAAATGCTTTCAGGACCTGATCGCGGTTTGGTGTTACCGCACAACGCATTTCGCTGGAAGCGGGCCTCTGCCGAGGTAGTTCCATCCTATTTATCATACAACTCTTTTACATAATTTATGGATGCCCTGATCATTTCCTTCAAAACTTCCTGATCGATGTCGGCGAGTTTTTTTATATAGATGCAGCTCTTGCCGGTCTTGTGTTTGCCGAATTTCGACAACAGCGCTTCTCTTTCAGGAAAACCAACGGCGAGATACAGAACGATCGCATTGGTGCGGGGGGAGAAACCTGTCAGCGGGGCGTTGCCCTCATGGCCGCTCTCATATTTGTAATGATATACTCCGAACCCTACAATCGATGGCCCCCACATCCGGGCTGGCAGACCGGTAGTTGTACTGAACAATGCTGCGATCTTGAAACTGTCGCTTCTTTTGGTTTCATCGGCAACCTTGTTGAGAAAATCAGGCACATGCCCGACGGTTTCGGTGGTTTTATTTTTGGCCATAACGGGGTGAAATGAATAAACTAAATATACGCTTTTCCTGCCGGCTGAACCAACTTGTTGCGCAGCCGCAAAAATGGTTTCTCAACGAGCAGCCGCAGCAGCCAGGCCCCGGCCAGGCAGCATGCCAGACTGATGATCATCGTGGCGTTGCTGTGTATATCCAGTCCGAAATATTCGAGTCCGCCCTGGGTGAGATGGATGATGATCTTGTGAATGAGGTAAAGCCCGTATGAATATCCGGCAAGGGTAGCGGTGATCCTGGAAGGGGTCCGGTACAAAAAACTTTCCGGACTGATCGCACTCAGGAGCACCAGTCCGTAGCCGATGCTTACAACCGGAAACCCCCAAACGGTTGCGTAGATGGTACTCTGGTCCCAGCAAATAAAATAGGCGCCCGCGAGCACGCACAGACCCAGCAAAAAGAGCCAGTTGCCTGCGCGGGTAATGGTAGCCGTTATACGGGGCAGATAGTGTGCCATGGCGGCGATGGCAACACCTGTCAGGATGCCGTCGAGGCGGCTCCAGGTGGGGTAGTAGATCCATTTATACCAGTTGATCCAATGGCTTCCGTCCTGTACGAACGGCAATACGAAATGGTCATAGAGCAGGTACCTGGTGGCCAGTCCGGCAACGAACAGGCCGGCCAGCAGCCACCTGCCCCATTTGAGCGTTCGGGTGAGCAGAATTGCCGTCAGCATAAAAGGCAGCAGGAGATAGAACTGTTCTTCGATACAAAGCGACCAGGCATGCGAGAAAGCGCCCTGGTTGCGCAGTACCAGTCCGATGTTTTGGGTGAACGTAACAAATTTCCAGAGGGGTGCGATGGTTTCGCGTTCCCTGACGGCGGGCAGCAGGAAGTACAGGGCGAGCACCAGCCAGTACGCGGGCATGATGCGGAAAAAGCGTTTGATGAAAAATGTGCGCAGCGAAATGCGGCTTGTGGCCGACATCTCCCGGAACAGCTGCGAAGAGATAAGGTAGCCGCTCAGCACAAAGAAGAGGTCGACACCGCTCCAGCCGAATTTTCCCCAGGTGCGTGTCCATTCCGGATGCGGGAAGATGGCGCCATAGTGAAAGAGAAGAACATAACTGATGGCAAAGGCCCGCAGGTGGTCGAGACCATGGAGTTTGCCGGTTGTTTGCAGGGAAGGGGCGCCTGTGGTGCTGGTCATGCTGGTTGTGCTTCTTTTAACGGTTGGTACGGACCGGGAAAACCGGAGTGCTTCGCATGCGGATCCCGCCACGGGTTATCCGACCGCTCGCGGCGCAATCTACTCTTAAATCTGTTCACTTTCAGGGGCGTTCCCGACCAATCAGGTTCAGACAAGAAACAGCGATTCCCCGCTTAGATCCCCGCACAGGCGCAGCAAGAGATTGTGAGTGCAGCAGCGTGTTTGCGCCTGGCGAGGATGATTGCTATGGTTAAAACAAATCTTTTTTGCTCTTTTTTTAGCCTGCCTTTCTGTACTTATCCACATACGGTCTCCCATTTCTTATCACCGCCGCTGCCCGCAACAATATCTTACTGCTGATCGCATTGATCACACTGTTGTACTGCTTGCCTTCCCCTATCTTTCTATCGTGATATTCCCTGTACTCTTTGTTGCTCACAGACGCTGATCTGGCTCCCATGAACAGCATCCCCTTGAGCTCCTTGTTGGCCATCTTGTGAACCTTGTTGCGGCTCTTCACGCTCTTGCCGCTGCTCTGCTCGAACGGCGCCACTCCCGCATAGCTCGCCAGCTGCTTACCTGTTCTGCCGGCAGCAAAGTTCACCGTGCAGCACAGCAGGTACACCGCTATCACCTTGCCTATGCCTGGCACTGTGAGCAACAGTTTGTAATTGCTGTTCACTGCTTCATTGCCCGACACGATCTCCATGATTCGTTTCTCCACTATCTCCAACGACGCTTCCAGACCTTGCAGCGCCGCCTTGTGTGCCTGCTCCATGATGGCTTCCATTTCTACATCCTGTTGCCTTTTGAGTTCTGCCAGATACACCTTCGTGGAGGTGATCTGCCTGTCCAGCCGCTTCCTTGCATGTGCCAGGTCTTTAAGCCGCAACAGCTCCTGGTTCAGCACTGGGGAGGCTTTGAGTTCATCGGCATGGCGAAAGGCATACATACACAACCGCTCCGAGTCGATGCGGTCGTTCTTGGATCTGACGATGCCAAAGCTCCATTTGATGTGGGCGGCGTTGCCGATGTGCAGGGCCAGCTGCCTGTCGGAGCAGTACTGCCAGATCAGCCGGTGGTAGACGCCTGTGTTCTCGATGACCACCAGGGTGTTGTCATTGAAAGGGACCTTAAGGGCCCTGAGCCACTTATGAAAGGCTTTGATACCGGTAGGATCGTTTGAGAACCTGTCGGCAAGGACAGGTTCTTTGATGTGGTTGGTGACGTGCATGAGAGCCACGTCGAACCATTCTTTACTCACATCGATGCCCAGGAAAGAGCGGGTGTTTTTTTGCATACATTCGTTTTTGAAAGTAAAGTTTCAGACCAACCATTTTGCCCCATCGTCCGAGTCCTTGATAATGGGTCTTAAGCCCTAATTGCTATATGGACACCAAGGGAAAAAACCGGCAGGGGATTGTATCATCCTATAGGCATGAAAACCTTGACAAAAGATAAATGCGTCCCTGCCGGGGTTGGTTTTATCCACACAAAAATGTGAATAGTAAAAGAAAAAAGTAGCAAAAAAGAAAAGGGTAGTAATAATAGTACTTGTATTAATATAAAATCTAATGCAAACCTAAAGGACAAGTTTGTTGAGGGGGTTGGTGACAGAGGGGTTGGGGGTGCAAGGGCTGCAAACCAGCTTTGGGTGCGGTTTTAACCCACCCCTACCCCTCCAAGGAGGGAATTTAGGAAGCTACCGCATAGCGGATTGCTTCCAATTTCTTTAGCTTTTGTCCCCTTTCTTCCTCCCTTCCTTTTCTCTCTCTTCTCCCCCGGCCTTTGAAATGGGGCGTGAAGAAATTTACGGAATGGAGCGAGACCAAATGGCCTGCCGCAGGCGGCTATTTGGTGCAACGGACACGCCTGGCTTTATTCCAAAGCCCATCCATGCAAAGGCCCAAACCCCTACTACCGCTGAAGATTAGCATGTCCGTTGCCCGCGCAATAGAGTAAATTTTAGCCCCATTTCAACAGCCAAGCCTTTTTTGCTTCTTTTTTGGGCACAAAAAAGAAGAACTCACGCCTTCATTTTGGCTTCCAGCTGGTCGATCACCTTGTTCCACTGTTCGTCGTTGTCGGGCTGGCCGATGAGGAGGACGTTTTTAGCGGCTTCGTCGGGGTCGTCGGTTTGCTGGTAGTGGCGGATCTCGGTGCGTTTCCAGCCGCAGGGCTGCAGCTCGATGAAAAAGAATTTCGACAGGTCGTTCTTCATCTGATCGATGGCCATCGGGATCTCTGTTTTCATGATGTATTCGGTGGCCAGGAAGTCGGGGCTCAGCAGAAAGATGATGACGTCGGATTTGCGCATCTCGACGTGGATGCTGTCGTCCCATTTGGTGCCCGATTCGATCATGCGGTCGTACCAGGGTTCGATGGTGCCGGAGCTGCGCAGCACTTCCAGGTGGGTGACGAATCGTTTGATGAATTCGGAATTCTTGGAAGAGTAGGAGATGAACAGTTTCTTTGGCAGCTTTGGAAAATCGGTGATGTTCTTGAAGTCGTTGGCTGTAAAGATCTTTTTGTCGGCGGCAAACTGGTATTGGCCGTTCTGCACTTCTTTCTGCAGGTAATCCACGTCAAAGAAGTCGAGGCAATCGGCCGAGATCTCTTTGGTGACCGACCAGCCCTTGCTGAGTTTGTCGAGCGTGTTCTCCACCGATCTTTCCAGTCCTCTTTTATTGTAGGGCGACATCGTTTTGATGTTGATGATACCCATCGTGTCGGTCTTCTGAAATTCTACAAATACCATCTGCCGGTTGCTGCCCTCCCCGCGCGAGATGATGATGCCGTTGCGCCAGAAAGGAAGGTTCTTCACCTTGGTATGGATGTCGGAGAGCGTGCCCGTGAGGTAAGTCGAAAACACAGACAGGAGCAGCGTTTTGTGGAAGTAGGCTTTGTACAGAAAGCGCACTTGGTGATAGGTAAAGGCGGTGAGAAAAAAATCGACCGAAGGGTCGGGCTTGGTGGGCAGGAACTGCGGAACCAGGAATTCGGTTTCATTGATCGGGATCACCGAATTGTTCTTTACCAGCAGGGCCAGGATCTCCTTTTTACAGGGGAAATCTTGCAGCTGTTCTGCATTGAAGATGCCTTTGTCGTTCCCCTTTTTTGCCATATCCATGAGCTGCTTGATGATCCTGTTCAGCTCGTTGATCTGCGTGAAGATGATGCCCTCGGTGTCTGTTTGCTTGTCGTAAAAAATAATGCCGATCGCATTCAGTATCTCCGCAATGATGCGGGCGTTGTCGTTGTTGAAATGGATGGAGGGGTCGTCGATGATGGACACGCATTCGCTGCAGAAATCAGTGAGGGAGAGTACTTTGAAAGGAATGTCCGTATCAAGGTAATGATGAATGATCTTGTGCTCATAGGCGATCAGTTCCCGGCCCGAAAGGTTGAGGGTGTTGAGGTAATCGGTCAGTACTTCAAACAATGCGCGCGTACGCCTGCCCGTGAGGAGGGAGAGGTTGAAGAAACCTGAGATGTTCTGGTATTTTGCCGAGAGCGCTCTCTGGTCGAGCCTTCCTTCTTCGATGTCGATCTTGTTCTGCAGGATGAGCACCGGGGCCGTGTTGTTGCTCTGGTTCAGCACCGCCTGCGCATCTGCCTGATAGGTATGCCTGTACCGGTCTTCCAGGTTGTAGCGGATAGATTCGAGCCAGTATTCAAGAGGATAATTTTCGTAGATGATACTGCTCTCGCGCCGGTAGGGTCGGGCTCCACTTCTTCGGAGTATTTATTGGAGACCGTGTCCCACAGCAGGATGTAAGCCGTATCGTGCGAGTAATACATCTTGTGCAGGTCATGGTAATAATCCTGTCCGCCAAAGTCGAAGATGTTGACCCGCAGCCGGCTGCCCGCACCGGGGTCGAGCAGCGACGTTTCCCATTGTTCTATATCCAGCAGGTGGGTCGAGTTGTGGTTCGGGTTGATGGCCAGCCCGCGGATCATCTCGCTGAAGTTGGTCTTTCCCACTTTGCTGTTTCCCACCAGGATCAGTTTCAGGATCTCCAGTTTGCGGGTGCCGTACATCTCGGCATCATGAAAATATTTAAGGATGGCGTCGCGCCCTTTTTCGATCACCTCGATCGATGGCTCCGAAAGCGATTTGTTGTCTTTCACAAAAATGCCGTTCTCTTCTTCTTTGAAACTGTATTTCAGTTCCACGGGCAGCCCGGCTTTTATCAGCGGCAGCAGCGGCCTGATAGACTGGATCTGTGTGTTGGTGAGTACGATGCGCCGCAGGAGGGGCAGTTCTTTGAGCTCATCGATCCGCGTAAGCGCATTGTGGCTCAGGTAAACGGATCGCAACCCCTGCAGCGGCGTAATGCCTTCCAGGTTGGTGATCTTGTTGGATGACAATCCCAGCACCAGCAACTGTGTATTGTGCTCCAGGTTGCGGATCGAGCGGAGGTTGTTGAACTGAAGGTCGAGCAGGGTCAGCTGTGTGAGGGTGTCCAGGTTTTCGATCTTGCTGATTTCATTGTTCGACAGCACCAGCGTATGCAGGGAGGTCAGGTTATCTAGGTTCTCTATCCTGGTGAGGTAGTTCTTCTGCATATTCAGCTCTTCCAGCCACGGCATTTCCAGCAGGTCGCGCGGTATGAAGGTGAGGTCGCAGCGCGAGAGGTCGAGGCGGGCACTTTTGCCTTCTTTCGCAGCCCGGATGATCTGCGTGGCTTTGCCGTTCAGCTTCATTCCAAGCACCGAAGACAGCGCCATGCGCAGTTCCGAGAACACCGCCTGCCTGTCGTCCATCTCACTCCATGGGTGCCCGAATTTCGGCAGCGCCTGGTAGCGTGCAAACGGCTGCGATTGCCAGTCGCACCGCTCGAGGATGACGGGGATCACCGAAACCGATCCTTCTTCCGCGCGCTGGATGATCTGCGGCAGTTCTGCTGACCGCACCTTTTCGGAGGCCAGGTAGGCACCGGAAACCAGCAGCAGAAATATCTCCGCCTCGTTGCGCATACGGGTCAGCACTTCATTCCAGTCTGAACTGGGTTGAAGCAGGTCATCCGACAATACCTCCCATTCTTTCGATCCCGAAAAGATGGTTGTCTCTATTTCTTTTTTGAAGTCTATGTCGCGGTGCGAATACGAGATGAAGATCTTGACCGGGGAAGAACCTGATTGCATACCTGGTGTGTATTTAAAGATACAACGATGGGATGGATAGCCGAAGTTAAGGTATTGCAATAGGAGATGCACGCCATAAGGCGATCCGGATGGAAAGGCTTGTAACAAAAAGCCCCGGCAACCATGTTACTGGCGGCCGGGGCTCAAGATAAGAAAAAGAACTTGGTTTATTTCAGCGCCACTTTCTGCGATACGGAATACATCAGTTCCGATACGCCGGCGGCTTTTATACCAACCCTGGCATACAAATAATCTTTTGTTCTGTAGGCGGCCGGAATGTTGACCTTCAGCGTAACAGGCTGGTTCAGAGTAACCGCTGAACCGGCTGCCGACGTGTTGGCAAGACTGTTGTTCAGGTCGGTGACATAGGTCTGGCCGAGATCGATCCTGACGGATTCAAGTGTTTTCGTGGTGTTTACCTGGCCTACCGTGAAGGTTGCGGTGACCGTGGTGTCTGCCCGTTGAAATGCTACGTTCGATACAACAAAGTACGGATCGATCGGCACATCTACGGTGGTGGCTCCCGCTACGTGCACCTTGATGGTATCGCTGTTATCGGCCCAGGGGCCATTGCCTTTCAGGCGAACGAGTTTGTAGTCGCCGTCGAACAGCTGGGCGGAAAAAGTGCCTTCCTGCGATACATACACCGGTATCTTAGAGAAGAGCTGGAAGCCGGATTGCCACAGCTCGAGCTGAACACCGTTCGAACGCAGGTTCACCACCTGCCCTTTGTACGATACCTGCCCGGTCAGCGCAGACTTGGGCGGTTCGAAATTGTCTTTCGCGCAACCTGCGATCAGTACGGTTGCGAAAGCCATGAGGATTAAAAATATCTTTTTCATAATTCTTTATTGGAAAGGGTTACGTACAATTTTAGGATTGTTGTTCAGCACGACCTGGTCGATGGAAGAATAGTAGTTGAAGATCTGGAAGAACCGGGGCGCCCTGAATCTCGGAGCCACCATCTTCACATACACGTATTTGCCGTCGCGTGCGGCATCGCCCGGGCGCACCACGCGGTAAGGGTACAGCGCGTACACCATATCGTCGGGGTTGCTCGTGCTGCCGCTCCATACCTTGTCGGCTATCCGCCACCGTTTCAGGTCCCACAACCGGTGGTCTTCAAAAGCCAGCTCCACGCGGAACTCGTTCCGGATCTTGTTCGTGTTGAGGGTGGCCGCAGTGAGGCTGTTGGCCGGAAAACCGGCCCGCTGCCGCAGGGTGTTGATATAAGTAAGGGCGTCGGCTGTTTGTCCCAGCTCGAACGCAGCTTCTGTTGCGTTGAGGTAGATCTCGCCGAGGCGGAACCAAACCCACCATACATCGCTCTGGATACCGCGGGTGCTGGTACCTGCACCTGCATCGATGAATTTTTTCATGTAGAAGCCGGTGTTGGAAACTTCCTGGATAGAGCGGTGCGGACCGGAAGTGCCGGTCAGCAGTTTTCCGTCTCCGGCCGGGTAGTTGGTGCCGCCCCATATAGTACCCAGGCTTGCTCCTTCAATGGTGGTGTAGGAGTTGGAGGAAGCGTTCCACACCATCACGCCGGCCTGTTCCTGAATACCGATTCCTTTGAAGGAAGAACCGGGATACATAAGCGTGCCGGCCATGCGGCCGTCTTTGTTGGCGAAGATATCTTCCACGTTTGTGTAATAGATATAATCGCTGTTGTCGGCGGTGCGGGTCTTGAGGGCGCCGGCCGTACCGTCGAGGTAATCGAAGCTTTCAACGAGGTTGAGGGATGGCGTTACCGAAGAAGAGCTCAGGTTGTCTTCGCGAAGGCCGAGCGCAATGTTATCATACGAAAACACATGGCGTTTGTTAGGAGACAGGTATGCCTTTGCAAAGATCATTTCTACGTTGTTCTTCTTGGTTGTGGCTTCGTAGAAATTGTCGCCTTTGCTGGGGTTCGACTGGTAGAGGGAGTACTTGCCACTGGCAATTACTTCCTTGGAAGCATCCAGCGATTTCTGGTAATAGGCTGCGGCCATGGATGCAGGAATGCCCACTTCTCCGCCTGCTGTAGTGATGGGCGAAGGCAATGCGCTGTTGTATTTTGCAATGGAAGCGGCATACAGCATCGCACGGCTTTTCAGCGCCATCGCCGTGTACCTGTTGGCGCGTGTGTTGCTGCCGTCGTTGCCCAGGTTGTTCTTGATGGCGTCCATCTCGCTGGCGATAAAATCATACACTTCGCTTTCTTTTGCCCGGGCCACCTGCAGCGGAGTGGGATTGCCGCTATAATCGTAGATCAGCTGTTTGGTCACCAGTGGAACGCCACCCATTCTTTTCACCAGTTCGAAGTAATTGGCGGCTCGGATGAACCTGAATTCCGCATCGAACTGTGTTTTCTGCGCGGCGGTGAGGGAGGTTCCATAAGCCACGATGCCTTCCAGTGCGAGGTTGATGTCGCGGATCAGGTCGTAGTTCCAGAGTCTCCAGCTGTCGGCGCCGTAGTTCGCGATGTTGTTGCGGCCGTCTTCGTTCGACTGGCCCGACCACATGGCGTCGTCATAGTTGGCCATGTTGCGCCATTGGGCGTTGTTGACATCAAGTCCCATATCAGTCACCAGCCGGTCATAATAGTTGGCCAGCAGACCGGTGATCTGAACGGGGTCGTTCCATACCTGGTTTTCCAGGATGATGGTCCGCGGCGTACGGTCGAGCCAGTCTTTTTTACAGGCCGTTGTGCATAGCAGTGCAATGAATAAAAAACTACAAGAAAATATCCGTTTCATGATAGGTAATTGTGTAATTAGAGTGATATGTTCGCCCCGAACGTTAACAGTCTTTGGGAAGGATAAACCAGCCCACTGCCGCTGGAGATCTCGGGATCGATGCCGAATTGTTTTACGTTATCGAGCGAGAACACATTAGTTGCGTTTGCGTACACGCGGACCCTGCTGATACCGATGAATTTGAGCGCCTTGGGAGGGAGGCTGTAACCCACCTCGAAGTTCTTGATGCGCAGGTAATGCACGTTGGTGATCCAGAAATCATTCGTCTGGTAATTCACGTGCGTAGTATTGTCCTTGCGCAGTGCCGGGTATGTTCCGGCCACCCATGCGCTGTTCGGATCATACACATTTGAACGGTGCCAAACATCCGTCAGCATATAGTCGGGCGAGTTCCCGTTGTTCTGGAACGGATAGCGGAGCTCGAAGTTCCGGAGGTAAGACTGCATGGTGGCGCCGGCCAGATCGATGGCCACAGAGAATCCTTTCCAGGCCAGTTTCAGGTTCATGCCGCCGCTCATATAGGGAAGCGCGCCCTGTGCATACCCGATCGGCTTTTGGTCAAGCGCATTGATGATCTTGTCGCCATTCACATCTTCGTAGATAAAATCACCGGGCAGTTCTGTGCGGTTACCTTGTCCGTCATTATTGACCTGGTAAGCATCGATCTGCGCCTGCGACTGGAAGCGGCCTGCGACATGGTAACCCCATGTGATGTTGGCCCAGCGGTCTTCGATCGAGTTGCGGTATTTATCTCTTGAGTTACCGAACCTTGGCTTGTAGGTGCTGATGTTTCTCAGGCGGGCATAAGTGGCATTCGCACTGATGGAGTAATTTACCTGGCCGGCGCGGTTGCTGTAGGTCAGGATACCTTCCACCCCACGCGTGGCATCAGAATTCAAATTGTCGACTGGGAGAGTATATCCTACTTCGCTTGGCAGCAGCACGTCGTACCTCGAAGCGGGCAGCCCTGTGCGTCTGCGCTCAAAGGCGTCTACCGTACCGGTCAGCTTGTTCTTAAGCAGGCTGAAATCAATCCCTACGTTTTTCGTTTTGTTGATCACCCATGAAAGACGGTCGATCGGAAGACCTCTTGGTCTCAGGCCGATCCTGTAAGCACCATCCAGAATGGAACTTCCGGAGTTGAAATTATAACCGCCGATGTAACTGAACGCATCGGGTGGATTGCCATTGGCAAACCCGATCTCGCTACCGGTCTGGCCATAGGAAACGCGGAGTTTGAAATCGTTGATCACACCGGCGAGGTTATTCTTGAAGAACGGTTCCTCTGAAATCCTCCAACCTGCCGATACACCGGGGAAGAAACCATACCGGCGGCCGGGTGCATACAGGTAAGACCCGTCGTAACGGCCCACAGCTTCGATCAGGTATTTCTGCCTGAAATTATAGTTGATCCTGCCGATGTATCCTGCCCTTGCTTCCGTTGTCCATTCGTCGGCCAAGTAATCCTGGTTTACGAGGTACTGGGTGGGAATGTAGTTGTTCGGCGGAACGGTGTGAATAACGGAATAACTGTTCTCGTTGTCGGATCTTTCATAGGCTGCCAGCACTGAGATCGAATGTTCGCCGAACTGTTTGTTGTAGTTCAGCGATACCTGTCCGAAACGCTGGAAGATATTTCTTCTGTGCGTCTCCCTCCAGGGGTTCTGGTTACCGAAGCCGGCGTTTGTTTCGTATGCATTTGTGGTAGCGTTGTACTTATATGCATTCCAGGTATACTCGAAGCCGTCGAAACCTTCATTGGTATAGTTGTATGAGTAAATGGCTTTTGCAGTGAGGCCGAATTTGAAATCATACTGGGCGTTCAGGTTTACGTTCATTGCCCGGAAGATATCGTCGGCATAACCCGTTACTTCATTTTTATAGGTAGCCGGGTTTACATTTACGTTGTGCGTCTGGTTGATGTACTTGGGGTTGTCATTGGCATATGGGCTTTCCGTAGGCCACATGGTGGTCACGCTCAACAACGGGTTGAAGTAGTCATCCAGTCCGGGTACGCCCACGTTGTGGCGTTTCTCGATCCTGGCCGATATCTGCGCGCCGATCTGGAAACCTTTGGCCAGACTGGTGTTCAGGTTCAGCTGCAGGTTGGTGCGATTGTAATTGAAATCCCTGATAATGGCCTGCTGGTCGATATGGCTTAACGAGAAGTAATAGTTTGACCGTGCAGATCCACCCGAAGCGCTGGCGCTTACATATGACTGTGGTATGTTGGGGCGGTTCACGATATCGAAGTAGTCGTAGCTTTTGTATCCTTTTTCGGTGCCGGCCTGCCATTTGGCGAGCTGGTCGGGCGCGTATAGAAGGGCTGGATTGCGGCCCAAATTCTGTTCAGACTGCAGCAGGCCCAGTACGTACTGACCCGCATTGGCCGGTTGAAAGAAACGGGTATAGTTTTGCACTCCATAATAAGCGGATGCATTGATGGAAGCATTCTCCCCTTTTTTTCCCTTTTTGGTGGTTACCAGCACAACGCCGTTGGAAGCGCGCAGCCCATAAATGGAGGCGGCAGCATCTTTGAGGATGGTAACGCTTTCGATGTCTTCCAGCCCGAGGCTGTTGAACACATCCTGCCCCGACAGGCCGGTCGTCAAACCAAAAGAAGAAGTGGGGTCAGGCACGCTGTATGGAATTCCATCGATCACATAGAGCGGTGTTCCGAGGTTCCTGATCTGGATCTGGGTACCATTTCCCGGTCTGGCATCCGCTGCCCTCGCGGTGATGCCCTGGATCTTTCCGACCAGTGCGGAAGTGGCTCCCACGGAAGGCGTACGCACGATGTCATCTGCTTTGATATTGCTGATGGCACCGCTCACCGTCGCCTTTTTCTGGGTTCCGTAACCAACTACCACTACATCGCTCAGGCTGTTGTTGGCGTTTTCGAGCTGCACATTCAGGGAAGACTGGCTGCCGAGGGTGAATTGTTTTGGTTTGAAACCGATGTTACTGATCTCCACCACGGTGCCGGACCTTGCCTGAATGGAAAAAACGCCGTCTTTGTTGGTGAAGACGCCTTTCTTCGTAGCCGTATTGGTTACGGTGGCTCCCAGCAGGGGCTGCCCCAAAGTGTCGGTGATCACACCGGTATACGTGGGTAAGCTTTGTTGTGAAAAGCCTTCAATGCTTAAAAAAGAGAGAAACAGCAACAGGGCCCATATCCTGCGCTTTGGAAAGAGCCTTCGGGAAAGCAAGTTCATAAAAAGTAGATTTTGTTTTTATAAAGAGGGAAAGTTTTGTTGACTGCAGGGGGCGTTTGCGGGTCGGTCTGTTTAACGGTTCAAAGCATTTCAATACCTTATTCTATACCGGACAGCATAAGATACACTGCCCGTAATTTTACTATAATTCAGGTATGTACTGTCGTCTTTGACTGATTCCGACGATCAAAAAACCCGTAAATAAAAGGGAGAAAGTAGAGTTTACTTTATCAGCTTATCATTTAACGATGAAGAGGGTACCGGAAGGGGAAATGGAGGCGGAGACTTCCTCGAATACGAAAAAAAACAGGTGTTTTTCATATAACAATTGTTAAGGTGATGTAATCAGCAATCAGCTCGAAAGGTATATGTATTTCTGACAATTAAAAAACTTTTAACAGTCATTATTTTTCGGTTTACCGGTTCCTTCTTATATACCAGCAAGCGGTTTTCCTTTGGCAGCTATTTACGTTGAAAAGGCAGTGGGTGGCCTTGTTTCAGCTGTCATAGGCCAGCTTCATGAAGCGGAGCACTTCATCGTTGAGGTCTTCCATGTAGTACATCCGGAAATGATGATTGAACTGTTCGGCGTCGCCCGGCACCTGTGCGATCTTCGCAAAACAAAGATTGTCGGGATAGGGTTGTTTGAAGGGAAATACGATGTGCACGAAATTTTTTCCAAGCTGCGTGATCCATGCGATCCGGTGGCGGCCGTTCGAGATGCCGATCATGGTCTTTGCCGGATTAAGGCCGATCATTCCGATCTGCTGATACGCTTCGAGGAAAGCATTGTAAAGTGCCAAAGTGATTTCTGATTTGCCGGCCAGAAAATCTTGGATTGTTTTTTGCTGATCGCTCTTCGCCATTTTTAATGCCGTTGAAGGATAAAGGTACCATTCGGGGAGCGGATGGAAAAAAAGCGAAATCTGCCTCTTGTGTCCTACCTTCAGGTTTCTCAGTGGCTTGCTTTGCCTGACTGGTCTTCCGCTGATCCATGCAGGCTTTATCTGATTGTTTTACACACAACAGCCGAAATAAAAGTATACCATGTATCCGATTCTTGTTGCATTACACTCCTGGATGCGCTGGCTTGTTCTGATCAGCCTGATGTATGCGATCTACAGGGCATACAGGGGCTGGACCACCGGCAGGCGGTTCTCCCGGTACGACAATACGGTGCGGCATACCACCGCCACCATTGCCCATGTCCAGCTCCTCATCGGACTCACCCTTTACGTGGTCAGTCCGCTCGTTCAATACTTTCTTCATAATTTCAAAACTGCCGTGCATGAGCGGCAGACCCGCTTTTTCGGGATGGAGCACAGCGTGGTGATGCTGCTGGGCATCGTCATCATCACCATCGGCTCGGCCAAAGCCAAGCGCAAGCTGACCGACCGCCAGAAGTTCAGGACCATGGCCGTCTGGTTCACCATCGGCCTTCTCGTAATCCTTTCTTCCATACCCTGGCCGTTCGCGCCCTGGGGCAGCAGGCCCTGGTTCAGGGGATTTTAAGCAGGGAGATATTTTAGCACAACTTATTGTTTCGCCGCAGGGTTTTTCTTCGGGACAGCACAGCCGGGCATGCGAAAGGCGCCGATCTTCGACGAGTAATTGGTATCGCCTTTCCGTAAGTAATCGCCCACATACCAGATGGTACAGTCGTCGGAAGGATCAACGGCTGTCTGGGTGTAATCTTCCCACCGCAACGTGGTTGTTTGCGCCGCTTCGCCTTCCACGAGCACCGTTTCCTGAAGGCTGAGGGTGCCGGGCCGGTCGCCGGGCATCCGGCCGGCAAAACGCTGACCGGCAAAATGTGTGGCGCCTCCGAAAGAATAGCCGATGCCTATGTTGCCGTTCTTATCCATGGCGGCGCTGCCCATCCATCGGTAATTGGAGTCAGGTGCGTATGTGCCTTGCTGGTAGAGCGACACATTGCGTTTGGCATCGAGTCTGAATTCGTACCAGCGTACGCCGCCGCCGGCGGTTGCATTGACCGAGTGAACGCCTACGATGGATTCCTGTTTGCCGATGCGGCGGTAGGTGAGCCTGGCCATCAGCTTGTCGCCCTGCGCATCGAGGCGCTGATCGGTGCCGGGCTGCAGCACACACTTCGTGAGCTGCCCGTCGCACAGATAATGATACGGTGCCACACCTATTTTCAGCGGTCCTTCCAGGTGCGTCTTTGACGTGTCTTTCCAGTCTACATGAAACTTCCACGCATAGATGCCATCATCTTCCATCACATGCTTCAGCTGTGAGCCGCCGGCGGCCAGCAGGATGCTGGGAGAGCCTTTGGGCGGAAGCTGCTTTCCGTCGAGGTCTGCATTGATCATAAAATTCACGTCTTTCACGATCACCGATTGCTCGGTGGCCGGTTCTCCTTTCAGCATCCGGTCGCGGTCGACCACATACGCATGTTTTTCGATCACCTGGTCGCCCGTGCTGGTGGTGGTATAATAACCGTCGGGCCATACCGTGGGGCGCGGATAATCGGGAAAGAGGCGGCGCTCGAATTCGTAGCGATAGTAAGGACCGAACGGGTCGGGCGTGGTGCTGATGGCATAGCACATACAGTACACGCTGTCTTTTCCGTGCCTGACGGGCCGTTCAGGCTGGCGGGCTTCATTGAGGGCAGGCTGGTAGAGAGACACTGCCGCACCGGGTTGTGCGGGCCAGGCGGGCTCACCCGTCACAGAATCCACATCGTATTTCCTGGACGGAAGCCGCCGGAAAGTGGGCATCACAATGAGCCAGCGGTCGGCCAGCTGGTCGTAGCGCACCACGGCGTCTCCGTTGTTAAGCCGTTCGCAGGGGCCGCCAAACCCACGGAATACATTCCTGGTTTCCACCGGCCCGTACAGCACGCGGCCGGTGGTGTCGTATTGCGCTCCTTTCTTGGTGAAGATGGCCACCCGCGTATTCACGATCTGCATGATGTGGTTGAGTCCCACCGCCAGTGAATTGTCTGATGGATTGCGCAGCACCGCCGTTCCCTGCGGACCGCTGAAGCTTGCCCCCAGCCCGTCGAAGCTGGCGACCAGCCCGGCGGCCGGCCTGGCCCCGGGAGCCGTTTGCTCTACCGTGCCGGTAGATTGGGCATGTAACAAATAGGAAGAAAAAAGACCGGTGAACAAAAAAAGGAATGCCTGCTTCATGAGAAAATTTTTTAAGATGCGGAAAAGAAGTCGCTGTTGCTAAAATTAATCCGCTCCTGCAAGATGGCCTTCTCCATTTTTGACCGGAAATGGAATTGTCTGAACCTTGATTTTTGGAATTGGAAAATTGGTCCCGATAGAAGCTTTGATTCCAATCGTCCATTTTCAGGATAATCGGGTGAATCCTCTTCATCCAGGTTCAGTCAAAAAGCCTTGTAATGACTTTGTGCATAGTCATCCCATTCGGGAGAATCCGTTAATCAGGTCCATTCTGATGGAGAGAATTTCCCGGCAGTTGAGTACTTTTGGTCCGGGAAACCGGCTTGGGGTTTTAGACGTATATGTTAAAGAAGTCTGAAGAGCAGGCGGCAAGTCCTGCTTCATGCCGCGTTCTCCCAAAGGAAACTGTCTTGTAAAAAAAAATATATGAAAAAGATTGCAGCTTGCATGCTGTTGGTGATCATGATGCAGGGAGTGGCCCGTGCCCAGAAAGGCCACAATGAAATAAAGGTGCTGGCGGAAGGCGCGCTCACGCTGACCGATCCGCATTTTGGATACGGTGGATTTCTGAAAGGATACTATGGCATCGGCAGATCAGGCCAGATCACGCTGATGACCGGCGTGTCGTGGTTCAGCTCGGATGCCGCCATCGGAAAAAGCAAGACCCGTACCCACCTTATCCCGGTGATGGCCGGCTACAAACAACACATCGGACTTTTTTATATTGAACCCCAGGCCGGCATCGGCGAAATGGGCGGCAGGGTCGACTGGGGCGGAGACCTGTCGCGTCCATCGGTCACCACTTTCTTTGCGGGCCTCGGCGCAGGTGTCGACATCAAGCGGTTCGAGATCGGCGTGCGTTACCAGTACGCGAAAGGCATCGATGCGGCCACCGCCGGTATCTGGTCCGACCGCAAGTTCGAACTGGCAGGCCTCCATGTGGGGTATAAGATTTTCTAAGGCCGCCTGCAATTATATCATAATCGGCCCGTTTCCTGTTCATCCTTCAGCGCCCCCGGCCGGCTGCTGAAGGAGCCAGGATAGGTCTTCGTCCGCCCTGACCTCTTCTTTCACCAGTTCGCCTGAAACTTTGTCTGTCCGGAAAAGCACGCCGGCAGCCTCCCCCAGCAGCCTCAGGATGCCGTTTTCCCTCTGAAGGGCGGTTCCTTCCGGCAAACCCAGTACCGGGATGCCCGGATTCAGCTTTACAAACTCCGCCAGCCGCTGGTCGCGCGTTTCGCCGTGGTGCCCTTCCATCTGTATGTTGATATAATGCGGGTTGATCTGAAAAGGCAGGAACCGCAGCGCAAGGAAGCTTTCCGGTTCGATCACCGGCATGTCGTTCGTTGTCATGATCGTACGCCCCGCGATGTTGGCGCCCGCGCTCCAGCCGATGTAAGGCGTGCCTGCATGCACCTTGTCGCGGATGCGCTCCAGCAGCTGTAGCGCATAGAGATCATGCAGCAGCTTGAACGTATTGCCACCGCCCACCATGATCACGTCACTTTTCCGGATATCCTCTTTGGCATGCTCCGGCGTGACCGTATGAACCAGACAGGGCAGGGCAGCCAGCCCGCTTTTCACCATGTCGGTATATTTCTCATAATCGCCGTCTACCGCAGCAAACGGGACAAACCCGATCCGGAGCACCCTGTTGCCCAGAAAATCATGGATCATAGGTGCGGCTTTTTCCAGGTACTCCGAATTGCTGACCCTGGAACTGCTGAGCGCGAGGATGCGGATAGACGTCATATGCGATGCATTTAGTGTGCGATTAGTCGCAAAGCTATTTTACATTTGTCAGGCAGTCAATTTCAATCCTCTTTATTCAACCATTTATTATGCCATCCAGACGGGACTTCATCAAAACTTCTTCCGCTTTTGCCCTCGGTTCTCTTGTAGTGCCGCACCTGCCTGCAAAAGCAACGCAGAATGCCGGGGTGCAGCTGTACTCGGTGCGCAAGGAAATGCTCGAAGACGCAGCCGGCACGCTGAAGCAGCTGGCAAGGATCGGGTTCAGGCAGCTGGAATCGGCCAGGAGCGTGAAGGGCAATTATTACGGATTGCAGCCAAAAGAGATCAGGAAAATCGCCGAAGACCTGGGCATGAAGGTAAGGAGCGGTCATGTGGGGATCGACAAAGACTGGCAGCAGTCGGTTGACCAGGCCGCAGAGGCCGGGCAGGAATACCTGATCTGTTCCTCCCTGCCGTCGCAGGGACAGACGGTGGACAATTACCGGAAATGCGCTGATATCTTCAACAAGGCAGCCGAAGACTGCCGCAAACAGAAGATCTTTTTCGGATACCACAACCACGCCACTGAATTTGAAAAGGAGAACGGCCGGGTACTGTACGATGTGCTGCTGGAACAGACGGACCCCGCGCTGGTAAAGATGGAGATGGACATCGGCTGGCTCGTGGTTACAGGCAACGATCCTTTTGCGTATTTCAAAAAATACCCTGACCGCTTCCCGCTCTGGCACCTGAAAGATATGGACCTGCAGAAAAAGCAGAGCACCGAATTCGGGAAAGGCGGACTGGATGTAAAGAAGCTGGTGGAAAACGCAAAGAGGTCGGGCATGAAATACTTTTTTGTGGAGCAGGAAGAGTATGCGGTGTCCGCCTTTGAAAGCCTGACGGCCGACTACCGGTACCTCGACAAGCTCAGCGTGTAAGCATAAACGTGAAAAGGACCTTTCTATTATAAACTTACAGGAACCACTAGCCGGAAATAATTTTCAGATGAAGCTTACAGAAATAGCCATTGCCACCATGACCCTGGTGCGCGATGAGGAAGAAGACCGCCTCCTCCGTGAATCGCTTAGCATACTCGCCGGTTACGAGATCCCCGTTTACATCACCGATGGCGGATCACCGGCCTCCTTCCTCGATTTCTTAAAGGGGTTCCCTTCTTTCACAGTCGCCGGTGCGCCGGCCAAAGGACTGTTTGCACAGATCCGCAACAGCCTCACTGGGGCGCTGCCTGGTCCGCGGCCGTTCATCCTGTATACCGAACCCGACAAAAAATTTTTCTTTCACGAGCTGCCGGCGTTCCTGGAAGAAGTGACCGCCAATGAGAAAACGGGCATTTTCCTGGCGTCCCGTTCCAAAGCAGGCATGGCCAGTTATGCGGCTTTTCAGCAGATGACGGAGACCTGCATCAACAAATGCTGTACGGAAGTGACCGGTCATTTTCTCGATTATACATATGGGCCCTTCATCCTGAACAAAAAGCTGGTGCCCTGGCTTGAACAGGTGCAGGAAGACATTGGCTGGGGCTGGCGGCCCTTCGTTTTTGGCGTAGCGCACCGCCTGGGCCTTACGCTGGGTGAACACAGGGGAGACTATCTTTGTCCGCCCGAGCAGCAGGAAGACAGTGCCGCGGAACGGCTGTACCGGATGCGTCAGCTCGAACAGAGTGTGCGGGGTATTGTGCTGTCGGCCAGCGTCGGGCTCGATGAGCAGGTTTGATGCTGCTTATACCAATCCCTCACAAAATATGCCATCCATCGAAGCAGTTAAAACTGAATGGTCTTAAAGATGATTCTCTTTATTCGTGCCGGCAGGCACGTCCGGCGGGTAGCAAAGTAGATGTTTCTTTCTTGCGTGCCGATAGGTACGCTTGGTGCTATGGATTGCGGCAATGGCACCAAGCGTACCTGACGGCACGCATTTCAATTTCAAATTGTCTTCTGCCCGCTAATCGTACCTATCGGCACAAAGACAAATGAACCGTTTTGTATTGGTTTGGCATCAGATGCGCACGAGCGCCCTGCCCTGCATTTTTCCTTTCAGGATATCATCTATTTTTCCCGGAAGCTCCGTGAGGGATATCTCTTCCGTAAGTAAAGCCAGCTGTGCGGGTTTCCAATCGCCGGCGAGCGCCTTCCAGATGGGCAGGCGCTTCTCCCGCGGAAAATCTGCCGATGCAACACCCGCCAGGTGCACCCCCCGTAAAATAAAGGGGAAGATGGTCATGGACAAAAGATTGCTGTTTACATTGCCGCAGGCGGCGGCTATGCCTCCGTAAGCGAGGCTGCGCAGCACCGTAGTAAGTACGTTGCCGCCTGCCGTATCAACAGCCGCCGCAAAGCGTTGTTTGAGGAGTGCTTTGCCGGAGGTCTCTTCCATATCGGCCCGGGGGATGATCTCTGTTGCGCCGAGGGAGGTCAGGAAATCGTGGCTGGAAGCCTTGGAGCTGACGGCACTTACCCTGTAACCGAGATTGCCCAGGATGGCAACGGCAAGGGAGCCGACACCGCCTGTGGCGCCGGTAACAACCACAGGCCCATCCGCCGGGGTGATGCCGTGCCGGATAATGATATCCACGCACTGTCCGGCGGTTATACCGGCTGTACCGTATTGCATGCTTTCCTTGAAGGGGAGGCCGGCCGGCAAAGCGACCACCCATGCCGCCGGTACGCGGATGTATTCGGCAAAGCCACCGCTGGTGTTCATTCCCAGGTCGAACCCGGTAACAATGACCTCGTCGCCCGGTTGCCAGTCGGCCGAAGTGGATTCTTCCACCACGCCCGCCGCGTCGATGCCCGGCGTGTGCGGATACTGGCGGGTAATGCCCTTGTTGCCGGAAGCAGACAGCGCATCCTTGTAGTTCAGGGAAGAGTAACGGACCTTCACCAGCACTTCACCGGCAGGCAGGCTATCCAGATCTCTTTCCACGACCGCGAGAGAAAAGCCGCCGTTTACTTCTGCTGCCTGCAGGGCTTTGAACTGTTTCAGCATGGGATGAATTTTGGATCAAACTTACGATCTCTGGTTGAAGAAGCTTCAACGGGAATTGTGTGCTTATTGTGCAGAAGCGGAAGACCGGAAGATACTGTCGAGTGCCCGGCTGTTGGCGGGAAGGAACTGGAGCAGCACGGCGAAAAAGAGGGTGTGCACGAGCTGTGATACCAGCACCTCCCAGTTTTCGATGATGCACGATCCGAAGATGAGCATGCCCATGACGACGCTGCCCGCAACGAGGGCGGCACGGGTGAACAGGCCGGTGATAAGAAGCAGGCCGATCGTAAATTCAGCGACCGGCAGAACGAGCGAGAATGGCTTCACCAGGGCATAGGGCAGCCAGGAATGGGCAAACTGTGTGGTCATCCAGTGGCTGAAGCCGGCTAACTTGGGGAGCCGCGCAAGGCCATGACCAAGCATACTTACGCCAATGGAGAGCCGAAGAATGAGATAAGTGCCTCTGTTCATAAGTGTTTCAGGCAGCCATGCAAAATTTGTGCGAGGAATAATATTCACTCATCATCCGGTCCTTTTCCGCGGAGGATCTGCGGCACACTTTTCTCAACTCTTGCTTCCCGCGTTTTGGATTGTTTCGCCGCCGAGAAATGGAGCAGGTAGGCCCTTTGCCGGCCTGGCGTGAGGGCTTCAAAAGCGGACTTAAGATCGGCGTTCCCGTCCAGCTTCTTCTGGAACTCTTCCGGAACCGTGAATTCCCCGGTCTTTTTCATTTCTACTTTCAACCCCGCTTTTTCCACTTCAATGGCTTCATAAACATAGGCTTTCAGAACAGGTTCGTTCTCCGTTATTTCTCTGAGGCCGGTGAAACGCATCTGGCGGGCGGCCTGCACATTTTCTGTTTGCTGTACCAGCAGGTGGCGGGCGTCCTGCAGCAGCGCGCCTTTGAAAAAAAGTACTGCGCAGTATTCCTTGAACACATGGATCAGCACGATGTTGGTGTTATGGTAGGTATAACAGGGCACGCCCCATTTCAATTCTTCGGTCAGGTGGCAATCCAGTAGGGTCGTTCGCAGCTTTTCGATTTCCTTCTGCCACTTTTTCTCTTTGTCGAAATAAAAATCAACTTTAGGATTCATATGTGCATGTTTGGGTGACTGATACAAGTTGTCTGCCGGCGGCCTGAAAAGCCGGTATGTCTTTGTGATGGGCGGGAGCAGGCAGAAAGAGGGAATGCTTCCTGTATGCTTGCACCTGTCATTTTAAGTTGCCTGCTGCGGTCTGCAGCCGGTTGTGTGCTGCATTCATGCCCGGCCCCATGCCCATCTGCAGCATCTGGTCTCTGTGGGCAACGGCTTTGTAAACAATATGAATGGTGAGCCTGCTGGTCTCTTCGGTCAGTTCTTCAAACTCAAGGAATTCGAGCTGGATGCCTACCGGTGCATTTTCCATTTCAAACGTGCGCGTGATCTTCTGACCGGGCACAAAGTCATGGATCACACCGTTCGCCTGAAACATCACTCTCCCTTCTGCGTTGGATGTCTCAAACCGCCAGCTTCCATGCTTTTTGTTTTCCAGCTTGACCACTTTGGTGCCCATCCACTGCTCCAGGATTTCCGGGTCGGTGTATGCTCTGAAAAGCAGGTCCCGCGGCAGGTCGAATTCCCTTATGATCTGCAATTCCTGTTTGCCGGGTTCGGCAGATACTTTTGTCTTTCTTTCCATGGCAGGTTATTTTTTCGTTTTGTATTTTTTCATGATGCTTTCCAGTTTGTTGAACCTGTCGTCCCACATCCGGCGGAAGGGTTCGATAAAGTCGGCGACTTCTTTCATTTTTTTTGCGTTGATGTGATAGTAGATCTCACGGCCGGTTTGCTCCTGCTGCAGCAGGTCGCAAGCGGTGAGTATTTGCAGGTGTTTGGAAACGGTGGGCCGGGCGGTGTCGAAGTTGGAAGCAATGGTGCCGGCCGTCATGGATTGGGAGGCCAGCAGCAGAAGGATGGCCCTTCGCGTAGGGTCGGCGATGGCCTGAAAAACATCCCGTCTCAGATTCATGTGTAGCTATTTGACTACAAATATATGTGTAGCTAAATAACTACGCAAATTTTTCTGAAAGTTGATCTGCGGTGACCATGTAACCGGTAAAATGAGAGAGGTGCGGAAGAGAAAGCTATTTATCCGTTGTATCCGGCCCTGGCAGAAGTAATCAGGCAGATTTCATAAGAAACGTCTTACTATAAGCAGGCACGGGCATCGCCTGCTTATAGTAAGACGTTTCCAGTTTAGTAATAAAATTCTTCTGAAATGATTTTCCCGTCTTTTACTTCATAGCGGCACATCTCAACCATGTTCATTCTGTCCATGCCCTTCATTTTTACATCCATGCCCATTTCCATGAAAATGTAGTTGCCGAACACCATGGGTTCGTTGGTATAGCCGCCAAACATTTCTTCCACCATGGATTGAAACTGCTGCGATTTTGCCCTAAGCGCCTCCCTGCCTTTTTCGGTAGGCCGCCCACCGCGCATGTCGCTTTCGGTGCTGGTTACGTCGTCGGCATACAGTTCATTCTGTGCGGTTGCGTAGTCGGCTTTTTTACAAAGCTCATACAATCGGTTTGCGATCTCCTGGGTTGTCATAATGGTTAATTTTAACTCTAAATGTAGCTGAATTTACTCTACCGGAACCTACCTCCATATTAAATTACTGGAGCGGGTCAGAATGCCTTATCTGTACCATGATCATAGCCGTTATATGCAAGCTGTTCCTGCCTCAGCGTAAAAGCGTCACTCACCGATGTGCGTGCAGATCCCGTAGATCGAACGGCGCGTCACCCATCCGTTGATGCCACCCTGGTTGTTGCCGATCTGGAACCTTGCTCCCTGAATAGCTTTTATAATGTGCAGGTATTGGTTGCCGTTAACCTTGCAGAGAACGATATCTCCTTTCACTGGTTCATGGCCGGCAAGGGGCACCACGGTTACCAATTGACCGGAATCTATCTTTCCGGTCATCGAATTGCCGCGTGGCCGGAACTGTACCTCTTCGCCGTTCTTCAGTTTATTGATATAATGGGTAGCCCAGCTCATGGTTTGCAGCTTTTTCTGCGTTGAAGTTCGCACAGTATGCCGGGATTAGGAAGGGTTTTGTACTCAAGGGGGGAGAGTTATTGAACCGGGGCACTGCAGCAAACAAAAATGCCGCACAAACAGGGGGGCTGCTTATGCGGCATCAGGCTCTTTATAACGGTCAGTTGCCGGAAGATCAGTTGAGGGAAGATCAATTGAGGGAAAAAGGCGGAAGATCCCACAGGTATTCGGGAGAGGGCTCCAGCATCAGCATGCGCTGCAGCCGGGCGTATTTCCTTGATTCGAAGATCGCGGTGATCTGGTCGTCCAGATCGTGGGAGGTTTCTCCCTGGTAATCCAGTACCGGTACATCCTGCTGCAGGATCGGCAGAACTGCATGCAGTTTCTTTTCATCTATCGTGTGATCTGTTCCGTCTACGATCACCATATCAAAATGCTGCTGATGAAACAGCTCGATCGCTGCTTCATCGTTGTTGGCAACGTTCACATGAAAGGCGTGACTATCACATAACCAATCATGTAAAGAATTGTGCGTCGCCTGTTGGTCAGAAACCACCAGTATACTTTTCTTGTTCACGATTAATAGTTTTGAAATGATTCGACAAAGATTATGCAGAATTATGATTAGAAACCACTCATCAGACATACGTTTAAAAACCCAGCCCGGATGACAGGTTTCGAGAGTTGCTTGTTATTCAAAGATCAGAAAAATAAACAGTATTCGCACATTTATTAAGGATAAATTTTGACCCTTTTTTCCCCCTGTTTTGCGGGCTTCGAATTTGGCCAAAATAAATTTATATTCTTCATAAATTGCTTTAAATCATATGGTTATATACTTACGCCTCTTTCGCACCCGCTGCTCCTCATTTGCTGAGGCAGCTTCCCCTTCTCACCAAATCGTTTATTGAGGATAGTTAGAAAACTTCCCTGTTCTATAATGCTTCTTATAACAAAATATTATATTTCGATGCCGGTTTATTTCTGCCAGGCAGGCCCGGTTTTGCCATTCCGGCAATTTTCAGGTGTCACCCGGACGCTTCTCCGGAATAATCGATATATTTCTCCCTCAAAATCAACTGTCCATGTGTGTGCACCCCCTTTTCAGGCAAACAACTGACCGCTTCTGCACCGGTCAGGCATTTGGCAACCCTTACTTATTTAAACATCCCAGCCCATGAACATCCTACAGCGCATCCGCCGGAACAAGGAAAGAAGAAAACGGGTGGTCCATATCCTGTCTGGCTTTATCATTCTGGTGCACGCCTGTGAAAAATGGGACAGCGGCCATGAATCCTGGATCTACTTCGCCTTTGCAGGTACCGTATTCCTGCTCATTGCGGTGCTGCACCCGGTGATAGAAAGAAAGATGCCCTGGGTAGACGGGGTCTTCTTTGTGATCGAAGGGCTGCTCTCCCTGCTGGTGGCGGCAGACTATTTCCACATGGGCAAAAAGGGACTGCCCTGGTGCTACCTGGCAGTGGGGGTGTTCCAGTTTGTGGTGGCTTTTGTGAAGTCGAAAAAGGGCATCGAGCATCACCGCACCCATCACCCTGTTCTGCCGGAGAACACCACTGCCCGGTAGCCCTTGATGCCGATCCCCGGCAGGCATTTTGTCTGCCGCTGGAAATAAATACCTAATTTTCTGGCCGTAACAGCATCCTCATTTATCAATCCGGCCATGGCTTATAACATTATTAATCAATTCCGTAATCAGACCGCCCTCACCGCTATCTATCTTTTTTGCCTCTCGCCTGGTCTCCATGCGCAGCAACAGACGGTCATCCGGCCGGGAGAAGTGTGGCCCGACGATCAGGGCAACCATATCCAGGCACATGGCGGCGGTATCATCCGTATAAAAGACACTTATTACTGGTACGGCGAAGAAAGAAGGCGCGGTCTCGACACCGCACTCCGGTATGTCAGCTGCTATCTCTCCAAAGACCTCATCAACTGGACCTTCCGGGGCGATGTAGTGAAGATGGCAGATCCCGAAAACCTGGGCGCCCGCTGGGTGCTCGAACGGCCCAAAGTATATTATAATAAAGCCTCCCGGAAGTACGTGATGTACTTTCACCTCGACGACCGCTCATACAAGCTGGCCCGGGTAGGCATCGCGGTAAGCGACAAGCCCGACGGCAACTTCACCTATGTCAAAAGCTTCCGGCCGCTGGGGCATGAAAGCCGCGACATCGGCCAGTTCATCGACGACGACGGCACCGCTTACCTTGTCTTTGAGGACCGCCCCCTCGGTTTTCACATTGCCAAACTGTCGGCCGATTACATGGACGTGGAAAAAGATATGAGTCTGGTGAAAGCGCATATGGAAGGCGGGGCCATCGTACATTATAACGGACTGTATTATTCCATCGGCTCCGCCCTCACAGGCTGGAAGCCCAATCCCAACAAATATGCAACCGCTCCTTCCCTGGAAGGCCCGTGGACCGAATTCCAGGACGTAGCCCCGCCGGCCACCAACACCTACGGGTCTCAATCAACTATGCTCATCAAAGTAGCGGGAAAAAGGTCGACAACCGTAATATTCATGGGTGACCAGTGGAAACCGGGCACCCAGTGGGATTCGAGGTACCTGTGGATGCCACTCCAGATCGGTGACGGAAAGCTGCTGCTGCCCGAGCCAAAACCCTGGACACTGAATGTGAAGACAGGGGAGTGGAAAGAAGCTGCCGCACCTGCACAGTAACAGGTAGCCGGCAGGGAGTGTGTGGCTTGTCCTCGATGAAAAGGATGGAAGAGCTTCCGCCGGTGGCTCTTAAAAAAGACTGCCGGACCGGGAACCAATCTGCCAACTGAAGTTATTTCTGCATATGAAAAATACGCTGGTTCTGCAACGACTGCTCTTGTCTGCACTGCTGCTGCTGTCCTTTTCTGCCTATACGCAAACAGGTGTTCCCGATGTGTCGGTGGTAACCGATGCTGCTCCGGGCATGGCTGCCCGCCATGGGCTCGCGAAGCTCCTGGAAGCCCTGAAAGCGCGCCACCTCCGCACAGACCAGGTCACTTCTTTGGGAGACGCCAAAGGCAAGACCGTCGTGATCGCCGGGCTTTCCTCCGGCGACGGCGAAGCGGCGCATTTTGCACAGGCCACCAAAATCAGGATGGAAGCCGTTCCCGAGGCGCTCTCGGTATCCAGATCCGGCATCGTGAAAGAAGATGTGGAAATAACCGAAACCGTCAGCGTATCAGGCGGAGGAAAGAAGAGCAGCACAAAGACAAAGAAACACGAGCAATCCATTCTGGTAATCAACGGCTTCGACGACCGCGGACTCATGTATGCCCTGCTCGACGCGGCAGACCGCATCGGCTGGAACAGCACGGGCAACCCCTTCCAATCCATAAAGGAAGGCGCAGAAAAGCCCGACACGCGCATCCGGGCCGTATCCATTTACACCATGAACCGCACCTACTGGGAAAGCCGCCTCTACGACGAAAACTACTGGACACACTATCTCGATATGCTGGCGCTGGATCGCTTCAACACCCTTGTGATCATCTTTGGCTACGAGAACGGCGGTTTCCTGGCGCCCTGCTATCCTTACTTCTTTAATACAGAGGGCTACCCCGATGTGCGCATGGTAGGCATCACCGCCCAGCAGCAGCAGAAAAACCTGGAAGCATTCAACCGGCTTATCAAGATGTGTCACGACCGCGCCATCGACATCACGGTGGGCATCTGGGATCATATCTACCGTGGCGGCGTACAGGGCGGGGGCATCCCCGGCACCAAAGACGCGCCCGACCAGCCGCAGCCCGGACTGGTATGGGGCCTGAACGGCGACAACCTGACCGACTATACCAAGGCTTCGCTCAGGAAATTCGTGCAGGTCTTTCCGGGGCTCGACGCCATCCAGTTCCGCATGCACGACGAGTCGGGACTGAAGAACGGCGAGCAGGAAGCATTCTGGGCGGATGTGTTCAGGATGATGAAGGCGACGGCGCCCAACCTGAGCCTCGACCTGCGCGCAAAAGAACTGAAAGAATCCATCATCCAGAGCGCCATCAATACCGGCATCAAATTCAGGATCAGCACCAAATACTGGATGGAACAGATGGGCATGCCGTACCATCCGACCCAGATCAATCCCGAAAAAAGCGCGCGGCGCCACAGCTATTCGGATATGCTGCGCTACCCCAAAAAATACGATATGCACTGGTGCCTCTGGAACGGCGGCACCTCGCGCGTGCTGCTGTGGGGCGATCCGGACTATGTGCGCCGCTTTACCGGAACGACGCATCTCTACGACGGTGACGGACTGGAAGTGAATGAGCCGCTGGCCACCAAGATGGAAGCACAGCCACACGACATGCCTCCCTTCGAGCTGCTCAATGAGCCATACCGCTATTACACCTGGGAGTTCGAGCGGTACTGGCATTTCTTCCAGCTGTTTGGCCGCATCGGCTATAACCCGGCGGCGTCTCCTGATATCTGGCAGCATGAGTTTAAAAAACGCTTTGGCGCTGCCGGGCCGCTGCTCGAGCAGGCGCTGCATGAGGCCAGCTGGGTGCTGCCGCGCATCGTGGCATCCGATTACCCGTACAGCCTGTTCCCGACCACGAGGGGCTGGGCGGAAAAACAACGGCTCGGAAACCTGCCGCAATACGCGAAGCTGGAGGGCAGCGATATGCGCCAGTTTGCCAACTTCGACGAGGAAGCCCAGAGCATGCTTGTTGGCACGGAAACGCCCAAGGTGTTGCCTTCCGCCAACAGCCGCTGGTTCGAACAGCGGTCGGCGGAGATCAACCGCCTCATCGCCGCTGCTACAAAAGCTGCGGGCGGCAAAAAGAGCAAGGAGTTTGTTTCCACCGTTACCGATCTGTCTATCCTTTCCAACCTGGCCCTGTACCACGCCCGCCGCATACCGGCCGGCATCTCCTACCGCCTTTTCAGCTGGAGCCATGACCCCGCAGCGCTGGATGAGGCCATCCGCTATGAAAAGAGCGCCACGCAGGCCTGGGCGCAGCTGGTGAAGGCTGCTGGTGATGTATACACGAAAGACCTGATGATGGGGGTGCGCGTGGCCGACCTCTGCGGGCACTGGAAAGACGAGCTCGATTCGCTCAACCAGGGAATCGTTCAGCTGGAAGCGCAGCGAAAGAACTTCAGGCCCGTTGACTCGATGAAAGTAGCGCCCCGCTTCAAAACGAATGCTACAGACTATAATAAGCTTTTCACCGTATCGCATACTGCCCCCGCCCCGCCGCGTGCAGGGCAACCCGTAACGGTGAAGATCAGGGTAACGGCGCCTGCCGGTGTAAAATGGGTGCGGCTCCGTTTCCGCAACGTGGTGCAGGAACAGGAATACCAGACCCTGGTGATGCAGCCGGGAAAAGAAAAAGGGCTATACGAAGCGACCATCCCCGCTGCCGACATCGACCCGCAGTGGGACCTCATGTATTTCATCGAAATGATGGACCGCAACGGCCACGGGCGCATCTTTCCAGACCTCAACAAAGAGACGCCATACCGGTTCATATCACTCGCAAGGCAATGAGGAAGGGGAAGCCGGCAGCTAAACCCTTTCTTCCTATATTTAACAATAAACGATTCTGCCCATGTCACAACCAGCACCAGATCACGCACAGCTTTCTGAGGTCTTTAACCGGGATGAATCCCGGGTAGACTGGCACGATGAGACCCTTTGGTTTGTGAGGAAAAAGAGAGACCTCGCGGCGAACAGCATCGCCGACTGGGAACAGCTGCGGGAAGCCGCCTCCCAGATCAAGAACAACGTGCTGGCGAACCTTTCGCAGTACCTCGAACAGTTCGAGGCCAATGCCAAAGCCAACGGCATCATCGTGCACTGGGCGGCCAACGCGCAGGAACACAACGAGCTGATCCTTTCCATCCTGAAGCGGCATGGCATCGACCGTATGATCAAGAGCAAGAGCATGCTCACCGAAGAATGCGGACTGAACAAGTTCCTTGGCACAAAGGGAGTTGAAGTGATCGATTCGGACCTGGGCGAGCGCATCATCCAGCTGGCAGGAGAGATACCCAGTCATATCGTGCTGCCCTGTATACACAAGAAAAAGGAGGAGATCGGCGAGCTCTTTCATGAAAAGCTGGGTACGGAAGAAGGCGCTTCGGACCCACAGTATCTCACCAACGCCGCCAGGGAGCACCTGCGGGAGAAATTCCTGACACGGCGTTTAGCCCTCACCGGTATAAACTTTGCGATCGCCGAAACCGGCGAGTTTGTGGTATGCACGAACGAGGGCAATGCCGATATGGGCGCCCACCTGGCAGATGTGCATATTGCCTGCATGGGCATCGAGAAGATCATTCCCCAGCGCAGGCACATGGGCGTGTTCCTGCGCCTGCTGGCCCGCAGCGCCACGGGGCAGCCCATTACCACCTATTCGAGCCATTTCAAAAAGCCCCGCAAGGGAAAAGAGCTGCACATCGTGATCGTCGACAATGGGCGCATCAACCAGCTGGGCCGCCCCGATTTCCGCAATTCGCTCAAATGCATCCGCTGTGCCGCCTGCATGAATACCTGCCCGGTGTACCGCCGCAGCGGCGGGCACAGCTATCATACGGCCATCTCCGGCCCCATCGGCTCTATCCTGGCCCCGAACCTCGACATGGAAAAATTTGCCGACCTGCCGTTCGCTTCCACGCTGTGCGGGTCGTGTTCCAATGTTTGTCCGGTCAAGATCAACATCCACGAGCAGCTGTACAAATGGAGGCAGGTGATCGTGGAAAAGGGATACGGTCAGACCTCCAAAAAAGCCGGCATGAATATGATGAAGTGGACCTTGTCGAGCCCCGGCATTTTCAAAGTGGCGGGAAAAGCCGGGCGGTGGCTGATGCGCAGTATGCCCTTCCTGGTAAGCAACCGGATGAATCCTTGGTATAAGCACCGCGAGATGCCCAAAGCGCCCGAACAATCATTTGCAGACTGGTACCGTAAAAACAAAAAACAGAATGGCTAGCAGGGAAGACATGCTTAAAAGGATCCGGCAGAACCAGCCCGAACAGTGTGCGCTGCCGGAGATCGAACAGTTTAAAAAAGAGGAAGCCGATCCGGTGCAGAAATTTGCCACCGTGCTGGAATCCATCGGGGGCAGGGCTTTCCGCGTGCAGGACGCCGCAGAGATACCGGCCCTGATCACGACCCATTTCCCGGGCATCGGCCGCATCGTATCCACCAGCCAGCATCTGTCTGGCCTGGAGACGGTAGGGGGAGAAGAAGACCCGCATACACTGGAAGATGTAGACCTGGGGATCGTGGATCCGCAGCTGGGGGTCGCCGAGAATGCCGCCGTCTACATACCCGAAAGCCGGTCGAAGGTAAGGGCGCTGCCCTTCATCTGCCAGTACCTCGCTTTTGTGATACGGGCTTCCGATATCGTGTCTACCATGCACCATGCCTATGAGCGGCTGGGCATCACGCAGGAAGGGTTCGGCTCCTTTATCGCCGGCCCCTCCAAAACCGCCGATATCGAACAGGCCCTCGTCCTCGGCGCTCATGGCCCGAAAACCATGACAGCATTTATTATCGGGTGAGGGAGAGTAAGGGAAAAGGTGGATTGGGGCGACTTGTCTGAACCGTGGTCCAGACAAAAAACAGGCTGCAGCAGAAGGAGCAGGAACCTATCCGGAGAATCAGTTATTCCCCTCTATTCCGGTTCAAAAAAATACACAAACCCGCACCTGAAGTCTTCTCTGTGAACACAAACGCCATCAGCCCGACAGTAGTGGTAACAACCGGTTCAGGCGTATCATACAGGAGAGGCAGCAGTGGGCCGGAAGAAGAGGAACTTATCAACTTATCGAAACACAACCGTACATAAATCATCTCATCCATGCCGAACACGATCCAGATCAGAGCTAATCTGAAAGAGACTTACGCCGATGTATATACGCCGGAAGCCCTCAAAGCGCTTGAGGCCCTTGCTCCCTTTAACGGAAAGATAAAAGAGGCGATGGCCGCGCGTATACGGCGCCGGTCAGACAGGCAGGCGCAGAAAAAAAGGATTCAGTTCCTGGAGCCAGGCTATGTGATACCTGGCACCACCATCACGGCACAGGAAGCCCGCGACGGTATATTTGAGGGAGCGCCGGTGCCGCCCGACCTGCAACGCCAGTGGATACAGGGAACAGGCCCGGCAGCCAAGCCCAATGCACCGCTGGAGAACAGCATCCGCAACGTTGCCTATGCCCTGCTTTCCGGCGCCGACGGATGGATGTTCGATGGGGAAGACGCCCTGGGACAAACCGCTTCCATGTCGCTCGACAACCAGCGCAACCTGAAGCTGGCCATTAAAAAAGATCCTGCGTTCCTGAAAGTGGCCGAACAGGTGGCAGGCGAAATGAACAACTGGTCGAAAGGGTTCCTGGGCCGTGAAGTGATCACAGACTGGAAAGAGCAGCTCAACTTTACGACCAAACTGTTCCGCGCCCGCGGACTTCACCTCGACGACCGCCATATACGAGACGGCAGCGGTATTGCCATGGCCGCTTCCATCGCAGACCTCACCCTCTACGTGGCCAACAACTACCAGGAGCTGCAGAAAGCAGGCTCATCCATCGTGCTGTACCTTCCCAAGATCCAGCACGTGAACGAAGCAGCGCTCTGGAATGAGATGCTCACCGCGCTGGAAGGGGAGCTGGGACTTGAAACCGGAACCGTCCGTATCTATACGCTCGTGGAGCAGCTTGAAGCTACCTATCAGCTGATGGAAATAAGGGCGGCCTTCGGAAAGCATTTCGTGGGCTACAACACCGGCCGCTGGGATTATATCAACAGCGTGGCCGACGCCATGGCCTGGGATCCCACTTTCATCCATCCCAACATCGAATCCATCACCATGACCTACGGCTACATGCGGCATTACGAAAATCGTGTGCGCTGTGCGGTGAATACGCCGGATCTGAACGGTCACTTCGCCCTCTGGCAGGGCGGTATGGAACCCAACATACCGGTGGGCTCGAAAGAAGGCGTGGAAGCCAGCATGACCAAGGCCCTGGAGGGCGCGGCGCGCGAACAGCAGAGCGGCGCCAGCGGCAAATGGGTGGCGCACTGGAAGATGGTGAACATCGTGCGTCCGGTCTGGGAGAAAGTAGGAGAGGCCAACCAGCTGGGCAGAAAATTTCCGCCGCTGGGCTATACGCAACAGGATGCCGACGACCTGGTGCTGCTGGAACCCGCGCCCAGAACGATTCGCGGGGCCCGCAACCTGCTCAGTGTGGCGCTGCAGTACGGCAATGCTTTCGGGCAGGGCATGCAGGCTGCGGCCCTGAAACCGGCTGATTTCTTCGGCAACGACGACATCCTCTACCTCATGGAAGACATGGCCACGGGCGAGATCCGGCTGAGCATCTTATGGGAATGGATCCACAAAGGCGCCACGCTGACGGAAGACGATGCGGAAACGGGTATCAAAGCCGGCGATGCGTTCAGTATGGAGCTGTTTGAGAGACTGATGAAAGAAGAATACGACAAGCTGCTCCGTGCCGGCAACAAGGATGTACACGACGACTCCAAAAAGACGACCCTGCCCATCTCACGCGAGATCGCAGACGTATATACGCTGCACGAAGAAAAGGCCCCCTGGTTCGTCGACCTGCTCAATATCAACCTCAACAACAGCGACCTGTCAGTAGCCGAAGAACGCATCAGTCAATACATGCAATCATTCGACAAAGACGGCAGCCGCATTACGGAAAACCTGGACTTTACTGTGTGAGGCTGATTGCTTACTGATGTATTGTATATTTTTATATTCTCTTAAAAAGGATGCCCGGCAACGCTGTAACCAACCCCTGCCTCTCCCGGCCAGGGGTTGGTTACAGCGTTGCCGGGCATTTGTCTGAACCGGAATTTATCTGGGTAACTGATTCTCCTGATAATGCATGACTGTATTCGAAGTTGCTGGCAGTACTTTGTCTGAGCCCGGGTTAATGGGATTGAAAAGATTATCCTGAAAACGGCTTTGATTACGTTCATGCATTATCAGGGCAATCAGGAAAATTCCATAAATACAGGTCCAGACAAATGCCCTCCAATCCCCTTTACAGACAGTCCTTCCAATCCCGGGAAAGATCCACTGCTCGTGCCAACCCACTCCCTCCTCACTATCAACCCTTTACACTTCCGGCATTCCGGTTGAATCTATATCGGCACAACACACAAACACACAAAAAGAAAAAATATCATGAAAAAGCTCCTCACCCTTGCCGTTATCCTCCTCGCTGGTTTCACTGCTGCCAACGCCCAGTCGGCTTCCACCGCCAGCCAGACCGTTACCCTGAACCTCACCAACGCCATCGACATCTCCATCACCTCTGCCACCGGTACTTCCTTCACCTTCGATGATGTTACCAAGTACGGCAGTGGCCTTACCAACTCGAACGCTTCTACCTTCCAGGTAAAATCGAACCGCCCCTGGGCTGTAACGGTGAAAGCGGCCGCTGCCAACTTCTCCGGTCCTGCCACTCCAGCCACACAGATGCCTGCCTCGGTTCTTGGCGTAAAGCTCAACAGCGGTTCTTCTTTCAGTGCACTGTCTACCACTGCTGCATCGCTCACAAGTGGCGCAAGAGGCACCAACTCTTTCAATGTTGATTACAATGCAAACCCTGGTTACGCTTATGATGCAGGTACTTATACACTCTCTGTAGTTTACACCGCTACCCAGCAGTAATTAATTCTCTACTAAAGATCTGGCCATCAATAGTAACTTATATTCACGCAGAAAGCCCGCAACTGAAAAGTGCGGGCTTTCTGCTTTTTATGGTATTGTCAGAACTACGATTAAGCGATTGACTGATTCGTTGGTTCGGTCAGGATTGGCTGCTATTATCATTATTGCAGTGCCGGCAGAACAGATAGCCTTTAGTTATGCTGTCTCCCAAAAGAGTCCTTCCCTTCTTTCCTCCTGTGCATCATGGTTCAGATAAAACAGCGACCCGGAAGCTTGTCATCACGATCAGGCGAATCAGGTAATCAGGCTAATTCTGGTTCAGACAAAAGACAGCGATTCCCCGCTTAGATCCCCGCTCAGGCGCAGCAAGGGGTTGTGGAAGCATAAGCGTGTTTGCGCCTGGCGAGGATGACAAGTTTGTTGAAGGGGCTGGTGGCAAGGGTTTTGTGGATGCTGGAGACAAAGGTTTTGGAGGTACTGGTGATAAAGGGGGTTGAAGGTGCAAGGGCTGCAAACTCGCTATGGACGAGGCTTTAACCCACCCCTTACCCCTCCCGGGAGAGGATTTGAGAGCGGCTAGCCCCGCGGCACCGCGGCAGCTTTCTTCCCTTCTTGTTCTTTTTCTCCCTTCTCTCCCCCGGCCTTTGAAATGGGGCGTGAAGAAATTTACGGAATGGAGCGAGACCAAATGGCCTGCCGCAGGCGGCCATTTGGTGCAACGGACACGCCTGGCTTTATTCCACTGCCCCTCCATGCAAAGGCCCAAACCCCTACTACTGCCGAATAAAAGCATGTCCGTTGCCCGCGCAATAGAGTAAATTTTAGCCCCATTTCAACAGCCAAGCCTTTTTTGCTTCTTTTTTGGGCACAAAAAAGAAGACCCCCGCACCCGCAGGAACCTTATTTCTTCCGCATCGTTTCAAAAAACAGATACCCCTGGCGGTTCCGTTCGGGTTCGGCGCGGGTTTCAACGTCGATGTTCATGACGCTGCTCGTGCCTTTGGTCGACAGGGCCGGCCACTCGGGGAGACCCGTTCCGTTGGGATTGCCTGTTTTGATGAAGTTGGCGAAATAGCCCTGCATGACCTGTGAGATCAGGAAATCTTCAGGCTGCCAGTCGTACACGGGGTTGCCGGGCAGGTTGCCCAGGGCGTATTCGATCTCGGAGGAATGGGTGGCCCCATGGCCCAGCGCTGCCCTGCTGGCAGCGGCGACAGAGTCGCGGACAGCAGCGCCGGCCTGTAGAATAAGGCGGGCTTTGGCTGTGTTGGTGATGGGTCGCGGGCGGGCATAGAGATAGCGGTACACCGGTTTCCCGCCGGTCCTGCTCTGCAGGTCGCACCATTTCCAGGTTCCGTAGCCTATGAACATGTCGGAGGCCAGGATGGTGGCCATCTTTTCCACGTCGGCATCGGTTGCCGCCGGATAACCTTTCAGGGCTTCGGCCGACTGGCCGCCGTATCGTGTTTGAAGCGCTTTGGTGTAATTGGCCAGGGTCGGAGCGTCCTGTCCCAGCACTGTTCTGTACCCGCTTTCCTCTGTGTTCCAGCCCGCCAGCAATGGTACATGGGCCTGCTCGCCGGAAGCGTAGATCTGAAGCGGGGATTTGGGAAAGAAATAGCCATCCAACGATACCGGGAAACGGATCGCGCCGGGTTTTTCTGCGGCTTCCAGCACCTGCTGTGCCGGGAGGGCCCTGAGCTTGGCGAGCGACTTTGCCCCCAGGCTTTCCGCAAAGCGGACGCCTGCTTTTTCGACCGTATCGAGCAGGACCGGCTCGTTCAGGCCGAGGAGGGAACCGCTTTCGCCGATGGCGCCTGCGATCAGGTTGCGCGAAAGGGGAGAGGCCATCTGTGCATTGACCGAAAAGGATCCGGCCGATTCGCCGGCGATGGTCACTCTGGATGGGTCTCCTCCAAAGGCTTGGATGTTCTGCTGCACCCAGCGCAGGGCCGCGCCCTGGTCGAGCAGCCCGTAGTTGCCGGACGCATGGTGCGGCGATTCTTTGGTAAGCTCGGGGTGTGCAAAGAAGCCGAATACAGACAACCGGTAGTTCACGGTAACAGCCACAATGCCCTGGCGCGCCATGCTCTCGCCATCGTAGCGATGCTCCGATCCGTCGCCTGCACGAAAGCCGCCACCGAAGAAATACACCAGCACCGGCAGTTTGCCGGAAGCGGACTGTGCCGGCGTCCATACATTGAGGTATAAGCAGTCTTCACTCACACCCTCGGAGCGGAACATCATATCACTGTAGATCGGCAGCTGCATGGCTCTTGGACCGAACTTGTCTGCCTTGCGCACGCCCTGCCAGTTAACGGCAGGCTGCGGCTCGCGCCAGCGCAGGTCGCCCACGGGTGGTTTGGCATAAGGAACACCCCTGAATATCTTGATGCCGGAACTGTAGGTGCCTTCCAGTACGCCGTTGGCGGTGGTGGCGCGGGGCGCTGCCGGAGCGCCGGTTTGGGCGGAGACAGCAAGTGCTGTCAGTACCAGGAGAGACAAAATACAGACTGTGATTTTCATGGAAGCAATTTTTCAGTAGGGATCGAAGATAGGGATCAATTGCACATGGTGCAGGTCTGCGGCCGGTTGCCGGCAAAGAGAATTTCTTCGCAGGGTATGAAGTGGCAAAAGATCACCTGCTTCGTGCAGCGGCAAAAAGCTCCAGCTGGAAATGATAACTCGATGCGTTACCTATCCCGGCACGGGTGCAGCGGAGGCAGCGGGTGCAACAGTGCGTTTGCGCAGTAGGAGAGCCAGCAGGGGGGGAAGGTGCAAGAGCCGAGGGTCGCGGTGGGTAAGGATTTAACCTGCTCATATTATACCGATGAGTAGACGGCGGGTCACTGAAAGGCGTGCCCTGGCCTTTTAGGGGATGGAAAGAGAAGCACACACGCTTGCGTCAGTCCCGGTCTATTTTAAAAATTCCTTTCTTGATGGCGAAGATGACGACGCCGGCCATGCTTTTGGCACCGATCTTTTTGGAGATGTCTTTGCGGTAGCTTTCCACCGTATGCACGCTCAGGTACAGTTCGGCGGCGATCTCTTTGCTGGTCATTTCCTTGCAGATACAGATGATGATCTGCTTGTCTATTTCGGTGAGATTGTAAATGGTATTGCGGTGTGGATTGAACTGGCTGGCAGAGATCCGCTTGATGGTCTCGAAGGAGATGGTCTTGCTGTAGTAGGGCAGGTGCATGTAAACGGTCTCTATCGCTTCTATGATCTCTGCACGGCCGGCATCCTTCAGCAGATAGCCGAGGGCGCCTGCTTCCAGCACGTCTACGATCATGAAATCCTGGTTGTGCATGGTGAGTGCAAGGATCCTTATATCGGGATACAGCGTCGCGATCTGTTTGATGGCATCCACGCCGTCCATCTTCGGCATCTGGATATCCATCAGGATCACATCCGGTTTTACTTTCGACAGCAGCGACATCACCTTCAGGCCATTTTCTGCTTCACCCACCACATCCACGGAACTCTCTTTTTTCAGCATCATTTTCAGGCCTTCCAAAAAAACAGGATGATCATCCGCGATCAGTACTGAGATTTTCTTTTCCATATTTCACAAATTCACTGGTTCTGACAGTTAAAGGAATTTCAATCGTGTATAGTACCCCCCGGTCTATCTGTGCGTCTAGGAATAACAGCCCGTTTAATATTTCCACTCTGTTGGCTATGTTCTTTAATCCGAAGCCTAGGTTCTCACTGATATTTTCCATATCAAACCCCGTTCCGTTGTCGTGCAGGGTAACGATCATCTGGTCATTCTCCTGAACTATGCGGAGCGTGAACGTGGTTGCCCTGGAGTGTTTGATGCAATTCGTCAGCACTTCCTGAAAGATCCTGTAGAGGTGCAGTTCCGAACTCTTGCTGAGATGCGTTTCCCGCATGGAAATATCGATCTCCACTTCCAGCTGCTTTGTTTTATTGATCACGGCTGAGAACTCGCGGATGGCCTGCAGCAGGCCTTTGCGTGATAGTGTCTCGGACGTAAGGTTATTCGATGTTTCCCTAATCTTCTGTATGGCATCCCCGATAAGGGTCGTACACCGGTCTATCGTTTCTGCATCTTCCTCGTCGGCATAGTTGAGACAGTTCATCTGCAGCTTGATGGAAGAAAGGAGCGGACCGAGATCGTCGTGCAGGTCATGGGCGATCCGCTTGCGTTCCATTTCCAGGATCGAGATTTCCGTGAGTACTTTGTCTTTATACACAGCAAGGTGTTTCCGGTGCTTTTTCAGAAGGGTTCTGGTAAAAACCACCAGGATCACCGCTATGATACAAGCAGCGAGCATCAGGGCGTAAAAAAAGCGTCTTTCTTCGGGATCCATAACAGTGCTAAAGCAAAGGTAAAGTTTGCCAGATCATTTACAACGTCTATTGCGATGAGCGACAAATGATAAAGCGTTTTCATTTGCTGCATGTGAAAAAGAAAATAGATTTCAAAGAGCCCTTTAAAAGTGAAATAGACCAGAAAAGCCAGCGAGATCAGGAAGCGTGAATTTCTCAGGATATTTCGTCTTTCAACGAAAAAAAGTTCGTTGATGCTGTTGATGCTGAAAAGCACGATCAGCAGCGAGTAGATCATGCGGTACACCGAACTGAAACGCGTGATGGGATGAACGATCGCGATGTCTGTTACCCATATCAGGGGAACAAGTACCAGGCAAAGCTCAAAATACCTGGTGCCCTTCTGAAAGAGCCTCCAGTTCTTAAACTGCCACAGGATCAGCAGATACTCCACCAGCACATAGATATTGGAGCCGACGGCGTTGGTGTGGTATACAAAAGTGCTTGTGAGTGAAATGATCTCCGCTGCAAGGCCGGCCCAGCAGAAATAAACGAACGGATAGTATACAGGGGATATCTTTTTGTATCTGAAGATCCCGATCAACGCTGGCGGAATTGCCGACAACTGACTGATCAGGATAGGCAGATAATGTATCGTAAACATCAGGTTATGGTTGGTTCAGCGCGGAGGGGGGCGGACAATCCTCCGGACACCTACCAGCTTCTTCCAGGATCGGATCATCATCGTCTGCGGCCGCAGAGGCCTTCTCTTCTTTCAATCCGGTTGCCGGCAGCATGTCCTTGTCTTCCACATCGGCTCCCACCACAATTGCGTGTACCTGCAAGTTAGCACTCATCCCATAATAAATGCGGATGCTTTTACAGTCCGGATTATCCAGAAACCACCGGAACGCTTCCTTGTCGAAGGTCTCGCAGATCGCGAGGATACTGTCTTTTTCAAATTCTGTCTGCACGATCGTGGTCCGGTTACTACGATACAGGGTTGTCATTTCAATGGCCCGTTCCAGGGTGATCTGGTGCGGACCCGGTCCGGTACTGTTACTCATAGCCTTTTGGTTGGGTGGGTGTAGGCATAAATGTGAGTGGAATCCGGATTGGATGATACCCCATTATTGGGGTATTTACAAAGGCTGAATTGATCTTATTTAGCAGTAATTTTCAAGCCAATGTCTTTTAGGGATCTGCGTGAGAGAACTGTGAATAAAAGACATTGGCTTAAAAATTAACCTGGTCTTTTCAGCTTTCTGTCTCTCTTCCGTAGGAAAAGCGTTTGCCCGGTTCAGGATCCGGCTGTTCAGAATCTCCTGCCCACTACCTCTGTTTCAAACCCTCTGCCGCCGCTTTACTGACGCTGCCCCGGCAGAGGTAAGTACTACCCCGAAGATACAAGGTGCCAAAGTGTTTTGCTTAACTCAGAAGCTCCTAAATCCGAAGCAGTCCAGCCTGAGCTGGCTGCTTTTTTTATGACCGCCCATACACCCGGCGGAACGATCCGTAAAGTAAGATAGATCGGGAGCTGTTTAAAGATGACACACATACATCCCGTTGTCTGTCTGCCGTAGCATCCGGAAAAGAATCCCTTTTATCTGATCAGCACCACCGTCCCTTTTTTCATAATGGCCTTTCCGGTATAATCGGTTCCTTCCACCATAAATACAAACGTGCCGGGAGCCTGCTGCACACCGCCAATGGTTCCATCCCACCCTTTACCTGCCTCGCTCGTGCTGAAGACCAGCTGCCCCCACCTGTTGTACACCCGGAAGAAACTGACCTGCTTGATGCCGACATAAACAGGCCTTATCACATCGTTGTGCCCATCACCATTCGGCGTAAAACCGGTTGGAACAAAGATGTCCGGGGCCGTTTTGTAAACGGTCACTTTGATGTCATCGGTACCCGTGCACCCTTTCGGATTGGTGGCGCGTACCATATACGTGATGCTTTCGCCCGTTTCAGTAAGGGCAGTCATCACCGGGTTATAGATATTCGAGAAGCTGAGATTGGTGGAAGGAGACCACAGATACTGGTTCACCGATGAATCGCTCACCGCCGCTTTCAGCTGCAGGGGCTGGCCCGCCACCACCGAAGTGTCGTTGCCCGCAAATACTATGATGGGCGTGGTAACGCCTACATGAAACGTATCGTTCAGCCTGTTCGGACAGCCGGCGTTGCTGACCGTAAGCACGTAATTGGTCGGAGAAGTTGGCCGTGCCACCGGGGTGATCTGGTAGGGCAGGGAAGGAATGGTGCCGCTGCCCCGGTTGCTCAGGTTGGTAACGGGGCTCCAGGTGTAGCTCGTACCCGTGGTGATGTTCGCAGTCAGCTGCACCGAATTGCCGTAACAGATCACCGTGTCGGCCGGCAAAATGGCCGCCGAAGGAAAAGGCACATCCACATACGTAATGGTAGCCAGGGCGCTGGTATCGGCCGGACAAGCCCCGCTTTGTACAACCGTACGGAAGTAGCGGGTAGAAGAGAGTCCGTTCACGCCATAGGCGGTATCTGTGTAGACCGGCAGGAATCCGGTCCAGTTCACCTGGTCGGGCGATGATTGCCAGTTCACGACACTGCCGGTGCGGTTGCGAAGGGTCAGCAGGCTGCTCACCGTTTGTCCGGCGCAGAAATTGGTCAGTACGGGATCCAGCGTGCCGCCCCTGCTTTTCGGACTCACAGATACAGTGGCCGCGGCACTCGAGTCGGCCCTGCAGGTCGGACCGTTCTGCACCAGGGCCCTGAACTGCGTGGTCGCCGTCAGGTTCTGCGCCTGGTAGCTCGTGGTGGAATCCACGATGGCGGTCCATTTCACGCCATCTGTCGAGGAGAGCCAGTTAAGCACGCTGCCGGTTTGCCCGCCCACGGTAAGCAAGGTGCTGTTGATGCCGGTACAGACGGCTGAATTATCCAGCACTTTGCCCGCGATGGTAGGGGTGGAAGCCGTTACGGCCAGCGTATCGCGCAGGTCTGCACAGCCGTTGATCTCGCGGGCGATAATGAGTCCGCTGATGTTGCTAGGCGTTACCTTGATCACGTTCGAGTTGGCGCCGGAGTCGATGGTCCAGCCCGGAGGTACCGTCCAGCTGTACGTTGCGGCGGCGAGGCCCGGGATCGAATACTGAAGCGGGGAATTGGTACAGGCTTTCGGATTGCCGCTGATCTCCAGTCCGGCGCAGTTGTTCCGGAGCGCGATGTAGGCATAGGCAAAATGAGCCCCGGGGGCACAGTTGTCCGATTCGAAGGTGATGGTCACCTGCTGTCCGCGGTAAGGCGACAGGTCGAAGGTCACTTCCGTCCACCCTTTGGTCCATACATCCTGCAGCAGCTGGCCCGAATTGCCGGCCTGTCCGCCATGCGATAAAAACAGGACCGGACTGTTCGTAAAGCCATTTATGCGGGCGGTGGCGGTGTCGAGGGTGGCGCCGGTAGAACCGTTGCCGTTTCCGGTGCCTGCATTGTTGAACGTAGGAAGGTAATATTGCGGAGAGGCACAGGTGATCACACTGTCTTTGGCGCTCAGCGTGGCCTTGAAAATAGGTTGCTGGTTCGAGTTGTGGGTGCCGTTCTCCAGTACCATGGCGTATGCATAGGTCATGGTGTAGGGAACCGTGCTGGCGCCGGCCGGCACGTTGATGGTATAGCTCACGGCGCGTGTAAAGCCGCCCGGGTTCTGGCTGGAAGCGTGCAGGTCGTACGAGGTGGCGTCGGAACCCAGCTTGATGGAAAAATTATAAGTGTACCCGTTGATGACGGGAATGGTGGGAAAGAACCCGTACTTGTCGGAAGAGGAAGTGGTAATGACCTGGATACCGGTATTGCTGACATTGAACTCGGGTACGGCAGACAGGCCCGCATTGGGAGCAGGGTACGCTTTTGCAGAGCCGCTTACCAGCCCGGTGGAAGCCGACCAGTTCGACAGGTCGCCGGTGGCGTAGTTGATGTTGGTCGGGCAGGTCTGGGTTTGTGCAGCGGTTTGCAGCACCATTATTTGTACCACGCAGTACAGAATAATGATCGGTCTGTACATCATAGGAGGAACTTCTCCGGTCTTTTGGTGATCAGAACTGTCATGGTTCGAAATTAAAATAATTGCCCGGTTGATTGCCGCCGGTTCCCTGTTTCCAACGGGTTGCCGGTAAACAATAACATTCTGTTTATATTTCGTGCTCAGGGCGCCCCCGCCCCCGGTGATGCGCTGGTTTACCCGGCTGGTTCAGGCAGCAGGTGCCGGCAGCCAGCCTGGTTAGATCGGAACCGCGGCGAAGATACAAGCCGGTTGCCGGTGCATCCCCTGTTTAACTGCACCACCAGGGTAAAGATTGTCCGCTTTTTGTATAAAACAGCATTTTCAGTGAAATGGTTGGTTTCCGGCAGCCGGAATCTGGCCTGCACCACCCGGAAGCCGCTTTCCCGGTACGCCGCTTTCACAAGGAACAAGCGTTTTCTGATCGAAAGGGAGGGAAGCCCGTAAAAAGGGCCGGCCAAAGAAAAAGCGCTGGGCGCTGACCGAAGAATTTTCATCAAACTACCAAAAAGGGACTACTTTCATGATCGTATCCTTTTATGAATAAGTATGAAATCTTGTGGAATCTGTATCTGAAAAAATGGAGTTCCCTTTTATAGCCGGTGGTGGAGAGATGGGTGCGCTAATCCGCAAATTCGACTGGGCCGCTACTCCACTCGGCTCCCCCGACAAATGGCCTTACTGTCTTCGTACAACCGTCAGCAACCTGCTGCATTCAAAATTTCCCATGCTCCTCTGGTGGGGAGAAGAAAATATCCAGTTCTATAACGACGCTTTTCGTCCCTCCCTTGGCCGCTCGGGGAAGCATCCGCTTGCGCTGGGGCAGCCGGCCCAGGTGTGCTGGCAGGAGATATGGGACGTGATCTCACCGAACATCAAAAAGGTGGAAGATCAAGGAGAAGGCATCTGGATGGAAGACCAGCTGGTGCCCATTTACCGCAACGGAAAGGTAGAAGATGTTTACTGGACCTACAGCTACAGTCCGGTATCCGATGACAACGGCGTAGGGGCGGGGATGCTGGTCACCTGCACGGAAACGACCGATAAAGTAAAGGGGTACCGGGGGCTGGAAGAAAGCATAGACCAGCTTCGCTTTGCCCTGGAAGCAGCCGAACTGGCCACCTGGGACTATACGCCGGCTACCGGCCGGTTCGCCGGCAACTACCGCCTCAAGGAATGGTTCGGGCTGGGCCTCGACGGCGAGATCGACCTGAACATGGCGAAGCAGATGATCATCCCGCAGGATCGTGAACGGGTGATGCAGGCCATCCACACCGCGCTGGACCAGTCGTCTGGCGGCGGGTACGACATCGAGTATACGATCATGCATCCGCACAACGGGAAGCCGCGCATCGTGCGGGCAAAGGGCCGGGCCTGGTTCACACCTGAAAAAAAGGCTTACCGCTTCAACGGCATCCTGCAGGATGTGACCGACCAGGTAGTGGCACGCCGGAAGCTGGAGGAAGGTGAACGGTCGTTGCGCAACATCATCCTGCAGGCTCCCGTGGGCATGTGCCTGCTCGAAGGACCGGAGCATATGATCTCGATCGCCAACAGACGGATGTTTGAATTCTGGGGCAGGCAGCCTGATCATATGATGAACAAGCCCATGTTCGTGGCGTTGCCGGAGGCTGCCAACCAGGGGTTTGAAGAACTGCTGGCAAATGTGTTCGAAACCGGGGAAAGCTTTTCCGCTTCCGAAGTGCTGGTAACGCTTCCCCGCAACAACCGGCTGGAGACGGTGCTCATCAATTTCGCTTTTGAGCCGGTGAGGCAGCAGGATGGTTCCATCACCGGCCTTCTAGCCATGGCCAGCGATGTTACTGCGCAGGTGCTTGCCCGCAGAAAGGTGGAAGAGGCCAGGGAAAGTCTGCGGCTTTCGCTGGAAGCAGCCGAACTGGGCAGCTTCGAGATCAACCCGCATACCAACGAGATCTTTGCTTCCGCCCGCTTCGACAGCATTTTCGATATCGGCCATTCGCAGAATCGCGAGCTCTATATCGATTCCATTGTACCGGAAGACAGGGCGGCCCGGGAAGCGGCGTATAAAACGGCTTACCGGACCGGTCTGCTGGAATACGAAGCCCGGGTGGTATGGAGAGACGGGTCCGTACACTGGATCAGGGTGTGGGGAAATGTGTATTTCGACGATGAGAGGCAGCCGCTGAAACTGCTGGGCGTTGTACAGGACATCACCGCCCGGCGCAAGGCGGAAGACGAGCTGCGCAATACCGCCGAACGGCTCGAGATAGCCCTGCAGGCCGGCCAGCTCGGCTCTTATGAACTCGATCTGCACAGCGGCGAAATCTACTGCAATGCGCAATGCAAGGCCAATTTCGGACTGAAGCCGTCGGAAGGGCTCAGCTTCGAAAAGCTTGTGTCGCTCCTCCTCCCTTCCGACCGCGACGGCATGCAGGAAGCCGTGCGGATAGCGGTGGCCACCCGCACGCTCTACAACGCAGAGTACCGCATCACCTGGCCCGACGGCAAAATAAGGTGGGTGAGGGCTTCCGGGGCCACGCTGTATTCGCCCCAGGGAAAGCCCGAAAAGATCGTGGGCATCACCGTCGACATCACCGAGCAGAAAGAATTCGCCGAAGAGCTGGGCAAACAGGTCAGCGAGCGCACCATCGCCCTGGAAAGCAAGAACCAGGAACTCGAACGCTCCAATGCCAACCTCGAAGAGTTTGCCTATGCCGCTTCGCACGACCTGAAAGAGCCGATCCGCAAGATCCATTTCTTCTCGGGCCGCCTCAAACACCAGCTGTCGAACCGCATGACAGAAGAAGATGCCACCCTTTTTGCACCCATTGAACGCTCTACCGAACGCATGAGCGAGCTGATCGACGACCTGCTCGTGTTCTCGCATGTGAGCCAGCGGCCGCGTCAGAAAGAGACCATCGACCTCAACTACAAGCTGCAGCTGGTTCTGGAAGACCTGGAGCTCGACATACAGCAGAAACAGGCGGTGATCCGCTCGGGCCACCTGCCTTCCATCAGCGGGTACCGCCGGCAGATACAGCAGCTGTTCCACAACCTGATCACCAATTCACTCAAATACACCAAGCCAGGGGTGATACCCGAGATCGACATCACCTCTTCCCTGGTCTCGGGCTTCGATGCGGGGCTGGGCACCGGGCGCATGTATCACCTGGTGCAGTTCCGCGACAACGGCATCGGCTTCGAACAGGAGTATGCCGAGAAGATATTTCATATGTTCACCCGGCTGCACGGCCGCAATGAATACAGCGGTACGGGGGTTGGACTGTCTATCGTAAAGAAAGTGGTAGAGAACCACAACGGATATATAAACGCCCAAAGTGAGCCCGGCCGCGGGGCTGTCTTCAACATCTACCTGCCTGCCATCCAGCAATAGGAATACCCGTTCGCACCTCAGGTAAAAGGCTCGATCATTCTGTCGGGATGAAGGCTTTGTTTCCAGTAAACAAAGATGGTGAGGAGCTGGTCGCGGAGGCCTCCGTAGCTTTTGGCTTTCTGGTAAAACCCTTGCACGTCGAGGTCATAGGCGATGTTCACGATCTCCTGCGACACTACTTCAGTAAAGAACACGAATGGAATGGATTTGCGGCGCAGGTAGTCGTAGCCTATGATCTTTCTGCGGAAGGCCAGCCCGTCTGTTCCGGCCATTCTGATATTGCAAAGAATGAGGTAAGGTTGTTCCCTGGTGGTACAGAGATAGTCATATACCTCTTCGGCTTTATAAATGAGGCGGGTTTCGTTCGGGATGCCGATCTCTTTGATAGCGGTTGCAACGACCTCTGCATCGTTCGGATCATCTTCGGTGATGAGGATGGCCCCTTTGAGTGCCAAAGCAGTTTTGATTCAGTCGTTTATCCAATGGAAGCCGGCAGGCAGATCCGTTTCATAATTCTGCTGCTTGCTGGGTAAATATAAGTGAAATACCGATCCCTCACCCTGTACCGATTCTGCAAACAGACGGCCGTTGTGATTGTCTGCGATCCGGCGGCACATGGCCAGTCCGATGCCGGAGCCGGGAAACAGCTCCCGGGCATGCAGACGCTTGAAGACCTCGAAAATATGCTCCGCGAACTTAGTCTCGAAGCCGATGCCATTGTCTTTTACGGTGATGTGATGGTACTGGGCGAACGGGAAGGGCTTGCCTACATATTGCTTCACCTGCTCAAGCGTTACCAGTTCCGAGCCGATCTCGATGACGGGTGAAACTCCGGGCCGGCTGAACTTCAGGGCGTTGCTTACCAGGTTATAGAACAGCTGGTTCATCTGGAGGGCTATGGCTTCCACTTCGGGCAGCTGGCGCGTCTTCACCTGCGCTTTCTTTTCTTCAATAAGCAGTTCAAAATCATTCACCACATTGTGCACGATCTCATTGAGGTCTACCGGGCGGGCGAGGCTGTCGGATTTCAGGAGCCGGGAAAAGTCGAGCAGGTCGCGGATCAGCAGGGCCATGCGCTCGGCCGACCGGTCGATCTTCTGAACCAGCGGCACCAGGGTAGGAAGCAGATTTTTTTCGTTGCTGAGCATGCCTGCGAACATGCGGATCTTTCGCAGGGGCTCCTGCAGGTCGTGGCTGGCCACATAAGCATACTGAGCCAGCTCTTCGTTGGAGCGGGTGAGCAGTTGGTTGAGCATGCCCAGTTCGTCGTTCGTCACCCGCAGTTCTTCGTTGCTGGCTGCCAGCTCTTCGGTGCGCTGCTGCACTTCGTTCTCCAGCTCCAGCTGCATCTGCCGGTTGATGGTTACATCCTGAATGGATCCGGAGAGCCGCACGGGGCGGTTGTTTTCATCAAACACTGTTTTTCCCTGAGCGTGAAGAATGCGTTCGCGGCCGGTATTCTTTGCGATCACCGTAAACTCTTCGTCGTACAAGCCCTCGCTGCCCAGTTCCATCGCCTGGTATATGGCGTTCACTACACGTTCGCGGTCTTTGTCATGGATCTGCCGGTACAGCACTTCCTGGTTTGCCTCGTCGATGAAAAGGCCGAACCATTCCCGGATGCGGGGAGAGAAGGCGATCACGCCGCTCAGCGGATTGAGGGTCCAGGTGCCGAGTGCGGCCAGTTCAATGGCGCTCAGCACGGCCGCTTCCGCTTTCTCGGCGCGCTGGATAGCCAGGGCCAGGTCGGTTACATCGGCAGCTGTGTTCATGACACCGTAGACGTTGCCCTCCGTGTCAAAAAGCGGTGTAAAGCTGTAGTTGAAATAAAAGGTCGTAACGCGGTTGTTCACCACCAGATCGAGCCGCTGGTTGCGGTTGTGAAAGGGAATACCGGTCGTGAAAACCTGGTCGAGTTGTCCGAAGATCTGCTGGTTCTCCAGTTCCGGCAGGATGTCGGAGTAGAGTTGGCCGATCACATCGTTTCCTTTTCCCCAGATGTCGAGGATGGTCTGGTTGGCAAGCCTGATCCGCATTTCGCGGCCTGTATAAACGCCGATGGGGAAGGGGGCGCTTTCCACCAGGCTTCTCAGCCGGCTTTCGCTGGCTTCCAGCTTTTCGGTGGCCACGGTTTGCGCCGTAACATCCTGTATGATGCCGGTAACGGAAACAGGGACGCCTTCGTTCTCCTGCACCTGTCCCATGGCATGCAGGTGATAGAGCGTGCCGGTCAGCGGGTTGATGACCCGGTATACAAAGTCATGTTTTCCATTGTTTTTTCCCGTAATGGTGGCGCCTACTTCTTCGATGACCCAGGGAACATCCTGTGGGTGGATGCGGGTAAAGATCTCGGGCAGCGGCTGGGGCGTACCGTCGAGTCCGAACCATCCGGCGATCGGGGGCGAGTAAGAGACCCGGCCGGTCTTCAGGTCGATCATAAAGTTTCCCAGCTTCCCGATCTGCAGGGCCATCTCCAGCGATTGCTGCGCATTGTCGAGCTTCTGCAAGGTCTCCACCTGGTCCGTTACATCGATGGCGATCTCGAGAATGCCGTACACGCTGTGTTCTTCGTCGAAGAGGGGCGTGTACGTGATGTTGTAATAGCCGGCGGTCATTACGCCGTTCTTTACCACTTTCACCTGCGAGCCGAACGACTGGAAGGCTTTGCCGGTGGTATAGACGTCATCGAGGATTTTGAGGAAAGGCTGTTCTTCGCTGGCCAGTTCCGGCATGGCTTCCCGAAGGGGTTGGCCTTCGATGCCGGCTCCTTTTCCCATCATGTCGATGATGGTCTGGTTCGGGTACCGGATCACCAGTTCACGGCCTATGAAGAGGCAGATGCCCGCAGGGGCGGCGGTGATGATGGAGCGAAGCCTTTCTTCGCTTCTTTTCAGTTCGGTGATGTCGCGTGAAATAGACAGCACGCTCTCTACCACGCCATCGGCGTCTGCTTCCGGCACCATGCGCGACTGATAGGTGGCCAGTGTGTTACCGGAGGGGAGGGTGGAATAGTGCTCCTGCAGTTTGCCGGTGGCAAATGTTTGCTGCAGGGCTTCCCGGAAAGATTCCATGGTAGCATCCGGCAGGCCCATTTCAGACAGGGGGAGGCCGGTAATGTTTTCCGGCAGGAGGCCTGTTCTGCGGGCTAAGGAGTTGTTGGCAAAAAGAAGGTGCAGGCGGTTGTTCCAGCGCGTGATGATGTCGGGGGTGTTTTCCACCAGGCTGCGGAAACGGCGTTCACTTTCTTCAATGGCTCTGCGGGCAAGCACCCTGGCGGTAACCTCGCTGCCCAGTATCATCACACCGGTCACCGCGCCATCTGTATTCCGCAGCGGTGTATAAGTAAAATCGAAGTAGAGGTCTTCCCTCTTACCCTGTTGTTCAATGCGGGCGAGCACGCCGGAACCTGTATACGGGATGCCCGTGTCGAACACTTCTTCGAGCAGCTTGATAAAAGCTTGTGCTTCTAATTCGGGCAGGGCTTCCAGCAGCGGCTTGCCGGTGATGGAAGCCGGCTTGCCCCAGAGCCGGAAGATAGGCTCGTTGCCCAGTTCGATCACCAGGCTGCGGCCGCGGAGCAGCCCGATGGCCAGGGGCGCCTGTTCCACCACATCGCGGAATCGCGCTTCTTCGAACTGCAGCCGCTGCTGCCGGGTCACTTCGGCGGTGATGTCGCGTATGGTGCCGGTGAAGAGATAAGGCTTGCCGGTGGGGTCGTTGATATAGGCGCCCGCTGCCTGGAACCAGTGGATGGATCCATCGTCCCACAAAGATCTGGCCTCGTAATTCAGTTTGCCTGTCTGTTCGGCGATGCGATAGGCCGCCTCACGAACAGGGCGGTCTTCGGGAAGCAGGCGGGTGAGGAACGCTTCGCGTGTCAGGTTCGCATGTTCGTTACCAGTAAAGAGCCGGGCGAAGGAAGGCGAATATTCCATTTTGTCGGACGCGAGCAGGATACGGAACGAGCCGGCGCCGGCGCCTTCCATGGCCACTTCGGCCAGTTTGGAAGATTCATCGGCCTGCTGGATGCTTTGCATCAGCGCCGTAATGTCCTGTGCAATGCCGCCAAACCTGACCGGCCTGCCTTCGGCGTCAAAAAATGCCTGTCCGCTGAAGCGCACCCAGCGTGCCTGTCCTGCCGCGCCGCCCAGCGTGCGGTATTGCAGGTCATAGCGGCCGGCATCTGCACCGTTGAGCGCGGCAAGTACGGCTGCTTCCACCCGTGGCCGGTCGTCCGGATAAATCAGCAGAAACGCCTCCTCAAGAGCCAATGGACCGCTGCCGGAGATCCCATACAGTTCACGGCAGCGCTCGTCCCAAATGACAGTGTTGTTCTGCAGATCCACTTCCCAGATGCCGATACCCGACACTTTCATGGCAAAATGCAGCCGTTCGGTATCGCCGGCAAAAGAACCCGGCTCGCCTGTAACACCCGATGCTAACTTCTCATTCGTCATAACTGGCAAAGGCAGCGCAGCTGAAATGCGTACCCAGGTGCAATTTAATGCTTCCGCCGGGAGGCAGGATGGCGGAAAAAGATTTTTGGAAAGGCAGTAAAGAAATTAATACGGATATCAAACCGGTTGTTCAGGTAAACCAGTAAACTGTTTGCCACTATGCAAACCAAGCCTGGAACCGGAACTTATTTCAGGTCCATGGTGATGATGTCGCGGTCGGAGGGCCGCTTTTGTCGTCGCATGTAGGGGCCTTCGGCTCCTGAGCGGGCAGTTCCTGACATGCCTTTGTGTTGAACCCCGCAGAAGCCTACTCCTTCGCCCTCTCAAACGGCTCTTTCGGCCAGGCAGCCAGGCGGGCAGCGCAGTCATCTGTAACCGGCACTACTTGCAGGCTGTTCCCCGTCATCTTCCACAAATACCGGCCGATGGTTTTGGCATCGCACGGACTGCGGCCGGCCAGTTTGGTGATCAGCAGCGTGTCCTGCTTCAGCTGGTAGCTCATGGCTTCCAGCGGGGCGGCATCCTCGGCCAGGAAGATATTCAGGGAATCGGCACCGAACTGCAGGATGGCGGGACGCGCATCCGGCGCCAGCACGATGCCTTTCCATTTGGTCTGCGCCAGCTGGGCCTGGCAGGCAAAAGCAACGCTCAGGAAAACAAGGAGGATAACAGGCTTTTTCATACCGGAAAGATAGCAAAGAACAGGCCTGAAGCTTACCGGCTGTTTCACTGCCGTATCATTTTTGTGTTACCTCACTGTACTTCTTGCAGGCAGATGCCCTAACTTAGGTTCATGAACCAGACTGTTTGCCGGCTGATTTGTATCGTTGTTTTTTTCTGCTCCGTATATACCGGTACCGCGCAACCGAAAACAGACACCGGCTGGAACAGTTGGAAACAGGAAGCGCCCGCCTGGTTCCGGGATGCCAAGTTCGGTATCTATTTTCACTGGGGCGTATACACCGTGCCGGCCTACAACAGCGAATGGTATTCGAGAACGATGTATGTGCCGGGTACCACGCCCTACAAACATCACCAGGAGACTTACGGCGCTCTTAACCGCTTCGGTTACAAAGACTTTATCCCTCAGTTTACCGCAGCCGGGTTCAACGCCGATGAATGGGCCGACCTTTTCGTGCGCGCCGGCGCCCGCTTTGCCGGTCCCGTGGCCGAACATGCCGACGGCTTCTCCATGTGGAACAGCACCGTGAACCGGTGGAACGCAAAGGGCATGGGACCGAAACGAGACGTGGTACAGGAGATCGGAGCCGCCGTGAGAAAACGGCAGCTGAAACTGATCACCACTTTTCATCACCAGTGGCAATGGGGCTGGTACCCTACGTTCGATACATCGACAGATGCCGGCCATCCGGAATACAGCGACCTGTATGGCCCGGTGGTGCGCGACTCGGTATGGATGCAGAAAGAAGGCGGGGAAAGACCCGACACCGCTTTCTGCGCCCGCTGGCTCGCCAAAGTAGAAGAAGTGATCAACGGCTACCAGCCCGATATCATCTACTTCGATTCCAGGCTCGGATATATTGGTGAAGCATACCGCAGGGAAATGGTGGCTGCGCAGTTTGGCCGCCCCGGTCGCGGACAGAGAACCATTCTGTACAAAGCGGCGGACCTGCCTGCCGGCATCGGCGTGAGAACCTATGAGAAAGTAAGACTGAACCGGATGAGCGAAACGCCCTGGCTGATGGAAGAGCCCATCAGCACCTACAGCTGGTCGTACACAACCGACATGCAGCTTCGCCCGGCGGCCGACCTCCTCCACAGCCTGATCGATGTGGTCAGCAAGAACGGCGTTTACCTGCTGAATATCTGTCCCATGTCCGACGGTACAATTCCACAGGCGCAGAAAGAGATCCTGCTCACGGTTGGCGGCTGGATGAAGGAAAACGGAGAAGCCATTTACGATACCAGGCCCTGGTACACCTACGGGGAAGGGCCGCGGAAACAGGCGGAACAAAGGGGCGAAGCCGTGCCGCGGAATAAATTCTTCGAGGTGCATTTTTCGGCTGGTGATATCCGGTATACAAAAAAAGGGCATTCTGTTTATGCCATCGTGCTGGGCCGGCCCGCTGCAGGCAACCTGCTGCTGACCGCGTTTAACAAAGATTCGGTGCAGCAGCCGGTGAGGGTGAAGACGATCAGCCTGCTCGGATCAAAAGAAAAGATCCGCTGGGTGTACGGGCCGGAGGGACTCACCATTTCGGTACCCGCCCGGGTGCCCGGCGATCTGGCAACGGTTTTCAAGATCGAAACAGAGTAAGAAGAGGCGGGTTGCGAATTTCTGTGCAAACCGAAAGCAAACGAAAAAATACATATTTTAGCCACCCGGAAGGGCAGAACGACGAGCTGCAAATCAGCCTTGTGTGCATCCTGAACCCACCCCGCCCCTCCCGGGAGGGATGGGAAGATTTGTGGGTTTTCGATCCGCTTCCACAGGGAGGTTACGGGATTGCTCATGAAGATGCACATCCCCCGGAGGGGCAGGGGCCCGCAGCGCCTCAAGCCATGACGAAATTTATACACGGAACATGACAGAAAAGATCCTGCTCAAAGGCATTACCTGGAACCACAGCCGCGGACTGGTGCCGATGGTAGCCACGGCCCAGCGCTTCAACGAACTGCATCCGCATGTGGACATCATCTGGGAGAAACGCTCACTCCAGCAGTTTGCCGACCTTTCCATCGAACAGCTCGCCGAACGCTACGACCTGCTCGTGATCGACCATCCCTGGGCCGGTTTCGCCGCCAGAACACGGGCCATCCTGCCCATCGACGAATCTCTGTCTGCCGCTTTCCTTCTCGACCAGGCAAAAAATACCGTTGGCCGATCGCACGAAAGCTACTCTTTCCACGGCCACCAGTGGGCGCTGGCCATCGATGCGGCTACGCCTGTGGCTGCCAGCCGGCCCGACCTGTTGGCCAAAGAAAACCTTGCACTCCCCAAAAATTTCTCCGACCTGCTTGATCTTGCCTCGCGTGGCCGGGTGGCGTTTGCAGGCATCCCCATCGATGTGCTGATGGCTTTCTACGGGTTCTGCTGCTCGCTCGGCGAGCCACCCTGCCAGCAGGAAGAGATCGTGGTAAGCCCTGCTACCGGGAAGGAAGCCCTTCAAATGTTCCGGCGGCTGGCGCAGATGGTGAGCCCGGCCTTTTTTCAGCGCAATCCCATCCAGGTATATGAGGCTATGACCAGCACCGACGAGATCTTCTATTGCCCTTTTGCCTACGGGTATTCAAACTATTCACGCCCCGGGTACGCAAAGCACCTGCTGCATTTTCATGACCTGATCTGTCTGGACGGAAAAGAGCCGATGACGACTACCCTGGGCGGCACCGGCCTGGCTGTTTCCGGGCAAGGTAAAAACACGGATGCCGCCATGCAATACGCTGAATTCGTTGCTTCACCGCAGTGCCAGCGCACCGTCTACGCCTTCAACGGCGGACAGCCCGGTCATCTGCAGGCCTGGGCGGATGCGGAGACCAACCGCCAGACGGCCAACTATTTTACGGCTACGCTGCCTGCGCTGCAACGGGCTTTCCTGCGGCCGCGCTACCATGGCAGCATGCATTTCCAGGACCATGCCGGCGACCCGGTACGCAACTACCTGCTGCATGGCGGCGATGAAGAACAGCTGCTGCAGAAACTGAACGAGCTCTATCAAAAATCAAGAACACCTGCCTGATATGACGAAACCGCTGGAAGGCTTGCTCGTGCTCGAGTTCAGCCAGTTTCTCGCCGCCCCTTCGGCCGGGCTCAAACTGGCCGACCTCGGCGCCCGCGTCATCAAGATCGAACGGCCGGGAAAAGGCGAGGCCGGCCGGCAGATCGCCATCAAAAACCTGTTCATCGACGGCAGCAGCCTCGTATTTCATACCATCAACCGCAACAAGGAATCGTACGGCGCCGACCTCAAAAACCCGGAAGACCTCGAACGGATCAGGCAGCTGATCGCGCGGGCCGATGTGATGACACATAACTTCCGGGCCGGCGTGATGGAAAAATCCGGGCTCGACTATGCGCCGGTCAGGAAGATCAACCCGCGCATCATCTACGGCACCGTGTCGGGCTATGGAAACAAGGGACCCTGGGTGGCCAAACCCGGACAGGACCTGCTCATCCAGTCGCTCTCCGGCCTTACCTGGCTCTCCGGCACCCGCAACGACGGGCCGGTGCCGTTCGGACTGGCCGTGGCCGACATTTTCTGCGGAGCCCATTTTACGCAGGGCATCCTGGCCGCGCTCATCAAGAGGGGCAAAACAGGCGAAGGCTCGCTCGTGGAAGCCAGCCTGCTCGAATCTACGCTCGACCTGCAGTTCGAAGTGCTGACCACCTATTTCAACGACGGGCGCCAGCTGCCGCAGCGCAGCGCCGCCAAAGGAACGGCGCATGCTTACCTGAGCGCACCCTACGGCGTATATAAAACAAGCGACAGTTACCTGGCCCTCGCCATGGGCAACCTGCTGCCGCTCCTGCGGGCGCTCAACTGCAGTGCTGACGGGCTTTCCGAAGACCCGGTGACCTGGTTCACCCACCGCGACGAGATCGTGGCAAGCATCGCAGGGGCGGTCAAGAATATGTCTACCGCCGGATGCCTGTCGCTGCTGGAGCCGCTGGGCATCTGGTGCGCCCCCGTGCTGAACTACCGGCAGGCCGTACAGGAAGAAGGCTACCAGGTGCTGGGGATGGAGCAGGAAGTAAACCTGCCTGGTAACCGGAAGCTGCGTACCACACGCTGTCCCATCCGCATCGACGGCGAGCGTCTCTATTCCGGCAAGGCCGCGCCGCAGCCGGGTATCGATACGGAAAAGATCAACCTCGAATTTCAGTTAAACCCTTCAGCGCCTTCAGATATATGAATCCATTAAACGACTTGCTGGTGGTTGATTTCAGCCAGTTCTTATCCGGCCCTTCCGCCAGTCTGCGCATGGCAGACCTCGGTGCAAGGGTGATCAAGATCGAGAAACCGGGCACCGGCGATATCTGCCGTCATCTTTACACTTCCAACGTGATCATGAACGGCGTCTCTTCCGTGTTCCATGCCATCAACCGCAACAAGGAAAGCTTTGCCGCCGACCTGAAAAATGAAGCAGACCGGGCCGCTGTGTGGGCACTGGTAAAGCAGGCCGATGTGGTGATGCACAACTACCGGCCCGGCGTAATGGAACGGCTGGGTTTTGACTATGCAAGCGTGAAAGCGGTGAATGCTTCCGTGGTGTACGGGGAGATCTCGGGCTACGGCACCGAAGGCCCCTGGAAGGACAAACCCGGCCAGGACCTGCTGGTGCAGTCGCTGTCGGGGCTTACCTGGCTGAGCGGCAACGCCAACGGCCCCGTGCCCATGGGATTGTCGATCGTGGACATGCTTGCCGGCGCGCACCTTGCGCAGGGCATCCTGGCATGCCTGGTACGCCGCGGCATCACGGGCGAGGGCGGACGGGTGCAGGTAAGCATGCTGGAATCGGTTATGGACCTGCAGTTTGAGACCATGACCACTTTCTATAACGACGGCGGACAGCTGCCGCAGCGTACCGAAACCAACAGCGCCCATGCATACCTGGGTGCGCCCTACGGCATCTACGCCACGCAGAACGGCTGCCTGGCCCTGGCCATGGGCTCCATCCCGCAGCTGGGTACCCTGCTGGAATGCGCGCCCCTGCTGCATTATAAAGAAGTGGCGCTGGCCTTTACCAAACGCGATGAGATCAAACAGATCCTTGCAGCGCATCTGGCTACTGCTTCCACCGGACACTGGCTGGCCATTCTGGAAGCGGCCGATATCTGGTGTGCCGACGTGCTGCGCTGGGACCGGCTCGTGGAGCATGAAGGCTTTCAGTCGCTCGGCATGCTGCAGGAAGTGGAGATGACCGACGGCTATCGTTATGCGACAACGCGCTGCCCGGTGAGGATGGATGGCCAGGTGCTGCGTTCCCCGAAAGGCTCACCGAAACTGGGAGAAGATACAACGAAGATCAGGCAGGAGTTTCCCGCTGCCTGATCGCAACAGAACCATATGAATAGTCCTGAAAAATTTCGCATGGCGGTCCGCCGCTTCGGCCCTTTTGAATCGGCCATGGAAAAGGCCTGGAACAGCTTCTGCGCCGAAACCGGCTGCAAGCTCAGCGTGGAAATGGTGCCGATGGACCTGCATCCGCTGTACGAAGCCCTGCTCGGCAGCGGCGGCCTTATAAAAGGCGAATGGGACCTGGCACATATCAATACCGACTGGCTCTTCGGGGCGCAGGCAGACGGGGCGCTGGAAGACCTGGCGCCCTATATTGCAGCGAACCCGCCCGCCGGTTTTCCGGGCGGCTGGAGCGGTTCGCTGCTGGGCATGCAGCAGTTTGGACAGCATGTGGCCGGACTGCCTTTTCACGACGGTCCGGAATGCCTGGTATACCGGAAAGACCTGTTTGAAGATGAAGGGGAGAAAAAGGCGTATGCCGACCTGCACGGGGAAGAACTTGTGCCTCCCCGCACCTGGGAGCATTTTCACAGGATCGCGCGTTTCTTTCACCGGCCCGGTGAAAATCTTTACGGGACGGTGTTTGCCGGTTTCCCTGACGGGCACAACACCGTCTTTGATTTTGCCCTGCAGGTGTGGACGCGCAACGGTGAACTGGCGGATGCCGGCAACCGGGTGAACATCGACACCGCTGCTGCGCTGGAAGGCCTCCGTTTTTACCGGGCCGTTTTTCACGACAGGGAAGCCCTTCATCCCCGCTCGGCAGAACTTGATTCGGTGCAGGCCGGGATGGCATTCGCCCGCGGTGAGGTGGCCATGATGGTGAACTGGTTTGGCTTTGCCTCCATGTGCGAAGTGATCGATGAATCGGTGGTGAAGGGAAAAGTGGACATTGCCAATATTCCACATGGCGACGGCGGAGAATCGGCTTCACTCAACGTGTACTGGGTATACGCGGTGGGAAGCGGCAGCGCCCACAAACAGGCCGCCTACGATTTCATCTGCCATGCGGTGAATGAACAGAACGATAAACTGCTCACGCTCGAAGGGGGCATCGGCTGCCGGCTGTCGACCTGGCACGATCCGGCAGTGAACAGCACGGTGCCATATTATCACAAGCTGGAAGCGCTGCACCGGCATGCCCGCTCGCTGCCGCAGAAGCAGGACTGGGCGCAGATCGCAGCGGTGATCGACGAGGTGGTACTGGCAGCTACGCAGACAGACAACCCGCTTGAAGAGCTGCTCCGCGAAGGACAACAGAAAATTGACTCACTCGAACAACTTGCACAATATGGAGATACAATATAAACCGGTGCTTCCGGAGAAATCGTTGCCCATCATCATCATCGGGGCAGGCGGCATTGTAGGTGATGCACACCTGCCGGCCTACCGCAAAGCCGGGTTCACGGTGGCGGGCATCACCAACCGCACCCGGGCCCGCGCAGAAAAGCTGGCCGCCGAATGGAGCATTCCGCGGGTATACGACACCGTTGCAGAGGCGGTCGCCGGTGCGCCGGCGGATGCGGTGTACGATGTCACCATCATGCCCAACCAGTTCGTGGAAACGCTGGAGCAGCTGCCCGATGGCAGCGGCGTGCTGATCCAGAAACCGATGGGTGATTATTTCTGGCAGAGCAAAGAGATACTCGAAGTGTGCCGCCGGAAAAGGCTGGCCGCTGCCATCAACTGCCAGCTCAGGTTTGCACCTTATGTGAGCGCGGCCCGGTATCTCACCGAGCACGGACTGATCGGCGAACTGTACGATATGGAAGTGCGGGTGACCATCAACACGCCGTGGGAGATCTTTCCGCATGTGATCATCCACCCGCGGCTCGAGATCCAGTACCACAGCATCCATTACATCGACCTGATCCGGTCTTTCCTCGGCGATCCGCGCAGCGTGATGGCAAAGACGCTCCGCCACCCTGCAAAGGACCTGTCATCATCCCGGTCTACCATCCTGTTCGATTACGGCAATACCATGCACGCGGTCATCAATACCAACCACGATCACGCGTTCGGAGCGCACAACCAGGAAAGCTTCATCAAATGGGAAGGCACGAAGGGCGCCATCAAAGCCAAGATGGGCTTGCTGATGGACTATCCGCATGGCGTGCCCGATCATTTCGAATACTGCCTCCTGGAAGAAGGTGCCGTGCCGGAATGGAAAACCGTGAAGCTGGAAGGCTCCTGGTTTCCCGATGCGTTCATCGGCACCATGAGCAGCCTGATGCGCTACAAGGAAGGCTCTTCACCGGTGCTGCCCACCAGCGTGGAAGACGTGATTAAAACCATGGCCGTGGTGGAAAGTGCGTATATTTCGAGTGATACCGGTGGGGTAGCAGTGGCGGAGCGGTTTGAGGGCTGGGGAGGGGGCAGAATGTAAAGCAGATACGAGCAGTAAGAACAAACAACATCAGCATGTACTTCAAGTCGACTTTTTTTGAAGAATACGAGCAGGGCAGCAAGCGGGTTTCGCTGGGCAGAACCATTACGGAGACCGACTTCGTGGTGCATGCGGGCCATACCGGCGATTTCTTTCCGCATCACCTCGATGCAGAATGGTGCAAGACGCAGCCGTTCAAACAACGCATCGCACACGGTACCATGATCTTCAGCATCGGCATCGGACTGACGGCATCGGAGATCAACCCGGAAGCTTATTCGAAAGGATACGACCGGCTCCGCTTTGTGAAGCCGGTCTTTATCGGCGACACCATTCATTCGGAGATCACGATCGCCGAAAAATCGGCCGCGAAAAACCCTGCCTACGGCACCGTGATCGAGCATGTAGAGGTCATCAACCAGCATGGAGATGTGGTGCTCGTATGCGACCACCTGCTGCTGGCCAAACGCAAAGAAGTACCCGAAGCGGGCGACACCAACTAACATATCAAAACTACCCTTATGGCAATCATTCCTGTTGAATCCGTTGCGCAGCCAACCGTTCCCGACAACACGCCCGCGTCGCAGAAATACCTGGTTCCTTTCATCCTGGTCACCAGCCTGTTCTTTCTGTGGGGCATGGCCCACAACCTCGATTCGGTCCTCATCCCGCACCTGAAGAAAGCGTGCAGCCTGAACAACCGCCAGTCGACCCTGGTAGATACGGCCGTGTTCTTCGCGTATTTCCTGATGGCCATTCCCGCAGGGATGTTCCTGAAGAAATGGGGATACAAGAACGGCATCATTACCGGGCTGCTGGTGTTTGCTACAGGCGCTTTCCTGTTTGTGCCGGCGGCCAACTCCCGCAGCTACGGCCTGTTCCTGCTGGCGCTGTTTATCATCGGGTGCGGACTGGCCATGCTGGAGACCGCTGCCAATCCGTATGCCGCCATCCTGGGCCCGCCCAAGACCGCCGGTACACGGCTCAACCTGGCCGCCTCTTTCAACGGACTCGCTGCCTTTATCGCCCCGCTGATCGGCACCGCCTTTATTCTGTCGGGTGTGGAGCATACGCCCGCGGAGATGGCGGCGATGACTGAAACGGCAAGGGCCACCTATCTCGACAACGAAGCCGGCGCGGTGAAAGTGCCTTACATGATCCTGGGAAGCGTGCTGGTACTGGTGGCGCTGCTGTTCAGGCTGTTTCACTTCCCGGAAGTAAAAGGCGATACAAAAGTGCCGCGGCTGGCTGAATTTGTCAGGGCGTTCCGTCACCGGCACCTTACCTGGGCCGTGATCGCCCAGTTTATGTATGTGGGCGCGCAGGTTTGCGTCACCTCTTTCTTTATCCGGGCGGCCAAGCAGGGCGCCGGGCTCGACGAAAAAACAGCCGGGTACTATCTCGGCTTCGTATATGGAACGCTGTTCATGAGCGGCCGGTTCATCGGTACTTTCTTCCTGCGCTTTGTCAGCCAGCAGAAGCTGCTGAGCATCTACTCCGTGATCGCCTGCGGTCTTTGCCTGCTGGCCATCTTCGGCAAAGGCGAGTATGTGATCTATGCGCTCGGCGCCCTGGGCTTTTTCATGTCGATCATGTTCCCCACCATTTTCTCCCTCGGCATCGAAGAGCTGGGCAGCGATACCAAGATCGGGGCCTCGCTGCTGGTGATGTCCATCGTCGGCGGCGCCATCTTTCCCTACCTCATGGGCACCGTCATCGACCTCAACCACGACAACATCCAGAGCGGCTACGTGATACCGTTGGTGTGTTACCTTGTAGTGCTCTATTTCGCGCTGGTAGGCCACAAGATCCGGGTGCACGAGAAGCCGGTCGAGCTGGTGTAATGAAGGCTTGAAGGATGTTTCCGGATTAATTCACCTCCTGCCGTACCATCAATTCGCTTGTCATCTTCACACAAACAGGCATGCCTGTTTGTGTGAAATTCCTTTCGCTTGCACCTCCAGCTCGCTTGTCATCTTTGCGCAGGCGCAGGTGCATGCCTGCAACCGCACGAAGCAGCGCGCCTGTAAGCGCGAAGATCCCCTGAGATTGAGCGAAACAGTTATTACGTCGTAAGCCCTGCATACCGGCTCACATCCATCCTCCTTTGATTCTCCGCTTAGATTCCCGCGCAGGCGCAGCAACAGGCGGCGGAGGCAAGCGCGTGTTGGCGCCTGGCGGGAATGACAAACGGGTTTGAGGTGCCGCAACTGCAAGTGGCTGCGGTGGGTCATTTGTTTCGGGCAGTCAAGGTTCGGATCTGTGGCATGTTATCGCTTAAATCCCGGTTCAAACAACACTGCCGTTCCTACCTGTATTTCTCCGCTTCGTAAAAAAATATAAAGAAAACTGTTTTGTTTAGTGCGGGTTTGTTTTCGCATTCGTAAATTAGGGTTTAAATACCATAGCTATATGAAAAAATTGATTGCCTGCAGGCCTCTGCCGCGCCCTGCCCGCCGGACAGCGGGGCCATGGCTGACCTGCTTCACTGCTTTCGTTTTCTTTCTTCTTTTTTCGGTTCATCTTTCTGCTCAAAACAAGACTGTCACCGGCACCGTACGCGATGAAAAAGGGCTCGCCCTCGCCGGTGCGAGCGTGGTGGTGAAAGGCAGCTCCGAAGGCACCAACACCGACGCCGCAGGCAAGTTCACCATCCAGGTACCTTCCAACGGCACCCTGGTGATCAGCTCCGTCGGCTACAGCGCCCAGGAGATCGCCGTGCGGGGCCGCACCACCATCGACGTGCAGATCGGTACCGCCGCCGCACAGGCCATGGACGAAGTGGTGGTGGTTGGCTACGGCACCCAGCGCAGGGCCAACCTGACGGGCTCGGTCTCTTCCGTTTCCGGCGCTACGCTCACCACCCGTCCGGCGCCCAACGCTGCCAACCTGCTCGAAGGCCGCGTGCCCGGTCTGCAGGTGACGCAGCCTTCCGCCGAACCGGGACGTGATAACCCATCCTTTCTGCTGCGCGGACGGGGCTCCTTCTCCGGGGGTACCACCAACTCTCCGCTCGTGCTCATCGACGGTGTCACCGGCAACATCAACAACCTCGCGCCCGACGACATCGAGAACATCACCGTGCTCAAAGACGCCGCCTCCGCTTCCATATACGGTGCCAGGGCCGCCAACGGCGTGATACTGGTGACCACCAAAAAAGGACGGCGCGGACAAAGTTCCATCAACTACCGCATCAACGTGGGCCGCTACCAGCCGATCGGTCTGCCTAAGCTGATGACCAACTCCGCCGAGTACATGACCCTGTTCAATACGGCCGCTGCCCGCAGCGGCGTGGCCTTCCGCTATCCCCAGGCCGACATCGACAAATACCGCAGCGGCACCGACCCGGTCAACTATCCCAACTTCGACGCCGTCAAATATTATTTCAACCCCGCTACCGTCAGCAACCACAACCTCTCCATGTCGGGCGGCAACGAAAAAAGCACCTACAACATTTCACTGGGTTACCTCGACCAGCCGGCCGTGCTGCCCTGGTACCACTATAAAAAATACAATGCGCTGCTGAACTACACGAGCCAGGTGAGCAAGGCCATCACCGTGGGTACCAGCATGAACATGACCTACCGCGACCAGCGCGAGCCGCCGGTGATAAGCCAGTACATGGCCCTTACGGTGTATGCGACCGGTCCGCTCTACGGCCCCTACCTGCCCGATGGCAGCGGCCGCGTGGTATCACGGGCATACCTGAACGAAGGCAGGAACCGCAACGTGTCTGAATACCAGATCATGGGCGAGCAAAGCACCAAGGAATACAACCTCAACGCCCAGGCTTACATGGATGTGAAGCTGTTTCCCGGACTGGTATGGTCATCAAAGGTGGCCGTGAACTATACCGATGTCTATTTCAAAATGCACCAGGTGCCTTATTCAGCCTACCTCTCGCAGGAAAAAGACCCGGCCACCGGCGACTACCGCATGGCCACGTTCGGCCCCGACCTGCTGGGTGTGATCGACCAGTACCAGAAGACCATCAACCCCACCATCTACTCCACCGTCACGTACGATAACAAGATCGGAGACCACAGCTTCCGGGTGCTGGCAGGCTACGAACAGCTGTTCAACAAGTACCAGGCCCTGCGGGCAAGAAGGGTAAACTCGGTAACGCCGGCGCTGACCGAGCTGACGGGCTATTCCGCTACCGGTGAATCGCTGTACTACTTTGCGTTCCCGACCAACCATCCCCGTCTGCCCTCCATCGGCCGTCCGTACGAATGGGCGATGCAGTCGGTGTTCGGACGCATCAACTACAACTACAAAGGCAAATACCTGCTGGAAGGAAACCTGCGCTACGACGGTACTTCCAAAGTATCGCCCGACTACCGGTGGGGGGTGTTTCCTTCCGTATCGGCAGGATGGCTGGTATCGGAAGAAAACTTCCTGAAAAGCACCGACTGGATCAGCAACCTGAAGGCCCGTGCCTCCTACGGTACGCTGGGTAACCAGGACATTGCCACCTATGCCTACCAGAATGTGTTCGAGACCTCCATCGTGTACCCGTTCGGCAATACCGGTCCGCAGCAGGGTGCGGTGGTCAACGATTTCCGCGACCAGAGCCTCCGCTGGGAATCTACGCGCATCGTGGACTTCGGATTCGACCTCAGCATCAAGAAAGGCTTGCTGGGCGTAAGCTTCGACTGGTTCCGCAAGACCACTTTCAACATCCTCGCCACGCAGCCCGTGCCGTACAGCCTCGGACTGAACGCGCCGACCTTCAACAACGGCAAGATGGAAAACAAGGGGGTTGAAATCGAGCTGACCCACCAGCACCACATCGGCAAAGTGACCTACGGACTGAATGCACAGTTCTCCACGGCGCGCAACAAGGTGCTGGCGATCCGTGTGCCGAGCAAGGGAACTACCATCCGCGATGTGGGACTGCCTTACGATCAGCATTACCTCTATGTATGGGATGGCATCTTCCAGGCACAGGATACCATTGCGGGGGCCAAAGTGCCCAAACATGCACTCAATCCCAATCCGCACCCGGGCGACCTGAAGATGAAGGACGTGAACGGCGACGGCGTGGTGGATGCCAACGACCGCGTGGCAGTAAAGGGTGTGTACCCAGATTTTACTTATTCGTTCGGGCTCAATGCCGGTTATCAGAATTTTGGGCTGAGCGCTTTCTTCCAGGGAGTGCAGGGCGTGCAGAACAGGATCACCGGCTGGGGAGTTGATCCTTTTACGCAGGGCACCGCGCCCACGCTCGACTGGCGCAATGCCTGGACGCTGCAGAACCCAAGCAATACGATGCCTGCCATCTATGCCGGCACCTACCCAGGCGTTACCAACTACCAGGGTTCCACCTACTACCTGAAGAATGCTTCCTACCTGCGCCTGAAGAATGTGGTGCTGTCGTATACTTTCCCGCGGGCCATCTATACCCGCCTAAAGGCACAGGACCTGAGCGTGTACATTTCCGCCGACAACCTGTTCACCGTTACCAAGTATAAAGTGGGTGACCCGGAAAGAGCGGACGTGTCGAGCAACTTTCCTACTTATCCGCAGGTCCGGATCCTGAATGCCGGCGTGAACGTAAAATTCTAATGACCTCTTTCTCATCTAAAAAATCAAGCAGCAATGCGTACAAGATACACCTGGTTACTGATCTGCCTCATGATATTCGGGGCTTCGTGCAAAAAAGGCTACCTCGACCGCAACCCGCTGGACCTTCCATCCAGCGCGGTTTTCTGGACATCTGACGGTGACGTGCAAACGGCGCTCGCCGGCGTTTATTCCCGCCTGCAGACCAGCAATTCGGGGCAGGGAAATTTTTTGGGATATGAAAGAGTGTACCTCGATGGATTGTCGGACAATGCCTATCTGGATCCGGGCAATACCAACCTGCCCAATATGACGCTGATGACCACGGGAAGCATCACGGCCGCATCGGGCGGTCCGCTGGTCAGCATGTATGCGCCGCCGTACCGGGCCATCGTGTCGTGCAATTATTTTCTTGACAATGTAGACAAGGCGCCCATCGCCGATGTGGCCAAAAACAAGTACAAGGCGGAGGTGCGCTTTATCAGGGCGCTGGCTTATTTCGACCTGGCGCAGGCCTTCGGCAGCGTGATCATCTACCGCAATTTCTTCCCGACGCTGGAAGCGGCCAAGATCGCGAAAAGCCCGGTCGCCGATGTGTACGCTTTCATCCATGAAGACCTCGACTTTGCCATTGCCAACCTCTCCGACGATAGATACAACGGGCACGCCGTGAAAGGCAGCGCGCTCGGCCTGAAAGCGCGGGTGCTGATCACCCAGCAGAGATGGGCCGATGCGGTGCCGGTGCTGCAGCAGATCATCGACGGCAAAAAGTTTGCGCTCTCGAACGATTATGCCGGACTGTTCAAAACAGCCGGCCAGGCCAATGCTGCCGTAAATGCAGAGATCATGTTTTCGACCCAGTACCTCGGCCCTACGGACGCGCAAAGGACCAGTCCGGGCGCCGCCGGTACGGACATCGAGCTGGGCTGGTTTTCGCTCATGCAGCCGTACCAGGACCTGGTAAATGAATACGAGATGACCGACGGCAAGATGCCTTCCGAGTCGCCGCTGTACAAGCCGGCCACGCCGTATGCCGGTCGTGATCCGCGGTTAGACCTGACCGTGAAACTGCCGGGCGAAGTGTGGAAGAATACGGCCGGCACCGTCTGGAACGGAAGCTATGTATCGCGCACGGGGTTCCTGGTAGAAAAGTATGTGGATCTATCGCGCGCGCCTTTCACCACCAATACCGCCACGGCCACCGACCAGGATTTCATTCACCTGCGTTATGCCGACGTGCTGCTGATGTATGCCGAAGCAAAGAACGAGGCCACCGGTCCGGATGCGGCCGGGTATGCCGCCGTGAACCAGGTGCGGGCCCGCACCGGCATCAACATGCCGGCCGTGGACCAGTCGCGCTACACTGCAAAAGACACCTGGCGCACCTACATCCGCCACGAGCGCCGGGTAGAGTTTGCCTTCGAGGGCCAGCGCTACAACGACCTCAAACGCTGGAACATCGCCCACATAAAACTGCCGACCCTTAAAACACCCGACAGCACGCCGCTGGTATTTACCACCACTAATTATCTCCTGCCCTTCCCGCAGTCGGAGCTCGACAACAACCCGAACTTGCGGCAGACGACAGGGTATTAGTGTTTGAATGATTCTTTGTTTGTCTGAACCGGGATTTATGAGATCTGACGGATTTCCCTGAGAGTCGCTGAGAGTGTAGTCATCACCTGTCAGGGCAATCAGTTCATCAGGCTAGTCCCGGTTCAGACAAATGCACGAAATTCACGCCATCACTCACCTGCTTCAATCAGAACATGGCTTATACTAAACATTCCATCTTCACTGCGCTTGCTCTCTTACTTATCCTCATTTCCGCTGCACAGCAACCCAATGTAAAAAAGGAAAATGCAGTGCGGGAAAGCCTGTTGTACGGTTTCAGGCATCCGCCGGAGGCGGCAAAGCCCTGGGTGCTGTGGTACTGGATGCAGGCCAGCGTGTCACGGGAAGGTATAACCGCTGACCTGGAAGCCATGAAAGCGGCGGGCATCGGCGGGGCCAACCTGGTTACGATCAAAGGGGTTGCCGATCCGCCGCTGTATACGCCGGTGGTGGAGCAGCTCTCGCCGCTGTGGTGGGAAATGGTGCGGCATGCTTTCAGGGAAGCAGACCGGCTGGGACTGAAGATCGCCTTTCACAACTGCGATGGCTTTGCCACATCGGGCGGCCCGTGGATCACGCCGGAACTGTCCATGCAGCGGGTGGTGTGGTCGGAGACCCACCTGGCCGGCGGAACCAGGTTCAATGATACGCTTCCCCGTCCGCAGAATATCTACCGGAATTATTACCGCGACATCGCCGTGTTTGCTTTTCCCACACCGGATGGTGCGGAACAATCTTCTTATATCACTGTTCCCAAAGTGACCAGTAGTAAATCTGCTGCGGATATGCAATACCTGGCTGTCAAAAATAACAAGCAGACCTTCCGCAGCGAAGACAGCTGCTGGATCCGCTATCAGTTTGACCAGCCTTTCACCTGCCGCTCGCTGACCATCAGAACGGATGGCCACAACTATTTCTCCAACCGGATGCGCATAGAGGTGAGCGACGATGGCGAACAGTACCGGCCTATCGGACAACTCGAGCCGCCGCGCCATGGCTGGCAGGATGGGGATGCTGATGTTACGCATGCGCTGCCCGCAGTTACAGCCCGCTTTTTCCGCTTTACCTGGAGCAAAGCCGGCTCCGAACCCGGCGCCGAAGACCTCGACGCGGCAAAGTGGAAACCCGCGCTCGCCCTGCGCGGCATCGAACTCTCCGGCGAGCCGAAGCTGCACCAGTACGAAGGAAAGAACGGTTCTATATGGCGGATCAGTCCGCGCACCACGCCGCAGCAGGTGCCGGACAACCTTTGCGTTCCGATGAACAAGATCATCAACCTGACTGCCCAGCTCGACAAGGAGGGCGGGCTGAACTGGACGCCGCCCGCCGGTCGCTGGACGGTGGTCAGGATCGGGCATACTTCTACAGGACAAACCAATTACATCGGCGGCAAGGGCCTGGGGCTGGAATGCGACAAGTTCAACCCGGCCGCCATCACCCTGCAGTTCAACAGCTGGTTCGGCGAAGCGGTGAAGCAGGCGGGGCCTGAGCTGTTGAAACGGGTGCTGAAAGTATTTTATATCGACAGCTGGGAATGCGGCAGCCAGAACTGGTCGGCCCGGTTTCGGGAAGAATTTAAAAAGCGCCGGGGGTACGACCTGATGCCGTACATGTTGGCCATGACCGGGGTGCCGGTAGAGAGCGCCGATCAGTCGGAGCGATTTCTCTACGATGTACGCGAAACCATTGCGGAGCTTGTGAACGACAAATTTTACAAGACCATGGCGGCGCTCGCACACGCAAAGGGCGCCACTTTTGTTGCCGAATGCGTGGCCCCCACGATGGTGAGCGACGGTATGCTGCATTTCGGTACGGTAGACGTGCCCATGGGGGAATTCTGGCTGCGAAGCCCGACCCACGACAAGCCCAACGACATGCTGGATGCCATCTCCGGCGCACATATCTACGGAAAAAGGATCATCCAGGCGGAATCCTTTACCGAGTTGCATATGTCGTGGGATGAGCACCCCGGCCTCCTGAAAGCCCTGGGCGATCGCAACTTCGCGCTGGGCATCAACCGGTTTGCATTCCATGTGTTCAGCCAGAACCCCTGGACGGATCGCCGGCCGGGCATGACACTGGGCCGCACAGGTCTGTTCTATCAGCGCGACCAGACCTGGTTCAGGCCGGGCCGTGAATGGATAAGCTATATCCAGCGTTGCCAGGCCCTGCTGCAGAAAGGCAGGCCGGTGGCCGATGTGGCTGTGTTCACGGGGGAAGGGAGCCCGCGGCGTGCCATCTTGCCCGACCGCCTGGTGCCGGTGCTGCCGGGCTTTTTCGGGCCGCAGCGCGTAGCCACCGAACAGAAGCGGCTTGCCAATGCTGGTGAACCGCTGATCGAGCAGCCTAAAACGATTTTCAGTTCCGCAAACGCTCCGTTTCCGCAAGATTGGGAGAACGATCCGCTGCATGGCTATGCGTATGATTCGTATAACCGGGATGCGCTGTTGCGGCTCAGCAAAGTACGCAACGGGCGGATAGAGCTGCCCGGCGGTGCGAGCTACGGCGTGCTGGTGGTGCCGGGGGCATACCGGGGGGCGCCGGATGGAAACCTGATGAGCGTGGAAGTGGAGAGCCGCATCGAAGCGTTGGTAAAGGCCGGGGCAAAAGTGCGGCTCGGTGGCAAGCCTGAAGGAACTCCGGGTTTGCAAAACTGGCGGGAGCGTGGTTCAGAAGTCATGCAGGGGGAGCCTGGTCTCTGGCATCCGCATGATCAACTGGCTGTTGTCAGGAGCACCGTAAACCCGGTTGTTCCCTATGGCAAAGGTTCTATCCTCACCGGCTCCGCTGAGATGATCCAAAACTTCAATTCACTCAGTATCCCGCCTGATTTTCTCGTAACAAATGACCAGAAAGAAGATGCCGGAAAGGTTGCCTGGACGCACCGTACCGGTCCTGGATTCGACCTCTATTTTATTTCCAACCAGCTGGATTCGGCGCGGGTGCTGAACCTGTCGCTTCGCGTGGCGGGAAGAAGGCCCGAGATATGGGATCCGCTTACCGGAGAGACCGAAACGGCGCATGACTGGAAGGTGGAAGGCGGTCGCACCCTGTTGCCCGTACATATGGAGCGCAACGGATCTGTTTTCGTGATCTTTACGGCGGCTGTGCAAACCAAAAGCAGTTCGGGTGGAAAGAACTGGCCGCAGTGGACCTCCGTTCAAACCCTGCAGGGCCCCTGGCAGGTTCACTTCGATCCCAAGCTGGGCGGCCCCGAAAAAGCGGTGCGCTTTGATCAGTTCACCGACTGGAGCAAGCATCCGGATACAGCCATCCGTTATTATTCCGGCACGGCCGTCTATACAAAAACCTTTGCCGCACCGGCAGCCTCCGGCACTGCTCCCATCTGGCTCGATCTCGGGGAAGTCGCCAATATTGCCGAAGTGTTTATCAATGGTCAGTCCTGCGGTATTGCGTGGACGGCTCCCTATCGTGTCAACATCTCCAAAGCCCTGAAACCCGGCGATAACAAACTGGAAATCTGCGTCACCAACACCTGGGCCAACCGCTTCACCGGCGACCAGCGCCTCCCCGAACCGCGCCGCATCGTACAAACCACCGCCCCCTACACCCTCGAAGGCCGCCCCCTGCTGCAAGCCGGCTTGCTCGGGGAGGTGAAGATCGTGAGGGAAGAGTGGTAGGAGGGAGTTTGAAGCTTGATTCGCCTGATAAGCGATGATTTGTTTCAAGGTTCAGACAAATGAGCGGACTACTCAAAAGTTCCCAACACGTAACTGTAAAAAATGCAGCTGGCGGTAGCAATGGGTCCGCTGTTAGGCATGGGTTGCCAGGGACCGAGCGCGGGATCGGAAGGGTTGCGCAGGAGATAGATCGACTGGGCAGGGGAGAAGCCTTCCGTGAGCTTGAAAAGTTTGGTGCCATCATCCGTGGTGGCTTCGTCTGTTACGATCATGCAGTGGCCGGGACTGCCCGGGTGTATGACTACGGTGCCGGCTTTGAGCTGGTTGGTGGGGTGCAATTCTCTGGCCAGTGAAATGGTGCCGGCATAATTGTACACGATGTCGAGATAGCGACGCAGCGCTTCGTGGGTGGGTGCACACGGATATGAAGACGGGATGAACTTGACCCTGTTCCCTTCACCGATCGTTCTCAGCCCATCGCAGTAATTGGTGAATCCGTAGAGTTGGCCGCTGGTGAAGTGAAACTGGATTTCTGTAAAACGGTTTGCCGAGAACAGGTATTCGGCGCGCAGCCGGATCAGCGCGTCGGCACATTGCTGGAGGTCGCGGGTGCCTACATCGTAATTTACGATCAGGGCCGCTTTGGCCTGGTCGTCGATGGGCTTGCCCTGGTAATCGAGCACCTTGCCGGGCTTCACGGGCAGGTGCTGCAAAAAAGACTGCCACGATCCTTTCGGGTAGGTGGCAGGTGTAAGTCCGGCTTGCCGGGTGCCGGCCATATTTTCAGGATATGCAGCCGGGAAATTGCAGGCGATCAGCAGCAGCAAAAGGGGCAGGAGTACAGGTTTCATGCGCGGGTTTGCAGGTAGATGCGCCGCGTGAAAATTTGCACAGCTTCGGAATTGTTAAATTGTCGAACCCCCTTCTGGAAAAGATCACCTGATCAGCGTGACCGGTGTTTTCTTCACCATGATCTTGCCGTTGTAGTCGAGGGCCTGGGCGATGGCTACGTAGGTGCCAGCGTCCATCTGCTGGCCGCGGAAGGTGCCGTCCCATCCGTTGCGGTAATCTGTGGTCTTGTAGAGCAGCTCGCCCCAGCGGTTGTACACCGCCATATAATCGAACCGGCGGATGCCGACGGGCAGCACACGCAGCGCGTCGTTGTGACCGTCTTTGTTGGGCGTAAAGGCATTGGGTATATAAATGTCGGGGCCCTTGTAGCGCGTGATCATGATCTGGCTGTGACTGTCGCACCCTTCCCTGGTAAGGGCATCGAGCCGGTAGAGGCGGTTCACTGTTCCCTTTGCCACCGGGTTCTCAAGGGTGGCGTCGTTCAGGTCGTCGGCAGGGCTCCAGGTGTAGGCAACGCCTGCTCCGCCGTGCGCATTGAGCTGTACCGGCTCATCCATCGCGGCCAGCGTATCCCTTCCGGCAAAGGCCTTGTTGTCAAAGATCCTGAACGGCCTGATCACCGTATCCTTGCACCCGTATATTGTTTGTCCGACCAGCACCACCGGCCGGTAGCCTTCCGTTGAATACGACCTCGTCATCACAGCACTGCCTTCCCGGGCACCGGTTCCAAAATCCCACAACCATTTTGCCACTGTCTTCAACGAATCGCCTGCACTGTAACGGATGGTCCGGAACACGCACGAATCGCTGATGGCCAGCCGGATATAAGGCTTCGGATATATGGTCAGCACGCTGTCGGCCGGCAGGCTACGGCATCCCCAGTTGGATTCGGAGATGAGCCGGACCGTATGCGGGCCTGCCGGAAGGTACAGCGACAGGTCCTTCGACGTATAAGGCGTATTGTCCAGCTGCCAGCTCCACTTGTTTACATATTCCGGCGATGCGGCAGCGGGCAGACTGGAAGTGTTCGTAAAGCGGACTGTTTCGTTGTTGCACAGGGGCTGGCCGTAGCCGAATGCTGCGGCCGGCCTGTACCGCACCGTGAGGTTCTGCAAATTGGTATCGGATGGGCAACCCTGGTTCGACATCACCACCAGCTTCACCGGCAGCCGGCCCGGTGTGTTGGCGATAAATGGAGCCGGGTTCTGGGTTGACGTGGTCTTACCGTCAATGCTCCACCACCAGCCGGTGATACGGCTCAGGCTGTTGCCGGTAACCGAAGAAACATCCTTCAGCAACACCGGCGTTTCCTTTTCACAGAGCAGCGAAGGGAAGCTGAAACTGGCCACCGGACTGGGATACACCGTCACCTGGCTGGTCTTCTGTGCTACGCAGGCATGTGCATTCTCTACTTTAAGATTTACAGTGTAGGTGCCGTAACGGGCATAGGTGTACGAAGTGACAGAGTCAGGCGAAGTGACCGTTTTGCCGTCTCCCAGTGTCCAGGTATATTGGGCGTCGTTGAGGTTGGCGGAAGTGCTGGTAAGCAGGAATTTGTTCCCGTGCTCGCACTGCCTGTCTGTATTGAAAATAAATGCAGCGATGGGGGTCGGGCTCACTGTAACCCGTATGCGCCGGCGAAAGCTTTCGCAGCCGAACAGCACTTTCTGCGACACATAATAGTAAAAAACACCCGACCGGGTTGTAACGGGCACCGGCGCATTGGCACTTCCGATACCGCCCGCTTCCATTGTGTACCAGAGCAGGTCGTTGCCGGGTTCTGCGGTGGCTGTCAGCACGCCGGCCCCCTGATACTGGCAGTAGGCATACTCGGAGTCGGCCGCGGGCAGCGGCGGCACAGGCAGCGGTGTGACCACGGCATACGCCGTATCGCGGCATCCATAGCCCGGGTAAGGGACCACGTCGACCGGGAACATGCCCGCGGTAGCCGGTGGCGGGCTCAGGGTGACGGACTGTGCATTGCCGATCACCTTGCTGTAATCCTGGCTGTACCAGGTATACGACTGAAAACCGTATGGTGCGTTCAGGATGATGGAATTGGTTTCGGCGCAATAGGGCGCCGTAGCCAGAATGTTCGAACAACCCGAACTCACATCCACATAAGCATATCCAAAATGCCCGCCCAGCGTACAATCGGCTGTCTTGAATTCCAGTCGAACGGTTTTGTTGGCCAGTCCGGCAAACTGGATAGATACGGGAGACCATTCCTTGTAAAGCACATCGGGGTAGAGGGCGGAAGTTTTGAATCCCGGGATGCCGCCGGTGGCGATATAGTCGTAGGAGGCGCAGTTGATGAGCTCACCGGTAGCAACGTCGTAGGCCGTGACAAAAAACCGCGGTTGTTCGTAGGCGTTGTGCATGGGATCCTGGAATACGACGGCGTAGAAATAGGTAAAGCTGAATGTGTCTACGCTGTTGGGCACCTGGAACGTATAGGAGAGCCCTTCGGCCTGCGCGCCGGTGCCGGTGTTGCCCAGCTTCACGGAGTATTTGCCGCCGTAGGGACAAAGTTGCGGAAAGCCGCCGTAGGGATCTTTAAGGGTAATGGGCCCTGAAATAATCTCGTGCCGGCCTGCGGCAGGGGCGGAAGGGGAGAGGAGGATCTCGTTCTTGCCGCCGTTCACGCGGGTAGAACCGGTGGAGCACTGCCATCCGTCGAAGGTGCCCGTCTCGAAATCGAGGTTGGGCGGGCAGTACTGTGCAGCCGCCGTTCGGCACAGCGCACAGAGGGTCAGCAGGAGGAGTAAAGTCCTTATATTCATCTAGGGGTTTTCTGGGGTTAAGCCATTCGGGCGCCTAAAGATAATAGGCGTTTTCGGAATCTCATAGCCCTGAAAGCTAGGCTGGTGGGGGATTTAGGGAGAAGGGCTGAAGATCAGGGGGATAGGGGGGATTTTAAATGTAGAGCACAACGCGGTTATTGCAGTCCTGCCGCCGGAAGGACAGTGCCGCCAGGCAGCCGGCTGAACGGGAAGAGGTTGCCTTTTTACTTTACTTCTTCGCTGATGAAGTTTGAAACGGGGTCATTGAGATAAATGCCGGTGCCAATTTCCCTGTGCGCTCCCTCCGCCCCGTGGCCCGTGAATTGTAACCAGTACTTCATTCTTAAACTTATCTATTTCTCAAAAATTTTACACACATGATCAAACCTTGGATGAGAGCCCTTGCGCTGCTGACGGCGGCAAGTATGCTCGTGTATGGATGCAGCAAAGACGACAACCTGTGGAGCTGGATGGTGCCCGAAACCAACGATTCCACCACCACGGCGCAGGTAGCAGGATATGTTTATAACCCTGCGGTGACCATGGCCTCCGCTGACAACGTGAAACAGCTGAAAGTGCCGGCTGGCTTTACGGTGGCCAAATTTGCAGACGGGCTGGGAAAACCACGCATCCTGGTGGTGAGCGCGGCTGGCAATGTGTATGTATCCGACCGCGAGGCCGGGGTGGTGATGATGCTCAAAGACACAAACGGTGACGGCGTCTCGGATTCGAAACAAACGGTGGCTACCATCAAACAGGCGCATGGCCTGTTTATCCGCAACAACAAGATGTACCTGACGGGGGTACGGGAAATCTATACCGCCGATATAAACGCCGACGGATCACTGGGCCAGCCCAAAATGATCATCAGCAACCTGCCGGATGGCGGTCAGCACCCCAACCGAACATTGGCCTTTGGCCCGGATAACAAAATGTATATCACCGTGGGCAGCACCTGCAATGCCTGTGCAGAGCCCAATACCATGAACGCCACCATCGTGCAGGCAAATGAAGACGGAAGCAACATGGTCGTATATGCAAAGGGCTTGCGCAACACCATCGGTTTTGGATGGCACCCTACCACAGGCGAAATGTGGGGCATGGACCATGGCATCGACTGGCTGGGCGACAACGACCAGCAGGAAGAGCTGAACCAGATAAAGCAGAACGCCAGCTACGGCTGGCCTTATATCTACGGCAACGGGAAATACAATCCCCAGCCACGTCCCACAGGCGACACAACCTACCAGCAACTGCTGAAGCTGAGCACGCTGCCTTCGCTGACCTACCAGGCCCATTCCGCACCCATGCAGATGGCTTTTTATACGGCTGCGAAGTTCCCTGCCGAATATAAAAACGATGCGTTCGTGGCCATGCGGGGTTCGTGGAACAGGAGCAGTCCGGTGGGCTACAAAGTGGTCCGCGTGCATTTCGAAAACGGCAAGCCCGTACGGTTCGATGATTTTCTTACCGGGTTCCTGCTGAACAATAACAAATCGGAGTTTGGCCGGCCGGTAGGCGTGGCAGTCCATACCGACGGTTCACTGCTGGTGTCCGACGATACCAACGGCGTGATCTATCGCGTGACGCACACATGATCCGGAAGCACGGCAGAAAGAGACGTATAAAAAGACGGCCGGCATTGCAATGCCGGCCGCTTTTTATGCGAACATGTCGCCGGTCGCTGGTCCGTTCCAATGTGCGTCAATATGGTCTGTCACGTATACATCACCTTTCATCGGCAGGTCTACCGGCCAGGTGTTCTGTCCTTTTTTACCCGCCTTCTTTCCTCTCGCATCTATCGCGCTCCATACATCAGGGCATATCTTCATGAAGCCAACTTTGCTTCCGGCAATTTATCCGGTGCTGTTTTCAGGGGGTGCAATCTTTCCGGAATGCAAACCATGTCTATCAGCGATTTTATCGAAAAGTAACTTTCGTGAACATATATCATCTTTCCGGTCATTAAATATTCCGGCTATCTTGCAATATCATAAATATGCTGCCATGTATACTACGACCCTGCCTTCCCTGCACGACGCCATCCGCATCGATCCGGAACAGATCGAATCTTTTCGCCGCAACGGACACGCCCTGATCAGGGGGGTGCTGCGCCCCGATGAAGTACCGGTGTACCAGGATGTGATCAACCGCGCTGCATACCAGTACAACACGGAGAAACGGGCGCTGCAGGAGCGCGACACCTATGGAAAGGCCTTTTTGCAGATCATGAATTTGTGGGAAGTGGATGAAGACGTGAAGAAGTTCACGCTCGCCAGACGCTTTGGCCAGATCGCCGCCGACCTGCTGGGAGTCGGTAATGTGCGCATCTACCACGACCAGGCTTTGTACAAGGAGTCGGGCGGCGGGCATACACCCTGGCATCAGGACCAGTACTACTGGCCCCTCAGCACCAACAACACCGTCACCATGTGGATGCCGCTGATCGATATCGATGAAGACATGGGCATGCTCACGTTTGCCTCCGGCTCGCAACAGGCAGGCTTTGTAGAGAACATCGCCATCAGCGACGAATCGGACGCCCTGCTGGAAAAATTCGTACAGGAAAAAGGACTCGGGATCAGTCGCGCCAAAACCATGCAGGCCGGCGACGCCACCTGGCACTACGGCTGGACGTTGCATACCGCTCCCGGCAATCAATCCACCACCACCCGCGAAGTGATGACGATCATCTATTTCGCCGACGGGGCTACCATCACCGATCCCCAAAACAAACACCAGGAAGCCGACCGCAACCGCTGGCTCGGCAGCCTGCAACCCGGCCAGAAAGCAGCCTCCGCGCTGAACCCGCTGGTATTACCCGGTTGAACTTATTTTGCTTTCAACGGTTTTCTGAAATCCTTATTGGTAAGTACGATGAAGAAAAAGGTTCTTGCCTGGTCTGCATTTTTGGTTTTCGCGCTCACCGGTTCAATCACGGCGCAGGATACTACCCTGCGCTGGCCGCAGCAGAAAGCCCGGGACTGGTATGCTGAACAACCCTGGCCCTGCGGCTTTAATTACATACCCGCTTACGCCATCAACTATACGGCGATGTGGGATAAAACAACGTTCGACCCCAAAGCCATCGACAGGGAATTGTCGCTTGCAGAGGCCTTGGGCATGAATGTTCTCCGCGCCGTATTGCAGTACGCCGTGTATGCCGATGATCCGGCTTATTTTTTACGCACACTCGATACTTTCATGGGCATCTGTGCCAGGCATAAGATCAGGTTCGTACCGGCGCTTTTTGACGATTGCGTGTTCGGGATCACGTTTGAACCCAAAGTGGGCAAACAACAGGAGCCGCTGAAAGGATGGTATGCGTGGGACTGGTCGCCCAGCCCGGGGCATAGCATGGTGGTGGATGAAAGCACGCACCCGAAGCTGGAGCGTTATGTGACGGCCGTAATGATGCGGTTCAGGAATGATCCACGCATACTTTTCTGGGATCTGTACAACGAGCCCACCAACGGCGGGCTCGGCACGGCGAGTTTTCCATTGCTGAAGAAAGTGATCGCATGGGCACGCAAAGTGAACCCGGCACAACCTGTCAGTGTTGACGTATGGAATAATAACCAGCGGCTGAATGATATTGTACTAGCCGGTTCCGATATCATTTCTTTTCATAATTATGGTAACAGGGAATCATTGCAGCGGCAGATCGATGAACTGAAAAGATACAACCGCCCCGTCATTTGTACCGAATGGATGAACCGTCCCAACCGCTCCGTGATCGCAGATAACCTGCCCGTTTTTTACCAGGAGAAAGTAGGCTGCATGTTGTGGGGACTGGTGAACGGAAAAACACAGACTGACCTCCCCTGGGGGCACCGGCCCGGAGATCCGCTGTCGCCGGTGTGGCAGCATGACCTGTACAGACCCGATTTCTCTCCTTACCACCAGCCGGAGATCGACAGCATAAGAATGTACACGGCCAAGGCCTTACGCTGAAACGCAGTGGTCATTATACAGGCGAGTCGCTCTGCAAAATATGAGATATCTTCCATTACAACCATTTTTATGAAATATCTTACCAGGCTTTTAGCCCTGCTCATGCTCATGCCTGTGCTGCATCTCCGTGCACAAAAAACTATCCGCATTACTTCACCCGGCGATCAGCTGGTTTGCATGTTCCGGCTGGAGAATAAAACGGCTACTTACCGCATAACCTATAAAGGAAAAACGCTGGTTGATTATTCCGAGGTCGGTCTGCGCTTTACGGATGCCGATCTTCTGCACAACCTGCGGTTGGGAAAACCTGTTTTCCGTGACACAACGGAAGACTATGAACTGGTGGTGGGTAAAGTGAAGAAGGTGCATACCAGGTACCGCGAAGTTGCCATCCCGCTCGAGCAGGAGGTGTCTCCCCACAAAAAGTTCAATTTCATTATCCGGGCTTTTGATGACGGCATCGCGTTCCGCTATGTATTTCCTGCGCAAAAAAACTGGTCTTCCTTTACGCTGCTCGACGAAAATACCTGTTTCCGGCTGTCTGGTAACCCCCTAGTACATGCGCTTTTATTTTCCGGTTACACTTCTTCCCATGAAGGGATCTACCGCACCATGCCCCTCAGCGAGGTAAGGGAAGATACTTTGCTCGATATGCCGGCCCTGTTTGAGTTTCCCGGTGCGTATATGGCCATTACCGAGGCCTCGCTGCTGGATTATGCCGGCATGTATCTGTCGAGGCACAGCGGTGTGCTGTGCAGCCGGCTGTCGCCCTGGCCGCACGAGCCGGAGATAAAAGTGAAGGCCGTGCTGCCGCACAGAAGTCCCTGGCGCGTATTGCTGATCAGTGACCGGGTAGGGGCGCTCCTGGAAAGCAATATCATAACCACACTCAATGAACCCTGTGCGATAAAGGATGTAAGCTGGATAAAGCCCGGTAAAACTACTTTCCCCTGGTGGAACGGGAACGTAGTGCCCGATACCCTCAATGCACCGGGCAACAATTTCGTGACGGCACAGCATTATATCGATTTCTGCGCGAGAAACCAGCTCGAATACCATTCTGTGGTAGAATACGGACTGCATCAGTGGTACGTGGATGACGGCATCGGATTCCAGCCGGGGCCGCATTCAGACGTAACCACGCCCGTGCCCGGGCTCGATATGCAACGGATCTGCGATTATGCCCGTGCGAAAGGGGTGGGCATCCGGGTATGGGTACACTGGGCGGCCCTGTATCCCAGGCTCGACACCGCATTCACGCTGTTTGAAAAATGGGGCATTAAAGGGATGATGGTCGATTTTATGGATCGCGACGACCAGCAAATGGTGAACATCCAGACGGAGATCCTGCAAAAAGCAGCTGCGCATCACCTGCACATACAGTTTCACGGAGCCTATAAACCCACGGGCCTGAATAGAACATATCCCAACGAATTCACGCGGGAAGGAACAAGAAACTATGAGGTAGACAAATGGGAACCGCATGGTCTTTCTCCGGATGACGACGTAAACATACCATTTACCCGTATGCTCGCCGGTTCCACCGATTATCATCTCGGGGGCTTCCGGGCAGTGCAGCCCGATTCCTTCATCACGCAGTATACCCGGCCGCTGGTGCTGGGTACCCGCTGCCACATGCTGGCCATGTATGCAGTGCTGGAGAACTACCTGCAAATGGTATGCGACTATCCGGCCGCATACGAAGGACAGCCTGGCTTTGAGTTCATCAGGCAGGTGCCAACCACCTGGGATGAAATAAAAGTGCTGGATGCGCAGCCAGGCAGATACATCGTGGTGGCAAGAAGAAAGAACAGGGACTGGTACGTCGGCATGATCAACAACCACGAAGCCAGGGAAATCAGGATCCCGCTCGGATTTTTGGCTGCCGGACAATACCACACCGAGATTTACAAAGATGCCCCTGATGTTGCCTCAGATCCCGATCACCTTGTCAAGGAATCTGTAAACCTGACCAGGAAAGACGTGATTACAATTGAGGTAAGCAGTGGCGGAGGGGCAGTGATGGTGTTGAAGAACAAAGGCGGACCATGAATCGCGGTTTAAACGAATCAAACTTCACCTTTTGCTTACGGCGCTGATTCATCAGCGCCGTAAGCAAAACTATTTTTTATAAAATTTATTTGCAACCGATTGCAGTAATTGAAATCTTCCCTACATTTATCTCCGCAACAGCTGATTGCCCGAATCCAATTCCTTTCTCTCCAGATCATCTTTAATAATGATTGCCAAAAACTGCATGTCTTATGAATCAGAAAGATTCCGCTGCACCTGTACATTCTCCGAATGTGCGTCCCTGCCTGCTTTCACTGGTCTCAAGCCTTTTTATTTCACCTGTTCCCATCTACTTGCTGCACAGTCCGGGCAGCCAGCCTCATCGAGCACCTGTCTGCAGGCGCGGTGAACATCCGGGTTGAAAGGAACGATTTTCATGATGCGATCCTGCAAATCGGCCTCCAGGCCTGCCTGTAGAGTGAGATCTTCTTAAAAGGCTGATGATAAATAAATTAAAAGTAGATCATCGGTAACTTTCACCCTTGTGAAAATGCAGTTCCATTGCAAAGGGTAAAATGTAACCGATTGAAAAATTTTGTTTGTCCTGACCCCCGGGATCTTGTTTATTGTTCCGCAGACCGTTCGCATCCCCCAACCCATCCGTCGGCGCGCTCTTCCGGTTATGCACAGTATCTACCCACATACTTAACTTTTATCGGGATCACTTCAACGAACCTTTTTTATTAACCACTAAATGAAAAAAATGAGAACAAAAATTACAATTGCGGTTTTTCTCCTGGGCTTTATCTGCCCTGGATTGCTTGCCCAGCTGCCGCTGGTTTACCGGGCCGAAAATACCGGCTCTTCCTGCACGGCGCCCCCCCTGCTTCCACTCAGCCAGCTGCCCGTGATCCAGCCCCTGCCCGATCCCTTCCTGTGGGCCAACGGGAACGGCCGCACCACCAGCTTCAGCGACTGGGAATGCCGGCGCAATGAAATAAAAGCACAGATAGAAAATTATGAGATCGGCACCAAACCTCCGCGGCCCGATTCCATCACGGCTGTCTTCATCCCTACAACAGGCGCTGCCACTACACCCGATACGCTCCGGGTCTTTGTTACCAAAAATGGCAAAACCCTTACCCTGACCTCCCAGGTATACCGCCCCACTGGGAGTGGTCCCTATGCTGCAGTGATCGGGATGAACAGTCCGTCGGGCAGCGTTCCGGCAACCGTGTTCACCGGCCGCAACATCGCCCGCATCACCTTCAACCACAACAACGTAACCACCTATGGCAACCCGCAGCTTACCGATCCGTACTACCAGCTTTATCCCGACCAGAACCTGGTGAATGCCGGGCAATACAGTGCCTGGTCATGGGGCGTCAGCCGCATCATCGACGGACTGGAACTGGTGCAGGGAAGCCTGCCGGTTGATCTGAACCATATAGGCGTCACCGGATGCTCGTACGCGGGCAAGATGGCCCTGTTTGCAGGCGCCTTCGATGAGCGCATCGCGCTCACCATTGCCCAGGAATCGGGCGGGGGCGGCGCTCCGGCCTGGCGTGTATCGCATAACATCGAACCCAACGGCAGCGTGGAAAAGATCGATAACACCGACTATACCTGGTTTCGCGACAGCATGAGACTGTTTGCCGCCGACAATGTATACAAGCTCCCGGAAGACCACCATGAACTGATGGCGATGATAGCGCCCCGGGCCCTGCTGATGACCGGCAACACCGATTTTACCTGGCTTTCCAACAAGGCCGCCTATGTGTCTGCCCGGGCTACGAAGGAAGTGTACAAGACCTTCGGCATTTCAGACAGGTTCGGCTTTTACATCGATGGCGGACACAACCATTGTGCCGTGCCTGATACCCAGGTGCCTGCGATGCAGGCATTTGTAGACAAGTTTTTGGCGGGAAATACAGCCGTGAACACAGATACTATTACCGTGAACCCTTTCCCTCAGCTCGACTACCAGCGCTGGTACCAGTGGTGGGGAACCGGCAACCCTGTTCTGCCCGTCGCGCCTCCGGAACCACTGGGCAAAAGGATCTGGCTCGAAGCGGAATGCGGGATCGTAGGAGCCAGCTGGGATAAGCTGGCTGATACTGCTGCCTCTGCCGGAACTTATGTGGTCGTTAAAAGCGGCCTGAACAGCACCGCCACCGCGCCGGCAGGTGCCGACGGAAGTGTGGTGTTCTCCTTCAACATCGACAGCGCGGCCACCTACAATTTCAATGCACGCCTGAACTGTCCGACCGCCGATGACGACAGCTACTGGATCAAGATCGACAACGGTACTTTCGCTACCGTGAACGGACTGGGTACCACCGGCTGGCAATGGCTGAAACTGGTGAGCGGCGCCCTTACGGTGGGCCCGCACACATTTACCGTGGCATACCGTGAAGACGGGGCCAAGTTCGACAAGCTGCTTATCACCACGTCGAACGCCATGTTTACCGACAAAGGCGACGACGCTTCCAACTGCGGCGTGAACGCGCCGTTGCCCCTGAGCCTCATGAGCTACCAGGCGGCACTCCGGCCCGCCGGCGAAGTCATCCTGCGCTGGAGCACCGGCCAGGAACTGAACAACAAACAGTACCGGGTAGAAAGAAGCCAGGACGGGCGCGTGTTTACAACGATCGCTACCCTCGCCGGAAGAGGCACCTTCAACGGAAACTCGGAGTACACCTACACCGATCCGAAGCCTTTCAAAGGGATGAACTATTACCGCCTCGTGCAGGAAGACCTCGACGGACGCGAATCCATCCTCGGCATCAGGGCCATCAATGTGGTGCCCGGCAAAACATCCATCCAGGTATATCCCAACCCGGCCCATGCAGAGCTGAACATCGATCTGGGCACCAATGAATCTGCCCTCAAGCCCGTGAGGATCTACAACTATTCGGGCAAGATCGTTTTCAACAAGATGCTGCCGGTGAAGAACGGGCTGATCAAACTCACACTCGACCAGCATCCCGGCGCCGGCATGTACCTGGTGAGGATCGGTGATACAGATCAGGTCAGCGTGATGCTGCAGTAAATGCTGCCTCGTCGAAGAAGAGGGATCTTATTGCAATCAGCATAGAAGACAGCAGAACGGTCTGCAATATACAAACACCACTTGTATACTGCAGACTGTTCTGTTTTTATGATCCCTGGTCCCGCACGCATCCATCCGGATTTCGCGTATATTGTTGCCACAAAAATGACTGTATCTCTTATGAGTAAAAGAAGCTGTTCCTCCACGGTCTTGCTGCTGGTACTGGCACTCTCCACACAGGCCCAGATCCGGAAAGACAATGACCCCGTTTACCAGAACCTCGATACCACCATCAGGCCGGGCGACAATTTTTTCCGGTATGCCAACGGCGGGTGGCTTAAACGCAACCCCATTCCGCCCGCGTATTCGGGCTGGGGCATCGGCAATGTGGTGGGAGAAGACCTGCGGGAAAGGCTCCGCAAGATCAATGAGGATGCGGAGGCGGCACATGCCGCGAAAGGCACGGGCAGCCAGCAGATCGGCGATTTTTATTCCAGCGGGCTCGATACGGCGGCCATCGAGAAAACCGGCCTGGAAGCCATCCGGCCCCAGCTCGACCGCATCAGCCGTATAAAGTCGGCGCAGGATGTGCTCGATGTAGCGGCTTACTTCACCACCATCGGTGTACGCAATTTCATCGGCAGCGGGGTAGGACAGGATGCCAAGAACAGCGTGAAGATGATCCTTCAGTTCCGCCAGGCTGGGCTGGGACTGCCCAACCGGGATTACTATTTCAAATCCGATGCGCGCACCACCCGCATCCGCGAAGAATACGCGAACAGGCATGTGCCTGCCATGCTCGCGCTGTCGGGCCTGCACGATACCGCGGCGGCAGCTTCCGTGTTCCGGCTTGAAAAAGCGCTGGCCGACAGCAGTCGCGCCCTGGAAGCCATGCGCGATCCGTACCGCAACTACAACAAGATGACCGTGGCCGGCTTCAGCCGCCTCACGCCGGGCATCAACTGGGCCACACTGCTGCCGGAAATGGGGCTGCAGGCCGTTGACACCGTGATCGTAGGGCAGCCCGAATACTACCGGGCGGTGAGCAAGGCCCTGAAAGATTTTCCGGTCAGCGCCTGGAAAGCCTACCTGCAATGGAAGCTCGTGCAGGCATATGCGCCCTATCTGAATAAAAGCCTGGAAGAGGAGAACTTCCGTTTCACCGGCACCGTGCTTTCGGGCAGGAAAGAACAGCTGCCGCGCTGGAAGCGGGTGCTCGACGTGGAGAACGGACTGATGGGCGAGCTGCTGGGACAGCTCTTCGTAAAGGAATATTTTACGCCCGCCGCCAAGAAACGTTATCTCGGCATGGTGGAAGCCATCCGGCAATCGTACCGCGAACATATAGCGGGGCTCGACTGGATGAGCGCGGAGACCAAGCAGCGGGCGCTGCAGAAACTGAATGCCATCCGGCCGAAAGTAGGCTATCCGGATACCTGGCGCAACTATGCCGCGCTGCAGGTAGGGCGCGGGCCCTATGCCGTGAACGTGCTGAACGGGCGGCACTGGCAATATATGGAGAACATCCACCGCCTGGGCAAACCCGTGAACCACGCCGAATGGGGCATGACGCCGCAGACCTACAACGCCAGCTACAGTCCCTCGAACAACGAGATCACGCTGCCGGCGGCCCAGTTCATGATACCGGGCGTAACAGACGAGCAGGTGGATGATGCGGTGGTGTATGGATACGCGGCCGCCTCCACCATCGGCCATGAGATCACGCACGGCTTCGACGACCAGGGGCGGCAATTCGATGCGCAGGGCAACCTGAAAAGCTGGTGGACCCCCGAAGACTCCACCAACTTCACCCGCCGCGCCACAAAGCTGGTGGAGCAGTTCAACGGCTACACGGTGCTCGACAGCCTCCATGTGAACGGCAAGGCCACGCTCGGTGAAAACATCGCCGACCTCGGTGGCATCGTGCTCGGACTCGATGCATTTAAAAAAACAGATCAATACAAGGAAGGCAAAAGCATCAACGGGCTCACGCCGCTGCAGCGCTTTTTCCTGGGCTATGCCCTCGGCTGGCTTACACAGACACGCGACGAGGCGCTTGCCAACCAGGTAATGACAGATGTGCATTCACCGGCCTTTCTCCGCGTGAACGCGCCCTTTGCGGATGTGGATGATTTTTACACAGCCTTTCATATCAAACAGGGTGATCCGATGTGGATCGATCCGGAGAAGCGCGTGAGGATCTGGTAGGAAGGTGCCGGAAGGTGGATTTGCAGTTTCCCGCTATGGGTTCTGCGTGTCTGGCTGCTGTTTGGGTTTGTTGGCAGATAGGATGATCCGGTCGAAGTGATCATGTATCATACGAACCCATTGGGTTTTGTCGGCAGTCATTACATACCCGATGATCAGCGGGTTCAGGTTAAACGCCTGCAGGTTCTGTCCGCTCTCAAGCTGAATGGTGCCATCCTCCACGTAATCGATCCGGTAGTGTTTTACAACAATGGAAACGGACGTGTCGACCAGGGTCCTGTACGCCTCCGGACTGATCTTGTTTTCCAATCCCCCCGGCACGGTATAAGAGATCTTCTGCCCAAAAGCCTTCAGCTGCAACATGAACAGAAACAAGACAGGAATGAAAAAGCGCATACAGGTTGTTTGAATGGCGAACCGGCCCGCGGTTCGGTGTGCCAGGCAAGATAAAGGTTTTGTCTGAACCAGGATCAAGGGATTGAAGCATGCTGATCTCCAAACTTCATCTATTGAACGAACTGCCTTTGCGGCCGACGTTGTGCCACGGGTGCCTTGATGATGCTGGCACGCCTGGCGGGGAAGGGGTTGGCAATTGATCATTGCTTATCAGGGCAATCATTTAATCAGGCTAATTCTGCTTCAGACAAAAGACATCGATTCCCCGCTTAGATCCCCGCTCAGGCGCAGCAACATGCATTGATCGCCAGCGCGTGTTTGCGCCTGGCGAGGATGACAAGTTTTTTGGAGGTGCTGGTGACGAAGGGGTTGGAGGTGCAAGGGCTGCAAACCTGCTGCAGGCACTGCTTTAACCCACCCCTACCCTCCCGCGGAGGGGATTTGAGAGCGGGCAGCCCCGAAGCCTCGCGGCAGCCTTCTTCCCTTCGTATTCTTCCTCTCTCTTCTCCCCCGGCCTTTGAAATGGGGCGTGAAGAAATTTACGGAATGGAGCGAGACCAAATGGCCTGCCGCAGGCGGCTATTTGGTGCAACGGACACGCCTGGCTTTATTCCACTGCCCCTCCATGCAAAGGCCCAAACCCCTACTACCGTCGAATAAAACCATGTCCGTTGCCCGCGCAATGCAGTAAATTTTAGCCCCATTTCAAAAGCCAAGCCTTTTTTGCTTCTTTTTTGGGCACAAAAAAGAAGACCCCACACCGTATCAAGGTACATACCGCTTGCCAACAACCAGCTTGTCTCCCGACAGGTCTACTTCGAAGAAGCAGGGGCGGCGCAGGTAGCGGCCGTTCTGGTTTGTGTGGCTGTGGATCGACATCAGCAGTTTGCCATCCAGCGTATGAAACAGCATGCCATGACCGTAGTTGGGTGGTGTGATGGGGTCTTTCTCCTGGTTCCAGGGGCCGTCGAGCGTGCCGCTTTGCGAGTAGGCCACGCCCTGGGTGTACACGTCGTATATCCAGCTTGTCCAGATCATGCCGAGCCGGCCCGTTCCGGTGCGGAACAGGTAGGGCCCGTCGGTGACTTTGTTGGGACGGTCTTTTCCGGTCTCGTCTTTCTCCCGGCTCCAGGGAGCGTCGCTGGCGCGGAACAGCACTTTGCCGGTGCCGATGCTGCCGCTCAGGTCGGGCTTCAGCTCGATCTTTTCGATGGTGCCGTTCCAGTTCTGGAGCCACTCATAGCAATAGATCATGTAGGGCTTGCCGTCTTTGTCGATCCAGAAGGTTCCGTCGAGCGTAGGCTTGTTCGCAGGCAGGTAGATGGAATCTTTCATCGGCCTGTAAGGCCCGTCGGGCTTGTCGCTCACCAGTATATGGGAAGCGCGTCGCTCGATGCGGTTTCCGCGGACGCTGTCGATCTTTACGGCCCGGTTGGTAAAGGTGGCGAAGTAGTAGTATTTGTCTTTGTACGGATGGATCTCGGCGGCCCAGATCATGGGTCGCGGGCCCATCCACGAGTCTGGGTCTGTATCTGCGACCTTGTAGGGGCCGTCCCAGAATTTCAGGTCGGCGCTTTTCCAGAGCATGCCGCCCGTTCCGGTCATGTAGTAGAGGTGGGTTCTGGCATCTGCCAGGATGAAGGGATCGCTCATCACGATAGAATCAAGCGGAACGTTCTTCCGGGGCTCCCGCGGGCTGGCGCCTTGTGCATGCGAGTAAAGGGAGAGCAGGGCAAAGCAGGTGGAGATGATCCATGATTTCATATGGTCTGTTTAGATAGGTAAGCTGCAAAGATAGAAGCTGCGGCATTACGCTTCGCAGCAGGTGAGCCTGCACGGCCATGGCAAAGGAGCAGGGAATGTTGTAAGAAAACAGGCATGGGAAGAGACTAGTTAAGTAAATTGGTGTGAACGTGACAGAAACCGAACAAAGGGAAATTTTTGCAGACTGGCTGCGGCATCACCGGGCGCTCATCTTTAAAGTGGTGCGGGCGTATGCGTTCAATACAGCCGACCGCAACGATCTGTTCCAGGAGATCACGCTGCAGATATGGCGGTCCATACCGGCCTTCAGGAAGGAAAGCTCAGTGGTGACCTGGATGTACCGCGTAGCGCTGAACAGGGCAATCAGCTGGAGCAGAAAAGAGCGCATGCAGACCCGTACCCAAGCGCTTGAAGGGATGGAGCCGTTGCTCGCGGAAAGCAGCTGCCCGGTGGATGAAAGACTGGCGTGGCTGTACCAGGAGATCCACCGGCTCAACGAGATCGACCGTTCGCTGACCCTCCTGCTGCTCGATGATTTCAGCTACCGCGAAATGGCCTCCATCCTGGGCATCTCCGAATCCAATGTCGGCGTAAAGATCAACCGCATCAAAAAACATCTTATCACACAATCAAAAAAGACCCGTCATGGAATTCAGTGACATGAAAAAGATCTGGGATACACAGAATGAAGCAGCCGCCTTTGGTTACAGTGAAGAAGCGCTGCACCGGCGCATTGTGGCCAAAATGAAACAGGGCCGGCGCATAACGCATATCAGCGAGCTGCTCGGCATCATCGTGAACACCGGGGCCGGCTGCTTTATTTTCGCGATCAACTTTTTTGGCGGAAAACAGGATGGATTCATGTACGCGCTTTCGGGCTGGATGCTGCTGACCGGTTTGTACTTGCTGCTGGGCAGGGTGCGCAGGATCAAGGGGAGCCGTCAATTCGACCGTTCGATGCAGGGCAGTCTCGATCACGCCATTTCCGTCGCCGCATACCAGGTTAATTTTTCCCGGTTGATGCGATGGAACATCCTTCCCATCGGAGTTTTTATTCTGCTTGGTTTTTGGAAGGAAGGGAAACCGCTCTGGCTGGCAGGCAGTGTGCTCGTGTTCTTCGTGCTCACCGGCTATGCATCGGGGTGGGAGCATACTATCTACAAATCGCGGAAAAGGGAACTGGAGGAGCTGCGGGAGAAATTGGCGTTGTGAGGAAGAGCCGCTAAACTTGCAATATGAATCGCAGCCCCTTGTTTGCTTTTTGCGCCATGCTTTTTAGTTCAGCTTCTGCCTTTGCACAGCAGCCGGCCGGCTATGTAAACCCTTTCATCGGAGCCAGTACCAGCGTAGGTGCCGCGGGCATCTATCATGGATTGGGCAAAACATTTCCGGGGGCGGCCACGCCGTATGGCATGGTGCAGGTGAGCCCGAACACCATCACCGGCGGCGACAATGGATCGGGGTACAGCTACGAGCATACAAGCATCGAGGGATTTGCCTTCACGCAAATGAGCGGCGTCGGCTGGTACGGCGATTTGGGCAATTTTCTGGTGATGCCCGCGGCCGGTCCGCTCAAAACTTCGGCCGGCAATGCAAACACGCCCGGAAGCGGTTACCGGTCTGGGTACGACAAAAGCTCCGAGAAAGCTTCTGCCGGGTATTACTCCGTGATGCTGACCGACCATCACATCAAAGCGGAGGCGACCGCCGCGCCGCACAGCGGCATGCTCCGGTTCGTGTTCCCTGCCGGTAAACGATCGCGCATCCAGATCGACCTGGCCCGGCGGGTCGGGGGCACCTCGGTGTTGCAGTCTGTTGAAGTGGTGAATGAGAATACCATCCGCGGCTGGATGAAATGCACGCCTGATGGCGGCGGCTGGGGCAACGGTGCCGGTCATGCGGACTATACCGTCTATTTCTGGGCACAGTTCAGCAAGCCTTTGCATAATTGCGGTGTGTGGCGGGCGGATATTCCTGACGACTGGAGCCGGAAGCGGGAATCGGTGGAAAGCGACCGCTACCAGCAACGCGTGGCACAGGCTGTAATAGAAAAAGGCGGCAGGAAGCAGGAGGGAAAGCATCTTGGCTTCTACACGGAATTCAAGACACGCGCCGATGAACCTGTGCTCATGAAAAGCGGGATCTCGTTCGTGAGCATGGAAGGCGCCAGGAAAAACCTGGCGGCAGAGATACCCGGCTGGAACTTCGACCAGGTGCATGAAAAGGCCCGCCGTTTGTGGAACGACGAGTTAAGCCGGATACAGATCGAAGGAGGAACCAGGGATCAGAGAACGGTTTTTTATACGGCCATGTACCATACCATGATCGATCCCCGCATGCTGCAGGATGTGGACGGTACCTATCCCGGCGGCGATGGCAAAGCGCATCGGTCTGCTGGGTTCACGAAGCGGACGATCTTCAGCGGGTGGGATGTGTTCCGGAGCCAGATGCCGCTGCAAACCATCCTTCACCCATCACTGGTGAATGACTTGATCAATTCACTCATCACGCTGGCAGATGAAAAGGGGGAAGACTACCTGGAGCGCTGGGAACTGCTGAATGCCTACAGCGGCTGCATGATCGGCAATCCGGCCGTGTCGGTGATCGCCGATGCGTATGCAAAAGGCATCCGGAATTTTGATGCGGAAAAAGCCTATACGCTTTCCCTCGGATCCATCAAAAAATTCGACAACACAGACAAGGGCTACACTCCCAAAAGCATTTCGATGACGCTGGAATATGCCTACTTCGACTGGTGCCTGTCGCAACTGGCCGGAGCGCTGGGCAAGAAGGAGGCGGCGGAAAAGTATGCGGGGCGTGCCGGTGATTATAAGACCATTTTTGATCCGGAAAAAGGGTGGTTCAGGCCCCGGCTCGATGACGGCAGCTGGCAGGCGTGGCCGGCAGAAGGAAGGCTGAAGCAGGGCTACGGCTGCGTGGAAAGCAACCCCTACCAGCAGGGCTGGTTCGTGCCGCAGGATGTGGCCGGCATGGTGAAACTGATGGGTGGCCGGGAGAAAGCCGTCAGTGACCTGCAAAACTTCTTTGAGAAAGTGCCCGGAAACATGATGTGGAACGACTACTACAACCACGCCAACGAACCGGTGCACCATGTGCCTTTCCTGTTCAACAGGCTGGGGGTTCCTTCGCTTACCCAGAAATGGACCCGCGCCATCTGCGACCGCGCCTACAAAAATTCGGTGGAAGGACTGGTCGGCAACGAGGACGTTGGCCAGATGTCGGCCTGGTACGTGCTGGCCGCCAGCGGCCTGCATCCTGTTTGTCCGGGAGATACGCGGTACGAGATTACGAGCCCGGTGTTCGGTTCAGTGAAGATCATGCTGAACAAGGCCTACAGCAAGGGCGGCAGTTTCTCGGTCAGGGCGGTGGAGAACAGCCCGGAGAATTTTTATATCCAAAGTGCCACCCTGAACGGCCGGGCGTATAACAAATGCCATATCAGCCACGAAGAGATCATGAAGGGCGGCGTGCTGGAGCTGCACATGGGCAAAACGCCGTCAGACTGGGGGAAGGATGACCAATAGAAGACTTCATTTTAATGGGCCATTTCCTTGTGTGCCTGTTTGCGCTGCGATCTTTTCGGAGCGGGGAAACTGCTATTGCAGAATGATGCCCGGGTTGCTCCCCGCGGTTTTATCAGTCCTGCTGCTCTTCGGCGATTTCACCTCAGGCGCGCAGAGTGACCTCTTTTGCAAATGCATGCCGCACCCTTGCTGGAATGACAAAAGGATGGTTACACTACTCTTCAATTTTTACTATTTAAATCATGCTTTTGGTTCAGCAGCAACCGGGGTTAGGTATCCGGGATGCCCACCGGCACGCGGCTTCTTTGCATGGAGCAGATGCTATCTGTTGCTTCAGGAAACCCCCTCATCACTTTATCCGGTAGCTCAATCCAAAGCGCAGGAAGTTGGTGCAGGCTGCGTTGCTGGTCGCCGGCTGGCTGCCGCGGAAATTGGTAAGGCCCAGGGAGTAGCCTGCAATGAGACCGATACGGTTATAAGAGGCATTCACCTGCATCCGCGGACCGAAATCCATAAAGGGCTTTTTTCTGTTGATCTGGTAATAAGGTACATATTTGGAATCTGCAGCAGCATAGCGGAAGGCCGATTCCTGCACTTTGGTGCAAACCGACAGGTCGATGCCCGCCTGCAGGTCCACTATAAACCGCCCCGCCACAAATCTTTGACCGATGTAGGGATTGATGTTCAGGAAGGCAGTGCCGATGGTGATCTTATCCCTGTGCGGTCCTGTAGCGGGCCGCGGTCCCTGATTTGGCAGGTCTCCGCCGGTGTAGTAGCCGACCGGTGTTTCGCTTTTTAGTTCTTCCCAGCTCATACCCACGCCATACAGGTGTTTCCTGGCAGATACCCGCTGCAACTGCAGTTCGATAGCGTAGGCGTAAGCAGACTTTCTTCCAAAGGGCTTGTCGCTGCTGTATATAAAAGTATCGTTGCTGAAAACAGTGGCGGAAGAAGTAGAGCCGCTACCGCGAAAGAAAAACAGGCCGCTGTAGGCGTTTACATGGAGTTCCGTTTTCTGGGAGTAAGTGGTGACGCCCAGCAGGCAAAACAAGGAAAGGAGCAGGGCCATTCTTTTCTTCATGTGCGGGTTTATCAGAATGACCACAAAACGGAGAGGACTGTTGCAGCGGGAACAATAAAAAATGTGAACTGAAAACCGGGGTGGTTTCGGGGTTCGGGAAAGGGCATTTCCGGCGATCCTCCTGGTGATTCCATCCTCTATGTGCAGAGTTTACGACGCTGTAATCACTTTCACGCCGGTCTTCTCGATCTTGCTCACCGTTTCAGCGCTCACATTTTCATCGGTGATGATATAATCGACCTGGTCGAGGTTGCAGATCTTGCCCAGCCCGCGCCGGTCGAACTTGGAGCTGTCGGCCAGCACCACCACCGTTTGTGCCAGGCCGATCATTTTCTGGTTCAGGCTCGTCTCCACGATGTTCGTGATGGTCAGTCCGTGCTCCAGGTCGATGCCGTCCACGCCCAGGAAAAGCACGCCGCAATACAGCTCTTCCAGGATCTTTTCGGCGAACGAGCCTGCCGTGGAGGAAGAACTGTGGTGAACGAGTCCGCCCAGCTGCAGCACTTCCACGTTGGGCCGGTTGCTCAGCTCCAGGGCCACTTTCAGGGCCGGCGTGATCACGATGATCCTTTTCTCGGTGTGAAGCTGCCGGGCCACTTCGAACACCGTGGTGCCCGATGCGATGATGATAGAGTCGTTCTGGCCGATCAGCTGCAGGGCCGCTTTGGCGATCTTTTTTTTCTCGTCCGACCGGATAAACTCTTTCTCGTTGATCGGCCGCTCGATGGCGTACGGGTTGTCGATGGAACCGCCGCCGCGGGTACGGAAAAGCAGTTTTTTTTCTTCCAGCAGTTTCAGATCCTTCCGGATGGTTACACCGCTCACCTGCATTTCATCCATCAGCTGCGGAATGCTGACCTTTCCTTTTTCACTCAGTTTCCTGAGTATGAACTGATGTCTGTCGGTGATCGTTTTCATGCACGCAGTTTTGTTTGGCAAATTTGTCGCAATTTCCGGGGTTGGCAATACTTAAAAGAAGTTTAAGGGAGAACGCATTGAAAAAGGGTAAACAGACAGGTTGGTGCTTAAAAAGCTTGTTTTTTATTTCATTTTGTTTAATAATGTTAAATTATATTACATTTGGTCCGCTCAGGTGATAAAACAGATCGGCTTTGTTACCTGTTTTTGATCCTGACAACAACGTTTGCTCTTTCCGGGAACCCATTCGGTAATGATTTGTTTACATGGCGGTAACAATTTGTTTACATACGGAACGGTTATTTGCAGAATATCGATCCGTTTTTTAGTCATTTGAAACCAAACAAATACAGATCGATGGTACTGGTAAGTTAGAAATACAAAAACTAAGCTGTTATGAAAATGATCAACTGCTCTGCCGGCCGGCGGCACAGCAAGGCCGGCAGGCCGGCCAGCCACTGGCTCTTTTGCCTGCTCGCGCTCTTCTCCTTCTTCTCTGCCTCCGCACAAACAAAAACCATCACCGGAAAGATCACCGACGACAAAGGCCAGGCCCTCCAGGGCATCAGCGTCGGACTGAAAATTTCAGGAGGAGGGACCGTCAGCGGTGAAAAAGGCACTTATTCCCTCAATGTTCCCTCTTCCACCGATGCCCTGCTTTTTTCAAGTGTGGGCTATGTGCCGAAAGAAGTACCGCTTCGTGGCAGCACCACGCTCAATGTGGCGCTGGAACGTGATGTGGCCGGACTGAACACCGTAGTGGTGGTCGGCTACGGCACCCAGAAAAAGGGCAATCTGACCGGCTCGGTTTCCGTGATCAGCAACGACCAGATCGAAAGACGGCCCAACGTATCCACTTCCAACGCCCTGCAGGGGCTTGCCCCCGGGGTAACGGTGACTTCGCAGACCGGCTCGCCGGGTGGCGATGCCGGGCACATCAGCATCCGCGGGATGAACTCCTTCGGCGGTTCCAGCAACAACCCGCTGGTGATCATCGACGGCGTGGCCGGATCGATCGATGACATCGATGCCAACCTCATCGAATCCATCTCCGTTTTGAAAGATGCCGCTTCCTCCGCCATCTACGGATCAAGGGCAGCCAACGGGGTGATCCTGATCACGACCAAAAGGGCCAAGGAAAAAATGATGGTGAACTACAAGGGCTATGTCGGAAAACAGACCGCGACGGCAATCCCGAAAGTCACCGACGGACTTACCTACATGAAGGTGTTCAACGACGCCAGCATGAACGACAACGGCATCAAGATCTACAGCGACCAGAACATCGAAGACTTCCGCAAAAAATCTGCTGCAGACCCCTCCAACTACGACTGGCAGGATGCGATCCTGCAGGGCAGCGGTCTTACCAACAGCCATTTCATCTCCCTGGCTGCCAACAGCGGCATCGTAAGGGCGACGCCTTCCTTAAGCTATGTAGAGCAGGAAGGCATCATCAAAAATACCAGCGCACGGCGCTACATCTTCCGCAACAACCTCGACATCACGCCCAGCAGCAAGTTCAACATCCGGTTCGACGTTGCTGTGACCAACAAAGACCGCCGGCAGATCGCCGATGAGCCCACCATCTGGAACTACCTGGGAAGGATGCCTACCAACATCCCCATCCGCAACAGCGGCAAATGGTCCGACGGATGGGTGAAGATCAACCCGGTCGGTTATATCGCGGATGGCGGCAACCGCAAAACGAACAACCTCGAATTCTATGGCAACCTGAGCCTCAACTACAAACCCACCAACTGGTTATCGCTCACCGCCATGATGGCGCCGCGCTACCTCACCCGCAATTCACATGCGTTCACCAAGAGTGTGATGACCTATTACGAAGACGGCTCGGAAGCCGGCGCCGGCAACACGTTCACCGACCTCACCGAATCTGCTTCGCGCTATTTTTACGGCACCTACCAGTTTCAGACCACGGCACAGAAAGGCTTCAACGGCCATAACTTCACCGTAATGGCCGGCACGTCGCGGGAGACCTACGATGAGAAAGTGCTCTCCGGTTACAGACGCGATTTTGTGTACAACACCTACGAACAGCTCGGTGCCGGGGCCGACAACGCCACGAAAGACAACAACGGTGCGGAATACCAGTGGTTGCTGGTTTCGGCTTTCGGCCGCTTCAACTACGATTACAAAGGCAAATACCTGTTTGAAGCCAATATGCGGTACGACGGTACCTCGCGCTTCATCGGCGACAACCAGTGGGCCGCTTTCCCGTCTTTTTCTGCCGGCTGGCTCCTCTCGCAGGAAGCCTTCATGGACAATATCAAGCCGGTCGTGAAACTGCTGAAGATAAGAGGTTCGTGGGGCAAGCTGGGCAACCAGAACATCGGCTCCTCTTACTACCCTTTCGCCGAATCCTTGTCGCTCGGAAGCGTTTCTTTCAACGGAAACGTGTACCAGTCGATCACCCAGAACACCCTTTCCAACCCGAAACTGCGCTGGGAAGAAACCACGATGAAAGGCATCGGGCTGGATGCGAACCTGTTCAACAAAATCTCCTTCACCGCCGACCTGTACGATAAAAGAACGGATGGCATCCTGCTCAAGCTGAACACTTCCCAGTTAACAGGGTTGGGTTCTCCCTATCAGAATGCGGCCGTGGTCAGCAACAAAGGCTGGGAGGTCTCCGCGCGCTACGATGACAAATGGGGCGACTTCAGCCTGGGACTGGGCGTAAACCTCTCTGATATCAAGAACAAGATCGTGGATGAGAAAGGCCAGACCTCCGGCGACCTGCTGCGTCAGCAACAGGGCTATGCCATCAACTCCATATATGGCTATGTAGCCAACGGCCTTTATCAGTCGGCCGCGGAAATTGCCGCCGGACCGGTACAGATCGGTACCCTGAAGCCGGGCGATGTGCGGTACAGGGATATCGCCGGCGCTGTGGATGCACAGGGCAAAGTGATCCCGGACGGAAAGATCACCGACGCCGACAAAGTGATCATCGGCAGCACCATCCCGCGCTATACCTACGGCGCCACGCTCGACCTCGGCTGGAAAGGCCTGCGTTTGAGCGCGCTGATTCAAGGCGTTGGCAAGGCCGACGGCTACCTGAACTCGCACTATGTGATCCCGGCCGTGAACTCGAGCTCCATCAAACCCTGGCAGCTCGACTACTGGCGCGAAGACAACAAAGGCGCAGCCCTTCCGCGGGTGTCGCTCACTTCCACCAACAACACGCAGAACTCCACCCTCTGGATGCGCAGCGCCGCCTACCTGCGTGTGAAGAATGTGCAGCTGGGGTATGATATTCCGAAAGCGCTCATCAGCCGCGTCGGATTGAAAAATGCCTATGTGTACGTGAACGGACAAAACCTGCTGACCAAAACCCATTTTTACCAGGGGTACGACCCGGAGATCAACTACGATGCAGCTTCTACCGACGGCGTAGCCCTCGGTGGAGGGAATTATTATCCGCAGGTAAAAGTAGTCACTGCAGGTGTTGACATTAAATTCTGATAAAATGAAAACGTTCAATAAAATTTTCCATGCCGCCGCGATCCTCCTGGGAGGAGCGCTGGCCTTCTCTTCATGCAAGATCGACCGTTCCTCGCTGAATGGCCCGGCCACCGGTTCCTTTCCCGCCAACGCGAAAGAAGCGGAGATGGGATTGTACGGCGCCTATCAGTCGAACACACAGCTCGATGCGTCCAGCACGCCCATATGGCATGTGATGGACAATATCACCGACATCGGCTATGCAAGACCTGGAACCAACTACACCTCGCCGATCACCAGCGCCATCACCACCGACAATGCGCTCACCAACAAACCCTGGCAGGTCCATTACCGCACCATCGCCCGCTGTCACAGCGTGCTCGACAACCTCGAAAAGCTGAAAGGCACCATGACCGATGCGGCCTACAAACAGCTGGATGCGGAACTGCGTTTCCTGCGCGCCTATTGCTATTCGCAGCTCGTTGAACTGTTCGGCAACGTTCCCCTCCTCAAATCAGCGGTCGATCTTACCAATGCCAACGTGCCGAGAACGGCCAGGGCCGATGTGGAGAAGTTCATCGTGGATGAACTTACGGCCATCGCCGACAACCTGCCCGTATCGCAGGCTACGTACGGCAACGCAAGGGGGTCGCGTATTGCGGCCTACATGCTGAAAGCCCGGGTAACGCTCAATGCAAAACAGTACGCCGCAGCGGCCGAAGCGGCCAACAAAGCACTTACGCTTGCCAACGGTGTGAACGATCTCACGCCCTTCAACAGCTCGGTCGGCTTCGTCGGAAAAGACCATACGGCGGGCGAGCCCGACATCGCCAACATCTTCGGGCATGCCGGATTTAAAACCAGCAAAGAGTGGATCTGGATCGCGGAATACAACCTCACCGTCCCCGGCAATACCCATAACCAGCAGTACTATTCCGGTTCCCGCCTGGGCAAAGGCGTTTGTTACTGGGGCCCGACGCAGGACCTCATCAATACCTTCCAGGCAAAGGACGGACTGCCCATCACCGAGTCGCCGCTGTACGATGCCACCAAGCCTTTCGAGAACCGCGATCCCCGGCTGGATATGTATTGTGTGCGCCCGCACGCCCGCTACCTGGGCTACCAGTTTGAGCCCAACACCTCCTTTGCAACGGTGAAGAACTACTGGCCGGTGCTCACCGGACAAGCCACGGCGGCTTCCAATGTGGCCAATGCCGATGCTACCAATGCCTTCCGCTCGTTCAGCGGCTATCTCTGGCGCAAACCGGTCGATATCGCCGATTTCAACTCCACTTCGGTGAGCGGCGTGTCTGACCTCGATGTGGGCATCTTCCGCTTTGCAGAGCTCCTGCTGATCTATGCCGAGGCCAAAATCGAAGCCAACGACCTCGACGCCAGCGTGTACACGGCGATCAACCGCGTACGCAACCGCGCCCTGATGCCCAACCTGCCCACCGGCCTCACCCAGGCACAGCTGCGCAAGGCCCTGCGCTACGAACGCAAGGTAGAGCTGGCCAACGATGGCGTACGGTGGAACGACCTGCGCCGCTGGGGCATCGCCACTACGGTCATGAACGGTTTAATCTACCTGAACCGCGATGCGAAAGCCTGGACGAAGACCGTGCTCACCGGTTTCGACGACAGCTACACCCCGCTCTATAACCGCACCGAAGCCATCAGGTATTTTACCACCCAGGAAGTGGTGTACAAACAGAACAAAGATGAATACTGGCCGGTTCCGAAATCGGAAATGGATGCAAACAACAAGCTGGTGCAGAATCCGGGTTACTGATAAACAACGATCGCGTAAATTGAATCGATGAACAGATTGCTTGGCCCCGAACGGAGACGCTGGTTTATAGTTGCCATTATTTTTGTGGCGATCGTATTCAACTACGTCGACCGGCAGATCGTGTCGATCCTGAAACCGGTGCTCAAAGGAGAGTTCAGTCTGGACGACCGGGGCTATGCCATGATCCTGAATATCTTTACCATCTGCTATGCCCTGATGTATCCGGTGACAGGCTGGATGGTAGACCGGTTCGGGGCGAAGGTGGTCATGTTCTTTGGCATCATCACCTGGTCGCTGGCCTGCCTGGGGGGCGGACTGGCGCGCTCGGTAAGGCAGTTTGGATTTTTCCGCGGACTGCTTGGCGCTGCGGAGCCCACCAATTTCCCGGCGCAGTTGAAAGTCGTTACCGTGTGGTTTCCGGGCAAGCTGCGGGCAACGGCAAACAGCTTGTGCGTGGCCGGCAGTTCGGTGGGCGCGATCATCGCACCCCCGCTGATCGCCTGGCTGGCGCTCACCTATAGATGGCAGGCTGCTTTCATAGCCATGGGCATCATCGGCGTATTCATCGCAGTAGCATGGAAACTGGTCTACCGCGATCCGCCCGCCCGCATTTTAAAGGAATCAACGGCAACAACCTCCGTGGATGCCGAACAAGCCTTCCAATGGAAGCAGCTCTGGGGCACCCGCACGCTGTGGGGCGTGCTGCTGATCCGCTTTATCAGCGACCCGGTCTGGTATTTCTGCCTGTTCTGGCTGCCGGGATATTTACAGGAGCAGTCGGGCCTCACGCTTGCGCAGGTCGGCATGTTCGGGTGGATCCCCTTCTTGTTTGCCGACCTGGGCGCCATTGGAACGTCTGCCTTGTCGGACAAGCTGGTCAGCGCCGGGCGTGCACCCCTGAGAGCCAGGAAGCTGATGCTGACGGGCGTGGCCGTGTTCAGTCCGCTCTGTGTGCTTACGCCTTACCTGGGCAGCGCAGGGGCTACGCTGGCGGTGTTCAGCCTGGTTTCGGTGTCCTGCCTCAGCTGGCTGTTTACGATCAGCGTGGTGGTGGCGGAAGCTTTTCCCGTAAAGAATGTGGCCAGCGTGCTGGGCATCGCCGGCGGATTCGGCGCTTTGGGAGCGGTGCTTTTTAATTATTTTGTCGGGCAGTTCATCGGCACGCTGGGCGCGGAGAAAATTTTTATGGTGATGGCGTTCCTGCATCCGCTGGCCGTGCTGATCTTGTGGACGATGACCCGGCGCGAAACACCTCAACCTATGCATTCAATCAAACTTGCAAATACCATCTAGATGAAACAAGATAAGATACAAACGATTGCCGAGCCGGCCAGACAGACGCCGGTGCGCAAAGAGACCGATGTGCTGGTGATCGGCGGAGGCCCGTCGGGCATCATGGCCGCCCTCGCAGCAGCAGAAGACGGACTGAACGTGATGCTGGTCGACAGCCGCAGCTTTGTCGGCGGCAACATGACCATCGGGTTGCCGATACTCGGGTTCCTCGGACAAAAAGGAAACCAGATCATCAAGGGGCTTCCCCAGCAGCTGATCAACCGCCTGAAAGCCGTGCAGGCATCGAGCGAGCACCGTCCCTGCCCGCTCCACATGAGCCTGACGCTGGTGGAGCCGGAAGCGGTGAAGACCGTGGCGCTGCAGATGCTGGTGGAAAGCAAGGTGGATGTGCTGTTCTACACCTTCTGCGCCGGCGTGGTGATGGAAGACGACGAGCTGAAAGGCGTGATCATCGAAAGCAAGGCCGGCCGCGAAGCGATCCTGGCAAAAACGATCATCGACTGCAGCGGCGATGCCGATATCGCTTTCCGCGCAGGCGTTCCCTGCGAGTACGGCAACGAAGACGGCGGCGTGCAGCCACCCACCCTGATGTTCTGTCTGGGCGGTGTGGATACCGAGAAGTTACGGACAAGCGTAGCCGAAGAATCCCGCACCTATCTTACGGATTTTATCCCTGCCGAATATTTCGGGCAGAACAACCAGTTCGTGCTCGTAGGCATGCGCAACCAGATCAAAAAAGCGCAGGATGCCGGTCTGCGCCTCGCCACCGAGCGCACCATCCTGATCACCGGTCTGCGCAAGGGGGAGGTGTGGGTGAATATGACCCGCGTGAACGGCGTGAACGGAACCGACCCCGGCAGCCTGACCCACGGCGAGATCGACGGCAGGAACCAGATACACGACATTCAGAGATACCTCATTGAGTACGTGCCGGGTTTTGAGGATGCTTACTTCCTGAAAACCGCGCCCTTCCTGGGCATCCGGGAAACAAGGCGCATCCGGGGCCAGTACACCATGACCCGCGACGACATCATGACGTGCCGGCATTTCGAAGATGCGATCGCGGTGGCCAGCTATCCGCTCGACATCCACCATCCGCAGGGCGGCGGCTGTACGCTGGAATGGTGCGGCGACTGTTACGACATCCCGTACCGTTCCCTCATCCCGCAGGGAGTAAAGAACCTGATCGTGGCCGGCCGCTGCATTTCCACCACGCATGAGGCCATGTCGGCCATCCGCGTGATGGCGCCCTGCATGGCCATGGGTGAAGCCGCCGGCCGTGCGGCGAAGATGGCCATCCGCGAAGGCGTGCAGCCTGCGGAGATCGATGTGAAAAAACTGCAGGAAGAACTGCTGGAAAAAGGCGCGTACCTGCGCATCGGGGAAGAAGAGCTGGAACCGCAGCATTGAATTCCACCTGGTTTATAGCGGGCTGCCAGCTCCGGAGAAAAGCAGTCTGGCAGCTTATTTCAGACAGGCAAACAGTATTGCCCGGTAAACAATCTCATATGAAAAAACAAGTTATTCTTCCCGCACTCATGCTGATGCTGTCAGTGTATACCGTACATGCGCAAACGCCGTATCAGAAGCCGCAGCTCGAGCAGAAAGCATCGTGGTCGCTCATTATGGTGCCCGACCTCCAGAACTACGCGAAATGGGGCAGGAACCAGCCCATCGCAGACCTGATGATGGCCTGGATCGTGGACAACATCGACACGCTCAACATCAGGATGGTGATGGGCATGGGCGACCTGGTAGAGAACGATGAAAAGGTGACCAACGACTACGACGGCGACCAGACGACGATCAGCCAGTGGCAGACGATCTCGAAAGCATTCGGAAAGCTGGACGGCAAAGTGCCCTACATCGCCGCCACCGGCAACCACGATTACGCCATCGACCCGAAAGGCGGCAGGAGCTCCCATTACAGCGAGTTCTTCACCACCGGCCGCAATTATTTGAACCAGAAGATCCTGGTGCAGAACACCCGCAACGAACAGGGCCATCCTGCCCTGGATAACGCAGCCTACGAGATCAAGGGACTGAACGGCAAGGATTATCTCTTCATGACGGTGGAAGACGCGCCGCGCGATACGGTGATCAGCTGGGCCAAAAAAGTGGCTGCCCTGGAGCAGTACAAGAACCACCGGGTGGTACTGTCGACGCATGAGTTCCTGAACGCTAAAGACCAGCATACCAATGCGGAGATCACCTGGCTCTACTGGGAGCCTTACAACATCAACAACGAAATTCAGAAGTCGGGCCGCATCAAGATACCGTATGCAAACAACGGCCAGCAGATATGGGAGAAGCTGGTGCAGCCCGCCAGTAACATCGAGCTGGTGCTTTGCGGCCATGTTTCGGGCGAAGGTTACCGGGTAGACAAGAACAAGGCCGGCAAGCCCGTGCACCAGATCCTGTTCGATGCGCAGGAAATGGGCGGCGGACAGCGCAACGGGAACGGGGGAGACGGCTGGCTGCGCATCCTCGAGTTCTACCCCGATGGTAAAACGGTGAAGGTGAAAACCTTTTCCCCCCTGTTTGCTGCCTCTCCTACCACCTGGCAGTTTGCGTGGAAGAAAGATGCACGGAACGAATACAAGATCAGCTTCGAATAACCGGTCCGCCCCAAAATTGCTCTATATGAAATCAACACAACTCTTTGCTGACAGGCTGGGAATTCCTTCCCGCTTCCTGTCGGGCTACCTCGGCATACTGCTATTTATGATGGGCGACGGCATGGAGCAGGGATGGCTGAGCCCGTACCTGATCGGCCGCGGCATGAGCATGCAGCAGACCGCCACGCTGTTTACCGTGTACGGCATTACCATTGCGATCGCTTCCTGGTTCTCAGGCGTGCTGGCGGAGTCGTTCTCACCCAAACGGGCCATGCTGGCCGGACTGCTGCTGTACCTCGCAGGCACGGCGGGTTTTGTGGGGGCAGGACTGCAAACACTCCATTTTCCGGTGATGCTGTTTACGTATGCGCTGCGTGGGTTCGGGTATCCCCTGTTTGCCTATTCGTTCCTGGTATGGATCTCTTACGGCACGCCTGCGGGCATGCTCGGCCGGGCGGTGGGCTGGTTCTGGTTCGTGTTTACGGGCGGCCTGAATGTGCTGGGCGCTTTTTATTCCAGCTGGGCCATCCGCGCGTTCGGGCACATCAACGCTTTATGGAGCGCGGTGTTCTGGGTGTTGCTGGGGGCTCTGTTTGCGCTCGTGCTGAACAAAGCGCCCTTCATCCCGAACAGCGAAGCGCGGCGGCACAAATGGCAGGAGCTGATCAAAGGCTTTACCATCGTACGCACGGAGCCAAAAGTGGCCCTGGGCGGACTGGTCAGGATCATCAACACCACGGCGCAGTTTGCCTTTCCGGTGTTCCTGCCTACCTACATGGCGGCGCATGGGTTCAGCACCACGCAGTGGCTCTATATCTGGGGCACCATCTTTACCAGCAATATTGCCTTCAACCTCATTTTCGGGTTTGTGGGCGACCGGTTCGGCTGGCGCCAGACCATCATGTGGTTCGGCGGCGTGGGCTGTGCGCTTACCACCTTGTTGCTGTATTACGTGCCACAATACACCGGCGGCAGCTACTGGCTGTCGATGGCCGCCGGTGTTGCCTGGGGCGCGTGTCTGGCAGGGTATGTGCCGCTGTCGGCGCTGGTGCCATCGCTGGTGCGGAAAGACAAGGGCGCTGCCATGGCGATCCTGAACCTGGGGGCCGGGCTGTCGGTGTTTGCAGGGCCGGCGATCGTCGCCGTTTTTATCGGCGCCCTGGGGTCGGAAGGGGTGGTGTGGATCCTGGCCGGGCTGTATCTCATCAGTGCCGTGCTCACCCGTTTTATCACGCTGCCCGCACCGGTCGCTGAGCAGCGGGAGAAGGGGATATTGGCACAGCCGGTGACAGAATGATGACCGCAGAAAAACTATTTTTTACAATTAACGAGATATATGAAAGTATTAGTCACCGCGCCCTATCATGAAAAAGGGTTGGAGGAGGTCAGGCAGGTATTCGGGGAAGTGGTCTATCGTTCATGGAAGGAGAACGGGCGCGCCTACAACGAAGACGAGTTGCTGGCGCTGATGTATGAGACCGAGGCGGAAGCGCTGATCACGGAGCACGACCATGTGACCGAAAAGGTGATCAACGCCAATGCCTACCTGCATTTCATCGGTGTGTGCAGGGGCACGCCTTCCAATGTGGCACTGGCCGCTGCCACGCGGCATGGCATCCCGGTATTCTATACGCCTGCCCGCAATGCGCAGGCGGTGGCGGAGATGTTCATCGCCAACGTGATCACCTTCCTGCGACGCACCATCCCGGCCGTAAACTGGCTGAGGGAGCGCGGCTGGGACCATGGCGCGCACACATCGTACCTGGAGTTCAAAGGCAACGAGCTGGCGGGCAAGCGGGTCGGTATCGTAGGCTTTGGCGCCATTGGTCAGCTCATCGCAAAGTTCATTGAGCCCTTTCCCTGTCCGATCGCCTATCACGATCCTTTTGTGGATGCAGCGGCTTTTCCCTCGTACCGGAAGCTGAGCCTGGAAGAAGTTTTTTCCGAAAGCGATATCGTATCTGTTCATCTGCCGGTGACCGCGGAGACGAAAGGGATCATCGACGGGAGCCTTTTTTCGCTGATGCGGCCGGATGCCCTGTTTGTAAATACGGCAAGGGCGGTGGTGGTGAACCGCTATGATATGTACGAAGTATTGTCGCAGCAAAAGATCAGGGGCGCCATCCTGGATGTGTTCGACAACGAGCCGCCCGATGAGCTTGATTACAAGATCATCGATCTGCCCAATGTGCTGGCCACGCCGCATATTGCAGGAGCCACGCATGAAGTGGAAGATCATCATGTGCGCATCCTGAACGAGGTGCTCACCGAGTGGTTCGCGAAAGGCCATCACCGGCCCGGGCGGCTGGCCAACCGGGAAATACTTACATCCCCCATTTAACGATAAAAACAGAGGCGATGAAACAACAGGAAGCTCACCTGGTGCTCGACATCGGCACCGGCAACGTACGCGCGGCGATCGTAAGCGCCGCCGGTCCCGTGCTGGGCGTGGCCAGGGCCGATATCCGCTATTACCGCGACGAGCTGTATCCCGAATCCATTTACTTCAAACCGGGCGAGCTGCTGGAACAGCTGCGGGCCCTCGCCGCCGAAGCTTTGGCGCAGGCGGGCGATGTGGCACTGAGGGCAGCTACCACTACCAGTCAGCGCGAAGGGATTGTGCTGGTTGACGGATCCGGCAGGGCCGTGACCGGGCTGCCGAACATCGATCACCGGGGCCGCGAATGGGAGGGCGCCTATCCGGACAAAAGCCGGATCTACCAACTTTCCGGCCGCTATCCGACCTCCCTGTTTTCGGCCTTCAAGCTGGTGGGCATCCGCGAGCGCAGGCCCGAGATATGGGAAGGTCTTGCCTTGTTTATGAGCATCAGCGACTGGGCCGCCTGGGAACTGTGCGGGGTAGCCGCTTACGAACACTCGCAGGCTTCGGAGACCCTGCTGTACGATGTGGCAGCGGGCGACTGGAATGAGGAAGGGTGTGCTCTTTTTGGCGTGCCGCAAAAGTTGCTGCCCAGGCTATCGCAGGCAGGCACGGTGCTGGGGCCTGTTAAAGCGGATGTAGCGGCAGGATGGTCGCTGCCCGCTGACCTGCTGGTGGTGACCGGCGGTGGAGATACGCAGATGGCGATCAAAAGCACCTCTCCCTCAGTGGGTGATGGGGTGATCGTATCGGGCACCACCACGCCGGTCGTAAAGCTGGAGGGCGGGTTCCTGCTTGATCCCGGGCAACGAACCTGGACCAGTCGCGATATTACGCCGGGCCGGTTTGTGTTTGAAGCCAATGCCGGCGTAACGGGGTTGAACTATCAGCGATTGAAAGAGATATTTTACCCGAACGAAGGATATGATGTGATCGAGCAGGAACTGAAGCAGCACCCGGAAAAGCAATGTGTAGCAGCCCTGGGATCGCTGGTGGCGGGAGACAAAAAGCCTGTGACCCGTGGCGGTTTTCTGTTTCCGGCTCCGGTGGCGCATGAGCTTCACCGCAGCAGCTTCGTGTGGGCGACACTGACAGACATTGCTTTTTCGATCGCGGAAAATTACAAGGTGCTGGCGGAGGTCTCGGGGCATGATGCCGGCTTTATCTGGGCTTGTGGCGGCGGCCTGCAAAGCCCCTCGCTCCGCAGCCTGATCGCAGCCGCTACCGGCAAGGAGATCAGGGTGCGACCCGGCTTCCAGCAGGCCACGGCGATGGGGGCCGCCATGCTGTGCAATGAGGCGCTGCAGATCGATGCGGGCAGTCAGCAAGCGGAGATGGAAAGTGTGCCGGTGGAGTCAGCGCAGGTGGAGAAATGCCAGTCGCTGTACCGGCAATGGAAAGAGACGCGGGAAAGTTTCAGGGCGATGAGTGCTGAAGCGGGAGCAGCGTGATGATTGAATTCGACCGATAAACATCGATTCTAATTGAAGTCGCTATCAGGAGAATCTTTCAAATCCCATAAATCCAGATTCAGACAAACTCCCTCTGCTTCTTCCCACCCTCAAAATTTATCCCCTTAAAATCATGAACGCATATTTTACCGGCATCGACATCGGTACGCAGGGCGCCAGGGTAGTGCTGCTGGATGCGCAGGGACACCAGGTGGCTGCGCAGGAGGAAGTGTTCCCCCTCAGTAAGAATTCACGGGAAGAGCAGTCGCCCCGGTTGTGGTGGGAGAGTTGCCGCCGCTTGATGAGTTTGTTGGTGCAGGAGGCAGGAAAGCAGGTACCACTTGAAGAGATGAAGGCTGTTGCGGTCACTTCTACGTCAGGCACCATCATACCCCTTGATCACAACAAGGAGCCGCTCCATCCTGCCATTATGTACAGCGATCCCCGGTCGGCCGAAGAAGCTGCGTTGTGCAAGAAGATCGCGTTGAAGGAGGCAGAGCAGGGATACACCGCGTTCAATGCATCGAGCGGACTGCCAAAGATGAAGTGGTTCCTGAACAGGAATCCGGAGCTGGCCGGGCGGCTCTCTAAATTCATACATGCGTCGGATTTTATCACTGGCAGATTGTGCGGTGAATATGGGGTCACCGATTATACCAATGCGCTGAAGTCGGGGTACAACCTGCATGCGTTTGAATGGCCTTCCTACATCAGTGGCACGCTTGGCATCCGGGCACACTGGCTGCAGCAGGTAAAGCCATCAGGCATGCCGCTGGGTACCCTGTTGCCGGAGCTGGCTGCGGAATGGGGCCTGCCGCCGGGCATCATCGTGACCACCGGCATGACGGATGGCTGTGCGTCGCAGGTGGCGTCGGGAGCGGTGGAGCCCGGCCGGTGGAATACTACCCTGGGCACTACGATGGTGATCAAAGGGGTTACGGAACAGGAGGTCGTTGATCCTTCCGGGGCCGTGTACAACCACCGCCATCCGGCCGGTTACTGGATGCCCGGCGGGGCCAGCAATACAGGCGCCGACTGGGTCAGCCTGCTGTTTGCCGGCCGCGACCTGCCGGAGCTGGGGCGGCTGGCAGGTGAGCACCTGCCGTCGGAGCCGCTCGCCTGGCCCCTGATGCAGCAGGGGGAACGCTTTCCCTTTTTTGCGCCGGAAGCCCGCGGCTTCTGGCCGGAGAGTGGCGATGCGGAACAGTTCGCCGCCTGCATGGAAGGCGTCGCCTTCATCGAGCGGCTGGCTTATGAGCGGATCGGGGCGCTGTCGGGCGAGCAGATAGACCTGGTGTTTTCGGCCGGCGGCGGCAGCAACAGCGACACCTGGCTGCAGATCCGAAGCAGCGTGCTCAACCGGCCGGTTGCCCGGATGAAAAATGTATCCGGTGCGGCAGGTGCTGCGATCCTCGCTGCCTCCCAAACTTTTTACCCATCTTTGCAGGAAGCCGCCCGCGCGATGGCCGTGCCCGAAGGGGTCACGATGCCCTCGCCGGAACTGGTTGAGCCATACGAACGCAAATACCAGCGGTTCATAAAAACTCTGCAACTAAAGGGATTCATACCATAACATGCTCACCATCTACCTCCTCCGCCACGGACAAACCGCCTGGAACGCCGATAACAACCGTTACTGCGGCCGCACCGATATCCCCCTCACTCCCAAAGGCATTGCACAGGCGGAAGAAGTAAGGCGCCAGCTCGAAGGCGTGCACTTCGAACGCGTTTATTCATCCCCGTTGCAGCGCGCCTACGACACCGCCTGCATTGCATCCGGCGTGGAAGTGATAAAGGACGACCGGCTTATCGAAGCCAATTTCGGCACCTGGGAAACAAAGACAAAAGAAGAGTTCATCGCCGAGAACAGATCGCTCTGGAGTAACTGGCTGAACGATCCTTCCATTTACCGCGCCGGTGGTACGGGAGAGACAGGGGCGGAGATCGTGGCTAGGGTGGATGCTTTTTTCCGGTCTCTTCAGCAGACTTACCAGGATGGCAACGTGATGGTGGTGGGGCACAACGGCATCAACCGGCTGTACCTGGCGTACAAGCTGGGCATGCCGTTGCGGAACTACCGGCAGCTGGTACAGCAGAATTCTTCGGTAACGGCTTTTACGCTCGGTGAAGATGGCGTGCTGACCCTTGAGCTGCTGAACTCGCAGCGTGGAAAAAAGGAGTAGATTTATGACGCGATGCCCAAACGAATTTGCCCTGAACTGCTGATCGTGTAGGCATCCTCGTTCTTGCTCATTTTATCCTGTCGTTTATCGCCGATCGCCTTCCATACCGTATCTGCCTGGAAGGAGCGGATCATGAGTTGGCGGTAAGGGCCTCCGTTACCATCGGCCGGTGGGCCTACTCCGGTATGCCTGCTTTACGGCAGCACAACCTGCTCGGCATGCTGCAGCCGGAGAACCGGGACCAGCCCCGGTTCAGGACAGCCATCGAAGAGCTGAGGTCGATCTTTCAAATCAACCCCGTATAACATGAGCCTGCTCGACTTTTTCAAACCCAAAGCAAAGACGCTTTCCCCGGTTGTCCCCGTTCTTTCGAAGAATCCGGAATGTGATATCAATAAGACCCATCTTATAGCGGCGCTGTTCAGCGTTCCGAAAGCAGGGCGCGATCAGCACTGGCGCCAGGAGTTTTACGAGCATGTGGCTACCGCCAGTTTCGGCTGTGTGCATCCGTAAACGCTTATAGGGCCGGATGGTTTTACTTATTTCATTCTGAAGACCCCGGAACCCGACGTACCCTTCGACTCTTTCTGCATCTGGAACTTGAAAACCGGTTTCCTGCTGGAGAAAGGTTGGGGCGTGGTATTCAATCCGGCCGCCGATAAAACGGCGGACTGGGTTTTTACCCATGGCGATAGCGTGAACCTGCACCTGAACGGCCATGCGGATCCCAATGTAAAAAGTCCGTATGATGGTCTGCCGGTTTTGTTTGGAACCATCGGGACTTCCCCCGAGCAGAACGACAAGGCCATTTTACTGCTACAAAAAGGAGCGGATGTAAATGCAAAGGAGGAGGATGGTTTTACGCCGGTCATGTATGCAGCGAACAAGGCACAAACAATCGACAGCTGGCGGGATGTGTGGCGGGTGGTGCACTATCTGCTGGCGGACGCGCATGCTGACTTTACCTCTACTACAAAAGGGGCCTTCAGTCTGCAGACCATTATCCGCAAAACAAGGGAAGATGCGGCGACCGGAAACAGTACTATGCCGCCACAGTTTGATGCGGTGGTCAGCTGGCTGATACAACACCGGATCGATACGGAGCCGGTAGGGCATCTGCAACCAAAAAAATAATCTATATGAAAGACAATGGCCTGTTTATCCTGTTCAGGATCCTGAAGTGGTGCGTGAAAGCGGTGCTGGTGATCACCGGTATTTTGCCGCTGGCGAGGTGTGGTTCCGGTTATAAAGAAAGCAATGGCAAAGTAACCTTCAACGGCGAAGAGATCACCGACAAAAGTTTCGTGGTGTTGAATGATGTGTTCGGCAAAAGCGATTCGGGGGCTTATTACAAACGGTACGGGGTACCCGATGCAGACATCCTCGACTGTCCTTATTCCAATGATGCGCATTTCGTGTACTATCTCTATATGAAGATAGCGGGTGCCGATCCGGCAACGTTTTCCATCCTCGGTGACATTTTTTCCAAAGACAGGGAGTGGGTTTATTCGCGCGGCAAACTGCTTGCCGGCGCAGATGCCGCCAGGTTCACGACCTTTTCGCAGGACAGTTCGCTCGACGAGATAAACTATTCAAAAGACAAGGCGCATGTGTTCTGGAAAAGCAAACAGTTTACCGTAGCCGATGTGGCGGCGTTCCATCCGCTGACACTGGACTATACCACCGATGGAAGACAGGTGTATTACGGCGCTGCGCCGGTGAAAGGCGCCGATCCCGCCAGCTTTAAAGTGTACGATCATGGGTATGGCGATGCCGATGCGGAAGATGGGAAAAGTACATATCTGAAAGGCGTGAGACTGCCACCGCAATAAGCCTGGTGTTAAAATGTAAATGTCATATCATGAGCATGTGAATCCTTCTTCCGGTTTTGCTGACAGCTGCCTGCTTTGTTGTATGGACCATTTTGGAGTACCGGTATGATCGGTATCATAATATCATACCCTTTGACGATGCGTCCTTGTTTGAAGAGGAGGCTGCATCATCTCTTTATAAAGCCGGAGCAAAGGAGGATGCCTTCTGGCGGAAGGGATTGGCCCGCGGGCAACAGCTGCAGCTAGCCTTGCTGCTTGCAGAGAAAGCCATGCCGGTGTGGGAGGAGCATGCCGGGGAGGCGATCGGTGGATTGGTGGAGGCGTTGGAGGTGGCAAGGATATATTCTTCCGGAGAAATTAAGAGTATGTTGGATGGGTACAGATGTGGATTGAAGATTGATGGGTTACTTGCGGGGTAAGAAACCCTGCGGAATAGAGAATCCGGGCTCTTGGGATTCATAACATACTGTTTTGTGCACTTTACAAGGATCCGCAATTGGGCGCTGGAAGTGTTTTTTTATGAATTAAAATAAAGTATTAAATTGTACTGAAGCCAGTCAAAATAAATACTGTGGTAAAAAAGGTCAAATCAGAATCAAAGAGTAAAATCTCGGGTCGTAGTTCATCACCAAATGCCGTTAACAAAGCCGAAGAAGTTGCTTCTGCATACACTCCGCGTACGGGCAGCAGAAGAGCAGGTCAGGGAAAAGCTATCGGCAACCATTCAGATAATGCTCAGGGTACGAAAAGGAAACCCAAACCTTATATCGCCAAGAATCAAACTGAACAGCCGGAAAGATCGGTTCTGGAACAGTCTGCCACACGATCGGAAAGCCGGTTAACCAGCCTTGAAAAAATGGATGTTACGAGAAAGGGTATCTCAAAAAAAGAGCTTGAACAGCTCAAAAGAAGAGCTGGCCTGGATTACAACCAGCTTTCCCATATTTTCCAGGTAGCCCGGGCTACCCTGATCTCAAAAAAAGGCACGGAGAGATTCACGCCCTTGCTCAGTGAAAAAATTATGTGCCTGGCTGACATCTACTCCTACGGATATGAGGTTTTCGGAGACGAGGCAGAATTCAATAAATGGATTTTTCAACCCCTTCCTGCCCTGGCCGGGAAACCACCTTATGAGATACTGGACAATCAATACGGTCGGGAAGAAGTTAAACATATCATCGGTCGCATTGAATACGGGGTATATTCCTGAAGTATGAGAGTGTACCGGGTAGGAAATACAAGATACGCAAATGACTTGTCGGGAGAAGGCGCCCGGTTGCATGGAGGCAGATGGAACCATGTCGGTATCCCCTGTTTATACACCTCCCACACCCGCTCACTGGCCGTATTGGAATTGTCTGTCAACGTCAGTACGGGAAGCATACTCCGATACCTGAGCATGACTGAAATCGATATCCCCGATGATATACTGGAGGTAACCATTCCCGGTCTGCCAGGAAACTGGCGGGAAACTCCGGCACCAGCGTCTACGAAAAATTTTGGGACAGGTTTGTTGGAAGGTAAATCACATGCCGTTCTCAAAATTCCATCTTCTGTTATCCCGGAGGAGTTTAATTATCTGATCAATCCACGACATCCGCGGGCTGCCGGCTGCAGGATCATTGAAATAAAAGATTTCGTTTATGACATCCGGATCAAAGCGGTATAATTTCATATACCCGGATGAGAATATCTTTCCAGCATTATATTCGCCTTGAATACCTACACCCTTCCGCAGGAACTCTTTCCGCCCGGCACCCCTGCCGACAATTCGGTCATCATCAAATCCTATCACAGCGAATCCGACGCCATAAAAAACAAGATCATTCTTCGGCAGAACATGATCAACCTGCTCATCAGAGGTTCCAAAACCATTGTGTACGCGGAAGAAACTACCACCATCTCCAACAATGAATTCCTGATCCTTTCCACCGGTACCTGCCTGCTTTTACAACGCTGGCCTTTCAAAGATTAGAATAAAACACATGGAAACTGAACTGGAAAAAAACAAGTTGCTCGTTAAGCGTTACAACAAAGAACTGATCGAGCAGGGAAGCGATCAGGGTGCAAAAGAAATCCTGGATCCCGGTTTTATCAACCACTCCGCGCCGCAAAGACGCCCTCGGGGATGTCTCTGGTAAACACACTGCCCGCCCCGATCACGCTTTTGCTTCCGATGGTCACCCTCGGACAGATCACTACATTTCCTCCTACCCACACATCATCGCCGATCGAGACCGGTTTTGCATATTCGAGTCCGGCCGCTCTTTGCCGGAAGTTCATGGGTGCGTGGCGGTATAGATCTGGACGTTCGGGCCAAAAAGGGTTCTGCTGCCGATCATGACGGGCATTACATCCAGGATCACACAGTTGAAATTGAAGAATACCCTTTCTCCTGTCCCGATGTTGTAGCCATAGTCACAATAAAATGGCGGTTGTATCTCCACGTCATTCCCGGCTTCCGGCATCAGGATCCTGATTATTTCCCTTGCTTCTTCCGGGGCGCCGGGATCCGCGTTGTTGAGTTTCGACATGAGGGATTTTGCGCTTATTCTTTCCTGCAGCAACTGTTGATCTTAAGCATCATACAGCTCACCTGCAAGCATTTTCTCTTTTTCCGTCTTCATACAGGAAAGATACCCTATTTAAAAAGGGACGATCTTCGTGGAAACGGGATGCTCCTGGTTCCCTTTAGGCGGGAAACAGCCTATTTGGAAAAGCCGGTTATCGAAAGGGTTCAGGTTACCGGGTCACCTGTTTTCTGGAATAAGCATTGCATTCGATCATCTTAAACCCTACTACTATATGCAAGAAGAACCAAATGAAGGCGCCGACGAGAAACTCACCTACATGACAAGTCTGACCAAGCTGCTCAACAAGCTGGACCAGGACGGGTATACCGAGCAGTACAAGGTTGAGGACGGGCTGCTTCATGCCCTTACCAGCGGCCGTTCCTATACGCCGGAACATGTGAAAGCCGTCAATTTTTACCGGTTTGAAGGACCATCGAACCCCGACGACATGTCGATCTGCTACGTGATCGAAACCGACGACGGACTGAAAGGCACGATCATAGATGCCTACGGTGCCTATGCGGAAGAAGGGATCGGCGAGTTCATGAAGTCTGTGGAAATATTTAAAAAGACAAAGCGGACCGGTGAGCATGAATACGATCCCGAAGTCCGGCAGCAAACCGACCGTCCCATGCCGGAAGAGGTCCTCAACAGGACGCAGAACCCGCAATCGGTTCCCGATGTGCTGCAAGACGAGCTGGCCAAATCGGAGTAATTATGGAAACAGATAAAGGGAGCCGGCTGGCAGCATTCGCAGGGCTGTCAGCCGGCTCATGCTGGAAGCAGACAGCGTCTTTTGCGGATGCCGGTGCTTTGACTCCATCAGCAAGGTTTATCTGTACAGGTGCAAGAGCAACATATGAATGAGCGGTACAGCTTATTCATCTTTATCATCCTCCGCGTTATTAACAACGCTTTCAGCTCTTCCTTGCGGGGCAGGAATGTCTGGTATCTGCTGGCACACACCTGGTTGTTTCCCTTTGGCAGCGTAATCTCTACCAGTGCATTGCTGTTTTCCTTGCATAGGATAGTGCCGATGGATGGGTTCTCTTTGCCAGTTTTTATGTACCGGTCGTATTAGTGCACATACATCTGCAGCCGGCCAAATCATGGTGGGAGACCTCTCTGATCTTCAAATCAAGTTTCTCGGGTAAGTGTCTTTTTAGGCATGGCAGGATGGTGTTGTGTACGCAAGGAGATCCCAGGTTACGCTTCCTGACAATACGCTGTTATTCATTACTGCATCAGTAGCAGCAGGCCTGTTTTGCAAGTTCATACGTTCCTTTCTGTTGCACTCTTTCAGAAAGTGTTGCCCGGCCTGTTAGCCGGGCCACAACAAGGGAATGATTTACCTGGTCAGCTGCAACAGATCCGGCTTGATTTCCCGGTTTGCAGATAGAATTACCCGGTTGGCAGATTTTCCCGCTTCACACAATCTGGCACTTATTTCCTTTGTTATACGATTGTGCTGTTCACCCTAATCTAAAAGTTATGAAAAAGATTCTCGTCCTCTTTCTGATTGCTGCAGGAAGTGCCTTGGTTGCCCTTTCTGCAAAAGCGCAGGTAAGCGTCAGCATCAACATAAACACCCAGCCCGCTTGGGGCCCCACAGGCGTCGATTATGTAGAATATTATTACCTGCCCGATCTGGATATGTATTACAACGTACCAATGCACAGGTTCTACTACCTATCTGGCAACAGATGGATCTACTCATCTTCGCTGCCTGCGCGTTACCGGAATTACGACCTGTACAGCATCCACAAAGTGGTGATGACGGATAAAAATGCGTATCTGCATCACAGCCGCGACGTGCGGCAATACGCCCAGTTCAAAAGCCGGAACGACCAGCCTTCCATCCGCGACAGCAAAGATGACCGGTATGTGCGCAGCAAGAACAACTGGCAGAACAACAGATACAAGAATGTGCCGCAGCAACCGGCGTCCAGGCCGCAGCAACCGGTTGTAAGACAGGAGATCCCCACCACGAGGAGGCAGCCGGCAACAAGGCCGCAACAGAAGCAGCCGGTAACCAGACCGCAACGGCCGCAGCAGGCGCCCAATCAACCAGCTTCTAACCAACATGGCGGCAACATGCGGACCCGGCAGTCAGAGCGGCATGGTCATTAAAAAAGGCGGCATCAAAGTTTAATTTGATGCCGCCTTTTTTATATCTGTCAAGAGCCGCCCCAGAGTTGCAGGACGGCCTTGCTTTTATAAGCGGGACTGAACCACATGGTTACCCGCTTTTCTTACTCAAGGGTGCTCTTCGCCGTTCGATTCCGGCCGCGAAGAAGATCGCCTGCTACTTGAGGTAACTGTTATATTCCGCATCCGTCGCGCAATCCCACCACACCGGCATGCTCCAGATGTTGGGTGCGGTTGCGTGCGAGTTGACGGCAAGCGCATTGGTGAGGTTGTAGTTGAGCTCAAGCGTGGTCGGCAAACTCCAGCGGCGCATCCAGTACCGGGGATCGGTTTTGCTTCCGCCCGTGTACAGCGCGGTGCCTGCAAACAGGGGGCCGCGGTCGTACCCCGGATACACCACGCCAAAGCCGGCAATGTTTCCGGCGCTGTAGTTGAAGCGGCGCATGTCGTTGAAGTTCTCGATGCTGCAACCCATGGCCACATATTTCTGCAGCATAATATCCGACATGGTCAGTGCGCCTGCACCCTGACAAACCGCGTTGCTCAACAGGTAAGTGTTGATGGCAGCCTGGTTCATCGGCGCCATGTCGGGGTTGGTAGCCGTATAACCGGCCGCCTGCCACGATGTGAGCTTGGCCTGCATCATATTCAGGTGCGCCTGGATGCCGGCCAGGTAAGCTGTATACGCGTTGGCGTTGTCGCCTTTGCGCAGGTACACTTCCGCCTTGATGAAGCACATTTCATGATAGGTCAGGATCTCCTGGTCGGACACCGGACGGATCTGGTACGAGCCGGTAGAACCAACGGCGCCTGAAGCGAAGGCGAGTGCCGAAGGATACCAGCTTACATCTGTAGCGCCCTGGGCAGGTATGCCCGAGGTTGCAAGGGCGCTGCTGCGCATGTTCACATAAGCCGTATCTCCGGCGTACTGGTAATTCGTACTGTTGATATAGATAGAACCTGCCCTGTACGTGACCGTTACATTGTTCCCGCTGGTGGTGTAGGGACGCAGCGACTGCACCTGGGCGGCGATGAAGTTTGCCCGCTCCGTGGCATCGGCGATGGCATAGGTAACGTTCCTGGTTGCGGTGTCAAACGTAGGCGTTACGATAGTAGTAGCCCCGCCTTTGACCAGCCGGGTAGCGGCGCCATAAGAATCAACCCCGATGGAACGGTTCCAGGTATAGGAGACTACTTTACCGCTGGCATCGAGCCGGATGTTGCCCATGGAAGCAGGTACGATCTTCGTCATCCGCGGGTCTGCAATACCGGAGCCACGCATATTGGTAAGAAGATTATAGTGGAACTGCGAAATGCGCTGAGTGCTTCCATACCCTGCATAGTCGAAGTTGCCGTTCGTTACCACCGGGTCGCCCAGCAGGTAATCGGTGACGGTGCTGTTGTTCAAGCCGGGTCCTACCGTATTATCGGTGTAGGTCTGCGGACCTTTCGACAAACAATAGAGGATGGAATCCGCATTGTACAGGTCCGATTTTTTAGACAGCTTCAGCATGTAACGTGCTTTCAATCCCCAGCATAATTTCAGCCACTTGTTCACATCTCCGGCATTCCACAGGTCGCCGGTGGCGAAGGTGGGCGCTGTGGGCTCCTGTGTTCTGCCGAACAGGCTGATGGCTTCGTTGAGCTTTGCCATACATCCGTTGTAGATCGTTTTGCCATCGCTGAAAGCAGGGCTTGGATTGTTTACCAGCGCCTGGGAATAGGGCATCTCTCCATAGATATCGAGCATTTGCATAAAACCCAGCGCATGAAAAACATCGGCGGCTGCCATATAATGATAGGCACCCTGCGACTGCGCCGAGTTGTACATGTCGTTCAGGTTGGAGGCTACTTCCACGAACCAGGTCTGGTAGGGGGTGGTGTTCCCCGTAGTGGCTATCCAGGTTGTGCTGAGGGCGTTGGCAGCGGCCGAACTGCTGTAATAAACGCCTGCAGCCGTAGCCGTGCGGAAGTTGGAGACACCCGATGAATACTGGTAAAAATGCTGGATCCAGGGCAGCCTGTTCTGAACCGATACGCTTGCGTTGTTTGGGTTATTCGGGTCCGTGTTCTTGTCGAGCCATTTTGTGCAGGAGGTTAGTCCCAGCACGGTCAGGCCAACCAGTAGTATATATTTCAAATTTTTCATGAATCTCTTTTTTGTCAATTGTTAAAAGGTAACGTTGATGCCGAATGTGAGGCTTGCTACGGCGGGCACACCCAGGTAATCGATGCCTGTAGAGCCCGATCCGCCTGTTCCGCCTGCGGCGCTTACTTCTGGGTCCATTCCCTTGTAGTTCGTCAAGGTGAGCAGGTTGGTGCCGATGGCTGTTGCGGAAAGATTCTTGATGATCTTTCTGTTCTTCAGCATACCGGTGAAATCATATGTCATAGACAATGACCGCAGCTTCACCCAATTGACCGAAGTGATAAAATTGTATGAATTGGCGGCATAGTTTTGCCAGTACTGCTGGATCAGATACGAGCCGGCATAATTTGTTCCGTTGATGGCGTACGTCTGGCCTGCAGTGTAGGTCTGGGTGTAATCGGCTCCTGTTACGCTGTTAACGCCGGTTACAGTGACCGACTGGCGGTCGTTGAGCGTTGTCAGTTTGCTTAAGCCGTTTGTAACCAGCGAGTACTCAGTTCCGTTATATACGTCTCCTCCCTTCCGGATGTCGAACAGAAATGCCAGCTGGAGGTTTTTATACCTGAACGTGTTGTTAAAGCCACCGATGAACTGCGGTTCACGGTTGCCTACGATCGGGTTGTTGGTATTGATCTTATATAAACCTGTGGCAGGATCGATCTGGTATTTGCCGTTCGGCATTTCAACGCCTTTGGCATCCACCTGACGCAGGTAACGTGTGCCGGTCATGCCCAGGAAATATCCGCCGTTGGGGATGGAAGCGGCTTTCACACTGCCGAACTGCGCGTCTGTCGGGTAAAAATATTGTACCCCGGGAAGGAAGGTGCCCAGCCGGCCTTTGTTATAGGAGAAGTTCACCATCACATCCCATCCAAAATCTTTTTGTACAACAGCCCTGCCCGTTACGCCTATTTCCATGCCCTTGTTGATCACCGAACCCGAGTTGATAGAGGTCAGGATAAAACCGCTGGCGTTCGACAAACGTGGCTGGGCGATCTGGTTCTTTGTCTGGCTGTGATAATAGGTATAATCAACATTGATGCGGCCTTTCAAAAACCGCAGCTCGCCGCCGATCTCCCATGAACTCTGGATCTCGGGCAGGAGGAAAGGATTGCCGCTTGTGTACTGGTTGCCGATGCCGGTATAGGAGCCGATGGTGATGGGGTTGTTGACATAGGTAAGGGTAGCATATGGGTTTGCGTCTTTACCAACCTGCGCCCAGCTTCCGCGGATCTTGCCGAAAGAAAGCAGCGAGTTGCGGGGTAGCAGTTCCGTGAAAACCAGGGAGCCGCTCACGGATGGATAGAAGTACGACCTGTTTGCTACCGGCAGGGTAGATGACCAGTCGTTGCGTCCGGTGGCAGTGACATAGGCTATGCTTCTGTACGACAAGCCCACTTCACCATAAGCGCCTACCAGGCGTTTGGAGGTGTTTCCGTCTTTAAAGAACTGGTTCAGGGTGGCTATGTTACCGAAGCTCACAGTACCTGGAGTGATGAAGTTATAACCCCAGTGATTCTGGCTTACCCAGTCGGTTTTTTCCGAGGTGCTTCCAAGCATCAGGTGCGTATCGAAATCGCCGAATGTTTTATGGAAATTGCTCATCACCGTTGTTGTTACGTACTGATAGCTGTACAGGTCTTTGCTCAGCCGTCCGTTCTGGTAGAGCGGGCTCACGGCGGAACCTGCGGCGATGAAGGTGTAATCGTTCGTGCTGTACTGGTCATAACCCAGCCGGGCGATGATGTCCCACCAGCTGGCCAGTTTAAAGCTGCCGTTGATGCCTCCGGTGATGCGTTTGGTTCCCGAGGTCAGCTTGTCTTTGTTGATGATCCAGTACGGGTTGTCGATATCGCTTTCCAGCGGAACGGTGCCGGCGAATTTGCGGTATTGGGTGCCGTTCTGGTTTGCGTAGTTCTTGATATTGAATGTCTGCGGCCAGCTGTAGATCGCTCCCATGGTGCCGTTACCGCCGCCGCTGTACAAGCCCGAGGTCGTGAGCGTTCTGTTGGTGTTGGCGATAGAGTAGGCCACGTTTGTATTGACGGTCAGACGTCCGTATTTCTGCTCGCCGTTGAACCGGAAAGTGGTTTTGTCGAAGGCCGTGTTGGGAACGATACCGGTCTGTTTGAAGTTGGAACCCGACAGGAAAAACGAACCGTTCTTCGATCCGCCGGAGACGCTTACGTTGTTATCGTACACAATGCCATGCTGAAAGAAATTGCCGATGTTGTCATACAGGGTATCGGACGGGGTAATCTTTTGTCCCCACGAATTGTAGGAGATGTTGTTGAACACGCCATTGCTCGCGTAGATACCGTTTCCGAATTGAGTTTGCGCTTCGGGTAGTTTATTGGCCCGGGAGGTGCTTACCTTACTCACGGCGGTTACCTTCACGGTGCCTTCCGCACCTTTTTTTGTGGTGATGATAATAACGCCGTCTGCCGCCCGCGAGCCGTACAAAGCCGCTGCTGCAGCTCCTTTCAGCACCGACAGGCTTTCGATGTCTTCCGGGTTTACGTCCATGATGCGGTTCGAGTAGGTGGTATTGCTGCGTGAAAGTCCATCGGTGCCGGTGTTGCCGGTCACGGTGGTGGAGTTGTCGTAGATGATGCCGTCAACCACGAACAGGGGCTGGTTCTGCCGGCTGTCGGAAGTAGAGTTGCCACCCCGGATGGTGATGGAGGCGCCGGCGCCGGGCGCACCACTGAACTGTGTTACGTTCACGCCGGGTACTTTTCCGGCCAGCGAGTTCACGACGTTGGTGTTCTTGTTTTTCATCAGTTCCTCCGCATTGAGGTCGGAAACCGAATAGCCCAGGGCTTTGCGTTCTTTTTTGATGCCCATGGCCGTTACCACCACATCTTCCATGGCGCCGGATTCGCCTTTCGACAAGTGTACCGACATGCCCGACTGGGCTTTTAGCTTTTGGGTAGCGTAGCCCACATAGCTGAATTCCAGCAGGCTGTTCTGATCTGCGGGCAGGCTGAAAAATCCCTTGGTATCCGTAACGGTGGCCCGGCTGGTGCCGCTGACCGTGACCGTTACCCCCGGCAGCGGCATGCCGTCGTCGGATACCACCGTTCCGCTGATGGCACCCCGCTGGGCCATCAGGCTGTTTGTAATCATGCCGAGCAGGGCAAACATGATCAAACTACAAAGCGTCCATTTTCTCATATATGTCTATTTTGATATTTTATAAAAACCGGTGTGGCAGTCAACCCTTGTTCTGGTATCTGCGCTTTTATACGCGATCGGGTTTGGAAATTAAGTCATTTGTTGTCTTTACAAGGTATATTTTATTGGCTCGAGGGCTTTTCAGAAGGAGCCATGTCCGTCATTCCCTGCAGAATGGCATGCAACGGCCTGATAATTAGGTTTTGGTGCCTCATACAGGAATTGGAAGTTTTTACCGGGGATAGGCGTACGAAAGAGGGAGACAATTATTCATTTTCAAGTGCTGCATCCGGATCAGGCATTTGGCAGAGAGCGGGGCTTTTTTTTCAATAGGTGAGTGATAGAGGCTTGTTAGCAGTCGTTTTAAAACGGGACGATGCCGGTGGGGTGGCAACCTGATCTTATCCGGGTGATGGCTGCGAGGAGGGCTGTTTGATATCGGTGCGGGTGGTCAGTTTAAGCTATTACGCTGAGGGGCTGTTTCTATGTTTTTCCAACCCTGATGGCTTGTTTATAATTGGTAAATGCAACCAACAGGCTTAAATTGGTACTTGGCTGCAATTTATAGTTACCGCATGAAGCTTATAACACTATTATCTATTTCCTTACTTATTTTTTACGACGGCATTGGCCAAACCTGGCAGGACACATTATCACTCATAAGCAAAACCTTTAACCAATACCAAACACAAAATCCGGGGTGCCAGGTATCAGTGTCAAGGAAGGGCCAGATAATATTTTCAAAGGCATGGGGAATGGCCGATCTGGAGCATAACGTTTCTCTTTCAACGAACTCGATTTTTGAAGCCGGCTCAATCTCAAAACAATTCACTGCTGCTGCAATTCTCTTGCTTGAGCAGCAGGAGAAACTTTCACTTGACGACAACGTCAGAAAATATATTCCCGAATTGCCGGATTATGGTTCTCCGATCACACTTCGCCAGATGCTTCATCACACCAGCGGGTTACGGGAATGGAGCGATATAGCATCCCTGACCGGATGGTCTCGTGGACAGAAGTTTTATACTAATGAAGATGTATTGGAGATCCTTGTTCATCAAAAGCAGGTAAATAATAAACCGGGAGACGAATTTCTATACAGCAATTCTAATTATGTCTTGTTTGCTTTAATTGTAAAGCGGGTAAGTAATTCAACGCTGGCTGAGTTTACCAAAAAGTACATCTTCGAACCTGCTCAAATGATACACACGCAATGGAGAGATGATCCAAACAGGGTCGTTGCAAACCGCGCTATTGCTTATTCGAAATCACCCATCGGTTATGAAACAGACATGCCCAACGAGTTCGCCTATGGCCCCGGTGGCTTATTGACAACTACAGAAGATTTGCTGAAGTGGAACAATTTTTACCTCAGCGGAAAGCTGGGAACGGCAATACTAACAAAGCAGATACACACGGACCCATTAAACAGTGGCGAAAAGAACATGTACGCCGCGGGTTTATTCGTTAACAAGGTGCTGGGTTGGAATAATATAAGTCACGATGGAGCAACGGCAAGTTACCGGGCGTATCTGGAAGCATTCCCTGAATTGCAGCTATCCATCGGGATCCTGAGCAACACTTCTCAATTCAATATCAACAATGTAGCAGACAGCCTTCGAAGAATATTTGTTCCGGAAAAAGCGGAAAAGACAATAAAAAGTGATTCTTCTGTCAGACTCCACAAAGATTATTTAAATAGTCTTGCTGGTATGTATGTAAATGAAAGAAACTTATCGACGTTTCAATTGTCAACAAAAGGAGATGTGCTGATAATTGATCATTACCTGCCTCTTACCGCACTATCCAAACATCTTTTTAAGGCTAGTAATTCTATGTTTTATATAGATGGGACAAAAGGGTTATACATCCCTTTGTCACCTCGGGATACCATTAAGTTCTCAAAAGTTGAAGCAGTTACACTTGTAAATAAAGGCTTCGATAACTATGAAGGAAAATACTTTTCAGAGGAAACCAATTCATCGGTGATTGTGCGTCATGACAGTAGCAGACTATTCATACGTTTGAATGCAAATAAAGTATACCAATTGAGGCCAACGTACAAAGATGCCTTTAATATCAATGAATTAGACTGTGACGTGAAATTCATCCGAAACCATCAAAAGAAAATAAGTACAATCAAATTTTATTTTTGGAGATCAAGGGGTATAGAATATCATAAATAGTGAGACTGTAAATTAACTCCTGACACAGTTTAATTTACAGTCTCCGGCGTCATTGGGAATACATCTGTTGTTCTTACCACCTTATTCTCCAAACCTGAACATTATTGAACGGCTATGGAAGTTTGCCAGGAAGAACATGCTGTATGCAAAATACTATGATGATGCACCAGCTTTCCACCTGGCTATTGAAACCTTTTTTGTAGACATCAACAAGAATTGCAAGAAACAACTCAAGTCTCTTCTAACGCTAAATTTTCAGTTCTTCGATGGCAAAAACTCACTAATTTACCCCTTGTGAAGTATAGATATCTAGCCAGAGTCTCCGTTGGAATGAAAATTAGAAGCTTGGATTACACTGCTTCCTTAAATATATTTTCTATTTGGCTATTCAGGGGCTTAGACACGTATCCTTTGACCAGTGGATTGGCTTCCGCTTTGTTCAAGTCGATGGGGTCGATTGAAGAAGACAGAATGTAAATCGTGAAGTGCTTGATGAGATCAGGGTCCAGCGCCGCAAGTTTTTCCAAGACATCCCAGCCTGTTAAAACCGGCATATTGATATCCAGAAATATCAGCGTCGAAATCCCTCCCACCTCATTGCTATCTGCCACATATTCTAATCCCTTCTCCGGATCGGTAAAGCTGATAACATCCACCTCATTGGTTTGCAGCACTCGCTTAATGATGAATTTACTGAGATGGTTGTTGACAGGATCATCATCGATCAGTAATATTCTCTTGAAAGCTGTCATTTAAATACTTATTTAAAAATCCAGGGTTTCTGTTAGCCGGACAATGTCGTGAATCTTTTTATCCAGCGATGCCACTTCCTCTTTCATGAACTGGTAATTTTGCACAAAATCGTCGCTGTTGGAGTCTTCCAGTAGCCCTAAAAGCCCTATTATATTCGCCACAGGTCTTCTAATTTCATGAGATTGTATTTGCGCAATCTTGCGCAAGGCGTTGTTTTGCTGCAAAATTTCTTCTTTGCTGTTGACCCTTTCCGTGACATCCGTCGAATCGATCGATACGCCGATAATTTCTCCGTGATGGTTCTTTACCGGGTTGAATTCCATGGCCCACCAAACCGGTTTTGAGCGTTCATATTCGGCCTTCCTTTCCAAATAGACCCGCTCTCCGGCCAAGGCTAAACTTATATTGTGGGTAATAAATTCTATGGCGTTTTCACTGATGAAAGACGTGATGGGTTGCCCTTCTTTCATTGCTTTATCATTCAAGAGTGTAACGAAATCGGCCGCGGACCTGTTGAAAGCCAGAACAATCATTTCCTTGTTCACGAAGATGTGAGCGGTCGGAGAACTTTGAAATATAGATTTTAGTTTTATCTCCGACTCCTGGACTTTTCCCGTCTCTTCACGGAGCATTTTCAAACTCAGTTCAAATTCCAGGATTGTGGAGACCTGATGCGCTAAAATTTTGAGCACCTGTTTTTGCTCCTCTGTCAGTACATTGGGTTTTTGGTCTATGACACACAAACTGCCGATATTTTGTCCGGATTGTGTCTGGAGCGGGGAACCCGCGTAGAACCTGATATTTGGAAACCCTGTAACTAGGGGATTGTTGACAAATCTGCCGTCTAATAAAGAATCCTTCACCTCCAATACTTCATCCTGAAGTATTGTAAACCTGCAAAAGGCGTCTTCGAGGGGCGTTTCTTCTACGTCCAGACCAGTTTGAAAATGAATATACTGCTTTTGATCGTCGAGCAGGGTGATCAGAACAATGGGAGACTTGCAGATCAACGACGTAAGTGTGATAATGTCTTCGAGCTCTCGTTTCGTGGACATGTCCAAGCTCTTCAGTCTCTTCACGATTTGGGCCCTTCTTGCCTCGGATTCTTGCATTGTACAGGGGACGGATTTGGTCAAAAACGTTTTTGAAAATGGTTTATTGCCTGTCGATCAGGCCCGCATGTATATTCCGGCGACTGTTTAGACTTAAGCCTCTAAGTGTCAAGCCGGCACAAATTCATCTATGCAAATCTTACATTGAATGTTATATTTGCATAGATGATCAAGCGCCGACTCGAATCCCTGGTTGCCGAAACCCTGCAAAGAACCTCTGCCGTAGCCCTGATCGGGCCGCGCCAGGTGGGCAAAACGACGCTCGCCCTCAACATTGCGGAGTCCACCACTTCGGTATACCTCGACTTGGAAAGCCGCCTCGACCTGCAGAAGGTGCAGGACATCACAGCCTTTCAGACCCAGAACAGCGGCAGACTGATCATCATGGACGAAGTCCAGCGTTTGCCGGAAGTGTTCGCTTCCCTGCGTGGCATTATCGACAAGGAGCGCCGCAAGGGCAACAAGACCGGCCAGTTCCTGTTTCTGGGTTCGGCTTCGATAGACCTCTTGCGGCAATCCAGCGAGTCTCTGGCCGGGCGCATCGCTTATATCGAGCTTACCCCCATCGACGTCTTGGAATACGCCGGTGACGATCTCGATGAGTTGAACATGCTCTGGTTGCGCGGCGGTTTTCCCGAAAGCCTTCTGGCCGCAACGGATAGAAACAGTATCCGCTGGCGCAACGATTTCATCAGAACGTATCTGGAACGCGATATTCCACAATTGGGGCCGCGCATTCCGGCAATAACGCTGGAACGCTTTTGGACGATGCTCGCGCATAACCAGGGCGGTGTTCTCAACGCCGCCAGCCTGGCCAGAAGCCTGGAAGTCTCGGGAGTGACCATCGGGCGTTACCTGGATTTGATGGTCGATCTTTTGCTGGTCAGGCGCTTGCAACCCTGGACATTCAACATCGGAAAGCGCCTGGTTCGCTCCCCCAAGGTTTATGTCCGGGACAGCGGCATTGCCCATGCCCTCCTGAACATCGAACGCTTCAACGATCTGCTGGGACACCCGGTAACCGGCGGAAGCTGGGAAGGCTTTGTCATTGAAAATCTCCTGTCGGTCGCACCGGCCAGGGTGCAGCCGTTTTATTACGGTACGCCGGGTGGTGCGGAGATCGACTTGATCCTGGAATTTTCCAGCAAGGAAAAATGGGCGATAGAAATCAAGCGCAGTTCTTCGCCATCTTTATCCAAAGGATTCCATATTGCTTGCGATGACATCAAGCCGCACAGGCGCTATGTTGTTTATTCAGGCCAAGACAGCTTTTCGCTGGGTAATGGCATTACGGCGATTCCCCTGCATGAACTTATGCAAGAAATTATTAAGCAAGGATAATAATCAGATTAAAACCTACAAAATACAGGGGCTTGTGTTGTTGTTTATGGCGCTAATTCGCAAATCATAGAGTATTTTGTCAGGCGTTGGAGCATGGAGGTAACATTTAGAGAAGTAAGGGAGCATAAGGGGGTGGAAAGTCAGCGGCAGTGGAGTGACCGGGCCATTGGCTGCACGACCCCTTCGCTGATGGGGTTGTTCTGTATTGTAGCGTTGTGGGCAGATAGTCTGTTTAAGAACGGACATGTAAAAACGGAATCAAGCGCGTGGTATCAGAAAGCGCGTCCAACGTTTTCTGACGCATTGAGTGCAGTAAGAAAACAGCTCTGGCAGGAATGAAAATATTGCATGTCGAATGAGAAAATCGAAATGATAAAAATACCAAAAGCCCTCTACAGTGAGCTTACGGAACTACTGGCCAGGGCCGCGTAAACTGTTAAAGTCCAGCTAAGCAAATAATTTGAAATTCTGTTCGAAGAATATGGTTAGGCAAACCTAAAAATCGTAAACGGTTACGGCAATCTCCCTGTCAATGAAAGAATCCGTGATCAGCGGCTCTATATTATCCCAAGTGCCACCGGCAAGCCCGCATCCGATCCGAGGCATATGAACAGAAGCCTTCTTTTCAGCAGCATATTGCGCTACCATTTCAAGGCATTCTTTCACTGCTTCATATCGGATGGGTGGATTTCTCTGCTCGTCCTTGCTTACCCGGTGCTGGCCGATCATGTTAAGTAACCCATAAATCCGGCTCTACCAGGACTAATTGAACCTGTCCAAGCTCAAAGCCGTACCTTGTTAAATACCACTGCCGATACTGCTGGTCAGGTTCCGGCCACTGGTTGCTGACAGCCATAACGAAGCCCTTACCCCATTTGCCGATGTCATTGCAGATATGGATGATTATCTTGTTGCCGGCGCCAACTGTTCGGGTGGCGTCTCCTTTGGTGTAGACTATTTTTTTGTCATAGGCTCATGTCCTTTTACCTTGATCTTCATTTTGCTTACTTCGTTCTGTCTGTCATCCTTATATAAGAAAACCCTTATAAGCGAAACTTTATCGGAATTGCCTGCATAATACATGGTCCTGTCCGTTTTCATCATCAACCTTTTCGAATTAAGTATGCATCAGCTAATGTATCTCAGTTCTAAGTCCTGTGAAATATCAAAGGAAGATTTGTATGACATTCTAACAAAAAGCAGAAGCAACAACACCCTATCAGGTGTAACTGGATTGTTGCTATTTTACAATGGCTCATTCCTGCAAATACTCGAAGGGGAGAAAGCAGTGGTACATGATCTTTACTTAAAGATTATGCAGGACCGAAGACATAGTGGATTTGTTACAATCTTTCGTAAGAGTATAGAACATAGGGATTTCGCAGAATGGTCAATGGGTTTCAGAAACTTATCCTCTGATGAATGGGATCGATTATCAGGGTTCGCATCTCTGAATGATAGACACAAATTTTTACAAAATATAGAGTCCAAGAGTCTAGAAACAGTTACCATGATTAAAACCTTTTTTAATGTGAACGCAAGGTGAATTATCCTACATAAACGGCAATAGCCGGATTGGCATCATGAATGACATTAGTTACCCTCTCATCTATTGTAATTCTCAATCTGCCTGCCAATCCAATCAATAAACCAATTAAAGAAGAAGGCCGGACGGTGTTCACAAAACCACCTGCAGTTTTCATCTTGCTCGAAGATAAACGAAACTGATCCTTGGGTGGGGTGAATCAGGTAGATGAAGTGATTGCCAGACGGTTTGATTACTTCCCTGGCCGGGTACATCTCCGGATGTATAGCCAGGTACCAGAGATCGTTCCCATCCTTGAAATTGATATTGAAGCTGCCGTAAGCGAAATCCACCTGTTCCATAAAGAAATGTTACGAGGAACGGCCGGTGCGGCAATTTGAAATTTGTCAAATCTCATGTTACCATCCTTGTATGCAGAATAAGTTCGTATGTTCTTTATGACCTTTAATTGTACAAACAAACATGAAAGAGTTTTTAGGCAGAAATATGTCTAACATTTTCGAGACTACGGAGATGAATCGATTCACAAATCACGGCTTTCACTTATAATACATTGCAAAACATACATTTGCGATTAGAGACGAAGACAGGAGGCTGCTTATTGAAATAGGAGATGAATTTATCAACTCTACTACTTTACACTTATCGATCAAAAATTCAACGAAGTAAATTTCGAGGTTCATAGGATTTTAAATACATTAATTGTCCCGAAGTTTCAGTGATGCCCGGTTATCCTTTATCTATAATATTTAATTAATGCCAAAAAATGGACCTGTTGTAATTGTTGAAGACAGTATTGACGTTCAAAGCCTCATGTGCGAAGCCTTGGAACAAATAAAGTTGAAGAACAGGGTACAACTATGTAGTACAGCTGAAGAAGCACTGGAGTTTCTAAGCAATACTTCAGAAAAACCCTTTCTCATTCTTACAAAAACCGCATTACCGGGTATCAGCGGATTAGATTTCCAGGTGAAAGTTCAGGAGACAGATCACCTTAGACAGCGTAGTGTTCCATTTATCTTTTTCTCAGATTCTGAGTCATTGGAAACGGCTGGAAAAGCTTATACCATGAAAGCCCAGGGATACTTTATAGTACCCCAAAATTTTATAAGCTTAAAGCTCGCTTTATTCTCAATTACAGATTATTGGCAACGTTCAGTTCATCCAAGTTCTGCGATTTTTAATCTTTGATACTGTTCGATGGATTGACCCATTTCCCTTTGAAATAGGCCAATAAACAGTACCGATAATAAAGTAAGTGTTCCCAGATACTTGCACAGGGTATAACGGTGAAAGTGGTTCTTCGTCACTTTTGGTGGTGTTCCCTTTCGGAATGGATGTCAATTATTCGATTACTGCGACAGATTAGGATGGTTGCATGTAAGAAGATGAGCTTCGAAATAATTTACCACCAAAATTGACGCAGAACCAATTTGCGTTGTTGTTCCAGTATGGCAGACCTGTTCTGCTCATCAAGTATATACATTTTGCTAAACTTAGCTTCTTTTTTCAAAAAAGCATTTTTTACAAAGCACCATTGCAGTTCTTCATCGGGTTCTTCCTGTATAGCTTCATTATAGGGTATAAAATTTTCATGTAACAAATCTGCACAACGTTTCAGAATGAGAAGTTTAATAGATTCTATTTTTTCGGTAAGCTTCAGCAGGAAGCTTTTATTAAAGGTCCAGAAAACGTATCTGGTCAAATCCTCGAAATAGTTGATGTTCCAGAAAGAATCATCCGTCAAAGAAATATGGTTGCTCAATAGTGTAACGCAATTGCCCGTTCTAATGATCTGTGCTGCATACTGATCATTGAAGCCTATTTTAAAATTAAACTTACTAGTGGTTTTTCCTTCCACCGAAACTTCATTAAGGTAGTAATGGTTTGATAAGAGTTTTGTAGCAAAGCTTATTTTTCTATTTTTATCCATTTAAGAAAGCTTTCATATCAAAATCCAAATATCAGCTATATTTAAAAAATAATGTGCTTCATTTTGGGCTCAAATAATTGCTCCTATAAACTCAAGAATGAAAGTTCTTAAATTAAAAAACGGTTTATTGATTTGATAAGAGGCTCATTAGTACGTTTTTATACTAATGATTTGTATTATTATATACTTTATAGTGAAATGTTTCAAATAAGCCTTTAGATGAAAAAGTTAAAGATTACGGAACTTGGCCCTATTAAGGACGCAAATATCACCTTTGGGGATCTTACAATCTTTGTTGGTCCACAAGCCAGTGGTAAAAGTATTTTACTGCAATTAATTAAGTTACTTATAGACAAAAAGAAGATAAGAACAACCACAGAGCAATATGGATTCGTATGGGGCAACGATGAAAAAGAAATTTTAAATAGGTATTTTGGAGAAGGCATGTCTGGAATATGGAACTCGGCAACACATATAGAATTTGATCATAAAGCATATAATTTAAAGTATTTGCTCCCTAATAGACAAGATCTTTTTTCTAGATTGGAAGGAGACCAGCTATTTTATATACCTGCTCAGAGAATAGTTTCATTGCAAAATGGATGGCCACGGTTCTTTACAGATTATGAAGACTCCGTACCATATATATTACGTGAATTTAGTGAAACACTGAGGCTTTTTTGTGAAGAGAATTTAATTACAGAGAATTCTTCTTTTTTTTCACAAAAAGATGGATTAAAGTCAGAGTTAAAATTCTCATTTGATAATAGCATATTTCATGGTGGAAAAATTGTTACAGAAAGTAAAGGCAAGAAAAGATTCAAATTAGAAATGGAAAATTCAAGTATACCATTCATGGTGTGGAGTGCAGGACAAAAGGAGTTCATGCCTTTATTGTTAAGCTTTTATTACTTGTGTCCACCCAGCAGACCTAGTAAACGGCACCATATCAAATATGTAATCATAGAAGAGCCTGAGATGGGTTTACATCCACAGGCGATTCAATCCGTTTTACTTCAAGTACTTGATTTGATGAGTAGGGGGTATCAAGTTGTTATTTCAACTCATTCTCCAGTTGTATTAGAATTTGCTTGGTCATTAGGACACCTTAAAAAAAATAATGCCGGTTATAAATCGTTGGCAAAATTATTTGAATTAAATTCTGTATCAACTAGTGCTAAGAACATGCTCAACTTGGCATTAAAAAGTAAAATCAAAACGTATTTTTTCGAGAGAATTCAATCTAAGGTGACTGTTAAGGATATATCGAGTTTAGATGCTGGTAGTAATGATGAATTTGTTTCAGAGTGGGGTGGCCTTGCAACTTTTAATTCAAAAGCAATTGATATTGTTTCAAATTCATATCCTCATGATGAATCGTAAGGCAAAAGTTGCTCAAACATTTAAATTAGCAGTGGAGGAAACATTGGATACTGCTAATTGCTTCCAGTTAGGCCTAAAAGCCTTAGGGAAGTATAGTGCAAAAATTGATTTAGGGGATACAACAAAATGCGAAGGAAGTGTGGATATTGATGCATGTGTTGTAAAAAAATATCCTACGGTTAATAGATGGGATTATGTTTTCTCATATAATTCTGAAGCATATTTTGTAGAGGTCCATTCTGCAAACACTGGTGAAGTAAGTGTAGTATTAAAGAAATTACAGTGGCTGAAAGATTGGCTTCATGCCCGTTCTCCTAAAATTAATTCTTTGAGAGCAAAAAGTAGAACACCTTTTTATTGGATACAATCTGGTAATTTCAGTATACCTAAAAATGCTTCCCAATTTCGGCAAGCTGCCCAAGCAGGTATTAAACCGATTTCCAAATTAACGCTTCCATAGTTATATTCAAAAACATGTCTCAAATCATGTATCAAATAAAAAAGCACTTACAACTAAAAACGTCATAAGTGCTTCATTATCAAGCTCCCCCTTCCCGACTTGAACGGGAGACCCTCTGATTAACAGTCAGATGCTCTAACCAACTGAGCTAAGGAGGAATATTCCCTTGTTAGGGGTGGCAAAAATAAGGAATTCCGGATTCCCTCAAAGTCAAAATGGAAGTTTCTTCAAAATTTTTTCAGCCCCGGCTGAACAGGCCGCCGGCTTCCTGTCCTACCCACACTTCATCGCCCCGTTTCTCCACCGGCCAGCACTTCATATAATACCCTTCCCCCGTCACATTCCTGCCTGTGGCCAGACTGAATTTATACTGATGCAGCGGACAAACCACATTGCCCTTGGCATCGATCCACCCGTTGGCGAGCAGTCCTGCCGCATGCGGACATTTATAGGGAAACGCGTACAGCCCCTCCGCAAACCGGCCGATGCAAACCGTTTTGCCATTCACCTCCACCACCGCGATCCCATTGCCCTCAAACAAAAGCTCCGCCTCGGCCTCCGCGATCTTGTAATATTTATATTTGACTTTTCGCATCGTATAAGAGAATTGTCTGAATCAGTTAACCAGGCTCTTTTCGGGTTCAGAAAGGTCTCAGCCTAATAAAACGCCGTCCGGTACGGATACCTGATCTGGTACATCTCCTTCACCTTGTCGAGGATCGTATTTCTCAGCTGCTCTACGTTGCGCCTTTCGAGGGCGGCCACAAACACCGCGTTGCCGTTGGTTACGTGCTGCCAGCGTTCGTGGAGTTCCCGGAGCAGCTGCTCTTTTTCGGGCTCGCCCAGCCAGGGGTCGAACACTGTTTTTTCGTAAAGGTCCATCTTGTTGAAAACGGTGATCACCGGTTTGTCGTAGGTACCCATTTCCTGCAGCGTCTTGTTTACGACGGCCATCTGGTCTTCGTACTGCGGATGCGAGATGTCGACCACGTGCATCAGGATGTCGGCCTCGCGCACTTCGTCGAGCGTGCTTTTGAAGCTCTCCACCAGGTGATGCGGCAGCTTGCGGATAAAGCCGACCGTATCGCTGAGCAGGAAAGGGGTATTCTCATATACGATCTTGCGGGTGGTGGTATCGAGCGTGGCAAAGAGCTTGTTCTCGGCAAACACCTCGCTCTTGCTCAGCAGGTTCATGATGGTCGATTTGCCGACGTTGGTGTATCCCACCAGCGCCACCCGGATGAATTCCCCGCGGTCCTTGCGCTGGGTAAGGGCCTGTTTGTCGATCTCCTGCAGCCGCTTGCGCAACAGGGATATTTTATCTTTCACAATACGCCGGTCGGTCTCGATCTCGGTTTCTCCCGGCCCCCTTGTACCGATCCCGCCGCCCTGGCGTTCCAGGTGCTTCCACATCCCTTTGAGGCGGGGCAGCAGGTACTGGTACTGCGCCAGCTCTACCTGGGTGCGGGCCTGCGCCGTCTGGGCCCGGCGGGCGAAGATGTCGAGGATCAGGTCGGAGCGGTCGATGGTCACCGTATTGAGCACTTTCTCGATGTTGGAGATCTGCGAGCCTGTAAGCTCATCATCGAAGATCACGAGCGTGATGTCGCGGTCGGCGATGTAAGCCCTCACTTCTTCCAGCTTGCCCTTGCCGATGAACGTTTTACTGTCGGCATGCGCCAGCTTTTGCGTGAACCGTTTTACCGTGGTGGCCCCGGCCGTTTCGGCCAGGAACGCCAGCTCATCCAGGTATTCGGTTACCTGCTGCTCCGTCTGGTCTTTCTGGATCACCGCCACCAGCACCGCCCTGTCTTCCTTCTGTATACCGTTTTTTCTTTCTAGCACGTGTCTGAATTTGTGTTTGCAAATGTATAAAAAAGGAGGGAGGGTTGTCTGAACCAGAATTAGCCTGATTAACTGATTCGCCTGATGTTCGATCATTGTTCTCAAATCCACTGACGGGCCAAGCTTTTTTTGTCTGAACCATGATTCAAGGATTATAAGATGGAAGGATGAGTGGTTGCGAATACTGTCAACGTTTATAAGGACAATCAGTTAATCAGGCTAATTCTGGTTCAGACAACGAAGCGAATGAAAGCAGCAGAAAACGCAACCATCAACCCTTCCAGTTTATAATCCTTGATTCCTGGTTCAGACGATGCAACTGAAAAAGCAGCAAAAAATCCAGAACTCATCAGTACAATCAGCACAATCCGTAATATCCCAGAATCCCGGTTCAGACAAATATCAGAAATACCGGTCCGCCGTCAGTCCGAAAGTGATCAGCAGGGTCTGCCTGCCGGTCAGGTTGAGGCGGTTGTAGTTGGCGGCGGTGGTGAAGTTGAGCCATTTGGCAAGGCGGAAGGAGAGGGAGGTCACCGAGCGCAGGTTGTAATCGTTGTGGTTGGAAAGCGAGCTCTGCAGCGAATTGCTGCCGTCGAGCGTGACCATGTCGCGGTACACCCACCGGAAACGGATGCGCAGCGAATTGCGGAAGATGCGGTCTACCCGGTGCGTCGTGTCGCTGGTCTGCAGGTCGCCGTACTCGAACAGGATGCCGTTGCTCAGGTTCAGGAAAGCATTCTTCTTATCGACAATATTATAAGCCACACCCAGGCCCGACTGAACCCGGTTGTTGATCTTGAGCGAATAGCTTTTGTCGTAGTTGGCTAGTCCCCAGTAATAAAAATGTGGAAAGGTCTTGTACAGGTTGAAGTCGAGCGCCGAGTTGTAATCGTTGTTGGAAAGCACGTGCCGCTGCTGGCCGTAGATATAGCTGTTGGTCCAGTTCAGGGCCACGTCTTTTTTGCGCACGTTGAACCGTACGATGTTGCTGAAGATATAGGAGTTGCCGTCGTTGGTCTTGTTGATGGTACCCGTGCCGGTGTAGCTCACATAATGATTGATGCTGTCGCTGAACTGCGCCTGCAGGCTGCCGGCGCTCACTAGGCACAGCAGGAATCCGGTCCATCGTACAGTCCGTCTGGTTCGGGAGGTCATTCTTTCCATCGTGTCGGCTTTTTTGCGGCCGCAAAATAATGTGTCGCCGTTCAACAGGGTCGAAAAATTTTTACGGTCCGCTGCGTCGCGGCAATAGCCCGTACCGGCAGCCGCCTTCAATCTGCTAATTCCTGCTAACTAGCGGATAAATATCATAAATGGAGCAGTTGCCGATCCCCCTACTTTCATTGGTAAACCATTTAACAAGATTATGACACTGTTTGGAGTGCGGAACACGCACAAGTTTTTCCTGCTGCTGGTGCTTGCAGGCCTCGCAAAGGGAACAAACGCACAGATGAACCAGCTGCCTCAGTACAAGCCTACGGCAGCAGAAGTGGCAGACCGTTATCGCCAGGCCGCCGAACTCGACAGCACCGCCCGGGGCAGCGCCGCCCGGCTGGCCGTGATGCCCAACTGGCAGGCAGACGGCAACAGCTTCTGGTACCGCAATTTCCTGCGCGACAGCGCCTCCGAGTATGTAGTTGTAGATGCGGGTACCGGCAAAAAACGGCCGGCCTTCGACGCGCCCCGCCTCGCTTCGGCCCTCAGCAAAGCGGCCAACAAACCGGTCGACACCAAAAGGCTCGCCATCAACGCGATGGTGTTCGAAGGACAAACCGTAAAGTTCCGCTGGGGCGGTGAAGTGTGGCAGTGCGACCTGACCAGCTACGCCTGCACACCTGTGAACGCGGCCGATACGGCCAACCTGTTTTCCCGCCGCAACCTCACCGCTTTCGGCCCCTCGAACCGCTACAGCCGCCGCTTCCGCAGAACAGACAGCCTCTCCAAAGACGAACAGTGGGTGGCCTATATAAAAGACTATAACATCTTCATCCGCCCCGCCGCCAGCGGCGCCGAAACGCAGTTCACCACCGACGGCACGCTGCAGATGCCTTACGGCGCCCTGCAATGGTCGCCCGACAGTAAGTACTGCATCGGGTATAAGATCGACCCGCGGCAGGACAAGCAGGTGTACTTTGTGCTGAGCTCCGTGCCGGGCACCACGCGCGGCCAGCTTCGCGGCCGCCCCTATGCACAGCCGGGCGACGAGTTCACATCTTATGAAATGTGGGTATGTGACCTGGCTTCCAAAAAGGCGATCAAGGTGCAGACCGACAAATATGATTTCCTCGGCATGCCTTCGCCCCGCTGGAACAGCAAGGACACCCGCTTCTTTACCTATGAAAAAGCCGACCGCGGCCACCAGCGCTTCCGCGTGATCGAAGTGGATGCGCAGACCGGCGCCACGCGCAATATCATCGACGAACAGACAAAGACCTTTATCTACGAACAGCGTATCTACACCCAGTACCTCACGGCCACCAACGAGATCGTGTGGATCACCGAGAAAGACGGCTGGCGCCATATCTACCTGGTAGACGGCGCCAAAGCCACGGTAAAACCCATCACAAAGGGAGACTGGGTAGTGCGCAACGTCGACAGTGTGGATGAGCAGAAGCGCCAGGTATGGTTCTCGGCCAGCGGCATGAACGCCGGGGAGGATCCTTACAACATCCATTATTACCGCATCAATTTCGATGGCAAAGGACTGGTTTCCCTCACGCCGGCCAAGGGCAACCATGCCGTGGTATTCTCGCCCGACAGAAGATATTTTACAGACACGTATTCGCAGCCGGCCGTGCCGCCGGTGACCGAACTGCACAATACTACGGATGGCAAAATGATCGCCGAGATCGAACGGGCCGATGTGTCTGCTTACCTCGCGCTGGGCATCCGCATGCCGGAAGTATTTGTGGCCAAGGGCCGCGACGGCAAAACCGATATCTGGGGCATCGTGTGCCGCCCGCGCAAATTCGATTCCACCAAACGCTATCCCATCATCGAAAATATCTATGCTGGTCCGCAGGATTCTTTCGTGCCCAAGAGCTTCACGCGCTTCAGCGAAATGCAGAGCATCGCCGAGCTGGGCTTTATCGTGATCCAGTGCGATGGTATGGGCACCGCCAACCGATCCAAGGCCTTTCATGATGTGTGCTGGATGAACATCGCAGATGCCGGCTTCCCCGACCGCATCGCCTGGATGAAAGCGCTGGCTGCCAAATACCCTTATGCAGACATCGACCGCGTGGGCATATACGGCACGTCTGCCGGCGGACAAAACTCGATGGGCGCACTGCTGTTCCATCCCGAATTTTATAAAGTAGCCGTATCAGCCGCAGGCTGTCACGACAACCGCATCGATAAGCAATGGTGGAACGAACAGTGGATGGGCTACCCGATCGGAAAACATTACGACGAGCAGTCAAACATCACCAATGCGGCCAAACTGCAGGGCAACGTGCTGCTGATCGTGGGCGAGGCCGACACCAACGTGCCGCCTGAATCTACGTACCGGCTTACCGATGCGCTGATCAAGGCCGACAAGATGTTTGATTTCCTGATGATCCCCGGCGCTGATCATACCAGCGGCGGTGATTATGGTGGAAAAAAGCGGAGGGACTTCTTTGTGAAGCATTTGCTGGGTGCCGATGCACCGGAGAGGAACCATGGCCAGCTTGTAAAGAAATAGTGAACAATGCGCTGAAACAGCGGGCCGGTATGGTGTTTGAGAAGCAGCCCCTTTTACAAATCATGCCAGCTGCTTTTTAAGTGTCAATTTTACCCTCATTCCAGAAAAACAAGGCTGGAATGGGGGTATTTTATGCCCGTTTTTTACCCTATTCTTGATCATTTCTTAACACAATTTTGCTGATTTCGGCCATATTTTAACCTTTGGCAATAATATCAGGCGTCAAATGTGTTAATTTCTGTAAATTGGATCAGAAAGCCGATTCTTCACAAAAACTCCTGTTTCATGAAAGTTCTACCTTTTACGATACCAGTTTCTCATGATCGTACCGTGATAGTAAAAGAGGAAATTCTTCCTTATTTCTATCCACACCTTCATCAGCATGAGGAAATCCAGCTCACTTTCATCCAGAAAGGCGAAGGCACTTTGCTCGTAGGAAACAGCATGCATTCTTTCCGTGAAGGAGAACTTTACCTGATCGGCGCCAACATCCCGCATGTGTTCAAAAGCAGTCCGTCCTACTTTGCTTCCGGCGATACCGATGCCGTGCATGCGCTCACGCTTTTCTTCAGCACCAAAGGCAAACTGTCGTCCCTGTTCGATCTGCCGGAGCTGCGCAACATATATTCTTTCTTCTCCCACCATTACAGCGGCTTCCGCGTACCGCCCCAGTCGTTCAACGACATCTCCGGCCGCATGCTCAGCATCCAGTATGCCAACGGGCTCGACCAGCTCATGCAGTTTTTCCAGCTCCTGAAATCACTCAGCGCCCTGGAAAACATGATGCCCCTGGCCACCGACGTGCCCGCCAAAAGCTACACCGACTACGAAGGCATGCGCATCAGCAATATCTACAGCTACATCATGCAGAACTACAACCGCGACATCACCCTGGAGGAAGTGGCGGCTATCGCTTTCATGACGCCCCAGGCTTTCTGCCGCTATTTCAAAAAACATACGGGCCTCACCTTCGTCTCCTTCCTCAACGAGATCCGCATCAACGAAGCCTGCAAAAAACTGATCAACGGCTCCTACGAAAGCGTCTCCTCCGTCGCCTACGACTGTGGCTTCAACAGCATCACCAACTTCAACCGCGTCTTCAAATCCACCATCCACAAATCTCCGCGCGAGTATGTGAGTGAATACCTGAGTAACGTGCACTAGGGTTCTTCTTTTTTGTGCCCAAAAAAGAAGCAAAAAAGGCTTGGCTGTTGAAATGGGGCTAAAATTTACTGCATTGCGCGGGCAACGGACATGGTTTTATTCAGCAGTAGTAGGGGTTTGGGCCATTGCATGGAGGGGCTTTGGAATAAAGCCAGGCGTGTCCGTTGCACCAAATAGCCGCCTGCGGCAGGCCATTTGGTCTCGCTCCATTCCGTAAATTTCTTCACGCCCCATTTCAAAGGCCGGGGGGACAGAAAAGAGAGAAAAATAGGAAGGGAAGAATGCTGCCGCTACGCGGTAGCTTCCTAATTCCCCTCCAACCTCTTTGTCACCATCCCACACAACACCCTTGCCATCCTCGCCAGGCGCAGACACGCTCATGCACGCACAACCTGTTGCTGCGCCTGAGCGGGGATCTAAGCGGGGAAGGAATGCTGCCTTTACGCATTTGCCTGAATCAGAAAAGAGCCTGATTACCTGATTGCCCTGATAAACCATCTGCCTCTCCGGTGAATCGGTTGACAGGGCGCTTTTCCGGTTCAGGCAATCCCTACTTCCCCTTTACACGCAACACCGATATCGAATACGCCGGAAACTCCATGCTGGTATGATCACTCATGCCGGTGATCTCTTTTACCTGCGGTATGTACTTCGTGGGCTCGCTCAGCGTGTTCTCGGCTTCGGGTGTGTCGGCGGTGAGTACGGTGAGGGAAGCTGTGGACGCGGGTTGTAGGCCGGTGAGCTGCAGGGTGGTTTTACAGGGTGATGCGGAGGCATTCACTACTTTTACGATCAGGTTGCCGGCGGCGTCTTTTCCGGCGATGCTGAAGAACTTGGGTGATTCGGTATAGCTCATCAGCAGCTTGCCATCCAGGTAACAGTCTACCTTGTCTGCGCCTACCTCCAGCGTGATATTGTACCAGCGGCCGGTTTCGATGGGGGCGGGCAGGCGTTTCTGGTTGTTGAGATCCGAGACGTTCATGCCGCCAGTGACCGATTCAAAGACCGCGTTCGCATTTACATACGATCCGATGTGTGCACGCAGCATGGTGTTGTCGTCTTTTACGGCAAAGGGAATGATGAACGCATTGGTGGCCGTGCTGAGCTTGCGGGCCTTCAGCTTCAGTGTGTAGGTGTTGAAGCTCTTGCCCTGCAGCCAGGCAAAGCGCTGTGCGCCCATGGCCGTCTGCGCCAGCGCGCTGTCTTTCACTTCCCAGGTGCCGCGCACCTTTTTCCATTCGTCTCCGCGGTTCATGAAATCGCTTTTGTACACCACCCTGCCATCCTGCACCACTTCGATATCCTTGTATTCGGTCTGCGTGTCCCAGGTGGCCAGGCCGATGCCGCCGCCATACAGCGGCACTTTTTGTGCCGGCGGAATGATCTGCGTTTGTGTTTGTACGTTATAGGCCGGCCGGGCTTCGTTGAACATCTTGATGGTATAGTACGAGATGCGCGCAAAGCTTTTGGCCGCGTCGAAATGGATCAGGTTCACGGGCCAGTCCACATCGTTCTCGTTCACGAACAGCGGGGCGTAGCTCGACATCTTCACCAGGTCGCCGTTGCGCTCCATGGCCATGATATATACGGCATCGCTGAGGGCTGCATTCAGGTTGCCGGTGCCCACGCCTGCGTTGGTGGCGTATTCGCCTACATACATATCCCAGCTGCCGCGTTTGTACTGGTCGAAATGCTCCCAGTTGCGCATCGCCCAGCCCGCCGCCTTGTAGGCATGCTCATCGGCTATGTCGACCGACTGCATGCTGTCGAGCGTGCGCCGGTTCACGTCGCCGATGCCCATGCTGGCCACCAGTTTCAGTCCCGGGTATTTCTTCTTGATGGTATCATAGAACCAGTTGTAGCGCCTTGCATACCGGGGCCCTGCCTGCTCGTTGCCCACCTCGACATACCTGAGCGGAAACGGTTTGGGATGCCCGTTGGCAGCCCGCAACTTGCCCCATCTGGAGGTGACCGGTCCGAGCGCATACTCGATGCCGTCCATTACCGATCCGATCACCGAATCCACCTTCTCGTCCGGGATAAACGTACCGCTCCTGAAATCGCATGAAACGCCGGCGTTGAACACATAGAGCGCGGAAGAGTTGATGTCTTCGCAGAACTGCAAAAACTCGTGGTAGCCAAACCCGTTGCTGCTCCAGTACTCCCACGGACTGTACGTGGGCTTGCGTTTTTCTACCGCACCGATGCTGGTAGACCAGCTGGGCGCACTCTGGATGTTGATGCCTTCCACAAAGCAGCCGCCGGGCCAGCGTATAAAGGCCGGCTTCAGATCGGCCAGGTACTGTGCCAGGTCGGCCCGCATGCCGTTGGGCCGGTTCTTGAAAGTCTTGGCCGGGAACAGCGAAACAAAATCCAGCCATACGGTACCCGTACTTCCGAAACTCAGTACAAAGCGGGCCTTCGGATCGGAGGCCGTTGCCACCAGTTTGCAGGAATACTGTTTCCAGGCGGCGCCGGCGATGGACGCAAACTTGTGCGAAGCCAGCACCGTACCATCGGCCGACTGCAGCGAAGCGGTTACCGGACCGGTGTATTGATCTGTATGTGCATAGAAGCTCAGGTTGTAAGCATCGCCTTTCACGGTGCCGATGCCCCAGAAGCCTTCGTTCACCAGGTTGTTCTTTCCGCCGGCCGCCAGTTTATTGACTGTTACCTGCAGGGAAGCCGGTGTCATTTCATTCAGCGGTTTTTCCCGGGTGAGGGTCATGCCCATATCGCTGCCCTCCGACGCCTGCAGCGACCAGGCGGGGTAATCGCTGGTTACCTTCCAGCGCAGCTTCCAGTCGCTCGCGCGGCCGTTGGGCAGCGAGAAATGCGGGGCCTTGTCGGGCACGATGAAGCCATTCACGAGCGTAGTGGCAGGCGGCAGGCGGCTGTCTTCAAAGCCCCTGTTCTGGATCAGCTCGGCATACAGTCCGCCTTCGCCCCCATGACTGATCTCTTCAAAAAAGATCCCGTGCAGGGCGGCATCCACCGGCGCGCCGGCTTTGGACGCATCGATGGAAATGGTGGCCGAAGGCTGCGCGTACAGGCAAAAAGAAGCGGCCAGCCCAATGCTGGCCGCTATGAAATGTTTGGTCATGCGTTAAATTATTTTACCATCCACTCGTGAATGCCGGTAGAGTGTTTTTCGGGAAGCTGCACTTCCATCTTGAGGGCCGTGGTGGTCACCGGCTCAAACTTCATCACGTTGAATTTGTCTTTCGCGATTTCCGGTGCGCCGGTTGTTGTAACAGGCACCCATTCTTCTCCTTTTTTATAATAGATCTTGTAGGAAGGCGGAATGCGGCAGCCGCCGAATGGACCGTCATCGTACCAGTACACCTGCGACTCGGATACCTGCTGTTCTTTATTGAACGTATACTGTACCCATTCAAGCGTGTTGTTCTTGGGCCACCAATGCATGTAGGTGTTCGACTGGTCGGCCGAGTTCATGGGTTCTATCTGGTCGTTGATGCCGATCAGCGAGCGGGCATTGCCGCGCAGCGAAGAAGTGACCTTGCTGGTGGCAGCGATCGTGGGCGCCGGTTTCGGACGGGCGGCCGACTCTTCGTACGGGATCCAGACGATCATCTCGCCGGGGCCGCGGTTGTTCCAGGCATAGTAGGGGATGGCGGTGATCTGCTGCTCCGTTTTCGTGAGCGCATCGGAGTTAAGCTGGCGGCGGGCGCTGCTTCCATCCATGGTGAGCACCGTTACGCCATTGAGCAGGTCGGGCTTGTAGGCCACCTCTACTGCTGCGTCTTTGCTCACCAGCACATTCTGCACCAGGCTGTCTTTGTTGTCGGGTCCTTCCAGGCAATACAGCACGGGCCCGCGTTGCAGCGCGAAGCGGCCCTGGTCGTCCTTCACCTGGTCGTTGGCAAACACTTTTTCCACTTCCATGGGCAGGTCCACCGATACCTGGTCGCCTTTTTTCCAGGTGCGTTTCAGTACGGCATACCCTTTTTCAATTTTGTAATCAACCTTCTTACCATTCAGCGTGATCCGGACCGGCTGCTGCTTGCTGTCCATGTCTTTGTACAGTCCGCCGGGAGCGGGTTTCTGCTGCGCCCATCCCGGTATGCGGATGTGCAGCGCGAAGTCGCCGCTTTTCTGCGGGTTCACCTGCAGCGCGATGTTGCCCTGCCAGGGATATTCCGTTTTCTGCATCAGCTCTACCTTGTTGCCGGGCAGGTCGATGTCGGCCGTGTTGCTCATGAACAGGTTCACGAAGATGTTGTTGGCGTTCTGCGCATATACATACCCGGGAACCGATGGCAGAAAGCGGGTCATGTTCGAGATGCAGCAGGCACAGCTGAACCAGGCACTGCGCTGGTGCTGACCCATGGAGGCCAGCGGGTTGGGATAGAAAAACTTGTCGCCGCTCAGTGAAACGCCCGAAAGCAGGCCGTTGTAGAGCGTGCGCTCCAGCACGTCGATGTATTCGGCATCACCGTGCAGCAGGAACATGCGCAGGTTCCAGTACACGTTGGCGATGGAAGCGCAGGTTTCGGCATAGGCCGACATGTTCGGCAGTTGGTAGGGTTTGCCAAAGGCTTCACCCGCACCGGTGGCGCCGATGCCGCCGGTGATGTAGATCTTCTTGTCGGCCACGTCTTCCCAGATATCGTCGATCGCTTTCAGGTAGCTCTGGTCGCCGGTAAGCGCCGCAATGTCGGCCATGCCGGTGTACATATAAGTGGCGCGCACGGCATGCCCTTCGGCTTCATGCTGGTCAACCACTTTGTGATTGGCCTGGTTGTAATCGGAACCTTTCGGTCCACGTACATCCAGGAAGAACTTGGCCAGGTCGAGGTATTCTTTTTTGCCGGTGACGCGGTACATCTTGGCGAGCCCCAGCTCCACGATCTGGTGACCGGGATAGGCCTGTTCCTTGCCCGGACCGAAATCTTTCACCAGCAGGTCGGCATTTTTGATGGCGATGTTGAGCAGGTTCTTTTTGCCGGTGGCTTTGTAATGCGCCACGGCGGCTTCGTAGAGATGGCCGGCGTTGTACAGCTCATGACTGAGCTCGGATTCTTTTTCCCAGCGGCGGGTACCGATCCAGGGATGCGGCTTGGCCGCTTTTACCGTGCGGAAGGTATAGAGGTAGCCGTCGGGCTCCTGCGCGGCGCCGATGTACGAGATGAGCGTGTCGAGATAGGTTGCCAGTTTGGGATTGGGCTTTTCCTGCAGGGCGTAGGAGGCGCCTTCGATCACCTTGTACAGGTCGGTATCATCGAATGGGTATTCGGTCAGCTTGTCGCCCTGCTTTTTGCCGGCGGCTTCGAGGAAATTGTCGATGCGGCCGGTCTCCTCGCATTTCTGCAGCACGTAGGGGATGCTGACGTCGGCGTTCACCTGCATTTTGGGCGCCCAGAAATGGTCGTTCACATGCACATGCGTGAAATCGACCGGTTGAATGGGGTAATCGGCGTGTTTCGACTGGGCCGTGGCCGCGGCCCCCAAAAAGAGCAGAGGAATAAAGCGGGATCTTAAAAATGGCATTGCGTAGGTTTAAAAATTGAGGGATAAAAATAAGACTATCCGGCTTCATCGGTTTGTTGCCAGGTGTTAATTATTCCCATCCCGTTTGGACTAAGGTTTCTTTGCGGCAAAAGGCATCCGGTTGGTCACGATCCAGGTGCCGCTCACATAGGGCACCTTGTCGGTGGGAAAGAACCGCACTGAAAACTCGGGATTCAGGTTCATCCCCAGGTCATTGTAATTTGACGGGATCCGGTAGGAGGCCAGGTAGGCGGTATTCAGCTGAAATAAAGGGAATACAGGCAGTTTCTCGGGATAGGTATACACAAGTGCCGTATCGGTCTTTTCTTCCGCGTAATAGGGCGCAAATTGCCTGAACTCGTAGCGCAGGGCCGTGGGCGCACTTACCCTGGGCACCACCTGTCCGGTTTTCGGGTTGAACAGCGCACCGTTCTTGTCTGCAAACTTAATAATGATCTTGTTGGGGCCTTCCCTGCGTTCAACTCCCAGAGCAAAGGCCGACTGGGTCGTTGTTACTGCTTCCTGGTTGGGCGCCGACGTGCTGGCAAACTGCCGCACGATCTGGAACGACACAACAGGCGAGATCACCACTTTCGCGACGTTCTTGATGGTGCGGGTGCCCTTCAGGTTGCTGACCTCGATGTCGAAATTGTACGTACCGGTGTCGATCATCGCGGTCGCCGGCGTCAGCTCCAGCCGGCCTCCGTTCGAATTGACGTTGAAGGGCGTGTACATGGCCAGGCCGATCTTCTGCGCCAGCAGGGCAGGCGTGGAGTCTGCAGGGGTTACCTCGCCCTTGTAAATGGGTATCTCGTATTGTTTGCCGAGCACATCCGTAGGCTTCCCGCTGCGGTCGCGCACCTCCAGCAGTTTTACGGTCAGCGGCAGCGTGGATCCATCGGCCTGGATGGGTACGGAGGTTGTTACACGGCCTTTGATGCCGATGAACGGATTGGAGAGATAGTAGAACTTGTTGCCGAGAAAACCTTCTCCCGGATTTTTGGTGCAGGCGGCCAGCAGGCAGACAGCTGCCGCAAACACCGGGAACAATTTATTACGCTTCATACAAAAGGTTGATCGGGTTAAAACCGCACGAACGTGTGGTTATTATTTAAAACATGCAGGGTGGTGGCGCCATTGGAGGTTTTGATGCCGGTGGTCTGGCACAGCACCGGAATATCGGTCTCGTTGGGGGGCGATATCACCCCCGGCTCATCGACCGCACCGCGCACTTTTACAAAGAAAAGCAGGTAAGTGGGCGCCTTCGTTCTGTCTACATACGGAGAGGCGGTCTGCAGCTGCTTCAGGGCGCCCATGCTGGTTTTGCCCAGACTGGTATACGGCGTGGCTTTGATTTCGGCTGTAGAGGCCAGCTCGATGGTCTGGCTGAACATATACTGCCTGATGGAATCGGCGTTGATGTCTTTGTACAGGTCTTCCAGTGAATACGTGGCCAGCGGGTTCGAGAGCTGTTTTTCGGTAAGCTTCAAGGCCAGCATCCTTCCCACGGAGTAGTCGGTGAAAGCAAAGAAGGTCCTGGCATTGTTCACTTCGTTCGCCATATCCAGCTTTTCGAGGATCAGTGTGGCCGTATCGAACAGCTTGAACGAATTGCTTTTGAGGTAATCCATGTTGTTCAATGGAGTGACCGGGTTGTGCAGGCTGCCGCCTAAGAGATAACTTTTCTTGCAGCCGGCTACCGAAAGCAGGGCCAGCAGACAGAACAGGGTGAGCCATTTGAGGGTCAGTATCTTCATAACAGTGTTTTTCAGGTTTACATTTTGTCCGCCCAGAAAGGCGTTTGGGTAAGCAGCGGGTTCAGCGAGGTAAGGATAGGTTCTATCGGCCAATAATATTTGCCTTGCTGAAACTGGGTGGCATCCATTCTGGTTACAGTGCCGGTGCCATTGAATTTCAGGGTGCCGGTTTTTCTGGCCAGGCGCACCAGGTCGTAGAACCGGTGTCCTTCCAGGAACAGTTCGCGGCCTCTTTCCTCGATCACCCCGTCGAACATGTTTGCATCGGTTGCAGCGGAAGCGCCCAGTCCGGCCAGCGAACGGATCTCGTTCACGATCGTACGCGCCTCGCCGGTTTTATTGGTAGCGGCCAAGGCTTCCGCTTTCAGAAGTTTGATATCGGCGAGCCGGAAGATGATGATGTTGTTCAGGCTGAGCGCCGATGAAGGCGGGTTGCTGCTGGTATTGGTATAGAGGATGTTCGAATACTTGACGCAGATGGGGTCGGTGGTGCCCCAGAAGTCGAACCCGTTGCGGCGGCGCAGGTCTGCGCTGTCGGCGTTATTGGGGAACAGGGCGCCCAGGGTACCTGCATCCAGCGTGAACAGCGCATTGCCGATGTTGGTAAGCAGGTAGGGCGACTTGAGGGTGCGCCCGGCGATGCTGTTGTTGATGGCGCCGTAATCGATGGAGATGAGCGAGCCTTCCGTATTGGAATTCTGGGCGATCTCGAAAATGCTCTCGCTCGAATTGCCTTTGAACATGCCAAGGTAGGTGGTCTTTACACTGCGGCTCACATAGGAGTAGCCGCCTTTCAGGATCACGGAATCCGCGTTGGGTGCAACCTTGTCGTATTCTCCTTTCCACGCATAGATGTGGGCCAGCAGGGCGTAACAGGTGCCGCGGTTGGCACGTACTGGCCGGTTCGCACCGGCGCTGGTCACGAAGGGCAGCAGCTTCACGGCTTCCTGCAGGTCGCTCACGCACTGGTCGAGCACTTTGGACTGGGCCGTGCGCGGGATGTTAGGTGTAACGGCCGCATCAAATTCCGTCTGGGTCACCAGCGGCACATCGCCCCATACACGGCTCATGTAGAAGTAGGTAAAGGCGCGCAGAAAATAAGCTTCCCCCAGCAGGCTGTTCTTCGCACCCTGCTTGTCGGCAGAGGTGAACTTGTCGAGCCCGATCGGCGGAATGTATTTCAGGCAGCGGTTGGCCTGGTCAACGGCGCGGTAGAAGTTATCCCAGCGGCGCATCTTTATCAGTCCGCGGAAAGTCTGCGACGGTGCCACATAGGTCTGCCACTGGATCTGCGTGAGGGCTGGATAGTCTTCTCCGTTGGTGCGGGCCACAAACTCGTCGGTGGGCACATCACCGTAGTAATAATAGGCCATGCCCATTTCGTTGAGGGAGGTCCGCAGCAGGGCATAGGTGCCTGCTACGGCGCTGGTGGCCTCGCTTTCATTGTTCCAGAAATTGGCGTCGGTGGGGTTGTTAATGGGAACGCGCTCGCTGAACTTCTTGCTGCAGGCGCTCACCGCAGCTATCAACAGGCATATATAGCCGAACTGGAATTTCTTTTTCATATTCTCCTTTTAGCAGTTAGAACTGGACATCGAGTCCGAGGGTGAATTTTTTTGGTGTCGGGTAACCGTTGGCGGTAGTGAAGCCGTCGACGCCGATCGATTCGGGGTCGGGCAGATTGGCGCCGTAGAATACTTTCAGGTTGTCTAGCACGCTGTACAGGCGAATCTGCTTCACACCCAGCCGCTTCATCAGGGGCAGATCGCGGAGCGTATAGCCGAAATTGATGGTTTTGATCCGGAAGAAGCTGGCATCTTCCACGAACGTGGAAGAGCGGATCGTCCAGGGATCGGTGGTACTGAAGAGACTTCCCAGGGAGGCCTGGTCGCCCGGCCGGCGCCACAGGTTCAGGTTGTTGAATTCAGCCGCGGGCCCCGACAGTGGTCCGAAGTTAGACGGCGGGTTGTTGCTGGCCGCCGTGAGCTTGTCTGACAGATACCCGTTCCATACGCTTCTGCCGATGATGAAGGTGGTGAGCACCTGCAGCGAAAAGCCTTTATAGTTGAGTGTATTGGTGATACCGCCATAGATCTTCGTATTGGGATTTCCTTTTACGATCATGTCGTTGTCATCCACGTTGTAGTCGCCGTTCAGGTCCTGTTTGGCATTGTCGCCGCCTGCAAACTGGGTGCCGCCGTAGATGCGGGTGCGAAGGCCGGTGAGCGGGTCAACCGGAACAAAGGCGGTGGTAGGGTACACCCCCGTTACATTGAATACCTGGAAGCCATACACCGGCTGGCCGAGAGTCAGTATCCTGGAAAGGTAAACGGGCCCGTACGTGAAGTCGCGGTTATTGTCGGGCAGCTTGGTGACGAAGTTGTTGTTGTAGGCCACGTTGAAGTTGGTCTGCCATTTCAGGGCGCTCTTTTCGGGAAGGTTGTTGGTAGTCAGCGAAACCTCCACGCCCTGGTTCACCAGGTCTACATAGTTGTTCTGCGCCGTGGTGTAACCGGTGGTTACCGGAACCGGTACGGTAAAGATGAGGTCTTTGCTGGCCTTGTTGTAGAAGTCGACGGTCAGGTTGAAACGGTCTTTGAGAAAGTTGATGTCGAAGCCGAGATTGGTCTGCGGCGCTTTTTCCCAGGTGATGTTGGTGGCCGGCGCGGTGCTGCCGTAGTTGGGCGTTACTGCCGTGATGCCGTTGTACGTGATCACGTTGCCGGTGGCTCCGAAGCCAAGGGAAGAAGTAGGGTAGGAGACGTTGGTAGTGAGCTGGCGGTACTGTGCATAATAACTGTACGGATCGCGGCCGGTGATGCCGAAGCTGGCCCTTACCTTGAAGAAAGAGATGAGGTTGCTGAGCGGCTCGAAGAAGGCTTCGTCAGACACGTTCCATCTGCCGGAAATGGCCGGGAAGGTGCCCCAGCGGCTGCTGGGTGCGTACCGAGAAGAAGCGTCCCTGCGGAAGCTCAGGTCGAGCCCGTACTTTCCTTTGAACTGATAGCTGGCGCGCGTAAAATAAGATACGCGGGATCGTGCTTCGTAGTTGGTAGACACACCCAGGTTCGGACCGTTCGGCACGCCGGAAATAACCCGGATGGCATCGAACGGAATTCCGTTGGCGTTGGCCATGGTGGAATTGATGACCTGCTCTTCCGCACCCTGTCCGAGCAGGAACGAAAGACTGTGTTCCTTGCCGGCGCCAAAGGTCTTGTTGTAGGTGGCGTAGTTCTCGATCTCCCACCGGCGCGAGTTGTATTCGGTCAGGAAGGCATCGGATCGGTTGTTGGAAACCACCGAGCGGTCGCGCAGGTAGTCGCGGCGGGCAAAGCCGTAGTTGAAAGAAAGCGAGCTGGTGAAAGTGAGGTTGGGCGTGATCTTCCAGATACCGCGGGTGTTGCCGTTGATGCTGGTGGTGCGGTTATCGTCGAACACTTTGTCGTTCTTCCCCAGGTAGTTGGCGCGGGTAACATCATCGATCTGCCAGAAGGAAGAAGGGAATGTCTGGATGTTATACGGTACAATGCTGTTGTTGCCATCCCCCCTTTGTTCTTTTATGAATCCCATATACAGGTCGGTCGTGAACTCCAGCGTTTTGGTGGGTTTCACGCTGAGGAACAACCGGGGCGTGGTACGCTGGATGCCGTAGCCGGGCTGGATGCCCTCTTCATCGTAGCGGTTCAGCGAAAGGCGGTACGACATACCTTCAGACTGGCCTGCCACGCTGAAATCATAGTTCTTCAGTAGGGCATTGTGAAAGAACAGGCTTTGGAAATCGGTGGCATTGTTAAAGGCCGGGTTCAGGCTGTCTGTCAGGAACTGCGATAGGGCGCCTTGCTGCGCAAAGCTGGCCTGCTCACGCAGGATATCCATCTTCAGCCTTCTTTCTTCCGCACCCACTATCACGGGTTTCTGGCTGGGACTGGTAATCACTCCTACGTAACCGCCTACCCTGATCTGCGGCTTGCCGCCTTTGGGTCGTTTGGTGTTTACGATGATGACGCCGTTGGCCGCGCGGGCGCCGTAGATGGCGGCGGCAGAGGCGTCTTTCAGCACATCGATCGATTCGATGTCGTTCGGGTTGATAGCGGCCAGCGGGTTGCTGTTGCCGTACACGGTGCGGATATCGCTTACGTCGAATACCACCCCGTCGATCACATAGAGGGGAGCGGAAACGCCCCCGGCGTTGGCGGCCCCGGTGGAGGAAGCCACGCTGCTGTTGCCGCGGATGTTGACGATGCCGCTGGCACCCGGCTCTGCCGAAACGGAGAGCACGTTCAGCCCGGCTACGCGTCCCTGCAGCATCGCGTCGAAGGAAGGGTAGGGCGTGTTCTCGATATCGCGGCCTTTCACGCTGGAAATAGCAGCGGTGGTGTTCCTGCGTTTTACATTCTGGTAACCTACAACCACCACATCGTCCATCGATTTGTCTGATTCGAGCAGCGTGATGTTGAGGGTGGTGCGGTTGTTTACTTTGATCTCCTGCGTTGCGTATCCCACGTAGGTTACAACGAGTGTGGCGTTGGGCAGTACGCCTGGCAGGGAAAAGCTGCCGGTTGCATCGGTAGTGGTAGTGGTTTTGGTATTCCGGATCTGTACGGACACCCCTTCCACCGGTTTGTTGTCTTTGGGGTCAACAACCCTTCCTTTCACTACGGTCTGCCCCTGTGCGAGCAGCGAAGTACAGAAAAGCAATAAAAACAGGAAAAATTTCCCGGCATGCGGGCAGGTAAATAGACGGTTCATAAGCAGGTATTTATTCAGGTATGGTCGGGCAGCCAGTCGGAGGGCACCGGCGGCACATGATGAAAAGGGAAGGAATCAGTTGAAGTTGGAATGGGAGGCTTGCCTGCAGGATCACCATTTTTTGAGCCGCGGGTAACAGAACAGCAGGGCCTGTTTCATAAGGAAGCAATTTTGAGTCATGGCGTGAATCCATTTCAAAATTGCGGTTATTAAACCCAGCAGCGGCCAAACATATTAGCCGTCATTAACCAAAAATTAACCAGAATGTCCAGTTGTTTGAACCTTGATCTAGATCCGCCTGATCTCTACCGTGCAGTTCCCGGGAGAACTTACGGGTATCGTTATGTCGCTGCCTTCTTCCTTTAACTGAACGGGCGGCAGGTTTTTTCCATCCACCGTGATTGTAAATTTTCCCGACAGCCCTCTTAGCGTGATGCCGGTCTGGTGGGTATCTGCTGTTCGGTTTTCGAGGGTGAAGCGGAGGGAGCGTGCGGGATCGATGATGACCTGCTCACTGCCCGCAAAGCCATCGCGGGCCAGTTCGATGTCGAGCTTTTTGCCGGCCTGGCGGTAGTAGATCTTTCTTTGCAGGCCGTCTTTGGGGATTACCTGGAGGGTTTGTCCCTGCACGGTGAGCGTGCCGCCGTAAGCGATGAGGCCGAAGACGGGGTCCTGGGTAATTACGGTAGCTGCGGTACGGGTGGCGCCTCCATAGCCGAGGTCTATCTCGCCGTCGTAATACCAGGGGCCTCTGCTCTGCGGTTTCATGATCCAGGTGTTGGCGGTCTGCTGCGGCTCGAAGGCCCATCCGGTGGCGCCGTCGTTCTCCTTGCCGCCATACCAGAACCCGTAATTGCTTTCCGGCGTGCCGGTGTTCATGAGCGCAAAGGAGCTGAGGTAAGAAGCATATCCCAGTTGTATATAGGAAGCAGGGTCGGCGGCAAAGTTCAGCCCGTAGTCGAGTACCGACCAGCCGCCCATCTGTGCCATATAGCTCAGCAGGTACGAGTCGCTGCGGCCGCGGAAATCGGAGCCCATGTAGTAGTAAGCCGGCTCCAGCCAGCCCCTGCAGGCGATGTTGGCATCCATCTGCGCTTGCATGAAACGTTTGGCATCGGCCTGGGTTACCTTCGGATGCGAATACCACCGTTTCATGTTCTTGTCGTACCACAGATTGCTGTCGGGCTGCATCGGATGCTGCAGCGCATATTTGGCCAGCGCATGTGTCGATTCATACGCAGTGGCATCCACCGCATATTCGGAGCGGAACGGATAGGGATCGTCATAGATAAAGTACTTGGCCTTTTTCTCCCATTCTTTCGTGAGCCACTCCGCATCTTGCGGGTAGCCCTCCTTTTTGAGGTCTTCGATCAGGTTCAGAATGAGCAGTTCATTGTAGCAGCCCCATTTGTAGGTCTCGTACCAGGGCAGGATGTCGTAGGGATATTTGAAGTAGGCTTTGGCGGTTTCTTTCGCGCGGATGAGATACCCTTTCTGATCGAGGTAATGCGTTTTGCCCGGGTACAGCTTTGCGATCTGGTACAGGTGATAATACATCATCATGATGTGCGGGTAATCGTACGATCTCCACACATGCATCTTGTCCTGGTTCTTATCCGCTGTATTGGCTTTGCGCCTTGCCGTATCCCGGTTTACAAACCAGTTCGGAGTGCCGTACACGCCATAGGGATTCGGCGTCTCCTTGTCCGTGCGCTGCAGTCCGCCCCACACATAGTGCTGTATATAGTATTCCACCGCGTCGATCTCTTTCTGGTCGGGGTACACCACATTCTTGGCGGCCACGAAAGGCGCTTTCGACAGGGCCGGATCATCGCAGGTGAGAAGGTAGGTGAGGCGGCTCTGGTTGAATCCATCGTCGTTGTCGGGACCGCGCAGCACGCTGTTCTTCATGTCCCATACCGAAAACAGTCCGTCGTACCATTTGGTGCTGTCCTTATGCTGCTGGCTGTTTACAATAAAGGCTGCGCGTTTTTTATACAGCGTTTCGAGCGGCTCGGTCACAAAGAATTCCAGGTAGGTGGTGCTGTTGCTGCCGTACCTGACCGTGAGCTTATTCTCTCCGAGATGAGAGAACCGGACATTGTAGATATGTAGGCCCGCCGTTTTTTCACCCCTGTCTTCGATATGGGTCTGCTGCGGAAACTCAGGCTCTATCTGACGGATCTTTTCTTTGGTACGAAGCGCCACCAGCGCGTCAAGATCATTGGGCACCGTCATGCCCGGCGCCACGTGAACGTCGATCAGGCCTTCTTCCACGAGGATGTCGCGGATGCCCTGGTAATCTTTCGCCCAGCGGAAACGGAAGCCGTACGATTTCTGTGCATTGCCGGCCAGGGGCAGGCTCGTAAAGGGCTGCCGCCAGCTGCCCTGCTTTTTGTTGCCCGTATATGCCGAATGAATAAACGCCTGGAATGTAGGTCCGCTGCCGCGGAGCGGACTCACCGCAAAATATTCGAGCGAGGTGCCGGGCAGGGGCACCATCACCAGGTAGGGCCCGAGCCCGGTGGGGCGCTCCCAGAAAAGGAATGAATTGTTGCCAGAGATGAAATGGTGTTTGATCACCCGCTGCTCGAAGATGTCCTTCGGGTTTTCGCCGCCCTGGTTGTTATAGAAGACAGGCAGCGCCAGGTCTTCAACAGTCACCGGCGAAGCATCCTGATTCAGCAGGCTGATGGTCCAGGTCAGCGCATTGCCTTTCAGCTGAAACGACTGGTTGATCTGCAGTCCTGCTTTTTTCACCGGCGCACTCCATTTGTTAAGGGGCTTCCCCTCGGCTGAAAATTCGGTGCTTCCATCGGCAGCGTAAGCAGAGTCGGGGGCATCTCCCTTTCTATACCGTGCAATCACATCGCCAAACACCCGGCCGCTGCGGACATAGTTGGTCGCATAGGCATCGTTCACCCGCCAGATGCCGCCAATGCCCTGTTTCATCAGCTTCAGCCTGAATTGCCCGTTCTCCGTCATCATCGAATCCTGCTGCGCAAGGGCAGCCAAATGGAAGAGGCAGAAGAACGAGATGAAGAGGGGCTTTGTCATGGTGGAAGTTTAAGGGAGATTGTTGGCTTTTATTGATAGTTGTATAACCAAAATTTTTTGTCCGGGGGCCATGCCCGGCACCTCGCCCATCGCACCTCCAAACTGCTTGTCATCTTCGCGCAGGCGCAGTTGCATGCCTGTAGCTACACGCTGCGCGCCTGAGTGAAGATCCCCGGAGATTGAGCGGGAGGGTAATTACGCAGGGAGCATGGCAACAACGTCTTACATCCATTTCAAATTCACTCCTCCGCTTGGGTTCCCGCACAGGCGCAGCAAGAACCTGTGAGTGCAGGTGCGATTTGCGCCTGGCGAGAAGGACAATGTGGTTGGAGGTGCGGCTTTACCCCACCCTTACCCCTCCGAGGAGGGGCTTTGGAGGACCGCGATACGCCGTCTCCACGGATCAATACTTCTTTCCCTCCACCTCCTGACCATAAAACTTCCAGCTTGTCTTGAAATCGGGGGTCAGCGGCTGGTTGGTGAGGATGGCGCGGACCATTTCCACCGGCATGGCGTTGAGGTGCATGATGGCGTCGTGAAATTGCTTGTTGGTCATTTTGCCGTTGCCCACCAGCTCTTTGTGCAGGGCATAGAACTGCCGGCCACCGGTAAGGTAAGCCAGCTGGTAGAGCGGAGGATAACTGCCGTTGAAAGAACGGCGCACTTCGCCTTCGGCATTGGCACGCTCATGACCTACACGGTCGACCAGGAAATCGATGCACTGCTGCGGGCCCCATTTGCCGGTGTGGTAGTTCAGGGAAAAGATGATGCGGGCGCAGCGGTGCATGTGCCAGAACAGCATGCCGATGCGGTCTTCAGGGCCGCGCGGGAAGTTCATGTCCCAAAGCATCAGCTCCCAGTACAGCGACCAGCCTTCCGTCCAGAACGGCGTGCCCCAGTTGCGGTAGGCCCTGTAACGCTGGTTCATGAACTGCTGCAGGTTATGGCCGGCGATCAGCTCGTGGTGAACGGTGGCACGGGAGAAATGCGGATTGTTACCCCGCATGCTCATGAGCCGCGCATCTTCATCCATCGTGGCGGTGGGGTAAGAGATGAGGATGTCGGCACCACCCAGGAAGAACGGGCTGGTCAGCTGTTGTTCGGGCGTCATCATGCGCATGCCCCACACTTCTTCCGCCAGCGGCGGTATGGTGATGAGGTCGTGTTTTTTGAGAAAGTCGACCGACTGGTTGAGCAGGTCGAGGATCATCTCCGGTTGCTTACCGGCAGGCACATACGTATTCTTCACTTTTTCGAGCGCCGCTTTCCAGTTGTCGCCGAAGCCCATTTCCTTGGAGGCTTTCAGCATCTCCGCATCGCACCAGGCGAATTCCTTGTTGGCGATGTCGATCAGGTCTTCCGGTGTGTAGGAGATCATCTCGGCATTGAGCTGGCGGATAAGCTCATCCCTGCCGGCGGGCCTGCCTACGATGCCGCTTTTGTCGACGGGTGCCAGGTTGTTATTCTTGGCCTTGATGACGCCGGAGTAGGCAGTGAGCGCATCGCTGAGGCCCTGATACGATTTGGGAACCCACCAGGTGAACATAGGGTCGTATCCGTTGTAGAAGTCTTCCACATAGGTCAGCGCGGTCTTCAGGTAATCGGCCACTGCAGCGGCTTCGTAAATGGATTCGGAGCTCAGCCCTTTCTCGTCACGCATCTTTGCCTGCAGGGTTTTCACCTGGCCCGTCATGTCGAACAGGTCTTTGGCCACCTGTTCTGCATTGAGCTGAATACCCCTGCGGCGTTTTTTCTCCATGTCGAAGATCTTGTCTGCGAACGGGAACCATTGCTTGATCTTGTCGTATTCTTGGGCTTCTTTTTCGGCCAGTTCGAGGCTCGAGCTGAGGTCGCGTTTGAAAAGGATGTAATCCACCTTGCATTCCTGGGCCAGGCTTTTGAAATTGACCGCAGCCAGTTTGGCGAGGTATTCTTTGTAGAGTTTGATCATCCTGGCAGTACGCTCGGGCGAACCTGCCGGAGTGCCGCCACCGCCGCGTGCACCGCCACCGCCTCCCAAGCCAAATCCACCACCACCGCCCGCTGTAGCCGTATAGAAACGGATCAAAACCCTTGAGTCGGCAGTATAGTTCTGGATCAGATTCGGGATCTCCTGGCAGGGAACATATTCATCTTTGCTTTGCGCGTATCCGGAGAAGCTCGTGAGGGCAAAAAGAAAGCAGTAACAGGCACGCAGCATGGTCAGTTTTGGCATGGGAAGAATTTTCTTGTTAATGAAGCAAGTTATCTCATTTGCCGGTTCCGGCAATTGGGGTGGGTTCCTTCGCACGCACAGACATCTCCGGTTATCCATCGCCTTCATGAACAGCATTCCCCATGCATCGCCCTCAATTAAACCGGTTCACATCAAACGCTTCCACCGGTACTTCGGGCTTGCGGCCCTGGGCAAGGTCGGCCACGATCTTGCCGGTGCCGGGTCCGAGGCTGAGTCCCATCATGGAATGGCCGCCGGCGATCAGGAGGTTGCCGACCTTTTCTGCGTAGCCGATATACGGCAGTCCGTCGGGTGAGCATGGCCGAAAGCCATACCATACATCCTGCGGCTTCGGCATCTCGAGATGGATGTTGGAGAAATATTTGGGAATCGATTCCACGATGCCTTCCACCCGGTTCATATTTATTTTGCTGTTCACCGGCGCAATTTCCATGGTGCCGCCGTAGCGCATGCTGCCGTTCATGGGTGTGATGGCCACACGGGCTTCGCAGAGGATCGCCGGTACGTTCAGCTTTATTTCGGGATTGTGATAATTGAACGAATAGCCCTTGCCGGGCATCAGCGGAATATTTACATGGGCCATCTTGGTGAGTTGCGGCAGCCACGAGCCGCCAGCCATCACCACCACGTCTGCTTCGTATTCCGCTTTGGTTGTCACCACTTTCCTGATCTTGTCGCCTGCCATCGTGATCCTTTCCACCGGCTCTTCGCCGTGGATCTGCACCCCGGAGGTTTTCAGCACATTCATCAGCTGCGGCATCAGCTTGTGGGGCGACAGGTGCGCGTCGCTGCGGTAGTGCACCGCGCCCAGGATGTCGAGCTCGATGCCCGGCTCCAGCTTTTGTACCTGCGCTTTGGTCAGGGGCTCCACGTCCAGTCCGAGCCCGCGGGCTTTTTCTGCGAGGTGGATCTCTTCTTCTCCTACCTTTTCCGTTTTATAATACATGAGGATGCCCCTCGATTCCATCGAGAAATCGAAGCCGGGTTCTTTCACCAGGTCCTCATATAATTTTTTGCTGTACAGGTTGAGCTGTAAAAGGGGCAGCGCCGAATCTTCCAGGTGTTTGGCCGTGGCGCTCTTAACGAATTTAAGTCCCCAGGAGATCAGGGACGGACTGAGCGAAGGCTTTACGTAGAAGGGACTGCGGCTGTTGAACATCCACCGGAAACCTTGCGCCACCATGCCGGGGGCAGCCAGGGGGATAAAATGACTGGGCACGATCATGCCCAGGTTGCCGTAAGAGCAGCTGTCAGAAAGATTGGTCTTGTCGAGCACCGTAACCTCAAATCCGCTTTTGCGCAAGTAGTAGGCAGAACTCAGCCCGATAATTCCTCCTCCGATGACCAATGCTTTCATAAATGATCCTGTATTTTATATCGAATGCGGCTTTCGCGGGAAAGCGGTAATAATGGCAGCGCACGTTCAGATCACCTGAAACCCGTGGGCGTACGGATCGTCGTCGTCGATGATGATGGTATTGTAACCGGTAACGATGGCCCAGCCTTCGATGCTGGGAACGATGGCAGGCTTGCCGGCGATGGTGGTTTCTTCTTCGATGCGCCCGATGAACTGCGAGCCGATGATGCTTTCATGCACGAACTCGTCGCCCTTTTTCAGCTTGCCTTTGGCGTACCACTGCGCCATGCGCGCCGAGGTGCCGGTGCCGCAGGGCGAGCGGTCGATGGCTTTGTCGCCATAGAACACCGCGTTGCGGGCAGTGGCATTGGGCGATAGGGTAGCGCCCGTCCACATCATATGACTAAGTCCTTTGATGTCCGGAATGTCAGGGTGCTGGAAGGTATACAGCTCGTTCATCCGCTCGCGGCACACACGGCTCCACGAGATCAGCTGGCCGGCGGTGAAGTGCTCCATGCCGGGAAAATTGGGCTGCGGATCTACGATGGCGTAGAAATTTCCGCCGTAGGCCACATCAACGGTGATGGTGCCGAGGTCGGGGCATTCCAGTTCCAGGCTTTCTGCGGCCAGGAACGATTTTACGTTGGTGAGCCTGACCGACTTCACCTTTTTGCCTTCCTGCACATATTTGATGATCACCAGTCCGGCCGGTACTTCAATGCGCAGGGTGCCCGGCTTTTTCGGGATCACTAGGCCTTCTTCGATGGCGATGGTGATGGTGCCGATGGTGCCATGGCCGCACATGGGCAGGCAGCCGCTGGTTTCGATAAAGAGCACGCCGATATCGTTCTCCGGATCATGCGGCGGATAGAGGATGCTGCCGCTCATCATGTCGTGCCCGCGGGGCTCAAACATCAGCCCCTTGCGGATCCAGTCGTATTCAGCTAAAAAATGCAGGCGCTGCTCCATCATGCTGTTGCCATGAAGGAGCGGACCGCCGCCGGCAACCAGGCGCACCGGGTTGCCGCATGTATGTGCGTCTACACAAAAGAATTTTTTGGAAGCCATGCTGTATTCAGGTACGAAAAAAAATGGAAAGGGTTATGCGAACTGCTGAACGCTTTCGGCCGGCTGCAGGTTCATGTAGTCGGGCAGCTCGGGCCTGTTGGCCAGGGCCTGCTGTACGATGGCGAGTACACGGGCTCTTTCTTCTCCCTTCAGGGCAAGGCGCGGAGCACGTACATGCTCGGTGCTGATACCGGTGAGGGTGGCTGCCAGCTTGATGTTCTGAACCAGCTTGGCATGAATGTCGAGCTCGAGCACGGGCAGGAACCAGCGGTAAATTTTCAGCGCTTCCTGGTAGTAGCCGGCTTTCACCAGGCGGTAGATCGCCACCGTCTCATGCGGGAAGGCATCTACCAGTCCGGCCACCCAGCCGTCGGCACCCAGGCAAAGGCTTTCGAGGGCCAGCGGGTCTACACCTGTAAGCACTTTGTAGCGGTCGCCAAAGCGGTTGAACATGCGCGTCACGTTGCTCACGTCGCGGGTAGATTCCTTGAGGGCCTGTATGTTGGGCAGTTTGGCCAGCTCTTCGAACATTTCCAGCTCCACCATGATCTTGTAGTCGACCGGGTTGTTGTAGATCATGATCGGCAGGGAAGTGCTCTGGGCAATCGCCTTGAAATACTCTACGGTCTCTTCGCCATCCGCCTTGTAGCGCATGGGAGGAAGCACCATCAGCCCGTCGGCGCCTGCGTTCTCCGCTTCCTGTGCGGCCTGTATGGCTACCTTGGTCGATTGTTCACTGATGTTCATGATCACCGGAACCTTGTCCTGCACCAGTTCTTTGGTATAAACAAGCAGGTCGGTCTTTTCACTGTTCAGCAGCGTGCTCGCCTCGCCCAATGAACCAGCCAGAACAATCCCGTCAATACCGGCGTCCAGCTGTGTATCGATGTTGATCTTGAACATGTCAAAATCAATCGAGTCATCTTCTTTAAAAGGGGTTAATACTGCTGGATATACGCCTTTCCAGTTAACAATACTCATATTATTTGTTTTGTTATCGTCAAAAATAATCCATGCCCCCAATCAATTCTTTTTGTCAATTAATAGATAGTTTGCTGATTTTAACTCCTTTGACGGGAAGGGGGAAAAGGGCTCCGGTGGTTACTCTTCCTGCAGGATGCGCTTCAGCCTGATACTGGCGATCGGTGACACGATGAGCGGGAATTTCTCAATGGTTACGTTCGCAGGGTCAAGTCCGAAGCCTCTTTCCTCGGTCAGGCTCCAGTCTTTCACCCAGAAATAGATCTTCATGATGATGCGTTCCAGGAAGGGCAGCTCATTGTCCTGGCTCAGGTATTTTTCCAGCACAATGAACTGAAAATCACCCACCACATTGTTACGCTCGAGGCTTTCGTAGCGGCTGGTGATGTTCACCTCGTTGTTGCTCACCAGGTCCTGCACCACTTTCCGGAACAGCAGGTTGATCCTTGGCTCGATCCTGAACCCGAGCCTGAACTCCACCCGTATGATGTCGTTGGGGATGATATGGTCTACGCTGTATTCGCAGGTGTACGGATCGTCGAGCGTATCCACATGGATGAACCAGTAGATATCGGCCCGCTTGGGTTTTTTGTTGAGGATGGAGTAGATGATCTTGTGCTCTATCTCTTTAGGGTTATTCGCACTCGTCATGTACACCAGATGGGTGGCGTGTTTGGGCACGCTCTTGTCGTTGCTCAGCTCCTGGATCTGCGGGATGTAATGTTCCACCCGTACAAATTCGACGTAGCGGTTCTTTATCTTGCGGCTGCGGTACCAGATATACATGATGGCAAACAGTCCGCCCCCGGCGATCAGTGTCACAAAGCCACCGTGAGGGAACTTGTCGAGGTTGGCAAAAAGGAAAGCGAATTCCAGGCTGAAGTACACCGTCAGGTACAGGTAGATCCAGATGGAGCTCACGCGCCGCGATATCAGGAAATTAGCGAACAGGATGGTGGTGGCGATCATGCACATGGTAATGGCAAGGCCGTAGGCCGCTTCCATGCGCTGTGCTTTCTGAAAGTAAAGTACGATGCCGAAACAGCCCAGGAACAGCATGGTGTTGATGCCGGGAATGTACAGCTGCCCCTTTTCTTCGCTGGGGTAGTTGATCTTCATCTTCGGCCAGAGGTTGAGGCGCATGGCTTCACTGATGAGCGTGAACGAGCCGCTGATCAGCGCCTGGCTGGCGATGATGGCGGCCACCGTGGCGATCACGATGCCGATGATCACAAACCACACCGGCATAAGGCCATAGAATGGATTAAACCCGTTGTCTATCATTTCGGTGGTCACCAGCGTGCCGTGGTTCTTGGCCAGCAGCCAGGCACCCTGTCCGAGGTAGTTCAGGATGAGGCACGATTTCACGAACACCCACGACACCCGTATGTTGCCCCGGCCGCAGTGGCCCAGGTCACTGTACAGCGCTTCGGCCCCCGTGGTGCAGAGAAAGACCGCGCCAAGTATCCAGAACCCACGCGGGTAAGTGGTCAGTATGTTAATGGCATAATAGGGATTGAAGGCTTTGAAGATGCCGATGTCGTCGGAGAGGTGATAGGCCCCCAGCACGGCCAGCATCAGGAACCAGATAAACATGATAGGGCCGAACATCTTGCCGATGGAAGCCGTTCCAAACTGCTGCAGGAAAAAAAGCGCGGTGATGATGCCCAGCACGATGTATACGATCTGCAGGTCTTTGATGTTCGCGAAGTAATCAATGTTGCGCAACCCTTCGATGGCGGAGGTAACCGAAATGGGCGGTGTGATCATGCCATCGGCGAGCAGGGCGGCCCCGCCGAGCATGGCCGGTATCACGAGCCATTTCCGCTGCCGGCGTACCAGGGCATACAGTGAAAAGATACCCCCTTCACCACGGTTGTCGGCCTTCAGCGTTAGAATGACATACTTGACCGTGGTCTGGAGCGTTAGGGTCCAGATGATGCAGGAAAGCGCTCCTATGATCAGTTTCTCTTCAATGATTTTTCCCCTGATGATGGCGTTCAGAACATAGAGAGGGGAAGTTCCGATGTCGCCGTAAATAATTCCCAAAGCAATTAATAACCCCGCTAAAGTGACTTTATTGATATTCTTGCTCACGACTGATAGTTGTTATTGACATGCCGGGGAGTGCGCGGTTGTGGTGCAGGAACAGGCCCGGCGTGCATGCAAAGTTATAGGTAATTGGAATCTGTAAATTTTTTTGTGAGAATCGGACATATAACAAGCAGGCGGCGAAAAGTATTGTTAAAACGTATTTTTCGCTGAAATGTTTTGATCTTCCGGGTTAGTCATGCGTTAATTATTACTCCATATTACGGAACAATGCTTAATTTGGTAACGGTTTGAGATTTGCTGAATACATGTATATTATGACAAAAAAGATTTGTGTTTTCCTCCTTCTTTTGAATGCTTTTTTACACGCCGGAGCACAAGGGCCCCGCATCCTTTACACCGAGCCGGAAAGACAGGATTCGCGGCGGACAGACTTTGAAGTAGTAGGCAAGATCGGAGGTAATTTCCTGGTGTACAAGAACAACCGCAACGACCACGACATCTGTGTGTACGACAACGATATGAAGCTGAAAACACGGGTAAACCTCGATGCTTCCGACCGCTGGATAAACGTGGACTTCATCCCTTATTCCGACTACTTTTATATGGTGTACCAGTACCAGCGCCGCAACGTGGTGTACTGCGAAGCCCTCAAGATGGACGGCAACGCCAAACAGATCGGATCTCCTTACACGCTCGACACGAGCCACATCGGTTTTTCCGCCAGCAACAAGATCTACACCACGATCAACAGCGACGACAAGCAGAAGATCATGATCTTCAAGATCAACAACCGCAATGCCCGCAACTTCCTGTTCACTACCTTCCTTTACAGCAACGACCTTTCCCTGATCGGTGGCAACCGGCTCAACATGCCCATGGAAGAACGCAATGATTACTTCACCGACTTCCTCCTCACCAACGAGGGCGACATGGTGTTCAGCAAGTTCAGGCGCAACTCTTCCGGCAGCGACCAGATCGTGAAAGTATCCATCGTCGTGAAGACCCCCGACGCGATCGATTTTGCGGTGAAGGACGTCAATACCAAAAACCTCATCCTCGATGAGCTGAAGCTGAAGATCGACAATACCAACAAACGCATCCTGCTCAATGCCTTTTTCTACCGCCAGCGGCGTGGCAATGTAGAAGGCCTGTACACCCTGATCTGGGACAAGAACAACAACCTGCAGCTTGCCGATACCGTCACCGTGTTCAACGACGAGCTGCGTTCCATGGCCAAGAGCTCCGATGCCAATATGAAGATGGCTTTCAACGACTATTATATCAAGAATGTGGTAACGCGCAAAGACGGAGGATACATCCTGATGGGCGAAGCGCTCTATTCCACCTCGCGCGGCAACACCTTCAACCGCTACAACTATATGGGCTATGGCAGTCCCTGGATGAGCCCGATGGATTATTACTGGTCTCCGATGTACTCCAGCCCGTGGTCGATGCCCTGGAACCGCTACGGCTACGGCGGCATGAACTCCACGCGTTACTTCGCCGAGAACATCATGGTGCTTTCCTTCAACCGCGAAGGCGGCCTAGAGTGGAGCAACGTGATCAACAAAAGCCAGTACGACGATGAAACCGACAACACCATTTCATACCAGGTGATGAACACCGGCGGTGAGATCCACTTCCTCTTCAACCAGGTCGAAAGAAGAACGCCCCTGCTGAACGACCAGTCGCTCGGCGCCGACGGCAAGATCATCCGCAACCCGACGCTCAAAAACCTTGACAAAGGATACGAGTTCATGCCGCGCTTCGGAAAACAGGTGAGCTCTTATCAAATGATTATCCCATGTCTTTACAGAAATTACCTTTGCTTTGCAAAAATTGATTTATCATAAAAGCTATCTGCTGAGTGACTGGTATCTTCAAACAAAAGAATCCGTTTAATGCTTTATTGTTACTGCTGTACGGCCTGTTCCTGAAGTTTCCTATTTTTCTGCATCCTGTAATGCCTGTTGTGCATGAGAACGACAACCTCATCTACCGCTGGCTGGTGGGTTGGCTCACTTCGGCCTTGTCGGGTGTGCCCGTACTGTTTTCCCTGATCACTTTTGCCCTGCTGTTCACACAAGCCACCCTGCTCAACCGGATCTGCAATTCGATCCGGCTGCTGCCCCGTCCCAACTACCTGGTAGGCATGGCGTACCTGCTGCTTACCTCTCTCTCAAAGGAAGGGTCGCAGTTTTCCGCGCCGCTGCTGGTCAATTTCTGCATGATATGGGTCTGGTATAAAATGATCAAGCTCTACGGCAACTCCGCACCCAAAACTTCTGTGTACGATATCGCGGTGCTGGTCGGACTGATGCCGCTGATCTACAGTCCGGCCCTGGCACTCGTGCTGCTGCTTGGAGCGGCACTCATTACCACGCGGCCTTTTCATATTACGGAATGGATGGTGGCGCTGCTCGGACTTATCACTCCTTACTATTTTCTGGGTATCATACTTTATCTGACGGGTCATTTTCAGGCCAATTCCATTGTGCCGTTCATGAAGCTGCATATGCCGCATGTGCCGGTGCTGTGGTGGATAGGGGCTACCATCGGGTTGATGGCACTGCCGGTGCTGATGGGCGCCTATTATGTACAGAACAGCCTGGGTAAAACCGTGATCCAGGTGCGCAAGGCCTGGGGGCTGCTGATCATGTTCCTGCTGGTGGCGGCGGTCATTGCGCTGAGCGGACAAAGGGGCAGCATGACCAACTGGGTGCTGGCGTTTATTCCGCTGGCGGCCTTTCACGGAGCGGCGTATTTTTATATTCCTTCCAGGGGCGTGGCGGCTTTCCTGCACTGGGTGATATTTATTTTGGCCATCTTTGTAAACTATTACCTGTAGGTGTTCAAACGCCTGCGGGTAGCTGAACAATAATCAACATCTATGAAATTCGGAGTAGTCGTTTTTCCCGGATCCAATTGCGACAGAGATATACAGGGCGCCCTTCAGCACAACCTGAACCAGGAAGTGGTGATGTTGTGGCATAAGGACAAAGACCTGAGCCAGTTTTCGACCGATGACTGCATTGTGCTGCCCGGCGGTTTCTCGTACGGGGATTATCTCCGCTGCGGCGCCATCGCCCGCTTCAGTCCGATGATGCAGAGCGTGACCGAGTTTGCGGAAAAGGGAGGCAAGGTGCTGGGCATCTGCAACGGCTTCCAGATCCTCTGCGAGTCGCAACTGCTGCCTGGCGTGCTGCTGCGCAATGCCGGCCATACTTTTGTGTGCAAAAATGTTCACCTGAAAAGCACCACCGGCGGCAAAGCCCTCAAGATCCCGATCGCCCACGGCGAAGGCCGGTACTATGCCGACGAAAAAACACTGGACGGACTGGAACGCAACCGCCAGGTGATCTACAAATACTGCGACGAAAGCGGCTCCATCACCACCGCCGCCAATCCCAACGGCTCATTGCGCAACATCGCGGGCATCTGCAACGAAGGCCGCAACGTATTCGGCATGATGCCCCACCCCGAAAGAGCCAGCTCACCCGAGCTCGGCAACACCGACGGGGTCGCTGTGCTGCACGAATTGTTTGATCTGGTGAAGTAAAATCATCTGCATGCGGGGCATTGTCTGAACCCGGAGGAAGTGATCATAAGAAGAAAGGATTCTATGATCCCAATCTCCTCCCCGGAGGCGTTGGGTTGGAGTTGAAGCTTTGTCCACAACGGGTTTGCAGCGTTTGCATCTCCAACAACCTTATCATCTTTACGCCGGCGCAGTTGCCTGCCTGCAACCACCCGCTGCAGCGCGCCTGTTCGCACGAAGCCTCCCGGAGATTGAGGGGGTATTATCCGGAAAAATATGAATGAAGTCTGATGCAGCTTGCATAACAATCGAAGACGCCATGCCCGGCGTCTCTGCGTGGTTGTTGCGCGGTCTTCTATCCCACTGTTCTTAGGGGTGAAAAAAGGGAGAATATCTCAATTCCGGGGTTTCGAACCCGGTTGGTAACCCCGACACGCCGTCCCGTAGGTTCCAAATAAAAAAGCTCCGGTTCCTGCGAACCGGAGCTTTTTTGCGGAAAGCCGGACGGGAAACAGGATCGCTGTTGCCGCGGCGGCTGCCATTAATAAGTTAATGCATTAAGATTTGAAAGTAGATGTACGTTCCCATACTGAATTGAATTTAGAGGCTATTTAAAAGTTGTACCCTTCAACAATTAAATCTGCCTGGTTTTACAGTGCAATATGCTTTTCGGTCATCATTTTCCTGAGGTTGATCAGGCCGTAGCGCATTCTTCCGAGCGCTGTATTGATGCTGCAATTGGTAAGAGACGCGATCTCCTTGAAACTAAGCTCGGCGTAGTGACGCAGGATGATCACTTCCTTCTGGTCTTCGGGAAGGAGTTCCAGCATCTTGCGCACCCTGTCGTGGCTCTGGCGTTTCATCATCTTTACATCGGCGCCTTCTTCGGTGAAGTTCAGCACTTCGAAAATGTCGCGGTCGTCGCTGGTTTTGATGGCAGGCGTACGCTTTACTTTCCGGAAGTGGTCTACACAAAGATTGTGTGCAATGCGCATGGCCCAGGGTAAGAACTTGCCTTCTTCTGTGTAGCGGCCGCCGCGGATGGTGTCGATGATCTTAATCAGAACATCCTGGAAAATGTCTTCAGCCAGGTATTTGTCTTTCACCAGGAACAGGATCGATGTGTACAGCTTGTCCTTATGCCTTAATATAAGAACTTCCAGCGCCTGGAGTTCGCCGTCCATGAACAAATGGATGAGCTGGTGATCCGTTTTCTTTAAAAGTGCTTTCATAACTTCTACGGTTTTTTAAGGTTTTAGGATATGTATTTAGGATTTTATGAATTGTTTAGTAGAAGCGAGGTACGATAGGCTTATAGATTAAGATATTTTAAATTCGAAAACAATCTTGATACCAAAATAACAGTATTTTCAGCACCCAATGCACTTTTCTGCGTGTATGTACGTTGTAACTGGTATGAAGGTTTCAAAAATCTTTAGCGCTCTATAAATAAACTCCTGTATGCTCACCGTCTAATATTATTACCCAAAATTACGGGGTGGGATAGTGCTGGAAATCTGACATTCAAAGCTTATTGGCCTGATCCTAATCATCTGCCCGGCTGATAAAAGTCATACTAAAAATAGTCTAATTTCCAAGATGCCCCGTGGACGCGGGCTGCCGCCAGACCAATTTAACGAATCCAAAACATAGATTTCCCCTATCATCTTCCTGCCCCTCCTTCTAGTCGTAAAATAATCTTTTTTGGATGCCTTTCCAGACACAAATTTTATGATCCTCTTCTGGATTTAAATGGGTGATTTGCACGCTGAATTGCGGTAAATTCGCCGTTCAATTCAAGATATGGCAGTAGCAGATAAAAAGGCGAAGAAAGCAAAGACCATCAAGCCCGTCGAACCAGCGTCCAGCAACGATATTCTTATAAAAGGAGCCCGGGTGCACAACCTCAAAAGCGTGACCGTGGAGATCCCCCGCAACAAGTTTACGGTGGTGACCGGCGTGTCGGGTTCCGGCAAATCATCCTTAACCATTGATACCCTGTATGCTGAAGGGCAGCGGCGCTACGCCGAAAGCCTCAGTTCTTACGCACGCCAGTTCCTGATGCGCATGAACAAACCGGATGTGGACTATATTAAAGGCTTGTGTCCGGCCATCGCCATCGAACAAAAGGTGATCACGCGCACCCCCCGCTCTACCGTGGGCAGCATGACGGAAGTGTACGATTACCTGCGGCTGCTGTATGCCCGCGCCGGACAAACCCTCTCCCCCATATCCGGCAGAAGGGTGAAAAAGGACGATGTCACCGATGTGGTTCAGGCCATCACCCGGCTGGAAACCGGCGACAAGGTCATGATCCTGGTATTTCTGCGGCCAAACAAGAACCGGGATCTGAAAGAAGACCTTAACATCCTGATGCAGAAGGGGTTTTCCCGCCTGTACAGCCAGGGCGAGATCATCCGGATCGAGGACCTGCTGGAAGAGAACGCCTTCCGGACCGTGACGCTGCAGCCCGACACCGCCGGCCAGGCTGAAGGCACTTACCTGCTGATCGACCGTATCGTGGTAAAAGATTTTGATGAAGACGACCAGCACCGCATGGCCGATTCCGTCAACACCGCTTTTTATGAAGGCGAAGGTGAAGTATACCTGGAAGTGAACAACGACCGCTTCCTGCAGTTCTCGAACAAATTCGAGCTCGACGGCATCCGCTTTGAAGAGCCGGTGCCCAATCTCTTCTCCTTCAACAACCCTTTCGGCGCCTGCCCTACCTGCGAAGGGTTTTCCCTGGTGCTTGGCATCGACGCCGACCTCGTGATCCCCGACAAACGGCTGAGCGTGTACGAAGGCGCGGTGGCGCCCTGGAAAGGCGAAAAGCTCGGGCTATGGAAAGAAAGCTTTGTGCGGGCCGCCCGCCAGTTCGATTTTCCCGTTCACAAACCGATCTACGACCTCACCGCCGAGCAGTACCGTATTCTGTGGGAAGGCAACCAGCACGCAAACGGCATCAACGACTTTTTCAAGGAAGTGGAACAGAACCTTTATAAAGTGCAGTACCGCGTGCTCCTCAGCCGCTACCGCGGACGCACGCTTTGCCCCGACTGCCACGGCTACCGGCTTCGCAAGGAAGCCCTCTATGTAAAGATCGCAGGCAGTCACATCGGCGAGCTCTGCGAGCTGCCGGTAAGAGACCTGTACCGCTGGTTCGAAAACCTGGAACTGAGCCCATCCGAAATGCAGATAGGCAAACGCATTCTCACCGAGATCGAATCGCGCCTGAAAACCCTGCTGGATGTGGGGCTGGGCTATCTCACGCTGAACCGGCTGGCCAATTCCCTGAGCGGCGGCGAAAGCCAGCGCATCCAGCTTACCCGAAGCCTGGGCAGCAACCTCACCAATTCGCTCTATATCCTCGACGAGCCTTCCATCGGCCTCCATTCGCGCGATACGGAACGCCTGATCAGCGTCCTGAAATCGCTCCGCGACCTGGGCAATACCGTTGTAGTGGTGGAGCACGATGAAATGATGATGCGCGAAGCCGACCACATCATCGACATGGGCCCGCTGGCCAGTCACCTCGGTGGTGAAGTAGTGGCGGAAGGCAACTACGATGCGATCACCGGCAACCCGGAAAGCCTGACCGGCAAATACCTGAAAGGCGAACTGAGGATCGAGCCGCCCGCCAACGTGCGGAAAGGCGAAGGCTCCATCTCGGTGCTCGACGCCCGCCAGAACAACCTCAAAGGCATCGATGTGGAGTTCCCCCTGCACCTGATGTGCGTGGTAACGGGGGTCAGTGGCAGTGGCAAAACCACCCTGGTGAAACAGATCCTGTACCCGGCCCTGCAGAAGATCAAAGGTGAGTTCTCGGAAAAGGTCGGACTGCACCGGGCCGTAACCGGCGACATTGAAAGCCTGAGCCAGATCGAGATGATCGACCAGAACCCGATCGGAAAATCTTCGCGCAGCAACCCGGTCACCTATATCAAAGCGTACGACGAGATCCGCGACCTGTTTGCCCGCCAGCCCCTGAGCAAGATCAGGGGCTTTCAGGCCAAGCATTTTTCGTTCAATGTGGACGGCGGCCGTTGCGATGCCTGCAAGGGCGAGGGTGAACAGATCGTGGAGATGCAGTTCCTGGCCGATGTGCACCTCACCTGCGAAGTGTGTGGTGGCAAGCGTTTCAAGGAAGAAGTGCTGGAAGTGACCTACAAAGGAAAAAGTATTTTCGACATACTCGATATGGGAGTGGACGATGCCATTGCCTATTTTAAAGATGAGGCCGACGTCGCCAAGAAGATAAAGCCCCTGAGCGACGTTGGACTGGGCTATGTAAAGCTGGGCCAGTCGTCAGACACGCTGTCGGGCGGCGAAGCCCAGCGCGTGAAGCTGGCCTCCTTCCTCGGCAAGGGCAAAAGCCAGGGTCAGATCCTGTTCATCTTCGACGAGCCTACCACCGGCCTGCATTTTCACGACATCACCAAGCTGCTCCGTTCGTTCAATGCCCTCATCGACCAGGGGCATTCCGTGATCGTCATCGAGCACAACACCGACGTCATCAAAAGCGCCGACTGGGTGATCGACCTCGGCCCCGAAGCCGGCACCGACGGCGGCAACCTGGTTTATAGCGGCACCCCTGCGGGGTTGAAAGGAGTAGCAGAGAGCGAGACCGGCAAGTATATCTAGTGGCGGCTTCTTCTATGAGCCCGGAAAAGAAGCAAGAAAGGCCGGGGGAGAGAAAGAAGAATCCAGTTGCACAAAGAGCAGGAAGCCACCAGGAGAATCCCGGTTCAGACAATTCACCTCAGCCTGTCCTGACTCTTTATCAGCTTCTCGTCTTTGTAAACACCTCTCGCAGCCAGCATAAAGCAGATGGCGATGGCGATGGGCAGGAGGGCACCCCAGGAGTAGGAACTGCTGATGAGCGAATTGGCGTTGATCGTTCGGTACTGGCCTGTTTTCCAGACTTCCAGTGCTACCAGGATGATGGAGATAATCACACCGACAACACACAGCCGGAACTGCAACTGCCGCCTTTTGTACAGAAAAATAGAGGCCGCTGCCAGTACGGCGAGCCCGATGCTGACGGCAAACAGCAACAGGCTATCGGTTGCCAGCATGCGCGTGGTAATATTGTTGTTCTGTTTGACCACAAACAGGGGAAGCTGTGTCATCAGAAAACCAAACAGCGCCGCCAGCAGCAGCCAGATGGATTGTATGCGTTGGATCATGTGTGGAAATTGAGCTGTAGGCTACAAGCTTTCAGCTATTTGCAGGAAAGATTATAATAGTACGCCGGTCTGGTAGCTTAAAGCTGCCGGCATCCCGTCATCCCAGCTCCGGGTACAGCGGGAATTGGTACATGAACTCGTTGACCTTGCCCCGGACCGAGCCGATCACTTCTTCATTGTCCGCATTCATCAGCACTTCATCCACCGCGTCTACCACAAACTGCATGTGTTCTTCTTTCATGCCCCGGGTGGTAACCGCAGGTACGCCGATCCGGATGCCGGAGGTAACAAAAGCGGATTTGTCGTCGAAGGGGACCATGTTCTTGTTCAGGGTGATCTCTGCCTTGCCCAGCGCCTGTTCGGCCTTTTTGCCGCTGATGTTCTTGTTGCGCAGGTCGATGAGCATGAGGTGATTGTCGGTGCCGCCCGAAATGATCTGGTAGCCCTTGCCTACAAACTGCTGCGCCATCACCTGCGCGTTGCTGATGATCTGTTGGGTGTAAGCGGTAAAGTCTTCGTGGAGGATCTCGCCGAACGCAATGGCTTTGGCGGCGATGATGTGTTCGAGCGGACCGCCCTGGATGCCGGGGAACACGGCCATATCGAGCAGGTTGCTCATCATTCGCAGGTTGCCTTTTACATCTTTGAGCCCGAACGGGTTCTCGAAATCTTTTTTCATCATGATCACCCCGCCGCGTGGGCCGCGCAGCGTTTTATGTGTGGTGGAACTTACAAAATGACAATGATCGAAAGGCGATTTCAGGAGTCCGGTGGCGATCATGCCGGCCGGATGTGCGATATCTGCAAACACAAACGCGCCGACCTCGTCGGCCACCGCGCGGATGCGGGCATAATCCCAGTCGCGGCTGTAGGCGGAGGCTCCGCATACGATCACTTTGGGTTTTTCCCTGCGGGCCACTTCTTCCAGCATCCCGTAGTCGACCAGGCCGCTTTCTTTTTTGACCCCGTAAAAGTAAGAATGGTACAGTTTGCCGCTGAAGTTGACGCTGGCGCCATGCGTTAAGTGGCCGCCCATGCTGAGGTCGAGGCCCAGCATCTTGTCTCCGGGCTGCAGGATGGCCAGCAGCACGGCCGCATTGGCCTGTGCGCCGCTGTGGGGCTGCACGTTGGCATATTCACACTGAAAGATCTGTTTCAGGCGGTCGATGGCCAGCTGTTCGGTCTGGTCAACGATCTCGCAACCCCCATAGTAACGCTTGCCGGGGTATCCCTCCGCATATTTGTTGGTCATTACATTGCCCATCGACTGCATCACCTGGTACGAGGTGAAGTTTTCGGAAGCGATGAGTTCAATGCCATGTCGCTGGCGTTCCAGCTCTTTGCGGATCAGATCAAAAACCAGTGTGTCTTTTTGCATGAAGGAAATTTAAGATAAAGAATGGCGCCGCCGGGAGGCTGCATCCGGCGCAAAAATACCTTACCGCACCATCTTCCCCAAGATTTTATTATCGCTGCAAAAAGGGATGGCCCGGTCAGGAACAACAGCGCATTATAGTATGATCTGAACGGGTACGGCCGGTTTTTTTTCGAGCGGGCGGGCGGGGTTGCCTACCACCTTGGAGTTGGGTTTGATGTCTTTTACGACCACGGAGCCGGCGCCGATGGTTACGTTGTCGCCTACGTTCACCGGGCCGATGATGACGCAGTTTGAACCAATGTCGACGTGGTTGCCGATAACCGGGCAGCCGGTGCCTGCGCCCTCTGCGGGCGCTTTGTTTTGGCCGAGCGTTGTGCTGTGGCGGAGGGTGCAATCGTCGCCGATCACGGTGAGCGGATGAACAACCAGGGCCTGTCCGTGAAACAGTTTCAGGCGGGCGCCTACCTGTACTTTGTAAGGGATTTCAACTCCCAGCACCCACTCAACGCCGATGCGGTACATCACAAGGAAAGGGATGCCCAGGATCCGGATGAATTTGTTCTTGGTGGAGATGCGGTGGCACAGGCGGAACTGGACTAAAATAAGCTGCGATTTGATCTGCGATCGGTTGGGTGCCCAGTCCTGGAATATGTAGGGAAAAAATTTCATATTTAACAGAATATCATCCGGCACCAAGATACGAAATCCGGCGCACCCCGTGTTATAACTGTTCCGGCGCCTTATTAGTATCTGCCCTGGGTATTAAATTTGATATCTTATAATTTGAACTAAAATTTACTATTTTCACGGCGTTATCCAAAACAACCGGCTACAGATACCATTTACCATTTCTACCACCATTTAAGAAAGCAACTTTTTTCTGCAGATCGCAGCTGATGACAAAATATGGAAACATAGCAGTGAAGCCATCCCGCGAAAAACAAAAACATATTTATCGATGAAAGCGATTATTCCGGTTGCAGGCGCAGGAACCAAACTTCGTCCGCATACCTATTCTCAGCCTAAAGCCCTGATCCCGCTGGCAGGAAGCACCATCTTGAGCATCATCATGGATCAGCTGCAAAGTGCAGGCATCACTGAATTCATATTCATCGTAGGATATCTCGGCGACAAAATACAGGATTACGTACAGAAAAAATATCCGGAGCTCACTACCCATTTCATACAGCAAAGCGAACGGCAGGGCATCGGCCATGCCATCTTCCTTACCAAAGACATTGTGGGCGACGACGAGATCTTCATCGTGCTGGGCGATTCCATCTGCGAATACAATGTAAAGGACATGCTCGACAAGCCGCATTCGGCGCTGGGGGTAAAGCGGGTGGATGATCCGCGCGATTTCGGCGTAGCCGAGATCAATGAACAGGGCATGATCACCAGGGTAGTGGAGAAGCCGCATATTCCCAAATCGAACATTGCGCTGGTGGGTATCTACCGCATCAAGGAAACAGCGGCGCTGTTCGAATGTCTGGCTTCCAACATCAGGAACAATATGATGAGCCACGGAGAGTTCAACCTCACCGACGCAATCGAGTGCATGATCCGGAAAGGCGCTACCATTCAGCCTTTCAAAGTGCAGAACTGGTTCGACTGCGGGAAGAAGGAAACGCTGCTGCAGACCAACGCCACGCTGCTCAAAAAGCGCAAGCCGGTCAGCATCGAAGATCATCCGTTCTCCAACACCATCATCATCGAACCGGTGAGCATCGGCGCCGGCTGCGACATCAAAAATTCCATCATCGGTCCCAACGTCGCCATCGGTGAAAAGGTGACCATGAACTATTCCATCGTAAAGGATTCCATCATCGGCGCCTTCGCCGACCTCAATGATATCGTGCTCACCCAATCCCTGATCGGCAACGACACCGAACTCAAAGGCGAAAGCCGCAGCCTTAATATCGGTGACAATACGGAGATCGATCTGGGTACAAAGTAAAAGGCGTGCCACAGCCTGAAACCGTGGCACGCCCTGATCGCACGTAGAGACGAGAGGCATCGCGTCTCTACAAGATAACCTTGCCCGGGTTCACTGAAAAATTTCCTTTTTCCTTTTTGATCAGCAGGTTGTCTTTTTTGAAGACGGGGGCGTAGTGGTCGTAGGCTTCCTGCGATTGCCTGACGCCGTTGATCCAGAGTTCTTTGTTTTTGAATTCGATGATATAGTCTTCCCGGCTGTTGAGCAGTCCGTTCTTTTCCATTTCATCGATGCCCGATTTGTACGACTGCAGTTCTGCACGGGCTTTTTCCACGCTCACTTTGGCTTTTTGCAGCTCCTGCTGCATGTTCAGCCGGTTTTCCGACATCTGCCCCCCGGCAAGTTTCAGCTGTTCTTCCAGTTTCAGCTTTTGCTTGTCCCAGTCTTTTTTCGTGCGTGCCATATCCACTTTCAGCTTTTCGAAATTTATTTTTTTCGCTTCCTCCATACTCTTCTGGGCTTCTTTCATAGCCAGCTTTATCTGCGCTTTCATCTCCTGCCAGTTGGTGGTGTCTTTCACTTCGCTCAGCGCCTCCTGAAGCGACTGCTGCATTTTTTCCATGTCGATCTTGCGGATGGCTTCCTGCGCCTGCAGCTGGATCTTCTGCGCGTCGATGCGGTGCATGGCCTCGTCTATGCGCTGCTGGATCTTTTCCATGTCTATCTTGCTGATCGCTGCCTGCACATCGGCCTGTGCCTTGTTCCAGTCTTTCTGTTCAAGCTGGTGCTCCAGTTTTTCGATGGCTTTGTCGAGCTGCTGCAGATGCTGGTCTATGTCGCGCTGAATACCGTCGTCACCCCTGTTTTTCTCCGGCACGGTATCGGTCTGCCAGTAGCGTGTGAGCGTGGAGGCGCCGGTGAATGTGTGGGTGGTGAACGAAATGAATGCAACGCAGAGCACGGGCAAGGCCAGCAGCAGATGGGCTTTCTTGAATGGATATAACATATGAGTTGGTTTATGGAAACAAATGTAAGATTTGAAAAACAATATACGACATGTTTCGTATATTTTGGAATATTTTAAGGATTGGCCGTTGGAAAATTGTACCCTTACTTTACGGGAGGTGTGACGCGCTGAAGAAGAAAATGTTCCTTGTGGATGATCTGGTACTGGTGACTGGTAGTGGTAACGGTTTCACTGCTGGTCTCGTACAATGTAGGCATGCCGCTTGAGTAGTTGACGGTGGCATGCCCGCTTTGTTTTCCTTTCATGTAAACCGTGCCTCCGTCCGATTGCTCGGCCGATACGATGGATTCAATGTTCACGAAAACGGTGTCGCCGCGGCGCTGCTGAAAGGTGTTGAGGTTGCTGATCTTGACGGGCGCTTTTGTTTCCAGCGTAATGTTGCGGACCCAGCGGTCATCCTGTTTTACGGGTGCTTCCGGGATTACCGAAAAGACCCGGTTGAGCAGGTCGCTGATGGCAAAGGCGCCTACGAAATCACGCATCCAAACCCGTACATCACGCTCGTTCCGGTTGCCGGCCCGGGCAATATCTTCCATGAGGTCGCCCACGCCGGCCACTTCTTTCACCACCCCTTTTTTGCTCACCACCACCTGTACGGAAAGCCCGTGAATATAAGTGCCCATCGAATCAAATATGGAGTACGGATCCCTGAAAAAGGGCCGTTTGCCGGAAGGCATATTGAAAAAGACTGTTATGCCCCCGGGCCGCTTTTTCCTGAAGTTGTCGAAGATCAGCTTGCATACCACGGAGGTATCGGTGTAATAGATATTTTTCAGGGTGAAATCCATCCCGATCGTATCGTAGGTCTGGAAGCCTGCCACGTTGCCGGGCATGGGCGTCTGGGATGTGGAGGAAGTGATGCTGAGGGTGTAATGATACGCCCGCTGAAAGACCGGGTTGAACATCAGGTCGCGCTCATCGGGCTTCAGGAACTGGCAACTGCACAGCAAAAGTACCAAAGAAAGCATGCTGCAATATGTGAACGGCCTCATAGGCACCTCCTCTGTTTGCTTAAAGTTATCAAGAAAATCCGAGCCTGCCAGCGTTCAGAACGGATCCCGGAAAAAAGATGTATGCACCGTTGCCCACCGCCCGTTTTCCAGGTGCAGCAGGCTGATTCCGCGCGCCGCAAACAGGGCCGCAAACTGTTCCTGCCTGAAATGGTCCCATGCTTCCCGGAAATCATCGGGCTGCAGATCCCGGTTGGCGATGGTAACATGCGGATGGAAGTCCCGGGGCGATCTGCGGATGGGGAAAGCGAGCTCCAGCAGCCTTTTTTCCAGGGCCGCCTGTAACCCGCTCAGTGCTTTGCCGGCCACCACATCCACATAGATCACCCTGGGAGCGAAAGCGGCAAAATCCTTTAATTCAATGGGCAGGTCTATTTGCCCCGCCGCAAAGTCGTTCAGCGCCTGTTCGAGCCGGGGCTGATCTTCACCGGACAGCGTAAAAGGCGGTATCAGCGTAACATGCGCGGGCGACTTCAACGCAACCTTGCACCCATACTTTTCCTGCATGTACAGCTTGAAAGCGAGTACCTGTTTATTAACGGGTTCCGGCGCGGTTACTGCAACAAAGTAAAGAGACATATTTTGTAGAGAGGCCATGCCCGGCGTCTCTGAAATTGAACGATCCTGTGCAACAGATGATTAGACAGGTCTCGTCATCTGTCATAAATTGATTCTGTGCGAAAAGGCCTTGCCACAAAGGGATCCGCAAACTTCCATCAAGGGTTCTTCCGGAACAACATCACAGGCGCGGATGCCCCTTTTTATCTATCCCTGCCTAACTCCTTCTGAACGCCCACTTCGCCATTTCTTTCCAGCTGGTCTTCTTGCCGTACATGAGGATACCGGTGCGGTAGATTTTGGCGGTGAGCCAGGTGAAAAGCAGGAAACAGCCGATCAGCAGCACCATCGACAACACCAGCTGCTGCCAGGGCACACCATATGTAATTCGTCCCATCATTACGATGGGAGAGGTGAGCGGAAACAGGCTGCCAAACACAGCCAGCCTGCTGTCCGGATCACTCACCGCTTTGGTCATGATCACAAACCCCAGGATGATGGGCATCATAATGGGAAGCATGAGCTGCTGTGCCTCCTGCTGGTCGTCGCTTACCACGCTGCCGACCGCAGCAAAGAGCGATGCATACATGAGGTATCCGCCCAGAAAATAAAAGATGAAACAGCCCAGGATCAGCCCGATGTTGAGGGAGCTGAGGCCTTCAGACACCATACCGATCATTTTTTGGGGACCGCTCTGCGGCATCCCCATGCCGCCGGCACCCGTCTGCGCGACCATATCATGAAACGCATGGGGGAAAATGAGCGGAATGACTGACTGCAGCAGGAAGATCAGCACGATCCAGATGCCGAACTGGGTAAGGCCCACAGCACCGATGCCAACGATCTTTCCCAGCATGAGCTGAAAAGGCCGAACAGAACTCACAATCACTTCGGCAATCCTGTTGGTCTTCTCTTCCATCACACCGCGCATCACCATCATGCCATAGATCAGCAGGATGATATAGATAAGGATGCCCCCCGAATAAGCCACCATCAGGGCTACACCGGCAGACCCTTTCTTTTCTCCCTTGCCGGAGTCTACTGTATTTTCGACCGACACGTCTGAATTGATGGTTTTATACAGGGCCGGATCGATGTTGGCCGCCGCCAACCTTTTGGCTTCTATGGCCTGGTCGAGCTTTTTTTCGATCCGGTTCTTGGCCAGCAGGTTCACGGCCGACGGACTGTGCAGCTTGATGTGCTCGGGGCCCTGGATGTTCAGCGGCGGAACATAGAGGAACATGGAGTAGCCGTCTTTCTTGTATTTTGTTTTGTACGAAGCTTCCGTTTCGTTGTGCACAAAAGTGAAAGAGGCATTGTCATCTTTCAGGATGCTTTCGTTGCCGCTGAACAGCTGCGCCTCGTCGAGCACCGCAACTTTTTGCTTGTCGCTGCCGCCGCTGATGGCGATGGCAAAGATGGCCGCATAAAAACCGACGATGATCAGCGGCACCAGCAGGGTGATCACCAGAAATGATTTTTTACGGACGCGCGAGAGATATTCTCTTTGTATGATGAGCCAGGTCTTGTTCATAGCGGGGTATTAAGCAGTTACGGGTTGAAATTGTCTGGTCAGCGGCGTGCCTTCCACCAGTTTGATGAAGATGTCGTTGAGAGAAGGGAGGATTTCCTGAAATGACACTATACTGGCGCCTCCCTGGATAAAATAAGTGAGTACATGGTTGGGTGTATAACCCTCATGGATCTTCACGATGAGCGACTGCTTTTTGGTGCCTGCAACAGAAAAGGCCGGGGTATCGAACGCATGGGCCGGAAGCTGCTCGAACCCGATGCTGAACAGGTTTTCCTTGTGCTGCTGTTTTACATCATATACCGCTCCGTCGAGGATCTTTTTGCCTTTGTTCACCAGAATGATCTTGTCGCAGATCTCTTCCACCTGTTCCATGCGGTGGGTGCTGAAGATGATGGTGCTTCCTTTCTTTGCCAGGTTGAAGATCTCTTCCTTGATCAGGTTGCTGTTCACCGGGTCGAGCCCGCTGAAGGGTTCGTCGAGGATGATCAGTTTTGGCTCGTGCAGTACGGTGGTCACGAACTGCAGTTTCTGTCCCATACCCTTGCTGAGGTCTTCCACTTTTTTGTTCCACCAGCTCTGCATCTCGAACTTGACGAACCATTCCTTGATCTTGGCCATGGCGTCCGGTTTGCTCAGTCCTTTCAGCTGCGCGAGGTACACGGCCTGTTCACCGATCTTCATCTTTTTATACAAGCCTCTTTCTTCGGGCATGTAACCGATGTTCTGGATGTCTTCTTCCGGATCGAACCTTTTTCCGTTGAAAAGGATGTGCCCGTCGTCGGGATAAAATATGCCGGTGATCATGCGGAGCAGGGTGGTCTTTCCGGCGCCGTTGGGCCCCAGCAGTCCGAAAATGGTGCCCTGCTCTATCGTAAAGCTGATGTCGTCCACCGCTTTCTGCGTCGCGTAGTATTTCTTCAGATTCTGAACATCCAATAGCGTCATGTTGAGTTGGTTTTTGGTCAGGTTGTAATGACTCCGGGATGGCGGTTTGCCGCTGCAGGCAGCGGATCCGTCCTTTCTGGAATTAAAGGTAAAGGAAAAGAGGTTGTTCCGGTTTGTTAACGTACGCCGAGCTTTTCCATGACGGCCTGCGCCGTTTTTTCGCCGTCCATGGCAGCGCTCACGATGCCGCCAGCATACCCTGCACCTTCGCTGCAGGGGTAGAGGTTGCGGACCTGGGGATGCTCCAGCGTATCGTCGTTGCGCGGGATGCGCACCGGCGAAGAGGTTCTCGATTCGGTGGCTACCAGAACCGCTTCGCCGGTATAATAGCCTTTCATCTTTTTGCCGAACTGTACCATGGCTTCGCGCAGGCTGCTAAAAATAAAGGGGGGCAGCACTTCTTCCAGCCGGGCGGAAAGGAGCCCCGGCACATAAGAACAATCCGGCAGGGTAGAGGATACCTTGCCGCTCACAAAGTCGGTCATCCGTTGCGCCGGCGCAACGAAACGGCCCCCGCCGTGCGTATAGGCGGTTTGTTCTACCGACTGCTGAAACAGCATGCCGGCCAGCGGGCCTCCCTGCGGGCGGAACCGGAACATGTCTTCCAGTTCCACCGATACCACCATGCCGCTGTTGGCAAAGGGGTTGTTGCGTTTGGAGGGGCTCCAGCCGTTCACCACCAGCTCGCCGGGGTCGGTAGCGGCGGGTGCAATAATGCCGCCGGGACACATACAAAAAGAAAACACGCCCCGGCCTTCCACCTGCTGCACCAGGCTGTAAGAAGCCGGCGGCAGGAATTCGCCGCGCGCGGGATGGTGATACTGGATGGTATCGATCAGTGCCTGCGGATGCTCGATGCGCACGCCCAGCGCAAACGGTTTGGCTTCGATCAGGATGCCCTGCCGGTGCATCAGCTGAAAGATATCCCTGGCCGAATGACCCGTAGCGAGAATCACCGCATCTCCCTTCCATTCGTCGCCATCGGCCGTCGTTACCCCTTCGATCCGGTCGTTGTGAAGCAGGAAGCCGGTCACTTTTTTTTCGAACAGGAATACGCCGCCGCTCTCTTCCATCTGTTTGCGCATGGCGGCAATGATCTGCGGCAGTTTGTTGGTGCCGATATGCGGATGCGCTTCATACAGGATCTTTTCTTCGGCCCCGAACTGTGCAAACAGGTTCAGGATGCGGCTGATATCGCCGCGTTTGCTGCTGCGGGTGTACAGCTTGCCGTCGCTGTAAGTGCCGGCGCCGCCTTCCCCGAAACAATAATTGCTTTCCGGGTTCACGACACCTTCCTTGTTCAGCAGCGCCAGGTCGCGCCGCCGTGCGCGCACGTCTTTCCCCCTTTCCAGGATCACGGGCTGTATACCGGCCTCGAGTAAACGAAGTGCGGCAAACAGTCCGGCCGGTCCGGCACCCACGATGATCACACGGTGAGCAGCCTTGCCCACTTCCTGAAACTGAACCTGGCGTACCGCCCTTTGCTCGAACGGCTCCTGCACGAACACCTGCAGCTGGAGGTTGATGAAGGCCTGTTTCCCGCGCGCATCAATCGACCGGCGCAGGATATGGAAGCCGGTCACGTCGCCGGGCGCTTTGCCCAGGGCTTCGGCGGCCAGTGCGGTGAGCACGGTGCTGTTTTCCGCCTGTGAAGGAAGCACTCTGAGCGGGAGGGATTGTTGCATGAGATGAGAGGGGATTAGGACTGGCTTTCGCCGGCCGTTGATCCGATTGCGGCGTGCACTTCTTCGAGCTGTGCCGTATGCCGCTGGGTATGATAGATGTTGAGGTAGACCCATTCGAGACGTGTAAGCGGCCCGAGTTGAGGGTGTGGGAAAGAAACGATTTCGGTATTGTCCTGAGCCAGGAAAATTTCGATCAGGGAAGCCAGTGAATTCTTCAGTTTGTGGAGGCAGTCTTCGCGGTCTTTCTCGCCGGGGGCAGGCTTGAGGAAATCGGCCACATCCCATTTCCGGTTCCGGTTAAGCAGGCCGGTTTTGATGACCGGGAACTTTTCGTCTTTCGCGCGTCCGGCAGGCTGTCCGGGTTCGGCCAGCAGCCGGTTGAGTGCCTGGTACGATTTGCCGATGTGTTCGCAGAGATCCGCCGCCGACCACGCGTCCGGCTGCGGGTGCCGGTTAAAGTCCGCATCGTCGAACTGGGCCAGCGTCGCCAGCAGTTTGTCGGTCGTCGTTTCCAGCTCACTGACTACTTCGTTGATATCCATAACAGGCTGTTTAGGAACGGTGAAGATAAAGATAAGGTCAGATAATTCATTACATTTAACCCGTCAATCTGAATGCTGCATGGAACGGATGAGCGCACGCTATTATATTGAAACCCCGCTGGCGGTGGAAACGGCCGCGGCCGTGCTCGCCGGCGAGCAGTCGTCGGGTACTTTCGTAGCCGTGCCCGGTGAAACGGATGAGCTGAAAGAACGTTTTGCCGCGCGTGTCGAAGAGGTGCAGCACCTCGAAACGGTGGCAGAGCCCGCGATCCCTGGCGTCAAGGCAGCCAACAAACGCTATCACCGGGCCCTGATCCGCGTGTCGTGGTCCATCGAAAATTTTGGATACAACCTGCCCGTGCTGGTTTCTACCCTGCAGGGCAATCTGTACGAGCTCACCCAGTTTACCGGACTGAAACTGATGGACCTGGAAGTGCCGCCTTCCTACGGCGAACATTTCCGCGGGCCGCGCTTTGGCATCGAAGGCTGCCGCCGGCTAACCGGCGTGAAAGACCGCCCGCTGATCGGCACCATCATCAAGCCCAGCATCGGCATGACGCCGGAGCAAACGGCCGCGCTCGTCAAAACGCTGGCAGAAGCAGGGATCGATTTCGTCAAAGACGACGAGCTGCTGTCGGCAAGCGCCAACTCCCGCTTTGAAGACCGCCTGGAAGCGATCATGCGCGTGATCAATGAACATGCGGACCGCACCGGCAAAAAGGTCATGTATGCCTTCAACATCAGCGATGAAGTGGATTCCATGCTGGACCGCTACGAGAAGATCGTGAAGGCCGGCGGCACCTGCGCCATGGTGAGCCTGAACAGCGTCGGCTTGTCGGGCGCCAAAAAAGTGTGCGACCAGGGCACACTCGCCATTCACGGGCATCGCAACGGCTGGGGCATGCTTAACCGGCATCCGTTGCTGGGCATCGAGTTCGCGGCCTACCAGAAACTCTGGCGGCTGGCGGGGGTAGACCAGCTCCATGTGAACGGCATTCAAAATAAATTCTGGGAGTCGGACGATTCGGTGGTGCGGTCCATCGAAGCCTGCCTCAAACCCTTTCTGGGCGGTTTTTCCGTGCTGCCCGTAGTATCGTCGGGGCAGTGGGGCGGACAAGCCCCTGAAACCTATCGCCGGACGCATACGACCGACCTGCTGTACATGGCGGGCGGCGGCATCATGGCGCATCCCGACGGGCCGGGGGGAGGAGTAGTGGCGCTGCAGCAAGCCTGGGAAGCGGCCGTGCAGGGCATGAGCGTGGAAGAAGCCGCCCGGAAATATCCTGAGTTCGGTAAATCGGTTCAAAAATTCGGTGGCAAAAACTAATTATGGCATCACGACTGCTGTTTGCCTTTTACGGAGATGATTTCACGGGCTCAACCGATGCCCTGGAGTTTCTCGCGCGTGCCGGTATCAGGACGGCGCTGTTCATCGCCCCGCCCACGCCGGAGCAACTGGATAGATACCCCGGTCTGCAGGCGTTCGGCATCGCCGGCATGACGCGCTCCATGGCGCCACAAGAGATGGAACAGGAACTGCGGCCGGCCTTCGACCAGCTGCGGCAATCGGGTGCGCCGCATGTTCATTATAAAATCTGTTCCACCTTCGATTCTTCCCCCGCGATCGGCAGCATCGGAAAAGCAATCGACATCGGGACTGATATATTCGGGGCGGCGTTTGTGCCGCTCCTGGTGGCGGCCCCGGCGCTGGGCCGCTTCTGCGCGTTCGGCAACCTGTTTGCCCGCATGGGCATCGGCAGCGGCGGGGCCGTCTACCGCCTCGACCGCCATCCTTCCATGAGCAATCATCCGGTAACGCCGGCGGATGAAAGCGACCTCAGGCTGCATCTTTCAAAACAGACAGACAAAAAGACCGGCCTGTTCGACATCCTGCAGGTAGAGCTCCCGGAGAAGGAAGCGAAAGTTGCCCTGGAAAAGCTGGTGGCGGAGGGCGCAGGGATCGTACTGTTCGATGCCCTGTATCCTTCCCAGATGGCGGGCATCGGCGCACTGATAGATGCTTACGCCTCCCCCGGGCAGCCGCTGTTTTCTGCCGGTTCATCGGGTATCGAGATGGCGCTGGGCAGCCACTGGACCCGCGAAGGTCTTGTTGAACCTGTGGAGAGCTGGGTCGATCCCGGAATGGCCGCGTCGATGCTGGTGATCTCCGGAAGCTGTTCGCCGGTCACATCCGGGCAGATCGCCCGGGCAATCGGCGAAGGCTTTGCGGAAGTGGCGCTGGATACGGCAGCCATTGCGGCAGAGGAGAAATTGCCGGCCCTGCAGCAATATGTGGAAGAAACGGTAATGCTTATGCGCCAGGGGCGCAGCGTGATCCTGCATACCAGCCTGGGCACCAGCGATCCCCGGATTGCCGCCACCCATGCAGTTTTCAGCCGGATGGGCCTGCCGCCAACAGATACTTCCCGTATCTACGGTACGGCGCTCGGGCGCATTGCCCGGGCCGTTGCCGCTGATATTTCGCTGGAACGCCTGGTGATCGCCGGCGGCGACACCTCCTCCTTCGCGGCCCGTGCGCTGGGCATCGAGGCGGTGGAAATGATCGCGCCCCTCACGCCCGGCGCCCCGCTTTGTGAGGCCCATGCACCCGGCTCACCCGTTGATCTGCTGCAGGTGGTTTTCAAGGGCGGACAGGTAGGCGGAGAAGAATATTTCAGGCAGGTGCTGGAAGGCAGGAGTTCATAGAACTATCTTAACAAGCTTTATATTTTTCTGTATGAAACCAAAAACATTAGGGCTCATCCACACATCGGCCACGCTGGTACCGGTATTCCAGAAGCTGTGCAGCGAGTCACTGGCAGGCATAAACGTTTTTAACATTGTGGACGACAGTCTGATCAGGGATGTCATCAATCGCGGCGAACTCACGGCCCATACCGCGCGCCGGGTGGTGGACTATGTAGGTTCTGCCGAAGCGGCGGGCGCCGATTTTATCATGGTCACCTGTTCGTCCATCGGGGCGGCCGTGGAAGCGGCGGCGGCGCTTACCAGCGTGCCGGTGCTGCGGGTAGACCAGCCGATGGCCGACCTGGCCGTGCAGACGGGCAGCCGCATCGGCGTGATCGCCACGCTGCCCACCACGCTGGCCCCTACGGGCGACCTTGTGAAACGGCGGGCCGCCGCTGCCGGTAAAGAGATCCAGCTGGTATCGAGGTTGTGCGAAGGGGCTTTCGAGGCGCTGATGAGCGGCGATGCGGAAAAACATGATTCGATGGTGGCCGCTGCGCTCAAAGAGCTTTCAAAAGAAGTGGACGTGATCGTACTGGCACAGGCCTCCATGGCGCGCGTGGTAGACGGCCTGGCAGAAGAAGACAGGCGCATATCCATCCTGGCGAGTCCGCCCCAGGCCATCAAACACCTTGCTTCCATTTTCAACGCTGCCTCATGAAGAAGGTCGGGCGGGTTTGTCTGCTCCTGAGCGGTCTTTCCGTGCTGCTGTTCCTGGCGGGCTGGCTGCAGGGGAATGAATCGCTCTGGCGTTCCGCAGCGCTGGGCATCCCGCTCCTGTTTGCACTGGGCATGGGCGCCGTGCCGGCGTTGAAAGGGTATCAGTACACGGCCTGGATCATTGCCGCCGTGGTGGCGGGCATGCTGTATCCGCAGGCCTTTTTGAAATGGGGCAGCATCGACCTCCGCAACAAATGGCTTATCCTGGTGGTGGTGCAGACCGTGATGTTCGGGATGGGCATCCAGATGAGTCTGCATGATTTTTCCGGGCTGGCCCAAACCGGCAAGGGCGTGCTGATCGGACTGCTCTGCCATTTTTCGGTGATGCCGCTGGTGGGCTTCCTGCTTACCCGCACCTTTCATTTCGAGCCGGAGATCGCGGCGGGCATCATCCTAATCGGCTCGTGCTCGAGCGGACTGGCCTCGAATGTGATGGTGTACCTGGCGCGGGCCAACCTGGTGCTGTCGGTTACGGTTACGGCCATGGCCACGCTGGCCGCTCCCTTCCTTACGCCGCTGCTGATGAAACTGCTGGCGCGTACCCTCATCCAGATCCATTTCCTCGATATGATGATGGAGATCATCCGGATCGTGATCGTACCCATCGGTGCGGCGCTGTTGCACGACTATCTCAAAAGGGCCACGGCCACGGGTAAACGCAATGTGTTTGTGCTGATGGTTTTTTCCGCTCTCTGGCTTGCCGCGATGGCAGCCGGCGGATGGGATTATTGCTTGCAGCACCTGCCTGATCCCTTCCTGCAATCGCTCTCCACCCTCAACTTCTTTGCCGGCGCCGTGATCGCCGGGGTGCTGTATCACCAGCTTGCCACGCGGGTGACTTCGGTAGACGGGTTCATGCCGTACCTCTCCATGGCCGGCATCGTTTATTTCACCACCGTAACCACCGCCGCCGGCCGCGACAACCTGCTGCGGGTAGGACTGCTCCTGTTCGTGACGTCTGTATTTCACAATGCCGCCGGCTATTTTTTCGGCTACTGGCTCAGCCGCGCCTTCCGCCTCGACAAAAATTCCGCCCGCACCATCGCCTTCGAAGTGGGCCTCCAGAACGGCGGCATGGCCTCGGGCCTCGCCGGCACCATGGGCAAGCTCGGCACCGTAGGCCTCGCCGCCGCCGTGTTCAGTCCCTGGATGAACATCTCCGGTTCCATCCTGGCCAACTACTGGAGAAGGAAGCCGGTGGAGGGAGGGGAAGCTGATGCAAACCAGGTTGTTGAAACCTGAATAGAGGGTTGTTACAACAGAATCAAAGCCTGCATCGCTGTTTATTTTTGTGTTACCGCCAACCAATCTTCTCTGTGGAGATTTCCCTGTAAATCCCCTCCCAGGAGTGGATTTGAGAAGGTACCCTTGAGGAATTTCATTGAGGCCCCTTGAGGGGATTTAAGTGAGAGGCCTTAAGGAGGGGATTTAAAATAATGCTTCCAAAGAAATCGTAGTTTTATTTAAACTTCCTGTTTGCATTCTATCCTCCTCTATATGTTGTGTGCGTATGTCGGGTTCGTGATCCTTTTTTATCTTATACAGGAGTGGTTCATTTTCAAGCCGGAAAAGCTGAAAGCCGATTTCAAGTTCAAGTATGATATTCCTTTCAAGGAATTGTTCTTCGAGGTGAAGCCGGGGGTTTCCATCAATGGACTGCATTTTTACCGCGATCATCCGAAAGGGCTGGTACTGTATTTTCATGGCAATACGCGCAGCATCAAGGGGTGGGCGCGCTACGCAAAGGATTTTTACCGGTACGATTATGATGTGGTGCTGGTCGACTACCGGGGATTCGGGAAAAGCACCGGCGAGCGCAACGAGCGCGGCATGCTGAACGACCTTCAGTTTGTATATGAGACCCTGAGCAAACAGTACGGCCAGCACTGCATGATCGTGTACGGAAGAAGCCTGGGCAGCGGCTTTGCGGCCAAGATCGCGTCCGATAACAGTCCGCGCTACCTGATCCTGGATGCGCCTTACTACAACTTTCACAAGGTGGTGGAGCGGTTTGTGCCCTTCCTGCCGGTGAACCGGCTGCTGCGGTACTACCTGCCCACGCACGAATGGATCAAAAAAGTGAACTGTCATACCTACATCATCCACGGCACGAAAGACAGGCTGATTCCGATCTCGAACAGCGAAAAGCTGCAGGCGATCAATCCCCGCATGATCACGCTGATCCGCATCGAGGGCGGCGGACATAATAATCTGCCCACCTTTCCCGAATACCATAATTTTGTGCGTGATATCTTAAAATATTAAGCGGTTTTCATGCAGCAAGAACGGGTTCCGGTTTCACAGGGAAGGAAGATTTTCAATTGGGTGAAAATTCTCATCATCCTCTATTGCCTGGTCAATTTCTCCATCTATTATTTCCAGGATTATTTTCTTTTTCACCCCACTCCGCTGGCCCGCAACCACAAGTACGATTTTTCTGTCCCCTATACCGAACTCAACATTCCGTACGATGCCGGCACCAATCTCAACGTGATCCAGTTCGCTGCTACCGGCCCTGTAAAAAAAGGCGTGGTGCTTTATTTTCATGGGAACAAAAAAAACATTGCCTGGTACGCGAAGTATGTGCCGGCAATGACAAAGAAAGGATATGAAGTGTGGATGCCTGATTATCCCGGCTTCGGCAAAAGCACCGGCAAGCTTACGGAAAAGCGGTTGTATGACTATTCACTGCAAGTGTACAAACTGGCGCGCGCCAGGTATCAGCCTGAAAACATCGTCATCTATGGCAAGTCGATGGGTACCGGCATTGCCGCCTACCTTGCTTCTCGTAGCGACTGTAAGGAACTCATACTTGAAACACCCTACTACAGCATGCATTCGCTGATGGCCCATTATTTTCCTGTGTTCGCCGTTACAAAACTGATCCATTACCGCCTGCCCACTTTTGAATACCTGCCCCGCGTCAATGCACCCGTCACCATTTTTCATGGTACGTCCGACTGGGTGATACCGTATTCAAACGCCCGTCAGCTGCAAACGGTTCTGAAACCCGGCGACCAGTTCATCACCCTCCCCGGCGGCAGCCACAACGACCTGAATGATTTTCCGCAAATGAAGCACAGCCTCGATTCTTTGCTGTCTGAACCCTGATTGCTTGCTTCAGGGATGGAAGGATAAGTGGTTTTATTTGAGACTGCTGCGCTGAATCCGGTGGGCAGGGAAGCGGGCAAAATGAATAATTTCTCCCGCATCAATCCATCCATTCTTAAATCATGTAAATCAAGGTTATTTTTGGCTATGCTCATTACCCATACCGACATCTACCGGTTCAGTATCCCGATGCACCCGTTCACAATTGCAACAGGTACGATGCATTTTGCGCAGAATGTGTTTATCCGCGTGCATACGGATGAAGGTATGCACGGAGTGGGAGAGTGCTCCGCTTTCCCGATGATCACGGGGGAAACGCAGACCACCTGTTTTGAAATGGCAAAGGAATTCGCGGCTTTGTGGAAGGGCAAAGACCCGCTGCAGATCGAAGCCCGCATGGGGGAACTGGATGCCTTCACCGCCTTCAACGCAACGGCCAAAAGCGCGTTCGACATGGCCCTGTACGACCTCGCCGCAAAACAGGCCGGGCAGCCCCTCTACACTTATCTCGGCGGCGAAAGAAAAGAAATGGAAACCGACCTCACCATCGGCATCGCCGCGCCGGAACAGATGGCCCGCACCGCAGTGGATTTTGTGCAGCGGGGCGTGCGCATCATCAAGGTAAAGCTGGGAAAAGAAGGCCGGGAAGATGTGGAACGCATCCGGCAGATCCGCGCCGCAGTGGGCAAGGATATTCTGCTGCGTATAGATGCAAACCAGGGTTGGGATTTTGATACCGCGGCTCAAACCCTGCAGGCATTAGGGCAATACGACATCCAGTTCTGCGAGCAACCCATGCGGTACTGGGATGATCCTCATTTGCCCCAGCTCAGGAAGATTTCACCCGTTCCCCTGATGGCCGACGAAAGTGTGTTCGACCACCACGATGCGCAGCGCCTTATTGATGCCGGGGCCTGCAGCTTTATCAACATCAAGTTTTCCAAATCGGGGGGTATACTCGAAGCGCTCCGCATACATGAAGTGGCGCAGCGACACGGCATTCCTTGCATGATGGGCGGCATGCTCGAAAGCCGGGTAGCCCTCTCGGCCTTTGCGCATTTCGCGACGGCCTGCAGCAACATCGTGTTTTACGATATGGACACCTGCATGCTCGGACACAAAGCCGACCCCGTTACGGGCGGCGTGCAATACCGGGGATTTTTTGTGGAACTGCCTGAAGGCACAGGCGTTGGGGCCGATGCCCACGAAGACTTCCTGAGCACCTGCGAAAAGAAGACCGTCTGATCAGACAGGCTCGCTGCCTGCGCGATCCCACTGTTTGGTGGCATGATTGAACTTTTTGAGGATGCGGGCCGGATTGCCACCCACCATCACATAATCCGGGATGTTCTTCGTGACGACGCTGCCTGCCGCGATCACCGAAAATTTTCCTACCTGCACCCCCGCCGTGATCACCGTATTGGCGCCGATCCAGCACCCTTCGCCGATGGTAATGGGCTCCACCGTACAAGGCTGATACCGGTAGGCTACGGAGACATCACCGATGCCATGGTTCATGCCCGAGATCACCACGTTCTGGGCCGTCATGATGTGATCGTGCAGGGTGACGGGACCGATCACCACGTTCGATGCACCGATGAACACATGGTTGCCGATCTTTACCGGTCCCATCCCGTTGTTTACGATCGCAAAATCTTCGATGGTGCAATGATGCCCGATCTCGAAGGGGTTGTACGGCATCAGGTCCATCCGGGTGCGGCGGAAGATCAGGGTGTGCTTCCCGCGTTTGTAAATAAAGGGATTGACGAAACAACGCACCCACCAGCGCGGGCGCATGCCGTTCTCGGAACTGATCAGCCACATCACCAGCTTTTTCAGCCGGGGACGTTCGTTGAGGGTTTCCTTGAATGACATCATTTTTCTGCTTGGTATGTTCCGTTTGTCGGAGCCGTGAAGATACACGATATCTGCGTTCTGCCCTGTGCAAACGCGCTGCCTTCCACGATTCTTCGCCGCTGCATCCTTATTTTCAATAATTTCATCGGGCAATCCTCTATATGAAAAAGATCCTCCTCCTTCTGTTGTGTTGCGGCGTGCTCTTTTCCCTCCATGCACAGAGTGCCGATCAGAAAGCCGTTCTCCGGATCCTGCACGACCAGACCGTTTACTGGAACAAAGGCGACCTGGAAAACTTCATGAAGGGCTACTGGAACAACGACTCGCTCCAGTTCGTGGGAAAGAACGGCGTTACTTACGGTTATGCCAACACGCTGAACAATTACAAAAAGAACTACAGCAACGCCGGCCAGATGGGCCAGCTTTCTTTTCAGATCCTCCAGGTTAAACAACTGTCGCCCGAATACTGTTTTGTATTAGGCAAGTTCTTCCTCAAACGCACCGTCGGTGACCTGGGCGGCCAGTATACCCTGCTGTTCAGAAAGATCGGAGGCAAATGGTTCATCATCTCCGATCACAGCAGCAGCAACACCTGACCGGCGTAGAAGACCGCTTGCCCATTGAGCTGTTTTTAAAATTAGTTTATCATGTTCCTCATCATTTTCGGGTTTATTATTTTTCTGGTCGGACAGGGTTTCAGCAGAAGGGATGTGAACCTGCGGCGGCTTGCAACACCTGTGCGACTCGTCGGACTGCTGGTGATGCTGACCGGGTTGTTGACTTCCTGCATTGTACAGATCGAGGCGGGGGAGATCGGGGTGAAGAAATTGTTTGGCAGGGTGCAGAACGATGTGCTGTCAAGTGGCCTGCATGTGATCAATCCGCTGCTCGAAGTGGAGAAGATGGATGTGCGCACCCAGAACTATACCATGAGCGGCATCGCCGACGAGGGCAAAAAGACCGGTGACGATGCCATCCGCGTACTCACCGCCGACGGACTCGAAGTAACGATCGACCTCACGGTGCTGTACAAGGTGACGGCGTCACAAGCGCCGAAGCTGGTACGCGAAACGGGGCTCGATTACAGCGACAAGATCGTGCGTCCGCTCACCCGCACCAAGATCCGCGACAATGCGGTGTACTACGAAGCGGTGGCCCTTTACTCCACCAAACGCGACGAGTTCCAGCAGCGCATCTTCAGCAGCATCGACGGCGACTTCAAAAAAAGGGGCCTGCAGCTCGAGCAGCTGCTGATCCGCAACATCACCCTCCCGCAATCCGTAAAAGTCTCCATCGAACAGAAGATCAGTGCCGAGCAGGACGCCCAGAAGATGCAGTTCGTGCTCCAGAAAGAGCACCAGGAAGCCGAACGCAAACGGGTGGAAGCCCAGGGCATCGCCGACTACCAGCGCATCATCAGCGAAGGACTCACCGACCGCCAGCTCCAGTACGAATCCATCAAAGCCCAGCTCGAACTCTCCAAATCACCCAACGCCAAAGTGATCATCATGGGCAGGGGAGGAAGCAGTCCAGTGATTTTGGATGCGAAGTAAGGGTCAGGTCTTTTCAAGATATTATGGGTTATCCTGATGATGGATGACAGGTGTCAAGAATCTTGAAACAGATCACCGTTTATCAGGCGGATCGGTTAATCAGGCTCTTTTCTGGTTCACACAAATGCCCGGCAAGCCTGGACCTGACCTGCCTATTCAAACGGAATCCTTCTTCTCCACAGCCGGATGTAAAACCGCAGCAGGAAGCCCAGGCTGATCACCAGCCACGCGTAAAAGATGTAGTTGCCCTTGGTGGGCGTGTCGCGGAAGAAGAGCCAGCCGGCAAAAATGCCGGCGGTCATGTTGAACAGGAGCCATGCCAGTCCGGCCCCGAGAGACAGCATGATGCGCCTGAGAAATTCCTGTGCTTCCGGCTCTATGCCCATGCGATGATTGGTTGAGGTAACAAAAATAGGGACTGGCGCGTACAATCAGCACTACTCTACCAGCAGCTGCCGGAACATAGTGGAATCGCCGTTGAACACGTCGAAGTCGACCTGGTTCAGGATGCCGTTCACGCGGCCGCTTTCGCTGTGCTGCCAGAACACCCAGTTGCGGGTGATGCGGGGGCGGTCTTTCTGAAGGTAATGCGCCACCCACAGCCGGTACTGGTCGAAATAGCCGGCCAGGTAGTTATCGTAGAAATTGACGTTGGTATAGATGATGGGCGTTACGCCATAGTATTCCTGTACGGTTTCAAGGAATTCGCGGATGTTGGTGCGGAGGGTTTCCGGGGAGGCGCCGTAGGTCTGCTCCACATCCAGCACCGGCGGAAGGTCGCCTTTTTCGAGCTCTACGGCCGCGATGAAGTTTTTAGCCTGTTCGCGGCCGCTTTTGGGCGCGATGAAAAAATGGTAGGCGCCCCGCACCATATTCGCTTTGCGGGCCTTGCGCCAGTTGCGGGAGAAATAAGTGTCTGTTTTCCGCAGGCCCTCCGTGGCCTTGATAAAGGCAAAGCCGATCTGCATGTCTTTCACTTCCATGGCCTTCACCTCATCCCAGTCGATATAGCTCTGGTGTTTGCTCACGTCGATGCCGTGGATGGTATAATTGGTGGGGATGTCGATCCCGAATTCGGGATAGCGGACAAAAGCGGGCGCTTCCCGCAGGTAGAGCCACCAGATAAAGGCGGCGAACGATACGATCACCAGCAGGATGACCCAGGATCGCGATATTCTCTTGTTTTTTCTGGCGGGCATGAACAGGGACCGGTTGCCGGCAAAGGTAATCTAAATGCGGGTTTCGGAAGGAGACGTTCATCAAGCCCGGTATCAGAACTGGTACCGGAATGAGGCGCCCCCCAGGAAACTGACGCCCGGCGCGGCATTGTAAAACCGGTTTCCCGCCGCGTTGATGTCGTTGCCCAGGCTGTAGGTCTGGTTCAGCAGGTTGTCGCCTGTCACCGAAAGGTCCATCGTAATATGGGTAGAAAAAATTTTGCGGTAGCCTGCTTTGGCGCCCACCAGGTGGTACGATGCTGCATACTCGGTGTTGGCATCGCTGAGGGCAATGTGATCGCTGTAATAATAATTCACGTTGGCGTAGAAGCCGGGTTTCAGCCTGATCTCAAGTCCGGTCGACAATGTGTTGGGCGCAATGCCGGGGATCTGGTTACCCGAAAAATCCTGTGTAAGCTGCTTGTATTGCTGGTAGCGGAAATGCTGAAAGCTGTAGTTCGCCCAGGCCAGCCATTGCGAAAAGAATTGCTGATCATTCCGCAGGCTCTGGTAGCTGAGGGCGGCTTCGATGCCCTTCTGGCGGGTGTTTCCGGTGTTCACAAAATAGTCGGCGCCGCTGGCATCGCGGCGCTGGGTGATAGCCCGTTTGAGATGAAAATAAAAAGCGTTCAGATCCAGCAGCAGCCGGTTGCCCAGCCAGCTTCCTTTCACGCCCGCCTCATAGTTCATGCCTTCTTCGGCCTGCAGGCTGGTGTTGATCACCGAGGTGGAGGGCAACAGTTCGGCCACCGCGGGTGGGGAGAAACCTCTCGACACCAACCCATACGCAGACAGGTGAGTGCCTATCTTTTTCAGGAGCGATACACGCGGCGCCAGCTCGTTGTTGTAACGGCTTTCATACATAAAAACGGGTGACACCGAAAAGCGGTTGAAGTCTACAGCGGTTTTGTTCAGGCTCACACCAGCCGTGGCGATCCAGCCGTTCGGTAAGCTCAGTTCCGCCTGCGTGAACACTGCCAGCTGCCGGCTGCTGACCTCGTCATCCGTCTGTATCGAATCCGCCCTTCCTCCTTTGTTGCCATACACCCTGATGGTGGAATAACCCTGCTGGGCTTCGGCCCCGGCGATCCATCTGAGCTGTGCAGATTTGATGCTGGTAGTAAAACTGAAAGTGGTTCTGCCTCCGAAATTGGGTTCCAGCCTTCTTTCATAATTGCGGATGGCCGGGTTGCGCACCTGCGAGAAAGCACCATACACCGAGCTGTTGTTCTCCCAATGCGCATTGAACTTATACTGGTAGTGTAGTCCCGACCAGAACGTTTTCTGGTAGATGGCCGCCTGGTTCTGGATCGCGCCGGGGAATCCGCCACCTGCCGGACGGGCCGCTTCTGGATCGGCCAGATACTGCGCTCTGGTAAGCGCCCCGGGTGTTTGATAATACAGATCGCCGTACAGGACCTGCGAGGTCAGCGACTGCTTTTCGCTGCCGGCGATGCGCGTCTGCCAGCTCACCACATCACGGCGCATGGCCGACTGCTGCCGGTAGCCGTCGCTGGTCTGGTGCGTATAGGAAACCAGGTTCCGGAACGATTCGTTACCACCTACCGCAGCTACCGACAGGTTCCGGGAACCGTAGCTGCCGGCGGAATAGTTGAGCGAAACCTGGTTCGCGGTGCCGGCGGGAAAACTGTTGATCAGCATCACGCCGCCGGTGCCGGCGCCGTACAGGCTGCTGCCCGGCCCTTTCAGGATCTCGAGGGAAGAAAAATTATAAAAGGAAAGCTGGTTGAGATAGGTGTTGCCGCCGGGGTCGGTGAACGGGATATCGTTCCAGTATACTTTCACGTTCCTCACGCCAAAGGGTGACCGAAGCGAGCTGCCGCGGATGCTGAGGCGATAGCTGCCCGGCGACCGCTCCTCCATGCGCACACCGGGAACAAGGTTCACCGCCGGTACGATCGACACATCGCTGTACCGCTGCAGTTGCTGCTGTGTAACGATGCCTACCGGGGCAGCCACTTCCTTGAAGGAGCGGTTCTGCTCGTACCCTTTGATCACCACTTCGGGCAAGGTCTGGTGCGACGTAGTATCAAGGGTTCCTTGTTGGGCCTGTATAAACAACGGACTAAAAAGCAACACGAAGAAGACGATTCTGTAGGGCATGTTATTACAGGAAATCAAATGTAAAGCCAGATTTATATATCTTTCCGTTTATGAAGGCGCCAAAACTGAATCTGTTCGATCTGACCATGATTGTGACAGGGCTGGTGATCGGCATGGGTATTTTCCGCACCGCCTCCGATGCAGCCAAAGCCTCCCTCACACCTTCCATCTATTTCGCCAGCTGGGTCACCGGCGGCTTCATCGCCCTTTGCGGCGCGCTCAGCTATGCCGAGATCGGCTCGCGCCTGCCGGTCACCGGCGGCTATTACAAGATCTTCGCCGAGTGTTACCATCCCTCCATCGCTTTTGCCATCAACTGCATCATCCTTATTTCCAACGCCGCTTCCCTGGCGGGCGTGGCGCTGGTAGGCAGCGAGTATATTTCCGGCATCCTTTTCCACACACCCGCCACCGATTTTACCAAGGCCCTGCTCGCCATTTCGGCCATCATCCTTTTTTATGGCGTGAACCTCGCCGGACTGCGCATGAGCTCCAAAACGCAGAACGTGCTCATGCTTATCAAGATCAGCATGATCGTGGTGCTCATACTTGCACTCTTTGTGCCCGGTACGCATGTTGCTACTGCCGCCGCCGCCGCCGGGCCACTACCTGAGCACAGCTGGATGGAATACGTAGGTTCGTTCGGGGCCGCGCTCATCTCCGTATCGTTCACCTATGGCGGGTACCAGCAAAGCATCAATTTCGGAGAGGAAGTGCAGAACCCGCGCCGCACCGTGCCCCGGGGTATCTTTATCGGCATCCTGCTCATCATCGCCCTCTACCTGCTGGTGCAGGTGTCGTACTTTACCATCATCGGCTTCGAACCCCTGAAATCCACTTCCGGCATCGCCGCCATTGTAGCGGAGCGGGCCTTTGGCGCCACCGGCAAATACGTGTTCACCGGGCTCCTGTTCCTGGCCGTGCTGGCCTATGTGAACGTGCTGCTGCTCAGCAACCCCCGGGTGATGTATGCCATGAGCATGGATGGCATTCTGCCGGCAGCTTTCAGGAAGAAGAACGAAGAACGCGACGTGCTCACCGTAAGCCTGACGGTGTTCGCCCTTATCTGCGTCCTGGTGCTGTTCTTCCTGAACACGTTCAGCAAGATCGTCAGCTTCAGCATCTTCCTCGACTCCATCGGCATGGCAACATCGGTGGGCGCCATCTTTATTTTAAGGAAGCGCACCCGTCACCTCGACAACAGCGGCATCTACACCATGAAATTATATCCGCTGATGCCGCTTATATTCATCGCAGCCTATATTTTTGTAGGCATAAGCATCGCTATCAACACACCGCGGCTGGCCCTTACCGGCATCATCGTGTTCGGTGCGTTCCTGGCGCTCTATTTTGCCACGGCGCGCATCCGGTCGAAACCGGCCGGCAACCAGCCGCCATCATAAAACCTGTTATGGAACAATTTGATCTTTCCTATATCCTCAACGAGCTTGGGGAAGACCGTGAACAGTATTTCAACGCCATCGCCCCGCCCATCGTGCAGACCAGCAATTTTGCTTTTAAAAAAGTGGATGACCTGGGCAACGCCTTCCGCAACGAGATGGCCGGCTACCTGTACAGCCGCGGTGTGAACCCGACGGTGGACATCCTGCGGAAAAAGCTGGCTGCCCTCGACGGCGCAGAAGACTGCCTGGTGTTCAACAGCGGCGCGGCAGCCATCTTCGCGGCCGTGCTGGCCAATGTGAAGACGGGCGATCACATCGTGTCGGTGAACAAACCCTACAGCTGGGCCCAGCATCTTTTCAACGTGATCCTGCCCCGCTTCGGCGTGGTGACAACTTACGTGGATGGCACGCAGATCGAGCACTTCGAGCGGGCCATCATCCCCTCCACCACGCTGATCTATCTCGAGTCGCCCAACTCCTGGGATTTTGCCCTGCAGGACCTGCAGGCCATCGCAGAGCTGGCCAAAGCGGAAGGGATCGTCACCATCTGCGACAACAGCTATTGCACGCCGCTGTTCCAGAAACCCATTGCCATGGGCATCGACATCTCGCTGCAGTCGGCCACCAAGTGGATCGGCGGTCACAGCGATACCATGGCCGGCGTGATCACCGGCTCGAAGGCGATGATGCGGAAGATATTCGAAAGCGAATACCTCGCGATCGGAAGCGGCATACAACCGTTCAATGCCTGGCTGCTGATCCGCGGACTGCGCACCCTGCCCCTCCGGCTCGAGAAAGTGACCCGCAACACCGGTGAAGTGGTGAACTACCTGGCGCAACACGAAAGGGTGGAAAAGGTGCTGCATCCATTCCATGACAGCTTTCCCCAGCAGGAGCTTGCCCGCCGGCAGATGACGGGCGCGTGCGGGCTGTTCAGTTTCGTGATGAAGGCAGACACACGGGAAGAGATCGTGCTGTTCTGCGAATCGTTGAAGCACATCCTGATGGCGGTGAGCTGGGGCGGTTATGAAAGCCTGATCATTCCGGGGTGCGCCTCCGTACCCCCCGACCAGTTCGACCCGGGCAGTGAAGCGCACCGCACGCTGCGCCTGTTTGTAGGACTGGAAGAGCCGGCTTATATCATCGCCGACCTCGAACAGGCATTAATGAAAATCTCTTAATCGGTGAAAGCTTTGTAATTCTTTTGTTAAAGAAACAGCCGAATTGATTATTTTTAAGGCCAGCATCCTGAAAAACCCGGTCTACCTAATTAATTGTCCTTACTGCCATCTTTAATTCAATATGAAGAAGAAAACACTGGTATGGTTGTCCTTTGCTGCTTTATGGTCAACCGCTGTATTCAGTCAGGATGTTTGGAGTCTTCAGCGGTCTGTCTCCTATGCGCTTTCCAACAATATCACCGTGAAGCAGGCAGACATCGCGTACGAACAGGCGGCGCTCGATTACCGGACCAACAACGCCGGGCTGTATCCCAATGCCTCCTTCAGCAATAACTGGAGTATGCGCTTCGGAAGAAGTGAGAACCCGACCACCGGCCTGCTGGAAAATACCAAAGCCCTTTCCACCAGTTTCAATTTTACTTCCAGCTTCAACATCTTCAATTTTTACTCTCTCCGCAATGCGGTGGCGGCTTACAAGTATCAGCAGCAATCTGCACAGATGTCGGAAGAAAGGGCGAAGAACGATATCAGCCTGCGCGTGGCCAATGCCTACCTGCTGGCCCTGCAGGCAAAAGAGCAGGTAAAGGTGAGCGAGCTGCAGATCGCCCTTACAACCGAACAGCTGAACCAGACGCGGAAGCGAGTAGATGCCGGTGCGCTGCCGGAATTGAATGTGGCGGAGATAGAAGCCCAGCTGGCGACCGACAGCTCCAACCTGGTAACGGCCCAGTCGAACAAGGAGCTGCAGCTGCTGCAGCTCAAAGCCGTGCTGAACCTCGACGCCGGCGCACCGTTCGACGTAGATACCCCCGACCTCGACAAGATCCCCCTGGAGCCGCTGGCAGCCCTACAACCGGAAGCCGTTTACAACCTGGCTTTGGAAAACCTCCCCCAGATAAAGATCGATGACCTGAATGTACTTGCAGCAGATAAGAACCGGTTGGCGGCCAGGGCAGCCATGTACCCCCGGATCGGCGGATTTGTGAACCTGGCCACGAACTTCTATGCCGCCCTTCAGCGGGCGATAGCAGGTGTTGACCCTACCAGCGAACGGCCGACCGGCCTCTACGCCCGGGATGTGGCCACCAATATGAACTACCTGGTCTATTCACCCGTGTATGCCGGGAAAACCATCAACAAGAAATTTGGCGATGTGTGGACCGGTTTCGGATCGCAGCTGAACCAGAACTTCGGGCAGAACCTGGGGGTCAGTTTCAGCGTGCCGCTGTTCAACGGTTTTCAGCTCCGCTCCAACTGGGAAAGGGCCAAGCTGAACCTGCGCAACGTGCAGCTGCAGCGCGACCTGGATAACCAGAGCCTGAAGCAGGAAGTGTACACGGCTTATAATAATGCCATTGCCTCCCTGCAGAAACAGGTCGCCGGTTCCAAAGCCGTGGAAACGGCCCAGCGTACCTACGACCTCTCTAAAAAACGGTACGACGTAAACCTGCTGAGTTCGTTCGAGCTCATCACCAACCAGAACAACCTCGTAACGGCCCAGATCAATTACCTGCTGGCCCGCTACGATTATGTATTTAAAATGAAGGTGCTCGAGTTCTACAAGGGGCAGGGAATGAAACTATAATACGGAGAAACCATGCATGGCGTCTCTACAAGAAATTAACATACAAATCATTGATTGAATATGAGCAAGAAAATAATTTGGGTGATCGTGAGCCTGATCGTCATCATCGTGGTGCTGGTGGTTCTGAAAAAACAGGGTGTGCTCGGAAAAGAGGAGGGCGTGAAGGTAGCCGTTGAAAAAGCGCAAAAGCGGACCATCATAGAAACGGTAAACGCAAGCGGAAAACTATCGCCGGAAGTGGAAGTAAAGGTGAGCCCGGATATTTCGGGCGAGATCACGGAGCTGACCGTGAGCGAGGGCGACAGCGTAAAGAAAGGACAGGTGCTGGCACGCATCTATGCCGATATCTACACGACGCAGCGCGACCAGGCAGCGGCGGTGGTGAACCAGCAGGAAGCTTCGGTATCCAACAGCTCGGCCCAGCTGCAGGCGCTCAAAGCCACGCTCGACCAGTCGAAACGCACATACGACCGGCAGAAACAACTGCTGGACGAGAAGGTGATCTCGCGCTCCGAATTTGAACAGGCGGAGAACGCGTTCCTGTCGGCGGAAGCCAACTACAACGCGGCGACGCAGGGCATCCGGGGCGGACAGGCCGGCATACTTAGTGCAAGGGCCAACCTGTCGAAGGCCGACAAAGACCTGAGCCGCACCGCCATCACGGCACCCATGGCGGGCATTGTGTCGCTGCTGAACGTGAAAAAAGGCGAACGCGTGGTGGGCAACTCCATGATGGCCGGAACGGAAATGATGAGGGTGGCGGATATGAGCGTGATGGAAGTGATCGTGGACGTGGGCGAGAACGATATCCCCAAAGTAAAGCTGGGTGATTCAGCCATCATCGAAATAGACGCGTATGCCAACCACCAGTTCCGGGGGATCGTGACACAGATCGCCAGCAGCAACTCTACCGCGGCGCAAAGCAGCACATCGTCGGCCACTGCCAGCAACGATGTTACCAACTACAAAGTGCATATCAGGCTGCTGCCCGAATCGTACGTAGACCTGATGGGTGCGGGCAACGGGGCGAAATATCCTTTCCGTCCGGGCATGAGCGCAAGCGCCGATATACAGACCACGCGCGTGATCGACCAGCTGGCTGTTCCCATCAATGCGGTTACCACCCGCGAAAAGGGTTCCGACAGGCCGGCGGCCGATCAGCAGCAAACCAGCAATCAGCCTGCCAGTAACGCAAACAGCGACGCCGACCGCGATGCACAGCCTGCTTCCGACGACCTCGAGGAAGTCGCATTTGTGTTGCAGAAAGACGGTACCGTCAAGAAAGTAAAAGTGGCTACCAATATCCAGGACATCAATTACATCCAGGTACTCGACGGGTTGAAGGATGGCGACCAGGTGGTCACTGCCCCTTACAGCACCGTCAGCAAGATCCTGAAGACAGGCACCAAGGTGCAGGTGGTGGAGAAGGATAAATTATATGATACGAAGAAATAAGCTGTCAGCTGGCAGCTGCCGGCCTTTTCAAATCGGTGATTGTCTCCTGGAGAGCTAAGAGCGACAAGTTAACGGCTGCCGGCTGTTCCCTTAAAAATTTCCCATGCAATTCGGTGTTGTTGGAAGCGGAAGCTGGGCGACCGCATTGACAAAGATCCTGACGGATAACAGGCATTCCGTAAACTGGTGGATCCGGAACGATGCCGTGATCCGTCACCTCAACCTGCGGCACCACAATCCCAATTATCTGTCCTCGGTTTATTTCGATACCTCGCTTCTTCAGATGCAGTCGGATATGCGGCGGGTGGTGGCGGAAAGCAGCTGTATTGTGCTGGCGATGCCGTCGGCTTATGTTCATGATGCGTGTAAAGACCTGTCCGCGCATGATTTTGCCGGCAAGCAGATCGTGTCTGCGGTAAAGGGCATCCTGCCGGAGAATAACCTGCTGGTGAATGAATATTTCCATGAGCAGTTCGGGCTTCCACTGAAAGATTATTTTACCGTGATGGGGCCATGCCATGCGGAAGAAGTGGCGGCGGAAAAATTATCGTACCTCACATTTTCAGGGATGGATGAGGGCGCTGCGGGGATGATCGCGCAGTGTTTCAAAACAGATTACCTGAATGTGGTGGTGAACCATGATGTAGTGGGCGTGCAGTACGCGGCCGTTCTCAAAAATATTTACGCGCTTTCGGCGGGCATCGCGCACGGACTCGATTACGGCGATAATTTCCTGAGCGTGCTGATCGCCAACTGTGCCGATGAGATGGCTGGTTTTCTCCGCAAGGTAGGAGCGCGCCACATTGAAGTAGGCGTGCACGAAGAAGAGCCGGAATCACATAAGAAGTCTGCGAACTATGCGGCGTCCGTCTACCTGGGCGACCTGCTGGTAACCTGTTACTCCCTGTACAGCCGCAACCGCACGTTCGGCAACATGATAGGCAAGGGCTATTCCGTACGGTCGGCCCAGCTGGAAATGAACATGGTGGCGGAAGGCTACAATGCCAGCAAGTGCATCTCGCTCATCAACGCCCATGTACAGGCCGGGATCCCGATCGTCGAAACCGTATACCAGATCCTCTGGAACGGGCTCCCCGCCCGCCAGGGCTTCAAGCAACTTGAGGGGATTCTTGTTTGATGGTCTGCAGGGGTTGTTTTGTCTTGATAAGCAAAGAATCTGGTTTACCTGTGGATGATGACTGTGTGCTGCATCTTGTTTTTGTCTGAACCGGGATTCAGACAAAAAACGGCGACTCTGAATTTTGTTATCGACGCTTGGGCAGACCAGTTGATCTGGTTCTTTTCCGGTTCAGACAACTTCCTGTATTCTTGCAGCTGCGCCCTGAAATATATGCGCAACTATCTACACCACAAACAAATCCGCTGCTATTCCATCTGCAAACAATTTGCCTTCAGGGGTGAGGCGCAAAGCGCCGTTTTCGCGGCTTATTTTTCCGGTGCGCTGGTACTTGCCGATGGTGCGCTCGATGTGCTGCAGGGCTTTGGGCCCGAACGCCTGGTCTACGTGGATCAGGTCGAGGCCCTCTATGGTGCGCAGGGAGGTCATGATGTATTCGTTGAGCTGCTGGGTGGTTGTCAGCACCTCCGTTTCGGAAGGGAGGATACCCTGCTGCAGGGATGAAATATATTTTGCGTTGTTGGCCACATTCCATTGCCGCGACACGCCGTTGAACGAATGTGCCGACGGGCCCAGTCCGGCGTAATGCTTGCCCTGCCAGTAGGCCGTGTTATGCCGGCTGCGCATACCGGTGCGGGCAAAGTTGGATATTTCGTAGTGCTCGTATCCGTTCTCCTCCATCAGCTTCATCAGCAGCAGGAATTGCCTGGCCTGCTTTTCCGGATCTACGTCCGCCGATTTCTTCTGCCTGATCAAATGGTGCAGGGCGGTCGACGGCTCTACCGTAAGCGCGTAACAGGAAAGATGCGGTATGTTGAGCCCGACCGCCTGCCGTACGGTAGCCTCCCACTGTTCATCGGAAAGGGAAGGTGTTCCATATATTAAATCTATTGTAATATTATAAAATCCTGCTTCGTGAGCCCATGCAAGTGCCTGTAGGCTTTGTGCCGCCGAGTGAGCCCGGTTCATCCATTGAAGCTCTGTATCCAGGAAAGACTGTACACCGACGCTAAGCCGGTTGATGCCGGACGCTTTCCAGGCCAGGAGCCGTGCAGGAGTAATATCATCGGGATTTGTTTCCAGGGTAAGCTCCGCATCCGGCGTAATGGAAAAAGAAGTGTAGAGTTTCCGGACGATGTTATGCAGCTCTTCCGGCTCAAGCAGGGAAGGGGTTCCACCACCAAAATAGATGGTTTCCACCGGTTTATCGTGCAGATAGCCTCCGGGGCCGGCAAATCGGGTACCGCCTGCCACCAGGTGAATTTCTGTAGAAAGGGCTTGCAGAAAGGCAGGCTTCTGTGCAAGCGAGGTGGAAAAATGGAAGTTGCAGTAATGACAGGCTTTTCTGCAAAAAGGAATATGAATGTAGATACCTGCCATAGGGTCAAACGGCAAAAATAAACCAATCGGGCCATGCCAGCAAAACAGAGAGAAGGGTATAAGAAATAATAAATATTATTTTTAATTATATTTAAAATAATTTGTTAATCCATTTTTCAAATCATATTTTTGGTCGATTAAATAACACATGTAATTATTTTAATTATATTGTTCAACTGCTTCGTACCCCACCCGGATCCTGATTTTTCACTTGCCGCTATATGGAAGAACTGATGTGCCTGGTCCTGATGCCGGACCCGGATTTCTTTTACAAACCATAACCATGAAGTACTGCTTTGTTCTGCTGTTTACTGCTTTAGCCTCTTTTTATTCCACTGCCCAAACCCGGGTGTTGACCGGGAAGGTCTCTTCCATGCAAAACGGCGCTCCCCTGCCCAACGTAAGCGTGGTGATAAAAGGGGAGAGCAGGGGTACTTCCACCGACAAGGATGGTAAGTATTCCCTTCAGGTTCCGAGAACTGCCTCCACGCTCGTTTTCTCCTTTGTCGGCTACGGCACCCAGGAAGCACCCATCACCAACGGCGCCGTGCTCGACATCCACCTCGTAGATACGGCCACCACCCTGTCGAATGTGATCGTTACAGCTGCTGGTATCAAAAGGTCAAAGAATGCCCTGGGCTATTCCGTTAGCACCCTGCAGGCCGACCAGATCGCCCAGAAATCCGAATCGAACCCCATCCGTGCCCTCGAAGGAAAAGTGGCCGGGGTGAACATCCAGGGCTCGGGCGGTACCGCCGGTGGAGCAACCAACATCACCATCCGGGGAAACTCTTCCTTGAGTAACAATAACCAGCCCCTCTTTGTAGTTGACGGCGTGCCGTTCGACAACTCCAGCTTTGCCAATGTAGGCACCACAACGGTTGGCGCCTCTGCCGTTACCAACCGCGCATACGACATCGACCCGAACAACATCCTGAGCATAACCGTACTGAAAGGGGCAGCGGCAGCCGCGCTCTACGGATCGAGGGCAGCCAACGGCGCCATCATCATCACCACCAAATCGGGTAAAAAACAAAGCCGCAAAGGACTCGAGATAACCTATAACACCTCCTACTCAACGGAAACCGTGTCGGGCCTGCCCACCTACCAGACCAAATACGGACAGGGGACCAATTTTGACTATCGCTGGGGCGTGTATGGTTCATGGGGGCCACCGTATGCCGGCGCGGTGCCGGGCAGCATCATCCCCAGCCGCGATTCCGTACCCTGGCAGCTTGGCCGCCAGACCTCCGTCGTAAATCCCGCGCTGTTCCCTCAGTATTACTATGGAAACGGATCCCTCCGGAACGTGGCTTACAAGCCCTATTCGGCGGCCAACCTGAAAGACTTTTTCAGAACGGGCAACCTGTTTGAAAATTCGATCTCCATCTCCACCGGGGGGGAGAAAGGCAGTTTCACCGCAGGGATTTCGCGCAGCACCAACGAAGGCGTGGTACCCAACAACAAGATCAACCGCACCTCCTTCAACGTCGGCGGCAACGCCCGGCTCGAAAATAAATTCTACGTCAGCGGCTCGCTCAATTACGTAAAAACGGAACAGACCTCGCCGCCCATCGGTGGCAGCACCACCAACATCATGGGCGTGCTGATGTACCTGCCCACCAGCTTCGACCTTACCCACAACCCCTACAAGAACCCGATCGATGGCAGTGACATCTACGACTATACCGGTGTGGACAATCCCTACTGGCTGGCGAAGAACAGTCCGTCTACCAGCAGCGTCGACCGCTACTACGGCAACTTCGTACTGGGCTTCGATCCCACACCCTGGCTCAACCTCCAGAATACCATCGGGTTCAATGCCTATACCGACCGCCGCATCGGCGTGCGCGGAAAAGGCAGCTCGGTTTATCCGAATGGCAGTATCCAGACAGACAATATCTACCGGCAGGAGCTCGACGATAACCTGCTGGCTACGGTAACCACTTCGCTCACCAAAGACCTGAACCTCCGTGGCATCGCCGGTTTCAACGTGAACCAGCGGCTCACCGAAAGGCAGGCGGTGTATGGCGACGGCATCATCAACCCGGGCATCATCTCGCTCAACAATACGCAAACGCTTACCCCCGTAGCGCTCGGGAATGGCTGGAATAACATCAAACAGCGCTTCTACGCTTTCTTTACCGATATCACACTCGATTATAAAAAGTTCCTGTCGTTGAACCTCGTGGGGCGCAACGACGTTTCTTCCACCTTGCCTGCCAGCAACCGGAGCTACTATTATGGTGGCGCCAACGGCTCGTTCATCTTTACCAATGTAATGGATATACCAAGAAACGTCCTTTCGTTCGGTAAGTTGAGGGCAGGTTATACCCGGGTGGGCAATGAGGCATCGCCTTACCAGACCGTGAACGTGTACCAGACCAACGTTTCGCTCGGGGGTATTGGTACACCCTTCACGCCGGCCGGCGGAGCCGTCACCAGCACGCTCACCATGTCGGACCTCTCCACCAACCCGAACCTGAAACCGGAGTTCATCACCGAACTTGAACTCGGCACCGAGCTGCAGTTCTTCAACAACCGGGTGGGGGTGGACTTTACGTTCTACAACAAAAAAAGCACTTCGCAGATCTTCACAGTGAGTGCGGCCCCTTCTTCCGGTTTCACCACGCAGATCATCAACCTCGGACAGGTCAACAACAAGGGGATCGAGATCGGACTGAACCTTGCGCCTATGAGAACGGCCCGGTTCCGCTGGGACATCAGCGCCAACTTCACCCGCAACCGCAACATCGTCCGCAACCTGGGGCCCTATTCGAGGCTGGCCTTCAACGGTACCAGCAACGTGCACATCGTAGGCTTGCCCTACGGCCTGATACAGGGTACGGCATACGCCAGAGACAGCATCGGCCAGATCCTGGTGAACCCGCAAACGGGTAAGCCGCTCACCGTTTCCGCCCAGCCGATCGGCAATCCCAATCCCGACTTCTTCATGGGTGTCGACAATACCTTCCACTACAAAGGCTTTACGCTTGATATTTTATTCGACTGGAAACAGGGCGGCAGCCTCTATTCGTCCACGACGGGCGAGGCCATGTCGCGCGGCGTAACGAGGGATACCGAAGACCGGGAAAAGATCATCGTGGGGCCTGGCGTACTGGGCGACCCCAATACGCTGAAGCCGCTGCGCGATGCCCGCGGAAACGAGATCCCGAACAACGTAGGCATCACCGTGGCGGATTATTATTTCGCCAGCGGTTTCGGGCCGGGCGGCGTAACGGAAGGAACGATCTTCGATGCAACGGTGTTCCGCATCCGCGAAGCTTCCCTTGGGTATGACCTGCCGAAGACCCTGCTGAAAGGTACCCCGTTCGGCTCCGCCACCATCTCGTTCAGCGGACGCAACCTCTGGTACAAAGCACCCAATTTCCCGAAGTATATGAATTTCGATCCTGAAGTCAGTTCCGGCGGGGCAGGGAACGGACAGGGGTATGATAACCTGACCGTGCCGACCACCAGACGTTTTGGCGCCAACCTGAGATTTACCTTCTAAGCCTGCTTCTATTACCCAACAACTGACTCATGAGATATACAAAAATAATTGCGGTTTTTCTTCTGTCCGGATTTGTGCTGGGCTCTCTCAGTTCGTGCAAGAAGTTCATCGATATAAACAATGATCCCAACAACCCCACGGTGCCGGTACTCACGTTGCTGCTGCCTGCTACCCAGGTATCGCTCGCAGGCAACCTGAACGATGTGAATGAAGGCGCCACCACCGTAATGCAGCAGCTCGTAAGCACGATCGACCGCTACCAGCAGACCGGCGCCAGCTTCAACGGCGCCTGGAACGGATTCTACTCCCAGACGCTGCCGGATATCCAGACGGTCATCGACCAGGGTACCGCACAGCAGCAATGGGGTTTTGTAGCCGTGGCAAAACTGGAGAAGGCTTACCTGTACAGCATCCTGGTAGACCTCTGGGGAGATGTGCCTTATTCACAGGCCTCCCGGGGAAGCATCCAGCCAAGCCCGGCATTCGACAACGGGGCCGTTATATACGACAGCATCTTCAGCATGATCGACGGCGCCCTGGCCGACATGGACAAAGGCTTTTCTATTCTGCCCTCCAGCTCCGACGTGATCTATGCCGGCAGTGCCGACAAATGGCGGCGCATGGCCAATTCGCTCAAGCTTAAACTGTACAACCAGATCAGGCTGACAGACCCCACAAAGGCAACCAATGGTATCAAAGCCCTGATCAGCGGCGCCACACCGCTGATAACGGATAATACGCAGGACTATACCTTCAAATTCGGCACCTCGCTGAACCCGAACAACCGGCATCCCTGGTACAACAACGAATACCGGTCGGGCAAAAGCTATTATGAGAACCAGGCTTTCATCAACAGGCTGTTCAACGCCGACGATATGCGGCTGCGCTATTTTATCTACCGGCAGACGCCCTCTGTTGGTCCGTACAATTCAGCCAACGGCAACGGGTACTATGGCCGTCCGCCCGGCGACCCCACGGCTGCCCCGGCAGACCAGAACACGCGGTCTACGGTAGGCATCTACCCGGCCGGTGGTCTGTACGACAACGGCAACGTGAAGGACATTCCGGCGAGCAATCAGTTCCTTACCAATACAGGCGCCACCGGCACGCAGAAAGTAGTGGCCAACTCGGACGGTACCGGTGCGGGCATCACCCCCCTGATCACCAATGCGATGGTGAAATTCATGCGGGCGGAAGCAGCGCTCACCCTCAGCACGGGCGATAACGCAAGGCAGATGTTCCTCGATGCGGTAACCGCCAATCTCAACAGCATCAGCAGTTACTCCACGGCCAACGGCGGACCGGCAGTATCCAACATCGGCGGCTTTGTAACCAGGCTGGGCCTGCAGTACGATGCAGCGGCCGCCACCACCGCAAAGCTGAACCTGATCATGACGCAGAAGTACATCGCCCAGTTCGGCAACGGCATCGAATCGTATAACGATTACCGGAGAACGGGATACCCGGTGCTCGATCCGCTGATCTCGGCACTCAATGTGTTTCCGCTGCGGTTTTATTACACCACCACCGAACTCGCCACCAATACAACACTGACCGTAAACGGCACCGCACTGCAGGTGGCCCAGCAAACCAAGCCGGTATTCTGGGACAAGTAATGCGGCTCCGTACCAAACCATATCGGTAACCAAAAATGACCGGGTAACCACGACCAACAGTTTTTTTAATTATTTATCAGACCATCTACACTTATGAAAAAATGCGGCTTCTATGTTCTTCTGGTTGTGCTGGCGGGCGGTGCGTTCTCCTCCTGCAAAACGAAAGACTACGAGTGGGAACAGTACACGGTGACCGCCGTGCCGATCGTGCATGTGAACACGGGCAAGTCGGCTTTGCCGACCGTGGCAACCGCCAACACTTCTTTCTTCAACCTGAAAGATCCCAATGTGGCAAACGAGCAGTTTGAATTCGTGCTCAATTATGAAGGATTCGGTAAAGTGACTGCCAAATCGATCGAAATGTACCTGACCTATAACCTGGGCACTGCTTCCACAGTTCCGGCCTACCCGATCGTATTGTCTACGCCCGGAGGGGTTTATCCGAGCGCCGCTTCTTTCTCACCCATCTCCACCTCCATCGCAGCCACCGATAAATTGTACGGCACGGTCACTACTTTTCCATCTACCCAAACCTTTACGGCCGCACAACTGGCAACCGCTGCTGGGATTGCTTTTTCCGGCATCAAGGTCAACGACTTTTTTCTGTTTAAATTCGTGATCAATCTTACGGACGGACGCCGCATCGTGGGCTTCCAGGATAACATATGCGACGAAAGCCGGGGCGAGCCCGGTGACTGCCGGGTGGGTGTTCGCTTTAAAAGCCAGTAGCCCGGGCTTTCTTCAAACCTTGAACCGGTCTTTGCCGGCCTGCGCAAAAAATGTTGTTCTTTTATGCAGGTCTCTCTGGTCTGATACCTAAAATTGTTTATTTTCCAACCGGGTCTGCTTACTATTATTCAATATAACGCTATGTTACGTAACCTGAACGCTGTGCTTTGTGGGATCTTATTGCTTGCCGCCATCAACTCTTTTGCCCAATCCATCCCTACGCCGAAGGAACATTTCGGTTTCAACATCGGCGACGATTATCACCTGGCCACTTATACGCAAACCGAAGCTTATTTCAAGAAGCTGGCCGCCGCATCCGACCGTACCAAGCTGGTCGATATAGGGCTCACGGAAGAAGGCAGGCACCAGTGGATGCTGATCGTGTCGTCTCCGGAAAACATAAAGAACCTGGAGAAGTACCGCCGCATCTCGCAGCAGCTGGCGCATGCCGACAGCCTTACTGACGATCAGGCACATGCGCTTTCCAACGAAGGCAAGGCCATCGTATGGATCGACGGCGGACTGCATGCCACCGAAACTGTGGGCGCGCACCAGCTCATTGAAACCGTTTACCAGTTTGTGAGCCGCAAGGACCCGGAAACGATGCGCATCCTCGACCAGGCCATCATCCTGTTCGTGCATTGCAATCCCGACGGGCAGGAGCTGGTCTCCAACTGGTACATGCGCGATTCAACACCCTCTAAAAGGTCGTTCGAAAACCTTCCCCGCCTCTGGCAGAAATATGTTGGTCATGATAATAACCGCGACTTCTTTATGATGAACATGAAGGAAACGCAGAACATGAGCCGCCAGCAATATGTGGACTGGATCCCGCAGATCATCTACAACCACCACCAGGCAGGCCCCGCGGGTTCCGTGCTGGCAGGCCCGCCCTACCGCGATCCGTTCAACTACGTGTTCGATCCCTTGCTGGTCACCAGTATCGATGCGGTGGGTGCGGCCATGAACAACCGCCTCAACGTGGAAAAAAAACCCGGCTACACACAGCGCGCCGGCTCCAGCTTCTCCACCTGGTGGAACGGCGGCCTGCGCACCACGCCTTACTTCCACAACATCGTGGGCCTGCTCACCGAGATCATCGGCAGCCCTACCCCTACCACGGTGCCGCTGGTACCCTCGCGACTGATCCCGAACGGCGCCACGCCGCGGCCGATCACCCCGCAGACTTGGCATTTCCGGCAATCGATCGACTACTCGGTTTCGCTCAACTATGCGGTGCTCGACTATGCAGTGCGCCAGCGGGAAGAGCTGCTGTACAATATCTACAGGATGGGCAAGAACTCCATCGAAAACGGCAATAAGGACAACTGGACGCTTTCGCCCAAACGGATAGATTCGGTGAACGCGGCTTACCGCAACGACCAGCGTAATAACCCGAGAGCAACTGCCGGTCCGGCAGCGGCCTCCGACAATCCGTTCGGCGGAGACACCATTCCGTCCAAATATTACAATGTTGTTTTTAAAGACCCCACACTGCGCGATGCGCGGGGCTATATCATTCCCGCCAACCAGGGCGATTTTCCTACCGCGGTCAGGTTCATCAACGCCCTGGTAAGATCGGGCGTGCTGGTACACAAAGCCACCGGCGATTTTACGGTCGAAGGAAAGAAATACCCGGCCGGTTCCTATGTGGTGATGACCAGCCAGGCGTTCCGTCCGCATGTGATGGATATGTTCGAGCCGCAGGATCACCCCAACGATTTCCAGTACCCGGGTGGTCCGCCCATCAGGCCGTACGATGCCGCCGGCTGGACGCTCGCCTACGAGATGGGCGTGAAGTTCGACCGCATCCTCAACGGCTTTACCGGGCCTTTTGAACCCGTGCCGTACGGCGAAATTCAATCGCCCAAAGGCAGCGTGAAAGGGTCAGGCGCCGGCTATGTGCTGAGCTCGAAAGCCAACAACTCTTTTATCGCAGTGAACGACCTGCTAAGTTCGGGAGTGGATGTGTACCGCATCAAATCCGCTACTGCAGCTACACCGCAGGGCAGTTTCTTTGTGCCTTCCTCTGCAAAAGCGAAATCGCTTCTTGACAAGGCCGCCGGCGACCTCGGACTGGAAGTGACGGGCGTGTCGCAGCGGCCGGCATCTGCCACCGCGAAAGTAAAACCGATGCGCATCGCGCTGTGGGACGTATATGGCGGTTCCATGCCTTCGGGCTGGGTTCGCTGGCTGATGGAGCAATATCATTTCCCGGCCAAAGTGGTGTACGCACAGGAGATCGACGGCGGCAACCTGAAAAGCAAATACGATGTGCTGGTGTTTGTGACCGGTGCCATTCCGGCCATGCCCAACGCAGTGGGTGGTTTCGGCAGAGGCGGTGGGGGTGGCGGCCGCGGCCGTGATCCCAAACCGGAAGAGCTTCCGGCAGAGTACCGCTCGCACCTGGGCCGTCTTACAGCTGATAAATCTATCCCGGAGATCAAAAAATTTATGGAAGCCGGCGGCACGGTGGTCACCATCGGCACCAGCACCAACCTGGCCTACCACATGAAACTGCCCGTCCGCAACGCGCTGGTGGAAGTAGTGAATGGCATAGAGCGTCCGTTGCCCGGGGAGAAATATTATATCCCCGGAAGCGTCATGAAAGTGAGCATCGACTCTACGCAGTCGGCTGCCTGGGGCATGCCTTCGGAAGGCGATGTTTATTTTGATGCGAGCCCGGTCTTCAAACCCGCTCCCGAAGCCATCGCCAAAGGGATCATAAAGCCGCTGATATGGTTCTCTACCAGCAAACCGCTGCACAGCGGCTGGGCTTGGGGGCAAAGCTACCTGCAGGACGGCGTCACCGCCTTCGAAGCCAATGTGGGCGCGGGCAAACTGTATGCTTTCGGTCCGGAGATCACCTTCCGCGGGCAGACATATGGCACTTTCAAATTCCTGTTCAACGAACTCTATTCGGCTGATTAATTCAAACTGCTGCCCGTTTGCGGCAGACCAACGCTTATGAGTATACGAATGGCATGTTTGTGTGCAGGGATGTCTATGGCCGCGGCCTCTTTCTCCGGAAGGGCGGAGGCCCAGGAGGAGTTTGGCGCCCGCACGGCAGCGGTCGATAAAAAATACCAGGACGAGCTGAAGGCGCTCTCGCAGCAGCCGGGCATCAAATCGGCTTTCCAGACCATCATGGACCTGGAGCCGCAGACCGGGCAGGACCTGATCACCCTCACCGAGATCCCTGCGCCGCCGTACAAGGAACAGAAGCGCGCCGCAAAATTCATGGAGATGATGAAGGCGGCCGGCGTGGATTCTATCTGGACCGACGCCGCCGGCAACGTGATCAGCATCCGTCGCGGCAGATCGAACAAAAAAGTGGTGGTGCTGGAAGGCCACCTCGATACGGTTTTCCCGGAAGGCACGGACGTAACGGTGAAACACCGCGGCGATACCCTGGCCGCACCGGGCATCGGCGACGATACCCGCGGACTGGCCCTGGTGCTGGCCGTACTGAAGGCCATGAACAAGGCGAAGGTGCAGACCGATGCCACCATTCTTTTTGCCGGCGTGGTAGGAGAGGAAGGGCTGGGCGACCTCCGCGGTACCAAGCAGCTCCTTAACAGCGACGGGCTGAAGATCGATTCATACATTGCGGTAGACGGCGGCGCCATCAGCAGCATCACCACCGGCGGACTGGGATCGCACCGCTATCATATAACTTTCCGGGGGCCGGGTGGACATTCGTATGGCGCTTTCGGCCTCGCCAATCCGCACAACGCGTTGGGCAAAGCCATCGCTTACTGGGTTGCTGCTGCAGACACATTTACGCGCACAGGAGTCAGAACCACTTACAACGTTGGCCGTATTGGCGGCGGAACCTCCGTGAACGCCATCCCGTTCGAGTCGTGGATGGAAGTGGACATGCGCTCGGAAAGTCCGGAGCGCGTGAACGGCGTGGACTCGCTGTTGCAAAGGGCCGTACGCAGGGCGATGCAGGAGGAAAATGCGATGAAACGGGCCGGCAAAGACCTTACGGTGGAAGTGCAGATGGTGGGCGACCGGCCTTCGGGCGTGGAGAATTCTTCACTACCCATCGTGCAGCGGGCCATGGCTTCCGCCATCCTGCTGGGCAGTCCTTCGCCGCGACTTACCACCGGGTCAACGAATTCAAACATTCCGATTTCAAAAGGCATCCCGGCCGTTACCATCGGCAGGGGCGGCGATGGCGGTGGTGCGCATGCGCTCACGGAATGGTGGCTCAACAACAAAGGTCATCTCGCCATCCAGAATGCCCTGCTTATCCTGGTGTCGGAAGCGGGCCTTGCCAAATAACCTAAAACGCTTTTCTGTACCGATACGGAAAGTCTTCAACAAAAACCTGATATGAGATCAATCTGCTTCCTGTTTTTTACCTGTCTGTTGCTTAGCCAGATAGCATATTCACAGTCCATTCCCACGCCGAAAGAGCATTTCGGCTTCAACATCGGCGATGATTACCAGCTGGCGAATTACACCCAGTCGGAGGCCTATTTTAAAAAGCTGGCCGCATCCGACCGCACCAAGCTGGTGGATATGGGACTGACCTCGGAAGACCGGCACCAGTGGATGCTGATCGTGTCTTCTCCGGAGAACATCAAAAACCTCGACAAATACAAACGCATCTCCCAGCAGCTGGCGCATGCCGACAGCCTCACCGACGACCAGGCCCGTGCGCTGGCCGCGGAAGGAAAAGCGATCGTATGGATCGACGGCGGGCTGCATGCCACCGAAGTGGTGGGCTCGCACCAGCTCATCGAGACCATGTGGAACTTCGTGACCCGCAAAGATCCGGAGACCCTGCGCATCCTCGACAACTGCATCATTCTTTTTGTACATGCCAACCCCGACGGACAGGAACTGGTGGCCAACTGGTATATGCGCGAACCCGATCCCAAAAAACGGTCGGCCCAGCCACAGTCGCCCCGCCTGTACAACAAGTATGTAGGGCATGACGACAACCGCGATTTTTACATGGCGAACATCCGCGAATCGCAGAACCTCAACCGGCAGATGTACATCGAATGGCTGCCGCAGATCATGTACAACCACCACCAGGCTGGTCCGGCAGGTTCGGTAGTGGCCGGCCCGCCTTACCGCGATCCGTTCAACTACGTGTTCGATCCGCTGATGATCACCAGCATCGATGCGGTGGGTGCAGCCATGATCAACCGCCTCAATGTAGAGAACAAACCGGGGCTTACGCGGCTCACCGGTTCTACGTTCTCTACCTGGTACAACGGCGGACTGCGTACCACGGCCCAGTTTCACAACATGGTGGGCCTGCTGACGGAAATTATCGGCAGTCCGACCCCTTCGCAGATTCCGCTGGTGCCCGAGCGCCTGATCCCGAACGGCGCCACGCCTTTCCCGGTGACACCCCAGGCCTGGCATTTCCGGCAGTCGATCGACTATTCGGTTTCGCTGAACTATTCGGTGCTTGACTACGCCACGCGTTACCGCGACGAGCTGCTGTTCAATATTTACCGCATGGGTAAAAATTCCATCGACCGGGGCAACAAGGACAACTGGACGCTTTCGCCGAAAAGGATCGAAGCGATCAACACCGCTTACCGTGAAAGCCAGGCTGCTGCAACGCCTGCCGCGGGCGGAAGGGGCGGAGCAGGTGGTGGTGGACGTGGAGGTGGTGGCACAGCCCCGGCTGCCGGTGCGGCAGGTGGCTTTGGCGGAAGAGGTGCCGGCATACCGATGAAATATTACGATACGGTACTCAAAAATCCGGTGCTGCGTGATCCACGGGGATATATCATTCCGGCTGATCAGGCTGATTTTCCGACAGCCATTACATTTATCAATGCGCTGATCAAAACCGGCATTAAGATTCACAGAGCTACTGCCGCCTTCACGGTGCAAGGCAAGCAGTACCCCGCAGATTCGTATGTGGTGATGGGCAACCAGGCTTTCCGTCCACATGTGCTCGATATGTTCGAGCCGCAAGATCACCCCAACGATTTCCGCTACCCGGGCGGTCCACCCATTCCGCCTTATGATGCGGCCGGGTGGACACTCGCGTACGAGATGGGCGTGAAGTTCGATCGCATACTGGAAGGCTTTACCGGCCCGTTCCAGCTGATTCCGTACGGACAGCTGCAGACGCCGCCCCAGAAAGCCGTTCCTTCCGGGTCGGGATGGGTGATCAGCAGCAAGGAGAACAATTCCTTCATCGCCGTGAACGACCTGTTGAAAGCCGGCGCGGAAGTGTACCGTATGACAGCGCCGGGAACTGGTGGCAGCGGAATGGGTTCTTTCTTCGTTCCCTCCTCGGCGAAAGCCAAGGCGGTGCTCGACAAGTCGGGTGAGCTGGGGCTCGATATCGTGAGTGCCTCCCGGCCGGCCTCCGCTACGGTGAAAGTGTCGCCGATGCGCATTGCATTGTGGGACAACTATGGCGGTTCCATTCCTTCGGGCTGGGTACGCTGGCTGATGGAGCAGTATCATTTCCCCATTTCACTGGTGTATCCACAAGGCATCGACGCCGGTGACCTGAAATCAAAATATGATGTGATCATCTTCGTGACCCGGGCGATCCCGAATGTAGGTGGTGGCGGATTTGGCGGGGGAGAAGGTCCGGGCGGAGATATTCCCCAGGGTTTCGGGGCGCCCCGCGAAGAAGACCTGCCGGCTGAATACAAGGGACAGACCGGCCGCCTGACCGCTGATAAGTCGATCCCCCAGTTGAAAGCCTTCATGGAAGCAGGTGGCAGCGTGGTCACCATCGGCTCCAGCACGGCGCTGGCCTATCACCTGGGTCTGCCGGTGCGCAATGCGCTGGTGGAAATGGTGAACGGACAGGAGCGTGCCCTGCCGGCTGAAAAATATTACATTCCCGGAAGCGTACTGCGTGTGAGCGTAGATTCCACCCTTCCCTGCGCCTGGGGGATGCCCGCGGAAACCGATGTGTGTTTCGATGCCAGTCCGGTGTTCAAGATCACCCCCGATGCCATCGCTAAAGGCGTGATCAGGCCGATCGCCTGGTTCTCTACCAACAAGCCGCTGCGCAGCGGCTGGGCCTGGGGCCAGAGTTACCTGCAGGATGGCGTAGCTGCCTTCGTAGCCTCGGTAGGTTCCGGCAAACTGTACGCGTTCGGTCCCGAGATCACCTTCCGCGGCCAGTCGCACGGCACCTTCAAGTTCCTGTTCAACCAGCTGTATACGCAGCCCGGAGCGGATAAGGGGATGAGTGGAACTAAACTGGCAGAATAATTTTCTTATTATTTGTATCGTTATAGAAGCAGGCCGCAGTTTTTAACTGCGGCCTGCTTTTTTGGGGGATGACATGCCGGCTGCTGTTAATTGTTCGGTCCGGTCATCGTTGCCAGGAAGGATAACAAGGCTGTTTCCCTACCTTTGGAATGAATCCAGTCACATCTTGCAAGCAGTCACCTTCTCCGCTTCATTTTCCCCGGCCCGCGGGATTGTCCTGTTGCTGGGGGCGCTGCTGGCCGCCACCGCTGCTTTCTCCCAATACCAGCTTAAAATAATACGGGTGGATCCTGATTCTGCTATCGACATGCATTCGATCGGTATGCAGACCTCGTTCAGGAACCGGTCGGCCTGCTCGGCTTATATCAATGGCCTCACCACTTATCTGACTCTGAAAGGCTACCCGGCGGCATCGGTCGATACCGTGCGCTATGATTCGGCGTCTGCAACGGTGGGCCTGTATCTCGGGTCGCCTTACCGCCTCACCCGGCTAAAGATACAGCCGGAAGACAAAAAACTGCTGCAGCAGTGGGGCTGGGAGGAGCCGCCCGTAGACAACGCTTCTCTTGATCCGCAGCAGCTGAAAAAACTGCAGGAAGGCATCCTCGACCAGTTTGAGAACAACGGCTACCCGTTCGCCCGGCTGCTGCTCGACAGCATCCTCTTCGACCGGCAGGCCATGGAAGGCAAACTGGTGATCAGCCGGGGGCCCCTCTACAAGATTGACAGCATCCGCGTGTACGGAAACGTAAAGATCTCCAGCCAGTTCCTGCAGCGGTACCTCGAGATCCGCAACGGCAGCCTGTACAAGAAAAGCAAGTTCATGAACGTGAGCAAGAAACTGCAGGAGTTGCCTTACCTGCAGGAACAGCGCGCCTGGGACCTTACCCTGCTGGGCACCGGCTCTATCATGAACGTGTACCTGCTGCCCAAGAAAAGCAGTCAGGCCAACGTATTGGTCGGGTTCCTGCCAGCCAGCCAGCAGACAGGCGGCAGTAAGATTCTGGTGACCGGCGAGGCCAACATCAACCTGCGCAATGCGCTCGGCAACGGGGAAACGATCGGCCTCAACTGGCAGCAGATCCAGGTAAACTCGCCCCGCCTCAACCTGCTTTTTCAGCAGCCCTACCTTTTCGGCTCCCCGTTCGGGATCAGCACCACCTTCGACCTCTTTAAAAAAGATTCTTCGTATCTCAACCTCAACTTCCAGCTGGGCATGCAGTATGCCCTCACCGGGAACCAGTCGGGCCGCGTGTTTATCCAGACCCTGAAGACCAATATCCTGACGGTGGATACCATGCTGCTGAAATCCGTGAAGAGGCTGCCCGACCAGATCGATGTGAGCTCGGTGAACACCGGGGTGGATTATGAAGTGAACAATACCAATTACCGCTACAATCCGCTGCAGGGCAATGTGCTGCAGGTGACGGCGTCGGCTGGTTTGCGCAAAGTGCAGAAGAACAACGTGATAATAAAGCTCTCCGATCCTGCGTTCAACTATGCATCGCTGTACGATTCGGTGAAGCTGAACAGTTACCAGTTCCGCATCCGGCTCACGGCAGAACATTATTTCAGGGTGGGGAAGCAGTTGACCCTCAAAACTGCGCTGAACGGCGGGGTGTTCAGCAGCTCGTCGATATTCAGGAATGAGCTTTTTCAGATCGGCGGGTACCGGTTGCTGCGTGGGTTCGATGAGGAAAGCATCTATGCCTCGCAGTTTGCAGTGGGAACGGCCGAGTACCGGTTCCTGATCGGACTGAACTCTTACCTTTTTTCATTCGTGGATGGCGGATGGGTGGCCAACACGAGTGTGGGCGTGCATACCCGCAACGGTTACCTGGGCGCAGGGGCTGGCCTGGCCTTCGAGACGAAGGCGGGCGTTTTCAATATTTCGCTTGCCGCCGGAAAAAGGGATGATACAAACCTCAACATCCGCCAGGCAAAGATTCACCTGGGGTATGCCACCTTTTTTTAAAGCACTGAAAGGCTGAAGGCAGGTACCGGGAAATAATTTCCGCTGCCTTACACCGGTGTAAGCTGCATACGATATTTTTGCAGCCAATCAATGGGAGTTAAATCAATTTATCTGCTGATAGGGTTGCTGATCTGTACGTTCCGGTCTTTTGCGCAAGATTCGGCGGACCAACAAGTGCCTCCGCCCCGGCGCGACACGGTTGCGGTAAAGCGCCCGGCACCTGTAAGGCGTCTTTCGCCGGCCGACAGCATCGCCAGGCGGAGGCGGCTCGACAGTATCCGTGCGGCCACTGCAGCCGTTCTGCCCGGCAAGGATTCTGTGCCGGTGGTTGCCGGAAAGACCCGGCTGCAGCCTTACTATCTGGTTCTGCTTCGCAGCCATCCTTATTTCAATTTTTTCGGCAAGCCCCGCAACGAAGTGGTGCAGAGCCGGGCCGACGCGGGAAAAGAACCGCTTTTTTACCTGCTGGTAGGCATCGTACTGTACTTTGCCTTTATCCAGCTTATTTTCCGGAAGTACCTCGACAACCTCTTTTCATTTTTCTTCCGGGCTTCCATGCGCCAGAAACAGATCCGGGAACACCTGATGCACAGCCCGGTTCCGGCCCTGCTGCTCAACATATTCTTTATTATTTCAGGGGGTGTCTTTGCGACATTCATCTTCCAGTATTACCAGTATCACATTGCCGGCACCATCTGGCGGCTCATGCTGTACGGCGTGCTGGCATTGAGTATCCTTAATTTATCAAAGCTGATCATGCTCAAGCTGGTGGGCTGGATTTTTAGTATAAAAGAAGCGGTAAATACGTATATCTTTGTAGTGTATTCGATCAATAAACTGATTGGTATTTTTCTGCTTCCCTTTGTTATCCTGCTGGCTTTTTCGGAACGAAGCGTTGCCCAGTTGCTGATTACTCTATCGTTTATTATGATCGTCCTGCTGTTTATGTATCGCTATATTGTAGCGTATGTGCCAGTTCGTAGAGAGATCAAAGTAAGCCAGTTTCATTTCATGATCTACATCCTTGCATTTGAACTGATGCCGCTTTTGTTGATTTACAAAGTGCTCATAGATTTTTTAGAAAAAAATTCCTAACTTTGCAGAACGATAGCGTATTAACACATGATAAAATTAGGTCTAAACTCTCCCGAGGTTCCTAAAATAAAAAAGAAAATACTCATCACCCAACCCAAGCCGGAAGGCGAAAAATCTCCTTATTTTGAATTAGCAAAGCGTCATAACGTGGACCTCGAATTCCATCCTTTTATCAGGCTGGAAGGCGTTCATGCCAAAGAGTTCCGCAAGCAGAAGATAGACATCGGCCAGTTCACCGCTGTTATCTTTACCAGCCGCAATGCCATCGACCATTTCTTCCGCACCTGCGAAGAGCTGAAAGTAAGCGTATCGCAGGATACCAAATACTTCTGCATCACGGAAGCAGTGGCCCTTTACCTCCAGAAATTTATTCTCTACCGGAAACGCAAGGTTTTTTACGGCGCCGACGGCACGAACAAAAGTATGTTCGATGTCATCAACAAGCACAAGGAAAACGAACGGTTCCTGTATCCCTGTTCCGAGAACCAGCAGGACAATGAGATCGTTAACTGGCTGAAAAACAACCACTGCGGTTTCGTGACGGCCTTTATGTACCGGACCATCAGCAACGACGTGAAAGAGGTGCTCAACAAGACCGAATTCGATGTTATCTGTTTTTTTACCCCCAGCGGTGTAAAAAGCCTGCTAGATAACTGTCCGGCATTTGTTCAGAACGGCACCAAGCTCGGCGCCTTTGGCAACAACACGTCAAAAGCCATTGAAGATGCCGGCCTTACCCTCGACATAAAAGCCCCCCTTCCCAAAGCGCCCTCCATGGTAGCGGCCCTCGAAATGTACCTTTCTGCCGTTTCGGTAAAATAATTATCCCGATGCCTGTTTCTCCTGCCCGGTTTTACATTGTGGCACGGCTGTGGTATAAGCTTACTTCATGCAGATTCATACAAACAAGCTGGCCGGAGAAAGCAGTCCGTACCTTTTGCAGCATGCCCACAACCCGGTGAACTGGTTTCCCTGGGGTGATGAGGCACTGACCAAAGCCCGGTCGGAGAAAAAGCCCATCCTGGTAAGCATCGGCTACGCGGCCTGCCACTGGTGTCATGTGATGGAGCGTGAAAGCTTCGAAGATGCAGCCACAGCGGCTGTGATGAACGAGCATTTCGTGAATATCAAAATCGACCGCGAAGAGCGGCCCGACCTAGATCATATTTACATGGATGCCGTACAGGCCATGAGTGGCAGCGGCGGCTGGCCCCTGAACGTGTTTCTGACGCCTGAGGGCAAGCCTTTTTATGGTGGCACCTATTTCCCTCCAACGGGGGCTTACGGCCGCCCTTCATGGACAGATGTGCTGTACGGCGTTGCCCGTGCTTTTAACGATACACCGGAAGATGTAAAAGCCCAGGCCGAGAACCTGACTGCCCACGTAAGAGGATCGGGCATTTGGAGCCGCGATGGCGCCGAAGAGTTCACCTGCGAACAGCTCGACCAGGTCTATCGGAACCTGATGAGATCGGCCGACCGGGAAGAAGGCGGGTTTGGAAGGGCGCCGAAGTTTCCGCAAACATTCAGCATCCAGTTCCTGCTCCGGTATTATGCGCTTACAAGGCAGCCCGAAGCGCTTGAACAGGCCCGTGTGAGTCTCGACAAGATGATCCTGGGCGGGATCTATGACCAGATCGGCGGCGGCTTTGCCCGTTATGCCACCGACCGCAACTGGCTGGTGCCCCATTTTGAAAAGATGCTGTACGACAATGCCCTGCTTGTAAGCACCCTGAGCGAAGCATACCAGCTTACGCACAATGAATTGTACCGGGAAACCATAGAAGAGACCATCGGGTTCATTCAGCGTGATATGTTGTCGCCGGAGGGCGGTTTTTATTCCGCGCTCGATGCCGACAGCGAAGGAGAAGAAGGCAAGTACTACGTATGGAACAAACCGGAAGTGGACGAGTTGCTCGGAGCGGAGTCAGATCTGTTCTGCCGGTTCTATGATGTGACCGGGCACGGGAACTGGGAAGAAAAAAATATTCTGCATGTTCCCGTATCGTATGAACAATTTGCCGGGGAGAATGGTTTGTCGGTTGAGGAACTGAAAAGCCGCCTGCAGGGGGCAGCCTCCGTGCTGCTGCTGAAGCGCAGTCAGCGCATTCCGCCGCTGCTCGACGACAAGATCCTGCTGGGGTGGAATGCGCTGATGAACACGGCCCTCTCGAAAGCGTTTGCGGCAACCGGCGACGAAGCTTACCGGAAGCTGGCAGTCAGGAATGCAGATTTCATGCTGAAGAAATTTGCGCATGGCAGCAAAGGCGGCCTGTTTCACACCTACAAGAACGGACATGCAAAATATCCGGCTTTCCTGGACGATATTGCCTGCCTGATTCAGGCGCTGATCAGCCTGCAGGAGGTGACCGGGGATGCTAAATATTTGCTAAAGGCCAACGACCTGGCGGAAAACTGCATCCGGGATTTCGGGGAAGAAGAGACCGGCTTGTTCTATTTCACCCACCGGGATCAGAACGATGTGATAGTCAGGAAGAAAGAGGTGTACGACGGGGCCGTACCGGCCGGAAACTCGGTGATGGCTCAGAATCTGCTGTACCTCAGCATTGTATTCGACCGGCCCGGGTGGAAGCAAAGAGTTGAAGATATGTTAAAAGGAATGCGGGAAGCAACAATAAAGTACCCTACATCGTTTGGTAACTGGGCAATGGTTGAACATTTATTGGTCGCTGGTATGAATGAGATCGTTCTTGCAGGAGAAAACCTGAGTGCTTTTTGGAAGGATATTTTGCATATCTTCATACCCAATAAGGTTTTACAAATTTCGGTACCTGGCTTTGATAATACGTCGTTTCCTCTTCTGAAAGGCAAAGACTCAATGAAAGAGCCGGTTATTTTTGTGTGTAAAGACTACACTTGCCATAATCCTGTAAACAACGTTGAATCCTTTATCCGGCTTGTAAATAATTTTCATGCTGATTCTTATATAGATTGATGCAATAAATTATACAAGGAAACCGTTAGATCTATTAATGATTTTCCTGGCGGACAATTAATTTTAAACAGAGATACAAATGTTGACCAAGCATTCTATGAGCCCGGTAGTTTTGAGAGAGATGAAGGTAAAAAATCTTTGCCTTCTGTTGGGTGGGGCGTTTGTTTTAACCTTGGCAAGCTGCGGCAAGTTTGGCAAGTCTTCTTCCAAGAGTGCAACACCGAACGACGGACAGCTTCACGGTGTGGCCCTCAGTAAAAAGTATACCATGCCCAAGCCGCCGGGAATGGTATTCGTTCCACCCGGAACCTTCCACATGGGGCCGAGTGACGAGGATATCAACTACGCTTTCACAGCCCGTAACAAACAGGTTTCGATCAACGGTTTCTGGATGGACGCCACCGAGATCACCAATGCCGAATACCGCCAGTTCGTTTACTGGGTACGCGACTCCATCGCGGCTACCCTGATGGGTTTTGTAAAGCCGAATGTTGACGGCGGAGAATCCGTCGACTGGAAAAAAGCCACTACCATCAAGTGGAACGACAAGGCTACCATCGAAAAGATCGACCAGCTGATCATCTCTCCGGAAAACAGGATCTTCGGTAAAAAGGAAATTGACGCTACCAAGCTCATGTACCACTCCGAGATCTTCGATACCAAAAGGGCTGCCCTCCGCGAAAACCAAAGCAAGCCGCGCTCCAGCTTTATCGACAAAAAGAACGTGATGATCTATCCCGACACACTGGTCTGGATCCGCGACTTCTCCTATTCTTACAACGAACCTCAGACAAAAAGATATTTCTCTCACCCTGCCTTCAACAACTACCCGGTTGTTGGCGTGAACTGGAAACAGGCGACGGCCTTCTGCGAATGGAGGACCCACTACCTGAATTCCTTCCTCGAATCAAAGAACAGGCCTTCCGAATCTGATTTCCGTCTGCCCACAGAAGCAGAATGGGAATACGCAGCCAGAGGCGGCCGTTCACAATCGATGTTCCCCTGGGGTAACTACTACCTGAGAAATAAAAAAGGATGTCTGCTGGCCAACTTCAAACCCGGCCGCGGTAACTATCCGGAAGACGGCGGTTTCTATACCGTACGGGCTGATGCCTACTGGCCCAACGATTTCGGTCTGTACAACATGGCCGGTAACGTGTCTGAATGGACTTCCTCCCTGTACTATGAAGGCGGATACAATTTCCAGCACGACATGAACCCGGATATCCGTTACAATGCGAAAGATTCCGATCCTCCCCGCATGAAACGCAAGGTACTCCGCGGCGGAAGCTGGAAAGATGTTGGCTTTTACCTGCAGACCGGCACCCGTGCATACGAATATCAGGACACTGCAAAATCGTATATCGGCTTTCGCAGCGTGATCGATCTACCACCTACACAGGGCCGCAAATAATTATGGAAATTTTAATAAGCGTATAAATTTTTTTGAAAATCACCGTTCTACCTTTGATCTGACTTCAAGACAGAACGGTTTTTTTATTTCATATCATATCAAAAATCAACAAACCACTTTTATGGCAGGCGTTTCAAAAAATACGGAAAGACTGGTAAACGTGATCGTGTGCGTGGGTGCATCGATCGTAATTGTAGGCGCTCTCTTTAAAATTCTTCACTGGACCGGCGCAGATACCATGCTGATGGTCGGACTATTCACAGAAGCTTTTATCTTTCTGGTTTATGCCTTTCTTCCTCCTGCCGGTTCTGAAATGGCTGCCCTCGCGGAAGCCCTTCCCAAGATGGCTCCCCAACAGGCGGTTGGCAACCCTGCCCTGCAGTCGCTCGACAAAATGATGCAGGATGCAGACCTGACGCCGGTAAGCCTGAAAAGACTGAGCGAAGGATTCCAGAAACTGGGTACTTCCATCGGCCAGATCAAGGACACCAGCGATGTGCTCGCCGCTACCAATGACTATACGGCAAAAACAAAAGATGCAGCCAACGCCCTCAACGCGATGAAGGATGCATATACCAAGTCGGCCGTTACCATGTCTTCTTTCAATGACGCGGCAGAAAGCACCAAACAGTTCCACAGCCAGGTGCAGGTGCTTACCAAAAACCTGTCTTCCCTGAACACGATCTATGAACTGGAACTGCAGGATACGAACAACCACCTGAAGGCGATGAACAGTTTTTACAGTAACCTTGTACAGGCTTCAGAAACCATGCAGGGAAGCGTGGTCGATGCCAAGAAAACACAGGAGCAGATCACCATGCTGGCCAAGAACCTCGCAAGCCTCAACACCGTTTATGGCAACATGCTGAGCGCGATGCAGGGCAGATAAGAGCAGGGATCAGGATTTGAATCTGAATATCTATTGTTATAACAAGTAAATAATTTCTTTGTATGGCTTTACCTAAGGAGCCCAGGCAAAAGATGATCAATATGATGTATTTGGTGCTTACAGCCCTGCTGGCACTGAATGTATCATCCGAAATACTCAACGCGTTCCGCACGGTGAACAACAGTATTACTACTGCGAACGGCGTAATCGATACAAAAAATCAGACGGTTGTAAAATCGTTTGATGAATTGATTAAAGACGAAAAAACAGCGGCCAACGCCAGAAAATGGCAGCCTTATGCCCTCCAGGCACGTGAACTTTCGACTGGTGTAGATAAATATATCAATGGACTCAAACAGGAACTCAAAGTAGAGTCGGGTTTAAAAGTAGAAGAGGGTGTGGAAGTGTTTAAAGAAGATAATCTGGAAGCTTCTACGCGCATGTTTTCCGAGAACAAAAAAGGAGATGAATTACACGGAAGGCTGCAGGACTTCAAAACGAAGCTCCTGAATATATTTGACCCCGCGAAATTCAGTGATCCAATCGACAAACGGGATATTGCGGCAGAAAGAGCCAGGCTTGAAAAGTCGATGCCCCTCGATCTGACTGCCCCAAAAGGTCAGGCGGGTAATGCGGATACTTCATGGACAACGTCTTATTTTCATATGACACCGTCAATTGCTGCGCTTACTATCCTCAGCAAATTCCAGAATGATGTAAAGAACTCCGAGTCGCAGGTGGTGGATTATTTTCTCGGCAAAGTAGGTTCGGTGAAAGTGATCCTTGATAAGTTTGAACCCCTTGTTGGTTCCAATGCTACCTACCTGATGCCCGGTCAGGATCTGGAAATCACTGCCGGGGTTGGGGCATACAGTGCCGCTGCCAAGCCGGTGATCTCTATCGGAGGATCGACCATTCCAGTAAATGCGGATGGTGCAGCTGTATATAAGACAACGGTCAGCGGCGCCGGTGATAAATCTGTCGCTGTGAACATCCGCTACACAAAACCGGATGGCAGCCAGGGTACGCTGGAAAAGGTTTTCAAATACACCGTGGGCGTTCCTTCAGGCGCGTCGGTTTTCCTGACTAAGATGAATGTCCTTTATATGGGAGTAGATAACCCGATGATCATTTCCGCCGGTTCTGCCGGTCTGGAAAAGATGCAGGTGAACTTTACAGGCGGTGGAGCCGTAAGAAGCACCGGCAACGGTCAGTATGTGCTGAAACCGGAAAAACAAGGTCCTGCTACCATCAATGTTACGGTGGAAGGCAAGACCACACCGTTCACCATGCGTGTGAAACGCCTCCCGAACCCATCGGCAATGGTGGGTGGAAAGACAGGTGGCTCAATGGGTGCGGCTGAGTTCAAAGCGCAGGGTGGCGTAATCGCCCGCCTGTTGGATTCAGATTTTGATGTGGACTGGAATGTAGTTGGATATACAATCGGTGCCACCGGTGGTCCGATACCCATGTACAAGCAGTCTACCAATGAAGGACCGAGATGGTCCGGTGGTGCAGCGGCACTTGTAAATCAGACAGGTCCTGGCTCCGTGATCGTGATCGACCAGATCCGTGCCAAAGGTCCGGATGGTACCATACGTGAGTTGCCTTCTCTTGGCTTTCAACTGAAATAGTCCTATTAAAACCAAAATAGAATGAAGAAGTTTTTTGTTCGATTCATGGTGATGGCCGCAGTGCTCACGGTTTGTGCCGGAACAGCCGATGCACAAACGAAAGGCCGTACGGTGAAGAAAAGAACGACCGGGCGTCGGACCACTACCAACAGGAACAAAGGGAACACAGGTGCAGACCTTGGAGTGGCTCCTGTAGCGAAAGATACGACGCCTACAATCAGCGATGCCGACCTCAAATTGCCCGAGCAGCGCAAGAGCCTTCGCAATGACAACGCCATCGATATGAACCCGATGAGGGACAGAACACCGCTGGCATATGAAAACATCCGCGAGGATGATGCCGTATACCGTCAGCGCGTTTGGCTGGAACTGGACATACATGAAAAGATGAACCTGCCGTTCTTGTACCAGGCAACGGAAGATAATGGCAACCAGCGTTTCATCAACATTTTGCTCAGTGCCATCAAGAACGACAGCATCACCCCGTTCAGCGCGGATGACGATCGTTTTACTACACCTATTACTTTTAAGGATATCGCAAGGTTGCTGGTGGGCACTCCAAAAACCATTCAGGTTCCTGACTGGGTGAACGATCCGACCGGTTCTAAAGGGCTTACCAAAGATTCTGTGGTAAGTGATGAATTCGATCCCGACGTGATCCAGAAATACTGGGTAAAAGAAGATATTATATTCGATAAGGAATCTTCCAGGCTGCACTTCCGTATCCTGGGTATCGCTCCGCTGAAAACAGTTCGCCTGCCCGACAGCAGCTATACAGTAACACCATTATTTTGGGTTTACTATCCTGATCTTCGCCCCGTGCTGGCAAAATACCAGGCTTACAACGGCAAGAACTACGGCGCCCGCATGAGCTGGGAAGAAATCTTCGAAAGCCGCATGTTTGCATCCCGCGTAGTGAAATCGACCATCGACAACCCGTACGATCGTTTCATCGAAGGTTATATTAAAGACCCGATCCTGCGGTTGATGGAAGGTGATAATATGAAAGAAAGGATCTTCAACTACGAACAGGATCTCTGGCAATATTAGAAAATCAGCAACTCAATATAAAAGGCATCGTACCCACGATGCCTTTTTTTATGCTCAGCGGTTATCTTTCCACACCTGTTTTACCAGCCGTGCCGAATCGCGGAAATCGTTGCAGCGGCCATCGCCGCGCCCGGTAAAGCCGCCGTAGGGCGCGCACTGCACGTTGCAGCCAGGGTCAACAACGGTTACAAACTGGTCGCAGCAATCGGCGGTGATGAGGTAAACGGTTTTGCCGTGATAGAGATACTCGGTGATCTCAGCGGCGGGGCTCCAGACAGGCTCTTTCTTGATCTCTTCGATCCGCTTCAGTATGCACGGCGGCGTGCCGTCTCTGGCAGGTGATTTATGGCCCGCGGATGGTGCGCAGGAAAGCAGCAGGAAGAAAAGAAAGTGCGGGATGCAGGTATGGCTCATGAGGATGGATGCTTGAAATCCGGGAATAGATGGTCAAATCACGGTCCAAAGCCGTAAGTTGCAGTAATTTTTAGCACTTGGAAAAATCAAATTTTGTAGATCAGATCAGGGTATTTTGTAAAAGTGGACACGGCGGGGCGGGAGTCAAGCACTTCATGCATACCAAGTTCAATGCCATGGCCGGTCCGGATGGAGGTGACGGCGGGCGTGGGGGACATGTGATCCTGAGAGGAAACAAACAGCTTTGGACGCTGCTCCACCTAAGATACTTTAAAATGGTGCACGCGGAGAACGGCATGCCGGGCCGCGGCAACAACTCGACGGGAAAAAGCGGGAAAGACGTAGTCATAGAAGTGCCGCTGGGAACCATCACTGTTGACGAAGAGACAGGCACGAAAGAAGCGGAGATGCTTGAAGACGGACAGGAGATCATCCTGATGGCCGGTGGCCGTGGCGGGCTTGGAAACGCCCACTTCGCAACGCCCACGAGGCAGGCACCTGAATATGCTCAGCCCGGTGAAGAAGGCGTGGAAGGATGGAAGGTGCTTGAGTTGAAAGTGCTGGCGGATGTTGGTATGGTGGGATTTCCTAATGCAGGGAAATCGACGCTGCTGTCGGTGATCACGGCAGCGACGCCCAAGATCGCTGATTATGCTTTTACGACACTGACCCCGCAGCTGGGCATCGTAGAATACCGCGACCATAAGTCGTTTTGCGTAGCCGACCTGCCCGGTATCATCGAAGGGGCGGCAGAAGGAAAAGGGCTGGGGCACCGGTTTCTACGGCACATCGAACGCAATTCCATCCTCCTGTTCATGATCCCGGCCGACAGCAACGACCACCGCAAAGAATTTGAGATCCTGCTGCATGAGCTGGAAGAGTATAACCCGGACCTGTTGCAGAAAGACATTGTGATCGCCATCAGCAAATCAGATATGCTGGATGACGAACTGAAGGCGGCCATTGAAAAAGAGCTGCCGCAGCACATTCCACACCTGTTTATTTCTTCGCTTACCCAGCAGGGGTTGTCGCAGCTGAAAGACCTGCTGTGGAAGGTGATGAATGAAAAAAGCGGGGAGCAGCCGGAGAAGTAGAAAGTTGCGGGCCGGTCTATTTGGTGACGGCTTACCTTTGTGGCAATTCCAATACCATGAGATTCGATGTAAATGAATTCCTGACGGTTACCTTCACCTTATTTGCTGTGATAGACATCCTGGGATCCATTCCGCTGCTCATTTCGCTGCAGGAAAAGATGGGTGGCATCCGAGAATTTCGTGCAACGCTGATCTCGGGGGCTTTTATGATCCTGTTCCTGCTGGCGGGGCAATCGTTCCTCCAGATCCTGGGGGTGGATGTGCGTTCGTTTGCGGTGGCCGGTTCCATTGTCATCTTTATACTCGGACTTGAAATGGTGCTGGGGCATGAACTTTTTAAAAGTGATAACGATGCGAAATCGGGCACGGTGGTGCCGATCGCTTTTCCGCTGATCGCGGGTTCCGGAACGCTGACGACCATCATTTCACTCAAAGCGAATTATTCGGAATTGTATATTTACCTGGCGATCTTTCTGAATCTGATCATCGTATTTCTGGTTCTGAAATCGTTGGGTTTTATCGGAAAATTGCTGGGAAAAGCAGGATTAATTGCCGTACGTAAATTCTTTGGCGTAGTTTTGCTGGCCATTGCGATCAAAATTTTCAGCAGTAATGCACACGGCCTGATCAAATAGGCACCTGGCTCCATAGTTTAATGGATAGAATTATAGATTCCGGTTCTATAGGTTGAGGTTCGATTCCTCATGGGGCTACAACTAATTCATAAAACGATTTGTAAATCAAATAATTACAAATCGTTTTTCTATTTGTGGGAATCCTCGTGGCAGCTTTAAAATTGTGCGTTCAAATCGTTAGTTGACAGAATATACATATCTGTAATCCATTTAACGTTAAGTATTGTGTTGAAAGTAACAAATTCAGATTATTTTCTACCTATTGTCGAACCAAGGCAGCCAGGCAAGATTATGAGGATAGTGTACCCCGGAATCAGGACAGGTAGTTAAGATAGAATTTTTCATCATTAAATTACCTACATCATGACAAAACAAAGTAGACGCAAATTCATGGCAGAATTCAAATCCAAAGTCGTCCTAGAAGCACTCAAAGAACGCAGTACTATCGAAGAACTCGCTAAAAAGCATGAAGTTCATCCCACTCAGATCAACACCTGGAAACGGGAGTTCTTAAGTGAAGCTACCAGTGTCTTTGATGACAAAAATGACAATGAGCAGAAGCAATAGGAAGCTGATACCGAAAAGCTGTACGCGCAAATCGGGCAGCTGAAAGTGGAAAATGATTTTCTTAAAAAAAAGTTGCAGTGAAACCTCTTGTTGAGCGAAAAACGATGATCGAAAAAGAGCATAGTCGTTTGAGCCTGGTTGAGCAGTGCCATCTGCTTGGCATGCATCGAAGCGGACTTTACTACACCCCATGTGCGCAAAGTGAGGAAAACCTGATTATCATGCGCCTGTTGGATGAACAATACTTTAAGACCCCGTTTTACGGTATTCGCAGACTCACAGCCTGGCTGCAGGATCAGGGGTATGCTGTCAATCGAAAACGGGTTGCACGGCTGATAAGCATTATGGGATGGAAGACCCTGTTCCGTGGCCGAAATACCAGTAAGCCAGGCAAGGGCCACAAGATATATCCTTATCTGCTCAAAGGGCTCCGGATCGACAGGCCCAATCAGGTATGGGCTACTGACATCACCTATATTCCGATGAAAAAAGGCTTTATGTACCTGTGTGCCATTATTGACCTGCATACCCGGTACGTGGTGAACTGGAGCATCGGCAATACGATGACGGCCGAGTGGTGCAGGGAGGTGCTGGAGCAGGCCATAACCATGCACGGCAAGCCGGAGATCTTCAATTCGGATCAGGGCAGTCAGTTTACCAGTGAAGAGTTTACGCAGCATCTGAAAAAGCATGAGGTTCAGATCAGCATGGATGGCAAAGGCCGGGCGATAGACAATTTTTTTATCGAGAGGCTGTGGCGCAGTGTAAAGTACGAGCACGTATACCTGCACTCGCCGGCAGACGGGGTTGCATTATACGAGGAGCCTAGCAATTATTTTACGTTCTACAACCGGGAGCGGTTACACCAGTCATTGGGATACCTGGCTCCGGAAGTTCTTTACAGAAAGGTAGCAGCATGACGCCTGCTGCAGGCTTGCACTTTTTCAGTTGATATCTTTTGCAGCAGTTGTAACTTAGATGAACAGTATCAGAAAAGACATCAACTGAAAAAGTGCCTCGAATTGTATCTTAGTTTCTTACATTATCTGTCCGACAACTGGGGTACATCATACTGGCTATCCATCCGGAGATGTACCCGGCTAGGGAAGGCATCAAACCATCCGGCAATTACTTCGTCTATCTGATTCACCCCACCCGCGGTGCTGTAAGCTTCATCCTCGGATAAGATGAGAACTGCAGGTGGTTCTGCGAGCACCGGCCGGCGTTCTTCTCTGATGGGTTCATTGAGTGGATTGGTAGGCAGATTCAAAATGTTGGGAGGTAAGTAGATCAACAATCTACACTGAAAGAAATCCAACCAGGGCAGATAGGTGGCTTGCGCCGGATTAACCGGATTATCCTGAGACCTCGCCACGTTGTTAGGTATACGTTTTGCACACCATGAAAAAAGTGCAATGCAAAGCAAGAATCTTCATCCCATTTGGCTAAACCAAAAGCTCTTTCCTTTTACAAGCAAGACGCAGGAAATAGATGGCAACATCATTCATTACATTGATGAGGGTGAAGGTCCGGCATTGCTACTCCTCCATGGTAATCCCACATGGTCTTTTCTTTACCGACACATAGTAGTGAAGCTGGCACCTCATTTCCGGTGTATTGCATTAGATTATCCCGGTTTTGGATTGAGCACCGCCAGAGCTGATTACCGTTTTACGCCAAGGGAGCATTCAGCTATCGTTGAAAATTTAGTTGAAAGGCTTGGTCTTACTGACCTACGCATCATGGTGCAGGACTGGGGCGGTCCGATTGGTCTTGGTTTTGCCGGGCGGCGACCCGAGCTGATACATTCGCTTATCATTGGTAATACTTTTGCATGGCCAGCAGATCAATCTAAAGGCATGACCCTATTTTCCAAAATTTTTGGCAGCCGACTTGCCCGTTTGCTCATCAAGCGATATAATGCCCTCGCCAAATGGCTTATCCCTGCAGGCACCAACCGAAAACTCACAGGAGGGGAGTTGGCTGCTTACATGGGACCGTTTCCTACACCGGATTCACGCATCCCAACCTGGATATTCCCAAAGGAAATTGTAGGCAGTAAAGATTATTTGACGGAAGTGGAATACGGGTTATCTAACCTTAAAAAAAAACCCGCTCTTATCATTTGGGGCGAAGCAGACGGCGCTTTTCGTAAACCAGACCGGTTACGTTTTATGGAATTATTCCCCACACATAATGTTTGCCTTCTTCCGAAAGCAAAGCACTTCATTCAGGAGAATGCGCCTGATGAAATCTGCGCTGCTATCTTGGAATCTGAACAATAAAAGATTTAAATTGCCTAAGTTGAGACTGATCTATCAGAAAATGTTCGTATTGCCGAAGTTTCAATACCCGAAATAGAAGGTGAATTTGCATGAGATTGATTGGATGTAAGACAACCGAAGATGTTGACTTACCTGAACAATTAAATTACTGATTCCAGAAATGGAAATTTTCCTACACCTCCATTCCGGAATGTTAGTTCTTCTTGTCTTGCTGAAATTTTTTGCACTTTAAAATTAAACTTTCGCATGAAGTCTGCATCCAGTGATTCGTGCAGCAGATATTCCTGTATGTGGAAAAGAAGCGAAATATCCAAATCAAAGAGTAAAGTTCACTTTTAATGAAGGCAATAATTTCAAGATTACTCAAAGCAATTCTTGGTACAATTGGACTTTCTCTCTCATTCAATACTGCATTTGCACAAACACACATTCTTCAGCAGCACCCCCTTCTCTGGATTACGCTTGGTACACAGGGTGGACCTGCGCCTACCGCACTGCGGTCTGAGCCTTCAAACATTCTGGTAGTGGGCAACAACCCATGGATAGTGGACTGTGGGGATGGAGTAATGGAGCGGTTCGCTGCGGCCGGCTTTGTACCACCTCAGGCTAACACTGTATTCATCAGTCATCTCCATGTTGATCATATCGGAGGATTACAGGGAATTATTGCCCTTCATTGGTTCCGCGGTAGAACAGGAAGCACTCCAGTCATAGTTTATGGCCCTCCGGGAACAGATAAATTGGTTGCAGGAATAATCCAATCACTTCAACCTACCGCGGATATTGCGAAAGTTGAACAAGCCGGCAAATGGTCGCCGGCTGAGTCTGTGAAAGTCATCATTTTAAAGGGCGGAGCAGACTTTACCCTTGACGGAGTACGTGTTCGGGCAGCTCGTAACTCTCATTTTGATAACCCACCGGGACATCATCAGGAAAATGGCACTCAATCGCTTTCTTACCGTTTCGACTGTCAGGGCTACGCAATAGGATATACGGGGGATACTGGACCAAGTGATTCTGTTGCCACACTCATGCACCAGGTAAATCTTCTTTTCTGTGAAGTGACTCAGCGCCGTGCTTCGTCAATAGAGGGAGCCATTCCAAGCCAACGCGTTGGTAGAGGCGGTCAGGACAGTGAAAGATATCAGGCGCAGGCTGGAACTGGCGGTCCGAGTCAGCAGCAAGGTGGATTCCACTTCGAATATCAGCATTTAAACCAGGAAAGCGCCGCGAAACTAGCGGCAACAGCGGGTGTGCAACATCTCGTTTTTACACACCTGGCGATTCCGCAACCCACCGATTCTGTGGCCTCAAGACTCATTGAAGGAGCAGAGAAGTTTTTCAAGGGAGAAGTAACTGTAGCGCATGATCTCGAACGCTTCTAGGTAAAAACTTAAGTACGAGTACAGAGTAAGAAAACGATTCGGTAAATTTTTTCCCAAAACAATCACCTGGAAGACTGGCCGGTATACACCATCAGGAGCCCAAAGGGGCGGCCGGATGGGAAAGACAAGACAGAGCCCTACAAATGGGAAGGGCTGCCGGCATTGTAAAACCCTGGTGAAAGCAGAAATACTACTTGCAACCGTTTAAACTTTCCTCATGAATGTTGATGAAAGGCCTATGTTTGATTACACGCCACAGCTTTTTTATTTTACAGCTGGTATACCAGAACCACAACCTTTGGCTTCTGGTATATTGATTGATTTTTCATACCACTATTTCCTTGTAACGGCTTATCACGCCTTACTGGAAATTCAAGGCAAACCCATTGTGATCCTCGTCGAAGGCGACTTTGTGATCATTGAAATTTTTTTCAGTCGGTGCTGCTCAAACTCCTTTAGATGATTGATAGCCGTCAGGTAGCCTTTGGTAGTATTGTGAATAAATGGTTTGCCGGATTTAGGCTGCACTTTGGTGCCGGCGATAGAAGCAGTAAAATTTCCTCGAAGAAGGGAATGAAATGCATGTGCTTTACCCGCTGCCGCCCTTTCAACTCCTTCTCGATCAGACTTTTTAATTCTTCGGGCCTAGGTTCCTGGGCACCATAGCTATTTCTGTATGTGCGGTAAAGGTCTAGGATCTTATCCTTGATCCTGCTAAGACGCAGGTTAAAGTCCATATAACCCGGGAAACGATTGGTTTTTTTTGCCTGTTGGTCTTTCAAGCTCTAGAACTGAGGGTCGATCTTATCCGTGAGGTAATACTTCAGGCGGATCGAGGAATAGCGTATGTGGGCATACATGCCGGTGAGCCTGCCTGGCTCAGCACGATTCAGGTAAAATAAGACATCCATCGATGAAAATAATTTGAACAGCTTGAATGTACGAATTCTGAATCTTGTGGGAACTTCTTTATTCACTGCTTTTCACCAATCTTCACGGATGTTCACTAATTATGCAGTATGGACGCGTGTTTCGTGTGAATTTGTGTGAGTGTCGAAAAGTATTGATTAAATGTGTTGTAGTCCTCATGGGCTACAACTACTTATATACAGCGGCTTTATAAATTGAAAAATTTGTAAAGCCGCTTTTCTTTTGCAGAAGTGTCGCAGCAACCAAAGTGGAGAACGTCTGTAGCCGCTGAGAAGTAAACACAGCCGTTAAACAGTAATTGTGTAAATTGATGTAACTGAACCGGAATTGCGGGTACGCTGCCGGTTTGCGGATCGCCTTGCAGCTAATCCGGGTCGTACCCATTCGGAAAAAAAGATACTTCAATGGCCATTCTTATAACGGTTGTCTCTATCCTGCTTCTTGTTGTTTTGATCTCATCCTGTAAAGTGCATGTGTTTGTGTCGTTCCTCCTGGTGTCGGTATTCGCCGGACTGCTGTTGCATATACCGGCTGCAAAGATCGTGACAGCCATCCAGAAGGGGATGGGTGAAACGCTGGGCGCTATCGTAGGCATCATTGCCCTCGGCGCTATGCTGGGCAAACTGGTGGCGCAAAGCGGGGCGGCAGAATGCATATCCAATACGCTGATCAGGCTATTCGGCACAAAGCGGCTCAGGTGGGCGTTTCTAGTCACCGGTTTTCTGGTCGGACTGCCCCTGTTCTACTCTGTCGGATTTATTTTACTTGCACCGATCGCGATCACGGTGGCCCATAAAAGCCGCGTGCCGGCCACCTATCTGGGGCTTCCGTTACTTACTTCCCTTTCGGTAACGCAGGGGTTTCTGCCCCCTCATCCGGCGCCGCTGGTGCTGGTACAGCAACTGCATGCCAATATGGGCCTCACGCTTTGGTACGGCATCCTGATATCCATTCCCGCCATCCTTCTTGGAGGAATGCTTTTCGGAAGAACGGTTCGGAACATCGATACCCCGCCCAACAAATTGTTCATTGCCCAGCCGCTTGCAAAAGAAGACATGCCTTCGGCAACGGTCAGCTTTGTGACGGTGCTGCTGCCGGTAGTATTGATTGGTGTTTGCACCCTGCTTGAAAACATGATTCCGCCAGCTTCGTTTTTGCATCCGGCCGTACAATTCATAGGTGAGCCGGTGATCAGTATGCTGGTGGCTTTGCTCGTGGCAGTGTATCTGCTTGGCATCCGCCGCGGGAAAAACATAGCTGAGGTTACGGCAGCGCTCAGCAACTCTATCAAAGACGTCGCCATGCTGTTTCTGGTGTTTGGCGGAGCCGGGGCATTAAAGCAAATACTGGTGGAAGGAGGGGTAAGCGATGTGATCGGGGCCTCTATGGCAGCGTCGTCGCTGCACCCGTATATCCTGGGATGGATGATGGCGGCTTTTATCCGCGTAAGTGTAGGTTCCTCCACCGTGGCGGGTATCACCACGGCCGGATTTTTTGTGCCCGTCGTACAGGCTACCGGCGTCGACCCGAACCTGATGGTGCTGAGCATCGGAGCGGGCAGCATGATGTTCGCCCATGTAAACGACACCGGCTTCTGGCTGTTCAAGGAATATTTCCAGCTCTCCCTTAAAGACATCATCCGTTCGTTCTCCCTTATGGAAACCATCATATCCATCACCGGACTGGCCGGCGTGATGACGCTCAAATACTTGCTGGCAGGATGAAGGCCAACCTCTGAAAATGGTTTTCTTCCCGTTCTCCTCCGCTGAAATGGCCTATCCCGAATGTTTTCCGGGAGCGATTTCTTTTGTGTACATTGATGCGGCGCTCACGATCGAGGCGTACAAGGGAATAGTAATCTGAGACAGTATTCAAAGAATCAAACATGGGATTTTTCAACCTTTTCAAAAAGAACCTTGGTTCATCTAACCCTGACAACCTGAAGGAGGAAAACAGGCTGGAAACTTCACTAAGGATAGCTTCCACCGAGCCGGCCCACAGGGCTGAATTCTACCGGGATCTGCTCGGCGAGAAACTTGTTGTACTGACAGACAAAACCGCACTTCCGGCAGGTGTGCAAACGCTGGAGGAAGATACAAACGTTCGCATTGCGACCCTTCCGGACGGCAAGATCCCGGTGTTTACATCTACCCCGAAAATATTCGACAAGGGTGTCATCAAAACGGAAGTTCCCTACCTGGAAATGAAAGGGGAAGATCTTTTTAACCTGGCGAAAGGCGCAACATTCATACTCAATCCCTACTCAGACTATGGCAAGGAATTACTGCCCGGCGAACTGGAGAGTTTGTTGAACGGAACGATCCTGACCGACAATCACCGGAAGATCACGGTAAAGAAGGATACCGAAGTTCAGATCGGCCAGCCTGCCGACTACCCCACCGATATTGTGAATTCATTAAAGGCTTTGTTTGCAAAAAAAACTTCCGTGCAGGCTGCCTACCTTGGATGGATCTACAACCCATCAGAAGCAGAACCGCCCCACCTGATATTTGCACTCGACATCGAAGGCGAAACACAAAGCATTACAGACGAAGCGGGTTATACCGCTTATCAGTTGTCGCCTCCGAATACACTCATCGACATTATCCAGATCGATGATAAAGGCGGATTGAGTGACTATTTTCTCAAACAAACCACACCGTTCTATACCAGGCAACAATAACGTCTACCCTTGTTCGCTTTTCTACAATTGAAGATCATGTTACATGCGGTCTTACCTAGGGCGGTATTTTAAATGTAGCCTGAACTCAACTCCCCTTCCATCCCGGCTACAGGTTCCTCGGCGGAGGGCCCGGTATTGCAGTGCTTTTCCGTCAAAAGCTCAGGTTGAACTGACCCTTGGTAATTACTTTTTTAGTAGTGGAGATACCGGAGGTGGTAGCCATGAAAACATCTCCGCTGAACGAACCCTGTACGGCTGTGCTGGTAATGCTTGAAATGGTCACTTTAGATGGGTTGGTTGCACTCATGTAGCTGATATAAGGTGTGCCCGACTGCACAAAGTTGACCGAGCTCAGCTTTTGTCCGGTGGCATCGGTCTCGGTATATGAGCCTGCGGCAATAGGGCTTGAACTGGTAAGCACGATCGCGATCTGGTTCGATGCACTGCTGCTTTGAAAGCCGGTGATGGTAACAGAATAGAACCCGCTTGTCTGTGACCGGACCGCTTTCGCATTTACATTGAAGTCTATTGTAGTGCCGTCGACGGAACTGCTGATGGCTGCCGATGCGGACGACTTGTCATCTTTCGAACAGGCAGAAAATAATACCGTAGCTGATAAGAGGAAAGGAACAATCTTTTTCATAAGGATTTTTTAGGGTTTACAAGCTGGGTAAACGGTTTGACGCACCAAATATTGCCATGATAACCCGTTTGCGGAAAACGGTGTTTCAAAATGCCCGGCCTTCATATCAACCGGCATGCACCGGCGCAGCAGCGGTTACCGCTTTGTTCCGGGGGCATAAATATTGTAACATGTTTTTATCAAAGCAACTTTGTGGCTGAACTACAGAATAACAGATGCGTGTCAGAACAGTCGCCTGCCCGAGCGGATGCAAACAAGTGATCCTGTAAATGTTGTAAATGCAAAAGCAGTTGTCACATAAAAGTTTGGTCTGTCATTCTCATGTAATGCCGCCGAACAGAAAATAATAAATCAGATCAATGAAAAATCCTGCAAGAAGCCTGACTGTGTCGTTGTTAAACAATGTTCCCTCACCTGGTACCGTATGGAAGAAAGTAGGGCAGCGGATCGTGGCCAACAAGTATCAGATCATTAACGTGGCGGGCGCTGTGCTCGTGACTTTTGCCATCCTTAAAATTTTGCAAGACCGCAGGAACAGCAGAAAATTTCAGCTCAGTGACTATACGGAAGCATGATCTTTTAGCCTCTTTTTCTTCTTTTCTGTCTCCGGGCAGGTGCGATGCCGGCCGCTGTAATCCAGCCGGGTGGCATAATTATCGCTGCTGTGATGATGCAATCCGGTCTGTACAGCATGGTCTGTAACACCGTCCGGAGAAAACTTGTTTCACCCTAATCTATCGTATGCCTACCAAAAAACAGCTAAAGGAGCAGGCTCAGAGAGAAGCTGCCCGCGTCAGGAGAAATAAAGCACTCAAAAAGATCATCGGCATCGGACTGGTTGCCGGCTTGCGGGCTACTTTTGCCCCGGCCCTGGTCAGTCATTCTCTGAATAAGAAAAAGAACTCGCTGGTTGGCAAGTCACGCTTTAACTGGATACAAACCCCGGCCGCATCCTATGTAACAAAAGGACTCGCCGCAATGGAAATTATAGGAGATAAAAGTCCGACGGCGCCTGACCGCACGGCGGTACCACAGATATTCGGCCGGCTCGGTTCAGGAGCTTTTGCCGGAGCCGTGGTGGCGAAAGCAACGAATCAGAAAGTGATCGAAGGCGCCGTTGTGGGGGCTGTTGCAGCGCTGGCCGGTACTTTCGGCGCATTCTTTCTGCGCAGGTGGATCAGCTCACAGCCGGGTGTGTATGATGTTTGCGTGGGTGCGGCAGAAGATGTGATAGGGCTGGCAGCCGGTTCGGTGATCATGAAATAGCCTGCGGCAAAGATTGATACTGAAACGGGGTGCCGCCTCTTGCACGGGGCTCCATTTTTTATAATATTTCGGCTCATTACTGCATCGCCGCCTGCAGGTCTTTCTTATCCGCCACGCCTTCTTTTCGCCATACTTCCTTCCCGTTCTTGTACACAATGAGAGTGGGAAAATTGGTTGCATGTAATTCTTTCGCAAGGCTTTCCTGCTCGCCGCCGTCTATTTGCACCAGCTTGAAAGTGCTGGTGGCCGACTGCTGCAGGTCGCGGATCATGGCTTCCATCCCTTTGCAGGGGGCGCACCATACTGCACTGATATCCACCAGCACCGTCTGGTCGGTAGGGATGCTGTCGGCGAAAAATTCCTCCTGCGAGATCTGCTTTACTACCGGTGCTTCTTCCACCGGTTTGTTCTGCTGCTGCCAGGCCCGGATGCCGCCATCCAGGCTATACACTTCTGTAAAACCGTTCTCCTTCAACCAGGCTGCCGCCGCACTGCTTCGTACGCCTCCTTTGCAATAGGTGTACACCGGTTTGTTTTTATCGAGCCCCACTACCTGCTTCTGAAAATTATCCTTGTTCGTCCAGTCCGCCAGGAAGGCATTGCGGAGGTGACCGCTGTCGAACTCGGCCCTCGTGCGCACATCCAGTATCTGGATGCCGTTGGCAGAGATGCCTTTTTCAAAATCCGGTACGGCGACGCTGGCCTTTTGTGCAAATCCCGGGACAGAAGCAAGGGCCAGCAGCATGCTGCAGAAGAAGATAACGGGCTTGATCATATCGTGGTATTGATGGCAGGCAGCGTAAGTGCCTGCTGCTGCAAATATACCGGTCCGCCGTTTATTTTGCTTAAAAAGGGAGCCAGGCAACAAGCGGCCTCCCTTTTTTTGTGCCGTCCATGCCTTCCTTGCCTAGCAACAAAAACCTGCCACTGTGCTACTCTAAAGCAGCGGTTGTCTGGAACGATTCTTTTATACATGATCCCGCATGCGATCTGTTGATCCGGCGCTCCGGCGCCGGCGTTTCATACAGTCTGCCTGAATTTTATCATGTACGCGGCGGCGTGGCCGGCGCAAAGCAAAACAACATATTTCATGGAAGAAAAAAACATTTCGGTACCAGGAAGTGGCCCGGCCGGTATCAGCCGCAAAGAATTTTTATCTCTCACGGGTAAATCACTCACCGCCGGTGCTGCCGGACTGGCCATCAGCGGTGTTGCAGGTGATGATGTTTATGCGCAGGTAGCGCCAAAGACAACCTCGCCACCAGCCCAGGTACCGCCCGGACTCACCGACCCGATCGTACTGGAGAAATGGAAATCGGATGTAGACCAGCAATCAGGGCCTACGCCTACTCCCATGCCTCCCGATAACCGCGTACGCTATGCCGTAGTAGGGCTGGGGCACCTGGCTCTGGAAGAGATCCTGCCTGCTTTGTCGACCTGCAAGAAATCAAAGCTCACGGCGCTGGTCAGCGGCAGTCCCGACAAGATGAAAAAAGTGGCTGCGCAGTACGGCGTAAAACCGGAGAACTGCTACAGCTATCAAACCTACGACCAGATCCGCAACAACAAGGAAGTGGATGTGATCTACATCGTACTGCCCAACAGCCTCCACAAGGAGTATGTGATCCGCGGCGCAAAAGCGGGCAAGCATATTCTATGTGAAAAGCCGATGTCCATCTCTGCGCAGGAATGCCGCGACATGATCGATGCCTGCAATAAAGCCGGAGTAAAGCTGATGGTTGCCTATCGCATCCAGTACGAGCCGCATAACCGCAAGCTCCGCGAAATGGTGCAGCAGAAAGTATTCGGCAACCCAAAACTGCTGGAGGCCTGCAATTCGCAAAGCAGCGCCAACCCGCAGCACTGGCGGCACAAGCTGGCCCTGGCCGGCGGCGGCTCCCTGCCCGATATCGGGCTCTATTGCCTGAACACGGCGCGTTTCGTTCTGGGGGAAGAACCCATGGAAGTATTTGCCTATAAATACAGCACGCCCGGCAACCCGCTTTTCACGGAAGTGGAAGAGCTGATCTCATGGCAGATGCGGTTTCCGAGCGGCGTTGTTGCCAGTTGTACCTCCGACTACAATGTTCATGAAACCCGCCGCTACCGCACCATGTGCGAGAAAGGCTGGCTCAACATAGACCAGGCGTTCAGCTACCACGGACAAAAGCTGAACAGTGCCAGGGCAGAAGGAAAGATCGAGCGCAAGGAAGACATCGGGCTGGCAGAGAAGAACCAGTTCGCTACGGAGATCGATCATTTCTCGGGCTGCGTTATCGACAACAAAAAGCCCTTTACACCGGGTGAAGAAGGCCTGCAGGATCATATCATCATGGAAGCCATTTACCAGTCGGCCCGCGAAGGTAAACCGGTGCAGATAAAAGGGTTGATGGCCGGCAATTACCGCGGACCGGAGCCGGAAGAAGAGTAGGTTCAGGTTTATCTGTTAAAGGAGCATAGAAAAATCTCCCCAACATGTACGGCATTCGCGGTATGCGGCAACAGCCGGTTGCCGCATACCGCGAATGCCTTTTGTTTTACTCCGGTAAGAGTGGCATTTTTCGCTGTTCCTGTCCGAAAACCGGCGGCACGACTGTTTAATCTTTTTTTCTTTCTAACCACCATACAGATCCGCAAACAACGCAAAGGATCATCATTAAAATTGAAACGGTCATGGAGTTTATTAGTGTGCTAGGACTTGTAGCGGGCTTGTGTACTTCTTCTGCCACCATACCGCAACTGGTGAAAACCATCAAGACAAAGAAGACGCAGGATATCTCCATCTTTATGTTTGTGGTGATGCTTTCAGGCAACGCGCTGTGGATCTATTACGGGATTGCAAAAAAAGACGTGGCCATCATCTCCACCAACATACTTTCCCTTGCACTCGACATCGCCATGCTGGTATGCCATTTCAAATACAAGGATAAGGGCTGAGACGCGCAAAGGCAGCGGCCGACCTTATTTTAATTTCAGGAAGTTAGCGGGAACCTGTAAATTTATAATACCCCATAACCAATTATAAATTTATGAAACCGACTGCTTACGCTGCCACCTTGCTGCTGTGCGGATTGCTTTGCCAATACCGCAGCTTCTCCCAGTTCAGCCTTTCCGGCAAAATTCAACAGGACCCCGCCGTTAAAACGGGAAGGCTTCCGAACGGGCTCATCTATTACATCAGAAAGAACGACAAACCGGAGAAGAAGGTGCAGCTGCGGCTGGTAGTGAATGCTGGCTCTGTACTCGAACAGCCCGACCAGCAGGGGCTGGCCCATCTGATGGAGCATATGAATTTCAATGGCGGGAAGCATTTTCAAAAAAATGAACTGGTCAGTTACCTTCAATCGATCGGAGTAAAATTCGGGGCGGATCTGAATGCCTATACCGGTTTTGACGAAACGGTTTACATTCTTCCGATTCCCGCCGACGCACCCGGCAAGATAGACACCGGCTTTACCATCCTGGCCGACTGGGCCGGCAATGCGACGCTCGACACTGCAGAGATCAACAAGGAACGGCTGGTGGTGCTCGAAGAATCGCGGCTGGGAAAAGGCGCCTTTGAACGGATGGGAAATAAATATTACCCCGAGCTGTTCAACAACTCACTCTACTCTTCCAGGCTTCCCATCGGCATCGACAGCATTGTACAGAACACGCCAACGGATGCGCTGGTCCGGTTCTATAAAACCTGGTACCGTCCGGACCTGATGGCGGTTGTAGTGGTGGGAGATCTGGACCCCGCCCTGGCTGAACAGGAGATCATAAAACATTTCAGCGGGTTACAAAATCCCGGACAGGAAACTCCGCGTCCTTCTGTGATACCGATTGCCGAACGGAAACAAAACCGGGGCATGGTACTGACCGACAAGGAACAAACCGGGAACGTGCTGGAGATATTCAATTTCATAGAGCCTGCCAAACAGGTCAGCACCTGGGCCGACTACCGTGTGACCATCATCGAGAACCTGTTCAATGGATTGATCAATGGGCGGTACAGCGAGTTCAGACAGTTGCCTGAGCCCCCTTTTTTGTACGGAGGCACTGCTTTCGAAGATTTTATCCGCGGATACAGGACGTTTGTTTCCTATGCCAGCATCAGCGACAAACAGCCGGCTAAGCAAGCCATAGATTCTATGGTGAGCGTTATGGAAAGCGTGAAAAAATACGGGTTCCTTTCAACCGAACTGGAACGGGCAAAAAGCAGCCTCCTGAACCAGGTTACCAACGCCTTTACCAACAAGGATAAAATGGAATCGGCCCGCTTTGTGAACGACTATGTGGAAAATTACCTCGAGCAAAAACCGGTGGTGAGCATTGAAGACCAGTTTGCATTTGTCAAACAGGTATTACCGACTATCACGCTTGAGGAAGTAAACGCTTTTTCGAAAAAGATGGAAAACACCCAAGGGAAATTCGCCCTGCTGATGGCACCCGAAAAAAACCGGGGGCAGCTTCCATCCGATGCCGAACTGATGAACCTGCTGGCTGCAGCGCACGATATACCGGCCAGGCCTTACCACGAAAAAATGATCGCCAGTTCTCTTATGGACAAACTGCCCACACCGGGCAAGGTGACCAAACAAACTACGAATGCAACGCTGGGAACAACAGACCTCACGCTGAGCAATGGCATCACGGTAACTATCAGGCCGACCAATTTCAAGAACGACGAGATCCGGATGGACGGCTGGAGATGGGGCGGCAGCCGAAAGTACGGACTGGCAGACAAGTCAAATGCGCAGTACGCGGCAACCATAGTGCGTATGATGGGTGTGAAAGATATGAACCCGCTCGACCTGAACAAATTCTTGTCGGGCAAAACGGTCGATACACATCCCTACATCAATGCCTATGATGAAGGAATAGAAGGTTCATGCAGCGTGAAGGATTTTGTTACTTTCCTGCAACTCGTCAACCTGTATCTCACCGCTCCCCGCAAAGATGCACAGCTTTTTCAGTCGTTTGTAAACACGCAGAAAGGCTCGATCGAAAACATCCGGGCCAACCCCCAGATTTTCTTCTCCGATACCCTCAACAAGATCATTTACAACAACAACCCCTGGGCGACAAACATTCCGAAGGTATCAGATTTCGACCAGCTGAACCTCGACAGGTCTTTCAGTATCTACAAAGAAGTGTACAGTAACCTCTACGGAATGCATTTCACGATTGTAGGAAACATCGAGCCCGAAAAAGCCAGGCCCCTGCTGGAAACCTACCTGGCCAGCCTTCCGGCAAAACAAAAAGAAAATCAATTCAAAGATGAAGGACTGCGGCCGGTGAAAGGTGTGGTGGAAGCGACCATCAACAAGGGCGCGGCCAAGCAAAGCATGGTGAACATCATCTTTTCAGGAGATGCGCCGTTCAGCCACGAAGAAAACCTCAAGATCAGGGCTCTGCTCGATGTGCTGAATATCCAGATAGTGGATAAGCTGCGCGAAGAAATGAGCGGCATCTATACAGGCAGCGTGAGCGGAGGTATCGTGAACAGACCCTACGGTCATTATACCATCAGTACCTATCTCCCCTGCGGTCCCGAGAACGTTGACAAGCTTACCACGGCATTTTTTGACCTTGTGAAGAGGGCCCGCGACAATGGGGTTAGTCAGAAAGACCTGGATAAAGTAAAAGAAACGCTGAAGAAACAGAATGAAGACCAGTTAAAACAAAATACCTACTGGCTGCGCGTACTCAGCGGGGCCTTTATTGAAAAGACCGACCCTGCGTGGATCCTGGAATATGGAAATAAACTGAATGCTTTAACGGTGGATGACCTGCAGAAAACCGCGAAGAAGTATTTCAACATGAACAATTATGTGAAGGCGGTGCTGAATCCCGACAAAGCGGATCCGGGTACGATGAAGGGGTTTTAAGTTCGAAGCACTGCTGCTTTCCGCGGGTGTGATTCACAGGCCGGAGACGGAAATCATGCTGTAATATTTTTGCATCATATGATGAAAATTCCCGGTAATTTGTTCTATGATCAATCCTCCAGCCCAAACGCTCAAACGGACCCTGCGGCCCATTCATCTGTGGGCCATCGCCGTGGGCCTCGTGATATCGGGTGAATACTTTGGCTGGAACTATGGATGGGGTGTGGCCGGCACGGTTGGTTTCCTGCTGGCCACCCTTCTTATTACGGTCATGTACGTGACCTTCATCTTCAGCTTTACCGAGCTTACCACATCCATACCGCATGCCGGCGGAGCGTTTGCCTACGCTTACCGCGCCCTCGGTCCTTTGGGTGGACTTATTGCCGGCTATGCAACGCTGGTGGATTTCCTGCTGGCTACGCCGGCTATTGCCTTTGCGTTGGGCAGCTATCTCCATTTTCTGTATCCTTCCATTCCGGTAGTAGCATCGGCCGTATTTTTTAACGTGGTTTTTATTGCGATCAACATATCGGGTATAAAAGAGTCTGCGGCATTTTCTGTATGTATCACCGTACTGGCGGTCGCCGAGTTGCTGTTGTTCATGGGTGTTATCGGTCCGCATTTCAAAGCAGCGAACTACCTGCACAACCCGATGCCGTTTGGCTGGCAGGGCGTTTTTGCCGCCCTGCCCTACGCCGTCTGGTTTTACCTGGCCATCGAAGGGGTGGCTATGGTGGCGGAAGAAGTAAAAGACCCGGCCAGGAATATTCCCCAGGGATACATTTCCGGTCTGACCACGCTGATGTTCCTTGCGCTGGGTGTGATGATCCTCACCGGTGGCATCACCGACTGGCAGAGGCTCAGCAACATCGACTATCCGTTACCGGAAGCTATAGCGGTAGTGCTCGGCCCCGGCAACGGGCTCACCAAGGTGTTTGCAAGCATCGGGCTGTTCGGACTGATCGCCTCTTTTCACGGCACCATACTGGCCTCGTCGAGGCAGGTATATGCAATGGCCCGAAGCGGCTACCTGCCGCAGATGCTGGCCAAGGTGAATCGCCGGTTCCGCACCCCGCACCGAGCCATCGTGGCAGGCGGGTTCGTGAGCTTTGCCGCGCTGCTCACCGGCACCACCAGCCAGGTGATCGTATTGTCGGTGATGGGCGCGGTGCTGATGTATATCATGAGTATGATCAGCCTGTTCGTCCTGCGTCGCAAAGAGCCTTTACTGGAACGGCCTTTCCGGTCACCGTTTTACCCGGTGTTTCCCTTCATCGCCCTCACCATTTCGATGGTCTGCCTGGTAGCCATCATCTGGTATAACATAACGGTCAGCTATATTTTCTTCACCGGTCTGGCCATCGCAACCGGCATCTTCTTCCTCACGGGCAGGCATAACCGTACCATCACGGGCGACTTGCTGCTGGAAAAGGAGGCAGTGATCAACCCACAAGATTAACACATGGCCTACCACCATACGATCCGGAACAGGAGCTACCGGTTTGCAGATCTGAAAGAGTTGCTTGCAAAGGCAACGCCTTTTCGTTCGGGCGATGCGCTGGCGGGCATTGCCGCCAGCAGCTACGAAGAACGGGTGGCCGCCCAGATGGTGCTGGCAGACGTTCCGTTGAAAACTTTTTTGCAGGAAGCCATCATTCCTTACGAAGAAGATGAAGTGACCCGCCTCATCATCGACAGTCATGATGAGAAGGCTTTTGAGCGCGTAGCCTCGCTTACTACCGGCGGGTTCCGCGACTGGCTGTTGCGCGACGAAGCGGATACAGCCGCGCTCGAAGGGCTGAAATGGGGCCTGACACCGGAGATGGTGGCTGCCGTATCGAAGCTGATGCGCAACCAGGACCTGGTAGCAGTGGCAAAAAAGTGTACGGTGGTCACGAAATTCCGCAACACGATCGGACTGAAAGGCAGGTTCTCCACCCGCCTGCAGCCGAATCATCCCACCGACGATCCAAAGGGGATCGCTGCCAGCATCGTAGACGGCCTGCTCTACGGCAGCGGCGACGCGGTGATCGGCATCAACCCCGCAACCGACAGTCCGGCCGCTGTGGCCCGCCTGCTGCACCTGCTTGATGCCATGCGCGGGCAGTTCAACATACCGGCCCAGTCGTGCGTGCTCTGCCATGTGTCGACCACCCTCGGGCTCATCCAAAAAGGTGCGCCGGTGGATCTTTGTTTCCAGTCTGTCGGCGGCACCGAAAAGACCAACCGGAGCTTTGGCATCAGCCTGTCTCTGCTCGATGAAGCCTGTGACGCCACCCTCCAATTGAAGCGCGGCACGATCGGCACCAATGTCATGTACTTTGAAACGGGTCAGGGCAGCGCCTTGTCGGCCGGCGCCCACTTTGGCGTAGACCAGCAGACCTGTGAAGCAAGGGCCTACGCGGTGGCCAGACGCTATCATCCGCTGCTGGTGAATACGGTGGTGGGTTTTATCGGTCCCGAATACCTGTACGACGGAAAGCAGATCATCCGGGCCGGACTGGAAGACCATTTCTGCGGTAAGCTGCTGGGGCTGCCCATGGGGGTGGATGTGTGCTATACCAATCATGCGGAGGCCGACCAGGATGATATGGACAACCTGCTGACGCTGCTCGGCGTGGCCGGCTGCAATTTCGTGATGGGCATCCCGGGCTCCGATGATATCATGCTGAACTATCAGTCGACCTCGTTTCACGATGCCCTGTATATCCGCAAGGTGCTGGGACTGAAACCTGCGCCCGAGTTTGAGGCGTGGCTGGCAGGGCAGGGCATTACGGATGAGGCAGGCAACCTGTTGCCTCACAGTGCCGCAAATAAGCTGCTCGGCTATATCAGGTAATCATATAATCCGGATGATGGAAGAAAAAGACCCATGGCAGTCATTAAAGAAGTTCACCGATGCGCGCATTGCGATCGGCCGCGCCGGTACGGGCATTCCGCTGCGTGAAAACCTGGCCTTCCGGATGGCGCATGCACATGCCCGGGATGCCGTGTATTCTGTGCTGGACAGGGAAGCGTTGGCAGCCGCACTGGATGCATTGCAGCTTGATGCGGTGTGGCTTCATAGCCAGGCGCTGAACCGGCATCAGTACCTGCAGCGGCCCGACCTTGGCAGGCTGCCCGATGAGGCAGCCTGCCGCTCGCTTCGAGATCGGGTGGCGGGCAGCGATGTATGCATTGTGATCGCCGACGGACTGTCCGCCGATGCCGTCAACAGCCATGCCGTGCCCTTGTTACAGGAGCTTGTTCCGATGTTGCAGCAGGTCCGGTACTCACTGGCGCCCATCTGCATCACAGAACAGGGACGGGTGGCCATTGCGGACCCCATAGCAGCCCTGTTGCAGGCGCGGCTGGCCCTCATGCTGATCGGCGAACGCCCGGGCCTGACCGCCGCAGACAGCCTGGGCGCCTATCTCACCTATAATCCGCAACCGGGCCTCACCGACGAATCCCGCAACTGCGTTTCCAACATCCGCCCCGCCGGACTGGGTTACCAGGCAGCCGCCATTAAAATTTTTTATCTGGTCCAGCAGGCTTTCGCGAGAAGATTGTCGGGCGTAGCGTTGAAGGATGACAGTGAGAGACAATTGTCTGAACCCGGAATTAAAGGATTTTTCTGATTATGGTGGGAATGGATGACTAAAATCAAAGTCGCTGCCAGGATAATCTTTAAAATCTCATCGATCCAGGTTCAGACACTCACTCCAGCGGCCCCTTGCTCACCCTCTTCCCGGCTTTGTACACTGCTTCGATCTTGCGGGTGTTGCGGATGTCTTGGTCCGGGTTGGCGCTGAGGATGAGCAGGTCGGCACTCTTTCCTTTTTCGAGGGTGCCGTAGTTTTTGCCGATCTTCAGTACCTGTGCGGAGTTGCGGGTGGCGGCTGTGATGGCCTGCAATGGGGTGAGGCCGGCCTGCACCATCAGCTGCAGCTCGAGGTGCTCGGAGAAGCCCTGCGCGCGCACGGGGGTGGCGCCCGAATCTGTACCCAGCGCAACCAGGATGCCGGCGGCATGGATCTTTTTCAGGTTCTGCAGCGCGGTCTCAAACGCTTTCACGTTCTTGGCGTAGGCAGGTGAATTCTTCAAGTCGTTCTGGTATTTTTCAGAGGTGATCATTTCATACACGCCCGGTTCCAGCGAGGCTTTGAAAAACGCGTCGTCGATCCACTCGGGCTTACGGGCATAGATATACGAAAATTCATCGAGCGACAGGGTGGGTATGTAGGCCATCCCCTTCGCCTTCATCTGCTGCACCAGCCCATCGTCGATCACGCTGTCGCGGATGCTGTGCGCAAACAGGTCGAGCCCGTCGGCAACGAGCTGGCGGGCATCCGACAGGTAATAGACATGGGCCGCCACGCGAAGGCCATGCCGGTGGGCCTGCATGATAATAGTTTTGTAGATGGCAGGATCCATCTTTTTGAACCGGCCGCCGAAATCATCGATCCACATCTTCACTACCGAAGGGTGGAGCTTTGCCAGAGTGTCCATCTCCGCCGGTACGTCAGCGGCACTGGCGGGCCGGAACACCTGGTCCATTCCCATTTCAACAGGCGGACCACCCTGCGGCGTGCCGAAGCCATAGCCGGCCGAGAACAGGCGCGCACCGGGAAGTTGCCCCGCCAGCGATGAATCGCGCAGACCGGTTTGGAACAGCATCGGCCGGTCGGTACCCATCACCTGGATCGTGTTAACGCCATAGGTCTCATATTTTTTCAGTTGCCGCAGGATGTTGTCGCGGGTGTAATTGGCGCCGGTGGTGGCGGTGCCTTTAAGGGTGCCGATATGCACATGCGCGCTGATGAGCGACGGCATTACCGTTTTCCCGCTGAGGTCGATCTCCTGTGCACCGGCGGCACGCAGGTTCGGGCCCACAGCTGCAATGAGGTTGTCCTGTATCAGCAGATCGGTATGTTCAAGCGGCGCTCCGCCGTTGCCGTCTATGAGGGTGGCATTTTTAAGGAGGATCATGTTCGCTACGGTTGCTGTATGTCCGTAACGGAAAGCTGCAAGAATCACCACAACTCCCGACAACAGGAAGAAGCAGCGCAATGTTTTTTGCATGGTAGATAGATTGGAACGGAAAGTTACTGAACCGTTCCGAATATTGTTCCCTATTCCAACCAAGTATCTTTCAACCGGAAGTCAGCTCCCGTTGCCAGCCGAAAGATCATAATATAAAACTGAAGCCGATTCTCAGGTCTCCTAGGTTGATATCCTGCAAGCCGGTGCTTACGGAAAACCGGTTTTGTTTATTACTGGTATGATTAAAGGAAAAGAAAAGAAGATTGGCTGTCCTTAATTCTACCTGAAATTTTTTAAAGAGGTTATATGAAATACCCGGTGTGATGGCAATGAAACCACCCGTTTCATCGTATAGATCCAACTTATTCCCGGAGAGTGTTTCATCGAATTGATGCAATCGGGTGTACCCGATATTGCCCTGACCAAACACATAAAACTTTCCGGCTAGTTTTTGATATTGTTTGTAAAAAATACTGGCCCTGTAATTCCGGAGTTTTCTGTCGTTGGTAAGAGCCCCATTCGCAAAGTAGTTGCCAAAATGGACCGGCAAGTAAGAGAAGTCAACTCCCAATGCCCCATTTTGTTTTACTGCCATGCCTGCGATGATATGGTAGGCCCCGGAGCTGGTCATATAGTCGGGCGGAACAATGTTAACATTTTTTGTATGGGAACTGGTATACGCAAACTGCCCGCCCAGCAACACTTTCCCTTTTTCAATCTGCGCCTGAACAACCTGAATACTGCAAACGAGCAACAAGCACGCTAAAATTCTTTTCATGCAAATGGTTTATTAGCTTGACAAGTTGGATCAAAAACCTGATGTTAAAACTCCCTTAAATGGTATTTTTATTTTGGGTTCACATGATGATGCTGCCAAGGATGGCCAGGATGAATACCATGCCGAATACGATAGAATAGGAGACGATGAGCAGCCCTGATTGCAGCACTGCTTTCAGCCATCTTTTATTAAAAGCCGTTCTCACCGAAACGACCAGGTAAATGCGGGGTGCCTTCCAGAAATTCCATGATGAAGTACCTGATGGGCATCCGGTGCGAATGTGTGTTCTGGCCGCCGTTCGGACAGAAATAGGTACCGGGCGCATAGGTGGCCTGGCAATTCGGGCAGTGTATATCAGTCCGGTAGGGAGCGCAGCTTCTGTCATGGTTAATTAAAATAATACAAAAGGGCTGGGGGGCAAATCTGTTGTCTGCCCGGAATGTCAAAACAAAGAGGCATTGCAAGCCTACAACAACTCCTGTATGCCGGCTTTCATGAAAGGCCATACGGGCAGCGTGGAAATAAGGGAGATATCTTCTGAAAGGGTGGATTCGTTGTCGAGAAAGCGAAAGATGCGGCTGGTGGGATTGCGGGCAAAAAGATCAGAGAAAACAGCTGCGCCGGATGCTTTACACGTAGCCAGCACATTCAGCAACACGCTGTCGTAGAAATGATATTTCCCGGAAGGAGCGGGAAGATATGCGACCGATCCATCCGCCAGGGATTGCAGGAGGGCTTCCGCCTGTTTCTGGATGAACCGGAAGGTATAGCCGCTGGAAGGCTTCGTTTGTCCGCCCGCGGTACCCAGGTAGATGATGTTCGACCGGCGCGCAGGAAAGCGGTGGTTGGTCATCGGTATCACCCCGAATTCCGTTTCCGTGATCCGGTAATTTACCTTCAGGTGATCGTGGATGTATTGTCTGAGCCCGTCATCGTACTGCGACTGCTCGAGCAGATCTCGTGTGAACAGCGTGTATTCGATCAGGGCGCGGGTAGGGGAGAACGGCATCACATACACGAAGGTGGTGCCCTGCTGCTGGCTTACCCTGAAATCCATCAGGGTTGCCTCTTCCGCGTTGAAAACCGGGGTTTCCGTTTCCACGATCCAGCCCTTGAAATGCTGCTGCAGGTAATGCTTTCCTTTTTCGGGAACAAGGGGAGGAACAATGCTGCTGAAAATAAACTCCGCGGTGATCCTCCGGCCATTCACCGCGAGCCAGGTATTGCCGTTCCCGCTGTCCATGTCCGTTATATCACCCCATTCTACGGTGACGTTCTTCTGTGCTGCAATGATCCGGAAGCAGTGCTCGTAAAAATCGACGCCCCTTATCATCTTGTAACGGTAGGGAGCGGTATCAAAAAGTTTGGAGTGGGTGGAACTGTGAAAATGGAGTTGCTGCCAGCTTTTGTATACGATGCTTTCGAAATAGCCTTCCCCCATTTCCCAAAAGCACCATGTGCGGTCGTTGCGGGTTTTGGGGGCACGGTCGGCCAGCAATATTTTTTTGTCGCTGAATTTTCCAGACCGGATCATTCTTGTGAGCAAACTGAGTCCGGCTGCACCTGCACCTGCGATTACATAGTCATATTCAGGAAGGGTACCCATGGGGAAAAGGGCGGTTTATCGGGTGGAAAGACCCTGCTGAACGGCGGTCCTGCTTCTGTCTTTCCTGATCTTTTCCCAGTATTTTTTGTGTACCATCAGCATACCGAACGATTCGCCTTCTTCCTTGCCCAGGTGTTTGTGGTGCATCTTGTGTGCCCAGCGGATGGTGCGCACATACGTGTTCTGGCTGCGCGTGAGGAGCCTGAAGCGCTGGTGGATGATGATATCGTGCACCAGGAAATAGGCGAACCCGTACGCCATCACGCCAAACCCGATGGCCTGCAGCCAGTAGATGGGAACCAGCGTGCCGACGAGGATGCTCAGGAAGCTTGGAATGGCGAAGATGACAAAGAAAGCGTCGTTCTTTTCAAAAAAGCCGGGTCTTTTGTTGTGATGGTCTTCATGCAGGTACCAGAGAAAACCATGCATCACATATCTGTGCGTGAGCCAGGTGATGCCTTCCATGAGGAGGAAAACGCCTGTTACAATGCCGGTATAAAGTAGCCAGTTCATCTAGTTGGAATTACAAACAAAACGGAAAAAGGTTACACCTGCTGCGCATCTGCTTTCAGCTGCTGCTCCAGTTCCTGTTCGGCCCATTTTTTAACAAGGGGAAATGCAATGTGAAACCACGCCGTATATTTCTGTCCGTGGCTGTGCAGCGAAGCTTCTATCTCACGCATGCTTTTAAAACAGTAATCATGTACTTCTTCCCGGTCTGGGAAGATGGCGCCTTCAAAGAGGCCGGTGTATACATGATCGTATTCATATTCGGTGAGGCCGTTGTCAAACTCCGACCGGTACACGAAGTCGAAGATCTTTGCAAGGGGCGTGTCGAAACCCATCTCTTCGGTCAGGCGCCGCCGGGCCGCATCGAGCGTATCTTCTCCGGGCCTGGGGTGACTGCAGCAGGCATTCGTCCAGAGGCCGCCGCTGTGATATTTTTTGAGTGCCCGCTGCTGCAGCAGCATTTCTCCTTTGCGGTTAAAAATAAAAACGCTGAAAGCCCTGTGCAACACCGCATTGCGGTGGGCTGCCATTTTCTCCATGATGCCTACAGGCTCATCTGCTTCGTTTACCAGAACTACTTCGGTCAAGGTGATTGAGTTAATGATGAAATCGGAATGCCGGGGTCAAAGTAAATCCAGATCAGATTAAATGTAACTGATTTTTTACACCCGCCCGCATGATAATAAGCGCTTTCCTGTAATTGGGTATCCGGATGCGCTCCTCAAGGATGCGCGAAGGCTGCATCCGCTTGATCTTATGAAACAAAGAGAGGTAATATTTGTAGGCTACATACACGCCGAAACGTGCTTTGATAGGCAGTTTCATGATGCCGGCATAGGCTTCGTCGAAGTCCTGCTGGATGTTTTCCTCGATCTCCTGTTTTTCTCCGTTGGTGAAATTGTTAAAATCGCATCCCGGGAAGTAAACGCGGTTGAGGCCGTTGAAATCGGATCGTACGTCGCGCAGGAAGTTCACTTTCTGGAAAGCGGCGCCGAGCGAGCGGGCGGAAGCTTTCAGCTTGCTGCAAAGATCTTTGTTGCCTTCACAGAAGATGCAGAGGCACATAAGGCCCACCACTTCCGCGGAGCCATAGATATAATCATTGTATTCCTGGTCGCTGTACACCGTTTTCTGCAGGTCCATTTCCATGCTTTTGAAAAAAGCTTCGATCAGGTCGTGCTCTATACCATATTTGTTCACCGTGAGCTGAAAGCTGTGCAGGATGGGGTTGAGGCTCAATCCGCGGCTGATGCTGTCGTAGGTTTCCTGCTTAAACTGGGCAAGCAGGGCAGCCTTGTCGTAGTCATGAAAAGTGTCTACGATCTCGTCTGCAAACCGCACAAAACCGTAAATGTTGTAGATGGGTTTTCTCAGGTCGGCGTGCAATAAATGAATGGCGGAAGAAAAAGATGTGCTGTACCCTTCCGTCGTGATCCTGCTGCATTGCTGGCTGACCCTGTGAAACAATTCCATCATACTGTATGAGTTTAAAATATCATGTTGATGCCCTGAAGGGCGCATCTGATTTTTTCCTAACAACTTCTTTGGATATTGGTTGAACCTCTTTCTCAAAAATGCAGCGACCGTAAAAACCGTAAACTTTTTGTTCAGCTTTTCTCTCCAAGTTTTTTCTATCGCATCAACAATCTGCTTAGGCTAACCGAAATGTTTAATCACTTCACCTGCCACCACTTCACCGCTGATCAGCGAGGGTGGAACACCGGGGCCTGGTACCGTTAGTTGGCCGGTGTAAAAAAGATTGCGGACCTTTTTACTGCGGCACGAGGGCTTCATCACGGCGGTCTGCATCAGGGTATTGGCGAGGCCATAGGCATTTCCCCTGAATGAATTGTATTCATATACAAAATCGCGGCCAGAGAAAGTATGCCGGTATACGATGGAGTCGCGTATGTGCTGGCCGGTCAGTTTTTCCATGCGTGCAATGATGGCATCGAAATAAACATTGCGGAGCGTTTCGTCGTCGTTGTTGAGCCCCGCAGCCACCGGTATCAGAAAGAACAGGTTCTCATGGCCTTCGGGCGCCACTGTTTCATCGGTCACCGATGTGGTGCTTACGTAGAACAGGGGCTCGCTGGGCCATTGCGGCGATCCGTATATTTCTTCGGCATGCTTGTAAAAAGGTACATCAAAAAAAAGGGAATGGTGCCGTACATTTTCCAACCGCTTGTTAAGGCCAACATAATACAGGAGGCACGATGGCGCCATTACTCTTTTGTTCCAGTATTTTTCCGAATACGACCGGGCGTTCTTTGGCAACAGCGCCGTTTCGATAAAATGGTAATCCGCCCCGCCGATCACAGCGTCCGCCTGGTATTCATTGAACTTTTTCTGCCGGCCTGGTATAAGCGATTCGCTCTGCACCGCCGTGGCCTTGCCATTGCTGAGTATGATCTTGTACACATTCTCGTTGAAATGAAAGTGTACCCCCAGCTCCACAGCCAGGTCGTACATGGCTTTTACAATGCTGTACATGCCGCCTTCCGGATACCAGGTTCCTCCCACAATATCGGCATAGTTCATCAGGCTGTACAGCGCAGGCGTGTTTTCCGGAAGCGCACCCAGGAAAAGTACGGGAAATTCAAGCAACTGCAGCAGCAGCGGATGCCGGAAATATTTGCGGATGTGCTTTTTCATGGAAGTGAACACATCCAGCCTGAACACGCCTTTGATCACATCCCAGTCGAGGAATTCGGCATAGGACTGCCCCGGTTTGAATACGAGTTTCTGCATGCCGGTCCTGTACTTGAAAGCAGCTTCTTCCAGGAACTGATCAAGCCGGATGGCCGCACCGGGTTCGATGTTCTCAAACAGCTGCCTGAGCTCCTCGAGGCTGGCGGGTATATCGATCACGTCGTTGTTATAGTAGATGCGGTAAGAAGGATCGAGGCGCTTCAGCTGGTAGTAATCTGACCGCTTTTTGCCGAATTGTTCGAAATAGCGGTCGAATACATCGGGCATCCAGTACCAGCTGGGACCCATGTCGAAAACAAATCCGTTTTGTTTCAGTTGCCGGGCCCGTCCGCCGGGTGTGGCGTGCTTTTCAAGCACATGCACTTCCCAGCCCGCCTTCGCCATAAAAGTTGCGGCACTCATCCCGGCAAATCCTGCTCCGATAACAATCGCTCTTTTTGACGACATGGATCTTATATATAAAAAAAGTTTGCAGTCATACGATTGCAAACTAACTACCTGAGAAAAAGGGGGGCACCGTCTCCACTTAAAAACGCTGAATTTGTGCTTTCAATAATTTGCGGGCAAAGTGGATCCTGCTTTTGATGGTACCCAGCGGCTCGCGCAGCATGTCAGCAATTTCGTGGTACTTGAACCCGTCGAAATAAAGAAGGAATGGATTGCGGAAAATTTCCGGTAACCCGTGAATGGCAGCGTTGATGTCTTTCAGTTTCAGATTGCTCTCTGCTTCATTCGCAGTAACAGCCTGGTTGTAGTTCAACAGAAAATCATTCGGCGTACTATCGAAAATAGTATGCTGCTTCGCCCTGCGGCGATAGTTGTTGATGAAGATGTTGCGCATGATCGTGTACAACCATGCCTTGATGTTGGTGCCTACATTGTACTTGTCCTTATTGGCCAATGCTCTGTATAAGGTCTCCTGGTACAAATCCTGTGCTGCTTCGTTATCTCTGGTCAGTGTAATGGCAAAAGGTTTCAGAAACTCTGCATTGTTGACCAGAAGCTGGTTAAAGTCAAATGCCATGATTATTGTTTAAATAAGTGTAGGTCAAAATTAAACAAAAAATTTGAAAAAAACAGACTTGCCTACAAATAAAATGTTAACAAATCAAAAATTGATCCGTCTGTAAGTAGTTGAAAATCAATATGGTTAGGAACGAATAGCGGAGATAAAATCCATCACGTCGGGGAGCGACCTGCATATGGAAACGGTGTTGGGGATCCGTTTCTTGTAGTTGAACGCTATCTGCCCGGAAATAATCACGGTGGAGGGTGGAAAACGGGCGCCGAGAAAGCACAGAAACTTCTCGAAATTGAAATTACTGGCCACGGTGGTAAGATGCGTGTAGATAAAATCAGGCTTTTTCACCGAATACACAAATTCAAGGTCTTTCATGGGCACATTGGCGCCCAGGTACAGCACTTTGATGCCTTTGCATTTAAGCAGGTAGTGAATGTAAAGGATGCCGAGTTCATGGTACTCACCTTCCGGAAGGTAAAGCAGCACTGTCTTCGGCGCATACACCGGACTGAAAGCCGTTTCAATGCCGGCGATCAGCTTCTGGCGCACGATGTTGGTAACCAGGTGCTCCTGCGCGGGATGCACGTGGTTGGCGAGCCAGAGAATGCCGATCTTTTCAAGAAAGGGGAAGATGATCTGGGTGATCACTTTATCGATCCCTTTTGTGTTTACAAACTGGTTGAGCGTGGCTTCCAGTTTCTCGATGTCCATATCGATCGTATACTGAAGCAGCTCGTTGATAACCCTTTCCTGCTGGGCCTGTAAATTGGATAAGGAGATCAGCTTTTCGGTAAGCTCATCGGGCCGCATCTTGTTGATATGCGATATTTTGTACCCGTATTTGTTGAGGAGGGCAATGTTGAGCACGGTCTTCAGCTCTTCATTGGTGTAATAGCGGATGTTTGTGGTGGTTCGCTGGGGTTTGAGAAAGGAATAGCGTTGCTCCCATACCCGGATGGTATGCGCTTTAATACCCGAAAGGTTCTCCAGTTCTTTTATGGTAAAAGCATCCATAGAAGTAAATTACAAATTAAGCAGTCGAATGTTTAACAGTAAATTTCTGCGGAGTTTTACAGCGAGGAGTTGAGGAGATTGCCGGAATCGAGCAGTTTCTGCACAGTGCCCATCAGTGCCGAACCCCCGTTCTGCAGGGCATTCAGGTGACGGTCATGGTGCAGGTCGGTGCCCAGCAGGGAGACATGGTTTTTTTTGATGAGGTAATGGGCGAGGTCGGTCGCGCCTTTTCCGTAGTAATTTGTAAGCGAAAGCAGGTTTACCTGGAAACGGCATCCGGCATCCAGGAGTTCATCGTAAAAAGCCTTGTTGTTGTTGAGATAGAGGTAGCGTTCGGGGTGGGCGAGTATCGGCTGGTAGCCTTTGATCTGCAGCTTGAAGAGGATGTCTTTTACGTCGAAGGGGCTGCTGATGAATGAGAATTCGATCAGCACCATCTTGTCTTTCAGGGTAAGAAGCGGGGTATCCGTATCGAGCAGCTGCACAAAATATTCGTCGAGGTAATATTCTGCGGCGGCCGAGATCTTTATATCGACACCGGCTTTTTTGAGTTCTGCCTCGAGCTGCTTGTGCGCGCCCTGTATGATCTCGGGTGTGTTGCGGTACATGTCCCACATCACGTGGGGCGTGGCGATCAGCTTTTTATAGCCCAGCGCGGCGAGGCCCCTGATCAGTGAGATCGAAACATCGGGGGCGGGGGAGCCGTCGTCTATACCGGGCAGTATATGGGAGTGCATATCCGTGGATAAGCCACTCAGGTCGACGGGAACTTTTTTTTTTGAAACAATGAAAACATGCAGGCAGCCGGTTGTGTTGCGCTAAGCGTGCGCAACCTGTTTTTCCAAAAATTCTTCGTACACTTTGCTGATGCCATCCCTGAGTTCGATCGATGCTTTCCAGCCCAGACTGTTGAGCTTGGAAACATCCATCAGTTTTCTCGGGGTTCCATCAGGCTTCGACAGATCATGTTTGATCTCGCCTGTAAAACCGGTGATGTCTTTGATCATCAGCGCAAGGTCTTTGATAGAAATATCATCTCCAACGCCTATGTTCAGGAAACCGGGCTGATCGAAGTTCTCCATGAGGAAGATGCAGGCATCGGCCAGGTCATCTGCATGCAGAAATTCTCTTTTCGGTTCTCCTGTTCCCCAGATGGTGACCGAAGCATCGCCGTTGACCCTGGCTTCATGGAACTTGCGGATAAGCGCAGGCAGCACATGAGAGCTGTTGAGGTCGTAGTTGTCGTTCGGGCCGTACAGGTTGGTAGGCATTACCGAAATAAAGTTACAATTATATTGGTCTCTGAACGCATCGCACATTTTAATGCCGGCGATCTTTGCGACGGCGTAGGGTTCGTTGGTAGGTTCCAGCAAACCGGTAAGGAGATAGTCTTCTTTCAGCGGCTGGGGCGCCAGCTTGGGATAGATACAGGAAGAGCCCAGGAACAGGAGTTTCTTTACGCCGTATTTATGGGCGGCGCCGATGATGTTGTTCTGGATGGTGAGGTTGTCGTAGATGAAATCAGCCCTGTACTGGTTGTTGGCCAGGATGCCGCCCACTTTGGCAGCTGCGAGCACCACATAGTCGGGCTTTTCCGTTTCGAAAAACTCGAACACGGCCTGCTGGTTACGCAGATCGAGTTCGGAAGAAGTTTTACCGATTATATTGGTAAAACCTTTTTTCTCAAGATGCCGGAAGATCGCCGAACCTACCATCCCGCGATGCCCTGCTATGTAGATTTTGTCGTTTGTATTCATAAAAAAGAGAGAGAAGAAAAGCTGTCGGCTATCTGATCGTAGCTGCCAGCTTTTCAAAATTAAATCTGATGCTGCTGAAACCATCTGCCAGAAGCTTAAAGCTGGCAGATGGTTTCAGCAGCTTATTATTCATACTGGTTCTTGATGGTAAAGCCTGATTCGTGCAGGAGTTTTTCCCTTTTGAACAGGTCTACGTCTGAAGCTACCATTTCCTGGATCAGCGCCGGCAGATCGTATTTGGGAACCCAGCCCAGTTTTGTCTTTGATTTTGTAGGATCTCCGATCAGCAGGTCTACTTCTGTGGGGCGGTAGTAGCGCGGATCAACGGCCACCACTTCCTTACCGATCTCGATCTGGTACATGCCGTTCCTGCAGGCGGTTACGATGCCCACTTCCTTGTCGTCTTTTCCTTTGAACTCTACTTCGATACCCACTTCATCAAACGCCATGCGTACGAATTCGCGGACGGGCGTGGTGATACCGGTGGCGATCACAAAATCTTCGGGTGTATCCTGCTGCAGGATCAGCCACATCGCTTCGATATAATCTTTTGCATGACCCCAGTCGCGCTTGGCATCGAGGTTACCCAGGTAGATCTTGTCCTGGAAACCAAGAGCGATCTTGGCAACGCCGCGGGTGATCTTTCTGGTAACGAAGGTTTCACCGCGCAGGGGTGATTCGTGGTTGAACAGGATGCCGTTCACTGCGAACATATTGTATGCTTCGCGGTAGTTAACGGTGATCCAGTAACCGTATAATTTGGCTACGCCGTATGGAGAGCGGGGGTAGAAAGGTGTTCTTTCAGACTGCGGAACTTCCTGCACCAGGCCGTACAGCTCTGAAGTGGAAGCCTGGTAAATTTTTGTTTTCTTGGTAAGACCCAGGAGGCGAACGGCTTCCAGGATGCGAAGGGTACCGATGCCGTCGGCATTGGCAGTATATTCGGGCGTTTCGAAACTGACCGCAACATGGCTCATGGCCGCCAGGTTGTAGATCTCGTCGGGCTGTACTTCCTGAATGATGCGGATGAGGTTGGTCGAATCGGTCAGGTCGCCGTAATGGAGTATGAAATTGAGGTTTTTCTCGTGGGGATCCTGGTACAGGGAGTCGATACGATCGGTGTTGAACAGGGAACTTCTTCTTTTGATGCCATGTACAATGTATCCTTTTTTCAAAAGGAATTCACTTAAATAGGCGCCATCCTGGCCTGTTACCCCTGTAACAATAGCAACTTTACTCATAATATAGATTTTCTCTTTGGTAGATCGGAAAATGTTTTGTAGGTCAAACGGCTTTTTGGAAATAAAATTACCCAAACGGTTAGAAATATGATCAGCAGATCCACTCTAAATGATTGATGCTGTTGATACCACAACTCTAACTCACCTTTATATGGAGCAATGTATTGTTCATAGAATTCGTGTGGGGGCTTACCGGATGCTGAAATAAGTTCTTCTTCATCCCTGAACACTATGGAACCAATGCCGGTGATTCCCGGTTTGGTATTATAAACTTTTTCGCGAATTTCTGCTGAATAAGCATTGAATGTTTTGTCAACCAGTGGTCTGGGACCAACAATGCTCATATCCCCTTTCAACACGTTGATAACCTGTGGCAGTTCGTTAAACTTGGTTATTCGAAGATATTTACCGACGGGTGTGACCCTTGGATCGTTGCGCAAGGTAATACTACCGGTCGACATATTCAAAGAATTTTTTAGCATGGTGGCAAACTTATATATGTTGAAATACCGGTTGCGCAAACCGATCCTTTTCTGCAAATAAAAGATCTCGCCTTCGCCGCTGAATTTCAGCAGAATGATGATAATCAGTAAGAAGGGAGTGAGGATCAGCAGCACGGCAAGAGAAGCCACGATGTCGAAAAAGCGTTTTATATACAGGTACATGCTTACATTTTTTGATCGAGGTTCACCCCCGTTTCGATGTGCTGAAAGTTCGGCAGCAGGATGGTCAGCAACCGCACCAGGTCTTCTTTGCCCGCATCGGTCTCAAACAGCTCTTCCACTTCCCGCAGTATCTTCTCCAGCTCCGGCCGGCTGCGGCGGGCAGCATCTTTGATCACACCCAGGGCCCTGAACCGGTCGAGTTCCAGCCGCTCCTCGTCTGTATAGAATTCCTCATATAATTTTTCACCCGAGGTCTCGCTGCGGAAAAAATACACCGGGTATCTTAAGGAGCCGGGTTCTGGTTTTATGGCCCTGGCTTCCGCTTCCGACCGGCAGATCACGGGTTCCAGTCCGAGGCTCTCCAGGAAAGAGACGGCAATGTCAGCAAAGTTCACCAGGTCTTTTTCAGGATCGAGGCGCGGAAAAAAGATCTCGCCCGACCGGCCCAGCACGCAGGCAAGCAGGCAGATCTCGCCCGATTCCTGGGGCGAAACAAAGTACCGTTTTACATCGGATGGACAGGAGAGGGGCTGCCGCTTCATGAGGCGTTCGATAAAACCTGCCAGCAGGCTGCCGTTCGAAAAGGCCACGTTGGCAAACCGCGCGGTCGTGATCGGCAGCTCGGCAGAGTAGGCAAGGATCATCTCCTCCATCAGCTTTTTGCTGGCGCCCATGATGTTCACAGGGTTCGCGGCCTTGTCGGTCGACACACAAAAAAAATGGGCCGGCGGATGCAGCAGCAGCAGGTCGAGCAGCTCTTTGGCGCGGAGCACGTTGTTCTCCACCATCGCCTCAATGGAAAAGATATCCTTTTCACTCCGCACATGCTTGTGCGCAGCGAAATTGGCCACAATATCGAAAGGCCCTTCTTTCTCAAATATTTTCCGGAATACCTTATCGCCGAAATTGACGGGATACGATTTGAAGTTGGCCGGCAGCGAGATCTCTTCCCGGCTCCGGCAGTCGCGCACCAGCTCTGTGAGCCCGTTCTCGTTGATGTCGGCCACCACCAGCTTACTCGGCCTGTAGCGCAGCAGGGCCCTGATGAATGAGGAGCCGATGGTACCGGCGCCCCCGATCACAAGCACCGATTTCCCGCCGATCTCCCGCTCGAGGTCTCCCTGAAAGAGTTGCAGGTCTTCGGCAAACAGGCTTTGCCGCCTGCCGGTGATATTGGTGCCGGTAAATTCTTCTATGTTGATAAACTGGTTCATACAGGATGGGCCGCAGCGCGGCGAAAATTATTCTGTTTTTGATTGCCTGTACCATTCCACCATCTCTTCAATCCCTCTTTCGGTGGTTACCGGCGGCTGAAAATGCAGGCGGCGGTTGGTCAGGCTGTTATCGATGATGTAGGAGCCAAACAAGCGGGTGTACAAGGCCGGCCTGACCGCCTGCAGCAGTTTGCGGGCAAAGCCGGGAATAGTGAGCAGGTTTGGAGGCTTGCCCAGGTATTTGCGGATGGTGCCGACGAGGTAGCCGGTCGACACCGGCGCATCATCGCCCGCAATGAAAATGCCGGTGGCCTGCTGCTCCGCGATCGTATTGATGAGGTAAATGACGTTGTCGAGATACACCATGCTGCGTTTGTTGCTGATGTTGCCAAAAGGCAGCGGATAATTTTTATCGGCCAGCTGCAGCAGCCGGATCATGTTCCCTTTCACCTGCGGCCCATACACCAGCGGCGGACGAACGATGGCCACCCTGAAATTGAGGGCCGACATGTGCTGCAGCATCTCTTCTGCCTGCAGCTTGCTTTTGCCATAGGCATCGGTAGGGGCGCAGTGCGATCTTTCATCGAGCATCACATCTCCTTCGTCGCCATACACTTTCACCGAACTTGCGTAAATAAAATGCGGCACCCCTTTCTTCCTGGCTTCTTCCGCCAGTTTCTTGGTCAGCGTGTAGTTGACATCGTAATAGATCTGGTCGGGGATGGGTTTCATTTCGTGCGCTTTCCCTGCCAGGTGTACGATAGCGTCCACGCCTTCCAGCGGGATTGCTTCCACGGCTGTTTCACGGAGCGATACGGGCAACAAATCGAATGCATCGCGGTTCAGCTCCAGGAAGCGACTGCCGATAAAACCGCCTGTGCCGGTAACCAGCAGCCGTAATTTTTTATTTTCCAATGTTGAGTGCCGGTTTTATGTATTCAAAAATCTTGTTGACGTATTTAGCCGACAGGATGGCCATATTCGTGTTCACGCCGTTTTCCCTGCAGGCCCGAATGATCTCCCGGTTAAGCGTGTACCGGCTCTTCCAGTTTTTATTGCTGATGCCGCCCGTGCGCATATAGACCAGCGTCTGGTTGATGTACCGGTAAGCAATTTTATGTTTGTAGATGAACCGCATCAGCAGTTCGTAGTCGGCCGCGATGTGGTAATCCTGTTTATAGAGCCCGTATTTTTCAAACAGGCCCTTTCTGGCATAAAAGGAAGGATGCGCGGGCATATAACCGTACGCAAATTTTGAAGGGGTAAATTTTTTGGAAGAATACAAGCGGATGATCTTTTTGAGGTTGCCGGGCCTGATAAAAGCGATGTCGCCGAAAACGGCATCCACGCCCCGGTCCTGAAAGGCCTCTGCGATGGTTTCCACCACATTATCCTGCGGAAAAAAATCATCCGAGTTGAGGATGCCCACAACATCACCCGTACAGAGCCGGATGCCTTTGTTGATGGCATCGTAGAGGCCGTGGTCGCGCTCCGACACCACATAGGCTACATGCGGAAAAGACCGTACGATATCGAGCGTGTTGTCTTTGGAAGCGCCGTCGATGATGATGTGTTCGATCTCCGGCCAGCTCTGCCTGGCCACACTGTCGAGTGTGGTGGCTACCGTGCCGGCGCTGTTGAACGTGGTGGTGATGATCGACACTTTCATATCACTGTTTCATTGATCTCCCGCGGCCTTACCGGCACGGCGGGATGGCCGCTGTAAATATGATACGCGTCCAGGTTGCGGGTGGTTACCGAATATGCCGACAGCACCGCATGCGACCGGCAGGTTACACCCGGGCACACCATCGAGCGGGCCCCGATCCAAACGCCGTCTTCAAGCACGATACCTGCGATCATAAGGTCGAAGGTCGTTTTTTTATAGTTGTGGTTGCCCGTCAGCAGCATCGCGCCCTGCGAAAGGCATACGTTGTTGCCCATGGTTACGGGTGCGAGGTTGTCGATCCATACGTTCTCCCCGATCCAGCAGTGGTCGCCGATGACCAGCTTCCAGGGGTATTTTATGTTCACGCCGGGTTTGATCGCTACCCCCTGGCCGACCGAAGCCCCAAAGCTCCGCAGCAGCAACTTTTTCAGTCCCATCAAAGGGTTGAGCGGGTTGATAAAAAACAGGCAGTTCACAAAATACCAGAGTACCTGCTTGATCCTGGACGCACCGATCTCTTTGCCGTACCAGCTGTTGTTGTAGGAGGAAAGATTTGTTTTGCCGGCCTGTGCGTCTGTTCCCTTGCTGTCGTTACCCGGTGAATACATCTGAATATTGTTCTTTGATGTTGTTGTTTTGCCGGTAAGCCCGGGCGAATTCCGCCGCATGGTGCGACCATTCGTTGTATTCCTGCGGGGCCATCATCGCAAAGCGCTGTATGGCCTCCTGAAACAGGGGCGGGTTGTTCAGCGAAATGTCGTACCCGGCCTTTTTCTCCTGCAGTTGCCGCCAGGGCGTCTGATCACTGATGATCACCGGCTTGCCTGCCAGCAGCGCTTCAAAAATGGCATGCCCGAAATTTTCGCCGTGCGTAGGCAGTATAAAAACATGGTATCTTTTGTAGACCTCAAAAATGTCCGTGTTATTTACCGGGCCGCAGTAGCTGATCTTTATGCTGCCGGGCATATTTGCCATTGCTTCCTGGCATTTCTGCCAGTAGGCACTGTCTTCTATCTCGCCATAGATCGCAAGTTCGGCTGCAATGGTGCCGGGAAGCTGCTGAAGCACCTGTAAAAGAAACAAGAGATTCTTTTTAGGGGAAAGCCTCGACAGAAAAATACAGCGCAGGCTGCCTGCCTGCTTTTCTGCAGGTACCCATTCCACCATATCTGATGTGGGAAAATTCGCTGCTATAAAAACCTTTTTCACACGTGGAAAATACCGCAGCACATCTTTCTTTTCCTGCTCATCGGTTGCGTGAAATATCACCCGGTGTGGAATGCGCAGGAGATCGAGCAGCCCGATCAAGATCCTTTTTTTCGGCCGCTTATACTGCAGGGCTCCGGCATGCAGCATGCCTCTTGGCGCAAGCACCGTCTGGCAGCCGGCCCCTGTCGCCAGAAGCAGAGGAAGAATGGTGAACCTGAATGAGAACATGCTGTTCAGGTAAATATAATCGGGCTGTGCATTCCGGATAAGTTCTTTCATGGTGTGCCGTCCGAAATTATTGGCAGAAGCATAATAGACCTGCACTGCATCACCAGCCGGGATCCAGGTGTTCAGCAGAAGTCCCGGATAGGGCGCAGTGTCGCCCAGGTCGCGGTCGGAAGTGACCACATAAATCAGAAAATCACTTTTGAATGCTTCCACAAAATTCCTGCACGACTGGATGGGACCGCCCCCTTTGAAGCCTGGCGTGAACCAGTCGACAAACAACATGATCTTTTTCTGCTTATTCTTCAATATTATTTTTTTCGAGCCAGTGTTCGAGTACTACAAACAACCAGAGCTCCGTCCACCGGATTGATGAATCCTGCTTCAAAAACCGGTTCCAGTAATCTGTAAGGTGCGGGCCGTTGATGAAAGATCTTTGCGAAAGGCGATCAAGTTTTGCTTCGCAGAAAGTTTTCAGTTCTTTTTTCATCCATACGCTCCAGGGAAGCAGGAAGCCCTGCTTGGGCCTGTGCACGATTTCGGGTGGCAGCAGGGGTTCAACCGCTTCAACCAGCAGACTTTTGGGAAACCTGGGAAACTTCAGCTTGTCGGGTATCCTGAGTACAAATTCTACGAGATCCTGGTCGAAGAAAGGTTCCCTTACTTCGAGGGAAGAAGCCATGCTCATCTGATCGGTGTCTTTTAGCAGGGTATGCTGGGTATACCCGAGGTATTCAGCTACCGAAACCTGGCTCAGCAGGGGAAAAAGGTCGATCCTGTCTTTCCGCAGGTGCAGGTCCTGCCATAACACCGTGTCTTGAAGAGATTTTTTTCCAAGCCTGGTCAGCTCACCGATCAAAGCGGGTGACAGGATCTGCCTGGATACCGGATAGATGTTTTCGATGGAAGGCGCCGGTGCGGCGATGATCTGCCGGATGCGCGCGCTCCGGTTGGAGCCACTCAGCGATAAGGCTGTGGCCATGGCCCTTCTGAGGAGTTTTGTATTGCTGTACAGCCCGGCTTTTTGCTGCAGGCGCAGATACTGCCGGAACAGGGGATACCCTGCAAACAGCTCATCACCGCCCACACCCGACAAGGCCACTGTAATGCCCGCCTGCCGGATGGCCTTCGATACAACGAAGGTGTTGATGCCATCGCCGCTGGGCGAATCAAGCGCATTCAGCGCGTTTTCCAGTTCCTCCAGCAGCACCGTTGGCTGAAGCCTGATATTTGTGTGGATGGTATTGAACTTTTTGGCCACCATTTCGGCAAAAGGCGATTCATCAAAAGCCTTTTCCTCAAAAGAAATGGTAAATGTGTTGGGCCTTGCAGTGCTCACTTCTGCCATGAGCCCTACAACGACACTCGAGTCGATGCCGCCGGACAGAAAAGCGCCGACCGGCACATCGCTCACCAGTCTTCTTTCCACAGAAGAGGCCATCAGGTCGCGGATCTGACTGCTGACTGCGCCGGCGTTTTCAAAATCGAAATCCACCGGCCTGTCGGTGATATCCCAATACTGTGTCTTGTTGATCTTCTTACAGCTGACCGTCAGGTAACTGCCTGCTTCCAGTTGAAAGATATCTTTTATCACCGTCAGCGGATAACCTATGGACTGATACGACAGGAACTCGTAGATCCCGGCAGGCTCGGCCTTTCGCGGTACCAGTCCGGTCGACAAGATCGCCCGGATCTCGGATGCAAACAGGAAAGTGTTGCTGTTATGAAAATAATACACCGGTTTTACACCCAGCCGGTCGCGCATCACCGTCAGTTCCTTTTTTTCTTTGTCCCACACCGCAAAAGCAAACATGCCTTTGAAGTGACGGATACAGTCTGGTCCCCATTTGGCAAATGCAGCTATCAGTACTTCGGTATCGCCCGTGGTTTTGAAGGGATATTCCGGCAGCAGGGCTTTCACCTCCTGAAAATTGTACATTTCTCCGTTGAACACCATCATGTAACGGCCGGAATGGTCGGCAAAAGGCTGGTTGGCACCGGTAGACAGGTCCAGGATCGAGAGACGCCGGTGACCCAGCGCGATCTCGCGGGAAGTGTAGAACCCGTCGGCATCAGGGCCGCGGTGCGACATGGCGCAGGTCATTTCCCGTATCCGTTGTTCCGGTACTGGCTGACCGTCAAAGTTGAATATTCCGGCTATTCCGCACATGTTGTCGCAAGTTGTTTGTACAAATGTAGATAACGGGTGGCAATATGCCCGGCGTCGAAGCGCTTGGCGTTCTCCAGGCCTTTTTCGATCAGGGTATTGCGGTAGTTATCATCCCCGATGATGGAAAGGATGCCGGCGCGGATCTCCTCTGTGCTGGTAGGATCGATGAGGCAGGCCGAGCCTCCTGCCACTTCCGGCATCGAGAACAGGTTGCTGGTGATCACGGGTCGCCCGATGGTGTTGGCTTCCACGATCGGCATGCCGAATCCTTCGTAGGTGGATACAAAGGCCAGGAGGTCGCAATGCGCGTATTGTTCCACCAGTTCGGCCTGGGTCAGGTTCGACCCGTTGGTATAATCGAGCCCGCTGGCTTTCAGCTTTTCCAGCAGGGGTGCCGGCAGCACGCCGATGATATTCAGCCGGCATGGAATGCCTGCCAGCGCGTCGATCAGGCGGGCGATGTTTTTATTGTCGGTTGTCCCAACCTGAAGAATGACCGGCTTTTGCCGGTTGAACGACCGTGGCCTGTAAGTAAAAAGGGTGGAAATGGCGACCGGGATCACATGCACTTTTTCCGGCGGATAGGCCACATGCTGCAACATTTGCCGTTTGGTTGCTTCAGACACCGCAGTTACCAGCGCCGTGTGTTTCAATGGCAGGGTAAACCAGAAATATTTCAGTAACCGGTATTTGATGCCCTGAGCGCCGTCAAGCATGCCGCAGTCGTGAACAGTGAGCAGGGTCTTGCTGCGTTTGAGCCAGCTGGCGGCAAAATGGATGTCGCCGGTAATGTGGTTTACGTCTCCCTGGTTGCGGAAAGCCTCGTACATGATCTTCAGTCTTGGCAGGATGCCCTGGCTGTAAACGCTGAACACTTTTGTGACGCATCGCACACCCGAGGGCATGCGGCTTCTGACGTCTTCGAAAATGGATTCGATACTTTTATGGATCGGCAGCGGTTTGCGCTGGAAAAAAACGACGGTTATCTCATCTTTCATCTGTTGGTTGGCATGTTCATGAACCGCTTTACGGTCGCAAAGGAAAAGTTTGTATACAGCCTGAAGTGACGGAATTCAATATAGTCTCATAAGGCTCCCTTCATCAAAGAGGTGCGTATCACGGCCGGGTTTGCCTTTCCGTATACTTCAAATGCTTCCGGATACTCTAGAAGCGTCTCATCCACTTTCAAGGAGAAGGGTGGATGTTCAACAAAAACACCGGAATTCTTTATCAGCCTGATGTGTGGGCCCGCCAGTTTATCCAGGTTGTAGCGTATGTTTTTTCCCGAGGGTATGTGTTCGGTGATCATCAGATACCTGCTTGCCCCGATCGCCTTGGGAAGGATGCTGGCGATCTGGCTGTTGCCCAGGTGTTGCAATACCTGCCGGATGGTGATAAGGTCGGCCGGGGGCAGCTCGTCCGTTATCGCATCGAGGTGAATGAACCGGATGGTGTCGGTTCCGAAGATCTTTCTATTATGCTCGATGAGGTTCTTCGCCACATCAGCGCCGGTGTAGCTGACGCCGGTTGCCTGTACCACTTTGCTCATGACCGTAAAATCCCCGCAACCGATATCAAGCACCGAGCGGATGTTGTTCTTCCTGATAAAATGGACGCAGGCTTCAATATACAGCGCCGTATTCTTGTTGATGGTGCCCAGACCTGAAATAAATTCTCCTTTTTCACCTCCCCACAAATTCTCGTCATAGATCTTGGAGAAGATCTCTTCCACGGAAAGATTTTTATATTTTGCTACAGACAGGTTGTGTTTCCATTCGCGCAGCTTTTTTGGGATCAGATATTCAAGTAGCTTGTTCATGTTACAATTTTTTGACCTTCCTTGATGCAGGCAAGCAGGGTTTAACTCAGGGCTTTTTACAGCCTGATCTTGAAGAAGGTTTTGAAAGACCAGTACATCAGCCACATAAACACAAGGCCTTTCAGCAGTGAATTGATGGTGTTCAGCATATCTGTTTCCACTTGTACCGAATTCATAAAGAGGAGTGGAAGCCAGCAGAGATATGTTGGATGGGTCTGGGTTTTTTTCAGGATGACGCGCAAAAGGAGGTTGAAGGCAAGTCCGTAAAAAAAGATAAAAATGATCCCGCCTGTTACGCCAAAATTGCCGTAGCCTTCACCGATTGCACCGATGTCCATGCTGTATCCCCGCAGGTTGTACCCCCAGAAGCGTTTCAGGTTGTATGCTCCGCCTACTTCGCGCTTCTCGGGCCACAGGAAGCGTGGAACGATCACCGATGCCAGGGTGGCTTCAATCGTTTCTCCGTTGGCGAACGGCAGCTTTCTGGGAACATAATCCATGGTGCGGGCGATCAGCCAGCCCTGGTTCAGTCGTACAGAAGTTTTGAACAGTCTTTTAGTTTGGAACATGGCTGAAGGTTCCGTGATATACTTTACGGCAAGCTGTCCAAAAAGCGATATGTTACCGCCGCCTTTTTTCCAGGTTTTCTCCCTGTACTCTATTTTAAGGCTCTGGATGACCAGGATGAAAAACATTCCCAGCAAACAGACCGCAAGCTTGAGCCCGAACCGGATCTTTATATTGAGCGTGATCAGGATCAGTGAAATAATGAGGAGGTAAACCAGCTCTCCAAAAAGCCCGCTGGCAGCAGACTGGAGCATTACCATCAGGAAAACGCTGATGAGAATGACCCGCTTCCTGGCAAAGTCGGAAAAAAATATATAAAACATCCCTACATACGACAACAGCTTTCCAAAGTAAAAGATCTGCCGCAGGCCCGACGGAACCAGCAGCATTACAAAACCGCTGATAAGTCCGATGGTGAGCAGGATAAACCCGATACGGCTTCTGCCGACCAGCGTAGCTTTCAGGTTGATCAGAAATTTTTCTGGGTGCCTGTCGTATTCATTTTTCGTGAACCTTACCTTGAGGCCGATCCACATCATAATTGTAGCAGGAACCACAAAAGAAAAATACTCATCTGCATCGATTGGCATATACATGCGCCACAGGTTGGTCATGTAATCCTGTCGGGTGTAAAAATGATAGAAAACGATCGGCATCACCAGCCAGGTCAAACAGGCCAGCAGTACCGGAATATCCAGGATCGATATCTGTTTGCCCAGATCGTCAAGAAATTTGAGCAGGATGAATATGAACAGGGTAACGGAAATCAATTCCCATACGGTGAAGTCCGTGAGCAGCACCAGGCTGATGAATGATAAGAGCGTGATCACAAAAATTACCCACCTCATAAATCTTATTTAATGCGAAACCCGGCCAAGTGGCTGGATGAATGTCAGAATATATTCTTTTACAGGCTCAAAAACAACTTCAAAGTTAAGCTGATTCATAAAATCCCGGCGCGCTGCCGCCGATACCACCGGGTACTGCATAATGATGGCCCCCACAGTTTCAAGATAAGAATCTGGAGAGCAATCAGTTACAAAGATCCAGGGAAACTGTTGCCGCTGTTCGCGGTAGTAAGCTGTATCGAGGCAAATGACCGGCAAGCCAAGCGCCGCATACTCATAGATCTTGTTGGAAGCCGTGCCCATTGTTGTGCTCATCACATTCTGATTCCGGTAGATGGCCATCCCTATGTTGGCCGATGCCGTGTATTCCGGGATCATGCTGTATGGTATCAGCCCTTCAAACCGCACCTTGTTTGCCACCCCGTGTTGCCTTGACAGCTCATCAATGCTTTCTTTATACCCCTCCTTGCTTTTGCCCACCAGCAGCAAACCCGGTTCTTTCCCTATGATAGCTTCCTTCAGCAAGGGAATCAGTTCCTCGATTCCGTGACTGGAATCCATACTGCCCTGAAAAATGAGTCGGACCGAAAAAGAAAGTTCAGGAGCCGCCCGGAAGGCTGCATACCGCTTTCTGGCGGGATAGTTTGGAATGCAGAAATACTTTCCGGTGAAACCTTCGAGGTTAAAATAGCTTCTACGGCTGTTGGTGGGCAGCGAAAAAATGGAAAGGTAGGCAAAGGCCTGTTTTTCATGGCGCTGGGCCAGCCATCCTACCGAATATTTTCGCTGGCTTCCTTCCTCCACCACATCATGATTATGATACCATATTTGATGCGGATACCGGATGAAGGGCCTCAGCAGCGAATAACCGTACAAAGAGATCTGATCGTATACCAGGATCACTGCAGGCCTGGAGCGCCTGATCATTTTTAATAACAGCAGCGTGAACCTGATGAAAAAAAAGATTTTCTGCGGAAGCGGTGATAATACCTGTTCGGCTTCCGACATCTGCGTGCCGCTGGAGAAAAGACGGGTGTTGCGGGGATAATCCCATTTACTTTGAAGCAGCGGACGGTGTACCACGGAAATGCTGTCGAATACCTCACTCAGTTCATTGATGGCATTCAGGGTTGGCGGGTACGCTTCGGGATGTGAATAAATGCAAACAACCAGGCTCTTCATTCCGGAGGATAATTAATGGCGTTTGATAAAGGCATAGATTTTCACTTTGAGCCTGTTGAAAAGATAAACAGGGGCCGTCAATCCCATTGCCGTGGAAAAATAATACAACAGGTTGATCCTCGCTTTGTTGAAGCCCGACAGCAGAGGGTAGGTCACAATGCCGGAAGGTTTCATTCCACGGGTTAAACCCACCGCTTCCGGAAACGCCTTGTTTGACCGGTAATCCAGCAACCAGTGGGGATAGGTGAGGGTATATATTTTTTTGTGAATGCGGAAAATGATCGACTGGTTGAGGACGCCTGCGTCGCGGAAGGCCCTGATCAGTGAATTGATGACAGAGGGCATGCCTGCGTCTACTTTTTTATAGCTTTTCCAGTTTTTTGCCAGCGTATCCCTGTACCCGATGGTGCGCTGGTTCTGTATCAGCAAGTCTTTCATCACAAGGGGCTTTTCTATCGAGAAGAGCGTGCAGCCCTTCGCAATCATCAGGCATCCCAGGCTTAACTGGGCAAATACGCTCCCGTCATACACCGGCGTGTTGAACCGCATGAACGATTCCCTTTTATAGATCAGTCCGGCGACGAAACTGAAGCAGCTGTAATTTTTCATGGCGATCTCATACCCGGTTCCCAGCATGCCGGTGCTATTGGCCCTGCGGTAAACCAGTGAAGGATCCTGTTCTTCGTAATAATTACAGAAACCGATGTCGGGATAGTTCAACGACTGTAAAAAACCAGCCAGGTAGTTCATGGCGTCCGGTTCGCTGAGGGTATCATCGTTGCCGAGTATGAAGCAATATTCGCCGCTGGCCAGCTCAATCGACTGGCGGTAATTCCGGTCATAGCCCTGGTTTTTTTCATTGCGCTTGTATACCAGGGGATACCGGTAGCGTGGCTGCAACGCTTTGATCTGTGCTTCGGTGTCATCCGAGGAGCAATCATCACTTACCACCACTTCCAGGTTCTCATAGGTCTGCTGCCCTATGTACTGCAGGCTTTTCAGGAGGTATTCTATTCTGTTATACTGGGGAAAGCAGATGGAAATCTTCATATATAGGTATTACTGTAAATAGGGAAGCAGGCAATTCAGCAACTGGCGGCTTCTTTCGTCGTAGCTATAGTTGTCTTTTACCGATCTGATGTAAGCGGCCTGTTTTATTTTTTCGACCAGGTATTTATTTTTATCGAGGAAGTTGATCTTGTCTTCCAGTTCGTCGGGAGTATCAAAAAAAACCGCCTCCTTGTCTTCTTCGAAATAATCAGTTTGCTCGGTTGTCCTTTGCGAGAGAAGCAACCCGCCATAACCCGGTACCTCAAACGTACGCATGTTATGCGATTGCTCGAGGATGTTCTGCTGGCGCAGTAGGTTCAGTATGCCTGCGGCGGAAGCGATGGCAGTGATATACTCGTCTTTGTACAGGGGCCTGCCCCGGTACGCTTTACGCACGGAAGGCTGCAATTGGGTCCTTGATGCCCATTTTGTGTTGCCGTATATGCAAAAATTGTCGACCTGCAAACGGTTGAGGTAGCGGGCTCTGTGCCGGTCGTACGCCGCAATGAACAGGAACTTGCCGGAAAACTCGCCGGAAGGGGGCTGTTTTGTCACCGATCTGGTGGCATCGAATCCAAAGGGTATGCAGTAGGCCTGCTTCTTAAACTTGCTTTTCAGCTGCTCTACTATACTTCTTGAATAGCTGAAATGGACGTCATAAAAAGGAATGCTTTTCTCCACGTTCCGGTTGCCGCTGCCCGGCAGGTAGAAGCTGAAGGGATGGTCGGCGTTGTAATTACAGAGTATTTTGCAGTATGACTTCAGCTGCGCAACGGTGTCCGGGAACAGCTCCATCCCTTTGCCGACGAGGATCACGTCGAAATGCTTTTTGTAGAGAAACCGGAGCAGGGAATGGTTGATGTCCCGGTAAAAAAGATCGGGTTTTACTTTGAAGATAAATTTATTGATCAGTTGCCTGTTGAGGGCTTCGTAGAGGGGGTTTACGATCTCATAGGTATGTACCGTCACCCCGCATTTTCTGAATCCCTGCACATAGAATGATTCCAGCGAGTCAGTGTTGAAATTACCTACAACCAGTATTTCTTTCAGTGGAGTCATAGAAAAATTTTCTGCCGCGATGATCCGGTTCAGTCGGGTTATACCGGCAACGGGCCAGCCATGAAATAAAGGTTCAGGTGGTCTGTGCTGACCAGATTATACTGAAACCCGCGGAGATACTGTATGAGTGTATTGTGTTCAGCTGAGACGGCGCGGTGATTCAGGTCTTCGATCACGATCAACGAAGGCCGATATTTTGTGAGATCGATCGACTGAAGCACCTCAAAGTCGTGGCCCTCCACGTCTATACTCAGCAGGTCGATCTTTTGCTGTGCGGGCAGATGCTGCGCGATGATCTCGTTGATGGAAACCGTTTCAAGGGTAATGAATTTCGGCTTTTCGCCGGAGGTGGAAACGCTTTGCACGAACTGATCATCCAGCGAGCTCATCAGGCTGTTCTCCGCCAGGTAAAAATTCACCTGTCTCTTTACGTTCGAGACCACGCCATGCACGCAGATGTCTTTCTTCCGGATCTTTATTGACTTTTCAATCAGGTCCCTGTTGCCATCCACTAGTATGCCTTTCCATCCCTGGAGATAAAGCTTGAAGGTATTGGAGTAATGAATGGGTTCGTTGGAACCGATCTCGATATAAAAGCCTTCCGAGAATTGCTGCAGCAAGTACATAATGTTGATGTCTTCCCCATGCTGCGAGAAAAAATACCTGCCGGATGGAAAAAAGGCTTTTCTTGCCAGCTCGATCATCATCACCCGCACAAATACGGGTAATGAAAGTTTTTTGTACAGGTCAGCGATCTTCATAATATCGTAGGAATTTTATCACCGGAACTGGATGGTTTGAAATAAGGATCATGATCATAAAAGTGCCAGCATTCTGTTCACCCGGTTCTTCCAGGTCAGGTTATCACCCTGTTCCATGCCGATGGCATAGGCGGCCTGCTGATATTGTTGTCTGTTTGCCCAAAGATGACCGAGTTTTTTGAAAATTTCATTCTTCGGTGCTTCAGGGTCTATTTTCACCACCAGGTCGGGATGAAGCAGTTTGTCGAACAGCACATTGTCGGGAGCCTGGCCGATCACCACCGTTCCGCAGGCTGCGGCCTCAAACCACCGGCAGGTGATCGGGTTAAAATAGCCGGCCCTCAGCGGGTTGGTAATTTCCACCGGCCATGATACAGTGAAGAAGCTGTGTTGCAGATGCCATGCGTAGTGCCGGTACAGCTCCTCTTCATGGATCCATACGTTGGGAGCGTTATGGGTGGAATAATCGTAATACAGGTCTTGCTGTCTGCAGAATTCAAGCAGGCAATCGTGAAATCGTGCATGCCGCCGCCCGTACGACGAGAAATGGATCAGTTTTTCCTCCTTTTCCACCAGGTTAAACCTGTCGGCAGGCACTGCCTGCTCGATCGCGTTCCAGTGTTTGCCGGTCAGCCGGGTCAGGTGCTCCGCCGCATCATGGAAGGAGGAGATCAGCACGTTAAATGCATCGCCCGAGAACAGGTTTTTGATGATCGGAAAATGTGGCACGAGTGTATCGAAGATATAAACCAGCCGTTTGGGAACATGTTCCCAGCCGGTAAAAAGATCGAGTTCATAATTTTCCGGGCACATCAGGATGTACCAGATCACGTCTGCTTCTACCGGCAATTTCTTTTTGGGCAGCATGGGCCGGAGGCTGTCGAGGCGCATGCCGTGCACGGCCCTTCTGAGCAGGGGCTGCGCGCCATAGTCGGGTACCTCTATCACTGTGGCATCCGTTTGCGCAATGATGGTTTCTTCCAGCGCACGGAGTACGCCATATTCCCACCCTTTCAGCCTGGAATTCCTGAGTAAAACGTGTTTCATCCTTTCTCCTTTTCCGGTTGGGAAGCTCTGCCGGGTGCCTAATAGTTTTTAAACATGGAACGGAGTCTGAGCATATTTTTAAAACCGATCAGCTCCGCCCCTTTTTTGAAATATTTTCCGCCTACTGCCGGCAGCTGGGTGGCTCCCAGCTTCCTGATGCGCTGTTCGGCCTGTAGGCCCAGGTCCGGAAACAGGTTATAATACCGGTACATAAAAGAGGCGTACTGATGGATCAGTGCCCTTACAACGCGGGGGGAAGAATCGATGGGCAGAATATGCGCTTCGTAGGAGATGGCGGTGTTCAGCAGCGATTCTACCGCTTCCCGGTTGCTCACCCGGCTTACCCGTTCCCCGCTGTGATTGCGGTAATAAACTTCTGCGCCGCCGCAGAATCTGATGCCCCTGCTTTTCAGCAGCACCCGGCAAAAAAATTCGCCGTCGTCGTTCGGGTTTCTTTTGAACGATTCGTTCCAGGGGCCAGCCTGTTCAATAAGGTCGCGGGGTGTGAGCCAGCAGGCGGTCTGCATCATACCGCCCCCCATCCAGGCAGTCGTCAGCCAGTCTACCGGGCCGTAATCTTTCCACACGGCTTCCGGTATAAAAGCGGCTTCCGCCGGTTCGTGTTCAAACCTTCCCCACGGACAGCTGGCTATATAACCCGCCGGGTATTGGGACAGCAGTTCCATCTGCTGCACAATTTTGCCGGCCGACAATACATCGTCTCCGTCGAGGTATTGGATAAAGCTGCCTTTTGTATAACTGAACCCGTTGTTCCGGGTGGCGCAGGCGCCCTGGTTCCGCTGCGTGTACACCTGTACCTGCTCGCTTTCAAAACGGCGCGCCGTTTCAAGGCTCTTGTCGGAAGATCCGTCATCAACCACAATCACTTCCTTGTTCGGCCAGCTTTGGTCGATCGCAGACTGGATGGCTGCGGCAATAAAGGCCTCGCTGTTATGGACAGGGATGATCACCGACACCAGCGGTACCACAGGCTGTCTATCTGTTTTTGTACCAGGAAGCATTTTTCAGGTTGTTTAGCGTATGATATTGATAGCCCCTGTGGCTGATCATGGCTTTCAGGGTGCCCATCCGGCCGGCCAGGCTGACCCTGAACCGGTAAAACCGCTTCTGCATCAGCAGGGCAGGCAGCCTGAGCAGGTCGTCTTTGACCATCAGCAACACCAGGGCCAACAGGTTCCACGCAAATGAATACTTGAACTGTTTCCTGTTGGCGGGGTGGATCAGGTCAACATAAGGAGCCAGCAGGAACTTGGAGTAGGCATTGTACCTGGCAAGCTTCAGAAAATAGGAAAGGGTCAGCCGCTTTGCCGTGATAAAATGAAAGAACTGAAGCCGTTCGTCGTACCATATCCGGTGGCCCGAGAGCACCAGCGCGTACCCCAGCTCGTTATCTCCCCCCGTTACCAGTGAATTTCCTTTCCTGTCGGTCAGCAGATTTTCGAAACCTTTCACTTTGAGCGCCGATAAGGCGGAAGCCCTGAAAACCGCCCCCGCACCATAGACGAACGACCGGGTAGGGGTGATGTCGCCGCTGTGCCCGTTCTGGGGTCCGGTAGCGTAATAATCACGGTAATCGTTGAACCATCGCGGCGCGGAGCCCGTCTCAAAGACAGGTGTGCCGCAGCCTCCCAGCGATGCGATCGCCCGATCTCCTTCCATGATCTCAAACGCAGTCTGCGTATAGTCTGCTTTCAGCCAGTTGTCATCGTCGCACAGGATGATATACTCAAATTGCGCATGGTCGAATCCTTTCTGCCTTGCATAGCTTAGTCCGGGGGTGTCTTCTTCCAGTACTTCTCCGCTGATGCCCGGATGAGCCTGAAAGAATTGGCGGGCAACATCCGCCGTGTCGTCTGTCGAATTGTTGTTTACGATCAGCAGTTCCCAGGGGATATGCGCCGGCACCTGTTGCGCCGCAATGTATTGCAGTGTCGCAGGCAGCCGGGCTGCGCTGTTGTAGCAGCAGATCACGATGGAAACGCCTTTCACGGGTGTATGCCTTTCTTTACTGCGGCCTGTTGATAATGCTCATCCATCAGCCTGCCGATCCGCGCTGCATTGTAGGCAGAAAGAACTTTTTCGCGCGCTTTTGCCCCCATCTCTTTTCTCCTGTCAGGATGATCGATCAGGTGCAGGATGGCTGCTGCGATCTCTGTTTCGCTTTCCGGGTCAACGAGCAGGCCGCAGGCAGGGCTTTCGAGCATGTCTTTCATGCCGCCTTCCCGGCTGGCCACAATGCCCCTTCCGGCGCTCATTGCCTCGAGACATACATTCGGAAAGTTTTCCCAGATGCTGGGGAACACACAGATATCGGTTGCTGCATATACCTCCGGTACTTTATGGGACGGCACCAGCAGGAACTCCAGGCTGCTGGTATAGGCTTGCAGTTCACGGAGTATATAGGTTTGCATGTCCATCTCCGGAACCGGAGAAGCGGAAACAGCGCCGGAAAACCTGAATTTCACGGAAGGGCATTTTTTCAGCACCAGGGGAATGGCTTTGCAAAGAACCACCATTCCTTTCCTCACTTCAAGCCGGCCCACAAATGTGACCACCCGGTGATCGGTGTTCACCGGGATCGACAAAAGCCGCGGAGAGGGAATATACGGATAGGGGACATTGAAAATATTCCGGCGGGGGATACCCCATTTCTTTGATACCAGTTCTCCCAGACTCACCGACGGCGTATGGATCTGTTCGGCCAGCGAGGTGATCTGGTAGTCGGGATCTTCCTGTTTCGGAAGGTATTGCCAGTAAGGCCGTACTTTTTTACCCCTCAACAGACTCGCAAGCAGGTAGTACGTCCTTTTGTAAAGCGAATCGTAGTGGGTGCTCAGCTGCCGGATAAGGTAATGCGGAGTATGCAGCTTTACGATCAGCGGCAGGTCCGGACGCTGTTGTTTGATGGCCATTCCGTCGGCAGAATATTCAGGCGATTCCAGCACGTCGAAATGGACAACGGCATCCCTTTGCAGAAATACTTCAGCGATCAGTGCGCTGAAACCGAACCGCTGATCTTCTGCACACTGAATGCGGTGCACCAGGATCCCTTCAAACTCCTCTGAAACGGTTCTGGTGTACGAAGCGGAGAAGACCTCCACCCGGTGATTCCTGGCCTTCATCAGCTGCGAAGCCTGGTATACATAAGTGGAGATGCCGCCAACTGCGGTATCGGGAGGGTATTCAAAAGAGACGTAGGCTATGTTCATGCGTTCGGGAAAGGGTGAGATGCAGATGGTTTACGATATCCACTTGTTCAGCCGGGTCGCGTAATGGAGGATATTGGCCCGCACGATCTTTTTGCGGATCAGGCCTTTCATGGCAGGGTCAAGCTGCATCAGGCTTGCCCACACTTCTTTATGAATGGCATCGTCGTGGAAATTGCGACGCGTTCTCATGTACTCGACGGCCCTTTCTTTCAGGGCATGCATTTTTTCGGATGGTTCTATCCTGAGCCTGTCGGCGATCAGGTGATAGATCCGGTTGCCTTCCAGAAAATCATATCCCTTTCGGGTGGCATTGGATGCCACGTTCCCGGTATGACGCAGATAGTAGTTGAGGTATTTGCCGGAAACAAACACGTCACCGGTAAAACATAGGTGGACCCAGAACAGCCAGTCGCCACAATACTTCATCTGTTTGTAATCGTTGGCGATCGCTTCGATGTTCTTTTTTCTGAATACCGCCATGCTTGCGTTCACAATGCTGTTGGTACCCAGCATCTGCGTACGCAGAAAATGTTCACCGGTAATAACGGCGGAAAGATGGGCTGCATGCGTCTGTCCGGTGATCTGGTTGTCGGTCGACACCAGGAGGCTCTGGCAGAAGGCCAGCGCCACGTTATCGTGCTGCTGGAGTACCGGCACCAGCTCTTCCAGAAAGGTAGGCTCACAATAATCATCGCTCTCTGCGATCCAGATAAAGCGCCCCTGCGACAAGGCCAGGCCTTTATCCCACTGGAGAAACGTGCTGCCTGAATTACGACTGTTAAGAACCACGTGGGAAACAAGCGGATGGTCGCTGTATTGCCCGATCACCTCGCTGCTGTTGTCTGATGAGCAGTCGTCGAGAAGGATGAGTTCAATGTCCTGATAGGTCTGGTCAAGAATGGACCTGATCCGCGTGTGCAGATAAGGGGCATGATTGTAATTGGGAACGATGACAGAAACAGTAGGCATCCGGTCGCTTGGCTCGTTTACGGTTGGCAGATTATGATTCAGTGACGGCTAACAATATCTTCATAGATTCCGTTCCGCAGATTTCCGCATGCTTCTTTGGTATACAACGTATGAATAGCTTCCCACGCGTTGGTGGTGAAAGACTGCTGCAGGGAGCGGTCGTTCAACAGCTGCAGAATGCCCGACACAAAATCTTTTTCGGTGTCGGCCACGATGCAGTCTGTACCGTGGCTGATGGGCAGACCGCCTTTGCCGGTGGAAGTGGTTACCAGCGGTATCCGGTAGGCTATGGCGTCGAGGATCTTGACACGTATGCCGCTGCCGATCCTGACCGGAACGATCATGACGGAACCCGAAAAAACGGGTTCAATATTTTCCACAAAACCCGTGAAAGCAAGGTTCGGCACCTTCCCGAAATACTCCACTGTTTCCCTGCGCCAGTTTCCGATCACATAGAATTTCAGGGCTGGTTTGGCCTGCAGCAGTTCCGGCCACATTTTTTCCAGGAACCAGACCACGGCGTCAAGGTTGGGATAATGATTTTCGCCTCCTATAAACACCAGCTTTTCCTCTTCGCCGGGAGCCTCCGGAAGCAGCTTCATCTGCGGAATGGGTGTGGCAAAGGGTGAATTGTATATCTTTTTCCCGGGCAGATACGATGCCAGCAGGTCCTTATCCCTGCTGTCGAGGGTGATGACAGCATCGAATACAGACAACAACCGGAGTTCCTGTTCCCTGGAAGATTTTATCAGCACCTCTTCATATACGGCCGGATGGTCCAATGTGTTTTTTTCCTGTTCCAGGCGCAGAAAACGGATCTCGTGATGAACAAATACTTTTCTGATCCTTTCCGGAATGGCATACACCAGCCCCAGCAATTCTGCAAATTCAACCTGTACAAAATCAAACAGGTTGGCATCCATCAGTGCGGTCAGATGGGCTGTGTAAAGGGATGAAAACGAAAAGAAGTTATTCTCGTACAGAGGCATCCTTGCATTCTGGTATTCCCTGATTGAATTTATGCATGGCTTGTATCCGCGCAGGGTATGGTAAAGCTTTCTGAGCCTGGTTTTCCAGTCCGTTTTCTTTACCGGTGGCGTATGGATATGACTGACCACGATCTCCACATCGGGCCATTTTTGGCGGAGGGTGCCCACATCGCCTTCTTCTCCATACATACACAGCAGGGTGATGTGGTGCAGCGACCGGAGGAAATCGATCATCTGAAACGCTGCCTGGTTGCCTCCTGCATTCAGCGGGTACGGGCAATCAACACAACAGATAAGAATTTTCATGTAATAGAGTATATCAGATCCGGCAGCGATGTTCTGCGACAAACACCCACCAGGTAAAAGCACGATCGATCAGACCTTCTTCAGGTGGTCATCCAGTTTATAAACCCGTATCTTTTCCTGTATCCAGCTTACGTCTTTCTTAACGTACTTTTTCACATTCCAGTTGTACAGGTAACGGATTGCCATACCAGGCGATTTCAGTAAATAGATCAGGTATATCTTCATCCGGCCAGGAACGGATTTATGCAGGCTCAACTGGAGGATCAGTTCTTTCTGCAGGAATATCTCTTCGAGGTAAGGAATGCTGAACGGGTCGTTGGACAGCAATCTTTTTTTACGATCCGCTTTAAAAGCATGCCGGATAAAAAATCGATAGGTCTGGTAGGTCGTAACCTGGTCCTGCATCGAATCCTGTGTGGCCTGCAGATCGTGCCGTCGCCAGGTGGCCAGGTATTCGGGTACATGCAACACATTGCAGGCAAGGCTTGCGCGCATACCCCATTCAAAGTCGGCCATGGAGCCATGATCCGTCAGAAACAGACCGACCCTGTCAAAGACAGATCGCCTGATCAGCAGCTGGGTGATGGATGTATACACTGTTTTGATGCCGCAATGCAGGATGCCGTCGTAGGGCGCCATGCGGATATGCCTCTTGTGCAGCAGGTCGCCAAAATATTGGGCAGGATAGAACTGGTCCCAGTCGGCCTCTGTGGAACGCCGGCTTTGTTCATCGATGATGGTCAGGTTGCAGTGTGCGATCGCGCATTCAGGAAAACTGTTCAGCGATTGAACCATCTTCTCCAAAAAACCGGGCGACATGGTATCATCACTTGTGGCGATGTACACAAATTCACCTTTTGCCAGCCCGATGCCGCTGTTCCATGCTTTGTATATGCCTTCTTTTTTGAACTGGTGCGCTTTGAAGCGGTCATCTTTTGCTGCCACCTGGCACAGATACTTCCATGATCCGTTTTTCGAATAACCGTCCACGATGATGCATTCCCAGTCTGTCGCGGTCTGGGCCCGGATGGAAGCCACCCGTTCTTCCAGGTAGTTCAGCGGCGTATCGAGGTTGGGTAAAATGATGGAGATCATACGGTGAGGCGCAAACGCTTTTATAGTCTCCGGTGTATCAGAGCTGGTATGCATCACCGGCATACTGCTTTACGATCGGCTCCCAGAAGCTCAGGTTGTTCTCGTAATAGAATATTTCGTTGCGGTACCATCCGTGGCATCCAAACGGCAGCTGATGGTGATTCAGTTTGAAGGCATCTTCCGGGTAAGCATCGAAGCTGAACCTGAGCGCGGTTTTCACGGATGGAAACCGGAAGAACGGGTTGAAGGTGCCGACATAATGCGCAAAGAAGCTGTCTTCCAGCGCCTGCCACCCGGCGGCGGCTTTTTCAAACCGCTTCAGGTTACGGATCACGCTGCTGATCTTACGGAGGGATAGCCCGCCGTTGCCTATTTTGCGGACGGATCTTTCCTTGAAGAACCGGTGGATATGCACCAGTATCTTCGGATAGATCGGTGAGAGGAACCAGTTGAAGACGTGCAGGTTCAGCCAGGGGGCGCCGATATAATCATAGCCTTTCCTGCACCAGCCGGCCAGCTCATCCCTGAATACAAAGCAGTCTGTCTGGTAGATCAGCATGTACTCGTACTCCGAAAACGTTCCGTAAAAATCCACGTTCATCATGAGCTTGTTGTATCCTGGAATGCCTTCAAAAAAATGTCCGCTGAACGTCTTTGGCCGGAAGGGGATTTGCTGCTCTGCACAAAAAACTTCGTAGCCCGACCAGTCGAGCGATTCCGGCCCGGCGAAAAAGATCGGATAGGGATGTAAAACCCGGGCGCATTGTTTCAGTGATACTACTTCATAGGCACTCAGATCGCTGAAGCGCTTATAGGAAGGGATCACGATGCAGACCAGGGAAGAAGGAGCCGGAGGCTGCTTTTTATTCATATTTCGGGGCGCTGAGCCGCTCTCTGAGAAGTATCAGGTGCAGCTTTATAAATGTCTTGTACCCGGTAACCGACAATAGTTTTTTCGACCAGAGAACGGATAAAAACCGGTGCACCGGGATCGAAGAGGTCCTGAAGATGGCAAGGAAAAAATAGTACGCGCCTATCTCCTGGCTTTTTTGGGTGGCCACATCAAGCCCCGCCAGATTCACCGGCAGGTGTTTTTTCCATTTTTTGTGCAGCTTCAGGGTTTCTTCCGCCCATTCGGCATTGAACGACCCATTGGAAAAATGTTCTACCAGAATTTCAAAAGTGACCGCCACGCGGTACTGCTGAAAAACGGCCAGTGAAAAGTCCACATCATAACAATGGAACCGCTTGAAAAGACTTTCATCGAACCTGATGTCGGCCGCTATTTTTCTGCGGGTGCAAAACCACATGCCGTCCACCGCCACCACATCCGACAATACCGTGTTGCCGGAGTTATTGAAACTCCCGGCCGATCCGCCGTCCGCATCATTCCGGCTCTGGATATAATGCGCAAAGACGGTAGAGGCCCGGGCTGTCGGGTACGACCATCCCGAAGGTATAATTGGCTTATAACTGCCGCCGGCGATCCCCAGCAATCCGAGCCGGGCATGTTCATCGAACAGGCTTACTACTATTGCCCCCCAGTTTGCGGTGCGCATCAGGATATCTTCATGGGCAAAACACAACAGGTCATACCGCGCTTTCAGGGCGCCTTTGTTATAGACTTCGCACAGCCCCATGCTGCCATCACTGTTGTCGATGGCCACGAACTCGCAGGGTACGCCGATGGTTTCTTCCATGTTGGCCCGGAAAGCCTCGAAGACCTTTTTTTTATAAACGGATGTTATGACTGATATCACGGAAGAAAGCCGGGGCGATGGCCCGGAAAGAGATAATTTATGATTTTGGGCTGACCGGTTTTTTGAACCACTGAAACCTGAGCACCCTGAATTTGATTTGCTCCTTGATGAGGCGGATCATCCATTGTTTTGCATAATCCTGTATCACCGGGTTGCGGGTATTCAGGTATAATACTTTTGCGATGGAGAAAAAGCCAAACCGGAAATTTCTCATCCGGTGAATGAAATTATCCAGCGCATCCTTTTCGAACTGCCTTTTTGTGTCCGGAGAAATTTCGCCGATCATAGCTGGCAGTACCGCCCTCCATTTCCTGTGCAGTTTGATGGTATCGGAGATCCAGCTCCTGTCGGGGCTTCCTTCCGAAAAATGTTCGATCTGCAGGTCGTAGGTCACACCTACATCATATTTCTGCCGTACGCTCAGCGAATAGTCGAGATCGTAACAATGGAAACCACGGAAAGTGGATTCGTCGAACCCGGTCTCCAGGGCGATCTTTTTCGGTGTGCACAGCCACAAGCCGTCGACGCAGGCCACGCGCGAAACTGTCTCGTTTTGCGGATTTACTGATCGAACCAGAACCGGCTCCCCGGAATGGTTATGGTGCTGTATAAAATTGGCGCGGCTCCATTCCCAGCTCACGCCCCATCCATTCGGTGAATATGTTTTATACAGGGTGCCCACAACACCGAGCAGTCCCAGCCTGCTGTCATCCCCGAACCGCTGTACGATCTTTTCGCCCCAGTTACTGGTATGTATGTGAATGTCTTCGTGGGCAAAGCACAGGATGTCATACCTGGCCTGGCGGGCTGCCTTGTTGTATACTTCGCACAGACCCATTTCCCCTTTGCTGTTATCGATCCCGATCAGCTCGTATGGCACACCGATCGTGTCAGCCACGTTGCGGGAAAAACGGTCGTATACTTCTTTCCTGTATACAGATGTAATTACGGAGATCAATCAGAATAAGGTTGGAATAAAATGCGCAGGGGTTAATTCACTTTTTTCAGGTACCCGTCGTGCGATACGGAGATCAGCAGCTTGTCGTTGATCTGCTTGTCGATCTCGAATTCCGGATGGCTTCGCAGGAATTCATAGACGGCTGTTTTGGGATTGTCGCCCTTGTCCCACGGACGATCTTGGATCGATCCGTCGGGCAGGTCTTCCACCACCGTGTCGAACACCACGAGGTACGAGCCTGCGGTCACCAGCGGCGAATACAGTTCCATTTCACGCAGCACATGCTCGTGCGTATGGTTCGAATCGAGTACCACCATGATATTCGATTTGCCTTTGGCCAGTTCTTTCACCTGGCCGACCGTTACTTCGCTTACTGATGAGCCTTCGATCATCGTCACCCTTTTGAACATTGAATGCTGCTCGATCTCCCTGCGGTTGTGGGCACGGATGTCGATGTCGATACCGATCACTTCGCCCGCGCCGATGAGTTCGAGCAGGGAAGCGTAGAACAGGATGGAACCGCCATGGGCGATGCCTGTTTCGATGATCAGGTCGGGTTTTACTTTCCAGATGATCTCCTGCATCGCGATCATATCCTGCGGGTACTGGATGATCGGCCTTCCCATCCACGAAAAATTGTAGGAATACTTGGAGTTCACGCTTTCGGCGATAAAGTCGTTCGCAACTTTTTTCAGGGTCTCGGATTGTCCCTGCTCTTTGATTCTCTGCAGGGTCTCTTCCTGAAAAGCCTTGATCGGATCCATACTGATTATGATGTTTGTATTGTAAAGACTAATGTACTCAATAAAATGGACCCGGCGTTATGCCAGGTCTGCTTGTGGCCGGAGAATGCCGTCAAGTTTCTGCCGGTCACCCCAGAAGGCCATGGGTTCGTAATCGGGATAGGGATAATGGCCCAGGTTCAGCCGGATGCGCAGGTTGTGCTGCTGCAGGTAGTTTTCGACGAACCGCCGGACGGATACAGGTTCTCCGCTGCAGCAGTTGATGATGCCTTCCACTTTTTGCTGCAGGGCCACCGCCACCAGCATCTTGGCCACTTCTTCCACCGGCAGGTAATCTCTCAGCTGCTCGCCGCCCGACATGTTAAACACCGGCTCCCTGTTTTGCACGGCCTGCTCCAGCAGCGGTATCAGCGACTTAGGACTTTGCCCCGGGCCCCACATGTAAAACAGGCGCACCCACTTGAAATTGAACGGCGTTTCCAATTGCAGCGCTTCGATGAATCGGCGAAGGCTGTCCTTTGCCAGCGCGTAGGGGTTGCCTGGCAGAGCTGGCATGTCTTCGCGCAGCGGACCGCTCTGCATGCCGTATTCGAAACAGGTGCCTGTTACCAGCACGTCTTTCAGTCCGTTGGCGGTCAGGTTGCGGATAAACTCGAACTGGGGGAACAGGTTGCGGCTGATATGGAACAGCGCTTTATAATTGGGCAATCCGGGCCAGGCCAGGTGTATCAGCACATCGGGCTGACCAAAGAATTGAAAAAGGTCTGCTTTGTTTTCTTCAATTGAATATGGAATGAAAGTGACCTGAGGGAACCAGGGCCTCGAAACGACGGATGCGGTGGAAGGTGAAGTGGCTACCACCTGATGCCCGCCCCGCAGCAATTCATGGATCACATGGTTGCCGATAAAGCCGCTTGCCCCGGTCATCAGCACTTTCATTCCACAGCCAGTTTGGGGATGAACACTACGAATTGCCCGCCCCATTCGCGGATATAGCTCAGCTGTTTCATGATCTCGTCCCTGATGTTCCAGGGAAGTATGATTACGAACGGCGGCCTGCTTTCTTTCAGCTGCTGCTCGTTCACGACGGGGATGTGACTGGCCGGCAGGAATTTACCCTGTTTGGCCGGATTGGCATCCACTACGAAATCGATCAGGTCGCTGCGCACGCCGCTGTAGTTGAGCAGGGTATTGCCTTTTGCGGCAGCGCCATAGGCCACCACCTGCCTGCCCGCTTTTTTCTGTCCGGTCAGAAAGTCAAGCACATCCATCTTTACCGCCAGTGCCCGCGGTTGAAAACCTTTGTAGTAATCCAGTCCGTCCATGCCTTTACCGGTTTCCTTATCCAACAGGTTCTGCACATGGGGAGTTACTTCCAGCGCTGCATTTTCGGCGTGCTTTCCATAGATGCGCAGGGAGCCGCCGTGGGTCGGGATCTCTTCCACATCAAACAGTTCCAGCCCCTGCGATGCAAATACTTTCTGTATGGTATAGAAAGAGAGGTAAGAAAAATGTTCGTGGTAGATGGTATCGAACTGGTTGTGATCTACCAGCTGCATCAGGTGCGGAAACTCCATGGTGATCACGCCCTCCGGCTTCAGGATGATCTTCATCCCCGCGACCAGGTCAACGATGTCGGGCACATGGGCCAGCACGTTGTTGCCCAGAAACAGGTTTGCCTGGCGGCCTTCGGCAGCGAGCTGCGTGGCCAGGCGGGTGCCAAAGAATTCGGTGATGGTCTCCACGCCTTTCGCCCTTGCTGCCTCTGCGGTGTTGGCGGTAGGTTCGATGCCCAGCACGGGGATCTGTTTCTCCACAAAATATTGCAGCAGGTAACCGTCGTTCGAAGCGATCTCCACTACCAGTGACTCCCGGTTCAGTCCGAACCGTGCAGCAACGTTTTCAACATATTTCTTCGAATGTGCCAGCCAGCTCGTCGAGAAGGAAGAAAAATAAACATACTCGCTGTTGAAGATGGCATCGAACGATTTGTATTCATCCACCTGCACCAGAAAACAGTTGTGACAAACAAAGACCTTGAGCGGGTAAAACGTCTCCGGCTCGTTAAGCTGTTTCCTGCTGAGAAAGGAGTTGGAAGCAGGGGCATTGTACAGGTCGATGAACTCGTGCTCCAGCGTGGTATGGCAGAATCTGCACTGCATGTTTATAATTTAATCCCTTTAAATTCTTTGGTTAATAACGGATGATGTTGGTCGCGGTCGGAGATGCACACCGGTTCGAGCGGCCATTGGATCCCGATCTGGGCATCATCCCATCTCAGTCCGCCTTCCTTGCCCGAGGTGTACAGGGCGCTGTGGTGGTAGATCAATTCACAGTCGTTTGTCAGTGTCTGGAAACCATGCGCAAAGCCTTCCGGAATGTAGAGCATCTTCCGGTTGTCGGCCGACAGCTCGGCGCCGTACCACTGCAAGAATGTCGGGGAGCCTTCGCGGATGTCGACGATCACATCGAGTATCTTTCCGCGGATGCAGCGCAGGAACTTGATCTCGGAAAAGGGCGGCAGCTGGTAATGCATGCCCCGGATAGTAGCCGCCTGCGCCGTGTACGAATGGTTCATCTGCACCCACTCTTTGGTATGGCCGATGGCGGTGAACTCATCCTTGCAGAAGTAGCGGTAGAACATACCGCGTTCGTCTGCAAAGACCTTTGGTTCCACGAGGTAGGCCCCCGCCAGGGGAAGTTCGGTGAATGTCATGCCGGGATCCGGTTGATGTAAGAAAGAATATCTTCCCTAATCAGTTCGTAGGCGTTGCTGCCGGTAAAGTTCCTGTACCAGCGCACTGTTTTTTCGATGGCCTGTGCCGCGCTGTAGGCGGGCCGCCAGTGCAGGTCGTTCTCTGCCTTGCTGATGTCGAGTTTCAGCAGGCCTGCTTCATGCGGCATGCCGGTGAGCCGGGGCGCGTGATAGCTGCCCGTACCCCAGCTGTCGATGGCCTGTTTCACCATGTCCTCTACCGTCAGGCAATCGGCTGTGAGGGGACCGAAATTGTATTCTGAAGCATATTTTACCGGGTCTTCCGCCAGTTTGCTGCCCAGCAGCAGGTATGCACCCAGCGGTTCCAGCACGTGCTGCCAGGGGCGCACGGAAGCCGGGTTCCTGATGGCCACAGATTCACCTGCCTGCAGCGCCCGTACTACATCCGGTATGATGCGGTCTTTTGCCCAGTCGCCGCCGCCGATCACGTTGCCGGCCCTGGCAACCGCGATCGCTTTCCGGTGTGTGGCGTGCTCTTTTAAATTGAAAAAGGAATTGCGGTACGAGTCGATGATCAGCTCTGCACAGGCTTTGCTGGCGCTGTATGGATCGTAACCGCCCAGCCGGTCGGTTTCCCGGTAAGGATAGTTCCATTCGTAGTTGTAGTATACTTTGTCGGTGGTCACCAGCACCACGGCGCAGGGCTTTTCCAGTTTGCGCACGGCGTTGAGCACATGCGCGGTGCCGATGGCATTGATGCTGAAAGTGTTCACGGGATCCTGGTACGATGGCCGCACCAGGGCCTGCGCCGCCAGGTGAAAAACGAAATCGGGCTGAAAGCCGAGCAAGCTTTCTTCCAGCTGCTCATACTGCATGATATCATTCAGTTCCGACTCGCAGAGCGCGTCGCCGCCGGCGTCCGTAAAAAGCTGGTTCTCCGGGAGGGGGGCGAGCGAATACCCTTTTACCTGCGCGCCGAGCAGGTGCAACCAGCACAGCAGCCAGCTTCCCTTGAAGCCGGTATGGCCCGTCAGGAAGACTTTTTTGTTGCGGTAGGTTTCCGTAAAGTTCATGGAAGCTACCATACTTTCCAGGGGGCTTTTTGGTTCTGCCACAAAGCTTCCAGCTCAAGCTTGTCGCGCAGCGCATCCATGCATTTCCAGAAACCCTGGTGTTTGTAGGCCACCAGCTGGCGCTCACGGCTGAGCGCGTTCAGGGGCTCTTCTTCCCACATGATGTTATCCGCATGCTCATCGAGGAAATCGAACACCTGGGGCGACAGTACAAAAAAGCCGCCGTTGATCCATTTGCCTTCCACTTTGGGTTTTTCCTTGAAGATCATTACGAGGTTGTCGCTGCCGCTGATCTCCATTTCACCGAAGCGCGCTTCGGGCTGCACCGCCGAGATGGTGGCGATCCGGCCATGCTCTTTGTGAAACTCGACCAGCTTTTTGATATCGATGTCCGATACTCCGTCGCCATAGGTCAGCATAAACGGATCGTTGCCGGTGTACTGCCTGATGCGCTGCAGGCGGCCGGCTGTTTTGGTGCTGAGACCGGTATCGACCAGGGTGACCTTGAAAGATTCGCTCTGGGTGGTATGGATGGAGAATTTGTTACTGCTCAACTCGATGGTCATGTCCGAATTGTGCATGTAATAATCCATGAAATATTCCTTGATATAAAATCCTTTGTAACCGAGACAGATGATGAAATCGTTGAATCCGTAATGGCTGTAGGTTTTCATGATATGCCAGAGAATAGGCTTGCCGCCGATCTCTACCATGGGCTTTGGCCGCACATCGGTTTCTTCGGCCAGTCTGGTTCCGAGTCCGCCCGCGAAAATGACTACTTTCATGTTAGGTATGTTGTTGATGAACCGTTTTCTGGTATCCGTCTTTTCAGGCTGCAAGTAACGAACCGGCGAGCAGATAAACCAGCAGGCTACTAGTGATGCCCCAGGTTTTTCTGATGGGTTTGGACTGCAGAATAACCTGTTCCAGCAATTGCACGCTTTTGCCGATGCTGAACGAGGATGCGGCTACCCTCCGGTTCCCCGCCGCGATCAGCTGTTCACGCGTTGTCGCGCTCCCTTCCACCGCCTGCATGCAGGCCTGTATCTCATCCGCCCTGGCCGGGTCGAAGTAAAGCGCTGCATCTTCCAGTATCTCGCTGTGCCCTTCCAGGTCGCTGCACAGCACGGGGCACCCCAGTTCAGCCGCTTCGAGCAGCGGAATGTTGGTGGGACCGAGAAAAGTAGGCATCACCAGTGCGATGGCGTGCCTGTAAAAAACATGCAGTTCTTCGTCAGGCACATATCCGGGCATGATCACCCGGTTCCCGACCCCCATCTCTGCTACCCGCGCCCTGATGTATTCCGCGTTTCCTTTGTCTCCCCCGCAAAGCATCAGCTTCAGTGGCTCTTTACCGGTGGCCGTCTGCAGGCCGGCGAAAGCCAGCAGCAGGTTGTAGTGATTCTTGTGGGCCCAGAACTGGGCGGGATACACAAAGAAACGGCCTGTCTGCAGCCCGTACTTGTGCAGGATGGTTTCCTGTGTGGTCTGCGATACCTGCAAACGCACCATGTCACCGCTGAAAATGGGCATCACCTTTATCTTGGCCGCGTTCATGGCGTAAAAACCGAGCAGCTCACGGGCGCCGGCTGCCGATTCGCAGATGATGAGAAAGGCTTTGTTCAGCACGGTGGTATAATACCGCTCGCGGACCTCGTAGTTGCCATGCAGCGCCACTTCCGGAAAAGAATGCATCGACCGGTGACCGACATCCCAGTGGGTGGCGATCAGGGAATAGTCGAGGTAGTTTTCTTCCGGCTTCAGGTAGTAGATCAAGTCGATGTTGTTCGCGGCCAGCGCTTTTTCCGTATTCTTGTTTCGCAGCCGGGCGATCTGGGCAGCTGCCCGTTCCCATGTTTTCTTGTGTCGTTGCCTGCCCAGTGTAAAAGCCAGCTGGTGCAGCAGCTTGTTAAAGAGATAGGTGACGGAATAAACATAGCTTTTATCGATCAGTAGTTTTTCCTGCATCAGGGTTTCGTCGCGGAGGCTTTCCTGCTCGAAGACGATGTTGATCATGTTGATCTCTTTGTTCCAGGGATAGGCATTGATGGCTCTCAGCAGGGTGCGGTAGTAGGAAAAACCGCCGCCGGATGCAGGCAGGTAGTGTTCGTCTACGATGATGCCGATCCGCAGTTTATCCATGTATCCCGCAAATTTTTCTGACGGCCTCCGTTACCAGCTGCTGTTCCTCCGGTGTGATGCCGATACCGGAAGGAAGATAAAAGCCCCGCCTGGCCAGCTGTTCGGCCACCGGGTAGTGTTCACCGGCAAACAGCCCCATCTGTTGAAAGACAGGCTGTTCATGCATGCACCAGAAAAAAGGCCGTGTGCTGATGCCTGCTTCAGCAAGGGCGTGCACCATGGTTGTGCATTCTGCTTCGGAAGGCGCCACGATGCCGAAGACCCAGTACACGTTTTGTGCGTACGCTGTGGCGGGCAGCGGCAGCTGGTAACCGAGGCCGGGTAAAAAAGCAAGTTCGTCCGTGTAGAAACGGCCGGTCTGCTTTTTCTTTAGTACCGAGGCGGCCAGATTTTCGAGCTGGGCCACGCCGATGGCGGCCTGTATGTTGGTCATGCGGTAGTTCCAGCCCAGCTCATAATGTACGAAGCGGCGTCCGCCCGGTTCGAAAGAAAGGTTGCGCAATTTGCGGCAGCGTTCGGCCAGGGCCGGATCGTTGCAAAGGACCATGCCGCCTTCACCGGTGGTGATGTGCTTGTTGGCGTAAAAACTGAATATACTCAAAGTGCCGAAGCTGCCACAAGGCTTGCCATAGCAGGTTTGCCCATGCATTTCGGCCGCGTCTTCAACAACAGGAATGCCATGCCTGCCGGCCAGCTCCATCAGCGGTGCCATGTCGATGGGCAGTCCGTAGATATGCACCGCTATGATGGCTTTTGTATGCGGCGTGATCTTCTGCTCTATCTGCGCTACGGTCATGTTCCAGGTGTCCGGGTCGCTGTCTACCAGCACTGGTGTGGCGCCTGCGCGAACCACGGAGAGGGCCGGGGAGATGATGGTAAAGGCGGGCATGATCACTTCGTCTCCCTTTCCGATGCCGAGGGCAGCCACCGCGATGTCGAGGGCCGCCGACCCGCTCGAAACGGCGATGCCGTACTGCATGCCGCTGTGCGAGCTGAAAGCTTGTTCGAACCGGGCGATGAAAGGCCCTTCGCCCGACAGCCAGCCTTCCGCCATGCATTGCTGCACGTACGCAAGCTCATGCCCGGCGAGCAGGGGGGTATTAACGGGAACGGATATGGGCATAGGGGACGGCATAACCAAACAAACCGGTCTGATCTTTTATAAGGATGCTTTTTGAAGCAGCACAAACAGGTTCCAGGTGCTGAGGGTGGTTTTTTCCGAGGTCATGAATTCTTCGGTGCAAAGAACGGTAAACCCTGCCTGCTCGGCGATCCAGCGGATCTCGGGAATCGTGAAGTACCGCATAAAATGATCTTCTTTCAAACCATGCACTTCGCCGGTGGCGGTGTTCTCTATCCTGATATCGTAGTGAACATGAACCACGTTTTTCTCAATGTCGATAACCGGTTTCGCAATGCGGGTCAGTTCAGTATCCTGGTCGTATAATTTTTTGATGCGGGTATCGGGCAGCTCATGCAGCACGGCAGGTCCGTACCAGCAGTCGAAACAGAATACGCCGCCGGGTTTGAGGTGCTCGTATATCTTTTTGAAACAGGCGGCGAGCTCCGTGTTGCTGGTGAGATAGCCGATCACATGAAAAAGGGAATAAGCCGCGTCGAACTGTTCCCGTACGCTGAAAGATGTGATGTTTCCTTCCACGGTGCGAAATGCGGGGATCTGTTTGCGGTTGGCTTCCGCGATCATGTCGGCGCTGCTGTCGATACCGGTTACGGTGTAGCCGGCCCTGCAGAAATAAGCTGCATGGCGACCGGTACCGCAACCCAGTTCCAGCAGGTGAGCGCCTGGTGCCACGTAAGGCTTCAGGTGGTTCTGCACATACTGAACCTCGGCAGCATAGTTTTTATCCTTATAGAATAGGTCGTAATAGCGGCTGTAGAGCAAAAAATTGGGGGTCACGAAAGGTCAGATGGCTTTTTTGTGATGTACGGGTGACGGGAACCTGATCTTGTCGGCATCTGCCACATAAGGGCCCTGCTTGATCTCGATGATCTCTGCGTCTTCCAGTACCTCGAAGCCGTGGCCGCCGGCTGCCAGCAGGATAACATCCCCGCGTTGCAGGATCTTTTCATCGATATAGACCTGCTCTTCATCATAAAAATCTACCCGTACCATTCCCGATCTGATCAGCAGTACTTCCTGCGTCATCACCACCGTGCGTTCCATGTGCTGGTGAATATGCGGTTCGATCACGTATCCCTTTGGCCGGTTCATGTAGCCCAGCTGTTGTGAAAACTCATCGGGTGTAAAAAATTCTATGCCGCTTTGTCTGTAATTGTTTCTGATAATGATTGCCAGAAGAACCTTGTTGTGAACAAGTTGTTCTATCATGCCTGATGCATTTAAAATGTGTTGAAATAGAGCCGGAACTCTTTTCATACGATATTGGAATCAGGCTGGCAGCTTGTAATTCAGGTAATCGGGGCGCAGAACCCAGTCTTTCACCTGCGCATCCGTCGCGAATGCATGCTGGTGAAAGCTGTATCCCTCTGCAAATTTTTTGTCAAAACAAGACTGCAACTCAGCTATGTTCTTTGGAACAGCATCCTTGCTTCTCATGTGTTGGATGAGCCTGTTCACCTTCCTGATTACCTGTACAGGAAGATGTGGTTTGGAGGCAGGTTTTTCAAATGAATGGTACAGTTGGTGGTCGGTCCTAATACGGGTATATGAATTACAAACACCACTATAATAATACCACCTTTCGAAATAGGCGGACTGTAATCTTTCAGCAGGAACAAGGTGATAGAGCAGGGCCGAAGATACATATAAAGCCCCGTAATTTTTCATTTTTGCTTTCAGCGACAATCCTGTTTCGCCATCACCCTGGTACCTCTGCAAAGAATCAGAAATTCTGTCGGGATGGAAGCCTCCCAGTTCAGCAAATACGGCTTTCCGGATGCTGTAGTTCAAACCGAATACGTACAGCGGATCTATGTCCAGTGTTTGACCTCCCAGGTCGAGCAGGCTGAGCGGCAGGCACATCTTTCCTCCGTATGGCGTTGCCTGCCAGAAATAGGAGAGCCACTCAGGCGGGTAGTGCTGGTATTTAGGCAAAGACGGCCCCCCGATGATCGCCGCCTGCGGATGCCGGGCGAAAGCCCCGGTAACAGACTGAACCCACAACGGGTTCAGCTCCACATCGTCGTCAAGAAAGGAAAGCAGGGGCGCCTGTGCCAGTCCGGCGCCTTTGTGGCGGCCGGTGAGCATGCCGGGTTCCTGATCGTAACAGTAGGTAAAATCTGAGATCTCTCTGCCGGCCGTTTCGCATACTTCCCGCGTCCGGTCGGTCGATCCGTTGTCTACAACGATCACTTCGAACTGCACGCCGCCGCCTTGCTGGGCACTGATGCTGCGCAGGGTAGCCAGCAGCGACGATGCCCTGTTCAGTGTGGGAATGATGATGCTCAGATCCATGCAGCGGTCCGGCGGGCTATACGGTATCTATGAAGTTCTTTTCCACCTTGTTGAACGTGATCAGTCCGGTCACAAACAGGATGATCGTTACGATAACGCTGTACAGGAAATAATTGCCGTAAAAATGGCCCGTGCCCAAAAAGCCATGGCGGAAAGTTTCTACCAGGCCTGTGAGGGGGTTCATGGCAATGATGAGCCTGTATTTCTGTGGGGGGAATGAAAGCGGATAGATCACCGGCGTGGCATACATGACCAGCTGTACGCCGAAGGCGACCAGAAATGCCAGGTCGCGGTATTTGGTAGTGAGCGCCGTTACGATCAATCCGATGCCGAGCCCCAGCATGGCCATCAGTACGAGAATGACAGGGAACAGCAGGATGTAGCCGTTGGGATGTACGTTCTCGTGATGAAACATTTCCCAGGCAATGATGATCACCAGCAGGATAAACTGCACGCTGAACTTCACCAGGTTGGAAAAGATGATACTCAGGGGTATGATAAGCCGCGGGAAATACACTTTGCCGAAGATGCCGGCATTGTCGCGGAACACGGTACTCGTTTTGGTAAGGCAGTCTGCGAAATAATTCCAGGCCACTGTTGCGCTGAGATAGAACAGGACCGGGGGCGCTCCTTCCGTACTGATCTTGGCCATCCGGCTGAAGATCATCGTAAAAATGAAAGTGGTGATGATGGGCTGGATAAAAAACCAGAGGGGGCCAAAGACGGTTTGTTTGTAAAACGAAACGAAATCCCTTCTTACCATCAGCCATAGAAGATCCCTGTAATTCCACAGGTCTTTTATGTGCAGGTCAAAAAGGTCGGATTTAGGCCTGATCTCCAGGTCCCAGTGTTCATGGGTATAACTCATTTGATAGTATTAGGATTCTTTCCTCTTTTTCTTTCTTCCAGACTTACGGCTGTCATCGTCAAAATATCCAGATTTATCTGCTCCATATCCATAGCCGTATCCATAGCCATAACCGTAGCCGTATCCGTAGCCACTATAGCCACCGGCGCCGGCGCCCCGCTTGATGTCGTTGATGATCACGGCCATATTGGGCAGTTTCTTTGTCTGGTACAGATCTTCGATCAATTTCAACTGTTTTTTAAAGGTGTAATTATGACGGATGATGTAAATGCAGGTATTGGCATACGCCCCCAGCGTGAGTGCATCGCTTACCAGTCCGACAGGCGCCGTATCAATCACAATTGCTTCATAGCGCTCACGCAGAAAGGAGAAAAGTTCTTCCACTTTTTCATCCAGCAGCAGTTCAGAAGGATTGGGTGGCAGCGGGCCGCAGGGAATCACATCCAGATTTTCAATGTCCGGAACCGGTTTGGCAAGATTTTCTTTGTCGAGCGTGCCCACAATGAAATTTGTAAAACCGCTCGACTCGCTGATACCCAGTCCGCGCATGATCTTCGGTTTGCGGATATCCAGTTCGAGGATGACTGTCTTCTTTCCGCTGAGGGCGATGACCGCCGCGAGGTTGGTACTGATAAATGATTTCCCTTCCCCGCTGAATGACGATGTTACCAAAATGACCGGCGTCACCTGGTTCGACTGGCCGTTGCTAACCAGCTTGCCCTGTGAGGGGGCGGGGGTTACTGCAAGCGTACTGGGTTTCCCCTGTGCTGCCGCTCTTTGCGAAGGCTTGGGAAGGATATACTGCAGATTCGACCTCACGAGCCGGAACTGTTCGGAAATGTAAGAGCGGTTGTTTGAAGAAACAATGAGCGCCGTCTTTCCTACCGAATGGCCTATCTCTCCCAAAATGGGGGTAGATGTCAGTTTCTCAACATCACTTCGCTTGCGCACTTTATCATTCAGAAATTCACGGGTGGCAATGATGGAGGAAGGAACCGCCAGTCCGATCAGGAAAGCGATGAGATAGGTTGCTTTCTTGTTGGGTTTTACCGGGATGGGGGAGTAATCTGCGGGCTCCAGGATGCGGGATGTGGATACGCTGGAAGCAGAGGCAATGGAAGTCTCCAGTTTTTTCTGGAGCAGAAAGGAGTACAGCTCCTGCAGGATCTGCTGCTGGCGGGTGATTTCCAGCAGTTGTTTCTGCTTCACCGGAATGGTGCCGATCAGCGATTCGGTAGACTGGTTCTTGTTCTGCAGGTCGGCCAGTGTTACTTCGTAGCCTCGTCTCACGTTGGTGATATTTTCCAGCAGATCGGATCTCAGTTTTCTCAGTGAGGCATCGAGGTCGCGGATCAGTGGATTGTCGGCAGGGGTGGTACGCAGGTAGGTTTCCCTTTGCAGCTGCAACTGGTTATACTGGGTTACTGTCTGCAACAACGCCGGTTCGTTGATACCCAGGGTGGAAGGAACCGTTTTGGAGGAGTTTTGCGCACCGCTCAGGTATTCCATAAGCATGTCTGCAATCCTTTTCTGAACTTCCAGATTCGTGATCTGCCGCTGCGTCTCATTTATATTCCCGAAGTAAAGCGACGATTGTTGCGGTACATCGATGGCCTGGTTCTTTTCCCTGTATTGCTGCAGGTTCCGTTCTACGCCTCCCAGTTCATTCTGGAAAGTATCGAGCTGTTCGTCAATAAATTTAAGGGTGTTGAAAGCAATCTCTTTTTTTCCTTCCAGGTTAAATTCCTGATACGACTGCATGAAAGCGTCTATGATGTCGACGCCTACTTTTGGATTTTCGATATCGTATTTAAGGTCCAGTACGTTGGAGAAATCATTGGGCTGCAGCACGGTCAGGTTGCCGGCTATGTTCTTTGCCACGTCTATCTGGGGCTGCCATACAATGGTGAACTCGTTGCTGGTTAGGTTGGTGAACGGTTTACCCGTGAGCGCTAAACGGAACTGGCTGTTGTTTTGCTCAATCGTTTCACCGTAGAAATGGATCTTTGTGCTGTCTTTGAACCTGTACTGGGAGTTGTTAAGGTGCACAACCTGAAACCCGTAGCCGATCGAGGAATCGGCCAGCCTGACCGTCTCGAGCCTGAGGGGTGTTTCATTGTTGTGAAGCAGGGTTGATCTGATGTTTCCCTCATTGTAGTAGGTGGTCTGAAGATTCAGTTTATGTACGACCCTTCTGGATATAGAGGTAGATTTTAGCTGTTCGATCTCATCATTCATATTCTGGGAACTTTGTCCCATGATCAGGTCCGAAAAGCGGTCTTCCGAAGTGTTGCTCATGGATGCCTGTGTTTTCATCAGCATCTTCCCTTCCGTACTATATATGGGGACCTGATACCGCAGTTTGACATAAGCAGTTGACAGGCAAACGAGCATCGAAAGAATCACCCAGGGCAGGAAGCGTGCATAGCGCAGGATGAATTCTTTCAGATTCACTTCCTGGTTGTTTTCCAGTTTCCCATTTAAAGAAATGCCATTGTCTGCACTCATATGTTCTTAATTTAAACCCCTCAGGTTCTGAAACACTTTTTAATCGGTTATCTTCTCAGCAGACTCAACAGTACGGCAAAAGTGGAAATCAGGGCGCCTACTATTGTTATACCCCTGATGAGCGAATTGTCATTTGCCGCCACCTTCCTCTTATTGAGGTCTACCAGTATCACATCGTTCTGCTGTAAATAGAAGTAAGGAGAATTGAATACTTCCGGTTTGGTGATGTCGAGCCTTCCAAATTCCCGCTTTCCATTGGTTTCCCGTATTACAAGAATATTGTTGCGCTGCGCGTAAAAGGTGAGATCGCCTGCCAGCCCGATGGCTTCGATGATGTTGATGCGCTCGCTCGGGATGGTATACAGGCCGGGCCTTATCACTTCACCCACCATGGTAATTTTGAAATTGAGGAACCGGATTGTATAGTACGGATTGGATAAGTATTTGTCTTTCAGCTTGCTGTTTAGCAGGTCCACCAGCTGATCTTTGGTAAGACCTTCCACGTGCAGGCGGCCAACCTGAGGAAATTGAATATCGCCGCTCAGCGAGACCAGATATCCTCCGGAAGCAAGCGCCGGTGTCGCCGGACTGATCTCTCCTCCTATGGAAGTAGGAGCGCTGAGGGCTGTGGCGCCAACCGGCTGGTTAAATATCATGGTAGCCGCATTGTTATCGCTGTATACGATGATGCTGAGCAGATCGTTTTTCTGGATCACCTGGTTTTTGTAGACAACATTGCGCAACGCCGCTGTGTCGAAGGTTCCCTGGAGGTACCTCAGTTCCCGCGGAGTGGTGCAGGAAAACATTGTTAAAAGGGCTGCAAACAGCACCAGACAACCCCATCGGTCCAAGAGTGTTCTTTTCATTTTGTATAGGATAAGCTGGAGATTCAGTCGCGATCTCCGGAAAAAGCTCATTATCGGATCTTGCTCAGATCGGTTCTCTTTTTAAATTTTTATGACACCGGTGGCGCCAAGCCGGTATTCCGCCCCGCTTTCTCCGCAGTAGGCCCTGCCTTCGTCGTTGAACAGGAGCCGGCTGCCGGCCTCGCTCATCCAGCCCGCCTGGCGGGCCGGGTTGCCAATGACGAGTTCGTATGGAGCCACCGGTTTTGTTACAACGCTGCCGGCGCCCACAAACGCATACATGCCCAGCTCTGTTCCGCAGATCACGGTGGCGTTGGCACCGATGGTAACCCCTTTGCGGATCACCGTTTTAAGAAATGCATGTTTGCGGTCGATCGCGCTCCGTGGGTTTTTTACATTTGTAAATACGCAGGAGGGACCCAGAAACACTTCATCTTCACATAAGACCCCGGTGTACAGCGATACGTTGTTCTGCACCTTCACGTTCTTTCCCAGCACCACACCCGGCGCGATCATCACGTTCTGCCCGATCACACAGCCTTCCCCGACGGTGCAGCCGCTCATGAGATGGGCAAAATGCCAGATACGGGTACCCCTTCCGATCAGACACCCTTCATCGATCACAGCAGTCGGGTGGGCGTAAAAGTCATTCATAAAAGCTGCGCCACACTATATAACCTTCAGGTAAGATTTGTGAAAAATTGCTACCAGCTTGTACCCCAGGCTTTCGATGATCACCTCCACGTGATTTTTTCTCACCTTCAGCACGTTGGCTTCCTTGTCGATGAACACGCCCCGCGTAATCTGCACGGTGCTGTTGCACTGAACCGAAAGCGCCTCGGCATACACCTCGCTGTATTCATTCAGGAAGCGCTTGATCTTGTCGATGTCGCCGTCGGCGATCACCGCAGGTTTGCCGAGCCAGTATACGAAATTGACGATGCCGTTGATCATCCTCACCTTTGCGTGTTCACCATCCTGTAATCTCACAAAAACGTACGACTTAAAAAGCGGTTCTTCTACAATCTTTACACGGTCGCTCCATTTCCGGCTTACTTTATTCAACGGGCAGTACGCTTCAAACCCCTGATCCACCAGTAGCCCATACACTTTCTTTTCCCACCTGGATTTCGTATAAACTGCTAACCAGTATTTCACGTTATGGTATTTTATTACAGGGCTTCGCCCCTTTAGTTACATGATATTTAACTAACTAATTGATTATTAATCTACATAAAATGTTGCTCGGGCAGTAACAAAAAAAGGAGGTATAAGAGTAATGTTAATTTCCTCCTATGCCTCCTTTAAAACCATTTCTGTTGAACCATTGAATATTTACATGATTTATAAAAGCCCTATATCTTATTCCTTTACTTACACGGAAATAAACAGGCAAATCTTTCATTTTCAACACAGTACATGACTTGTTACTGAACAAAGCTCCTTTAAAACAAGTTGCAAATATAGGGCATTTTTGTACGTAAAAGCCAGCACCCGCTCAACGCCGCGCATCTGGCAGGTGCAAGGCGGCACACCTTGCTTCAGTACAATTTTCCTCCTGCCTCACTTTTATAAACATGCTATCTTTATCACCTGCTCAACCAAATACGATATTGAAGCAAAGATTTTCATCACTCGACGTTTTCAGGGGCGCTACCGTTGCCCTTATGATCTTGGTTAACAATCCAGGCAGCTGGAGCCATATCTATGCTCCTTTGGAACATGCACCATGGCATGGCTGCACACCCACCGACCTGGTGTTTCCCTTTTTTCTGTTTGCCGTTGGTACCGCCATGGCTTTTACCATGCCGCGGTTGCAGCTGGCAGGTACCGGCCCATTTTTACGGAAAGTGATCACCCGGTCCTTCCTCATTTTTCTAATCGGCCTCCTGCTCAACTGGTCGCCTTTCGTACGCTGGGAGGGCGATCACCTGGTATGGAAGTCGCTGCAGAACGTACGTGTTTTTGGCGTACTGCAGCGGATCTCCCTGTGTTACCTGTTTGCTTCCCTGCTCATTTTTTTCCTGAAACCCCGGCAGGCACTGGCCGTGTCATTTGCCTTGCTGCTGGTATACTGGTTTGTGACCCTGCTGGCCGGTACCGGCGACCCGTATTCACTGGAAGGGTTTTGGGGCACCCATATAGACCGTGCTCTGCTGGGTAACATGCATATTTATAAAGGAGAAGGCGTGTCATTTGATCCGGAGGGACTGGTAAGCACCCTGCCCGCCATCATACAGGTAGTATTTGGTTTTTTTGCGGGCAAGAGGATCCGCGAGCGCGGGGAAGGCGGAGAGATCCCCCTGAATCAGCACGCCCGGGAAGATTTGCTCAACAGGATGCTGACCCGGTTATTTGTGGCTGCTTCCCTTCTGATTGCCGGAGGGCTTCTGTGGTCGCTCGCCTTTCCCCTCAACAAAAAGATCTGGACCAGCTCATACGTGATCTATACAACCGGACTGGCGGTGGCCATCCTGTCAACTGTGATATATGCCATCGAAATAAAAGGGTACCGGGGATGGCTCACGCGTTTCTTTGAAGTGTTTGGGAAAAACCCCCTCTTTATTTTTGTGCTGAGCGGCTTTCTGCCCCGGCTGCTGGCGCTGGTGAGGATACCCGGCGAAACGGGGCCGGACGGCCAGCCACAATACCTGTCGCCTTTCGGATGGTTTTATGAATTCATATGCAGACCTGCTTTTTCCAACTTGAACAACGGGTCGCTGCTGTATGCCGTTTGCATGATCATATTTTACTGGCTGATCGTTTACTGGCTCGACAGGAAGAGAATTTATATCCGTGTATAATCACCGCCACTAAAAGTATAAACCATAGCCCGTGCTGCGTAAACTACTGCAGAAAATATTCTCCGGCCCCGTTACCCGAATCGCTGAAAAAATATCTTCTTCACCCGACCGGAAAGATGTCTTCTCTTCTCTCAATGACCTGGTGTCGGCTATTCTCAACTCAGCAAAAGACAAAGGCACCGTGGTTTCTTTCGAGTATACCACCGATAAATTTATCATTTTTTCTGACCAGCATAAAGGGGGTGGAGACCTGGCCGATGATTTTGTAAATGCCGAAAGCAACTACATCGCCGCCCTGCAGCATTATTATCAGAACGGGTTCACCTTCATCAACCTCGGCGACTGTGAGGAACTCTGGGAAAGCACTCCGAAAGTGGTGATGGAAAGAAATCGCGCATCGCTGGCTGAAGAGGTCAGGTTTCTGCAGGCAGACAAGTATTTCCGGGTTTTTGGCAACCACGACCTCGAATGGAAATACGCCATTCAGCAGGTGCAATACCTGAAACCTGTGTTCGGCGGTACCCTCAAAGTGTATGAAGGCATCGTATTGCAATGCCTGTATACGGAGCGGCCCTATTCAATTTTTCTGACGCACGGGCATCAGGGCGACAAGCGAAGCGATGGCAACGGGTTCAGCAAATGGGTGGTGGCTGCCATCTGGACGCCCATACAACGTTTCCTCGAGATCAACCTCAACAGCGTTTCCGATTCATTCGGGCTGGTAGACAAGCACAATATCATCATGCACGACTGGAGCGCGACACAAAACAATATGCTCCTGATCTCCGGCCATACACATAAACCGGTCTTTGCATCCCTCGATCATATCGACCGGCTCAACAAACAGCTCGAAAAGGCAAAAGCACAGAATGATGCCGCTGCCGTGCAGTCGCTAGAAGCCGAACTGGCTAAGAGAACAGCGGAGTATGCAGGAAAAACGGATCTGAAAACCAATTCCTATCCCAGCTACTTCAATACCGGCTGCTGCTGCTTCAGTGACGGCGATATTACCGGGCTGGAAATCGAGAACGGTTTTATCAGGCTGATCAAATGGGAAAACAAGGACAAGATCAGCACCCGGCGGGTACTGGAAGAATCGCCCCTGTTTTATATTTTCGATAAAATGAAAGAGCTCAGGCCCTAATTGAAAAATCTTCATTATTTTCCGCAGTTCAACCTACCGGGTCTTCAGGAAGGGCAGGGTTTTGTTTTCTTTTCCGCTTTGCCATTTGATAAGGTAATTGCCCGCCGGAAGCATCTGCACCGGCAGCAGGGTGCTGGAAGCCCGGGTCTGAACAGAGATGGCACGCAGGAATTTACCCGAATAGTCGAATATGCTGATCTGAGCCTGTTCTCTCACCGGGTGCTCAATGATCAGGGTATTTTGTACGGGATTGGGATAGATGACGATACCAACAGGAGAGCCTCCGATTCCGTTTATGATACTGTCTTTCTTGGAAGGATCCACAAAAATGGTGGAGCTGTAAGTGTAGCTGCTATCGGTGTTCACCAGCCGCAGCCGGAAATAAACCCTTGCCGAGGATGTGTCTGAGCGATTGAAGCTGTACAGGTTGTTTTGGTGCCGGCCCTGTGTATGAACGTTGGCCGTTCCGGAAAAATTGATCTTATCCGGGCTTGATTCTACCCCGAAATAAACCAGATTCGGTTCGTCGATCGTTTTCCATTCAAGCTGCAACTGGTGATTTGCATCCCTGGCCCCGCGTAAATAGGATAACCCCCCGAGCGTAGTATAGCTTAAAACATCTTCATAAACCGGACGAAGCGGATAAAAAGAGGGTGGTGTAAGCATGCCTGCATTCAGTTTCCGCACCGAATCGCCCTGCGGTGTCTGTGCCAAGGTCCAGTTGCCGTTTTCAGGGTCAGTAAAAATGGCTTTCAGGCCGGCAGGATTATTCCGCAGATCAATCATCACGCTGTGCTGGTCTTGCCCTGTAAATGCCTGCCAGTCGCTGAGCGAGAAAATGTTCCCGTCGCCCTGGGGCGAATTTGGATAAGCTGTCCAGTAAATGATTCCTTTCAGCAGGATGTAGACATTATAATCTGATTTTATATTGGAAGCAGTGCCTTTACCGCCCGTGTTGTTTGCATTAATGACATGCATATAGTTATCCGGGTTCACCTCGCAGATGTAAATATTGTTGGTCGCTTCCACCTTGTTATCCAGGGTGTTGTAGAATACTGTCTCAGTTTCGTATTGTGTATGCCAGGTAGATTTTCCGTAAAAGATGATATTGGTGGCCTTCAGGGAAGTGCTTTTCTGTCCCAACCGGAAACACATTGAGGGCTGGAATACTGGTGGGCCCTGGTTGGCATCGTTCGCGTTGGTCGTGATCAGTGTATTGCTTACCGTAGCATTGCACGGACTTTCCACGCCGCTGCCGAGATAGACGGCCGCTTCCGTGGCTCTGTCGATGATGGAGTTCCGGATGGTCAGTGAACGGGGCAGACCGACCCAGAAATTTTTATATCCATAGCTGTAGTTGTTTGAAATGGATACAGAATCGGTATTGTCTGTACTGAACATGGTTTGTTTGTTCAGGGTGTCGGCAAATCCGAATGTGCTGTCGATGGTAAGCGACCGGTAGGCCGTTGCGCCATTGGTATGGGTGAGTACAGGATTTTGAATATCGAGAAAGATGCTGTTGGTGATCCGGTTGTCATGCGCATTGCCTTCCGGGGCATAAAAAACCAGCGCAATTTCCGACGACAGGCCTTTAGGACCCGGCAGAAAGAGGCTTCGGTTCACCGCTCCGCTTTTGATAACTGCATGATGGGTTCCTCCTCCCTGAAAAACCACGTTGTTCACCGTTGTGTTTTCTCCTGCTCCGAGCATGCCATATCCATTGCCCGATGACTGCAGAAAAAGGTTTTCAATAGTGGAGTTGTCGTTGTAAAAACTATAGATTCCGTAAGGCCGTGTTACAACCTCATACCTGTACCGGTTGCTGCCCGGCGTGCCCTGCGACGCATGTATGCAGATGGTAACCGGGTTCTGTGTAAGCGCAGGCAAGTAAAAAGAACCGGCAGTTTTTTCACATTGGTCGACGCTGGTTGCAAGCGTAAGATACCGGATGGACGAAGTGGGAAAGAGGCTTTCCCGGATGGTATCTATTTCCGCCACAAATAAATAATGATAGTTTGGATTGATCAGGTCAACAGTATGCGTGATCGACGACTCGTACACGTTTTGCCTGCCTGCCGAAAGTTTCCAGTCCCTTACCACGTCCATCCCGGTGATCAGCGGAAATTTCTTTCCTGAATCCTGCCCGAAACTGCTGATGCGGATGCCGTTCTGCGAAATATCCAGCTCATCCCGGAACCGGCTGCCGGCTTCCAGTCCGATGGAGGCCCCTTTGTTGGCTGCCGCATAATTGCTTATTGCGGCATTGATGCCTTCAAAAGTTCGCTTCGGTGTAAGCGACGACTTTCCATTGTTTGAATCGGTACCCTTGCTGGAGAGGTAAAAATCGAAGGTGCCGGAGGAAGGAACCGTATCCCTGTAGTTTTTTAACGCACTAAATTCTGATTCCGGAAAATTATTCTGATGTTGTGGTTTATTACCTGCGGCCATTAGCTGGATACATGCGACCTGAAGAAAAAGATAAGGAAAGAGACGGATGAGAATTGGTGGAAATCTAATCATCAAGCGGGAGATATAATGAATAAAAGCATATGCGGTTGCAAATGCTATACCTTACGGATCGTATGAAAATAAGCATAAACCTGTAGAATTTTCACTTTGGGAAATGAAATAACTGGAAAATAATGCTGCATCTCTTCTCAGTGTTCAAAACAGCTCTTGTGCTTTTTCCACCGAAGCAGGAGTGCCCACGTCGATAAAACGGCTCTCCGTATGGTCAAAAGCTTTGATGGGACGGGCTGCCGCCAGGTCGAGATAGACATCTACCATGCTGAATTTCCCTCTCCGATCGAGCGCCTCAAAAAGCCGGGTGTTGATGATATGAATGCCGCTGAACGCTTTCTGAACCGGTGCGTTTGCATCCCGTACGAGTATCTGCTGCGCGGTCTTTACATTTCTCCAGCCGCAGAGCAGATCCTGCTGATCAAAAAGAAAGTACCTGGAGGTGTCACGGTTGCGCACTGCCAGGGTGGCAATCGGGTTGTGCAGCTGATGAGACCGGATCATCGAACGGAGGTCCAGATCGGTCAGGATGTCTACATTCATTAAAACAAAATCGCCTTCCCTGAACCAGGGCGCTGCTTTCTGCAGCCCGCCGCCGGTTTCCAGCACCGCGTCCTTCTCATCGGAGACCGTGATCCGGCTACCCCATCCTTGGTTCTGTGCAATTGCATCGGTGATCTGATCTGCAAAATGATGCACGTTCACGACCACATCGAATATCCCGGATCGTTGCAGGTATTCTATGTTGCGCTGCAGCAGGGGCTTTCCACCGACCAGGGCCAGCGCCTTGGGATGCTGATCCGTCCAGGGCTTTAGCCGAGTGCCCAGTCCGGCGGCGAGGATCATGGCCTGGGAAACGGGTTGACTGGTAACGTGCATAAGCGGTGATGATCGGTTTCCTTAATTGACCCAGGCTTTGGCATCCTGTACCAGGTGCCGTACCTCGGTCTTTACTTTGAATTTGTTACGCAGGTGGCGGGCCAGCTCGTCGGCGGCGTACACGCTGCGGTGCTGCCCGCCCGTACAGCCGAAGCTCACCATCAGCTGGCTGAACCCGCGTTTCAGGTAATCTTCCACGGAAATATCGACCAGGTTGTATACGCTGTTCAGGAAGTCGGGCATGCGGGTCTGCTGTTCCAGAAAATCTTTCACGGGCTTGTCGCGTCCCGTAGCTTTCCTGAATTCTTCGAGTCTGCCGGGATTGTAGATGCCCCTGCAGTCGAACACAAAACCGCCGCCGTTGCCGCTGGCATCTTCAGGGTGTTGCTGTTTAAAAGAAAAGCTCCGGATCATCACGGTGAGGGGGGAGTCGGGTGTCGCCTGCGCCGGCTGGAAACGGTTGATGATATCCTCCTGCACGATGAGTTCCAGCAAGCGGTCAAATTCAGCGAGGTTGATGCCCACCCGTTTGTTCTGTATAAACCATTTCAGATTTTTGAGGGCAAGCGGGATGCTGGTCAGGAAATGCGCCTTTCGTTCGAACAGGCCGCGGAAGCCGTATGCACCCAGTACCTGCAGCAGCCTGATCAGCACATAGCCGTAGTACTGGCTGATGAATGCGCCGGTCTCTACGGGTGTTTCGAGCAAACCGTTCACACAACCGATATAATATTCCAGCAGGTTGTTCTTCCACTCATCCGACAGGTCGGCTTTGGCCTGCCAGAGCAGGGATGCCACGTCGTATTGCAGGGCGCCTTTCATGCCGCCCTGGTAATCGATGAAGTGCACCTGCTCGTCCCTGATCATGATGTTCCTGCTTTGGAAATCGCGGAACATGAAATGGTTGTGGGCCGTATCGGTGAGGTAGCTGGCCAGATGTTCAAATTCATCGAGCAGCGCCTGTTTGTCGTACGGCATTTTTAGGGTGTCGAGGAAATAGTATTTGAAATAAAGCAGGTCGCTCATGATGGCCTGGCGGCCGAATTCGCGAGCGGTAAGGCAGAGGTCGTAGTTGACTGTGGCGCCGCCCCTGATCTGCATGTGGGCCAGCTTTTCGAGGGTCTGTTTGAAAAGGCCATACACATACGGCGTTTCACCCGACTCTTCCAGTTTGTTGAGAAGGGACATGTCGCCGAAATCTTCCTGGATGTAGAGGGTGTTGTCGCCGTTCACGGCGAAGATGACCGGAACCGGAACATCGTATTCTTTGAAATGGCGGCTGAATTCAACGAATGTGATGGTCTCCCGCCTGTGGAGGTTGTAGGTGGCGATATAACTGTTGCGGGTCGTATGGATCCTGAAATAGGTACGGTCGCTGCCCGACTGCGGAAGTTTGTCGACCGACATGACCGGTTCGTTGCTGAAATCCGCAAAAAGGTTCCTGATCCCCTGTATCACTGCTTGCATGCAATTAGGTTGAGGGGATAAAATTAGGGGAAAACCGCTTCCCGCAGAGGCAGGATGTAGGGGGGCGTTCGACAAGAGTGGATCGTATGCTGGAAGCGATGCCGGGCAGCGCATCGCGGCATGGCGTCTCTGCGAGAGAGAATCGTCTTGGATGCATTCCTTCATCATCAAATGCACAGTTCCTAACTGTGGCAAGCCAGTGCGGTGTTCGTGGAAAGGCAATAGAGGAAGAGCCGTTTTAATGTTTGCAAGGCGCTACGCTTCGCCCTTATCAAAACAACCCCAGCTGCTTGCCGGGGCGGCGGAACTGGGTGCAGTCGAGCTCCCATCTTTCCTGGTTGAAGCCGAAGCGCTTGTTGCATTTTTCGAATTGCTGCGCCACCATGTCGGCGATCGGGCCCTCGCCGCGCATCCGGCGGCCCCACTGGCTGTCGTTTACTTTGCCTCCATGCCCCTGTTCGATCAGGTGCCAGACCTTGTCGGCCCGGTCAGGGAAGTTTTTATACAGCCAGTCGTGAAACAGGAATTTGACGGCGCCGTTCAGCCGGATAAAAGTGTAGGCGGAAAAACTGGCGCCTGCCTCACTCGCCGCTTTCATGATGGCAGGCATCTCATGCTCGTTCAACCCGGGGATCATGGGGCCCAGCATCACACCCATTTTTACGCCGGCGGCACTCAGTTCCCTGATCACCCGGAGGCGCTGCAGCCCGGTGGTGGTGCGGGGTTCCATTACCCGCCGCAGGTCTTCCTGGAACGAGGTAATGGACACCAGCACCGACACCAGCCTTCTTTCCGCCATCTTCACAAGGAGATCTCGGTCGCGCAAAATGCCGGCATTCTTTGTAATGATCCCTACCGGCTGGTTGAATTCCAGGCACACTTCGAGCAGTTGCCGCGTCAGCCGGAACTTTTTTTCGGCCGGCTGGTAACAGTCGGTATTGCCGCTGATGTTGATGGGCGCGCATTCCCATTTTGGATTCAGGAGAAATTTGCGCAGCAGCGCGGGCGCATTTTTCTTGACGATGATCTTCTGCTCGAAATCGAGACCCGCACTGTATCCCCAGTACTCGAACGAATTGCGGGCATAACAGTAGATGCAGCCATGCTCACAGCCCTGGTAAGGATTCATGCTGTGCCACATGCCCACATCCGGACTGTCTACCTTGTTCACGATCCCTTTGGCGGCATCTTCTAGGTACTGGGTCTGGTGGTTCGGTTCGATCCAGTCGTCTATTCCTTCAATGTGTTCTTTTACGACTTCCCGCCGGACGAATTTGTTCCTGTAGTTGAATTGTGCGCCTCTGCCTTTGATGTATTGATCGTCGTCGGTTGATTCGTTGTCTGACATAGCATGTTGGTTGGTGGTTGCAGGTAAAATGGAAAAGGATGGGTGGTTAAAGAAGGGGCCTTTACATGAAGAGGGATCCCTGTTGTGCGTTCACCGGCATGTTGCTGAACTCCATGCGTTGGATGATCTGGTAGGCTTTCTCACCGGCCGGACGCTTCAGCATCAGCATGCCGTCGGCTACGAAGCTGCCGGTGAATTTCCGGTGTGCATATTCCTGCCAGGCTTTTTCGTACTGGAACGGTGTCAGGTATCGGGCAATGGGCAGGTAGGGCTCGGTGATGAAATAAGGTTCCGCGTCTCTCGATTTCATGAGCGGGCGGGCGGTGCGCAATTCCTTCATCAGGTACTGGATGGGAATGCTGAAATTGGTGTTGAGAAAGATGGTGTGGGAAGGGAAGCTGCCGTAATCCTTCAGATTGACTTTGAATGGCGGGATGCCCATGGCGGTTATCCGCAACCGGTTGGCGATCTTTTCTTCCATGTTGTTCCAGGCTACGAATTTTGCGAGGGTGATATGCGGTTTCCCGCCAGTACCGGCAGTCTGGTAGGCGCCCTGCAGGTCTTTACGGACCTGCAATACTTTGTTGCGAAGGTCTTCATGGGGTTGCAGAACCAGCAGATATTCATTGTATCTGTAGGTGGGCGAGTTGGTTATATCGGTGATCATAACAAACAGAATTAGTTGCTGAATAAATTACCGGTGCGTGACAATAAACTTAGTATAAATCTACTAATTATTTTAGTAAATCAAAATATATTTTACCAGCCCCGGCGGCAAAGGGATTCCGCTCTAATCCTTCTTTTTACGCTGGTATATCTTTCGCGCCTTGTCTACCATGTCGATGAATTCTTTTTGAAGCGGGTCGGCAGCGTCATAAGATGCTGCGGCGAGGGTGGTCACGTCTGACCAGGAAACCGTTTTGCAGTACTTCGATCTTTTAAGGAGTGAGCCGAACATGGCAACGGCGGAAGCAAACCGGAACGGGTTTCCCAGCTGGCTGAAGTCAGTGAACAGGGGAGCACAGGTATACCGGATGGTATGGGTACTGGAATCGTGCGGTGATTTGAACTTGAGCCCGATCGTTGCCAGCGCCGGTCCGCTGCCCGGCCCGGCCGTTTTTGCAGCGGTGGCCGGCGTGATCTCCACCATGGCGAGCAGCGTATGACCCGAACCTACTTCCCCGCCTTCCAGTTCGCTGGAGGAATCAGTGAGTGCATTGATCTTGTTATCGAAGCCGATCAGGCGGTAATCCTGTACCAGGGCCGGATTGAATGTAATGTCGAGGTGCGCATCGTCGGCCACCGCAAAAAGCGTCTGGGTCAGTTCCTTTACCAGCACTTTTTCCGCCTCTTTCTCATTGTCGAGATAGGCGAAATTGCCATTTCCTTTTTTTGCCAGCAGCTCCAGTTTCGAATCCTTGTAGTTGCCCATGCCCACTCCGAGGCAGGTGAGATAAATGCCGAGCTGCCGGTACTGCGTAATCAGTTTGCTGAGGTCGTCTTCCGAAGTTTGTCCGACGTTGAAGTCTCCGTCCGTAGCCAGGATCACCCGGTTATTGCCTCCCTTGATAAACCTGGATTTTGCGAGTGCGTAGGCGATCGTTATGCCCGAGGCACCCGGTGTGGCGCCGCCCGGTTCCAGGTCTTCAATGGCCTGCCCGATCTTCATTTTTTCCTTGCCGGAAGTAGGCTGCAGCCAGATACCCGAATGGCTGCCATATACCACGATCGACACCGTGTCTTTATCCCGCAGGTTTTTTACCATCAGCTTGAACGCCGATTTGAGGAGGGGCAGCCGGTTCGGCATATCCATCGACCCCGACACGTCTACCAGGAAAACCAGGTTGCTGGCGGGTACGGTCTCCATATCCAGCTGCCGGGCACATACTTTGAGAAACAGCAGCTGGCTTTCCTTGTTCCATGGACAGCCGCTCAGGTAAGAATCCATGGTGAACACGCTGTCTTTTCCGGGAGGACGGTAGCTGAAATTGAAATAGTTCAGCATTTCCTCTATGCGCACCGCATCCGGCGGTACCGCATCGTTCATCCTGATAAACCGCCTGATATTGCTGTAGGAGGCCTTGTCGATGTTGATCGCCAGACCGGTCTCCGGAAATTTGCCGGTCGGGATAAATTCATTTTCGAGCAGGTTGGAATAGGTTTCGCCGCCGGTGGGCCAGTTGCTTCTTTCCTCTGATTTCATATCCTTGATGAAAGAAGAGAGGCGTGTTTTCTGCATCCCCGCCGCCGTGGATACCGGCAACAAGGTGATAGACTGGTAACGGGCGTTTTCGATCTTCACGCAGGCCGACTCAAAACCTTCCTTGATGAGGGTAACCGAATCGGAGGCCATTTTTGAGGTGATGCCAAAACCGCCTTCATCGCCGGAATAGTAAGTATAACCTGTGGAATGGAGAATGATCTTCACGTTGCTGACCGGCTGGCTGCCCTTGTCTTTGATGTCGCCGCGGAGATAATACTGTGCAAACAGGGAGGAATGGATCAGCAGAAGAACCAATATGAGGTAAATCGGTTTCAATTGGATAGAAGTCTCTACGGCAGTGATTGTTTCACAAGGCAATATGATGACTCGATGTGCTGCATAAGGAAATGTTAAGAGAAGCCTGGCTTGGAGGGTCATGGCTTCAAACAGTGGCACGCCTTTCTTGGATCCGGCAAAAACGTTCAGCCCAGCAGTCTCTCTCGCACATCACCGATCCTGTTCAGAGCCGCCATGGCTGGGGCTCTGCGGGAAATTGTCATTCCTCTTCCGCCAGCTGATAGATCCGGTCGATGTTTCTGCCCAGGCCGTTGTAATCGAGACCGAACCCAACCACGAATTTGTCGGGTATCCGGAAGCCGACATAGGCCACCTCGAGCGGGTACTTCAGCGCTTCCGGCTTTTGCAGCAGGGCCGTGATCCGCAGGGAAGCCGGGTGCTGGTTCCGCAACTGCGGCATAAACTCGTTGAGGGTTTTGCCGGTATCCACGATGTCTTCGATGATCACCACATGCCGGTCAACCAGTTCGGTATCGAGCCCGATGGCTGTGAGCACCTGTCCGGTCGATTTTGTTCCTTTATAGGAGGCCAGCTTGATGAAACAAATCTCCGCCTCGATGGTGAGGCGTTTAAAAAGGTCGGAAGCGAACATGAACGCGCCGTTCAGTACGGCGATGAACAGGGGTTTCTTGCCTTCATAATCCCTGTTGAGGTCTGCGGCCAGTATGGAAATCCTTTCGCTGATCTGTTCCGCAGTCAGGTAGGGTTCAAACAGTTTATCATGTAGCTGGATATTTTGCATCGATTGCAGGATCTATTTTTTATGAAGATATGATTTTCAGGTCAGTTGCCCCGGTAAATGATCAGCGACTGGCCGGCTTTCACCGAAAGACTGTCGAGCTTGTTCCACTCTTTTATTTTCTGCATGTCTACGCCGTACGCCCGTGAAATGCTGTACAGCGTTTCTTTTTCAGCCACTAGGTGGCGGGTCATCTGCGGTTCTTTCTGCACCATAGTATGATCGGTTGCAGGCTTTGCGATCGCGGCCGCTACTTTCTGCTCGTTCACCAGCAACGGCCTCGCGGCGGCTGGCTGCTGCAGGTAGAGTTTCTCACCCGCTGCGGGCATCATATTTTCGTTGAGCTGGTTCAGCTCGAGCAGGCTTTCGAAGCGGATGCCCTCCTGCTGGCAGATGCTGTACAGGTCTTCACCTTTTGCCACCACATGAAAAGGCGCCGGGCCGGTCTTCCGTTTGCGCTGCAGAAACACCAGCTGGCCCTGGCTCAGGATGTCGTCGTCTTTCTCCAGGTCGTTGAAATCCCACAGCCGGCTGAGCGGAATATGGTACTGCTCGGCGATCGAAAGCCAGGCGGTGTTGGAAGCGGCAAAAAGCACCTTTGTTTCATTGATGGTAAACTGCCCCGGTGGATAAGAGGGGATGGGCAGCGTATCGCGGGGAAGATCGCTTTTTACCAAACCGCTGAACACCGGGGAAGAGGGAGCGCCGTTGGCGGCGACCATGTGATCCGTTTCCTTCATCCGTCCCAATGCGATCAGCGAGTAATCTTCCAGGTTGTATTTTTCTATGAGCTTGATCAGGATCTGCGGATACCGCATATTGGTGGCATAGCCGGCCTTCTTCAAGCCGTTGGCCCAGCCTTCATAATCAGTCGGATCGAGCTGGAAAAGAAAGGCGTAGCGGGGACTGCTCTTTAAAAAATCCGAATGGTCGATGTAGCTGTCCTCGGGGCGCTGGTAGCTGCGGAAACATTCGCCCCGGGCATCGTCGTCGTGAAAGACCTTGTCGCCCGACCACCCTGTTTTGCATTTGATGCCGAAATGGTTGTTCGATTTGAGCACCAGGTCGCTTTTGCCCGCTTCGGTTTCGTGGATGCCCTGCGCAAGCTTGATCGCTGCCGGTATGCCGGTGCGCTTCATCTCGCTCATGGCGATGTCTTTATAGGCGGCGATATAGGCCAGCACGTCTTCTGCTTTCTGAGCAAAAGACGGTACCGTATACGCCACGATGAAAAATAAAAAGACCAGTTTCCTTTGCATTCCCTCCGTACAGTTTATTTTTTTACAATCATGGAGATGCCGTCGCGGATCGTCAGCAGAACGGTCTCCACCAAGGCGTCTTTCATCACGTGTTCGTTGAAAGCCTGGATGGCCATCGCACTTTTGCCTTTGATCTCTTCTTCCAGCACCTGCCCGTGAAACAGCACGTTGTCGGCCAGTATTACACCGCCGGGCCGCAGCCGGGGAAGCACCATATCATAATAGCCGATGTATCCGGGTTTGTCGGCGTCAATAAACACCAGGTCCCAGGTTTCATCCAGCGCCGGGATGATATCGAGCGCATTGCCGGTATGTAAAATGATCCGGTCGCTCACAACGGCCTTTGAGAAATTCGCCTTTGCCGTTTCCGCTGTTTCGGGCCGGCTCTCGATGGTATGAAGCACTCCGCCCGGTGGCAAACCCATGGCCAGGCAGATCCCGCTGTAACCCGTGAAAGTACCGATCTCCAGGATGCGCCGTGGGCGGAGAACGGTGCTCATCAGCTGCAGGAACTTTCCCTGTACATGGCCGCTGAGCATGTGTGCATGGCTGTTGGTGGTGTGGGTATCTGCAGCCACCAGCCGCAACACATCGGTTTCAGGGGAAGTGAACCGTTCGGTGTAATTCTGTACCAGTGGATGTATGGGTTCCAAGCGGTTAAATTTCGATAAAGGTAAAAGCCAAATCTTTTCCAGGGGGTAATTTTCCGCGCGGCGGATCGCCCTTTTTTTCCACAGGACAAAAGCAAATAAGCCGTTCCCGGTCCTTTCCCGGATAGACCGGTGAACCGGTCCCGGCAAAGTAACGGCCCGCTGCCTGGATTAGTTTGCGTACGATTTTCTTTTGGAAATGATTAACAGGCCCAGGAAAGTAAGGAGCCCGTTCACAATGATCAGTTCTTCTGCAAACACATAGCCAGCAAAGAGTTGCGTTGAATATTTGTCGAGGAAAAAGCAGAGCAGCGGGGCCGCGATGCACACCAGCGGCGTAGCTTTATCGAACGCCTGCCGGCCCTTGATGAAAAGTGAAAATGCATACAGTCCGATCAGCGGCCCGTAGGTGAACGTGGCCACTTTGAAGATGGCGCTCACGACCGACGCGTCGTTAATGGCATTGAACAGCAGGATGACGATCATGATAAGCACGGAAAACGCAATGTGCACGCGGTGCCTGGTCCGGACGCCGGACGGGTTGTCGCCCTGCCGGTTGCCCTCTTTGTCGAACCCCAGAAAATCGACACAGAAAGAGGTGGTAAGTGCGGTGAGTGCGGAATCGGTGGTTGCAAAGGTGGCGGCTGTAAGGCCCAGCATAAATACCACCGCGGGCACACCCTTGAAATGGTTGAGGGCGATCTCAGGGAAGAGATAGTCGGTCCTCGGCTTGCCGCTCACCGCATCCAGCGGCACGGCGATGCCCTTGTTGTTTGCGTAGATGTAAAGCAGCGCGCCCACGCTCAGGAAGAAAATATTGACCACCACAAAAATGCCGGTAAAAGTGAACATGTTCTTCTGCGCATCCTGGATGCTCTTGCAGCTCAGGTTCTTCTGCATCAGGTCCTGGTCGAGCCCGAACATGCCGATGGTCACGAACAATCCGCCGAGGAACTGCTTGGTAAGGTGAAACTTGCTGGTCACAAAATCATCCAGAAAAAATATTTTTGAATAACCGCTGTTCTTGATGGTATCGAAAGCCGTGAACAGGTTGATGTGCAGGCTGCGGCAGATAAAAAAGATGGATAAAAAAACGGATGCTACCAGGAAGACGGTCTGCAGCGTATCGGTGATGATGATCGTTTTCAAACCACCTTTGTAAGTATAGCCCCAGATGAGTGCCAGGCAAATAACGATGGTGAGCCAGAAGGGCACATGCATGGCGTCGAAGATGAACCGCTGCAGCACGATGGCCACCAGGTACAACCGGAATGCGGACCCGATGGTGCGCGACAGCAGAAAGATGGCCGCGGCGGTTTTGTAGCTGACCTTGCCCAGGGTGCGGTCGATGACCTCGTAGATGGAGATCAGGTGCATGCGGTAGTACAGCGGCAGCAGCACGGTGGCCACTACAATATAACCTGCTGCGTTACCGAGCACAAACTGAAAATACCGGAACTGCGCCCCGCTGGCAGAACCCACTTCGCCCGGAACGGAGATGAAGGTAACCCCGCTCAGCGCGGTACCGATCATGCCGAAGGCGACCAGCCACCATTTCGATTGCCGGTTGGCAGTAAAAAAGGTAGCGTTGTCGGATGCGTTTTTGGAAGTGTAGTAGGAAACCAGGATCAGTAAAATAAAATAGCCGATGATAAAAGAAAGCAGAACCGAGGGCGACATATAAAAAGTTTAGAAACGGGAGGGGAGGCCTCAGGGGTGAAGGTAAAAAACTTTGCCCACCTGCAGGAAGTTTTCCGCGGTGGTACCGCAGTCAGCGAACTCCGGCCTCCTCCATAATACTAAGCAGGGAATCCGGTCGTTTTTATTTATTGAAATGGCTTCTTATCTTGCCCCTCCTTTTTGACAAAAAGAATTGAAAATGATTCAGTCGGTGGCGGTTTTTTGTGGGTCGCATAGCGGGAACAGTCCTTTATTTGCCGAACATGCGGCGGAGTTGGGAAAATTGCTTGCCATGCTCAAGATAAAGCTTGTGTATGGCGGCGGTAAAAAAGGGCTGATGGGCATTGTTGCGGATGCGGTGATGAAACACGAGGGTACGGTTACGGGCATCATACCCGAGCGGCTGGTAGAGTGGGAGCAGCAGCATCCCGCGCTCACCCAGCTGAAGGTGGTACCGGATATGCACAGCCGCAAAAAGATGATGTATGAGATGTGTGATGCTGCCATCGTACTGGCCGGCGGCATGGGCACGCTCGACGAACTGTTTGAAATGATTACCTGGAACCAGCTCCGGATCCACGACAAAAAGATCTATTTCCTCAATTCGGGCGGTTTTTACGGCTATCTGATCCACCATATGAAGCAGATGGAAAAAGAAGGCTTCCTGTATGAGTCATGGCAGGATCGCATCACCTTCTGCAAAACGCCGGTGGAGATCTTCAACCAGATCAACTAGCCAGTTACAGACCGATGTTATAGCCGAAATTGTAAATGGGCCGGGTACCGTAGGGGCTCCGCTTGTTGTTCAGCACGTCTAACTGCACCATGATGATCATGCCGCCTATGCCGGCGGGGATCACCACACCACCGCCCAGCAGCAGCGAAGGAACATACGCGCCGCTTATTTTCTGGGAAGGCGTACCATCATAGAATTTGTATTTTCCCCAGGTATAATTTATTTCCGGCTGCACCTGCAGCAGCAGGTACTGGATCGGATAAACCCGTCCAAATGCGTTCAGTCCGGCTACGCCATAGGAGGCTTTCTGGTATGCATTGCCGTTATAGTCGCGCGTTTTAACGCTGGAATACTGGAAGTTGACACCGGCGCCCGCAGCGAAATATTGGTTGAACCGGTAGCCCAGCTGGGGCGACACGTTTGCGATGGTATAGTCGCCAAAGCTCAGTCCGAAATTACCGCCTACAAAGACTTTGCTTTTGTCGAACCCGCCTTTCTTTTCCCCTTCTTCTTCATCCTGGGCAAAACAAAAGCCCATTCCTGCAACAACTGCCAGTGCGAACAATACAATGTGTTTTTTCATTGGAATCTTATGTGGTTTCTGTTTAGAGTACGCCTGAGATCACCGTGTAAAAGTAATCGCAAACAAGCTATTACTGGCAAAGCAATGGTTAATCTCAGAAAGACGGGCACCACGACTCGCGCCGGCTTCCCTGGTACTGGCTGAAAAAGCCGTTCCGGATCAGGGAGAACTCGAAGGCGCCCCTTCCGCCGTTATAGCTTTTCAGCGGCGAAGTGGTTACATCGTACGTGAACGTCATCTTGAAATCCATCAGCTGAAAGCCGACCATGGGTACAAACGCATCGCTGCCCCGGTAATAGAGCCCGCCCAGCAGCTGGGTGGAACCGCCTTCGCCGCTCAGGTTGTAATTAAGGCTGGTGCCCAGCACAAACTCGGACGCTTTTGCCTGGATGGAATAATATGCCGCCGGATTCAGGATCAACACGTCGCTCATCTTGAAGCTTGCATTGAAGAAACCGATGTACCGCGGCGCCAGCCGGTTGTCGAACCCCGGCGAGCCGGTAAAGAATGATTCCCGCGGGCGGTTGATATGCTGCACCGAAAAGCCTCCGTTGAGATACACTTTGTTGGAAGGGAAATAAGCGTAGTTGAGCCCGGTCTGGATGTCGAGGTAACTGGTGCTGGTCGTGTTGAACACCACGCTGGAAGGGATGCCCGCATCGAAGAAACCGGTGCTTTTGTTGAACTGGTCGGGGAAGATCAGTTTTGACGGATCGATCCTTTTGTTGGCCCAGCCGGCATTGAAGCCTGCCGTAAGCAGGCTGCTATAGCCAAGCATCTGGTGGTAAGCCAGCGAGCCATATATCTTCGTAGATGTAAGGTTGCCCGAACCGGCCGCATCATGCAGGATGGTACCGCCTACCCCGAGCCATCCGTTTTCGATCTTGTTCCGAAGCACCTGGGCATCACCGAAGATGCTCATGGTTTTATATGGAACAGACAGGATATTCATGTACTGGTTCCTGTAGTTCGCCCCGATGCGATAGTCGGCATCGGGAATAAAGCCTGTATTGGCCGGGTTGGTCGTCAGCGGTGAATTGAACCACTGCGAAAAATGAAGGTCCTGCGAAAACAGGCTTGTGAAGGAAAGGGAAAGCAGGCAGGCGAGCAGGATCTTCCGTCCCTTTTTTTCACTGGCTGCGCGCACACTTTCTTTCAACTTCTTTCTGCTTCCGCTAACTTGTCTTGCCCACATATGCGTGTGATTGTTCTTTTAATTAATGGTTCGTCTGTTAGATGATTCATGTGATCTTCTCCGGGTTATGGTTCGCCTTACTGGCCGTACGTGGTTGTATCCTCTTTGTCGCTCTATCTGATCAGGGTGATATCGCCTTTTTTCGAAACTTTGGTTCCATCGGTGAATTCTACTTCCAGGGTATACGCATACACATCCATCGGCTGTACAACACCTTTGAAACGGCCGTCCCATCCCTGGCTCACGTTGTTCGACTCAAATACTTTCTGACCGAGGCGGTTATAGATCTGGAACCGCATCCGGGCGATCGCGAAGCCGCGCACGTAAATGGTATTGGCCTGTGCGGGGCCGAGCGGCGTGAACGCATTCGGGATATCGAGCTGCGGCACAACGATCGTGCTCACTTCGTGACACACCGTGTCTGAACAGCCGGAAGCGTTGAAGGCGATCAGGCACGCGTTGAACTTGCCGGTGGTATTGTACTGGTGCACCACGTCGGTGATGCTGATGGTGGCAAGCGTGTCGCCATCGCCAAACTCCCATTTATAGCGGCTGGCATCGGCAGAACCGTTCGTGAACGTGATGGGTACGTTTTGCTGCGGTGCCGTCGGACTGGACGTAAAGGCCGCGGTAGGCTTGTTCTGGATCAGGATGGTTACCTGTGTGGAATCAAGCAGGTTACAGGTGGAAGAGTCTATCGCTTTCAGCTTCACTACATAGGTGCCCGGTTCGTTGTACAGGTGGGTCGGACTGCTCGAGGTGGAGCCGGTACCGTCGCCGAAGTCCCAGGTAAACTGCTGGCCGCCGAGCGAGGTGTTTTTGAACTGGGCCTGGTACGGAGCGCAGCCCAGGGCCGGAGTGGTGAACTGTGCCTTCACCTGCGGCGAAATACGCAGTTCCCTCACCAGCGAATCAGGCGCATTGCAATAATTTGTATCGAGCAGAACGAGGTGTACATTATAGGTCCCGAGCGCCTGGTAAGTGTGCTGCACGCTTTGCGTGCCGGCCGTTATGCGGGGTGTGTTGTCGCCGAAATCCCATATAAAGGTCTGCGCATGGAAAGGCACGGCGGCAGGCGCCTGCGAAAGATTGTCGAACCGGTATGTCAGCGATTCGCAGGGCGGGAGCTTTACAGAGTTGAAATCCAGTATCGCCTGGTTGTTACGCACGATGATGGTGGTATAGGAAGTATCCCGGATGTTACAGGCGTTCGAATCGATGGCGATCAGCCTGATCGGGTAAGAGCCGATGTTGTTGTAAACATGGGAGATCTCGAAGCTGTCGGTCTTTACGTCGGGCGAGCCGTCTCCGAAGTTCCATTCGTAATGCTGGGCGTTCAGCACGGTGTCTTTGAACAGCACTTTCAGCGGCACGCAGCCGGTGGTGTCGAATACGGAATTGATGAAGGCCCGCACACCGGAAGCCACCCCTGCAAAGTTGAAGGAGATCTTGAGCGCTGCCAGGTTACATTCGGAGCCGGTGGTAGCGGCTGCGCGGCCGGTGCTGCAGCACCAGGCGCCGGGTGTAACAGGCCATTGCGGCTTGGGTCCTTCCTGTCCGCGGCAGTTAGCGCAGATGGCCTGGTAGATAACGCCGCTCTGGTCGAACCGGCTGGTACCGCCATCCACATGCTCGCCGAAGCGGCCGTTCTGTCCGTAAAAAGTGCCGTACAGCAAGGCCGATGCGTTGCGTTTGATCACGATAAAATAAAAATCGGATTCATCGGGCACCGATTTCAGCGCGTCGCGCGTAACGGGCATGCCACTGACGGGTGAGAGGTTGAACCCGCCGATGATATCCCTGCCCCATCCCGACACGTAAATATTTTCACAGCGATCGACCAGAAAGGCGACCGGAGAGATATTGGGCGTGGTAGAACCTGTTCCAAACACCGTGGAATACACCATGGACGACAGGTCCTTTTCCAGTTTGGAGATAAATTGTTTTGAATTCGGGTTGCTGTAGGCGGCGTTCTTGATCGGCCAGGCGCCGGTGGTAGTGCCCATGATGTAAGGGTAGCTGAACTTGTCGAACTGGATCCCGAAGATCACGTCGAGCCCGCTGGTACCCACATAGGTGGTTCTGCGCAGCACCGTGCCGTCGTTGGAAAATTCTGCAACGAAACCGTCGCTGGTACCGCCGGCAAAGGCAGGCTGGTAGGTTCCGGATTTGTTGCCCGGAAAATCATTGCTCAGCGTACCGCCCGCCATGTAAACATCCTGGTTTGACGGGTTGATGGCCAGCACGAAACCGGCATCGTTGTTCGACCCGCCAAGATAGGAGCTGTACACGACCGAATTGCAGGATGGATTGATCTTCAGCAGCACCGCATCCTGCACACCGCCAAAGCTCTTCTGCACCGCATTCGACGTTGTATAAAAATTGCTCGACTGGGTGCAGGAAGCTACGTAAATGTTGTTGCCGTTGTCGAGGATCACTTCGCTGCGCGCATCGTCTCCGTAATTATTGACCAGTCCGGTAGCATGACCTACGGTATGACTATCGGTGGTATTGAATCCGTCATCGCCCGTACCGCCTACACGGATGGAGCCGATGAGGGCGGTGCCGGTCGCGTTCAGTTTGGTGACCACGATGTCATATCCACCCTGCGTGCCGAAGCTGGCGCTGGTGGGAAAGAGGGGGTAGTTCGGACTGCTTGTTCTGCCGGCGATCACGAGGTTGCCATCCGAATCCACAAAGAGGGAATGCGGCTGGTCTTTGTTGCTGCCGCCCACGTAGGTGGCATACATGCGCTGTGTGCCGCTCGAATTGAATTTGATGATCCCCATGTTCCAGAAGCTCGATTCGCTGATGGATGAGCCCCTGTAGGTAGTCTGAAAAGCGCCCGGGGATACCGGAAAACCGTTCTGGAACACGATGCCGCCCGCATAGAAGGTGCCGTCTTTTCCATAGGTGGCAGTGTAGCCCCAGTTGTCGGAAGTACTGCCGGAGAAAGAGGCGAAGATCAGTGTGGGGTCGATAACGAGCGTGCTGGCCGAGGAAAACTTTTTCAGGCTGAACCGGACCGTGTTGCCCTGCAGAACGTACTTACAGTCGATCTGCCGGCGTTCGGTGCCCGTGTACTGGTATGTGTAGGGAAACAGCTCTTTTACTTCGTTGACAGAGGTTTTGATGATGAGCTCGTTGTTCCGGAGGCTGAGCTTGTCGGCCCCTTCGATCTTCATCTGGATCTGGGAAGGGTCGGCGCCGGGGTTCACCACAAATTCATATTTGAGGTAACCCGATTCGCTGTAGTAACGAACGTCGATGCCCGGATATACATTTTTGTAGGTGATGGCATTGTAAATTTTACAATCGCCTTTCCACTGGGTGGGGTCGTTGCCGATGAAGTAGTTGTTGTAGGTAGGCTGCGGTTTTTCGGGGATGATCTCCGCTTTTTCGTTGGCGCCTACAAAATCGATGGTGTAGGCATGTGAATGAACCGTGCCCTCATCTGAAGCGCCGCCGCCCGTGCCGGGTTTTCCTACGCTGGCATTGTCTGGCTGCGAAGCGGTTTTCAGGTTTGCACCGCTGGCAGGCACAGAGCCGGAATGGATCTTTCCATGCGTTACTTCGGCGAGTTTGGCAAGGTCATCCGTATTGTGCTGGAGAACGGTGAAGCCGGTCTGGCGCAGAAAAAAGGCGCCGTTTGAGAGGTCGCCTTTGAATTTTATAACAGGGTTCCATTGGCCTTTATTTTCTACAAAGTCCAGGGCATTTTGTGCAAGTCCTCTTACAGTGAAATACAGACTGAATAAGAGAAATATAATTGCTTTCTTTACCAATGTCTTCATTACAAGTTACAGAATTAAAATTGAGTTCTCCACTAAAATTAGGAAATTTTGCTCCAGGCAGTTTTTCTCTTCTGCGACAGCAGGAATTCCTTTAACCGGCTATGCTTGGTATCACTTAATTCAGGATCTTCTTTCAGGATATTATCCGACCATTCTTTGGCCAGCTGAAGCCACTGCTTGTCCTGCACGATGCTGGCCAACTTAAAATTCAGTTCACCGCTCTGCCGGGTGCCTTCGATTTCGCCCGGGCCGCGTATTTCAAGATCCTTTTCTGCAATTTTAAATCCGTCATTGGTAGCACACATTGTTATTAACCGCTGTTTTGCTTCGTTGGTTAGCTTCGGCCCTGTTAATAATATGCAAAAACTCTGTTCGCTGCCACGGCCCACCCTGCCGCGCAGCTGGTGCAGTTGCGACAGGCCGAATTTCTCCGCGCTTTCTATCACCATTACGGATGCATTGGGAACATTCACGCCTACCTCTATCACTGTCGTCGAAACCATGATCTGCGTGTCGTGCTCCACGAAGCGGCGCATATTGGTCGCCTTCACCTCCGGTTTCTGACGGCCATGAACCATGCTGATATAGTACTTCGGTTCCGGGAAAAAAGCTTTCACTTCTTCATATCCCTTCATCAGGTTCTCGTAATCCATCTTTTCCGATTCCTCGATCAGCGGAAAGATGATATAGGCCTGCCGGCCGAGATGGATCTCCGATTTGATGAAGTCCATGATCTGCGGGCGGTTGGTATCGTGGCGGTGAACGGTCTTGATGGGTTGCCGGCCGGGCGGCAGCTCATCCATGATGCTGTAGTCGAGATCGCCATACAGGGTCATGGCCAGCGTGCGCGGAATAGGGGTGGCGGTCATGATGAGGATATGGGGCGGAACGACAGCTTTGGCCCAGAGCCTGGCGCGCTGGGCCACGCCGAAGCGGTGCTGTTCATCCACGATGCCAAAGCCGAGGTTCCTGAACTTCACGGTTTCCTCGATGAGGGCGTGAGTGCCGATGAGGATGTGCACGGTCCCTTCCTCGGTGAGCTGCAGTATTTCACGGCGCAGCTTCGTGCCGGTGGAGCCGGTAAGCAGCCGCACCTCGATGGGCATGTCGCGCAGCAAATCCGAAACGGTGGCATAGTGTTGCTGGGCCAAGATCTCCGTAGGCGCCATCATGCAGGCCTGGAAGCCGTTGTCGAGCGCCAGCAGCATCGACAGCAGGGCCACGATCGTTTTTCCGCTGCCTACATCGCCCTGCAGCAGGCGGTTCATCTGGCGGCCGTGGGCGCAGTCGTTCCGGATCTCTTTCAGCACTCTTTTCTGGGCGCCGGTAAGAGAGAACGGCAAGTACTTATGATAGAAAGTATGGAAGAGCTCGCCTACCTGTCCGAACACGACACCCTGTGAGAACCGGTGCCGGTTGGTTTTCACCATGCCCATCCTGACCTGTGCGATGAAGAACTCCTCGAATTTGAGGCGTTCCAGCGCTTTGCGGTACGCTTCCGCGTCGGGCGGGAAATGGATGTGGTTAAAGGCGGTGAGGCGTGAAACAAACTTCTGTTGCTCTATGATCTCCTCGGGCAGGCATTCCGGAACGTCTTTTTCAGTGAGCAGTCCCAGCAGGTGGGCGGTGAGTTTGCCGATCGCCCGGCCACCGAGTCCGCGCGACTTTAATTTCTCCGTGGAGGAGTAGACCGGTTCGAGGAAGGGTTTTCCGTCGGCCTTGTCGCGTGTGAAAGGTTCAATTTCCGGATGGGTGATCTGCGGCGTGCTCATGAAGAAGCCGGCTTTGCCGAACACAAGGTATTCGTTGCCCGGGATCAGCGATTTCTGCAGCCAGTTGATGCCCTGGAACCAGGTAAGCTCCAGAAAGCCGGTGGCATCCTTCAGTACGGCCGTCATGCGTTTGCGGTGACCTTCGCCGGTCACTTCGATGTTGGTGATGCGGCCGGCCACCTGTATATATTCGGTCTGCGGGGTGATGCCGGTGATGGGGCTCACCTGTGTCTTGTCGAGGTGGCGGTAGGGATAGAATTCGAGCAGGTCTTTGAACGTAAAAAGAGACAGGTCCTTTTTAAGCATTTCCGCCCGCAGGGGGCCTACGCCTTTCAGGTATTCTATGGGGTTGGACAGTATGGTCGAAGCTGCGCTGATGGAATGGGTTTCCTGCAAATTTAACTGTTCACGGAGGTATTTGAACAGGGGTAAAATGGCGGTACTGAGAATATTTTCCTAATGTTCCTGCCGGGGCAGATCCTTCTTATTTGTGCCCAAAAACAAGCAAACAAGGCAGGGTTGGGGCGGCAGGTTAGGAACCGTGCCACGCCTTTTAAGAACGCTGCATTCTACATGGAATAGATGTATCCCTGGTAAGTCTCCATTCCAGAAATACGTGCCATCGCATCTTTCCCTGACTAGGAGCAAAAGCAAATCTGCGCACCCATTCTCTGATTTGTACCTAGATTTGATCTAAATTAGTCTGCCTTCATGCGCCCCGTTGCGATCCCTACTTTTATCGCCCGGCATAACCAGCCACTGCAAGTGCTGGAGCAACAGCTGCATCTGATCCATGACCGGCTGCAACTGGCCGTTTCTGCTGCGCCGGAAGTGTCTGTGGTGATACCGGCCTTCAACGAGGAGGATAACATCCTGAAAACGCTTTCTTCTTTATCGGCCTCCGTTACCGGCCTCTCTTACGAAGTGATCGTGGTGAACAACAATTCTCGGGACCGTACGGCGGAGCTGGCGTTGGCGGCTGGCGCCAGCTGCATTCGGGAAACTACGCAGGGCATCACTGCTGCGCGAAATGCGGGGTTGCAAGCGGCCCGGGGCCGGCTGGTGCTCAATGCCGATGCGGATACCATTTACCCGCCCGGCTGGATCGGGGCAATGACGCAGCCGCTTGGCATGCAGGAGAATGCCCTTACCTACGGTTCCTATGCGTTTTTGCCTACCGGGGCAACTTCCCGGTTTGTTTATTTTGCCTATGAAGGCATCACGGTGATGTCGAGATGGCTCAACAAAAGCCTGCGGGAAGAAGCCGTGAACGTCTATGGGTTCAACTCGGGCTTCCGGCGGGAGGAAGCGCTGCAGGTAAACGGATTCGACCATCCGCCGGGAACCAACGAAGACGGGTACCTGGCGCTGAAACTACGCAACCACTTCTCTAAAAAACTGGTCAGGGTCTCCGGAGCGCGAGCCCTGGTATGGACCACCGACCGCCGCATCCAGGCCGACGGCGGCCTCCTTCGGGGCATCTTCAAAAGAGTGAAGCGGCATGGCAAAGCCTTCTATTCCTGAACCGCCGGCTGTGGACGCATCCACCCGGTCACTTCCGGTACCATCAGTGCTTCTATATTGCTGAGACTAACTATTTGCCCGGCTATCCGCTGCTCCGTAAGGTCAATATTGATGATTTCTGTTCTGCCCGCTGAATAGGCCGGGCCCCATGCGAGCGCAGGATATTCGGCGTACGCTGAAACACATTGATATTCTTTTTTACGTTCCCCGAAATGCTTCTGTCGATTTTTGCCTACCAGTGGCCGTAGGCGATGTCGATCGTAACCAGCAGCTCAACCGGCATCAAGTTTTGCAGCGACCGGGCAAGCTGCAGCACCACATCGCCGCCTTTGCCGTATCCATACATACTAAGCGCGGCCAGGTTGCCGGCGCGGTCGATATATCGCTGAACCGAACGCAGTGCACGACCGAAATCAAGAAAGTAGTTGTAGTTCACTGCCAGCACGCTGTCATACCATGGGGCGATGGACTGTTTGATCAGCACCGTTCCTTTTGAAATTCCCCTGGCCCCGGAGAACAGGTCGGAGCCGCCGGCCAGGATGGCCATCTTCTTTCCGTGCATCCGGTTACTTTTTTCTGACATACACTTCCACCCAGGCCTGCAGCGAAGGTTTGCGGGGAGCGGCGAACCTGTCTACCTGCCGGTAATGCTGCAACAGTGAATCCCTCACCTCGAACGGATAAAAATTATTGAGATAGGGAATGTATTCGAACAGCACCACGTCATAATAATTGTTTTTGATCCGGTCGCAGAACATATCCGTCTGTTTCTGGAACATGCCCACTCCTTTGTGATACCACAGCGGATAATAGGAACCGCGCTCCAGACTGAATGGTAGCTCATGCGCGAGAGGGGTGAGCTCGGTCATGTTCAGCACTCTGGCTCCCGGCCTGTGCACTTCCTCCATCTTCACGATGCGGTTGATGCCGTCTACTGTAGGGCCCGGCAGCAGCATCTTCTGGAAAGCCTTCATGGGGATGGTGCGCCATTCGCTCATAGGTACATCGCTGGTATCGGGTTTGGAGATGAGATAGGTCTTTTTGTTGACCACATCGGTCGTGGCCGTCTGCACCGCAGAAGGCCGCACAATGTATTTTTCAAGGTATTTCCAGTATACGCTGCTCCACCAGAGCAGGATGCCGGCGCTGCAGGTAAGCAGGGCAGGGGCTGCTTCAAAATTGAGCGGCAGAAATTCGGCCAGCCATGCCAGTATGAACACAAACGCAAAGCTGTGAAAAAAGATATTGTTGTCGGGAGGAATATAGCTGGTGACCTGGAAGATGGTCGCTTCCACCAGCATCCCGAGGGTCAGCAGCAGCAAGATCATGCGGCGCCTGTCTTGCAGAAACAGCCTGAAGTTTTTTGTGGTGGCGATCACCAGAAAAAAGATCATGAAAAAATAAAATTTCAGCCACTGCGAATTGTTGAAGAACTCGTCCGTAAAATCTGCCAGGGAAAAACGCGAAGTATGCGGCGCCTGTCCGTAGTTGAACCAGTAGCCAAACCCGTCGTGTAAGAAAGGCCCGATCAGCACGGCGGCAGTCAGGATCATGCCCGAAAGAAAAACCGGGATCTGCAGCCATTTTTTTTCTAGGATGGAATTGTACGCCAGCAGGGCGATGCACACCAGGATCCCCATGGCACCGGCATCCTGTTTGGTAAAGAACGACAGAAAGATGAACATGCCCGACAGCAGCAGCGGGATCCAGCGCTTCACCGGGTTTCCGGTCATAAAGATAAACCGCGTCAGGAAAGCGAGCGATACCAGCTCGTAGACGATCACGGTATGATTGTACCACGGCCAGTAGTTAAGAAAAGAATAAGAAATGCAGAACAGGAGCACGCTGAGAAAACGGATGCCCGGCCGCACCGAAATATTTTTCAGTATGGCGCGGAAAGAGATGCCGGCGATGATGTTGAGCAGCACCTGCGCTTTTACCAGCGTGATCATGTAAGGGCCGAACAGCTTAAAGAACAGCGCGGGGATCACCCAGTACATATACCCCATGGGCAGCCCGAAATCCTTGTACGGTTCCTGTCCGAGGTACAGCCGGTAGGCGCCCTCATAAGAAAGGAAAATATTGAGCCGGTAGGGAAACATGTTTCCGGCAAGGGGGAACAGGGCCAAACCAATGATCAGGATCAGTTCCGCTGGGGGTAACCATTTTTTCATCTAGCATGGTTTTAAAGGCAGGCAATGAAAGCAACGTTCTAACGTTAAGTTACAGTTAGTATTTTATCTTGCATACCGATTTCATTATCAATACACAATTTCTGTTATCGGATGATGAAAATACCTAATCCGTTGTAACCCGCAAATTAGCATGCAAGATGTGCTTTTAAATATTAATTTCTTGTGTTTAACCCGTAACCATGACCTATTACATAAAATTACTCCGGCCAAAAGACTGGGCTAAAAATGCTTTCCTGTTCCTGCCCGTGTTTTTCGCCGGTGATCTGTTCAGTATCGCTAAGCTTAAACTCCTGCTCATCGGTTTTATTTCCTTCAGCTTCACCGCCAGCACCATTTATATTCTAAACGACTACCGCGACATAGAAGACGACCGCAAACACCCGGTCAAAAGCAAGCGTCCGCTTGCCGCGGGAAAAGTAAAGCCCGGCGCAGCGCTCCTGATCGCCTGCGTGCTGCTGATCTCGGCCTTCACCATTGCCTATGTGAACAGTCACAACTACCATTTCATACTGATCCTGGCTGTTTATTTTCTTATGAACCTGGGGTATTCGATGGGACTGAAAAACGTGTCGATCCTCGATATCATGATCATTGCAGCTGGGTTTGTGCTTCGGCTAAAGGCCGGTGGTTACATTGCCGAAGTAGAAGTGTCGCCCTGGCTTACGCTCATGGTGTTGCTGCTGTCGCTGTTCATGGCGATCGCTAAAAGAAGGGACGATATCCTGCTGAAGCTGGAGACCGGCACAGACATGAGAAGATCGGTCAAGGGATATAACCTCGATTTTCTGAATACGCTGCTGAGCCTGTTCAGCGCCATCATCACGGTTACCTATATCATGTACACCCTGTCGCCCCGTACCTACGAAAGGCTGCAGAGCTTTCATCTTTACTATACTTCCATCTTTGTGATCGCCGGACTGATGCGCTATCTGCAGATCAGCCTGGTGCTGAACAAGGCCGGCTCGCCGACCGAGCTGCTGTATAAGGATTTCTTTCTGCAATCGACCATCGCGTTGTGGATGGCCAGTTTTTATATGATCCTTTATCTGAAAAAAATTTCCTTTCTTTCCGGTATTTTTTATTAAAAGCGGGCAGCTGCCGGCGAAACAAATGTATATGCCAACAGTACTTATATTAGGCGCCACTTCGGATATGGCCGTGGCCATTGCGCGGAAGTTCGCGTCGGAGCAGCATGGCCTGCAGCTGGCTGCCAGAAATCTGGAGCAGCTTGGCGTGCTGCGGTCCGACCTGGCCATCCGCTTCAATGTACCCTGCACGATCCATGCTTTCGACGCCCTCGATTTTGAAAGCCACCAGGCTTTTTTCGATCAGCTGGATCCGAAGCCCGACATCGCGGTCTGTGTATTCGGCTATATGGGTGAGAACGAAACCGTGAGGAACAGCCTGCCAGAAACCCTTGCTACTATCAATACCAATTATACCGGCGCCGTATCGATCCTGAACGTGATCGGTAACTATTTTGCTCTAAACCGAAAAGGCGTGATCGCCGGGATCAGCTCGGTGGCAGGCGAAAGAGGCCGGCAAAGCAATTATATCTACGGCAGCGCCAAGGCCGGTTTCACGGCTTATTTGTCGGGCCTTCGCAACCGCCTGGTGCAGGACAATGTGCATGTGGTAACGGTGAAGCCGGGTTTTGTGTACACGCGGATGACGGAAGGATTGAAGCTGCCCAAACCGCTGACGGCGCATCCGTCGGAAGTGGGAGATGCGGTGTACAAGGCTGTGCAGAATAAGACCAATGTGGTCTATGTACGCTGGATGTGGCGCTGGATCATGCTGATCATCAAATCTGTTCCGGAGCTGATCTTTAAAAAACTAAAAATGTGAGCCAGCGCATCGCCTTTTTCGATTTCGACGGTACTATTACCACAAAGGACACCCTGCTCGAATTTATCAAGTTCTACCGGGGCACCAGGAGCTTTTACAAGGGCTTCCTGATCTACAGTCCCTTTTTGATTGCGTATAAGCTCAAACTCATTCCCAACTATGTGGCCAAGCAGAAAGTGCTGCAGTATTTTTTCCGGGGGGAAAGCGTGGACAGGTTCCAGCAGATGTGCGATGCCTTTGCCGACCAGGCGTTGCCTGCACTGATACGTCCGAAAGCGGTGCAGGAGATCCGGCGGCTGCAGGCGGCAGATACTCCCGTGGTGATCGTGTCTGCATCTGCCGAAAACTGGATCCGCAGGTGGGCCTTGCAGAACGGACTGTACCTGATGGGCACCCGCCTGGCGGTTGCAGACAACAAGATCACCGGCGAGATCGCGGGCAACAACTGCCACGGCGATGAGAAAGTGTGCCGCATCAAAGACCATTTCAATCTCTCCGAATACCAGGAGATCTACTGCTACGGCGACACCAGCGGCGACAAACCCATGCTCGCCATCGGAACCCGGTCGTTTTATAAACCTTTCCGGTGAGGAAAGAAAGGGTCTCAACAGCCTGGATGGTATCCGTAGCCGTTGCCTGGAAAGAATCTTTTTATTTGCCGTGTATAACGATGCTTGAATTTGCTGATTGGGTTGATGATTAAAAGATTGAAGGATGTTGATCTTTCAACCTCATCTTTAGTGTAAACCCCTTCTTTCGCTGGCGTCGGCATGCCAAGAGTGGGTTGATGATGCCGGTACGCTCAGTAACCCCCTAGGCATTCCTGGCGGGAAGCGTGTTGGCGTTTAGTTATCCATTATCAGGGAAATCAGTTAATCAGAAAAATTCTGGTTCAGACAAGAAACAGCGATTCCCCGCTTAGATCCCCGCTCAGGCGCAGCAACAGGTTGTGGAAGCATAAGTGTGTTTGCGCCTGGCGAGGATGACAAGCGTTTTGGAGGTGCTGGCGACAAGGGCGTTGCGTGTGCTGGGACAAAGGTTTTGGAGGTGCTGGTGACCAAGGTGGTTGGAGGTGCAAGGGCTGCAAACCTGCTGCAGGCGCGGCTTTAAACCCACCCCTACCCCTCCACGGGAGGGGATTTGAGAGAGGGCAGCACCGCGGCAGCCTTCTTCCCTTCCTCTTTTTTCTCTCCCCGGCCTTTGAAATGGGGCGTAAAGAAATTTACGGAATGGAGCGAGACCAAGTGGCCTGCCGCAGGCGGACATTTGGTGCAACGGACACGCATAGCTCTATTCCACTGCCCCTCCATGCAAAGGCCCAAACCCCTACCACTGGTGAAAAACAGCATGTCCGTTGCCCGCGCAATGCAGTAAATTTTAGCCCCATTTCAAAAGCCAAGCCTTTTTTGCTTCTTTTTTGGGCACAAAAAAGAAGACCCCCCACTCACGCTTTCTCTAAAATCTGCATTAGTATTTTTTCCTCGCCTGTCAGGTCGGTCTTGTCGTCGGTCTTTTCTATTTTGTTGAGTTCGCTGAGGTATTGTTCGAGGCTGCGGTCTTCGTAGAGTGACAGCAGGGAGGGATGCACGTAATATTTTTTGCAGACGGTGCGGGTGTTGCCCAGCTGTTTCGACACCAGGTCGAGGGCTGCCACCACGTTCTTTTTGGACTCGGACTGTGTATCGGCGAAGCCGAGTTCTTCGAAGGCCAGCAGGGCATGTACGGTACCGGCCCAGGTACGGAAATCCTTGGCGGTGAAGTCGCCGCCGCTGATCTCGCGGATGTAGTTGTTCACCATGCCGGAATCGATCGATTTGTATGCACCGTTATCGGCAAGGTACTGGAACAGCTCCTTGCCGGGAATGTCTCTGCATTCCTGTACGATGCGCGCGATCCGTTTGCTTTTGATGCTGATATCATGGTGCACGCCCTTCTTTCCCTTGAACGTGAATCGCAACTGGTTGCCGCTGATCTTCACATGTTTGTCTTTCAGGGTGGTGAGTCCAAAAGAGCCGTACAGCTTTTCATAAAAGTTATTGCCCACACGGATGTTGGTGCGCTCCATAAGACTTATCACGGTGGCGAGTACTTTTTCCAAAGGCAGACCAGGTTTGGCGATGTCTTTTTCCAGGCGCAGGCGGATGGACGGCAGGGCTTTGCCGAAATCGTGCAGCCGGTAAAATTTTGTCTGGTTGCGCAGGCTGGTCCAGAGCGGATGGTAGCGGTATTGTTTCCGATTCTTAATGTCGACGCCGGTTGCCTGCAGGTGCCCGTTCTCCTGCACGCAGATCCATACGTTTGTCCAGGCGGGTGGTATCACCAGACTCTTTATTCGGTCAAGCTCAGCCTTCCCCATTACTTTTTTGTTGTTGAGCAGGTATTCGAAACCGCTCCCTTTTTTATACCGACCGATGCCCTGCTGTGTATCACTCACATAGAGCAGGTGCACTGCCTCGGCCGATTTTACTGCATCTTTAACGATCTCTGCAATCTCCTCTTTGGGAAGTTGGATCAATTCTGTTTCCGGTACGTTCTTGTTCATATCCTGCTTCGTTGATGAGTTTAACGGGTTAACTCAGAGGGCTGGCAATCGGAGAGTAGGGTAACTGAAAACAGCCATTGAATGATCAATGGCTGTTCAATATTTTGCCGTCGGGTTTAAACGGTTCAATTAAAAATAAGTTGTTCGTCACGGTCTTCAACAGGTACTTTCCTGATGAATTCGTCGTAGTCGGCTTCGTGGTTCGAGTATACGCCATACGCGTCCATGCTGTACCCGATCAGGCCGTCTTTGGCTTCGATCACGTAGATGATAGATGAGTCAGCGGGATTCGAATCGCCTTCAAAACGGAATGTTTTGATGATCTTCAGGTCTTCCGGTTGATAAACTTTCCCTTTACCGGCAGTGAACCCTTCAGGTGTCATCAGAAATTCATTGTCCTGACGTTTGAGGCGCAGCTTTTCAAGTATTGAACTTGAGGTGGTCATTTCTGCTGGCTTTTCCATAAAATTTTAAATTTGGTTCGTTAAATTGTTACATGCGAAATGTATTCCAGACCTAATTATATATCCAGAACTGGATTTCAACAAAGACTTCCCCATTTCTGGTAAATAATTGGCATTCTCCCTACCGGAGTTTGCTTACATGTAGAATTGATTGCTCATAGGATAGATTAAAGTTCGTGGCCCTTGAGTTTATTGTAAAGCGTTTTGCGGTCTATCTTCAGTATTTCAGCTGCCTTGGTTTTGTTGAAGTTGACCTGTTTAAGTACGTTCATGATGGTTTCATACTCAGCCATGGAAGCTGCGTTGCGAAGGTCCGATTCTTTGTTGAGCGATACCGGAATTACCGTGCTGGTATTCGTTTCCGCGGCAGCGGGTGCCTGAACGGGTGCATTGGTGATCTCCCACGGCAGGGTTTTGGCGGAGATCAGCTTTCCCGTGCTGAGCAGGGCCGCCCGGCGGATCACGTTCTTGAATTCACGCAGGTTACCCGGCCATGAATATTCCATGAAGAGGCTGATTACTTCCGGCTCGTACCCTTCGATGTCTTTGTTGAGTTCGCCCATGGCTTTCTGCAAAAAGAAATCGGCAAAGTTGGGAATGTCTTCTTTTCTGCCTCTTAGCGGCGGTATGGTGATCGCAAATTCGTTAAAGCGGTGGTAGAGATCTTCCCTGAATTTTCCTTTGCGGTAGGCATCCTGGAGGTTTTCGTTGGAGGCCACGATCACGCGGATGTCCAGACTCATTTCTTTGCTGCCGCCCACTCTTCTGAACTTTCTTTCCTGGATCACGCGGAGCAGGGCTGCCTGTATCTCGTAGGAGAGGTTGGTAACCTCGTCGAGAAAGAGGGTGCCGCCGTTCGCCATTTCAAAATGACCTTCCTTGTCGTTCAGGGCACCGGTAAAAGCGCCTTTTACGTGGCCGAACAATTCACTGCCCGCGAGTTCTTTGGAGAGGGTGCCGCAGTCCATCGCGATGAATGGTTTGTTCTTGCGGTCGCTGTACTGGTGAATGGTTTTGGCAACCACTTCCTTGCCCGTTCCGCTTTCGCCGTACAGGATAACGCTGTAGTTGGTGGGGGCTACCAGTTCGATCTGCTTGTACAGTTCCCGGGTGGTAGGGGCCTGGCCTACCAGAAATTCTCCATCGGTAACCGGCGCCATCTTTTTGCGGGCGGAAGAATGTGCGCTCTGCGCTTCTATCTTTGCATCGTTGCCTTTGGTAGTGGTGGTCTGACTGGCCTTGTTGATCACGTTGAGCACCTCGTCGGGGATCAGCGGTTTTGTGATGTAATCATAAGCGCCCAGTTTGATAACGTCTACGGCTGTTTTGATATCGGAGTACCCGGTGATGATGATAAAGATAACCTGGGGGTTAATAGATTTCATTTCCTGCAGCACATCCCTTCCATCTTTGTCTCCCAGCCGGAAATCACATAAAACAATGTCGAATTTGCTTTCATGAAATTTAGCGATCCCCTTATGACCGGTATGCGCTGTGTCTGTTTCAAAGCCGTTCCTTTGTAAAAAACGGCTTAGCAGCGAACACATATCCATGTCATCATCTATGATCAAAATTCGCTTCATGGGGTTTTATTTATCTTGTAATTTAATGCAAAAGTGATTCTTCGTAATTAAATCAGGTCAATTATGTTGTTTTGACCTTTTCGAGGGTCTGGTGCGGCTGTTCTTCTTCCTTCACCTTTATCCACACCGCGTAATCGTTTGGCAATATCTTGCTGCCGTATTCAATAGCATATACCTTTGTGAATTCAGCTCCAAAGTACAAAATAACGGCTGTATAATAAACCCATACCATAATTATGATGATGGAACCGGCAGCCCCGTACACACTGGCAAAATTGCTTTTTCCTACGTATAGGCCTATCAGGTACTTGCCGATCATAAAAAGGATCGCCGTGAGCATGGCTCCTTTACTTACATCGCGCCATTTGATACGGGCGTCGGGAAGCACTTTGAAAATAACGGCAAACATGAACGCAAGGATCGCAAAGATGAGTACCTGGTTGATGATCATCAGAAAATAGGTGCCGGCGCCCGGAATGATGTTGGCCAGCTGAGTGGTGATCACCGAAACAAAAGCATTCACAGCCAGGGAAACCATCAGTACGAAACCGAGACTGATGATCAGGGAGAACGAGATCAACCTGTTAAGTACCATTTTGACGATGCCCGACTTGGGCTTGCTTTTCAGCCCCCAGATGCTGTTGATGGAATCCTGGATCTCCCCGAAAATACCGGTGGCACCCACGATCACAATGATGGCACTTACAATACTGGCGAAGACCGTGCTGCCTGAACTGTGCGTTTTGCTGACGATATCCTGTATTTGTATGGCTGCATCCGAACCCACCAGGCCTTTTATCTGGTTAAATATCTTTCCCTGTACCGCATCCCTTCCAAACACGATCCCGGCGGCGGAGATGATCACGATCATAAGCGGCGCGATCGAAAAAACAGTATAATAAGAAAGGGAAGCGCTGTATTTCATGGCTTTGTCGTCGCTGAAGCCACTGAATACTTCTTTCATGAAATTTATGATCGACTTGAAACTTGTCTTGTTTTTTTGTGGAACAGTCATGCAGGTAATATTGACTACAAGTAAAAAATAGCTTATCTGCCAGACCTAGATTTTCTCAAAGCTTATGAGATAGGTAACAAAAGCAGCTAAGATTGGTTCAGCTTACTCCGTAAATTGTTTATTTACATTCAGCTCGATGCTAAATAAGTCTAAAATCCTGCCAAAGTAGTTCAGTATGAACAGGGTGGCAGGGCAAAACAAAAGCGTCTCCCGAATCGGGGTTCTCAACCTGGGGAACAGGCCCCGTTATTAAAGGCATCGCACGGATGAAACCGCTGCCGGCCCTAAGCTTGCGCGATCTGGTGCCTGTGTTTGCTGGCAAGTAATTTGAATAGGTAACCCATATCGGATTGTATGAGAATGTTAGAACACGAAATATTGGCGAATTATAATTACGATAAAACTACAATTTTGAAAGTTTTAATAGTAGATGACGAGCTAGATATCTGTTACTTACTTGGAGGCATCTTGAAACAAAAAAAATTAAAGACCTCTTACGTAAATACACTATCAGATGCTGAAAACGCTATTAAAAACGATCCTCCCGAAATACTTTTCCTTGATAATCACCTGCCCGACGGGTTTGGACTTGATTTTATCAGCTATGTAAAAGCGACTGCGCCGACTACGAAGATCATCATGATCACGGCGCACGACAGTGCTGCAGAAAGGAACCGTGCTTATTCAGAAGGGGTTGATTTTTTTATCAGTAAACCATTTAACAGAGACATAATTTATTCTACCATCGATAAGCTCGCTTGAGCGATCGGGTGTTTAAAGCTTTGTGAGGGGTTTGTAGAATTTATTACACAAAAAATGTGTGACATGGGAACTTATGGCGTAGAAATGTCGAATTGCCGCTTGTTGAAACAGTTACCTTTAAATCGTGGAAAAAGTAGTTGGCAAAGTTTTTTCTTATAATCACATAAACAAATCTATCACCTTTTAAAACAATTTAACATGGGAAATCTCTTATACGTCATTGCGGTAATCCTTGTAATTGCGTGGGCAATCGGCTTCCTAGGCTATCATGCAGGCGGAGTCATCCACATCCTTCTTGTCATTGCAATCGTTGCGGTTCTTCTTCGCGTGATCAGGGGCGGTAGTGTATAAATGTAACAGTACAAGAATCGTTCAGATCCAATCTTGATGAACTAACCATGAAAGCCTTATCTGATAACAAATCTTACCACACCGGAAACCCCGGATCACTCCAGTAGCTTCGGGTGTTGTAAAAAATAAAAAAGCCATTCTTTCGAATGGCTTTTTTATTTGATGTTCTTTATATGGTATCAGCCGGCGGTAGAGCGATTAAGATCTGCCACCAAGCCGTGAAATGATGAATATGATCAGGGCGATTACAAGAACCACCACTATAATGCCCGTCCAGGCACCGGCTTTAAAAATACCACCCACCACGGAGCAGCTTGTTAAAGCTAACATGCTTGAGAATACGGCCATCAGAGTCATCATTGCAGTTGTCGAATTTGTCTGTTTCATATTGTGTTGTTTTTGTAGGACTATCTCTTGACCCTTCCTTCTCGAATCATCCCGGCACTTTTCCGCACTGTAACCTGGCTGATTATGATATCCGGCTTCAACAAACTTTTGATGAACCGGCCAGGCATGGTCAATAATTGTTTTCAGGGAAGTGGGCACTAATAGATATATTAAGAATCAGGCCACTTTTCCGGCGGGTCTATTTACTTCGTAAAGCGCTCTGAATGAGCGTTGTGGTCAATCTGTGGAAAAAAAGGGGCAACTAAACGCCAATTTGTTTTTCACGAATTTTCCCTGTTTTTCTTCATACGCCAGAACATGTGCTGCTCCCGGTTTTCACGCGAAAAAAGCCGATCGGATTTCTGGCAAGGATTTTATATAATGTATAATGAACTACATCATTCATTTTAAAAAGCATAATTTATGAGTACCGCAAAAGTTGTATTTGGATTTCTGGCCGGCGCAGCCGTAGGTTCTATCCTTGGAATCCTGTACGCCCCCGACAAAGGAGAAGAAACAAGAAGAAAGATCTCCGACAGCGGCAATGATCTGGCCGATTCGCTGAAGACGAAATTCAATGACTACGTTGACAGCGTAAAAGAAACTTACCAGGGTGTGAAAAGCGATGCCCAGGATCTGGTTGACAAAGGATCTGCGAAGATGAACACTTTCAAAGGCGAAGTAAAGAACGAAGCGAACAACTTTCAGTAATTCAGCACCGGACCATAAGATCACTGTATAAAACAGACGATTACAATACACTACTATGATAGAAAATCCTTCTGATACTACAAGTCCATTAAAATCTTTGTATGCTGAAGCGAACGATTATGTAAAGAACAGAAAAGAACTTTGGAAACTTCAGGCGATCGACAAAGGATCAGATGTGATCTCGGCTGTTATCGAAAAGGTAGCTCTCTTTTTCATAGCAATCCTGTTCATCATTCTGTTCAACATAGCCCTCGGGTTATTAATAGGCAGCCTGGTAGGTAGTTATTACGGAGGATTTTTTATCATGGCAGGCTTATACCTTCTGATCGGTGTTGTCCTGCATGCTTCACGGAATAAATTGATCAAAGCTCCCATTGCCCGCGCCCTCATCAAGAAATTTCTAAATTAGTATATGCAAAAGATAACCAACCTGTCGGATCTGAAAGCCTCCATCAAGGAACTGGAAATGAAAACAAAAGAACAGGAACAGTATTTAAAGGCCGACACGAAAGCCACTTCCCAGCTCTATAAGCCCATCAACCTGGTGCGCATGGGGCTGCAGAAAGTGATCCGTACTCCGGATGTAAGATTCACGATCGTAAACACCTTTATCGGGCTCGCCGCCGGTTACCTGGCTCAGAAGGTTGTTGTGGGCAAATCCCGCAATATCTTCCGAAGAACCCTGGGTGCCGCGTTGCAGGCTGCGCTGGTGCGATTGGCATACCGGAACCTGCCGTTCTTTCAGCCAGGGTCAGGTCAGTCCTCCGCCCCGAAAACGATCCCGGTCAGCAGGCGTCTTCCCGAAAATACGACGGCTGTGTCCTCTTGATCAAGTGACTACCTAAATTGAAAAATCCCTCTTTTGAAGGGATTTTTTTATTTAAGAAAGTTGCAGACCGTTTTGATTCTATCCGTTAAGGCGCTGAATACAAATACGCAGACTGTCTTCCCACGCCGGAATATCGAGGTGATATGTTTCCCGGATCTTGCTTTTGTTGAGTACTGAATATCCGGGTCTTTTGGCGGGTGTAGGAAAACTGCCAGATGGTATCGGGTTCACCATACAGGCACTGCCGATCAGTTGGCGGATACTGTCGGCAAACCGATGCCACGAGATCACGCCTTCATTGCTGTAATTATAAATGCCTGGTATCCATTTACCTGAGCGGATGATGCCGAGCATAGTAGTGGCCAGATCTGCCGCATAGGTCGGAGAGCCTACCTGGTCGTTCACTACATTGATGCTGTCCCTTTCCCGCATCAGCCGCATCATCGTTTTCACGAAATTGTTTCCAAACTCGGAATAAACCCACGAGGTACGGATCACGACTGAATCAGGATTATTTTCAAATGCCTGTCGTTCACCGGCCAGCTTGGAAGCGCCATAGGCATTCACCGGATCTACCGGATCACCTTCTTCATAAGGTTTTGTACCGGTTCCGTTGAACACATAGTCGGTGGAGATGTGAATAAAACCGGCGCCTGATTCGCGGCAGGCTGCTGCCAGCACACCGGTTGCATCTCCGTTGATCTGAAAGGCCAGCTCCTTCTCCGTTTCGGCCCTGTCGACCGCCGTATAGGCCGCACAGTTGATGCAAAACCGGGGTTTATTTTCCCGGAAAAAATCCCGCACCTTTTCATGGTCGTGGATGGAAAGATCATCTTTCGACAAAAAGATAAATTCAAGATCAGGAGCCGTTTCCGCGCATACCCGCAGTTCGCGCCCTACCTGGCCGTTGGCGCCGGTTACCAGAACGAGTGGTTTCATACTGTATACAAGCCGTTGTAAACAAAATTGTGACGGAGATCGCTCAGTACCGGATGCTGCATGTCTTTTGCAGAAAGCAACATTTTGTCGGCCGGTATCTTCCAGTCGATCCGGAGCGCGGGATCATTGTAAGCCAGCCCGCCTTCCAGCTCCTTGTGGTAGAAATCATCGCACTTGTAGAAAACTTCCGCCGTTTCGCTCAGCACAGAATATCCGTGTGCGAAACCTTTGGGTACCAGCAGCTGCTTTTTGTTCTGCGCCGACAATTCAATCGAGAAAACTTTACCAAGGGTGGGTGAGTTTTCCCGCAGGTCAACCACCACATCCAGGATCGTTCCTTCGAGCGCCCTGATCAGCTTCGTTTGTGCATGGGGACTCTCCTGAAAATGCAGTCCGCGTACCACGCCGTAAGTCGACCGGGCCTGGTTATCCTGTACAAAATTGAGCTCGATGCCTTCGCGGGTAAAATTCTGTTTGTTGTAGGATTCAAAGAAATAGCCGCGGTCGTCGCCGAAAACCGCCGGTTCGAAGATCATCAGGTCCGGAATGTCTGTCTTTACAAAGGGCATGTCAGTTGGTTGTTATTCTGATTAGTTGAACGGATTATCTTTTCACGTACTGGTCTTCGTAATATTTCTGGTAGTTGCCGCTGGTAACATCGTCTACCCATTCCTGGTTGTTCAGGTACCAATCCACGGTTTTTTCCAGTCCTTCCTGAAACTGCAAGGAGGGTTCCCAGCCCAGTTCCTTGTTCAGCTTGGTGGCATCGATCGCATAGCGCAGATCGTGGCCGGCCCTGTCTTTTACGTACTCTATCAGTTTCGCCGAAGTGCCTTCGGAGCGATCCAGTTTTTTATCCATGATGCTGCAGAGCAGGTGCACCAGGTCTATGTTCTTCCATTCGTTGAAACCGCCGATGTTGTATTTCTCGCCCGTCTTTCCGGTATGGAAGATCACATCTATGGCGCGGGCATGGTCTTCCACCCAAAGCCAGTCGCGTACGTTCTCGCCTTTGCCGTATACCGGCAGGGGACGGTTGTTCCTGATGTTGTAGATCATCAGCGGGATCAGCTTCTCCGGAAAATGGTGCGAGCCGTAGTTGTTGGAACAGTTGCTCATGATCACCGGCAGCTTGTAGGTATGGTGATAGGCCATCACGAAATGGTCTGACGACGCTTTGGAAGCAGAGTAGGGAGAGCGGGGATCGTAGGGAGTGGTTTCCAGGAAGAAACCTTCCTCGCCCAGCGAGCCATATACTTCGTCTGTAGATACATGGTAGAACATCTTGCCTTCGAGCTGGTTGCGCCAGTATTTCCGGCAGCTGTTCAGGAGGATGGCCGTACCCAGCACGTTGGTGCGCACAAAAGCCAACGGGTCTACGATGGAGCGGTCCACATGGCTTTCAGCTGCCAGGTGGATCACCGCGTCGAAGCCGTATTTTTCAAACACTTCGTCGATCGCTTTCTCGTTGGTGAGATCGGCTTTCTCGAAGACGTAATTGGGCGCCTGCTGAACATCTTTCAGATTTTCAAGATTACCGGCATAGGTAAGCGCGTCGAGGTTCACGATCTTGTAGTGCGGGTATTTGTTGACAAACAAACGCACAACATGCGAACCGATAAAGCCTGCTCCGCCGGTAATAAGGATGGTTCTGTTCATTATGTTTTCTGTATTATGTGGTTAGTGTTCTGTAAGCCCAGGTTTACAGGTTCCAGTAAGCAAGTTTGGAGAACCTGTTCCGGTAATGTCCTTTCAGGTCTGCAAACATGCCTGCCGGCTTGCAAATACGGAGCAATTCTTCTTCCGAAAAATGCCTGTATTCGGTGTGCGCCACAGCCAAAATTACAACATCGTACTCTGACCCCGGCTTTTCTTCCAGTGTCAGCCGGTGCTGCTCTTTTACTTCTTCCGCGTCGGCATACGGATCCATTACATCTACCTGAACGGCATATTCCATCAGGTCTTTGATCATGTCGATCACTTTGGAGTTGCGTATGTCGCTCACGTTTTCCTTGAACGTGATGCCCAGTACCAGCACCTTTGCGTCTTTGGGTTGGATGGATCTTTTCAGGATATGCTGCAACACCTTTTTCGATACGTAGAAAGGCATTTCATCGTTGATCAGTTCGCCCGAGGCCAGCACTTTCGACTGGTACCCCAAATGCTGGGCTTTGTGCTTCAGGTAGTATGGGTCAACGCCGATGCAATGGCCGCCCACCAGGCCGGGTGTGAACTTCATGAAATTCCATTTGGTGGCAGCGGCGTCTATTACGTCGTGTGTGTTTATACCGATGCGGTCGCAGATGAGCGACAGCTCGTTCATCAGCGATATGTTCAGGTAGCGTTGTGTGTTTTCCAGGATCTTTCCGGCTTCGGCCACCTTGATGGAGGAAGCCTTGTACACACCCGCGTCAACGATCAGTTCATATACCCGCGCGATCTCCTCCAGGGCCTCATCGTCGGATGCGGAAACGATCTTAACCGTATTGGCAAGGGAATGTGCATGATCACCCGGATTGATCCTTTCCGGAGAATATCCCAGCCTGAAATCCGGACCGCAGCGAAGGTCCGATTCCTCTTCGATCAGCGGAAGGCATTCTTCCTCGGTACAGCCGGGGTAAACGGTGGATTCGAAAACAACATAACTGCCGGCGGTGAGCACCCGTCCGATCGTTTCGGACGCCAGCAGCAGGGGATTGAGATAAGGGGTTTTTTGTTCATCGACCGGCGTGGGAACGGCCACGATAAAAAAGCCGGCCTCCTTCAGCGAATGCGGATCGGCGGTGAAAAGGATGTCTTTGCCGGCAAAACTTTCCGGTGCCACGGCTTTGGACGGATCGATCCCGTTTTGTAAAGCGGCGATCCTTTTTTCATCTATATCGTACCCGATGACGGAGAGCTTTTCAGCAAATTGCAAAGCGAGTGGCAATCCTACATACCCCAGGCCAATCACAGCCACCCGCTTCTTTTTTTGCACCAGGTCATCGAATATCAACATTATTTCATGCTTTTGAACTCTTTGGGCTGTTTTACCAGCTCTTCGGAAGGCAGCGATTTGAAATATTCGTACGTGATCTTCAGCCCTTCCTGCCGGCTTACTTTGGGTTGCCAGCCAAGCACTTCTTTTGCCCTGGTAATATCGGGTTTACGTTGCTTGGGGTCGTCTTTGGGAAGCGGTTTGTACACGATCTTCTGGCTGGTGCCGGTGAGCTTGATGATCTCTTCGGCAAAGTCTTTCAGCGAAATTTCATCCGGGTTGCCGACGTTCACCGGTTCGGCATAGTCGCTCATCAGGAGGCGGTAAATGCCTTCCACCAGGTCGTCTACATAACAGAAACTGCGGGTCTGACTGCCATCACCGAAAACGGTGAGGTCTTCGCCGCGCAGGGCCTGGCCGATGAAGGCCGGCAGCGCTCGGCCGTCGTTGAGCCGCATTCTGGGGCCGTAGGTGTTGAAGATGCGGACGATGCGGGTTTCGAGCCCGTGGAAATTATGGTAGGCCATGGTGATGGCTTCCTGGAAGCGTTTGGCTTCGTCGTATACGCCGCGCGGACCCACCGGGTTTACGTTGCCCCAGTATTCCTCGTTCTGCGGGTGTACCAGCGGATCGCCGTAGATCTCCGAAGTGGAGGCGATCAGCATGCGTGCGCCTTTTGCCTTTGCCAGTCCCAGGCAGTTGTGCGTTCCGAGGGAACCGACTTTCAGGGTCTGGATGGGGATCTTCAGGTAATCGATGGGGCTCGCCGGTGATGCAAAATGGAGGATGTAGTGCAGCGGGCCGGGAACATGGATGTATTTGGAAACATCGTGGTTGTAAAATTCAAACTGTTCCAGCTTGAACAGGTGCTCGATGTTTTTCAGGTCGCCGGTGATGAGGTTGTCCATGCCGATGACATAGAAACCTTCTTTTATGAACCGGTCGCAGAGATGCGAACCAAGAAACCCTGCGGCACCGGTGATGAGTACTCGTTTTCTTTCCATGTTGCTAGTTGGAGGTTGCTTGGGTTGAAGGACGTCCGATGCTTTCGTAATAGAAGCCCAGTTGTTTGATGGCGTCGGTATCGAACAGGTTCCTTCCGTCGAAGATCACTTTGCTTTTCAGCACGGCTACGATCTTGAGGAAATCCGGTGTGCGGAACTCGTTCCATTCGGTGGCGATGATCAGCGCGTCGGCGCCTTTCAGGGCTTCGTACTGGCTGTCGGCATAGGTGATGGCGTCGCCCACAACAGTTTTCACATTGTTCATGGCTTCCGGGTCGAACGCTGTTACGGTAGCGCCTTCGTTCAGCAGTTCCTTGATGATATAAAGGGCGGGTGCTTCGCGGATATCATCGGTATTCGGCTTGAAAGCAAGACCCCACAGCGCGAAATGTTTTCCCTGCAGGTTGTTCTTGAAGTATCTTTTGATCTTGGGAAGCAGATGGAGCTTCTGTTTTTCGTTCACGTCCATTACGGCGTTGAGGATCTGGAAATCATACGCCACTTCGTTGGATGATTTTACCAGGGCCTGCACGTCTTTGGGGAAGCAGCTTCCGCCGTAGCCGATGCCGGGGAACAGGAAGCGTTTGCCGATCCTTTCATCGCTGCCGATGCCGAGGCGCACCATATCCACATCCGCATCGAGGCGTTCGCAGAGCTGGGCGATCTCGTTCATGAAGGATATCTTGGTGGCGAGGAAGGAGTTGGCGGCGTACTTGGTAAGTTCGGCCGATCTTTCGTCCATATAGATCACCGGGTTACCCTGGCGTACGAACGGAGCATAGAGTTCGCTCATGATCTTTTTGGCCCTTTCGGAGCTGGTGCCGATCACGACGCGGTCGGGTTTCATAAAGTCGTCCACAGCTACGCCTTCGCGCAGGAATTCGGGATTCGATACTACGTCGAATTCACCTTTGAAAGCGGCGGCTACGGCGGTATGCACTTTTTCCGCAGTACCGACCGGAACGGTGCTTTTGTCAACGATCACTTTATAATCGGTCAGCAGGCGGCCTATGTCGCCGGCAGCGCCGAGTACATATTTGAGGTCAGCAGATCCATCTTCGCCGGGAGGGGTAGGCAGGGCGAGGAAGATGATTGCGGCATCTTTGATGCCTGCTGCGAGGTCGATGGTAAAGTGAAGTCTTTCTTCTTTGAGGTTACGCAGAAACAGCTTCTCGAGGCCTGGTTCGTAGATCGTGATCTGGCCATTGGAAAGCTTATCAACTTTTGTCTTGTCGATGTCAACACAGGTGACCTGGTTCCCTGTTTCTGCAAAACAGGTACCAGTGACCAATCCTACGTATCCTGTGCCTACAACTGCAATTTTCATGTTGTGTAAACGGTTTAGTTAAAAAAATCTATTAAAGTGTTTGTGATGTAAGTCAGCTGCTCATCATCCATTTCGGTGTGGATGGGTAAAGAGATCACTCTATCACACAGCCAGTCGGTGATAGGCAGGGGGTAAGAATTTACTTGGATCTGGTCAAACATTTTTTGCTTGTGGGAGGGAACCGGGTAGTAGATCATGGCCGGTATGGAGTGGGCGGAAAGATGTGTCTTCAGGTCATCCCGGTTTCCTTTCTGCAGTATCAGTGTGTACTGGTGAAACACATGTCTGGAATAATCAGCCCTGAAAGGCGTGGTTAAGGCCGGTAAGGCTGCAAATGCCTGATCATAAAAATCAGCCACCTTTCTTCTTGTATGATTATAATTATCCAGTTGCTGTAATTTCACATTCAATACTGCAGCTTGTATCGCATCTAAACGGCTGTTACAACCCACAATATCATGGTAATATTGTTTGCTTTGTCCATGATTTGCAATCATTTTGAGCTTAGCAGCTAACGCCTCATCGTTGGTAAATATTGCTCCCCCGTCGCCAAAACAGCCCAGATTTTTAGAAGGATAAAAGGATGTGCAGCCGATGGTACCGATGCTGCCGGTTTTCCGGATGGTACCGTCGCTGTAAGTGTATTCGCAGCCGATGGCCTGCGCGTTGTCTTCGATGACCGGTATATTGTATTTTTCTGATATGGCCATGATCTGTTCCATCTGCGCGGCATGGCCGTACAGGTGAACAGGTATGATGGCTTTCGTTTTAGGAGTGATCTTTTTTTCTATAGCAGCAGGATCGAGGCAGAAGGTCTTGGGGTCAACTTCCACAAATACAGGAGTCAGCTTCAGCAGGGCAATGACCTCAACCGTCGCAATATACGTAAAAGACGGGGTAATCACCTCATCTCCCGGTTCAAGACCCAGCGCCATCATCGCGATCTGCAGCGCATCGGTGCCATTTGCGCACGGAATTACGAAACGGGAACCGTTATAGATTGCCAGATTCTCTGCAAACCCGCCGACGGCTGTTCCGCCAATGAATACGGAACTGTCGATGACCGTATGCACTGCGGCGTCAATCTGTTCTTTTATTTTCAGGTACTGACGCCTGGTATCTACCATCTGTATGGGGTGCATAGTCTCTTTTTCAAGCCGCAAAAGTAATAAAATATAGGTAGGGTGGAAGTTTGATTTTAGATTTGTTGCTGAACTTAACCCGTTGACTTGAAAAGAATCATCTACCAATTCGCGCTGAAACTGTACTATTTGGGGATCGTGGTGGTCAGTCCCTGGAACGAAAAAGCGCGGCTCTGGCTGCGTGGCCGGAAGGACCTCTTCGGCCGGCTGCAAACAGAAGTACAGCGGGCCCCCGGGCAAGAGCTGATCTGGATGCACTGCGCTTCGCTGGGTGAATTTGAGCAGGGCCGCCCGCTGCTGGAAGCGCTCCGCAGCCGCTATCTGGACGCGAAAATTCTGCTCACCTTTTTTTCCTCTTCCGGCTACGAGATCCGCAAGAACTACGACAAGGCAGACCACATCTTTTACCTGCCTTACGACTCACCGGCCAACGCGCGCCGTTTCCTCTCCATCGTAAAGCCTACCCTGGTGCTGTGGATCAAGTACGAATACTGGTTCTACCATTTTCGGCAGATCAGCAGGGCCGGCATCCCCTTCCTGCTGGTGTCGGCGATCTTCCGCAAAAAGCAGCTGTTCTTCAGGTGGTATGGCGCCCTGCACCGGGAGATGCTGCAGGCTTTCACGCACCTGTTTGTACAGAATACCGAATCCGGACAGTTGCTGCAGTTGCTCGGGTTCACGGAAAAAGTGAGCGTGTCGGGCGATACGCGGTTCGACCGCGTGCTCGAGATCGCTCGCCAGTTTGAACCGGTGCCGCTGGTGGAAGCATTCTGCGGCAACCACCAGGTAGTGGTGGCCGGCAGCACCTGGGACGAGGATGAGGAAGAGCTGGATCATTTCGCCAACACCCATCCCGAACTCCGGTTCGTGATCGCGCCGCATGAAATCCATGTGTCGCACATAAAAGAGATCCGTAAGCTTTTCAAGCGGACCGTTCTGTACTCGGAATACAAACAACAGAAAGAAGTGGTGCAAGCGGAAGGGGAGGAAACGCCCAACGTACTCATCATCGATAATATCGGCATGCTCGCGCGTTTGTACCGCTATGCTACCATAACTTATGTGGGCGGCGGCTTTGGCGAAAGCGGCATTCACAATATACTGGAAGCAGCGGTATACGGAAAGCCGGTTGTGTTTGGGCCCGTGTACGACAAGTTTGCGGAGGCCGTGGAGCTGCTGGAAAAAGGCGGCGCCTTCAGCGTGGAAAATGCGATCGATCTCGAGAGAACATTCAACCGCCTCCTGCACAATTACGCTGAATACAATCATGCCTGCGAGGCTTCCAGGAAATACGTGCATGCACACAGCGGGGCCAAACAGATGATCATGGATTACATTACCACGCACAACCTGTTACCGGCCCGGGCAGCAGGGTAGCCTGTCAGAAAAACCGGCGGCGTACCAGCTGCATGAAATACCTCACGGCGTCTTTGTGATCGTCCCAGCCAAGCTTTATTTTCAGTTCCCGTTCGATCCAGTACTCGGCTTCCGGATAGGCGCGGAAGTTGTTGATCGTTTTGATGCTGCGTTCATACATGCTCTCGTCTCCGCGAAAGAGGTCGTGCAGAAATACAAAACGGTCGTTGATGCCGATCGCTTTTTTAAGGTCTTTTACCGGTGCATCTGTAAGCACAGCGGCCAGTTCGGTGTTCTCGTTCCGCAGCCGGTCGTTGATGGAAGGCGCCGGTTTGCCGAGTATCTCGTTCATTTCGCGCTGCTGTATGAGGGGCGGCATTTCTGCAACCGGGTCGGGCTGCCAGGGTTCCGGTTCTTTGGCCGGCGGCGGGGGAGCAGCCCGCGCCGGTTCCGGAACAGGGGCCCGCTGGGTAACTACCGGCTCCGGTTTTGGTGTGGGCGCAAAACGCTCCTGTGTACGGGGCTCCGGTTCGGGAGCCGTCTTGTATGAATTTGCAGAAGGCTGGTAGGCAGTTCTGCCGCCGGGCAACACCACAGAGATCTTCGACGGGGCGGCGGTATAAGTAGCAGTGGGAAGTTTTTCCAGTTCCCCCTGCAGCATGAGCACGGTTATTTTCATGGCGGAGATATCAGGTTCATTCTCAGCCTGCTGTTGCAATTTATCGATCAGGGCTCTTATTCTTTCCATTTGTTATGGTACTTTTGAAACCGGTGATTCAATTTTTATAAAGTTATCGACATTATTTCTAAACAAACCCCTAAAAGCAGACAGTCCCTGTTTCAGGAGGTCGCGGTGAACGGTACCGCAATTCCAGTATGCTATGTTTACAGAACCTAATTTGTATGGAGAGCGGAGAGGATGGATTGAAGTGATCTGTGGCTCCATGTTTTCAGGTAAAACGGAAGAGCTGATCCGCCGGCTGAGAAGGGCCAGGATCGCCCATTTGAAAGTCGAGATATTCAAGCCTTCGATCGATACCCGGTACCATATCAGCAACATCGTCTCGCACGACGACAATGCGATTCCTTCCACCCCGGTCGATCATTCACAGGCCATCCTGCTCATGGCCACCGGCGTAGATGTGATCGGCATCGACGAGGCGCAGTTCTTCGACGCGGCGCTGCCCGGTGTGTGCAACCAGCTTGCCTTGCAGGGCACCCGCGTGATCGTGGCCGGACTGGATATGGATTTCGCCGGCAAGCCGTTCGGACAAATGCCGTACCTGCTGGCCACCGCCGACTACATCACCAAACTCCATGCGATCTGCGTGCGCTGCGGAAACATCGCCAATTATTCATACAGGAAAACCGAACAGGAAACACAGGTGCTGCTGGGAGAGAAGAATTATTATGAACCGAGGTGCAGGTATTGCTACTACCTGGGGGAGAATTGCTGAGGGGAACACCGCATTGGCGTGGCACGGTCAGGGACCGTGCCACGCCTTTCAGGAATTTCGTATTCAATGTTGAAGAGACGTATCCCGGCCGTTCTTCCTCGTAGAGACGCGAGGCATCGCATCTCCGAATGAATCGATCCTTTGCGAGCGGGAGACGCCGGGCATGGCGCCTCTACCGGATAATTTTCAATTATGTCCTTCCAAAATATCACCACGCTGTTCAAAAAAGACCTTCTGCTGGAGATCCGGCAGCAGTATACGTTCTATGGCGTCGTGCTCTATGTGGTATCGACCATCTTTGTGCTGTACCTGGCCATGGGACAGCCCGACCCTCCCGTATGGAACGGCCTCTTCTGGATGATGGAACTCTTTATCTGCGTAAATGCCGTGGCCAAAAGTTTTCTGCAGGAAGGGAGGGAACGCATGCTTTATTTTTATTCCATTGCGGGCGCCGCCGATTTTATCATTGCCAAGCTCCTGTTCAACATCCTGGTGATGCTCGTAATGAGTGTGGTGAGCCTGCTGCTTTTTCAGCTCTTGCTGGGCGACCCGCTGGCACACAGCCTGAAATTCCTTGCCATGGCCATTTTCGGGGGCACCGGCCTCAGCCTGCTCTTTACCTTTTTGTCGGCCATCGCGGCGCGGGCGCAGCAGAATGCCGCCCTGATGGCCATCCTCGGCTTTCCCCTCATCATTCCGCAGCTCCTGCTGCTGATGCGCCTGTCGAACACCGCCTTCAGCGACGTGTTGCAGGCCGGCTCTACCCAGATCATGCTGCTGCTCGGCGGGCTCGATGTGCTCATCCTGGTGCTGGCAGTGATCCTGTTCCCTTTTTTGTGGAAGGATTAGCGGATCAGGGTTCTGCCTATACAGACTAACAGCTGTTAGTATTTAACAGGAAAGCTTGAAATTATATCCCGCTTTATCCTACTTTTGGCACTCAAAAGTTGATTACTGGGAGGCATGTTGCAGTAACAGGTTTGTAATCAGCGACTAATTCAATCTATATGTTGCGCCAATCATGGTGGAAGGGCCTGTCCATAGTATTACTCGTATATGTTTTTATTGCCGGCTTTACCCTGGGTGTACCGGCCAAACCGATCCTGAATGAAACCATCCGCAACCTTTACTTTCATGTGGCCATGTGGTTCGGCATGATGATCTTTTTTATCGTGTCGCTCGTTTACTCTGTCAAATACCTGCGTTCGGGCAATGGGATGCACGACCTGTACGCGGTTGAATTTGCAAACACCGGCCTGCTCTTCGGCATGCTGGGGCTCACTACCGGTGCCATTTGGGCCAACTATACCTGGGGCAAACCCTGGAGCAACGACATCAAACAGATCGGCGCTGCTATTTCTATCCTTATCTATTTCGCCTATCTCGTGCTGAGAAATTCCATTCCCGACCTCGACAAACGGGCACGCATAAGCGCAGTGTACAATGTGTTTGCATTTGCCATGCTGTTCCCCACCATCTGGATCATCCCGCGCCTGGTCGACAGCCTACATCCGGGCGGCATGGGCAACCCTGCTTTTGACACCAAAGACATCGATGCCCGCATGCGCGTCGTTTTCTGGCCGGGCGCCGTTCCAGGCTGGACCCTGCTCGGGCTCTGGATCACCTCCCTCCGCATCCGCTGGAGGATTTTAGAAGAAAAGAAACTGATTAGTTGATGAAAAAAACATATTACTGGCTTTTTTGCGTTCTCTTTCTGCTGGTCAATACCATTTGTTTCGGACAAGCCGCTTCCCCGTCGGACGATGTGCCGCAGATGGCCACCGGAATGCGCGCCGATGGTAAAATTTGGGTCGTGATCGCTGTACTGGTAACCATTCTGGCGGGTATCTGCCTGTACCTGGTTTACCTCGACAGAAAGATCGGCCGGCTTGAAAAAAGTACCAACGGATAGACCTGGGAATTACCACCGCACCTGCTGAACGATCTTATGCCCGTATGACGGACGGGTATGCCTGTTCTCATACGGAACGATATCATAGTATTGATTGCACCATATTGAAGAAATCTTAAAATTCATATTACATGTCCGGACAACAAGAATATAGCTTTTTTGCAGCCGTGGAAAAAAGCTTCGACAAAGCTGCCGCCTTTACACAATGGGACACAGGCGTACTGGAACAGATCAAGCAATGCAACTCGGTTTACCGCATGCATTTTCCCGTAAAGATCGGAGACAAGATAGAAGTGATCAAAGCGTATCGCGTACAGCATTCTCACCATAAAGCACCCTGCAAAGGAGGCATCCGGTTTGCCACCACGGTGAACCTCGATGAAGTAATGGCCCTTGCCGCCCTCATGACCTATAAATGCGCCATTGTAAATGTGCCCTTTGGCGGTGCAAAAGGTGGTATCACCATCGATCCCAAAAGATACTCCGCATACGATCTCGAAAAGATCACCCGGCGTTATACCGCCGAGCTGATCAAGAAAAATTTTATTGGTCCGGGTACCGATGTGCCTGCGCCTGATTACGGTACCGGCGAACGTGAAATGTCGTGGATACTCGATACTTACATGAGCATGCGCCCCGGTGAAGTGGATGCAATGGGCTGCGTAACCGGCAAGCCCATAACACAGGGAGGCGTACGCGGCAGAAAAGAAGCCACCGGCCTCGGTGTGTTCTATGGTTTGCGCGAAGTATGCAACATACCTGATGTAACGGAACGGCTGCAGCTGACGCCCGGTGTGGAAGGCAAACGGGTAGTGGTGCAGGGACTTGGAAATGTAGGTTACCATTCGGCGCTGTTCTTTCAGCAGGCAGGTGCAAAAGTGATTGCGCTGGCCGAATACGAAGGTGCCATCTGGAGCCATGAAGGACTGGACGTGAACGAAGTCTTCAATCACAGACGGACTACCGGCTCCATCCTTGACTTTCCCGGCGCACAGAATTTTGCCACAAGCGCCGAAGCCCTGGAAATGGAATGCGATATCCTGATCCCGGCCGCGCTCGAAAACGTGATCAACGGCGAGAATGCACCGCGCATCAGGGCCAAGATCATCGGTGAAGCCGCGAATGGTCCGCTTACCCCCGAAGCCGATGAAGAGTTCATCCGCCGCAATGTGCTGGTAGTACCCGATATGTACCTCAATGCCGGCGGGGTAACGGTTTCTTATTTCGAATGGCTGAAGAACCTGAGCCATGTACGGTACGGAAGACTGGAAAAACGGTTCAGCGAAAACATGAATGCGCACATCCTCGGACAGATAGAGGAGCTCACCACCAAAAAAGTGTCGCAGAAAGAAAAGGATTTTATCATGCACGGCGCCGAAGAGGTAGACCTGGTGCGCAGCGGCCTCGAAGAGACCATGATCACCGCCACCCGTGAGATCCTCGAGATATGGAGAGCCCACCCCTCCATCCCCGACATGCGCACCGCAGCTTATGTATGTGCCATCAACAAGGTCGGTACTTCCTATGCCGAGCTGGGTATATTCCCATAGTTTGAACCAGTACGGTGCAATCCGTGACACGCCTATCATTCTACCGGTTCACACCGGCAGCTCCACCAGCAATATGATCGCATCGTTTGACAGCGCCTCCAGCTCCGCTTCTTCGAGGTTCCAGAGGGCCAGGCCGTCACGGGTTTCGAGGAGGCGATACTGCACTTCGAAGGCGCCTTCTAGTACAAGTACAAACAGACCGCTGGCCGGATCCCTGAGCTTGTACACCGCTTCCTCGCGGCCGGCGAATTTGCCGATGAACGCCTTGTGGCGGCTGCTTCCCGTCCTGATCTCCAGCAGTTTTCCAGGGTTGTTCTTCATGTCGATGGAAGAATGTACGGGTACGTCGCTGCTTGTTTCAGGATTCTTTATCCAGAGCTGGATAAAATTGATGAGCTCTTCTTCGTAGGCATTCCCGATGAGGATCGTGGTATCCTTTGGTGTGGCGAAGGCCTGCATCTGTCCTGCCTCCAGGATGGCCTCGTTGCCCAGCGAGTCGGTATATACAATGGCGCCTACCGTCGGGATCAGGATCACCAGTGCGTCTTCTTCCACCAGCAACCTGAAATTTTTGCCACCCCCCAGCGTATCATCGTTCAACACAAAAAGATCACCGAATGGCGACTTGTGTTCGTTCTGATAGTTGCCGGAATTGAACGTGTTGTAACTCCTGAACCAGTCTGTTTCCGTGAGGCTCCGTTCACCGGCGGGGAACATCTTTCCTTGCGATCTGTCTTTCATGGGAGAGCGGTTTGTTGGAGGGAATAAATGCTGACAAAGGGCTGCAGGGAAAACATATCGGTGAGCGTTTCGTCGTTCTCTTTCCTGCCCGGAACGGATACCAGCAGCAGCGCACCCACCGTATCGTGCCACACCAGCTGATCCGAATAAAAATTGATGGCAACCTGGTGTTTCGATTTGTCGCGCACATCCGAATGCACGATCTCGAAGCGGAAATTTTCAAAGGGAAGAAATATCCTGCCCAGGTTGTTGACTACATCGGGCACCTTGCCGTGGAGCTGCCGGATGTAACTGATGGCCGCCGTGCTCACCAGGTAGTGAAGCTTGTCTGACCCCGGTACGTATTGCAGCAGTTCAGCCAGGGTGTTGTACTTCTTCTCCTGGTTGAAGAACTGGGCCTGCATCAGGAACTCCCGGTAGGTGTCTTCGAAAACAAGTTTTTCCCACGGCTTCGCGGAACCGGCATCAATGATCTTCCGGTAGCAAAGCCGGATCAGGGCTTTCTGCATAGGCTTAAAATAGATCAGGCATTGAAGGTAAGGTTCAATGCCTGATGGAAAGAAGAAAACCGGGTTAAGCAGCAACTGTTACCACATGCGTGAGCACATAGCCTGCAGACACGCTGCCGCTTACGGTGGCCAGTTCCGTAGCCAGGGAATCGGAAAATACGTTGTCGCTTGCGTTGGAAGTATCCTGCTTGCCTTTGGTGTAATAATTAGTGGCGGTGGTGTAAACGGTATTGCAAACATCGGTCGGGAAGGCGATCTGCGTTACCAGCAGCGAAGTTCCGCTTGCATTGTAAACGTGTACATGAATGTGCGGCGCTCTGCCGGAATACCAGCCGGGAAAGACGGAGGTAAACGTTACAAGCCCGCCGGTATCCGTGGTTTGCCGCCCGCGCAGGAAATGTACGGAACTATAGTTGGTGCTCTGCATGCCTGAGCCGCCATACTCCGAATAATTGCCGTCCTTATCGCAATGCCAGATGTCCACGATGGCACCCGAAAGAGCAGAACAGCTGTTGTTTTTGTTGTTGATCGTGATCTTTATGGTGAAAGGCACACCGGTTCTGTCGCTTCGGATATCGTTGTTTACAAGTGATGAAGGGGTATGTGTGGGAAAAGGCCCTTCCGTTTCCACGGGCGATACGCTGCACGATCCGGTGGTGGTACCGGAGGAGCCCGTGGTGGTAGTGCCTGTGCCGGTGGTTGTGGTAGTAAGTTCGTCCGAATCCTTTTTGCACGAGTGAACCAGGGGAGCCAGGGTCATGAAACCGAGAGCTGCCAGTCCGCTTTTAAAAAAATGTTTTCTTTCCATGAAGCTTGTTTGTATGAATTTTGAAACCCGATCGCAATACGAACCAAAGATGCTGTGTGAACTTCACTGCGGCCAGCTTGTATCGGTGAATGCTGATTATGTAACGATCAACGCCCGCGCCTTCTGTTTTTCTTAACAATGCGGGCCACAAAAGCAACGCCTGTACGGCCTTTACACTGATTTATGTAACGCGCCCTCTTGCAAGTATCAAAGATTTGCACGATCTTTCCTCTCAGGGCCGCCGTGCGGAAAAATTATTTTTGCAAGCCTGAACCAATTTCCCCGCAATATGTTGGTAGACCTGGAAATCAGAATTCAAAGAAGAATGCCATGACGACAGTGTAAATAATTGCAGACAGGCAGAACCGTTGCACAATTTTCAGCTCTTTTATATCCCGTAAATTTTTTTTGATTTTCCTGGCGTGCAGCCTGCCGGCAACCGTACTGTTCGATGCCTTACCTGGTAGCCAAAACGTTCTGTATCAGCAGGTTATTTAACAGTCCATTCCAGGTCAGCGGCCGGAAATGGCTCCAGGAGTTTTGCTTTTCAGCAGCACAACAGGAGTGGAAGCTGCCCTGGGCAGAACAATGACGGGATAACAACGTGGAGAAAATAGTGCCCTTTCGGGGAAAGGAAAACCTGCGGCTTTTATCGTAAATTTGCCGCTCAAACAAGAAATATTTTTTTGTGACCAATATGGATAATAATCTGGTAATTCTTTATGCGGAGGATGATTACGACGATTTCATTATATTGTCGGATGCATTTAAGGCATATAGTGAGAACATTAATATCATCCGTGCCGAGAATGGGGTCAAAGTCATTGATTATCTGAAAGATGCAGAAGAAGACCTGAAATTTCCGGACCTGATCGTGCTTGATCTGAACATGCCTGTAATGGACGGAAAAGAAACCCTGATCAAGCTTAAATCTACCGAACGCTACAACCAGATCCCGGTCGTCATCTTTACAACGTCTTCTGATTCAAGGGATAAACGCATCCTTGAACAATACGACGTTCCCTTTTTCACCAAACCAATCTCTTACCAAGACCTCAGGCCCATTGTAGAAATGTTTGTGGCGCACAGCGACAGCAGACCCCGTAAAAACTGAGCGGGTCCAGCCTTCCCGTTAACATCTTTCTAACCCCTCCGGCAGATTTTTGGTCAGCTATTTGCTGATAGATCCATCTGATTACTTGCTATGGGCGCTGTTCGTCGCGCGGTGAAGAACAGAATTGTTGCAACCCATTCATAATATAGCAATTGACACATGGAATCATTGAAAGTATCAAACCGGTTTGCCATATCTTCCCTTTTTATCGTGTACCTCGGTGTGCTGGTCAAATTCATTCTTTTCAGACGTCCCCTCGATTTCATCGATGCCTGTATCCGGAATATGGAGCATTTCAATGTCAAGAACATCAAAATTGAACAGGCCAATTTCATTCCCTTCAAATTGATGCTGTATTACCTGTCGGGTTCCGAGGGCATTACCATCGCTGTAGAAAATGTGCTGGGAAATTTTATCGGCTTCATGCCGCTCGGTCTGCTTGCACCGTTGCTGTTCGATGAAATCAAAAGCGTTACCAGCATGCTGGCAGTCAGTTTTTTTATCAGTTTTTCCTTTGAGATCGTACAGCTGATCACCGGGCTCGGTTACTTTGACGTAGACGATCTTATCCTCAATTCTGCCGGTGGCGTATTTGGGTACCTGGCTTACGGATTCTTCACCAAACAGCTGGCCGCCCTGAATTCCTGATCTCTTTATCTCACGTTCATTCCCGATCACTTCTTTTCGATGCTTTTCAGCACACGCTGGATAAGGCCGTCGCATGCACTGTCCTGGATCCAGCGGGCCACGATGACCAGGTCGTTTTCCTGGTCTACATAGATCATGTTTGTTCCGGCGCCTACATGTGCATAGGCGGTGGCAGGCGCACTGGGATACATTTTCTTATCAGTGTTGAGGAAGTAGTTCATAAAGCCGTAGGTTGGCTGTACGGTGGTGGGGGTGCGGGCCATCTTCAGCCACCCTTCCGACAGGATCTGGTTATCGTTCCATTTGCCGTTGCGCAGGGTCAGGTAGCCGAACCGGGCCTGGTCGAGCGCACTGATAAACAATCCGCCGCCGAAATGGGAGCCACCGCTCACAGACTGAACCGCCACCCCGTCCATTACCACCCATGAGTTTTCGTACCCCGTCCACCGCCATGAGTTGGAAGCCCCGATCGGATCCATGATCTTTTCCTTCAGCACCTGCGGCAGGGGGCGCCGCCACATGTTCAGCATGGCCAGCGCCAGCACATTCACGCGGGTATCGTTGTATTTGTATACCGTGCCGGGTTCGTTGCGCTTGCGTGTCATCCATTCCGCAGAGACGCCTGCCTGTGGCCGGTCGGCCCAATCGGGTTTCCCCCAGAGGGTGCCTTCCCAGTCGCTGGTCTGCCGCAGCAGATGCTCCCAGGTGATCTTCCGGTTGTGTTCCGTCTCGAACAGGTCAATCACGTCTTTCTGGTCAAACTGCTCTGCTTTGTTTGCTGATGCTGCGGGGGTGTATGGAATGATGGGGGCCATGTACGGATAGACTTTATCTGTGACGCTGGCGATCATGCCCTGCTGGAACGCGATGGCCACCACCGACGACAAAAAACTTTTGGCCACGCTGAAGGTCAGGTCTACGCGCTGCGGGTCGCCCCATTCGGCGATGATGTAGCCGTTTTTGATCACCAGTCCGGTCGCCGGGCCTCTTTCCCTGAACGGCCCCACGGCATACCCGAACGGCTCCCTGCCGAAAGCGCTCAGGTAATGTGCCCTTTTCAGATCACGCAGTTCTTTCGATTCGCTTTTTACCGCGAACTGAACCGCTTCCTGCAGCAATGCCGAATCGATGCCCAGGGCGGCGGGTGAACGATGCTCCCAGCTGCCGGCTTTGGGATAGTACACCACGACTTTTTTCTGGGCCGGCAGTTTCGTGCAGCATAGTATGAAGAGGAAAAGAAGGCATGCAGGGATGCGTGGAGGAAAGAGTGTAGGCATAGTCTGGCATTGATAATATCACCGAAAATATGAGATTTGCACCGACGTCAATCCCATCGGATGAACCTTTTTTTGTGGAACTGGATCAATGCGTGAACTTTATCTTTTAATGTGCTGAACCTTGCTCTCAAACTCTCTAAAATTCCTGTATGGTTAATGTGGGCGATTACAATATCATGAAAGTGCTGAGGCAGGTTGAGTTTGGTGTATATCTCGACGACGGGGAAGAAGGCATCCTGCTGCCGAAAAGATTTATGCCTGCGGGAACAGCGCCCGGCGATGAACTCCGCGTGTTTGTATATCATGATTCAGACGACAGGCTGATCGCCACTACGCAGCAGCCACTGGGAAAAGTGGGCGACATTGTACAGCTGCGGGTGGTAAGCCTCACGCCGTACGGCGCCTTTCTGGATTGGGGACTCATGAAAGACGTGTTTGTACCGAAATCGAAGCAGCTGACCGGTATGCGGCTGCATGGTGAATATGTTGTACGGCTTTATATCGATGAGCAGACCGGCCGTGTAACCGCTACGGAAAAAGTGGAGTATTTTCTCAGCAACGAAAATCTCACTGTTGCCGAAAAAGATGTCGTAGACCTGCTGATCTACCGGCGCACAGACATCGGTTATGTGGCCATCATCAACAACCGGCACACCGGTGTGCTGCACTTCAATGATATCTACCGCAACATGAAGGTCGGCGACCGCATGAAAGGCTTTATAAAACGAATACTTCCTGAAAACAAGATCGATCTGGCGCTGGGTACACCTGGCTATGACCGTGTAAATGATGAAGCCGGAAAAGTGTTGCAGCTGCTGCGTGAAAATGACGGCTATCTTCCTTACAATGATAAATCGAACCCGGAAGATTTGTATGCATTTTTTGGAATGAGCAAGAAAACTTTCAAGATGACAACCGGTAATTTATATAAGCAAAAGAAGATCATTTTTACACAAACAGGCATCAAGCTGATGGATGAGTAATCTGTCAAAAAAGGACATTGCTCCACGGTACGCGTTCCGTCATTTTCTCCATAATTTCTTTCATTTTGCAGGTATGCAGAAACGAGGAAAAACTTCTACTAAATTTTAACAATAAAACGGATCATTTAACAGCACACTGAACAGAACTGCGGTGGTATCATAATTGACACATTGTGATCAGGAATAACCAAAGCAGTATGAGAATGGAAGTGCGTAAAATGAAAATCTTCACCTGGCATATACACGGAAGTTATCTTTTCTACCTGTCGCAGGGAGACTTCGAAATCTATATCCCTGTAAAAGAAAGCCGCAACGAAGAAGGATATTATGGGAGAGGGGAAACTTTCCCTTTCGGCGACAACGTGATTGAAGTACCGGTGGAAGAGGTAAGGAACCATGACTTTGATTGCATCCTTTTTCAGACCAACAAAAATTACCTTGTTGATCAGCACGATATCCTCTCCGACTCGCAGCGCGCGCTTCCCCGAATCTACCTTGAACACGACCCTCCCAGAATGCATCCCACAGATACAAAACATGTGGTGAAAGACCCTGAAATATTGCTGGTGCATGTGACCCATTTCAACAGGTTGATGTGGGATAACAACGAGGTGCCTACCGAAGTGGTAGAGCATGGTGTTACCGCCCCGTCGGTGCCCTATTCTGGACACCTTGACCGTGGACTGGTCGTGATCAATAATCTCCCTTCCCGCGGCAGGCTGCTCGGGCTGGATATATTTCTTGAGGTCAGGAAGCATGTGCCCATAGACCTCGTGGGAATGGGTACGGGAAACCTGGGTTTGGGTGAAGTGCTGCATCCGCAGCTGCCCGAATTCATCAGCCGGTACCGGTTCTTTTTTAATCCAATCCGCTACACAAGCCTCGGACTGGCTGTGTGTGAAGCCATGATGGCAGGTATTCCTGTTGTGGGCATGGCAACCACCGAACTCAGTACCGTAATACAGAACGGCCTCAACGGCTATATTCATACAGATCCTGCCTATCTCATAGAAAAAATGAAACTGCTGCTTCGCAACAGGGAATCAGCTACCGCCATCGGACTGCATGGACAGAAAACAGCCCAGCACAGATTCGGTATCACCCGTTTCACGGAAGACTGGGAAAGAATCTTCAGCACTGCCATTCGCAGAAACACAGCAGCCTCCGGCGCACTTACGCTCGAGAAATCTTATTAATAAACCAGCCCTTACTGATTATGAAACCAAAAATTGCGTTCATAAGTGAACATGCATCCCCCCTGGCATCACTGGGTGGTGTGGACAGCGGCGGACAGAATGTGTATGTGGCAGAACTTGCCAGGTATATAGCCCTAAAGGATTATGAGATCGACATCTTCACCCGTTGCGACCATCACACCCTACCCGAAGTGGTAGAGTGGGCCCCGGGTGTTCGGGTAATACACGTAGCTGCAGGTCCGGCACATACGGTTCCCAAAGAAGAACTGATGCAGTACATGGATGAGTTCACCGAAAGCATGCTCAGGTTCATCGAAGAACAGCAGGTAAGTTATGCCCTCGTACATGCCAACTTCTGGATGTCGGCCATGGTTGCCATGAACCTGAAAAAACAGCTTGATCTTCTCTTTGTAGTTACTTTTCATGCCCTGGGCCATGTACGCCGGATCCATCAGAAAGAACAGGATAAATTTCCACCGGAAAGATTAATGATAGAAGAGCAGGCAGTTCAGGAAGCCGATCATGTGATCGCGGAATGCCCGCAGGATATGGAAGACCTGATCAAATTGTATGGAGCAGATGCAGAGAAGATATCCATCATCCCCTGCGGTTTCAGCTCGCTCGAATTTTACCCGGTCAGCCGGCTTAAAGCAAGAGAAAGAACGGAGCTGCATCCGGGTGAAAAAATAATCCTTCAGCTGGGCCGCATGGTGCCGCGCAAAGGCGTGGAAAACGTGGTCAGATCACTCGCCCGGCTGAGGCACGCTGCAGGGAAGGTGCGGCTTGTTGTAGTGGGAGGGGAATGTGATCACCCCGATCCGCAGCATTGTCCGGAAATTGCGCGGTTGCAGCAGGTAGCCTTCGAACAAGGCGTACTCGACTCCATCACCTTCGTGGGACGCAAAGACCGCAGCATGCTGAAATATTACTATTCCGCTGCAGATATTTTTATTACAACGCCCTGGTACGAGCCGTTCGGTATTACACCGCTGGAAGCCATGGCATGCGGTACACCGGTGATCGGCTCCAATGTCGGCGGCATCAAATACAGCGTTGCGGATGGCAAGACTGGTTTCCTGGTGCCACCCAACGATCCGGATGCACTGGCAGAGAAAATTTCTGTCCTCTTCGGTGATCCCGCACTGCTGCAGACGATGAAAGAAAACAGCATTAAACGGGTGAATGCACTGTTTACCTGGGCTAAAGTGGCCAACTCAATGATCGGACTGTACAACGAAATACTTTTATCCGCTATTGACAATGCGGCCTCTACGGCAGACAGGGAGATACAGGCCGCATAAGGTCTGTTTAACAGCATGAACAAGGCAGTTTTCATTGACAAAGACGGCACGCTGATCCCTGATGTGCCATACAATGTGGATCCGGCACTGATCAAACTATCGCCTGACTCGATACAGGGATTGCGGACGCTGGCGCAGAACGGATACCTGTTGGTGATCATCTCGAACCAGTCGGGCGTAGCCCTGGGATATTTCCGGGAAGAAGCACTTGGCCCCGTGAAGGAAAAGATTGTTGAACTGCTGAAGGAGGAAGGCCTCACGCTCGATGGGTTTTTCTACTGCCCGCACCATCCTGAAGGTGATGTAGCTGAATACAGGAAAGAATGCGCCTGCCGCAAACCGCTTCCCGGACTTATCCTACAGGCCTGTGCAGAGATGCAGATCGATCCCGCAGCATCCTGGATGGTCGGAGACATCCTCCATGATGTGGAAGCAGGGAACAGGGCGGGTTGCCGCTCTATCCTGATCAACAACGGCAATGAAACCGAATGGCTCAGAGGCGAGATCAGAAATCCGGATTGTATCGTTACAACTATTGATGAAGCGGCCATCATAATATCTGAGAGTGAGGTTGTAAATGCAGGGTAAGATGAAAGACTGGTCTGACTGCAAAAATATTTTGTGTATCCGGGCGGATAACATGGGAGACCTGCTGATGTCTTCCCCTGCCATCCGTGCCCTCAAGCAAAGCTTCTCCTGTAAGATCACTGTGCTCACCTCGTCGATGGCAGGTGGCATCGCTTCCCTTCTTCCCGGTATCGATGAAGTGCTGATCTGCAACCTGCCCTGGGTAAAAACAGACAGTGCACCGGAGCCGGAAGAATTTTTTGACATCGTTCAGCTCATCAGGCAAAAAAGATTCGATGCGGCTGTAGTGTTTACGGTGTACAGCCAAAACCCGCTTCCTGCTGTTATGCTGGCCTATCTTGCCGGCATTCCGCTTCGCCTCGCCTACTGCCGCGAAAATCCCTATCTTCTTCTTACCCATTGGGTACCTGACGCCGAACCCTATTCATTTGTACGTCACCAGGTTCAACGCGATCTTGATCTTGTGAAGTTTGTCGGAGCTTCCACACAGGATGATCGGCTGATCTTGAAGCTGGACGAAGACTGCTGGCCTGCAGTACGTCAAAAGCTTGTTGAAGCGGGTATAGATTCCGAAAAGCCATGGCTGATCCTGCACGCAGGCGTCAGTGAGCAAAAGCGGGAATACCCTTTTGCTTCATGGGTGGATGCAGGCACACAGATCGTGCGGAACATGGGCTATCAGGTATTACTGACGGGGGTGTCAAAGGAAAAGGACCTGACCGACCGGCTCCGGAACCACATTGGCAAAGGCGCTTTCTCGCTGGCCGGCCTGTTTGGTCTGGAAGAATATATCCACCTGATCGGGCAAGCACCGCTGGTAGTCTCCGTGAACACAGGCACTGTGCACATAGCTGCTGCTACCGCCACTCCGCTGGTTGTTTTGTATGCCCTTACCAACCCCCAGCATCTGCCCTGGAAAACAAGGGGGAAAGCCTTGTTTTATTCTATCCCGGAAGATGCACGCAGCCGCAATGAAGTGATCCGGTATGTACACAAGGAGCTTTTTACGCCTGTTCAGGAAGCCAGTACTGATGAGCTTGTGCAGGCTGTTGCAGATGTACTCGGTGATCCCGGTAAGTTTCTCATTCCTGCGATGGTGCCTTTACAAACGGTGCCCGGCTGAATAGGCTGGCTGTTTGGGCTGCCACCGCTTCGTACGACTGGTTTTTGGTCCAGTCGATGGTTGTGTGGAGCGATTTGTCAAGTGGACCCCAGCGTTCGGGTTCTCCGTCCATGCTGATGACGATGCTGGGTGTTTTACAGGCCGATGCAATGTGGGAAACGCCCGTGCAGTTGGAGATGAGCGCAAAAGCCCTGCTGATCATAAAACCGACTGCTCCCAGACTGGTTTGTCCGGCTACGTTGAGTGCCGGATGTTTCATTTGTTGTTGTACTTTATCCGTGATCGGCCTTTCTTCCGAAGTTCCGGTAATGATCACTTTGAATCCCTGTTCCGCACAGTAGTCGCCCAGCGTGGCAAAATGCTCTGTCGGCCACTGCCGCCAGTCGCCCCGCGAGCCCGGATGGATGCATACATATCCCTTCTCTTCCACTCCAAGTGCGAGCTTCCTGAAATCGTCCCTGTCTTTGTCCGTCAGCGGAAATTCGAGATAGGTACCCGCGGAAGGCAGGCCCAGGAAATTCATCAGGGCAATATGCCTTTCTATCTCGGAACCGTGGTTGGGATATTCCAGGAAAAGGTCTCTGTTGGGACAATAGTCGTGAGGTACACAAAAGCCCGCGGTATGTCTTGCCCCAAACAGTTCCACCATGGGGTTTACGATCGTTCCGTTGCCCTGCATCTGGAGCGCGAGATCCGGTTGCATTTGCTGAACGGTGCCGAGGAAGTGGGTGAACGCAGCGGGGTTCAAAGGTTGCTCGGGCAGGCCCGGATAGCCGGGGAAGTGGATGAACCGATCAAAATACTCCGGGAACCGTTCCACCAGCGATTTCGCCCAGGGCAAGCCCGCCAGGGTGATCTCTGCAGCGGGATAAGCATCTCTCAGCACCCGCACCGCCGGGATCGTGCAAAGCAGGTCGCCCAGTTGCAGGGCCCTGAACAGCACGATTTTTTTTATCTCCTCCACAGCAAGTTTCATATCTGGTAGTTATGGTGAGAGGACTGCAGCAGATGTGCAGTCCGGGGTTATATAAACAGGACTTTGTATTTAAAGGCACCATACAGCTGCCAGTAAACCGACAGGAAAGGTATGGCCAGCGATGTAATGATCATTTCCATAACATGGCTTCGGGAATGAGATGTATTGGCAAGCCGTCTGCTGATAAATTGTACTGTCAGTAACAGCCACACCAGCAAGGCAGCGGCACTCAGCCATGGCAGGCCGGCCAAAATACCCGCCCCGGCCATCAGTACGCAACCGATCATAACATAATAATTCACTGCCGGCCGGGGCTGGATCTTTTCACGGTACAGCGCGGGATATTTTTTATAGAGCAGCGCATTGAACATCCCCTTTTTTTGTTCGCGCAGACTGACCCCCCAGGGCGCCTGCCGCACCGGATGTATCACGATCGCTGTTTCCAGCTTCTGCACCGGAATGCCCTGCAACAGGAGCTTGAATTCAAGATCGCTGTCTTCTCGCCAGGCCATGGTAAACTGTTCGTCGAACCCTCCGATCTGCTGCAGCGCCGCTTTTGTACACGCACAGTTGGCGGTAATAAAAGCCGCCGTTTCCAATCCCTGCGTGTTTCGTTCAAAATCTGTCGGCTGGTCCGGTACAGGTACGATCACTTTCCCGCTGAAGGCCGCCAGCTTTTCCTGCCCGCATGCCGACAGGATCGATGAGAGCCAGCCCCGGTCGGGGATGCAATCATCATCGGTGAAAGCAATGAGGCCGGCCCGGGCATGTTGCCAGCCCGCATTTCTTGCTCCGGCCGGGCCTTTCTTTGCTTCCAGAGAAACAAACCGTACCTGCATCGGCTGTAGGCAGAGGCTGTCGATGGCGGCTTTTGTTGCCTCATCGGGCCCGTCGCTCACCACGATCACTTCATACCGGTCTGCAGACAGGCTTTGCTGCCGGAGCGCCCTCAGGCATTTCTCCAGCAGCAGCGGCCGGCGGTAGGTTGGTATAACTACGGAAACAAACGGCTCCATCTATTTCTCGATTAAAAATGACCCGATGATCAAGGCATCAAAAGGGGAGGTCCAGAAGCATTCCACCGCATCCCGGGGTGAGCATACGATCGGTTTGCCAAGTGTGTTGAAGGAGGTATTCACCAGTACCGGTACTCCGGTCCTTTTTTTAAACGCCTGCAGCAGGTCGTAGTATTTTTCATGCTGGTCCCGGTTCACCGTCTGTATGCGGGCAGTGCCATCCACATGCCGCACCGCCGGTATCCTGTCTGCCTTGTCGGGTTTCACATCATATATAAAGAGCATGTACGGCGAGTAAGAGGCATGATCGAACCATTCACCCGCATCTTCCTGCAGCACCACCGGCGCTACCGGCCTGAAATCTTCGCGGTCTTTCACTTCGTTCAGCCTCGCCTGCATATCAGGACTGGTGGGCGAAGCCAGTATGGAGCGGCTTCCCAGTGCGCGCGGACCGAACTCCATTCGGCCCTGATACCAGCCGATGATCTTGTCCTGCGCAAGGATGTCTGCGGTCTCTTCGGCGATGTTTTCCAGTTTCTTGTAAGGCACTTTTGCCCATTGAAGAAATTTTTCTATTTCCGGGTCTGTAAATTCCGGTCCCCAGTAGGCATGCTCCATCCTAAAGCTTTTCTCTGCGGGGTTGCGCTGCTGCACGTCTGTCCAGATGGCTGCCCCCAGTGCAGTACCGGCATCGCCTGCCGCGGGCTGTACCCATATGTTTTTGAAAGCGCTTTTGTCGCGGATGCGTGCGTTGAGCACACAGTTCAGGGCCACGCCGCCCGCCATGCACAGGTTTTCTTCACCCGTTTCTTTTTGAAACCAGTTGACCAGTTCAAGCACCCTTTCTTCCAGTACCTGCTGGAGGGAATGAGCGATGTTGAAATGATGGCTGGTGAACTCTTCGTGGCGCAGTCGCTGCGGGCCGAAACGTTCTTCCAGCCGCTCGTCCGTGATCGTGTACCGGCCGTTCTCACCGATCCTGATCATATCCCGGAAATCGTCAACAAATTCAGGCTTGCCGTAAGAGGCCAGCGCCATCACTTTATATTCATCGGAAGAGTGAAGAAAGCCAAGGTAAGTGGTTACACGCTCATACAGCAATCCCAGCGAGTGGGGCATGTCCACCTGGCAGATTCGCTTCATGTCGTTGCCGTTTCCGATGCTGTAGGTGGTCGTGGCTTTTTCGCCCCGCCCGTCGAGTGTAAGCACCGCTGCCCGGTTGAAGGGAGAAGGATGAAAAGCGCTGGCGGCATGTGCAATATGATGGTCTACAAAATGCCATTGTTCTTTTCTGATCTTCGCGCCCCTGAACCTTTTCTGCAGGTGATGCGGATAACCGTCCACCAGCTGCCCGGGCGCATTCACGATAGATGACAGGAACAGCGGATCCCATTCGGAGGTCCACTCTTCGTCTTTCGGTTGTTGTGATGGATGAAGGGGTATTTTGATCGTGGATTGATCGTCGTATTTCGAACCGAGTAAAAGGGAAGGATCGAAAGAATAGGCGAAATGATCTACATCGCCGAGGTGAATGCCTGCTTCTTTTAAACAGTAGTCTATTGCGTGAAAGGGAAGTTCCCAGGTGGAGAAAGGGACGGGTCTTTTTCCGTGTTTGATATGCGTAAAGCGCTCATCTTCTGCCGCCGCAATCAGTTTTCCGTCTTTCAGGATACAGGCCGCCGAATCATGGAAAACTGCATTGATGCCAAGTATATACATGCTGGAATTGTTTTTTGCACACAACTCTTAAAAAACCGTTCCAGCCCGCCCGGTTTTCGAACAGAAAAGGGGAGAATTTTATTCGGCATATTCCACAACCACGTCATGCGGAAGTTGTGCGGTAAACTGTTTCAGGTTATTGTGCAGCTTATCTGCTTCGGCAGGGTCAATGGCATAAAAAGTCACCTTTGTATCGCCGAGCATAAAACTGTACGATACTTCCCAGGTCCCCACTTTTTTCCATTGCTGAACGAGTTTTGGCGGAAACCACGATTCATACACGACTGCGATCCCGGCTTTCTTTTTCAGTACGAACTGCTGCAGGTAATCGGCTGTGTAGTTATTGTGTTTTCTGGCGATCGTTACTTCATTGCTGCCCAGCCCCCAGAGATCGATGATGTTTAGATCGCCCATGTAGCTGATCGCGCCGATGTCGTTGGCTGCCACCGTCTGATGGTTGTAATATTTTGTGAGGAACAGCGCCATCTGGTACTGTTGCTCATAAATGTTGTAGGTAGAACGGGAGAAATTCCGCAGCGAGTTCACACTTCGCAAAGGCAGGTTGATCACACACAGGATAGCTGTTCCGGCAAGCAGCGCAAAATGGGGGTTTCTTTGCCGGGCGCCGCTTTCGAGCCATTTACAGAACCGGATCAGCAGATGAAAAGAGCCCAGTACGATCAGGTACGCTTCGTACCGGTAAAACCAGCCGAACCCGCCAAAGACCGCATGCACCAGGCTGCTCAGGATAAATACCAGCAGGATCCATGCCGAGCGGTCGAACCGTTTGTCCATATATTTTTTGAGCGTCACGATCACGGCCAGCACAATGAGTCCGCTCAGGCTGGCCGCCAGTTCGAGAATGGCCAGACCACCGTTGAGGAGTGGTATATAGTTGGTGCGTACTTTCAGTTGAATAGAATTGGGAATAAACAGCCCGCCGTGTTTTACAGCATACAGCCCAAACAGCAGTATAGGCAGGGCACTGACAAAACCAACCAGTAGGGACGGGATAAATTTTCTTTGCAAAAAAAGCAGTCCGCACACAGCGGCTACCACGAAAGCATTTTCGTAGCGGGTGATCACCATGAGTGCGCCGGCAAGCGATGCCAGCAGAAGCCTTTTGAAGGAAGTATCCTCGCCCGATAAAACATCGGCGCTGTGATGGACAAAGAACAGGGTGAACGCGATCTGGAAGGTGTGTTCCATGCCCAGCGCTGCCAGCGAAGGCAAAGCCCCGATGAAGAGGGTTGTTACCAGCGTGATCGTTTTATGACCGGTGGTAAGGGTGGTCCGGTTGTTCAGTTCCTGCTGCAGTGCGATCATGGCGAGCAGGCAGCCGGCGATGCCGAGCACGAAGGGAAGATACACGCTGACATGAAAGATCTTGTACATGAGGGCAAGCAGTGCCGTAAAGAATGGCGAAGATGAGGTAGATACCCATTCATGGGGCGTGATACCCCAGTTTGAGAACAGGGCGGTATTTTTCGCAACTGCCATGTGGATGAACGTATCGTCGAGCGGGTAACAGAAAGTGCCGTTCGTTTTCCGGAGGGTGATCCATTCGAGCAGCGCCACTACGGCGAAGAGAAACAAGGAACCAGTGAGAAAGGGTGTATTTTTTTTCATCGGAAAAAATTAGCAGGAGCTTTTATTTTGAGTTCAACGCACAAACGGCAGCAGATCGTGTGGCGGTTCCCGCTGCCGTACCTGTTACACATGGCCGGCCGGCAACCTGTTGGCATATTGCAGTCCGATCGCCGGTTCCGCGCCTGCCGGTTTTTCTTCAATGTCAAATTCGATCAGTCTTACCAGAACGGCCAGCAGCCCGTAAAAGATCAGGATCAGCGGGTACTGCGCGATGGCGATCTGCGAATACTGACCCACGATGAGCGAGAAAAGGCTTACGGTGATGGCAATGTACAGGTTCCGGATCGTTGGATCGCGGGCTGCAAAATAGCAATTGACGCCGCGTCGCAGGATCAGGAAATAAAATAACAGGTGCAGGGCCAGTCCGAGCCAGCCCTGTTCCAGCAGGATCTTCATATAGCCGCTGTCGGGCGGAAAGCCTGCCAGCGCATGGTTCGGATTGTATAATTTCCCTTCCAGGCTGCTGGTGTTCAGTCCGCCGCCGAACGGATGCCGATGAATGTAGGGCTGGATCATGTGGCGGTTGATGGAGCGAAGGGTGGCCGAGGCATCTTTCGAACCCTGCAGCGTGGTCTTGACGCGCGCCACCACCGGGTTCTCCTGGAACGGCCCGAACAGGAAAAATGCGCTCACCACCAACAACAGAAAAAGGTGGATATAGGTCCGTTTCTCATTCAGCGTCATCACGCAATAAAGTATCAGTCCACCTGCAAACATCAGGATGCAGGTCCGCGTACCGGAGTAGGAGGCGGCTGTAAGGCACACAAGGGTGACCAGATACAGCGCCGCCCTCTTGTACGTGCCGGTCACTTTGATGGCCAGCAGAAAACTGAGCAGTCCGAAAAAAGAACAGATGACCCCAAAAGCCGCGGGATCGGTAAGAAAAGAAAATTTGCGCAGGAAGCCTCCCTGGAAAAACAGCAGATAGGAGGCATAGTCGCCGCGAAGCCATTTTTCTTCAAACGCGGCGATGCCAAACCACTGCTGCTTGATGCCATAGAGTGCGATCACCAGCGCCAGAACAAACGAGAACATCAGAAAAGAACGGATCTGCCGGTACGAGTCAAATACCGAGTAGGCGATATAGTAGAAGAGCAGGAAGCTGATCTGTTTGCGGATAAAAAAGAACCAGCCGAGTTTGCTGGTCATATGCGGGTTAGCGACCTGCAGCATGTAGAATACCAGCAGAGAACCGAGTGCGATGGAGATGGCATCGTTGCGGAAAATATGGATCACCTTTTTGCGTGAAAACTGGTCGCGCAGGATATTGAGCCAGAGACCGCAGGTAAACAATTCCACGATCACGCCGACCGGCGAGGCGATGTTCAGAAAACGCCCCGGCAGGGCAAACAGAGATGAGAAAAAGACGATGAGATACAAGCCGAGCATCTGGCGCTGCAGGCAAACATAATAAGTGATGCCGCAGGCGACGCCTACGAAGAGTGCGGTGGAAAGAGAGAATTGTGCTTTGAGGGTGAAATAGGTACTGACAAAAACACAGGCAAGCTGAAGCAGGATTTTGGTGATGGAAAAAAATTGGATCTTTTCCAGCCTTGAATAGATGCGTTCAGATATTAGACTTTCCAGAGATGATCAGATTTTAGAAAAACATAAATTTAATATAAATGAAAATCAAATAGGCCACCAGCGCCCAAATAGTTATCCGGCGTATCCATTTTTGCGTATTGTTCATTTCTGCAACTGGTTGGGGCATTAACTGGTTCTTTCTTTTCACGATCACGTAAGCATTGAACAACCGGGCCATGCTGCGTGTCCAGGTATGTGTGGCCGCAAAATCAATTCTTTTGCGGCGTATTTCTTCCGATCCGAATTTCTCGGGGTGTCCGAGGATATCACCGATGCTTTGCACAAATTCATCGGCGGTGGAGCACTGAAACGTAACCTCCCTGAACATGTTCATGGCCTCCGTTTTCGTTACCACTACCGGCTTGCCCATCGCCAGGTATTCATCCACTTTTCTCGGGTAGTTGCCGTTCGTAACTGCATTCAGCTTTTGCGGGTTGATGCAGATATCGAAACAGCGGATGTAATTGTGCAGTTCCGTCACCGGTTTGCGCCCAAGAAAGTACATATTCGGCAGATCTGCAATGCCTGCCGGCAGATTATATTCATCAGTTTGCCCGATCAGCACGATGCTGTAGTCCGGAAAAGCTTTTGCGATGGCTACCAGCACTGTTTCATCGATCCGCAACGTGCTGATATAACCGGCATACCCGATCACCGGCCCCGGAAGATCCCTGATGTCGTCCGGGACTGCCTGCTTTGAACCGGCGTTCAGGTAAAATCCCTGGCCGATGTCGAAGCTGTTTGGATTCCACTGCCGAGCATAATTGGCAAGGTAAGCGGTGTTGGCCGCTACCATCGTTGCCTGGGCGATCGTTTCCGCTTCCAGCCGGCGGCCATGCCGCTGAAAATAAGGTACTCCCAGCAGGTAGTCGCGCAGGTAAAAGATATAGTCTTCACAGGGAACCAGCTCCTTCAGATAGCGGCCCCTGATAAAATCGTTGTCGTTGACGAGAAGGGCTTTGCTGAAACCCAGCAACCGCACAGTTGTGTTGATCTCCCTTGCCAGCCGCCGGTTGTTTACATAGTTCAGCTGGTCGTGCAGCCATGCAAACGGGATCCGGTTGATGGATTCCAGTATGGTGGCAGGATTCAGCACCCATAAAGTTTCGCTGATCTTCTGTACTTCCTCTGTTCGCCCGTGTATCTCCGGTTCCAGTTTTTTCTCCAGAATGGAAGCCCTGTTCCGCGCCCGGTTCACATAGAGTACGCGGTTGTGGCGGGCCAGCTCAAAGGCCATATCCACAAAATTGCTGCCCGTCTGAATTTCCCAGGGCTGAAAACCAAACAGGATGATGTCATGACCTTTTATAAAGTCCTCTTTCATCTGGTATTTGTTTCCAGAGGACGCTGGGTGATGTTATAGTTTAAGGTAAAGACTTTTTTTTCCTCCTGTGGCTTTTTCAGGCTGAACATCCACCAAAGCCCGTTGTTCATCATAAGATTGTAAACGATCACGGGGATCACAACACCGAGGATCACACTCACGGCCAGCATCAGCGGGATGTAGGTGATATGCAGGATCTTGGCAAAGAACACGCGTGTGAAACTTGTTACCAACACATGCATGAGATAGATATAGAGGGAATGATAGCCGATCACCCGCAGGAACTGCAGCGCCTTGTATTTTTGCAGCAGGAAACAAACCTGTATGGTGATCAGGCAGCCCGACAGCGCTACGATCAGGAAGGTAGCGGGCATGTAAAACTCCACATAATATCCCTTGTTGTAAAAACTGTTCATGAAGGTGTAATAGGCATGCGCCGATAAAAAGAGTACAACCGCCGGTAGGAAGAGTTTGGCGGAAGTAAGATATTTTTCACTCCGCTTGTCGAGTATCACCCGGGAAGCCGCATCACCGAGGAACACGAAAATATAGTAATGAAGGATGTCGGGTACCACGCTGAAGGTAAAGTTGAGGTACTTCATGTTCGCATGGGTATGATAGTACAATGCACCAAGGGCGTAGAAGAGTATGGCCGTTAGCATCAGCTGGTACATCTTCAACCGCAGCACGATCTTGAAATACGCATATACGATGCCGGTAAAGAAGAGGGCGTTCAGATACCAGAACTGATCTTCCCTCCGGGGCTGGATAAGCAGGTAAAGATAATCGGCGACCGACCTCCTTGCATTGGTGTAATTATTTGAAAGCAGCTGCAGCGTGATCTGGATAGCGCCCCAGATGAGGAGGGGATAAAGGATCGTCTTTACGCGGTCGCTGGCATAATCGCCGAACCCTTTTTTGGTGAGGGTGGACGAGATAAAGACGCCCGACATAAAAAAGAACAGCGCCATCCGGAACGTGACGAGGGCGGAGTTCATCAGGGTGAGTGCAGGAAAACTGTCTGTAGGGAAGTTTGCATTGATCAGGCCTTCGAAGCTGTGCCGGTAACATACGAGAATGATGCAGATGCCCCTGGCGTAATCCATCCAGGAATACCTGTTGCGGCTCAGTATATATTGGTAATTAAAAAGGTCTCTGCTCAATTTAATTTGTTTAGGATTCATGACACAGAACAGGCCTGATACAGGCTGTTTTTTCATATGTCAGTTACAGGACGATAAACCTTTTTACTAACTGTTCTTTAGGGGTATATATTATCTGCAGGACCACAAATTATTTATTGTCCTTTGTTCCGGGCCGAGCGCTCCAGCACCAGAACGTAGTGCAAATTAAACTATTGCTCATGAAAAATCCGGGAATGGCTCCCGGATTTTTCATAAACATAATATCTGATCTGCTGATGTTACTTCGTGACCTTCACCAGTTTCCATGTTTTCAGGACAATGCCGTTGGCATGTAGCCTGGCGATATAAGTGCCTCCATCCAGGTGCAGCTGACCGGTCAGATCCACGCGGAGGTTGGTAGCCCCGGCAGAAAGTCTGCCGAAGTTCTTGTTGTATACCATCCTGCCCGACAGGTCGTAGATGTCAACACTGATGTTGTTGTCTTTGGCCGTGTTGTAGAACGCGATCTGCAGCTGGTTGTTGAACGGATTCGGGTAAGCGCTGATCTGCTGGAATTTCTCCTTCTCGGCTTCGCTCATGCTGGCGATACCGGTTCTGAAGGTCTGCGTGCTCAGCGTGCCGGCGTCGGCATTGGCCGCTGCTGCTTCCGTAAACGCCGAGCTTGGAATCTGCTGGCGTGCGATGCCGGGGCCTGTCCAGTATACGGCGATCGACTGGTCGAGCGTGGCATCGAAGAACGTGGCCGCGATCGGGTACCAGCCAGCAGCCGGTATGTTCACGGTAGCCGTTTTCACGATGGCGCCGTGCTGTCCGTCGTTGTCCACGGTAGCCGTTACGCTGGAAGAATACAAGCTATTGAAATAGAACTTGCTGCCATCATCCGACTGTGTCTCGAAGGTGTAGGTGCCGGCTGTCGGAATGCGGATATAGCCTTCCCAAACAAACCCGAAGTTGTCGTCTTTCAGTCTCGGCGAGAGATCGAAGTTGGCGCTTGCGCCGGTTTTCGCCGGGGTGAGGGTACTGAAGTTCGGCAGCACCGTCCAGCTGCTTCCGGTTTCATAATACTTGTAGCGAAGCCCGCCTGCGGCCGGCGTTATAGCCAGTGAGTTGCTGAACGTAGATACGTTGTTCGCTGCATCCACTGCTTTCACCGTGAACGTGTAGGGCGTACCTGGGGTCAGTCCGCTGATCGTTGCCTTGGTGGCTGTGCCGGTCGACTGGTTCAGGCTGCCGTTTACGTATACGTCATATCTGGTTACTCCCACATTGTCGGTGGCGGCTGTCCAGGATACGTCGGCAAAAGTACGTGTGGTGAAATCAGATTTCAGCTGCGTGGGCGCTGTCGGCGGTGTGCCGTCTGAGCCTACAAATTCCACAAAGGCTGCGTCCGGAATAAGCTGGCGAGCGATGCCGGGGCCTGTCCAGTATACGGCGATCGACTGGTCGAGCGTGGCATCGAAGAAGGTAGCCGTTACCGGGTACCAGCCAGCGGTTGGAATGTTCACCGTCGCTGTTTTTACGATGGCGCCATGCTGGCCGTCGTTGTCTACGGTAGCGGTGGTGGTGAAGTTGTAGAATGTGTTGAAATAGAATTTGCTGCCATCATCCGACTGTGTTTCGAAGGTATAAGTACCAGGCGTGGTGATGTGCAGGTAGCCTTCCCATACAAACCCGAAATTGTCGTCCTTCAGTCTCGGTGTGAGATCGAAGTTGGCGCTGGTGCCGGTTTTCGCTGGGGTGAGGGTGCTGAAGTTGGGCAGTACGCTCCAGCTGCTTCCTGTTTCATAGTATTTGTAGCGCAGTCCGCTCGCTGCCGGAGTTACTGCCAGCATATTGCTTACTGGCGAAGCATTTCCTGCTGCATCTGCTGCCTTCACGGTAATGCTGTAGGCAGTACCGGCGGTGAGGCTGCTGAGGGTGAGTTTTGTATTGGTGGTCGACTGGTTCAGGGTACCGTTCACATATACATCGTAACGGGTTACGCCGACGTTGTCGCTCGATGCTGTCCATGACAGGTCAACAAAGGTGCGGCCGGTATAATCTGATTTAAGACTGGCCGGTGCGGTTGGCGGTGTGGCATCTGCTGATGTGTTTTCCACAAACGCTGCATCCGGAATAAGCTGGCGAGCGATGCCAGGGCCTGTCCAGTACACGGCGATCGACTGGTCGAGCGTGGCATCGAAGAACGTGGCCGCAATCGGGTACCAGCCAGCAGCCGGTATGTTCACGGTAGCCGTTTTCACGATGGCGCCGTGCTGGCCGTCGTTGTCCACGGTAGCTGTTACGCTGGAAGAATACAGACTGTTGAAGTAGAATTTGCTGCCATCATCCGACTGTGTTTCGAAGGTATAAGTACCAGGCGTGGTGATGTGCAGGTAGCCTTCCCAAACAAACCCGAAATTGTCGTCTTTCAGTCTCGGTGTAAGGTCGAAGTTGGCGCTTGCGCCCGACTTGGCCGGGGTGAGGGTGCTGAAGTTAGGCAGTACGCTCCAGCTGGCCGGCGTTTCGTAATACTTATAACGCAGTCCGTTTGCAGCTGCCACCACAGATATCGGGGTGCTGGCCGAAGAAGGATTGTTGGCCGCGTCGATGGCAAATACCATGATGCTATACGTGCTGCCCGGAGTAAGTCCGCTGACAGTTGCTTTCGTGAAGTTGCCATTGTTCTGGTTAAAGACACCGTTTACATAGATGTCGTAGCGGAGCACACCCACGTTATCGGTAGAAGGGGTCCATGACAGGTCTACGAAGGTGCGCCCGGTATAGTCTGCCTTCACGTTTGAAGGCGTGGTCGGCGCTGTTACATCAACATTGGTGTTCTCCACAAAGGCTGCGTCCGGAATAAGCTGGCGAGCGATGCCGGGGCCTGTCCAGTATACGGCGATCGACTGGTCGAGCGTGGCATCGAAGAAAGTAGCCGTTACCGGGTACCAGCCGGCAGCCGGAATGTTCACCGTCGCTGTTTTTACAATGGGGCCATGCTGGCCGTCGTTGTCTACGGTAGCGGTGGTGCTGAAGTTGTAGAACGTGTTGAAATAGAATTTGCTGCCATCATCCGACTGTGTTTCGAAGGTATAAGTACCAGGCGTGGTGATGTGCAGGTAGCCTTCCCATACAAACCCGAAATTGTCGTCCTTCAGTCTCGGTGTGAGATCGAAGTTGGCGCTGGTGCCGGTTTTCGCCGGGGTGAGGGTGCTGAAGTTGGGCAGTACGCTCCAGCTGCTTCCTGTTTCATAGTATTTGTAGCGCAGTCCGCTCGCTGCCGGAGTTACTGCCAGCGTATTGCTTACTGGCGAAGCATTTCCTGCTGCATCTGCTGCCTTCACGGTAATGCTGTAGGCAGTACCGGCGGTGAGGCTGCTGAGGGTGAGTTTTGTATTGGTGGTCGACTGGTTCAGGGTACCGTTCACATACACATCGTAACGGGTTACGCCCACGTTGTCGGTGGAGCCTGTCCACGACAGGTCAACAAGGGTGCGGCCGGTATAATCCGATTTCAGGTTTGAAGGCGCTGTAGGCGCTACATTGTCTGAAAGAAGCACTGTTGGTGTAAATGCCGAGTTCGGGATCTGCTGTCTGGAAAAATTAGGACCGCTCCAGAACAACTGCATGGTTTCGCCGCCCGCTATTTCCAGGTACGTGATTATGATGGGATACCATCCGGCTGTCGGTACGTTTACCGTGCCTGTTTTGGATATCGCCTCATGGCCGCCGTCATTGTCTACAGTGGCAGTTGTGGAAAAGGAATAGCTCGAATTGTTGAAGTAAAGTTTGCTTCCATCGTCTGAATAAGTTTCAAAAGTATAAGCGCCCGGGGTAGGAATATAGATGCTTCCTTCCCATTTCATGGCAAAATGGTCATACGTATCGGGAGGTCTCGAGGTAATATCCACATTGGGTGATGAACCGGAAGTGACGGGGGTAAGTGTATTGAAATCGGGCAATGTGGTCCACGGACCTTCATAGTATTTAAACTTGAGGCCTTTGTAGATCTGTGCCGGGTTCTGCGACCATTCCGACCAGTCGGAGGCAGCGGTTCTTTTAAACCGGGCCCGGTACGTTCCGTAAGAAGTTACTGTGATGTCGTTGCCCGTGAATGACTTAATGGGCAGAGGATCCACGATCGTGTTGGCTCCGTTGGTGGAAGTGGCGATGGTGCTACCATCCCGTTGCCATTCGTAGGCATAGAAACCGGCGGTGAGGCCCAGTTTGGAGCTGATGGCAGTGTTCAGGTCATACTGGTTGGCGCCGAAGTACACCATCGGGTTCGCTTTGTGCGAGGTAAGCCAAAACGGGAGCGTAAGGGGCGGAGTATACATGGGGGCCCAGGTCGGGTGGCCCAGGTCTGGGTAATAGTTGCGGGTAAGCCTGCCGCCATGCGAAGTGATATAGTCGGCAAAGCCCTGTACGCTCGCAGGGTCGGGGTTGTTATCGAGGCCACCGTTTCCGATCCACATCGGAATAGGAAGAAGTTTGTCGCGTTCGTAATCCTGCAGGGTCTGGATGAGGGCCGGGGATGCACTGGTTGCAAGGGTGGAACGTTGCGGATACCATGCACTGAACCGGAGCGAACCAAAGGCACCCGCGGAAAGACCCTGGGTCATTACTCTGTCTACATCCAGAAAGCAGTATTTCTGGAGCGAATCCAGAATGTTGTTGATTTTGGTGAAGTGGTAATCCTGCCAGATATCCTGTTCAGACATCTGCGGATAGAGAAGGAAGGCATCGTATTGCCCCTGGTCGATCATACCCTGGAAGATCACGCCAGTGTGCATCAGCTGGTTATCGTTGTCGGTAACCGGTCCGATCTCTCCACCACCGTGCAGGAAAAGGATGAGGGGATATTTTTTTGTGGTGTTGGCCGGGTTGTAACCGTTCGGGAAACGCAGGCGGAACGCCATGCCGTTGTAATAATAGCACTTGAACTTGTCGGTGTTCCAGTCCATCTTTTTACTACGGACCCATTTGGAGATCACGTTGGCGGGCGGCGTGGCCGGGGGATGTAAGGAATCGTACGCTACGATCGGGTCGTTGGGGTTAAAAACGTTGGCCTGTGCAGTTACTTTAGTGGTGAACAGCAATGCACATACTGTCCAGAGGAGCAAAATTCTAGTCATAAACTAAACATTATCATTATGTTACAAACTGTGGCAGCAAATTTTTTTAAAATTTGGTCATTCGTAATGTTTTTCAGATAAAGGGAAATGGAAAAATTAAAAGCGTTTGGATCTAAATAGGATCTAAAATTTTGCAGTGAAGTTTTAGTAAGTACAAGCGTACTTGTAGATCGGCTTTCAGCAAAGGATTCGTCAAAGATAACAGATATTTTGATAATTTACAATCCTGCGGAAAAATCTTGAAATAACCCTTAAAATAGCTTTTATATAAGCACATGCATATAATGAACACTGTTTTAGAACAAAAAGATTCATTTTTATTGCAGTAGTCGGATAGTTCAGGTAAAATATAACATGGTTTTTGCGCCATTAATCAGACATGCTGTTATTATTCATGTATAACCTGTTCATAAACAAAGGGTAATGAAGATCAGATATTTATTTTTTTAGCTGGCTCATTTATAAAGTTTTATAGGTAGTTTTATATAGTCGTTCATTCGTTGGTTTTTAACATGATCCATTCCTGGGAAAGAGCTGCTAAACCTGCTGTTTAATCAACAGTTATATCCTCCACATCCGGAAAAAGCCTGATTCCTTATCCACATACCTGAAAAGCACTGTTTGTTGTTCCGGTTCTTGCCTTCCATTTCCTTGATAGCCACCTTATCATTTATTTCCAGCGCCTTGCTCTGCCAGTGAGTCAACCAGTTTAACTGTCTTTTTCATGAAAAGAACAATCCTGATAGTGGATGACAATGAAGCTATCCGGTACCTTCTGGAAACGACGTTCAGAAGGGAATACCGGGTAGCGACAGCCGTTAATGCATACACCGCTTTGCAAACGCTGGTTTCTCCCAATGCGCCCGATCTCATCATCGCCAATTCAACACTTCCGGATGCTCCGGCCTGGGAACTGATCGATTACCTCCGTGCCAGCGCCTGTTACAGCACCGTCCCTCTGATAGTACTGTCAGACGATACCCGGGAAAGCACCGCAAAGCGGTGTGCGGCCGGCGGCGTGCAGCACTTTTTTGTAAAACCATTTAATCCCGAACTGCTGAAAATCTCGGTCGCGGAACTGGTATTGTCGCGCAGCAAGGTTAAAAGACGTTTTTTTAGATTTGTTTCATAACAGCCAGACGCTTACCCCTCTGTTCACGCATTGGCTTCTATAAAGTACCTTTTCATGAGTTCAACATTATCATACGGACTGCTTTCGGCAAGAACTTACGGGCATTTCCCGGCGCCCGCCCTGAAGGACTGCAATTTTTTTTACCTGGGTAAAAGTTTCGCGAAACTGGCCCTGCTGGCCAAATCTTTCGGAAACGGCTTCCATTGCGAGAAAGCCGAAACGGCAGTGTATTACCTGAACCAGTTCATGCAGCAAACCGGTTCGGACAAAATCGTTGTGATCGACGGGCAGACGCCGGAGAGCCTGCTGATGGAAGTAGACAGGGCTATCCCTTCTTTTGCTTATGCCGGTGAAAGCCTGTTCCTGCTTGATGCTTCCGGGCTTGCGTTGCAAAAGATAAAAGACTACAAACGGTTCCGATATTTACAGGAAAGCTTTATTTTAACGGAACAAAACGCAGACAGGCTGGTTTCGCAGATCAGTTTCCTGAAAAAAATGAAAAAGCAGTCCCCGGATCAGATACAAGTGCCCCTCTTTTCTAAGGCAGACAGCTGGTCTGATGCGAACCGGATCAGCAAAAGAGCCTTTGATATCCTTTTATCGGCACTGGTTGTCATTCTGCTGTCCCCGCTCTTTTTGCTTATCGCCATCGCTGTAAAGATCGATTCGGCAGGCCCGGCGTTTTATATTTCCAAAAGAGCCGGCCGTGGATACAAAGTGTTTAATTTCTATAAGTTCCGGACCATGATCGAAAAGGCTGACCAGCAGGTAGACCAGCTTGATCACCTGAATCAGTATGAGGCGGAAGAAGCCGGTCCCCGTTTTTTCAAGATCGAGGGTGATCCAAGATGTACGCGGGCAGGACTGTTTCTGCGGGCAACCAGTCTCGATGAACTGCCGCAGCTCTTCAACGTACTGCTGGGCGATATGTCGCTGGTGGGTAACCGGCCGCTGCCGCTGAATGAAGCGGCTACTCTTACAACCGACCAGTGGGCTGCCCGGTTTATGGCGCCGGCAGGCATTACCGGTTTGTGGCAGATCAAGAAGAAACACGTCAATAACATGTCTGTGGAAGACAGGATCAACCTCGACATTATCTATGCCCGCAAACACAACGTGATCTACGATATGTGGATCCTCGCCAACACACCGACGGCCATGCTGCAGAAGTCCCGTTCTTAGACCCATTTGATACTGTAAGTTCCAGCGGGTTGTTCTCTTTGCCATGTTGCCTCTTCATAAGCGGTTGCCTGCCATAATTTCTCTTGCCATCACATAAGCCCGGAGGCGGATACAGCTTGAACACTGCATTCCCCCGAGCGGAAAACACGCTCAATCATATCACTGATGAACTGTCCGGACCCGTGTGCGGTACGGTTCCAAACCGGGTGGCCTGTGTTCGGGAAGTGAAAAACATTCCGGGGGGTTATAATAATATCTTCCAATATCTGTTAATATACTGTTCAGTAAACGTTATGACACCAAACCCCGGTAAATGCCAACAAAAATACCTCTACCTTTGCCTGCATACTTTATTGATTCTCTGGATTTCATTGACCGGTATAAAAAATATTCTATAACCCAAACCACTACCTGCCTGAAGAAACTCGAAACGCCTGCTTTTAACAAACGCATTACTAATCTTTAAAGCAATGTTCCGGCAGGGCCAAAACCGCCTCCCTCAACCGGAACCCCCCTTGTACGACCCTTCATGATGAAAAAATTACTATTTATACTAGTAAGTTTTCCCTTATTTACTTTTTCCCAGCTTGTTCCTAGATCCGTTCCCTCAAACCACGGGAAGATCGGGTTCTATCAATTCACTCCTGCCGGTTACAGCGCCGACACCAGCAAAGGCTATCCGCTGATCATATTTTTGCATGGTGTAGGTGAAAGAGGCAATGGCACAACGGAGCTTCCCATGGTGCTCAACACCTCCTTTCCCAAACTGCTTGCGCAGGGCGCTACCATGAAATTCAATTTTCACGGAAAAGGATACGGGTTTGTTGTTCTGATGCCCCAGATGTCGAAAGAATACATCAACTGGCAGAACTTCTACGTGGATGTAATGATCGATTATGCGAAGAAAAACCTGAAGATCGATACAGATCGCATCTTTCTGTGTGGCTGGAGCCTTGGCGGCGGCGGCGCCTGGAAATATACCACGGCTTCAGTTGCCAATGCCCGCCGTATCGCAGGCATCGTACTGGCCGCTCCGGCGCCCGATTATACAGATCTGAGTGCGATTGCCAAAGGGAATGTGGCTGTATGGGCACATCACGCCAAAGATGATGCGTCTGTTCCCATCCGGCTTACCACCAACGCGATAGATACTGTTAACTCATATACACCGGTGCCGAAAGCCATGGTATCGTATTACCGCAACGGCGGGCATACCACTGCACGTGATGCTCCGTTCGATACGCTTAACACATACCTGTACCCCAACATGTATGAATGGATGAGCAGAACCTCCAGGCACAATACGGTTTCCAATAACAGGCCTCCTTTTCCCATTGCGGGAAAAGACACCAGCATCGTTATACCTGTGAAAATGACACTGAACGGCTCGGCTTCGTTCGATCCCAATGATGTGATCGTGCGCTACCGCTGGCGCATGCTGAGCGGACCGGCTTCTCCTGAAATGGATATCCAGTCGCCATTCTCTCCTGTCACAGTAGTGAAAGGGTTCGAGCCGGGAGAATATGTTTTCCGTTTAACGGTGCAGGACGAGTTTGGCTTTACCCGCTCTTCCGATATCCATGTGCATGCGAAGCTGCCGGCCGGTGGTACGAATGCAACTCCTTACGTGAATGCTGGTCGCGATAGGACCACTTTTTCGCAAAGAACCCTGCTGCAAGGGACCTCGAAAGATTTCGACGGGCAGTTAACAGGGTACAGCTGGCGCCAGATAGGAGGGCCTGCCAGGGTCGCTATTGTTCAATATAAGCTGTTCGCCCTGATCAATCACATGGATGTGGAAGGCGAATACGCCATCGAGCTCAGCGTGCGTGATAACAACGGTGCGGCGGGAACCGGGAGGGATACGGTGATCATTACAAAAAATCCATCTGTCAGGCTGTATCCTTATTCTACCAGAACCATCGATAGAAGGGGAGGAGATCCAAAACTGCCCGATGTGCGTATCATGGTAATGCTGATGACAATCGTTGCAGTTGCCGGACCATGGATCATGCATCCTTTACGGGCCGAAAAAACGCATCAAAAACAGATGCAGGATCTTTTAATATGTTGAGGGATCGGGGCCCGGTGTTTTCGGTTGTCTGACACCGGTAACAACGCGCGGAGAAAGAGTCGGTCCTTTCGGAGCCATGTTAAAAATCCTTGTTGCGGAGGCATTGAAAGTCAACCCTGTGTAAAGTACTTCGTAAAATTACGAAGCGGCCTGGAGGCCTGGATAGCGTGACAAAAAAAGTCTGTTTATTTTGGCCGCGGAGGTCATATATTATTAATATTGTGGGGTTGGAATTCAGATTTAATTGCATAACTTTGACTTCTTCTTAGTCAGACATATATTGGGTTAAACATATATGTAAAAAGCATATTAATCTAATTTCCCTTGATGCCAGCCGGTGTGCTTGAATAACCTTGTCCCATTTTGCCAATGAAAATCATGAAATAATCTACTGCAGCTTTAGCAAGTCGTAATGGTTCTTTCATTTTTATATCTTATATGAATGCTTAGTGAGCGTGATCGCTTCTATAAATGAATGGAGATACCATTTTAAATAAAGTGCGTAATAATTTTTTGCTATCAGCAGCGTTTATAAGTGGTTGGTCTTAGAAAAATTTATGAAAAAAAGTTTACACCTTCTTCGTTTACTGTGTCTGGTCTGCGTATTAACTGGTATCACCTGTCTCTTATCCTCTTGTGGAACAAGCCGGAAGATTGCCTATTTCCCGAAAATCACCAATGGCTCCATTTTGCAGTCTGCGGCAGAGGTTGAATCTGTGATTCAGAAGAACGACATCCTCAGCATCTATGTAACGAGTCCTAACCCGGTTGCAACAGAAATGTTCAACAATACCCAGACGGTTATTTCTTCCACCGCCACGGGGAGTATCTCGCAATCTGTAGGCTACCTCGTGAACAGCGATGGAAATATCATATTTCCAAGTTTAGGCACCATTTCTGCAGTAGGGCTGACGAAAAAGCAACTGACCCAAAAGATCGCAGGGGAACTGCTTGATAAAAAGCTGCTTGTAGACCCTATTGTGAACATCCGGTTCCTGAATTACCGGGTCACTGTACTGGGAGAAGTAGCCCGGCCGACGGTTGTTTCCGTTGCTAATGAAAGGATTTCTTTACTGGAAGCGCTGGGGCTTGCAGGCGATCTTACCATCTATGCAAGAAGAGACAATGTGCTCCTCATCCGCGAAGATGCAGGAAAGAAGACCTTCAGGAGGATCAACCTCAATGATGACGCTTTTTTCAGCTCCCAGTATTACTACCTAAAGACAAACGATATTGTCTATGTTGAGCCCAGCAAGGTCAGAGCTGCTACCGCAAGCGGATATCAGCAGAACCTGCCGGTTGTCTTCAGCGCCTTGTCGCTGCTGGTGATCGCGGCTCAGTATTTAATTACCAAATGATATTATAATGCAGGTGACACATAGAAACGGGTTGGAGATCGAGAAAGATGAGAGCATAAACCTCAAGCAATGGTGGTCAAGGTACATTACCTACTGGCCGCTGTATCTCTTCCTTGTTCTCATTGCCTTTACCGGAGCCTGGTTCTATCTCCGTTACTATACCGTGCCGCTGTTCGAATCGAATGCACGCATCCTCATCAAAGATGAACACAAAGGACAGGAAGATTCAAAAATGATCGAAGACCTGAACCTCATCTCCATCAAAAAAACGATCGAGAACGAAGTAGAAGTGATCCAGTCCAGAACCCTGATCAGCGATGTGGTGAAGAACCTCGGTCTGTATGCTCCCGTTTACAGCAAAGGCCGTATCCACTCCATCAATGCTTATGTAACTTCTCCCGTGAAGATCGACGTGATGGATGTAAACGCCATCAAGCCGACCGCTCAGATCCCTTTTACCTTCGATGCCAAGAACAACCAGGTCGCCGTCGGAAACAGCCGTTTCCCGATAGGCAAATGGGTGTACACTCAATACGGCATGCTGCGCTTCATATCCAATCCGCGGTACGACAACAGCAACCCCACCAACCTATTTTTTACCATCGTTCAGCCCAGAGATGTAGTGGACGGAATCCAGGGAAGCCTGGGCGTATCCACCCTCAGCAAGCTCTCCACCGTTCTTACCCTCACCATCAAGGATGAAGTTCCGCAAAGAGGTGAAGACATCCTGAACGAACTCATGAATGCGTACAACAGGTCGCTCGACAACGAAAACAAAGACCTGGCTGAAAATACCATGTCGTTTGTTTCTGACCGTCTTAACCGCGTAGCCCATAACCTCGATTCCATCGAGAACAACAAACAGCGCTATGCTTCCAGCAGAGAAGCCGTTGATATCAGTACCCAGGGCCGCCTGTTCCTGGAAAGCCAGAGCGGCATCAACCAGAAACTGGGTGAAGCGGAAGTTCAGTCTTCGGTGCTCGACAATGTAGAGGCTTATGTCCGCTCCAAGAATTCGAGCGGCGGTATGGCCCCGTCTACCAGCATGATCAACGACCCGCAGCTGTCGACCCTGCTGGGCAAGCTCAACCAATACGAGCTCGATTATGGAAAGATCATCAAAACCACCGGTGAGAACAACCCGCAGGCCACTTCCATTGCCAACCAGATCGATCTGCTCAAACCGAGCATACTCGATAACATAGAGAGCCAGCGGAAAAACCTGGAATCGAGCAAGAGAAACCTGACGGAAACCAGCGGTGTCTATTCTTCCAAACTGCAGAACATACCGGCCAAGGAAAGAGAGCTGATCGATATCAACCGCGAGCAGGCCATCCAGGCTGAGATCTATACTTTCCTCCTGAAAAAAAGAGAGGAGACCGCCCTGTCGTTTGCATCGAAGGTTACGGAGAACCGCATCGTTGACAAAGCTGAATCTTCCATACAGCCGGTAAGCCCGAACCGCAGGATCTATTACATGGGCGCCATCCTGGGTGCGCTGGTACTGGGTATCGGACTGATTTCCATCCGGCTGCTGCTCAATAGCAAGGTGATGTTCCGCCAGGAGATCGAAGACCGAACCTCACATCCGATCCTCGCTGAAATCGCATTTGAAAAGTCTGCTGATCCCATCGTAACCGGGGAAGGCAAACGCACCTATATCGCCGAACAGTTCCGTAAACTGCGCATCGCGCTCAGCTCGGTCGGCATCAATTCCAAGAACAAACGCATCCTGGTCACCTCCACCATCGAAGGAGAAGGAAAAAGCTTTATCGCCACCAACCTGGCGGTAAGCCTGGCCATGACCGGCAAAAAAGTGGTGCTGATCGAACTCGATCTGAACCAGCCTTCCATCAGCGATAAGCTCGACGTGAAAATGGATGTGGGTGTTACCGATTACCTGCTTGGCAAACGCGACCACGACCAGATCATCAAGAAAACCAAGATACACGATAACCTGTTCATCATTCCTTCCGGTCCGTTGCCCGAAAACCCGGCGGAACTGCTGATGAATGGGAAGATACAGCCGCTTCTGGCCTCCCTCAACTCGATGTTCGATTACATCGTGGTGGATGCGGCACCGGTGGCGCCCGTAACGGATGCCTATGTACTGTCGCCTTTTTGCGATGTGACCCTGTACGTTATCAGGCATAATTATACGCCGAAGCTGGCCGTGGAAAAGATCGACGAAAACAACAAAGTGAACCAGCTGCATAATGTGGCACTCGTATTCAACGGTGTACACACATGGGGGTGGTTCAAAAAACATCCGTACGGCTATTACGGCTACGGTTACGGATACACGAATAACAAGACAGAGAACAGTGACCGGCCGAAAGGAGTGCAGCCTGTAACGAAAGTATAACCGGTACAGCATCAAGACTCAACTGGCTTAATGCACAAGGTTCGGACAGACCGGGAATCATTTTTACGCATTAGCTACATGATCAGTTGTTTGCAAATGGAAAAGAAAGAAGAGACAGGAATTGTGGCAGAACCAATGGCGGAGCAAACTACCAGTATACATATATGTAACTGAGATGGGCGAAGCCTGTGACTATTAAATTAACTAAATGCCTAATTACATGCACCAAGCAAATCAATGGTATGCAGTTTATACCCGGCCAAGATGGGAGAAAAAAGTAGCCAATCTATTGACCAAAAAGAAAATTGAAAACTTTTGCCCTCTTAACAAAGTTGTCCGTCAGTGGGCAGACAGAAAAAAGACTGTGTATGAGCCTTTGTTTGCATCCTATGTGTTTGTCCGTGTAGAGGATAAGGAGATGCTCAAGATCAGGCAGACAGACGGTATCATCAACTTCGTATACTGGCTGGGCAAACCTGCCATGATCCATGAAGAAGAAATCGAATCGATCAAAAATCTGCTGAATAATTATTGCAACGTAGGTGTTGAAAAGATCAATGTAAACATCAATGACCATGTGAAGATCGTGCACGGCCCGCTGATGTCGAGAGAAGGCAAAGTGCTGGAAGTGATGAACAACTCCATAAAAGTGTACCTCCCATCGCTGGGCTTCGCCCTGGTGGCGCATGTACAGAGAGCACACGTTGAAAAGATTAGTGTACCAAACATAGACAGCAGTAGCACCTACATAAATCTTTCAACCTCTTAATGCCTACGCAGGAATGAAGGTTGCTTATGTTTCCGCATACAATTCCAACGATATAAACAATTGGTCCGGGCTGGGGTACTACATGTATAAGTGTATCGCCGATCAGGGAGTTGAAGTGATCCTGATCAACAGCGAAGTACAGCCGGGCAAGTGGTTAAGGATACGGGCGAGCTTAACCCGGTTGTTCTTTAGAAAGAGATACGAGATCGCAAGAAATCCTGCGTTCCTCAAAAAAATGGCGGCAAAAGCCTGCCAGCAACTCAGGGAAATAAAGTATGACCTGGTGCTGAGTCCCGGCTCGCTGCCTGTCGCCTACCTGGAAATTGAAAAACCAATCGTATTCTGGACGGATGCTACTTTCGATTGTCTGGTCGGGTTCTACCCCGAGTGGAACAATCTCTCCAAACAAAGCCTTCGCGATGGCCATGAAGCGGAACAGATGGCCATAAACCGGGCATCGATGATCTTTTACACGTCCGAATGGGCCCGGCAAAACGCCATCACACACTACAAGGCGCCACCTGCCAAGGTGAAACAGATTCCAAACGGGCCAAATCTCGAATCTCATTTAACGGAAGAAGAAATTGAGGCGATCATCTGCCAGCGCCAGAAGAACAAGCAGATCAAGCTGCTGTTCGTAGGGCTCGACTGGCACAGAAAGGGCGGAGACCAGGCCGTGGAAACCGTCACCAGGCTCAGGGAGAAAGGCCTGGATGCCATGCTCACCATAGTGGGCAGCTACAACGCCCCGAAAGCACTGCCGCCGTATGTAAAGCTGCATCCTTTTGTGGATAAGACGTTGCCCGCCGGTGTGGAGAAATTGAACGAACTATACAACGAAGCGAACTTTTTCATTCTGCCCACGAAGGCCGAATGTTTCGCTGTGGTGTTTGCAGAAGCAGGGTCGCATGGTTTGCCGGTGATAACCACCGACGTGGGCGGCTGCTCTTCGGCAATAAAGAACGGTTACAACGGATACTGCTTGGATCTTGACGATTTTTCATCGCAGGCGGCAGAAAAGATCGGCGAGCTTGCGGGATCACCAGACCTGTACCGCCAATACAGCCTCAATGCCTTTCAGAACTACTGTAGGGATCTGAACTGGGAAGTGGTAGGAAAAAGAGTGGTAAAAGCGATGAACGAACTGATGAACCAGAAATCATTGCTTTTGCTCGGGCTATACCAGGTTGTTTTCGCAACATTTGCCCTGGGAGGGAGTTGCCTGTAACAGAGCAAACAAGCTCCCGCCGTAGAAGATTCCGGAAATCACAAAAATTATAAGTAACGTTTTCAGCTGACGCTTTCTGAAGATGCAAAGTGTCTGAAAAACATTGCTTACCGTGTTCATGTAAGCTTAATCCAAAGATGTCCCAGAAAACAAATTCAGACAAAAAGAAAATATTAAAAGGCGTATCCCTGTCGTGGCTGAAGTTCTTTCTTACCCTTGCTATCGGTGTAGTACAGACACCCCTGCTGTTCAAACACCTGTCTCCCAACGAACTGAACACCTGGTACATCTTTTTTTCCTTTGGCGCCTTCTTGCTGATCTCCGATCTCGGACTCGTGTCGTCTATTTCCCGCATCATAGCCTACCTCGACAATTCGAGAGAATCGCAGACAGATGAGAAAACAGCGGCCGTATTCCGTTCCTATTCCATCAAGCAGATCTATACGACGTCACTGCTCTCTTTCTCTTTTTTCCTGATCATTTTCGGGATTGTGATCTCGATCGCTTACTACTGGGTTCATTACCAGGGCGATCCGCTGATCAACCTGTCATTCGTCATTTTTGTGGCGGGCATCATATTCAACCTGCTGTCGAATGTGCCAACGGCCGTGCTCAACGGGCATCGCGACGTGGGGTACGACAGTATCGTGAGAAGCGTGGCGCAGGTCGTATATTTCCTGAGCCTGCTTCTCTTTCTGCCCATGTTCAAATCGATCGTGTTCGTATCGTGCGCGTTCATGGTGCAGAATTTTCTCCAGTTCATCGTTCTTCAGTCGATACTCAAATGGCGGCAGAAAAAGATATTTTCCGAAAAACTGAGCTGGAAGGAAATGATCCAGGTGAGCATCGTAAAGAACGTGTACAGCCAGTCGTTTCCGCTGGCCATCAACCAGGTGGGTGAATGGCTTACGACCCAGGGAAGCGTTTTTATCGCTTCGCTGGTGCTCGGTCCCAATAAACTGTCTGACTTTGTGGTGAACCAGCAGCTTTTCAGCTACGGCATCGCTATTTCGCTTGTTATCAACCAGATCATCGGGCCGTTCATAGCCAAGCAATATATAGAGAACAAACGCGACAACCTCGTTGCGTACTACAAGAACACCACCATTGCCTGCCTCAGCATCGTATCGCTGTTTCTTGCGGCGCTCTATGCTTCCTGCGATAATATCATCGACATCTGGGTGGGTCCGCAGCATTTCCTGGGGCATCATTTCGCAATCGTGTTTGCCCTGATCACCTTCTTCGAGGTGCAGCATTCCGTGGCGGGTAACTTTGTCTGGAACATGGGCAAATGGCCTTTTAACAACTGGACGGTGGCATCCGGTATTCTCAATGTGGTGCTGGCATACATCCTGGGAAAACAGATGGGACTGTTCGGCATCGCGCTGGCTTCGTTCCTCTCCAAGATCGTGACGCTGAACTGGTACGTGGTCTTTTACTGCCTGAAAAAACTCGGACTCGGCATATCCAATTACCTGCGCAATGTACTGGTGCCCATTGTGGGATCGGTACTTTTTACGATCGGGGTGGTGCTTTACCTGAAGAGGTCGATACTGCTGGCAGCCGATAACGAGTTGCTTTCCATCATCATAATGACGGCTCTTTCATCCCTGATCTTTGCAGCGCTCACGATCGTATTCTTCAAAAAATCTTTGAAGCCGTTCCTGCTGATGCTCAAGCGATAACGCGCCGGCCACCGTGGCAAACAGGGAAATGGGCTATACAAAATGAGGATCGACCGATAAAATAAGCACCAAAAAGAAGAAAGAATTATAATTGAAGCCCCGACGGGTGCGTTTAAAAGAGGGCGTTTAACAAGACGCCGGTAAAACACACGAAAATCCGACGGGTCACACTGGTTTAAAGTATTCATGCATGGGAAAAAAAGTTGTACTGCTGCTGACAGGGACGATCAATCCAAACAACATGTCATTCACCAAGTTGCAGGATGCCGACAGCAGGAAAGCTCAATACATCGATGCCATCAGGTTCTGGCTTAAAAAATCGGACTTGCCGGTGGTGTTTGTTGAGAACTCCGATACCAGCATCGCTTCTTATTTTGAACCGGAGACTGCCTCGGGAAGACTGGAGCTCCTGCATTTTCAGGGCAACAACTACACGAGGAAGCTCGGAAAAGGATACGGTGAGCTGACCATTCTTGAATACGCCAACTGCCATTCAAGATGGATCAAAGAAGCTGATTTTGTATTTAAAGTAACCGGCAGACACAAGATACTGAACTTCGACACGTTTTATGCGCAGTTCATGGGCAGCCCGGATATCAGCGTAATGGTGAATTTTTATGGATTTCTGAAAAATTGCGATTCGAGGTTCTTCGGATATATCCCTTCGTTTTTACCGGATTACCTCATCCACTACAAGGATGTGGTGAACGACAGCAATGAGATCTACTTTGAAACCATCCTGTCGAATTCCGTGCACGAAGCCATCGCGGATGGATACAAGTTCAGGCCGTTCCAGAACCTGCCGCGGATACAGGGTTCGAGCGGCACTTTCGGGATCAGGTACAAAAGCAATTTTTTTTCCTGGTTCAGGCACAACACCGAGTATCGTTTTAAACAATCCATCTTCAAATAACCAACTGCAAATGAGCATGCACCAAACCATTTAAGAATTCCAGCATCATGCAAAAGGGGGAAGTAAAAAAATACGAATACATCGATTCATTGCGGGGACTGGCCATCCTGCTGGTCATACTGGTTCATGCCGCACAGCATTTCGAGACGCTTTCTCCCGCCGTGTTTTTTCTGGCTTACAAAGGCCAGTATGGCGTACAGCTGTTCTTCATCAGCAGCGCACTTACCCTTTTCCTGTCGTACGCGCAACGCGGCTCGATCGATCAGGGCAACACCGTAAAGTTTTTTCTTATCAGGCGCCTGTTCCGCATAGCACCGGCCTTTTACATCGCTATCATACTCTATTCCGCTCTTATCGTACTCCAGCCGGTCTCCAGCATGCCGAACCCGATCAGGATCGTGGATGTGATACTCAGTATATTTTTTATCAACGGATTTTTTCCGGGCTCCATCAACTATGTACCTCCGGGCGGCTGGTCGGTGGCGATCGAAATGATCTTTTACCTGCTTATCCCGTTCTTTTTTGCCCGGATCAAGACCTTGCGGACCGCCATATGGTTCTTTCTTGGAACCGTGGTGCTCGCCTACCTGTCGAACCGGATCGGCGCTTATCTGATGATCAACTACACGCATCTCGATTACGCCTATCAGAAGACCTGGTATTTTTATTTCTGGCTTCCCAACCAGCTGCCTGTTTTCATGCTCGGCATCCTGCTGTTCCATGTGCTCAAGCGTCACATCACCCTGTCGAAGGCGATGGCCACACTCATCATCGTTTTGTCGACCGTGGTCATGATCTCCCTTTTCTATATCATCCGGTTCTATAAGCTCGAAGACGCAGTGCCCGAGCATATCCTTGTCGGCATCCTGTTTTCGTGCATCGTTTTTGCTATGTCGAAAGCCCGGATCGGATTGCTCGAAAACAAGGTTACCCGGGAGCTGGGAAAGCTGAGTTTCAGTATGTACCTCTGGCATTTTATCATTTTGCAGGGGCTCGCCTATGTGATCAGAAGAGTGATCCATGCAGACCCCGGGATCCAGGTTGCGATCCTTTACCTGGCGGGCGTGCCCATCATTGCCCTGGTTTCTTCCATCAGCTACGACCGGATTGAGATGAAGGGCATCCAGGCCGGTAAAAAGGTGATTGAAAAAATGCAGCGCAAGCCGGCGCCGCATACGCCGCCGAAGGTGAATATGATGAACCGGAAAGCAACCATTTAGAAAGTCATTTAGTTTTTAATATATGTCGATACCCCGTGTAACTGTTATCACTTCCCTGTTCAACAGCCTTCCCTACCTGGACGGTTATTTTGATGCAGTGAAGAAACTGGAAAAAACAGAAGAGATCGAGATCCTGCTGATCCACAATGCGCCGAAAGATGAAGAACTTACCATCATCAACAAATACCTGCCCCAGCTGCCGTTTGTAAAACATACGATAGTGCCGCGAGAAACCCTGTATGCCACCTGGAACAGGGGCATCCGCATGGCCAAAGGCCGGTTTGTCACGAACTGGAACGTAGATGATATCCGTTTGCCCGACTCACTGATGAACCAGGCAGATGCGCTCGACCAGTATCCGGAAGCAGCCCTTTCTTACGGTGATTTTATTGTGGTGAACGAATATGGCAAAACAGAAGGCAAACAAACCAATGAGCCGGCCTACGATCCAAAAAGGACCTCTTTTCTCCGCCAGCATCACATCGGCTGCTTTCCTATGTGGCGCCGCGACATTCATAACAAGATCGGTTACTTCGATGAGCAGTTCAGGCTCGTTGCGGATCTCGACTTCCAGATCCGCATCGTACAGCACTATCCGCTGGTCAAGATATCCGATCTGCTGGGCTATTATCTGGAAGGAACACCCAACAACCTCAGCAGCAACTATCCGCTGCAAAGAAGAGAGCATACCGTAGTGCAGCTGCGCTACGGCAATTTCAACCTGCTGCACCTGTCGGACCTGGTCGGCGGTGTTCTTAAAATGAGGGTGTTCGAGTATAAATGGTTCGGCGCTTACCATAAAATGAAGAGCTGGAGGCTGAAAGATTATTTCTCATACGTTGCCAAATTACCTTTAATCAGCATTTCGGTGCTTAACTTCCCGCGCCACATGGCGCGAAAACTGATCTATGGTTAGTATATTGATTCCTACCTATGAACGGTATGATGTGCTGGTTCGATGTATGGACAGCGTGATCCCGCAGATCACGCCGGAGATGGAAGTGATAGTGATAGATGACGGATCTACGGATGGAACCAAAGAATATCTGCTCGACCTGGCAAAGAAGCACTCTTTTGTAAAAGTGCATATCAATGCCGAGAACAAAGGTGTTAATTACACCCGCAACCGCGGTATTGAGCTCGTAAACAAAAAATTCATCCTGTTCCTCGACAGCGATGATACGCTGTACGAGGGCAGTCTGCAGAAAGTGGTTGATACCCTCAAAGCGAACCCGGAAGCCAAGCACTTTCTTTTTGTCGTGTCAGACAGGGAAGAAGAGTTCACAGATCAAAAAGGCCTGAGGGAGATCACTTACCAGGACTGGATCACGACGCGGGTGTACGGCGATTTTACCCATGTGGTTCGTACGGACCTCATGAAAAAGAACATGTTCTTCGAACAGCACCGCGCCTTTGAATACCTCAACTGGCTCAGGGTGAAAAGAGCCACCACCCCGCAGCTGCTGGTGCCTGTTGTAACCACCTGGCGCGAACGTGGCCGTGAAGACAGCCTTACCACAGCGGGCAAATTCACTTCGATCTCGGCCATCAAAGCCAATTTTGAAGCGGAAAAATTTTATTATGGCTATTATCATGAGGATCTGAAGAAATATTATCCCAAAGCGCTGAACGTAAAGCTGTTACGGACCATCATACTGGGGGTAGCCTCGGGCCAGAAGAAAGACAGCCGCAGCCTGATCAAATATGGCAATAAAGCGTATGTGAAGATACTGGGCACGTTTGTAACACTGCTGCCTTCGCCGCTGATTAAAAAGGCGGTGATGTCTTATTCGGCGTCGAAGGGGCAATAAAGCCGATCCAAAACCAAAAAAATTCTATCGTTGCAGAGTATGGTTTTAAATAAAAAGTCGGTCAGGTCATTCCTTCTGTTCGCCCTGCTGTTTTTCTGGCTGATCTCGTTCGGATTCTTCGAAGGATTTCTGAATGCGGATGCATCGGCCAGGGTGGCAGGCGTGTACCTGAGCCTGAACATAGCCGCGGCAGGCGTGCTGTTTTTCCTGTTTCCCATCAAGCTGAAGGTCAATTTTCCGGGTATCACGGTGTATGCGATACTGATGACTTGGCTGATGATCATTCATTTTCTGCAGCCGGATTACCTCATCTCTTCGAAGCGTTTTTTCAGTATCGTACTCACACAGTTCCTGCTGATCGTGCTGGCGAACTACGCCTGGAAAGTGGATTTCTTCAAACTCGTCGATCTGCTCCTCTACTACCTCGGCATCGTTCTGTCGATCGCCATCTATGTGCACGTAACCAAGATAGGGCCGATCGGCATCGGTACGCATGTGGAAGAATTCAGGATGGGAGGGCTTTTCAGCTTCGGGCAGGCAGCCACCCTCGGGGGGATCGGTTTTCTGTTCTCTGTTTACCAGATCTTCTTCAATCCTGTATCCAAAAAGCTGCAATACTTTTTATTCGCGGCTTTTTTCCTGTATTGCCTTATCGCCTCCGATCTGCGTACCGCCATCGGTGCGGTCATGGTCGCCATTTCCATTCAGTATATCCTTTACCTGAAAAGCAGGAAGAAAAGTGTTCTGCCGTTTATTCTGCTGGCCACCTGCCTGTACGGAGGATACAAGCTGTATGTTTCCATGAACGAAGAGGGCGCCGGCGTGGAAAGGGATTTTGAATACCGTCAGCTGATCTGGCAGGTCTCTTCGCACGGCATCATCAAAAAGCCTATCCTGGGGTACGGCAATGCCAACGTGTATTTCAAAGGCAATACGGAAGTGCAGAATTTCAACGAAATGCTGATGGACCCCCATTCAAGTTATCTGGCACTCATGTTGCAGTCGGGGGTGGTGGCATTTGCGCTGCTGTTCTTGTTTATGTTCAGGGTGATGTGGTTCTGCATCATGAGTTCTTCCTATTTCACCAAGGCGCTGGTGTCGCTCTTTGTGTACTGGATGATCGTGGGGTCTACGGGAGGGTTCATGTATGATCTCGACTACGAGATCACGGCTGTGTTCTTTATGTTCACGATTCTGGCCTTCTGCGGTCACCCGTTCCACCGGGCGGAGAACAGGAGAAACCTGGCGGTGCGGAACGGATTGTACCGGCCACTGGTAGAAACCTGATTGGCTGAAACTGATTGCCTGCCTTATCAACGCATGTGGCGAGGCTTTATCGATAACCGGATCAACTTATTTCTGGACCTAATTATGAAAATTGTTCATTGTTTATTTACCATGGAAACCGGCGGCGCCCAGGTGCTGGCCATAGATCTGCTGAACCAGTTCTGTGTGCAGCACGAGGTTTCACTGATCGTGGTGAATAACGAATGCAACAAAGAGCTGATGAAGCAACTCGACAAACGGGTCGCCATTCACTTCATCAACCGGAAGTCGGGCAGCCGCAACCCGCTGCCGCTGCTCAAACTGAACATGTTGCTGCTGAAACTGAAGCCGGATGTGATCCACTGCCACGAAGGCACCATGGGGCAGCTGATCAAGATGCAGGCCGGCAAGCTGTTATATACCATTCACGACGTGGGCATCCCGGTTTCGGTGTATCACCACTACAACCGGCTGGTGGCTATCTCAGATGCGGTGTACAAGGATGTGATCGCCCGGTACCCGCACAACCTCACAAAAATCTATAACGGCATCGTCACCAGCCTGTTCCGGCATCGCCAGCAGCATTCCCTGAACAGTCCGGAGCCGATCCGCTTTGTTCAGGTGAGCCGGCTGATGCATGAAAAAAAAGGACAGGACATTCTGCTGCGCGCCCTGAAAAAGCTTTCGGAAGAGTACGGCTTTACCCGCTTTTCCATGGATTTCGTGGGGGGCGGCACTTCACACGAGTATCTTAAACAGCTGACCATCGAGCTGGGACTGGAAAAGCAGGTCAGCTTCCTGGGCGAAAAAGACAGAAACTGGCTGTTCAACAATCTCTGTAATTATCACCTGCTTGTTCAACCTTCGCGGTACGAAGGGTTTGGCTTAACGGTGCTCGAAGGTTTTGCCGCCGGCCTGCTGGTGGTGGCTTCCGACATCGAAGGGCCGGCAGAGATCATCCATAACATCCCGGGCGGGTTTCTTTTTAAGAACGGAAGCGTAGATGACTGCGCGAAACAACTCTACAAGGTGGTGGAGCAATATACGCAGAACCGGCTGAGTGAACTGGCGAAAAAAGCCGTTCCGACGCTGGAAGAAAAATATTCGATCGAAGCCTGTACCAGCGGATACCTGCATGAGTACGCAAACCTGAAAACTGTGAAAGCTATTTGACAGCGGTTAATACTTATGTTTTCCATTCTTCGTTTAAAGGTTGTACGAGATACCTGCAGATGAACATGAGAAAACAGTGGCTGGAAAATCACAATGAAAAACATGAAGAAAGTTTTATTAAGTGCATACGCCTGTTCTCCGATCCGGGGTTCTGAAGAGAACATCGGCTGGAGCTGGGCGACCAACATTGCCCGTCAGGGGTTCGAGGTCTGGTGCCTGACGAATGTACAAGATAAAGAGGCGACCATCGAAGAACATAAAAATATAGACCTGCCGAACCTCCATTTCGTATTTGTAGATCTGCCGTTCGGACTTGATAATAATTTCCTGGATTCTGCTTCAAAAAAAATCTATCTCCATTATTTTGTCTGGAGACAGAAGGCCTCTTCGATTGCAAAGAAGCTCCACGACGAGCTTCAATTCGACATTGCCCACCACGTTACGTATGGCAGCCTTCAGCAGGGCACCTACCTCTGGAAGCTGAAAGGCGTACAGTTTATTTTCGGCCCGGTAAGCGGCGGACAAAAAGCCCTTCCGGAATTCAAGGAGTATTTTGAAGGGTCGTGGAAAACAGAAGTGATCCGCAATCTGATCTCCAATTTCAGCATCCGGTTCTCTTCCAACCTCAAAAATTCCGTGTCGCGGGCCAAGTGGATCCTGGCCGCCAACAACGAAACCAAGATGATGGTGGAAGGCATCGAGCAGGCCGAGTGCGGCCGGTTGCCCGGTAATGTAGACGTGATACTCGACAATGCTGTGCCCACTCCCATGCTGAACATGGAATACAAGGAAAGAACGCCGGGCATAAAGCTGAAGCTGCTGTGGGTAGGGCGCATGTTTCCGCGCAAAGGCCTCAAGCTGATCTTTCATTCACTGTCGAAGCTTCCCAAATCCACTCCTTACGAGCTCACGATCGTTGGCGGCGGGCCGCAGTTTCCGCTGGTGGAAGGATGGATCAAAGAGTACAATCTCGATCCGGAGCGCATTCATATCATCGGGCAGATCCCGTTTGCGCAGGTGATCCAGTATTACCAGCAGTCGGATGTGTTTATCTTCTGCTCGCTGCGCGATGCCTGCGGGGCGCAGCTCAATGAAGCCATGGCCTTCGGTTTGCCCGTGATCACCTTCAATACCAACGGCGCTTCCCTTGCGGTACCCGACAACTGCGGCATCAAGATAGCGCCGACCACGAAAGATGAAACGGTAAAAGCCATGGCCGACGCCATCACGAAATTCACTTTTGATATACCGTACCGTCAGGCTCTCTCCCGCAATGCATATAATTATGCGAGAACAAACACCTGGGAGCGGAAGATCAGGACCGTTACGTCTAAATTCTACAATTGATGAACAAAAGAATACTTATCGGGATCGCTCCAAAAACACATGTGCTGCTGGCGCAGGATGAAATGCAGGGACTGATGAACATCGGTTATACCTGCCGCTCCGTGCGCTATGGCAGGAATGACCAGTCGGTGAGCAAGCTGAACAAACTGTTCGGCGTGATCAGGAACGCATTCGGCGTGGTTTCGGCGCTCTACGATTTCAAGCCCGGACTGCTTTATCTCAATTCGCGTTTTGAGCCGGTGGCTTCCACCCGCGATTTTCTGTCGCTGCTGATCATCCGGATGTTTTATTTCCGCAAGCTGCATGTGGTGATCAAAACGCATGGCTCCGTGCCCGAGTTTGTGAACATTACTTCCTTTTTCTACAAGCGCATTATGCTGCCTTCTCTTTTCCGCCGCGTGGATGCCTGGTTCTTTTTGTCGAAAGAAGAACGCGAGATCATCAAAGACGCCCGCCCGAAAGATGCAGACAAGGTATTTGTGACCGCCAACATCATTGATCCGAGCCGGTCGGTCGCTTCCGCCGAATTCAGGCGTCAATACGATCTCGAGGCCAATAATTTCAATGTGCTGTTCGTAGGGCGCATGATCCTCGAGAAAGGGATCTTCAGCATCCTCGAAAGCATACCCTATATTCCCGAAAAGGATAACTGCGTATTCTTGTTTGTGGGCGACGGGGTAGATGAGGAAAAAGCAAAGCAGCGTGCAAAAGAACTGAACATAGAACGGAATGTCCGCTTCCTGGGGTTCATCGAAGATCAGGAATGCGATCATTTCTACGCCAATGCCGACATCCTGCTGTTCCCTACCTTTTATGCGGAAGGATTCCCGATGGCGCTGTTCAAATCGGTTGCAGCCGGCATGCCGGTGATCACCACCCACTTCAGGGCCGCGAAAGACCATCTTGTTTCGCCCGAGAATGTGCTGTGGGTAGATGCACAATCGCCGGAAGGGATCGCCCGAGCGGTCTCCACCCTTTACCAGAACGAAACGCTCAGAAAATCGATGTCGCAGAACAACCGGTTTCTGGGCAAAAAGTTTTCACGCAGCCGGGTATGTGAGGAAATGAATGAAGTGATCACTGCCATATGATAACAGTTGATTTTTTGACAACCTGATCTCCCGACGATGCTTATTGCGACCAAGGAAGATCAGGTAATAAACAATTTCAAGATGCTATAAATGAAAGGTACCATCGAACAAAGGCCACTGACCGACTTGCACACAATGCCCGCAACCCACATGGAGAACAGGAAGTTCATCGATTTCAATATTTCCACGGGAAAATATGCCGCCTTCCTCACTCACCTCATGTTGATGGCAAGGCAGGGCAGATCGACCACGGTGTGCGTAGCCAATGTTCATATGTTTATCGAAGCGTACCGCGACAGAATTTTTCTTCAGGTGATCAATGCAGCAGACGTGGTAACGCCTGACGGCCAGCCGCTGACATGGGGATTGAAATTGCTTTACGGTGTAGAGCAGGACAGGGTGGCCGGTATGGACCTGCTGCCTGATCTGCTGAAATTGCTTACAGAGGAAGGGCTGCCGGTTTATTTCTACGGCGGCTCCGAACAAATGCTGGCAAAGACCAGCGATCACCTCAGGGAACAATATCCGGGGCTCAAGGTAGCCGGATTGTACAGTCCCCCTTTTCGTCCGCTGTCGGATGCGGAAGAGAAGAATATCGTCCAGATGATTAATGCTTCGGGAGCGAAAGTGGTTTTTGTGGTGCTGGGATGTCCGAAGCAGGAAAAATGGATGGCTGCCATGAAAGGCAGGGTCGATGCAGTGATGATCGGCATCGGCGGCGCGCTGCCGGTGATGGTCGGCTTGCAGAAACGGGCGCCATTGTGGATGCAGAAAACCGGGCTCGAATGGCTGTACCGCCTGGGCCAGGAACCGCAGCGCCTCTTCAAAAGATACGCAGTTACCAACACCTTGTTTATCTGGGTGTTGATGAAAGAATTTATAAAGATCAAAATCCTCCGGAAAAGCCATACTTAGAATCCAGGGGCCAGCCCATCCGGGTTAGCCAGATTATCCTTTCATTAAACAACACCACTCCCGGCTTCATTTTAAATTGTATTCTGGTATGAACAAACGTTTTTTACGACATCTTCAACTGATCCTGGGTGCCCTGGATCTTTTGTCGATCAATGCTGTTTTCTTTACATCACAGTTCCTTTTCCGCAACCAGCTATCCATTGATACCTATCTGCAATCAACTCAGTTTGGTTTCTTTCTGAACATCGCCTGGTTCCTGATCACGGTACTGGGTGGCATCTATCATGAGAAATACATCCTCTCTTTTGAAAATTTCACCCGGCGATCCATTCACGCCTTTATGTATTTCTTCCTGCTGGTGGTTTTCTATCTTTATTTCACGCACCAGTTCATGAGTTCCCAGACGTTCATCATTGTGGTGCTCAGCAGTATACCCATATCGCTGATGGTTAACCGCTTTTTGTACCTGGCCATTCATTTTTATTTCAAGAACAAGGATTACCTCATCAACAAGGTGATCGTGATCGGCTACAACGATGTATCGAAAAGGCTGGTCAGCTACCTGGAAGAGGACGGTGTGAACAAAGAGATCATCGGATTCTGCGAGGAGTATGAAAATGTACATGAACTGTCGCCCTATCCGATCCTGAGCAACATCAATGGCGCCTATTCCATCTGCAAGGAGCACGGGGTCACGGAGATCTATTCCACCATTGCGCCCGAGCACAATCCCAACATATATCAGCTGATCGAAATGGCCGACCAGGAATGTATCCGATTCCGGATCGTACCCGACATCAGCTTTTTTGTGAACAGGCAGGTGCATGTGGATTATCTCAAGGAGATGCCCATTATCTCCCTGCGCAACGAACCGCTGGAAGACCTGGGTAACAGGATCCGTAAAAGACTGTTTGATGTAGTGGTGAGTTCACTGGTGATCATCTTCATACTTTCCTGGCTCATTCCCCTCATCAGCATCCTCATCCTGCTCGAATCGAGGGGACCGATCTTTTTCCGCCAGCCGCGGAACGGGAAAGACAACAAGATATTCAACTGTCTCAAGTTTCGAAGCATGCGGGTGAACTCCGGCGCGAACGAACAGCAGGCCACAAAGAACGATGCCCGGGTTACACGCATCGGCGCCTTCCTGCGCCGTACCAGTTTGGATGAGTTTCCACAGTTCCTGAACGTATTCCAGGGAGACATGAGCATTGTAGGGCCACGACCGCATATGCTGAAACACACCGATGATTATTCGAGAAAGATCAACCAGTATATGATCCGCCATTTCCTGAAACCGGGCATCACCGGCTGGGCGCAGATCAACGGCTACCGTGGTGAAACACAGACGGTTTACCACATGCAGAAAAGGGTAGAGCATGACCTTTGGTATATGGAGAACTGGAGCCTGATGCTCGATCTCAAGATCATGTTTCTCACTGTTTACAACACGGTCAAAGGGGAAGAAAACGCATTCTGATTTTTCAGGGCCGGCCTGCTTATCTTGCATGGAACAAACCGGCCGCTGACCTTCCGCAGCCGGTAAAAATCAGGCACAGTGAATGACCGCATCCCTTCAACTCCACCTGTTATCCTGCCAGTACAGGAAGCGCCGGAACCCCGCCCTGTATGGTCGGTGATGATCCCGGCGTATAACTGCCTGGCTTTTCTCGGCTACACGATCGAAAGCGTGCTGGTGCAAGACCCCGGGGCCCATCTAATGCAGATAGAAGTGGTGGATGATCACAGCACCGATGGCGATGTGGCGGCGCTCGTAGAACGGATCGGCAGGGGCCGGGTCCTGTTTTTCCGGCAGGAAAAAAACAGGGGAAGTCTCCGCAATTTTGAAACCTGCCTGAACCGTTCCCGAGGCCGGTTCGTGCATATCCTTCATGGCGACGATATGGTAAAACCAGGGTTTTACCACGAAATCGAGCAGCTTTTCCAATCCAGTCCCGAGGCCGGTGCGGCTTTCACGGATTCCGTTTTTATCAATGAACAGGGTGTTGAATCAAAGCCTTTCGATTCCCGGCTGCCGCAGCAGTGCGGTGTGATCGAAAACTTCATGGAAATGATCGCCCAGTCGCAGTATGTACAGACGCCTGCGATGGTGGTAAAACGGAGCGTATACGAACAGCTGGGTGGTTTTTTTGCGGTGCATTACGGGGAGGACTGGGAGATGTGGATCAGGGTCGCTGCGCATTACCCTGTTGCCTATTCGCCGCGGAAGCTGGCCGTGTACCGCGGGGGGCATGCCTCCAGCATTACCGGTGGCTGGATCTTGTCGGGGCAGAACGTAAAAGACATCGCCAGGGTGATCGATATTGCGCAGGCGTACCTGCCTGCCGACCGGAAAAAAAGACTCGGCAGATCGGCCCGCCGGAACTTCTCCATTGCCTACGCCGGCGCTTCCAACCGGATCTACCATATCAGGCGGCGGTCAGCCTTTATACAGGCACGCGAAGCCCTTAAACTCAGTGTGAATATCCGGTCGGTTTACTGGGTGTCCAGGTTAGTGCTCCTTCATGTTGGCCACCTCCTGCATATAAACCGGTCCAAATAATCCTCTCCTTGCGACCATCCCCCTTGAACCCGTCCGTGCCGGAGCCTGCCTTTTCCACCGATCTGGTTTCGGTGATCATTCCCTGTTATAATCACGGAAAATATTTATCCAAGTCAATCGACAGCGTCCTTGCACAAACGCATCCTTACATTGAGGTCGTAGTGGTAGATGATGGTTCTTCTGATGCTACCCGGGAGGTCTCTGCCGGATATGCACAGGTGAAATACATCTATCAGCAGAACCGGGGTCTTTCCGCGGCACGCAATACCGGTATCGACCAGAGTTCGGGCCGCTACCTTGTTTTCCTGGATGCCGACGACTGGCTGTTCCCGGATGCTGTTGAGATCAATCTTAGTTATCTGCGGAACCGGCCGGATGCAGGTTTTGTATCGGGCGCTTTCACGCTGGTGCAGCCCGGTATCAATGACGAGGTAATGGCTACGGTGGAAGGGGATCATTACCAACGGCTGTTGCGCGGCAACTATATTTCGATGCATGCAACGGTGATGTACAGCCGCAACGTGTTCGATGGGCTGCGCTTCGATCCTTCCATGCGCTCCTGTGAAGACTACGACGTGTATCTGAAGGCGGCCCGCAGGTTTCCGGTTCTTCATCATACCAAACAGATCGCGGTGTATATGATCCACGACACCAACATGTCGGGCAATGTTCCGCTCATGCTGGATACGGCCCTGAAAGCGCTAAACCGCCAGGAGCCGGAGCTCAGGAGCGAAGCGGAGAAGGAGAGTTTCCGGGTGGGGCGATCGTTCTGGATCAATCATTACACGCAGCTGATGTACACTTATCTGCTGAATTCGTCCGACTACCGGCGGGGTGCAAAGAAGGAGGCGGGGGAAGCGATGCTGAAACAATACAGAAAGGATCTTTACCGTAAATACCAAATCTTACAACCATTCATGCCTCTCAAGAAAGCGATGATCAGAAGCAAGGCCAATTTCTTGCTGCGCTGGTTATACAAAACCGGTCTCTACAGGAAATTTGTACCGGCGGTTGGTAAAATTTCACAGGGTGACTTTAACCGTACCACTCCGTTCAGCAAGGCTTTCGGCTATGAACGCGGCGGCCCGGTTGACCGGTATTACATCGAGAATTTTCTGCAGCGCAACGCTCCTTTTATCAAAGGCAGGGTGCTCGAGATCGGCGACAATGCCTACACCCTGCAATACGGCGGCAGCAAGATCACGAAGAGCGATGTGCTGCATGTGGAAGAAGGAAACCCGAATGCGAGTTTTTATGGAGGCCTGAGTGATGCGCCTCAAATTCCCGACAATGCTTTTGATTGTATCATCCTGACCCAGACCCTGCAGTTTATCTATCATTACCGGGAAGCGCTGCAGACCTGTTACCGCATCCTGAAGCCCGGCGGGCGTTTGCTGCTTACTGTGCCCGGTATCAGCCACATCGATCACGGAGAATGGAAAGAGATCTGGTACTGGTCGTTCACACGAAATGCCATGGCAAAGCTGCTGGGCGATCACTTCCCGGAAGCAAATACCGAGGTGACGGCCTTTGGAAATGTGCAGGTGGCGGCGGCTTTTCTGTACGGTATGGGGTTGCCCGAACTTACCAAAGAACAGCTTGATTATTCGGATACGCATTACCAGGTCATAGTGACCGCTGTGGCCGTAAAACCCGGTGCCTGATGTTACAACGTTTCCTTAACCTGCTCCTGAAAAAAGCCGTGGTATTGATGTACCACCGCATCGCCGAACCGGATACAGACCCCTGGCAATTGTCGGTGAGTCCGGCCCGTTTTGAGGAACACCTGAAAGTGCTCAGGGATGGGTATCGTGTTGTACCGGTTGCGGACCTTGCCGGCCAGCTTGCCAAAGGCAAGGTCAATAAAAAAAGTGTCTGCATCACTTTTGATGACGGTTATACGGATAACTTCCTGTATGCAAAACCACTGCTGGAAAAATACAGGAGCCCGGCCAGTTTTTTTCTGGCGACGCAATATCTGGGTCGCGCTGAAGTGTACTGGTGGGATGAGCTGGAGATCATCCTGCTGAGAACAGCCACTTTGCCTGCAAGGCTTCAACTTGAAATAAGGGGAAAAGGGTTCGATTTCCAGCTTGAGCATGAGGGGCATCTGACCCCTGCAGAATGGGAGCAGCACCGCCGCTGGGTATGGCCGGAACCTGCGCCCACCCGGCGTTGCATGATGTACCTGGCTTTGTGGGAAGAGATCCGTCCGCTGCCCTTTGAAGAGATCAAAGCTGTGATGAAAGAGATACGGGCCTGGTCCGCGTCAGATTACAGCGCACCGGTGATCGATTATCCGATGAGCCTGGACCAGGCACGGGAATTCCTGGTAAGCCCCCTGTTCGACATCGGGCTGCATACCCACACGCATTGCGATCTGGGCGCACACACCCGGTCTTTTCAGCTGCAGGAGATCTCTGCCTGTGCAGCTTTTCTTCAGGCGGAGTTCATGCATACCTCACGCACCATTGCCTACCCATACGGGCGATACAACGCCGACACACTTTCTCTCGCGCAAGACCTGCAGCTGCAGGCCGCCTTCACCACCCACACCCGCTTTGTCAGCAAACACACCGACCCCCTGCAGATCCCCCGATTCCAGGTAAAGAACTGGACCGGCGAAGAGTTCGCCCAGCAACTGCGCATCTGGAGTAAATCCTTGTTGTAGGCATCGTGTCTCTGCATCCCGTATCTGTTTTTTTGTCAATGGGTTGAAATAACTTCTTCTTTTATCTGCATAAGAAAGGCCGCCCTCACCGGGCGGCCTCTTTGTTTTATAGTGGGATCGTCAAAGACTTCTTCGCTATCTCTCTTACAGCTTTACGAACCTGGAAGAGACCGTCTTCAGGCCGCAGTCGAGCTTCACCGTGTATACGCCTGCTTTCAGCTCTGCCACCTGGATCGTCAGCGCTGGTGTGCTCACGCTTACCTGGCTCTGCTTCACCACCGTGCCCGCCGCGTTGTACAGCGTCACCACCCCTGCTTCCTGACCCTTGATACCCAGTCCGTGCGTGAACCGGATCTGGCTGGTGGCCGGGTTCGGACTGATCTTCACGCTCGCCGGCAGCACCGGCTCGCTTACCAGCTCCGCCGCTTTTGCAGAGGCCGCTGTCGCTCCCTGAGTCTGGTCCTGCGCCGTGGCAAGGCCGCTCTTTTTCAGCAGTACCGCTGAGCTATAGCCTGCAATCGTGATCGTGCCGTTGTAGCTCTGCCCTTTCATGTCCACATACGTCCCGTCCAGTGATACCGTCTTCGCCGTGGCGCTGGCGTTGTACTCGAACCGTACGTAGTCGTCCACGTTCGTGTAGCTCAGCGTCACTTCCTCCATCCGCACGTTGTCGATCACAAAGCCGTTGCACAGGCCCGCGTTCATCGTGAACACGCTCAGGTACGCCGAAGCAATGTCGCTCGCCGGTACGAAGATCAGCTCTATCTCCTGGCGCGTGTTGTACACCTTGTAGATCTTCGTGTCGCTCGACGTGTTGGAGCTCGCAGAGCGGATCGCCGCCTGGAAGTCGGTGTTGTTGTCCTGCAGCCCCCTGATCGAGAACTTCACCCGGTAGCTGTGGCCTGCCTGCAGCGTGCGCACGCTTGCCGCATCGTAGAACCACACGTTCAGCGGCATGCCGTTGGCGGAGCCGTTGCCCGTGAAGGCGATCTTCAGCGCTCCCCCGTCCAGGCTTGCCCTGTCCATCGACAGCGTCGAGTAGCCACCGCCCGGGTTCAGGATGCCGTTGAGGTTGTTGTCGAACGTGCCGTTGCTGATCATGTTTGCTCCGGTGGAAGTAACGCTGTAGGACGGGATGCTCAAGGGTGATTTCTTCGAGTTCAGGTCCTGACCGGCAAAGCCTCTCCAATGGCTCAGGTCGTAGTCCTGCTCCTTGTCCGATCCGGAGTTCCACATCGAATGGGTGTGGAACACCAGGCCGTCATCGATCGGGCGGCAGTAGTAGTTGTTATCTGCGGTGCCGAACTGCGCCGCATCGTCGTCCTTGGTCACGATGGTGAACACCGGCTGGCCGGCCTGCTTGGCAAACAGGATGTTGTCGGTCATGCTGATGTTGCGCGTAGGGCTCTGGGCGGCGATGTTGTCGTGGTCGAACTCGATCTGTGCGCCCTTGTTGTTGAAGATGGTGTTGCCTTTGAGGGTGATGGACTGCGAGTTGTGCAGGCCGATGCCTTTGCCCGAGCAGTTGGCGATCGTGTTGCCGCTTATCTCCACGTCGGTGGACATGTCATCCGTTCCGATGCCCTGCGCCGAGCAGTCCCACGGGGTGTCGGTGCCTTCTTTGCTGCCTTTGCCGTTGAGCACCACGTTGCCCACAATCCTTCTTCCCTTGTAACCGGCGTCGTGGGTGTAGATGCCGGCCCCGTCGTCGGTGGTGAGGGCGAAGTTGTTGACAAAGTTGTTCTCGACCGTCACCGATTCGCGGGTGAAGGCGATGGCGATGTAGCCGGTCGAGTCCACGGTGTTGAACTGGATCACCGAGCCGGCCCCGTCGATGGTCATGCCTTCGTAGGCCTGGTTGTTGCTCGAGCCCATGCCCGGGATGAGGCCGGTATTCCTGATCGTATTGTTTTTGATGGTCGTGTTGAGGCAGTAGGGAGCCAGGTAGAGGCTGTTGTTGTTGGTGTGGTTGATGGTGCTTCCCAGCAGCTGCAGGTTGCGGGTGTAGTTGGCGGTGATGGCGTTGACGCCCGAGAAGTCGATCGAGCAGTTCTGGATGGTGACGTTGCCCGCCTGGTCGTAGGCTGCCACGGCATAGCTGTTGGCGCCCTGCAGCGAGACGTTGTCCAGGGTGATCCAGTTCCTGGAGCGGATCACCACCAGCGTGTCCACCACGCTTGGTTTGAAGCCGAGGGAGGCGGGGTTGCCGGCGTTGCCGGTGAACAGCTGCACTCTTCTGGTAGCGGGGTTGAAGTACCACTCGCCCAGCTGGTCCAGGGTGCGGGGGTCGTTCTGTATGAAGTAGCCGAAGCCGTCGATGGGCTCCATGCCGCTGGGGTCTGTCTGGGCGATCACGTTGCCGCTGTGGTAGATGACCGTACCGCGGTCGATGGTCCAGCGGTTCTTCCTGATGGCCAGCTCGGCACCGGTCCAGTTGGGGGAAGCGGGCAGCTGGTTGTCGACGATGGTCTGGGTACCGTTGTGCGATTCGAAGGTCATGTAACCCCTGTTGGCGTCGGTGATGTTGGGCCAGCGGCCCATGCCCTGTATCTGGCCGCCACGGGCCACCATGTTCATGCGGGAAAAGGAGGTGGAAAGAGGCGCTTCCCACACCCCGTTGCCAAGGGCAGACCAGGAGGCCGAGGAAGCAAAGCCGCTGATGACCGGCTTGGCACCGGTGCCGTAGGCCGACAGGACGATGGGAGCACCGGAAGCGCCGCTGGCGGAGACGGTGATGGAGCCATCGAAGGACTCGCCCCTTTTGAGCAGGAAAGCGGTACCGGGCTGTGCGGTGGGCATCACCGCGTTGAGCTTGGCGAGCGACTTCCAGGGAGTGGCCGGGTTCTGCGCCTGGGCGGCGGAGCGGCTGTCGTCTCCCGTAGCGGAAGAGAAGTAATAGTTGAGGGCGCCCGTGAGGCCGCCTGTTTCCGCGGAGTTGTCAGCCACGATCAAAGGGGTCTCAACCACCGGGTCGGGTGTAACAGTAACGGGTGCTACCGGGGTAACAACAGCCGCGGCGGTGCGCGAGTAAGCGCCGCTGGGCACGGGCTGGCGGCTGATGCCGGGGCCTGTCCAGTAGAGCTGCAGGGTACCGTCGCAGCAGGCGTTCATGTACACGATCTTCACCGGGTAAGTGCCGGCGGCCAGGTAAGCGGAACCGGTGCGTGACAGCACCCCGTGCTGACCATCGTTGTTGACCATCAGGGGAAGACCGGTGCCGATGTAGACCATCGAGCCGTCATCGGAGATGGATTCGAAGGTATAGTTGCCGGCGGCGGGGATGGTGATAAAACCGGTCCACCGGATGGCGTAGTAGATCTCGCGTGAGCGGACCGACAGGTCCAGGTTTGCAGAAGTGCCCGACTTGAGGGCGGTCATACCGGAGAAGTCGGGCAGGTTGTTCCATCCGCCTTCGAAGTACTGGTAGTCGAGCCCCGAAGCGGTGTTGGAGACAACCGGTGTGTTGGTGGCGGAGAAAGCCGAAGCGGGCACGGGCTGGCGGCTGGTGCCGGGGCCTGTCCAGTACAGCTGCAGGGTGCCGTCGCAGCAGGCGTTCATGTACACGATCTTCACCGGGTAAGTGCCGGCGGCCAGGTAAGTGGAGCCGGAGCGTGACAGCACCCCGTGCTGGCCGTCGTTGTTGACCACCAGCGGCAGGTTGTTGCCGATGTAGACCATCGAGCCGTCATCGGAGATGGATTCGAAGGTATAGTTGCCATCGGCGGGGATGGTGATAAAACCGGTCCACTGGATGGCGTAGTAGATCTCGCGGGAACGAACGGAGAGGTCCAGGGTGGCCGAGGTGCCCGACTTGAGGGCTTTGAGGGAAGAGAGGTCGGGCAGGTTGTTCCATCCGCCTTCGAAGTACTGGTAGTTGAGGTCGGCCTTTGCGGCGGAACCGATAAAAAGAGAAGCGATGAGAAGGAGTCGGAATAGTTTCATAGGATAAGGATTGGGGATCGAAAGGGCAGGGGTGAGCTGCCATCGATGGTTCAAAAGTAGAGCGGGGAGGATGGGCGTTCAATGACCTTGGGAGTGAGCAGGCGTGAGAGTTATCAGGGGAGGGGTGAGAAATGTCAGTGTTACACTTGAAAAAGGGCGGGAGAAAGTCAGGAAAGGGAGTCAGGAGGCTGATAGTGAGGGAAAGAGGGACATGACGCAGGTCAGGAGGCCCGTCGTCTGACCCTGGATCGACGGGAATGGAAAGAGTATCCTGACAGCGGCTTTGGTGATAGGTATCCGGTATCAGGACAATCGGAAGGATCCTGTAAATCCAGGTTCAGACAGGCCTTTACAGCCTCTCCGTCAGCGTATGGGCGATGTGCCTTACCCGCTCTTTCAGGGTATCGGGCTGCAGGATGGTGGCGTAGTCGCCGAACATCATGTACCAGCGGGCAAACCCTTCGAGGGAGGCCGACAGGAAAGTCATTTCCACCTCCTCGCCCCGGTCCGTTTCGGAAATAAAGCCGTTGTAAAAGCGCTGCTCGCCCAGGAAGGGAACGGCCTCTTTTTTTACCATCAATACGACCTTCTGCACATCCCTTTCCTTATATAACCGGTCGAGATAATCCTGCAGCGGGGGATGCTGCTGGCTGAAGGTATCGTCGGAGACCGACATCCGCATGATCCGGTCGAGGCGGAAATCGCGGTAGTCATTCCTCATGCGGCAAAAGGCTACAAGATGCCAGTAGCTGCCCATGTAAAACACACCCACCGGCTCCACGCAGCGCTCGGTCTCCTTTTTATACTGTGCCTGGTATCGAAGCGTAAGCACCTTTTTTTCCGCAATGCTTTTAAGTATGTTCTGGAAGTGGCGGTCTGTGCCACTGATCAGGTGTGGATTACCGTGAAGCACCTTGATGTGATCATCGATGTGTTCCAGGAAATCTTTCTCGACCGTTCGCAGCACCGCCTTGATCTTGTACATGGCCGAACTGTAGCTGCTGCGGCTCGATTCATCCGTCATCTTTTCCACCAGCTTCTCCGCCGTCAGGAACGCCGTGGCTTCTTCCCGGGTGAACTGCACAGGCGGCAGGCGATACCCTTCCATCAGCGAATAGCCGCGCCCCGCCTCCCCGCCGACCGGCACGCCGGCTTCTTCCAGCGCCCTGATATCGCGGTAAACTGTGCGCAGGCTCGTCTTGAACCGGTCTGCAATGTCCTGCGCTTTCACGACCCGGCGCGACTGCAAATGGATCAGGATGGCTGAAAGTCGGTCTATACGGTTCATAAAAGGAGACGGGTTTTGAACATGCTGCAAAATAAAATAGATCTGCCGCATTTATAAAACAGATTGAGGCGGGAAGCAGGATACGGGCACTTTTGCAAACAGGCATACGGCGCCGCTATTTGGTCACATCAAACGTTTGCAGTCCTTTCAGGTAAAAACAATCCGGGTGGTTCCTCCAAATAAATTTAACTTGATCGAAACAAAGGGTTGCACTTGTCTATGAAGACCCGACTATCTTTCTGGCAGATCATCAACATGAACGTCGGTTTCTTCGGCATTCAATACAGCTTCGGCCTGCAGCAGACTGCCATCAATCCGCTCTATACATTCTTACATGCCAAACCGGAACAGCTGCCTATGCTCAACCTGGCGGGCCCGATGACCGGTCTGCTGATCCAGCCGCTGATCGGCGCCATGAGCGATAAAACATGGCACCCGCGATGGGGGCGCAGAAAACCTTACTTCCTGGCAGGCGCCATCCTCTGCAGCCTCTGCCTTTTCGCTTTTCCGTTCAGCAAAGCTTTGTGGATGGCGGTCGGACTGTTATGGATACTCGACGCGGCGAACAATACAGCGATGGAGCCTTACAGGGCCTTTGTGGCAGATAAGCTCCCCGACAGCCAGATCCCGACCGGATTTCTCACGCAGAGCTTTTTTACCGGACTCGGTATTACACTGGCGAACGTATCGCTGTTTCTGTTCCAGAAAAGCATTACCGGCACTACCACCACCAGCGACGGCCAGACCGGCATTCCTTACTGGGTATTCGGCTCCTTCTTTGTCGGTGCGGTCTGTTCGATCGGGTCGGTACTCTGGTCGGTGTCAAAAACGCCGGAGATACCGCCCACGGCGGAAGAACTGCAAAAATTAAAGAGAGGACCGGAGAAATCTTTCAGCCGGATCCTTGAACCGCTGCTCGATATTTTTACCGCCATCAGCCAGATGCCCAAAATACTCTGGCAGCTGGCGCTGGTGTACCTGTTTCAATGGTATGCCATGTTCTGCTACTGGCAATTTATCTCCCATGCCATTGCACAGGCCATATGGCACACTACCTCTGAACGAAACCCGGCCTTGTATCAGGAAGCGGTAGGGTGGACGGGGCTCGTAAACGGTTTTTATAACATTGTGACTTTCGCATCGGCTTTTTTCCTGGTCAGGCTCGCCCAAAGATACAGCGCCAAACAGGTGCATATTATTTGTCTGGCCTGTGCGGCTGTGGCTTTGCTGCTCCTGCCTCATATCGGCAACAAATACCTGTTGTTTGCACCCATGATCGGTTTTGGCGTCGCCTGGGCCAGTATGATGGGCGTGCCGTATATCATGGTTGTGGGAAGCATTCCCAAACACCGGTATGGCGTTTATATGGGACTGATCAACATGATGATCGTAGTGCCGATGATCCTGCAGACGCTCACATTCGGATGGGTATACAAGACATTTTTGGGTAGCAATCCCGCCAATGCGATTACTTTTGCAGGGGTGCTGCTGGCAGTCGCCTCACTCGCCGTGCTGCCCATTCCGCGCAGCCAGGTCACAGATGAAGTGATCCTGCCCGTCGGGGGACACTAGCCCAGCTCCACATCTCAAAACCGTTATCCTTTAATCTGTTCGCATGTACCAGCCTGTACTCCATCAAGCCATCCTGAACAAGATTCAGCAGGCAGATATCTCCCTGCCTCAGGCTATCCCTTTTTATACGCGCTTTATATCGAACGCCAGCGCCATCGACCAATTGTACCGCGAATTATACGGCGGACTGGAGTCGGAGGTGTTCGACGAGCTGCTGCAGGTCATCATCGATGCCTACAGTTCGCGGCCCGGTTTCTTACAGGAAAAAGATGCCCGCAAAGCCACGAAGGGCCAGTGGTTCCTGAGCAACCAGCTTGCCGGCATGAGCCTCTATGTCGACCGCTTCTGTGGCAAGCTCGAAAACCTCCCCGGCCGTCTCGATTACTTCGAGAACCTGGGTGTGAACCTGCTGCACCTCATGCCGTTATTTCAAAGCCCGGCCGGCGAAAGCGACGGTGGATACGCCGTTTCCGACTACCGCACCGTAGACGAGCGATTCGGTACCCTCGATGATCTGAAAGCGGTGGTGGAAGACCTGACCGGCAGAGACATGTACCTCATGCTCGACATCGTGCTGAACCACACGTCTCACAGGCATGCATGGGCGCAAAAGGCCCGGGAGGGCGATCCTTATTATCAGCAGTTCTATTATTTCTATAACGACCGTGCCATACCGGATCAATTCGAGCAATCGATGCCCGAGATATTTCCGGAATCGGCGCCGGGCAACTTCACCTACATCCCCGAGACCGGCAAATGGGTGATGACGGTGTTTCACAATTACCAGTGGGACCTCAACTTCTCGCACCCGCGAGTGCTCACTGCAATGCTCGATACCATCTTTTTTTACGCCAACCTGGGGGTAGATATCCTGCGGATCGATGCACCTGCTTTTATCTGGAAACAACCCGGCACCACTTCACAGAACCTGCCGCAGGCGCATACGCTGCTGCAGCTGATCAAGCTCTGCGTGCAGATCGCCACTCCAGGCATGGCAATACTGGGAGAAGCCATTGTAGGCCCGCGCCAGATCATGCAGTATTTCGGGCGCGCCACTTTTGCGGGCTACGAATGCGACCTGGCATACAATGCCACCCATATGGCCCTGCAATGGGATGCCCTGGCCACGGGTGATACGCGTGTGATGCTCGCGGCACAGCATGAGATCCTCCAGAAACCCCCTGGCACCACCTGGATCACTTACACACGCGGCCATGACGATATCGGTCTTGGCTACGACGACAATATGATCGCGGAAGCGGGCTATACGCCCTACGAGCACCGGCGTTTTCTGAAAGAGTATTACTCCGGCGCTTATCCGGCATCGGTAGCCACCGGCGCCCTTTTTTCCGTGAATCCGAAAACACAGGATGCCAGGATCAGCGGTTCGCTGGCTTCCCTTTGCGGACTCGAAAAAGCAATTAAACAGGGCGACGAAACCGACATGGAGCGGGCCGTCAAAAGAGTTCTCCTGATGCAGGCGCATTGCTTTTTCCTGGGCGGCATTCCTATGATATTTTATGGTGATGAAGCGGGCTATACCAACGACTACAGTTACCTCACGGATACGGGTAAAGCATACGACAACCGCTGGATGCACCGACCAGTGATAGATTGGCAAAAGAATGAGCGGATCGTATGGGAGGGAGGTCCCGAACACCGCATCTATACCGGCACCGAACGGCTGCTCGCCATCCGCAAGCGCCTCAGCATGGTAGCCGATACCAACAACCTCACTTGGGCCTACACGCAAAACAATGCCGTAGCAGCCTACTACCGGAGCGGCAAGCGGGGCGGACTATACGCACTTTTCAACTTCAGCAACGCGCATACTTTTATGCCATTCAGCCGCCTGTCGCTCCATGAATTGATCGACGGCGAGTGGTACGACCACTGGCAGGGCAAAATCATGACGGTAGACGAAGGCAAAGTGCTCGGCTTCGAGCCATACCAGTTTTATCTGCTGGAACTGGCGGAGAGGTCTTAGTCTCTGTAACATGCCACGATAAAACAGACGTCTTCCTCACATAGATGCGACGCTTCGCGTCTATGGAAAGGATCGATGCTGTGCGGGCGGGAGGTGCCTTGCGTGGCGTCTCTGCATGACAAGTTCAGTTTCTACTTCGGCATTCCATACATGCTGATCAGCTTCAGCAATACGCCGTTGGTCCAGCCAAAGCCGTCCTGGCCGGGGTATTCGCCGCCGCCTGCGGTGAGGCCCACGTGTTCCACATCATATTTTTCCATCAGCTTTCCGGTGGCCATATACACTTTGTTGTTCAGGGCGATCCAGCGCTGTCCGGCGGTTTTGGCGAGGGCCGACTGGTGATAGTTCTCCAGTCCTTTGATGGCCATCCATTCCAGCGGCGCCCAGCCGTTGGGGGCATCCCACTGCTGGCCGGCCTCTTTGAGACTCGAGAGGAATCCACCGGCTTTCAGGAACTTCACCTCCAGCGTTTTGGCTGCGGGGGCGGCATGGCTCTGGTCGGCCACGTTCAGGAAGAACGGCGCCATGCACGCGAGGTGCAGTTCGGGCGACTGCTTTTTCAGATCGATGTTGTAGTCGACATAAAATCCCTGCGCGGCGGACCAGCAATATTTCTGGATGGCTTTTTTACGGTCGGCAGCCCTTTTCTCGAAAGCATGCTGCTGGTCGGCCGATCCTTTCTGCTGATACCCTTTTGCGAGGGTCAGCTCAAGGTGGTAAAGCAGGGAATTTAGGTCTGCCGGAACATAGCTGGTGGTGTGGATGGTGCGTAAGGTTTTGCCATCGTAGAACCACCGGCTGCTGAAGTCGATGCCGGATTCGGCACCGGTCCGCAGATCACGGAGAATTCGGGAAGCCTCTTGCGTGGAAGCGCCTTTTGCAAGCGTGTAATCTTCGTAATAAGATTCCTGGCGGGGCTGGTCAGACTGGTCATAATAGCGGTTGAGGGTGCTTCCATCGGGCATGGTTACGACATGTTTTGTCGGCGCGGTCTTGTCCATATAGTAATCCCATTCTTTCTGCAGCACACCGGTGTATTCTGTATACGTCGATGCTCCCTTGTGCGCGGCCAGCAGGTCGACCATCAGCGCAAAAAAAGGCGGTTGCGAGCGGCTGAGGTAATAGGTGCGGCTGCCGTTGGGAATATGTCCGTACGTATTGATCAGGTGCGCAAAGTTCTTGACCATGTTCTCCAGCGTTTTCCATTCGCCGCTTTCTTCGAGGCCCAGCATGGTGAAATAGCTGTCCCAGTAATAGATCTCCTGAAACCGGCCTCCCGGCACGATATACGGATAGGGCAGGGGAAGCCTGGAACTGCCGGGTTCCGGTTTGTCGGCCGGCCGTTTTAAAACGGACCAGAGATTTTTGATGTGGTTGACGACGTTGCGGTTCTTTTCATTGAGGTCGGTGACGGCCGGAGGCACGGGCACGGTAAAATTGTCTTTCACGAATTCCTGCAGAAAAATTTTGGAACGTTGCGCGGCCGGCTTTTTCATATAATCGGCCACTATGGCTTCGGCATCACGCCGGGGCACGCAGTCGACAAAGGTCTTGCCATCCGGAAAGATGCGCTGCATCTGCACGTCTTTAAAAAGCTGTCCGTAGATTTTGTCGGGCGGGAGGGGCATCTGGCTGTAAGCTGCCATAATACTGAGTTGGATCAACAAAAACAGGATTTTGACTTTCATATGCAGGAGCGCTTTAGACAGAACAAGTGTAGGGATATTTATTCATTCCTTCCAGTATTTTCAGCAGGGATTTTTGATTGGGCATTGTCTGAACCTGGATGGCGCCGATACTTCGGATTGTCGTAAGGGTTGATGATCTGGATCAAAGTGGCCCCCAGTGTAATCTCTTCATATCCCGTTCATCCAGGTTCCGACAACTCTCTACGTGCCTTTCTTCATCACCAGCTTGTCTGTAACATAATCGCCCACCTTGCGGCCAAACTCCGTAGAGATGATGCAGGAATGGTGAAAATGGATGCCGCCGTAGAAGCGGGCCCAGTTGTTTTCCTCTGCAGCCGCCCGGAACGAGGAATAGGAGCGGCTCTTTATGCCGAACTCCATTTCCGTGGTGTCGGTATAGGCCAGCTTATCGCCGTATACGCTGGTAAGCGCCTCCGCCGCGGCAGAAGAAGTGGTGGAATGACCGCAGGTATATTCCGGGAAAGCAGGTGTTTGCAGCAAGGGGTGCCAGTCGGGATCGATGTAGCGGTTGATCACCGTTTCGGGCCTTACGGTATTGTAGCTGTATTTGGCCTGCCAGCATTCAATGAAGGCGTCGAACATCGCAATGGATGTTTTCGCATACGCGTACACGGTAGTGCCGAAATCGGCTTTTGCTTCCTGCGAGGCAATGCCTACGATGCTCATCCAGTGGCCCGGCGGCGAAAATTTCTTGGTGCCGAACATCACGTGCCCGCTCACATTGAGCTTGAAGGGGTTGTCGTCCCAGAACTCGGCGATGTGTTTCTGCTCGGGGGTGAGGCTGTCGATCGCCGTCTTGATCATCATTACCTGATGGTAGTATTCGCTGTTCTTGTTTTTTATGTCGAACGTGAGTGGCGCAGGCACCCTGAACTGGGTGGCGCTGTCCATCACCATGGGGCGGATCTCTGCCCAGTGCATCTCCACGGCCGGCGCATACATGGGCGGAGTGGGCACCCAGCGGCCCGGCGTATCGATCACCGTAAATTTTACCGAACTGCGGGTTTGCTTATAATTGTCTTTTGCACTCCATTTGAGGATGGATTTCGCCACCGTATCCGCATACTGGTCGCATTGCGTGAGGATGTGATCGTTCATGCCGGCTTCCCTGGCCTGCTGTTCTATCTTGCTCACATACTCCTGCAAGCTGCCTTCGGGAAACGTGACGGCCTCGCCCACTTTACAATATGCCAGTATGGCGGCAAATTCATAATCGACTCCGGCGGTGTCTTTACTCAGTTTAACCGTATCGAGCCCGTTGAGCTGTCCGGCCAGGGAACGGTATTGTTTTGGAAAAGCAGCTGCCATCACTTCATAGCCCGCAATGGCGGCGTACGTGTAGTTGCGGGAAGCCACAACCGGCGGAAAATTGTTGCCCATGACCACGTTGTTGAGCTCATACACTGTTTTCGAATACAGGTCGGGATCATGGGTGAAGACAGTATAATCTTTGTGCCTGCACGATACAAGCGAGAGCAGCAGCACACTGAAACAAAGAACTTTATTCATATAAGAAAATGGTAATGGAAACGGACCCTACGCTTTGCAGGTACCCCGGTTACAAGATCAATGCTGGTATCGGGTCCGACGTAAAGATTAATATAACGGACAATAATTGAAAGCGGTATGCGGATCCATAAAACAGGCTGTTCTTCACAAAAATAATGATGGAAGGCAGAGCCGGTATTCCGCACAGCTATACTTCGGGCGGTTCTTCCAACACTTGGCCAGTACGGGCGCCATGCGTTGCAATGTGGCGTGAGGTATGTTTCAGGAGAAGTGAATCCAATGCAAAGTCGAATGACTTTGCAAACTGGCAGTAGTCAAAAAAAAGCGGTTTTACGGCAAGGGCAGAAACAGGTTTTCTGGTATGTGCTGCCAGGCCGTTGCTCAGGGCATAAAAATCTTCGCGGGCCTGTTGCAGACCCGTCCTTTTAGCGTCGCGGATGCAAAGCACTTCCAGGGTATCATGGTATACCCGGCGTTTCACATATTTGTAAACGACTCCTTTCACCGATAGTTCGCCATTCACACGTTCAAAGCCAGGTGAGGAGCCATAGTAAGGCAGGTTCAGGGGAGTTTTGATAGACAGGAGATCGGCATCGTTGTATTGCCGCTGATCGAGCCGCTGTTCCAGTTCGCAGTTGGCGCGGTGCTGCAGGTAACCCGTGACCAGCCGGTACCCGCCCAGGTTAAAAAGTACGATGGTACAGAACAATATGGTGGCCAGCTGCTTCAATCTTATCACCGGCGGGGCCGGTCGGGATGATAAAAATAGCGAATTATTTAACGATAAACGTCTTCTTCTGCGGCCCGATGCCGGTAAGGGTCAGGCTTTTCCATTGCTGCGGCAGCACCGTTTTCACCTGTTGTATTCCGGTAGGCATAATATCGAGTCCGCCAAAACCCATCAGCACCGATTGCAGGATGCCGCCGGCCCCCGTGGCAAAATAGGGATTGGTGCCGCCTTTCGTTTCCGCGATCACGCGGAAAGGAGCGTTGAGGTTGGGCTCATACGATTCTTTGAACCAGTGCCATGCTTTCTCCCGGTTGCCCAGCCGCGCATACAGCAGCGTAAATACTGCCTGCGTCATCGCCGGCGTACCCGCGTCGGGAATGCGCGTTTCATAATAGGCCAGGTCTTTTTTAACCTGGCCTATATCGGTGATCTCTTTGAGCGGATAGGCCAGCAGGTTCACATCGGCCTGTTTGATGCCTTCGCCTTTGTAAGAACCATGCTCTCTCGTTACGCCATCATCCATTTTCAGGATCGGAATATTCGCCGCCACCGTTTCCCAGTCGGGATCGGCTTTTTCGCCCAGCTGGCGGGCCGCTTCGGTGGCATAGCGCAGGTTGGCTTTGGCGGCGGCATTGGTAAAGGCGTTGTTGTCTACATTCTCCGCCCACTCATCCGCAGCCACCACGTTTTTTATCTCGTATTTACCGGGTCCGTTGCGCTCCACCCGGGAGGCCCAGAATTCGGCGGTAGCCTTCAGGATAGGCCAGCCTTTTTCCCGGAGCCACTGTTTGTCGCCGGTCACCAGGTAGTAGTTCCAGGCGGCGAGCGCCACGTCGGCGGTGATATGGTGTTCGAAGGGGCCGCTCAGGGCCCACACCGGTGTTTCCTCCACGCCGGAAGCCGCACTTTCCCAGGGGTACATGGCGCCTTTGAAACCATTGGCAAACGCATTGCGCCGGGCGGCTTCCAGCCGCTCGAACCGGTACTCGATCATGCTTTTTGCGAGCTCGGGGTGCAGCACCAGCAAGGCCGGGTACATCCACAGTTCCGCATCCCAGAACACATGGCCGTTGTAGCCCAGTCCGCTCAGTCCCATGGGAGAAGGGGAGAAGGCAGTGCCTTCCCGCACAAAGGAATACAGGTGGTACATCATGCTGTGCACATCCTGCTGCGACTGCGGGTCGCCTTCGATCTGGATATCGCTTTTCCATAAACTGTCCCATGCTTTGCGGTGAAACTGCAGCAGGCGGTCGCGGCCTTCGAGCTTGGCATAGATGGTGAGGCGTTCCGCTTCGTTGAGCGGATCTTCATGGTGGGCCGAAGTGATGGAAGAACCGGCGATGGAAAAGCGGTAGGTTTCGCCGGCTTTCAGCTGCCGCGTAAATTTCATCAGGTGCATGTTGTTGTCCCACATCTCGTGGATCACGCGGGGTTCGCTGCCATGCGCTTCACTGAAAAGAAACGAGTTGCTGGCGCACATGAGCAGCTTGCCGGTCGGACTTTTCGCCTGCGAAGTAAGCAGGCTGATGGTTACGTGCGGGCGGTCGATCTCGTTGTAATAATTTTCCACGTCGCGCAGGGCGTCGGGCGCTTCCATCACGCTGCTGGCGGTGATGCTGATCTCCTTGCGGGCAGTGACGCTGATGTCGGACAATACGGTGAAGGGAAGATGGCGAAGCGAATAGTAGGTATAGGTAACCGTGGCTTTGTCGCCATAATCGAAAGAAGTGGTGAAAGAAGCGCCGCGCATGTCGAGCTCCTGTTTCATATTGTTCACGTTGGAAGCCTGGATCCTGTTGCCGTCGATGTCCATGTTCATGTTCAGCAGGTTGAAGCTGCGCAGGAAATTGCTGACCCTTCCGCGGCCATACAGGTCATATGCACCGGCCAGCACAACGTCCTTGATCTTAAAGGGTTCGGGGGAAGACACAATGCCGATCATGCCATTGGCAACGGTTACGCCGTAATAGTTGGAAGGATCGATCTTCGCCGCTGCGATCTTCCATGGGTCTATGGTCTGCGCCGTTGCATGCAGGAAAGCAAGGACGCTCAAAATGGTGATGATTGGCTTCATGCTGGTTTCGTTGAAGTATGAACGGGGACAGGCTTTCATTGGTTTCGCAAATAGCAGGAGAATGATTTTACGTGCCGTAATGATAGTGATTAAAACGGAGAAAAGTGATCAACAGCTCAAACATACGGCGGCTGGATTTGTTTCCAGGTCTTTGATTTGTTAAAAGAGGAAAGTGGACTGGTGCTTACCCTGCTTTGCTTAAGTTTGCCGGATGAACAAGCCCGATCCCTCTTCCAGTATGCCGGTCAGTTTTCCGGATGGCGGTGCTGGGGTGATCGGTGTCGCTTAATAAAATCTGTACTTTTCATGAAGGTTCATCGTACGAAACGGTTGCTGATAGCGGGCGTGATCCTGCTTCTCATAATTGTATATTTTCTTCCCATACCCGTAACCACAACGGCCGACATCACCATCCGGCTGCCTTATGCAAAAACGCTGGAGCAGGTCAATCATCTTGAACAGTGGCAATACTGGTGGCCCGATTCAGAAAGGGGCGAGGTGATCGGCGACACCCTGTTCCGGGCCGGCAATACGGAATACCGCCTCGATTCCAAAGAGCTGCTTTCCATCGTGGTCACAGAGCGGAACAAGAGCGTGTATGATGTGGTCACGGTGATCCCGGCCACATACGATTCGGTAAGTACCGTGCAATGGAAAAAGCTCTCCTATCTCAAAACAGCCGTAAACGATTGTCTGGCTGCCGTATTCGGGCGGCATGCATATCGCCCGTCCGAGCTGCTGCAGGCGCTGAAAAGCAGGCTCGAAGATCCGATGAAATATTACGGGTTCCGCATCAGCGTGGAGCCGATCGTGGACACGTTTGTGCTGGTAAAAAATACAATGGTTCCGAAAGACAGCCTGCAGGCGGGCGTGGTGAGAACTTATACGCTGCTGCGCCGCTACCTCGATTCGGTTCATTACACAGGTCGTGCCGAGCGGATGATGTATGTGGATTCGAGTCATCCGGATTCAGTGGAAGTGATCGCCGGCTATTCGATCACCCGCTTTTTGGAAGTAAAGTCACCCATGCGCATCATGACGATGCCCAAGGCGCATATTGTGGTAGGAGAGTATGAAGGCGACTATAAAAACATCGGCGCCATTCATAAGGCGATCGAGGCCTTCATGCAGGATCACCGTATTTCAGCGGTCGCCATCGAATATGAAAAAATGTTGTCTTATCCGCGCACGGCGAAGGATAGTATGCATGTTCGCGTGAAAGTGTATCATCCGTCGTATATACCGTAGGCTAGAAGAATTGTTTTATCACCGAAAGAACAAAGCCGAGATAAAGTGGTGTTAAAAGCACAATCATCCATTTCAACAGTTCGGATTTGGTTTCAGATATTTTCACGTCAAGCTTAGCAATATCTTCTTTCGTTGCAGCTTGCCAACCTGCGATATCTTCTTTTGTCGCAGCTTGGCAGTTTGCAAGATCTTCTTTCGTTGAAGTTTGCCAACTTGCAAGATCTTCTTTTGTCGCAACCTTCCAACTTAATATATCTTCTTTTGTAGCGAGTTCTGCCTTTATCCGGGTAAAGATATCATCAGTTTTGTGCTCTACAAATTCAGTAAGCATTTGTGCCTCCTTTTCCCCGATTTTAGGTTTCAGGGCATTAAATAAATCTATGGAAGTTACACTGGCCATATTGCTGTTGTTTCAAATTTACAAAATAAATCTCTGGTATCTGCCTCAAAAATATATGACTTGACCTGGGAGAATAGGAGGGAATCACCCTTACTTGGAAGGTATCAACGTCGTTATTTCCCCGGCCCGAACCGGATCACCATCGCACTGTCGTTGTTGCGGGCCAGCACCCAGGCGGGTTTGCCGGCGAGCGTGAGGGGGCGAATCTTGCGGACCTGTCCGCGGATGGCCAGGCCGTTCAGGGAGCTGGCGGTGAAGCGGCCGCCACCCGCATTGAGGAGCACCGTGCCGAAATCGGCATCGTTGCGGCCCAGCTGGATATTGTTCTCGTAGAAATTGCCGCCCAGCAGGATGTCGGGCAGGTGGTCGCCGTTGGCATCCACTATGGCCGCATCACGATAGCACGAAAGCTGTGCCTCCCAGGGCAGGGCCTGTGTGGTATAACCGCCATGACCGTCGGCCAGCAGCAGCGCATTGGAGAAATAATCCGCTGTCAGCACCTGCGCCCCTTCCAGCTTGGCGCCGGTAAAAATATCGGTGAGACTTGCCTTCGCAAAATCTTCCGCGTACAGGAACTTCTTTTTGAGAAAAGGCATCTGCCGCTGCAGCTCGTCCTTGTTCGCAAACGGCATTTCCTGCCCGTTAAGGTAATACGTAAGCACCTGGTCCTTTTTTCCGTTGTCGTCAAAGTCTTCGTAATACATCCGCACCGGTTCTTTTTCCGAAGCTTTCAGCCGGCTGTTCAGTCCCAGGTTGCCGGCAATGAAATCAATATTTCCGTCGCCGTTCACATCGCAGGGCAGCACAAAGTTCCACCAGCCTTTTTTGTCCGTCAGCGGCTTGCGGGTGAAGCCATCCTTTTTATTCAGGTAAGCATCCACGCCGCCCCATTCGGCAGTAACGACCAGGTCGGGCCGTTTGTCGTGGTCGATATCGCACCAGATGGCTCCGGTCACGAAACCCGCATGCGGCAGATCGCGGTTCCACTTCTCCGTGACATCCGTGAAGTGACCGCTTCCGTCGTTCTGCAACAGGTATGATACCGGCATCTGCCCGTATTCCCACGGCACGGTGCGGCCGCCAATAAAGAGATCCACATCACCGTCGCCGTCAAAATCATTCGCCGCCACGCAGGAAGCGGTGAGAAAGACCCCGCTGAATGCGTTCGTCAGTTTCGAGAAATGCGCTTTGCCATCGTTGAGATATACCCGTGGCATCCGCTCTTCATCCTGTCCGTAATATTCATTGCCGCCGCTGGCCACGATCAGGTCGGGCACATGATCTCCGTTCACATCCGCCCAGCAGGCATCCACGTCTTCCGACATGCTGTCGAGATCGAATGCCGGCTGCTGGCTCTTTTCAAAGCGGCCGCCGGCCGTTTGCAGGAACAGGGCTTTGTGAAATTCCTTTGACGAACCGATGAACACATCTTCCAGTCCGTCTCCGTTCGCATCGCCCGTAGCGAGTGCAGGCCCCTCGCGCGACATCATATGCGGCACGAGTGGGTCGCGGTCGAATTCGTTGAATTGGTTCTCTTCATGCAGGTAGGCAAGACCGGTCTCTTTTGTGATGTCCGTTACCGGCAGCGAAGGGTTCGGACTGCGGGCTGCCAGGGTGCGGTAGTCAAATTTCGGAAGGCCGGGTTTATAGGAAACGGTAAGCTTGCCGGTGGCTTTCCAGGAAACGGGCTGATAACTGTTATCGGGCCATACTACCAGGATGGAATCTGCTTTTGTGCCTGCAAGACCCACATGCACCGGCGTTTCCATGCCCGACAGGAACCCGCGCGTCCCAAACTTTTCATACGTCCGGATGCTGCTGCCTGCAAACACGATCACCTTGGCACCCACGGCATTCCTGTTGGCCGGCGCGCCCTGCAGGTTGAGCTCCAGGCTCGGCTTGCGGTTTTGCTCATTCGTGTTGTTGCGGTACAGCATCACCGGGTCGTCTACATTGTTCACTATGATGTCGAGGTCTCCGTCGTTGTCGAAATCCGCATATACAGCCCCGTTAGAGTAGGTGGGCAGGTCGCCGGTCACCTGGTCATTCACATCCTGAAAAGATACATCGCCGGTATTTTTAAAAAAACGGTTGGGCAGCTTGATCTGCGGGAACTTGTCTATCAGCGTCATGTCCTTGTCTTCCATGCGGTTGGTGCGCAGCTTTTCCTGGATCTCCTCGTTCGAAACATAGTTGATATAATCCATGTCGTTGAGCCGTTTTGGTATGCCGTTCGATATAAACAGGTCTTTCAGTCCGTCGTTGTCGAAGTCCATCCACAGCGGGGCCCACGACCAGTCGGTGGCATACACGCCCGAATACAAACCGGTTTCGCTGAACATGCCGTTGCGCCGGTTCAGCTGCAGGTTGTTGCGGGTGTACTGGTAGTTGTATCCAAAACTCCTTTTCAGGTTGAAAACATTGTACTCATCTTCCCCCAGCGACCGCTTCAGGATGTACGGATCGGCAGGCAGCATATCCATTGAAATAATGTCCGGATAGCCGTCGTTGTTGATATCCCCCACATCCACGCCCATGCTGTACTGGCTGGTATGCATCACCTTGTCTGTCAGCTCATCCTTGAACGTGCCGTTGTGCTGGTTGATATAGAGGTAGTCGTTTTCATGAAAATCGTTTCCAACGTACAAATCAGGATAGCCATCCAGATCGATATCCGAGGCGGTTACACCCAGGCCATAGCTGATGGCGGAGCTGTTGATGCCCGACTCGCGCGTTGCATCGGTGAACCTGCCACCGTCGTTCCGGAAAAGGCGGTCGCCGGAGAGCGCGCTGTAGGTACCAAGAAAATTCTTGCGTTCGGAGAATGAGCCGTTCTGGTGAACGGAATGGTTCAGGAGAAAGCAGTCAAGGTCGCCGTCACCATCGTAATCAAAGAAAAGCGCCTGGGTGCTGAACCCGGAAAAATCCAGGCCGTATTCAGCCGCCGCTTCCTTGTACATGGGTACGCCCGCAGCGTCGATGCCGGTGCATACCAGCAGCTGGTTGCGGCTGTGCAGCACCTCAAAATCGCCGATCCGGCAGATGTAAATATCCAGCAGTCCGTCGTTGTTGATGTCTACGACCGATACCCCGGTCGACCAGCCGGTATCCCTAGGCATGCGGGCTTCAGCGGTTACATCCTTGAACTGCAGCCTGCCCTGGTTCAGAAAGATCCGGTTGGGCACCTGGTTGCCTGCGAAAAAAACGTCGATCAGTCCGTCGTTGTTGAAATCACCTGCTCCCACGCCTGCGCCGTTGTAGAAATACATGTAGTGGAACATGTTGAAGACAGGGGTAGGCGTGAGCTTGTTGGTAAAGTTGAGGCCTGTCTTCTGCGCCGTCATAAGTTCAAAAAGCTGCGGCTTCGGCGCCGTTTCGCGGCAGCCGCAAATTAACAGCAGCACCCACACCCAGCTTGTCCAGTTCCCCGGTTGCACCGCCTTCCTCATTATTTTGTCTGCATTTTTTGGGAGAAAGAATAGGCCGGTCTTTTTTTCTCAACAGCGCCGGAATCGCTCATCCGGTATACCAAGGGAGCATCGTCGTTTTGCAGGAACAGGATCCGGTCAGCCCCGCCCAGCTTCAGCTCGCAGATATCCCGGATCACGCCGCGTATCTCAAGGCCCGTTTGAGCGGGAGGGAGCCAGGTGAAATTTCCCTTGCCATCGTTCATGAGCACATGGCCGTAACTGGCATCCAGCCGGCAGAACTGGGGCAGAAAACTGAAGTTGTTTCCGCCCATGATCAGGTCGGGCGCACCGTCGTGGTTGATGTCTTTGGTAAGAATTGCGTTTACGGAAGAGAACTGCACCGGAACAGGCAGCGGCTGAATTTTGTAATGGCCGTTCCCCAGGTTGATGGCGACGCAGGAAACAGGATCATTGAACTGCTTCTGTACACTTTTTCCCAGCTCCTCTGCAGGCAACAGTTCCTGCACGCTTTTGGTGGCGAAGTCGCCGTGTTTGAGCGCCTGTTTTTTCAGTACCGGCAACTGGTCTTCCATATCCCTTTTCAGGAACACGGGCATGTCTTTGCCGTCGATCGACCTCGTCAGGATCTTGTCGGTTGACCCATTGTGATCGAAGTCGCTGACCCAGATCTTTACCGGGTGCTGCAGGTCGGGATGCAGGTAGAAATTCTCTCCGATGTTTCCGAGGATGATGTCTTTTTTTCCGTCGCCGTTCAGGTCTGCCGTTGCCACGGTTTGCCACCAGCCATCCCGGTTGCCCAGGTCTGTCTTTATTTCAACGAAGCGGTCTTTCTGGAAGCCGAACATGCGCGGAGCCATCCATTCGCCCACGATCACCAGCTCGTTCTTCCCATCGCCGGTCATGTCCGTCCAGAGAGCGCCGGTGATCATGCCCGCAAAGGCAAGGTCCTGGTTATGGGAAGGGCCGATATCGGTAAACTTTCCTTTTCCGTCGTTCATCAGTATGTAACTCTGAGGCGTAACGCCATAGATCTGCGGCATGCTTCTGCTGCCTGCAAACAGGTCGGGGTCGCCGTCGCCATCGAAGTCGCCTGCCACGAGAACGGCGTTGTTCATGCCGCTGTTGGGCAACGCTTCCGCATCGAGCGTGAAGTTGCCGAGGCCGTCGTTGCGGTAAAAGCGGTTCTGCAGTTCGCGGCTGCCGGCGCTGTGGCTGTTACCGCCCGAACCCACGGCCAGGTCGGCATCGCCATCGCCATCGGCGTCGAAGAAAACGGCCGACACATCTTCAAAGTCGGCAAACTGTTCAAAGGCTTTCTGCGGACTGCGTACAAAGCCGCCGTTGCGCTGCAGGTAAAGCTGGCCGCCCTGTCCGGTACCGCCGCAGATATACAGGTCCTCCAGCCCGTCGCCGTTCACATCAGCCGTTGCCGCCTTCGGTCCCTGGCGGGAAAGCATTTCCGGGACTTCCCGTTCCTGGTAAAAATCGACGTAGTCATCTTCCCGGTGTTTCTCCAGCGTGGTGCCGACCGCTTCCAACAGCGGCCTGGCAAGGGTTGCAGCCGTATCGGCCAGCGGGGCGGTGGCAGGCTGCCCGTAAAGATGCAGCTGGTTGATCGCGGCATCCCGGAATACGGATCGGGTGCGGTTTGGCCAGGTTATTACGATGGAATCGATGCGCGACGCAGTTCCGATGCCGATCGGGTTTTTGTAGTCGATAGAAGACTGGAAGCCGCGGGTGGGCACCACGTCGCGGGTAAGCACCTGGCCGCCGGCAAACACCTTTATCCGGCTGCCGATGGCAAACCGGTTCTTATCCGTTCCTTTGAGCAGGATGCTCACGAAGTTCGATCTTTTCTGTTCGGAGCTCCGGTTGCGGTACACGAAAGCCGGCTGGTTGATGTTGCTGACCACCAGGTCGAGGTCGCCGTCGTTGTCGAGATCGCCATAGGCGGCCCCGTTCGAGAAAGAAGGCTGGTCGAGGCCCCAGTCGGGTTGTATTTCCGAGAAAGTGAGGTTGTGGTTGTTGCGGAATGCCTTGTTGGGCAGGGGTGTCAGCGGGATCTTCTTTACCAGCTCTTCCACGCTTTCTTTTTTGCCGTTGAGCATCATCTGCTGATTCACCTTGTTGGCAAAGAAGTCCATGAAGTCGAGGTTGGTAAGGTCGCGGGCTACGCCGTTGCACACGTAGATATCGTTCCATCCGTCGTTGTCGGCGTCGAACATAAGGGCGCCCCAGCTCCAGTCGGTGGCTTCCACGCCGCTGTAAAAGGCGATGTCGGAAAACTTGCCGGCGCCGTTGTTCAGCTGCAGGCAGTTCTGTACATACTGATGATACAACCCTGCCTTGATCTTGCTCCGGTACAGGTCTATGTTGTCGAAGGAACCGGTGGTCTTGAGCCGGAAATCGGTATAAGGAAGCATGTCGGTGGTGAACATGTCGGGATAGCCGTCGTTGTTGATGTCTACGATATCGGTGCCCATCGAAGAGAAGCTGGTATGCTGAAACCATTGCTCCGTCTCATCGCGGAAGGTGCCGTTCTTCTGGTTGATGTACAGGTAATCGCGCTCGTACGAATCGTTCGACACATACACATCGGGCCAGTTGTCGCCGTTCACGTCTGCCACCGATACTCCCAGCCCGAAACTGATGAGGCTGCCATGGATGCCGGCCGCTTTCGTCACTTCGCTGTAATGTCCGTTGTCATTGCGATACAGGTGGTCGCCTCCGCCTTTCAGCGCCGGCAGCACCGGCCATTCCGATTCAAACAGGTCGCGCCGGCTGGAATAATTGAGCTGGTTCACGGGGATCGGGCTGTTATTGATCAGGAACATATCGAGGTCGCCATCCATGTCATAATCGAAAAAAGAGACCTGGGTGCAGTACCCGGAAATGTTGAGGCCGTAAGCAGCCGCCGATTCGGTGAACGTAAGGTTGTGGTTGTTGATGTAAAGCTTGTTGGTGCGCCGCCCGGTCGACATATGCCCGGAGCTGCACACGTAGATATCGAGCCAGCCGTCGTTGTTCACATCCACGAAACTGACGCCGGTGCTCCACATGCTGTCCTGGCGTATACCCGAAGCCGTTGTGATGTCGTCAAATTTAAAATCGCCTTTGTTGAGATACAGCTTGTTGTCGCCGGCGTTGGAGGTGAAGAATACGTCGGCCAGACCGTCGTTGTTGATGTCGCCGATGCCCACGCCGCCGCCATTGTAAAAATTGCGGAAGAGGAACGTGTTCTCCTTTGGCCCGTCCTGCACGTTGTTGGTAAAATCGATGCCGGTGTGGTCCTGCAGCTCAAAAAGCGTGTCGGCTTTTTTCTCTTTGCAGGATGAAAGACAAATAAAAATAAATGCCAGCAGAAAAAGCGTTCTGTCCTGAAAAGATTGATACAGGAAATCAGGATGTTGCGTGGCTGGCGGAAACAATCGTGCGGGAGATGAGATCCAATTAGTGATGGGCCGGCTCAAAATAATTTACAAAAATTTTATTGCTGTAAATATAACGAGGATAGGTCAAAAGAAAAGTGAACGCTTCGTCAATAGAAACCGGAAGAAGGTGCTCACGGACCGGATCAAAAAAGGGCTGTCCCGATGAGGAGACAGCCCTTTGAAAAGATCGTTGAATAGGATCAGTAGTTGCCGTTCTGCTTCAGGTTAGGATTGGCAGCAAGCGCCTGGGTCGGGATGGGGAACACCAGGTATTTGGGATCGCTCGCAGCTTTGTAAGCCCATGCTTTGGTGAATACACCGAAGCGGATGAGATCGGTCCTTCTCACGCCTTCCCAGTACATTTCGCGGCCTCTTTCAGCCAGCAGGGTGTTGGGAGCATACGTGTTCGTGGTGTTTACCAGTGTCATGCTGCTGGTAAGGGCGGAGGCGCCACGGGCGGCCCGGAGGCTGTTCACCATTACAAGGGCGCCGGCGTTGTCGGCAGCAGCGGCACGCATCTTGGCTTCAGCAACCATCAGTACCACATCGGGATAGCGGAAAAGCATCAGCCAGTTCCCGGATCTGCTGTTGCCGTAGTTGGCAAGATTGGCAGTGTAGTCAGGGACGTATTTCACGGCACGGAGACCGGTGATTTCCAGGTTGGTACCGGTTTCCTTGAGGTCGGGCGAAACGTTGGGTGTATAGCTGAGGTTGTTGCCTTTTCTATCTTTCAGCGGAGTGCCGGCTGCGTCATATTGCTGTCCGACCAGGATACCCGGACGAAGCCCGGAAATATTGGTACTGCCGGCATAAAACCGGCCGCCAAGGCGTTTGTCGAGGGCGGTGTCTGCAGGGGTCTGCGTAGGCGTGGTGGTAATGCCGAACATGTTATAAAAATCGGCTACAGTGGAGAATCCATTCCATCCGCCGATACCACCCGGAAGACCTTCGTTGTAATGGAGCGTAGGCCACCACCTGTTGTGGATACCGGAGTTGTTCACGGTTACACCGGAAGCGTTGCGGTAGGCAAAGATGCCTTCGGTCGATTTCGTGCCGTTGTCGACGCTGAAATTATCGAAGTAATTGGGGGTAAAATCGTATTTTTTGCTGTTGATGATGGTGGTACCGAGCGTGATCACCTGCTGCATGTCGGCATCGGCGAAAGTAGGCGTGGCCCTGTTGGCGAAGGCACCGCGGTTGAGGTAACATTTCATCAGCAGAACGCGGGCTGCATCCGGGCTGGCCGTATAGATCGGGCTGCTGGCGCTCAGCGTAGGCAGAATGGTCGTCAGCTCGCTGATGATAAAAGTAAGCGCCGAATCACCTCTGAGCACCTTCGGGGCGTTCAGCAGATTGTCGCCGGGATTGCGGAAAGGATACTGGCCATACAGGTCGAGCAGCTGGTAAAGTGCGAGCGCGCGGATGAAACGGGCCTCCGCAGCCTGCGCAGGACTGGGGTTGAAGGCGAGTACGTTGGTGGCATCGAAGTTGGCCTTGTTGAGGGCGTTGAACTGGCCGAGGAAAACATCTACCCCGTCTACCGACCAGGTATGCTGGTGGAGGGCGCGCCATTTTCCGTTATCGTCCCAGTCGCCGCCACGGGTAGGCACCAGGCACTCATCGGTGGTCACTTCCTCGAGGGCAAAAATGTTACCCATATCCGAATAGGGAACACCCAAGTCGGTATAAGCTGTTGAAAGAAGGAGGGCCGTTCCGTTGGCTCCCAGTGCATTGGCCGCCTGCGTACTGGTCAGCGCGCTGTTGAGGTTCTGATCCAGCTTGGTACATCCGGCAACGGATAGGGCCAGCAGGGAACCGATCACAATATTTTTATTTCTTGACATGTTCATGTTATTTTATCAGTTTAGAAACCTGTGTTAAAGCCGAAGGATATGATCCGGGGTGTAGGATAAGGAATATACTCCATGTTTCTCGAAGGGTAGTTATTGCTGCTTTTGTCAACATTCACTTCCGGATCGAAACCGGTGAATTTGGTCAGTACAAACAGATTGGTACCGCTTACGAACACGTTCAGATTTTTGAAATATTGTCCGATATCACCAAAGGCATAGCTGAACGATGCGTTGCGCAGCTTCAGGAAGTTACCTTTCTCCAGGTAACGGGTGGAAGCGGCCACACCGCTGTTGTATGCTTCGGTGGTGCTCAGGTTCGAATAGGCGATGTTCTGTCCTTTGCCGATCTGGCTAATGTTGGTAATTGTGTTGAACGTATTGTTGTAGATCAGGTAATCGAATGCGCCGCTCGCATTGAAAGTGAATGCCAGTTTTTTATACCGCAAGGTACTGCTGAAGCCCATGATCACATGCGGATTCGGATCGCCCGCATATACCGGGTTGTCGCCGATCACCTGCTGGCCGGTCTGTGAGAAGCCGCCGAACGGTTTCAGGTAATATTCATTGACCGGATAGTTATTTGCGATCACCTGGGCCAGGGCTCCGGATACACCGTTGCCACTCACCTGGGCGGTCTGGATCTGGGCCTGGGCGAATTTTTTCAGCAGGTTCTTGTTATAGGCGATGTTGAAGCTGGCGTCCAGTCCGAAATTTTTGGTGGAAACCAGTTCGTTCCCTGCGATCGAGAATTCAATACCCTGGTTGATCAGGTTCGCCGGCAAGTTGATGAAGAAAATAGAAGCAGGAGCCGGCTGGATGGCAGTGCTCTGGAACAGGAGGTTGGTGGTATTTTTATAATAGTAATCGATGGATCCCACGAATTTGTTCTTTGCGAAGCCATAGTCGAGACCGAAATTGTAAGAAGAAGTCTTCTCCCATTTCAGGTTCGGGTTAGCTACGTTGCTCTGTCCGATGGCGTTGTAGGCTCCGGATGTAAACTGCTCCAGGGAAGCGCCTGCCGGAAATTCCTGGTTACCGGTGATGCCGTATGAAACACGCAGGCCGAGGTTGCTGAATACATTGCTGTTCTTCATGAACTCTTCGCTGCTGATGAGCCATTTGGCACCCACTGACGGGAAGTAACCATATTTATTATTGCGGCCGAATTTATTTGATCCGTCGGCACGAAGCGTGGCAGTGAGGAGATATTTCTCGGAGAAGCCGAGATTTACCCTGCCGAATATCGACTGGATATCTGTTTTGGGATCAACCGTGGTGGTCAGCGGCAGCTGGGAAACGGCGTTCTGGAACAAGCTGGTATAAAGGATCGGTATCCGGTTGCTCTGGCTCAGGTTGGTGTTGAAACCAACTGCACCCAGGGTGTTGTTGGAGTAGCTGGTTGTCCAGTATTCGTAGCCGGCCAAGGCGCTGAAGTTGATCTTGTCGCCGAATTTGGTGTTGTAGTTCAGCGTGTGGGTGTAGGTCTGCGAGGTCAGCTGCGCATGCGAGATGGCTGCAATCCCTTTTCCGGTGATATCCTGCAGCGGATCAACCCAGCCGCCGATGTTTGAATTGCGGGTGCCGTTACCATGGTTCACCGCAACCAGGAACTTATACTCCAGGTTGTTCAGGATTTTGAAAGAAGCCGAGATATTACCCAGGAAAACGTTCACATCAGCCACATCGTCGAACCCGTCGATAACAGACAGCGGATTGGGCACTGAATTGTAATTCAGGTTGTACAGCCCGTTGCTCTGGTAAAAAGGAGCGGTCGGGTTCCAGTTGAGCGCGTAGCTCATCAGGTTACCGGCAGCACCCGCGGTGTTACTGATCAGGCCCATGTGCTCTGTCGTATGACCTGCAATGAGACCGAAGTCGATGGACAAGCGTTTGTCGAGGAATTTATAAGAACCCGTGAAATTACCGAGGTATTTGGTGAGATCGGTCTTCTTGATAAAACCGGCTGTTTTGGAGCCGAGGAAAGAGGCGCGGAACTTGCCGTTCTCGTTGCCGCCGCTCAGCGCCAGGTTGTAGTTCTGGGTAAGCGCGTTGGAGGTAATGGCTTTCAGCGCATCCTCATTACCGCCATGGTCGAGCGATACGGCCAGGGTATCGAGGTGGTATTTTTTGAGCGCGCCTCTGAATTCACTGGCATCGAGCACTTTGGGTTTTTTCATGTACCCGGCAAAAGCGCCGAGGCTGGCCCCGAATTCAACCTTGGTACCGCTCTGGGTAGCCCTTTTGGTGGTGATCACGATCACCCCGTTGGCGCCCCTGGAACCATAGATCGCAGCGGCAGAAGCGTCTTTCAGCACGTCTATCTGCGCGATGTCGTTGGGGTTGATGTAAAGCAGCGGATTTGATTCGGGAGCGGGTCCGAAACCGCCGGCGGAAAAGTTGAGGCTCGGGCGGGCGGTTCTGCCATCCAGGGGAACACCATCCACTACATAGAGGGGGTTGTTGTTTGCCCTGATGGAGTTGTTACCCCTGATCTTGATGGTAGTGGCCGCACCGGGCTGGCCGCTGTTGTTGGTGATGTCGAGGCCCGCTACTTTTCCCTGCAGAAGCTGGTCGGGAGCGGCAATAACACCCTGGTTGAAGTCTTTGGCCTTTACGGAAGTAACGGTACCCGTTACGTCTCTTTTCCTTACGGCCGCATAACCGATAACGACCACTTCCCCGATCGTGCTGCCGGCAGAAGGCGCCATCGTAATAGCAACGGTCGAACGTCCGTTTACGGTTTCGGTTACAGATTCAAACCCTACATATGTAAAGGTAAGGGTGGCATTGGATGCCGCGTTGATGGTGAATGCACCATCGGCATTGGTCTGTGTAGCCGCTTTCGATCCTTTGACCGTAACGGTTACACCCTGGATGCCGGCCCCGGAAGAGTCGACGACTTTACCTGTAACGGGTGTTTGCGCCATCACTGCGGGAGCTACAAACAGCAGGAAAGTCATCAGGACAGATAACTTAAGTAATATTTTCATAATCATACTTGAGCCGATTTTCTAATTAACTATAAATGTTTGGAAATGGTTGCCGGTGGAACGATAGATAAGGGTTCTTTGATGGCTTTACAGAGCCCGGTGCAGGCCCTGTTTTTATCAGGATGAGTTGAGGTAGAAGCTGTTATTTACCATAAGATCGAATCGTTAATGCTTACCAATGTGTGAATGAATGCTATTCCGTTGCTTAAGTGCCGGCCGGGTGGATGCTTCCCTCCGGTGTGCTGGTTTCTCAAAAAGCCTGATCAGTCTGGTATGGTAAATTTGCTGCTGTGAGGTAAGGCAAGCCGGAAGCAAAGCCTGGTAAGGCCTTGCAGAACTTACGCTTATAAAAGGGAAGAGACGTCATAACAGGCAATCTTTACGTGTGTATCGTTATATAAGAGATTAATATTGTACCAAATGCTGCAAAACCATAAAAAAAAACTAAAGTTGCAAAAAGTGTCAAATACTAAGTCTTTCTTAACAATTCCTTCATGAAAGTATTTTTTATTTCATTATCCGCCAATAAATCTCCTGTGCCGAAACAATGGAGAGCCGGTGCAAACATTTTCGCAAACGTTTGCGGTGAACAAAATGCCTTTTCTTAAGTTGTTGTTTTTGCCATGAACACGATCACCCTGAAAAAGATATCGGAAGTACTGGGCATTAGCATCTCCACGGTGTCCCGGGCCTTAAAAGATCATCCTGATATCTCCTCGGTTACCAAACGGAAGGTCATGGAACTGGCGCTGGCCCTTGAATACGAGCCGAATATCAACGCCATCAACCTGCGCAACAAGCACAGCATGCTCTTTGGCCTGATCGTGCCTTCCATCTCCCGCTACTTCTATGATTCCTTTATCTTTTCAGTAGAAGAGGAAAGCCGCAAAAAGGGCTACTCCCTCCTCATCATGCAAACCGGGGAAGACACCGAAGTGGAGCAGAACAACATCCGTATCTGCCGCCAGAACCGGGTCAGCGGCGTTTTTGCCTGCCTGTCAGCCAATACAGTGGATATCGAACCGTATAACCGGCTAAAGGACGCCAACATACCGATCGTGTTCTTCGATAAGGTGCCCGACCAGGAAACACTCGTACGGGTAACCACAGCCGATGCAGACGCCGCTTCCATCGCAGCAGAGACCCTGATCTTAAAAAGGAAGAAAAACATCCTTGCCATCTTCGGGAACAAACACCTGTCGATCACCAGACGCAGACTTGCCGCTTTTCTCGAAAAAATGGAGCAACAGTCGGACGTGATCCTGTCTGTCGAATACGCACACGATCCGCAGGAAGCAGCCGAACTGGTAAGAACCTACTACGGGCGTACACACCATCCGGATGCGGTTTTTTGCATGAGCGACGAGATACTAACCGGTGTCATGAAAAGTCTACAGTCGATGCACATGGCGATTCCGGAACAAACGGGTGTGCTGGCACTCAGCAACGGATTTTTTCCACGGCTCTACTATCCGGAGATCACCTATGTGGAGACCAACGGCTACGACCTGGGGAAACTTGCCTTTGCCCGTATGATGGAACAGGTCCTGGATCTGGAGGTGCAAAAAGAAACCATCTCGGCGGCACGGCTGGTATCGGGCGGATCCCTTTAAATACCCAGCAGCTCGGTGCTGCAACGGATCATGGCCTGAACTGTACACTGTCTTTCCGCATCCGGGTGCTATCTCCTTTCACCCCGGTTTGCGTGGTATTCATGCCTTCTTTGGCCGTTCCTTCCGTTATTTCGGCCGAACCCGTACCGCCGGTGGTCGTGTTGCCCCTGTCGGGATTAACGGTGAGCGGACTGGAAGAGGAACAGGCTGTAAATGCAACCATCATCAGTAAAAAAATGCTCGTTCTCATAATAATGTGCGGGAATTAGATCTCCGTCTATTCTCTGAAAGTTCCATGCCATGCCCTTCCCGCATAAAAAAGCCCCTGTTCCAACCCACCCGGTTATGCCGAACCGTTACGTCACTCCCTTTTGCGATGAGCCCCGGAAAAGAAGACGTTCCTCCCTTACTCACAACCTGTTGAACCGCTTCTACACTGTGGGGCGACAGGGCCGGCTGCGGTGGGGCGGAAAAGGACTGACCGTAAATTATAGTAACGCCCCAAATGCCGGACGGCGTATACAATTGATTGAACGTAAGACATCTTGCCGAACGGACTTCCACCAACGGATGCCGCAGTCAGGCTCCATTTTTGCAAACGCGTGAACAGATTTGCCGCAGGGGCAGCAGCAATGCGCTTGCAGCTCTTTGCGGCAGTATTTCCTTTAAAATAATCTCCCGCTTCGGAACCAATTACTTTATATGAAACTTTTTGAATGCGCTAACTGCGGCCAGCTTCTTCAGTTTGAAAATACCCGCTGTGAAAAATGCGGCCATAAACTCGGCTTCGTTGCCGCTACACTTCAGCTTTATCCGCTGGTTGAAGCCGGCAATGAAATTTACACGCTCTTCAACGATAACTCCGGTAAAAAATACCGGTATTGCGATAACCACGCATACGATGTCTGTAACTGGCTCGTAGAAGACAATCCCGAAGACCGTTTTTGCATTGCCTGCTCTCTTAATCAAACCATCCCCGATCTCAGCAAACAGGAACACCGCCTTCGCTGGGGCGTGATCGAATCAGCCAAGCACCGGCTTATCTACAGCCTTCTGCGCATGAAGCTGCCCGTGGTCAGCAAGGTAGCAGATCCCGAACATGGGATTTCCTTTGATTTTATGGCTGACGAAAAGAACGGAGAGGAAAAAATCCTGACCGGTCACGACAACGGACTGATCACCCTCAACATTGCGGAAGCCGACGATGTGGAAAGAGAAATGGCGCGGCGCGCCATGGCCGAGGCCTACCGCACCGTGCTCGGCCACTTCAGACACGAGATAGGTCATTATTACTGGGACCGCCTGATCGACAAAACCGATAGCCTCGAACCTTACCGCAATCTGTTTGGCGACGAAAGGGCCGACTACGGGGAAGCGCTCAATGTACATTATAAGGAAGGCGCCCCGGCCGACTGGAACGAGCATTTTATCAGCACCTACGCCAGCACCCATCCCTGGGAAGACTGGGCCGAAACCTGGGCGCACTATCTCCATATCATCGATACGCTGGAAACGGCGTATTCATTCGGACTGAGCATCAACCCCGGTATCCTGCACGATGCGACCGGCGTCAGCACCGTCATCAAGGCCGATCCTTACCGCCTGGCAAATTTTCGGGATATCATCAGCATGTGGCTCCCCCTGGTCTTTGCCATGAACAGCATCAACCGCAGCATGGGCCTGCCCGACCTTTATCCCTTTGTGATCCCTCCGCAGGTGATCGAAAAACTGCAGTTCATCCATGAGGTCTGTCTGCGTTCAAGACAATCCATCGAACAGGAAGAAGCTGTAAGCAGGAACAACATACAGGTGTCTGCATAAACTGTTAAAGCTGACTGTAACCCCGGTATGAATTAAACCGGGGCCGCTTTTTGCGGGTTTTACAAATAACATCCCTCCGGAAATTCCCGGGGAGACAACATTTAAAATCACAGAATGAAAGCGATCGGATTCTACGGCCGGCTTGTATGTTGCCTGGCGCTGCTTGGCGGCATCACCCTGCCGGCCGCTGCCCAGAAAAAAGAGACCAGCAACAGCGTACAGCCGGGCCTCGATGCAAAAAGTTTTGTGTTCGTGGCACAAACAATGTCACCGTTGAGGGGCGGACTGCGGCAACTTACCTCTTATTACGACCTGCGGGTGTCGGGAGATTCGGTCATCAGCAACCTGCCTTATTTCGGGCGGGCCTACGTGGCTCCCATGAACCCCGCTGAAGGCGGACTTACGTTTACTTCGGCAAAGTCGGAATACAGTGTCAAAAACGGGAAAAAGGGACGCCGTGATATTACCATCAATACAAAGTCAACCGACGATACCCAGCGCATGATGCTGACCGTATACGATAACGGAACCGCTTCGCTGCAGGTGACCAGCAACAACCGCGACCCCGTCTCTTTCAACGGCTATGTAAAAGCTACAGGCAAGAAATAAACTTTTATCTATACAAAAAGGGCAGCCATGCGCAACATGGCTGCCCTTTTTGTATAGATAAGGTCACCGGTCAGCGAACCATGAGCTTCTCACTCAGCGTCTGGCCGGTTGTCTGTATGCTGAGCAGGTATTCTCCCTTCGCCATCCCCGCCAGGCTGAACGTGAGCGTGTTTGTACCGCTTACCAACCGCGCTTTTTGCTCCTTCACCAGCTGGCCAAGGTGACTGATCACGCGGATGGTGACCGGCTGCTCAAGATCCGAAGCGACCACCAGCTGTACAGACCCCCTTGCCGGGTTGGGGAAAAGGAGGAGACCGCTGCTGACCGTTTTGTTGAGCACCTTGATCGTTGCGGCCGTGGTTTTTTTATTGTCTTTATCGAATAAGACGATCTGATAGTACAGGATGCCTGCCTGCAGCGAGCCGGCTTCGGCATCCCGGAAAGAATATTGTTTGGCCAGCTGGCTGTTGCCGGCTGCCGGGATGTTTGCAAGCAGGGTGAAATCTGTTCCGTTCGCGCTTCTCGACACGGAAAAATAGCCTGTGTTTGACTCGGCGAGTGTAGACCAGTCTAGGGTCACTTCCTTGTTTATCCAGTGGGCGGTTGCCTGCAATGCACTCGCCGGTAAAACGGCCGCCTTTTGCACCTGGATGGTTTTCGACTGCACTCCGTCTGAATAACGAAGGGTGTAGTTTCCCCCAGGCAGTGCCGACAAGCTGCCAAACCCTGCCGTGTATACCTCCTGGTTTTCTACTGCCACCGTTTGCGTGGCCACTATCGCCTGACTGGCATTGAGCAGCGTGATCGAGGCCGTGCCGTCGAACTGGCTTACAAAACGGGCGGTGAGGCTGTCGGTAAACGTTGCCGGATCAGCCATGAGCCAGTTGCTGCCATACAGCAGCTGGTTCTCTTCTGTTTTTAAAGACCGGTAGGCGGCTTTCATATCGGGAACGCCGTATCCGTAGCGGTTGTCGGGTGCGCTGAACCGGTTGCTGCTGGCATACACGGCATTCAGGATCTTCATGTTGTTGAACCGGGGAAAAGCCTGCCACAAGCAGGTGATCAGGCCGGCCATATTGGGGTTGGAATAAGAGGTGCCGTTGCCGAGCGTGGGCGCGGAATTGCCGGCGATCACGGTGCCCGAACCTACGGATGCCACATTGGGTTTTTGTTTTCCGGGGTAGCCATAGCTGCTGAAGCTGGCAATGGTGCCGGCGGTATCTATCGCTGCCACGGTACAAACGCTGTCGGCATCGGCCGGAAAACTGAGGTAGCGCCAGGTGTTGGAGCCGTCGTTACCGGCACTGTTTGTTACTATGATTCCTTTTTTTGCAGCCAGGGTGGCGCCCATGGTAACCATCGCCGAATTGGTGTAAAACTGGTTGTAATTGTGGTTGAAGGCGGCGTCGTCGAACGTGGTGTAGCCGAGCGAAGAGGTGATCAGGTCGGTTCCGCAGCTGTCGGCGAATTCAGCCCCCACCACCCAGTTGTGTTCTTCGACGGGGTATTCGCTGCCCACATCTTCCGTCCGGATCAGCCAGAAACTCGCCCAGGGAGCAGAGCCCACCATTCTTCCCGGCCAGTTGGCGGCTATGATGCTGAGGCAATTTTTGCCATGTGTGTCATCTTCCGCAACGCTGTTGTCGAAGGCAACGAAATCTCTTACGCCCAGTACCTGTCCGCGCATCCGAATGCTGTCGAAGGCGGTATTGGTTGTGTAGTTGTAAAAACCGGCGTCCAGCATCGTGATGATCATGCCTTTGCCGCTGAACCCTTTGTTGTGCAGGTAATCACCCTGGTGAATATGAATCTGTTTGTAGGCATCGCCGTAGTTAAACACATCGGCCGTCGTATTATTTACCCTTGCAGAGAGATCGTGTGGGATCTCGCGGTCGCTGACCGGTTCCCATTTTCTGAAAGGCGAAGGAACATCGGGTGATTTGACAGATGCCACGGGCGCCGACGATTTTACGAACGGCAGCGTCCGGATCTTCCGGATGGTGGCGGAGTCGGTCGTTTGAATGAGGAGCTGGTTCAGCCATTTGGACTGGCTCAGCACGTTCACCGCACCCTGGGCTTTTACTGCGGCCACATAGGCGGGTGATATGGGTAGGTCGGTGCTGTCGAGGCCGATGCTGTATCGCGTCCGTCGGTCGATCGCTCTTTGGGAAAGGTATTGGGAAGGTGTGCTGAGCGAATAAGGTGTGCCCCCCTTATCGGTAAGCTGGATGATGATGCGTGAGTATTGCGCCTGCAGGCCGGCGCCCGGCAGACAGATCAGCAGGAGTAACATTGTTTTCATGGCAGGCTCATTGTTGATTGATTGCAGCCTGAATATACTCATAATATGCCTGCAATACTATTCCTCACGCGAAAAGGGATGCGGGTATTTCCTCCCGCTGTGGCTTCTTCTTCCTCATTGATGATTCACTGATGATCATGTTCTGGTATCCAGCATGTTCAGCTTTTCCGCCAGCCTGATCAGGTTGCGGCCGATCCTGCTTTTTTTGAAATTGTGGATGCGGTCAATTTTCCGGCGCTGTGGTTCCGGCACTTCATCGTTCCAGATCAGGTTCATTTCGCTGAGGTAAGTGTTCTTGCTGACCATGCTTACACCGGTAAAATCGTAGAGCACCATCACAAAGTTCATGTGCACGAATTTCTTTCCTGCCACAAATGCTTTCACATACAGCCAGTAATCGCCGGCGATCCCGTAACGATCCGGGAACCCGCCCAGCTCGCGGAACAGGGAAGCGCGGATGAGGGACGCCTGCTGGTTGAGCACATCTTTTTTGAAGTAACCGAGCCGGAGATTTGCCGGATGGGTATACAGCTCCGGCGGAAGGTCAGGGTCGGTGACCAGCAGGATATCGGCATACAGGATGTCGGCATCCGGCGAAGCACTCAGGTGATCGAGGCACTTTTGCAGGGTATCTGCTGCATTGAAACAATCCCCGCTGTTCAGGAAAATAAGAAAGTCGCCGGTAGCAAGACGGATCCCTTTGTTCATCGCATCGTAAATACCCCCGTCTTTCCCGCTTATCCACTGACTGATCCTTGCTGCATGTTCTTCAATCAGCTCCCGGCTTCCGTCGTGAGAGCCGCCATCGATCACGATCCATTCAAAATTGCTTTCCTGCTGGCCGAGTACAGATGCGAAGGTGTCCGCCAGTCCGTGGCGGTTGTTGTAATTGATGGTTATGACAGACAGTGCAGGCATGGCGGGATCGGCAGCAAAAATAAGCCTGCAGGCAGGAACTGCCTAATCGGGGTCAATGCCTGTAAGTTGATGAACACTCAAAAAGTATACGTGATTCCGGCGCTCCAGTAAAAGCAGTTTTGCAGCGATTCGGTGTACGTGGCCGACCGGCTGTTGCCTGCACCGTTTTTGACGGTGTACTGTATCACGGCTGGATGAACCGGCAGCGCCACGGCCGGCGTAACGTTGAACGTAAAATGCTGAAGCTTGTAGCTGACGGGAACACTCGCTTCGTAATCCAGTATCTTGAAAGCGGCGGCATTTTGCACACTGGCGTTGATTTCAGACACGGGATTGCGCGTCCTCGCCTTTTTCTTTCTGACCGCGAACCTTCGCTGGTTGTAATAAGAGTTGTACGCGTTCTGCGTACCTGCATTCATAAAAACGGATGGTGTAATCTCGAACCCGTCGCCGGCGTCGAAAGAATGTTCCAGTCCGAGGGTGAGAATATAATCGGTCAGTTTGCCGATATTAAGCGTGGCTTCCGCAGAAGGTTTGATTGATCCGAAGTCGTAAGCGGCATACAGGTCGAGACCGGCTTTCACATCCGCATTCACGTTGGTGCTCTGGCTGCTGTAAAAATATTTAGTGGCGGAAACCTGTCCCTCGAAATTGTTCAGGGAAAAACTGTATCCTGCATCGATGTAGGAAAGGTCGATGCGGCTGCTGCCCGATGCCGCCAGGTACGACACGCCGCCACTTACGTACAGTCCTGATTTATGAAAGTAGGTGAGGGAAGGGGTGAGATAAGGCAGCCGCAGCGAATCCTTTCTGCCGAGGTAAACATTGTTGCTCAGGTAAGTGATGTCTGCCTGCCAGTAAGAAGTTGTTGAGGCAGCGGAATCTTTTTGTGCAAACAGGCTGGCCGGTGAGAACAGCAGGAGCAGAACGCAAAAAAACAGCGCGAATTTCTTCATGTGGCTGAAATGGGGGTAACAAAGAAAACCCCGGTACGCTCTGGTGCAATACCGGGGTGAGAAATATCTTAGTGATGGCGGAGATGGCGATGGATCTGGCGTTTGGCGCGCTTGACCGGATGCTTTACTCCATCGGCTTTTGCCTGTTTGGCATCCACCGCTAACTCTTTTTTGTCGGCTTTGATCTGCGGAGTAACATCCTGGGCGGCGGTTTTGTCGCCGGCCTTGATGTCAGCCCTTCTGGCGATCTCATCTTTTTTCAGGTCGCGTACATCGGTACGCACTTCTTTCATATCCTGCGCTTTCTGCGAAGGCGTGGTTTGAGCGAACATGACAGTGGAGCCCAGGGCGAACAAGCCCAGGAGAAATGATTTTTTCATCTTGCTAGAATTTAGAAAATAAAATAATTAAGTGACGTAACTATGAATGCGGGGGCTGACGAAGGTTTAAGCCGTCATTTGTTAACGGTTCGTTCTTGCTCCGGATGACTGTTGCGGGAAAGGCTGCTCAGAAGATATACCGCACGCCGCACCAGGGGATCTCCTGGTTGATCAGCTGCACGAAGCGGTCCATCATCTGCGATTTGAGTTCGTGCTGGTAGCGGATGTTGATGCCGCCGAACTGGCTTTGCTTGGTCTCCTGCAGCTCCGGCGCCCACAGTACCTCCTCTGCAGCCGGGTTTATCTTCAGGTTGGCGAGGTGCTGGCCGGCATTGTGCGTAAGAAAGATCACTTCGCATTGCATCTGCTTTTTCACCTCGGGGCGCGTCGCGGCATCGAGCTGGCGGAACAGCTCGCGATAGTCTTCTTCCCAGTCGCGGAAGCTGCCGTTGACCTGATGGTACAGGATCACCGGCGAAAAATTGACATGCACTTCATACCCGGCATCATAAAAATCGTTGATCGCCTGCAGTCTTTTTTCAATGCTGTCGGTTCGTACATCCACCAGCTTGCTGATGTTCGACGGCATCAGGCTGAACCGGATGCGGACCTTCCGCTGCGGATCGAAGGAAAGAAGGTCGCGGTTCACGAACTTGGTCGCAAAGGTGGCTTTGGCGCGCGGATGGTCGCGGTAAAAACGGAAGGCCTTTTCGATGCTTTCAGAAATGCTGTAATCGATGGAGACATCGGAGTTGCAGCCTATGTCGTAGGTCCAGTACACCGGGTCCGTCTGGTCGGGCAGCTTGGGCCACTGGAGCGACATCACATGATGATTCACCGTGGCCAGTATCTCGTCGATGTTGGTAAAGATGGTGATCGGGTTCAGCTGTTTGTGGCGGTCTACATAGCAATAGGTGCAGCCTCCGAAGCAACCGTTGGCCAGGCTGGGTGAAATGAAGTCAGAGCTGCGGCCGCTCCATTTGCAGGCAAGCGTTTTCAGGCGGCCAAGTACCAGCAGGTCCGACTTTGCCTTGTAATGACCGAGGTCTGTTTCGGGCAGGCGGTTGTGTTGTTTGATGAGCTGGGTCTGCGCATCGGGGTATTGGGCAACCACCTGGCGGCCCTGTTCATTGAGGGCATCAGGGGTGTGTAAGATCAGGCTGGGCTGGAAATCCGGCATGGTAAAAGTGTGTACACGGATAACAGTCTTAATCCGGTATTGTTGTGCTTTATTCGGGCTGGGAGAAGCGTTTATTGTTCACAAAAGCGGTATCGGTGAGCGTGCCGAGGAATAGCTTCAGATAATATTTATCTTCTTTCGACAGCGCGATCCTGTTGCGTACCAGCGAATCCACGGTGGGGCCCGGCTGCACGCCATCGCTGTAATGATTGAGCACATCGTCGATGCTGAAGAAGCGGCCATCATGCCCATATGGAAAAGAGAGGAATACGTTGCGGAGGCTCGGTACCTTGAACTTGAGCGAGTCTTCCCTTTTTCCGGTGATGTGCATCCTGCCCACATCGCGGAGGGAAGCGTTCAGGGGCAGTCCGGTGTTGCGGTAGCTGAGATCGGTGAAGAGAGGCTCCTGGTGGCAAACGGCACATTTTTTCTGCTGAAAAAGCGTGTATCCTGTCTGCTCGGCTGCCGAGAAACTGGCCTGCCCCCGTTTTACTCTGTCATACCTGGAATCGGCCGATACCATGGAGCCTATGAACTGTGTCAGGGCCTTCAGCATTTTCTGGCTGTTGATCTCACCCGGGCCGAATGCGGCGGTGAACATGCCGGGGTAGGCAGCGTCTTTTTTTAATTTGCTGACCACATTGCCGATGTCTTCCGCCATTTCGTTGGAGGCGGTGAGGGGCGCCAGGGGCTGCACTTCAATGTTGTTGATGCCACCATCCCATTGCATCTCTTTAAGCCATACCAGGTTCTGCAGCGCAGGTGCATTGCGGGTGGTGAACTGGTTGTTGAAACCATGGCTCAGGTCATGGTCGAAGGTGGAAAAGGCCGCGAACTGCTGATGGCAGGAGGAGCAGGGAAAGTTGCCGTCGCGGGAGAGGATGCCGTCGTAGAACAGTTTTCGGCCCAGGGCAAAACCTTCTCTGGTCAGCGGGTTGTTCGATTCAAATTTGTAGACGGTGGCCGGAAAATTAGCCGGCACCGTGAACGGGAGGAAATTTGTTTTTGCGTCGATGCTGCCGCCTGATTTCGAACAACTGCCGGCAAGCAGGATGATCATGAGGAACAGGCTCAGTATCGTGCTGGCTTTCTTCACTAATTCCCGGCTACATTGGTGACGGTAAACATGCCGGAATAATTTTCCGAGATCCTGCGGGAAGTATCGCCCGGGGTCATCCACACAGGCGTCTGCGCGATCCGCAGGTCGTTGGGGTTGTGGAACCAGGCATTCACGTTGGCACTGATGGCGATGCTGGCAGAGGCGCCGGCCCTGAAGGCATCCTGTACGTTGGGCAATGGCAGCACGATACGCCGGATGGTATTGTACGGTTCTTTGAATCCGCCGATATGGTATTCGATGCGGTTGTCAGGCTGGCTCGACAGGGGGGAAGTGCCTTCAAGCTTGGCCATGATATATCCGCTGTTCCAGGTCCAGAACATGCCGTTCGCGGGATCGAGGGCACCGGTCTGGGCGCCGCTCACATTGCGGGCGCTGTCTACGCCGATCACGAAGGCAAGCTGGTTGTAGCGGTGGGAGAGTGGTTTGATGCTGATCGCAGATGCCGCTGAATCTATTTCGTTGATCAGGTAATAGTTGCTCCGGTCGAGCCGCCAGGCCAGGTTCGAATCGGTGTTCAGCAGGTCGATCTGGCTGATGTAGAATTTGAATGTTTTAACAGTATAGGGTTCGTTGAAAGGATTGGTATAAGTGACCGTATTGAATTGCAACGCCTGCGCATCCACCACCGGGTTGAAGCGGATCTTCAGCGCAAATGTGCTGTTTTGCGCCGGCGGAAGCTGACCGTCCACACTCAGCTCTTTCTGACAGCCGCCGAGCAGCGCGCCCAGCAGGCATATCCATCCCATTTTTGCATGTTTCATACGTGTTCCCCTCTTTCAGCATCAGCTGTGTTATGGCTGCCCGAGCCCTAAATTTACCATTCTTCCGGGTAACGGGTTGGGGTTGGCGGGAAATATTTATGATTACGATTGCTGGGTAGCAATACACCAAAAAAGCGTTCCGCGGAATGCCTGTTGCCCCCGGTCCAGCAATTTTGATACACTTAAGTGCACAGCGATCTGTTTAAAGCTTCCCCAAAACAAAAAGCTGCCCCAGAATTTCTTCTGAGACAGCTTTCCAAAATTGAAAACCGGTATTAGAGCTTCAAAATCATTTCCTTGTTCTGATGAGTGTCCAGGTTTTCACGGGCTTTCCGTTGATGTTCAGCCTTGCGAAATAAGTGCCTGTCTTCAGTTGCGGCTGACCGCCCAGGTCTATCCTGAAGGTGGTGGCGCCTGCACTTACGTGGCCATAATGCTTGCTGTAAACCATCCGTCCCGACTGGTCGTAGAGCTCAACGTCTACATTGCCTGCGGCTTCCTTGCTGAAGTAGCTGATGGTCAGCGCTTCGTTGAACGGATTGGGATAGGCGTTGGTTACCTGAGCTCCGCTCACACTTTCCGCAGTGGCGGCGCTGCGTGCGCTGCTGCTGGCAGATACGGCTGTGGAATCGTCACCGGATGCGGAAGCGCTTTCGGTGAAGGCCGAGTTCGGGATCAGCTGGCGGGCCAGACCGGTATTGGATGACCAGTAGATCTTGATCGATTCGTCGAGTGTTGCGTCGAAGAACGTGACCGCGATGGGATACCAGCCTGCTGCCGGAATAGTTACCGTGCCTGTTTTCACGATCGCTCCGTGCTGACCGTCGTTGTCGACCGTTGCCGTCGTATTGAAGTTGTAGAAACTGTTGAAGTACAGCTTGCTTCCGTCATCCGACTGTGTTTCGAAGGTATAGGTACCCGGTGTGGTGATGTGAATGTATCCTTCCCACACAAATCCGAAGTTGTCGGCTGAGGTCCTCGGTGTCAGGTCAACATTTGGTGTTGTGCCTGTTTTCACCGCATTGAGGGTACTGAAGTTAGGCAGTACGCTCCAGCTCGTCGGTGTTTCATAATACTTGTAACGCAGGCCGTTTGCAGCGGCGGTTACTTTCACCGAGTCACCGAAGGCAGACACGTTACCCGCTGCGTCGAACGCTTTCACCTTGAAGGTGTAGGCAGCGCCTGCTGTCAGACTGTCGACTTTGATGGTCGTGTCGATGGTCGAGTACTTCTTGGTACCGTTCACGTACACATCGTAACCTGTTACACCTACATTGTCGGTGGCTTTGTTCCAGGCCAGGTCAACGAAGGTGCGGGCAGTGAAGGCGGACTTCACATTGGTCACTGCGGAAGGAGCAGTTACATCCGAACCAACGAACTCTACGAAGGCTGCATCGGGGATCTGCTGGCGTGCGATGCCGGGGCCGGTCCAGAACACTTTGATCGACTCGTCGAGCGTTGCATCGAAGAAGGTAGCCGTTACAGGGTACCAGCCCGCTGCAGGGATATTCACGGTGCCTGTTTTCACGATGGCGCCATGCTGCCCGTCGTTGTCGACCGTAGCGGTTGTGCTGTAGTTATAGAACGTGTTGAAGTAGAACTTGCTTCCGTCGTCCGACTGTGTTTCGAAGGTATAGGTACCCGGTGTTTTGATGTACAGGTAGCCTTCCCATACGAAGCCGAAGTTGTCGTTGTTCACTTTCGGACTCAGGTCGAAGTTGGCGCTGCTGCCGGTCTTTACCGGTGTGAGGGTGCTGAAGTTAGGCAGTACGCTCCAGCTGCTCGGTGTTTCATAGTATTTGTAACGCAGGCCGCTCGCTGCGGTGGTGATCTTTGCAGAGTCACCGAAGGCAGACACGTTACCCGCTGCGTCGAAGGCTTTCACCTTGAAGGTGTAGGCGGCGTTCACGGTCAGACTGTCGACATGAACGGTGGTATCGGCGGTGGTGTATCTCTTGGTGCCGTTCACGTACACATCGTATCCTGTTACACCTACATTGTCGGTGGCTTTGTTCCAGGCCAGGTCAACGAAGGTGCGGGCAGTGAAGGCGGACTTCACATTGGTCACTGCGGAAGGAGCAGTTACATCCGAACCAACGAACTCTACGAAGGCTGCATCGGGGATCTGCTGGCGTGCGATGCCGGGGCCGGTCCAGAACACTTTGATCGACTCGTCGAGCGTTGCATCGAAGAAGGTAGCCGTTACAGGGTACCAGCCCGCTGCAGGGATATTCACGGTGCCTGTTTTCACGATGGCGCCATGCTGCCCGTCGTTGTCGACCGTAGCGGTTGTGCTGTAGTTATAGAACGTGTTGAAGTAGAACTTGCTTCCGTCGTCCGACTGTGTTTCGAAGGTATAGGTACCCGGTGTTTTGATGTACAGGTAGCCTTCCCATACGAAGCCGAAGTTGTCGTTGTTCACTTTCGGACTCAGGTCGAAGTTGGCGCTGCTGCCGGTCTTTACCGGTGTGAGGGTACTGAAGTTAGGCAGTACGCTCCAGCTGCTCGGTGTTTCATAGTATTTGTAACGCAGGCCGCTCGCTGCGGTGGTGATCTTTGCAGAGTCACCGAAGGCAGACACGTTACCCGCTGCGTCGAAGGCTTTCACCTTGAAGGTGTAGGCGGCGTTCACGGTCAGACTGTCGACATGAACGGTGGTATCGGCGGTGGTGTATCTCTTGGTGCCGTTCACGTACACATCGTATCCTGTTACACCTACATTGTCGGTGGCTTTGTTCCAGGCCAGGTCAACGAAGGTGCGGGCAGTGAAGGCGGACTTCACATTGGTCACTGCGGAAGGAGCAGTTACATCCGAACCAACGAACTCTACGAAGGCTGCATCGGGGATCTGCTGGCGTGCGATGCCGGGGCCGGTCCAGAACACTTTGATCGACTCGTCGAGCGTTGCATCGAAGAAGGTAGCCGTTACAGGGTACCAGCCCGCTGCAGGGATATTCACGGTGCCTGTTTTCACGATGGCGCCATGCTGCCCGTCGTTGTCGACCGTAGCGGTTGTGCTGTAGTTATAGAACGTGTTGAAGTAGAACTTGCTTCCGTCGTCCGACTGTGTTTCGAAGGTATAGGTACCCGGTGTTTTGATGTACAGGTAGCCTTCCCATACGAAGCCGAAGTTGTCGTTGTTCACTTTCGGACTCAGGTCGAAGTTGGCGCTGCTGCCGGTCTTTACCGGTGTGAGGGTACTGAAGTTAGGCAGTACGCTCCAGCTGCTCGGTGTTTCATAGTATTTGTAACGCAGGCCGCTCGCTGCGGTGGTGATCTTTGCAGAGTCACCGAAGGCAGACACGTTACCCGCTGCGTCGAAGGCTTTCACCTTGAAGGTGTAGGCGGCGTTCACGGTCAGGCTGTCGACATGAACGGTGGTATCGGCGGTGGTGTACTTCTTGGTACCGTTCACGTACACATCGTATCCTGTTACACCTACATTGTCGGTGGCTTTGTTCCAGGCCAGATCGATAAAGGTGCGGGTGGTGAAGGCCGGCTTCACGTTGGTCACTGCGGAAGGAGCGGTGTTGTCGCCGGGGATCGAGTAACTTTCTGTGAAGGCAGCATCCGGAATCAGCTGGCGGGCAATGCCGGGGCCGGTCCAGTAAGCCTGCATCGAGGCGCCTGCTTCACGCTGGAAGTAAGTGATCGCGATCGGGTACAGTCCGGGGGCAGCAATGTCTACGCTGCCGCCCTTGGCGATCGCACCGTGCAGTCCGTCGTTGTTGGCGAGCGCTACCGAGTCGTATGAATAGAACTTGTTGAAGTAGAGCTTGCTTCCGTCGTCCGACTGGGTTTCGAAGGTATAGGTGCCTGCTTTTTTGATGTTGATGTACCCTTCCCACACAATTCCGTAGTTGTTCACCACGCCTGCCGGACGTACGCTGATGTCTGTATTGGCACTGGTGCCTGTTTTTACGGGTAGGAGCGCGTTGAAGTTCGGCAGGGAATCCCATGCGCCTTCATAGTAGCGGTACTTCAGGTTGGTGGCGCCGGTGGTCACTTTTACTGAGTCGCTGAAGGCCGACCCGTTGCTGTTAAAGTCATATGCTTTCACCTTAAAGGTATAGGCGGTACCTGCGATCAGGCTGTCGGCTTTGATCGTTGTATCGGCAGTCGAATATTTCCTGGTGCCGTTGATGTATACATCGTAACCTGCCACGCCGAAGTTGTCGGTCGATTTGTTCCAGGCCAGTTCCACAAAAGTGCGGCCGGTATACTTCGCTGTGAGCGAACCTGGTTTTGTAGGGGCTACGTTGTCTGTAGTTCCTTTGTAATTTTCGGTGAAAGCCGAATCAGGTATCAGCTGGCGGGCAATGCCGGGGCCCGACCAGTATACATTCATCGAAGCACCGGCTTCTTTCTGGAAATAAGTGATGGAGATCGGGTAGAGGCCCGGTGTGTTCACCCGTACGGTGCCTTTGGCTACGATAGCGCCATGGGTGCCGTCGTTGTCGGCCACCGCCGTAGAGTCGTTGGAGTAGAAGCCGTTGAAATAGAACTTGCTTCCGTCGTCAGACTGTGTTTCAAACGTGTAGTCGCCTGCGCTCTTGATGTTGATATAACCTTCCCATACGAAGCCGTAGTTGTTCACCACACCGCCTGGGCGTACGCTGATGTCTACATTGGCGCTGGTGCCGGTTTTTACAGGAGCGATCACATTGAAGTCGGGGAGCTTGTCCCAGCTGCCTTCGAAGTACCGGTAGCGCAGGTTGACGGCGCCGGTGGTTACTTTTACGGAGTCGCTGAAAGCCGAATTGTTGTTTTTGTAGTCGAATGCTTTCACCTTGACATAGTATACAGTGTTAGGGTTCAGGTTGTCAACAGTGAATGTAGTATCTGTTGTTGTGTATTTTTTGGTGCCATTCACGTACACATCGTATCCGGCCACACCAACGTTGTCGGTTGCGGAGTTCCAGATGATGTCGGTGAAGTTGCGGCCCACATAGGTCGTCTTCACGCTGGCTGGTTTCGAAGGAGCTACCTTGTCGCCGGGCAGACTGAATTTTTCGGTGAAGGCTGAATCGGGGATCGCCTGGCGCAGGATGCCGGGGCCGGTCCAGTACAGGTTCATAGCTGAACTCAGGTCATTCTGGAAATAAGTGATGGTGATGGGGTGCATGCCCGGTGTTACATTGGTAACGGTGCCTGCTACAGTAGGAGTAGATCCGTGCTGGCCGTCATTATCTACCAGGGCGATGCCGTACGGCGAGTAGAACTGATCGAAATAAAGCTTGCTGCCATCATCTGATCCGGTCTCGAAAGTATAGTCACCGGCAGTCTGGATGTTGATGTATCCTTCCCATACAAATCCAAAATTCGTTTTTATGGGAGAAGGCTTGTCCTTAAGGAGCGTATTGCTGGTAGTACCAGACTGTGTCGGGGTCAGCTGGCTGAAATCGGGCAACTTGGTCCAGGAGCCCTGATAGTAACGATATTTGAGGTTGGTAACCGTGGTGTTGATCTTTACGGAGTCGCTGAAGGCCGAGGCATTGGCTGCCAGGTCGAGCGCTTTGATCATGATGGTATAGTTTGTATTCGCATCGAGGCTGTCGGCGGTGAACTTGTTAGTGGTGGTGGAATATTTTTTCACGCCGTTTACATACACATCGTATTTGGTAACACCGATGTTGTCGGTGGAGCTGTCCCAGGTAAGGTCAACGAAAGTGCGGCCTGCATAGGCGGCTGTCAGGTTGCCGGGTTTGGTGGGCGCCGTGTTGTCGACCGGGAGCTGGAAGTTTTCGGTGAAGGCAGCATCCGAGATCGGCTGGCGAACCAGGCCGGGGCCCGACCAGTATACATTCATGGATTCACCGGCATCTTTTTCGAAATAGGTGATGGTGATGGGATACATGCCTGCGCTGTCGACCTTTACCGAACCGGTGGCGGAGATGGGGCCGTGCGAACCGTCGTTGTTCACGAGTTCGGTCTTGGCCGGATCGTACAGGGTGTTGAAGTAGAGCTTGCTTCCGTCATCTGAATTTGTTTCGAAAGTATAGGTGCCGGGTGTTTTGATGTTGATCCATCCTTCCCATACGAACGCGAAGTAATTGTCGACACCGGCCGGCCTTTTGGCGATGTTTACGTTGGCGGAAGTATCGATCTTCACCGGTGTCAGCGTGCTGAAGTTGGGCAGCATGGTCCAGCTTCCTTCGTAGTAGCTGTATTTAAGGCCTTTGATGACCGTAGTCGCTTTGATGGAATCGCTGAAGGCAGAAGCGTTGCCTGTCTGGTCAAGGGCTTTCACCTTGAAATTGTAGCTGATGTTGGAAGTGAGGCCTGTTGCGGTAACGATGTTGGTGCTGGTGGTGAATTTCTTCACACCGTTCACATATAATTCATATTGGGTCACGCCCACGTTGTCGGATGATTTATCCCAGGTCAGCTGCACCGCAGTGCGGCCGGGCAATACTGCTTTTACGTTGGCAGGAACGGTGGGTGCGCTGTTGTCTGAACCCGGCTGCAAGGTCACCTGGTTGCTCAGTGGTGCGGCACCGTTGTCGTTCACCGCGCGGATGCGATAGTAGTAATTGTAGTTGTCGGAGATGCTGGTATCGGTATAGGTCAACACGTTGGCAGCCGTGATGGTAGCCAGTGTATACGGACCGCTTGCGGTCTGGCCTCTGTACACTTCGAAACCTGTTTCGTCGTATGCGGGGTTTGCTTTGTTCGACCAGGTGAGTTTGATGCTGGTCGGACTAACCCTGGTGAGCGCGAGGTTGAAAGCGGAATCGGGTTTGGGCGAGCCGCTGGCGGGGATGATGGTGAAGTTGGAGTAGTTGGCATTGCATCCGAACGCTCTTGCCTTTACCAGTCCGGCCGGTGCGGCATAGGTGCGCGACGTGCTTACGATTGCATTGGTGGTGGCGTTTCTCCATTCGTAGGCGTTGAAGCCGGCAGGCAGTTCCAGCGGGGTAGTGGTGCTGCCGTCTGTTGCGGGAAGCACTTTGCTGCTTATGCCGGTAATTTGAATTGGTGGTGTTATGGTGCCGGGTGTGGCAGTGATCACGATGGGGTTGGGCGACCAAACCGACCAGTCGGAAGAGGCCGTGCGTTTGAAGCGGGCGGTGTAGGAGCCGAACTGGGTGGCGCTGTAATCGCTTGAAGTGGCGTTGGGAATGGTGCCGCCGTCTTTTGCCCATTGGTAGGCGTAGAAACCGGGCGTGAGGCCCATCCTGGCCGTAAATGCGGAATCAGAGCAGAACTGGCTGCGCTGGAAGTAGAGAAGCGGATTTGATTTGTAGGCGGCCGTCCAGTAAGGTACCAGATACGGTTCGAGCCATTGCTGCGACCATGTGTTGTGACCAAGGTTAGGGTATAGTATATAGCGGATGTTCCCTCCCTTGGCGGCGAAGGAATCAACAAACATTTTTGCACTGGGAGGATCGGGGTTGTTGTCCAGTCCGCCGGAGGTCATATATACAGGGATCTGCAGGGCGTTTCCTTGTCTGTAGATCAGATTCTGCACGAGAGCAGGGGAGGCGGAAATGGTGGTGGCAACACGGGTAGGGTAGAGAGTGCTGTACGATAAAGCGCCGAAACCCCCGTTCGACAATCCCTGCGCTACAACGCGGTCGGGGTCTACGTTACAGTATTTCTGCAGCGAGTCGAGCACGCCGTTCACCTTGATGTAAAGTGAATCCTGCCAGCCCACCGACTGAATCGCCTGGGGGAACAGCAGGAAAGCGTTGTTGAACCCACCGGCTGTTCCGGCGTTCATCATCGCTTCAAACGGCTGTGCAGCCCATACCAGCTGATTTTCGTTGTCGGTAACAGGGGCTATTTCGCCTGCTCCGTGAAAGAAGATCAGGATGGGGTATTTGTCGGCCTTCGCGGGGTCGTAGTTGTTTGGATACCGCAGGCGGAATGCCATGCCGTTCCAGTAATAAGGTTTAAACCTGTCGGTGTTCCAGCTCATTCTTACCGTTCTCACCCATTTGGCCATGGTATTGGCTTTGGGCATGGTGGGCGGCTTGGAAGATTTGTAGGTAACGACAGAATCGTTGGGGTTGAAGATGTTCGGCTGTGCATAACTGTGAATAGCCAAAACGGTGATGAGAATGGTGGTAAGGAGTAGCGCTTTTTTCATTTTGGGTCGTGTTGAAATCATGAAAATACCGGCAGAGGTTATCTGTGATTGCTTGGGGATGTATTGGCAGGTATACTGGGATGCGGTGGTTTCTCCGGGGCATCGGAAAGGGCATAGCAGTGTCGGCAGGGTGGTTAACCCATCAGAGATTTATCAAAGGAAGCGATAGAAAAAATTGGAAAAAGGCTTGAGCAGAGGATTTGGCCGGACAGACTTCAACAACACGAATCAGGAGTGGTTATTTTTACACTGGAATGGATCTAAAAGAGGTTGAGAAGGGGTAAAACTAATATGCTTTTTCCGAACTTGCAACCCTCTCTTATATCTTTTCTTTTTTGTAATGCTTCCGGTCAATCCATCAGCCTTTTGTGTAAGAACTTTAATGTGATCTCTGAATGCCGAACTGATGAAAATGCCTGTAGTGGCCTGTTCCAGGGGCAGGAAGTCACTCCTTAAACCCCCGGGAAACAACGCGGGCCTTGTGCCTTGAGAAAGATTATTGCTGGGTAGCGGTGTAAACTACAGAGAGTGTATAAGTACCTGCATCATAAGAATAACCAGGGGTTGCATTGTAGTCAACATTGAAAGAGTTGGTGCCTCTTGCGCCACTTGTGAGCGATGCAGCAGTGGTAGACAGTGCACTGAAAGAAGAACCGCTGTTCAGCTTTACGCCAAGAACCGAAGCAGGCATCTGTGTGGCTGGAGTGGCAGGACCGGAGAAGTTGGCAGCGGCCGCTTTCACGGTTACAGCCCAGGGGCGGTTCGATTTTACCTGGAAGGTAGAAGCGTTCGAGTTGGTAAGGCCGCTGCCGTACTTGGTAACATCATCGAAGGTGAAGGAAGTACCGGTGGCAGAGGTGATGGAGATGTCGATGGCGTTGGCGAGGTTCAGGGTAACGGTCTGGCTGGCGGTGGAAGCAGACTGGGCGTTGGCAGCAGTGAAACCAGCGAGGAGGATAACGGCGAGGGTGAGGAGCTTTTTCATATTTTTTTTGAAAGGGTTGTTATTAATTTCTTTGTTTGGTACCGGAATAAAGTCAACCCCTGTGCCGTTTGTGCAAATGGTTGAGAATGAGTGAACACTTCGTTGGCATCTGCCCGAGAAATTTCCCGAATTTGGAAAATATGGTTTGAAAAGGGATCGCTGCAGTGATCCGGATCCGGATTTATATGCTTGAAAGGATTGACCCAAGAGCACATGAAACCTTGCCGTCTATATCACGACGATGGCATAACTTCCGTGCATCCGGCTCCGGACAACTGGTCATCCGTATACCTGATGGCGGTGTGGAAACGACTCCTGAGGAAAATCCTTCTGTTGCAGTCATCCCGGTTCAGACAAATGTGTAATTTTAGGGGTCAATCCTATTTAAGAATCATCCGTTTAGTCATATGAAAATTCCATTATCCCTGGCCGGCGGACTGGCCGGTGCCTGTGCACTTACCCTGCTGCATGAAGTACTCAGAAGAAAAGACCCGGAAGCGCCCAGGATGGACCTGCTGGGTATGAACGCCCTCGCCAGGATCATTCATCGGTCAGGAGGCAAAACACCTGATGAAGACACGCTTTTCGGCATTACCATGGCCGGCGATGTGGTGAGCAATGCGCTTTATTACAGCCTGGCCGGTGCAGGTGAGGAGAATGGCGTTTGGGCACGCGGTGTCGCCCTCGGACTGGCTGCGGGCGCGGGTGCCGTATACCTGCCGGGGCCGCTGGGACTCAGCAAGGCACCCAGCAACCGGACTGCGGAGACCAAACTGCTGACGGTCGCACTGTATACGGCAGGCGGCATAGTGACGGCGGCGGCCATCAGCTTCCTGAAAAAGAGAAAGCTTTTCTGATCGCCTTTCATAATTATTATGAGGCCGGCCGGTTTACAGCCGCTACCGGGAAGCCCAAACCTTTTCTTCATTCACACTTGTTCAGGTGAGGAAAAACGATCTATGTGTTTACCCTTATGGGGATAAGTAAGGGCCGGAGAATTTCCTGGATTGCAGCCGGTTCAGTATCTTATGGGGTAAATTGGAACCGTCTGACAGGGAAGAGGTTATGCGCTGATTAACACTTTTTTTACAGATACAATTTTCTCTCCGGAGCTCCGTTAATGCGGATACTGTAACCCCTGAAGACATGCAGCGCGGTATACCGGAAGGCCTGTCTGGATCGGCGATTTATTTAAAGAACCCTAATCTTCATAGCATATGATACATGTTCTGCTGGTAGATGATGATGAAGACGACCAATATATATTCAGCGAGGCCATCAAGCTTTGCTTTATTCCTTCTACCGTATATCTGGCTTCCAGCCATGATGAGCTTTTTGAATTACTGCCTTCTGTTCAAACCCCCGACCTGATCTTTCTCGACATCAACATGCCCGGCTACGACGGCATCAAATGCCTCGAGACCATCCGGGCAAACCCCCGCTATGAGCCGATTCCGGTGATCATGTATTCCACTTCCGGCAGGAAAGAATCCATCGACCAGTGCTTTGAAAAGGGTGCGGATTTTTATATTCAGAAACCTTCACAGATCGAAGACCTGGTAAAAGTGCTGAACAAGGTCTTTAACAAAAGATGGACCTCCCGCGACGCAATGACCGCTAACCGGGAAAGCTTTGTGATCTATTGACCCTGTTCTCCCGGGGCCTCTCTTCTCTGTTCCGTAACACTTGTTAACGGGTTGTTTATACAGCCCGTTTTTTATATTTCAGAAGTTTTTTAAACTTCTTTCCATCCATACCCCGTACTTTTGTGCATAAGCTCTCTTTCTGGCAGGCATATTATTTTTTGATATGACCGGTATTACCGGATCTCAACCCCGGGTAAATATTACATTCTGTTTCATACAGTTTCTAAAGATTTTATGTAACGATTGCCGCTGTTTTATTGACAGTTCACAAAAAGGACAACGGAGTAAAAAGGAATGAACGTAATGCTAAAAGGATTTAGAATTCCGCTGATCTTGCTTTTTGCAGGCGGTACTTTTGCAGCACAGGCACAAACAAAAACACTTTCCCTCAAAGAAGCGGTTCAGACCGCACTTGACAATTACGGCATCATCCGGGCCAAAGCCAATTACGCCAGGGCCTCCAGGGCCAACCTGGAAGCCAGCCGCCGCGACATGCTCCCCGACCTCAGCCTCTCCGCCCAGCAGGATTACGGAACCATCAACGGACAAAGCGGCCCCCTGTACGGATACCGCGGCCTCAGTGTGGCATCGGGCGGGCCTTCCATGGAAAGCCAGAACTGGACCGGCGCTTTCGGCGCGCTGTACCTCGCCAATTTCAACTGGGACTTTTACTCGTTCGGCAAGGTCAGGCAGCGGATCAATATTTATAGATCTTCGCTCGTGCGCGATGAGAACGACCTGGAGCAGGAAAAGTTCCAGCAGCAGATCCGCGTATCCACTGCCTATCTCAACCTGCTGGCCGCCCAGCGCATCGTGCTTTCGCAGCAAACCAACCTCGAACGCGCCATCGGCCTGCAGGCCGTGGTGATCGCCCGCACCAAAGGCGGCCTCAATGCCGGCGTCGATTCCTCCCTCGCCAACGCCGAAGTGTCTGCCGCCAAGATCACCCTCCTCAGGGCCCGCGACACCGAGCAGGACCTGGCCACCCAGCTCGCCCAGCTCATGGGCATCGTGAGCCAGAACTTCAAGGTAGACACGGTATTTGTTACCCGCATCCCGGCATCCATCACCGATTCCATTAAATCGGTCGAGCCATCACACCCGCTTCTCCGCTTTTACAAAAGCCGGATCGAGGTCAGCAACAGCCAGACCAACTACCTCCGCACGTTCTACTATCCCACTTTTTCGTTTTTCAGCATCTTCCAGGAAAGGGGATCGGGGTTCAAGTATAATTATGGCACCAACTCGCCCGAAGCGTACACCGGGAAATACCTGCAGGGCATCCAGCCGCAACGCGGCAATTTCCTGCTGGGTCTTGGCCTCGTATGGAACCTGACCACCCCGCTCCGCGTATCGTCGCAGGTGACCGCCCAGAGGTTTACTTCGCTGGGGCTGCAGAACGAATACGAGCTGGTGACACAGCAGCTGCAGAACCAGCTGCTGCAGGCGGAAAGCAGGATCCGCAACTCGCTGGCCAGCTTTGCTGAAGCGCCCATACAGGTAAAAGCGGCCAGGGATGCCTATAACCAGAAAACAGTGCTGTACCGCAACGGACTGGCCAACATCGTAGATGCCACACAGGCCCTCTACGCCATAAACAGGGCCGAGACCGACCGCGACATCGCCTTTACCAACGTGTGGCAGGCGCTGCTGCTGAAAGCCGCCGCCACCGGCGACTTTACCCTGTTCGCCAGCCAACTGTAACCAGATTATTCTTTTTCAGATCCAGATATTACCATGGGATTAATCAAAAGCGCGCTCAGAAAACCAATTACCATCCTTGTGCTGGTGGCCGGCGTTTTCTTCTTCGGGATCAACGCCGTCCGCAACATCAAGATCGACATCTTCCCCGATCTTAACCTTCCGGTGATCTATATCTCGCATCCGTTCGGCGGCTACACTCCTACCCAGATGGAAAGCTATTTCGGCAAGCAATATGTAAACCTGCTGTTGTATGTATCTGGCGTAAAAAGCATCGAGACGCGCAACATACAGGGGCTTACGCTGCTGAAGCTGAGTTTCTACGAGGGTACCAACATGGCGCAGGCCGCCGCGGAGGTGACGGCTTTTTCCAACAGGGCCCAGGCCGTCTTCCCGCCGGGTACCCAGCCTCCGTTTATCATCCGGTTCGACGCGTCTACCCTGCCCGTCGGACAACTGGTACTGAGCAGCCCGACCAAAACGAACAACGAGCTGGGTGACCTGGCCAACGTATATGTAAGATCTTCCTTCAGCTCCATTCCCGGACTAATATCTCCTGCCCCTTTTGGCGGTAACACGCGTACCATCGTGATCAAGGTAGACCCCGAGCTGCTGCGGGCCCACAACCTGACGTCCGACCAGATCGTACAGGCCCTGCGCGATAACAACCAGACCTCCCCAGCCGGAAACGTGCGCATCGGCAATTACAATTACCTCACACCCGCCAATACGACCATAAAGACCGTAAAGGAATTCGAGAACATACCCCTGTTCAAGGGGGGCGTCCAGAACCTTTTTCTGCGTGATGTGGCCACCGTGGAAGATGCTGCAGACATCACCACCAGCTATGCCCTCGTAAACGGCAAGCGGTCGGTTTACCTGCCCATCACCAAATCGGCCGACGCCTCTACCTGGGATGTGGTGCAGAACCTGAAAAAGGCGCTGCCCCGCTTTCAGAGCCTGCTGCCCGAAGACGTTACCCTTTCGTTTGAATTCGACCAGTCGGTATATGTGATCAACGCGGTGAAAAGTCTTGTAACGGAAGGTGCCATCGGGGCGGTGCTCACCGGCCTGATGGTACTGCTGTTCCTGGGCGACCGGCGGGGTGCCTTCATCGTGATCCTGACCATCCCGGCCTCCATCATTTCAGGGGTTCTGTTCCTCTATCTTTTCAACCAGACCATCAATATCATGACCCTCAGCGGTCTTTCGCTGGCGATCGGCATCCTGGTGGATGAGTCGACGGTAACGATCGAGAACATACACCAGCACTTCGATATGGGAAAGCCAAAGGCGCTGGCAGTCTGGGACGCCTGTAAAGAGATCGCCTTTCCCAAGCTGCTGATCCTTTTCTGTATCCTGGCCGTGTTTGCACCCGCCCTTACGATGAAGGGTATTCCCGGCGCCCTGTTTCTGCCACTGGCCATGGCGATCGGCTTTTCCATGATCGTATCGTACCTGCTGGCGCAAACCTTTGTGCCCATCATGGCCAACTGGCTCATGAAAACGCATCGTACAGCCAGCGATGGCCATACCATGACGGATGCGGAAGAATATGCCGCCTCCGGCCTGGGTAAAGATTCGGAAGGGGATACCTGGGATCAGAAAAAAATACTGCTGCAAAAGGCCGCCGGCCCGGGTGCACAACTTTCCCGGTTCGACAAGTTCAGGAACCGTTACCTGCGGTCGATGAACAATGTATTGCCTTACCGTAAACTGGTGGTCACCGGATACGTTGTGGTAGCGCTTGGCGGAGCCTTCCTGATGCTGCAGACCATCGGCCGCGACGTGCTGCCGAAAGTGAACGGCGGACAGTTCCAGGTGCGGATGCGGCTCCCCGACGGTACCCGCATCGAAAGGACCGAAGAGAGTGTGGTAAAGACCCTTCATATTCTGGAAGAAAAGATCGGCAAGAAGAATATTTCCGTTACTTCCGCCTTCGTTGGCGCGCATCCGGGCCAGTTCTCTACCAGTCCTATTTACCTGTTCATGGCCGGTCCGCAGGAAGCCGTGTTACAGGTGAACCTCGACGAGCATTACAAAACCAACCTCGACGACCTGAAAGAGATGCTGCGGCGCGAGATCACCAAAGCCATTCCTTCCATGAAGCTGTCTTTCGAGCCGATCGAATTGACGGATAAGATCCTGAGCCAGGGATCGCCCACACCGATAGAAGTGCGGATCGGCGGAAAAAACAAGAAGATCAATGAGGAATATGCCAATAAGGTGATCGCAAAGCTCAAGGAGATCCCTTATCTGCGCGATGTGCAGATAGGCCAGCCCATCAAATACCCGGCGATAAACATCAACATCGACCGCATCCGGGCGTCGCAGCTGGGCGTAGGCGTTGCCGATATTGCCCGCTCCCTTACCGCTTCTACTTCGTCTTCCCGCTACACCGAAAAGAATGTGTGGGTGGATGAAAAGATCGGTCTCACCTACAGCGTGCAGGTCGAAGTGCCTGAATACAAGATGTCGAGCATGGATGACATACGGGAAATTCCGGTGCTGAGCAATACGCCACGTCCGGTACTGGGGGATGTGGCTGATATCACTACCGATACCACTTATGGCGAAAACGACGATCTCGGTGCCCTGCCCATCCTTTCGGTTACGGCAAACCTGAACAAAATGGACCTCGGAACGGCAACCAAGGACGTGCAGACAGCGATCGCATCACTGGGTGAGCTGCCGCGCGGCCTGAGCGTAGAAACAAAAGGGTTGAGCCAGATCCTGACGGAAACGCTTGACAGCCTTCAATCGGGTTTGCTGGTGGCCATCGTGGTGATCTTCCTGATGCTGGCCGCCAATTTCCAGTCGTTCAAGGTGTCGGGCATCGTATTGTCTACCGTGCCGGCGGTGCTGCTGGGCTCGCTGCTGATGCTGCGGCTTACGGGCGCCACGCTCAACCTGCAGTCGTACATGGGGATGATCATGTCGGTAGGGGTGTCTATCGCGAACTCGGTGCTTATGATCACCAATGCCGAACACCTGCGCATGCACAACGGCAACGCGATCGAATCGGCCCGCGAGGCCTCCGCGCTGCGTCTGCGGCCGATCCTGATGACCAGTCTGGCCATGATCGTGGGCATGATCCCGATGGCCTCCGGACTGGGGGAGGGCGGCGATCAGGCAAGTCCACTGGCCCGTGCGGTGATCGGCGGACTGATCGCGTCTACCTTTGCCACGCTGCTGATCCTGCCGATGGTTTTTGCCTGGATACAGGAGAAGAGTACGACCGAGTCTGTATCGCTTGATCCTGAAGACAAACAAAGTAAACATTATATCCCATCTCTGGAAGCTCATGAAAAATAACCTGAACAAGTTCCCGGTTCTCCTGGCGCATCTGATACCGCTGGCGTGTATGATCTCCTGCCATCCGGAAGGAAAAGGACCGGGTCTGAAAGAAGAAAAAAAGGAAAAGACAGAGCAGGCGCCGCCTGTAACGGAAGTTGTACCCGTGGAGAAAGGGAAGCTGTCATCTACCGTGAAGATCCCCGGCGAGCTGATCCCTTTCCGGGATGTGGAGATCTATGCCAAGGAAAACAGTTTTGTGAAAAAGATCTATGTAGATGTAGGGTCGGAAGTAAAGGAAGGCCAGCTGCTGGTAAGCCTGGATGCGCCCGAGATCACATCGCGCCTGCTGGAAGCCGAATCGCGGCTCAAAGGGCAGGAAGCCATCTTTACGGCCGCCAAAGCCAACTACGACCGCCTGATAGAAACGAGTAAAACGCCCGGCACCATATCGCCCAACGACCTCGACCAGGCCGTTGCCCGCAAGAATGCGGAACAGTCGCAGCTGCAGGCCCTCAAGTCGGCTTACAATGTGATCGCCGATACGCGCAGCTACCTGGAGATCAGGGCGCCGTTCAGCGGTGTCATCAGCAGCAGGAATGTTTCGCTGGGCGCCTATGTAGGCCCGGCAGGAAAAGGATCGGCCCTGCCGCTGTTTATCCTGCAGGAACAGAATAAACTCAGGCTGGTGGTGTCGGTACCGGAAGCCTTCACCGGACTGATGCAGCAGCAGAACGAAGTTTCGTTCACGGTGAAATCGCAGCCCAACGAGAAGTTCAAAGCGAAGATCTCGCGCATGGCCGGTTCACTCGATTCAAGGCTCCGCTCGGAACGCATCGAGATGGATGTGGAGAACAAAGCGAAAAAACTGCTGCCCGGTGCTTATGCCGAAGTGAACCTGCCGCTGCCCTCCAGCGACAGTTCGTTCATCGTTCCTAAAACGGCCGTGGTCACCTCTACCGAAAAAGTGTTTGTGATCAGGGTTTCTGATAACAAGGCGGAATGGGTGGACGTGAAAAAAGGCCGCGAGTCGGAAGGAAGAATGGAAGTGTACAGCGATGACCTGCGTGCCGGAGACAACCTCATAAAAGTGGCAACCGACGAGATCCGCAACGGATCCGGTATCAAACGCACCACCAGCTCGCCCGCCGTAACCACGGCCGAAAAATAATGGGAAGAACCACCCTCAAACCGAAAATTTCTGCGCCCTCATGCAAGCCAACGAAACGGACCATCAGAAAAAGTTCCAGATTGAAAGGATCGCGCTGTTCAGCGATGCCGTATTTGCCATCGCCATCACGCTGCTGATCATTGAAGTAAAAGTGCCCGAAGTGGAATCTCCGGTCACCGATGGAAAGATATGGGAAGCGCTGCAGCGTATGATCCCGCGCCTGATCGGATTCGTAGTGAGCTTTTATGTGGTCGGACTGTACTGGATGGTGCATCACAGGATGTTCGGGCATGTGGTCAATTACACCCGCCGCCTGCTGCGCATCAACCTTCTCTTTCTCTTCTCGATCGTGCTGATGCCCTTCAGCTCTGCGTTCTACAGTGATTACTTCATCACCTATACCCGCATACCCATGGCGGTCTATGTAGGCAATATCTGCCTTTCAGGACTGATCAGTTACAGGATGTGGCGGATGCTGAGCCGTCCGCAGAACGGGCTGAGCATCGGTCTGGAAAAAGGATTCATGCAGCGGTACCACATGATCAGGTCGCTGATGGTGCCGGCAACCTTTCTGTTGATCTTCCTCGTGTCGCTGGTGTTCAGGCAGTTTGCCTTTTTTATTACGATGTTGGTACCACTTATCAATCTATGGGTGGTATCTTATTTCAGGAAAAAACATCCGGCTGATTTTACGCCATAAATAATATTCATCCGCTGTCTATGCCCAGGAAGAGTGCCGGCATATTGCTGTACCGGGCGGAAGACCGTCCGCTGGAAGTGTTCCTGGTGCACCCGGGCGGGCCGTTGCATGCCAAGCGCGACCTGGGTGCCTGGTCTCTCCCAAAGGGCGAATTCACCGAAGAAGAAGCGCCGCTGGATGCTGCGCGCCGCGAGTTTGAGGAAGAGACGGGTAAAGCGGTTGAGGGTGAGTTTCTTCCGCTTACACCGGTGAAACAGAAAAGCGGCAAATGGGTGTATGCCTGGGCGCTCGAAGGTGACTTCGATGCGGCCTCCCTCGTCTGCAACCTGTTTACGATGGAGTGGCCGCCTCGTTCGGGCCGGTACCAGCAGTTCCCGGAAGTAGACCGGGGAGAATGGTTTCCGGTACCTGTGGCGCTGCAGAAAGTAATTGAAGCACAGGCCGCCCTGATACTGGAGCTGGAGGCCATGCTTAAGAAATAAAATTTTTAACGATAAAATCCCTACCATGCCTGCCGGATACCTCGACAACACCCGTACATTATTTACCTATTACAAACTGCTTGCTGAAAAAGCGATGGAGCAGGTGCCCGATGAAAAGCTGTTCTGGCAATACAATGAAGAGAGCAACAGCATCGCCATCATCGTAAAACACCTGTGGGGCAATATGCTGTCGAGGTGGACGGATTTCCTGACGTCGGACGGCGAAAAAGAGTGGCGCGACCGCGAAGCGGAATTCGACAACGACCTGCAAAACCGCGACAACGTGCTGCAGCGCTGGCAGGAAGGGTGGACCTGCCTCTTCGCCGCCCTCGATGAACTGAAAGAAGAAGACCTCTCCAAAACGATCTATATCCGCAACATGGGCCAAAGCGTGCTGGACGCTGTCAACCGCCAGCTTGCCCATTATTCCTCTCACGTCGGCCAGCTTATCTTCCTGGCCAAAATGATCACCGGCCCCGCCTGGAAATCACTTTCTATTCCCCGGGGTGCATCCCAACATTACAACAGCAACAAGTTTTCACAGCCCAAAAGGGATGAGGATTTTACTGATGAGCTGTTGCAGGGTCGGTAACTTCTTTTTTGTGCAAAGGGGAGGTTGGCCTTTCGCGGTGTCGCCAGCACCACTTGGAAAGGAAGAAAAGGGAGGACAGCTCCACCTGTGGCGGGTTTGGCCTTGATATGGTTCCCACAAAAACCGGTTGCGCACCCGGGAATCTGAAAACACCAATCATCCCTCTTCAGCGAATCGGTTAAGCAGGCTCATCCGGTTCGCCATCCCCCCCTTTTGGACAAACCTTCCAATCCCGGTAAACTTTCGCGGGGCAGGCGAGTGCCATTTGTTATTCGGTATAAGTCGTTTACACTTCCGGCACATCGGGGGAAACTATATTGATACAATCGCACGAAAGCGATCCGAAAAACAAATCCCGGAAAAACTCGTTTAAATTTCTGTCATGAAAAAGATCCTTGTACTTGCTGTTATTCTCCTGGCTGGTTTCACTGCTGTAAACGCACAGTCTGCTTCTACCGCCAGCCAGACCCTTACCCTGACCCTTCAGAACGCTATCAATATCTCGATCACGTCCGCTACCGGTACTTCCTTTTTGTTTGATGATGTAAGCGAATACCAGAACGGGCAAAGCAACGCCAACGCGTCTACTTTCCTGGTAAAATCGAACCGTCCCTGGGCCGTAACCGTGAAAGCCGCTTCGGCTCTGTTCAGCGGTCCGGCTGCTCCTGCTGCCCAGATGCCTGCTTCGGTGCTGGGTGTTAAGCTGAATGGCGGTTCTTCTTTCACTGCCCTGTCTACCACCGGTGCATCGCTTACTACCGGTGCAAGAGGCAGCAGCTCCTTCAACATTGATTACAATGCCAATCCCGGTTTTGCGTACGATGCCGGTACATATACAATGAGTGTGGTCTATACCGCTACACAGCAGTAATAGAAATAAGGTATTCAAATGCAAAAGGCCTGCAGCATGGAGCTGCAGGCCTTTTTTCTGGTTCAGTCCCCTCCATAAACCACCCCGCACTGTTCTCTTACGGTGTCCATGATGCGGCTGAGCTCGAGGCTGAAGGCGTGGGGCATGAGGGGGCATTCGGTGAGGCCCCGGTTGAGGCAGTCGGTCACTTCGCGGATCTCGTGTTCGAATCCATTGTGTTCGTGCGGAAAATGATATTCCTGCTCGCTTTCGTTGAAGCCAATGATCACTTTGAAGCGTTCGGTCTTGTACCAGGGAGCGGGGATCTCGATGCGGCCTTTGGTGCCGATGATCTCCGCCGTTACGGTTGTCTGCATGGCAATGGTGGAAAAGACCGCTGCGGTTTGTCCGCCGGGATAACCGAACTGGATATTGCAGTATTCGTCTGCCCCGGTGGACGATAACCTGCCGATGGATTGGATCCGCTCCGGAATGCCGAGCAACAGGGTAACCAGGTACAGGGGGTAGATACCGACGTCGAGCAGCGAGCCGCCGCCCAGGCCGGGATCGAACAGCCTTCCCTGCGGATCAAAAGGAGCCTTGAAGCCAAAGTCGGCACGCACATACTGAACCGCTCCGATCGTGTCTTCTTGGATCAGCTCCTGGATCTTTTTTACAAAGGGCATACAGCGCGACCACATGCCTTCCATGAAGAACACGTTCTGCTCCTGGGCCTTGCTGATCATCTTCGTCACCTGGTTTGCACTGAGTGCCAGCGGTTTCTCGCAAAGTACGGGCTTGCGGTGCTCCAGGCACAGGATCGACTGTTCACAATGAAAGGCGTGCGGCGTGGCGATGTAGATGATATCCACGTCGGGATCCTGCGCCAGTTGCGCATAATCGTTGTACACTTTAACAGCGCCCCAGCGGGCCGCGAACGATTCTGCCCGATCATAATCCCTGGAAGCGACCGCATACACTTTGGCGCTTTCGGTGTATCGAAGCGCCGAAGCAAATTTCTCGGCGATTTTTCCCGGTCCCAGGATTCCCCAACGGTAAGTTTTATTCATAAGGCAGTTTTAGGAGTAAAAATATCAAATCGCACCAGTTTGGAAAAAAGATGCATATATACCCATTTTTCAGTCTCCGTTTTTTTAATTTCGTTTCAACACATATGACAATACATTTTGAATACAACAGAAAACAGGTAATACAGGCCCTGCGGTATCATTTCCTGACCCGCCCCGAGATCAGGATCCTGCTCATCCTCATCAATGTATTTGCCATAGCGTCTGCCATTCTTTTTGCCCTCAAGAAAATACAACCCATTGCCTTCCTTGTCTTTTCCTTTCTCTGGTTCGTACTGATGCTGATGATCTGGCGGGTACTGCCCCACAGCATCTATAAGAAAGCGCATACTTTTCAGGATGATTTTTCGATGAGCTTCCAGGATGATGAAGTGGTGCTGCAGAACGAACGCGGCTCGAAAGTATGGGCCTGGAAAGCGTTCAGCACGTTTCTCGAAAGTCCGCACTTTTTTCATCTCTATTTCGACAGCCGCTCTTTTTTTCTGGTACCCAAAGATGCGTTCAAAGACGCCGGCGAACTGCAGGAAACCCGCCGGATGCTGAAAGAAAAGATCAGAAAATAGTTCGTGTTATCTCCCGCCCATATGAAAATCCCTTTCGCTGTATGGCTGCAGGCCCTTTTGTATACCGCCGCCGGCATCAATCATTTCTGGCACCCGGAATTTTATGTCCATTTCATTCCACCCTACCTGCCATCTCCGGAAGGGATCAATCTGCTCAGCGGCATCATCGAGATCGTGCTCGGCATCTCTTTGCTCTTTAAAAGGACCCGCAAACCGGCTGCCTGGGCGATCGTGCTCTTGCTCATGGCTTTTATTCCTGCACATATCTACCTTATACAGATCAGCCGCTGCGATGTGCCGGGTTTCTGCCTGGCGCGCTTTGCAGCCTGGATACGCCTCATCCCCGGACAGCCGCTCCTCATTGCATGGGCTTACAGCCTGCGTAACGTGTAAGCCTACCCGAACAAGCGCTATTTATCCGGGGAAGTGAGATTGGCTGCCTGCATATCCTGCTGTTTTGATTTGCCGGTCCGGTACAGCAGCCATCCCATCAAGGCAAAGCAGAACACGCCGAGCAGGTAATACCCGTTCCCGGACAATACCCCTGTCAGGAAATGCTCTCGGTCAATCGCCCGCAGGAACCGGTCGCCGCTGTCTGATCCCGAAACGAACGCGATGATCACCCCGGCCACCGCCCCGCCGGCTACCAGTCCGGTAGCAAACAGGTTTCCTTTACCCAGCTCTTCCTCCTGTGCCGTAACTACGCCGCCCCTGTGCTGCGCACGGTCTGTCCAGCCGCGGATCATACCGCCGATGAAGATGGGCAGGGTGGTCGAAAGCGGCAGGTAAGCGCCCACGGCGAAGCTGAGTGATTTGATGTTGCAGAGTTCCATCACGATGGCAAGAAAGACCCCGACGAAAACATATTGCCAGTCGAGGTTTTGCGAGAGAATGCCTTTGATGAGCGTGGCCATCAGCGTTGCCTGCGGGGCCGGGTATTTGTCGGTTCCGATGGCATGCATGATGTGCTGCTGCGCCATTTCACTGGTTGGCCGGTCAAGGAACTTTACGGTGATGCCAATGACCACCGACGACACGATGGCGCCGATGAACAGGGCGATCTGCTGGTTACGCGGCGTGGCGCCCACGATGTATCCGCTTTTCAGGTCCTGCGAAGTGGCTCCTGCATTGGCCGCAGCAATACAGATCATTCCTCCCACCACCAGTACCAGCGGCTCAAAGTGCACACCGGTCCAGCCCACGCTCAGAAAGATCAGGCTCGTTCCCATCACCGTGGCGATGGTCATGCCGCTGATGGGGTTGTTGGATGAGCCGATCAGTCCGACGATTCGCGACGAAACGGTCACGAACAGCGCACCGAACAAAACGACCAGCACGCCGATCAGCAATTTCTGCAGGATATGGTTGCCGGGTATCTGCGGCAGGATGGTGATGAGCAGGATGAGTACCAGGCTGCCGATGCCCACCACCTTCAGGCTCAGGTCTTTTTCCGTCCGCAGCACAGCCGTTTCCCCTTCCGCGCTGTTGCCTTTGATGGAAGCGATGCTCGAGCGGATGGAACTTACAATGGTGGGGATCGTTTTCACCAGCGTGATGATACCCCCCGCCGCGACTGCCCCTGCCCCGATCTGGCGGACATAGGCATAGTAAATGGCGGCGGCAAAGTTGTCGAACTGATGCAGTGCGGGGTTCCAGTTGCCCTGGCCACCGCTTTTGGTGATGTCGGCCAGGTACCCGAGTTTCACCAGCTGGGTGGCAATGGCATCGGGCTGCACCAGCGTGGCAAGCAGCGGGATGAAAACAAGCCAGCTCAGCACACCGCCCGCCACCAGTACGCCCGCGATGCGCGGGCCGATGATATAACCTACCCCGAGATATTCCGGCGTGATCTCTCCGCTCACCCGCGCCGACGGAAAGAATTTGTTCACCTGCTTCGTGGCCATATAAGGCACTTCGGCGATGATGTGCAGCACTTTCTGCAGTATGGCATATACAAGCGCAACACCCAGTCCCATGAACGCGGTCTTTGCAAAATCGCCCCCTTTCTCGCCGGCTTTCAGCACATCGCCGCAGGCGGTTCCTTCCGGGTAGGGAAGGTTGTCGTGTTCGTTCACGATAAGCGCCTTTCGCAACGGGATCATCAGCAGCGTGCCGAGCAGTCCACCGATGATGGCAAGTATCAGGATGGTGATATAGTTGAAGTAGGCACTGCTGTCGGTAGATGATAGAAACAGGAAGCCAGGCAGCGTAAACACCACGCCGGCTGCGATGCTCTCGCTGGCGCTGCCGGTGGTCTGGATGATGTTGTTCTCCAGGATGGTGGTCTTGAAAAACCTTCTTCCCAGCGTAATGGCGATCACCGCGATCGGGATGGACGCACTCACGGTCAGTCCGGCTTTCAGCGCCAGGTACACGGTTGCCGCCCCGAAAACGACGCCGAAGAAACAGCCGATGAGCACTGCTTTTACGGTCAGTTCCTTCATCTGGGTTTGCGGGGAAACAAACGGTTGAAATTTGTGTGGCGTCATGCAGTTGGTTTAAGTTTTACAAGGTAAGGAAAACGGCTTCACCAATGTCTGGCTGTGGCAAAAGGCTGTTAGCGCATTTTTAAAATGCACGTCTATAATTGTATCCGCTTCGCGTGAAGCAATCCCGGCAGCCGAAAAGGGACAACAAAGTAGGCATCAAAACAAAACCTTCCATCCATGGCAAAGCCTCTCAATTTCACCCTCGAAGTAGACGACACTTTTGCGGAAGCGGCGAACAGGGAGAAGCCCGCAGACGAGAAGTTCCGCTTCGTAAACAAATGCAGGAAGAGCGGTTGCGCCCAGTGGGCCTCGGGCAACTGCGGCGTCATCAAGCGGGTGCTGGACGCCATGGAAGAAAAGCCCGCGCCACGGGCGAGCCAGACTGCAGCATGCGCGCCCAGCGCCGCTGGAACTCCTGGGAAGGCGTAGAAGCTTGCGAGGTGTGGGTCGATGTGTACTTTTTGTTTTGCAACAAAAAGTACCAAAAAATGCAAGGCTGTTGAAATGGGGCTAAAATTTACTGCATTGCGCGGGCAACGGACATGCTATCATTTGGCGGTAGTAGAAGTTTGGGCCTTTGCATGAAGGGGCAGTGGAATAGAACCAGACGTGTCCGTTGCACCAAATAGCCGCCTGCGGCAGGCCATTTGGTCTCGCTCCATTCCGTAAATTTCTTCACGCCCCATTTCAAAGGCCGGGGGGAAAGAAAAGAAAGAAGAAGGCTGCCGCGGGGCTGCGGGGCTGCGCTCTCTCAAATCCCCTCCACGGGAGGGGTAAGGGGTGGGTTAAAGCCGCACCCATAGCAGGTTTGCAGCCCTGTTCAACCTACCCGCGGCACGCCGTCCCGCGTGCGGAAGGCGGTTGGCTCTACAGGTGAAGTTGGAAGATTTGGCATCCTTCGATCCCTTCATCCGGGAATCGTGGTTCAGACGAAAATCGACTTCGTACACGGTCAGCCATCCTACTTATACCTGGGCTTATACTTCGAAGCAGAAAATATCTTTTTGGCGTCCATCTTCATGAGGGCATCGGCGCTTACCCCGGGGTTCTTGTCGGCGTACGATTGAACGATCTGCCAGCCGATCCACTGGCCTATGTTGCCGGGGGAGGCAGGGGGCATGTCGCGGGTGGTGGGGGCTTCGCCTATGTAGGTTTGGATGAACGACGGTTCGGTGCTGTACAGGTCGTTGCTCTGCAGCAGGAAATCCCATACCAGTCCTTCGTTGTTCCCGCACCACTCGAGCTGCTGTTCTGTGTAGCCGGTTTTCAGGCTGTCGGCCGTTTCAGGCAGCAGCCGGTCGAGCAGGTACCACTGCTTTCCTTTTTCCACCATCTGCTCGATCAGCGAGCGGCCGGTGTTCTTGTCGGGATACAGATCCTGGATCACCGCCGTCATTACATTCACAGGGATATACGGCTGCTCGAAGCGCCGCGATATATAGCGCGGATACAACTCTATGCCTTCGGGGTTCAGGTAAAAAGAAAAATTCTGCCCTGCATACAGCTGCAACCCGATGGCGATGGCCTGGTTGGTAAGCGCCACGCCCGGCGCATTGAACGGACCCAGGTAGGTGACGATGCGGGGCGGCTCGTAGCCCGGATGATAGTACTTTAAATATTTAAAGGCCTGCGTAAGCGAGCTCTTGTTTGCCGCTTCATCGAACTGCGGAGAGATGGAATCGTAGATGTCATGCGTGAGGTGGATAAAGCGTTTGAGCTCGGCAAACGTGTTCCTGGATACCGTATCTGTAAACGGCGGGCGGGGAGGAGGCAGCTCGAGGATGTTGGTGAGGAAGTCGGGCGCAAAATACGGATAGCTGGCCTGCAGCTGGGTGTAAGCGCGGGTGGCATCGGACGTATCGAGCTTCAGGAAGAGGAACTGATCGAACCGGTCGATCTTCAGGTTCACCTGTACATTCGAAACATCGGGGGCATTGGTGCGATGGCAGGCGCCAAGTACACATAACAAGCCTGTCAACAAAAATGATCGGTTCATATGCTGAATTTACAACGAGCCTGCAAAGGTATTGTTGTTTACAGGTGTGCGCAAGGCTCCCGACGGTTATAAATTTTATACATCCGGCCGGTGTACAGACAGACCGGTTGAAGTATGAGTTTTGTAACTTTGCGTGCAACAGCCGGCCAGCCGGAGGTTTACATCAAACCCAGGACTTATGAAGATCGCACTCGCCCAGCAAAATTATCACATCGGAAATTTTGAGGCCAATACGCAGAAGATCATCGAAGCCATCCACGAAGCAAAGAAGATGGAGGCAGACCTCGTGGTGTTTTCCGAACTGTGCATCTGCGGATATCCTCCGCGCGACTTTCTTGAGTTCAGCGATTTCATCAACAAATGTTATGATGCCATCGACCTCATCAGGCTGCATGCCGATACCATCGGGGTCATCATCGGCGCTCCGCAGCGCAACCCGGTCGTCGAAGGCAAGGATCTTTTCAATTCGGCGTTGCTGCTGTACGAACGCGAAGTGAAAGGGGTGGCTTACAAGACCCTGTTGCCTACCTACGACGTGTTCGACGAATACCGCTATTTCGAACCTGCCACCTCCTGGAACGTGGTGGAGTTCAAAGGCAAACGCATCGCGCTCACCATCTGTGAAGACCTGTGGAACCTGAGCGACAACCCCCTCTATTTTACGACCCCGATGGACAAGCTCGCCGGGCTGTCGCCCGATTGCATGATCAATATTTCGGCTTCGCCTTTCGACTACGATCATGATGATGACCGCAAGGAAGTGATCAGGGCCAATGTGCTCAAGTACCGGATGCCGATGTTCTACTGCAACGCTGTGGGCTCGCAAACGGAGATCGTGTTCGATGGGGGCAGCCTGGTGTTCGACAGCAGCGGCAAGATTTTGGCCGAACTGAAATATTTTGAGGAAGATTTCCGGATGGTGGACATGCCCGATGCCGATCTGGTAAAATCAGCACAGCCGGCAGACAATGCAACGGCCGACGAGGTGCTGTCACCGGTAAACCAGTTCGACAAAGACCTGCGGGTGTCGAAAGTAAAAGACCCTGACCAGGTCATCTCTTACCTCACGGAAGAAAAGAACATCGAACAGATCTACCGGGCACTGATCGTGGGCATACGGGATTACTTCAAAAAGATGGGTTTCAGCAAAGCCATCCTCGGAAGCAGCGGTGGCGTCGACAGCGCCATCACGCTGGCGCTCGCCTGTGAAGCGCTGGGGAGCGGGAATGTACGGGCAGTGCTGATGCCTTCACAATACTCCACCTCCCATTCCGTGGGCGATGCAGAGCAGCTCAGCATCAACCTGGGAAATCCATACGATACCGTACCGATCGCGCCGGTCTACGATGCGTTCCTTACATCCCTCCATCCCATTTTTAAAGACTTACCATTCAGTCTGGCGGAAGAAAACCTGCAAAGCCGCACCAGGGGCAACCTGCTGATGGCCATTGCCAACAAGTTTGGATACATCCTCCTGAACACTTCAAACAAAAGCGAGCTGGCTACCGGCTATGGCACCTTATATGGCGATATGGCCGGCGGCCTCAGCGTACTCGGTGATGTATATAAGACACAGGTGTTTGCACTGGGAAAGTACCTCAACCGGCATAAGGAGGTGATCCCCCACAATATCTTAACAAAGCCACCGTCGGCCGAGCTGCGGCCCGACCAGAAAGATACCGACAGTCTGCCCGATTACGACCTGCTCGATAAGGTGCTGTATCAATACATCGAAAGAAGGCAGGGCCCCAGGGAGATCATTGCCATGGGCATGAGCGAGATCCTGGTGAACCGCGTGCTGAAGCTGGTAAACATCAACGAATACAAGCGCAACCAGTTTTGTCCCATCATCCGCGTCAGCAGCAAGGCTTTTGGCGTAGGAAGAAGAATGCCGATCGTAGGAAAGTATTTGCTGTAGGGATCGCCCGTATATATTGTAAAGGCGTGCCGCGGTTCCAGTCCGTGGCACGCCCCGATATTACTTCCGGCCTCTCCGGCCTTCATCCATGTTCAGTTAGTGCACCAGCGTCACAATGATCGTCAGCGAGATGGGCGAACCGGTGAGGGGTACCGCTTTGGAGATGCGCATTTGGGTAGCGCTCAGCTCCAGCACCTTGGCATCGCCGCTGATGCCGGCAAAGATGGCGGTGGAAAAATTGATGATGTTGGTAGACGTGTTGAACCTGTATTTGAAAGTAGTGCTCTGCGGATTGGTGGCATCGCATTTGGTCGGGCCTTCGTCGAGCGTACCGGAGGTGTCGGTCTGGAAGCGCAGGGTATTGTCGAGGTCGCAGGCCTGCAGGGTGCCGGCTGGGATCGGTGTTTCGGCGGTGCCGTTGTTGTCGGCGTCGATGCCGGCATCCTTGTATTTCCAGGCGGCACTGGTCAGCAGGGTTGATTTGGAATTCGAGTCGTTCGATTTCTTGCATTGCGTCAGCATCAGGCTTCCGGCTACGGCCAGAAGGGCAAGGCAGGCGCTCAGGGACTTTTTCATCATAGTTAGCATTTTATAAATATACGTATAATCTTCAGGGAAGGTTGTTGTATGTAACGACCGGTGCCGGCCGGAAAATTATATCTCTCTTGGCTTTTCGCACGTTAATTGCAAGTGGATTGTGTGTATTTTGCAGTTTCTTAATTTTTTCAATTCCAACAACCGGCAATTATGTTGCAAACCGCGGAAGATATTCGTCAAATGAACGAAAAAATACAGTACTCTGGTATATTCATCGACAGGCTCCGTGATGAGGTGGGAAGGGTGATCGTAGGACAGCAATATATGCTCGACCGGCTGCTGATCGGTTTGCTCAGCAACGGCCATGTACTGCTGGAAGGCGTGCCCGGCCTGGCCAAGACGCTCACCATCAAATCGCTGGCCCAGGCCATACACGCCAAATTCAACAGGATCCAGTTCACCCCCGATCTGTTGCCCGCCGACGTGATCGGAACCATGATCTATAACCAGCAGCGCAACGAATTCATGGTGCGCAAAGGACCCATTTTTGCCAATTTCATCCTCGCGGATGAGATCAACCGTGCTCCCGCCAAAGTGCAGAGCGCCCTGCTGGAAGCCATGCAGGAACGCCAGGTCACCATCGGTGAAAACACCTATCCGCTCGACGAACCCTTCCTGGTGCTGGCTACCCAGAACCCGCTTGAACAGGAAGGTACTTACCCGCTGCCCGAAGCCCAGGTAGACCGTTTCATCATGAAAGTGATCGTGAACTATCCTTCCAAACAGGATGAGCAGCTGATCATCCGCCAGAACACCCAGGGCTTCGCCACACCCAAAGTAGAGCAGGTGGTTTCCATGCAGGAGATCATAGAAGCCCGCAACCTGACCAGGCAAATTTATATGGACGAGAAAGTGGAGAACTATATCCTCGATATCGTGTTCGCCACCCGCAACCCGGCCAGCTACCGCCTCGATAAGATGAAGGCCTGGATCTCGTACGGCGGCTCACCCCGTGCCAGCATCAACCTGGCCCTGGCGGCCAAAGCCAATGCGTTCCTCAACAAACGCGGCTACGTGATACCCGAAGACGTCAGAACCATCTCCCGCGATGTGCTGCGGCACCGCATCGGCCTCACCTACGAAGCCGAAGCGGAAAACGTGAATGTGGAGAACATCATTGAGGAGATCCTGCGGGTGATTCCGGTGCCGTAGAGAAGCTGTTGCCTATCATCATTTTCAAAGTGGAACTTCATATAAATAAATTAATCACGTTCAAAAGCTAACAGCTGGCAGCCTTCCTACATGCTAACCACTGCAGAAATATTAAAAAAAGTAAAGGAGCTGGAGATCAAGAGCAAGAAGATCACCCAGCATCTTTTCACCGGTGAATACCACTCTGCTTTCAAGGGCAGGGGCATGAGCTTCCGCGAAGTGCGCGAGTACGATCCGGGCGACGACATCCGCTTCATCGACTGGAACGTAAGCGCCCGCTTCTCCCACCCGTTCACTAAATTGTTTGAGGAAGAAAGGGAACTCACCGTGATGCTGATGGTAGACGTAAGCGCCAGCTCGCTGTTCGGCACCGTGCACGCCCGCAAGAAAGACATCGTTACCGAGATCGGCGCCATCCTTACTTTTTCCGCCATCAACAACAACGATAAGGTAGGCGTGATCTTCTTCAGCGACAAAGTGGAGAAATACATTCCGCCCAAAAAGGGCAAGCAGCATGCGCTTTATATCGTACGCGAGCTGCTCACGGCGGAGCCTAAACGAAAAGGCACGAAACTGAACGAAGGCATCCGCTTTTTCAACAACTCCGTGCGGCAGAAAAGCATCGCCTTCATCCTCAGCGATTTTCTCGACGACGGCTTTGCTGATTCCCTGAAAGTGGCGGGCCGCAAGCACGATGTGATCGGTATCAAGGTATACGACCGCATGGACATGCAGCTTCCCGATGCCGGACTGATACAGGTCAGCGACGCGGAAACAGGATCGGTGCGGTGGATAGACACCGGCAGCCACAACCTCCGCCAGCAGTACCAGGCGAAATTTTTCAGTCATACCGACTGGTGCAAGACCACTTTTCTGCATGCCGGCAGCGACCTGTTGCATGTGCGGACCGACGAGGACTATATCAAAATTCTTCAAAAATTCTTCATAGGCAGAAGATAACCAGGATTGATGAACCGAATGATACGAAGACGTTACTATATATTCTGTTTGTTGCTGTCTGCCTGTTCCTTTTCTTCCGTTCTTTCCCAGCCCATCACCGTGAACCTGACCGCAAGCAGGAACCAGATCCTGATCGGCGAACCGATCCGGCTGCAGCTGGAAGCCAGCCTGCCGGAAGAAGTGCGTGCCGGCTGGTTTCAGACAGACAGCATCCCGCATTTCGACATCGTGGAGCGCGGAAAGATCGATACGATGGGCGCCGAGCAGGGCAACCGCTACCGGCAGATGGTCACCGTTACCAGCTTCGATTCGGGCCAGTGGACCATCCCCCCGCTCTCCCTCACCATCGGCGACCGTTCCTATCTCACCGATTCCATCGTGGTGTCGGTCTCGTACGCGCCCTTCGATCCGGCACAGCCTTACAATGATATCAAGACCATTCTTGAAGTAGAGAACCCGCAGCTCGGCTATGTTACCTGGGCCATTGCGGCCCTTACCCTGGTATCACTGCTGGCGGTCGTCTGGTTCCTGCGCAAAAAGCTGCCAAAGACGGAGGCGCCGGTTATACGCAAGCAGGTCAGCCAGCTTTCGCCACTGGAAGAAGCGCTGCAGGCGCTGGACCGGGTAAAAAAGCAGCAGCTGCCTGAACAGGGCAGGCTGAAGTTGTACTATACGTCGATGAACGACATCCTCCGCGAATTCATTCAGCGGAAACTGTCGGTGTCGATGATGGAAAAGACCAATGACGAACTGATCATCCAGCTTCGCCGCCTGGGCATGGCCAATGAAGACGTGATCGCGCTGGCGCAGACGTTGCGTATGAGCGATGTGGTGAAGTTCGCCAAATTTGCACCGGGCGAAAAGGACAATGAACAAAGTTATCAGACCATCAAAGCTTCGGTTGAAGTACTGAATAATCTCAAATAGCAGTGTTATACAATTGGTATCAAAATATTGAATTTGCGTATCCGTGGCTCCTGCTGCTCCTGCTGGTAATTCCGCTGGCACTTTTCTGGTATTTCCGGGAGGCGGCCCGCCGGCAAAGCGCCGTGATGGTGTCTTCCCTGAAGCAGTTCCCGGCCGACCGCAGCGCAAAGGTCGTTTTCCGGCACCTGCCGTTTTTCCTGCGCGTGCTGGCTTTCGTCTTTATCATCGTAGCGCTGGCCCGCCCGCAAACCAGGAACGACGAGGAGCTCGTCAGCGGCGAAGGGGTCGACATCGTGCTTTGCCTCGACGTGAGCGGCAGTATGCTGGCCCAGGATTTCAGTCCGAACCGCCTGGAGGCTGCCAAGGAAGTGGCCGCCAATTTTGTCGACAACCGCCCGACGGACCGCATCGGACTGGTCATTTTTTCGGGCGAGAGCTTTACGCAATGCCCCGTAACAACCGATAAAGACGTGCTGAAAGCGCAGATCTACAACGTGCAGCAGGGCTTGCTGGAAGATGGCACCGCCATCGGGTCGGGCCTTGCAACCAGCGTCGACCGCCTGCGTTCTTCCACCTCCAAAAGCAAGGTGATCATCCTGCTGACCGACGGGGAAAACAACGGTGGGCTGATCGACCCTTCTACCGCCAAGGAGATCGCCAAATCACTCAGAGTGAAAGTGTATACCATCGGGGTGGGCACGGAAGGTTTTGCGCCGGTACCTGTTCAAACGCCGGAAGGCATCGTGATGCAGAAAGAACAGGTAAACATCGACGAAAAACTCCTGACCCAGATCGCCGGCGAAACCGGTGGAAAATACTTTCGCGCCAAAGACAACGAAAGCCTGAAGAACATCTACGCCGAGATCGACAAGCTCGAAAAATCAAAGATCGAAGTGTCGTCCCTGCACCGCTACACCGAAAAGTTCATTCCCCTCGCATTGGCGGCCGTCGCCCTGCTTACGCTCGAGATGCTGCTCCGGTTCACGGTTTTCAGGAAGTTTCCGTGAGGAGGCTCTTTTCTGGTTCAGACAACAAGCTGCATTGGTAGCGTGTTTAAACAGGATCATCGCGCAGATCTGCCGAACTTTCAATCAGGTTTTTTCCGGTCAAGACAAACTACCTTCGCTGTTTTTATACATGAAAGCAAGGGTTTATAAATCAACGGGGAGCTGGTATTCGGTAAAAGTGGGGGAAGCTGATTTTTACCAGGCCAGGGTGAAAGGCGTGCTGAAGATAGACGGCATCACGTCTACCAACCCGATCGCAGTGGGCGACGAGGTGGAGGTGGAAAAGGAAGAGGAGGGCGTGCTCACCATCCGCACGATCGACGAGCGGCGGAATTACATTGCCCGGGTATCGCCGCACAACAAGAACCAGCACCACATCGTGGCATCCAACCTCGATCAGTGCCTCCTGTTTGCCACCCTCAAAGATCCCAAGACCTCGCAGGGTTTTGTCGACCGCTTCCTCGTAACGGCCGAAGCGTATCACATCCCCTCCATACTTGTCTTCAACAAATCGGATCTGTACAGGAAAAAAGAGCTGGAATTGTTTGCGGAGCTGAAAGAGATGTACGAAAAGATCGGCTACCAGGTGCAGCTGTCGAGCGTACAGCTGGGCACCGGAACGCAGGAAGTAAAAGACCTGCTGAAAGACAAGACCACCCTGCTCAGCGGCCATTCCGGCGTGGGCAAATCATCATTCATCAACGCGCTGTTTCCCGGCATGGGACTACGCACCCAGGACGTAAGCGGCTGGAGCGGAAAGGGGCTGCATACCACTACGTTTGCGGAGATGTTCGACATCCCGACAGGCGGACAGATCATCGATACGCCGGGCATTCGTGAACTAGGACTGGTAGATATCACCCACCAGGAACTATCTCATTATTTTCCCGAAATGCGCGGGCTGCTGAACGATTGCCAGTTCAACAACTGCCTGCACATGAACGAACCCGGCTGCGCCATCAAGGAAGCGGTGCAGGAGGGAGGCATTCACATAGAACGGTATGTGAGTTACTGTAAGATCCTGGAAACGATCGAAGAGCGGAGTTACTGATCCGCTTACATCACAAACCGGCGGCTTGCATTTACCAGCAGCTCTGTTTCCAGTGAGTCGGCCAGTTCGAGCACGGCTTCGTTTTCGGCGGTACGGGCCTTAGGACAATTTTGCGGGTAGAGGGAAATGCCGGTGTAGATGTTGTAATGCAGGGTAAGCGCGAAACTGCGGTAGGCAAAATCCCAGATGATCGAATCAAAATCATCGGTTTTCGCAGAAAATCTGACCTGCGGATTTTCAGACAGGAGGTGCGCCACTTCATAAAAGCGCTTTAATCCGCCATCCTCGTCTATTACGGCTTCCGTACATCCGGACACGGTACGTATCATCAGGCTCATATGCACTGAAATTTCAAGGTTTAAAAAGTTAGGGGTAAGTTGAATAGCCGTGCAGGAAATGCAGGGTGTCTCCGGCTATAAACGGAGAATGATTCCGTATAGTATTTACAGAACCAATTTTTTTACCTTGCCACGCCGGTTCGGCCTGTTGCCGCCTTCTTTTATCCCGCCTGGTCCTCTTTGAACCACGATGCATACCGGATATAATTATCTGCGATGCGGTCTATCTGGCCGCTGATCTGTTCGGGGGAAACGGATTTCACTTTTTTGGCGGGTACACCTGCCCAGATGCTGCCGGGCTCTATCTGCGTGCCTTCCAGCACTACGGCGCCCGCCGCAATGATGGAGTTGCTGCCCACCACCGCATTGTCCATCACGATGGCGCCCATGCCGATCAGTACGTTGTCGTGTACCTCACAGCCATGTACGATGGCGTTGTGTCCGATGGAAACGTTGTTGCCGATGATGGCCCTGGTCTTCTGGTAGGTGGCGTGTATCACGGCGCCATCCTGTACGTTCACCTTGTTGCCCATCCGGATGCTGTTCACATCTCCCCTCACCACTGCATTGAACCAGATGCTGCAATCGTCGCCTGTAACCACATCTCCCACTATGGTGGCGTTGGGTGCGATATAACAATTGCTGCCAAAGGAAGGAAGGACGCCGTGTACGGGAAGGATGGTGGCCATGGTTTTTTGGGGTCAAATATCCATAAATTTCTTCCCACCGCTTCCGGATTGTTTGCGTTCTTTGCCGGACTGTATGAACCACCGGGAACTTTTTTTCCGCCACCTGGCGCAAACCTCGCCCGCGCCGCTGGCGATCGAGATCGTAAAGGCCGAAGGCGCCCTGCTGTACAGCGCCGATGGCAGGGAACTGATCGACCTCATCGGCGGCATCAGCGTCTGCAATACCGGTCACCGGCACCCCAGGGTGGTGGAGGCCATCAAAAAACAGGTCGACGACTACCTGCATGTGCTCGTGTATGGCGAACTGGTGCAGTCGCCGCAGGTGCTCTATGCAAAGGCCCTGACAGACCACCTGCCTCCTTCGCTTGATTCGGTGTATTTTACCAATTCAGGTGCGGAAGCTACGGAAGGCGCCATGAAACTGGCCAAGCGGGCCACCGGCCGCACCGGCATCGTGGCCTTTAAAAATTCTTATCACGGCTCTACCCAGGGCGCGCTGAGCATCATAGGCGATGAATACTGGCGCAACGCCTACCGGCCGCTGCTGCCAGATATCCTGCACCTTGATTACAACTCCTCTGAAAGCCTTGACTCTATCACCACCGGCACGGCCTGCGTGATCGCCGAAACGGTGCAGGCGGAAAGCGGCATCCGTGCGCCCTCGCGGGAATGGATGCAGGCGCTGCGCAAAAAATGCGATGAGCAGGGCGTGCTGCTGGTGCTTGATGAGATACAGGCCGGGTTTGGCCGCACCGGCTCGCTCTGGGCCTTCGGGCAGTTTGGTATTGTGCCTGATATGGTGCTGCTGGGCAAGGCGCTGGGCGGCGGCATGCCGCTGGGCGCTTTCGTTGCAAGCCGGTCCCTGATGATGCAGTTCTCAGACAATCCTGTGCTCGGGCATATCACCACTTTTGGCGGCCACCCGGTTTCGTGTGCCGCCGGACTGGCCTCTCTGCAGATACTGTTGGATGAGCAACTGGTTGATGGGGTACGCCGGAAGGAGGCGCTTTTCCTCTCCCGGCTGGTGCATCCGCTCATTCGCGCCGTCCGGTCATGCGGATTGTGGATGGCCGTGGAGTTTGATAGTTTTGACACCAACAAAAAAGTGATCGACCGCTGTCTCGAAAAAGGCGTGCTGACCGACTGGTTCCTGTTTGCGCCGGAATGCATGCGCATTGCGCCGCCACTGGTGCTGGGTGAAGCGCAGATCGGTCAGGCCTGTGATACGATCCTGCAAAGTCTCGATGAGATCGGCGTGGAATAAGGTGCGCGGCACTTGCCGGAAAATGGGGATATTTGGGATCGGAGCAAGTCGCCAGTTTATACAGACCATTATGAAAATTCTGATAGTAGAAGACGAGCAGGAACTGATCAAAAGCATGGTGGCCTACCTCAAATCGGAGAACTATGTATGCGATATCGCTCCTGATTTCCGGTCGGCGATGGACAAGGTCGAATCCTTCGAGTATGACTGCATCCTGCTCGACATCACCCTGCCGGGCGGTAACGGGTTGACTGTTCTCCGCGAACTGAAGGCCAACCGCAAAACCGATGGCGTGATCATTATTTCCGCCCGCAATTCCATCAGCGACCGCATCGAAGGGCTTAACATGGGCGCCGATGATTATCTCACCAAGCCCTTCCATCTCTCCGAGCTGAGTGCCCGCATTGCCGCCGTGATCCGTCGCAGGCGTTTTGAAGGAAGCAAGTTGCTGCAGCTGAACGAGATCACCATCGATACTTCCGCCAAAACCGTGTCGGTGAACAACAAAGCCCTCGACCTTACAAAGAAAGAGTACGACCTGCTGCTGTACCTGGCCACCAACAAGAACAGGGTGGTATCGAAAGTGGCGATCGCCGAGAACCTGACCGGTGATGAGACCGGCATACCCGACAACTACGATTTCATCTACGCCCACATGAAAAACCTGAAAAAGAAACTGACCGCCGCCGGCAGTCCCGATTATATAAAAGCCGTTTACGGAATGGGATATAAATTTGATATATAGAGAACTTCTTATACGAAGAAGGTTTTGATCTATTTGTATCTGAAGTATGCGGTTCAGGTCTACTTTTTACCAAGCCCCTAAAAGCGTATCCTTTTCATGCAGTTACTCAGAAAAACAGTCCGCACCTATTTCATCTTTTCCGTCGTGATGCTGCTGGTGGCGGTGCCGGTGTTTTATTTTGTGTTGCGGGAGATCGTGATCACCAACATTGATGAAGACCTGATGGCCACGAAAACGCGTATCATCCCGATGCTGCGGCAGTCTGTGATAGAGGGATACAGCCTGGAGCTCCCCGATCATTCCATCAGCCTGGAAAAAGCCGGTCCGCAGAAACTGGGAGATACCCTGTCAACCATCGACGAGCTAGATACGGCCTCGTATCAGTGGGTGCCGAAACGCCTGCTCACAACGCATGTACTGGTGAACCGCGATACGTACCGCCTGCAGGTGCGGGTATCCATGGCCAATCACAATGCGCTGATCAAAAGCATCCTGATCGTACAGGCCATCCTGCTGCTGGCGCTCCTGATCGGTCTGCTGATGATCAACCGCTATCTCTCGCAGCGGATCTGGAAACCTTTCTATCAAACCCTGCAGCAGCTCAACACGCACAAGATCGACCAGGATGCGCCCATGGTGCTGGAGAGATCTTCGGTGAGCGAATTTAACGACCTGAACGATGCCATTCAGAAGCTGACCGAGCGGAGTTACCATGCCTATGTCAGCCAGAAAGAATTTACCGAAAATGCCTCCCATGAACTGCAGACGCCGCTGGCCGTGTTCCAGGCGAAGCTCGAGCTGCTGATGCAGTCGCAGTCGCTCACCGAAGAGCAGGCTTCGCTGATCACGGATATGGCGATGGCGGCGCAGCGCATGGCCCGGCTGAACAAAAACCTCCTGCTGCTCACCCGCATCGAGAACAACCAGTTCCCCAATAAGGAAGTGGTATCCTTCCGCGAGCTGATCCAGCGCCTCCTGCAGCAATACCAGTACCAGATCGAGCAGAAGTCTGTCATTGTGAAGCTGAACCTTCGCGAAGATGCACTGCTGCAGGCCAACCGGGCCATGGCAGAAATGCTGGTCAGCAACCTGCTGTCCAATGCCATCCGCCACAACGTGGAAAATGGTGTGCTGGAAGTGGACCTGGACAGTTCGCATCTCCGCGTTGCCAATACCGGTGCGCCTGTTTCCCTGGCGCCCGACAAGCTGTTCAAACGCTTTCAGAAAAGCAGTACCGACATCAACAGCCTCGGGCTGGGATTAGAGATCGTACAAAAGATCGCTTCCATGAACCAGTACCTGGTCGACTACAGATTTGAAGGTAACCTGCACAGTTTTACCATCCGATTCACTGCCTGATACCCCTTTGTTTGAAGGAAATGTTAAAGCGGGGGCGAACCTCTTTTTAGTGGCCCGGGGAGATGTTTTTTACAGAAAAAATTCAGAATCCCTGTTCAGTTTTACATCAACAAACAAAACAGAAAAAGCCATGACAAAGAAAATTAAACTGGCTGCGGTGGTTCTGGCAATTGCGGGTGTAACAGCGGGCTCCGTTCTGCTGGCCAACAATGACAAGCTCACCAACAGCATACTGGGCGAAAGCAAATCAGCTCCGCTCGTTCAAACCATCTTTGAAGGTTCAAAACCTGCACAGCCGGTCGATTTCCAGACCGCAGCCGATGCAGCCGTGCCTTCAGTGGTGCATATCAAAACCATCATCAAATCAAGGGAAGTGTCGGGCGGAGACGAACAGCAGCAATGGAACCCGTTCGGTGACATGTTTGGCGGACGCGGCGGGCAAGGTTTCCAGCAGCCGGAACAGCGTGCTTCGGGATCGGGCGTGATCGTAAGCTCCGATGGGTTCATCGTCACCAACAACCACGTGGTCGACGGTGCCTCGCAGGTGAGTGTGACCCTCAACAACAAAAAGAACTACACGGCCAAAGTGATCGGCACCGACCCGAACACCGACCTGGCCCTGATCAAGATCGAAGGCAAGAACCTGCCCGTAATGACCATCGGCAATTCCGATGCCGCCAGCCTGGGCCAGTGGGTACTCGCCATCGGTTACCCGCTGAACCTTGATGTAACCGTTACACAGGGTATCATCAGCGCCAAATCAAGAAGCATCGGCATCAACAAGCAGGGTTCAGCGCCCGTTGAAGCTTTCATCCAGACCGACGCAGCCGTGAATCCCGGCAGCAGCGGCGGCGCGCTGGTAAACACCAGCGGTGAGCTGGTGGGCATCAACTCCGCGATCGCTTCCCCCACCGGTTCGTATGCAGGATACGCTTATGCGATCCCTTCCAACCTGGTGAAAAAAGTGATCGGCGATATCATGAAATACGGCAAGGTGCAGAGAGGCTACCTTGGCATCAGCATGGCGCCGGAAGGACTTGACGACGCGAAGAAAAAAGAGTTCGGCATCAACGATGATGTGAATGGTGTATGGGTGATGGCCACTGATCCGCAGGGTGCCGCTGCAAGTGGAGGTATCCAGAAAGGCGATGCCATCACCAAGATCAACGACGCAGCAGTAAGCACCGGCTCTCAGCTCGGCGAACAGATCGCCCGCCACAAACCAGGCGACAAGATCAGCATCACTTACGTGAGAAACGGTCAGCAGATGACAACGAACGTGACCCTGCAGGCCAAGATGGGCGCCATCGCCAGCACCGGTTCTGCTTCTGTTGAATCACTCGGCGCAGAGTTCTCTGATCTGAGCAAGGAAGACGCAGCCAAGGCTGATGTAAGCGGCGGTGTGGTCGTCAACAATATAAAGGATGGTGTACTGGGTAGCCAGACCAATATGCGCCCCGGATTCATCATCACCAAGATCGGCAATATCCCGGTGAAGACGGTTGAAGAGCTGCAGCAAGCACTCAACAAACAGGGCCGCAACTTCCAGATCGAAGGCATGTACCCGGGCAGTGATGAAGTTTATTACTACGGCATCAACGATTTCAAAAAGTAACAGAACAGATGGGTTGGTTGTTTGAAAGGCTGTCTCCGCAAGGGGGCAGCCTTTTTTTATCATCAGTGTAGATATGCCTGCTTCCCCAAGGGGGTGTCATCCTCGTACCGGCGCAGGCACGCTGATGCACCCAAAACAGCTTCCTGCGCCTGCTCAAAGGTGACAAAAAATAGAAGTTATCGTACTATCTTTAAACTGCTTATGCTGTATATGAAAACAACCATTCTTGCTTTTCTGCTGATCTGTTCAACAACTATTTTTTCGCAGGATACCACGTTGAATCCACGGCTGATGAAAGGGGCCTGGCCGGCGCAGTGGATCAGCTGTCCCGGCGTACCGCTGCGGGCGTATGGGGTCTTTCATTTCCGGAAAAGGCTCTCCCTCGATCAGAAGCCGCAGAAATTCATCGTGCATGTGAGCGCCGACAACCGGTACCGCTTGTTTGTAAACGGCAGGGCCGTGTGCAGCGGACCGGCACGCGGCGACCTGTACAACTGGTTTTTTGAGACGGTGGACCTGGCCCCCTACCTGCAACAGGGAATGAACGTGGTGGCGGCGCTGGTCTGGAACATGGGCGAACAGGCTGCCGTGGCACAGGTGAGCAACCAAACTGCGTTTGTGCTGCAGGGTGATACCGAACAGGAAAGCGGCGTAAACACAAACGGCAGCTGGAAAGTATTTCACGACGAAGCCTATCAGCCCTGCTCGCTCGACAACGGCGGGCGGCTGCACACTTATATGGTGATCGGCCCGGGCGACAGTGTGAACGGCGCACAGTATCCCTGGGGCTGGGAACAGCTGAACTTTGGCGATACTTCCTCCTGGACCGCCGCCAGGAGGGAAGGGCCGCCGCAGCCATTCGGTTATGGTTCAGACAACCGCTGGACGATGGTGCCCCGTGCCATCCCCCTGATGGAAGAAACCCAACAGCGCATCGGCAGCGTTCGCAGGACCCATGGCATCGAAGTGCCGGGCGGCTTTCTGGCAGGCACGAAAGGCCTGACCATTCCCGCAAATCAGACAGTGAGCATCCTGCTCGACCAGACCTACAACACCATCGCCTACCCGGAGATCATGATGAGCCAGGGGCGCGGTGCGATGGTAAAATTAACCTATGCCGAAGCGCTCTACCGGAACGGACAGAAAGGCAACCGCAACGAGACAGAAGGCCGCGAGATACAGGGCAACTACGATGTCTTCCTGCCGGATGGCGGCAACCGCCGGCTGTACCGCCCCCTCTGGATGCGCACCTACCGCTATCTGCAGCTCGACATCACCACCGGCGGTGAGCCGCTGCGCCTCGACGACCTCTACGGTATGTACACCGGCTATCCTTTCAAACAGGCCGCTACTTTTTCGAGCAACGACACTTCCCTACAACAGATCTGGAATGTAGGCTGGCGCACCGCCCGGCTATGCGCCGGCGAAACCTATTTCGATTGTCCTTACTACGAGCAGCTGCAGTACGAAGGAGACACACGCATCCAGTCGCTGATCTCCCTTTACGTCACCGGTGACGACCGCCTCATGCGCAAGGCGATCCGCGATTTTTACAATTCACGGGTGCCGGAAGGACTGACCCAGGGACGTTACCCCAGCAACCGCCTGCAGGTGATCCCGCCGTTCTCGCTTTTCTGGGTGTCGATGGTATACGATTATTTCATGCACCGCAACGATGAAGCGTTCGTGTCGCAGTTTCTGACGGCCGTGCAGGGCGTGCTCGACTGGTACGAACACCGCATCGATCCCTCGAAAAATATGCTGGGCCCCATGAAGTGGTGGAACTTCGCCGACTGGAACCGCGCTTTCCCCGGAGGAACGCCCGATGGCGCCGACGATGGCAACTCATCGATCATTACCCTGCAATATGCCTACACGCTCAACCAGGCAGCGGCGCTGTTTGCTTACTTTGGAAAGACCTTTGAAGCAAAGCACTACCAGGAACTGGCAGGCCGCCTGAAAACAAACACGTATAAACAATGCTTCGACGCGCAGAAAGGACTTATGGCCAACACGCCGGCCAAAGCTACGTACAGCCAGCATGCGGGTATCATGGGTGTGCTGGCTGGCGCCATCCCGGAAGGCGAACAAAAAGCAGTGATGCGCAAAGTGCTGTACGACACTTCCCTCAGCCAGGCAACTTTTTACTACCGGTTCTACCTCACGCTGGCCCTCAAAAAGGCGGGCATGGGAGAGCTCTATTACTCACAACTCGCGGCCTGGCGCGGCATGCTGGCCCGCGGACTCACCACCTTCGCCGAAAACCCCGACCCCACGCGTTCCGACTGCCATGCCTGGAGCGCCAGTCCGAACTACGATTTCCTGGCCACCCTCTGCGGCATCACGCCGGCGGCGCCGGGTTTCAGGAAGGTGCAGATAAAACCCGAACTGGGCGAGCTCACCAGCGTGCAGGGCAGGATGCCGCATCCCGCCGGCGAAATAACGGTGTCGGTTGAACGTAAAGGTGATAAAGGCGTTTCAGCTGAGGTTGAACTGCCTGCCGGCCTTACCGGAACGTTTATCTGGAATGGGAAAACAGTTGGGTTGAAAGGAGGGAAACAGAAGATTTCCATGTAAGGATGAAGAGCCTGATTTATCGAAACAATTCCCGGAAAAGCGCATCTTTGTTTTTGTTGAATTGAAAACAGATACCAGTATGAAAAAAGAAATAGAACGCATCAAAAAAGTGAGACTGTTCCTGCTCGACCAGGTGAAAGACCTGTCGGTTGAGCAGCTCAACGAGATACCGGCCGGATTCCGCAATAACATCATCTGGCACCTGGGCCACCTTACTGCTTCGCAGCAGGGACTCTGCTACGCAAGAGCAGGATCGAAGCCATTTGTGGAGGAAAAATATCTCGTGCTTTACCGCCCGGGCACAGTTCCGGTACAGCAGGTGGAAGGGGAAGAGGTGGATATGATAAAAGACCTGCTGATCGCTTCGCTCGATCAGTTCGATACAGATATGGCAAATAATGTTTTTGCAAATTACACGGCTTTTACCACGCGCTACGGTGTAGAGATTGCCGGTATCGATGACGCAGTCGACTATGTTTTCTACCATGAAGGCCTGCATTCCGGTCAGGTAATGGCAATGAAAAAGCTGGTACAGAATTAACCGTACCAGCCTTGTTTATACACCGATCCGGGGTAAGCGGGGAAAGAAGGGCTATTGAACGATCTTGGCGATCTGGGCTACCGGCAGGGTGCTGGCCATGGCCAGCACCTGTTCCTGGGTGTAGCCGGGTGCTTTTAATGTGATCAGTACGTTGTTGAGGGGAAGCTGTACTTCATAATCGAATCCGCCGTTGCTGTTGGACGATTTCTGCAGCAGCGATTTGTACCCGGCGATCTTTACCACTTTATTGTCGCCGGTGTTGCCGACAAAAGGCACCGAAAGCAGTGCGTTGATGCCGGTGATCAGGGGTGAGTTGGTGATCAGCTCCAGGTCTACGTTCTTGGCAGCCGCGCCGAAGTCGCGGTGCACCACCACACCCACGAAACCGGAGCTGCCTGCTACATTGTCCTGCGCGGTGTTCGCGTTCTGGTCCTGCATTTTCGTGGGGAGGATCTTCAATATCTCTTTGCCGGTGATGATGTCAAGTTCCTGCAGCATTTGCTGCATGGCGAAGCGCGCATCATCCAGTTTGCCGCCGCTGTAGGCGGAACGCGCATCCGTAAGGTCTTTGCCGAAATCCTGTGCCTGTGTATCGCGGGTCGTCAGGAGGCAAACCAGGGAAAGAATAAATATCTTTTTCATATAAGGGATGTAGGGTTATTTTTCTCCAAGATGTGTTTTGATGCCGTCAATATCGATCTCGTTGGCTGCTTTCATCATGTCCTGTTCCGTGGCGAAATTCACGCCCTCGAGCACGAGCAGGGAGGTTTGTCCGAGCGGGATGCTGATCTTATAACCTGAGTTCTGGTCGAACTCAATAATGGAACGGTACCCTTTTACCTTGATCTGTTTCCAGTTTTGCTGTCCGGCCGACTGCTGCGCATAACCTATGTTGTTAAAGTAAAGGTTGATGGCCTGCATCCAGACCGCGTTGTTGGCGATGGTCATCCGGAACTGTTTGTCGCCCTGCTGGTATTCGCGGTGGATGGTGAGCCCGGCCCATCCCCAGCCCGTGCTGGTGACCTGGTCGGCGGGTTCATTTTTGTTGAGGCCTGCGATGGATGCCGGCAGTGATCTGAGGATGTTCTTTCCTATCTCCAGCTCCACGCCCAGCATGGCCTGCTGCACGGCATAGCGCGCATCTCCGTAGTTACCGCTTTTGTAAGAAGATTCCGCCGTGTTCAGGTTTTCTTTCACATCAGGCGGAGTGGATATCAGTCCGCCCCCGCTGGTGTTGGAAGGGCGGCTGCTGCCCGATGGGGTGGAGGAAGAACCTGCATTGCCGGAGGTTCCGGAAGTTGTGGTTCCGTTGCCATTACCTGTGGCTTTGTCGACCGCCTGGTCAATTTTTTTGTCGGCGATCTTGTCGGCGGCGTTCTGTGCTTTTTGCTTCACCTTGTTGAGGAAGCCTTGTGGGTAGGTGGTTGTACTGCAGCACAGGGCAATACCGCACACCAGGACGATGTTGAAAGTTCGCATGGAGTTTAATTTAGATAAATAAGATCAACCTGTTTATTAGTCGCAATTATGGTTGAGAGAGAAGCATCGCGATCCGTCTGGCAGCTATGGCAGAAGACCAATGAGGAAATAAAGATAAAACGAAGGCTCGTTAATAGCAAGCTCATACAGAACTGCGGCCGTGAATTGCCTGATGAGCTGTAATAAAGCCGGGATGAACTGTGGGCCCCCACTTCGGAAATATTTGGTTTCCCGGTTTTCCTGCTGACATAGGATTGTCACCGGCGCCGCTTTTCTTTGACTCATAAAACAGAAACACATGAATATTATTCCGTTGCTGGTAAAAGAGTTCGAAGAAGAAGCCGTTACAACCCGCAAGATGCTGGCGCTGGTGCCGGCCGACAAACTGGGCTGGAAGCCTCACCAAAAGAGCATGACGATGGAGCAGCTGACCACCCACCTGGCCGACATACCTTCCTGGTCTGCCATGATGCTCGCCACCACCCAGCTCGATTTCGCCGCAGGCGATTACGAGCCCAAGCATGCAAGTTCTGCGGAAGAGCTGTTGCACATGCTGGATGTATCTCTTGACAAGACGCGCAAGGCTTTCGGCAACGCGCAGGAAGACGATCTTTGGCCCACCTGGACGCTGCGCAACGGCGATCAGGTACTAGCCGTGATGTCAAAGTATGAAGCCATCCGCCATGCCTTCAGCCAGAGCACCCATCACCGCGCGCAGCTTGGCGTATACCTCCGGCTGCTCGATATCCCGATCCCCGGCAGCTATGGACCGAGTGCTGATGAAATGAACTTCTAGGGTGGGGTCTTCTTTTTTGTGCCCAAAAAAGAAGCAAAAAAGGCTTGGCTGTTGAAATGGGGCTAAAATTTACTGCATTGCGCGGGCAACGGACATGGTTGAATTCAGCAGTGGTAGGGGTTTGGGCCTTTGCAAGGATGGACTGTGGAATAAAGCCGTGCGTGTCCGTTGCTCCAAATGGCCGCCTGCGGCAGGCCATTTGGTCTCGCTCCATTCCGTAAATTTCTTCACGCCCCATTTCAAAGGCCGGGGAGAGAAGAGAGACAAAGAATAGGAAGGGAAGAAGGCAGCCGCGGGGCCGCGAGGCAGCCCTTGCACCTTCAACCACTTTGTCGCCAGCACACACAACACCCTTGTCACCAGCACCTCAAAAACGCTTGTCATCCTCGCCAGGCGCAAACCTACTGCTGCACTCACAACCTGGTGCTGCGCCTGAGCGGGGATCTAAGCGGGGAATCGCTGTGTTTTTCCGAACCAGCATTAGCCTGATTAACTGATTGTCCTGATAAGCGATGATCAAATGCCAACCCGTTTCTCCGCCAGGGGGGCAAGGTATCACTGACGGTGCTAGCATAAGCAAACCCACCCGTGGCACGCCTACATGCACAAAAGAAGCTGTTGGCTTCATGGATGAGGCAGGAAATTCAGAATTTTTCAACCATTCAAACCTTTGATATGGTTCAGACAGAAACAACGGACAACCGGATAGTCATCCACCTATCGGGCGAAGCCCTTTATCGGGCAGCATTACTTTCCTGCTCCGGTTGCCAAAGCATGGTTCTTACGCCGCTCAATGCAGCCACCTTTCGAAGAACTCGTAGGTGCGGAGCATCTGGTCCATGCGCTGGCGGTTGTCGCCGCTGCGGGTGACCTCGTGGGTGGCGCCGGGATGCACTACGTATTCGACGGGCCGCTGCAGCACCTTCAGGCTGCGGAACATCATCTCGCCCTGTACAAAGCCGGTGCGGCGGTCGTTGCCGCCGTGGAAGATGATATAAGGCGTCGTGATGTTCTGGACATAGGTGATGGGTGATTCGCGGACCAGGATCTCTTTTACTTTTGGCTCCCAGGGATATCCGCCAAAATAATTCGGCACCAGCCGCCAGGCATTGCCTTCGCCAAAGAACGTGGCCAGGTCGTATACACCACGCTGCGAGCAGGCCGCCCTGAACCGCTTGTCGTGCGCGATGATCCAGGCGGTAAGATAACCTGCGTAAGAGCCGCCGGTAATCAGCAGCTTGCCCGTATCGGCCCATCCTTCCGCCACCGTTTTGTCGAGCGCCGTAAGCACATCGCTGGCCGGCCCCGTGCCCCAGTCGTTGATATTGGCCCGCAGGAACGCGGTGCCATACCCGCCCGATCCCCTCGGATTGCTGTAGATCACTCCATACCCCTTGCTGCAGAAATACTGGAACTCATGCCACATGCTCGCCTCACCAGGTCCCCACATGGCAGTGGGCCCGCCGTGAATGTCGAGCAGAAGCGGATATTTTTGTCCGGCCTGGTAGTTTGTTGGTTTCATGATCCAGTATTCCACCTGCATGCCTTTCGCATTGGTAAAGGTGTTCTTTACGGGCAACGAAAGCTTCCTTGTTTTTATCCACTCGTTGAAGCTCCCGATCTGCTTCTCATTCCTGCCATCCGCGTCACAGATAAACAGGGCCGACGGATCGGATAGCTGTGTTTTCGCATACACGATCTTGTCGCTGACAATATCGAACGCCGTTACGCCGGCATCGAAACCCGACAGCGTCTCCACCTTCTTTGTGGCCAGGTTCGCACGGTACAGAGGGGCGCCGCCATTGCTTTGCGCGGTAAAATATAAGAACTTCTCATCTGCACTCCAGGTGAAACCACCCTTGCTCCGGTCGAGCGGGATGGAGATCATGTCTTTCATGGTGCCATTCAGTGGCAGGATGGCCAGGGACGGAATGTTCACGCCCTGCACGGGGCCGTACTGAACGGCGAGCCATTTGCCGGAAGGGGAGAGGGTGGCGCTGTTGAAGCTCATCCCCTTTTCGCCCAGCAGCAGTTTCAGGTTCGAACCATCGGCATTGGCAATATAGACTTCGCTTTCCAGCGAGCGGTCCGGACTCTCCGAAGAATCAATATCGGCCGACAGGATGATCTGTTTGCCATCCGGTGTGAAGTCGGCATTGCTGTAGCGATAAAACCCTTTCGTAAGCGGAACAGGCTCCGCTGTTTTTGCTACCGGCATAACGAAGAACTGGGTAAAGCTCTGCTCTGCGCTGATGCCGAATTCATTCTGAAAATTGAGTTTGTTCAGGACGACGGCTTTTTTGTCGACCACATCGTTGTCGAGATAAGCCCTTATCTCGGCCATGCTGCCGTTGGGATTGGGTTTGGCCTTGCTGCTCAGGAACTGCTCATTCCGGGCAAACCCCGGTTTCTCGGACTGCCATACCGGTATCTCATGGGTGCTGTTCAATATGGAATCTTTCAGGAGGTCCTGCAGCGAGATGCCCGATGAAAAAAGGATCTGCCTGCCATCAGGCGACCATTTTGGATTGGCTGCTCCGTACTTCTGCCTGGTGAGCTGACGGGGTTCGCCGCCTTCCATCGACAACAGAAAGATCTGCGGCTTGCCATCCGCCGCCCGTACAAAAGCCAGATGTTTGCCATCGGGGCTCCAGGCGGGCTGCGAGCCTCCTTCCCTGGAAGTGGTGAGCTGAACAGGCGCCGCACTCCCGGTGGTGGAAACGCTGTAGATCTGCGTCAGGTATTTATAATCGAGCTTGTTCGCCTCGTCCGGAACTATGGACATGACCGTGAACGCTGCGCGGCTGCCGTCTTTGGTAAGGGCAATGTTACCGACCGTCTGGATCTTCAGCATGTCGGTCAGCGTAACGGGTTCAGTGCCGTTCTGGGCAAATAAACCGGACACAGCGCAAAAGGTGAGCAGGATAAGAATAGTCTTTCTCATGATATGGTTTTAGTTTGCCGGCAGCCTGTCGCCAAGCAGGGGGACAGGCTCTCGTAACCCCTGTAAATTCAGGAAGGTAAGTTATCTAAATGGTGGCGGAAAAACAAAACCAGAGACGGCGGGCATGGCCGCCGGGTTAGCTGCTTTGATCGCTTATTGCGCATGGTACTCCCTTTATGCCGTTACCCGCGATCGTCTATTTCATCATCATCAGCGAAGCCATCGTTTCGATGCCCCCGAACAGGTTGCCGATGCGCAGGTTCTCGTTTTCTGCATGCTGGTTGTTGTCGTGGTTCACGACGGGCACCGTGATGGTTTTGGCGTGGAGGTATTTTTCGAAAAGGAACAGGGGCAGGCTGCCGCCGGCCGTTGGCTGAAGGATCACTTTGTCTTTGATGGTACTGCCCACGGCATCCACCACTTTTTTAATGATGGGAAGATCCATCGAAGTACGCTGCGCATTGTACCCATCCACGCCTGCGATCACTTTGATGATCTTTGGGTACTGTTTTCTTTCGTCATCCGTGGGTTCATGATCGGTTACATAATAGCCCTGCACACGGATATGGCCGATCACTTTCTGCTGCTGCCTTTTCCAGTCGTTGCCCAGCACCAGCCGCAGGTCGATGACTGCCGTCGCAAACGTGGGGATCTGGTTAGAGGCCATCTTTCCCACGTTGCCGCTCTGCATGCCGTTGATGTTGAGGGTGGGCAGACTGAATGCTTCTCCAAGGGTGATCCCCTTCATTTCAGTGGCAGTGATGCCGAGTTCTTCACTGAGTTGCTTGTCTGCCGAAGGCACTTCCTGCAGTGCTTTCTTTTCCCCGGCGCTGTATGGCTGCACGTCGTCATAAAATCCCTTTACCGTCACGCGGCCGTTGTCGTCTTTCATGGATGCCAGCAGCTTCGCCAGCATCAGGGCCGGATTGGGCGCCCAGTTGCCATAGTTGCCGCTGTGCAGCGGGCGTTTGGCGGCATACACCGTGAGGTCGAGGTGTGCGTCGCCGCGTACGCCGAACACGATCTGTTTGCGTCCGGTCTGGTGCACCGGCCCGTCGCAGATGATCCACAGGTCCGAACCCAGAAGCGCTTTGTGTTTTTCAAGGATCTCGTTGAGGTGCGTGGAACCCGCTTCCTCTTCTCCTTCAAAAAAGAATTTGAGGTTGCAGGTCGGCTGCAGGCCGCTTTTGGCAAGGGCTGCATACCCATTGAGGATCGCGTATACGCCCGCCTTGTCGTCGGAGGCGCTGCGCGCGAAAATGCGCCAGTCGGGGTTGAATGGAGTCTCTTCTGGAGGCAGTGGGATGCTTGTTCCCTGCTTGTCGAGGGCTGCGGAAAAGAGCCTGGGTTCAAAGGGGGAAAGCCCGTTGGTCCACTGCGCAGGATTTACCGGTTGCCCGTCGTAATGGGCATAGAAGATAAGGGTCTGTTTTGCGCCCGGTACGGTCACTTCTCCAAACACGGCCGGAGGCGCGCCTTGCGTGGAAGCTGGCAGCAGCTGTACGTTGCCGATGCCGCGCTCCTTCATCATGTTCATGATAAACCGGGTGTTCCTGCTGATGTTGGCGGTGTCGGAGGCGATGTTGGGAAGAGACAGGAACGACAGGTATTCCTGTATGATCTTGTGTTCGTTCTGTGTGCGGTAGGCCCGTACTTTAAGGGTTTCGGGCGATTGGGCTGTAAGGAGATAGCTGATAAACAGGGCGCCAAAAAGAAGTGAGCAAAATCTCATGAAAGAAGTTTGAAGGAAGGTAGTACATTCTGTGCTGAAGCAGATCACCTGCTCCCCTTCTTCAGTGCATACAAAAGAGAAAGGTTCACGAAGCGGTTTTTCCGGTGGAAAAGGATGCCCTGTTCGATATTCCTTAGGCCATGGCTGTAGCGGAGATTCAGGTCAAAATGTTTGGAAAGCCGGCAGCCTGCGAGCAGGTTCGCTGAAAGATCGAACGGTTTGAAGCCGGAGAGGGAGCCGCTCAGGTTGTCGAAATGGGTGATCCGGGAAAACAACAGGTAAGAGACGGCAAGGCCGGCACCCGCATATAAAGGGCCGGTATGGTATTGCAAAAGGACCGGTACCTCAACGTATCCGAATTTCTGGTTCAAATACCGCTTCGTGAAATCCTGCTGTTGGATCATGGATTCCGTGATATACCGCGAACGCGAACCGGTAACAGAAAAATTTACTTCGGCATACAGCGCCCAGCTTCCGGTGAAAGGCAGGCGGTAAAAAAGGCCGGCCTGGTAGCCAGCCAACGGTTTGTAGGCAGCTCCGCTTTGTTTTGAAACATTCAGGCCGCCTTTTGCACCAAAGGTGCGCTGGCTGAGTGCCGGATGTCGGAAGCTCAGGAACAGCAGGCAGCAAAGAAGTAAGGACTTCATACAGGATAATAAGGGTTGAGGTATTGAGGATGAAGTTAAATTTTTACAGTAAGAAAGACCGCTGCGGAGGCCTTTTTCTTACTGTACCCGGAGCAACTTCTTTCCGGCGCAAAGAGCCCGATGCACCAGGTGGCCCTGTCGTTGGTCATTGGGTTGGATCTATTGTGCAATACACAAGGTGCAGGCGCGGCTAAACGCAGGCGGCGCATACCGCCAACTTTGTTCAGACCAGGCGGATTGTTTATCTGACTCCGGGATGAAACGGCTTCATTATGATTATGGATAATTCGGGATCATGCTGTCAGAACAGGCGCAGCATTCGGGCAAGAACTGGTCCTTTCTGCGCTTCCTGCGGGGCGGTTTCCCTGGTTAAAACGGCTGATCTCCCCGGTAAATGAATATACTGTTTGCACTCATGCCCGGCGGAGGATGTATGCAAACCGGGGTAAGTAGTTTCCTATAAATTTTAATATCACGATACAATAAATACAAGTTCCAGGAACGGATTGAAGTTATAACTGAAACTATTTTGATGAGAAGCATTTCCCTTTTCTTGATGTCGTTCTTCCTCTCGCAACTTTCTTACTCACAAGTGACGCTGAACGGCACCGATGCACCCAATTCCACCTTTTTAAATGCAGCCGCCAAACTGGTAGACAGTGCCATTGTGATCACCGGCTCCACGAGCCCCGATGGCGCCAAGGTAAGCATCTCCGCCAATTTCGTTTCGGGCGACGTGCTCGGTTTCAGCAGCGGCAGTTTGCCAACGGGCGTAACCGGCTCATACAGTACAACCACGGGCGTACTTACTTTTACAGGAACAGCTACGCCGGCTGCTTACCAGAGCCTGCTGAGAACGGTCACCTTCCTGACGACCTCTTCCAGCTTTTCGACAAGAACAATTTTGTTCAACTTAGGCACGGCCGTCAGTTTCTCCGGTACCAACCATTTCTACGAATTCATAACAGGTGGATTTACCTGGCCCGCGGCCTACACGACTGCCGCCGCACGGACCCTGTACGGTCTGCACGGCTACCTGGCAACCATCGGCTCTATCGAAGAGAACAACTTCATTCAGCAAAAGCTATCCGCCGACGGCTGGATCGGCGCCAGCGACGATTACTCTTACATCAATTCCGCCACCGGAGCCACCACGTACGCGAATCAGACGGCCTCCGAAGGCAAATGGTACTGGGTTACCGGCCCCGAGAAAGGGCAGCAATTCTCTACCGGCAACGGTACGCCGGTGGTTGTTACCGGCAGGTTCATGAACTGGAATACCGGTGAGCCCAACAACAGCGGTACGGAGAACTTTGGTGAGATCTATTCCACTTCTTCTACCGGCAAGTGGAACGACCTTGGAGTCAACTCGCTGGGGTATGTGGTGGAATACGGCGGGTCTTCGAACGACCCTGTTGTAGACCTTACCCACAGCCGCAACATGAGCATCGGCACTTCCGTGCAGGGATCTTCCGGTTCCATTAATTACACGCTGAAGTCAACGGCCGTTACCGTCGACAATGCACTCACTATAAGCTCCGCTGCCAGCATCGCAGACGCGCGCGTAACCATCTCCGATAATTTCCAGTCGGGCGACGTACTGGGTTTCAGCAGCGGCAGTTTGCCAACAGGTGTAACCGGCTCCTACAATGCAACCACGGGCACCCTGTCTTTTACGGGCAGTATTACACAAGCCCAGTTGCAGACCCTGTTCAGGACCGTTACCTTCAGTTCAACCGGCAGTTCCGTTGCAACCCGGTCAATTACCTTTTCGCTCGGCAGCAACGTGGCATTTACAAACGGTCATTTTTATGAATACGCTTCCACGGCTACCAGTTGGGCGACAGCCAAAACCAATGCTACAGCAAAGACCTATCTGGGGCTCACCGGGTATTTGGCAACCATCGGGTCTGTCGAAGAAAACAATTTCATTCAGCAGAAACTGTCTGCCGACGGCTGGATAGGGGCCAGCGATGATTACTCGTATATCAACGCCGCCACCGGCGCCACCACCTACGCCAACCAGACAGCCTCGGAAGGAAAGTGGTATTGGGTTACAGGGCCCGAGGCCGGACAACAATTCTCCAATAACAACGCTCCGGCCATCGCCGTTACCGGCCAGTACATGAACTGGAATGTAGGGGAGCCGAACAACTCCGGCTCGAATGAAAATTTCGGTGAGATCTATTCGACAGGGTCAGCCAACACCGCCGGCATGTGGAACGACCTGGGTACTACCCAAACAATCGGGTCCGTGATCGAATACGGAGGACTTGGTTCCGACCCCGCGGTCATCCTGTCGAGCAACAGAATCGTGAATATCACTGCCGCGCTGCCTATAACCGGTCTGCAGCTGGAAGCGAAGAAAAACGGGCAGACCACCGTACTAACCTGGTCGACCCTCACCGAGAGCAACACCGACCGCTTCGATATTTTGTACAGCACCAACGGCCTTGACTACTCGAAAGTGGGAGCGGTAAAAGCTGCGGGCAACAGCCAGACAAAGCAATCATACGGCTGGACGCATCATTCGCCGGCAGCGGGACTGAACTACTACCGTTTGCAGCAGTTTGACAAAGATGCCTTGTTTACCTACAGTGCGGTCGTTCAGGTGGAGTTTGACCAGACGGGGCTTCGTGTTTATCCGAATCCTTTTGTGAATACCCTGAACATCGAATATCCCGTTGCTGGCCGGAAGGTAGCAGTGAATGTGCTGAATTCGAAGGGCGAGCTGGTGTTTACACGAACACTCACCCAGACCCGGACGCAGATCAGCCTGGCGCAGCTTCCACCGGGATCGTATGTGGCGCAGATCGTGGATGATGTTACCGTAAGAAGTATCAAGATCCTGAAAACGAACTAAGGCTCAAAAGCAGAAGGGCCGTACCGAAAGCCGGTACGGCCCTTTTTATATTATGGCCTCAGAACCAAGTTTCCTCGCCGCTCAGATGAACGGGATCGATATTTCCACATTGTCGTTCCTGCCTTCAACGGATTTTATCCTGCCTGCTTTGTCTGGCCAGCCGGCGCCCCAGTAGTCAATGGTAACCGATCCGATCGATCTGATCTTTCCCTGTTTTTCTTCTCCCCAGCCTTCGGTCCAGTAATCAAATTGGATGTTCCCCACAGATCTGATCATGCCTTTTTTACTGCCCCATGCCGGGGGCCAGTAATCAAATTCAATGGTGCCGATCGATTTGATCTTTCCTGCTTTCTCTGCCCCCCAGGCGTCTCCCCAGTAATCGAGGTTCACACTGCCGATGCGCTTTACATGGCCTGCAAGGCTGTTTCCCCATCCCTGCTGCCAGTAGTCGATCGCCTGGTTTTCCGCCGCTGCAAAATTGCGCGCCGTTTTGTAAGCATGTACCACCCCGTTGTCGCTGATCTCGTAACGTACGTTCTGTATGGTAAGCTCTATGGTGAAATGGTCTGCCTGCGGGTCACGCACGCACACCCGGAAACTCGCAGGGTTTTGGGCGTGCAGGAAGAGACCGGTTAAAAGGGAAATAAAAAGGAGGGTGAGGTGTTTAGGTGCCATATCGGTTCTTTTATTCAAAGTAAGGATTTCCGGCCTATTGCTGCCTTCCCAGCTGGATTTTGTGGGGGTAGATCTCTGAACTTAACAACCTTTTTTGTTTCGTGAACGCCAGGGGAGTGGTATAGTGTGAGCTACCTGCTCCGGACTGCGGCTCGGCCCCGGGCAGAACTACGCTCTTGTGCAGGCCGCCTTTGATATGCCTGGCGATACAGTGCCGGAATTTTACCGGGAAAGAGGATGGTAAGAAAGGCCTCCTCCGGGAACCGGTTGGAGAAGATTGAGCCGGGATAAAAAATTATTTGTAACTAAATAATTAGTTGTTTAACTTTATTCAACTAAAGAATTAGTTATGAGTAGAAGTCTCACCAAAGCCGAAGAGCAGGTAATGCATGTTCTGTGGTCGCTCGGACAGGGTTTTTTGAAAGACATCCTTGAGAAGAGTCCGGAACCAAAGCCACACTCCAACACCGTTGCCACGATCCTGAAAATACTGGTGGAGAAAGGCTTTGTGAAATACGAAGTGCAGGGCCGGAATAATTTGTACAAGCCGGCGGTGAGTAAGGATGAGTATGGGCGCAAAAGCATGAACCAGCTGATCAAGCGGTATTTCGAAAACTCCCCCGCCAAACTGGTTTCCCAGTTCCTGACGGATGACAAGTTATCCGTCAAAGAGCTGGAAGAGTTGCTGAAGCAAATCAAATCATCCAAAAACAAAGACCGATGAACCTCCTTGCTTACGCAGTCAAAGTGGTCGCCTGCTCCGGTATCCTGTTCGGCTACTATGCCTTGTTCCTCCGCAACAAACGGTTTCACCAGTACAACCGGTTCTACATACTGGGTTCCACGCTGTTCTCCGTCATTTTTCCATTATTCCGCATACCGGTATTTGCTGAAGTGAGCCGGACCTCATACAGCTGGATAAAGCCGCTGTCTGCTGTTTCCGTGAATGGCTGGGAAGAGGCTTTCGTGCTGACGGCCCGTGCTGGTTCGCACGCATGGTGGCTGTATGCGCCGCAGACCGGGTGGGGTTTGTATGCAGCTGGGTTGATGATATGTGCCGTGCCGGTTGTACGGTCGTTGCTTTATATCAAAAACCTGTTTGCGGTCTATCAAAAGGAGATGCTCGATGATATAGCCTTTTACAACACCCAGGAATCCGGAACGCCTTTTTCTTTTTTCCGTACTATTTTCTGGAACGACCGGATACCGCTGGACGAGGCGCAAGGCTGGTCGGTGTTACAGCATGAGATCTTTCATATCAGGGCGAAGCACAGCTATGATGTGATCTTCTTTCAGTTCATCAACAGCCTGTTCTGGTTCAATCCTTTCTTCCATATTGCTTTCAAGGAGCTGAAGACGATCCACGAATTTCTGGCCGATGAATGGGCCGGATCGACGGTGAACCGGTTTGATTATGCCGAGCTGCTGGTAACCGAGGCACTGGAGCGCAAAAGGATCTTGTTCTCACATCAATTTTTCCATCACCAAATAAAAAGGAGGATTACGATGATCATTAAACAACCTACATCAAACCGGTCGTACTGGAGCAGGATAATGACCCTGCCTTTACTGGCCGCTGTGTTCGGAGCTTTTGCCCTCGAGATCGGCTGCAGGGACAATACGCTCGTGCCTGCGCAGGCCCAAACTGCAGATGCGGCAAAGGGCAGCGTTAAAAGCAATGCTGTTATTTTGCCGGCGGCAGATTTTATGAAAATCATGGCCAGCCGTTCTCGTGAAGTAGCAAGTTTTAATTGGGACTCTTCCAACAACCTCCTGATCACCACATTCATGAAGGGTGACAGCATTCTGACCCGTTATGATGAATTTGCCAACCTGAATCAGAAGAATGGCCCTGTTATGCCTCCGCTCAGAAAGCTGGGATTGGCGAAACCGCGAGCGGACGCCAACTTTCCTGGCGGTCAGATGGCCTATATGCGATTTCTGAACCGGACGTTCAGGTATCCGTTAGAAGCCCAGCAGCAGGAGATCCAAGGCCCGGTGATCGTAGAGTTCAATGTGAGCGAAGAAGGCGATGTGTCTGATGTACATGCGATCAGCGGTCCGGAAAAAGGGGGGCTGAAAGAAGAAGCCGTAAGGGTGATCAGCGTAAGCGGAAAATGGGAACCCGCTCTGCTGAACGGCCGTCCGGTTGCCTCCATAAAAAAACAGCCTATCATATTCAGGCTTGATACGGAGTAGATAAACAGGATGTTGTTGCAGGCTTTTGGCAAACAAATGGAAAGCCTGCCAACCATCCCGTTCTCCCGCTGTTCACCAGGTTTGCGCTGGTTGCCATGAGGGCCTGAAAGCAGTTCACTGTGATCAGCGCCACAAGCCTGGTGACAGTCCATTGCGAGAACGCAATTTATTTATTATATTGCTACTATTCGCACACACCCATGATATTTTACACCTTGATAAAAACGCATGAAAAGATAACGTGATGGCTGCCGGTGAAGGAGTCTCCATTTTTAAATTATACAAAGTAGTCTTTAGGTATGTGCATGATGTTCTATATAGGTTCTGATCGAAAGCTGCCCGAGATCAAGTACGATAAATCGGCGCCTGCTTTGAATGTCCGGACCTTGAGCGAACCTGAACAGCCTGCCCGGGAAAAATTCTCTTTCCCCTTTGTAAAATACATTGGTGCTTCCGGCGGTTGCGGCTGCAACTTCAGGCATGCTTTGCTGGATCACGGAACCTGGCTCCCTGTTGTGGGGCACAACGAAGCAGATGAAATTGAAATACAGAAAGATCAGCAGTCTTTGTACGACTTCCTCGTGCGTGAGTTGGCAAACAGCGATTTTCAAATATTCTGCTGCTGGGATGGTGATCAGAAGGAACCCGAACTGTTCCGGGAGGAAATCAAACCTGCAGAAATAGCAGGCAGCGATTTTTTCTTTAAAGAGCGGGTGTTTTACAGTGTCTCTGCGGGTAACAGCACACAGCCTGATTGAGCTACCTGAGCAAGGAGGTTCCTGACTTGCTCAAGCATGGTTGACTCATGACCGGAATCACCGGCTGAAACAAGGACATGGCTTGCAACCGGGTCGATGATGTCCTGAACGGTGGCGATCTTTCCTGATTCTCTGTCAGATATTGGAACGCTCAAATACTTTTCAGCTTCCACGAGCAGCTTAACGCTATCTGGTCCCATAGATATGCATTCCGGGAAAAGCCCAACTGCTGCTGGAGATCGGTCTTCCCACGAAGCCAGCCATAGAGCGTTGGGAATGTTTACGACAGCTTCACCTCTTCCCCGATCGTACAGCTAAAAGTTTCGGGTTTAAGCTTCCATAAGCCCAGGAATGGTCATGGATCATGGGCATATATTTTTAAATCCGGCAGAGGGAGGCTTTGAATTCCAGCAAGGCGTGCAGCAGCATATAGCTTACTGTAACCGCAAGACACGGCAATCGCCCAATAACTGGTATATTGAACCAACAAAACGGCAGCATGAAAGATGAGACATTCAATAGCGAATCTTAACTTAAATCTTTAATCTGCTGATACTAAAAATGGGGAGTATTCTAATACAAAACGAACTGCTATTCATTTGTTTATTCGCCTTTTAAATTTTTAACCGGGTTGACTCTGGCTGCTTTGATTGCCTGCCAGCTAACGGCCACCAGACAGATACCAAGGCTGATGATCATTGTTAATGCAAATACCCAGGCACTTAAGGAAGTATGATAGAAATATCTGCTCAACCATTGCTGTAGGGTATACAAGCTGATCGCTGATCCAATTATGAATGACAGAAACACCAATCCAATGAATTCCTGCGACAGTTTAAACCATATCACTTTAATACTGGCGCCTAACACTTTCCGGATGCTGATCTCTTTTTTCCGCTGTTCGGCTGAGAATGATGCTAGTCCAAATAAACCCAGACAAGAGATGATGATAGCCAAACAGGTAAAGCTTATGGACATACTACCCAATATTTTTTCATTGTTGAATTTCTTGTCAAAGCTTTCATCTGTAAATGTATATTCAAATGGAAACGATTGATTGTGTTGTTTATAAAGAGTTTGCAGTAGAGACAAGCTTTCCGATACAGAGGAGCGGGGATTTAATCTTAAGCCTATGCTGCCTATCCAATCTTTCATAAACCCTATAACTGCAGGCTTTACAGGCTCATAAGGCGATCCCCACACAAAATTTTTTACCACTCCTATTACCGTACGTTGTATACCCAACCATTTTATTTTTTGACCTAGAGGGCTTTTTAAGCGCATCAATTGTACCGCTGCTTCATTAAGAATAACTGCACTTGAATCAGAAGGTCTATCCATCGCAAAATCGCGCCCCTGCATGAGCTCAAGCTGGTAAGTATTTATGAAATGATAAGTTACAGCTATACAATCAATAGACAGCTTGTTTTCCCCTGGTAGCTGTCCCGGCCAAGCCATATCCCAGGTGCTGCCGCCTACACTAGTGATAGGATTTGAAATGATAGCTCCATCGGTTATTGCTCCGGCATTGATGGCATCCTGTCTGAAGCTTTCAAACTTTTTATACATGCTGCCATCAACCGGCATTTCTATCAGACCGCTGCGATTATAGCCAACTGGCTGGCTTTTGATGAAATCGAGCTGCTTGTAAATAATGAGGCTGGACAAAATGAGGCATGTCGCAAAAGTAAATTGGAGCACTACCAATCCTTGGCGCAGTCTTATAGGACTTTTGGCTAAAACCGATTTTCCTTTCAATACTTTGACCGGGTTAAATGAGGAAAGGAAAAGCGCCGGATAACTGCCTGCAAACAAACCTGTCAGTAACGTTATGGTCAGTACCATTTCCCAAGCCACTGGGCTTCGATACGGCAAAATGAGCTGAATCTTGATGAAGTTAGCAAAAACCGGAAGTAATAAAATTAACGGGATCAATGATAGGACAAGGGCCAGGAAGGCCATCAACAGCGATTCTATCATAAACTGCTGTATCAGCGTAATTCTGCTGGCGCCAATGGCTTTGCGGATACCAACCTCCCTGGCGCGGTGTTCAGAACGCGCGGTAGACAGGTTCATAAAATTTATACAGGCTATTACAAGTATTCCGATTGCCAGCAGAAAGAATAACTGCACGTACTCGATACTGCCTCCAGCATTGACCCCATTTTTGAAATTGCCATACAGGTGAAGTCGTGCAAACGGGTACAGAAACAGTTCTATATTTTTGTCCAGAGGGTAATACCTGCCGATCAGGTTTCTAATTTTGGAATTGACCGTAGTAACCTGAGTATTTGATTTCAGAAGAATATAGCTGTAGTAGGAATAATTATCCCATCCTACCTCTTTCATCCATGGTTGTTGTGCAAGAAGGGCCTGCCAGGGAATGAGTGCTTCAAAGTCGAAGCTTGAATTTTGAGGGTTGTTTTTGAGAACGGCAGCGACCCGCATAGGAAACCGGTCATCGAATGTGACCACCTGTCCTACGGGGTCTATATTGCCGAACAAAGCCTTCGCTCCGGACTCGGTAAGTACTATCGACGATCCATCTGATAGTGCATTACCCTTGTTTCCATAGATAAAATCAAAATTGAACATATTCAGCAACTCAGGATCAGCTACCATCATATTCAGCTTTAACCTCGTATCCTTGGAGGCGACCAGAACTTTGCTTGGCACACTCGTCCGAGCCACATCTGCAATCTCGGGAAAGTCTTTTTTCAAAGCGGAAGCAAGCGGTTGCGGCATGAAGGGCGTCGTTTTGATCGTCCCATTGTTCAGTTGGTTTTTGAATACCTGGTATATGCGGTCGCCGTTTGCATGAAATTTATCAAAGCTGTATTCATTATGAACATACAGCAAGAGCATGAAACTTACGGTCATTCCCACAGCAAGCCCACCCACATTGATAAATGAGGCAGATTTATTCTTGATTATATTCCGCCAGAAAATGTGAATAAAACTTCTGTTCATTACATATTGTTTTCGCGCGTTTCAATAATAGTCGCGAAATGTATACCAGGGGTTCAAGTTGCTTGTTGTCAATCAGATGATTGCTCAAAATGCAGGTCTTTTTGTATCAAAAGCGTACACAAGTCGTTCGGTATTCAACAAGTTGCATCAATCAGTTATTTGCGGGGATGTTTACTTTTATTTATTCCAGGTAAGTGAAAAAAATACAATCTTCCTTCGCTTCTCCGGACATCGAACAAAGGTGACTGGCAAGCCTTGGTATTAGAAGAGATCATATCCTGCAGGTACTTCTCGGTATAGCTTTTTTGCACTTCTTTCTCGCGGTACCGGAAGTTGAGCAGGATCCAGTTTTCCTTTGTATACCCAACGTTTGCAACCGGATGAGAAAGTCTTTGTAATGCTTCATGCCTGTTGCCTGCTGATTCTCTTTCTGGTTCATGCTTATACTCCTCCTTTTGCAGCGGAAAATTTACAATGAATATAACGAGAGTACAAGTAGTCAACACTGCCGCGAACTTTGACATTGTAACAGGCGAGGAAGATTAATGAACGGAACAGCTGCTTGAACAGCACAGGATTCGTATGCATTTGCCCTGTGTATTAACCTGATACGCACCAACTTCCTTTACAAACTCAATGCATAAGAAAATTCAAAAGCTTTGCGATTGTAATTGGATGAACTGCCAGGGAAAAAATTGAACTCATAATAGAACTCAATGCGGTTAGCGCCGAATTTAAGGCCAACATTGGGTATCAATGCATCACGCAACCGGTAACCGGCACCGACTAAAAAAGAATTTTTGGCGCTGTCGTCCAGGTTGCGGGTGTACAGTGTTCCAATCAATAGTTCATGGATGCCACCATGCCAATCAAAGATTCCATATCCACTTAACAAATTTTTGCTTGTCAGGGCGGTGGCATATCCAGCCTGAATCCCAACGTTCTTAGCCAACCGGGTCGAGCGGGTCCACTCTGTATACGGTTGGGTGAAATTGCGGATGGATGCCCCGATATACCACTGCCTCTTTTCTCCACTGTGAAAGATAGAAGTTCCGGCGCCGGCAGTAAAATAGCTATATTGATAGCCGGATAACAGGGGATCGGCAGAGAGGGCAGATCCAAAGGCGCCATACTTATCAAACGCCACTGGAAACTGGCTGAAGCTGCCGGAGCCGATCTGGTTGAACGTGTACGTTCCCTGGAAACCAGCCGACAGGTAGGTCTCATCATTATTCAGCGGCAGCGCATAGGAAAAGGCCAGCATCGCCGATGACACCTTCATACTCCCGTTGGTTGCGTTGTCGGCATTTATGCCGGCAGTCAGGTTTGCGAAACCGGTAACGTCACCGTCTTTTTTTGTGTTGCTGACCAAGGGCAGATCAATCGTTGCCGCCTTGCTTGTGTAGGCGATGATGCCTGGATAATTGACACTGCGGATATTCACATGCACCTGGGGCAACAGGTTTGTTTTCAAGGCGGGGTTATACCACATATTCATATTCTGCACGCCTGCAAAATGTACATCCTGCGCGTTGGTGCCGGCTGCTACTATTACTAAACCGGTGAATATAATAAAGCGGTTCATTAGGACGCTGTTTCAATTAACTGTTTCCAAATAATAACGCCATCCCACTTTATCAATGCATTTATTTAGTCCATAGCTCAGCATCATCCGCATGAAAATACGGAGCATAAGTAGCCGTTCCATTTGCGTCTATACAAATAAAGCCGATCATTGCAGTTCTTCCCCTAACAACAAAGTCGAGGGTATTTAATTCACTGATTGCCGACTTAATGGGCTTCTTTACTTCATGCTCGCCACTGCTTGCCCACAAATACATTCCATTGCCTACTGCATCAGCGTATATTTTAAAAGTATAATTACCGTCTGTCAGGCCTGTTATGGTTTGGTATATTTTTCCGTTCCAGGGTGTTTCCTGAGGGGCTCCGGGAAAGTGAGTGGATTGCGCCGCATAAAAATTTAAACCGAAATTACCCCTCCGAACAGCATCTTTGCTTGAACTGAAACCGAAAGCTCCCCTATAAGCAGTTTCTATTTTCCAGCTTTTTAGCGAATCTTCAAAGCCGGGATTTTCAAGTTTAATCTGGTTAGGTAAGATTTGTATGTCGCTTTTCTGGCATGAAATAATAAAAATTGCAGCAAGACAAAAGAGCCAGCCAAGGTTATGTGTTGCTTTCATAGACTAAAAATGTAAGCAGGAAAAAAAATGCTTTTAGGAAAATTTATAGCGTTAAATAAGTATTTGCTTTTATGCTTTTATACGTAGGTGAAATATTAAAACAGAGCACAATTTATCTTACAACCTTAAACTGCTGAATACCTGTTTGCGTTTTTACAATTATAATATAACGGTTTAGAATGTCAGTAATGGCGTGCTCTTTAAGTTCCTCTAGGTCATTCTTGAAAGAAGCACCCGGAAAAGGATTTTCATGGCTAAAGGCATAAAAATCTACATCCTGTTGCCGACCGTAAGTGGCTGTTTTCCGCCTTTAGATCTGTATGCTTAAAGTTTGCAACCGGATGAGAAAATCCTTGTAATGTTTCATGCTGTAGTAGTTCCGGCAATTCTCATACCAGCAATACAAACCGCCTGTGTCGGAATTTTGTCGGAATGCCGAAAATAAAAAAGGGTCTCAGTTTCCTGAAACCCTTGACCAGATTGCGTGGGAGTTGACGGGTTCGAACCGCCGACCCTCTGCTTGTAAGGCAGATGCTCTGAACCAGCTGAGCTAAACTCCCTTCGTTGTTTGGGGAGGCAAAGATAAGGGATGACTATTGGATTTTGCAAAAAAAAGTTGCTCTTTTTTGTCATCCATTCCGAAAATTTGCTTTCCGCATTCCCGTTCCGGATTGCCGGTGAAAAGGCTACTTTTGTACAAACCGGGTTCATGCCAAAGGAACAAACGCTTACTTATACCGAAGAAGAAACCGATGTGCTCACCAGTATCCAGCATCCTTACCAGCTGATCGTTTGGAACGACGAGGTCAATACCTTTGAATGGGTCATCGAAACCCTGATCGAGATCTGCGGCCATTCGTCCGAACAAGCTGAACAGTGTGCCCTGATCATCCATACCAAAGGTAAATATGCGGTCAAAGAAGGAGATTACGACGAACTCAAACCCATGCGCGACGCCATCACCGATAGGGGCATCGGCGCTACCCTCGAAGTTACCGTCGGATAATGACCACATTCTCCCAAATCTGCTGTCTCTATGCCCGTGTTCCGGTTGACCCCTCAACTCCAGTTTCCCCCCGTACAGTTGTCAGAACCCGACGGCTTGCTGGCAGTAGGAGGTGACCTCTCTCCACAACGTCTGCTGCTGGCCTACCGCCAGGGCATATTTCCCTGGTACGATGGCCCCGACATCCTTTGGTGGTGCCCCGATCCGCGATTTATATTGTTCCCCGCCGAACTGCAGGTCAGTAAAAGCATGCAGCAGCTTTTGAAGCGCCATACCTTCGACTTCACCATCGACCAGGCTTTCGAATCCGTCGTGGGCCAGTGCAAAACCATCTCGCGCAAAGACCAGGACGGCACCTGGATCTCCGGCGAAGTAAAAGAAGCCTACACCAAACTCTACCATCTTGGCCATGCCCACAGCGCCGAAGTGTGGCAGAACCGCACCCTCGTCGGCGGCCTCTACGGCATCCGCCTCGGCAACATATTTTTTGGCGAAAGCATGTTCAGCCACGTCAGCAACGCCAGCAAGTACGCCTTCATCAGCTATGTACACCATCTTCAGCAACAAGGCGTTACCCTCATCGACTGCCAGGTATACACCCCCCACCTCGAAAGCCTGGGTGCCCGGATGATTGACCGGGAAGATTTTTTGAAACTGCTGGAAGCGTTTGTCTGAACCTTGAATCACAGGATGATAAGATATTGAGGAGGGAGCTTGTCGGATCACCACCCTGGGAGGGGTAAGGAATGGGTTAAAGCCGCACCCACAGCGGGTTTGGGCCTTTATTTGAACCACGATGAAAGTATGAAGGGATTTGTTGGTTCAGTCGGAATTTGCAGCGCTGAGCAGCATTCCAGTGCAGCAGAAGGCACCGCGGTTAATGCGGCGTTCTACCACATCTCTCTAATCCTTAACCCGGTTCAGACAAACAACATCAACTTCACATTCAATCATCAACCTCATGTAATTCAGGTTCAAAACCTGGTCCGCAGGTAATACGGCAGCATATCACGCCAGGTGGGCCAGTCGTGGCGCATGTCGGCGCCCCAGATGTCCAGCTCGTACCAGATATTCTTGCGGTAGAGAACGCCGGCGAATTCACGGGCGGCATCCGGCGCTTCGTACGGGCCGCTGCCGCTCAGCAGGTGGATATGATGGCTGCGGCGGATCTGCTCGAGTGTATTGTGGTCCGACAGGTTGGCGAGGTAGCGGATCGGACTGTTGAAATAAACGTCTTCGTCGTAATAACCTTTGGTGTATTCCATCAGGTCGTACACGCCGCTCATGGCGATCACGCCGTTGATCATGTCGGGGCGTTTGAAGAACAGGTTGGCGCTGTGCAGGGCACCGAAAGAGGCGCCGCAGGTAAAGATCATGGTGTTCTGGCTCGTACTGTTGCGGATAAAGGGAACGACCTCATTATACACATAGTCATTGAACTGCAGGTGCCGGATCATCTTGTGGCGTGGGTCCATCGAATTGTTCATCCAGCTTTCATTGTTGATGCTGTTGATCGAAAACACCTTGCACTTGCCGCTGTTGATATACGGCGCAATCGACTCTATCAGCTGAAACCGTTCGTATTCCAGGAAATCGGCCGCCGCCGTAGGCACCAGCAGCAACGCAAATCCGTAATGGCCATAAGTGGCTATCGGCATCTCTTTCTGCAGCGAAGGACTGTACCATGAAGTGATCTGTCGTTCCATAGATTAGATTTGAGCGCTGAAAGTAAGGATAAATCAGGTAAACAGTCCGCTTTTTCAAGGTGGTCATCGCATCGCGAATGCTGACACCTGACGGTTGAAAGCAAACAGCTTTTCTTATCTTTACGCTAAACTTTATATATGCATTACGGGCGGGTGGCGCAGCATGAAATTGAGGGGATAGACTTCCGGTTGCCGCCCGATACACTGCTTACGCAGCAAACTTTTCAGAGCGCACCCCGGGGCGGAAAGCCGCAGGTTTTCGTAGGATGCCCGGTATGGGGCAGCAAACACTGGATCGGTAAAATGTATCCCGCAAAAGCCAGGGACGCCGACTTTCTCGAACACTACGCGCAGCACTTCAACACCATCGAGCTGAACGCCACCCACTACAAAATCTATGAGGCGCCTGCCATCGCCCGCTGGACATCCAAAGTAAAAGACCGTCCGTTCTGCTTTTGTCCCAAGATCCCGCAGGCCATCAGCCATTACAGCAACCTGGCCAGCCAGCAGGCCTCCGACCTCACCGACCAGTTCCTGAACAGCATCTCCGGCTTTGGTGAACACCTCGGGCCCGTCTTTATGCAGCTCAGCGAGCATTTCTCACCCGCCGCCGGCAGCAGCCTGTTCGACTATCTCCAGTCGTGGCCGCGCGACCTGCCCCTGTTTGTAGAAGTGCGCCATCCCGACTGGTTCCGCATGCGCACTGCCCGCATCGGTTTTTTCCAGCAGCTGCATGCCCTGAAACTGGGCGCCGTGCTCACCGATACTTCGGGCCGCCGCGATGCCGTGCACATGGAACTGCCCATCCCGAAAGCGTTTGTCCGCTTTGTCTCCAACCCCGATCACCCGAGCAATTACCCCCGGCTCGATGAATGGGTTCAGCGGATCAGGCGTTGGATAGATAGCGGCTTACAGGAGCTTTACTTCTTCTTACACTACCCCGATGATGTGCTGTTACCCGAGCTGGGTGATTATTTCGTGGAGCAGCTCAACAGGCACTGCGGCACACAGCTCACCCGTCCGCTTTTTATCAGCGGCGAACAAGCCATCCAGCAAAGCCTGTTTTAAATAAATCGAATTTTTATGTGGGGATCAGCATGGTCTTGCGGTGCGGGTGCAGTTCGGCATACTGGTAAATAAGTCCGCGCACGTAATCGTTGTCGGGATACTGGGTGAGCCTGGCTTTCAGCTCATCGATGTCATTCACGATGTACGTCTCGTGCACATAGCCCATCCCATAGAAGCGGCCCCGTTCTATCAACATGATGCTCTGTTCTTCGTCCACTTTTCCATCCCCTTTCACTGCAAACGTAGGCAGCTGTTTCTGCAGGGTGTTGATGGCTTCCTGTACGCGCGGATTGTACGATGCCGGTTCCTCATTTACCATTTTGGCAGTGGGGTCTATGAAGCAGAGGCCTTCATGGAGCTGGTATTCGCGCACCAGCTTTTTGAGCAGGTTCTGCCCTTCGTATAAAAGGTTGAACGTATAATGCGGCTGTAGGTGCTTGCGTTTTTTTTCGATGCCCAGCCGCAGGAACCCGCTCTGGTCTTCAAAAGAATAGAGGCCGTAAGAGTGCTCGAACCGTTTGAGGCTCCGGTTGTGCTCGGGCCACAGCCGGCGGATCTCCGAACATTCCAAGATCAGCGCCATCAGCTCGTTGCCGCACACCTGGTGGGTGATGCTGCATACGTTGCGCACAAACTCCTGCTTGCGCTTCGACTTGTCGTTGTTGGAAAAATGGCTCCTGACCCGTTTCTGCAGGCTCACCGCCTTTCCCACATAAATGATCTTGCCTTTCTGGTTGTGAAAATAGTAGACGCCCGGCAGGTCGGGCAGGCGGTCGAGGTGCTCGGTGGGCACATGGAGGGGAAGATACTGCTCCTTGTTCTTGCCTTTCAGCATCAGCGCCATATGCCCCTGTGTATCGGATGCTATGATGCGGGAAAAAAGGAGCGCCGTGGCCTCCGCGTCGCCGAAGGCGCGGTGGCGGCTGCTGATGGTAATGTTCAGCTCGCGGCAGATGGAGCCCAGGCTGTATTTGAGGTAACCCGGGAACACTTTCCTGCTGAGCCGTACGGTACAAAGCTTTTTTACATTGAGGTCGTACCCGTGTTCCTGCAGGTGGTGCTTGACAAAGGAATAATCGAAGTTGACATTGTGCGCTACAAAGATGCGGTGCCGGAGGAGGGTAAAGATATTGTCGGCGACCTCTCCGAAAGAAGGTGCGTCCTGAACCATTTCGTTGGTGATGCCGGTAAGGGAAGTGATGTAACGGGGGATAGGAATGCCGGGATTCACCAGCGTCTGGTACTGGCCTTCGATCTCTTTGCCATTGTGCAGGATCACCGCGATCTCCGTGATGCCGTTGGCGCCTGCATACCCTCCGGTGGTTTCTATATCAACAATTGCGTACGACATGCTCTGGTTGGACGGCGAAAATACTAAACTTTTTGGGGGGGCCAGCAAGCGCGGAACCAATTTTGGATTTTCTTGTGATCCGGAAGTTTCCGGCATTTGCCACACCGCCTCCCGAACGGTTTTTGTACCTTTGGCGTCCTTAAATTTTTGCGTTTCATGGAATTGTCAAAGAACTATCTTCCTTCCGCTACCGAAGAAAAATGGTATAAACACTGGCTCGACAAAGGCTATTTTACCAGTACGCCCGACGAACGGACCCCGTTCACGGTGGTGATCCCTCCGCCCAACGTGACCGGGGTGCTGCATATGGGCCACACCCTCAATGAAACGGTTCAGGACATCCTGGTCAGGAAGGCCCGCATGACCGGCTACAACGCCTGCTGGGTGCCCGGCAGCGACCATGCTTCCATTGCCACCGAAGCCCGCGTGGTGAACATGCTCAGGGAAAGGGGGATCGACAAGCTGAGCCTGAGCCGCGAAGAGTTCCTGCAATACGCCTATGAATGGAAAGACAAATACGGCGGCATCATCTACAGCCAGATCGCCAAACTGGGCTGCAGCGTCGACTGGAGCCGGGTTACGTTCACGATGGACGATCACTACTACAAGGCCGTCATCAAAGTATTTGTAGACCTCTTCAACAAAGGCCTCATCTACCGGGGCGCCCGCATGATCAACTGGGACCCTTCTGCCAAAACCGCGCTGAGCGACGAGGAGGTGGAATACAAAGACGTACAGGGCAAGCTTTACTATATCAAATACATGCTGGATGACAGTTCCCTTTCTTCCGGCGCAACTGGTGGCGATGCCAGCGCCTGGATACCTACCGAGGACCAGACCCTGCAAAACGACAGCATGGAGCTGGCCGTGGAAGGCATGAAAGACGAAAGCGCATGGCTGCTTAACGGTACGCCGCTCACACCCGGTGAACTGAACAACGATCCGCAACAACCGGCGGCCGAGGTGCCGCAGCAGCGCCTCAACTGCATCACCATCGCCACCCAGCGCCCCGAAACCATTATGGGCGACACCGCCATCTGCGTAAACCCGCACGATGAACGCTATGCCCACCTGCACGGCACATACGTATTCGTTCCCCTGATCAACCGCCGCGTGCCGGTGATCTTCGACGAATACATCGATAAAGACTTTGGAACCGGTGTGCTGAAAGTGACGCCTGCCCACGATATCAACGACTACAACATCGGCCTTAAACACAACCTCGACGTCATCAACACCCTGAACGACGACGGTACCATGAGCGAGGAAGCCGAGCTGTTTGTAGGGGAAGACCGCTTCGTAGCGCGCGAAAAGATCGTGAAGCTGCTGGGCGAAACCGGTCACCTGCTGAAAGATGAAAGCTACCAGACCCGCCTGGGTTACAGCCAGCGTACGGGCGTGGTGGTAGAACCCATGATCTCCACCCAGTGGTTCCTCAAAATGAAGGATATGGCCGGTCCGGCCCTCGAAGCCGTTACCTCCGGCAACATACAGATACACCCGGGAGAGAAATTTCTCGCCACCTACAAATACTGGATGGAAAACCTGAAAGACTGGTGCATCAGCCGCCAGCTCTGGTGGGGGCAGCAGATACCGGCCTGGTACGACCTCAAAGGAAACTTTGTGGTGGCGGAAACAGAGGCCGAAGCACACAAAGCCTACGCAGAGCGGTACGGACAGCAGGCTGCAGACGCCGCTACGCTGACGCAGGATGCTGATGTACTCGATACCTGGTTCTCGTCGTGGCTCTGGCCCATGGAAGTGTTCAACGGGATCAGTCAGCCCGGTAATACCGATCTCCGCTATTATTACCCGACCTCCGTACTCGTAACTGGGCAGGACATCATCTTTTTCTGGGTGGCCCGCATGATCATGGCCGGCATGGAATACGAGCAGGAGATCCCGTTCAGCCATGTTTACTTCACGGGCATGGTGCGCGACAAGCAGGGCCGCAAGATGAGCAAGAGCCTCGGCAACTCGCCCGACCTGCTCGAGCTGATCGACAGGTACGGCGCCGACGCGGTGCGCTTCGGCATCATGATCTCTTCGCCCGCCGGCAACGACCTGCTGTTCGACGACGCGAGTCTCGAACAGGGCCGCAACTTCAACAACAAGATCTGGAACGCCCTCAAGCTGGTGACTATGTGGAGCGGCCGCATCGGTGAGCAACAGGGCCTGGAAGAAAGCTTTGCCGTAGACTGGTTCAGCAACCGCCTCAGCGAGGTAAGGTTGGAGCTCGACAACCTGTTCTCACAGTTCCGGTTAAGCGAAGCGCTGAAAACTTTGTACTCCCTCATCTGGGACGATTTCTGCAGCTGGTACCTCGAATGGATCAAACCGGCGCAGGATCAGCAGATGCCGGCCTATGTATACAACAAGACCATCGAATTTTTTACAGAGCTGATGCAGCTCCTGCATCCGTTCATGCCCTTTATCACCGAAGAAATTTATCACCTGCTGGCCGAGCGCAGCGACGACCTCTGCATAAAGCAGTTCAGTGAGTTGCCTGCCCCGGATGAACTCAGGCTCAGCGAGGGCAGCCTGCTGAAAGAAGTGATCACCGCCGTACGCGACGCCCGCAACAAGAACGGCCTCAAGCCAAAAGAGCCGATCGATCTCTGGGTACAATCCGCTTCGCAGCCATTGTACGAGCGCATCCAGCCCATCCTGGCCAAACAGGTAAACGCCGGCGCCATCGGATACACCGGTGAACCTGTCGCCTCCGCCATCGCGGTCGTTTGCGGCAAAGACACCCTGTACCTGCAAACCGATCGTCCGCTCGACACCGCCGGCCAGAAAGAGAGCCTGCTCAAAGAGATCGATTACCTCAAAGGCTTCATTATTCTGGTCAACAAAAAGCTCGGCAACGAACGCTTCGTCCAGAACGCCAAGCCTGAAGTCGTCGACCTCGAACGCCGCAAAAAAGCCGATGCCGAAACTAAGATCCGGGTAATAGAAGAGAGCCTGGCAGGGTTGGACTAAGCTACAAAGAGTAAAGGGTCAGCAGCCCTTGCACCTTCCTCAACTTTGTTACCAGCACCTCCAATACACCCGTGGTACGCCGTCGCTCGCAAAGCAGGCAGTGCCTGAGCAAACGCAGAAGGGAAATCGGAACCCTCAAATCCCTTCATCCTGGTTCAGACAAAAAACATCGACTAATCACATAATCATCCACCCTACCTCGACAACAAATTCACCGGCAATATGAACTCAAACCGTTCCCTTCCCGTGCCGCCGAAGAGGTCGCGGTCGAGGAGGTGGCTGTAGCGGAAGCCGAAGCTGACAGGCAGCTGGTTCCACCAGCGGGTGTCGAAGAATACCTCCGTGCCCGTGGAGCGCAGGCTCGTCTCAAACGTGCGGTGGTCGCGGTAGTAGTCGTGGAGAAAGGTGTGGTCGTAGAACAGGTTGGCGCGCACGCGCAGGAAATACACGATGTCGCCAAAGCCGGCATCCGGATACACCAGCGGAAAATGATAGTTGACCCCGCCCTTAATCATGCGCTGCAGGTTCGCGGAAGTGTAGCCCCTCGAAAAAGGAAAGGAGTTGGAAAAAGTCCGCTGCTGCAGGGTATCACGCTGCTGGAAGGCGCCGGTCAGCACGAGGTTGTGGTTAAAAGACAACCCGGGCAGGTACAGATAGGCTGAAGCCAGGAACTGGTTGGCGGTATACCTCGACACGGCATTGCGGAGGCTGAGGGTAAGCGTCTGCGCAAACCGGGGATAGATGTTCTGGCGGGCCTGCTGGCCCTGGTTCGTAAACACCATATAGCTGCTCAGGTAGCCGAACGACCGGTCGCCCAGCGTGTCTTTATAGGTGCCCCGGAACACCGGGTGGTTGTACACAAAATCGGAACCCGCCCGCAGGCTGGTGCTCGTTCTGCCTTTCGTGAAATTGAAGGGCAGGCTCGCGCCGGCGCGCAGCTCCGATTCGTTCCAGTAGATGCGCCGGCCGCGGTACAGCGTGGTGCGGTCGACGGTTTGCATAAAACCGCCCGACACATAGGGAAACCAGCCGCCATACGTAGTGCTGAAACCGGCCTGCTTGAAACGTTCGTTGCGGTTGTAGTTAACAAAAAGCTCCGACTGCAACGTGTTCAGCACATTCTCGCCTACCAGCGTGAGCGAATAATCGGGGTCATTGATCAGCGGCTCCAGACTGTGGAAATTTACGAGCTTGTGCGATTTTGAGTAGCCGGTCACGGTCATCCCTTTTACCTCGGGGAACTGCCCGGCCGGGTCTTTGTCCACCGACCCGATCCCGAAATCCGAGGGCTTGCCAAAGCCTTCCCCCGTTACGTCTTTCCAGCTGATCTCCTGTTTGTTCACCTCCCGGATGCGGTAGCCGCTGGCCGTAAAATCGCTCCATACCAGCGAATGGCTGCCGAGCGACGGCGCATATTTGCCGGTCACCGTTTCCAGCTGCGGATGCTGCAGCAGGAACAGTTTGCCGTGTTGCAGGTCGAACGCAAAAAGCCGGTCGAACCGGTTGTAAGATGCGGAGAAATAGACCGTATCATGCTGAATGAAAGGGAAGCCGATCACGTGCATCGAAAAGGGCATCAGGGTTCGCGTGGCACCGGTTTGCGCATCCGTGCGTACCAGGGTCATCTCTCCCTTGCGGTTGCGGACGGCCGAAATAATTTCCTTCTCCCGGTAGAACTTTGGATACGTGTAGAACAGGTTCTCCGGATTGGAAAAGGTTTTAGTGACCGCCCCGGTGCCTGCATCCAGCAGCTGCAGTTGGCTTTTGCCGTCAGCACTTACATTCACGGCGATGATGGATGCGCCGTCTTCACTGATATCGGGCGCGAACAACCGGGTATGGTTGGTCAGCGTACGCTCTTTGCCGCTCTGCAGATCCAGCACCTGCAGGTCGCTGTATTCTTTCCAGCTCCAGCGGAGGTCGGGCCGGTAGGAGGCATACACGATCCGCCCGTTGCGGTATGAAAAATAATTATCGAGCGAGATGTCGCGCACCCGGATCCTTCGCTCTCCGCTGCCGTTGCGCACCGTAAATGCAGGGATGCGCCGGTAACTGGTTTTCATGAACACGAGCTGGCTGTCGCCGACGAATGCGGGAAACTCTTCGTCGGCCACAAAATGTTTGGAGGCCGGGGAAGAATCTCCAACACCTGCTGCGGTCTGCTCTTTGAAATAGTCGAACGCTTCCCTACGGAAAACAGGATACGTTTTGCCCGAGTATTTTTTTACGGCAGTTTGCAACGGATAAAAGGGTCCTTTGAATGCCGCCGCATCTTTTGTGACGTTCTTCCAGAATTCGTTGCCATATTTTTCTCTGCCCCATGCCGACAGCATATAGCCCAGGCGGTAATGATCAGGTACAAAATCGCGGTACGATCCGTTGCGCAGCTTCATCCACGAATACTTTTTGCCGGCTGTCCACAAGGCGCGGTAATCGTTGTAGAAAAAGGGCATCCTTCCGCGTCCCTGGCGGCTTACATTCGTTTCGTTGTACACCGCATCGCCCTCGAAGAACCAGTCGGGTATGGCTGCGCTGTTGCCCAGCGCCTGTCCTTCTTCCCCGAATACGACCCTGAGCAGGTGGGAAAGCCCGACGTTGAAATTGTTGTATTGCTGCACATGGCGGTATTCGTGGATGGCCAGCTGTTCGTACCAGGGCAGGCTGCCGATCTCGAAGCTGTTTTGTTCGGGGGTGAGGTAAAACTCGCTGCGGAAAGGGCCGAGCGCCACATAGGCGTTGGCGAGGGTGGTCTCGTTGTGCAGCACGATCGAAACGGGCCGCTGCAGCCCGCCGATAGACGGCAGCGTTGTGCTGTTCAACCTGTCTGCGATGCCGGCCACCTGCATCGCCACCGAATCGAGGCCATGCGGAAAGATGACCTTAGCGGCTTTGTTGTTCACCTGCTGCCACTTCAGGGAAGGTGGATTGCCGCCAAACCGCTGGGCATGCGCCTGCATGCCCAGCGCCCCGAAAAAGAAACAGAAAAGGAGCCTGCCGGTAAATTCCATACTACTGATTTACGGTTGAAGATAGTGTTTGCGTCCGGTTGCATCAAGCAGGCAACCACGACGAAGAATTTATGTGTGCCGCGGTGCATGGCCAGCGATCCAGGCAAGTACCAGCGGGTCAAACAATTTGTATCCTACTTCGATGCCGACCGCTTCTTCTTTGCGGAAACTTCCCTTCAGCATGCCATGATCCGGTTCATGCAGCCATTCATCGAAACGGATATCTTCCCTAAAATCAACTTCCCCCTTTCCATACCATTTGAACACGGCTTCTTTCGCGCTCCAGGCGATGGTGAGGGGCAGAAGGCCGGGTTCCGCATCCATCCTCTCCCCACCGATTCCTGTTCCAAACAGCCTGGTTACATCCTGCGGCAACATAAACTTGTTCCTGATCGCATGGATCTTTTGCGAGGGAAGTTCCACGTCGATGCCCACATTGCAATCAGTGCTCACGATGGCCGCGGCATAATCGTCGGAATGCGAAATGGAAAAGCGGTACGGCTCGCCTTCCAGGAAGGGTTTGCGGGTGTCTGCGATCTGGATGAGCCACGAAGGAAAATCGGGAAACAGGTGCTGCAGGAGGTAGCGGCCGGCCAGGTGCTGCAGCCTTTTGTGCGGATGCGAGATCGTGCGCTGCACGCTCACGTTCGATGTAAAGAACGCTTCCTCCTCTTCGATCTTCCAGATGGCCAGCCTAGTTTGCCCGTTGATATTATGTTGATAAAATAAAGGCACTTATATAATTTTAGATATAGATTCGCTTATTTTAGTTGGGACGCTGTCCTGCCCCTTTGTTGAGACCTGCATCGGCCCCGTCATAAAAATAACCTTTCCGGACTATGATCTTATCAGATACCCGCATTCTCGAAGAAATCCAAAAAGGGACCATCGTCATCGAGCCTTATGAGCGCGAAAGTCTGGGTACCAATTCGTATGATGTCCATCTTGGAAAGTTCCTGGCCGTGTATGCCGATAAAGAGCTCGACGCCCGCAAACACAATACGATCGAGCATTTCGAGATCCCCGAAGAAGGATATGTGCTGCAGCCCGGTATCCTGTACCTGGGCGTTACCGCCGAGTACACCGAAACACATGCGCATGTGCCTTTCCTGGAAGGCAAGTCCTCTACCGGCCGCCTGGGCATCGACATACACGCCACCGCCGGCAAAGGCGACGTCGGTTTCTGCGGAAACTGGACGCTTGAGATCTCCTGCAAACTGCCGGTGCGCGTGTATGAAGGCATGCCCGTCGGACAGCTCATTTACTTTCCGGTGGAAGGCACCGTGGCCGTGAAATACAACAACAAGCAAAACGCGAAATACAGCGGCCAGCCCAACCGGCCCGTGGAAAGCATGATGTGGAAAAACAAGTTCTAGCTCAGATAGATCTGTACTTCCGGTAAAAAGCCACCAGCATCGCCACTACCTCGTTGTAGCTGTTCAGTCCCGACGGTTGCTGGTTGGCACGCAGGTAATGCGCATACAATTTCCAGACTGCTTCTCCGAACGGGTTCTCGTAGCGGCGGTAAAAAACGCGGATCGTTCTATAATCCTCTCTCACGTTGTGGTGTAAACGCTCATTGAATGTTCTGGCCAGCACGCTGTCGCGGCGGAACAACTCGCTCTCTACATACGAGTACATGTCGAAGTAAACGGAATACCGGAAGGCCGGGTCGGTAGAAAGCCGGGCCGACAGGAAGCCCGCGAAATTCGCTTCGTTCTCTTTTGCATAGCCCAGCTGGTGGCCGATCTCGTGACAGGTGGTAAAAGGCTGCACGAAAGCAGGCACGGTGGTGTTTGTCTGGGCCTCGCCGGAAAACGGATTGTAGTACCCGCTGAACCCGATGTAATTGCCGGCATAGCTGAAGATGGAAGGCTTCACCGAAACAAAGCCGTACCGCAGCAGCGGGTACTGGTTCCCGGCCAGCGTGTAAGCGTTCACCGCTTCCCCGAACAGGAATTTCCTTTGCTCCAGTTTGGCCCTTTCATCTTGTTGCGCAGAATCAAAAGCGTTGAGCTTGCCCACCAGCACGCCCGCCACCACCTGCAGGTTCTGCGTTGAATAAGGATTGAGCGACAGTCCGACCTGGTCGGCCATGGAGATGCGGTTGTAATTGAGGCCCCACAACAGGTTGAAAGCAATGTAGATGACCAGGCAGGCAAACAGGAGTTTTTCACCTGTCTGCAGGAGGAGAGGCCGCGTGAGCTGCTTGCGGATGGCAAGCCGTACAAAATAAAATATTTTACGCAACAGGTAGAGGCCGGTAAGGGTATACAGCACGTCGCCGATGCTGAAAGGGATCCAGCCAAAAAGCAGGCGGAGAGCCTGGGCGATCAGGGGGAAAAATCTTGTAGAGTAAACCCGCTCAACGAGGGAAGGTGACAGGGAGAACAATTTGATGGCGACAGCCAGACAGGTCAGGAAGATCCAGGTAGACTTTCTTCTCATGCGGATAAAAGAAGCAGCTAACCGCAAAAAACATTCCGCGTTTGGTAAACGGCCCTTTCTGTGGCGGCGTAATTTGTTTGCGGCAACAGGAACAACCAGAGATGCAGGGTAAGGAGTAGTTATTCTTTTAAGAGCGCATACATTTGTTTTGTAAACAGTTTCGTCAACATCAGGCCAGGTTTTACCGGCCCGCGGATAATCCAAAAACAGAGTCATGAATACCGATGCACAGCACAGTGAAGAAGCCATGAAAGCGGCTTTGCGCAACATGCAGTCCCGCCTCGAGCAGATCGCGCTGGGAGGCGGAAAAAAAGCCATCGAAAAACAGCACGAGCGAAAAAAGCTCACGGCAAGGGAGCGCATCGCCTACCTGCTCGACCCGGGAGCCTCTTTCACGGAGATCGGCGCGTTTGCAGGCTGGGAGATGTATGAAGAGCACGGGGGCTGCCCCGCAGGCGGTACGGTGGCGGGCATCGGTTGGGTCAGCGGCCGGCAGTGTGTGATCGTTGCCAACGACCAGACGGTGAAGGCGGGCGCGTGGTTCCCGGTTACCGGCAAGAAAAACCTGCGCATGCAGGAGATCGCCATAGAGAACCGCCTGCCGGTCATCTATCTGGTCGACAGCGCCGGGGTATTCCTTCCGATGCAGGATGAGATTTTTCCCGACAAAGAACAGTTCGGACGCGTATTCCGCAACAATGCACAGATGAGCGCGAGGGGCATTACGCAGATCGCAGCCGTGATGGGCTCCTGCGTGGCGGGCGGCGCCTACCTGCCCATCATGAGCGATGAGACGCTGATGGTGGAGGGCAACGGCTCCGTGTTCCTGGCCGGCCCTTACCTGGTAAAGGCCGCCATCGGTGAAACGGTCGACGCCGAAACCCTGGGAGGGGCTGTTACACATACGGAGATATCCGGCATTGCCGATTATAAATTCGAAACGGAAGAGGCTTGTCTTGACCAGATAAAAAGTATCATGTCGAAGCTGGGTGCCGGTGCAACGGCAGGTTTCAACCAGATCGCCCCTGTGGCGCCCGCAAAAGATGCGGCCGGCATATACGGCATCCTTCCCTCCGATGCTACGAAGCCGTATGATATGGTGGAGCTCATTGAACGGATCGTGGATGGAGATGTGAACGACGGCAGCTGCTCCTCGTTCGAGCAGTTCAAGGAAGACTATGGTAAAACGATCGTGTGCGGGTACGCGCGCCTGGAAGGTTGGGCGGTGGGCATTGTAGCCAACCAGCGCAAGATCGTCAAAAGCCGGAGGGGCGAAATGCAGATGGGCGGCGTGATCTACAACGACAGCGCCGACAAGGCAGCCCGGTTTATCCTGAACTGCAACCAGAAAAAGATCCCGCTCCTTTTTTTGCAGGATGTGACCGGCTTTATGGTGGGCAGCCGCAGCGAGCATGCAGGCATCATAAAAGACGGCGCCAAGATGGTGAATGCTGTGGCCAATTCGGTGGTGCCCAAGTTCACCGTCATCGCCGGCAACTCGTATGGGGCGGGCAATTACGCCATGTGCGGCAAGGCCTATGATCCCCGGCTCATCTTTGCCTGGCCCGGCGCGAAGATCGCGGTCATGGGGGGCGAGCAGGCCGCCAAAACACTCCTGCAGATACAGGTAGCCGGCATGAAGGCCAAAGGAAGGGAGGTGACGCCGGAAGAAGAAAAGGCCCTGCTCGGGGAAATAAAAGGCCGCTATGAAAAACAGGCCAGCGTTTACTATGCAGCGGCCCGCCTGTGGGTGGATGCGATCATTGATCCGGCGGATACCCGCCGGCTGATCGCGGAAGGCATCAGGGCGGCCAACCAGAATCCTTTTATCAGTGAGTTAAAAACGGGTGTGTTTCAGGTGTAATTGCTTTATTTTGCCGGCCGGCAACCGGCCGTTCTTTATTATATAAATATGAAAATTCCCATATACCAGGTCGATGCGTTCAGCACCAAAGTGTTTGGCGGAAACCCGGCAGCCGTCTGCCTGATCGACAAGTGGCTTCCCGACACCCTCATGCAGCAGATCGCGCTGGAAAACAACCTGAGCGAAACAGCTTTTCTTGTCAAGGAGGGCAGAGATTATCATATCCGCTGGTTCACGCCTACCGTGGAAGTGGACCTGTGCGGGCATGCCACCCTGGCTTCTGCGCATGTGCTGTTTCACCAGCTCTCTTTTCCCGGCGATGTGCTTCTCTTTCATTCCAGGAGCGGCGTGCTGAAAGTAACCGCCCACAAAGGCAAACGCCTCACACTCGACTTTCCCGCCACACCTCCCCGGCCTTATCTGGAGCCGTCAGACAGCATCCGGGCCGGTTTGCACCTGGCCGAACCGGAGCTCTACAAAGGGCCTTTCGATTTTATGGTGGTACTCGGGAGCCAGCAGGCCGTCGAAGCGATGAAGCCCGATTTTTTGCGGCTGGCGGGCGCCGGTGGAAGAGGGGTGGTGATAACGGCGAAAGGGGACGAAGCCGATTTCGTGTCACGCTGTTTTTATCCGCAGTCGGGCGTCGATGAAGATCCTGTGACGGGTTCCGCGCATTCGATGATGGTACCGTTCTGGGCAGAAAAGCTGGGTAAGAAAAAGCTGACCGCCGCTCAGTTATCCACCCGCCGCGGGTTTCTGGAATGCGAGCTGGTGAAAGACCGCGTGCTGATGTCGGGCTATGCGGTCACCTATCTGAAAGGAGAAATAGACGTATGAGCGAGCAGCTGATCGTGTACACTGATGGTTCTTCGCGCGGCAATCCCGGCCCGGGTGGATATGGGGTGGTTCTGAAATGGGGTAAGACAGAAAAAGAATTGTCGAAAGGGTTCCGGCTGACTACCAACAACCGCATGGAGTTGCTGGCGGTGATCGTGGCGCTGGAGTCGCTGAAAAAAGAGCAGCTGAGCATCATGGTGTATTCAGACAGCCAGTATGTGATCAAGTCGGTACAGCTGGGCTGGCTTAAAAAATGGATCGCCACCAACTTCAGCGGCGGCAAAAAAAATAAAGATCTCTGGCTGCGGTATGCCGCGCTGGCCACCCGGCATACCATCCTGTTCCATTGGGTAAAGGGCCATGCCGACAACGCCTACAACAACCGCTGCGACATCCTCGCCACCAAAGCCGCCGACGGCCGCGACCTCGGCATCGACGAAGAATACGAACGGGAGATGAAAAGGGCGTAAGCGTGTCGTATTCACGGCACGCCGTCGCACGTAATTGCGCCAGTTCGCTCCAACCATGACACCGGATAATCAGATTTCTTCCAACCCCTAATCCTGGTACGGACAGAGGCCAAAAACGCTGCAGGCAAAGCTTTCGCCCCCGTATGCCTCCGGCGGAGAAGGTTCTAGGTAACCACCGCTTTCTGCCCTCCAACGGGAACGGATGCACGAAAAACAACAGATGCATCCTCTGTCTGCATCGCCACTTCCGTACCGGCAAAGGCCACGGCGGCTCCGCCTTTTTGCAGGTCCAGTTCCTGGTTGAACCGGACCCTTCCCTCCATTACAATAAAAATATCCGTTGTGGAAGTGTAAAACGAAATCTTATCGCCCGGCTGAAACCAGAACCGGCTCAGTTCAAAATCGGGTGCGGGTGACCGGTAGACTTCTTCGTACTCATTTACTTTAGTTCCATGAACCACTTGCGGTATGGTTGCCTCAAACCGGACATGCTTCAGCAATTCAGGTACGTCGATGTGTTTCGGCGTGAGGCCCCCGCGCAGCACGTTGTCTGAATTGGCCATGAGTTCCATGTTCTGTCCTTCGAGGTAGGCATGCAGTACGCCGGCGTCCTGGAAGATTGCTTCTCCTTCCTGCAGAAATACCAGGTTGAGCAGGTATACCGAAAAAATGCCTTTGTCGATGGTGCCTGGCTCATTGAAGGTGAGAGCGGCCCGCGCTGCCCAGAAACCCGGGTCGTCTTTGGTTAAGCGGTTCTCCCGGTAAGCGGGTATGATGCGATCGAGCAGCGGTTGCAGGAGGCCGTTGACCTGTTGCTGCTCCATCATCATGCAATGACTGTACAGAGATCTGAAATCGCCTTCCCCGAATACAGGGAGCAGGGAAGCGAGTTCGGGCAGGCCGTTCAGCGTTTCGCGGATCTTGTCAGGGGTTTTAAATCCATGCAACAGATAGAACGGGCCGAGCGCGACCATCAGCTCTGGTTTGTGGTTGTCGTCTTTGTAATTGCGGTGCGCGGCGGTTAAAGGAACGCCGGCCTTGTTCTCGCGGTCGAATTCGGTGATGGCCGCTGCTTTGGAAGGGTGCACCTGGATCGACAACATGTGTTTTACATCCAGCACCTTGAACAGGTAGGGGAGCCGGCCAAACTGCCGTTCAACCTGCGCGCCCAGCGCCGGCGGATTGTCTGCTATGAGCTTGTTGAGTTTGTTCGACGGTGTGGTCATTACCTCGGAAGGCGCGTTGTCGTGCGCACCGAGCCAGTATTCGGCGAAGGGTTGATGACCCGGATTTTCCATTTGTAAAAGTTGGGGTAAAAACCGGTCGCCGCCCCACTGATAATGCTGTACTTTGCCCTGCAGCCTGTATATCTTGTTTTCCATCGTATAAAAGTATTAAATAAAATCTGCGCCATGGCCCACCACAATGATTTGGGAAAACGCGGTGAACAACTGGCCCGGGAATACTTAACGGTGCAGCACTTCACGATCTTACATACCAACTGGAAATGGTCGCGGTACGAGATCGATGTGATCGCCAGCCGCGGAAAGATGCTGCATTTCATCGAGGTCAAAACCCGCAGCAACGGGCGGTTCGGGTTCCCGGAAGAAAGCGTTGATCGAGGAAAAATGCTGCGCCTCATGAAGGCCGCCGAACAATATCAATACCTGCATCCTGCATGGAAATGGGTGCAGTACGACATCCTTTCGATCATGATGCGGCAAGGGCAGGAACCGGAATATTTCTTACTGGAAGATGTGTATTTGTAATGAGGTATGAACCAAGGCAGAAAATACAAAGCGTGCCCCGGGTGCACCGAGAACGTAAAAACCTCGATCCACCCGGGGCACGCCTGGTTATGGTGATGACCGATCGTGTTACTGCGGCTGCTCGATCAGCTGGATCTCGCAGGCGATGCGCACTTCGTCGCTTACCACTACGCCGCCGGCTTCGGTTACAGCGTTCCAGGTAAGGCCGAACTCTTTGCGGTTGATCTTGGCGTTTACGGAGAAACCGGCTTTGGTGTTGCCGTAGGCATCCTGTACCACGCCGCCGAACTCGGTGTCGAGCTTCACTTTTTTGGTTACGCCCTTGATGGTAAGGTCGCCGTACAGTTCGTAAGATCCGTCGTTGTCGACCGTCTCAAGGCCGGTGGAAACAAATTTCATCTGCGGGCATTTCTCCGCGTCAAAGAAATCGGCACTCTTCAGGTGATTGTCCCGGTCGGAGGAGCCGGTCGAAATGGAAGAAATGTCTACGGTGAACTCCACTTTGCCCTTCATGAAATCTTCATCTTCGGTTTGTACGGTTGCATGAAAACTGCTGAAGTTTCCGGTTACGTTCGTGATCATGAGGTGCTTGACCTTGAACTGTACTTCACTGTGAAAGGGATCCACGACCCAGTTTCTTGTTGCCATTTTAAAGGTTTTAATGTTTGAACATTGGTAAGCGTAAAGCTAGTGCTTTTTCGCCACCTGCAAAAGGAATGACGCCAAAAATGCGCCAACAAAAAAGGTTGCCATAACGATGACAACCTTTTCAGTCTTATTTACAACGGATGGATCAGCTGGCGAACTGCTTCCTGATCACGTTCAGCGCACCGCCGGCCTTGAACCATTCGATCTGCTGTTCATTGTAAGTATGGTTTGTTTTGATGATGTCGGATTTCCCGTCGAGGTGATGGAAGATCAGCGCGATCGGCCGCCCCGGAGCAAAATCCTGTAGCCCGATGATGTCTACGGTATCATCTTCCTGTATCTTATCGTAATCGGCTTTGTCTTCAAACGTCAGGGCCAGCATGCCCTGTTTTTTGAGGTTGGTCTCATGGATACGGGCGAAAGATTTCACCAGGATCGCGCGAACACCGAGGTGACGCGGCTCCATGGCCGCGTGCTCGCGGGAGGATCCTTCTCCATAGTTCTCGTCACCTACTACGATCGAACCAAAAGCGGCCGCTTTGTATTCGCGCTGGGTGGCCGGTACCGGACCGTAAGTGCCGGTGATCTGATTCTTTACGGAGTCGGTCTTGTCGTTAAAAGCATTGACCGCACCGATCAGCATGTTGTTGGAAATATTATCGAGGTGACCGCGGTATGTGAGCCACGGACCGGCCATCGAGATGTGGTCGGTAGTACATTTGCCTTTGGCCTTGATAAGCAGTTTCAGTCCTTTCAGGTCGGTACCTTCCCATGCAGCAAAAGGCTCCAGCAGCTGAAGGCGCTTTGAATCTGGACTCACTGCAACCTGAACGCCGCTGCCGTCTTCGGCAGGAGCCTGGTAACCGGGATCGTCGGCGGAGAATCCGTTGGGAGGCAGTTCCACACCGGTCGGTTCATCGAGCATCACATCCTGGCCGTCTTCATTCCGCAGCGTATCCTTCAACGGGTTGAATGTAAGATCGCCGGCGATAGCCATGGCGGTCACGATTTCGGGCGAAGCCACGAAAGCGTGGGTGGCTGAAAGACCGTCGTTCCTTTTGGCGAAGTTCCTGTTGAAAGAGGTGATGATGGAGTTTTTGCGGGTGGGGTCGTCGATATGACGGGCCCATTGTCCGATGCAGGGTCCGCAGGCGTTGGCCAGCACCATGCCGCCCATTTCGGTCAGCGGTTCCAGCAGACCGTCCTTCTGAACGGTGAAGCGGACCACTTCGCTGCCCGGGGTGATGGTGAATTCGGCGTTCGTCTTCAGGTGTTTGTCGAGGGCCTGGCGGGCCAGGGAAGCAGAACGGCTGATGTCTTCGTACGAAGAGTTGGTACAGGAACCGATCAGCGCCACTTCGAGTTTCTGGGGCCAGTTGTTGGCGATCACCGCATCGGCGAATTTGGAGATAGGCCAGGCCAGGTCGGGCGTGAACGGGCCGTTGATATGCGGTTCGAGCTCGGTGAGGTTGAGCTCGATCACCTTGTCGTAGTATTCTTCAGGGTTGTCGTACACTTCCTGGTCGGGGCGCAGGTGCTCGCGGATGCCTTCCGCGAGGTTCGCCACTTCTTCCCTTCCGGTGATCCTGAGGTAATCACCCATTTTGGTGTCGTATGCAAATACGGAGCAGGTGGCGCCCACCTCGGCGCCCATGTTACAGATGGTAGCCTTGCCGGTAGCGCTGAGACTGTCGGCGCCTTCACCAAAGTATTCCACGATGGCTCCGGTACCGCCCTTTACGGTGAGTACGCCTGCTACTTTCAGGATAATGTCTTTGGCGGAGGTCCAACCGCTCATCTTACCGGTCAGCTTCACGCCGATCACCTTGGGCATCTTGAGTTCCCAGGCCAGACCGGCCATCACGTCCACCGCATCGGCGCCGCCCACCCCGATGGCGAGCATGCCCAGTCCGCCCGCGTTGGGCGTATGAGAGTCGGTTCCGATCATCAGTCCGCCCGGAAAAGCGTAGTTTTCAAGCACGACCTGGTGGATGATGCCGGCGCCGGGATGCCAGAAGCCGATGCCGTATTTATTCGAGATGGAGGATAGGAAGTCGTATACTTCCCGGTTGATATCTTTTGCGGTGGCGAGGTCTTCGTCGGCGCCTACTTTCGCCTGGATCAGGTGATCGCAGTGAACGGTGGAAGGGACGGCAACCTGGGCACGGCCGCAGGTCATGAATTGTAAGAGGGCCATTTGGGCAGTGGCGTCCTGCATGGCTACACGATCCGGAGCGAAATCCACATAATCTTTTCCGCGTTCATACGCCTTGTTCACAGAGCCGAACAGGTGGGCATACAAAATCTTTTCCGCTAAAGTAAGGGCCTTGCCTGTCAGCTGCCTTGCGGCATCGATCTTTCCAGGCATCTCGGCATATACTTTTTTTATTAAATCCAGATCAAAGACCATATGTTCATCATTTAATTGTTATAAAGATGGACAAAATTATTTAAAATGGCCTTTCTTTCAAAAAGCATTATGGCCTGACAATTTAAATTTATAACTTGCGTTCAGGGTGCGTCTCAATAACTTAAGACGGGGAAGCTTCCGGGCTCATGAATCCGGCAAAGCTTTTGCAGCGGCTTGTTAAAGGGGCCGGAGGCGCCGTTTATATGCAGTAGATCATCAGTAAAAAATGTATGCATGAATAGGTTCAAACACTTTATAGAATGGCAGGTGTTTGGCGTTTGTTCCTTTATCGGAGACAAGGTCGGCATCGCCTCTTCCACGATCCGGAAGTATTTCATTTACGTCAGTGTGCTCACCATGGGCTCACCCATCATCTTTTATATCTTCATTGCTTTCTGGATGAATATCCGCAATTACATCCTCTCTGCCAAGCGCAATCCGCTCCGCAACTGGTAGGCTTTCTTACACCACCGCTTTCCTGATCTTTACAAGCTGAGCCAGCAGGTCTTCCAGCCGGTCGAGGCGCAGCATGTTGGCCCCGTCGCTTTTGGCAAGTGCCGGTTCGGGGTGTGTTTCAACAAAGATGCCGTCCACTCCGGTGGCGATGGCAGCTTTGGCAATGGTGCCGATGAGCCCTGGGTTCCCGCCGGTAACCCCACCTGGCTGGTTGGGCTGCTGCAGGCTGTGGGTGCAGTCCATCACCACCGGAACCCCATGCGCCTGCATGGCGGGAATGTTCCTGTAATCAACCACCAGATCCTGGTAGCCAAACGTATTGCCACGCTCGGTCAGCACCACTTTGTCGTTGCCGGCTTTGCGGATCTTGCCGACCGCAAACTTCATGGCCTCGCCGCTGGTGAACTGTCCTTTTTTCACGTTCACGATCTTGCCTGTTTCGGCAGCCGCTACCAGCAGGTCGGTCTGCCGGCACAGAAAGGCGGGTATCTGCAGGATGTCGATGTATGGAGCGGCCATGGCGGCTTCCTCATGGGCATGAATGTCGGATGTGACCGGAAGTTGGTAGGTGTCGCCTACTTTCTTCACCAGGCGGAGTGCTTCTTCATCGCCGATGCCGGTAAACGAGGATGCGCTCGTGCGGTTGGCTTTGCGGTAAGACGATTTGAAGACGTAGGGGATGCCGAGGTTGCGGCAGATGGAGCTGACCTTGTCGGCTACCTGCATCACGATATCTTCGCTTTCCACCACGCAGGGGCCTGCGATCAGGAAGAAGCTTTTGTTATCGTACTGCTGGCGCTGCAGGAGGTCGGTGAGAAAGGATTCCATGCGGCAAAGATAGGGGAGGTGGGTGGGATCTGGTTGCTGGTGTGAGAGGCAGAGAGTGGCGGGTTGGGCGAGATGTGCAGACGCAGTTCAGGATCTGAAAGGATGCCGGTTTTCTTCCTGCCTCTCCCGGGTACTTTGGTTTTAAAACAGGCCGCAGGCGGCCGCAAGCCGGCAAAGTAAATACCGTTGCTCACCAACCGGTTAGGTGCTGTGTTTCCAGTAATGTTGAAAAATGCTTCCGTCAAGGTTTTGGGAACGCCTTGTTAGCCGGATCAGTGGTTGCGCCGGGCATCTTCCCGGTTTTCCAGGAGCAAATCAAGTTCTTCTTTCCAAAACCCTTCCCTTACAGCTCTTTGATCTATGCTCTGCAATATAGCGTACAGGGCATCAAACTGTTCGTTGGTAAAATCTGTATCAAAGTCCTCGTCGGTGGAGACGGGCTGTAGGTTCTGTTCGTTTTTTGTCCAGGCGATCCTGAATTCGGAGGGGCTCATATAATGGGCATTACGACCACCAGCTTTGTTTGATGCGGGCTCTGTGAAATTTACGCCGCTATCAAATTTAGAACAATGTGTCTATTGCGCATCCATTTCCTGAACAGTTATGCACTTACTCCGAAACATGAAAACGAAGAAGGATGTTATAAAACAAAGGGTAACGTTGGGGTATTGGCGAAGGCCGGACATCTGATGCTTGTGCTGCCGGGAACTGCGATTCTGCAGGATTTTTACTACATGTGGAAACCAGGTCTTGAGCAAAATCCCATTCAGCCCTGATGAAGTACGGAAGCGATGTAAACCCATCTGCCCGGCTTTCACCAATACCCGAAAACGTTACCGGTTCACTACATAATTCAGTTCAGTGACCCCGCAGGAAAATTGCCGGGTAGTCACCAGGCTAAGTTTTGTTTTTTCTGCGATGCCTGCAAACAGCGGAATGCCTTGTGCAAGGATAACTGGATTTACAAACAACCAGTAGCCATCGATCAAGTTCTGTTGAATGAGGGAATAGGTTGCTGTGGGGCTGCCGAAAACCAGGATGTCTTCATCGCCTTGCTCTTTGATTTTGACTATATTTTCGGACAGGTTGCCGCTGATGATTGTTGTGTTCGGCCGATTTGCACCCTTCATGGTTTTTGATAAAACAATTTTATGTACGTTATTATACCACTTTGAATGTTCAATGTCGTGCCTTGATGCATCAGGGTCGTCTGCCTGGGACGGCCAGTAACCTTCCATCATCTCATACGTTATGCGTCCATACAACGCCGCTTTGCTTTGGCTGATCCGCTTGTCAACATGATCAAAGATTTCCTCATCCACTTTGATCCAGTTCATTTCTCCGTTCGGTCCTGCTACAAAACCGTCCAGCGATATGTGCATGAACGAAACTACTTTTTTCATATAGTTTGATTATTATTGTTGTGCTGAATTTTAAATCCTTGCTTCAAAAAAAGCATCTGGAATCTTGTTCTTTCTATTGTTTCTGTGATAATGTTTTCAACAGGGTTTCGAGGTTGCTCAATGACATTTTCATTCCCTGCGTAAAGCCATCAAGTATCCTCTCCAATCTTTCAAGCGACTCGTTGTAAATGGCGATGCTCACTTTTGTTGTTCCGTTTAATTCGCTGAAAGTATGATCCCATTCAGAACCGGGTAATTCAGGGTTGGCATCTTTGTCTGCAAAGGCATTATACAACTGAAAATTCGTTTTGGGAGTGATGGAAGTGTATTCCTGGATTGCCCAACGTTCTTGTCCCTGTGGGCTTACCATGGCATAGAATCTTTTGCCGCCAACTTCGAAATTCATGTACTTTGTTTTACTTGTCATGGGCTTTGGTGCAACCCATTGGTCAAGGAACTCCTGTTTGGTGAAGGCATCCCATACCAGTGAAAGTTCCGCATCGAACTCCCTGATTATATATACCTTCTTTGCTGTTTTGTCAACGGTGAAACTGAATTGCAAATTGTTTGTCATTTTTTTTGTTTTTTCATTTTTGATAATACTTCGTCAAGTTGATTGAAACGGGTTTCCCATATTTTACGGAACTGCTCAAGCCATTTATCTATCTCTTTCATTTTGTCAATCTGGAGCGAGTAGTAAATTTCCCGGCCTTGTTGTTCCTGTTTTACCAGTTTGCATTCCGTGAGTATGCGAAGATGTTTGGAAACGGCTTGCCGGGTAGCGTCGAAGTTGTCGGCAATGGCATTCGGTGTCATTGCCTGCAATGCAATCAAAGCAATGATGGCCCGCCTGGTCGGGTCGGCTATTGCCTGAAAAATATCTCTTCTCATATTAACTGATTTTTATTATGAAACCAATCGGTTGCGAATATATGTGCAACTTTTCGGTTTCGCAAATATTTTTCCTTTCTTTTAAAATTGTTGACAAACCCATGAGAACTGCCTGCTTTGAAGGGCGTTTTAAAATTGCCGCCAACAGGTTGGCGCCTGGCGTTCCGCGGGTTTTTGCCACCGCTCCGTTCAGGGGCTTCTTATTTCCACAGGCCAGCGCACAGGTTGCAGGGGGAGATGTTGTGGACGTATCATTGTTTCTTCCCCGTGTTCCTCATTAGCAAAAAAGGCGGCCCTTTCTCCCAGTCTCTGGCAGACTTCTTCATGACCGGACCGATCGAAAAGTTACCCAGTACCAGGTCTGTTTTTCCGTCCCCGTTGAGGTCGCCGGCGTCCATGGTCATCCAGCGGCCGGTGGTGCTTCCCATGGCGGTGGAGTGTTCAAAATGGTAATCTCCCTGGTTTTCCAGGTAAATGAATCCTTCGCCGGGGTTGATTTCATAATCGGCAAAATAAGCGATACAGGCGAGATCCAGGTCGCCATCGCCGTCGAAGTCGCGGGCCAGTGATTTGTAGCAACCATTGATCGCATAAAAGAACTGCTGCGTGAAATGATTGGATCCGTCGTTCAGAAAAATATACACCCCGTGATAAGGTTTTAAAATGGAAGAATAATCCGCATTGTCGCCACAGGTATACACGATGTCCGGGAAGCCGTCCTTGTTGAAATCGGTCAGTTCAAAACCGGAGGAGCCATACGACGGCGGGAAGCGCAGCACCTGCTTCTCTTCGAACCGGCCTTTGCCCTTATTTGTGAACAGGAACACCCCTTCTTCCCCTTGTGCAAACAGCGCCCATACATCGGGCAGGCCATCCTGGTTATAATCGTTGACATAGGTGCGGATGGCACCCGGCTGCGCACGCAGCACCTCTTTCTTCCAGTGGCCATCGCCTTCGTTCCGGTACCACGACAGGCTCCCGGACAGATAACCGAATTCGCATACCAGGAGGTCGGCCCGGCCATCGCGGTCAAGATCTGTCTGTTCGATGTGCACCGGCCTTTGCAGCGCTTGCAGGCAGGGCAGGCCTGCATCCTGCATCCGCCCGCTGCTGCCACGGGTGATCAGCTGCGCCTTGCCGTACCGTTCGTTGGTAGGTGCAAAAGATCCGATGTTGCAGGCGATCAAACTGTCGCCTGCCGTCGTGATGTCCACGATCCTGCCAAACAGGTGAAGGGAATCAACGGCATGGAGCGTTGCATCATACCACACGACATTCTGTTTCTGAAGGTCGGTAACAATGAGCTGCCGGGATGCAGGATCGATCCTTACGAAAGAAGTCGCCGGGGAAGGGTAAAAAGCCTCCAGTTTTTGCGCCTGGAAGAGAGGTGTTTCTCTGATGACCGGTGGACTGAATGATCCGGCGGTGAGGTTGTCGGGTGCGGTGGCCGTATAAAAATCAAGGATGTGCTGCCATTCGTCCGGCGTTACGCTGGCATGAGCCGGGTAATAGCCGGGCGGCAGGTTCCGGTCACCCAGGAGCGCGGGATATTTTTGAAGCTTGTATTCGTATATGCCTAACCGTGGGCCCATGTGCGGCAGCACGCCGGTTTCCCAGCTCTTTGCATCAAGCAGGGAAGGATCAGGCAGCTGGTGACAGGATGCACAATACACAGCTGACAGCTGCTGGCCTCTGGCAATGCTTTCATCTGTTACCTCTGCATGGGATTTATTCCGGTGAAAATCGTTGCAGGAGAGGAATGCGAATACAAGGCAGGTAATAAAAAGTAGCTTCTTCGTCATGGTAGCAGGTGCTGATATCTCATGGCCCTCTTCAGGATGCATGATCGATCGCTTCACAACATACAAAAAAGAGGCAGCCCGAAGCTGCCTCTTTTTCAAAAAAAATCAGTTAAAAGCTAAAAGCCCTTTTAATATCCCGCGTTCTGCGTCAGCGTCTTCTGGCCGCTCTGCAACGTCAGGTCTATCTGTGCCTGCGGGATGGGGAAATACTCATTCTTGTTGGGGGTGAACTTGGCCCCCTTCAGGTCGTTGGTGATGCTGGCTTCATAGGTGATCACCGCATTCAGCGTGGTGGGTGCCAGGCCCCAGCGCGAGAGGTCATAGAACCGGTGACCTTCCATGGCCAGCTCCAGCTTGCGTTCGAAGTAAACGGCCTTCAGCGCGAAATCCTTGCTGGTAAAAGCCCCCGCCGGATAGGCAGCCACCTTGTAGTTGGCGGCCGGATTGGTAGAGAAGCCGGCATCCGGATTGGCATTGTTGGTATAGCCAAACAGCCAGGCTTCCGGATGCTGCACCATCCTGTTGCGCACGCGGTTCACATAGGTGAGCGCCGTGGCCAGGTTGCCCAGCTGCGCTTCAGTTTCAGCCGCCATCAGCAGCACATCGTCGAAGCGGATCACAAACACATTGATCGCCGATCCGGGCGCCCAGGAAGAATTGTCTTTGTAAGAAGCGGAAGTGCTCTTCCAGGTGATCATCTTTTTAGGTGCATACGGACCGGAATAGTTCTGGTCGCGGATCCAGTCCTGGCCGGGATGCAGACCCCAGTCGTGGTAGGGAAGGCCTCTTCTTCCGACGGTCCAGTCGAGGCGTGGATCGAGCGTACCTGCATCGGGCGTGAAAGCCGTTGCGGATGTGACGCCGATATCGCTTTTCACCGGGCTCTGGTTATAGGTGTCGAGCAGCGGCAGGCCGTTGGCATCCGTGCGGTACGAGTTTACCAGGTCCTGTGTGGGCTGGTAGAAGCCGCAGCAGCCGAACGGACTGCTGCCATAAGGATGGTTGAGCATGTCGCCCTGGTTGCCGTTGCCGATGGCGCCGGAGCCGGTGTTGGCAGCCATTTCCACTACGAACACCGCTTCAGGGTTCGTCTTTTCAAATTCCGGGCGGAAATTGTTTTCGAAGTTGACGTTCAGGTCGTACTTGAGTCCACTGGCGGTGAGGCCCTGGCTGATCACCGGATCAAAGTAGGATTTGGCTTCGGTGTATTTTTTCTCATAGAGATAGGTCTTGGCCAGGTAAGCGCCGGCTGCCCATTTGTTGGCCCGTCCGATGTCGCCCTGGGTACCGGGCAGGTTGTCGTACGCATACTTGAAATCGGCTTCGATCTTCGGCCATATATCGGTGGTGTTGGCCGTTTTGAAGTCGGTGGATTTTTCATCCATGTAAGGCACGTTGTTGAACAATTTCTTGAGGTCGAAATAGTAGTGCGCCCGCAGGAAACGCGCTTCGGCAGTGACGACCGTTTTTTCCGCATCTTTCATGTCTGTCGCATTGGGCAGGTAACGCAGTACGTCGTTACAGCGATTGATGCCTTCATACACCGCTCTCCATTTATCGTTCAGAAGTGCATTGCTGGGGTCTACCGTGAAAGTGGCGATCGGGATCATGGCTGCCTGGTCGCCTGCATCGCTGCCTTTGTGTGCGTCGCCGCCGGCCACGCTGCCCCAGAGCCAGTTGTCGGGCGAGCATGCCCAGGCATTGCCGCCGCCTAAACTGTTCACGGTGCCGCCTACGGTCTGCTGGCCGTCGAGCGCTCCATAGGCGCCTACCAGCAGCAGCCGGATGCCGGCCGCACTGGACACGTCGGATGTTTTGAGCGCGCCCTGCGGCTGCCTTTCCAGAAAGCTTTTACTGCAGGAAAAAAACAGGATGAGAGACAGGATGGTTACTGTTAGAAACTGAATGAATTTCATAATAGCTTGTTTACAATCAAAAAATTAGAACCGGATATTGACGCCCAGTAAAAACTGTCTTGGGTTTGGATACACACCTTCGTCGATTCCGAATTCGGTTACGCTGTTGTTGTTACCGTTGATCTCGGGGTCCATGCCGGAGTATTTGGTGATGGTGAACAGGTTGGCCGCCTGTACATACACCCTTGCACTCTGGAAACCATACCTGCCCAGCATACCGGAAGAAATGGTATAACCCAGCTGTACGTTCTTTGCGCGGAGGTACGAGCCGTTCTCAATGTAGTACGAGTTGGGTATGCCGTTCGTGCTGAACGTACCGGCATTTTCCTGTATGGGCGCTTTGGCGTTCATGTGCGTCGGCGTCCAGGAATCGTACAGCGCAGTTCTGCTTTTTGCGCCGGCGAAGGAAGGATAGAAATCGGTCCAGTACAACACGTTGTTCCATATATCATTTCCCTGCGAGCCATAAAGGAACATGTTGAAATCAAAATTCTTGTAGGTCAGTCCGAGGTTGATGCCATACGTATACTTGGGGTTGGGGTTTCCGAGGATGGTTCTGTCATCCGGCGTGATGCGTCCGTCTCCGTTGATATCGGCATATTTGAACCGGCCTACTTTCTCATCTGTCTGGTACCGGGCCGCGGGGTTGCCCGTCGCTTTCTGTGCCATCTGATCGGCAGCGAGCGTGTCCGCTGTGCTATTCCAGAAACCGGCGATCTTGTATCCGTAGAAGGAGCCGATCGCATTGCCTACCTGGTTGCGGACGAAATTGGCGCCAAAGCGGCGCTGTCCGCCCGAGAAGAAAAAGTTCTGGTTGTCGGCTACTTTGAGAACGGTATTCTTGTAGGTGGTCAGTGTAAGGGTCGCATTCAGCTTCAGGTCATGCGTGATGTCCTTGTGAATGGTGACGGCTGCATCTATGCCATGGTTGCGAACCTGGGCAACATTCGAATAAGGCACCGTTCCTGTTCCGGCTGTTCCGGGAAGGGTCGGATTGTACAGCAGGTCTTTGATGTTCTTGTAATAATAATCGGCGCTCAGGTCAATCAGTCCGCCGAAAAGTGTTGCATCGATGCCTATGTTCGAGTTGATGTCTTTTTCCCATCTGGCATCGGCGTTGCCTATCTGGCCCACCTGGAAACCCTGCTGAATGGAAGTGTTGGAACCGGTAATGTCGTAATACGAACTGTTGCGGTCGGAAGTGTAGGTGTAGAACTGGTTGGTGGCAGCCAGGTTGAACTGGTTACCCATCACGCCCCAGCCTCCGCGGATCTTCAGGTCTCGCAGCCAGGTGATGCTTTTCATGAAATTTTCTTCCGACAAACGCCATGCGGCGGTTACAGCCGGGAATACGCCGTAGCGGTGGGTGGGCGCAAACTTGGATGATCCGTCGCGCCGCACGGTGCCGCTCAGCAGGTACTTGTCGTTGTAGCTGTAATCGATGCGTCCGAACTGCGACCACAGGCCTTCCGTGGAACGGGTGCTGGTGGTGGTAACGGTACCTGAACCGGCGCCGAGTACGGTGTAGTTAGGATCGAACGAGAAATAACCCTGCGTGGTGGATGTGTTGTTGGTGCCTTTTGTATCGAGCGCCTCTGTACCAACGAGCACGTTCACTGCGTGTTTTTCGCCGAAAGTGGTGTGGTAGTTCAGTGTGTTGGTCCAGGTCCAGTTCCATCCGTAGTTGGAAGTTTCCGTGTACGTATTGGTGGTCACGTTCTCTGAATTTTCAAACTCCGGATAGGCAAATGTTCTTCCCGTGCCTGCATAGCTTTCACCACCGAAACTGGTGTGCAGGGTCAGGTTTTTGAGGAGGTCGACGTCCACGTAAACGTTCCCGAAAAGACGGTTGTTATACGATTTGTTGTTGCGGGTGCGGTCCTGGATGGCCACCGGGTTTTTTCCGTTTCCAAGTCCGGCCGAGCCAAAGGTACTGGCGTAGTTGCCTTTGATGTCGTAGATCGGGATGATGGGCTGCTGGCGGAAAGCAAAGCCGATGGCGCTGCCTTCCGTGGTCGGGTTGACCCTCGGGTTCTGCGTCACGGAATAGGCCAGGTTTTCACCTACCCGTACGCCTTTCGCGATGGTGAACTGGGTGTTGGAGCGGAGCGTATACCTTTTCAGATAGGTGTTCAGCAGCGTGCCTTGCTGGTTCAGGTAGTTGGCAGACAGGAGATATTTGCCTTTGTCTGTTCCGCCGCTCACTGCGATGTTGTGGTTCATGGTAGGCGCAGGCGAGAAGATGGAATGGAAGTAATCAGTGCCGGCCTTGTTGGCCCGAACGATGCGGTAAAAAGAAGTCAGCTCGTTCGAGTTGATGTAGTTGGGGTTCACGAAATAAAGCGAGGGATTCACCGAAGGATCGCCCTCTTTTGCTCCCGCCGGAAGAATGTAGTCGGGCAGTACCGGTGTAGCACCGCCGCCGTAAAGCGGATCGGGTTTTGCAGCCGAGACCGGCGTATATGAATTGGCCAGGGCATTGAATTTCAGCTGGGCCATTTCCTGCGGCGTGAGGGTGTTGAACACGTTGCCGCCGGGAGGCCGCTGCGTGCCGTAGTAGCCGTCGTAGGTCACCGTTGTTTTACCCGTTTTGCCTGTTTTGGTCGTGATGATCACTACGCCGTTGGAAGCGCGGCTGCCGTAGATGGAAGAGGCGCCGGCATCTTTGAGCACCTGCAGGGAAGCGATGTCGTTGGGGTTGATGGTGGCGATGTTCTGGGTGGGTACGCCATCCACAACAAAAAGGGGGGTGTTGTTGCCAAAGGTGTTGATACCACGGATGCGGATCTGGGGTTCTTCACCCGGTTGGCCGGAACCGATCACGGTAACGCCGGCGGCTTGTCCCTGGAGCTGGTTGGCGAGCTGGCCGGTAGGCTGGCGGTTCATCTGTTCCACATTCACCACGCTCACGGACCCGGTCACGTCTTTTTTGCGCTGGCTGGTGTAGCCGGTGACCACCACTTCGTTGAGTTCGGTGTTGGCGAGTGAAAGCGCTACGGAGCCCACATCGGCGCGGCCCGAGATGGCCACTTCCTGATCGGCATACCCTACAACGGATATGACCAGGGTGGTAGCTGTGGAAGGAACACTGAGAGAAAAAGAGCCATCGTCTTTCGTGACGGTGCCGCTGGATCTTCCCTTCACCTTGATGGAAGCATTTGGTAGCGGCTGATTGTCAACTTTGTTGATCACCGAGCCGGTGATTACTTTCTGTTGTGCGAGAAGCGGGTGGAAGGATAGGAGAAAAAGAGCCGCGAGCAGGCTCTTGACAATCGTACGTAGTTGGATTGGCATAAGCAATGGATAATTTTAAAAAAAGAGTTACAATTTCTGGTTGATCGTTAGTGGAAAGCGAATGACGCGTAGCATAAAGTATCTGGTAGGAAACCCAATGTGCTTTACCTCCTGTAGCGGATTATTTTGATTTATTTAACAGTACCAATAAGCAATTTAAGTAAAACAATATTTATAAGGCAAATGCTGCATGTAATTTTTTTAGCGCTGAAAATTCCTGTTTGCGGTGGCTTCCCAATCTTGGTCGAACATCCCTATCTTTAAGGCGCGGACAGATTTGTGATGTGTGCGGAGGTCGCGGGTTCGAGTCCCGTCCGTTCGCTTTCTTCCTTACTCATACCAAATAAAACAACGCGTTTGCTATGTCAACTTACCGGAGCTCAGAATGGTTTGGCAAAAAAGATAAAATGGGATTCATCTACCGAAGCTGGATGAAGAACCAGGGATTTCCTGAAGACATGTTCGACGGCCGGCCAGTGATCGGCATCTGCAATACCTGGTCGGAACTCACACCCTGCAACGCGCACCTGCGCGACATTGCCGAATCCGTCAAGCGCGGCGTGCTGGAGGCCGGCGGCTTCCCGCTCGAGTTCCCGATCATGTCGCTGGGCGAAACCCTGCTCAAACCCACAGCCATGCTGTTCCGCAACCTCGCCAGCATGGACGCGGAAGAGTCCATCCGCGGCAACCCGCTCGACGGCGTGGTGCTGCTCACGGGATGCGATAAAACAACGCCGTCCACCCTCATGGGCGCGGCCAGCGTCGATCTTCCCACCCTCGTTGTTCCGGGCGGACCCATGCTCAACGGAAAATACAAAGGCAAAGACATCGGCTCCGGCACCGGCGTTTGGCAGCTCACCGACGAACTTAAAACCGGCCAGATCAGCTACCAGGATTTCAGCTACGCGGAAAGCTGCATGTCGAGAAGCCCGGGCCACTGCATGACAATGGGTACCGCTTCCACCATGGCCTGCATGGTGGAAGCGCTGGGCATGACGCTGCCAGGCGCGGCCGCCATCCCGGCAGTAGACTCACGCAAAAAAGTGCTGGCCCAGCTGTCGGGCAGAAGGATCGTGGAGATGGTAAAGGAAGACCTGAAAATATCGAAAATACTGACCCGGCAGGCCTTTGAAAATGCGATCCGCGTGAATGCCGCCGTGGGCGGCTCTTCCAACTTCGTGATCCACCTCACCGCCATCGCGGGCAGGGTGGGCGTGGAGCTGGACCTGACCGACTACGACACCCTCGGCAGTGGCATGCCGCTGCTGGTGAACCTGATGCCTTCAGGTACCTTCCTCATGGAAGATTTTTACTATGCCGGCGGACTGCCCGTGGTGATCAAGGAGATAGAGTCGCTGTTGCACATGGACGTGCTCACCGTGAACGGAAAGAGCCACCGCGAGAACGTCGCCGACGCAGTTTGCTATAACAAGGCCGTGATCTACACATACGACGACCCGCTGATCAAAGAAGCAGGCATCACCGTGCTCAAAGGCAACCTGGCGGAGAACGGCGCCGTGATCAAGCCTTCTGCGGCTTCTCCTTCGCTTATGCAGCACCGTGGCCGCGCCGTGGTGTTCGAGACCATCGAAGACTACCACGACCGGGTGGATGATCCTGAGCTGGATATAGATGAGCATTGTGTGATGGTGCTCAAGAACGTAGGACCGGTCGGCTATCCCGGCATGCCGGAGGTGGGCAATATGGTGCTGCCCAAAAAAGTGCTCGACAAAGGATACACGGATATGGTACGCATCTCCGACGGGCGCATGAGCGGTACGGCCTACGGTACGGTGGTGCTGCATGTGTCGCCAGAATCGGCCATCGGCGGTAACCTGGCCCTGGTGCAGAATGGTGATATGATCGAGCTCGACGTGCATGCAAAGCGCCTGCACCTCGACGTGAGTGACGAAGAGCTGGCCCGCCGCCGTGCTTCCTGGACGGCCCCCGAACACAATTACACCCGGGGCTATGTGAACCTGTACGTACAGCACGTGCAGCAGGCCGACAAAGGTGCCGACCTCGATTTCCTAGTCGGAAAATCGGGTTCCACCGTGACGCGTGATTCTCATTGATGCCCTGTGGCCTTTATGTCTGTCCTGTTCCGCAAAGAGACCAGGGCAGACTTATATCATCTTGCCATAAATCCCTCTCATGACGATACTCATCCTCGTTCTCTGCATCGTAAGCCTGGTGCTGCTGATCACCTGGGCCAAGGTGAATGCCTTCCTGGCATTTCTGATCGTGTCGATCGTGGGCGGGTTACTGCTGGGCATGCCGATGGCGACCATCGGGCAGTCGGTGAACAAGGGATTGGGAGATACGCTCGGTTCGGTGGTGGTCATTATTGTGCTGGGCGCCATGCTGGGTAAGCTGGTGGCGGAAAGCGGGGCGGCACAGCAGATCTCCAACGTGATGCGGAAGACCTTCGGACAGCGGTACCTGTTATGGGCCATGGCGCTCACCGGTTTCATCGTAGGCATCCCGCTGTTCTACAACGTTGGCTTTGTACTGCTGGTGCCCATCATTTTTTCCGTCGCTTACAGCTACCGGCTTCCGCTGGTATTCGTCGGCCTGCCCATGCTGGCCTCCCTTTCCGTGATGCACGGATTCCTTCCTCCGCATCCTTCCCCCATGGCCCTGATCGGCATGTTTCACGCCGACCTGGGTACCACTTTTTTATACGGACTCATCATCGCAGTGCCCACGGTGATCGTGGCCGGGCCGCTGTTCGCACAGACCGTAAAGAACATCCATGGCACTTCCAAGCCGTTTGTGCCGAAGGAGGCTGTCTTCGCCCGCATGCCGGGCGTGGCCAACAGCATGGTGTCTTCGCTGTTGCCTGTCATTCTTATAGCAGGCACTTCCTTGCTGGCGCGGGTGTCTTCCGGCAACGACGGACTAAAAAACATCTCCTTGTTTTTAGGCGACCCGGTGATCGTGATGACGATCTCCATCGTGGTGGCCACCTATACCCTTGGTTTGTTTTGCGGCCGCAAGCTGGTGGAGGTCATGAATATTTATGCGGAATCGGTGAAAGAGATCGTGATGCTCCTGCTGATCATCGGCGGCGCCGGCATCCTTAAACAGGTGCTGATCGACAGTGGCGTGAACAATACGCTCGTAGCGGTACTGCAGCAATGGAAACTGCCGCCCCTTTTCCTGGGCTGGCTGATCGCCGCAGTGCTGCGTCTCTGCCTGGGATCCGCTACTGTAGCAGGTTTAACTGCTGCCGGGATTGTTTTTCCGCTGGCATCCAAACTGCATGTAAATCCCAACCTGCTGGTGCTGGCCATTGGTTCTGGCAGCCTTTTCTTCTCGCATGTCAACGACGCCGGTTTCTGGCTCTTCAAGGAATATTTCGGTCTCTCGGTGAAAAACACGCTTCGTTCCTGGTCGCTGATGGAAACCATCGTGTCGGTGATGGGACTGATTGGCGTGATGGTTGTAGATAAAGTGGTATAGCAAACTTTTTTCCTTATGCATAGCAATCCATCGGACCAACCCGAAGAAAACATCCCCGAGCGCCACGATCTGCATGCCGAAAAAGACGGCCGCAACCGCGAATGGGAAGACCGCGCCAGGGTAAACCTCGAGACAACCCCTGCAGGAGTACATACAAACCCGGAGAGGGATTTCGAACCTGAAGAAGAGCCGCAAAAAGAAGAGCCCCCGGCGTATTGACCGGAGATGCTGGCCCTAAGGATCCTTCTATGCTGGAAACCTTTGTCCATGATTCATACAGACCCCGGGAACAACTCTGAACATTGTCATCGGTCGGGAGAACGAGTAGCGTAGGTTCCGTTGACACATCACCGGCATCATCTCACTTCGAACAAAAAAAACTGCGTCTTTTCTTTCTCTTCGAAATTATTGTCCGACACGAACACAAGGCTGCGGTGGCCGTTGGGCAGGGTTGGGCCGAAGGTGGCGCCTTCTATGTTGTCGGTGTAGATGTGGAGGGAATCGAGGTTGAGGAGCAGGGTTTTGGTAAGGGGGCGAAACGGCTGCCGGCCCTGCAGGGAAGCGATATTGGATACGTCCGTGGCCTGCCGCAGATCGGCCACGTACAGTTTGATGGTGCAGCCGGGGTGGCCGGTGGAATAGGAACGCTCCGTTACAAGCAGGTGGGTGTTGTCGAGAAACAGGATATCGGGCACCCCGTTCACGATGAATGCGCCGGGCGGTTCGGGAGCATGTGCTACCGCATCGATCCGGTATGCGTACTGCGCCACCGGTTTGCGCGAAGCGACATCGTAACGGATGATCCTTATCCAGCCGGTGGTGTCGCCAAGCCCCGCACGCGGACCATCGTCATACAGCGGCTCCTCCATACTTACAAACATCGATCTGCCTTCCCGGTCAAAGGCCAGTCCTTCGAACACACCGTTGCGGCGGGGCCCCTTGGGGGTAGCCTGCATGTGTATGTTGGGGGGAAGATAGAAACTGTATTTCGGCAACCCGTTCAGGCCGATGGCATTGATCGCCGGATCCTGCAGAACGGTATCCGATTTCGACACGACCCGTTCACCTTCACTCGTCCATACCAGCAGGCTTTCGCGTGCATTCAAACGCATGGCTTCCGGATCGGGGGCCAGGCGGGGAGCGAGTTTATAGTCGGGAAAAGGCTGGCCGTTGGGCTGCAGCAGCGCGGTAACTGCGGTAAAGGATACGCTGTCGATCCCTTTTTCGCCGAGGGCGATCTTTGCAGTATAAAAACGGGCCGGGTTGATAGAGGAACGGTCATCGCAGATCAGGTAGTACTGATTCTTGGCCGGGTCATAATCGATCCCCGACAAGCCACCCACCGTGGTGCTTTTGTAAAGGAAATCGTACGGTATTTCGTACACGCTGAGCAGCTTCAGGCTGCTTGCCGCCAGTCCGGCCGGGCCCCTGGGGATTGTTTTACAGGCCGCGGCAAGTACAAGGAAGACCAGCAGGTGAACACGCGTTCCGGATATCATGCTTAAATGTAATTATTAAAACCATATCCTGAAAGCCCCGCGACCGTCCGCCCTATGAATCACCGTTCTAAGCAGACAGGCTGTTGTAATACCGGATCGCCATCCGCCAGCTCTTCTCATCCTTACCGCTCAGTTTCTGCTCCGACAGGTATCCCGAAACGGCCGGCCATTTATCCTGCAGCAGTTCCTCCAGCCCTTTCTTATTCAGTTTGATCTCCCGGTATTCGTTGTTGCTGAACACAAAATACTGGTACAGCTCCGTGAACCGCTTGTACTTCGTGGCATCACCGTACTCCGTGTATTCTTCAATCCCTTTGTCGATGTGTTTGAGAAAGGTCGTTTTGCCTTCTGCCAGCACCTGCAGGTACACCGTGGGGCGCAGCTTGCCGCTGATGGAAAAGCCCTTTCTGAAAATGCTGGTATCGACGCTGCCGTCAACAGCAAAAAGCTGTACTTCTTTTGGCGCCGGCACAATCTCGAGCAGCGAATCATGGCTGCTGAATACAAACTTGTTGTTCATGGCATCGAACTTCAGCTGCTTGCCGGTATACAAGGCGCCGTTGTCTGCCTTCACCGTTCCGGGCAGCCAGTCGCTGTTATAAAACTGTGATCCTTTCACACTTTCATATTGCGACAGATACAGGAGGCTGCCGCTGTTTCGGTCGACCGGCTGCCGGTAGTTGTTATCCGACTGCGCCTGCAGGTGGGTTCCTGCCAGGGTGATGGCAAGGGTGGTAATTAATAAAGGGGTGTGCATGATCATATTTATCGATTTATGCCCAACCGCTGACAGGATGCATCCTGTCAGCGGTTGGGCATAAGAATGACAAAAGCTACCATATTACCGGTAGCTTTTGTCAATTCATACATTCAGTTAAAATCCTGTTTTCATGGATACAGATATTCAGCGTTAGTAACCAGGGTTCTGCTGAATATTTTTATTGGCATTCATTTCCGCAACGGGGATCGGGTAGATCAGCGCAATGTTGTCGGGAGTAACGGTGACAATAGTGAGCGGGTTCTGGTTTTTGACCTTGGTCCAGCTTCTTTTGAGCCGGATCAGGTCCCAAAGGCGTACGCCTTCATACGCCAGTTCCTTTCTTCTTTCAGTGAGGATGTCTTCGAGCACCTGTGCGCCGGTGGAGGTATATCCTGCATAAGACGCGTCGCGCTGTTTGGCGACCCGGTTAAGATATATGAGCGCGTTGGTATTGTCGCCGGTACTGTAATACGCTTCCGCAGCGATCAGGAAGATATCCGACAGGCGCAGCACCTTGATATCGTCTTTATCAACCGTATTGCTGGCATTGGGATACTTGTAGCTGAAGTAAGCCGTGCCTGTCTGGCCGCTCCGGGTGCCGGTAGCCATCAGTCCCTTACGGACATCCGTAGCCGAATACAGGTTGTACAGTTCAGCCACTCCGAGAATATCGCCATAGTAACCGCCGGTGGTCAGGTAAATGCCTCCCAGCTGGTCAAACTGGTTGTTGTTGGTGATATCGGAGGCGACCTCGAACAGGGTTTCGTTCTTGGAAGAAGCCTGCACGGCGGGGTTGGCCCAGTAGCCACCGGGGGAGTAGGTGCCTGCGGCAACGGTGCCCGAAGGAGATACATATGCGGAAGGAGCCAGCATCACCCATCCGCTGTTGCTGATCACGTCGAGCGCCGTCGTTTTGGCATTTTCCCAGTCGCCCATGTGCTGGTACACCCTGGCTTCTAGGGCACGGGCAGCGTATTTCGAGAAATAGGCCGTGCCTTTGTACGTGGTCATCAGCGAGTAGGCTTTTTCCAGGTCTGCGATCACCTGTGTGTACACTTCCTTCACCGTGTTGCGGGTGGGCAGTATGAACGGATCAAAAGAACTGATGTCGAGCTTGGTCACCAGCGGAATGCCGGGGTCGTTGGGCGAGGTGGTGTACGGATGGGCAAAGTTGCGCACCAGCTCGAAATGCATCAGGGCGCGTACGGCGTATGCTTCGCCCAGGTACTGGTTCACCGTTGTGGAGGTAGCCAGTTTGTTCGAGATGATCGTATTGGCATACTTGATCGCAACATAGGCGCCCGACCAGAGGCCGCCTGCATAGGAGTCTGCATTGTTGAATGAGAAGTTGTTCAGCGTCAGGTATCTTCCCGAGTTGGCGGTGGCCACAAAGGCGTTGTCGGCCATCAGGTCGCCCTTGAGAGGCAGCGATCTGCCATACACATCGGTCGCCCGCAGGGCTGCATACATGCCGTTGGCCGCCACACCCAAATCCGCTTCTGTAGTGATGGAGGTAGAAAGATCGTTCGATGTGGTGGGTTTCTTGTCGAGAAAGCTCTTGCTGCAGGCGCCCGCCAGCAGCAAGATGGTGAAAAGAATGCTTATATATTTCAAACTGGATTTCATCATACATAGGTTTTTAGAATCCGATGTTTACGCCTGCTGTAAGCGCTTTGTTATAGAATACATTGAGACCGGTGGTGTTGCTGTTCACGCCCTGTTCCGGATCGAAGGGTATGTTCTTGTCGTAGCGGTGTGTCCACAGGTTGGTTCCTCTCACGTACACAGACAGCGTGCTCATGCGCAGCGCTTTTGTGATGAAGGAAGGTGCTGTATAACCGATCGAAACGTTGCGCAGGCGGATAAAGTCGCCTTTGTACAGGAAGCGGGTTGAGATGGAAGAAGAGTTGTTGGTTGAATTATACACCTGTTTCGGTACATTGGTGATGTCGCCGGGTTTCTGCCAGCGCGTGAGGTTCACCGCGTATTTGCCGTAAGAAGGGCTCACCTGATCATAAAAATAAGACGACCAGCTGTCCATCACGTAGTTGCCGTAGTTGTAGTAGAAGTCGGCTGTCAGGTTGATGCCTTTGTACGTGAACGAGTTGGAAAAGCCGCCGAAATATTTAGGAATTGAACTCTTGTTGGTGATCACGCGCTGTGCCGCGTTGTAACTGTTGGTGGTTGTCTTGTGGCTTGAATCACTGAACCAGAGCGGGTCTCCGTTTTTGGGGTCAACACCGGCCCACTGGCGCATGTAAAACGTGTTGATGGCATAGCCTGGTTTCACGATGAACTGGCCGTTGATCAGCTGTGTCTGTCCGGGAACGATGCTGGTCACCTTGTTGCGGTTCGCGGAGATGTTGAAGTTGATATCCCAGCTGAAGTCGCGCGTTTTAACCGGCGTGGCATTTACGGTGAATTCAACACCCTGGTTGCGCATGGCGCCGATGTTCTCGTTGATGCTGGAGAAACCGGTTGTCTGCGAGATCGGCGCACTGAAGATCAGGTGGTCGATCACTTTGCGGTACACATCAACGGTGAAACCAAGCCGGTTCTGAAAAAAGGATGCATCAATACCGATATCGCTTTGCTTGGAAGACTCCCACTGGAGGATGGGGTTGCCGATATTGTTGAATCCGCCCCCCGGCGAGCCGTTGTAGTTGAGGCCATAGCCAAAGGTCTGGCGCCAGCCGTAGTTGCCTATTTCCGCGTTACCCGCGCTTCCGTAAGAGGCCCTTATTTTCAGGTCGGACAGGAAAGAGAGGTCAGACAAAAAATCTTCCCTGCTGGCATTCCAGGCAATGCTTCCTGACGGGAACACACCGTACTGGTTTGAGCTGGGAAAACGGGAAGAGCCGTCGCGGCGCACGTTTCCGGAGAGTACATATTTGCCTTTCCAGCTGATGTTGGCGTTGCCGAACACCGAAGCAAAAGTATAGTCGCTTCCGCTGTTGGAGCCGGTAGTAGGCGTAGCTGCATTGGCTGCATACGGCAGGGTGGCGGTAGGATAGTTGCTCGAAGCGCCGGTAACGAAATAACCTTTGGAGCTGATCGATTCATATCCCACCTTGGCATTCAGCGTCAGCTGCTTGTCCTTTGTAAGGTTGGCGCGGTAGTCGAGCTGGTTGGTCCAGTCGTACAGGAAATAGCGTTCATTGTACGCGTATCCCCTTCCTTTTGCCGCTTTGCCATCGCCGTGGTTCGGGTTGTTGTACTGGAACTCTTCGAGGTACACCAGCTGTGTGCCCATGCGGGTGGTGAAGGAAAGATTATCGAGGATATTGTATTTGATCTCCGCTCTTCCGTTGGCGGAGACGTTGTTCAGCCAGCGGATATCGTACTGGTTGATATATAAAGGATTGTACAGGGTCGGGAAGTCCTTGGCCGCGGTGCTGATGTTGTAGCTGCCGTCCGGATTGTACGGGTTGGAGGTCGGCCTGTTGAAAAAGATCTCGGAGACCGGGTTCGAAAAATAGCTGCTACCCTGCAGGGGCGTGTTCTGCCTGCTGTAGGTGGGCGATATGTTCAGGGAGAAGCTGAGTTTTTTTGAAACGGTATGATCGAGGTTAAAAAGGGCGGAATACCGCGTAAGGTCCGACCCAATCACGTTCGCCTGTTGCTTGAAGTATCCACCCGAAATATAAAAACGGGTTTTCTCGTCGCCGCCCGAGGCAGAGAGGTTGTATTGCTGCTGCTGGCCTTTGCGGGTAAGGAGGGTCAGCCAGTCGGTGTCTACTGAACCGTCGCCATAGGTGAGGGCGGCGGTATCGCCTTTCAGCAGGGCAAGGGAATACGGATCGGTGGGGTGGGAAGCAGCGTAAGAATTGGCAAAGCCTTCTTTGTAGAGACCCAGCCAGTCTTTGGTGCGAAGCGGCACGCCCGCGCTGGGAATGTCACCGTGTTTATTATAGCCGGCTTCAGCGGAAAATTTGAATTGCGTTTTACCGGCTTTACCTCTTTTGGTGGTGATCACGATCACTCCGTTCGAACCACGGGCACCGTAGATGGCGGTTGCCGCCGCGTCCTTCAGTACGGATATGGATTCGATGTCGTCAGGATTGAGGTTGGCCAGCACATTGGTGGTAGAAGTGTTGCGGGAAAGATCGCCGCTGTTAATTTGTGTGCCGTCGACCACGAAAAGGGGCTGGGAGGAAGCGGTATAAGAACCTACCCCGCGGATGCGGATCTGCTGGTTGGCGCCGGGCTGTCCGCTCGACGTTACCGACTGCAGACCGGCGGCTTTACCCTGCAGAATCTGGTCCACAGAAGTAAGGGGCACGTTGGCCACTTTGTCGCCGCCTACCTTGGTAACGGCAGCCGTAACTTCCGATTTGCGCTGGGTGCCATAACCTACGATCACCACCTCAGACAGGCTGCCGGCAACGGCTTTGAGCTGGGCGGTGATAAAGCCGGTGTTGCTGCCAAGCGAAACTTCCTGCGCCGTGTAGTTGACGGATGACACGTTGAGGGCGCTGATGTTGGAGGGAATGGTGATCTTGAAGGATCCATCGGTGCCTGAGCTGGTTCCGGAGCGGGTTCCTTTCATCTGGATGGTGGCGTTCCCGATCGGGTTCCCGCCTTCATCCACTACTTTACCGGTGACTACCCGGTTCTGGGCGTACAGCTGTACGCAGGCACACAAGGCTCCTAACAGAAAGCAGAGCACTTTTCTCATGTATTTTGATTTATTGTTGACTTGTTACCGCAAGCAAGGGGGCAGAACAATCGAAATGCAATCGGTTACGGAATTTTAGGGGTGGTGTGAAATGCAAATATAAAGTGAAATAACATACAATATTTCAACGGTTCTATTTCTTTTTTAACGGAAATATTTACTGATGACGAGAAGTTTAAACAGCTGAATCTGAATTTAAGTCAGTATTGAAGAGTAAAATTTAAAATATTAATTATTATAATTTGTTTTACACTGTAAAGCGGATAAACAGGAACCTCCCGCTTTGAAAATTGACGACACTTTGTGTTTCCGGAATTACAGGTTGTTGCGATATAAATACCAGGACCAGAAACTTCCCATGCCGGTATGTGGGATAATTTCCCTAATTTTTTGCTGCAATACCATGAAAATTAGTCCTGTATAGACTTCCCGACAGCGTCTGTCGGGCGGTAAGTACCGGCTTGCCTGTCAATTCCGCTAAACAATTCCATATGACTGAGAACCAGGATACACCGGCTCCGAAGCAGAAACAATGTTTCGTGGTCATGGGCTTTGGCGTAAAGACCGATCTGGCCACCGGCCGCAAGCTGAATCTCGACAAATCATACCAGGCACTGATCAAACCCGTGGTGGAAGCCAAGGGCATCCAGTGTATGCGGGCAGACGAGATCAAGCACTCCGGAACAATCGATGTGCCCATGTTCCAGGAGCTGTTCGCGGCCGACATGGTGATCGCCGACCTGTCGACCGCCAACGTAAATGCTTTTTATGAGCTGGGGGTGCGACATGCGCTGCGTCCGCACACAACCATCATCATGTCGGAAGAGCAGATGACCTATCCGTTCGACGTAAATCACATCACCATCAACCGGTATACCCACCTGGGCGACAGCATAGACTATTTTGAAGTGCTGCGGTTTCAGAAAGTGCTTGGCGAAACCATCGATGCCGTGCTCAATTCTGATGACATAGATAGTCCTGTCTATACTTTTCTCAATGATCTGCTGCCGCCCTCGCTGCGCGACAAGGCAGAGAGCGTGGCGCGGCAGGTGAATGAAGCGCTTTCCACGGCGAGCCCGGTAAAACCCGACGACACCGGAAGCCAGACCCTGGCGTTGCTGGTAAAACAGGCGGAAGACTCCATAGGCGCCAAGCAGTACGAGCTGGCGAAAGGGCTGCTCAATTCGGCGGTGCTGATGTCGCAGCTGAATGGCAACGAGAAACCGGGTTGTGGCAATTCCTATCTGATACAGCGCCTGGCCCTGGCTACCTACAAAGCAAAGCAGCCCAGCGAGATCGATGCGCTGAATAACGCCATGGACCTGCTGGGCAAGATCGATCTGGCGCATACCAACGACCCCGAAACGGTGGCGCTGGCCGGAGCCATCGAAAAAAAGCTGTACGAGAGCGGCGCCGGCGACGTTCATATCGACAACGCCGTACTCTTCTTTCAACGCGGATATTTCTTGCTGCACAACCGCTACAACGCCATCAACCTGGGCTACCTCCTGCTCTGTCGCGCCACATCCACCCTCGAAATCACGCCCGACGACAAGATCGCCGATACGGTATGGGGGCGCCGCGTGTACCAGGATGTGCTGGCGCTCTGCGACCGCGACTGGCAGCAGATCACCGACAGAAAAGAAGCGGTGGCCAATGCCGCGAGCCCTACGGAGATCCAGCAGATCTCCGCCACCCAAAAAGGATTTGAAGACGAGCAGAAGTTCTGGATCCTCGTCAACCGCGCAGAAGCCTATTACAGTATGGGCAACCAGGACGAATACGAAAAAGCAAAGACAGCTGCCGCCGCGATCGATCACGACGATTGGATGATGGAGAGCTTTACGCAGCAGATCGGTAACTTGTCGAAGCGGTTAGGGAAGTAGGGTTGGGTTACATCGTCTTCAGTTTCCTGAAATGGAATTTCCTCTGTTTTCGGGTACTTGAAAAAAAACATCCCCGCAATCTTTCCCTGTTCCGGCGGAATGCCTGTTGCCTGGAATAGATCAAAGCCAGGGCAGCAGGCGTTCCGCCGGAAGGCCGTCACATTCGGACTTTCTTGCAAATTCAGGTCTTTATTATTTTTCTTGCGGCTCTCTCCCGGCTATCCTTAAACGAACTTGCCGAAATGGCCGAGCGACACCTGGCGCCGGGCGGCGGCTTTGCCTACGGCCTGCATTTCGTCGATGTATTTGACCGAATCCATCTCGCGTACATGGTCCGATTCGATGTTGTTCAGGCCAAGGCTGTCGATGCCTTCCTGCGTGAGGTCGGCATTGTAGCGAACATAGAGAAAATGCCTTTTTGTATCCTGGGAAAGGGGGCGGATGTTTCCCTGTTCGTCCAGCGGGATCATATCACTCAGCTCGCGGTCGATCGGTGCGCCGTAGCAGCAGCGGCCGATGGTGCGGCAGTTGATGTCCTGGTCTGTCTGCATCGCATACATGAGGTTGTTGGGAAGTCCTTTCGCGGCATCCAGCAGGTTGTGGTACTCACCTGCGCTGGGGGCCGACCCGGTACCGATCGATACGACCAGGAGCTGATCTTCACCGATCTCCCAGTTGAGGTTGTAGGCGGGTTGCGTCGCCATGCGGTACAGGAGGAAGGCAGGATTGTTATACGGTGTTACGCCGCCATCCACAAACACAAACGTCTTGTGCGGGTCTGCCGGGTCCCATTGCAGGGTTTCCGGTGGAAAATAGACAGGTGCCGCCGTGCTGGCCCGCACCAGCTGAAACAGTTTGATCTTGCTGTTGCGGTCGGGGCGGTCGGGCTGGTTGTAATGCGCGAGGGGGTTGTTGCTTATAGGCCAGGGCGAATCGGTGCTCCTGTTCATGGTCACCACCGTCAGCAGAGACTTAAAGCGGCCGTTGGCAATGTCCAGGTCGGTATCGGCGCCGAAGGTCTCTTTGAGCATCTCCAGCAACGGTCCCGATTCGTAGAGAGATTTCCATTGTTTGAGCAGGAAAGCCTTGTCGAACATGTCTTTCCCTTTGGTGGTGTAAAAATCAAGCAGCTGCGCTGCGCTCATGCCCAGCGACAGTCCGGCGGCAATGATGGCGCCTGTGCTGGTGCCGCCGACATAATCGAAGAAATCGGACAGCCGGAAGTCTGCATTGTTCAGTTTCTGACTCAGCTGTTTCTCCAGTTCAGCAAGGAACTGCAGGGTTATAACGCCCCGGATGCCTCCGCCGTCGAGTGCCAGTATCTTGCGTTTTCGTTTATTTTCAAACCGTTCCGACAGTGGTCCCCAATTTGACATAGTAGGAAGTTTAAAGGTGAGAGATGATATGGAAGTTTTGATCGAAGTGCATGGAGATAAAAGATGAGTTTCAGACGATCAGCTGCACGGTACTGCTGGCTACACAATCAACAACAAGGTAAGAAGAAAAACACTAAATCATGGAATACAGAAAACTGGGAACATCGGAGCTGAATTTGTCCGTCATCACCTTCGGCGCATGGGCAGCCGGCGGCTGGATGTGGGGCGGAACAGAAAGAAAGGGTGCGGTGGAAGCCATCAGGGCTTCCTATGAACTGGGCGTTACCTCCATCGATACAGCCCCCATATACGGGCAGGGCCTCAGCGAGGAGATCGTGGGAGAAGCCATCCGGAACATCCCGCGCGACAAAATCCAGATCCTCACGAAGTTCGGAATGAAATGGGACGGCAACAAAGGGAATTTTGCTTTCAAAACAAAGAACAACGAAGGCAAAGAGATCGACATCTACAAATATGCAGGAAAGGAAAGTGTGATCCGGGAATGCGAGACGAGTCTTCGGTTACTCGGCACCGATTACATAGACCTGTATCAGATCCACTGGCCCGACATCACCACGCCGATCGGGGAGACGATGGAAGCGGTGTCGCAACTGATTGAGCAGGGCAAGGTACGCTATGCAGGTGTCTGCAATTACAACGTCGATCAGCTGGAGGAAGCCGAGAAATGGATCGACCTGGCTTCCAACCAGGTTCCTTACAGCATGGTGAAGCGCGATATCGAAGCCGAAGTGGTGCCCTATTGCCTCGAACACCACAAGGGCATTCTCGCTTACAGTCCGCTCGAGCGCGGCCTCCTGACCGGAAAGATCCAGCCGGGTCACCAGTTCAGCGAAGGCGACCACCGCAAGAGCCTCTATTTCTACAAAGACGAAAACATCCGCCGCACCAATGATTTCCTCAGCAAAATAAAGCCGCTGGCCGACCAGAAAGGCGCCAGCCTGTCACAGCTCGTCCTCCGCTGGACGGTCGAGCAACCCGGCATCACCATCGCCCTCGCCGGCGCCCGCAACGCCGAACAATCCATCCAGAACGCGAAAGCGATGGAGATCAAACTGACAAAGGAAGAAGTGGATTTTGTAAGTGGTGAGCTGAAGAAACTGGAGCTGGTGAAGTGAGGGCTGGCAAGCTTTTCTTTTGTCTGAACCAGAATTAGCCTGATGAACTGATTCGCCTGAGAATCGATGATAAGGGGCAAAGCCGCTGTCAGCGCTTGTCTGAACTTGGGGTTCATGGGATTGAAGGGATTATCCTGTTAGCTGTTTCCAAAATAGCCATGCACCCTATCAGGCGAATCAGTTCATCAGGCCTGTTCTTGTTCAGTCAAGAAAAGATTGGACTCAAAGCCTTTTTCAAAACATTCATCCCCCCTCCGGATAATCTTTCAAATCCCATAAATCGCGGTTCAGACAACCCCCAGCGACTTCAGCAGGATCCTTAAGCTCCAGATGATCACCAGGCTGCCGACGGAGACGAACATGGTTTTGAGGGGCAGCTTGCCCGCCAGCCGGGCTGCGATGGGGGCGGCGACCATGCCGCCGATGATGAGGCCGGCGATCACCTGCCAGTGGCTGATGCCGATCATACCGAAGAAGGTAAGGGCGCTGGCCAGCGTAACGAAGAACTCGGTGATGCTTACAGAGCCGATCACAAAGCGGGGCGTGCGCCCCTTCGCGATCAGGGTGCTCGTCACCAGCGGGCCCCAGCCACCACCGCCGAACGAATCCAGGAACCCGCCGGCGCCGGCCAGCCAGCCCACCCGTTTTACTTTCCTGGGTTTTTTGTTTTTCCTGAATGCCGAAAAAATGATGCGTCCACCCAAAAACAAGGTATACAGCGCCAGCACCGGCCGGATATAATTGGCATATTCATCCCCGAATTTCGACAGCAAGTAAGCACCCGCCACGGCACCCGCAATGCCGGGGATCAGCAGCGCTTTGAAGAGCTTCTTGTTTACATTGCCGAACCTGTAATGGCTGTAGCCGGAAGCGCCGCTCGAGAACATTTCGGCGGTGTGGATGCTGCCGCTGATGGCAGGCAGGTTGATGCCGATCGACAGCATCACCGTAGTACACGTGACGCCGTAGCCCATGCCCAGCGCACCATCTACCAACTGCGCCAGGAAGCCTGCCAGGATCATCCAGTAAAAATGGGGATCTACATGCCGCTGGAGCTCTTTCACGTTGCCGACCAGTTCACGGTAGGGCACATACGAAAGGATCACATGACCCAGCAGCATGAAGAAAAATGCAAAGAGGATCCAGGAAGCGATCTTCTTCCAGCGTTTTTCAACAGCTTTGTTATCCACCTCACCGGTCGCGGCCATGATCTTCGTCACCTGATTCAGCTTATCCACCTTGGAGGCAAAATCTCCATTCAGTTTCAGGCGGATGTTCTGCATGTTATCGAGCACCTCGTCGAGCGTGTCGGGCAGCAGTTCGTAAAAGGTTTCCTTGAGCCGTTTTGCGATGGTCGGCGATTTGCCGTTGGTGGAAATGGCGATCTTCAGGTTGCCTTTCTGTACGATGCTGCTCAGGTAAAAATCGCAGAGTTCCGGCTTGTCGGCCACATTCACGAGTATGCCGCGCTCTTTCGCATCGTCACGGATGCGGGTGCTGACGGGGATATCATTGACCGCTGCGATTACCACATCGGCCCCTTCCAGGTCGCGCGAATCATATTCCTTTTCGGTAATGGTCAGATGCTCATACTGGCCGGCCAGCGTGCGGATCTCGTTTGAAACCGTGATGCTCACCAGCCTGACCTGAGTGGCGGGAGAATTGTGCAGTACGGCATGCAGTTTTTCCAGCGCCACATTCCCGCCTCCAACGATGAGTAACCTGAGTGTCTCCAGTTTCAGGAAGACGGGAAATAAATGATTTTCTTTTTTCAATCTATTTTGTTTGTGTGTCGTGTTTCGAACCAAGGTCAAGCGTGATCGCCAGGTAATACAGTCCGCCGATATTCGGACCCGCGGCATACTGAAAATACCGGCGGTTCAGAATATTCGATCCCCCCAGCTTGAGGGTCGCTTTCGACTGTGGAATAGAGTAAGTGGCCTGTGCATCGATCGTGTAATAGGAAGGCACGGTGCCGTTGGCAAGCGGACTTTCCCACAGGAACCGGTTCTGCCATCTCCACACAATATTAAAGCCAAGGTGCTGAACGACTTCGCGGTTGCCGAACGAGAGGTTTGTGCTCCAGTCGGGCGTGTTGAATCCGGTCACAAAAATATCCTTTGTTTCGCTTGCTTTGATCTTGTTATAGTTAACATTTCCGGATACCGTATATTTTTTATAGAAATTATAGGTCACCCCCAGCGAAGAGCCGTAGTTGTTGTACTTGTTCTTTGCATTGGTATAAACCCGGTAGCGCGTCTGCAAGCTCCGGTTGGCAGCCAGCATGTCGGTCGCCGATGCATCTGTGCCCACTTTTCCGGTGGTCGGAACCGATACCTCCACCTGGCCCAGAAAGCCATCGTACTGGTTTGTGTATGCATCAATATCCACTACCAGCTTGTTGTCGAGCAGTACGCTTTTATAACCCACCTCGAACGAATTGATGCGTTCGGGACGGGTAGGAGAGAGGTTGGTGATCTCGAGCAAGCCTTTGTTCTTCAGCGCGGCATCGGCTGCCGTAGTGCCCGCGGACACATCTTTGTTCACGGCTGCATTGAAGGTGTTCACGGATGCCAGCGTATAAGAGTTCTCCAGGTAGCCCAGTCCCTGGTTCACCAGCGCCAGTCCGCCCACCCTTCTTACGTTGCCGTTATTCACGAACGAGAGCGCTTCGAACAAAGAGGGGAACCGGAACCCGTTCTGGAAGGATACCCGGAAATTGTGTTTTTCTTTCAGGGTGTACACCGCGGCAATGCGTGGGTTCAGTTTAGGCTCGAACTCCGGATTGTAGTCGCCGCGCAGGGAGCCCGACAGTTTCACGTTGTCGTTGAAAAAGCGTTTCGTGACCTGCGCAAAAGCGCCGTATTTTTTGTAGTAGACATTCTTTCCAAAACTGCCATCCTTCAGCGGTGTGTTCCGCTCTGCTACAGGGCGGGAGAAGTCGACGAAATTATTACCGTCGGGGATCACTTCGTAGATGCGGGCGTCGGCGCCGAGCAGCAGGTCGAAGACCTTTACCTTGCTTGACAGATCCCACTGGGCGTCGGTGTGGTAGGTGCGGCTGAGCTGGTGCAGCCAGGCGCCGCCAGTGGGCGGGGCTCCCGCAATGCCTGCATTGAGGTGATCCCAGTTGTTGATCTTGATGATGGTGTTTTTCAGGTTGCTGAACTCCGGCGTACCGGGTACCACCCTGCCCTTGTCGGCGTCCACCCGCGCCAGCCGGGCTGCCTGGGCTTTTTCGGTGCCCTTGTCGAGTTCCGACTGCAGGGTAGATTTGAACCGGGCGCCCCAGGCGCTGTTGGAAAGATTGGTGAGGTCGAGGTTGTCGGCCAGCGGTTTCAGGTTGTAGGAATCGCCGATGTTCTCGACCGACATATAGGTGCGTACAAAAAAGTTGCTGCCCTTCAGCTCCAGCTTGTGGTTCTGCACGATCACATTGTCGAGCTGGATCTTGTTGCCGCGCTGAAAGAGGCCGTCCATTTTGCCCACGCGGTAGCTGTAAGAAAGTTCGGTGTTCTTGGTGAAGCGGTAGTGCAGGGCCGCATCTACTTTCAGGTTGTCGACGGTGGGGTTGGCAAGGTCTTTCTCCCAATAGCCTGTGCGGCGCACGATGATCGACTGGCTTGCAGAGCCGCCGGGGATGCGGACACCGCTGATGGTAACGGCATTGTTGCTTTCGTCGCCGTATTTGTTCCAGGCATCGTAAGCCGGGTTGTTGGCCGCGCCGGTAAATCCCTTGATGGCTGGATTGGCGGTGCTGAGGTCGTTGGTATTCTGGTCTGTTACGTTGGTGGAGCGCCAGTCGGTGCCGCGCATATAGCTGGCGTTGAACTTGAAAGCCCATTTATTATTGAAAGCCCTTGCGTAGCGGATGGCCGTCTCCGTAAGGTTACTGGGCTCATGGTCGATGCCATCCACGTGGTTGAAGCCTGTTTTCTGGTAGATGCTCAGGCCCTGGTAGGTAAACGGACTTTTGGTGATGAGGTTGGCCATCCCGTTGATGGCGTTCATGCCATACAGCGCGGAAGAGGCGCCCGGAATGATCTCCACGCTTTCGATGTCGAGCTCGGTTGGCCCGATGGCATTGCCGAGCGGAACGCCCAGGGTGGCCGCCTGCATATCCACGCCATCCACCAGCTGCACAAAACGAAAATTGTTGGGAATGTTGAAACCGCGCGTATTGGGCACTTTAAAGGTCAGGCTGGAAGTGGTCATCTGCACGCCTTTCACGTTTTCAAGCGCATCGTAGAAACTGGGTGCGGGCGACTCCTTAAGGGCACGCAGACTGAGCTTTTCAATGGCCACCGGCGATTTCAGGATGTTTTCCGGTACGCGCGAAGCGGTCACAACCACCTGGTTCGCATATACATCTTCTGTATGGAGGGAGATAGTGACTGCGGTCGCGTTGTCGGCCACCACGAACTCCTGTTTGCTGTACCCGACATACGTGATCAGCAGGGTGAGTGGAAGTTTCTGCGTCACTTTCAGCTCAAAAGTGCCATCGTTTTTGGTGGAAGTTCCGCGGGAAGAGCCTTTCACCCGCACCGAAGCGCCTGAAAGCACCTGGCTGTGGGAGGAGTCGAATACTTTTCCCGAGATAAAATAGGCGTTCTGTGCGCGGAGGGAAGCAGCGGAAACCAAAAGAAGAGAAAGCGCAAACAGTAGTCTGTGTGTCATGCATAAGTGTTTTGGAACGATGGCATCTGGTCTTTTGCAGACTGCGGAAAGAACCAATGCAGACAAGGCAGCCAGGCCGTCTTGCCCAAAAAGATGCAAACCTATGGCATTCCCTATAAATTTAGTAGACTAATTGAAAATATATTTTGCAGCGGTTGGGCGGGTAAAAACCGGGGATCGCCGGAGTTGCCTGAAGCAGGATGATGGGAAGGACTCAGATTTTCCAGGCGCATTTGTTGAGCAAACTGGTTCCTTTACAGGCGACAGCGTGCCACGGCATGGAAACACAGCTGTTCGAAACCTTAACCTCCCATCCGGTCGGACCTCCAACCCGTTTGTCTATCCCGCCAGGCGCAACACGCGCTTGCCTTCGCCGCCTGTTGCTGCGCCTGAGCGGTAATCTGAGCGGAGGATCAAAGGAGGATGGATGTGAGCCGGTATGCAAGGCTCGTTGTGCAATAGCTGTCCCGCTCAATCTCAGGGGATCTTCGCGCATACAGGCGCGTTGAAGCGTGCGGTTGCAGGTATGCAACTGCGCCTGCGCGAAGATTACAAGCGGATTGGAGGTGCAAGCGACAGATGCAACAGGGGTTGGAACACGTATGGGTTCTTCGTGCTATTGCGTGTTTGCGCCTGCTCAGGGATTACAAGAAGGAGGTTGGGGAGCACAGTGTGAAACCGTGGCACCCCGTCCGTTAAATTCTGGTTCAGAAAACTTATTCTTTCACATATCCCTTCCGCAGCGTGAAATCGCCGAAGCGTTCACCTTGCTGGCGTTCCTGTTTGTAGTTGCCGAGCAGCTGGTCGAATTCGGCGAGGATGCCGGTTTCGTCGAGGTTTTCCTTGTAGATGCGGTTCAGGCGGGTGCCTTCGTGGTCGCCCTGCAGGTGCAGGTTGTAGCGGCCCAGAGCCGTACCCACAAAACCCACCTCGGCTGCGTACGGACGGGCACAGCCGTTCGGACAGCCCGTCATGCGCATGATGATATCTTCGTTGCCGAGTTCGTATTTCGAAAGGATCGGTTCTATTTTACTGATCAGCGTAGGCATGTAGCGCTGTGCTTCCGCCAGGGCGAGCGGACAGGTAGGGAGCGCCACGCAGGCCATGGCATTTTTCCGGATCACCGAGGTGCCTTCCGTATGTTCGATAATACGGAACTTTTCAAGGATGGATTCGATCTCCGCCTTGTCTTCCGGTTTTATATCGCTTACGATCAGGTTCTGGTTGCAGGTAAAACGGAAATTCGCTTTGCCGGTTTTTGCGATCTCCAGCATGGCCGTTTTCATGGCAACGTTCTCATCATCCAGCACGCGCCCGTTCTCTACAAACACCGTGTAGTACCAAAGACCCTGGTCGTTTTGTTCCCAGCCGTAGTAATCTTTGCGGGCATTGAATGTAAACTGCTGGGCAGGCTCCAGCGCAAAGCCGCAGCGGACTTCCAGTTCTTTGATGAACGGTTCCACACCCATCCGGTCAAGGGTGTATTTCAGGCGGGCCAGTTTGCGGTCGCTCCGGTTGCCGTAATCGCGCTGGATGGTCACGATCTCGTAAATGGCTTTGAGGGCTTTTTCTTCGGTATCCACAAAGCCCAGTACGGTGGCAAGGCGTGCGTAGGTGTCGGGATTGCCGTGGGTGGTCGACAAACCGCCGCCGGCAGCGATGTTGTATCCTTTCAGACGGCCGTTTTCGATGATGGCGATCATGCCAACATCATTGGCCAGCACGTCTACATCGTTGTTCGGCGGTATCACCACGCCGATCTTGAACTTGCGGGGCAGGTAGGTTTCCTTGTATAAAGGGTCTTCCTCGTCTTTTTTATCGACGAGCTTTTCTTCATCGAGCCAGATCTCGTAGTAAGCCCTGGTTTTGGGCATCAGCATATCCGCGATCCTGTCGGCAAAAGCAAATATCTCTTCGTGTAAGGGTGACTGTTTGGGGTGCGAGCTGCACAGGACGTTGCGGTTGATGTCGCCGCAGGTGGCGATGGAATTGAGGCTGGCTTCGTTGAAGGCCTGGATGGTCGGCTTGATGTGCGATTTGATGATGCCATGCAGCTGAACGGTCTGGCGGGTGGTGATCTTGATCACGCCGGTGCTGTGTTCGCCGGCGATGTCGTGGGTGGCGATCCATTGCTCCGGGGTAAGAAAGCCGCCGGTAAGCCGCAGGCGGATCATAAAAGAGTACAGGCGTTCCAGTTTTTTCTCCGCCCGCTCTTCGCGGCGGTCGCGGTCGTCCTGCTGGTACATGCCATGAAATTTCACCAGGGCCTGATCGTCTTCACTGATGGCGCCGGTCATCTCGTTCTGCAGGCTCTCCACGATCGTACCCCGGAGGGCATCGCTTTCCAGCTTGATTTTCTCGATTGGAGAAAGGTTCTTATCTGCCATGAAATTGAAGTAATAAACTTTTAGCCTCCAGCCATCGGCTTTCAGCTTCAAGCATGAAAAAATATTATTATCATCCGAAAACCTGTTTCAACAAAAAGCCAGGAGCAAACGGCTGCCAGCACTTTCTCAATACACATCCTTCATATACCGTCCATCTTCCTTCATCTGATCCACATACTGCAGCGCTTCTTCGCCGGAGCGGTTGCCGAAAGTTTCTATGACCCTGAGCAGGGCGTTCTCCACGTCGATGCTCATCGGGTCTTTTGTTCCGCAAACATACACATATGCGCCGGATTCCAGCCAGTTGTAGAGCAGTGCGCCTTCTGCGAGCATTTTATGTTGCACATACACCTTTTCTTGCCGGTCGCGCGAGAAAGCTACGTTCATTTTTGTGAGCACACCCGTCTCCATCCAGCTCTGGAACTCGGTCTGGTACAGGAAATCGGACAGAAAATGCTGCTCGCCGAAAAAGAGCCAGTTCCTTCCCGGTGCGCCCTGCGCATCGCGCTGGGCCAGAAAAGAGCGGAACGGCGCGATGCCCGTTCCCGGTCCTACCATGATCACATCCTTGTCTTCTTCCGGCAGCCTGAACTGGCTGTTGGGATGTATATAAAAATGGATGTCCTGGTCGACGGCCAGCTGTGATAAAAAATCGGATGTCAGTCCGTACTTGATCTCGTCGTTGATATTGAAATTGTTTTTTGCCACCGTGATATGCACTTCGCCGCTGTGCGCTTCGGGCGAAGAGGAGATCGAATAGAGCCGGGGCGTGATGGGCTCCATGGCTGCCAGCACTTCCCTGAAATGTTCGGCGCTGTCGACCGGGTAGATCCGGAGCAGATCGAACAGGTCCATGCGGGTGGCCGGAATATTCTGGCGGATCAGCTCCGCATATTTTTTTACCACCCGTTCAGGCAGGTAAAAGATGTTGAGTTTTTTCTGCAGCAGCTCCCTCACCGTCGTTTCTTCGTTCCGGAAAACGACCTGGTCGGTTTCCTGCACCCCTGCGAGGGCGATGATCGACTGAACGGTAGAAAGGGGATTCTCGGGGATGATGCCGATGGAATCACCGGGGAGATAATCGACACCGTCGGCGCCGATCTCGATATGATGGGTTTCCTTGTTCGAGCCGCGGTCGTTGAGGTTGATGTTGGTAAGGATGCTTCCGGTGTAGGTCTTTCGTCCTCCCGCCTTTTTTGCGGGGATCGGGGTGGGAGCAGGCGCAGGGCCGGAGCCACCGGTGCTCAACACCTTCAGCACGTTGCTGAACCACGCGTCGGCATCTTCGGCGAAATCGACATCGCATTTCTGCAGGGGTACGATCCGTTCGGCGCCCAGCTTCTGCAGCTGCGCGTCCACATCTTCCCCGGTTTTGCAGAAGAGCGGATACGAGGTGTCTCCCAGCGCCAGTACGCCAAATTTGAGCCTGGAAAGATCAGCGCCGTTGGTGTGCAGGTGATCGTAAAACTTTTTTGCGGCGGCGGGCGGTTCACCTTCACCGTGTGTGCTGATGATGGAAAACAGGTATTCTTCCTTACCCAGGTCGTTGGGCCGGTACTGGTCCATGCTCACCACCTTGGCGTTGATGCCCGATTTCTTTGCTTTTGCCGCCAGCACCGTCGCCAGCTTTTTTGAATTGCCGGTCTCGGTTCCGTACAGCACCGTGATCTTGCTGACGGCGCTTTTGGCAGGTGCCGCGGCTTCTTCCGCCGTTGCTTCGCCTTTGGCAAGAAGTCCCGACAGGTAACCGTTCATCCAGATCAGTTCTTCCTGACCGGAAATTTTAATGAGTTCCAGAAAAACCTTTAGTTTATTGTCTGCTAACATATTTCAAATTTACCGTAGTGCCATAAGCACAGGCCGGTATTAAGCATGAATATTTGGGTTGCCGGCTGCCAGCAGGGCGTCGAACACCGGTTTAAAATAAGCGTCGCTGCTCTGACTGTTCTTCATCCACCTGAACTGGTGATACAACTCCGTTACCTTGCCGATGATGACCAGGGTGGGTGATAAGAAATCTTTTCCCTTCAAGGTCTCGTGATAGTCTGCAAAAGAAGACACCGTGACCTGCTGCATGGGTGTGGTGGCCTGTTCAATCACGGCCAGCGAGAGATCATCTGCTATGCCGTTGCTGCGCAGAAGTTCCACCGCCTTGTCGAGCATTTCGGCCGACATATAAAACACGAGGGTGTCGCTGGTGCCTGCGAGCTCTTTCCAGTAGGGACCCTGTATGATGTCGGATTTATAAAACGTAAGCAGGCGGATACCGGTGGAGTAGCCCCGCGCCGTAAGCGGAATGCCCGCGTACGCTGCGGCGCCCAGCGCGGCAGTGATGCCAGGGATGATCTCGTAGGGGATCCGGTGACTGACAAGCTCCGATAGTTCATCAAAAATATTCGAGAACACCGATACATCACCGCCTTTGAGTCGCACCACCAGTTTGCCGGCGAGCGCGTGGCTCACCATCAGTTCGTTTATGGATGACTGTGGGGTCGATAATTTCTGGTGTCCCTGTTTTCCGACCCGGATGATCTCGGCACGGCTGTTCACATAGCTGTGCAGGATGGCTTCGCTTACCAGCCGGTCCGTCAGCACCACATCCGCTTCCTGCAGGCAGCGGGCCGCCTTCACGGTGATCAGCTCCGGATCGCCCGGACCTGCCCCCGCGAAAACTACTCTGCCTGTGGTTGTTCTGTCGTTCATGATTATAATTTTGTCTGAACCGGGATCAAAGGATCGAGGGTTAAGTGATCTGGATCGCTGCCTCTTCTGCTGCCATAAAACAAGCAGTGACTTGCTGCAGTTGCGAGCCCATCCCTGAATCTTTTACTCATGTACATAAGGGTTCTGGATCATACACGCGCCAACGGTCACGAAACTGGTTTCGTCGATGAGGATGGCGCCGCCGTTGCTGCGCAGTTTGGTGTAGGAATCGTATGGAACGGGCGCGGCGGTCTTGATCGTTGCCTTAACGATGTCGTTGAGGCCGGCGCTTTCCACATCATGATTTCTTTCGAGGGTATTTACGTCGAGTTTGTAGTCAATGTCTTTCACCACGGCTTTCACCGTGCGGCTGTTGAGCTGCAGCAGGTATTTGTTCCCTTTTTTCAGGGGTTTGGAGTCCATCCAGCACAGTACCACTTCCAGCTCCTGCGAAACGGCCGGCTGGTTGATGCTCTGCACGATCATATCGCCCCGGCTGATGTCGATGTCGTTCTCCAGGTGCATGATCACGCTCTGCGGTGCGTAAGCCATCTCTACCGGCTGCCCGCCCAGTTCGATCGCGCTGATCGTGCTTTCCAGGCCGGAAGGCTGTACCGTTACTTTGTCTCCCGTGCGGTATACGCCGCTGATGATCTTGCCGGCATAACCGCGGTAATCGTGCAGTTCTTCCGACTGCGGACGGATCACGTATTGCACCGGGAAGCGCGGATCGGTATGGTTGATGTCTTCCTGGATCTCCACCTCTTCGAGAATGCTGAGCAGCGAGTCTCCCTTATACCAGTTCATCTCGGTCGACCGGTCAACGATGTTGTCTCCGTTCAGGGCACTGATCGGGATGTATTGCACATCCTTCAGTCTGAGTGATCCGGCCACTTTTGCATAGTCGATCACGATGTTGTTGTACCTGTCTTCGGAGTATTCCACCAGGTCCATCTTGTTGATGGCCACGATCACGTGCGGTATGTTGAGCAGGGAAACGATGATGGAGTGGCGGCGCGTCTGCTCTACCACGCCGTTGCGGGCGTCTACGAGTATGATGGCCAGTTCCGAGTTGGAAGCGCCGGTGACCATGTTGCGGGTGTACTGGATATGGCCGGGCGCATCTGCGATGATGAACTTGCGCTTCGGCGTAGAGAAGTATTTGTAGGCCACGTCGATGGTGATGCCCTGTTCCCTTTCCGCACGCAGTCCGTCGGTGAGCAGCGCCAGGTCTATTTCACCGTCCTTCCTGTTCCTGCTTTGTTTTTCGATCGCCTGCAGGTGATCGTTGAGAATAGATTTGCTGTCGTACAGCAAGCGGCCGATGAGGGTGCTTTTGCCGTCGTCTACGCTGCCTGCTGTGATAAACCGGAGAAGATCCATGAGTATGATAGGGATTTAAAAGTAACCGCCTTTTTTTCTGTCTTCCATGGCAGCTTCCGACACCTGGTCGTCGATGCGGGTTTCACCGCGTTCGCTGGTGCGGGTAGCGATGATCTCGCTGATGATATCGTCGATGTTACTCGCCGTGGATTCCACCGCGGCCGTACATGTCATGTCGCCGACCGTTCTGTAGCGCACATTGCGGTGCTGCACCACGTCGGTCGGATCAAGCTGGATGAAGTCCGAAACAGCGACCAGCTGTCCCTGGTGCTCGATCACGTCGCGCCGGTGCGAGAAATAGATGGAAGGAAGGGTGATGTTTTCGCGGCGGATATAATTCCACACGTCGAGTTCGGTCCAGTTGCTGATGGGGAAGGCCCGCACGTTCTCGCCCTGGTGGATCTTGCCGTTGTAGGTGCTCCACAGCTCGGGGCGTTGCAGTTTGGGGTTCCATTGTCCGAATTCGTCGCGTACGGAGAAGATCCGTTCCTTGGCCCTGGCTTTTTCCTCATCTCGCCGGGCGCCGCCGATGCAGGCGTCGAACCGGAACTCCTCGATGGTGTCGAGGAGGGTAAAAGTCTGCAGCGCGTTGCGGCTCGCAAACTTGCCTTTGGGTTCCGTCAGGTTCTTTGCCCTGATGGTGTCTTCCACTTTGCGCACGATCAGTTTTTCACCAATCTCGTCGGCCAGGCGGTCGCGGTAGTCGAGCGCCTCCTGAAAATTGTGGCCCGTGTCGATATGTACCAGCGGAAAAGGGAATTTTCCGGGCCGGAAGGCTTTCAGTGCAAGATGTACGAGGGTGATGGAATCTTTTCCGCCCGAGAACAGCAGCGCCGGACGTTCAAACTGCCCGGCCACTTCGCGGAAGATATGGATCGCTTCTGATTCAAGCTGATCCAGGTAATCAATTTTATGTGTGTTCATAGAGATCAATTTAGGCCACCGGCATCGCAGGGGTTAGCCCGCCGCGCCCGTCATGGTCAGTTCAACATTGCCGTCGGGTGCGTCCTTGCTGCCCACGGTTCCCACATGGAGCCCGCATTCCTTGTCGCTTTTGTTTTCCCACCACCACCTGCCGGCCCTGAAATCTTCGCCGGGGCGGATGGCCCGTGTGCAGGGTGCACAGCCGATGCTCACAAACCCGCGGTCGTGCAGCGGATTGTACGGGATGTTGTGGTCCTGAATGTACTGCTTCACTTCCTCAAAGGTGCGGTGGAGCAGCGGGTGGTATTTGATCACATGGTGTTTGGGATCCCATTCCAGCATGGGAAGGTCTTTGCGGGCGTTCGATTGTTCGGCCCGCATGCCGGTGATCCAGACAGCCTGGTTGCGGAGCGCCCGGCTGAGTGGCTCTACTTTGCGGATATAGCAGCAGGTAGTGCGGTTTTCGACCGATTCGTAAAATGAGTTGGGACCTTTTTCCCGGATAAAGCCTTCCAGCAGTTTGTAGTCGGGGTAATAGGCTTTCACCTTTGTATCGTAATGTTCGTTGGTACTGTTCCACACAGAATAGGTCTCTGTGAACATGCGCCCGGTATCGAGGGTGAAGATATTGATGCCGAGCTTGTTGTTGAGTATGTCGTGCGTGATCACCTGGTCTTCGTACCCGAAGCTGGAAGAGAACGTGACCTGGCCGGGAAACCGCTCGGCCAGCAGCGCAAACACCTGCTGGTGGGTCATACCGTCGATAAGATAGAGTAGTTCGGGGATCTGAGATTCCAGCGTATCGGACATATCTGTGAAATAGTTGAATTAATATTCGGAACCCGGACGAGACTGGGAAAGAAGTAAAAACCACAGAGATTTTACCACAACAGTTCAGGCTGATTTCAGACCCGGCGTTCCTTATCTGGTACAACCCAGCGTATCAGGCCGCAAAACTACGCCAGCAGGGGCAAATAGCAAAAAACTTCTACTAATATGGTGGACTAATAGGGACGGGGGCATTTTGTGTTCTGAACGGAAAGCGATCTTTCCGCAGAAAAGACCGTTTTTAGACGTTATGTATAAACGCAGTTAACAGATTATAAAAACAGGCGCGAATTGTTATCTTGCAAAAGGTTATTCCATACCTGAAAACCAGATCCTGTATCTCAATATGGAGAAAAAAAACTACATACTGCTTGGTCTTGCCCTGACCATTCTGCTCACGGCACTGGTTCTCTACCAGTCGAACATCAAAAGGATACAGGGGTACAACCGGTGGGTATCGCATACCCTGGAGGTCACTTACCTCTTCGAAAAACTGGCCAGCGACGTAAAAAGTATCCATGTATTCCCCGAAAGCATTCGGAAAAACCACCGGAACAACCTGCTCGAATACAGCGGGTACGACAGCGGCGGGGTGGCCCAGGACCTGAGCGAACTGCGGGTGCTGATCGCAGACAACCGGGTGCAGCTCGACCGCCTGAACAGGATCAGCCAGCTGGTGGATATCTATCTCGCCAATTCCCCCGGCATCAGACTGGAAGATTCCACCATGACCACCGAATCAGGCAGCAGACTGATGCCGCTCATCTCCATCCAGTACCTGATCGACAAGGCGGTGATCATGGAAAAACAGCTCCTGAACGGACGGAAAGAGAACCTCGACAATTACCAGACCATCAGCAGCATATTGAGGGGCTTCTGTGTGGCGATCGGGCTCATTATCATTCTCGCGATCACCGGATCGAACATCTATCAGACCTACCGCCGCAACCGCCTGGAATCTTTTCTCAGTTCGGTCCTGAACACGGCGCAGACGGGCATCCTGGCCTGCGAAGCCATCCGTGAAAAAGACAGGATAGTGGATTTCAAGATCATCTTCAGCAACAACGCCCTGCAGAAACAGCTGGAGCTGAAAGACGGGGAAGTGATGCAGCAGACCCTGCTGGGCGCCTCTCCCTCGTCCGTAAAACGGGGCACGTTTGCCCGCTACGTACACGCTACCGAGTCGGGAAAGGCGGATGAATTTGAAACTTCTTTCCGGCGCGACCACGAAATGCGCTGGTACCAGGTGAGCGTCAGTAAACTCAACGACGGGTTTATCGCCAGCTTGTCGGAGATCACCGACCTCAAAAATTCGCAGCAGGAGCTGCAGCGCAAGGTAATGGAGCTGCAGCGCATCAACGGCGAGCTGGAGCAGTTTGCTTACGTGGCCAGTCATGACCTTCAGGAGCCCCTGCGTAAAATAAAAACCTTTTCAAGCCTTATTATAGAGCGGTTCAACGATCCGGCCGCTTCCTTTGCAAAAGTATATCTGGAAAAAGTGGTTGCCGCCGCCAACAGGATGAGCAGGCTGATCAACGACCTCCTGAATTTCTCTTCGCTTTCCGACCAGACCCAGCAGTTCCTGGAAACGGACCTCAACACCCTGCTCCGTGATATCTGCAACGATTTTGAGCTGACGATCGAGGAAAAAGGGGCGGTGATCAACTGCGGAGATCTGTACCGGATGGAAGCCATTCCACTGCAGATGAACCAGCTGTTTTATAACCTGCTCAACAACGCATTGAAATTTTCCAAAGCCGGCGAGGCGCCGGAGATCACGGTCAGCGCCACGCTGCTGCAGAAAGAAGCCGTGCAGCAATATACCCTGAACCCCGAACTCACCTACCAGGAGATTGTGGTCAGAGACAATGGCATCGGGTTCAATCCCGACTACGCAAAAAAGATCTTCGTGATCTTCCAGCGGCTGAACAGCAAGGAGCTGTTCACAGGCACGGGCATCGGCCTGGCCCTCTGCCAGAAGATCGTTGCCAACCACAACGGTTATATTTTTGCCGAATCGAAAGAGCGCGAAGGCGCCAGCTTTCACGTCATTCTGCCCCTGCGCCAACCCGCCTACGCCAAAAAGCCGGAAGCGGCGCTTACGGTGTAGCCTGTGCCCGGGAAAGGCTCATGTTCCCGAAAGTGCAAATATCAGACAGGCATCTGGAAACACACACCTTCCCTGCAGAGACACTAAAAGTGCCGCAGCGTGTTTGCGCCTGCCAAGGAGGACAAAAACGGGGGTAGATCTCCTATCCCGGGTTTCAAACACTTACGCTCAGGTCTGCCTCAGCCGGGCTTCTTCCAGGTCGAGCTCCGTTTCTTTGGTGCGCAGCACTTCATCAGGAAAATTCTCTTCCTTGCCGATCTGCTTCAGTTCCTGGCGGCGGATGCGCACCAGCTCCAGCAACACTTTTTTGGTGTTCATCACCGACTGGTTGTTCTCTTCTTTTTTTTCCTCGTGTACCTCCTGGTTATGCGTTTCGGCCACATGCTGGTACCGCTCGTAGATCCTCATTAATACGGTGTCCGACTCAATATCATCTTTATACACCTGTTCCAAATAGCTGATCACGGCCAGCGACAGCCTGTGCTGTACTGCCATGTCGTGCTGCGCATTGTGTTCTTCCACCTCGATGTTGAGCCTGCGCACCACAAAGGGCAGGATGAGGCCCTGCAATACCAGCGTCACGAGGATGACCACGAACGTGATAAACAGGACGAGGTTGCGGTTCGGAAACGGCACCCCTTTGGAAAGCATGACCGGAATGCTGAACGCGGCGGCAAGCGACACCACACCGCGCATGCCGGTGATGCCTATAATGAGAACGCTTTTCCAGTCGGGCCGTACCCGGTCTTTGCGGGCAGCAGGGAACAGGAACGGAAAATAGGTACTGGCAAACACCCAGCCGATCCGTACAATGATAGTGACTGCACAGATCACCAGCGCAAATGTTACAGCCTCTCCGGCAGCATACCGGTGCATGCCCTTGATGGTGTCGGGCAGCTGAAGACCGATCAGGATGAACACGATGCCGTTGAGCAGAAAGACGAGCGTGTTCCATACACTCTGCGACTGCAGCCTCGAATCATACGAAAAGGTTTCGTGCGAACGGGAGCTGAGGAAGAGTCCGCCGCTGACCACGGCCAGCACGCCCGAATAATGGAGCTTTTCGGCGATAATATACATGAGATAGGGACCGATGAGGGTGATGGCCGTATCGATGCTGGGCGTGGTAGGCAGAAAACGGTGCATCCAGTAAATAATCAGCGCCACGGCCAGTCCGATCAGGATGCCCATCACCGCTACAAGGATAAAGTCTTTGCTGGCCTTCAGCATCACGAACTCACCGGTGGAGAGCGCTGCCATCGCAAAGCGGAACACGATAAGGCTGGATGCATCGTTCACCAGGCTTTCGCCTTCAAGGATGGTAACCACCGGCCGGGGGATCTTGAGGTTTTCGAGTACGGTGGTGGCGGCCACCGCATCCGGCGGGGATATGATACCGCCCAGCAGAAAGCCGAGGGCCAGCGGAAAGCCCGGGATCATGGCATGCGACACCTGCGCCACTACCACCGCCGTAAGGATCACAAGCCCGAAAGCGAGCAGGGCGATGGCGCGCCGGTAGAACCAGAATTCGCGCCAGACGGTGTTGCCCGCCGCCGCATAGAGGAGGGGCGGCAGGAAAATGATGAACACCAGGTCAGGCTCCAGGCTCACATGCGGTACATTGGGCACCAGGCTGATGACCAGTCCGGCGATCACCAGAACGATCGGGTAGGCGATGCGCAGTTTTTTGCTCAGCATGGAGAGCATCGTCACGGCAAAGAGCAGTGAGATGATTAAAAGCAGGGTTCCCTCGATCATATATAAATATCCGATTTCCGTAGTGATCGGGCCGGGAAATATTTCCGGTGGTCATCTGCACTTTTTAGTTCCGGCCTGCCTGGCACGATGTATTTTCGGGTCCGGTTTTGGCTATTGCATTGCTGATATAAAGTTCCATTACCAATTTTCATCCATGGAGATCAACCACCGGTTTTATGATATCAATGATGTGCGGCTGTATGTGGCGGAAGCGGGAAGGGAGGAAGGGCGGCCGATCCTTTTCCTGCACGGCTTTCCCGAATTCTCGTATGCGTGGAAAGCGCAGCTGGACTTTTTTTCAGACAAGGGCTTTCGTGCGGTAGCGCCCGACCAGCGGGGGTACAATATGAGCAGCAAGCCGAAAGAAGTGGCCGATTACCGCATCGAGAAGCTGATCATCGATGTGGTAAGCCTGATCCGGAAACTGACCAGTCAAAAGGTGACGCTGGTGGCGCACGACTGGGGCGGGGTGGTGGCTTGGAACGTGGCCGAGCGCTATCCCGATCTGCTCGAGCACCTCGTGATCCTCAACATGCCGCATCCCGACATCATGCGAAGAACGCTGAAACGGAACCTGCGCCAGCGGCTGAAGAGCTGGTACATCCGTTTCTTCCGCCTGCCGCTGCTGCCGGAGCTGACAAGCCGCCTGTTCGACTGCGCGCTGCTGGAGCGCACCCTTGTAAAGACTTCCCGCCGCGGCACCTTTTCCGCCGAAGACATCCGGCAGTACAAGTCGGCCTGGGAGCAGCCAGGCGCCATCCGGTCGATGATCAACTGGTACCGCGCGTACAGCTGGGGCAAGAGTTCCAAAGTGCCCATCCGGATCGAGCTGCCCACCCTCCTGATCTGGGGGAAAAAAGATGCTTTTCTCTCCGCCCGCATGGCCCAGCCCAGCATCGACCTGTGCCCCAACGGAAAACTGGTGATGATCGAAAAGGCCACCCACTGGGTACACCACGAAAAGCCGGACGAAGTGAATGAGCTGATTTGGAAATTTATCAGTCCACATATGCAAGGGGCAGAAAGCACCGACCAGATACCGGCCCCGGAAATAGGATAAACCCAGGTTCGGCCATATGAGCCAGTTACTTTGGTTACAGACTGCAAATGCAGATAAGTAAATAGAGAGGACCTCAAAAGAAGTGATCATCCGCCTGCCCGCTTCCGTGGATACTACAGGGCTGTAACGACTGGTAAACTATCTTACATATAAAGAAGCCCCCAGCAACTCGGGAACTGGTTGACAACCTTTCGCACGACGTCAAAGAACGCTGGTGGAGTAAGAACCGCAAGCGCTTTGCAAACGAGGAAAGTGATCTTGGAAACTAACATTGTATTTTTAGCCGGTGTGTAACAAGGCATGTACGGTTCCCTGATCTTTTACACAAAAAAGGGGCGGAGATTTTTTCTCCGCCCCTTTTTTATTTGTCACATATCTCTTAATAACCCGGGTTCTGTGCCAGCCGGGCATCTTTGTTCAGGTCGATCTCCGACTGCGGGATGGGCAGCAGAAGGTGCTTGGAGGTCAGTCCGTTGAGCGGGTACATGACCGTGTTGGAGTTCAGGCGGGTGGCGCGGTCTACCAGGGTGCCGGTGCGCATGAGGGTCATGCGGCGGTTTTCTTCCCCGATCAATTCACGGGCTCTTTCATCGAGGATGAAGTCGAGGGTCATCTGAGCGGCGGTCACCTGCGGCGCATTGGCACGGGTGCGCAGCGCGTTGATCGAAGCAGCCGCATCGGCCAGCTTGCCCTGTTTCATCTGGGCTTCCGCCTGCAGCAGGTAAGTTTCGCCGAGGCGCATCAGGATGATATCTTTAATCATGGCATAGCCAAACTGATCGTTCGGATCGTACTGGTACCATTTGGTGGTGTGCGGACAGAATTTATATACGGTATCCGCTGCGGCCAACGGGGTGACCAGCTTGCCGTAGTTCGGCTTCGTAGGGTCATTGTAGTAATAATCTCTCCGGATATTGTACCGTGAATTGCGCATATCGCCCGTCGGGTACAGGTTGTACAGTACCCAGTTGCTCAGGCGCAGGCGGGCGATGCCGCGGCCGCCGAGCGAATCGCAGATGATCATGCCGCCGGTTGTGTTGGAAGCGTAGTTGTAGTAAGCCGCTCCCCATACCCTTCTCTGTTGCGCGTTGCCGGTGTTGCCCCCGGTCACGATGCTGGGGTTTTCCTGCTCCAGCACCCAGAGCGCTTCGGTGTTGCCCTGGTTCCTGCGCTGGTTGCCATACCAGAACATATCGGAGAACGCATCTCCTGCCTGTCCGGTTTTTACGCCGTAGCGCGATTTGATGAGGCTGAACTTGCCGCTGCTGATGATGGCCTGTGTCTGGGCTTCCGCCAGGTCTGGCTTGCCCATGCGCAGGTAGGTTTCTGCAAGCAGCTGCATGGCCTGGTACCTGTTGGCGCGCTCGTACATTTTCCCTTTCGAATTGGATTTCACGCTTTCGATATCGGGCAGGTTGGTGATGGCGTATTGCAGGTCGCTCACGATGAGGTTGTTTACGCTGTCGAGCGGAGACCGGGTGAAATCGGTGCGCGGAGTGCTGATGGGCTGCCGTACAATTGGAACACCGCCGAAACAGGTGGCCAGCACATTGTAGGCATGGGCCCGGAAGAAACGCGCTTCGGCATCGGTGGCATTCTTGTTGGCCTGGCCGATTGCGGTCACGGATGGATCTTCAATGCTGCTGATGATGATATTGCTGTTGTTGATCATCCGGTACGCCCAGCTCCAGGTGTAGGAGGCGCCGCCATCGGTTGGCGTAAGGGTGGTGTAATTGTAATAGGGCGTCTCGATGCCTTGCGGCTGCGTGGCAAAAGCGACGTCGGTCCCTACCTGCCAGATGCAGAGCCAGCCCTGGTTGTCGGCCTGGGTATAGAAATTACTGAACTGGTTGTACAGTCCAACGATCTGCGCTTCAAAACCCAGCGAGTCGGTGAGGGTGGCAGCGGTATAGGATGAATATGGCTTTTCATCCAGGTAACTCTTCTTGCACGAGGTGGCTGCTACCAGCAACACGGCAAACAAGAGAGATATGCGGATATTCTTTTTCATTCAGGTGAGTTTAAAAAATTAACGAAGGGAAAGGTTTGCGCCGAACACAACCGAGCGGGTGGTAGGATAGTTGTCCGTCCAGCTGGTGGAACCGCTTGTTACGCCGCGACCCAGGTAATTGTTTTCGGGATCCCAGCCTACCCAGGGAGTAAAGGTGTACAGGTTGCGGCCTGACACGTAAAAGGTAAGTCCGCCCAGGTGTGCTTTGTCGAGTGCGGCCTGCGGCAGGCTGTAGCTCAGGGTGATGTCTTTAAGGCGGGTATAGCTGGCATTGGAGGCATAGCCGTAACCCCTTGTGTTGGTATATGACAGGGCGGGCCGGGTATTGTCCCCGTTCGTAGTGGTCCAGTAACCGATCTCGGCGGGCGTGTTGCGGCGGCCGCTTTCATCCACGTAGTTGAGGTCGGTGTTGTTCTTGGTGATGCCCTGTGCTGTCTGCACGAAAATGCTCAGGTGAAAATTTTTATAGTGAAAGGTATTGGTCATGCCGCCTGTCCATTTAGGGGCGGTTTGTCCAAGTATTACCCTGTCGCTGTCGGCGGTGATCTTGCCGTCGTGGTTCAGGTCGGCGAATTTAAGGTCGCCGGCTTTGGCGCCGGGGTCCTGTTTGGAAGCATCCTGGCCGGTCTGCCAGATGCCGATCATTTTGTAGTCGTAGATCACGCTGATCGGTTTGCCGATGAACCAGCGGTTCCCCACATCGCTTTTGCGGTCGCCGTACAGATCCAGGATCTTGTTCTGGTTCGCCGCGAAATTAAAGCTGCTTTCCCAGCGGAAATCTTTTGATTCGATGTTGCGGGTTGTCACCAGGATCTCGATACCCCTGTTGGCGGTTTTGCCGAGGTTATCGAGCACCCTCGAATAACCGGTGATGATGGGCAGGTTGCGGTTGAGGATAAGGCCGTTGGTATTGGTATGATAAGCGTCGATGCTACCGGAGATCCTGTTTTTCAGGATGGCGAAGTCGATACCCAAGTTGAAGCCGGTGGTGCTTTCCCAGTGCAGGTTGCTGTTGCCCAGGTTGCCTGCCAGTACCCCGATGGAACTGAGGCCTCCGAACGGATAGCGGGCCAGGTTATCGGTGGTGATGGTCTGGTACACGCTGATCGCTTCATTACCTGTCTTTCCATACGATCCCCTGATCTTGAGGTTGTCGATCTTTCCGACGCCCTTCATGAAAGACTCGTTCATGATGTTCCAGCCAAATGCAAGCGAAGGAAACACGCCGTATTTGCTGGTATTTGCACCGATCACAGAGGATCCATCCCTTCTGGCGGTCAGGGTAAGCAGGTACCTGCTGTCGAATCCGTAATTGATCCTTGCCATCTGGGAGTTCAGGGCGTACCTGTCGCGGTACGAACTGCCCGATATGGTAGAACCTGCGCCAAGATTGTAGAAAGACAAGAGGTCGTTGATGAAACCGGATGCAGAGGAGCCGTAGGTAATGTATTTTCTTTCCTGCGAGCTGTACAGCCCGGTAAAGTCGATGTGGTGCTTGCCGAAGTCTTTATTATAGGAAAGGATGTTTTCCAGTGTGTAACTGTTTGTTTCGGAACTGGAAGTGCTGGCACCGCCGATGGTGTTGTTTCCATTACGGCCGGTGTAAGAGCCGAGGCGTGTCGGCAGATACGTGTATCCGGCGTTGAGGCGGAATTTCAGTCCTTTCAGGATGCCGCCCAGGTTCAGATCGGCGTAGCCGTTCCCCTGCAGCGTGCTGCTGCGGTTCTGCACGTCAGAATACAATCCGAGCATCGGGTTGGTATACAGCAATTCCGGGTACATGGGGTAGATGGCATAGGTGCCGTTGGCATTGTATTCCTGGCCGTACGGGCTCATCGCCGTGGCAAACAGGAGGTTGGTGCGGCCGCCGTCGTAGTTGTTATTCGAGAAATACATCGAAGTTCCGACCGTAAGAAAACTGGTTACGTTTATGTCGAGATTCGAACGCACACTCGCGCGCTGGTACTGGTATCCTTTCACCACGCCTTTCTGGTGCATGTATTCACCGGATACATAATACTTTACATTGCTGGCGCCGCCGGAGATGCTTACGTTGTGATCCTGCATGATGCCCTGCTGTGTCGCTTCCTTTACCCAGTCGGTCGTTTTACCGGCCGTATAATTGGGCAGCTCGTAAGCGTTGGGTACCGGACCGGTCTGCGTCTGGCCGGTCTGGCTCAGGTAGTCTTTGTATTTCTGCAGGTATTCTGCCGGGCTCCGGGGCTCCAGGATATGGGCCAGATTCTCTGCGCCCGCATATCCGTTGTAGCGAATCACCGGTTTGCCGGTGGTACCTCTTTTGGTGGTGATGAGGATCACCCCGTTGGTACCGTTGACCCCGTAAATGGCGGTGGCCGAAGCGTCTTTCAGCACTTCGATAGACGCCACGTCGTTGGGATTGATATCATTGATACCCCCGCCGCTCTTGCTCAGCGGAATACCGTCCACCACATACAAAGGACCGGTACCGGCCGTGATGGAGTTCTGTCCGCGCACGAGCACCGCCGGCGTACTTCCCGGAACGGAAGAAGTGGTGGTTACATTAAGACCCGGTACGATGCCTTCCACGGCCTGCAGCACGTTGGTCACGGGCAGCTGCGAGAGGCGTGCTTTCGGCACCGAAGCGACGGCGCCCGTTACGTCGGATCTTTTCTGGGTGCCATATCCTACCACAACCACTTCATTGAGCGACTGCGATGAGGAGGGAAGCAGCTGCACGTCCACGCGCCCGCTGCCGGTCACTTTTACATTCTGGGTCACATACCCCACATGGCTGATCTCGAGCTGGGTGCCCGCCGCTGCGTTGAGCGTAAAATTACCGCCGGCATCGGTCTGTGTGGCAACGCCGCTCCCTAAAACCTGCACGGTCGCGCTGCTCACGGCACTGTCGCCCGAGATGACCCTTCCCGTTACTTTCTGCTGGGCAAAAGCACCGGCCGAAGAGAGCACGAGCAGAAAAAAGAGCACAAAGCCTTTGTTTTTTTTCAGCAATCCGGGGTATACCGCTGTAGCAAACAGCTGCCGGACTGACAAGCTTTTTTTCACAATGAAAATGTTTAGATGAATAAATGGAGAAGCGTTTGATTCAGAAGGAGGAGTTACCCCTACTGACAATTTTATATGGCTAAAAGCTGCAATTTATTTTTCCTGATATTTTCTGGAAGCAGCAAAGAAGGATGGACCGGGCATCAGATGAAATGTCTCCGGCGGAAAAGATTTTGGGGTGCCGGACGGGAGGAAAGAAGTCATGGGCAAGTAATTCGTGTTCATTTGACAATTTTAACCCCTTTTGCACGGAGGGAAGGTGGGAGAAATCGTCTATTTTGGGGGGTAAATCAGTAATCCCGCCGTTCAGGCGCGGGTTGATGCGGCCGGTAAAGACCTGCACTGTTATATTTGGCAATAAATCGGCTGCCATCCTGAAAACTGCGGTATTCCGTCCGTTTCTCCGGAAGGGAGATGGTAGATAAATCAGGGCTGAACCGTATATATTTGTATGAGAGGAATAACGACCTTCCCCGTTTCTGAACAATCTTTTTCTAACTTCCGAAAATTGCTTGTATGATGTCTCTGACAAGAAAGATCTTTTTCGCCTTCAGTCTCCTTTTTACCCTCCCTGCATTTTCCCAGAACACGATCGTGCTTCATGCCGATTCGGCCCGGGTCACCATCAACCGGAATATATATGGTCATTTCGCCGAGCACCTGGGTCATTGTATTTACGGCGGCTTCTATGTGGGTGAGAACAACACCAAGATCCCGAACACCAAAGGCGTGCGCAACGACGTGGTGGCGGCCCTCAAAAAACTGAAAGTGCCGGTGCTGCGTTGGCCGGGCGGCTGTTTTGCCGATACTTACCACTGGAAAGACGGCATAGGCCCCAAAAACAAACGCCCCTCCATTGTAAACACCAACTGGGGAAGCGTGACCGAAGACAACAGTTTCGGTACAAATGATTTCCTCGACATGTGCGAACTGCTCGGCTCGCAGCCCTATATCTCCGGCAACGTAGGCAGCGGCACCACCGAAGAGCTGTCCGACTGGGTGCAGTATGTGAACTTCGAGAACAAAAGCCCGATGTCGGACCTGCGCCATGAATATGGACGCGAAAAGGCCTGGAACGTAAAGATCTGGGGCATCGGCAACGAAGCCTGGGGTTGCGGCGGTAACATGCGCCCCGAATACTACGCCGACCAATACCGCAAATACACCACTTTCATGGCCGGCACGCCCAATGCCCGCCTGTTCAGGGTGGCTTCCGGCGCCAGCGATGCCGATTATAACTGGACGGAAACGCTGATGAAAAACATCCCGCTCCACATGCTCGAAGGGCTGGCCATCCATCACTATTCCACCGTTACCTGGCGGCAGAAAGGGTCGGCCACCGAGTACAGCGAGCAGCAGTATTTCGCTACCCTTAAAAGCGCGCTGTGGATGGATACCCTGGTAACGCATCACGGCGCCATCATGGACAAATACGATCCGCAGAAACGCGTGGCCATGGTGGTCGACGAATGGGGCGGCTGGTACGATGTGGAAAAGGGAACCAACCCCGGCTTCCTGTTCCAGCAGAATACCATGCGCGATGCCATGATCGCAGGCGTAAGTCTGAATATCTTCAACAACCACGCAGACCGTGTGCGCATGGCGAACCTGGCCCAGGCCATCAACGTGCTGCAGTCGGTGATCCTGACCAACGAGGAAAAGATGATCCTGACCCCCACCTACCACGTGATGGAAATGTACAACGTGCACCAGGATGCCAAGATGATCCCGCTCTCCGTGAAGAGCGCCGACTATGTGCTGGGTGGTGAAAAGCTTCCGGCCATCTCTGCCTCCGCTTCCATCGATTCCGCCGGCGTAACCCATATCTCACTGGTGAACATCGACGCCGCAAAAAGCCAGGACATTTCCATCAACCTACAGGGAAGAAAGTACAGCTCCGTGAACGGACGCATCCTTTCTTCCCCCAAACTGCAGGATGTAAACTCCTTCACCACGCCCGACAAGATCAAGCCGGCTCCCTTCAAAGGCGCGGTGCTGAGCGGCGGTGTGCTGGTGGCCAAGCTGCCTCCTTTTTCCGTCGTGGTGCTTGAACTGAAATAAACGGGCTGGAGCAGGGCCTCGGGCTGACCCGGTACCCTGCCTGTTTTCTCCCGCCCGATCGTATCTAAATTTAAACGCATGCTCAGAAGCATTTTCGTTCTGTCCTTGTTATTACCCTTTTCAGCTCTTTTCTCGCAGAAGCACACTTTTGCGCTGGGTGATTCCGCCTTCCTGCTCGATGGGCGGCCTTTTCAGATGATCTCGGGAGAGATGCATTACCCCCGGGTGCCACGCGAAAGCTGGAAAGCCCGCATGCAGATGGCCAAAGCGATGGGCCTCAATACCATCGGCACCTACGTGTTCTGGAACGTGCACGAACCCCAGAAAGGCGTGTTCGATTTTACGGGCAACAACGACATCGCCGCCTTTGTACAGATGGCCCGGGAAGAGGGCCTGTGGGTAGTGCTGCGGCCGAGTCCGTATGTATGCGCCGAATGGGAATTCGGGGGCTATCCCTACTGGCTTCAGAACGAAGCCGGACTGGTAGTGAGAAGCAAGGAAACCCGATACCTGCAGGAATACCGCACCTATATCCGCGAGATCGGCAAGCAGCTGGCGCCGCTGCAGATCAACCACGGCGGTAACATCCTGATGGTACAGGTGGAAAACGAATACGGGTCGTATTCAAACGACAAGGAATACCTCGATATCAACCGGAAACTGTTCCAGGAAGCCGGCTTCGACGGTCTTCTGTACACCTGCGACCCCGCAGGTGACGTAAAAAATGGGTACCTGTCGGGACTGATGCCGGCCGTGAACGGCCTCGACAAACCGGCCGAAGTGAAAAAGCTGGTGCGGCAGTATCATGATGGCAAGGGACCTTTCTATATTGCCGAATGGTACCCGGCCTGGTTCGACTGGTGGGGAACCAAACACCATACGGTGCCGGCCGAGCAGTATGTGAACCGGCTGGATTCGGTGCTGGCTGCTGGCATTTCCATCAATATGTACATGTTTCATGGGGGTACCACCCGCGGTTTTATGAACGGGGCCAACTACAACGACCGCAATCCCTACGAGCCGCAGATCAGCAGCTATGATTACGACGCGCCGCTCGACGAGGCAGGCAATGCCACCCCCAAGTTCATGAAGTTCAGGGAAGTGATCATGAAGCACCTGCCCGCTGGAACCTCGCTGCCGCCGGTACCTCCTGCAAAGCCGGCGATCGCCATCCCGACGGTGCAGATGAGCCAGTCTGCCGGCCTGTTCGACCTGCTTCCATCTCCCCGTAAAAATAGGACTCCGCTCAGCTTTGAAGATATGAACCAGGCGTACGGATTTATGCTGTACCGCACTACCCTCAAAGCCGGATCACCGGGCGGACTGAAGATAAAAGAGCTGCGTGATTATGCGGTGATCTTTGTAAATGGGAAAAAAGCCGGGGTGCTCGACAGACGGGAAAAGCAGGACAGTCTCTACCTCGACCTTCCCGCTGGCACCGTTACGCTCGACATCCTGGTTGAGAACCTGGGCCGCATCAATTTCGGGCCTTACCTCCTCAAGAACAAAAAAGGCATTACCGAAAAAGTACTGCTCAACGGACAGGAACTCACGGGGTGGCAGATGTATCCGCTGCCTTTCGACAAGGTGAGCAACATCGCCTATAAGAACAAGCCGTTGGCAGGCGGGCAGCCGGTGGTTCGCAAGGGTACCTTCGAGGTAAGCAAAACGGGAGACACCTATCTCGATATGAGCGGCTGGGGCAAAGGAAGCGTATGGGTGAACGGCCATAACCTGGGCCGCTACTGGAGCATCGGTCCGCAGCAGACACTCTACCTGCCGGTGGAATGGATGCACGCGGGCAAAAACGAGGTGGTGGTGCTGGAACTGCTCAAGCCGGAACAAACCAGCCTGCAGGGTGTGGAAAAACCGGTTTTGAACTCAATAAAATAAGCGGGTATTTTGTGCATGCAACGGCACAAGCGAAACTGGTATCCATTCGTTATCATCGCAACCGCCGTGATCTTCATGGCGGTTGCGTGTTTTGTGCTGTGGATGAACTACGAATGGCTGGTGGCAACGATCGTAGCTGTTCTGCAAAAGCCCGCCATCGAGAAGCTTGTGCGCACCACCACACTTCCCCCTCACAAGTTCCGGGTCATCAAAATTTGTTGTGCTGCCTTGTTGCTGCTGATTCCGGCCGGCGCGGTGTCTATGTTACGCCGCAGGCAGGAGGTGTCGAATCTCTGTCATACCTGCATCGGCAGTATCCGGTGGGGCTGGCGGGAAGTGGTGCAGGTGTTTCGCCGGAACAGCCGGCTGCAGAACGCGTCGCTTGTTGTGGTTCTTGCACTGGTTACGATCAAATGCCTTTACTATATCGTTGCCCGCGAGCTGCAGTACGATGAAATGTGGTGCTATAACTACCTGACTGCGCGGCCGGTTTATGTAACCCTTTTTGCCTACAACAATTATCCCCTCTTCGAGCTGTCGACGCAGCTGTTCAAATGGCTGCCCTTGCCAGTGAAAGTAAGCCTGCGGCTGCCGGTATTATGCGCCGGACTGTTGTCGTGTGCACTGTTGTATGCCTGCCTGAAAAAGTGGAGCCGCAGCCACCGCGCAGCGCTGGGCGGCTTGCTGGTATATGGTTTTATGCCGGTGACGACCATCTATATGCTGTATGCCAGGGGTGTTATCTTTGAATCCTTCTTCGCCATTGCAGTGCTTTTCAGCCTGCTTTATTCAATGAACAACAGTGACCGCCGGAGCCTGGTCCTGTATGGGCTGGCCAATGCAGCCGGACTTTATTCCATGCCCACGCATATTTATTTGTGGGGCTTGCTGTTTCTTTATGGAGCCTGGTTTTTTACGTTCCGCAACCGGCGCCTGCTGAAACCGTTCTTACTGGTGAATGTGTGCGGCCTGCTGCTGGCTTCCCTGCTTTATGTGCCGGTACTGGCCGGTACGGGGTTTTCCTTTGTGCAGGAGGCTGCCTCACACCGCGACCTGTATCGGAAGATACTTCCCAACATCCCTGCATTCATCGCCTCCTATTCCGATTTTTATACCGGCTTCGAGACAGGCATCATAGTGCTGGCCATCGTTGCGATAATATGTATGGCTATGGAGAAGGATGCGATGCGCAGGATGCTGCTCCGGCTTATCTTGTTCCTGTGTTTTATGCCGCTGACCGTATACGTGCTGCAGCGGCTGGTGCTCCCGTTCCGCTCGGAGGGTTTTGTAGGACTGGCCTGTCCGCTCCTTTTTGCCTTAACGCTTGGATACCTGGAACGCCGGGCCGCCCGCTTTTTTCAATATGCGCTGGGAGCAGCGGCCGCCGTTCTTATGATGGTGGCCAGTCATTACCACACCGAGATGAACTGGACGCGCCAGCGCGATCGCGATGCGGTGCGGCTGACAAATCTGTTGATGGACCGGCATGTGCGTACTTTGTATGACAGCAGCGCAGGTTCGGGCTTTCCTTATTTTTATCCGGCGCTGGAATTTTATTATGCCCGGCGCCGGCAGCCGCTCGATTATTCGGTAGCGCTTCCGAGCAGCATACGGTACAAACCATTTGCCGCCGCAGCAGGGTACGACTGTATCGTGTACAGGATCGTACCCGGCACTTCCGCTTTGCACGAACGATACCATGTTCTGTATGCAGACACGCTGCTTAACTACCAGGTCATGATCAGGGATTGATCTGTTCCGGCCCGCCGGTGCCGGCGCAGCGTTCAAAGCGCGGAGACGATGCAAGCTTACTGATGCAACCGGTTGCTATGACACTTTTATTTTTGCGCTCCGATTGTCCGGATCTGGCGGCGGAGGTGATCCGGCAAGCTATTTCTTTACTATATTCGCCCAAATTCGCTTAAATCAATTCAGAGTCTATGTCTACTACCACACCAGCCGAGTCATCAAAACAGCTTGATGAACTAAGTGTCGAAACGATTCGCTTCCTGTCTGTTGATGCCGTTCAGAAGGCCAACTCCGGTCATCCGGGACTGCCCCTGGGCGCCGCCCCCATGGCATATGTACTGTTTACAAAACTCCTGCGATTCAACCCGAAAGATCCGGCCTGGTGGAACAAAGACCGTTTCATCCTTTCTGCCGGCCACGGCTCGGCCCTTCTCTATAGCATGCTGTACCTGACCGGCTACGACCTTCCGATGGAAGAGCTCAAACGGTTCCGACAGATGCATTCGAAAACCCCCGGCCATCCCGAATCCATGTACACTGCCGGCGTGGAAGTAACCACCGGCCCGCTCGGGCAAGGCTTCGGCAACGGCGTGGGCGTGGCAATGGCGGAAGCTTTTCTCGCCGCTACCTATAACCGTCCCGGTCATGCGCTGATCGACCATTATACCTATGGCATCGTAAGCGACGGCGACCTGATGGAAGGCATTTCTGCGGAAGCCGCTTCCCTGGCCGGCCACCTCAGGCTGGGCAAGATCATTTTCCTGTACGACGACAACGATATTTCTCTCGATGGCCCTACCAGCCTGGCTTTCACCGAAGATGTGTTGAAGAGGTTCGATGCCTACGGCTGGCATACCGATCGCGTAACCGATGGCAACGACCGGCAGGGCATAGAAGATGCTATTAAAAGGGCCCAGCAGGAAACCGACCGCCCTTCGCTGATCTCGGTTAAAACCATCATCGGCTATGGCAGCCCGATGCAGGGCACCAGCAAAGTGCATGGCAGTCCGCTCGGCGAAGAGAATGTAAAGAAGACCAAAGAAGCGCTCGGCTGGGATCCCAACAAATATTTCTATGTACCGGATACAGTAAGGGAACACATGCTGGAACCCGGCAAACACGGCGCCGGCCTGCAGTCTGAATGGCAGGCGGCTTTTGACAAATACAAACAGGAGTTCCCGAAAGAAGCCGAACAGCTGGAGCAGGCGTTCAAAGGCGAACTGCCGGCGGGCTGGGACAGTGAGCTGCCGCATTACAAAGCCGGCGAAGGATTCGCGACCCGGCAGTCGGCAGGCAAGGCGATGGAAGCCATCAAGAAGCATGTTCCCTGGCTGATCGGCGGTTCTGCCGACCTGGCCAGCTCCAACGAAATGTCGACCAAGGGCGACCTCAGCTTCCAGCCGGGCGCCTATCAGCATACAAACATCTGGTTCGGCGTACGCGAACACGGTATGGGCGCCATCCTGAACGGCATGGCGAGTCACCACGGCGTACGCGTGTACGGTGGTACCTTTTTCAATTTCTCCGATTATATGCGCGGCGCCATCCGCCTCGCGGCCCTCACCGAAGCGCCGGTCACCTATGTGTTCACGCACGACAGCATCGGGGTAGGTGAAGATGGTCCTACCCACGAACCAATTGAGCAGCTGATGGGGCTCAGGGCCGTTCCGAACCTGACGGTGATCCGTCCGGGTGATGCCAACGAAGCCACACAGGCCTGGGTGATCGCGATGAATAAGATGAAAGGCCCGGTGGCGATGATCCTGTCGCGCCAGAAGATGCCCAACATCGACCAGGCCAAATACGCTTCCGCAGCAAATACTATGAAAGGCGCTTACATCCTCAACGAATCCGAAAGCGACCCCGAGATCATCCTGATTGGTACCGGCTCCGAACTGTCGCTGGCCATGGGCGCGCAGGAAGTGCTGGCAAAAGAAGGCGTGAAGGCACGTGTGGTAAGCATGCCATCATGGGAGCTGTTCGAAGAGCAGTCTGACGCCTACAAGGCACAAGTGTTCCCCCCTGCCATCCGCAAACGCATCTCCGTAGAGGCCGGCGCAACGCTCGGCTGGTATAAATACGTAGGCCTCGACGGCATCGCCATCGGCCTCGACCGCTTCGGCCTGTCGGCCCCCGGCGATGAGGTCATGAAAGAGTTCGGTTTCACGATAGACAATGTAGTGGCGAAGGCAAAGGAGCTGTTGAAGTAAGTGGTTTTATTCCCCATCTTATCCCCTCCTGGGAGGGGTAGGGGCAGGCCGCACTGGCAGTGGGTTCTGGCAATTGCAATCATCACTCCAGCCAACATTCCCTTCCCAACAAACAATATACTGAATCATGCCCCGAACAGAAGTATGGCTTCGTGGCCCGGTGCCGGGTATTCCGGCCCTGTTGCAGCCGGTGGCGCATGCGCTGATGCAGGCCAGGGAAGAAGTGCAGGAGATGATGCTCCCCTTTCCCGAAGCGCTGCTGTGGGAACGGCCGGCCGGACTGGCATCGGTGGCTTTTCACCTGCAGCACCTGACGGGTGTGCTGGACAGGCTTTTTACTTATGCGCGCATCGACATGCTGACTGATGCACAGCTGCATGCGCTTTCCCTGGAAGGCAAGCTGGCCGATACTACGGTGCGCATGCTGGTAGAGGCTTTTGACCGGCAGGTCGATCACGCGCTGGCACAGCTGGCAGCCACGGAGGAAGGATCGCTGCTGGAAGTGCGTGGCGTGGGCAGGGCGCAGATCCCTTCCACGCTGCTGGGGTTGCTGGTGCATGCGGCCGAACATACGCAGCGGCATGTGGGGCAGCTGCTGGTGACGGCCCGCGTGGTAGCGGATGGGGCCGCTTCTCAGAAATTATCCTGAACTTGTGCCAAATCAGCGCACGTGAATACCAGGGGTAACCGACGTTCTATTTTTGTTCTCTCTCTTTTTCTGCTGCTCTCGGCAGCCGCTTTTTCACAGACAGGTACCCGTACAGATATTCTCCTCAACGAAGGATGGCGCAGTGCCGCCAACGATTCCGACCAGCACGCTTTTCCGCAGTTTCAAACCACCCGTTTTGATGATTCGAAATGGAAACGGGTGGATGTACCGCATAACTGGGACCAGTACGAAGGATACCGCCGCATGAAGCATGGTAACAGGCATGGCTATGCGTGGTACCGCAAAACATTCACCGTTCGTAAACAGGCTGCCGGCCGGCGCTATTTTCTTTGGTTCGAAGGGGTAAGTTCTTACGCAACGGTATGGCTCAACGGCCAGCCCGTGGGTAGTCACAAGGGTGGCCGCACTTCTTTTACCCTTGATGTTACAAAAGCCCTTCGCTTCGGCCAGCCGAACCTGTTATCCGTAAGGGCAGACCATCCGGCCATGATCAGCGACCTGCCCTGGGTCTGCGGTGGCTGCTCCGACGACCGGGGCTTTTCCGAAGGCTCCCAACCGATGGGCATCTTCCGGCCCGTGCACCTGTTGGTGACCGGCGACATGCGTGTGCAGCCTTTTGGTGTACATATCTGGAACGATGCGCTCGATGAGGGAAAGCCTGCATCCCTGCACCTCGAGAACGAACTGAAAAACTACAGTGATCAGACCAGGACGTTAACGGTCAGAAATACTTATCTCGACGCTGCCGGCCACCCGGCAGGTGTAGCCACTCAAACACTTTCACTCGAACCAGGCCGCGATACGGTGGTCAGGCTGAAAGACCTGCCTGTAGCAAAGCCGCATCTCTGGTCGATCGAAGATCCTTACCTGTACACGCTTGTGACAGAGGTGCTGGAAGGCAACAAGGTGGTTGATCATGTTTTCACTCCCTACGGCATCCGCTGGATCAGCTGGCCGGTAACCGACAACAAAGCTACAGGCAGCCGGTTTTTCCTGAACGGCAAACCGGTGTTCATCAACGGCACCGCGGAGTATGAACACCTCATGGGGCGCAGTCATTCTTTTACGCCGCAGGAAATAAGGGCCACGGTGATGCAGGTTAAAGCCGCGGGGTTCAATGCTTTCCGCGATGCGCACCAGCCGCACAACCTGCTTTTCCAGACTTACTGGGACAAGCTTGGCATCCTGTGGTGGCCGCAGTTCTCGGCGCACGACTGGTACGATACGCCGGAGTTCAGGGCCAATTTTAAGTCGCTGCTGGTTGAGTGGGTGAAGGAGCGGCGCAACAATCCGTCGAACATACTGTGGGGAATGCAGAACGAAAGCAAGCTGCCGGAAGCTTTTGCCCGCGAGTGCACCAACATGATTCGCCAGCTAGATCCCACGGCCTCTTCGCAGCGCAAGGTGACCACCTGCAACGGCGGCTCGGGCACCGACTGGGACGTGCCGCAAAACTGGACCGGCACCTATGGCGGCGATCCGCTGACGTATGCCGCCGACATCAGGCGGCAGCTGCTGATCGGCGAATACGGCGCCTGGCGCAGTCTGGACCTGCATACCGAAGGCAATTTCAAACAGAACGGTCCTTTGAGCGAAGACCGCATGACGCAGCTGATGGAGACAAAGATCCGGCTGGCCGAATCGGTGCGCGACCAGTGCTGCGGGCAGTTCCACTGGCTGATGGGCTCGCACGAAAACCCCGGCCGCATACAGGGCGGCGAAGGCTTCCGCGAGCTCGACCGGGTGGGACCGGTGAATTACAAAGGCCTGTTTACACCCTGGGGCGAGCCGACGGATGCATATTTTATGTTCCGCGCCAACTATGCGCCGAAAGAAAAGGAGCCGATGGTGTACATCGTATCGCATACCTGGCCGTACAGGTGGAAGGAGCCGGGGATCAAGGACAGCATTGTGGTGTATTCGAACTGCGATGAGGTGGAGCTGTTCAACGGTTCAGTACAGCGATCACTCGGTGTGCGTACCCGTAAAGGGATCGGCACGCATTTCCAGTGGGATGGCGTACTGGTGCAATACGGAACGCTGTATGCCGAAGGGCGGGTACAGGGGAAGGTGGTAGCCCTTGATCGTATTGTCCTGCCGGCCTTGCCCTCAGTGCCGGAAATTACGAGCGGGGAAAAGGCAACCGCTGTCAATCATGTGGCTGGCAATGTACTCTATTCCGTTAATTGTGGTGGTCCCGAATATACAGATGAGCAAGGCCGTACCTGGCGTGCTGACCGCGAAATGACGGCAAAAAATTCCTGGGGCTCACAGTCATGGACAAACGATTTTGAAAATATGACCTCTTTTTATGCCAGTCAGCGTACGCTCAGCGACCAGAACAAGGAAGTCGGCGTCTTTACCAGTTTCAGGTACGGTATGGATAAGCTCCGGTATTATTTTCCTTTGCCCAACGGAGATTATCAGGTAGAGCTGTACTTCATGGAGCCCTGGTACGGGCCCAATGTATGCAGCGACTGTTCGGGGTGGCGGCTATTTGATATTGCGCTGAATGATCGGGTCGTGGAAAAGAATCTGGACATCTGGAAGCAGGCCGGGTACCGGAAACTGCTGAAGAAAGTGTATCGTGTTCATGTTACGGGTAAGCAGCTTTCGATCTCGTTTCCCCATGTTGCTTCGGGGGAGGCCGTCATCTCGGCTATTTCTATAATAACGAAAAGTCCGAAGGTTTTTATTTCTCCCGACGAATCGCAGTTGTTTCAGGAAGTAAGATTTAACAACTCTCTTCCGTTTCAGGAAACAAAACTTAATAAGGATTCTCAATGGGTTACACGAAGCTGGCTGAATACAGGCGATCATCCGTTTGTAAACGAAAAGGCGGTTTTCACATCGCTCCCTCCGGAACTGTACGGAGCCGCATGGATCCAGAAGCCGGCAAAGGAACGGTTGCCTGATGGTACGCCCAGACTCTTCATTATATTGAAAAGAGCAGATATATATATGGGGATCGATTCTGCTGTGACAACAAAACCAGCCTGGATGGAAGGATACGCAGACTTGCACAAAACCATTGAAACCTACGACACTGCCAGCCATATTTACAAACTCTTCAGCAAACGATTTGCAGAAGGAGACATCGTGGGCCTCGGCCAGGCCGGAACTTCAGCCTATCCTGTTTTCGTACTTCCCGTAACCGATATGGAACCGGCCTACGATCTCAAACCCACCACCCGCTACGAAGCCGAAAAGGCTGACCTGAAAGGCGGAGCAGCCATATCGGACAGCCTGTACCTGGAAAAGAAATTTGTAAGTTTGGCCGGCGCCGCCAATGCCTCCATCAGCTGGAGCATCAGCATCGGCGCAGCGGATACCTATGCACTGCGCTTCCGTTATATCAACCGCACTGGCAATCCTGTTAAGGTCAACATCAAACTGCTTGCGGCCGACGGCACCGTAATGAAAACAGAACAGGCTTCCTTTCCGGCAACAACAGAAAAATGGGCCACGTTCGACAGTTCCACCGGCTTCAACATCAATGCCGGCAATTATACCGTGGTGATCACAACGGGTGATGGATCAAAATGGGGGATCGATTACCTGGAAGTGCAGTGATCATTGTTTACGGGTGGTATCGGGAAACAGGTGCTGTGGCTTGGGAAGCTTCGAGGGTGTACAGAACAGCAGCAGGAACCCCTGGTCGGCGCCTTTCGTCATTGTCATGCACGATACGACCCTGTCGCCGTCGAGCAGTACATTGATGGATTCTTTTTCGCTGAAAGCGACGCGGTACAGGTCACTCACCAGCACATCCTCGATCTTCACGTTTTTCTGGGCTTCCGGCACATCTTGGTAGGGGATCACCTGTGTTTTCCTGAGGTTTTTTGTCTGCAGTTCCTTGCGTAAAAATTCCAGCGTGTTCAGCACGCCCGCCCGCTGCTCTTTTTCATTGCCCACCATCTCCGGCGTGGAAATGCAAACATAGTCGCGGATAATTTTATCCATCGGCATCCCTTTGTCGGCCACCTTTTTCAAAAAGGTCATGATGCGCTCTTTCGGCGGCTCCTGGCTTTTTGCCGGAAAGCAATAAAGAAATAACGCGGCGAGAAGAAGGAACAAGGAGCGGTGCCCGGACATGGAATAGGAACGATGTTTCATAAATAGGTCCCGAAGATGATAAAATAGACCGGCATAAACAGCCACCGGACAAATTTTCCCTCATTTTTAACCTATTTTATAGCAAACAGCGGATTTTCGATTTTTTGCCTATTTTTACAAAAACTTGGTTTTTCTTTCGTTTTTTATGATTTTCACCGTTGGAAGGGTTTGGTAATTGAAGGTTTGGACCGGAAAGCCAGGCGGATCGAAATGAAGCTTTCGGTTTAGTGCCCAGATCGGGATTGCCATCACCGGGTTGATCAAACAAGCTAAACGGCCGCCGTATGAATGTCAGATGTTACGCACAATTGCTTACTCTTTCTCTCCTGTTTTTCTCCTGTTCCCTGTTTGCCCAGAAACCCGCCGAAAGCTATAAACCCGACTGGCCCTCGCTTTCGCGCCATGAGGAAGTGCCCGACTGGATCCGCGATGCCAAATTCGGGATCTACTGTCACTGGGGCGTTTACTCGGTACCGGCCTACGACAACGAGCAGTACTATTTTTTCATGCACCAGGATACCGGGTACGACAAGTTCGGTACCTATCGCCGCCAGGTGGCCATGTACGGCGACCTGTCGAAATTCGGGTACCATGATTTTATCCCGATGTTTAAAGGCGAAAAATTCAACTCGGACGAATGGGCCGACTTCTTCAAAAAAAGCGGTGCCCGCTTTGCCGGCACGGTGGCCGAACACCATGACGGGTTCTCTATGTGGGACAGCAGGCTCACGCCTTTCAATGCAAAGAACATGGGTCCGCACAAAGACATTGTCGGCGACCTCGAAAAATCTGTGAGGGCACGGGGCATGAAATTCTTCGCCTCCCTGCACCACGAGATCAACTATACCTATGTAAAAGTAAAACCGGGCTGGGCCGCCAACAACCCGAAATACGCCAAATTATATGGCTGCCTGATGCCGCACGATGAGTGGCTGAAGATGTGGCAGGACAAATGCAACGAGGTGGTCGACAAATACCATCCCGACATCATGTACTTCGATGCTTACATGGACCAGATTCCGGAGAAGTACAAGCAGAACTACCTGGCGCATTATTTCAACGACGCCTCGAAACGCGATCAGCAGGTGATCGTGACCTACAAGAACGAGGACATGCCGGCAGAAGTGGGCATGCTCGACCATGAGAACAGCAATCCCGATTCCATCATCAAAAAGCCGTGGATGTCGGATTATGCGATCGGCACCGGCTACCATTATTCCTGGGGTTACACCGAAGGCATGCAGATCCGTACGGCAAAAGACATCATCCAGAAGCTGATCGAGATCGTGAGCAACAACGGTACCATGATCCTGAACCTCTCGCCCATGGCGGACGGTACGTTCCCGCAGAACCAGAAAGACGTGATGGCCAATGTGGGGCTCTGGCTCTGGTCGTATGGCGAAAGTATTTACGACACGCGGCCCTACACCGTCTCGTCCGAGACAACGTCGGATGGCTATCACGTGCATTATACCCGCAACGCCAAAAATGTATATGCCATTTTCAATGACTGGCCGGAAGGCGATCATCCAACGGCCAATAACCTGCGGGAAGACAAGAAGATCACGCTCAAACAGGTCAATGCCGCCAACCTCAATGGAAAGATCAAAGCCGTGAACGTGCTTGGCCTGAAGGAGCTGGCCCATTGCACGTTCACGCAGGACGCGAACGGGCTGACCCTTACCATCCCCCGCAAAACCCGGATCCCATCCGACCTGGCGTACGCCATCCGGATCGAACTGGAATAACTGAATTCACCGCTACTTTAGCCATATGAGGTTCACATACCACTTTATTTTTTCGCTGCTGATTTTCACCTGTTGTGCGCCGGCGACTTTTGCACAGTCGAGCCTGCAACCGGGGAAGGCCGGGTGGAAGGAAGCTTCCTTCGAACTGCTGTCGAAAAATATCGCTTTGTATGAGACCGGTGAATTTGCGAACGTCTTTGCCGGCAAGAAAAACAGTATTGTTTGGCTGGCCCCGGAACTGAACGGACTGCATGGTATCCGCCTTCCTAGGAAACCTACCGCGCAGGCCGGAAGCGGGTTACAGCTGAAACTCGATGAGCCTGCAAGCCTGCTGGTGGGCATCGGCCGGGATTCCCTCCGGAAAGAAGATCAGGCATCGGGCGTTTTGTCAAAGATATCCGGGAAAGAAGTGGGGGCCTTACAGCCGGTACTCAAAAACGCGGCTGCAATCGCAGGCCTTCCTTCCATAGATGTATACGCTCTCCCTTTCAAAAAAGGCGTTTATACCATTCCGCTACCTGATCCCGCTGAAGAGCCCTATGTGATCCTGGGACTGGTAAAACGCTCCCGGAAGATGAACGGCCGCGATGCCGGCTTGCCCGACGGCCGCAACTGGGATCCCTTCTTGGTGGAAGGATTTTACGAGGAGCCGCTGTTCAGCGTGCTGGGCGGTCAGAATAAACCGGTGGTGGATTCGGGGATGGTCGGCACCGAGGGTATACAGGGCGGTTTTGAGGGTGGCGCCTGCGTAAAGATCGGAGACACCTATCACCTGTTCCCGACGGAGCGCGCAGGTGAAACCGGCATCGAAGCTTACTATGACAGGGTAAAGACCCGGATCGGTCACTGGACCAGCAAAGATGCCATCCACTGGCGGCGGCAGGCAACCATCTACCAGGCCAGCGGTACCTATGCGATCACGCACGACGACAACCCGCTCAACGAGCGGCGCGGGGCTATCTGGTCGTACATGCCCGTGTGGAACGAAAAAGCAAACCGCTGGTATGGCTACTACCTGGCCTATACGGTCGACAAAGAAATTTCTCCCAATCATTCCTTCGGCCGCATCTGGCGCTGTGAATCGGTGAAGCCCGGCATGGACGGCATCGGAGGGCCTTACAAAGACATTGGAGTGATCATGGAGCCGGGCCTTGAAACACAGCTGTGGGAAGGCCGGCAGGGGGTGGATTCATTTTATCCATATGAAGTGAACGGCAAATGGCTGGGCTTTTACGGCGGCGCGTACCCTTACCTGAAACGAGAAGATTACCCGGCAAAGATGGGCAAGGGCTGGTTTGTAGGGCTGGCCGGATCGGCCTCGTTGGAAGGTCCTTGGAAGCGGTTAGACACCACCGTGAACCCGGTCACCTCGATCCATCCCTGGTTCATCGAGAACCCGATCGTGTCGCGACTGCCGAACGGATTGTACATCGCCATCTTCGACGGTGGCCCGGAAGGGTGGGGGCATCACCTGCCTAACATGATGGGCTATTCACTGTCGAAAGACGGCCTCAAGTGGAGCGAAGCGCATTACATCCCGTTCAGCACGAAAGTGAAAAAATGGTGGGACATCATGCGCACGCCCCTCTGCCTCATCCCCGAAGGAAACGACGTATACACCGTAGTCTACGCCGCCATCAACCTGTCGAAACGCTTCCACCCCATGGGCCTGGTGCAGCTGAGATTGAACAAAGAAATAATGAACCGGAAATTGAAAGAGATGGAATAAACCGGGGCACGCCTGGATAATCATTTATTATGAAGAAACTCATCCATATCACTTTCCTGCTGAGCATCGCCTCGCTGCTTTGTTCAGCACAGGGCATCTATCTCCCGGGAAAGAACAGCAAAACGCTCACCCTTGTACTGCCGCGCACCCATCACGCCCGGCTTCAGTATGGAGCTGAGAAACTCTCCAAATCGCTTAAGGATGCCGGTTATACTGTGCAGATTGTGTCGCAGGACAAGCTGCCTGCAGCAAACGGCTGGATCATGATCGACCGGTTTGAAGACAGCCTGTATGTGAAGGCCGTCGCTACCCGCCAGGTCGCTGTTTCAAAAGCCCCCGCCAAAGAAGGTTTTTCCATCAGCACCACCAAACAACATAATATCATCATCACCGGCGCCGATAATTCAGGCGCCCTGTATGGCTGCCTCGAACTTGCCGATCGCATCCGGTCGGCCCGCAAACTGCCCGAAGAAGTATCGGTAACCGACCAGCCCGAGATGGTTTTGCGCGGCACCTGCATCGGTGTGCAGAAACCGGCCTACCTGCCCGGCCGCGGCGTATACGAATATCCCTACACACCCGAAACATTTCCCTGGCTGTACGACAAAGCCCTCTGGGTCAAATACCTCGACTCGCTCGCCGAATACCGCATGAACTCGCTTTACCTCTGGAACGGTCATCCCTTCGCTTCGCTGGTGCGGCTGAAAGAGTATCCTTACGCAGTGGAAGTGGATGATGCCACGTTTAAAAAGAATGAGGAGATGTATAAATTCCTGACCGAAGAAGCCGACCGGCGCGGCATCTGGGTCATCCAGCTTTTTTACAACATCATCGTCTCCAAACCATTCGCCGAAAAGAACGGCATCAAAACGCAGGACCGCAACCGGCCCATCATTCCGCTCATCGCCGACTATACCCGCAAGTCGATCGCGGCTTTCGTGGAGAAGTATCCCAATGTCGGTATCATGGTCACCCTCGGGGAAGCGATGGAAGGGGTAGGACAGGATGACGTGGATTGGTTTACCAAGACCATCATCCCCGGCGTGAAAGACGGACTGCGTGCGCTGGGTAAAACTGAGGAGCCGCCCATCGTACTCAGGGCGCACGATACCGATGCGCCGATGGTGATGAAAGCGGCCCTGCCTCTCTACAAAAATTTGTATACCGAAGCCAAGTACAACGGCGAAGCGCTGACCACCTACACGCCGCACGGTTCCTGGGCCGACCTGCACCGCACGCTGAGCCGCATCGGCACCGTGCAGATCGAGAACGTGCACATCATGGCCAACCTCGAGCCGTTCCGCTATGCGTCGGCCGATTTTATCCAGAAATGCGTGCAGGCCATGCACAACGTATACGAATCGAACGGGCTGCATCTCTATCCCGAATCTTCCTACTGGGACTGGCCCTATTCGGCCGACAAGGCCGGTGAGCGCCTCCTCCAGATCGACCGCAACTGGCTCTGGTACAAGGAATGGGCCCGCTATGCCTGGAACTGCCACCGCGACCGGTCGCAGGAAATCACCTACTGGAGCACCTTGCTGGGAACGCAGTTCGGCTGCAGTGAAAAGCAGGGTGGAGATATCCTGGAAGCCTACGAGCAAACAGGAGAGATCGCACCTAAACTTCTCCGTCGCTATGGCATCACCGACGGCAACCGGCAAACGCTCACGCTGGGCATGTTCATGAGCCAGCTGATCAACCCGAACCGCTACGGGTTGTTCACGCTCATGTATACATCAGAAGGCCCGCCCGGTGAGATGATCGGCGAGTATGCGGAGAAAGAATGGAAAAAGGAAACACACAGCGGTGAGACGCCGGTGCAGGTGGCCGGCGAGGTAGAGGCACATGGCCAGAAAGCGGTAGAAGCCATCGAGCGGTTAGGCGGCGCCGTAACAAAGAACAGGGCGGAGTTCGACAGGGTCAAAAACGATGTTTACTGCTACCGGGCCCTGGCCGACTGCTACGCCGAGAAGGTGAGGGCTGCCCTGCTGGTGCTGCGCTACACCCATTCCAACGATATGAATGACCTGAAGGCGGCGGTGCCGCACCTTGAAAAAAGTCTGGCCGCGTTTCAGCAGCTGGCGGACCTTACCAAAGACACTTACCTGTATGCCAACAGCATGCAGACGCAGCAGCGCAAGATCCCGATCGGCGGCAACAACGCCACTATGAAAACCTGGGTGGAGTTGCTGCCGCTGTACCAAAAGGAACTGGCCAATTTCAGAAGAAGCCTCGATTCGATGACTTCTAATGCAGGCAAGCCTGCTCCGGTACAGCAGGCGGTGGTGTTGCAGAATGCGGTTGTTACAAATGCAGTTGCGGCGGGTGGAGATTTTCTGATCGGCAAGGGCCAGTCCGTGTTTGCGGATACCACGCAGAAGATCACCGATTTTGCGCCGGAGCTAAAGGGGTTGAAAGGCTTCAAATTCTCGCGTGTGCAGCAATCGGCAGCGGGTACCTCGTTCATATTCACGTCATCGAAACCGGTGAAGGTGCTGGTAGGTTTTTTCAATTCAAAAGAAAAGACTTTCCTGGCCGAGCCCAACCTGGAGACCGATGGCAGCGCCAACGATTACGGGCAGTCGGAGATCAGGATCGCGAACGGCCTGGTGGTAGAAGGGCTGCCTGCAGTAAACGTGCACCAGTATTCGTTCCCGGCGGGTACCAACACGCTCACCCTCGGCAAAGGCGTCAGCCTCGTGCTGGGCATCGTAGATGAAACGCAGCCCATCAGGGTATACGATGCCGGGTTGGACAAAGCCAGCAACCGGATCGGCATAGAGCGGATATTCGAATAGGAAGTGGGTATGGAACCTATTGGGAAAGCGTTTGATCTACTCTCATCAGGTGTTCCTGCCTTGAACACGGAAGTAAGATCTGTTCGACCGTCTTTGTCAGTCCTTTTAAGTAGAAATTGTTTCGCTATCGACAGCCAATGATCAAAAATGGATATTCAAAATCGGAAAATCCGTTTTTGATCAACCGTCTTTCAAACCGAATCTTAAACGTTGATCACGCGGAAACAACAGCGCTTGTTAATCGAACCTGCACACTCGGATAACACATCAATAACTATTATCTTTAGACCAACATCGATATTTTTAATCTTCCACCGAACTGCCCAAGATTGTTATGACGCCATACAAACACCTGATCTTATTTGTCTTTCTCATCAGCCTGCTCTCTTCCTGCACACAGGAAGAAAAGAGCAAGGAAAAAATCCCTGCACAGGAACTGGATTTCGATCACCTCAGCACCGACAACCTGGATGGTTTCCAGGCCCTGAAATCGAAAAACTGGCAGATCGCCGGCAACATCTATATGAACCGGCAGGTCAGCAGCCAGGTAACGCCACAGGAAGGAAAGGGCATCCTGCTCAACCTGCCTGCCAGCGGCCAGGGCGAAAACATCCGCACCAAACTGGAACACGCCGACATCGACCTGCTGCTCGAATTCATGCTGCCGCCGGGTTCTCAATCTGGCATCTGGCTGCAGGGCCGCTACAAGCTGCTGCTGGCCGACAGTTGGAAAAAAGACAGCGCGGATGCAACTTCCTGCGGTGCCCTGGCACGGTCTGCAGGAGAAAAAGGAAACATGGTTAAACCGCTGCTGAACGTGGGCAAGGCGCCCGGCCTCTGGCAGCAGCTGTTGGTCCGCTTCCGGGCTCCGCGCTTCAACGCATCAGGTCAGAAGATCGCCAACGCCTGGTTCGAGCAGGTGGTACTGAACGGAAAAACGATTCAGGAGCATGTGGAGATGGAAGCTCCATCGCTGGGAGCGGCCTCGGGCGACGAGAAAGCCACCGGTACGCTCGAGTTTCAAGGCAGCGGAGGTGCCATCGCCTTCCGCAACATCCGTTACAAATCATACGATGAAAAAAAGATCCAGCTGAGCGGCCTGCAGTTCCAGGAATACAAAGGCACTTATCGCAACTACGATACGCTGAAAAATTTCACGCCCATCAAAACCGGCAACACCGATTCGCTCAGCTTTCACCTGGTCGAAAAAAAGAACCAGCTCGTGGTAACCGGCACCGCCGACATCCCCAAAGATGGCCTTTATCAATTTCAGATCAGCGCGGCCGGTCCGGCCTGGGTGTTCATCGACGATAAAGAGATCATCAACAACGAATTCGACGGCGATTTCTCGCACCAGTTCTTCAACCAGGCAGAACTGAAAAGCGGCAAGCACAGCTTCCGCTGCATCTACAACAACCTCTACGAAAGCCTCGTGATCCGCTATGAGGGCCCGGGCATTCCGTTCACCACCCTTACCACACCATCTTCGGAACGCAAAGGTGATTTCATCTCTCCCTTTGAATACGCCCTCGAAAACAACGAACCCCTGTTCCAGCGCGGCTTTTTTATGCACCGGGGTAAGATCGATCCGTACACCATGTCGGTCGGCATCCCCGGCGGACTCAATTACGCGTACGACCTCAACGCACGCTCGCTGCTGAGCGCCTGGAGAGGCAAATACATCGATGTGTCGAACATGTGGACGGAAAGAGGAGAGACGCAACGCGAGATCCCGCTGGGCGGGCTGGTGGAATTTGACGGCAAGCCGCCGGTGACCGAACTGTCGAACGCAGAAGGGGCCTGGCCCGACACGGTGGTGGTAGATAACAACATGTATACGAACCGGGGCTACAGCATCCAGGAGAACGGGCTGCCCGTCTTTCAGTACTCGTACAAAAGCACGGCAGTGGAAGACTTTATTTCTGCAGCTCCCGATAAATCAGGATTGATCAGAAAGGTGACCATCAAACAACCGGGCGCCAACCTGTACTGGATGCTCGGCAGCGGTAAAATGATCGAGAAGCTGCCTGATGGAACCTATGCGATCGATGACAAACAATATTACCTGGCAGCCCCGCAGGGCATCGATGAAAAGCGTTTGCAGATCGTCAAAAAAAGCGACGATCTCTATGAATTGCTCTGCCCTGTTTCCGGTTCCCAATCCACCTTCAGCTACTCAATCATATGGTAAAAAGATATTGTATGCCATCCGGTAAAAAATTATCCGCCCTCTTGCTGCTGTCAGCCCTGCTGCCGGCTCTCACACGGGCACAGTCTGCCCCCGAAGAGATCATCCCGAAAGAACGCAAATATTACAGCGTCACCAGCGTGCCCATCCCCGACAGCGTAAAGCTGGAAGTGGGCGGCATGGCTTTTGGTCCCGACGGTCGCCTCGCCGTTTGCACACGCCGCGGCGAAGTATGGCTGATCGAAGACCCGTACCAGAAAAAATCTAAAACGCCCACGTATACCCGCTTTGCGCGTGGACTGCACGAAGCGCTGGGACTGGGCTGGCGCAACGGCGAGCTGTTTGTGACCCAGCGCTCGGAACTTACGAAACTGACCGATGTTAACAAAGACGGCAAGGCCGATCTTTACCAGACCGTCACTTCCTGGCCGCTCTCCGGCAACTACCATGAATACTCGTACGGACCGCTTTTCCTGCCCAACGGCGACATGCTCGTCAACCTCAACCTGGGATGGGTAGGGCGCGGGGAAAGTTTATCGAAATGGCGTGGCTGGATCATGCGCGTAAAGCCCGATGGCAAGCTGGTTCCTTTTGCAGCCGGCATGCGCTCACCCGCCGGCTACGGCACCAACGCCGAAGGCGATGTGTTCTACGCCGAGAACCAGGGCGACTGGATCGGATCGGGCAGGATCACGCACATAGAAGACGGCGAGTTCGCCGGGCACCCGGCCAGCCTCAACTGGTCGCAGGATCCGCTGTCGCCCATCAAGTTCCTGAAGCGCGATATGTTCCCCGACTCCATCGGCTCGCTCCATGAATTCAGCAAAAAATACCAGCATTTCAAAGAGCCGACCATCATCTTCCCGCATACCCTCATGGGCATATCCACCTCCGGACTGCTGGCCATCACCAACGACGGGTTTGGCCCGTTCAAAGGCCAGATGCTGGTTGGCGACCAGGGCCACAGCAAGGTGATGCGCGCCTTTTACGAAAAGGTGAACGGCAAATACCAGGGCGCCTGTTTCCCCTTCCTGGAAGGGTTCGCCTCCGGCATCCTGCGGCTCGCCTGGGGCAGCGACAATTCGCTGTTCGTGGGCATGACCAGCCGCGGCTGGGCTGCCACGGGCAAAGACCAGTATGGCCTGCAGCGCGTGAACTTTAAAGGCGCCATGCCATTCGAGATCCGGACCATGAAAGCGAAGCCCAACGGCTTCGAGCTGGAGTTCACGAAACCCGTCAGTAAAAAACTCGCTGAAGACCTGGCTCAATACAAGATCACCGGCTTTACCTATCTCTATCACAAGACCTATGGCAGTCCGGTCGTGCAACAGCAGGACTGTCCCATCCGCAGGGTGGAAGTCTCCGCCGACGGACTTACCGTGCGCCTGTACGTGAGCGGACTGCGCGAGGGATATGTTCATCAGCTCGATGTGCCTACGCTCACCGCACAAAGCGGCGAACAGCTGCTGCATCATGTGGGCTATTATACGCTCAACAACATCCCCGCCGGTACCGCTGCCGACAAGCAGATGATGACCGAGATGGAGCACATGGATCACGGCGCCATGGCCGGCAAAGGCCCCGGCGGCTGCGGCACCAACTCCGCCAAGAACCCGGTTACCCGTCCGGCCGGCTGGAAGAACGAAGCGGATGTGACCATCGAGCTGGGCACCAGGCCCGGACTCAAATTCGACAAGGAACTGCTGGAAGTGCCCGAAGGTGCCCGCGTGAAGCTGGTGTTCAGCAACAACGACGACATGCTGCACAACCTGGTGATCACCGCGCCCGGCAAGGGGGAGGATGTGGGCAAAGCCGCCATGAACCTGGGGCTCAACGGCGCCGACATGGGCTATATACCGGCATCGGAAGAAGTGCTGTTCAATACCTGCCTGCTGCAGCCGCAGTCGTCGCAGGCCATCTATTTCGTGGCGCCCGGGCGGGGTGACTATCCGTTTATCTGCAGCTTTCCGGGGCACTATATGGTGATGAAAGGCGTGCTGAAAGTAACACCCAAAAAGTAACCGGTCATGAAAAACAACAGGATGGGGTGCTGTATGGCAGTTTGCCTGCTGCTTGCTGCGGGCGTGGCCGGGCAGAAAAGCGGCGGGCTGGTGGCAGGCACCGGCAAGCTGAAAAGCTATGTCAGTTATTTCAACGCCCATGATACCGAAACGGTCGTCAACTTTGTGCCAAATGCCAGGGCGTTCGACTGGCTGTCGCTCAACGTGCCGCTTTTTGATTGCCCCGATTCCATCCTCGAGCGCACCTATTACTACCGCTGGTGGACCTTCCGCAAACACCTCAAGCAGACACCCGACGGGTTTGTGTTCACCGAGTTCATCACGCCGGTGGGTCATGCCGGTTTGTACAACACCGTGAGCAGCGCGCTGGGGCATCACATTTATGAAGGCCGGTGGCTGCGCGATCCGCAGTACATAGAGCAATACATCAATTTCTGGCTCACGGCCGACCGGCGGTCGGCAAAGCCGCACCTGCATGCGTTCAGCAGCTGGATCGATGATGCCGTTTACAATTTTTACCTGGCCCGGCCCGACAAGCCTTTCCTGCAGAAGATCGTGCCCGTGCTCGATTCCGACTACCACCAGTGGGAACAGGAAAAGCTGCTGGGTGATTCGATGTTCTGGCAGTTCGATGTGCGCGACGCCATGGAAGAATCTATCAGCGGGTCGCGCAAGGAAAAAAATCTGCGGCCTACCATCAACAGCTATATGTATGGCAACGCCAAAGCCCTGTCGGCCATGGCGGCCATCACCGGCAACGCATCCCTGGAAAAGGTGTACGCACAAAAGGCGGAGAAGATCAAACGGCTCACCGAAAAGAACCTGTGGGACGATACGGCTTCCTTTTTCAAAGTGAAGCAGGAGAAGTCAGGCGCCCTCTGCGACGCCCGGGAAGAGCTGGGGTTCATTCCCTGGTATTTTGACCTGCCCGACGACAATGCCAGGTTTGCAAAGCAATGGAACAAGCTGACCGACAGCACCGGGTTCGAAGCGCCCTGGGGCATCACCACGGCAGAGAGAAGGCATCCGCTTTTCCGCACCCATGGTACCGGCCACGGCTGTGAATGGGACGGCGCGATTTGGCCTTTCGCCACCACGCAAACGCTGAAAGGCCTGTCGAACCTGCTCACGAAATACAAGTACCACGCGAACATGTCGCCCAACGTGTTTTACAACGAGCTGCAGAAATACGCGTGGGCGCACCAGAAGAACGGCCAGCTGTACCTGGGCGAATACCAGGACGAAAAGAACGGCTACTGGCTCAAAGGCGACAACCCGCGCAGCAGCTACTACAACCATTCCTGTTTCGCCGACCTCATCATCAGCGACCTGGTCGGGTTGAAACCCAGGCTGGACAATAGCATCGAGGTATACCCGCTGATCCCGCGCAATAAATGGGACTGGTTCTGCCTGGATAACGTACCGTATCACGGTCATGTGCTCACGATCCTGTACGACAAGACAGGCAAGCACTACCGCAAAGGCAAAGGCATGCAGATCTTCGTAGATGGAAGGGCTGTTCATCAGGGAGAAAGCCTGGAACATGTAACGGTGACGATGCCGGGATGACGCGCACAAAGACAAAAACTGTTCTCATAAAACCGGGCTGAAATCCCGGCTCGTATAAAAAGACCCGATTCGGGATCATTTCCCCGCAACCCGCATGGCACTGAAAAACAAGTTACCCGTCAGTTATATCCTGTTCACCCGCCGGGGCTGGATCAACCGGCTCACTTACCGGGTGGCCTCCCTTTTTATCTGGACCAGTTTCTATGTGCTGTTTAACGTGCTGGAGTATACGATCTCGTATCATGCCACACTGATTATTTATCCCCTGCTCTTTCTGGCCCTGTTGAACATAAGCTGGGAAACGGACCAGTCGGAATTCAAATCTTCTGTAAAAAAAATGAACAGCCTGCTGCTTCAGATTGCCGATCAAAAAATAATTATCGAACATGTGTTTGACTTTTAATGTGCGAATGATCCTGCGGAATTTATGGGTGCTCCTCTTTGTATCGCTCCTGGCAGCGCAGGCCCGCGGCCAGTCGTACTACAATGTGCTGCAGTACGGTGCGAAGAACGACAGCAGCAGGCTGTGCACCGACGCCATCCGCAAGGCCATCGATGCGGCTTCGAAGAGCGGGGGTGGTACCGTCTATTTTCCGGCCGGCAAATACCTCACCGGGCCGATCCACCTCAAAAGCAACATCACCATTTTCATCGACGCCGGCGCCATCCTGCATTTCACGGATGATTTCGACCAGTACCTGCCCATGGTGCCTTCACGGTGGGAGGGAACCAACGTCAACAATTTCTCGCCGCTGTTCTATGCCTACAAAGCCGAAAACATCACCATCCGCGGAAGAGGGGTGATCGACGGGCATGGCAAAAAATGGTGGGACATGCATTTCAAGCTCTATGATAAGAACCTGCCTCGTTCCAAATGGCAGGAAGAGTTTGCAAGGAACAACAAAGACGTGATCATGCCCGATGAGCCTGCCATGATCGACCGCGGATTCCTGCGGCCGCCTTTCATACAACCCATGTACTGCAAGAATGTGCTGGTGGAAGGCATTACCATTCAGAACTCGCCGTTCTGGACCGTGAACCCCGAATACTGCGAGAATGTGACTGTGACCGGGGTGACCATCAACAATCCACATTCGCCGAACACCGACGGCATCAACCCCGAATCCTGCAAATACGTACACATCTCCAACTGTCATATCAGTGTGGGAGATGACTGCATCACCATCAAGTCGGGCAAAGACAGGGACGGACTGAAAGCCGCGACCCCTGCGGAAAATTATACGATTACCAACTGTACCATGCTGGCAGGCCATGGCGGCGTCGTGATCGGCAGCGAGATGTCGGGGGGCGTGAAAAAGATCGTGATCTCCAACTGCGTGTTCGATGGTACCGACCGTGGCATCCGCATCAAAACGGCCCGCGGCAGGGGAGGGGTGGTGGAAGAGGTGCGTGTGGACAATATCATCATGAAAAACATCAAGGAAGCTGCGTTCGTGCTCGACATGGAATATGCCCGCAGCGTGCCCGGACCGGTCACCGACCGCACCCCGAAGTTCAGGAACATGCATTTCAGTAACATCACGGCTGAGACCGCCAGCGCCGGCATCGTCAACGGCATCGAAGAGATGCCCGTCAGCGACATCAGTTTCCAGGACGTACAGCTGAACGCGGGTAAAGGCTTTGTGATAAAAAATGCCAGGAACATCGAATTTCACAACGTGCGCATCAACACAAAGGAGGGCCCCGCCCTTCAAACCACCGCAGTAAAAGGCCTGGAGCTCGACAACCTGAAGAACGAGACGCCACTGGCAACCGCCCCGGTCTGTTCGCTCACCAACACGGAAAACGTGTTCGTACACAACTGTTCACTGGTTGCGGGCACCTCAACCTTTCTGCAACTCACGGGCAAGGATACCCGCCAGATCACCCTGAAAGCAAACAACTTCAAATACGTACAAAAACCGCTGGTAAAAGATGACAGCGTGAAGGAGGAAGTGGTGGTAGATTGAACTTGAACTGAGGGCGTGCATGTTATTTATCTGAACGGAGATTGAAGGATGAAAAGAAAGCACGATCACAGCGGCTCACATCCCCCCTCCGGGGAGTATCAGATCTTTCAATTTTTTTTACCTCTGAATCCTGGTTCCTTCAAACATTATGAAACACACGATCGCATATCTGACAACATTTTTGCTGCTGCTGCACACGCTGCATGCCCAGCAAACGGTGCCGAAGTACGACGTCTTCGAGCTCACGCTCAATGGCAGCGTGGCGGGCAACCCCTTCATCGGAACCTCCCTGACCGCCCTGTTTACCCATGGCAGCAAAACATACCGGCCGGAAGGCTTTTATGACGGGAACGGGTTGTATAAGATCCGCTTTATGCCGGATGAGGAAGGCAGCTGGAGTTATGTGACTTCTAGCAACAAGGAAGAACTCAACAACAAGAAAGGGACGTTCACGTGCACTGCAGCCGTGAAAAACAACCATGGTCCGGTGAGGGTCAGGAACCAGTATCATTTTGGCTATGCCGACAGCACTGCTTTTTACCCGTTCGGTACAACTATTTACGAATGGGCTTTCCAGACAAAAGAGAAAAAGGCGCAGACCATCGAAACGCTGAAAACCGCGCCCTTCAACAAGGCCCGCATGCTGGCTGTGCCGCCCTACAGCGACCGTTACCTGAAGGGGCCCGAGAAAATGGATCAGTTCCCTTTTGAAGGCAACTCAAAAGAGAACTGGGATTTCTCGAAGTTCAACCCGGAGTATTTCCGCCGGCTCGAGCAGGATATCATCGCGCTGGGAAACATCGGCGTGGAAGCGGACCTTATTCTATTCCGGCCCTACGACAAAGGCAAATGGGGCTTCGATATGATGGACGACGAGACCAACCAGCGCTACCTCCGCTACATGATGGCGCGCTTTTCCGCCTACCACAATATCTGGTGGAGCCTCTGCAACGAGAACAGTTTCATCAAGCACCTGACCGACGAAGACTGGGACCGCTATTTCCAGGTGGTAGAGAAATGGGATCCATACGGGCACCTGCGTTCCATCCACAATGCCGACCGGATCTACGATTACAAAAAGCCCTGGGTCACCCATGTGAGCCTGCAGTATTATAATGTGGTCAGGCAGTTTGGCGTGTCGCCGCTGCTGCGCGATATCTACCGCAAACCCATCGTGAACGACGAGATCAACTATGAGGGCGATATCTCCAAACGGTGGGGACAGCTCACCGGCGAAGAGCTTACGTTCCGTTTCTGGATCGCCTGCATCGGCGGCAGCTATGCCACCCACGGTGAATCGACCGAAGGCGGCTGGATCTCCACCGGCGGAAAACTGACGGGCACCAGTCCGCAACGCATTGCCTTCCTCAGAAAGATCGTGGAAGCGGGTCCGAAGGAAGGACTGACCCCGTTGGACCAGTACTACCTGCTCAACGCGGCCGGGAAATACGGGCAGTATTACCTGTACTATTTCGGAAAAGAAACGCCGAAAGAATGGACCTTCTCGCTGCCCGACGAAGCGCTGAAAGCAGGCATGCGGTTCAAGGTGGAAGTGATCGATACCTGGAACATGACCATCACGCCCGTCAGCAAGCAATTTGAAGTACAAAAACTCGACAGTTACCAGTTCGTCGACAAGCAGCATTCAAAGATCGAGCTACCCGGCAAGCCCTATATTGCTCTGCGCATCACGCGGGTAGATCAGTAAAATTTTCATACCATGCGGCAGCTTATGAAAAAACTATCTTTTCCGGCTATTCTTTCGCTATTTGCAAGCCTGGTATGCCAGGCCCAGGATCTCACGCTGTGGTATAATAAACCCGCTGCAGAATGGACATCCGCCCTGCCCATCGGCAACGGCCGCCTCGGCGCCATGATCTTCGGCGGTGTTGACACGGAACACATCCAGTTCAACGAAGAAACGCTCTGGACGGGCGGTCCGCGCAATGTAAACCGCCCCGATGCGGTGCAATACCTGCAGCCCATACGCCAATTGCTGTTCGAAGGCAAACAGGCGGAAGCTGAAAAAATGGCCGAAGCGCATTTCATGGGCAGGAAAACCAATGAAGAAAATTATGACCGGCAACAGGAAGCCTGGCTGCAGAAAGTGCGCGCTGATACGGCCGCCGCAAGTGCGGCATTCGATGACTCCGGATGGAAGCCCATGCAGCTTCCCACGTCCGAAGGCTGGGAAAACGCGGGGCTTGGACTGGAAGGGGTCGACGGCGCGCTGTGGTTCAGCGTATACTTCGATCTTCCCGGTACGTGGAACGGCAGGAACCTTGTGCTTGACCTGGGCCGCATCCGCGACATCGATTTTACTTACATCAACGGCCACCGTGTCGGCTCTTCCGAAGGCATCAGCCTAAAGCGGAAATACGCCGTTCCCGCGTCGCTGCTCAGGCAGGGCCGCAACCGCATTGCCGTACAGGTGATCAACCCGTTCGACAAGGGTGGCTTCACCGGTGTAAAAGGCAACCAGCCTGCGTTTGTGGTTTATCCCGAAGGCGGCGATGCAGCGAAAGGTGTGGTGCTTTCGGGCTGGAAGTATACAGTCCAGAACGATGCGCCGCCCGGGTTTCCCCGGTACGAGGCCGACTACCAGCCTTTTGCCGATGTGTTTATGCGATTCCCCCACACAGGAACCCCAAGCGGGTACCGCCGCGAGCTTGATATATCAAAGGCGGTTTCACAGGTGTCGTATTCGCTGGGTGGTGTCCGTTATATGCGGGAGTATTTTGTGAGCGCCCCGGCCCGTGTGCTGGCCATGCACCTGTCGGCGGATCAGAAAGGAAATGTAACGGTGGATGTTTCGCTGAGAACCGATCATAAGATATATACGGTCCGCAAAGTCGATGACCATACGCTGGCGCTTTCGTTGCAGGTGCGCGATGGCGTGCTGAAAGGCGTCAGTTACCTGCGGGCGCAATCCGTGAACGGAACGCTGGAAGTGACGAAGGAGGGTATCTCCGTGAAGGGGGCTGATGAGCTGACCCTCTATCTCGCGGCCGGCACCAGCTTCAAGAGTTACAACGATGTGTCCGGTGATCCGGAGCAGCTTTGTAAAAGCGTGATGCAGGCCATCGGAACAAATTCGTATGCCAGCATAAAGGGGGCCCACGAAAAAGAATACAGCGGGTTTTTCGATCTGTTTTCTCTCGATCTTGGCGCGGGTGCAAATGCCTCCCTGCCTACCGACCAGCGCATCCGCCAGTATTCGCTGCAGAGTGATCCAGCGCTGCTGACGCTTTATGTGCAGTATGCCCGGTATCTCCTGATCGCTTCTTCGCGGCCGGGTACGCAGCCGGCCAACCTGCAGGGCATCTGGAACAACCTGCTCACGCCGCCCTGGGGCAGCAAATACACCAGCAACATCAACGTGCAGATGAACTACTGGCCCGCAGAAACGCTGAACCTGTCGGCCTGCGCGGAACCCTTGTTCCGGTTTATCGACGAGCTGTCGGTCAGCGGGCAGGGAACGGCAAAAAGTTATTACGGCGCCCCCGGCTGGGTGCTGCATCACAACACCGATCTGTGGCGCAGCACGGCCCCGATCAATGCATCCAACCACGGCATCTGGGTGACCGGCGGGGCCTGGCTCTGCCATCACCTGTGGGACCACTACCTGTACACGCAGGACGCCGCTTTTCTGCGGCATGCCTACCCCGTCATGAAAGCCGCCGCCAGCTTTTTTGTAAGCTACCTGGTCAAAGACCCCGTTACCGGATGGCTAATCAGCACACCCTCCAACTCACCCGAGCACGGCGGACTGGTAGCAGGCCCCACGATGGACCACCAGATCATCCGCGACCTGTTCAGGAATTGCATCGCGGCCGCGGAAGTGCTGCAGACCGATGCTGCGTTCAGAAAGACGCTGCAGGAGATATGCCGCCAGATCGCCCCGAACCAGATCGGCCGCCTGGGTGAACTGCAGGAGTGGATGCAGGACAAGGAAGACACCACCGAGCATCACCGCCATGTGTCGCATCTGTGGGGTGTGTACCCGGGTACCGATATCACCTGGGATTCGGCGGCGATGATGAAAGCAGCGCGTCAGTCGCTCCTGTACCGGGGCGATGAAGGTACGGGATGGAGCCTTGCCTGGAAGACAAACCTGTGGGCCCGTTTCCGCGAAGGTGACCATGCGATGATGATGCTGAACAAGCTGCTCTCCGATGCGGAAGGTTCTACTTCGGGTGAGCATGGCGGCGTATATCCCAACCTGTTCGATGCGCATCCGCCATTCCAGATCGATGGCAACTTCGGCGGTGCAGCCGGTTTTGCCGAGATGCTGCTGCAAAGCCAGGGCGGCTTCCTCGACCTGCTGCCCGCCATGCCCGCCTCCCTGCCCGACGGCGAGACCCGGGGTCTATGTGCCCGCGGCGGCTTCGAAGTGGGCCTCCGCTGGAAAAACCACCAGTTGCAGCAGGTGACCGTGCGGTCCGTCGCCGGCCTCCCCTGCACCCTCAAATATCAAAACAATAACATCCGCTTCTCAACGCAAAAAGGAAAAACTTATATATTCGATGGCGGGTTGAAGCGGTTGTCTGAACCGGGATTCAAGGACTGAAGCATTCTTTGTCTGAACCAGAATAAGCACTTGCCGGTATCAGGTTATGCGATCAGGACTATAAGCACAGCATCCCAAAGAACAAACACTCATGAAACAGATCATAGTCCTCTTCACCTGCATCACAGCCTGCTTGCCGGGCTTGCAGGCACAGGAAGTAAAGGCGGAAGAAACAGAAGACTGGACCAGTAACACGAAAGAGATCTACCCGGTAGAGAACGGGCGGCCGCCTTCGGATGCGGTTGTGCTGTTCGCCGGCAGGCAGGACATCGGCAAATGGGAATGCATCGACAGCACGCCGGTGAAATGGGAAGTGACCGGCAATACGATGCGGGTGGTGAAGAAGTCGAAAAGCATTCAGACAAAGCAGAAATTCGGCAGCATGCAACTGCACATCGAATGGCAGACGCCCGACACAACGGAAGATAAGAGCAATACACGGGGCAACAGCGGGGTGCTGTTCATGGGACTGTACGAGCTGCAGATCTATGAGAGTTATCATTCGCCGCACAAAATGTATTTCAACGGGGTGGCGGGAAGCATCTATAAACAATACCCTCCGCTCGTGAACGCGACCCTGCCGCCGCAGCACTGGCAGACCTACGATGTGGTATTTGAAGCACCGGTGTTCAATGCCGACAAAAGCCTGAAAACACCTGCTTATATCACCGTGTTCCAGAACGGCGTGCTGGTGCAGAACCATGTGGCCATCAAGGGGCCGATGATCTATGCGGGCTACCCCAAATACGAATATCATGAAACAAAGCTGCCGCTGATGCTGCAGGAACACGACAGCCGCGTGAGCTTCCGCAACATCTGGCTCCGCGAACTGTAGTGAACCCGCAAGCCACTGTTTGATCTGCTTAAAAACCAGGCATGAAAACCTTCAATATCATCTTCATCGTTCTGTTCGTCCTCTTTGCCGCGCTGCAGTACAACGATCCCGATCCCTATATCTGGATGCCCATCTACCTGTACGCCGCTTTTCTTTGCTACAAAGCGATCCGCAAAGAATATCCACGTGTACTGTATGTCATCGGACTGGTATTGTATGGCGGCTATGCCGTATTCCTCCTGTTCGACAAGACCGGTGTGATCGACTGGCTTGAAGTGCACAACGCCGAAAATATCGTACAGACCATGAAGGCCGAAAAGCCCTGGATCGAGGAGACGCGCGAGTTCGGCGGACTGGTGATCGTGATCACCGTTCTGCTGATCGACATGGTCTGGCTTTCCAGAAAGAAGACCCCGCATACCTACAATGTGGAGTAAGAGCCAGGCAGAAATAAACGGCCTGAAATTCCCTGTTCTTAGTAATATTGCCCGGAATTTGGAAGCGGCTCTCCAGACAGGGAGAAGTAAAAGAAAAGCGCGGGAATGGGAGGGCAAAATATGATTAGGTGTTCCTTCGGCATTCGATGATCATACGCGTTCTGTTACTTTATCCTTTCCCTTCTGCTCCCTGCCCGGCTATCCGTCTCTGAACAAGAAACTGAAAACATTGTTAGTCCCGATCATGAAAAAAAATCTCCTCTTTGTTTGTTTGCTCTTCCTTGTTTTCTCGCATGCCTTCAGCCAGCAGGCTTACACGATCGAAGGCCGGGTAACGGATGAAAAAAAACATCCGGTCGCGGGGGCGTCGGTGCGGCTGCTCAACTCGAGCCGGCAGGTATTTGCCGATGCGCAGGGGAATTTTTCCATCGGGCGGCTGCCCGGCGGAACGGTGACCCTGGAGGTGACGGCGGTCGGCTTTGCAGGCTATGCCGGACCGGTGGCGGTAAAGAACCAGTCGGGCAACCTGTCCGTCACGCTTCATCCCAAATCGAGCCAGCTAGACGAAGTGGTGGTTACCGCCCAGAAACAGGAAGATCTGCTGCAGCAGCTGCCGGTAAGCGTAACGCCGATCTCGGCGGCGCAGGTGCAGGAGTACCGGTTATGGAACAGCAAAGACATCACGGCCATCGCTCCCAACCTTTATTCCACAGAGCCGGGCGACAAACGCAACGTGACCTCCATCCGGGGCATCGCTACCACCTCCTATGATCCGGCTGTGGCCACCTATATCGACGGCGTGAACCAGTTTGGTCTCGATACCTACATCGCCCAGCTGTTCGACATCGACCACATCGAAGTGCTGCGCGGGCCTCAGGGCACGCTGTATGGGCGCAACGCCATGGGCGGAGTGATCAACATCGTTACAAAGCGGCCCACCAATATTGCCACCGGTTTTGCAGAGGTAAGCATCGGCAATAAAGGACAGCAGCGCTACAGCGTGGGCGCCCGCATCCCCGTGGTCAAAGACAAACTCTTTGTGGGCGTGGCCGGCCTCTACGACCGGATGAACGGATTCTATACCAACGATTTCAACCATTCGCGGTACGACAGGCAAAGCAATTTCACAGGTAACTACTACATAAAATACCTGCCTGCCGACCAGTGGTCCCTCACGCTCAACCTGAAACACAGCAACAACGTGAACCACGGTCCGTTCCCGCTGGTGAACGGTGCCGGTGATGCATTTGCCAACCCGTACTACCTGTCGCAGAACGCCGTTACCACCATGAACGACAATACCGGCAACGCTTCCCTGTCGGCAGCGTATACCGGGCGCGGCTTCAGCTTTACTTCCCAGACCGCTTACCAGTCGAACTACCGCGTGTACAAGGATCCGATCGACGGCGATTTTTCACCGATCGACGGCGTCAGCATCATCAACAACTATGGCAAAGACTGGAACAAGGTAAAAGTATATACACAGGAATTCAAGTTCAGCTCGCCGGCAGCTTCCGAATCGCTCTTCCGCTGGACGGCCGGCACCTACCTGTTTTACCAGGACAACCCCGTGAAACAGGCTACGCGCTTCGGCAAGGACGGCGCGCTGGTAGGAGCCCCCGACATCAATTTTTCCACCATCAGCTCCTCCAAAGGGAAGAGCGCCGGCATGGCTTTCTACGGGCAGGCAACCTACAAGATCACGCGGCTGCTCGATCTGACCGCCGGGCTGCGGTACGATCATGAACATAAGAAACAAAGCATCCTGGGCGAATACCAGAAAGATCCGGATCCAAACCCGGTGTTTGCGTTCCGGTCCGACACTTCGGCCAAAGCCAGTTTCAGCGCTTTTTCGCCGAAGCTGAGCCTGGGTTTCCATGCGGCCCGCAACAGCCTGCTGTTTGCTTCCTACAGCCGGGGCTACCGCGCCGGCGGACTGACCTCGCTGTCGTCCGATCCTTCCCAGCCTGCGCTGTATGCTTTTAAACCCGAGTACAGCAACAACGTGGAGGTGGGAGTGAAAAATACCCTGCTCAGCAACAAGCTCCTGTTCAATGTAACGGCTTTTTATACGACCGTCACCGATGCGCAGGTGCCTACCCTTGTACTGCCGGCCGCAGTGGTGATCACCAAAAATACCGGCAAGCTCAACAGCAAAGGGGTGGAAGCGGAACTGGCCGCAACACCGGTGAACGGGCTTGAACTGAATTATGCCTTTGGATATAACCAGGCCAAATACACTTCGCTCAAAGTGGCTCAGAACGGAGCAGAGGTAAACCTGGAAGGAAAGCGCCAGCTTTACACGCCCGACGTTACTTCCATGCTGGCAGCGCAGTACAGCTATGCGCTCGGTAAAACCGGCACCAGCCGCCTGGTGGTAAGGGGTGAATGGAAATACCTCGGCCGGCAATATTTTAACCTCGACAATTCGATCACGCAGGGTGGCTATGCGCTGCTGAATACAAGGTTTGGCTGGGAGTCGAAGAAACTGTCCCTGATGCTCTGGGGCCGCAACCTGGCAGGCAAGAAATTTATCGCCTATGCCTACGATTTTGGCGCCGTGCACCTGGGCGATCCCCGAACGATCGGGGCTACCCTGCAGGTCCGTTTTTAAGTCGGCGGCCCGGTGCGCTCACAACCCAAAATTGTTGTCTGCATGAAAACAGCCTGGTTTATCCTGATATTTCTGACGACCGCGGTCTTTGCCGTTGCGCAAACTGAGCAGGTGCGGATGATAGATGACGGCTGGCGTTTCCATCGCGGTGACCAACCCGGTGCGGAGCAGCCGGGCTTCAACGACAGCCAGTGGCGCACCCTCGACCTCCCGCACGACTGGAGCATTGAAGACCTGCCGGGTACAGGATCGCCTTTTTCACCGGATGCTATAAGCGGTGTGAGCGGCGGCTTTACTACGGGAGGCACGGGCTGGTACAGGAAAAACCTGGCCATCCCGCAGGCAGGCCTCCGGTCGGGAAACCGGGTCATCCTCCTGTTCGAAGGCGTTTACATGAACGCCGACGTATGGGTGAACGGAAAATGGATGGGCAACCATCCGTACGGTTATACTTCCTTCTGGTACGATGTCACCGACAGCCTCAAAACGGCCGGTTCGAACACGGTATCGGTAAGGGTGAAGAACGAAGGGCAGAACAGCCGCTGGTATGCGGGCTCGGGCATTTACCGGCACGTATGGATGAAGATGGTGCCGCCGGTTCACATTGCGCAGTGGGGTACCTACATCGCCACACCCGAAGTATCGGAAACACAGGGCAGGGTGATGGTCAAAACCAAACTCATCAACGAATCTCCGAAAGGGGCCAATACCCGCCTGGTCACCCGCATACTCGCCCCCGACGGGAAACAGGTCGCTGTGTCCGAAACCGCACAAGAAGTAGATGCGGCTACCGCCTCGCTGGTAACGAAATACCTTACCATAGCATCGCCGCAGCTGTGGTCGCCGGATAAGCCGGTGCTTTACACCGCTGTCTCCGAACTCTATCAGGGCGAAAAGCAGCCGGTTGTATCTGAAAAGACCGAATTCGGCATCCGGTCCATTTCGTTTGATGCGCTCAACGGTTTCCGCCTCAACGGAGAAACCCTCAAGCTCAAAGGAGGCTGCGTGCACCACGACAACGGGCCGCTCGGCGCCAAAGCGTTCGACCGGGCGGAGGAACGTAAAGTGGAACTGCTGAAAAAGAGCGGCTACAATGCCATCCGCTGTGCACACAACCCGCCATCACCCGCCTTTCTGCAGGCCTGCGACCGCCTGGGCATGCTGGTGATCGACGAATCGTTCGATACCTGGAACAGTCCTAAAAACAAGCAGGATTACAATCTTTACTTCAACGACTGGTGGCAGCGCGACATCGAAAGCATGGTGTACCGCGACCGCAACCATCCGAGCGTGATCATGTGGAGCATCGGCAACGAGATCCCGCACCGCGAAAAACCGGAAGTGGCGGCGCTGGCAGTGAAGCTGAGCAGTTACATCCGCATCCTCGACTCTACCCGCCCTGTAACAGCGGGCGTAAACGGGGTGGCGGTTGACAAAGATCCGTTCTTCTCGGCACTGGGTGTGGCCGGGTATAATTATGAACTGAAACGGTACGATTCCGACCATGTGCGCTTACCCGACCGCGTTATTTTCGCCACCGAATCCTTTCCGCTTGAGTCGTTCGACTACTGGATGGGCGTGCTCGACAGGAGCTGGGTGATCGGCGATTTTGTATGGACGGCCTGGGACTACATCGGCGAAGCGAGCATCGGCTGGCTCGGGTATCCGCAGAACAAGAATTTCTATCCATGGAACCTGGCCTATTGCGGCGACATAGACGTGTGCGGGTGGAAACGGCCACAGTCGTACTACCGCGACGCTTTCTGGAATGCGGAACCCACCGTATCACTTTTTGTAACACCGCCCATACCCAGCTTCGACCGCACCAATCCCAAACCCGAGCCCTGGAGCCGCTGGAACTGGGCCGACGTGGTGGCCGACTGGAACTGGTCCGGCTTCGGGAACAAGCCCATCCCGGTGCAGGTATACTCCAACTGCGAAGAGGCCGAGCTGTTTCTAAATGGCCGCTCGCTCGGGAAGAAAGCAGTCAGCCGCGCCACAAAGTTTATGGCCGGCTGGACGGTGCCCTACGAGGCCGGCACGCTGAAAGTGGTCGGCTACAACGGCGGCAAACAGGCAGGTACGGACCAGCTGAACACTGCTGCGCAGGCAGATCATATTGATGTAAGCGCCGACCGCAGTTTCATCAAAGCCGACGGGCAAGACCTGAGCTATGTGACCGTGGAGCTCAAAGATGCCAAAGGATTCGTTGACCCGAAAACGGACCGGCTGGTGCGCTTTTCCGTGGAAGGCGGGGCATCCATCGTTGGGGTAGGCAACGCCGACCCCATGAGCGCCGAAAGTTGTGTGCAGCCACAGCGGAAAGCCTGGCATGGCAAATGCCTGGTGATCATCCGCGCAGGCAAAAAGCCCGGCAAAGTGACGGTGCGGGCATGGGGTGATGGCGTGAAGGGCGCAAGCGTAAACCTCGTGATGAAATAAGTCACGGATGAAGATTTACAGGATTTTTATCTGCTTTCCCGGCGGCCATAACGCCCGGCATGGCGTCGCTGCATTAAAACACATTTTATTTTGCTTCTTGCTGGAGAGCTGCCTCCTCCCGATCCATCAGTGATGTTTTCCTGGTATCGCGGATAAGCGTATACGTTACAAGAGAGATAAAGATGCAGCCTGCCACATACCAGTAGAAATAAGACTCATGTCCTTTGCCTTTGAACCAGAGGGCGATGTATTCGGCCGTGCCGCCAAATACCGCCACTGCAACGGCATACGGCAGGCCGACACCCAGGGCCCGCACTTCCGCGGGAAAGAGTTCCGCTTTAACTACCGCATTGATCGAAGTATACCCGCTGACTATGACCAGGGCCGCAAGTATGAGAAAGAAGGCAGTCCATTCTGAACTGGTATGACTGATCGCCGTAAGGATGGGGACGGTGCAGAGCGTGCCGAGGATGCCAAAGCCCAGGAGCAGTGGCTTGCGGCCGATCTGGTCGCTTAGCCAGCCGAAAGCAGGCTGCAGGGCGGCGTAGATCAGCATCAGCCAGAACGTAATGATGGTGGAGCGGTCTTTGGTGAGGTGCACCGTGTTCACCAGGAATTTCTGCATGTAGGTCGTATATGTATAAAAGGCGAGCGTGCCGCCGAGGGTGAGCCCGATCACCGTGAGCACCGCCCTGGGGTGGGAAGTCAACAGCTGGCGCAGTGAGCCGCGCACATTTTCCGGCGACTGTTCTTTTTTGAAAGAAGCCGACTCTTCCATATGGCTCCGCAGGTAAAAAGCGACCACCGACAGCCCGGAGCCGATGGCAAACGGGATGCGCCAGCCCCAGGTTTCAAGCTGGCCCTGTGTCAGGAATACTTTCTGCAGCAGCACCTGCACGCTCAGTGCCGTCAGCTGTCCGCCGATGAGCGTCACATACTGAAAGCTGGAATAGAAGCCGCGGTTCTGCGGGGTGGCGATCTCACTGAGATAGGTAGCCGAAGTACCGTATTCACCGCCGACGCTGAGTCCCTGCAGTAAGCGGGCCAGCAGCAAGAGCGCCGGCGCCAGCACGCCGATCCTGCTGTAGGCGGGCGTAAGGGCGATGAGTAGGGAGCCGAACGACATGAGCAGCACCGAGGTGGTCATGGCTGCTTTGCGGCCTCTTTTATCGGCAATGGCGCCAAAGAGCCAGCCGCCCACCGGCCGCATCAGGAAGCCCACCGCAAAGATGGCGGCCGTATTCAGCAGCTGCGCCGTCGGATCGCCTTTCGGAAAGAACACCGGCGCAAAGTAGAGTGCAAAAGCCGCATACACATACCAGTCGTACCACTCCACCAGGTTGCCCATAGAGCCGCTGATCAATCCCTTAAACCGTGTCTTTCTCTGATGTGCGGATGGTTGGCTGTTCATATGCAAATAAAGATAGAGATTCCTGCGGGGCGGGTTCTTCTTTTTTGTGCCTAAAAAGAAGCAGAAAGGCATGGCTGTTTCCCCTATTCTCTTGTCCTCTTTGCTGGGTGCAGGCTTGGGCTTGTCTTTGCAGCGATTAGCTGCGCCTGGCGAAGATCCCTTCAGAGCAAGATGCAGCTATTGTTCATCCATCCTGTGGGTGCGGGTTGTTCTTTTTGTCTTGCAACAAAAAGTACCAAAAAATGCAAGGCTTTTGAAATGGGGCTAAAATTTACTCTATTGCGCGGGCAACGGACATGGTTTTATTCGGCGGTAGTAGGGGTTTGGGCCTTTGCATGGAGGGGCAGTGGAATAAAGCCAGGCGTGTCCGTTGCACCAAATAGCCGCCTGCGGCAGGCCATTTGGTCTCGCTCCATTCCGTAAATTTCTTCACGCCCCATTTCAAAGGCCGGGGGAGAGAGAAGAGGGAAAGAATAGGAAGGAAAGAAGGCTGCCGCGGGGCTACCCTTTCTCCTCTCTCAAATCTCCTCCCGGGAGGGGTAGGGGTGGGTTAAAGCCGCACCCACAGCGAGTTTGCAGCCCTTGCACCTCGAACCCCTTCTTCACCAGCCCCCTTAACACACCCATACCACACTCTCGCTTGTAAAGCAGGCAGTATCTTGCACAAATCGCAGATGTAAAATTAGGATCCCTTAATACTGGTTCAGACAATGTGAACCATGCTGCCGCCAATAACACATCCTGTACCAGCAGGTTCCGGTTCGGACAAAATCTTCGCTTATCCAACTTCGCTCTCTGCAAATCTCCATGCTGCGATCCATTTTATCTCTACATTTGTCGGGCTGGTATTTCCGGCGATTTATCTTCTCCTATAACCTATTCTGATCCAACAAAATTTATGCAAGCCAGGTTTACCCGCTCTGTTTTCGCTCCTGTTCTTTGTGTTTGTGCCGGCCTTCTTTGTCAGCTGGGTGCATGGGCGCAGCTGCAGAAAGCGCCTGCCTATCCGCTGATCACACACGATCCTTATTTCAGCGTGTGGTCGTTCTCCGATACGCTGTCGGCCACCCCCACCAAACACTGGACAGGCACCGATCAGCCGCTGCTGGGTTTGATCAGGGTGGATGGCAACACCTACCGCTTCCTGGGCAACGAACCCAAACTGTACAAACAAATCGCGCCGACTTCCGATGAAGCTGCATATGAAGTGAAATACACCGAAACCGCCCCGGAAGAGAACTGGATGGATCCCGCCTTCAACGACAGCCAGTGGAAGACCGGTGCAGCGCCTTTCGGTGATGGCGCTGCCAGAACGCGCTGGCGCAGCCATAATCTTTGGACCAGGAGGGTATTCTCCTACAGCGATGCTTCCTTATCGCGCCTGCTTCTCAAGATCAAACACGACGATAACATACAGGTGTATCTGAACGGCGAAAAAATATACGACTACACCGGCTGGCTCAACAAATTCGCTTACTTCCCCATCGAAGATGCCGTGCGGCGCAAACTTAAAAAGAATGGCAACGTGCTCGCTATTCATGTGGTGAATACGGCCGGCGGCCAGTGGCTCGACGCAGGCATCGAAGGTGAACCGATCGAACGGAAGCAACAGGCGGTTCCTGCCGCAGACCAGCGGTCGGTTACGGTTACGGCTACCCGCACCACTTACCAGTTTGCCTGCGGACCCGTAGACCTGGAAGTGGCATTTTTGTCGCCCCTGTTGCTCAGCGACCTTCAGTTGCTGTCGCGCCCGGTATCGTATGTCAGCTTCAAAGCTGTTTCTCATGATGGCAGAACCCACCCGGTGTCTGTATACCTCGGCGTATCCTCCGACCTGGCCGTCAACACCCCCGCACAAACTGTCAATACCGAAAAATATTCAACGTCTACCCTGAAGTTGCTGAAGGCCGGCACAGTTGAACAGCCCATCCTGCAAAAAAAAGGGGATGACCTGCGCATCGACTGGGGATATCTGTACGTTGCGGTACCAGCTTCCTCTTCAGCGGTTCAGAGCATTTCGCCGGTTACCAGTGTGCAGTCTTCTTTCTCCAAAAATGGCGAAGTCCCCGGCAGGTTCGCAGGTACGCAAAAAAGCCCGATGCTCAGCACCGTCTTTCCTCTGGGATATGTGGGAAGCGAAGCCACGGAATCTTTCTGCATGATCGGATACGACGATGTATACGCCATCCAGTATTTCAAAGAAAACATGAAAGCCTGGTGGAAATATGGCGCCGACGGACGTATAGAAAAACAGCTTGACCTGGCCGCCGGTGAATACAACCGGATAAAACAGCGTTGTGACGATTTCGACAGGAAGATGTACGCCGACGCCACGGCTTGCGGTGGGGAAACATATGCGAAACTCTGCGTGGCCGCTTACCGCCAGAGCATTGCCGCGCACAAGCTGATCAAAAGTCCGGACGGAGAGATCCTATTTTTATCCAAAGAAAATTTCAGCAACGGCTGCATCAATACCGTAGACGTTACTTACCCTTCCGCACCGCTCTACCTGTTGTACAATCCCGATCTCATGAAAGGCATGCTCAACGGCATCTTTTATTACAGCGAAAGCGGCAAATGGACCAAACCTTTCGCGGCGCATGACCTTGGTACGTACCCGCTGGCAAACGGCCAGGTGTATGGCGAAGACATGCCGGTGGAAGAATCGGGTAACCTGATCATTTTAACGGCGGCGATCGTGAAAGCGGAAGGCAATGCGGCCTATGCAAAAAGGCACTGGAAAACGCTGACCACCTGGGTCGACTACCTTGTAAAGGACGGCTTTGATCCGGCCAACCAGCTGTGTACAGATGATTTTGCCGGCCACCTTGCGCGCAATGCCAACCTGAGCGTAAAGGCGATCGTGGGCATCGGCTGCTATGCCGCGATGGCGTCCATGCTGAACGAAAAAGAAGCCGCCGCAAAATACCGTTCCATCGCAAAAGATATGGCCACACGCTGGATGCAGATGAGCAGCGACAGCGATCATTACACCCTCACCTTCGAGAATAAGGGCACCTGGAGCCAGAAATACAACCTGGTATGGGACAAAGTGCTGGGCCTCGACCTGTTTCCGAAAGACGTATACGAAAAAGAGATCAGGTTTTATCTTACCAAACAAAACAGCTTCGGCCTCCCGCTCGACAGCCGGCGCACCTATACAAAAAGCGACTGGATCATGTGGACGGCCACGCTGGCCAGCGAGCAGCGCGATTTCGACGCACTGATCAATCCGCTGTACAAGTACGCCACCGAAACACCGACCCGCGTACCGCTGAGCGACTGGCACGAAACCACGAACGGGAAGATGGTAGGCTTCCAGGCCCGGAGCGTGGTAGGCGGATATTTTATGAAGATGCTGGAACAGAAGATGCAGAACAGGCTATCGGTAAGCAAATAAAATAACAACAGTTATGTATAGACGAAGCTTCCATATGACAAAAGTGATGATGCTGCTCCTTGCAGGCGGAACGCTGGCAGGTGCTGCCAGGGCACAATCTGCCCCACAGCCGATCGCCACGCTGCCCTCCTGGGCCCTGGGCTTTTTTGTACGGCCGGAAGGGATCAATCCGGTGATCTCGCCCAATGCCCAATCTGCCTTCACCGATCCCATGAGCAAAAAACCGGTGGCCTGGGAAGCGAACTACACCTTTAATCCGGCGGCTGCCCTGAAGAACGGAAAGATCGTGGTACTGTACCGGTCTGAAGATAAACAGGGAGAGGGGATCGGAGGTCATACTTCGCGCCTCGGCTATGCGGAGAGTGAGAACGGAACGGTGATGAAGCGGAGCGCTGCTCCTGTACTATATCCTGCAGACGACAGTCAGAAAGAGATGGAGTGGCCGGGCGGCTGCGAAGACCCAAGGGTAGCCATGACCGAAGAGGGTACCTACGTGATGCTGTACACACAGTGGAACCGCAAACTGCCGCGGCTCGGGGTGGCCACCTCAAAAGACCTCGTCCATTGGAAGAAATCGGGCCCGGCCTTTAAAAAAGCTTACGGTGGAAAGTTTTACGACATGGCCACCAAGTCGGCTTCGGTGCTCACCACACTCAAAGGAGGCCGGCTCGTAATGATAAAGATCAACGGCGCTTACTGGATGTACTGGGGAGAAGACAACGTGTACGGCGCTACTTCTACCGACCTGGTGAACTGGGCGCCCGTAGTGGAAGCCGACGGAAGCCTTAAAAAGCTGATGTCGCCCCGCAAAGGTTTCTTCGACAGTCACCTGACCGAATGTGGCCCGCCGGCTGTGCTTACGAACAATGGCATCGTGCTGTTGTACAACGGCAAGAACCGCTCCGGTGCAGACGCCGATCCAAACTACACGGCAAACTCGTATTGTGCCGGACAGGCCCTGTTTGATGCAAAGGACCCGTCAAAATTCAAGGCCCGTCTCGATAAACCGTTTCTTGTTCCGACGGCCGCATTCGAGAAGAGCGGGCAGTACCCGGCAGGTACGGTATTCATTGAAGGATTGGTCTATTTCAAACAGAAGTGGTTCCTGTATTACGGCTGCGCCGATTCAAGGGTGGCTGTTGCGGTGTGGGATCATAAGTAAAAACAGGGCGTTTCAACAAAGCTTGAATTGGCGTACCGGAGTTTGGAGGAGACCTCGTGCCGAAATTTTATCACAAACGATCGAACCATCCGCAACAGGTTCGCTAAAGTTCCTTACATCTCTTATTTTACATCCGGCAATCTAATCCCCGAACAAGATTTATACTCTATGATCACCACTGAATTATTCGAAATGGCCAAGCGGATACAGGCCATTGCGCAGATCGGACTTACCTACAACACCAACGGATACGACCTGGAACGCTACAGTGAGCTCGAAGGGATCAGCCACCGCATGCTGCACCTGCTCACGGACACACCCGTTGAAAAGATCCGGGATTTTTACCTGAATAACAAAGAATACCCTACGCCAAAGACCGACGTGCGTGCGGTTGTTTTCAACGAGCAGCACCAGATCCTGATGGTGCGTGAAATAGTCGACGGCAAATGGTCGCTCCCCGGCGGCTGGGCCGATATCGGTCATACGCCCCGGGAGGTAGCGGTAAAAGAAGCGTTTGAAGAAACCGGGTTCATCGTGTCTCCCAAAAGGCTGCTGGCAGTGCTCGACAAGAAGATGCATGCCCACCCGCCCCAGCTTGAATACGTGTACAAGATATTCATCGGATGTGTTATAGAGAGCGGATCGCTGGTGCAGGCACACGACATGCACGAAGCCGGCTTTTTCTCCCGGCATGATATTCCCCCGTTGTCCGAAGACCGCATCACCCGTTCGCAGGTTGATCTGATGTTCGAATACCACTACCATCCGGAGAAAGAAGTAATACTGGATTAACGGCGTTTAGTATAGGATCCAACAAAGAAACTCTATCTTCAACCCACACAAAAATACCCTCTCATGAAAATGCTTGGCCTGGCTCTCATCGTTGTGGGAATCGTAATGATTCTCGTGCGCGGATTTACCGTTCCGGTGAAAAAGAAAGTGGTGGATGTTGGGCCGATCGAGATCAATAAAACCGAGAACAAATGGATCGGCTGGCCGACTTACGCCGGTGGGCTCCTCGCCGTGATCGGTGTGGTACTCGTGGTGGCCGACCGCCGGAAATCATAAAAAAAGCCGCCTCGGGGGGCGGCTTTGTATCAGTTCTTTTTCTGTTCTTTTGCCCAGGTGTCTTTGAGCGTAACGGTGCGGTTGAACACCAGCTTTTCCGGCGTCGAATCTTTGTCCACGCAGAAATATCCTTTGCGCAGGAACTGATAATGTTCATTCAGGATGGCTCCTCCAAGCGAAGGTTCCGCATACGCTTTCTCAACGACCCGCAGCGATTCGGGATTGATAAAATCCTTGAAGTCCCCTTCTTCCGAAGAGGGATCCTCCACCTTGAAAAGCCGGTCGTATTCACGCACCTCGCAGGTCACGGCCTGTGTAATGCTTACCCAATGCAGGGTGCCCTGCACTTTAAGACCGGATTTGTCTGAACCGCTTTTGCTTTCCGGCAAATGCGTACACCGGATCTCGGTGATGTTGCCCGCCTCATCTTTTACCACGTCTTCGCAGGTGATGATGTAAGCGCTCTTGAGCCGCACGGATTTGCCGGGCGACAAACGGAAAAACTTCTTGGGAGGATTTTCCATAAAATCTTCGCGCTCGATATACAACTCACGGCTAAACGCAACCTCGCGGAACCCTCCTTCCGGATCTTCCGGATTGTTCTCGGACGACATCATCTCTGTCTTGCCTTCCGGGTAATCGGTGATCACCAGTTTCACCGGATCGAACACCACCAGCTTTCTTTGTGCGATCTGGTTCAGGTGTTCGCGCACGCAGAACTCCAGCAGGGAAACATCGATCAGGTTGTCTCTTTTTGCCACGCCTACCTTGTCGGTAAACGTGCGGATGCTTTGCGGGGTGTAGCCTCTTCTGCGCAGGGCGCTGATGGTTGGCATACGCGGGTCGTCCCAGCTGCTTACATATTTTTCGTTGACAAGCTGTAACAGCTTTCGCTTACTCATCACCGTATAGGTCAGGTTCAGCCTGGCCATCTCGTATTGCTTCGACGGAAAGATGTTCAGCTTTTCTATGAACCAGTCGTACAGCGGGCGGTGCGGAACAAATTCGAGGGTGCAGATGGAATGGGTGATGTGTTCGATGCTGTCGCTTTGTCCGTGCGCAAAATCGTACATCGGGTAGATGCACCAGGCGTCGCCGGTGCGGTGATGGTGCGCATGTTTGATGCGGTACATGATCGGATCGCGCAGGAGCATGTTGGGGGAAGCCATATCCACTTTTGCGCGCAGCACTTTTGCACCGTCTTTATATTCACCGGCCCGCATTGCTTCAAACAGGTGCAGGTTTTCTTCCGTGCTTCTGTCGCGGTAAGAGCTTGCCTTTCCGGTCTCTGTCGGTGTTCCTTTCAGCGCGGCGATTTCCACTGAGGTGCTGTCATCCACATAGGCCAGTCCCTGCTTTATCAGCGCAACGGCATACAGATACAGCTCTTCGAAATAATCGCTGGCGTATAATTCGGCGGCCCATGAAAAGCCGAGCCATTGAATGTCTTCCTTGATGCTGTCGACGTATTCCGTGTCTTCGGTCACGGGGTTGGTATCATCGAAACGGAGATTCGTTTTGCCACCGTAGCGCTGCGCTACGCCGAAGTTCAGGCAGATGCTTTTAGCATGTCCGATATGAAGATAACCATTGGGTTCGGGCGGAAAACGGGTCAGTACCCTTCCCGCGTTTTTTCCTTCCCTGATATCCGTTTCAATGATCTCTTCAATAAAATTCAGGCTTTTTTCCTCTTCTTTTTTTATATCTGTCTCCATCATGTCGGTGTTTACTGAACCTGCTAATTTACAGTATATCAGCAAGCCGGCCAAAGCCGCCTGGCGTAAACCGTTTTTGCAGAATGGAGGAGAGGAGATTCAGGAGGTAAGCACAGAAAAAGAAAGCGCAATTGCAGTGGATGCAATTGCGCTTTTCAGAAAATTAATTTACGGTGTTGATGCTTACATCTTCCACGATGCGGGAGCGGGGGCTGATCTCATATTTTTCCGACGCCTTGGTGCGGGCGTTGGTAACGATGAGGTAAACCGTTCCAACTTCAGCATTGATCCTGAAAGTTTTGTCGAAGTTCTTTACACTGACCACTTCGTTGTACAATTTGGTGCCTTCCTTGTCGGCAAGGGCGATATACAACTTGTCTTCGTTTGAGTTCTGGTGTTTCACGTTGAACACGATCTCTGCGTTTTCCACGCCTACTGCAGTAACAGTAATTTCCTTGCCTTTACCGGCAGGTACGGATCCGTTCGCTGCAACGTTCATTACCGAGAACACGATGATAAAACCTGTCAGTGCAAGTTTTGCGATTGCTGATCTTACCAGAGCCGGAGTTGAATTTGTAGTTTCCATATATCTGTGTTTTGTTTACAGTGTTGATAGATATGGAAGCAGCGTTAAAGCGGCAAACAAAGCGGAGGCATCAATCAGAATAAATTTAAATGGCAAGAAGCAAGAAGGCAAACAGAAGTTAAAATGCAAGCGGAAGGCAAAGCTGGTGGCAGAATACGTTTGGAACGTTCGAAGATTAATACTGATTTCGCTGTTTGGTAACCCTTGATCTAAAAACTTTATACCGGCTACCCTGATCAGTAACAATTGCTGTGCAAATATGCCGACAAACATTCATATCACAAAGTCCGCACCTGTTTTTTTGCCATGGCATTATCATATCCAGGGGCATCTGATTACAAGTTACTACGTGATTCGACTTACTTCCCCAAATGCAAACAGTCCCACAAATTCCTGGAATTCTTTGAAGTGATGTTTCTTTTCTGTGTATGCTATGCGACTATCTCTTTGCAGGCGGATAATTTTTTGCAAGCTTGCAGGAAGCTGTCGAAAATCCTCAACAGAGTAGGCCGTGACCAGCCGAAAACACGTTCCAGAGTAGGCACCCCCCTAAACCTTTTTCTTGTATGAAAGATCCCTTCAACCTCTTTCCGGTGTCAGCAGAAACACCGGATGCCGCATCCTTCTCCGCAGAAACCTCCGAACAGTCCGTACCCATTGAACCGATTCCTCTGCCGGTGCCCCTTCCCATTCCACTTCCGCTCGTAAAAAATCCGGTCAGCGGAAGATACCGCGGCACGGTAAGTCCTTACCAGCTCGAGCTGCGTGTAGACGTAGATGGCAGCCGCCCCTGCAACCGCATCAGCGGCGATTATTATTCTACGGGCGGCGGCGTCACCAGCTACTTCGGTTCCTTCAAGACCGGTGCAGTGTCCATCGTGTGGGGCGCCACTTCGGTTACCATCACCGGTACTATTTCCGCTACCTGGGTCACCTCTTTTATTGTCATCAGGGTCACCATTCCGCGCACCAACCTTTTTGCGCCGCGCGCTGCGGCCACGGTTGCCTTCTCCACCACTTCAGGCAACGCCGGCACCACGTATGTGTGCCCGTTCGAAAGCGTTTATTTTCATACCCTCAACCTCGAGCTCGACTACGAAGCGGGCACGTCCCTCTTTGGCAGCTACAATACCGGCACGCTTCCGCATGGAGGCACCGCAAGAGTGCTTGACGTGGTAAGTTCTTACGCCGAGGCAGGCATCCAGTTGGTTAAGACCGCCAAGACGGATGCGGTACCCACTGCAGAAAGCGGTGCCAACGCGATCTGGACGAACGCCGAGCTGGAAGCTGCCATGCACAACCACTTCAGCATTGTTTCCGACAGTCCGAAATGGCAGACCTACCTGCTGGCCTGCAAGTCGAAACATGAACAAACCACCGGTGGCTCTACACTGTTCGGCATCATGTTCGACTACAGCGGCACCAGTCAGCGCCAGGGTTGCGCCGTGTTTCAGACACAGATCAATTCGTACTACGGCGGCGCCGGCAGCAACGATGCCAACCGGCATACCCTGTACTGCTATGTGCATGAGCTCAGTCACTCATTCAACCTGCTGCACTCGTGGGACAAAGCCCGTCCGAATGCCCTGTCGTGGATGAACTACGACTGGAAATACGATGCGGTTCCCGGACATGGTACGGGCAGCTTCTGGGCAAATTTCGCTTTCCAGTTCGATGACCAGGAGCTGTTGCATCTGCGCCACGACTTCCGCAACAGCGTGATCATGGGTGGAGACAACTGGGCCACCAATGCCGGACTGAGCACAGATGAAACGCCGATCGACTTCACCAAGCCGATGGTCGAAAACAATTCCGGGCTTTCGCTGGAGATCAGTTCAAAGGAGGCATTCAAACTCGGTGAACCGGTAGTGGTGGAGATCAGGCTGAGCCTGCAGAGCAGCAAATCGAAAAGAGTGAACGCCTGTTTGCATCCCAACTTTGAATTTGTAAGGATCGCCATCCGCAAACCGGACGGGGAGATCATAACCTACGAGCCGCTTGCCGACCACCTGATCAGCCCGAAAATGGTTACGCTCGGTAAATCGAAACCTGCTATTTATGAAAGCGCTTATATCGGCTATGGCCGCGACGGGTTTTATTTTGATCAGCCGGGAAGATATAGGCTGAAAGCGGCTTATCAGACGGCAGAGGGCGCCTTTCTTTGTTCCGATGATATAGAGATCCGTGTGAACACACCGGTCACCGAAGCGGATGCAGACATCGCCAATCTTTATTCAGGCGATGAACAGGGCAAGCTCTTTTACCTGCTGGGCTCCGATGCTGCCCACCTGCAAAAAGGCAATGATGCTTTCGATGCGGTGCTGCAAAAATATCCCGGTCATCCGCTGAGCGTATATGCTGCCCTGGCGCAAAGCGTAAATGCATCGCGCGATTTTAAAACAGTGGGCCCTGATAACAAGGTAACGGTGCGGCCGCATAACCTGGCTGCCAGCAACGAGCTTACACAGAAAGTGTTCGACATGAGCCGGGAAGGAAAGGGCGTAGACAACATCACGCTCAACTATGCCCTTCGCAAAAATTCGGAATGCAAAATCAAGAGCGGCGATAAAGAAGCGGCAAAACAGACACTCGGAGAAATGAAATCTTACTTTGCCGCACAGTATCTCCGGCCCAGCGTGCTCGAGCACATCGATGAACAGATCAGTCGTACGCTGGATGAAGAATTTAACGGATAAAATTCCAGGTATCTTATGATTGAAATAAAAAAAGCGGAGTGGGCGGAAGCCCACCCGCTTTTGCGGTTTTATCATCGATAGTGAGAAATCGTTCCGGCGAATGCATAAAAAAGCTGCCTTGATCAGAGGCAGCTTTTTTTATAATGAACGGTTCATCCACTATGGTTTTATAAACAACGTTACGATCGGCAGTACCTCGGCTTTCGACAAAGGTTCGTCGAAGGCTTCCGTGGCTGCGCTGAAAGAGATCGGGAATCCGTTGATGCCAACGATGCTCATGCCCGATTGCATGATATTGTCTTCGCCGTTGTAGTTCGGCTGAACGGCCTGGCTGTTGATGCCGCTCATGTTGCCGGTGATCCAGGGCTTTACATCGCCCACACCCGAGCCGTATGCTTTCCTTACTTCACGCAGGTAAGCTGCATGCCTGGCTTCTACAGAATGGATCTGCAGGGCTGCTGTAAGTATGCCGCCACCGCCAGTGATCTCGGCTGCCCTTCCTTTGTATGCCCGTACGCCGGTATCTTCAAATGTCTGTGCTACAGCCAGAAATAGTTCGAGGCTGCCGAATACGCCTTTGAACGGACCGTTGCCTGAGCCGCTGCCACCGGTAAAATCAAACGTCGGTTTTGGAGTTACCATGCCACCCAGTGACGTGATGGTCGCCTGTAGAAATTTTACATGCGCATTTTCATGCTTCGCGATCAGGCTGATACCCATATTCAGGTCTCCTGCCGGGATAAGGTTCATGGTAGCCAGCGCGGTATTGTAAAACTCCGCTTCCAGGTATTCAAGCGTAAGCGCGTAGTTCAGAATGTCTACTACGGTATCCTGTACGCTGGTGGTGCCTGCATATGCTTTTTGAAAGAGGGAGCCGAAGGCCAGGGGGACGGCGGCGAGCGCCACCTTTCCACCGGTCTTTGCAAAACGCTGAATGGCCGATCTGCGCGAGTCGAGCCGGTCGTATACTTCCGGGTCGGCTTTTTCTATTTCGTGAAAAATATTATCAAAATTCATAACTGGAATTTAGTAGGTGGGTAATTGACTGGCGTCGATTTTTGTTTTGATATAAGTTGCTGCGATCGGCAGAACTTCTGTCGGCTTTCTGGTAAGGTCGAGTCCGTTGGCATCGATGATGCTGTCGTCGGCAAAAGCGTTCTTGCCGAGCAGGTCACGGATGTACGCCGCGTGACGGGCTTCTACAGATACGATCTTGCCAGCCTGAACCAGGTATGCGGGAGTAACAATTAACCGGCCGGCGCCATTGTAGGCGGAAACACCCAGGTCTTCAAACGCTTTCGACGTATTGAGTACGCTGGTACGGGAGCTGAAGGTGATGGAAGAAAAGTCGAATTCGAGTGGTCCGATGGCCGCGCCTGCAAGGGCATTCTTGAGGTATTCGCGGTGTGCGATCTCATGGTCGCGGATGTCTTTAAGAGCAGCCAGTTCCGCGTTGGGAATGTTGTTATACGGGTTCATCACAACCATGGTGTAAAAAGCTGCTTCCAGCTGTTCGAGCGCATAGGCATAGTTCAAGATACCTATATCACCGCTTCCTAGGGAAACGCCATCTGCTGATACTGCTCCGGGCGCGTTGGTGCTTAAAGTCTGTTCTTTGGAGCAGGCGGCCAGTACCGTCATTAAGCCGGTGGCGGCACCCGCATACCCAAGAAATTTGCGTCTTGAAAATTGTGCATGATTCTGTTCATGCGCAATCATCAGATCCTGTTCTGATACGTTTTTTGGCATTGTGCTTTTTTAAATATGTTTGAAAGCTGGTTTCCGGTTGCAGAAACGAGGGTGGATGGTGAGAGCCGGTTTACTTTGATCGGAGCGTACGGCACGATTAGTTACGTAAGCCAGGGCATGACGGATTTAAAAAACAAGAATAATTAAAATTTTCTTAAAGCCTTTTGAAATAACTTCCGGCCTGATAATTGGTAAAGTATTTGCGAAAGCATAATTTCCTTTATCGCGCTGCGTTTACAGCCGCTGGCGACGAAGAAACAAAAGTCACGTTATCCTCCTTGAAAGTTTGATTCATTCCTATTAGATGACCGCCCCAGAACTGATGTAAAAATCTAAGATTCCGTATTTTACGTAAATCAGTAAATCATTCCTACAAATATGAATCTGTATGTTAAGCGCGTCATGCTGTTTGCATGCGTAGTGACTATTGGCTTTTCAGCCTGTAAGAAAGACCACCTTCCAAAAGGGCCTGTGCCTGCCGACGATTCCATTGAAGTAAAAGCACCCGTTCAAACGCCGGTGTACGTGAAGATCAACAATGTGATAGGGGGGTACTACCAGGCGCTTCCCGCTATGTACGGCATCACCACAAAAAGTTACCCTACGCTCATCTCCATCCATGGTGGCGGACAAACAGGCAATGGCAATACACAGCTGCCTTTTCTCCTGAACGACGGCGTGGCCAAAATGATCGCCCAGGGGAAATTTCCCGCACATTTTACAGTAGATGGTAAAATATTCTCCTTTATCGTGCTCTCTCCACAGTTCACCAAGTATCCCGGTGAAGCGGAAGTGCAGTCATTCATCGATTACGCCAAGAAAAAATACCGCATCGACGATACACGGCTTTATATCACCGGCCTCAGCCTCGGCGGCTATGTGGCATCTGATATGGGTGCTGCCTATACCTCCGAGATCGCAGCCATCGTGCCTTTCTCCGGTGTTTCCGTATCGGGCGACCTGAAGACGAAAGCGGCAAACATCGCGAAAGGCAAACTGCCGGCCTGGTACTTCATAAATTCGGGCGACACTACGGTTTCTGTTGCCAGCCTGAACAAATTCACCGACCTTATAAAGAGCAACAACCCGGCAGTTCCGCCTAAATCGACCGTGTTTCAGCAAAGCGGCCACGATTCCTGGTCGAAAGTACTCGACTCAACTTATAAGGAAGACGGCGTGAACATCTTTGAATGGATGCTGCACTACCACCGCTGATCACTATTTATCCGTCAAAAATTGTGTATCAGGCAATCCTGCTCTATCTTCACATCCTGAAGAGGGCCCGGGTTGCCTGATTTTTTTTATCCTGTTTACCACCACATTCTCACCGTTCCGGATATTGATGGATACTGAATGAAAACTAGATTTTACCTCCTGTTATTTTTTCTGGCCCCCTGTTCCTGCAGTTATGCACAAAACTACCATGCTATTCAGGGCACGTCCGTTGCCGGCAGCCTCAATGTTTCCAACAATCCGGCCTCGATCGTGAACATGCAGGATGCGTGGGATGTGGTTCCGCTGGCGCTGCAGGTGAAAAACTCCACCAATGCGTTCACCATCCTGCACTACTCACTCCTTTCCTCACCCGTAGGCTCACAGTACCGCATCAACGGAGGAAACTACAGCCGCTACATCAGCAACAATTTCAACGTTCACCTTCTCAACACCCGTATAGCACTCAGCCGCACCCAGTCCATTGCGTTCGGACTGAATCTGCGGGGCTATACGGGGGTGCAAACAGGCGTGTACAATTACCGTGATACCGTTAAAACACTCCGGAGCTTTTTTGCCGGCAACCAGAACAACCGCGTCATGCACGGACAGGTGAGGTCGAACAGCTGGCTGGAAATGTTTGGCACCTATAGCCGCACGCTGTGGGACAATGAAACAGACCGGCTGAATGCGGGCATCACTGTAAAAGTAACGGGCGGCCTTTCAGGTATGACCGTTGGACTGGAAAATGCCGGGCTGCTGCTCTCGGTGAGGAACAACCGCATATCTTACATGGTAAACAGCGGAGCCGGTACTTATGCCTACTCCGCCAATTACGATGAATGGAAAAAGCACCAGTCAGCTTCTCAGAACATCGAAAACTTTATCAGTGCGGCCAAAAAAAATGTTGCCTTTGACCTGGGGATGGAATACATGATCAAGCCCCAGTTCATTACCAATGTGGGAGATGAGGATACGTACTTCAAGTATACCTGGAAGTTCGGCATTTCCCTGCTCGATCTCGGCCGCATCAAATTTGCTTACGGTATGCAGAGCCGCAGCCTCGACCAGTTCAAAACCGGGATCACGGATTCCCTGCTGCTCCGTAAACCCGGCCGGGCGAAATCGCTCCGCGCGTTCAACGACAGTCTGGCCGGCATTGTGAACAACCTGCAGCCGCTGACCGGCAACTTTTTTATCAACGAGCCCGCCCGGCTGGTCCTGAACGCAGACAGAAGTTTCTCGGAACATTTTTTTGTGAACGCAGAAGTTTCTCTCAATCTGTCGCTGTTTGCCGTGCACGACGCGCCTTTTGTGAATGAGATGAATATTGTATCCGTGACCCCCCGGTGGGAAACACGCAGGTTCGGAGCGTACATGCCCGTCTTGTACAACACGCACAACCAGCTTTGGGTAGGAGGGGCGCTGCGGGCCGGGCCGTTGCTGCTGGGCGTGCACAACCTGGCCAGTCTTTTTGCCGATAACAAAACGCAGACCGGCGGCGGTTATCTTGCTTTTATCATCCGGCCGGGCCGCAATGCCGGAAGGGACCGCGACAAAGGCGTGAAGTGTCCGGCCTTCTAACAGCGATCTTTTCTCACTTTATTCATATTTCACCGCGGTGATCGTCACCGGGCCGAACAACCCGGAAGGTTTCGGCTGCCACTTGGAAGCATCGAACAGCCCGTTCGCGCCCCGGTTCTGCGAAAAGCGCGACGGGAAATTTGTGTTGTAAAATTTCTTCCACTGCACCCCTTTTTTATCGAGGTCGGCGATGCGGTTGGCCATCCCGTTGGTGACACGGATCTCAAGCCAGTTCTGGGTAAGAAGCAACGCATCGGGTATATAAAGCTGGTAGATGGGGCCGATGAGGGTGTCGAGCGCTTTGCCGTTGAGAATGACCTCTGCGCTCTCACCTACGTCGCCCAGGTCGAGCAGCCACGCGGCGGCCTTGCCGGCAGGCTTTTTCAGTTCGATCCTGTAAGCGGCTGTTCCACTGAATCTCTTTGTTTCGTCGCCCGGTAAGTCGGTCCATGATCCGGGAGCCTTGAGTTCGGTAGGAGCGGGGAGTACCGGCCCGCCATCCAGAAAAGTCAGCTGCCAGTTGCCGGCGACCGGCTGTGCCTCTCCGTCAGTTTTGGGATACTGATATGGGTTTCCCTGAACAAGGGCGGCGGAGGTTTGCACGATGCGGCTTTCGCCGGGCATCAGTTGCAGAAAAACCTCAAGCGCTCCCCCTTTCCCCGCTCGGGTTCTTGCCACACCTGCCCGCTGAAACATAGGATCGAACAGCAGCGCATGAGCCTCCCGCGTTTGCAGGGCGACCCAGTCTTCGATCTTTTTCATGCCGGGGTTTTTGATAAAATAATAATGTCCTCCTGCATAAGCTCTCCGTACAAACAGGAGCCCCTGTGCCGTCATCTCTTCCTTGCGGGCTTTTGCATAAGATAGCAGCGCAAAGAGGTCGTCGCCCTGCAGTACGGCTCCTTTGCCAAGCACCGCTTTTTTTACAGTGCTGTTTTCGGTAGCTGAAAATGACAATTCCTGCATCAGGGCTTTTACGGCCGACCTTCTTTGTTCCAGGCTGCTGTAGCCCGGCACGTCAGTGGGCACCTTGTTGAGGAAGACTAGCGTGGCTCCCTGTTGTACAAGCTGCATCATTTTCCAGTAGGTTTCCAGCGGAAGCTGGTGGCTGTCGCAAAACAGGAGGGTTGTGTAATTTCCCCCGCCGGTCTGCAGCGCGTTGCCAGCCACTTTCAGGTCCTGTATTTGTTTGTCGGAGATCAGGTCGAAAGAGAAGCCGCTGTGCAGCATGGTATCGGCCGCGGAATGAAACACCGTTTTTTCGAATCCTTCCATGCCATCGAAATGCAGCAGCATATCACGTCCCGGCTGGTTCAGCGCATCGCTGAAAGGAAAATACACAAGGATGTCGTTGTCTGACCGGCCGCGCTGCAGAAACGACTGGGTGCGGGCCACATAACGGTTCAGTACGCCAAAATCTTTCCAGAATGGATTGGCTGGCGTAAAATGAACGGCGGCATAAAAAAGCCATCCCGGCCAGGCCTCATGCTGGGGCGAGTAGTTGGTGCCATGGTAAAAAATGTGGTTCACGCCACCGATAAAATATTTGTCCAGCGCCTGTTTCACATCGCCAAGCGATGACTGGAAATGCTCGTTGAGCCAGGTGGCCGATTCGGAAGAGGCCAGCGGTTTGCCGGTGACATGCGCGGCAGATGTGGCGAATTTGAACCGGAGAATGTCGGTGCCCTCCGTCTCCGGAATATCGATGGCAGCATACAGGTCCAGTATATTGGCAGGCGAGCCGTGCGATTGGTTCCTCACGAGGAAGCCTTTGTTGCGTGACCATTCATGCCAGGGCCGGGTGAACTTTTCCAGCAGCAGTTCGGAGATGGTCTGGCGGTAATCGCTGAGTACCCGGGTGTGTTTGTCGGAGCTGTCCTTTACAAAGAGCGCGGGCAGTTCTGTACGCAGGTCGTATCCCCGTTTCCGCTGAAACTGCTGCAGAAGATCGGGTGTCCAGTTCGACTGGCCCCTTGCATCATCCACTTCGTAGGAATCGTTGAACACGGCACGTATGCCGCTGAGGGTATGGCCTGCAAAAGCCTGATCGAACCGGTTGAGGTAGTGCGCGAGGGCGGTGGAAGAAAAATGATCGATCACATCGCCTTCGCCTCCCGGCGCCGCGCGTTCCACGATCTTGCCATGCCATCCCTGGAACAGGGCATACAGCGTCCATTGCATGCCGGCAGGGGCCGTCCAGGCCAGTTGGCCGGTGGCATCCACCTTGTTCGTCAGGTTGAGCGTATCGCCTTTCGATGAATACGCCATCAGCAGGGTGAGCGGCAGCTTCATTTCATAACGGACCTGGTCGAAAGCGTATTCCTGCATGTTCTGATTCGTGGCTATCGGGTAAGAGAGCGATTTGATGTCAACCTGTTTGTTACCGGTGGTTCTGACCATGGGCTGCTGGATGAAGGTGACCGGTTCTTTCAGGGATGCGCCGCCTGCAAGGGTGTAAGTTTTCAAATTGATGTTCTTACAGGCATCTTTCGGTGTTACCCAGGGCCCACCGAAAGGCCAGCCGGTGGCGTTGGCCAGATCAATGCCCAGGTTCAGTCGTTTTCCTTCCTGCAGCGTGTATTCGAGCATCGCCATCCACTGTGTTGAAAGAAATGGGATGAACTCTTTTTCATGTCCACGCACACCATAGATCGGTGTAATTTCCAATCCCCCCAGACCGGCGTCCCTGTATTTCTGCATGGCTGCGGTAAGGTCGGTCTTATTCACGGCGCTTCCTTCCCACCACCAGCGTGTCCAGGGTTTCATGGTCTGTGTAATGGCCGGCCATTTCACCTGGGCCGGTGATCGCAGGCCAATGAAAAGGAGGAAAAGGGACGCCAGTGCTAATTGTTTTTTCATCGGTGTTGTTTGCTGTTTCGATTGCAGGGGGCAGCCAGAAGCGGGGTCAGCGAATCGCTACCGTACCAGTACTTTCCGGACAACTATTGAACCGACCTGTCAAATGACCGCTCAATTTACGGAGAAGTTAATCCATTTTTCTTCGGACGGAAAACGGACAGGGACGTGGGATGCGCACACGGCGCGAAGCCGGAGAGGTGCATGAAAGAGGAGTGGACCAAAGCTGCTATCTGCCACGGAGCTGACAGAGATTAACAGGCTTAATATCCAACACAAAAAGGATGAATGAAATTTGAGCAGCCGCTCAATGGGGTTGGTTCATCGCACGCTGGCTGTTCAGGAGCCGTTCTACTTTTGAAAGCAGGTCTTTCATCTGGAAAGGCTTTTCGAGGCAATCATCGGCTCCTGCAGTAATGGCCAGGGGGGCAAACCCGGGCGAGGCTGATATCATGATCACCGGGATGTTTCTGGTTGTGTCATGGGTTTTCAAATGTTTACAGATGTCGATGCCGTCGATACCTGACAGCTGTTTATCGAGCAGGAATATGTGTGGTATATCGTATCTGTCATCGAGGATATCCTGGCCATTGTCGTTTATGACCACTTCATAACCCGCTTTTTCCAGTATCAGCCTGAAGATATCTTGTACCCCAGTATCATCGTCGGTTATCAAAATCTTTTTCTTCAAAACATGAACTTTAGTAGAGGTATGATTACAAATCATATACCCGCCGGTAAAGAACATGAGAGCACTGCAATAATGCCGGTCAGTGAGGACATTATTCTACTAAGAGGGCCTTAAAGTAAGCAATCAGGAGAGAAACGGGACGGGAAAAAAAGAAGTGATCCGGAAGGGATTGCCCGCCCAGACTCAACTGTGAAGGATGGATGATTTCACCAGGTAGTTGGCGGCCGACGGATGATAAATAAACAGGCAGCTGCCATCTTTTACGGCTTCAATGATATCGTATGACACCTGTGAAGGAACGGCCGGACAGCCATAGCTTCTTCCGCAGTAGCTGTTGCTGCGGATAAACGGATCGGCGGTGTATTCGCAGCCGTGGATCACAATATTGCGGTTGAGGGCATTGTCGTTGAACCCTTTTTCCACGCCGGTGATTTTCAGGGACAGGCCATGGCTTCCGATATAGGTTCCCTGCGTAACATAAAATCCCAGGCTGCTTTTCAGCGACTCGGCTTTGTTGGAAAAAGAAGTGGCATACTCGGCCCCAGAATTTCTTCCATGGGCGACGTATGTATTGAAAAGAAGTTTTTTGTTGGCCAGGTCGATGATATACAACCGTTTGTTGCGTGATGACTGGCTGAAATCGCAGATAGAAAGCACATCTTTTACTACCATGCCTTTGCCCTGCAGGTACTGATAACCTTTCATGGCATATTCCAGCGCAGCTTCACTCAGTCCTGATCCGCCCAACTGCAGGGAATCATACAGCATATCGCATTCTTTCTGCAGGGAAAGGGAGAAGTTGGGAGCAGAACGGACAACAGCCGGTTTCAACGCTCTTCTGCCGGCCGAAGGTTTCTTGGGAATCCAGGAAAAAGCCGTGAAAAGGGCAACACCAATAAAGAGGCGTGTGATCAGTTTTTGCATAATGTAAAAATTCCAGCTATAAACGACGCATAACCTAAATTATTTCACTTATGCGGCAATATACATAAAATTATATATGACTAGCCGGGACGCTCTATAACAGCTAAAACGGAACATGGTTCCCCATCTTTCTTAAAGAATCGTTAAAGGCCTGTCAGATGGCAATAGGAAGAAGGGAAGATCAGCTTAGAGGGGCCGGGAGTTTCGGGAAACAGGGTTCTGTGCAAATTCGAGTGAATAGATCCGGATCAGCAATACAAACAGTGAAATAAGGATAGGACCGAAGATCAGTCCGATAAATCCAAACAGGTTTACACCGGCAATGACTCCGAGGATGGTGACCAGTGGATGCGTGTCGCCAATCCGTCGTTGCAGCGTAATGCGGAAAACATTGTCTACCAGCCCGATGATCCCGAAGCCATAGCCAAGCATCAGGGCCCTGCGGAGGTAGTTGTTCTGGGCGAAAAAGATGATCGAGATCGGCACATAAGCCATGGCGGCCCCCACTACCGGCAGCATGGAAGTGATGCAGGTTACCACAAACCAAAACAACGGATCTCGTACCCCGATGATGAAGTAACCGATCAGTCCTACAATGCCCTGCAACAGGGCGATCAGCGGAATGCCGATCGCGTTCGACACCACGAGGTTGTTGAGTTCGCGGCCTACCTTGTTCGTATTCTCATCACCCATCGGCACAAAAGAAGCAATGGCCTTTTCCATGGCCCTGCCATTGGTCAGCATAAAATAAAGCATGAAGTAAAGCATGGCAATGGAGGCGATGGTATTGAAGGTGGCGCCCAGTACTACAGGAATGGTGAAACGCTGGAATAAACGGTTTAAGCTCCATAAGGAGTGTGTATCCGAGCAACAGTACGATGGCAATGAAAGATATCTGCCGCAGCCTGTTGGAGTCGATATAATTCATAATGAAATATAAGAATTTTATCGCATGTGCTTCATCACGAGCTCCTGCTGATATGCGTTGCGGAGCAGTGTGATTATGAAAAAGCCGGCAAACAGGAGCGAAGCGCTTCCTGCTTGCCGGTCGGAACAGGTCAGTACTCTTATAACCCGGCTATACTTTCAGGAGTTTCCATTTGCCTTTTCTGAAAATGATGACGGCGGTGATGGTAATGAATATTTCAGTGGTGATCACAGATATGAAAACACCGTTGGATCCGAGTTTGAGCACCACGGCCAGCAAATAGGCCACAGGGATCTGAAAAGCCCAGAACCAGAGCAGGTTGATCCAGGTAGGTGTTTTGGTGTCGCCTGCTCCGTTGAACGAGCTGGTGACCACCATGCCGATCCCGTAAAAAATGCTGCCGATGCCGATGATCCGGAGGGCCTGGCTCGCCACTTCCTGCACCCCTGTGTCATTGGTCATAATGCCCGTCAGCCCGTTGGCGCCAAAGAAAAACAGCAGGCTCACCACCAGCATGAATATGACATTGAATTTTGCGGCCGTCCACACCGATTTCTCCGCACGTTCCGGCTGGTTTGCACCCAGGTTTTGTCCGACCAGGGTGGCGGCTGCATTACTTAACCCCGCCGCAGGCAGTATAAAAAAAACAAAGATGCGGATGCCGATCGTATACCCCGCCACCGCCACGCTGCCAAAACCTGCCATGATACGGGCGAGGAAGGTCCAGCTGGCAGATGCGATCAGGAACTGGAGGGTCGCAGTTTTAGAAATTGCAAAAAAGGAACGCAGTACCGCCTTATCGGGCTCGAAATAAGACCGCCTGATCTTGATCACACCTTTTCCCTTCAGCAGGTGATAGGTCTGGTAACAGACGCCGGTGCCACGGCCGATGGTGGTGGCAAGCGCCGCGCCGGTGATGCCCATTCCTTTCAAGGGGCCGATGCCATAAATAAGCAGTGGACAGAGAACTATGTTGATGGTGTTGGCAAGCCAGAGTGAACGCATGGCCAGCGCCGCGTCGCCGGCGCCGCGGAAAATACCGTTGATGAGAAAAAGAAAGACAATAAAAATGCCGCTGGCAAAGATCAGGCGCGTGTAAGAGATGCCTTCTGCAATGATCGCCTGCGAAGCCCCCATAAAATTGAGGATAGTTCTTGAGAATATCAGTCCGGCCGCGCTGATCAGTATGGCTGCGAAGAAGGAGAACATGATGGCCTGCACAGCCGTTCTGCTGGCTTCTTCCGGTTTTTTCTCCCCGATGCGGCGCGACACCAGGGCGGTGGCTCCGATGCTGAGTCCTACGCCCACCGAATATACCATGGTAAGCACAGATTCGGTGAGGCCTACCGCCGAGATCGCGTTGTTGCCCAGTTTGCCGATGAAAAAAATATCGACGACGGCAAAAACAGATTCGAGCGAGGTCTCCAGGATCATGGGAATGGCAAGCAGCACAACCGCTTTGCGGATGCTGCCCGATGTATAATCATGCTGTTCGCCTTTGACGGCGTTTTTAAGCTGCGTCAGTACAGACAAAAAGCTTCTTGTGGTAGTTGGTTGGGTTACTGCCATAAAATGTCAGGTTAAGGGATACAATAAAAAGTGGCAATGGAAAGAAACCCCGGATGGGGAAGAAAGACAAAATCCTTTTACAGGATGGAAATCAGATGTTCATAACCGTACATGTTGGGGAGATGCAAAGGTTAGCAAAATAATCTGTCGTAAAAAAAAATTATTCCTTGTTATCTTTATGGGAAGACTTGAACACGCCATCTCCATACGAACAGCAGGCCCTGCAGGAACTTGGGGTGTGGGAACAAAAAATGCAGCGGAAACCTTCGCTGGTGAACCGCCTGACCCAAAAAATACAGGTCCGTTTTAACAGGATCATCCCGGAAAAAGTACACCAGGTGATCACCACCGCCATCAAGCAAATGGTCAGGGGCGTATTGTTCGGGTCGAGGATCACGACGGCCAAACCCGGCCGGCTGCTGTCGCTTGAAGAACGCGAAACCAGCATCCGGCAGCGCATCCTGATCTACCGCACTACGGCCGCTGCCGAAGGCGGCATCACCGGTGCCGGCGGCATCCTGCTGGGCATGGCCGATTTTCCGTTGCTCCTGGCCATAAAGATCAAGCTCCTGTTCGATATCGCTTCGCTGTATGGCTATTCGGTCAACGATTACAAGGAAAGGGTCTTCATCCTGTATATATTTCAACTTGCCTTTTCGAGTCAGCAGAAACGGAACGAAGTGTTCAGGCATGTGGCAGGCTGGGAGGCCACTTTGCGCGAACTGCCGGATGATATCCAGCAGTTCGACTGGCGCTCTTTTCAGCAGGAATACCGGGATTATATCGATATTGCAAAGATGGCGCAGCTGGTGCCCGTGATCGGTGCACCCGTCGGCATCATTGCAAACTGGAGCCTCATCAAAAAGCTGGGCAACACAGCCATGAACGCCTACCGGCTGCGCTGGCAGCAGGAGCGGCGGGCCGACAGGGCACCGGAGATGATCTGTTAGCTGTTCGTTTCACATACTGGTATATGAATACGAAACGGATTTTGGGTCGTAGATTCTTTCGGAGGAAGGCAATACAATTAGTGAAGAATCTGTTCTTGAAAAATAAAACATGCTACAGGCTGTAGAACAAAAACATATCAGGTTATCGCAGCTCTCGAGCGACATCCAGGGCGTGCTCAAGGATGCTTTTGCTTCGCGCCTGTACTGGGTGGTGGCGGAGATCAGCGATCACCGCTACCGCGAAGACAGCGACAGCCATTTTTTCGATCTGGTGGAAAAGGACAAAACGACGGGCAACCTGGTGGCAAAACTGAGCTGCAACGCCTGGCGCTCGGTTGCATCACGCATCCGGAATTTTGAAGAGGTTACCGGCCAGCGTTTCAAAACGGGCCTCAACGTACTGATGCAGCTGAAGGTGACGTACAGTCCGCTGTACGGGTTGCGGCTGAACCTCTGCGATGTGGATCCGGCGTTTACGATCGGGCTGATGGAGCAGCAGAAGCAGGAGACCCTGCAGCGCCTGCTCAGTCTTTGCAGTGAATTTATTGCAAAAGTCGATGGCCGCTATGTAACCCGCAACAGCCAGCTTTGCATCAACTGCGTGATCCAGAAGATCGCAGTCATTTCATCCAGCTCTTCCGCCGGGCTGCAGGATTTTATCCATACCCTCGAAACCAACCAGTTCAACTACCGCTTTTCGATCGACTACTATTATACGGTGGTGCAGGGGGAAGCCAACGCAGAACTGGTGCACGACCGCTTTCTTGACATTTTTCATTCCAAGATCGCCTACGATGCGGTAGTGCTGATCAGGGGTGGCGGCGCACAGACCGATTTTCTGTTGTTCGATCACTTCAAGCTCGGCAGGGTGGTGGCCAAGTTCCCCATTCCCGTGATCACCGGCATCGGCCATCACAAAGATGAGACGATCGTTGACCTTATGGCCAATATGTGCACTAAAACGCCGACCAAAGCGGCCGAAATGATCGTGGCGCATAACCGGGGTTTTGAGGAAAAGATCCTGGAAGCCCAGAAGACCATCATCATCAAATCGCAGCAATGCATCACCAGCTGCCAGAAAAAACTGTCTTCCCTAAACATGCAGCTGGTCAGCCGGATCAGGAATACCACCGTTTCGCACAACGACCGGTTGTCGTGCATGCAGCAGAACCTGGGCCACCTGGTGAAGGTGAGGTTCCTGACAGAAAGGAACCGGCTGTCAGGACTTTCCTGCCAGATCACCACGGTACCGGAAACAACTATCCGGCGGCATACTTATGAGTTGGGCACGGTCTCCGGCAATATTTCATTGTTCTCCCGGCTGCTGCTACAGAAACTGGATAACCGGCTGGAACATTTCCGTGCGGTTACCCGTTTGATGGATCCCGCGAACCTGGTAAAGAAAGGGTTTGCCCTCGTGTATTATAAAGGAAACATTACCCCCGCGGGAAAGGAAATACCACTCGGCGCAGAGATCACGATCCGGCTGCCCGACGCCAGTCTTACTGCCACCGTTACTGCTAAAAATGAACCCGATGGAGAATCTGACCTATGATGCTGCGTTTAAGGAATTGCAGAAGATATCGGAAGAGATTGAATCCGAATCAGTGCCGATCGATGTGCTCGCAGCCAGGGTAAAGCGGGCTTCGGAACTGATCGCTTTCTGCCAGTCGAAGCTGCGTGACACCGAAACGGAAGTGACCAACATCATCAGGCAGATCGATGTGAAGCCGGCTGATGCTGCCCGGTAGTCTTGTTCCGGCCCGGTCTTTTGCATTCTCAGAGTGAGGAATCGACTACACGAAAAATATTTGATCCGCCGTGTATGCAGATGGAAGGAACAGCGGAGAAGAGGACTGTTGAGATTTAACCCTGCTATTTACCTGATAAGTTTAAACACCTGTTTCGGCAAAGGCTCTGGCAGGAAAATTGAAAATTGTAACCATATCTAATCATTAAAACATCCAGGAGGGTTACAACATGAGCACCAATAACAATCCCGAGCACAAGGAAGGACAGGTTGCAAAAGCAATAGAACAACAGACCGCCAAAATTCCTTCAGATCTATTTCTTTGGGCTGCTTTAGGTTCGATGGCAATTTCACTGACCATGCAGCTTACCGGTAAAAAAGAAAACAGCCAGTTTGTAGGACAATGGGCCGCGCCCTTTTTACTGCTTGGCCTGTACAACAAGATCGTGAAACTGGAAGGAAGTGAATAGTGACAGCATCACTGGCAGTTTTTCTTTCCACATGTAAATGAATAGAAGGATGAGTTTCAAACTCATCCTTTTTTTATTGCAAAAAAATAAGCGCTAAATAATTGTTATTTCATTTATTTCTTTAGTACTTTGCACGTACAAAAAAAAGCCCCTCCGTGGAAACGGAGCAGCTTTTAACGATTGCTTGCCATATGAAAAAAATGTAGATTCTAATCTCTTAGCTGTATCTGTTGCAGCATCTTTCGAACTCAAGCTTTTAACGAACTGTCTGCCTCAACGATTGCTTGCCTGTATGAAAACCTCTATTTTTAATTCCTCTTCAAAAATACCCCGGTTTAGAATATCTTTGTAATCATAATTTGAAGCCTCATATTATGTCAAAATCTTCCTTGTTTTGACATAATGCTTTCCAGTGGCGGGTTTCAGGATAGATTAATTATTATGTCCAACCGGTTTTCAGATATATTATTTCAGCTAATCTGTTCACTTGAAAAGTCCGAAAAGAGGCATTTTAAACTGTATATCAAACGGAGCTCAGCGAAGGAAGACCTGAAGATCGTACAGCTCTTCGATGCGCTCGACAAGCTGAAAGAGTACGATGAAAAACTACTGCTTAAAAAGTTGCCGGGCATTGAAAAACCGCAGCTCTCCAATCTCAAAGCACATCTCTACAAACAGTTGCTCGCCAGCCTCCGCCTGCTGAAAAGCGCCGAAAGCATCGACCTCCAGCTCAACGAGCAATTCGATTACGCGCACATCCTCTATAAAAAAGGACTTTTCATCCAAAGCCTCCGCATCCTCGACCGCGCAAAAGAGATCGCCAAGGCAAACCAGAAGTTCAACTTCCTCACCCAGATCATCGCCCTGGAAAAAAGGATCGAGACCCTGCACATCACGCGCAGCATGCAGGACCGGGCGGAAAAACTTTCTGCCGAAGCCCTCGAGGTCAGCAGCAAGATCGATATGGTGGCGCGGCTCTCCAACCTGGCCCTCCAGCTGTACAGCTGGTACATCCGGCATGGCCATGCCCGCAACGAAAAAGACGAAAGCGGCGTGAAGCAGTTCCTGAAAGACAACCTGCCGGCTACCGCCTGGTCGCAGACCGGTTTTTACGAACGGCTGTACCTGTACCAGAGCTATTGCTGGTACGCCTTTATCCGCCAGGATTTTTTGATGTATTACCGCTACACCCAAAAATGGGTTGACCTGTTCGACGAACAGCCCCTTATGGTGCGCGTGGAGACCGGGCATTACATCAAAGGACTGCACAGCCTGCTCAACGCCCATTTCGACCTGCGGAATTTCCGGCGTTTTGAAACCACCCTCCTGAAGTTCGAAGAACTGGCGCAGACCGACAGGGTGCAGCAGCACGATAACTTCCGAATCCAGACTTACGTTTATATCGTGAGTGCAAAGATCAACCAGCATTTTATTACCGGTACGTTCAAGGAAGGACTGTCCCTCGTTCCCGGCATTGTGGATAAGCTGAAGCAGTATGACCTTTTTGTAGACGAACACCGGGTAATGGTACTCAATTACAAGATCGCCACGCTTTTTTTCGGCAGCGAAAAATACGATGAATGCATAGATTACCTCAATAAGATCATTAATGACCGCGTAGACCTGCGGTACGATCTGCAGTGTTATGCCCGGCTGCTTCACCTCATGGCCCATTATGAGCTGAACAATTTCCAGATCATCGAATCGCTTACCCGATCGGTCTACCGTTTCATGGCCAAGATGGAGAACCTGACAGTGATCGAAGAAGAAATGTTCAAGTTCCTGCGCAACTCATTCCGCATCTCCCGCCACAAGCTGAAACCCGAACTGGTCAGCTTCCTGCACAAGATCAAGCAGTACGAAAAAAGCCGGTTCGAAACCCGGGCCTTTGCCTATCTTGATGTGGTGTCGTGGGTGGAAAGCAAGGTGCACGATAAATCAATGAGCGAAGTGATCAAGGAAAAATACCTCAACAGCAAGCGCAGGACCCACGACGTGAAGAAATACTCCCGGATGGAAAATGCCATCTGACCCTATCCTTCCAACGGCTATATGCATACGAAGTCCATTCTCTCATGAAAAAGAAGTTCCTCGCATATCTCTCACTCTATAGGATCTGCCGGAAAAAGATGCGCAACTGATCATGGATGCCTGGGAAGAAAAACAACACTGCGGCCTATGAACGCATACAGGCTGCCTGTGATGTGGAGACACTGGCCATCAGCCGCCCGGCGTTAACGGGCTTTTTCAGCAGCTTCCTTATCTGCAGCCCCTGATCCATCGCATTACCGCACAGGCGCTGCTCGACAAGATCGATATCAGGAACGCCTATCTCGGACTTGATGCCGTCAGCCGGTACCGTCTTTTCATGATCTGCCAGCCCGACATTGCCTTACGGGTACCATTAACCGATGTTGCTTCTTATCTTGGTATCACTTCCCAATCTCTCAGCCGCATCCGCAAAAGCCTCTTTTGACCAGACTGACCAGCGTTTTTTACCATTTGTTAAGTCTGCCCTGCCGTGGGCGCAGGAACTTTGCCGTTCAACAAATCACAGCAAAATGGCAAATCCGGATCATTCCTTATCGGGCAAACGCATTGTGGTACTGGGTGGCAGTTCGGGACTGGGCTTTGCAACCGCCCGTGCGGCGGCAGCGGAAGAGGCTGCGGTGGTAATAGTTTCAGGCAGTCAGGAACGGATAACTGCGGCAGGGTAGAAATTGCCGCCTGGCATGGAAGGTCATGCGGTTGATCTGCGCATCGAAGAAGAAGTACGCGGACTGTTCGGCCGGTTGGGTTCGTTCGATCACCTGGTTTACACCGCAGGTGAAAACCTGAACCTTAAACTGATCGCAGAGACAGACCTTGCCGCCACCCGCGATTTTTTCACCCTTCGGTTCTGGGGCGCGCTGGCAGCGGTGATGTGGGCCACCCCGCACATCCGGCCTGGCGGCTCTGTCTCGCTTATGAGCGGCACGGCCAGTATGCGGCCCGGAAAAGGATGGTCGGTGGCTTCCGCGATCTGTGGAGCTGTTGAAGGATTCACGCGTGCCTTGGCGGTGGAACTGGCGCCTGTACGGGTGAACTGTGTGGTACCGGGCGTGATCCGGACGGAACTGTGGAGCAGTATGGCAGAAGCAGACTGCAACGCTATGTACAACTCCCTGGCGAGCAGTGTGCTTCTGAACAGGGTAGGGGAAGCAGAAGATGTAGCAGCCGGATTCCTGTACCTGATGCAACAGTTGTACTCGACCGGTTAGTCGCTGGTTATAGACGGCGGCACGCTGCTGGTATAAGCGACCCCAAGTCAGGCTCACCCCACAATCAGGACAGGCGGGTGACGACATATCCTAAGGAATCGATAAAATGCCGGAAAGGGGTTGGAGGTATGAGAAAAGGTTGTACATTTGCAATGTGTAAAAATTACACATTGATTTAAGATCATTAACAGAAGCTTCTCAAAGAACACTCCAATGGCGGCAATAGCAAATCGTCCGGCCCAGGGCCAAAGCAGGGGAAATTTTCCTGCTTTTCAGGAAGATGACGGAGATGTTTTGTTTAACGATGTACGGCTGGTATATTCTTGCTGTGTGAAATGGTTGGATGGCCTGTGCCAGCGCGGACTGAATCCAACATCATTTACCCGGTTTGACGGAAAAGAAACAGGTCAGCCTGTTCAGCTACGGGTTCGATTCCCGTACGGTGTACTAAATATTATACTATGACTACCATGAAATCAATCATCAGCGAGCTGTTTTTCGACAGGGAACTGGTCAGGACGGCTAAAAAAGCGAACTTAACAAAAGATCAGTTATATAATCAGCTTTCCCAGGGCAGGATCACTTTACAGGAATACCTCAAAATGGTATAAAAGACCGGAATCACCGATTAAGCAGACAGTTCGACAGGGATTCCTTGTATAAAAGCGCTGCGGCATGTATTTGCCGCGGCGCTTTTTCTGTTCAAAAAAGGAGTCAGGATGTTCCAACGGGGCTGGATAAATAAATTAGTAATTATCCAAAATTATTAGCAATTTCGGGCAAAACCTACCAGCATGTCCGAAACAGAAAACCTGCACCCTGATCCGGCGAGTCCCTTCCGCAATCACGCCCCCTTGCCCGACCGCCGGTGGGCAGCAATACTTGAGGAAGCAGAACAGAAGAGTTTATGGATCTATCATCCGCAGTCTGAAAACTGGTACAGTCCGGCAGAGTTTGTTGAAAAATACAGCAGAAGCATCCGGGAGAACGATGATTTCTGCCGCGAGTTGCGGTTGTGCCGTCCGGAGGAAGGACTGCAGGTTATGAGAAGAATGCTGAAAGAAGCGACCGATGAACTGGACCGGTTGGCCGACAAACTGATCATCTATTACAGGAACGCAGCAGCAAGTCCGGTTCACTCCTGATATTTACGATCCGGCCTGATTGTACTGCGAAAGCGCCTGCTCCGCTTTTGCAATGGCTATTACAGATCCGGCTGCCCTCCGGATATCTTCATCCGTGGTCACCCATGAGCTCACGCTGATGCGCATGGCGGTGTTGCCCTGCCATATGGTACCTCCGCACCAGCACTCACCGGCCTGCTGAACCTTGCTGATCACCTGCAGCGTCTGCTCCCTTGTCGCGAAACTTACCAGCACCTGGTTGAGCACCACCGTATTCAAAATAAACGCTCCTTCCGCAGCCAGCAATTCAGAGAACAGCATAGCCTGTCTGCAATGTCGTTCGATCATCTCCGCCAGTCTCTTTCTGCCCAGCGATTTTAAGGCCGCCCAAACCGGAATACCCCGGGCTTCCCGCGACATTTCGGGGACGTACTGCAATGGTTCGCGGGTGGCGCTCATGGGCAGGTGGGCTGCAGTGGCCGACATCGCCGCAAAAAGTGATGCCTTCTCCCGCACAAACACGATGCCGCTGTCGTAGGGTACGTTGAGCCACTTATGCGCATCAGTGGCCCATGAATCGGCCCTTTCGATGCCTTCGGCAAAATGCTTTTTTTCAGGCGAGGCGGCTGCCCATAAACCAAACGCTGCATCTACGTGTATCCATACCTGCTTGTTTTTAAAGCGGTCGCATATCTCGGCCATCGGGTCAAAAGAGCCGGTGTTCACATTGCCGGCCTGCACGCAGATGATCGTTGGCTCATCGGTCAGGGAGATGCTGTTGGCGATCATTCTGCCCTGGCCGTCGCACGGAACACGCGTGTGGCGGTCTCTGCCCAGCCCGAGCATGCTGAGCGCCTTCAATACGCTCACATGCACTTCGTCTCCGACAATGATCTTTATTTCCGGCGCATGGAACAATCCTTTTGCTTCTACATCCCAGCCTGCGTTTTCCAGCAGCTGATGCCTTGCCGCGGCCAGTGCCGTAAAATTGGCCATTGTATCGCCGGTTACAAACCCAAACCCGCTCTCCGCAGGCAGGCCAAAAAGTTCGAGCAGCCATTTGCCTGCAATTTCTTCCAGCCTGGCTGCCACTGGCGACATTACGGACATCGCCGCGTTCTGGTCCCACACGGTACACATCATTTTTGATAACAGCGCAGCGGGCAGGCTGCCTCCATTCACAAAACCAAAATAGCGTCCGCCGGTTGATTTAACGGTGGCGGGCGATCCGGATCCATGCAGGAGGCCCAGCACCTCGTTTGCTTCTACTGGATCTTCCTGCAGCGGTGTGTCAAACTTTTCCAGTGCCTCGACCCGGTCTGTGGAGGGAGACACAGGTTCATGATCGACCGATGCCATGTAGGTTTTAGCGTATTGTCCGAAAAGATCAATGGGATGCATGGCAGTCATTTAGGGGAATATAGAAAAAGAGCGGTTACTGGCCAAGGTCAGGTAGAACCGTTCACTGTTTAACAGCAGGAGGAAGATACCCCATAAGTGGGGTTTTATGATCGTATGCCTCAATCTACTTTTAACGCATGGCACAGCGGACGCACTTTAACCCCTACATCCGGTTCTCAGGATCTCAACCGCAGCTTGCAAACAAGCCATCAGTTTATAAGGTTTCCGGAAAGCGCTCGAATAAGTATCATTTGACCGATTCCGCTGTGCTTTTTTTTATTCTTGTCCCTCTCATCGTAGTAGGCTTCGCCTGCCGCGGCGTCGTTACCACTCCACACAGCAGATACACGCTGGATCAGATCCTTTTTGAAAAGCAGTGATTTCGTTTGCTCGTAAGCGCGATGAGGGTTGCTGCCTGCAGACGAAGCAGGGATCATTACATAGCCGAGCCTGTAAAGACACTCGTATACCGGTTGTTGACACGTCTATCACCCATTGCAAACGGATTGGGTAGTCTTTTTACCGTAAAGTGTTTTTTGCCGAAAACAGCGCCGGAAGAAGTGCGAAATAAGATGTCTGTTTCTCCAACCCTCTCTGCCATAAGTAGAAGCTTCTTTCCCTCAAGCCTGCAGAACACTGTCTCTGAGCCGATGGTGGTACCGGCGGGGAGATTTGATACCCGGAAATTGTTCATGATGCCAATGTAGAGGATGCTGTCTGACAGGGTTGGTCTTTCGTTTTTCAGTTGAATAGTTTGCGCCGAGGCGGCTTCTGCGAAGAGGAAAGAGACGATGGCGGTCATCAGGATGATTTTCATACAGAACTGCTTTTTACTTGTTGCACCTAAAAGGTACAGCTTTTTTCAAGATCCTGTTTTTAGGAGAGACCTGCCTTGTTTTTAGGAGACGGCAAGGCTTGCCTTCCCAACATTGCATGCGAAGTTCTTGAAAGGCGTAACACGGTCCCCAGCCGTTCCACTCCAATGCGGGCTTGCCGTAGATGCGCGGTTCCTCGGGCCTCTGCCAGAATTGTGATGACGGGCGTTTTGTTACGCCGTTACATGTTTCTCGAGTTCCAGGATCTGGTCGAACACTTTTTCGTACTGCTGGTTCAGGAGCTGCAGTTCCTGGGTGGCTTTTTTATATGATGTTTCGGTCTGCGTAAATTTCCGGGGATCGGTGTAGATGTCGGGCGACTGCAGGGCGGCCTCCCAGGTTTTCTTTTTCTGCTGCAGGTCTGCGATCTGCTCTTCCAGCTGCTGGAAGATGCGCTGCTGTTTCTGCAGTTCTTTTTTTGTTTCCTTGTTGATCACTTTTCCATTGGAGGGTGGCTGACTGGCGGCTGCCGGTGTCTTTGGCTCCGGCTGGCTTACAAGGGCAGCTTCTTTTTCTTTTGGCTGCTTTTTTTCGAGCGAATGGATCTGAACCGGGGATTTGCCCATTCTTTCTTTCCACTGCATCCACTCGGTGTAATCTCCTTTGAATTCCTTGATCTGGTAATTGTCTATCTCCCAGATCTTGTTGGCTGTTTTGGAAATGAAATACCGGTCGTGACTGACCAGGATGAAACTGCCTTCGTACTTGTTCAGCGCCTCGATCAGGAGGTCGCAGGAGTGCATGTCCAGGTGGTTCGTCGGCTCATCCAGCAGCAGGAAATTTGCCTTGCTCACGATGGTCTTTGCAAGCGCCACGCGTGCTTTTTCGCCCCCGCTCAGCACCTTTACTTTTTTCTCCACATCATCGCCGCTGAACAGGAAGCACCCGAGCAGCGCCCTGAGTTCCATATCCGTTTTCTGGCTGCCGCACAGCTTCATCTCATCGAGTACGGTATTGTTCATATTCAGCGCTTCCAGCTGGTGCTGGGCGTAAAAGCTTTCGTCCACATTGTGGCCTTCCTTGCGTTCTCCGTCGAACTCTTCGTCTCCGGCAATGACGCGGAGCAAGGTGGATTTTCCTTTGCCATTGGCACCCACCAGCGCGATCTTGTCGCCGCGGTCTATTTCGGCTGAAGTATGATCGAGGATGCGGATGGGGCCAAACTGTTTGCTTACATCGTTGAGTGTCACCAGGGTGCGGCCCGGCATTTTGTCGACCTGGAAATTGATCCGTATGTTCGGCCGTTCGATGCCTGTTTCTTCTATGCGTTCGAGCTTGTCGAGCCGTTTCATGGCGCTTTGTGCGGCTGCGGCTTTGCTGGCCTTCGCCTTGAACCGTTCTATAAAGCGTTCCTGCTGGCGGATATAGTCCTGCTGGTTTTCGAAAGCCCGCTGCTGCATCTCCACGCGCAGTTCTTTTTCCGTTTCGTAATATTCATAATTACCGGAATAAAAATGCAGCTCTTTCTGGTACAGCTCCACCACTTTGGTGACCATCCTGTTCAGGAAAAATTTATCGTGCGATACGATAACCACGGAGCCGCGGAAATGCTGCAGGTATTTTTCCAGCCATTCGATGGAGGGAAGGTCGAGGTGGTTCGTCGGTTCATCCATCAGCAGGAGGTCGGGCTCCTGCAGGATCATTTTCGCCAGCAGCACGCGCATACGCCAGCCTCCGCTGAACTCCCTGAACGGACGGTTGAGGTCGGCATTGGTGAAACCGAGCCCCTGCAGGATGTCTTCCGTTTTATACCGGATATTATAGCCGTCGAGCACATCCATTTCGTGGAGCATGTCACTGTATTCATGCAGCATGGCTTCTTCTTTTCCACCCTGGAAAGAAGCGTCCGACATTTTCTCCAGTTGTTTTCCCAGCAGTTCGATCTGTTTTTCCAGGTGCAGCACCCGTTCAAAAGCCTGCATGGCCACTTCCACGATAGATTCATCCGAATCAAAGCTGAGAAGATCCTGGTGAAAATAGCCGATGGAAGTTTCCCGGCTTTTTTCGACGGTTCCTTCCGAAGGTTTATAATCGCCCACCATCAGTTTGAGCAGGGTCGACTTACCGGTACCGTTGTAGCCGATCAGTCCGATCCGTTCGTTGGGCTGGATGTGCCAGGTCGCGTCTCTTACAATTGTTCTCGCACCAAATTCAAATGTTAGATTCTGAAATCCTAATAGCATAAAGGCGGGATAGATCTGTTTAAAATGCGAATTTACCACAAACCGGCAGCTTTGCAATTATCCTGTACTTTTGAGGAAAATTTCTCATGCGGAACTTTTCACTTGGTCTTCTTTCCCTCTGCCTGCTGGCGTCCTGCGGTACCGGTGCCGACAAGGAAGCAGATAAAACCGCGGCAGCCCCCGCAGAAACTGCGGCTTTCACAAGCAAAAACACGGATGCCTTCAACCAGTCGTTCGACCACCTGCTCTCTACCTATTACTCATTGCGCGACGCATTTGTCGAGTATGACACGGCAAAGGTGAATTCGGCATCGCAGGAGCTGTCGGCCGATGCAGGCAGCGTAAAACTGGAAGAGTTGAAAACCGATTCCACCGGCACACAGAGGGGTACCGCAAAAAAATACGCGGATACCGTTAAGCTCGCCGCAGGCAGGATCCAGTCGGAGGGCAACTGGGAGAAAAAACAACGGTCGTTCGAGACCCTTTCCGATGCTATGTTTCACCTGGCCCGCACCGTGAAATACGACAAGCAGAAGATCTATGTTCAGCATTGCCCGATGGCTTTCAATAACGAAGGCGCCAGCTGGATCAGCAGCAGCAGCGAGATCGTAAATCCTTACATGGGCAAGAAACATCCAAAATATAAAGCTGCCATGCTCGAATGCGGCGAGATCCCCGATTCGCTTGATCTGAGACAGTAGACTAACCCACCCCGGTGTAGCTCTATAGGCTTCTTCTTTTGCCGGTGAACAAGTCGGCAAGGAATCTCCATCGCTGTCGCATTCCCTGGTAGAAGTTTAAAGTTTGATTTTTCCATATATTGGAGTTATGTTAGTTTAGAGGACTAAAACTACAAGCATGAGAAAAAATTTATCCATGTTTCTGGTAATCCTATGCTTCCAACAGGCCTTTGCGCAGGAAGAAAAGATAAATACCGACATGGTTCAGAAAATCCGACAGGAGGGATTGAAAAATTCCCAGGTCATGGATATCGTGTTTTACCTCACCGATGCAAACGGGCCGCGCTTACAGGGTTCATCGGGTTACATGAAGGCCGCCAGCTGGGCCAAAGACAAGCTGGCCGGCTGGGGTCTGCAGGACGCCAAGCTCGAACCCTGGGGTGAATGGGGCCGCGGCTGGGAACTCCAGAAATCCTACCTCGCACTCACAGCGCCTTATTACCGCCCCCTCAACGCTTTTCCAAAATCACAGTGCAAAGGAAGCGACGGTGCAAAAAATGCCGAAGTGGTGATGGTGGCAGCCAAAGACAGCACTGAACTGATGACCTACAAAGGCAAACTGAAAGGCAAGATCCTGATCACACCGGCCTATGATACCCTGAAACCCACTTACCGCGCCGATGCCAGCCGCTACAACGACGAGGAGCTCGGTAAAATGGGCGAATATGTTCCGCCCACCGATCCGCAGCAGGGCAGGGGCCAGTTCGGTGGAGGCCGGGGCAGGGGTGCATTTCCCGGTCTCAATCCCAACCTGCTCCGCAGCTTTGCTATGGCGGAAGGGGCTGTTGCCATACTGAGCACAACTGCCAGAAACCACGACGGTACCCTCTTTGTACAGGGCGGCGGTGCTTATGCCGCTAACTCACCCGAAAACTTTCTCGACATGGTAGTGGAAGTGGAAGATTACAATTCCATCTATCGCCTCGTAAAACACAATATTCCGGTGAAGCTCGACATCGATGTAAAAACTTCTTTCAGCACAAAGGATACAAAAGGATACAATGTGGTGGCCGAGATCAAAGGCACCGATCCCAAACTCAAAGAACAGCTGGTGATGCTGGGCGGCCATCTCGATTCCTGGCACAGCGGTACCGGGGCAACCGACAACGCCGCCGGCTGCGCAACCATGATGGAAGCCGTCCGCATTCTCAAAGCCGTAGGTTTTCAGCCACGCCGCACCATCCGCATTGCCTTGTGGGGCGGTGAAGAAAGCGGCCTGAATGGCTCCCGCTACTATGTGCAGAACCATTTCGCGGATACGGCCAACCGGAAATCGAACGCAGAAGGGGAAAAAGTGTCCGTATACTTCAATCTCGACAACGGAACCGGCAAGATCAGGGGCATCTACACCCAGGGCAATACCGCCATAAAGCCAATCTTCGCCAAATGGTTCGAACCTTTCCACGACCTGGGCGCCACCACCATTACCGCGCAAAACACAGGCGGCACCGACCACCAGTCGTTCGACCGCTACAACATCCCGGCTTTCCAGTTCATCCAGGATGGCATGGAATACAATACCCGTACGCATCACAGCACGATGGACACCTACGACCACCTCAGCCCGGAAGACCTTATGCAGGCGTCGACCATCATAGCGGATTTTGTGTACAATGCCGCTCAGCGGGATGAGAAAATGCCCAGAAAACCGCAGACAGCCGCCGCACCCGGCGGCCGGCTTACTTTGCGCTAGCACATAAAAAAGTTGCAGGTATCGGGCAGAAAGCGAGAATTCTCCGCTATTATTGCTGCCCGTTACCTGCACTGATTTTTATACGATGATGCAACGATCCTGCTTTTGCCTTTTAGGAGTTTTGATTTTCTTCCATGCTGCCGTAAACGGCCAGCCTGTTCCTGCAACGATCAACGTTCACCTCAGCCAGCCTGTCTCACCCTTCAAACCCGTCTGGGCCTGGTTCGGGCACGACGAACCGAACTACACCTATATGAAGGACGGCAAAAAACTGCTGTCTGAACTGGCGGCCATGAGCCCGGTACCTGTTTTTATGCGTACCCACAACCTGCTCACCACTGGTGATGGCACACCCGCACTGAAATGGGGTTCCACCAACGCCTATACGGAAGATGCGAACGGGGTGCCGGTCTACAACTGGCGGATCACCGACAGCATTTTCGACGCCTATGTACAAAGGGGCATGAAACCGCTGGCGCAGATCGGTTTCATGCCGCAGGCATTGTCGACCCACCCCGAGCCGTACAAGCACGACTGGAAACCCGGAGAACCTTACAGCAAGATATTTACCGGCTGGGCATACCCGCCGAAAGACTACCGCAAGTGGGGCGACCTGGTTTACAACTGGGTAAAACACTGCGTGGAGCGATATGGGAAAACGGAGGTGGAAAGCTGGTACTGGGAGGTGTGGAACGAACCGAACGGCTACTGGAAAGGCACCATGCAGGAGTTCTTCAAATTATACGACTTCGCGGCTGACGGCGTGAAACGCGCCCTGCCAACAGCCAGGGTAGGCGGACTGGATATAGCCGGTACATCGAGCCCGGGAGCCGTGCAATGGTTGCGGGCATTTATCAAACACTGTATCTCCGATACCAATTACGCTACGGGAAAAACCGGCGCCCCGCTCGACCTGGTGCTCTTTCATGCAAAAGGCTCTCCACGGGTGGTAAATGGAAAGGTCAGGATGAACATGTCGCCACAATTGCGTGACATTTCCACCGGCTTTGGCATCGTTGCCTCCTACCCCGAAACAAAGAACCTGCCCGTGGTGATCGGTGAATCGGACCCGGAAGGTTGTGCCGCTTGTGGCATGGCCACCAACCCGGAGAACGCCTACCGCAACGGAACCATGTATTCAAGCTACACCGCCGCAACTTTCGCCCGCAAATGGGAACTGGCGGATCAGTACGGCGTAAACTTCGCCGGCGCCGTATCGTGGTCGTTTGAATTCGAGAACCAGCCCTGGTTCTATGGATTCAGGGACCTGGCAACCAATGGGGTCGACAAGCCGGTGCTCAACGTGTTCCGGATGTTCGGGAAAATGAAGGGCATGCGTGTGAAAGTGGACGGAAGCCGGATGAACCCGGTCAGGAACAACATCGATTCGAGCGTGCGGGGTTCGCAAACTGAAATAGGCGGCCTTGCCACCCGCGATCAGAAAGGTGCCGCCGTTATGATCTGGAACTACCATGATGAAGATGAGCAGTCGCCGGGCGAGCCGGTGTCAGTGACCATCGACGCACTGCCTGCGGGATCTGTTAAATTCACCGAGTACCGGATCGATGCGGAGCACAGCAACTCGTATGAGGTGTGGAAAAAGATGGGATCGCCGCCGCAGCCAACTGCAGCGCAGATCAGCGAACTGGAAAAAGCAGGGGGTTTGCAGACGGTAGGGAACGCACGTAGCCTAACGGTAAAAGGCGGCACAGTGCTGATAACCGTTTCGCTGCCCAGGCAGGGCATATCGCTGCTGAAGCTCGACTGGTAAACGGATGGGGGCAAGGACTAACGGATAAGAATGCACGCTGCTTATCTTACCAGGGCATACCGCCGACAGATTTTTTACTTTTGCCCGGTAGAACGGGTCATTATTTAAAACAGCGTAAAACTCTTTTCGGCAACGACTGATATGGAACAGGAAGAATACAATACGGTGGAGGATTTCGTGTTTAATAAATCGTTCCAGGAATGGGTGCTGAACAACGATCCCTATTCCACAAAGTTCTGGCTGAACTGGATCAGTTACAATCCCGACAAAGCTTCCCTGGTCAACTACAGCCGCGCCATCGTGGACTCTCTGCCAGTGAACAAAAGAGAGGCGCCGGAAGACGAGATCAACGACCTTATTGAAGGGATCATTTACAGCAACCGCAACATGACCCTGCCGGAGGGAAACCTGATCACGCCCCGGGCGAAGGCCCGCGTACTGGTCATCAGCCGGCGCAACTGGCTTACGATCGTTGCCATCTTCATCGTGGTCGTTGCTTCTACCTGGTACCTGATCAACAGGAGCAGTCACCGGACCAATCCCTACAAATCATTTGCCGCCGAATATTCGCACGACCTGAACGAGATCACCAACCATTCCGATTCGCTTCAGCGGGTCACTTTACCCGACGGTAGTATTGTGCTGCTGGAAACAAGAGGCAAACTAAGCTACACCAGTGATTTTCTGCCCGACAAAAGAGTGGTTTACATCACCGGAAAAGCCATATTCGATATCCGGAAAGACGCTTCAAAGCCTTTCATTGTGTATACAGAAAGCAGTATCGTAAAAGCGATGGGAACCAGCTTCGAGATCAGCATGTCTGCAAAACAGACGGTGGTTACGGTTATGAAGGGCAATGTGCTGGTGCGCAAAAGATCGGATGTGAACGAAAGCAGTATCAGGCTGACCGAATCGATCGGTACGTTGGTAACCTCGAACCAGCAGCTTGTGCTGAATGAATCAACGGGGGTAATGTTTAAAACGGTGGTAAAAGAACCAGTGCCGGTTACCAAACTGCCGGCTCCGCTGGTGTTCAACAGGAAACCCGCCGCGGAAGTGCTGATTACCCTGTTTGAAGGCTATGGCATACCCGTCGTGTTCGACCAGGAAGCGTTGTCTGCCTGCAAGATATCCGCCGACCTGAGCAGGCTTTCATTTTATGAACAGCTGTCTCTTATTGCCAACACCCTGAAAGGAACTTATGAGATCATCGACGGATCGATCCTTATCAACGCCCCGGGGTGCAAATAGTGGGGGCTGTACTTTTCTACTTTTTCTTCAGCTCATTCACCTGGTTCTGCAGCACCGCGTTGGCCTGTTTGAGTGAGTTATTCATGTTGGTGAGGTTGTGATTGGAACTCACCTCCGAACGCACCGCCCATTTCAAAAAATTATTTTCATCGCTCAGCTTTTTATTATCATCTGCCAGTCCTGAAGAGGCTCCGCCACCCGGGCGGGCTTTCAGCTGGTTGTTCAGCTTTACGATCTGGGCGTCTTTGCTGCTGAGGTCTTCTTTCATTTTTGCCATGGCCTGGGCATTTACCCCGCTTTCCTTCGGCTGTGCTTTCAGCTGGTTCTGAAGGCCGGCGATCACCGCTTCTTTGTCGGTCAGGTCTTTTTTCATTTTGGCGACTTCGGGCTGGGAGCCGGCAGATTTACTCTGCATATTTTTGAGCTCATTCTGCAGCGAAACGATCTGGCCTTCCTGTACCAGGATGCTGTCTTTCAGCTTGTCCGTTTCAGCGGTAACTTCGGTTCCTGCCTTGTTTTTGTTGTGGAGGGCATCGCCGATCACGGAAACGGATTTGGGATCTTTGATGGCTTCCCTGAAAAGGGCGAGCGTGGCGGCCACCTGTTCGGGTCTGACAGCTTTTCCACCGTGCAGACTGTCGAGCGATGCGTTCAGCGATCTTTCGGCGCCCGCCATCATCGCCGTATCGTTGGCATCGTCGGGCATCACGCGGCCGGAAAAGGTAGGGTTCGATTCTGTACTGCCCCGCACCATCCGGTCGTCGGTACCCGAAGAGCCGTTCATGACAGGAAGCGGGCCCCAGAAGGCGGCCATCACCACTATACACATCACCAGGGAGGTGATGAACAATCCGATAAATTTTGCTTTCGCTGAATCTGCTGCTGTTTTCATACGTAATAACTCTTTTATATTCCGTTGCCGTAAGTAGCCTATGCCATTTCTTTTTTGAGCGGCATATGGAAAGGACGGGTGGATTTCACCCGTTTGGCAACGATCACGCTGTTTGTTTTTATGTGTTCATTGTCGCCAACACAGGTGGCAGGATCAAGCTGGACGCTGAGAAGGCCTTTCATCCGCTCCGTGAAAAACTCCCAGCCAAAAGGCCGGCCGTCTTCATCGGCGGATTCAAGGGGGATATTGTAATTTTTTTTTGCGGCGGCGACACATAAGTTGAATACCTTGCTCAGTTCCATATCGAGCGGAGCTTTGATGGACAGGAATTCCGGTGTTTGTATGTAATAACCTCTTGTCATTTTAAACGTTACCGGTATGCTGCTCAGGTAAACGATATCCGGCGAGTCGAGCTCATCGGTGTATCCAAACCAGGTAAGTGGGCGGGGCGCAACGGTAACTTCACTGGAAACGCTCCAAAGCTGCATCCAAGTATACGGAAGAAAAAAAGCACATGCGCTGGCAAGCGCCATCATCAGCCCTCCTCCTCCGGCAAGAAGGTAAAGAACCAGCAGGACAGTGAAAACCAGACCAGCCAAAAGCGCTGTAAACCGGAGCCTGCTTTGAAACCGGTCAGAAACAAAGGGCAGCCCTTTTTCCGTTATCAAAGAATGCATGATACCCAATCCCGCAAAACAGGCCACCTGCAGCACTTTCATCAACCAGTACACGAAGCCCGGTGTAGCGGAAATGACCGACAAACAGCCGGCAACAACAGCCGCTGCCATGTAGGCCAGGATATAGCCCCTTATATTTTTCTGTTCAAAAAAATAAGCTGCGACTCTATTTTTCATTTAAATTTTATGTGATCGCGATCTAAAGTAACTTCCTGACTGACCGTTCTGCAACATACGGATTATCAAGGTTATGGATAGTTTGTTGTAAGCAAGTCCACTTAGAGAATCCGGTGGATTCCATCTACGAAAATAATCAAAATCAGGATTAGCCGAAAACTATTTTGGCCTGGGGAACGGGTGTAGAGAGTGCAGGAACTAAACAGAAAATCCGGCAGCCTGGCGAAAGAGGCAGCTGCCGGATCGTGGGAAGAGGGGTGGGGAGGAAGAAGGTGATCAGGCTACTTTAAGGATGAGGTCGCCGGTTTCGCGCCGCACTTTTTTGGCCTGGGCCAGAGGGTCGTTCTGAACGTCGCGGTAGCCGAGCGGCAGCAGGGTCACGCTGCGGAGGCCCTGCTCTTTCAGGTGTAACAGCTCATCAAGTGCGTCGGGTAAAAAGCCTTCCATCGGCGTGGCATCCACCATCTGCTCTGCAGCGGCCGCAATGGCGGTACCAAAGGCAATGTAGGTCTGGCGGGCAGCCCACTGGTGCTTCTGCTCCTGTGTACGGCTTTTTACGAAATTCAGCATGGATGCCTTGAAGCCGTCCAGCGTTTCCACCGGCACACCCCTTACGGCGGAGATATGGTTCACATAGTCAATGATGTTTTCTTCGGATACATTGTCGTACGCGGCGAATACGAGCAGGTGCGAACATTCAACGATCGGCGCCTGATTGAAGGCTACCTCCTGTATCTTTCTTTTGAGTTCTTCATCCTGTATTACCAGCACCTTGTATGGCTGGAGGCCCATGGAAGACGCCGACAGGCGCGTCGCTTCAAGGATAATATTCAATTTTTCTTCAGGAACGGGTGCACCGTTCATGCGTTTGGCGGCGTAACGCCAGTTCAAAGCTTCGATCAGATTCATAGTTAAAAGTTTTATAATGATGATAATTTTGCTAACAGTGTTAACTGATGATTCAAAAAAAATCAACCTTTCAGGCTGATTAAAAAACTCTGGATAAAATCCTGCAAGATCCTGGTATTCAATTCGTCCTGTTCACCTCCCTTTGTCATCATGTTGATCGAAACCAGGCCATGAAGCATAGACCAGTAAGTATGCAATTTTAAAAAGGGATCAATGTCAGGTTTGGCACTGGCCCGGATCAGGTGCTGAACCGGTGTAAGTATCAGTTCGCTGAAGGTATGCAGCTCGCTGATCTGCCTGACCGTTTCGCAGGTAGGCATTCCGAGACCGTACATCAGCTGGTAATATTGGCGGTTGCTGAAGGCAAACTGCCAGTAGGCGTAGGCCATGGATTCGAGCTGGCCGGCAGGGTCTTCGGATTGGGCTTTGGCGCGCGTAAGTTCTTCGTTCAGCATCTGGTAACCTTCCCGCGTGAATTCGAGGAGGATGGCCTCCTTGTTTACAAAGTGGTCGTAGATCACCGGTACGCTGTACTCGATGGCTTCCGCGATCTTGCGGATGGAAAGCGCCTGCCAGCCTTCCTGCTGCACGATCTTCCTGGCTTCTTCCAAGATCGAGCAGCGGATACTTTCTTTCTGTCTTATTTTACGTTCGGTGATTCCCATGCCGGGTGTTATATTATTTAACGGTGTTAGCAAATATACAAACAAACGCGGAACCTCAAAATTTCATTAAATATTTTAACTTTCCCTCCAACCGGTTTTGTTATATGGCCTGAACCGGTTAGTAAATAATTTGATTATGCAGATAGAACAAGCTTACAACAAGTGGGCGGAACAATACGATATCAACCGGAACAGGACAAGAGACCTGGAAGCGGAGGCACTGCGCGCAACGCTGGAACCGGTAGCTTTTTCCAGTTGCCTCGAGATCGGCTGCGGGACGGGTAAGAATACTGTCTGGCTGGCCGCGCGGGCGGATAAAACCACCTCAGTGGATCTTTCCGGAGAGATGCTGGCAAAGGCCCGGCAAAAGGTATCGGATGCAACCCATAAGGTAGATTTCATCCAGGCGGATATCGAACAGAGCTGGAATTTTACGCAGGATACTTATGACCTGATAAGTTTCAGCCTCGTGCTTGAGCACATAGAGAACCTGGATCATATATTTTCGGAAGCCGCCAGGCGGCTCCGCCCCGGAGGATGGGTTTATGCAGGAGAACTGCATCCTTTCAAACAATACCTGGGTACCAGGGCCCGGTTTGAAACAGAAGAAGGCATGCAGGTCGTGGAATGTTATAACCACCATGTTTCAGATTTTACGGGTTCCGCTGCCAAACAGAGATTGCACCTTGCCAAGGTCAGCGAATACTTCGATGACGGCAACAGGACCGGTGTGCCCCGGGTGCTTGCCTTGCTGTTTCAGAAAGCATGATCCCTTTTAAAGGAGACCGGTCTGGACCTGTTTTTCCGGATGCCCATTGATCAGGGCCTCAACATCGCTCAGCTGGTACTCAGGACAGGCCCCTGACCGGCTGGCAATGTACGAACCCAGTCCGCAAGCAAAAAGAAGCGATTCGCCGAACGGTACCCCGGCGAGCCGGTTGTGTAAAAAGCCGGCCAGGAACGAATCGCCGCTGCCGATGGTATCGGCTACTGTGACCGGGTAACCAGGATGCCGCCAGGTAAGGCCATTGTCGACCACCAGCGCGCCGTCTCCACCGAGTGTGACCACCACGGTTTCAATGTTGAACTGATCCTGCAGGCTTTTGATCCTTTCCTCGGGCGTTGAGTACGCGCTGAACCAGCCGGTGATCAGTTCCAGTTCGGCCTGGTTGAGCTTCAGGATGTCGGCTTTACCCAGCAGAAACTCTACCCAGGTGCGATGAAAATGCGGTGCCCGCAGGTTGATATCGAGCACTTTTTTGGGTGTCGATTCGAGCAGTTGCAGCAGGGTATCGCGGGATGCCTGGTTGCGCGAGGCGAGGCTTCCAAACACAAGCAGGTCGGTGCCTGCCAGCAGGCCGGTAAACCTGTCTTCCCACGCAATGAAATCCCAGGCCACCGGCTTTACGATATCGTACACCACTTCGTTGAATTCATTGGGGGTGGCATGCACCACGCCGGTGCCATGAGAGGGATCGACCTGGAAATATTCAGTAGTAACGCCGCTTTGGCTGAAGATCTGTTGCAGGTCTTTTCCATAGTCGTCAGCACCGATGCGGGTGATCACGGCCGGGTTGTCGCCCAGCTTCTTCAGGTGGTAGGCTACGTTCATAGGCGCTCCGCCCGGCTCGGCGCCGGCAGGCAGCACATCCCATAAAACTTCCCCGAAACAGACGATCTTGTGTTGTAAGCCGGTAATGCTCATATGGTTGTAATTGGCAATGGATGTAAGAAAAATCCGCAACACCTCTTTTCTCTGCAAACCAAATGTATTGAAGTTGCTCCAATAGAAAGTTCCTAATTCCCCCAAATATGATAGGTCAAAGTAGTATACAGCCACTTAAATTTACAGCCACAGGAAGATCCGGCGCATAAATCAGTGAGAAGACAGACCCGTAATGTGAACCTAAAACAGATTTTATGACAGGAGCGGTGGTGAAGACCAGGGAAACTTTTCGTGAGCATATGACCCGCTTTGTGCTGGAGCGGAACCGGTCGGAAGCCTGGTTCCCTTATTCAGGGCCCGCTTCAGAAATTTATTTCCAGCAGATGCTGCAGAGAATTTTCGACCGGGTGGCCGACCGCATTCCTCCCGACGAACTGCAAAGCCGCTCCTGGAAAGAAGCCGAACGCAATACGCTGATGCTGTTCAAACTGATCGAGCACCACGACAGCCTCGGCTCGCCGCAGGATATCCTGGAAAGGATCTCGCAGAACTATACCGTTCAGCTGCGCCGGCTGGGCATGTGCCCGCTCTGGCCTTATTGCTGACAATCCGGATACCTGGCTTTACAGGTGTTTTCCTCCATGAAAGCACCCGTGCTTATTTTACGGTTGCCTTTGCAAAGCGGTGCCGCGCATGGCAGAATCCCATAATTTTAAGGGATGAACGATCCGGCCGTTTATGTAGCCACTTCCATCGCCAAAGACAAGACCCATCCGGCTGCCCGCCCGTCGCGGCTCCATTCGCTGGATGCCCTGCGTGGCTTCGATATGTTCTGGATCATCAGCGGTGAAGGCCTGATCCATTCCCTCGCGGCCGCTTCCGGCTGGGCCGCATTCCGGTGGGGCTCAGACCAGCTGCACCATTCACCCTGGAACGGATTCACCTTCTATGATCTTATCTTTCCCCTCTTTATTTTTATCGCCGGTGTTTCCATGCCGTACTCGGCGGGCAACCAGCTCGAAAAACCTGGTGTCGTCAACAAAGCCATTGTCAGGCGCAGCATTTTAAAGGCCTTGTTCAAACGCACGATGATCCTGCTTTTTCTTGGAATGGTGGTAAACGGGTTGCTCAAATGGCAGGGCTACGAGAATACCCGCTTTGCCAGCGTGCTGGGCCGCATCGCACTGGCCGGCTTTTTTGCCGCCCTCATCTTTCTGTACACTGGAACCAGAGGGCAGCTCATCTGGTTTTGTGGCATCCTGATCGGTTACTGGGCCGTCATGAAATGGATCCCGGTACCTGGGTTCGGGCCGGGTGTGCTTACTCCGGAAGGCAACCTGGAAGCCTGGGTCGACCGCGTGCTGCTGCCCGGAAAACTGCACCGTAAAGTATATGATCCCGAAGGATTGTTATCGACCGTGCCGGCCATCTCTACTGCCTTGTCGGGCATCCTTACCGGACAGTTCCTGCGCTGGCAGAGCGGTCGATGGCCTGCGCTGAAAAAAGGCCTGGTGATGATCATCGCAGGAGGGGTTCTGATCGGACTGGCCTGGGCATGGAACCCCTGGTTTCCAATCAACAAAAATATGTGGACCAGCTCCTTTGTGCTTTGCACGAGTGGCTGGAGCCTGCTCTTCCTGGCGGTGTTTTACCTGGTCATCGATGTGGCAGGCTTCCGCACCTGGTCGATGCCCTTTGTGTGGATCGGCATGAATTCAATCCTGATCTACCTGGCCGCACACGGCATGGTAGACTTTGCTTCCTCGGCCGACTTCCTGTTCGGAGGGCTGATCCATTTTGCGGGAGCCTCCTGGCAACCAGTGTGGGAAGCCGCCGCCATTGCCGTACTTCAACTGGCTGCTCTTTACGTGCTGTTCAAAAAGAAACTGTTTCTGAAAATTTAACCACATGCCAAACCTCTCCCTTGTTTCCGGCAAGCTTGTCTTCTGCACCCTTTTGGTGTATTGCTCATTTTGCTCCCTCTCCGCCCAGGTGAACGCCGGCGAGTCGCAGGCCCTAATCAGGAGGGTACTTCCCAAACATGCGCAGAATTTTGTAGTGGAAGCCCTGCCGCAGGGCGGCGGAAAGGATGCATTTGAAGTAGAAAGCAGGGGAGGCAGGATCGTGTTGCGGGGAAGCAACGGTGTGTCGGTGGCATCCGCCCTCTATTACTATCTCAACGAATACTGCCATTGCCAGGTCACCTGGAACGGCACCAACCTGCGGCTGCCGGCCATCCTTCCGGTGGTAAAACAGAAAATTCATAAGAATACGCCCTACGATTACCGCTATTACCTGAACTACTGCACCTTCAATTACAGCATGAGCTGGTGGGACTGGCCTCGCTGGGAAAAAGAGATCGACTGGATGGCCCTTCACGGAGTGAACATGCCGCTGGCGCTGACCGGGGAAGAATCGATCTGGCATGACGTGTACAAGGGGATGGGTTTTTCGGAGGAAGAGCTGGACCGGTTCTTCTGCGGTCCGGCTTACTTTTCGTGGTTCTGGATGGGCAACCTCGATGCCTGGGGCGGCCCGCTGCCAGTGAGCTGGATGCGGCGGCAGAAAGCGCTTCAAAAAAAGATCCTCCAACGGGAGCGCGCACTCGGCATGAAGCCGGTACTTGCAGCTTTTACCGGGCATGTACCGCCCGCCTTTGGCAAACGGTTCCCCAAATCAAAACTGAAGGTCACCAACTGGAAAAGCGGGTTTGCAGACACCTACATCCTGGATGCTGCAGACCCCATGTTTGCAGAGATCGGTAAACGTTTTCTCGATCTGCAGACCCGGGAATACGGAACCGATCACCTGTATTCCGCCGATACCTTCAACGAGAACGAACCGCCGTCCGACGAACCAAAATTTCTGGCCGATCTGAGTGCCAGCGTATTCAGGGGAATGGAAGCCGCTGACCCGAAAGCGGTATGGGTGATGCAGGGCTGGCTGTTCTTCAGCGACAAGAAATTTTGGAAAGAGCCGCAGATCGAAGCCCTGCTGAACGCAGTGCCCAATGAACACATGATCATCCTCGACCTGGCCACCGAAATAGAACCGGTCTGGAAACGCACCCACGCCTTTTACGGCAAGCCCTGGATCTGGAATGAGCTCCACAATTTCGGGGGCAACCTGACCCTGTTCGGACGGATCGAAGGAGTGGCCGCCGGCCCTGCCGAAGCACTGCACAGTCCGGCCTCCGGACAGCTCAGGGGCATAGGCCTTACGCCGGAAGCCATCGAACAGAACCCGGTGCTGTACGAACTGATGATGGACAACACCTGGCGCGATTCGGCCATCAACCTGAATGAATGGCTGGGCACTTATATCCGCAACCGGTACGGAACGGTGAACGAAGACCTGATACAGGCCTGGAATACCCTCTGCAAAACCGGTTACAACGGAAAACGCCTCCGCGACGGGGCCGAATCGATCATCACTGCGCGCCCCACGCTCGACTCCGGTACCCGCTGGTCGCAGACGCGGCTCAATTACCCGGCGCAGGACCTGCTGCCGGCGTGGGACGGACTGATCAAAGCGAGCGAAGCGTGCAAAAATTCGGATGGCTTCCGGTATGATCTGGTCGACATTACCCGGCAGGCGCTTGTAAATTATGCGTTGCCCCTCCAGCGAAAATGGGTTGCCGCATATCAAAACCATGATCTTGCGCAGTTTGAACAGGGAACCCGGCAATTTCTGATGCTCATAGACGATACTGAAACGCTGTTGGCTTCCCGCAAAGATTTTCTTCTGGGACCCTGGCTGGAAGATGCAAAACGCTGCGGCAACACGCGAGCCGAAAAAGCACTCTATGAACGCAACGCACGTGACCTGGTCACCTTGTGGGGCGACGAGAAGAGTCCGCTCCACGAATACTCGTGCCGGCAATGGAGCGGACTGATCAGGGATTTTTATAAACCCCGTTGGCAACAGTTTTTTTCAAGACTGCATGCGGAGCTGCAGCAGAACAGGGAAGGGGACATAGCGGCGTTTCAGAAAGAGATCGCCGCGTGGGAATGGCAATGGGTGAACAAGCGGAATCTTTTTCCCACTGGCACAACCGGTGACCCTGTTCTCGTTTGCCGGCAGATGTACCGGAAATACAGGGAGTTACAAAACACGGCTTATTGATGCTGTATTAAAGAAGGCGAATTCATATAATGATTATTTAAATTTAATTAAGATTTGCCTGTTACCTTTCAGATATTCGGGTATTAAGGGAGTAGACTTGCTATGGGGCTGACAAATAAGGGTCTGTTTCAAAGTTAAGTGAATATATGTCAGAGAAAACCCCTGTTGCAGTTGTTAAAACAGGGGAGAGAAGTGAAACGGCGGATAATTGGTACTAGCTTTGCGTACTATATACACGTTGTAGAAAGCCTGTTTTTAAAGAGCAGGGCTGAATTGTCTCTCCCTATCTCAATCATCCGATTGCTCATATGAAGATACCCACAAAAGAAAGGACTATATATGAGTGAACTTGCATTAACCGTGGAACATTCCAAAAGAGCTTACCGCATAGCGGTTGGAACCTTATTTTTTCTCCTGGGACTCTGTTTTGCTTCCTGGGCATCCCGCATCCCTACCATCCAGCAAAAATTCAGTTTAACCAATGCCCAGCTCGGGCTTATGCTGCTGGCGATCCCCATCGGCTCCCTGCTTTCCCTCCTTTTTTCGGGGTGGCTGGTGACCCGCTTCGGCAGCAAACGGATCGTAACCAATGCCGTCATCCTCTACAGCCTCTTGCTGGTGACACTGGGCGGGGCACCAACCGTTCCCCTGCTGGTGGCCGGGCTGGTACTGTTCGGCATGGCAGGCAACACCGCCAACATCGCCGTGAACACGCAGGCAGTAGGTGTAGAGGCGAAATATGAACGAAATATCATGGCTTCCTTCCACGGGTTGTGGAGCCTGGCCGGCTTTACCGGCGCTTCCATCGGCGGTTTTATGATGGGAAGAGAGATCATCCCTTTTCAGCATTTTATCATCATCATGGCACTCATCCTCGTAGGTGTGGCCATCAGCTTCCAGTACCTGCTGCCCGACCAGGAAAGGAGCGGGGAGAAAACACCCTTTTTTGCCAAACCAGACAAACAGCTGTTCATCCTCGGACTTATATCTTTCTGCAGCATGATCTGCGAAGGGGCCATGTTCGACTGGAGCGGTATCTATTTCGAAAAAGTTGTGAAGGCAGAGGCATCGCAGGTAGGAGCGGGGTTCATTGCTTTTATGTGTACCATGGCCACCGGCCGGTTCGTGGCCGACCGTGTCATCTCGAAATTCGGTTTTAAAAGGACCATCCAATACAGCGGTGTGCTGATCGCCTCCGGGCTCACGCTTGCCGTTCTTCTTCCAACGATCTACTTCTCCATCCTTGGCTTTTTCCTGGTAGGCTTTGGCGTTTCATCCATCGTGCCGCTGGTATACAGCGAAGCGGGAAAATCGAAAAAGCTTTCGCCTGGTCTGGCTCTTGCAGTGGTGTCGAGCATCGGCTTTTTAGGGTTTCTTGCCGGCCCCCCGCTGATCGGTATCGTGGCGGGCTTGTCGAGCCTGAGGGTCAGCTTTATCATCATTGCCGCTATGGGGATCACCGTTACCATGATCGTCAACTTATTCAAACGATAGAAATTATGGATAGCGATTGCATCTGCTATTTAATCACGGATACCTGAAATCCAGCCCGCCCTTTCCGGCCGGTATCGGATGTTTGGGTTCAAAAGAAAGTTATATGACTACAGAACATCAAAGATTGGCTCTCCTGAAGGGACAGGAAACTCCGGTAGTGAAGTGGGGGCCTTATTTAAGTGAACGCGAATGGGGCACCGTGCGCGAAGATTACAGTGAAGATGGAAACGCCTGGCAATATTTTCCGTTTGACCATGCCCGTTACCGCGCCTACAAATGGGGCGAAGACGGACTGGCCGGCATCTCCGACGTTTTCCAGGACCTTTGCTTTGGCCTCTCGCTCTGGAACGGGAAAGATCCCATCCTGAAAGAAAGGCTGTATGGCCTCAGCAACGGGGAAGGCAACCACGGCGAAGATGTAAAAGAACTTTACTACTACCTCGATAACCTTCCGACCCATTACTACATGGAATACCTGTATAAATATCCGCAGCAGGAATTCCCATACAAAAAATTGCGCGACGAGAACAGTACCCGGTCAAAACTGGAACCTGAATACGAGATCCTCGACACCGGGGTGTTCAACAACAACCGCTATTTTGATGTACAGGTGACCTATGCCAAGAAAACAGACACCGACATCTTCATCAGGATAGACGTCACGAACCGGTACCACAAAGCCGCCGAAATTACCCTGCTGCCATCGCTCTGGTTCCGCAACAGCTGGGCCAGCCAGCCGGATGCGCAAAAGCCGTCCATCACCTACCGCGATTACCAGTCGGTACAGGCAGCCCATCCGCGCCTGGGCAAGTATTTTTTCTATTTCAAACAACCCAATGCGGCGCTGTTTACCGACAACGAAACCAACAGCTTCGAATTAAAGGGCGAGCCCAATGAAACACCCTTTACAAAAGACGCTTTTCAGAATGCAGTGATGGAGGGTGAATACCTGGCCGAACTGCAGAACCGGCGGGAGGGGACCAAATTTGCGCCGGTTTACAAAATGCGGATCGGGGCACAGTCGACGCGTACCGTTTACTGCCGCCTGAGCGACCGCGAAACCGACCTGGCTTTCACCGATGGATTTGAAGAGATCTTTACCACCCGCAAACAGGAAGCCGATGAATTTTATGCGACCCTGCTGCCCGAAGGACTGAGTCCGGACATGGCCGCCATCCAGCGCCAGGCGATTGCGGGCGTGCTGTGGAGCAAGCAGTACTACCACTACGACGTGGAAAAATGGCTGAGCACCAGCGACGGCATCACCGATGTAAGCTACAGCAAGCTGAAAGGCCGCAACAGCGAATGGCAGCATCTCAAGAACCAGGACATCATCCTGATGCCCGACAAATGGGAATACCCCTGGTATGCCGCCTGGGACCTGGCCTTCCAGTGTATCTCGATGGCCATGGTGGATCCGGATTTCGCAAAACACCAGCTGCTGCTCATCATGCGCGAATGGTATATGAAACCCGATGGTCAGCTGCCCGCGTACGAGTGGAATTTCAGCGACGTAAACCCGCCGGTACATGCCTGGGCTGCGCTGCAGGTATACAACCTGGAGAAAAAGCGGAAAGGCGTAGGCGACATCCTGTTCCTCAAAAAGATCTTCCAGAAGCTGCTCATCAATTTCACCTGGTGGATCAACCGCAAGGATAAAAAGGGCAACAACATTTTTGAAGGCGGCTTCCTCGGGCTCGATAACATCGGCGTGTTCAACCGGAGTACCTACGGCAGCGATATGAACCTCGAACAGGCCGACGGCACCAGCTGGATGGGCACCTATGCCCTTAACATGATGGACATCGCCCTCGAGATCTCGCTGTACGACCAATCTTTCGAAGATTCGGCGACCAAGTTCTTCGAACATTTTGTGCTGATAGCCGAAGCGCTGAATGAAGACCATCTCTGGAACGAGGAAGACAAATTCTTTTACGACGTACTCAGCGTGCCCGGCTCGGCACCCATTCCGCTCAAGACACGGTCGATCGTCGGTCTCACTTCCCTGTTCGCCGTGTCGACCATCAGCAAGGCCACGATGGACAAGCTGAAGGATTTCAGGAAGCGGACCGGCTGGTTCGAACAGTACCGCAAGGAACACGGAAAGTTCTGGCCCAATGAAGAGCGGCGCGATGGGGAAGAGATCCTGCTGTCGCTCGTGCGCAAGGACAGGCTCATCCACCTGGTGACCCGGCTGCTCGATGAAGACGAGTTCCTCTCGCCCGGCGGCATCCGTGCCCTGTCGAAATACCACAAGGATCATCCTTATTCGGTCGATATCCACGACAATCATTACACCATCGCATACGACCCGGGCGATTCCACCTCGAACATCTTTGGCGGAAACTCCAACTGGCGCGGTCCCGTCTGGATACCCATCAACTACGTGATCATCCAGTCGATCCGGCGCTATGGCGAGTTCTATGGCAACAACCTGCTGGTGGAATACCCAGCCAAATCGGGGAGGATGATGAACCTGGTGGAAGTAGCGGACGAGCTCATAAAACGGATCGTAAGCCTGTTTCAGAAAGATGAAGAAGGCGGGCGCCGGCTGAACGGTGCCTACAACTGGTTCTACCAGGAGGCCGGCAATGAGAAACTGGTTCTGTTCTACGAATATTTCCACGGTGATACCGGGGCAGGCCTCGGCGCCAGTCACCAGACCGGCTGGACGGCCCTGCTGGCGAACCTGATCAGCGAATACCGCCAGCGCAAAAGGCAGCCTTTACTCCATCCAGAACCCGAACCGGTGACCGGGTAATACTTGTCACTGTCAATCCCTAAAAGAATCCCCGGAACCATCATCCCGGGGATTTTTTTCGCATACTTCAACACGCTGAACACCTGCAGGTCTTTCCATGCCAACCTGTTCTGATACGATTCAGCGTTTACCACCAGGCAAATAATAAAAGTCCATAACACCGGCAAACATGCCGGCGTTATGGACTTTTATTATCTAAAAAACAGTATAATCAGCAAGACCTTGAAGATGTGAGGCTTCGATGCCGGCACCATGTACTGATTCTGGTAGAGCAATGAATCCTTTTATCGTTGTAAAACAAAGCGGGTTATCTGTACCCCGCCTGTTCCGGTCAGTTTGAGATAATAGACTCCGGAAGGTTGGTTAGTAAGGTTAAGCGTTATAGAAACAGAAGCCTGGTTTTGCCCGGCATCGGCCTGCTTTCTGAGTACTGGCTTTCCGGCATCATCCAGGATCTCCATTACCATCGGTCCTTTGTGTTCGGGCAGCTGCACTGTAAACTGGCCCGAAGTGGGATTGGGGTACAATTGAATTCTGCTGCTCAGGTTGTCACCCTGCCTTATGCCTTGCTGCAATGCCTCTACCGAACTCTGGTTGGTCCGGACCGGCATGCCGATCTTCAGAACAGATAGGGTATTGGCGCCGTTTGACGTGATCACCTCTCCGGCTCCGTCGCCGTCCAGGTCGGCAAAAGCCACACTCAGCGGATAGCCGCCTGTTGGAAAACCGGTTGCTGTGAACGAAGACAGACCGATGACGGCACCGGCAGTCTGGTTCCGCAGCACCGTCACGGTGCCAGAGGACGCGTTGGCCGAAATGATATCCGGCTTGCCATCTCCATCTGCATCGCCGATCGCAACATGGAAAGGCCCTGCACCCGTGGCAAAGTCGACGCTTTTAGCAAAGGAGCCCGCGCCGATACTGCCAGAAACAACCGAATTATGCAATACCGACACCGTATTGGCGTCGTGATTTACCGTGATGATCTCGGCCTTGCCGTCTCCGTCCAGGTCTCCGGCCACTACAGCATACGGCGCTGCCCCAACCGGGAAGGAGACCGGTGCTGCAAAAGAATTCGCATCGATCGCGTTTGCTACTGAAGTGTTCCTCATCACCGATACGCTGTTCTGGCCTTGGTTGGCCGTGACAATGTCGGGCTTGCCGTCGCCATCCACATCGGCAACCGCCACATACCGTGGTGAGCCACTTACGGCAAAGGGAACCGCATCCAGGAATGAAATTGTGCCGGCACTTGAAATGTTCCGGTGTACAGCAACGGAGTTCGCCATGGTATTGGCAGTGACGAGATCCGGTCTGCCGTCGCCATCCACATCGGCAACTGCCGTGTGGTATGGATAAAGATACATGCTGGTGCCAGTCGCATATACCTTGGGTGTATTCGCAAAAGAAGAGGCTGAAATAGTGCCTGGAACAGAGGTGTTTCGTAACACCACCAGCCGGCTGTAGCTGTTGGAGGTAACCACCAGTTCGGGTTTGCCATCACCATCCAGATCGGCGATGGATACCGCGGTCGCACTGTTGATGCCCAACTGAAAATCGACTTTGGCTGCGAAGGAGCCTGCGCCAATGCTGCCCGTTGTGGAAGTGTTCCGGAAAACCGAAACAAAGTTGTCATAGTAATTTAACACTGCAAGGTCTGCTTTTCCATCCCCGTCAATATCCCCTGCCGCAAACTGGTAAGGAAGGGTGCCGGTGGCGAAACTGACCGGCGGCCCATAAAAGTTAGAGGGTATGCCGGCACCAAAAGGATTGCCGAAAGTGGTATTGAAAGCGGCTGCTGAACTGCCGGAGATTCCTTTTGCGGTATTCAGCACCTTCACCGGCCCATAAGCTGCGCCGGCAGGAACCGTAACAGTCAGGCTGCCCGCCCCGCCGCCCGTTACCGTGGCTTTGATACTGCCGAAATAGACTGCATTGCTCGTCGCCGCGGTGTTGAAACCGGTTCCGGTGATAGTTACTGTTGATCCGGTCTGCCCGTTTGCCGGCGAAAGCGCAGTTATGACCGGCGGCTGTCCGGCATTGACGAAAGGCCGGATCTTAAAGACCGAGAACGTATGGTCGGCTGCGTTGAGGGCCACCGCTTCCGGTATGCCATCCTGGTCCATATCGGCAAGAGCCACGGATGTCGGATACACGCCTGTGGAAAAAGTAAGTGGAGCGGAGAAAGAGGAGATATTGAGGGTGCCGGTTGTCGATTTATTGTGAAGGAATACAAGGGAATTAGAAGCCGCACTGACTGCTACCACATCCGGTTTGCCATCGCCGTCTGCATCGCCTACCGCTATTGAGAACAATTGCGCACCTGCAGTAAAATCAATCTTCGACTGGAACGAAGAGGCGGTGATTGTTCCCGGGGCCGACTGGTTGCGAAGGACCGACACAGTCCCGGCCACATAGTTACCTGTTACGATCTCCAGTTTGCCATCACCATCCAGGTCTCCCAGCACAACGGATGTGGGGCTGGCACCGGTTGGGAAGTCGACTTTGGGAGCCAAACTGCCGGCTGTGATCGCGCCGGTAGCGCCGGTATTGCGTAAAACCGTTACGGTATTGGTGGCTCCGCTCACATACAGGATGTCTGTTCTCCCGTCGCCGTCCACGTCGCCCATGACAATCGCGCGGGGCAGGTTGTTGGTGGGAATATCCACTTTAGGCGCAAAAGAAGCAGTCGTAATGTTGCCGGGGGCCGACTGGTTCATAAACAGGGAGAGGGTAGCGGTAGCGTAATTGGCGACCACCAGGTCGGGTTTGCCATCACCGTTGATGTCGCCTGCCGCCGTAGAAAAGGGATAGGCAGAAGCACCGAGCTGGAAACTGACGGGAGTGGAAAAAGTAGTTGGATTGAAGGTTCCCGCTACATTACTGTGGATCACGGAGATGGTACCGGCAGCGTTGTCAGTGGTTACGATATCCGGTTTCCCATCGCCGTCAAGGTCTTTGAGCAGCGCTGCAACAGGGTTGAGGCCGGTAGCCACTGTAAATCTGTTGTCAAAAAAAGGCTGACCTGGTGCTGTCGCGGCATTGTGGACAAGGGAGATATAGCCTGAATTACCATCTGCAGTTACTACGTCTGCCAATCCATCGGCATCGAGATCGCCAATCGTAAGCGAATACGGATATCCCCCGGCGGGAACCGAGACTCCAACATCCAGCTTCGGTTGGTAGAATTCACTGTTCAACCCGGCGGCCGGACTTGCGAACAGAGGGGTAAAGTACTGCGAAGAAGTGGCAGACAGGGCAGTACCGGTATTCAGGACCGTAACGGGGCCATAGGTGGCGCTTACCGGAACCGATACTGAAAGGCTCGTTTCAGAGGCGGTATTCACGGTTGCTTTGACCGTGCCAAAATAAACGGTGTTCAAACCTGCTGTTGCATTGAACCCGGTACCGCTGATTGTAACGGGGGCGCCGGCCGGTGCACTCCCCGGACTGATCGAATTGATCTTGGGCTGGGCTAAAAGAGACGAAAATGAGACCAGGAGAAGTACTGGCAGAATGGCCAGTGCCGTGGTAAAGATGCGGGGCATACAATTGTTTTTTATTAAGCAATTCTACAAAGCACCGATTTGATGCAGGATTATGAATAAAGCTTTCAACAATCTTTACAGGATACAGAAAAAGCAGCCGTTGACGGACAACCGGGTTACCGGCTTCTGGCAGGGAAATCAAATGTAACGGGTTTGCCGGAAGTTACAAAATCAGAAGGTCGCTCACTGTATTTACAGAATAAATGCGTGGTCTGCAGCGGCTCATCGGAGTTTTGTATGAAGCATCATGCCGCCAATCGCAGGGTGGTAAAACCGGGATTTTTCAACGATCACCTGCTTTACAGGAAGATATTGAAGGTCATTGAACCAAAGAGTAAATTTCGATGTGGAAGAGGCGCTGATGGATACCGGGCCGCAAATGCGGATCTGCGCGGAGGGATAAAAAGCAACAAATTGGATCCTCAGGTCAAATTGCGGTTAGTCAACACTGATAGGAATCTTTCCACTTAAAAAAGGGTGCCTGCAAAGTGCAGGCACCCTTTTTATTTTCTACCAAACGATCCGGTTAACGCTGCAGCACCAGCTTTTGAATGCGGATGCCAGCGGTGCCTATGATCTTCACATAATAAGTGCCTGCAGGCTGGCTGAGCAGGCTCAGCTGCTGTACAAACCCGGCACCGGAAGCTCCGGCATTGTATGAACGCCTCGAAATCAGTTTTCCATCCAGGTTCACGATCTCCACGCTGTATACACCCTGTCCGGCAGGTACCGCCAGGCTGAATTCACCGCGGGTCGGATTGGGGAAAAGCTGAACTCCAGCCAATCCTTTCTCGGTGGCTGTTGCAGCCAGTCCGCTACTTCCACCGGAGACGGCCTGAAATCCTGTGGATGCATTTACCTTGAACACAGACGTGTTGTTGTTATTATTTCCCAGGGTGCTGGTGGTGACCACTTCCGGGATACCGTCGTTGTCTGCATCAGCGGTTGTGATACCGACTGTATAGCCGCCGGTCGGGAAGTCGACCCTGCCGGCAAAAGACGATGCATCGATGGAGCCTGCAGAGCCTGTATTGCGGAACACCGACATGGTGGCCGAGGCGGCATTGGCGGTCAGGAGATCAGGCCGGCCGTCTCCGTCTGCGTCGGTCACGGTAAGCGCGTAAGGTTGTGGTGAGGTCGCGAAATTGGCTGCCGGCGCCAGCGAGGAAGCCGTAATGCTGCCGGGAACGGCGGTGTTGCGGAACACCGATATTGTAGATGAACCCGTGTTCAGTACCACCACATCAGGCTTGTTGTCGCCATCCATATCGCTGATGGCCAGTCCGGAAGGCTGCCCTCCCGTGCTGAAACTGACGCGTGCCGCGAAGGAAGTGTTGGTCAGGCTGCCCTGCACCGTGGTATTTCTGTACACCGAAACATCGTTGGTGTTTTGATTTACTGCCACGATTTCAGGCTTCCGGTCACCGTCGAGGTCGCCGATGGCCAGGTAACGCGGCGCAGTACCGGTGGGCAGCGGGAAGGAGACGCGTGTGCTGAAAGAAGAAGCAGCCAGCGCACCGGGCACCGAAGTGTTTTTGATCACGGTGATCCCTCCGGATATGGTACTGGCGTATGCGATCTCAGGTTTGCCATCGCCATCCAGATCTCCGGTTACCATTGTATAAACCGGGATCGTATTGCCCGTTTGCAGCTCGATCGTCTGTCCGAACGCAATGCTGCCGGGGGTGGAGGTATTGCGGTATAGCCCGATAACGGAACCAATCGGGTTCATTGAAATAATATCGAGCTTGCCGTCGCCATCCATGTCATTCACCGACAGCGTAAATCCGCCTTGGCCGTTATAACTGACCGCCTCGCCGAAGGAACCGGTATCGATGGTGCCCGTTTGTGAAATGTTCCTGCGGACACTGATGGTCGCCGAGCCGCCAGCAATCACCATATCCGGTTTTCCATCTCCGTCCATGTCGGCCAGCTGCACGTAATAAGGCAAACCGAGGGATGGAAAATCCACTTTGGGTCTGTAAAAGCCTGCTGTGATCCCCGGCACTGCAGGGTTTAAGAAGGTCGTTCCAAAATCAAGCGGAGCAACCCCGCCCAAACCGGCCTGGCTGTTCAGTACCGTAACAGGTTTATAGCTGGCCCCGGTAGGAACAGTGACTGTAAGGCTGTTTGCATTTCCGCCGGTCACGCTGGCCTTCACCGATCCAAAGTAAACGATGTTGCTGGAAGGGGTTGCGCTGAAACCCGATCCGCTGATGGTAACGGCGCTTCCCACCGGGGCATGGTACAAACTGAGGGCAGTAATAACCGGCACGGCGGTTTCTGCCGCATGGGTATTCAAGATGGAGATGTTGTTGCTCGCCACATTGGCGGTAACGATCTCCGGAACGCCGTCGGCATCAAGGTCTCCGGCTGCGATGAATACTGGGTATCCGCCGGTGTTGAAATCCGTTCTTTCAAAAGAGGAGAGTGAAATGCCGCTGCCGGTGGTAAGGTTGCGCAGGATGGAGATACGGCTTGGGTTGGCGTTGCAGGTCAGCAGGTCCACCTTGCCGTCACCGTCTGCCTCGCTTGCCGCGATGCTGAACGGGGCATCCCCGGTGGCCACGTCTACCCTGGAAGCAAAAGACGATGCTGTGATGCTGCCGGCAACCGCGGTGTTCCGGAGTACCGACACCGAAGCCGACCCAAAGTTGGCGACGCATACATCGCCTTTGTTGTCACCGTCGATGTCGGCGATCACGATGCCCTGTGGGTTTGCTCCGGTGGCAAAATCCACGCGCGGCGCAAACGAAGACGCATTCACCGTTCCCACCGTTGAGGTGTTGCGGTAAACGGACACCAGCCCGGCTGCCTGGTCGGCCACTACCAGGTCCGCTTTGCGGTCTCCGTCGAGATCGCCCATGGCTACGTAGCGGGGCTGAAGGCCAGCGGGTAGATCTGTTTTTAAAGCAAAGGAATTATCGTCGAGGCTGCTGTTTACCACTCGGTTGGTGAGCACCGTTACACCCGCCGGATCGTAGCTGGCCGTTACGATCTCCGGTCTGCCATCTCCGTCCACATCGCCGATGGAAACAGAAAAAGGATGCGTGCCGGTGGTGTATGAGTAACCGGAAAAATTGAAGGAGCTGAGGGTTCCCGGGGAGGCAAAGTTTTGGAACACCGTAACAGTGGAAGACGAGTTGTTGGCGACTGCGATATCGGGTTTGCCATCGCCGTTGACGTCACCGACGGCTATGCCACGGGGATCGCTACCGGTGCTTAACTCGTAAAGCGGGGCAAACGTCGGACCGGTGATGGTTCCGGCGGGCGTCGTGTTCTGCAGGATGGAGATCTTGCTGGTATACGCATTCAATACTACCAGGTCTGATTTTCCGTCCCCATCCAGATCGCTGTATGCTACCGCGTAAGGGCCCGAGTTGGTAAAGATGTCTTTACGGTTGCGGACATACGAGTCGGGAATGCCTGTTGTGCCCGCAGGGTTGGGGAAGGTCACAGAGAACGCTTTGGAAGCGGTACCCTGCAGCTTATCGGCTGTATTCAGCACTGTGATGGGCTGATAGGTAGCAGCCACAGGCGAAGTAACGGTAAGACTGGTAGCGGAAGCGGCTGTCACCGTGGCTTTTGCCGCACCGAAATAAACGATGTTGCCGCCCGCGTTGGCATTGAACCTGTCGCCCGTGATGGTAACGGTGGTGCCGGCCGGGCCCTGGGCCGGACTGAAAGAATTGACCAGCGGCTGCAGTGAAGGCTGTGTGAGGCTGAAACGGAAAAGCGATACGGTATTGGCGCCGGTGCTTACTGCCACTTCAGGCGCTCCGTCGCCATCGAGGTCGTTTATGGCGATGCCGAGGGGATAGTTGCTGCTCGCAAATCCCACCGCGGGGGCGAATGCCCCTGCATCGAGCATGCCGGAGGGTGCGTTGTTCCGGAGAACTGATACTGAGTTGGCCAATGAACCGGCAGTGGCCAGGTCTGCAAGCCCGTCTCCATCGAGGTCGCCGATGGCGATCGAAAACGGGCCCGTACCGGTCGTAAAATCTACTTTGGCATTAAACGAGGCGGTGTTCGGAGAAGCTGCGGAGATGGTGTTCCGGAAGACCGATACGGTGGAAGATCCGTTGTTGGCTACGGCAAGATCGGGCCTTCCGTCCCGGTCGATGTCTCCAATCACCACCCCGATGGGGGAGCTGCCGGTTGGAAGTACACTCCAGGGGAAAAAGGTAGCAGGCCCGGTTGTGTTTGCAGGAGTAAGATTGTGCCATATCGAAACGTTATCCGATCCCTGGTGAACGAACACAATTTCAGGTTTCCCGTCACCGTTGAGGTCGCCGGCGGCAATGGAGCGGGGCGCTGTGCTGCCGGTCCCCAGGTCGTTGCGGGGTGCAAAGGAGGCGGTGGTAAGTGCGCCTGTCGCGGTCTGGTTATCGAAAAAGGAGATACTGTTCGAATTGAGGTTACACACGATGATCTCCGGTTTGCCGTTCCCGTTCAGGTCGCTGAGCGCGAGGGAATACGGGTGCGAGCCGGTGGCCAGGGAAATGGACGGAGCCAGCGAAGAAGCGCCAAACGCACCGGAAGAAAGATTCCGGAATATTGATATGGTACCGGACTGTTCATTGGCAGTTACCAGATCCGGTTTTCCATCGCCGTCAAGATCGCCCACCGCCACTGCTACCGGCCCCTGGCCTGTGGGAAAATCGAAGCGGGAGCTAAAGGAAGAGGCGGTGACCGCTCCGCTGCCTGATGCATTCCTGTAAACGGAGATGGTGTTGGAGCCTGTGTTACATACGATCATATCGGGTTTGCCATCGTTGTCGAGGTCGCCGAATGCAACGGCATACGGAAGGGTGCCAGTGCCGATATCGAATTTAGGCTGGTAAAAGTTCGCCGGGATGCCGGAAGGAGAAGGATTGGCAAAAGTAGGTGTGAAAGCGGTTCGTGAATAGCCGGTTAGTCCGTTGGCCGTATTGAGTATGGATACGAAACCGAAGCTGGCGCCGGCAGGCACCTGCACCTGCAACTGGGTGGCGGATGCGCTTACCACCGTTGCTTTTACTGCGCCGAAGTACACGCCGTTGCTGGCTGCAGCCGTATTGAAGTTGGCGCCGCTTATAATGACCGTAGCTCCGGCAGCACCGGTTGCAGGCACAAGGCCATCCACTGCCGGAGCGGTAGCCGGAACCGACATCTGGAAGATCACCAGGCCACCCACGGTATTCGGCCCGGGTATGGAATAGCCTGCCGCAATTTCACCCATGCCGTCACCGTCCAGGTCTCCGATCGCAACCTGTCCTATCATGCGCCCGCTCACGGGTATGTCTACTTTTGCGGCGAGGGAGGATGCCGAAATATTGCCGGGTGTGGCCGTATTGAGCCACACCGAAATTTTATTCGTGTCGCCCACAGCCACATCCTGTTTTCCGTCGTTGTCGAGGTCGCCTGCGGTGATCTTTCCGGAACCACTCGTGAAGGTGGCATCGGGCCCGAAAGAAGCGGGTGCGATCAAACCGGGCGAAGCGTTGTTCTTTAAGATGTGCAAAATGCCGTCTCCCGGCGCTGTTACGGTATTTATGAGAATTTCTTTTTTACCATCACCGTCTATATCCGCCAGGGCAATACTGGACAGATTAGCAGTTAGCGCATTGATCCCAAGCGCAAAAGCGATGTTGCCGGTGGTGGATGCGTTGCGCAGCACAATGACCTGGCCGGAGGCCCCGAGCACAATATCGGGTTTGCCATCGCCATCCAGGTCACCGACCGTGAGGCCGGCGAGCAACAGCTGATAGTCGAGGCGCAGATGGAGGGAAAAAGAAGTATTGTTGAGCGCGCCCGGCGAATTGTTGCGCATAAACGCCAGGTATTCGCGGCTGCCTGAAACATAAGAAACGATGATGTCGCGATGACCGTCGCCATCCAGATCGCTGACGGAAACAAGATGCGCATCGTTGGGCAGCGGGCCCGGAACGGCGATGCTTATGCGCTGCGAAAAGGTGGCCGTCGAAAGACTGCCGCTGCCCGTGTTGATGAAGATCAGGATGCTGTCGAGGGTCGGACCTACCGCAACCAGGTCGTTCTTCCCGTCGCCATCCATGTCGGCTGTTGTAAGGGCGTTGGATGCACCCGCAGTAAAGAGAACAGGGGCTCCAAACGACGATGCGTTGATATTGCCCGGAGTGGAATTGTTTTTAAATGTATAAACCGACTGGCCGTTGGAATTGGTTGCGATATCCGGTTTGCCGTCGCCATCGAGGTCGCTGAAACTGATTTGGGCAGGGCTGTTCAACACGCCATAATTGTAATCGAATTTCAGCTGGTATGCGTTCGCAGGTAAAACATTCGCCGCATTCGTGGATGCAGTGGCCGCTGAAAAAGCAACAGCTGATGTGCGCAGGGCGGCGGATGGCTGAAAGGTGATGCGGTTCGCCGTGAGAGAACTTCCGGGGCGGGTTCTGGGTAATCGCTGTGCCACGGTTGCCGGTAGCAGGCACGACAGAACAAGGCCGGTCAGTAAAATCCTGGGGTAAAAAGGTTGGATCATAGCAAGGTTTGTTGTTTGTATGAAGGAAAGGTTTGGGTTTATCTGATGCTGTTGCCTGCATACCAGGCCAACGACAACAGGTCTCCATGCTCCGGATATTTTCGTCATGTATCCATCACTGGAATCTTCTCCCTTCACCGTCGGAAGGGGAAAGTGTCTTGCTCTTTTTCCCTTCCGACAATAAAGTGAAGCCTTAGTGTTGTACCGATACTTTCAATATCTGTATCCCGTCCGTGGTGACGATTTTCAGGTAGTACTCGCCTGCCGGTTTCCCGCTCAGGTTCAGCCGTATGTTCATGGCCGCATGCTGGTTTGCCGCCTGTACGCTTCGTCTTTCCACCATTCTGCCTTCCCCGCTGAGGATCTCGATGGTGAAAGCAGATTTTGGCTGTGGCACCCGCAGCACAAACTGACCGTTGTTTGGGTTCGGGTAGGCCACTGCATTTACCTGCACCATTTCGGTCGGTACACCCGCAATACCATGCGGAACAATGGTGCTCATGACTGAAGCGGAGGGTGAGCCGATCTTGAAGACAGATATTGAACTGGCCGCATTGGCAGTCAGCAGTTCGGCCATGCCATCGCCGTCGAGGTCTCCCGCTGCAACGCCGACAGGATACCCGCCGGTAGAAAACTTTACCGGCATGGCATACCGGGATGCAATGGTACTTTCCCCGGCATTGTCCGTTGCCCTCAATACCGAAACTGTACTTGATATGGAATTGGCAGATACGATATCCGGTTTTCCATCTCCGTTCAGATCTGCGATCGCTACTGCAAAGGGTGCATCGGCCAGAGAAACCAGGTTCTCGTTCGCAACAAAGTTTATCTGCTCCGGACTCGAAATATTCCGAAGCACCGATATGGCACCGGCCTGTGAACTGCCGTGATTCGCCACTACAATGTCTGGCTTGCCATCGCCGTTGAGGTCGCCGGTTGCCAGAGCAAACGGTTCCTGTCCTACGACGAAATCGGTCCGTGAAAAATAAAAACCGCCTGTGTTCAGGTTGTGATAGACCGATATGCTGTTGCTGTTCTGGTTCGCGACAATAAAATCCGTTTTAGAGTCGCCGTCTATATCTGCCGTGGTTATTGCCCGGGGAAACACTTCTGTGGGATAACTGACTCTCGCGCCAAACGAACCGGCGTCGATGATGCCTTTCACTGAGGTGTTGGGCAGAATGGTCACGTTCCTGGAAAGAGAGTTCACCGCAATGAGCTCGGGACGCCCATCGCCATCCAGGTCGCCGGTGGTGACTGCAACAGGGTAGGTGGAGTTGCCCACTACAAAATCCACTTTGGGTGCAAGGGAAGCTGTGCCGAGGCTACCTGGTACAGAGAGGTTCCGGAATACGGAAAGGGTGCTGGAGCCATAATTGGCAACCACCACATCCAGTTTCCCATCCCCGTCTACATCGCTGAGCACGACTGCATAGGGGTTTGTGCCGGTCGGGTAATTTATCCTGGCGCTGAAAGAGCCGGGATTTATCTGAGCGCCCGAACTGGTGTTGCGCAGCACCGAAATCGTGTTGTCATTAAAGTTGGCTGTTACCAGATCTGCCTTTCCATCGCCGTCGAGATCACCGGTGGCCACGCCGTAAGGTAGGGCGCCGGTCGCAAAATCGACTTTGGGCTGGTAAAAATTTGCGGGGATTGCCTGCCCGAATGGAGAACTAAAAGTAGGTATGAAGGCGTTCGCTGCCGAGCCGGCCAGTCCGTTCGCGGTGTTGAGCACCGTGAGAGGCTGGTAGGTAGCTCCTGCAGGTACGGTTGCCGTCAGTTGAGTGGCTGAACCGCCTTGCACCTGGGCTTTCACAGCGCCAAAGAAAACGGTGTTGAGTGAAGGCGAAGGATTGAAATTCGAACCTGTGATGGTGACTGTTGCCCCGGTTGCGGCCATGGCCGGGTTCACCGATTTTACAATCGGCGGCAGCTTCGGGTTGGGCGGGCCTGCAATCGCGAAAACCGAAATGGTACCCGATGCGGCGTTCAAGGAACTGACTTCCGGTTTGCCATCGCCATCCAGGTCGCCGAGCGCCACTGAAACCGGGTACACGCCAGTGGCAAAATCGGTTCTGGCCAAAGAAGATGCATCGATCGACCCTGATGCTGCCTTGTTCTGGAACACGGAGACTGAATTCGAGACCGCATTGGCAGTTACGATATCTGCTTTCCCATCGCCGTTGGCGTCGCCGGCCGTGATAGAGAAAGGCTGGGCCGGAGTAGCAAAATCCGTTTTTGCTGCAAATGAACCGGAATTGAACCCGGGGAGAGCGATTGTATTCCTGAGTACCGAGATCGAGTTCGCAGCGTAGTTGCCGGTTATGAGATCGGGTTTGCCATCTCCGTCCACATCACCGATCGCCAGCGAGGTAGGGCCCGAACCGGTTGCGAAGTCAACATGGCTGGCAAATGTTGCTGTGGTAATGTCGCCTGCCGCGGATTCATTGTGCAGGACTGAAACGGAATTATCCTGCTCGTTCACCACTACCAGGTCGGGCCTGTTGTCGTTGTCGAGGTCGCGGGCCAGCACGAAACGGGGGGCCGTGCCGGTTGCAAAATCTACCCTGGCGCCGAACATGGCTGCGCTGATGTTGCCAGGCGTTGTGTTGTTGCGGATGACGGAAACGGTATGGAAGATGCGGTTCGCAACGATCAGGTCGGGTTTGCCGTCGAGGTTCACGTCGGCAATGGCCGTCGAGAAAGGATACGACCCCGGCGAAACCAGGATATCGGTCTTGGGTGCGAAAGATGATGCCTGAAGTCCGGCGCCGGTAGAAAGGTTACGCAGGATGGATACGGTACCCGGCGTATTGTTGGTGACGACGATGTCGGGTTTGCCGTCGCCGTCCATGTCCCTGATGTCGACCGACAGCGGGTTGGCGCCCACCGCCACATTGAATCTCTGCACAAAGGAAGAAGCGGTCACCGCACCTGTGCCTGTCAGGTTACGGATCACCGTAGCCGTGCTGGAATTGGCGTGTATCACAACCATGTCGGCCCTTCCGTCGCCATCGAGGTCGCCCTGTGCCATGGAGTACGGGTACCCGCTTAATGGTGAAGGAACCGAAAAATCGATCTTTGACTGGTAAAATCCGGGTGTGATATCGGGCCCCGAAGAGTTGGTAAAGGTAAGTGTGAACACGCTGGAAGCATAACCGGTAAGGCCTGTAGCGGCATTGAGAACAGATACCGGCTGGTACGTGGCGCCTGCAGGAACGGCAACGGTGAGACTGACAGCAGAAGCTGCGGTGGCAGGCACGCTGACCGATCCAAAGTATACGATGTTATTTGCTGGCTGGGGGTCGAAGCCGGAGCCGCTGATAACAACCGAAGTTCCCAATGGGCCTATCAGAGGAGAGACGCTGCTGATCGCCGGCACACTCATTGGCACGATCATCTGCAGAATGAAAAAGCCACCCGTCGGATTGCCGTTGTGCGTCGTATAATTGGCTGCGATCTCGGCGATGCCGTCCTTATCGAGGTCGCCGATCGTAACGGGGCCGATGTCGCGGATGCTCACCGGTATATCCACCCTGGGCGCAAGTGATGAAGCCGTAATGCTGCCGGCGGTAGCGGTATTCAGGAAAACAGATACCCTGCCGGTATCGCCCACCGCAATATCTGTTTTGCCGTCGCCATCCACGTCTCCCGCATCGAAACCACCGGAGCCGGCGGCAAAACCGATGCCTGTGCCAAACGAAGCGGGGGTGAGCACGCCCGGACTGGCAGCGTTCCGGAACAAATAGATTGTGGCATCGCCGGTGCTCCTGATGGCGTGTGCGATCAGGTCTTTTTTGCCGTCACCGTCGATATCCGCCAGCGCAACCGTACCTAATTGCATGACCGGCACATTGATGGCCAGCGCAAAAGCGATATTGGCGGTGGAGGATGCGTTGCGAAGAATGCTGATGCGGTTGTTGGCATTGTCCGACACCACCACATCTTCCCTGCCATCTCCATCCAGGTCACCGATGGAAATGCCGCCGGTCAGAAAGCTGTATTCAAGCCGCAGGTGAAGCGAGAAAGAAGTATTGGTGAGCGTGCCGCTGGAATTGTTGCGCAGAAAGGAGACATACTCCTTGCTCCCGGAAATATAAGAGACAACCAGGTCGCGATGCCCGTCGCCGTCGAGGTCGCTTGTCCCGACCACGTGGGCGTCATTCGGCAGGGGAGCAGGAATGGGGATGCTGACCCGCCGGGAAAAACTCGACTGGGAAAGGCTTCCCGAAGGTGTATTCAGCAGGATAACGATGCTGTCGAGGGTTGGGCTCACATCAATCAGATCCGGATTGTTATCGCCATCCATGTCTGCAACGGTTACTGCATTGGCGGCACCGGTCAAAAAGGTGGTGGGCGCAGGGAAAGAAGAAGCACTGATATTGCCCGGAGTGGTATTGTTCTTAAAGAGGTAAACAGAAGATCCATTGGCGCCGCTGATGATCTCCGGCCTGGCATCGCCATCCACATCACGGAAAATAAGTTTTCCGGGGCCGTTCGATAAACCGTAATTGTAGTCGAACTTCTGCTGGTAAGCGTTTGCGGGAAACACACCGGCTGCTGCCGCTGAGGCAGTGCCTGAAGCAGAAAAGGCCGCTGCAGCAGGCCGGTTCGTTGAGCGAAAAGCGGAGTAGTTCAGGGTTACGGCATTGCGTTGAGCAACTGCAGGTAGTTGGGCATAAGATGCCGGAAAAAGAAAAACCAGGGCAAGAGTTGCCGCTGGAATACGCAGGTAAAAGGGTTGAAGCATGGCAATGGGGGTTGGTTATTTGTGTCTGGAAGGGTTCTGCATATTGCATCGTGTCAACATGTTCGGCCGGAAAAAAGAAGATGCTGCTGTGCACCCGGGTGCTATCTGCTTTCTGATCAAAGTAGACAGGCAGAATCCGGAAGCTTACCGGTAACGGTACTGGTTCATGCACATTGGAAAAAGAGATCGGGCGATCGCATGATGCGGTCAAAAGCGTGGATGTTGGATGTACTAAACTAAGGACAATTGCCAGATCTTTAAAAATATTTTTTGATCAAACACACACGTGCACATGTGTTTAATCTATGATAATTTACTTTCATAAGTAGATTTTGCAAAGCTTTGCGGTGAATAAACTTTCAGTATGCATGTGTCTTTGAAAATTCTGCTTTTTATTCATGCAGAAGAAGAGGAACAGGATCAGGCAAAAGAAATGATAGATTTTTAGTGATGATAAATTTCTTTCAGAGACCAAAAAACTGGATTCGGGAATAGGGTTGGAGATACCCGAAACAGCGACCGGCGTGGCGATGATGCGGGTTTTGGTCATCAAACTAAAAAGGCGCCCAGGTATTCCGGGGCGCCTTTTTAGTTTGAGAAGAAAAGAACTATCGCTGCACCACCACCTTTGCTATCTGAATACCGCCGGTGGTCACCACTTTTACATAATATACGCCGGCCGGCTGATCCTTGAGGCTCAGGCGCACCACGAATGAACCTGTGCGGCCGCTGATGTTCAGCTGGCGGCTGCTCACCCGCTTGCCTCCTTCATTCAGGATCTCGATGCTGCCGCTGCTTACGTTCAGTCCTGATAAAGCCAGCGAGAACTCGTCCCGTGCAGGGTTCGGGAACACCTGCATCGCAGGAGCAGAAGACCCGCTTTCCGTAGCCAGCGCTTTGCCAGTTTGTGACATCGCTGCACTGGCCGGCGGATTCATGCGGTAGATGGAAATGGTAGTTGTGTTATTGTTGGTCGTCACCACTTCCGGATATCCGTCGCCATCCAGGTCGGCGATAGCAGCCGCTGCGGGTCCGCCGCTGCCCTGCAGGTTCGGGCCATAGTTGAACGACTGGTAACCGAGCACGCCCGGTGTGGCTTTATTGGTATAGCCATAGATGATCAGGTTTGCATTGTTGGTGATGATCAGGTCCGGCTTACCATCTCCGTTGAGGTCACCTACGGCATGGCCGGCCATACCATCGTCTCCCGGCAGTCCCTGTGCATCCACCATCGAAAGATTACCTGGGGTTGATGTGTTACGCAGCATGCCCACTTTGGTGACATTGCCCGGACTTGAAAAAACAACATCCGGTTTCGCGTCGCCGTCGGCGTCAAATAGAGAGAAGTAGCCATTGATATTTGATGCATAGAATGTCGCAGCGCCGGCGAATGAATTCACGTTCAGGAACCCCCTGACGGTTTGATTGCGATAAACAGCGATGGAGCCGTCGTACCGGCTCGCACCGGTTACATAAGACTGCACCAGGTCAGGTTTGCCATCCCCATCCATGTCGGCCACCGCTATATAGCCAGACCGGTATGAGGCCAGTTCGAATTTCGGCTCGAACGTGGCCGATGTTATGCTGCCGGGCGTGCCGATGTTATGCAGTAAAGAAATAGTAGATGACCCATTGTTCGATATAGCTAGGTCGGTCTTGCCATCCTGATCCAGGTCAGCAACGGCTATCGAGAGCGGCCCGCTGCCGACTGAAAAGTCTGCTCTCGGTGCAAATGAAGCGCTGGTGAGCAAGCCCTGCGTGGAAATATTGCGGAACACCGAAACCGCGTTATTGCTCGATGCGATCACATCCAGCTTGCCGTCACCGTCAATATCCCCCACTTCTACAGTGAATGCATTGGAATTCAGGGGCAGGTCAACCTTGGCAGCCATGGAAGCGGCCGTCAGTGCGCCCGAGGTGGTAGTATTACGGATCACGGAAACCGTAGGCGAGTTCTGGTTCGCTACCACGAGATCCGGTTTGCCGTCGCCATCCAGGTCGCCGACCGCCACTGCGCGCGGCGAGGATCCGACGGTGAAATCCGCCCTGGGGGCGAAACCGGCCGCCGGATTGGTGAAGGTCGCCAGGAATGGCTGAATACTGTAACCGACAAGGCCGTTGTCGGTATTCAACACCGACAGCCGCTGGTATATAGATCCGGCCGGCACCGTAACGGTCAGGCTGTTTGTACCTGCCGCGGTTACCTGTGCTTTCACGGAACCGAAATATACGGTATTGCTGGCCGCGGCCGCGTTGAAATTCGATCCGGAAATGGTTAATGCAGTACCGGGTTTCGCGTTCTGAGGAGTGAAAGAAGTAATTACCGGCGCCGCAGAAGGGAGGGCAGCCTCCGGCGCATCCACACTCATCACTGAAACAGCGTTGGGATTGGAAGATGCATTGCCGGTCAATATCTCCGGTATGCCGTCGCCGTCCACATCGCCTGCAGCCAGGCTGATGAGGTAGCCTGCGCCGGCAAAATCCACTTTCCCGGCAAAGGAGGACGCGTCGATGGCGCCTGTTGTTGCCGTATTGCGAAGCGCTGATACATTGCCGGCGGCGGCATTGGCCACCAGCAGGTCGGCTTTACCATCGCCGTTTGCATCTGTAACGGTGAGGGCATACGGTTCCGCACCTGTTGCAAAATCAACTTTCGCTGCAAGCGAACCCGCCGTGATGCTGCCGCTCGCTGCAAGATTGCGAAATACAGACACCGTATTGGATCCATGGTTGATGACTGCCACATCCGGTTTCCCATCTCCGTCCAGATCGCCTGTTGCCAGTCCGCCAGGCTCGGCGCCGGTGGCGAAATCCACACGGGGAGCAAAGGAAGCGGTCGTGATCGTGCTTTGTGTACCGAGGTTCCGGAATACAGACACCGTATTGTCGTTTTGATTGGCGACCAGGATATCGGTCTTGCCATCCCCGTCGATATCTGTGAGGGCTACGTACCGCGGGAACCGGCCGGTCGGCAGATCCACTTTGGTTGCAAACGACACAGGATCGAGTACGCCTGCGGCTGATTGGTTTCTCAGGATCGATACAACATTGTTCGTTGCATTTACAAAAACAATATCGGTCCGGCCATCGTTGTCAAGGTCTCCTGCAGCCAGTGAATAAGACAGTGAGTTACCTGACTGCCCGAATGTGAGCGGCGCTGCGAACGAAATTGTACCTGGGCTTGCTGTGTTCCTGTAAACATTCACGGAGCTGTTGTTCAGGTTCACTGCAATGGCATCCAGTTTCCCGTCCCGGTCGAGGTCTCTGAGGATCACGTTGAAAGGGTTGCCGGCGAAAAAGGTTGTCTGCGAACCAAAGGAATTGGCATCGATCCTTCCGGTGGTGGATTTATTCTGCTGGGCTGAGATATATCCGTTGTCGGAATTTGCCACAACCAAGTCCGGTTTGCCATCACCATCAATGTCGCCCAGTGCCACACCATAAGGGAAATGACCTGGGAGGGGGAAATCGCGCCGCGTCTGGTAAAAGTTGCCGTCGAAAGCAGGGCGGGGATTGGCAAAGGTAGTGGAGAAAGGAGCCGGTGAATAGCCGATGAGTGAAGAGGTGGTATTGAGCACCGACACAGGCTCATAAGTAATACCGGCCGGAACTGTGACTGTGAGGCTGGTGCTGGTAGCGGCGGTAACAGGCGCTTTCACACTGCCGAAATAAACTGTGTTGTTGGCGATGTTGCTTTCGAAGTTGGCGCCGGTAATGACAACTGAACTCCCCACGGCCCCTTTCGAAGGCGTCAGTGCGGTAATGGTAGGCACTGGTACAGATACTGCTGCAGACAGCTTCAGAAAATTGATGCGGTTATCTGATGCGCTCAATGTTCCCAGTTCCGGTCCGCCGTCGCCATCGAGATCTACGACGTAAGAGCCAATCAGGTATCCGTTAATTGGAAAGGAAACCGTTCTGGAAATGGAAGAGTTGAGCGGGTTCGTCCATATCACGAGCGTATTTTGCGAGAAGTAACCCAGCTTGGGGGATATGATGTCCGCAATGCCGTCACCGTTCGCATCTCCCAGCGCCAGAGCAAAAAAGTCGCCGTCAGTAACCAGCGGTGTTTGGGCTGCGAAAGAAGAACTGTTCAGACTGCCGGGAGTAGAAGTATTTCGAAGGGCACTGATCCCCCTGGAGCCGAAGCAGGCCACCACCAGTTCCGGCTTGCTGTCGCCGTTGATATCGCCGATTGCTATGTACTGCGGTCCTGAACGTGTTGTAAAATCGGTGCGGGCGGCGAAAGACGTTGCATCCAACTTGCCGGGTATGGCAATGTTTTGCCATACGGAAACAGAGGACGACTGCTGGTTGGCAACTGCCAGGTCTGCTTTTCCGTCGCCGTCGAGGTCGCCCACCGCTACAAAACGCGGACTGCCTGCGGTGGGGAAATCCACGCGGGAGAAGGATGCTGGCGTGAGCGTGCCCGCGCTGCCGGTATTATGAAGCAGGCTCAGGGTGTTGTCCGTCAGGTTTGAAGTCACCAGGTCTGGCTTACCATCTCCGTCGAGATCTCCGATGGCAACGGAAAAAGGCTGGTTGCCGGTGGAGAACTGCACCGGAGAGGCAAAAGAAGCCGGTGTAATAGTACCTGAACCTGATATGTTACGATACACCCATACGTTTGCCGAGCCAAGATTGGCGATCACTATATCCGGTTTGCCATCGCCGTCCACATCGGCAGCAGCAATGGCGCGCGGGTCGCCACCGGCAGGCAATACGACCGGCGCGGAAAAGGAAGCCGCTGAAATGCCGCCCGGATTTGTATTGTTCTGGGTAATGGAAACTGTATTGTCGCTGCTGTTCACGATCGCCATATCGGGTTTGCCATCCCCGTTGAAGTCTGCAAAAGCCGCTGCGTAAGGAACCGCACCTGTCGGGAGGTCTGTCGCCTGTACGTACGAGGTCGAATACAACGTAGTGCCTATGGGACTGTTGAACGTAGTTAGAAAAGCAGATGGGGCCGCTCCGGAAAGGCCGTTGGCTGTGTTAAGCACCACCGGCGGCTGGTAGAAACTGCCCGTAGGAACGGTTACCGTCAGGCTGCTAGCAGAACCACCGGTCACCGTGCCTTTCACGCCGCCAAAAAAGACGGTGTTGGCAGCAGGTACGGGGTTGAAACCGGTGCCGGTGATTGTAACCGGGCTGCCGGCAGGGGCAGCAGAAGGATTAATTGAGCTGATCACCGGCCGGGAAGCGGGTACCAATACGACGGCGGCAGCCTTAAACACCGACAGCGTGTTGGCGCCGTTGGCCGTCACCACTTCAGGGGTGCCGTCGCCGTCGAGGTCGCCCAGGGCTACCGCCAGGGGGTAACCGCCGGTAGCGAACTGCTGGCTGGCATCGAAAGAGCTGCTGCTGATGTCGGGGGTCGGCATGGCGTTGTGCAGAACAGACATGCCGCTGGATACCGAGTTGGCGATTACAATATCGCGTTTGCCGTCGGCGTCCACATCTCCGAGCGCCAGTGAAAAAGGCTGTGGGCTGGTGGCGAAATCAACTTTGGGGCTGAAGGAAGAAGCGGTGAGGCTGCCTGCGGAGCCGTTGTTGTGAAAAACAGAAATGGTGTTGGATTCGTAGTTGGCGACTGCGAGATCGGGCCTGCTGTCGTTGTCTAGGTTGCCGATCACCACGCTGAGCGGATGAGCACCGGTGGCGAAGCTGACCGGCGCGGAAAGCGAGGCAGCATTGATGACTCCGGCGCTGGCTGTGTTGCGGTAAACAGATACGGTGGCGTTTAGCTCGTTGGCCACCACCAGGTCTGCTTTTCCATCACCGTCCACATCTCCGGCGGCAACAAAGCGCGGGTTGGCGCCGGTGTTGAAGTCGATCCTGGACTGGATCGATCCCAAATTCAGGGAGCCTGCGGAAGCGGTATTCCGCAATATGGAAATCGTGTTGGACGCAGCGTTGGCGGTAATGATATCCGGTTTGCCATCGCCATCCACATCACTGAGTACAACAGAGTATGGCTGGGCGCCCGTACTGAAAGCGAGCGGGGCTGCAAAGGAGGCTGCTGTGAGGGAACCGGGGTTGGATGTATTGCGGTAAACGGATACCGAAGCGGCGTCCTGGTTGGCGACTGTGATGTCTGGTTTTCCATCCCCGTCCACATCGCCGATCGCCACCGAAACCGGACTGGCCCCGGTCGGAAAATCGACGCGGGCTGCAAAAGAGGCCGCGGTAATGGAACCGGGGCTGGAGGTATTGCGATAAACAGAAAAGGAACCTGAATTCGTATTGGCCGATACCATGTCGGCCTTGCCATCTCCGTCGAGGTCGCCGATCGCTACATAATAGGGCAGCGTGCCGGTGGCAAAATCAACGCGTGGCTGATAGAAGTTGGATGGCAGGGGGGCCGGGGCAGGGCCGCCGGGTGCGGCATACGGCGTGGCAGCCGTGCACAGCAGGGTCGCAACGCAGAGGCCGCGGGCAAGGAGTAAGGTTTTAAGCATACAAATTTTTTCTTTGACAAAAATGGGTTACTGGGAGCAGGGTTTTCAAAAGAAAAATCCGGTGACAGTAAAATAGCAGCTATCTAACGGATGGTAGGATTTATAGCAGCGCAGGTTGCGTTGACGGTATCAAAACTACTCTTTCTTATGAATAAAGAAATGCCTGTAAAAACATTTTTCTCGTTTCCACTGCTGCAGTTGCGGATGACAGAGAATCAGTTGCAATACCTGCACACAGGATGATCCGGCTGCTTCCGGGGAAGGGTTGCAAACAAAGAGGCCCGGTTGTTCGGAGCCTCTTTGTTTGTATGAAATAAGATGATTGCATGTTACCGCTGCAGCACCACTTTCGTAATCTGCACATCCCGCGGGGTCGTGAGTTTTGTATAATAGACACCGGCCGGCTGGTTGCCCACCGTTCACATTGGCCACAAGCAGATCGGGTTTACCGTCGCCATTCGCAATGGCAAAGGCTCTCTATTTAACAGGTGATAAAAATCTGCTTAAGCATAATTTCAAAAAATTACTGCAGCTTTTATGTAAAAAAGACCCAAACCTGCGTACAGAAAGCGAATGAGAAGCTTTTCGCTAAATAATTGACCGGCCGGGCCTGTGTTATCTTGCCGGCGCGGCCTATCTTGCAAGTGCTTGTTCCCGGCTCCCCGCAGGCCTTGCCGGGAAACGGACACAAATTCTTTCCTTCAAAGCCCGGAAACAATTGTTGCCTATGTACAGGACAAATCTTCTTTTGCTGTTTTTCTCTCTCCTTACCTTATTTTCTTTTGCCGATACCACCGATGCCCGCTATGAAAAGACCGCCGACGGGATCGTTGTGTACCCTTCGCGCACCCTCGCTGGGGGTGCCGCTGCTGTGAGGCTCTCGGTGGTGGCCGACAACATCATCCGGGTGCTGGCATTGCCTGCAACCAGCGCGCCGGCCGTAAAAAGTCTCATCATCCTCGATCCGGCACGCCATACCACCAACTGGCAGGTGGCGGAGAACGGCGCACAGGTGCAACTGAAGACACCCGTCATTACGGCCAGCGTACTTTTGTCGACCGGGGCCGTATCGTTCGCCGATCCGTCAGGCAAGCCGGTACTGATGGAAAGACAACAGGCCGGACGAAAATTTACGCCCGCCGTATTCGAAGGTGCTTCTTCCTGGAACATCCATCAGACCTTTCAGACCACTGCCGACGATGCGTACTACGGCTTAGGGCAGCACCAGGACGATGTATTCAACTACAAGGACCAGCAGGAATTCCTGTGGCAGAACAACACCGAAGTGGCGGTTCCCTTCCTGATCAGCATAAAAAATTATGGTGTGCTGTGGGACAATTCCTCCCTTACCACGGTGGGGGATACCCGAAGCTGGCTGCAGCTCGGCTCCCTGCAGCTGTTCTCCAAAACCGGCGAGCCCGGCTGGCTCACGGCCTCCTATGCCAACGATCACAGGCAGCCATCTGCCATCGCCTTTACCAAAGCGGAATCCGAGATCAATTATCCCTACCTCAACGATACGAAAGAACGGCTGCCGGCAGATTTCAAAGTGCAGGACGGCATGGTGACCTGGGACGGAGCCATCGCCTCCCCCCTCGACGGAGTTCATAAGTTCCGGTTCTCGTATGGCGGCTATATGAAAGTATGGCTCGATGGCAAGCTCCTGTTCGACCGCTGGCGCATGGCCTGGAACCCCGGTTTCGCCGTGCTGAACATGCCGATGGAGAAGAATAAAAAATATGCGCTGAAGATAGAATGGATACCCAACGGCGGTGAGTCTTACCTCTCCGCCCGCTGGCTTCCGCCGGTGCCGGAAGCGGATAAGGACACCTATGGCTTTTCCTCCGAGGCGGGCAAACAGCTCGACTATTATTTTATTTCAGGAAAGAATATGGACGAAGTGATCGGCGGGTACCGGACCCTGACCGGCAAGGCGCCCATTGTTCCGAAATGGGCGCTGGGACTGTGGCAGAGCCGCGAGCGCTACAAGACGCAGGCTGAAGTGCTGGGCACCGTGCAGGAGTTTCGCAAACGAAAGATCCCGCTCGACAACATTGTGCAGGACTGGAGCTACTGGAGGGAGAACGACTGGGGCAGCCAGGATTTTGAGGCTTCGCGTTTCTCCAGTCCCGACAGTATGATCAGCCTGCTGCACAACCGGTACAAGACCCATTTCATGATCTCCGCCTGGCCGAAGTTCTATGAAGGCGTCCCCGCTTACAACGAGTTCGATAAAAAGGGCTGGCTGTACAAACGCAACATCGCAGACCGCCAGCGCGACTGGATCGGCAAGGGCTATGTATCTACCTTCTACGATGCATTCAACGAAGATGCCAAGAAAGGTTTCTGGGACCTGCTCAACAAAAAGCTGTTCAGCAAAGGCGTAGACGCCTGGTGGATGGATGCCAGCGAGCCCGACATCCTTTCCAATGTAAGTCCGGAGAAACGCAAGGCGCAGATGTCGCCTACGGCGCTGGGTCCGGCGGCCGAATGGCTCAACGCCTACCCGCTCGAAAATGCAAAAGGCATCTACAACGGACAGCGTGCCACCGATCCCGACAAACGCGTTTTCATTCTTACCCGTTCGGCCTTTGCCGGCTCGCAGCATTACGGCGCCACCATCTGGAGCGGCGACATTGCCGCCCGCTGGAGTGACCTCAAATCGCAGATCACTGCCGGACTGAACTTTTCGCTTTCGGGATTGCCGTACTGGTCGATGGACATCGGCGGGTTCGCGGTGGAGCGCCGTTATGTGGATGCAAAAGGGGAAGACCTCGAAGAGTGGCGCGAACAGGCGACCCGGTGGTACCAGTTCGGGGCTTTCGTGCCGGTATTCAGGGTGCATGGACAATTCCCTTACCGCGAAATTTACAACACCGCGCCGGATGACCATCCTGCCTATAAAAGCATGCTGTACTACGACCGGCTCCGCTACCGCATGATGCCCTACATCTATTCGCTGGCCGGACTCACATACCACCATGATTACACCATCATGCGCAGCCTGGTCATGGATTTTTCTGCGGATGCAAAAGTCAGGAACATCGGCGACCAGTTCATGCTGGGGCCGTCGGTACTGGTTAACCCGGTGTATCATTACAAGGAGCGCGAGCATTCGGTCTATTTGCCGGCCGGACAAGGCTGGTATAATCTCTATTCCGGTGTGTACGAGACGGGTGGAAAATACCTGCAGTGTCTGGCGCCCTACGATACCATGCCGGTATTTGTAAAGGAAGGATCGATCCTTCCGTTCGGTCCCGAGCTGCAGTACACGGCCGAGAAACCTGCGGACCCCATCACGTTGTGGGTGTATACGGGCAGGGATGCGGCTTTTGTATTGTACGAGGATGAGAATACCAACTACAACTACGAAAAAGGCGCTTTTGCCGAGATACCCGTCAGCTGGAACGAAGCCGCGAAGCAGCTCGTGATCGGCAAGCGGAAAGGAAGCTTCGCGGGCATGCTGGCGCAGCGTACGTTCAGGATCGTGTGGGTCGGAAAAGACAACGCCCGCGGCTATGCGATGGATGACCGCTCCGATGCCGTCATCCGGTACAAAGGGGAAGCAGTCAGCGTTCAGCAGGCTAAGATCTCCCGTTAAAGGACACGGGTATTTAAATAATCTCAATCAATGCTTATTCTGCCATGAAAATAACACGCCTGTCATGCCTGTTTTGTTGCTGCGTCTTTGCAAACGTACTCCTGGCGCAGTCTTCACGCGATCTTATCCGGATCAACCAGCTGGGCTATTATCCGCATGCGGCAAAGATCGCGGTGGTGGCCAGCGATTTCAGGACAGATGAATATGCGGGTTCGAGTCTCCAGTTTTTTGTGTTGAAAGAAGGTACGTCCGACACGGTCTTCAAAGCCCCGCTGGGGCCGGTGAGGCAGTCGGGCAATTCCGCCCTGAAAACAAGGATGCTGGATTTCAGCAGTTACCAGGGTACGGGTCTTTTCACCATCTATATTCCCGGACTGGGTGTGTCGTACCCGTTCCGGATCGGCGAACATGTGCATAAGCCGGCTGCGGTGGCGGTGCTCAAAGGCTTTTATTACCAGCGGGCATCGATGCCCCTGGACGAAAAGTGGGCAGGCAAATGGCACCGGCCGGCCGGGCACCCCGATACGGCGGTGCTGGTGCATCCGTCGGCTGCCGGCCCGGGCCGGCCGGCAGGTACAAAGATCCCGACGCCGGGTGGCTGGTACGACGCAGGTGATTACAATAAGTATATGGTGAATTCCGGTATTTCCACCGGCACGTTGTTGTCGTCGTATGAAGATTTTCCGGCTTATTTCGACCGGCTGGAAACAAACATACCCGAGAGCGGGAACGGGGTGCCTGACATCCTGGATGAAGCGCTGTACAATATCCGTTGGATGCTTTCGATGCAGGACCCGGGTGACGGCGGCGTGTACAACAAATGCACCAATGCCGCTTTTGACGGCATGGTTCGTCCGGGTGTAACAAAGTTGCCGCGTTATGTGGTACAGAAAGGAACGGCAGCCACGCTCGATTTTGCTGCCGTGGCGGCGCAGGCCGGCCGTCTTTTCAAGCCTTACGGCAAGCAATACCCGAAGCTGGCCGACAGTTGCCTGCGGGCGGCTGCACGGGCCTGGGAATGGTCGCTCCTGCATCCTGCAACGGAGTACAACCAGAACAGCATGAACCAGCAATTCGAGCCCAAAGTGACCACAGGCGCCTATGGCGACCGGAGCTTCGGCGATGAATGGTTCTGGGCCGCGGCGGAGCTGCTGGCTTCCACCGGCGATAAAAAATATTTCGATACGGTTGCCCGCCATGCGGCGCAGCCGCTGCAGCTGCCCAGCTGGGGAAATGTGCATACGCTGGGTGTTTACACACTTGCGCGGATGAAGAACCTGCCTGCCTTTGCAGCAGGCGTTCGCGAACAGATGCGCAAACAGGTGGTCGTCTTGGCGGATGGATATTTGTCCGGGATCGCTGAAAATGCGTTTGGCGTGGTGATGGGCAGCACAAAGAACGAGTTTAACTGGGGCAGCAATTCCAATGCGGCCAACCAGGGAATCGCGCTGGTAAATGCCTGGCTGATCACGAAAGAAAGGAAGTATGCGGAGGCCGCCCTCACCAACCTCGATTATTTACTGGGCCGCAATGCCACGGGCTATTCCTTCGTCACCGGCATCGGCACCCATCCGCCCATGCGCCCACACCACCGTCCGTCCATCTCCGACGGCATCGATGATCCCGTGCCCGGACTGCTCGCCGGCGGCCCTAACCCCGGCATGCAGGATCATGCCTTCTATGAACGGACAGCGCCCGAAACCGCGTATTCCGACACCGACGCCTCCTATGCCTCCAACGAAATCGCCATCAACTGGAATGCCCCGGCCGTCTACCTGTTCAATGCGATCGAGGCGATGGAGTGGTAAGGGAAGGAACGCCTCTCAGACCGGTTTGCCAGGTATGGATCGGTATTGCCTGTTCAGGCTGCCGGTGCGGGTTCAACCCTCCCTGCCCCTCCAGGGCTGGGGTGGGAATGTAAGAATGCTTCAATCCATCGATCCGGTGAATCCCGTTTCAGACTATCCCTTCAGCACTTCGTTGATCGTCCCCAGCTCTTCTTCGCTGAACCGGTAGTTCTGCAGGCATTTGAGGGAGTCGGTGATCTGGTCGGGTTTGCTGGCGCCGATGAGGACGGAGGTGATGCGGGGATCTTTGAGGATCCAGGAGAGGGCCATCTGGGCCAGTGTCTGGCCTCGGCCGGTGGCTATGTCGTTGAGGCGGCGCACCCTGGTAAGGTTGGCTCCGGTGACCTGCGTCTCCTCCATGGCGCCGTTGCCCAGGCGCCGCGCGGCGCGTGAATCGGCGGGGATGCCCTGCAGGTACTTGTCGGTCAGCATTCCCTGGGCCAGCGGCGAGAAAGGGATGCAGCCAATGCCCTCGGATCCCAGCACATCCAGCAGACCGTTTTCCACCCAGCGCTCCAACATGGAATATTTGGGCTGGTGGATCAGGCAGGGCGTGCCCAGCTGCCGGAGGATGGCAGCCGCCTGGCGGGTCTGATCGGGCGGATAATTCGACAAACCCACATACAAGGCTTTTCCCTGGCGCACGATCGCATCCAGCGCAGACATGGTTTCTTCCAGCGGCGTCTCGGGGTCGGGGCGGTGATGATAGAATATATCGACGTAGTCGAGCTCCATCCGCCTGAGGCTCTGATCGAGGCTCGACACCAGGTACTTTCTGGAGCCCCAGTCGCCGTAAGGCCCGGGCCACATGGTATAACCGGCCTTCGAGCTGATGATCAGCTCGTCGCGGTGATCGCGGAAGTCTTTTTTGAGGATCTGTCCAAGTTTCTCTTCGGCCGAGCCCGCCGGCCGGCCATAGTTGTTGGCCAGGTCGAAATGCGTGACACCGTTGTCAAACGCGGTGCGAAGGATGGACCGGCACTTGTCAAGCGCATCCACTTCGCCGAAGTTGTGCCAGAGGCCGAGCGACAAAGCAGGCAGTTTCAGTCCGCTCCGGCCGCAACGCCGGTATTCCATGGTGTCGTACCGTTGAGCATGGGGGGTATACATGGTAGTTTTTGATAAAGGTAACTATGGTGCGATTCTTTTCAGCGGCATATGCTGCAACTTTTCAAACCGGGTGAGATCATTTAAAAAATAACCTGACATTGAGCCTTGTTTAAAACTCTGCACTGAAAATATTTACCACCATTGCGTTCCTGATTCTTTCCAACACCTTTATGGACGTGGCCTGGTATGGCCACCTCAAATTCTAGGGCAAATCGAGCCACACCGCCCTGCGGGGCATCATTCTGGCGAGTTGAGCGGCCGCATTTCTTGAATACTGTTTCCCAAGTGCCGGCCAACCGCACAGGCTTTGTGGAAACGGGCGGACCTTTTACGCTGGTGCAGCTGAAGGTGATGCAGGAGGCTATTCCGCTGGGGGTGTTCATGGTGATGCGAAGGTGCTTTTTAAAATACCGGGTTCAGCTACAACCACCTCATCGGGTTGCTGCTGCTGGTAGCGGCGGTGTATTTTATTTTCAGGAAGTGATCGGCTGTTTACTGGCCGATATGCCATCGCTGCGTGTAGGCCTGTATGTTGGAAAGGTTTGCTTTTCGTTCTATCAGGCCGATATAACCATCCGGGCGTATGAGGTAAACGGCATCCTTCCTGAGCCCGGCCTGCCGGCAAAGCGGGCTCCAGGCAAACTCGTGCAGGGCGATGTTTCTTTTCCGGAAAAAAGACCGGAGCGGTTCGGGCAGGCTGCCATAGCAGTGGGCCTGCCAGCTCATGGAGCGGAGCGGCTCGAAATTGTCGGGCGAAGCCGGGACCCAGGGAAGCCGGTCGCCCGCCCTCCGTTTCCCTGCAAGGCCAAGGCTGAGCGGACTGGTACGGTAGCTGATGCGGATCTGTGATACGATGCGGAAAAGGAACCGCCTGATGGCAGTGAAGCGGAACAGGAAAGGGATCAGGCGCGGGACGATGACCGTGCGGACCCGGGCGGCCAGCCAGCCCCGTTTGTTTACGAAAGTGAATGCGCGGTCGGTGGTCGCCACCAGGGTGCGCGCAAAGCGGATGCGTTCGCTTTCGTATGTGTCCAGCAGCGCATCACCTGCGCCTTGCCTCAGGCTGGAGGCGAGCTTCCAGGCGAGGTTCACGGCGTCGCCGATGCCGGTGTTCATGCCCTGGCCGCCGACCGGACTGTGAATATGACCCGCATCGCCCAGCAGGAAGACCCTGTCTTTCCGGAAAAAAGCGGCGACCCGATGGTGCACCCGGTAAGTGGAGAACCATTTTACTTCTTTCACATCGATGCGGAGCCGGCGGATGATCTCCGGACTTACATCCTGCCATTTCAGATCATCTTTACTGGCTCCTTCATAATCAAGTGCGCCGATCATGCGGACCCTTCCTTCTCCTTTCATGGGAAAGACCGCCAGGAAATCGGCATCATCCAGCGCCACATGCATTTCGCCATCTGCTACAGGCCCTTCTACCACAAGGTCTGCGACATAGTACGTGTTCTCGTATGTGCCTCCGGGAAATGCTGTTCCGAGCTGCCGTCGGATCACCGAATGGGCGCCGTCGCAGCCGGCAAGGTATCGGGCGGTGGCGGTTTCTTCCTGCCCGCCGGGCATGCGCAATCTTGCCTGAATACCACCGGAGGCCGTCTGATAGGAGAGGAGTTCCGTATTCCGTTCTACTTCGATGCCCAGCTTCGTCAGCTCGGCGGTCAGCATTTCCTCATGCCGGTCCTGTGGCAGGATGAACATGAAGGGGTAGGGACTGACCGGGGATCCGATCCGGCTGAACGGCACCCGGCCGGCTTTCCTGCCACGCACCCAGAGATTGGCCGCCCGGAACTCAATGCCTTTTCCGAGTGCCGACTGCTCGATGCCCATCTGGTGATAAAATTCAAGGTTACGGGCGTGCATCACCAAGGCACGGGAGGTGGTGCCTGCTTTTTCCGCCTGGTCGATGAGGCGGATGCGGATGCCGGCTTTGGTGAGCCAGAGGGCAAGTACAAGGCCAGTAGGACCTGCGCCTGCGATAAGAACTTCGGTGTCGGACATAATGAATGGTTTTAAAGATGATAAAAATTACCCGGATGGGTAAATCCGGGTCAAAAAAAATTCTATACCCTCAGTTGTCTGCGGATGGCTTCGCGGATATGTTCTTTTCTTCCGGCCAGCAAATCTTTCATTTCAGGTGCGGTGCTCACCGTTATGCCCTGGATCAGCGGGCGGGCCAGAAAGGGAAACACGATCAGCGAAATGGTATCCACAAATAATTGCCGCGGATCTGCAGGAGCGATCTTTTTCCGCCTCACCTCTGATTTCACGGCCGCCGAAAACCCGGCGAACGCCGTTTTTGCTTCTCCGGTGATGTGTTTATTAATAAATCCAGCGGGGTTCTTGCTGAGCTCATGCACCACAAAACGAGGCATGTCCGGGTTGTTCATCAGCAGGGCCATGTAGCGGTCAACCACACGGAAGAGCCGCTCTTCCACCGGCACATCCTGCTGCAGGATGGTGACGATCTGCGAAACCATGCTGTTGAAGGCGGCGCTGAAGATGGCGCCAAACAGCGTATCCTTTGTCTTGAAATAATAATGCAGCAACCCTTTGTTGATGCCCGCCTCGCCGGCGATTTCCTGCATGCGTGCACCATCGTATCCTTTTTTCAGGAATACCGCCTGTGCGGCCGCCAGTATTTTCTGTTCCGTTGTAAGCTCCATGGAGTGCTTTGATACAAATCTACGCAAATTTACCCAAATGGGTAAATTGGGGGGATTTTATTTTTGCCGCACTGTTCCGCCCATCCAGATTCCGGGGCGTTGCAGGGTCAGCCGATCGGCTTGCCCTCTTTGTGATCAAGATAGGCTTCCGACAGCGTATGGAAGTTGAGGATAGAGAACAGGATGAGCAAACCCAGCGAGATGCCCTGGATGGGCGGAGCTGAAACAGGGCCGAGCCTCAGGCCGAAGGTCATAACGGGAACGGTGATGGCCAGCAGGTTGAAGGTGGCCAGCAGCAGGTACAGGCCGGTGGCGACGGCCGCGATCGCGGTACTGCGGAAAAAGAGAAACACCAGGGGAACATACAGCGCCAATCCTGCATAATGCCGCCAGTCGGCGCTGAAACGGGTCGTCAGGATGGCCGTCCAGCAATACAGCAGCACCGCCAACATGATCAGAAGGGGAATAAGAAGCAGGGTCTTCCTTTTCATAAATGGAAAAACTGTTTGAAATGGGCAGCAGTTAGAGGGAGAACACAGGCAGCTGAGCCTTTTGCCGGAACAGGGCACGTTTCTGAACGGCGCATGCCGGATGGAAGACATACAACAATATCTTTCATAAGTTTTGGTCAGGACCGTGCATAGCTGCAACGGGATGCGGGCTGGTGCCTGCGGCATGAAGATAGGGAAATCTGCTGAGCTGTTCCGGCCTGCATGATTTTTTCTCTGTCATTTCATTCCTGCTTCAACTCGGGCGCCGCAGGAAGCTGACCATATTGCATGATTGTATATATTCGATCTTTAAAACCAAAATCATCTGCTTATGAAGTCCGTTTTCACGCTGGCGCTCTCCACCCTCCTTGCAAGCAGTGCCGCCGTGGCCCAGACCCCCGACTCTGTCGTCATCCAGAACATCGTAAAAGAGGCCATGGGAAACTCGCAGCTCGAGAAGCTGGCGCATGAGCTCCTGGATGGCATCGGCCCGCGGCTCGTGGGCACGCCCCAAATGCAGCAGGCCAACGACTGGGCAGTTGCCAAATACGCAAGCTGGCAGATCCCGGCGCGCAATGAAAAATGGGGCGAATGGCGCGGCTGGGAAAGAGGCATCTCCCACATCGACATGCTGACGCCGCGTGTAAAATCGCTGGAAGGCACGCAGCTCGCCTGGTGTCCATCCACCGGCGGCAAGGCCGTGACCGCCGACATCGTCATCCTTCCGGACCTGGCCGACTCTGTTGCCTTCCAGAAATGGCTTCCCGCGGTGAAAGGCAAGTTCGTGATGATCTCCATGCTGCAGCCTACAGGCCGGCCCGATTACAACTGGCAGGAATTTGCCCGCAAGGAAACTTTCGATAAAATGAAAAAGGACCGCACCGAGCAAACCGCTGCCTGGCAAAAGCGCATCGGTAAAACCGGTTATACGGCCCGTACCCTTCCCGTCGCCCTCGAAAAGGCAGGCGCCGCCGGCATCCTCACCAACAACTGGTCGCAGGGGTTTGGGGTCGACAAGATCTTCAGCGCTTACACGACAAAGATTCCGACGGTCGACATCGCCCTGGAAGATTACGGTATGCTGTACCGGCTGACAGAATCGGGTGACCATCCGCGAATCAGCATCCAGACCGACTCAAAGGAAAGAGGCATGGTGCCCACTTTCAACACCATTGCCGAGATCAAAGGTTCGGAGAAACCCGATGAATACGTGATGCTATCGGCCCATTTCGATTCATGGGATGGCGGAACCGGCGCGACCGACAACGGCACCGGCACGCTCACCATGATGGAAGCGATGCGCATCCTGCATAAAGTATATCCCCATCCCAAACGCACCATCCTGGTCGGGCACTGGGGCAGTGAAGAAGAAGGCCTGAACGGCTCCAGGGCTTTTGTGGAAGACCATCCCGAGATCGTCAAAAACCTCCAGGCCCTGTTCAACCAGGACAATGGTACCGGCCGCGTGGTGAACCTGGCCGGGCAGGGTTTCCTGAACTCTTATGACTACCTCACGCGCTGGCTGTCGAAAGTACCTGACAGCATCCGGCAGCCCGTTGAAACGCGCTTCCCCGGCATGCCGGGTGGTGGCGGGTCCGACTTTGCCTCTTTTGTGGCTGCGGGCGCGCCCGGCTTCTCGCTCAGCTCCCTGAACTGGTCGTACGGTACCTATACCTGGCATACCAACCGCGACACGTACGACAAGGTCGTCTTCGACGATGTCAGATACAACGTAGTCATGGCCGCCGTGATGGCCTACATGGCCTCGGAAGACCCGGTCAGAACCTCCCGCGACCGAAGCGTGCTGCCGCCCAACCCCAGAACAGGCAAGCCTGGCGCATGGCCTGCACAAACGCCTCCGATCCGTAAAGGCGGGGTGACACAGTAATGAACAAAGATTTCAAACAGCAACAGTCTGTAAGTCCGGAACCCGCCTTTCTGCGGGTGTCCGGCTTATACAAAGAGCGCAACGGAACTGCGGCGCTCGCAGATGTAAGGTTCAGTCAGAAACGCTTTCAAAAGGTGGCACTCGCCGGCGAAACCGGTTCCGGTAAAAGCTCCCTGCTGCGGATCATCGCCGGCTTGCTGCAGCCTGACAAGGGCGAAGTCTGGTTTGATGGAGTTCGTATAGAAGGACCTGCCGAGAAGCTGATCCCCGGCCATCCGAAGATCGCGTACCTGTCGCAGCATTTCGAGCTGCGGAACAACTACCGGGTGGAGGAAGTGCTTGAATACGCCAACCTGCTCACCGGGGCAGAAGCCGACAAAATTTTCAATCTGTGCAGGATCAGTCATCTTCTGAAACGCAGGACGGACGAGCTTTCCGGCGGGGAGAAGCAGCGCATTGCCTTGGCCCGCCTGCTGATCACCTCGCCTTCGTTGCTGTTGCTGGATGAACCGTATTCCAACCTCGATATCATTCATAAAAACCTGCTGAAGACCGTGATCCGCGATCTGGGCGGACAGCTGCGCATCACCTGCGTCCTCGTATCGCATGACCCCACCGACACCCTTTCGTGGGCCGACGAGATCGTGGTCATGAAAGACGGGAAACTGGTGGCCACCGGTACGCCGGAGGCTATTTACAAATACCCGGCAGACGAATACACCGCCGCCCTTTTCGGTACATACATTCCGCTGCCTCCCGATGCCGGCAAGGTGTTTCCCGGCCTGCTCCACAACCCACTGTTCAGCACCATACGCTTCCTGCGCCCCGAACATTTCATCATTTATACCCATCATCCTTCCGCTCCACAGGCCGTGATCAAAGAGGTCCTGTTCCTGGGTAGTTTCTACGATACCGTCCTGGAAGTGACCGGCATCCCCAGCCCCGTTACCGTACGCACCAATGAGGCCACCGGAAAACCCGGACAGCAGGTGTGCATTGACGTAAGAGAAGATGTTTTTTGAAAGAAGCTGTCTGATTGCTGTCTAGATCCCCTCCCGGCCTTCACCTTATCACCAGCCTTTCATATAAACTGTCGAGCATATCGCCGGCATCGTGGCAGAGGCCGGGGTGAACGGGGGACGTTTGGACGATGGTGCTGCGGGTGGCGGTGAGCCAGCGGAAACGAGAGGCGAGCGGCAGAAGGCCGATGGGACCGCCCGGACGGCCGCCGGTGCAGATCTTTTCGAAGGCCTGCAGCCTTTCTTCGATCTCCGCAGTATCCGGCTCACCGGAGAAACAGCCCAGCCGCTTTTCATCCAGGTAATGTTTCATCTTCAGGAACCGCTGCGGCCCGCAGTAGAGAACGACGCCGGCATTCAGAAACTCCTCCCGCTCCACGCAAGGCACCACGCGGATAACGGCGTATTCAAATAAGTGCTTCTCTTGCATGCTTGGCTTCTTTGAGGAAGGTTTCTGAATAGGATAGACGGGTTTGCAGGAAACGGGTATAGACCTCCCGGCGGTCGCCATCGTATCCATCAAATGCAGCGTCGTTCAGCCAGTCGTCCGGGATCAGCGACGTGATCGAGCGGATCAGTTCCGGGGTGATCACAGATTTGCAATAGAGATCGGCCTCGTCGAGCTCCGCGGCAAACGGCAGCAGCACATGATCCTTGATCTGCACGAACGGCCTGCGGGCCTGCTCCTCCGGGTTCTGCAGGGAATGATGAAAATAAAGCGCCGCTCCATGATCGATCAGCCACAGTTCACGGTGCCAGGTGAGCATATTGGTGTTGCGGGCCGTGCGGTCCACGTTTGTGATGAAGGAGTCGAACCAAACGATGCGCGAGGCCAGCCGGGCATCCACGGGCGTAACCACCGGGTCGTATGTAATGGAGCCGGAAAGGAAATGCAGCGCGAGATTCAGGCCTGTACTGGCTTTCAGGAGGTCCTGGATTTCTTCATCCGGCTCCGTGCGGCCAAACGCCTCGTTCAGGTTGGCAAACACGATCTCCGGGATCAGCAGTCCCAGCGCCCGCGCGATCTCACCCGCCAGCAATTCCGCGATCAGGGTTTTCACACCTTGTCCGGCCCCCCTGAATTTCAGCACGTACAGGAAACTGTCATCCGCTTCCGCGATCGCCGGCAGCGAACCGCCCTCCCGCAGGGGCGTAACATAGCGGGTCACATCAACCGTTCGTATGTCTGGCGGCTTTATACTCATAGCACGCTTCTTTTAAATATATTTTGATGAAAGAAGGGCCGAAAGTAAGGCCTTTTACGGAGTTTACGCAGTGAACCACGGAGAGCCGAGAAGTAAGCGACGGCCGTTCTCCTTGTGTCAGGATGCTATACATTTGGATATGAAAACGGTCCTCCTCCTTCTCATCGCGGCGACCTTTGCCGTAAGCACCCGCGCACAGGCTGTCACATTCACCCTTAACCGGAAAAACACCCTGCAGGTGATCGACAACATCGGCTCTTCCGGTTGCTGGTTCTCGGAAGGCATCGGCAAATACTGGCCCGGGGAAAAGAAAGAGCGCATCGCCGAACTCCTGTTCAGCCGACAGGCCGACAAAGCCGGGAACCCGCTGGGGATCGGGCTTTCCGCCTGGCGCTTCAACATCGGCGGCGGCACTGCCGAGCAGGGCGACAGCAGCGGCATCAGCAACCCGGTAAAGCGGGTGGAATGCTTTCTGTCGGCCGACGGCTCCTACAACTGGAGCAAACAATCAGGCTACCAGTGGTTCCTGCGCAAAGCGAAACAGTACGGCGTGGAAAACCTGATCGCTTTCAGCAATACGCCGCCCGTCTTCTTCACCCGCAACCGGCTGGGGTTCAAACTGGAAAAAGATTACACCGCCAACCTGCGGGCCGACCGTTATGGCGCCTATGCCCTCTTTCTCGCGGAAGTGCTGCGGCATTTCGACGGGGAAGGATTGCATTTTAATTATGTAAGTCCGGTCAACGAACCGCAGTGGGACTGGTCAGCGCAGTTCGGCAAGATGAACCAGGAAGGATCGCCCTGGCACGATGAAGACATCCGCCGCATGGCGGTGAGCCTCGACAGCACGCTGGGCCTGTACCGACTCAGTACCAAGATCCTGATGCCCGAAGCCGGCACGCTCACGCATCTCTACAAGGGCACCGGACCTGCCGCGAACCAGATACAAACGCTTTTCTCGGGTCCGCAAAGCATAGCCAGCCTCCCGCACATGCTGCATGCGGTGGCCGGACACAGCTATTTCACCGAAGCCAACGATACCAGTCTGATCGATGTCCGCAGCCGGCTGCGCGATACGGCTGCCAGGTACGGCATCCCGTTCTGGCAGTCGGAATACAGCATGCTGGGCAACGGGTACAGGGATGGGGCGAAAGGCAGGATACCGGCGATGGATTGCGCCCTCTTTCTTTCCAAGGTCATCTACCACGACATCGCCGTAGCGCATGCTTCGGCCTGGCAGTACTGGAACTCGTACGAGCCAGGCAACCCCGACTTCGACACGCGGTATTACCTGCTGGCCCTTAAAACAAATGCAGACAACAGCAGCGGTGATTTTACGGTGACCAAGAACCTCTGGGCCCTGGGTCATTACAGCCTCTTCGTGCGGCCCGGCATGCAGGCCATCGAGGTGGATCGCAGCGACGGCCTCACCGGCCTGGCGGCTGCAAAAGACGTTATGTTCTGCGCATTCACCGACGCTAAAAAGAAGCTGGTGGCCGTTGCGATCAACTACACCACCAGTGAGAAAGAGATCAGGATCCAGGTACCGGGCACCAAGCGGTTTCGCCGCCTGCAGCAGTACCTCACCACGGCCGCACCGGCCGACAACATGCGGCCTTTGCAATTGTCCGGTACCGGAAGTATCCGCCTGCCGCCCCGCTCGATCTCTACGTTCGTGCTGGAGCAGTAAGCGGGCCTGACGCATTAGCTGACCTGTGCTTCGGACTGCTGGATCACCGAAAGGATGTTGCCGGCCGGATCCTTGAACCAGGCAATGGTCGGACCGTTGCCGCGGGATACACCTTTGGCGTCGGTCTTCAAACCTTCCACATCGTATATCTCGAATTTTACGCCCCGGCTCGTGAGCTCGTCGACCGTTTTCTCGACATCTTCCGTGGGAAAGTTCAGCACGGTGTAGGTGGCAGGTTCGTGATTGGGCTTGGGGTAGAGGAGGACGGGGATACCGCCGGCGATCTTCAGGCTGATCAGTCCGGGCATCTCCAGGTCTTCTACTTCGAGCTCCAGCACCTGGCTGTAGAACTCTTTTGCTTTTTGGGTATCGTCGACGGAAAAACCACTGAAGGCTCTGGTGTTGCGGAACATAGTCAGTATATATTTAGGTGAATGGATGACAGGGGCATGGGGCTGGTGAGATCACCAAATGTAGGCAAAAGGAGAAACAAACTGCAGGGTAAAAGCGGCACTTTCAGGGCCTTTTACGGCAGATTGTTAATATGTGTGCAGGGCTGTTTTTTTCGTATGCAACTCCCGAAACTTGCAATATCTTTGGCGTCTAAACAACGCCGTTTACCTATGCGTACGATCAAGCCGGGTTTTATGTTTTCTTCTCTTTGCGCGGCCCTGTTTCTTTTTGCAGGTTCCACTTTCGCGCAGGTTCAGCCCGCTAAAAAAGCCGCTGCCCCGAAAACCGCTTCCCTTACCACTGCCCGTTGTGCCCATAAAAGCGGCTCCTGCTGCAAAGGCACTCCGACCCGTGTCGCCGTACTGGCCACCACCGTTGCCAGCATGAACAAAGAGGTAAAAAAGAATTAAGCTGTGTATAGCCCTTCGCGGTTTCCCGTACTTTGTCTCATCGCTTTGTTTTTATTTTCGTGTTGCCGGCAAGCTGGCAAGCACTCTCCCGGCGTGGCTAAAACCGCTTCCACAGATTCTGCCACTTCCGGATCGGTCGCGGTGAAAATGGTTTACATACCCGCCGGCAGTTTCGTGATGGGAACCGCCGATCCTGCATTTCCGGATGCACAGCCGGAACACAAAGTGGCCGTCCACGGATTCTTGATGGACGAACACGAGGTCACCAACGCCGAATACGCACAATTTGTATCGGCCACGCATTATGTCACCGTAGCCGAGCGCAAACTGGATCCCAAAGATTTTCCGGGCGTGCCTGCTGAGAACCTGGTTCCAGGCTCCGGGGTGTTCACGCCGCCTGCCCATGCGGTCAGCCTGAATGATCCGCTGCAGTGGTGGAAATACATGCCGGGTGCCAGCTGGCAGCATCCGTTGGGCAAAGAGAGCGGCATCAGCGGAAAAGACAATGAGCCGGTGGTGCAGGTCTGTTATGAAGATGCGCTGGCGTTTGCCCGCTGGGCCGGAAAGCGGCTGCCTACCGAAGCCGAATGGGAATATGCCGCCCAGGGTAACCATCCCGGACAAAAATATTACTGGGGCAACGAGCTTAAACCTGCAGGAAAATGGCAGGCAAATATCTACCAGGGAAATTTTCCGGATAAAAACACCGGCGAAGACGGCTTTATAGGCATTGCACCCGTGAAATCCTTTCCCGCGAACGGGTTCGGACTGTACGACATGGACGGCAACGTGTGGGAATGGTGCAGTGATTTTTACCGTCCCGACTACTACAACCAGAGTCCGGCCGGCAACCCGCAGGGGCCGGCAGACAGCTATGATCCGGATGAGCCCAATACCGTAAAGCGTGTGCAGCGCGGTGGTTCTTTTCTGTGCAGCGATCAGTACTGTATCAGGTATCGCCCCGGCAGCCGGGGAAAAGGGGAGGTTAGCAGCAGCTCGAACAACCTGGGTTTCCGTTGTGTTAAAGACGGTGAAGGCCCGGTGGCTGCCGCTGCCGGAAAATAAGCCCGCAATCTTTTTGTATGAACGACAAGCCAGTCAGCATACCCGGAAAACTCGAATCCCGCAAAGACGAGATCACCCGCGACTTTCTCCAACTGGTCGATCAGCACATCTCGGATCTCATGAAGGGCAAAGCAGAGAGCCGCTTTCATGCCACCCATTTCGCACGGCTCCTGTTCATCGATTCCCGCCATCTTACCAATACCATCAAGCTTACAACTGGCAAATCGCCCTGCGATTTCATGGAAGAACGCATCATGGCGGAAGCCAGGCAGATGTTGACGCAGACCGGCCTTTCGGTGGCCGAGATAGGCTACCGGTTTGCCTACGACGAACCCACCAATTTCACGAAGTTCTTCAAAGGGATGGAGGGCGTAACGCCGCTGCAATACAGGAAAGCATGCAGGGTGCCGCAGTGTACGTAAATTCTGAAGAGTCCACCATTTTCCCGGCCCTTTCCCGTGATAGCTTTGCTGTGTCAGAATTCCTGACGATAAAATATCATCAATATGACACAGACAGACAAGATCGCCCTGGTCACCGGCGGCAGCCGGGGACTGGGTAAGAATATGGTAATGAGCCTCGCACAGAAAGGCATCGATGTCGTGCTGACCTATAACAGCAAAAAGGAGGAAGCGGAAGCGGTAGTGAACGAACTGCGGCAGATGGGCCGCAAAGGGGCCGCTCTGCAGCTCGATGTGGCCTACAGCAAAAGCTTCGACCGGTTTTTCGGAGAAGTAAAACAAACGCTCGGTGAAGTGTTTTCTGCGGATAAGATCGATTTCCTGGTCAACAACGCCGGCATCGGCATCCACGCCGCTTTTGCCGAAACCACGGAAGATCAGTTCGATCTGCTGATGAAAATCCAGCTGAAAGGGCCTTTTTTCCTCGCGCAGAAAGCGCTGCCCCTGATCGCGGACGGCGGCGGCATCATAAATGTTTCCACCGGACTGGCCCGGTTCGCCACACCTGGATATGCAGCTTATGCAAGCATGAAGGGCGCTGTGGAAACCCTCACCCGCTACCAGGCCAAGGAGCTGGGCAAAAGAGGCATCCGGGTGAATGTGATCGCACCAGGCGCCATCGAGACCGATTTTGGCGGGGGCGCGGTGCGCGACAATGCGCAAATGAACCAGTTCATCGCCTCGCAGACCGCTCTTGGTCGCGTCGGCTTACCCGATGATATCGGTCCGGTCGTCGCGTTCCTCTGCAGCGACGAGTCCCGTTGGGTAACGGCCCAGCGGCTTGAAGCATCCGGCGGGATGTTCCTGTAATCTATGACACATGCAAATCCTGGAATGGACGCAGCAGTGGAACGATACCCGCAATGCGATACCAGTCCATTCTCTTTCCTGTGTTCCAGCGGAACACCTGATGGGTAGCATTCGTTGCAGATCTTACAAACGTTCCATCGGAACGTCTGCTGCTCTCCGGGGCAACATGTTGGCAGCAGGCGTTCCGCCGGAACGCTTCGAATGAGCGGGTTTGTCTGCCCATCAGGCGTTCCGAAGGAACCCGGCAATGTGAATCTGCGGATCGAAATTTATACTCACCTTGTCAATGTTTACGCGATCTCCGGATAACAACCGGTTGCCGGCAATGGCGTATCTTCATAGCAGCATGCGGGTTAAGGACCTGCCTAACCTGCATGCCTGACCGCTTCCGATCACCGCTCAACTTCAACCTTGTTATGCCCGCCGCCAATGAAAGTTCCCCGCGCACGCTCGACGTGCGCCCCGATTCCATCGATTTCCGCGACAAAATGTACCAGGCTTCCCTGTACGAGGTGCCTACGAAAATTGACCTGGATGAATACCGGAAATGGGAGGTGCCCATCCTCAACCAGGGACAGGAAGGCGCCTGCACCGGGTTTGGACTGGCCACCGTTGCCAACTACCTCCTGCGCCGCCGGAAGATCGTGCCCGACCCGCAGCAGGTCAGCGCCCGCATGCTCTACGAAATGGCGAAGCGATACGATGAATGGCCCGGCGAAAGCTACAGCGGTTCGAGCGCCCGCGGCGCCATGAAAGGCTGGCATAAACATGGGGTGTGCGGCGACACCTGCTGGCCTTACAAAGGCAAAAAAGCGGAACAGCGCCTGAACGAAGCGCGTTCGGCCGACGCACTGCAACGCCCGCTGGGCGCCTATTACCGCGTCAATCACAAAGACCTGGTGGCCATGCACAGCGCTATGACGGAAGTAGGCATCCTGTATGCAACCGGCACGGTTCACCAGGGCTGGGAAACGCTCGATGCCGACGGCGTGATCCCTTTCACCGAACTCACCCTGGGCGGGCACGCCTTCGCGGTGGTGGCCTACGACAGCCGTGGCTTCTGGATACAGAATTCCTGGGGCAGGAAATGGGGCAGGGAAGGTTTTGCGCTGATCACGTACGACGACTGGCTGGTAAACGCCACCGACGTGTGGGTGGCCCGCCTGGGCGCGCCTGTCACCCTCAAAAAAGTGGAATCGGCCGCCATCAGTCATTCCGCCGCCGCCGGCAAATCCGAGGCTTACTCCTATGCCGACCTGCGTCCGCATATCATCAGCATCGGCGACAAGGGCATGCTGAACCCCGGTGGCAACTTCGGGACCACGGAAGAAGAGGCCCGGTCGATCTTTGAAGATGATTTCTCCCGGGTCACGGAAACCTGGAAAAAGAAAAGGCTGCTGCTGTACGCACATGGCGGACTTGTATCGGAAACCGCGGCGGTGCAGCGGCTGGCGGAATACAGGAAAGGTATGCTGCAGGCGGAAGTGTATCCGGTGTCTTTTATCTGGCACAGCGATGCCTGGACGACCATCACCAACGTGCTCAAAGATGCCTTCAATTCCAAGCGCCCGGAAGGACTGCTCGACAGTACAAAAGACTTTATGCTCGACCGCCTCGACGATGCGCTGGAGCCAATGGCAAGGGTGCTCACCGGAAAACTGCAGTGGGATGAGATGAAGCAAAACGCAATGCTGGCCACTACCGCGAAGAACGGCGGTGTACAGCTGATCCTCAACAGCATCAAAGCGCTCGCGGCCAGATTCCCGGATGATTTCGAGATTCATGTGATCGGGCACAGCGCCGGAAGCATTTTTCATGCACCGCTGGTGCGGCTGCTGACGGCCACAGGCACTATTGATGAAGGCTACCTGAAAGGCTCGAAGGGGCTGGGACTGAAGATCGCTTCCTGCATCCTGTGGGCGCCGGCGTGTACGGTGGATCTTTTCAAACAGGCCTACCTGCCGGCGGTCAACCAGGAAGCCATCGGCCGGCTGGCGTTGTTCATCCTGACCGACCAGGCGGAGAACGACGACAACTGCGGCGGCATCTATCACAAATCGCTGCTCTACCTGGTATCTAACGCCTTTGAAAAACGGTTCCGCATACCGGTGTTCCGCAACGACGGCGAGCCGATCATAGGCATGCGGAAATTTATTCAGAAAGACCCGGAACTTTCCGCGCTTTTCAGCCAGGGAAAAGCCGACCTGGTGCTGGCGCCCAACTCGGAGCCGGATGGGTCACCGGCGCATTCTACGGCTACCCATCACGGTGATTTCGACGACGACATCGCTACGGTCACCGCCGCACTCGCCCGCATCCTCAACAGGGAAGCCTCCAGGGAAAACTTTGTGTTCAGCAGTTCGGCTTCGTCCATGAAGGACATCCGCCGGCAACTGAGTTCGGTGAAATTGTAGCAGGGTTCCAGGTTCAGGCGATACGCAACGATTTTGCAAACTTCCGGATATCTGCACTCAGCAGTTCGGGCTCTTCAAGGGCGGCGAAGTGGCCGCCGCGCGGCATGTTGGTCCATTGATGGATCGTGAAGATGCGTTCGCCGAACTCGCGGGGAGCCGGTATGAGGTCATGCGGAAAGATGGCAACGGCGGTTGGCACAGACTTTTTTTCCTGTGGTTTGTAAGGCTGGCGCGTGGTCTCGCAATAGATGCGGTTCGCTGAATTGATGGTCTGCGTCGCCCAGTAGATGGTCAGGTTTGTCAGCATCTCGTCCTTCGTGAAAGCTTCTTCCACGTTGCCTCCGTTGTCGCTCCACGTCTTGAATTTTTCAATGATCCACCCGGCGAGTCCGGCAGGGGAATCGTTGAGTCCGTAAGACAGACTTTGCGGTTTGGTGCCCTGTATCATGGCATACGCACCTTCGGTCATCTGCCACTGTTTTCCTTTTTCGAGGTACTTCTTTTCGGGCTCGCTGAGCTGCTCCTGCGGAACGGCGAAAATGTGACGGTGAGGAACATCCGTAAGGTGGATGCCATACAGCTGTGCTGGATGCTGGTGCATAAGCTGCTCGGTGATCGAGCTGCCCCAGTCGCCTCCGTGCGCCAGGTATTTTTCATACCCCAGTTCCTGCATCAGGCGGGCGAACAACTGCGCAATCTTTTCGGGTGTCATGCCCGGGGCCGTGGGCTGGTCAGAAAAACCATAGCCCGGTATGGAGGGGATCACTACATCGAAAGAGAAACCGGTATCGTCGGGTTCCGTAAGTAAGGAGACCACTTTGACGAACCGGAAGAATGAGTCCGGCCAGCCATGCGTGAGAAGGAGCGGAGCGGAATGGATTCCTTTGCCTTTTTCATGGATAAAATGGATGCCGGTGCCCTCTATCCCTGTTTTGAAATGGCGGAAGCCATTGAGAAATTCTTCCGTTGATCTCCAGTCGTATTCATGTTGCCAGTAGTGACAAAGATCTTTCAGATAGGCCTGGTTGGTACCGTATTCCCACTGCGTATTCTCGATTTCACCGGGCCATCGGGTGGCGGCCAGCCGCTTTTTCAGATCGTCCAGAACAGACTGCTCAACGTGTATCCGGAACGGTTGTTTCATATATGAGTTTACCTGTACTTTGCAAATTTCCGGCCTTGTGATTCCTTACATGACGTATTCGTTGTTTACCGGTTGTATAGGCGGGGGCACTTCCGATTCTCCCATCATTTGAAGCAGGTTGATCTCGATGGTACGGGTGATCTGGTCGAGCGGGGTGCCCATCACCGCGTTCTCGAACGGATTCACGAGCGACATGCCGATGATGTGCGTGGTATGAAAGACAAATCCCATGATCACACCGAGCGCAACCGACCAGATATGCGTGGTCTCGGAAGCAAATATGGTGATAAGCACGCCGAAGGTCCATATAAACAGGCGTGTGAAATAGTCGTATGTAGTTGGGAACACCGTGTTGCGGATGCGTTCCGATTTTCCCATATCGTCGCAGAAACCCACGATCAGCCCGTTCAGGTGCATGAACTTGAAGCCGTCGATCCATCCTTTCCGGTACATCAGCTCGAGGTCTTCCGACTGCAGGTCGAGGATCGCATTGTGTTTGTTCGCATGGCCCGCGATCCGGCGGCTGTCCGTTTCCGGCATGTACCTTTTGTATTCTTCTACCGGTTTGCTGCGCAGGCTGTTTTTAAGCGCATATAAGAATCCGATGTGACGTCGGATCATCCTTTGCTGCATCTCCTCCAGCACCAGCCGGTTGTTGTGCTCTGCAGATGGATACTGCATGATGCCCCGGGCCCAGCTTCTTGAATTGTTTACCAGCGATCCCCATACCTGGCGGGCCTCCCACCACCGCGAATAAGCCTGGTTGTTATTGAAGCCGATAAAGAAGGCGAGGGCAGAACCAAGGATGGTAGGGATGATCACCGGCAGCACGAAATACTTCGAGATCACATATTCGTTCGCCAGGAAGGCGGCGATACAGGAAAGAAGCAGGAGCAGATCGGTCTTCCAGGTGATTTTCAGGATCCTCGATAAGCGGATGTCATGCGTGATGATCATGGAGTTTGATTTGTTTTGGACGATGCGGGGCATCGACGCACCACGCCCGGCACCGGTAGTTTCAGAGGCTGTAAACTACAACGGGTTTTTGAATTAAGAATTGTTAGTTAGACGCAACCGATTACATTGTTATTCCTGACAAATGGATTAATTTAGCTGCTTAACCTGTACTGTAATTGATTGTATGGCTGCAGACAAAGAAGTTACCATTTACGACATTGCAAAAAAGCTCAATATTTCACCGGCCACGGTCAGCAGGGGCTTGCACGACCACCCGGCCATCAGCAAGAAAACCAAGAAGCGGATCTCCGAAATGGTGGACGAGCTGGGATACCGCTCGAATCATTTTGCGCGCAACCTGCGGCAGAAGCAGACGCATACGCTCGGGGTGATTGTACACGAACTGAACAGCAGCTTTATCACTTCTGTGCTGGCAGGCATCGAAAAGATCGCCACAGACGCGGGTTACGACCTCATCATCACCCACTCCTCCGAAAGCGGCAAGAAAGAGATCGCCAACGCCCGGAACCTTTTTCACAAACGGGTCGACGGACTGATCGCCTCGCTGGCTTTCGATTCAGACAGCCTGGATCATTTCAAACCTTTCACCGAGAAAGGCGTACCGGTCATTTTTTTTGACCGGGTGGAGCAGCACAACGACCACACCGCAGTGGTGATCGACAACGACCGATGCGGCTATATCGCTACCAGGCACCTGATTGAACAGGGCTGCCGGCGCATCGCCTGCATCACATCGAGCCTGAGCCGCAACGTATATGCGCAGCGGCACAAAGGTTATCAGGAAGCCCTGCGCGAACATGGTCTGCCATACGACAAAGATCTCGTGATCATCAACAACCTCAGCGAGCAGGGCGCCATCAGCTCCGCCAATGAGATACTGCGGATGAGCCACCTGCCGGACGGTATTTTTATCACCAACGATTTTGTAGCTGCGGTGTGCATGAAGATCCTCAAAGAGCACCGCATCCGCATTCCTGACGATATCGCCATTGTCGGCTTCAACAACGACGCCATCTCCAAACTGGTAGAGCCCACCCTCACCACCATCAATTACCCCGGCATCGACATGGGCATGATCGCCGCCCGCAACCTGATCAATCACCTCGAAGGCATCAGCAGCATCCACGAAACCAACACCATCATCGTAAAAACGGAACTGATCGTACGGGAGTCGTCGATGAAGAAATAACATTTCTTTGTCTTTTTGTTGGGGGCGGGTCGATGTGTACTTTTTGTTTTGCAACAAAAAGTACCAAAAAATGCAAGGCTTTTGAAATGGGGCTAAAATTTACTCTATTGCGCGGGCAACGGACATGCTGTTTTTCAGCAGTGGTAGGGGTTTGGGCCATTGCATGGAGGGGCTTTGGAATAAAGCCAGGCGTGTCCGTTGCACCAAATGGCCGCCTGCGGCAGGCCATTTGGTCTCGCTCCATTCCGTAAATTTCTTCACGCCCCATTTCAAAGGCCGGGGGAGAAGAGAAGAGAGAAAAAGAATAAGAAGGGAAGAAGGCTGCCGCGGGGCCGCCCTTGCACCTTCAACCACTTTGTCACCAGCACCTCCAAAATTTTTGTCATCCTCGCCAGGCGCAAACACGCACTTACATTCACAACCTGTTGCTGCGCCTGAGCGGGGATCTAAGCGGGGAATCGCTGTCTTTTGTCTGAACCAGACAAGAGCCTGATAACTATTCGCCTGATAACCGATCAAATACCAGCAAACCCGCTTCCCCGAGGCCGCCTGGCGGTCGTATAGAAAGACAGTTCGCTCGACCCATGAGGCCGGATGATCAGAATCCCTCAATCCTTCAATCTCTTATCCGTAGTTCAGGCAAGAGCTCAATCAGCAGATCCAAACATAGCCATGTCCCCGACAAAATGCAACCGATTACAGCAATAGTTTTTATACATTTGTCAGGCGTCAAATCATTACTTAGCAAACGATTGGTTGATTATGCTTTTACCGCTCTCAAATTCCGGCTCCGGTAACCCGCTTTTTGCACGGAAACCGCTCGCTTTCAACAAGTGCATCCTTTTTCTGGTGCTTTTTTTAGCCTCCTTTTCCCGGGCATCGGCACAGGATTTTCTTACTGTCCGGCCTCAGCCGGGTGCGGTTGCGCTGGCAGCCGGTGGCAAGATCGCTGCTGTGTATGTGGATGGAGCAGATGACTGGCTGGTTCAGCATGCTGCGCTGCTGCTGCAGACGGACCTGGAAGCCGTGACGGGGAAAAAACCGGCGCTTGTAAACAGCTTGCCCACCACGGGCGGCACCTGTATCATCATAGGCAGCGCGGGGTCGGGCATGATCAAAAGCATGGCTGCCGCGGGCAAGATCGATGTTAAGCCGCTCGAAGGCAAATGGGAATCGTTCAGTCTGCAGACAGTAGAGGCGCCGGCGAAAGGGATCGCGCAGGCTTTGGTGATCACCGGCAGCGATAAGCGCGGGGTGGCGTACGGGGTGTTCGAACTGTCGAAACAGCTGGGCGTATCGCCCTGGTACTGGTGGGCAGATGTACCGGTGAAAAAGAAAGCAGCGGTCTGGATAAAAAAAGGCGTCTACCGCTATGGTTCGCCCTCCGTGAAATACAGGGGCATCTTTATCAACGACGAAGCGCCGGCCTTCTCGGGCTGGACCAAAGAAAAGTTCGGGGGTGTTAACCACCTTGTGTACGAGAAGATGTTTGAACTGCTGCTGCGGCTCAAAGGCAATTACCTATGGCCAGCTATGTGGGGCAACGCCTTCAACGACGACGATACCCTGAACCCGGTGCTGGCCGACAAATGGGGCATCGTCATGGGCACGTCTCACCATGAGCCGATGCTGCGTGCCCAGCAGGAATGGAAACGCTATGGCAAAGGCGCCTGGAACTACGACAGCAACGCGGCCGTGCTGCAGCAGTTCTGGAAAAAAGGGATTCAAAACATGGGCACCCATGAAAGCCTGGTGACCATCGGCATGCGTGGCGACGGCGACATGCCCATGACACAGGGAACCGCGATCAGCTTGCTCGAACGCATCGTGGCCGACCAGCGGAAGATCATCGCCGATGTTACTGGAAAGCCTGCTTCCGCCACGCCGCAAGTGTGGGCCCTCTACAAAGAAGTGCAGGATTACTATGACAAGGGAATGCGCGTACCCGACGACGTTACCCTGCTGCTCTGCGACGATAACTGGGGCAATATCCGCAAGCTGCCGCACCTGACCGACAAACCCCGCAGTGGCGGCTATGGCATCTATTACCATTATGATTACGTGGGCGGCCCCAGGAACTACAAATGGATCAACACCAATAACATCGCCCGGGTATGGGAACAGATGCACCTGGCGTATGAATACGGCGTCGACAAGGCCTGGATCGTAAACGTAGGCGATCTTAAACCCCTGGAGTTTCCCATCTCGTTTTTTCTGGACTATGCCTGGGACACAAAGAAGTGGAACCAGGATAACCTCCGGGACTACTATACGCAATGGGCGGCCGCGCAGTTCGGCGAAGCGCATGCAAAGGAGATCGGCGACATCATCCGGCTGTATTCCGTATACAACGCCCGCAGAAAACCGGAGCTGCTGGATGCAGGCACTTATTCACTTACCAGCTATGGTGAGGCAGACCGGGTTGCGACCGAATACAAGCAACTGCTGGAGCGGACCCGAAAGATCAACGACCTCCTGCCACGCGAATACCAGGATGCTTTTTTTGAGCTGGTGCTCCATCCCGTGATGGCATCGGAGAACCTGTATGAGCTGTATCTCGAAGTGGCCAAAGCGCGCAACAGCGCCGCCCGGCTGCTTCCGGATGCAAACGACCACGCAGAGAAAGCAAAGTGGCTCTACAAGAACGACTCGCTGATCGCCCTGCAGTACCATGCCATTCAAAACGGGAAATGGAACCATATGATGGACCAGACCCATATAGGGTACACTTACTGGCAGCAACCGCCTGCGAACAGGATGCCGGATGTACGGTTTGCATCGAACAGGAGCGTGGAGGATACTTCTCTCCTCAGCATGCTACCGGTACCGGACAGCCGGGGTATGGTGCCGAAGACAGCGACGGGAAACAGGTTCTATGAACGGGGAAAAATAGTTTCCGTTGAAGCCGCGCACTTTACAAAAGCCGTGAACCAGGGTAACATTGCATGGAAAGCCATTCCCGACATCGGCAGGGATGGATCGGGCATCACTACTTTCCCGGTGACGGCCTCGGCGCAACTGGGCGCCTCGTCTCCGCATGTGGAATATGATTTCTGGGTACGCGACAGCGGTGAAGCTACTGTTAACCTGTACTTCTCACCGACCCTCAATTTCCACAATGATGCCGGCCTTCAATATGCCGTGTCGATCGATGACGAGACCCCGCAGGTAGCCAGTCTCAATAAAGAAGATGCCAATGTAAGGACCTGGGAAAGCTGGGTGGCGGCAAACATCATTATCCGGAAATCCGTACATCCATTGAAAAGATCCGGCAAACACACCCTGAAGTACTGGATGATATCACCAGCCATTGTATTGCAGAAACTGGTGGTAGACCTGGGCGGACTGCGGCCCTCCTACCTGGGTCCGCCGGAAACAAAATATTGATCACTATTACTGAATGATGCACCGGTTTGAGTGCGGGATCGAATCTAATTAATTCTTCATTTCGCGCTATGTTTCAGGTATGAAAACGTTTGCTGTCAAAAGCGGCATTGCCGCCGTGCTGCTTTGCTCCTTAATTTATCAGGGCCTCTATGCCCAGACGGCTACCGGCTGGCAGGGAAAGAAATGTGCGGTGGTGCTAACGTATGACGACGGACTGAACATCGATCTTTCCAACGTGGTGCCGGTGCTTGATTCCATGAAGTTTAAAGGCACATTTTATATTTCCGACTACGCCAACAAGCTTTCCGCACAGATCGACGGCTGGCGCAAAGCCGCACTGGAAGGCCATGAGCTGGCCAATCATACTATTTACCATCCCTGTCTGGCCAACATCCCCGGCCGCTCGTGGGTGCAGCCCGACCGCGACATGAGCCGGTATACGGTGAAGCGCATCAACGAAGAGATGCGCACCATGAACACAATGCTGCAGGCCATCGATGGCCGCACGGAACGTACGTTCGCCTACCCCTGCGGAGATACAAAGATCCACGACACTTCCTACATCGATCCGATGCATGCAGAGTTCATTGCAGCCCGCGGCACCAAAGCCGAGATGCTGCCTGTGACAAAGATCGACCTGTACAACATCGGCTGTTATGGCATGAACGGGCAAAGCGGCGCGGAGATGATCGCACTGGTGAAGCAGGCCATGACAAGCGGCACCCTGCTCGTATTTCTTTTCCATGGGGTGGGAGGAGAACACGACCTCAATGTATCGCTGCAGGCCCACAGCCAGTTGTTGCATTTCCTGAAAGAAAATCAAAAAGACATCTGGATCGCACCGCTGATCGATGTGGCTAAGTGGATCAAAAACAAACAGGCAAAGCCTTAAAAATCAATTACATGATCCTGCGCATCCTTGCCGCTTCCGTCTTCCTGTTTGCCTGGAGTCTTCCTTCCGGCTGCCCTTCCGGTGTGGGCGGTATACCGCCTGATTCCACCCGCGGACTGAAAGATTATTATGCGAAATATTTTCCGGTCGGCGTGGCCGTATCGCCGCGTGCCCTGCGCAACGAAGAGGCGGGGCTGATCTTGCGCGAATACAACAGCATGACGCCCGAGAATGCCATGAAGATGGGACCGATCCATCCCGAAGAAGGCAGGTATTTCTGGCGTGATGCGGATTCCATCATGGCTTTTGCGCAGCGCAACCACCTGCTGGTACGCGGGCACAACCTCTGCTGGCACAACCAGGCCCCGGCCTGGATGTTTGTGCAGGACGGCAAGCCGGTTTCGAAAGAGGTGCTGCTGCAGCGGCTGAAGGACCATATAACGGCAGTGGTTACACGCTACAAGGGACAGATCTATGCGTGGGACGTGGTGAACGAAGCCATTTCCGACAAGCCGGATGAATACCTGCGCCCTTCGCCCTGGCTGCAGATATGCGGCGAAGAATACATCGCAAAAGCATTTCAGTATGCGCATGAAGCTGATCCCAACGCCCAGCTTTTTTACAATGATTACAATGAGATCAGTGCGGTAAAGCGGGAAAAGATATACAGGCTGGTGAAAGGACTTAAAGAGGCAGGGGTGCCCATAAACGGTATTGGCTTGCAGGCGCACTGGGCCGTGAATGAACCTTCCGCCAGTCAGCTCGACAGCACCCTGAAGCGGTTCAGCGGGCTTGGATTGAAGCTGCAGATCACGGAGCTGGATATCTCGGTCTACCCCAAAGAGCACACTGCCCGCCCCGCGCGGGCCGGAGATGAGGACACCGCCTTTTCGCCCCTGAAAGAACAGAAGCAGATCGAAATCTACAAAATGGCCTTTGATCTTTTCCGCAAGTACGGGCGCAGCATTTCCGGGGTCACTTTCTGGAACATCTCCGACCGCAACAGCTGGCTCGATAATTTCCCCGTCAGGGGCCGGAAAGATTACCCGCTCCTGTTCGACAAGGATCTCGGGCGGAAAAAAGCCTATGAAGAAGTCGTGAATTTCAAGGGCAGCGGGTACATTAAAAAATAGCCGGACATCACCGGCCAGCCAATTCTTTATGCTTCATACTTCTTAAAGATCGTGGTGGCGATATGCCCGCCGAATCCGAAGGTATTGCTCATGGCGTAGTCCACGTTTTCCCTCACTGCCTCGCCGGTAATAATGTGGAAGCGGCCGGCGTATTCAGGTTCTATCTGTGTGGTATTGATGGTAGGGGCGATCACATGGTCGCGGATGGCCATGATGCTGGCGATCGCTTCCACCGCGCCGGCCGCGCCGAGCAGGTGCCCCGTCATTGATTTGGTGGCGCTGATCACCATCCGCGCGTTGTCGCCAAACACCCGCTCCACCGCTTTCAGTTCGCTGATGTCGCCCATCGGCGTCGATGTTGCATGCACGTTCAGGTAATCGATCTTTTCAGGACCGATCTCCGCATCTTCCAGGGCGGCCAGCATGCCCAGGTAGGCCCCTTCGCCCTCCGGATGCGTACCCGTCAGGTGATAAGCATCCGCAGCCATGCCGCCGCCGGCCACTTCGGCCAGGATAGGCGCCCCGCGCTGCAGGGCATGATCCAAGCTTTCCAGCACCAGTGCCCCGGCGCCTTCTCCCATCACAAACCCGTCGCGGTTTACATCGAACGGGCGGGAGGCAATGGACGGATCTTGGTTGTAGGTAGACAGTGCGCGCGATGCGTTGAAACCGCCCAGCGCGGTGCGGGTGATGGGCGCTTCGGAGCCGCCGGTGATTATCATGTCTGCCTTGCCCCAGCGGATATAATTAAAGGCATCGATGATGGCCGTGTTTGAAGTGGCGCAGGCCGACACCGTGGTGAAATTGATGCCCCGGAGGCCGTATTTTATGGAGATCACGCCGGAGGCGATGTCTACGATCATTTTCGGGATAAAGAAAGGGTTGAACCGCGGGGTGCCGTCACCGTTGGCATACTCTTCCACCTGCTGCTCGAAGGTGATGATGCCGCCGTTGCCCGAACCCCAGATCACGCCGATGCGGTTCCTGTTGAGGTGTTCGAAATGGATCTGCGCATGCTCAACGGCTTCCTGCACAGCGATAAGGGCGTATTGTGTATAAAGATCGTACCGGCGGCTTTCTGCTTTTTCAAGAAAGTTCAGCGGATCAAACCCTTTGAGCTCGCAGGCAAATTTTGTTTTGAATTTTGAGGTGTCGAAGCGGGTGATGGGACCGGCCCCGTTGACGCCTTTCGACAGCGCCTCCAGGTAATCGGGCACATTGTTACCGATGGGCGTCAGCGCACCCATGCCGGTGATCACAACTCTCTTCATATGATATCTATTTTCGGCCTGTAAGGTAAAGTAAATTTCATGAAGCATACCGATTGGTATATTTTTGGTTCGGTCCTTTATCAAAAATCAAAACATGACAACACAGGAAATTTTTGTACAAATGGCCTTGAAGGCGTGGGAAGTGCAGATCACGAGGGCCGGCAGGTTCTTTGATTCCATCCCCGACGACGCCATGCTCAATGAAGTGGCGCCGGGCAAAAACCGCATCGTGTACCTGCTGGGCCATCTCATCGCTGTCAACGATGGCATGATCGGCCTGTTCGGACCGGGAGACCGTTCGTACGCCGCCTTTGACGAGCCTTTTGTAAAGCAGCCCGACAAGTCTGCCGCCGCGATCCCCGATGTAGCCACCCTGCGGTCCGACTGGAAAAAATCGAACGGGGAACTGACGGCGCATTTTCAGCAGATGACGCCTGAGGACTGGTTTGCCCGTCATAACGCGATGACCGATGAAGACTTCGCGCGGGAGCCAAGCCGGAACAAGCTGAGTGTTCTGCTGAACCGTACATCGCATGTCGCCTATCACCTGGGGCAACTGGTGCTGGCAAAATAGGGGAGTGTGCCTTAGCTTGCAGCATGCGGCGCAACCCCGATATTTGCAGGATGAAAGTCGCGAGTATCAGTGAGATCAAGCAGGAGCTGAAAGCCCTTCCGGCCCCGGAAGTGCTTGATATCTGCCTGCGGCTCGCCAGGGCGAAAAAAGAGAACAAGGAACTGATGACCTTTCTCTTGTTCGAGGCGCATAACCCGGACGAATATATCCGGCAGCTCAAGAAACTGATCGACGATGAGTTTGCGCTCGTCAATCTGCACAATTACTACATCCTCAAAAAAAATCTGCGCAAGATCCTGCGGGTGGTCGGCAAGCACCTGAAGTTCATCGCTTCAAAGGAAGCCGAGGTGGAAGTGCTGATGCATTTCTGCAGAACGATGATCCTGTTCAACACACCGTACCGGAAAAACAATGCGATCGCCGGCATCTATTTCGGGCAGATCAAGAAGATCGGTACCGCCATCTCCGCCCTGCATGAAGACCTGCAGCATGATTACAGCAGGCAGCTCGACGAACTAAGATAGTCAGATGTATAGCTGCTGGTCGTTGGTACAGAAAAAGCTGTTCCGTTCCAGCTCGCCGGTTGGCTTTTTTGTGAGCAGGGCCTTGCAGTGCGGACAGTATTTACGCTGGTGAACACAGTATTTTTTACGGAGCACGCCTTCCTTGCGCCAGCGGAAAAAATCGTAGCTGTAAGTATGGGCTTCCTCTATCAGTGCGCTGAGTTTTTTAGGCGGCAGCGCACCCACCCTGCTTTCCGGCTGTACGCCAATACGGTACAGCGCTTCGTTCTTGATCACATTGCCCACACCCGAAAATATCTCCTGATCGAGCAGGGCGTCGCATACCAGCATGTCGGGTTTCTTTTTCAGCTTTGCTTTTGCTTTGGCCGGGTTCCAGCTTTCATCCATGATGTCGGTGCTGAAATCGTACAGGGCGTCCATGTCCGTTCCCGGAAGTATCTTCACGGCGCAGTTGTAGTTGTTCCATTCCTTGCCGCCGTCGAACTGAAGCTGGAGGTTCGGGTCTTTCCCGGGCCGCCGTGTGTTCAGGTAATAGGAGCCGAACATAAGGTAATGGATGCGGATGGTGGAGGTATCGAGCACTATCAGGAAATGCTTGCCCCAGCTTTGCAGCCGGTTGAGCCGCTGGTTCACCAGCGAGTCCATATCTATTTTACTGGCGCCGTCGGCGGCCACGATCTTTTTTCCCACGTACTCCCTGGCTTCTTCTTTTAAGAGCGTCAGTGCCGGTCCTTCCATATACGATCCTTTTCCGGCTGATTACAAGCAAAAGCCGCGAATGTTGCAGCGGCCCCCCGGAAACAAAATGGTCCGGAGCCTATACCCCTGAACGCGTAGTGGTGAGAGTTAAAACGATTTAGCAAATAAATTTCTATATTCGTAGTAACCAACCTGTCGATTGCCGTGAAAAAGAATGTCTCTATCTACGATATTGCCCGGCAGCTGGGCATTTCCATCACGACGGTTTCTTTTATCCTGAACGGGCATGCAAAAGAGAAGCGCATCAGTGAGAAACTGGAAAAAAGAGTGCTCGACCTTGTGCAGGAGCTGGGGTATAAACCCAATTCCCTGGCGCGCAGTCTGCGCACCGGCAAAACGAATATCATCGGACTGATGGTAGAAGATATCTCCAATCATTTCTTTTCCTTTATCGCGCGGGCCATTGAAGAAAAGGCCTATCAGAACGGATACAAGATCATTTACTGCAGCACCGAAAACGACACCGACAAAACCCGGGAGCTTATCAGCATGTACAGCGAACGGCATGTAGACGGGTACATCATTGTGCCGCCCGAAGGCATCGAAGAAGACGTGAAGCAGCTGGCAGCCCGTGGAAAACCGGTCGTGCTGCTCGACCGCTTTCTTCCCCAGGTAGAGACCGATTACGTGATCATCGATAACTTCGAAAGCGCCAGCAGGGCTACCGAACACCTGATCCGCAACGGGTACGAGCGGATCGCTTTTATCACCATCGATTCGCTGCAGCCACAGATGCAGAACAGGCTGCTGGGTTACGAAAAGGCGATGAACGAGCACAACCTGGTGCACTATGTAAAAGAGATCTCGTATAAAAGCAGCGAACAGGCCATTCACCAGATGAAGGCGTTCCTGACCAGAAAGCCGGAGATCGATGCGGTCATTTTTGCCACCAACTATTTATGCGTCAGCGGGCTGCATACCCTCCGCAGCATGAACATCCGGATACCGGAAGATATCGCCGTCGTCAGCTTCGACGACTACGAACTTTTCCGGATGTATTCGCCTTCCATCACGACCGTATCGCAACCGTCTGAACAGATCGCGGAACAGGCCATCAACCTCCTGCTCGGCCGTTTGAACCAGACAATTTCAGAGGAGGCCCGCCGGCAGATCGTGTTGCCGACCACGTTGCTCGTCAGAAATTCTTCCTGTACAAAAAAGGCCGTGCAGCAACATGCCCCTGCCTGCTGATGTGCTAAAACGTTTTAAGTGATTTCACCGCCTGAAGCAGGCAGAAAAGAAATATCCATGCCGATCCTCCTGCATAAAGTGTCATTACTACAACCATTCCTGTATAGTTCAGCCTCGGAAAGCAGGAACCGTACGCTAAATCATTTTAGTAGAGTCCGGTCGTTCGCATTGCCCGTTTTCGTGTCACTTGTACGGAGAGCCCGTACCGGCCGCCCCTCTGTCATCCAAAGGGTTTATTTGTGCTGTTGCTTGTATCCCGATTTTCCCTTGCTTTGTCATTCAAATCATTTTAATACTTTATACTTTGAAAAGGCGTAATTTTTTAAAGAACACCGGCCTCCTCGTAGCCGGTACCCTCGCAGGCAGCCAGGCTGCCTATTCCGTTCCGCAGGATTTTAAAGTGGTCAGAACCGCTGCCGGCAAACGGAAATTCAGCAGTCCGGCCATAGAAAAAGCCATCTCCGAATTCGGGGCGAAAGTTCCCGACAGGGAGCTGGCCTGGCTTTTCAACAACTGCTTTCCCAACACCCTCGACACTACGGTGACCCATTCCATGCAGAACGGCAGGCCCGACACTTATGTGATCACCGGCGACATCGATGCCATGTGGCTGCGCGACAGTACCGCCCAGGTGTGGCCCTACCTGCCCTTCATGAAGGAAGATCCGGGTTTGAAAGACCTGATCGCGGGCGTCATCAACCGGCAGGTCCGCTGCATCCTGAAAGATCCCTATGCCAATGCGTTCTATGCAGACGATACGAAAGTGGGCGAATGGAAGACCGACCTCACGGATATGAAACCCGGTCTGCACGAGCGCAAATGGGAGATCGACTCGCTTTGTTACCCTGTCAGGCTGTCTTACCATTACTGGAAAGAAACAGGCGACCTGAAACCGTTCGACAGCAACTGGCAGGCAGCCATAAAAAATATCCTGAAGACCTTCACCGAACAGCAGCGCAAGAACGGAGACGGCCCTTATCATTTCCAGCGCAGAACCTCCTGGGCCACCGACGGCGTGCCTATGAACGGGTATGGATACCCGGTAAAACCGGTCGGACTCATCGCGTCCATGTTCAGGCCGAGCGATGATGCTACCGTGTTTGCCTTCCTGGTGCCCTCCAACTTTTTTGCGGTGGTCAGTCTGAAGCATGCCGCGGAAATGATGCGTGCAATAGCAAAGGACGAAGCTACGGCCGGACAGCTCACCGCGCTTGCCACGGAAGTGGAGAAAGCCCTGCAGGAGCATGCGATCGTGCAGCACCCGGAGTTCGGGAAAGTGTATGCCTACGAAGTGAACGGCTTTGGAAGTTATAACCTGATGGATGATGCCAATGTGCCCAGCCTGCTTGCCATGCCGTACCTGAATGCCGTAAGCGTACAAGACCCGATCTACCAGAATACCCGCAAACTGCTCCTCTCTGAATTTAACCCGTTCTTTTTTAAAGGCAAGGCAGCCGAAGGGATCGGCGGACCGCATGTGGGCAAAGACATGGTATGGCCGCTCAGCATCATCGCGCGCGGGCTCACCAGCACCAGCGACGAAGAGATCCGGGCCTGCGTAAAGACGCTCCGGCAATCACACGCCGATACCGGTTTCATGCACGAGTCGTTTCACAAAGACAACGCTGCCAAATTCACCCGCAGCTGGTTTGCCTGGGCCAACACCATATTCGGCGAGTTCCTGTGGAAGACATACAAAACCAAACCACAGCTGTTGTCGTAATGGAGCCCCTCATACCGGTTGAAGGTTGGTACGGTCCGGTAAGTAAAGCCTCTTTTATTATCCGTGAGCGGGCGCAGCTGCGTGCTTTCTTGCCGCGCCTGCTTACGGTCATCAGTGATCGAAACGGGTTGTTTCGCGAGCCGTAGTTTAAATGCCTGTTCCGGAACTGCGTGATTCCGTACCTTGTTGTTCAGAAGGCCGGCCTTTCAACATCCGCCGCTTTCACCCACCTACGATGCAGGAGATCATGATACCGACCGACGTGGAGCTTGTTCCATCGCGGCTGCTGAGGGCCGGCAACCTGACCTGCCAGTTTGAATCGGGAAACCTGCGTTATATCACGTGGGAAAACACCGAGGTTGTCCGCAAGATCTACGGAGCTGTGAGAGACGAGCAGTGGAACACGCTTCCCTGCAACCTGCACGGGGAAGAGGTGCAGGCGGGCGAGCTTGAGTTCAGCATTTCGTACATGGCTTTTTACCGGCGCGGCGGTATTGTATACAAGGCCCGGTTTCGGATTGAAGGGAAGCCGGACAACTCCATCACCTTTTCCATGCGCGGGGAAGCGCTGGCGCCGTTCATGCGCAACCGGATCGGGCTTTGCGTACATCATCCCATCCCGGAATGCCGCGGCAGGGAAGCAGAGATCACCCAGCCCGACGGCACGCGGTACCGCGCTGTGTTTCCCGAAGCCGTGAGCCCCTGGCAGCCTTTCCGGCACGTACAGCAGATGCAGTGGTCCACTGCAAGTAACCTCACTGTACAGCTCTCCTTCACAGGCGACCTGTTCGAGACGGAAGACCAGCGCAACTGGTCAGACAGCTCGTTTAAAACTTATTCCACGCCGCTCGAGCTGCCTTACCCGGTAAAAGTGGTGGCAGGAGCAACGATCGAGCAATCGGTGACCCTGCGTGTGTCGGGCATTCCGGCCGAAAAGTCTTTGCATAGGAAGATAGAAGAACGGGAGGAAAAGATCGCTTTTCCCAAGATCGGGTTTGGGCGGCCGGATACTATGCCACCCCTTACGGAAGAGATGATACAGCTGATGAAACAAATCCCGTTTCATCATTACCGTGTTACTTTAATTGCCTCTCAACCGGGCTGGCCGGAAAAGCTGGCGGAAGCGCTCAGGGAAGCTGCGCAACTGCAAACGCTGCTGGAGCTTGTACTTGAGCTGGGAAGCGACGCAGAGCCGGCGCTGCAGAAGCTGGCGCTGATACTGGCTTCCAGGCAGTCTGGCGTATACAGCATCCTGCTGCTGCGTTCGGGTGAACACCTGTATCCGCCAGCTGCTTTTCAACCCCTGTATGCCTATTTAAAAAGCAAGTTGCCCAATATAAAGACCGGCTATGGAACCGCTTTCTTTTTTGCCGACCTCAACCGGCACCGGCCCGGAAAAACAGATTGCGATTTCATCAGTTTCAGCCTGAATCCGCAGGTGCATGCAACGGATAACCGGACGCTGATGGAAAACCTGGAACAACAGGAAGACCTGCTGCAGACTGCCGCCGGTTTCGCCAAGGGAAAGCCTGTTTACATTTCGCCCATGACCCTGCAGCACAGCTCCGTGGCCGAAGCGGATCCCAGGGAGTACACCGGCATGGCTGCCTGGTGGACGCTGCTCAGCCTGCCGCAACTGTGCACGGCGAAGCTGATCACCTTGTGCGATGTATGGGGCGCACAGGGACTGATGCAATCGCAAAATGAAGCCGGCCTCGAAACCCTCCAACGGTCACGCTTGTACGAAGCGCTGGTACAGATCAAATCTTTCCGCCCGGTATGGATTGTAAGAAAGCGGGCGGGCCATGATCTCCTTCCCGGCGAGTTGCTTCTCGAAAATGAACAGGGCGCACGGCTGGGTTTCAAAGCGCCGGTTGAACTGCAAGCGTATAAGTTGCGCTAAACCGGTAATGTGCCCGCGCCGGACCGGTCGGATCTAATCCGGCCAACCATGAGCGGACTCTATTCCGGACACAACAATTCGCATCGCCGATACGCCACCAGACAGAGTTCCGGTGAAGTTGCACCGGCGAGGCGGAGATGCAGGCAGGATATGACCTCTGGCGCTTACCTGCAGTTGAGAGACAGGCTTGCAGGCAAGGTCCCGGAATGCCAGGCCGGGACCTTGCCTGCCCGGGTCACTACTCCATCGTGTTTTCCGTTCCGGATGGGGGGGCTTGCTGCTTCTTCCTGTTATCGACCCCCTTTTTTACCGCATACCCGATGCCGGCCGCCACAATCAGGCTCAACCCACCGTCGATCGGTACGCTTGGATCGGGATCAGGACCGGGAGTTCCCGGCTGGGCTTGTGCGATCAGCACCAGGCAGATAAAAGGCAGTAACAGGAAAAGCCGCTTGAATAAATTTCTCATTTGTATCATAATTATAGTGTTTAGAGTGTCAGAGATTGTTCAAAGAATTAATCGGCATAACTAGGATGCCTGAAGAAGGGTATCATTCAACACGTTCCTGGTACGGTACGCTCCGTTGCTGGAACTGCTTTTCTTTTTGTTTGCTTTGTAGTAGATACAGATCATGCCGATGATGATCAGGTACACAATATTGTTGAACAGCGTGTGGTTGTCCATCCACTTGTTTACGTTCCACCGGTTGGTAACCGCTATCAGCAGCAAGGCCACACGGGTACTGTTCAGCAACCACAGAAATACCACGCCTCCGGCCGCCCAGGCCAGCATGCGTTTCCAGTCTGCGAAATGGGCCAGCACAAAAGAGATCCAGAAACTCATCATGCCATAACCGAGGCAGGGAACACCCACGATCACACTGTGACCACCCAGCATCCGCAGCCGGGTTGGATCGGGAATATAAGAGTGATAGCCAAAGCTGTGCACGATCAGGTCCGACATATGCAGGATACTCGAACGCAAGAGGGAAAAATAGTTGAGGTGCTGATCGAAGTAGGGGAAATAAACCATCCCGCGGTCATCGGTTACGGAAACATAGAGTGTATTAAAACCGTAGATCAGGGTCATAAAGAAAGCAAACCGTATCACGAAGCGGACATCAAGGAAGTGGGAAAGCCGGCTCTTCTCCAATTTGTCAATATAGAGAGCGATCAGGTTTTTGGCGGATCTGAAATACTTGCTTGTCATGGGTACGTTGTTGAAAAAGTCAGATGGCCGATCATGACCATCTGACTTTTTGTTGTTTTAAGGCCTGTGCTCTTCAGCTCTACTGGAAGCGCAACAGTGTGGCAGAGGGTTTCCGGACATAGCTGTTAGTTGATGAATATTTTAATGGTGCTCTTTGAGCCCGAGTTGCGGATATTAAGGAAATAAACACCTCTGGCTGGTTTGCTGGGCAGATCGAAGATTTGTACCGAAGAACCGCCGCCATGTCTCAACCGGGTATTCGAAACGGACTGTCCGAGGCTGTTCACCAGTTCAAGGTTATAGGTTCCCTCAGGCTGGTTGTTGAAAAGTACCCTGATGGATTTACCCACTACCGGGTTTGGATAGGGTAAGAATTCTTTACGGACTTCGCCTGCGGTTGCCGCATCGGGCTGGAAGAGAACGGAAAAGCGTGATGGGTTTGCGGAAGCCACATCGGAGGTCACGGTAAAGAAGACCTGGGAGATCTTATGCAGGTCGATGGGCGTGGTGGTCTTCAGGTAATTGTCGGCCAGGTAAGCCGTATGGAGGCCTGCGGTCAGGTTCACCGGATTGAATTCCAACATGTATTTCCTGGCAGTCGTGTTCCACAGCTTCAGGGATATCCGGTCTGCAGGCTCAGGAGTCTGTGCTCTGTCGACCATGAGCTGGTTGCTGCCCCGTGCGATCGCCAGGTTTTCCTGTATGTTCGCGATCTTGAGGGCGTCCATTGCATCTACCTGGTTCGAATACTGGCTTCCGAATGCTGCGAACACTTCATCCAGAACCGATGGAAGGTTGTCTGTGGTGGGTGACTGAAGGCTGATGCGCAGGCCGGTCGTGCTGACCGAAACAGGAACGTTGAACGGCGATCTGGGCTGTGCAGAGCCGCCGGTGCTGAATACGTCCGTTGCCGCGGTAGCCGATTTGTCGGTTTCCTTGATCACTACGCTGCCCGCTGTTCCTGTTGAATGAACCAGGAAGCCTTGCCCGGATTGGATATACTGGCTTTCAGGACTTACCGATGCGGGGATGATATCGTAGGTGCTGCCATTGAAGCTGAGCAGAACATATCCGCCGACACCGTCGGTGCCTCCCATCTTCGGATCCCACAGGTAGAAATTGTTCTGTACGTTGTTTCGCGTGATGGTAGCGAAGTTGATCGGTGATGCGAATGGGTTCGGGATGGCAGTAAAGCCGGCCGCGCTCACGGGGAAGGTCTGGTCACCGGTCTTCAGCGGACCTCTTGCCCTCAGGGTCGTATTGTTGGGAGGAACGGTGTTCAGTCCGAGAGAGATTCCGCGGTCACCTCTTACAAACAGCATATAGGCGTCGCTGGTAACCGGTGTAGCGTTCGTATTGGCAAGCGGAGACCAGGTGTCGGTCGCGCTGGTATACTTCTTAACGGACGGCATCGCGATGAGCGGGTTGTGATCCAGTCCGTCCGATGCAGCTCCTTCCGTGATGTGAGTACCATATCCAGAGAATGGATTGGAGTTACCCGATGACGTGGTGACACCTTCCTGCCATGAAGCATTGATGGTTTGGGCGCCGGCTACCGGGGCGCTCATGATCCGCCATGCACGCCGTGCGGGAATATAACGTTCAACCGTGACCGAACCCGAGATGGTGCCGGTTACCGGAGCCACTCTGGCTGTATTGGAAGCGGTGCTTTTCAGCGTGAGCAGGTTGCCGGTGACCAGCGTGCCGCTTTGTGCAGTGAGCACGCCGAAAAGATCCAGCGCAGTGCCGATGCTGGTTGTGGATGTTGAAGTGATGGTAAGGCCGTTGAGACTGCCGGCACCTGACGCGAAGTTGAGCGAAGTGCCGCCCGTGGACGGAAGCGTTACCACCAGGTTAGATGTCATCGTGCCGCTCAGCAGACCGGTGCCTGCAAGGTCAGCGATGGACAAGGTGTATCCGTTGAGCTGCAGCTGGCTTCCCGATGGTATGTTGAGGATGCCTCCGACGGTCCATCCGTTGGTCAGCATGTAAGCGGCGCCGCGGTTGGCCAGCATAAAGGTTTTGCCTGCTCCGAAATCCGGAGGGTTTGTTCCGCTTCCGTCAGGGTTCATACCCCAGGTCAACACGTTGTGCAGGTCGCCTGCGGGTTTCGAATAATAGACGTTCCCGGCTTTTATCCATACAAAGGTAGAGCCGTCATTAAGGGTTCCGACACTGGCCTTGATGGTATCTGTACCCGCGTTCGCGCCGGAGTAGCAGAACTGTGCAATGCCGCTTGCGTTGGTATTCGCGAACCCGGTGCTGCCGGGGTTCGCTCCGGTAATTCCAAAGTCTACACGTATACCGGGGAGCGGGTTGCCAAACTGGTCATTGACCACCGCGTTGAAACACTGCTGTGTTCCTACGTTGGCTGTACCGGTTTCAGGCGTCAGTACGAGGGTTGCTACCCTCGCCACTTCCGAGAATGATTGTCCGCCCGGGTAACCATAAGAATCGTCGCTGTTGAACCCGTACATAAATACGCCGAAGGGAAGGGTGCCCTGCAGGTTGTGTACGCCCGTTTGGACGGTGATCTGGGCTCCGGAAAATCCGGAGGAGCCGATGGGCGTGAAAGCGGAAGATGGAACTGCCACGCCGTCGAGCGTTACGGTGCCCACGATCGCTGCAGGAGCTACGAGGTTGATATAGTGTGCCGCGTAACCGGAGACCGTCGTGACGGTATATTTTGCCAGGAATTGTTCCAGCGGTGGTATGAGCATCATGAAAGGATCACCGGGGTTGCCCGACAGATCGGATCCATTTGCATATTGTGCGACCAGAATGGGTTTGTCAGATTCAATAACAGATTGCGCCGTCAGGATCTTTTCTACGAACTTTCCCCTGTTTATGGGCGCTTGTGCAACACCGTTGATAAGGATCACCGTATTGTTTTCACTTGCCATGAACCTCCATGTGTCGCCGTTTGTGCGGGACTTCAGTGGGACGGTACCGAATTTCTTTCCCCAGGTGGTGGTCGGTGGAAGCATTTCATTGATATGGTCGCAGTAACTCACACCGGGCGGAATGTTGGCGCATACGTTCGCACCCATCACGCCGATCGGTTGGGTGGACGTGATGATGGTTCCCGTAAGGTCGAGTGAACCTGCCTGCAGTTCATAGGTTTGCCCCTGATTAAGGGTAATGTTATACGGTACCCCGGCGGTACGTGTGCCAACCGTTACCGAGGGCGTAATTGTGACCACCGTGCCGTTCGCCGTTGAAACAACCCCAAACTCACTGCTTTGACCGGTATAGGTGAGCACAATGTAACTAGTGCCCAGCACGTCGGTCGGCAGCCCCAGGTAAGCATCGGTACTGAACTGCAAATAGCTCAGGCCATACACCGTAACTTCCTGCTGGGAGGTCACATGTATCCCTTTGCTGTCGATCACATTGCTGGTGTGCGTTTGTACCGATGCCGGGATGGTAACAGGTGTGATCGTATTGGCTGTTACCGTAAAGTTGGCCGTAAAAGGAATGCCCGGTATCGAAACCGTGCCGGTCGTATTCACGTCCGAGGTAACAAAGATGGTAAGCGCAGGCGTAGAATAGTTATCGTTGAACATCAACCAGAAATCTGTTCCGCGACTGTCTCTGCTCTGCGCGGAGACGGAGCCGGCCGTGAATAAGCACAGCAGCGCCCAGAGGGTGAAGCGAAGCAATGGCCTGAAGCGGGAGCGTGTAGAATTTTTCATATGTAATGTGTGGTTTGAATGGGGTATATCATTGATTTGTGGTGACTGATATCTCTGTAAAAAAGTATTGATTGATGCGGACTGCATAGGCTTTGCTTACGTCCATCGGTAAAACAAGACAGGTCCGGTGAATGGTTTCGGCGCAGCCGGTTGCGCTTGTGATACCTGCAGGCAGGATAAGGGTTTTAAGACCCGAGGCGGCTTCCACTTTTTCGGTTGCCTGGGTCTGTAGAACCTCTTTCCAGCTGATCTTCCGGCTGTTCTGGTTGAGATTATTAAACTTAAGCAGCACCGCCTTTTTATCCTGGCAGTCGATGATCGAATGATAAAATTCCACCTGGCCAACAACGGTGTCTTTTATCCATGCGGGGGGAGACTGCGCTTGTGTCTTTGCGGTAGAAAGAAATATCATGAGCGCAATGACTATACTGTACGTGAAAATCTGCTTTGGATAGGAAGCCCGGTAATGAAAAAAATGGATACTTGCAGAACGCCTGCTTGGATCTGTTTCGCGGTGTGCCCGGCGAACACCAGTATAGAGGGGTGACAATAGCAGTTGCATAGATGAAGGTCGATAATGGGTTTGATTACCAGCGGCCACAGGAACAGCAGGTAACCGAACAGCTTCGGTTAAAACAATGATGGAAATTAACGGCAGGACTGCATACCAGACTTTTCCCGGCTCGTAGGCGGAGGACAAAGGCGGATGGCAAGTAACAATGATGCCTGCTTAGGTTATGATCACCAGATCACAGAAGTACGTGTGGTAAATGAATTACAGAAGGGAGTACGAATAGAGGGTTCCGTAATACGTTTGCCTTAGAAGGGTGGATAAAAAAGATGATTCAAAAGATATTCGAAACGCCCGTAAAAGAATGTCTTGATGACTTCGGACGTCTCAAATATAAAAGTTAATTTATCATACCACCAAATATTTTTTGCATGTTATTGTTCCCGCTTCCTTCTCATGATTTTAAAATTGCGAGAAATATGTGTGACCGGATTGCCGGATACTTTACAAGCTTCGATGCCTCCCGGCGGAACGATCTGCCGGAGTTTTTCTGCACACATCTGGTATTCCGGTCAGCCTGCAAGGCCGTGAAGAGCATCAGGAGGCTGGCCGGAAAAGAAATTGTAAAAATAACACGCGGGTCGATTTGGAAGATGAGGCCGGCTATGTGAAAAAAATTATAGAGTTCGTGCAGATTCTGGCTTGTATTCCGCAGATTTGCAAAGTATGCATTTGCAACTGCCAAAACTTATGCGGAAACTTTCTGTGCAGACGCGGCTTTGCTGCAGGTGCCTGCCTTGCGTTATCAGTCCACCCGTTCTCATACCGGCAACGCTTTTTTAATTCCACCAAACCTAATCAGTTAAATTCAATACCATGAAGATCCGCTTCCGCACCGTACTTGTTTTACTCGCCTTGTTTGTGTACGGGATGGCAGCCGCGCAGATACCCAAGGCACCGCCCCGGAAAGAAGGGGAGGGCCCCTGGAGCCAGCTCATCATCCGCGGCGTAACCCTCATCAACGGCACGCTTTCCCCGCCGCTCGGTCCGGTCGACATCGTCGTGGAAAACAACCGGATTACCGCCGTTCAAACGGTGGGTGCACCCGGACAAAAGACCGATGCTTCGCGGCGCCCGCAGCTGAAAGCGGGCGGCAAGGAACTGAACGCGGAAGGCATGTACCTGATGCCGGGCTTTGTGGATTCGCATGCACACATCGGCGGTGCGGCACAGGGCACGCCCGCAGAATATGTATTCAAATTGTGGATGGCCCATGGCGTGACCACCATCGTAGACCCCGGCTGCACCAACGGGCTCGACTGGGTGCTGGAAGAAAAAATGAAAAGCGCGCGCAACGAGATCACGGCGCCCAGGATCAAAGCTTATACTCGGTTCGGGGCCGGCGCCAAAGCGACCATCGCCACGCCGGAGCAGGCGCGTGAATGGGTTCGTAACAATGCAAAGGCCGGTGCCGACGGCATCAAGTTCTTCGGGTCGCCGCCCGAGATCATGACGGCCGCGCTGGATGAGAACAAAAAGCTGGGACTGCGTTCCAAGATGCACCATTCGCAGACCTATGTGGGCGGATGGAACGCGCTCAACAGCGCCAGGGCGGGTCTCACCTCTATGGAACACTGGTACGGCCTGCCCGAAGCCATGTTCACCGACCGCACGGTTCAGCATTATTCGCTCGACTACAATTACCAGAACGAGCAGGACCGTTTTGGCGAAGCCGGCACCCTGTGGAAACAGGCCGCCGCGCCCTTCTCCGAAAAATGGAACAAAGTGATGGACGAGCTGCTGTCGCTCAACTTCACGCTGTCGCCCACCTTCGTGGCTTACCTCGCCAACCGCGACCTGCATGCCCTGCGCCGCGCCGAATGGCATGAGAGCTTTACGCTGCCTTCGCTGTGGGATTACTACACGCCCACCCGCGGTTCGCATGGCTCGTACTGGTTCAGCTGGGGTACCGAACAGGAGATTGAATGGAAGGAGAACTTTCGCCTGTGGATGGCTTTTGTGAACGAATACAAGAACCGCGGCGGCCGCGTGACGGTAGGCACCGACGCAGGATTTATCTACAACCTGTATGGCTTTGCCTATGTGAACGAAATGCAGCTGCTGCGCGAAGCCGGCTTCCACCCGCTCGAAGTGATCAAGGCGGCTACGCTGAGCGGGGCCGAAGCGCTTGGGATGGACAAAGAGATCGGCTCGGTAGAAGTGGGCAAGCTGGCGGATTTTGTGATCACGGAAGAAAACCCGCTCGCCAACCTGCAGACACTCTATGGTACCGGCGCCATCAAACTGACGGCAGATAACCAGGTAACGCGTGTCGGGGGCGTCAAATACACGGTGAAAGACGGCATCATCTACGACGCGAAAAAATTGCTGGCCGATGTAAAAGCGATCGTGGATTCGGCCAAAGCGAAATCGGGCTACAAGATACAACAGCCCGGACTGAAAGGATTTTAATTGGGGCAGAACCGGTTAAAAGCGGTAAACAGTTTCTCCTCCGCCTGCTTTAACTTGGCCTTCAGCTCACCGGCTCCGGAAAGATGCACGAACCAAACTTCACACCATACAACGCTTATGAAACACATGAAACCCTTCCTCGCCATGCTGTGCCTCTTTGCCGCCCTGCATGCAACGGCGCAGAACCGCACCAGCAAAATGGATTCTGCCGTGACCACCACCCACCAGGTCACCATCAAAGGACAACGCATTACCTATACCGCCACTGCCGGAAAGCAGCCGGTATGGGACGAGAGAGGCCGGCCGATCGCCGGACTGTTCTACATTTATTATGAAAAGACGGGGGTAACGGACAGGGCTAACCGCCCGTTGGTGATCTCGTTCAATGGCGGGCCCGGCGCCGCTTCCTGCTGGATGCACCTTGGCTATACAGGTCCGCGCCGGGTGAACATCGACGACGAGGGCTACCCGGTACAACCCTATGGCATCCGTGAAAATCCCTATTCCATTCTCGACGTAGCGGATGTCGTGTACATCGAACCGGTGAACACCGGCTTCTCGAGGGCAGCCAGCGATTCCATCTCCAAAACGAATTTCTTTGGCGTGAACGCCGACATCAAATACCTGGCTGCATGGATCAGCACTTTTGTAAGCCGGAAGAACCGGTGGACCTCCGCCAAATACCTGATCGGTGAAAGCTATGGCACCACAAGGGTTTCAGGGCTGGCGCTCGAGCTGCAGGAAGCGCACTGGATGTACCTCAACGGCGTGGTGCTGGTTTCGCCCACCAACCTGGGCATCGTGCGCACAGGGCCGGTGCTGGCCGCCAACATGCTGCCTTATATGGCGGCAACTGCCTGGTACCACAAAAAGCTGCCCGCCGATCTGCAGCAGAAAGACCTGCTGGCCGTGCTGCCCGAAGTGGAGAACTTTACCATCAACGAACTCATTCCGGGTCTCGCCATGGGCGGCTTCATCGACCAGCAGAAGAGACAGGCGCTGGCTGCACGCATGGCCCGCTATGCCGGCATCTCCGAAAAAGTTATTCTGGAGCATAACCTCAATGTACCCGCACCTTTTTTCTGGAAGGAACTGCTGCGCGACAAAGGCTATAACATCGGCCGTCTCGATTCACGTTACCTGGGCATCGACCGTGAAGATGCGGGCGACAAACCCGATTACTCCGCCGAGAACACCTCGTGGCAGCATACTTTCACGCCGGCCATCAACACGTACCTGCGTGAAGAGCTGGGCTACAAGACCGACCTCGATTATTATATCGCCGGGCATACCTCCCCTTGGGACCGCCAGAATGCAAATACCGACAATACCGCCGAAAACCTGCGCCAGGCCATGGCCGAGAATCCTTATCTGCACCTGATGGTACAGTCGGGCTACTACGATGGCGCCTGCGACTACTTCAACGCCAAGTACAACATGTGGCAGATGGACCCGAGCGGCAAGCTGAAAGACCGCATGGAATGGCATGGCTACCGCAGCGGGCACATGATGTACCTGCGTACCGAAGACCTAGCCGTGTCTACGGAAGACATCCGCAACTTCATCAAAAAAGCCACCCCCAAACCCGGACAGCCCGCCCAGTACCAGGCACCCCGCGGATTCTAGAAAAAAGGCAACGCTCTTGAAAATGAGGTGGGAATTGTTTGATCCGAATTAATGAATTAAAGCATTGTGAGTATCCATCTTCATCCGTGGAGCGAACTGCTTCCTTTGCGAGGGACCGCATATAACGGGTGTGTTGATGATGTCTGCATCGTCAGTGACCCCCTGGCACGCCTGGCGGGAAAGGGGTTGGTAATTGATCATTGCTTATCAGGGCAATCAGGTAATCAGGTAAATTCTGGTTCAGACAAACACAGCGATTCCCCGCTTAGATCCCCGTTCAGGCGCAGCAAGGAGTTGTGAGTGTAAGTGCGTGTTTGCGCCTGGCGAGGATGATAAAAGTTTGTTGAAGGGGCTGGTGACAAGGGTGTTGTGAGGGCTGGGGACAAAGGGGTTGAAGGCGCAAGAGCTGCAAACATGCTGTGGGTGCGGCTTTAACCCACCCCTACAAGATTAGCCCAGGAGGGGATTTAGGAAGCTACCGCGTAGCGGCAGCATTCTTCCCTTCCTATTCTTTCTCTCTTCTCTCCCCCGGCCTTTGAAATGGGGCGTGAAGAAATTTACGGAATGGAGCGGGACCAAATGGCCTGCCGCAGGCGGCTATTTGGTGCAACGGACACGTACGGCTTTATTCCAAAGCTGATCCATGCAATGGCTCAAACTCCTACCACTGCTGAATTCAACCATGTCCGTTGCCCGCGCAATGCAGTAAATTTTAGCCCCATTTCAACAGCCAAGCCTTTTTTGCTTCTTTTTTGGGCACAAAAAAGAAGAACCCGCACCCGCAGGAAAGCCCAACAACAGCCGCCATCTTACGCTTCCGGTATGGTTTTTACCGGAGATACTGTATGCGATTTGGATATGCAGCCATCAACCTGACCCTCTCGGAGAAAAACGTGCGGGTGAACCGGTCCATGATCCGGCGGATCTTTCTGGCCAAAGGCCTGGCGTATGCTTCGGAACTGGCGCTTGCCAATGTCACCGACCTTGAAACTCTGATCGACTGGAACGGGCGCAACGGCATCCAGCTTTACCGGATGAGTTCCGACATGATGCCATGGATGAGTGAGTATGAACTGCCCGACCTGCCGGACTATGAAGCCATCCGGGTAATTCTTGCACGATGCGGGAAAAAAGTTGCAAAGGCCGGCATGCGACTCAGTTTTCATCCTGGTCCGTTCAACGTGCTGGCTACCCGCAATGAATCGGTGCTCACCAAAACCATCAAGGAACTGCGCCAGCATGGCGAGATCATGGACCTGCTGGAACTGCCCGCCACCCCTTTTGCCAAGATCAACATACATGTAGGCGGGGCCTTTGGCGACAAAACATCGGCGCTGGCGCGGTTCGCCGAAAGTTATGCCGCCCTGCCCGACACGGCCCGCCTGCGGCTTTCGGTGGAGAACGACGATAAAGTGAATATGTTCAGCGTGCGCGACCTGCTCTGGCTCAACGGGCAGGTAGGCATCCCTGTTACCTTCGACTATTTTCATCACACTTTCTGTACGGGCGGCCTCGACGAGCAGGAAGCCCTGCTTGCCGCCACCGGTACCTGGCCCGCAGGTATTACGCCGGTCGTACATTTTTCCAGCTCGCGCAGAGTATGGGAAGACCCTGCCGCGCTGCAAACTGCCCATGCCGATTTTGTATACCAACCCGTGAATGTGTATGGACAGGAAATAGACATCATGTTTGAAGCAAAGGCCAAAGAAAAAGCGGTGAAAAAATACCTGCGCCAGTTTAAAACCCCGGTGTTATGACAACCAGAAAACTCTTCCTGTTCGATGTGATGCCCCTCCTGTACCGCGCGCATTTTGCCACCATGGGCAAACGCTTCGGCACTACCACGGGCATCGATACCCGAACTCCACTTGTGTTTTTCAATTATATCTTCCAGGTGCTGCTGGAAGAAAAACCAGATGCCGTGGCAGCGGCGCTCGACTCGAAGCCCAAACAACGGTCGGAAGTGTCGGCTGTTTACAAGGCCAACCGCCAGAAGATGCCTTCCGAGATCTCGGCAGCTTTTCCCTATGCTCTCCGCCTGCTCGAAGCGCTGGGCATTCCGGTGCTGAAGGAAGAAGGCCATGAGGCAGATGACATCATCGCCGCCATCGCCCGCAAAGGTGCAGGCAAGGGATACGAGGTTTATATCGTGAGTCCCGACAAAGACCTGGCACAGCTCGTGAACCCGCATGTGTTCCTGTTCCGGCCGGCCTACAAAGGCGCGGCCATGGAGACGCTGGATGCTGCCGGCGTGAAAGCGAAATTTGGCGTGGAGCCTGCGCAGATCGCCGACTACCTGGCGCTGCGGGGCGACAGTGTCGACAACATCGCCGGCGTGAAAGGCGTGGGCGACAAAACAGCGGCCCAGCTGCTGCAGGATCATCCATCTGTGGAAGCGCTGCTGGAACATGCGGATCAGATCAAATCAGACAAAGTGAGGGAAGCCATCGTTGCCGCCCGCGACCAGCTGCTCGACAACAAAAAGCTCACCCTGCTGTCGGGCGAAATGGAAATGGAGATCGACTGGGAGCGGATGAGAGACCCCGCCGCTGATCCCGTGAACCTGTTGCCCCTGCTCGATGAACTACAGTTCGAAAAGATGAAGGAACGCCTGGTAAAACTGGGATTCCTGGAAGCAGGAGGGGAGACAGCGCCCGCCGCCGAAACTACCGGGGTCGATGTTACGGAGTTCACCGCAGAGAAGGTGCTTGACAAAGTGCAAAAAGCAAAGGCGGTGTCTATAGCCTATCTGGAAGAGCATCCGGATAACCTGTTTGTGGTGGCCGGAGAAACGCACAAAGTGATGTCGGTAAAGCTGGAGTCGGCCTCAGACTGGAAAAAGCTGATAGCTGCACTGGACCATACAGGGATCGCAAAAACGGGCTGGCTGCTGAAGCCGTTGCTGAAAAAGCTGGAGAAGGACGGCATCATCCTGAAGACGCCCTGGGTCGATCTTTCACTGGCAGCTTACCTGCTGGAGCCCGACGCAAAAATCGAATGGAGATACGTGAAAGACAAGTATTCCCTGGCGGAGTACCGCCTGCAGGGCAGCTATCAGAACCTTGATTTTTTACCCTCCTTGCCGGAAGCTGCCGGTAAAATTCTGGGAAAGATAAAGGAGATGGGCCTCGACCATCTTTTTTACGACATCGAGCTTCCCCTCGAATCGGTGATCACTGCTATGGAGCTCCAGGGCATCCGCATCGATCTGTCCACGCTGGAAGAGACGGGCCGGGCGCTCCGGAAACAGCTGACCGTGCTCGAGCACGATGTGTATGAGGCAGCGGGCTCGAAGTTCAACCTGGGCTCCACCTCCAAAACGGCCGAGGTGCTGCAGAAGATCGCCGACCCTTCCGAACTGAAAAAGACGAAGACGGGACAGATCTCGACGGCCGAACCTTTCCTCATCGACCTGGCGCCCAAGTATCCTTTTATCGCCCACCTGCTCAATTACCGCAAGCTGAATCGCATCATTTCAAACTATGTGGAATCTCTTCCGGAATGGGTGCATCCCGGTACAAAAAAGATTCATCCTGTTTTCCAGCAGCTGGTGGCTGCCACGGGCAGGCTCACCTGCACCGATCCCAACCTGCAGAACCTGCCCGCCCGCAGCGAAGCCGGCCGGGAAGTGAGGAAGGCCATCGTTGCCTCTACCCCGGGCTACAGCATCCTGAGCGTAGATTACAACCAGGTAGAACTCAGGCTGCTGGCCTCCCTCAGTAAAGACCATGTGCTGGTAGACGCCTTCCGCTCGGGTAAAGATATCCATACCATCACCGCCAGCCGGCTGTTCCATGTAACAGAAAAAGAGGTTACAAAAGACATGCGGAGCAAGGCGAAGGCCGTAAACTTCGGCATCGCTTATGGCATCACGCCATGGGGCATCGCATCCCGCCTGAAGATCCCGCAGCAGGAAGCCAAGACGGTCATCGACACCTATTTTGAAGAGTTCTCCTCGGTAAAAGCATACCTGGATCAATCCGTGCTGGAAAGCCGGGAAAGAGGCTATACCCGCACACTGTATGGCCGTATCCGTTTCATCGAGGGGCTCGACAGCAAGAACGGCACCACGCGCAAGGCTGCAGAACGTACGGCGGTAAACGCCCCGCTGCAGGGGCTTGCAGCCGATATCATCAAGGAAGCCATGGTGTCGATCGGCCGGATCATCACCGAAAAAAAGCTGCACTCACGCATGATCCTGCAGGTGCACGATGAGCTGGTATTCGATGCGGCCGACGAAGAACTGCCGGTGCTGATTCCCGACGTGGTACGCATCATGGAAACCAAAGCCGAACTGCTCGTGCCGCTCAAAGTGGATGTATCGACCGGCAAAAACTGGCTCGACCAGGAAGAGTACAACGTGAAGGGATAAGCGCGGGAAAAGACATGTGACAATTGAAAGGTGATGGCGGTAACCTGTCTGTCATGGTTACCTGAATTGCTTTGGCTTCATCTGCCGGCCAGCCAGTTCCGCTATTCCAGCAATCCTTTTTGCCCTTGTATCAGGCCGTTTGGCCAGTACCAGCCATTGCAGGAGGCTTTTCTTCACGGACCGACACAGACCTGAAAAATAACAGAACTTTCTTCCTGTATAATTAATTCGGCGAGCCCCATCGGTTGTACGTAGAAAGTGCGGAGAGGCCTTCACCCTTCTGCAATGATCTTTAGTTCCCTTCACATCAGCGATCAAAGGGTGGAAGGAGGGGGGGCCTGTTTAGCTCAGGATCCGGGATCATTTTGCCGGATCAATCCTTTGTACCTGGTAACCCTGCACGCTTCCCTCCGGTTCGATCAGTAATTTGTGATCGTACTCACTCCCAAAGCCTGGCCTCTGGCGCCTCCTTTTACATAAAACGTATAGATCTTGCGGGCGCTCAGGGTGATCGCATCTGTTATGGCGAGCAGCCGTTGCGTGCCGGCCGCTTTTACGCGGATGGTATAGGTGCCGAAAGGGATGGCCGTGAACTTCGACAGGGCGGCGGTGTTGGGACTGGCCTGCGCGCCTACATACGACAGGTTTGAAAGGGTCAGGCTGTCTGTTCCTCTGGTGATGGTGACGTCTACCGGCGCCAGCGCTGGGGCCAGGTGCAGCGCCCGCACATGGGCCGAGGTTCCGGCGGGCGGGGTAAGGTCGTCGGTCAGCTGCAGCAATTTGAGCTTCGAACGAAGCAGCGTATCCAGGATAAAGAAAGAGAAGATATTGTTGGTATCGAAAGGGACAGTCACCTCGGCCAGGCTTGTTTTGCCTGTATCGGGCGATATCTTGAGGTTATGGGTTCCGGTCAACACAGGCAGATAGATCAGGGAGCTGCCGACCCGGATGATGGTGGTATTGCCCAAAAAAAGCCGGTTTACGCTCGCCACCTGTCCATCTATCAGCACATCCACGGTCGGTCCGTCGGGGGAGGCGTCTGTGACGGAGAAAGCGGCCCGTGGCGGCAGCGCGGCTGCTTTGTCGTGCCTGCAGCCGGAAATGATATACGAGGAAAGGAAAATAAGGAGGAACAGGGTGACCGGTTTATGGAGTTGAGCCATTACAAGATGATTTAAAAGGTCGAGGGTTATGTTGCCAACCTAAACGTAAAACTACGGACAAGATTGCTGCCAAAACCTAAAACGGGAGATGAGCAAATGAAAAAAGTGGTTGCAGCCCACGGGAATTGTCTTTCCGGCCCAGTCTGTTTTTCAGCAACAGTGGCGTAGCCGCAAAGCGGATTTTACACCCATTGGCTGTGTTTAACAACGTTTTTTGCCGGTAATTTGCAAAAAACTCATTCACCTCATTATATCCTTATGAGCCTACTTGTAGCTGGTTTCCAGGATCTTGACAAATCTCACCTGCTGCTGGCGGGTGGTAAGGGCGCGAACTTGGGAGAACTGTCGCGCATCGAAGGCATTCATGTGCCGGATGGCTTCCTCCTTTCCACCGAAGCTTATAGAAACGTCACCGGTGATAATCCGTTGCTGAACAGGTTGCTCGACCATTTGTCTTTTCTGCGACCGGCAGACCGCAAGGAGATCGGTGAGCTGGGTGCCGAGATCCGTGGCCTCATAGAAGAGATACCTGTGCCGCAGGATATCCGGGAAGAGATCACCCGCTTTCTCGGCGCATATCAGGAAAGACAGGCTTTTGCCATCCGGTCGAGCGCAACCGCCGAAGACCTGCCGGCAACATCCTTTGCCGGCCAGCAGGATACCTACCTGAACATCATCGGAAAAGACGCCATACTTCAATATATCAGCAAGTGCTGGGCTGCCTTGTACACGGAGCGGGCCATCGTGTACCGTTTGCGGAACGGCTTCGATCAACGGAAAGTTCAGCTGGCAGTGGTTGTGCAGAAAATGGTTTTCCCGCAGGCGGCAGGGATCATGTTCACGGCCGACCCCGTCTCCGGCAACAGGAAAGTGCTGTCGGTAGATGCCGGCGTCGGGCTTGGCGAGGCCATGGTCTCCGGCCTAGTAAATACCGACAACTATGCCGTGCGGGACGGCAAGGTGATCGGTAGAAAAATAGCTGCCAAGAGACGCGCCTTGTATGCCCGCGAAGAGGGCGGTCTGCAGGAACAGGTAGTAGAGTCCGGCAGGCAATCTCTTCCTGCCATCCCGGATGAGCAGGTCATAGCGCTGGAGCAGATCGGCCGGAAGATAGAAGCCCATTTCGGAAGTCCGCAGGACATTGAATGGTGTTTGGCCGGTGGCCGGATCTACATTGTGCAAAGCCGTCCCATCACCACCTTGTTCCCGATCCCTGCGGTGAATGACCGGGAAAATCATGTGTATGTATCTGTCGGGCATCAGCAGATGATGACCGACCCTATTACCGGATGGTGAACAAAAAGCGGCGGAATTAAAAGAAAAGATCAGCTTGGTCCGCAATTTCAGCGGTTACCGCGAGTACCCGAAATACGGGAAGGTCAGCCGGTATTTTGTTTACAAAGAGGCTCTGCTGAAAGAAGTGGAGAAGCTGATGGAAGCCGGCGTGGTAAAGGAGAAGGAAGACCTGTACTATCTTACTTTTGAAGAGTTCCGCGAAGCTGTACAAACATACCAGGTAGATCAGGGGCTGATCCGCAAACGCAAGGAAGAGTTTATCCATTTCGGAAAACTGACGCTACCACGGGTGCTTACATCGGACGGAGAGCATGTTTCCGGCACTTACAATCATGCGTACCTGCCCGCAAAAGCCTTTCCGGGGCTCCCCGTTTCATCCGGCGTGGTAGAAGGCAGGGCACGTGTTATCCTCGATATGGAAGCGGCCGATCTGCAGGAAGGCGATATCCTGGTGACGTCGTTCACCGACCCCAGCTGGACGCCCCTGTTTGTATCCATCCGGGGACTGGTTACCGAAGTGGGCGGACTGATGACCCACGGGGCCGTGATCGCGCGCGAGTATGGCCTGCCGGCAGTGGTGGGCGTGGAGAATGCCACCATGCTGATCAGGGATGGCCAGCTTATACGGGTGCATGGAATGGAAGGTTTTGTTGAGGTGTTGAGAGATTAGATGTATGCAATTGGGCCTTACCAACGTTTCAATCTGATCAAGAAGGAGAATGCTTGTTAACTTATGAATTGATCGGGTGTGGCCTCCAAGATAAATTACCCATGACCAGAAAACCATCTTACCTGAACTTCGATAAACCGGCTTATGCCTGGAAGCCCGGCATTGACTACCGCAAACAGCCCGAACTGTACCTGGTCGGAAAAGGAGAACAGGGCGTTTTGATATGCGAACCTTACAAAACAGAGATAGGCAGGTTCTGGCGTTTCAAGACCGAAGCGATCGCGCGGGAAAGCAGCGAAACAATCTACCGGCAGTTTCTGGACTATGTTGAACAGCGTGATTTTGTGGGTGCAGACATGGCCCGCAAATTCCTGCAGATGGGATACACCCGCGCAAGGCGCTACGCCAATTACAAGGGCGGCAAAAAATACGACAAGGACAACGACTACAAACAAAACGAGATAGGTACAGGCGAAACCGAAAAGGCCAAAGCCGCTTCCGTATTCTACGAAAAATGGAAACTTGCGGAAGCGGACCAGATGTACAAGAATGCAAAGGCGGCGTGGAAAAAGGAAAAGGGGTGATGGTGATTGTCGCTGTACTGAAAAAAAATGGACAGAGATGCCGCCAGTTCTTTGATCCCGAATTCGACAACCCCCGATGCCTGGATTTGTTTTCATATGTACAGTCCGGCAGATCCTGGCCCAAAAAATTATACGCTCCGCCGTGAGCGGATCCGATCGTTGAAAGAAGGTACGGTCGGATCTTAGAAAAGACACACCTGGTACTGTAAGATCATGATCCCGGAGCCGGTACAGGCGTTTGCATGCGCTTGCCATTCACTGTCACCCGGCTGAACTTTAACCCCTTTACCTTTCCGAGTTTAAAGTCAGCTGTTTTGAGTTGTATGTCTGCCCTGTCTAAAATGATGTCGCTGATCTCTGCGTGCCCGTGCCCTGTAATCTCGCCGAGTGAACCGGCTGTTCCGTGTACTTGCGAGATCCTGATCTTGTGTACGATTGCTTGTGGCGGTTCCTGTCCTTTCAGATCGAAGTATTGAGTCCAGGGCGATATTTTGAATATGACGCCACCATTTTCCATCGTGATATCGCTCATGCTCAGGTTTTCATAGTCCTGTGGAGTATCCGGCCGCAATTTAAGTCGCAGCACGGTAGGGCCGCGGGTCGTACATCTTTTGACCACCACGTCGCGAACAACGGTCGCCTCGCTGCCTACGGTCACAATGCCTCCTCCGGCTTCGAACAGGCAATCGCTGATCTCGATGCGTTCCACCGGCGGACTGTCTGCGTCCTGCAGGGCAAACGGTCCTTTGGAACCTTTGAGCGCTATGCAATCGTCGCCGACGGAAAAAGAGCAGGAACGGATGGCAATGTCCTGTGAACTGTCTACATCGATGCCGTCTGAAGAGGGCGCATGGTTGTCGGGTTTGGAGACCGCCGGCGCCTGGAAGCGGCAGTGTTCTACTGTTACCTGCCGGCAGCGGTACAGGTGCAGGTTCCAGAAGCCGGAATTCAGGAAAAGGATGCCGCTGATGAGTACCCCTTTGGAATGCTGTATAAGAGCCAGCCGGGGCCGTTCTACGTTCAGGTTGGTGGTTTTCGGGTCTGCATCGCGTCGGCGGTAGAACTCCCGCCAGAAAGGCTGGCCGCTGCCGTCGAGCGTGCCCGCGCCGGTGATGCGCAGGTGGTCTACGCTGTCGCCGTTGATTAGGGCCGCCCGCCAGGGTTCAGAATGCCCTTCGATGCGGGTCATGATCTTCGGATAATCGTTGATGTCAGTAGAGCCTTTGAGCACGCCGCCGGCCTGCAGTTCAAGGTTGACGTTTTTTTTCAGAAAAAGGGAGCCGCTCACAAAGACGCCTTTGGGAACTACGACCGTTCCGCCTCCGTTCTGAGCGCACGCGTCAATGGCCGCCTGGATGGCTTTCGTGTTGAGGGTCTTTCCATCGCTCACCGCGCCGAGTTCGGCGATGTTGTAGCGCTGCTCCGGATTTGGCCTGTACTTCAGCGTTTTTGTAAACTCCTTCCACCCAACGAGTGCGACTATGCTAACTGCGCACAGAACGGTGCAGAGCAGAAGGGTAATGATGTGTTTTCTATTCATGGGGCAAACGGAGTTATAAGCTCGATAATAAGATCCTCAACCGGCAAAGCCCAAAAGGTTTTACAAGTATAAGTAATTTATCAGGGAGAAAAAATAAACGGCAGGAGAGGAATTAACTTCTGACACAGGTCTTATTACAGTCTCTATTGTTCCTTTCTTAACGATTGAATATACTGGGAGGGCGATACGCCATACTCTTTTTTAAAGACCCGCGAAAAATTTGAGCTGCTTTGTAAACCGATCCTTTCTGCTACATCATTCATGGAAATAACTTCGTGGGTCATAATCTGAATGGCTTTTTTTAGCCGGATGGTCCTTATGAATTCAGCTACCGACTGATCTGATATGCTTTTTATCTTTTGGTATAATTTTGTACGGCTTATGAATAAACGCCCGCACAAAAAGTCTACATCCAGATCCTGATCCTGGATATTATCTTCAACCAGCTGTATAATTGTGTTTAAAAAAGCTTTGTCCTTGGTAGAATGAACGAGCTCTGTCGCCTCCGACAGGAAATTGTTGGTATATCTTTGTTTAAGCTTTTTATCCTGTTCAAATATATTATGAACGGTCAATAACAGAAGATCTGTACTCAACGGCTTGGCAAAATAAAAATCGGCCCCGGATTCCATGCCTTCCAGTTTATTGTCCAAAGCATCTTTGGCAGATAAAATGATGAAAGGAATATGACTTGTTTCAAATTTTTCTTTTATTAACCTGCAAAGCTCTATGCCACTCATTCCAGGCATCATTACATCGCTTATTATAAGGTCAGGAACTTTCTCTGTTGCTAATTCGAGAGCCGAATTCCCATCTTCAGCTTCATAAATAATATAATACTTTGTAAACGTATGTCTTAAAAATGTACGTAGTTCCTGGTTGTCATCAACCAGCAGAATGTGCTTTTGCATCCTGGGTGTTGCTTCGTGCTGACTGTTTTCATAGTCAGACAGTGGTTGCAAGCTCATATTGTCGACATCCTCAAGCTGGGCATTCACACCGCTTCCAAAAGCCGCTTTTTCCGATTCGTCGTAATTTTCTTCACCCCAGGGAATAGCGACCGTAATTTCTGTTCCCTTGTATCGCTCACTATAAACATGAATATCACCTTTATGCAATCGGGTCAGGCTTTTTACCAGCGCCAATCCTACCCCCGATCCCAAATGATTATTATTTACCCGGTAGTAGCGGTCAAATATTTTTGTAATGGAATCACTCGATATGCCAATGCCTGAATCTGCTACCCGGAAGTAGATATATTTACTGGCACGTGTGCCATCCATCAGCAATTCAAATCCGCTATCATAAGGCGTCTCTGCTTCTTCCAGATCAAAAAATATGTCGAATGAGATCCTGCCTCCTGGGTTGGTGTACTTAAAAGAATTGGTCAATAAATTAAAAAGAACTTTTTCGATTACCTGCACATCAAATAAACCGGTCAAAGGCGTGGAATCACTTTTTTCCGTATGGTCAGTCAAAATAAAATTTATATCCTTGCTGATAGCCAGGTTTTGGAACTCGCCTGCAATGGTTTTGCAGAATTGATTAATTAATACAGGCTGAACATGTAATGTGATAGCACTGTCGGCAACTTTTTTAAAATTCATCAGTTCACTGATCAGGTTGATCAGTCTTTTAGTATTTCTGTACATCAGCTGGTAAGAAGTATCTAAAAGGGAATTTTTGTTTTGACTGATCAGGCTTTCCAACGGGCCCAATATCAAGGTAAGCGGGGTGCGGAATTCATGGGAAACATTCGTGAAAAACATCAGCTGCTGCTGGTAAAGCTCCTCGCGCTGCCGATGGAACTCTTCCCGCTGCAAATGCGTTTCTTCTATCCTTTTTTCATTGATCGCACGAACCTGCAGCTCTCTTTTGAGCTGGTACCATCGCGCCTGGTAAAGGTATATTCCTGCAAGTCCCGAAATAACCAGTAAGCCGTAAATCATTTTTGCAATGGCAGACTTCCACCAGGGTGGGACAATCGTAATCGTTGTTTCAGCGCGGCTTTTACTCCATATGCCATCATTGTTAGTGGCTTCAACAATAAACCGGTACTTATTGTAATCAAGGTTGCTGTATGCTGCGTTCGGATTTTTTCCATCGGTGAATTTCCAGTCCTAATCAAAGCCAATCAGTTTATAACGGTATCTGCATTTCAGCGGATTGACAAAATGCATTGCCGAAAATGAAATAACAAAATTGTTCTGTAAATAATTAAGCGTTATATCCTTGCAATAACTTATCGCTTGTGGCAATGAATTTTCTGAGGAATCGGCATTTCCATAACGCGGTTCCTGGTTATTGATCAGTATATCCGTCAGTATAGGTGTTGCAGCAATGTTGTTGGACCTTATCTGATCCGGATAAAAATAATTCAGTCCATTGATTCCTCCAAAATACAGCTTTCCATCTGCTCCTTTATAGGAAGAACCTACTTTAAAACTATTGCCCTGCAACCCATCGTTCTTATCATATCTGACGAGTTTACCCGTAGACGGGTTCAGGCATTCCAGTCCGTTTCCGCCCATCCAGATCTTTCCTTCGTTATCTATCTCAAGGCTTTCTACGTCGTTGAACACCCCGTACCTCCCGGTGTAGGATGTTATGCTGTAAGAATCATTTTTATGTAACAAAAGCCGGTTTACTCCCCCTCCAATGGTTCCGATCCAGTAAGTACTGTCATTCTGCATGCTGATCGGGTATGTATAGTTGGAGCTTAGCGAATTGCTTTTGGATGATGCAGTATACAGGACCGTTTTATTTACATTCCCCTTTTCATCAATAATCAACCGCTTTAGCCCATGTGTGCTTGACACAAACAATTGCGGTTTCGATTTATCTGCCAGAATAAAATAGCCTTCACCATAGTACTTTACATGATGATCTTTCTTCTCGTCTTTCCATATCACGCCAAACCTGTCTGTATGGTTGCCGAACCACATATTTCCATAGCAATCCTTTACAATGGTTTCAATCATATAGGTTGGAAACTGATCGTAACCTGGCGGTTTCCACAATTCTTTTCTCCCGGGCTTTAATATTTCAATTCCAGCAGCACTTCCTATCCATAAATTTTGATTGTCATCAAATGCCAGAGCGGAGATTACATCACTTTTTAATTTTACCGGCGTATTGTAAGTGTTGAAATAACTGAATGTTTGTGTCTTTATGTTATAACGGTTTAACCCATTGGCTGTAGTCCCGATCCATAGTTCTTCTTTGTCTTCCAACACCGAACGGATATGATTGCCTGATAAGGAATTATGCACCTCCGGATCATGTTGAAGTGTATAAAACAACTTTTCGTTCAGGTCGCAATAGTTCACCCCTCCGCCAAATGTATAGACCCATAAACATTCCGAACGGTCGATGAATATTCCGGAAATTGTATTCGAGTTTAAACTTTGTGATGAACTTTGGTTATTAATAACCTGAATGATAGTAGCGTTGGTATCAACCCGCAACAGATCTGTGCGTGTGCTTACCCAGTAATCCGCTTTTTTATCCTCAACGATTTTTTTTATGCAGCTACTGGTGGAAAATGAAAATCGCTTATCAACTTTAAAAGTCTGATCTGAGCCTGGTGTTTTTAAAAGCTGACTTTTATCAAACAGAAACACTACGTTGCAGCTTGCTACCAGAAGATTGTTGTGGTTGTCAAAGTAAACAAGGGAAAGGGCCTGCTCGGAAATCCCAGTTATGGTGACATGCTTGATCTCTCCACTTTTATTTAGTGTCCAGAGTCCTTTATTGCTCGATAAGTAAAGCAAGCCGCTTTGATCATGCGCCATATTAGAAAAGGATACGTCCTTTGGAACAGGTACTTGCTGCTCTTCAATGGAGGCTCCCCGTATCTGATATATTTTCAGTTTTCCCCCTGCCAGGCCATATAGCAGCTCTCCGGATGGTTTATATAGTCTTTCAAAAATGGGTCGCTCCTTTTTTACTTCATCAAAATCCATATATTTCTCCAATGCTGCATTAAAACACTGCAGCCCGTTTTCAGTTCCCAACCAGATATTGCCCGTATCATCAGGGTAAATACATCTTACCCGGTTTTTAAAAGCGTTGTTTACAGGTGAATTATTATTGTAGAACTTTTTGACGGAATAGCCGTCATATCTGTCAATTCCAAAATAGGTAGCTATCCAGATATAGCCTTGTTTATCCTGTGCAATATCATTCGCATCGGTATGTGATAACCCTTCATCTACGGTCAGATAATGAAATTTATAAGGATAGGCCTGTCCTGAAGCAGTTCCATGGACTAAGCAGTATACAGTAAAAAGGGAAAATAAAGCTTTCGCATAGTTTCCGCTGTTCAGTGTGAAATAATATCGAATTTTCATATGTTGCAGCAAAATTCAAGTATTTGACAAACAGATTTTAAGAATGCCAAATATGTACAAAAGCCGGTTTTGTATAAATCTTCCTGGATGCGTTGGGGGATGATCAGCCGGTATCGTTTCAACTCCTCCAGCCTTCTGACCACTTCCCCGTGTCACCCTACTTGCCGCCCTTGGTATCTCAATAATGTCGCCTCGTAGGCTCTACTCGTCAAAATTACCTTCCTCGTTCAGCAATTTGGCAACTGATATAGCATATTGTACGATATGTTAACAAAAATGTACGATTTGACGACCCGCCTTTAGTCCTATAATATACACTGATTATTACAAACGGGATAAAATGTACGGTGCGTCAAAAAGAATGTATAGTGTTAAATGCCAAGGAGAGAATGATATAGGTTATTTGTATTCTTCATACTGAACGTCTTTAAAATATAAATAAGTTATATATAAGATCTTATCTCCACACTAAACTATAGTATATGATTCTAACTCAACGTTATTTGCTGCCATATGATCACCACTCTAACAGGTGGTTCTTAAAGCATTTCGTTTTTACAGTACTCTTCCTTTTCGGCATTGTATCCTGTCTTTTTTCTCAAACGAAGATATCGGGCAGAATCACCAATGAAGCTGGTGTAGGAGTACCCCGGAGTTCGGTAGTTGAAAAAGGTAAAAAAAATGGAACTACAACGGCTGATGACGGGACCTTTACTCTGTCCGTGAGTAATTTAAAGGCATCACTGGAAGTTTCCAGTGTAGGTTTTCTTTCCCTTGAATTGCCCCTGAGCGGCAGGGCTTCAATTGAGGTGTCACTAAAATCCAGCAACGTAAAGCTGGATGAGGTGGTGGTTATAGGATACGGTACACAAAAGAAAACGGCGACAACAGCAGCAGTATCGACTGTGAATACAGCAGAAATTGTTCAGAAACCCGTTGTAAACTTAACGAATTCCCTCGTCGGCCGGGCCTCCGGCCTTATCGCTACCCAGGGAAGCGGCGAACCGGGTTTTGACGGTTCCGGACTTCTTATAAGAGGTCCTGCCACTACTGGCCGTACCGCTCCGCTTACCATCGTGGACGGTGTGCCGCGTGATTTTAGCAGGTTAGACCCTAATACAATAGAAACTTTTACCATTTTGAAAGACGCTGCCGCAGTGGCGCCGTATGGTGTGGCAGGTGCAAACGGAGTGATACTGATAACTACCAAGGCCGGAAAAGTCGGTAAACCAACCTTGACTTACAATGGCTACTACGGCATCCAAAACCCCACACGTGTACCGAGGTTTGTTAACTCTTTTCAATATGCATCACTGCGAAACGAGGCAGCTACCAATGACGGCACAGCACTTCCTTACACAGCTACAGATCTCCAACTTTATCAGAATCACCTTGACCCTGATGGTCACCCGGACGGACATCCCCTGGAGGACATTATAATAAAGAACCGGCCGATCCAGTATCATAACCTTACCCTTTCAGGTGGTACCGAAGCCGTTAAATACTTTGCCTCCCTCGGCTATAACCGCCAGGATGGAATGTGGACACCCACCTATCTGAATAAATTCAATGGGTCACTGGGGGTAACCGCCAATGCTACAAAATCAACTACGGTAAACCTGAGGGTAAACAGCTATCAGGAAGACCAGCATTTTCCATCACAAGGCGCCGGAACCATCATTGGCCAGGCCCAAAGGCAAAACCCGACGTATCCGGTCCGGTACTCCAATGGAATAGGCGCGGGCTATATAGGTCAGTCCCTGTACGGAGAAATTTATCAAAGCGGTTACGGGCTGAATAAAAATACTGCCTTGTTAACGCAGCTAACGATTGATCAGAAGCTGCCCATCAAAGGGTTAAGCATAAAAGGAGTGATAAGTTATGACAGTGGACCAGACCCGCTGGGATTCAGTAACAATCAAACATCTGTTACGCGCAATTATACCACTCCTATTCCTTTTACCAATCCGGTGGCTCCGGGTAACGTTTTCGCACCCGGAGTAGTGTATACCTTTCCAATAAGCATACAGGGTAGTACCAAACCCAGGTTCACAGAAAGCTACAATGAAAATAAAATGCTTACGTTGCAAGGCATCATGAATTACGCGGGTTCTTTCGGCAAAAGCGAAATAACCGGGGTGCTGGTAGCGGAATACAGGAAAGTAAACTGGCAGACTTTGAGTGCCACCAGAATAAATTATAATTTAAGCATAGACGAGTTGAATTTCGGCGGTCCGCTTCCTACTGATGTAACTGTCTCCGGAAGTTCCGGCGGACAAAAACAGCTTGGCTATGTGTACAGGATAGGATATGCCTATGACAAAAAATACCTGTTCGAAGCTTCCGGAAGGTATGATGGAAGTTATGTGTTTGCACCCGGGCACCGTTTCGGCTTCTTCCCGGCTTTTTCCGCAGGATGGCGCCTTTCTGAAGAAGAGTTCATGAAAAATATTACCTGGATAGATAACCTGAAGGTAAGAGGCTCTTACGGTCAATCAGGTAATTACCCCAATGGTGGACAATATCAGTATCTCAGCCAGTTTGGTGTCAATACAACTTCTGCCGTACTCGGCGGCAGTGCTACACAGGGAATTTCAGAGAATCTGCAGGGAAACCCCAGTATTACCTGGGAGAGGTCTAAAAAGACCGATGTAGGGTTTGAAGGAAGTTTCTTTAAGGGAGTACTGGGCGTTGAAGCAGACTATTTTTACGAAAAACGGTCCAATTTCCTGGTGAGCATAGGGGCTGTATTACCTTCGGAATATGGTGTAAGTACAGGCCAGGTTAACGGCGGTATCTTATCCAACCACGGCGTTGAATTTACGCTAACCTCTTACAAAAATTTCACAAAGGATCTGCGGTTGGATGTAAAAGGCACTTTCACTTATGCCAGAAGCAATCGCATCCAGGTCTTTGAAAATGCTTCTACCTTCAACAATCCCAACAGGCGCCTTACCGGCCGGCCTTTGGGAGAACAATTTGGTTTAAAAGCCATCGGATACTATACGGCGGACGATTTCGTTGATCCGACCCTCAGAAATCCGGTACTCAAAGCAGGCCTACCTGTTCCGAATTTTGGCCAGGTTCGTCCGGGCGATATCAAATATGCGGATCTGAGCAACGCTGCAGGTGGTAAACCTGATGGAAAAATTGACGCAAATGATATTACAGATATCGGTCGTTCACAAACTCCCCAGATCATTTGGGGGTTGGAACCACGGTTGACCTTTAAAAATTTTGATCTTGACCTGCTTTTTCAGGGCTCCGCAAACAGCAATATCGGACTGAATAATTATTATGTTTATCCCCTGCTGGGTTCAGGTTCGGCTACCGAACTTCTTTACCTGAATCATTGGACACCAATGAGCCCCGATGCGCTTTATCCAAGAATCAGTGGTACGCCAACCCCCAATAATACGCAGACCTCCAGCTGGTTTTTAAGAAATGATGCTTATATCCGTTTGAAAAGTCTGGAATTAGGGTATACATTTTCAAACAGGGTGCTTGGCCGGGCAGTACGCTCATTAAGAGTGTATGCTGCAGGACAAAACGTTTTCTTATGGACACCGTTCATGAAAGAAAAAATCGACCCCGAGAACAGCGGAAGCAACCAAAATTATTACCAGCAACGCGTATTGACTTTCGGAGTTAACGTAACATTTTAAAAGACAGAAGCATGAATTTTAAGAATATAGGAAAGGGACAGATTTTCATACTCGTTTTCCTTGTCATGAGTATCGCATCTTGCAAAAAAGATGATTTTTTAAGCGTGCCTCCCAAGGGAATCTTAACGGACGCTTCCACTTTCAGCAGCCAAAGCAACGCCGACCTTTTTGTTAACAATATATATGATGGTTTGCCGGGCATTCAGGGAAGCGAGGTGCTTGACCAATGGACCGATAATAGCGAATGCGGAGCTACCAACCAGGAAGGAGTAGCAAAAATACGCAACAATGCGCTTACTGCCAGCAACAGTACCGGAGGGCCCAGTTCTATATATGACTGGGGAACCAATTATGGAAAAATAAGGAGGTGTAATGTTTTTCTTACGGATGCGGAGGCCAACAAGGGAGTTTATGCTGCCACCTGGTTTGCCCAGCGTGTGGCAGAAGTAAGGTTTTTGCGTGCCTTCTATTATTCTCAGTTGTTTGTCAGCTACGGTGGGGTGCCATTGATCACCAAACCTTTAAACAACCTAGACGGAAGCGATATATTCACTGCCAGAAGCTCTGTTGATTCTACGTTGGCCTTTATAGAGGCGGATTGTGATGCAGCGGCGGCGGTTCTGCCATTGAAACAGGGAACAGCAGATCTGGGCAGGGCAACAAAAGGTGCAGCATTAACCTTAAAGGGGTGGGTCGAACTTTTTTATGCAAGTCCGTTGTTGAATACTTCCAATGATATTTCAAAGTGGACAAAGGCTGCTGCTACCAATCTTTCTGTTATGAACCTGAGCGTTTACAGTTTATTCAACCCTTCCGGATCAACAACTGCCTACAAGGACCAGTTTCTTGCAGTAAATAATTTCAATCCGGAACAAATCTTTGCAAAGGCGTATGCCCTGCCCAGCAGGGGACATAACAGGGAAGGTACGTTGGGTCCTGTTTTCGTAAACGGCGGACAGCAAGCCTGGGGAAACCTTGCGCCAACGCAAAACCTGGTAGATGATTATCAAATGGACAACGGTAAACCTATTTCAGATCCATCCTCGGGGTATGATCCGCAACAACCTTATGTTCACAGGGAATCAAGGTTTTACCAAAGCATTGTATACGATGGTTCAACCTGGCAGAACTTTGTCTGGACATCAAGAATAGGAGGAAACAATGCAATCGACCTTGGGTCAACAAGCGATATAACAAATACCGGTTATAACGCCCGTAAAACGTTGGATGAATCTATTCTTGGTCAAACAAGTTTAGGCACTTCGCCTAACACGTCTAATTACCAGTACTTCCGTTATGCAGAAGTTCTACTGAGTTACGCCGAAGCGCAAAATGAAGCAGTGGGGCCTGATGCTTCCGTATATTCCGCAGTGAACGCGGTAAGGGCACGCGTTGCTTTACCGCCTCTTACAACCGGTTTAAGCCAGGCCGACATGCGGGGAAACATTCGCAGGGAACGCCGCCTGGAACTTACATTCGAAGACAAACGCTGGAATGATATCAGGCGTTGGGATATTACTGTCAAAGGTCCTGCCGTGCTGAATACGCCTGAGTACGGGATGGTGATAACTTCAAGTGCGGGTAAATTAGTATATACGCCGACAATCGTATTTCAAAACAGGTTTTCGGAATACAAGAATTTGTTGCCCATTCCGCAGAGCGTACTGAGCCAGAATACAAAACTTGTACAGAATCAGGGATATTGATCAGTAGCAATTCGTAGACTTCACACTTCTGTTATTGTAACAGGAGTGTGATTTTCTTGTTTTATCATGTGTGTAATGTTACCTCAATCTACAGTGAATCTAAGACAAACAGTTGCAGTTAAAAACATACCAAACCTTTGCCCGCGAACGTTGTCATTAACTCAATGCAGTATTTTACTATTGATAATTATTTTGACCAATTATGGTTGTACAAACCATTCTTCCAGTGCCCCAGCTGATAAACAGATTCCACTATTCAAACTGTTAACACCCGAGCAAACCCGGATAGATTTTAGTAACACACTTACCGAAGGTTTGAACAACAATGTATTGATGTATCAATACTTTTATAACGGCGGCGGCGTAGCCGTTGGCGACGTAAACGGTGATGGCTTACAGGATATTTATTTTACCGGCAATATGACCGATAATAAATTGTATGTAAACGAGGGCAACATGCGGTTTAAAGACGTTACGGAAAAGGCTGGTGTGGCAGGACGGCCAGGGCCCTGGAAAACCGGCGTTACCATGGCAGATATTAACGGTGATGGCAAACTGGATATGTATGTCTGTTACTCCGGAAAACTTCGTGATGAAAAAAGAATAAACCAATTGTTTATCAATCAAGGCAATGATGGCAACGGCATACCCCGATTCAAGGATATGGCACCCGACTATGGGCTTGGTTTTCCATCCTTTAGTACCCAGGCCTATTTTTTTGATTATGACAGGGATGGAGACCTCGATCTGTTACTGGTGAACCACAATATTGAGCGCTTGAATATCCTTGATGATATTGCTGTCAAAAAATTGATGAGCCAGACCGATAATCAATCAGGAATACGGTTATTCAGGAACGACAACAGCTACTTCCATGACGTGACTACGCAGTCGGGCATTGTAAACACTTCCCTCTCGTATGGTTTAGCTGCCGGCATTGCCGATATCAACAGCGACGGATGGCCCGACGTTTACGTCTCTAACGATTATAGCGTGCCTGACAGGTTATATATAAATAGCGGGAAAGGTACATTCTCTGATGATCTTCCCAAACAGATCGGGCATACTTCCTTTTACTCCATGGGCAATGATATTGCCGATATCAATAACGACGGCACACCCGATATTTATACGCTCGATATGCTCCCGGAAGATAATAAGCGGCAAAAACTATTATTTGGGGCTGATAACTATGAGTCATTCAACCTGAATCTTCAGGCAGGTTTTTATTACCAGTATATGCGCAATATGCTGCATGTCAACAATGGCAACAATACGTTTAGTGAAGTGGGGCAGTTAGCTGGCATTTCAAACACCGACTGGAGCTGGAGCCCCCTGTTTGCAGATTACGATAATGACGGCTGGAAAGATCTTTTTGTAAGTAACGGTTACACCCGCGACTACACCAATATGGATTTTTTAAAATTTATGGGTGACAACTTACGCGACCGGCAAGTGATGCGGCAGGATCTGTTGAATATTGTAAATAAAATGCCGTCGTCGGAAGTTAAAAATTATTTTTTTAAGAATAATGGTAATATAACATTTGCCAATACCACGGAAGCATGGGGCATTTCCCAACCTTCCAACAGCAACGGAGTTGCTTACGCTGACCTCAACAATGACGGCAACCTTGATCTTGTGATCAACAACATCAATAAGCCGGCTTTTATATACGAGAACAACGCTACCGCCCTGAACAAGAATAATTATATAGAGATTGACTTGAAAGGTGCAGATGCAAATACGCAGGGGATAGGTGCCCGGGTTATTATCTATGCTGCTGGCAAAAAGCAATATATCGAGCAAATGCCCACCCGTGGTTTTCAATCCAGCGTATCGCCCGTGTTGCATTTTGGTTTGGGGCCTGTTACACAGCTCGACTCCTTGCGTGTGGTTTGGCAGCGGGGCAAAACTCAGCTCGTGAAGAATATAAGGGCCAACCAGAAGATTACGTTACAGGAGAAAGACGCCTCTTCGGATGATACCTCACCGGAAGAGGTAAAACCTGTATTTGCAGAAGTAAAGTCACCTTTAAGTTATAAGCAGTCTCCCAGTCCTCTTAACGATTTTAAGCGTCAGCCGCTCCTGGTCAATCCTCTTTCATTTTCAGGTCCGGTTATGGTAAAAGGCGATGTCAATGGAGACGGGCTTGAAGATATCTATACCGGAGGAGATAATGGCAAAGCTGATTGTTTATATGTTCAGCAAAAAAAGGGGGTTTTTATTTTAAAAAGGGAAGCTGCTTTTGAAGCCGATAAAAAGAGCATGGCTACTGCTGCTGTTTTCTTCGATGCCAACCATGACGGTAAGCCTGATCTATATGTTTGCTCAGGCGGATATAACGATTATTTACCTGATGACCCGCTGTTACAGGACAGATTGTATTTAAATGATGGCAATGGAAACTTCACCAGGTCGAAAGATGCATTGCCGCAAATGTTAAGCAGCAAGAGTTGTGTAAAAACTGCCGATATAAACGGGGATGGATATCCGGATCTGTTTGTGGGCGGAAGGGTAATCCCGGGCCGCTACCCGGAAACTCCCCGGAGCTACCTGTTGATAAATGATGGAAAAGGGCATTTTTCCGATCAGACAGGACAGTTCAATCCTTCCATGAAAAATTCGGGTATGGTGACAGATGCAGCCTGGGTGGATATGAATGGTGATAAAAGGCCTGATCTGATTGTTGTGGGAGAGTGGATGCCGATTACCGTTTATGAGAACGAGAACAACAAACTTATTGATAGAACCGCGAAATATTTTAAGAAGAAATATGCAGGCTGGTGGAATTGTTTACAGGTAAGCGATATTAACCACGATGGCCATCCGGATATTGTTGCAGGGAACCTTGGTTTGAATTCGCAATGCAAAGCTTCTGATAAAGAGCCGGCTACCATGTATTATAAGGATTTTGATGATAATGGTTCAGTTGACCCTATATTATGTTTTTACATCCAGCATAAAAGTTACCCATGCGTAACACGCGATGAACTGCTTGACCAGATAAGCATGATGCGGTCCCGTTTTTCAGATTATAAAAGCTATGCGGACGCGACTATAGGGCAGATTTTTACCCCTGAAGAAATGAGTGGCGTCAGGCATCTTGAAGCAAACTGCCTTTCCACGAGTTGCTTTATAAGCAATACGCAGGGCAAATTGCATGAGGTTACACTGCCCTCAGAAGCCCAGAGTTCACCCGTATTCAACATCACGACATTCGACTATGATCATGATGGCAATGATGATTTGCTACTATGCGGTAATATCAATCATGCGCGTATCCACTTCGGGAAATACGACGCAAACTTCGGAGTCTTGTTAAAGGGAGACGGCAAAGGCAAATACAATTTTATCAGTCAGCAGCAATCCGGTTTTCATATTTGGGGTGATGTACGCAGTGTACTTGCCATAGACAACATGTTGTTGTTCGGCATTAATCAGGGTGCCATCAAAGCCTATAAAGCCAGGTGACATTTGTAAAAAAATGTGTAGCAATCGTAACGCTACTAATTTTAATGCACAATGAATGAACATTCGTTCTTTATAAAAGCAAAGAAAAACAGCGGAAAGTTACTTTCGGGTATAATTTCCTGCTTTGTTTTACTTTTCATGGTTTCTTCATGCAGTCAGCGTGAAAAGGCGCCTTCATTTGGCAATAATGATATAAGTGTAATCATCACGAGAATGACAGACCTCATGGTTCATGATGTTACAAACCCGCCGTTGGCCGCCCGGTTTTTTTCCTACGCCTGTTTAGCCGGTTATGAAGTTGTTTCGCAGAATAGCGCCTCATTTAAAAGCATGCACGGGGTACTCAATGAATATCCTGTTATTAAAAAGCCGGATTCGATCGAGCATTCCTCTTACCAGTTGGCTGCCTTGCTTGCCATGATGGAGACCGCAAAGAAAATGCAGCCGTCCGGAAAGTTGCTGAACGACTACGAAACATATTTTTTAGATTCATGCCGGCAACTCGGCTTTTCGGACGAGACCATCCGCCAGTCGCAGAGATATGCAACGGTGGTAAGCAAAGAAATAACTGCTTTTGCTAAAGCTGACGGTTATAATAAGATCAGCAATTATCCAAGATACACCCCAGGGAACGAAGAAGGCTTCTGGTATCCTACCCCACCGGCTTACCTGCCTGCAGTGGAACCGTATTTTAATAAAGTAAGGCCTTTTACACTTGATTCCTGCTCACAGTTCAAGCCCCTTCCGCCTGTTCCGTTTTCACACAAGACCAACTCCGGTTTCTACAAACTGATGCTCCAGAATTATAAAGAAACGTTGCCCATAGAGCACCGTGTGATTGCCGCCTTTTGGGATTGTAATCCTTTTGCTGTGCAGAATAATGGCCATATGCTGATAGGACTAAAAAAAATATCACCTGGCGCTCATTGGCTGGGTATTACTGGTATTGCCTGCAAAAAAGCAGGCAAAAGCTTCAACGAAACCATGCAGATTTATACCCTGGTAGCCGTTGGATTGATGGATGGTTTTATTTGTTGCTGGGATGAGAAATACAGAAGCAACCGGATACGCCCCGAAACGGCCATACGGAAATATTTAGATGCTTCATGGGCGCCCCTGCTGCAAACGCCTCCTTTTCCGGAGTATACCAGCGGGCATTCAGTTATTTCTGCTTCGTCTGCCGTGATCCTTACCAAGTTCTTTGGTGACCGGTTTGCTTATGTAGACAGTGTGGAAACAACTTACGGATTGCCATCGAAACCTTTCAGATCATTTAAGGAGGCTGCCGGAGAAGCAGCTATTTCCAGGTTTTACGGCGGTATTCATTTTATGGATGCCGTTAACAATGGAGTCAAACAAGGTGCCCTGGTGGGAAACCGGGTACTTGATAAATTCAAACATTCACCTGATTGATTACAAAGTTTATAAGACTCATGTTAAATGAATTTTATTACAATAAATATGTATGCGATTACAATCCCACGCCCTATAATTATTAGTTCTTTGCAATGGAAGTGAAAAATTTATCACGAGTTCGTTTTAACATATTCAATTTATCATGAGTAACCTCTTTTTTAGAAAAGTAATTTCACATATTCTACTGATTTTCATTTTTATTAGTGGTTATAAAACGAGTGTAGGCCAGACGATGCCAGAAAATGGATTATCGAAAGCAGATACGGCCTTTGTTCCAAAAGAAATCGAAGACTCTGAAAACATAGGTATAAACAAGGAAGCAAGTCACGCTACTTTAATGCCTTATGCTTCGCTCAAAGAAGCTTTGACAGCCAGCCGTCATGCTTCTTCTTTTAGCCGGAGTTTGAATGGGATGTGGAAATTCAACTGGGTGGACTGGCCCCAAAAACGGCCGGTCGGTTTTTATGAGCCGGGGTATGATATTTCCGGCTGGAAAGAGATCAAAGTGCCTTCCAGTTTCCAGGTGCAAGGATATGGTACGCCAGACTACAGCAACTTTACTTATATCTTCAAAAAGGATTTTCCCAAAGTAATGGGTACGCCTTCTGCGAAGTATACTACTTTCAAAGAAAGAAATCCTGTGGGAAGCTACCGTCGTGACTTTTCTGTGCCTGCAGAGTGGAATGGCCGCCGCATTTTTATCACTTTTGATGGTGTGGATGCCGGTTTTTTTGTATGGGTAAACGGTCAAAAAGTAGGCTACAGCGTTAACAGCCGCAACGCAGCTGAATTTGACCTGACCAAATATGTTAAACCCGGCAAAAACACCCTGGCAGTGGAAGTATATCGTTTCACCAGCGGAAGCTACCTGGAGAATCAGGATATGTGGCGCCTGAGTGGAATATTCAGAAATGTTACCCTTTGGAGTGCTCCTCAGGAACATATCAGGGATTATTTCATCAAAACGGATCTGGACAAACAATTTCGTGATGCAGAAGTAATGATTACCGCCAAAATAAAAAACTATGGCACTACTGCGATAAATGCCCGCGCGCTAAAAGTTTCTTTATACAATGGCACGGTTCCGGTACCGGGGGCTGAAGCTCAACAGATGATTTCTGCTCTGAAACCTGGTGAAGAGACAACGGTTAATGTGGGCATTCATGTGAACAATCCTCGTAAATGGACAGCAGAAACGCCTAGCCTGTATACATCGGTCATTACCCTCAGTGACAAGAAAGGGATTGTAGAAACCCTGTCTTCACGTACCGGCTTCCGGGAGATAGAAATAAAGGGTCGCCTGTTTACTGTGAATGGCGTGCCGATAAAGTTAAAAGGCGTTAACCGCCATGAGAACTGGCCGGATGATGGCCATGCAGTGACCGAAGAGCAAATGATCAGGGATATAACATTGATCAAGCAAGCCAACTGCAATCATGTGCGTACCTGCCATTACTCGGATGATCCGAGATGGTATGAGTTGTGTGACGAATATGGGATTTTTCTTGTTGCCGAAGCCAACGTCGAATGTCACGACGTCCAGAATCAATTTAACGAGGAGCCAACGATCAAAGCTGCTATCATTGATCGCAATGTTGCCAATGTGGAAAATTTCAAAAATCATCCTTCTGTAATCATCTGGTCATTGGGAAATGAAAATGGTTCAGGGGGAACCAATTTCAGGGCTGCATTAACGGCAATTAAAAAGATTGATCCAAGCCGACCGACCCATTACGAGGGTTTTGGTATCGGTGATGTAAATCCCGCCGATATAGATAGCAGAATGTATACTGGTGTGGAAGAGCTGGAAAAAAGGGCCACTGATAATACACTCATCAAACCCTTTTATTTATGCGAGTATGCACACGCCATGTTCAACTCCATGGGATCGGTGGATATTTATAATGAACTATTCGACAAATATCCAAACTTATTGGGAGGCGCTATCTGGGAATGGCAGGATCAGGGTATCTATAACAACCGGGATCCCAAACACCCGATTACTGCTTTTGGTGGCGGCTTTGGCGATTACCCCAACGATCATTACTTTATTCATAAGGGTGTTGTATTTTCCAACAGATCCCTCAAGCCGCATTATCCGGAGCTGAAACACGCCTATCAATGGATCAGCATCACCGCAAAAGATATTAAAAATGGCATTGTTACGATTAAAAACCGCTATCAGTTCTTAAACCTTGATGTCTTAACGGCCAAATGGGAATTAAACGAGAATGGCAGCACCATATCATCTGGCAAGATAGTGGTGGGAGAGATTGATCCCTGTGAAGAGAAAGACGTAACAGTGCCTTTCAAAGTCACTCCAAAGCCTGGCGCTGAATATTTTCTTAGGATTTCTTTTGAGCTGGCAAAAGATGAAATGTGGGCGAAAAAAGGGTACGAAGTGGCTGCACAACAGATCGAGTTGCCAATCGCTATACCTGCTGTTGAAGATCATGGACAAGCAGGTAAATTAACGTTGAATGATTCAAAAGATATCATCAGTGTAAAAGGAAACGATTTCAGTATTGACTTTGACAAGGCAAAAGGGACCTTCTCAAAATTAGAGAGGGGTGGGAAAAATATGCTGCAGGAAAATGGTGGGCCTATGTTGCACTTGTGGCGTGCTCCACATCAGAAGGATGACATGTGGGCTTATACCGGATGGGAGAAAAATGGCTTGAAGACGCTTGCCTGGGTCACGGATGAAGTGAAAAGCTCGCAACTTCCTGGCGGTGAGGTGCAGATCAAAGTTAGATTGACCGGAACGGGAAAGCTGAATTTTACGGTTCATCACCAGGCTTTATATACTATAAACGGCAAAGGAGTGATCAACGCCAAAAATGATGTTAGCTTCAGTAACCAGGAAGTGGTGCTGGCCAGGCTTGGTGTGCGCATGTTCCTGGACAAGGACCTGGATCAGTTTGAATACATGGGCCGCGGTCCAATGGAAAATTATGCCGACCGGAAAAGCGGATTCGACGTGGGTCGGTATGCCAGCAGTGTAAGCAATCAATTGACGCCTTATGAAAAACCGATGGAATGCGGAAATCACGAAGATGTACGTTGGGCTACAGTAACAACCGGAAGGGGAACAGGCATTTCAGTTAAAAGGGATTCATCCCTGTTGCAGGTAGCTGCACTTCCTTACAGTGATGAGGAGATGGAAAACGTCGAATACAAAATAGACCTGCCGGAAAGTAAGGGCACGGTTCTGTGCATTAGCAGTAAGACGCTGGGCGTAGGTTCTAATGGCTGTGGTCCACGACCCTTGGAAGCTTATCGCATATATGCAAAGCCGGCAACTTTCAGTTACCAGATTGAATTGTTAAAGAAGTAGAGACAGGTGATATGTAATTAGCAACAACATCTATGAGCCTCATCCGGAGGTTAACTCTGAAACATACTGATTATGATTAGAAGAATAATATCTGTACTGATGCTTGTTTTTACCATTGACGCCGCCAGGGCGCAGGACTGGGCTAATATTCATAAATTTGAAATGGCAAACAGCCAGGTGCCGCCCCCTTCTGCCGGAGAGACAAGGGTGGTATGGATGGGAGATTCTATAACTGATTTCTGGATCAATAAAGATTCTTCATTCTTTTCCGGCAAACCTTATTTTGATCGCGGAATAAGCGGTCAAACAACCGGGCAGATGCTGGTCCGGTTCCGGGAAGATGTAATCAACTTAAAGCCAGCTGTGGTGGTAATACTTGCCGGAATAAATGATATTGCTGAAAATAACGGGCCTTCAAAACTGGAGGATGTAATTGGCAACATTGTTTCCATGGCCGAATTGGCAAGAGTGAACCATATCAATGTGGTGCTTTCATCGATACTGCCGGCTTTTAATTTCCCATGGCGCCCAGCTATAGACCCGGTACCAAAAGTTAAGGCACTGAACGAAATGCTAAAGGCCTATGCTGATAAGAACAACATCGTTTACTTGGACTATTTTACTGTCATGGCCGATTCCAGGAGAGGCTTGCCTGCTGATCTGTCAAAAGATGGAGTACATCCAACGCTGGAAGGTTATAAAGTAATGGAACCGCTTGCTGAGAAAGCAATCGAAGCGGCAAGTAGGAAAAAATAATGTTATCCAGCGCGCTTGTAGTCAAATTATGAAATCATTGCTGTTTTTCATGGCAATTGCTTTAAACTTGTCTGTTTATTCATCCCCGCTTTTGCCTGGAACCGCTGGTAATGCTATCCTTATGAGGTCGGGCAACAGGCGAGGCTTTAAACCTATGTGTACGGATATTCTTGTTGTAACAATGCCTTACATAAGCGACATTTAAAAAACCAGAGAGAGTCGGGAAGAGACAAGCCGGTGTTCGTAAGAGTTCTAAAAAATAATTATGAAAAAATCAATTCTGTATCTGGCATTTATCCTGGTTTATGGAAACTCCTTCCCGCAGGGAACCGTTATCAAATACCTTTCGGGCACGGATAAGGATAATACGGTACAGTGGGATTTTTATTGTACCGAAGGAAGAAATAGCGGCAAGTGGACGAAGATTGCGGTTCCTTCCAACTGGGAGTTGCAAGGCTTCGGTACTTACAATTACGGCCATGATAAGGTAAAAGGTGCGGAGCAAGGGCTTTATAAAACAGAATTTGTTTCTGGAGACTGGAAAGGTAAAAAGGTTTTTATTGTTTTTGAAGCCTCCATGACGGATACCAAAGTAATGATTAACGGGAAAGAAGCCGGCCCGGTGCACCAGGGAGGCTTTTACCGTTTTAAGTACGAGATAACCGGTTTGCTTAAGCCTTCGGGCAAAAATTTACTTGAAGTAACCGTAGCCAAAATGTCGGCAAATGCTTCGGTAAACAATGCAGAACGCAAAAGCGATTTTTGGGTGTTTGGCGGTATTTTCAGGCCTGTATATTTAGAGGTGGTTCCCGAAATCTTCATAGATCGCATGGCCGTAAACGCAAAGGCGGACGGCTCTTTCGACCTCGATGTCTATCCGCAAAATTTGAAGGGGGATGAAACGCTTGAAGCACAGGTACAAAAGCTAAGCGGCGAGAATGTAGGACGCCCGTTCTCTGTTCAGGCGAATGCTTCCGAAGATCACGTGGAACTGAAGAATGATTTTGTTAAACCGCTGTTGTGGAGCGCCGAATTCCCCCATTTGTATCAGGTAATTGTGACCCTGAAAAAGGGGCTGACTATAATCCACAAGGTGAAACAAAAATTTGGGTTCCGTACCGTGGAGTTGCGCCTCAATGACGGTCTGTATGTGAATGGCGCCAAAATTATGCTCAAGGGCGTCAACCGGCATAGCTTCTGGCCCGAAACCGGCCGTACTTTAAGTCGTGCCGTTCATTTAATGGACGTGGGCCTGATGAAAGAAATGAACATGAATGCCGTGCGAATGTCGCACTATCCGCCGGATGCCGACTTCCTGAATATCTGCGATTCAATCGGCTTGTATGTACTTGACGAACTAACCGGCTGGCAGGCGAAGTACGATACCGTCATAGGCCGTAAACTCGTAAAGGAACTGGTGGTACGTGATGTAAACCATCCTTCTGTTATTTTTTGGGACAACGGGAATGAAGGTGGGTGGAACAGGGCGCTGGATGGTGATTTTGCCCTGTACGATCCTCAAAAGCGAACGGTGATCCACCCCTGGGAAAAGGTCAATGGCACCCAAACGCACCATTATCCCGACTATAACTACATCGTAAAATCGGTGGCGGAAGAGCAGGACGTTTTTTTTACGACTGAATTTATGCATGCTTTGTACGATGGCGGCGGTGGTGCCGGCCTTGATGATTTTTGGAAACTGATAATGAAGCATCCGCACGGGGCGGGCGGTTTTATTTGGGCGCTGGTGGATGAAGATGTTATCCGGACTGATAAAAACGGAATCTATGATGGGGACGGCAATCATGCACCCGATGGAATTCTCGGTCCGCACCGCGAAAAAGAAGGGAGCTTTTATACTATCAAGGAAATCTGGTCGCCGGTCTATGTTGAGCCGCAATCGATGAGCAAAAATTTTGATGGCCATATTCCGGTGGAGAACCGCTATGCTTTTACTGATCTGAACCAATGCAGCTTCAGCTGGCAATTGCTCAATTTTCCATCCGCCAGAGAAACAGGCACAAAAGCAAGGGTAGTTGCCAAAGGCGTTATAGCTCCGCCGGGCATCAAACCCGGCAAAAGCGGTATGCTGACCCTGCGGTTGCCGGAGTCTTTTGCTGCCAGCGATGCTTTTTGCCTTACAGCTTACGGACCCGATAAAAAAGAATTGTTCACCTGGAGCTGGCCCATAGTCACGCCTGAAGAGACGGCTGAGAAACTAGTTCATGCAGGAAGCAAATCGGTCATAATAGCCGAAGAAACTGAGGGTTCACTCACTGTTAAATGTGACGGTATCGGCTATGCCTTTGATAAGAGCACTGGCTACCTGCAAAAAGTGACGAAGCCTTCGGGCATGGTGTCTTTATCGGGTGGGCCGGTGCTTGCCGGCGTGAGCACAACGCTCAAAAGCTTCACGCATAAAACCGCCAACGGACAGTATATGGTAGAAGCCAATTACGAAGGTGACTCCGCTGCCTTTCATGCAACCTGGACTTTTGCATCGGGCCAACCGGCAAAACTTGAGTACGGCTACACGCAACAAGGCGATGCCGATTTTATGGGCCTCACCTTTAATTATCCCGAAGAAAAAGTGACGGGCATTAAATGGCTGGGCAGAGGGCCGTACCGCGTCTGGCAAAACCGCTTGAAAGGCCAGCAGTTTGGCGTATGGCACAAAGCCTACAATAACGGCATCACCGGCGAAAATTTCATTTATCCGGAGTTCAAAGGCTATCATGCAGAGGTGCAATGGGCAGTGATAGAAAACCGTGAATCGCCTTTTACCGTTTACATCGCCGACAAGAACACATACCTGCAGTTGTACCACCCGTCCAGGGAGGCTGCGGCACCTTCGAATAACTACGTAGAGCCTCCTTTCCCTGCGGGCAGCATCGGTTTTTTGAAAGAGATTCCAGCCATCGGTACCAAGTTCCAACCAGCAAAAGCAATGGGCCCGCAAAGTCAAAAGGCAAAAGGTGGAGCACCTGTGAGTGGCACACTTTGGTTTGACTTCGGCCGGTGATTTTGTGCAATTATTCAATGAACTTCAACAACATAGCATCATGAAAATAACAAGCTTAGCCCATTGCTTTTTCTCACTCTTGATCCGCTTCTTTTTATTGGGATTTATAGTGCCGTTCTGCCTCTTTTCCTTGTCAGTTTTTGCGCAAGCCAGGCCCGCAAAAAAATCAGCGGAGCCCCTGGCCATCACCGTAGAAATTCAAAAGGTAGCTGTCAACGTGCAAGCGCCTACGGCAATGGTTTTTCTTGGTAACGGCGATGCCTGGCTGACGGAACAAACGGGTAAAATCCGCGTGATGCGCAACGGTGCCATCACCGATGAAGTTATTATGGACCTGAAACCGAAACTGGTGAAAATACACAACGGCTACGAAGAGCAGGGTTTGTTGGGTATTGCCTTGCACCCGCAGTTTGCGTCGAACAAAAAATTCTACGTAGTGTACAGCACACCGCCCACGCAAAAGGCCAACCACACCGATGTGTTGGCTGAATACGTATGGTCTGATAACGGCACTCCGGTTGACCCGGCCAGCGGCCGCATCGTCCTTACGGCCGACAAGCCCGAAGGCAACCACAACGGTGGCTGCATTCAGTTTGGGCCTGATGGATTCTTGTACCTCTCGTTTGGGGACGGCGGCGGCCAGCACGACAAGCACGGCGAGATAGGCAATGGACAAAACCTCAATACATGGCTGGGCAAAATCCTGCGCATTGACGTGAATGTTTCAACCGGATATGCCGTACCCAAGGACAATCCATTCGCAGGACGTACCAATGTGAAACCTGAGATATGGGCGTACGGCTTCCGCAACGTGTGGCGTTTTTCGTTTGACAAGGCCACCGGCCAGCTGTTTGCCGGTGACGTAGGGCAAGACAAATGGGAAGAGGTGGACATCGTTACCAGGAGTGGCAACTATGGCTGGCGTATCATCGAGGGCACACATTGCCACAACCCCGAAAACGACTGCGATACCACTGGCATCATCATGCCCATCACCGAATATCCGCACACTACCGGATTATCGGTTACAGGCGGTTACGTGTACAACGGCAAAATCCTTCCGGGCCTGAAGGGGAAATACCTTTTCGCCGACTGGACGGGACCGGCTTTTTATCTGCAGAAATCAGGCAGCAAATGGCTGCGCGGGAAATTGTTGTTCAAAGACATCCCGGAAGGCACAAGAATAACCTCATTTAGTGAAGACGCTGCCGGGGAGGTGTACCTGCTTACCAATCCGGAAACGGGACCGGAGAACACAGAGTGCTCAGTATACAAGATTGTGAAGAATTAAATGCCTAGCGCCTCTTTTCTAACATGACCTTGCAAGTCGATGAAGAGCAGCGATTTGGGGTAGCGTCATGGATGATTTTTTACCTGTAATCACAACGGAACATCAATGAGTGTGTTCCGTTGTGCCACCAAGATCCAAATGAAATTTATGAGTTTTACAAAAAGCGGATCCCGGTTTTACATTATGTATCTATTGGGTTTTATCCTGTTGCTACCTGTAGCGGTAATGAGTCAACCGGCAGTCGGCAATAAAAAAAGGGATGCAATAGGTAGAACAAAAGAGAAGGCTGATACCACGCACAAACCAGGCGCCAAAGTAAAAAGAGGGCCAACAAATGCAATCCATCCTAAAAAAGTTGATGCCGCAAAACCAACGTTTGCCAGTGTCAAGCCGTTGTTGGTAAAGAATACTTGTATTGCCTGTCATAACGAAAACAAAAGGCAGGTGGGGCCGGCTTTTGTGGAGGTGGCAAAAAGAAACTATTCTGTAGATGAAATTGTGAAGCTCGTTCACGATCCTCAGCCGCAGCACTGGCCTGATTATTCAACCGAGATGCCGCCGATGCCACAGGTATCCGTGGCAGAAGCGAAAAAGATTGCTGCCTGGATTCGATCACTGGGACAGTAGGTTCTTTCGCAGCCCATAACCAGAATAGTCCCGCGCAGCATATAAGCAGATATCGACGTCTCTATTCCAGGCAAGCTCCTGGTGGCTTTCTGCAACAAAACTCTCATAAAAACATTCGGATAATGATGCTTGGCAGGTCGATTTGCCAATGAGCCCAGGCCATTTACAGATGGAGCCGATCTCCGTCGCCCACGTTACCGTGCAAGATTACAGCCGCAATCCATATGCAGCCAGGTTACATTTCCCAGTGTATTCTTTTACTTAGAAAAGCTCAATCTTTCAATAAGTGGATGTATTGTAATTTCTGAAATGTCTACAGGTGTTGTTTGACACGATCCCAGATGCCTCAATCTTTACCATTAATCTCCAGTTTAGGCTATACATATAATTTTTTGTACGATATGTCAAGTAAAATGAACGCAAAGAGAAGCCAATTTGCTGGCGAAATTGGTTATTTGTGACCGCTCCTTTGCAAATGCAAATACGATTGTCCATCGATCCAATATAAGTGCTAGGTACAAAGGGCGGTCCATCAAAAATTGAAAATCATAGAATTACCATGTTATTTTCTAATCCAGCTCTTTCACAGTGTATCGGAAATTTGGGGAAACTGCCTGTGAAACCACAACAGTTGTCCAAACGCTAGATTATCCCTTACTTATAACTGGCCCGCCAGCGCTTTGCAATCCTACCTGTTCATTTTAATAAATATTGCTTGTATGCCGATTTCAATTTTACGAGTTCACCATTTGACGCACCATTTTTTTTCAAAAAAAGGAAATTTGAAACAGATCCTGCTTCTGCTCTGTTCTTTCTTCGTTATCAGTCTTATCAATGCACAATCTTTGGTACCGGTCAGTGGTGTCATTACCAGCCAAACCGGGGAGCCTCTGGCAGGGGTGTCTATTACCGTGAAAGGGGGGCAGGGAGCGACCACTTCCAGTGAAAACGGGAATTTTCAGTTGAACGTCCCTGCAAATAGTACCTTGATGTTGTCATTTGTGGGGTATACGGCCAGGGAAATCAAGGTGGGAAGTGAAACTGCTAAATTATCTGTGCAGATGCTTACCAGCAAGAATGAACTGGATCAGGTGGTTGTGGTGGGGTATGGCACCAGAAGAAAGTCGGATATTACCGGTGCCATCACGTCGATCAACGAACAGTCTATAAAAGATGTACCTGCTGCGAACCTTGCATCGGCCTTACAGGGAAAGGGTGCGGGCATAGATATCAGAAAAAACGGTGGCGACAGCAAGCCAGGAGCAACTCCCAATATCCTGATTCGCGGAGCAAGGTCCTTAAGTGCATCCAATGCACCCTTGATTGTGGTCGATGGCATCCCCTTCAACGGCAGTATAAACGACATAAACCAGGATGACGTGACCTCTGTGGATATTCTGAAAGATGCTTCTTCAACCGCTATCTATGGTTCAAGAGGCGCAAATGGCGTAATTCTGATCACCACAAAAAGAGGAAGGACCGGCAAACCTGTTTTAAGCTATAGCACTTATGTAGGTCAGACGGATGTTGCCCGTGAGTTTAAACTGTTCAATGCGGGCGAATTTACGGTTTTCAAAAAATGGGCGAATATCAATGCGAACCCGGGAAAGTATACAGGGCTGGATGATCCGCAATTTTATACGAATGGTGTATTTGCCCCTGCCGAGGTAGAAGGTGTTAGAACAGGCCGCAACACGGACTGGCAAAACCTGATCTATAAGAAGGGTATCATGACCGATCACCAGCTTGGCATCACCGGAGGTGTCGATAAAACACAATACGCCTTGTCTGCCGGATATTTCAAGCAAACAGGTATTTATGCAGGTCAAAGCTTTGAGCGGTTTACCGTTAAAGCAAGTGTGGATCAGCAGGTAAATCCGGCGATCAAAATTGGCCTGAGTTCTTTAAATACCTACTCCATCCGGAAAGGAGAAAATGCAAGCAATATGAGCTATGCCCTGCGGGCAAGTCCGCTTACGGCTCCATACGATAGTGCCGGTAGACTGTTGAACGACTTTATACCCGGAAGTTCAAATCAGGTCTGGAACCCGCTGGCTGATGTTCTGCCCGGAGCTGCTGTTGAAGACAGAACCCGGTTTGGAACATTTACGACCATGTATGCAGATGTAAATCTTGCCCCAGGATTGAAGTACCGTCTGAATGCAGGGGCTGAAATTAACAGCGAGACGTATGGCAATTTTTATGCGACAAGAACCAATTACAGAAGAGGCGCTGCAAATTCTTCCTCAAACCGCACCAGCTTCAATGTCAGTTACACCCTGGAGAACATCCTGACCTATGACAAGACATTTGGAGAGCATAAACTGAATTTTACCGGTTTGTACAGCATCCAGGATTCAAAGATCAGGACCAACCAGTTCGATAATACCAACATTGCTTTTGATGCGCTGGCTTATTACAATCCTACATACGGCTCAAACCTTACGGGTAGTGGTACGGATCCAAAATGGTCTATTATTTCCTATATGGGAAGGTTGAACTATACTTTTGGCAACCGGTATTTATTGACCGCTACGATGCGTTCCGATGGCTCTTCCCGTTTGGCACCCGGCAATAAATACCATGTGTTCCCTTCTGCCGCGGCTGCATGGAATATCACCAACGAGTCGTTCATGAAGATCCCTGTATTAAGCAACCTGAAGTTAAGGGCGAGTTACGGTACCGTTGGAAACACAGCCATCAATCCTTACCAAACACTGGGCAGCTTATCATCTGTAACCTATAATTATGGTCAGACCGTGGTTACCGGCGCCTATTTAACCAGCGCAGGGAATAACAGGTTAACCTGGGAATATACCTCAACAGCGAACATTGGTTTAGACTTCGGGCTTTTGAAGAACCGTATTTCAGGTTCGGCAGAGGTGTATAAGCAATTCACGAATAATTTGCTGTTGGGCCAGTCATTGCCCATTACTTCAGGCATACCAAATGCAACAGTTAGAAATATCGGGAAAACCCAGAATACCGGTATCGAATTACAGCTAAGCACGGTGAATATCCAGGGGCGGGATCGGAAAGATTTCAGTTGGACAAGCGATCTGAACTTTTTCATCAACAGGGGGAAGATTACACAGTTAGCGAATGGCGTAACAAGAGATATCGGCAACGGATGGTTTGTAGGGCAGCCTGTGGGATCTTACTATGATTATAAAAGGTTGGGTATCTGGCAAAACACGCCGGCTGATTCTGCAGCGGCAAAAGGGTATGGATTAAGCCTTACCGGAGTTACTTCCGTGATCGGCACCATAAAAGTAGCTGACCTCAATGGCGCCAATGGAAAACCGGATAGTAAAATCGACGATACCTACGACAGGATCATCATCGGCAGCAACCAGCCTAAATGGGAAGGTGGAATGACAAACCGGTTTGGGTTTGGAGGTTTCGACCTTACCGTGGTTGCTTTTGCCAGGATCGGCGGCATTATCAGCAGTGCAATTGAAGGTGGAAATGGTATCAGCACATACGCAGGTACCTACAATAATGTAAAAGTGAGTTATTGGACACCAACCAACAATGAAAACAGGTTTCCAAAACCTAACACCAATCCTACGGGAACTGGCGGCCTCCCTACTTATTTATCTACACTGGGTTACTTCGACGGTAGCTTCGTTAAAATAAGATCGATCAGTTTAGGATATAATTTTTCGCCATCAATCGCCCAAAAAATAGGGGGAAGGTCTATGCGCGTGTACGCCACATCAACTGATCCCTTCATACTTTTTTCACCCTATCGTAAAGCGGGCGGTTTGGATCCTGAATCTGCCGGTACTATCGGGATCGATACCCCGCCACTCAGATCATTCCTTCTTGGTTTAAATGTTTCATTTTAGTTTAAAAGTTTCTGTATGAAAAGAATACATATTTTATTGGCAATTTTCATGCTTGCATCTTTTGCAAGTTGTAAAAAGGCATTGGTTGAAGATCCGAAATCCATTTTGGTGCCAGGTGATTTAACTACCCCTGCCGGATTGCAGTTGGCATTGGATGCCTCCTATGCCGGGACACGTAATTTTTGGGGCGGACAGGATTACTTCTTTATGACTACACTCGGCACCGATGAATTTGCCAGAGGAGGTGATGCGAACGCTGCTGCAGCCAATTATACATTTACCACTACCGAAAGCCGGGTAAATACTATTTGGAGAAACGCTTATATTTTTATCAATTCCTGTAATGGAGTAATCGACAATGCTCCCAACGTCAATATCACTCCTGCTGCAAGAGCCCAGATGATTGCAGAAGCCAAATATTTAAGAGCCAGTTATTACTTCAACCTGGCGCAATCATTTGGTGGTGTTACCTTGCTCAAAAACTTTCAAACCGAAGGGACAACATCAGCTGCCCGTGCCCCGCTGGCGGATGTATACGCGCTAATGATACAGGATCTAAAGGATGCCATTCCAGGGCTTCCTGCAAGCCCCAAAAGCAGCGGAGTACTGGCTGGCAAGGCTTCAGCCGCTGTCGCAAAACATCTGTTGGCTAAGATTTATCTCACCAGGGCGGGCTCCTCCGCAAAACAGCCTACCGATTACCAGGATGCCTATAACACCGCCAATGATCTGATCACTACTGCGGCTGGTATCGGTTTGAGCCTGCAGACAGATTTCGCAAGGGTATTTGCGGAAGGTAATGAAGACAACAGCGAGGTGCTCTGGTCGGTTCAGCATACTTCGAACCTGGCTTACAACGGTCCGGGTGCTGCCAGTGGGGCTACCGGAGATAATACGTTGCACTACATGTTTATCGGATATTACGAAAGAAAGCCGGGACTGGTTCGCGACGTATTTTACGGGAGGCCTTTTAACCGTGCTGTGCCCACCAGTTGGCTGTTGAATGTTGTGTTTAAAGACAGAACCAATGACACAAGATTCAGTAAAATGTTTCAGACAGTGTGGTATGCAAACAATCCGACCGCTTCTCAATATCCGGTATGGACGAATCCGCTGCCAGCGGGTGCACCTGCCAATGCAGTTGTGGGCCAGCCGAAGTTCAGAATAGGCGATACGGCCGTTTATATGCCCAATGTTGATGTAACCGATGCCAGAATTGCCGCAACCCGTTACCTGGTCATCCCGCCGCGGAAGTATGATAATACACTGGCACCGACCCTGATGAAATATTTCGACACCAAACGCAGTACGCCGGACGTGGTATCCATTCGGCCGGTTATTGTTTATCGGTTGGCAGAAACGTATCTTATTGCTGCTGAAGCGGCATATATGGTTGGGGGCGCGCTTACATCCAGAGCTGTTACGCTGATCAATACGGTACGCGAAAGAGCAGCTGCGGATCCTGCAAATAAGACTGTAATGGATATTCAGGCAAGTGACTTGTCGCTGGATTTTATATTGGAAGAACGCTCCCGGGAACTTTGCGGAGAAAATATGAGGTGGTTTGATCTGGTAAGAACAAACAAGCTTATTGATCGAGTCAAATTATATAATCCGGAGGCGGGTGCGAATATACAGGCTAAGCATATATTAAGACCAATTCCGCAATCACAAATTGATGCTACCATAACCGGTGATCCATATCCGCAAAATCCGGGTTGGTAATGATGAACATGGAATCCTTGAGAATCATACAGGTTATACTATTGTTGTTGACTCGAGCAGGATCTTTCGAGCAGGAAATAACCCTGCCGGTGCAACACGATCGCTGGAAGATACAGCCGGACGGCAGCATTGAATGGAAGATAGATCAGCGTGTACCCCATTTCGATCATGTGGAGATGGATGGTCAGAGAGTGGCGCTTTGGATGCAATACGGTGTGGACAGCAACGCGAGCCCGAAGCTGTCCAGAACGATTATATTCCCTTCTTACAGGCTGCTTCCGGTGAGAACGATTGCCCACATGATGTACAACGTGGAAGACAATGAACTACCGAGAATCCTGGTCAACGATAAGTTGCTGAAAGCCGGTGTGTTTAATGCAGCAGTTTCAGCGGGTATGCCGGAAAGGGTTACCGGAATCAGGCAAAAGGGTATGCTGGAAATTGACAGTGAAGTTGACAAGGAGGGCTTGCATCTCCAACGTACTTTTTTCCCCTCGGTTGATAAGCCGGTAGCCATTGAAAAGCTTCTGTTTATAAATGGAACAAGCAAGCCGCTTAAGATTGAAATGGAATACCTGTGGCGGGAAGTGCAGCCTTCTCCCAAACGTACAAGTAATGGACCGATCTATTTTGTCATTTCAACAGTCGGAGAGGGAGTGAGAAATTTGCAGCCGGGTGATAGCGTGGCTTTTGCGATTACTTACCAGGCAACAAGAGGAAATGAAACCCCGTTAACGGTTGATGTAAATTCTGAAGAGCAATCAAGGAGAGACTGGGTAAGCCAGATAGGATCAAAACTTGTACTGGAAACTCCGGATGCTGTTTTAAATACCATGTTTGCTTTTGCCAAAATTAGAGGCGCAGAAAGTATTTACAATACAAAAGCCGGATTGATGCATGGCCCTGGCGGGTTGCGTTACTATGCAGCCATATGGGCCAATGACCAGGCGGAATATATAAATCCGTTCTTTGCTTTTTTGGGCGATACCCTTGGTAACAGGTCTGCAATGAATGCGTATCGCATGTTTGCAAAATATATGAACCCTGGCTTTACTCCGATTCCAAGTGCCATTATTGCGGAAGGAGACAGTACGGTATCTGTTGCAGGGGACCGGGGTGACATGGCAATGATCGCTTAAGGAGCAGGCCGGTTTTCATTGGCTTACGGGAATGCTGATTCTGCAAGGGTATTATGGCCCCTGATAGAATGGTGCCTTGAATATCTTAAGCGTAAAGTGAATCATGAAGGTGTAGTGGAGAGCAAAAGCGATGAACTGGAGAACAGGTTTCCTGCCGGGAGTGCGAACCTGAATACCAGCTCGCTTTATTACGATGCCTTGCGCTCTGCTGTGATGTTAGGTAAACAATTGGGTAAGCCGGGTTCACAACTCCGTCAATACACGCTGGAAGCTCAAACGCTGCGGAAGAGGATCGAAACTTATTTTGGCGCTACTGTTGAAGGGTTTAAAACCTATCGCTATTACAAAGGAAACGACACCTTGCGTTCCTGGATCACCACTCCGTTGGTAATGGATATCCTGGAAAGAAAGGAAGGAACGATCGCTGCTTTGTTCTCACCACGTTTATGGACGGAAGACGGGCTTGCCACATTGGCAGGTAACAGAACGTTTTGGGATCGTTCCACGTTATACGGGCTCCGGGGTGCTTTTGCTGCCGGTGAAACGGAAAAGGCTTTGCGCTTTCTGCAGTATTACTCAAAAAGAAGGTTGTTGGGAGAGCATGTTCCTTACGCTGTGGAGGCTTATCCCGAAGGCAATCAAAGGCACCTGTCTGCAGAAAGCGGTTTGTACTGCCGTATCTACACAGAAGGACTGTTTGGAATACGGCCAACCGGGTTTAATACGTTCGATTTGACCCCTCGTTTGCCAAAGGAATGGAACCAAATGGCATTGAAAAATATTTATGCTTTTCAAAGCCGATTTGATATTGAGGTGTCGCGGACAGGAATGAATAAATTGTTGATTAAGATCAGCAAAAGCGGGGTAACAAAAAGATATATAATAGCAGAAGGGGCAACACAGAAAGTCCGATTATAATCAGTGATAGGCAAACAAGCATAAGAAGAGAAATTATGAGGAAACATTCGCCATCTCATGCGAAACACCGCTGCAATGTGGCCTTGCGCAACGCTGTTTATAAAGAAAGCATACATATCACTCATCGTATTATGCGCAATGATTTTATATCGAACATCTTATATCTCTGTGTCATTTTAAGCCTTATCCCGTGCTTTTTAACAGCACAAAACAAATCTCCTGTTCTATTAAAAGGCAATACAGTCATTTATACATCTGCAAAGCCAGGTGACCCTGTATACCTTGCGGTTTTGAACCTGCAGCGGGATATGAAGAGAGTGCTTGGGAAAAGTACAACCCTCAGCCCATTAACTGCTATCACTGTGCCCGGAATTGTCATTGCAACAGATAACAAGGACAGTCTTAAAGAGACAATTACCGGGTGGGAAGCGCATCATTTATATGTCGGCGCATCTGGAGGTCGGCAACAAATCATACTCGAGGGCGCCGATATGCGCGGAACCATATATGCCATTTATACATTTAGTGAAAAGGTGCTTGGAATACCGCCGTTGTGGTACTATAGCCAGTGGCAACCAACAGTAAGGGAAAGCATTGAAATACCCGCATCCTTTGACATAAATTGCCCCTCACCGCAGGTGAAATACAGGGCATTCTTCCCTAACGATACAGACCTTTTCGCTCCCTGGCGAAAACTCTCGCCTGAAAATAACGTAATGTGGCTGGAAACTGCCATGCGGTTGAAGTTCAATACGATTGAATGGTTTGATGACGAGCGCGATTACAGCAAAAGATACAGTGTTTCGCCAACTACCCGGCTTATCAGCAATTACGGGTTGATAAATACTACGCACCACCACAGCCCGCTGAATGCCACTCTTGCCGGCTGGAACGATTACTGGAAAAAAACACGAGACACCGTACCCCCTGAGCTCTCCCTGGCAAACGTTGATAAGCTGGAAGAATTCTGGAGATACAACGTGGAATGCATCGTTCGAAACAAAATAGACATGTTATGGGTCCTTGGCTTCAGGGCCAATGGAGACCACCCGTTTTGGTACACTTTCAAAGATGCACCGGCATCCATGAAGGATCGTGGCGAAGTGATAAGCCAGATGATGGAGAGGCAAAAGAAAATTGTTATCGATGTAACGGGGAACCCAAACACACAATTCCGGACTATCTTTTATGATGAATTGTCAGACCTTCTGGCTGATGGCTATATTCATCCTCCCGCCGATCAGAACTTTATCTGGACATATGTAGCCGCCAGAAGGGATCACTATCCGAATAAAGACATCCAGCAACTGGAGAAGGCTAAAGGGATCAACCTGGGATACTATTTTAATTACCAGTTTACTTCTACCGGAAGCCATTTGGCACCGGGAGAAGGTCCCTGGAAAATGGAACAGAATTTCAGATACGTGGCAGGCAAAAGTTCTCGTCCAATCGCCTTTTCCGTAGTGAATGCAGGGAACATACGGGAATTTGTAATGGAGATATCTGCTAACGCCGCCATGATGTGGGATTTCAATAAATACAATTCGGACGCTTTCTTAAAGGATTTTTGTACCATGTACTATGGGAAAAGCAATGGAGTAAAATCCGCAGCACTGTACAAAGCTTATTACAATGCTTACTGGCAACAACGAAAACCCGATCTGGCCGGGTTTCAGCGACAGTATATATTTCAGGATCTGAGGTATAAGAAAGCTATAGTGGATATTTGCAGTCAGTTCGACAAGCCTTTTATTCCCAATCCGCTGAAAGATATAGGCGCTGACCAGCAAATCGGACGAACATACAGAATTGTGCCGGCTGACAATGGTGTAGCCTCTGATATAGAGGCCCTAATTAAAGGAACAACAGGATCGGCGAATGCATTTTTACAGGTGGCCCGGCAAGCCGATTCTCTGTACCCGGGTATCGACGACAATGGCAAATCACTTTTTGATGCCGATTTACGACAACCGTCTTATTACCTGTACTATCTGAATAAATGTCTGCTCAACCTGTGCAATGCTTATAAATCAAAGGAAGATGCAGCAAGGAGGAATAAGCTGGTCAATCAGTCGGTAACAGATCTCGAAAATGCCGAGGAAGCCTTGAAGCACACGCAGCATGGCAGTTTTTCCAAGTGGTATGCAGGTGATCAGATCTTTGGCTTTAACGCCTTGAATAAATTGTTAACCGGTTTAACCACAAATGTAAAACCGGCTTGATTATTTTGAGTGACTCATTTGCGGCTGAATTCAGGTTTAAGATATAGGCTCACGAACACTATTCCTACTGTACACAACCGGTGTTAAACCCCTCGCTTCAAAATCATGAAAAGTAAATTAATCTTCGCAGTAGCATTGTGTTTGATAGGAGTATGCGGGTACAATCAAAAGAAGCCAGACTATTCCCTGGTGCCTTCCAGTCCGTCGGAGGCTCCTGATTATTTTTGCACCTGGAATATACAAGGCTACGTTACCAGTTATGCATCCAGTCCGGCGATGCGGACGGCAATGATTGAAAAGAATGTCTTTGGCAACGGAGCATACGAGCGCTGGGGAGAAGTGTTTTCCAGATTGCATAAAGACCTTTATCTGGTGTTGGATGATGACTGGGAAACACCGCTCGACGGCGACCGTAAATACTATGGAAGTCTAATTGTTGATACGGCCCGATTCCCATCAGTGAAAGGGGAGTCGCCCCAGCAAGGCTTGCGTTTTTTAACCAACAAAGTAAAAAGGTTGGGCTGGAAGGGGTTGGGACTTTGGATCTGCGCACAGCAGGCGCCGGTTTATCAAACTGCCGACAGTGTTGCCTACTGGACAGAACGCCTGCAATGGATGGATAAAGCCGGCATCAGCTACTGGAAAGTGGACTGGGGAAAGGATTCAAAAAATGCTGTTTGGAGATCATGGCTCACAAAACTGGGTAAGCAGGTGGCCCCGAACCTTATCATCGAACAGGCAATGACCCCGGCCGTACTCGCGTCGGCGGATGTATACCGTACATATGATGTCGAGAACGTCATCTCCATTCCCCACACCATAGATCGCATCGCCAAACTGCTGACCTTTTTGCCGCAAGGTCAGGCCGTGAGTATTTTAAACTGCGAGGATGAGCCTTATATCGCAGCCGGAACAGGTTCGGCACTGGGTATCATGCGCCATCCCTTTAATGGTAACCTCCCGAACGGTAAACCGGACCATGCCTTCCCATCTGCAGGGCGCGACCTGAAGAGCCGGCTTGATGAGGAAGTTCGTTGTGTAATGTGGCATAGGATAGCTTCGCCGTTTGCTATCAACAAAACTGAAAATACTGTTGATACCGCCCAATTGCACGACTACTGGGTAATGAAGAACAATGAGTCGTATATAGCCGCACACGGGGAAGGGTACATAAATGCATGGCAGGCGCCCGCCGTTATTGCAAGAGGGCTTGAAAAGCCAACGGTAACACTGATGCATGGTGATACCCTGAAGCCATATATTTTAGCATCGAGATATCCAAACGGGGCTATAGCAATTGCTTCTATCGGCCGTACTATTGACCGTGAATATCTTATCCCCCGGGCCGATGTGGTACTGAGGGTGGCAAGATGCGATAAGCCTTTCGGGATATTCGGTCATTACAACAGCCTTACCATTCAGGTTGATCAGCAAACTCCCTTCACCAGAATCCTGGCCCAGGATCTGGCCGGAAATGCACCAACAGATATTACACGCCAGGTAGTTCATAAAGGCAATCAGATTACAATACCCGGAAAAGTAATTGACACCGTAGGACTGGCTGCAGCAACCCGGGGAGATAAATCAGAACCGGGCATGGTACTGGTCTTTCAGTAAATCTAATTAAAACACTCTTATTTATACCCAATAGATTAATGAAAACGTTATACCAAAACCTGGCAGGAATATCTATCCTGTTTTTTTGTTTTGCAAACCTGGCCGAGGCAGAGGCACCCGTTTACGATGTAAAAAAATTCGGTGCAAAAGGAGATGGTAAAAATATAGATACAAGGTCGATCGATAAGGCCATCGAAACTGCCAGTGCGGCCGGAGGTGGTACCGTATATTTCCCGGCAGGTGATTATCTGTCGGTAACCATTCACCTTAAAAGCAAAGTGGCTTTATTCATTGATCAGGGTGCAACGATCGTTGCCGCTACCACCAGCGAAAGCGTTCAATACGACCTGCCGGAAAAAAGCGACAATGATCTGTACCAGGATTTTGGTCACAGCCATTTCCGCAACAGCTTGATAGTGGGAGAAAACCTGCAGGACATATCGATCCTGGGGCCGGGTTGCATTTGGGGTAAGGGGGGATTGATAAGAGAAGATCTGAAAGAAAAAAATCCCGGTTATGCCAACAAAGCTGTCAGCCTTAAGCTTTGCCGCAATGTGATCCTGAAAGATTTTACCGTTGCTTATGGAGGCTGGTTCGGCTTTTTGCTGACAGGTGTCGACAATGCCACGATCGATAACATAAAAATGGATACCAACCGTGACGGCATCGATCTGATATCAAGCAAGAATGTACGTATTTCCAACTGCAGCATCAATGCCCCCGGTGATGATGCTATCGTTTTGAAATGTGATTATGCCCTCAACTATCCCCGCGCCACAGAGAATATCACCATAACCAATTGCCAGGTTTCCGGATACAACGAGGGTACGTTCCTGGACGGAACCAATTTAAAGAATGGCAGGAAAGAACCGACAGGCCGTATCAAGTTGGGGACAGAATCCAACGGAGGCTACAAAAATATCGCCATCTCCAATTGTGTATTTGATCATTGCCGGGGGCTGGCACTAGAAACTGTGGACGGGGCAGTGCTGGAAAATATTACCATCACGAATATAACCATGCACGATGTTGTGAATGCCCCCATCTTTATCAGATTAGGAGCACGCATGCGCGGCCCCAAGGATTTTCCCTTCGGTCAGCTGCGCCGGGTCATAATAAGTAACATAGTAGCTGATGATGTCACGGGAGAACAGGGGGCCATCATAAGCGGTATACCCGGCCATGATATTGAGGATCTGACCCTGTATAATATCCGGATTTATTTCAGGGGTGGCGGTACTAAAGAGCAGGGCGCCAGGGAAATACCCCCATTGATCGATAGTTATCCCGATCCGAACCGGTTTGGCATCACACCTGCCTATGGTTTTTTCATCCGGAATGTAAAAGACCTGAAAATGAGCGATGTGGAAGTTAGCTTTTTAAAAGATGATTTGCGGCCGGCCTTTATTTTAGATCACGTGGAGGGTGCAGATTTTCAGCACATCCGGGCACAAAAAATGGAAGGTGCCCCGATGTTCCTGCTCAACCAGGTAAAAAATTTCAATCTTTTCAACAGCGACCGGATGTCGAACACGAAACTCGCTGAAGTTGATAAGAAAGAATTCTGAACACTTGAAGGCGAACTTAAAAGGATAAATCAATTATAAAGTAAGTATATGATTGCAAAATATGTAGCTTTTTGTATTCTGTGTATCAGTATATCAACTGGACTGTCTGCTCAGGGCAAACCAGTGGAATTGACATCTCCGAATGGAGAGCTGAAAGTAACTATCAACCTGGGCGATAAGATATATTACTCGGTTTCAGGTAATAACCAGGAACTATTCACAAAGAATCACCTGGCGCTGGGCCTGAAAGGGGCAGTACTGGGCAAAGATCCTGCGCTGATCTCGGTAAAGAAGACCAGGGGCGAAGAAGTGATAAAACCGTATGTCTCTTTGAAATTTTCAACTGTAAACAGCATTTATAACGACCTGCTCATGACCTTCAAGGGAAATTATGCGGTGGAGTTCCGGGCATTCGATGAGGGCATCGCTTACCGTTTTATCACAAGTATGAAAGGGGATGCAGAGGTCATGAGTGAAGACTTTTCTGTCAATTTCCCTGACGGTTACCTGCTGCATCTTCAGCAGAGCAACAGCTTCAAAACCGCCTATGAGGAACTTTACCAACACGTTGAATCCACCAGCTGGAAGCAGACAGATAAGATGGCTAACCTGCCGGTTTTAATCGATACCAAAAAACAGTATAAAATCCTGATCAGCGAGTCCGACCTTTCCGATTACCCGGGAATGTTTCTTCAAGGGACCGGAAGTAACGGGATGGAGGGCGTCTTCCCTAAAGCACCGCTCGAGTTTGGACCCGATGGAGACCGCAGCCAGAAAATTCTTCAATCAGCCGATTATATTGCTAAAACCTCCGGCACCCGCAATTTCCCGTGGCGCTATTTTGTGATCACCAAAGAGGATAAACAGTTACTGGAAAACACCATGACCCTGAAACTGGCATCCAGGAGTGTGATTGCAGATCCGTCATGGATCAAGCCGGGACAGGCCAGCTGGGAATGGTGGAACGACGCGGCGCCCTACGGACCCGACGTGAAGTTTGTGTCGGGCTATAACCTCGATACCTATAAATACTATATAGATTTCGCCTCAAAGTTTGGCGTGAAATATATCGTGATGGACGAAGGCTGGGCCAAAAGCACGACCGACCCCTATACACCAAACCCCAAAGTGGATGTGAAGGAGTTGATCCGGTATGGCAAAACAAAAGGCGTAGACATTATCCTCTGGCTGACCTGGCTAACTGTGCACAACAACATGGATGTGTTCAAAACCTTTCATGACTGGGGCATAAAAGGAGTGAAGATCGATTTCATGAATCGCAGCGACCAGTGGATGGTCAACTACTATGAAAACGTAGTGAAAGCGGCAGCCAAATACCAGATCTTCGTCGATTTTCATGGTGCATTCAAACCTTCAGGCCTGGAATACAAATATCCCAACCTGATCTCGTACGAAGGGGTAAGAGGGTTGGAACAAATGGGCGGTTGTTATCCGGACAACAGCATCTATCTCCCATTTATGCGGAACGCCGTTGGACCCATGGATTTTACCCCCGGGGCAATGATTGACATGCAGCCGGAAGTGTACAGGGCGGCACGGCCTAACGCAGCTGCAATAGGTACCCGGGTTAATCAGCTGGCTTTATACGTGGTTTTCGAAAGCGGCGTGCAGATGCTCGCAGATAACCCGACTTTGTATTACCGCAACCCGGATTGTACGGAGTTTATTACAAGCGTACCAACCACCTGGGATGAAACCAAAGCGCTGGCGGCTACTGCCGGTGAGGTAGTTGTAGTGGCTAAACGGAAAGGTGGCCAGTGGTTTATCGGCGGGATAACCAATAACAAGGAAAAGACAAGGGAAATAGAATTGGACTTTGACTTTCTGGAAAAGGGGAAGACCTATACCATGACTTATTTTGAAGATGGCATAAACGCCGACAGGCAGGCAATGGATTACCGGAGAAAAACGGTACAGGTAAAAGCTGGTGATAAGATAACGATCAGGATGGCGAGGAACGGTGGCTGGGCAGCAGTGCTTAAATAAACTGGCTTTAAACAGAAGGAACAATCTGCCATAAAAAATTCATCGCCTTTCTTTTCGCACTGGTTGCCATAAATCAGCTGCAGGCGCAAAAACACACCATAAGGATTTGAAAAAGGGAACACATTGATAATAAATACCCGGGAGTAGGATCCAATAATAAATCGGAGGGGTCTTTTATTCTTTTAGCGGGAGGGAGTTCACCAGCAGCGAAACAGCAGTAGATGAACCAAAGGCCGATCTAGGTTTTGTTTCACCTGTGCTGGTACCCCACTTGGTATGTATAAGGTTCTGTGAGTTGCGGTTGTTGTACGCCGTTTTAGCATTCAACCGCAGCCATCCGTTTAGATCTGTTTTACCTGTTTCAAAAGCATATTTGCGGGCGTACCGTGCAAAAATTCCCTTGAAGCCAGGGAGGTCATTCCCGTTGTCTTCGTTGTTCATCACCTTGGCGCTGTACATGCTGTCCCGGGTGTACCGGGCTATTTTCTCCGCTTCGGCCAGGTAGCTTGCTTCTTTCGTATGCTTGTAAAGCATGACCGCTGCGTCTAAATAAGTACCCTGGTTATAAGTGGAGCTCCAGGTGCTGGTCCGGATCATGCCTGTGTTTTTGTTCATATCGACGTTGTCGTTTACTTTGCCGGTAGCGGCATTTAGGAGGTGTACTTTAGACCAGGTGTACAGCGCAATGGCTTTATCATAATACGTGGTGTCGCCCGTAGCTTGCGCCAGATAACAACAAGCGACCATGGCCGGCCCGTTGATGCAGGCGTTTTTTGACGTTTTTGTTTCAAACCATATAAGTCCGCCACCATACGAATTTGTAAACGCACGGGCATACATCTTGTCAAACTGATCTTTCCCTTTTTGAAGATAGGTTTTATTGCCTGTGAGCAAATAGCCGCGCACGCAAAAAAGTACCGCCCAGGTGATGTCGTCGTTATACTTATTATACATCCAGTCTTCTTTGTTATCTGTAATAAAGTTGTTGTACATAAGGTCGAACCGTTTCGCATACTTTGGGTCTTTCGTCACTTCAAAAGCATCCAGTAAAATTTCCATCATTTCCGCCCTGTCCCAAAAGCCTTTGGCGGTTTCTATTTGATATTGGGTATACCAGGCTTCAAATACCTCATCCGCAATAGGGGCGGTAGGTGCTGCGTCGTGAGGGGGCTCTTTTTGAAACATCCATTTCCGTGAATCACCACTGGAAGAGCGGCTCAGGTTGACGCTGGCTTCCTCGGTGGTATCGCTGGCATTCAGACTGAGTGTTGAACCAGGATATGCAACCGGGCTTATGGAGTAAACACCGGAGCCGGCTTTTTTGATCGTCCACTTTACATCATTGCTGTTGGTGTTTTCGTATTGGTCGACATTTGCCGTGTCAGCAGCAGATACGTGGAGAAGTTTACCGCTTGCCACATTAATGAAATTGTAAATGCCGATACCTGTTTGAGTAACTCTCCATCTTTCAGCATCCGATTTGGTATCGGTCCAGCCATTAACACGCGCATTGCCGTCGGATGATGCATTGCTGACGTTCAACAGTTTGTTAGCGGATTTGGATTTCAGCGTGTAAATTTCACCGGAAGTAATACCGGCAGTTTGAGCGAAAGTCATTCTTGCATCCACTGTGAAGATCAAGAAAAGGACAAAAATTAACGGGAAAGATTTCATTTCAAGAAAAGGATTGAGTTGTTGTTGCAATCTACAATCTAAAAACTGCATGGCTCTCCATGAATTTGTTGATAGACGATGTGAAATTGACTCCTGAATGTTTTGAATACAAAGAAACTGCATGTGTAATAGGGGATTATGGCAGATCGTACAATTCTTTGTACATAATATGCAAATCGCTCTTCCCGGCATGCAGAAAGAACCGACATGGTTATGTAAGTATTTAATAATCAGCTTACTAAGCATATTTGCATTAAAAATCACAAATTGCGCTGAGACTCTTTAAAGGAACAACCCTAAATTGCTGAATTGAGATCAAAGCCTGAAGTTTACGGGCGCTGTTTCGGTAAAGCGGCCTGGAAACCATATCATACATAAAAGTCAAAACTGGTTCGGTTGAAAACAGGATAGTATGAAAGCTATATTTCTTTGTATTCTATTTACTTATATAGCCAATGATGCTGTTTTCGGGCAATCCTATTCTTATAAATTCCATTACCTGACCGTAGACGAAGGATTATCCCATACGGATGCAAACGACATCGTACAGGATAAACAAGGGTATATATGGATCGCCACCTATTTCGGGATTGACCGGTATGACGGATATGCGATCAAAAAATATTACAATCGTAATGTACCACTAAACAACGCTTTCAAAAACCGTGTCAGGTGTATTTGTGCAGATGAAACAGGCAATATCTGGCTGAGCACCGAAAATGGTCTGCAGTGCTTTGATTCTAGATCAGAGAAATACATTGATTTTGATGTTACAAAGGGTTCTACCCTTTATTTCGAGAAGTTGTGCAAGCCGGCAGGCGACCTGTTATTCGGCCTTGCCGGAAGACAGCTTAAATTATTCAGCATCAGCGGAGGCAGTATGAAGGAGCAATGGTTGATCCCGCCGCAAGATGTCTGGTTTTCAGACATGACGTTTGATCAGAACGGACTGCTTTATCTATCGAGCAACAAAGGCATGTGGATACTGGATAAAAACAAAAAATTTACTCATCTTTCCATAACAGGCGTGCCTGATCAGGATCTTTCCCAGATTTATTTTGACAACAGGAATAATTTGCTGACAGCAAATTGCAATACGGTGTTCCTTACAAAGAGATTACCGCAAACCAGCGGTCGGGAGCCGGTTCAACAAAACCAGCTGGTAAAGAGTTTTGTCATCACCACCGGACGTTGTGTAAGGGGACTGATAGAACAGGGACAGTCCGATTACTGGATAAGTACTATTTCAGATCTATACAGGCTGGATACGAACATGAATCTTATTCAGGTGGTAAACAACAAAAGCTCCTCGCAGAGTTTAAACTCCCATTCAATAGCCAAAGTGTTCATTGACAGGTCGGCCTGTTTATGGGTTTGTACTTTTGGTGGCGGGGTAAATTACTGTGATCTGAACGAGAAGTTGTTTTATACACTTCAGCACACCCCCGAATTCCCCGCATCCCTGTCGGGCAATCACATCCGATCCGTGCTGGAAGACGGCGATAATCTTTGGGTCGGTACAGGCGGAGACGGTCTGAATTTATACAATACAAAAACCCGAACCTTTACTTATTTCAATTCCTCAAACTCCCCGGTAAAACTAAAGAGCGATGTAATAACCGCTTTGACTTTCGACAACGACCACAATTTATGGTTAGGGAGCAACGATGGAATCCAGATTCTGAAAAACGGCTGGAAGGAGTTATGGAAACCTTTTGGGTACGATGAATTTCCTGCTTACTCGATTCAAACCATAGTAAAGGATTTTTACGGTAATATCTGGTTTGGCAACCATACCGACAAGTTTGGCGTGATATGGAAAGATCCCTCCAATCACTATCGTGTTAAGTACTACGGAGAAGGCTACTTTATTTTTGCCGATAAAGACCGGCCTCAGTTATTTGTTTCCGGAACACATGGACTAAAGCAATTATTGATTGATAAAGAAGGAAATGTCAGTAAAACTTTTTATTACCATGCTTCATCGAAAAAGAACTCTTTAAGCTCGGATTATACCTACCCTATCAGCAGGCAAAATGACAGCACATACTGGATCGGAACCATCGGTGGTGGATTGAACCGTCTTACTTTACACAAAGACAATTCTTACGGTATCAACGCGTATACCGACAAGGATGGAGTTTTCAACGATGTTGAGAGCCTGGAAATTGATAACAAACAAAATATCTGGATAGGAGGAAACGGGCTGGAGAGCCTGGATCCGGTGACAGGGAAATTGACCAGATATGATAAAAACGATGGCTTACAGGGTAACAGTTTCAAAGTGGGTGCCTCTTTTAAAGGGGCAGACGGTAAATTATATTTTGGCGGCATCAACGGGCTTAACTATTTCTACCCCGATCAAATAAGAGCAAACAGCATAGCTGCACAGCCGGTACTGACCGATATCCTCATCAACAATCAAAAGCCGCATTTTGGAAAGCCTGACTCGTCCGGTAACGCACTATCGCAGGGCATAGGTTATGGAAACAGGTTGAAGCTGAACTACCTGCAGAACAATTTTGGGATCTCTTTCTCTGCCATGCATTTTGCCAACCCGCTCAAATGCCAGTACCGTTACAAACTCATCGGCTTCGACAAAGACTGGAAATTTACAGATGGAACAAATCCACATGCTGCCTATAGCAACCTTGATTACAGAGACTATACATTTGTTGTTGAGGCTACAAACAATGATGGCGTATGGAGTAAAAGCCAGGCAAAGGCCGAGATCACCATTATGCCCCCCTGGTGGAAAACGGGAATCGCAAAAATCCTCTATGCGTTGGTAATCCTAGGCGGGCTTTCATGGATTTACATCTACCAGGCAAGATGGTACCGTCTCAAAAGGGAACTGGAGGTACGTGCGATCAGTGAGAAGAAGAAAGAGGAGATACATAAACAGCGCGAAGAACTTCATCAGCAGCAATTGACTTTTTTTACGAATATCTCTCATGAATTTCGTACACCTCTTACTTTGATAATGGGCCCTCTGGAAAGCCTGATCAATCAAAACAAGGATGCCATAGTAAGTAATTCTTATCAGTTGATGTTAAGAAATGCCAGAAGATTGCTCAATCTCATCAGTGAATTGATGAATTTTAAAAAGGTTTCTGATAGCATTATCAAGTTGCAAGTAAGGCCGGTGATGATACAGCAGCTGTGTAAAGATGTGGCTGCAGAGTTTGAGAGTTTGGCTGTCGGTAAGGGCATCAGATTTGAGGTTATGGATAATACCGGTATCACCGGCGATCAGTCATTCACGGCTTTACTTGATATTCAGGTCCTTGAAAAAATTCTTTTTAATCTCTTGAATAACGCCTTCAAGTATACTGATGCAGGCGGCAACATCTCTTTCCAGATATTACTGGATAAGGATATAAAGGACCCTTTTTATGATGCCCGGTTTGAATTGTTAAAGGAAGGAGCCAGGGCAAATGGTTTTATTTACTTCAGGGTCGCAGATTCAGGGATTGGCATTTCAAGTGACTCCATTACAAAGATCTTCGACCGCTATTATCAAGTGGGTAGCAATCACCTGGGTTCTGGTATTGGACTAGCCCTGGTAAAAAGCCTTACACAACTCCACAAAGGAGATATTTATGTATCCAGTGAGCGGTACAAGGGAACAGAGATCATAATCGGAATTCCATTGGGTGAGGAAAACTATGAAGAATCAGAAAAGGCAGCTTCAGCAACCGGAATGGAACCCAGGCTGGAAGCGATAGACAATTCTGTTATTGCCCCTCTGCCTGAACAGCAGCATGCTATCTTTTTCAAAGCAGCAAAAGCACAAAAGTGCATCTTGCTTGTAGACGACAACGAAGAGTTACGGGCCTTTTTGAAACAATCATTTGAGAAGGACTACTGTATTTATGAGGCAAAAGATGGAAATTCAGCTATTGAATCAGCTGTAAAGAACACTCCTGACCTGATCATCAGCGATGTGATGATGCCGGGAATGGATGGAATCGAACTGTGTAAAATTCTAAAAGAGCGGATTGAAACAAGTCATATTCCTTTCATCATTTTATCTGCCAGGGAAGCCCTGACCACCAAGATCGAAGGTATGGAATCAGGCGCCGATTTTTATTTTGCCAAACCCCTGAGTATCGAGCTTTTATTATTGACTGTTCGAAACGTATTTGAACAGGGTGAAAAATTGAAGCGGAGATATATCGACAATTATTTGTTTGAAGCAACAGAGCTGGTTCAGTCTGAAAAAGACAAAGAATTCATCCAAAAGCTTTTGAACCTGATCGACGATAACATCCAGGAGCCTGAGATGGATGTTGATTTTTTGTGCGAACACTTGTACATAAGCAGAACCAAGCTATATCAGAAGATCAAGAGCATATCTGATCAGTCTGTCGGAGAATTCGTAAAAACTATTCGCTTAAAGAAGGCTATTCAGATCATGACACATGAAAATGTATCCATGAGCGAAGTGGCTTTCAGGATCGGCTTGCAAAGTAGTTCCGATTTCTCGAGGGTTTTTAAGAAGGAATATGGGAAGTCCCCTTCGCAGTTCATTCAATCCCTGAAAAACGGGTAAAAGGAATTATTAAGCAAAGTAATATAAGTCACGGCAGGCATAAAATGTTGAATTTGTATAAAAGGATGTACGATTCGACAATCTCCTCCATGCTCAGATTCGGTTCTTTGCTTAGAGACTGTTTAAAATTTTTCGGAAAGGATTGATTATGAGATGTTAAAAGAAAAGCTGCCACGACAGTTAATGGATAAAAAGTTGTACCAATTGTGAATCACTACAAACGCAACCAGTATGACAACTTATCCAACAGACTTAAGTGACAGCCAGTGGCAAGTTATAAAAACTTATGTATCTGATAGCAGAAAGCGCAAACATAGTCTCAGACGCATTTTCAATGCTATCCTCTATTTGGTAAAAACTGGGTGTCAGTGGCGTATGCTGCCGCTGGACTTTCCCAAGTGGCAGCTGGTGTACTTCTACTTCCGGCAGTGGAAAAGAAATGGCACCCTGGAACAAATACAGCTGCAGCTGGTGGAGAAAGTAAGGGAAAATGCAGGCAGGAAACCGGAACCCACGGTTGGTATCATAGACGCACAAAGTGTAAAGACGACGCTTGTGGCAGGAGAAGCCACCGGATTTGATGCGGGAAAGAAAGTAAAGGGACGAAAAAGGCACATAGTGGTAGACAGCCTGGGATTGGTATTGATGGTAGTAATCCACTCGGCCGGCGTGCAGGACAGGGACGGAGCATGGGAAGTGCTTAAAGAGTTGAAGAAACTATGGTGTGGAATCGTGAAAGTGTTTGCAGATGCAGGTTATAGGGGCAAACTGATCTTAAAAGTAAAGCAGCTGCTGGGGTATGATCTGCAGATAGTGAAAAGGAACGAACTGCATACTTTTAAGGTGCTGCCCTGGAGGTGGATAGTAGAAAGAACATTTGCCTGGCTGGATACCAACAGACGCAATTCAAAAGATTATGAACGCTTAACTGAATCAAGTCAGGCAATGGTTCACATTGCAGCTATAAGATTGATGCTCAAAAAATTTTAAACAGTCTCTTAGGTTTTGCCTTGTCTCATGGAGGCCTTCGCCGGTGCATTATCCTTTATCTAATTTATGATTTTGTGATCCATTGGAGGCTTATAGGATATATGCTAAGTTCACGGCAATTAGCTACCAGATTCAATTGCGCAAGACAAAATGAAAATATCAGGGCAGTACATAAATAAATTATCAATATGATGTCAACCTTATTCAGTGTTCTGAAAGCCAGTCGAAAATTTGTACTGCATGCTTTTTTGATAGCGTGGTGTTCAAATCCTCTTTTCGCGCAAAAGGCCGCAAAAGTCGGGAAGAAAACCGCCAGGGCAACACCCTGCATGAATGTGCTCCACCTCTTTACCGCTGCCAATGTGCCTGCCTTGGCTCCGGAAGAAGAGCTTGCGCCATTGATCCCTTCGACCGAAGAACCACCGGCCGATTTGCCCGGAAAAGGATTGGCAGAACACCCTATGCTGTATGTTGGAGAAAACTGCAACAGGATGTTCCTGGTGAAGGACGGTAATATCATCTGGACGTACAATACCGGCAAAGGACCTGAGTTTGATGATGTTTGGATGTTATCAAATGGCAATATTCTCTTTAGCCGGATGAAATATGTGGCCGAAATCACACCCGACAAGAAAGTAATCTGGAAATACGATTTCAAAGTACCGGCAGGGGCTGATCACACAGAGGCGCATGCCGTTCAGCCGATTGGTTTAGACAGGGTCATGTTTGTATATAATGGCCTGCCACCCAAACTGATGATTGTCAACATCAAAACCGGTAAAGTGGAAGTTGAGCATGACCTGCCGCACCCAGAGCCTGCAGATCCAAAAGGTATCCATGGACAGTTCAGGCGGGCCCGCGTTACCGCGCAGGGCACTTATCTGATACCATTCCTTACCATGAACCGGGTTGTAGAGTATAGCAAAGATTTCAAAGAAATCTGGACTTATACTATCAACAGCCCATGGGCGGCCATAAGGCTTAAAAACGGTAATACGCTGATAACCGATGAAAAGGACTGGCTGACCCGTGAGGTGAATACCAAAGGCGAAACCGTGTGGGAATTCAATTGCCAAACGGACCTGCCGGCCGAATATCAGTTTGCCTCGGCACCGCAAAGCTGCACCAGGCTTGCCAATGGCAATACCATTTTCACCTCGCGCGGGAAAAGCGGAAAAGGACCGCAGCTCATCGAAGTAACCAAAGAGAAAAAGGTGGTTTGGGTATTGTGGGACTGGAAAAAGATCGGCGACGCAACCGCATTGCAGGTCTTGGATGACCCGGGTGTACCGGAGATTCCCGGGCAGTCTGAACATTGATGCGCATTATAAAACTCATAAATGATCGGATCAGTACTGATATCGTACTTGAAAATATTTTCATGAAGATTCCGGAAGGGATACTTATTATAACATACCGAAGTGCCTGAAAGATGTTCCCAAATTGTTTGAGGCAATCAGAACGCATTGTGGCGAAGAAGTTGGAATTATTCATGATATTCATGAACGGATTCAACCCATGGATGCTATCAATCTGTGTAAAAGAGTAGAAGGCTATAATCCTTTATTTATGGAGGATCCTTTTTCTCCTGAAAACATGGAACGGTTTAAACTTCTGCGGCAGTCGACTTCGTGTCCGATAGCGATGGGCGAATTATTTACTAATCAGAATGAATGGAAGATGCCTATAGTTGAGAGGTATTTCGACTATATAAGGATACATCTTTCGCAAATTGGTGGTATCGCACCTGCCATGAAAGTTGCCAGGTTGTGCGAATGGTTCAATGTAAATACCGCCTGGCATGCACCGGGAGATTGTTCTCCGGTAGGCCATGCGGCTCATGCGCATATAGACCTGGCTATTTGGAATTTTGGCATCCAGGAATCCGTGGAATTCTCTGACAAGCTAAAAGAAATCTTTCCCGGACATACTTACATCAAGGACGGTTACATGTACGTTAATGAAGCTCCCGGACTGGGAATTGATTTCAATGAAAAGCTGGCGCCCAAATATCCTATCAGCGATAAATCCAGTCCTTACGGACAAATAAGAAAGGCGGATGGTACTATTATCAGACCTTAATGATAATTTAGCTGGTCGGGCAGATAGTATCATTCGTGGCTGAAAGAAACATGCTTAAGAAAGACGGTGATTGTTTCTTTACGATGAATGGCAACAATATGAAAGCTTTCAAAATATGTCTAAACCTCTAGCCGCAAAGCGCTGGTACAGATTATTACCTGTGGTTTTTATAACCTACAGCCTCGCGTATCTTGACCGCGCCAACTTTGGGTTTGCACAGGCCGGAGGGATGGCCCGCGACCTGAACATAACGGTCTCCATGTCATCACTGCTGGGATCCCTGTTTTTTCTAGGCTATTTTTTCTTTCAGATTCCGGGCGCGTTGTATGCGGCCAATAAAAGTGCCAGGCGGCTGATCTTTTGGTCATTGATTCTATGGGGCCTGCTTGCCATGGTAACCGGGTTGGTAAATAATGTCACTCTGTTGATTTTCATCCGCTTTATGCTGGGCGTGGTCGAAAGTGCAGTCATGCCCTCCATGCTGATTTTTTTAAGCAGGTGGTTTACCAAATCCGAACGTTCAAGAGCCAACACCTTTCTGATCCTTGGCAATCCTGTTACCATATTGTGGATGTCGATCTTATCCGGACACCTGGTGAACTCTATAGGCTGGCGCTGGATGTTTGTCATCGAAGGAGCGCCCGCAGTGATATGGGCCATTTTCTGGTGGGTGCTGGTAAGAGATACGGTACAGGAAGCGGACTGGTTAACCGAATCTCAGCGGAATGATGTGGAAGGTCAGCTGCAACTGGAGCAGCGGTCTATCAGGCCGGTGAAAAATTATGCTGAAGCTTTCAAATCTAAAACCGTCATTTTGCTCTGCCTCCAATACGCGCTGTGGAGTATCGGAGTGTATGGATTCGTTATGTGGCTGCCATCCATCATCCACCAGGTCCCTGATATGGATCTGGTGACAACAGGGTGGCTTTCCGCTGTGCCATACGTTTTTGCAATCGTGGGAATGCTGGTCGCTTCGCATTTTTCAGATAGGATTTTAAAAAGAAAACAGTTTATCTGGCCGTTTCTTTTGCTGGGGGCCGTTGCTTTTTATGGCTCTTATCAAGCAGGCACACATAATTTCTGGCTGTCGTTTGTGCTTCTGATAATTGCCGCGGGCGCCATGTATGCCCCCTACGGTCCTTTTTTCGCGATCATTACGGAGATACTGCCCGGCAATGTTGCCGGGGGCGCAATAGCGCTTATAAACAGTTTTGGAGCGTTGGGTTCATTTGCCGGAGCGTACATAGTGGGTTACCTTAATGGGATAACACAATCTTTTGGTGCGTCGTATATTTTTATGGCCTGCGCTTTACTACTGTCGGCAATACTGACGATGTTTATCAATACGCATCCAAACATCAGCCATACTGGTATCAACCTTGTAAATGAGAATCCGGATAATTAGGAAAGGAATTGCTAACCATATAACTGGTAATCTTGATCATTAGCTACAAGAATAATTTTCAAGTGTTTCTGCAGCAATTTCGTGACCGACTGTGGCTTCCATTTTTTTGTTGTACTCCTGAAAGAGAATTAATGCCATTTTGGAACTTTATGGAGTTCCACGCCACTTGTCCTTAAAAGATTGGGCTGTCATTTCCTTACTTTCTTAAATCAACTCTTTTTGATAGTGATAGACATTGGCTTTTAATATATCTAAGTAATTGTTTACTGTGCGTGCTTCCTCGCTGTTTCCTGTCATTCTCCAGCTCCTGCTACCCACTTGGCAGGTTCGACATACCGCATGGTACTAACTCCATATATTTCTTCGTTGATCGTTACCCTCTTGTATATTGGTGACATTTTCGTTTTAGTTGTTTTCATCGTTTTGCCATACAACAGAATCGGAGGTTTTGTGTCCATAAATACCTCCTTCATTTTCTAAGATTGATTCATCAAAATAAGCCAAACAAGAAGTATGATCTTTATACTACTTAGTTTTCAATGCGTTGTGGATAATTTGGTGATCCACTTTTTTGAATTGTCTGGATCACCCAACCTATCACCTATGGTCTAAACAATTATGTATAGAATTAGGCCGGTGGTAAAACGAAAAAGCCCGTAAAACATCCAGTTTACGGGCTTTTAAGCTTATTTGATATCAATACTTGCGGAGAGGGAGGGATTCGGAAGTAATGTTGATTGTTAGAGCATTATGACGGATAGAGTAGAGCGTAGAGTATCATTTACTCTACGCTTTTTTATTTTTCTGAAACAGTTCAATAATTAGGTCTTTGTCAGCGATCATCTTCTTCAGCACTTGATTCTCATTCTGCAGATGATCAACGTGATCTTTCAACTCCTTAGATAACTCTAAATCTTTTCGAGTCACCTTTTCAGTATCGGTCAGAAACATGTTGCCTTTACCTTTCGAAACGATGTAATTCGCATTAACATCAAACTGGTTGTATAATGCTTCTAGTAAAGTATACGGTATTGGTTTCACTCCTTTTATCATCCTACTAAAAGGGCTTTTGTCATAACCGACCTTAGTGGCCATATCTACTTGGGTTGTCACTTTGCCATCCTCATTGAGCCTTTCATAAATTTTTTTAAGGGGCGTTAATTCTTCTTTTTTGCTCATTTCCAATGATTAAGGGTAAAATCGGGGTTGTCAGGGAAAAATAATTTTTGCCGTTTACATATACAGTTGTAAAATTGTACAACATTGTTACATAGTTGGTACACGATGTATACGTAAAATCTACGTAATCGGAAACAAAGTAATTCATTGCGTTAAAACCTACAATAGATGGCTGTCAGTGAGCGCATTAAATACATCCAGGCTCATCGGAATAAAGGGGACATAAAATCCGTTTCCGATGAATTGTCATTGAAATACAATACAGTACGTGATATTATTTTTGGCAAGATGCTCGGAGCTAATGGAGAAAAAGTTTTAAAAAAAATGGAGTCTATAATCGAGAATAGAATAAAAAGGCAAGAAAAAGAACGTGTGAAATATACCGAAAAGCTTAAAAATCTTTAGAAAGTTGCCTTATAATTATATGAAAGGTCGATTTATCATATTTGTTCAGTCTATCGTCAACCCATGGGTAGAAGGTGCCACCGGTACACCCTGGCATTTTTCGACCGGCGTACTCACTGCATACGGAAACGCCAACCTTGAACCAGAAATAATTGTGAACGAAGAAGGCGACATGATACCTGTTTATCTGAAAGATCATGAAGTGGATGAAGTAATGGCTGACCTTGGATTTAAGAAGATTCCCACGATGGACCCCTACGGCAAAATGCGCATGACCTGGATGGTTGAACTCTTACCTACTACAATACTTTAATTATGAATATTTCTCTCACTAGCCAGCAGTGCAGCCAGCTCTTGGCGCAGCAGGCGAAGTTCGAAAGGATCCTGCAAGATGACTTCCTTGCTCAGTTTTCCAATGTAAAGCAGCTGTATGCCCGGGTTCAGGGAAAGATCGCTGCTCACACCTATAACGCCATCAAAGCCGAAATATATACCATCCCTGGCATCGTCAGGCCTGCCTCCTAAATAATTACTCCTTGAAAGACCGCTGTGCCCGCACGCCAGCTAAATCTACCCTCTCAAATCTTTTACAACTAGCACTCAGCACTGGCGGTTTCTACCGCTGTGCTTTAATTAAAAAACTCATTCTTATGGACCCATCGAAAAACTTTATGAAGCCGCTTCCCTGTGATATGAGCCGGGAGGATGATTCTACATATGCAACCATCTACCTGGCCTGGAGAGCCGATCTGGACCGGAAGAAGCGTGAGCGTGCTAAACACACGGCATCAAGGGTTGACGCCGTGTTTCAAAGAGATCCCCTGCAAAAAGAAAGCATGATGTGCGATGTATTGATTGATCATTTCACTAAGGGCATTTACCTGCAGGCCTTTCGCATCGAAGACGGTAAAATCTACATACGATGAAGAAGGTTCTCTATCATTCTGGCCAGCTCAACGGCAGCCTGCACTATACGCAGGCTGCTTTTAAAAAAATGCTCATGCTATTACATCTTTTGGTGATCATGCTTCTGATCATCGTCTTTACCCTCGGGTATTACTGTGGAAAGGATTCAGCTGAATCAATCAAGCGCGCGAAGCAAAAGCAGGATGCCGCTGGTCTTCCCAGAATCCCGCCGGCTCAACTACACCGCTTTCTTAACCAATCAAAATAGACAACTATGGCAGACAAACAACGCGACGCTCTCGCAATCGCAGACCTCGTTCATCCTTTGGATGTGCACGACCGCGTCGGAGAAATGAATGCGATCGTCAAGGCGGATTTCAAATCTGAAACACCCGAGGACGGTACCGGTAACCCATTCAAGCAGGCCCAGTATGATGGTGCAAAAGTGCTGGAGCCTTATACCAAGGCTGTAGACAAAGTGGAAGTTCTCCAGGGCGCCGCAAAAATCCTTTCTGAAAGAGCGATCGCCGACGGCCAGGACTGGGTAGAACGTGACCTGTCCGACTTCAGCATGCAGATCGTAACCACCTTCCTGGATGAGGAAGAAGATGATGATTTCGATCCTGAGTAGTAAGTTTTTTATGTTGAAGTTTTAAGTAAGGTCCGGCTGTTTCTACAGCCGGATATTTTTTCCGTGCTTTTTTTCTTTACTGAATCACAGAGGAATGTTAATACCTGAAGATATAACCAGAGACATCAAGGAACGCGCCCTGATACAGGATGTAGTTGCAAATTATGTTACTCTGAAACGGGAAGGCAAAGACCTGAAGGGTCAGTGCCTGTTCTGTAATGAGAACAAGCTGACTGTATCCCCGGCCAAACAGATCTATAAGTGTTGGAGCTGTGAGAAGGGATACAACAATGCCGTCACCCTGGTGATGGATAAAGAAAACCTTGATTATCCCGGCGCCTTGAAATGGCTGGCTGACTTTTACAAGATCCTGATCCCGGAGCCTATGCCGGTCATCAAGGAGAAGCCGGTGAAGGCAAAGAAGGAGGCGGCGCCGGAACCGCTGTCTAAAAAGAGGCGATCGGAGTTTTTAAAGGCGACGCTCCGGAGTATCGGCCTGAGCGGTGAAATGAACCAGGTGAACGTGAAGTGGTTCAACCGGGCGTCTCAGTCGGAAACGCTGCCCCTGTTGTCCGACAACGCTGAGGGAAATATCGAGTTCCTGGTCTATGATATCAACGGCTTCGTGGTGACCTACCAGAAGCAGACAAAGGAGGGGCTGCGCGATATCCCTTACAAAGTGGTTCGGTTAAAGGAACCCATCCTGAACAGCAAGGATGGCAAGATGATGAAGTACGTGATACCGAAAGGTGTCGGTACCCGTCCTTTCTTCCCGCCCGGGCTTCTCGACAAGTATGCGCAGCGGACGCCCATCAAAACCCTGTTCCTGACGGAAGGGTACAAAAAGGCCATTTGCGGGTGGATCAATGGGATCGACATCGTGGGGCTCTCCAGCATCAGTACATACCGGGACAAAGAGACCATGCAGCTGCACCGGGACATCGTGGATCTGATCCTGGCCTGTGACGTGAAAGACGTGGTTATCTTATATGATGGAGACTGCGCTAACATCAGCGCCAAGGCCTTCCAGGAAGATAAGGACATATCCATCCGGCCCAAGCAATTCTTTTCTTCTGCCACCGGCATCAAAGAGCTGCTGAAGGATTACCTCAAAGACCATGAGATCGACCTGTATTTCGCCCATGTCAATTCCGACGCAGTCGAGGGCCAGCCCAAAGGTCTCGATGATATCTACGAGGCGATGATCAAAGTGCAGTACAACGGGTTGCTGCAGCAATCGCCGGCGGAGCAGAACAACATGCAAAAGGGCCGGCTTCTCACCCAGGCAAAGAAGCTGGCAGCTGAGATACTCAACGCAGATCTTTTGGCTTTCAGCCGGCCCGGCCAATACTTCACCAAGATCAATATCTCGATCGGCGTCCGGAAGCTGGAGCAGCACCTGGCGCTGGAGAACGCCACCACGTTTTACCTGCGGCACCAGGAGATCATCAAAGACCGCCGGTTCGTTTATTTCGGCACCCAGTATAAGTACAGCTCAGAGAAGGGTGAGTGCGAAATCATCATTCCGGCCGCGGTAAAGAATTACGCCCGGGTGGGCGATGACTTTTATGAGAAGGTGCCCGTACCCAATAAATACAAGGAGACAGAAGTTCAGCTTCACCGGCGCGCCAAGACAACGATCAGCGATGACCATGGCAAGGCGTTCCTCAGCCACATCCAGAAGTTCAAAGCTTTCTGCAATGTGCCGGACCATACCAACTACCAGGAAGTGATCTCGAATTGCTTCAATATGTACAGCAAATTCGAGTGGGATCCGGAAGAAGGGGATTGCTCGATGACGCTGGATTTTATCAGGCACATCTTTGAAGAGCATTACGAGCTCGGACTGGATTACCTGCAGCTGATGTACCAGCGGCCGAACCAGATCCTTCCCATCCTCTGCCTGGTGAGCAGGGAGAACAACACCGGTAAGTCTACCTTTTCCAAATGGCTGAAGCAGGTTTTTAAAAACAACATGGCCATCGTGGGCAATGCGGATCTCTCCAATGACTTTAACGGGTTCTGGAGCACCAAGCTGATCATCTGTTGCGATGAAGCCTTCATCGAAAAAAAGGTAATCGTCGAAAGGATTAAGAGCCTGAGCACCGCCGACCGCATCACCATGAACCAGAAGGGCCGTGACCAGGTGGAGATCGAATTTTTCGGCAAATTCATTATGCTGACCAACAACGAGGAGAACTTCATTAACGCCACGGAAGATGACATCCGGTACTGGGTGAGGAAAGTGAAGCGGCCGGCGAAAGAGATCGTGAACCTCGACCGGACGATCGTGAACGAGATCCCGGCCTTTCTCCACTTCCTGAGCACCCGAACCATGAGTACCCAGAACGAAAGCAGGATGTGGTTTCATCCGCGCCTGCTGGTTACCGAGGCGCTGAAGCGCGTGGTCCGGAACAGCCAGTCAACCCTGGAGAAGGAGATCCGGATCAAGATTCAGCAGATGTTCGAAGACTTCAGCGAGAACATGATCCTGATGACCCTGTCTGAGATCAAGAAGGAGTTCTTCAACAACAGCCGGTACGAAGACAAATACATCTCCGAGACCCTACGAGACCGGATCAAAGTGGATCAGTGGTATGAACCGGACCAACGGGATCCGAATCTCAGGCTTTACAAAATCCGCCGTTATACTTTTCCGAAGTGGCACACCGAGTATAAAGATGGAGTGCCATTGACAAAGCGGGTCGAGATCTCCGGGCACGGCCGGCCCTTTGTTTTCCTGCGGCCGGACTTCATCACACCCGAACGTGAAGCGGTACTGGTGAATGATCCGGAATTTGTGAGCATGGCAATACCGGTACCGGAGCATTACAAGCGGCCGGGAATGCTGGAGCCGGTGGAAGCCGTCGAAGTAGAGTCACCGCAGCGTGAGCCCTTGAATGGCTACCGGCCCGTTCTTAATCAATCAGATCTTCCATTCAATTAAAGAATACATATGCCAGCTTATTCATTTAAAGAGCGCTTTGTCCAGTTCGTGCTGGATGGATCGAAGTCCAACACCATTCGCAGCCGGCGGAAGCATCCAGCCAAGCCAGGAGATATCCTTTACTTGTATACCGGTCTGCGGACGAAGCATTGCCGGAAGCTCCGAGAGGAGGAGTGTTTGTTCGTCCAAACCATTCTGATCAATCATCGGGGTAATGTCTTTCTTCACCATTCGCGGATCGATGATAAAGAAGCGGCCGATCTGCTCACCCGGCCAGAGAACTACCCTTGTCCGATGTTTAAAGATTCCAGCTGGAAGGAGCTGTCTATTCCTGAAAAGAATCGGCTTGCCTGGCTGGATGGCTTCCGGCCAATTGGTAGCACCTTAGACCATCCCTTTGGGGCGTTCTCTATGATGCTGCGATTCTGGGAAGACACGCATGCTCTTCCATTCATCGGCGATCTCATCCACTGGACGCCTTCCGAAGATCCGGGTGATGGCGCCTACTGTGACTGAAATCACCCCAAAAAGCCTCCAAAAGAGGCTTTTTGCCTTTCTGGATGCAAAAAGTTTGTAACAACGCTGTAACAAGCCTCATGAAAAACCGGAAATTTTTCGATCTCCCTCTACTCCAGCACATTTGGTTTATGCGTGGTAGTAGGAGCGGAAGTTTTTTGAAAACGAATTTTTCTGACCTAAAATTTTCTTGTTACAAATTTCCGCAACTCCTTCATAGAATATTCAATATCAATAGAATAAAGCTGTAACAAAGGTGTAACAAGAAAAGAGCCTACCGCGGAAGTCTGTTACAGCATGTTACAACCTTGTTACAAGAAAAAAGCATTCAAAAGTGACCATCTCCGTAACCCCGGCATAAAGGCCGGAAAAAATTTGTAACAAGGTTGTAACAAGGCTTTTTTTCTTGTTACAGCTTAAAGTAATGAAAATCATTTAGTTACACAATTTGTAACAAGAAACGTGTAAAATTCTCAGGTCAGGAAAATCACTTTCAGTAAAAATCAATTTTTCAAAAATGGAAAACCGTGAAATCACCCGGGTTAAATCGATCCGGATGCTCGATCTTAATGGCAAGAAAAACTGCCAGGCATTGGTGGAAGTCAACTTTGCACCGTCAAAACCAGTCAAGGAGTCGGAAATGATGGATACCATTTTTCAGATTACCTGGGAGGATGGGAGCGAGGGCCGGTATCAGCTGGTGGATCTACACCGGTTCACGATGGAGGATTACGTCAGCTGCTTCACTCTTCCATCTCATGGGATGGACTTCTTCGATTTCTACAGCTGGTGGAAGGAGAGGTATCCGGAAGTAGATTCCAGTACACACATGGCGGCATACTTTTATAAGCGCATAGGGTAATTATGAATAAATCGAAATTTGATACAGTCCTTCAACGAGAGGATGGCAGTGTATTCATCATTCAGCCGAAATTGGAAATTCATTTTCTGAATCAGGAATCATTCAGTTGGAGTTTCGTTGTTTACTACGCTTCCCGGGAGGGCGATGATTTTGTTGATGTCTCCGAAGAGTACCTGCAGGGAATCGATGAAGTGACGATTCATGAGATCTTGCAGGCAAAACGCAAGATGTGGCTGATGATTAAACCTGAACTATGATACGAATTTTCTTTAAAATTAAATAACACATATGTATGAAATTAAATCTGTCACAGACTTATTGACAATAGTTAGGGATTTGAGGCTGAAAAAGCCGAAGCAAAGATGGACTTATAGAGGTCAGTCTTCACACTACGATGGCAAACTCAAACCTAGTATAGGAAGATTGTTTGGTACCGGCAAATTTACTGACAGAGATCGTCTATTGCAATTAGAGCAGCAATCTTTCACTGAGTTTAAACAAAAATCATATAGTGAATTGGGAGACCGAAGTGATTTAACATTGTTAGCAATTGCACAGCATCACGGATTTAAAACTCGATTATTAGACTGGACAACTTCTGCACTTTGTGCTTTGTTTTTTGCAGTAGAGAATAAGTCTCATCATGATGTGGATGGGGTCTTGTACATTTATCCCCCAAAAAATGTAAACGATTTAAAGACTAATCTTGATCCTTTTACACTGAGTAAAACGAAATTTATAATTGCACCTATTTTATCTCCAAGGAACCAGGCTCAACAAGGTATGTTTTTGTGTTTTTCGGACCCAACAGAAGAGTTTAAAGATGCTGATTTAGTTTATTGCAACATACCTGCAGCTGAAAAAAGCGAAATAAAAAAGGAACTATTCTTTCTAGGTATTTCGTATAACATGCTCTTTCCTGGTCTTGATGGCTTAAGCAGTACTTTGAATTACATGTTTTTGCAATAATAAAGTTGAGATGATGTTGTAACTTATAATTGACTCACTTTTAAAGTAATTCGTTTTGCCATAGTAGTACACAATCGTTCTTTTAATCAGCAATTGCTTCATGGAAATTTGATACATGGAGCAATTGCGCGACAAAATCACCGGCTGGCTGCAGCATCCAAATGATTTCTTTGAAGGTATCGGCCTGCTCAGCCAACTGATCACGAACCGAATGCTAATCCGGAATCTTAGCAAAAAGGAAAGCAAGTACAGCCGGGAAAAGCTGGGATATGAGCTTCGAAAACAGCTAAGACATCTTCCTTCGATAACCACCACCACGCAGATAGATCAGACGGATCCGGGCCAGACAGTGCACACGACGGCTGAAGGAGATCAAGAGGAACCGCCGGTGGATCCGGCCGGCGGAGAGAAGATAGAAGGAAAGGAGGTGAATCAGCCCGAAACCGAAATCGGTGAAGGCATACAGCTACCATCGCCTGATGGAAATAACTTACCTCCTGCAGACCCGAACCTGAGCAAAACAGCCGACGAGCTTCAGATCACGCTTGGCAAGATGTACAACAAAAAGGGCATCTTGATCAACAGCCTTCGAAGCATCCCTGAAGCAGACAACGATGGCCGCAAAGCGATCATCGACCAAATCACTTCCATCCGGGAAGCCATGAAAGGGATGGAGGACAGCCTACGCCATTTCAAAGAAAAGGGTACCCTGCCTCCACCTGAGCCAGTGAAAGAGATTCACTCACTGCCTGTAGGCCCGAATATCCCTGATGATCCATACCTCATGCAGCGCATGCTGCTCAACACCCGCAGCACCATCAGCAAGCTAAAAAAGAAGATCAAGGAAGGCGCTGACCCAGCCACACTGGCGGATCTGGAAAAAGAGCTTGCTGAAAAGACTTGGATCGCAAACGAAATCCTCCGGAGGCAAAATGGAACAGGCTGAGGCGGATTATATCGATTCAATACTGCAGGAGTGGGCACCTTATGTGATCCAGGTGCTGCATGAATCGATCAAGAACCGCAAACTCGTACTCACCGAAGATCTGTATCAGTCTCTCCGTTGGGAGTTGCTGCGCGCAACATCGGGCATGGTGGCCACCGGCCGGCTGTTCTTCCGGGAGCACGGCCGCTGGAAGGACATGCGCACCATCCGTAATGGCAAGCAGGCGCCGGTAGATGTGATCATGGAAGAGTTCGTGCAGAAAGTGGGCGTCAGCAACTTCAAATATGTGCCAGGTTATAAAGCCGGCAAAACCATCCCGACAGATACGATCGCCATGCGCCGAATCGCCTGGGGCATCAGCCGCAGCCTGGCCAGGAAGAACCAGACCACTGCCAAGAAATGGTACGCCAAGAAGTTTTATGGCACCATCAACATTCTGATCGAGAAGCTGATGGCCGGCGCCCAGAACAATGCATCAAAGACGATTCAGGAAAGCCTTAAGAATGATCCAGCCTAAAAAGTTTTACTCCGATACCCGCAAGCTCTCAGGGCTCGACAAGCTCCGGGCCTATTACATCGAGGGGAAGAAGCTGAGCGAAAAGCAGGAGTTCAAGCGCGTACAATATGAGCAGGCCCACCAGCTGCGTATCCTGGGAATGAGCAGGGAGCAGACGGTCAAAATGCTGATCCGGTCTAAAGTGGTGGGCAGCACCCGGGAAGCTTACCGCATCGTCGGCGCTGCGGAAGAACTATTTGGTGAAGTGAATAAAGCCAACAAGGATGGCCTCCGGCACATTCTGTCCGAAAATCTTATGCGGATCTACAACCGCGCTATGGAGTCGGACGACTTTAAGAATGCCAACAAAGCGAACGAATTGATCGCCAAGATCAACAACTTGGTCACCCATACGGAAGTTACCTTCGATTTTTCAAAGCTCACCATCCCGGTTCCGGTGTACACCTCGGATGCCAAAGTACTCATCCAGCAGGAAACACTCGACATCGATCACGAAGAAATCGACGACGAATGAGTAGCCGCAAAGCGATCTACGTAAACCAGAAGCAGCGTGCGGTACTGGCCGCCATCCAGCGCCGGAAAGCTTTCTTGGCCGGTCGTGGCGGAGGAAAGACCACTGTGGCCGGCCATCACTACCTCGATGCCGCCGCCCAGTTGCCCAGGGCGAAGTTTTTTCTTCTTGGACTCACCTATAACCAGATCCAGTCCATTTTTCTTGCACCAATGACAGAGGCTTGGGCCCGACGGGGCGTCAGGGAGCACCTCGATGATAAATCACCTGGCCATTACGTAGTCGGCAAGCGGCCGCCGGCATACTGGCAAACGCCTTTTCAAAAACCGGCATATTACGAGAACCAGATTACTTTTTTCAACGGGTTCACCATCTCGATGATCTCATTCGACCGGTCAGATCGGGCACGAGGGGGTAACTACGATGGCGGCGGTGCCGATGAGTGCGTGCTGATCAACAAAGAGCGGTATGATAAGGAGATCAAACCGATGATCAGGGGTAACATTTACAAGTTCCCCAACAACCATTACCATCATTCAGAGCTGCTGCTGTCATCGCAATCCTGGACAACGTCCGGCGATTGGTTTCCGGATCTGGAGTTTGAAGCGCAGCAGCATCCGGACGATATCTTCTTTGCCCAGGGAAGCGCTTACGATAACATCGATGTGCTGGGTGAGAAGTACATCAAAGATCTGGAGCGTGACCTGCCGGCGCTCATCTTCGATGTGGAGGTCCGAAACGAACGGCGCAAAAAGATCGCCAACGGCTTTTACCATGCCTTTGACGACGATCATCACTGCTACTGGAACATCTACAGCTATGACCAGGCAAACACCGGTATGCTGGTCACCAAAAGCGACAGCAAGGATTATGACCCGACGCTTCCCCTGGAATGCAGCTTTGACTTCAATGCCGGCTTTAACAGCTGCATAGTGGGCCAGGAGTTCACCATCGCCCAGACATTGGAGGCCCGGGTGATCAACCGCTTCTATTCAAAGAACCGCACCTTCGCGCCGGTGGTGGATGATATTATCCGGTACTATGCCGGCCACAAAAACAAGGTGATGATCTGGGGCGATCGTAATGGGAACAATAAGCAGGCAAACAGTGAGCTCACCTTTTATGAGGAAATCCTGAAGAAGTTCAAGGAGGCCGGCTTCACCGTCGAGCTGATGGTGGGTGAGCGGCTCGATCCTTTTCATGCCCTGAAGCACCTGGTGATCAATACGCTCTTGGAAGAGAAGAATCCGGCCTTGCCACGGATCAGGATTAACAAAATGAAGTGCAAGGATGTGATCCTTTCCATTCAAGCAGCACCGGTAACCGGCGACTATCAGAAGGACAAATCATCTGAGCGGGACAAAACACTGCCACAAGAAAAAGCAACCCATTTATCGGATTGCTTTGACAACTGGATTTATCCAAAGTATAACCAGTTGATTGAGGGGAAAGTGTACAGCTACAAGGCAAAGGTGATCGGGAGGTAAAGTTGATTTTGACGGTATTTCAGAAATTTCTTCCAAAATTGTAAATTTGACTGAATGTCAAACTAAATGTGGAAGAAATGATTACGAGTAATCACTTTGAAGAAGCAGGTCCATCTATGGAAAACGATTCTATATATCTTGATGTAGTCAATCATAAGCTACAAAGTAATTTGGCTATTTTCAAGTTTGTAGATGAGGATACTAAAATGCCTATGTATTACGCACCATCAGTAGAGATTACAGGGTATGGTGATACATTTGAGGAAGCTATGGAAATTTTCCAGTTCAATATGAAGGAATTATTCAATCATATTATTCGTCTTGGAAAAAGTGGCTTTGAGGCTGAACTTGCGAAATTAGGATGGAAGACAACTTCAATCAAATACCGCTACTTCAAGACTTACTCTGATATTAAGGATCAGTTGAACGATCTTAAAGCTGAGAACAACCATATTGAACGAGTGCCCTACTCTTATGAAGCTGCATAATGGGAAAATTTAGACCATTACCCACAAGATGCTGGCTAAAATTCCTGGAAGAAAAGGGTTATGTACATAGTAGAACAGTAGCCAGTCACTTTCAATACACGAAGGAAGGCGCCCGAACTATTCCTGTATGGGGGAGTAAAAAGGAGATACCTGCTCCGCATTTAAAAGCAAGTTGTATAACTGTCGGTTGTACAATGGATGAGTTATACGCTTGGGTAGACAAAAACTGCTAAATTAAAAAAGCAACCCATCTATCGGATTGCTTTGACAACTGGATCTATCCAAAGTATCACCAGTTGATTGAGGGGAGGGCTTACAGTTACAAAGCACAAATCTTGGGCAAGTGATCGAGTAAGTGTTAATTATTATATATTTCTACTAATTATGGGGTTTTTTTATTGGTTTTAAGATTTTACGTTGCTTGAAATTTGCCATTTGTTCGGATTTTGTTGTAAAATCACATTCTGAATGAACAATATGCCCCATAAAATCAAAATTAAGTATAGTCAGGTTGTCGATTTCAGAAATTATCCAGCTACTGGGGTTTTTGGGGGATTGATAAACGAGAATCTGATTTGTTTGACGTTCGTAGCAGATAGGCCAATTTTGCCATCTCGGGAGGAGGTGAATGTCGATGAGCAAGGAGTACCAGTAGGTAAACCCAATTATATAAAAGAAGATGAGGATACTATTTTAAGGGAAGCTCAGACTGCAATATCTGTAAACTTAGCTACTGCTAAAGTTATACTTAAATGGCTTCAAGAAAAAGTTGAATTAGCTGAATCACTTGCCAAATAACCAATAATGGAAAAAATCTTGACTAGTCGTCATAATGGTGCTTCTTCGAACCGCTTTGCAGACGAAAGTAGCAGCGCAAGTATTAAAAATTTCTTTATAAAATCGTTCCCAGTTCAATTTTTGCAAATAGATAATTTTGTTGATTTAGATGATAATTGGGATGGTTATGGGGGTATTCCTGTATACCCGGAAGTTGCAAAAAATGCGAAAAAAATACTCCGGACTTTAGATCCCGAGTATGTTAGAAAAATAACCGACATCTTTCCCAATCCTCATGGCACAGTAACTATTGAATGGGAAAACAATAAGGGCAAATTCTCACTTGAAATCGGCAAAAGTTCTTTTTCTTATTTCGTCGATTTAAATGATGGTCAACCAAAGGGCTTGAATGGAACAGGTCTGCCGGATGTCAAATTAATTGAAGCTAACCTATTTGAAGTTTTTAGGAATGAATATACCAGAATACTTTTCGTACAATGAACGAATCGTGAGGCATATTTACAGCACTCAAAATATTAATCCAGACACAATGAATTTAAAAGCAAATTTTGTGGCTTTTAGATTCAATAGAACACTTAATAAGTACGAATTGTCTACAAACCGGTTGGAATACGATACGATTGAAAATTGTATTTTTCTCGGTAAGCATTATCAGGACATAAAAAACAAACGAGAGTTTTTTGGATTAGGGTGTATCTCAGTCTTTAATATTTTATCTACACCTCATTATACGATTGCATTTACCCCTGATTTAAAATCAAATCCGCAGAATCCTAGCCACAGTGATATTTACGAGGATAGTGAATATTTTGAAGTTCCAAGTGGTCAGGCTATACCTTATGAGATTAAGCTTAAGAGGGAGGCTCTACTTAAAATGTGGAATGCTTTTAGAGCGGATGAAGGATTGAAAAAGCAGGATATTCAGCCTATCACTTGATTTTCATTGGATGATAAAGCCGCCTTTTAGGTGGCTTTATCATCCAATGAAAATCTTGAAATAAAATCTTTATAGGTCTCAGCCACATAAAAATGTCTTACCAGGGGTCCAAGTGCCATAGTTATCGATGTTCGCTTCTCGAAGTTTGGATCGAGATCATCTTTGATTAATAACACGTGATTTTTATTAATCGTGTAAGTGATCCCTTCAACATCAGTGATTTCAAAAAAGATTTGTGACATAAAAAACAAATTAGAAGTTAACTAAGTTCATTTATCAATATAGTGTATTATCCCATTGTAATCTAAAATCATTGTAGATTCATTTGCACTTCTCAATTCTTTTATTACTTTTGAAGTGCAAACGAACGAAATATGATTCCCAATTCCATCAAACTTTACAGTAAACATATGTCCGGTCGAGCCGTTTGGAGCGGCACCTCTTCATGGAAACATGACGTTCGTTTGCAGCGACCGGGCTTTTTCTTAAACTTTTTCAGTCATGCAAACGAACGAAAAAAACTCCACTCAGCCCAGGACACCCTCGGCTGCGCAACTGGGTCAAGTCACTGACCTGGTACTTGAACTTCACGACAAATTTGATGATGGCCTAAGAGAGTTCCAGGAGGCCATTCACTATGCGATCGCCTATCTAAGCATCCAAAAGGATGACGATGATCCCTTCGATCAAGGTGAAAAGAAAACCAATGTGCTCTCTCTTTACGACCTGGCCTCCCAGCTTCGCAAGATTGAACACCTTCTTCCACCCAAACTCGACAGCTATGCATAAGGGACACCACATCCACGTAGCGAAGCTCAAGGCTGAGAATGAACAGCTCAAAGGCCAGACACAATACCAGGTTATCGTGCACCATCCACCTGATGAGATGGCTGCATTACACCGAAGAATACGTGAGCTGGAGCAGGAGAACAGCCATCTCAATGAGCAAATAGAGCGTCTGTTACGTATGGCCGAACAGCACTGACTAAACTCAAGCGCCCCTTACGAGGGGTGTTTGTTTAAAATATAAAGTCCGAAAATAAAGATTAATTACTTGGGTGATTATGTGGATAAATGCTTCGAAAATAATTATAGTTGGCTGGCATAAATCTCCGGTGACCACCCGAAGGGTCCTTTTTAATGAGATTAATTACCTCTATTTTGTCATGATAGATTGACGTATACGATATTCGAATGTTTAAGTTTTTGAGGTTTTGAATCATAGTTTGGACGTTTGCCGAATCTGGTCCGATAAAAAATGCGTCAAGCAAACGAAGCGTGTCATTTGGTTGTATTACTGATCCTTCACTTAAGGATCTTGCGTACACCGTTTTATGCAGACCATGATAGCAAATAGCCTCATCAACTGCAATTGCTAGTAAATCGTTGAAGTTTGCATCTCTTGTCTCAGAAGTAATAGGCTTCTCATTATAGAAAATTTCATACTTTGAAATTATGGCAGGTCCTAGGCCTTTGTTTGCTAAGTCTATTTTGTAAAATCCTGAGTCATGTTGAAAGGGAACGGCACCCTGCGTAGAACTGTAATCCAGTAATGGAGCAACAGATAGTTTGTTGTGTTTTCTAGTTTCACATCCATCCATAAGTGAGACGCAAAAAGCTGCGATTGCGATAATTGCAGTTGCTGCTGCGGTAATAAGATTATATTGCTCCATTTTCAGTTTTCTTCGTTCAGGCTCTTGTATTTCAGGTGTCATAGTTTTACCAGTATTTGTTGGTTCAGCCTTCTCTTTCGTTTGTTCAGGCTCTTGCTTTTCAGGTGTCATAGTACTGCCCGTATTTGTTGGTTCTGCTTTGGTTTTAACCTTCTTTGGTTTTTTGTATTTCTTGAACAATTTGATTTAAGTTATTTTAATCTAAATGTAAGATGTCTTAATTTCATTTCAACCGCATAAATCCACCATAAATGGGGTTTTTATAACCCTAGAGCATTATTATCTACAGGTGAGGTCAGATGGACGTTTGAGCCAGACGTGGGATAGAGCGCAATGGTACTGACCATAAGAACTACTGGTTGCCTCCACACCTTTAAATGGTCGCCCGTATGCGGTTGCAAACGCATGCAGGAATACACGGACAGCCCTTCTCTTGGCCCCAACAAGCGGGGCCTTTTTCATATTTCACCCCCTCGACCACTTTTTGCAATTGCCACCGCGTCAAAGCGCGCGCACCTTACTCTGTGGAAACAGACACATGATAAAAAAATGATGGTCGTAAAGGGCCGTCAAACCTGCATTTCGCCCATAATTTCCGGCAAAACACCCTCGCACACTTTCGTTCTTTTCTACGCTGCCCTGTCCGGGTAAGTTTGTATCCTATAAACACACCTGGTTGAATGGAAATTAGCAGAAATGTCATGCTGGCGCAAATGGAGATCACAGAGAAGGACGGCCAAAGGGTCGTTCACAATCTGGTGTTCTGCAAAGCAGATGGCAGCTTGCGGAAAATGAGGGCCATGAACCATGTCAAGAACCCGCAAGGCAACCATGAGCGGAGTGAAGGCACCCGTTTCAAGTACAATCTGAAAGAGAAAAGTGCCCTGCTTCTTTACGACGTGGAGAAAGAAAAGCCCAGGACAGTGTTGATCGATTCAATCCTGTATTTCAACGGCATGGAGGTACGGCACTAATGGTAAAGCAGCTATCTGGAGGCGTTTACATGGTTGGTGGCCAGCAAGAGGCCAGCGTTGTGTCGTTCTCATCCGATAGAACAGCCAGCTCGCGCAGCAAGGGAGGCAAGGATAAGATCTGGGCCCGGTGGTTTAACTCGCAGAACGGGGATGATATCGACAAGGAACCGCAAATCCTGCTCGACCTTGCGAAGAACAACAACCTCCAGATGCCGTTGCTCAACACCAACGTTGATTTCTGCATCGGTACTGGCATCGGGCTCTTCCGCCGGACGATCGTAGATGACAAAACAAAGCTGCAGCCGGTTGAAGATCCCATCATCCAGGAATGGCTCGACCGTAACCAGGTGGATGAAGTCATGAACAAGCTTGCTACTGACTTTTACTACACAGGTAATTTCTTCCTGGAAGGTGTACTTCAGCGGGACATGCAGGTAGCCAGTGTCAGACATCAGCATCCAACAGACTGCCGGGCTGAACTGATCAATCCAAACACAGGACGGATCGAACATTACTACCTCGGAGACTTCATGAGCGGCAAAGCAAAGTATGATGCTGATGCGCCACTCGATCCGAAGAAAAGTACGGTTAAAAAAGTGAGGTCTTTTAATGCAGATAGCCCTGGTGCTAAGTTCATCTGGCACGGCAAGCAGTATTACCCGGGTCAAAAATATTACGGCATCCCACAATGGTGGGGTGTGAAGACGTGGATCCGGCTGTCGAACCAGATACCTGTGTTTCATCTTTCCGGCCTTACCAAAGGGTACAATATCCGCTGGCACATCAAGATCCCGCTGAGTTACTTTGAGCAGTTCCCCGAGAAGGACCGTGAAGCGGAGGAGGATAGCATCCTGGCCGAGCTGGATGCACTACTCTCCGGAGCAGACAACCACGGCAAAGCTTTCATCTCCCGGTTCAGTGACGATAAGAAATATCCGGAGTGGAAGATTGAGCCGTTGAAGGGCGAACTGTACGACGAGGCATACAAGGACATCTTTTCTCATAGCAATACGGCGCTGTCGTCCGCCAACGGTGTTGATCCATCGTTGGCCGGTTACGACACCACCGGCAAGCTGTCGAGCGGATCGGAAAAAAAGAACAGCTACAACATCCATGTAGCGCTGAAAACTCCCCGCCCCCGGCAGATCCTGTTCAAATGGCTGTACGATGTGGCCAGGATCAACAAGTGGGATACAAGTATCAGCTTTTCATTCAAAGACTTCGAAATCATGACCACCGATGCCAATCCCACCGGTGTACAAAATACTGTTGCTGCATAATGGCACTACTCCGCAATACCGCCGATCTCAAACTGTTTGCCGATATCCATGGGCAAACGACCTGGAGTACGCTGTTGCCGTATGTGGAGCAGGCGGAGAACGATTACATCATTCCCCTGCTGAGCCAGGAGCAATATGCAGACTTCAGCTCGGTGGTCAATGCGCCGGCGAACACCACCAAGACCTTCGAGCAGATGTTCAGCAACACGCTGAAGCTTGATTGCTTTCGACTGATTGCACGTTCCCTGGCCAATTATGCCCTGTATGAAGCTTTCCCTTTCCTGAACACGTCCGTCGGTGATATTGGCATCATGCAGCAGCAGAGCAAAGAAGGAACGGCCACCGCGGCGCCGCAATGGCGATATGAAAGCCGGCGGGCTGCTCACCTGAACGTGGGCGACAGCTATGCCGACAAGATGCTGGCATTCCTGGAGCTGCACAAAGATCTGTTCACAGGGTGGGCAGGTTCCTCCAGTTATACCATCAACAAGGATCTTTTCATAGCAGATTCAAAACTGCTCAGTGAATACCTGGGAACGGGAGAAAGCCGGCGTGCTTACCTGGCGTTCCGCCCATATATCCGCCTGGCTGAACACGAGTTTATCATCGACGCGATCGGCCGGCCGCTGTTTGATGAGCTGAAGAGCCAGCTCATCACGAACCCGCTCAACATTTCTACCGGTAACACCAATTTGCTGCCTTACATCCGGCAAGCAGTGGCCTGGGCTGCATATTACAACGGTTTGCCGTTCATCGCGATTAAGATCACCGGTGATGGCGTGCAGGTCATCAGCCGCAACGACGGCATCAATAACCGCAATGCAGCAGCAAAAGATGAGAAGGATGCAGCCAGGGCGCAGGCTGGCCGGCTGATGGACCGGTTCCTGAACGAGCTGCGGTTGTACATAGAGACAAACGCTCTTGATTATCCCCTTTACCCAAGCAATGTAAGCGGGTGCGTCAGTCAGCCATACAGAAGAAAGCGAAACAGCCGTGGAAGCGGTCATTTCGCAGTTTAACAATCAACTTTTAAATCGAAATACAATGTGTGAACTCGGAGAATTAACCAGACCATGTGGCGCCGCCACACCCGGTATCGCCAAGATGTATGCGGTGGACACGCATGATGTGGTATCGGTTCCCGTTGCAAACGCAGATTGGACTATCACCGGCAACATCGTGTTGAAAGCCGGCAAATACTGGAAGGACATTCCCTTTGCTGAGACAAAGGCCGGCCTGACGGATGACATTGCTGATGCTGTCGGTGGTGGCTTTTCTAAATCCATTCCGTTCACCCTGCCGAAATATGCAGCTGACAGTAACAAATGGATCAACAACGCGATCGGCGCCCGCTTTCTGGTACTGGTAGCTGACAACAATGACCAGATCGCCCTGGTGGGTAGCATCATTGCCGGTATGCGCCTCCAAAAGGCCACCGGTAACACCGGCCAGAAGCAAGGTGATGTAAATGGCTGGGATGTCACATTCCAGGCGGAAGGGACAAAGCCCTGTTATTTCTATGAAGGAGCTATTCCTCTGGCCGGTGTAGCCCCCGTCACCTACACGAAGGTCATGACCTTCACATCCGGAACCAACTACCAGCAGGATGCCAGTGGCGGTGTTGGCGTTACGATTGTCGGTGCAGCAACGGGCGACACCGCTAAATACAACACGCTGTCTTCTCATGCTGGCCAGCCGCTGCTTCTGTCGATCCGAACAGATGTAGACGATCCTCAAACTGAAGTGTCCCGCTTTGAAGGCACTTCAGCCTACAGTGGCGCTTCTTATGAGCTGACTCATGGCGGCGTTACTCATGCCTATACGATTTCAAACGGCAACGTCCAGTACGTCGGATAGTAAAAACCATCTGCTAAGATTTTCAAAACAATACAATGATCAACATTAAACCGAACCAGGGTAATGCGGTAGTTCCGATTACCCCTGGAACTATAGCGGACTGGAATCTTGATGGTGTAGCGCTCATCACACTGTTGGGCAATCCAAACAGATCATACATCAAGGGGGCCCCTGGAAACAGTCTACAGCCTGACGAATTGATCTCGGAAGGACTGTACATATTTGGGGGAAGCGCAGGCCTGGACAGAAGCAGTTTCTTCTATCCTACTGGCGCTGCAGCACTGGCAACACCCACGTTGACTGCAGTTGCAACCGGGCCGAACAGTATTCACTTGACTGCAAACGCCGTTACAGGGGCAACCAGTTACCGGTTCATGCAAAAAGTTGGAACCGTATGGACGGTGATCCAAAATCTTCCTGCGCTGGAATTCGAAGTTGGAAACCTCGATCCAGGCACAGAATACGACTTCCGTGTTCAAGCGGCGGGTAATGGTACAACCACTACAGATTCCGCTTTCGCACTGGCCAGCGCAACTACACAGGCTGCACCGTCATACATCTTCCGGGACACATTCACCGATACCGACAAAGCATATGCAAGTCATACCCCGGAAGCAGGTACCATAACAATCCTCACCGGAACAGGTGCGATCAATCAGAACCAGCTGTTGCTGACCCCTGCTTCACAAGGAGGGTATGCAGTGGCCAGGATCAACGGCGCCACGACTGGGAACCTGGAAGCAGGCATCGATGTGGACATAAGTCAGATGGCTGATGGCGACCTGGTAGCATTTGAAGTGTTCGAAAGTACTGACACAACCAAGTTTACACTTGTGTCTTTCACCCGTGCCAGTTTAACCGCAGGGGCTTTGCAGATCGTTTCTGATTTAGGTGGACAGGATACAAAAAACGTGACCGTCTCGAATGGAGCAATTCGCTTGATCGCGCGGCGCGTCGGCAATGCTGTCACTGGTCTTGTAGGATCTACTCAAGTAACCTACACCGAATCACGTTCAGGCCTGAACAAGCTGCTCAAATTCCAGGGAAACAATGGTGGTCGCGTCGACCTGCTCACCGTAACACCTCTTTAAATACCTATGATGGTAGTTATCAAACCAGGTTCTTTCTTCATTGAAAATTACCAGGGAGCGAATCCGGGCGATACAAGCCTGGACAGCTCCCTGGCAATTAATTCTGCGTTGAAAGATGCGCAAGGCACCGGAGGGACTGTTTACGGGGGAGGAAAACCGTACGCAGTCAGAGATCAGGATATAGACATTCCTGAGAATGTGACCCTGCAAGGCACTTTCAAGTACGCGCCTTCACACACCAGTGAATACAATGGATACTGGGGCCCGGGTCATGATATGCCTTTAGGCAGCGGTGGAACCGAATTGCATATCTTTCGCAATAAAGCCAACGAAAACGCGAAAGCTGCAATCACAGGCCGAACGAACAGCGCTTTGCGGGGTTGCGTTCTGTTTTATCCGGAACAGGCTGGACCATCCGCTGAGTCTCCCATTCCTTTTCCACCAACTTTTTTCAGTTCGCATACCAACAACGTCTCCGTTGAAAATTGCGAATTCATAAACTCTTACCATGCACTGCTCATACAGCAGTCGCACAGGGGGCTCTTCAGAAACATAACCGGGCAGGTGCTCTACAAAGGTCTGAGAACAGAAGGCGGCGGAGATGTGAACAGACTGGAAAATATTCACTGGGGGGCGATGTACACGTACAACACTCCGCTGTGGCAGTATGGACTGGCAAACGGAACAGCTTTCGAATTCGGTCGGGAGGATTTGATCAAGTGCATGCACCTCTTCGCTTTCGGTGTTGGTACCAACTATCATTTCATCAATACGCCGGACTTTGCAGGCGGGACAAATGGGCAGCCAGGAGCACCGTCCAAACCATGGGGAGAGTTTACGGGATGTTCAAGCGATTTCTGTACTCGTTGTATTGTGGTTGAAGCCGGCCAGTCTTTGTTTATCAACATGATCGGGGGCCAGCACACTTCGCAATCTGACAGTCCGATACTTACGATCAATCCTTCTTTCTGGGGCAATTTCAAACTTGCCTCATCAGCGCTGTTTCACTCCAAAGGCAAGTTCGCGGATCTGGCGGGCAGTGGTACGATCGCCATCACGGGTAACATGCTCTCCGGATTTTATGATACTGCAGGGGCAGGATACGCAGGTCAATCCGGTGGACCAAATGCAGCCGGCACCCTCGGTGGGAAATCCACCAACACGGCGATTATAGCTGCAGGTACCGGCGCCATCAACATCATGCACAATGAATTTCTTGTTGACCAGCCGCAGGTGAACGCAGCTGCCAGCATCGTTAAAGGAAGGGTTGGACCCAACTTTTATACCGGAGCAAAACGAGTCAATCTTAACGGCAATTCAAATATCATAGATGGCTAACATCCGATCAAACCAAGGTAATTGTGTTGTGCCGAGAGTGCCCGGCCGGATCATGGATTGGGGTCTGGAGAGTGTTGCCTTTGTAACACTGCTTGGAAATCCGAACAGATCCTACATAAAGGATGCTCCGGGTAACAGTCTTCATCCAGATGAAATTATTTCTGAAGGGGTATACATCTATGGAGGGAATCAGGATTTGGATAGAGGTGAATTCTTTTATCCTGTCACTTCAAACCCCAACGCAATCACCGATGAGAATGGTCACGCGATTACAGATAATTTAGGTAATGAAATAACCTTTTGATATGAAGAACCTTTCTATCATACTCGCTTTCACTTTGATTTCATTTATGCCGCCGTTTGATGAGATCGGGAATTATCAACTCTACACAGGAAATGTAAATTCAAATGGAAGCCTGCCGAGTATCTGGGTTTTGGGTGGAGTTCCCTCGGATAATACTGGACACTACAATGTGCGGAGGTTCAACTTTAGCGATATCATGAACCTGGTTTACAGCAGCGGCAATCTGCCTATCAACAGGATCACTGGCCTGCAGCCAGCGCTCGATGCCAAACAGGCTGCTTTGATCAGTGGAAGTAATCTCAAAACCATCAATGGTATTTCCATCCTCGGAACAGGTGATATCCCGATTTCCGGAGGTAGCTTCAATCCCAATGATCCTCAAACCAAGACTGCTGTTGCTCAGATATCCCGTGACAGCGCACAGAACAATATCTTTCCAACATCGGGTAAAACGTTCGAGGTTGTCGATGGAAAGCTCTTTCTAAGGGGAGAACGGTTTACTCCCACAGTGCAAGCAGGCAGCAACATAAGCTCGAATGCGTCCGCATCGCTTGACCCTGGCTCAACGGACCGGGCGGGTGTGGTCCAGCTTATTGTTTCCATAACAATTTCACCGTCGGACAATACCCAGCTGGTACTTGTCAGCTTCGGAGGAACAGTTTACGCGAATCCTCCGAGCGTGACGCCGGCGATCGGCCAGACCGCCCCGGGTATTAAGGTGGTCAGCGTTACCACCATCGGCTTTACCCTTGCTTCCACCGGATCCTTCACGCTGCCACCAGGTACATACCGATTCCCTTATCACACAGAGTCCTTATGAAATTCCTGATAACCATATTCCTGTTTTGGTCATTGCCCGCGCTGGCGAACGATTATTATTTCAGCCTGCTAAGCGGAAACGATGCGAACCCGGGCACGCAGGCGCAGCCCAAGCAGTCGCTGGCCACCGCGAACACGCTGATCAACAGCGCAAGCCCCGGCGACGGATTTTATTTTAAACGGGGTGAGAATTTTACCGGCATCCTGAACATCAGTCGAAGCGGATCTGCAAGCAACCCTATCATCATCGATGCCTATGGGACCGGCTCGCTTCCAACATTCACCAGTTTTGCCAACCTGAACAGCTGGACAAACCAGGGAGCGAACATCTGGCGCAGCACCTACAGTACATCCGGCCGGGTAAATGCGGTGGTGGTTCAAGGCAAAATGCAGGACCGGGGGCGCTGGCCGAACGTAAATCAGTACGACAGCGGGTTTCTCCATTTTGAGCAGCATAACGGCTTTGTAAGCATAACCGATAACGACTATCCCGCCGGTGCCATTACCAACTGGGTAGGTGCCGAGATCTGTATCCGGAACGTACGGTGGATGCTGAACAGGTATCCTGTTACTTATCACTCCGGCGGAACTTTCGGTTATCCTGGAATACCGGATGAGATGGGCGGTGAAGTAATCGACAATTTTGGCTACTTCATTCAAAACGATCCCCGCACGCTCGATCAGCAAAACGAGTGGTATGCCGACGGTTCAGGTATCAGCCTGTACAGCACTACGGATCCTTCCTCCCTGGGAGTACGCATGGCGACAGTGGACACGCTGGTAAAGATCAAAAACAGCAGTTACATCACCATCCGCAACATCTCTTTTCAAGGAGCGAACAGCTACACCTTTTATGCAGTTGCCAGCAACCACATCGTCCTGACAAACTGCGAAGCAATGTACAGTGGCGGCGTAGGCGTGAAGATGGATCAGTGCCCATACTCGACTTTCGACAATGGCCTCACCAATTACACTGCCATCCGTTCGCTGGACATTTCGCCTTTCTGCGATTATTCCGAGGCCACCGACAACGTGTTCAAGAACACCGGCATGTGGTATACCCTGGCCGGTAACGGAAACCTGGCCAACCAGGGCCCCTTCATAAATGGGTTTTCTGTAAAGTTACTTCGCAACCGGATCGACAGTTGTGGCTATAACGGGATTGTGGCCACCGGCAGCGACTGGAATATCAGTTATAACGACGTATCGAATTTCGGCTTGCTCTTCGATGATGGCGCTGGCGTTTACACCTCTGGCCCCGGCAACAACCGCATTTTCCGTGGCAATCGCATCATCAACGGCCGGGGTAATAAACATGGAGCCAGCAACTATGCCAACGACAACGACAATACCATGAACGGTGTTGGCCTGGATGACCTCAGCGAGCATGTGCTGATAGACAGCAACGTCGTAGCGAATACATCGGGCGAAGGGCTGGGATTACACAACTCTCGTTTCGTGATCGCCAGCAACAACATCTTTTTCAATACCCGCAAACAGTCTGCCGGCGCACTTCACGACATCAACTTTCCCGGCAATCCGATCTACGACTTTTTTGTGATAAACAACACGTTCGTCTCCACGAGCCGGAAGCCGACGATCAACATCCTGCAGGGCAACGATTACAACGCCCTGTTCTGGATAAACACCCGCCGCGACAGTGCGGATGCTTTCAATTTCGGATACCTGAAGGGAAACCGGTTCTGGAAGCCGTATCAGGATCAGAACTTCCTGCGTGTGTCGTGGCGCTATGTACCTGCAGGCTCGGACTGCAGCAGCTGCACAAGCAATGACAGTACCTACTATTACCGGAGGGATGTCGCTTATCGGCTCTCGGACCTGCAGCGCCTTGGCAAGGATACCGGCAGTGTGGGCGGTTTGATCGAAGTGCCCTACACGTATTCACTCACTGGCCCGGAGATGTATCCAAATGGAGCCTTTACCAGCAACATCAACGACGTGCGGAATCGTAACGCCTCTGTAATTAACCACAGCTGGGCATCTCACGGTATTCAGGGCGGAGCTCTCAAAGCGACGTACACCGGCAGCAGTTCGGCGGAATCTCTGAGTGTGCTTCTCTACCGGGAGACCGGCACGCCGACCTTTTTAGCTGGCCACACTTATAGGATCCGCTTCAAGCTGCAGTGCCCTGCAGACCTTGTCCCTTTTCAACTCACCATGTTCAGCAACGGAGGCGATGGCTATGCATCGCCGGAGAACAACCTGGTGTACGGATTCAGGTACGCCCAGACGATAGATAGGCTTTTTACGCCAACATCCTCGCTCAGCGTCGCCTACCTGGAAATAAGAACAGACAGCAGCTTCCTGTGTCCCTGGTTCATGATCGACAGCGTGAGCATGCAGGAAGTGACGAATGTACAGTACGCAGCAGCGGACGATTATGTACGGCTCATTACGAATCCCAGTTCTGTGCCGGTGACTTTCTACAATGACGGATCGTGGATGGACGATCGCGGGAAGCCTTTGCCAAAAGCAGTGACAGTGCCTGGGAACTACGGAGCGGTAATGATCAGAAACAGAAACGCGTTTTTGTACAAGGGGAAAGTAAATGCAATAATACAATGAGATGCCAGACGGAAGAAGTGCCATTCAATTATCAAAGTGGTTTGTAGGGCTAATGGTTTTAGCTGTTGGTGGTTTATTTGGAGCCTTAGTTAGGTCATGGGTAAGCAGTGACGATTACAAAGCCCGAATGTATGATAAGGTGGTAAATGAACGGGATATGCTAAGAGGCGAGAGAGATAGTGTATCAAGGGAAAATACTCGGTTACTCATTACATGGAACGAAAAGAGCAAGGAGAAGGATGATAGCTACAATCGACTTCTTGTTCAACAGCGTGAGGATAATTACCGACGCATTGATAGTCTTATGCAGGCTATTTATATTTTAAAATACAATTCCGATGCAAACAGAAAAATTCTGCAAAGCAATCGGACCTTGTTAAAAAAGGCAATACAATGAAACTATCCTTCTTCTTTATAGGGTTCTGCTTTATAGCCATCCCATATTATCAAGACAGTGCGTTAAAAGACAGTACCCGCACAAGACCGGTGAAGGATTCGCTTACAATGAAAAAGATACTGGATAGCAGCAAAGCCAGACTTGACACCGGGAAGGCCATTGTCAATGCTGGCTACAAACAAATTGATTCTCTTATTAACAAATACAAAAAATCAAAACAATGAAATTCAAAGACATCCTTAAAAGTATTGGTGCATTTTTCGTGATGCTGTTTGGCAACGCCGAAAAAGTTGAAGACTGGATGATCTCGCATGCAGACGAAGGGATCGAAAAGGGACAGTTCGTTCGCGACCTGGTCAAAGGCCCTTTACCGGATTTGATTAAAGCCGTGACCCCTGATTTCGTCGACAAGATCATCGATAAGTACCGGGCAGACGTGATCGAAAAAATCGACAAAGTGATCGCCGAAATGCAAAACACAAGCATCTGCCTGCACTTGTCTACGCCTGCGGAACGCATAGCCTGTTACGTAAACGAGGTTCGTGGCATGAGTGCAAAAAGGCAGAATGGCGAGATCTACAAATTCGCCAGCTCTTACACCCAGCTGTCAGCTGCCGACGCAAACAAGGAAGTCAAGGAGTCCGTTGCTGATACAGCTGTACAGACCAGGCTCATGGCCAAAAAGATCGACCTGGGTATCGCTGCTTAACCACAGCCGCCCGGTTGATCGCAGAATCTATCTTTCTATTCACACACTATATAAATCACTGTTATGGCAGAAGCAAAAAAAAGTCTGGCCGATTTTGTAAAGTCGCTCACTGACACGGGTAAGAAAAGGGATCTGGCTATCGAGGGTTTTCTTGATGAGAACGGCACCTTCAAGGAAAACGACCGCATCGTGCTGGTGATACCGACCACCAAGCAGGTCGTGCGGCTCGTTGTTACCAAGGTGGCCGCTGAGCAAAACAATCTGGCTGGCAAGCTCGATATCGCGTACACCTTCAATGACGGCTCGATGCTTTTCGAGACCTCTCTACAGAAGGATGGCTACGACTGGCAGTACCAGGATTCCATGGAAGCAGAGCCCGTACAGGACGATGAGACAACCCTGGCCAACCAGCCGGCTTAATCACCATCAAACTTTTATCTTGAAACCGAAAGACTTTGTTACCAGGTACTATCCGGAGGCACTGAAAACTCAAGAGGCCACCGGTATCTCTGCACTCGTAGTGCTCGCCCAGGCAGCGCTGGAGAGCGGCTGGGGAGAGGCCGCACCTGGTAACATGTTCTTCGGTGTCAAAGACACTGACGGCATCAATGGCAATGAGCAATTGATCCAAACAAATGAATACCTGCGAGTGGCGAACGCAAAATTTCCTGTCATCATCTCTATCACTCCGGTAATTCGAAATGGTCAGAAATATTTCCGGTATATAGTCAAAGATTACTTCCGGAAGTACAGTACTCCGGCCGACTGTTTTATAGATCACACCAGGTTTTTCATCAATAATCCCCGATATGCCGCCGCTCTCGGGGTTAAACAGGACCCGGAAAAGTTCGCTGATGCCATCGCAAAGGCTGGTTATGCAACGGATCCCGATTATGCCAAAAGTTTGAAATCGGTTATCGCGACTATACGGAAAAATATTTTGTAAGAAAAGGGCTATGAACACCGTCACTTTTAACAAGCGGACTTATCAGATGCCATCTTCATGGGACGAGATCACCGGTGATGATCTGATTCAAGTGGCGCCGCTGATCTTTGGGCCTCCTGAGACCTTGATGACCAGGAAGGGAACAGCTCTTACCGTTTTGCTTCCTGCAGTAATGAAGTATTACAGCCGGCTAACGGATTTTCAAAAATGGGACCTCTTCCAGACAGTTGACTGGTTGTTTGCTGATTTCACCGGCCGCAGCGTGGTTCGCAGATTCATGCATAAAGATGTGGAGTACCACATGCCGGAAGACAACCTGAAAAAGGAAAGTATCATCGCTTTCGCTTTCGCTGACGACTATTTCCAGCGGTTTATGAACACTCGGGACCCAACCTGGTTAGACCGTGTTTTCGGCTGTCTGGCCCGGCAGGCTGGCAGTGAAGCTTTTCCTGCCCTGCAGAGGGTAGAAGGAGATCCGCGGGAACATTTCAGCACCAGCCGGGGACACGAAAGGGCAGCTGCTTTTGCTGATCTGGACCAGGGCATAAAGAACGCCCTGTTGCTCTACTGGATGGGCAGCAAGAAATACATTCATAAACAGTACGAAGTGCTCTTCAAACAAAAAGAGGAGCTAACTGCCGAACCCAAAAAGAAAGACTTCGGGCGCAAGAAGGTACCGAAACCGGATTACGGTTGGATAGGGGTGATTTACGATCTGGCTGAGCAAAAGGTCTTCGGCGATTTTGACCAGGTTAAGCACCAGTTCCTTCATACCTGCTGTTATTACCTGACACGGAAAAAATACGAGCAGGAAGAGCAAACAGCTTAAAGATTCATGTATGCAGTTTATTCAGGACTTTGCAGGATTTGTACAATATTTTCGCACGCTGACCAGCAATACGATCTACTTCAAGTTCTTTGAAACAGGGGGAACAGAAAAGATCGTGAGCGAGCGGCTTTTGAGCGATCTGCGTGGCCGGGTAAAATATCCGCTCTTCTTCCTGGAATGGCCGTTTGTTCACCTTGATGATTACGGGGCCAGCAACACCCAGACTGACTTTAAATCGGCGTTCGTTGTTTTGGAGGATCCCGCGAAAGACGATTGGGCGGCCCAGGATAAAGCGATGGATACCACATATGCTGCGGTTCTGCAGGTGCTCGGTCAAATGCATATTGACAACAAAGGGCTAAACAAGAAATTTTTGACTTTCAACCTGAATAAGGTCAATATCGATCCGATCGACAATCTGCTCATTGATAACGCCTTTGGCTGGAGATGTGAGTTTGAGATTTCCAACCCGCTAAATATCAGTACACAGCCATACTGTAGGGATCCTTCTTTTTGGAAATAGAATAGTTGCCTTATTATTATACAAAGTTTACTTTTTATTATATTTGTATAACATGTATTACTATGGTAACTATCGAAATTCCAGTCTTGCCCCATGTGAAATCGCTCCTGATTTCCCTCCATGGTCCCGAACCGATTGTGGCCCATGAGAACAACATCTTTGGAAAAGAGATCCAAAGCATTTTGCTCTCATACGCCCAGGCAGAGCTCTTCCCCGAGCGCATGCGGGGCGAGACTGTCAAAATGAACATCTCCCACCGTCTTGCACCATACTTTCAGCGCTTCCAAAATGCTTTTGACCTTGGGTGTTTTTTCGAGAAGCAATTCCATTTGTTACTGCACACCTATGTAGATGCCCAGATGCAGGCCGGCATAAAGCAGGAAACCGCCATCAAAAACTTCTTTCTTCGCCACCAGGTCGATCCCGAGCTTTATGACATCATCGCTGCACGTATGAGTCACATCCGCACTCGCAAGCGAAAGGTCGTCGTAGCGTAAACCCCTACACACTTTCGTTCTTTTTTGCCCCTTGGATTCTTTGCAAGTTTGTACCATCAAATGAGCAAGCGCAAAGACAATATCTTCTTCAAGTCCGGCACTCCCCGCTGGTTCAAAACCGATATCAATTTTGAGCAACCCGATTTAAAAGTTGATGCCGAAAAAGGCATCATCCGCGATGTGTCCGTCTGCACCGCCGGCGAGGCGAAAGGGCATGATGTGATGCTGGAGCAGAGTTTTATCGAAGATGTGGTTCGGCTGGGCAATGAATGGCAGACCGGTCTGAAATGCAGGTTTGGTCATCCCACTATGAGCAGCGAAGCCCTTGGCACTTATTTGGGCAGGTTTACCAATTTTCGCGTGTCCGGCATCAAGGCGATCGCAGATCTCCAACTCGACGAGCTGTCTAAGGATGCCCCTGGGGGGGACCTATATTCCTATGTGCTTGCGATGGCACAAAAGAACCCGGACATGTTCGGTACGTCCATCGTATTCATGTATAAGGATTTTTACCACTACGATGAGGACGGACAAAAGCAAAAGGGAGGGAATCCCGGTGATGGTCCTACTTTCGCTTCCATCGATAAACTGCTGGCCACGGATGTCGTAGACGAGCCGGCCGCCAACCCCGGAGGCCTGTTCTCTGGTGTCAATTTCAACTCCGAGCAATTTGCAGTTCGTATCGCCGGCTTTCTGGATGAAAATCCGGATATCTGGCAGTTTGTGGACAAGCATCCTGATAAGTTCAAACCATTCCTCGACAAATACGCTGCATACAAGCAGCGCCAATCAAAAATACCGATGGCAAAAAAGACTATGAAGCCAAAAGGCTTATTCGGAAGGCTTGCTGCTGCATTTCAGAGTGCGGCATTATCTACAATTGACGCCTCTACTGCTGATGGAAACAATATCCGGATTCAGGCAGAAAACGAGGATCCTGCAGTAGGCGATGAGGTGTATGTTGTGGCCGAAGATGGAAGCGAATCTGTGGCACCTGATGGCGATCACACGATCGCTGATGGCCCATATGACGGATGGGTGCTTACCATCTCTGATGGCTTGATCACTGCCATTGTTAAGCCGGAAGATACCACCGGTGATGCTCCGGTAAACCCGCCCGTGGAAGCATCAACCGGACAGCAATCCAACGGTAAGACGCCGGATCAGCTGCAGGCTGAAAACGATGATCTGCACGGACAGCTCAAAAAGCTTTCGGATGAGTTCGAGGCATATAAAAAGAAGCCCCTCGCCGAGCATACCGATGTCGTGCCCGGTGAAGATTCGAACGGTGCCAAGAATCCGAAAAGTGAGGATCAGTTCTGGAGCCAGCCTTGGAACAAAAAGCACCGGAAAACTGCATAGCTCACCGATTTAATCCAAATTCTCAACCAAGTAAACTTTCATACAATGCCAGGTATCGATATCACCGCATTAACGGCCAGCCTCGGGGCTTACCACCGGGAGCGTTCCGACGAGCTCTATTCTACCCTGATCGAGCGTGATCATGAAATGCAGCTTTTCCAAACCATCGCCGGGATCAAAGATGAGTATGTGCTCACGGAAGTACAGCTCACGGAGATCATCCAGGCCTACCAAAAGCCATGGACTCCGAAAGGGGATGTGAAGTTCCTGCCGAACATCCTGAAGCTGCGGCGCATAAAGGTGGATATGGAGCTTGATCCAGTCGATCTGGAAAGGACCTGGGAAGGTGCACGCATTGATGGCTCTTTGCCTGAAGGACAGCAACTGCTCGAAGGGTATATTTTCGACTATATCATGAAGCGCATCAAAAAAGATCTGCGCAAGGTGTTGATCCTTGGCCAGTTCGTGGCTCCCACACCTGGTACGGCTGGTGCTGCCATCAATACCTTTGATGGAATCCTGACGCAATACTTGATGGCTCTGGCTGGAAATCTGATCGATAATCCTTTTCATTCTGGTCCTCTGACTCCCTCCAACATTCGGGAAATGGTCGAAGCTACCTATGACAATATCGACCAGGATTTCAAAGAGGAAGATCTGATCATGCTGATGGGTGCCGACCGTCTGCGCTGGTACAAAAGGGATTACCGGAGTGAATTTGGCGCAAACACGGATTACAATGCCCCGGGCAAGGAGATGGTGACTGCAACGATCGACGGCACCAACACCCAAATGATCCCCGTTCCGGCCATGAATGGCAAGGACAGTCTGATCATTACCACACGCGACAATCTGAAACGCCTGATCGATGGAACCGGCGAAGACAAGGATTTCAACCTGCGCTTCCAGGTTAACAGAAGGATCATTGAAGTACTGGGCGATTTCAAGATGGGCGTTGGTTTTCCGATCATCAAGGGTCTGGTATGGGGCAATGATGCTTCGCCCCTCGGATAGTTCAAAACAACTTTGATCACCGCATAATCTTTTTACCATGTTCAATAAAAAGAAGTACCGGCTGACGACTGAAGCCCCTGTCAAGTGGGCCCAGGTTGTCCCCGGGAAAGGATTGCACGAGTTCGTAGCTGAGTATCTCACTGACGATGACTGTGAGGCACTCATTGCAGCCGGTAGCGCATATGTAGAGCGTGTTTCCGATGCAACGGATAAGGCAAAAAAGTAGATCCCCATGGGATCATGAAAAACGAAAAATCCCATTCAAAAGATGGGATTTTTCATTTAAAACAATATCATGTCTGTACGCCAGGATAAAGTACAAGTCGATGTCGAGATCAATGGTCAAAAGGCCGGCAGTTCCATCAAGGAGCTCGAAACGTCCGCCAAGCAGCTCCGGCGGGAGCTGAAGCAGTTGCCAACGGATACCGCAGAATTCACGGCGAAAGCTGCCGAGCTGCGCAACGTCAATACCCAGCTGAAGACGATCTCCGATTCGGTGAAGGCGGTCGATAAAAACCTCGCTGATGCGGGGGCTAGCGGCAATGTTTTCACTCGATCACTTTCTGCTGGCTTGGGCTTTTTCACCGGTGGGGCTTTTCTCGATCTCATTAAAGGCGCCGCTTCCGGCGTAAAGTCATTTTTTGAGGAAAGTGTGGCACAGTCCAATGATGCAGCCAAGGCATCCGCCCAGCTGACACAGGCCTTGGATGGTAATACGGAAGCCACTGCCAAGCTGCAGGATCAGGCAGGCGAGCTGCAAAAGAGCCTCAAAGGCCTTTTCGATGATGATGATATCGTAAAAGCGCAAACCCGGCTCGGGCTTTACACGAAAGAGGGGGATGAGATCCAGAAACTCACACCGCTGATCCTCGACTTGGCCACGGCCAAAGGCGTCGATCTGGAGACAGCTTCCGATGCTGTTGGAAAATCACTGTCTGGCAATGGAGATGCGCTGAAGAAGCTGGGTATTTCCGTCAAAGATGCCGGCAGCGAGCAGGAGAGGCTGCGAATCATCAGTGATGGTCTTACGGCGGCTGTAGGCGGCCAGGCGAAAGTAGTGGCTGAAAGCGGCACGACCGGCTGGCAGCGGTTTGCCAACATTTTTGACAATGTAAAAGAGGCGATCGGCAGCCGGCTTACACCGGTCATCTCAGCGCTGGGTAACTTCCTTTCTGACCTGATCGAGCGCAGTCAGCCCGTCGTGGATGTCTTCTCGGCTGTTTTCAAAGTGTTCGGGCAGGTGTGGGACCAGGTAAAGCAGCTGCTGGCCAGCTTCGGCCTGTTCAATGACAAGGTGAGCATATCCCAGCTGCTGATTGATGGGATCACTAAAGGGTTCACATACGTCGGAAAGGCGATCCAGGTGGTTGTTTCATTTGTTCGGGATGCGATCAGTGTGTTCAACGAACTGGTGGCCCGTGGATCCGGTACGGTCACCGCGGTGATCACAGCCTTCACAAGCCTGAAAGATTTCTTCGTGAATGTGTTTTCCAATGTCGGCGACATTCTCAAAGGGGTGTTTACGCTTGATCTGGACCAGATAAGATCCGGTGTTGATAATCTGAAGGGAACGTTCGGCCAGCTCGGTACAGACGTCCGTAATGCCTATGAAACCAGTTACAAAGCGGTAAAAGATAAGCAGAAGGCTGTCGCTGACAAGGAAGATGATCAGGACACAGAGAAGCAGGTTGAGAAGGCCAAGGTCAAAGGGAAAAAGCTTGCGCAGTCCGAAGCAGACGCGAAGGCAGCGGAGAAGGCAAAGCAGAAAAAATTAGAGTTGCAAAAAGACTTGGAAGATTTACAGAATCAGGTGGATGACGCTTTGGTGAACGCCCGGCCGGATGGGAAGGATAAGGATGTTGACCAGGAGAACCTTCGATATGAACGGGAGCAGGCAGCATTTGTGAAGCGCGTAAATGATCTGCGTTCACGGGGGGTTAGTGAAGCAAAGATCCGGGACGAGTACTATGCGTTCGAGGAAGCATCTTTTGCTCAGCACATGAACACACTGGCTGACATCAACCAGAAATATGAAGACAAGCGCAAAGCGGATGCTTTAAAATCGGATGAGCAGCTTAAAAAAGAGAAGGAGGATTACTACAAAAATGAAGTAGACTCTGTCAATCTTTATTATGACACCCTCATAAATGCGATCCGGGAGAATGAGGCCAAGAAAGCCGCGGCCGCCGGCACACAGGAAGAAATCGACCAGATCAAGCAGAATGCTGCCGATGCCGAGATCGCGCTGGAGCTGAACAAGAACCTGGAGCTGCAGAAGATCAACCAGGAGAACGGCAAGAGCACCATCGAGCAGGACAACGCGATCGCTGACGCCCGAATCAAAGCGGCGGAAAAGCATGCCGCCGGCAAGAAGCTGGTCGAGGATCAGGTCAAAAACACCGTTCAGGATGGTTTGGATTTCGCGATCGATGCACTGTCACAAGATGAAGCCGCCCGGAAAAAGAACGCCGGCCTGATTAAGGCGTTCAGTGTGGCCAGGATCTTTATAAACCTACAGGAAGAGATCTCCGGAATCTTCACCAACGCAAACCGTAATGCACTCAACGCCATTATTCCCGGAGCTGGTAACGTCCTAGGCGCTATCCAGGCTGCTCTCGCCGTCGGTCGTGCTACTCTTGGGGTGGCTAAAATCAACCAGACACAGTTCTACGATGGTGGTCGAACAGGTAAAGGCCTAGGATTCAAGGACAGCTCCGGACACACCGTTGCCGGCGTGGTACATGCGAACGAATGGGTATCACCTCAGTGGATGACCGATCACCCCCAGTACGGAAAGGTTATCCACCAGCTGGAGTACATCCGGCAGCGTGGTTTTGCTGATGGTGGCTTTACCACCACGCCCACCGGTGGCCTGCCAACATTTACTTCAACTATTTCCGAAAGCACGATGCAGCGATTTATTCAGGCATTGGAAGGCTTCCCAACCGAGGTGCATGCAAAAGTGGTATACAGTGAATTTGAAAGCGTAAAGAACGATGTCGATGATGTGCGCCGAAGCGCGGCGATTGGATGAACACATTAGTTCTTTTATGCAAAGTTGCCGCTGGTGAAATTTGTAAGATCTCCCACGAAGTATTCAATCATTTAACTCGACAACATGCCTCGTTTATCACAACTTCCCCTTGAAAACTTTCCTCTTGCCATAATAAATAATTTGTTGACAACTGACCAACGGCAGGCGATCACTCAAAGTATATTGGATGCGATAGACGGTCTAAAAGATGGAGTGGGATCCGGAGGTGATACAATGGCGAAGCTGTATGCTTTCCTGACGGAAACAATACCCCTTCCTCCTGATCAAACTCCATCAATACTTGCGCGATTAGCAGCACTGGAAGCCATCACTATACAGGGCCCTTCTGTGCTTCTTGACGGGCATACGATTGGCTGGTACAGGGCAAACAAAGCGCAGACGGTCACCAGCGATGCCACTACGCACAAGGTCACACGTTGGGCTGACTTCTTGGGCAGCGGCCGCGACTTCATTGATGATCCGGCAAATGCGGGGTTTCAGCCGGTCTATACCGGCAACAGTATTTTGTTTGAATCGGGTCCGCGCATGTGGCAACCACTGGTTAAAAACGGGCCTCTGTTTATTTACGCTAAAGCGAAGGTATACGGCGACGACCAGGGAAATATTCTGTTTGCAAACAAGGTTCAGGTTGCAAGTGATCAGCTTTATGCCTACATGGTGCCCGATCAAACAGGAAAATATCTCGGCATGGGAGGCAACACAGGAAACTTTGCCAACCTCGCAGCTCCTATCCCGATTGATCAGTACGCGATTGTGCGGTGTCTGTTCGATGGCGAAAATTCAAAATCACAGGTAAATGAAGGCGACGTAGCTACCGGAAATCTCACTTCCACGCTGACCGGCACGCTAGTGCTGGCAAACAATTACAGCGACAACGGAAATGGAAACGCTTCGCACATCGAGTACAAAGAATTCCTTATCCGCGATAGCCCCTTGGGCGAAACGGAAATCTACAACTACCTCAAAACTGTATAAATGGCAGACCTATTTTTCTCAACGTCGGGCCTGCCGAATAACAGCGGATCTATGCAGGCACCGACGACCGTCGGCCGGCATAATGATCCGCAGAACAACCTGACTGTAATGCCTGGCTCGCAGATGTTGTTTAAACGAGGTGACGTTTTCGAAAGCGCCCTCATCCCGCAGTATGACGGCGAAGCGGAACATCCCATCACATACGGCTGTTACGGAACGGGCCCGCTGCCTGTGTTCACAGGCATGCGAACACTCAGCAGCAGCGCCTGGCGGCCGGAAGGGAACGGGGTCTATTCTGTTCCCTTCCCGTTTTACTATCTGCACCTGACCATACAGCTCGACGGCATGATGGTCTATATGGGCAAGTGGCCCCGGGAGCAGCAATGGGCTCCATACGAAGCAGGCGGACAGGGCTATATCAACGGATCCGGTGTTTCACAGATCCCCTTTCCAATCGTTAAGAACAATGCACGCCTGCGCAGCCGCAAAAACAGGTACATCATTGACGACAACCTGATACAGCAGCTGGCCGGCGCAAACCTGCAGTACTTGGGTGATTATGGCTACGGCAACTCTCTCCAATACGGAAACGACCCGGACGGCGGATTCTACATTTCAAACCACATTGAGACCCTCTTGGGGCTCGGGAACTGGTTTTATGACTACGACCCCACAAACCTGAGCAACACAGCCAACAACAGACTGTATATGCATTTTGGCGGGGGTACGCCTGACCAGCACACCGTAAAGGCTGGCGTTGATTTCTACAACATGGACGTGATCGGCCGGAAGTTTCTCACAGTACAGGAGATGGCCTTCGACGGCGCTGACATTACCGGCGTTCGGGTAGGAACAAACACAAGCGATCAGGATCATCCCGAGAACTGGATCAGATCTCAGGTGATTGTGCTGCAGGGGCTGGAAATGCGCAACCAAGGCGGTAACGGAATGGCGGTCAACGGCGACAGCATAACAATCGACGGGAACATTGTAACGAAGGCCGATAACAACGGCATCGACGCGAGCGACTGCACCGATCTTACGATCCAAAACAACAAAGTGCAGAATTGCGGCATGGTCCCGGGCGAGGGGCGCAGCGCGGATCTCAGCTATATTGGCATATCAGTAAACCACAGCGATAACCCGCTCATACAGGCAAACAAGGTCGAGAACATTGGCTACGACGGCATTTCCGTGACCAGCAAATATGGGTGCCGCATCCTGAACAACAGAGTAAAGGGAACCTGCTGGAAGAAAGACGACGGCGGAGGCATCTATATGGTCGATCCAACAAACGAAGGCGCAGCAACGGAAAAACTGGTACAGGGCAATACTGTACTTGAAACAAGGGGCGCCCCTGACTTTGTTTACACCGGCGGAGAGGATCAGGAAAAATCGTATGCCATATACGGCGACAATTTCCTTTCAGGCATGAAAGTGCTTGATAATATCCTAATTAATAATAACAACGGATCAAGTGGAGTACTGATAAACGGCGGACGTGATTGCGAAGTGCAGAGAAACAAAGTTTTTGGCTACTTCCAGGCGCAGCTGATCCTAAACAAGCGAAACTATCCAAACGGCCAAGTCGCGAACATCGGCAACAACCTTGTAAAAGGGAATACTTTTGTTTCAAACAACGCCACACAGCGGATGGTATTCTGTTACGGAAACAGCACGGACAATCCGAAAGACTGGGCTGACTTCCAAGATAACACCTACGCAAGCCCCCTGAACCCCGCTCAGGCGTTTACCGTGACATGGCAGTCTGACCGCTCTTTCGATTCATGGAAGACGTTCACCGGCAAGGAGCAGGGCAGCAAGGAGGAAGAGATTGCCACCAGTACTCCGTCCAATATTTTTGCGGTCTATAACGAAACCCCTGAAGGTAAAACAATCATATTGCCTGGAATCGGCAAGAAGGTCGGACTCGCCGGCACAAGCACCACAGTTCAGCTGGAGCCCTATTCTGCGGCTTTCTTCATAAAAGTATCGTTGAAGCTGACCACAGATGTGGACGGTAAATTGGTCACCGGGCAGGATGGGAAGCTTTTTTCCACTATTACTCCGGTTTAAAACGCATGTTTATGCCGCAAGCCATCGCAAAGTTTACACCCCAGGAAGATATCACTGCGTTTGAAGTGGCCGGTTGCATACCTGTACTCAAAAATATCTTCCTTGATATCATATTCAACAAAGACGGCTTTGATGCCCTGCCGCAAGGTGTGAAAAGGCATTTTACTATCATCGAGCTCACAGACGCGCCCCCGGCGGATCCGGGCGATGCATCATAGTATGTCGATACAAATCATAAAAGATCTTCCGGAGCTGGTCGGAACCCGCAATGATGCATGGATAAAAGTGCACCTTACTGAAACCGCCACGTTACAGGTGAAGGTGATCTACTCCAGCAATGTAATCACCACTATGCGGATGTCGCCGGACTCAGGCAACAACGTTTCCTTCAACCTGAAACGGATCATTCAATCTATTGGATCACTTCCCAACTTGATCGACGCAGATTTGCCCGCTTACAATCAGGGTTTCGTTTCGCCCTGCACAAATATTGTCAAGCAGTTTTCGGTTGAGATCACCGAATTGAACCCCGCAGACGATACAATACTTGATACCCATACCACAGTTGCGATCGCACTACTGGCCGGTCTTACTCTGGAGCTCGCTTTCAGCACTTCTCTGCTCGACTATCTTGCCGGTCCATCACAAAGATTTTTGACCAATATGCCACAGGTGCAGTCGGTCGGGACAGCCACGCAGGTGTTTTTGTATTTCTACAATACGAATCTGGATTACCTGGACGCGCAGGTGAGTGTGCGGTTTCGGATCTATTACACGGACGGTACCGATTCCGGCGTGCTCACCCTTTCAACGCAGCTCTTATTCTGCTCCATCATTCCCGCAGGGTATAATCAGCTCGACATTCCCATGTATGTGCCGGTTGGAAAGACCGTCGATCATTACGAAGTGTACATCGATGATCAGGGAACACTGACGGAGATCCGCCGATTCGATCTCGATCAGGCCTGTTACCCGGACGGCCGGGAGTTCCTTTTTCTCAACAGCTTGGGAGGCATGGATCCGCTGCGTATCCGGATGGTGGAAGAGATCAATCTGGACCGGCAGAGTGACGTTGTTGAGCGTTATCAATCAGCCGATACCAGCCTGATGGATGGACAATATTTCGAGACGGGCATTCTTACCACCAGAAAGTTCAAAGTAAACACAAACCAATGGCTTGCGGAAGATCGGCTGTGGTTGCAGGAATTCTTTGCCAGCCCGAAGATCTTCGAAGTGAACAACGGCAGGTTCTTGCCCATCCGCATACTGAGCAGCTCCGTGCTAATTAAGAACAAAGCCGATTACCTGGCCGTGAGTTTTGAATATAGGTACCGCTTTGATGACATTGGATATACCAAACAGTAAACAATGCTGGAAATAAAAAAGGACGGACAGGTTTTTGACCTGTACCCGGATACGGTCATCAGCATGGAGATAACCAACACCATCCTCGATGATGACATAGTAAATGGCAGTTACTCCTTTCCCTTCAAAATCCCTTTGACTCCCCGGAACCGGGCGATGCTCAACTTTCCTGACGAGATTTCGAATACGGCCAGCATTCAGATATCGGTCACCGTAGAAGTATGGGTTGATGGCCTGCTGATCTTTCCAACGGCAACCTTCAACTTGAAGGATGTTAACCGGGTTTACGTGAATGCCTACCTGCTGGTAGGTGTGAGCACTTTTGCGGCTTACGCTGATGCGACCAAAGTGGCTGACAAGATGGATCACGTCGTCAATTTTGATCAGAACCTCAACGATCCCAGTGATATAAAGCTGCTCGCGAAAAATACCCTATCGTCCAACGTAGATACATATCCCTACGTTTTCCCGACAATGGTCAACAACGACCATTACCAGAATGAGCTGCAGAAGCATGATGACGGATTCAACAAAGACATCGTGTACAATATGTACATGAACAATGATTTCCAGATGGTCGACCAGGTCGTTGTCACTGATCAGACCACAGAAGCCGGGCTGAAGCATGGAAGGCTGACAATGGTGCCTTTTCTGTATGTGACGTATGTGCTCCGTAAGATCCTGGCCCCGCTGAACCTTAAAACCAACGTGTTTGAAACAGATGCCGAGCTCAAGAAGCTGCTGCTGTTTAATAATTTCAGCCTGGATAAGTGGTATCCCATCTTTACTCAGTACTTCGTCAACCGGAACAACCGGCAGCTTGACCTGAAGAACCATGTACCGGACATGAAAGTGGGAGAGTTTCTAGTGGCCTTGAAAAAGGTGTTTTGTCTTTACCTGTACAAGGATCCTTTTCAGGACCAGATCCACCTGGATGCGTTCAAGAACGTCATAAACAGTACAGATTATGATGACTGGACATCGATCGCGCTGGCAGACTTTTCCTTGGAAGAGACGCTCAGCAAGGGTGTAAAGTATCTTCCAGATCTCACCGACAGGATCCTGGCCGGTACGGGAACCATGCAAGGAGTGAACCGTAAGCCGGCGGTAACCCGTGAGACTGATCTTCCGGGAACAGGCAATGCGATCGGCGACGTGAGGATGGTACAGGAGACCGGCATGCTGTATTCGTGGCAGAACATCCTGTCCTTTCATCTCTGGCTGCCATATACAAGCGCCCTCGGCGATTATTACGCTCCGCCGGCGCAGTATGAGTTGAAGAACACCATGCCGCCGGTGCTTACATCGAAGTTCCAGTTCTATCCCACCCGAAACTTTCAGTTCCCGGATGATTACTTCGTGCCCAATGTAGGCGTGTCGGGATCGTATATGGGCAGCGACAATAAGCTGGTGAGCAACACGATTGTTTCGAAGCTGCTGTTTTACCGTGGCATGAAGACTTCCGCGGGCAACCGGGGCTATCCGTTCGCCAGCTCGCACAATTACGACGTAAACAAGAACAGGGTCGGCAACTACAGCCTTGCCTGGGATGGTGCCGACGGGCTTTTTAATGTATGGTGGAAAGATTACATCCGCATGAAGGACAGTACGAAGCAGGAAACCCGGGAGGTGCTGCTTTCCATGCCTATGCTGTTGAATCTCAATCTTCGCAAAAAGAAAAGGATTGGATCGACGAACTACCTGATCAGGAAGATCAGTCTACAACTGCCACTGACGAAGCCCGCCAAGGTGGAACTTTGGAAAATATAATCTGACTTATGGGGTTTTTAATTCGCTAAAAAATTTAGTATTTTCCCGATCTAAATTTCAACAGATGAATGAATCCGTACCAGCTGAACTAAAAGAGGACATCGTGGGAGTGATCTTCGAAATGAAAACTGATCTGGATAATGGCTTTCAAGACTTCCGGGAAGCCATTAATTACAGCATCTTTCACATGTTTGTCCATGGCAGCAAGAACTCAACTCAAAAGGAGTCTGTAAGTGCCGCTCTTACCCTAAAGATTCTCTCCGATCGATTGCGAACGCTTGAAAATCTGTTGACGTAAACCATTTAAAGAAAGCAAGTTCCAATACTGTTGAAACGCTTTAAGAGCCAGGTCTTAGGACCTGGCTTCCTATTTTAGGAAAATTGAACCGGACCCGATCGATATCCATGACTCCTAGGTTTTTCAGGTACTCGTTTACCATGTCCAGGCTATGCCAGCGGCCTTGTTCTTTCAGCCCTTTGACGTCACCGGTAGCCAGATAATACATTACAGCTCCGGTATGCTTCCAGGAGTAAAACTTGTAGTCCCGGGTGTTGTATTTGTGACGCTTGAGCAAATCTTGGTGTCTTTGAGGGAATAATTTCTTACTGTGTGGGATCTTTCCAGGTACTCCATCTTTGCCAAATAAGTAAAAATCAGGGGGATACCTATCGATGAAAGAAAGTTGCTTTATAAACTCATCGGGTATCATAACAGTTTGGGTAAAAGAGTTTTTTGAAATTTCCCCTTCGACACGGAGGTTTGAAGTACGAAGATTGAATGAACCAATCTTTATAGTCCGGAGCTCATTTGGACGGAGTAGCAAATAGTACTGACATTGGCATGCTAGCCATAACTCGGAATCCTCTTCAGCAATGATTTTGCGCAGTTCCACCTGCATGTCTTCATCGAAGTACATGAAGCTCTTGCGCCTCTCTTTGAGTTTCTGAACGTCTTCGAACGGATTTTCAGGAATGATTTTTTTTAAGCTGGTGAACATGGATTTGATTGTGCACCTGTATGAATTGATGGTTGTATTGTTCTGTTTCGTTTCCTTGAGATGTTTGATGAAAGCTACACCGATGCCTAGGTCAGCAACCTGCTTTTTGTGCGCGTTCAGCCGGTACCATCGTACAAATTCCAGAACTTTGGTTTGGTAAGTGGATGCGCTTTTTGGGCGTAAGTAAAGGACCCGTTCTTCGAATTTGCGCATGATCAGATCGGGGATGTTCAGGCCGGGAAAGAGATTTGCTTTCTCAACTGGAGCTATTTTCAGTTCTTCATGGATCTCTTGAAGCACCCGTTGCGATTCGGCCAACTTTTCCCGTACGGTTGAAAATTTGTTGAAGTTCCCGTATCGCTTGAACTTCTTTCTGGTGACGGGATGTACGAATTCAATAAACCATTTCTGATTCAGATTGCGATCGATCGGATAAATTTTGTAAATAAGGGACTGCATGATAATTTGGGTTTATCATTTACAACCGCACCCCTTTACTCTGTTTTACTCTAAGAGTAATTTCGAAAATCTTGAAACCCGCGCCGAGCGTGGGTTTCAAGGTATATCTGCGGAGAGGGAGGGATTCGAACCCCCGGACCTGTGACAGTCAACGGTTTTCGAGACCGCCCCGTTCAACCACTCTGGCACCTCTCCATTCAGGGTTCCAAATGTAGCGCAGCTTGCAGGCATTATCAAAATAATTTAACGGCAATTTTATCTGCCCCGTTTCCGCAACCCGAATCCACTCTTTTTCTCCTTCGTCGTTTCGGATACAATCCCGCTCGGTTTGGCAACAGGATCTTCCGCAAAGGGATCCACTTTTACATCCTGAACAAACAACAATAACATGTCACACACCATCTTCATTACAGGAGCCTCCACCGGGCTTGGAAAAGCAGCCACCAGATTATTTCACAGCCGGGGCTGGACGGTCATCGCCACCATGCGCCATCCCGAAAAGGAAACAGAGCTCAGCCTGCTCAACCGGGTCACCGTGCTGCCAATGGATGTCACTGACCTGCAACAGATACAGGCAACCGTGGCTGCAGCACTCCGGCAAGGCCCCGTCGATGTGGTGCTCAACAACGCCGGCTACGGCCTGGTCGGCGCACTCGAAGCACTCAGCGATGACCAGATCGTTAAACAGATCAATACCAACCTGCTCGGCGTCATCCGCGTCACCCAGGCTTTCATTCCTTATTTCCGGGAAAGAAAGCACGGGTTGTTCCTTACCACCACTTCCATCGGCGGACTGGTCACCTTCCCGCTCGATTCGATCTATCATGCTACCAAATGGGCGCTGGAAGGCTGGAGCGAAGCCATGTCCTTTGAGCTGGGTTTGTACAACATCGGCATCAAAACGATCGCTCCCGGCGGCATCGTGACCGATTTTGCCGGCCGCTCGCTCGATATGGCCCGTCACCCCGCCTACGAGGAAGGCTTGCAGAAGTTGTTCACGCTGATGAACCCCGCCGGTTTTGATCCGGTAGAAAAGATAGCCGAAGTGGTTTATGATGCGGCCACCGACGGCAAAGACCAGCTGCGCTATGTGGCCGGCAAATTTGCCCAGTCACTGTATGCCCGTCGCCTGGAAATCGGTGCTGAAGCAGCCGTAAAAGAGATGGGGAAAATGGTGTTCGGCGAATCCATAAATTAGCACCGTGAAAAGGGAGGATACCCAACCGGTAAAAATCGATTCCATCTCCGAACTGCACCGGATGCTGGGGCTGCCCAAGCCCCTGCATCCGCTGGTGAGCCTCGTCGATAACACCACCATGAAGATCGACCGCGACAGCATGCCCCTCATCTTTCTCTTCAATTTCTACAAGATATCCTACAAAAGAACACTCAAGGGAAAGATTGGGTACGGACAGGGCTATTACGATTTCGACGAAGGCGGCATGGTGTTTACCGCGCCGAACCAGCTCATCTCGATAGCGGGCGACGACACGGAATACTACGGCTTTTCGCTGCTTTTTCATCCCGACTTTATCCGCAATCACCCGCTGGGCAAACAGATCAGGCTGTTCGGTTTCTTTTCTTACGATATACACGAAGCCCTCCATTTGTCCGACAGGGAAAAGGCCACCATGCTGGGTGTGCTGCAAAATATCCAGGCCGAGTTAGAGGTGCCGATCGACGACTTCAGTCAGGATGTGGTCCTGTCTTATCTGGAAGTGCTGCTCAACTACAGCAACCGGTTCTACAAACGCCAGTTCATTACCCGCAAAGCCGTGAACAACGACCTACTGGCCCGGCTTGAACAGCTGCTGAACGATTATTTCGACAAGGAGGAATCCCTGAACAAAGGCCTGCCCACAGTGGAGTACCTGGCCGGCCACCTACATGTGTCACCCAGGTATCTGAGTGATCTGCTGCGGTCGCTGACCGGACAAAACACCCGGCAGCTTATCCATGAAAAATTGATTGAACGCGCCAAGGACTACCTGTCGACTACAAACCTGTCGGTGGGAGAGGTGGCCTACCAGCTGGGCTTCGAGCATCCGCAATCGTTCAACAAGCTGTTCCGGCAGAAGACCCGTCTGTCGCCGCTCGAATTCAGGCAGTCTTTCAACTGAGTGCAACCCGAACGTGATACTTCGATCCCCGGCAGCTATCCACCCTCCAGAAAGCGCGTGAGATAAGGCGCCGTGCGGCTTTCCGCGCACGCGGCCACTTCCTGCGGTGAACCTGCGCATATGATGCGGCCACCTTCCTCGCCGGCGCCCGGGCCGATATCCATCACCCAGTCGCTGCCCGCCACCACCCGCATATCATGTTCCACCACGAGTACGGTGTTGCCCGATGCGACCAGTCCATCGAGCTGCACCACCAGTTTTTCCACATCCGACGGATGCAGTCCGGTGGTGGGCTCATCGAGGATATACAGCGTGTCACCGCGCTGCACCCTTTGCAGTTCGGTGGCCAGCTTGATGCGCTGCGCTTCCCCGCCGGAAAGTTCCGTGGCCGGCTGCCCCAGCCGCAGATACCCCAAACCTACCTGCCGGATGATATCGAGCGAGCGGGAAAGCGACGGGTCATCCCGAAAGAAATCCAGCGCTCCGTCCACCGTCATGCCCAGCACTTCCGCAATGTTCTTTTCCCTGTATGTTATCTCCAGCGTTCTGGCATTGAAGCGGGTGCCATGGCAGGTCGGACAAGGCGCGTACACACTCGGCAGGAACAGGAGTTCCACCATTACAAACCCTTCGCCCTGGCAGTGTTCGCAACGGCCTTTGGCCACGTTGAAAGAGAACCGGCCGGCATCGTATTGCCTCTGCCTGGCCTGCTTTGTAGCGGCAAACAGTTTACGTACCTGGTCGAAGAGCCCGGTATAGGTGGCCAGGTTCGAGCGGGGCGTTCTGCCGATCGCTTTCTGGTCAACCACAACCAGCCGCCTGATCCCTTCCATTCCGGAATGGATCCTGCCTCCGGTGGCCGGCGCCGTTTCCAGCGCAAGCTCGGCTGTTTCATCGTCACCGGCATCCAGGTTCTGTCCCAGGTGCTCCGCCACCAGCTCCACCAGCACCTGGCTTACCAGGCTCGACTTGCCCGAACCCGATACGCCGGTAACGGCGGTGAACACACCCAGCGGAAATTTTACATCCAGATGGTGCAGGTTGTTCCGCGTAACGCCTTCGAGCTGCAGCCAGCCGGTGGGCGTACGGACAGATCGCCGGTATGACCCCGGAGGTTCAAACAGGAAGTGACGTGTCTTTGATTCTTCCACTTTTTTCAACCCTTCGGGTACCCCGCTGTACAGGATCTTTCCGCCCATCTCGCCGGCCGCCGGTCCTACGTCCACGATCCAGTCGGCTTCCCGTATCACATCCAGGTCATGTTCTACCACAAAGAGGGAATTGCCGGATGCCTTCAGGCGTTTGAGCGCCACCAGCAAGGCTTCCGTATCTGCAGGATGCAGTCCGGCAGAGGGCTCGTCGAGCACATATACAACGCCAAAGAGATTCGACCTCACCTGCGTGGCCAGCCGAAGCCGCTGTAACTCCCCGGGAGAAAGGGTGGGCGTACTTCTGTCGAGCGAAAGGTAGCCCAGCCCCAGGTCAAGCAGCACATCGAGGCGGCCGGAAAGATCTTCGGTGATGCGTTGCGTTACAATCCTTTTTTCGGGATGGTTGTCCGACTCTTTTTTGTCGCCTGCGGCTCTATCCGCAAAGGGCTCGATGATCTTTTTTAAACGCATGAGCGACAGGTGGGAGAGGTCGGCGATGTCCATACCGGAGAATAAGACCGACAATGATTCTTTTCTCAGTCTTTTTCCCTGGCATTCGGGGCATTCGGCACTGAGCATATACTGGGCAACGCGTTTTTTCATCAGGGCGCTTTGCGTGTTGGCGAATGTATGCAGCACGTGCCGCCGCGCGCCCGTAAAAGTGCCCATATAGTCGGGATCTGTTTTCTGTGCGATCGCTTTTTTCACCTGCGCCCGGCTGAAACCCGGATACACCGGAACCGTCGGCTGTTCTTCCGTGAACAGGATCCAGTCACGGTCTTTTTTGGGCAGATCACGCCAGGGAATATCCACATCATACCCCAGGGTAGTAAGGATGTCGCGAAGGTTCTGTCCCTGCCATGCGGTGGGCCAGGCTGCCACGGCCCGCTCGCGGATGGTAAGGGTATCATCGGGCACCATCGATCTTTCCGTCACTTCGTACACCCGCCCGAGGCCGTGGCAGGTAGGGCAGGCGCCTTCGGGGGTGTTGGGGGAGAACGATTCGGCATAAAGGATGCTCTGGTCTGCCGGGTAGTCGCCGGCGCGGGAAAAGAGCATGCGCAACAGGTTGGAGAGCGTGGTTACGCTGCCCACGGTGGATCTTGTTGTGGGCGAACCACGCTGCTGCTGCAGCGCCACGGCGGGTGGCAGTCCGTCGATGCTATCTACTTCCGGCACGGCCATCTGGTGAAACAGACGCCGTGCATAGGGCGACACCGATTCAAGGTAGCGGCGCTGGGCTTCGGCATACAGGGTACCAAAAGCCAGGGAGGATTTGCCTGAGCCCGACACGCCGGTGAAAACCACCAGTGCATCGCGTGGAATGTCGACGTCGATGTTCTTCAGGTTGTGCTCCCGTGCCCCGCGCACCTGCACAAACCCGTTCTGTAAGGTTTCGGGATTCTTTTTACGATCAGCTGCCATGCACGTGGAGGCACAAAGACTATGCCCGCCGGCGATCTGATTAGGATAGGTGGCAATGGAGTCTACAACGCTCTTACAAACAAGTACATCTCCTTTTTTCAGCTTTTTACCCCAAAACCGGGGATTTTCGTCTTGCCGCAGCACTTATATTTGGTCTATAACAAACACCCATAAAATGATGGTCGCAACCGGAAGTTACAAGAAGGTCCTTCGCTGCCTTTTGGTAGTCATTATTTGCCTGTTGTGTGTCCGGGTCAATTGCCTCTCACAGGAATCCCGCATCAAATTGTTCCTTGGTGGCGGCTATTCATTTACCGGTACCGGCGACGCACCCGGCTATGCGTTTGCCAACCAGTTCGACATCAGACTTGGCAAACGATCTTTTTTAAGTCCGGGCCTTCAGCTGACCAATCATTTTCAAACACAATACGTGGCCGGTTACGAGTTCAGGAATTTGACGACAGGGCTAAACCTCTACACGAATATCAACTTCTTCGTACTGAATTTCACAAAGCACAAGATCGCGCTGGGGGCCGGGCCTGTGCTTCGCCTGCAGAGCACGTCATTGCCCTCGGAACTCGCATATGGGGTTACTGACCGGTCGAATATCCCCCACCTGATCGTCGAGAACAAGGATCCTGTTCACACACTTGCCCTGGGTTACAATGTATCTCCTTCTTATTACTACCAAATTTCCCGTAAGCTTACCCTGTGTGCCAGACTTGGTTTGCAGAATGATACAAGAGGCGACCTGGTTACTTCGGAAATGATCCTTTTGGGTATATCCTTATAACGAACACTATGGGATATGATGGTGGTGATGAACCGGTTGGATTCAGTCAGCAGCCTCCAACAGCGAACCTAGCAAGAATTCCTGCCGTAGATACATACGTTCGAATTACGCTGTATCCTGCAATGCCCCTTGAGTCGGATTCGGAGATTGCTTCGCAGCCCGACAGGCACTGCCAAGATTGCGTGTTTCCGTATTGATTCATTTATCTATAGTTTTGAAAGATGGAAACGATCCATTCCAGGCATCAGCCGCCCGTTTATTCTTTGGAACCGGACACTATCGCCGCGAACAAACATTTCCGGATGTATAATTTTGAAGGCACGCGGCCCGACCATGCAGACTTCCTGATCCCTCACCGCAAAAACCATTACCTGATCGTGTTCGTCCGGCGCGGCGGTAACCGGCAGTGGTTGGATATGACACCCGTGGTACTCAAGGATAACACCCTCTACTTCACCGGACTGAACCAGATCATCCTGAAGGAAGAAGCCAGGGAATTATGGAGTACCGGCATTGCCTTCACCCCCGAGTTCCTTTCTTTCCAGGACAACGCTTCCCTGTTCGATCTGCCGCTGATCCGGAACCCGCACAGCGCCTATGAACTTTCGCTTACACAGGCCGACATCGATTTTGTGGAAGATGCCCTGGCGAAACTCAATCTTGAATACCGGCACCGCGGTGAATGGCAGCAGCGCATGCTGGGCGCTTATCTTACCGTACTGCTGACGTACCTGAGCCGGTTGTATGCCGAACAACACAGGGTCGACACGGCTACGACGGACAAGCTGCTGGTAAAGAAGTTCCAGGCAAGGATAAACGAAGATTTCCGGGAGCTGCGGGAAGTGGGCGACTATGCCTCACAGCTTTATATTTCCGCAGGCCACTTGAGCGAAGTGGTGAAAACGCAAACCGGAAAGCCTGCCATCAAACACATCCACGACCGGGTGATCCTCGAAGCCCGGCGACTGCTTTTCCATACCAGCCACTCCCTGAAAGAGATCGCTTTCGAGCTCGGTTTTGCGGAGGCTTCTTATTTCAACCGCTTCTTCAAACGAGAAACGGGCGTTACCCCGGCCGACTATCGCTCGAGCATCCGCGAAATGTACCATTAATACCGGCGGATGTGTTCCGGCTACGGCTGGAGAGCGCTGTAGCTTTGTACTGTTAAACAAGAAAATATGAAAACAGTACTTATCACAGGAGCCAACAAAAGCATCGGCTTTGAATCAGCCAAACAATTATTACAACAAGGGTATCATGTATATCTCGGCAGCCGCGACCTGCAAAAGGGACAGGAGGCGGCAGACCAGCTTCGGGCTGAAGGATTACAACAGGTGGAAGCTTTAGAGATCGATGTAGACGATGCGGCATCCATCAGGGCAGCCCGTGAAACGGTCGGCCGCAAGACCGGTGTGCTCGATGTGCTGATCAACAACGCCGGCATCGGCGGCAAGGTTGAGCAGATCCCGCTGGAAACCCCGATCAGCGCTTTCAAAGAGGTGTTCGAAACCAATTTCTTCGGTGTCATCGAAGTTACGCAGGCGTTCATAGACCTGCTGCGGCAGTCGCCCGAACCCAGGATCGTGAATGTCACTTCGGGTCTGGGTTCGCTTACCCTTCACGGTGACCCTTCGTGGAAGTATTACCAGGTAAAGCCAGCCGCTTACGTGGCCTCGAAAGCGGCGCTGAATGCCTACACCATCGTGCTGGCTCATACGCTGCGCGACACACCGTTCAAAGTAAATGCCGTTGACCCGGGATATACCGCCACCGATTTCAACAACCACTCCGGCCCCGGAACCGTGCAGGATGCCGCCGCCCGCGTGGTTAAAGCCGCCGTGCTCGGCGCTGATGGCCCCACAGGCCAGTTCTTCAGCGATGACAACTCGCCGGAAACAGGGATCAGTCCGTGGTAACCTTCCGGTATTCTCAACGCGTTCAGATTGCTCTCTCCATCACTGTTCATGTGCAAGGGAGCAATCTTTTTTCAGCGGGGTACGGTCCTGGCCGGACAAACATTCTATTCTACTTGTTGTTGATATAGGGGAGCCCGCTTTTTGGCTACAACAAAAGCCGATCCGACTAAATCTGTCAGACCGCAATGGCCGAATTTCGATCTATTAAAATAAGAAGCATGAAAGTATTTCTAACCGGCGCAACAGGCTTTATCGGTTCCGCGCTTGTAAAAGAATTGATTGGGGCAGGGCACCAGGTAACGGGTCTTGCCCGTTCGGAAGCCGCTGCTGATGCGCTGAAGGCAGCCGGAGCCGGCGTGCACCGCGGCGACCTGCAGGATCTGGACAGTTTACAGAAAGGCGCTGCTGCGGCAGAGGGTGTGATCCATGCCGGGTTTGTGCACGATTTTTCAAGGTTTAAAGAAGTGTGTGAGATAGACAGGGTGGCCATCGAAACCATGGGCGCTGCTTTGGCCGGCTCCAACCGGCCGTTCCTTGTTACGTCAGGCACTGCCCTGGTAAGGCCTGGAACGCTGGCGACAGAGGAAGTGGACAGCGAACACGACAAAGAAAGATTCCCGCGCGTTTCCGAATCAGCCGGTCTGGCTTTTGTGGAACAAGGTGTACGGGCTGGTGTCATCCGGCTTTCGCCCTCCGTGCACGGGGAAGGCGATCAGCATGGTTTTGTGCCGATGCTCATCAATATTGCCCGTCAAAAAGGAGTAGCAGCCTATGTCGGCGAAGGCAGCAACCGCTGGAATGCGGTGCACCGGCTGGATGCGGTCCGGCTTTACAGGCTGGCCCTGGAGCATGGCGAAGCCGGCGCCAAACACCATGCGGTTGGTGATGAAGCCATTTCGTTGAAAGCGATCACGGAAGCGATCGGCCAGCACCTGACCCTGCCCGTAGTCTCCATCACCCCGGAAGAAGCGCCTGCTCACTTTGGCTGGTTTGCCGGCTTCGCCTCGGTCGATTGCCCCGCTTCAAGCAAGGTCACGCAGGAGCGGCTCCACTGGCACCCCGGGCATCCTTCGCTGCTGGATGATTTGGCGAGCGGGGTATATTTTAGATGAGGTGGGGGGTGACATACAAGTTTTCCAGCAATTGGTATTGCAGCTGGAAAGCCGAGCGGCTTACGCGCGATGATTTTCTGGTTTAAGCAAATGAGAGAGATGTACTCATTTCTATCAAGAAACCTACGGTGACGGGCTCCATTCTTGTTGGGAGACCTCTATTGATGATCGGGCTGCCATTGGGCGGCTGGTCGTCATTGGAGACAGGAGCGGGAACTAGAAACATGCGAGCACTAAACTAATTTATACCAAAGTAAATTGGGAGAATAGTATACAGTCCTTTGTCATTTCAGCGCAGGCGCAGTTGCATGTTGGCACTATCAAGGAGCAGCGCGCCTGTTTGCGCTGAAATCTCTCCGGATCGTGGTAACTGCTATTGTTCATCGATGGGGAGGATCGCTCTAGTGGTATGATCCAGCCTGCTGCCCTGCAGGGATTTTATAACAAGCGCACAAACCGACTTTTTTGTAACCTCATGTTGCACCCGCGGTGAAATGATAAATGATTTTATACCATACTTTCAAACCTGCAATGGTATTTTTACAAGCAGATCGAGAAGCCATTTAAGTATAGTACTCCCCTAAATTCAGACCAGTGGGGTAGTTAAATAATTTCCTTACTTTAACTACCAGAAATGAAAAAGCAAACACGTCGTAAGTTCTCTTCTTCCTTCAAAGCCAAAGTAGCGCTTGAAGCCGTCAAAAACCAGCAAACGCTGGCTGAGTTAGCTGTAAAGTTTGAAGTCAATCCGGTCATGATCTCTAAATGGAAGACTGGATTCCTGGAGAATATGGCTTCGGCTTTTGAAAAGGAAGGTTCTTCCAAAAGTGACGCTGTCGATACAAAAGAGTTGTACGCCCAGATAGGTCAGCTTAAGGTGGAAAATGAGTTTTTAAAAAAAAGTTGCAGCAAGCTTGGAATATAGACCAGCGGTTACAACTGGTCAATCCACGATCAGAAAAGGTGTCTATCCGTAAGCAGTGTGATCTGCTCAGCATCAACAGAAGCAAGCCCTACTACAAACCGGCTGCAGAAAAGCCGGAGAACGTACAGATGATGAATATCATGGACAGGCACCTCACAGATCATCCGACCGAAGGAGTGGTTTCGATGGTTCATCTCTTGATTGGCCTGGGCTTGCATGTAGGTCCGAAGCGAATCCGACGGCTATTGAAGCTGATGGGTCGGCAGACGATCTACCGCAGAAAGAACCTGACCAAACAGGGGTTGAAAGAGTTCATCAAGCCGTATCTGCTCCGGGGTCTTGCCATCACCCGTTCAAACCAGGTATGGTGTACCGATATTACTTATGTTCCTATGAACAAAGGGTTCATGTATCTGACAGCGATCATTGATGTATACAGCCGCAAGACCCGAGGGATGGGGGATCAGTAACTCCATGAGTGCCCAATGGTGCAGAAACGTCCTGCAGGAAGCCATAGAGGAACACGGTAAACCGGAGATCGTAAACTCGGACCAGGGAACGCAGTACACCAGCGCACTATGGACGCAGTATCTGCAAAGCCAGGAGATCCGGATCTCTATGGATGGAAAAGGCAGGGCGTTGGACAACGTGTGGATAGAGCGGTTCTGGAAGTCGATCAAGTACGATCATATATTTTTGAATCCGGCAGAGGATGGCTTTGAATTGATAGAGGGAGTCCAGGAGTATGTAACTTACTATAACAACAAGACACACCACACGACCCGGCAATCGCCCAATCACCGGCATATTGAACCAACAAAAAAGGCAGCATGAAAGATGAGTCATTTAACAGCGAATCTTAACTTAAATCCCTAATCTGCTGGTACTAAAAAGGGGGAATATTATACACCACCTTTAATAAACTACAAATACTGAAGCAAATTTGCGATTTTTCAATTACTGGTTCACTTTAGATTGTCATGCCTGAAATCGGCTTTTTGCATGAATTAATATCCTTGAGCAACAACAATTACAAAAGGTTCATTATGTTTCGTAGACTCTATTACATTTTTAAGCGCGGTTTTACCTATCAGAAAATAAAATGATGTAAAACTATCAAGAGGCATTTTAAATTTAGTGAATGGTATACTGGATTACGCTGTCCCGGCCGATGATGGCAACTGTACAATACAAGCTATGACTGCCTTTGTCTTCAGCCATGTCTACAAATCCCAACACGATTATAATCTTTTTTCTTTTGTTAACTTGTAAAACCGGCTATTTCTTATCCCCCACAACAGGCAGGTTAAAATGAAATGTACTGCCTTCCATAACTGCACTCTTTACATGTATAGTAGTTTTATGCAGTTCTAATATTTTCTTAATTATGGCAAGGCCAAGCCCTATGCCCGCATTATCTGCCCCTTTATAATCAGCATGGGTATAACGGTCAAAAACAAACGGAAGTTGTTCAGGTGAAATGCCTATGCCACTGTCTGAAATACTTACTTCAATATCTCCATCTGTCTGTTTTAATTCCGCTGTTATAGTACCGTTTGCAGGAGTAAATTTCAGCGCATTATCAATCAGGTTTTGCAGAACACGATCGATTAAACCAATGTCGGCATACACCATACGAGAATCTTTAGGAATGTTGGTATAAATGATTATGCCTTTTTCTTCAGCCAGTATACGGTACTTCAGCACATTGTCAAGCAAAAGTTCGGCTATGGAAAATTGTTCAAAGTCTGGAACTATCGATTTGGCTTCCAGCTTTGACAGCTCAAAAAGTTCATCTACCAGTTTCTTGAGTTTGGTAGCGCTTTTTATAATAACCTGTGTGTAATGTTCTTTTTCATTTTCAGAAAGTGTCTCTTTTTTCAGAAGCAGTGTTTCCGCATAACCCTGCATCACTGCGAGGGGTGTTCTCAGGTCGTGAGACACATTGGCAATCAGTTCGAGACGTGATTGCTCCATCGCTTTAATATTTTTTATGTTGGCTTCAATCGTATCGGCCATGCTATTGAAAGTGCTTGCCAGCAGGCCCAGGTCGCCGCCGGAATTTAAGCGTATCCTTTCGAACCAGTTGCCTTTTTGAAATTCTTTTACTTTATTAATAATTTTAGTAAGGTCACGGGTGATGAACAGGGAAGCTACGAGTCCTATTACCAAGGCTGCAAGTACCGTAAATAAAATACTTGCTATTGCGATTCTAAGCCTGTAGCTTTTTATTAAAGGAGAAGTAACTGACTCATACTGATCGCCACCAAGAATTATATAAATGTATCCTTCGTGTTTGCCTTCATGTTCTATTCTCGCAGCCGAAAAAGCTTTTTTAGAACCCATACGCCGGGGGTTGTCCCCTTCAACCAGAACTGTTCCGTTTGCTGCTATAAATTTTTCGACCGGGCCTAATGTTATTGTGCTGCGCTTTACAACTGAATCAGGAGCAGAGTAAGCCAATATTTTACCTTCATTATCCAGTAAATAAATTTCAGCAGCAGGATTTAAATTCATTACTTTTTTAAAATGACTTTCTACCGCGCTTTTGTTTACACTACCCTTTACAAGTGGCTGTATATCTTCCGCAATATGTTTTGCAACACTTGCGTTCAATCGTTGATTCGTTTCTTCAAAATAAGAAATTACGGTGCGTGCAGTAATGAAGATATATATGCCTCCAAGCGCAATGATGATGAGCAGGAAGATGATAAATATGTTCCAGTATAGTTTACTTAAATATCTCATTTTAATCCTTCAGCAAAACGATAACCTACCCCCCAGCTGGTTAATACAAATCTTGGATTAGCCACGTCTGGTTCTATTTTGGCACGTAACCTGTTTATATGGCTATTGACAGTATGTTCATATGCCTGATATTCATACCCCCATATTAAGCTCAGCAACTGCTCCCTTGAATAGGAATGCCCCGGATGGGCCGCCAGCAAGGCCAGCAGATCAAACTCTTTAGAAGTAAGATCTATACGCTGATCATGTATATGTACACATTTTTTAGTAATGTTTATGGTCATATTACCTGCACTTATCACTTCACACTGCTCTGCATATGTTTCACTTCGTGATATCTCAATTCTTCTGAACAAGGCCTTCAGCATAGTTTTAAATTCAACTATATTAAAGGGTTTGGTAGCATACATATCTGCTCCGTATTCAAGGCCCATTATCTTATCCATGTTTTCACCTTTGGAGGTGAGCATTACTATTGGCGCTGTATTCTTTTCACTTCTTAACCGGCTGCAGATTTCCAGTCCATCCATTTCGGGCAGCATAATATCCAGCACTATCAGGTCGTACGATTTCTCCTTCGCTCTTTCGTAGCCCACACGGCCATTAGCTGCTATGCTTACGTTACAATCCATGTCTCGCAGGTGAATGGCAACCAGGTTTGCAATATCGCCATCATCTTCTATTATCAATACTTCTTTCACAAATGGATATTTTAACTTAAATGACATTTTATATGACGGCTTTTACAGTCATGATTTATTTGTTGCCAGATTTACATACTGCGGTCTCCAGTTCCCCCTTTTGATATATATTATACACATAGAGCAAGCCTTTCTTCTAGTATATTCGAACATACATAATTTTTACCTTCTCTTTGTAGAAGGCATTAAAAAAGGCCCATTATTCATTCTCTTAATTGATAAAATTACCTGGAATCTATCACAACATTATCACGAAAGAAACCCTATATAGTCCCAAACGCTACTTTGTCACTCAATATTATGAAGGGAATTGAAACGATATAATTTCGTGATAATTCTGTTATAAAAGAATTCTTTCTTTGAACAAATTGGTCGAAATCATAGCTGGACTCTGGCATGCAGCAACAAAATGGCTCATTTAATAAAGTATAAAACAGCGGGTTTATATGTTAATGCTGATGTTTGAGCATGTTACGTCTGGTTCAGCTACTTCATTAAAATACTATTTATAAAAAAAATTATGGGTAAACTCAATTCCAAGCTCAAAGCGTTACAAGCGCTGATATTATTTACCGTACTAGCCATGACAGCCTGCGATAAAAATACCGATCAAAACAAATCTTATGAGCCGGAGACTCACCTTACCGGCGTTCCTGCCTTGTCTGGCCAGTTAGATCGCAGCAAGCTTACTATGACAAGTGTGCTCCAGGTTGATCTTGACCGCAACGTGGCGAGGGTGCCGCTCTTCAAAGGTATTTATAATGGTGCCACGGTCTGGTATGTTCGTATGGATGTCTCTGACTCGGTCATTGCACGTCAGTTAGGACTTAATTTCGCTCCCCGGCTTGTAAATGCTGACAATAACTGCCCGGCTTGTATCCAAACTGTTACCTCTGCCGACCAGATCCTGGGCCGTGCTCCGGTTACGTTTGCAGGCACAGTGGATTTCAGTCCTATGCGTCAGCTTGTTCCCAGTGCTACGGGCTTTCCTCCTCTTACAGCAATACCAGGTTCTGTTGCAGGGCCAGGGTACAGTGATCTGGCCCGGGTACAAGGCAGCAACGTTGTTTACAATGCTCCTGTTATTGCCACAGGTGATGGTCCATTCGATGTGAGCGAAACACATACCAATACATTAGACCGGGTGATTGCGATAGACATTGTCAAAATGACTGTAGACCTTCAGTTCATCCGTGCTTTCTCGCACGGTAAGGAGATATTTTACTTTACATTTGGTTCAACGGGTGCGCTTTCCGCCACGCTTGAACGAGGCACTTTTGTACCTGCTATGGCAACTTTGCCCTTTGCCAATGATGACCAAAACCCCAAAGGGGCCAGAAGTGCTATTTTCACCTTTGCCAATGGCAAACGTGGTAAAAACGACCCTAACGCACAAGGGCTCATGCACGTAATTCTCGACAATCCCTCCGGAAATTTAAGCCTCCAGAACCCTTCCCTGCTTGAGTCGTTGAGAACGCTGGGGGATGCGCATAATGTTCTCGGAAGCTTTCCCACCCTGTCTGACAAACACCAGCGGGAATTGTACTCGCCACTCTGGGATTTAAACATAGCTGTATGGAGCGATGATGCAGTTGCCCGTGGAGTGAACTTTGCGCAAACAGACGCCAATACAATCAGGCAGCTTGCGGCCCACAATCTGGTAACCAATGCAGGTGGAGCTAAGCTTGGTTCGTCCAATTTTATGGTTAATTGTCCTGTGCTGGGTTTTGCCACCACTCCCCCAACCGAAGATCAGGCCCCGCGCCCAGCCAATTAATGCTTTAAACAACCTCTATGCTTATCTGTGCTAGTTGCGGTAGCCGGGTATTCTTATATAACCCATCCATCGTTGCTGTTTGCAACGGTGGATGGGTTAGGTGTTAATATACCGGTTAAACATCTTATTGCAACTTCGGTAAAACTTTTTCTCCAAATGCATGAATAAACTCCTCCTGGTTACGTCCGACATGATGAAGAATAATCTTTTCAAATCCCAGTTCTGCATACCGCTTCAAACTGTCAATATGTTGTTGAATATCGGAAGAGACAAGTAACTTTTTCTTTATATCGAGCAAAGTTACAAACTCGCCCAAGGCGTCAAATTGTTCAACTTTCCAGAGATCTCCTTTAACCTTTCCGGGAAAAATATTTGTCCGCCACTGATGAAAAACATCTGTTGCCAGTTTTTCTTCATCTGCTCCATAACCGAGCTGAACCTGCAGGTAAACCGGTTTTCCTTTTCCTCCCCCTTTATTGAACGCATCCACAATTTGCCGAAGCTCATCTACCGGCTTGTGAGCAGTTAGCAATCCTTCCGCCCATCCACCCATCCATTCAGCTGTTTCTGTAGTAAGTGCAGCACCCAGTAGTAAAGGCTGGTGTTCAGGTAAAGTATACAATTGGGCATCCTCTATTATTACCTGTCCGTAATGAGATACCCTTTCACCATTCAGCAAGCGCTTTATAATCCGAAAGCTTTCAAGCAATCGCTCGTTCCGGACTGATTTGGCCGGCCATTGCTGACCTGTTATCTTTTCGTTCAGTGCCTCCCCACTGCCTAATGCCATCCAGAAACGTTTTGGAAACATTTCGGATAGCGTCGCCGCTGCCTGTGCTATAATCGCCGGATGCTGGCGTTGCCCCGGCGCTGTAACAACGCCGCATGGAATGGTAGTAGCCTGCAGTGCTGCTCCAAGCCATGAATATACATAACCGCTTTGTCCCTGTCTTTCACTCCAGGGATGAAAATGATCAGAAGCATTGATGGAAGTAAAACCTGCTTTCTCTGCTAGCCTAGACAATTCTATCAATTTGCCTGGCGCAAATTGTTCATGTGATGCCTGAAATCCGAAAGTTGTCATTTCCTGTTATTTGCTCTCTTCACACCAATTATCAGGCCCGTACAATAACCTTGAACCTTCTTTCCAATTTATTATACAAACGTTATACTTATGTGATACCTTCTTATAGTAGCTTCAATAATTTTAAATATTGAATGAAAAGGAGCAAGATGATAAAATGATAGAAAGACTTAAAATACATTGGCAAACGTACCTCATGGAATTTTTTGGGCTGGCAGGATTTGTATTCATAGCCGGGCTGCTGACAATTTTTTTGGAACATCCTGGTATGCCGGTCATGAAAAGTTCATTGAAAAACTATGCTTTACTCCGGCGCATTCCACTGGGTATTATTCTGGGTACATATATCACATTGGTGAGTGTATTGTTTGGCAAAAAATCAGGCGCTCATATCAACCCCTGCGTTTCATGGACTTTTTTCCGGCTGGGCAAAATGAGTTTTGCCGATGCCTTTCTTTTTACAATAGCTCAGTTTGCAGGGGCGATTGCCGCGGCCCAGCTTTTAAAGCATACTATGGGAGATTTATTCAGCGCCCCTATGGTTAACTATGGAAACACGCAACCCAAGCCGCCTCATGGAACATTTGCGGCTTTCATTGCGGAATTCATCATCTCATTTATCTTAATGCTGGTAGTGCTATTGGCAAGCAGCTCTAAGCGATTAGAAAAGTATGTGGCGCTCATATCAGGAGTAATGATTGCCCTGTACCTTATTATAGAGATACCATTCTCAGGTATGAGCCTTAATCCTGCACGTTCTTTTGCAGGTGCATTTGCAGCCAACCAGTGGGGATATTTATGGCTGTATTTTGTTGCGCCTGTATGTGCCATGCTGGCTGCCGGTGAGGTTTTTATAGGCTGGAAATTGAAACAGGTAAGCCATGCAGGATTGGCTCATAATTCTTCCGGAACAATATTTATACAAAAAGATTACAAGGAAATTCCCAATTACCCGGTAGAAAAAACAATGTAACTGAGCGCAGCGTTGCAAAGCTTAAAAACTATAACGTTCGAGTACAGATTAAAATTTGATGATCATGGATTTCCGTTGTGTCATTCTCTTATACTGCAATGATTTCACGGCACCTTCATGAGACATCAACGCAGTGATAAATCAATCGTTCTGTTTCAAATATCGTTTGTAACTATTTTCAGTAAGATGACAAGCTCATTAAGATGAAACAATATTCAAAATCATACAAGTTTAAAGGCAGGAAATTCCCCTATCCAGCTAAACAGTCGGAGATGGATCCATTGCCTGAAAGTAAATTGTCAGAATATGGGCCTGCAGCAAAACTATTAGGTAAAGTCGCCCTCATAACCGGTGGCGATTCGGGTATTGGCCGGGCGGTAGGTGTTGCATTTGCAATGGAAGGGGCGAATATTTCCATCGTATATAATCAAAATGATGAAGATGCGAATGAAACAAAACGGCTCTGTGAAAAGAACCACAGCCAGTGGCTCCTTATTAAAGCAGACGTTCGTAATTCAAAGGAGTGTAAGGCGGCAGTCGAAGAAACAGCAGGGAAATTCGGAGGGCTCAATATTCTCGTTATCAATGCTGCTTATCAGTTAGCACAGAAAAATTTAGAAGATGTAACAGAAGAACAGTTGCGCCGGACGGTTGAAACGAACATATTCGGTTATTTCTTTATGGCTCAGACTGCATTAGTTCATTTGCACGAAGGTGATTCCATCATCAACACGGGTAGTATAGTCGGTAACACCGGTATACCTATTTTAATCGACTACTCTTCCAGTAAAGGAGCTATTCATTCCTTTACAAAATCATTTGCATTACATCTTGGTGAAAAGGGCATTTGTGTTAATAGCGTTGTTCCGGGCTCTGTATAGACACGTAATATTCCGGGAACCATGCCAATTGAAGAAGTTGAAAATTTTGGTCATGAAGCTGCTTTAGGACGTCCGGGTCAGCTGGAGGAACTGGCACCTGCTTATGCTCTTCTTGCTTCGAATGACGGAAGCTTTATAACAGGCAGTCTGATTGAAATAACAGGCGGTAAACTATCAACTGATAAATATGCGGAACGATCATTATCCACATGGAACAGTGCAGGCATTGCTGTTAACTGATTTAGTTAGCGAAAGCACCCGGCATGTCTTGCAGAACCGCCTGGTAAAACCACAAGTGGCTGCCCCTTTGTTCTTTGATGCCGAAGCCTTTGATACACTTCGCGCGATTTGCATGCGGCTTATTCCGCAGCCGGAAGAACATAGGACAGTTGATCTGGCCGGATGGCTGGATAGCGTTCTAGCTGGTGGAAAAGGAAACGGCTGGCGTTACGATAAAATGCCTGATGACGGTAAAGCGTTTACAATAGGGTTAAACGGCATTAACGAAACTGCCGCCAGTGTATTTGGCAGGCACTTTCATTTACTGGCAGCAAATGAGCAGGATGAGGTATTGTCACTGGTACAAACAGGTAAGGTGTCTGATCCTGTCTGGCAGGTAATGCCTGCCCATCTCTTCTTTGAAGAACTGCTCGCTGCTTTGGTGGAACAATATTACAGCCATCCCTTTGCAAAAGAAGACATTGGTGAAGTAGCTATGGCAGATGCAAAAGGGTGGAAAAAAATAGGGTTAAACGAACGGGAAGCGCATGAGCCTGAAACAGTAAATTGAAGCTTTGCATTCCTGGATCCACCTGTTAAGCAATCCGGAATTAAGCGAGCAAATTAAAACACGCATACATCATGAACCGATTTTCATATGAAGAAATAGTTGACGCAGTAGTGATTGGAACAGGAGCCGGAGGCGCACCGCTTTTAGCACGCCTGGCGAAAGCAGGATTAAAAGTGGTAGCGCTGGAAGCGGGAGCACGCTGGAATGCAGAAGAAGAATTTTCAACCGATGAAGCAGACCAGTCAAAGCTTTTCTGGACGGACGAGCGGTTAAGCGCAGGCGCTGATCCCGTTCATTTCGGCAGTAACAATTCGGGTACCGGAGTAGGCGGCTCTACACTGCATTACACCGCTTATGTTCCCCGTGCGCAGCAGGATGACTTTCAGTTGTATTCGGACTTTGGTGTAGGTGTTAACTGGCCTATCGGCTACAGTGATCTGGAACCCTATTACGATGAGCTGGAAAAATTTCTCGGCGTTTCCGGGCCATCTTCTTATCCCTGGGGAAAGCTACGTTTATCAACTTACCCGCTGGCACCTCTTCCTATGAATGGTGCGGCACAGTTAATGAAACGTGGGTGTGATAAATTGAATATACTTACTTCGCCTGCCCCCAATGCAGCCCTTTCCGCTCCTTATTACCAGAGGCACATAGGCTGGCGTGCAGCCTGTACCAATCGTGGTTTCTGCCAGGCAGGATGCACAACAGGAGCCAAAGCAAGCATGGATGTTACGTATATTCCGCTTGCTATTATTCATGGTGCAGAAGTTCGTTCAAGATCGTTTGCTACCACCTTTGAAAAGGATAATTCCGGCAATATTGTAAGTGTGATTTATATATATAGGAATATCGAATACCGTCAGCGATGCAAAGCTGTTTTTCTCTGTGCCGGAGCTATCGAAACACCCCGTTTGCTTCTTATCAACAACCTGGCTAATTCCAGCGGCGAAGTGGGAAAAAATTTTATGGCCCATACCGGCATGCAGGTTTGGGGACAATTCGATGAAGACGTTCGTCCTTATAAGGGTATTCCCGGTGCGTTGATTTCCGAAGGTATGCACCGGCCCCGAAATGTGGATTTTGCAGGAGGATATCTTCTGCAGTCTATTGGCGTAATGCCGGTCACCTACGCATCACAGGTTGCCCGTGGGCGCGGTTTATGGGGTGAAGAATTGCTGCAATGCATGCGCGGGTATAACCATACGGCCGGTATAAATATCCTGGGCGATTGCCTGCCTTACGCAGGCAACTTTCTCGAGCTCTCAGGCGAGCTGGATGATCGCGGCCTTCCCAAACCCCGCATCCATTTTTCAAACGGGGAGAATGAACAGCGGCTAACGGCTCATGCAGAAAAAATCATGAGGGAATTGTGGAATGTAGCAGGAGCAGAAGATATATGGTCGTATAACAGGAGTGCGCACACGATTGGAACCTGCAGAATGGGTAATGATGCAGAAAAAGCTGTTGTTAACAGCGAAGGGCAAAGCTTCGACATCCCTAATCTCTATATTGCTGACAACTCGATTTTTCCAAGTGCATTGAGTGTCAATCCGGCATTGACAATTATGGCGCTTTCACTGCGGATCGCTGATTGCTTTTTATTGGGAAGCCAGCACAAAGAGATCTTAAAATAGAAAAATCGCAAATAAAAGTCACTTTTTAATTCATAAAATACATACGCATGGCAGGCAACAGTTTTCTGGACATCATTAAAAATGCACTTGGTGGCAGTCATTACAATGGAGATGAATATGGAGGCGCTACGGGGCAATCGGGACGTGGTTTACCGGATAAGTCTCCCAGGAATTTTATGTTCGCAACCGGCATAGAATGTTCGTACCCTACCATCGATTATGGGCAAACCAGGCGGGACCAGTTGGAAGAATGCGGGCATTACAACCACTGGAAAAAAGACCTGGCACTGGTAAAGGAGATGGGATTGAATGTGCTGCGTTATGGCCTGCCCTATTATAAAATCCATCAAGGGCCTGATTCATACGATTGGAGCTTTGCTGATGACGCAATGGAGGAAATTAAGCGCCTCGGAATAACACCCATTCTGGATTTGCTGCATTTTGGGGTACCGGATTGGTTAGGTAATTTTCAAAACCCGGAGTTGCCTATTCATTTTGCAAATTATGCCAAAGCAGTTGCCAGGCGTTATCCATGGGTACGCTATTATACCCCTGTAAACGAAATATATGTGACCGCGAAAATGAGTGCGAAGGAAGGGGTATGGAATGAGCAGTTAAAAAGCGACCGTGCATTTGTAACAGCGATGAAGAACCTGGTAGCAGCAAGCATCCTGGCTACTCATAATATCGCTGAATGCCGTCCCGATGCCATCATTGTTCAGAGTGAAACGGCTGAATTTATGCATGAAGCTAAAGCGGAACAATCGGCAGAAATCCGGCTTATGAACAAACAACGGCTTATCTCCCTGGACTTACTATATGCACATCCACCCGATCTGGATATTTACACATACCTGATGGATAATGGGATGAGCCGTGAGGAATTTGAGTGGTTCATGGCAGGTGAACCTCCTGGCTACCAGGTAATGGGCAATGATTATTATGGCCGCAATGAAAAGATACTGAAGCCGGACAATAGTATTTGTACCGCCGAAGATGTGATGGGATGGTATCAGATAACCCGCAAATATTACGACAGGTATAGAAAGCCCGTAATGCATACGGAAACCAATACTTTTGATGCTGAAGAAGCCCCAACCTGGTTATGGAAGCAATGGATAAATGTTTTACAAATGCGGTCTGAGGGCGTACCTGTACTGGGTTTTACATGGTATAGCCTTATAGATCAGATAGACTGGGATACCGGTCTGGCAAAAAAGAATAATACCGTGAATGCCTGCGGACTTTATGATCTCAATCGAAAGCCACGCCCCGTAGCCGCAGCATATCGTATGCTGCTACAGGAATATGGGCAGATAACCATTTTTCCTCATGGAGAAATATTTGAAATTACTGATAAAGAAGCACGTCTAAAGGTAGAAGTATGACAAGGAAGAATATAACCAGCAGGCTTTTATAAGATCCTGGCCTGCTGGTTGTACTCATTTCGGTTACATTTTATTGTTCGTTATCTTTTTTTCCCCATACCCATATTCATTTTTCCATTCATATCCATCATCTCACCCTCCGTCATCATTTTTTTGGTGCCGTCTTTCATCATCATACTGCCATCCATCATTACTTTGGTACCGTTCTTCATGGTCATATCTTTATCCATCGTCATCGCTTTTCCGTCTTTCATCATCATCATTTTTCCATCTTTCATCATCACGCAATTCTTCATTTTCATGTCCATTTTCTTATCCATATTTTTGTCCATCTTCTGGGCACTGGCAATATCTATAAATACCGTACAGGATAAGGCTACGAATGTCAAAGAGGCAATCAACTTTTTCATTTTTTCGTTTTTATTGTGTAAAAAAAATCTTATGTAAACTTACCAGCTGAATATCCCGAATTTATCACGAAAGAGTATCTAATGCGGGTCTGGTGAAATTTTGATTTCAACCGGCAAGGCAACGTATTGAGTGCTGAATTTCTGCTATCTAATAGCATAGTATTTCATGTAAGGTCCAGATTAATCAACTCACCTCATATAGGGCTGAATAGTTGACAGTAATTTTATCCAAACGATGCTTAGTTTTACATACTATTTGATCAGATCATTCTTATACATTAACCAAAAATGCATATTTATATAAAGAACATGGTGTGCAACCGTTGTATTCTGGTTGTTAGGCAGGAATTGGAAAAACTTAATATAACTAGTTGCAGTGTTACACTTGGCGAAGTAGAAACAACAGGACCAATTTCTAAAGAAAATATGGAGCAGCTGGGTGTTAACCTGGCCGCCCTTGGCTTCGAATTGCTCGATAATGCTAAACAACTAATAATAGAAAGGATCAGGAATATCATCGTCATGCAGGTGCATCACAATGACCAGGAGATGCATCACAATTTTTCAGCAGTTATTTCCAGGGCGCTTCATAAGGATTACTCATATCTGAGCAGCTTGTTCTCGGAAGTAGAAGGCATTACCATCGAAAAATATGTCATAAAACAAAAAATCGAGAAGGTAAAGGAGCTGATCATCTATGATGAATTGAATTTAAGCGAGATCGCTTTTCAACTGGGCTATAGCAGCGTTGCACACCTGTCGAACCAGTTTAAGAAAGTAACAGGACTTCCACCCAGCCACTTTAAGAAATTGGGTCAAAAGAAACGAAAACCTATAGATGAAATATAATCTGAAAAAATCATTCGCTTCCTCTTTCTGATTCTTTACAGGCTTTCAGGCCATCAGCACCTGCCACAAAATATTACAAATCTTACCCATAATTGTGTAAGTGTAAAAGTATACTCACATAGTAGCTTTACGGTACATAAGTAAAATTGTATGGCAAAAGAAGACAATGCTGCAATATATATTCCGTTGGAAGGTGTGGACAGTGAACATTGTGCTTTGATAGTCGATAAAGGGCTGGGGAAAGTTGAGGGTATCATCGTGCAAAAGATTGAACTGAATAGCAGCAGGGCCCTTATCAATACCAACGGTAATCTGGAAGTGGTGCCCAATGCTATTAAAGCCATCCGTGATTTAGGTTACGGCGTTGATACGGTAAAGATAAATTTTCCTGTACTAAATATGACCTGTGCTTCCTGTGCAGTCAATTCTCAAAGCATACTGGAAAATGAACCGGGTGTAGTGCAGGTAGCTGTAAATTATGCCAATGCCACCGCACAGGTGGAGTACATTCCTGCTATCACCAATCCTTATACGCTCAAAGCGGCACTGCAAGGTGTTGGATATGATTTAGTGATTGACGAAAGCGAAGAAGCAAAAGATGCTTTGACAGATCTGCACAGGGAAAAAATGCAGAAGCTGAAACAAAAAACAACCGGATCGGTCGTACTCTCCATTCCAATCGTGATCATTGGTATGTTTTTGATGAATTTGCCTTATGCCAATTACATCTTGTGGGCACTGGCAACTCCCGTGGTGGCGATATTCGGCCGGCAGTTTTTTATCAATTCCTGGAAGCAAACCAAACACCGGTCGGCTATTATGGATACACTGGTGGCATTAGGCACGGGCGCTGCATACATCTTCAGTGTCTTCAATACCTTGTTTCCGGCATATTGGAACAGCAGGGGGCTGCACGCCCATGTGTACTTTAAAGCGGCTGCCGTAGTAATTGCGTTTATTTTGCTAGGAAAGCTGCTGGAAGAAAGGGCGAAAGGAAACACCACTTCTGCAATAAAAAAACTCATGGCCTGCAACCCAACACTGTTACCGTTGTACATGAAGGCGGCCACCAGATGGTAATGCCTATAGCCAGTGTGAAAGCAGGTGATATGTTACAGGTTAAACCAGGTGAAAAGATTGCTGTGGATGGAACCGTCAGCACCGGAATATCTTTTGTTGATGAAAGCATGATCAGTGGTAAACCGGTTCCGGCAGAAAAGGCGCCATGGGCAGGGGAAGCGATACAGCCATGGATGTGGCGAAATGACCATCATTTCATCAGACCTTACCAAAATTTCCCGGGCAATACACCTGTCTGCATACACTGTTGCTACTGTCAGGCAGAACTTATTCTGGGCATTTATTTATTACCTCATCGGCATTCCCATAGCAGCAGGCGTCCTGTATTCTGTAAACGGGTTCCCGTTGAATCCGATGATTGCCGGAGCGGCGATGGCCTTTAGTTCAATTTCGGTGGTTACCAACAGCTTAAGGCTCAGATCAAAGCGACTGTAATCCAAAAGCAAGTAAATCAAAAATTGTGAAACAGTCAACGGTGTATAACGAGGTAAGTATAAATTTTAAAAACGAAATTCATGAAGACAATATCATTAAAAACAAATATCATGTGCGGCTCATGTGTAGCAAAAGTCACCCCATACCTGAATGAAGCAGCTGGAGCAGCAAACCGGAGCGTTAATACGCAAAGTCATCAGAAGGTACTCACCGTCTCATCCGATACTTTGCCTGAGGCTGATGTAATAAAAGCTGTAGAAAAAGCGGGATTCAAGGCCGAAAGATTTTCATGAGTTATATCGTTTTGTTAAAGGGTAATTATCTGTTGAGCGCAATTGTTGCATTACTTCCATCAATATTCAACGGGAATGGTTTTACCCGGAATTCAACACAGTCTCCTTTGCTTAGGGCGGCATAAGCATAACAGAGTATACAATATGTTTAAAAGTTTATTTTATTTTTTTCACAATTAAAATTTCAACATTATGACAGGGTACCACACGTACAAAACTTGTATCGAAGCATGTTTAAAATGTGCTGCAATCTGCAACCATTGCGCATCATCTTGCACACAGGAAGAAGATGTAAAAATGATGGCAAAATGCATTCAGCTGGATATGGAATGTGCAGCACTGTGCTATGCTTCAGCACAACTGATGAGCCTGGGTAGCGAAAAGGCAAAAGAACTTTGCAAATTATGCGCAGATCTGTGCGATGCATGTGGTAACGAATGTTCCATGCATTCACACAGCAAACATTGTCAGGAATGCGCAGAAGCATGTAAGCAATGCGCAGCCGAATGCCGTAAAATGGCAGCATGATGATGAAAGGATGTAAGCAGGCAAGTCTTACATCCTTTTTTTACGGAATGAAGGTTTATTGTTGGGAGTGTAAATTAAACTGTGTCAGAAAGGTTTAAAAAACTATATTCATAATGTCAGACTAAGCGGAGACAGGCTCTGTTGAGGAACAACCTGTCAAGGAATAATCTGATCCGACAGAATGAGCCAATTCAAGTTTGCTTGAGTTGGCTTTTTTCTAAATATACACAAATTATATTCATTCGGCCATGCCTCAAAAAACCTATGGGCGCCAGCCCAATCCCACCTGACACCTCAGCCTGTCACATCAAAGTGAAGCGGCCCTCAAAATGAATGGACAGCTGCGAGATGGTCAGACTCCGGTTCTGCAGCGGTTGCATCCATTTTTTACTGATATTTTTGTAAGCCAGGTACACCAGTTTAAATAAGGCATCATCGCTGGGGAAAACGCCTTTATTTTTTGTCACCTTGCGAACCTGGCGGTGAAAGCCTTCAATAGTGTTGGTGGTGTAAATGATGCGTCTGGTATCTTCGGTGTACTTAAAATAAGTGGACAGTTTGTGCCAGTTGTCACGCCAGGACTTGATGACCACCGGATATTTCTTGCTCCACTTGTCAGCTAACTTCTCCAGGTTTACTTCTGCCAGATCCTTTGTAGCTGCCTAAAATATTGTATACGGCCCGGGACTTTACTTTTCCCTGCTGCTTTACTTTGTAATGGATGGCATCCATCCAAACAATACAGTACAGTTCATCCAAGGGACGGCTCTGACATTCTTTGACCAGTGGCATGATGCGCTCGGTGATGGAGCTGAGCGTATCATGGGAGATGTCCATGTCGTACATCTCTTTGATGTGCTGGGAGATGTCTCTCAGGCTCATGCCGATGCCATACATGCCGATGATACTGTCCTGCAGGCTGTCGGCCAGAATGGTCTCTCGTTTCTTGATGATTTCCGGCTCGAAGCTGCCGTTGCGGTCACGGCTGGTAACGAGTTCCACCTGCCCGTCAGAGTTCTTGACTGTTTTGGAGACCTTGCCGTTTTTTCGGATGGATACCGGTTGTTGCTCATCGGGGTCAGAAAGGTGATTGTCTAGTTCAGCCTCCAGGGCCGCTTCCAGGAACTGTTTGAATAAGGGAGCAAAAGCGCCGCCTTTGCCAGTAAGAGATTTGCCGGAGCGGAACTGCTCCAAAGCTTGCTTTTTGATCGATTCCAGATCAACCGGTGTTTGCTTGCTTTCCATCATCTGTGTTTGAAGTTATGATTAACTCCTGACACAGTTCTTTTTACAGTCTCGCGGGGCTTTGTTGCATGAATATAGCAAAGAAATAACGGTAGAGCAGATGGAAAATAAAAAGGACGGTCGGAATTTTGAGATGTGAAGCAACAAAAAACAAACCGTCCAAAGGCTACGAAACGTAGCCGGTACAAACTTACAAACTGGCCAGAATATAACCAAGCACTAAAACACAGAGGCTCCCTGCACATATGGATGCCGGCAGAACTGGAAAACAAGTGGTACTACCAGGGAGGTAGCCAAAGAGGTGCTCAGTACCTGTACTCGGACAGCTGTATCGAAATGGCCTGTATTGTCAAGGAAGTATACCATCTTGGCTACCGGCAGACACAAGGGTTCCTGGAATCATTGGTAGCTTTCAGGGGCTGGAAGCTCAAAGTGCCGGATTACAGCGTGATCAACCGCAGGCACAAAAGACTGCATCCGGAAGTTAAAGGCGCTGACAGCCCGGACAAGTACATTGTTATCGACAGCACGGGAGCCAAGGTATATGGAGAAGGAGAATGGAAGGTAAGACAACATGGTTGGTCGAAGCACCGCACCTGGAGAAAGATCCACCTGGCGGTGGATGAAAGTACGGGAGTAATAGAAAGCTGTGCGATGACCACCAACAGCGTGGATGATGCAGCCATGGCAGGCATTTTACTGGATGGCGTACAGGGTAAGGTGAAGAAACTGGCAGCAGATGGCGCCTATGATAAGAAGAAGGTGTACCGGGAGTTGGATGAAAGGAAGATAAAGCCGGTGATCCCGCCACGTAAAAATGCACGGATCACAAAGCACGGAAACAGTGGAGGCAGGGCGCTGCCCAGGGACAAAGCGATCCGCCGGATCAGAAAAGCAGGCAGAAAGAACTGGAAGAAGCAGTCGGGCTATCACAGGCGCAGCATAGCGGAGTCGGCGATGTTCAGATTAAAGAGCCAGTTTGGAGAAAAACTTTATTCCAGAGATATAGAACAGCAGAAAGTGGAGGTGAGATTCAGGTGTTGCGCTTTGAACAAGATGACCAGTATAGGAATGCCTGCATCCATCAAAGTTAGAGCAGCTTAAAAGTATTCATGCAACAAAGCCGTCTCGCGGTGTAACACGCTAAAAGAAAAACACATTCAAATTTATGCGATGAAAAAGTGATTCGCCCTCATAACCGTTTTCTTCACTGCCTTCACCCCTGCAAATGCCCAGTCCACTTCTACTGCAAGCCAAACCGTTTCCCTGACCCTGCAGAACGCCATCAACATCTCTGTCACTTCCGCAACCGGTACAAGTTTCATTTTTGATGATGTTACCAAATACCAGGGCGGATTGACCAATATAAACGCTTCAACCTTTTTAATAAAATCAAACCGCCCCTGGACTGTAACGGTAAAAGCAGCTGCTACAACATTTACCGGTCCGGTAGCCACTGCCACACAAATGCCATCAACAGTACTTGGGGTTTGGATGAATGGCGGATCAACGTTTAGCGCGCTATCAACCACCACTGCTTCTTTAACAAGTGGCACAAGGGGAAGCAGTTCATTTAACATCGATTACAATGCAAACCCCGGTTTCAGCTATGATGCAGGTACATATACGCTGTTTGTAGTTTATACAGCTACACAGCAGTAAGAAGAAACGGTTAGCCGTTGGCTTTTAGCCCTTAGCCTTATAATACACAAACACCCGGAGTACATGTCCGGGTGTTTGTGTATTATAAGGCTATTATGTGAAAAACTCTTTTAGTGACACCAACTGATTGTATATTTCAAAAGCAAACCGGCAGATCATTTTGATCCCTGTGGTTTTTGTTGACTGCAGCCAATTAATTGTCATACAAGCTTTCCTAACCATTCGTGTTACAGTTCCCGCACTTATTACCGACTTTCTCCAAGCTTTGCTACTGACCGGTTTTATGCCGGATGCTCCAGGCGTTTTGGTTACTGAAGGTGTTTTGTAAATGCCGGTTTAACCCGCTTTGTACACTGCAATACCCTGGGGTCTTACATTAGGAGCCACCGGTATTGGCAACGGATCTGTGGGTTCAGACAAGAGGCCTGTGGCTGACACGGAGAGGACATGGAAATAATTGAAATTGCCAATCGTGAAATCCTTGTTGGTATGCTGACAGATCACATACATGAATTTTTCATCCGTTGAAAATTCAAAAGAAAAATCTTCACTCGTGGTCGAAAAGTTTCCCATGCCATCAGGTATCAGCGGGCCAGCGTTTTTGAGAACGAATTTATCCATGGATACTGGCGACTGCGCACTGGAGGAATTAAAAACGGAGATGGTGTTCTCTGCAGAATTCAGCGAGTACAAACGATTGCCCGCCTTATTCGTCCTTATCCAGCAGGCTGCAGGCCCGGCACTGACGCTTGTTACAAACGATAAACCGCCGGATACAGGATCGATCATATACACACCCACTTTGGCCTGTGTAGGGAAACCCACGTATAAAATATTCTCGGTGGGATGTTGCCACAATCCCAGCGCGCCTCCGCCCACCGGGATGGTATAAGGGGTTCCTGTAACCGGTGTGATCAGCGGTGAAGTATTGATCACGAAAGACCGCAGGCTTCCTTTTGCCGGATTGAGCATAAAACCCAGAAAATCGGTTCCGAAAAGAAATTTTTTGTTGCTGGAAACCAGCACCTGCGAAGGGGAAGACCCGGGGGTAGTTTCAATGGTAGCTCCGGGAACCTGCGTCAGTTTTCCCGCAGGGTCGATTGTAAAAGCGGTGTAGTTGGGTGTGCTCACTATAGCATGAAGGGGGTCCTGGCTTTTGTTCGCCACATATATATAGTTACCGTTTGCACTGAGGCTTACAGGCGTTTGTCCGCCTGATGGGAAAGGGGAACCGGTAACAGGGGTAAGGCTGCCATCGGTCATGATGCTGAATACGGTGATGGTATTACTTCCGGCGTTGGTTACAAGCAGGTACTTCTTATCAGCTGTGATCATGATCTGGTTGTCTGAATCATCCGGGCCGAGTATCTGCATGGGATTGCCGATACCGGCTCCACCGGTTAAAAAGGGGCTTCCGGCAATTTGTGTCAGGATGCCGTCACCGCTATTCTTATAAGCTACGATCGAGTTCTGGTTGTCCAGGAAATTGTTGGTCTGAACATATACGATCTCATCGTTTGCCGCGATCGCGCTGGTATCCGCCTTGTCGCATGATGCAAACATGGTGCATAGCAAAACCGCAAAAAGCCAGTATCGGCCGGCGCTCCATGAAAATGAAGTTTTTATTCTGTTGAAGCCAAAAGCTGTGAGTTGTTGCATGGTTATTTATTATGATTAAAACTACACAATCGGCAACCGCAACGTATCACGAAACTATCACGTATTGAACACAATTGTCACATTACGAAGAAGAGGTTTGCGAATCCTCAATTTCCATGCAAACCTGATTTGTAATTCATCATGCTATTTTAAGCTTATTTTGAAGAGTTTATTCTACTTTTACAGTTCATGGGCTTTAAGAAGTATATATATTCTTCATACTACCTTCTGTCAGGGCTCATCTGTCTGCTTGCCTGCCAAACCAGGTCCGGAACAAAATTAGACCAACATAATCACGCGCAGGCTACTGTTAAAATCGGAATTGAAAAGAGAACCTGCGAACTACCCGCAATTTCCTCTTTGATATCTTATGAAAAAAACACCCGGAACCGGGCAGAGGAGCAAAGGCATAAGCGATATATTCCCGTCAGGGATTTTGTTGCTGCAGTTCCGGTTACTACATCTGTTCCATTTTGCTTTGTCAGATCCCGGTTTTTCTCCTACGCCTCGGTACTCTCTGAAAAGGGGCAATACCATTTTTATTTACGCGGACCACCTTCCATGAGTTGATCATCCTACTTATTATACCTGATTTTTAAAGCTGTTTCTGCAAGGAAGCGGTTATTATTATTTTAACCAATCAATTCATGACACGCAGAATGAAATTCATCCTGCAGCCCGTTCTGTCGGGTTGCTGTATGCTCATGTACATGTGCACGATCAACGCACAAGTACTTCCATCACCGTTAAGCCTCCGGACTACGGTATCACTTGCCCTGCAGCATTATCCTTCGGTTGAGGCCCGGCAGGCAGATGTGGATGCTGCAGATGCCCTGGTAACCGAAGCGAAAAATGCATGGCTGCCATCTGTGAAATTTAATGAGCAGATCGATGCCGGAACAGATAACAGTCTGACAAGCGCCTATTTCCCTTTGGGGATCGTACCCTCGGCATCGGGGGGAAGAAGAGCTGAAAACAATGGCCGACTTTCTGCCGGCAACATGGGCACGCTGTTCGGGCAATGGGAGATCTATAATTTCGGCGGCTATGCCGCTCATACCAACGAAGCGCAGGCTTCCCTGCAGGTGAGTAAGAACGGATTGCAGGTGGAACGGTATCGCATACAATCGGCCGTTATTCAACATTATTTCAACCTGCTCAGTGCCCAGCTTTTAACAACTGTTCAGTTACAAAACATACGCCGCACAGATACCATCCGGCAGGCTATCCTGGCTTATGTAAACAGCGGACTAAGAGCCAGTGTGGACAGTTCAGTAGCGGAAGCCGAACTCTCCAAAGCCCGGCTTACCTACCTTGACCTGGTAAATACGCTTCGCCAGACAAAAAATCAACTATCGGTACTCACCGGTATAGATACCTCCGCCATCATGGCCGATCCATCAGTCAATGCCTTATTGGTCCCACTGCTGTCGGGGCAGCCTGGCGATACGCTACCGGCGCAGCATCCTATCCTGAATTACTACAATTCCATTTATCTCGACAACCTGGCCAAACAGCAGGTCATTAAAAAAAACAATTTGCCCAAAGTACACCTGCTGGCAGCAGGATGGATGAGAGGTTCCAGTATTTCACCGGCTGATGTATATGATAAAAATATTCTCAGCGGCCTGGGTTATTCCCGGTTCAACTATCTGGCTGGTATTTCCTTTACCTACGATCTGTTTGAAATCAGGCGCACAAAGTACAGGCTGAACGAACAGAAATATGTATCGGAAGCTGCACGGGCTGATCTGAAAGAACAGCAGACATTGATCAGCAGTTCCCTTTCGGAAGCGGATATCAATATCCGGACAGCCCTGCAAAAATTAAAGGAGATACCGGTACAGCAGGGAGCGGCACAGGCGGCGTTCAGGCAAAAGTTTGCCATGTACAACTCCGGACTGACCAATATTGTAGACCTCACCAATGCGCTTTACCTGCTGAACCGCGCCGAAACAGATACCATTCTTGCAACCGGCGCTGCCTGGAAAGCCATCCTGCAAAGAGCCTATGCATCCAACACGGTCGATCAGCTTTTATCCACTTTAAAATAATCTATACTCATGTCATTAGTATCATCAGCTCTTAAAAAGCCTGTTGCGGTGATCGTATTCTCCACCGGACTGTTGCTGTTTTCAGTGATGGCGATCGTGAAAATTCCCATAGATATTTTTCCGAAACTGAATTCTCCCACCATTTATGTGATTGAACAGTACGGCGGCATGTCGCCCCAGCAGATGGAGGGATTTTTTGCGACCAGGCTGCAGGACCAGTTCCTGTATGTGTCCGGTATAAAGAATATTTCCAGTAAAAACATACAGGGGCTTACCATGTTGAAGCTTGCCTTTTATGAATCTACTAATATGGCTGAAGCTTCCGCCCAGGTTGCCTTGCAGGTGAACAGGGCGATGAGCTTTTTTCCTCCGGGTGCATTGCCTCCGCAGGTCGTCCGGTTCGACGCTTCTTCCCTTCCTGTCGGAGAACTGGTGTTCAGCAGTCCTGACAAAAGTCTGAAAGACATCTACGACCTGGCCGCTACCAGCATACGTCCCATGTTCGCTACAGTATCAGGGCTGTCTGCACCGCCACCGTTCGGATCCAATGCGCGGTCGGTGGTGGTAAACGTAGACCCGGATAAACTCAGAAGCTTTAACCTTACGCCCGACCAGGTAGTGGAAGCCATAGGAAAAAACAACGTGATGACGCCATCAGGCAATCTGCGGATCAACAATACCATGTTCGTGACAACCATCAACTCGCTCGAAAAAAAAGTAGAAGACTTTGGTAACATACCTGTCGTAACCAATGGCAGCAACGCTGTTTTTATTCATGACATCGGGCGTGTGTCCGATGGAGCAGACATTACAGTTGACTATGCCCTGGTAAACGGCAAGCGCTCCGTGTACATACCTGTGGTAAAAACGGCTGAAGCGTCTACATGGGATGTGGTAAAGCAGCTCAAAGCCAAACTCCCGGAAATGCAAAGTCTTTTGCCCGATGATGTGCACATATCATATGAGTTCGACCAGTCGGTTTTTGTGATCAATGCGGTAAAGAGCCTGATCACGGAAGCTGTGCTGGGAGCACTGCTGACAGGACTGGTCGTATTTTTGTTTTTAAGGGATATCCGAAGTAGTATGATCGTGATCGTTACCATTCCGGTTGCCATCATCAGCGCCGTATTTTTTCTGAACCTCTCCGGACAGACCATCAACATCATGACCCTGAGCGGACTTGCGCTTGCCATCGGCATCCTGGTTGACCAGGCAACGGTAACGATAGAAAACATTCACCAGCACCTGGAAATGGGAAAATCAAAACGCAGGGCGATCTATGATGCCTGCGAAGAAATATCTTTTCCGCTGCTGCTGATCCTGTTGTGCATACTGGCTGTATTCGCCCCTTCCTTCATCATGACTGGTGTTCCGAAAGCAATGTTCCTGCCGCTGTCATTATCCATTGGTTTTGCCATGATCGTTTCTTTTTTTGCAGCGCAGACACTGGTTCCTGTATTGTCGAACTGGATATTAAAAGCTGAAAAATACGCCTATCACCATGGGTCTCCGCATGCACATGCAGGTCTTGCCCTGGACAACAATGAATTGCAGGAAATCAATTTGCATACTGCAGAAGAGATCAGGGAGCCGCAAAAGAACGACGGCTTTGAGCGTTTCAAAATGGCCTATATGAAGCGGATCGAAAAATGGATAAAAGGGGCTGGCGTAACCGTTGCCACTTACCTGGTGGTTGTGCTGGCTGCAGCAGCGCTCTGCTTTGTATTTATCGGCAAGGACCTGATGCCAAAAGTGAACACCGGGCAGTTCCAGTTGCGCATTAAAATGCCGGACGGAACCCGGCTCGAGAGAACGGAGGAAAAGCTGCACGAGGTACTGGCAATTGTAGACAGCACCGTAGGCGGCCATATTGCCATCAGCTCTTCCTATGCAGGATTGATACCGAGCAGCTTCGGAGCCAGCAACCTCTATGTTTTTAACAGCGGCACACATGAAGCCATTCTGCAGGTAAACCTCGATGAAAGTTATACAGTGAATATCGATGAGCTCAAGGATCAACTGAGGCAAAATATCACAGCCAGGATCCCGGAACTTCGGTTGTCATTTGAACCGATCGACCTTACGGAAAAGATCATGAGCCAGGGAGCCTCTACACCGATCGAAGTAAGAATAGCAGCAAAAGACATGAAGCAACTGGAAGCGTACGCAAATAAACTGACAGATACATTAAAAGGGATCACTTATCTACGGGACGTACAGATCGCGCAGCCATTGAAATTTCCGGTTATCCGCATAACTGTAGATAGATTCAGGGCGGCCCAGATGGGGCTTGATATCCACCAGATCGCGCGTTCCGTTACGGAGGCTACCTCTTCCAGCAGGTTTACCGAAAAGAACCAGTGGCTAGATGAAAAAGGCGCTTATACCTACCAGGTGCAGGTACAGGTTCCGGAATACATGATGAATGCCAGGAAGCAACTGGAGGAGATACCGGTGGTAGCAGGACAGTCAAGGCCCACACTGGGAGATGTTGCGGTATTATCGGCGGATACCATGCCAGGTGAATATGACCGGTTGGGGCCGAGGCGCTTCCTGACCGTCAGTGCAAATATAGCCGGGGGTAAAGACCTGGGTACCGCAACGGATGCAGTGCAAAAAGCCGTGAACAGTCTGGGGCAACCTCCCAGGGGCATGGTGGCAGAATTGAAAGGTACCTCCAGCCTGCTGGTGGAAACTCTCGCAAGCCTGCAGAACGGATTGCTGCTCGCCATCATCGTGATCTTTCTGCTGCTTGCCGCCAATTACCAGTCGTTCAGGCTTTCACTGACCGTTCTGGTTACTGTTCCGGCAGTGATAACGGGTTCACTTACCGCCTTACTTATTACCGGTTCCACCCTGAACCTGCAATCTTATATGGGCATGATCATGTCAACGGGTGTATCGGTGGCCAATGCCATTTTGATCGTTACAAACGCGGAAAAACTGCGGCTCGAATACCATGATTCAAAACGGGCGGCGGTGATGAGCGCTTCTGTCAGGTTGCGCCCCATCGTGATGACCAGCCTGGCCATGATAGCCGGTATGATCCCCATGGCGAGCGGCATGGGTGAAGCCGGCGACCAGACGGCACCGCTAGGACGTGCCGTGATCGGGGGACTGCTGTTTTCCACCCTTGCTGCCTTGCTGATACTTCCGCAGGCATTCGCATTGATTCAACGAAAATCAAGCGTGCAATCCGTATCGCTGATGCCGAATGATTAACAACAAAAAATACAAACATGAAAAAAATATCTTTTATAATCCTTGTCACCTGTTTCGCAGCATGCAGGCAGGCAGAAAACAAGCCAGCGCCTGAAAAACAAATGCAAAAAAAATACGATGTGGGCGAGGTGGTTCAAAAGCAGCTGTCGTCCACGATAAATTTACCTGCTGAGTTAAGGCCATTTGAAATTGTACAGCTGTATCCAAAAGTGAACGGATTTATCAGTGATGTGCTGGTTGACAGGGGTTCCAAAGTAAAGAAAGGACAGGTTTTGATCCGGCTGGAAGCGCCTGAGATAGAGCAACAATACCTGGCTGCAAAGTCAAAATACCTGCAGGTATACTCCGTGTTCATCGCCAGTAAAGATCAGTATCAAAGACTGCTTGTTACAAATAAAACAGCAGGAACCGTTTCAGCATACGATCTTACACTGAGCAGATCAAAAATGCTTGCCGACAGCGCTGCGGTGGAGGGTGAAACGGCTACATACAAAGGCTTGCAGGCTACGAGGAATTACCTTACTGTTACGGCTCCATTCGATGGTGTGATCACGGAAAGAAACGTACATCCGGGTGCACTGGTAGGGCCGAATGCAAAAACTGACGACAACAAACCAATGCTTGTCTTACAACAGGAGGCCAGGCTGCGTCTGGTGGTACATATACCGGAAACCTATGACAACCAGCTGGCGGAAAAATCTTCTCTTGTGTTTTATGTAAATACGTTTCCCGGAAAACCATTCACCGGCACGATCAGCCGCACTGCCGGCGCTGTAGATGAAAAGTACCGCTCGGAAGCGGTGGAAGCCGATATCAGCAACCGTGATTTCTTGCTGAAGCCCGGTATGTCGGCAGAAGTGGAGTTACCCATCAGGCGTACAGACTTTCCGATGGTAGTCCCGAATTCTGCTATTGTTACTTCCACAGAAGGAAAGTATGTGATCAGGATCGAAAACGACAAAACGCAATACGTCAATGTGCAGGAGGGTAATTCACAAAATGACTCAACGGAAGTATTCGGAAGCCTTCATGCCGGAGATAAGATCGTGGTTCATGCCAACAATGAGATCCGGGAAGGACTGGCGATCAATTGACCAGGCATATAACTATTTGACTGACCTTTCTTGTAAATAACCATGTAACAGGATGGATCATGTAATTGTACTGATCGCAGCGGGATGTATAGTAGGCACCCTGGGTACCCTGATAGGGGCCGGCGGAGGTTTTATACTCGTACCGGTATCGTTCCTGACACATCCTTCCCTGTCTGCTGAAAAAGTTAACGCCATTTCTATGGCCATAGTAGCCTGCAATGCGTTTTCAGGAACGGTGGTATGAAGCAGTATAAAATGTAGGGGGAAGATCATCCGGAAGATCATGGCTGGAAGCATCACATGCTGACAGACCGTTCCGGGCAATCTTATTCCTATGCTTTCAATCAGTACAGGGGAATCGGCATAAGTATACTCGTTGGTTTTCTTTCTCCTCTGCTGGGTTATCGAAGGAGGCATCATACATCTTCCTGCCCTGGTGCAATGGCTGCAGTTTCCGGTATACATTGCCACCGCAACTTCCCATTTTATTCTGGCTGTCATGTCAACGGTCAGTGTGATCGTTCACATCGTGAAAGGAAGTTATCTTGATCCGTACATCCGGAAACTGATCATCGGCCTGGGCCTGGGAGTGATAGGAGGAGCGCAAATTGGAGCGCTGTTGTCTCACAAAATAAAAGGTAATCTCATCATCAGGGCACTGGCAGTCTCACTAATACTGGTCGGAATCCGGATACTGGTCATGGCTTTGTAGGACACCAGCAATACATCTCTGCAGAGCATGACAATCATTTTATTTTTGTTTCGTTGACAATTTTATAAAATTTAACTCCGGGTCTGCTTATTGCAACAAATATTCCACCGGGATCAATTGCAGGCCCTTTTTTCATATCAACAGTTGTTAACGGCCAGGTAATGACACCCCTGTTTCTTTGCCCTTCCCTGTTTATCCTTAACATTGAACATAATAAATAACGCATCATGATTTCTAATTTCCTTTTTGCAACCGGTGTTGAGAATAGTAATCCTACCATTAACAATGGTAAGGAAAGAATGGATGAACTGGAAAAATGCGGTCATTACAAATACTGGAAACAGGATTTCGATCTGGTGAATGAAATGGGGATCAAATACCTGCGGTACGGGCCGCCACTGCATAAAACGTTTTTAGGGGAGAACAGGTATGACTGGTCATTTTCAGATGAAGTATTCAGGAGTTTACATGAGCACGATATTATACCCATTGTAGATCTCTGCCATTTCGGGGTTCCCGACTGGATCGGTAATTTTCAGAACCCAGATTTTCCGCGGCTTTTTGCAGGATATGCAAATGCCTTTGCCAGAAGGTATCCCTGGGTTCAGCTCTACACCCCGGTAAACGAAATGTATATCTGCGCCTTGTTTTCTGCACAGTACGGCTGGTGGAACGAACAGCTGTCAGGCGACAGGAGCTTCGTTACGGCACTGAAGCACATCGTAAAAGCGAATGTGCTGGCCATGCATGCCATCCTGGATGTGAGGAAAGATGCCATTTTTATACAAAGTGAATCATCCGAATATTACCACGCAGTCAATCCACAGGCTATTGAAGCGGCTGAAATAAAAAATTCAAAACGGTTCCTGTCGCTTGACCTGAACTATGGAAAGAGAGTAGACTCGGAGATGTACGAATTTTTGATGGAGAACGGCATGACAAAAGACGAATATCACTTTTTTGTCAACAATAATTTGAAACACAATTGCATCATGGGCAATGACTACTATATTACCAATGAGCACCATGTGTCTGACGACGGAAACACACAATCTGCAGGCGAAATTTTCGGCTACCATGTGATCACCATGCAATATTACAATCGCTATGGAATACCGGTGATGCATACCGAAACCAACCTTTACCAGGGTCCTAACGGAGATGAAGCGGTTAAATGGCTCAGGAAAGAATGGGCGAATGTTTTACGGGTAAGAAATGACGGTGTGCCTATCGTAGGGTTTACCTGGTATTCCCTGACAGACCAGGTAGACTGGGACACTACAATAAGAGAAAATAACGGCAACGTAAATCCTGTTGGATTATTCGATCTGGACCGCAACATCAGGCCGGTCGGTGAAGCATACAAACAGCTCATCAAAGAGTGGTCGGCCGTGCTTCCCACCCAAAGTCTTTGCCTGCAACTTCCTATCGTTACGCCTAAACAACAAGTATCCAAAACAGCGATCATCGTATAAAATAAATATCAACAATTAAAAATATACAATATGGATTTTAAAGATAAAGCGGTCATCATAACGGGCAGCAGCAGGGGAATCGGCCTGGCAACGGCAAAAAAATTTGCCTCCTGCGGTGCGATCATCATATTGGCCGATCTAAAGGAAGATGAACTGAATAAAGCGGCTGAAGAAGTAAAACAGGCCGGCGCTACCGAGGTCTGGCCCAGCGTATGCGATGTAACCGTAGAAACGCAGGTTACCGCCACAGTTCTCGGCACCGTTCAGCGCTACGGCCATGTGGATATCATAGTCAACAATGCCGGACTCATGCTGTTCAAACAGATAGAAGACCAGACCATAGAAGACTGGCAGCGGATTTTCAATGTGGATTTGTTCGGTGCGTTTTTTTTCATTAAATATGCGTTCAAGCATATGAAGCCCGGTGGTATGATTGTAAACGTTTCCAGTATCCATGCCATCGAAACGGAGCCGATGGTAGCTCCCTATGCCGCGGCAAAGGCTGCACTGCTGTCGTTGACACGGTCGGCAGCCATTGAAGGAAAACCCAGGGGAATACGGGTGAATGCTGTTTTACCCGGAGCCATTGACACGCCAATGCTTTGGGACAATCCGAACGTAAAGTCCGGCGTTGAAAAGATCAATAAGGATGATGTGGGAAGGCCGGAAGATATCGCCAACGCCATTGCCTATTTGTGTTCCGATGAAGCAGTTTTTATACAGGGAACTTCTCTTCGCGTGGATGGCGGCCGTTTAGATCATCTTTAATGCTCAATCTATGGTTTGACATACAGCTGACATGAAGGTCTAAAAATAAATGTCATATTCTTTTGAAAACCATTGTCTGGCCAATGAATTCAAAGTGCCAGAACCCTCTTACCTTAAGCAACCCCTGATTTGTGATCCATGCAGATGAATTCCAGGTCCTCCCGGTAGTACAATCATATATCTGCCCTTCTTCCCAGCGGTTGTTTTTTATATTAAAGACGAGGTTGCTTAATACTTCCATACCCAATCGTTTCCGGTTTCGTAAACGTTTATCAGGGTTCTTTTCATCCACCCATGTATTGGAAGGCCTGGCAATCTCGTTGGTATTTTTAAACCAGATGACCCTGGCCCTGTAATCGGTGTGTACTTTATATACTTCAACGATCAGGTTGTTCTTCACTGATTCCCATTTACCCAATATTCCATCTGTATTCACTTTCTGAGCGGTTATGGAAGAGCAGAAAATAAACAGACACATGAATACTGCTACGGATTTCATAAAACTACTGTCTTGTTTTTAAAAAAGCCATGGTCCTGTTCAATTCATCGCCTGATAGCGACTGCCCGTAGGCCGGCCTGTTCACGCCACCGTTGATGACCCGTATCTGGATCTCCTGCGCCGACAAGCGCCTGCTTACATACGTCAGTGCCGGCCCTTTCACACCGCCGTACCTGCCGATCTGGCGGCAGTACAAACATCCTTTCTGGTAAAACAGCACGCTGCCGGAGATGACCGATGTATCACCCGAACGCACAACCGAAGCGGGCAGCATCTTTGTGTTGAAGTCGGGTGACCATCCGGCTTTTGAACCCGCTACCAGTAAAGCACCTACGATAACCACCACGGCGGCAACACCTGCCATCGCCCAGGGCCTGCGTAGCGGGCTTCGTTCAACTTTGTTGGAGATGAACGGAATGGAAAACAACAGCACGAAAATGAGCATAGGGCCGAAGAACATGGCATACGATTCGATGGCCGGAGGGATCAGTGCAAACAAAGCAAATATCCAAAGCAGGTACCAGTCGGGTTGCGGATTGGTATTGATCAGGGAAAGGTCTGGCTGTTTGTCAACGGCCGGCGGCCCGATCAGTAGGGCACCCGTTTGTACCAGGGCATCGGTGATGGGGGCGGCAGACTGCCGGTGCTGTTGCAACCAGCTGTTAAAATCATTCTGCTGCTGGGCCACTACGATGATGTTCATGCCGGCGTGCTCGGCGCCGCAGAATTCACTGCAGGCGCCATGGTACACGCCAGGCGTTTTGATCGTCACCCATAAATAGTTATCCTGCCCGCTGATCATATCCATCTTGCTTCCGAACTCCGGTATCCACCAGTCATGGATAACATCCGCGGTCAGCAGTTTTATCAGCAGCCGCCGGCCAACGGGCAGGTGTATCTCGTTGGCTGCCGTAACCTGTTGCCCCGGATACTGCGCCTCCCACCAGAACTGGTGGCCTGTTATGACGACATCCGGAGTTTTACCTTCAGCGGAGGGCTGTACCTGGTGCATGGTATTGAGCATCAGGAAAAAGAACACCATTACTAAAACAATTGGAATGCCTACTAAAAAATACTCCAGCCTGCTGCTCAGTGTAACGGGAGTGTATTCCGGACTCTTTTTTCTTTTGAATTTGGTTACGATAAAAACAGTGGCGGCTATCACAATGAATAACACGAAACTCGCAGCCACATAGAAATAAACATGCAGCCTGTTGACCGCTTCAGCTTCAATGGAGGAAGAATGTAAAACATAACCCATAAGTAACAGGAATTGGCAGACAGGGATTGAACCTGAAAATTCTGTATTTGGTAATCAGCACTTTTTGAGTACAGTAACAGACAAACTTTTATCAGGCTCTTATTTTTAAGCCTGATAAAAATCCATCTTATTTCCGGGGTGGGTAGTTAATCAACTGTGAATGACATCCGGAAAACCTTCATCCTCACAGATGTAATAATTTCAATGACAAGCAATCATTATAAATTATTATAAGTGTCCGTTAAAAAGCATAGGTAGTTCTTTGAAAGTCTTGTTGGATAAGGGTTTTATTGAAAAATTGCTCGGTGACGATTTGAAATCGCCGATTTTATAACTTATTGTAAATCAGTAAAGTTATGAATCAGGGGACTTATATCTTTTCCCACATCAGCACGTTTTTACCGGCAAGGACATTCGATCGTTGGGTTGATGTGTATAAAGGCAACAAATGGATCAAGCATTTCAGCTGCTGGAACCAAATGTTGTGCATGATGTTCGGGCAACTCAGTAATCGCGACAGCTTAAGAGATTTACTGGTTTGTATCAGTGCTCATCAACCTAAACACTATCATTTAGGGTTATGCCAAAGTGTTTCACGTTCCAATCTTGCTCAGGCAAATGAAAAACGCGATTACCGGATCTTTGAACTCTTCGCTTATGAAATGATTGCTCAGGCACGAACATGCTGTATGGCTGACGATGAGTTCAATTTATCGGTTCAGGCTAATGTATATGCCTTTGATGCTACGGTGATCGACCTATGTCTCCATGTATTTTGGTGGGCCACTTTTCGCAAAACAAAAGCCGTTATCAAAGTACACACTCTTTTTGATGTAAAGACCGCTATTCCCGTATTCATACATGTAACACCTGCCAGTACGCATGATGTAAAAGGACTGGATATACTTACATACGAAACAGGTGACTATTACATCCTGGACCGCGGCTACCTTGACTTTGAACGTTTGTACACCATTGATCAGCATGATGTTTTTTTGTTACCAACAACCATGTAGTGGAAGGCGCTTCCGAATTGACCGTTACCTTGAGCAACCATAAAAACTATACAGCTACCGTTGTGGGCACAGATCCGAATTCAGACCTGGCACTGATAAAAAATGGAAGCCGATAACCTGCCGGTTATCTCACTGGGTAATTCGGATGACGTGAAACTTGGAGAAGGCGTGCTGGCTATCGGATATCCGCTGAACCTGGATGTAACTGTAACGCAGGGAATCGTGAGTGCAAAGTCAAGGAACATCGCCATTAACAGGCAGGTACCTTCACCGGTGGAAGCGTATATACAAACTGATGCTGCAGTAAATTCCGGAAGCAGCGGCGGCGCGCTGGTAAATACGGGCGGAGAACTGGTGGGCATCAATTCTGCCATCGCTTCGCCAGCAGGTTCCTTTGCAGGGTATGCATATGCAGTTCCTTCCAACCTGGTTAATACAGTGATCAGTGATATTCTGGAATACGGTTCTGTGCAGCGTGGATACCTGGGTATCAGCCTGGCTCCTGACGATCTGGACGATGCAAAGAAAAACCAGTTGGGCATCAGTAGCAACATAACAGGTTTATGGGTAATGAATGTTGATCCTTCAGGTGCAGCCGCAGAAGCAGGCATACAAAAAGGCGACGTGATCACCAAAGTAAATCATGTATCTGTGAATACAAGTGCGCAACTAATTGAACAGGTTGCAAGGCAAACCGCCGGTGATAAAGTGACCATCACCATTGTAAGAGAAGACCAGGAGAGAACGGTTGATATAGTGCTGAAGAAATAAGTTACAATCTTACTGATCCTTCAGGTATAGCTGGGATAAATTGTGTAAACTGTTAACCCTTGCTGCGATAAAGGAACCCATAAACTGGAGCAGCAAAGGAGCCGGTAAAATAGGTAGCATCAGGCAGGTAAATACATGAACTTTTACAGAAGTGTGTGTTGTTACCTTTAATTTTCATGCCGGCACTAATCCGGCTTGTTTTCATTCATGTATATATTGAAAGAACCCGGCCTGTAACCGGGCTGAACATAATCCGGCGGGATAGATACGGTATTTCCATCGCGTATGGCATGGTAATGAGGCGACATGATCTCAATGCCTCTTTCATTGCACACATCCTGGATGTGCTGGTGAATGCTGGAATAGATTTCTGCCTGCCTGTTTGCCTCCTTGGTGTACGCATTGATCTGATATGATACAAAGAAATCGTCGAGACTGGTTTGCAGAACAAACGGCGCAGGCTGTTTCAACACAAGGTCTGTTCTGAGTGCTGCGTCGATCAAAGCTTTGTGCATGTCTTTCCATGGAACGGCATAGCCGATCGTGACGGTTGTATGAATGATCAGCCCTGTAGGCTGCGTGTTTGCAGAATAGTTGACCGTAGCAGTGTTTAGCACAGTGGAATTCGGAACGGTCACATCTTCGTTCTTGATGGTTCTGATCCTTGTTACCAGCATCGTCTTTTCAATCACGTCTCCTTCAACATCGCCTATCTTAACCCTGTTGCCAATTTTGTATGGCCGCATGTAGGTGATCACCAGTCCTGCAATGATGTTTGAAATGGCTGATGAAGACCCAAGCGATAGCAGTACGCCCAGGAAAACACTGACTCCACGGAACGCAGGCGAATTAGAGCCGGGCAGATAGGGGAATATGACGACGAACATAAACGCATAAATGAGAAACTTGATAATATGGTAGGTAGGCCAGGCCCATTCACGGTAAAACCCCTCGATATGGATCGTATCCTTATCAATACCGGAAGCAAAGTACCTGATAACCCTGATCAGATACCGGGTAATAATGAAAATGACAGCGATCGTGAAAACATTGGGAAGAAATGTAACAACGTCGCTAAAAAGAACCTTTACGGGTTTTGTGATCCAGCTCCAGAGCACCTCTGCGAACCCCCGGGTTTGCGTGAACAGGCCAAAAAGAAGCGGCAAGGCGATATATAGCGATAATATGATGATCAGTATCCTTACAATATTGTTGACCTGCATGGCAGCCTTGTAATGCTGTGCTGTTGAAAGGATCTGCGTTTGGCGGATACGGATACCCTTGAAATATTTTTCCTGGTGCTTTCCCAGACCCGCAGCTATACGCCTGAACAAGCGGTTGACCACGTAAATGATGATGCAGATACCTGCAATGATGAGGCTTATATGCCCTGCACGTTTTAACCAGTTGCCTACACTATTCTCCTCTCTTGCGGAAATTACCGCCTGCCTGATCCGGAGCAGATAATCATTCGCCAGCGTAGCGGCATCTTCGTTGTACCAGAGCGCATCAAGTTCCGTTACAGACATGATATCCCTGTCGTTTTGATACACAATATCGTAAATGACCTCATTTTGCACCACCTGCAATGAATCTGCATCAAAAAAGGCATCATCATAAAATTCCCTGATCCTTTTTGACGTTGCCTGTGCTCTTTCTGCAGCACTGAATGAGCCGACGCGTGTATAGATATAAAACAGCCTGCGGGAAAGCAGTGAAACAGGATAACCCGTTGTGTGCAGCTTCAGTTCACTGATCCTTTTTACCTGCGCCGCTTTCCTGGCAGAATCCTTTTCCGAGATTTTCTGTAGTTTTTTTTCCAGCTCTTTCCTCTTTTTGGAATCCATGTCAACCTGGTCAAGTTCCTTTTGCAGCCGGCTCGCAATGATGGAATCAATCTTTTCCTGCCCGCTCTGCTCAAGGATGTATTTTTCTGCAGAGAGTTGACTGCTGTCTGCTGTGGTATTCCCTTTTGTATTCTGTTGAGCGGTCAGCTGCAAATAAAAAAAAGCGATAAAAAGAATTACAGTGAGTTTTTTTTGTAAAAGGCTCATATATAACAGTATTATCCTATTCAGTTGCCATAATTGAAATCAGGTACCTGTTAAATGATTAACCGTACGCCATGCAATTCGGAGATATGGTGTGAAAACTTGTTGCCCGGAGCGCTGATGAACATGAAATTGGTGGGTATCTTCCATTCCTCACTGAGTTGCCGGATAAGTAGCGGACCAAAAGTCCCTTTCATCTGAATAAATTCAATGTCTATCTCCGGATAGGCCCTGTCAAGCACTTCGAGATCGCTGAAGAAGGAAGGGGGGATTTCCGTTCCTTCCTTGAGTACGGTCACTATTTTTAATTTTTTGGTTATTTCATTTTCGCGTACATAAATCATGACATTATTCAATACGGATATATCATCGCTTTTTGTAAAATACACAAACTGCTGTTCCGATATTTTACGGATGTATCTGGTGAGATGCAAACGGCTGATCACCGCCCATCGTTTTATCGTATCAAAAAAGCTGGTCACTACAATAAGCAGGTACTGAACAATCTGCTTCCTGCCGAGCAATACGGACAGCGTTAAAATGGCTGGAATAAAATATTGGAGGAATACCACCAGGTATTCCGGATGCAGCTCTACATTTTCATAGATGGCTATCAGCACCATCAGGATCGCCAGGCCAACACTAAAGGGGGATGCAAATTCCGGACGGGGAAGACGGGATCGTTTGATCTTCAATAAATAATTACCGACGCCGAAATATACCATTACCATCAGAAAGGAGATCGTGTACACACCGGCAAGCGGACCGAGTTCGCCTTTCGTGATGAATAATACTGATAAGCATAATACAAAGAACAGGATAAATATCCTCGGTGAGCTTCTCTGTTTGTTTTCCTTGAGTAAGGCCTGGGGCAAAATCCTGTCGAGCGTCATGCGTTTGATCAATCCGCCTACTCCCACATACGAAGTCAATACCGCTCCACTTAACACCAACGTGGCATCTATAGCGATCATGGTGGCAAGCCATCTTCCTCCGGTATGGTTACCAAGGTACGAGAGCAATGCTTCCTTGTGCCGGATGGAATCTGCCAATGGCAGTACCAGTACCGCGGTAAGCGCCATTAGTGGATTGATGGCGCTTACCGCCACCCACATATTGCGCAGGGTTTTGCGAAACACACCGGGAGCCTGCTCTTCTACAAAATTGGCTGAACTTTCAAATCCTGATATGCCCAGCATAGCCGTACTGAAGCCCAGTATAAGTGCGGTAAAAATGCCTCCGGAAACAGGAGCCTGGAAATTAGCCTGGGCGATACTCCAGCCGTTGTGGAATACAAACCAGCCGCCGCTGATGATCAGTATCGCCATTGTGCACAGATGGGTAATAAAAATGATGGTTGCAACGATGGCTGATTCGGATATGCCCATGATAACGAGTAAAAGAAACAAGGTCAGCAATATGATGGTTGCAAAAAACACATGAATGGAGGCAAACAGGCTATGCAGGTACTGCATGGCTTCGCTGGCAGAGATTACTGCAGTGACCATGTAGGATAGTATGGTTAAACAGGCGGCTACCGACGCATTGCTTTTTGTAGTGGTGTTCAGTAAAACATTGTAAGCGCCTCCGTTCAACGGCAGGGCTCCAACCACTTCTCCATATATTTTTCTGAACAGGTACAACACGCCAGCCACTATCAGCAGGGCAAGCCATGCATACTGTCCTGCGTATACAATTGTAAGTGCAGACACGTATAAACATGAGGAAGTGATGTCATTTCCGCAGATGGCTGTAGCAGGGAGTTGAGTTAGTTTTTTGGTAGCGGTCATGCAGTGATGGTTTAAAACAGGAAAGCTGCAGAAATAACCATGAATGTACACTTAATATCTGTAAGCTTCAGATACAAATCAGCTCTCATGCAGGTTATACTGAGATAAAGCAATATAATCGCCTCATCTCTTTACCTTACATATATGAATAAAAGATGGATAGTCAGATCAAGGCAAAGGGCAAAATATTGGTTTGATCTGATCGGTACGGAAACGATAAGGCTGAGAACACTGCAGGCGCTTCCGTTCTGGGTGGCATCGCTGCTTACCGGACTGGTAGCCGTGGGTTACACCAGGCTATTCGGATATGCGGAAACTTTACTCATACATATACTGGTTTGGAGAGATTGGAGCATCTTCTTCGTAGCTCCTTTTTGTTTTTTCCTTGCCTGGCTCATCGTTCAGTTGTTTGCTCCCAATGCCCGGGGTAGCGGCATTCCGCAGGTGATGGCTGCTATTGAACTTTCGACACCCAAACATAATGACAAGGTAACAAAACTGCTGAGCCTGCGCATACTGGTCACAAAAATTGCATCAAGCTTACTGATGGTACTGGGTGGTGGTGCCATTGGAAGAGAAGGCCCTACCATCCATATTGCCGGCTCTATTTTCAGGATGGTGAATAAATGGGTGCCGGCTACCTGGCCCAAACTTTCCAGGCAGAATTTTATTCTTACGGGTGCTGCTGCAGGTTTGGCCGCAGCGTTCAATACACTTTAGGGCGGTGTGGTATTTGCGATGGAAGAACTGGCCAGTACGCATTTCCGCTTTTTCCGAACAGCGCTTTTCTCAGCCGTGATCATTTCAGGACTTACAGCCCAGGCTTTCCTGGGTCCTTATTTATACCTCGGGTATCCTGATGTAAAGGGTTTAAGCTTCTCCATATTCCTGGCAGTTGCTACTACGGCTGTATTGGCGGGAATACTGGGCAGCCTGATGTGTAAAGCAATTTTGTGCCTGATGAAATGGAAAAGATCTTTTACAAAACGGGAGACTATCCTATTTATATTAAGTGCAGGTATTGTGGTAGCCAGCCTGGCCTATTTCTTAAATGATGAAGTGCTCGGCTCGGGAAAAGACCTGATAAATGAAACGCTTTTCACCAGTCAGAAATCAGTAAGCTGGCATACTGTTCTGATGCGAACTATCGGCCTGGTCATTTCATTTAATATTGGGGCAGCAGGAGGCGTGTTTGCTCCTTCGCTTTCCGCAGGTGCTTCGCTAAGTGCATTCATCTCCGGGATTTTTCATTTTGCAGGCGCCAATGCAAATGTCATTATCCTGAGCGGAATGGTCGGTTTTCTCACAGGAGTAACCAGAACACCATTCACTTCTGCCATCCTGGTGCTGGAAATGACGGACAGGCATAGTGTGATCTTTCACTTGATGATAGCCGCGCTTCTTTCCAATTTTGCGGCATTGATCATTGACAAGCACTCGTTTTACGAGCAATTGAAAAAAGGATATATAGAAGATGCATTACAGGATGATCAAAAATCTCCTGACTTCCATCATGCTACATAATGTTATCGAAAGGTTGTAAAGCCAACCTGCTTCAATGCGGTCTCAATGAAATAAAATGCTGCTTCTGTCAAACATTACTTCAGGTATTCTGCTACCAGCACACCGATATATGAACCTATCGCATTGCCGATAGAGCCGACTAAAATGCCGGGTAACCGAAGATCTGGCCGGTTCAGGCTCGTAGCGAGTACCGCTGCAGAAGTAGCCCCGCCGATATTGGCGTTCGATGCAACGGATACGATGTTCCAGTCTTGTTTGAAAATACCACCAATCGTAAAAATCACCAGGCCATGCACGAATACGATAACGGTTACCCACGCCATTAACACCAACGCAACTTCTTTATTTTTGATGAGCGCATCAATGTCGCAGTAAGCTCCCACAACAGCTAGGAAGAGCAATACAAACAAAAACGCGAGGATGTTTCCGCCCTTTACGTTGTGCAATGGCTTTACCTGTGCCAGTATCAGGGCTAGGGTTGTGAGAATAAGTACTGCCGGTATTTGCGGGAAATAACTGCTGATGAATTGAGAAATAAAGAGTGATCCTACGCCAAGAGCAAGCAGCAAAGAAAACCCTGTGACTGTTATATTATCCTTTGCGGTATCCAAAGGAAGCACATGTTCTTCACCTCTTGCAATAGTATTACCCGTATAAGATTTTCTTGGAAACAGCTTTTGCAAAAGAGAAGGCAATACTAGTGTTAATATGATCCAGACGGTTGTAATGATGTTGTCTGCGGCATTGATGGCGGCAAACAAGGTTCCGTCTTTGATCACACCGTATTGCAGGGCGATGGCATTCAGGTTGGCGCTGCCTCCGATGTAAGTGCCTGTATACATGCCTGCAACGGCAAAAGCCCTGGTTATGTTATGCTGTGATGGTGAAACTACTTGATAGCCTGCAAGCGTACCCGCTACCGTAGCCAGCGAACCTATAAAGAACATAGTAAGCATGGGTAAACCTGCCAGGCGAATATTTTTCAGCTTAACATCCAGTAACAGATAAAATATGGCTAGCGGAGCTATATAATTGAAAATGCCATCGTACAGGGGAGGAGAGTTTTGAGAAGAGGGGATAATTTTCAGGTTAGCTAACACTGCTGCCGCAAGTATAACAATGAGAGAAGAACCCAGGTAGCGGAAATATTTTTTCTGTCCGAGCCATTCGGAGAAAACGATTAACAAAAGTAAAACCGCGCATATGTATACAGGGTTCGTAAGCAGCATAGTTAAAGTTTGTTACAATATACACATAACGGGAGTGTAAATTAAACTGTGTCAGTAGGGTTTAAAAAACTAAATTCACAATGTCAGACGAAGCGGAGACAGGCTCTGTTGAGGAACAACCTTGTCAAGGAATAGTCTGACCCGATAGAATGAGCCAATTCAGGTCTTGCCTGAGTTGGCTTTTTGTAAATATACAAATCATATTCATTCGGCCATGCCTCAAAAAACCTTTGGGCGCCAGCCCAATCCCATCTATGCCCATCAACCTGTTACATCAGAGTGAAGCGGCCCTCAAAATGAATGGACAGCTGGGAGATGGTAAGACTCCAGTTTTGCAATGGTTGTGTCCATTTTTTACTGATGTTGCGGTGAGCCAGATACACCAACTTCAGCAAGGCGTCATCACTAGGAAAAACGCCCTTGTTCTTAGTTACTTTGCGAACTTGACGGTGAAAACCCTCTATGGTGTTGGTGGTGTAAATGATGCGTCTGATATCTTCGGTATATTTGAAATAGGTGGATAACTTATGCCAGTTGTCCTGCCAGGATTTGATTACCACCGGGTACTTCTTGCTCCATTTATCTGAAAGCTTTTCCAGGTTGACCTCTGCCAAATCCTTTGTAGGCGCTTTGTATACAGGTTTAAGTTCTTCCATAAACTCCTTCTGATCTTTTGTGGCCACATACTTCAAAGAATTACGGATTTGATGCACCACGCAGCTTTGCACTTCCGTTTTGGGAAAGATAGAGGTAATGGCCTGCTGAAAACCCTGCAGGTTATCGATACAGGCGATCAGCATGTCCTTGACGCCCCGGTTGTTCAGGTCGGTGAGGACACTTAGCCAGAAGTTGGCCCCTTCGTTCTCCGAAACATACACACCAATCAGGTCCTTTCTGCCTTCAATGTTGACACCCAGGATATTGTATACAGCGCGTGTTTTGACTTTACCCTGCTCCTTTACTTTGTAATGGATGGCATCCATCCAAACGATACAGTAGAGTTCGTCCAGCGGCCTGCTCTGCCATTCTTTGACCAGTGGCATAATGCGATCGGTGATGGTGCTGAGCGTGTCATGGGAGATATCCATGTCGTACATCTCTTTGATGTGCTCGGAAATATCACGTAGGCTCATGCCGATGCCATACATGCCGATGATACGATCTTGCAGGCTGTCGGCCAGAATGGTCTCCCGCTTTTTGATTATCTCCGGCTCAAAGCTACCGTTACGGTCGCGGCTGGTGACGAGTTCCACCTGACCATCGGAGGTCTTAACTGTTTTGGAAACCTTGCCGTTTTTTCGATTGGAGGATGGTTGCTGCTCATCCTGGTCAGAGAGGTGATTATCGAGTTCAGCTTCCAGGGCTGCTTCAAGAAATTGTTTGAATAAAGGGGCAAAAGCGCCACCTTTACCAGTGAGAGATTTGCCGGAGCGGAACTGTTCCAGCGCTTGCTTTTTGATTGATTCCAGATCAACCGGTGTTTGTTTGTTTTCCATTATCTGTGTTTGAAGTTATGAATTAACTCCTGACACAGTTCTTTTTACAGTCTCCACATAACCGGGATTAGAAAATTATATGATCATGTGCCGATTATGGTCTGAACAATTATCACAAACAAATTTTAATTATGCACCTGCCGGAAATATGATGTATGATTATGTGCTCAGGTTGGTCCCGGTCAATGCTTAATATCACTTCTTTAACCATTAATTTTTTGTTCGATTCTTTCTTTTAATTTCTTCTTGAAGTTTTCATCCAGCCCCGGCTCATTTTGCTGCGATGCCTGAAAAAGGTTTTTGATCATCAGGTTGATGGTACTGCTTTGCTTTTCAAAAATGCGGCATACTGAACACCCGGCAAGGTGGATCTTCAATTCGAGCTTTTCGCGCATCGTGATCCTGCCAATCTGTTTTTTCTCTATCAGGAACGTCGCTTTCCTGCAGTTATAAGCGATCTGTTTTAATTCGTCTTTATTGAGTTCTTTCATATCAGCATAAATTAGATCCAGTTTTTTTGAAGGCATGATCGTAAGTGAACCTTTGCCCGGTGAATGATCACCCAGAAATTTGAATCTGTTACTTTCAGCTCGCTGCAAATGGTTTGCGTATCCTGGTCATCCATGTGTTTCATGGTAAATACAGACAGCCACAAAGCCGGAAGCTTCCGCATGCAGTTCTGCAGCAAATGATTGAACTCCTTGTTTATTAAGGGGTCATATTGCTCCATGCCAAACTCCAGGGGTTGATGCGCTACCTTCCAATGCCCGTCTTCAGCATGAAAAAATTCTTCGTTTTCATGCGAAGCTACCTGCGCTTCTGTGCTTTTTCCCGGCCCGGACGATTTTTTCCTGTATACGTCTATCAATTTATGTTTCAGGATACTGGTAAGCCATGTACGCTCTGCACTCCGGCCTTCGAATTTTTCCATTTTTTCCAGCGCAGCCAGGAAGGTTTCCTGTACCAGATCCCTGGCCTGCTCTTCATCATTGATCCTTGTCATGGCATAGCTGTACAGGTAATCGGCGTAATTATCTACCCACTGGTGCGGGTCAATTGAATTTTTCACAATCAAAGTTGCTTCGTTTTTATTGATCTGCATGGGCTTTGTTGCACGAATCAGTGATACTTTGATGGTCAATTGTTTACAAGAGTAATAATCTCTAGCCGTATCGGAAAATGTGTATGAAAATCAATCATTTAAAAGATTATTCACGCAACAAAGCCATCTGCATGTATAAATTCAGGTGTAGATAATTTTTTCCGGGTATATATTTTGTAAACGGTTCCGTTTGCCGGCATCACTTTCTGTTTCGTTCGTCGTGCAGAAGTTTAATACCTTACAAATATTCTTTATTTTTTGTAAGGTTCACGTTATTCCTGCGACAAAAGTAAAAACGCAATTATGAATATTACGCCATCAAAATGTATAGCAGTATTAACCTGGATACTGATCATTGCACTGGGTTCATTATCCCTGACTCCCCGTAATATAAACGAAGCCATAGCTGATAAAGGATTTGCCGTTGTTGAGCTCTTTACCTCAGAAGGATGTTCAAGCTGCCCGCCGGCCGATGAGCTGGTAGCCAGAATTCAAAAGGAAAGTAATGGTTTTCCGGTATATATCCTTGCATACCATGTGGATTACTGGAATCGCCTCGGATGGAAGGACGCTTTTAGCAGTGCTGCCTATTCACAAAGACAGAGCCAGTATGCTGGATGGCTGAACGCCTCCCTGTATACGCCGCAAGCTGTTGTTAACGGCCACAAAGAATTTGTGGGATCTGAAGAAAGCATGCTTCGCAACGCGATCAAAAATGAACTTCAGAAAACTTCACCGGGCAGGATAGCATTGCAGGATGTTAAAAAAGAGGGACGAAAAATCACTTTGCAGTATCATTTGGAAGGAAAGCCGTCAAATGCTTCTCTTGTGCTCGCCCTTGTTGAAAAGAATGCGGTAAGCAAAGTGCTGAAAGGAGAGAACCGCGGACGCACCTTATCCCATGTGCAGATCGTCAGGAATGTACAGACAATACTGATGAACGGACAAAGTGATGGAGCAGGAATACTGGAAGTACCGGAAGAGTTAGATAAGCAAAATCTGGAAGTCATTGTGTTTTTACAAAACAACAGCAATGGCGAAATCGTGGCAGCAACCCGATCAGATATCAACGTTTCTTCCTTGACGGACAAGGCAGGTATTCCGGCAAACAGATAATAAAAAGGAAAAACAATCATTACTATATAACCCGGTCATGATGACAGGGTTGGATATCTGTATTTTTTATACCTTGTTCACTGCATTGAATATGAAAAAGATCAAAGAAAAACACACGCTTGCCATGCGCTGGACCCATTGGGTCAACTTCCCCATCCTGACGGTTATGATATGGAGCGGCATGCTTATCTACTGGGCAAATGATGAATACTCTGTAACACTTTTCGGACATACCTTTGTACGCTTCTTCCCCGAATGGTTTTATAACCTGCTGCACATTCCAAGCCGGTTGGCAGAGGGAATGGCCTTTCATTTTCTTTTCATGTGGTTCTTTACGCTGAACGGCATTTTTTATGTGCTATATACATTCATTTCTGGTGAATGGAGAGAATTGGTGCCAAAGAAAAATTCCTTTAAAGAGGCTTGGCTGGTTGTATTGCATGACCTGCACATCCGCAAAACAGCTCCTCCGCAAAACAAGTACAATGCCGCCCAGCGCATTGCCTATACTGCTATCATCGTTATGGGGCTGGGTTCAGTAGTTACAGGCCTGGCCATCTATAAACCAGTTCAGTTTTACTGGCTCACATGGATTTGCGGAGGTTATCATGTTGCAAGAATCATTCATTTTGCTTTGACACTGGGGTATGTTTTCTTTTTCCTGATCCATGTTCTGCAGGTCATCCTGGCCGGATGGAATAATTTCAGGTCTGTGGTATCGGGTTTTGAAACCATACAGGAGCCTGTGCTGGCAAAAACATCGGAAGAAGATATCCATCTGCCGGATGACACCCATCCAACCAACGAAAAATCATAGCGATCATGGAAAAGCCAAAAACAAAAAAGCCCCGGAAGGAGCTAACCGTAGATCAACAGATCAACAGGCGTAATTTTATTTCATTTACTACATTTTTTGCTGCTGGTCTTACTGCATTCGGCGGCTGGAAGTGGCTATATCATTCGCCGGAGGAAATACCCGGCATTACTGCCGGTGCACACAGGCCCCTGCGCCGTGCCCTGAACAAAGCCGAGCTGTTTTTCCGGAATTTTTTCAGCAATGATCATCTGGTAAAGACCTATCCGAAAGCTATGGCTGCGAAGAAGGTAAGGGTGAACAGTGATATTGGTATAGATGACGAAGACTTCAATCCGGAAACCTGGACATTGGCAGTAAAGAAGAATACCGGCCAGGTACTTAATATAACGATCGGCCAGATCAAAGCCCTACCTAAAACAGAGATCATTTTTGACTTTAAATGTGTGGAAGGCTGGGACCAGATCCAGCATTGGGCCGGTGTGAAGTTCAGTGATTTCATTTCCCATTTCGGATTGGAAGACCAGGTCAGGATGCCCTATGTGGGTATGGAAACGCCCAATGGTGAATATTATGTGGGACTGGAAACGGAAAGTGCGTTGCATCCGCAAACCATTCTGGCATATGAAATGAATGATCAGCCGATCGCGTTGGTACATGGCGCACCTCTGCGGCTGATCATTCCTGTTAAATATGGTATAAAGAACCTTAAACGCATCGGTACTATTTCATTCAGCAACCAGCGTCCGAAGGATTACTGGGCAGAACAGGGGTATGATTATTATTCAGGTCTGTGAAATAAGGCCAGTCGAAAAACCAATAGAATCTGCAGATGCATGAAATAAAGATAATTCACTAATTAGTCAGAGTTTGTGTCTGGTGTATCCATTCATTACTGCCTACCTGCTCTAAATAAAAAAAGCTATGTCAGCCCTTGAAATATAACTACCACCTTTGGCCCTGAATCTTTTTGAAACACGGAAGGTAGTTGTTAGTGCACCGTTTATAAGGTGGCTGGGTCTTACCATTATCCAATCCAAATTGGAATCAGTAATTATTTTCTCCGCTAATTGCATATCTGGAGAACCCGGCAAAAGTGGTTCTTCGTCAATTTTGGTGGTATCAATTTAACATTCCTTAAAGGATGTGTAAGTGTTTTACAAGATAAAAGGCAGCCATGCTTTCAGAAACGCTTGTGTTTGGCACATCAGAACTCTTTGCTGTAACCGCATTTCAGCATACAGATCAGCAGGTAATTCTATCGGTTCAGAGCCGCCAAAAAGAGTCTCCTTGTCCCCTTTGTAAAATATCCAGCCATACATTACACAGTTATTATTACCGGACCATCAAAGACCTGCCTGCTTTCGGCAATTTGGTCTTCCTTAAACTAAAAGCAAGGAAGTGGTACTGCAATAATTCTGACTGCACAAGAAAAGTATTCACCGAACGATTCAACTACTTCTTTGAAAACTATAAGCGTTCTTCTTCACGATTGCGTGATAAACTTCTCCAGATTGCGGTTCTGGTGGGTGGTAATCCGGGAGCAAAACTGTGCCATGCTCTTCAACTTAATGCCAGCAGCTCTACTCTTATCCGGCTTGTCAGGCAGCAACAGGTGACTGTTGATTCTCTCTTCGAAGCAATTGGCATAGATGACTGGGCATTCAAAAAGGGGGTTAACTACAGGACTGCTCTTATCGATCTGCAACTACATAAAGTGGTGGACCTGTTGCCGGACAGAGAAACAGCTACGCTGGAAACATGGCTCCAAAACCATCCGGAAATCCGCATTATCACTCGGGATCGATTCAGCAGGTATGCCCTGGCCGCAACCAACAGCTTACCTGATGCTGAACAGATTACAGACCGGTGGCACCTCTTGAAAGATATGGGCGATGTCTTAAAAAAGCTGCTTGAACATAAACGACAGCAGATCATTGCTTTACAAGCCGAGGAAGTTATACGGATAGAAGAGAAGGATTCACAGGAGAATGGATTGCCGCCCCAGGAAGTGAAGTTGCCACCCAGGCACCGGCTACTTCAACAGATCAAAGCAATGTATGCTACGGGAAAGAGTATCCGAACGATCTCGCGTGCAGTTGGCATCAGCAGAAACACGGTGAAGAAATATACTACCCTGCATGAACCTCTGCAGAAAAAGGGAGTTAAAACCACCAACCTGATCAGCTTTAGTGAATATTTACAGCAAAGAATAGAACAGGATTCAAAAATTGAGACACTTACCTTGTATTCAGAAATCAAGGCGATGGGATATAATGACGGACGCACGATTTTGTATGGATATCTGAAGAAGTATAGTAAACAAAGCAATCGTACAAGGTGGGCCAAATTACCGGAAGTCAGCTGGACAACCGCTAAAGTAAAAGTTCTTCTGTGCAAAAAAGAAGAAGCATTAGCTTAAAAGGACAAAAGAATTATTGAAGGCTTATGCAATAAATCACCGGAAATATCCCAGGCCCGGAAATTGGCAGTCAAGTTTAGAAATATGCTGGACAATAAACAGGGAGATTTATTAAACAGCTGGATCACGGGAGTGGAACAATCCTGTGTTCAGGAGATAAAAGGATTTGCAAGAGGACTGCTGAGTGACTACCAGGCAGTAGTAAACGCCTTAAAGCTTCCATGGAGTAATGGACAAGTAGAAGGCCAGGTTAACAAGCTGAAAACAATCAAACGACAGATGTATGGTAGAGCAAGTTTTGAGCTTTTGAGGAAGCGGGTAATACTGCATTCGGCCTGCTAACACCAAAGTTGACGAAGAACCAATTTGCGTGGTTGTTCCAGGTCGTGTTGCTGCGGTTGCCTTCTTTCAGATACTTGATGAAGGCGATGCCTATGCCCGTGGCCGCGACCTCTGGGCTCTGGCCATGGAACCGGTACCACTTTACAAACTCGATCACCTTTGACTGGTAGGTGGCTATGCTTTTGGACCTGAGCCCGATGCTTCGTTCATCGAGCTTCTGCTGAATCATGGCGGGCACATTGAGGTTGGGGTAGGGGGATACCTTGGTGTTTGGGGTGTCCAGTTTCAGATCCCGGGAAATGGCTTTTATGATCCGCTGGGTTTCTGCCAGCTTTTCCTGCAGGGTGGTGCAGGCTTTAAGCTTCCCATACTTTTTCATACACCTTCCGGTGGCCGGGTCAACGTACTCAACGGACCAAAGTTTAGTGATGTCGCGATCGAGCGGATAGATCTTGTAATGCAGGTACGGCATGGTAAAATGTTTGAGTGTTTATACCATTTCTAATCCGTATACCCTGCTCTGTAGAGCGCTCTGCGTAGAGCAATCAAAACTCTGAAACCCTTACTGGGAGCGATTTTCAGTCTTTTTTTGCGGAGAGAGAGGGATTCGAACCCCCGGACCTGTGACAGTCAACGGTTTTCAAGACCGCCGCTTTAAACCGCTCAGCCATCTCTCCGCGGCAAATGTACTGTTAGAATCCATTTAGCCAAAACTTTTTTGCATCATTTTCTGCTACCTTTGTCTCAATGAAGCAACTGGCCTCCCTGAACAAATACCTATGGAAACACCGCTGGCGCTTCCTCTTCGGCATCGTCTTCGTCATCCTCTCCAACTACTTCCGGATCCTGGCGCCCCAGCTCACCGGCTATGTCGTCGACGCCGTCGAAACCCTGCTCCCGGGCCATAAGCAACACCCGGTTACCCGCTACGATCCGCTGGTTCAAAGATTCATCACCTACGCCGAAGCCACCCATTACGACTTTAGCGGCAAAGTGGCCCTTTGCTGCATCACCCTGCTGGTGATGGCCCTGCTCAGCGGCTTCTTTATGTTCCTCATGCGCCAGACCATCATCGTGATGAGCCGGCACATCGAATACGACCAGAAAAACGAGATCTACAACCACTACCAGCAGCTCGACATGAGCTTCTACAAACGCCACAGCACCGGCGACCTCATGAACAGGATCGCCGAAGACGTCAGCCGCGTCCGCATGTATACCGGTCCGGCCCTCATGTATTTCATCAACCTGGCTGCAACCATCGGGTTTTGCGTATTCTACATGTGGAACAAAGACAAGAGTCTCACCCTCTATGTGCTGTCGCCCTTGCCCTTTCTGGCGTTCACCATCTATTTCGCCAACAACATCATCAACAAAAAAAGCGAACAGATACAGGCCCTCCTCAGCCGCCTCACCACCGAAGCGCAGGAGTCGTATTCCGGCATCCGTGTTATAAAATCGTTTGTACAGGAAAAGGCCATGTTCAGGTTTTTCGAGAAGAACAGCGAAGACTACCGCCAGAATGCCGTGGGCCTCTCCAAAGTGGAATCCATCTATTTCCCCGCGATGGGACTGCTGATCGGACTGAGCACGCTGCTCACCATCTTCATGGGAGGCATGTACGCCATTCATGGCGACCAGCAGGTAACCACCGGTACCATTACCGAATTTATCATGTATGTGAACATGCTTACCTTCCCGGTCAGCGCCATTGGCTGGACGGCCAGCATGATCCAGCGGGCGATTGCTTCGCAGCGCAGGATCAACGAGTTCCTCGATACTGAACCGGCGATCCGCAACCCGCTTCAGCCGGCGGAGATCAGGATAGATGGCGCCATCCACTTCAACAACGTTACGTTTACTTATCCCGATACCGGCATCCAGGCCATCCGCAATTTCAGCCTTTCCGTTCAGAAGGGGGAGAAGATCGCCGTGATCGGAAAAACAGGCAGCGGCAAGACCACACTGGCGCAGCTGCTGCTGCGAGTATACGACCCTGTTAGCGGTAGCATAGAGATCGATGGTAAAGACATCCGGCAGCTCGAACTGGCTTCCCTCCGCCAGCAGATCGGATACGTGCCGCAGGATGTTTTCCTGTTCAGCGATTCCATCGCCCGCAACATCCAGTTCGGCATGGCAGACGTTAAGATGGAGCAGGTGCAGAAAGCGGCGCGGCAGGCCAGCGTCGACCGGGAAATCGCCGGCCTTTCGCAGCAGTACGAAACGGTGGTAGGGGAACGCGGCATAACGCTCAGCGGCGGACAAAAACAACGGATATCCATAGCCCGCGCGCTCATCAAAGACCCGCAGGTCGTGATCTTCGATGATTGCCTCAGCGCCGTAGATGCCAAAACCGAAAAAGAGATCCTCAACAATTTATACGAATTCCTGGAAGGCCGCACCTCCGTGATCATCACCCACCGCATTTTCTCCATGTTCAGTTTCGACAAGATCATCGTGCTCGAAAACGGCACCATCGCCGAGCAGGGAACGCATGAAGAACTGCTGGCGCAGAAGGGCTATTACCACCGCCTGTACAAACAGCAACAGCTTGAAAGAGAGGCACAACCGCTTGCCTCGAATTAGCAAATTGTTAATCACAAACCTTTGCTGTTCATTAATTGTATTTTGGTGCGTTTATGCCTCGTTACGTTATATTTTGACAATTCAAAAACAATATTATATTTGTAAAGGGTGATTGAATATATATTTGATTAAATTAAAACTAAAACCGTGGCGTACGATAACAATGACAAACGGATGGAAAGCGTCTACAGCAAACGGATCAGGGCTGGAAAGCGCAGAACTTATTTCTTCGACATCAGGGCAACCAGAAGCAATGATTACTATCTGACCATTACGGAAAGCCGCAAAAAATTCAATGAAGACGGTTACGACAGGCATAAACTGTTCCTGTATAAAGAAGATTTCAACAAATTCCTGAAGGCATTGACAGAAGCTGTTGATTACGTAAAAACAGACCTGATGCCCGATTTCGATTTCGACGCTTACAACCACGACAACGCAGACGCCGAAAGTGATACCCGCGCCCCGGAAGATGCAGCTCCTGAACGTGACGGGTTTGTGTCCAGCAACAATATCATGGGCAAGGATGGTATAACAGTGAAAGAAGATATTATGTCGAAAGATGGCATCGGCTCTCTCGATGGCATCGCTGCTAAAGACGGCATCGCTTCAAAAGACGGGATCCCCGAACCGGAGATGAACGCTGTTCCTTCCGGTTCCGTTGCCGCCGGGAAGGATGAAGAAGTAGACAAATGGTAACATACCGCTTCGTGCGCTATACATAAATATCAAACCCCGGTCTATCCGGGGTTTTTTGTTGGCCGTGCATTCTTCCTGCAGGCTGTATGCATTGTCTGAACCCGGAAAAAGCCTGATGAACTGATCCACCCGATAGCGATGACAGGAAGCACAGGGGTTGAAAGGCGTGCCACGGGCTGGTTTAAAATTGAGGCTCCCTGCCTGCACCCGTGACACGCCGTTCTTACTTGAGGGTGTAAACACCTACCTCCGCCACGCTTTATAAGCCTTGATCAACCCGTTCGTAGAACCATCGTGTGTTGTAACCTCTTCTTCATTTTCCAGTTCCGGCAGGATCTTGTTGGCGAGCTGTTTGCCCAGTTCAACACCCCACTGGTCGAAGGTGAAGATGTTCCAGATGATTCCCTGCACAAAGATCTTGTGTTCGTACAGCGCGATCAGCTGACCCAGACTGAATGGGGTGATCTCGTTGATAAGAATTGAATTTGTGGGGCGGTTGCCTTCAAAGACCTTGAATGGCGCGAGCTTGCCGGCTTTCTCCTGGCTGGTACCGCCTTTCACCAGTTCGGCTGTTGCCTCTTCCAGTGTTTTGCCGTTCATCAGGGCTTCGGTCTGTGCAAAGAAATTCGAGAGCAGTTTATCATGATGATCACCGCCGGGGTTGTGACTGATCGCCGGCGCGATGAAATCGCAGGGGATCAGTACGGTTCCCTGGTGGATGAGCTGGTAGAAAGCATGCTGTCCGTTGGTGCCAGGCTCGCCCCAGATGATGGGGCCCGTCGCATAACCGACCCTGTTACCGTTCCTGTCTACGCTTTTGCCGTTGCTCTCCATATTGCCCTGCTGGAAGTAAGCGGCGAACCGGTGCATATACTGATCATAGGGTAGGATCGCCTCACTTTGCGAGCCATGGAAGTTGATGTACCAGAGACTGATAAGACCCATCAGCACCGGCAGGTTCTTTTCAAACGGCGTCGTCTGAAAATGCTCATCGGTATGATGCGCGCCGCTCAGCAGCTGGCTGAAATTTTCGTAGCCGATGGTAAGGGCTATAGACAAACCGATCGCGCTCCACAGCGAATAACGACCGCCGACCCAGTCCCAGAAAGCAAACATATTGGCGGGGTCTATCCCGAACTTCACGACTTCTTTTTCGTTGGTCGACAGGGCCACAAAATGTTTGGCCACTTCTTTGGGATCCTTTGCCGATTCAAGGAACCATTCGCGTGCGGTAAGCGCATTGGTCATGGTTTCCTGTGTGGTAAAAGTTTTAGAAGCGATCAGGAAAAGCGTTTCTTCCGGATCTACTTTTTTCAGGGTCTCGGCGATATGTGTACGGTCTACGTTTGAAACAAAATAAGGCTGGATGCCTTCCGTCCAGTACGGTTTCAGCGCTTCGGTTACCATCAGCGGACCCAGGTCGCTGCCACCGATGCCGATGTTCACGATGTACCGGATCTTCTTGCCGGTGTAGCCACGCCATTGACCGGTATGAACGGAAGAGCAGAATTTTTCCATCTGCTCTAGCACCTTGTTTACTTCCGGCATCACGTCTGTTCCGCCGGAGAGAATGGGCTTGCCCGACTCGTTGCGCAGCGCAATATGGAGCACGGAGCGGTTCTCCGTTTCGTTGATGGCTTCACCCTCGAACATGGCTTTGATCGCATCATCCAGTTTACATTCCTGAGCCAGCTTCAACAGCAGCGCAAGCGTATCGGACGTGACCAGGTTCTTTGAAAAATCGATGAGTATGTTATCGGTTTGAAAAGAAAACTTTTTGAATCTTTCCGGATCATCGCGGAACATGGACCGGAGGCTGGTTCCTTTCATTTGGGTATAATGTGCTTGTAACTCTTGCCAGGCCTGCGTTTCAGTTAAGGATATTTTCGGTATCATGTTGAATAAAGTTTTTACAAAGTAACACCGCTCTAAAGTAAGGGATAACCTGTAGATATTTTAAAAATAGGGTAAATAACTTTTTTGTTTGAAGGGCATCGGATAATTTTAATTAAATCTGATGCAGGCACATGTAAGTGAATCACTTATGCTGTCTTTGTCAGTCGTTACCCTGTAACAAAGCCGCTTTCATGGTGTACGGTTCCGGAAGTAGAGGGTGGAGGTGGTTTTACAGAATCCTGATACATGGTGACGCGCGCGAACCCCGTTTCTAAATCCAGTTTTTATCCTATGTTAAAGCTTTTTGTTTTTTTTAATACGAAAAGCTGGAAATGAGTTGCTGTTGATTGAATAAGATCCGGATCTGAGAATCCGTTGAAGCAGGCTTATTTATTAAGCGGATGAATTGTGTGCGGTTAAAGTTGTTCAATAACGGCAACTGTCTTTCTAATCATTTCTTCAGGTACATCCAGATGGGTTACCATGCGTATTTGGTTGGCAGAGATCGCCAGCGCAAGTATGTCATTCTGTTTCAGCTGCTCCGAAATCTCCTTCGCCGTATAAGGCGCTTTGGTTTCCATGATCACGATATTGGTCTCTACGGGCATCACCGTTTCAATAAAATCTTTAGTGAGCAGCACGGCAGCCAGTTGTTTGGCATGCATGTGATCCAGCTCGAGGCGACTTATATTGTGTTCCAGCGCATAGAGGGCCGCCGCCGCCATAAAGCCGGCCTGCCGCATACCCCCACCGAAAACTTTCCGTACCCTTCTTGCTTTTTTGATGAATTCCCTGCTGCCGGTCAGCACACTTCCGATCGGGCAGCCCAATCCCTTGTTGAAGCAGATGGAAATGGTGTCGAAGACCTGTCCGTATTGTGCCGGCGTTTCATTTTTGGCCACCAGCGCGTTGAAGAGGCGGGCGCCATCGAGATGCAGTGCCAGCTTGTGCTGGGTGCATACTTTGCGGATTTTCTCTATCTCCTCGAAATCGTAGCAGCTGCCGCCGCCGCGGTTGGATGTGTTCTCGAGGCACACGAGTGAAGTGCGGGCTTTGTGTACATCATCCGGATTGATCACCGCTTCCACATGGGCGGCCCTGATGCGGCCCCGTTCTCCGTCGAGCGTGCGGGCCTGGCAAAGCGAGTTGAAGGCCATGCCGCCGCCTTCATAGCTGAACACGTGGGCGCTTTTTTCACAGATAATCTCATCTCCCGGAAGTGTATGGCATTTGATGGCGATCTGGTTGCTCATGGTGCCGGTTGGGCAATAGAGGGCGGCTTCCTTGCCGAACATGTCGGCCACCGTCTCTTCCAGCCGGTTGATCGTCGGGTCTTCGCCGAACACGTCGTCGCCCACCTCGGCGGTCATCATGGCGTTCAGCATGCCTGTCGTAGGTTTCGTAAACGTATCGGAGCGGAAGTCGATGGTCATGGTTTCACATTAAGTAAGGAGTGTGCAATTTAGGCGATTGCAGAGCAAAAGGGGCAGGCGGGGAGGTAAAAATGTTTTGTTGAGCCAGAACCTGGTTGACCGATCAGACAATATTACAGGATACTTATATTTCAGCGCATCAGGCGTTCCGCCGGAAACCTCCGGAATTTCCGGGTTTCTATCCATGAGATATTATTGGTCTCTCACTTTTCTTGCTCTATTCCGCCCCGTTGATTCACCTTGAGGGTTCGGGCATTTTTTGTTAGGTTTGCCGGTTTAAAAGTAAAAGCATTGCGGTTAAAAAGTTTAGAAATAAAAGGGTTTAAAAGTTTCGCCGACAAAACGGTGGTGCAGTTCGATGAGAACATCACCGGCATCGTGGGGCCCAACGGTTGCGGAAAAAGCAACATCGTCGACAGCATCCGCTGGGTGATCGGCGAGCAGAAGATCAGCCACCTGCGCAGCGAAAACCTCGACAGCCTCGTGTTCAACGGCTCCAAGACCCGCGCCGGCAGCGGACTGGCCGAGGTCAGTCTTACCTTCGAAAACACCCGTAACCTGCTGCCGATGGAGTTCAGTACCATCACCGTCACCCGCAAATTTTACAAAAGCGGGGAAAGCGAATACCGGCTCAACGACGTCAACTGCCGCCTCAAAGACATCCAGAACCTGTTTATGGATACCGGCGTTTCCACCGACTCCTATGCTATCATCGAGCTCGGCATGGTAGACGATATCATCAAGGACAAGGAAAACAGCCGCCGCCGCATGCTCGAACAGGCTGCCGGCATCTCAGTATACAAAACCCGTAAAAAAGAAGCTACCCAGAAACTCGACGCCACCGAGCAGGACCTCGCCCGCATCGAAGACCTCCTGTTCGAGATCATCAACCAGCTCAAGATAGTAGAGAACCAGGCCAAAAAAGCCGAGAAATACCAGGAGATCCGCAAGGAATACAAGGAGCTGAGCATCGAGCTCGTAAAAGCTTCCCTCGAAGGCTTCAACCTCACCTACCGCGACCTCACCGCCCAGACCGAAACGGAAACCGCCCGCAAAGCTGACCTTGAAAAAGGCATCGCCGAAGAAGATGCCACCCTGGAACAGGAACGTCAGAGTTTCGAAGAGCGGGAGAAAAGCCTGCAGGCGATCCAGCAATCATTCAACAACCTGCAGCAGCAGGTGAGGGGCAAGGAGAACGAGAAGAACCTGACCGTGCAGCAGGTCAACTTTCTGCAGGACAAACAGCAGAACCTCCAGCAGTCGATCACCAAGAGTGAAGTGCAGCTCAAAAACTATACAGAAAGCATCGATTTCGCGAAACAGCAGATCGAAGAGGAAGAGAAAAAAGCCGCCGAGCTCAAAACCCTGCTTCAGGAGAAAAGGGAAGTGGCCGAACAGAAACGCACCACCCGCGACGAAAAACGCAATGCGGTGGATGTGGCCCGCAATGAGCATTTCGCCCGCCAGCGCAGCCAGTTCGAAGCCGAAAAAAAAACGGCTGTGTCGGAAGCGTCGTACCAGAACCTGCAGCGGTCGATCAACCAGATAAAGGATGAACGTACCTCACGCGACAACCAGCTCCAGGCACTGGAAAAAGAAGGCGGCGCCAAGGACCAGGACATCGGGTCGAAGAAGACGGCCCTCCAGCAATTGCAGGAAGCGCAGGAACAGATCAAAAAAAGCATCACCGCCAAACAGGATGACCTTGAAAAATTCCGCGGACAGCTGGTAGCAGAGAACAGGATCTTCGACGCCAAAAAGAACGAACACGACCTGCTGAAAAGCATGATCGATTCCATGGAGGGTTATCCCGAAAGCGTCAAGTTCCTGCACAAAAATGCCAGCTGGAACCTGAAGGCGCCCCTGCTAACAGATCTCATCTACGTTCAGAAAGATTACCGCGCAGCCGTCGAGAACGTACTGGAACCTTACCTGAACTATTATGTGGTCAACAACCTCGAGGAAGGACTGCAGGCGGTGCAGCTGCTCGACCAGAACAAAAAAGGAAAGGCAAACTTCTTCCTGCTCGACAAACTGGCCGATCTCGACACACCTGCCGCTGCGCCCGACCATCATCCGGATGCGGTGCCCGTGATGGAAGTAATAGAAGTGGAAGAAAAGTACCGCCGGCTGGCAGAAATGCTGCTGGGCCGCGTGTACATCGCCAATACCGAAGAAGCCTTCTCCCAGAACCACGGTTCCGTGATCCTGGAGAAGCAGGGCAAATACGTGAAGGGCCCCTATTATCTTACCGGCGGCAGCGTCGGCAAGTTCGAGGGTAAACGGATCGGCCGGGCCAAGAACCTGGAGAAACTCCGGGAAGAGATCGGTGTGCTCGACGGGGTGATCGCCGATCTGAAAAAACAGATCCAGCAGGCGCAGACCGGGCTGCAGCAACTGACTGGCCAGCTGAAAGACCAGGCCATCCGCCAGCTGCAGAACGAGATTAATGCCAGCGAGCACCAGTTCATCTCCATCCGCAATAAGATCGAAAGCCTGCATTCGTACCAGGAAGCTTCGCAGAAAAGACTGGAAGAGCAGGAAAAGCAGCTCGAAACTGCGGCGGCCGCCATGCAGCAGACCGCTGCCGAATCGAGCAAGCTGGGCACGCTGCTGCAGGAAACGGCCGAAAAGCTGCGCGCTGCCGAAGAAGCATACAAAAATGCGGAGACCGAATACGCACAGGCCAATACCCAATACAACGACATAAACCTGCAGGTGACCCGCCAGCAAAGCCGCATCGGTTCCATCCGCCAGGAGTACGAGTTCAAGAACCGGCAGATCCATGAGCTCACCCAGCAAACAGAGTCGAACACCGTGCAGCTGAAACAGGTGCACGAAAAGATAGAAGAGAACAGCGGCATCCTGCAGACCGTACAGGAAGCGCTGTCAACGCTCACGGCCAACCGCGAAAAGGAAGAACAGCGGTTGAAGGAGACCGACCAGGCCTATTACAAACAGCGGAACCTGATCCACGAAAAGGAGGGGAGCCTGCGCCAGAAAATAAAATCAAAGGAACAGGTCGAATACCTGCTCAATGCGATCAAAGACCGCCTCAACGAACTGAAGCTGAAACTGGCGGGCATGAAGGAACGCCTCAATGTGGAATTCCGCATCCAGCTCGATGATATCCTGGATCAGCCCCGCACGGGCAAGCAGAGCATCGAAGACCTGCAGGAAAAGACCGACCGCATCAAAAAGCGCATCGACAACATAGGCGAGATCAACCCCACCGCCATAGAGGCTTTCCAGGAGATGAAGAAACGCTATGAGTTCATCGTTGAACAGAAAGACGACCTCGTAAGCGCCAAGGACAGTCTGCTCAAGACCATCGCCGAAGTGGAAAGCACCGCCAACCAGCAGTTCCTGACGACCTTCAACCAGGTAAAGGAAAACTTCCAGAAAGTGTTCAAGGCCCTCTTCACCGAAGACGATACCGCCGACATCACGCTGGAGAACCCCGACAACCTTGCAGAGACCAGCATCGACATCATCGCCAAGCCCAAAGGCAAGCGGCCATCGTCCATCACCCAGCTGAGCGGAGGCGAAAAAACCCTGACCGCCACGGCGCTGCTCTTTGCCATCTACCTCATCAAACCCGCACCGTTCTGTATCCTCGACGAGGTAGATGCCCCGCTCGACGACGCCAACGTAGGCAAGTTTACCAAAATGATCCGGCAGTTCAGCAACGAAAGCCAGTTCATCATCATCACCCACAACAAAATGACCATGAGCACCGTCGATGTTATCTACGGCGTCACCATGCAGGAAGCCGGCGTGAGCAAGCTCGTACCGGTTGATTTCAGGGGGTTGAATTAAGGGGCTTGCAGAGTCATCATGCTGGCGTCCGGACAAGGATTGCGTGGGTACGCCGCATTTGCAGATCATACAAGTTCGAAACCCTTGTGCACCTATCGCCCGCACCTCTAATCGGGTTGTCCCCTTTGCGCAGGCGAAGTTGCATGCCATCAGCCACACGCTGCTGCGCGCCTGTACGCGCGAAGGTCCCCGGAGATTGAACGGGAAGGATATTACGTAGTAAGCCTTGCATACCGGCTCACATCCATCCCCTCTTTGATTCTCCGTCCAGCCGCAGCAATAGGCGGCGATGGCAAGCGCGTGTTGGCGCCTGGCGATAATGACAACCGGGTTGGAGGTGCGACCCGATGGGATAGCAAGGTTTCGAACACGTATGGTTCTAAACTGTGGCACTCCGTCAAATGAGCCTGAATGAAATAGTGAAAAGTGGGAATGCCTTCCGGCGCTACCCCGTTACTTCTTGAATATCATCAATGGGTATTCTCCGTTCAATCCGCACCTTTCGGGGTATTTTTCTTCTTGATCGTAGATCCAGCGGAGCAGTTTTTTGCCTAACAGGCCGGAGTGGACATAGTAATGCAAGAAGGGCACACTGACCGACCGCCACACCTTCAACTCAAAAGAAGGCAGGTGCTTGCGGAAAAAGCGGGGAGTGTGGGCATAGAAGTACAGCCGGCCTTTCTGGCTCTTGCCGCTGAACACTACCTGCGCCACTTCGGTGACCCGGTTCTTCACGAACACAAATCCCCGGAACGGCAGCAGCCACACATTCATCCAGCGCGAATGTTTGTACCAGTCGTACACCACCACGCCGGTGCCGTTTGGTTTCAGGGAGCGGTACAGCTCGTTGATGGCTTTTACCTGCTGGTTCTTGGGGATATGGTAGATGGTATGCAGCGACAGGAAACAGTCGATCGTGTTGTCTTTGAAAGGCAGGTCCACAATGTCGGATAAGATGCAGATGCCTTTCGGGCCCAGCTTTTTCTTGGCTTCCATGAGGGCCTGGAAAGAAAAGTCGACGCAGATACGGTATTCGTAGCCGGCGGAATATTCGAGGTATTCGGGATACTGGATGGCGCCAGAAGCAGCGTCCAGCAGGTATTTACCCGTGGGCTGCAGGTAGCGGGCTACCCGCTGGTGGCATTTTCTGATATATTCCCTCGATACCTCCCGCAGGTCTTCGTAGATGATGGCATCGGTATAAAAACCTGTTTTGTCGGTGAGCCATCCTTCCTGGTCATAAAAATCCTTTACCCAATGCTTGTCCGCATCCATGAGGCCGGTGACAACCGTATCGATCGTAGGGGCCAGGGCAAGGTCTTTGAGCAGGATGATGATGTCGTTGATGACAGGATAGATATAGGTATTGCTCGAACAGATGAGTGCCTGTTCGAGGGTGGTGGTCATGGGTCTGCCATCCAGCTGCCACACCTTGCCTGCCGCGATCCCGCTGTTGAGCGAGCCGATCTCTTCCGGTTCCATGAACCGGAGGTTGCTTTTAGTGATGGGACAGGAAAGAATCGAGAGCCACTCCATGTGCAAATAAGGGTGTTGAATGCGTATTATTATGTTCAGCCGCTTTTACGCATTTTTTTACGGTTTATTGTCAATTGGTTATACTAAATAACCTAATAAAATGATAATTTCCAATTCTGTTCCGGAAGGCATAAATAAGGGGCGCCTGTGATGGCGCTGAACAGGGGAAGGCGGTTTATTTCATCACGAGTTTACCGATGCGCCCGTTGCCGCCGGCAAGATAGACCGATTTGCCGTCCTTTGCTTTCCGGCATACATGATAGCTGTCTCTGGAGATAAGCTGCCAGTTCATACCGCCATCTGCCGACACGTCGACTCCGGAGGTGCCGCAACAGATGAGGCGGTCATGACTGATGAACTCTACGCAGGAGCGGTAGCCATGAGGAGGAGTGGAGGGCGTGAGCCAGGTCTTGCCCCCGTTCCTGGTGACGGCGCAGTTGCGCGCGCTGATGGTGTCGGCCTTGAAATCGCCTCCTACGACAACGAAATAGTTGCTGTTCTTGATCTTTTTGTCGTCGCGCACCGCGATGGAATTGGCCCCGGTGCTTTCGGTGCCCTGCACCAGCGGCAGGTCGATGGGTGCGCCTTTCCACATGAGGCGGGCCCTTTTGCCGCCCGTTACAAAACAGGCTTCCGAGCGGTCGAGCTTGCGGATGTTGGTGCCGCTGCTGGCGAAACAGCCTTCGCCGCTGTCGGCTGCCGGCAGCTTGTCGTAGCTGAGGTCGTGCCAGCTGTCGCCCTCGTCGAAGGTGCGGGCAATAAAAAACTTTCCGTTGATGGGGTCGCCCACTACGATGCCGCTTTGTTCGTTCCAGAATTCCATCGCATCGAGGAACATGCCGGCCGTTTTGTTTTCATAAACCAGTTTCCAGGTGTCGCCGCCATTGACTGTTTTGAGGATGCAGGCCGGTTCGCCGATGGCCATGATGATGGCGGTGGCGGCGTCGAGCGCTTCAATGTCGCGGAAATCCCGTTTCTCGAATCCCTTCACGATGATCCATTTCCAGGTATGCCCGCTGTCGACCGATTTGCCGACCGTGCCGTTGCTGCCGCTTACCCACACCACTTTCTCATCCACCACACTGAGTCCGCGGATGGACGTTTTGGTGCCGCTGGAAAGCAGTTCCACTTTTTGCGCATGGAGCATCGAACAAATAAACAGCAATGATAACAGGAAGGAAACGCAGGTTGCAGTGGAGCGTAAAGCAGGCTTCATGGCGGAAAGTTTTTGGTGAACGCTTGCACAAAACAGGGCAGCAGAAGAGTGGATCCGCTGCTGTGGTAAATATAGGGCAAAGCTTGCTTGAAGCGGCCAGCCCCTGCTGTTAAAAATAAGTTGAAACAGGTCAGCCTGCTTTGCCCGGTTCTCATGGTAGCCAAAGCGTATAGATTTACCTGTAGGGATAGTGTCTTGTCAAAGATTTGTTCTACCTTTCTTTGCCGTTCGCGGGTTGCCTGCACTCACGGCCGGGCAGGAAGGCGTGTAAAGCGCACCTGCGGTGTGGCATGGATTTTTCTTTCGTTTAGTCAAGACAGTTGCTGAATTTATCAGTCACCCAATCAAATAAGTTTTTTATGGCACAGAATATTGTAGAGGCAATCCAGCAAAACCTGGGTTATTCTCCTATCCGCAAGATCGATCCGAATACGCAGGAAGCAAAGCAGAAAGACAGTGCACCGGAGCCCAAAACGTTTGCCCAGGCGGCGATTCCCGCAGTATTGCTGGGTTTGTACAAATACGGCAGTACGGAACAGGGCGCCAACGATATTTTACATGGCAGCCGTACAGCCGACTGGCTGGGGATTTTTTATGACGACAAAAAAACAGATACGATCCAGAAAGTATCTACCTATTCCAATGTGGGATATGACGACGCAGCCATCCGGATGGAAAGCATCGCCAGTGAAGCCGTTACGCTCATCAAGCAACAATTGCCTTCAGGAGCCAATTTTGCTGCCGTCAAAAGTTTCATCACGCAGCAGCGCAACGATATCCTGTTGTACCTGCCAGGCGAACTGCAGCTGGGCTACCTGGTGAACGACAACACGCTCGACGACCGTACGCATAAGATGGAAGGCCCCATGTCGAATTCCATGCACTTTATAGAAAAAATATTTTCCGGTTCCACCACCGAAAAAAATGAGCTCCGGGGCGAGTAATCCCAGGCTCTATATACCATACTAAAACCTTCCGGACTTTCCCGGAAGGTTTTTTATTGACCATAGGGGCAAAAATCTTTTGTTTTATCCTTCCTGTCTGTTCTTCCTTACAAAATGGTCCCTTCATGCATCACTCCGGCGGTCGGTATTGTCATGTATGTGCCGCCTAATGTGATCCAATGAAATTTACTCCTTTCCTGCTGTTTCTGTTGCTCCACCTCACTGTCTGTTCGCAAACCAAAAGCCGGCAGCCTGTTTTCACTCAAGGGTATAAAGTGGCTGCCCGTTTTAATTTTACGGGTCTGGCAGACCCGTTCGACAACAATGTTTCCGCAGGGGCTGAATGGACTATTAACCCCCACTGGTCATTGGTGCTGGACCTGGCCTATATCGAACATTCGAAATATCTGCACAGTGTGAAAAGAACGTCCGGTTACATGTTCCGCCCTGCGATCCGCTATTACCCGTCATTGGATCACGAGGGTTTTCTGGAAGCAGTGGTGATGTACAAACACGTCAACTACCACATTGTGGATTCGCTCGGGCGGGACTGCGTGAATGGGATACCCACCCATCAGGAGTATACGTCTTTCCTTTACGGCAAAAGTGTCACCGGCATCAACCTGCAGGCCGGTGTTCAGGAAAACCTGTCACGCAACCACCTGCTGCGCCTGGAGGCATACATCGGGCTGGGGCTCCACTTCCGCAATCAGGACCTGGTCAATGAACCCAACACCTGTTACAACCAGTATCGCCACCTTGCATATACCATCAGCGGCACAAGCGGTTACTCAGTGCTGCCTAGTGCCCCTGCGGGCCTGCGCCTCATCTATTGCATCCGGTAAAAACGGAACACCCCCGCAATGGCATCGTTGTCCATATTTTGAAGGGTTATATAAGCTTTCGAGCAAGCTGCTTTAAGACCCTGCTCTTCAATATCTTTGTTTTAATCATCGAACTATGCCAACAAAAGAAGTCTGTATCCTCTCCGCCGTCCGTACGCCGATCGGCAGTTTCGGCGGTTCTTTGTCCGGTGTGTCTGCCACCCATCTGGGTGCCGTTGTTATCCGGCACGCACTCGAAAAAGCAGGCGTGACCGGAGCCGAAGTAAATGAAGTGCTGATGGGGTGCGTGCTGCAGGCCAATCTCGGACAGGCGCCCGCGCGGCAGGCAGCGAAAATAGCAGGGCTACCCGATAACATCCCCTGTACAACTGTGAACAAGGTCTGCGCCAGTGGCATGAAGGCCATCATGCAGGGCGCGCAAAGCATCCTGCTGGGCGACAATGACCTGGTGGTGGCGGGCGGTATGGAAAATATGAGCCAGGTGCCTTTCTACCTGCCCTCTCTCCGCTGGGGCAATAAATATGGCAACACCCAGGTAACCGACGGGCTGCATAAAGACGGGCTTACCGATGTGTACAAGGATTATGCGATGGGATGCGCCGCCGACCTGTGCGCCAGCGAGTACGGCATCAGCCGGGAAGCACAGGATGCCTATGCCATCGAGAGTTACCGCCGCAGTGCCGCAGCCTGGCAGCAGCAACGGTTTGCAGACGAGATCGTGCCGGTAGCTATCCCGCAGAAAAAAGGCGAGCCGGTCTTTTTTTCGGAAGACGAAGAATACAAGAACGTGCGTTTCGACAAGATCGCCGGACTGAAGCCGGCCTTTACCCCAACTGGCACGGTAACGGCAGCCAACGCTTCCACCATCAACGACGGGGCAGCGGCACTGGTGCTGGCAAGCCGGGAAAAAGCGACTGCGCTGGGAATCCGCCCGCTGGCGATCATCAGGGGATATGCCGATGCAGAGCAGGCGCCAGAATGGTTCACCACGTCGCCTGCGCTGACCGTTCCCAAAGCCATCCAGAAAGCGGGGCTGACAGTTCCTGACATCGACTATTTTGAATTGAACGAAGCCTTCAGCGTGGTGGGTATCGTAAACACGCAGCTCATGAAGCTCGACCCGGAACGCGTTAACCCATTCGGCGGGGGCGTCAGCCTGGGCCATCCGCTGGGATGCAGTGGCGCCCGCATTGTGGTGACCCTGCTGAGCGTGCTCCGGCAGCATGATGCCCGCTATGGAGCCGCCGGCATCTGCAACGGTGGAGGAGGCGCTTCCGCACTGGTGATCGAGCGGGAAAGATGACAAAACTGAACAGCTTAAAAATCTCAGACAGCCATATGAGTGATCCCATCTTTTTAAGGGAAGCGAACCTCTACGACGCAGGTACGATCGCCGACCTGAGCCGCAAAACCTTTTACGACACCTTCGCCGTCCACAACACGGAAGAGAACATGATCCTTTTCATGAACCGGCAGTTCACGCGCGATGCGCTGGCCGCCGAAGTAGGCATGCGCGACAATACTTTTCTGCTGGCTTACTACAACTACGAACTTGCAGGCTACGTAAAGCTGCGGGAAAGCAAGGGGCCTCCTGAGCTGAAAGGCTTTACCACGCTGGAGATCGCGCGCATATATGTGGTAAAAAGCATGCTCGGACTGGGAGTGGGAGAGGAGCTGATGCGGCAGTCGATCGAGATGGCCCGGAAACGTGCGAAGCAGATGGTATGGCTGGCAGTGTGGGAAAAAAACGAGCGGGCCATGCGCTTCTATACCCGCTGGGGGTTTGAAACATTCAGCAAACAGGTCTTTGTGCTGGGCACCGATCTCCAGAACGACTGGATCATGAAAAAAGAATTATAGTTCTCTCTACGCAGTTTTCTGAATGATACCGGCAATGATCTTTTCCGCGTGTACGCGCGAATTCTCGATGAAAAGGCTGTGCGTGTCCATGCCGCCGCAGATGACGCCTGCCAGGTACACGCCCGGAACATTGGTTTCATGGGTCTCCGTGCTGTAAGCCGGTTTCCGGACCTGGTCGTCGCCCAAACTGATACCCGTCCGGTGCAGGAAATCCAGGTCGGGCTGGTAACCGGTGAGTGCGATGACCCAGTCGTTTTGGATGGTCACTCTTCCTTCCGGGGTCATGATATCCACTTCGGTTTCGCGTATCTCGGTAACGGAGGAATGGAAGTAGGCTTTGATGGAACCTTCCTTGATCCGGTTCTCGATGTCGGGCCTCACCCAGTATTTTACGCGTTCACCGATCTGCGGTTTGCGGATGATCATGGTCACGTGGGCACCTTTGCGCCATGTTTCCAGGGCAGCGTCTACCGCCGAGTTCATGGCCCCGATCACGAGCACTTTCTGAAAGGCATAAAAGTGCGAATCTTTGTAATAATGTTTCACTTTGTCCAGCGCTTCGCCTTTTACGCCCAGCAGGTAAGGGATATCATAAAAGCCGGTGGAGATGATGACGTTCGCTGCCAGGTAGGCTTCGCGGTCGGTAGTGATGGTGAGTCCGTCGGGGCCGCGTTCGATGCGCAGCACTTTTTCAAACAGGCGGATGTTGATCTCGTTGGAAGTCGCCACGCGCCGGTAGTATTCCAGCGCTTCGGGCCGGGTGGGCTTGGCGTTGTTCGACACAAACGGCACCCCGCCGATCTCCAGCCGCTCGGAGGTGGAGAAGAAGCTCATGTTGGTCGGGTAATTATAAATAGAATTGACCAGACAGCCTTTCTCAATGATGAGGTAACTCAGTCCGGCCTTCCGCGCTTCCAGCGCGCAGGCCAGTCCGATCGGTCCGCCCCCCACGATCAATACATCAAAGCCCAGCATGTCATCCATAGTATTCCTTGCCATATAGGGCAAAAATAACTATGATTGACGGAATTCGATGATTTGTGTGGAAGGCAAGGGATTGCTTGCACCAGGAGGGGCCTGCCGAAATGCTCCGCCCAATAGGATCTAAGCATTTGCCAAAGCCCTGTTCATTGCCTGAACCATGACTCACATGATAAAGGGATGGTGATTTTCCACCTTTACTTGTAGAGCAAACTGCCTTCCGTACGCGACACGGCGTGCCGTGGGTATATCGATGATGTCTGCACCGTCAGTGACCCCGTTTCACGCCTGGCGGGGAAGCGGGTTATTGATTGCTTATCAGGCGAATCAGGTAATCAGGCAAATTCTGGTTCAGACAAAAAACAGCGATTCCCCGCTTAGATCCCCGCTCAGGCGCAGCAAGAGGTTGTGAGTGCAGCAGTAAGTTTGCGCCTGGCGGGGATGACAAGCGTTTTGGAGGTGCTGGTGACAGAGTGGTTGTGGGTGCAAGGGCGGCTCCGCGGCAGCTTTCTTCCCTTCTTATTCTTTCTCTCTCTCTCTTCTCTCCCCGGCCTTTGAAATGGGGCGTGAAGAAATTTACGGAATGGAGCGAGACCAAATGGCCTGCCGCAGGCGGCTATTTGGAGCAACGGACACGTACGGCTTTATTCTACTGCCCCTCCATGCAATGGCCCAAACCCCTACCACTGCTGAATTCAACCATGTCTGTTGCCCGCGTAATGCAGTAAATTTTAGCCCCATTTCAAAAGCCTTGCATTTTTTGGTACTTTTTGTTGCAAGACAAAAAGTACACATCGACCCGCACCTATCAAAAACGACATAGCAAGGGAAGGAAACAGCCAACGCCTTTTTTGCTCCGCTTTTGGGCGCGAAAAAGAAGAACCCGCCCCGCAGGAAAACTTTGCTATTATGACCAACAACCGATATTTTTGCCACTCTTAAAATATCAGTATGAGACAAATTGCTTTCCGCGAGGCGCTGAGAGAAGCCATGAGTGAAGAAATGAGACGGGATGAGAAGGTTTTCCTGATGGGCGAAGAAGTCGCGGAATACAACGGGGCATACAAGGTCAGCCAGGGTATGCTGGATGAGTTCGGGCCCAAAAGAGTGATCGACACGCCGATCTCCGAACTCGGTTTTGCCGGCATCGCAGTAGGCGCCGCCCAGAACGGCCTCCGTCCCATCGTGGAGTTCATGACCTGGAACTTTGCCGTTCTCCCCCTCGACCAGATCCTCAATACCGCCAGCAAGATGCTCGCCATGAGCGGCGGACAGGTTGGCTGCCCGATCGTTTTCCGCGGGCCCAACGGCTCTGCCGGACAGCTGGGCGCTCAGCACTCTACCGCCTTCGAAAGCATGTATGCCAATATACCCGGTCTTAAAGTAATCTCTGTAAGCAACCCCTACGATGGAAAAGGCCTGCTGAAAAGCGCCATCCGCGACAACGACCCCGTGATGTTCATGGAACCGGAAGTGATGTACGGTGAAAAAGGAGACGTCCCGGAAGAAGAATACCTGATCCCGATCGGAAAGGCGGATGTAAAAAGACAAGGCACCGATGTCACCATCGTGTCGTTCAATAAAATGATGAAAGTGGCCCTGGCCGCTGCCACAGAGCTTGAAAAAGAAGGAGTGAGCGCCGAAGTGATCGACCTGCGGACCATCCGCCCACTCGACTGGATGACCATCCTTGAATCGGTCAAGAAAACCAACCGCCTGGTGATCGTGGAAGAACAGTGGCCCTTCGCCTCCGTTTCCTCCGAGATCGCCTATGTGATCCAGAAAGAAGGATTCGATTACCTCGATGCCCCGATCCGCCGCATCACCAGCGCCGATGCCCCCATGCACTACGCACCTACGCTCGTAGCTGCCTACCTGCCCGACGTTCCCAGAACGGTCAAGCTGGTGAAGGAAGTGATGTATATGAAGAAATAATTCCCAGAAATAGATTGAAAGCAAAAATCCGGACCCGAATCCGGATTTTTGCATTTTATGCTGCTCTATATAAAAAATATGGTTTGCAACCGCTGTATCGGAGCGGTCAGATCCCTGCTCGATTCTTTGCAGATCAAATATGCATCCGTACAGCTGGGTGAGGTTTCACTCAGTGAGAAACCGTCGGAGCTCCAGCTTTCGCAACTGAGGGAACGGCTCATGGCCATGGGGTTCGAACTGCTGGATGACAACCGTACCCGCCTCATCGAAAAGATCAAGACGCTGGTGATCACACAGATCCACCACGAAGCTTCCGAACAGCGCGTCAATTTTTCCAGTCTGCTCACCGCCTCGCTTCACAAAGACTATTCTTATCTCAGCAACCTCTTTTCCGAAGTGGAAGGCACCACTATAGAGAAATACATCATCAGCCAGAAGACCGAGAAAGTAAAAGAGCTCCTCGTGTACGACGAACTCACCCTCAGCGAAATAGCCGACCGGCTTGGCTACAGCAGCGTCGCGCACCTGTCGGCCCAGTTTAAAAAGGTGACTGGCCTTACGCCTTCTTATTTCAGGAAAAAGGGCGGCAGCCAGCGCAAAACTATCGATTCCGTGTAGACCATAATCTTGTAAACCTTATCCATAATTGTGTAACTGATACCAGAGCCACGGTGGTAGCTTTGTGTTATAAGCTAATAGTATGACACATACATATAACATTTCCGGACTTACCTGCGGCGGCTGTGTGGCCAAAGCAAAAAGCGAACTGCTGAAGATCGGTGACATCACCGAAGCAGATGTGCAGCTCGCTGCACCGCAGGCCACCCTTCAGATGCAGAAACACATACCGGTCCAGACGCTGCAAACCGCCCTGCGGAAAGCCGGCAACTACACGATCTCCGAAGCTGACGGCGGTATGCACGTAGTGGGGACATCCGCTGAAGCCCGCTCGTGGTGGGAGACCTACAAACCGGTGCTCCTGATCTTCGGCTATGTGCTCGCCATCACGCTGCTCATAGAATGGCAGCGGGGCGGGTTTAACTGGATGAGCTGGATGACCAATTTCATGGCTGGTTTCTTCCTGGTGTTCTCTTTTTTCAAGCTGTTGAACCTGCGCGGCTTTGCCGACAGCTATTCGATGTACGACGTGATAGCCCGCCACTGGAAAGGGTGGGGATACGTATATGCGTTCGTGGAACTGGCCCTGGGCATTTGCTATGTGCTACGCCTGGCGCCGCTTCCAGTCTCCGTCATTACGTTCGTGGTAATGGGTGTCAGTATCATCGGGGTGCTGCGGTCGGTTTTCAGCAAACAGACCATCCGGTGCGCCTGCCTGGGCGATGTGTTCAACCTGCCCATGAGCACCGTTACCATCATCGAAGACGGACTGATGATCGCCATGAGTGCGGTCACCATCGTATCTTTGCTATAAGGGTCGAATAGCAAAGTTTTTGTATTTTTATCTTTACCTCAATCCTGGTTTTCCGCATGAAGAAATTTTTCGCCTCTTTATTGATCCTGCTGTATTTCACGGCTACCACCGGGGCTACCGTGCACATGCATTACTGTATGGGCGAACTTCAGTCGTGGCAGTTATGGCACGCGAAAAAGCTGAACCGGAAATGTTCCGTTTGCGGCATGACCAAAAAGAAGGGATGCTGTGAAGACCGCCACGTAGTTATCAAGGTGGAGAAAAAGCATCCGCTGCCTGTAACCACCGTGCTTACCCTGAAGCCGGTGGCGCAGCCTCCTTCGGCGTACATCGATGTGTCCCGTCCGCTCCTTTTGCAGCAGGGTAAGCTCTGCTGTTCTTCCAACTCGCCACCGGTACCCGGAACGATACCTTTGTTCCTCCGCAATTGCACCCTGCTCATCTGATCTGATGAATCTTTTCTGCCTGTTCTCATTCTTCCGCTTGTGAATGAGGTGGATCCTGCTATCAGGTTCCGGCTACCGGAGCATCCGTTGCGCCTGAACCATTCCCTTCCCATCAAATCAATCAGTATGTATAAAATATTTTTTCTTTTATCTCTTTCTTTGGTACTCGCCGGTACTGCCGCCGCACAGCATGAACATCATATGAAACAGGATTCATCCGCTTCAAAAAAAGGGATGGACCATAACATGAACGAGGATGGCGACATGGACAACATGGACATGGATCATGATCCCATGAACATGAGCCATTCGTTCTCGCGCAACCTGCCTATGAACCGCAACGGCTCGGGTACCGGCTGGCTCCCGGATGCCTCTCCGATGTATGGCGCCATGTACCATTCGTCGAAATGGATGTACATGCTGCATGGCAACCTGTTCCTCCGCTACAACAACCAGGATTTCACGGGCAAGGGCTCCCGCGGTGATAAAAAATGGGACGCGCCCAACTGGATCATGTTCATGGGACAAAGACCGGTTGGCGCCAACGGGCTTTTTCATTTCGGCGTGATGTCTTCCCTCGATGCGGTATTTGGCGGCAGCGGCTATCCGCTTCTGTTCCAGAGCGGCGAATCTTACAAAGGCAGATCCATCGTTGACCGCCAGCACCCACACGACCTGTTCTCGGAACTGTCGGCCAGCTACTCGCAGGCGTTGTCTAAAAAGATGGATGTGTTTGCTTACTTCGGCTATCCCGGCGAGCCTGCGCTGGGGCCGGTTGCTTTTATGCACCGTCCTTCGGCGCTCGACAATCCGGATGCGCCGCTTTCGCATCACTGGGTAGATGCCACACACATCACTTTCGGCGTGGCCACCCTCGGTGTGCGGTATGGCCGGTTCAAGCTGGAAGGCTCTTCGTTCACCGGCCGCGAACCCGACGAGCACCGCTACGGTTTCGACAAACCGCTTTTCAATTCCTGGAGCGGCCGGTTCTCTTACAACCCGGGCGTGAACTGGGCTCTGCAGGTGTCGCATGCCTTCATCAAAAGCCCTGAGCTGCTGCACGCCGGGGAAGATGTGAACCGTACCACCGCTTCTGCCATCTACAGTACCAGCCTAACCGGAAACAGCACCCTGAACGCTACGGCCGTATGGGGCATGAACAAGACGGCCGGACATGACGGCGAGCATGCCGTACTGCTGGAAGGATCATGGAGAAAGAAGCGGCTGGCGCTCCATACCCGTTACGAATGGGTGCAGAAGTCGACGGAAGAGCTTGCGTTGAATGAAACTATATACGGCCATGATGCGGTTTTCCCGGTGAATGCATTCACTGCCGGCTTTAACTACGACATCTTGCAAGTTGGCCAGACCCGGCTTGCGGGCGGTAGTCAGCTTACATTCTATCATGCCGGTAGCCGGCTGAACAGCCTGTATGGAAAAAATCCGATGGCGGTGGAAGTGTACCTCCGTATTTATCCCGGCATCATGAAAATGAAGATGAAGATGTAAAGCCGTTTACCGGACCGGTCCGGTACCCTTTGAAAGCAGCCCCTTCCGGACAGGAGGGGCTTTTTTTTTGTTCATACGGAGGTAATACAGGAACTTTTACATTTGTACATGAAACTTTTTTTATCCTTCCTGGCAATGTTGCTGGTGCTTCGTGGCACGGCACAGCCCGTTCTCTATACTACGGCCAACGCCCATGCACACAACGACTATCACAACACAGTCCCTTTCTGGAACGCCTACCAGCATGGCTTCGGTTCCATTGAAGCCGATATCTTCCTGCGCAACGGCGAACTGATCGTGGCGCACGACACCCAGGAGATCAAACTCCATCATACCCTCGAGCAATATTACCTGCTGCCCGTACAGTCGTGCCTGCAACAGAACGGCGGGTCGCCTTACCCCGACAAGACCCTCCAGCTGCAGATGCTGATCGACATCAAAAACGATTCCGTGGCTACCCTCAACGAGCTCGTCAAAGAGCTGGAAAAACACCCGCTGATCACCCACTCGCCGCTGGTGAAATGGGTCATCTCCGGAAACCGGCCCGCACAGGAGCAGTTCTCTTCCTACCCGGTCTATATCTGGTTCGACGGGGAGCTGGATAAGTCTTATACGCCGGAGGCGCTGAAAAAGATCAATATGCTGAGCGACAACTTTGCGCGGTACTCGCAATGGAACGGTGCGGGCGAACTGCCAGAAAAGGACCGGGAAGCGCTGAAGACGGCCATCAAGAAAGCGCGCGACAGCCACAAGACGGTGCGCCTTTGGAATGCGCCCGATACTGAAAATGCCTGGCAGCAGTTTATGAAGCTGGGCATCGATTACATCAATACCGATCACCTCGCAGCACTGGATGATTACCTGAAACGCCACGGTGCGCCGCGCTGACTGAGCCATCTCCGGGTAATGAAAAGTGATTTGGCATGGCCCACATTTCGGTAGAAGGGAAGCCTGTTGAAGATTAACAAATGCAATGCTGACAAATACCGGGTAAAAAGCTTACTTTCAGCCTCCGATATATGCAGGAAGGCATTGCCCCTGCCAACAATTGTTGGTTAGCCAGAGACAATGCCGATAACCTGTGATTCATTATTTTAGTGGTAACAGGAAAAGATGTTTCTCTTTTTATTCTGAAAATAAAAACACCAATGTTCCACATGATGACGGAAAGTTCCACCCTCAATCTATCGCTTTATAAAAATTTTATTTCCTAAAACCTTGTTATATGTCATTTATCGAACACGTTCTTGAACCACCTTCTTATGGCTGGAAGAACAGGGAAGGGAGTCTATACAAGCCTTCGGCAAAAGAGATCATGACAGAATTTTCGCGCCGGATAAATGTGTTCCGGACACGTAAAAACTGGCTTCCGTTTTTTTCGTGGTTTTCCCCGCTTTGTTTTATCCCGCTGATCGTTTATTTCCTGGTCAGTCAGGTCCATCATTTCAGCTTTCTCATGATCGTGGTCGTCTTTATCTACAGCATGATCCTGATGGGCACACATGGTACGATCTGGTACCACCGTTATTGCACCCACAGCGCTTACGTTTTTACCAACCGCTTCTGGCGTTTTATTACCCAGAACCTCGTGATCAAAGTGGTGCCGGAAGAACTTTATGTGGTCTCTCACCATGTACATCATGCCCTCTCCGATCAGCCGGGCGACCCTTACAACGCTTCCGCGGGATTTTTATATTGCTTTATGGCCGATGCCAATCACCAGCCTATTGCAAAAGACCTTTCTGCGGAAGAATATGCCAAGACAATCCGGTTTATGCAGCATACCGGGATTACACCGAATACATATCAGCAATATCTCAGGTGGGGTTCCATTGCCTCTCCGGGGAGAACCATCCTGTCGACCGTGCTCAACTGGATTTTCTGGTACGGCGTATTTTATCTGATCGGCGGTCCGGTGCTGGCAGCGGCCATTTTTACGGCCGCCTTTATCTGGGCCTTCGGCGTGCGTACATTCAACTATGAAGGGCATGGAAAGGGAAAAGACTTGAGAAAAGAAGGGACTGACTACAATGAAAAGGATATGTCGATCAACCAGCTCTGGCCCGGCATCGTCGCCGGCGAGTGGCATAACAACCATCACCTGTATCCGGCAAGTGCCCGGTCAGGTTTCCTGAAACACCAGATCGATTTTGCCTGGTACTATATCAAGGCGCTGAAGATGATCGGTGGGGTAAGCTCATACCATGATTCGAAAAAGCAGTTCTTGCAGCAGTACCGCAAGCCGTACCTGGAGAAAAAGCAGGATAGTAATCCTTCTGTCAGTCCCCTGAAGCGCGAAGGGTTGATGTAAATAAAAAAGGAGAAACTTGTAAGTTTCTCCTTTTTTATTTGAGCTTGGCTGATTACCAGGACCGTCCCTGGCGGTTGCCGCCACCGCCGCCGTTGCTTCCGCTGTTGCTGGTAGCTTCTTTTGGCTTAGCTACTGTTACATTCATGGACCGACCGTCTACAACGGCGCCATTCAGTTCTGCAATAGCTTCATTGGCTGCTGTATCATCGGCCATTTCCACAAAACCGAATCCACGGCTTTTGTTGGTCATGCGATCGGTGATCACTTTAGCGCTGCTAACTTCACCATACTCTTCGAAATAAGATCTTAAGTCGTCGCTTTCAACAGCGTAACTTAAATTTGACACATAAATGTTCATAAATAACGATAATTAAAAATGATATCTGAGAAGAAACGTTGTAAAGAAAATGACTTATAACAGATTGGATGTTCTGACTGAAGATTTTACATTACTAGCACGGATACTCAAATCAATACAGCAAAGCTATGTCAAAATTTTCAATTTTTCAGGTATGATTTCTACCTTTTAACATTATTGATCGAATTTTTTATACGGTTGCAAAACTGGTAATTCATCATCCATTCATCCCTTTCACATGCTCAATCAGCGAGATCTCCGTTTGTGCTCTTTTCTACTCATCCTGATGACCGCTGCAGTCAGTCGGGTTCAGGCAGAGACGGCTGCGTTACCGGTCATGTCTTTTCCGGAGACGCACTATGATTTTGTGGTGGCAAAAGACGGCAGCGGCCGGTTCCGCACCATTCAGGAAGCGATCAACGCAGTGCCCGATTACAGGAAAAAGGAAACGGTCATTTTCATAAAGAACGGCGTCTATTCAGAGAAGCTGGTGCTGGCCGAGTCAAAAAGCCTGGTTACTTTTGTTGGGGAAAGCACCGACAGCACCATCATCACCTACGATGATTTCAACCAGAAGAAAAACATCTTCGGGGAAGACAAAGGCACGTCCGGCTCATCGGGATTTTATATTTACGGGCCTGATTTCTCTGCCGAAAACATCACCTTCCGCAACAGCGCAGGCCCGGTAGGGCAGGCAGTGGCCGTACTGGTGGCCGGAGACCGCGCCCGTTTCCGCAACTGCCGCTTCCTCGGTTTTCAGGATACCCTGTACACGTATGGCCGCGAAAGCCGGCAATACTATAATCACTGTTATATTGAAGGCACCGTCGATTTTATTTTCGGTTCGTCCACGGCGGTGTTCGACAGCTGTACCATTTTCGGTAAGCAGGGTGGCTACTATACCGCCGCCTCCACGCCGGAGACCAAAAAATTCGGGTACGTATTCCTGCATTGCAACCTCACGGGCGATGCGCCCGCGGGCTCCTTTTACCTGGGCCGGCCCTGGCGGCCCTGGGCGAAAACCGTTTTTCTGTTTTGCCGGCTCGGCAAACAGGTAATGCCGGCCGGTTGGAACAACTGGGACAATCCCAAAAATGAACAGACGGCTTATTACGGCGAATATAGTAATGAAGGGGAAGGAGCGGTTACCGGTAAGCGTGTTCCCTGGGCTCATCTGCTGACTGACCAGGAAGCTATGCAGTACACTGTAAAAAACATTTTCACCGATTGGGATCCTTTTTCCCGGTGAGCGTCGGATTATTTTAAGAAAGGAAGTTTTATCTTTCAGCATCTTTCAACTGCTAAAACCCACTCAGATCCATGGAAGTGAACGATCCCAAAATTAACATGACCGAACTGCAGAAATGTTTACAGCTGCTGCAGGACAAGGGCTTTACGGACGAATATGAGATAAAGGACAACAAACTGCACAACCTGACGCAAGACAAGCTCTACGCTTCCTCCGATGTTACGGCGGTCAATTTCTACCGTTTTGAAGGAGAATCGAACCCTGATGATATGTCGATCCTGTATGCCATCGAAACCCATGACGGCCGCAAGGGAACGGTCATCGATGCCTACGGCGCCTACTCCGACCAGAAGATCGGCGACTTTATGAATACCGTGGAGACCCATAAATCGGTTCACGACGAAAAGCTGTACTAGCCCTTTGCGCTTTCCTCGTTCATGAGCCAGCTGTTCACTTGCGCTGCACTGAACGCCGGGCGCGTCGCGATCAGAATTGCTTATTCCATTACCGGAGCTTGGCTGGCCAGGCTGATACTGTCCGATTGCCATCTGTAACGGTTGCTTTAAAAGCTGCTATATGAAAAATACCACCCTCATTTTCGTGGCCCTGTTTGCCACCCTGTTTTCTATGGCCCAGGTTCCCCGGTTCAACGGGCTAGATATGAACCTGGGCACCCTTTCGCGCCTGTCGAATGCCAGAACCCGCTCCATCAGTCCCGAAAATTATAACGGCGCCAAAGGCAGAGGCGGCATGGCCGATCCGAAAGCCGACAGCGGCAAACGCAATGTCGCCAATGCGTGGTACCCCGCAAAAGATCTTGGCCAGGGCTGGAAGGTCAATCCCTTCATCGAAGTGAAGGCCGGCGAAACGTTTACCATTGCAGAGATCGAAGGACCCGGCGCTCTTCAGCATATCTGGATGACCCCCACGGGCATCTGGCGGTTTTCCATCCTCCGTTTTTACTGGGATGATGAAAAAGAGCCATCGATCGAAGTGCCGGCAGGCGATTTTTTCGCCATGGGGTGGGGCGAGTATGCGCCTGTCAACTCCCTGCCTGTTACGGTAAACCCCGGCAGCGCCTTCAACTGCTACTGGAAAATGCCTTTCCGGAAAAAATGCCGCATCACCCTGCAAAACATCAACAGCCGCGATGCCATGCGCCTCTATTACCAGATCGATTACACCCTTACCGAAGTGGGAGAGGACGAGGCCTATTTTCACGCGCAGTTCAGGCGTACCAGCCCCACGACAAATTCGTTGTATACCGTTTTGGAGGGCGTAAAGGGAAAGGGGCAATACGTGGGAACTTACCTTGCCTGGGGCGTAACCAACGGAGGCTGGTGGGGAGAAGGCGAGATCAAATTCTTTATGGATGGAGACACACAATTTCCGACCATCAACGGCACCGGAACAGAAGACTATTTCTGTGGCTCCTATAATTTCGAGAACCCGAGGACGCACCAGTATGAAGCGTTCTCGACGGCTTACACCGGCCTGCCGCAGGTGCTTCGTCCCGACGGGTTGTACCGCTCGCAGCAGTGTTTCGGATTGTACCGCTGGCACATCATGGATCCCATCCGGTTCGACAAAGACCTCAGGGTGACCATCCAGGACCTGGGCTGGCGGTTCGATGGGCGTTACCTGGCCCAGAAATCCAACATCGCTTCCGTTGCCTACTGGTATCAGCAGGAACCCCATGCGCCTTTTCCGAAACTGCCGGGGAGGGATGAACTGGAGGTAGTGAGGTAAGGAAACCGGTATCTTGTAAGATGGAGTTTGGATCGAACAATTGTAAATGGATCTGTATGAAAAAAAGTATAGTGTTTTTTGTTTTACTTCTAATGATCATGAGTATGGATGCATGTAATGGCGGGGGTGGAAATGCGTCTGCGGAAAAGAAAGAGTCGGACACCGGATATGAAAAGGGCACGTTCGGGTATGACCTGCAGTTTCTGCAGAAGCATGATTCGGTGATCGTGCTGGGAAATGAGCCGGAACAGGCCCGGGTTGTGGTATCTGCCAAGTACCAGGCCAAGGTATTCACGTCCACTGCGGCTGGCAGTAAGGGTAAAAGTTTCGGGTGGATCAATTACAAAGCCTTTGATGCGCCGGTGGATGCGCACATGAATGCCTATGGCGGCGAGAACCGCTTCTGGCTGGGACCGGAAGGGAACCGGTTTTCCCTCTTCTTTGAAAAGGGCCGCGACATGGTCTTCGACAACTGGAAGACGCCGGCTGCCTTCGACACCGAAGCCTGGGCGGTTACCCATGCCAGTGATTCTTCGGTAACGATGCAGAAGGACATGGTGCTGAAAAATTACGCGGGCACCGAACTCGAGGTGGAAGCCACCCGCACCATCAGCCTGCTGAACAAGACCGGCATCGAAGCGCAGACAGGCGTTCCGCTGCCCGCAGAGATCCGCTCTGTCGGCTATCTCGCTTCCAACCAGATCGTCAACCGCGGGCAGTCTGCCTGGAATGATGCGACGGGTATGCCATGCATCTGGATGCTTGATATGTTCACCCCTTCACCTGCCACCACAATTGTAGTTCCTTATAACACCGCCGTCAGCGATACTGCTTCCAAAGTGGCCACCACGGATTATTTCGGCGCCATCCCAGCCGACCGCGTACATCACCGGAACGGCATCCTGTATTTTAAAGCCGATGGCAAAAGCCGCGGCAAGCTGGGGCTCACCCCTGTACGCGCCCGCAACGCAGCAGGGAGCTACGATGCCACCGGCAAGGTGCTGACCATCATCCTCTTCGATGTGGATCGGGGCGGCCGGTACCTGAACCAGGAATGGAACACCCGCAAGCCGCCTTTCCAGGGCGATGCCGTGAACGCCTACAACGACGGCCCCCTTGCAGACGGCAGCCAGATGGGCCCCTTCTACGAACTGGAAAGCGTTTCCCCCGCCGCCGCCCTGCAACCCGGCGCCCACCTCACCCACAACCACACCGTCCTCCACTTCACCGGTCCTGAATCTGCCCTGAATCAGATCACCACCAAAGTACTGGGCGTAGGGATTGAGGAGATCAGGAAGGCGTTTTGAGATTGTTGGGCGCTGCCTTCAATTATTTGTGAAATGAGAATGTATAAGATTGAAAGGATGGCTCACAGGGTTGTTGAACAAGCCAACTGCCTTTTTCACCGTACATGTTTTGCGTGAACCTGGATTATAAGGATTTTTCTGATTTTCCTGAGACTGGATAATTGTAATCAAAGTGACTTTCAGGAAAGTCTTTTGAATCGCATAAATGCTGGTTCATACAAAAGACGATTTCGGACGTTAGAAGCTTCATTCCAGTTATCGCTTCTCAGGGCAATCAGGTAATCAGGCTAATCCTGGTTCAGACAAAATACAGCGATCCCCCGCTTAGATCCCCGCTCAGGCGCAGCAAGGGGTTGTGCGTGCAGCAGCGTGTTTGCGCCTGGCGAAAATGACAAAAGTTTTGGAGGTGCTGGTGACAAAGTGGTTGAAGGTGCAAGGGCTGCCTTCTTCCCTGCCTATTCTTCCTCTTTCTTCTCTCCCCCGGCCTTTGAAATGGGGCGTGAAGAAATTTACGGAATGGAGCGAGACCAAATGGCCTGCCGCAGGCGGCCATTTGGTGCAACGGACACGCCTGGCTTTATTCCAAAGCCCCTCCATGCAATGGCCCAAACCCCTACTACAGCCGAATAAAACCATGTCCGTTGCCCGCGCAATGCAGTAAATTTTAGCCCCATTTCAAAAGCCAAGCCTTTTTTGCTTCTTTTTTGGGCACAAAAAAGAAGACCCCGCACCCGCAGCAAGTTAAAAAAGAAGTCATTGACCCGCCTTCTGATAAACCCTGATCCAGTCGATCTCGTACTTCTTCGGAAACGGACTTGGCGAGCCATCCGGATCGCCGCCGTTGTCGCCGCCGACCGCCATGTTGATGAGCATGTAGTGGGGCTGGCGCATGGGGTTGAAGCCGGTGGAGTCGCGGTTGTTGAGCTCGCTCAGGAGCTGCCGGTTCAGGAGGGTATCGTCTACATAGAGGCTGATGCTGTTTTCGTTCCAGTCCATACGCCAGGTGTGGAACTTGGCCGACCATCGGGGGTCGGGGAAGCGGCTGATGGGTGATTTGGTGGAATACCATTTGGCTTTGTTGGGGGTGCCGGTGCCTACGGCGATGTTGGCCAGCAGCTCTTTGCGGTAGTATTCCATGATGTCGATCTCGCCGTTCGAGGGCCATCGGCGCTGTACGCCGAGTGTCCACCAGGCGGGCCACAGTCCCATGCTGGTATCGATGCGGGCGCGCATTTCAAAGCGGCCATACTGCCAGCTGTGCTTGCCCGACGTGTTGAGGCTCGAGGAGGTGTATTCAATGAAGGCCTTGCTCTTCCGCCAGTCGGTGCTGCCTTCCACATAATCGGGATTGGGCTTGTGCTCACGGCGCGCTTCAATTGTAAGGATGCCGTTGGCGCAGGCGGTATTGTCGGGCTGGTACCATTGAAATTCGTGGTTGCGGACAAACCCCTTTTCAAACTTCCAGTTCGTTGTATCCGGACCGGCATCGAATTCATCGGCCCACACCAGCGTATATTCCTGACCGGTATCCCGGCCGGCAGGGGTTTGTGCTGTAGCCTGGTGAACGATGCAAAAGCCGACTGCTGCAACGAGCATCACTTTGCGCCATGATGCGGAAGGAAACGTACGCATAAAAAAACAGATTGATAAACTGATCTGCAAGTGTACGCAATGCATCTGTTAACGGCTCCCGAATGACTGAAATAGCCAAAAAAGATTTATTTTTAGCCGCCCGCAAATCCCTCACATAGATGTTAGCTTTATGAAAATGATTACCCGCGTCTGCCTGTTTCTATGCTTCTTTGCTTTCAACCGTTTTACGGTATCGGCCCAGTCCGATTCGCTGGGGGCTGACATAACAGAACTCACCGGCCATCCCCGCCTGCTGCTGCTTGCAGAAGAAGAGGGCGGTATCAAACGCACCATCGGGTCCGACAAGGTCTGGGGCGACCTGCAGAAAGCCATTATTGCCGAATGTGATGACCTGCTAGCCAAACCGCCGGTAGAGAGGATACAGATCGGCCGGCGCCTGCTCGACAAATCGCGCGAAGCCCTGCGCCGCCTTTTCTTTCTGTCGTATGCCTGGCGCATGACGCAGGACACCAGATATTTCCAGCGGGCAGAAAAAGAAATGCTTGCCATTGCCGGTTTCCGCGACTGGAACCCGACGCATTTCCTCGATGTGGCCGAAATGACCATGGCCATGTCGATCGGGTACGACTGGCTCTACAGCAACCTGTCTGCCACTTCCCGCACGCAGATAAAAGAAGCTATTCTCAAAAAGGGACTCGAGCCTTCCCTCGATCCCAAATACAACGGCAACTGGCTCACGGTCACGAACAACTGGAACCAGGTGTGCAATGCCGGCATGACCTACGGCGCCATCGCCATCTGGGAAGACCAGCCGCAGCTGGCCCGGATGATCATCAACCGTGCCATCAAAGGCATCCGGCTGCCCATGGGAGATTATGCCCCTGATGGCGCTTACCCCGAAGGCTATGGTTACTGGGGATATGGCACCAGCTTCAACGTGATGTTCATCAGCGCCCTCGAAAAACTGTTTGGAAAAGATTTCGGGCTCAGCAGCAAACCGGGTTTTCTCAAAACACCCGGCTACCTCGAAAATATGACCGGCCCTTCCGGCGCGCCCTTCAATTATTCGGACGCGGGCAACACCGGTGGCTTGCAGGTGGCCCAATTCTGGTTTGCCTCTAAGACGGCCAACCCGTCGCTGCTGTGGGTGGAACGGAGCCGGCTGATGACCCGCGATCCGGCTTCCTATATGGGCGACCGGCTGCTGCCGGCAGTTATGCTCTGGAGCCATGGCGTGGGCATCAACAGCGTACCGGCTCCCCAATCGACAATGTGGGTGGGCAAAGGGAAAAATCCTGTCGCGCTGATGCGCACATCCTGGACGGATTCAAATGCAGTATTCGTTGCCATGAAGGGCGGCTCCGCTTCGGTGAACCATGCGCACATGGACGTGGGGTCTTTTGTGATGGAAGCCAACGGCGTGCGCTGGGCCATGGACTTCGGCATGCAGGACTATGAATCGCTGGAATCGAAAGGCATCGACGTGTTCGGCAGAACGCAGGATGCGCAGCGCTGGAGCATCTTCCGCTACGATAACCTGGTGCACAACACGCTTACAGTGAACAACCAGCACCAGATCGTGGCAGCCTATTCACCCATCACCGGTTCTTCGGCTGCGCCTGCTTTTATGAATGCGGTAACAGACCTGTCTGAGCAATACAAAGGCCCGCTGAGCAAAGCGGTCAGGGGCATCGCCATCGTCGACAAAAAATGGGTGGCCGTGCGCGACGAAATTGAAACAGGTTCGCAACCGGCCGTGATCCGCTGGACGCTGCTTACCCCGGCCGAGGCAAAGATCACCGGCAAGAACACCATCGAGCTTACGAAGAACGGCAAGAAGCTCACCCTGCTGGTGCAGGAGCCCGCCACCGTAACCATGAAAACCTGGCCTACCGACCCGCCCCACAGCTATGATGCGCCGAACCCGGGCACCATCCGCACCGGTTTTGAAGTTTCCCTGCCGGCCAACACCAAATCAACCATCAGCGTGGCACTGGTGCCCGAGGGCATACCGGTATCCTCGCTGAAAAAGATGCAGCCGCTTCAAAGCTGGAACCGCTGATCATAACAGAAATCCTTACCCGAAAACAGCCATCTTTCATGCAACCAAAAAAGGGTTATTTTAAGTTTTCCTTTCTGCTGGCGCTGCTTTTCGTATGCCATGGGATCAGCGCACAGAACCAGACCGCCGATGGATACAAAGGCATCTGGTTCACGCTGGGTCAGTTCTCGCAATACGGTGATAAGTATTCGGGCGGACTGGGCACTTACACATCCAGCCATATTCCCATTGCCGTTTATGCCAAGGCCGTCAACAAGACCTTTTTTGTTTACGGCGGCACCACCAGCCCCGGCGAGCGGCATCTCCTGATCATGATCTCCTGTTTCGACCATGCCACGCATACGGTACCCCGGCCCGTGATCGTGTACGACAAAGTGGGCGTCGATGATCCGCACGACAATGCAGCGATATCCATCGACGATAAAGGGACCATCTGGGTGTTCGTGAGCGGCCGCAATACTTCGCGGCCCGGTCTGCTTTTCAAAAGCAGACAACCTTACCAGATCACCGGTTTCGAACAGGTGAAGGTCGGCGAAATGACCTACCCGCAGCCCTGGTGGATGGGCGACAAAGGTTTCTTCTACCTGTTCACCAAATACACCAACGGCCGCGAACTGTACTGGTCGACCAGCCCGGATGGCAAGACCTGGTCGCCCGATCAGAAACTGGCCGGCATGGGCGGTCACTACCAGGTGTCGAACAGGTGGGGCAAAAAGATCGTGAGCGTGTTCAACTACCACCCCGGCGGCAATGTCGACAAGAGAACCAACCTTTACCTTGTGCAAACAACCGATCTGGGCCGGACGTGGACGACGATCGACGGAAAGCCCCTGCAGACGCCGCTTTCAGATAAACATTCGCCGGCACTGATCCACGATTATGAAGCCGAAGGAAAACTTGCGTATATCAACGACATTGGTTTCGACACGGAGGGCAACCCGGTTGTACTGGCTGTGATCAGCCATGATTTTGCGCCCGGCCCAAAAGGCGATCCTCGCCAATGGACCATTCTGCACTGGAAGAACGGCCGCTGGAATAGTTATCCGGTCTGTACTTCCACGCACAATTATGATATGGGGTCGCTCTATATAGAAGGCAATCTCTGGCGTATCATCGGTCCGACCGAAACAGGCCCCCAAAAATGGGGTACGGGCGGTGAGATGGTTCTGTGGGAAAGCCGGAACGAAGGAAAGGACTGGAAAAAGATCCGGCAGCTGACGCAGAACAGTCCGTTCAACCACTCCTATGCCCGCCGGCCCCTCAACGCCCATCCGGATTTTTATGCGATCTGGGCAGACGGCGATGCGGACAAGATATCCCGTTCGCAATTGTACTTCTGCGACCGCCAGGGAAAAGTGTGGGTGCTGCCTTATGATATGAAGGAGGCAGAGGAAAAACCGGTTGAATATAAAAGTAAGAACAAATAAGTGATGGACCGCATGAAAAAGAGCACTGCCGCAATACGAAAACTTTTTCTCCTGGTTGCTTTCATGCTCGTACTGGCTTCCCTGCGGGCACAGGAGGGGCATCCGCATATCCTGGTGAAACCGGCCGACAGGGCGGCCATTCTCGAAAAGATCAACGGGCAGGCATGGGCGAAAAAAGTATTCGACGCAATGCAGTCGGCCGTGGCTCCCTACGTGGAAAGGCACAAGACGGATCCGCAATGGATCCTCAGCCGTTATCTCATGAACCGGGCGCCCGGCAAGCGCTACACGCGTTTTTATTCCGATGACGACGGCACCCGGCTGATCAGGTACGAAGGTGATGCACCCTATCCGACAGTGAGGGTATCTCCACACAAGCGGCCTCCGATCACACAGGACGGGTCTGGCTACCGGATGCCCTCGATCGAAGAGCTGGTGCCCAACGATACTTCCATGAAAATGTGGCTGCAACGCAATGCGCCCGATGGCAGAAAAGAATGGGTGGATCCGCAATCGTTTGTGGAAGGCATCAACGGAAAGATCAACGAACTGGTGCTGGATGCCAGCATCATATACTGGCTCACGGGAAAGCCCGAATACGCCGTCTTTGCCGCCGATGTGCTGAACCAGTGGGCCTGCGGCGCATCGTACCAGTCGCCCATCGACGGGCCCTGCCGCACCGGTTTTCTTTCGATCCAGACCCTCGGCGATGCCCGCTATGAAACGCTGACCCTTGCCTATGATTTCCTGTACGATTTTCTCCGGCAGAAAAATTACAACACCTCTTGGTACGAAGGCGTGTTCGAAAAGATCGCCGCTGCCATGACCTTCCGGGGATACTGGAACAACAACTGGTTTGCCGCGCAGACGCCTGCCAAGGTGTTCGCCGCCCTGTCGCTCGAAAAGCCCGGCCGGCGCGACTACTACCTCAATTTTTACCTGAACAAAGACACTATCAGCGGCAGCTGCGGGCATTTATCGATGGGCTCGGTGGTCGACAAATGGCTGACACCCGACGGGCACTGGAAGGAACCCGGCGGCTATCACAATTTTCCCGTGAGCAGCCTGCTGACCTCCGCGCTGGCTTTGGAGAGCAACGGCTACAACGTGTTCGGAAAATACCCGGCGCTGTTCAAATCGTCTTATGTGCTGCTGAAGTATTCCTTTCCCAATTTCAGCGCGCCATCGATCGGCGATACCGGTCCGGTGTCGCAGAGCCCGGAGTGCCTGGAGATCGGCATCGTGATGGCAAAAAAATACAGGAACCCGGTTGCAGATCAGCTGGTGGCCGCCATGGAAGTGATGATCCGGCAAAAGGGGTATCAACGCGGTAACTCCGACTGGCTGGGACTGCTTTGTTACCTGCCCGAAATACCGGCAGCGAATGGTGTGACCTACACATGGCCCCGGAGCGGTGAGCTGGACTTTGCAAAATGCTATCTGCAGCGCAACGGCACCGATCCGCAAACGGGTCTCATGTATGTGGTGCAGGGTGCTACCTACAACCACAACCACGCCAACGGCATGTCGCTCGAACTCTATGGTGCCGGCACCGTCATGGGGCCCGACCCTGGTAAGGGACTGACCTATGAAGCGCCGATGCATGTGAATTATTATGCGCAATGGGCGGCGCACAACACGGTAATCGCAGGCGGCCGCTCCAGTTCGGTGCCTTATTTTACGGGTGGGGGAGGTGCAAAAAATATGGGTGCTATCAAGCTCGACGCAATGGAACCGCTGGCTGATCAGGACGCCGTTTCTCCGTTCTGTTCGTTTACCGATACGCGTTATACCGATCTTTCTACCGATACAAAGCAGCAGAGAACACTGGCGATCATCCGGACCGGTGAGCGTTCCGGATACTATGTGGATATCTATCGCTCTGCGAATCCGGTAAGCAATGAATACCTCTACCATAACATTGGCGACGGACTTACACTGCTCAATCGTGATCGCACCGCTCTTGCTGTGAAGCCTGACAGCGTCGCAATGAGCCGGAAACCCTTTGATCCGCCAGGACTGAGAATGATCGAAGAACTGAGATCTGCAGGCCCGGCAGACAGTATGACCATCGCACTGTTCCGGCTGAAGGAGCGCCAGCAATTTATGCAGGTAATGCTCGCTGGCGGCAGGGATCGGAAGGTGTACGCAGGAAGCGGGCCGCAGTCGGGCACGGCCGACATGCCCTATCGAACTATGCGAACTCCCACGTTGATCTGCCGTCAGGCCGGGGAAGCATGGAAGCGGCCGTTTTTGGCCTTGTATGAACCGTTCACTGGCCAGGGGAACTATACGGTACAGAACATGCAGGCAGTGGAGCAGTCGGCAGACGGTGCGTTTGAGGCGTTGAAAGTGGTGAATACAGACCGAAGCAGCCAGCTCATCCTGCAATCGCTGGATGATGACAGCCATCATGCAGGCGATGCCGAGCTGGCAGGCAGGTTCGGTTTGGTGAGTGAAAAAGCGGGGCAGCCCCAATACCTCTATTTGGGTGAAGGGAGCCTGTTATCGTACCGGCAGTATACGCTGCTCACTGGCAGCCCGAATGGTGCGGCCAATGTGATGATGGAAGAGAAGACGCTGCTGTTCTCGTGCAACCAGGAAACGACTTTAACGATCCGCCGTGCATCTGTAAAGTCGATGCACATCACGGACGTCTCCGGCACACGTGCCCTGCCTTTTGTGCGGGGAAAGGATGGAATATCTGTTACTGTTCCTGCGGTGAAAAATGCGCGTATTACCCTTGATTGAACAATCATAATCCGAGTATATGAACAAGCTGGTTTTTAGTGCTAAGCGAATATTGTATGCGGGCGTCCTGAAAGGCGTGCCACGGTTGGTAACCGTAACACGCCAGCGCGAGCTTCGCAGAAACGCGATGCTTCGCGTCAGTGAAATTGACCGGTCCTGTGCGGGGGAGAGGGCAGGCATGGCGTCTCTGCGCCAGGTAATCATCGCAATCATGATGATCACCCTGTCGTTTAATAGTGCAGAAGCGCAAACGAAAAATTTGCTCAGCACAAAGTTCTCACGTGCCGATCTGCAAAAGGTGCTGATCAGCCAGGCAGCCTGGGTGCCGTTTCCAAAGCTGGCCGACAGGGCTGGCTGGAGCAAGGCAGACCAGGCCACCATGAAAGCCAACCTGCAGGAAGCGGAAAAATACATCAACTGGACCTGGCCTTCGGTTCCGGCCACCAAATCGCTGAACATAGAGCGCAACGGCAACCGGAGCGACTATGAAGCGATCTCTTTCGAGAAGCGCCGGGTGCTGGGTACGCTGCTCATTGCCGAAGTATATGAGAACAAGGGACGCTTCATCGATCCGATCATTGACGGGGTGTATTCCATCTGCGAGGAGACGTGGTGGGGATCGCCGGCGCACCTGCCCAAGACCAAAGAGTTCTCAGGTCTGATGGACGTAACCCAACCGTTCGTGGAGCTGTTCGGCGCGGAGACCGCCACCTATCTTTCCTGGGTCGATTACTTCCTGGGCGACAAGCTCGATGCCATCTCACCGCAGATCCGCAAGCGCATGTATTACGAAATCAACTACCGCATCTTTCAGCCGCTGATGACGAAGCCGCATGGCTGGATGACCTCCAATGCCAACGGCCGCCGGCCCAACAACTGGAATCCCTGGATCTGTTCCAACTGGCTCAATGCGGCCCTTCTGCTTGAGAAAGATGAGACAAAACGCACCGATATGGTATACAAGATCCTGCAGGTGCTCGATGAGTTCCTTACACCTTACCCGCAGGATGGCGGCTGCGATGAAGGTCCGTCGTACTGGGGCGCGGCCGCCGCTTCGCTGTACGATAACATCGCCATGCTGAACCATGTTACCAACAACGCTTTCCGGTATGTGTTTGAGGATGAAAAGGTGAAGAACATGGCCCGCTTTATCTACCGGGCACAGATAGGTGAAAAATATTTCCTCGACTTCGCCGACGCCGATCCGCAGCCCGGCATCGACGGCAACATGGTATACCGGTTCGGGAAAGACATCCGCGACACCGGCATGGTCCGCTTCGGGGCCTTCTACCGCGAACCCGAAACAGCGAAGATCGACCGCTTTCATTATTTCAGGAACTTCTATTCCCTCTTCATCCAGGATGACTACCGCCAGGCGCCGAAAGGGCTGCCCCTTCCGCAGGATGTGTGGCTGCCCGACATACAGGTGATGATCGCCCGCGACGCCGGCGGCACCACCAACGGATTTTTCGTGGCCGCCAAAGGGGGCAACAACGATGAAAGTCATAACCACAACGACATCGGCAACTACGTCGTCTACTACAACGGCAAGCCGCTGCTGATCGACGTCGGCAGGGGCTCCTACACCGCCAAAACATTCAGCAACCGCCGCTACGATATCTGGTTCAACTGCTCCGACTACCACAACGACCCTACCATCAATGGCGTCGACCAGCTGGCCGGTGCCAGCTACAAAGCCGGCAGCGTCTCCTGCAAACAAGACAAAGCCTCCGCGCAGCTCTCCCTCGACATCGCCGCCGCATATCCCGACAGTGCAGGCGTCGGCAGCTGGCAGCGCACCGTGCGCCTCAACCGCGGCAAAAGCGTGGAGATCACCGACGTCATTTCCCTCAAACGGGCCCGATCGCTCACCCAGCACCTCATGACCTGCTACCCCGCCGAGATCCTGCACCCCGGCCAGCTCCTCATCCACTATCCCACCCGCAACTTCATCGTGCACTACGACCCGAAGCGTCTCCGGCCCACGATCGAGAAAAAAGTATTGAACACACCGGAAGATAAAGGCATTATTGAGAAGTGGGGAGATAGTATTTACAGGATCAATTTTGAGGTGATTGGGTTGAAGATGAAAGATAAGCTGGGGTTTGTGGTGGTGGGGGAGTGAGGAGGGTGTTATTCCAACGCAGCGGGCAACGTATTTTGTGTGATCAACGAGGCTGCACGCTGTGTTGGAATCTGCAGATTGTTTTGATGATTGACACCCTAAGTAATTAGATTACCAACTCATTCAAAAGGATCGCTTCCCCGCTTAGACCTCCGGCAGGCGCGCAGCTGCTTATGGGTGAGAAAGCGGGTGGCGCCTGCCGGAGATGACAGAGAGGATGAAAGGCAAAGCTTTACTTTCCAGCTGTCAACTGTTCACCAGGGGAATGGGAGGAAGGCCAAATTTGCCCTTATTGATTTTGTCATTTCAGCAAAACGCAGGCAGCAACCTGCACAAACAGTGACTTGCTGCGCTTTGCTGAAATCTGCAGAGTATCATGAGGTGCGATCTATAAAAGTACTGAAGCATCAAAGCGCATCAGGTGGCCATTTATCAAAGAATTCCCTGTTTAAAACATCCCAATCAGGATTAAATCCATAAATCAGATCCTCCTTCTTTTTACGATCCCACTTTTTAATTTCTTTTTCCCTTGCAATTGCATTGTTGACATAGCGAAATATCTCATAGTAAACCAACAAATAGCAGTAGTATCGGCCAGAAAATGTTTTGGAATTTCCACGATTGAGGTAATGTTCCATGATCCGCCTGGGAAGATCGTTGGTCACGCCGATGTAAAGAACAGACTTTGTTTGACTCGTTAAGATATAAACACAAAAGCTACGGGGAGAAACTTTCATGTAGCATTTTACGAAATCAAATAAATACTACGACGGGTGATTTCACTCCCCCACCATCCTCTTTTCCCCGCTAATCTTCTCTGCCGCCATGCCGTTCCCGGCATAAAAGTTTTCAGCCACCACGCCGTTCTTCACCGCATACGACTCTACGCCGGAACCACTGTTGTAGTGGATGCGGTTGTTGGTCACTGTTACATGCGAGGAGCCTGTGTGCAGGTACTCGAGCAGTATGCCGCTTTGGTTGTTGCCTTCGATGAGGTTGCGGGTGAGGGTGATGTTGTTGCTTTCTGTGACCAGTGCGCCGTGGTACGCATTGCGGGCGATCTCGCAGCTGGCGACGGTGACGCCGGTGCAGTGGTCGAGGGCGATGCCGGCGCCGAAGGGCGAGGTGTCGAGACGGCAGTCCTGGATGGTGGTATTGAGGCAGTGGGTGAGAAGCAGGTTGTGCTGCAGCCGGGGACCCGGCACAGCAGTGGAGCCGTTCTCTGTGAAATCGCAGCGGAGAATATTTACGTTGGATGCGCCGCTGATAAACACGCCGTTGTAGGTGCAGTTCTGAACGGTGAGCCGCTCCAGGCGGATCCCTTTCATTTGTGCGGCGGTGAGCGCGCGGAATACGATGCCGCCCCGGTTGCTGCCGTTGCGGAAAGAGCGGTTGCTGTTGGGATCGGTGCCGTAATCGGATTTGTTGGAGCCTTCCACCAGGAGGTCGCGGATGGTGATATCATGCAGGTCGTCGCCGGCGTTCACGATGGCATCCCGGTCGGCAGACGTGGGATCGAGGAAAATGATGCTGGCCGTTCCTTCGCCGGCCAGTGTAACGCCCGACGGCATCTTCAACGTGGCCGGTAGGGTATGCAGACCGGCTTTCAGCAGTACGGTTCTGCCGGTGCCGGCAGCAGCATCCAGCGCTTTCTGAACCGGTTCACCTTGCTTCACGATGATGGCATCGGCAGGCACGGGAGGCGCACCCGGCGCACCGGCACCGGCAACATACCCGGTGGTGCTGGCTTTCAGTTGCACTTGTGCAACAGGACCTTTTACAAGCGGCACCCGCACCGAACTCAGCACGCTGCGGTCGGCTTTTGCCCGCGACGAATCGACCGCCTGTTTCGTAAACGGCATGCTCACACCCCGCGCCGAATAATGCTGGTAAACATATTCATAATCATCGCGCAGGTTCTTTGCACGCTCGGCGATCACGCCATAACATGGCGGCTTTTGTCCGAGCAGGAAACCCGCGGTGTATTCGTACCCCAGGGCGATCCGGTTGTCGGCAATGGAAAAAAGATCCACGCCTTGTGTGAAGGCAACCTGCGCGGCGCCGGCAAACTCTCCAAGCCCGAGCTGTACATGGCCCTGGTCGCGCAGGCTTTCCTGACACTGGCCGCTGGGGTAGATGTATTTGAAGATGCTACCATTGAAAGGCCCGTGCAGGAAATGATCCACCGCGTTGTTGAACATAGTCCGGTTGTCGGTGAAGATGGCCATCGCCATGATGGAATGAATGATGGCGCCGTCCCAGTTGCCGTTGGCCTGCGGAAAATAAAAACGGATCAGCGGATAGTAAACGGTCTCCAGCATATTGGTGAACCGGTCGATCTCAGCAGGCAGCCAGCCGGCGTTGGTATAGCGCAGGATCTCCGCCGCGTTGCACCACACATGCCCCGTCCAGGCCGCTAATAATTTTGCATCGTTGTAATCGAAATCCCACACCACGGGCGACCAGGCGTTGATGATCCTGATCGCTTTCTTTGCATAGGCAGCATCGCCCGTGATGTACCACACCAGCGCATTGGTATACGCCATATCGGCACTCCTCGACAGATCGTCTCCGCCGATGTTGGGGCGGCCGTAAGGACCCCGCAAAACATGGGTGTGCGGCTTCGCAACAAAATTTGTGTCTGCAGCGGCTTTCAGCCGGTCGAAGGCCTGTTTGTACGGCTGTTCGCCGGCCAGTACTTTTTTCTTCATGGCAGCCAGGTCCGGTGCGGTCTGGTTCACGCCCGGGTGAATAAATTTCTGTGCGTGTACAAGGGAGGGGAGTGAGAAATAAAGAAGGAGAATCAGGAGCGGTCGTGTAAGTCGTTTAAGGCTGTTCATATGCGTAAAGACAGGATGAAATAAAAAAGCTAACAGCGCACTGTCACAGTTATCCGCTGTTTCAGTCTGCTGTTAGCTGGAGAATGGCAGGCAATCGTTCACTACATCGCGTACCGCTTGATGCTGATCACGGCGCGTTTGGTGTTGTTATCAACAGAGTTGAAATAGATATAGGCACGGTATTTTTTGTCGGCCGTCTCCACCCAGGCGCCGGCTTCCTGTTTCAGGTTCAGCGCATAGTTGGGAGCGGTGGCGAAGTTGAGCTGCTGGAAATCCACATCATCGATGTAGATGCCGTACTGCAGCTGGGCCAGGTTAAAATCCTGCAGGTTGAATACCTTGCTGATCTTGGTGCTTTTGTTGGCGCCGGCGGGGATCACAACGCTGGGCAGGTACTGCGTATCGGCTCCGGGAGATACCAGCGCATGGGCGTAGGTAACGGTGGAAAGCGCGCGGTACACATAGATGAGGTCGATCTTGGCGGCATTGGCAGCGGCGGTTGCGCTGGTATACACGGCGGTGTCTGCAATGGAAATATAGCAGCTGTCACCGTCATGCATTTTGATGAGGCGGGCCATGTCCATCTTGGCGACGGTATAAGGGCCCATGGTCTGCGATACCGTTTCGCCGTCGCTGCTTTTTGCCGTGAAGGTAAACGACACCGTCTTTCCCCTGGCCGCTTCCGGGATCACGTAGTAGTAACGCAGCGTTGCCGCCATGGTATCCTTGGTGAAAGTAACCGAAGTCAGGTTGTCTTTGTTCACGGAAGGAGAGCCGACCTGTACGCCGACATCGGCGCCGTTACCGGCGGTATAAAAAGACCTGTTCTCCATGAAGGTTGCCGGTGCGCCTGCAACGGAAGCTTCCACCTGAGCCGACACGATCTTTTTTCCGGGCAGGATCGCCATGGCATAGGCAAATTCTATACGCTGGCCAACGATGTTGGGCCCGAGGGTTCTTTTAATGACTTCGTTCTGCAATACATCTTTCGGGACCGGAGTTTTGTAATCCTCCTTCTTGCATGCTACCGCAAGCAGCAGGAACGGCACCACCCAGGATGCATACTTGATGTAAAAGGGTTTATGCTGAGACATATGTTTGTTTTTTGACAAGAGTGATTGGGAATAAGCTGACAGCTATTTCTTCTGAACGGAGACGATGACTTTGTATGGTTTCTTAACCTGGCGGTTGCCCGAGATGACCGTCCAAACCTTCGGATTGGCCAGGTCGGAGAAATCTACTTTGCCGGTGATCTTGGGATCGAGTTTGGCATCTGTTACCAGGGTAAACTGGGGGTACAGGTTTTTAAGGTCGGTACCGTACAACACTTCCACATTCACTGTCTGGGCCACGGTGTCGATGACGGCGTTCTTGGTTCGCACGGTCACGAAATCGGTGCCCAGCAATTCAAAATTGCTCACATAGCATTCGGCGCGGGTGGTGATCAGCAGGCCGTCTTCATCCACCGGAACATCCTGCTTGCAGGCTGCCAGTCCGCCGGCGAGGAGGGCCAGCACGGAAAATATCCTGATATACTTCTTCATATGCTTTGTATGTATAATGTTCGTTTTACTTTCTGAAACCCCGGGTTAGCGCCACGGTGCGTTCTGTATCAGTTTCGGGTTGCGGTCGCGCTCGGCTGGCGGGATCCTGAAAATATAATTCTGCTGGTAGGTGATCTGGGCGGTGTTCTGGTAATAACGCTGCTGGTTGGCGCCGAAGGTGTCCATGCGCCATACGCCTGCGCTGCCGGGCTGTCCCCAGATGCGTTCGATGGCCCTCCAGCGGCGGATATCGAAAGAACGCTGTCCTTCGCCAACCAGCTCGATGATGCGTTCCTGTTCGATGGCATCGAAGAACACGCTGCTGTTGGCGGTCTTTTCCGGTTTGAGGGCGGGCAGGTTGCCCCTGCGGCGAATCTTGTTCACCAGGTCGATCGCGTCCTGTACCGGACCTGAGGTGGCGTTGGTGGCTTCTGCATACATGAGGTACACGTCTGCTAGGCGCATCACCGGCCAGGCAAAATCACCGTCGCTGCGGCCCTGTCCGGCGTAGTTGCGCACGAACTTGCGGAACACGTATCCGGAGTTGGACCCGTCGGTGTTGTACGTGATGTATTTCACGCCACCGATTGTTACGGTGCCGGCCCAGGTCTGGTAGATGAAAGGGACCATGCCGGTAGATGCCAGCGAAGCCATGCCAAGGCTCATCTCGTAATCCCACTGGATGGTGGACTTCATGCGGTAATCGCGGTTGGCATAACTGGCAGGGTTAACCGCAGAATTGAGCGTTGTTCTTGCCGCTGCATTCGTGGTGGGGTTCAGCTGCACCAGCTTGGGAGCAAAATCGCCGGTGGTGGTCAGCTGGTACCGGTCGGCGATCTCGTAACGGGGAGATACCCAGCACTGTGATCCTTCGTGTGAGCGTCCTGCGAAATCGCGCATCAGCTCTTCGCCCTGGGAGGTGCCGGTACCGCCATGCGTAAACACCATGATGGCTTCGGGATTGTTGTTGGCTTTGGGAGTGAACAGGGTATAGTAGTTGGGAAGAATGTCTGCTTTACCCAGCGTATCGATGGAGCCCGGGTCTCCGTTCAAATACAGGGTGAGGCCGTAATCGTTGGTCACACTTTTGAAATCGGCGGCAGCGGCTTTGTAAGCTGCATCAGCGGCGGCAGCGTCGGGTTTGAAAGTGTCGAGCTCGGGCCAGCCGAATTTGTTCCAGGAAGCCCAGTACAGCTGCAGCTTGCCGCGGAAGGCAAGCGCCGCAGGTTTGCTGGCGCGGCCAAACTGTGCAGCTTTCGTAGGCAGTGCCTGAAAGGCAGCAGTAAAGTCGGCGTTGATCGAGTCTTTCAGCTGCGCGATCGGCATTCGGGTCAGCCCGGTCACGGTGGAGGGATCGGTCACCACATGTCCGAGGTAAGGTACATCGCCCCACATGGAGATCAGTTTGAAGTAGCACATGCCGCGGAGCAGGCGCGCTTCACCCAGGATGGTCTGGTAAGTGGCCGCAGCGCTGGGCGTGGCGGCAGGAAGTATCCGGTTGATGTTGTCGATCACATAGTTGGTCTGGTTCACGCCGCCATAGAGATAGCGGTACATTTTGTCGAAGCTGGATGCGTACCCGCTGGGGTCGTAGTTGCCGCCGTTGTATGCATCGCCGAGCCTGAGGTTACCGGCGGTAGAGGAGGTGCCGCGGGCACGTGTGTATTCACCCTGTCCGTCGAAATAATAATCGCGGTCGAACAGCGGACGTATGGAAGAGTAGGCGCCCATCAGTGCATAGGTGGCATCACTCTCTGTTTTCCAGAACACGGCAATGGCGAGGTCGGTGGTCGGCTGCTGGTTCAGCAGGTCTTTTTTGCAGGCTGTCTGGCTGAACAGGAGCCCGGTCAGCGCAGTTGCTGCAAAGATTTTAGTAACTATACTCAATTTTTTCATGATCATATTTTTAGAAACCAAGGTTGAAGGCGAGCGCATACGATTTGTTCAGCGGATACAGGTTGTTTGCATCGCCGGTCTTTTCCGGATCGAGCCCACGGTAAGAAGTGACGGTAAACAGGTTTTCCGCTGAAGCGGTGATGCGCAGGTTGTTCACATGCACTTTTCTGAGCAGGGTCGGAGGGATCGAGTAACCAAGCTGAACGTTCTTGAAGCGTACAAAGCTCATGTTGTCGAGCCAGAAAGCGGTCTGCGCCGTGTTGTTGCCACTGCCGCCCAGACGGGGCCACAGGCCACCGCGGTTTTCCACGCTCCATGGATTGTCGAGGTGGCTTTGTGAAACGGCGTAGCGGGAAGTGTTGAAGTTGACGTTGTTGAAATTGTTGAGGAAATAATCCTTGCGGCCGGCAGAACCCTGCAGCATGAACGACAGGTCGAAACCGGCATACGCAACGTAGGAGTTGAGGGCGAAATAGGTAGTAGGACGGTCACGCTGCACATTGGGATACGCTTTCATGTCGTTTCCATCGATGCGGCCGTCGCCGTTGAGGTCGAGGCGGAGAAGATCGCCGGGCTGTGCACCCTGGGGCGTGGCGTTGTACACATCCTGCCAGGTCTGTGCTATGCCTTTATCCTGGTATGCATATACGTAGTTGTAAGGCATGCCCACGAACACCTGTGCGCCGGCGCTCGTATAACCTCTGCCTGTGTATTCGTTCCAGCTCAGCAGTCGGGTCTGGTTGTAGGAAGCGTTGAGGCTGATGCCATAGTTCACTTTTCCTATTTTGTCTCTCCACGAGAAATCACCTTCCACACCGCGGTTGCGCATGTTGCCGATGTTGCGGCGGGGTGCCGGGTTGTAGGCGCCGCTGATGAGCAGCGAAAGGTCGGAAGGACGAAGCATGCCGCTCGTCTTTCTGTCGTAGTAGTCGAGCGTAACGTTGAGGCGGCTGCTGAGGAAAGCCAGGTCGAGACCACCGTTGAATACGGTACTGGTTTCCCAGCTCAGCAGCGGGTTGATCAGTTTGTTGTTGACGAAGCCGCGGATGATGTTGTTGTCGATCATGTAAAGGCTGGTGGCCAGGGTCGGCTGCTGCTCATACCGGCCCACGCCGCTGTTGTTACCCAAGCTTCCGTAAGAGACACGTACTTTACCGCTGCTCAGGAATTTTTCGGTGAACTTCTGCAGAAAGCCTTCTTCCGTAAATCGCCAGCCGACGGCCAGTGACGGGAAGAAACCGTACTGGCTGCCCTTGATGAATTTCGAAGAACCGTCTGCCCTGAAATTTGCCTCGAACAGGTATTTGTTGTATGCTGTGTAGTTCACGCGGCCGATATACGAACGGAGGCCTTCGGTGTTGGAACCGCCGCCCGTGCTCTGGATACCGGTGAGCGCGGCATCTATCTCGTGCAGGTCGGGGTTGAGGCGGTCGTTGCGCGAAGCATACTGCGTGCGGTCGTACCAGTATTCCTCGCTGTATACAAACAGCGCGTTGATGTCGTGGTTGGCGGCGATGGTGGTGTGATAGTTCAGCCTTCCGCTCGCCAGTGTTTTGTAACCGGTGTTGGTCTGGTTGGTGACCGCGGCGTTGGGGCCCACATACACACGGCTTCCATACGCCCCTGTCTGGAAATTATAGGCCTGGTTGGGCGTTGGAGCGCTCCAGAGGAACTGGTTATAGTAGTTGAGGGAGTAATCGACCCTTGCCGTAAGCCCTTTCACCGGTGTCCAGTCGAGGTAGGCGATGCCGTTGGCTTCCTGGCGGTTCATGTAGTTCAGGTTGTTGATGTATACGGTATACGGATTGTACGCCTGGGGATCTTCCCCATAGGCCATTACGCCGCCGTAGTATCCGCTCACCGGGTCGTAAGGCGTGATTCCGGCGATGGCATACTGCATGTCGTAACCGGCGGTGTTGGTAGCGGTGGAATCGGTAAATCCGTCCAGCAGGGCATAAGTGTTTTTAGACCAGTTGCCGTTGAACTTCACGCCGGCGTTCATATTGCTGCGGAGCTTGTAGTCGTAGCTGAAACGGGCGTTGTATTGTTTGAAATCGTTGTTGATCTGCAGGCCTTTTTCGTCTTTTACACCAACCGACATAAAGAAGTTCGATTTCTCATCGCCGCCGGAGGCCGACAGGTTGTAGTTCTGGAAAGCCCCGTTGCGCATGATGATATCCCACCAGTCGGTGTTGGGATATTTCAGCGGATCGATCATGCCGAGTGCCATCCACTGGTCGATGGTGCCGTTCTTGAACAGCTGGTTGGAAGCCAGCGTGTTGGTGGAGGCGCGTCTTTGTTCGAGCGTAAGGGCCAGCGGGTAGTTGGCCAGGAAATCGAATGACTTGGTAGGCACCGTGATGGCCGTGGAGCTGTTAAAAGTGAGATTGGTTTTCTTTTGTCCGCGACCCGATTTGGTGGTGATGAGGATAACGCCGTTCGCCGCGCGGGAACCGTATACAGAAGCGGAAGTGGCGTCTTTCAGCACCGAGATGGTCTCGATGTCGTTGATGTTGATCCGGTTGATGTCGATGTCGGGCATGCCATCCACAACGATGAGGGGGTTGGCGTTGTTTACGGTACCAAGACCGCGGATAAGGAGGTTGGCGCCATTACGGCCAGCCATACCCGAAGACTGGGTAACGGCAAGGCCCGGTACGAAACCAGCCAGACCGGAGGAAATGTTCGGCAGGGCGCGGCTCGTGATCTTTTCATCCACATTTACGGCCGACACGGCGCCCACCAGGTTTACTTTTTTCTGGCGGCCGTAACCCACTACCACCACGTCGTTGAGGTTGTTGGCGTCGCCACCCGCCATCTTCACATCGAGTGAGCGGCGGCCTTTCAGATCGATCTCCTGGGTGGCCAGGCCGATGTAGCTGAACACAAGGGCGGTGTTGAGGTTGGGAACACTGATCGAATAAACGCCGTTGTCGTTGGTCGACACGCCGCTGTTGCTTCCTCTTACCTGCACGCTGGCCCCCGAGAGGGGTTCACCTCTTTCGTTGGTGAGCTTACCGGTCACGGTTACCTGCTGGGCAAAGCCCAGCTGGAGAAAAGCAGTCATCAAGAGCAGGACGGACAGGGCGGAGCGCAAAATAAGGATCGTGCCCCGGGTCCGGGAACGATTGCGTTGGCATGCAGTACCCTGCGCCATGGTGCTCCCCGGAGAAGGAAGCAGACACCTGGTTGGAGTAGAAAATTTCATACTTTTCAGTGTTTGTTAGATAGATAATTATGAATGAGATCGGGATGGTCTGATGATCCGGTGATTTTTATGTGGATGTTGGCAGCAAATAAAAGCCAACCCTGCCTGCAATCCAAAACGATGCAACAGGAAAATGATCTGCTTACTGGCTATTCAAAAGATGAGGGAAAATTTCCGGGACTTGGATACAATATCCGGGGTCAGGTTCAGGCGGTGGATAAGTAAAGATGAATCTGTTTCATATGGCGATTGTTAGTGAAGTATATTGATATGTTCTCTTTCGTTCTATTCCTCAGTTCGACGAAATAGGCCGGGCGAAACTAATAAAAGAACTTGTTTTTCAAAAATAATTTGTTAAAAAAATTTTTAATGTGTTCTTGCCGGCCCCCCGGCCATTCAGCCTCTTCTTTGCATGGTCCATTTAAGTTGTTTCTTTTGAAAACCGCATTGGAATTTAGTATCAGCCTGCCTGCATCTCAAATGCCCTGTTTTGGAAATCGTTGATCCGGTGAATGGTTCCGAAACGGATGGATATGCAACAACAGATCAGACAGCAAATTCTGAAATTCTGCTGCACAATGTTAATTATTTCCTCCTCTGCAGCTCTCGCCCACATATAGGTTTACGGGCAGCAATCTTATGCGTCGCTGCCTGTAAACTCATAACGTAATTATAAACCGGAAATTATCCGATCAGCTCTTGTTGGCTATTCGCTGCGCCTGCTTTTCGGCGGTGATCGCGAGTTCCATGGCCAGGAAGCAGTGAGCCTGTGGCATCGCCGTTTCGGTGCGTTTCAGCACGTCGTCTACCAGCTGGGTGCCGAAAGGCAGCGGCTCTTTGTTGCAATCCATATAGGTGGTCTCTTTCTGGTTCACCAGGTAGAGGTGGTTTCCGCCCTGGTGCGGACTGGCGATGTCGATGTTCTTGCGGATCTCGATGTATCCCTCTGTGCCCAGGATGGTCAGCCTCCCGTCGCCCCAGCTGCCCAGTCCGTCGGGGGTGAACCAGTCGACCCGGATATAACCCATGCCGCCGTTGCCCCGGAGCATCACATCCCCGAAATCTTCCAGGCCGGGATATTGCGGATGGTTCACGTTGCCGATCTGGGAGGCTACAACGGATGCCTGTGTAGACCCCGTGAAAAACAGGTACTGGTCGAACTGGTGGGAAGCAAGATCGGTGATGATGCCGCCGTATTTATCGCGTTCGAAGAACCAGGGTGGCCTTGATTTGGGGTTGATGCGGTGCGGACCGAGTCCGATGGTCTGGATCACCTTGCCGATGGCGCCTGCTTTTACCAGTTCACCGGCTTTTACGGTAGCCTTGTTCTCGAAGCGCTCGCTGAACATGATGGAGAAGATGCGGCCGGTCTGTTTCTGTACTTTCCGGGCTTCCGCCAGCTGCTCGGGTGTGGTGATGCCGGGTTTATCCGACAGGTAATCTTTTCCATGCTTCATGACCTCGATGCCGAGGGGCGCCCGTTCGCTGGCGATGATGGAGCTCAGCACCAACTGGATGGATTTGTCTTCCAGGATCTCTTTTTCGCTGGCTGCTATTTTCACCTGAGGATAGCGCTTCACAAAGTTGGCGGACAGATCCGGCTCTTTGGCGTAGAATGAAACAAGCTGACCACCTCCGCGGGTCACGGCTTCTACCATCCCGTAGATATGGTCGTGGTTGATGCCGATCACGGAAAATTTGATGCGCGGATCCTGGGCCGGCACAAAGGGCCCGGGCTCAGGATTGGCCGAGGGGGTAATCACAGACTGTGAAGCGGCGGACACTTCCTGCACAAGGCCGGTAGAGAGTACCATGCCGGCGGCGGTGGTGGCGGCGTCTCTCATAAACCGGCGGCGGTCATATTGCAATCGTTTCATGGGGAATTTTTCTTGTTGAGGATCAAATGTAAAAAAATCCACCGTTTATGGCGCGGCTATTTATTGATCGCGGAAAGGGCCGCCGATTGGCCTGAAACGCTATCTTTGAAACAGAAGCTCTTATCCGCTTCCTCAACCTGCGAATCTTTCCCATATGAAATATCTTCTTGTCTTCATCCTGTTCCTGGGTGTGCGGCCGCTCTTCCCCACTCACGCCGACCCGCAGCCGAAACTACTTTTCAACGGCAAAGACCTCCAGGGCTGGCATGCCGATGTGCCGCAGAAAGACACCGACGCCGCGGCGCACGATCCGTTCATTGTACGCAATGGCCTGCTGGTAAGCCTGGGAGAGCCGCGCGGCCACCTGATCACGGATGCCGTATATGAAAATTACCGGCTTGAAGTGGAGTACCGCTTCTCCGGCAAGGCCGGCAACTGCGGCGTACTGGTACATGCCTCCACGCCGAGGGCGCTGTACAAGATGTTCCCCAAATCGATCGAAGTGCAGATGGAGAGTACGAATGCCGGCGATTTCTGGTGCATCCAGGAAGATATTCATGTGTCCAATGAAGAGGCACACCGAGGCGATCCGAAGAACTGGGGCGTCTCCGAAGGCAAGCTGCGCCGCATCTCCAACCTCACCGACCTGTCCGAAAAGCCCCTGGGCCAATGGAACCGCATGGTGATCGACTGCCACAAAGATTCGGTCAAAGTGTGGGTCAACAACGACCTTGTAAACGCCGGCTACCGCTGCACCGCCACCCGCGGCCAGATCGCCCTGCAGGCCGAAGGCGCCGAAGTAGAGTTTCGCAAACTGCTGCTGACGCCGATTGTGCGGATCGGGAAGTAAGCGGAATCTTTCTTCTCCCTTCCCGGGTGGGGATAAGAAAGAAATCCCCTACCTCATCTTCATCTGGAGCACATGCATGTCGGCGGTGATATAAAGTGTTTTTTCATCTGCGGAGAACGAGCAGTTGGAGGCCAGGGGATTGATATGGATCTTGCCGAGCAGCTTGCCGGTGGCATCGAAGATCCAGATGCCGCCGGGGCCGGTGGCGAATACATGCCCCTCGCGGTCGATCTTCATGCCGTCGGGCAGGCCGGGCGAGGTTTTGCCGGCGGCCGTGGCATCGGCGAATACTTTTCCGTTCTGAAGCAAGCCTTTGCCATCCACGTCGAAGATATACCAGTAGGGTTTGGTAGAATCGGAACTCGCCACCAGCAGCTTCTGGTGACCGGGAAAGAAGGCAAGTCCGTTCGGGCGGCTGATGGTGTCCGCTAGCAGGGTTACTTCTCCCGCGGGGGTCACTTTGTAGACACCCTGGTACGGCATCTCCTTGAGCGGGTCGGTTGCGTTGTGCTCGAGGCCATATGGCGGATCGGTGAAATACAGGTCGCCATTGGATCGGTAAGTAGCATCGTTCGGACTGTCAAATTTTTTTCCATTGTAATTCGTTGCCAGCGGTACAAACTGCGGCTTTGGCTGATCGAGCGGGGCATCCATGCGGGCCATCCTGCGGTCGCCATGCTGGCAAATCACAAGCTGTCCCCTGGGGTCAAGCACGAGTCCGTTGGAGCCTGTTTCGCCGCCCCGTTTTACACCGCCGGTATAACCCGACGGGGTCAGGTAAGGTTCCTTGCCTTTGGCTTCCGTCCATTTGTAGATAATGTTCTGCGGCACATCCGAAAACAGCAGCATCTTTTTATCCTCGATCCACAGCGGCCCTTCGCACCAGTCGAGCCCGTCGGCTATCACGCGGATTTGTGCATCTTTATGTACAACGGCAGAGAGGGCCGGATCGATCTGTTCTACCCATCCGACCCGGGCGGGTTGCTGGTTGCACGAGATCATGGAAACACTGAGGGCGCTCATAAAAAGCATTTTTCGAATGGCAATCATGATGGAAGAGCAAGAAGTTGATAGTTTGGGCTGACCTCATGAAGATAGGAATTTCTGAAGAAGCATTGTATCTTGCCCGAACAGGCATCTTTTCAGCAACCTGTTATTCGCCTGACGGTTTTGAAAAAATAGTAGTCATGTTTTTTGTCCTAATTGCTATGATCGTATCTGCAGCCTGCGTTTTTCTTGGGCTTATCCTTGCCTTCCTCGCGTTCGCCGTGATCGCGGTCATGGTCACCTTCGGTCTGGTTTCCGCCTCCATCCTTGTGGGCACCTGGAGAAAATCATTCCGCAAAGGCTATCTGTTCTTCTTACTGGCAGCGGGGTCCATTGCAGGATGTGTATGCGGGATGGTACTCATGAGCCTGCTGGCTGAAGTGTTCGATCTTACTTTGGGAGACAGGCAAACCCTGCTGTGGGGAAGCGCAGGCGGAGCATTAGGCGGCCTTCTGACCGGATACCTGGTCTACCGTCTCACCGGCTTTACGATCGGCTTCTTCAGAAAAAAGCTAAGGATCGCTTGACATGGTTTTTTAGGGGTCAGGATTCAACGGACAACAAGGAAACAATTTATTTGTCCATTTTCACCCGCTGCGTTTCGAACACGGTATTCCCTTTTTCCTTCAGGGTCGATATTCCGTGCCATTCTGTGTACACGAACTGATCGTTGGAATAACGGAGGCCCGATGCGGTCGTATCCTGCTTCAGTTCGGCCTGCAGGTTCTTGAACCCGATCGTCATCGTGTGCGCATCATTGTTGTAAGCGTATTGCAGCGTGTCGCCCGACCCGGATACCAGTGTCCCTTTCAACCTGCCGTCGGCGCGTACCGGAGCAGGCGGCGGGATGCTGTCTGAATGGACCGGGACGTCCTTTGTTTCCGGCTGCGAACCGCAGGCCAGCAGTAAAAAGCTCATCAGTAAGTAACAGGCGCCTCTTGCAACAATTGGTTTCATAAAAAAAGATTTACATCCATGCAATCCGGATCGTGCATGAATGTAAATCTTTTTTGATTTCTCAGAAGCGGCTTTTCGGGGTAAGCTAATTGGCGTTCACCAGCGTGCCGGCGGGAGCAGCCGGGGTGGTTGCAGTGGAGTCTATCTGACTGGGCGTGGCCGTGGGGTCCGATGCGTCCTGAACGGGCGGATCGTTTTCCTTTGAACGGAGCACGAGGTACGTGGCGCTGCTCAATCCGGTGAGGGCCAGCAAGGTGTCGCTCAGTTCGGGAAGGATACAACCCGCTTTGATCTCGGCGACTTTATAAAGATAAACGATCACGGCAATGATCGTCCAGACGAGGTTCTGGAAGCGGTGCAGGCTGATGCCGTTATCGTCCGACAGGATATCGACAAAGAAACCCTGTGACGGCGTGTTCTGATGGCGGGGCCGGTTGTCGCTGATCTCGTTCTTGTCCATGATAGCCGTAGTGGCCGCCATGCCGCTGTAGATGCCCATCAGCACCAGCGCCGTTTTATTCACCGGCAGCGAAGCGCAATCGCCTTTGCAGAGGGAAAGATAAACGTACGATGAAGAGATGATCACCGTCCAAAGGCCGAACTGCACTTTGGTGAGGCTGTAGGGATTTTTGTTCTGCGATGTTTTGGTGCGCAGCAGCTGCTGAAGTTTCAGGGCATTTATCTTGAAAGCATCGCTGTCGTTCACTTCATCCCTGATCAGGTTGCTGTGCAGTGCCAGTACCAGGAACAGAAAGACGATGACAATGATGATCGCCCACGACAGCAGCAATTTGATGTCGTACACATTCATCGTCTGGCACCCCGACAACAGGAAGGCGGCAAACAGGAGTCCGAATACATAATAAACTGGTTTCATGGTGTGGTGGTTATTGGTGTGGGTGATAGAAAAAAGCTGAGTCCCTGCTGGTAGCGGTGTACGCGATCGGCAAGCCCGTTGTATCCGCCGTTGATCCTTCGCGTGATCTCCCGGAAAGCCTCCAGGTTCTCACCGTCCTCAATCGGCTCATGCAGGTTGATCTTGTCTGCCCACGCGTTCAGTGCGGTCTTGTTCCAGAACCAGCCCGCGCTCATGGCGGCCCATTTAAGCTGGTCGGGTGAGCAGGCGGTAATATTTTTGCCGCCGAGCAGGGTTGGGTTCTCTATAAGGTCGATCTGGAAGGCAGTGCCCAGCAGCCCGTAGTTGTTGCGGCCCGTGATCTGGATCAGTCCGCGTCCTTTGTATTTCGGGCCGTCTCCGGGTTGCGAATTGCCCAGGTCGGCACGATGCTCGTAGGCGTCTCCGGTGGCCAGTTCCTCCGTGTAGAAAAGCCCGCCGCTTTCGTGGCTTACCTGCGCCAGGAAGCAAAGCTGCCTCACCGGCGTGCTGATATCATACTGCGCGCAGGTATCGGCGAGATAGGGCAAGAACCTGACTGCGTTCGAGATGGCCGAGCAGGCCACCGCCTTGAGTTGTGAGACTGTCATGCTGTTTAATTTTTGGTGGGGTAACTTACCGGGTGTAACTGTATCTCATGCAGCACATTTTCATACGGCCTTTTGCTTACTGCCACCGCACCGTTGAACGGATCGTCGAGCGCATTCACCAGGAAGAGGCTCATGGCCATGATGCTGCTGAGGAAGAACAGGTAGATCCGTTTCAGCCGGATGAACGGCACTTCCAGGAAATAGGAAAAAATGATCATCATCACGCTGCCTGTTTTCAGGATCAGCCATACAAGCCGGGGTACATGTGAGCGTACATGGTCGAGCCGCTCGCGGCGCAGGTCGCTGATACTGCTCAGGTCGTCATCTATCACCGAGTAGATGCCTTCCTGCACCTTGCCATCCGGCTGCGTGCGCAGCAGGTATAGCCGCAGGTCGGGTATGGCACTCGGATAAGATTCCATTTCTCCTTCCTCCAGGTTCCATTCGGAGTTCATCACCCTGTTGCAGTAAGTCGTCAGGGTTCTGTTGAGCGGAATGCGCATGCTGTCGGAAAGCGTGCTGCTGTGCGCGAGAATGCTGTTCAGCTTGTCCGCTTCTTTCCCGATGGTTTCCGTCAGGTCTTCATAGTCCGTCCACACGGCTACGATCACAAAGGCCAGCAGGAGCGAATAGATAAGGCTGATAGCACCGAACATCAACCCCGCCGCCTCATTGGTGGAAGGTTTTTTTTGTGTGCAGTACCAGAGATCGAATGCATAGAGCCCGGTCTGCGACAGTAAAACAAAAAGCACTACATAGATCATACAAAATAATCCGGTGGTGATGGCTTCAAAGATCATGTCATACCTTTATAAGACCGGTCAGTGTGCTCAGGATCATATTGATCAGTCCGTTGCGGAACTCATCGATATGAACTTCTGCCAGTCCTGCCTGCTTGAGGGTGATCATTTCCGCAAGTCCCTCCTCGCTTTTCAGGAGAAAGGCGAGATCATCGGTGTTCATCGCGCCGTTCTCCACTTCTTCCGTCCAGTGCTGCAGGCTGTTTTTTATATTGTCGATGGCGTTGATGCCGTCGGTCTTGGCTTCCTTCTCATAGTCCTGGAGCGTGTTTTTTGCGACCGTCTCCACGCCATTTGCCAGTTCCGTATACAGTTCGTCGAAATTGATGGTGCTCATAAGAGATTGGTTTTAGTTGGTGACTTGTACTGATTTGATCTTGCCGCTCTCCAGTTGCGAGATCTGGTCGAACGAAGCGCCCACAAGGCCGCGGGCCTCCTGTATGAATACAGAGTCGAGCTTGCCCTGTTGCTGCCATCTCTTCACAAAGCCGCCGAACAGATGTCCGCTGGTGTCTTTGATCACCGACCACATTTTTTCCGAGATCTCATTCTTGGGGCGGTTCTTTTCGTACTCATAGATCTTGTCGATATCGCTTTGTACCGTGAGTACCTGCAACTGGTACTGGTTGTAGGGCTGTGTGGCGAGGTTCATCACGTTCAGTGCGTCTACCTTGAGGGAAGTTGCCTGGGTGTACGAATACTGGTCGAATTTCGAGATGGTGGCGCAGGCGGGCAGCAGCAGACACACATACAGCGCAAGCCGGTGCGGGAAACGGGATTTCATGTGTTGAAAGATGTGGGTTTGTTATGGAAGTGGTTTCGCATTGTTTTGGTATGAGGTAGCAAGCCGGATGCTTACGGCACCATGCAGAAAAGGCTGCACAGCGGCTGGCACCGGATCTGAAAGAGAGTTGTGGACATTGATTATTCCTGCTCAGGAAGCGCCGGCGCATATCAAGGCTTCTGGTCGCTTTGATTGCCGCATGTTCTGTGCTGACTGCTTTGATGTGACAAAGATACCCCCGCAGATAAACCTGATCCAATAGCCTAAACGGGCTATTCTCAACTGTGCTGCCTACACGATATTTTTCTGGATGGCCGTTGCCACCGCTTCTGAAACGCTGTGCACATGCAGCTTCTGATAGATCTTTTTGATATGATTGTTCACGGTAAAAATAGAGATGAACAGTTCCGCGGCGATCATTTTATGGCTGTAGCCTTTTACCAGGCAGGTGAGTATCTCCAGTTCGCGGGCCGACAGGTCGAAAGATTCCCGGTCGCCCCTTTTCGATTGTTTCTGGAACAGTTTAATGACGCGCCGGGCGATGCTGGGCGTCATCGGCGCACCGCCGTTGACCACCTCGCGGATGCCGTCCATGAGCTTGTCGGGAGAATCTTTTTTAAGGATGTAGCCGTGCGCGCCGGCGAGGATGCAGGTGAATATCTTTTCGTCGTCATCAAACACCGTCTGCATGATGATGAACATGTCGGGATAGTATTGCTGGATAAGCTTTACGCCTTCAATACCATCCCCGCCCGGCATGTGAATATCCATCAGCACTACATCGGGCTTTTTGGGTTTGAGGTTGGCGACAATACTGGTGCAGTCTTCCCAGTCACCTACGCAGTGCATACCCGGTTGCAGGCTTATCAGTAGTTTCAGTGCGTCCCTTCTTTCTTTGTGGTCGTCGAAGATGGCGATCTTGATCATATGTCAAAGTTATGTAGGTAAGCATACAGCTTCCAATAGCCAGAACAGGCTATGCAGGTACAGATTTAAAAGGCCAGTATGATCTCCGTGCCCTGGTCCGGAGCAGAGATAATGCGGAGCTTTCCCTGCAGCGCGGCGGCGCGGAATTCCATGTTACCGAGGCCGTTGCTGCTTCTGCGCACTTCTTTTCTCTCGAACCCCTGGCCATCATCCTTGATAGTCAGCCGGATGCCGGAATTGTGTACGGTAAGCGTGATCCACACGTTCTTGCCGTTGGCATATTTAGCAATATTATTCAGGGCTTCCTTGTAAATCAAATAAAAGTCGCGTCTTTTTTCCATGCCCAGTTTCATGCGCGCCAGATTGTCGTCGAAATAGAAATGAAGGGTATACCCCTTTGCTTCAAAGAGCTGGTATGCATGCTCGCGCATGCGGCTGATGATATTTTCAAACGCATCGTTCCTGGTGTTGATGTTCCATACGATGTCGTTCATGGCTTCCATGATCTCCTGGGCGTTGTCGGTGATCTTGGTAAGCAGGGGAGCGTTGTTGAAGGCGCCGGTGCCCAGGTGTTCCTGCAGGATCTTGGAGTAAATGGCAATGGTACTGATGGAAGACCCGACCTCGTCGTGCAGGTCGCGGGCAATGCGGTTGCGCACGCGTTCGAGTTTGATCACCTGGTTGAGGCGGTACTGGTACAGCACAAATGTTAAATACATCGTGCTCGATATGATGATGCCGTAAAACCACCAGCGCTGCCACCACGGCGGCACGATGATTACGGCAACGGAGGTTGTGCGGGTTCCCCACACTCCTTCGCCCAGGCTGCCCTGCACCGTGAACTCATACGTACCTGGGTCGAGGTTGGTATACGTTGCCTCCCGAACGGTGCCCGAATAGATCCAGTCTTTGTCGAACCCGTGCATCATATACCGGTATTGCGCATTGCCGGGCTTGCGGTAATCCATGGCTGCGAACTGGAAGGTGATCACATTCTGTTCATACCGGAGATGGATCTCGCTGGTAAAGCCGATGTCTCTGCCGATGGGGGAGCCCGGTTTTTTAAAGTTGACGGTTTTGTTGAACATCCTGAAATCGGTCAGCACCACCGGCGGAGGTGGCAGCACGCGGATGTCGGACGGGTTAAAATAATTGATCCCGTTCATGCCTCCGAATACCATCAGTCCTTCCTCCGTTTTGCAGTATGCGTAGCGGTTGAACTCGTTGCTTTGCAGCCCGTCGCTGACATCGAAATTGCGGAAATGGACGCTGCGCGGGTTAAACTCCGACAGGCCTTTGTTGGTGCTCAGCCAGTACCTGCCTTCCTCATCCGGCAGTATGCCATAGATCACATTGTTGGGCAGCCCGTTCTTGGTCGTGTAGCGGATCAGCTCACCTGTTTGTTTGTCCATCCGGTTCAGACCGCCGCCTTTGGTGCCGATCCACAGATAGCGGCCGGGTTGCCGCGTATCGTTGCACATGGAAAGGATCACGTTGTTGCTGACAGACCCGGTGTCGGCAAAGCGGGCGGTATAATGCCGCATCTCGCCGGTGGCGATGTTGAATCGAAACAAGCCGTTTGCCGATCCGAGCCAGAGCAGGCCCCGGTCTTCATAAATGGACTGCAGGAAATCGTACTCATATGATTTCATCCGCACGGGATACTCATACCGGGTGAACAGGCCTGTACGGATGTTGTAACGGACAAAATACCGGTTATATCCCATCCACAGGTTCTCGCGGCGGTCGGCATACAGGGGAAAAGGGAGGGTAGCTTTTTCACTGACCGGCATGGGGTAGAACCGGAGCTTTCTTTCTTTCACCTGGTACCGGATGATATGCGCATGAAGTCCGAACCAGTAATTCCCTGTCGTGTCTTCTGCAAACGATCCGATCTTGAACTGCAGCGACCGGGCAGCCATCAGCGCTTCGTCTGCAAGCGGCCGGATGGTCACCGGATCCTGCCTCCGGATATCGATGGAGTAGGAGCTGTTGACGCCGATGGCCGCTATCCTGCCCGGCCGGCTTTCCAGCAGCTGGTAACTGATAAAATCGGGAAGGATGTGGTGAAAGTTTTCTTTCTCCGGATCATAGCGCAGGATGCCGTAGCCACCCGTGCCGATCCAGATGACGCCGGTGCGGTCGGTAAAAAGAACGGTGCTGGCCGCGATGGCCTGCATGTAACGGGGTTCGGAGATAACGGCGCTTTGTACGATCAGCGGCTCTACCTGCAACTGAATGATCCGGTTACTGTCCGGCATCCATAACCGGTGCCGTTTGTCGAGCGTCCAGGGCGTTTGCGCCCTGACGGACCGGAAAATGCGTACCGCAGCATCGAAATCGTGCCGCGGAAAGCGGATCACGTCGCGCGTGTTGAGGAGTAGGCTTGCGCTGGCAAGGTCTTCCGTGAGGTCGGCGATCTGAAACGAATCGATCACCGGGAAGGTATAGCGGTGCGCCAGCGTATAGGTATATTGCTTTTGCCGGTAGAATGCTTCCCAGATGCGGCTGTTGGTAGTGATATACACATGGCTGCGGCTGTCGACAAATACTTTTGCTGATTCATATTTATAACGTACCGCTTCAAAAGCCGCGTCGAGCCTGATGTGCGTGAACACCAGCGAGAGGGCGTTTCCAGACGCTGAACGGCCCCGCGGTGGCGGTTTGTCGGTCACGATCTCTGCACAGTCGATTCCCTGCTCCGTGCGGATCCAGAGATTGCCGCTTTTGTCTTCCGCGATGCTCATGATATTATCCGACTGCAGGCTGTTGGAACCCGAATGGCGGATGTGGCTGAAGCGGTTGTTCTCCCGGTCGAAGAAGTCGATGCCGTTGTGGCGCGTACCCAGCCACAGGCGTCCCTTTGCGTCTTCGAACATGCAGGTAAGGTCATCGCTGCCGATCGATGTTGAATCATCGGGGTCGTGATGGTACACAGTAAAAGTGTATCCGTCGTATTTGTTGAGCCCGTCGCTGGTGGTGAACCACATAAGCCCTTTCTGATCCTGCAGGATGCCGCTCACAAAGCTTTGTGACAGGCCGTTGTTGATGTTGAGCGATTCAAGCTGAACAGGAAAAGAAGTTTGAGCGGAAAGCCGGCATACAAAAGGCACCAGAACAAGAAGGGCAGTGAGGGTATAGATTTCTTTTATGAGGAACCGGAGAAGCTGTAAAGTAGGGAGGATAGTGGAAAAAAATACCATTATGATATAATACAGATTTGTGCTTCATAAGATAGCAGCAAACCGGCAGTGAATATGGTTTACAGGGTCGGTTGCCGGTTACTGTTGGACATGTCCATTTCAATGGTATTGGGGCGGTTCGCCAGCTTTCCCGGGTGTTTTGATCCGGACTGAAAAGATCAGCGCCATCCCTGTGTGGGCAACGGCGACAAATATTAAAAATATCACATTTAGGCAAATCTCCCGGCTTTTCTCCGGTGTCTTCCGCCGGGCCGCCGCAAAAGACTGGTACACAGTCAACAAGGGCCACAGCTTCCGGCATCCGACGGGGTTATTTCTGCCTGGAGACCTATAAATGGCCTATTCAGGCTATTGTCTCCTGCCTGTAACCAGTCTAAGTTTGCATCATAAATACGCTGTATTCATCCGAACAGATAGTTAACATGTACAGCATACAGTTATCCAGTAACTGAACAAAAGAAGCAGACACTGAAACACCAAAACTAACTTGTATGCAGACCTACCCTTTTGATCTCAGCAGTAAGACGATTTAAGCAAGCGCATTTATTTTTCTTTCATCAGACCTTGATCCATATGCGGCGCGTGTGCGGGCATGCCTTGTCTCCACCCGCAGGCCGTTCCGGGTCCGGTTTGGAAACGCATTTTATCTTTTTTTATACACCAGGTTCAAAAACAAACTACTATTATGGAAAAGGTACACTTACACTTTGTACTCCACGACCTTGATCAGAGTAAAGAATACTTTATTCAGGGACACGGTAAAAAAGAAAAACTTCAGACTTATGCCGACAACCCCGGTCGCTTCTCCGAGCATCAGAAGGTGAACAAGGCCCTGGCCGCCATCCCTTCCACGCACCAGCACATGATCACCCACTTCATCGAGAACATTCAGCTGTCGGACCAGAAGATCTCCCGCCTGAGCGTGATTACCCCTGCACAGAAAGCAGACGACATTCTGCCCGACCTCGTGTCGGTACACATCCATGTGCCCACGCAGACGCACAAACGAAATGCAAAAAAGCTGAGCGCTGCAAGAGTAACCACCAAGGGTGCAAAGCAACCCCTGCTTTTCAAACAGCTGGGTATCCAAAGCCTGACTGCCTCTGCCGGCAATGCCGGCATCACGACCGATGCCCAGCTGGTGATACTTCCGCCGCTGGCCATTGCGCAGACCATCGTATTCCACCATCCCGAGATCGGCTCCATCGACCCCTCTACCACCAGCCTCCTGTTCAGCAAATACATGCAGGACCAGAACAATTTCGACCAGCTGGTGAACTACGTGAGCGGCAACCCGTACACTTCAGACAATCCCTGGTACAAAAAGACCTATTCCATAAAGATAGATCCGGTTACCCAGCAGACGTCGCCCATGACGCCGACCAGCCGCAACTTCTCCGACGGCAAACCGATGGACTGGCCTACAGACCCGGTAACCGGCAAGCAGGTGATCCCGCAGTATGAGCTGAGCGACGAAACAACCGGTGCATCCGACGGGGGCGTGACCGGCGCCGCCAAAAGCGCCGTATTCGCCGTACTCAAGCAAACCAAGAACGATCCTGATTTCAACGGAACCCTGTGGTCCAGAGGACAGGGCGCTGTTTCCCAGAAACAGGTGAATGGTGCACCCGCAGCTTCCGTGCAATCGAATGGCGTGAAAGCCGCTGCCACCTTGAAGAACAGCGCAGTAACCCTGGGCGAAGAAGCTTCGGATTACTGGTCCGCCAAATACGATTCCGACCGCCAGTACGGCCTGGATCTTTATGGTGGCGACATTGAGTTCAAAGATAACAAGCTCGGCTTGCCTGTCAAGAACTGGCCGGCGCGCATCCTGGGTGTTTACATCGAATACCAGACTGAAGATGGCACCCCTATTCCGTGGAGCGTACTTAAAAACTCGAAAGAAGGCGATAACCTGATCGAGCCCGACGGCTTTATCAGCGCTGCCTTTGCTTCGGCGTTCGCCAAAAAAGACGACGATACCACCAAGCTCTTCTGGGGCGTGCTCGACGAAGGCAACAGCGTATTCGGTATTCCCTTTCCGACCAATCCCATCAGCATCGAATTTCAATGGCCGCACGATGCCACCACCGGCGATGCCATCGCTTCCCGCGCAGAAATCTATGTGGGTGGTTTTGGTGCAGCCAAAGGGTTTTCCGACTGGGACTCGGACGTGGACGTATGCGGCGTGGTCGCTACCGGTATCATGACCTACGGACTGACGGCCGCCCTCATGGCTTTCGACGTGGCCGTGGTAGGTCCGCTGAAAAACAAGATCAAGCAATCGGAAGTGAAATATGCCGTGCTGGCGCTCACCATCGAGCTGGGCATCGTATGGCTGATCCTGAGCGGCGCCTTCTGGAAAAGCGGTACCACCAAAACCGTCTTTGCCCGCCTGGCCGGTTTTGTTGGCGGTATCCTGTTCGGCGAAGCCGCAGAAATGCTGGCCGATACGGTCTATAAAGAAGCCATCGAGGAACTGATCGAAGCCTCTACCGAAACCCTCACCACTGAGGAAGCCCTTGAACAGATTCCCTATGTAGGCTGGGCCCTCAAGATCGCCGATCTGGCTGCCGACATCTCTGCCCTGGCCGCCACTACCATCGAATGCCTGGCTTCTCCTGCTACCTATAAACTGCAGATCGAAGAATCCATGGACCTCACCGTGACCATATCTCCCGATCCGGCACACGGCACCGCCAACCAGGCCGCTATCTGGCCCATGGTTGCCGACCACTATGTGACCGTGCTCAGCTATCCGAAGAACGGAAACTTCCAAGGCGGCACCACCTACGTGCAATCGGGCCCCATGCCCGGCCAGCACGACGCGCCCATCACCGTCAAGTTTGAAAAAGTGCCCGCCGGCGGCCAGATCCAGATCGTGACCACCATCTACTCCAACACCGACTGGATCGCCGGTCGCTGGGACAGCGGCCCCAAATCAGCCACTCCGGATGAAAATAGCCAGCTCGAATATAGCGGAGCCATCGTCGAAAACCTGGTGCCGCTGACCCCCACCGTTACTTACAGCGAAAAGCAACGGGTCGGATTTGACACCACGCTGCAGAAACACGTATGGGTCGTCACTTCTTTTTCCATCGCCCCCCAGTTTCAGTCGGACCTCGATTCCGGGAACATCAGCGATGGCTTCCGCACGGCCTTCCAGAGCAACGGCGTGCTGCTGCCTGCCGCAGGCAACCTGTCCGTAGCTACCGTCAGCAAAGGCTCCAACTGGAACCTCACCGATAAACAGTCGAACACCACCTACCAGTGCCTGTACCGCGAGATTTATTCATCAGGCGGCGACACGCAATACGAGATATCCATTCAGAATAGCACCCGCCCGGCACCGCCGCTGCCCAATCCGAAAACGGTCTCCGATACATCCGGCAACAACCACAACCTGGCCGAGCTGGTGAACATGACCATCGACAACAAAGCTTACCAGCTGGGTTATACCTGGAGAGCTTCGGGCATGAACATGCCGATGGACAAAAATTCGAACCCGGTGGAGAACGTGCAGATGTATACCATGCAGAGCGTATCGACCCTCGGCCAGCCTTCCGACCTGATCGTGGAATCTGCCATCGGTTACTCGCAAATGCCTTTCATCGCCTACAACCAGTTTGGGCTCACGCCGCTGTTCTCTATTGACGCAGCCACGTATGCGGCTTCGCTCAATGGCGCCGACGGCAAAGCCATGCCGGCAGCCGTGGTGACCGAATTCACAAGCAAAGGATTTACCATCGACGGAGGTTCCCTTATAAAAGTGGTAAAGGCCGATACCGAATGGAGACTGCTGGACGGCTCCCGGAATGTGATCTTCGACCTTAAGGCCGACCGTAAAGTGGAAAATGGGGTAGTAACGAATGTGATCAACATATTCAACTATGCCGTTCCCGGAACGACCAATTTCTACATGGATCCCCGCCCGGGCCCGAACGGATACTACCACTTGAGAGCCGTGGGCTTCAACGACGGTATTCCCGGGTCTTACCAGTTCGACAACAATTTCAGCGATACAGACGCCAACAGCTGGGGTGCTTTCCCCATCCCCAACGGCAGCTCCCTGTACCAGCTGGCCATCCACCCTGCAGGCTACGCAGTTGCGATCGATTATGGCCTGGACAAGATGTGGGCGCTCCAGATCCCGGATGCAGCCACCACCATGGCCGATGCGCCGCTCGCCATGCCGCTTTCCGGTACAGGCGATCTCGAAGGCCTGCTGAGCCAGCCCACCGCCATGACCATTGCTTCCGACGGACGCATCATCGTGCTCGAACAGGGCAACGACCGCTTTCAGTCGCTCGACATCAAAGGCAACCCGGTGGCCGCTTTCAACGGAACGCTGACAACCACGCTGCCTGTTTCGCTGGTGAGCGACCTGAACAGCTCCACCGCGTCGGCCGGCGTGCAGAAAGCTTACCAGACACAGGTGCCCGACAGCTACCTCAGGCAGCCGGTTTTCACGGCCTACGACAACACGCCGGTAGCCGATCTCGACAACGCACAGGCGGATGATACGCTGCTGCAGTACTTCTCGCAGAACCTGATCACGCTGCCTGCCACAGCAAGCGACATGACGGTAACAGTAAACCAAAGCGGTTACTCCTGGCTGCTCACCGACAACTCCAACGCGTTATCGTATGATGTACGCTGGAGCGATGACCTGTATGAGCTGAGCGTATACTATGCTGCCAACCTGCAGATCGACGTGGTAGCGCCCGGCATCGAGTGGAAACTGACCGACAAGGTGAACTCGCTGACCTTCGCCATAAAAGCAGGCGCCACCGCCAGCGACCCGCTCGCCGTGCAGCAGCTGATCTCCACCGCTACCCTGCGTGCGCAGACTGGCAAAACGATCCAGTACCTGGATATTGCGACCGAAGACAAAGGGTATATCTATGTGCTGTACTTTGAAAATGCCGGTAACACGGCCAGCCAGTACATGCTCGATATCTACAACCCTGACGGAAGCGTGCTGCTCGATGCACCCCTGTCGGGCCTCGCCGCCGCGAAGATGTCGGTTGACCAATGGCGTACCCTCTGGACGCTCAACTACGAAACCTTCCTCGGGCCGAATAACCGCACCGAGCCTACGGTGAGTGGCTGGATCCCTTCTACCCCCAATGGACCTGTTGCCGCTGCTCCTGCAGCCGCTGTCAAAAGCAGCAAAAAGCAGGTCGGCAGCCCGGCCCTTGCGTAAGCAGCGCCCCGGTCTATCTTTTCCTTTTATGGTTCAGCGCCCCGTAAGGCGCTGAACCATTTCCTTCACCATTTTCCTATTTTCTTACTCTTCCCGGTCCTGGACCGGATAACCGGACCACAGGTCCACGAAATACCACTATTATGTCCTCTGTCAACTATCAAATGTTTCCGAGCGATTTCTCAGCCTGGCCTGCGGTCATCAGCCTGCAGAACATTCTCGGTGCCGGCATGCCGGCGATCAACGACGCAGCTGCCGTCTCCTTCAAGAACTGGATCGATGGAATGGCGGGCGGTACCTACGGCAACATCGTCAATGCAAATCTCAAAAGCTGGACAGACACCTTGTTCACGAGCATAGAAGGTTTTCAGACCAGCTATGGCAACCACAAATTCCCGGATGTTTACCTGGCAAACAGGTTTCGCGAATGGACGTCGGCCACTCCCGATTGCTATCTATGCCTGAATGGTTCCGACTATTTTCTTGCTTTTTCTTCCGGTGCAACCAGTGACTCCAACAAGCGCTATTACGGCGATTGCCTCACATGGCATGTGGGGCCGTGGGGCCGGCCCGGTAAACCAGACAGCTGGTCGGCTTCGATCCTCAGCGTGTTCACCACCTGGGGTACGAGCGGTGTTCCATCCGATCTCGCGAACGTGGCGAATCTGTTCTCTACTTCTACCTGGAGCAATGCCTCCAATATGAAAACGACGGCACTGCCGCTGTGGACCAGCCAGGCATCTGCACTGTCGGACCTTCAGGGGCAGACAACGCTTGATGACAATGAATGCGTGTTTCTCCTTTACCTGCTTTGCTCGCTTGGCACAGGCAATGCCGACCAGCAAATGGAGGTGCAGAAGATCATTTCATTCCCCACCAATTCTTTCGAGCTTCCCAACGATACGTTCATAGACACCCTGATCTATTATGTAATGATGCTTTGGGTCGATCCGCTCGGTAACTACACCTTCAACAGCGACCAGATCAAAGGTTGCCTCAATACCCTGAACGGCGTGCTCGTGAGTACAGATGCCGGTACGGCCGCCATCAAGACAGCGGTCGGGAAATACCTCAAGATCCTCAACGCCGCCCCAACCTATCCGATGACCGATCCGTACAATCCCAATACCGGTTTCACCACCCGGCAGTCGGATATGCTGGCAGCGATCAACAGCGTATGGCCGTGCAAGTAGCCGTTCTTTTCCAATTCACTTTTAAAACAACCAAAAGATGTCTGTCTGCACTTTGACACAAAAAGACAATACCGGCAAGAACTTTACCGACTGTGATTTTTCGGGCCAGGATCTGTCGGGGTATATCTTCAAATCATGTACACTCACCGGCACCAATTTCACCGGATGCACTTTCGATACGGTTTCCGATTTTACCGGCGCCCTGTTTGGCAAGTCCGCTACAGGTAACCCGACGAAATTCACGGGCTGCGATCTCACCAACCCCAGGTTCAGCGCCCCCGCGCGGTTCGGCGGTCTGGCAACTGCGGCCGTGCCCACCGATCTTACCAAAGCAAAGATTCCCTGGGTTCTGCTGGGAAAAACACAGCAGTATGTGAACCTGACCGGCGTTGCCATTCCCGACATGCCGGCCGACCTCAGCATGAGCCAGCTCACCGGCGTGAAGTGGAACAATTTCGACTTTACCGGCAAGTCGTTCGCCAATTCGCATTTCATGAACTGCGACCTCAGCGGCAGCATCCTGACGGGGGTTGACCTGGACTATGTGAGCTTCATCCAGATCTGCAACCTGACCGGTGTGAAGATGAACAAATGCTCGCTGTACCATACCGTGTTCGATACCAGCACCCTTACCAATACCGATCTTTCGTACTCGACGAAGATCGCCGGCTGCTCGTTCCTCAACACGCTGCTGAAAGGCACCATCTTCGATGGCAACGACCTTACCACCAGCAAATTCGGGGTGCCGAACCAGACCTCTACCGATTCCGACTACATCACATCCTACCAGTTCGCCACACTGACTACCGATTTCCTGATCACCAACCTCCAAAAAAAATGGCAATGTGCCGATTTCAGGAATGTGATCGTGCCCGGTTTCAATACCATCACGAACCAATTGTATAACCTGCAGGCCGGGTATTCGCTGTTCAACAACACCCTCTGTTTCGAGCAGGCAAAACTGAACGGAAGCGATTTCAGCTATGCCACCTTCAACGGCGTGAAGTTCAACAACGCTTCCATGAACAACATCAGCCTGATTGGGGCGCAGACCGCGCAGGGCAGCGTGCTGGGGCCGGCAGCCGCTGTTTTTACCGTGTCGCAGGGCAATACCGCACTGAAGGCTCCGTACGACTACGCCAGCTTTCTTGCGAGCCTGACCTCTTCCAATCTGAACAACATCATCAGCGTGTTCCTGAACTACACGTATTCGATCGGCAACATCAGCTGCACGGCCATGACGGATCCGGCCTCGCAAAACCCTGCCTGGAAGATCACCGATCAGAACTCGTTGCCCAACAGAACGTATATGGTCGTCAATGCACCGATTACCGGCAACGGACAGTCGCAGTTGCTGGTGTATGACGAGTCGCCTTCTTCGTTCAGTTATGCTACCATGGTGGGCAGCGCTTTGGAGGCCTGCAGCTTCACCAACGCCAAAATGGATCATGCCCAATTGTTCGGGGCGGTCATCACCTTCTCCGACTTGAGCAATGCAGATATGACCGGCGCCCAGATGGGCAAGAACACATCCATCTTTTCCGTTTCGCAGGCCGATACAACGATTGCGGCGCCCTATGATTTTGCCACCTTCCTTTCCGATCTGCAGATGCCCGACATCGGCAAGATCACCGACCTGTTTCAACACTATGGCTATGTGATGGGCAGTGTAAGCTGCGCGGCTGCTAATTCGGTGCCTGCCGGAGCCAAGGCAGCCTGGGAGGTGACAGACAGCCATATTCTGCCTGCCCGCAAGTTTCTGGTGGTGCAGAATCCGATTTCCCAGAGCACTCAATATGAGATGGATGTTTATTTTGAAGACGGCTCGCCCACCATTCTCGACGGCAGCTATATGCCGGGGATCATTCTCACGCAGGCCAACCTCACCGGTTGTTCGGCGGTGGGATGCCATCTTTACAATGACCAGCGCACCTCATCACAGGCAACCCTGAACCACACCACGCTGGTGGAGGTCAGGTTCGACAATTCCAACTTATTCCAGGCCGATTTTACCAGTGCCGTGGTCAGCGGCGCCAGCTTCATCAATGCCAACCTGATGGGGTCCACCTTCAAAGGCGTGGTGCTGGATGCGGCGCAGAGCGGGCATGTGGTGTCGTTCAACAATGCCAACCTGCAGGGCGTCGACTTTTCCGCCAGTACCATCAAAGGGGCGAATTTCCTGGGGGCCGCCATCTGTTTGCCGGCAAGCACGAACAACCCCGGGCAAACCAATGGGGTATGGCTGGCGGGTGTTCCGAAAACCGACGGCAACCTGGCCGCTTATATGGCGGAGCTCGACAATGCCTCCACCTTCAAGGCCATCCTGCAACCGCCACCCAGCACCATGGCGACCCAGTTCCTCCTTCCCGGAACGATCAAGGCGAATCTGCTGGGGGCGCTGAAAAATGCCGGCATCATCGTGGATGCCAGCTCGGTGGTATCGGTCGCCGATTACGAAAGCACCTGGCAGATCACCGACGGAACAAAGATCTACCTGATCATTCCGGGGTACGATTCCGAGTTCACGGTGGCTTACAATGTCTATCTCTCGGGCAATGCTGCCGTACAGTGCAGCCTTCCTTATCCATACCCTTTTCAAACGGGTACCATCACCAGCACGCTGATCAGTGACATCCTGCAAGGCTCCACCGATAAAATCGACCTGAGCGCCACCGCAACGGTAAATACGTACCAGCGTCCCGCACTCTGGACGGTCCTCGACCCGGTGAATAATAAAACTTATTCCGTGTGGTGGGGCGTGGAGCTTCTTTTAAACAAGCTCAACAACGTAACCTATGTGCGCGCCGCATTTTCCGTTCTTAAACAGCTTTTTGCCAAATGGGGCGGCAACCTGCGCGACCAGTCGTTCGTGACCAAAAGCACCGACACCACAGCCAACACCACCACCTGGATGGTCGATATCGGCAAGGAGGACGCCTATTACCTCAATACCGGATACGTACAGTTCAAAGTGGTCGGAAACTCGGCTACGGCACCTACCCAGCTGGACGTGTACGGCTATACCATCCGCATGTCGGGACTGGGCAACAACCAGCAGGAGGTGATACAGGATTTCGACTGCGATGTGACCAAGATCACGGCCGATGTGATGGATGACCAGACCCTGATGCCCAACAATGCAACGAAGATCCTGAACGTGAACAGCGGAAAGCCGTTCAGCCAGTGGATGCAGATCACCAACGGTGTACCACAACCGCCTGTGTGCGTACCTACCGGCATCTCTTACTGCCAGCGGCCCACCAAGATGGAAGACACGATCGAGGCCCTCAGTCATTTCGAATTACTCACCACCATAAAAACACCCACCAATGCCAGGCTTGTTAGCAGCTACTGATACGACAACCTATGCCCTTACGCAGGCAGATATGGACTCCTTCTCTGCGCTCCTGCGTGCCCAGTGCAACATCGGACCGGCACAATCTGCGGTCGGACAAACACAGCTCTGGAATTTTTTCGGCGCGGTGCAGGAACTCATATACGACCATTACCGGCTTGGCAGCAGTGCAAAGCTGAAAGGCTGGATGGAAACCCTGTTTTCGAAGGTTACCGGTACCAATACCAATTACAGCATCGGAGGCAAGAACATCACCGGGGCCGGCATGTTCGTTCTGTACATGTACTACCAGTTCAGCCAGAACGCCGTGACCGCCGACGGATTCCCCACATACGATACCGGGCACAATGGGTACCCTGCCGGACATGGATCTTACGCCACCTGGTTTCCTACGGTATCAGAAGGCTTCCCCAACGCAACGCCCTGGAACTGGTTCGGTCCCCTGGGCACCGAACTGTTCCAGGCCCCCACTACCAATACCGCCTTTTACAATGCCATGGCGTCAGATGCAACGCTGATGAACCATGACCTTTCGCAAAAAATGACCAGTACCGAAACTGTTTGCCTCCTGGGACCGGGTACGGAACACACGATGCCGCAGGTGCTGCAGTATACGCAGTCGCGGTTCGACCCGGCCAACTGGACCAACAGCAGCACCTTCGTGCAGGCCTTTGCCAGTTCGTCTCTCTGGTCTGACCAGAAGATGACCCTGCAGACCATCATCCAGGCCGCCGAGCTGGACGGTGACTCCTATATCTTCCTGTTGTACCTGCTGGCGGCGCTTGCCAGTTCAAGTACCACGGATCAGACAACGGTATCCAGTGTGTTGAGCACGTCCACGCAATCGATCGAGTACCCCAATGATATCTTCGCGAACCAGCTTGTCTATTTTGTGATGATCCAGCTGGCCGATCCGCTGGGTACATACGGCTACACGAACCCGCAGCTCAAAACGTTCCTGAACACCCTGATCAGTTCGATCGTAGCGAACAATGCCACCACCCTGATCATCACCAACGCGCTCAAAAGAAGCTTGAAGATCGGCAGCAGCGATGCTTCCTACCCCATGCAGGACCCGTACAATCCAAACCTCGGATTCGATACCCGGCAATCTGATACGCTGGCCGCGCTCGACACCGCAAGACTATCAATGAGCATCTGAAACAGGAATGCACCCGGCACCCGGAAAGCAACAAAAACAAAACAACCACATCACCAAACAGCAAAAAACAGTTCCCAATGCCAACTTTACTGACAGAAACAGACACAGTTACCTATGCCCTTACGCAGGCAGACATGGACACTTTCGGCGCGCTGCTGCGCGCACAAACCAATATAGGGCCGGCACAATCTTCCGCCGGGCTTACCCAGCTCTGGAATTTTTATGGCGCCGTGCAGGAACTCATCTACGACCATTACCGGATTGGCAACAGTGCCAAACTGAAGGGCTGGATGGAAAGTGTTTTTTCCGTGCTGAACAGCACCAATACCAACTACAGCATCAGCGGAAAGAATATCACCGCCACCGGCATGTTCACCCTGTACATGTACTATCAATTTAACCAGGGCGGCCTTGACAACGACGGCTACCCGACCGATTCCTGTGGTATGAACGGGTATCCCGGCGGGTACGGCTCCAGCGCAACCTGGCTGTATGGCTCCAACCCGGGGCTCGGGGGTGCAAGCCCATGGAACTGGTTTGGTCCGGGAGGCACCGCTTTGTTCCAGGCGCCACACACCAACCTCGACTTTTACAATGCCATGTCAGCAGCGGCCGATCTTATGAACCTTGACCTGTCTTCAAGGAAAGCCAGTACGGAAACCGTATACCTGATGACCCCCGGTCCCACGCATACGATGGCCCAGGTGCAGGATTATACGCAGAAACGCTTCGACCCGGCCAACTGGACCAACAGCAGCACCTTCCTGCAGGCGTTCGCGGATTCATCTCTCTGGAGCGATCAGAAGACGACCCTGCAGACCATCATCAAAGCGGATGAGCTCGACGGCGATTCGTATATCTTCCTGTTATACCTGCTCGCGGCGATGAGCAGTTCAAGCACCGCCGACCAGACAACGGTATCCGGCATCCTCAACACATCCACGCAGTCCATCGAGTATCCGAACGATACCTTCTCGAACCAGCTGGTATACTTTGCGATGATCCAGCTGGTAGATCCGCTGGGAACCTATGCTTACTCCTCGGCACAGCTCAAAACCTTCCTCAACAGTCTGGCCAGCTATATAACGGTAAGCAATGCCACCGCACAGATCCTGCTTAAATCACTGCAGAACCATCTGAAGATCCTCGGCAGCGATTCGTCTTACCCGATGCAGGATCCGTATTCGCCTTACAACGGCTTCGATACCCGCCAGACAGACACCCTGGCCGCGCTCGACACAGCAAGAGCTACCATGAGCGTGTAGGCATGCCTCTCCGGATAGCAAACCGCCGCCGGCATCCGTTCAGGAAGCCAGGCGGCGGTTTGCTATCCGGAGCTTTTCGAACCGCTTCAATAAAACTATTTTATCTGCTGTAATCTGAAACGTGGTGATCCTGGTTAGCCGGTCAACCGGAAATGGATTGCAAGCGGGGTTGGGGCGTCATCTCACCACCCAAATTCCTACATTTATGTAAGATCACTAGAACGCCCTGCGCTTGTCGTCAACGCCACTGAGTAAACGCTGATATTCTTTTTTGTCTGTGATGGCTTTGTACTGCTTCTTCACTTCTTCCAGTTGTGTGTTCAGCTTGTTGAATACGATCTGGTGCTGATCCGAAGGCGCGAAGTCGGCACCGCCTGCCTGGGTTTCCTTTGAGATGGCGAGAAACCGCTCGAGCAGCTGGATAGGATTGCGGAAAGCATCCTGGCGGGCGCCCGTCTGGTAAATATCATGCACTTTGCCTTCCGTTTCCCACAGCTCTTCTTCCAGCCGGGTGGCCAGCGCCTTGTCTTGCTGGCTGGCAGTTGATTTGGCAATAGACAATGCATGTGCGCGTTGCTTTTCCATGTCGCCGATCATCTTCATGCAGTTGTTGATAGACTTGTACAACCCGAGACCAAATTCATATTGCTTTTTCAGGTCTTCCATCGATGCGGTCGTATGCGGATCTTTCACCACCGTAACGGGCTGCTCATACGTTTTATCACCGATGATGAGCTTCACCGTATATTTTCCCGGCAGCACCAGCGGCGCGATCATACCCGGACCGATGTCAAGGTCGTAGATGGTCATGTTGCGCTGCCCTACAGCATCCAGTTTCACCCAGTCCATACCCCGCGGTTTTGTCATCAGTGCCGGCAGCACATAGCGGTCGTAGCGCAGGTCCCACCATACCCGGTTCACGCCGGGGCGGTTCTGGGCGCGCAGTTCCTGCAGCACTTCGCCCTTGCTGTCGACCACCACCAGCTTCACCGAATCCTTGCTCTTTTCCTTCAGGTAATAATTGATGCTGGCCCCGTATATTGGGCTTTGTCCGCTCGACAGGCTCCGCTCTCCGTGCGTACCGGCGGGTGGTTGAAAGCGGTATGCCTTGCGCAGTGTAAACAGGTGGGCATCGGCCCGCTGCACCGAATCGGTGAACTCGCGGATCGCTGTAAGATCATCCAGGATGTAGAACCCCCGGCCATATGTAGCGAGCACCAGGTCTTTGAAATTTTCCTGCACGGCGATGCCGTAGATGGGCGCCGGCGGCAGGTTGTTCTTGAGGTGGATCCAGCGGCCGCCGTCATCGGGGGAGAAATAAAGCGCATTGTCGGTGCCTGCATACAACAGGCCTTTCACGGCCGGGTCGAGCTTAACCTGATGGATAAACGATGAATTGGACGCCGGAATGCCGTTGCTGATCAGCTTCCAGGTTTCACCGTAATCGGTGGTTTTGTAGATATAGGGTTTGAAATCGGCCAGCTGCTGGAAGTTCACCGAAATATATGCCGTGCCCACATCAAAGGGCGAGGGGTCGATCCAGGTGATGGTGCCCCAGGCCGGCATGCCACTGATGTTTTTGGTTACGTTCTTCCAGGTCTTGCCGCCGTCACGGGTCAGGTTCACCTGCCCGTCGTTGCTGCCCGTCCAGATGATGCCTTCTTTGAGCGGCGATTCGGCCATGGCATACAGGGTGCAGCCGTCGAACGTAAAGAGGTTGTCGTTGTTGATGCCGCCGGAGTTCTGCTGGTGGGTTTTGTCGTTGGTGGTAAGGTCGGGACTGATCACCTGCCAGCTCTGGCCGCCGTTGGTGGTCTGGTGCACGTACTGGCTGCCGATCAGCACTTTGTTGTGGTTGTGTTTCGAGATCACCATAGGGAAATTCCAGTGCCAGCGGTATTTCATGTTGGCCGGCGCCCAGCCGTAGCCAGCTTCCGGCCACGCTCGCACGTCGCGGGCATGGCCCGTTTTGATATCGTAGCGGTCGATGCCGCCATCGTAGCAGCCCGACCACACGATGGAATTGTCGACCGGGTCGGGTTGGGCAAAGCCGCTTTCGCACCCGCCCACGTTGGTCCACATGCCGATGCTGATGCCACGGCCCAGGCTGTTGCTCGGACCGCGATAGGATGACCCATCCTGCCGGTTGCCGTACACATAGTAAGGCACCTGGTTGTCGACCGCCACATGGTACATCTGGGCGATGGGCAGGTTGATGTTGTTCCAGCTGTCTCCGCCGTTGAAGGTCATGTTCAGGCAGCCGTCGTGCGCCACCATCATCCGCTTGCCGTTTTTGGGATCGATCCACATGTCGTGGCAGTCGCCGCCTCCGCGGTAGTCGCCCTTGTCGTTCACGAATGTTTTGCCGCCGTCGTGGGTCACCATAATGGTCACGCAGATGGAGTAAAGGGTATTGGGATCATCCGTAGCCACACGCAGGCGCGTATAGTAAGACGCCCGCTGGGCCATCGAGTTGTTCTGCGCCATCAGTTTCCAGCTGTCGCCGCCGTCTTCCGAGCGGTAAAGAGCCGGTGCAGAATCCTGCACCAGGGCGTATACTATGTTGGGATTCGAGTAGGCGATGTCTACCGAGGTTTTACCTACGGGGTGGGAGGGACCGCTGCGCAGGCCGTTCCGGAGTGGTTCCCATGTTTTGCCGCCGTCTTTTGTGCGGTAGATGCCGCTTCCCGCACCGCCGCTGTTGAGGTTCCAGGTTTTGATGTCGACCTGCCAGCCGGCGGCGTACAGGATGTCGGGGTTCTGGGGGTTCATGGCAAGGTCGGAGCAGCCGGTGTTCTCGTTGATGAACAGCACGCGTTGCCAGGTCTTGCCGCCGTCAACGGTTTTGTAGATGCCTCTTTCCTGCTGGGGCCCATTGGCATGGCCCAGTGCCGCCACGTATACGATGTCGGGGTTGGTCGGATGTACAATGACCCGGCTGATGCGGACGGTGGATTGCAATCCCATGTTCTTCCAGGTCTTGCCGGCGTCGGTCGATTTGTAGATGCCGTTGCCGTTGGCATGGGCGGGGCGAATCAGGAAGGTTTCACCGGTGCCGGCCCATACCTGATTGGTATCGGTGGGGGCTATGGCCAGCGCCCCGATAGAGGAATTGTCCTGATCGTCGAAGATGGAACGCCAGGTGATGCCGCCATCCTCTGTCTTAAAGAGGCCGCCGGAAGCTGCGCCCACATACGATACCATGGGGTTGCCGGCTACACCCGCAACGGCGATCGTGCGGTTGCCATCGGGGCCGATATACCGGAAAGGCAGCCGCGCAAATACGCTGCTGTCGAACGATTGTGCACACAGCGAAGCCGACAGTGCGGCGGCACAGACCAGGAGCAGGAGTTTATACATATGGGATGGTATTATCATGTTCATACGGAAAAGACTTACACGTCGCAAAAGAGCCATGGGTAAAGGTATCGGATCAGCGAAAGAACCCCTGAAATGATATTGATCCTGAATTTACCATTTTTATCAATCCATCCGTTTTTGTGCGGGTTCCCTTCCGCTCCGGCAAAAAGAGCTACCTTCTTCAACCGTTTAAAAACATAATCACCTTCTACCCATCAGGTGTTCCGCCGCAACACAAAATCTGATGCTTCAACAGCGATTTTCCGAGTGCTTAGCTGCAAAGATGTTCATGAGATTCCGGATCTTTTTTAGATCGCACTGAGTGCTGGCAATTCAACGGAGACTGTTGTGCCATAGGAAGTGGGTTGCGCACCTTGATCAAAACCTGTTATTTTTTACACATCCGAATTGATGTTGTTCTCGCGTTCAATGGCCTTGCGGACAGCCTTGCTGCGCAGGCGGAAAACAGGGAACTGCATCGGGCTCATCTTGGGACGTTCGTCGCCAAACAGCACACCCCACTGCCGGAAATTGTCTGACCGGTCGAAGATCACTTTGAGGATGGCTATGATGGGCAGCGACAGGAACATGCCCGACACTCCGGCGATGGCACCACCTACGATCACGCCGATGATGCTGGCCAGCGCATTGATCTTAACCTTGGACCCTACAATGCGGGGCATCAGGATGTTGTTATCGAGGAACTGCACCGCCGCAATGGTTCCGAGTACTTCAAAGATAGGAAACAGCTCCTGCGAAGAAGCCAGCGTGAGCAGCACGCCGATGATGTTTCCGATCAGCGCACCGATATAGGGAATGAGGTTGAGAATGGCAAAAATGACCCCGATCAGCAGGGCGTGTTTGATGCCCAGTATCATCAGGATCCCGCCCACCAGCACTGTGATATACGTGATCTGGATGAGGAGCCCCACCAGGTAGCTTTTGATGATGACCTGCATTTCACGCATGCCATCTTCAAGCCGGTCGTGGTTCTCTTTGGGGAACCACATAAATATGAATCGCAGCAACAGGTTCTTGTAAAAAAGGATCAGAAAAATATAGATGGGGATCAGGCCCACGAAGATAAAGACCGAAGTAAGGGAAGCGGCTGCCCCGCCCACCATGCCCGTGACGTTGTTTACCAGCCCCTTACTCTGCTCGTTGAGAATGGCGAGCTGCCGCTCCTGCGTGAAATCGGTTTTTTTATTGATCCATTCGCTCAGTTCGTTCAAGTGAACTGCCACATTGTTCCGGATCGTGGGGATGTCGGATATTACCTGTCCGATCTGTACGGAAAAGAACCAAACGATAGCAGCCATGAACCCAAACAGGATCAGTACGGTCATCCCGATCGCCAGCGGTTCGGGGAACCGGATCTTCATAAAAAACCGGTACACAGGCAACATCACAATACTTATAAAAAATGCCAGTACAATGGGGGTAATGATGCCGCTGGCCGCGATGAGCACTGATCCAAGCGCGATGAGTCCGATGAGTTCGATGGATCGGCGTACCGTAATGGGAAGTTCTTTCATAATGAAATTTTGGGCTATTCAGGAATCAGTTTCCCGATGAAAACATCAAAATCGTGCCATCGGTATCCCAAAATTTTCAGGTGTGCAGGCAGTTGCGCGAAGGCACAAATCAGGTAAAGGGGCCCTGGAAGTCAATTTCCGCACACATCCTGCTAAAAATAACAAACAGGCGCCGCAAGGCCGGCGCCTGAAAAAAGAGCCGAAAGGTTTACATTAGCCCTAAATTCCCATTATATATGCGCGCGGTCAATCTTCTCAGGCATTTCTTTCTTCCGGTGGCCCTGATGGCCATCGCCTGCACAGGCTTCTCACAGCCAAAGTTCCCTGCCCCCACCGAAGGGGATTATGTGATCAAAAACTTTCCTTTCGAAACCGGTGAATCGCTCCCCGAGCTACGGCTGCACTACGTGACCGTAGGCACGCCGGTGAAGGACAAGAACGGCAAAGTAAAAAACGCGGTGATCATCATGCACGGCACCACCGGAAACGGGATCAGTTTCATGAACAATACGTTCGCCGGCGGCCTGTTCGGTCCGGGCCAGCTGCTCGACGCAACCAAGTATTTCATCATCATGCCCGATGCGATCGGTCATGGCAAATCGAGCAAGCCGAGCGACGGGCTGCACATGAAGTTCCCCCAATACACGTACGATGACATGGTGCTGGCCGATTACCGCCTGGTGACAGAACACCTGGGCGTGAATCATCTCCGGCTTGTGATGGGTACATCCATGGGCGCCATGCACACGTGGATCTGGGGTTACAAATACCCCGATTTCATGGATGCGCTGATGCCGCTGGCTAGTCTGCCGGTAGAGATCGCCGGCCGCAACCGGATGCTGCGGAAGATGGCGATCGACATGATCAGGATGGACCCTGAATGGAAGAACGGCGAATATGTGTCAGAGCCAAAAGTGGGCATGAGCGGCGCGATCTCTTCCATGATCTTTATGGTAAGCTGTCCGAAGACGTACCAGCGGTCGGCCCCCACACGCGAAAAAGCCGAACAGATGCTGTCCAACATGGAAGCGCGTTACCTGAAAAGCCTCGACGCCAATGATTTTATCTACCAGTACGACTGCTCACGCAACTACAACCCGGAGCCGCATCTCGCGCAGATCAAGGCGCCGCTGTTTGCAGTGAACTCCGCCGACGACCAGGTAAATCCGCCGGAGCTAGGCATTCTGGATATGGAAATCAAAAAAGTTCCGAAAGGCCGGTACATCCTGCTTCCGATCACTGAATTCACGACCGGGCATGGCACACACTCTAACCCGGCGATCTGGGGTAATTACCTCAAAGAACTGCTCGAGTTGTCGGAGCCGAAACCATAACCAAAAACGATCAACCTAAAACAACCTTTATGAGACCGGGCCACATTCTGCTGGGTGTCATCCTGTTCGGATTTGCCTGCAATCCGCGCATCGCCGAGGGCGTCCGGAAAAAAGACATCACCAAAGACGTGGAGATCACCACCACAAAAGGTACGATCGTGCTGCGGCTGTCTGACAAAACCCCCGGTCACCGGAACAATTTTATCCGGCTGGTGAAGACTTCGTTCTATGACAGCATCCTTTTTCACCGGGTGATCAAAGGATTCCTGATCCAGACGGGCGATCCACGCACCAAACCATCCGTGCCTGCAAACACCGCATCTTATACGATACCGGCAGAGTTTGATCCGGAACTCTTTCACAAACGGGGCGCGGTAAATGCCGCACGCACGGGGGAGGAGGTGAACCCCCTGCAGGCTTCCTCGGGCACGCAGTTTACCATGATCCAGGGAAAGGTATTTACCGATAGCATGCTGGATGCCACCGAAAAGCGCGTTACCCGCATGAATGCGTACAAGCTTGTACTGCAGGACCCGGCTAACAAGGGGCTTCTTGATAAACTGCGCGAATATGGTGTGGCCAGGGATACCAACAGCGCCAAACTGGTGAGGGCAGAGATAGATACGCTAACCAGCAGGAAGATGGCAGTGATTCCGCCGTATAGATTTTCGCCGGAGCACCGGCAGGTGTATAAAACGATTGGCGGCGCCCCCCATCTCGATGGAAACTATGTGGTATTCGGGGAAGTGATTGCCGGCATGAATGTGGTAGACAGCATCGCTTCCTCCGCTACCAACCGCGAACGCCCCCTGCAGGATGTGCGGATCGTACAGGCGAGAATGATAAAAAGGAGCAATTAGCTGATAACTGTTGTATTTAAAAATAGAAGAGCCGCGGTGCAACACCGCGGCTCTTCTATTATAGATAGTTTACCTTTTTTAAGTTCAGGAAGCGAGGCGCTTGCTTGCGGCATTGTCGCTCACCATGTGCTTTTGCACGCTTTGTTCAACTGGCACCAGCCGGATGATCCTTACTTTGTGCAGGCCCATCATGATGACATAGGTCAGGTCAAATTCGAACCATTTGCGGGCGAAGTTGGCGTTGTCTTTCTGGTGGTGGTGGTTATTCTGAAAAAGTTCACCCATCAGGATGACCCCGAAAGGAGTGGAGTTGCGGGAATGATCGCCGTTCTCGTAGTTGCTGTAGCCGTATTTGTGACCGCACCAGTTTACGATGGCACCCTGGATCGGGCCCATCAGGAAATGGATCGGAAGCAGCAGGAACCACCAGTAGTTCGGCGCAAACAGCACGTAGAAAGCTACATAGGCAGTGCCGAAAACTACCCGGGTGATCATGTTGTGTCCGAAGCGGTCGAGCTTATCCCAGACGGGGAGATACTCACGGGTAAACTCCGGGTCGGGCAGACTTTTACCTGTTTCAAAGCCGCTGTATATTTTGGCCGTATGCTTCATCATGTGCCATACGTCCTTGAAAAAATGAGGGGAGTGGGGATCGTGTTCCGTGTCGCTGAAGGTGTGGTGCATCCGGTGCATCACGGCATAGGCGCGGGGAACAAGATAGGAGGAGCCCTGGGCGAACCAGGTCATGAAATAGATCGCTTTCTCCCACCTCTTACTGGTCGTATACATCTGGTGGGATGCAAAGCGGTGCAGGAAGAAGGAATGGAAAAACAGGGAGAAGAACCAGTGCAGGATAAAAAAAGTTAGAATCAATGCCATAATGAATAGAAGGATCACAAAATATACCAACTGAAGAGAGTGGCTTCGGTTTCTGTAATCGGCCTGCAAGGTAGATAGAAAAAATGAAAATTTTGGTTAAAATTCCGGAAATATGCCCCCTTTGGTGCACACGCCGTGCATGGCAACACCTGACGATCACCGGTTCCCGGCGAGACCCGGTGCGGCACGTTTCCTGAACAGGCCGATCCGCTGCGGTACATGTGCTACACCGGTCGTGTCTGCAACAAAGCCGGGAACGTTTAATTCACATCTTTCCCTTCCTGCAGTTGTCTGATCAGTTTCTCTACGTTGTCTTTGTTGTTCTTATCCGGTGCCTTGGGCAGGGCTTTCTGGGCGAAGGCGAGTGCCTTTTTATAGTCGGCCAGGGCCGAGTACCCCCGCACCATACCCATGTCGGTCGTGAACTCATCGGGGTGCCGGTCGTAGTTCAACTTGAAAGCGTCGAAGGCTTCCTTGTATTTTTTAAGGGCGAGCAGTTGCCGTGCGTAGGCATGCACTTCCGCCACCCTGCCAAGCGGCAGCGCTTCTTTCATGACCGCGTCAGCTTCCGTATTCCGGTTCAGCCTGGTAAGCACCTGGGCTTTGGTCGCCAGCGTAGTGAAATTTTTTTTACCGATGAACGGTTTGCTCACGCCCGTCTCGGCCCAGGTAAGGGCTTCCTCCAGGTTGGTGTTGTTCTGCACACAGAACTGCGCAGCCTGCGCCCAGGCATTCCAGGTAAACGCTTTGTCTGACTGCAGTTCGCGGCGGAAGCTGGCCAGCTGCGTACCGATATAATCCACTTCCACCCGGAAAGGGATCTTCCATTTTTCCCAGAGCAGCGCAACCACTGCCGAGCTGGTGGTTTCATCCAGAAACAGGTATTGCAGCCATTCCACGCTTTTATCCGTTTCCACCGGTTTTACCTGTACCCGCAGTGCGTCTTCTTTCGGGTCGTAAAAGAAACTGCCCCAGGCGGTCGAGTTCTTTGAAAAGATCAGGGTGCAGGCTGCCGAGTCTACAGCGATGTGGAAGCCATAAATGCCGGCAGGCAGCGTTTTGCCTTCTATCTTTACGTCCGTGGAAAATTCCATGGTCGTATTCTCATTGGAGCCGGCCCGCCAGGGGGATGCTTTGCTGGTGCCGAAGCCCAGATCGGTGAATCCATAGCTTACCAGCTGTCCCCATATCTTTCCTTCCCGTCCCTTCACTGCCGGCCGGTTGTAATGAATGGTCACTTCGGTCAGTCCGATCTGCTCGCTCACCGATGCTTTTTTGTTGCCGCCATCGGGCAGGGTGGTTAACTGCGACCGGGCACTGGAAAAGAAGAGGAGGCAAACGCATGGCAACAGGAACAGGAGGCGATGCTTTTTCATATTCAGGGGGATGATTTAGAAGGAATTAAATGTAAGCCGATCCGGCACACCGCAGAAAGATGATTTTACCAGTGAACCGAATTTGCGGATATATCGTGTAGATTGCGGATGAATGGTAGCTTCCCCCTTTTTACGCAACTCTACTTATGAAAGCATTGTTCTGTACAACCCCCGGTGAGCTGGAATACAGGGATACCGGCATGCCGGCAGTGCCCGAGAACCATACCCTGCTCCGGATCAAACGCATCGGCATCTGTGGAACCGATCTGCATGCGTACGAAGGCACGCAGCCTTTCTTCAGTTATCCCCGCATCCTCGGGCATGAGCTGGCAGCTGAGATCGCTGAAACCCGCGCGGCAGGATTCTCTGCCGGCGAAACGGTCACTTTCATCCCGTACTTCAATTGCGGCACCTGCATCGCCTGCAGGATGGGAAAACCCAACTGCTGCGTCAACATCAAAGTATGCGGCGTGCACATAGACGGTGGCATGACCGAATACCTGGTGGTGCCGGATCATACCCTGATCCACGGCGACGGACTCGGGTACAACGAGCTTGCGCTGGTAGAGCCACTCGCCATCGGTGCGCATGGCATTCGCAGGGCAATGGTGCAGCCCGGTGAGTTTGCCCTGATCGTAGGCGCCGGCCCGATCGGACTGGGCACGATGGAATTCGCCAGGATCGCAGGCGCGCAGGTGATTGCCATGGACATCAACGTTGCCCGCCTGCAGTTCTGCCGCAACAACCTCCAGGTTACGTTCACCGTGAATCCCAAACACGAAGACGCGCTGGAAAAGCTGCAGGAGATCACGCAGGGCGATATGCCCACGGTGGTGATCGATTGCACCGGCAGCCTGGCTGCCATCAACAACGCGTTTCAATACCTGGGGCATGGTGGGCGCTATGTGCTCATCGGCTTGCAGAAAGGGAACCTCAGCTTCAGTCACCCCGAATTCCACAAACGGGAAACCACCCTTATGAGCAGCCGGAATGCCACGCGCGAAGATTTCGAGCATGTGACCGGCAGCATGAAAAAAGGGTATGTTAACCCAACCAATTACATCACGCACCAGGTTAAATTTGAGCAGGTCGGTGACCAGTTCGCAGGATGGCTCGACCCGGCCAGCGGCGTCATCAAAGCCATGGTTGAAATGGAGTAACATATGAATATCCAACACATACAGGAGGCAGTATGGCACCTGCATCAGCAGGGCATTGCCGAACCGGATGCCGGCGTGATCCTGGGCACCGGCTTGCACGATTTCCTGCAGCACATCGAGGATCCGCTCGTAGTTCCTTATGCAGACATTCCGCATTTCCCGATGTCTACGGTAGAGTCGCACAAAGGCAACCTGATCTATGGAACCATCGAAGGCCGCAGGGTATTGGTGATGCAGGGGCGGTTCCATTTCTATGAAGGTTATACCATGCAGCAGGTCGTGTTCCCGGTGCGGGTGATGAAAATACTTGGCATCCGCCATCTGCTGATCACCAATGCGGCAGGCGGCATCAACACCGGCTTTAAAAAAGGCGACCTGGTGATGATCAGCGACCACATCAACCTGCAGACGGCGAACCCGCTGACCGGCAGGAACGACACTACGCTCGGTCCCCGTTTTCCGGATATGAGCCGGCCATACAGCGATCTCCTGAACCAGCGCCTGAAGGAGGCAGCGGCAAAACTGCAAACAGGGTTGAAAACAGGGGTCTATGCCGCGGTGAATGGCCCCAACCTCGAAACCCGCGCAGAATACCGCTACCTGAAGATCATCGGAGCCGACCTGGTGGGTATGTCTACCGTACCGGAAGTGATCGCAGCTGCGCACATGAACCTGCCCTGTGCGGCTGTTTCGGTGGTTACGGATGAATGCGACCCCGACAACCTGGCGCCGGTCGACATCCGGGAAATTCTGGAAACGGCGGCGATGGCCGACAAGAAATTATCAGTATTATTGCAACAGACCATCGGGTCACTTTAAACCAGCGTATGAGCAATCATTATTACAATGCGGAAGACCTCGGGAAATTCGGGGCAGTAGGCGAGTACCAGAAAGAGATGGCAGACAAGTTTTTTGCATGGTATGGCGAAGTGTTCAAGGAAGGAGCTTTGTCGGCCCGTGAAAAATCACTCATAGCACTTGCCGTGGCCCATGCCGTACAGTGCCCGTACTGCATAGATGCCTACAGCAGCGACGCTTTTGAAAAAGGGTGGAGCGAAAGCCAGCTCATGGAAGCCGTGCACGTTGCCGCCGCTATCCGCGGCGGTGCTTCCCTGGTTCATGGCGTACAGATGATGAACAAGGTAAAAGAGATCGCGATGTAGCGGCTTTGTCGTGCAGTGTTCCATTCAGTACCTGCTTTTCCACGACCGGGCATAAATCAATTCCATGAAATCACTACGCGCTTTACAGCATGCCCTGGCAGACGCAGGGCACCAGGTAGACATCCTGGAGCATGAAAAAGACCTGCCGTTGTTTGCGCAGAAACTGGCGGAGGCGGGCATGCTGCCCCTCAGGCCCACCGCCATGGACATTTTCCAGGTGAACATAGGAAAGATGTGCAACCAGGTCTGCCGCCACTGCCATGTGGATGCAGGTCCGGACAGGCGCGAGATCATGACGCGCGATACGATGGCGCTGTGTCTCGACGTACTGATGCGGCATCCGCAATTCACGACGGTCGATATCACAGGCGGCGCCCCCGAACTCAATCCCAACTTCCGGTGGTTTGTCGAAGAGCTTACGCAAATGGGCCGCCACGTGATCGTGCGCTGCAACCTCACCATTATCCTGTCGAACAAACGTTTCCACGACCTGCCTCAATTCTTCCGGCAACACAGGGTGGAAGTCGTTTCCTCCCTGCCTTTCTATACCAGGGACCGGACCGACCGTCAACGGGGCGACGGCGTATTTGAAGACTCCATCAAGGCACTGCAGCTGCTCAATGCCGAGGGGTACGGGAAAGAAGGCTCCGGACTCCTCCTGAACCTGGTGTACAATCCGGCGGGCGCTTTTTTGCCTCCGGCGCAGGATACGCTGGAAAAGGAATACAAAGAGGCGCTGCAAAAACAGTTCGGCATCGTTTTCAACAACCTCTTTGTGATCACCAATATGCCCATCAGCCGCTACCTCGACTTTCTTCTGTCGGGCAGCAACTATGAGAAGTACATGCAGAAACTCATTGGCGCCTTCAACCCCGCCGCTGCACAGAATGTAATGTGCCGTAACACCATTTCGGTCAGCTGGGACGGTTTTCTGTACGATTGCGATTTCAACCAGATGCTCGATCTGCCCGTAAGCTGTTCCTCGCGTCACCTGTCTGATTTTCAGGTCGATGCCCTGGCTCACCGTTCTATTGTGCTGAACCAGCACTGCTACGGTTGCACCGCCGGAGCCGGCTCCAGCTGCGGGGGCGCTACGGCTTCGTAAACTTTTTTCTTGAAACAGGCCCTCATCATATTCGTCCGCAACCCTGAACTGGGGAAAGTGAAGACACGGCTGGCCGGTACGCTCGGCGACGAGGCTGCGCTCCGCATTTACATCCACCTCCTGGAGCATACCCACCGCGCCACACATCCTCTGCCTTTCGATAAATGGGTTTTTTATGCAGACCGGGTTTCAGCGCATGATCTGTGGGAACCGGATACATACCATAAAAAGGTGCAGCACGGTGCAGACCTCGGACAGCGCATGGCGTTTGCGTTCCACCACCTGTTCTCGCTTGGGTACGGAGAGGTGGTTATCATAGGCAGCGATTGTCCTGCACTGACCTCCGAAATCATCCAAAACGCTTTCACCGCCCTGCACCCGGGCGGTGTTGTACTCGGTCCTTCGGCAGACGGCGGATATTATCTGCTGGGGCTCACCCGCATGCATAACCGCTTGTTTGAAAAGATCGACTGGAGCACCGAAAAGGTCTTCAGCCAGACCCTGGAACGCTGCAGGGAAGCGGGCCTGCCTGTTCATTTACTGCCGGTGCTGTCGGATATCGACGACGAAGAGGGGTGGAGGCGCTACGAAACATCGCGGCAGCCGAACCCGACCCTGCTGTTTGTGTACAATGCCGGAAGCGATCTGTTCAGCACCGTTACAGACTGGGTGCACAAAGTTTTGTCGCCTTCTACTTACGCCTGCCGTCTTTGTGCCCTCACACATACCCACACCGGCATGAAAAGGGAATGGGCTGCATTTGTTTCGTCGTTGCCGTACCGTACAGAATTCCTGCACAGGGATGAATTTTTACAGCTTTATCCGGATCTCCATGAAACTGAGCTCCCGGCAGTTTTACGCAAACATCCCGGAGGCATCGATCTGTTGTTGCCGGCCGCGCAGCTGAACGGCTTTGCCGACCTCCACGAGCTTGAACAGGCCTTGCGGTCGAAACTCTTACCGGTATGATCTCCATCATCATACCAACGTACAATGAAGAAGGACATATCGGTGAAACCATCCGGTTGCTGCAACAACTCACAGGCCTGCACGCAGACTGCGAATTCATAGTGGCCGATGGTGGCAGTCAGGACAATACCCGGGCAGAAGCAGAACAGGCAGGCGCCGTTGTCCTTGTGTCTCCGCGAAAAGGCCGGGCGGCCCAGATGAATTTCGGGGCCTCCATGGCGAAAGGCAGTATCTATTACTTTCTTCATGCCGATTCTGTTCCGCCCGCCGGATTTACCGATGACATAGCAGCCGCGGTTTCCCGGGGATATGCAAGCGGCTGCTACCGCCTCCGGTTCGATCATGACCACTGGTTCCTGCGGGCCAACAGCTGGTTTACCCGCTTCAACGTGAACGCCATCCGCTTCGGCGACCAGAGCCTCTTTGTGCAGTCCGGCGTATTCCGGAAAAGCGGAGGCTTTCGCGAAACACTGCTCGTAATGGAAGACCAGGAGATCATTCATCGACTGAAAAAGCTGGGTAAGTTTACCGTGCTGCAGGGAGCGGTCGTTACATCATCGCGCAAATACCTCGACAATGGCATTTACCGTATGCAGGGGATCTTTTTCCGGATCTGGCTGCTCTATTATTTGGGGTACTCACAGGAACGGTTATTGAAAGTATACCGTAGACTGATTCGAAAAAGCAAACTCTAGACCGTGAAGCCAAACGATAAAAACGCCGCCCTTGCCCCCGACAAGCGGCCTTTCCGCATCCTGATCATCTCCGGCTCCGACCGGCGCCAGTACAATTGTCCGGGCGTGGATTCCAAGTCGCGTAGTCTTATGCTGCGCATGGCCAGCCTGTTGCCAAATGAATGGGAGATCGATTATGAAGACCTGGGCAATGTTTACGGACGTGAGAAGATACAAAGCTGCAATGCCTGTGTATCGACCTCTATGGCCCTCTGTGTATGGCCCTGCAACTGCTATGCAAAGAATGATTCAAAGGAACCCGACCTGATGTGGAACATGGACCTGTATGCCCGGCTGGACATGGCCGATGCCTGGGCCATCATCGGCCCGGTGAACTGGTATGCTCCCAGCAGCAATCTCAAACTGATGTTCGACCGGCTGGTATGCATGAACGGCGGCAACCCCGACGAAAAAAGGATCGATCACAAAAATCCCGAAAAAGCAATGGCGCTTGAACACACCGAAGAATGGAAAGAGCTGAGCCTTAACCACCTTGAAGGGCGTACCGCCGCCTTTTTCTGTTACGGTGACGGCGGAGGGGATGAACTGGACGAACAGGGCATTCCAAAGATACTGCGCCACAAGGACTATTTTCCGGTTCAGGACGAGCCGTACGACAACGAACGCCTGGCTTACCAGTCGCTGGTATGGCAGTGCCGGTATGGAGGGGTGGAAGTGCCGGATGCGCTCTGGCAGTACGGACGGGTGGGGGAGAATAAAAAATACAGCGATTCGCAGGCGGAAGATATGCGTGCCGAACCGGCCTTTCTGAAAAAGTTTGAGGAGTGGGTGGAAGCGTTTGCCGTTTTTGTAGGGAGGAAAGGGCGCGTGCAGCCAGGCAAGTACCGGGCCTACGGCTTTACTGCCCCCGGTCATGCATGGGCAAACCTCAGGGACGGGATCCGTTATTTCAGCATGATGATCGGAAAAGCTCCGGAGGGATCATCTCCACGGGTGCAGGAAGAACTGGGACTGAACGACGATGCGCATTTGGGCACAAAGAAGTCCGAAGGGGAAAAATTGCGGGAAGAATGATACGGCACGTCTTTGATACGATCGGAGGCCCGGTGCTTACGGGCATATTCTGCGTGCTGTTTGTGGCGGAAGCCGTTGTAAGGCTGCGGCGCAGAACACAACCACGGTTGAAAAGAGGCGTGATCAATTTCCTGCTTTCCTTTCCGGCGTTCACCCTCTTGCGTATCCTGCTGCTGCCGGCTATGGTGGAGATCGCCGCGCGGAACCAGGAGTGGCGCCTGGGTCTGGTTTACCTGGTGTGCGGAGTGCCGGACTGGATCAGCGCACCAGTGGTTTTCCTGTTGCTTGATTACACCAATTATCTCTGGCATGTACTGAACCACCGCGTTCCGCTGCTGTGGCGTTTCCACCTGGTGCATCATACCGATCTCGACCTGGATGTAACCACGGCTGTGAGGTTTCATTTTGGCGAGATCATAGGCTCGGTGTTTTTCAGGGGCATGGCCGTGTTGATTGTTGGGGCGTCGCCACTGACCGTTCTGGTGTATGAAATCGTGTTTGAAGCGGCCACCCAGTTCCATCACAGCAACCTGAAACTGCCGGTGGCGCTGGAAAGAAGCCTGAACCTGTTGTTTGTAACGCCCCGGATGCACGGCATACACCATTCGGTATACCGCAATGAGACCGACTCAAATTACTCCGTGATATTTTCGTGGTGGGACCGCCTCCACCGGACCATTCACCTGAAGGTGCCGCAGCAGGCGGTTACCATCGGCGTGCCTTCGTACCATGACCCGCACGAGCTTACCATCGGTTATCTAATACAGTTACCTTTCACCCGCATACGCCAATGGGAAAAAGATTTTGAACACAGAGCCGGGCCGAACGAAGAGGATGACCCCGGGGTGCAGGAATAAATGGCATAATTTTATGTCTGCACAATCCTGACCTTGTCTAAAGAACCGTTTATTTGTAAAAAATCTCTATGAAATACATTCATCTTGTTTTGATCGCCGGTGCCCTGATGCTCGTATCCTGCAGTGCACAAAAAAAGCTTCACAACCGGCTGCTCGGCGTCTGGAACGTAAGCAATTACCAGGATTCGTTCGAAGGCAGCAGGACCAACCTCGACAATGCCGGTACGGTTGAGTTTCATCCCGATAGCCGGGGCAACAAAGACATAAACTTCCGCGCGATGCAGGCGTTCCGCGACAATACCCCGTTCAACTGGGATAATACCGGCAACACCGTTACCATACGGGGCGACGCATCCGAATTCGCCAAAGCCTGGATCATTACCAGCAACAAGAAAAACAAACAGGTCTGGAAATCAACCAACGGCCGAGGCGGCATCCAGCAGGTGACGCTTTCGAGATAAATTATTTTTCTGGACAGAAAATGTTTTTGCCACACGAGGACTGAACCCCGGGGCACTATCATATGAATCAGGGTTCAATTTACTATCTTCGGGGTCGTACTTACTGATCACTCCAATTACAACCATATGATAAAAAGTGCAGCGGCGCTTCTTGTGTTTCTTTTTTTAACTTGTGTGATGCAAGCACAATCAAAAGACGAGCAGGCCGTTGCGACGGCGGTGGAATCGCTTCGTAAAGCGATGGTCGACAGTGATGCCGGCGCGCTCGACAAACTCACCGATCAGGACCTCACCTACGGCCATTCGGGCGGTAACATACAGAGCAAGGCCGCCTTCCTTGAATCTTTCACTTCCGGTGCATCGGATTTTGTTTCCATCGAGCTTTCGGCCCAAACCATCCATGTGTATGGCAGTACTGCTGTTGTCCGCCACACGCTTGCGGGCCAGACGAACGACGGCGGCAAGCCGGGCAACGTTAAGATCGCCGTGATGACGGTGTGGCAGAAAGAAAAGGGCGGCTGGAAAATGATCGCCCGCCAGGCGGTTAAACTGCCCGTGTAAGCCGCCCTGTATGTTGTTTCCCTTCAACTTCCCAAAATTTTTTGCCCTTTGCTGCATGCTCCTGCTGCTGGCCTGTTCGGCGCGCAGGGAAAAACCGGCAGAGCCACCTTCCTTGCCGCCTGCAGAGGGTCAGCCGCCGGGCAAAGTGATCGAGAACGCGGTGGTAAAAAGCGGCATCCTGAAAAAGGACGTACGCTACAGCGTGTATCTGCCCGCAGATTATACCGGATCTGCCAGAAGCTATCCGGTGGTTTACCTGCTTCATGGTTATACGGATGATAACACCACCTGGGTGCAGTCGGGCGAAGTTAACCGCTATGCCGACAAAGCGATCGGGGAAGGAACCATTCCGCCGATGATCATCGTAATGCCGAATGCCGACTCTACCTGGTATGTGAATTCTTACGACGGACAGGTGAGATACGAGGACTTTTTTCTGCAGGAATTTATTCCATCCATCGAAAAGACCTACCGTATCCGCAGCAAGAAACAGTACCGGGGCATCGCCGGACTATCCATGGGCGGTTACGGATCCCTGTTATATTCATTTCACCACCCCGACCAGTTCACGGCTGCTGCGGCGCTCAGCGCAGCGGTGTTCGACGATACTACCGTTGCCAGTTTCGGCGACGACTGGTACCGGCAGGCGCTCGGTCCGGCATGGGGGCGCGGACTGAAAGGGCAGGGCCGGCTCACAGAAAGCTGGTACCGCAATTCAGTGCTGCGGCTGGTGGAGACCATGCCGGTCTCCGAACTGAAAAAGGTCCGGTACTATATTGACTGCGGCGACCACGACAAGCTCACCAAAGGCAATTCGCTGTTGCATCTTGCTCTCTTCAACAAAGACATTCCCCATGAGTACCGCGTCCGCAACGGTGAACACAGCTGGAGCTACTGGCGGACCGGCATTACCGATGCCCTCCGGTTCATCGGCCAGGATTTCAGGGATGGCGGGTTCTGAACCGGGTGTTACCTGATCAAATGCCAGATCGCTGGGAATCCTATTGGAATAAGTAAGCCATCGTACGAAATTGGTATGGCATAAAGGAAAGATCTTTGTTCGGCTGGAACGCTTTCTTTTATTTACAATGTTTATCTGTACAATGTTTCTACGGAAACACAGTGGGTCAGAGTGCCGTAGTACGAAGTTTCATCTTCTCTTCCCCGACAATATCCGGAACGCTCGCAACGAATCGTTGTTGATGCCTGCCACCAGGAGCCGCCCCTTTGCTGTAGGAACGACCGCCAGGCTTCTTACATCTCCGTTCAGCACCAGTCCGCTTTTGACAGGAGGAACCGGGATAAAACTTTTTCCTGTTCCTTTCAGAAAGAGCCCGTAAGAGGCATCGTAACGGCCCGTCATCACCTCGGCCTGGTACTCGTTGCCGGCCAGCAGCAGGTCTTTGATACCATCGTCGTCGAAGTCTTCACAGAGAATGGAATTGACCGGCGCGATCTGGGCCTCCAGCGGAAGTTCGTGGCGGATGAAGCTGCCCTTTCCGTTGTTCTCGAACCAGCAATGCGCGGTCTCCCGGCAGGTGAGTTCCTGCAGGCCCCCTTTGTTTTTAAAAATATCTTCCAGTGTTGCCGATGCATATTTCTCATGCTCGAGGAACTGCTTTTTGACGGCAGGCACCTGCTCCGCCAGCGCATCGCGGTTGATGGCAGGGTAGAGCCCGCGCGAGGATTTGCCATCGCGGATATAGTAGAAAGGAACCGGGTCGAGGCTGCCGTTGCCATCGATGTCCTTGGCAAACAATTTCATCGGCTCGTTTGCGGTGACATGGTATTTGCAGTTTAAACCCAGGTTGCCGGCAACAAGGTCAGTATCACCGTCACCATCCACATCTGCAGCGATCAGGCTACGCCACATACCTTCGTTTTGGGTTAAGCCGGTGCTTCCCGTGATCTCAGCAAACTTGCCTCCCGTGAACCGGAAAAAGCGCAGCGGCATCCATTCTCCTGCCACGATCAGCTCGGGATGGCGGTCGTTGTCGATGTCGGCCCATACTGCAGCTGTGATCATGCCAGGCAGTACCAATTGGGGAGCCAGCTGGCGGGTGACATCGGTGAATTTTCCGTGATCGTTTCTCAGCAGAAAGCTGCGTGGCGAAGCCGGATAATTTTTTGACACCCTGCCTCCGATAAAAAGATCCGGATCGCCGTCTCCATCCCAGTCGGCCGACCGGATACAGCCTGTAATGGTTTTTACAGACGACGGTATGGCGTCGGACGAAAGCGAAAACCCCCCTTTTCCGTCGTTGAGAAAGAACAGGGGCTGGTAATACAGGGAAGTGTCTTCAAATCGCATGTCGCCGTAACCCGCCAGCAGGTCGTTGTCGCCATCGCCGTCGGCGTCGAACAGGAGGCAGCCGGTCTCTTCGCGCATCGCATCTTTCAACGCGAGATCGATGGCGTGGAAAGACCCATCCGCTTCCTGCGTAAAAAACCTTCCTGCGGAGTTGAAGCCGCCTCCCACAAAAAGATCAGGGCGGCCGTCGCCGTTGATATCCCCGACTGCCACCGGCGGCCCCTGTTGTGAATATTTTTGCGGCAGAAGACGCTGCTGCGCAAAATCGTTGAACGCCACATCGAGATGTTTGTAAGCAAGTTTTGTTGCAGTCGTTACCTCCGCAAAGAGCGGATCAGATACTCGTGCCGGCGGATCATAGTGCCCGCCGGCATCCTGCTGGCGCAAAACCAACAAGGCACCGGCCCGTACTTGTCGAACCGTCTGCGTGGTAAAGTCGGGCCATACCACCACAACGGAATCCACCATGGTCTTATCGCCCAGTCCGGACAGCAGTACAGGATCAACGGAAGAAAGATAACCGCGCACGGGCGATTGTTCCAGCAGCTGCACCCTTTCATGATCGTATACATACACTTTACTGCCCATGCCGATGCTGTTGAGCCCTTTGCCCTGCAACGCGATCCGAAGCGAACGGGCCGCTGCGGGTTTTCCCGGATCGATGGTGTGGTTGATGAGTACGGACGCTTCTTGGTTGATATTGTTTACCACCAGGTCGAGGTCGCCGTCATTGTCAAGATCCGCATAGGCCGCCCCGTTGGAGAGCGAAGGCTGGTCAACTCCGGCTTTCTCGGAAAAATCCTGAAAGGTATTGTTGCGGTTGTTCAGGTAAAGATAGTTGCCCAGTTCCACGGGTTTGATGGCGGCGAGCTGTTCGTTGAGGTGGCGGCGCTTTTCGGCTTCGCTTAGTCCGCTGTTGTCCATGGTTGCTGAGAACTGGATGAAATCCGAATTGATGTAATCGCGGCCGATGCCGTTGGTGACGTGCATGTCTTTCCAGCCGTCGTTGTTGAAGTCGGCCATCAGCACGCTCCAGCTCCAGTCTGTCTCGGAGACGTTGGCCAGCTGCCCGATCTCGCTGAAGAACGGAAGGGCAGTGTCTTTGCGGGGCAGGTTGCCGTTGTTGAGCTGCAGCATGTTGCGTGCATACTCCGGCTCATAGCCGTACGACCGCTCCATCATGTAGCGTTCGTAGTTCATGAAGGAGAAAGATTCTTTCTTGCGGAGGTTGAACTCGGGCATCATGTCGAGTGTGGTTATGTCGGGCAGTGCGTCGTTGTTGATGTCGGCGGCATCGGCGCCCATGCCCGAGTAACTTTGATGCCTGACCGAAGTTGCGATGCAGTTGGTGAACGTTCCGTTGCGGTTGTTGAGCCAGAGCTCGTCGTTCGAAAGAAAATCGTTCGATACGTAGATGTCGGGCCAGTTGTCGTTGTTGAAGTCGGAGACGGCAAGGCCAAGCCCGTACCCATCTTCCCTGATGCCTGCTTCCCGGCTCACATCGGTGAAATGCGGATGTCCTGTGCCCGGATCCACGCCGTCATTGCGATAGAGGCGGTCGTTGGCTACCGCTGTTCCGTGCTCGTCCCTGTAAACGATTGCATTGGCGTTGTTGCCGTTCAGCCGGTAATTCGCCAGGTACATATCGAGGTCGCCATCTTTGTCGTAATCGAGGAACGCCGCCTGTGAAGAATATCCGGTGTCGGCAAGGCCGTATGCGGCTGCCTCTTCTCTGAATGCCCCATTTTTCTGGTTGATGAAAAGCAGGTTGGGTGCACGGTGCAGCAGGTCTTTCCCATAGGTGCATACGTAGATGTCGTCGTATCCGTCGCCGTTTATATCGGCCACGCTCACGCCGGTGGCCCAGGCCTGTGTGGTTACCCCGGCTTGTTGCGTAACATCCACAAAATGATTGTTTCCGGTATTGAAGTAAAGTCTGCTGCTGGCCTGGTTGGCCGAAAAGAAGATGTCTTTGAGTCCGTCATGATTGAAATCACCGATGCCTACGCCGCCGCCCATAAAAGAAAATTCGCTGACCAGCGACTGATCGTTGGTTTGATCGGACACTGAGTTGGTGAAACGGATGCCCGACTCGCTCCCCGGCAACAGGGTGAACAGGGTGGATGGCCGGTTGCAGGCGGCGACCGTCAGCGTCCAAAAGAGAAAGAACCACCGGGAACGGAAGGAGAAGCTGGCATTCGTCATGTGAAAGAAAATTAAAATAACAAAAAGAAAAAGATAAAATATTTTATGCAATCCATTGCATCGTTAAAAATTATTCCGTAATTGCTGAAGGAATTGGGTTAAAATATGCTTGTTCTTTATGAAAAAAATGCTTTGCCATGTTCCGCCCTCCTGTCTGATACGTCGCCCTTTGTACGTACTGGGCCTTCTTTCAATATCCTGCACTATATCATTTTTCTATCTCAACGTGCATCCTTATCCTCCACCTTATCTATGACATTACAAACAATTTTTTTTACACCCCTTCATCAAAAATCCGTTACATGAATTCGACCTGACCCCCTGCCATCGCTTTTTACCGAAGATCGAGTGGTGCCAGAAATCAATTACCCACCTTCCCGGGTGGAACTAACGTAAACCCAGTGTCATGATCAAATTATTACCCTTCGGGCATATCATTCAGCATGCCCGTACTTCTCTGTGCAGGAGCACACCCCTTGCGGTGCTGTTTCTTTTCCTCTTGTCAGCCGCATGCCCGCCAGCTGTTTTAGCCCAGCGTGCAGACATCACCGTGAAAGGAAAGCTGACCGATGAAAACGGGGCTCCGCTTTCCGGCACTACCGTGTCAGTAGCAGGCAGCAACCGGAAATCCGTTTCCGCCGATGACGGTTCTTTCACCATCCAGGCCCCCGCCAGTGGCTCTCTTTCGTTTAGCCATGTCGGCTACGAAGCCCGGCAGGTGGGCGTCAACAACCAGGAATTTCTCACCGTTACCATGACGGCTACCGATGCCAGCCTGACCCAGGTAGTGGTGGTTGGGTATGGAACGCAGAAAAGAGCGACCCTCACCGGCGCCGTTTCTTCGGTAAGCGCCAAAACCATCAGTGAACTGCCGGTTCCCAGTGTGGCCCAGGCGCTGCAGGGACGGGTTGCGGGTGTGAGCGTGGTGAACAACGGAAGCCCCGGCACCACGCCGATCGTGCGCATCCGCGGTATCAGCTCCATCTCCTTCGCCTCCGATCCGCTCTATGTGATCGACGGCTTCCCCACCGGCAACCTCGGCAACTTCGACAGCCGCGACATCGAGTCGGTAGAAGTGTTGAAAGACGCGAGCGCCGCCGCCATCTACGGCTCCCGGGCCACCAACGGCGTCATCATCATCACCACAAAGAAAGGCCGTAAAGACAACAAGCTGAAAGTGACCCTCGACTCTTACGTAGGCACCCAGAGCGCCTGGAAAAAGATCGACCTGCTCAACACCCAGCAATACCTTCAATACGAACGCGCTATAGACGGTACCGCAGGCATCGGCCTTCCGCCCCGGCTGCAGGGTACCGCATTCAACCAGCCTATCTACACCGGCGCCACGCAAACCTTCGCGCAGACCAATACCGACTGGCAGGATGCCTACTTTAAAAAAGGACTGCTTACCCAGCACAACATCGGCGTGAGCGGCGGCAACGATGTGTCGCGTTTCTACACCTCTGCCGGCTACTTCAAGCAGGATGGCATTGCACAAGGCGTAAACTATGAAAGAGGAAATTTCCGCGTAAATTCCGATCACCGCATCAGCAAGATATTCACTTTCGGAGAGAACATGTACCTGTCGTTCAGCGACCAGCGGTACGACAATACCGGCGGCAACAGAACCCGCCTCGTGAACGTGATCCGCAACCTGCCTTACCTGCCGGTGTACGACCCTACCACCAACGGCGGCTTCCGCAATGCGGAGAACAGTGTGGATGGCGCCGACCCTACCAATCCGGTCGAAGATGCGCTGCTGCTCGGCAATGCGCACCGTAAAACCCTGAAGATGCTGGGCACCACTTACCTGCAGGTCAACTTGACATCCTGGCTGAATTTCCGCTCAACTTTTGGTGTTGACTACAACAGTACGGTCCAGCACCAGTTCAGTCCGATCTACAGCGACAAGGGCCGAAGCGCCACCGTGGCTACGATCAACGACACGCGTACCAACTATGCCACCTTGCTGTATACACAACAGCTTACGCTCGACAAAACTTTCGGTGACCATCACGTGAACGTAGTAGGTGTGTTTGAGCGCCAGGGAACAAAGGCCTATGGCGAGATCATGTCGGGCAACCAGGCCACCAATGCCCGCCAGACCATGACCGGCGCTACCAACCCGGCCATCTATTCCACCAATTCAGAGAACCTGCTGATCTCTTATGTGGGCAGGCTGAACTACGAGTTCAAAGGAAAATATCTCGTGAGCGGCGCCATCCGGCGGGATGGCTTGTCGATCTGGGCGCCCGGAAAGAAGTATGCCAATTTCCCTTCCGGTTCCCTTGGCTGGCGTGTTGACCAGGAATCGTTCATGAAAAGCTTGCCTTCCGTTTCCGAATTCAAGATCAGGGGCGGTTATGGCGTAACCGGACTGAATGCTGCCGGCATCTTCCCGGCGCTGAGCAATTCTGCTTTGGGCAACGATTATCCGTGGCAGTCGGTGGTGCAGGAGAACGGCGCCATCTACCCGTTCAACAATTCGGTGCCTTCCGCAGGCAACGCTTCCTTCTATAATTCCCTGGCCAATCCCGACCTCGAATGGGAAAAGACCAAGCAGATGAACATCGGGCTCGACCTTGGATTGTTCAGCAACCGGCTGACCCTGTCGGCCGATTACTACCAGCGCCAGACCGATAACCTGATCCTGAGCGTACCCACACCCGCCTCTTTCGGATTCAATGCGAGCGGGGTGCTGGCCAACGTAGGCTCCATGCGCAACAACGGGTTCGACCTGCAGGTGGGTTACAACAAAATTGCCGGTGACTTTACCTGGAACCTGACCGGCAACATCAGTTTCATCCACAACAAAGTGCTGAATCTGAATACGCCGAATGCCGCCATCGAAGCGGGCGCCGACCAGGATTTCGGAAACGGAACCATTACCAGAACGGTCGCCGGACAGCCCATCCAGTCTTTCTATGGCTACCAGGTAGCAGGCATCTTCCAGACGGCAGCAGAAGTGGCTGCGAGTCCGGTGCAGGTGGCAGGGAAGACGTCGGCAGGCGACCTCAGGTTCAGGGATATCAGCGGCCCGAACGGCAAGCCCGACGGCATCATCGACGCCAACGACCGTACCTTCCTGGGCAGCTACCTGCCCGATTTCACTTACTCGCTCAACTACAGCGCCCGGTACAAGAACTTCGACCTGTCGGTCTTTTTCCAGGGTGTGCAGGGCAACAAGGTGTTCAATGCGGCCCGCATCATCAGTGAAGGCATGGCCCGCCTGTTCAATTCAGGTACAGCAGTGCTGAGAGCGTGGACGCCGACCAATATGAATACTGATGTTCCCCGTGCCATCAGCGGCGATCCCAACCAGAACCTGCGCGTGTCTGACCGCTGGATCGAAGACGGATCGTATATCCGGTTGAAGAACCTGATGATCGGGTACAATGTGCCCGTTGCCCGGCTGAACAGCATAGGCGGAGGTTTTATCAGTAATGTGCGCGTGTATGTGTCGAGCCAGAACCTGCTGACCTTTACCAAATACAAGGGATGGGACCCCGAGGTCGGCAGTAAAAACACCACCCTCACCAATGGCATCGACTATGGCCAGTATCCTGCTGCCGTATCGTTCCAGGCCGGCGTTCAGGTTGGATTCTAATCAATTTGCAGTTGCATCATGCTAAAAAAGTTTATATGAAATTCTCCGGTATCATAAAAATCACGACCGCTGTATGCGTCATAGCCCTGGTGGTCGTGGCCTGTAAAAAGGACCTGGACCTTACCAATCCCAGCTATCCGACCCTTGAAAGTTATTTCAAGAACAGCGTGGAATTGCAGAAGGGAACCAACTCGGCTTATTCGTCTTTTCACGGCGGCGCGCTTGTTGGAAGAGAGTGGTTCTTCCTGCAAGACCTGCGCAGTGACGAAGTGGCTGCCGGCGGTGGCCAGCTGGAAGTGGCCCGTAACCAGATCCTGATCGGCGCCATCCAGGCCGATAACGCGGTCATGAACAATGTTTGGAACGGGTTATACACGGTTATTCACCGGGCAAACACCGTGGTGGTGAACGGACCCAATGTAACAGACGACACCGCCTCGCGCAGCCGCAGCGTGGCAGAAGCGAGATTCCTGCGGGGATGGGCGTACTTCGAGCTGGTATCCATGTGGGGCCCGGTACCGCTGTATACCAAACCGGTCGCCACCGCCACCGACTACCAGCCACGCACCCCCGTAGACCAGGTCTATAACCAGATCATCGCCGACTTTAAGGATGCCGCCGCCGTGCTGCTGCCGTCCTATTCGGGGGCTGACCTGGGCAGGGTGACCAAAGGTGCGGCCAATGCCATGCTGGGCCGCGTGTACATGCAGAAAGGCGATTATGCCAGCGCCAAAGCGGCGTTGCTCGATGTGTACAATTCGGGACAGTACGATATTAATTCGGTGCCTTACACAAACAATTTCCTGGAAGAAACAGAGTTCAACAAGGAGTCTATCTGGGAAGCCGTCTTTTTCGAGAATGTGACCAACAGCTTCAACTGGGGCTACCAGGGCGACCTGGCGGGCGGCACCTCACAGGGTACAACGCGTAACCAGGAGTATTCGCCGATCGACTGGCGCAACCTGATCCCTTCCAACAGGTACCTGAACGAGTTTGAGAATACGGCCACCGGGGCTGCCAAAACCGATCCGCGTTTTTCGCAGTCGGTGTACCAGTCGGGCGACCTGTACAACAACGGCAAATCGGCGCTCACGGATGCTGACCAGAACGGCAATGCGTCTGTGGTGAACGGCGTCACCAAAAAGATCAGCTGGCGCAAGTTCATGACGATCTACAAATATGGCAAGACCGCTTCGGATAATGGTCCGACCCGCGCAGGAGGCGGAAACAACCAGCGTATGATCCGCTTTGCGGAAGTGATCCTGATGCTGGCCGAATGCGAGGTGGAAACCGGCAATCTGGCACAGGCGGTCACTTACCTGAACCAGATCAGGACCCGGCCGGGTGTGGCGATGCCGGTCTACCCTACAGCGCAGTATCCGACCACGACCAAAGACCAGGTGATCGCTGCGATCATGCATGAGAAGATGGTGGAGCTGGGTGATGAAGAGATCCGTAACCGCGATATTTTACGGTGGAGGGTCAAAAAATATTTCACCACCGAACCGCTGACTTATTTCAAGGCCGGGCGTGATGAACTGCTGCCGATCCCCCAGCAGGAGATCGACAACAACCCGCGGCTGGCGAGCGGTACGATCGGCCGGCAGAATCCGGGCTATTAAAATCCGGGAAAGGGCTTTATCTTTACCTTTTTGAGGGTGGGTGGAAACACCTGCCCTTTTTTTGTCAGTTGCCCCCGCCGCATCCGGAAAAGGAGCAACCTGAGCAGCCGCTTCCGCCCCCATGACTCCCGTGGCTGTGCAAACCTCCATAGTGCGGATCATTACTGTCAACCCCACCCATAGTGCCTCCTGCCATGGAACAGCCCCATGTGATCCGGTGCCTTTCAGAGCCTGGGTTGTTCTGCTTGCTCCGCGTTGCTGATCATCGCTGAAAATCATGATACCTTTGAATGTATGACAAACAGAGTGCAGCTGGTTGAATGCCCGCGGGATGCGATGCAGGGCTGGAAAAATTTCATCCCGACCCGGGAGAAGATCGGTTATCTCAACACCTTGTTGCAGGTCGGGTTTCACACACTTGATTTCGGTAGTTTTGTATCGCCCAAAGCGATCCCCCAGATGGCCGATACCCGGGAGGTGATCGGGGAACTGGATCTGAGCGGTACAGACACAAAGCTGCTGGCCATTGTGGCCAACCCGCGGGGCGCGGAGGAAGCGGCAGGATACGAAGCCATTCATTACCTGGGATATCCGTTTTCCCTTTCCGAAACATTTCAGCAGCGCAACGCCAACAGTTCCATTGCCCAATCGCTGGAACGCGTGAAAGAGATACAGGAACTGTGTGTGACGCGCGGGAAAGGGCTGGTGGTCTATTTGTCGATGGGGTTTGGCAACCCTTACGGTGATCCTTATTCGAAAGAGCTGGTGTTTGAATGGGCGGATAAGCTGTCGGCGCTGGGTATCTCGATTCTTTCGCTTGCCGATACGGTCGGACTGGCCACGCCGGAGCAGGTCGGCGGCATCACCGGCTATCTCGTTGAGCACCTGCCCCGGGTGCAGATAGGAGTGCACCTGCATTCTACCCCTGCTAACTGGCAGGAAAAAGCAGATGCTGCCTATAATGCCGGCTGCCGCAGGTTCGATGGTGCGCTGAAGGGCATTGGTGGTTGTCCGATGGCGGGCGATGCGCTGGTAGGCAATATGAACAGTGAATGGCTGATCGGGCTTTTTTCATCGCGGCAGGCGCTTCCCGATTTTAACCAGGAGGCTTTGCAGGAAAGTCTTTCCTTTGCCAACCGGCTGTTTCAGTAAAGACATGATCCCATTTTCCTTATGAAGTTCCATCTTGACATAACCATTCCTTCTCCGGAGGGTCCGGTACGGCACCGGGACCGTATCCTGCTGGTTGGTTCCTGTTTTACGCAGCACATCGGCAACCGGCTGGCGGACCTGAAGTTCTCCACCTTACAAAATCCGAACGGGATCCTGTTTGATGCGCAAAGTGTTTGCAGCAGCCTGCTGTCTTATATCGGCAACAAGCCGGCAGGGGAGAAGGATCTGTTCTTTCTGAATGAGCTGTGGCAAAGCTGGCAGCATCATTCCAAGTTTTCCGGGCAGCATGCAGGGGAGGTGCTGGCAAACATCAATCAATCGCGCGGGGAAGCGCACCGGTTCCTGGCAGAGGCCGAGTGGCTTATCATCACACTGGGCACGGCATTCTCTTACCGCCTGCAGCCCGCCGGAGAGCCGGTGGCCAATTGTCACCGCGCCCCCGCCCAGTGGTTTCAGAAACACATGGTGTCTATCCCTGACATCCTCGACACCATCGAAGACTGCCTGCAGCAGCTATCCGCATTCAACCCCCGCCTCAAAACAATTTTTACGATCAGTCCGGTGAGGCATGTCCGCGAGGGTGTCACCGAAAACAACCGCAGCAAGGCCCGCCTGATCGAGGCCGTTCACGACATCGTGGCCCGGCATCCGCATTGCTATTATTTCCCCGCCTACGAGCTCGTCATCGACGTGCTGCGCGATTACCGCTTTTACGACATCGACCTCGTGCATCCCAACTACGCCGCCACCGAATACGTCTTCGACCGCTTTGCCGCCGCCTATCTCGCCCCCACCGAGTCGGCCCTCCTCGAAGAGATCCAAAAGATCACCACCGCATTCAAACACCACCCATCCCACCCCGGCACCCAGGCCCACCAGGGATTTTTATCCGGCATGCAATCCCGTATACAAGCGTTGCAGCAGACGCATGGATACATTGATTTTGGAAAGGAGACGGCATATTTTAAGGGTGGTGGGTGAGAAGCACCTCATAAATTTTACATCATATGAGTACCAGAAACCTGCCACCAATTACAATTTGTAAGAGGTACAATCATCAAAACGTAACGATATAGAGGTGCCGTTTGAATGGTTAGAAGAAAGCAGGAATCAACGCCTGTTTTTTTGCCGGAAATATTAAGTAAAGCTTCCTCCCGTGCCGAATGGCACGCGTTGAGGATGGGATGTAAAACTTATTTAAACAGAATTTTGCATGCTCAAAACTATCACAACGTCACTTAGGTAAAAGCAGTGAAAACACGGGTTTCAAATTCGTGTTTCATCCTTCAAATAGTAATATTCGTGATGGGTTTAACTTATTGCAGCCCCTTCTCCAACCTCCCTCCCCAAAAACGCCTCCAGCTGCTCCAGCAAGATCAGCTGGTTCAAGGCGCGGTTGAGGTTTTGTTCGGGGTAGGTGGTCTGGTAGTAGATGTCGTTGTTGAGGAAATCGGTGACGAAGCGCAGGGCCTGCATGTAGGTCATCAGGAGGCCGCTGAGATGGATGTCGGCTTTTTCGGCGGGGGTGAACAAGGGCGCGGCGTGCAGGTAGCCGTCGACAAGCGCATGGTAATAAGCCGGCTCGATGGCGATCTTTTCCCAGGCGGTGCTGTTTTCGTCTTCGGTACAGGCCAGCGTGCGGATCAGGTCGCCGATGTCGGAAAAAAAGTAGCCGGGCATCACGGTGTCGAGATCTATCGGACAGATCGCTTCGCGGGTTTCGGTATGAAAGAGGATGTTGCTGATCTTTCCGTCGTGGTGCATCAGGCGGATGGGATAGCCGGGGTTGTCTTTGAGGCGCAGAAAATATTCGACCAGGTGCTTTCTGTCGCGCAGCTCGGAGATCACGTGCGTGGCGCGCAGCAGGCGCATTATCATGCCACCCGTGATGGCTTCCTCGAACTGCCGGTAGCGAAGTTCCAGGTTGTGGAAATCGGGAAGGGGCTTGTACAGCAGATTTTCATCAAGCCCGGTGAGGGAGCGGATAAAGCCCGCGAAACAGGATGCGGCGGAACCCGCTTCCCCGGTGGTAGCGGCCACTTTGCGTGTATACGAATCGGGGATGAACTGCGTAGCTTTCCATACGTTGTCGTCCGCATCGATCCAGTAATCTTTGTGGTGGTGCGATAGTACCAGCGAGGGGATTTCGGCAGAGGCTTCCTGCCGCAGGTGATTGTAGATAAGCCGGTAATTGAGGATGATGTTTTCGGGGCGGCTGAACACGCGCTGGTTGAGGCATTGCAGCACGATGGACGGCTGGTCGGGCGTGAACGTGACCTTGTAGGTGCGGTTGATCAGGCCGTTGCCCAGCTTTTCGATCACAGGTATGCCCGATCCGAACTGGGCGGCTGCCTTTTGTACAGTAGTTTCGTTCATGCGTTTTGGTTATGTCTGATGCGTTCTCACTGCCGGCTGTTGCTAATGCATGCGGTCGCCCCTGACTTCCATGCGTGTCATCAGGTCCGCTTCATAGGCCAGCCATTCCTTCCAGCGGCGGCGCACTTTGTCGTGTTCCACATAGGTTTCGGCCAGCCCGATAAAAAGGTGGTAATGCCCGGCCTCGCTTTCCATGAAACGGCGGTAGAAATGCTGCAGGTATTCATCCTCGAGCCCCTCGCTCAGGCGCTTGAACCGCTCGCAGCTTCTGGCCTCTATCAGTGCAAAGATCAGCAGCTTGTCGAGCAGCCCGTCTTGCGGCGAGCCGTCCTTTTTCTGGAATTTCAGCAGTTCATTCACATATGCATCTTTCCGCTGCCGGCCCAGCTGCAGGTTCCGCTTTTTCAGTTCGGCGATCACCATCCTGAAATGACCCCATTCTTCCGTGACGATGGGCGAAAGTTCCTGCACCAGCGCTGTTTTTTCGGGATACCGCTGGATGAGCGAAATACAGCTAGAAGCGGCTTTCTGTTCGCACCAGGCATGATCGGTGAGGATCGCCTCCAGCGAGATGCTGGCCAGGTCTACCCAGCGCGGATCAGTAGGCAGCTGTAACCCCAGGATATTTTTTTGCTCTTCCGCCGTTTTCATGCCAACAAAATTAAAGGGAAACCCCGGTGCAAGTTTAAAATCTTTCCGTTCTTTGTCCAAAGAAACAGATCGCTTGGCAGAAGATTTTTTGTTAAAAAAACTGCTCGAACGCAAACAGCTCGATGCTTACCGTCAACTGAAACAGGCGGCCGGTACCCGTGATTTTTGTTCCAACGATTACCTGGGCATCACCCGCAACCAGCTGATCGAGAAATACCTCGCAGGCCATCCCGACCGCTTGCTACCGGCCGGCAGCACCGGTTCCAGGCTGCTGACAGGCAACTACCCGCTTATAGAAAAGACCGAAAAAAGCATTGCTGACTTTCATGAGGCACCGTGCGGGCTCCTCTTCAACTCGGGCTACGATGCCAATACCGGCCTCCTGAGCGCGGTGCCGCAACGGGGAGACACCATCGTTTATGATTACCTGATCCATGCTTCGCTTCGCGACGGCATCCGCCTGAGCAACGCGCAGTCTTACTCTTTCCAGCACAACAATACGGACGACCTGAAAAAAAAGCTGAAAGCTGCCACCGGCAACCTCTTCGTAGTCACCGAATCGGTGTTTTCGATGGACGGCGACCTAGCCCCGTTAAAAAAGATCGCCGCTCTCTGCGCCCGCTTCGAGGCCAACCTGATCGTAGACGAAGCCCATGCCACCGGCGTGATCGGGGAGCAGGGGGGCGGACTCGTTCAGGAGCTTGGTCTGCAGGAGGCCTGTTTCGCCCGCATCCATACGTTTGGAAAGGCCTGCGGCGCACATGGCGCCGTGGTGCTGGGGAGCGAAACGCTCAAATGCTTTCTCGTTAATTTTTGCCGGCCTTTTATGTACACGACCGCCCTGCCACCCATGAGCGTGGCGGCCATCGAAGCGGCCTACCAGATCTTCCCTTACCTCGACGAAGAACGCAGGCACCTCGAACAGCTGATCACCCTCTTTCAATCGGCCACCCTGCCCTATCGCCTGCTGATAAGTCGCACCCCCGTGCAGGGCATCATCATACCGGGCAACAGCGAAGTGAAAGCTGTGGCCGCGCAGTTGCAAAATAAGGGATGGGACATCAGGCCCATCCTGTATCCGACCGTTCCGCGGGGAGAGGAGCGCCTGCGCATCGTGCTGCATGCTTTCAATACCGCCGATGAAGTGCAGGAATTGCTGACGGATATCTTGGGGTTATAGATCAGGATACCTGCTTGCATCGGGAGCGAATAAGATACCAGGCAAGAGGGAGATCACCTTTTAATTCTATAAAAATTAGTCTACTTTTAAGCATTACCAAATCCACCATATGAGAATTGGTCCTTTTCTTCTCTTTGCCATCATTACCCTTGTGCTGATCGGCCTGCTGAACACGTCGTATGTACTGCAGGCGCCGCTCGGCAAACTCCTGAGCCCGCAGCAGGGTATCTGGCAGAATGCCGAAGCCGCCAATGAAAATTACAATGCCGAACTCGTGCTCCCCGCGTTGAAAGGCAATGCGGAAGTGTACCTGGACGACCGGCTCGTGCCGCATGTATTTGCCGAGCAGGATGCCGATGCCTATTTCGCGGAAGGCTACCTGCATGCAAAGTTCAGGCTCTTCCAGATGGATTTTCAGACGCGCGCCGCCGCCGGCCGGCTCAGCGAAGTGCTGGGAGACAGCACCGGGGGCCGTAGCATCCTGAACAAGGTAGACCGCTATTTCCGGCGGCTGGGCATGGCATACGGCGCGGAGAAGTCGCTGCAGATGATGGAGGCAGACCCGGTAAGCAAAGAGTTTTGCGATGCTTACACCGCCGGCGTGAACGCCTACATCGGCGGGCTGACAGAAAGCACCATGCCCCTCGAATACAAGCTGCTGGGTTTTAAACCCGAACCCTGGAACAACCTGAAGATCGCGCTGTTCCTCAAGCTTATGTCGTTCGACCTGGCCGGGTATGAAAGCGATTTCGAATACACCGAAGCCCGCAACGCCTTTACCAAAGAGATGTACGAACAGCTGTACCCGCTGTACGAAGATTTTGTAGACCCGATCATTCCCAAAGGCACCGTGTATGATCGCCCTTCCATTATACCGGTACAGCCCTCCGATGCCGACTCGCTTTACTTCAGGTATAAAAAGGAAGCCGGCCCCATGCCTTCCGAGCCTTTCAAACCAGACCGGGAGAACGGCAGCAACAACTGGGCAGTCAGCGGCGCCAAAACAAAAAGCGGTTATCCCATCCTGTGCAACGACCCGCACCTGGGGCTCAACCTGCCTTCACTCTGGTACGAGATCCAGCTGCAGACACCCACAATGAACGTGTACGGCGCTTCCTTTCCCTGCTCGCCCGGAGTAGCCATCGGCTTCAACGACAATTGTGCCTTTGGATTCACGAATGCCGGTCGCGATGTGCGAGATTACTATGAGATACAGTACAACCCGGCAAAGCACCAGTACTATTTCAATGGAAGCTGGGTAGACGCCAAGCTGAGGCTTGAACGGATCCATATAAAGAACAAACCCGACATGGTAGATACGGTTGCTTATACCGTATTCGGACCCATCATGTTTGAACCGAAATACGCAGGCAAGCTATCCGACGGGAAGTATTACGCCGTAAAGTGGAAGGCCCACGATCCGAGCAATGAAGTAAAGGTGTTTTACGGATTGAACCGGGCCCGCAACTACGATGACTATCTCAACGCCATCAAGAATTTTCACACCCCTGGGCAGAATTGCATCTTCGCCGCCAAGAACGGCGACATCGCCTTGTGGGCGCAGGGGGAGTTCCCGGCCAAATGGCGGCGGCAGGGTGAGTTTGTGATGCCTGGTACCGACAGCAGTTACATGTGGCAGGGCATGATTCCGCAAAACGAAAACCCGCACCAGGTGAACCCGGCCAGGGGCTTTGTAAGCAGCGCCAACCAGGTACCGGCAGACTCCACTTATCCTTACGTGCTCGAAGGTTCGTTTGCGCCTTACCGGGGCTTGTACATCAACCAGCAGCTCACTTCCATGCAACAGATCACCCCGCAGGATATGATGAAACTGCAGACCAACAATTTCAATGTGCTCGCCGGCTCCGTGTTGCCCCGCCTCCTCAAAGCAGTGGACGAAAGCAAAGTGACTGGGCCTACAAAGGAATACTGGAACCTGCTAAAGACCTGGGATGGCTACAACGACCCGCAGGAAAAAGGGGCCAGTGTGTTCAACGTTCTTTATGACAGCCTGAAAACGGTGGTATATGAAGACGAGTTTGCCGGGCTCACTACCTATAAGCTGCCGTACGAAAGTACGCTCGCAGAAGGCATCCTCCACGACTCCGCTTACCGTTTCCTCGACGACATCCGTACGCCCCGCAAGGAAACACTGCAGGAAGATATCATGCTCGCGCTTCAACGCGCCCTGCCTGTGCTGCAGGAAGCCAATGCAAGGAACGAGCTGCAGTGGTACCAGTTCAAGGATACCCACATCAATCACCTGCTGTCGCTGCCCTCCCTCAGCAGGCAGCATATAAACACCGGTGGAGGCGTTTATTCCATCAACGCCACAAAACCCAATCATGGTCCCAGCTGGCGCATGATCGTGCAGCTGAGTCCGCAGACGGAAGCCTACGGGGTGTTCCCCGGCGGACAAAGCGGCAATCCGGGCAGCGTGTACTATGATAATTTTATCACTACCTGGCAGCAGGGGCAGTATTACCCCCTGTTCGTGATGAAAAAGGGGGATGCCGCCAACCCGCACATCAAGTGGAAAATGCATTTTACCAAAGGATAAAAAAAAGATCGCCTGCGTGCGCAATGTGTCTTTAAAATACCTCACTGCATGAAAAAATTCATCGTTTCCCTTATCCTCATCGCCCTGCTCAGCCTCCTGGCCGGTTTCTACCTGCCCTGGTGGACCATTGCAGTTGTGGCCTTTCTGGTGTCTTTGTCTATTCCGCAACGGCCGGCCACCGCTTTTCTTACCGGGTTCCTGGCGCTGTTTATTTTGTGGTTTGCGTTTGCGTTCATGATCAGCAGCGGTAACAACCACCTGCTGGCGCGAAAGATATCGGTCGTTATTTTTAAAGCCGAGAACGCTTTCCTGCTGATGCTGGTCTCCGCCCTAATCGGCGCGCTGGTAGCGGGTTTTGCGGCGCTTACAGGCAGTTTTGCACGCAGGATACCGGCGAAGCAACGAACCTATTAACTGCGGGCTTTCTTCCTCATGTCCTCACCCGGTGGCCTGATAATTTATTCAACTTATTTTATGCGAACCCTGCTGGTCAGTCTCTTCCTGCTTTTTTGTACAGCCGCGCTGGCCGGCAGGATATCGGGCACCATCACCGACCAGGCGGGGCATCCGCTGGGATATGCTTCCGTACTTGTAAAGGGAACCGGTACCGGTACCACGGCCAACAGCGAAGGGAAATTTTTTCTGGAGCTCGACCCGGGCAGGTATACGCTGGTATGCCAGTATGTGGGATATGAACGGACGGAAAAAACGGCAACGGTAACTTCAGCCGACCTCACGATAAATTTCACGCTGGCCCTGCAGCAGACCAGTATGAAAGAAGTTGTCATCAGGCCCGGTGGCGAAGACCCGGCTTATGAGATCATCCGCAACGCCATCAGGAAAAGGGATTATTACCTCAACCAGGTAAGCGCTTTCCAGTGTCAGGTGTATACCAAGGGACAGCTGCGGCTGAGAAACACGCCGAAGAAATTTTTCGGTCAGACCCTGGACTTTGGTGACGGCGGGGCCGATTCGGGCAAGCCCCGCATGCTCTATCTAACTGAAAGCATGGCCACCTATTCGGTGCAGAAACCCGGCAAAGCAAAAATAGACGTAACATCCACCAAGGTGAGCGGCGAGAGCGACGGGTTCGGACTGAGCCATCCGCAGTTCATTTCATTCTACGAGAACAACATCAACATCGCCCAAAACCTGAATAGGCGGGGCTTTGTGTCGCCCATCGCGTCGAATGCACTCAACTATTACCGGTATAAATTCAGGGGCGTGTTCTTTGAAGATGGAAAAGAGATCAACAAGATCGAAGTGATCCCACGCCGGAAATACGACCCGGTTTTTTCGGGCTTCATCAACATCACGGAAAACGACTGGCGCATACACAGTTTGCAATTGCGGGTGACCAAAGAATCGCAGATAGATATTCTCGACACGCTGCAAATAGAGCAGCTGTACATCCCGCTGGAAAAAGATATCTGGGTGATCAAAAGCCAGGTGCTTTATCCCGCCGCGAAGTTCTTCGGACTGGAAGCATACGGAAGCTTTGTAAACATCTATTCGGGTTTCGACATCCACCCGGTATTCCCCAAGAAGTTCTTCGATAATATTTACCTCACTTTCACCGACAGCTCAAACAAACGCACGGGTGAATTCTGGGATTCGATCAGGCCGGTGCCGTTGCAAACGGAAGAGCTGCTTGATTATCACAAAAAAGACAGCATTGAAAAAGTCCATGCCACTGCGGCCTATCTGGATTCGATCGATAAAAAAGGAAACAAGATCAATCTGCCTGCTTTCCTGTTGCTGGGACAATCGTTCCAGCGCCAAAGCCGGCGCGAATCATATTCGCTGAACCCGGTCATCAACGCCGTGAGCTACAACACGGTGGAAGGCTGGGCGTTAAACCTCCAGGGAATATATACCAAACGGCTCGACAGCATCCGGGAAAGCAGGAAGGCGTTTGTGTTGTCACCCACCATCCGGTACGGGTTCAGCAACGGGCACCTGAACGGATCGCTGCGGGCCGGGTATGCATTCGGAAAGGCATATTATTCTGCGTTTTCGGTGAGTGGGGGAAGAACGGTGTTCCAGTTCAACAACGACAACCCGATCAGCGCCCTCACCAACTCCTACAGCACCTTGTTTGAAAAGCGCAACCTGATGAAGATCTATGAAGCCTGGTTTGGCCGGGCGGCCTACACCCAGGGGATCGGTGACGGCCTTACCTTCCAGGGGTTTCTCGAGTATCAGGACCGCTCGCCCCTGGAAAACAGTACCAATTTCAAGATCCGTGATGTGCATTACCGGGAGTTCACGCCCAATTTCCCGGTGGAAAGGATCAGCCGCAACATTACGCGGCACCAGGCGCTCATAAGCTCGTTCACGCTGACCTGGCAGCCGGGGGCACGTTACATCAAGTTCCCCGACCGGAAGATCAGCATCGGATCCAAATACCCGCGGCTGCAGCTGAACTATACACGGGGGTACGACGGTGTGCTGGGCAGTGATGTCAACTACGACAAATGGCGCTTCAGCATCAGCGACAACCTGAACCTGAAGCTGGCGGGCAAGTTCAGCTACAGGGTGGCCTTCGGCGGCTTCATCCATGCCACCAAAGTAGAGTTCCCCGACTACCAGCATTTCGACGGCAACCAGTCCATTTTTGCGGGCGCCTATGTCCGCAGTTTTCAGCTGGCTCCCTACTACCTCAACAGCACAGCCACCAATATCTACACCACACTGAATGCCGAACACCATTTCGGCGGCCTGTTAACCGGCAAGATACCGCTGCTGCAAAAGCTGAACTGGTACCTGGTGTCGGGCACCAACAGTTTCTACGTAAACCCGAAAAACAACTACGTAGAAGTTTTCGCCGGTCTGGAAAACATCCTAAAGATCCTGCGCTTCGATTTTGTCCAATCCTTCTCCACCGGCCGCGCCCCGTTCAGCGCCATCCGGATCGGCTTTCAGGGAGCGTTTCTGGGAAATTAGGGGGCTGAACCAGAAAATAGCTTGATAGACTGACTAGCCTGACAGGCGATGACTACACGCTAAATACGTTTTAGAACGATCAATTGTCTGAACCTGGATTGAGCTGATCTATCTGATTTTCCTGGGATTGGATGATTGTAAGCAATGTCCCTGTCAGGATCATTTTTTCAATCTTATAAATCCAGGTTCAGACAAAAAAATGTTTGCACGCATATAAATCTTGATACTTGTCATCGCCTGTCAGGCGCATCGGTCACCAGGCTCTTTTCTGGTTCGCACGATCTTCTCTTTTGTATCTTTGCAGCAGATCATTATGGCAGTATTACACAACAGGGTGTCGCAGAAAGAATTGAAGGAACGGCTGTACCAGGAAACAGAGCCGCGCAGGACCATTTCTTTTTACCGGTATTTTTCCATCGCCGAACCGGTCTTGTTCCGCGATGAGCTGTACAGCAGGCTTTATCCGCTGAAAGTTTTTGGTCGCATCTATGTGGCGGCGGAAGGCATCAACGCCCAGGTGAGCGTACCCGAATCCCTTTTTCTTCCTTTTCAGGACTATCTCTATTCCATTCCCGAACTGAGCGGCGTGCGGCTCAATGTGGCTGTGAACGACAATGGCAAGTCGTTCTGGGTGCTCAAGATCAAGGTGCGCGACAAGATCGTGGCCGACGGCATCGAAGACCCGGCATTCGACATGAGCCGGAAAGGAAAATATGTGGATGCGGAACAGTTCAACCGGCTGACCGAAGATGCGGATACCATCGTGGTGGATATGCGCAACCACTACGAATATGAAGTAGGGCATTTTGCCGATGCGGTGGAAGTTCCCAGCGATACGTTCCGGGAGCAGCTGCCCATGGCGGCCGGCATGCTGGAAGAGAATAAAGACAAGAACATCATCATGTACTGCACCGGCGGTATCCGTTGCGAAAAGGCCAGTGCGTATATGCTTCACCGTGGATTTAAAAATGTGTTTCACCTGGAAGGCGGCATTATCAACTATGCCCACTCCGTGCGTGAAAAGGGGCTGCCCAATAAATTTGCGGGAAAGAATTTTGTGTTCGACGACCGACTCGGCGAGCGCATCAGCGATCATATCATCGCCCATTGCCACCAGTGCGGCAAGCCCGCCGATACCCATGTGAACTGCCGCAACGAGGCCTGTCACCTCTTATTTATCCAGTGCGAGGAATGTGCCCGGCAGTACGACGGTTGCTGCAGCCAGGCATGCACCGATGTGGTTCACCTGCCGGAAGAAGATCAGATAGAATTGCGCAAGGGTAAACAGACTGGTGTGATGCTGTTCAACAAATCACGCCGGAGAAGGGGCGCAGTATAGTTTGTATTAAAGCCGGGCCAGCGCATCCGTTACCCGCCGGTACGCTTCTTCATCGCTCAGGTGTTCGGGTTTGAAAGTTTCGCCGATCAGTTTCTCATACAGCTCGATGTACCTGCCCGAGATCGTCTGGATCCATTCTTCGTTCATGCGCGGCACTTCCTGTCCTTCCTTGCCCATGAAATTGTTGGCGATCAGCCATTCCCGCACAAACTCCTTGCTCAGCTGTTTTTGTCTTTCCCCTGCCTGCTGGCGTTCTTCATAGCCGTCTGCATAGAAATAGCGGGAGCTGTCGGGTGTGTGTATCTCATCCATCAGGTAGATGGTGTCGCCTATCTTGCCGAATTCATATTTGGTATCCACCAGTATCAGTCCTCTCTCTGCTGCGATCTCTTTACCGCGGCGGAAAAGAAGCAGGCTGTACTGTTCGAGCACCTGGTAATCGTCTCCGCTCACAAGTCCGCGGCGGATGATCTCATCACCGGAGATGTCTTCATCATGCCCCACGTCGGCCTTGGTGGAAGGCGTGATGATGGGGGAAGGAAAGTAATCATTCTCTTTCATGCCGTCGGGCATGCGCACGCCACAGACCAGGCGCTGTCCGCTGTTATAAGTGCGCCAGGCATGACCGGTCAGGTTTCCCCTAGCGACCATCTCCACCCGAAACGGTTTGCATCTTTTACCGATCGCCACGGTAGGCGCCGGTGTGCCCAGCAGCCAGTTCGGGCAAATATCTTTTGTGGCGTGCAGCATGTAGGCCGCGATCTGGTTCAGCACCTGGCCTTTGTAGGGGATAGGGGCGGGAAGGATCACATCGAAGGCGGAAATGCGGTTGCTGGCGATCATCACCAGCAGCTCCTCGCCTATAGAATACACGTCTCTGACCTTGCCTTTGTAGAAGCCCGTTTGGTGTGGAAACTGATACGACATACCGCTAAAATACCGACGCCTGCCGACATGGCCAATTCCAAAAAACGGGAAGCGGCAAGGGAACAAATACCTGAAAAAATATTAGCGTATCCACCTTACAATCTGTATTTTGCTCTTCAATCTCTAAAACTGCCAATATGAAAAAAGGCTACTGCTACCTCCTTGCAGTGCTGGTTTCCAGCCTGTGCTCGCTCGTTTGCTTTGCCCAGAATATCACCCTTACCGGTACCGTAAAAAGCGGTTCTGCCAGGGAGGCTGTCTCCGCTGTTTCCGTGCTGCTGAAAGGCACTTCGTCGGGCACTTATACAAACGACAAGGGAGTGTTTCAGCTGGTCACCAACCGGAAACCGCCTTTTACGCTCATTTTTAGTTCCATTGGCTTTGAAGCAAAAGAAGTGGAGGTAAGCAATACCTCCGCCCCGCTCGATATAACGCTGACACCGGGTTCCTCCCTGGGTTCAGAGGTCGTTGTTTCCGCCAGCCGCTTGCCGGAGCGCATCCTCGAATCACCGGTGTCGATCGAAAGAGTAGGGGCGGCCAATATCCGCGTATCGCCCGCCACAAGTTATTATGACATCATACGCACTTTGAAAGGGGTAGATGTTACGACTGCCAGTTTAACGTTCAGCTCGCTGACTACCCGCGGCTTCAACGGAAGCGGCAATGCCCGTTTCAACCAGTTTGTGGATGGCATGGACAACCAGGCGCCCGGACTGAACTTCTCCGTGGGTTCGGTAGTGGGGCTTACCGAACTAGATGTAAACAACATGGAACTGTTGCCCGGGGCCTCTTCCGCGCTGTATGGTTCGGGCGGTATGAACGGCACCCTGCTCATCAACAGCAAGAACCCGTTCGAGTTCCAGGGGTTCAGCATGCAGGTAAAGCAGGGCATCATGCACACGAACGTAAACGACCCGGTACGCAAATCACCTTACTACGACTGGAGCTTCCGGTGGGCTAAAAAGGTCAGTGACAAATTCGCGTTCAAGATCAACGCACAGTTTGTACAGGCGAAAGACTGGCTGGCAAGCGATTCTGCCAATTCTACCGGACAGGGAACCGATGGAAAAGTGATCGCCGGCACCCGCTCCTCCGATCCCAACTACAATGGGGTGAACCTGTACGGGGATGAAACTTCGCTCAACATCACCTCCACCGGTACACCGTTCCTGGCGGGCGCGGGTGCGCAGATCAAGGCGGCCAATCCGGCGCTAACCCCTGCGGTGAATGCGATCCTGGCGAGCGACGGGGTACAGCCGTTCAACGTATCACGCACCGGCTACCGGGAAGTCGATATGATCAACAACACTACCCTCAACGTGAAGCTGTCGGGCGGATTGTATTACAAGATCACGCCGAACATCGAAGCATCCCTCACCGGCAACTACGGTACCGGTAACTCGGTGTATACGGGCAGCGACCGCTACTCGCTGAAAAACCTGAAGGTGGGACAGTATAAACTTGAGTTTAAAAGCAAGAACTGGTTCCTGCGTAGCTATACCACCCGTGAAAATTCGGGAGATGCATACAACGCCACCATCACCAGCCAGCTCTTCAACGAAGCGTGGAAACCCAGCTACAACGCAGTCAACGCAGCCGGCAGCTGGTTTCCGCAATATGCAGGCGCTTACCTGCAGGCCCGGCTGGCCGGCGCCAACCCAGCAGCCGCCAACAACATTGCCCGTAATTCGGCCGATGTAGGCCGCCCGGTTCCCGGTACCGACCAGTTCAACACCATTCTGAACCAGGTGATCTCCATCCCCATCCCGCGTGGTGGCAAGTTCCTCGACCGTACCCTGCTGTACCAGACGGAGGGCCAGTACAACCTCTCCGATGCCGTAAAGTTTGCGGAAGTGCTGGTAGGCGCCAGCTGGCGCCGCTTCGTGCTGAACTCGCAGGGAACCCTGTTTGCCGACAGTGCGGGCCGCATCAACACCAATGAATACGGCGTATATGTACAGGCAGCTAAAAAAGTGCTGGATGACAAACTAAAGCTGACCGCCTCTATCCGTTACGACAAGAACGACAACTTCAAAGGAAAATTCACGCCCCGCTTCTCGGCCGTATATTCGGTGGCAAAAGACCAGAACATCCGGGCTTCCTACCAGAACGCTTACCGGTTCCCTTCCAACCAGAACCAGTGGATCAACCTCAACACGGGCGCCGGTATCCTGATCGGCGGGCTGCCCCAATTGCGTGATTTCTATCATTTCAACACAAATCCGGTGTACACGCTTGCCAGTGTAACGGCTTTCGGCGTGTCGGCACTGTCCGGTGCACCCAATCCCGCCCTGCTGAAGGTGCAGAACTTCAATACCTACAAACCGGAATCGGTCAACTCGTTTGAGCTCGGCTATAAAGGATTGTACGGCAAACGCCTGCTGATCGATGTGTATGGCTACTATTCCAAATACAAGAACTTCATCGGAAGGGTTTCTGTGTTGCAGTCGAAGAGCAGCACCCCGCTCGGCCTGCTGCAGGCTGGCGGCTACACTGGCTACTCCGTTTCCCTCAACAGCGCCAATACCGTGAACGTATACGGTTACGGCATCGGTGCTGACTACATCCTGAAAAGCAACCTGACAGCCAGCTTCAACCTGTCGTCCGACAACCTCGACAACAACGACCCTGCGTTTGCCACTTACTTCAACACGCCCAAATACCGCATGAACCTGGGCATCACCAACAGCGGGTTTGGTTTCGAAAAACGCGTGGGTTTTGCCGCCCAATACCGGTGGCAGGACAAGTTTTATACCCAGGCCGACTTCAAGAACGGCAACGTCAGCGCTTTCAGCACCCTCGATGCCCAGATCAGCTACAAGCTGCCCCAGGCCCACTCCCTGCTGAAGCTCGGCGCCACCAACCTCCTGAACCACTACTACATCACCCTGTATGGCAACCCGCCGGTAGGGGCTGTGTATTATGTGAGCTGGGGGTATAATGTGTTTTAGGCGGGTCGATGTGTACTTTTTGTTTTGCAACAAAAAGTACCAAAAAATGCAAGGCTTTTGAAATGGGGCTAAGATTTACGGCATTGCGCGGGCAACGGACATGGTTTTATTCGGCAGTAGTAGGGGTTTGGGCCTTTGCATGGAGGAGCAGGGGAATAAATCCGGGCGTGTCCGTTGCACCAAATGGCCGCCTATGGCAGGCCATTTGGTCTCGCTCCATTCCGTAAATTTCTTCACGCCCCATTTCAAAGGCCGGGAGAGAAAAGGGAAGAAAGCTGCCGCGGGGCTGCCCGCTCTTCTCTCTCAAATCCCCTCCACGGGAGGGGTAGGGGTGGGTTAAAGCCGCACCCAAAGCTGGTTTGCAGCCCTTGCACCTCCAACACTTCTGTCACCAGCACCCTCAACACCTTTGTCACCAGCACCTCCAAAACTCTTGTCCTTTAGGTTTATATTAGATTTTATATTAATACAAGTACTATTATTACTACCCTTTTCTTTTTTGCTACTTTTTTCTTTTACTATTCACATTTTTGTGTGGATAAAACCAACCCCGGCAGGGACGCATTTACCTTTTGTCAAGGTTTTCATGCCTATAGGATGATACAATCCCCTGCCGGTTTTTTCCCTTGGTGTCCATATAGCAATTAGGGCTTAAGACCCATTATCAAGGACTCGGACGATGGGGCAAAATGGTTGGTCTGAAACTTTACTTTCAAAAACGAATGTATGCAAAAAAACACCCGCTCTTTCCTGGGCATCGATGTGAGTAAAGAATGGTTCGACGTGGCTCTCATGCACGTCACCAACCACATCAAAGAACCTGTCCTTGCCGACAGGTTCTCAAACGATCCTACCGGTATCAAAGCCTTTCATAAGTGGCTCAGGGCCCTTAAGGTCCCTTTCAATGACAACACCCTGGTGGTCATCGAGAACACAGGCGTCTACCACCGGCTGATCTGGCAGTACTGCTCCGACAGGCAGCTGGCCCTGCACATCGGCAACGCCGCCCACATCAAATGGAGCTTTGGCATCGTCAGATCCAAGAACGACCGCATCGACTCGGAGCGGTTGTGTATGTATGCCTTTCGCCATGCCGATGAACTGAAAGCCTCCCCAGTGCTGAACCAGGAGCTGTTGCGGCTTAAAGACCTGGCACATGCAAGGAAGCGGCTGGACAGGCAGATCACCTCCACGAAGGTGTATCTGGCAGAACTCAAAAGGCAACAGGATGTAGAAATGGAAGCCATCATGGAGCAGGCACACAAGGCGGCGCTGCAAGGTCTGGAAGCGTCGTTGGAGATAGTGGAGAAACGAATCATGGAGATCGTGTCGGGCAATGAAGCAGTGAACAGCAATTACAAACTGTTGCTCACAGTGCCAGGCATAGGCAAGGTGATAGCGGTGTACCTGCTGTGCTGCACGGTGAACTTTGCTGCCGGCAGAACAGGTAAGCAGCTGGCGAGCTATGCGGGAGTGGCGCCGTTCGAGCAGAGCAGCGGCAAGAGCGTGAAGAGCCGCAACAAGGTTCACAAGATGGCCAACAAGGAGCTCAAGGGGATGCTGTTCATGGGAGCCAGATCAGCGTCTGTGAGCAACAAAGAGTACAGGGAATATCACGATAGAAAGATAGGGGAAGGCAAGCAGTACAACAGTGTGATCAATGCGATCAGCAGTAAGATATTGTTACGGGCAGCGGCGGTGATAAGAAATGGGAGACCGTATGTGGATAAGTACAGAAAGGCAGGCTAAAAAAAGAGCAAAAAAGATTTGTTTTAACCATAGCAATCATCCTCGCCAGGCGCAAACACGCTGCTGCACGCACAACCTCTTGCTGCACCTGAGCGGGGATCTAAGCGGGGAATCGTTGTCTTTTGCCTGAACCGGAATTTGCCTGATTAACTGATTCACCTGATAAATGATAACTGATTGCAAACCCGCTTCTCCGCCAGGCGTACCTGGGGAGCACCGGGTGTACGCGTATAATTAACACTCCCGTGATGCGCCGTGGTGCGCAAAGGCAGTTCGATCTGCAAATGAAGCCGGAGAACCAGCATGCTTCAATCCCTGAATGCCGGTTCAGACAAAAAACATCTATTCGGCATTGGCTCATTTGCATTCAACCTGCTCTACACAAAAAACAAAGCGTGCTACCGGTGCATGTATAATGCTCACCTGCAGCACGCCTGGCTAATCGTGCAATCTTGCCGGGCTTTCGATCACGAAAGCTCCCGGCTTACACGTTAAACCTGAAATGCATCACATCCCCATCTTTGACGATGTATTCTTTGCCTTCGATGCGGAGCTTGCCGTTTTCGCGGGCGGAGGTTTCGGAGCCGAATTTGATGAAATCGTTATAGGCGATCACTTCGGCCTTGATAAACCCTTTTTCGAAATCGGTGTGGATGACGCCGGCTGCCTGCGGAGCTTTCCAGCCTTCGTGGATCGTCCAGGCCCGCACTTCCTGTACACCGGCAGTGAAATATGTATTCAGAGTGAGAAGTTTGTAGGCCGAGCGGATCAGTTTGTTGAGCGCCGGCTCCTTCATCTTGTATTCTTCCATGAAAAGCTGACGGTCGTCTGCGTTTTCCATTTCGGCGATCTGGGCTTCTATGGTATTGTTCATCACGATCACTTCGGCATTTTCTCCTGCCACGGCATCGCGAAGGATGTTGGAAAACTTATTGCCCGTGTGCATCGACGCTTCGTCTACATTGGCGACATAAAGTACTGGCTTTTCAGTCAGCAGGAACAAGTCCGCAATGGCCGGCTGGTCTTCCTTTGCCAGGTTCAGCTCGCGGATGCTTTTGCCCTGCTGCAGCGCTTCATAACACTGCTTCAGCACCAGGTACTCAGCCTTTACTTTCGCATCGCCCGTTTTCACCATTTTCTCGGTGCGACTCAGTTTTTTCTCCACACTTTCCAGGTCCTTCAACTGAAGTTCGGTATCGATGATCTCCTTGTCGCCAACCGGATTGATCGCCCCTTCATCGCGAAGAATGTTCTCATCTTCAAAACACCGGACCACATGCACGATGGCATCCACCTCACGGATATTTGCCAGAAATTTATTGCCCAATCCCTCGCCCTTGCTGGCCCCGCGTACCAGTCCGGCAATGTCAACGATCTCGATCTGCGTGGGCACCGTGCGGTTGGGCTTCACCAGCTCCGCCAGCATGCTGATCCGTTCGTCGGGCACATCTACCAGTCCGACATTGGGTTCTATGGTACAGAAACGGTAATTACTGGCCTGCGCTTTGGCGCTGTTGCTCACCGCGTTAAACAAGGTCGACTTTCCTACATTCGGCAATCCTACGATGCCCGCTTTTAATGACATGTGTAATGTTTCGTTTATGGATGGCAGGAGGGAAGCTGTGCGCTGTTTGTTACCAGGTTACCGTCAGCCTGTTTCTGATTTGGAACAACGAACAGCTTCTCTCCCGGCCGCGAAGATAATACAAGATCATTGCTTACTTACGCTTATCTTGTTTCCGTTCACTACCTTTAAACTCATCAATCAACTCCCGCTGCAATATGGCTTTGAGTTATATCTGGATGGCCTTTTTTCTGGTCGGTTTTGTGATCGCTTTTATCAAATGGGCCGTTACCGGCGACCAGGAAATCTTCAAGATATTGGTGGATGGTATCTTTAAATCCGCCAACGACGGATTCGATATTTCGCTGAAGCTGGTGGGTGTGATGTCGCTGTTCCTGGGTTTTATGCGCATCGGGGAGAAGGCAGGCGCCATCAGTTTTTTATCAAGGATCGTAGGGCCTTTTTTCTCAAAGCTTTTTCCGGAGGTTCCCCGCAACCATCCCGTGATCGGGCAGATGATGATGAACTTTTCGGCCAACCTGCTGGGGCTCGATAATGCGGCCACTCCGTTCGGCCTTAAAGCGATGGACAGCCTGCAGGAATTGAACCCCAACAAGGATACGGCCAGCAACGCCCAGATCATGTTTCTCTGTCTGCATGCGAGCGGACTGACCCTCATTCCGATCAGCGTGATCGCCATCAGGGCCTCCGTGAAGCCGGCTTCCGCCAACCCCACCGATGTGTTCATTCCCTGCATGATCGTCACTTTCGTGGCTACCATCGCGTCTATGATCGTGGTTTCTTTCCGCCAGAAGATCAACCTGCTGCAGCCGGTGGTGCTGGGCTGGATCGGCGGCATCTCCGCCCTCATCGCAGCCCTTGTGTGGTACCTCACCCGGCTTGATCAGGCCAGCCTCCAGCTATTTTCCGTTCTGCTCAGCAACGGCCTGATCCTGCTGCTCTTCTTTGCTTTCCTGATCGGCGCAGCACGAAAGAAGGTCAACGTATTTGAAAGTTTTGTGGAAGGCGCAAAGGGCGGGTTCGAAGTGGCCGTCCGGATCATCCCTTTTCTCGTTGCGATGCTGGTGGCCATCGGCGTGCTCAGGAACTCGGGTGTGTTTGCTTATATCATCAATGCTTTTCAGCAGCTATTTCAATTGCTCGGCGTGAACACAGACTTCGTGCCGGCCCTGCCAACCGCCCTTATGAAGCCGCTCAGCGGCAGCGGCTCCAGAGGGCTGATGGTAGACGCCATGAACACCTATGGCCCTGATTCGTTTGTCGGCCGGCTCACCGGTATCTTCCAGGGAACTACGGAGACAACATTTTATGTAGTGGCCGTTTATTTCGGTTCCGTGGGCGTGAAAAATTCAAGGTATTCGATACCCGTTATGCTGCTTGCCGACCTGGTAGGTATCGTTACAGGTGTGCTGGTCGCTTACCTGTTCTTCCATTGATAGGGCTATTACTTATTGTATGGTAAAACGGGCCGTCAGCGCAAGGGCATCCGGTACGAAATCTATCTTTGGAATGATGTTGAGTTCCGGTTTCCAGTCGAGCGAAAGATTGAGGGGAAGCTGGCTGAATTTATAGTCGAGACCAAGAATGCCGGTAGGGCCGAAATAGGTGCTGCCATGTTCGAAACCAATATATCCACCGCCACCATAAAACCACTGCAGCCCGGGCGAGTTCAGCGACTGGTGCAATTCATACAGCGCGCCCACACCAAACCTGCTGCCGAAAGAAAGGAGTCCTTCAACAGCGTTGGTCTCATTCATAAAATATTTCACAGAAATTGAGTTGCTGAGCGTAGGAACAGCACTGCTGAGGCGGATACCGAGTCCAAGCTTGTAATCGGACCCGAGTTTGTAATTCTGCGCAGAGGCAGAGTAAATACCGACAGCTACCAGAAGCGCGAGCGACAACAGTATTTTCTTCATAATATGGTTTGAGATTTTGAACGAAAATACAGTGATCGGCTTATTGAGGGAGGGCCATTTAACAGAGAATTAGCGCTTGGGGTTTACCTGTGCAAAGAGGCTTTACATGGCTCTCCGGATCTGGCAGGACCGGGGAATTTCAGGAACGCCACGCATACTGTATCTGCGTGAAAAGATCAATTGCCAAACAGTTCGTACTTCGTTTTAGGGCGAAGGTCCTCCTGCCATTTGAAGTTGCGGAGAAGCTTTTTGTCGTCGGGTATCTGGCGGAAAGGAAACATGGTGCCGGCCACGTCACTGCGATACACCACCTGGTGCAATTCTTTTTTCTGGAAGAACATGTCGATCACATCTGCTGTGGCGCTGTTCATGCCTACCACCGCATTGCTTTCGTCTTTGGCATAGTACACACTCTCAGCCGAACCCTTGGCCCGCATGTAATCGACCTCTCCGTTCTTGAAATACCCGTTGAGCGTGTTGGCCTTTATCTGGTTGTACATGTTCTCATCCGTCTTGTTGATCATCATCCCGTTCTCAAACACGTACATGCGTTCGGCTTGTTTGTTCTTCGTATACAGGTAGATGGTATCTCCCGTGATCTGGTTCCTGCTGGCCCATACGATGGGGTTGTGAAACAGCTGGAAGATAGAGTCGCGGCCCGAGTAGAAGAGGCTGTCGCTCATGGCCTGCAGCGAGTCACTGAAAATCTTTACATGCCGGTACGCCTGAAAATAGCGGTTGCGGTTCGCCGTATCCTTTGTGTTGACCACTTTGGGCGCTTTGATGGAGTCCTTCTTGTCATTTTTGCTGTATCCTGGTAAATCGCTCAGGCGGCCCGCGAACAGGGTATCGGCCGACACGTACAGCGAATCGTTGTCCTGCTTGATGATCATCAGCGGATGCTGGGTTGCGATGAATGTATTGGCGGCCCGGTTGGCTTTGATGTCGTTCGACATTACCGTCAGGCCCTGTGATGTATCGATCATCACGGCGTTGCCTGTTGCCTGAAACTGCCCTGTGCGATCATCGATCGCGATGTTGTCGCCGGTCACTGTCAGCGCCTTGTCTACGATGGTGGCTCTTTTTCCAAAACGGGCAGTCTTGTTTTCCAGGTTATAAAAGCCTTCCGACGTCACGATATTGCTGCCGCTGCTGTCGCGTATATGCGTCTTCGTGATAAAGGTCGCCAGCTTCGACTGCGTATTGTAAAGCAGGGAATCCGTATCCAGGTCATACGAAGGATCACGCAGCTTTACGTTCTGCTTGAAGTAAACATCTTTGAGATCCGCATAGTATGTGGCTTCCTTGCTGGTCATCACGGTCTTGCCGTTCACGACCTTGCCTCCGTTCACGTAGGTGCCTGTTTTGAAGGCTGTATTGTATGTGAGTTCGTTGGTGGTGAGGACGCCTTTGCCGTCCGTAAGACTGACATTCTTTTTGAGGACGGCCAGCTTTTTTTCGATATAATAAATAAGGTATTGAGAGCGGGTGTGTATGCTGTCGTTGTCGTCGATGCGTACATTGCCGAATGCTTCGATGATATTGAGGTGTGTGTTCTGTACAGTGCTGTCGGCATACAGGAGCGTGTTGCCATCCTGGAAACACACATGACCGACGGCCGTCCGCAGCTCATAGATGGAATCGATTTTTTCAGAGCCGTACTTGTCTGCGTTTCTGATCACGACGATGCGGGGCGTATCGGAAGCCGGAGGCGTGACCGGCTGCCGGGTTTGAGCAGCTGCACAAAAGGCGCACAACAGGATCAGACAGCATGCAAGAGCTTTCTTCATTCAGACAATTATTTCGCAGAGTCTACCAGGGGAGCCGTCAGGTACTCGCCCTTGTTCTTTTTGCCGAACACCGAAATGTTCACGTAGTTGCGCGGGTGTACGCGCACATCATCCATCAGGATGTTGAGGCTGCGTGATGTGTTTTCGAGGTTCTGATACAATTTTTTGTCGTTCAGCAGCAGCCCCAGCGAACCGGTGGGGTTGTTTGCTTTTGCAACGATACTATCTAATTGCGAAACGGTGCTATTCAGATTTGTTAAGGTTTCGTCGAGGTTGAGGTTGGCCAGTTTGGAAGTGGTGGTTTCCAGGTTGGCGAAAGTGCGGTTGATGCTTTCGTTGTTGCCGGCCAGGTTGCTGGTGAGCGTATTGAGGTTGCCGAGCGAGCGGGCCAGCATACCGGTTTGCGCGTTCAGCAATCCCTGCAGCGATGCCGAACTGGTGGTAAGGTTCGAAATGATGTGCTGGAAATTCGATTTGGTGGAAGGATCGAAGGTGCCCCCGACCACTTCTATCAGTGAGTCGAGTGATTCGAGGGTGCCGTTTACGCGGGCGATGGCCGGGTTGAGGGATGCCTTGACGTCGTCTGCGAGGCCGCTGGTGATTTTTGTGTTGAGATAGCTGCCATCATCGAGAAGGGTGCTGGAATTGCCGAGCTCTATCACAAGCGAGGCGGTACCCAGCAGGTCTTTGTTGATATAGGCCAGGGAATTGGCCGGCAGCTGTATGTCTTTTTTCTCCAGGTTGATGGTCACGATGATGCTGTCGAGCCTGGTATCTTTTTCCACCATTTCATATACCGTACCTACCTGCAGGCCGTTCACAGTAACGGGGTTGGCCACGGCCAGGCCGTCGATCTTATGAAAAACGGCGAAAAGCTTTTTAGGTCTGTTGAAAAGGTTTCTTCCTTTCAGGTAATAAAAACCGACGATGAGTATGACGATGGCGGACAGTGCGAGAATTCCGATCTTGGTTTCGTTGTTCAATTTCATCAGGTAAAATTTATGGGTTCATCAACAGGTATCATTCTTTTACATTGCATATACCGGGAACAATCCGCAGCATAACAATAAAAACTATGCCGTTGCAAAAGTATCATACTTCGGCAAGATGAAACCAGCGAACTGATAATAAAGAACAGTAAACGTAGAAATCCTAGTTGTTGTTGCTTGTGGAAGTGACCTGGGGCACGCTTCCAAGGGTGTTATTGGTGGTTTTTGAAGATTCAAGCTCTTTTTTATACTTTTTAACGGCTTCCATCACATTTTCCACTATCTGCACCTGTCCGTCTTCGCTGTTGAGATACTCTTCTTCTCCCTTGTTGGTGATAAAGCCGGTTTCGATCAGTACACTGGGCATGCCCGTTGCCTGTAACACCCAGATACCTTTGTCGTTCCGCTGTTTTACGCCACCGCGGAAGGTTCGGCCGGCCTGCTGGAACTCATCCTCCACGTATTTGGCAAAAGTATAGCTGCTGGTAAAGAAGTATTTGGTATACAGGGTAGCACGGATCCTGGCTTCCGGTGAATTGAGGTCGAGCACGTTGGTAGTATCCTGCACTTCTTCTCCGGAGTCTTCGGCGTCTATGTATTTGCTTTTGGCATCGCTGCGGTCTGCGGCCCAGATGTATGTTTCCGTTCCGGTGGCTTTATTTTCAACATAATACGATTCATAAACCGGTTCCTGGATCACGCGTTTCTTTCTCTTTCTTCCTTTCCCCAGATAAACCACTTTTGGCACATAGCCCGAGATCCGTTTTGCGTACCATCCGCCGGCTTTTTGCCCGCTCGAATTGCAATGGATACTCACGTAAAGGCTGCTCATACCTTTATACTGATTTGCCATCTCGGCACGCAGCCGGTTTGCCAGGTTGGTGTTGGTAAGGTTGCCTGGCAGAACGTCGGTTGTACGGGTGAACACCACCTTTATTTCAGGGAATTCTTTCTGGAGCGCCTTGCCCAGTTTCAGGCCTACACCCAGCGCCACGTCTGCTTCTGTGGTAATCAACCCTTTGGCGCCCACGTCGATGCCGCCATGGCCGGGATCTACGATAATGGTTTTCAGAACAGGCCTGGCTTTTATCTCAACAGGATATTTTTTCAGCGATGCGAACAGGATGCTGATGGCAGCCAGGGAACACAAAACAAGCAGCTTTTGTATCATACTTTCTCAGTTTAACGGATTGCCTCTAATCTTCACAAAATCTTAATGAGTGAATCACTACATTTGTTTCATAGCCAGCTATGAATAACGTAGGTAAAGTTAATTTAAAATTCATTTTACAGGGAATTACAGGAATGTTAATCTGTATCATAACGTTGTTCGGAACTGGTAATTACTCTTATGGCAATGTTTTTACTTATTTAACCATCCTTTCGGATACCAGTCCGCCGCTGCGGAAGCTCATAATTCCTTCCGATACCATACCACTAAAAGGCATAGATACCAGCAGCAAAAAAATCCACACGACAGACTCACTCGATGTAAAAATTTCAAAAGATTCCCTTGACGCTCCGGTCAATTACACGGCGAAAGATTCTATGGTATTGGATGTGCCTTCCAAGCAGATTACTTTATACAACAGTTCTACCACTAAATACAAAGATATAGATCTGAGCGCATACAAAATACAGCTCGATCAGGCAAACCAGGTCGTGCTTGCTACCTATACCCCCGATTCCGCCGGCAGCATGGTGGGCAAGCCGAAATTTGTGCAGGCCGAGAATAATATGCAAGCCGATTCCATCAAGTTCAACTTTAAAACACAGAAGGGGATCACCCGGAACACTTTTACAAACCAGGGGGAGATTTTTATCAACGGGCTCCAGATGAAAAAGATCGGCCTCAACGATTACTATGCCCTGCGGGGCCGCCTCACCACCTGCAACCTCGACGAACCGCACTTTGCCTTCATCGCCAACAAGATGAAGCTCGTCAACAAAAAGCTTGCGGTATCGGGGCCCATCCATCCCGAGTTTGAAGGGGTGCCGTTGCCCATCTATCTTCCGTTCGGTTTCTTCCCGCTTTCGCAGGGCCGGCACTCCGGTTTCCTGGCGCCGGAATTCACTGTGAATCAGCAGTTTGGTCTGGGGCTGGAAAGGGGCGGATACTATAAGGTACTGAGCGACAATTTCGATGTGATCACCCGCGCCGACATCTATTCGTACGGCGGTTACCGCATCAACATCACCCCCTCGTACCGAGTCCGCTATAAATACCAGGGCCAGCTCAACTTCGCCTACCAGAATACCCGGTTCCTGAGCGACCTCGGACAGAAAGAGTTCGACAACAACAAAAGCTTCAACCTCACCTGGAGCCATACCGTCGACAGCAAGGCTCATCCCGGACAAACGTTCTCCGCCAACGTGAACGCGGGTTCCACCCAATTCAACCGTTATGTGGCCAGCAACCCCCGGCTCAACTACCAGAACCAGATGAGTTCTTCCATCAGTTATTCGAAGAACTGGGACAATAAATACAACCTCACCGTAAGCGCCAACCACAACCAGAACAACAACACCCGACTGGTGAACCTGAGCCTACCCAACATCACTTTTGCCGCCACTACTTTTTACCCGTTCCAGCGAAAAGAATTTGTAGGCGAGCCAAAATGGTATGAAAAACTGGGTATCGGGCTGAACTCTACCGCGGCCGGACAATCCTCGTTTTACGACTCGCTGCTGAGCCCGAAAAAGCTGCTCGATACCTTCCAGTGGGGCGTTCAGCATAATGTGCCCATCACGCTGTCGCTGCCTGCGCTCGGGCCGTTTCAGGTGGCGCCCGGCATCAGTTACTCGGAGCGCTGGTATGGGAAGAAACGCTATCATATTTATGACAACAAGAGCAACACCCCCCGCGACAGTAGCATAGCCGGGTTTTATACAGCCCGCGATGTCTCTTTCAGTTTGGGGCTCAACACCGCCCTGTACGGAACATTCAATGGATCGGGCAAGGGCGCCTTCAAGGCACTCCGCCACGTAATGCGGCCTTCCATCAGCCTGGCCTATAAACCGGATCTGTCGGGGGGATCATATTATACCGTGAAAGACAGCCTCGGGGTCGGGCGGCGATATTCCGTGTACGACGGTGGATTATATGGGGCGTTTGGCGAAGGCAAGTTCGGGGGCATCAACTTCGGTATCGATAACAACCTTGAAATGAAGGTGCGGTCGAAGAATGATTCGTCGAGCACAGGCGACAAAAAGATCCGGCTGATCGATGGGTTTGGCGTGAACGGAGGGTACAACCTGATGGCCGACTCTTTTGCGCTGTCTACCTTCAGCACCTATCTGCGAAGTACCCTGTTTGAAAAGATCAACATCACTGCATCTGCGGTCATAGATCCTTACGAGACGGGCAAGTACGGCATCCGGAAAAACAGGCTGATCTGGCAGGATGGCAAATTTGGCCTCGGACGTATCACCAACGGAAATATCGCCATGTCGACCTCGTTCAGGAGCAAGGACAAAAGCGGCGACAAAAAGAAAGAGACAGAAACCAACAACAACAGTTCGCAGCTGCCCATGACGCTCGAAGAGCAGCAGGCACAGCTGAACTATATCCGCAGCAACCCGGCCGAGTTTGCCGACTTCAATATCCAGTGGTCGCTGAACGTGTCTTACTCACTGAACTTTTCCTCCGTTTTCGACCTGGTCAAAAATGATTTCCGGACCGATGTCACATCCAACGTAAGTATGAACGGCGACTTCAACTTGACGCCGAAATGGAAAATGGGGATGAACACCTATTATGATCTGAAGACCACGTCCATACAGACGCTGACCATGTTCCTCTCCAGGGAGATGCATTGCTGGCAGATGTCCATCAACGTTACCCCGGTAGGACTGTATCGTTCCTTCAGCATCACCATCAATCCGAAGTCCAGCCTCCTCCGCGACATCCGCGTAAACAGGAACAGATCGTTCTATGGTGGTACGTAGAAGTGTCTGATCCTAAAAAACAGCCTGATCACCTTGTACATTTGAAAAGAGAAGACCAATGCAAATATGCTTCCCCTCCGGGCGCGCCAGGATCATCCACACCCCGTGGCATGCCATTGTCCGTACAGAAGGCAGTACGCTCCACAGATCCGGATGGACAGTCAGCATCATTCAATCATTTACTCTCCTAATTGTGGTTCTGACAAGTAATAACCTTCCATGATTTTATAAACCCGTTCACGAAATTGTGATATACCCTCCCCGGGCTGACAGGATACCGGCTCCAGGAAATGCATCTCGAGGCGGTGCGGCCAAAGGAAGAAGCCTGAATTTACAGGCATCACTGTTTTGGTGTGGAAGATGAGCGCGGGCATAACCATTTTGCCGGTGTCGGCGGCCAGCCTGAAAGCTCCGTCGTGAAAAGATTTGAGGGGCTGGTCGGTCAGGTTGCGCGTACCTTCCGGATAGATGCACATGTGTAGTCCCATCGCCAGTACTTGCTTCATTTTTATAAAACTGTCTTTCCGGCTTTTCTCGCTTTTGCGGTCAACGAGTATGCTGCCCATTTTGTAGAGGATGCCAAACACCGGCATCCGTGCGAACTCCATCTTGGCAATGGTCTTATGCCCGTTCGGGAGGGCGGCAGAACTTACCGGCACATCCATCAGTGAATTGTGGTTGCACACTACAATGTAATTTTCACCCCGTTTGAAATGCTGCCTTCCGCGGAGGGTGAGCGGGCAACCGATCGCCGGCAGGAAGACGCCCATCCATGCGGTTGCATAGCGGATGAACAGACGCGTCATTTTCGGGTCCTCCATCCGGTTGATGATAGCGAAAGGGATCATGAACAGCAGCATGGTCACCACAAACACGATGATTGCCCATACGGCCCATATCGTCCCGAATATCCGTTTAAAAAGGTTCATGTGCACAAATGTAGGGAGCCTTTGCCATGGAAGATCACAGGCTCCAGTCGACCGGATCCAGTTTATGCTTTACAAGAAACTCGTTGGTCTTGGAAAAATGCTTGCAGCCGAAAAAACCTTTGTCGGCCGAATAAGGAGAGGGATGCGCCGCTTTTAGGACGAGATGTTTGGAGGTGTCTATCAGCACCTGTTTCTCCTGCGCATATTTGCCCCAGAGAATAAATACCACATGTTCCTTGCCCTCCGATATTTTATGGATCACTTTATCGGTGAATTCGTGCCAGCCGGTTTTGGAATGACTGGAAGGCTCTGCTGCACGCACGGTGAGTGCGGCGTTCAGCAGCAGCACACCCTGTTGGGCCCATTTGGTGAGGTTGCCGCTCTTCGGTATGGCCATGCCTACGTCGCTTTGCAGTTCCTTGAAAATATTGACCAGGGAAGGAGGGGGGTGGATACCGTCCGGCACCGAAAAACTCAGTCCCATCGCTTGTCCGCGACCGTGATAAGGGTCCTGGCCCAGGATGACGACTTTTACATCATCGAAGGCGGTTTTATCGAAGGCGTTGAAGATGAGCGGACCGGGCGGATAGATCGTTTTGCCGGCGGCTTTTTCTGTTTTCAGAAAAAGCGTGATCTGCTCGAAATAAGGTTTCGAAAATTCGTCTTTCAGCACTTCCTTCCATCCGGGTTCTATTTTTACATCCATATCTTGTTGTTTTGATCTGTCTGACTGGAATGATACAACAGGGCAATGATTTCAGAAGTTCAAATCTAAAAGAATTTCCTGCAATCCTTTCCCGATGCGAGGCAGAGGATCAGGGCATGGCCTACCTGGCACTCAGGAACGGTCTTCCTTACATAAAAGTAAAAATCGTACCGGCCCGCCCGGCCACCCGGGCAATGTCTTTTTTTTCGTGTATGTTTGAACCTGCCGGAACTGCCGGCGACAGAAAAAACACCCGGATATGAATGTTTCCCGCCCTTTTCTTGTGCTGCTGATCAGTGTCCTGTCACAATCTCTTCATGCACAATCTTCTTCCGCAAAAGCTTTTCATGCATGGGCCGCCACACCGCCCATGGGCTGGAACAGCTGGGATTGCTTTGGCCCGAACGTGACCGAGACGGAAGTAAAACAGAATGCCGATTATATGTCGGCCAAACTGAAGAAATCGGGGTGGGAATACATTGTGGTCGATATACGCTGGTATGTGGGCAACGACAAGGCACAGGGCTACAACCAGACCAATCCCGATTACACGCTGGATGCGTACGGCCGCCTGCAACCTGCCATAAATAAGTTTCCTTCGGCCGCCGGGGGAAAAGGGTTCAAGCCGCTCGCCGACTACATTCACGGCAAAGGTCTCAAGTTCGGCATCCATATCATGCGCGGCATTCCGGTGCTGGCCGTGAAACAAAACCTGCCCATCCTGGGCAGTACTGCAAAAGCGCAGGACATCTACAGCGAAGAAGAGCAATGCAAATGGCTGCGGGATATGTACACCATCGTGGGCGGCCGGGAAGGTTCCCAGGCTTACTACAATTCCCTTTTCAAGTTGTACGCATCCTGGGGGCTCGATTTTGTGAAGGTGGATGACCTGTCGCGCCCTTATCACCAGGCGGAGATCGATATGATCCGCAAAGCGATCGACCTCACCGGGCGCCGCATCGTGCTCAGCACATCGCCCGGCGAAACGCCGCTCGACAAAGCGGCCGACATACAACAGCATGCCAACATGTGGCGTACCGTCGATGATTTCTGGGACAACTGGAAAGACCTCAAGGAACATTTTGAAGTGTGCAACCGCTGGGCGCCCTATATCAGCGTTGGGGCATGGCCGGATGCGGACATGTTGCCCATGGGCCACATCGGTATCCGCGCAGAAAGAGGCAAGGACCGCATGACCAATTTCACCAAAGACGAACAGTACACCCTCATGACCCTGTTCACCATTTTCCGGTCGCCGCTGATGTTTGGCGGCCACCTGCCCGACAACGATCCCCTCACCCTGTCGCTCCTAAACAATAAAGACGTGCTGCAAATGTATAAGACCAGCAGCAACAACAGGCAGCTGTTCAGGAACGGCGATAAGGTAGCATGGACGGCCGACGATCTGAAAACGGGTGATAGATACCTGGCGGTTTTTAACATTGCCGAAAAGCAGGACAGTGCCGGTCAGGCCTCGCCGGATGCCGCCCCGGTGGCAGTGCCGTTGCCGGCGCTGGGCTTTTCAGGACCCTGCACCGTCCGCAACCTGTGGACCGGCGAAGCGGCCGGCACAGTGACCGGTGAGTTTGCGCCGCTCATCAACCGGCATGGCTGCGGGCTCTACAGGTTGTCGCGGAAGAAATAATGTTATCTTTCCAAATCATCATTTGTTTGCCGCATGCATCACCTGCCCCTGATCGATCTTGTCGTACTGGTTGCGTACTTCGCTTCCATGGTGCTGATGGGGATGCTGATCGGCAGAAAGAACAAAAGCACGGCGCAATTCACCACCGCCTCTGGGAAGATCCCCGGGTGGGCCATCGGCATTTCCCTTTTTGGAACTTATCTGAGCAGCAATACCTTCATCGGTAATCCCGGCAAAGCCTTTGGCGGCAACTGGAACTCGTTCGTATTCACGCTTACCCTGCCCATTGCCGTTATCATCGCAGTAAAATTCCTGGTTCCTTTTTTCAGGCGTACCGGAGAGATCTCCGCCTACGAACATTTTGAAAAAAAGTTCGGTCCCTGGGCCCGAACGTATACGGTGATCTGTTTCCTGCTGACCCAGCTGGCGCGTACAGGAACCATCTTCCTGGGGGTGGGGCTTACCCTCAATGCGCTTACCGGGTACGATATCCGGTTGATCATCCTGGTCACCGGCATCGTGGTCACCATCTATACGGTGATGGGCGGCATGGAAGCGGTGATCTGGACGGAAGTGGTGCAGAGCGTCATCAAAACGATCGGGGCAGTGCTGGTGCTGGTGCTTGTGATCGCAGGCGTACAGGGTGGCGGAAAAGAGATCCTCGAAACTGCCGTAGCCCACCAGAAGTTAAGCCTGGGTAGCTTCCGGCCCGATTTTACCACCGATACTTTCTGGGTGGTATTTCTGTACGGACTGCTCATCAACATTACAAATTTCGGTGTCGACCAGAACTATGTGCAGCGTTATCATACAGCGTCGGGTATCAGGGAAGCATCGCGCTCGCTCTGGCTTTGCGTGTATATGTATCTGCCTTCGTCGCTGATGTTCTTTGTGATCGGCACCTGCCTCTTTGTGTTTTATCACCAGCACCCTGCCATGCTGATGCAGGTGAAAGAGCAGGTGGCAGCCATCAGGCTGGGCGCGGGCGCGCCTGCGGACGCCATCGCTGCAAAAGCCGCTGCGCTCACGGATGCCGATATCGGCGACAAGGTACTGCCGCATTTTATCGTAAACCGCATGCCGGCGGGCATCGTGGGGCTTATCTTTGCCGCCATCCTGTCGGCTGCCATGGGTACCATCAGTTCCGGATTCAACAGCTCGGCCACCATTTACATGCTCGACATCCACAAACGATATATCAATAAAGAGATCACCGACCGGCAGCAGCTGCGCATATTGCATTGGGCCACCGTGATCATCGGGGTGCTGGCCACCGGCGTAGGCATCAGCATCATAGGGGTCAGCAGCGTACTCGACTTGTGGTGGAAATTGTCGGGCATCTTTGCGGGCGGCATGCTGGGACTTTTCTCGCTGAGCATGATCAGCCGCTTTGCCAGCAGTTCCGCGGCGCTCATCGCCGTGATCACCGGTACGCTCGTGATCATCTGGATGACCTTTTCACAGTCGGATGCTTTTCCAAAAGCGCTGCGCAATCCGCTGCATGCGAACATGACGATCGTGGTAGGTGCCCTGAGCATTTACCTGGTGGGAAGGGTAGTGGAGAAGTGGATGCGTCGCGGTAAAATCAGGGTAAGAACAGAAAATAACCAGTTATGAAAATATACAGAAACCTGTCTTCCACTTTATCTGTGATGATAGAAGATGAAGGCCGTCTTTATTTTTTGCAACCAGCCGATTGGGATGCATTCATCAACCGCGATGACTTGTTTCAGCAGCTGAAAACTGAACTTCAGCAGATCGAACCAGTCAACAGGAAAGGCTGGATTTCCACACCGCCTTCGCGTTCTCTTGTAGGTTCGCAGGAGGTATGGGCAGCCGGAGTCACTTACCTGCGCAGCAAGGTGGCCAGGATGGAAGAAAGCGAGGAAAGCGGCGGCGCCACTTTTTACGACAAGGTGTACGACGCGGAACGACCGGAACTTTTCTTCAAATCGACTGCCGCCAGGGTGGTAGCCGACCGTGGCAACGTGCGCATCCGCAAAGATAGCAGCTGGGATGTGCCCGAGCCGGAACTGACGCTTTTCATCACCTCATCCGGCAAGATCGTTGCCTACACCATCGGCAACGATATGAGCAGCCGCAGCATCGAAGGGGAAAACCCGCTCTACCTGCCGCAGGCCAAGATGTACGACGGATCCGCCGCCATCGGTCCCTGCCTCTATGTGCCTGAAGAACCGATCCTGCCCGATACGCAGATCATTATGTCCATCACAAGAAATGAGGCGGTCGTTTTTACGGGTGCAACAGCCATCAGCCAGATGAAACGGAAGCATGCCGAGCTGGTGGAGTACCTGTACCGCGAATCCAGTTTTCCGACGGGCTGCTTTCTGATGACCGGCACCTGCATCGTGCCCGGCAATGACTTCACGCTGCAGAGCGGCGACGTGGTGTCGATCACCATCGATCATATCGGAACGCTGGTAAACACAGTTGAGTAAAGACCCGATGCATCGCATTTCTCCTGCACAGGACAGATCTATTTCATAGACGCCTTGCTGGGCGTCTCTACCTGATTTCTCCCTACCTTCACACCTGCTAAATCCATAAAACCCATCCCATGTCTACCGACGAAAAGAAATTTGTGCCGGTGATGATCACGCCGTTCGACCTGAAGGCAAAGCCGGACCTTGGCGTGATTTCCGTGCTGGTTGATTTTTACCTGGCTGCCGGCGTAAAAGGCCTGTTTGCCAACTGCCTCAGCAGTGAAATGTACAGCATCAGCGAAGATGAACGTCTCCAGATCACGCGGCACATCGTGCAGCAGGTGAGCGGGCGGGTTCCGGTGGTGGCCACCGGTTCATTCGGACTGACCATTGAAGACAAAGCCGTGTTTACCCAGCAGATCTATGATACCGGCGTGGATGCCGTGATCCTGATCACGGGCCACTATGCGAAAGTAGAGGAAGGGGAAGATCAACTGCTCCGGAACTTCGACAAAATGTGCCGCCTCACCGGCAACATCCCGCTCGGCCTGTATGAATGTCCGGCCCCCTATAAACGGATCCTGAGCGCCAACGTGCTCAAGACGCTGGTAGACACCGGCCGGTTCGTCTATCATAAAGACACCTCCATAGAACTTGCGCAGGTAAAGGCAAAGCTGGAAAAGGTGAGCGGTACCAAACTGGAATTTTACGATGCCCACACGCCGAACGCCATGTCTTCGCTGCAGATGGGTGCAACCGGTATGTCGTCTATCTCCGGGAACTTTTATCCGGAAATACTGGTGTGGATGTGTAAAAACGCAACCGATCCGGACAAGGCCGAACAGGTAAGCTGGCTGCAGTCGGAGCTCACCCGCGTGGATCCGCTCATCCATGAAGCGTACCCCATGAGCGCAAAATATTTCCTGCAGAAACGCGGCCTGCCCGTGCGTATGATCAGTCGCGCCCATGTGCTGCAGCTGACGCCCGCACAGAAACAGACGCTCGACAAAATCCACGATAGTTTTCTGCACTGGTGCGAGCAACTGCAGATAGAACCGGTCAATGTGCAATCGGCCGGACTGGTATGAAGTAAAAGAATAGAAGTAGAATGGTTTTCTAATAAATCCATCTTATTTTCACGGCCAAATTAACAAACGGCTGTATGAAAAATATGATCCGGATTTTTATGCTGATGTTGCCTGTGCTGCTGGGTGCGCTGGGCGTTTTTTCGCAGAATGCTGAATATTATCAGATCAAAGTATACCACCTCGCTGATGGGCAACAACAGCAGGTTGTAGAAAATTTTCTCCAGAACGCTTACCTGCCTGCCATGCACAAGGCCGGTATCAAAAAAGTAGGTGTCTTCAAGCCGGTCGACAACGATACGTCTTCCGATCGTCGCGTGTACGTTTTTATTCCCTTCCGCTCCGAGTCGGACCTTTTCAGGATCACCAAACTGGTAGAAAGCGACAAAACGTACCAGTCTGCCGGCAAGGAATACCTCGACGCGCCGTATACCAGCATACCATACAAACGGATCGAAACGATCGTAGTGGAAGCTTTCCCTGACATGCCGGCGTTTGAAGCTCCCGGTTTGAAATCACCCATGGAAAACCGTGTGTACGAACTCCGCAGCTATGAAAGCGCCACGGAAAAACTGCATGACAACAAGGTGCAGATGTTCAACCAGGGCGGTGAGATAAAGATCTTCAAAAGGCTCGGGTTCAACGCGGTGTTTTATGGCCGCGTGAAAGCCGGCAGCCATATGCCCAACCTGATGTACATGACCACCTTCGACGACAAGGCCGCCCGTGAGGACCACTGGAAATCGTTCAGTGCCGACACAGCCTGGAAAAAGCTGTCGGCACTGCCCGAATACCAGCACAACGTGTCGCACCAGGATATCATTTTCCTGCACCCGGCGTCATATTCCGATCTTTAGTAATGACCTCTGATCTCTCCGCGGATCTTTTCATCATATAAACCACGGAGTTGCCGGTGCAGATCCGGCGACAGCGGTGGAAGAGCAGCAGCAGCCATGTTGCTGTTGACCTGGTCAATGCGCGACGCGCCGGGTATCACCGTAGTGACCTCCGGATGGTCGAGTATCCAGCGCAGCGACCATTGGGCGGTGCGCTGGTCAGGAAACAGGGATGCAATTTCCCGGGCCATTTTCACGCCGGTCGAGAATTCGATGCCTGAAAAGGTTTCGCCTGCATTGAACTGCTCGCCGTTGGCGTTGTAGTTCCGGTGATCTTTTTCCGGGAAATGGGTTTGTTCCGAAAATTTTCCGGACAGCAGGCCACTCGCGAGCGGTACCCGGATGATGAGGGCCACCCCTTTTTCCTTTGCGGCTGCGAACACTTCATCGGCCACATGCTGGCGGAACAAATTGAAAATGATCTGAAGGGAAGCGATGCCTTCCTGTTTGAGACAGGTAAGGGCTTCTGCAGATGTTTCCACGCTGGCGCCCCAGTGCCGGATCAATCCTTCCTGCTGCAGGCGGCGCAGGTGATCGAATACGTCTCCTTTTTCCAGTTCCGCTGCTGGTATGCAATGAAGTTGTTCAAGAAAAAGCTGCGTTTGCCCCAGGTGATCCAATGAATCTTCCACCTGCTTTTTCATGACTTCGTAGCTGAAATTTTGCGGCCATCCGTTGCCTTCATCCTGGCGTCTGCCCAGTTTGGTTGCAACGAGTACTTCTTTATCAGTCCCCGCCAGATATTTACCTATGATCTTTTCGCTGATGCCCATTCCGTACACGTCGGCCGTGTCGATAAAATTGCCTCCCTGGTCTACATAACGCTGGAGAATGCCGAAGGCCACCTGTTCATCTATCACACCCCAGTCGAAACTGCCCAGCTGCCAGGTGCCCAGTCCGATCTCCGCTATTGAAACATCGCCAAATTTTCTAGATTGCATATGGTTTATGTTGAATTGTTTGCTTCTTGTATACGCCATGCCTGAGATGCGGTTCCGGACCGTGGCACCCCTTTCCGGGTTCCCACATGTAATCCTATGCCAGGCGACCCGCAATGGTAAAAAGACGTTCCGGGTAAATGTATAGAAATTCCTTTGAACCGGGTGGCCTTCTTCGGAGAGCGTTACAGCGGGGCACATGCAGGCCGTATTTTCCGCTGCAACCAACGCGTCCCTGTTCTTTCAGGGCGGTATCACCGCCTATAACATCGGCCAGAAATGCCGGCACCTCAATGGGGAGCTGGTGCATGCCCAAAACAACAACGGCATAACGGCCAAAGTGGCGAGCCAGATGGCAACGGAAGCGAACCGCCTTTTTCTGAGTCATTACGGGATCGGTGTAACCGGCTATGCGACCGCCGTGCCGGAGCAGGGCATCAATGAACTATTTGCCTTTTACACCTTCGCCGAAGGCAGCGAAGTGCTTGTGTCGAATAAAATATTCAGCAACAAAAACGACAGCGTCGAGGCACAGCGGGATTTCTGTTTTCAGATCCTCCGGAAGTTCAGGGAGATGCTCCTTGAAAAAGAGGCCGGAAAAACAGCGGCGACGGCCAGATAAATCAAAGTAAATCGCGTGGCGCAGTGGGGAATTTTCTGCGCGGTTGATTGCCGGATAATCAGTTATGCATGAGAATTCCAGCTATCTGTCTGTGTGCGAAAGCGTGGAAACCAACGAGGAATGGGCATTTTGCCCAAATTGTGGAAGTGCCGGTCATTTCAGCATCATTGTTGTTTACCTAAACAGCTGGATGCCGGATGGAATGACTTACCAACCTTTGAGCCGGAATAATCATCATTACAGGAGAAGCAAGATCCAAACCAAGCATTGAAAAAACTATGACAAAGGAAACGAAGCCACATACCAAAAGAAGTGTCCCGGGGCGCATACTTCGTATTCTGCTTACTATCATCATCAGCCTGTTCCTGCTCGTTGTTGTTATCCTGGTCCTTATCCAGACCCCACCCGTCCAGAATTTCCTGCTCAAAAAAGCGCAGTCGTACCTGCAGGGCAAACTCAAAACTCGGGTAGAGCTCGGAAAGATCTACATCGGATTCCCGAAAAGCATCATACTGGAAGATATTTACCTGGAAGATCAGAAGAAAGACACCCTGTTGCTTGCGCAGCGGCTGAAGCTCGATGTAAGCATGATGAAGCTGCTGCACAGCGAGCTGGAGATAAATGACATTGACCTCAACGGGATGACCGCCAAGGTGAAAAGGGAACTGCCCGACACCACTTTCAACTTCCAGTTCATCATCGATGCATTTGCTTCCAAAACGCCCGCCGAGACAAAACCTTCCGATACTTCTTCCTTCAAGATTGATATCAAGAACATAGAGCTCAACAAGATCCGCCTGGTATATAAAGATGTGGTCACCGGCAACGATGTGGATGTAAAGCTCCAGCATTTTGATACGCGCATCACCCATTTCGATCTCGATCATCAGCGGTTCGACATACCCGCTGCAACGCTGACCGGCCTTCATGGAAAAGTGTACCAGATAAAGCCGATCACCCCGGGTGACCCCCTGGCGGTGGATTCGGCCCAGACACAGGCGCCCATCGCCATGCAGCTCAACATCAAAAAAGTGGAGATCGGCGATATCGACCTCGACTACCGCAACGATGTATCGGCAATGTATGCCAACCTGGCCCTCGGTAAATTGAACCTCAACATCCGGAACATAGACCTGCAGAACAGGGTCGTGAACCTCGATCAGCTCGAGCTCGACAATACGAATGCAGGCATCCGCTTTGGCAAAACGGCCACCGTAAAAGTCGTGAACAAAGAGGTGAACGAGCAGGTACAAAGCCAGGCCGATGCCGGCTGGCGTGTGACTGCAGACAAGATCCGCATCAACAACAACAACCTGCAGTACGACGATGATAACATCCCCCGTCAGCGCACCGGCATGGACTTCGCCCATCTGAAAGCGGATGGTGTTACGCTGCACCTCGACAGCCTCCGGTACAGTACCGATTCCATCATGGGTAACATTACCCGCGCTGAAATGAAGGAGCAGAGCGGTTTTCAACTTAACAAATGGCAGACCCGCTTTCTGTATGCAAACAACGAAGCTTACCTGAAAGATCTTATCCTCGAAACACCCGGAACAAAGATCAGCCGTTCGGTGGTGCTTCATTATCCGTCGATCGAAACGCTGAAAACAAATATGAGTGCGCTGCAGATGGACATCGACCTGCAGAACAGCACCATACAGGTAAAGGACATCCTCACTTTTATGCCTGCGATGAAAGCGCAGCCTGCTTTCGCCGATCCGAACAGCACCATCGATATCAATGCACGCCTGCGCGGCAACGTAGATCACCTGGTGGTTCCAAACCTGCAGGTGCGGGCTTTCAACGACACGCGGGTAAGCATGAGCGGTACCCTGTCGGCTTTGATGGATCCCAAGAAGACCGGTGCCGATCTGCAGATCGGTGAGATCAGCACCTCCAAACGCGATCTGTTGCTGCTGGCGCCCAAAGGCTCTATTCCATCCACCATCACCCTCCCGGAAAAGATGCGGCTGACAGGCAAGCTGAACGGCGGCATGAACAACATGAACCCCGACCTGGTGCTCACTACGAGTATGGGTACCGTTCGCATCAAAGGCACCATACAGAAACCGACCGATTCCATCAACTGCCGCTACAACCTGGCCATACAAACGGGAAACCTGAATGTGGGCAAGCTCATACAGCAACCGGATATGATCGGATTACTGAGCGCCCGCTTCACCGCCAAAGGCAGGGGCTATGCCATGAAAACGGCACAGGCCGACATCAGCGGCCTCATCAATTCCGTAGTATTGAAAAAATACAATTACCGGAACCTGCAGCTTACCGCTAGCATGGCCAGCCAGCAGTTCAAGGTGCATACCGGCATCCACGATCCGAACATCGATTTCGGCCTCGACGCTACCGCCGACATGCGCAGCAAGTTTCCGGCCGTTACGCTTTCGGCTGTGATCGACAGCATCAAAACACAGCCGCTCAACCTTACAACCGATCCCATCATTTACCGCGGCAACCTGACCGGCAATTTCCCGGTAACCGATCCTGATAACCTTACCGGCAGCCTGTTCGTCACCAACTCGCTTTTGATCATGGCGGGGCAGCGGGCAGAAGTGGACACACTTGATTTTTCTGCCGGACAAAGCAACAACGGACATTTCCTCAGCCTGAGTGCCGACCCTCTGCAGATACGGTTGGAAGGAAAGTATAAACTGACCCAGCTGGGTGATATCTTCCAGCAGGCCATACAGCCTTATTTTGCCGTGGTGCCGCCCGGAAAGACCAACCCGGTCGATCCCTATGCTTTTACATTCACCGGCTCGCTTGTCAACAAGCCTCTGCTGACCAGCTTTCTGCCCGACCTTACCCGACTTGAACCGGTAACCATGAAAGGGGGTTTTTCCTCCGACAGCGGGTGGTCGTTCCTCGCCAGTTCACCGCAGGTGATCTATGGTACCAATACGGTAGACAGCCTCGTGATCAGGGCTGGTACCGGCCAGAACAAAGTGGCGGTGAACGCCAGTGTGCAGAAACTTACCAGCGGCAGCAGCATCGCCCTCTATAAAACAGCGATCGATGCCAGCATCGCGGAGAACAAGATCAATTTCACTGTGAACGTAAAAGACAAGGCTGCAAAAGACAAATACCGGCTGAACGCGCTGTTCGCGCAGCCCGAGACCGGCATCTATACTTTTTCAATCCTCCCGCAGGAACTGTTGCTCAATTCGCTGCCCTGGACGGTGACCGGCGACAACCTGATCACGATCTATCCCGATGGCGTGAACGCGCGCAACTTCGTGCTTAGCAAGAACAACCAGTCGCTCAGCATCAACAGCCAGTCGGCCGACAAGCTGGCCCCCATGGAAGTGAATTTTGCCAATTTCAAACTGGCAACGCTTACCAACTTCGTACAGTCGGACACCATTCCGGTTGATGGCACCCTGAATGGGAAGGCGGTTCTCAACAACCTGATGCAGCAGCCTACTTTCACCAGCGACCTCACCATCAGCGATGTGAGCATAAAGCAGGACACCATTGGAAACCTCGGCATCCAGGTAAACAATACCGTCGCGAATACCTATGCGGCGGATGTAAAGATCACAGGGCATGGTAATGACGTGCAACTGACAGGAGACTACAATGTGCTCCCAGGCGACAGCAGCAATTTCGACATGAAGCTTGACATCCGGCAGATCCTGCTCAAGTCGCTGGAAGGCGCTAGCCTTGGGGCTATACGGAATTCCTCCGGCGCACTGACGGGTAATTTTGCGGTGAACGGTACCGTCGCCAGACCTTCCATCAACGGCAGTCTCAATTTCAACAAAACAGCCTTCAACCTGACCATGCTCAACAGCTATTTCAGGATAGATGACGAAACGATCAAGGTAGACAATGAAGGCGTTCATTTCGATACTTATACCATCAGGGATTCTACCGGCAATTCGGCGGTGCTAGACGGTACCGTATACACGAAAACGCTGACCGACTACGAATTCAATCTTACATTCGAAGCAAATAATTTCAGGGCGCTGAACACCACCAAGAAAGATAACCAGGTCTATTACGGGCAATTGTTCTTTAACAGCAACCTGCGCATCAAAGGCACACAGCTGAAACCAGTGGTAGACGGTTCGCTGGCGATCAACGAAGCCACCAAGCTGACCATCGTATTGCCACAAAGCGAGCCCGGGGTACAGGCCCGCGACGGCATCGTGGAATTTGTAGATATGGACGCCGTGCCCAATGATTCGCTTTTCATGGCCAAATATGATTCGCTCAATTCATCCGAAATGCTGGGTATGGATGTATCGCTCAACATCACGATTGATAAGAACGCCGAGTTCGACGTGATCGTGGATGAGGGCAATGGCGATTTCCTGCGGGTGAAAGGAGAAGCCACGCTCAGCGGCGGTATCGACCCCAGCGGCAAGATCACCCTTACAGGCGCTTACGAGCTGAACGAAGGCGCGTATGAACTTTCTTTTAATTTCCTGCACCGCCGCTTTGATATCCAGAAAGGCAGCCGCATTGTATGGACAGGCGAACCTACCGATGCTAATGTGGATCTCACCGCTGTGTACGTAGCCCGTACGGCTCCCTACGACCTGGTACAGGATGAAATAGACGCGACCGGTGGCAATTCGGGATTTTATAAACAAAAGCTTCCCTTTGAAGTGGATCTTATTATGAAAGGCGCCCTGATGAAACCGGACCTCACGTTCGACATCGTGCTCCCGGAGAACCAGAACTTCAATGTAGGACGTGATGTGACCGATGCCGTCAACAACAAGCTGCTGGTGCTTCGGCAGGAGCCTTCGGAACTGAACAAGCAGGTATTTGCGCTTCTGCTGCTTGGCCGCTTTATTTCTGAAAACCCATTTGCCAGCAGCGGCAGTGGAGGCGGAGGAGCCGCCGAAAGCTTTGCTCGCTCGAGCGTGAGCAAGCTGCTCACCGAACAGCTCAACAACCTCGCTTCCGACCTGGTCAAAGGCGTCGACATCAACTTCGACGTACAATCGACCACAGACGACTATACCACCGGCGAACGCAGCGACCGCACCGACCTGAACGTGGGCCTTTCCAAACGCCTGCTCAACGACCGCCTCACGGTTTCTGTAGGAAGCAATTTCCAGCTGGAAGGCGCACAATCACAAACGGGTCAGCAGCAGCGTACCAGCAACCTGGCCGGTAATGTGGCCATCGATTACAAGCTGAGCCAGGATGGGCGCTACATGCTGCGGGCTTACCGCCGCAACGAATTTGAAGGGGTGATCGATGGTTATATCATAGAAACGGGCGTAGGCTTTATCATCAACGTAGACTATAACAAGTTTAAGCAGATATTCCTTTCCAAGAAACAGCGGGAAACCAAGCGTGCCCTGAGAAAAAAGTCTAGGGACGAAGAAGAACTCGACAAGAAAAAGAAGGAGCAACAGAACCAGAAAGAGCAGAACCCGAACGGCACAGGTCCGAAGAATAAAATCACAGAAGCCGATGACCGGAAAAAAGATATTCAAACCACGAATGAGACGACCCATGATTAAAAAGTCCGGCCTCGCAAAAGGGATCTGGTATGCGTTGCTTGGCACTGTGCTGCTTTCGCTGGGTGCCTGCAGCAACACCAAGTACCTGCCCGCCGGCGAATCGCTGTACACGGGTGCCGAGCTGAAACTGTCGGGACCCAAGCTGAAAAAAAGCCGGAGGAAAGCCATCGAAACAGAACTTTATACACTTGTAAGGCCAAAGCCGAATGCAAATATCTTTGGGATACGCTATAAGCTGTGGCTGTACAACATCGCGGGGCATCCCAGGAAAAAGCATTCTCCGGCCGCCATTATCAAAAGGCTGGGAGAGCCTCCCGTACTCCTGAGTGATGTAAACCTTGTCAAAAACCAGACGGTGCTCGACAATCACCTGGAAAACCAGGGATATTTTCAGGTAGACGTAAAAAGCGATACAGTGGTGAAAAAACGCCGGGCCACTGCTGAATACACCATCAAAACAAATAACCGCTACGTCATCAAGGAAGTGATCTGGCCCGGCGACAGCAGTGATGCAGAAAAAGCCATCCGGTCGGTGTCTGCCACCTCCTTGTTAAGAGTAGGCGATCCGTTTGATCTGGATGTAATCATTGCCGAACGCATCCGCATAGACGCCGAACTAAAGGAAAAAGGTTTTTATTACTTCAATCCAGACTATCTTATCATAAAGGCCGACAGCACAGTAGGAGAGGACAAAGTGAATATGTACGTGCAGTTCAAACGCGGAACGCCGGCAGAAGGCAAACGGGTTTTTACGATCAACGACGTGTTTGTATACACGTCGTTTACCCTCAATGCCAACCCTATAGATACATCGAAGCGTACGGCTACTTTCTACAAAGGCTATTATGTGCTCGACCGTCGCAAGCAGTACAAACCGCGCCTTTTTGCGCAGGCACTCCGGTTCAATTCCGGCGACATTTACAGCCGCACCGATCACAACCAGAGCCTGAACCGCCTGATCAACCTGGGCGCCTTCAAGTTTGTAAAGAACCGGTTCGAGAACGTGCCCGGTGATTCTGCGAAGCTGAACTCTTATTATTACCTAACGCCGCTGCCGAGGCAGTCGCTCCATGCTGAACTGAACGGAAGCACAAAATCAAACAACCTGACCGGTACACTGATAACGGTCGGCTGGCGCAACAGGAACTTTTTCCGGGGCGGCGAGCTGCTTACCATCAATGCATCGGGCGGCCTGGAAGTGCAGTACGGCGGACAATTCAAAGGGTTTAACACATACAGGGTCGGACTGGATGCGAACCTGAGCTTTCCGCGATACCTGATCCCGTTTAAGAACGTGACCACACGCAGTGGTTTCGTACCTAAAACAATAATTTCTGCAGGCTACGAAGTTGTGAGCAGGCAACAGTTGTTCACGCTGAACTCTTTTCACTCATCATTCGGGTATTCCTGGAAGGAAAGCCCTATGAAAGAACATACGCTCAATCCTATCAGCATCACTTATGTTCAGCCGATCAACGTGTCGCCGCGGTACCTCGACAGTATCAACAATTACCCGATACTGAAGCGGACCATTGACAAGCAATTCATCCTAGGAACCAGTTATACTTACAACTACAACCAGCAGGTTGCCAACCCGCCTGTAAACAGTATTTATTTCAATGGTAACGTCGATCTGTCGGGCAACGTAGCCGGACTGATCACCGGGGCCAATTATAAGAATGGTGATTCAGTAAAGTTGTTTAATGCCCTGTTCGCACAGTATGTACGTACGGAGGCAGACTTCAGGTATTACCGCAAGCTGAACACAAAGAGAACGGTGTGGGCCAACCGTGTTATTTTCGGCTTCGGCCTGCCGTACGGCAATTCGGTGGCTATGCCGTATGTGAAGCAGTTCTTTGTGGGAGGTAACAACAGCCTCCGTGCCTTCCGCAGCCGTTCGGTAGGGCCGGGCACCTATTACGACAGTTCGATCGTAGGCGCAAAAGGAAAGAACACATTCTACCCCGACAAGACCGGCGATATAAAACTGGAGATGAATACCGAGTTGCGGCAGCAACTGTTCAGCATTGTGCAGGGCGCCATTTTCGTTGATGCCGGCAACGTGTGGCTGTACAACGACGACCCCAACCAGGCAGGTGGCAAGTTCACCAAGAACTTCCTGAGCCAGCTGGCGGTGGGTGCGGGCGCAGGTCTTCGCTTTGATGCCACCATCCTCGTATTGAGGCTCGATGTGGCGTTTCCGCTCCGGAAGCCCTATCTACCGGAAGGGCAAAGATGGGTGTTGAACCGGATCGGACTGTTTGACAAATCTCCTGCCTGGCGAAGTGAAAACCTTGTATTCAACCTCGGTATCGGGTACCCGTTTTAGTTGATCGGGCAAGTTGCAGCGCTGTCTTTGTACCTGAAAAAAAGGGCAAGAAATTATACTTCATGCCATTCCGGTTAAGCGTTCGACCAAAACCGGGGTGGCATGTTTTTTATTCATAATTTATAAAACAACCATTATGGCCAAGAGTAAGAAAAGTGCACCTGTAGCAGCGAAGAAAGCTCCTGTAAAAGCAGCTCCTAAAGCAGCTCCCAAAAGAGCGGCGACAAAAAAAACTGTTAGCTCCGAAGAGGACAGTTCCATGCTTGAGGAGTTTATGCTCGATTCGATCAAAGATATTTACTGGGCAGAAAAACACCTGACGAAGACGCTCCCAAAACTTATAAAGGCAGCCACGACCGAAGAAATCAAAACGGTCTTCCAGGATCACCTGGCTGCAACGCAGGAACATGCGGTGCGACTGGAGCAGGTGTTTTCCATCCTCGGCAAAAAAGCACAGGCGAAAAAATGTGACGCCATGGACGGCATTACCAAAGAAGCAGAGAGCATTATCGAAGAAACGGAGAAAGGTACCAAGACCCGCGACGTAGCCCTGATCATGGCTGCACAAAAAGTAGAGCACTATGAAATTGCCACCTATGGCGGACTGGTACAGATCAGCAAGACACTGGGAAAGAATGACATTGCCGATATCCTTGCGCAAACACTGCAGGAAGAAAAAGACACCGATCACCTGCTTTCCGAAATTGCGGAAAACAACATCAATATGGAAGCATCGCAGGAAAGTGAATGATAATTTTAGATATGGCAGGTTTGCAATGATCTGCACATGATTAAACAGGTAAGATGTAATAAAAGAAAAAGCCGGCAGATCATTCTGCCGGCTTTTTCTTTTATTACATCTTAAATTCAGGTATCTGATTTTTTGCGCATTGAATTACAGAAGAAAAAAATTTGCGATGGTTCTAAATAAAGATGAAGCACTGATTGTAAGACGACCTGCGACCGGCGATTCAAAGAATGCAGGTAGATCGAACGTGGCTCTTTTTATACTTCATCGGGCTTAATTATTTCCTGCCGGGCCGGGAAGCGCTTTTTTTGCTGACCGCCTTTTTGGGAGCTGCTTTCTTCACAGCCTTCTTAGCAACTGCTTTTTTGGGTGCAGCTTTTTTGACAACAGCTTTTTTGGGGGCGGCTTTCTTTACGGCTTTTTTGGGTGCCGCTTTTTTCACTGCCGCCTTCTTGGCTGTTTTTTTCGCCGCAGCTTTCTTGCCGGGAGGAGGAGGCACTTTAGCGCCTTTTTTTCTGGCTTCAGATAAGCCGATCGCAATTGCCTGTTTGGGATTGGTCACTTTGTTTCCGCTTCTTCCACTGGTCAATTTTCCCTTTTGCATTTCATCGATTGACTTGTGAACTTTGTTCTGAGAAGACTTAGAGTACTTGGCCATAGCATTGAATTTATGAAAAAATGGGTGAGTAATCGATTTGATGCTGCTACGAGAAAAGAACTTGCATATATGAATAAAGGTAGTGTATTAAATTCTACAAAAAGGCCGGATGGGCAACAAACTGTTTCAAATACAGAGTGATGGAGATAAAATTAGGGGTTTTGTATTACCATAAAATTGCCTGCTCATTGCGGGCACAGTTTTTTAATCAAGATATTTATCAATCTCACTTTAAAAATCAGTTGTTATGGAAATCAATGAAAATCTGAAAGAAATTCTGAATGATCTGATCAAAATCAACAATGATAGGATAGAAGGTTACAACAAGGCCATCAAGGAATCGGAAGCAAATGACCTGGATCTTAAAGCTGTCTACAAACGCATGGCTGATCAGAGCCAGCAGAATGTGGCAGAGCTGTCACGTGAAGTGGTAAAACTCGGCGGAGACCCTGAAGATGGAACAACCAACTCAGGTAAGATCTACCGGGCATGGATGGACGTAAAAGCTGCTTTCACAGGCAGTGACCGTCATTCCATTCTTGCTTCCAATGAGTATGGCGAAGATGTAGCCCAGAAAGCATACAAAGAGGCGCTGACAACAGATGAGCCGCTCTCAGTTGAGATCAGGCAGCTGATCGCTACACAGCAGGCTTCTTTAAAAGAATCGCATGATCTGATCAAGAAATACCGCGATACAACAGCATCGGTAAAGGATCTGGCGGATTCAGCCAGCAAAGGTTTATAAACCGGCTCAACATCCCGGCAGGAATTATTGAATAGAATTGATTATCATCCTTTGAAAGACTATCCGTTACCTTATACCGGGTAGCAGGCACCCGTAGTAGATGAATGTTCATCTCCTGCAGGTGCCTTTTTATTTTAATGCAGCTCTGAGTTCAAACCTGAAAAATTCGTTAAAGCTCATCAGGAATGTAAATATGGTATGTGATAAAAACGATCGTTTTCGTAGAAGGGATTCCGCATAACTGCATGTTCTGAACTTGCCCGTAGGGAGTGCCCCGGAGGAACAGCTTTTGCTCAGCACAATGAAATAATACGTTTATCTATGAAATCAGGAATTACAAAGCAATGGAGAAAGTTACTGGTGGTAGCAGGAATGGTAGGCGCATGCACAGTGGCTTTCGGACAGGAACAGCAGACATCGATCGAAAGCGGACTGCGGCCTAAGTTTGGTGTGAAAGGCGGGTTGAACCTGTCCAATTTGTATGTGGACGATGTGAAAGATGAAAACATGAAAGCAGGCTTTAATGTAGGCGTGTATGCAAAGCTGCCGCTGGCCAAAGGCTTTTCGATACAGCCGGAATTGTTGTACAGTGGCAAAGGCGCGAAATTGTCTTACGACAACGTGCTGCTCGGTACCGGCGAATACCGCTTCAATTTGAATTATGTTGAGGTTCCGGTGCTGGCAGTTGTCAACATCGTGAAAAACCTCAATCTTCAGGCAGGTGGTTATGTATCTTACCTAGCTTCTGCAAACATTTCCCGCCTTAACAGCAATGCATCCACCCTCGACAAGATCAAGGATTTGAAAACATCCGATTTTAACCGGTTCGATTACGGTCTGGTGGGCGGCCTCGGTGTCGACATTCAGAACTTTACCATCGGAGCCCGTTACAACTACGGCTTGCAGGAAGTGGGCAAAGGCAATGCTTCTATAGCCGGACAAGCCACCCGCAATTCGAAGAACAGCGTGATTGCGGTGTTTGTAGGGATTGGGTTATAAAATTTTTGACGAACAACGGTTGGAATATATTGCAACTTGATATTCCCGCTAAAAGCAAGAGACGCCCGCCAAGGCGTCTCTTGCTTTTAGCGGGGTAAGTACAAAATTCGATTTGATGGCTCCCTCTGTCTGGTTCATTGTTCCTGCAAGGCGGTATTATGAACGGTAGCCAAATGCGTTCGCACCGGTGCAATGGCTTGTGTCTCTACTTCAACAATGAGCAATCTTCATTCTGCTGCTCCGTGGAGGCCTTCGAGGAGGCGCAGCAGGAAGTCATGCGTGCAGCAGCGTTCCTGCACCTGCGCAGGAATTATAAAAAGGTGGGTATTAGACATGGATGGGTTCAAAGTGTGACACGCAGATACCATCTGTTTTGCAAAGTCAGGCATCACATTCAGGTGAAGAAAGGTGATGAGATTGTAGCGATCAGGTGGCCGGTTTCTTTTACAAAGACGAGAATGTCATAATGAAAGAAGTGCCCTGATCGACTTCTGAACTTACTTCAATATTGGCTTTATGCGACTGCAGGATGTTCAGGGTAGAGGCGAGGCCCAGGCCGATGCCGTTGCGTTTGCTGCTGAAATACGGTTCAAACAACCGGGTCAGGTTTTCTTCGCTGATGCCGCATCCCTGGTCGGAGATCTTAACGATGTTATGCAGGGGCAGCGATTCTATCTCGATTTCTATCACCTGCTCTTCCTTACCTTTCATGGCCTCCACTGCGTTGATGATGATATTCAGGAACGCGATCTTCAGCTTTTCCTTGTCGGCCCAGATAAAAGCAGGTTTCTCCGGGTAGTTCACCTGGAGCTTTACTTTCTGCAGGATCATGCGGTCGAGCGCCGAGGCGATGCTGTCGTCCATGATCTCCTGTACCGACCGTTTGCTCATAAACATCTCCGCAGGCCGGCTCGAATCGAGCAGTTCAGTGATGATGGCGTTGATCCGCTTGCTGTTGCGCTGTATGATGTCGAGGTACACTTTGTGCTGCGTGTTCTCACTGATATCCTGCTGCAACTCTTCCAGCGACAGGTTGATGTTGTTGAGCGGGTTCCTGACCTCATGCGCCAGTGTGCGCACCAGCCGGCCGGCAGCCGCCAGCTTTTCTACCTGCAGCGTGATCTTTTCTGCTTTTTTCAGGTGCGTGATGTCGTGGATGATGCCGTGAAAATAAGAATAGCCGTTGGCTTCATTGGCTTCCTTGGAAAGTGAGAGAATGCAGTTCTTCTTGTCATTGTCTTTGGTGAGCAGCTCTATCTCCATGTCATCCACTTCACCGCTTTCCTCGATGTACTGTTTCAGGAAAAGGCGATCCTGTTCACCGTCGATCAGGTCGTACAGCTTGAGGGTCTTTATTTCCTGCAGGCTGTAGTTGAGCAGCTCCAGCATGGCGGCGTTGACGTCTATGAAAGTAAGCTCCTCGTCAGACAAAAAGACCGCATCTTTCGATCGTTCGAAGATGCTTCTGTATTTGCGTTCGTTCGATTTGAGCGCTTTCAGCGAGGCGGCACGCTCCATCGAATAGCGGATGCACCGCTCCAGCTTCTCCGTATTGAGTTCCGTTTTGATCAGGTAATCTGCGGCGCCCGCTTCCATGGCCCGGCGGTCGATGGCCTGGTTGCCCTTGCCTGTTAACAATACGATGGGTTCCTCACAGTCTGCCCCGATCGCATCCTTGATCAGGTCGAGTCCTGTTTTGGCGCCGAGGCGATAGTCTACAAAGTACAGGTGATATTTCTGCTGCTTCAGGTAAGTCAGCGCTTCCTGGTAATTATAGCACCAGTCGATGGTAAAGCTGGCTGAATCGATGTCTTTGATGTATTCGCTTGTGATGATAAAATCATCCTTGTCGTCGTCAATGATCAGGATGTTGATTATGTTGTCTGAAGCCATTGAATTAATGTTGGTTTTCCGGTAAAATGACAATAAATAAAGAGCCCTGATTCTGTTCCGATTTCGCGTATATGATCCCGTTGTGATTTTCCACGATTTTCTTGCAGATCGCTAGGCCTATACCTGATCCCGGATATTCATGTTTTCCGTGCAGGCGCTGGAATATCTGGAAGATCTTCTCCGCATACTCATTTTCGAAACCGATGCCATTGTCCTGTACCGTCAGCCTGATGTACTCTTTTCCGGGTTGAAGTCCATGGTTCTTTTTTTCGGGGTCTGTAAGTCTGTCGCAGGAAATTCTGATCACAGGCGATTGCCCGCCGTTCTTGAACTTAATTGAATTACTGAGTAAATTAACAAAAAGACGTTTGATCTGCACAGGTATAACGTCTATCACCGGCAGGGCGGTTGCTTCAATGATAGCTTCCGACTCCTCGATCTTTACTTCCAGGTCCGACATTGCAGCTTTCAGCAGGCTCGTCATATCCTGCTTAGAAAAATGATTTTCCGAACGGGCGGTACGGGAAAATTCCAGCAGGTCGTCGATCAGGATGCGCATGTTTTCCGCCGCTGCGGCCATCCGATCAAGATACAGCTTGCCTTCATCCCCCAGCTTATCGCCGAATTTCGATTGCAGCCGGTCGCTGAAAGCGGTCAGCTTCCGCAGCGGCTCCTGCAGATCATGGGAAGCGATATAGGCAAAGCCTTCCAGTTCGGAATTGCGGTGATTCAATTCGTTGATCTTGTCTTCCAGGTTTTTTTTGTATTCCTGCAGCGGGGTGATATCACGGGTGGTACCGACCACTTTTTCAGGAATACCCTCCCCGTTCCGGATGATCTTGCCATAAGTTTCTACGTATTTGCGTTCCCCTTTGATGGTAATGATCGGATTTTCGCGCACGTAATTATCTTTCTGCGTGAGTGCCCGGTCCCAGTCTTCCCGGTTTCGCGACAGCTCTTCTTCACTCAGGTGCACATCGTGCAGGTGGCCCGATACTTTTGCATCCCGGTTCTCCGGGTCTGTCTCGTACCCGAAAATATGAAACATCCCGTTCGACCATACCGTTTCTCCATTCAGCAGGTTGGTTTCCCAGGAGCCCTGGTTCAGAAACGATTCTTTGTCTGTCAGCAATTCTTTATAAGTGAGGCCGTCGTCGGTCTTCGGCTGATGATTTTGCCGCGAGGCGGTGCCGGAGGTAAGAGACCGGATCGTCTCTTCGAGAACCGCTTTTTCGTGGTTATCCTGCACGGTGAAAATAAAGGCAACGGCATCGCCTGCTTCAGGGGTATAAAATGAAGTTGCATGCAAGAGTGCATGCCTGTAGGCTTCATTTTTATGAAGCAGGCGGACCGGGAAACAATGAATTTGATGGGGCGCGGAATGCAGGGCCGAAAAATGGTCCTCGGCAAACTTGTGGTCGGCGGAAAAAACGAGATCGAGCGGGGTTTTCAACCGGGCAAGTTCCTGCTCTTCAAAGCCGGTGAAGGCAGCCAGTTTTTCGGGGTGGTAGAGCGACATGCCTGCTGCCAATGGAGCCCAGGTGAAAACTATCTGGGGCAGTAAGCGAACGGCGTCGGAGAAGAGGGCACGGGTTTCTTTGTTCTGAAAAGCCTGGATAAGAAAAGGTAATATGTTGTTGTGACTGGTTTCCATTCGGTAAGGCGATCTCTTTTTGCCGTTTATATAACAAAAATCTGGTGATCTTTATTATAGAGCCGACGGTGTGAGGGGTAAATTAACTTATTCATTATAAACTGTTTAGACTTTAAGACCAGATCGTTCTCATTTGTGCAACAGGTATCTGGAGTATCTCCCGGTATTTGGCCACCGTGCGGCGGGCGATGGAATAACCTTTCGAAGAAAGGATAGATACAAGCTGCTGGTCGGTATAGGGTTTCTTTTTATCTTCTGCATCGATCACTTCCTCAATGGTCGTCTGGATCACCCGGTTGCTGATCACTTCTCCTTCGCTGTTGCTGATGCCTTCGGTAAAGAGATCTTTCAGCAGCAGGGTGCCAAAAGGGGTAGCCACATATTTATTGCTGGTGATGCGGGAGACGGTGGAGATGTCGACACCCACGATATCAGCCACATTTTTGAGGATCATTGGTTTTATGAGCTTGATATCGCCTTCGATAAAATAATTGTACTGCAGCTTGAGAATGGCTTTCATTACGTTGAGCATGGTCGATTCGCGCTGCTGGATGGCCGATATGAACCACTGCGCCGAATTCATTTTGTTGCGCAGGTATTGTTTGGTGGCTTTATCAACCTGTACGTTCGTCTCGGAGCTTTTAACGCTTTCCATCCACATTTTATTGATGTGCAGATTGTTCGAACGCTGGCGGAACAGGCTTACCTCGAGTTCGTCGTTCTCGCCGCTGATCACAAAGTCGGGGATGATGTTGATGTTGGCTGATGAGTTGAGACCGGAGATGGGTTTCATTTTGAGCGAGGCGATCAGTTTGAGGATAATCCTGATCTCTTCCTCGTCGATCTTGAGCGCCTGCATGATCTTATCCATGTTGCGGCTGCTCAGTTCGCTGAAATAACTTTCAAGCAGCTTGATGGCGGTACGTACATCCGGGCGTTTGCCGTTGAGCCTTTTCAGCTGTAACAACAGGCATTCGCGGATCGATCGGCCCCCGATGCCCGGCGGATCGAGCTGCTGTATCTTGAGCAGCACCGATTCAAGGTCGGATGGTTCGATCCATTGTTTGAACCGGAAGGAGATGTCGTTGGCAATGTCCTGTAACGATTGCTCGAGCAGGCCATCTTCAGACATGGAATCAATGAGGTGGATGGCCAGCATTTTTTCCTGCTCGCTGGTGGTAAGGCATTCAAACTGTTCCTTGAGCAGCTGCCTGAAGTCGGTGATTTCGGGAAGGGCTCTTTCCGGTATTTTCTCGCTGTTGAAATAGTTTTCGTATTCTAGTTTGTAATCCGGTGAGTCGTCGTATACATATTCTTCATAATCTTTATAGTCCTGTACAGAATCCTTGTTGTATTTATCGGCCAGGAGGTCATCTTCCATTTTCATCTCCTCGAGAAGGGGATTTTCCTCGATCTCCTGCTGGATGCGTTGTTCCAGTTCGAGGGTGTTCAGGTGAAACAGATTGAGTAACTGGATTTGCTGGGGTAGTATCTTTAGATGTTGTTTCTGAGAAAGATTCTGCTGAAGCATGATATGTTTGTTTGTCGTACCGGCCCGCTTTTAATTTCCTGTCACACAGTTTCCGGGCCCCTGTACAAATTGTATACGAATGAATAATTTGTCCGATCTTTTAATTCTTTCGATTACTGAAAATTTCCTTAACAAGGCGTATCGGTGGAACAATTTCCCCATTCTGTACACTGGCTGCCATTGCGGCCGGAAAAGACAGATTGATTTGATTCTGGAGCATATGCCTTAAGAGATCTTATTGAGGGATCCTGCCTGCACAACCCGCGCTTTACGCTGATTCATCTGCGGCTGTTTTTCAGCGGTCAGTTTATTTTCTCGTTCTCGGAATTCCTGGGAGTGACAGCCGCTTCGGTGTCTCTGGTTTCGTCGAGGTGCTCGCTTTCAGTGAGGATGGCTTCGGCTTCATCTTTACTCATCAGGGGAGTAGTGTCTGCAGAAGCCAGTGTGGTGGTAGGATTGGTTGCGGTGGTATTGTAGTCGTCGTCTTCCAGTGCATTGGTTATATCGTTCTGATCCTGTTCATTGACGATCTGGTTTTTGTCGCTCACGCCGTTTTCCGGCTGGTTATCCGAATCTGACTGCGCTGTGAAGATGCCCTGGTGCAGGCCTTCAATAATGGCATCGGACGAGGTGCCGAACACTGCATCCGACACGTTACCATCGTTCGTGTACTGCTCGTTCTTATCTTCCATACAAAATCTGGTTTCTTTCTGTATTTCCAAAATGGTACCAAAACAAACAGGACCAAAAACGCCTGGGTTTTGAGGCGCAATAAACCGGAATTTAAACAAGAAGGGGGATGGTGGGAAGATTTAAGTAAAAAAAGTTCCTATTTCTGAGGGATGCAGTTAAATTTGTTGCCTGCCCTAAAAACTTATATGCAGAAAGTTTCGATTCTTATTGCGGAAGATGACTCAGACGACCGGTTTTTATTACAAACGGCTTTCAAGGAAAAGGGGTATACCGACAAGCTCGATTTTGTAGAGAACGGGGTCGAATTATTGGATTACCTCTATGATATCCACGATAAAAAGGGCTCAAATGTGTCTTTCCCGTATTTGATCCTTCTTGATCTCAACATGCCGAAGAAAGACGGCAGGGAAGCACTTAAGGAGTTGAAACAGCATCCGGTGCTGAAAAAGATCCCGATAATTGTATTTACGACAACAAAAAGCGAAGCGGAAGTAAACCGCTGCTACGAACTCGGCGCCAACACCTACATAGTAAAGCCCGTCAGCTTCGAGAAGCTGCTGGAAGTACTGGAAAATATCCGTTCATACTGGACCTCCACAGCCACCATTCCCTGGTAATGATTTTTACTGTTTGATTGATCCAAATCAAGACGCTTCGGCATGCTGAACAATGTCTTCCATCCGGATGGCCGTATGGCTTTCATCATATACGCACTTGCCGTTCTTGATGAGCAGGATCTGTGGCGATTCGTGCCATACGTTGAAATCTTCGGATAATTTAGTGGAAAGGGATCTGTAATTGATCAGATCGAGGTAATAGAAGTCGATGTTGTCAGGCTGGTTGCTCCGTTCGAGGCGGCTTTTGGTCATGCTGCTGATGGAGCAACGGATGGAATGTTTGAAAACAAGCTGCGGTTTTGTATTGGACTTATCCAAGATATCATCCAGTTGCTTAGCGTCGGTGAGATTTATCCAGTTCATAGCAAATCATTTTACACTGGGAAACGAATAAAAATTAATGCCAGCATGCGCGACAAGCCGGGATTTGTAGAAAGTCGATATGAAAAAATCCCTGAATCCGGAATGGGAGAAAAGGGTTGAAAAAAGATTGATGTGCAGGGGGGATGATCAGTGGCCGTAACCAACATAACCCTGAGAAGCTTTACAACCGCCTCTGGATGACATGCAGGAGGTAGCAAATACGGTCAGGGACGTTAAAATAACGAAGATCAGGAATGTACGCTTCATGTATAGAGGTTTGTATAATATCTAACTGCAAAGAAAAACATTATTTTTCATATTTTCTGTTAAACCGCCCCGGAAATTAATTTTGCTTCTCTGGTTTCCTGAAATACTTTTAGCGGCACTAAAACAGCTTTTATGAAAGTCTATTTCATTGCCATCGGAGGGAGTGTGATGCACCAGCTGGCGATCGCATTGAAACGGAAAGGCTATCAGGTAACCGGCAGCGACGATGAGATCTTCGAGCCTGCAAAAACAAACCTCGCCAAAGAAGGTATCCTGCCTGCCGCAGAGGGCTGGTTTCCCGAAAAGATAGGTTACGACCTCGACGCAGTGATCCTCGGCATGCATGCCCGGGCCGACAATCCGGAACTGCTTAAGGCACAGGAGCTTGGACTCAAAATTTATTCTTTTCCCGAATATATTTATGAAGAAAGTACGGATAAAACGCGGGTAGTGGTCGGCGGGAGCCACGGAAAGACGACCACCACTTCCATGATCATGCATGTGCTGAAAGAGGCTGGCAAGGAGTTCGACTACCTGGTGGGCGCCCGCCTCGATGGGTTCGATCAGTCGGTGAAGATCACAGATGCCCCTCTTATCGTGTGCGAAGGCGACGAATACCCGGCCAGCACACTCGAGAAAAGGCCCAAATTCCACTTTCTTTTCCCTCACATTGCCATTTTAACCGGTATAGCCTGGGACCATATCAACGTGTTCCCCACTTTTGACATTTACCTTCAGCAATTCAGGATCTTTCTAGAGAAGATCGTACCGGGCGGACTGCTTATCTACAATGAATCCGACCCTGTACTCGAAAAGCTGGTGCAGGAATACCCGTTTATCCGCAAAAAAGGATACAGTGTTCCGCCCCACCGCATCGAAGAAGGAAAGACTTCGGCAGGGATCGACGGCGTGTTCGGCGGACTGCAGGTGTTCGGAAATCATAACCTGCTGAATATCCATGCGGCCTGGCTCGCCTGCTCCGAACTGGGCTTGTCGGCGGCCCGGTTCGTACAGGCGATCGGCAGTTTTACCGGCGCCAGCAAACGGCTTGAGCTGCTGGCCGAAGGCCCGGACGTGCAGGTATACCGCGATTTTGCCCATGCTCCCTCCAAGGTAAAAGCAACCATCGACGCAGTGAAGCAGCAGTTTCCCGGCCGGAAACTGATCGCCCTCATCGAATTGCATACGTACAGCAGTTTAAGCAGCGGGTTTCTGCACGAATACGGCGGCGCCATGGATCCGGCTGATTCGGCCGCGGTCTATTACTCTATCCATGCGCTTGAACTGAAGAAAATGCCGCCTATCTCCAAGGAAACTGTGGCGGAAGGGTTTGGAACGCCGGGACTGACCGTGCTGAACCGCCGGCAAGAACTGGAAGAGTGGCTGGAGAACCAGGACTACAGCAATTCCACTTTGCTGCTGATGAGCAGCGGCAATTTCGACGGGATCGACATCGGCGCGTTCTCGGCCAGGATCGCAGAAAAATAGCGTGTTTAAACCCTCGCGTGCGCAGCGGAGTGTAATATCTTGCCCATGATACAAATTTTGTAACCTTGCCGGGTCTATCTTTACCCGGCTTTGTATGCTTCAAATGACCGAATCAAAACTACCTGAAACAGATCCAGATATGCTCCAGCTAAAGAAACCCCTGGCAATCATCGACCTCGAATCGACCGGCATCAATGTGGCGAGCGACCGGATCGTGGAGATCGCCATCGTGCGGCTGTCGGTCGACGGCACCCGCAAAATAAAACGCAAACTGATCAACCCGGAAATGCCCATGCCTGCCGAAGTGGTGGCTATTCACGGCATCACCGACGAGATGGTAAAAAGCGCGCCCACGTTCAAACAGGTGGCCAACGAAGTAAAGCAGTTCCTCGACAGCTGCGACCTCTGCGGCTACAACAGCAACCGCTTCGACATTCCCATGCTCATGGAAGAATTTCTGCGGGCCGGCATGGAATTCGAGATGAAAGGCCGGCGCCTGCTCGACGTACAGCGCATCTATCATATGATGGAGCAGCGCACCCTGAGCGCGGCATACAAATTTTACTGTTCAAAAGACCTGGTAGGTGCGCATGGCGCGGAAGCCGACGCCGTAGCGACCCTGGAAGTACTGGAGGCTCAGATCCTGAAGTATGAACAGCTTGGCAATACCGTTGATTCGATCCTCCGCTTTACCGGCGACGACCTGATCGTTGACCTGTCGCGCAGGTTTGTAATGGAGAATGGCGTTGAAACATTTAACTTCGGCAAATTCAAAGGCCGGGCGGTAGCCGAGGTGCTGAAATCCGAACCTCAGTACTACGACTGGATGATGAAAGGTGACTTTACCCTGCATACCAAAAAGAAGCTTACCGAGATCTTCAACCGCACTATGTTAAAAAAGGAATAAACTGCCTGGCACCTGTAATTCTTTGGGCAGTGATAGCTTAATTATCGTATTTTTATATACAGCCTGCAACGATTGGAAAAGATAGTCATTATACCTACTTACAACGAAAAAGAAAATATTGTTAGGATACTCAACGCCGTATTTTCCCTCCACCAGGATTTTCACGTACTAGTCATCGACGATGGTTCTCCCGACGGTACGGCTTCCATCGTAAAAGACCTCCAGCTAAAATATCCGGGTCAGTTGTATCTGGAAGAAAGAAAGGGCAAGCTCGGGCTCGGTACTGCTTATATACATGGCTTCAAATGGGCGGTAGCAAGAGGCTATGAGTTTATCTTTGAAATGGACGCTGATTTCTCTCACAACCCGACCGATCTTAAACGCCTCTACGAAGCCTGCCGGTTCGGCCATGCAGACGTGGCCGTAGGGTCACGCTATGTAAAGGGCGGTGGCAATGTAAACTGGCCGTGGGACAGGATCCTGCTTTCAAAAGGCGCTTCCATCTACACCCGGCTCATCACGTGGATGCCGGTGAAAGATTCCACCGCGGGTTTTGTTTGTTACAAAAGGAAAGTGCTTGAAACCATCAACCTCGACGAGATCAAATTTGTGGGGTATGCATTCCAGATTGAGATGAAGTATGCTTCCTGGAAACTCGGTTTCTTGATCCGCGAAGTGCCGATCGTGTTCGAAGACCGCCAGCATGGTGTTTCCAAGATGAACAAGGGCATCGTGAAAGAAGGCATCCTCGGCGTGTTGCAGCTCCGCTGGTACAGCATGTTCAAAGATTACCGAAACCGCCTCAAAAAATCCGAGATCCATATTTTCCCGCCAGTCGACAAAGAAGTGTTTGCAAAAACCAAACAGTAACTCTCCCCTTTTTTATTCGATCTGTTTCACAACTTCCTTCCAAAATCCATAGGCTTTTCTTGATCTTTGCTTTCCATGAAAAAAGCCCTTATCTACCTGCACATCGCTGTTTTTCTTGCTGGCTTTACCGGCGTGCTCGGCCGGCTCATCTCCCTCAACGAATCCCTGCTGGTTTGGTACCGTCTCCTGTTTACCAGCGTATCCATGGCGCTGCTGTATCTGTTGCAACGTTCCTTTCCTACGGTCTCTGTCAAAAGCCTTGGCCGGATATTTTCGGTCGGCGCCGTGGTCGCCCTGCATTGGGTCACCTTCTACGGCAGCATTAAATACTCGAACGTGTCCGTGGCGCTGGTATGTTTTTCCACCCTCGGCTTTTTCTCTGCCATCCTCGAGCCCGCCATCACCGAAAAAAAGATCTCGCTCGTGGAAGTACTGCTGGGCTTGCTGACCGTAGCCGGCGTGTACCTTATCTTTCATTTCGATGCCCAGTACAAAAAAGGGATCGCTTTCGGACTGGTCTCGGCTGCACTGGCGGCGCTGTTCACCGTGCTCAACAAGGGATTGCTGAAAAAGCACCCGCCCCGCACAGTTACCTTTTATGAACTGACCGGGGGCTTTGTGGTGCTCACCATCATCCTGCCTTTTTATCTCGGCACCTTCGGCCAGCAGTTCTCTTTGCCGCAGGGGTGGGACTGGCTCTGGCTGCTGGTGCTGAGCTGGCTCTGCACCGTACTCGCTTTTTATCTGTCGCTCAGTGCCCTCACCAGTATCTCGTCCTTTACGGTCAATCTCAGCTACAACCTTGAACCGGTGTATGGCATCCTGCTGGCATTCTTACTGTACCACGAAAACGAACATCTCAACAACAGCTTTTATGCCGGCCTGTCGCTTATCGTCATTGCGGTGGTGATCCAGATGGTGCGGGTATACCGAAGCAGGCATGAAATAATGCCTGCCTGAAACTCTCCCAAACTTTGTATTTTTAGGAGTGTCATAAATAAGTATTTTCCGGTTCCACTTGCCACTTTGTTCATCATAAAACTACTCTTATGAGAAAATTTTTCCTGCTGCTTCTTTGTTCCCTGACAGGTGGCATTTTGTTTGGCCAGAAAAAAGCGATCGACCATTCGGTGTATGATTCGTGGCAAAGCATTGGCGAAAAGAACATCAGCAACGACGGCCACTACGTAGTGTATGCCGTAAACCCCCAGCAGGGCGACGGAGAGCTGGTGGTGCAGTCGGTCGACGGCAGCTACAAAAAAGTGATCCCCCGCGGGTACAGCGATTCCATCACGGAAGACAGCCGCTTTGTGGTTTTCAAGATCAAACCCTACTACCAGGAAACAAGACTGGCACGCATCAAAAAAAAGAGACCCGACGAAATGCCGAAAGACAGTCTGGGCATGCTCGAGCTCGGCAAAGAGATCGTATTCAAAAAAGCCAGGGTGAAAGATTACAGGCTGCCGGAAGAAGCCGGCGGCTGGCTTGCTTACCATATGGAAAGACCGCTGTCTGATACTGCCGGCAGGTCCGACAGCACAAGAGGTGGACGGAGGAATCCTGTTGCGGACAGCCTTCAGCGGGTGATTGATTCACTGAACAACCGCATCAACACCAGCGGACAGAAAAAAGTAGTGGACGGGGATGGATATGATGCGGACGACGATGACACACCGGGCGGCAGGGAAACAGATGTGGTCAGCGACCTCGTGCTTGTGAACACGGCAACCGGAAAAGACAAGGTATTTCACAATGTGTCGGAATATGCTTTCTCACCCAACGGGAAAGCACTGGTTTTTGAAACCGCCAAAGACCGCCGCGACCGCAACAGCCGGTCGGGCGTAAGCTGGTATAACCTCGCCACCGACAAAGAGACCCTGATCGCGCACAACGGCAACGATTTCAAAAACTTTGTGTTCGATCAGAACGGTGAACAGCTCGTGTTCCTGGCCGAGCGCGACAGCAGCGCGAGAAGCCTGTATAAGTTTTACAAGCTCTGGTACTATAAACAGGGTATGGATACGGCTGTGATGCGGGTTGACCGGGCGAACCCGGGCATTTATAAAGGGTTCGTCGTTAGCAGTGATGCCATCCCTTATTTCAGTAAAGACGGTAAAAAACTTTTCTTCGGAACTGCGCCGCTGCTGAAAGCGAGAGACACGACGCTGGTTGAATTTGAAACGGCCCGGCTGGATGTATGGAATTACAACGACGACTACCTGCAACCCCAGCAGCTCAAGCAACTGAACCGCGAACTGAAGCGCAGCTACCTCGCGCTGCTTTATCCAGCCACCTCGCAGGTGATCCAGCTGGCCTCTCCCGGACTGGAGAATGTGATCCCCGCCGGTGAACGCAACAGCGACTGGGCACTTGGAACCACCGACAAACCATACCGCAAGGAAGCCCAGTGGACGGGCCGCGCCCAAGAATCTGCGTACCTGATCAACCTGAAAGACGGCTCAAAGAAGCTTGTCCGCGAAAAGCTGAAAGGCACCTTCAACATTTCTCCCAACGGCGGGTTCATTCTGTGGTACGACCTCAAAGAGAAGAACTATTTTTCCTACAACACCGAAACCGGCGAAACAAAAAGCATAACCGCAAAGATCAAAGTGCCGTTGTACGACGAAGATGACGACCATCCCGATTTTCCTTCCTCCCATGGCTTGATGAAATGGCAGTCGGACGACAGGTACGTGTATGTGTATGATAAATACGATATCTGGAAAGTAGACCCGACAGGTAAACAGGATCCGCTGAACATAACCGACGGACTGGGCAGGAAAACAAAGACCGCATACCGGTATGCCATCAACAACCGGCGCGAGCTGTCTGTGAAACCCGGACAGCTCCTGCTGTTCAGCATCTTCAATACGGTCAGTAAGCAAAGCGGATACATTGCGCATAAGCTGGGTGATCCGTTCGTGACGGATGATAAGAACAACGAGACATTTCCCCTGAGTGCTGCCGGCTATATCAAAGCCAAGAATGCCAGCGTTTATGCATACCTGAAAGGAAGCTACAATTCGTCGCCTAACATGACGGTGATCAGTGTCGATTCTTCCACGGCGGGCGTTTCGTTTACCCGGTACATGGCAAAAGAAGGCCGGCAGCTGAGTAGCATCAATCCGCAGCAAAAAGACTATAACTGGTTCACCGCCGAACTGCACAGATGGAAGATGTTTGATGGAAAGATGGCCGAAGGCGTGTTGTACAAACCTGAGAACTTCGATCCTAAAAAGAAGTACCCCGTCATCTTTTATTTTTACGAAAGGGATGCCGACAATGTATTTGATTACATCGCGCCGGCACCCACGCCTTCGCGCCTGAACATCCCTTACTTTACGAGCAACGGATACATTGTGTTCGATCCCAACATTTATTACAAGGTGGGTCAGCCGGGTGATGATGCTTTCAATTCAGTGGTATCCGCCGCAAAGCACCTGGCACAGCTGCCTTGGGTAGATTCCACCCACATGGCCATCCAGGGACAAAGCTGGGGCGGCTACCAGGTGGGTTACCTGATCACCCGTACCAATCTGTTCGCCGCCGCCTATGCCGGGGCGCCGGTCGCCAATATGACGAGCGCATACGGAGGCATCCGCTGGGAAACCGGTATCAACCGGCAGGGACAATATGAAAAAGGACAGAGCCGGATCGGCTACAGCCTGTGGCAGCGTCCGGACCTGTACATCAAGAATTCGCCGCTCTTCAAGCTCGACAAGGTAAAAACGCCGCTGCTGATTATGTCGAATGATGCGGATGGTGCCGTTCCATGGTACCAGGGCATTGAATTTTTTACAGCCATGCGAAGGCTGGATAAAAAAGTGTGGCTCCTGGAGTACAACGGCGAAGCGCATAACCTGGTGGAAAGAAGGAACCGGCTCGACCTGTCGAAGCGCGAAGCACAATTCTTCGACCATTACCTCAAGGGAGCACCTGCGCCGAAATGGATGGTCAGCGGCGTACCGGCTATAGAAAAAGGCCGCGAATGGGGTTTTGAACTGGAAACAACGCCGGTGAACGGCGATCTTAAATAAAATATCTATCCGTAAAACTCGTCTGCCCATGAAAAGATTCATTGCCTGCCATATGCCGTTCCAGCGTTCCCTGGTTATAATCCTTCTGCTGGTTACCGGCACGTTTCTCCGCTCCGCTGCCCAGCCGGTTGAACGGATTGTAAAAGTAAGCGTGGCCGCCGACCGTGTTGGCTGGACATACAAGCTGAATGAAAAGGTGAAATTCAATGTGGCGGTCACGCAGTGGGGCCATCCGGTGAAAGGAGTGAGGATCCGGTACCAGGTTGGGCCGGAGAAAATGAAACCGGTAAAACAGGATTCGCTGACGCTGACTGGTGGCACGCTGGAAGTGGACGGTGGTACCATGAAAACACCCGGATTTGTGCAGTGCCTCGTATATGCCCTGGTAGATGGAAAAGAGTACAAGGGGATCGGCGCGGCCGCTTTTGAGCCTGCCAACATACAGCCGACCGTTGAGAACCCGGCGGATTTCGATGCTTTCTGGACTGGCGCCAAAGCAGAACTCGCGCGCATACCGCTCGACAGCCGGATGACCCTGCTGCCTGAGCGGTGCACCGAAAAAGTGAATGTATATCATGTAAATTACCAGAACATCGGCGCATCGCGCATCTACGGCATCCTCTGTGTGCCAAAGGCCGAGGGGAAGTACCCGGCGCTTCTGAAAGTGCCCGGCGCCGGCGTGCGGCCGTATGCAGGCGACATCGCCACGGCTGAAAAAGGGGTGATCACGCTCGAGATCGGTATCCACGGTATCCCGGTGACCATGGACCCGCTCGTTTACACCCACCTTTCCTCCGGTGCCCTGCAATATTATCCACAGACCAACCTCGACGACCGCGACAAATATTATTATAAACGTGTGTACCTGGGTTGTGTACGTTCCAATGATTTCCTGACAAGCCTGCCCCAGTACGACGGCAAGCACCTGGCTGTAACCGGGGGCAGTCAGGGCGGTGCGCTCTCCATCGTTACAGCTGCGCTCGACAGCCGGGTGATGACCCTGGGGGCATTTTATCCGGCCCTTTGCGACGTGACCGGTTATCTTCATGAGCGGGCAGGCGGCTGGCCGCATATGTTCACCGGCTCCATGCTTGATTTTACCAACAAGGCCGACAAAATAAAGACCGTCGGATATTATGATGTGGTCAATTTTGCACGGCGCCTGAAAGTGCCCGGCTACTACTCGTGGGGGTACAACGACGAAACCTGTCCGCCCACTTCGATGTACGCCGCCTACAATACCATCAAAGCCCCCAAAGACCTCCTCATCGCGTATGAGACCGGTCACTGGAGTTATCCGGAGCAGAACGAAAAGATGATGGCGTGGTTGATGGAGGGAATGAAGAAATAAGGTTCGCTCAAAGATCCGGGGTATCGCACCCTTATGAGTATCAATGATTTGTCGTTTAAAGTCTTGTACGCAGCAAGATTGATTACATAGGAAAAGGTATTCTATGTCCTGGATCGCTCTATTTCAAAAACGCTCTTGTTCCGGAGGAACATCCGATGGGTAGCTAAAATCCTTCCCTGTACAGCGTTCCATCGGAACGCCTGTTGCTCTTCGGTACAGCATTTCAGCAACAGACGTTCGGATGGAACGTTATTTAGTCCTGGGGCTTTTCTACCTATCAGATGTTCCTACGGAACAAAAAGCAGCTGGGGCCAGCCTTTTTCGTCGGTCCTTTTGTGATACTCGGCTCGCATGTAAAGCAGCAAGCGTTCCAGCAGAGTCAAGTAGTGAATAGGAATCGATGGCGGTTATTTATTGTAAAGATGCTTCTGCGTACCTACGGCACGCAGTGAAATAAATTAATCACATGATTATAACATCTAAAAGCTTGAGTCCAGAGGAACGCCGGCTGCTGTTTAGTGCAGCCATTGCAACAAGTTTTCCGATGGAACCTGGATCTGAATGGTGAGGTGAATGAACTGCGGCAAAAACCAGCAGCTGCTTCCTCATGTGCTCGATGAAATAAACCTGACCAGGCTGCGCTTGGCAATGGGCAGGATGGTTTCCTGGATGGGGAACCGGAGGCCGGTTTCCACGCTGTAAACGGCCGGGTTGGGAAGCTCTTTGCGCTGGCGTATCAGTTCCGATTTGATGTTGCCGTAGGTGTTCACAAAATTTTGTTGCCAGCTGTTGATATAGTCCGTTTTGATGCCACGGTAGCGTTCATCATGTTTCTCGAACATGGTGATGCGGTAATAATACACGTAGGTTTGATGGGAAGATGCATTCTGCAGAAACATATACCCTTCGCTGGTTTCCAGCGGGATGATGCCCACCGGCGCTATCTTGAGGCTGTTCTCCACCGATTCATAAATCTCTGCCCCGCTCGAGATCGTCGTTTTCATTTCATTGGCCGAGTAGGTGATGATCTCTTCCAGTTCCTGCATCAGCTCATCGTCGGCTATCATCCGTTCATACAGGACCTCGAGTTGTTTCAGGTTGATGTCGGTCAGCTGCTTGGGAAATTTTTCCTGCAGGTATTTCTTGTTCTCCCGGAAAGACACCAGGTTGTTATAATGAAAGATAAGATCTGCCAGCTGGGGGTATAGCTTGTGTTCGTTGAAGTATTTGTTGACCTCCTGCAGGTAAGCGAGCAGGGTATACCTTTTCAGTTCAAAATCGATGTAGCCTTCCGTGAACCAGGTTTCCGACAATCCTTTCATGCAAGAAGATTTAAGTGAAAAGTGCAGTTTTCATAGCAGTTCTCTCAAGTAGAACGCACTCCTCAATATATCTATTTTCTTCCGGAAGGACAAATTCCCGGACCCGTTATCCTGTGAAGTATCTGTTTAATCGCGGGAAGGGGGGAACAAAAGAAGATGATCGAGCCAGAACAAGGCCTTCCTCCTGGAGACACGAAGCCAATTAAGAGCAACAGGACTGTCCAGGCCTCGAACACCTGGCCTTTCAACCGTAGATCGGATCATTATCCACTTCCGCTAAAACGCCCGTTTAGGATCGAAATTTTCAAGCTCGTTGGCCACTGCCGTAAGGAAGGTAGCGCCCAGGCTGCCGTCGATGATGCGGTGGTCGTAGGAGAGCGAAAGGTACATCATGTGCCGGATAGCGATGGAATCGCCCATCGCGGTTTCTATCACCATGGGGCGCTTTTTGATGATGCCGACCGCCAGGATGGCTACCTGCGGCTGGTTGATGATCGGCGTTCCCATCAGGCTTCCGAAGGTGCCCACATTCGTAAGGGTGAACGTGCCGTCCTGCGTGTCCTGTGGTTTCAACTTGCCTGTACGTGCACTTTCCGCCAGTGCGTTCACCTGCCGGGCGAGCCCTACCAGGTTCAGCTGGTCGGCGTTCCGGATCACCGGTACGATCAGGTTGCCGTTGGGCAGGGCCGTGGCCATGCTGAGGTTAATGTCTTTTTTTATTATGATCCGGTCGCCGTCGACGGAGCTGTTGATCAGCGGGTACTTTTTGATACAGCGGATCACGGCTTCCATGAACAGGGGCGTAAACGTGATCCTGGTGCCTTCCCGTTTTTCAAAGTCACCCTTCACCTTATCGCGCCACTTAACCAGGTTGGTGACGTCCGCCTCGGAAAAACTGGTGACATGCGCGCTCGTCTGTGTGCTTTTCACCATGTGGTCGGCGATCAGGCGGCGCATGCGGTCCATCTCGATGATCTCGCTGTTGCCGCTGAAGGTAACCTGTGCGGGAGCGGCTGGTTTCGGCTGGGGGGCAGCAACCTGTTCTTCCCTTGGAGGGGCCGGCTTTTCGGGCGCAGGCTGTGGGTGCCCGTGTTTGTTGCGGTTTGCAACGAAATGGAGGATATCCCTTTTTGAGACCCGCCCGTCGTTACCCGTACCCGGAATCTTTTCAAGTTCGTGCGGGCTGACGCCTTCACTGGCGGCTATATTCAGTACCAGGGGAGAATAGAATTTGTTGACCGTGGCGGCAGCCGGTTTGGGAGGCGGCATGGAAGCAGCGGGTTCATAGGGAAGCTCATAAGGTTCTTCAGCAGGAGCGGGTGCAGCAGGTTGTGCGTTGTCTTCCGCCGTTTTGATCTTGGCCATGGCCATGCCTACCGGTACCACCTCGTTCTCGTTGAACAGGATCTCCTCCAGGATGCCGGCAGCGATGCTGGGCACCTCGCTGTCTACCTTGTCGGTAGCGATCTCCACTATGGCTTCGTCCTGCTCTACCAGATCGCCGGGTTTTTTCAGCCATTTCAGGATCGTGGCTTCCGTAATACTTTCGCCCATTTTTGGCATTACCAGGTCTACCGTTGCCATAAGCTGATGTCGTTTAAATGCAAACCGTTGTCAAAACCTGTCTGTCTTTGCCGCGGGTGTGCCGGATTGGTGAAATGTCTCTTTTTCTGACCGGCGTCAAAGGTAATTAATCTACCGGTTCCATTTCAGATACGATCAGTTTGCGCAGCAGATTCAGGGCATTGTTGGCCGTCAGCTCGATATTCCGCTGGCGGTCGAACCGGAACTGGAACTTGTGCGCGATGATGCCGGTGCGGCTCCCTGCAGCGATCCAAACCGTTCCGACCGGTTTTTCGGCACTGCCGCCATTCGGCCCCATTATGCCGCTTACAGCCACGGCATAATCGGTATTAAGCAGGGTAAGAGCGCCCTGTGCCATTTCACGCACCGTTTCTTCGCTCACGGAGCCATGCGTTTCGAGCGTGCTCTGCTGCACACGCAGCACGTCTTCCTTCACCTGGTTGGAATAGCTCACCACGCTGCCGTTGAAATAACGTGAAGCACCGCTCTGCTGGGTGATCAGGTGGGCGATGTACCCGCCGGTACAGCTTTCGGCGGTCGACATGGTTTTTCCTGCGCCGCTCAGGAGGCGGGCGATCACGACCGGCAGTGTTTCGTCGGCATCGGTGACAAGGTATTCGCGGACCAGCTTCGTGAGCTGACCAAACTGTTCGTTGATGGAAGATTGAAGCATTTCCCGGTCGAAGCTGATACCGGTGAGGCGTAACCGAACCATGCCGTAATTGGGCAGGTAAGCGAGTTTGAGGTGGGCAGGGAGAGCAGTCTCGAAATCTTTGATCATTTCCGATAGGAAAGACTCACCGATGCCGGCGGTAAGCAGGGTCTTCGACAGAATGGCCGGCATCCGGAAATGCTTCTGCAGCTCCGGGATCACAAAATCAAGCATCATCCCTTTCATCTCGTGCGGTACACCGGGCATACTCACGTATATTTTACCGTCCTTTTCAAACCACATACCGGGGGCAGTGCCGCGTTTGTTCGGGATCACCATGCATACGTCGGGCACTTCGGCCTGTTTCAGGTTCACATCCAGCATGGGCCGTTGCAGGCGGGCGAAAATCTGTTTTACATTCTCCATCGCGCCCGCATCGGTGATTAGTCTGCCGCCAAAATATTCTGCAAGAACGGGTTTGGTGATGTCGTCTGCTGTAGGGCCGAGGCCGCCCGTGATCAGGATGATCTGCGCATCGCGGCTCTCCTGGTCGAGTGCCTGCACGATCTCGTGTTTATTGTCGCCCACAGCCACCCGGTGTTTGAGCCATACGCCCGCCTTGTTGAGTTCGGCAGCCATCCAGGTGCTGTTGGTATCCACTACCTGTCCGATCAGCAGCTCGTCGCCGATGGTAATGATCGAAGCGTATATAAAAGATTGCTCCATAAGAACTGTTTAGGGAAGCAATAATACAGAAGAGCGTTAAAAGTTCGGAGAAAAGAAAAAAGGAGGGATCGGAACAGGATGTTGGCGTACACTTAAGGGAGGGGGAGGGAATGATCGATGATTTACAAGGAATTAAAATATTTATTTTTGGGTATGAGGTTCTATTTCCGCTCCTTGTTCTGCATGTGCATGTTTATTATCCTGAGGCTTTCTGCACAGGCACAGATCACCACCCGGCTACAAACTGCTGTCCTGAATCTGGAAGCCGACCCCCAGCTCAGACATGGCATCATTGGTTTTGAAGTGATGGACAGCAAGACCGGAAAAATATTGTTCGAGCGCAATGCACAACTGGGACTGGCAGCGGCGAGCTGCCAGAAAGTGATCACTTCTGGGGCGGCCTTCGAGTTGCTGGGAAAGGATTACCGGTTCAGGACGCAACTCGGGTATGGCGGAAAGATCAGGGACAGCCTGCTGGATGGCGACCTGTTTGTGATCGGCAGCGGAGATCCCACACTGGGAAGCTGGCGTTACGCTTCCACCCGCGACAGCGTGGTGCTGAAAAGATGGGTGGCGGCAGTGCAGAAACAAGGTATCAGACGCATATCTGGCCGGCTGATCGCCGATGACTCAAAATTTACGCACCAGCTCATCCCGGGCGGCTGGATCTGGGATGATGTAGGCAATTACTACGGTGCAGGAGCAGGCGCGCTGAACTGGCGCGAAAATCAATACGACCTCCTCCTGAAATCAGGTCCGAAACCCGGAGATCCGGTAGCGGTGGCGGGCGTGGAACCGGAAGATGTTGCCGGTCCTTTTTACAATGAGCTGGTAACCGGTGCCGAAGGGAGCGGCGACCAGGCCTACATCTACCTGCCTTCACTGGAAGATGCACCCCTGCTCAATGGCAGTATCCCGCCGCGGCAAAACCGCTTTACGATCTCGGGGTCCATTATAAATCCTACAGAAAGAGTGAAGACGGAGTTAAGCCATGCGCTGCTGTATGAAAACATCGTTGCCAGCAGTACCACAGGTATGAAAGGCGATCGGGTTTCTCCGTCAGCAAGTATTCCCAAAGCCGCTGTCTTCTTCGACACTTACCTTTCTCCGCCGCTCGACAGCATTACCTACTGGTTCCTCAAAAAGAGCATCAACCTCTATGGCGAGGCGCTCATCAAAGCGATCGCTGCAGAAAAAACGGGTAAAGGTTCAACGCAGAAAGGAGTGGAGCTCGTGAAGGATTTCTGGAGCCGCCAGGGCATCGATCTAGCGGCCATCAATCTGATGGACGGCAGCGGTCTCTCACCCCAGAACCGCATTACGGCGGACGCGTTCGTGCGCGTACTGCAGTTCGCCCGCTCCAGGCCCTGGTTCCCTTCCTTCTACACCGCCCTGCCCGAGATCAACAGCCTGCACATGAAAAGTGGCTCCATCGGCGGCGCAAGAGGATTTACCGGCTATTCGAAAAGCAGCGACGGCAGCGAATACACCTTCGCCCTCATCGTCAACAATTACGACGGCAGCGCCGGAGAGATAGTAAGAAAGATGTATAAAATTTTGGATGTGTTGAAATAAGAAGGTCGGGATGGCGTGTCAGGGTTACAAACCGTGGCACGCCTTGCAAGGTTCCGCACTTGCTTCCAGCAGAAAGGGGCAATCCATCTCAGAGACCCGGGGCATCGCGTCTCTACAAAAAATATTCTTTCAATCTATCACGCATGGCATCCGGCATGGTGGTCTTCTCCCGCGTACTCATCCGGATGAAATACAGCACCACTTTGCCTATGGTGAGCAGCTTGCCCGACTCATTGTAAATTTCATGATCGAACTCGATCCGATGGTCATCGGGCAGGGCTTTCAGGATCAGTTTCACCGTAAGCAGATCGTCGTAGTGCGCAGGCCGCAGGAACTTGCACTGCAGCTCTATCACTGGCATCATAACGTCCATCTCTTCCATCTCCTTGTACGTAAAGCCGAGCGCACGAATGCTTTCTGCCCTTGCTACTTCAAAGTACTGCGCGTAATTGCCGTGATACACAACATTCATCTGGTCGGTCTCCGCATAGCGCACGCGGATGGGGATCTCACTGGTGTACATATAGAAAGCTTAAAGCCGCCAGGCAGCCATTTAGGAAGAATGGTCGGGATAAAAACAAAGGCCCTTTATTTGACCATGCCATCCACACTTGCTTTGCCCGGACCAATCAGCAGCAGTGCCAGGAAGATCGTCAGGTAGAGCGCCGCTTTTTCACCATCTCCGAACACGTCGTAGTGATGTGCTTTCACAAGGGCTACGCCCATGGCAATGATGGGAGGAATGACAGCCAGGCGGGTGAACAAACCCAGTATCAGAAAGATAGAACAGAAGAATTCGGCAAAGATCACCATTGAAAGAGAAGCGGTGGAACCAATGCCCATGAAGTTCATGAATTTGCTCCGCGTTTCCGTGAAATGAACCAGTTTCGAATAGCCGTGCGACATCAGCAGTGCACCGCCACCAATCCGCAGCAGCAGCGTGGCTACATTGAAAGCGGCGTTGGTATAATTGATCGACATGATCTTCATAGAGTAGAAAGATTTTGGTAAAAATAAAGGATTGAGTGGAAATACAACGAAAAGTTAAACATCCGGGTCTGTCCCCCTGAACCCAAATGATGTTTGGCCCATGTTAAAATATTTTCAAACTTTACGACGTTGTAAACGAACCCTGTGGTGATCCGTCCAACTCCGATATCGTTCTTCAACCGTTGCAGTGTAAAACCTAAAAAAGACGCAGTTTAAGCATGAAGAAACTCATCAGTATAAGCCTCTCCGTTTTGGTCGTATCCGTGCTCCATGCGCAGCAGACCCGGTATCTGGCCGACCCCGAACGGACCTTCAAACAGGCCCGCGAATACTATCAGAAAGAATATTACAGTCTGGCCTATCCCTTGTTCAAAGATCTCTCGCAGGATCTTCGCGAAACCGACCGCAGCAACCAGGCCCTCAACTACCAGGAGATCCAGTATTACACCATTACCTGCGAACTCAAGCTCAACGAAAAAAGCGCCGAAAATGCCGCCCTGCGCTATGTGACGATGGAAGACAACGCCGCACGGGTAGACATGATGAACTACCAGCTCGGCGAATATTATTTCCGTACCAAGAACGATTCGCTCGCACTTGTGTACTATGAAAAAGCATCACCCGACCAGCTCAGCAACCGCGAGATCGCCGATATGAAATTTCACCAGGGCTATGCCTATCTTGAAATGGGCAAACCAAGGCTTGCAAAGCCTTTGCTGAATACCATCCGCCAGCTTCCCAAAGATCCCAACTACATCGACGCCAATTATTATTACGGCACCATCGCCTTCAACGATAAAAACTACAACGACGCGCTCTCTTCATTCCGCGTGGTGGAAAACGATAAGAACTACTCATCGCTTTCGCCGTTTTACATCGCCAACATCTATTATACAACCGGTGACAAAGACAAAGCCATCACCTATGCGGAAGACAAGATCAAAAAAGGCGGACAGCAATACGACCTCGATCTGAAACAACTGATCGGTCACGGCTATTTTGAAAAAAAGGAATACGCCAAAGCGGTTCCTTATCTCGAAGAGTATGTGAACCGTTCAAAGAAAGTACGACGCGAAGACCTGTATGAACTGTCGTACTCCTACTACGAAACAAAGAACTACGTAAAGTCGATCGACGGATTCAAGCAGCTGAGCGGGAAAGAAGATTCGCTGCAGCAGAACTCCATGTACATGCTGGGAGATGCTTATCTGAAAACGGGACAAAAAGCAAACGCGCGCAACGCGTTTTCTTTCAGTGCTGCCAACAACAGCAACGATGCACAACGTGAAGTGAGCTCCTTTAACTACGCCAAGCTGTCCTACGAGCTCGGTTACCAGGATGTGGCGCTCACCGAATTGCAGCGTTTCCTCGCGAGCTATAACAACTCCACCTACAACAACGAAGCGAAAGAGCTTCTTGTGTCAGTACTCGCGAACACAAATAATTATAAGGATGCACTGGCCCTTCTGGAAAGCCTAAAATCGCCTTCCGAAAATGCGAAACGCCAGTACCCGAAAGTGCTGTATGGCCGCGCGACCGAACTGGTGAACGATGGCATGCTCGTTACCGCCAACGACCTGCTCACCCGGGCGCTTACGCTTCCTTACAACAACGATATCCTTCCCTATATCAATTTCTGGAAAGGGGAGATCTCCTTCCGGCTGAACAACCTCGACGACGCCATAAAATACTACCTTGAATACCTGAAAACAGGAAATGCGAACGGCGAAGTGAATCCGCTGAATGCGAAATATAACCTGGGCTACTGCTTTCTCAAAAAGGAGAATTACCGGCAGGCGCTGGGTTTCTTCGATCAGATCGTTAAAACGCCCCGGCTGAATTCAGGCAGTCTCGAGCAGGATGCCTTTGTGCGCAGCGCCGACTGTTACTATATGACCCGCGATTTCAAAAGGGCGCAGACCATGTACGACCAGGTGCTGGGCTTCTCATGGCCTTCTTCCGATTATGCCACCTTCCAGAAATCGCTCATCGCGGGCATCAGCAGCGGCACACAGAAGATCACGCTGCTGCAGTCCATACCGCGTCTCTATCCCACGTCGGCCCTTGTGCCTGACGCCAACCTGGAGATCGCGAACACTTACCTCTCCGATGAAAAATACAGGGAATCGGTTCCTTACCTCAAAAACGTGGTGAGCGCCACCAGCAGCGATGCCTTGAAACCCAGAGCTCTCCTGCAGCTGGGAATCGCCTATTACAACCTCGACAACAATTCCGAATCGCTGAACCAGTACAACGCCCTCATCAAGCAATATCCCAACTCACCCGAAGCGGATGAAGGGCTCGACAATGCCCGGACGATCTATGTGGAAGAAGGAAGAACCAGCGAGTATGTGAGCTTCGCGAAAACGCTGGGTAAAGATGTGAGCAACACGCAGGAAGATTCACTGGCCTATGCCGCGGCCGAAGTGCAGTATGTGAACGGCAATTTCGATGCAGCGGCCAGCCGTTTTGAAACCTACCTGACCAGTTTCCCGGAAGGCAGGTACAGTCTTGAAGCCAATTATTACAAGAGCGAGATATATACCACCAAAAAAGACCCGGCCAAAGCGGTGACAGGGTATGAGGCCGTGGCCGACAGGGTGCCGAACCGGTTCGGTGAGAAGGCGTTGCTGCAGGCTTCCCGCATCAATTTCTTCGATCTAAAGAATTATGAAAAGGCCGAACAGTATTTTATCAAACTAAAAAATTTTGCAGGCAACCAGGAAAACAAGCTGGAAGCCATGCGCGGCCTGCTGCGCAGCCAGTTCCAGCTGAAAAAATGGAGCGAGGCGACAGACAATGCAAAGGAGCTGCTGGCGCAGAAAGGAAGCAGTACCGACGACAAGGTGCTGGCGAATTTTGCCCTTGCGAAAGCGGCACAGGCAAGCAACCAGTGCGATGTAGCATCCGGCTATTTCAGGTCTGTAGCTACCACCAACAAGGGCGCCTATGGTGCCGAGTCGCGGTATGAGATTGCCAACTGCCTGTACCAGCAACAGAAATTGAAGGAAGCGGAAAAGGCCGCTTTTGAAGTGATCAACAAATCGGGTTCTTACGCCGACTGGGTTACCCGGGCTTACCTACTGCTGGGAGATGTTTACTTTGCGGAGAAGGATTATTTCAATGCCAAAGCGACGTACCAGAGCATCGTACAGAATGCCGGTATTCCCGAGTTAAAAGCCGAAGCACAGGGCAAGCTCGACAAGGTCACAGACGCCGAAAAGAAAGACAGCAAAGTGGAATAGCCGCGTCGACGTGCATTATTTGGTCAGATTCCCTGGTTTATCACCCGACAATTATTACCCTCCATGACGACAAGATATTATAACCGGTTCACCTTCGCTTCATCCATCGGTTTTTTACTGCTGGCCGGCGCTTCGCCCGCGCTGGCGCAGGATTCAACGAAAAGAAAGACCATTGAAGTGACCTCTTCGTTCAAGCCCGTGCTGCGCGAAGCGGTCAAGATCAACTTCAACGCCGTTCCACCACCTGTCGATTCTTCGCGGCCGGTGCTGCAGTACAACGTGCCTTCGCAGAACCTGTTTTTCACTTATCAGCCTGCGGCGCTCAAGCCGGAGCCGCTGCAGAACACGCTGGCTTCCACCTGGCAGCAGAACAATTACATCAAGGCCGGTGTCGGCAGCGTGACCGCTCCCTTCCTGGAAGCGGGATTCAGTCACCAGCAGGATTCCACTACCAACCTCAACGCCTTTCTGCATTACAATTCTTCAAAGGGGAGCCTGCCTTTTCAGAAAAACAATTCCACCGGCGCAAAGCTGGCAGGCAACCTGCGGTCGGCCGGCGGCTTGGAATGGAACGCCCAGCTGGGCTTTAAAAGCGATGATTATTTTTTTTACGGGTATCAGCCCAGCACCCTTGTTTTTACAAAAACAGACCTCCGGCAGCGGTTCCAGACGGTGGAAGGCAAACTGGGTCTGCGCAACATAGAACCGACCGAATACGGGCTCAATTACAATCCGAACCTGAAAGTATCGGTGTTCAGCGGGAAGAATTCTTTCAACAATGCCACGGAGGCCAACTCGGTTCTGAACCTGCCCTTGCAGCGGAGCTTCGATAATTTTGCGATCAACCTCGGCTTCGGTGCAGACCTCACAAGTTACCGGCCGAATGGTAAGAGCAATATTCAAAACAACCTCTACTCCGTGTCGCCTTCTGTGTCTTTCAAGACAGAACGGGTGAATGTGAAAGCCGGCATCATCCCATCGTGGCAGCAAAAACAATTCAGCATGCTGCCTGATATCATGGCCGACATCACCACCGAAGACCAGCAATTTACTCTGCAGCTTGGCTGGATCGGCTATTACGACAAAGGCTCGTACGAACGGTTCGCCTCCATCAATCCATGGATCGTACAGCCTTCCAACCTCCTGAATACCAGGGTTGAAGAAAGATATGCAGGCTTCAAAGGTTCCATTTTGAACCATTTTACCTACAGCGCAAAGCTGGGCTTTAACTCATACCGCAACATGGCGCTGTTCATCAACGACAGTACCGACGGCAAAACCTTCCGCACCGTATACGCCAGCTCGCTTAATGCGTTTCAGCTGCATGGCGAGATCGGCTATACGCAGGGAGAAAGCTTCAACGCCAAAGCCGGATTGAACCTTAACCAGTACACCAATGTAAAAGGGCAGGAGAAAGCCTGGGGCATGATACCCATCGAGTTGAACACCTCTATCCGCTGGATGCTGTTCAAGGATTTCTGGCTGAAAGGCGAGCTATACGCCTTCGACGGCGCACAGTACAAAGATGTAAAGACGAAGAAAGCGCTGAAAGGGGAGAGTGGTCTCGACCTCAACGCCGGCGCCGAATTCAAGATCACCAAGCAGTTCAACCTGTGGCTGCAACTGAATAACCTGTTCAACAGCAAGTACGAGCGCTGGAACCAGTACCAGGTATACGGGTTCAACGTGCTCGGCGGCATCGCTTTTGCGTTCTGACCGGCTTGATTCGATCATTGCTTTGGATTAGGAGAGAAAGCATTCGGGTTGCGAGCCCTAGGGAGTTGAGATGCCCGACGTTCCTGCAAAATCTGGTCTGCCAGGGTTTCGAACAGGCAGGGGTTGAAAGTATTGCAAATATTTAGTTGCTTTGCGCTTTCAATCAGCAGCATGATCGAAATTTTAAACGACTATCTGGTTCAGCACAAAAGCATCGGCATCCCCGGCATCGGCACCCTCTATGCGGAACAGGCTGCTGCCCAGTCCGACGAGGAAAACAGGGTGCTGATGCCCCCCGGTTTTGCTTATCGTTTCGACAAGTTTCAGGATACCCCTCTTAAAGAATTTTTTCCCTTTGTGGCCGGGCAGCTGGAAGTGGCCGAGTACGAAGCCATCCGGTTATACAACGAATTTGCTGCTTCGCTGCGCTCGGAGATCCGGCAGAACGACCTGGCTGTGTGGCAGGACATTGGCGTGTTCCGGAAAAATGATGGCGGTGAGATCAGCTTTGAACAGTTTCCAAAACGGTTCTCCTTGTTCGATCCCATCGACCTGTTGCAATGGTCTGACCCTAAAATGGGAGAGAAGGTCGGAACAACCGCGCCACAGGAAGAAACAGTGCTGGCAGACATTCCGGAATACCGCGATAACCTCGAAGCGCAGGAAACCCGGAAACAAAACCGCTGGTGGATCTGGCTGCTGGTTGTGCTGGCGCTGCTCGCTGCTGCTGCAACCGGGTTGCATCTGTACACTCAGGGAGCCATCTGGCAACAATTGTTTCACTAGCATAATTCTCCCGGCTGCTGCCGGTTCCCGGCGGACTGGCCGGTACCAGACGATATGGAATTTATTACCTACTCAAATTGCCCCTGTTGCGGTTCCGCTGACATTTCGTATAAGCTGAAGGCAAAGGACTTTACCGTGTCGCAGAAGGAATTTTCCATCTGGGAATGCGCGAGCTGCACAGCACGGTTCACCCAGCAGGCACCTGTTCAGGCAGACATCGGCCAGTTTTACCAGGCCGAAAATTATATCTCACACACCGATACGCGCAAAGGACTTGTGAACTCGCTTTACCACACAGTGCGCAATATCACGCTGGCGGGTAAACGAAGACTCGTCATGCGCCATACCTATATGCGGACCGGGCAGCTGCTCGACATTGGCGCGGGTACCGGAGCATTTTGCAGTTACATGAAGAAAAAGCAATGGACAGTCTCCGGACTGGAGCCGGATGCCGCCACGCGGGCACGCGCCGCATCGCTTAACAAGATCAACCTTCAGCCGGCGGAAGACCTGTTTGCGATGGACGGACGGTACTATGATGCCATTACGATGTGGCACGTACTGGAACACGTACATGAGCTTCACAAGTACCTCGACCAGATCAGGAAACTGCTGTCCGGATCGGGCAGGGTGTTTATCGCAGTGCCGAATTACACTTCGTACGATGCAAAAAAATATGGTGAATACTGGGCCGCGTACGATGTGCCCCGGCACCTGTATCATTTCTCGCCTCAATCCATGAAATCATTGCTTGAACAGCATGGACTGGCCGTTGTGGAGTATGTACCGATGTGGTACGACAGTTTTTATGTGAGCATGCTGAGTGAGCAATACAAGAATGGTACGCCCGGTTATGCCGGTGCCCTGGGAACCGGGCTCGCTTCGGATATTCATGCGCTGGGCAATCCCAGGAACTGCAGCTCTGTGGTGTATGTTGCCGCCCCCTGCTAGTTCAGTTTGATCTCATACAGGTTTGGCCAGGTTTTGCCCGTGACAAATACTTTATTACCGGCCGAATCAAAAGCGATTCCGTTGAGTACATCGGCGTAAGCAAACTTGTTCTTGGCTTCATTGTACAGTTGCGTAAGGTCGAGTTTGCCCACCACATGGCCGTTGGAGGGATCGATCTTTATGATGTAATTGGTCTGCCACACATTGGCATAGATGGATCCGTGGATCCATTCCAGCTCGTTCACGTTGGCTACCGGCCCGTTGTTGTCTTCCACACTCACGATCTTCTGTACCTGCAGGCTTTCAGGGTCGAGGTACCGGAGGTTGCTGGAGCCGTCGCTCATGATCAGGCTTTTTCCGTCGTTCGTGAGCGACCATCCTTCACCGGTATAGGTAAAATCTTTCAATTTCTGCAGCGTCTTCTCATCGTACACAAATCCGATCTTCCCACGCCAGGTAAGCTGGTAGATCTTTCCGTTCAGGATGGTGATGCCTTCGCCGAAATAGCTCGTGTCGAGCATTACTTTTTTCAGCGCCTTCCCCGTTTTCAGGTCTACCGGGCCGAACCAGGAAACAAACTCATTGTCTTTCGGTGAACCGCCGGTGCTTTCATACAACTGTCCGTTGTGCACCAGCAATCCTTCCGTAAAAGAGGAGGTGTCGTGGGGATAGATGTTCACCACGTTGTACTGGATCAGCGGGGGGGCGGCGCTCACGCTGTCGGTACTGTCGCCGGAATTGTTGTTGTGACAGGATAAAAAAAGGGTGGCTGCGGTAAAAAAAAGGAGAATTTTTTTCATTCGATGTAGGCGTTGAGCGTGAAGCAAATGTACTGATCGGTGTAACAAATAAGCCGAACGTTTTGCTAAAAAAACGGGGCGGGGCTTTGATTTCTGGGAAAAAAGTATTTTTTTTATCCCTGCTTACCGCCTGGAACATCCTTTTTTCCGGCCACTCCCTGCTTTTATTACAGTGACCTGCTCCCGGCAGTAAGTGTTCTCCAATCCAACAGTACGCTGTACCTATCCTGTTAAAAATCTTTTTGTCCATCATTCCCATCCCGTGTTGTACCAGCCTGGTCATGTGCTGAACATGATACAAACCCTATTTCCAATATCATCTGATAACCCTTTGCTTATCAACACAAAAAGAGGTTACGATGACAAGATTTTTACTCCTGCCTTTCCTGCTGGCAGCATGTTTGTTTGTAAATGCACAGGGCACTGCTTCTGTTCCCCCTGTAATTACCATACCCGTTGTGGTGCATATACTCTACAACAATTCACAGGAAAACATTTCCGATGCCCAGATCCAGTCGCAACTGGATGTGCTGAACCGCGATTACCGCGGACTGAATTCCGATAGAAGTCTTACCCCTTCTTACTTCCTGCCTTTAGCGGCCGACTGTGGTTTCCGGTTCCAGCTGGCGAAGTCCGATCCTCGGGGAGCGGCCACTACCGGCATCATCCGTAAGTATACTTCCATCCAGTACTTCGGTGTGGATGACCGCGCGAAGAATCCTTCTCTCGGCGGAGACGCGGCCTGGAATCGCGATCAGTACCTCAATATCTGGATCTGCAATCTTACCGGCGGCGTGCTTGGATACACCAGTGCCATCGGTTGTGCCGTGGCGATAGATGGTGTGGTGATCAATTACACCGCTTTCGGAACCATAGGGACTGCTTCTTACCCTTTTAACGGCGGGCGCACCGCTACCCACGAGATCGGCCACTGGCTGAACCTGCGCCACCTGTGGGGCGACACGTATTGCGGGGATGATGGTGTGGATGATACGCCTGCGCAGCGGTCTTCCAACAAAGGATGCGTAAGCGGCGAACATTTCAGCTGCGGCGCTACCGCCCATGGCGACATGTATATGAACTTCATGGACCTGACCAACGATGCCTGCATGCACCTGTTTACGCAGGGCCAGCGCGAACGCATGCGGTCGCTATTCGCCCCCGGCGGTGCCAGGGCATCGATCCTGACTTCTCCTGCGTTCAGCGAGCCCACAAGCGTGCTTGCAGCGCAGCCTGTTGCAGAGACCGCTACCAGGGTGTCAGCGATTTCGGTCTATCCGAATCCTGCCGTCTCTACCATAACGGTTGATCTGAGTGCAGGCGAAAGTACAGTGAGTGGTTTGCTGATGGTGTTCAACGCAGGCGGGCAGCCGGTGCTTACGCAAACGGTCGCTTCGAATCGGATCACGCTGAATATTTCACAGCTTGCTTCGGGCATGTACTTCATTCGTCTGCAACATTCCGCAGCCGTTACGAAATTTATCAAACATTAAATTATATGACCGCCGGCTGACGCGGCAAACACCCTAGCTTTGTTTTCTTCAAACAAGCTTATGCAGTATCAGCGCCTGGGGTCGTCTTCACTGGAAATCAGCCGGATCGGTTTTGGTTGTATGTCGCTTCCCAAAACGGCGGCGGAAGCGGTGCCGCTGCTACAGGAGGCGGCTGCCAACGGGATCAATTACTTTGACACAGCAGACCTGTACGACAAGGGGGCCAATGAAACCCATGTAGGGGAGGCGCTGAAAAGCCGCCGCAAAGAAGTTGTGATTGCGACCAAGGTCGGCAACCAGTGGCGCCCCGACGGCAGCGGGTGGGACTGGAACCCCCGGAAAGGATATATTCTGAAAGTGGTGGAGGAGAGCCTGCGGCGGTTGCAGACCGATTACATTGATCTCTACCAGCTGCATGGAGGTACGCTCGAAGACCCGGTCGACGAGGTGATCGAAACCTTTGAGCTGCTGCGGCAGCAAGGCAAGATCCGCTTTTACGGCATTTCTTCGATTCGTCCGGCGGTGATCCGGGAATGGTTAGGCCGGTCGCAGATGACCAGTGTGATGATGCAGTACAGCCTGCTCGACCGCCGCCCCGAAGAGAGCGGTCTGCCGCTGTTGCAGGAACACCATACCGGCGTGCTGGCCAGGGGCAGCGTCGCCAGCGGCCTGCTCGTTAACAAGCCCGCCAAACCCTACCTCGGCTATTCGGAACAACAAGTAAAGCAGGCCGCTGAATCCATTCAATCACTCTCCAATCCCCAACGCACGCCTGCCCAGACCGCCATCCGGTTCACCCTCCATCATCCCGCCGTTACTGCCGCCATCGTCGGCATCCGGACCCGCATGCAGCTGCATGAAGCTATACACACGGTTGATACGCCTGAACTTACGGATACGGAGATGGGCCTGCTTACATCGAGTGTTCCGGTGAATCTGTACGAGCAGCATAGGTAGGGGGCCTGTCTTTGTCTAAATCAGGGTGAGCCTGATGATCCCTGAAGAGATGCGGAGTCACTGTACTTTATCTAAACCAGAATTAAGAGATTAAGGGATGGAAAGATGTTGATCTTCCATCCCTTAAATCGTGGAGAGAACTGACGCAATTACGAGCGAGGGCATGCCACGAGTGTGTGTTTAGTCCTCGCTTATTAGGGCAATCAAGTAATCAGGCAAATGCTGGTTCAGACAAACACAGCGATTCCCGGCTTAGATCCCCGCTCAGGCGCAGCAAGAGGTTGTGCGTGCAGGAGCATGTTTGCGCCTGGCGAGGATGAAAAAAGTAGCAAAAAAGAAAAGGGTAGTAATAATAGTACTTGTATTAACATAAAACCTAATACAAACCTAAAGGACAAAAGTTTTGGAGGTGCGGGTGACAAGGGTGTTGAGGGGGCAGGTGACAAAGGTGTTGGAGGTGCTGGTGACCAAAGTGGTTGAAGGTGCAAGGGCTGCCTCGCGGCTCCGCGGCAGCCTTCTTCCCTGCCTATTCTTCCTCTCTTTTCTCTCCCCCGGCCTTTGAAATGGGGCGTGAAGAAATTTACGGAATGGAGCGAGACCAAATGGCCTGCCGCAGGCGGCTATTTGGTGCAACGGACACGCACGGCTTTATTCCAAAGCAGATCCATGCAAAGGCCCAAACTTCTACTACCGCCAAATGATAGCATGTCCGTTGCCCGCGCAATGCAGTAAATTTTAGCCCCATTTCAACAGCCTTGCATTTTTTGGTACTTTTTGTTGCAAGACAAAAAGTACAACCCGCACCCACAGGAGCTATTGCAAAAAGAGGATTACAGAAAACTGTAACCCTCTTTCTTATCACAACAATACAAAACTTTAGAGATGGATCGCTTCGCCATAGGCCACCTCGACGGCGTCTTTGATGCCTTCGCTGATGGTGGGGTGCGGATGCACGCTGTTCAGCACTTCATGGTAGGTGGTCTCCAGCTTGCGGGCAACGACGGTTTCGGAGATCATTTCCGTTACGTTGTAGCCGATCATGTGGGTACCCAGCCATTCGCCGTATTTGGCGTCGAAGATCACTTTGATGAAGCCTTCGGTGGCGCCGGCTGCGCTGGCTTTGCCGGAAGCGCTGAGTGGGAACTTGCCCACTTTCACGTCGTAGCCGGCGTCGCGCGCTGCTTTTTCGGTGAGGCCAACAGAGGCGATCTCCGGCGTGCAATAGGTACAGCCGGGGATGTTGCCGTAGTCGAGCGGCTCAGGCTGGTGCTCGTATTTCTTTTCGTTGTAGCCGATGTTCTCCACGCAGATGATGCCTTCTTTGGAGGCTACGTGCGCCAGGGCTTGTCCGGGAGCGCAATCACCGATGGAATAGACGCCGGGTATGTTTGTCAGGTAGAATTTGTCGACCAGGATCTTGCCTTTGTCGGTCTTGATGCCCAGCTCTTCAAGGCCGATGCCTTCGAGGTTGGAGGCGATGCCCACAGCGCTGAGCACGATCTCTGCTTCCAGGGTCACGTTGCCAGTGGGCGTTTTTACATTGGCTTTGAGCAGCTCTCCTGAGTTGTCTACAGACTCTACGGAGGAGTTGGTCATGATCTCTATGCCGTTCTTTTTATAGCTCTTTTCGAGTTCTTTGGAGATTTCTTCGTCTTCCACCGGTACGATGCGGGGGAGGAATTCGACGATGGTCACTTTGGTGCCCATGCTGTTGTAGAAATAGGCGAATTCAACGCCGATGGCGCCGCTTCCCACTACGATGATCGATTTGGGCATCTTGGGAAGGGTCATCGCTTCGCGGTAGCCGATGATGCGCTTGCCGTCCTGCTTCAGGTTGGGCAGCTCACGGCTACGGCTACCCGTTGCCACGATAATATGTTTTGCTTCTACTGTTTCCTTGCTGCCGTCGGCCTTGCTCACTTCCACCTGGCCGTTGCCTTTGAGCTTGCCAAAACCCATGAACACATCGATCTTGTTCTTCTTCATCAGGAACTGTACACCGCGGCTCATTTTGTCGGCCACGCCGCGGCTGCGTTTGATGACGGCATCGAAATTCGGTTCGCCGGTAGCCGACAGACCGTATGCATCTGCGTGCTTGATGGATTCGTACACGCTGGCGCTTTTCAGCAGCGCTTTTGTGGGAATGCAGCCCCAGTTGAGGCACACACCGCCCAGACTTTCTTTTTCAATGACTGCTGTCTTGAATCCCAGCTGAGAAGCCCGGATCGCTGCCACATATCCTCCCGGCCCACTTCCCACAACTATTACATCGTAAGCCATAATGTTATCCTTTGTTTGTTTATTTGAAAATGACGAGCGAAGCTACTGTAGAAAGGCAATATGGCCAAAAACGCCTTTCTCTCTGTTCTCTCCGTATTCTCTACATTTGCGCCTGAATCTACTATTATGAAGCTGGATCTACTTGCAATTGCAGTGCACCCCGACGACGTTGAGCTTGGATGTTCGGGAACGCTGATCATGGAAAAGCAGAAAGGAAAAAAGACAGGGGTGCTTGACCTCACGCGGGGAGAACTCGGCACCAGGGGCACGCCTGAGCTCAGGCTGCAGGAAGCAGCCAGGGCGGCCGAAGCGATGGGACTCGACGTACGGGAAAATGCCGGCATGGCCGATGGCTTCTTCCGCAACGACGAAGAGCACCAGCGGAAACTTATTCGCTTTATCCGGAAATACCAGCCCGAGATCGTCATTGCCAACGCACTGGACGACCGCCATCCCGACCATGGTCGTGCGGGTCACCTGATCAAGGACGCCTGCTTCCTCAGCGGCCTGCGCAAGGTGGAAACGCTGGATGACCACGGGCAGCCGCAACCCCACTGGCGCCCCAAGTATGTTTTCCACCTGATCCAGGACCGCTACTTCACACCCAATTTCGTGTACGACGTGTCTTCGGTGATGCAGCAGAAGATCGAATCGATCAGGGCTTATTCCTCGCAGTTTCATTCGAACGCTTACGGAGAACAGGAGCCGCAAACCTATATCTCAACCCCCGAATTTCTGGATTCGATCATTGGCCGCCATGCCATGTTTGGTAAAATGATAGGCGTGGCCTTCGCGGAAGGGTACACGGTGGAGAAAATGATCGGCATCGACAGCTTCGATTCCCTTATCCGGCGCGATACCTAGCGGCGGATCGCAATCTGTACGGAAGGCCGGGTTTTGAGTTACCAGCGGCCCCAGCTGCACTGTTCAGGCCGCCCCAAAAGCCATCGTCCGCCATGTTAAATTATGGCGGCTGCTTCGGTATTCTGGGCCTAAAAGAGTATCTTCGCCGCTCATTAGAAAATCTTAAGATCGCTATGGCAGTTCCAAAGTTCTCCCAGGTACCACAATCGTTTCACTCAGAGCTGAAACAGAGGATCACCAATTATTTTGAAGCGGTGGGAAAGTCGACCTATGGTAACTACGAGCTCTTCCTCAAGGCGGTTGTTCTCATGGTCAGCTTCCTGTTCATCTACGTTCACCTTGTCTTTTTTACACCCAATGTTTTCTGGTCCATACTTGAATGCGTGATACTCGGCGGAGTGGTGTCAGCCATCGGTTTCAACGTGATGCATGACGGCGCCCACGGAAGCTTCAGCAAATACAAATGGGTGAACGTGCTGGCCGCTTTTTCGCTCAACCTGCTTGGTGGAAACAGCTTTATGTGGAACGTGAAACACAACATCATTCACCATGCCTACACGAACATCGATGGCCTCGATGACGACATCGACATCCAGCCCTGGATGCGCATGAGCCAGACGCAAAAAAAATACAAGCTGCACAAGTATCAGCACATCTATTTCTGGTTCCTCTATTCCCTTCTTTACATCTTCTGGATCTTTGTGCTCGATTACCAGAAATACTTCAAGAACCGGGTAGGCACCATGAAGCTGAAAAAAATGGATCTGTCTGACCACCTTGTTTTCTGGGGGTTCAAAATATTCCACGCTTTCCTGTTCATCTTCCTGCCGATCTACATGCTGGGCTTTGTATGGTGGGTTGCAGGGTTTCTCATCTTCACCTGTGTGGCCGGTTTCGTGCTCAGCATCGTGTTCCAGCTCGCACATACAGTAGAGCACACTTCCTTCCCGGTGCCTGACGTGGTTACCAACCGGCTTGAAAATGAATGGGCCATCCACCAGATCAAGACCACCGCCAATTTTGCCACCGGCAACAAGCTTATCTGCTGGCTCGTGGGCGGACTGAACTTCCAGATAGAACATCATCTTTTCCCGAAGATCTCCCACATCCACTATCCAGCCATCAGCAAGATTATCCGGCAGGCGTGCCAGGAATACGGGATCGAATACATCGAATATCACAAACTGCGTTTCGCAGTGGCTTCCCACGTAGCCTTTCTCAAACAAATGGGAAGAAGCTAAAATCACCGACTAAAGAACCATGGGCAGAGTTAAAGTGGGTCTGGTACAGATGAGCTGTACCAACAACAAAGAAGAGAACCTTCAGAAAGCCATCCAAAAGGTGCATGAAGCCGCGGCAGAAGGTGCACAGATCGTTTGCCTGCAGGAACTCTTTACCTCCCTCTATTTCTGCGATGTGGAGGATTATGACAATTTCAGGCTGGCGGAACCCATCCCCGGTCCATCCACCGAGGCACTCGGCAAAGTAGCCGCAGAACTGAACGTGGTCGTCATCGCCTCGCTCTTCGAGAAACGGGCGCAGGGCATCTACCATAATACCACCGCCGTACTCGACGCCGACGGAGCCTATCTCGGCAAGTACCGCAAAATGCATATTCCGGACGATCCGGCCTTTTACGAAAAATTTTACTTCACACCCGGCGACCTCGGTTACAAAGTCTTTAAAACGCGTTTCGCCACCATCGGCGTGCTCATCTGCTGGGACCAATGGTACCCTGAAGCTGCCCGCATTACGGCGCTCATGGGTGCCGAAATCCTTTTTTACCCGACCGCCATCGGCTGGGCCACGGAACAGGATGAAAAGACCAATGTTGAGCAATACGACGCCTGGCAGACCATCCAGCGCAGCCACGCCGTCGCCAACGGCCTGCATGTGGTAAGCGTGAACAGGGTCGGTTTTGAACAGGATGGCAAAATGAAATTCTGGGGTGGCTCCTTCATCGCCAATCCGCTGGGCACCGTGCTGTACCAGGCTTCGCACGAAGCGGAGGAAGTGATCGTTCGCGAGATCAATACAGACGATACCGATCACTACCGGACACACTGGCCATTCATGCGCGACCGGCGCATCGATTCGTACGCCCCGGTCACGAAGCGGTTTATCGACGAGGATTGATATTTTCGCACTTCAACCAACCCGTTCATGAGTCAATTTCTTCCTGACCTTACGAGCGCACCTACGCCCAGAGCGCTTGGTTACCGTTTCCCCGCCGAGTTTGCGCCGCATGAGGCCACCTGGCTCAGCTGGCCGCACAAGGAAGCATCCTGGCCGGGAAAGATTGAAGAAATATACCCTTATTATTGCCGCTTTATTCAGATACTGACCCAAAGCGAAACGGTGCGCATCAACGTAAACGATGAGCACATGCAGCGCTTCGTCCTGAAACAGCTGGAGCTCAACAGGGTAGAAACTGACCGCATCGAATTTTATTTTCATCCCACCAACGACGCCTGGTGCCGCGATCATGGTCCGGCCTTTGTGATCAACCCAAACCTGAACGATAAAAAGGCGGTTGTGGATTGGAACTACAACGCCTGGGGCAACAAGTATCCGCCGTACGACCTCGATGATGTGGTGCCAACCCTGATCGCACAGCGATTCGGACTGCCGGTGTACCATCCCGGCATCGTAATGGAAGGCGGCTCTGTCGACTTCAATGGCAAGGGCACCCTGATCACTTCCACCGCCTGCCTGCTCAATCCAAACCGCAACCCCGATCTGAAGCAGCCCGAGATTGAAGAGTACCTCCGCAACTTTTATGGGGTAGAACAGATACTTTGGGTGTCGGAAGGCATCGAAGGAGATGATACCGACGGGCATATCGATGATACCGTCCGCTTTACAAATGAAGACACCGTGATCACGGTCGTGGAAGAAAACAGCAACGACAGCAATTACTCCCTTCTGCAGGAAAATCTTTCGGAGCTTAAAAAGATGCGGCTCCTCAACGGCAAGCAGCTCAACATAGTGGAACTTCCCATGCCCGACCGGGTTGAATACGAAGGCCAGCGCCTGCCTGCTTCCTACGCCAATTTTTATATCTGCAACCGGTCCGTTATCGTGCCCACTTTCCGGTGTGCCAAAGATGAAAAAGCGCTTCAGATCATCCAGGACTGCTTTCCGGACCGTGAAGTGGCAGGCATCGATTCTACGGAGATCATCTGGGGGCTCGGCAGCTTTCATTGCCTCAGCCAGCAGGAGCCGGCCGTGTAGCGATGATCAGATGATATTCTTGAGGATCACAAACAGTTCCGTGCCTTTTCTGGGTTCGATCGAGTTGTGGCAAAGCTCCATCGTTTTGATAAACAGTTTCAGCTCGAAAAGCTCCTGGTAGGTGTCCCGGTTGCTGCCGAACGGGGGCCCGTCTTCAAATTCCCGGTTGAAAAACACGCCGGCAAGTGTGGCGCCGGGCACCAGCAGATCATACATGCGGTCAACGTATTCTTTTCTTCGAGCGGGAGGAAGCGCACAAAAAAAGGTCTGTTCCAGAATAAGATCGTACTGTTCATGGTGGGTAAAGAAATCTTCCCGGATGATGCGGACCGGTTTGCCACGGAACTTTTCCTGCAGCATGCGCACGAGATCTGAAGAGATGTCGAGCAGTGTGATATCGGAAAAGCCTTTGCTGAGCAGATATTCCGCTTCATATGCAAAACCGCAGCCCGGTATAAGGATCTTTTTGTTTTTGTTTTCCAGCTGGTCGATGTATTCCGTGAGGGGAGTAGATGCATGGCCAATGTCCCATTTAGTCTGGTGCGACCTGTACAGATCGGACCAGTATAGTTCGTTGCCGGTGTTTGTTGTCATGGAGGGTGATTCTGGAGAAGATACGCATAATTGTTATGCCACTACTTTCTGCATGTTAAACATCACTAAATACTACTTTTCATTTTAGAAATGATCAGATGCCCTGCGGTTGCACGCGGTTCTGGGTTACTTTTACAGATCAATCAGTACGCATGAATTTTCAACTCACAGAAGAACATCTGACGATCCGCCAGGCGGCGCGGGATTTTGCGGTGAACGTTTGCCTGCCCGGCGTCATTGAACGGGATGAAAAGCAACAGTTTCCCCGCGAACAGATCATGCAGCTGGCAGAACTTGGTTTCATGGGCATGATGGTAGACCCGGCGTACGGCGGTGCCGGGCTCGATACGATCAGCTATGTGATTGCAATGGAAGAGATCAGTAAGATAGATGCCAGCGTGAGCGTGTGCATGAGCGTGAATAACAGCCTGGTTTGCTGGGGACTGGATACGTTCGGTACGGAAGAACAAAAAGAAAGATACCTGCGCCCGCTGGCGCAGGGCAGTAAAGACAATGCGCTGTATATCGGCGCTTTCCTGCTGAGCGAGCCGGAAGCCGGCAGCGATGCTACTTCCCAACGAACGCATGCGGAAGACAAAGGTGATCACTACCTGCTGAACGGCGTAAAGAACTGGATCACCAATGGCAATTCGGCATCGGTGTATTTGGTGATCGCGCAGACGGACGCAGCCAGGAAGAGCAAGGGCATCACCGCTTTTCTTGTGGAGAAGAGTTGGGAAGGCGTTACGGTCGGGGCAAAGGAGAACAAGATGGGGATCCGGGCCAGCGATACCCACAGCATCCATTTCAACGACGTAAAGGTGCCAAAGGAAAACCGGGTCGGAGAGGAGGGCGCCGGGTTTGCCTTTGCGATGAGAACGCTGTCGGGCGGGCGGATCGGGATCGCGGCACAGGCCCTGGGCATTGCCAGCGGTTCATACGAGCTGGCGCTGAAATATGCCCGGGAGCGCAAAACATTCGGCAAGGAGATCCTGCAGCACCAGGCCATCCAGTTCAAGCTGGCCGATATGGCTACAAAGATCGAAGCAGCCCGCCTGCTTTGTTTCCAGGCGGCATGGGAGAAGGACCAGCACCTTGACTATACCATCAGCAGCTCGATGGCAAAAGTATTTGCCAGCGAAACGGCTATGTGGTCGGCCGTAGAGGCCGTCCAGATCCACGGCGGTTACGGCTATGTAAAAGAGTATCACGTAGAGCGGCTTATGCGCGACGCCAAGATCACGCAGATCTATGAAGGCACCAGCGAGGTGCAGCGGATCGTGATCAGCAGGGGTATAGAGAAAGCGGTAAGCTTTTAGCCGCTGACTTTCAATCACTCCTTGCACCTGCCGGTTTTCGGCGACGAATTTTAATTTCGGAAATAGGGCTTTGTCCGCGACAAGAATATGAGGTGATCTGATGGGGTGTCACGGGTGCGCACAGCGAGCCTTTGGCATCACCCAACCCGTAGCACGCCTTTCATCGATCAGCAATCCCAAACTCGCTAAAATAATATGGCAATCAATAAAGAAAGGTGGTCCGGTCTCCTGCTGGAACTACGGGCAACCACCCTGGTAGCAGTCTCCAAGACAAAACCCGCGGAAGATATTCAGGGGTTGTATGATCTCGGGCAGCGTGATTTTGGAGAGAACTACGTTCAGGAACTCCTGCAGAAACAGGCGGCCCTTCCGCATGATATCCGCTGGCATTTCATAGGGCACCTCCAATCCAACAAGGTCAAAGACCTGATCCCGTTTGTCTGCCTGATCCAGGGTGTGGACAGCGAAAAGCTGCTGAAGGAGATCCATAAACAGGCGAAAAAGGCGAATAAGAAAGTCGCTGTGCTGCTGCAGGTGCACATCGCCCAGGAAGAAACAAAATTCGGGCTGGACGAGCAGGAACTGGAAACGATTATCCACAACCAGTCACTATACGATGCAGTAAGTATAAAAGGAATGATGGGCATGGCTTCCAACACCGACGACCCGGATAAGGTACGCGGTGAGTTCAGGCACCTGCACGGCCTTTTCAATAAATACCAGGGAAAAACAGGGGGGAACATTCAGATGACGATCCTCTCGATGGGTATGAGCGGCGATTACAAGATGGCCGTGGAAGAAGGCAGCAGCATGGTTCGGATCGGCAGCCTGTTGTTCGGAGCGAGGTAGGGTGTCGGATTGAATCTGCAGCTCCTTTGTCCCTGTCCGGAATCGACTCCTGCCGTAACCGGCGCCTATCTATTGGAAAGGGAAACATACCTGTTTCCTGCAAACAAAAATCCCCCATGGACATGGGGGATACTTTTAACCCTTAAAACAACCAACATGAAAATCTTACTACTATTATAACAGCATCAGAACTGTTTGGTTGAACGGGAATATGTTAAAACTTTATTAATCGCCCCTCAGGCGAGCGCAAGGTCAAGCACCTGTTTCATGTTCTTGACATAGTAAAATTTCATGCCCTTGATAAAGTTGGAATCGATCTCTTCGATGTCCTTTTCATTCTGCCAGCACAGGATAATCTCTTTCAGTCCGGCCCGCTTGGCCGCCAGGATTTTTTCCTTGATTCCTCCTACCGGCAGTACCTGACCCCGGAGGGTGATCTCGCCGGTCATGGCCAGAAACGGTTTCACTTTACGCCCGGTGAAAGCGGAAGCCAGCGAGGTCAGCATTGTGATCCCGGCACTGGGGCCATCTTTGGGAACAGCGCCTTCCGGCACATGAATATGTACGTTCTTTTTTACAAACACGGTAGGGTCGATGTTCAGTTGTTTGGCATTGGCCTGCAGGTAGGTGAACGCGGTGCTGGCGCTTTCCTTCATCACATTGCCGAGGTTGCCCGTCAGCTGCAGCTCGCCTTTGCCGTCGCTGGTGGCGCCTTCAATGAACAGGATGTCGCCGCCCACGTAAGTCCAGGCCAGCCCGACGGCCACGCCTGGCATATTCGCATTCTTGTATAGGTCGTTGTTGTATTTGGGTTTGCCGAGGATCCTTTCCACGTCTTCCGTCTGCAGCTGTGATTTCAGCTTGCCTTCCATCGCATAATCCTTGGCGAGCGAACGCATCACGGAAGCCAGCTGGCGATCCAGTTCACGCACGCCGCTTTCTCTCGTGTATTCCTCGATCATTTTGCCCAGCACTTTTTCTCCCACTTTCAAAGGCACGGTTTTCAGTCCATGTGCTTCTTTCTGCTTTGGAACAAGGTGCCGTTTGGCGATCTCTACTTTTTCCTCGATGGCGTACCCGCTCAGGTCAATGATCTCAAGGCGGTCGCGGAGGGCCGGCTGTATGTTCTGGATGCTGTTGGCCGTGGCGATGAACAACACCTTGCTCAGGTCGTATTCCAGTTCAAGGTAATTGTCGTAGAAAGTATGGTTTTGTTCCGGATCGAGCACTTCCAGCAAGGCGGAAGAAGGATCGCCGCGGAAATCGCTGCCGACCTTGTCGATCTCATCGAGAATGATGACCGGGTTCGACGACTGTACTTTGCGGATGGACTGGAGTATCCGGCCGGGCATGGCGCCGATATAGGTTTTGCGGTGGCCCCTGATTTCGCTTTCATCGTGCAGTCCGCCCAGGCTCAGCCGTACATATTTTCTGCCGATCGAGTTGGCGATGCTTTTTCCCAGGGAGGTTTTGCCGATACCGGGAGGGCCTACAAAGCAAAGGATCGGACTCTTCAGGTCGCCTTTCAGCTTGAGAACGGCCAGGTATTCGAGTATGCGCTCCTTGATGCGGTCCATGCCGTAATGGTCTGCATCCAACACTTTCTTGGCTTTGGTCAGGTCGTAGACATCGTTGGTGTACTCGAGCCAGGGAAGGTCGAGCATGAGGTCGAGGTGGTTGTAGATCACGGAGTAATCCGGCGTGGTGGGATGGATGCGCTCCAGTTTCTCGATCCCTTTTTTAAAGACTTCCCGGGCCGCCTCCGTCCATTTTTTCTGGTCGGCCTTTTTCATCATCTCCCTGATCTCCCGGTCGTTGGTGTCGCCGCCCAGTTCATCCTTGATGCTTTTCAGCTGCTGCTGCAGAAAATAGTCGCGCTGCTGCTTGTCGAGCTCGTTGCGGGTTTTGGTGGTCACCTTGTTTTTTAGCTCTACAAACTGCAGGTCGCGCTGCAGCACCTGCATCAGCAGGTCGGCCCTTGCCCGGATATCATTCAGTTCGAGCAGTTCCTGCTTGTCTGAAAGATCGGCGCTCAGGTTGCTGCTCACATAATGGATGAGAAAAGAAGGGTTCTCGATGTTTTTGAGGATGATCGATGCTTCGGAAGGGTAGTTGGGAGACAGGTTGACGATCTGCATGGCGAGGTCCTTGATGTTGGACACGTACGCATGAAAATCCTGGTCTTTCGGTTCTTCTTCGTCATTGAGTATTTCTATGGTGCCTTTGAAATAAGGATCTTCCGTGGTGATGGACTGTATCTTGAAACGGCGTTTGCCCTGGATGATGATGGTGGTGCCACCGTCGGGCATTCTGATCAGCTTGGCAATACGGGCAATGGTTCCGATCGATTTGAGGTCTTCAGCCGAAGGGTCTTCGATGCTGCTGTCTTTCTGCGCCACCACACCAACGAGCTTATCGCCTTTGTAGGCTTCTACCACGGCTTTGATGCTTTTGTCTCTGCCAACCGTGATGGGAAGTACGACGCTGGGAAATAAAACGGTATTCTTGAGGGGTAGGATAGGGAGTTCCGAAGGGATGGTCAGTTCTTCTCCGTCATCGGCATCGTTCTCGTTCAGCGGAATGATGGGAAGAAAATCCATTTCATCTTCAGAGCTGAAAAATCTGTTTTTATCAGTCATTTATTGTTCCTTCATTTGACAGAATTGCAGTAAAGTACATGCAATTCTGCGTTTTTGCAATACATACAGAGAGGGTCAAGTTTGGTGCCAGGGGCCTTAACGGACACAGGTTGACGGATACCGGATCAAAGTAACTGATTAATTGACTAAATAAAAGACAATAAAGCCTTTTAGGTCAATTTACTGGACGAAACATCGAAAATACTGTCAGATCAAAATTAGCCCCTCCTCAGCCCCTTTAAAATTCGTTTTTTAACGGCTTTATTTACCGGAGACTACGGGTCAATGTATAGGATTCGGCAACTTAGGCCCTCATTGCCCGGCAATAAAAAACCCCTGCATGCAGCAGGGGTTTTTTTAAGAAAGAGCTGAAACCTTATATGATGCGGAGGCCAACGCTTAACTGAAAGCCCTGATTTTTCCATTTATCACTGGTGCCGATGTCGCTGATATTGTTGAGCCCTGTAAAGTACCGGCCGGCCACTTTAATGCCTCCGATATTCAGCTGTACGCCGCCGACCATACTGAAATCACCGTTTTTGAAAGCGTTCTTTCCATTCTGTACAAGGTTCACGCTTTTGTCGAGCAGGATGCCGTACTGCGGACCCGCCTGGAAAGTAATGAACCGGGTGGGTGAAAAGTCGAGCAGCAGCGGGATCGAGATATAGTTCAGCTTTACGTTCTTCAGGTTGTTACCATGGCCGAACGGATTCATGTCATCGAAATTTGTTCCTGTTTTGCTGGCGTACTGGTTTAACAGCACTTCCGGCTGTACCTGCCAGCTTTTTGCTACTTTCAGTGCAGCAAATGCACCCACGCTGTACCCATACTTGTACTCGTCTTTGAACGACATGCCGTCGATCTTGGTGATGTTTGTTCCACCTTTGATACCGAGTTCGATAAAAGGAAGTTTTTGCTGGGCAAAGGTGCTTGCAGCTGTTGCCAGGATGGCAACAAGGAAAGAAAGCGCTTTAAGTTTCATATGAGTAGTATTATGCAATAAAATTAGTCAAGATATATGCCAGTCAAAATACCCTCCTGTTAAAGTAAATCAAATTAACCATCTCTCAAAACAGCAGCAGCACGCTGTTTTCATGCCCGTTGCGATCCGGTCCTTTTCACTCAGGCAAGCTCGATCACGGTTATTTCGGGAAGTATTCCCACCCGGCCGGGATAGCCGATGAAACCATAGCCGGGGTTTACATACAGTTTTTGTTTTCCTTCTTCATACAACCCCGCCCATTGCTTGTACATGTACTGGATGGGGCTCCAGTGGATGCCCGGCAGCTCCACGCCAAACTGCATGCCGTGGGTATGCCCGGCGAGCATGAGGTCGATGTCGGGATACACCGGCCGCACCTGCGCATCCCAGTGGCTGGGGTCGTGGCTCATCAGGATCTTGAAAGGGAGTTTTTCCGAGCCGGGATACGCTTCTTCCATCCTGCCGTATTTCGGGAAGCGGCCTTTGGCGCTCCAGTTCTCGATGCCGATCAGTGCGATCTGGCTGCCGTTGCGGTCCAGCACCACGTGTTCGTTCATCAGCAGCTTCCAGCCCATGCCTTTGTGTATCTCTTTGAGCGCTTCGAGGTTGGTCCTTTTTGCTTCCTGGCTTTCCCACTGCACGTAATCGCCGTAGTCGTGGTTGCCGAGGGTGGAATACACACCCATCGGGGCATGCAGCGTGCTGAACAGGTCGGTGTATTCTTTCATCTCTTCGTGCCGGTCGTTCACCAGGTCGCCGGTGAACAGGATGATGTCCGCATGCTGCTGAAGTATCTTCTGCACGCCCTGCGCCACGGCCGCCTTGTCCATGAAGCTGCCTGAATGGATATCGCTGATATGCACGATCTTCAACCCTTTGAAACCCGCCGGCAGGTTCGGATACTGAAGTGATACTTTCCTGACCTGGTACCGGTATTTGTTCCTGAACCCGTAGATGAGCGAACCAAGCAGTCCGCCGCCCACGGCCAGTCCGAGCCAGCTGAGAAAAGTTGACCTGTTGATCCCTTCTGTGCCGTCGGTGATGTCGACCGACGGATTGCTGAAGAGTTTGCCGATCATCCACATCATGCCTCGTCTAATGTCGTCGATCAGAAAAAATATGGATGCTACCAGTTTTGAGAAAAAGAGACCGACCATGGTGGCAAACACATAGGAGCGAAGGGCTTTCGGCCAGTTCTCGTAATGAAGGTAGGGCAGCAGCAAAAGCAGCAGCAGGATGGCTCCGGAGATGATCCAGTAAGCCGAGAAAAGGATCATCCGGAACCGGTACGACTGTGAAGAAGAAAGGGTTTTGAGTATCTGGAAAATATAGATGTCGAGCAGCGCCATGATGATGACGATGACTCCAAGAAATCCTGCATTGCGCATAAAAAGAATTTCGGTTAAGGATCCGCTTTAAAAGACAAGGAATTCGTTGAGTTGCTCGTTGATCACGGAAAGCGTGAGCCGGTCGGCCAGTCCGCCTTCTTCATCCATCAGCTTATGTACAACCGAAATGGGAAGTTTGTTGGGGTGCACCACCACCTTCACGTAATGCAGGATGCCCGTGAGGTGTTCCATGCCGCGGAGGTTGCCTGCCCGGCCGGTGGAAACGCCTACCAGCAGCGCCTTCTTACCCCACCACACTTTTTCGATGTCTGTATTGTCGATCAGCGATTTCAGCACACCGGGTATGCTTCCATTGTATTCGGGCGAAACAAAAATAAATTTGGTGGTAGGGATCAGCACCGTCTTTTCCAGTTCCCGTATCTGGTCGTTGCGGGTGCTTACCTCGAGACCCACAAGGCTCACCAGGTTCGCATGGATATCTTTCTCTTCCAGCATTTGCCGGTACTGTTCTGCTATCTTCAACGTTTTGCTGCCGGTGCGGTTCGTGCCTGAAATTATTGTATACATCTGCTCTTTCTCGGGTATAAAAGCCTGTTTTGCCTGACACGCAGGCGCCTGCAAAATACCTCAAATTAGCCAATGACACCGATTTTATCCGCCTGCACTTCATGCAAAGGCGCCGAAACCGGGAAATTGCTCCGCCTTTCCCTTCATGTTCAAAACACGGCGTGGTTTTGTAAAAGCCAGCGTGTATCTTGCAGCTGATTAAATTTGTCGCGGGATCAAGACTTCATTATCTTCTAAATTAATACCCAAATACCGCTGGAGCGGTGTGCAGATATGTCAAGAATAATAGGCGTTGCGAACCAGAAGGGTGGGGTCGGCAAAACAACGACTGCCATCAACCTGGCAGCCAGTTTTGCCGTACTCGAATACAGAACGCTGCTGGTGGATGCTGATCCGCAGGCAAACAGCACCACCGGTGTGGGCTTCGACCTGCAGAACATCACGCAGAGCCTGTACGACTGCATGGTGAGCGAGACGCCGGTGAAAGAAGTGATCCTGAAAACGGAAATACCGAATCTGGAGATCGTGCCTTCCCATATCGACCTGGTGGGCGCCGAGATAGAAATGATCAACTATCCCAACCGGGAAAGCGTGCTCAAGAACCTGCTCGCGCCGGTGGAGCCCGACTACGATTTTATCATCTTCGACTGTTCGCCTTCCCTGGGTTTAATCACCGTGAATGCCCTCACTGCTGCCCATTCCGTTCTTATGCCTGTGCAGACTGAATTTTTTGCGCTGGAAGGTCTCGGCAAGCTCCTCAACACCATCAAGATCGTGCAGAACCGGCTCAACCAGTCGCTCGAGATAGAAGGGATCCTTCTTACCATGTACGACGGACGCCTTCGGCTATGCAACCAGGTGGTGAGCGAAGTAAGGAGACATTTCGATGAGATCGTGTTCGATACCATCATTCACCGCAATACCCGGCTCAGCGAAGCGCCGAGCGTGGGCAAGCCGGTGGTGTTATACGATGCCGCCAGCAAAGGATCTGTCAACTATCTCAACCTTGCAAAGGAGATCCTTCAAAAAAACAACCTGACCAAAATAAGCCAGCAGGAAAGAAAGCTGGTATAAGCTGGACCGCCGGAAAAACCAGCATAGGCATGCCGCCTGCCTGCCCGCTATTGGACCTGAACTTTGAAACTTATCATTATTTATGTCGACGCCGAAACCAAATAAAGAAGCGCTGGGGAAAGGGATCCGGTCTTTATTGGAAAATATAGATGCCACCCTGAAAACCACTTCCGGCGACCTGAAAAGCAATGTGTCTGAGGCAGCAACCGGCGTGGCCAGGATACCCATCACCCAGATCGAGACCAACCCCAAGCAACCGCGCCGCGACTTCGACGAGCAGGCCCTCAACGAGCTGGCGCATTCCATCCGCATCCACGACATCATTCAGCCAGTGACCGTATCGAAACTGGCCAACGACAGATACCGCCTAATATCGGGCGAACGCCGCTGGCGCGCGGCCAAGCTCGCCGGGCTCAAAGACCTGCCCGCCTATATCCGCCAGGCCGACGACCAGCAGCTGCTGGAGCTGGCGCTGCTTGAAAACCTCCAGCGTGAAGACCTCAACGCCATCGAAATTGCGCTGAGCTACAAACGCATGATGGAAGACATCAGCTATACCCAGGAGCAGGTAGCGGAACGCATGGGAAAAGAAAGAAGCACCGTGGCCAATTACATCCGCCTTCTGAAGCTGCCGCCCGACATCCAGGTAGCCGTGCGCAACAACACCCTGAGCATGGGGCATGCCCGCGCCCTGATCAACGTGCACTCGGTCGATCACCAGCTGTTTATTTTTAACGAGATCGTAGAAAAACGCCTCTCCGTACGCCAGACCGAAGAGCTTGTACGCAAGATGTACAAGAACGAGGAGGCTGTTAAAGAATCAATAAAACCCGTACTGCCTCCGGCCTACAAAAAAATCGAGGATAACTTAGCATCCCATTTCAGTACGAAAGTGAAGCTGCAATACAATAAAAAGGGAAATGGAAGCATTACCATTGAATACTATTCCCTGCAGGAGCTGAACAAGATCCTCGACCAGCTGGGAGCTTCTCCAAATTAAGGCGCGCATGAAAGCATACATGAGATTTCTGGTTCTGGTTGGTGCATTGCTTGTATGCGTTTTCGGCTTCTGCCAGCAAAAACGCGATTCCCTTGTTGTCAGAAACGATTCCATCATCGCAAAAACGCCGCTCCCCCAGTCGCCTGCCCCTTCCTCGAAAGATTCGGTCAGGAAACGTATCTGGGTGCCCCGTGTCGCCACCATCCGCTCTGCGATCTTTCCGGGGCTCGGACAAATCTACAACCGCAAATACTGGAAGCTGCCGCTGGTGTACGGCGCACTCGGCACCACAGCCGTTGTGTTCCGCTTCAACATCGTAGAATACAACAAGATCAGGTTCGCATACAACACACTCATCAACAAAGACACCGCCAATTTCAAGAACGTAGATACCAGCCTGATCCCTTTCGTAAGAAGAGGCGACCTCCAGGGCCTGCGGGTGAACCGCAATGAGTTCAGGAAGAACATCGACTATTCCGTGCTGGTGTTCATGCTGTTCTGGGCGCTCAACGTGGTAGACGCCACCGTGGATGCCCACCTGAAAAACTTCGACGTGTCGAGCGACCTCAGCCTCAAACTTAAGCCGACATTCAATAGCGGCCCTGCCGGGCGTGGACTCAGCCTGGTCTTCGACATCCATAAAAGCAAGCCGCGCCTATGGGCGCTGCCATGAAGCGGCCGTTTAAGTCCGGCAACCGAACCTTTTTACTACACTGATGTAGTAGGGTATTCCCGGATATTTTTATAACTTTCCTTTCCAAATATGAACATCGCTTTAATCGGATACGGCAAGATGGGCCGCGCAATCGAAGAGATTGCCCTTCAACGCGGACATACCATCGTACTCAGGCTCGACCTGCACAATGCTGACGCGTTCACCCGCGAAAACCTGGCCGCGGCAGACGTGGCCATTGAGTTCACCGGGCCCGACAGTGCCTTTGATAACATTACCCGGGCACTGGAACTGGGTGTGCCGGTGGTGGCAGGTTCCACGGGCTGGCTGACGAGGTGGGAAGAAATAGTCGGAACGTGCAACAGCAACGAGGGCGCTTTTTTATACGCCAGCAATTTCAGCATCGGCGTGAATATCTTCTTCGAGATCAACAAGCGCCTGGCCGCCCTCATGGCTCCCCATCCCGAATACGATGTTACCATGGAAGAGATCCATCACACCCAAAAAAAGGACGCCCCCAGCGGTACCGCCGTATCCCTGGCGGAACAGGTGCTGGAGAAGGTCGCCCGCAAAAGCAGGTGGGTGAACGAAACAGGGCAGTCGACCGCCGAGCTGGTCATCACCAGCAAGCGGATAGATCCCGCTCCGGGTACGCATATGGTCAGGTATTCGTCCGCGATCGACGATATCGAGATCATCCATACGGCGCACAACCGCACCGGGTTTGCCACCGGAGCCGTGCTGGCGGCCGAATTTCTTCCGGGCAAGAAAGGTGTTTTCGATATGAAGGACGTGCTGGGACTGTAAGCGCCCGGTTTTAAAAAGTAGCGGTAAATTGCAACAATCATGCTTTCAAAAAAATCTCAGTATGCATTCAAAGCGCTGGTATATCTGACCGAACAGGCGGAGAACGGCCCTGTGCTCATTTCCGAGATCTCGGAAAAAAAGAATATCCCCCTCAAATTTCTCGAAAATATCCTGCTTGAGCTGCGCAAAGCCGGCATCCTGGAAAGCAAGAAAGGCAAAGGCGGCGGCTATTATTTTGCTGCCAATCCTTGCAAGGTCTCTCTCGCCAAAGTGATGCGGCTCATCGACGGGCCGATCGCGCTGCTGCCCTGCGTAAGCCTTAACTTCTACGAAAAGTGCAAAGACTGCGATGAAACAAACTGCGGACTCAACCGCATGATGGTGCAGGTGAGGGATGCCACCCTCAAAGTACTGGAGAACAAAACGGTGGCCGATCTGTGCAATAAATAGGATAGCCTTATCTTGCCTGTTCCACATTAAAACTTGTACGGGATCGGTTTCAGCATTGTGGGGGTGACGCACACGCTGTTTTTTGCGGTGATATGCGGACTGCTCTAGATCGTGCCTTTTGTAGGGAACCTGACGGGTACCGGCCCCACCGTACTGATGGTGCTGACGCAGGGTGGGAGCAGTGGCATGCTGATCGGTGTTGTAGCCACCTACCTGCTGATCCAGTTTGGGCAAACTTACGTTTTGGAACCGCTGGTGGTAGGGGCAGAGGTAAATATCAACCCGTTCTTTACCATTCTGGCCATCGTAGCCGGTGAACTGGTGTGGGGCATTCCGGGCGTGATCGTGGCGCTGCCCCTGACCGGCATCCTGAAAATAGTGTTCGACCATATACTGCGCCTGCAGCCGTACGGTTACCTCATCGGTGAAGACAAAAAGCCGGACAACGGCGGAATGATGGATAAGAGAAAGGCATTGTTCAAAAAGAAAAGTCAGTAGATCAGTGTATCATCTGTGTTGAGCTGGAGGATGTCGGGCGCTTTCACATACCGGCTGTTGTACCGGAAACGGAGATTTGATTTGAATGCGATCTTAAAGGCTTGCAGCGTCTGGGCGGTTTTGGGAAAATAGATGAACCGGAGTTCCAGCGTTCCGAATACCAGGTTTTCATTGCGCGAGCGCACCCCGGCGCCAACCCCGGAATACATGTCGGTATGTGAGACCTTGTTCTGGCGTGGAGACAACAGCGAAAGATCGGTGAAGCCGAAGGGCGCAAGCTGGAAGCCGAAGATACGGTATTTGATGAACAGGAAAGTTTCCGCGTAACAGCTGATCCGCTGGATGCCCAGCGCCGAATCTGCGGTGAACGACTGGATGCCGAAGGGATTGTTGATCCGGAGCGGTTCGGTGGTTACCCGGTTGAACGTGCGGGTATAGCTGAAGCGGAGGTTCCCGCGCAGCTTGATATCGTCGAGCAGGTACAATTTGGTGAAAAGATTACCACCGATCAGTACGCTGGCATCCTGCATGCGTCTCTTGTTCCAGAAAGTGCCTGCCCGCACAAAGTACTGCGCAAACTCCCCACTGTTGGTGATCACGAACTGGTTAAGATTGATGGCGGTATAAGGTCGCTCAAGGTCGAGCTGTTTGTACCAGCCGGCTGTGAGGGCCAGGTTGTAGCCGTAAGGGATATCTTCCGTTACCCCAAAACCATAGATGTAATTGCGTTTGTAAAAATCCTGTCTGAACAACGTGAACTCGGCCAGCGCCGCCTGTTTGTTGTTGTAGATCGGATCGAAGCGGTTGGCGATCTGTGCGGGTGTGTGCAGGAAATCGTTGTGCATAAACCTGAATGCTATGAAGCTGCGGTCGCGGATCTGGCCTTTCTGCAGCAGTTTGGTCACACCGAGGTTATACCCGGCCCATGCATCAACCAGGTTATAGCTGTAGCGGTAAAAGTCGGGATCGGGCTTGCGGTAATAATTCTGCGAGCGGTTGAAGCTGACCTCCAAAGCGCCGGCAACATGCGAATAAGGTGAAACCAGCGGCCTTTCCACCCTGAAATAAAGTGCTTTCTCTTCTTCGAGTCCGGAGCTGATGCCGCTGTTGATCTGCGTATAACCCAGCGTGAGGGTAGCGAGCGAGTTGCCCACACTGCTTTTGGAGTACAGGAATTCGTAGCCGAATGAAGGATCGCGGTTTTTGTCGAGTAGCGTCGTGAGCTGCACCCGTTGCCCCATACCCAGGAAATTGGCTTCCCCGCCTCTGGCCCGAACCCTTTTCACGCCGCTCACGCTGAGGGCGCCGGTAATGCTGAACAGGTCTTTGGTCACCACCTCCACATCCACTGAATCGGTGCCGTAGACTGGTTTTACTATGATACGGGCATCGCGAATAAAATCGAGCGACCGCAGGTAGCGTTCGTTGTCGGCCAACAGGTAGGCGTTCAGTTCATTGTTCTCATGGAAAAACAGGTGGTTCCTGATCACCCATCCGCGCGTATTGCGGTGAAGCGTATTGATCACGCGTTGGCCCATCCTGCGGATGCGGTTAGAAGTGTCTTCGAGGCTTTTGCCGAAGCCAAGCTCATTGGTCTTTATATGCCGGATGATCCTGCCCTGGTATGCAGTAAAGGGCGATTCGGCCTTGGTATTGAGTACGGTGGCGCGGCGGATGCTGTCTCTCCGGCTGATGGTAACGGCGTTCACTACCTGCTGGAAGATGTTATTGATAAAGGAGCGGGGCGTTCTTGCGGCGGCAGTATCCTTTTCCTGGGCAGAAACACACAAAGACAGGGATACCAGGAACAAAGTAACCGGGATGCGCATACAGATTCCCCTTTCGATCATCGGCGGTGGCAAGGACTAATTTGGTTAAAGTTAGGAAGTCTCAGCAACTTGTTACGGGTTTGCAGGCTCCATGAGGGAAGCATTGTTACCGGATGCGTTTTCACGGCAGGCGGATGCATTGGCACAGAATTTTTATCGGTTCGAAAAAACAATGCCATGGAAAACATGCCAGACAAAAACATCGACCCGGAGAATATTGAGACAGATCTGACGCAGGCGCAGGATAAACAGAACGCTGCCGAAAGCGACCGCCGGGCGCCCGACGACAAGAACTTCCCCGGATATCCGCATTACCCGGCACAGGAGGATCTGCTGAACCCCGCCAACAATTCCGGAAGGGTGGAGGTGGATATCGACCAGGTAGATCCGTCGGATTCAAACGGCGAGTAACAGTTTATCTTTGGCCACTCGACCGATCAGGCAGACGCTTTTTCCAGGTTGCCCAGCATGTCGCGTGTCATCGAAGCAAGATCGTATCGCTCTTTCCAGTGCCAGTCGCTGCGGGCCACGCTGTCGTCGATGCTGGCTGGCCAGCTGTCGGCTATGGATTGACGATAGTCGGGTTTATAATCGATGCTGAAATCAGGAATGTGCTTTCTGATCTCGGCCGATATCTCTTTCGGCGAAAAGCTGAGGGAGGAAACATTGTACGAAGTGTGTACCGAAATGCGATCGGCCGGCGCCTCCATCAGCTCAATGGTGGCCCGGATGGCGTCGGGCATGTACATCATGGGCAGATAGGTGTCTTCCTGCAGAAAGCAGGTGTAATTCCTGTTTTCCAGTGCTTCATAAAAAATATCAATTGCGTAATCGGTGGTGCCGCCGCCAGGCGCCGATTTATAGCTGATCAATCCGGGATAACGGATGCTTCTTACATCCAAGTTGTACCGGCGATTGTAATAGTTACACCAGAATTCTCCCGCATATTTGCTGATACCGTACACGGTGGTGGGTTCGATGATGGTCTGTTGCGGACAGTTCTGCCGCGGAGAGGAGGGTCCGAATACAGCGATGCTGCTGGGCCAGTATACTTTATGCAGATTTTCTTCTTTGGCGATGTCGAGTACATTGAGCAGTCCGCCCATGTTCAGATTCCAGGCGAGGGAAGGATTCTTTTCTCCGGTGGCCGATAGGATGGCTGCCAGAAGGTAGATCTGGGTGATGTTCTGCCGGATCACCTGCACATGCAGCATTTCCTTGTTCATTACATCGAGGCTCACATAAGGACCGGAACCCTGGAGCAAGCTGTTTTCCTCCCGGAGATCGGAGGCGACGACGTTTGCATTGCCATAGATCCTTCTGAGTTCCAGGGTCAGCTCCACGCCGATCTGACCGCTGGCGCCGATGACCAGTATTTTATCTTTTACCATGCCTTTGAATTAATTATATAACGGTGAGGAAGCGGTTTGTGATTTGCGCAAAGGTGTGGGAATCCCTTTACCGGTGCAAACAAAAATTTGGGGTTCCCAGGGAACTCTTTTAAGCAGAAAGCTACCCGATGATCTCCATCCTGTATTCCGGAAAAAGCGTGGCGGCCGGCACCTGTTCTTTCCTGAATATTCCAAATACCGTGCTGCCGCTGCCGCTCATGGCCGCGTATACTGCGCCTTGTTCGTAAAGGCGATCGCGGACCGTGCCGATGGCAGGGTAATGAGCAAACACGGGCGCCTCAAAATCGTTCACCAGACGGCATTTCCAGGTATCGGGGGGCTGTAAAATCAATTCGGATAAAGGGGTTGCCGGCCGGCCGGAGAACTGAAGCTGCGAAAACGCCCAGCCCGTGTTCACGTGGATTTGTGGGTGCACTAGCACAAAGGCGTATGGGCTCAGGTCGAGCGCGATCTCCTGCATCTGCTCTCCCCGGTCGGTAGCGAAGCAAGGTTTGTTGAGGATGAAGAAAGGACAATCGCTGCCCAGCCGGGCAGCGTAGGCAAGCAGCTGTTCGTGCGTGAGTTGAAGATGGGCCAGTTCGTTGATCATGCGGAGTACAAACGCGCCGTCCGCGGATCCGCCCCCCAGCCCGGCCCCCATGGGAATGACCTTGTGCAACTGCATCAGCACCGGCGGCAGGGAAGCAAAGTCGTTCTGCAGCAGGTAGTACGCTTTCACACACAGATTGTCTTCCGGCGAACCATTGATGGGAAGCCCGGATGCATCGAAAGTGACGCCGGAAGCTCCCTGCGCCACAGGAACGATCTCCAGCACATCTGTGAAAGGAAGCGGATAAAATACAGTTTGGAGGTCATGAAAGCCATCTTCCCGTTTCCGGAGCACGGAGAGACCGAGATTGATTTTGCAGTTGGGGAACAGGATCAAAAGCGGAAATTATTAGGATGCGAAATACCTGCTTTTTTGCGGATTGCTGAAATATAAATAGGCTCCTCTCTGCCTGGCTCAGTGCAGGCCCAGGCCGTGATTGGTCATCCCGCACAAGGAAGAAGGCTGCTGCACATGTTACTGAACATCAACGGGCTCCTATACCGAACGGTGAACAGAAACAGCGCGAAAGGCAGGCGGGGGATGCGCCGGTTTACTTTTTCCTGCTGGCGATCTCGTCGCGGATGGAGATGGCGCGGATGTAATCTTCCTGTTCGAGCACTTCGCCGAGGAGACTGTTCAGCTCTTCGAGCGTCATGGAACGGAGATCGTCGTGGGGGGTGATGGAGGGCGCAGTGGTGGTTTCAACTGACCCTTTTTTCTTCTTGGCAGTGTCTTCCATCAGGATGCCCGCGCTGTCGAGGATGTTTTCGTACGTGTAGATGGGGCATCCGAAACGCACCGCCAGGGCCAGCGCGTCCGAAGTACGGGAGTCAATTTCTACCGTGTCGTGTTCGTTGACGCAAACGAGCTTGGAATAAAAAATGCCTTCCTGCAGGTCGCTGATGATGATCTCGATCAGGTCTACATTGAAAGCACTCATGAAGTTCTTCATCAGATCGTGCGTGAGCGGACGGCTCGGTTGCATCTTTTCCAGCGCAACCGCAATGGCCTGCGCTTCAAAACCGCCGATAACGATGGGTAAACGGCGTAACCCGTTTACTTCTCCCATTACTACCGCATAGGAATGGGTTTGGGTGATACTGTGTGACAAAGCGACTATCTCCAATTCTATTTTTCTCATATCAGGCACTCTGATGCTTTAGATGTTGAATCAAAAGCAAATATAAAAATTATAGACTTCCTAAAAAAAGCTTTCCCGGCAGGAATAAGGGTTTCTGGCAAAGACGCCGTTCATGCCGTCTCTGCTGCATATAACCGGGCCGTGTCGGTGACGCGGCGCACCGCCTTTATCTATGGAAATGGCTTTGCGGAGCTTCCTAATTTCCTTTCAGTTTCTTCACCGCAGCCGTGATCTTTGGAACGATCTCGAAGATATCGCCGACGATACCGTAGTCGGCGGCTTTGAAAAATGGCGCTTCCGGGTCTTTGTTGATCACTACTATCACCTTACTGCGGTTTACACCGGCCAGGTGCTGGATGGCGCCCGAAATACCCAGGGCTATATACAGATTCGGTGAAATGGCTGTGCCGGTCTGTCCCACATGTTCGTGGTGCGGGCGCCAGTGCTGGTCGGCTACCGGGCGGCTGCAGGCTGTTGCCGCGCCCAGCGCTTTGGCCAGATCTTCCACGATGCCCCAGTTTTCGGGCCCTTTCAGTCCGCGGCCGCCGCTCACCACCAGCTCGGCTTCCGTGAGGGGCGTTTCCCCGCTCACCTTGTCGACTGAGTTCACCGTTACCTTGTGTGCGGGTACGGTAATGTCCAGTGCCACCACTTCAGCAGTACCTTCCCCTTCCGTTATCTGGTAAGCATTCGGGTTGAGGGTAATGAGTTTTATGGGGGTGTCGACGGAAACGTGTGCAAAAGCCTTTCCGCTGAACACATTCTTTTTCACCACAAAGCCGTTGCTCACATCAGGCAGCGACACAGCACCAGCTACCAGTCCGGCTTTCAGCTTCACAGACAACCGGGGCGCAATGGCCCGGCCATCCGCATTATGCGAAAAAACAACGACGCCGGCTTTTACCTGCAGCGCAGCCGCAGCCAGCACCGCTGTAAACACCTGGGCATCGAATCGATCGAGGGAAGGGTCTTTTACCTGGTACACTTTCCCGATCCCGTATTTACCAAGGGTGGCAAGGTCTTCTTTCAGGCTGCCAAACACGATGCCGTCGGCGGTGGTTCCGGTAAGGGCCGCTATTTTGGCTCCATAGCTCATCACTTCCAGCGAGGTTTTTTTGATCTGTCCTTCCGATTGGTCGATGAAAACTAAAACTGACATGTATTGATAAATTTGGAAATGTTAAATTGATACGACTCTTTCAGATCACTTTGGCTTCTTCGTGGAGCAGCGTTACCAGCTGTTCTGCTTTGTCGGCCGGTATCATTTTGACGCCTGTTTTGGGAGCCGGCAATTCGTACGTACGGATAGAAGTGAGTGATTCTGCAGCTACCGGCTCGGATACTTTGAGCGGTTTGGTACGGGCGGCCATGATGCCACGCATATTCGGGATGCGGGCTTCCGCAATCCCTTTCTGACAACTCACCACTACCGGCAGCGAAACGGAACAAACTTCTTCTCCTCCTTCAATTTCACGGGTAACAGAAGCGGTGTTGCCGCTCAGTATAAATTTGGTGGCCAGTGAAACATAAGGAAGGTCGAGCAGCTCCGCCAGCATGCCGCCCACGGATGAGCCATTGTAATCGATGGTTTCTTTGCCGGTGAAGATCAGGTCGTACCCGCCCTGCGCGGCAAGTGCGGCGATCTGCGAGGCGATATAAAAGCTGTCTGCGCTATCGGCGTTTACGCGGTAAGCTTCGTCACCGCCCAGCGAAAGTGCCTTGCGTATGATGGGCTCGGCATCAGCGGCGCCCACGGTAACCAGGTGTATGATGATGGAAGGATCTTTTTCTTTTAATTCTATGGCGCGCACCAGCGAATACCATTCATCGTATGGGTTGATGATCCACTGTACGCCTGCCGGTGCAAATTTCGTATTGTTGTCGGTGAAGGCTATTTTTGACGTTGTATCCGGCGTTCTTGTAACGCAAACCAAAATCTTCATGATCCAGTATTTGGGATAAATAAAAGTTGTTTATGCAACTAAAACAAAGATAATCTCTCGTCCTTAATAAAAAAAATAGAGATTTCCCTGGTTCTGTTAAAAGCATTCTATGAACAGGATAGACACTTTAAAGACCTTTCTCAGCAAAACGCCGGGTGATCCTTTTCTGCTTCATGCCATGGCGCTGGAGTATGTGAAAATGAGTGAAGAGGAGCAGGCCCGCGCCCTCTTTGAACAGATTATTTCCGCCAATCCCGCATATACCGGTTCCTATTACCACCTGGGCAAGCTGCTCGAGCGGACCGGGGATGCAGCGGGTGCCATCCGCGTGTATGAAGCCGGCATGGCTGCGTGCCGGGAAGCGGGTGAGAACCATGCCTACAACGAGTTGCAATCTGCCTATGAAGACCTTGCCTACAGCTAGTTCACCCATGTCATTAACCGAACGCTTTACAAAGTTTATACATCACGAAAACCTGTTCCGGCTTCACGATCGCCTGCTGCTCGCCGTGAGTGGCGGCATCGATTCGGTGGTGCTCTGTGAACTTTGCCAGCAGGCCGGCTTTTCTTTTGTGATCGCTCATTGCAATTTTCAGTTGCGGGGAGGGGAAAGCAGCCGCGACGAAGCCTTTGTACAAAGCCTGGGAGAAAAGTATGGAAGACCGGTGCTTGTAAAAACGTTCGATACGGCAGCGTATGCCGCGAACGAAAAACTGTCTGTACAGGTGGCCGCCCGGGAGCTGAGATACAAGTGGTTCAGGGAGCTGACGCAGGCCGTGGGCGAAGCCGCAACCAATGCTGCCGCAGCAGCCGGCAAACCGCGGTTTATCGTCACCGCGCATCATGCCGACGACAATATTGAAACCCTGCTTATGAATTTTTTCAAGGGTACGGGCATCGCCGGCCTCCGTGGAATTTTACCCCGGCAGGGAAACCTCGTCCGCCCGCTGCTTTTTGCCCGCAAGCCGGAACTGCTGCAGTTTGCGCAGGTACACCGGCTTGCGCATGTGGAAGATTCATCGAATGCCTCTGACAAATACGCCCGCAATTATTTTCGTCACCACCTGATCCCCGCGATACAGAAACTGTATCCGCAGGCAGAAGAAAATCTCCTCATGAACCTGCACCGCTTCCGCGAAACGGAGCAGCTGTACCGCCAATCGGTTGACCATCACAAAAGGAAACTGCTCGAACAAAAAGGGGCCGAGATACACATCCCCATCCTGAAATGGAAGAAGGCCGTGCCGTTGGAAACCATCACTTTTGAGATTATCCGCGATTTCGGGTTCAGCTCGCAGCAGGTGCCCGAAGTGGTGCGCCTCATGGACAGCATCTCGGGCAGCTACATCGCTTCGGAACACTACCGCATCATCCGGAACCGGAAATGGATGATCATCTCCCCGTTGTCAGGAGCGGAGGCAGCCACGTTTGTGCTGGAACCCGATGACCGGGCACTGCAACTGCCGGCAGGCGTACTGCACCTACAAAATAGGTCTGCGATGGCCGGCTATAGTACATTGCCGCAGGTGGCCGAGCTGGATGCAGACCTGATCCGCTACCCCCTGCTGGTCAGGAAACTGAAGGCCGGTGATTATTTCTATCCGCTGGGCATGAAAAAGAAAAAGAAAGCAGGCCGGTTCCTTTCCGACCTGAAAGTGTCGTTGCCTGAACGGGAAAATACCTGGGTGGTGGAGATGGACAAAAAGATCGTCTGGATCGTGGGACGGCGGATAGACGACCGGTTCCGCATCACCCCCTCCACAAAAAACATCCTTCAGCTGACTATAGAATCCAGTCGAACCTGAGGATGTGAATAAAGGTTTTGATGGCGTTGTAGTCAGCGAAGATCTTGGTGGTAATGGTCGTAAAAAGAATGCCGTAGATGGCGCCGGAAAAGTGAGCTCCATGGGCCACATTTGTTCTGCCGTATTTGGCCAGCACCACACACAAGATGAGGAAGATACCGGCAAAAATAAAACCGGGAATATCCAAAGGTATCAGGAACATATTGACCGGCATCAGCGGCCGGAGCAGGATGCCGGAAAACACCACAGCCGACACTGCGCCGGAGGCCCCGAGCGAACGGTAACTGAAATTATTCCGGTGCATAAAATAATCAGGGATCACTGCGAAAACAATTCCGGTGAGATAGAGAACGAGGTAGAATATCTTGCTGTAGCTTCCAAACAGCAGGGGATAGGAAAAGATATAACTCTCCACATAATTACCAAAGGAATACAGGGCCAGCGTATTGAAGAAAAGATGCGGGATATCGGCATGTACAAAGGCGCCTGTCAGAAACCGGTAATACTGTTTACGCTCCCGGATCATGGCCGGCCAGAACATCAGGTCATCCTGCAGCTTGGGGTTTTGAAAGGCAATGAAGGAAACGATGCCGGTAACAACGAGGATTGCATTTGTGATAGAAAGCATGAACTCAATTTAACTGTTAGGGGAGCCGAAGATCGGACTTTTTACGGGTGATGATATTTTTCGTTTTTCAGGATCGTACAGGCCCGGTAGAGCTGTTCCGACAGGATGAGCCGGACCAGCTGGTGCGGAAAAACAAGCCGGGAAAGCGACCATACAAAATTGGCCCGCTGCAGCACCGCTTTGTCGAGCCCGTATGCACCACCGATCAGGAACACCATGTTCTTAACGCTGTTGTTGGCGCCGGATTGTATAAGGGCCGCCACTTCTTCGCACGGACCTTGTTTCCCTGTTTTGTCGAGCGCCACCAGGAAATCATCTTTTTTCAGCAGTCCGAGAACGGTATCACCTTCCTTGCGCCGCGTATCCGTTTCCGACAGCTGTCCCGAATTCTTGGCAAGGGGAATGATGTTCCATTCGAGCGGATAGTAGCGCCGTATCCTTGTGCTGTAGTCCTCGATACCCGTCTTAACATAAGATTCGTTAGATTTACCTACAGACCAGATGTGTAATTTCATTGTTTGTCCTGTTCATGTACAAGAAAACCGGTGACCTGCTCGATTTATCAACAACAATGATAAGAATAACCTGATGAGAAACCGCATTCTCCGACATCAATTCACCGTTTTGTCTCTTGTGTTTGCTGTTTCTAGGTTGCTCGTTTACCGGAGCGGCATCCGGTTCAATGTTACTCCTATATATACGTACTGGCAATACCTGGATGTGGTAAGCCTGCAGCACCAGCTGCTGAAAAGCGTCTGGTACCTGCATTCGCAGCCCCCGGTTTTCAACCTGCTGGCCGGAGCGGTGCTTAAACTCAGCGGGGAGGAAGCTCCTGTGGTTTTTCACGTGCTCTGGCCCGGCATCACTTTCCTGAATGCCGTACTGCTGCTGAAGATCACCAGGAAGTTCTCCCTGCCGGTCTGGCTTCCCTTGCTGATTGCGACCTGGTACCTGGTTAGTCCGGCCACCATCCTGTTCGAGAACGAACTGTTCTATACTTCTTTCAGTTCGCTGCTTTTACTGCTCTGCGTTTTCTTTCTGCAGCGTTTGGAAACAGGGAAACGGGGATATGCAGCGGCCGGCTTTTTTCTGGTGGCCAGCCTGCTTTGTCTTACCCGCAGCCTGTACCACCTGGTTTGGCTTGCAGCGGTCAGCGGAGTGCTGCTGTTCAACTATTACCGCAGGCCGGGTTTCAGGCGTGTTGTGCTTTTTGCCGCAGGTGCCCTGTTGCTGACGGGCAGCTGGTACCTTAAAAACCTGGTTGTGTTCGGAACGTTCACCGCCTCTTCGTGGACGGGCATCAACCTGTCGCGGATTGTTTTTCATGATAAACCTGTCCTGGATTCCGGCCGCATCGAAGCGATCCACCCTTTTTACCCGGTCTCCTATTATAAAAGGTATTTACGCAAAAACGACAGCCTCCGGTTTGCAGGAAAAGATGACCGGGTACTGCTGCGCGAGAAGAAAAGCGATTCAGCCATCAACATGAATCATGTTTCCTATATCCGGATCTCTGAAGGGTATGGAACTGCTGCCAGGCGGTACATACGGCAGCATCCGATGGCTTACCTGAAAAACGTGGGGATATCGGCCATCATCTTTTTTACGCCGGCATCCAGTTACTTCCAGGTAGAAGCGAACGACCGTAAAATGGCGTGGTACGATGTGGTGATGTCGTGGAACTTCTCTCACTTCCTTGAAACAAGGCAGGGCAAAAAAAAGATGCTGGCGCTTTGTGCCCTGCCTGAAGCCCTGTTTTACCTGTTTGTTTTTGCAGGGCTGTACAAAGCGTCCCGGCGAAAGCCCATACCCTTATCCCTTGTGTTTATCACCGGAAGCATCCTCTTTGTGTTCATTACCAGCAGCTTGCTCGAATACGGGGAAAATATGCGGTTCCGGTACGAACTGGAACCCCTGTTCCTCATTCTGGCCGGATGGGTGAGTAACAACCTGCGCAGACCGGTTTAATGCTCAAAAACTAGTTTAGCTGAAAAGATTCAATATCAACGGATTGCAGTAAATTTTTCTGTTGTTGAAGAAAGGCCTGAAATTTGTAAACGTTAAGATATTGATAATTATTTGCAGCATATTATCCTGTCCGCTTGTCTATCAATAATACCCCTTAGAGAACCAACCGATACTTTTCTTCGAATTTTAATAAAAAATACCAATATGCAAAAATTGTTGATGTTCGTGTGCTTGCTGGTGTTGTCTGTGGTTGCCCGACCGCAGGGCACACCGGTATCGGGGCAGGTAAAAGACGAGAAAGGAGAACCTGTGCCTTATGCTACAGTGCGTGTGAAAGGTCAGAATGCGGCGGTACCCGCAGATCAGAATGGAAATTTCACCATTCCGGCGGCCAGAGGAGCGACACTGGTTGTAAGCGGCGCTGGGTTCGACAACGCGGAAGTAGCCGTTGGAAATGAAAACACGGTGCTTGTCAAATTAAAAAGCCAGAATTCCCTGCGTGAAGTGGTGGTTACCGCGCTGGGCCAGACAACCTCCAAAGCCAAAGTGGGCTATTCCACCACTTCCATCAACAACGAGAACCTGAACCGGGCCTCTCCGGCCAATGTGTTCGACAATCTTGCCGGCAAGATCCCCGGCGCCAACATTTCCAAAGTGGGCGGACCAGGCTCCTCTACCAAAGTGGTTCTGAGGGGATATGGAGTGATCGCAGGAGGAAGCAACAATCCTCTTTATGTCATTGATGGTATTCCACTGGCCGACAGCCGTTTCGGGGCTACCAACAGCGTCGATTTCGGCAACGGGATCAACGACCTGAATCCGAATGATATAGAAAGTATCACGGTCCTCCGTGGTACAGCGGCCGCCTCCCTGTACGGGTCGAGCGCCAAGAACGGGGCTATCATGATCACCACCCGCAGAGGCCGCGCAGGAAAGTTGAAAGTGGATTATTTTGGTTCCGCTACTTTCAGCAAGGTGGGCAAGCTGCCCGACTTTCAAAAGCAGTTCGGCCAGGGCTGGGCAGGCTCATTCATCCTGTCTGAAAATGGCAGCTGGGGCCCCCGTTACACAAACCAGGACCAGCTCTGGGGCTCGGTTGTAGACAATTCGCAACTGATCAAACCTTTCTCTTACGTCGAGAACAACATCCGCGATTTTTACAATACCGGAACCGAGTACAACAACTCCGTCGCTCTATCGGGCGGCAATGAGAATACCACGTTCTATTTCTCCTACGGTAATCTCAAAAGCGATGGTGTGCTCCCTACCAAATCCGACTATTACGAAAGAAACTCTTTTGCGTTGCGTACCAATACGAAGTACAAGAATTTCACCATCAATTCTTCTTTCAACTACGCAAACAAAGTGCAGAACGTGCCTTTCACCGGGCAGGGGGGAAGCGACGGCGCCTCTCTTTTTGAAGAGCTGTTGCAGATTCCCGCCGACGTCCGCATTTCGGATTTTAAAAATTACAAGAACAAATACTTCAACGTAGACAACTACTTTACACCTTTTGCCGAAAATCCTTACTATCCGCTGAACGAGAACAGGAACACCCAGAACTCCGACAGGTTCTTTGGAAACATCGACATGTCGTACAAGTTCACCTCCTGGCTCTCCACGCAGTTGCGGGTAGGGGGTGATTTCACCAATGCAAGAACGTTTGGCTACAAAGCGGTGAACGCCCCGGCACCGGGTACCTGGAACGCCGGTACCAACCCGGAAGGAGCTACGAGAACGGCTGATGTGGGATCCGTGTCGGAAAGATCGGATTTCCTCGGTGTTATCAACGGTGACTTTATCGTGAAAGCGAACAAGGACTTTGGCTCGGATTTTAACCTGGACGGACTTGTAGGTGTAAACTACAATCAGCAGCAAAGCAAGGCAGTGGCTGCTTCCATCACCAAACTGACGGTGCCCGGGTTTTATAACCTCTCCAATTCTCCGGAGCCGCCCGTTGCATCGGATGCCAGTTCGAAAAGAAGACTGATCGGTACCTATGCCCAGGCCACACTGGGCTTCCGGAATCAACTCTATCTCACAGTCAATGCCCGCAACGACTGGTCGAGCACCCTGCCGGTGGCAAACAACCACTTTTTCTACCCGGGTGGAAACCTGGCCTGGCTTGCCTCGCAAACGCTTGACCTTAGCAACACCGCCATCACCCTGCTGAAATTCAGGGCCAGTTACGGAAAAACAGGTTCCGATCCCAGTCCTTACCAGGTGTACCCTACTTTAGGTTCCGGCACCGTGGGCCTTCCATTCGGTTCCATCACCTTTCCTTTCAACGGCGTTACAGCTTATGGTGTTTCGAACACCATTGGTAACCTGAGCCTGAAGCCCATCATTACTTCGGAAGCTGAATTCGGAACCGAGATCAGGTTATTCAAGAGCCGGCTCGGACTCGATGCTGCAGTCTATAACAAAAGAACACAGGGACAGATCTTCACCGTGCCTATTTCGCCATCCACAGGCTACACCGGACTGGTGCAAAATCTCGGTCTTGTAGAAAACAAAGGCGTGGAAGTGGCCTTTGATGTGAAACCTATAGACACTAAAAGCTTTACCTGGCTCCTGAACTACACTTTTTCAAAGAACTGGAATAAGGTGCTGAACCTGACCGGCGGCCCTCAGAAAGTGATCACCAACAGTGTATACGATGCCGAAATGGATGCCATCCCCGGCAAAAACGTAAACGGCATCTATGCAAGTGTTCCCCAGCGATCTCCCGATGGAAGCATTGTGGTGAACCCCGCCAACGGTATGCCTGTCGCTGCTGCCGACAAAGGGTTCTACGGCAACGCTGCCTACGATTACATGATGGGCCTGCAGAACACGGTCACTTTCCGCAACTGGCAGTTGTCGTTTTCGCTCGACTACCGCAAAGGAGGCGTGATGTACAGTGGTACCTCCGATCTTTCCTTGTTTGTAGGCAACAGTTATGTTACTACGTACAACGACCGCAAGCCGTTTATCATCCCGCATTCTGTGAACGCGGTAACCGACGGCAGCGGTAAAACTTCTTATGTAGAAAACAAAACGGTCATCGATGAATCAGGGTATACCGACTATTTCTATCCTACACAAAACCTGGGAACCTCGTACCAGTTTAGGATCATCGACAAATCGTTCCTGAAGATCAGGGATATCTCACTGTCTTATAAACTGCCGGCTCCCTGGATGTCGAAGATCAGGGCCACCAACCTGATGCTCACTGGTTTTGCCAGGAACATCCTTCTCTGGTTACCGAAATCCAATCTTTACCTCGATCCGGAAGCATCCAACCTGGGTAACGACATCGGCAGTGAGTTTGGTGAATTCAGGACTGCTCCTTTATCCATGCAGTTCGGCGTATCCCTGAAAGCTAGTTTCTAACATTCAATCTATGAAAATGAGAATATTGCGAAGACCAATTGTATCTGTATTCTTACTGAGTGCCCTCTTCCTGGGAAGCGCCTGTAAGAAGCAGCTGGATATCAACGTAGATCCAACCCTTCCTGCTTATAACCTGGGCACGCCGAAACTCGTATTCCCGGCAGCCGTGCTGGCTACCGCCGGCAGAACAGGAGGCGACCTGGCCATCCTGGGCGGTATCTGGGGGCAGTATGTTACGCAGTCAGCGGTTTCCAACCAGTATAAATACATCGATGCCTACAACGTAAAGAACACGGATCTCAATGGCCAGTATAGCGGGTTGTACGCCGGCGGACTGAAAAATTACCAGTTTGTGATCGACAAGGCACGTGCGTCGCAGGACTGGAATTTTTTCCTGATGGCGACCGTGATGAAAGCGTATACCACCGAGGTACTGGTTGACCTGTACGACCAGATCCCTTATTTTCAGGCGCTTCAGGGAGCCAGCAATCTGAACCCGAAGTTCGATGACGGGTACACGATCTACAGAGACCTGCTGTCTTCCCTCGATTCTGCCCTGACTAAGGATTTCTCCGCCTCCAGCAATACGATCCTGGCAGGCACTCCAGATGCGAACGTTGACCTGGTGTTTGCCGGTAACATCAACAGCTGGAAACAGTTTGCCTATACCCTGGAGCTGAAAATGTACCTGCGGATGGTGAATGCGAAGCCCGATGATGCAAAAACCGGTGTGCAGAAACTGTATGCGGCCAACGCCACTTTCCTGACTTCCAATGCGGCTATCTCTTCCTTCACCGATGCCACCAGTAAAAGCAACCCGCTGTACGAACAAAACATCCGCCAGCTGAACTCGCCCGATAACCTGCGTGCAAGCAGAACGATGGTAAGCTTCCTGCAGGCCAAAAGCGATCCCCGGATCGTGGCTTATTATGGAAGCACTACTGCGGGCTCCATCAACCAGGGCGATTACGCCGGTACGGATGCCAGCTATCCGACCGCTGCCCGCCTCGTGGAAAAAGCAACCGATCCGGTGGTTTTCATCTCTGCTGCGGAATCCAATCTGCTGCAGGCCGAAGCCCGGGAACGTTATTACGCCGGCGATTTTTCCCGGTCGTTTTATAATACCGGTGTACTGGCTGCTTTTACTGCATTCGGCAGCAACGGCGCCACGTTTGTGGCCACCGGCGGGGCTTATGAATACCCTGCTGCGGGTGCTGCGCTCGAGACCAAGATTGAAGCGATCTCTGTTCAGAAATGGATTTCTTTCGCCTATGGTGTGCATTTCCTGGAAGGCTTCTTCGAAAAAAACAGGACCGGCTACCCGAGAACAAGTACAGTTTATTCTACCGATGCCAATTATGTTCCGGGACAGTTTGTTATATCCAAGAACTCGGTGCTGACCGGTGGCCAGTTACCGAAAAGACTGGTTTTTCCGGATGTGGAAAAAAGCAGGAACACCAGTACGCCTGCAGCAGTACCTATTAACACACCCGTATGGTGGGCGAAATAAATTCAGAAGCTTAAAATCATTGATATGACAAATTTGAACCGGCTGTTTTTTCTGTTTCTGATCGTGGCAGGCTTATCATGTAACAAGAACGACGATTACAACTATCCTGCGGGGACCGTGGGCCATTCCAGAATCATCTTTTTCCCGAGTGTGGCCATCAAAGGCGACAAACTGATCATCCTCCAACCGGGTACTGCTTACACTGATCCGGGCGTCACTGCCCTGCTCAATGGTGCCACTACGCCCACAACAACTTCAGGTGCGGTTGATGTGACCAAGCCGGGTGTATATGTGCTGACATATACCGCCAAAAATCCGGAAGGATACACGGCATCAGACACGCGTACAGTGGCGGTGATCGGCAACGATGTTTCCACGCACAACTATTCGGGTACTTACGCGCGCTACGTCAGCAATGCTCCAAACGGGCAAACTTCCACCTGGACGAAAACTGCCAATGGAGTGTATACCGTTGTAAACCCCGGTGGTGCGACCGGCGTTACCGTAACTGCGGTCAACTATTCCGGCAACAACATCGCCATTCCCCAGCAGGTAGTCTCTGCCGGACAATTCTCCTCTACGGGTGGAGTATACAGTCCTGATGCCACGCCGCCGCAATACCAGTGGGCCATCATCAACTCTGGATACGGAACAGCAGTCAGAACTTTCATTAAACAGTAAGATCACATGAAAAAAATAATTTTCGCCAGTATCATAGTCGCATTTGTGTTCTCCTCATGCAGCAAAAATCTTCCCGACGTAGGCGGTACGTCCGCCCAGCGGGTGGCCAACGAATGGTGGTGCCGGCTTTTTGTCGGTAACACGGATGTAGGTGGCGGGTTTCATAAAGTATCCACGTACAATACATCAGCCGATGCCGATTCTATCTGGGTCGACGATCCTAGCCTGTACCAGTTCAAGGTGAAGGCCAAAGCCAATTACAGCGCCCTCACATTTGTAACTTCCCAGGCCAACAATGAATATTATACGGTAAAGGTTGACCTGAACGGAAAAGTGTTGCTGAATGCCGGACACTCAAAAAGCGGTAAGCTTACCGACAGCATCTATATGGAAGCCAAGTTCACAGACGACCCCGGAACCACCTATATCCTCCGCGGTACTGCCAGAACAAAATATTCAGAAGACGACTATTAGTTATATAAAGCCTGAAAGTGTAAATCACTTTCAGGCTTTATATATATCGTGGTTCCTCACATGAGATCTATTTTGCGATTTATCCCACCCCGATCCCTCCTTCGCTGTTTCCCGCCCTGGGAAATTGATATTATTAATTTTATTTAGGGCTATATGGCTGACAAAGCCAAGATGGGGGACGACAAGGTGGAGGTGAAGATTTCCCGGGATAAAAATTGAGCATCCTGTTTTTGAAAAAGCCGCCCGTCGAACGGGCGGCTTTTTTGTTTTCAGCCGGAAAAGAGAACTTACTAATTTCTTTTTGACCTCTATTCCCATACATTTGCCCTATGGAAAACAACAATCAGCCAAACCAGCTGAACATTGAGATTTCGGAAGAAACTGCGGAAGGACAGTATGCAAACCTGGCGGTGATCACCCATTCACACGCAGAATTTGTGATCGATTTTGTAAATGTAATGCCGGGCACTCCTAAAAGCAAGGTGAAGTCGCGCATCATTCTCACGCCGCAGCATGCAAAGCGTTTTATGAATGCGCTGGTTGAAAACATCGACCGGTTTGAAGCAATAAATGGTCCTATCAAAGACCTGGAAGCGGTTGATCTTCCAATGAATTTTGGTGGTCCTACCGCGCAGGCATAACCTATTGTCAGTCTGCACTTCCGGAGGCATATGATCTATCTTCTTATCATATTCGTTGTTTTGATTGCACTCTGTTATTTTAACCGGTTCAATCATGCAGGCCGGCTCCGGAAAGATGAGCAGGCGGAGAAGCGGCGGGAAAGGAATAAAGAGATGCTCGACAGGGCTCTTCATACGGCCGGAAAGAACAAAGCTTCCGGTACGGCCCCGGAGAGTGGAGAGAAGGAGTAAGAAGGTCACGCGTCATTTCTTTCTCTTTTTAAAGCAGCAACCCCTCATCTGCAAAGCTGAAATACCCTTCTTCGCTTACAATCACATGATCGATCACTTTTATGTCGAGGTAACGGGCCGCTTCCTTTATTTTCATGGTCAGGTCTTCGTCGGCCCTGCTGGGCTTGAGATTGCCGGAAGGGTGATTGTGGCATAGGATGATGCTGACGGCATTTTCTTCCAGCGCTTTTTTGAGGATGATGCGCGGATCGGCGACGGTGCCGGTGATGCCTCCCTCGCTCATGATCTCGAAGTGGTTTATCTTGTTGGCGCGGTTCAGGAACACTACGGCAAACACTTCCCTGCGGTAGTCTTTCAATAACACTTTGAGGTAGTTGGCGATGTCTTTACTTTCCCTGATAATATCTTTTTCGAGATAGGCTGTCGCATGCCGGCGCCTGCCCAGCTCCATGGCCGCAGCGATCATAATGGCTTTGGCCTGGCCGATACCTTTGATCTTCATAATGTCTTTTACCGACAGCTTTCCGAGTTCGTTCAGATTGTTTTTGCCCAGCTGCAAAATATCGCGCGCCAGGTCTACAGCCGACTTGTTCTTATAGCCGTTGATAAGCAGGATGGCGAGCAGTTCTGAATCGCTGAGTGCGTCTGCATTCTTGAGCAGGAGCTTTTCTCGGGGCCGGTCGTCGGAGGGCCATTTATTTATTGGATTGGGGGAGGCTTGCATAATTCAATTATCGATATTATGTTTGTAAGTAATAACCGTTATTTCGCCCTACTATCTTAACATTACTCCGATAATATTGATGGCGTTGGGACGTTATATGTGTTATGAATTACTTTAAAATCGTAATCCAATGAAAATAAGCAACCTGTCACGCACCTCGGGAACTTCCCCTCTTTTATTTTGTCTCGGTATGTTTTTCGTTGCCTTATTTTTCTCTGTTTTCGTATGCTCAGCCATATACTATGCTGTTGGTACAAAAGCGGGAGACAATAAGGAGCAGCTTGTAAAACAGCCTGCAACGAAAAAGGATCCAGTGCTTGCTTCCATTATGAAGTAAATAACTTGAGCCGCACAACTCGTTCACTCGCGATTCGAACCGCATTTTAAATGCGGGGATTAAAGGGAATATATGGTGTGAAGTTTTATCTTCGCACGCATACATTCCCTTTATGAATCCGAGCGCGAAAATCTTTTCCGGTTCAGCTTCCATGTACCTTGCTGAACAGATTGCCACTAAATTTGGAGCACCGCTGGGAAAGGTACTGATCCAGCGGTACAGTGATGGAGAGATCGGGGTTGAATTCCGCGAAAGTATCCGTGGAGAGTATGTTTTTCTGGTGCAGAGCACATTTGCTCCCGCAGAAAATCTGATGGAACTGTTGCTGATGATCGACGCCGCCCGGCGTGCATCGGCGTATAAAGTGATTGCCGTAATGCCGTATTTCGGCTTCTCCCGGCAGGACAGGAAAGACCGGCCGAGGGTTGCGATCGGGGCCAAGCTGGTCGCCAACATGCTGACCGCCGCCGGCGCAGACCGGGTGATAACCATGGATTTACACGCTCCGCAGATCCAGGGATACTTCGACATACCGGTTGACCACCTTGATTCTTCCGCAATTTTTATCCCTTACATAGAGCAGCTTAAATTAAAAAATCTTACCTTCGCGGCCCCCGACGTGGGAAGCACAAACAGGGTACGCGAAGTAGCCAGTTATTTCAACTCGGAAATGGTGATTTGTGACAAGCACCGGAAAAGGGCCAACGAGATTGCCAGCATGGTAGTTATCGGAGATGTGACCGGAAGAGACATCGTGCTGATCGACGATATCTGCGACACCGGGGGAACCCTGGCCAAAGCGGCCGGGTTGCTGATCGAGAAAGGGGCCACGAGCGTGAGAGCGTTGTGTACGCATGCGGTGCTGAGCGGCAATGCATACTCCACCATCGAGAACAGCCAGCTGGAAGAGCTGGTCGTTTCGAACACCATTCCGGTGAAGCACGAAACAGGGAAGATCAAAGTGGTGTCAGCCGCTGAACTGTTTGCCATCACCATCCGGAACGCCCATGAGAACAAGAGTATTACGAGCCTCTTTATTCACTCGCAACTAAGGAATAAATAGGGCCCGGAGTAACGGATAGAGTCAATAACAAACATACATAAATGAAGACAATTACAATCGAAGGACAACTCAGGACCGAACATGGCAAACGAGCCACCCGCCAGCTTCGCTCTGAGGAAAAAGTGCCAGGTGTAATTTACGGGGGTGCTACAGAAATAAATTTCAGTGCGCTTGCCAGCGAGCTTCGTCCGCTGGTGTATACTCCTGAATTCCAGCTTTCAGATGTACAGGTAGACGGAAACAGCTACAGATGCATCATCAAGGATCTGCAGTTCGATAAAGTGACCGACCAGCTCATCCACATCGACTTTCTGGAACTGGTAGAAGACAGATCGGTAGTGGCCACATTGCCGCTGAAACTGACCGGTACTCCCAACGGGGTAAAAGAAGGCGGTAAGCTTGTTACCAAGATGAAATCGCTGAAAGTAAAGACCCTCCCCAAATTTTTACGTGAAAGTATCGAAGTCGATATTTCCGCTCTTGAACTGAACGCAAACATCCGTGTGGAAGATGTGACCGCCGAGAATTACGAGATCCTCAATTCCCCGCGTATTCCCATCGCCACAATTGTGATGACCCGTCAGCTGAAACAGGAAGAAGCGGGCGCTGATAAAGCACCGGCTTCCAAAGGCGCGGCACCTGCTTCCAAAGCAGCTGCTCCTGCTGCGAAAGCCGCCGCCCCTGCAAAAAAATAATCTCTCCCGCCCGGTCGAAAAGACCGGGCTTTTTACTTTTTATCATTTTTTCCATTCCTGCTGCATTTTATTTCTGTAACCGGTTCTGATGACAAAATTTTTGATCGCCGGCCTGGGCAACCCGGGTGCAGAATATGCCCATACCCGGCATAATATCGGGTTTGATGTCATTGATGCCTTTGCAGCCCGGCACAAAACCGTGCTTCACAGCGACCGGCTCGCCGATGTGGCCGAGATAAAATGGAAAGGCAAAGTGTTTGTCTGCATCAAACCGACCACCTTCATGAACCTGAGCGGCAAAGCCATAAAATACTGGAAGGACAAGGAGAAAATTGCTGTGGAAAATACACTCATTATTGTTGACGAGCTGGCAATACCGATCGAGAAGTTGCGTTTAAGGCCAACAGGCAGCGACGGAGGTCATAACGGATTGAAAAGCATACAGGAATCACTGGAAACGGACAAATACCCGCGGCTCCGGTTCGGGGTGGGAAACCAGTTCCTGAAAGGGCGGCAAATAGACTATGTGCTGGGAAGATGGGAGGCAAAGGAACTCGGTGTGGTGCAGGAGAAAATTGACAAGTGCGCCGAGATAATTGAAAGTTTTGCCCTGGCCGGCATCGGCATTGCGATGAACGAATGTAATAATTTGGTCTTCAATGTATGAGATGTCGAACCGAATCTTTACTTTAGAGCTCCGTATTTTTGACTTACAGTTTTAAATATTCAATTGCAATATTGATTTCGTCAATCCGTACCTAGAATTGGGATAAACTGAGTTCGTGATTTGTTCATTTAATAATTCTGTTGAATATGAAGATTTTTTGTGTAGGACGTAATTATGCAGCCCATGCACAAGAGTTGGGTAACGATGTGCCGGATGAACCTATCATCTTTATGAAACCAAAGAGTGCGCTTCTTCAGACACATACCCCTTTTTACTACCCTGAATTCACCAACGAGCTTCACTACGAATGTGAGCTGGTGCTCCGAATTTCCAAGAACGGAAAATACATCATGGAACGCCACGCCAGCAAATATTATGACGCCATCACGGTGGGCATCGATTTCACTGCCCGCGATGTGCAGAATGAACTGAAAGAAAAAGGCCTGCCCTGGGAGAAAGCCAAAGCGTGGGATAATTCTGCTGTCATCGGCAAATGGCTTCCTTTCACCAGCCTCAAGAACAAGAAAGACATCAACTTTACTTTCAACAAAAACAAGGAAGAGGTGCAGAAAGGCACTTCCACCCTCATGTTGCACCCGTTCGACAGCCTGGTATCTCATATCTCCAATTACTTTTCCGTAAACATCGGCGACCTTGTATTCACGGGCACGCCCGCAGGAGTAGGAGAATGCGTTGTGGGGGATGAACTGGAGGGATTCCTGGAAGGCGAAAGCATGTTCCAGCTGGAGATCAAATAAAGCCGATCGTCGGGTTTGCATATAGAGCATTTTATCCGGGGAGTTTCCAAAAGAAAACTCCTTCTTTTTTTATACACCTATTGCCAAAATCTCCTATTTTTGCAGCCCGTTCAAAAAGGGTCAGCCGGGCTTTTCCGGCGGGTACTGAAATGGCGAGGTAGCTCAGCTGGTTAGAGCATCGGATTCATAACCCGAAGGTCGGCAGTTCAAGTCTGCTCCTCGCTACTGGAAAATTAAGCAGTTAAGAAGAAAATCCTTGACTGCTTTTTTGTTGGGAACAACAGCTCAAAAAAACATTCCAGACTAAAAACCAGGGCCATCACCTTTGAAGCTTTTGGAAAATCTGCTTCAAGGCAACTTCAGTAGAATCACTTCAAATATAAGTATCAGGATAACGGATGGTGGTGTTATGGGAATAATTTCTTCCTGTTGCAGCTGAACACCGTTAGTTAGGCCGGTCAGCGCCCAAATGTGTTCACCTTTGGTTTGAGTGAACTCGTTTCTTTCACAAACCATCCTGTTTTTTGCGGAGAACAGCCGACCACAAAATCCGGCAATACCAATGCCTATGGGAACCTACCGGAATAACTTTATTCCTTGTTAAATATGTTATTCTCTCCGTGATTCTCTACTCAATTGGAGCAGATTCAAAAAAGATGAACCTTTTCTGTAACAATTTCTTGATTACTACGATAAGGAAGTGTAAAACGCGCTAATACAACAGCTATTTTGTAATTTCTTAAATGAAAAGACAGGAAGAAATGGTAGAACTATGCAAGCGGGGTGATCCTGTTGCATATACGTTTCTTTACAATCAATACTCAAAAGAGCTGTATAATACCATTTTGAGGCTGGTTGATCATACTGCTGAAGCAGAAGATATTTTGCAGGAAAGTTTTATCGCTGCTTTTGAGCGGATAGACAAGTTTCAGAATATGGGAGGGTTCAGGGCCTGGATAAAACGAATTGCTATCAACAAATCGATTGATCGGTTGAGGACAAAAAAAATAAGGTTTATAGAACTGGAGCCTGAATGGATATCCAAAGAAGATGAGATGGTAGATGAGAAAGCTTTCGCGTTCACCCTGGAAGCCGTTACCGGCGCAATTCAAACGCTGAAGCAAGGGCCCAGGACGATTTTTTATCTTTTTGTAATGGAAAACATACCCCATGCAGAAATCGCTCAGATGCTGGGTATGGAACATGCAGCCGTCAGAACGCAATATCATAGGGCAAAGCACAAAATATTAAGTACCCTTGGTGAAGGAGGTTTACATGAAAAATAGATTGGAGGACTTATTACGCAGTCAGGGCGGACGTTTGGACAAAGAAATACCTGACCCCGCCGTGTTACACCGCATCCTGGAGCATATGCAGGAGAAGCACAGCCGTAAGCACCAAACAAGATTCATTTTATTGCGGACATGGCAGTGGGCTGCAGCCTGTATATTAATCGTACTCAGTGGCGTCCTGTTCTGGGTTCAGAAGCAGGGTCCCTTAAACCAGCCGACAAGCCGTGAAAGCATATCCCGGCTTCCGCAGAAGGACAGTCGGGAAAAGGATGCGTTGGCAACTACAGTTGCCGCCGGAAAAACCAGTGAAGCGAAACGCAACAGCGGCCAGGGGTTGAAAGGGAACCTGACAGCACGCAAACAGGCATTGCCTGCCAAGATAAACATGCGCGCATCGGACCCGGCAAAAGGAGTGATCTGTGCCGGGCTGAAAGATACGGCATCCCCAGCCAGCCGCATCAGCGCCGCCAACTCTGCTTATACACTAAAGCACCTGGACAGCGATGTAGTGAATGCGTTGGTGGAAACTTTGAATACCGACCCGAGCGCGAATGTAAGGCTGGCTGTACTGGATGGACTGGCACAATCCAAACAGGGCAGCTACGTGCGTAAGAAACTGGTCGCATCCTTACAGCAGCAACAAGATCCTGTTGTACAGATCGCACTGATAAATTTGCTGACTGGAATGGGAGAGTCCGGTATTTTGAGAGAGCTGGATAAGATTGTCAAAGACGACAATACAATGAAGGGCGTGAAGGATTGTGCGTACGCAAGCATCTTCCGGCTGCGATCGTCTTAAAAAGGCATGCAGCAACAAAAAGACCGGGCTCGCATGGCTGAACGCTCAACAGTGGAGACTGATAAATTATCATAAACATTCATTACATGAAAAGACACTTACTGGTAACTCTAATCTGGTTTGCTGCGATCACGAGCGTCAGGGCGCAAGATTTCAAAGTCAACAAATCAAGTGGTAAAATGGTGCTCAACCTTGGTTCTGTTTTGGTAGAGGGTTATAGTGGCAACGAGATTGTTTTCAGTTCTCAAAAGGCCAAGGAGGAAGAAGATGACCCGAGGGCGAAAGGCCTCAGGATTATCAACGGCGCTGGTTTTATTGATAATACGGGACTGGGTATCAGCGTGACAGAAACAGGGACAACCGTCGAGGTTAACCAGGTCGGATCAGACGTGGCCATCAAAGTACTGGTTCCTAAGGCAATCCTGGTTTCATTCGTCTATCATAAAGTGATGAATGCAGGCAATGTTTTTTTCAGGAACATGGGTAACGAAATCGAAATTTCAACAGATTATAACAAGGTTCAACTCGAAAACGTAACAGGGCCGGTTAGCATAAGAACGCTTTATGGCGCCATTGATGCAAAATTCAGCGGACCTGTCAGGGGGCCTGTTTCCATTGCGTCTGTTCATGCCTCTGTTGATGTTGCCATTCCGACAGACACTAAAGCCAATCTTAAACTAAACAGCACCATGGGTTCGATCCTGGCTTCGCCGGACCTGAAAATAGATTTGGAAAAAAATGTTGAGAACGGGATGGTAAGTTACAGCAGTTCGGTAAATGGTAAGCTCAATGGTGGCGGTGCGGAATTCAAGCTGACATCAGAATACGGCAAGATCTATTTGCGCACAGCCAAATAGCCGCGGTTAAAACTCTTCCTTTAACACATCAAATATTTCAACATGAAATCCTTCTGCATAGCTCTCTGCTGTATCTTATCCTTACTTGTACATGCACAAACAACTACCACGAAGTCTTATCAGGTACAGCCAGGTCAGTTAATAAATTTCCACTTCGACTATCCGGTCGTGAAAGTCAGCACCTGGGACAAAAATGAGGTGTCAGTGATTGCGCACGTGAACATCAATTCTGACGAGAGTGACAGTGCATTTGTACTGGAAGGAAAAACGGCTGACGGCGCTTTGGAAATCTTTGGCCGCATCAGGGATATGGAAAAATTGCCGCGTCGTTACTCCATTGTCCGGAACGGAAAGAAGATGGGCTTTAACTCGAAGGAGGAGTACATGGAAGAACGCAAAAAAGGAAGCGTAGAACGGTCGTATGAAGGAACGGATATTGATATTGTTGTTGAAATGAAAATTCCCGAGCATTCTAAAGCAAATATTAAATCCATTTACGGTATCGTGGAACTGACTAATTTCAATACATCCGTTACAATTGATGCGACTTATGGCGGCATCGATGCTTCCCTTTCACCATCCCGTACCGGAAAATTGCAGGCAACTACGAGTTACGGAAAGATATATTCAAACTTAGAACTGAAGCTTACAGATCATACCGAGCGAGATTTTTTTAACTCTATAACTGCCGAACCCGGAACCGGACCTTCTTACAGCTTTACCTCAACTTATGGGAAGATTTACCTCCGAAAATCCTGATTCCTTTTATCCTCCCCTACGTCGTTACAGTTGAAATTCAATGTTTTGGCTATTCCGTTATTGTCAACTGCAAGCCCTTGCGTTAAATGCTCTTTTTACATGTGAAGAAGATGAGTACGGAAGTCCGAGGCGCCAAACGAAAGGCCAAAAGAAAAGCGGCATAAGTGCTGCTTTTCTTGATATAAAAATTTATTACTTTCTGTAAAGCCAATTCTTACTATGCTACACTGCCACCTCCAACTGCGTGATGGCCGTAGTTAAAAAGTTCGGCAGAACATGCGCATACGTCATCACGATCTTATCCGGGTCATTAAGCTGCTCGATCATGCTCTTCCATTTTTCTTCTCCGTGTTCCCTGATCACCGCTTCTTTTTTGTCTTCCCGCTGCAGGTACATACTCATGCCCATCGCATCGGCTTCCGGATGGAACTGCGTTCCGATCATGTATTCGTTGAAACGGATCGCCATCAGGGCTCTTTCCAGCGGTACATGCGGACGTTCTTTTTCGAGCGCAAGGATCGCGCCGCCCATCTTCACAAGCAGGTTGTGATTAGGTTTAACGACCTGGTAGTCGCGGCTGTCCACCGAATAAAAAGGATCGTTCAATCCCTGGAAAACAATATCTGCCTGCTCATGGCCGATCACATGAATGGGGTATACCCCGAAAGAAGTGGAATTGCGCTTGCAGACCGTCGCGATCCGAAAATAGCGGCAGGCAAGCTGAAACGAATGACAGATGAAGAACACATATTTTTTCTGCAGGTTGGCTTCATCGGCATTCCATTTTTCTACCTGTTCGATCCAGTGAAAATATTTTTTTTCCCACTCGCTGCCTTCGCTTTCCAGCGGACTGCCAGGGCCACCGCTCGACAGGTACACATCGTAGGAAAGGTCGGGCACTTCCTTGTTGTTCCGAACTTCGAATTCATCCCACTGCACGTCTATATCATTGTTCCGGCTGTATTTTCCGAGTATCTCTCTCAAACAGCGCATTCCCTGGTTCACATGTCCGGCATTCAGATCCAGCAGGGCTACGCGTAAAA
>CBDAVR010000001.1:0-42864 GCA_965200945.1 Chitinophagaceae bacterium
CACCCGCGCTAAGAAAACTCAGCAGTATTACGACGTTCAGCTTGGCGGCCTTGTCCGCTGGGCCGTCCGCGAAGAAGTTCCCTTCGCAGGCTTCGGCAAGCGGCACATGGACCGCTACCTGGCAGGCCGCGCTGAAGCCGGCAAAGCGCCTCTGACGCTTCATCATGACGCGATCTGCGCCAAAGCCTTTTTCCACTGGTGCCAGAAAAACGACATCGTGGAGCGCAGCCTGCTCGCCGATTATCAGGTTCGCCATGCGCCGCGCCCGTCGCAGTACATGCCGACCGACGCCGATATGCAGACGCTGCTCAAAAGTGTCCATGACTACTGGACCCCTGCAAAGAACCCTTCCGCCCGCTTTTATCCCGTTCCCAAGCGCGTCTTCCACCGCGACCGCAATTACGCCATCCTGCTGGGCCTGCTCGACTCCGCCTGCCGCATTGGCGAGATGCTGTCACTCAAAGTAGACGACTACCGCGCCAAAGAGCGCCAAATCGTTATCCGCGAGAGCAAGGGCCGCGAGCCACGCACCCTGCCTGTTAGCTCCGAGTGGGTGGAAGCTCTCAATGTCTGGACGCGGCAGCGCAGCAAGATCATGGCAGGGCAGGAGGATGAAGGCTGGCTGTTTATCAGTGAGTTCGGCGGACGCCTTGATGAGAGCCGCTTTCTAAAGTCGCTCAAGCGAATTACAGCCTGGGCCAACCTCAGCGGACGGATCACGCTTCATAGTCTGCGCCGCTACTCACTGAACCGATTAGCCAAAGTGAACCTGCTAGCTACGCAGCAGATCGCAGGGCACAAAGAGACGCGCACCACGCTTCTGTACACCCAGCTTGACCCGGACTTTATTCGTGGCGTTCACAGCAGCGTCGGCGTTGTACGGGACATCCTCGGAAATAAGCGTGTAGAGAAGCAGCGCAAGCGGCTGGTGTGATTAAGCAAAGCAGCAGCAGTTCGCCACACGAGAAGCTTCTCCGCTCCTCGTGTGGTAAAATTGCAGAAATCCTGAGCAGAATAGAAGGGCGCTGCAAGCGGAATTTTCGGTAAGCTCTCAGACTCAGAAAATTTTTTAAGGATCACATTTAAGGATTACAATGGCGATTAAGAAATCAGAGCTGTATAGCTCGCTTTGGCAAAGCTGCGACAAGCTGCGCGGCAGCATGGATGCTTCTCAGTACAAGGACTATGTGCTGGTGCTTCTGTTCGTCAAATATGTCTCTGACAAATACGGCGGCCAGAAGGACGTGCTGCTCGACGTGCCGGAAGGGGCGAGCTTTGCCGACATGGTGGCCCTGAAAGGGGACAAGGAGATTGGCGACAAGATCAACACGCTCATTGGCAAACTTGCCAAGGCAAACGATTTAGTTGGCGTGATCGATGTCGCGGACTTCAACGACGCGGACAAGCTCGGCAAGGGCAAAGACATGGTGGACCGGCTTTCGGACCTGGTTGCCATCTTTGACACGCCCGGTCTGAACTTCAAGGGAAACATGGCCGAAGGCGACGACATCATGGGCGATGCCTATGAGTACCTGATGCGCCACTTCGCCACCGAGTCCGGCAAAAGCAAAGGACAGTTCTACACGCCCGCCGAAGTGTCTCGCATTCTGGCGCGCGTCGTCGGTATTGGCAGCGCCACTCGTGCCGACCAGACGATCCACGACCTAGCCTGTGGCTCCGGCTCGCTGCTTTTGAAGGCGCATGATGAGGCCAAAGACCAGACGGGGCTTGACCTGACCATCTATGGGCAGGAAATGGACAACGCGACCGCCGCGCTTGCCAAGATGAACATGATCCTGCACAACTGCCCGACTGCGATCATTCATCAGGATAACTCGCTGTCCTCGCCGTTTTTTAAGCAGCCGGACAGCTCCCTCAAAACCTTTGATTTTGTGGTCGCCAATCCGCCCTTCTCGACCAAAGCGTGGAGCATCGGGTTCAACCCAGCAGAGGACGAACATAACCGGTTCGGGCATGGCATTCCGCCTACAAAGAACGGTGACTATGCCTTCCTGCTGCACATCCTGACGGTCCTGAAAAGCACCGGGAAAGGGGCCGTGATCCTGCCACACGGTGTTCTGTTCCGGGGTAATGCTGAGTCGGACATCCGCAAGTCTATCGTCCGTAAGGGATACCTGAAGGGCATCATCGGCCTGCCTGCGAACCTGTTCTATGGCACTGGCATTCCGGCTTGTGTTCTGGTGCTGGACAAGGAGAACGCCGCCGCCCGCAAAGGCGTCTTTATGATCGACGCTTCCAAAGGCTTCCTCAAAGACGGCAACAAGAACCGGCTCCGTGCCCAGGACATGCACAAGATCGTGGATGCGTTCAACAACAGCGTGGAGATTGCGGGGTATTCCCGTATGGTCCCCCTGGCCGAGATCAGTGACCCAAAGAACGATTACAACCTGAACCTGCCGCGCTACATCGACAGCACCGAGCCGGAAGACATTCAGGACCTCTCCGCGCATCTGCGGGGCGGCATCCCCAACCGTGACTTTGATGCTCTCGCGTCTTACTGGCAGGTGATGCCAAACCTTCGGGCATCGCTGCTTGCCCCCGGTGACCGACCTGGCTACAGCGCCTTGCGAATGACAGGGGAGGCGATCAAGCCCGCGATTTTCGAGAACATGGAGTTCAAGAACTACACCGAGTTGGCGACGGCACAATTTGAGAAATGGAAATCCCGTGTCACTTCTTCGCTGTCATCAATCTGCATCGGCGATCACCCCAAGAAGCTGATAGCCTCAATTTCTGAAAACCTGCTCCAAACCTTCCGCTCCACGCCGCTGCTGGATGAGTATGACATTTACCAGCACCTGATGGACTACTGGGCGGAAACCATGCAGGACGATGTGTACCTGCTCGTTCTGAACGGCTGGAAGGCGATGCTGGACGGCGTGCCGAACACGGACCTGCTTCCACCTGCGCTTCTAGTGTCCCGTTTCTTTGCTACCGAGGCTGCCGCCGTGGAGCAGTTGGAAGCCATGCGGGAGGCGGTCGCTGCCGAGATGGAGGAGATAGACGAAGAGCATGGCGGGGAAGACGGCCTACTGGTGGATGCCAAAACCGACGCGGGCAAGCTGACTAAAGCTTCTGTAAAATCCCGCCTGGCAGACATCCGGTTTGAGGCCGACGCGGACGAGGAGCGCACTCTGTTGACCCGGTTCCTAGCCCTATCCGACAAGGAAGCGGTAGCCTCCAAAGCCGTCAAAGAGGCTAAGAATACGCTGGATATTAAAGTCAAGGTCAAATACCTTGCGCTGACCGAGGCTGAAATCAAGAGCTTGGTAGTGGATGACAAATGGTTGGCCCGACTTGGGGGTGATGTGCAGTCTGAGCTGGACCGTGTTTCGTCGGCCCTGACCGGGCGTATTCAGGAGCTTGCCGAGCGTTACGCCGCGTCTCTGCCAATGCTGACCTGCGAGGCGGAAGTACTAGCAGGTCGACTGAATGAACATTTGAAGAAAATGGGGGTGGCATGCAAATGAAGCCGGGGTACAAGCTGACTGAGCTAGGGGTTATTCCTGAAGACTGGGAAGTCAGAAGTTTAGAGTCGCTTGGCAAACGCGGAAGACCAGCGATCAAAGCTGGTCCATTCGGTTCATCACTCACAAAAGCTAGTTATGTTGCCGAAGGCTACAAGATATATGGTCAAGAGCAGGTAATTCGCGGCGATTATCGTTATGGCGACTATTTCATATCTAAGTCACGCTATGACGAACTCAAAAGTTGTGCCGTCCAAGCTGGTGATATTCTTTTGAGTTTAGTAGGAACCGCAGGGCGCGTATTAGTGGTGCCACCTGATGCACCTGAAGGCATCATCAATCCGCGCTTGATGCGTTTCTCTTTTGATCCCGACGTTGTGTATCCAATCTTTTTCAAAGAAGTTTTCGAGAGCGACCCTTACCAATCTTTGCTTAATCGCAACGCTCAGGGTGGAACTATGGGGGTGTTGAATGCCGGTCTACTAAAACCGCTACTGATACCAATTCCACCTCTCCCTGAGCAACGCGCAATTGCCGCCGCCCTCTCTGACACCGACGCCCTCTTCAGCAGCCTTGACCGCCTCCTTGCCAAGAAGCGCGACATCAAGCAGGCCGTGATGCAGAAGCTTTTGACGGGCAAGCAGCGGCTGCCGGGGTTTAGTGGGGAGTGGGAGAGTGAACAACTTGGCAAGCTGGTCAGGATTTCGAAAGGTCAGCAGTTGAACCGAGCGGAGTTATCGGCCTCGACTGGGTTCCCCGCTTGGAATGGTGGCGTTGAGCCGTCCGGCTACACTGACACATGGAATACTGCCGAGAACACAATAACGATTAGCGAAGGCGGTAATTCATGCGGATTTGTTGGGTACGTTAATCAAAAGTTTTGGTGCGGGGGCCATTGTTATGCACTTCTTGATGTGAGAGCGAACTTAGACAAATCATTTTTGTACTATCTCTTGAAGTCTAAACAACAGTTAATTATGGGGCTTAGGATGGGTTCCGGCCTGCCTAACATCCAGAGAAAGTACCTGTCTGAACTCTTGTTGCTGTATCCCACACTCTCTGAACAAACCGCGATTGCCGCTGTGCTGTCGGACATGGACGCCGAGATAGACGCGCTTCAGCAGCGGCGAGACAAGACCCGCGCCATCAAGCAGGGCATGATGCAGGAGCTTTTGACCGGAAGGACACGCCTCGTATGAGTACGATCACGCCGCATTTTCGCAGCATTCAGCAACTCCTGCAAACCCAGTCCTTTGCCATTGACGAGTACCAGCGTGAGTACAAATGGGGCAAGGAAAATATCGACGAGCTTCTGACCGACTTGCAGGACAAGTTTCTAAGCTGCTATCACGAGGGAGACGCGACCAGCAAGGTCAGCACCTACGAAGACTACTTTCTTGGCTCGATCATAGTCAGCAAGCGCGGCAACAAGAACTTCCTGATCGACGGCCAGCAGCGCGTCACGTCCCTGACGCTTCTCCTGATTTCTCTCTATCGAGCGGCGGACGCGCAAAACCTGGGCGTCAAGCAAAGCATTGCCCCGCTGATCTTCAGTGATAACCTCGGCAATCCGAGCTTCAATCTGGACATTCCTGAGCGCCTGCCTGTTATCAAGGCACTTTTCGATGGTAGCCCGTTCAGCCCGCAGGATAAAGAAGAGTCCATCCAAACCATGTACGCCCGCTACGGCGACATTGAGGCACGGGACCTGGTGGGAGAACTGGGAGAGGCCCTACCGCACTTCTGCTACTGGCTGATGAACAAAGTGGGCATGATTGAGATTGCCACGGACAACGACAATTACGCTTACGCGATCTTTGAGACCATGAACGACCGGGGCAAACCCCTGAGTCCAGTGGATATGCTGAAAGCATATCTTCTTGCCCCGATTGAGGATGCGGACCAGCGGCGACAGGCCAATCAAGTCTGGAAGAGCCAGGTACTCAGCCTGATTTCATCGGACGGAGAACATGAAGCCGAGCGGGACGCCAGCGCAATCAAAGCATGGCTGCGTGCCCAATACGCGAACACGATCCGGGAGCGGAAAGCTGGTTCTGCGGATAAAGACTGGGAGCTGATTGGAAGCGCCTTCCACCGCTGGGTACGGGATAATCATGCGCGTCTCAATTTGGGGACGGAGGCCAAAAACCTGACGCTGATGAACACCGAGTTTCCTTTCTTCGCAAAAGCCTACAGAAGTATTCTGGAAGCCAGCCGCACCTACAAAGTGGGCTGGGAAGCGGTCTACTACAACGCCCACAATGAGTTCACCTGGCAAAACACCGTTCTGCTCGCGCCGCTTTGCGTTACCGACGACGCCGAGACCGTCCGCCGCAAAATCGCCGTCACCGCAACCTACCTGGACATCTGGCTAATGCGGCGGGTTGTGAACTACGTTCGCGTGGGCTATTCCAGTACGGCCTACACGATGTTTCTGTTGTGCCGCGATATTCGGCGTAAGTCACTTTCCGAGCTGGTAGATATTTTGGACATAAAGCTTTTGGAGGATGAAGCCAGTTTTGATGGCATCCCAAGCAAAGGAAAAAATGGTATCCTGGGCCTGAGCATCAATCAGTTCAGCCGCCGCTACATCGCTCATCTGTTGGCCCGGATCACCTCGTTTGTTGAAGTGGAATCAGGCCGAACCGATAAATTTGATGAGTATGTAGATCGCACCCGCACCAACCCAAGCGACATCGAGCATATTGCCGCAAATAAATATGCTCAGTACCAAACTGAATTTGCCACCGAGCAGGACTTTCAGGACTGGCGCAATCATATTGGCGGTCTGCTTTTGCTGCCTGCCGACGTAAACCGCAGTTTTCAGGACAAGCCGTTTGATCAAAAGTCGCCTTATTATGGCAGTCAGAATTTTTTCGCCGCAAGTTTAACGGCCAGCGCCTATCAGCATCAGCCGCAGTTTGCGGCGTTCCGCACTCGAACGGGGCTTCCTTTCAAGCCGTATTCCACGTTTGGGAAAACGGAGCAGGCAGAGCGCCGCGACCTGGTTCTGGCGCTCGCTCATCAGGTATGGTCGCCGGAGCGGCTCAATCAGATTTGACCCAAGCCATTTAAGAAAGCCTTATAACGATGAACACTGTCGGACAAATCGAGCGCAAGACGCAGGACCGCATAGTCCGGCTGTTTCAGCACGCGCTGGGCTACGACTATCTGGGCAACTGGACCGACCGACAGGGCAATGCAAATATCGAAGCAACCCTGCTGCGGGCCTTCCTCAAAAAAGCAAAACACAGCGACGAGCTAATCAGCCGGGCGCTCTTCGTCCTCAGCCGCGAGGCCGGAGATGCCAGCAAAAGCCTGTACGACCGCAACCGTGCCGTCTATGAGATGCTGCGCTACGGGGTCAAGGTCAAAACCGGTGTGGCTGACAAAAACGAAACGGTCTGGCTGATCGACTGGGAGCACCCGGAAAACAATCACTTTGGGCTGGCGGAAGAAGTCACCGTCAAGCCACTGGGCGACGCCGCACATGAGAAGCGCCCCGATATTGTCCTCTACGTCAACGGCATCGCCCTCGGTGTTTTGGAACTGAAGCGCTCCACGGTCTCGCTGGCCGAAGGCATCCGGCAGAACCTGGACAACCAGAAGAAAATTTTCATCGAGCCGTTCTTTTCCACGTTACAGCTTGTCATGGCCGGAAATGATACCGAAGGCATGCACTACGGCACGATCCAGACCCCAGAAAAGTATTACCTGACCTGGAAAGAAGACTGGAAGAAAGAAGAGAGCACGGTTCCAAACCTGCTGGACCGCCAGATCTCGCAGATGTGCAGCAAGTCGCGGCTTCTGGAACTGATTCATGACTTCGTCGCTTACGACGCCGGGACCAAGAAACTGTGCCGCCAAAACCAGTACTTTGGGGTCAAAGCCGCTCAGGAGTTCCTGATCCGCCGCGAAGGCGGCATTGTCTGGCACACGCAAGGGTCCGGCAAGAGCCTCACGATGGTCTGGCTTGCCAAGTGGCTGCGAGAGAACCGCAAAGAGGCGCGGGTGCTGATTGTCACCGACCGCACCGAGCTGGACCAGCAGATTGAAACCGTCTTCAAGGGCGTCAGTGAAAAAATCCACCGCACCCAAAGCGGCGCGGATCTGGTTGCCGCCCTGAATGAATCCAAGCCCTGGCTGCTCTGCTCACTAATCCACAAGTTCGGCGGCAAAGAAGACGGCGAGGAGGTGGGAGATGTCGGCACTTATGCAGAAGACATTAAAGCCGCCCTGCCCAAAGACTTCCGGGCCAAAGGCGATTTGTACGTCTTTGTGGACGAATGCCACCGCACCCAGTCCGGCGAGCTGCATAAGGCCATGAAAGCCATTGTGCCAGATGCCGTTTTTGTCGGCTTCACCGGAACGCCGCTCCTGAAAGCAGACAAGCAGAAAAGTATCGAAATCTTCGGCCGCTATATACATACCTACAAGTTCGATGAGGCCGTCAAAGACAAAGTCGTGCTCGACCTGCGCTACGAAGCGCGGGACATCGACCAGACCCTAACTTCCCCGAAGAAAGTGGATCAGTGGTTTGAAGCCAAAACGGGCGGCTTGACCGATCTTGCGCGGGCGCAGCTTAAGCTGCGCTGGGGAACGCTCCGAACAGTTCTCAGTTCGCAGGACCGTCTGGAAAAGATTGTGCAGGACATCCTGTTCGACTTTGCCACCCGTGACCGGCTAATGAGCGGGCGGGGGAACGCCATGCTGGTCTCCGGCTCCATCTTCCAGGCATGTAAGTTCTATGAGCTATTCGACAAGACGGATCTGGCCGGGAAGGTCGCTATTGTCACGTCCTATCAGCCGACTGCGGCAGACATCAAAGGCGAGGAAACCGGGGAAGGGCCGACCGAGAAGTTGCGGCAGTACGATATCTACCGCAAGATGATGGCAAGCTGGTTCAATGAGGAACCGGACAGGGCTGTGAATCGCATCGAAGAATTTGAGAAAGCTGTCAAGAAAAAGTTTATCGAAGAGCCGGGCCAGATGAAGCTTCTCATCGTCGTGGACAAGCTGCTGACCGGCTTTGATGCGCCTCCCGCCACATACCTCTACATCGACAAGCAGATGCGCGACCACGGGCTGTTCCAGGCGATCTGCCGCGTCAACCGGCTCGATGGCGACGACAAAGAGTATGGCTACATCGTGGACTACAAAGACCTGTTCCACAGCCTGGAAACGTCCATTCAGGATTATACGTCTGGCGCTCTGGACGGCTACGACAAGGAAGATGTGAAGGGCCTCTTGGTAGACCGATTGGCTCAGGGTCGGCAGGATTTGGAGGACGCCCGCGAAGCCGTCAAGGCGCTTTGTGAACCGGTGGAAGCGCCCCGTGATACACAGGCGTACCTTACGTATTTCTGCGGCACAGAGTCCGGCAATGCTGCCCAGCTCAAAGACAACGAGCCGAACCGCCTGGCGCTCTACAAGATGACAGCAGCCCTGCTTCGCGCCTTCGCTAACATCGCCAATGAGCTGGCCGAAGCCGGATATACCCCCGGCGAAATTGACTCGCTCAAAGCTGACGTGGATCATTTCGAGAAGGTCCGCAGCGAAGTGAAGCTTGCCAGTGGGGATTACATTGACCTCAAAATGTACGAACCGGCCATGCGCCATCTCATTGACACGTACATTCGGGCTGAGGAAAGTGAGAAAATCTCCGCGTTTGATGACCTTTCTTTGGTTCAGCTTATTGTCGAGCGCGGCACGGCATTTGTGGACGCACTTCCTTCCGGCATTCAAGGCAGCCAGGGAGCCGTCGCCGAAACGATTGAAAATAACGTTCGCAAGCTGATCATCGACGAAACGCCGATCAATCCGAAGTATTACGAAACCATGTCCTTGCTGCTGGATGCTCTCATCGCCCAGCGCAAGAGTGATGCACTCAGTTACAAAGAGTATCTGGCACAGGTCGTGGAGCTGACCAAACAGGTGAAGAATTCTGCCCCGGCCGCCGCTTATCCGGCAGAATTGGATTCCCCGGCCAAGCGGGCGCTGTACGACAACCTCGACCGCAACACGGCCCTCGCCCTCGCTGTTAACACTAATGTGGTTCGGGAGCGTCAGGACGACTGGCGCAGCAACCCCGTAAAAACACGAAAGGTAAAGTATGCGATCAAAGAAGCTCTGGCCGGGGATGAAGTCCTCACCGAGCAGGTGTTGGAACTTGTGAAGAACCAATATGAATACTAAGTTGGATATTAAGTTGAATGCTAACCCGCTAGTGGATTCGCATCACATCCTAGTCCATAACTTGAGCGTTGAGGTTGTTCGCAAGTCCATCAAGAATTTGCATCTGGGCGTCTATCCTCCTGAAGGACGTATTCGGGTTGCAGCTCCGCTTGCGGTCAGTGATGACGCAGTTCGGCGGGCGGTCATAGGTAAGCTGGGATGGATTAAGCGCCAGCAGGCAAACTTTCGCGCTCAGGTCCGACAAGGAAAGCGTGAGATGGTTGATGGCGAGAGCCACTACTTTCAGGGGCAGCGTTACCGTCTGCGGGTGGTTGAAACGTTGAGCCGCCCAAAAGTGACCCTTAATAAATCCCGGTTGGAACTCAATATCCATCCAGAAGCGACGACCGAAGAGCGGGAGCACGTGCTGCAATGCTGGTATCGCGTTCGTCTCAAAGGGTTGGTGAAGCCGCTTCTTGAAAAGTGGCAGCCTATCGTGGGCGTTGAACCTTCTACCTGGGGCATCCGAAAGATGAAAACCAAGTGGGGTTCCTGCAACACGGATACTTCTCGTATCTGGCTGAATTTGGAACTCGCTAAAAAGCCGGTGTCCTGTACGGAGTATGTCCTTGTCCATGAGCTTGTGCATCTGCGGGAGCGGCATCACAACGACACGTTCCGTGCCCTCATGACTCAGGCCATGCCGCACTGGCAGACGCAGCGAGACGAACTTAACCGCTCTCCACTTGTCTTTGAGGACTGGGATTATTAATTAAATCTCAGGCGCATTTTTTAATATCCTCGTTCACTAAAATTATTCAAGAAATTAATTTGAAAAAGAAGGAGTTTGTCAGCTTACGCTTGAAATATGGCGCGGGTTCTTCAGGCACTGAGACTGTTTGATTTATTCAGCGCGGCAAACCCTGCCTCTGGCAATTTCTCACTTTGCTACCCGTTGATGGAGAAAACCATAAGATGAACGAGTTAGATCGATTTCATAGCGAATTTGCTACCCTCGTAAGGTCGAATCCACAGAAGCCAGTGAACGGCAGAATTGTGGATATGGCGGAAAGCGCAGGTAAAAACCCTCGAATTATGCTTTGCACTCATGTACGGGAGATGCCTGATGGAAGCGTGAGATCATCTACGAGTTGTGAGTACCTCTCTCACATTTACGCTGGAAGTTTCGATCCGTTCATTGAGATGGTGGAAGAATCGCATAACGCTGCGCGCAAAGAGGGATTGTTTGGACTCATGCGTGTCAAGGCGGAAGCCTGGCTGGAGGAGCACCTCACAGACGCCTCCGCGCGTAAACTGCGTTCCAGACAAGTCATTCTGGAAGAACAACGCAAAACAGTCGAGGCTGGACACCGGCTCCAGCGAGCCATTCATTCACCCGATGTCGATCAGCGGTTCCAGCCCAAGGCTTCGCCCCAGCAATCTCAGTATTCCTCTTCAAATCCGCCCCAGTTACAGCAGCCTCAGTTACAACATTCCCAACCTCAAATCACGACCAGACCCACCGCAAGTGCGCCGCCTTTACGTCCAAGCATCTCGAACGAGCAAATCGAATCGTCCGCAATTCGTGCTCTCCTTGAAGGGGCTACGACAGAAGAAAAATGGGCACCCTATAAAGCGGCATTGATGATCCAGTTGCCACCCTACGCAGTGCAGGAGATTGAGAATCGCCTGCACGAATTGTGGCAATACAATCCCAAAGGCGTCGAAATAAAAGACCTTTAGTTCTGTGAATTTAGCAAAGACGCTTATTTTTCAGTATCATTATCACCAATTTTTCTGAGTATTGGGTGGACAATGACTGGTCAATGAGGAGTTATTGGGAGGGCTGCCCAATATCGCGCTAAGAGTGCTTTTTTAGAGTGAAATAACGCACTATCAGGCTGTTTTCGCCGCGTAACTATTTCTTTCTTTCGACTTACTGCGGCTTGCAGTGCGTCTCATTCAATCAATCCCCGACGGCCGATTGGGGGAGGGCTAATTAATATGTTGGCGCGCGAGATTTCCATTGGCCAGTTTCAGTCGCAAAATGACTCAGCTTTCCAAATTCTTTGCGATGATACCGATCTTGCGCGGCATATCAATCAGCCGTATTTTCGTGCTTACGTCACACAACATCTCGGTAAAAAGCAGTTAGGAAATGTGTCCGCTCCACGCGGCCCAGCCACTGTAAACCATTCTGATCTGGCTCGTCATACCTGCATTTGTGGTGCCAGTGGCAGTGGCAAAACGCGCCTCGCACTTCATCTGCTTGCCGAACAGCTCCGGTCCGGCTGCTCGGTGGTCATGCTAGACCCCAAAGAGGAAACTATTCGGCATATGCTCCAAATTGCACATTCCGTGGGAATAGCCCCGGAAGATGTGACACTTTTGCAGCCGAATAACCTGGCCTCTGGCGTACCGGGCTGGAACCCGTTATCCGGGGCAGGAGGTGTGCCCCCGGACCAGGCCGCTGCTGATGTGGTTTCCATCCTGGCCAGCAGCGCGCGTGACTCGTGGGGACCGCGCCTTCAGGACTTGCTCATGAATGCCTTGATCGTCATGGCAGCCCACCGACTCTCAATGTTTGAGCTGGCCCGGTTTCTTCAGCGTGACGAATACCGAGAAGGGCTGCTGCTTCAGCCGCCACTCCGTAACACTCTGGCTGACCCCGAGACCTACGCAGAAGCCCTTCACTATTTCCGTCGGGAATTTGCACGGATGAGTCCGAGCGACCGAATCACCGCAACGGGACCCGTGATCAATAAATTCAGGGAGCTGTTGCGTTCACCTTTTCTGCGCGGCGTTCTGTGTACTCGCCGGACAACCTTAAGTCTTGCCAGCTTGTGGCAACGGCGCTCGCTGGTACTTGTACATCTAGACAATGCTACCTTGGGGGATGAAGGAACACGCCTCCTGGGCGGCTTGTTGGCACACCAGCTTTATCAAACCTGTATGCGCTCCAGCGGGCCAGTTCCCGTCGCGCTGTGCCTGGATGAGATGGGTATTGCGGAAGGCTTTATCGGGGATGCAGCGACCAAAATCCTTGCCATCGCACGCTCAAAAAACTTACGGCTGTTGGTCGCCTGCCAGCATTTAGCTCAGCTCTCTGATGGTCTACGGGCAGCGCTTCTGGGAAATACGGCGGTTCGTGCGTTCTTTCGTCTTGGGTATGACGATGCTCGCCTGGTTTCTTCCTGGCTCGCGGCCGGGACAGGCGAGCGGCTTGAAGCTGTCCGTGTGGAAGGTCCCAGCCGCAAAAATCGGGAAGATGACCGAGATTGGACCTCGCAGAGCCACATCATCCGGGATGGGTATGGAACGCCTCTGGAGTTGTCGGGGCCTGCCTGGACTGCATTCGATGGTTTTAGTCAGAACGCTGCGGGGGATCGTCAATTGACTGCGTTGGGGCAGCTTAGCGCAGTCTCCGGGGTCGGTCGCCTGTATGTGCATGCCCCAGATACGGAAAACCCCGTGGAACTCAACCGTTATGTGAAAGGGCTTCGCGCTGAAGACTACGAAATCATGGGGCCGTCTCCAATGAAGCTGGAGATTTCGTTCTTACGTCCTCGGCTTTCGGGCATTGAACGGGAGACTGAGACTGAACGCAGCCAAGCGTGGCTGCGAACCTTATTGGAGCTTCCTGTGCAGCAGGCTGTGCTGCGGGGAGCCTCAGGACAAGCCGGTATTGCAAAAATAGCCTCCGTTTCAAACCCACCTCTCACCACACCGTTCTATGAGTATCAAGCGAAGGTTGTAAAACAGGGTCAGTCTGCGCCAGCCGTATTGGCCACGTTAGAGTGGCGAAAAGGCGAAGTAGAGCGGCTCGCTACACTCGGAGAGCATGCACTGATGGAACGAACCACTGCGCGCAAAAGCGGAGCGGCACCTACATCCGATCAAAAAGCATCACCTAGTTATCCCAAAGCCGGTTCTGGTACTGCAAGGCCAAGTCCCGCCCCCGCCCCTGCATCACGCCCACAAACGCCCTCGTCAGCAAAGCCCACACCGCAACCTCACTCTACGTCTCACTCTGTGGCCCCTTCCCGATCTACCGAGGCAAAGCCCACTCAAGAAAAGTCCACTCAAGAAAAGCCAAAAGAAGTAAGAAAAAAGGCCAACATCGCGGAGGATGGCAGCCTTGCCTGAACCATCCTCCGATGCTACAGCTCGAAAACTTCGCTATACACGCTCGCCGCAGGCTGGGCCTCTGATCCTGACTGCGGAACAGATGGCGATCCTGCGCTTCCTCGCGGAGTGCCGCTTTTTGTCGCTGCCGCAAGTGGCTCGGATGCTAGGTATCACAGAAAAGAGTGCTCGCCGTCGGCTGCGCGTTCTCTTTGATGCCAGTCTGGTGGATGTTATCCCAGTGTCTCGCGTGGCACTCGCTTCTGCCGATACCCCGAATGACACGTCGCTGCTGTTTGGATCAGCTCCTAATATTTACTCGCTGACCGCTAGTGGGTCCAAAGCTGTGATACGAGAGGGATTGGGCCGTGAGACTGCCGGGCGAAAACCGCTGTCTTATGGGCCGAAGAACGGGCTGTTTTTAGCTCATGAATTAGCTGTGCGCGATGTGAGAGTTTGGCTCGAAGTGCTGCGCCGCAAGGCTGGGCCAGGACCACAGATTGGCCGCTGGGAGGTTGGGCAGGAAGCATGGATTGGGATTGGTGATCCGGCCCGCAATACCACCGTTCGCCCGGATGCCTGGTTTGCCTATGAACTCAATGGAGGTGCCCGCCCACTCGTGCTTGTGGGTCTGGCAGAAATAGATCGAGGCACGGAACGAGGGGATCGGCATTGGTGGGCAAAGCTGACGGGATATCGCCAGTTGTTTGATGAGCAGGAGGCGCTCAAAGCGGCCACCGGCTACGTGAACGCACGGGTTCTCATCTTCACTCCGAACGTTCAGCGACGGGATCGACTGGCGGCGACCCTTGTAGAACTGGTCCAGCAGGCCAACATGCCCTATGAATCTTTAAGCCATTTCTGGCTTGCCGAACACGCAGTACTAAACGGCGAAGACCTGACGGCTGCGGTCTGGCGGCGGCCCGGAGTTTCCGCACTCCTGCCACTGGTTTCGCCAAGTGCTATGGCTTCCCTGTGAACGCCATAAGCCAGCCAGCAAACGCGATAAGCTATAGAAAAAGCCCGCATTGGCGGGCTTGAAAAATCCGATGACTTTGGCAGTCGAATGAATTGAGCAACCTGCGAGTGCAGGCAGGGAGAAGAGCGTCAAACAAACTCCCGCTTCAGAATTGATTGCTCGATATGCAGCCGTGGAACTTCTCGCCAGCGAGGGTTGAAAAGTGTTTTGTCCGAGCGGCATGCAAACTCCACAATGCTGAAGCGTTCCTGCTTTGCTGTCAGCAGTGTGCCCGGCGGATAATGTTCGATCCATACCGTCTGAGGCAGAACGTTTGCAGCCTGTCCCAGAGCTAAATTCTGGGAGGGGGAAGGTAGTGTGAGGCTCGCACGTCGCTTGCGGTGGCCGAGGCAAATCTCGGTGGCAATACTTTCTGCAAAATTTGTCACGCTTGCTGCGGAATGTCGATCTTGACTGGCAACAATCACTGTTTTGGTGATCTTTGGAAACTTGCAACGAGCCGTTCTCGCACTCAGCGTTTCAGGCACGAATGCTTCTGAAGTGAAATCTTCGGAACTGAAAAATTCAAAGATGCGGATACGGCATGTCCCGGCTTGGCTGGGATCATACGTCGAAAAGCGGTGCTGAAAGTCAAAGGTCTTTAACACGCAGGTCGTAGGTCGGACCACTTTCTTGTTCAAGGTCGTTCTCCTTTCAATTCCCCTCACAAACAGCCTCCATCGCTCGATATTTCAATCAGTATTTTCAAGCCTGATCAGGGTAATTCAGGCGACAGAATCGTAGCAGAAGCGGCCTCAATGTCAATAAGGATCGATCTGTGCAATAGAGCAGTTTCCCAGCATGAAAGAGGATTTGTCAGAAAATCATTTATTAGAATGCCCGCCATCAAAAAAGCCACCTGTCAGATTGAGACAGGTGGCGGGTGAGGGGAGCCGTGTGTGCTCGCCTCAGTATGGGTTACTTGCCCACCGACCGGGGGCCGGGCACAAGACTTATCCCTGGCGCACGCCCCAGGTCGCTGGCTGCTCCTCGGATCGGTGGGACTTCATCCGCACAGGGCAAGGCCCTTTGTGGATATGCGGCCATCCCTGGCTGCACGTTTTGAGAGTGCCTCGTATGCCGTTCAGCGTCAAAAGACGTTGCGCGAGCGCACGAAGCGCTTTCAAGTACAAAATGGTCAGTCAAAAAACGGATCGTTCTCCTCTTCAATTCGGCAGAACTGAAAACTGTGGGAGGTCATGCCCCTTGGGGGAAGCTGAACCTCTTCCACAGACAGACGGGTTATCACCTGACTCGGGAATAGGTTTACTCGCCGTAAGTGAGCGGCGTACCGGGTAAAGTTCAGACTCCCAGTGCGCCCCAACGTGTGGGCAAAGACACGCCCGCTTTTTGGCTCGCGCCAGCTGATCCACCAGCGCGGGAAACAGACGGCGGAACGGTCTTCGCACAGGGCGCATTCACGGCCGGGTCGGCCAGTATCTGCGGCCTTGCGGTTGGAAGAGGCACAAAGCACCTGTCCGTCCCGGTCGGCCATCACCCGCACGACGCGGCTTTCAAGAATCACACCGATGAACTCCGGCACTGCCAGGTCCACGTTTGGACAGACCAGCAGCCCACGCTCTTTGTCCAGAGCCACCCAAAGTAGGGGCGGCTCGATCTCTTCGGCTCCTTCCAGTTCAGCGGCGGGATGCCGGGTCGTCAGGCGGCTTGCCTGCATGGCGTCGCCCCGGTCGAAAGAAGGCGGCGCTCCACTCGGTCTTTCCGGCATCTGAGTTGTAACCATATATCATCCTCTCTTTCTCAATTTTTCGGCGTGATCAGTTCACTTGCTGGTCAGTTGGCATACTCAGCAGAACCGGGTTCGTGATCTGCCTGCTGAAGCATGGTCAGCAGTTCGCCGCCCTGGGCCTTGTCCAGGTCCTCCAAGTTGCGTTTGCCGAAGTGTTCTGCCACCAGTCGCAGCAATTCCCATTGAGCGATGCCGCGCCGGGTGCAGTGAGAATGCACCGCCAGACATTGTGCCCGAGTGATTGCCTGGGGCCGGGTGGCAAGCGGAGGCTTGCTGCCAATCTGAGGCATAGGATTGGTCTGAGGCGTAGTGCTGGCCTCAGTCGTCTTGGCCTCAGTCTTACTGCTGAGCGGGGCAGGCTTTTCTGCCTGATGACCGTTTCCATTGCCGCACTGGCTGTGAACGGAATGGCTGTGGGTACCGGTTCCATTCGGATGAGCTGCGCCATTTTGAGCCGCAGAACAGTTTCCAGAAGAATTGAACCCATGAGAAGCAGCCTCACCGCTGCCCTTGTGCCCCGGAAAACTGCCGGGCTTATTTGCCGCATGAAATTCTCTCTGTCCGGGCTGGATCATCTGGGCAAGCGCACGCTCGGCTTCTTCGGCCAGAGCGGACGTTGTCCGAGGCAAATCCTGTTCATCCTCATCCAGGCTCCAGGTCACGCTCACACACGCTTCACGCGCCTGAACTCTTTCGTCGCTGTCGGGGTCTCCGCTGTACAGGGTCCGCCCCATCGTGAGCGTTAGCTCTGTGGCTGTTGCCATGTCGATCTTTCCTCTCTGTTTCTCTCAAAAGTCTTGCAGTCTCTGTGTGGTCTCAGACAAAGGTGTGGCCGGGCGCAGCGCAGTGCTGCATCCGGCCTGAATGTTCCAAATCCTTTTTCTCTAGCCGGTTATTGTCCGGCACGGGTTGTAGGCGGTGCGCGTCAATTTGGGGCGCAAAGCCGTCCGCTTCCATGCTCCTTCCGCTAGCGGGCGAAGGTCTGGTGGCAAAAGCCGCCGGATAACTTCAATCCCACCCTTCTTGTAAACCGCCGTCACGATCAGCCGCTCCTGCGGGTCAAAGACCTGCCAGAACCGGCCCCGGCGAACAAGTCGAAAGCCGCCGACTTCTACCGCGTTGGAGGTGGAAGTTTCCCGTGGTGGCTCAGGAGAAACTAAGCGCTCAGGAGAAAGGCGCATATGCTGGCCCTCCTGTCCTGTGGGAGCGGGGAGGGGATGCCTCCTCACGTATGGGGGCAGGAAGGCCCTCATCGAGCAGTCTGCCTGCCACCACTTCCAGATCGTACCGGTCATCTGGCGGCAAGCTCTGGGCGGTAAACGTCAGGGCTTGTACCAGACCGTACACTCGATCTTGCTGGGGCGGGGCGGTTGCAGACAGAGCCTGTAACACGCGCTCCTGCACAGATCGGGTCAGCGATGCCTGGCGGGCAATCGCTCGCACGACGCCCTCCACATCGGGCACCGGCTCGCGCGTCGATGCTTGAAGCCGGTCAATCAGCCCGGCTCCAGCGGTCACGGCTTCCGAAACCGCCACCCGCAATGCATCGGCAAAGCGAGGGCGATCCCAGGAGATATGGCGCTGGCGCAGCAGGCTCTTTCCTTGAACCAGTCGAACCATGCCATTCAAGCATACTAATCGCCAGACCAGCGCATCCACCGTGACGGCCCTTTTGCCGATTTCGGAGTTCGCAACGTGAACGCCCACCATGAGGCGGTCGTTTGGCAGCACCTCGCGGCAGAGCCTTGGGTCCACCAAGCGCAGATGCAAGCTCTCCGGGGTCAAAGACAGCGCCCGTACCTCGAAGCGGTCTTCCAGCAAGGGAACCAGAGTTCCCAGCAGTTCCGCGTTGTCCAGCGGGGCGTACCGGTCCGAGAGAACGGCGCGGACGCCTTCGCCCTGACAGCGCAGCAGCCAGGGACGCGGTGTGCCCGTCTTGCCGTCCGCTTCCTCATCCGGTTCTTCTCCTGTGCGCCAAGCCCAGTGGTTGAACTGAGCATCTTGCAGAGGAGCGGAGCAGCGGGCGAAATAGGGGCCGGGGATGCCGAGGCGCTGACACGCCTGCGCGGTGGCCCAGGGGGAAAGTGTCAGAAGCTCCGGGTGGTCGTCCAGGTATTCCTCGGGCAGCACAAGCCGTCCGTAAGACAGAGCGAGGCGATCACGCGGAACGGTCAGGTCCCACTTGCCCGCGTCGTCCTGCTGGATACGCTGCTGCAACTCCCTGAGGCCGTGCCGTGTGGGCAGGTCCAGCGTGGGCTGCCAGTGCGCCCAGTTTGGGAGAGGTTGCGAGACAGGGAGAGAAACTGGTCCTGTTGTTGCAGGTTCTGTCACTGCGGGTTCCAGTGTGGAGGGAACCTGCAGCACAGGAACTGGCAGAGCAAGTGGGTGAGGCCCGGCGGGTGTATCCAGCCGGGCGTAGAACTCCCCGATGGGGAGCGTAACTGAGTCGGAGGGCATGGAAGGTTCCTCCCAGTCCTGAGACAATCATTGCAGTCAACAAACTCAGAAAGATGTCATCGAAAGTTGTGTCAACCAAAGAGGATGTCAAGGGACGGGTGAAGAGGGAAATTTGCTGCGAGCCAGAAAGGGCTGCAGCGCTCTTCAGGAACCAATTTAGGGGAGTGGAAGAAAAGGACAACGGGCGGTGCGCGAGCGCATACGAGGTTGCTTAAACGGTCGCTATTTTGCCGTATTGGTCAAAGCATCAGCGGCAGGCTTAGCACCATGAAAGGTCTGCATTGCCAATTCCTTCATGGATGGTTCTTTCTCAGCGCCACAAACAAGCCAGACTAAACTACAGTCCAGGCTCGCCGCAAGCGCAACGATCTCGGCGTCCGAGACAGTACGTGTGCCTGCTTCTATCCGGTAGATGTCGTGACGTGTGGGTATCCAAGCACCTTCTGTAAGGTAGGCAACCTGACCGCAGAGTTTATCCTGGGTAACTTGCATCTGCTGCCGTATCTCCTTTAGGCGACTTCCTATTAGGTTCATACTGCCGGTTGCGAGACGTATTCTTGGAGAGCCATGAGGCATATTTATTCAATCAGTGAAAAAAGGTCTCCTATTATCACAAGTTATACAGCTTGATGTGCGACTATATAGTCGCATGGTGGGTATAATAGAAATAGATTTGATTCTTCCGACGTAGAGCGAAGGCAGGGAGGGGAGACGGTATGAAGCAACAACAGCAAAAAGCGGTAGTCAAGTTGTGTGGTGCTGATGAGGAAAACCTACTTATCATGGTGCTGGAACAAATCGCTGCCGATTTAACCTGGCAGCCGGGACAGCAGCTGCGGGACTATCAGGCTCAAGCTGTTCACTTTGCTGCCTATGCTGACGGAGAACTCGCTGGCGGTATGCAGCTTGTGCCTGCCACCCTCAGCAAGACGCTTCCCTGCGAGGCCATCTGGCCTGAAGTCACCCTGCCCCGCCGGGACCGGACGGCCCACATCGCCATCCTCGCCCTGCGCCCTGAACACCGAGGCACCGCCGGGCTGCTCTGGCCCCTTTGCATCGCCATGTGGCGCTACTGCGCCAGCAGCGGCCTCACCGACATCTCTCTGGAAGTCACGCCCGACCTGTACCGCCTGTACCGAAGACTGGGCTGGCCGCTGGAAATCGTCGGCAGCCTACGCCCGCACTGGGGCGAGGACACCTGCTACCTGTGCCGCATGGGTGTGGCTGAAGTCGCCGGAGAGATGATGATCCGGGCTACCCAAGCTTCTTCTTACCGGGGGATCGTCAGCCAGATGAGCCTGCCCTGTGAGAAGCCGAATTCCACTCCATTCGCTATACTGCCACCTGCCGTGTTGCAGCCCGGCAACTGCTGTGAGACAGTGGGGTGAAGGATAATCTCACTCAACTCTAGTCCACTCAACTTCAGGGCATGACGCTCTTCATTGCTTCGCTCTACCTTCTCTGCCTGATCTTCCTCCTGGCATCCGCCCTCTACGTCTTCTTTCGTGATCCCAAGTGCAGGCTGAACGGCGACTACGCCGTGCTTGCACTCGCCCTGCTGGGCTGGGTCGGCACACTCTTCCTCTACGGCAGGCTCCCCGCCGGACACCTGCTTCTGCTCGTGGGACGCGCTAACTTCGCCGCCGCAGCTCTGGTGGCAACCGCAAGCTTCCTGTTCGTGGCGGAACTGGCCGGGAATAAAAGGATTGAAAATAAAGGGGTTGGAATAAAGCTGGCGCTCAGGAGCCTGATCTGGCTGGAAGCGCTGCTCCTGGTTGCCCTGTCGCTGCTGACGCCCTTGATTGATCGGGCAGAGACCGTCCTGCACGGCCAGCACGCCACCGTCTACGGGATGCTGTTCTCCCTCTACGCTGTTCATGTGGTCGCCTACCTTGCCGGAGCCGTCCTGCTTGCCTTCCGCTCTCTGCCCACGGCCACGGCACGGACCCGCCCGCAGCTTCGCCTGGTTGGGACCGGCATCCTTGCTACGGCTCTGGTGGGTATTGTCGCAGACATCCTCTTGCCCTACGGCCTGGGAGACTTCCGGTTCATCGACGCCGGGCCGCTTTCCACCATCTTGTTTCTGCTGGCGATGGGCTACGCCGTCTTTGCCACCCACCTGTTCTCCCTACGTTTGATCATCCGGGCAGCCTTCATCTACGCGGGGCTGATCACGCTGATGCTGGAGCTGTACAGCCTGGCGCTCTCGTTCCTGGCGCGTCTGCTGCCACTGGGGGATGCGGCGGAGCGTGCGTTTGCGGCCACGTCCATTGCGCTGGTAGTCAACGCCTTTACCCAGCAGCCCGTGCGCCGCTGGCTGGAACGAGTCCTCGACGACTTCACCCGCCGTAGAAATACCCGCGCCCGGAAGATAGGGGCACAGGCACGAACGGAATTAAGATCTAAAGAAAGCAGGCCCGCTGTGAAAGCCGGTGCATAAGGTCCTGACTGGACATTTATTTGACTGAGTATCTCTGAAGCTATGAACGCCGCCATCCGTCGCCTGCTGGAAGGCCGCATCCTCTCCACGGCGGAACTCGCTGCTCTCACCGGCATTCCGATAATCACCCTGCAAAATCGGCCGGGCGCGGTCAAGTTAATTATGTCAGAAAATGGCGCACGTATCTCTTTGAATGGCATGGCTTTGGTGACCAAATTCAGCAGCACAACGGCCTTGAAAGTTACAAAGGCGCTAACAATCAAGAAGCGTGTGTAACTGATGAAAAACCTTTAGATACAGCAACATAGCAAATCACATCTTAGATGGATAACTTATCGTTCCACAGTATGTAACTGTGGTCGTAATAATGCTCTAGTATCATTAATTTGATGAAAATGTGCTTGTAAATGAGGATTACATGAATACCTTAAATAGTGATTCCACTGATTTTTGATTGTTTTTCTATCAAAATTTGCTTATTGTGTTGATTTTTCTGAATTTACAGGTACAATGATAGAAATTCAATCACGAAAATTCAGGTTTTGTCAGATTATTTTTAAGTAAGGTTTCATTATGGCTGTTAAAGAGATGACGGTAGCTTGCGTATCATCAAGAAACATTCCATCAAACCGTGCAGCTCTTTGGGAACAGGTCGTCATCCACTTCTCTGGGGTATCTGGACGCACGCCGGACGATGTTCGTCGTGAGATTAGTCAGCTAGGAGGGGATGTGCTGATTACTGATAAGGAAGCGAAGGCAATTTTTGCTCGTTTGGAGCAAGAATATAACCATGAAGGGATGTTCAATCCAACAGATTTGCGCTCATCCAATCCATCCGGCGAAACCGCCGCACCTTCTTCTCGCACCGCCTGCGCTGACCCCGCCGAGGACACATCCGTCTCGGGCATGGTTGATATCATCGCGGGGAAACTCGGTCTGTGAGCGGCGACCGTTCTCTAGCGGCGACCGTTCTCTATAGGAACATTGCTGAATAGGAAAATTATTTATGACCCTGTTAATCGAGTCAGATAACATCTCTAGCGCCTGGTTACAAGCCATGCTGGCTCTTCAGAAAAATGGGGGAGAGATGGCAAATCTCATCGTCAGTATCTTGCCCAATCCTACCGAGTGCAAAGCAGTTACGGTCGCTCTTGATCGCTTTCTGAGTACCAATCCCAAAGCGTTTTCACTCGAAAAAGTTGCTGGAACTATTTTTCCTTGGGAACTCTACTTGCCTGAATTACTGGGGCTTGCGGCACAAACTCATCTTTATGAAAACCATCAGCTTGTCCGCCTCATTGAGCGGCGCTTCAATAAAAAAGGCAACTATTTCGACCGGATGGTTTGCTGGCCTGGGCCTGGTGGCACCACTGTCAATCAACTTGAGAAAAAGATTTCTGATTATCGTAACGCCGTAGCTAGAGGTTGTGGCACACACAACGCTTTTGAGATTTCACTTTCTCCAGTGACAGATGACAGCTATTCGGAAGTCGCGGTAAATGATTTAGAACGGGAAGGGGAGGATATACGCCTTTATGATCCGAATCTGGATAGATCAATTATGGGTTTCCCCTGCTTGAGCCACATTAGCATTAGCCTCATCAAGCACAAACTACATATGACGGCAACGTATCGAAACCAATTTTTCATTCAAAAGGCATACGCCAACTACCTGGGTTTATATCGGCTGTTGGCATTTCTCGCGCGTGAAATTGGTGTTGAGACAGGAGAACTGGCCTGTGTCGCCACGCATGCTGATGATGAAGCAGGAAGCAACAAATGGACGACAAAATCAGCAGTAAACACGTTGCTTGCCGATTGCAAGCAGCTTTTAGCGCAAACTCCTTTTACACCTGCCGAAACGACTTTTAGTCGCATCAATCGAGAGACGCACCTTAAGAGCCTTGCGATGTAAGTACCAGTCACCAAATCACAAAGGCTTTATAGGCCGTGGATAATGCTTTTTATAAACCAGATTATTACCAACAACCAGGGGATCGAATATGACCACTCAACGCAACAGCAGGCTACAAGAGCAACTAACAGCTCTGGATGAAGCCCAACTGGCCGAACAGGAGCGTCTAAGCCAACACCTCAAAGTGGCCCGTGAGTTTTTGGGGTTATCCCAGGAAGTTGCGGCGGAACATCTCGGTATCGCACGTGCAGCGGTTTCTGCCATCGAAACAAATAGGCGCAAGGTCAGTAGCGTGGAGCTCAAGCAATTCGCACGCCTTTATCACCTTGATCTAAGCTTCTTCTTCGACGAGGATGCTGCAAGTAATCAGCCGCAAGATGACCAAACTGTCGTAGCCCTCTTCCGAACGACAAAAACTCTCAGTACCGAGGACAAAGAGCAAGTACTACGCTTTGCCCAGTTCCTCCGCCATGCAAAACCGCCACCTCTTGGGGACAAAGAAGAGTAGATAAGCCCATGAAACTAGTCATTCAAGATGACGTTTATACGGTTGAAGTGAGTGGAAAAACCGCGAATGAGAGTAACACCCATGACTCCCTCCATTAGTCAAGCTAAGGAACAGGCCGCCTACGCGGCAGCTAAGCAACTTGTAAAACTCCGTCTTGATCTGAGTCAGCCTATAGATATCTTTAAGATAATCGAGCAGGCTGGAATATGGTTGTTCTTTCAGCCGCTCCAGGATGTACAGGGTGTTTATTTAGCAGATGCTCAAACCAGTCGAAAAGCGATTCTTGTTAACACTCGACGTCCGCTCAGTCTTCAACGGCTGACGGCCGCTCATGAGTACGGTCATTTTGTTATGGGGCACGCCGCAAGCCTGGATGAGGCCATCGATGTGGAATCCTCGGACACCAAGGTTGCTCAGGAGGCTGCTGCCCAAACGTTTGCAAATGACTTTTTGATGCCCACTCAACTTGTTTCAACTATGTGGGCTAGCCTCGGTCTGCCCTCACAGGCTCGACTTCTTCAGCCGCATCACGCGTACCTCCTTTCATTGTATCTAGGTGTCAGTTACACGGCATTAATTTATCAACTAGTCGCGCTTAGACGCATAAATTGGACGATAGCGAGACAACTCGCAAAGTACCAGCCGCGCCAAATTAAGCAGCTGTTGGGGCGGAACTTTGGCCCACTGGATTCATACGCTGATGTCTGGCCACTCAGTGAAGACGATGACGGTAGATCACTTCCTGTCAGAGTTAATGATGAAATCAATATTGCTCTGCCTGAAACCCCGTCTTCAGGCTACCGTTGGAATATTACTTCCCCTACCTATATGGACTTCACCCAGGAAGTTGCTGCGGGTTCTGATAAAGAGGCTGCAAGGGTTTTGTTGGCCAATCAAGGAAGCAACCGCGTCCCTTTAATTTTGATCAGTGACGAGTTTGAAGGAGTTTCACTGGCTGCAACCAGCCAAGCAGGAACGGGAGGACGCCGGTACTTAAGTCTGCGTGTGTCCCAGGCAGGCAACACCCAGCTACAACTTAACCTTATTCGGCCTTGGCAACCACAAAGCCCCGCCGGTAAATTTAGTATTACCCTTCAGGCTTCACCCAAAGCTACTGGCTGGGATGCACAAGGGCCGCGCACTCAAATAAAACAGGAACTTCCTGTCAATGCATTGATGGCTGGAATGGAATAAATTTTTGTTGCCTGCTCAAACGCTACTATCTGAATTCAATTTATCTTCTCGTCTATCGCCAGCTCGGGATCAAGGACCACGCGGCACATGTGTTGCTTTTGCGGTTACGGCTCTCCATGAAGCCTGTAGACTGGCTGAGACAGGTAATCTGCTGTCGCTTTCGGAAGAGGTGCTATATTGGGGGGCGAAGCAGGCGGATCGGAATTCTAATCCCGGAACCTCATTCCGCTCGGCTAGTCTTGCTCTGGGAAAATGGGGTCAATCAGAACAAAATTCATGGCCGTATGATCCACTCCGAAATGACCGGGATGTAGGCTATGTTCCGCCGCCGGAAGCTATTGATGCCATCTACTGCCATCGTGGACGCCTAACGTCGATTGTGATGGATGTAGCAGCCATTAAAAACAGCCTTACCAATGGAGTGCCAGTTGCAGTTCTAGTTCAAATGAGCATGGGTTTTTTCACTGCACAGGGTGGTCATGTTCCCATGCCAAAATTGCATGAACTACTTGCTGAAAACCATGCTATTTTGATTACAGGCTACGAGGACCATCAACAGAAATTCCACTTTCGGAACTCTTGGGGGCTAAATTGGGGAAGAGAGGGGAATGGTACGATGGGTTACGAATACTTAACTAATTACGGAAAGGCGTGTTGCAGCCTTCAAGCATTACCCTGACAGTTGCTTCGTTTACTCAGTTTACAGACAACCTATAAATCATTTTATTGTCCTGAGAAAGAGCATATTCCTACTTTAAGTTGGTATCATAGAACCATGGTTAATACCTTGTTTGATGATTTCTTTACTGAAGGTTGGTTTACTTCTAACGCCTTGCATCACGTTAGGGATGAATATATGAACGAGGTTGCTCAACGCTGGGCACCTCTTAAACCAACTGAAGTGTTCGCAACTTACTGGTATTTCGCGTTTGCTCGACAGCGCCTGTTCTTTCGTCGTCTCGCTGGGCAAGAGGCCCCGTGGACAGAAGACCCGATTCTGGAAAGCCACCGCTTCACGAACGCTTATCGTGCTTCTGATCGAGTCAGTCAGTTCCTAATTCGGCAGGTTCTTTATCCTGAAGAGATTAACAATTCTGCAAGCCCTAATGATATCTTATTTCGGACGCTTCTTTTCAAGATTTTCAATCGGGTAGAAACCTGGCAACTACTTGAGACTTCATTGGGTGAAATTTCTTGGCAGAGATTCTCGTTTGAGAGCTATGATGCTGTATTGACTGCAGCTCTACAGCGCAAGCAGGCTATTTTTTCTGGGGCATATATTATGCCTGGTGGGCAATCGTCTTTCGGCAGTCTGCGGAAACACCGTAACTACTTATCCCTTCTAGAATGGATCATGAAGGGCGGCAGAGCAGAAAACTTGTTGGCATGCAAATCACTTAAAGCAATTTACTATCAACTTCGAGATTTTCCCCTTTTAGGAGATTTCCTTGCATTCCAGTATGCCATAGACCTTAACTACTCGCCATTATTCAATTTAGATGAGAATTCCTATGTTGTTGCAGGGCCAGGTGCACGTGATGGGATAGTCAAATGCTTTACCAACGCTCATTTGTTCAATCCAGAGAAGGTGATAGCATTAATGGCTGAGCGGCAGTCAGAAGAGTTCAAACTTATAGGTTTGCCGTTCCAATCTCTTTGGGGGCGTCCGCTTCAGCTCATTGACTGCCAGAATCTATTCTGTGAGGTCGGCAAATACGCACGGGTCGCCCATCCAGCAATTACCGGAACAAGCGGTCGCACTCGTATCAAGCAAACTTATCGATCCTGTGCCGTGCAACCTCTGCCAGAGCCACTTTATCCTCCCTCTTGGGGTATCAACGAGCGCGTAAAATCCTCGGTAGCACGGGCGCAGTACCAGAACATTGCCACCAAAGGAACTGAATATACACTTTGAAAAAGTATGAGCATCTCTTTCAACACTCAGTAAGAGTTATCGTTGACAGCTGGCCTACTGATAGCAATTTCATCCTTTGAGTTTTGGTAGTGGCTCAACATAGGCAATTGATGTTACGAATAGAGCCGCAACCGCTACATTTTGAAGGTACGTCGTTGCCAGCGAAGCCATACTTGCTTGAGAATAGGGTTCGTACAAGCTGTAATCGCTTCCTCTGCCTGCTTGGACCATCCTTTCTTTCGGGCCGCCTCTGCGGCTACGACTAGAAGCAGGTTGAGATATGGCTGCGACAGATCATGGAAAGCAATGATTTTCCTCCATCTTTCAGGCATTAGATCATCTTTTGTCAATTGTTCAATTAAGCTGGAAAGCTCAAAGAACATACTTTTTGACTCCTCGTAAGGCAGAGCGAGACGGTCATTGTTCCATTCTGGCACCTCTAATACTGGTAACAGAGCATTATTGGATTGATGACTGTGGAGGTCTAAGTCGCGGTGATAGATGTGCAGGCTGTCGCTAAGTTGATTGTATGATCCTGGTTGAATGTTCAGCCACCCCGCAAACACCTCCTGCAAAGTCATAAACTGAATGAAATTATAGGGTACTCCGAGCTGCAAATCGTTGCTACGAATGATCTGCATCCACTCCAACTTTCCGCTGCGGATTTTCAGTGTGGAAATCAGGTTGCAGGGAACGTCCTCGTGAGCCGGTTTTCCGTCCGCGTGAGGAATATCCGCCACTGGGTCCCATATCTGTAGCACTACTTGACGGGTATCAGGGTTCTGCCTCAAGGCGCTATATGCTCTTTCTAACTGATCCAAGCCAAAATGCTGTCGGAGCCTGTGTCCATACGCGCCAGAATAAGTGGTGCCGGTTCCGGCGAAATGAGACAAGCGGCGGTTCCATGCGTTTAAGAACGCGGCATCATTTCGTCCTGACAAAATCCAGCATACTTCAGCTATAGCAAAAGCGGGATTTATAGCCGGTTGGCGGGCCGTAACCCATCGTTGTCGGCAATCACGGACACTGAACATGGCGTGTAATAATTCACGTGTAGGTCCGCTGCGGCTCCCCTGATGTTCATCTGCATCAGTAGAAGTGAGTTTGGCTAGTGCTAAGCGCCAAGCTTGATCTGCCGTCTCGCCATCAAATGTATAAATCAAAGGATGCTCCTGTATTGGATGGCTTATCTAATCTGGTTAAAAAGTCATTCAATTTTTACTCTAGTGAGTGTCAGTAGTAAAACAATCTATCACACTGTGCAATATTCGTTTGATGGGACTGAGATAGCTGACGTGTCGAGCATCAGCGTGACAGTGTTTGCCTATACCAAATTCTGTATCTCATGCAGGGCCAGTTCAACTAAACCGTTGTTGTTGATGATCGAAACTGGGTAGTGACCTTGCTCCTCGTGAGCGATTTGTTTGTAGCCGTTTTTGATATTCTGCCAGTTCATAGAAATTTTCCGTGGCTCATCTGTCTCAATTAGAAACACATGGCTTGGCACGACTTCATTCCAAAACAAAGTTTCAAGCCGCAAGAGAGCTTCGAGCGTGGGAATACTTAATCCTGATGTCTGCCCGTAAACCCACAGAGACCACCAAAATCTGTCAAGAATGATGGTTAGGCCGCTTTCAAGCCCTGGAATGATACGGTTTTCAATTACTTCAACGTGTGCGGCAAGATGCATAATTTGAAGACTGGACGCATGAACGGCCTCTACCCCCATGCTCTGAGGGTCATGATGGAGCTGATAGACAAGATTGCCTAATGTACCAACCTCATTACCTGGGAACGACAGGTACTGGCATCCGACGCCGCTCTCTAGAAGCCGGGTAGTCAATAGATGAGCTATCGTCGTCTTGCCAACGCCATCTGGACCTTCTAAAACAATCAAACGCCCCTGGGTGGCTGGGTGGCTGCCATGCTCAAGGTGCTGCTGAATCTCGACATCCGGTGTGGTAGTATCATGCATTACTTTGACGCTCCTTAACGTTTTTCAATCCGTATACTCAGTATCCGTCTGACGTCTGCGGGTTAAGAGGCGTGCTACCTCAGGTGTCATTCATTTTATGTGGCGGTTACAAGCATTTTTGATTATTCAAGTAGCTCAGTTGCCTCATAATTTTGCAGAGTATAGCACTGTTGGCAGCCATCTGTAAGTTTGCTGCCAGGCAGATATTTAAAGAGGTTGCGCGAACGATCTTAATTGTACCAATATCGATATGTTTTTGGACATACTAACCCTTCGCCTACGCAAATAAAAGCCTTATTCCTGATTTTGGCTCGAATTTGGTGGCTTCGGTTATAGACGCTTGACTGCTTCTAAAACTTTTAGAGAAAGACATTCAACAATTTGTTTCTGTTCCTTTCATCTATCTGCGTAGTTGCCAATGTTGAGCACAGCGTTGATTTCAACAATCTTCCGGGGAACCTCGCCCACTCCTTTCTCCATCCAGCGCCATCGGGCCAAAGTGATCATGCAACGGAATACGGCCTCACTGACGCTTAATTTTGCCTGCCCCCGGTGTTCATTAATCCAACAACCAAAGGAAAGTTAAAGGGTCTCCAGCATCTATGATTGCGTCTCCCAATGGAAGATGGGTGCTATCTTGGAGAAGCGGGCAGGGGCCGACTACTGGCTCAAAAGATCGCTCTGATCTTCCGTTATGCACAACTTCCATTGCGTCTAATATAGCGCAATTGATTTGAGAAGGGTGACCACTGCAAAAAACAATATAAGAACCAATTTAGAGTGCAAAGTCGCAGTCAACCTCATTGCCCCACGCGCTCCATCCCGGCGCTTTCTGCCGGGCAAACAACTCTGCACGGGGCACATTGCCCACGATGCGCTCGATGCGCTCGCGTGCTTCGTCGGGTTTGCGGGAGTGCTCCCGCCGAGGTGAGACAATTAGGCTATGAACGCCTGTACCAATGCGCGGGGGATGGCCTCTTGTAGCCAGCAGGCAGGGTTCGGCGTTGGAATGGGTCCAGTAGCCGCGTCCTAAGAAGTAGCCGGTATCTTTGGGGGTGCGCTTAACCCAGGTGAAGGCTACGGTCTTGTAGGTAAAGCCCCAGGCGCGGATGACGGCCAGGGCATCGGGAAGGTGGGAGGGGATTGTCCATAGGAACAGCAGGCAGTCCGGGGCGGCGATGCTTTCCACGGGCAGGGCGCAGATGTCCTGCGTCCGCATCATAGGGTAGGGCATCGTCACGCCGCCCTGAAGACGCCACGGCGGGTCCGCATAGATGATGTTAAAGGGAGATGGGCAAGGAAGCGGGAGAAGCATTTCTCCATAACGTCAGCGGACGCAAACAAGCACAACCAGGGTTGCTTTATCGCTGCGGCCAACCCCTTGACGTGTTCGGTATATGTTTGGTTATACTGACCCTATGCCTTGCACTCCCATTAACGAGCCGGTTTCTGTTCAGCTACTCCTGGATGCCGAGCACCAGCATGTCCGGCCCTTCCGACTGAAGTGGCGCGGCAAGGTGTATGTGGTGAAAGAGGTCGGGAAGTACCATCCGGGAAGGCAGGGTACCGTCAAGCTGCATTATTTTACGGTGAATGTGGGGGCGCTCGATATGCGTATCTGCATTGATAGCTCTTCGCTTATCGCCACGTTGCAGTACATCTCCGACGGACTGCCGGACTAATTAGCTGCTTCTATGCCGCTCCCTATCAATGCCAACCCGCCGGAAGTAATGCACGTCGACATGAACGCCTGTTTTGCGAGGGCCGAGCAGCAGGCGCATCCTCTCTGGCGCGGAAAGTCTGTCGGCGTCGTCCCGATCAATGTTCCTGGTGGCTGTGTAATCAGCCCTTCTTATGAGCTGAAAGCTGCCGGGGCGAAGACGGCCATGCGAATCCGGGACGTGAAGCTGCTCGCGCCAAACGTCGTACTGAAACAGTCCGACCCTGAGCTGTACCGAGAGGTGCATCGACAATTCTGCAAGATATTCCAGGACTACAGCCCCGATATTGTTCCCAAGTCCATTGATGAAGCTGTTATTTACCTGCATGGATGCCCGGCGCTCAAAGTAAAGAGTATGGAGGAGATTGGTTTCGAGCTGAAAGAGCGTATTTATCGGGACATCGGCGGCTGGATGTCCGTGAATGTGGGGATCGGCTGCAACGCTTGGCAGGCAAAAACTGCGGCCTCGCTGCACAAGCCAAACGGGCTGGACCGCATTGACGCAAGCAACCTGCGGGAAGTGCTGGCGGGCCTGGCGCTGACTGATCTCTGCGGGATCAACACCAAGTACGAAGCGCGGCTCAATGAGTACGGCGTTTTTACCCCGGTCGACTTTCTGGATTCCGATCCTGGGTTTTTGTGTCGCGGTCCGTTTGGTTCTATCGAGGGATACTATTGGTACCGGAAGCTGCGGGGCTATGAAGAAATCGGGTATGTTCGGGAGCGCAAAAGCTTTGGAAACTCGGTGACGCTTGGAAACCCCGTCTGGCGCATCACCACGCTTTCCGGGGTGGTGCAAATGCTCGCGCTCAAAGCATCCACACGAATGCGCCGGGAAGGTTTTGGAGCTTGTTCTGTGCAGCTTTCACTGCTCTATGCGGATCACACCTGGTTTATGAAGCACGTTCATTTGGATCAGGCGGCCTGGACGGTGTCTGATATTTCAAGGCACATCCTGCGTCTTTTCAATTTCCAAAAGGGGGCGGGGGGAGCAAATAATGCTAAGGGGGTAACCAAGATTATGGTCGATCTCAAAGACTTGAAAAGCGGAGCTGCCAAACAGTGCAGCCTCTTTGAAGGGCAGGAAGTAGAATTTGCATCAGGTTTCATCGGCGGGGACCGGGACCGGCGGATTACAGAGGCGCTGGATGCAGTGAACTTCCGCTATGGTCCAAACGTACTGCGGACCGGCAGTATGGCTAAGATCGAGGAATACATCTGGGATCGCATTCCCTTCGGGAGTGTGACTGACCTTGAAGAGCTGTATGCTGAGCGGAAGCCGTGGCCTACACCTGTGGAATGATAGTAATAGTGGTTTTGTGGTTGAGACATATCAGGCTGTATTCTTGTTGAAATTAATCAGAAATTTAACAAGAATAGTTTGCAAACAATAATCTGCAAACAGGCGCTACACCCGGTATTTCACGTTCGCTATCATCTTTAAGTAATAGCATTGAAATATTGGACTGCATATTTGCTAATAATGAGTCATTTAGACTTTCAGAACGGATGCTGGTCTCAGTGAAATTTTTATAATTAAAGTTTTGACAAACATCTGTACGACTATGCAGATGCGGTATAATGTGAAAATCAATTATAAGGAAGCGGGTACACAATGACTGACAAGCTGGAGCTTTACGACATCCTCAGCGTACTTGTCCCAGGCACCCTTCTGGTCGGACTGGTGCCGATTTGTTTCCTGTCTATCCTACAGATTCATAGTGCCAATTTCCCCGCCGCCTTCGCGGTTTTACTCCTTACTGGACTAGCTCTATTCCTAGGGTTTATCCAACAGGCTTTAGGTAGTCTGATAGAGCCTTTTCTAGAGAAGACATGGGGTGGGCGACCGTCAAAGAGAGTGTTCGATAAAGGTCTTGGAGACAGATATTTAGACAAGGGTGAGGCCAACCGTATCAAGAGGAAGATCGTCAAGGCCGCAGGCGAAGAGCAGTCTGACGCTGGACTGTTCCGGTATGCTGGTCAGATGTCGGATGCCGCTGGGGTGGGGCGATGTACCCGGTTCAACGGCTTATACGCTTATCACCGAAGCCTGTTGGTAACGTCCATTTTGTCTACTATCCTTTTCTTGGCTTCCGCAGCATGGGGGTCGGCAGCGGCATTTTCTGTTTCACAAAAATGGCTTGTATTCTTAAGCGCACTAGTGATGATTTTATTGATATGGCATCGGACTCGGCAACGCTCGTTATACTTTGCAGCAGAGGTGCTGTTGACCGCAGAACGTGTGCTTGATGAGAAGGCCAACGCATCTGAAGACCGGACCGGCGACTTAGCGGCAGGGGAACCTTCGACCATAGGGGATGCCCCCAATAAGGCGTAGAAATTATCTTAACGAAAGGCAACATAATGGCGAACAAAGGATACGGCATTTTATGGCCGACCGACAACAATGTTCTGGTCCGCGTTGCGATTCTGCACGTCGGCCAGGGGGCAAGTGCATTGGTGTTCATGGCGGACGGAGACACTTACCGGACGTTGCTCGTGGACATCAATTTGGACTCTAAAGCTGAGGGGATAGATGTGCCCAAGCTCGTAGCCGATGTGGTAGGTAGCGATGGGCTTGGCGTCTTCGTCAACACGCATCCGCACAACGACCATCTCTGCGGTGTCACCCAACTTGGCGAGGCCGTCGATATCGGAGAAGTGTGGCACTCGGGACACGTTCCCGGCCCCGATGACAGGGCAGCCTACGACGATCTCCAGAAGCTGATCAAGAAAGTGACCAAGGCTGGCGGCGCCGAGATGGAGATGCGCGGGAGCGACGACCCTACTACAATCGGTGAGGCAGAATGTTACATTTTGGCTCCCGCCGACTATGTCAAGGAGGAGATTGGAGATGAACCTCCCGAAGAGCGGCGCAAGCGCATTCACGAGCAATGCGCCGTCTTGAAGTTTGGGGATGGAGAGCGGTGGATTATGATTCCTGGCGACGCCGACCGCGATGCATGGGAGTTACATATAACCAAACACCACAAGGACCGGATCGGCGCAGATGTGCTGGCTGCGGCGCACCACGGCTCACGAAGCTATTTCAAGCACGACAAGAAGGACGAGCCGTACATGGACGCGCTTCAGGGGACGGCACCGAAATATGTGATCGTCTCTGCTCCCCGCGAAGCGGAGAGCCGCCATGACCATCCACATCCAGACGCGATGGAGCTATACGAGGAAGAGGTCGGGAAGAGCAACCTGCTCCATACAGGAGAGGACCGCCATTCCTTCATCTGTGACATATCACGCGACGGCATAGTCAGCGTCGTCTCCGACAACGGGGAATTGGCTGAAGCATATCCGTACATGACCGGGAACGGCGGCGGCAGCAAGCAATCAGGCGCGGTCAAGACTACTGCTCCTGCGATACTGGGGAACGATGGGCGTTCAGCATATTAACTATTTGAACGACCGCTATAAAGAAGCGGCCGAGGAGGCACGCGCAATTGTCGAGGACAACTACCGAGTGGTCATCTGTGAGCCAGACTCGCCGGATTATCCTGGTCGTTCTACCACATGGCGTGAGGTATGGCGCGTTGATTTGAATGGTGCTTTCCCGGTCCAGATCATTGTTGGTATTCCGTCCACTTTCCCGGACGAATTGCCGACCGTGTATCTTCCCCAAGAAACGGCCGCCGCTGCTTCGCCCTTCCCTCATCTAAACCGTACAAGAGTATTATGTACATTCGATAGCACCATTTCATCTCCGAATGCGGACCAGCCATCGAACATTGCATTGGCCGTCATTGAGAGGGCCGCAGACGTTTGGAATGCGGGGGCAGATGGAACGAATAGGGCCGACTTCGCCGATGAACTGAAGGCGTACTGGGACGATGCAGCCACTTACAATGCCCTCTCTATCGTCCCGCTTCTCTCCCAGGCAACACCAATTGGGGTTGTTGAGCTTTCTCCTGCGTGGGCCGGTTCTTCATGGCTCTTCGCGGAAACGGCCTTAGCGGCCCGTATATGGCTTGACGGTATTGGGTATAAGGGGAAACTACGAGACAGAGCTGCGCTTTATTTGCCTGTAGGATCGTTAGGACTGCCGCCTTTTCCTTCTACCAATGGCGAACTTTACAAGCGGCTGAAAGCTTTAGATCCAGAAGCGTTGCAACACCTGCTTTCGTTTCTTAGTCGCTATCCTCGGCCTACAGCCGTACTGGCGGGAATAAATATAGGGAAAGGCACTGCCACTGTGGCTTGGAGCCACCCAAAGCCGACTCATACCGTAGCGGGTAAGAAGGGATTCTATAAGGCTTCTGGAGCAGTGCCGGGCTTCCGACCAGATCATTTGTCGCCTTCGCTTGAGCTGTCAAGTCTCTCGTCGCAAGGGATATTACTCCGTGCTGACGTTACAGACGCCAGTGCAAATCGGCTTGCTTTAAGAACGGCTGGCATTGCTTCTGAGCCGTTCCCACATCCAGTAAATGTGATTGGGTGCGGCTCCGTAGGTGGCTTTCTTGCCGAGGGGGTTGTCCGCTCGGGACGCGCCACCAGTCTTCGTTTAGTCGACACAGACATCCTAGGCCCGGAAAACGTCCAACGGCATTATTGTGGTATGTCCGACGTAGGCCAGTTCAAGACCAAAGTACTCTACCGAAAGTTACGGCAGCACTTCCCACATATTCGATGTTCTACTTACGAGCGGAATATCCTCGATGTTATGAGTACAGCCCCGAAAGAGCTGAACCCTGCATCGCTTACGTTCATCGCTCTTGGAAATTTTTCAGTTGAACGACGTTTAAATCGTCTTTTGTTTGAACAAAGCATGCTCCTCAAGTGTCCGGTCGTGTTCGTGTGGGTTGAACCGTTTCTTGTGGGTGGTCATGCTGTGAAGATACTTAAACCCGAACCTGGATGCTTTGAGTGCCTTTTCGATAGTAGAATGCGGTTTCGCCACCGCATCATAAGAGAGCCTCAACAGTTCTCCCTACGCGAGGCCGGGTGTCAATCCGGCTACACCCCATACGGTGGAAATGCACTAACGGAATTTGTAGCCAGCGTTTTGCGCTTTTCCTTACGTCCAGAACCTAATTCTGCTAATTCTATCTTTACCTGGTGCGGCGATCTTGATGCTGCTCGTGCCGACAATATCGATCTTCGGCGGGAATATAGTGGCCTATCATCTTTTTCATCCATTTCCCGCAACATTATTGCCCGCTCATCCTGCCCAGTTTGCTCACTATGAAAAACGTTTATCAGCTTAAGCCTGAAGGCAACTTGATATTTGCTTCGGAGGTTATTCTGACGTTCAGGGACCATCGTCAACCACACGGAGCAAGCGAAGCAGGCGGGATATTGATTGGCAGGCTATTTGCGGATTCACGCGTAGTGGTTGAAAAAGCAACGACTCCGGGTCCTCTAGACAAGGCGGGTCCACGGTTCTTCCACCGTTCACGAGAGTCCGCGCAACAGCACGTTGATAAAGCCTGGCATGATAGTGAAGGAGAACAGGTATACCTGGGTGAATGGCATACCCACTCTTTGCCAGTTCCTGTGCCATCTTGGCGTGACCGTACTATGATTCGCAATATGTTCAAGCAGACGAGAATGGAGATTACCTTCCTTGCACTTGTCATTGTTGGACACGATGAAAATTGGGTAGGCATGCAAGATAAAAATAAACTTTATCACCTGAAGGATTAGAATTGGAAGATAATTTTTAGTTGGCATAGATTATATTCACAATTCCCTTAACGTCATGTTGCTGACACCATTGCTTTCGATGTGATGAAATTAGGATGGGTTCATGTAGGCACAGGTCGGTTGATCAAGCGTTGACAAGAACCGGAATTAATCTTCTCATACGGTTCCAGTACGTGGCGTCCCAGAGTAAAGTTATAAACTCGGAAGGCACGGGCAGCCATCCCTCTGAATTTATAACCTCATTGATTGTGGTCCCAGTGCTGAAAAGTGCTGGGACTTCACTGTTTTTGAGATACGTCTGCTCGCCGACAACTTCATCGTAAATAAAATAGTCATCGAGAAGTGTCTTAAACGCAAGCGTCAGCGACGCGCCAGCAATCTTTCTGTCCCAGATCACAATCTTCTCAAAAAAGAGAGAGAGGTAGGCCCGCTTCAACGCTACAGGCGCTTTTTGGTATGCTTCCTCAGCGTTGGTTGCAACACGCATGAGCTGCTCGAACGTCCCGATGTTGGCCTCTCGCCCCAGTTCCAGCCGTGTCATTTCCAGGCGGATATTTTCCAGGCTTCCCCTGATCTCAACCGACTGCCGATGATAAGTATCCTCGGTCACGGCTCCATCCAAATACATGGTTTCCATGCGGCTTCTGCGTGCTTCCAGAATGCCTTGTTGCGCTGAAAGCTCTCGGCGCTTTACGTCATGCCCACTGTGGGTCTGCTCCACGACTGACCGCGCATACCGAATAATCTTATCAGCGGCTTCCGGTGTGAGAGACACATTTCGAAGCAGGCCCCCGACAAGCGCGTCCAGCTCTTCCACGGTCACGTTTTGACCTGCGTTGGAATGAGGAACCCGGTTCAAGGGGCAGTGGTAGTAGGATTTGCCCTTCCGCGCATTTACGGAGGCCGTGAGAGGTGCGCCGCACTTTCCGCATCGCAAAATACCGGACAGGAGGAACGTGTGTTTTCGCATGCGGTCAGCGTAGCGGTTATGTTCGCCTAAGACCAGATGGCAGCGCCGGAAGGTTTCCTCATCTGTCAGGGTCTGATGGTTCCAGCAGCGCATCTCACCCTTATAGCTGGCACGTGCAAGGTAGAACGGATCACCTAGCATTTTTCTGAGTGATGTTGGGGTCACATATTTACCCCAGACACTTCGCAGGCCCAGACTTTCGAGCAGAGCGCACAGCGATTTCAAGGAATGGTTTCCCGTCGCATATTCCGAGAAGGCGCGAGTAACAAGTGGCCCATTGGTCTCGTGGGGGATAATAATGCGGCGGTCATTCGCGGAAGTCGGCTGCGGATTATCGGCGTTGCGATAGCCGAGCCGGGCTGGTCCCGGCCACCATCCCGCTTGAACCTTTTGCGCCATTGAGAGGCTCGTCTTACGGCCTGTGATTTGAGGATAAAGCGCATTCGTGGCAGCTAGGATGGTGTCGAGGAACACGCCCTCCGGCGTGTCATCGATCATTGGCTGGTTCAGACTTTCGACACGCACACCACACTTTCTGAGCTGTGCTTTTATCGCAAAGTGGTGTTCGGTTTTTCGAGCGAGCCGGTCTGTATCCACTATTAGGACAGCGTCAACGTCCTGCTCCCGGCAGAACGCGAGAAGCGCTGAGAGCTGTGGTCGATTGAGATTGCTGCCGGAGAAACCGGGGTCTGCGAACGTGCGAAGTAAAACGCCGCCGCGCTCGCCAGCTTCTCGTTCGAGTTTAGCGAGCTGGTCCTCAATGGATTTCCCGCGCTCGGCCTGTTCGGAGGTAGAGACGCGGGCGTAGGCGACATACTGAATGCTCATTGTGGGAGGGGTTCAGAATAATGAAGATGGCTGTTCCAAAAAGTCGTCAAATACAAACTCACCATGCTCTCAAATTTAAGATCAAAGCATCGACCGTCATATTAATTGTTCATATATTTGCACTCCGACCAAGTTGTGAGCGCCGTTCAGACCGTAGCAGTGTTTGAAGGAAGAGTCGAATCGTGCAGCGAATACCAACGCGATTAAACCTGTCCACGAGGTAGTTTAAGGAAAGAAGCCAACTTTTTCATCTGTCATTGTCATGGTGTCTAACGTGGGATCAAGTTGCCCCGCATCCTTTTCTTCAGATATTCGAGCAAGCTCCAAATAAACCTGCGTCAAACGCCCTAGGAAAAGGGCCGCTTCCGCTTTACTTATCTCACTAGGACTACGGCGTACAAATAGAGGAATGCTGCCAGATTCATTTCTGACCCTCGATGCTTCCAATATTGAAGCTCTTGGTTCTGATGCTCGTGGTTCCCAACGCTCATAGTGTGCTGGGTCAAATCCTACATATTCTAGTTCCTGACGCCCTGGCTCCTGAATTTCTTGCTCCTGAGTAGTCAACTTTGCACTTATGGTGTCTTTGGAATGTTTCATCAGCATGCAATTAGGAGCTGGTAAGCGCTATGGGTGGATCGCAAGTGGAGCGAGCCTTGACCATAGACAGAAGTATAATTTCCAGGGTGTTTTGTTATCTTTGTGCATCAGTGTCTGGACGAGTAACGAACGTGCAACAGGCATTGCATGTTCGGTTTTTGTTTGGCAGGATAGCTCCATCAACCCGCCTAAGCCAAGGAGGCCAATGAGCAAAGAACCTCGAGGAAAATCAGGGAGCAACCGAGTGAACATAAAAGGACCAGAGGGACAAACAGGCGCAGACACAAAAGCGTCAATGCTTCGGAAGGCACGGCCCCGTCTGCATAACCGGGTCCAGACTGTGATGGTGCATGTCAGCCGCTACAGCTTCCAGGGCCGTGCTCGCCTTGCAGCAGATGCGGGCGTATCCCGGTCCACGATTAGCCGGATGATCAACGGGCAAACCAGTCCGTCTTTTGCCCTGGTCCAGGCCGTGACGGATGCCCTTGCAGTGCATCTTAAAAAGTCACTGGTACCACGCGATTTGTTCTCGCAGGACGGCTTCTACCATGAACGATCCGGCTGTCGCCTAAGCGGATGCGCTGGCTGCCTGCCGGAAATGGCGTTCGACGTTCACGGGCGCCGTCAGGCGGAATGGCAATATGCTCGGCCAGGGGAATGGTCACTGTCGCCGCAAAAAGTGGAGAGTACTGAACCCAAGAAGTAGATTCCCATGTCTGCTGATTTGATGAGCGGTGATCTAATGAGCGGTGATCTAATGAGTGCTGACCCGCTTTTTACAGATAGGGGAACAGCCGCTTCTTGCTATTTTCGGCCTGATGCGTAGGAACTACATTAACGATACTTACTATGAAACACCCTGCTATAGAACCAGATTCAATAGAGCCAGAACTATTTGAGATCGATCAGGAAAGCGTCTTTCCCGAATATGAAGATGTTTTCCCTGATGTCTTCCCGGTCGCTGCGAGAGAGAAGCCTGGTACTTCCTTCTTGCCTCCCGACATGCTGCGGCGTGAACTGCGAGAGTGTCTCCTCAATCTGTCCTATTCTGCTTTTTTACGTGTGATCTCTCAGCTTCTTGAGCGGATGGGACACCAAGATGTGCGTCTGTCAGGGAGAAAGGGCTTTGTGGGACGCAATCGGGCAGGGGGCTGGGATTTGGAGACAGTTATGCCTGCCTGCAACAGCCTCGGAAGCGATCAGCCAAGCATCCGCTGCATTATTCAGGCCAAACAATTTACAGAGCTGTCCGTCCAGCAGCGCACGGTGGATGAACTACGCGGATGCTGCTTGCGTACTGGGGCTGGGCAAGGTCTACTAATTACCACTTCCCAGTTCTCCCCCGTGGCACGCCGGGCTGCTGAGGCATCGGTCCTTGCTCCCGTGACTCTGATCGACGGAGAGCGGCTGCTGGACCTACTTTTCTGTCACAAACTGGGCCTAACCCTCGCCAAAAGTGGAAAGTGGAAGGTCGACTACGTGTTCTTCAAGACGCCGGATGTGCCAGAAGAGGCATTAGCAGAAAGGAAGGAACGCATTTCGACGTCCAAAACTTCACACAATGGTACTTCCACACGGGGGGAGTCTTACGCACATTTGACTGCGCCTTCTCCTATGACACGCAAGGAAGTCCGTCCAACTGTGCTTCATTTCTCTATCACCTTAGATGCAGGGAAGAGTGGTTTCAAAAAGCGATCCAAGAAGCGATGAGTAAGACCGCTCAACCGTTGCCAAAATGACAGGGCCAAGCCACATCGCACTGGGGGTGAGCAGCGTCTGGCTATTGCGCCTCGTACCCGGTGTAGTTGGTACTTTATCGGTCACAGATGGCAGCAGTCCGGGCCTTCTCGTTGGCGCAGCCGTTCTTGGATCGCTTCTGCCGGACCTTGATGCGACTCACTCCACGGTCAAATATTTGCGCCTGGGCGCTCGCTTCCAGCCGTTCCGAGTGCCTGCCCGCATACTGTCCGCGCACTTTACGCACCGGGGGCCGCTGCATTCGCTCGCGGGGCTGGGGCTTCTCTGGCTCTGGTTAGGGCTGCCGACGCTCTTGTGGCTCGGCTGGCAGCCATCGCTTGCCCTGATGCTTGGGATGATTTCCCATTTGCTGGGAGATGCCAGTACGAAAAGCGGTGTGCCGCTTCTCTACCCACGTCCGGGTCGGTGGCACCTGCTTCCTCCGGGATGGCGGCTGACAACCGGTTCGACAGCCGAGCAAGCCGTTTTTGCTTGTCTTCTCTTACCGGTTCTCCTGCTGCTGCTTGGATTGATCACGCAGCCGTAATTTCCATCTTACTTCCCATCTCGATTTTCCTCTTGTTAAATCCCTTATTCTAAATTCCTGCCTTATGAATTCTCGTTACATGCGTCGTGCTTTCTCCCGTAAGCGCCTCCTGAATGCGCCACTACTTCCCGTGCCATCGCACCATGAAATCCCATCTGATCCTGCTGGTGTCCATTCTCAGGCGGTCCTATGCGCCCGGCTGTCGCGTGTACTTCATTACGCACTGCTCGGTCTGGCCTGGTCCGAAGTTCGCTACAGTGACCGCACCCGCTTGAAGCGGTCGCTAACCCTTCTTGCAGGTGATATTCCGCTGGTCTGGCTGATTGCCGGGCAGCCTTTGGAAGACACACCCACACAAGGTACTCACTCAGAAAATAAGGGGCAGTCAGCAGATACAGAAGAGACTGAAATTGCAACCTAAAGTGTAAGGACGCCGGAAAAACGCAAAGTGCCGCGCCCGCCGGGAGCCTGTCCCAATCGGGATCAAGTCGTCGGCGGCAGCGCGACCCCGGTTCTGTGCCAGCACAAAGGGAATGCACAGGCGGCAATAGCCGACGCGGCAGTCTGCGGCCACCCGACGCCAGACTGAGGGGGTCTGTAAAGATACCCCTCAACCGGACCGGTGCGCGGGTCCACGATACGGCCAGGAAAAATCTTGGCAAGCGACGATGCGTAGCGACAATTATCCAATTTTCTTACTTCTCACTTTGTTCATCATCGAGCACTAACTTAGTCAGTATTAATCTCGGTGAGGAGATCATCATGATTCAGGACCACACTCAGGACCACTTCCATGCCACTGCCCAGAATGGGAGAGAAGAGACGCAGCCTTCTGAGAGCGCACCTTTATTTGAGAACGCACCTTTTGTCGTCGAGCATTACCGGGAAGGGATAGAGAAAGGTGCAATATTTAGTAAAGGGGCAGCATTTCGCCCTGCTGCTCGGCTGGTACTGACTTCCACCCTGCGGACTGCGGGACTGTGGAGCCTGCTGCCCGCTGAGGAATTGCGCGACCTTGTGCTGATGCTGACGTTTCTGACCCCTAATGGCCGTGTTCAGCCGACCTTGCCGGAGCTTGCAGCCGCGATGCAGGTCTCTTCCGTGCAGGCTCGCGCCCGAATGCTGCGGCTGTCGCGCCGCCAGTGGCAGGGGAGGGCGCTCGTTAGGGAGCTGACGCGGCAGAATGGTCTCGATGCGTATCTGCCCGCACACCATGTTGTGAGCAGTTATCAGGAGCCGGAAGACATTCCCCAATCTCCTGCACCGGTTCCGATGGAGGTCCGCGCTGGACGAGAAGCGCTGGTCGCACACAGCCGGTCCCAATATGCAGCTCCCCGTGCCGTAGTGGAAGCGGATATTGCATCTCGGATGGGGTGGGGGCCACCGGTATTTGAGAGCGATCCGCCGGAAATTGCCGCACAGAAAAGGCTCCTATATGAGCGTCTTTCTGAGCAGGGCATGACCAAGAACCAAGCGCTGGATATTCTCAGCCGTTTTGATCTCAGCATTGTCAGTTGTCAGCTTGACTGGCTGCCGCATCGCGGGGCGAAGAACCCAAGCCGTTATTTACAGGCGGCCATAGAAAGCAATTATGAGGCCCCCGTGGCTGTCCGGGTTCAGCAGGCAGAGATTTCTCAGAGGGCATAGCGGTGAAGTGTTCTTTCATTATCCGTAATGATCATCTATGGCCCAACATACTCTATCGACTAAAATAACGACGGCTACAAACAAGAGTATATTTTTGGAAAAGACGACCCCCGTTCCGAATGATCTGCTGGACCAGGTAATGCCGACACTACGGGATACGGAGCTTCGGGTGCTACTTGTAGTTGTCCGTCAAACACTGGG
>CBDAVR010000002.1:0-4365 GCA_965200945.1 Chitinophagaceae bacterium
CACGGGCGGCACGCCGCTGGTGGCCGATATGTCGTCGGACTATCTGGCCCTGCGCCGCGATTATTCCAGGTTCGCGCTGATGTACGGCGGGGCGCAGAAGAACATCGGCCCGGCGGGCGTGACGCTCGTGGTGGGCCGCAAGGAGTTCTTTGAGTCGGCCAACACCGACCTGCCCAAAATCTACTCGTACAAGACGTTTTTGGAAAGCCGCTCCCTGTACAACACGCCCCCGGCGTTTCCCATTTATGTCGTCGGCCTCGTGCTGAAATGGATTGAGAGCGAGGGCGGTCTGGACGCCATTGAAGCCCGCAACCGGCACAAGGCGGCCCTGCTGTACAACACGCTGGACGACCTGACCCCGTTTTTCCAGCCCACTGTGACCGAGAAGGCCGACCGCTCCCTGATGAACGTCACCTGGCGTCTGCGCGACGAGGCCCTGGAGCCGGACCTTTTGGCCGAGTTCAAAAAAGCCGGGATGCAGAACCTCAAAGGCCACCGCAGCGTCGGCGGCTTCCGGGCGTCCATCTACAACGCCTTCCCCGAAGACGGCGTCCGCGCCCTCGCCGACCTGCTCCGCGACTTCGCCCGCCGCAACGGGTAGGCGATGCAAAACAGGGAGATTTTATGTCTACCGTCACGTTTGAGATGCCGGATGCCATTTACAAAATTCTGACAGCCGCAGGCTGGGATATTCCGCAGAAGGCACTGGAACTGCTGGCGGTAGACGGCTACCGCCGTGCGGCAATTTCGGGCAGTCAGGTGGGCGAGATGCTGGGATTGGATTACTGGCAGACACGGGCGTTTCTGACGGAGCATCAAGTCTATCCCCAGTACGATATGGACGATTTGATGCAGGACATGAAGAACTTGAAGCGACTGCAACAGAAACAAACATGATTGTTGTCTCTGTACCGGCCCGCTGAATTACCTGATCTGGATTAATGCTTTAGATATTCTGCCGCAGCTCTACGAATCGGTGTATTGAGCAGTATTCCATGCCCCTGTCTGAAATACGGGACCAAATCGCAAACGGCGTGGTTGCTGAACTGTGCTATGAAAGGATAAGATGAAACTGATTGTTGCTCTATTTGTTGCTTCTATATCGCTGTGCCTGTTGCCTAGCCTAGCGCAGGCCCAATCTGAAGATAATTTAAAAGGAGTCACCGATGCTCTGGTTATTACAGTAGTTGATAAACAGATGAAAGATGCAGGGGTAAGCGAAAATGATATACAAACCAGCGTTGAGCTAAAATTAAGAAGCGCGGGCATGAAGGTTTTAACTGTCAGTGACCCTGCGCTTTTTACCAAGAACCTCAACCGCATAATCTTGGGGGTTGAGATTCATGGGATGAAGATAGACAAAATGCCAGCTTACTGCTACATGATTACTTATACAGTCACAGGAGCCGCGCAGCAGGTTAAGACCCCAAACCAGGTGTTTTACCCCGTCATTTGGCATACTGAGACTTTTGGTTACGTTGGGGAAGACAAATTAGCTTTCATTAAAGAAACCAACGATGCTCTTTGTGACAAATTGGCTAATGACTATCTGAAAGCCAATCCCAAGTCATCGCCCGTGACCCCGTAATCCACCCCTCTGAAAAACGGTGGTTATCCCAAAGGCGGTTCAGCGGGAATTGTCTCGCCCAAAGGCCCCTATTCAAGTACGGCAATGGGCGGTATTATTGCCGGATTGGGTTTCTGTGCTGGCCCCCCAAAATTCATCTTTTCGATTACTCATCCAACAGTGTTCTTTAAGATTGTCAAAAACTGGTAACAACTATGCCTATTACACCTTCACAGAAACAAGCAGCCCAAGCAATCCAATTTGCGGCCTCACACGATAGTAGTTCCCAAGTGCGGTTGGTTGCAGGCCCCGGTACAGGGAAATCGAAAGCCATAGAAGAGAGAGTGCGATGGTTGATTCAATCCGGGGCAACATTAAGCAGTATTTACGTTGTCTCATTTACTCGTGCTGCTTCAAAGGACCTTCAAACAAGGATCAGAACATATTGTGGAGAGAACGAAATTGCTGAGGCACATGAAATTAAGGCTACAACTCTTCATGCTCTTGCTTTAAGGGTTCTTCGTAAAGCCGGTAAACTGAATGCTTATCCTACAGACCCCATGATAATGGATGAATGGGAACTGAAAAACATTTTCGAGCAAGAATTTGGCAAAATCTACAGCGTAAATGCGTCTCGTTGTTCTGAAATCAGGTATGACCACGAAGCTTTTTGGTCAACAGGACTATGGAATCCAGCAAACTATATTGTTCCCGACCCTCCTATCTCTGCACATGAAAGAGACATTTTCAACAATTTTTATGGCACTAGAACCCAGACATATTCTTGTGTTTTGCCAGGTGATATTATCAGACAATGTATCGACGAAATAAAAGCAGGTAATCTTGATCCTGTAACCCTGCTGAACATTGAACACTTGGTGGTTGACGAATACCAAGATTTAAATCCATGCGATCAAGAGTTCATCAGCCATATGATCAGCAGAGGGGTAAAAACATTCATCGCTGGTGATGACGATCAAAGCGTTTATTCTTTCCGTTTTGCATCTCCACAAGGCATACAAAATTTTGTTCAGAATTATCCTACTAGCGGTGATCATGAACTGAGTGACTGCTTCAGGTGCGCTAATTCAATTGTGCAGGCGGCAAACACATTGATTTTGGGATCATCTCAAACAAATAGACTTCCCAAAACTCTAACGTCTCTTTACGCATCTTCGGAACCGGCTGTGCAGGGGCAGGTACTCCGCTGGCGGTTTCAAGATAATAATGATGAGAACTTAGCCATTGTGAAATCTTGTCGTGATTTGATACAGGCAGGTGTTCCACCTCGTGAGATTATCGTTCTCTTGAGCAAGGGGCGAGCGTTAAGTAACGATCTCAAACAGGTGTTCTCTGATTTGGGCGTGCCCCATGAATTGAAGGGAGCAACAGGCTATCAGGACACTGCTGGAGGCCATTTTGCCCTTGCTGTTTTGCGAATTGTATGTAACCAAGATGATTATATAGCTTATAGAACCATTCTTGGATTGCCAAAAGGAGTTGGCATCGCCACTTGCGTTAACATAGTCTCAAAGCTGTTGGCAAACAACCTTAATTTTAAGGACCTGTTTTATATGCCGTTGCCAACAGGAGTATTTAGTTCTCGTGAATCAGCTGCTATTGGTAGAGTGTGTGAGACTGTCACTATGATTTCTTCTTGGTCACCGGAAGACACAATTGGTGATAGAAAACAAGCCATCCAAAGCATTCTAACACAGACACTAGGAGATGAGGCTCAACAGGCATGGATTGAGAACGTTGATCATTTGCCACAAGAGATGTCAATTGAAGAAGTGCTAGACTATTTTCGTGCATCTTCCAATGAGGATGAAGAAAAGATTTTGGGCAAAGTTTACAAAAGGCTTAACATCGTTGCTCCCACAGCGGACCCTGCTACAATTGGCGTTCAGATAATGACCATGCATGGAGCAAAAGGTCTCAGTGGTCAAATAGTCTTTATTCCTGGGTTAGAGGAGGAAGTTTTTCCAGGAAGTAAAAGGAATCGCTACCCTGGACTAATTGCGGAAGCTGCAAGGCTTCTCTACGTTTCGATCTCGCGTGCGAGATCAACTTGTATTATGAGTTATTCACGCAAACGCTTCATCAATGGGAAATTAGATAACCACAATCCTTCTCGTTTCGCTTCGCAAGTAGGTGGCGCTTTCAGCAGCCATTCGAGTAGCGGTTTGACAGGGACCGAAGTTTCTGCCATAGTTCAGGATTGCAGCAATCTTTTCTAAAAATACAGTGATAAGGAAACACCATTCAATGCCGAAGGTACTGGTTGCGGACCCGATTGCCCCCGAGGGCATCGAGATTTTGAAGACGGTCGCGGACGTCGATGTGAAAACGGGGATGGCCCCGGACGAGCTGCTGGCGATGATCGGCGACTATGACGCGCTGGCCGTGCGCTCGGAAACGAAGGTGACGGGGGCGGTGATTGCCGCCGCCGACAAGCTAAAGATCATTGGGCGGGCGGGCGTGGGCGTGGACAACATTGACGTGGAAGCGGCGACCAATCGCGGCATCCTGGTGGTCAACAGCCCGGAAGGCAACACGCTGGCCGCTGCCGAGCTGACCGTGGCACTCTTGCTGGCGCTGGCCCGCAGCGTTCCGCAGGCCGATCAGGCCCTGCGCGGGGGCAAGTGGGACCGCAAAAAGTACATGGGGTCCGAAGTCTACGGCAAGGCGCTGGGCGTGATTGGTCTGGGCAAGATCGGGCGCGAAGTGGCGAAGCGATTGCAGGCGTTTGGTATGAGCGTGATAGGCTACGACCCGTACCTGAAGCCGGAGCAGGC